>NZ_CP194567.1:6137500-6394818 GCF_050941805.1 Micromonospora sp. KLBMP9576 | reverse complement strand
CGTCGTGCCACCCCCTCGCCTCTGCTTCGCCGCCGCCGTCTGCTCCGGCCGGCCGCCCCGTCGGTGGGTGTCGTCTTCCACCCGGGCCCGCCGCGCTCGCGCGACGATCGACCGGTCCTCGTCCACAAGTTATCCACAGCCTGTGTACGTACCGATTGTGGCCGCCCGCCGAACGCGGGTCGGACCTGCCCCTGCCTGAACGGGCGCTGAAGCGGGTGCACCGTGCCGAACGATCCACTACCTTGTCCGGTCCTGCCTCGCCGGTGACGACCGGACCTTTCGACGCTGACCGCAATCGGGCACGGTAACAGCGTTGTCCGCGCGTCATCAACCGCCGACGCGCGGCGACCCTCGCCGACATCAGCGAAAACTGCCGCTTTCCCGTCGGGTGTCCGCCCTGCCGGGGTTGTTTGACGGTGGTTGTTGCCCTGCGTAGGGTTCAGGGGCTGCTCCCTCGCCCTCTGCTAGGGTGATACGTGTTTGCTGTCCGCGGTCACTGCCCCGCAGTGCCAAGGTTCCGCTTCGCCGGGCAGCATCGATCGGGGGGCCACCGTCGAGGTGGCCTGGACCACCACACGATCCCGGCGACCCCTCGCCCGGGGCGTACGAAAACGGAGAGCCTGACGTGAGCAAGCGCACCTACCAGCCGAACAACCGCCGGCGCGCGAAGACCCACGGCTTCCGGCTGCGCATGCGCACCCGTGCCGGCCGCGCCATCCTGTCGACCCGTCGCTCCAAGGGCCGCACCCGCCTGTCGGCCTGAGGCCGACCGGGCAGGTCCGGGGACGGTGGGCAGTCGTGCTGGCAGCCGCACAGCGACTGCGGCGCAGTACTGACTTCGCCGCAGCGGTCCGGGGCGGCCGGCGCGCCGGCCGGGGCGCCGTCGTTGTCCACCTGAGCATGCCGACAGCCCTCGACCCCACGACAGCAACCTCGCCGGAGCCGGCGCGGAGCATCGGTACGGAGCACACCTCCGGGCCGGCCCGCGCCGGCTTCGTCGTGTCCAAGGCCGTCGGCAACGCCGTGGTCCGCAACCGGGTCCGGCGTCGCCTACGACACCTGGTCCGTGACCGGCTGGCCGCGCTGCCCGACGGAAGCACCCTGGTCGTACGCGCGTTGCCCGCCGCGGCCGACGCGTCGTACCCGCGCCTGGACGCCGATCTGGACGCGGCGATCGCCGCCGCCACGGCGCCCCGCGGCCGGCGGTCCCGGTGACCGCGGGACCGACCGGGCCCCGGCCGGCGACGATCGGTGCCCGGGTGCTGACCGGGCCCGTCGTCGCGTACCGTCGGTGGATAAGTCCGGCTCTGCCGGCCCGCTGCCGGTTCTACCCGTCATGCAGCGCCTACGCCCTGGAGGCGGTGGCGGTGCACGGCGCGATCCGGGGAGCGGGCCTGACGGCCCGGCGGTTGTTGCGCTGCCACCCCTTCAACCCAGGTGGACACGACCCGGTGCCGGAGCCGGGCGGCCGCCGCCGTGCCGATGTGACTGGAGCCTGAGAATTGAGTCTCGACTGGGTCTACTACGCGATTTCGTGGATCCTGCTGGTCTGGCACGGGGCCTGGGACGCCATCGGCATACCGGACGGGGCTGCGATCGGCAGCAACTGGGCCTGGATCCTCGCCATCATCTTCCTGGTGGTCACCGTCCGGGTGATCCTCTTCCCGGTCTTCGTCAAGCAGATCAAGTCGCAGCGCGCCATGCAGGCGCTTCAGCCGCAGGTCAAGGCGCTGCAGGAGAAGCACAAGAGTGACCGCGAGACGCTCCAGAAAGAAATGATGGAGCTCTACAAGAAGGAGAAGGCCAACCCGCTCATGGGTTGTCTGCCGATGTTCCTTCAGATCCCCGTCTTCCTGGGGCTCTTCCACGTGCTTCGTCGACTCAACCCGGACAAGAGCGAGGCCGGCAAGACCCTCTACGGCTGGACGGTCACCCAGTTCGAGAGCGCCTCGTCCGCGAAGATCTTCACGGCCCCGATCGCCGGCAAGTTCGGCTCGACCGCCGAGGAGCTGGCCCGGCTCGGTGCCAACGGCACCACCGTCAAGATCATCGCTGGTGTCCTGGTCCTGGTCATGATGGGCACCACCTACCTCACCAGCCGTCAGATGATCCTCAAGACCGGTTGGGCCGAGGACCCGCAGCAGCGGATGATCCAGAAGCTGATGCTCTACGGCATCCCGTTCTCGCTGCTCATCTCCGGTGCGATCTTCCCGATCGGTGTGATCATCTACTGGGTCACGAACAACCTCTTCACCCTCGGCCAGCAGCAGTGGGTGCTGCGCAAGTTCCCGCCGCCGCCCACCGTCAACGCCGGCAAGCCGGGCACCTCGACCCGCAACCCGGTGCAGCCGGCGAAGACCAGCAGCCTGCTGGGCCGCCGCAAGCCGGCCCCCCAGGCCCCGGCCAAGCCGGCCGCGCCGAAGATCGCCGGCCCCAAGCCGGGTGCCAAGCCGGCCAACCCCAAGAAGAGCCGCCCCGCCAAGCGGCAGGGCTGACGAACCTCCGGGCCGCCGTCGGGACACCGACGGCGGCCCGTTCCGCACCGCGCAGCCGCCATCCGGCCGGCGCCGGGCGTAACCGCCGCGCACGACGCGGCCACGGGCGAAACTGCCCGTACGACACACGTGCCCGTGGGCACCGGCGACCTCCCGCCGGCCCCGGGAGACCAGCGGACCCGACGGTCCGGCCGAGCGAGTACGGAGATGAGACCGTGACCGACACCAGCACCCCCCGCGCCGAGCAGTCCCTGGACGAGGAGGAGACCGAGCCGACCGCGGTGCACGACGAGACCGGGGAGGCCGACGAGGAATCGGCTGACGAGACGCCCAGCACCCGGGAGAAGAAGACCGTCGGCGAGAGCGAGCTGTTCCGGCAGAGCGAGATCGCGGCCGACTACGTCGAGGGGCTGCTCGACATCCTCGACTACGACGGCGACATCGACGAACTGGTCTCCGCCGGTCGTCCCATGGTCGAGGTCGTCGGCGCACGACTGGAGAACCTCGTCGGCCAGCGCGGCGCCACCCTGGAGGCGCTCCAGGAACTCGCCCGGCTGGCCGTCTTCCGGCAGACCGGCACCCCCAGCCGGCTGCTGCTCGACGTCAGCGGCTACCGGGCCAACCGGCGCAAGGAACTCGCCGCCGTCGCGAAGAACGCGGTGGAGAAGGCCAAGGAGCACGGCGAGGCCGTCCGCCTGGAGCCGATGTCCGCGTTCGAGCGCAAGTGCGTTCACGACGTGGTCAACGCGATGAGCGGCGTGCAGAGCGAGTCCGAGGGCGTCGAGCCGAACCGGCGCATCATCGTCCGGCCGACGGACTGACCGGGTGAGCAACCACGACACCACGGCCGACGCCGTGGACGGCCCGGGTGGCACGTCACCCGGGCCGTCGCCTGTCCGGCCCGAACCGGACGCCAGCCCCGGCACCGCGCCGTCGCCCGCGTCGGGCGACGCGACGACCCCGCCGGCGCCGTTGCCCCCGTCGGGCGACGCGGTGCCGGGCGACGCGACGGCCCCGACGGCCCCGCCGGCCGTGACGGCCGACGCGGCACCGTCGCCGGCCGAGGCGGCGCTGCCGCCGGAGTTGGCGGCAGCGGCCCGCACCCTCTTCGGTGACCGGCTCGAACTGGCCGCCGCGTACGCCGAACTGCTCGCCACCGACGGCGTGGTGCGCGGGCTGATCGGTCCGCGGGAGGCTCCCCGGATCTGGGACCGCCACCTGCTCAACTGCGCCGCCGTGGCCGAGCGGATTCCGCAGGGCGCGACGGTGTTGGACGTCGGCTCCGGGGCGGGACTGCCCGGCCTGGTGCTGGCCATCGCGCGACCCGACCTGACGGTGACCCTGATCGAACCGCTCGCCCGACGGACCTCCTTCCTCGTCGAGGTGGTGCAGCACCTCGGCTTGGCGAAGATGGTGCGGGTGTTCCGGGGGCGCGCCGACGAGGCGGCCACGGGAGCGACGGGCATCGCCCCGTTGAGCGGGGACGTGGTCACCGCGCGCGCCGTCGCGCCGCTGGACCGGCTCTCGACGCTGTGCCTGCCGCTGGTGGTGCGGGGCGGGCGGCTCCTCGCGCTCAAGGGCACGTCCGCCGCCGACGAGGTCGCCGAGCATGCGCAGGTCGTGGCGCGGCTGGGCGGTGGCACGCCCGAGGTGCACCGCTGTGGTCAGGGAGTGATCGATCCGCCGACGACGGTGGTGGAGATCGTGCGGGAACGGATGATCGGGCCGGCCCGACCGAAGACTCCGAAACGCTCCCGCGGCGGGCGGCCCCGGGGTCGCTGACTCCCCCCGGGGCCGGCGGTGGATGCCCGCCTGCCGGCTTCCCGGCCGCCGGTTGGTCGTTGAACCGGTACGGGTGGACGGAAGGACGAGAACCCGACGTGGACCGGCCGCGCCCGTGAGCCGTAGGCTGGCTGCGCGTCGATAGTGTGGAGCGGACGGCACGCACATTCGCCGGTCCCGCCGCTCCCGCCGCTCCCGCCGGTCCGTACGCTCCGCGGCGCGAGGGCGTGCGACCAGTTGACGGGGTGCGGACCGACCATCCGAAGCGGGCAGGGATGACAGGTGCATGACGACGGCAGGTACGACGATCCACGTGAAACCGGGTCAACGGGCGACCCGGTTTCACGTGAAACCGACCACCCGAGCTGGCCGCCCGACCAACCCTCCGGCGACGAGACCGGCCGCCCACCGCAGCGCGCCGCGACCGCCCGGGCGAACGGCGTCGAGCCGGCCGGGGCTGAGCCCTCGACGCCCCGCCCGGCGCCGGGTGGCCCGCACCCCGGCGGTTCATCTGGTGGCCGGGTGAGCCCCGGTCGTCGCAACGCCCCGGCGGCCCGCACCGACTCCGCCGTTCCGCAGCAGCCCACCCCGGACTCGGTACCGGACGCGACCCGCGATCCCGTTCCCGTCACGGAAACGCCGGCGCCCTCGGTCGCTTCCCCCGCCGAGGACGCGTACGTTTCACGTGAAACCCCGACGCGCGAAGAGGATGACCCACCGTTGGCTATGGAGGCGATGCGCGCCGTGCAGATCCTGAATCCGAGTGGCGAGGTGACCATGCCTCGACCGGAACGGACGCGGGTCATGTGCGTCGCGAACCAGAAGGGCGGCGTGGGCAAGACCACGACCACGGTGAACCTTGCGGTGGCGCTCGCCCTGCACGGCAACCGGGTGCTGGTGGTCGACCTGGACCCGCAAGGTAACGCCTCCACCGGGCTGAACGTCCCGCACCACACGGGCGTGCCGGACGTCTACGACTGCCTCATCAACAGCGTGCCCCTGGAGGAGGTCGCCCAGGGCGTCGAGGGGATCCCCAACCTCTGGTGCGTACCGGCGACGATCGACCTCGCCGGGGCGGAGATCGAGCTGGTGTCGGTGGTGGCCCGGGAGTCCCGCCTGGTCCGGGCGATCGACGCCTACCCCGGCCACTTCGACTACGTCTTCATCGACTGCCCGCCCTCGCTCGGCCTGTTGACGGTCAACGCGCTCGTGGCCGCGCAGGAGGTGCTCATTCCCATCCAGTGCGAGTACTACGCCCTGGAAGGGCTGAACCAGCTGATCAACAACATCAACCTGGTCCGCCAGCACCTCAACCCCCGGCTCGACGTCTCCACCATCCTGCTCACCATGTACGACCGGCGTACCCGGCTGGCCGACGCCGTCGAGCAGGACGTGCGCAACCACTTCGGCGACAAGGTTCTGCAGGCCGTCATCCCCCGCAACGTCCGCGTCTCGGAGGCACCCAGCTACGGCCAGTCGGTGATGACCTACGATCCGGGATCGCGGGGGGCGACGAGCTACTTCGAAGCCGCCCAGGAGATCGCCGAGCGTGGCATCAAGGAGCCGGTGAGCCGGAATGCGTAGTGCGGAACAGTCGCTGGGAGGCGTGGCATGAAGAACCGTCCTAGGGGCGGTCTGGGGAAGGGCCTGGGGGCTCTCATCCCGACCGGTCCAGCGCCGACCGCAGTCATCGAGCCACCCGTCACCGCGGAGCCGGCCCCGGCGACCGACCCGCCGGTCGCCGCCGCGCCCGTAGCGGCACCGGCCGAACCGGATCGCGCCGTACCGGCGCCGCCCGCGCAGCCCGAACCGCAGCAGCCCGTGCTCAGCCCGGTGCCCGGTGCCCGGTTCGCCGAGATCCCGGTCGACGCGATAGTGCCGAACCCGAAGCAGCCCCGCCAGGTCTTCGACGAGGACGCCCTGGACGAGTTGAAGGCCTCCATCGAACAGGTCGGTTTTCTCCAGCCGATCGTGGTGCGGCAGCTCGACGACGAGAAGTACGAGCTCGTCATGGGCGAGCGTCGCTGGCGTGCCGCGCAGGCCGTCGGGCGGGAGAACATCCCGGCGATTGTCCGGGACACCCACGACGACGCCATGCTCCGCGACGCACTGCTGGAGAACATCCATCGGGCGAACCTGAACCCGCTGGAGGAGGCTGCGGCCTACCAGCAGCTCCTGGACGAGTTCGGTGCCACCCACGAGGAACTCGCCCGGCGGATCGGGCGGAGCCGGCCGCAGATCTCGAACACCATCCGGCTGCTCAACCTGCCGGCACCGGTGCAGCAGCGGGTCGCCGCCGGCATCCTCTCCGCCGGGCACGCCCGCGCGCTGCTGAGTCTCGACAGGCCCGAGGCGCAGGAACAGCTCGCGCTCCGGATCGTCGCCGAGGGCATCTCGGTCCGCGCGACCGAGGAGATCGTCGCGTTGGCGTTGAGTGACGGCACGAGCGAGAAGGAGCCGGCAAAGCGCCGCCCCAAGCCGCACGCCCCCGCGCTGACGGACCTGGCCGACAAGCTTTCGGACCGGTTCGACACCCGCGTGAAGGTGGACATCGGCCGGAGCAAAGGAAAGATCACGATCGAGTTCGCCACGGTCGACGACCTGGAACGGATCGTCGACATCATCGGCGTCGGCCAGCAGGAGGAGCCGCAGAGCTGAACAGGCTGGCGCCGCCTCGGCCGCGCCAGCCGAACTGGCCTCTCGATACGGGTACGGCACCACCGGCCGCGCGACCTCCGGGTCACGCGGCCGCTTCCTGCCCGGCGAGGGTGTCGCCGCTTCTCGACCTGCGTCGGAGCGAGCGGGCGTTTCCCGGCGGACCGACCGGTGGCCCGGATGGTCAGCCTCCACCGGGACGGTGGGCCGCCCGGTACCGGCCGCCTTCGGTGGTTCGTGCGGCCTGGGGCCGCTGGCCGTGGCACCCTCCGGGCATGCCGAGCCGCCACGTCGGCTTGCCCGCCCCGCAGTGCCCGTCCGACGGAACTGGCCGCGCTGAGCAGCCCGTCGTACGCCCCTGTGGGGCGTCCGGAGGCGTTCCCGCACCCGCAGGGCGGGTCCGCTTCGCGTCGAGCGTGTGGGCCGCCAGGGCGTGCTGTCCGCCGCGTGTCCTCACCCGCCCGCCGCGCCGGTAATCGGGGCCTGCCGCCCCGTGACCGGCTTCCCCCGTGACCGGCTTCCACCGCCGCTCGGCGTCGTCGGCGTACACCGGCACCCGGTGACCGGCTTCCCGCGTGATTGGCTCCCGCCTCGTGATCGGCATGCAACCCGTGGCCGTGCCACCCCCGTGATCAGCTCCCGCCCCGTGATTGGACCTGCCACTTCGAGGCCGTGATTGCCACTCCGCGCCCGGAAGGGCCCGGCAGGCAGATCCGCGCTCTGATTGCAGCCCCAGCAGGTCGAGCGTGGCGCGGGCCGGCTGAAATCGTGCAGCGGTACCGTGCGCGGACGCGTCGACTTACCTTCGCTTCGGGCACGGCGGTTCTCCGTGCCGCCCGGCGTGCCGGGGGCCGCCTCTGTTTCACGTGAAACGGAGGGCGGAGGGAGTCATCGCTGCCCGGAGCCCGGGGGAAGAGTCGGTTTCACGTGAAACCCGATTTCGTCTTCGCCTCGCGTTGCGAGCGACGCCGCCGCCCTGCCTGGGGCTCCTCGCCGACTGCGGTCGCTGGGTCCGCACCCGGACCTGTCCAGGCGTGTGTCTGCGCCGAGCGCTTGTCGGGCTCGCTCCTCTGCCGTCCGGGCCTTTTCCTGACCCGGGGCCTCGATCGGAGAGGCTGGGTAGAGGACTCGGCGAACGCCGCCGCCATCCAATGACCCGGCAGGCATGTAGGGAAAGATCCGTGCCTCTGAGCCGAACCTGCGCCAGGTCGTGCACTTCCGGTCGCCATCGGCCGTGGTGCCGCTGCCGTGGGGACCGGTGGAGCGGATGGGGCGGCGTCGTCGTAAAGCGGTGGGGCGACATCGTCGTGGGGCGGTGAAGCGGCCGTGGCGGTGTCGCCGGGAGGTGGAGCGGGGGTGGGCAGTCCCTTGCGGGCTTGTCCCCATCCCACCGGCAGCGGGTCGCCTACCGGCATCCTTGCCGGGTGGAAGGATCGCCGATGCTCCGGAGGTGAAGGGCGAGCCCGTCCGGGGGTCCCGCAGCGGCACGACTGCCGGCCCGCCGGGTGCCGACCCCGACCCTCCCGCTCCGACCCTCCCGCTCCGACCCTCCCGCCTCGGCGGGAGCGCGCCCGGGCCTGTCGTCCCTGTACCCGCCGCAGGACGTCGTGACGGGCCGACGAAGATCGGTGGCGGGGGATCAACGGACGCCGGTCGCACCGCGCTCGGTTTCACGTGAAACCGGTGGCTCGGAGCGGGCGGCGAACCGCCGTGCAGCCCCGGAAGTTATCCACAGGGGTTATCCACAGGCGCACCCCGTTTCACGTGAAACCCCGCGTGGAACGGGGTGCCAGCCTGTGGATGACGGGGTGTGTTCCGGGTCTCGTCGGCCTGTGGACACCCTGTGGATAGCGCTACCGCCGCTGTGTGTCCTGGGCGGGGTCAGAGTGCTGCGTCGATCGTTCGGGTGGGGACAGCGACCCCCGGAAAGGGTTAGGGTCAGCGTCGTGCAAGACACCCCTCCCTCCGTTCCGGACTTCACCCAGTGGCCGTCCTTTCCCTTCGAGGGCGACCTTCGTGTCAAGCAACTCGACGAGCCGGTCCCGGTCGAACCGCCGCGTAAGGGCGAGGGTCATCGGGAGTGCACCGCCTGCTCCGCCCCCGACGATGCCTACATCTGGGTGGGTGAACGATGGCGGGTGCGCGCCATGGACCGCCCGACCGGCCTGCCGATGGTGCTGATTTTGGAAACGCGTTCGCACCTGGATCTCGGCGACCTGCCGAACCTGCTCGCCGCCGAGCTGGGCGTGATGACCGTCCGGCTGGAACGGGCCATCCGGTCCCTCGACGGGGTGGCCCGGGTGCACGTCAACCGCTGGGGTGACGGCTCGGCCCACCTGCACATGTGGTTCCTCGCCCGGCCCTATGGTCAGCTTCAGCTCCGGGGGACCTTCCTGTCCCTGTGGGATTCCATCCTGCCGCCCATCTCCGAGGCCCGATGGCGAGAGAATCTCGCCATGGTCGCCGCCTGGCTGGCGGAGTTCGGGGGCCGGCCGCTGGCCGAGCCGCCGCGCATCCAGTGGCAGGCGCCGTCCAGCTTCGCCGGGCAGGCGCCGGTCGATGCCGAGCCGCCGCCCGGCGAGCCGGTTTCCGTGATCGAGTTCGCCGCGGAGGCCCCACCGGCGGAGGAGGCGGACGCCGAGGCAGCCGCCAGGGACGCCAACCGCTCGGACGGCTAGGACCACCGCGATCTCGGCGGGGCCGGCCGGCCGGTCATGGGCGCCGGGCCGCGGCACGCGCCACGAGGGTGCCGACCATCCTGCCGAAGTCCAAACCGGCCGCCTGGACCGCGAGCGGCAGCAGCGAGGTCTCGGTCATTCCCGGCGAGACGTTGACCTCCAGCACGTGCGGTCGCCCGGCGGCGTCCACGATCAGGTCGACGCGGCTCAGGTCGCGCAGGCCCAGCGCGGTGTGCGCGGCCAGCGCGACCTCGGCGACCTCGGCGGCGACCGCCGGCGCCAACCGGGCGGGCGTGTGCCAGGTCGTCCGGCCGGCCGTGTAGCGGGCGGCGTAGTCGTACACCCCGTTGCGGGGCACGATCTCCACGGCCGGCAGGGCGCGCGGCCCGTCGCCCTGGTCGACCACGGAGACCGCCACGTCCATGCCGGGCACGTACCGCTCGACCAGCGCCGTCGGGTCGTACGCGAAGCAGCCGACCATCGCGGCCGGCAGGGATGCGGCGTCCCGGACCACGGCGGCGCCCAGCCCCGAACCGCCCTGCGCGGGCTTCACCATCAGCGGCAGCCCCAGCCGGTCGACGATCCGGTCCAGCACCGCGACGGCGCCCAGCTCGGAGAACCGGTCGTGCGGGAGGGCGACCCAGTCCGGGGTGGGGATGCCGGCCTCGCGGAGCACCGCCTTGGCGGAGGGCTTGTCCCAGGCGAGCCGGGACGCGCGGGCGTCACATCCGACGTACGGGACGCCGCAGAGGTCGAGGACACCGCGCAGCGACCCGTCCTCGCCGGTGGCACCGTGCAGGGCGATCACGACGGCGTCCGGCGGGTCAGCCATCAGGGCCGGCAGCAGCGTCACGTCGGCATCCCGCTGCTCGGCGTCCATGCCGGCCGCGCGCAGCGCGTCGAGCACCCGGCGCCCGGACCGGAGCGAGACGTCGCGTTCGTAGGAGAGCCCGCCCGCGAGCACCAGAACCCGCAGGTCGGTGGCGGCGGAGTCGGTCACGGCATAACGGTCGGCAGCGGTGGAAGCCATGCCGGAATCATGCCAAGTCGGGACCGGGCGTGTCCGAGCCGGCCTGGCCGCGCCGCGCACCGGGGCGGCCGACCGCGCCGAACACCCGCCGCATGGCGATGTCCTGCTCCATCACGCCGGCGAGTCGCCGTACGCCCTCACGGATCCGTTCCGGGGACGGGAACGAGAAGTTGAGCCGCATGGTGCCGCTGCCGCCGCCGTCGGCGTAGAAGCCGGTGCCCGGCACGTACGCGACCCGGGCGGCGATGGCCCTCGGCATCATCGCCTTCGAGTCGAGCCCGTCGGGCAGGGTCGCCCAGACGAAGAGACCGCCCTCCGGCCTGGTCCAGGTCGTGCCGGCGGGCATCAGGTCGTCCAGCGCGGTGAGCATCGCGTCCCGCCGTTCCCGGTAGACCTCGCGGTAGACCTTGAGCTGCTCCTGCCAGGGCATGGTGCCGAGGTAGGTGGAGACGGCGGCCTGCGCGTAGCCGCTCGGGCAGAGGATCTGCGCCTCGCTGGCGATGACCAGCTTGTCGCGGACGGCGTGCGGCGCGAGGATCCAACCGACCCGCAGGCCCGGGGCGAATGTCTTGGAGAAGGTGCTGAGGTAGAAGACCCCGTCGCGGCGGCGCGCCCGCAGCGGAGCCGGCGCGTCTCCGGAGAAACCGAGCTGGCCGTACGGGTCGTCCTCGACCACCAGCAGGCCGGCGCGCTCGCAGATGTCCAGCACCCGCTCGCGCCGCTGTTCGGTCAGTGTCACGCCCGTCGGGTTCTGGTAGGTCGGGATGGTGTAGAGGAACTTGACCCGGCGGCCGGCGCGGGCCTGCTCGGCGACGATCGTCTCCAGCGCCTCCGGGATCAGCCCGTCGTCGTCCATTGGCACGTGCACGACCTGCGCCTGGGCGGCCTGGAACACCCCGAGCGCGCCGACGTAGGTCGGGCCCTCGGCGAGCACCACGTCCCCCGGGTCGAGGAAGAGCCGGGCCACCAGGTCGAGGGCCTGCTGCCCGCCCACGGTGACCACCACGTCGTCCGGGGAGGCGCCGCAGGCGGCGTCGATGCCGGAGAGGGCCATCACCTCGCAGATCCGTTCGCGCAGCTCCAGGGTGCCCTGGCCGATGCCGTACTGCAGGGTGGTGGTGCCGTGTTCGGCGCCGAGCCGGCCGAGCATCTCGCCGACCGCGTCGAGCGGCAGCGCGGCGATGTAGGGGGCGCCGCCGGCCAGCGAGACCACCTCCGGCCGGCTGGCCACCGCGAAGAGCGCGCGGATCTCGGAGGCCGTCATGCCCCGTACGCGGCGGGCGTAGCGGTCGGTGTAGTCGTCGAGCGTCGTGCCGGTCATGACATCACCTCGATGGCTGCTCGGGTGGGCTCCGCCCCGGGCGTGCCCGGGGCACCGGCGACCATGGCGACGCGGGGCGCCGAAGGTCGATCCTAGCCGCCACCTGCCGAGGCGTCACCGGTCCGGGCGCGGCTTCCACATCGCGGACGGGTGCGGCGGTCCCGGGGTGGGGGGCATTCGTGCGTCCCCTCCCATGGCGTCCGTTCTCGGCGTACGATCGCTCGTCGGGGCAGGAAGGCGGCGTTGTCGTTCCGTGCCGGTCTCTCACCTCCGAGCCTAGTGTGGGGATGCAGCCAATGTCGCGACGTCTGGTGAGCTTGACCCTCGACACCCTGGAGGACCTGCCCCGCCCGTGCCGGCAGTGCGTCTACTGGGAGCTGGATCCGGTCTCGGCGGACCGGGCCCGCGCCGCGGGCGACCCGGGGCTGGAGAAGGAGGCCTGGGTCTCGCAGACGTTGCTGGAGTGGGGCTCCTGCGGCAAGCTCGTCTACGTCGACGGCATGCCGGGCGGCTTCGTCCTGTACGCCCCGCCGGCCTACGTGCCCCGGTCGATGGCGTTTCCGACGTCCCCGGTCTCCGCCGACGCCGCGCTGCTGATGACGGCCAACGTGGTGCCGGCCTTCGCCGGCGGCGGGTTGGGCCGGATGCTGGTCCAGGGCGTCGCGCGTGACCTCACCAAGCGCGGCATCAAGGCGATCGAGGCGTTCGGCGACGCGAAGTTCGGCGACGCGGCGGACCCCGCCGGCACCTGTGTCGCCCCGGCCGACTTCTTCCTCTCGGTGGGCTTCAAGACGGTGCGACCCCACCCGCGCTTCCCCCGCCTGCGGCTCGAGCTGCGTACCGCGCTGAGCTGGAAGTCCGACGTCGAGTACGCGCTGGAGAAGCTGCTGGGCTCGATGAGCCCCGAGACGCTGCTACGCCCGGTCCGGCCCACCCCGGCCACCCGCTCGACCACCGGCTGACGGCGCCGACTCGACCGGGGTGGCACGGGCGATGCCGACCTCGGCCGCTCGCGGTGCGCGGCCCGGCCGATCCCCGCGCGCGGCCCGGCCGACCATCGTGCGCGGCTCAGTCGACGACCGTGCCGGCGGCCACCGCCGCCCGTAGCTCGCTCACGTCGATCGAGCCGGTGGGCACGTCCCGCTCGACGGGGAAGTACATCCGCTGCACGGCGGCCACGACGGCCTCCACCACCCGGTCCCGGAACCCGGGGGTGACCAGCCGGGCCCGGTCGGCGTGCGAGGTGAGGTAGCCGACCTCGACGCGTACGGCCGGCATCCGGGTCAGCCGCAGCAGGTCCCACGCTTTCGCGTGCGTGCGGCAGTCGCGCAGCCCGGTGCGCATGACGATCTCCCGCTGCACCAGCCCGGCGAGCCGCTCCCCGGTCGCCGAGGTCACGCCGTTGTCGGTGCCGTAGTGGTAGGTCGCCACCCCCTCGGCCTCCGGGTTGTCGTGCCCGTCGACGTGCAGCGAGATGAAGACGTCGGCGCCGAGCGAGTTGGCCAGTTCCGCCCGGTCGACGTCGGGCAGGCAGTCCTCCGGCGCGGGGCCCCGGGTGAGCTGTACCCGGACGCCGGATGCGGCGAGCCTGCCCTCCAACCGGCTGGCCAGGTCGTGCACGAGGTCCGCCTCGGTCCACCGCAGCGGCCCCGCGGGCACCACCACGCCCTCGTCGGTGCCCCCGTGGCCGGGGTCGATGACGACGGTCCGCCCCACCAGCGTCGGGCCGGACTGCCGGATGGCGTCGGACTCGCGCAGCCACTGCGGCCGTCCGCCGACGACCTTGCGGCCGAGCCGGCGTAGCGCGTTCATGGTGTGCGGCCCGCAGGAGCCGTCGGGTGTGAGCCCCACCTCGCGCTGGAACTGGGCGACCGCCCGGGAGGTCCGTACGCCGTAGATGGCGTCCGCGCGCCCGGCGTCGTACCCCATCTCCAGCAGCCGTTCCTGTAGCGAACGGACGTCCTCGCCGGTGAGCGGCTCCGGGACGGCGTGGTAGAGCGTGCGGGCGCCGAGACGCCAGCGGGCGGAGTCCAGGGCCCGCCAGGTCTCCGCGCCGACCCGCCCGTCGACGCTGAGCCCTCGGGACTGCTGGAACGCCCGCACGGCCCGTTCGGTGTGGGCGTCGAACTCGTCGGCACCGGGAGCCGTGGGGGCGAGCAGGTCGAGGCCGGTCAGCACCGTACGGATCTCCGTGACGGCGGGTCCACGGTCACCGGGTCGGATCGGACGCACGCACGACCCCCTCTGCGCGGACGGTTGCTGGCCGGGCGGCCCCGGCTTGAGGTTATGCGCTCTCCGGGCCGCGGTGCGGCACGTCCGGGAAAAGCGTCGACCCCGCGCCCGGCGGACCGGGTGCGGGGTCGACGTGCGTAGGTGCTGCTCAGAGGGCCGATTCGATGAGCTTGACGAGCTCGCCCTTCGGCTTGGCGCCGGCGATCGACTGCACCGGCTCGCCGTTCTTGAAGACGGTCAGGGTCGGCACCGACATGACCCGGTACGCGCGGGCGGTCTCCGGGTTCTCGTCGATGTTGAGCTTGACGATGGTGACCTGGTCACCCATCTCGCCGGCGATCTCCTCCAACAGGGGCGACACCTTGCGGCACGGCCCGCACCACTCGGCCCAGAAGTCCACCAGGACCGGCTTGTCGGACTTCAGCACGTCAGCGGCGAAACTCGCGTCGGTGACCGACTTCGTTGCTCCCACTATGACCCTCCTCCGATGTGTTTCGGTTTTCAGCCCTGCAGCGTGGCGATGAAGCGCTCGGCGTCCAGCGCGGCGGAACAGCCCGTGCCGGCGGCGGTGATGGCCTGCCGGTAGGTGTGGTCCACCAGGTCGCCGGCGGCGAAGACGCCGGGCACGCTCGTCCGGGTGCTGGGCGCCTGGACCTTCACGTAGCCCTCGTCGTCCAGCTCGACCTGCCCTCGGAAGAGCTCGCTGCGGGGGTCGTGCCCGATGGCCACGAAGACACCGGTGACGTCCATGACCTTGGACTCGCCGGTGTGCGTGTTGCGGACCCGCACCCCGCAGACCTTGCCGTCGTCGCCGAGGATCTCCTCGACGGTGCTGTTCCACTCGACCTTGATCTTGTCGTTGCTCAGCGCCCGCTCAGCCATGATCTTGCTGGCCCGGAAGGAGTCCCGGCGGTGGATGATGGTGACCGACTCGGCGAACCGGGTGAGGAAGCTGGCCTCCTCCATCGCCGAGTCGCCGCCACCGACGACCACGATGTGCTGGTTGCGGAAGAAGAAACCGTCGCAGGTCGCGCAGGACGAGACGCCGTGGCCCAGGTACTCCTGCTCGCCGGGCACACCCAGGGGGCGCCACGCGGAGCCGGTGGTGAGGATGACGGCCCGGGCCCGGTAGGCGGTCTGGCCCACCCAGACGGTGCTGACCGCGTCGGAGCCCAGGCTGCCGGTGTCCTTCAGCTCGACCCGCGTCACGTCGTCGGTGAGGAACTCCGCGCCGAACCGCTCGGCCTGCTTGCGCATGTTGTCCATCAGTTCGGGACCGAGGATGCCGTCGGCGAAACCGGGGAAGTTCTCCACCTCGGTGGTCGTCATCAGCGCGCCGCCGGACTGCGCTCCCTCGATAATGAGCGGCTTGAGGTTGGCGCGCGCCGCGTAGACGGCCGCCGTGTAACCGGCCGGCCCCGAGCCGATGATGATCAGGTTGCGGACCTCGTCCACTGCCGTCTCCCGATTGTCTTGGTCGCCATCGGCGCGCACCGATGCCGATCGGATGCCGACGCCCCTCGCGGGGCCGACACTTCGATGTGCAGAACGTCATCGTACGAACCGGGGATTCCCCAGCCGGCCATCCGGTGGGTCAGGTCACGCGGACCGGCACGTCCGGTGGCCGCGAGGTCACCCTACCCGCGTGCGGTAGCGACTGTCCGAGCCGGACCCGGGCACCCCGCACTCCGGGCCGCTCGCCCAGGCCCAGTGGGCTCCCGTGGCGTCGGTGAAGCGCACGATCAGCGCCGGGTGGCCCTGGAACCGCGCGTAGTCGACCACGTCGACCACGAGCGGGCCGTTGCCGTGCTCGGCGTTGATCTCGCCGATGCAGGCGCCCAGGGCGGCGGGATCGGTGAGCCGGTCGAGCCCGGTGGCGGAGCCGGGCATCCGCCCGCCCTCGGCCTGGACGCCGGGCCGTTCCGCGGGCGCGCCGCTGGCGAACAGCCGCGACTTCGGAAGCTCGCCCAGGCCCTCCGGCGTGTAGTCCATGCCGCTGCGCTGCGGCGGCTGGCCGACGATGCGGAACGGTGTGGTGGTGGGATCGACGCTCTCGTGGCGCACGGTGCCCGGCAACGCCGAGTCCGCGGCCCCGTCCACCCGCTGCTCCCTGGTGAGCTGGTTGACCCCGAGCCCGACCGCCGCGATCGACACGGCCGCCAGGGCGACCGGCCCGGCCAACCGGTGCCAACGGCGCCGCCGTCGCCCCGGCCCGGTGGCTCCGCCCCGTCCGGGCTCCGACCGGGGAACGCTGGCAGGACGCCGCCCCGACCCGCCGACGGGCTGCGGCGGCACCGGACCCGAACCGACCCGGACCGTCCGCTCCGGCCCGTCGTCCGACGCCGTCTGGTGCCCCGCCGCCCCGTCGCCCGTCCGGTCGGGACCCGGTCGGTCGGGGTGGCCCGGCGCCGCGTGGTCCGTGGCCGGGTGCGCGGTGGCGAGGGCCAGCGCGGCGTCGATCCGGTCGGTGACGTCGGCCGGCATCGCGACGGCGGGCGTGCCCCAGGCGGCCAGGCCCGCGCGGACGTCGGCCACGGCGGGGGCCAGCAGCGCGTACGCCTGCGCCCAGGCGGCGTCCTCGTCGACCAGCCGGGCGACGTACGTCTCGTCGGGGGTGCCGTCCAGCGCCCCGCCGAGGTAGTCGGCGAGCAGGTCGTGGTCGACCTCCCTGAACTCCCCGGCCGTCACGAGTCCTCCTGGTGGGCGTCCCGCCGGGACCGTCCCGACCCCGATCGGACGCCCTCGGGCGACCGCGGGTTCCCTCGGGTGACGGCCGGCACGTCCGTGCCCGTCGCCGGCTCCGCCCGCCGGGGGACGGACGCGGGCTCGGGGCGCTGTGGGGTCGACGGCGGCTGCGTGGCGGGGCGGGGCCGCAGGTGCCCGAGCTGCGTCGCCAGGCGGGCCCGGCCCCGCGCGCACCGGCTCTTGACCGTGCCCTCGGCCACGCCGAGGATCAGGGCCACCTCGGCGACGGGGTAGCCCTGCACGTCGACCAGGATCAGCGCCGCCCGCTGCTCGGCCGGCAGCCCGGCGAGGGCCTGCCGGACCACGAGCGCGGTGTCGTGGTCCTGGGCGGGCGCCGCCGGCTCGACGCCCCCGGTGCCGGAGTCGGTGTCGCGGACCCCGTCCGGCAGGGGCACCGTGGGGTGCGCCTGCCGGCGACGGATCCGGTCCAGGCAGGCGTTCACCACGATCCGGTGCAGCCAGGTGGTGACCGCCGAGTCGCCCCGGAACCGGCCGGCGGCCCGATGCGCGGAGAGCAGCGCGTCCTGGAGGGCGTCGGCGGCCTCCTCGCGGTCGCCGAGCGTGCGCAGGGCCACGGCCCAGAGCCGGTCCCGGTGGCGGTGGAAGAGTTCGGCGAAGGCGTGCCGGTCGCCGTCGACGTGGGCGCGCAGGAGATCGAGGTCCGGCACCCCGGCCGGTGGCACCCACGACTCGGCCGGTGGACCCGCTGGTCCACCGGCCGCTCGTTCCCCGCGTACGCCCATCACCACATCCGGCGGATGCGGTGCCCCGAGCGCGACGGCCGGCTCACGAACCCTGGACCGTGATCTCCTGGACCCCGAGCTTGTAGCCGCCGTCACTCGAGGGCAGCTCGGTGATCCAGAACAGCAGGTAGCGGTATTTCTGGTCGGCGTTGAAGCCGTTGAAGGTCATCTTGGTGCCCTCGTGCTCCTGGAACGGCTGGCCGATCGCCGTCTTCTTGTAGTCCGCGAAGAGCTGGGCGTCACCGGCGGACGACGAGGGCCGTTCGGTGCTGCCGGCGTAGAGCTGGGCGGAGGCGCCCCGGGCGGAGAGGAGGACCTGCACGGACTTGACCGTGTGCTCGCCGCCGAGGTCGACCCAGACGCCCATGCCCTGCTTGAGGTTGCCGAAGTTGGCGCGGCCCTTGTAGGTCTGGGTCTCCCAGCCGTCGTCCTCGTTGCCGTCGAACACCTTGTCGGCGTTTCTGACCTCGGTCCGGTCGCCTTCCGGGTCGATGATCCGGGCGGTGCTGATCTTCAACGGACCGGCCGTGACGGCGGCCGGGGCGGCCTCGTCGACGGGAGCGTTCGACGAGGGCGCGGCGACCGGGTTGGTCTGCGGGTTGTCGTCGCCGCCCAGGGTGCTGATGCCGATCAGCAGACCGACCAGGGCGACCGCCAGCAGGCCGGCGATGCCGATGGCGACCTTGCGTCCGCCTGCGGCGGCCAGCGGCGAGGGCACCTCGCCGGTGTCGGGCGTGAAGCGCAGCGGGCCGCCGTTGTCCAGGAACTGCTCGTCGGCCGACACGTCGAGCCGGGCCAGCTCGGCCGCGAGCACGTCCGACGAGGGCGGCTCGATCTCGGCGTCGAGCAGGTCCATGGTGAGGTCGTCGAGGTATGCCGGCACACCCGCCCGGATCTGCCGGGGCGCGGCGATCGCCCCGCCCGCGTCGCGTACGGCGTCGGGGATGGCGGCTCGGCCGTGGCCGGCGGTGGCGCCGCGCAGCGGGGCCTCGGCGTGCGGCCAGTGCCCGGTCAGGGCGAAGTAGAGGACACCACCGACCGCGCGGACGTCGCTCTGGTGGTTGTCGGCGCCGTCGGTACGCGCGTCGGCCAGCACGACCCGGCCGTCGTCGCTGATCATCACGGTGCCGGGGTGGACGTTGCCGTGCACCATGCCGGTGGCGTGGACCGCGGCGAGGGCGCTGGCGACCGCGTTGCCGATGGTGGTGGCGCGGGCCGGGTCCAGCGGACCGTCGGCGACCAGTTCGCGCAGCGAGTGCCCGTCGACCCACTCCCGCACCACGTACGCGCGTTCGGCCTCGTCGATCGCGTCGTAGACGCCGACCAGGTTGGGGTGGATGACCCGGCTGGCCGCGACGGCGCCCTGGAGCATCTCGGTGGCAGAGTCGCCACCCGGATAGCGCAGCACGACCGCGACAGGGCGGCGCAGGATGACGTCGATCCCGCGCCAGACCAGCCGACCAGCGCTGTCGTTGTTGATGTGCTCGACCAGCTCGTAACGCTCGGCGAGGACCTCACCGGCCGTGGGAGCACCGAAGGTCGTGACCTGAGGAGCGCTCTCCTCCGCCTCCTGACCTTCGCCGACCTGGGTCACCCGTCCTCCCTCGGTGATCGTGTCGATCGATGGACCCGCGCTGCTGGGCATGTGGTTCCCGCTCTGCCTTCGAAGGAACAGGCCGGCCGTTGTCGACGCGCAGCGTCGGCGCCTGCCGTACCCGTCGAGAGCGACCTTACCCGGGATGGCCGTCTCCCCGACATGTCATCTTCGCGCCGCTCCCGGGCCGAGCTGCCGGCGGGCGGCACAGTTGTCCGGTTGCGCCCGTTGTCAGCCACGTTGCCGGCACATGTACTGGCCAATCTAGAGGTTGACCGCAACCGACCACCGGGAGGGGCCGGCCGGCACGGCGATCGCGCCGATGCCGCCGGGTTCCCGCCGATCGGGCCACCATGCTCAGCCGTACGGTTGGTTATCCACAGGCCGATAGGGTGGTTGAGCGGCGGATCGTGGAGTTATCCACAGGCGCATCCCCAGGCTGGTGATCCTCGTTCACTGAGAGTGCGGTCCGCCCGCGCGTCACCCGGCACCCCGGGTCAGCGGCCCAGCCGGCGTCGGACCATGCCCACGACCTCGGTGATCTCGCTGATCCGCAGGACCATCGCCAGCCCGAGGTACGTCCCGCCGATGACCGCGCCGCCGACCAGGAGCTGGACGATGGCCTGCGCGCGGGTCGGCGTGTCGTCGCCGGGCAGCAGCGTGACCACGATCAGGCCGACCACGGCCGCGCCCAGCGCGGCGAGCACGACCCGCCCGCCGCTGCGCAGGATCGCGCCGAGGCCGATCCGGCCCACCCGGGGGCGCAGCAGCCAGGCGGAGGCGATCGCGGCGGCCAGGTAGGAGACGGCGTTGCCGATCATCATGCCGGCCCCGGCGAAGCTCGCCGAGAAGGCCGCGAAGAGCACGATCTGCACCCCGACGCGCAGCGCCACGACCGGGATGTTGATCAGCGCCGGGGTGCGGGTGTCCGGCAGGGCGTAGAAGGCGAAGGTGAAGAGCTGGCTGACCGCGAACGGCACGAGCGCGAGCGCGGCGGCGAGCAGCACCACGGAGGTGGCCGTGGCGTTGTCCTCGTTGAAGGCGCCGAAGCGGAACAGGGTGAACGCGATCGGGGTGGCGAGCACGGCGTAGCAGACCGCGATCGGGGCGAGCACCGCCGTGACCATCCGGGTGCCCCGGGACAGGTCGGCGGCCACGTCGGCGTACCGGCCGTCGGCGGCGGCGGCGCTCATCCGGGGCATCAGCGCGGTGATGATCGAGACGGCGATGATGCCGTGCGCCATCATCAGCAGCAGGAAGACGTTGTTGTAGATCAGTGGGCCGGCGGCGTTCTCGCGGCCGGCCCGGTTGAGCAGGTTGAACAGCACGATCAGGCCGATCTGGCTGACCGCGACGTAGCAGAACATCCACGCCCCGAGCCGGCCCAGCTCGCGCAGGCCCAGCTCCCGGAAGTCGAACCGCAGCTTCCAGCGGAAGCCGACCTTGCGCAGCGCCGGCAGCAGGCCGGCGGCCTGGATCGCCACGCCGAGCAGGGTGCCGCCGCCGATCAGCAGGATCCGCCCGGTGGTCATGTCGCCCGGCTTGACGATCTCCGCGCCGAAGATCGCGATGTAGAGGCCGGCGGTGGCGATCACCACCAGGTTGTTCAGGATCGGCGCCCACATCGGGGCGGCGAAGTGCCCCCGGGTGTTGAGCACCGCGCTGATCAGCGCGCTGAGCCCCGAGAAGAAGATGATCGGCAGCATCAGGCGACCGAGCGCCGTGACCAGCTTCGCGTAGTCGTCGGTCGACTCGCCGCTGCCGTAGAGCGAGGTCAGCGTCGAGGCGAAAACGACCGCGAGCAGCGCCGCCACGCCGAGCGCGAGCACCGCCAGGGTCAGCAGCCGCTGGGCGTACGCCTGGCCGCCGTCCGCGTCGGACTTGCGCCGCCGCACCAGCACCGGGATCAGCACGCTGGTGAGGACGCCACCGAGCAGGAACTCGTAGACCATCCCGGGCAGGATCTGCGCGGTGGTGTACGCGTCGCCGACCAGTGCGCCGCCGAGCGCCGCCGCGATCACCAGGTTGCGCAGGAAGCCCGTACCCCGGCTGACCAGGCTGCCGATCGCCATCACCGCGCTGTTGGTCGCGGCGCTGGCCTCGCCCACCTGCTCCTGCGGCGGCGCCACCGACTCCATGGCCGGCTGGTTGAGCGGCTCGGCGGAGATGAACGTGGCACCGTCCGACGGCCGTCCGGGCGCGTTGCCGCCCTCGGCGGCGTTCGCGCTGCGGTAGAGACCGCCGCTCATCTTTGTCGCCTCCAAGGCAGGGGTACGTCGAAGCCGGGCACCGGGCCCGCACGTCACAGACGATAGTCAACGGCCGTGCGTTACCCGCGCCCGGCGGACCACATCCCCACCGGGACCGATAGTCTGGCGCTCCCATGTTCGAAGCCTCCGCTCCCCACGCCGCCGACCGCCGCGAACTCACCGCCGCACAGCGCAACGCCGTCGCCGAACTGCTCCGGGTCTCCCCGGTCGCCGACGAGTTGGGCCGCCGGTTCGCGCGGGCCGGTCACGAGCTGCACCTGGTGGGCGGTTCGGTACGCGACGCGCTGCTCGGCCGCCTCGGCGACGACCTCGACTTCTGCACCGACGCGCACCCCGACGAGACCCTGCACATCGTGCGCGGCTGGGCCGAGTCGATCTGGGAGACCGGCCGGGAGTTCGGCACCATCGGATGCCAGCGCGACGGCCTGCGGCTGGAGATCACCACCTTCCGCGCCGAGTCCTACGACCAGGTCAGCCGCAACCCGGTCGTCGAGTACGGCACCGACCTCGCCGAGGACCTGCGGCGGCGCGACTTCACCATCAACGCGATGGCGGTCAGCCTGCCCGAGCACCGGTTCACCGACCCGCACGGCGGGCTGGACGACCTGGCCGCCAACGTGATCCGCACCCCGGGCACCCCCGCGCAGTCGTTCGGCGACGACCCGCTGCGCATGCTGCGCGCGGCCCGGTTCGCGGCCCAGCTGCGGTTCGTCGTGCACCCCGACGCGTACGCGGCGATGACCCGGATGGCCGCCGACCTGGACCGGATCACCGCCGAGCGGATCCGCGACGAGTTCACCAAGCTGCTCTGCGGCGCGGACCCGATCACCGGGCTGCGGCTGCTCGTCGACACCGGCCTCGCCGAGCGGTTCCTGCCCGAGCTGACCGGGCTGAAGCTGGAGATCGACGAGCACGCCCAGCACAAGGACGTCTACGAGCACACCCTCACCGTGGTGAGCAACGCCGTCTCGTACGAGACGGAGGGGCCGGACTTCGTCCTGCGGATGGCGGCGCTGATGCACGACGTCGGAAAGCCGGCGACGAAGGCCGTGGGCCCGGACGCCCGCGTCAGCTTCCACCACCACGAGGTGGTCGGTGCCCGGCTCACCAAGGCCCGGATGAAGGCGCTGCGCTACCCGAAGGAGATCACCGCCAAGGTCACCGCGCTGGTGGCGCTGCACCTGCGCTTCTACGGCTACGGGCGGGGCGAGTGGACCGACTCGGCGGTACGCCGTTACGTCGCGGACGCCGGTGACCTGCTGCCGCGCCTGCACAAGCTCACCCGGTCGGACTGCACCACCCGCAACCGGCGCAAGGCGGCCCAGCTCGCCGCCGACTACGACGCGCTGGAGGAGCGGATCGCCCGCATCTCCGCCGAGGAGGACCTCGCGCGGGTCCGGCCCGACCTGGACGGCAACGCCATCATGGAGTTGCTGGGCGTGCCGCCGGGGCCCGTCGTCGGGCAGGCCTGGAAGCACCTCAAGGAGCTGCGCCTGGAGCGCGGCCCGTTGGACCGTGACGAGGCCGAGGCGGAGCTGCTGCGTTGGGCCCGCGACGAGGGCATCGTCGGGTAGTCCCACCAGGCGCCACGGCACCGACCACGTCGACCGCCACGGGCCGGTCCGACGCGGACCGCGCCCGACGAGAGACGGGAAGGGCGCCGCCCCGGCGGGGACGGCGCCCTGTCGCACTCAGCGGATCCGACCGCTGCCGGGCCGCGTCAGCGGGTCTCGACCGCCGTGCCGTCGACCGACGACTTGCCGTTGCCGGCGGTCGTGGAGGCGGAGCCGAGCTTCGCCAGCAGGCCCGCCAGGTCGATGCCGGTCAGGTCGCTGCCGAGCTGGAGCCCCTGGGCGACGTTGCCCGCCACCGACTTGGTCAGCGCCGAGGCGCCGTCGGTGGAGATGACGGTCATCTTGTCGATCGCGCCGATCGGGGCGCTGGCCGCCTCGACGACCTGCGGCAGCACCTTGACCAGCAGGTCCAGCACCGCGGCCTCGCCGTACGCCGCGAAGGCCTCGGCCTTGCGGGCCATCGCGTCGGCCTCGGCCTGCCCCCTGGCGAGGATGGCCGCGGCCTCGGCCGTGCCCTCCCGCTCGACGGCCTCGGCGATCGCGGAACGGCGGCGCTGTTCGGCCTCGCCCTCCTTGGCGCCCTCGATCGCGTTGGCCTCCGCCAGCGCGGCCCGGCGGGCCCGCTCGCCCTCACCGGTGAGCCGCGCCTGCTCGGCGGAGGCCTGGGCGGCGGCGATGACGGACTGACGCTGCGCGTCGGCGTTCAGGACGGCCGCGTTGCGGGACGCCTCGGCCTCCTGCTCCACCTTGTACCGGGCGGCGTCGGCCGGCTTGCGTACCTCGGTGTCGAGCTGGCGCTGCTTGAGCTCGGCGTTGCGCTCGGCGACCTTCTGCTGCTCGGAGAGGATCGCCTGGTCCCGCTCGGCCTGCGCCAGCGGGCCGGCGGCGGCGGACTTCGCCTTGGCCGCGTCGATCTCCGCCTGGATGGAGGCCTGCTTCAGCGACAGGTTCCGGTTGGCCTCGGCGATCGCCTCCTCGGCGAGCAGCCGCTCCTGCTCGGCCTGCTGCCGGGCCCGCGCCTCGGCGATGGCCGCGTCCTTGAGCACCCGGGCCGCCTCCGGCCGGCCCAGGTCCTGGAGGTAGGAGCCCTCGGCGAGGATGTCCTGGAGCTGGAAGGTGTCCAGCACGAGGCCCTGGTTGGTCATCGAGTGCTCGGCCTCCTCGGCGACCGCGCTGGCGAACGCCGCCCGGTCCCGGATGACCTCCTCGACGGTGAGCCGGCCGACGATCGAGCGCAGCGCGCCGGCCAGCACCTCCCGGGTGAAGTCCTCGATCTCGTCCTGCTGGTGCAGGAAGCGCTGCGCGGCGGCGCGGATCGCGTCCTCGGTGCCGCCGACCTTGACGATCGCCACGCCGTGCAGGTCGGCGCGGATGCCCTGCTTGCTGACCGCGCCCTTGATGCCGACGTCGATCCGCCGGCTCGACAGGTCGAGGGACTGGAGCTTCTGCACCACGGGCAGGACGAAGACGGACGCGCCGAGCACGACCTTCTGCCCCGAGTTGTCGGTCGACCGGCCGCCGTCGGCGGTCTGCGTGGTGCGGCCCCTGCGGCCGGTGACGATGAACGCCTCGTTCGGCCCGGCGACTTTGATCCGGGAGAGCACGAAGAGCACGAGCAGGAGGACGAGGAGGACCGCTCCGCCGATGGCGATGAGAAGGGGCATGTGACCGTCCTGTTTCTTTCGAAGGGGTTCAGTAGGTCTCGACGTGCACGCTGGTCTCGCTGAGCGCCTCGACCACGAAGATCTGGGCGCCGACCGGGATCGGTCGGTCGGCGCGGGCGTTGAGCTTGACCGGCTGACCGGCCACCCGGACCCGTACCTCGCCGTAGCCGTTGACGGGCACCGGGGTGACCACCAGGCCGAGGGCGCCGACCAGGTGCTGGCGGGTGGGGGTGGGGTCCGTGCGCATGTCGCGGGCGGCCCGGCTCAGCCGGGACGTGGCCCAGGCCGTGGGCACGGCGGC
Source organism: Micromonospora sp. KLBMP9576 (assembly GCF_050941805.1). Classification (NCBI taxonomy): domain Bacteria; kingdom Bacillati; phylum Actinomycetota; class Actinomycetes; order Micromonosporales; family Micromonosporaceae; genus Micromonospora; species Micromonospora sp. KLBMP9576. The sequence goes on along the minus strand of NZ_CP194567.1, from coordinate 6,369,734 downwards.
GGCGACACCGCCGGCCAGCGCCACCGCGATCATGCCGGGGGTACGCCCGCCGACCAGCTCGTTGACGATCGCGGCACCGAAGCCGAGCGCGCCGGTGAACCCGGCGACCGCCTCCACCGACACCGGGCCGTCGAAGTCCGGATTGGCGAGATGGAACAGCTCGGCACCGAGCAGGGCGAGCGCCAGCACCGCGATGCCCGCGCCGCCGATGATGAGGAAGATCAGCGTCCCCGTGGCCACGGCCCGCACGGTATCGGTGTTGCGCAACGCGGGACGGGGCGTCCCCCGCTCAGCGGGGCGCCACGGAGATGACCATGTCGGCGCCCAGCACGGCCGGCAGCGCCCGGCGCGCCCGTTCGCGCCCGCCGAGGTCGACCAGCACCATCTCGTTGCTGCCACGGTCGCGGTGCAACAGCCGGTCGTCGGCCACCCACACGGCGTCGGCGGCGGGGGCCGGACCGATCACCCGCCCGGTCGCCACCTCGGCCAGCAGCGGCCCGTCCTGGCCCTTGAGCACCACGAGCCGCCCGTCGGGCGACCACGACCAGGGGCCGGCGGGGTCACCCGGTACGGGCACGAACCGGGTCGGCCGGCCGTTCGTGGCCGAGAAGAACTGCACCCCCCGCCGCGCGTGCGGCCGGGACTCCGCCAGCGGGGATCCGGGGGCGGTCTGCTGGAGCGCGACGTGCCGGCCGTCCCGGCCCCAGGTGAAGAAGCAGTGGTCGGTGCAGAGATACCGGTCGGTGTCCACCGGGAAGGTGCGGTAGGCGCCACTGGCGGCGGTGAGCACACCGAGGGAGAACCCGCCGCTTTCCTCGTCCAACAGGGTCAGCGCCAACCGCCGGCCGTCCGGCGACCAGTGCGGGTTCATGATGTGGTTGCCCGTGCGGATCCACCGGACCGTTCCGGAGCGCAGGGCGAGGAGCCCGATCTCGCCCCTGCGCGCGTGGTCGACGACGGCGGCGATGCCGCCTCGGGGCGCCGCCCACACCTGCTCGTAGCGCCTGTCGGGGGCGGCGTACCGGCCACGGTCGCGGTCCAGCGCGTACCCCTGCTCGGCGGGTTCTCCCGTGGAGGTGGCGCCCGTGAGCACCCAGTCGCCGGGAAGCGTCAGCACCGCCCGCGTCCAGTCGCCGGCCGGCGCGCGAGCGGCGGTCCCGGCGGACGGAGTCGCCGGGGCCGCCGCCGGGGTGCCGGCCGGTGCCCAGGAGCCGGTTTCCCGGGCTTCGCCGGGTCGCAGCCAGAGGTACGACCCGCCCAGGGCGACCAGCACCGCGAGGGCACCCCCGGCGACTGCCGAGCGGCGCCGACGACGCGGCACCGGCCCGCGCGGGTCCGCTCGACGCGGCAGCCCTGCGGGCGGCGCCGGGCGACTGCCCCGTTCGTCGCCGACCGTGGGCTCCGCCTGGGTCTCTTCCGGCACCGGCCACCTCCGACAGCTTGCCGCCACGCCGGCCGTCGGGCGCGGCCAGCGTCGGCAATCTAGCTCCTGACCGGCTCTGGCGACGCCCCGATACCGGCATCGACGTGAGTCCGTGGCCCCCGGACCCCGCCGCCCGCCCTGCGCGGCGGCGCCGGCACGGCGTAGAGAATGGGGGGATGCGCTGGACCGTGCTCGACTCCCCCATCGGCGAGTTCTCCGTGGCCACCGACGGGCACCACGTGTGCCGCGCCCAGTTCGGCCGGGCCGGGGGAGCCGTCGAGGAACCGGGCGACGAGGTGGCCCGGCGGGCGGTCGCGGAGCTGCGGGCCTACTTCGCCGGTGAGCTGACCGACTTCACGGTGCCGCTGGCGGCGCCCGGCGGCTCCGACTTCGAGCGGGGGGTCTGGCGGGAGATGACCGGCGTCCCGTACGGGGAGACGCTCACCTACGGCGAGGTGGCCCGGCGCCTCGGCGACCGGGGTGCCGCCCGGGCGGTCGGGGTGGCCTGCAACCGCAACCCCGTTCCGGTGCTCGTGCCGTGCCACCGGATCGTCGGTGCCGGCGGCAAGCTGGTCGGCTTCGGCGGCGGCCTGGACCGCAAGGTGACGTTGCTGGAGTTGGAGGCCGGGGTGGCCCTGCGCCGCGCCTGGTCGTGACGGACGCGCCGGCGGCGGTCGTGGCGGCGCCGGCTCGTGTCGTCGAAGCGCGGAGCACGACAGGTTGTCGACGGTGCACTCACCGGCGATCAGTCGGGTGCGGGGAGACATCCGCCGTCGGGCTCTACCCCGTGTGACGTCGGTGGTCCCGGGACGTGCGGCGGGGGCCGGGTCCACCAGGACCCGGCCCCCGCCAACGGTGGTTGTCGGTTGCGTCAGCTCGCGACGTCACCGGCGATGAACGCCTCGACGGCGGCGTGCGCGTCGTGGTCGGCGTACTGCACCGGCGGGGACTTCATGAAGTACGACGAGGCCGACATGATCGGGCCGGCGACCTTGCGGTCCAGCGCGATCTTCGCGGCCCGGACGGCGTCGATGATGACGCCGGCCGAGTTCGGCGAGTCCCACACCTCGAGCTTGAGCTCGGCGTTGAGCGGGGTGTCGCCGAAGGAACGGCCCTCCAGGCGGATGTACGCCCACTTGCGGTCGTCGAGCCACGGCACGTGGTCCGACGGGCCGATGTGCACGTCGCTCTTGCTCATCTCGTGCGGGATCTGGGACGTCACCGACTGGGTCTTCGAGATTTTCTTCGAGACCAGCCGCTTGCGCTCCAGCATGTTCATGAAGTCCATGTTGCCGCCGAAGTTGAGCTGGTAGGTGCGCAGCAGCTCGACGCCCCGGTCCTCGAACAGCTTCGCCAGCGCGCGGTGCACGATGGTGGCGCCGACCTGGCTCTTGATGTCGTCACCGACGATCGGCAGGCCCGCGTCCTCGAACTTCTTGGCCCACTCCGGGTCGGAGGCGATGAAGACCGGCAGCGCGTTGACGAAGGCGCAGCCGGCGTCGATCGCGGCCTGGGCGTAGTACTTGGCGGCCTGCTCGGAGCCGACCGGCAGGTAGCAGACGACGACGTCGACCTGCGCGTCACGCAGCGCCTGCGCCACGTCGACGGGGGCGGCGTCGGACTCCTCGACGATCTCACGGTAGTACTGGCCCAGACCGTCGAAGGTCGGACCGCGCTGCACGCTGACGCCGGTCGGCGGCACGTCGCAGAGCTTGATGGTGTTGTTCTCGCTGGCGACGATCGCCTCCGCGAGGTCCATGCCCACCTTCTTGGCGTCCACGTCGAACGCCGCGACGAACTCCACGGCGGAGACGTGGTAGTCGCCGAAGGCGACGTGCATGAGACCCGGGACGCGATCGTTCGGGTCGGCGTTCCGGTAGTACTCGACGCCCTGAACCAGGGACGAGGCGCAGTTACCCACACCGACGATGGCGACGCGGACGGAGCCCATAGCGTCTGCCTCCTTCTTTTCTGTCACGGCCGCTCTTTCCTGGTCTCTCCAGGCGGAGGCGGGCTGTTGTCTTCTCGTCGGCCACCGGCCGTCCCGATGTCCGGGACCGTCGGGGCTCGGCCGGAGCGCTCGTTGGCAATGAGCTCCTCCAGCCAGCGGACCTCGCGCTCACAGGCGTCAAGGCCGTGGCGCTGTAGTTCCAGGGTGTAGGCGTCGAGGCGTTCGGCCGCCCGGCCGATCACGTCGCGAAGCCCTTCGCGGCGTTCCTCGATCTTTCGTCGGCGACCCTCCAGGATGCGCAGGCGGGTCGCCTGGTCGGTCCGGGCGAAGAACGCGAAGTGCACGCCGAACCCCGTGTCGTCGTACGTCTCGGGCCCGGTCTGTGCGATCAACTGGGCGAAGCGTTCCTTGCCCTCCGCAGTGATCTCGTAGACCACCCGACCACGTCGGCTGGTCAACGCGGGAGCCTCCTCGGGGGTGGCGGGCGCGTCGGCAGCCTCGGTGATCCAGCCCGCCGCCTGCAACCGGCGCAGGGTCGGGTAGAGCGAGCCGTAGCTGATCGCCGCCCTGATCGCGCCGAGCTTGGCGGTCAGCTCCTTGCGCAGCTCGTAGCCGTGCATCGGAGACTCCTGCAGGAGACCGAGAATGGCGAGCTCGAGCACTGACCATCCCCTCTGTACCCTGCATCCGAAGCGGAGGACCGCTGCGATGTATCGGACCGATACATCGCACGCTAGCGGATCCCCCCGGTCCGGGCAAACTCCCGCTCCGAGATCCATCGGTCACGCATCGTCACCGTGGTCGCCCCGTCCGGCGAGACCGCGTACCCTTCTCCGCATGCGTACGCAGCGCCAGGTGGTCGACTACTCGCTTCGGAAGCGGGCGTTGCTGCGTGAGCTACTCGCCGGCCGGGTCGGCACGTACGACGTCTGCGACGCCTCGCCCTACCTCAAGAACGCGGCCCGCTTCCACGGCGAGCCCACCGAACAGCGCTGCCCCATCTGCCGGAGCGAGAACCTGACTCACGTCCACTACATTTACGGTGACGAACTCAAGCAGTCCGCCGGGCAGGCCCGGACACTGGCCGAGTTGCCGGCGCTGGCGATGACGATGCGTGAGTTCCAGGTCTTCGTGGTGGAGGTGTGCCTCGGTTGTGACTGGAACCATCTCATCGAGCAGTACCTGCTCGGCCGGGACGGGCTGGTCGGCGGCCCCGAGAGCGGGTCGGACCAGGGCGGGGCGGCCGTCTCGGACACCGGCACGGGCGGCCGACGGAGGCGAGAGGCGCAAAGGTGATCTTCGCTCGATCGGCAGGCCCCGGCCAGCAGGCGCACACCGGGGGGGACCGACGGATCGTTGGTCTGATTAGCCCGATTGATTTGCAAGTGGCACCCGGTCGACCGGCACGACGTGTCGCACTCGACCGGTGTCCCATCTCACGGCAACCGGTGGCGGCGCAGCAGCGCCCCGCCGCGACGGCAGGGTGTGAGGAATGAACTCGTACGGCGATTCCAGTTCCACGCGCGGGCGGGCCCAGATTCCGGGCCAGCACGGCAGCCCCGGCGGTGACGCCTCCGGGGACGGCTGGTCGGCTGCACAGGAGGGTACGTCACCCGGTGGTCGCGCCCCGGTCGCGCCCCGGGCCGCCGGCGGGCGCGCCTCGGTCGGCGGTTCGGCGGCCGTTCCGCCGCGCGTCGCCGGTTCGGCGTCGGCGGCCGTTCCGCCGCGTGCCGGCTCCGCCACCGGTGCGGCCTCGGTGGGTTCCGCCTCCGTCGGCCGGGCCGGGCCGGGCCGGGCCTCGGTGCCGGTTCCGCCGGCGCCCGGCGCAGGGCGGGCGGGCGCGGGCCGCGCGTCGGTGCCGGTCTCCCCGGCGGCCGGCGGGTCGGCCGGGCGCGCCTCGGTGGGTTCCGCCGCCGTCGGCGCCGCCTCGGCGGGCCGGGCCAGCGTCGGGTCGGCGGCCGTCGGTGGCGTCAGCGGCCGGGCCACGGCGCGGGCGAGCGTCTCGCCGTCCGCGGGCGGCCCGGGCGGTCCCGGTGGGCCCGGCGGCCCCGGCCGGCGCGCGCGCGGCGCGGGTGACCCGGGCGGCGCGGCGCGGGCGAAGAAGCGCAAGCGGATGAACCTGGCGATCGCCAGCTTCGCCGTCATCATCATGCTCGCCGGGCTCGGCGTGGTCGGATTCACCTACTACTCGACGAACGTCGTCCTGCCCGACGAGGTGCCGCTGCCGCTCTCCACCACGATTCTCACCAGTGACAAGAAGGCCCAGGTGGCCCGGCTGGGTAACGAGAACCGCACCTTCGTCACGATCAAGGACATCCCCGAGCACGTCCAACACGCCGTGGCGGCGGCCGAGGACCGGAACTTCTACAAGCACTCCGGCGTGGACTACAAGGGCATCGTCCGGGCGGCCTGGAACAACCTCAGCGGCGGCGACAAGCAGGGCGCCTCGACGATCACCCAGCAGTACGCCCGCAACGCGATCGAGAACCTGAAGGACGACAGCTACGCCCGGAAGGTCAAGGAGGCGATCTTCGCCTCGAAGCTGAACGAGAAGTACGGCAAGCCGCAGATCATGCAGCACTACCTCAACGTGATCTATTTCGGGCGTGGCGCGTACGGCATCGAGGCGGCCGCGCAGACCTACTTCAAGAAGCCGGTCAGCAAGCTCACGGTCGCCGAGGGCGCGGTGCTCGCGTCCCTGATCAAGCAACCGCAGTCCACCGCGACCCACAAGGGCTACGACCCCGCGTCCAACCTCGTCCAGGCCAAGGACCGGTGGGACTACGTGCTCGGCGGCATGGTCGAGGAGGGCTGGCTGAACGCCGCGGACCGGCCGACCGCGTACCCGAAGGTGCAGCCGGTGGCCGAGGACGGCAACGGCTTCGGGGTGAAGAGCCCCCGGGGCAACGTCGTCAACTACGTCCGCCAGGAGATGGAGCAGTGGGGACTCTGCTCCGACTCGGGCGCGGCGGGCAAGCCGACCTGCGTCGACGAGCTGCGCACCGGCGGCTACCGGATCACGACCACCATCAACGCCAAGATGCAGCAGGCGCTGGAGGAGGCCGCCCAGCCGGACCGCAAGGGCTCCGTGCTCTACGGGCAGCCGAAGAACCTGATGGCGGCGGCGGTCTCCATCGAGCCGAAGTCCGGCAAGGTGCTCGCCTACTACGGCGGTGACAGTGGCGCCGACTTCGACTACGCCGGCAAGAACACCAACACCAACGGCGACATCGTCGGGGGTCACCCGCCGGGCTCGTCGTTCAAGGTCTACACCCTGGCCGCTGCCATCGACGAGGGCATCTCGGTCAAGTCGCGCTGGGACGCCACCCCGTTCAAGCCCGAGGGCTTCAAGGACAAGGTGCAGAACGCCGGCCGCAACGCGACCTGCGGCAAGTCCTGCACGTTGGAGGAGTCGACCATCAAGTCGTACAACGTGCCCTTCTTCCACCTCACGGAGAAGATCGGCCCCGACAAGGTGGTCAACATGGCGAAGCAGGCCGGCGTCAGCACGATGTGGACAGTCGACCCGCCCCAGCCGTTCAACCTGGCGAAGGAGAAGCCGGAGGACCTCGCGCCGAAGAAGTTCGACCGGGTGGTCGGCTACGGCCAGTACCCGATCACGGTGCTCGACCACGCCAACGGGCTCGCCACCCTCGCCAACGACGGCAAATACAACAAGGCGCACTTCGTCCTCTCCGTGGAGCGGCAGAACAAGTCCACCGGCAAGTGGGAGAAGGTTCCCGGGACGGGCGAGAAGCTCAACCCGCAGCAGCGCATCAAGCGGGAGGTCGCCCAGGAGGTGACCGCGGTGCTGAAGGAGATCCCGGAGAACAACAACGCCGGGCTGGACGGGCGGGACGCGGCCGGCAAGACCGGCACCTGGGAGCACAACGGCACCCCCCGCAACGCGCACGCCTGGATGGTCGGCTACGACGACAACGTCGCCACCGCGGTCTGGATCGGCAGCCGTGACACCAGGAAGCCGACAATCGTCGACAAGCAGAAGAACGACATCGGCGGCAGCAGCTTCCCGGCCAAGCTCTGGAAGCGCTACATGGACGACGCGCTGAAGGGCAAGGACAAGTCGGACCTGCCGAACGTCACCGGGGCCGGCGACGACAAGGCGGGCAACGGCGAGGAACCCCCGCCGCCCCCGCCGACGCCGGGCCAGCCGCCCTGCGACCCGACCGGCCTGTTCTGCCCGACCACGCCGGGGGGCCCGACCACGCCGGGCGGCCCGACGATGCCGGGTGGCCCGACGGATCCGCGGCCGGGAGGCCCGGATCCCCGGCCCGGTGGCGGCAACGGCGGCAACGGCGGCAACGGCGGCAACGGCGGCGGGCTGTCGCCGAGCACCAGCCCCAGATCAGACGACGACTGAACGACGAACGCCGCCGGCGGCCGGAGCACCCTTCCGGCCGCCGGCGGCGTTTCGCGTACCGACGTGTCGTGATCGGGAGGGGACGGGGAGGCCCCGCGTACGGCAGGATGCACCTTCATGAGCACGCAGTCGACGCGAGGCATCGACGACGCCGGTGCCCCTGACCATCCGTCCCGCTCCGACGGCTTCGTCCGGGGCCTCTCCGGCGCGATCGGCGGCCCGCTGGGCGACCACGCCGTGGCGCTGGACCGGCCGACCGGGCGGGAGAGCCGGTTCTGGACGGCGGCCCGCATCGTCCTGGCCCTGACCTGCCTGACCCTGGCGCTGCACTGGGTGCAGAAGTCTCCCTGCCACGACGGTGCCTGGCAGAACAACACCCAGTACACCCGGTTCTGCTACACCGACGTGCTGGCGCTCTACTACAACGAGCGGCTCAACGAGGGCGCGGTGCCCTACCGGGACCACCCCGTCGAGTACCCGGTGCTCACCGGGTACTTCATGGGAGCGCTCGGCCTGCCCGTGCACGCCGTCGGCCAGAACGACCCCGGGATCAACCAGGGCGAGTGGTTCTATCACCTCAACGCGCTGGTACTCGGCGCGCTGGCGGTCGCCACGGTGGCGGTCATCCTCGCCCTGCGCCGCCGCAGACCCTGGGACGCCGCGCTCTTCGCGCTCGCCCCCGCGCTGATGCTCACCGCCACGGTCAACTGGGATCTGCTCGCCATCGGCCTGGCCGCGTTCGGCCTGTTCGCCTGGGCCCGCAGCCGGCCCCTCGCAGCCGGCGTCCTGCTCGGCCTCGCCGGAGCGGCGAAGATGTGGCCGCTGTTCATCCTCGGCCCGATCCTGGTGCTGGGGCTGCGCGCCGGGCGGCTCCGCGCCGCCCTCACCGCCTTCGCCGCGGCCCTGGTCGCCCTGGTCGCCGTGAACCTCCCGGTCGCCATTCCCTACCGAGAAAACTGGGACCGCTTCTTCGAGCTGAACTCGACGCGGGCGATCGACTGGGGCACGCTCTGGTACATCGGGCGCTACCTCGACGGCAAGGTCGGTGGCGGCACCGGGCCCTTCGAGTGGCTGAACGTCAACATCCCGACCCTGAACACCCTGTCGTACGTCCTGTTCGGGCTGGCCTGCCTCGGGGTGGGCGTGCTGGGGCTGCTGGCCCCGCGCCGGCCACGCCTGGCCCAGCTCGCGTTTCTCGTGGTCGCCGCGTTCCTGATCTTCAGCAAGGTGTGGTCGCAGCAGTTCGTGCTCTGGCTGCTGCCGCTGGTGGTCCTCGCCCGCCCGAAGTGGGGCGCCTTCCTGGCCTGGCAACTGGCCGAGGTCTGCTACTTCGTGGCGTTCTACGGTGAGTTGCTCGGCACGTCGACCGGCAAGCCGGTCTTCCCCGAGGGCGTCTTCGTGTTGGCGTCGACGCTGCGCCTGGCCACCGTGGTGCTGCTCTGCGTGCTGGTCGTGCGGGAGATCCTGCGGCCGGAGTCCGACGCGGTGCGCCGCACCTACGCCGACGACCCGGACGGCGGGCCGCTCGACGGTGCGCCGGACGCACCCTGGCTCGACCGCTGGCGCCGCCGCCGCGAAACCCCCGCCGAGCTGGCACCCGTCTCCGCCTGACAGTTTGCCGCGCCGGCCGTCACGGGATCACTCCGGACGGCCGGCGGCGGCGGATCAGAGGCGGTAGACGACCACGTCGCCGATCTCCTCGCGGGTGATGCCCAGCCCGTCGACCGGCGCGTCGACGGTGACCTCCCACGGCGTGCCGGCGATCTGGTCGCGTACCAGCAGCACGTTGCGGACCCCGAGGACGCGCAGGTAGTCGACGCTGGTCTGGTCGGGGAAGGAGAGTGTCACCCGGCGCACGTCGTCGAGCTGTCGCGGCGTGAAGCCGCTCCCGCCGTTCACCACGTCCTGGAACTTGCTGGTGGTCCAGAGCATCACCGGCTGGTCGAGGTTCTGGCTGCTCGGCAGCACCAGCATCGGCCCGTCCACGGTCCGCATCGCGGCCGGCTGGGTCGGCACGATCGGGTGCGGCGTCGAGTTCAACCCCTCGCCGATCACCAGCACCAGCGGCAGCAGGGTGGCCAGTCGCAGCCACGGGCTCGGCCAGGACGGGATCCGCGCGGCGGAGATCTCCCGGACCCGGGCCGCGAAGGCGCTGACCGCGCCCGCCGCGAGCAGCCCCAGCAGCAGCGTCGTCCACAGCATCAGCCGGCCCGGCGTACGTAGGCCGTTCCAGCCGGGCACGTACTCGAACAGCGGCACGTAGGTGAAGGTGCCGTCGAAGAAGCGGGTACCCATGGCGAGCGCCATGGTCACCACCACCCCGGCGAGCAGCAGCAGCCGGTGGCGCAGCTTCCAGACCGAGAAGAAGAGCCCACCGGCAGCGAGCGCGTAGAGCACGAAGCCGGGCAGCAGAGTCATCTCCGGATGCCAGGGCAGCGCCGCCCGGGCTCCCTCGTGCAGGTCGCCCCAGATCCGCGACTCGGCGGGCGCGGTGAAGAAACCGCTCACCGGCGGGGAGTAGACCTTGATGTCGCCGATGACGCGTTCCGCGTTCGGGTGGGCCTCCGCCACGGTGAAGAACGGAATGGCCAGCAGCACGCCGACGCCGGCGAAGAGCAGGCCGCCGACCAGGTCCGCGATCAGCAGCCGGCGACCGAACGGGCGCTTGACCGGCCGGATCACCCACCGCCGCAGGAACCACGTGACGGCCGCGACCAGCACGGCCCCACCGAGGAAGTACGCGAACGGCAGCCCGATCCCGAACCCGAGACTGAGCTGCCAGGCCGCGACCAGCCACCCGGTGTAGACCCAACCGTCGTGCCGGCGTTCCGGACGGTAGCCGTGCCGCAGCGACCAGCCGTGCCCCCGGGCGAGCATCGCCAACGCGAGCGGGATCCCCCCGTTGGAGATCACGTGCAGGTGGCCGGCCTGCGCCAGCAACCAGGGCGCGTACGCGAAGCTCGTCCCGGCCACCGCGGCGCCGATCCGGCCCGCCCCGAGCTGCCGGGCCAGCGCGTATGCCCCGAGCGTGGCGAGCGCGTGGGCCAGCACGAACATGATGTTGTACCGGAGCACGGCGGCTTCGGGGCCGGTGCCGATCATGCCTGCCGGGGCGTACCCGAGCAGGGTGTCGGAGAAGGCGAAGCTCCAGTTTTCCGGGAAGAACGCGTTCGACTGCCAGAGCTGTGCGGGATTTGTCAGCAGGATGTGCCCCGACCAGGCCATCTGCCATGCCTGGAGGCTGGGGTCCCAGTAGTCCTGCGGCAGCGTGTGCAGGGGATAGCGCAGAGTGGGCCAGGTCAACAGCGCGGCCAACGCCAGCGAGGCGAGCGTCGCGAGCGTCCACTCGTGGACCAGCAGCCGGCCGATCCCCCTGGTGCCGGCCCGGGCGGCACGCCCGAGCAGGGAGGGCTTCGGTTCGGGGGCGGACGCGAAGGCCTCCCACCGGTCCGGCTTCCCGTCCTTGCTCGCCCCGTCGCCCTTCTCGCCCTGTCCGGCCTTGTCGGCCTTGTCGTCCTTCTCGGCCTTGTCGTCCTTCTCGGCCTTGTCGTCCTTCTCGGTCTTGTCGTTTCCGGTGCCGGTCGGGTCGGCACTGCCCTTTTCGGCGGCGGGACCAGCCGGGGCGCCGTCGGCCCGCCCGGCGTCACCTGTCCTGTCGGCGGGGTCGGCCTTCGGGGCGGCCGGACCGGGCGGGGCGGCCCTCTCGGAGCCGGCCCGGCCGGGAGGTGGCGCGCCGGTGGGTTCGCCCGGCGGGCCCGGAGCGGGGCCGGGGCTGCCCGGGGCACCGGGGCCGGGCGGCGCGGAGCGCCCGGCGTCGTCGGGGCGGGAGCCGCCGGCGGGGGACTGCTGGGTCGTCATGCCGCCGGGCTCCCCGCGCCCAGCCGGTCACGCAGGAAGGCGATGTCGGCGCCCTGACCGTCGACCCCACCCGGGGTCTCGACGATGACCGGCGCGCCGGCCGCGCGGATGACCGCCACCACCAGCTCCGGGTCGATCGTGCCGCCGCCGAGGTTGTCGTGGCGGTCCTGGCCGGAGTTGAACGCGCCCTTGGAGTTGTTGGCGTGCACCAGGTCGATCCGTCCGGTGATCGCCTTGACCCGGTCGACCAGCCCGAGGAGTTCCTCGCCGCCGGCGTGGGCGTGGCAGGTGTCCAGGCAGAAGCCGACCTCGTAGTCGGCCACGGCGTCCCAGAGCCGGGCGAGCGCGTCGAGCCGGCGGGCACACGCGTTGTCGCCGCCGGCGGTGTTCTCGATCAGGACCGGCACCTCGAAGCCGCCGGAGTCCGCCGCGTACGCGAAGGTCTTGCGCCAGTTGTCGAAGCCGACGGCCGGGTCGTCGCCTGCGCCGACGTGCCCGCCGTGCACGATCAGCCCCTTCGCGCCGATGGCGGCAGCCGCCTGGGCGTGCCCGAGCAGCAGCTTGCGGCTGGGGATCCGGATCCGGTTGTTGAGGGTGGCGACGTTGATGACGTACGGCGCGTGCACGTAGAGGTCGACCTCCGCGGCCAGCAACTGCTTCGTGTCCTCCCGCGGCTTCGGTGCCTTCCACCCCTGCGGGTCGGAGAGGAAGAACTGCACGGTCTCGGCCCCTCGGGCGGTCGCCTCCGCCATGGGGTCGGTCGAATCGACGTGGGCTCCGATACGCATGCACGGGAGCCTACGTCGCGTCGCCGACAGCCGGGGACGACGGCGCTGGCGGTGCCGCGCGTCACCTGCCGCCGCCGACGGTCGTTGCTGCGGGTGGGACCCACGGTCGCCGCCGCCCGTCCCGCGACGGCCGCCGGCCGGCTCGCCGGGGACCTGTGGCACCACCCGGAGCGGGGGCGCCCCGTCGCGCGGCCCGGCGCGGCGGGGCCCGACCGGACCGGAGCAGGTGGGAAATTTATCGGAGATTTCCGTCTTTTCCCCCAACAAGGTGCAAGTGCTGTTGTAACGTCAGGTAACAACACGATAAAGCTCCGCGGGGCGTCTTCGGTCCAACCTCATCGGTGTGGTCGTTCCTCCCCAGGTCCCACCCAAGGAATGCGGACGGGACGCCCCGCGGCCTCGTGCACGGGGGCTCGCACCGACAGCGAAGTCGGTGCGGGCCCCCGTCGCCTTGGTCCGGTCGGACGGGTCCGGCCGGCCGCCCGGGCATGATCGTCCGGACCGGGTATTCTGGTCCGGTTGTCCGCGTCCGAACGGGTTCCCCCGGGGGCGTGGGCCACGACGCACGACCTCCTGCCACGGAAGGCCCGTGGCCGCTTAGCCCACAGGAGGTGAGCACGTCTTGCGTCATTACGAGATCATGGTGATCCTCGACTCCAGCCTCGAGGAGCGCACCGTCGCCCCGTCCCTCGACACGTACCTGAACGTGATCCGGACCGCGGGTGGCTCGGTTGAGAAGACCGACGTGTGGGGCCGCCGGCGCCTCGCGTACGAAATCAACAAGAAGACCGAAGGCATCTACGCGGTCATCGACCTGCAGGCGACGCCCGCAGCGGTGGCCGAGCTGGACCGTCAGTTGCGGCTCAACGAGTCCGTGCTGCGCACCAAGGTCATCCGTCCGGAAATGCGCTAACAAGCATTCAACCCGGTTCATCCGGATCAGCTTCGTCGGCTCTGTCACAGGGCTCTGAGAGCCTGTACGACAGAACTGATGAGTGCGCGAGGAGATGGTCATGGCAGGAGACACCACCATCACGGTCATCGGCAACCTGACCGATGACCCCGAGTTGCGGTTCACCCCCTCCGGTGCGGCGGTCGCCAAGTTCCGGGTCGCTTCGACGCCCCGGTTCATGGACAAGGCCTCCGGCGAATGGAAGGACGGCGAGCCGCTCTTCCTGGCGTGCACCGTGTGGCGGCAGGCGGCGGAGCACGTCGCCGAGTCGCTCCAGCGGGGCGCCCGCGTGATCGTCTCGGGTCGGCTGCGTCAGCGGTCGTACGAGACGCGCGAGGGTGAGAAGCGCACTGTCATCGAGCTCGAGGTCGACGAGATCGGCCCGTCGCTGCGCTACGCCACGGCGAAGGTGCAGAAGATGTCCCGCTCCGGCGGCGGTGGCGGCGGCTTCGGCGGCAGCGGTGGTGGCGGTGGCCAGGGCGGCGGCGGAGGCAACTTCGACGACCCCTGGGCCTCGGCCGCGCCGGCAGCACCCTCGCGTAGCGGTTCGGGTGGCGGCAATTTTGATGAGGAGCCCCCGTTCTAATGGCGCAGAGCGCCCGCGATCGCAAACCAGGAGCACGAGCAATGGCCAAGGCCGCTGCACTTCGCAAACCTAAGAAGAAGGTGAATCCGCTCGACAAGGACGGGATCACTTACATCGATTACAAGGACACCCCGTTGCTGCGCAAGTTCATCTCCGACCGCGGCAAGATCCGCGCTCGACGGGTGACCGGCGTGACCTCGCAGCAGCAGCGGCAGATCGCCCGTGCGGTCAAGAACGCCCGTGAGATGGCGCTCCTGCCGTACACCGCCACGGCCCGCTGAGAGGAGGCACCGATATGAAGATCATCCTGACCCAGGAGGTGTCCGGCCTCGGTGCCCCCGGCGACATCGTCGAGGTCAAGAACGGCTACGGCCGTAACTACCTGATGCCGCAGGGCTTCGCGATCCCGTGGACCAAGGGTGCGGAGAAGCAGGTCACGGTCATCAAGCGGGCGCGTTCGGCCCGGGAGATCCGCGACCTCGGCCACGCCAACGAGGTCAAGGGGCAGCTCGAGGGCCTCAAGGTCAACCTGAAGGCCCGCGCCGGTGACGGCGGTCGGCTCTTCGGCTCGGTCACTCCGGCCGAGATCGTCGACGCCGTCAAGGCCGCCGGTGGCCCGACCCTCGACCGTCGTCGGCTGGAGCTGTCCGGTCCCGTCAAGTCGACCGGTTCCTACCCGGTGCGGATCAAGCTGCACCCCGAGGTGAGCGCCAAGTTCGACCTCCACGTCGTTCAGGGCTGACATCTCGACCCAGCACCACGGCAGGGCCCGCACCGGTCGGTGCGGGCCCTGTTCGCTCGTGCGGGCGGTGGCGGCTGGCGTCAGCCGATCGGCTGCCCGGTGACCGCGCTGATCAGGACCGTCGAGAGACCCCCGCCGACCACGGACGCCGCCAGCGCGATGCTGGCCGCCCGCCACGTTCCGGCCCGACGCAGCAGCAACGCCACGACCAAGCTGCCGGCCAGCGCCCACCCGAAGCGCGGCAGGCCCGACGCCAGGGAGCCGAGGGCCCGTGTCCGGGGCGAGGGGCAGCCCCCTCCGCTGACGTCCGTGACGCAGCCCGCCGGCACCTGCCCGTCCAGGGTGAACAACCAGATGAAGACCAGCACTGCCGGCACCAGGTAGCAGCCCAGCGTGTAGAGCAGTGGCCGCCAGGATCCACCCGGGTCGGGATCGAGCAGGTCGTCCCCGATCCGCCGGGCCGAGGCACCCCTACCGGGCCGGTCGCGTACGGCCGCCGTCGACGCACCGGCCGGCGTGGCGACCCGCCGTCCCGGCGCCGCACGCCGCGCGGCATCCGCCGCCGACGGCGGATCCATCCACCGGGGATCGTCACCCGCCAGCCGGGTGTCGGACCAGAAGCCCTCGTTCTGGTCGCCCCGCTCCGGCCAGGACCACCCCTGCACGCCCCCGTCGGAGCCCGGCGGCGAGGTCCGGTCCCACCCGTCGTCGTGGGAGTTGCGCTCCCAGCGACCCGGGCCGTCGCCCCGGCCCCACGGGCCGGTGCCGTGGCTTCGGTCCCACGGGCCGGTGTCGTCGGTGCGGCCCCAGGAGCCGGCGTCGGCACGGCCCCACCGGTCCGCCTCGCCGGTCGGCAGCCACGCCTGCACCCCCGACGCGTCCCACGCGTCCACGACCGGCGGATCGGTCGGCGGCGTACCCCGTGGTGGGCTGCGCGGCTCCCAGGGGTCGACGGCCGGCACGTCCTGCGCCGCCTGGCGCTCCTCGCGGGCGGGCCGGGTGGCCTCCCACCGCGGTGCGGGCCCGGGATCCCCCGCCACCCCCGGGCCCCACCAGGTGCCGCGCGGATGCTCGGACGGCGGGCGCGGCGTCGCCACCTCCGGGACCGGGGCGTCCTCGGCCCGCCGTCGCCCGGCGTAGCCCCGATCCTGGTGGGGGCTGCCGAACGTCCACTCACCGGTGTGCTCCGACTCCGGGACGCCCGCCGGGGCCTCGCGCCAATGCGTCTCGTCGACCCACCGCCGACCGCTCGTGGTCCCGGTGTCCCGCCGGGCGGCATCGGAAGCCGAACGGCCGGGCGCGAACCGCGGCTCGCCGCCGGGCGCGAACCGCGGCTGCCCGCCGGGCGCGGCGTGCCGGCCGCCACGGTCAGCGTCGTGGACCCCCGACTCCACCGCCCACTGCGGTAGGTAGCTGTCGACCGGCTCCCGCTGGCCGCGCTCGGCGGCCCGGCGCCGGCTCGGCGTGCGGTGACGAGCGGGAGTACGCGTACCACCGGGGTCACCGGCTGCCGGGTCGGCGGGATCGTGCCAGGGCGCGGCCGGCCGTCGCTCGCGCGGGCCATCCTCTCCGCGTGCCCAGTCCCGGTTACTCACGGCCGAGCGTGACCCTTCTCAACCGATGGCGCATGGCGCTGCCCAGATGTAGCCGTTCGCTGGAGATGGTACGGGACGTTCGAGTCAGCAGTTTGACCGAAAACTTTCCGTCCACAGGCTGTGGATTGTGTTTACGCAGGTCAGAGGGCTGCACCCGGGAATTCCCCAGCCGTTGTCCACAGGCTGTGCACACCCTACGCACATGCTTGCCCGGCTGCGTCCACAGGTTGTCCAGAGGCTCGTCCACCGCGGTGGTTGAGGGGCTGACCTCGGGTTCCGTAGGGTGGGCCCCCGACCGGCCGTGCGACCACCCCCAATCGACCGGCAGGTCGAGGGTGTCGTACCTCGACGGTAGGGCTGAAACCGGATCCGACGCAGTGGAGGGGGACCAGTGTCGGTCACCGACGACAGGCGGGCGGACTCGCGACCGGGTGGGGGGCAGGCTTCCCCGCCGCCGCAGCGGGACGGTCAGTTCGACAAGACCCCGCCGCAGGATGTCGCCGCCGAGCAGTGCGTCCTGGGCGGCATGCTGCTCTCCAAGGACGCCATCGCCGACATCGTGGAGATCCTCAAGACCAACGACTTCTACCGGCCGGTGCACGCCACGATCTTCGACACGATCCTGGAGATCTACGGGCGGGGCGAGCCGGCCGACTCCATCACCGTGGCGGCGGCGCTGGCCGACTCCGGCGATCTCGTCCGGATCGGCGGCGCCCCCTACCTGCACACGTTGATCGCCAGCGTGCCGACCGCCGCGAACGCGGCCTACTACGCCCGCATCGTCAGCGAGCGTGCCGTCCTGCGGCGACTGGTCGAGGCCGGCACCAAGATCGTGCAACTGGGTTACGGCACCGGCCAGGGCGGCAGCCGCGACGTGGACGACATCGTCGACCTCGCCCAGCAGGCGGTCTACGACATCACGGAACGCCGGGTCAGCGAGGACTTCGCCGTACTCGCCGACATGCTCCAGCCGACGCTGGACGAGATCGAGGCGGTGGGCGCGCAGGGCGGCATGATGACCGGCGTCCCCACCGGCTTCACCGACCTGGACCGCCTGCTCAACGGCCTGCACGCGGGGCAGCTCATCATCGTCGCGGGACGGCCCGGGTTGGGCAAGGCGCTCGCGCTGGACACCCCGCTTCCCACCCCGACCGGCTGGACCACGATGGGGGACGTGCAGGTCGGCGACCAGTTGCTGGGCGCTGACGGCCTGCCGACAACGGTCACGGCCGCGTTCGAGGTGCGGCATGACCGGCCATGCTACGAGGTCGAGTTCTCCGACGGCTCGGTGATCGTCGCTGACGCCGAACACCTCTGGAAGACCACCACACGGGCAGGCCGCCGCGCCGCCGCCCGCCGGCTCACCCACCGCAGTCCGGAGGCCATCGAGCGCCTGCGCCGGGCAGCTTCGGGGGCGGCGTCCAGCGACGACGCCACGATCGCGGAGCTGGCCGCCGTGCTCGGCCCGGAGTTCGCACCCACCACCCGACGGGTGGCGCACGACATCGCCGACGAGTCGCCCGTCGGCGTACGCAGGCGGCCACGTGTGCGTACGGCCAGGGCCCGTCCGGCGCGTCGCCTCCACCGCCGCTCGCCGGACCGCGTCGAGCGGGAGTCGGACAGCTTGGCGACGGCGGAGTCGCAGGATGTGGTGACGACGGCTCAGATTCGAGCGACCCTGCGCACGGACACGGCCGACCGGCGACTCAATCACGCTGTCGACAACGCCGCCGCCCTCCGCCTCCCGGAACGTGATCTCCCGCTTCCGCCCTACACGCTCGGCGTCTCGCTCGGTGACGGCCGCCCGACGGAAGGAAGGGTCTCCAGCGTCGGCCAGTCGTGCAGGCACATCCCCACCGCCTACCTGCGGGCCTCGGAGGCGCAGCGGCGAGCGCTGCTGGCCGGGCTGCTCGACACCGACGGCACCGTGACCGGTAGCGGGAACATCCGGTTCACCACAGCGTCTCCCCGCCTCGCCGAAGACGTGCACGAACTGGTCAGCAGCCTCGGGTACCCCTGCTCGGTCAGTCGAGAGGCCGTCGAGGGACGTACCGCGGAAAGCTCGACCGTCTTCAACTTGACCTTCACCACCAGGGACGAGGTGTTCCGCCTGCCGCGCAAGCAGGAGGCGCACCGACTGCGGCGTGGTAGCGAACGCGGTTCCCGGCCGGACCACCGTTTCATCGTCGACGTCCGACCGGTGCCGAGCGTGCCGGTCCGGTGCGTGACAGTGGACAATTCCGAGCACCTCTACCTCGCGGGTCGGGCGATGATCCCGACACACAACAGCACCGCGAGTATGGACTTCGCCCGAAACGCGGCTATCAGGGCAAATCAGGCGGCGGCGATCTTCTCGCTGGAAATGAGCAAGGTCGAGATCGTCATGCGGCTGCTGTCGGCCGAGGCGCGGGTGCCGCTGCACGTCCTGCGCAGCGGCCAGCTCTCCGACGACGACTGGACCAAGCTCGCCCGCTGCATGGGCGAGATCAGCGAGGCGCCGCTCTTCGTCGACGACACGCCGAGCATGAACCTGATGGAGATCCGGGCCAAGGCGCGCCGGCTCAAGCAGCGGCACAACCTCAAGCTGATCGTCGTCGACTACCTCCAACTGATGACCTCCCCGAAGCGCACCGAGAGCCGGCAGCAGGAGGTCGCGGACCTGTCCCGTGGCCTGAAGCTGCTCGCCAAGGAGGTCGAGTGCCCGGTCATCGCGGTGAGCCAGCTGAACCGTGGCCCGGAGCAGCGCACCGACAAGCGACCGCAGCTGTCCGACCTGCGAGAATCGGGCTGCCTGACGGCGGAGACCCGGTTGATCCGAGCCGACAACAACTCCGAGGTCACCCTCGGTGAGTTGCTCGCCAGCGAAGCCAAGGACATCCCGGTCTGGGCGCTGGACGAGAGCCTCCGCTACACCCCGCGAACGATGACGCACGTCTTCCCGAGTGGCAATCGGGAAGTGTTCCGTATGACACTCGCGTCGGGTAAGCAGATCGACGCCACGTCGAACCATCCCTTCCTTACTTTCGCCGGCTGGATGCCGCTCGGGGATCTGATGCCTGGGACACGTCTCGCCACACCCCGGCATGTACCACCCCCACTTGCGATACGACCATGGGCGGAGGCGGAGGTCGTCCTGCTGGCGCACCTGCTGGGGGACGGCTCGTTCGTACGTCACCAGCCGCTTCGGTATGCGAGCCGCGACGAGGAGAACCTGCAGGCCGTGTCGGATGCCGCCAAGCACTTCGGCGTCACCGCCATCCGTGACGAGGACGAAACGGCCAGAGCCACGACCCTGCGACTGCCCGCTCCCTACCCCCTCGCTCCCGGTCGGCGTGACCCGATCGCCGAGTGGTTGGACGGTCTGGGGCTGTCTGGTCTGCGGTCGCCCGAGAGGTTCGTCCCGTCATCGGTCTTCGGGCTGCCGAAGGAGCAGGTCACTCTCTTCCTCCGGCACCTGTGGGCCACGGACGGCTCGGTGAGTGTGGACGAGTCCGGTCGCGGCGGTCGCGTCTGCCTCGCGTCGACAAGCCGCCGGATGCTCGAGGACGTATCCCGTCTGCTGCTGAGGTACGGCGTCACTGCCCGCCTCGCAGCGGTGCCTGTCGAACGTCACCAACCCCCCCGGTACACCCTCGACGTCTCCGGGCGGGATGACCAGTTGCGGTTCCTCCGGGAGATCGGCGTGCACGGGGACGGGGCACGTAACTGCGCCGATCTGCTCGCATCCCTCGCGGCGATGCAGAGCAACAACACAAACGTCGACACGGTGCCGCGCGAGGTGTGGAGCCGGGTCCGGGAGATCCTGGCCGAGAACGGCACGACCGATCGCGACTTCGCGACGGCGATCGACTCCCCGTTCTGCGGCAGCGACCTGTGGAAGCAGGCACCCAGCAGATCCAGGCTAGCGAAGATCGCTTCGGTTCTCGACGCTGCCGATCTGGACCTGCACGCCACCAATGACATCTTCTGGGACGAGATCGTGTCAATCGAGTCACTTGGCGAGCAAGACGTCTTCGACGCCACCGTCCTCGGTACTCACAACTTCATCGCCAACGGCATCGCCACCCACAACTCGATCGAGCAGGATGCCGACGTCGTCATCCTGCTGCACCGCGACGACTACTACGACAAGGAGTCGCCGCGGGCCGGCGAGGCCGATTTCATCATCGCCAAGCACAGAAACGGCCCGACCGACACGGTGACGGTGGCGGCGCAGCTCCACCTGTCGCGCTTCGTGGACATGGCCATCGTCTGAGGACGACCGCCCGGGCCGGCCCGACAACAGGCGTTCTCGCCCGCCCGATTCGGACGTGGTGGGTCGGCGGCACCCGGGCGGTCGCTTCGAGCAGGTATCCCGGGCTCGCCCCGCGCTGCCGCTCGGCCGGCGAAGACACGCGGGCGGGCACCGTCCTGGTTTCCGGTACGAAAACGGCCCCTCCAGGGGCCATTTATTACCAAGATCTCCGGCCATCCCACAGCTCGGCAGCTACTTCTCGAAAAGTGGGCGAACGTCGGGCGGGACCGGCAGCGTCCGGGGAACGGTCAACGCGACGGGACGGTCAACGCGACGGGGACGGTCAGCGCGACGGGGACGGTCAGCGCGACGGGGACGGTCAGCGCGACGGGACGGAACCCCGACTTCGCCGGAACGTCAGCGGCCACGGGTGACCGGGCCGGCCGGTGCGCCGGCCCGGTCGACGGGGGTGACTCAGCCGAACATCTCGTCCAGGAAACCCTTGTGCTTCTTGCGCTTGTAGTGGCCGTGGTAGCCGTGGTGCTGCTGGCCGTGCCCGTACGCGGGTGCCGGCGGGTAGCCGTGCGCCGGCGGGGGCGGCGGGACCGCGCCGTAGCCCGGCTGGTGCGGGGCGGGCGGGGGCGGCGGGGGCGCGTAACCGCCCTGCTGGTGGCTCGGCTGGCCGGGGTAGCCGCCCTGCTGGTGGGCGGGTTGCGCCGGCGGCGCTCCACCCTGCTGGCGGCTCCAGTTGGCCTCGGCCTCGAAGAGCTTCTCCAGCTCGCCGCGGTCGAGGAAGATTCCCCGGCACTCACCGCACTGGTCGATGACGACGCCGCTGCGCTCGTACTGGCGCATTTCTCCGTGACACTTGGGACAGGTCATGCTCATTGTCCGACCGTACCCGGTCAGGTCACGCGGTAGCTGTCAGCGCCTCGGCGACTTCGGAATCGGCGACCTCGTGGAAGTCCTCGTAGTAGGCGCCAACCGCCATGAACTCCGGCGGACGTTGGGCGCAGATGACCTGGTCGGCCTCGGCGGCCAGCAGTTCGTACGCCTCCTGCGAACCGACCGGGACGGCGAGCACGACCCGGACGGCGCCGAGGTGACGGGCGACCTGTACGGCGGCGCGGGCGGTGGCCCCGGTGGCCAGGCCGTCGTCGACGATCACGGCGGTGCGGCCGGTCAGGTCGAGCGGCGGCCGGCCCGCGCGGTAGAGCCGCTCCCGGCGTTCCAACTCGGCCTGCTCGCGGTGGGCGACCTCGGCGATGTCGTCGGCGCCGAGGCGGCTGACCACGGCCTCGTTGAGCACCCGCACGCCGCCGGGGCCGAGCGCGCCGAAGGCCACCTCCGGCGCCCACGGGATGCCGAGCTTGCGGACCACCAGCACGTCCAGCGGTGTGCCGAGGCGCTCGGCGACCACCCGGGCCACCGGCACGCCGCCGCGCACCAGCCCGAGCACGATGACGTCCGGTTGCCCGATGAGCGCGGTGAGCCGGTCGGCGAGCGCCCGGCCCGCCTCCTCGCGGTCGCGGTAGGTGGTCATGTCTCAGGTCTACGCCGTGTCGCCGGAATCCGCCCCGGAGTTCGCGGAAACCGGGGACCGTAGGGCGGGCGCCCAGACCAGCAGGGCGATCGGGTAGAGCACGTAACCGAAGCGGGTCGTGGGCATCAGCAGGATCGCGGCGAGCAGCCCGTACCCGCAGAACAGGGCGGCGGCGACGGCGGTGCGGGGCGGGCGGCGGGCGAGCCGGACGGCGATCGACAGTCCGGCGGCGAGCAGCAGGGCGGTGGCGACGGCGCGGCCGGCGGGCAGGGCGGTGGCGATCAGGTGACCGGGGAACGGTGACTGCGCGGGGCTGGTCACCAGGCCGTGCCCGAGTGGGAAACGGAGCACGTTCTCGACCAGCGCTTCGCGGTCGACGAGCAGGCTCGGCAGCAGTGCGACGGCGGGCAGGCCGAGCGCGCCCGCGGCGACCCGCAGACCCGCCCGCCGGGTCAGACCCCAGACGATCAACACGAGGGCGACCGGCCAGGCGAGGAGCTTCAGCGCACCGGCGAGGCCGACCGCGAGGCCGGCCCGGCCCGGCCGGCCGGCGGCGGCGAAGGCGAGGGCGAGCAGGCAGAGCGCGAGTACGGGCAGGTCGTCGCCGCCGGTGGCCAGGGTGAGCGCGCAGACCGGCAGGACGGTGGCGGCCTGTACGCCCCGCAGCACGGCGGCCCCGGTGCGGTCGCCCGCCCGCCGGTGCCCGCCGGTGGTGAGGACGCGGACGGCCAGGGCGAGGGCCAGCGCGGTGCCGCCGGCGAACCAGACGCGGGCGTCCGTCGGCCAGGCGTCGACGGCGGCCCGGGGCAGACCGAACAACGCCATGCCCGGCTGGTACGGGGTGTAGCCGAGAAGCTGCTCGCCGGGTGGCAGGGCGGCGATCGCGTCGGGCCCGAGGTAGGGGGTGCCGGTGTCGACGAGCCGCCGGCCGGACTCCTCGACGACCAGCACCTCCTCCTGTGCCCGGTCGGTGCGTCCGCCGGCCCGCTGGACGCTCTGCCAGGCCAGCGGCAGCAGGGTCGTGGTCGACCAGGCGTATCCGGTGACCGCCCAGCGGGCTCGCAGCCCGACCAGCGGGGAACCGGGTCGGCGCCGGCGCAGCAGGAGCTGACCGGTCGCCGCGACGGCGGCGAGGAGGTAACCGACGGCGGCGACGCCGCCCCAGGCCCGGTGCGGGACCAGGGTGGACGCGGCGGCGGTGACCGCGGCGAACGTCGCCGCCGCGACGTGCAGGCCGGCGTCGAGGGCGAGGCCGCCGGCGGCGGCGTCGAGCGACTGCCAGCCGCGGCGACGGGTGCCGGTGTCGGGGGACCGCCAGCCGCGGCGGCGAGCGGTCGGGGCGGCGGTCACACGGGCCAGTCTGGCACCCGGCGTGGCGGCTCGGCTCAGGCGGGCAGGTGCCGATCGGTACGGCCGCGCCCGCCCTGCCGGCGGCCGGCACCGAGGCGGATCACGGCCCCCGCGTCGTGCAGCGGGGACGCGAGCGTGCCGGGGCTGCCCCCGGAACCGCGCCGGAACGCCGCGAGGAGGGTGCCGGCGGGCATCGGCCGGGCGAAGAGGTGTCCCTGGCCAGCCGTGCAGCCCAACTGCCAGAGGGCCCGGCGCTGCGGCTCGCTCTCCACGCCCTCGGCCACCACGTCGAGCCCGAGGCTGCGACCGAGGTCGAGGGTGGAGCGGATGACGGCGGCGGCCTCGGCGGAACTCTCCATGGCGGTCACGAAGCTGCGGTCGATCTTCAGCTCGTGCACGGGGATGCGGGAGAGCAGGGACAGGCTGGAGTAGCCGGTGCCGAAGTCGTCGAGCGCCAGCCGTACGCCCTCGTCGCGCAGCCGGCTGAGCACCTGGTCGACCACGTCGAGCTGGCTGAGCGTGAGCGTCTCGGTCAGCTCCAGCACCAGCCGGTCGGGGGGCAGGTCGTGGGCGCGCAGGCGGGCCAGCACCGAGCCCGGGAAGCGGGCGTCGAGCAGGCTGCGTGGCGACACGTTGACCGCGACCGGCACGTCGAAGCCGGCGTCGCGCCAGTTGCCCGCCGCGATGAGGGCCTGGTCGAGGATCGCCTCGGCGAAGGCCGGCAGCACCCCCGAGCGTTCCACCGCCTCCACGAAGCGAAGTGGGTCGATGATCCCGTGGGTCGGGTGGTGCCAGCGGGCCAGGGCCTCCGCGCCGGTGACGCGGCCGGTGCCCAGGTCGACGATGGGCTGGAAGTTGACGGTGAACTCGTGGTCGGCGACGGCGCGCGGCAGCTCGCCGCCGAGGGTGAGCCGGCCGAGGTCGGC
The DNA here is from genome assembly GCF_050941805.1 of Micromonospora sp. KLBMP9576. Lineage (NCBI taxonomy): Bacteria > Bacillati > Actinomycetota > Actinomycetes > Micromonosporales > Micromonosporaceae > Micromonospora > Micromonospora sp. KLBMP9576. Next base: position 6,345,405 of record NZ_CP194567.1, on the reverse strand, counting down.
GGTGTCCCGGGCCGGGACGTACGTGGAGATCCGTTGCCCGGCCCGCTTGGCCTGGTACATCGCCACGTCGGCGCGGCGCAGCAGTTCCGGCATGCCGCCGGTGGCGGGCGCGGCGGCGATCCCGCCGCTGGCCTCGACGCTGATCCGCATGCCGTCGAGGTGGTAGGGCTCGTGCAGGGTGGCGAGCAGGGTCTCCGCGCGGTGCGCGGCCACCGCCGGGGCCGGCAGACCCCGCAGGAGCACGGCGAACTCGTCGCCGCCGAGCCGGGCCACCAGGTCGCAGTCCTGGGCGGCGTCATCCAGCCGCTCGGCGACCTGCACCAGGACCTGGTCCCCGGCGGCGTGCCCCAGCGTGTCGTTGACCTCCTTGAAGTGGTTGAGGTCGATCAGCACCAGCGCGGTCACGCCGTCGGCGTGCCGGGTGTTGAGGTGTTCGGTGCCCTGGTCGAGCAGGTGCCGGCGGTTGGCCAGCCCGGTGAGTGCGTCGTGCGTGGCGGCGTACGCGTGCTCGTCGGCGACCCGGGCCAGCTCGGCGTACGCCTGCGCGTTGCGCACCGCCGTGCACAGCGCGGAGGCGAAGGTGCGCAGCGTGTACTGCTCCCGCTCGGAGAACTGCACGGGCCCGCGGAAACGCAGTCGCAGGGTGCCCACGTCGACCACGCGGTCGTGCCCCTCCAGCGTGGCGGGGATGAGGGTGCCGTCGACCGAGGTCGGTTCGCCGGCCGGCCCGTCGTACGTGATGGCGACCGCGCCGCCGCGGATGGTCCGGCCTCCGTCGCGCAGCTCGATCTCCACCTCGTCGGCGGAGAACAGCTCGGCGGCCTGGGTGACCGCGGTGGTGAGGACCGTGTCCAGGTCGACCACGTTGAGCGCGTCGGTGGTGCGGGCCAGCCGCTGCCACGCCTGTTGTTCGGTGCGGGCCTTGACCCGGTTGGAGTAGAGCAGGTGCAGGCTGAGGGCGAGGGGCGGCATCGCAAGCAGGAACCAGGGATCCGCACGCAGGATGAACAGGGTGGTGACGATGAAAACGAGGCGGGCCAGCGCGCTCGTCAGGCGCAGCCCGAGGTCCTCGCGGAAGAGCTGCCGGAGCCGGGTGCCGGTGGCGAGGGCGATGACCGGAAGGGTCAACAGTTCGTCGAGGACCACCGTGACGGCGTAGGCGATCCCGATCGGGCCGACGGCCTGCCAGAGGTCGTCGAACGGCGGCGACCCACCGGCTGCGTGCAGGGCGGCCCCGCCGCCCACCGCCAGCAGGATGGTCTTGGCCACGCCGAAGGCGGCCTTCAGCGGCGGGAGCTTGGCGAGGTACTGGGCTATCGCCGCCCCGATTCCGGTGGTCAGGATGACCAGTGGGGTCGGGGCGACCGCCAGGCTGAGGATGATCGCCGTCTCGCTCCAGGAGATCGCGTGGACCGTCGCGCGAATCCGGATTCGCCACTTGACCGTCATGGCGAGGAAGGTCAGGAAGATCAGCGTGAGTGAGAGTGTCGGATGGTGGCCGTCTGACCAGTCCAGCTGCGTGAGCTCGCGTACGCACAGGACGGCCGCGACGGCGGCCACAACGCAGACGAGGCCGACGTGCAGCGTTAGCCGCCGCTCGGCCTCAGTCTTGCCCACGTTCAGTCGTGTCACCGCATCCCGACTGCCCTCGCCTGCTAAGCACGCCGAGATTACCGGTGGTCACGCGTCAACCACAATGCTCAGTTCCACTCGTGTGCCGACATCGCTATCCCTCCCCGGTCTCGCGTTGGTCTTTGCGCCGCGGTGCGCCGCGACACCCACAGCATAAATGTGGTTCGACCAGTTATAGAGGGATATATGTGACTATGGGCAATGGATGAGAACAGCGCCCCGTGAGGTGACTTTCCGCTTCCGGCCGGGAACTCACTGCTGTGTTCCGTGGACTTACGGTCAACGCTAGATAATGAACCGGCGGAAGGCTGACAGCCAGGGCCGATGGGGCACCGACCGCGGGCGAAGAGACCTGATCGCGCGGCGCCGGCCGGCGGACGCCGTCGTGCCGTCTCCCCCGGGCCGGCTGGGATACACTCACCGGGCGAGGCGTCGATGGGGACGAGTACCGCCGCACGCAGCCGTTAGCGACCCGGAGATGGTGGAAGCCCGGGGGTGTGCGGGGCGGGAAGATCACCCCGGAGCCGTCGGAAGAAAGGCCGCGAGGCCGAGTAGACCCGACCGCACAAGAAATGAGAGGGCCGCACGCGGCCAAGGAGGGTGGTACCGCGGGGCCGCGAGGTCTCGTCCCTCCGCCGGAGCTTGCCACACGCGTTCCGCCGGAGGAGATATGTACAGCAGCGTTCCAAGTCAGATCGACTTGTCCACCCTCGATCACGAAGTCCTGCGTTTCTGGCACGAGAACGACGTGTTCGCGCGAAGCCTCGAACAGTCGCGCGGCCGGCCGGAGTGGGTGTTCTACGAGGGGCCGCCGACGGCCAACGGAATGCCCGGCGCCCACCACATCGAGGCCCGGGTCTTCAAGGACGTCTTCCCCCGCTACCGGACGATGAAGGGCTTCCACGTCGACCGCAAGGCCGGGTGGGACTGCCACGGGCTGCCGGTCGAGCTGGCGGTCGAGCGGGAGCTGGGATTCTCCGGCAAACAGGACATCGAGAAGTACGGCATCGCCGAGTTCAACGCCCGGTGCCGCGAGTCCGTGACCCGGCACACCGACGCGTTCGCGGCGCTCACCGACCGGATGGGCTACTGGGTCGACCTGGACGACGCGTACCGGACGATGGACCCGTCCTACATCGAGTCGGTCTGGTGGTCGCTGAAGCAGATCTTCGACAAGGGCCTGCTGGTGGAGGACTTCCGGGTCGCGCCGTGGTGCCCGCGCGACGAGACCGGCCTGTCGGACCACGAACTGGCCCAGGGCTACGAGGTCGTGGTCGACCCGTCGGTCCACGTCCGCTTCCCGCTCACCTCCGGCCCGCTCGCCGACCGGGCCGCGCTGCTGGTCTGGACCACCACGCCGTGGACGCTGCCGTCGAACGTCGCCGTCGCCGTGAACCCGGACGTGCGGTACGTCGTCGCCACGAACGGTGACGAGCAACTGGTGGTCGCCGAGCCGCTGCTCGCGTCCGCGCTCGGCGACGGCTGGGACCTCACCGGGGAGTCGTTCCTGGGCGCCGAGATGGAACGCTGGAGCTACCGCCCGCCCTTCACCATGCTGGACGTGCCCGACGCGCACATCGTCGTGCTGGCGTCGTACGTGACGACGGACAGCGGCACCGGGCTGGTCCACCAGGCGCCGGCGTTCGGCGCGGACGACCTCGCCACCAGCCGCGCGTACGGGCTGCCGATGGTCAACCCGGTACGGCCGAACGGCCGCTTCGAGGCGGACCTGCCGCTGGTCGGCGGGCTGTTCTTCAAGGACGCCGACCGCCCCCTGGTCGAGGACCTGGCGGCCCGGGGCCTGCTGTTCCGCGAGGCTCCGTACGAGCACAGCTACCCGCACTGCTGGCGCTGCCACACCGCGCTGATCTACTACGCCCAGCCGTCCTGGTACATCCGGACCACCGCCGTGCGCGACTCGCTGCTGCGCGAGAACGAGCGGACCACCTGGCACCCGACGACCGTCAAGCACGGCCGGTACGGCGACTGGCTGGCCAACAACGTCGACTGGGCGCTGTCCCGGCGGCGGTACTGGGGCACCCCGCTGCCGATCTGGCGCTGCCCTGAGGGGCACCTGACGTGCGTCGGCTCGCTGGCCGAGCTGAGCGAGCTGACGGGCACCGACCAGGGCGGGCTCGACCCGCACCGGCCCTTCGTCGACGACGTGACCTTCGCCTGCCGGTGCGGCGCGACGGCCCGGCGGGTCGAGGACGTCATCGACGCCTGGTACGACTCGGGCTCCATGCCGTTCGCGCAGTTCGGCTACCCCTACCGGGGGGTCGAGGAGTTCGCCGAGCACTACCCGGCCCAGTTCATCTCGGAGGCCATCGACCAGACGCGCGGCTGGTTCTACACCCTCATGGCGATCGGCACGCTGGTGTTCGACCGCTCGCCGTACGAGACGGTGGTCTGCCTGGGGCACATCCTGGCCGAGGACGGGCGGAAGATGTCCAAGCACCTCGGCAACACCCTGGAGCCGATCCCGCTGCTCGACCGGCACGGCGCTGACGCCGTCCGCTGGTTCATGGCGGCGGTCGGGTCGCCGTGGTCGGCCCGTCGGGTCGGGCACGCCGCGCTCCAGGAGGTGGTCCGCAAGGTCCTGCTCACCTACTGGAACACCGTCGCCTTCCAGGCGCTCTACGGCCGTACCGCCGGCTGGTCGCCGTCGGCCGCCGACCCGGCCCCCGCCGACCGGACGGTCATGGACCGCTGGTTGCTCTCCGAGCTGAACACCCTGGTGCGGCAGGTCGACGCCGCGCTGGCCGACTTCGACACCCACCAGGCGGGCCGGCTGCTGTCGGCGTTCATCGACGACCTGTCCAACTGGTACGTGCGGCGCGGCCGGCGGCGGTTCTGGCGCGGCGACCGGGCGGCCCTCGCCACCCTGCACGAGACGCTGTCCACCCTCACGCTGCTGCTGGCGCCGCTCACCCCGTTCATCACCGAGCGGGTCTGGCAGGACCTCGTCGTCCCGGTCACCCCCGACGCCGCGCCGTCGGTGCACCTCGCCGCGTACCCGGTGGCGGATCCCGCGCTGGTCGACCCGGCGCTCTCGGCGCAGATGGCCCTCGCCCGGCGGCTGGTCGAACTGGGCCGCGCCGCGCGGGCCGACTCGGGCATGAAGATCCGCCAGCCGCTGGCCCGGGCCCTCGCCTCGGGCCCCGGCTTCGCGGAGCTGCCGCCGAACCTGCTGGCGGAGATCGCCGCCGAGCTGAACGTCGGGTCGGTCGTCGCGATCGACGCCGCCGGTGACTCGCTGGTGGACACCACCGCGAAGGCCAACTTCCGCACCCTCGGCCGGCGGTTCGGCAAGGCGGTGCAGCAGGTGGCCGCCGCGATCGCCGGGGCCGACGCGGCGGCGCTGCGGGACGCCTTCCGGGAGACCGGCACGGCCACGGTCGTCGTCGACGGCGAGCCGGTGACGCTCGGCCCGGACGAGGTCGTGGTCACCGAGACGCCCCGGGCGGGCTGGGCGGTGGCGAGTGAGGCCGGCTCGACCCTGGCGCTGGACCTGGACCTCACCCCGGAGCTGCGCCGCTCCGGGGTGGCCCGCGACGCGATCCGGCTGATCCAGGAGGCACGCAAGAACAGCGGCCTGGAGGTCACCGACCGGATCCGGCTGCGCTACCGGACCGACCGGGAGCAGACCACGCTGGCGCTTGCCGAGCACCGGGACCTCGTCGCCGAGGAGGTGCTCGCCACCGACTGCGTCGAGGGCGAACCCGACTGGGCCGACGCGGCGGCGTTCACCGACGAGCCGCTGGGCCTGACCTTCTGGCTGCGCCGCGCCTGAGGCACCGCACCCTGGCCGCGAGAGCGGCCAGGGTGCCCCCCACTTCCGAGGAGCGACACCGACGTGACCGATCCCGTGCAGCTCACCCACGTCGATCCGGCGGGCGCGGCCCGCATGGTCGACGTCTCCGCCAAGGCGGTCACCGGCCGGCTGGCCGTCGCCGCCGGCCGGCTCCGCACCACCCCCGAGGTCATCGAGTTGCTGCGCCGCGACGGGCTGCCCAAGGGCGACGCGCTGGCGGTCGGCCGCCTCGCCGGCATCATGGGCGCGAAACGCACCCCCGACCTGATCCCGCTCTGCCACCCCATCGCCCTGCACGGCGTCACGGTCGACCTGACGCTCACCGACGACACCGTCGAGATCACCGCCACGGCGCGGACGGCGGACCGCACCGGCGTGGAGATGGAGGCGCTGACGGCGGTGGCCGTCGCCGGGCTGGCGCTGGTCGACATGGTCAAGGCCGTCGACCCCGCGGCCGGCGTCGACGCGGTCCGGGTGCTGCGCAAGGAGGGCGGCAAGACCGGCTCGTGGGTCCGCCCGCAGGACCGGCCGTGATCCGGGCGCGGGTGGTCGTGGCGTCCAATCGGGCCGCCGCCGGCGTGTACGCCGACACCAGCGGCCCCCTGCTCGTGGCCGGGCTGCGCGACCTGGGCTGCGACGTGGACGGGCCGGTGGTGGTGCCCGACGGCGAGCCGGTGGGCGAGGCGCTGCGGGCGGCGCTGGCCGACGGGATCGACGTCGTGCTCACCAGCGGCGGTACGGGGATCAACCCCGCCGACCGCACCCCCGAGGTGACCCGGGCGCTGCTCGACCACGAGATTCCCGGCATCGCCGAGGCGATCCGGGCGCACAGCCGCGACCGGGTGCCCGCCGCCGCGCTCTCCCGGGGGCTCGCCGGCGTCGCCGGCCGGATGCTGGTGGTCAACCTGCCCGGATCGACCGGCGGGGCCCGGGACGGCCTCGCCGTGCTCGGGCCGATTCTCGCCCATGCCGTCGACCAGCTACGTGGCGGCGACCACTGAACCCTGCCCGGCCTCCCACGCACCCCGGCCGTGACCCGGGTCCGCTTCTGCCACCGCCGCGACCCGGCCGGGGTGCCGCAACCGCTAGGCTCGGCCGGTGAGCACGGAAACCGCACCGGCCGCCGACCCCGTCGCCGCGCCCCCGCCGGCCGGCTGGGCGGAGGCCCGCTCCCGGGTGTACGCGGTCGGCCTCGCCGCCGCGCTCCCCGCCGTCAACCGGCCGCTCGCCGAGACCGACGGGCACACCCTCGCCGGGCCGCTGACCACCCGCACGGACCTGCCGGCCTTCCCCACCTCCAGCGTCGACGGCTGGGCCGTGCGGGGCGCCGGGCCGTGGCGGCCGGTGGGTCGGGTGCTGGCGGGCGGCACCCCGGCCCCGCTGACCGAGGACGGGACGACAGTCGAGATCGCCACCGGCGCGATGGTGCCGGAGGGCGTCACGGCCATCCTGCGGGTGGAGGAGTCCCGGCGTACGCCGGAGGGGCTCGTCGACGGCACGCCGCGTCCCAGCCCGGAGTGGCGCGAGCCGGGCGAGGAGGCGCACGCCGGGGAGGAACTTGTCAGCGCCGGCACGCCTGTCGACCCGGCGCTGATCGGCCTGGCCGCCGCCTGCGGGCACGACAGCCTGCTGGTGCGCCGGCAGCCCCGCGCCGCCCTGCTGGTCTTCGGCGACGAGTTGTTGACCGCCGGACCGCCCGTCGGCGGGCGGGTACGCGACGCGCTCGGCCCGGCGGTGCCGGCCTGGCTGCGCCGCTACGGCTGCCTGGTCCGCCCCGTCGACGTGGTGGGGCCGGTGGCCGACACGCTCCCGGCGCACGTGGCGGCGCTGCGCGCCGCGTTGGGCACCGCCGACCTCGTCTGCACCACCGGCGGCACGATGCACGGCCCCGTCGACCACCTGCATCCCGCGCTGGCGGCACTCGGCGCCGACCACGTCGTCAACACGGTGGCGGTGCGGCCCGGGTTCCCGATGCTGCTGTCCCGGCTGGTCGACGCCGACGGCCGGGTCCGCTTCGTCGCCGGGCTCCCCGGCAACCCGCAGTCCGCCATCGTCGCCCTCGTCTCGCTGGTCGCCCCGCTGCTGGCCGGTCTGGCGGGCCGCCCGATGCCGGTGCTGCCGCACGCCACGCTCGCCGAGCCGGTGCGCGGCCGGGGAACGTACACCCACCTGGCGCTGGTCCGGCTGGACCGGGCCGCCGGCACCGCGTACCCCGTCCGGCACGTCGGCTCGGCGATGCTGCGCGGGCTGGCCGGCGCCGACGGGTTCGCCGTGATCCGGCCCGGCACCTCCGGCGAGCCGGGCGACCGGGTGCCGGTCGTGCCGCTGCCGCTGCTGCCGGGGGAGCGCGCGTGGTGACCGCGCCGCCCACGACCTTCGGCGAGGTCACCGACCGGCCGCTGGACCTCGCCACGCACGAGGCGGCGGTCGCCGACCCCCGGGCCGGTGCGGTGGTGTCGTTCCAGGGGGTGGTCCGCGACCACGACCACGGCCGCGTGGTGTGCAGCCTGGAATACGAGGGCCACCCCAGCGCCGGACGGGTCCTGGGTGAGGTCGCGGCCGAGATCGCCGCCGACCCGGACGTGTACGCGGTGGCGGTGTCGCACCGGATCGGCCCGCTCGCCGTCGGCGACGTGGCCCTGGTGGCGGCCGTCAGCACGGCCCACCGGGCCGCCGCGTTCGCGGCCTGCGCCCGGCTGGTCGACGAGGCCAAGGCGCGGCTGCCGATCTGGAAACGGCAGGTCTTCGCCGACGGCACCGAGGAGTGGGTGAACTGCCCCTGAGGGGCGGCGGCCCGTCCCGTCAGCGGCGGACGCCCGGGGCGGCCTGGCGGCCGAACCGGTCGACGTAGAAGGCCGGTTCGGCGCCGGGGCGCCACGGCAGCGCGGCGACCAGCAGGATCAGCGCCAACGCCAGCGAGTTCTCCATCAGGGCGCCGAAGAGGCCGTCCTGGTAGTGCGACACCTCGGGGAGTTGGTGCTCGTACGGCCAGATGGGCGAGATCAGGAAGAGCAGGTAGAGCCCGATCGCGGCGGCGCCGTGCCGGAGCCCGGTCAGCGTCGGGTACCAGATCGGCGGGCGCAGCCCGGTCACTCCCGGCGGCCCCCCGTACGTGCCCTGACCGGCCCGCTGCGTCAGGGCACGGCTGGCGTCCCGGCGGCGTACGGCGGCGTCGGCGAGCACGATGATCGCCGGGATCACCCAGACCATGTGGTGCGTCCAGGAGATCGGGCTGATCACGTTGGCGGTGAGGCCGACCAGGGTGAAGGCGGTCAGCTCGTCGCCGTCGGCGCGGGCGTTGACGGCGCGGGAGAGGCCGAGGGCCAGCATCAGCACCGAGAACGACAGCCAGAGCAGACCCGGCGTGTCGATCGAGTCGTACAGCCGGGCCAGCAACCCGGCCAGCGACTGGTTGGGTGTCATGTCGGCGGCCCCGACCCGTTCGGTCTGCCACAGCACCCCGCCGAAGTAGGCGCGGAACTCGGTGCCGACGACCGCGAAGGAACCGGCGGTCACGGCGACCGCCGTGCCGATCGCGGTGGCCGCCGCACGCCACTGCCGGGTGATCATCAGGTAGGCGATGAACAGCGCCGGGGTGAGCTTGACCGCGGTGGCGAGGCCGATGCCCACGCCGGCCCAGGCGCCGCTGTAGACGAAGCGCAGCAGCGGACCGTCGGTCGGGGCGACGTGGGTGCCCCGCCGGGATCGCCAGCGCAGGCCGATCAGGTCGGCCATGATCAGTGCGAACAGGAGCAGGTTCACCTGGCCGTAGCCGAGGGTCTCCCGGGCCGGCTCGAGGGCGACCGCCAGCGGCGTCGCGATGCCCACGGTGAACCAGAGCGGCCAGCCGAGCCGCTCGACGATCGGGCGGAGGAGCCCGGCCAGCACGACGGCCAGGGCGGCGATGCTGGCGAGCACGTTGACCATCCCGGCCAGGTCGACCGGCAGGTGCGCCATCGGCAGCATCACCAGACCACCGAACGGAGGGTACGTGAAACCCAGGGTGGTGCCGGGTGCGATGAACTCGTAGAGCTCGTGACCGCTCGCCCACCACACCACCGCGCCGTGGTAGATCTTCATGTCGAAGAAGTTGTACGGCCGCCCGAAGGCACCGATGGCGAGCCATGCGGCATAGGCGACGGCGGCCACGATGCCCGCCCGTACGACTGTCCTACGATCGATCCCACGCGTTACGCGACGGACTGGGGCGAGGCGGTCCGCCCGTCTCCCGACGGTCGCCGGCATGGCGTGGCCACCCCCATACCAAGGTCGTCCTACCCGTCCAGGTCCTGCACGGAGCCTAGAACGGCGCCTCACGTTAATGCCTCCCGCGTTATGCGACCGTGTCCGATCCCACACATGTTCTTGACATTTCCACCGCGTTAACGCCAGTCGGGGGGTTCGAGTGATTCGCGGAGTTGGCCCGTGAGGGGCCGGTCAAGTGGAGGCGTCGACGCAGGTCAGCCGGGCAGTCGCCGGGCCGTCGCTGCCGATCGTACGGCGATTCGGGCCTCTCTGCGGGCGGTACGGACGGCTCGCTGCACCAAACGTCGGGAATGGCCGATCCGGTGCCCCGCGCGCCACCGCAGCCCCGGCTGGCCCCCGGTGTCCGCGGCGGCGATCAGCAGCCCGCCGAGGAGGCCGAGGTTCTTCAGGAAGTGGGTCTGGTTGTTGCGTCGCGCCGTCGGGTCGTCGTCGTTCCAGAAGGGATGACCGGCGAGGGTCATCGGGACCAGGGTCCCGGCGAGGACGAGCGCCGCGGGCCGGGCGCACTTGCCGGTCGCGAGCATCAGCCCGGCGCCGACCTGCACGGCCGCGTTGGCCCGGATCAGGGTCGCGGTGTCGGTGGGGATTCGGGGGTCGGCCCTCTCCAGCAGCGGGGTGAGCCGGTCAGTCACGGGCTTCGCGGTCGATACCAACCGCTCCGGGTCCTGGAGGTTGCGGATCCCGGCGACCACGAAGATGCCGCTCAACATGGCGCGGGCCAGGGAACGTACGGGTTTCATGGATCAGTCATACCCCGTCACCGGCCCGGCTACCCCCGCAACCGCCGATCCGGATCGGCCGACGTGACATCGCGCCACGCCGATTCGACCGACCGTCGCCGGTGGACCGCCCGTGACGGGTAACGTGCCCGGCGTGACGACGCTGCGGCTGCGACCCGAGGATCCGGCCGACGCCGGGATGGTCCGTCGGGTGCTTGCCGCCGCCTTCGCCCGCCCCGACGTGGCCTCGCCGCCCGAGGTGAGGCTGGTCGAGGAGTTGCGCGGCACCGACGCCTGGCTGCCGGAGCTGGCGATGGTCGCCGAGTACGGGGGCGAGGTCGTCGGCTACGCCCTGCTCACCCGGGTCCGGGTCAGGTCCGACGCACACACCGCACCGGCGCTGGTGCTCGGCCCGGTGGCGGTCGCGCCGCACCGGCGGCGGATCGGGCTCGGCACGTCGGTGGTGCAGGCGGCCCTCGACGCGGCCACCGAGCTGGGCGAGCGGCTCGTGGTGGTGCTCGGGGCCCCGGCCTACTACCACCGGTTCGGCTTCGGCCGGGCCGACCGGATGGGGCTCACCAGCCCCTGGTCGGGCCTCGGCGAGCCGTGGCAGGCGCTGGTGCTGCCACCGGCCACCAGCGGCGAGGGGGCTCCGCCGCGGGGCGAGGTGCTCTTCCCCCCGCCGTGGTCCAAGGTCTGACGACCGGGCACCCCGGCTCGGCCTCGTGCCCCGCTCACCCCGGGTCGACCTTGAGGGCCGGCCGGGCCCGGCGGCGTGGACATGTCCCGTGCGTCCTATGGAGCTGATGGAGGCGTTCGAAGGGACGGTTCGTGCCGGCGGGCAGCGTGAGTCGTTTACGACATCAGGACGGTCGCCGACCCGTGCGCACCCGACGACCACGTGGCGTCCCGGCGGTGGCTGCCGTACCGGGACCAGGGCCGGGACCGCCCGAACGGCGCAGGCATCGGCCGGGGTCAGGCCGGTTGGGTACGCAGGTAGCGGCCGAAGTGCGGGACGGTGAAGGCGACCGTGCCGCGTTCCCCGGAGTAGATCAGGCCCTTCTTGATCAGCGCGTCCCGGGCCGGGGAGAGGCTGGCCGGCTTGCGTGCCAGGGCGCGGGCGATCTCCGCCGTCGGCACGGCGGCGTCCATGTCGTCCCGACCGCCGCCGTCGATTTCGCCCTCCACCAGCGACAACGTGGCCATGGCTCGCATGTATTCGCGTTCGGCCGGGGTGGCCCGTTCGAAGCGGGAGCCGAAGAAGCCGACCGCCAGCTCGGCCTCGGCCTCGGGCGCGGCGACCCGTACGTCGGCGGCGGTGATCGGCGAGCGGGGCGCGTGGTCCCAGGTCGCCTTCCCGTACGCCTGGACGAAGTAGGGGTAGCCGCCGGACTTCTCGTAGAGCAGGTCCAGCGCCTTCGGCTCGTACTCCACCTCCTCGCGCCCGGCCGGCGCGCAGAGCGCCTGGTCGGCGGCGATCCGGTCGAGCCGGTCGATGCGCTGGTAGCGGAAGAGCCGTTCGGAGTACGACTTGGCCGCGCTGAGCACGGCCGGCAGGTGCGGCAGCCCGGCACCGACCACGATCAGCGGCGCGCCGAGCTGGGACAGCTCGTGACAGGCGGCGCAGAGGGCGGAGACGTCCTCCGCGCCGACGTCCTGCATCTCGTCGATGAAGATCGCGATGCCGGTGCCGACGTCGGCGGCCACCGCCGCGGCGTCGGTGAGCAGCTCGACCAGGTCGATCTCGATGTCGCCGGAGTCGGCGCGACCCGTGGCGGCGGGCACGTCGATGCTGGGCTGCCACCGGTCGCGCAGCTTCGGGGCGGCGTTCCCGCGGCCGGCCGGCGCGGTCCGCTGGGCGAACGCCTTGAGTACGCCGAGGAAGGCGTCGATCCGGTCGGGGGCGCGGTGTCGGGGCGCGAGTTCCCGGACGGCCATGTGCAGCGCGGCGCCGATCGGGCGGCGCAGTGACTGCTCCGGCCGGGCCTCGATCTTGCCGCTGCCCCAGAGGTGGTTGATCGCCTGGGAGCGGAGGGTGTTGAGCAGCACCGTCTTACCGACGCCCCGCAGCCCGGTGAGCATCAGGCTGCGCTCTGGCCGGCCCCGGGCGATGCGTTCCAGCACGACGTCGAAGACGTCCAGCTCACGCCCCCGCCCGGCGAGCTCGGGGGGGCGCTGGCCGGCGCCCGGGGCGTACGGGTTGCGGACCGGATCCACGCATCGCACAGTATCGGCCCGTCTAGCTGCGGGACTAGACATCCGTAGATGGGGCAACCGGCGTGTCGGGGCGCGGGACCGCGTCGAGACAAAACTAGGGCCGTCTAGCGTGGATGCTAGACGGCCCTAGTTTCGGCAATCGGCTTCGGCGATCAGCGCTTCTTCAGGCAGAGCACGTAGTCGAGGATGTCCAGCGAGTTGTTGTGCACGTAGTTCGCGTTGGCCTCCGGGGCCCGCGTCTTGCACCGGTCGCCGTCCGTCGTGCCCGGAATCCGCAACAGCACCTCGTACGTGTTCGGGCCGCACGGCACCTTACGCAGCTCGGCATCGGCGGCCGTGCCGTCGTTGACGACGCAGTCGCCCTTGGCGAACTCCTTCCTGGCGGGCGTCGGCTTGGCGGGCGTCGGCTTGGCGGACGTCGGCGCCGCGCTGGGCTCGTCCGTCGGCGCGCTCGTGGGCCGGCCCGTCGGGGCGGCGGAGGCGCTCAGCGACGGGGCCGGGGCCGGCTCGTCCTCGCCGGCCTGCCAGAACGCCCAACCGGCGAGGCCGAGGCACGGGCAGAGCAGGAGCACCGCCACCAGGCCGATGATCAGCGCGATCTTCCCGCCGCTCTTCTTCTTCGGCGGCGCGACCGGCGGCATCGCGTACCCGGGCGGTGGGTTGCCCCACTGGTCGCCCTGCGCCGGACCGGCCGGCGGGTAGGACCCGGCCTGCGGGCTGCCCCACTGGTCGCCGGGTGCCGGACCGGCCGGCGGATACGGACCGGCCTGCGGGTAGCCCCCCTGGTCGGAGGGCGGCTGGACCCCCGGCGGCGGGTACCCGCCCCCGGACGCCGGCGGGTAGCCACCCCCGTACGCCGGCGGCGGGTACTCGGCCCCGGAGGCCGGCGGCGGGTAGCCACTTCCGTACGCCGGCGGCGGGTATCCGGCCCCGGAGGTCGGCGGCGGGTAGCCACCTCCGGACGCCGGCGGCTGCGGGGACTGGCTCCACATCGGGTCCGGCTGGCCCCACTGCGGGGTGCCCGGCTGCTCGCCCCCGGGCTGTTGCTGGCCCCACTGCGGGGCGGCCGGCGGCTGCCCCCACTCCGGCAGGGCCGGATCGATGGGTGCCGGCCCGCCGGGGGTGCCGGGCGGGCGCTGGTAGGGGTCGTCCGGCTGCCCGGGTGATCCGTAGGTCGTCATCTCTTCCTCAGGGGTGCGGTGGCTCAGCGCTGCTTCAGGCAGAGCACGAAGTCGAGGGTGTCCAACTCGCTGTCGAAGAAATACCAGTTGGTGTAGCCGTCCACCTTGGCGCACTTGGTCGCGGCGTCCTTCTCGCCACTGGTGGGCCCGTCCACCCGCCGCAGCACCTCGTACGTCTGCGGCGCGCAGGCGCTGATCAGCAGCTTGGGTTTGCCACCGGCCGGCCCGTCGTTGCGCACGCACTGGCCGGCCTTGACGAACCGGGGGTCCGTGGAGGCCTCGGGGACGGGGGAGGCCGTCGCGCTTGCCGTTGCGTCCGGTGCCCCGGTCGCCGCGGCGGGTGCGGGCTCGCTGGGCGTGCCGGTCGGCGTCGGCTCGCCCTGACCGCGCCGGTGCAACACGACGGCCCCGCCGGCCAGGGCCAGCAACGCCAGCGTGGCCAGCACCGCGACGACCGGCACCAGCCGCCCACCCCGGCGCCGCGGCTGCGGCTCGTGCTCCGGCGGGCGCGGGCCGGACCAACCTTCCCCGCCGTCCCACCCCGGCGGCTCGGCCGACGGACCGTACGGCTCGTCGGGGCGCCGACCCTGCCACGGGTCCGGGTCCCCGTGACCCGGTGCTCCGTAGTTCCCCATGCACGCCTCCCGCGCGAGTGGTGAGAGGCCGGCCACCAACAAGGGATGCCGACGCCCAGGCCACCGTAGCGTGTCCGGCAACGGGCCTTCCCGCGTCGAACGCGCCACCGCACCGGGCCGCCCCGCCCCGGCGCCGTCCACGAGGGGCGGCGACGGGCCTCGGGCCACCTAGATGAGGCGGAGCTGGCGGTCCTTGGGGCGGCGGGGTTCGGCATCGCCGAAGCGTTCGAACAGGCCCGGGTCGATGACGTCGAGGAACGGCGACGGGGCGCACTCGCGTTCCGTGCCGTGCCGGCTGCGGCGGGCGGCGTGGGTCACGTACAGCCGGTCCTGGGCCCGGGTCAGCCCGACGAAGAAGAGCCGCCGTTCCTCGGCGATCGCATCGGAGTCGGGGGTGCTGCCGGGCCAGCGCAGCGGGAGCAGCCCGTCCTCGGCACCGACGAGGAAGACCACGGGGAACTCCAGCCCCTTGGCGGCGTGCAGGGTGAGCAGGGTGACGGCCTCGGCACGGGGGTCGAGCGCGTCCACCTCCGCCCCGGTGGCGAGCTGGGACAGCAACAGCGGCAGGTCGTCGCCGCAGCGGCGGGCCAGCGGGGTGAGCAGGTCCACGGCGGAGCGGACGTCCTCCGGGCGGATCGTGCCGGCACCGTCCAACGTCGGCACGGCGAAGCGCTCCGCCAGCACCTGCCCGGCCAACCGGACCCGCGCGACCAGCGAACCGTCGAGCCCGTCGGCGTGGCGCAGTTCCCGGGCGATGGCGGACACCCCGGGCCGGTCCCGCAGCCGGTCGTGCGAGCGCTTCTGCACGGGGATGTTCGCCCGGGCCAGCGCGTCCACGATCGGTGCGGCCTGCGCGTCGGTGCGGTAGAGCACCGCGATGTCGGAGAAGGAGAGCGCGGTCGACCGGCCGTCGATCCGCCCCGAGTCCAGCGACCGGTGGGAGAGCCCGCCGACCAGTTCGTCGACGGTGCGTACGACGAAGTCGGCCTCGTCGGAGACGGAGGCCGCCGGGTAGCGGCCGACCAGCGGGGCCTCCGGGTCGAGCCGGGCCGGGTCGAGGCGGCGGCCCCGCACCAGCGACGACGGCGCGATGGCCTGCACGGCGGCGGCCAGGATGGGCGCCGACGAGCGGTAGTTGCGGTTGAGCCGGACCAGCCGGGCGTCGACGAAGTCCTGGGAGAAGCGCAGGAAGTAGCCGACGTCGGCGCCCCGGAAAGAGTAGATGGCCTGGTCCGGGTCGCCGATCGCGCAGAGGTTGCCGTCGGCGGGGCTGAGCAGCCGCAGCAGTTCGTACTGCACCTCGTCGACGTCCTGGTATTCGTCGACGAAGATCCAACTCCAGCGCTCCCGGTACCGCTGCACCAGCTTCCGGTCGGCCCTCAGCAGCGTGACCGGCAGGGTCAGCAGCTCGTCCAGGTCGACCAGGTCCTGCTTGCGCAGCAGCGCCGCGTAGCCGGCCTCGTCGGTGCCGGCCTGGGCGCGGGCCGCCGCCCGCTGGGCGTCGTCGGCGATCCGGAAGTCCGCCGGCAGGCCGGCGGCGTCGGCGTTCTCCCGGAGGATGGTCAGCCCCAGCGAGTGGAAGGTGCCGACGGTGACGTCCTCGGCGACCGGCCCGAGCAGGCCGTCGAGGCGGTGCCGCAGTTCCTCGGCGGCCCGCCGGGTGAACGTGATCGCCAGGCACTGCTCGGGGAAGACGTTCAGCTCCGCGCAGAGGTAGGCGATGCGGTGGGTCAGCGTCCGGGTCTTGCCGGTGCCCGGCCCGGCGACGATGAGCAGCGGCCCGCCCGGCGCGGAGGCCGCCACCCGCTGCATGGCGTCCAGGCGGTCGAGCAGGCCGGTGCCGACCTCCTCCATGCCGGCGAGCATCGGCTCGAACGGCTCGTGCGGGGAGGGCGTCGGCGCGATCGGGGGCGCCGGCGCGGGCGGCGCGGCCCTGCGCTTCGGCTCGGCCCCGGCCACCGCTGCGCGCTTGGCCCGGGGCTTCGGCGCCGGCTCCGCGGGGCTGCGCTGCGCGGGCACGGGTACGTCGAAGAGGGTCTCCTGCGCCGTGCCGGTGCGCACGCCCAGCTCGGCCGGGTCGAAGAGGGTGATGACGCCGTACTCGCCGTCGTATCCGGGGACCCGCCGCACGTCGCCCCGGCGCAGCCGACCGATGCCCTCGGCGAGCAGTTCACCGCCGACCCGGCCGATCTCGTCGAGCGGGGTGGTGGTGAGGATCTCCAGCTCCGGGCCGAGTGCGGCGAGCAGCTCGTTGAGCTTCCCCTCGACCTTCTTGGACCGGGCGCCCACCTTGTTGAGCTCGCCGAGGACCTCGGCCAGCGGCACCAGGTGGGTGACGTCGGGGGCGTGCGGGGGCCGGTGCCCCGAGGGCCGGTCGGCCAGTTCCTCGATCCGGCTGAGTACGCCGACCGTCAGTGGCTTGCCGCACTCCGGGCAGCGACCGGCGGCGGCGCGGGTCTGCCCGGGCGACCAGTTGACCCCGCAGAGCCGGTGCCCGTCGGCGTGGTACTTCCCCTCCTCGGGGAAGAACTCGACGGTGCCGGCGAGCCCGTCGCCGGTACGCAGGGCGTCCCGGATGGCGAAGTAGTCGCGGGCGGTGGCGAAGACGGTGGCCTCCCGGGCCAGCGCCGGCGGCGAGTGCGCGTCGGAGTTCGACACCAGCCGGTAGCCGTCCAG
This sequence comes from Micromonospora sp. KLBMP9576, assembly GCF_050941805.1. NCBI lineage: Bacteria > Bacillati > Actinomycetota > Actinomycetes > Micromonosporales > Micromonosporaceae > Micromonospora > Micromonospora sp. KLBMP9576. Next base: position 6,328,265 of record NZ_CP194567.1, on the reverse strand, counting down.
GCTGCCGACCCGCCAGTTCATCTCCGGGTCGGAGGAGAGGCCGGTCTCCACGGCGAAGATGTGTTCGGCCAGGTCGGCGTAGCAGTCGGCGATCGCGTCGAAGCCCGACTTGGAGCCCAGCGCGGAGAACCACGGGGTCCAGATGTGCGCCGGCACGAGGTAGCCGTCGGCGCTGGCCTCCAGCGTGATCTCCAGCAGGTCCCGCGAGTCCAGGCCGAGGATCGGCCGGCCGTCGGAGCCGAGGTTGCCGATCCGGCCGAGGGCGGTGTTGAACCGGGCCACCGCGTCCAGGTCGGGCAGGTAGATCAGGTGGTGCACCTTGCGGGTGCGGTCGTCGCGCTTGTAGATCGTGGAGATCTCCACGCTGAGCATGAACCGGACCGGATCCGTCTCCGCCTCGCTCGCGAGCCGGGGCGGCAGCCGGCGGGCGATGTCCCGCTCCGCCTCCGGGCTGAGCCGGTGCAGGCCGGGCTCGGCCGGGTGCAGCGTGTCACGCAGGTGGTCGTACCAGGCGGGGTGGGTGAAGTCGCCGGTGCCCAGCACCCCGATGCCCTTGCGTCGGGCCCACCACCCCAGGTTGGGCAGGGTGAGGTCGCGGCTGCACGCGCGCGAGTACTTCGAGTGGATGTGCAGATCCGCGACGAACGGCGAAGGGCCGCCGGGGGGTGCGGGACTGAACGGAGGCACGCCGCATCCTGTCACGCCCGCGCCATTACCCACCCGCCGCCACGCACACCCGTGACCTGAGCATCGGGTGCTGGACAACGCCGCCGGCCCGCGCTATGGGTCAGCGGGCGCGCAGTTCCACCAGGGTGATCTGCGGTTCGGCGCCGACGCGCACCGGCGGCCCCCAGAACCCGGCACCGTTCGTGACGTAGACCTGGGTGCCGTCCACCTCGCCGAGGCCGGAGACCACCGGCTGCTGGAGCTTCACCAGCAGGTTGAACGGGACGATCTGGCCGCCGTGGGTGTGCCCGGAGAGCTGGAGGTCGACGCCGAACTTCGCCGCCTCGACCGCGGCGACCGGTTGGTGGGCGAGCAGTACGACGGGGCGGCTCGGGTCGCGGTCGCCGAGCGCCGCCGCGTAGTCCGCCGGGGCGGCCAGCCCGGTGCCGGCGGCGGTGACGTCGTTCACGCCGGCCAGGTCGAGCACGCCGCCGCGGGCCTGGATCTCCGTGCGCTGGTTCTGCATGACGCGCAGCCCGAGGCTGTCCAGTTCCTGGACCCACTCCTCGACGCCCGAGTAGTACTCGTGGTTGCCGGTGACGAAGTAGCTGCCGTGCCGCGAGCGCAGCCCACGCAGCGGCTCGGCGGCCTCGCCCAGCTCGGCGACCGAGCCGTCGACCAGGTCACCGACGACGGCGACGATGTCGGCGTCCAGGCGGTTGATCGCGGCGACGATGCGCTCGGTGTGCGCCCGCCCGCGCAACGGGCCGAGGTGGATGTCGGAGACCGTGGCGATGCGCAGGCCGTCCATGCTGCGGGGGAGCTTGGCCAGCGGGATCTGCACCCGGTCGAGTTGCGGCGGGCCGAGCGCGGTGCGGATGCCGTACCCGGTGAGGCCGGTGGCGGTGAGCCCGGCGAAGATCGCCGCCCCACGGGCGAGCAGCAGCCGGCGGGCCGGGTCGTGGTCGGGCTGCGCGACGGCGTCGGCGGCCGGTGGGTCGGCCGGGCCGGCCGCGCCCACCATGGCGGGCTCGGGCGCGGCGGCGGTGGGCTCGGCGGCGGCGACCCGGCGGCGCAGCACGAGCTTCGTGACCGCCATCGGCACTTCCAGCGCGACCAGCAGGACCAGCAGGTAGAACATGATGGCGAGCCAGAGATAGCCCGGCCACGCGAGCCAGTAGAGGCCCGCCTGCGTGCCGGCCATGGTCACCGGTACGAGCAGCGCGAGCACCAGGGCGGCGATCCCGCCGACGCGCCGCCAGCGCCCCGGGGCGGTGGTGTCCCGCACCAGGCGCTTCCACAGGTAGGCGTGGATCAGGCCGGTGATCAGCGCGATGGTGGCGACGAACGCCAGTGTCGCCAGCATGGTGTGTGCCTTTCCTCAGCCGCCCGCGAAGGGTGGCAGGACGTCGATCGTGGCCCCGGCCGGTAGCGGTGCCTGTCGATCATGACAGGTCACACCGTCGACCAGGAAGCTCGCCATCCCCAGCACGGCGGCGAGCCGCTCGCCGTGCCGGGCGGTCAGCTCCAGGACAAGTTCGTCCAGGGACCGTCCGGCGGATGCGTTCTCCTCGGCCCGGCCGGCGGCGGCCCGCGCCCCGGCGAAGTAGCGCACGGTCAGCGCGGCCGTCGGTGTGCTCACGGTCAGCCTCCGATCGCGGACATCGGCCGGGTGGGTTGCAGGAAGGTCGGATCGTCGATGTCGTGCCCGGCCCGCTTGCCCGCCGTCGCGACCTGCCAGCGCCGGGCCAGCTCGGCGTCGTCCGCCCCGGCCCGCAGGGCACCACGCAGGTCGGACTCCTCGGTGGCGAAGAGGCAGTTGCGGACCTGGCCGTCGGCGGTGAGCCGGGTGCGGTCGCAGTCGCCGCAGAATGGCCGGGTGACGCTGGCGATCACGCCGACCCGGGCGGGGCCGCCGTCTACCAGCCAGGTCTCGGCCGGGGCGGCGCCGCGCCGTACCGGATCGGGGGTCAGGTCGAACTCCTCGCGCAACGAGGCCAGGATCTCGTCCGCGGTGATCATGGTGGCGCGGTCCCAGCCGTGCTGGGCGTCCAGCGGCATCTGCTCGATGAACCGCAGCTCGTAGCCGTGCGCGAGGGCGAAGCGGAGCAGCTCCGGCGCCTCGTCGTCGTTGACGCCCCGGATCAGCACCGAGTTGATCTTCACGGGGGTGAGCCCGGCGGCGGCGGCCCCGGCCAGCCCGGCCAGCACGTCCGCCAGGCGCGGGCGGCGGGTCAGCCGCGTGAACCGCTGCGGATCCAGCGTGTCCAGGGACACGTTCACCCGATCCAGCCCGGCGGCGTGTAGCGCGGTCGCGAGCCGGTCCAGCCCGAGGCCGTTGGTGGTCAGCGAGATCCGCGGGCGCGGCGCCAACGCCGCCACGGCCGCCACGATGCCGGGCAGGCCGGGCCGGATCAGCGGCTCCCCGCCGGTGAAGCGCACCTCGGTCACGCCGAGCAGGCGCACCGCGACCCCGACCAGCCGGACGATCTCGTCGTCGCCGAGCAGTTGCGGGCCGGGCAGCCAGGCCAGCCCCTCGGCCGGCATGCAGTAGGTGCAGCGCAGGTTGCACTTGTCGGTCAGGGAGACCCGCAGATCCCGGGCGACGCGGCCGTACCGGTCGGCGAGGACGCCAGCGGTCGGCGGGGCAGCGGTCACCTGTTGACGGTAGCGCGCCCGAGCCCCGACAGGGTCGAGCGGGCGGTCCGGGCGACCGCGCCACGGTACGCCCCGCCGAACAGGGCGGCGTGCACGAGCAGCAGGTGGAGCTGGTGCAGCGGCACCCGCTCCCGCCACCCGTCGGCCAGCGGCCACCGCTCCGCGTACGCGGCGAGGATCCGGTCGAGGTGCGGCACCCCGCCGAAGAGCGCCAGCTGCGCCAGGTCCGTCTCGCGGTGCCCGCCGTGCGCCGCCGGATCCACCAGCCAGACCCGCCCGTCCGCGCCCCACAGCACGTTGCCCGACCACAGGTCGCCGTGGATCCGGGCCGGGGGCTCGTCCCCACCGAACTCGCCGACCCGCTCGACGACCTCCTCGACCAGGCGGGCCTCGCCGCCGCCGAGCGCGCCGTTGTCGACCGACATCCGGAGGTACGGCACGAGCCGCGATCGGGCGAACCAACCCGACCAGGGGCCGCGGTCGGGTGTGTTGTCCGCCGGCAGCGCACCGATGAAACCGGCCCATCCGGCACCGAACGCCCCGCCCCCGGCCTGGGACTCGTCGTGTGTCCCACCCTCCGGCTGGGGCTCGCCCTGCGGCCCGGTTCCGCTCCGGTGCAGCTCGGCCAGCTCCCGCCCGAACCGGTCGGCCGCCTCCGGCGTCGGCTCGCCGGTGTCGACCCAGTCCAGCGCGAGCAGCTCGGGCAGCGCCACGACCACCTCCGGTACGGCGACCGTCCCGGCCTCGCGGAGCCAACGCAGCCCGGCCGCCTCGGCGGCGAAGAAACCCGCCGGCACGGGCCGGCCGGCGCTCTCCGGCCAGGTCTTCGCGAACACCGAGTGCCCGTCGTCCAGCGTCAGCCGGGACGCGGCACAGATGCCACCGCCGGCGACTGGCGTCTCCCGGATCCGCTGGTGCGTCAGGAAGGTCGGCAGGTGCTCCGGGTGCGCCCGCAGATACGCCAGATCCATCCACGCAACGTAACCCCTCCCGCCGCCGGCACCCCGCCGCGCCTCCCTCTCGCCGCGCCACGCCGCCCGTCCGCGTCGCCCGCAGCGTCGCGCTTCTCTTGTGGATCTTGGTGGATTTCGGTCTCCCTGGGGGCCGTCTCGTGCCAAGGTCTCCGGGGACTGGCTGAGCGGTCCCCGCACGGGGCGAAATGGCGGCGTGGAAAAACGCCGTGAGCTGCGTAAATACTCTCCGTGTCTGTGGATAACCCGCGTGTCATCCACAGGGGTGGTCCCCGATTTGTCCCCACCGCAGGCTGCCAGACATGACCCCGACCGACCGACCGCGGCTCGCCGTCCGTTCGCCCGCCGACCTCATCGCCGCCGTGCCCTACCTGCTCGGCTTCCACCCGACCGACAGCGTGGTCGTGGTGGCCATGCGGGATCGCCGGATCACCTTCGCCGCCCGTGCCGACCTGCGCGATCTCCGCGATCTCGCCGCCCTGCCAGACCACACCGACGTACCCCACCTTGCCGACCTGCCCGACCTTGCCGACCTGCCCGACCCCGCCGACCTGCCCGACCCCGCCGGCCACCTCGCCAGCGTCGTCGCCCGGCAGCATGTCGAGACCGCCACGGTCCTGGGCTACGGCCCGGCGGCCCTGGTCACCCCGGCGGTCGACGCCGTGTGCGCCGCGCTGGCCGTCGCCGGGCTTTCCGTGCTCGACGCCCTACGGGTCACCGAGGGACGCTACTGGTCGTACCTCTGCGCGGAGCCGGAGTGCTGCCCGCCCGACGGCACGCCCTACGACGTCGGCGCCAGCGAGGTCAGCGCGGCGGCCGTCTTCGCCGGCCAGGTCGCGCTGCCCGACCGGGCCGCCCTGGTCGCGCAGGTCGCCCCGGTGACCGGTCCGGCCCGCTCCGCGGTCAGCCGGGCCACCGCCCGCGCCGAGCGGCGCCTGGCGGAGTTGCTCGACGAGGCCGCCACGACGGACCAGCGCGGCGAGCGGGTGATCCGTTCGGCCGGGGTCGCGGCGGTACGCTCCGCGCTGCGCCGCCACCGGCGGGGCCAGGTGCTCAGCGACGGCGAGGTGGCCTGGCTGAGCGTGCTGCTGACCCGCCTGCCCGTACGCGACCACGCGTGGGAGCGCACCGACGGGCGGGACGCGGACATCGCGCTCTGGGCCGACGTGCTGCGCCGGGCCGAGCCGGCACTGATCGCCGTGCCGGCCGCGCTGCTGGCGTTCGCGGCGTGGCGGGCGGGGCAGGGGGCGCTGGCGGCGGTGGCCCTGGAGCGGGCCCTGGCCGAGCACCCCGGCCACTCGATGGCGCTGCTCATCGACGACCTGCTGCGCCGGGGCGTGCCCCCGTCCGAGCTGGACGGCTGGCCGGCGGTGAGCAACTCGGGTGTGCTGCGCCGCCGGCGCCGCGTCCGCTGATCCGGTCAACGTCGGGATGATGTGCCGACTGCCGGCAGCCCTGATCTCAGGGTCAGCAGGAGCCCGGGTGCCAGTTCACCTTCGTCACGGCCATGGGCAGGTAGAAAATCCTGCCGCCAGGGATGGAGCAGGTCTTTTGCGTGGTCTTCTTCCCGTCGGGCCAGGTGTAGACGTGTTCCATCTCGACGTTCCGAGAGGTGTAGTTGTAGTAGGTCAATCCCGGGACGCTGCCGGACCACTCGCCGTAGGTCACCAGGGACGGGGTCTCCGTGGGAGGGGTCGCCGGCTCAGCCCAGTTGGGCCAGACGCAGAACGCGCCCTTCGGGCAGTTCCCGGGCGGCCACGCCTCATCTCCCGGCTCGGCGGCTGCCGCCGAAGCGGCGGGGGCGGTGGCCAGCAGGCCCGCGACGGATACGGCGAGGGCAATTGATTTCAGGCGCACGAAACTCCCTTTCGGTAGCTATTTCCATTGAAAGGAGACATTACCAGCAGAAAGTTGAGCAGTCAAGTACTTCATTTATCCCCTTACGGAAGGGGGTGTGGGCAATTCCGTGTGGTATTTAGGGCCGGCTATTAATTCGCGCGGCCATCAGCACGACATCGGCGCTCCGCCATCTCGCCCAGTCCCGAGACGCCCGCATCCGGCGGGCAGGATGCGGGGGGCGGCGAGGCGAGCCGCTGATCCAGCCAGGAGAGCAGGACCTCCTCGTACTGTGGGCTGATGCCACCCAGGTCCCCGACCTCGCCCTGGGTGGGCGCGTGGTCGCAGCCGGCCAGCCGGGCGACGGTCAGCTCCGCGTCGCGCGCGGCCCGGCGCCACACCGTCAGGCTCTGCTCGATCGGAGTCCAGGCATCGGTCTCGCCGTAGCAGAGCAGCACCGGGCAGGCCAGCGCCGCGAAGATCGGCTCCGGGTCGAAGTCCATGTCCGCCCAGGCACCCGGCTCCGAAACCTCGCGCGGCAGGAACGCCAACGGAAACCAGGGCCGCTCGACAGCCGCGTCCATTTCCGCCTGGGCCACCGCCCGGGACACCCCACCCCGCAGGTACGCCTCGGCCAGCCCACGCAGTCGGTCCAACTCGGCCAGGTCGGCGTCGCCGTACCCGTGGCGGCGAAGTTGCTCGGCGGTGCCGTATCGCATCTGCCGGGCGGGGCTGACCCCGCTGCACCCGACGAGCACGAGGAAGTCGACCGGGTGCCGGCTGGCGGTCAGCACCGCCGCCCAGGACCCCTGGCTGAACCCCCACAGCCCGACCGGCACGTCGCCGACCTGCCGGCGCAACACGTCGAGGGCCGCCGCCGCGTCGTCGGCCTGGGCGCTGAGCGGCACGTCGCGCCCGTCGATCCGGGGGCGACGGTCGTAGCGCAGCACCGCGATGCCGGCCGGCGGCAGCAGCCGGGCCAGGTGCTCGTAGAGGAACCACCGCCGCGTGCCCTGGTGCGAGCCGTGCAACACGGCGAGGGCTCCCCGGGGCGGACCGATCGGCAGATGCAGGGTGGCGGGAAGTTGCTGCTCGCCGACGCTCAGCTCCATGCGGGGCAGTCAACCACCGGCCGGTCGCCCGCGCGGCCCCACCGGCCCGGCCGCCCTCGTAGGGTGTCGGGTGTGGGCAGTGCGGGCTGGTTGGCGGACACCAGGGACTCCTACGACACGGTGGCGACCGACTACGTGGAACTGGTACGCGGCCTCCTGGCCGACGCGCCCCACGAACGCGCGGCCCTGGCGACGTTCGCCGAGCTGGTGCGGGCCGCCGGTGGCGGGCCGGTCGCCGACGTCGGATGCGGGCCCGGACGCATCACCGCCCACCTCCACGAGCACGACGTCGACGCCTTCGGGATCGACCTCTCGCCAGCGATGATCGAGATAGCTCGCCGGGAACATCCCCACCTGCGCTTCGAGGTGGGCTCCATGACCGACCTGACGCTCGCCGACGCCTCGGTAGCGGGGGTGATCGCCTGGTACTCGCTCATCCACATTCCCGACGACGAGGTCGGAGCGGTCCTCGCGCACTTCCGGCGGGTCCTGCGCCCCGGTGGTCCGCTGCTGCTCGGCTTCCACGTCGGCGACGGGTCACGGCTGAAGACCGAGGGCTACGGCGGACATCCCATGAGGGTCCACGTCCACCGCCGCCGGCCCGCCCGCGTAGCGGCCTGGCTGCGCACGGCCGGCTTCACCGTCGAAGCGGAGACGGTCCTGTGCTCGCCGGAGAGCAAGCTCGGGGCGATCCTCTTCGCCCGTCGGGATTCCGCCCCCGCGACGCTTTGGAGCTGATGTCGCAGACGACTCACCGGCCGCCGCGACGCCACCGCTCGCCACCCCAATGCCCGGCGCGAAGGTGAGCGCCGGGCCAGCCGAGGACGTCAGGCAAGCGGCAGGAGGCGCTGCGGCGACGGGACCGGATCGAGTCCATCTGCGTGGGCACGGGGCGGGCCCGACGCGCGGGGGTCCGTCGAAGGATGTAGCGGATGTTCGTCCCGCAGGGCGACCCCTTCGGCCCCGGGCCAGCCGAGAATCGTCACATGCTGCCATCCCTCCACGTTGGTCGTCCGGTGTCGGCGAGCCGGCCGAGCTCTGGTCCGGCGTGAGCGTCGGACTGCTGCTGCCGCTCGCCGGCCTGGCCCTGGTCGACAGCACGAGCATCGGCACGCTCTTCATCCCGATCTGGCTGCTGCTCGCGCCCGGCCGGGTCGACGCCCGGCGCATTCTCGTCTACCTCGGCACGATCACCGTCTTCTACTTTGCCGTCGGGCTGCTGCTCGCCTTCGGCGGCAGTCGGCTGGCCGACCTGCTCGGCGGGGCGATGGACAACCGACAGGTGCTCTGGGCGCAGCTCGTGCTCGGCGTGGGGTTGTTCGCGCTGAGCTTCCGCTACGACGGTAAGCGGTCCCGGCGCTCCGGGGGCGTACTGCGCTGGCGGGACCGGGCCACCTCCGGCGACTCCTCGGCGCGCTGGCTGGCGGGGCTGGCGCTGCTCGCCGCGCTCGCGGAGGTGGCCACGATGCTGCCGTACCTCGGTGCGGTCGGCCTGCTGACCACCTCCGGTCTCGGCGCGGTGGAGCTGGTGGGGCTGCTCGCCGGCTACTGCCTGGTCATGGTGCTGCCGGCGGTGCTGCTGCTGGCGGCCCGGATGGCCCTGCCGAGGTTGGTCGAGCCGGTGCTGGTCCGGCTCAACGGCTGGATCGAGCGGCATTCCGGCGGCATGCTCGGGTGGATCCTCGCCATCGCCGGCTTCCTGTTGGCCCGCGACGCCGCGTTCCGGCTGGGGCTGTTCGACTGAGGGGTCACACGGTGATCCGGTCCGGGCGGGCGTAGACGTTCATCGTGTTGCCGCGCAGGAAGCCGACGAGCGTCAGCCCGGCCTCGTCGGCCAGTTCCACCGCCAGGACGCTCGGCGCGGAGACCGCCGCGAGCAGCGGCACCCCCGCCATCCACGCCTTCTGGGTCAGCTCGAAGCTGGCCCGCCCGGAGACCAGCAGGACGTGCCCGGCCAGCGGCAGCCGCCGCTCGCGGACCGCCCAGCCGACCACCTTGTCGACGGCGTTGTGCCGGCCGACGTCCTCGCGTAGCACCACCAGCTCGCCGTCGGCGGTGAACAGGCCCGCCGCGTGCAGGCCGCCCGTGCGGTCGAAGCCGCGCTGCGCCGCGCGCAGCCGGTCCGGCAGCGCGGTCAGGACCGCCGCCGGCACGGTCAGCGGGTCGTCGGCCAGCGCGAAGAGCGATCGGGTACGCACGGCGTCGATGCTCGCCTTGCCGCACACCCCGCAGGAGCTGGTCGTGTAGAAGTTGCGGGACGCGTCGACGGCGGGCTCGGGCACGTCGGGCGCCAGCACCACGTCCACCACGTTGTACGTGTTGGGTGTCTGCGCGCCGGCGCAGAGCTGCGCGGTGCGCACGTCGTCGGCGGACCGGATGAACCCCTCGGTCAGCAGGAAGCCGACCGCCAGGTCGATGTCGTCGCCGGGCGTACGCATGGTGACGGCGAGGGGCCGCCGCCGGCCGGGACCGGCCGCACCGACCCGGATCTCCAGCGGCTCCTCCACGGCGAGGCTGTCCTGCCGGCGTACCGAGGTGCGGCCGGTGGTCGCCGCGTCGAGGTCGATACGGAGTACGCCACGTCGGTCAGTCGCCCGTCCCATCCCGCCATCCTGCACCCCGTGCCCGCCGCGCCGCGCGGCTAGTCCGGCCCGGGGCCGCCGGCGGGGCTCGGGCCGCGCAGGCTGTACCCGCGATGTACGTGCCCTGTACGCCGCCGGCCGTACGGTTTCACCGCCCGACGACGTATGACCGGAGGATGGGCCATGACCGTTACGGTCGCTGTGGTGGACGACGGGTCGCTGACCTTCCGCGGGGTCGCCGAGGCCCTCGACCGAGCCCACGGGGTGACCATGACCGGCGTGTTCCCCTCGGTGGAGGCGGTCGCCGCGTCGCCGGCCGTGCCCACCGTCGTCGTCACGGGCCAGCGCCCCCGGGAGGGGGAGGCCGACGTGGCGCGGCCCGAGGGGGTGGCCTTCGTCGTGCTGGGGACGTGCCTCGACCCGTCGCTGGTGCGGGCCGCGTTGGGCACCGGCACGCTCGCCTACCTGGGCCGGGACGTCGACGAGGTCACGTTGTTGGCGGCGGTGCACGCCGCCGGCCGGGGTGACCTCTACCTGGCGGGCTCCGCGCGGATCGCCCTGCTGGCCGAGCCCGCCGTGGACGCCTGCGACGGCGGCCCGCCCGCGCTGACGACCCGCGAGCGGGAGGTGCTCTGGCTCATCGCGGAGGGCCTCACGCACCAGCAGATCGCCCGCCGGCTGTCGCTGTCGAAATCCACCGTGGACACCTACACCCACCGCCTGCGGCAGAAGACGGGGGCGGTGAACAAGGCCGGGCTGACCCGGGTGGCGATGATCTTCGGACTCGAACCCGCCGCCTAGGTGGCGGCCCGGCTACTGTGACCGCATGGGCGCGTACGCGGCGTTGGTGCTGGCGGGCGGGGCCGCGCGCCGGATGCGGGGCGTGGACAAGCCCGCCCGGACGGTCGGCGGTCGGCCGATGCGCGACCGGGTGCTGGCCGCGGTCGCCGACGCCGACCCGCGCATCCTGGTCGGTCCGCCCGCTCCGGTGCCCGCCGGGGTGCGGGTGACCCGGGAGGAGCCGCCCGGCGGCGGTCCGGTCGCCGCCACGGCGGCGGGGCTGGCCCTGCTCGACGCCGGTACGCCGGTGGTGGCCCTGCTCGCCGCCGACCTGCCCCTGCTCACCCGCGCGGCCGTCGGCGGGCTGCTCGACCGGCTCGACGCGGACCACGACGGCGTCTGCTACGTCGACGACGACGGGCGGCGGCAGACGCTCTGCGGGGTGTGGCGGGTGGCCCCGCTGCGCGCGGCCCTGGACCGCCTCGCCGCCGACCGTCGCGGCCCCGCCGCCGCGCTGGCCGGGGCGCCGATCCGGGCCCTGCTCGCCGGGCTGCGGGTGGGCGAGGTGCCGTGGTCGGGTGCCGGCCCGCCGCCCTGGTTCGACTGCGACACTGACGAGGACGTACGCCAGGCGGAGGAGTGGACGCGATGACGGTCATGGACGACTGGGTGACGGCGGCCTGTGCCGAACTCGACCTGGATCCCGCCCAGGTGCCGGTGCCGGCGGTGCTCGACCTGGCCAAGGACGTGGCGCATCAGGTGCTGCGGCCGGGCGCGCCCGTCACCGCGTACCTGCTGGGGCTGGCGGTCGGGCGCGGCGCGGACCCGGCCGGCGCCGCGGCCCGGCTCGGCGCGCTGGCCGCCGCCTGGCCGGTGGAGCTCGGCGCCGCCGGCCCGGACGGTACGGCCGGCTGAGCACCGCCGCCCGATCGCGGTCGGGCTGATTCGTCCCCCGGGTTCCGTGGGTAGGGTGACCTTGACGGACGGAGGCGATCATGACGGCAGACCACCCCTCGGCGCCGGGCGACGACTCGCCCGGCACCCTGCCGGCGCACCACGAGCCGATCCTGCTCGACGAGCCCAGCACGGCCGACCTGCGGGCCAAGGTCACGCAGGCCTGGCACGAGTTCGCGCGGGCGCTGGCGGCACGGTTCGCGGCGCTGCCGGCGGGCACGCACGTCGAGCTGACCCTGGACCCCACCGCCTCCGGCACCGGCGACGCGGTCTACTCGATCAGCGTCGACGTCGGCGAGGGCGGCCGGCTGGCGGCCCGCGCCGTCGGCAACGCCACGCTGCCGCAGGGCTACCGGCTGGACCGGGCGGCCGTGGCGGACATGATCGCCCTCGGCTGGTCGCCGCCGGGCGTCGTGGAGGGCTCCGGCGGGCAGTTCGGGCTCGACGGCGACACCGCCGAAGCGGCCCGGCTCGCGGCCCTGGTCACGCGGACGCTGCGCGACGTGTACGGCGCCCCGCACCCGGCCTTCCTCGTCTACCTCATCCACGACGCCGAGGGCGAGCCGCTGCCGGTGGAGCCGCTGGGCACCGCGCGCAGCGAGTTCGGGCCCGACCGCGACGTGGAGGCCGACCTGGACGAGGCCCTCGCGGCGGCCGCCGCCGCGCAGTCTCCCGCGCACGACGTGGCCGCGCTCGCCGAGCAGGTCAGTACGGTCGTCTCGACCATGCTCAAGTCGGACTCGGACCGGTTGCAGATCGACTCCGACGGCGACATCAACATCCGGGCCGGCTCGGCGATGGTCTTCGTGCGGGTCCGCGACAATCCGCCCCTGGTGGACGTCTTCTCCCCGGTCCTGACGGAGGTCGAGCCGACCGAGCGGCTCTACGTGAAGCTCTCCGAACTGACCAACCGGATGCCGATCGGCCGGCTCTACTGCGCCGACGACACGGTGTGGGCCTCCATTCCCGTCTTCGGCCGCGACTTCCAGGCCACCCATCTGATGCTCGCCGTCCAGGTGATGACCGGGTTGGCGGACGAGCTGGACGACCGCCTGCACGGTGAGTTCGGCGGGAAGCGGTTCTTCGGCGAGGGCGACAAGCCCGTCAAGCGGGACGAGGACGAGCACCGCACCGGCATGTACCTCTGATCCGCCGTGCCGCACCGGGCGGGTGGCCCGCGGGAGCCGACCCGCCCGGTGCGGATCAGGTGACCGGGAGCCAGCCGAGGCTGCGCGCAGTGGCCGGGTCGGTGGCCCGCAGGCCGGTGCTGGAGACCGTCCAGAGCACGTCGCCGACCAGCAACGACCGGAGGACCGGCCCCGCTTCGCCGGGGTGCGTCACCGTGCCGACCTCACCGATGTCGGTACCGGAGACCCGCAGCAGCCGCACGTCCTCGCCGACCGGCAGGGCGACCAGACCTGTCCGCGGGTGGTGCAGGAAGGCGTGGGTGTCGTGTTCCAGGGCGGAGTACGCCCCCGGCACGTGCCACTGGTCGAGCCGGGTGGGCCGGGCCGGGTCGCGGACGTCGAAGAGGGAGACCTGCAGGCCCTGCACCCGCCCCCGCCGGTCGGCCTCCTGGCCCACCCCGAGCAGCCGGCCGTCCGGCAGCGGATGCAGGTACGCCGAGTAGCCGGTGATCTTGAGTTCGCCGGTGACGCGGGGCGCGGACGGGTCGGTCAGGTCGAGCGCGTAGAGCGGGTCGGTCTGCCGGAACGTGACCACGTACGCGGTGGCGCCGAGGAAGCGCACGGAGAAGATCCGCTCGCCGGGGCCGAGGCCGGTGACCGCGCCCGCCCGCACCAGCGTGTTCCCGTCGCGACGCAGCACGTGCACGGCGGACTCCGAGGTGGGGCGGTCGCCCCGGGGTTCCTCGGTGGTGGTGGCGACCCGCAGGTGGCCCTGCCACTCGCTGAGGGCGTACTGGTTGACGAGCGTGCCGGGCACGGTGCCGGCCGCCACGTAGCGGGGACGGCCGGGGGAGCCGGTGTCGAACTGGTGGATCTCGGTGACCTGCCTGCCGGGGAGCCAGCGCCCGCGCGGCGGGCCGGGCCGGTCCACCGCCCGTTCGCCGGCGAGCCAGAGACCCGTCCCGGTGCCGTAGACGGTGCTGGCGTCGGCGGCGACGCTGACGGGGTCGCCGTCGCCGAGCCGGTCGCCGGTGAGGTCGAAGCTCAGCACCGTCAGCATCGACGTCCCGGACCAGGCGGGGGGCCGGCTCAGCCGGTCGCAGCCGACCCGCCCGACGTGCCGTTGCGTCCCGGCCGTCCACTCGTACGCCGGCAGCCACGCGTCGACCCCGGCCTCGGCGATCACCGCCCGGTTGGCGGCGGTGCGTGCCGCTTCGGTGCCCCGCCGCTCGTAGGGGAACTGGATCCGGGGGCGGGTGCGCACGACCACCCGGGCGGTGGACCCGGTCTGCCGGGCGTCGAGGAGGCTCCCGTCCATCTGGTACGTGCCGAGGACCCGTGGCGCGCCCGCGAGATCGACGAGGATCAGGCGCGGTATCCCGGCGGCGGGCATCGCCCGGTCGACCGGTTCCCGGCCGCGGCCCACCTGCGCCAGCACCAGCGCCCGGTCGCCGTGCAGCAGCAGGGTCGTCTGCTCCCCCCACCTCAGCTCCGGTAGCGCGTCGGCGAGGTCGAGGCGGCCGGTTTCCCGACGGGTGGCCGGGTCCACCACCCGCAGCGCGCCCCCGGTGACGGTGACGATCCGTCGCCCGTCGGTCTTGACCAGGTCCGGTTCGTCCGCGCCGGCCTCGTGCACGTTCGTGGTGGAGTGCTCCGGGGCGGCCTGTGGCACTGCCCGCGCGCCGGCTGCGCCCTTCGGCACGGCGGCGAGGTCGAGCCCGGTGCGCCAGCCGTCGCCGAAGCCCCACGGGCCGACGGACGCGCCGGCGGCGGCGCGCAGCCCGGCCAGGGCCTCGGCGCAGGAGTCGTAGGAGACCAGCAGGGGTGCGGCCGTCGGCTGCCCCGGCGTCGGCTCGTCGGTAGGTGTCGGGGGTGGGAACGCGCTGCCGCCGAGCAGGGTGAGCGCGGCCAGCGCGCCGATCGCGAAGATTGGGGCTCCCCGTGTCATGGCCGGTTCGACGCGGCGGGCCGTCGGCTGGTTCCGGCCGGCTGCGGCCCTCGCGGTCAGCGGGGGGCGGGCCCGACGCCGGGGGACTCGACGAGGCGGGAGAGCACGATGGTGCTGCGGGTCGACGTCACGAAGGGCTCGGCCCGCAGCCGCTCCAACGCCGCCTCCAGGTGCGCGATGTCGGCGGCCCGCAGGTGTACGAGCGCGTCGGCCTCGCCCGAGACGGTGTACGCGCCGACCACCTCGGGGTGCCGCCGGGTGGCCACCCCGATCTGGGTGGGAGTGGTCCGCCCGGCGCAGAACAGCTCGATGAACGCCTCGGTGGTCCAGCCCACGGCGGCCGGGTCGATGACGGCGGTGAAGCCCCGGATCACGCCGGCTGCCCGCAGCCGGTCGACCCGTCGTTTGACCGCCGGGGCGGAGAGCGACACCCGCTGGCCGATGTCGGCGTACGACGCGCGGGCGTCCGCGACGAGCAACGCAATGATCTGCTGGTCTACCGCGTCAATCTGCAACGTTCAGCTCCTGCGAAGCAATGATGATGGCTGTTACCAAAGTTCCACGGTACCTAACCTTGTTCATCGTGAACCAGCAGCGACTCCCGCGAAAGCGGACATATCTCATGTGCTCGCCCGAGCATTTCGCGGTCGAGTACGCGATCAATCCCTGGATGGACGTGACCGCGCCCGTCGACTCGGAGCTCGCGGTCAAGCAGTGGGACCGGCTGCGGGAGACGCTGGTCGGCCTCGGCCACGAGGTGCACCTGCTGACCCCCGGGCGGGGCCTGCCCGACATGGTCTACGCGGCCAACGGGGCGTTCATGGTCGACGGCACGGTCTACGGCGCGCGGTTCAAGCACGAGCAGCGGGCCGCCGAGGCCGCCGCCCACCGGGCGTGGCACGAGTCGCGGGGCTGGCGGTTCATCGCCCCGATCGAGGTGAACGAGGGCGAGGGCGACTTCGCGTACCTGCCGGAGGCGCACGGCGGGGTGATCCTCGCCGGGCACGGTTTCCGCACCGAGCTGCCGGCGCACGCCGAGGCGCAGGAGGCGCTGGGTCGGCCCGTGGTGTCGCTGCGCCTGGTCGATCCGCGCTTCTACCACCTGGACGTGGCGCTGGCCTCAATCGACGACGCGAACGTCGCCTACTACCCGGGCGCCTTCTCCGCCGCCAGCCAGCGGGTGCTCACCCAGCTCTTCCCCGACGCGCTGCTCGCCGACGCCGAGGACGCCCTGGCCTTCGGCCTCAACCTGGTCAGCGACGGGCACAACGTGGTGCTCAACAGCGAGGCGACCCGGCTGGCCGGGAAGCTGAAGGCGGCCGGCTACCACCCGGTCCCGGTGGAGCTGGCCGAGGTGAAGAAGGGCGGCGGCAGCGTGAAGTGCTGCGTCGCCGAGCTGCGCCCCTGACGGTCGCCGCGCCGACCCGTGACCCCCGCCGCGCCGACCCGTGGCGCCCGGGGCTCAGCCGAGCGTGGTCAGCTCGGAGACCATGACGTTCGCGAGCACCTGGCCGTCGAGCTGGACCTCGCGCAGGTACCACCTCTGCTGCGGCGTGCGCGGCTGGTTGAACTGCCACATCCCGCGCGGGCTGTCGATCTGGCCGATCCGGCCGAGGGCCAGGTTCACCTGCTGCGCGCTGGGCGAGCCGCCGGCGAGCCGGATCGCCTGGTCGAGCACGTACGCGGCGTCGTACGAGGCCATCGCGTAGGTGGTGGGCGAGGTGCCGTGCTTCTTGCGGTACGCCGACGCGAACCGGCGGTTGGCCGTGTTGTTCAGGTCGGCCGAGTAGTTGAGGGCGGTCTGGATGCCCACCGCGTCCTCGGCCTTGAGGCTGCCCAGCACGGTGCCCTCGGTGAGGAAGCCGGGGGCGTAGACCTTGCCGGTGAACCCCTCGGCGCGCAGTTGCCTGATGAACTCGACAGCAGCCGGTCCGGAGTAGAAGCAGAACAGCGCCGTCGGCTTGCTGTCCAGCGCGCGGCGGATGTCGGCCCGGTACGCCGACTTCGGGGGGGTGGTGAAGACCCCCGTCGTGACCACCGCGCCCGCGATCCGGGGGTCGGACTCGCCGAACTCCTGCCGGAAGCCCTGCACCACGTCCCGGCCGCCGACGCTGTCCGGCGCGACGATCGCCAGCCGCGCGGACGCCTCCAACTGGTCGCGCAGGTAGCGGCCCAGCGCCCGGCCCGCCTCGTCCAGCACGTACGACGTGCGCCAGATGTAGACGACGCTCTGGAGGCTGGACGGCGAGGCGTTGGAGCTGATCAGGGGCACCCGGGCCCGCTCGACGGTGTCCCGGATGCCGGAGAGGACGTTCGCGTCGGCCACGCCGGTGAGGGCGAGCACGCCCTGCTTGAGTAGCCCCTCGACGGCGGCCTTGCCGGTCTTGACGCTCTCGCCCTCGTCGGCGGTGAGCAGGGTGGTGGGGTGCCCGCCCAGCAGCCTGTCGTTGAGGTCGAGGAAGAGCTGGAAGCCGTTGGTGATCTCGTCGCCGATCGCCTTGAGGCCGCCGCTGGTGGGCGCGACCAGGCCGATCTTGATCGGGGTCCCGGGGGTGGCCGGTTTGCCCTCGGCGTCGTCGGTGCCGCAGGCGGTGACCAGCCCGGCCGCGCCGAGGGTGGCCAGCAGTTGGAGGGCGCGCCTGCGGTTCATCTGCGACACCGGGTTCCTTCCGGGAACGTTGCGGGGTGGAGCGCACCCCCCACGGCGTTCTACCCGGTCGGCGACGCTGCGTCAATGCTTAGCGATCTTCCTGCAGAGATCGAATGGCAGCCGTGACCTGCGGCCAGGCCGCCGACTCCGGATCGATGAGCCCGAAATGCTCGCATTCCGGCAGCTCGACAAGGCGGATGTCGCCGCCCGCGGCCCGCCCGGCGGCCACGAACTCCCGGCTCATCCCGGGCGGCACCCGATCGTCGAGCGCACCATGCATGACTACTGTCCGTGTCGTCAATGGCACCAATGATCGTGGATCCGTGGCGGCGTACCGCTCGGGGACGTCCGCGGGGCCGCCGCCCAGCAGCGCGGCCACCGCCCCCGCGTCCAGGTCCAGCCGGTACGCCTGCGCCAGGTCCGACACGGGCGCCAGGGCCAGCACCCCGCCGACGGCGGCCGGGGCGGTCGCCGCCGCGTACAGCGCCAGGTGTCCCCCCGCCGAGTGGCCCACCAGCAGCGGCGCCCCGGCCGCGACCCGACCGGGCAGCGCCCCGGCCGCGAGCCGGGGCAGCGCCGCGACGCCGGTCAGCACGTCCGCCAGCGTGCCCGGCCAGCCGCCGCCCGGCTGCCCCGTCCGGCGGTATTCGAGCTGCGCGACCGGGTGGCCCAGCGCGGCCAGCGCGGCGGCCAGCGGGTCGGTGTGCCGCCGGTCGTACCCGGCCCGCCAGAAGCCGCCGTGCACCACCACGACCAGCCGCCGGGCCGGGCCGGATCCGGCGGGGACCCGCAGGTCGGCGACCTGGTCCGGATGCCCGCCGTAGGAGACGGTGCCGTCCGGGGCCGGCGCTGGGCGGGTGAGCACGTCGCGGGGATCGGCGGGCATGGCGCGACCGTAGCGCGGATCACGACCGGATTCGCCGCCGGGATCGGTCCCCGCACGCATGGGCGCCAGCGGCTGGGTAAAGATGGATCCCATGACCGAAGCGCACCCCACGGGACACAACGACGAGCCGGGCCAGGACGGCACCGGTCACTCCGGCACGGTGGTGGTGGTCGGCCCGGACGGGCGGCCCGTCGGCACCGTGCAGACCGACGAGGCGCACGCCGAGGATCCGACCCGACTGGTCGAGCAGCCGGCCAAGGTGATGCGGATCGGCAGCATGATCAAGCAGTTGCTGGAGGAGGTCAAGGCCGCCCCGCTCGACGACGCCAGCCGGCACCGGATGCGGGAGATCCACGAGCGGTCGATCGTCGAGCTGAAGGACGGGCTCGCCCCCGAGCTACGCGAGGAGCTGGAACGGATCTCGTTGCCCTTCACCGAGGAGAAGGCGCCCAGCGAGGGCGAGCTGCGCATCGCGCACGCCCAGCTCGTGGGTTGGCTGGAGGGCCTGTTCCACGGCATCCAGGCGGCCCTGGTCGCCCAGCAGATGGCCGCCCGGGTGCAGCTCGAGCAGATGCGCTCGGGCCGGCAGGCGCTGCCGAGCGGTCCCGGCGGCGCCATGATGCCGCCGGGGATGCCCGGCATGCCGGGCATGGGCCAGCCGCAGGGCGGCGAGGGCCACAGCACCGGCCAGTACCTCTGACCGCGCGGCCGGCCGGCGCGCCGGCCGGCCGCTCACCCCACCCCGAAGACCTTCTCCAGGTACGCCGCCACGCCGTCCGCCGAGTTGGTCGCCGTGACCTCGTCGGCGATCGCCAGGACGGCGTGGTGCGCGTTCGCCACCGCCACCCCCCGCCCGGCCCAGGTCAGCATCGGCACGTCGTTGGGCATGTCACCGAAGGCGAGCACGTCGCGGGCCTCGATGCCGAGCCGCGCGCAGTACCACGCCAGCCCGGCCGCCTTGGTCACACCGGCGGCGGAGATCTCCACCAGCCCCGAGTACGACGAGTGGGTCGCCTCGGCCAGCCCTCCGAGGGCCGCGGCCACCAGCGCGACGAACGCGTCCGGGTCCTGCTCGGCGGAGCGGGCCAGCAGCTTCACCGCCGGCGCCGCCAGCAACTCCTCGGGCGTCTCGACCGCCCGGATCGCGTCGTGGTCGGCGTCCCAGCGCAGCGGGTAGTGCGCCTCGTGCCGCATCTCCCGGCTGTCGACGATCTCCACCGCGAAGCTGACCTCGGGCACCTCCGCGCGCAGCCGCCGCGCCACCTCGGCGAGCAGTTGCGGGGCGAGCGGGTCGGCCCGCAACACCTCGTCGGCGACCGGGTCGTAGACCACCGCGCCGTTGGCGCAGATCGCCGGCAGCGGCTCGGCGAGCTGCTCGTACACCATCTTCAGCCAGCGGACGGGACGGCCGGTGACCAGCACGACCGGCGTGCCCCGCGCGGACAGCCGGGCCAGCACGTCGGCCGTGTGCGGACTCAGCGTGCGGTCGTCGCGGAGCAGGGTGCCGTCGATGTCGGTGGCGATCAGCCGTGGTGCCTCTCCCATCAGCGGGACAGTAGTCGATCGAGGTAGACGGCCACCCCGTCGTCGTCGTTGCGCAGGGTCACCTCGTCGGCGACGGCCCGCACTGCCGGGTGCGCGTTGGAGACCGCGACCCGGCCCCAGCCGGCCCACTCGAACATCGGCAGGTCGTTGGGCATGTCGCCGAAGACCAGCACCTCCGCCGGGTCGACGCCGAGGCGCTGCGCCACCACCGTCAGCCCGGTGGACTTGTCGACCCCCGGCGGGCAGATCTCCACGAAGTCCAGCCCGGCCTGGGTGAGGGTGGCGATCTCCGGCGGGATGATCTGCCGGGCCACGGCGAGCAGCTCGTCGACGTCGTGGTCGGCGGTCCGGACGAAGGCCTTGATCACGTCGCCGGAGAGGCACTCGGCGCGGCTGCGCCGCTCGAACGCGTCCTGGTAGGGCCAGCTCGGGTGGTAGTCGCCCCAGAGCGGGGCGTCGTGCTCGTCCGACGCCTCGACCATCACGGTCAGCGGCCCGACGGTCGCCTCCAGGCCGGCCAGCAGCGTGGCCAGCACCTCGGCGGACAGCCGCTCGTCGCGCAGCACCAGCGGACCGGACGGGTCGCTCTGGTCGACCACCCGCCCGCCGCCGGCCATCACCAGGAAGTCGGCGGCGCGGATGTCGTTGCGGGTCACCTCGGCCAGCCGGGGCCCGCGACCGGTCGCGCCGACCACGGGGATGCCGGCGGCCCGCACCCGGTCGAGCACCGCGTGCGTGTACGCGGAGACCGTCTCGTCGCTGCGCACGAGCGTCCCGTCGAGATCCGTGGCGATCAGCTTGGGCAGCCCCGGGCGGGTCATCGTTCCTCCTTCGCCCGCCGCCGTCGCAGCAGCCGCCTCGGTCCTCGGTGCCTCGGCCCCCGGTGACGGCGGGCAGCAAACGTACCTCGCGCAAGAGGCCCTCACCAGGGCGTTACGGCGAATGCCCCGCCACCGCGGGACGGCCGGCGGGCCCGGTTGCGGGGGCTCAGTCGCGGGACTCGGGCCGGGCGAAGGGGAGCGCGGGCTCGACGGTGAGATCGGCCGGTGCGGGCAGCCCGCCGTCGCCGTCGTGCCGGTCGGGCCGGCCCCAGCGCCTGCGGCCGGCCGGCTCCCCGCCGTCGTCGAACCCCTCGCCGGGCGGCGGCACGGTGCCGCCGGCCGGCCCCGCGTCGGCACCGGCCCACGGGGCCGGCGCACCGGCCGGGGCCAGCTTGAGCGCCGCCGCGAAGAGGGCAGCCGCCAGGAACGCCGTCACCAGGCCCCGGCCGTACTCGACGCGGAACCCGTCATCGGTGGAGTAGTAGAAGACCCGCTGGCCGGCGTCGTCGAGCGCGGCGGCGGTCGCGACCAGCAGCCCCAGCAGCGCCCCGGCCAGGGTCAGCCCGGCGAGCCGGGCGTTCGGGCGCACCGAGGGTGTGCCGCGCAGCGCGAGCACCACCGCGCAGAGCAGGGCGAACAACCCGGCCAGGTATCCGACCCCGAAGCCGCCGATGTCCGACACCCCGCCCGGCACCCGCAGCGGGGCGTCGCCCTGCGGGCCGGCGTTGGGCAGGGTCATCACCTGCCACTCGCCCAGCATCGAGCCGAGGGCGGCCACCGCGCCGAGCGAGGCGAGCAGCACCGGAAGCCGACGGTCCCGGCCCAGGCCCGAGAGCGTGCGACCGAGCCGGCCCGGCCCGGTCGGCCCCGCCGCGCCCCACTGGAGGACGGCCGCACCGTCGGACCGGTCTTCCTGCCGGGGAATGGGGGAATCCTGGGACATCGGCCACCCTTCCGCATCCGCGGGCCTGCCCCGAATCATGACACAGTACGCACCCGGGGGCCCGGAGCGTGAACGGTCGCCGGGCGGTGCCGGTTGGGCTAGCGTCGGGTGCATGCCTATCCGTACCGCTTCCGCACAGTGGCAGGGCAACCTCACCGAGGGTGCCGGCACCATCCGCACCGGCAAGGGCGGGCTGGAGGGGAACTACTCCTTCAAGTCCCGTTTCGAGGAGGGTGAGGGCACCAACCCCGAAGAGTTGATCGGGGCGGCCCACGCCGGCTGCTTCTCGATGGCGTTCTCCAAGGCGTTGGCCGAGGCCGGCTCGCCGCCCACCTCCGTGGAGACCACCGCCAAGGTCCACCTCGACAAGACCGACGCCGGCATGGCGGTGACCCGGATCGAGCTGGAGACCGTCGGCCAGGTGCCCGGCATCGACGAGGCGGAGTTCGCCAAGCTCGCGGAGACCGCCAAGGACAACTGCCCGATCTCCCGACTGCTCGCCCCGGGCGCCCGGATCAGCCTGACCGCCCGCCTCGCCTCCTGACCGCCCGCCCGGCCCCACCCGCCGGGCCTTGCGGGCCTCCGCGTGCCCGGCCTCCCGGCCGGCCGCCCGGGTCCGCCTGAGCGCCGTACCGCCCGCGCCGGTCCCGACCGGCGCGGGCGGGCCCGGTCGTCGGGCAGAATGGGCGAGGTGCCGGTGGAGATGAGTCGCGAACGCTTCGAGGAGCTGGTCGGCGACGCGCTCGACGAGGTGCCCGAGGAACTGCTCGCCCTGATGAGCAACGTCGTGATCCTGGTGGAGGACGACCCGCCCCCCGGCGAGGACCTGCTCGGCCTCTACGAGGGGCACGCCCTCACCGAACGGGGCTGGGACTACGCCGGTGTGCTGCCCGACCGCATCCTGATCTATCGCAACCCCATCCTGCGGATCTGCCACGACGACGAGGACGTCGTCGACGAGGTCGCGGTGACGGTGGTGCACGAGATCGCCCACCACTTCGGTATCGACGACGCCCGCCTGCACGAGCTGGGCTGGGGCTAGGGCGGGCCGGCCGGCGGGCGGGCGGTTGTCGCGGTCGCCTACCGTCGACCCAGGTACGACGACTTCAGGAGGCACTTCCATGCGCAGCGAGCTGTTCTCGGCGGAGAACCTCGAGAAGGAGTCCGCGCAGCCCGGCATGCGGCTGCAAAACTCCAAGATGTTGAAGATCGAACTCAACGGCGAGGCGATGGCCCGGGTCGGGTCGATGGTCGCCTACCAGGGGCAGGTGCAGTTCCAGGCGCTCGGCTCCGGCGGGCTCGGCAAGTTTCTCAAGCAGAAGCTGACCGGCGAGGGCGTCCCCCTGATGAAGGTCTCCGGCCACGGTGACGTCTTCCTCGCCGACTTCGCCAAGGACGTCCACGTCATCGACCTGGAGCCCGGCGACGCGCTCTCCATCAACGGTTCCAGCGTGCTGGCCTTCGACTCCAGCCTCCAGTACGACATCCGCATGGTCAACGGGGCCGGCATGGCCTCGTCGTCCGGCATGTTCAACTGCGTCTTCAGCGGTCACGGCCGCATCGCCATCACCACCAAGGGCACGCCGGTGGTGCTCAACGTAGACGCCCCCACCTATGTCGACCCGCAGGCCGTGGTCTGCTGGTCGGCCAACCTCCAGACCGGCTACCACCGGGCGGAGCAGCTCGGCCTCGGCACGCTGCTCGGCCGCCGCACCGGCGAGTCGTTCACGATGAGCTTCGCCGGCCAGGGCTTCGTGGTCGTCCAGCCCTCCGAGGAGCCGCCCGTCATGGGCAGCGGCACCCAGGAGCAGCAGGGCGGGCTCCTCGGCGGCCTGCTCAGCTGACCCGCACCTCCCCGCACGCCCCGCCCGCGCCGGCCGGCCACCACCGGAACCGGAGCGGGGCCGGGGGCGGCGCCGTCAGGTGAGGTCGCCGGCGCGGAGACGGGTCAGCCAGGCGCCCGCGTCGACGTAGTCGACATCCGAGAGGCCGGGCGGGGCCGGGACGGGGCGGTCGCCCGTGCCGGCGAACCGGTGCCGGGGGTACGAGCCCAGGAAACGCACGTCGGCGCAGACCCGGCGCAGCCCCTGCAACGCCTCGCCGAGCCGTACGTCCGCCACGTGCCCGGCGCAGTCGAGGAAGAAGACGTACCGGCCGAGTGCCTCCCCCGTCGGTCGGGACTCGATCCGGCTCATGTTGATCCCCCGGACGGCCAGCTCCATCAGCACCGACAGCAGTGCGCCCACCCGGTCGTGCGCGATGTAGACGGCCAGGGACGTCACGTCGTCGCCGGTCGGGGGCGGGGGCGGCCCGGGGCGCGACACCAGCGCGAAGCGGGTCACCGCGTCCGAGTGGTCGGCGATCTTGTCCGCCAGTACGGTGAGCCGGTGCCGGGCCGCACCGATCGGGGCGCAGATCGCCGCGTCGTGCTCGCCGGCGGCGGCTCCGGCGGCAGCCGCACCGTTGGAGAGCACGTCGACCACCACGGCGTCGGGCAGGTGCGTGCGCAGCCAGCCCCGGCACTGGGTGGAGGCCTGCGGGTGGGCGGCGACGCTGCGTACCTCCGGCGGCGTCGTGCCGGGCCGCGCGGCGAGCACGAACTCCACGGGCAGGACCACCTCGCGGGTGATCACCAGGGGCTCGCCCTCGGCGAGTTCGTCGAGGGTCACGCCGACCGCGCCACCGATCGAGTTCTCCAGCGGCACCAGGGCCGCGTCCGCCTCCCCGGTCCGTACGCTCTCCAGCGCCTCGGGCACGCTGCGGGCCGGCGTGCGGCTGCCCCGCTCGGCGGCGGGAAGGGTGTTCAGGGCCTGCTCGGCGAAGGTGCCCTCCGGCCCGAGGTAGACGAAGCGCGTCGGCGGTGTTCCCGGCATGGCGACAGCCTACGCACCCGGTACGGGGAGCGACCCGGCGTCGCAGACGCGCGACCGGATGCCCTCCGGGCCGGTGGCGCGGACCTCGGCGGTGCAGACGTCGGTGCCGGCGGTGACCAGTCGCGGTGCGCGGGGTTTGCCCTGGGTGACGACCTGGAGCACCTCGTACCCGGTCACGTCGAGCACCGTGTAGTGCCACTCGCCGGCACACAGCGGCCCGGTGCGCACCCGCACCCGGACGCCGGCGGGGAGCACGCCGCCCCGACCCCGCACCAGGTCGACGATCCGTGCCCCGGAGGGGCCGTCCGGGCAGGGGACCGCGACGAGCCCGGGGTCGACGGTCGGGGTGACCGGGCCGGGGGTGGGCGGGCCGGTGGCGGGCGGGGGCGTCGGTGTGGTGCTGGGCGTGCCGGGCGCGGTGGGTGCGGCGCTGCGGGTCGGGGTGGGGCGTTGCAGCTCGGGCGGGGTGCCGCAGCCGGCCAGCGGCAGGGCGGCCAGCAGCACGGCGACCGCCAGCCGGCCGGGCCGGGCGACGGTGCCGGCCGGGCGGGGGGCGGCGTGGCGCGAGGGGGTGGGCGGCACGGGCCGTTCCTCGGGGACATCGGGGGGTATCACTGTGGCCGGGAGGCCGAGCCAATCCTAGGACGTGTCTGCCCGGTGGCGGTGGGAGCCACTCGGGTCGTCCTGGTGAGGCCGACCCGGCGCGGGTCGTCCCGGGCCGCCCGGCCCGCCTGCGACGGGCAGGTCAGCGTGGGCGGAGGTGGCAACGGGAGGGTGACCCGGCAGGGCTTCAGAGGAGGCGGTGGCCGGCGCGTTCCAGCGCGGCGGTCGCCTCGCCGAGCCGCACGGCGGGGACCAGCAGGTAGTCGGTGTCGTACGTCGAGAAGGCGACCACGCTGACCCGGGCCGCGGCGAGCGGGTCCACCAGCGCGGCGAGGGTGCCGCTGATCGCCAGGTCGAGCGGCCCGGCGACGCGCAGGCAGCGCCAGGCGGTCTCGGCGACGGCCTGTGCGGGTGCCCGGTCGGCGGGGCAGATGAGTGAGATCCCGTCGGCCGTCCAGCTCACCGTGACGACGTCGCCGTCGTTCAGCCCGCCCGACAACTCGGGTGGCAGGGCGGAGCCGGCGGCCAGGCGGCACACGGCGTACGTCCCCGGCAACAGAGCGATATCGAGCATGAGGGCACCTTACGGCCTTGGTGCGGGCCTGCCCCAGCTTCGCCGCGTGCGGCGAACGCCACACCCCGCCGCTGGTCAGACCGGGGAGAAGAAGGTGAGTGAGCCGGCGACCACCTCGCCGGTGAACACCGGGGTGGAGATCGCGTCGACCGTCGGGTCCGGCGCGCCCGCCGACGCGCCCTGGACGCGGATGAGTCCCCGGGCCAGCCGGCCGGAGGAGAGGGCCAGCAGCGGCGGGATCTTGTCGAGTTCCTGCTCGGTCAGCTCGCGCGGGTTGGCGGTGAAGTCGAGCAGGCGCAGCCCGCCGTCGAGCAGCGGCAGCCCGACCACGTCCTCCGGGTCGCCGAGGCAGAGCAGCTCGCAGCCGGTGGCGGAGACGGAGACCACCCTCGTCCCGGCGTCGATCAGCAGGCACGGCTCGGCGGCGTGCGAGACGGTCGAAGACCACCGGGCGAGGTTGTCGGACTCCTGCCCTGTCGATGGCCCCGCCGCCGGCGCGAACACGTCAGAGAGCGAGAGTTCGACGTGGGCCACCGCGCCTCCTATGTACACCGACGGAGCTTCCACGCTAGCCGGTCGTCGCGCAGAACACCGACCGCGCGGGTCTCCGGGCCGCCGCTGCGTGCGGGAAAGGCCCTGACCAGGCGGCCGGCGACAGCGCGACCGACGGGTGTCGACCGGGTGCGTGGCGTCGCCGGTGAGGTTACCGGCGGTTGGCCGGCTTGTCAGTGGCCGTTCGGCCGCCCTCGTACCACCGGTAGTCGGCGGCCGGACGGTACGCGCCGTTCATCCACGTCTCCGGGTGCTGGGCGACCCGGGAGAGCTTCTCGGCGGTGGCCGGACTGATCCGGTTGCCCCCGGCGACGAGCAGGCGGTCCAACTCGCGGTGGGTGGCCATGAGGCAGTCCTTCGGCAGGCCGTAGACGCTGATCACGCCGGAACCGACGAAGGTCAGCACCGGCGAGACCGGGATCGACAGCCCCACCGCGGCGGAGAGGGCCTTGCTGGCGCGCTTGGCGTCGCGGCGGGCCTCGGCCACGTAGGGCGGGCGCTTGCCGTTGATCTGGACGACGTCGCCGGCCACCAGCACCCGGGCCCGACCGTGGTCGGCGATGGTGACCGCGAAGAGCCCACTCGGACCGATGGCGAGGAATCCGGCGCGTTCGTCGCGCTCGTGGTCGAGCAGCAGGTCCGCGGCGTCCGTGCGGGGCCACTCGATCACGTGCCACGCGGGCCCGAGATGGTCGAGCCGCCCGAGCGCCCGGGCACCGGCCGCCTCCAGCCGGCGGGCGCCCCGCTCGGCTCGGCGTCGTCGGGCCCATTCCATCGGGGACGTACGCACGGGGGTGAGTGCCCCCGGCGGCTCCACCCGGGGGTGTGGCACCGCCGCGGGTGGCAACGCCCGGGCGGACGGTACGGCTTGACGAGCGGGAAAGACAGTCATCGCGACCTCCGGCAAAAGGTCCCTCGAAGTTATGTCCTCACTACCCTACGTCGCCAGTCCCCCGTGTCGGCAAGTTGGAACGCCGGAGTGAGTGCGGATGAATGCCATATTCACCCACCCCTGTTTTACCGGATGCCGCCAAACCCTGCCCTACGCTGCGAGGGTGACCCACTACGTGGACAGCGAAGTCGGTCGGCTCGGCACGGTGCTGCTGCACCGACCCGGCCCTGAACTCGCCCGGCTCACCCCCCGAAACAACGACTCCCTCCTCTTCGACGCCATCCCATGGGTCGGACGCGCCCAGGAGGAGCACGACGCCTTCGCCGGTGCCCTGCGGGAGCGCGGGGTGGAGGTGCTCTACCTCGCGACCCTCCTCGCCGAGACACTCGCCGTCGCCGACGCGCGCGCCGAACTCACCGAGCGGGTGCTGCGCTCGCCGAGGCTCGGCGACTCGCTGCGCGCCCGGGTCGCCGACCACCTCTCCTATCTCGACCCCGTCGCGCTCGCCGACGTGCTGATCGCCGGGCTGGCCCACGAGGAACTGCGGGTCAGCCGGGACCGACCCGGCGGCCTCGTGTACACCCTGATGGACCGGCACGACTTCGTCATCGACCCGCTGCCCAACCTGCTGTTCACCCGGGACTCGTCGTTCTGGGTCGGCGACCGGGTCGGGGTCACCAGCCTGGCCATGCCGGCGCGGCGACGGGAGACCACGCTGACCGACGCCATCTACCGGCACCACCCGCGCTTCGCCGGCACCGAGCACGTCTACCACCCGGGGCTGGAACACCTGGAGGGTGGCGACGTGCTGCTCCTCGCGCCCGGGGTGCTGGCCGTCGGGGTGGGCGAGCGGACCACCCCCGCCGGCGCGGAACGCCTCGCCCGGCAGGTCTTCGCCGCCGGGCTCGCACACACCATCCTCGTCGTCCCGATCGCGCAGGAGCGGGCGACGATGCACCTGGACACCGTCTGCACCATGGTGGACGTCGACGCCGTGCTGATGTACCCGAACATCGCCCAGACGCTGTCGGCGTACACGGTCATCGCCGGCGCGGACGGCGCGGACCCGCGGGTGGACGGCCCGGCGCCGTTCCTGCGGGCCGCCGCCGACGCCATGGACCTGGACCAGCTCCGCGTCATCGACACCGGCCTGGACCCGGTCACCGCCGAGCGTGAGCAGTGGGACGACGGCAACAACACCCTGGCCCTCGCGCCCCGGCTCTGCGTGGGCTACGAACGCAACACGGAGACCAACGCGCAACTGGAGCGGGCCGGCATCGAGGTCGTCCCGATCGCCGGCTCGGAGCTGGGTTCGGGCCGGGGCGGGCCGCGCTGCATGTCGTGCCCCCTGGTCCGCGAACCGCTGGGCGGGGAGGGATGGGCACCTTCCTGACGGGTCCGGTGGCGGAAGGTGCCCTCGCCGACCTCTCAGCCGGGCGGGCGGCTCAGCGCAGGGTGAGTTGGCGGCCGAGCAGGCCGTGGCGGGCCCGCCGCCCGGCGGCGTCCAGGGGGGCGGGATCGGCGAGCGCCTCGGCGTACCGCTTCGCGAAGTCGGCGACCGGCTGCTCCCAGTCGGCGGCCGGGACGTCCTCCGGCAGGTCCCACACCGGCACCAGCCGGCCGTGGGCCCGGAACATGCCCGCGAAGCGGGTGCGCTCGCCGAGGACCAGCGTGCCGGCCACGCTGAGGCGGGCCAACGCGTCCAACGCGGCGTCCTCGTCGTCGGGCAGCACCCAGCGCACGTGCCCCTTCTCCGGCACCTGGCACCAGTAGGCGGCCCGGACGGCGGCGAGCCGTACGGTCGGGTAGATCGCGGCGTTGGCCCGTTCCAGGGACGCCTGCACGTTCGGGTCGTCGCCGGCCCCCGGGTCGAGCCAGAACTCGAACCCGTCGTGCATGTCGATCTCCAGCGGGGCGTCGGCCAGGACGTCCTGCAACCGGGGGCCGGGACCGGGCAGCGGCGGCACGGGCACCTGGCCGCCCGGCTCGGCCCGCAGCGCGCAGAGCAGCGCCTCGGCCAGGTCCCGGGAGACGTCGCCCGACTGGAGGTGACGCTGGAGCCCGATGAAGACCCGCCCGTCCGGTTTGGTCATGGCCGGGGCGGCCATCGGCAGCACGGTGGCCAGGGTGACCTCCCGGTCGCCGAACTCCTCGACCAGGGCGGGGGCGAGCCGCAGCGGCGCCGAGGCGGCCGGCACCAGCTCCCGTAGGGCGATCCACTCCGCCTCGTCCGTCAGCCCCTCGAACGGTCGGGGCACGAAGACGTCCCGTACCTTCTGCCGCTTGGGGGTGGCTTCGGCGGCCCGCTGGGTCTTTCGACGCTTGCTCACGGCGACACAGCCTAGAGGCCCCGGTCGCCGGGCGGGGGCAGGACCCGCCTCCGGCGGCCCGTCAGCCGGCGACGGCCAGGTCCGCCCGGGTCACGCCCGCCGGGTCGAACTCGGCCCACACGCTCTGGCCCAGGCCGTCCCGTTCGACGCCCCAGCGGTCGGCCAGGCCGGCGATGATGTGCAGCCCTCGGCCGTCGACGGCGTCGGTGCCGGCGACCCGCATGGTGGGGACGGCGGTGGCGCCGCCGTCGGTCACCCGGACCTGCACCTGCTGGCCGCCGGCCGCGTCACGCAGCCGCCAGGCCACCCGGACCACGCCGCCGGGGAGCGGGTCGGCGTGCCGGACCGCGTTGCCGACCAGCTCGGCCAGGACCGCGACGAGGTCGGCCAGAAGAGCCGGGGGCACGACACCGGTCAGCTCCTCGGCGAGCCGTCGCCGCGCCAGCCGTGCTCCAGCGGCGTGGTGGGGTACCACCACGCACCACGCCCGATCGGCAGCCTCCGTCGACACCTCTGCCCCTTCACGCCCCCGTTGCCCGTCGCCGTCACCCGCGGGGCAGCCGCACTTCTGCGACCGTACCGCCACCGGCCCTCGGCCGTAGGGATACCCATCCATCCTGCTGTTCAACGATCCGGCGGACGAGATAGAGGCCGAGCCCGGCCCCGGGGTAGCGGCGGCGGTCACCCGACTCGCCCTGCCAGAACCGGTCGAAGGCCCGTTCCACGTGCTCGGGCCGGATGCCGACGCCCCGGTCGCCGACCTGGAAGGAGACAGTCGACCCGTCCGCCCCGGCGGTCACCTCGATCAGCGAGCCCGGCGGGGAGTACTTGCCGGCGTTCGTGCACAGCTCGGTGAGCACTGTGGCGAGGCTCGCCCGGTGGCCGAGCGCCTTCGGCAGGTCGGCGGGGAACTGGAGGACGAGCCGCTGCCGCAGCTCCGCCGGCAGGTCGGCCGCCGCGGTGCGCAGCGCGCCCCCGAGGTCGTACGGGGCCGCGGGCTCGTCGCCCGGTCCCGCCTCGGCGGCGGAGGAGAGCAGCCGGTCCACCAGCCGGGCCAGCTCGTTGGCGCGTTGGCCGATCACCCGGGCGGCCTGCCGCCGGTCGGTCTCGGTCAGCGACTCCCAGTGGTCGGTGAGCGTGTCCGCGTAGCCCTTGATCACGGTCACCGGGGTGCGCAGCTCGTGGCTGGTCACCGCGACGAAGAGGTCCCGGTCGTGGTCGCGGCGCTGCTGGTCGGTGATGTCCCGGAAGGTGACCACCCGCAGGGCCCCGGGGCCGGGCAGCTCGCCGGAGGTGACCTTGATCCAGCGGCCGTCCGGCAACCGGTGGTCGAGCACCTGCCCGGACGGGGGCAGCGGGAAGGGCAGCGGCCGGTTGAGCGCCTGTGCCGCGCAGCGCCCGGTGACCTGGGCGGCGGCCGGGTTCCAGAGCCGGACGTGTGCGTCCCGGTCGACCACGGCCAGGCCGTCGGCCAGCGCCGCCACGACCGGGCCGTCGCCGTGCACGGGCAGCCCCGTCCGGTCGCCGTAGAGGTGGGCGATGCAGGAGGCCATGTAGTTGACGACCGCGTGCTGCCCGGCGTCCGGCGGGTCGTCGGAGTCGGGATGGAACACGTGCAGGCTGCCGACGGTGCGGGCGCCGATCTCCGCGCGGGCGACCACCATCCGCAGCAGGCCACGCTCGGCGAGTTCGCCGGCGAGCCTGCCGGTGATCTCGTCCGTCCGGACCTGGCGTACGCGGTCGCCGGAGAGCAGGCAGACGGTGGCGGGGTCGTCGGCCGGCACTGGACGGCCGACGGCCCACTCGGCGGCACCGGTCGCGGCGATCACCCGCCCGCCGGTCGGTGTGAACTCGACGAACGCGGTGCCCGCCGCGCCGAGCGCCGACCGGGCGACGCGGAGCAGATGGGTCAGCACCGGGATGCCGGCGTCACCGGAATTGATCATCTCGATCGCCGCGGTGTGGCCGACGACGAGGGCGGAGAGGTCGGTGCGCTCCGGCATGCTCCGAGTGTCCCCCGTCGGCCGGTTCCGCGGCGCCCCCGCCCGCCCGGCGCTGCCCCGCTCAGCGGCCCAGGCGGGCCAGCGCGTGCGCCGGCCGGTCGGTGATGACGCCGTCCACCCCGGCGGCCAGGACGAGATCCAGGTCGGCCGGCTGGTTGACGGTCCACACGTAGACCTGGTTGCCCGCCGCCCGCAGCGCGGGCACGAGCTGCGGGCGGGCCCGCACCAGGGCGACGCCGGGGCCGGCGATCCGGGTGCCGAACGGCAGCCGCCCCTGCGGCAGCCAGCGCGGCAGCACCTCCAGCAGCAGCACCGTGGGCAGCGCGGGGGCCAGTTCCCGGAGCCGGCGTAGGGCCAGCGGGGAGAACGACATGACGGTGACGCGTACCGGATGGTCCGGCGTCGGTTCGGCCAGGCCGTACCGGCGCAGCAGCGCGACGAGCCGGCGCTCGACGTTGCCGCCGTGCCGGGAGGGGTGCTTGGTCTCGATCAGCAGCCGCACGGGCCGGCCGGCGGCCAGCACCGCGTCCAGCAGCCGTTCGAGGGTCAGCAGCCGGGTGTGCGAGTCGTCCAGCGCCTCGTCCCCGTCGGCGGGTACGCAGCCGGGGTGCCAGGAGCCGAAGTCCAGCGTCTCCAGCTCCGCGAGCGTACGAGCGCTGACCAGCCCGTGGCCGTTGCTGGTCCGGTCGAGTCGGCGGTCGTGTACGCAGACCAGGTGCCCGTCGCGGGTCAGCCGGACGTCGCACTCCAGCCCGTCGGCACCCTCGTCGAGGGCCCGCAGGTAGGCCGCGAGGGTGTGCTCGGGCAGGTCGTGGGAGGAGCCGCGGTGCGCGAATACCAGGGGGTCGCCCATCTCCGCCGGCCTAGAGGACCCGGCCCGGCTGCCCGTCCCCGTCGACCACGGGTCGGCCGGCGGCGGCCCACTCGCCCATCCCGCCCTCGACGTTGCGTACCTGGTCCCAGCCGTTGCGCATGAGGTAGGTGACGACCTGCGCGGAGCGCCCGCCGGAGCGGCAGATGACGGCGACGTCCCGGTCGGTCGGCACCTCGGCGATCCGGGCCGGCAACTCCATCATCGGCAGGTGGTGCGCGCCGGGCGCGTGGCCGGCGTTCCACTCGTCGTCCTCTCGGACGTCGAGCAGGTACGCGTCGTCGGCGACCTCGGTCACGGGCACGGTGGGAACCTGGGATCCGAACACGGGACAAGCCTAGATCCTCGCCGGGACGGCCGCTGGCGGGCCGGGCCCCCCGGCGTCACAGGCGGGTGATCCAGCGCGGGTTGGCCCGCGCCCAGTCCGGTACGCGGGCGCCCCGTACCGCCTCGAACAGGCCGCTTCCGCCGGCGTCGAGCAGCACGTACGACACCTGGTCGATGGTCTCGGGGTGGGAGGGGATCCGCACCCCGCGCAGCGCGTCGGCCGGCAGGTCACGCAGCGCGAGGACCAGTTCCTCCAGCGGTACGCCGTTGGTGTCGA
The DNA here is from genome assembly GCF_050941805.1 of Micromonospora sp. KLBMP9576. Taxonomy (NCBI): domain Bacteria; kingdom Bacillati; phylum Actinomycetota; class Actinomycetes; order Micromonosporales; family Micromonosporaceae; genus Micromonospora; species Micromonospora sp. KLBMP9576. The sequence continues at coordinate 6,295,484 of NZ_CP194567.1, read as the reverse complement.
CGGTCAGCGAGCCACCCACCGCGCGGATTACCTGGTCGAGCTTGACGGGGTTGGTCCGCAGCGACGTCTCGCTGGCGCGCTCCAGCACGGCCCGCAGCAGTTGCTGCTGGTGGGTCTGCCGGTCGTAGTCGCCGCCCGGCAGGTCGTAGCGCTGCCGCACGTAGTCCAGCGCCTGGCCGCCGTCCATCCGCTGGCAGCCGGGCGGGAAGACCCGGTTGGTGTGGATCGAGCGGACCTCCGTCTCGACGCACATGCGCACCCCGCCGAGCAGGTCGATGACCTTGCGGAAGCCGGAGAAGTCGATCAGGGCCGCCCCGTCGAAGCGGATGCCGGTCAGCCGGGCCAGGGTGGCCGAGAGCAGCCGGGTGCCCGGCTGGCCGCCGCCGCCGTGCTCGTACGCCGCGTTGATCTTGTCCTGGCCGCCGCCGTAGCCGTTGCCGGCGGGGATGGCGACGAGCAGGTCCCGGGGCACGGAGACCAGGTAACCCTCCCGCCCGCCGGCCGGGACGTGCACGATGAGGATGGTGTCCGACCGTCGGTCCGCGGCGCTGCCGCTCTGCCACCGGTCGGTCCCCACGAGCAGGTAGTTCAGCGGCCCGTCGGGGTCGGTGCGTTCCTGGCGGGCGGTGGGGTCGAGCAGTTGCTCCTGGGAGACGCTGCGCTCGTACCGGTCGCTCAGCGACCGCAGGCCGAACACGGCGAGCCCGGCGAGCAGCACCAGGGCGAGGCCGAGGCCGAGCAGCAGGCGGGGCCAGCGGGCGCGGCGGGACCGCCCGGTCGGGGCGTCGGCCCCGGCCCGGCCCGGACCGTCGCCCACCGATCTGGACGTGACGCCTCCCCGCGGCCTGTACGCGAATTTCCCTCACGTCAGGCTACGAGTCGGCACGGGTGCCCCGGGCCGCTTCGCCGGAATCGCCCCGGCCCGCCGGGGCCGGTGTCACTCCCGGCCGGAGACGACCTCGGGGTTCGCGAAGACGAACTCGGCGAGCTTGTCCTCTTTCACGGCGCGGAACATGTCCAGCGTCTGCGGGCTCAGCGTCTCGCGGGTGCCGTCGCTGTGGAAGGTGCCGCCGTTCGTCTTCAGCATGACCAGGTCGTTGCCGGTCACGCCGCGCATGGTGAAGACGAAGTCGGCGACGGGCACGTTGCCGGTGTCGAGGATGAGCGCACCGCCGGCCGCGTCCATCAGCTTGTTGAGCTTGAGCGGGTTGGTCAGCGTCCCGTCCTGGGTGGCCTTCTTCGCCATCGCCTTGATGAGCTGCTGCTGGTTCTGCTGCCGGTCGTAGTCGCCGTTCTTGAGGGACTTGCGCTGCCGGGAGTAGTCCAGCGCCGCCCAGCCCTCCATCTCGCGGCAGCCCTTCTTGTGCACCACGGGCGTCATCCGCTTGCCGGTCTTCTTGGCGTCCGCGTTCCACATCGGCTTGCCGTCGACGTACACCATGTGCATCGACTCGACCTCCTGCTTGACGCAGATGCGCACCGAGCCGAGGGTGTCGATGATCTTCTTGAAGCCGCCGAAGTTGATGATCGCGGCGCCGTCGAAGCTGACCCCTGTCATCTTCTTGATGGTCTGGGCCATGAGCTGGGCGCCGCCGTCCCAGCCGCCGCCGTTGCGGGCGCCGGCCTGGAACGCCGCATTGATCTTGTCGGTGCCGCCCTGCCAGTCGGTCTTCTTGAAGGCCGGGATCTGCGCCTCGGTGTCCCGGGGGATCGAGATCAGGTAGGCCTGGTCGTGCGACGCCGGGATGTGCAGCACGATGATGCTGTCCGCCCGCACGTCGTCGGCGGCCCACCGCTCCCGGGCGTCCACGCCGAGCAGCAGCATGTCGATCGGGCCGTCCAGGTTGGCGCCGCCCTCGGCGTCCGACTTGCCCGCGTCGCCGAGCAGGTTGCGCTGGGCGATGTTGCCGGTCGCCTGGCTGATCAGCGTCTTGCTGCCGACGATGGCGGCACCGCTGGTGAGCATCAGCACGGCGCCGAAGACCAGCGTGATCCGGGCCCAGAGCGGGTCCCTGCGGCGCGACCGCTTCTTTCCCGACCCGGCACGGGACCTGCCGCCCTTGGCGGGCTGCTTGGGAATGCTCGGGGAGACCCGGGCGGAAGCACGGGAGGACTCCGGCGCCGGGGGGCGACGGCTGGCCTGAACCGGCATGCGTGCTCCAGTTCGCGTTAGCAAGGGGGGCGGGATCACCTTACGGACGCTTTCCCATCCTGGCGAGGTCGTCCGGGCGTCGAATGTCGTTCTCCCGGCCGTTACAAAGGAAAACTGACCGAATGGCCAGATCGTTGCGGCCGGTCGGCGGTTGGCTCACAGAAAAGTGGGCGGCCGGCCCCCGGGCCGTCACGACCGCTGTCGATGACGGGAGGGCCGGCCGGCGTGGTCGGTCAGTTTCCGGTGCCGTCCTTCTTCTGGTTGGCCTCGACCCAGGCCGTCATGGTGTCGGCCGACATCGCCTTGTACATGGCCAGCGCCTTCTCCTTGTCCGACACCACCACCGACTCGCCGTTGATGGTCTGGCTGCCGACGTGCGGGCTGGTCACGAAGGTCAGGTTCTCGCCGCGCAGGTTGCGGAACTGGACCCCCATGTCGACGAGCGAGAAGTCCTGGTCGACGGTGACCGCGGCGGTGACCGACTTGAGGAAGTCGTTCAGCTTCTTCGGGTTGGTCAACGTGCCCGTGCTGGCCGCCTTGTCCATCAGGGCGCGAAGGAACTCCTGCTGGTGGCGCATCCGGGCGAAGTCGCCGTCCGGGAACTGCTTGCGCTGCCGGATCCAGTCCAGCGCCTCGGCGCCGTCCATGTGGTTGGTGCCCTTGGTGAACGTCCGGTACGGCTTGTGGATCGAGGTGACGGTCCGTTCCACCTTCAGGTCGACGCCGCCGAGGGCGTCGGTCACCTGCTTGAAGCCGGCGAAGTCGATCGCCATGACGTTGTCGAGCCGCACGTCGGTGAAGCACTCCACCGTCCGGACGGCCAGCGGCAACCCACCGAAGGCGAAGGCGGCGTTGATCTTCCCCCGCTGCCCGGAGCCGCAGTCCGCGTTGGCGCTCTCCGGGATGGGCACATAGAGGTCGCGGGGGATGGAGACCAGGTAGGCCCGCTGGTGGTCGGCCGGAATGTGCATCACGATGATCGTGTCGGCCCGCCACTTGCTGGACTTGTCCACCGGGGCGTCCGGGTCCCGGGAGTCGCTGCCGACCAGCAGGATGTTCAGCGCGCCGTCCACCGCCTTGGCGGGGCGGCCCCCGGTGATCTCGGAGAACGGGTCGGTGCGCGCCAGGTCGTCGTTGAGGCCCCGGGCGTAGAACCAGGCGCCCGCGCCGCCGAGCAGCGCGAGCACCAGGACGGCCACGCCGGCCACCAGGGCGATCCGGCCCCACCGGGGGCGCGCGCCGCGCCGGCCCGGCCGGTCCGGTCCGCCGGGGCCGCCCGGCCCACCGGGGCCCTCGGGCCCGACGGGACCGCCCGGGCCGCCGGCCCGTGGCTCACCCGACGAGGGGGACCAGCGGGCCTCCGCCGGCCGGGCGCGTCCGGCGTCCCGGCCGGAGCCGGGCACCGAGGCACGCCCGGCGCTGCGGTGCAGGTTCGGGAGGGGAAGACCGACGGGCATGGTCGCTGACATGTAACTCAGGGTACGTAGGTGCGGCCACCATCGCCCTGTGGCGCCGCCGAGGGGCGGGACGCGGTGTTACACCATCCGCTCGCGGAAATACTCGATCGTGCGTCGGAGGCCGTCCTCGGGCAGCACCGTGGGCTCGTATCCGAGCAACTCGCGGGCGAGGGTCAGATCCGGGCGGCGCATCTCGGGGTCGTCGGCGCTGCGGGTGATGAACGTCACCTCGGAGCTGCTGCCGGCGAGCGACACGATCGTCTCGGCAAGCTGCCGCATGCTCATCTCGTGCTCGGTGCCGCAGTTGATCGGCCCCGTCTCGCGGGAGTCGAGCAGCAGCAGGATGCCGCGCACCAGGTCGGAGACGTAGCAGATCGAGCGGGTCTGGTTGCCGGTGCCGTGCACGGTGATCGGCTCGTCCCGCAGCGCCTGGGAGATGAACGTCGGGATGGCCCGGCCGTCGTCGGGGCGCATCCGCGGGCCGTACGTGTTGAAGATCCGGACGATGGCCGTGTCCAGCCCCCGGCTGCGGTGGTAGGCCATGGTGGCCGCCTCGGAGAAGCGCTTCGCCTCGTCGTAGACGCTGCGGATGCCGATCGGGTTGACGTTGCCCCAGTACGACTCGCGCTGCGGGTGCTCCTTCGGGTCCCCGTACGCCTCCGAGGTGGAGGCCATCAGGAACCGGGCGCCGTCCGCCACCGCGCGCTCCAGCAGGTGCAGGGTGCCCGCCGAGCCGACGCGGAGGATCTCCACCGGGAGCTTCTCGAAGTCCGTCGGGCTGGCCGGGGAGGCCATGTGCAGGATGGCGTCGAACCGGTCGGCCAGCGCGGGGTCACCGGCCGGCAGGCCGTCGGAGATGTCGGCCTCGACCAGGCTGAACCTTGGCTCGTCCTCAAGGTGGGCGACGTTCTCCTTCGACCCGGTGACGAAGTTGTCGAGCGCGACCACCGTGCAGCCGCGGGCGATCAGGGCGTCCACCAGGTGCGACGGTACGAAGCCGGCGCCGCCCGTGACGAGGATGCGGTGACCGGGTCCGAAGCGGGCATCAGCGTTCATGCCGGTCAGCCTACCCACTGCCCCGGGTCGCCTCCGGCACGGAAGGGGCCCCCGTCGACGAGGGCCCCTTCCGTCACCTGTCGGGTCGTCAGTGTGCGCCGGCACCGGTGACGGCGCGCACCTCCAGTTCCGCGTACTTCTCCTCGTCGTGCTCCTTGGAGATCACGGTGCCGATCCAGCCGCACAGGAAACCGAACGGGATGGACAGCAGCCCCGGGTTGGACAGCGGGAACCACTGCCAGTCCTGCCCGGGGAACATCGCCGTGGGTGCCCCGGAGACCACCGGCGAGAAGAAGACCAGCAGTACGGCGGCGAGCAGGCCGCCGTAGATGGCCCACACCGCTCCCGAGGTGTTGAACCGCCGCCAGAACAGGCTGTAGAGGATCGCCGGCAGGTTGCCCGAGGCGGCGACCGCGAAGGCCAGCGCCACCAGGAAGGCCACGTTCAGGTTCTGCGCGTAGATCGACAGCAGGATCGAGACCGCTCCGATCACCAGGGCGGAGATCCGGGCGACCCTGACCTCCTGCCGCTCGGACGCCTGGCCCTTCTTGATCACGTTGGCGTAGAAGTCGTGCGCCAGGCTGGACGAGGAGGCGAGGGTCAGGCCGGCCACCACGGCCAGGATCGTGGCGAAGGCGACCGCCGCGATGATCGCGAGCAGGGCGGCACCGCCGAGCTCACCACCGAGGAAGTCGATGCCGAGCGCCTCGGCGAGCTGTGGCGCGGCCGTGTTGCCGGCCTTGTCCTGCGCGATGATCGCCTCGCTGCCGACCAGCGCCGCGGCACCGAAGCCGAGGGCCAGCGTGAGCAGATAGAAGGTGCCGATGATGCCGATCGCCCAGAGCACGCTCTTGCGGGCCGTCTTCGCCGTCGGGACGGTGTAGAAGCGGATCAGGATGTGCGGCAGGCCGGCGGTGCCGAGCACCAGCGCGATACCGAGCGAGAGCAGGTCCATCTTGTTGTAGAAGGTCTGCGTCGCGTCGCCGGCGACCTCGACCCCGTAGCGCAACCCTGGTCCGAGGAGCCCGTCGCCCTTGCCGGAGGAGGCCGCGGCGGCACCGAGCAGCTCCGACAGGTTGAAGTTGTACTTCGCCAGCACGAGCACCGTCATGATCGTCGCGCCGCCCATGAGCAGGAACGCCTTGACGATCTGCACGTAGGTGGTGCCCTTCATGCCGCCCACCGTGACGTAGACGATCATCAGGGCGCCGACCATGATGATGGTGGCGATCTTGGCGGTGTCCGCGTCCATACCGAGGAACGTGGTGCCCGGCTTGATACCGAGCAGCAGGGCGACCAGTGCGCCCGCGCCGACCATCTGCGCCAACAGGTAGAAGATCGACACCGTGATGGTGGAGACGGCGGCGGCGGTCCGCACCGGACGCTGGCGCATCCGGAAGGCCAGCACGTCGGCCATCGTGTACCGGCCGGAGTTGCGCAGCAGTTCCGCGACCAGCAGCAGTGCCACCAGCCAGGCGACCAGGAAGCCGATCGAATACAGGAAGCCGTCGTAGCCGTAGAGGGCGATCATGCCGGCGATGCCGAGGAACGAGGCGGCCGACATGTAGTCGCCGCCGATGGCCATGCCGTTCTGGAAGCCGGAGAAGGACCGGCCGCCGGCGTAGAAGTCGGTGGCGGTCTTGGTCTGCCGGCTGGCCCAGATGGTGATGGCCAGGGTCACCGCCACGAAGACCAGGAAGAGCGTGATGGTCAGGTTGCGGGCGGTGGTGCTGCCCGCCTCAGCCGCGAGGACCGTGTTCATGGCTCACCTCCCCCATCTCGGCGCGGATCCGGTCGGCGACCGGGTCGATCTTGCGGTCGGCGAACCGGGCGTAGAGCCAGGCGATCAGGAAGGTGGAGACGAACTGGAGCAGGCCGAAGACGAGCGCGACGTTGATGTTGCTGTCGAAGAGCTTCGTGCCCATGAAGTCCCGCGCGTACGCGCACAGGATCACGTAGAGCGCGTACCACAGGAAGAACGCGACGGTCATGGGGAAGACGAAGCCGCGCAGCGTACGCCGCAACCCGGCGAACTCGTCCGACCGTTGTACGGCGAGGTACCGCTCCGCCGTCGAGGCGGAGGGGGCGGACGGAGGTGTGTCCGTGGACATTATGTGGATCACCACCTTCACAGGCGTAGGGAGTTTTGCGCACGGTAGGAAGCGCGCTCCCCGCCGGGGAAGAGCAGGATCGACGCCGGTCGCCGGCTGCGCCGAACGGCATGATGGCTGCGCCGAGTGACCCAGCTCACTCCGCTGAACGGTCGCGCGGCTCGGGTTCGCCACCGCTCCGCCCCGCCGCACGGCGGACGCGTGCGGTCACCGCTCGGTCGCCGCTTCGGCGCGGCGGTCGCCGATCCTCAGGTCAGCTCGCGGTACCGGCCCCGGTAGTGCAGCAGCGGGTCCGTCTCGCCAGCCAGCTCGACGGCCTCGATGGTGGCCTCCACCAGCAGACCCCACCCGTACTCGCGGGCGGTGTCGAGCCGGCACCCCGCCCAGCCGCCGGCGTCGGCGGGCACCGGACCGTAGGGGGTGTCGGTCCACGTTCCCCCCGCGAACAGGCCACCGGGGGACGGGAAGAGGCCCGCGAAGCGGTCGGCGAGTTGCCGGTGCGCGGGGTTCAGCGGCGTCACGGCGAACCGTCCGGCGGACTCGACGGCCGCCCACAGGTCGGACTCCGGGTCGACCAGGCCGAGCAGCCGGTCCGGCTCGCCCTCCGCGACCAGCGTGGACGACACCGTGAGACCCGCCGGTTCGGGCGCCGTCCAGAGCGTCACCGGCGACGCCAGCCGACCCCGCAACCGGCGTACGGGGGAACGCTGGTCGGCGGGCACGGCGAACGGGTCGATGTGGTGGATCTCTGCACCCGGCTCTTGATTCACGTGAAACATTGTGCCGCCCATCCCGCCCCGCCGGGCGGGTACCGCAGCGCGGCGGTCCACCCACTCGGACCCGTGCGGCTCGCCCCCGTGTGGTTCCGCCCTGTGCGGTTCGGCCGCGTGCGGTCCGGCGTCGGGAACTCGGGCGCGGGCCCAGCCGAGGAAGCGGTCATGCAGGCCGGTCGGCGTGGCGTGCCCGTTGAGCTGGGCGAGCTGGCCGGCCGCCTCGGTCATCAACGTGCCGAGGTGGACCAGTAGGGACGAGCGGTCCGCCCGGTACTCCGCGAGCAACGCGAGCCGGGCCGGCTGGCACGGCCAGTGCGCGCCGCAGGCCCGGCACCGCCAGAGCGGTCTCATCGGCACGTGCGGAACGAACCTGCTCACCGTCTCGCCCCCGCACGCCCTGCGGTCCCGTCGCGCGAGATCTTGGAAGATTTCGGCCCCTCCAGGGGCCATTTCTTTCCAAGATCTATCCAGCAGGCCGGCCCGCGATCAGGCCCGCGATCAGGCCCGCGATCAGGCCCGCGATCAGGCCCGCGATCAGGCCCGCGATCAGGCCCGCGATCAGGCCCGCGATCAGGCCCGCGATCAGGCCCGCGATCAGGCCCGCGATCAGGCCCGCGATCAGGGCCGGGACCTGGGCCGGGACCTGGGCCGGGGCTCGGGTCGGGGTGCGGGGGGTTGGGCATGGTGGCCTCCTTGGCGTTGGGGGCCGCCCCGGTCGGGGGTTGACCCGGCCGGGGGGAGTGACCGGGGTGGGGGAACCGACCGGGGCGGCCCGACGCAGGACCGGCCGCCGGGTCGTCGCCTCCACCGGCCGGGCCGCGCACCTCCACCCTGGACTCGCCGGCTGGGAGGCGGGAGGATGCCAGCGGTTACTACGTATCGTGTTCGCATACTTACCGGATAGGTGGGCGATGAACTTCGACATGTGGATCCGGGCGCTGAAGGCCGCCCGCGCCGGGGCGGACGTCTCCCAGGAGGGTCTTGCCGCGCTGGTCAAGTGGAGCCCGTCGCTGATCGCCGCCATCGAGACCGGTCGTCGCCGCCCGACGATGGAGTTCGCCGTGGCCGCCGACGAGGCCCTGAACACCGGTGGGCTCCTCGCCGAGCTGCTCAAGGAGGCCGATCGGGAACGGGGTCCCTCCTGGTTCGTGCCCTGGCGGGGTTACGAGCAGGAGGCGACCCGGTTGCGCGCCTTCGAGCCCTGCCTGGTGCCGGGTCTGCTCCAGACCGAGCAGTACGCGCGGGCGGTCATCTCCGCCGGTGGGTTGCATCCGCCGGCGATGGTGGACGAGTTGGTCTCGATGCGGCTGGAGCGTCAGGAGCTGCTGCACCGGGCAGTTCCACCGCAGACGGTCTTCCTGCTCGACGAGACGGCGGTGCGTCGCCCGGTCGGCGGTCCGGCGGTGCTCGACGCGCAGCTCGGGCGGCTGCTGGAGGCGGCCGAGTTTCCGCATGTCCGGCTGCACGTCGTTCCGCTCGGCGTCGGGCAGCACGTCGGCCTCGGTGGCGGCTTCGTGCTGGTCGAGTTGGCGGACGGCGAGCGGGCGGTCTACCTGGAGAACGCCGCCCGAGGCCACGTGATGAACGACCCCGAGATGGTGGGCTTGATCGATCGGAAGTGGGATAGCGTGCTCGGCGAGGCGCTGTCCACGACCGCCTCGCTGGATCTGATCCGAAAGCTGAAGGTGACGCCATGACCGCTGCCCAGCCCCGTTGGCGCACGTCGACCCGTTCGACCGACTCCGGCGGCAACTGCGTGGAGGTGGCCGACAATCTGCCGGGGTCCGTGCTGGTGCGCGACAGCAAGGACCGCTCCGGCCCGGCCCTCACGTTCGGCCCCGACGCCTGGCGGTCGTTCGTCGGGGTGCTCCGGTCCACCCGCAGCGGCTGACCGCAGCGCCGTAGGCCGGGAGGGCGCCTGGTGCGGCGAACGCCTGTGGAGCTGATGTCGTAAGCGACTCAGCCTCGCCCTTCCGGGGGGGCAATGCCGTCCCGGTCGAGCCCGACCCGCGAGGGTGGGCGTACCCCGGGGTGGTCAGTCGTCGGCGGCCAGCGACCGGCGGGCGGCGGCCAGCACCTCCGGGTCGGCGCAGCCGGCGGCGTACCCGGCGATGCGGCGGCGGATGTCGCGGCCGAGCAGCCAGACGCCGACCCGATCCGCGAGCGGGCGGAGGAACGCCGGGCGGCAGCGGAAGCTGTACCGCCAGGTGGCGACCGCGTGGCCGGGCTCCGGGGCGGGCGCGAACCGCCAGCCGCCGGCGAACATCTCGAAGAACCAGGGCCCGCGCACCATCTTCATGCCGACGTGGGTCGGCGGCGCCCAGGAGACGTACTCACTGACCATCACCAGGCCGTGGCGGGAGCGGGTGAAGGTGCGTACCCCCTTGCCGGGCCGGGTCGCCCCGTCGGTGAAGTGCTGTTCCCGGACGAACGGGTCCCACCGGTAGCGCACTGGCGCGGTGGTCTGGGAGACCGCGAAGGCCAGCTCGGGCGGGACCGGCACGGTCGCAATCGCTTCGACGACAGGCATCCGGCCATTGTGCCGCCGCCCGGCAAGGGCCTGTCGCGGCGGAACCAGGCAACCCCGGAGGTTGCGGGCGGGACACCGCCCTCAGCGGCGCGGGGTCACCGTCGCGAGCAGCTCCGGCATCCGGCGGTCCAGCACGTCGCCGGCCAGGTACGCGCCGAGCAGCGCCGCCCCCAGGCCGTACGCCGTCCCGACCGGCAGGGCTAGCCAGAGCCACGCGTCGCCGAGCAGGGCGGCAGCCAGCACCATCGGCACCGCCGCCACCACGGTGGCGAGCATCGCCAGCAGGGTCAGGAAGCTCTTCGCGATCCCGGCGCCGCTGTTCAACGCGAACGGGTTGCTCGTCTCCGGCAGCGAGTATGCCCCGAGCACCGAGACGAAGCAGTTCACCGCCAGCCCCGCGCCGTAGGTGGCGAACAGGGTGCCCGCCATCAGCCCGATCCAGCCGGGTTCGCCGAGGACCGCCCCGACGATCACGGAGATCACCGCCAGCAACGGCAGCAGGTAGATCGAGAACGCGGCCATCCGGGCGCGCAGCTCCTGCTGGCCGGGCACGCCCGCGACCACGTTCGCCGCGTACGCGCTGCCGTCGAAGCCGAACTGGTTGGCCAGGGTGACGGCGGCGAGCAGGCCGACGAAGAGCATCGACAGGCTGGCCAGCCCCGGCGACGAGTCGGCGCTCGCCGTGAACCCCTGCGCGCCGTCGACGGTGAAGCCCGAGCCGCCCAGGTTGACCATGACCGGCACGAAGAGACCGACGACCGCGACGGTGATCAGGTTGGCGCGGCGGCGGGCGTCCCGCCACCAGTACCGGGCCTCCCGGGCGACGAGGGCGCCGAAGCGGTCCCGCCGGGCCCAGCCGACGGCCCTCGGGAAGAGTTGGGCGACCGCGCCGCCGGTCACGCCGCGCGGGGCGCGGGCCGGGCCGGCACTGGCCGCGCCCACCATCGCGGATTCGAGGGAACGGGACCACCAGGCCAGTAGCGCGACGATCGTCACCACCGTGATCAGCAGCTTCACCGGCGCGGCCCAGAGCCGGCCCTCGGCCACGTCGATGCCGGCCGTCCAGGGCGCGCCGAACGGGGTCCAGCCCACCACCTCGGCCACCCCGTCGAGCCGGTCCCAGTCGGCGTCGCCGAGGGCGGCGACACCCAGGAGCTGCAACGGCCCGATCAGCGCGGCGAGCACGGCGAGCAGCACGGCGGCCAGGTCCCGGACCCGGCGGGAGCGCAGCGCGGTGGCGAACGCGCTGGTGACCGCCCGGGCCGCCGCGACGCAGAGCAGCAGCCCGGCGACCACCCCGACGACGGCGACCGCGGCGGCCGACCAGCCACCCAACGCCCCGGCGGTGACCACCAGCCCGGACAGGGCCAGCAGCACAGAGATCGTGGGGACGCTGACGAGCGCGGCGGCGAACAGCCCGGTGACGAGCGTGCGGCGGGGCAGCGGCAGCAACGCGAAGCGGGCCGGATCCAGTGTCTCGTCCACCCCGAAGAAGACCAGCGGCAGCAGCAGCCAACCGAGCACCGTCAGGCCACCGCCGAGGGCGGCGACCATCAGCGCGTACCGGTTCCCGTCGACCAGGCCGGGCGCGGCGAAGAGGAAGAAGCCGACGCCGGCCAACCAGAGCCCCGCCACCACGCCGCCCACGAAGAGCGCGACCCGCCAGCCCTGCCCCCGGAAGTTGTTGCCCATCACCCGCAGCTTGAGGCGGACGAAGTGCCGGGCGGAGACCCGCCGGGCGGGGGTTTCCGGCCCGCTCACCGTGACAGCCACGCCAGCTCCTCGCCTGTCGCCGTCCGGCCGCCGACCACCTCGACGAAGACCTGCTCCAACGAACGGCCGCCGCGCACCTCGTCGATGGGGCCGACCCGCTTGATGGTGCCCGCCGCCAGGATCGCCACGTGGGAGCAGAGCCGCTCGACGACCTCCATGACGTGACTGGAGAAGACGACGGTGCCGCCCCCGATCACGTACCGGTGCAGGATGTCCCGGATCAGCGCGGCCGAGACCGGGTCCACCGCCTCGAAGGGCTCGTCCAGCACCAGCAGCCGGGGCCCGTGCAGCAGCGCGCAGGCCAGGCCGATCTTCTTCTTCATGCCCGCCGAGTAGTCGACCACCAGGGTCCGGCCCGCGTCGCCGAGCGCGAGCACGTCCAGCAGCTCCGCCGCCCGCTGGTCGACCACCGCCGGGTCCATCCCCCGCAGCAGACCGTGGTACGCGAGCAGTTCCGCGCCGCTGAGCCGGTCGAAGAGCCGTACGCCGTCGGGCATCACGCCGAGGAGCTGCTTCGCGCGTACCGGGTCGGCCCAGACGTCGTGCCCGAGCACCCCGGCGCTGCCGGCGTCCGGCCGGAGCAGCCCGACCGCCATCGACAGGGTGGTGGTCTTCCCCGCGCCGTTCGGGCCGAGCAGGCCGTAGAAGGAACCGGCCGGCACGTCAAGATCGACACCGGCCACGGCGACCTTGCCGTCGAACTGTTTCGCCAGGCCACGCAGGGAGAGAGCCGGGTGCTCAGCAGTCATGCGTCGACCGTATCCGGCCGAGGCCAGCAACCGCTCCGGCCGGGGGATGATCCCCGGTCATCCCCGAGACGTACCCGGATGGCGTCGCGCCGTCGGCCGCCAGCCGCCGGCACGGGCGTCCGCTGCAACCCGTCGTCCCGCTGCGGGGTGATAGACGCAGGACCACAACGGGGAGAGACTCTTGGCAGCGGACGACGGGTTTGAGGAGTTCTACCGCACCACCCGGCATCGAGTCGTCACCGTGCTCTACGCACTCGGTGGTGACCCGTTCGAAGCGCAGGACGCGGCGCAGGAGGCGTACGCGCGGGCCTGGCAGCGCTGGCGGACAGTCAGCGGATACGGCGATCCCGAGGCCTGGGTCCGCACTGTGGGCTACCGGCTTCTCGTCAACCGGTGGCGCAAGATCCGCAACGGGATCACCGCCTACCGCCGGCACGGCCCGGTAGCCGCGGTCGATCCGCCTTCGGAGAACACGGTCGCCCTGGTGGCGGCACTACGGCAACTGCCAGCGGAACAACGCGAGGCGATCGTCCTGCACCACCTGGCCGACCTTTCGGTCGCCGAGGTCGCGACGCAGACGGCCACCCCCACCGGCACCGTGAAGGCCCGCCTCGCCCGGGGCCGCAAGGCCCTCGCCACCCTGCTCGACACCAACCTCCCGGAGGAGGTAACCAATGCCTGACCAGCCCTTCGCCGAGCTGTACCGCGACACCGAGGACCTGACCTGGGCGTCGATCGAGCACGTCCGCCGACGTGGCCGGCAACGCACCCGGCGTACCCGGGCCGCGGCGGCCCTGTCGACCGTCGTGGCCGTGGCCGTGGTCGCGGCCGGCGCGGCGGTCCTCGCCGACAACCGGGACGCGGCCCCGCCCCTTCCGCCCGCAACCAACTCGCCGGCCCCGACCCTGCCGGCCACCCCGACGCCGACGACCCCGACCCCGACGACGCCGACGCCGGGCGTGACACCCTCCAAGGCCGCGCCGTCCCGGACCAACAGCAGCCCCGGGCCGACCAGCGTGGAGATTCCCTCGGCCGCCATGCTCAGGGTGGCGGATCTGCCCGACGGGTTCCGTTCGGTGCCCTGGGTCGAGGGCGAGGGCGACTGGTCCCTGGCCGCCGCCGCCTCCGCACTGTGTCGCAACCAGTCGCCGCGGTTTTGGATGCGGGACAAGGCCGAACGGGGGCGAACTTTCTCCGCGGGCCGCGAAGAACAGCTCGTCGAACGGGTCAGGCGCTATGAGCTGGCCGACGCGAAGGCGGTGATGGACTGGGCGCGCCGGCTCGTGACCGGCTGTCAGCCGACGGGCGGGGAATACAAGTTCTCGTTCGTCGACACCGGGTTCGCCGGGGACGAGTCACTGCTGGCCGTCGCGGTCGGCGACGACACGCCGAGCCAGTCGATCATCCTCCGGCGGGGCAACCTGGTGGCGGAGATCTGGCTGAAGGGCGGGGAGGGCCCGGACGAGGCGCGGCGGATCGCGCAACAGGCGGCCGAGCGCCTCTGCGTCGGCACCGACGCCTGCTGACCCGTCGGGCGTCGCGCCGTCGGCGGGGGCGGACAGCGCCTACAGCCGCAACGCCTCCGGGGCGTGCAGGCGGAGCATGGTGGCCCCGACGTCGGCCGGCGCCCGGCGGCGGGTCGCCATCGAGACCGCCACCATCACGGTGAAGGCGAGCGGCACCGTCCAGGCGGCCGGCTGCGCGGTGAGCGTGGCCGGCCAGCCGGACAGCGGCGGGCCGAGCACCGTGACGAGCACCGCCCCGACCGCCGCGCCGCCGCCGACCAGGATCCCGGCGGCGGCGCCGAGGTCGGTCAGGCCCCGCCACCAGATGCCGAGCACCAGCAGGGGGCAGAAGCTGGACGCGGCGACCGCGAAGGCCAGCCCGACGACCTGCGACACGTCCAGCCCGGCCAGGTTGAGCGCGAGAATCGCCGGGACGGTGCCGCCGAGCACCGTGGCGAGCCGGAAGCCGCGTACCGAGCCCTGCCCGAGCACGTCCGTCGAGATGACCCCCGCGACGCTGGTGAGCAGCCCCGACGAGGTGGAGAGGAAGGCCGCGAACGCGCCGGCCGCGACCAGCGCGGCGAGCAGCCGGCCGGTGGTGCCGTCGCCGAGCGCGGCACCGGGCAGCAGCACCACCACCGCGTCCGTCTGCCCGGTGACGAGAAGCTGCGGCGTGTAGATCCGCCCGAGCACCCCGTAGACGGTGGGCAGCAGGTAGAACGCGCCGACGAGGGCGAGCACCACAAGGGTCGTGCGGCGGGCGGCGGCACCGTCGGGGTTGGTGTAGAACCGGACCAGCACGTGCGGCAACCCCATGGTGCCGAGGAACGTCGCCAGGATCAGCGAGTACGTCGCGAACAGCCCCCGGTCGTCGTCCCCGGCGGTGCTCGGCAGCAGCCAGTCGGCGGCGTCGGTGGCCACCCCGGCCACCTGCGGCACCGGGTCACCGGCCGCGAACGACAGCTCGTCGCCGGGGCGTACCTCCCGGGTCTGGCCGTCGGGGAGGGTGAGGGTCGCGCGGTGCTCGACCACGACGGTGGTCGCGGTCCGGAACGCCGGCCCGTCGGGCGGGGTCACCGCCGGCCGGGCGTCGGCCTGCCACTGCAACGCCAGGAAGATCGCCGGTACGGCCAGCGCGGTCAGCTTCAGCCAGTACTGGAAGGCCTGCACGAAGGTGATCGCCCGCATGCCGCCGAGCGCCACGTTCGCCGTGACCACTACGGCCACCAGCACGGCCCCCAGCGGGTACGGCGAGCCGGTCACCGTGGCCAGCGTCAGCCCCGCCCCCTGGAGCTGCGGCACCAGGTAGAGCCAGCCGATGAAGATCACGAAGACGGTGGCCAGGGTACGCAGCCGCCGCGACCCGAGCCGCAGCTCGCAGAAGTCCGGCAGGGTGAACGCCCCGGAGCGACGCAGTGGCGCGGCCACGAAGAGCAGCAGGGCGAGGTAGCCGGCGGCGAAGCCGACGGGATACCAGAGCACGTCGACGCCGTACTTGAGGATCAGCCCGGCGACCCCGAGGAAGCTCGCCGCCGACAGGTACTCCCCGCCGATCGCGGCGGCGTTCCAGGTCGGGCTGATGGCCCGCGAGGCGACCAGGAAGTCGGAGGTGGTCCGCGCCAACCGCAGCCCGTAGAAGCCGATGCCGACGGTGACCAGGGTGACCGCCACGATCGCCGGTACGACGAAGCCGTTGCCCACCTCAGCGCTCCGGCCGCTGGACCAGGTCGGTGAAGTCCTGCTCGTTGCGTTCGGCCAGCCGCACGTACGCCCAGCCGACCGCGATCAGGAACGGGAACGACGCCACCCCGAGCAGCAGCCAGGGCAGGTTGACGCCGAGCACGGTGACCCGACCGACGGCGGGCGCGACGGCGAAGAGCCACGGCAGCCCGCCGAGCCCGATCGCCACCACCAGGGACAGCCGCAGGGCCAGCGCGAGCTGGGCGCGGACCAGCCCCCGGACGAGCGCCTCGCCGACCCGGGTCTGCTCGGCCAGCTCGGCGCGGGTGCGTTCGGCCCGGTCCTGCCGGCGGGACACCTCGGCCAGCACGATCCGGGCCCGGGGCTGGGGCGCCGGCGCCGCACCCGGTGCCCCGGGGCGGGTCGTCCGCTCCGGTTCAGCGCGCCGGCTCGTCCGCTCCGGCGCCCCGGGCCGGCCCGTCCGGTGCCCCGGTTCGGGATCGTCGGCAGCGCTCACCCCGGCAGTCTGGCCCGATCGACGTGATTGTCAAGGGCGTCCGCCCGGCTGCGACCGCGTGGTCGGTGGCCGGCGGGGCTCTCCACAGCGGGGTTGTGCACAACCTGTGGATAACGCGCCGAGCCTGTGGATAACTCGGTGGATGAGCGCGCCTGGCCGCTCACGTCATGCCGCTGACTCCAGGCCGACGCGCTCCGGGCGGGCGGAGGCGGAGCCGAGCCAGGTGTGCGGGTTGCCGTACCAGCACCAGCCGAGCTTCGGCGCGCCCTGGCTGATCCAGAGCGCCGGCACCCGCTTGTCGCCGCACCGGGAGCCGACCAGGGAGAAGCACTTGTTCGTGGCCAGCGCCTCCGGGTGGAGGGTGACGAAGGCGAGCCCCTCGTCGATGCTGAGCGGCAGCCGGCCCTGGCCGGCGATCACCTCCATGGCGGCGGCGGGGGCCAGGTTCAGCGTCTCCTCGCCCCGGTCGACGTCGAAGAGCAGGTACGCCGGCCCGGCCGGCACCTCCAGCTCCTTGATCGGGTGGAACGTCGCCAGGTGGCCCTCGGGGTAGTGCCGGTCGACGACGCCCGGCTTGCGCTTGCCGGCGAGCGTGGTCAGCGCGACGCGCTGCTCCACCGGCACCAGGTCACGGGTGATCACCAGCAGGAACGGCACCCGTGCCTCGGTCGGGGCGGGCAGGCCCGCCGATCCGGTGACGGCCGCCGCGCGCAGCGGCCCGACCAGGTCGCGGAAGGCGGCCTCGGTCAGCCCGGCGAGGGCCGGGTATCCCAGCCGCACCAGCCGGTCGAGCTGGCGGTCGAATTCGGTCGCGGCGTCGAACATGGTGGCCTCCTTTGTCGTACGGCGTACCGTACAGCGTACGACAGGCCGGCCGTATTCCGTTCGCCGGCAGAATTCCGGCCGGAGGTCGATGCAACCCGATGCGTGGAGCGTTGCGTCGTCAGGGTGTGAAGGCCTTGAGGAAACGGTCCGGTGTCCCCCTGGCGGTGCTCGTCGGTCTGTCGGTGGCCGCCGAGGTCGCGGCGAGCGGTCCGCGACCCCCTGTCGTCCGGAGCGGACCGTCGCCGGTGGCCACCTCGGTAACCGCCCAGCCGCTTCTCCTCCCGCCGCCCGCGCGGAGCACCCGGTCGGGTTCCTCGCGCACCGCACCGGCAGAGCTGACGGCGTCGCGGCTGGCCGCGGCCATACGCCAGGCGCTCCGCACACAGGCCCCGGCAGCGCTCTGGCAGGAGCGCCGCCCCCTGGACGCGGGGCGGCCGGGCCGGGCGGTCCGTGTCGGCGCGCCGCTGGTGCACGAGGGTCGCCGCGGCGGCCTGCGCGTGACGATCACCTTCGGGCCGCAGGCGCGGCACTTCGACTGGTCCTGCCGCTCCGCCGACCGGCGCCGGGGCCAGCTCTGCGACGAGACCCCGGCACCGGACGGCACGCGGACGAAGGTGCAGAGCGTGGGTACGGGCGGCTCCGTGCGGCACCGCGTCGACGTCGAGTTGCTGGCAGGGGGCCGGCTCCAACTGGACGTCTCGAACGCGGCCGGGAAGGCCGAGGCGGCGCCCGCCTCGGACGCTCCGCTGCTGATGGAGCAGGCCCGGGCGGTCGCGCTGGGTGTCGCCGTCCAGATCGGATCCTGACCGTCGCGATCCGCGTCGGTACGGTGCAACCTCGCGGCCCGGTCGTACCGTCGTACGGCCGTGACGGTCAGCGGGGAGGAACCAGCGTGGTGAGCCGGGCCGAGGAGGACGACTTTCATGCCTTCGTATCCGCGCGGATGGATCGCTGGCGGCGCAGCGCGTACCTGCTCTGCCAGAACTGGCACACCGCCGACGACGTGGTGTCGGCCGCGATTGCGAAGCTCTACCGGCACTGGCGTCAGGTCGCCTGGGCGGAGAACCGCGACGCGTACGCCCAACGCGTACTCACCCGATGTTGGCTGGACGAGCGGCGCCGCCCCTGGTATAGCCGGGAGCAGTCCCGGGCGGCGGTGCCGGACCTCGCCGCGGCGGTGCCGGAGACGGTGACCGACCGGGACGGGCTCGCCGCGCTGCTGCGCTCGCTGGCCCCGAAGCAGCGGGCGGTGGTGGTCCTGCGCTTCTACCTCGACTACTCGGTCGAGGAGACCGCCCAACTGCTGGGCATCTCCACAGGCACCGTCAAGAGCCAGTCCGCGCGCGGGCTGGCGACCCTGCGCACCGCCGTCAAAGGCCAGTGCCAGATCGGAGGCAATCGATGAGCCACCAGCTCTTCGACGAGTTGATCGGCACGCCGCCGCCGGCCCGGGTGGACGTGGCGGGCATCATCCGCCGGGAACGGCGGGCCCGGGCCGGCCGGCGCCTGGCCGGCTCCCTGGCCGCCGTGCTGACCCTGGCCGTGGCGGGCAGCGTCGGATGGGCCGCGCGCGGTCCGCAGCCGGATCACGCGGCGGGCCCGCCACCCCCGCTGGCGGCCTCCGCCGCACCGGTGGACACCCGCTTCCGGCTGGCCTTCGACACCCGTAGGGCCGCCGCCGTGAGCACGGGGCACCTGAACGAGGCGTTCGGGAACGCACTGCGCGACGTGGTGCCGCAGGCCCGGTGGTTCCGGGCTTCCGGGGCCGACGCACGCGAGCCGGACGGGGACCTGCCGACCCTCACCTACGACGGCAGGAATGCCGTCTCCGGCATGTCCGGCGTCTTCCACCAGGGCCGGCGGGGCATCCTCAGCCTCTCCGTCCACCCGTTCGTGGCTGGCCCGGCCAGCCCGGCCAGCCCGGCCAACCCTGACAATCCGGCGCACCCGGTCAGCCCACGGCCACCCCTGGGGCAACCCTGGTCCTGCGAGGCGCCCCCGGGGCGCGGGGAGAGAGCGGCCCGGCAGGTGTGCGAGGAATCGGCGACGCCGGGCGGGCTCCGGATGGCCGTCGAGACCCTGATCCAACGGGAGTCCGGCAGCGTGCAGCACCGCATCTCGATCCGGCTGCCCGGAAACCGGGTGTTCGGGCTGACCGCCAGCAACATGACCGGCGTCGACAGAAGGGCCGAGGCGGCCCAGCCGGAGGCGCCGCTCTCCGCCGCGCAGCTGACGGCGATCGCCGTGCGGATCACCGAGCAGATCAGAGCCTGACCACTCCGCGCCGGCGCGCCCGTGGTCAGCGGCTCCAGTCCTGCTTCGCTGCGCGGACCAGCTTGTCCTTCAGTTCGCGGGTGTGCCGCCGGCTCACCGGCAGCTCGGCCGAGTCGACCACCACGACATAGCCGGAGTTGACCAGCCGCAGCTCGGCGATCAGCTTGAGCTGTACCAGGTAGGAGCGGTGGATCCGGACGAAACCGGCATCCGCCCAGCGCTCCGCGAGGGTCGCCAGTGACACCCGGACCAGGTGCGAGCCGTCGGCGGTGTGCAGCCGGGCGTAGTCGCCCTGCGCCTCCACCCAGCGCACCGCCGAGCGGGGCAGCATCCGGGTGGTGCCGGCCAGCTCGATCGGGATGGTCGGGTCCTCCTCCGCCCGCGCGAGGGCGGCCGGGTGCGACGGCACCACCCGCGAGCCGATCACCCGGCGCAGCGACTCGGCGAGGCGCTCGGCGCGTACCGGCTTGCGGACGTAGTCGGTGGCGCCCAGGTCGAACGCGTCGACCGCCCCGTCGTCGTACGCGGTCACGAAGACGATCGCCGGCGGCCGGGCGAAGCGGCGCAGGACCCGGGCCAGCTCCATGCCGTCCAGGCCGGGCATCCGGATGTCGAGGAAGACCACGTCCACGTCGCCGTCGCGGAGCACCCGCAGCGCCTCCGTCGCGTCGCCCGCCGTGCGCAGCCGGGCCACCCGGGGATCGGTGCGCAGGTGGTACGCCAACTCGTCCAGCGCCGGCGGCTCGTCGTCGACCGCCAACACCCGCAGGAACCCGACCCCGCCCACGGTGCCGGCCGCGCCGCGCTCGCTCACGAACTGACCCGTACGCCGGGGTGGAACTTCGGCACCCGCATGCTCACCTTCGTACCCGAACCGAGGCCCGTCTCGACGACCAGGCCGAAGCCGTCGCCGAAGACCGACCGGAGGCGCTCGTCGACGTTGGAGAGCCCGACGTGCTGGCCCGGGTCGTCTCCGCCGCCGGTCGGCGCGGCGTCGCCCGGGTCCCCGGCGGCGCCGGCCAGCTCGGCGATGCCGGCGGTCAGCGTGGTCGGATCCATCCCCACTCCGTCGTCCTCCACCGTGATGTGACACTCGGTGCCCGCGTCCCGGGCCTCGATGCTCACCATGCCCGTGCCCGGCTTGCGCGACAACCCGTGCCGGACCGCGTTCTCCACCAACGGTTGCAGGCAGAGGAACGGCAGCGTCACGGGCAGCACCTCGGGGGCGATCTGGAGGCGCACCTGGAGGCGGTCACCGAACCGGGCCCGCTCGATGGTCAGGTAGCGGTCGATCGACCGCAGCTCCTCGGCCAGCGTGGTGAACTCCCCGTGCGCCCGGAACGAGTACCTGGTGAACTCGGCGAACTCCAGGATCAGCTCCCGGGCCCGGTCCGGGTCGGTGCGGACGAACGAGCCGATCGCGGTGAGCGCGTTGTAGATGAAGTGCGGGCTGATCTGCGCGCGCAGGGCGCGTACCTCGGCGCGGGCCAGCCGCTCCCGGGACGAGTCCAGCTCGGCCAGGGCGAGCTGGTTACCGGCCCAGTGCGCCGTCTCCAGGGTGGCCTGCACCAGGCCGGGCGCCGGCTGGCCGTCGGCGACGGCGACCAGCGCGCCGACCCGCCGCCCGTCCGCGCCGGTCAGCGGGGCGACGACCGCGCCGCGCACCGGGCAGTCGACCCGGTCGCAGGGCAGCTCCGAGTCGCCGAGCACCGTCGAGCGGCCCGTCGCCACGGCCCGCCCGGCCGCCGCGACCAGTTGCGCACCGTGGTGACCGCCCCGCCCGTCCAGGGCGAGCAGCCCCTCCCGGTCCGTCAGCGCCAGCCCGGCCGCCCCCACCAGGGCCCGCAGGTGGCGTACGGCCTTCGCCGCGTTCGTGGCGTTCAGGCCGGCGCGCAGCGGCTCGGCGGCCAGCCCGGCGGTGTGCAGCACCTCGTACGTGGCCCGTTGGGTGGCCGTGGCGATGCCCCGCCGGCCGCGCAGCCGGACCACCGCGAACAGGGCCGCGACCAGTGCGGCGAGCAGCGAGACGACGCCGAGGAAACCCGACAGGTTGGCACCCACGCAGCGATCCTGGCCCCTGCGGGCCCCCAGGCCAAGGGTCAGTACGCGCCCTTGCGGGCGAGCACCACCCCGACGGTGCGCCACAGGATGCTCAGGTCGTACGCCAGCGACCAGTTGTCGACGTAGTACAGGTCGAGCCGGACCGCCTCGTCCCACGACAGGTCGGAGCGCCCGGAGACCTGCCACAGCCCCGTCATGCCCGGGCGGACCAGCAGCCGGCGGCGTACGTCGCCGAGGAAGTCACCGTCGTCGGCGGGCAGCGGACGCGGCCCGACGAGCGACATCTCACCGTTCAGCACGTTGATCAGCTGCGGCAGCTCGTCCAGCGAGGAGGCGCGCAGGAAGCGGCCCACCGGGAAGACCCGGGGATCCTGCTTCATCTTGAACAGCATGCCGTCGTTCTCGTTCTGGTCGACCAGGCTGGCCAGCCGGTCCTCCGCGTCCACGTACATGGTGCGGAACTTCCAGACCCGGAAGGTGCGGCCCTCGTGGCCCACCCGGGGCTGGCGGAAGAAGACCGGGCCGGGATCGGAGATCCGGATCGCGATCGCGATCGCCAGGAAGACCGGCGTCAGCAGCAGCAGGCCGACCCCGGCGGCGACCCGGTCCATCAGGTTCTTGGCCAGCAGCGCCGGCCCGGAGAGGGTCGGCTCCTCGACGTGCAGCAGCGGCAGGCCCTCGATCGGCCGGATGTGCACCCGGGGCCCGGCGATGTCGGTGAGCTGCGGGGCGACGACCAGGTCGACGCCGGAGCCCTCCAACTGCCAGGCCAGCCGGCGCAGCTCGCCCGGTTCGGAGCTGGCCGAGCCGCAGACCGCGATCGTGTCGCCGCCGACCTCCCGCACCAGGGCGAGGACGTCGCGGCCGGCGTGCACCGGTACGGGGGTCTCGATGCCCTTCGCGGCCGCGTACCCGTCGGTGACGTGGATGGCGACCGGCACCAGCCCGGCGGACGGGTTGCGGGTGACCGCCGTGTAGACCTCCAGGCACTCGGGCAGGGTGCCGATCAGCACCATCCGGTGACCGGCCTGGCCGATGTTGCGCCGCACCACGTGCAGCACGAAGCGGCAGAGGATCCGGTTGAGCAGGATCAGCAGCAGCGCCGCGAGCAGGGCGGTGCCGACCGTGTACCGGGACAGGTCCGTCTTGGTGGCGAAGGCGAGGAAGGACACGGTCGCGGCGACGGCGACGCCGCCCCGCATCACCCGCTTGTACTCGTCGGGCCCGAGGCCGAGATAGCGGCGGTCGTACGAGCGGTTGGCCCAGAGGCTGAACACCCAGCCGAGCGGCAGCAGCGCGAACGCCACCGTGTGGAACCACGTCGGGTCCTGCTCGACGTTGTAGAAACCCGCCCGCGACTGGTCGAAGGTCTGGATGGCGATGAGGCTCGCGACCGCGGCGGCGGCGAAGTCCAGCACCAGCAGCAGTGCGATGTAGGGGCGGTGCCAACGCGACACGCGGCGGCGGGCCCGAGCCCACGCCGACCGGGGCACGCCGTTGTGGGACGGCGGAGCCGGCGGCTGGATCTCGAAGCTGTCGACGTGCCGCACGAGTTTGCTCCGGCCTGTGTTGGTTACCGGGCGCTGGAGGCTTGCCGTCACCTTACCCGTGTCCTCCCGCATGACGCGGGCCGCTCACTCGCCGTGAGGGCCCGGGTCGCCCACCGTCCCAGTCTCCCACGCGGACACCGACCGCACGCTGACCGAGGGACAACGCGTCGGCAGGGTGCCGCCGGATGGCTGGCCGGCTCCACGCCATTTCAGGAGCCGGGGACCGAGCCACTATACCGATGGAAGAGCGGCCCGCTAGAGCCGCAAGTCAGACCTTCGGCGCGCGACGGTCGATTCCGCGCCGTAGCCGGGCAGCGCCGTCACTCACCGTACGAGTCGGGACAGCCGTCGGTCAGCGAGGGGCTTGCCACCGGTCTGGCACGTCGCGCAGTACTGGAGGCTGGAGTCGGCGAACGAGACTTCCCGGACGGTGTCGCCACACACCGGGCAGGGCTGCCCCGTGCGGGCGTGCACCTTCAGCCCCGAACGCTTCTCGCCCTTCAACTCGGCCGCCTTCTGGCCCACCGACCGGGCGACCGCGTCGCCGAGCACCTGGCGGGTCGCCGCGTGCAGGGCCGCCAACTGCTCCTCGGTCAGCCGGTCGGTGATGGCGAACGGCGACAGCTTCGCCGCGTGCAGGATCTCGTCCGAGTACGCGTTGCCGACGCCGGCCAGGATCGTCTGGTCGGTGAGCACCCCCTTGACCTGACCCCGGCGGCTGCGCAGCCGCTCCGCGAAGGTGCCCGCGTCGGCGGCGAGCGCGTCGGGGCCGAGCCGGGCCACCCCCGGCACCGCCTGCGGGTCGGTGACCAGGTAGACGGCGAGGCTCTTCTGGGTACCGGCCTCGGTCAGGTCGAAGCCGGAGCCGTCGTCGAGGCGTACCCGCAGCGCGACGGGGCCCTTGCCGGGCCGCAGCGGGGTGGTGGACGCGAACGCCTCCCGGTAGTGCAGCCAGCCCGCCCGGGCCAGGTGCACCACGATGTGCAGGCCGCCGTCGAGCACCACGTCGAGGAACTTGCCGTGCCGGCGGGCATCCGTCACCGTCCGCCCCGCGGCGGCGCTCGGCGCCGGGTCGTACGTCTTCAGGGCGCTGATCGCGGCGACCTCCAACCGGTCGACGCGCCGCCCCACCGCGCGCTCGCGCAGGTAGCCCGCGAGCGCCTCCACCTCCGGTAGTTCGGGCACCCGCCAACGGTAGCCTTCTTTCCCGTGAGCGCGAGGAATGAGCTGGCCAGTCCCTGCCGCGAGCGCGAGGAGTGAGCTTGCGAGCCCCGCAGCCGCGAGCAGAGACCGGCACAGCCGCGAACGAAAGGCAGGCTCCGTGAGAATCGTGGTGGCGCACAACCGGTACCGGGAAGCCCAGCCGTCGGGTGAGAACACGATCGTCGACGCGGAGATCGCCCAGCTCACGGCCGCCGGGGTGGAGGTGCTGCCGTTCATCCGCAGCTCCGACGAGATCCCGGCGATGCCGAAGACGGCCAAGGCGTTGTTGCCGATCTCCCCGATCTACGCGCCCCGGGCGCAGGAGGAGCTGAGCCGGCTGATCACCGAGCACCGGCCGGACGTGCTGCACCTGCACAACCCGTACCCCCTGCTCTCGCCCTGGGTGGTGCGGACCGCGCACAAGCACGGCGTGCCGGTGGTGCAGACGGTCCACAACTACCGGCAGGTCTGCTCCTCGGGGCTCTACTTCCGCGACGGGATGATCTGCCAGGACTGCCGGGGCAGGGCGCTGGGCGTGCCGGCGATCGTGCACCGCTGCTACCGGGGGTCGCGGGCGCAGAGCGCCCTGATGGCCACCACGCTGGCCGTGCACCGGGGCACCTGGAGGTCGGTGGACCGGTTCGTCGCGCTCACCTCGGCGGTCGCCGACCACCTGCGCGACTACGGCGTGCCGGCGGAGCGGATCGTGGTGAAGCCCAACGGCATCCCCGACCCGGGGACGCCCGCGCCGCTCGGCGACGGCTTCCTCTACATGGCCCGGCTCTCCCCCGAGAAGGGGCTGGCCCTGCTGCTGGACGCCTGGCGGCGGCACCCCGACGGCGCGCTCGGCCCGCTGCGCATCGCCGGCGACGGCGAGCTGCGCCCGTTGGCCGAGGCCGCCGCCGCCGAACGCGCCGACGTCAGCTACCTCGGCCCGCTGGACCGCGCCGGCGTGCGCGCCGCGATCGAGGCCAGCGCCGTGATCATCGCCGCCTCCACCTGGCACGACGTGCTGCCCACGGTGATCATCGAGGCGCTGGCCGCCGGTCGGCCGGTGCTCGGCACCGCCCTCGGCGGCATCCCGTACCTGCTGGGGGCCGACGCCCCTCGCGAACCCGCCGGCACCGGCCCTGCCGCCGTCGCCACCGCAGCGCCGGGAGAGGGCCGCGTCGCGCTGCCGCACGGCGTGCAGGCGGGCGAGGCGGGCTGGGTGGTGGCCCCGGAGCCGGCCGCGATGGCCGCCGGGCTGCCGGTGGCGCGGGCGGGCGCGGCGGCACTCGCCCCGGCGGCCCGCGCCCGCTACGACCGCACCTTCCACCCCGACGTGGTCACCCGCCAGCTCATCGACGTGTACGCGGGGGTGGCGCCCACCCCCGCGCCCCGCTGAGCCCTGCCTTGTCGCGCTTCGGTGGTGCGTCTGAGCCCTGCCTTGTCGCGCTTCGGTGGTGCGTCGGTTCCTGCCGGCGGCGCGCCTTGGCGCGGTGTGCCGCGCTCGATGATCGTTTGATGCTCTCCCGGCCCTGACGCACGCAGGGCCCGGGTGAGCGAAAAATGATCGTGGGGCGGCGGGTGCCGGCCGGGCAGGTCCGCATCCAGGGCGGGGTGGCCGGCAACGTGCTGCCCGACCGGTGCGGAGTGGTTCATCGGCCGGCCCGGTCAAGAGCAACTGGCGCTGTCTCCCCGAGGCTGTCAACGAGCGGCGCTACCCGCTCCCGCCACAGCCGAGGTCGTCGCCGCTCGATACGAGGCAGCCGAGGTCCTCGCCGCTCAGTACGAGGCAGCCGAGGACGTCAGCCAAGACGCTCCGCTGGAGATCCGTCAGGGTGTTCACGAAGACCACGGCGTCGATCTCCGCCTTCTGGCACGCCTCGGCGATCTCTCGGACCTTGCCGTGGGTCAGCAGCGTCCGGCGGGAGAAGGGCTGGGACATCCGGGCCGCCCCGCCCGGTCGCTCCTTCCACCGGTCGGAAGCGCCCCGGCGCTGCACGTACCGACCGACCACCCGGCCACCGCCGGCCTCGACCAGGGCCGCGAGCGCGTCCAGCCGGACCTCGTACTGCTTCTCGTTGGCCGAGAACAGACCGACGAGTACGACGTCGGCGCCGTCGAGTGGGGGCACGCGCTCCCGGTACTGCTTCACGCCGGCATGATCGCTCTCACCACGCCCCGGGGCCAGCGGTTTCCGAGACGGTCGACCCCACCCTCGCCCGATCCTTTCAACTTCCGGGAACCGGGTTCTGCTATTTGGGATAGACGTAGACCTTGGGGAGAAACGGCCCCTGTAGGAGCGCTTTTTTACCAAGATCTCTCGTGCGGCCCGGGTAGGCGGCCTGCGGGCAGCTCAGCGCAGCGAGGCGCGGGCGGAGAAGGCGATGCTGGCCAGCAGGAAGCCGCCGTTGACGATCGTGAACGCCACGATCACCCAGAACACCAGGGCGGGGGCGAACATCAGCACCAGCGCCGCCACGAAGATCACCGCGCCGTAGTCGCGGACCAGCTTCGCCAGCCGTACGGGCAGAGAGGTGGAGGTGACCATGCTGGCCGCGTTCGGGCCGGCCTGCATCACCGAGGTCACCAGGTTGACCATCCAGGTGCCGGCGAAGACCGCGACCAGCCAGGTGGGCGTCGACGGCCGCTGCGCCACCGCCGTCGCCGACAGGGCGGCGACCAGGGCGATCTGGGCGGCCACGTCGCAGAGCACGTCGACGCGGGCACCCGCCGCGCTGCCCTGCCCGGTGACCCGGGCGAGCTGACCGTCCGCGCAGTCCAGGGCGTACGCGACCTGCCAGCCGACCAGCGCGAGCAGGCCGACCGCCCAGGCCGGTACGTCACCGGCGGCGACCCGCCCGGCGAGCGCGACCACGGTGACCGAGGCGGCCAGGCCGAGGACCAGGTTGGCGATGGTCAGCGCCGTCGGGCGCAGCCCGAGCCGCTGGGCGACCAGCGCGAACACGGCCCCCAGCCACTGGCTGATCGACTCGCTGAACATGCCGCCACCCCGGTTTACCCGGTGGAAGTCGGCGACGGAGGGACG
Source organism: Micromonospora sp. KLBMP9576 (assembly GCF_050941805.1). Lineage (NCBI taxonomy): Bacteria > Bacillati > Actinomycetota > Actinomycetes > Micromonosporales > Micromonosporaceae > Micromonospora > Micromonospora sp. KLBMP9576. The sequence continues at coordinate 6,268,234 of NZ_CP194567.1, read as the reverse complement.
AGCGGGCTCAGCCAAGGGGGTCGCGGATTGCACCGGCGTAGTCTGCCAGCCGCTCCCGCGTCTCGGAAGGCGACATCGCCAGGTGTTCCAGGATGGTGTAGCGGTCCGGCCGGGTACGCGGCGCGAACTGCACCGCGTCGACGAACTGGTCGTCGTCGAGCCCCACGTCGGCGGGGAGCCGGGGCAGGTTGTGCCGGGACAGGCAGGCCGACATCTCCGCGAAGCGGCGCTCGTCGCCGCGCAGGAACGTGCAGAACAGCGCGCCGAGGCCGGCCAGCTCGCCGTGCGAGGCGGTGTCGGGGAAGAGCGCGTCGACGGCGTGCATGATCTCGTGGCAGCCGCCGCTGGACGGGCGGCTGGTGCCGCAGACCGCCATCGCCAGGCCACTGGAGATCAGCGCCTCGGCGAGCACGGTGACGAACGCGTCGTCGGTCATGTCGCCGGGATGGTTCAGCACGGCCTCCGCGCCCATCCTGGACAGCGAGGCGGCCAGCCCGTCGACCGGCTCGCCGCGCACCCGGCGGGCCAGCTCCCAGTCGGCCAGCGCGCTGATGTTGCTCACCACGTCGCCGATGCCGGCCCGGTTGTGCCGGTCGGGACCGCTCTCCACGAAGTCGAGGTCGACGATCACCGCGATCGGGATGTGCACCCCGTAGGAGCCCTTGATCCCGTCCGTGACCAGCGAGGCGACCGGGGAGGCGATGCCGTCGTTGGCGAGGCTGGTCGCCACCGTCACCATCGGCAGCCCGCGCCGGGTGGCCGCGTACTTCGCCACGTCGATCGTCTTGCCGCCGCCGATGCCGACCACCGCGTCGTACGAGCGGGCGCGCAGCTTGCCGCCCAGGTCGTCGGCGGCGTCGAGGGTGGCGCCCGCCACCGTGAACACGTCGGCCGAGCGCAACGACGGGCGGATCAGCTCGGCGATCTGCGCGCCCTGGCCGGGCCCCACCACCACCGCCACGTCGCCGCCGGAGGAGATCCGGCCGTCGGCCAGGATCGCGGCCAGGTCCGCCACCGCGCCCCGCCGCACGTCGATGTGCAGCGGGGTGAGGACCGTACGGGCTAGTAGCGGCACGCGATCTCCCGCGCCCGGGCCAGGTCCGCGTGGTTGTCGACCTCGACCCAGAGCACGTCGCCGATCGGGGCCGCGCGCACCTCCCCGCCACGGTCGGCGAACTCCTGGTAGCCGTCCTCGTAGTAGAGGTTGGGGTCGCGCCGCCACGTCGCCTCCAGCGCGTCGGCGAGCGCCTCCGCGACCTGCGGCTCGATCAGGGTCGCGCCGATGTACTCCCCGTACGCGTCGCCCGGTTCCATCAGCTTGGTGATGCGGGTGAGCTGGCCGGCGGCGTCGAAGGTGGTCTTCATCTCCTCCTCGGCCAGCGGCTTGATGGTGTCGACGGCGAGCAGGATGCCGGGGCCGCGCTCGGCCAGCAGGGTCTTCTCCACGCTGACCGGGTGCACGGTGTCGCCGTTGACCAGCAGCACGCCCCGGGCGAAGTGCTCGCGGGCCAGCCAGAGCGAGTAGGCGTTGTTCCACTCCTCGGCCTTGTCGTTGTGCACGAGGGTGAGCGTGACGCCGTACTTCTTCTCCAGCTCCGCCTGGCGGGCGACGACCGCGTCGGCCGCGTAGCCGACCACGATCACGACGTCGGTGAGCCCCACCTCGGCCAGGTTGCGCAGCGCGATGTCCAGGATGGTGGTGTCACCGTCCACCGGCACCAGCGCCTTGGGCAGGGTGTCGGTGTACGGGCGCAGCCGGCGCCCCGCCCCGGCTGCGAGCACCATCCCGATCATTGCGGCGTCCTCCGTCGTACGGCTCCCGGTCACCGCTGGAGGATAGCGCCGCCGGCCGGCGGCGCTTCGGCCAACCGGGTCAGCCGGGCAGCGCCGACAGGTCCGCCAGCACCCCCAGCCGTTCCTCGGCGGTGAGCGCGGCGTACGGGCCGGCGGCCCGCCGGTCGGTCTCCAGGTCGATGGCGAGCCGCTCCGGGCCGGCCGGCAGGGCGGTGGCGCTCGCCGCGTCGTGCCCGGCGCCGGCCGACGCGGCGGCGTGCGCGTCGGCCCGGTGGTAGCGCATCGTGCCGAGCCGGTTGAGCAGCAGCACGCCGGGCGGGGTGCCGTCCGGCTCGTACGGCGGGGCCGTCGCCGCGAACGCCGCACCGGCGTCGGCGCCCTCCGCGTCGGCCAGCACCAACGCGTACGCGAGCACCCGGCCGAACGCCTCCACCAGCCGCAGCACCCGGTCGTCGTGCCCCGCCCAGAGTTCCTCGGTCACCTCCGCGTGCACCTGCCAGATCTCGGCGAGGAAGGCCAGCCCGCGTTCGGTGGCCCAGAGCCCGCCCCCGGGATCGCGGTGGATCATCCCGTACGCGACCTGCTTGTCCAGGGCCCGCCGGCAGTCGACCGGGTCCCGGTAGCGGGTGACCGCCGCGAAGCCGGTCTCGTCGACCGTCCCGCCCGGCGCCGCGAGGCGGGTGCGGAACTCCAGCAGGAAACCGGTGGCCGCCGGCCCGCCGTACCGCTGGCTCAGCTCGGCGCCGCCCCCGTCGCGGCCGGCGAGGATGCCGGCGCCGAACACCCGGTCGACCGCCGGGGCGACCAGGCCGGCGAACCGGTGCGGCGCCAGCTCGACGGCGTCGCTCACAGACCGATCGGGCGCGGGGCCGCGAGGCATTCGGCCGTGCCGGCGCTGCGCAGAGGCTCGGTGGTCACCCCATGACAGTAGCGAGCGCCCGCGCGCCGGGGCGACCTGAGCGGCGGCTCCGTCGCAGGTGTGAGGCGCCGATCGACGGGTAGGGATTTCCCTGCGGGCGCGGACGGGCCGCGATCCGCGACGGAGGTTCCCATGCCTGGCGCGGATCGGTTGGTCGAGCAGCAGTACGCGATGCTCCTGCGGCGGGACGTGGCCCGGTTGCCGGACCTCTACGCGTCCGACGCCTTCTATTCCATGCCCGGCGTCACGGTGCGACCGATCGAGTTGCCCGCCCTGCTGCGCACCTGGACCGGCGCCTTCCCGGACCTGGTCGTCGACCCGCTCGGGTCGGTGCAGACGGCCGGTGGCGCGGCCGTCGAGCAGCGGCTGACGGGCACCCACACCGGGGTGCTGCACACCCCGTTCGGCACCGTCGCGCCGACCGGCCGGGTGGTGAGCTGGGACGTCGTCGACGTGGTCCGCGTCCGCCGGGGCCGGATCGCGGCGTGGCGGTCGTACTTCGACTGGGGGCAGCTCATCGCGGCGCTCGGCCTGCACGTGGACGGGCTCTCCCGCCAGGCGCAGCACGAGCCGCTGGGCCTGCCGGCCTGAGCCGCGCGCGTTGCGACCGGGCCGGCAACCGGCCACCCGGGCGGGGCGGTCACCCGTCCCGGTGGCTCAGGATGCGGACATCGCCGTGCCTTCCGCACGGACCCCGTCGCCTTCCGTACGCTGAACAGCCATGACCGCCGCGCAGCTGATCTCCTTCGCCCGTGGGGCTCCCTCGCTGGACATCGTCGATGTCGAGGGCCTCAAGGCCGCCGCCGTCCGCGCCTTCGACGCCGACCCCGCCGGGGTCACGGCCTACGGCACCTCCGTCGGCTATCTGCCGTTGCGGGAGTGGATCGCGGCGAAGCACGGCGTCACCGCCGACCAGGTGCTGATCACCAACGGGTCGTTGCAGGCCGACGCGTTCCTCTTCGACCACCTGGTCCGGCCCGGCGACGCCGTGGTGGTGGAGCGCCCGACGTACGACCGGACGCTGCTCAACCTCCAGCGCATGGGCAGCGAGCTGCACGCCGTCTCCATCCAGCCGGACGGGCTCGACACCGCCGAGCTGCGCAAGCTGCTGGAGTCGGGGGTGCGGCCCCGGTTGGCGCACGTCATCCCCAACTACCAGAACCCGGCCGGCGTGACCCTCAGCCTGGAGAAGCGCCACGAGCTGCTCGACCTCGCCGTCGAGTACGGGTTCACGATCTTCGAGGACGACCCGTACGCCGACATCCGGTTCCGGGGCGAGGCGCTGCCGTCGATGCTCTCGCTGGACACCCGTGGTGTGGTGGTGCACGCCTCCAGCTTCACCAAGACGGTCTGCCCCGGGGTGCGCGTCGGCTATCTGGTCGGGCCGGCGGACCTGATCGGCGACATCGCGAAGAAGGCGACCAGCCTCTACATCTCGCCGGGCATGGTCGCCCAGGCGATCGTGCACCAGTTCTGCGTCTCCGGCGACATCGAGCGCTCCATCCAGACGGTGTGCGCGGCGCTCGGGGAGCGGGCCCGGGTGCTGGCCGAGTCGCTGCGCCGGCACATTCCGCAGGCCCGGTTCGTGGAGCCGGACGGCGGCTACTTCCTCTGGGTCGAGCTGCCCGAGGACGTCGCGGTCGACAGGCTCGCCCCGGCCGCCGCCGAACGCGGGGTCGCCGTGGTCAAGGGCAGCGACTTCGTCGTCGACGGTGGGCGGCACTCGCTGCGGCTGGCGTACTCGGCGGTGACCGCCGACCGGATCGACGAGGGCGTGCGGCGGCTGGCGGAGGCCATGGTGGCCGTACGCGGCTGACGCTCCTGTCAGGTTCGTCACAGTTGGCCGAAGGGGTCGTCCCGGCTCTCCCGCCGGGCCGGCCCCGACCCGGTGCCGAGGTCGGCGGCTCAGCCTGCCGCCGGCGTCATCCGGCCCGCGGCACCCCCGGACGCACCCCGGGACTTCCGGCGGCGTGCCCGGCCGTCGTGGCCGGCGGTGCCCGTCGACGGCGGCGTACTGTCTACCCGCGGCAGCGGGTGGGGGTGTGGCGCGATGACGGACCGGGAGCAGCGGGGGCGGACGGCCCCGCCGAACGGCGGGCGGGTGCTCAGGCCCCGGGACTGGGTGGCGCCGGTGCGGGCGATGACCCGCCGGCTCAACTCCGAGCCCCTGCCGGGGAGCCCCGTGCCGGCCGACGGGCGACGCAGCGCGGTGGTCGACTGCGCCGTCTACGTCGACGGCCTGCGGCAGCCCGGCGACTGGCGCTACGACGAGGCGCTGGCCGCGGCCCGCCGCGAGGAGCACGGCTTCGTCTGGCTCGGCCTGCACGAGCCGGAGCTGGCGGAGATGACGGCCATCGCCGCCCGGTACGGCCTGCACGAGCTGGCCGTCGAGGACGCGGTCAAGGCGCAGCAGCGTCCCAAGCTGGAGCAGTTCGGCGACGTCAGCTTCCTGGTGCTGCGGACCGCCCGGTACTGCGAGCACGCCGAGTTGACCGAGACCTCCGAGGTCGTCGAGACCGGCCAGGTGATGCTCTTCATCGGCCCGAACTTCCTGGTCAGCGTCCGGCACGGCGGCGCCGGCCGGCTGGCCCCCGTCCGGGCCGACCTGGAGACGAAGCAGGACCTGTTGCTCCAGGGGCCGTGGGCGGTCGCGTACGCGGTCACCGACCGGGTGGTGGACCTCTACCTGGAGGTCTCCGACCGGCTGGAGGACGACCTCGACACGCTCGAGGCCGACGTCTTCGACCGCCAGTCCACGGGCCGGATCCAGCGGATCTACCAGATGAAGCGGGAGCTGGTGGAGTTCAAGCGGGCGGTGGTGCCGTTGCAGCGCCCCCTGATGACGCTCACCGCGCAGACGAACCCCGACGTGCCGAAGGAGATCCGCCGCTACTTCCGCGACGTGCAGGACCACCTGAGCCGCACCGTCGAGCAGGTCAACTCCTACGACGACCTGCTCAACTCCATCCTGCAGGCGCGGCTGGCGCAGGTCACGGTCGACCAGAACAACGACATGCACCGGGTGATCAGCGGATTCATGGTTCAGATGGGCGACCCGACCGGCACCGGCCGTGGCGGGCCGGGCTACAAGTTCGGTGACGAGTTCCACCCGGAGCTGCGCTTCGACCAGCCGTACCTGCTGGCGATGGCGAACGCCGGACCGGGCACCAACGGTTCGCAGTTCTTCATCACCGTGTCGCCGACGCCGCACCTGAACAACCGGCACACCATCTTCGGCCGGGTGGCCGACGAGGAGTCCGTGAAGGTCGTCGACGCCATCGCCAACACCCCGACCGGTCCGAACGACCGGCCGTTGCAGGACGTGGTGATCGAGCGGGTCGAGATCGAGCGAACCGCTTCCTGAGCGGTGGGCGAGGTACCTTTGCCGACATGATTGAGCGCTCCGAGGGCCGGGATCGGTTGGTGGGCCACGCCCGCGGCGGCGGGTGGGCGCGGTGAGCCAGTCCCCGCCCACCGCCCCGGTCTGCTACCGGCACCCCGGCCGGGAGACGTACGTGCGGTGCACCCGCTGTGACCGGTCGATCTGCCCGGACTGCATGCGGGAGGCGTCGGTCGGCTTCCAGTGCCCGGAGTGTGTGGCGGAGGGACGTCGTAGCGTTCGGGCTTCGGCGGCCTGATGGGGCGCGTACCGCCTTCGGGTGGCGGTGGTACCGCCTGGTCACCGCGATGTTCCGGCTGCTGAACATGTGGGCGGCACTGGAGGCCAGGCTACTATCTCACGTCGCCGCCTAAGCGCCGAACCAGCTCACCGCCGGTGCGCTGCTCGCGCTCAACGTGCTGATGATGCTGCTCTCCATCGCCTCCGACCGGGGCGGGGACGCGCTCGTCGGCGGCTCCGGCTTCGGCGGCCTGATGGGCGGCAGCACCCCGCTTCTCGATGGCCGACCAGGGCAGCCGGCGGCGCCCCGCGAAGCCCCGGATGACGGTGATCCCCTCCGGGTCGACCGCGAGCCGGACGGGCGCGACCAGGTCGCGGGCGGCCCAGCCGGCGAGCGCGGCGGCGGCGAGCACGGCCAGCGCCACCCGGACCGGGTCGCCCTCGTCGAGGAGCAGGGCCAGGGCGGGCAGCGCGAGGGCGCCGGCCAGTTTGAGCGCCGGCAGGGCGGGCGGCACCCGCCACTGCCGGGTGGGGTGTGGGTGCATCCGTTCAGCATGCCAGGGCCGCCGGGGACGGACGTCCGGCCGGCGGGCGACGTAGGATCGGGACCAGCCCAAGTTACCCGGGAGTAGTCATGAGTGACGCAGTCATCGTCGGCGCGGTACGCACCCCGGTCGGGCGGCGCAAGGGCAGCCTGGCCACCGTGCACCCGGTCGATCTCTCGGCGCACGTGCTGCGCGCCCTCGCCGAGCGCACCGGCATCGACCCGGCACAGGTCGACGACGTGGTCTGGGGCTGCGTCTCCCAGGTCGGCGACCAGTCGTGGAACGTCGCCCGCAACGGCGTGCTCGCCGCCGGCTGGCCCGAGTCGGTGCCCGGCACCACACTCGACCGGCAGTGCGGCTCCAGCCAGCAGGCCCTGCACTTCGCCGCCGCCACCGTCCTCTCCGGCCAGGCCGACCTGGTCGTCGCCGGCGGCGTCGAGTCGATGACCCGGGTCGCGATGGGTGCCAGCGTGGCCGGCGGTTCGCCCTTCAGCGACCAGCTACGCGACCGCTACCGCGGCGTCGAGGGTTTCGCCGACGACGCGCCGCTGCCGTTCAACCAGGGCGTCGGGGCGGAGCTGATCGCCGCGCGGTGGCGCTTCTCGCGCGCCCAGCTCGACGAGTTCGCCCTGGCCAGCCACGAGAAGGCCGCCGCCGCGCAGGACGCCGGCGCCTTCGACGGCGAGATCGCCCCGGTCGCCCTGGCCGACGGCGGCAGGTTCGCCGCCGACGAGGGCATCCGGCGGGACACCTCGCTGGCGAAGCTCGGCGAGCTGGCCACCCCGTTCCGGCCCGACGGCGTGGTCACCGCCGGCTCGGCGTCGCAGATCTCCGACGGCGCGGCGGCGCTCGCCGTGACGACCAGCGAGTGGGCCAGCCGGCACGGCCTGCGCCCGCTGGCCCGGGTGCACACCGCCGTCGTCGCCGGCGACGACCCCGTCGCCATGCTCACCGCGCCGATTCCGGCCACCGCGAAGGCGCTGCGCCGCGCGGGGCTGGGCATCGAGGAGATCGGGGTGTACGAGGTGAACGAGGCGTTCGCGCCGGTGCCGCTGGCCTGGCTGGCGGAGACCGAGGCGGACCCGGAGCGGCTCAACCCGCGCGGCGGCGCGATCGCCCTCGGCCACCCGCTCGGCGGCTCCGGTGCGCGGATCATGACCACCATGCTCGCCCACATGCGCGACAACGACATCCGCTACGGCCTGCAGACCATGTGCGAGGGTGGCGGCATGGCCAACGCCACGATCGTCGAGCTGCTGTAGGCGGGCGAAAACGCGTGGCCCGGCCGCGTGGCCGCCGGCTAGGTTGCCGGGCATGACCGATGCCACGAGGCCGGGCGAGGGCTGGGCCGACCCGCGTTGGCGGGGCGCCGCGCTCGACTGGATCGGCGACCGGCTCGGCCGGCACGGCCGCCGGATGGTCGGGCCCGTCGAGCCCCGCGTCCGGCCGTGGTCGCTGGTCTGGCGGGTGCCCACCGACTCCGGGGACGTCTGGTTCAAGGCGAACAACCCGGGCACCCGGTACGAGGCCGGGCTGTCGGCCGTGCTGGCCCGGCTGGCCCCCGGCCGGGTGCTCGACCCGATCGCCGTGGACGCCGGACGGGGCTGGTCCCTGCTGCCCGACGGCGGCCGGACGCTGCGCGACGCGTCGGGCGGCGGAGGCGACCCGCTGGCCCGTTGGGAGCGGGTGCTGCCGGAGTACGCCGACCTCCAGCGCGCGGTCGCGCCCGACGCCGGGGAGTTGCTCGCCCTCGGCGTGCCCGACCATCGGCCGCAGGCGCTGCCGGAGCTGTTCGGGGCGCTGCTCGACGACGGGGAGTCGCTGCTGCTCGGGTCGGCGGACGGGCTCACCGTCGAGGCGTACGAGCTGTTGCGCGCCCACCGGGCCGGGTTCGCCGAGGACTGCCGGCGGCTGGCCGGGTCGGGCGTCGCGCCGACCATCCAGCACGACGACCTGCACGACGGCAACGTCTTCGTGGCCGACGGCGGATACCGCTTCTTCGACTGGGGCGACGCCTCGGTCGCTCACCCGTTCGGCACCCTGCTGGTGACGCTGAACTCGGTCGCGGACGCCCTGGGGCTCGCCGAGGGCGATCCGGCGCTGGCGCGGCTGCGCGACGCCTACCTGGAGCCGTGGTCGGACGGGCACGATCCCGCGACGCTGCGCGAGGCGGCCCGCCTGGCTGTGCGCGTCAGCCGGGTCAGCCGGGCGCTCTCCTGGCGGCGCGCGTTGTGCGGCCCCGACCCGGCCCGGGCGCAGTACGCCTCCGCCGTGCCCGGTTGGTTGCGGGAACTCCTCGCCCCGGACCCGCTCTGAGCCGCCTCGGCGGCTGGCGTGGAAGTTCCAGGATTCCGAGGGTGACCCACGTCACCTACGGGTCGCGCCTCGTTGGGCAGGGCATGGACGTCTTCTCCCGAACGTTCCTCCCGGCCGCCGCCGAGGCCGGGCTGGCGGCGCAGACCGTCGCCCGGCACATGCCGGTGTTCCGCCGCTGCGTCGGTTCCGGTGACGCCACCATCCTCGTCGTCCGGTGCGCCCGGCCGGACCGCCCGATGGCCGGCGAGTACCTTTTCCTGCTGACCCACCGGCGACTGGTCGTCACCCGGCAGACCCGCGTGCTGCACCGGCTGCGCCTGCACCTCAACACCGAGCTGGGGGAACTCAGCAACGTCACCTGGAGCCCCGACCCGCGCCTGCAGTCCGTCGAGTTGGCGGCCACCGCGATCGACGGGATCCGCGAGCGGTTCCTGATCCGCACCCGCCAGCCGAAGCAGGTGTGGCAGCTCGACGCGCTGCTCAACCACGCCTTCCGGACCCGGCTGCGTACGCCCCGGGAGCGGCTGGTCGCCACGGTCGGCGATGCTCCGGCGGCGACCCGCCCCGCCGCCTTCCGCCCCGCCGTGGCGCGCTGACCGCGACGGGCACACCGACCGCAGCCGGTGCCCTGACCGCGACGGGCGCGTTGCCCGTCGCACGTGCCTTGACCGTCGACGGGTCCCGGTCAGTAGACGCGGGAGCCGATGAAGTCGTCGTGCCCGTAGCCCACCGGGTTGGCGAAGTTGCGGGATTGCAACGACCACTGCTGGCGGGTGTTGTTGGCGCAGGTCGCCAGGCGCAGCCGGGGGGTGCCCGACGACGGGCTGTCGAACGCCAGGCAGAGGTTGCTGTTGCCGGCCGTCTTGATCTGGCTGCCGGCGAAGACGAACTTCTGGTTGGCGCCGCCGTGGCAGTCGTGGATGTTGACCGCCGTGCCGGCGCTCAGCGTGCCGCCCGTGACGTCCAGGCAGCGGTCGTGGGAGAGCTCCGAGTGCAGCGACTGGCGGGCCGGGTCGTACCAGAAGCCCTGGTTGCGGCCGCCGTGGCAGCCGTGCGACTGCTGGGGTGTGCCGTTGCGCGAGTCGTAGCCCTTGCCGTCGACGCAGGTGCCGGTCGCGGTGTTGCGTAGCTGCTTGAACTCGAGCAGCCCGTTGAAGAGCACGCCGTTGCCGGTGCTGGCCGGGTCGGCGCAGGTGGCCCGCTGCTGCCCCGAGTTCCAGAACTGGGTGACGCACTGGGCGAACATGCCGTGCCCCCGCTTGTTGGGGTGGAACGACTGCCGGGCCGCGTTCTCGTCCCAGATGCCGACCTCGATCTGGAGCCCCCGGGCGGAGGTGTTGTCGGTGCACACCTCGTGGCCGTGGAAGAGCCGGCTCGCGTCCAGGTAGCGGGTGCCCGTGTTGGTCGCCGCCGCGCGCAGCGCCTTCTCGAACAACGGCACGGCCTTGTTCCGCCCGAACGCGGCGTCGGCCAGGTAGAGCAGGCAGCCGCCGCCGTACCAGCCGGGGAAGTTCGGGTTGTCCTCCACGTCGGGGCTGAAGGGGCTCGGGTACGACATGAGCACCAGCTCGTAGTCGGTCCGCAGGTAGCCGGCGCCGGTCATGGTCTGCCGGATGTCGGCGAGCGCCCCCTCGACGGCCTGCCGGCTGCCGTCGGTGCGCACGCTCCACTGGTCGGTGTAGCTGGAGTAGCAGTCGCCCTGGAGGAAGACCCGGCTGACGGCGCAGTCGGTGGCGACGGGGCCGAACTGGATCGTGCCCTCACCGTTGGCGCCGACCACCACCCAGATCAGCTTGATGTGCGTGTTGCGGGCCTTGATGGCCAGGTGGTCGCCCTGGTTCAGCTCGTTGTGCTGGGTGGGTCCGCCGCGGATCAGGTTCCACGGGGTCGCCCCGGAGCAGGCGATGTTGTATTTCTCGTTGGCGGTGATGCCGGTGCGGAACACCGCCTGGTCGTACGAGCGGTCGCACCAGTTGCCGGGCTCGTGGCTGCCGGGGATGTAGTTGCCCACACCCTCGCCCGAGATCTGGCTGTCGCCCATGGTGATCAGCGCGCTGCGGCGCTGCTCGATGGGGCGGACGGCGGGCGCGCCGTAGAGCGCGGTGGCCTCGGCGGCGCGGATCGACTCCAGGTTGGCGGAGAGGGGCTGCACGGCCGGGCGATCGACCGCGCTGGCGGGGGCGGCTGTTCCGACAAGCATCGGCAGGACGACGAGAGCGGCGGCGGCGGCGACGGTGAACAACCGTCGAGGGGCCGTGCGTTCGCGCCCGGTGGAGGAACCAAGCATCGACGAACTCCTTTCGACCCGATCGTGGACGTCGATCGAGTTACCAGAAGGTAGCGTCGGCTTCGAGATATGTGAATACGTCTCGGATCGTTACGCGCAGAGTGCAGAACCGGGCGATCCGGGCGCTCAGCCGGCCGGCGGAAGGGCGTAGCCCACGTACTCCCGGAACTGCACGCGCCAGCCCGGCGGGACCAGTTCCGCGCACGCCGCCCGACTGCCGGTGCAGACGATGGCCTGCACCGAGGTCGGGTCGGCCGGCGGGCGCCCCGGCAGCACCGACTGGAGCGCCACCAGCTCCGGCGGGCGTCCGGCCGCGTCGCGCAGCAGCAGCCACCAGGGGTACTCCCAGTTGTCGTTCTGCTGCACCAGGCCGACCCGGCGGGCGTCCGTCGCGTGTACCGCCTGGGCCGCCCAGCGGAACTCCTCGGCCCAGTGCGGGCGCCGCAGGAACCGGGTGTCCCACTCGGAGGTGGTGAAGACCGAGCCCGCCCCGACCAGCCGGCGCGGGAAGCCGTACGACACCGTGAGCACCCCGGCCAGCGCGCAGGCGGCCAGCACGCTCACCGCGAGCCCGGCGGCCACCGGGCGCCGTCCGGCCGTGCCGCCGGCCCGCCGCCGGAACAGCGCGTCCAGCCAGAGCCCCGCCAGCGGCACGGCCAGCACCAGCGCGTAGAGCAGCAGGCGATTGCCCCACGGCTGCCACTTGATCATGGCGGTGTGCAGCAGCACGGCCGCCACCACGACCAGCGCGTACGCCCGCAGTGGCCCCGCCTGGGTGGCGCTGACCCGGCCCGGCCGGGCCAGCGCGACCGCCGCCCCGATCACCGCCAACCCTCCGGCCAGCGGGTAGGCCACCCGGTCCTCGTCCGGATACCAGGACGGCACCGGAAAGCGTTCCTGCCCGAAGGTGATGGCCCGGTCCTGCGGATCCACCCCGATCAGCCCGGCGCCCCCGACGATCGCCTCGGCCCCCGCCCGACGCAGCGGCGCGAGCGGCGTGTCGAACGCGGTGTGCGCGATCCGCAGCGCGTTGACCAGCACCGACGGCGGGTCGTGCCGTTCCATCGGGATGGACTCGCGCAGCCGGGGCGGCCCGAGCGGATGCCCGAACTCGGCGGTCACCCGGGCCAGGAAGGGCCCGACGACCACCACCGCGACCACCAGGATCAGCGCCGACCCGGCGACGGTCCGGCGCACGCCGCCGGCCCGGGGCGCGGCGGCGTCCCGCCGACTGTGCGACCAGCCGGCCCGTGCTCGCCGCGAGAGCGGGATCAGGGGGCGGTCCCCGGTGGAGCCGGCCCGGGCCAGCCGGAGCTGGGCCACCCCCCAGAGCAGCAGCAGCGGCCCGACCGCGACCAGGCCGCTGGTCTTGGTCAGCGCGGTCAGCCCGGTGGCCGCCCCCAGCGCCAGCACCGTGCCGATCCCGGCACGCCGGCGCAGCCCGTCCAGCGCCAGCGTGGCCGCGCAGGCCACCCAGGCGGCGCAGACCAGGTCGGTCTGGGTGCTGGTCGCCTGGAGCGCCACCATCGGGGTGGTGGCCAGCACGAACGCGGTGAGCAGCTGGGCCCGCCGTCCACCGCCGAGCTGCGCGGTGATCCGGGTGGCCGCCAGCAGTACGCCGACGCCGGCCGCCCACTGCACCAGGTTGTGCAGCGCGTCGCCGCCGGTGAACAGGCGCAGGTGCAGCAGCAGGTACTCGGCGCCGGGCGGGATGGTCACCTGCCGGTGGATGGCGGTGGGCCAGAAGTCCAGCGCGCCCCGGGCCACCCAGTGCTCCACCTTGGGCAGGTGGTAGGTCTGCGAGTCGAAGTTGTTGGGCTCGGCCAGCAGGGCGATGAGCAGTTCGACAAGCAGCAGCCCGCCGACCGTGCCGGCGAGCATCCGCTCGCCGCGACCCGCCGTACGCCAGGCGTGCGCCAGCCGGGCCGGCCAGCCGGCGCGGCGCGGCGCGGCGGCGGCCGGCGGCGCGGCAGGGGCCCAGGTGTCGACGGCCGGGCCGGGTGCGGCGCCGACCAGCGCTAGCTGCGGCGCGGCCCGGACCGCGCGCCGCGCGCCGACGGCCCGGACCGCGGGGCGCGCGGCGTCCCGGCGGCGGCGCCGGGCGGCGGCGAGGACCGCACCGGTGAGGAAGAGCAGCCACGCCACGGCGAACACCGGGAGGGTGAGCAGGCGCAGCGCGCCCAGCAGTTCCACCGTGAGCACCGCGAAGACGCCGGTGATCAGGGCCGCCCGGAGCAGTGCGAGGCGGCGACCCGCCACGGTGCCGGCGGCCACCGGCCGCAGGGCGTGGGAGAGTGTGCCGATCGCGGCGGCCGGGGCCAGGGCGAGCAGGTAGCCGACTGCCGACATGGCGGCAGTAAACACCATGAAGCTGAGGTCGCCGCGCCGGGCGGCCGCACGGCTGAACACCACGTCGCCACCAGCCAGGCTAGGCTAGGGCCGCTATATCGTCGCCACCGTGGAGATTTCCGTGAAGCTCTCGATCCTCATGCCGGTCTACAACGAGGAAGAACGCATCGCGGATGCCCTCAAGCAGGCATTGGCGGTCGACTACCCGTGCGAGATCGAGCTGGTCGTGGTCGACGACGGCAGCCGCGACGGCACGGGCGAGATCCTCGGTCGGGCCGACGACGCGCGCCTGCGGGTAATCACCCACCAGCGCAACGCGGGCAAGGGTGCGGCGATCAAGACGGCGGTCGACAACGCCGAGGGCGACTACATGGTCATCCTCGACGCCGACCTGGAATACGACCCGATGGACATCCCCAAGCTGCTCGACCCGGTGCTCGACGGGCGGGCCACGGTGGTCTACGGCAACCGCACGTTCGGCAGCCACAGCGCCTACAGCTTCTGGTACGTGATGGGCAACAAGGGCGTCACGATGGCCGCGAACGTCCTGTTCAACTCCTACATCGGCGACCTGGAGACCTGCTACAAGCTGATGCCCGTGCAGCTCTACCGCTCGCTCGACGTCCGCTCGCGGGGCTTCGGCATGGAGGCCGAGGTCACCGGCAAGCTGCTGCGCCGTCGCATCCGCCCCTACGAGGTGCCGATCAGCTACCGCGCCCGGGGCCGCGAGGAGGGCAAGAAGATCACCTGGAAGGACGGCGTCGAGGCCCTCTGGATCCTCGGCCGCGAGCGCACCCGCCGCTCTGCCGGCGCCCCGGCCCGCTGACCCGTCCCACCCTCCTGCCCCACCCTCCTGCCCCACCCTCCTGCCCGCCCGCCCGCCGACCGGCCGGGCGTGACTCAGCCGCCGACCGGCCGGGCGTGACTCAGCCGCCGATCGGCCGGGCGTGACTCAGCCGCCGACCGACACGGGCGCCGGGTCCAGGAACCCGCCGACCGCGCGGCGCAGCCCGGCGGCGTCCAGCCCGTGCCAGCGCGTGTGGTCCTCGGCCGAGCCGTAGCGGCGCAGATCCTCGTGCCCCACGCCGAGCGCCAGCAGCCGGTGCGGCCGGTCGGCCAGCGCCGCCGACACCACCCGGGCCGACGTGCCGGCCAGGTAGGGCTCCACCAGGATCACCGCGTCGCCGGCCAGCGCCCGCAGCCCGGCGGTGTCGAACGGGCGCGGCCGGTGGGTGTAGGCCACCGTCACCCCCAGGTCCGCCACGGCCGCCAGCGCCGCGTCCAGCACCGGTCCCACCGCGACCAGCAGCGGCGCGCCCGGCCCCGCGTCCCGCAGCACCCGCAGGTCGCCGTCGCCGCCGTACGGGCGGGCGTTGTGCAGGATGGACAGCCGCAGGTACGCCGAGCCGTCGGCGGCCACCGCGGCGCGCAGCAGCGCCGGCACCTCGTCGGGGTGGCCGGGAACGTGCACGGTCCAGCCGTGCAGGGTGTCGATCAGTGCCACGTCGGCGGGGGACAGGTGGGTGCGGCCCGCGTCGGGCCGGTCGTACGACGCGCCGACGCTGACCAGCACCGCGCCCACCCCCTGGTGGTCCAGGTCCAGCTTGAGCTGCTCGTAGGCCCGCTCGACGAGGAACGGGGCGTAGCTGTGCGCGATGGGCCGGAGCCCGGTCAGGGCGAGTCCACCGGCCACCCCCACCATCAACTGCTCCCGGATCCCGACGTTGAGCACCCGGTCCGGGTGGTGGTGCGCGGCCGGGGCGAACGCGTCGGCGGAGATGTCGGCCAGCACCAGAGCCGTACGCGGATCCTCCGCCAGCAGCGCGGTGGTGGTGTCGGCGAAACGGTCCCGCATGTTCACTCCCCCTGCTCGACGACCGCGACGACGACGTGCGGCCGGTGGTTGTCGTGCCCGGTCAGGGCGGTGTGCAGGGCGTCGTGGTCGTGCCCGTCGACGGTGGTGGCACCCCAGCCGTTGACGGTGAACCGGGCGGCGACGCCGCCCGGCCACCCGTGTGTGGCGGAGCCGTTGTCGATCACGATCGCGGTCAGGCTGCCCAACCCGGTCGCCCCCGCGTACGCGATGGCCTCGTGGTTGGAACCCTCGTCCAGTTCGGCGTCGCCGAGCAGCACGTGGACCCGGGGCGTCAGCAGGCCCTGGGCGCGCAGCCCGAGCGCGGTGCCCACGCCGAGGCCGAGCCCGTGGCCCAGCGAACCGGAGCCGATCTCCACTCCCGGCACCAGCACCCGGTCGGGGTGCTCGCCGAGTCGGCTGTCGGGCCCGCCCTGGCCGTCCAGCCAGTCGATGGGGATGAACCCCTTCGCGGCGAGCACGGCGTAGTAGCCGGCGACGGCGTGCCCCTTGGAGAGCAGGAACCGGTCCCGCCCGGGGTCGTCGACGGTCTCCGGGGTGACCCGGAGGACCCGGTCGTAGAGCACCCAGAGCACGTCGACGGTCGAGCGGACGTTCGCGCCGAACTCCCGGCCCGCGCGGATCCGCTCGTACAGCGGCGCGACGGGTGCCGGCAGGGGTGGGGCGGTCGAGGGACGGGGCGGTGGGGCGGCCGGTTCGCGCAGTGGCGCGGCGTACGCGGCCGTGCTGGCGGTGGTGGTGGTCATGCCGCTAGCCTGCAAGTTGAAGTCCGCTTCAACTCAAGGGCGATGTGATGCACGAATCCCTGACCATCGGTCAGCTCTCCGCCCGCAGCGGCGTGGCACCCTCGGCGCTGCGCTACTACGAGCGGCTCGGCCTGATCCGGGCGGAGCGCACGGGCGGCAACCAGCGCCGCTACGCCCGCACGGAACTGCGCCGGGTGGCGTTCGTCCGGATCTCGCAGCAGGTCGGGATCTCGCTGGAGGAGATCCGGGAGGCGCTGGACTCCCTGCCGGCGTCCCGCACGCCCAGCACCGAGGACTGGGCGCGGCTCTCCGCGACCTGGCGGGCCCGGCTGGACGAGAAGATCCGGCTCATGACCAAGCTCCGCGACGACCTGGACGGCTGCATCGGCTGCGGCTGCCTGTCCCTGCAACGCTGCACCCTCTACAACCCGGGCGACTCGCTCGGCGGCGAGGGCCCCGGCGCCCGCCTGGTGCTCGCCGGCCCGGCCGGGCAACCGACGCCGGCACGCTGAGGCCGCCGGCGCGGCGGCACCGCGCGCCACCCGTTCCGGCCGGTCGGGACCGGCCACCTCCGGCACCGCGCGCCACCCGTTCCGGCCGGTCGGGACCGGCCACCTCCGGCACCGCGGGTGGCCCGCCCCTCAGCCGGTGGTGAGCAGCACCTTGCCGACATGGTCGTTCGACTCGACCAGGCGGTGTGCCCGCGCGGCGTCGGTCATCGGCAGCCGGCGGTCCACGATCGGCCTGACCGCCCCCGACTCGACCAGCGGCCACACCTGCTCGCGCACGCCGCGCACGATCTCCGCCTTCTCGTCGAGCGGCCGGGACCGCAACGCGGTGGCCGCGACCGTGCCCCGCTTGGCCAGCAGCGCCCCGAGATCCAGCTCGCCCTTGCGGCCACCCTGCATGCCGATCACCACGAGCCGCCCGCCGGTGGCCAGCGCCGCCACGTTCCGGGGCAGGTAGGCGGCGCCCATGATGTCGAGGATGACGTCCGCGCCCCGGCCGCCGGTGACCCGCCGCACCTCCTCGACGAAGTCCTGCTCCCGGTAGTCGATCGTGTGCGCCGCGCCCAGCTCCCGCAGCCGCTCGTGCTTGGCGGCCCGGGCGGTGACCACCACCGTGGCGCCGAGCGCCACCCCGAGCTGGATCGCGAAGGTGCCGATCCCGCTGCCGCCGCCGTGCAGCAGCAGCGTCTCGCCAGCGTCGAGGCGGGCCAGCCGCACCACGTTCGACCAGACCGTGCACGCCACCTCGGGCAGCGCCGCCGCGTCGACGAGGTCCACGCCGGCCGGCACCGGCAGCAACTGCCCGGCCGGCACCGCCACCCGCTCCGCGTACCCGCCGCCGGCCAGCAGCGCGCAGACCTCGCGGCCCACGTCCCAGCCGGTCACACCGGGGCCGATCGCGCTGATCACCCCGGAGCACTCCAAGCCGGGGTACGCGGGCGCGCCCGGCGGGGGAGGGTAATGCCCCTGCCGTTGCAGCAGGTCGGCCCGGTTCACCGCGCTGGCCCGCACGTCGACGACCACCTCGCCCGCACCGGGCTCGGGATCGGGCACCTCGCTCCAGACCAGTGCGTCGGGGCCGCCGGGCTCAGGAATCGTCATCGCGTGCATGTTCCGTGTCTACCCCACCCGACCGTCGGTCCACGCCCGGGCCAGGATCTCGTCCACCGTCCGCGCCGGGGTGAGCGCCGAGCTGTCCAGCCACAGCCCGATCCGGGGCGTCTCCGCCCGGAACCGCGCGTCGAGATCGGCGACCGGCCAGTCCCCGTACCCCTTCTTCTGCCGCGCGGCCTCGCGCGCGGCGACGGCCTCGGGGCTGGGCGCGAGCACCACGACCGCCAACGGCCGGTGCCGGATCCGGCCGACCATCGCCGGCAGCTCCGCGCCCAGGACCACGTCCTGGAGCACCACCGTGAAGCCGTCGGCGGCGTACCGGTCCGCCGCCGACGCGGCGAGGTCGTAGCGCAGCCGCAACTGCCGCCACGCCTGCGCCGACGGCTCGGCGGTCATCTCCACCCGGCCGCTGACCACCATCCGCCGGAAGACGTCGCCGCGCAGGTGCACGGCGCGGGGCAGCCGCCGGGCCAGCGCCTCGGCCACAGTGGACTTGCCGGCGGCCATGATGCCGCTGATCAGCACTACCGAGGGGGTCTCCCACATGCCATCGATCCTGCCAGCGCGGGTGCGGTGCCCGCTCGCCCGGAGCGCGTTCGTGGCAGACTAGGCGGGTCGCGCACCTCACGAGGGCGCGACCCGGGAGGGTTCGCCTAGTGGCCGATGGCGCTGGTCTTGAAAACCGGTAAGGCAGCGATGTCTTCGTGGGTTCGAATCCCACACCCTCCGCGTCCAGAGCAGCGGAAACGCCCCTGACCAGCGCGAACACCGCTCAGGGGGCGTTTCGCGGTTCGCGAATCGCTCTCACTTCGTCCCGTTGAGGGCCGTTCGGTCTCACTGGTGGTGTCGTATCCGTGTCGGCTGTCCAGCGGATGGCGGTGCCCGCCGGGTGTGCCTACCGGCCGTTGTCGGCCTGGGGGTCCTCCAGGCGCCGGGCGATCTGTTCGATGGCGGTGAGGTCGTCCGGCGTGAGCCGGTCGATGAAATGGCGTCGTACCGACTCGACGTGGGCGGGTGCGGCCGTGGTGAGGGCGCCCAGGCCCTCTTCGGTAAGCGCGAGGAGGCAGCCTCGGCCGTCGGCCGGGTCGGGAGTGCGCCGGAGCAGGCCGCGCTCCTCCATGCGGGTGGCGTGCCGGGACAGCCGGCTGCGGGACCAGCCCATCTTGTCGGCCTGCGCGTGCAGGGTGCTGGTGTGGCCGGGCCTTTCCGACAGGGTGCTCAGCACCTCGTAGTCGGGCTCTGAGAGGCCGACCGCCGCCAGGTCACCCGAGGTGCCGGCCTGGACGGTGACCATCACCCGCAGAAACGCGCGCCACGCCCGCTCCTCGTCCGGGTTCAACCAGTGCACCGGCGCTGCCTCAGATCTCGTTGACATGTAAACAACCTACCCCTATATTTCGTTTCCATGTCAACGAAACCGCTCCGCCTCCTCGTCCTGGTCTGCAGCACCCGCCCAGGGGCCCTCGGCCCCGTGATCGGGCAGTGGTTGATCGACGCGATCACGCCCTGCGCCGCCGAGCTTGGCGTCGAGTTGGTGCCGATGGCCCTCGCCGACCTGGATCTGCCGTTCCTCGACGAGGAGGAACATCCGTCGTCGGGCATCTACCGGCAGGAACACACCCGTCGGTGGAGTTCGATCGTGGACGCGGCGGACGGTTTCATCGTGGTGACACCGGAGTACAACTACGGGATGCCGGCGACCCTGAAGAACGCGCTGGACTACCTCGGCCGCGAGTGGGCGTGGAAGCCGATCGGCTTCGTCAGCTACGGCAACACGTCGGCCGGCACGCGGTCGGTCCAGCACGCCAAGCAGGTGGTGACCACGCTGCGACTGGTCCCGTTGGGCGCCACGGTCGCGATCCGCATCGGTGACGCGGTGGACGACGGACGGCTGCGCCCCGACGCCGCCCGCGACGCGGCGGGCCTCGGCCTCCTGGACGAACTGGTCCGGGTCTCCCACGCCCTCCGGCCGATGCGCGAACGGGCAGCAGCCGGGACGGTCGCCGGCCCCGTGCCCGGATCGTATGCGCGGCGGCTGACCCCCGACGACGCGCCCGAGGTCACCGTGCTGCAGCGGTGCTGCTGGGTAGAGGAAGCCGTCGTCAACGACACCCTGGCCATACCTGCCCTGCACGAGTCGCTGGAGCAGGTCCGCGAGTGGCTGGCGGACCAGCACACCACGGGCGTCTGGCTGGACGGTCGGCTCCTGGGCATGGTGCGTACCCGCCGCGCAGGCACCGACTGGCACGTGGGCCGCCTCGCCGTCGTACCGGACCTACGCGGTCACGGGCTCGGCCGGTGGCTCCTGCGCGCCGCCGAAGCCGCCGCCGACCCGGGCATCCGCCGCATCATCCTGTTCACAGGCTCCAATAGCCAGCGGAACATCAACCTTTACCAGAGCGAGGGATACGAGCTCGTGCCATCGACCAGCACGGACGGAACCGCGCTCCTCGCCAAGGACGCTTCCGCCGACCGGTGTGACGCTGCCACGATGCGGGCGGCGCACTGATCTGCCGCGATTCCATCGGCCAGACGACTTGAACGTGCGGCGCTGCTGGCAGCCGGCGCACCGACGCAGTGGACGTGGAAGGCGGCCCTCGTAACGAAACCCGCTCGACCGTGCCAAGCTGCATGACCGGGGCACGACCCGGTCTCGGCGATGGAGGCTCCCATGCTCGACGACATGCCCGTCCTGCGCGCCGCGGTGCAGGCCTACCGGGCGGCGGCGACGGCCGCGGGTGTCGCCTGGCCCGACGGTGGTGAGCGGGCCGGACAGCTTCCGCCCGACGTGCTCTGCCGGGTCTTCGACGTGGACCACATCGCCGACCAGCCGATCTGGCTCGCCTCCCAGGTGCCGCCGCACGAGCCGGTCCTGCCGGCCGGCGCGTACCTGCTGCGGTGGACCGACGCGGACGAGCTGCTCGACTATCTCTCCTTCGCGGTCGCGATCCCCTTCCACTGGCGACACCAGGTGCCCCTGTTCTTCGTCGACCACCTCGTCTTCACGTTCGTGCTCACGGGCGACCGGGAGGGGGAGATCTGGCGCTACCAGATCGACGCCGACGACTGGAATCCCGTGCGCGCCGCCCCCAGCCTGGCCGCGCTGTTCACCGAGTGGACGAAGGGGTTCGCGGCGAACGTGTACGACCGCTCGCCGTACGACGACTGGTTGCACATCGGCCACGACGGGCGCGACCCGTTCGACGTGCTCCAGCGGCAGGCGCTCGATCCCTTCGCCTTCCCGGTGCACGCCTCGTCGTACCCCCATGGGGATCTGGTCCGCGAGCGGCAACGCGAGTGCGGTGTCGATGTGGGCCGGGCCGACGACTTCGAGTCCCAGGAAGCGCTGCTCGAAGCCGTCGACGCGGCGCGGGCGTCCCTCCGCACCTGACCCGGCGCCGTTCGCCCGAGCGCGCCGCGCCGGATCAGCGCGGGCCGCGCCGGGCCGCCGTCCGGGGAGTCTGCGCGGGTGTCAGCAGCGCAGGTGGGTGCCACAGAGCGGCGGTGCGTCGATGCGGCAGACCTTCCAACCGCCGCTGGGGCCCCGCTCCTTCGTCGTGCGGAACTGCCACTTGTGGGCGGTCCCGCCGGTGGAGGTGACGGCCCCCGTCGCCGGGTCGATCTGCGTGAACCGGACGCTCACGAACGCGGAGACGGTGTCGTCCGAGTCGATCGTGTGCCAGTCGGACGTCTCGACCTCGACGCCGAAGGCGGCATGGGGCTCGACCTGTTTGCGCAGGGCCCGAGCCTGCTGGAACAACTCGTCCCGGTTGTCGCCGCACAGGCACCGGTTGATGTCGGCGCTGTCCCCCGTCTCGAAGACGGCCCGGAGGTACGCGTTGGCGACCGCGACCGGCGTCTCCTCGCCCCGCGCCGCCTCGACGGTCTTCATGAACCCCTGCCTGAGCTGCGCCCCGAGGCAGGTCACCCCGATGACGAGGGCGACAGCGAGTGCGGCCCGGGTGCGCCACCGCCGAGCGGTGGACGGCGTCTCGATCACCAGGGGAGACTACTTATCGATCATGGCCGGCGATAGATGTTTTGACGACGTCGGCGAGCGGGCGCCCGGCGAGCGTGTCCCAAGGACCAGGACCGTGCGGCCCGGGGCGCCGCTGGCTGGGGCGGTCGTCGCGACTGCGCTGGCTCGCCGCGTACCGGGGGGCGGGGTCGGCCGGTCGGGCCGGGCGCATCGGATTTCGCGGCCGGGCTGCTCCCCGATGTCGGGTTTCCGTGCCGCGGGCCCTGTTGGCTGGCAGCGGCCGGCGGGCAGGACGCAGAGTTGCGCGGTTGCGAACCGACAGCGGCGTGCCGCGCCGCAGGAGGAGTCTTCCTTTGAACGTCTCGAGTGGGACGACCGTGCCCGCGAACCGACGAACTGCCACGATCGCGCTGGCCTGCGCGGGGGTCTTCGTCGCGTACCTGCCGGTGGTCACCGTCGCGGTGAGCCTGCCGGCGATCCAGCGGGCGCTGGGCGCCTCCACCGCGCAGTTGGCGTGGGTCTCCGACGCCTTCGTGCTGCCGGTGGCCGCGCTGATCCTCACCGCCGGGGTGTTCGCGGACGTGCACGGCCGCAAGAAGGTCTACCAGGTGGGCCTGGCCCTGTGCGCGGTGGGCGCCCTCGTGGCGTTGTCCGCCAACTCCGTGCAGGGGGTCTGGCTCGGGCAGGCGCTCTCCGGCGCGGGAGCCGCCGCGTTGCTGCCGGTGACGCTGGCGTTGATCAGTCAGGCGGTGCCGGACCCGCGCGAACGCGGCAAGTACATCGGGCTCTGGACCACCTGCATGATGGCCGCCATGGCGGGACCACCGCTGATCGCCGGGGTGATCCTCGAACACGTGGGCTGGCGGTGGATCTTCCTGCTGCCGGTGCCGGTGGCCCTGGTGACGATGGTGGTGGCCGCCCGGCTGCTCAGCGAGTCCCGGGTCTCCGCCGGGCGTCGGCTCGACTGGCCGGGGCAGCTCACGGCCGCCGTGGCGATCACCGCGTTGATCTACGGGGTGATCGAGGGTGGCGCCGAGTCGTTCACGCACCCGCGGTCGTACGTGGCCCTGCTGGTGGCCGTGGTGAGCGCCGCCGCCTTCGTGGTGGTGGAGAGCCGCAGCGCCGCACCCATGCTGGACCTGACGCTGTTCCGCAGCCCGGCCTTCACCGCCGCCACCCTCGCCGCCATGATCAGCTTTCTGGGGCTGATCGGCTTCTTCTTCGTCCTGAGCCTGTACTTCGGTGTCGTGCAGCAGTTGACCACCCTCGAATCGGGCGTACGCATGGTGCTGGTCAACCTCGTCTCCATGCTCCTGGGGCTGGCGATGGGCCGCATCATGCGCCGGGTGACGCCCCGGACGTTGATCACCGTGGGCCTGCTCGTCGCGGCGGCCGCGCTGGTCTCCCTGACCACCGTCGGCGTGGACACGTCGTTCCTGTCGGTGGCCTGGCGCCTGGTCCTGCTGGGCCTCGGCCTCGGCCTTGCCTTCCCCAGCATCACGGGCAGCGCCGTCGCCTCGGTGCCCCCGCGGCAGGCGGGCATGGCGGCGGCCGGGAACAACGCCTTCCGGCAGGTCGGCGGCGCGCTCGGGCCCGCCCTCATGGGTGCCCTGCTGACCGTCCAGGGGGTGGGCGCCCTGCCCGCCCGGCTCGCCGACGCCGGCCTGACCGGCGAGCGGGCGCGGGACATCACTGCGGTGGCCGACGCGGGCGGGCTCGGCGCGGTGGCCCAACTGGACCTGGGCCCCGACACCGCCCTGGCCCTGGGCGCGGTGAACGAGGCGTTCCTGGCGGGCCTGCGGCTGTGCCTGTCCGTCTCGGCCGTCCTGCTGGTGCTCGCCGCCGTGGCCACCGCCGTCCTGCTGCGCCGCCGCAACCCGGCCACGTCGGCTTCCGGCCCGGCCACGTCGGCTTCCGGGCCGGGTGGGCCGGCGACGCCGGGTGCGGCCTTGGCGGGTACGGGCGCGGCCGGTTAGACCAGCCCGGGTGGCCGGGCTTTCGCGGCCCGGCCACCCGCCCGGGCGCCTACGATGGGGCCGGCCGGCCCGGGACAACCGCCGGCCGCGCCCGTGCCCGTTCCGCCCCGCGCAGGAGAACCACCGTGGCGCCGCAGACGCTCGACCCGCTCGACCTGAAGCTGCTCCAGGCGTTGGAACTGGACGGGCGCGCGCCGTTCAGCCGGATCGCGCAGGTGCTGGGGGTCTCCGACCAGACCGTCGCCCGGCGGTTCCGCCGGCTGCACACCACCGCCCGGCTCCGGGTGACCGGCGTCACCGACGACAGCCGCCTGGGCCGGGAGAGCTGGATAGTCCGGCTCGGCTGCACCCCGCAGTCGGCCGAGCAACTGGCCGCCGCGCTCGCCAGGCGCCCCGACACCAGGTACGTCGACCTGGCCTCCGGCGGTACGGAGGTGCTCTGCGCGATGCAGCCGCGTACCCGCCGGGAACGCGACGAGTTGCTCCTGGAGCGTCTGCAACGCACCCCGCGCGTCACCTCGGTCAGCGCGCACTGCGTCCTGCACTCCTACTACGGCGGCCCGCTCGGCTGGCTGGGCAAGATCAGGGCGCTCGATCCGGACGAGGAGGCCGCCCTGCGCCCCCCGGCCATCGTCGCGCCCGCCGCGACGGTGGTGCTGGACGACCTCGACGAGGCGCTGCTGGCCGCGTTGCGTCGCAACGGCCGGGCCACCCTCGCCGAACTCCAGGTGGCCAGCGGCCAGTCGGAGACAGTCGTCAGGCGCTGCCTGGAACGGTTGCGCGCCACGGGAGTGCTGTACTTCGCCGTCGAGTACGACCACGAGCCCCTCGGGCACGGCGTCGAGGCGATGTGCTGGCTGACCGTCGCGCCGCACGCGCTCGCGGAGACGGGGCGGGCGGTGGCGGGGCACCCGGAGGTGCGCTTCGCCGGCGCCGTCACCGGCGCGGCCAACGTCGTGCTCTCGCTGCTCTGCCGCACCACCGGCGACCTGTACGCGTACCTGAGCGATCGGATCGGTGCCCTGGCGGGGGTGCGGACCGCGGAGACGGTGCTGACCCTCCGCCGGGTCAAGAGCCTCACCTACGGGCCCGGGTGACGGGCCGGAGCGAGGGCGGTTCAGGGCAGGCGACGGACGAGGACCTGCCCCGGCCAGGGGTCGCGCCCCGGCCGCTCGACGGTGAACGGGTCGGTGGCGGTGAAGCCCTGCCGCTCGTACCACCGGACCAGCGCGCCGTCGTCGCCCGCGTAGCAGTCCACCCGCAGCAGGTCGAGCCCGCGCCCCCGGGCCAGTTCCGCGGCGTGCGCGAGCAGCCGGGCGCCGATCCCCGCGCCGGCGTGGTCGCGGGCGGTGATCAGCAGGTTCACGTACAGCTCGGGTTCCGTGGCGGGTGGCACGTAGTCGGTCGCCGCCCCCACCACAAGCGCGCCGACGGGCCGGTCGTCGAGCGTCGCGAGCCACAGCCCGCCGCCGGTCGTCCACGCCTCGGCCTGCGCGATCCGCCGGGTGTCGGTCGAGGCCGGCGCGGTGCCCCACTGGCCGGTGCGTCCCCGCGCCCCCAGCCAGGCGATGGCGTCGTCGAACAGCCGCAGCACGGCGGCGGCGTCGGCCGGGCCGCCGCGTCGCAGGCCCAGGTTCCGTTGGTCGCTCATGACGGACATGGTGCTACAACGGCCGCCGACCGGCGCGGCGATGCCCGGCCGGTCGGCGGGGACGGCCGGTCGGCGGCGACGCGTACCGCCGTCCCGATCGTGACTCGGGGCGTCGGCGGGGTATGAAGGTGCGGAGAAGAACCGCTCACCGGAAGGATCACCCCGATGTCCCTGGACCGACCGATCGCCCCGGACCCGTACGAGCTGCTGCCGACCGTTGCGTCCTTCACCCTGACCAGTGACGACGTGCGCAACGGCGAGCCGATGGATGCCACGTACGCCCATGGCAGCGTCGGGGGCGACAACGTCTCGCCGCAGCTCGCCTGGTCGGGCTTCCCGGCCGAGACCAGGGGTTTCGTGGTGACCTGTTTCGACCCGGACGCGCCGACCGGCAGCGGCTTCTGGCACTGGGTCCTGGTCAACCTGCCGGCCGGGGTGACGCGGCTGCCGCGTGGCGCGGCCGGGGACGACCTCGGCGGCGCCTTCGCCGTCCGCAACGACTACGGCGACCGGGGGTACGGGGGCGCCGCGCCGCCGGCCGGCGACCGGCCGCACCGCTACGTCTTCGCGGTGCACGCCCTGGACGTGGCGGGCCTGGACGTCGGCCCCGACGTGCCACCCGCCCAGGTCGGCTTCAACCTGGCCTTCCACACCCTGGCGCGGGCCGTGATCCGCCCCACCTACCAGGTCCGGGAGTGACCCGTCAGGAGGGCACGCGGGCGACCGCGAAGACGGACTGGCCGAACGGCGGGAGGACGCGCTGCTCCACCGCCTTGGTGGCGGGGAGCACGAGGGTGTCGTAGACCTTGACCATCGGTCCCTCCTTCGGCATGAGCCGGAAGACCTTGGTCGCCATGAAGTAGCCGATCAGGCCGAGCGCGTTCGCGTAGTGGATCTTCTCCACGGTGAGGCCGGCGTCGGTCATCGCGGCGGCCAGGGTCTTCTTGGTGTAGCGGCGCACGTGCCCGGTGGCGACGTCCGCCGGGCCCATCGCGAACTGGAACGCCGGCACGATGATGATGATGTTGCCGCCCGGCCGGACCAGGTCGCGCATGCTGCTCAGCGCGCCCACGTGGTCCTCGATGTGCTCCAACACGTTGTACGACACGGCGGCGCTGTAGTTGCCGCGCTCCGAGTGCGGCAGCAACATCTGCCGGACCTCGATGCGGGGCTGGTCGGCCAGGCGTTCCTTGAGCGAGACGAGCCGGTCCGGGTCGGCCTCGGTGGCGGTGAAGCGGGGCAGCCGCTCCGCCCACTCCAGCGCGTAGTCGCCGAGCCCGCTGCCGATCTCGATCGGATCGTCACCGAGGTGTGGCAGGGCCAGCTCGACGAACCAGCGACGGTGGTTGACCGCTGTCGCGAGGCCCTCCAGGACCTCGGACTGCACGCGCTGGTCCCCAGTGATTTCTGCCATGCGTCGATTCCTCACGATATGAAACTCGACCCGCGCCTGGACCGACAGAGTGAATCATCCGCGCTGGGGGCAGAAGAATCGGGGCACCGGGGGTGGCCGAATTGCGGTCGGGGGTGGGCACGTGATCGGCGGTCGGCGAACCCGGCACATGGTACGGCAGTACCCCGAAACATGTCACGGCGGTGCCATAGCCTGACTACTCTACGAATCGTTATGACTACTCCTGAACCGGGTGTCCCCGTCGGCGGACCCGGGCGCGGGGCCCCGGAGGGGCGGCCCGACCGGGGCGTACGGCACCCGCGGGGGTGGTGGGCGGACGTCGCTGCGGCGGCGGGTTTCGTCGCGCTGGGCTTCTGGGTGACGGCGCGGCTCTGGCTGCGCCCCTCGCACGGCATCCGGGACAACCGCACGGACCAGTCGCAGTTCGAGTGGATGATGGCGCACGGCGCGCGCGTCCTGACCGATTTTGTTGATCCATTTACCTCGGACCGGATGAACGTGCCGGAGAGCGTCAATCTCATGGCAAATACGTCCGTATTATCCGTATCTCTGCCAATGACGCCGGTCACGCTCCTGCTCGGCACCCGCGCGTCGTTTCTGCTCTTTCTCACCCTCGGCATGATCGCCACCGCCACGGCCTGGTACTTCCTGCTGTCCCGGGTGGTCGTCGGCGCCCGCGCGCCGGCCTGGCTCGGCGCCGCCTTCTGCGCGTACGCCCCGGCGATGGTGTCGCACGCCAACGCGCACCCCAACATCGTCTCGCAGTACGTGGTGCCCCTGATCATCTGGCGCACCCTGCGGCTCGCCGAGCCGGGGCGCTGGCTGCGCAACGGGCTCCTGCTCGCCCTGGTCATCGTCTGGCAGGCCTTCCTCAACCTCGAGGTCCTGCTGATGACCGCCATCGGGCTGGGGGTGGTGGTGGGCGCGCTCGCCCTCGGCCGCCCCGAGTTGCGCCGCCGGGCCCGGCCGTTCCTCGCCGGCCTGGCGGTCGCCGCCGCCGGGTCACTGGTGCTGCTCGCCTACCCGCTGTACGTCCAGTTCTTCGGCCCGGGGGCCTACAACGGGCTGTCCCGGCTGATCCGGGGCTACTCGACGGACCTCGCGTCGTTCGTGGCGTACTCCCGGGAGTCCCTGGCCGGCGACGCCCGCAGCGCGCAGGGGCTGGCGAAGAACCCCACCGAGGAGAACGCCTTCTTCGGCTGGCCGCTGGTGGTGCTCGTGGTCGCCCTGGTCTGGTGGCTGCGCCGGAACGTCGTGGTACGCGGCCTGGCCGCCCTCGCGCTCCTCTTCGGCCTGCTCTCCCTCGGCCGGGAGGTCCAGCTCAACGGCAAGGGGACCGGGATACCGGGCCCGTGGGCGGCACTGGAGAACCTGCCCCTGCTGCACTCGGTGGTGCCGACCCGCTGGGCGCTGGCGATCACCCCGATCGTCGGCGTGCTGCTCGCCTACGGCGCCGACCGGGCCCGGGTGCTGGCCGCCCGGCACCCGGGTGCCCGTCCGCAGATCCGCTTCGCCACCGCCACGGTGCTGGCCATGGCCCTGCTGCCGATCCTGCCGACCCCGCTGCCGACGACCCGGCTGGACCCCGTGCCCGCCTTCGTCACGGCGGGCGCGTGGCGGCCCTACGTGGCTGGCGGACACAGCATCGTGACCCTGCCGCTGCCCGACACCCACTACGCCGACCCGCTGCGCTGGTCGGCGCGGACCGGGCTGGAGATGCCGATCGCCCGCGGCTACTTCCTCGGCCCCGACACCCGCCCGGGCGGGGACCGGATCGCCCTGTTCTCCGCGCCACCCCGCCCGACCAGCGAGTTCTTCGCCGAGATCCGCCGCACCGGCGCGGTGCCCCCGATCACCCCGCAGGCGCGCGTCGACGCCGTGGGGGACCTGCGGTACTGGCGGGCGGGCGCGGTCGTGCTCGGCCCGCACCGGCAGGCCGACGCGCTGCGCCGGGGGATGACCGAGCTGACCGGCATCAGCCCCACGTACACCGGGGGGGTCTGGCTCTGGGACGTCCGCCCGCTCACGGACTGACGCGACCCGGCGTCAGGGCTGGCGGACGCAGCAGCCCTGACAGATCTTGGGCTTGGGCAGGGTGAAGGCGAGGCAGCAGGTGCGCCGCTGCACGGTCGGCTCGCCGTTCGGGCCCTCGACCAGCTCCACCAGGTCGGCGAGGTCGAGCGCGCCGAGCAGCGTCTCGACGGCCTCGACCGACGAGCCGGGCAGGCTGTCGGCGGCCCGCAGGATGCCGTGGGCGATGCCGGAGGCCACCGAACCGAGCAGGGTACGCGTGCCGATCCGGACCTCGGTCTGGATCGCGGCGACCATGGGGGCCAGGTGGGCGTCGAGCAGCGAGGCGCGCAGCACCCGGAGCAGCTCCGCCTCGTCCGCGACGACCCGCACCTCGGGCGACCCGGCGAGCGCCAGCGGGTCGCCGGGCAGCACCGCGACCTCGGTCGAGCGGCGCAGGCCCATGGTCAGCAGCGGGCGTGGGTCCCGGAAGTGGATCAGCACGTCGGCCGGGTCGAGCAGCGGCACCCGCCCGGCACAGGCCCAGCCGAGCACCACGGGCAGCGCCGTCCAGTAGCTGTAGGACTTCCAGGCCAGCGCGGCGCACGCGTGCGGGGTGCCGCCCAGGCGCGAACTCGCCGCGCGCAGGAACTCCGGCAGGCGGGTGCCGTCGATCAGGGTGGTCGCCGGGCTCCAGCCGAACTCGTCGGGCACCAGCAGGCCGGGGGCGAGGCCGGGCACGTCGTCGGTGCCGAACATCGCCCGCAGGGCGGCGGTGACCGGGGCGAGCGGCGCGGCGGCGATCTCCCGCCTCGGCAGCACCGCTGTCATCCGACTCATCCCCCGCCCGGTCTCGTCCTTCGCCTCCGTGAACTAAGGCTAGCCTAACCACACCTTGCCGGCCATGGGAAGCCCCGGAGCGGCCCGATCCGGAGGCGTCGATCACCGCCCGCGTGCGGTGTGCTACCCCCGGTCCGGGGGCGGAAACGCCGCAGCATTGTCGGCAACGGCCGCCCACTGTCAAGACGGGTGTCGGCTAGATGCCATTTCCGTGTGCGCGTCCGTACGTAACGTGAAACTTGATACTCCCGGCCACGAGGAAGCTGATGACGACCTCACCGCTCGAACGAGCCGCCGACTCCTTCGCCGTCGAGGTCGCCCGGCACCGCACCGGACGGGGGCTGTCCAAGAAACAGCTCGCCATCCTGATGGGGTTCGACCCGTCGTACGTCAGCCACGTGGAGGGGCGACGGCACCGCCCCACCGAGGACTTCGCACGCCGCGCCGAGGCCGTGCTGGAAGCCAGCGGCGCGATCTGGCAGCGCTTCCGGGAATACGACGAGCTGCGCCACACCCGGGCCGAGCGGGTCCAGCAGAACCCGCCCGTACCCGGGCAGTGGCTGCCGCCCGGCACCGGCCTGATCGTCGAGCGGGAACTCGCCACCCTCACCCACCTCGACGACGCCTACCACTGCGTCATCCGGCGCGAGCTGTACAACGCCGGCACCGAACCCGTCACCCGCTACCTGGTGCGCATCGCCGTCGACCGCTACCCCAACGACCCCGGGCGGTCCAACCTGCACCACCGCGACCACCCGCTGACCTTCGCCGAGCTGCGGCTGCGCGCCTACCGGGAGGACGGCGACGAACGGGAGGCCATGCACTGGCGGGCCAAACACGACCGGGACGCCTTCAAGGAACTGTGGCTGCTCTTCGAGAACGCCGAGCGGCGCTTCCCCCTCTACCCCGGGGACCGGGCCACCATCGAGTACGCGTACTGCGTCGGACACGACAAGTGGGGCCCCTGGTTCCAGCGGGCCGTCCGGCTGCCCACCCGGCAGATGGCCGTACGCCTGGACCTCCCGGTGGCGTTCGACCCGCAGGTCTGGGGCGCGGAGACCTCGCTCTCGGCGGAGGAGGGCCCGCTACGCACCCCCGTGACCAGACACGAGGAGGCCGACCGGACGCTCTTCGACTGGGCGACCGACGCCCCGCCGCTCAACGCGCGCTACCGGTTGCAGTGGCGGTACCGCAGCCAGCCCGACGCCGAACCCGAGGAGACCGGTCAGGTCCGGCCCAGCGACCGGATGCGCGGCATCGGCATCGTGCAGCGCGGCGCCGACCTGCTGCGCCAGCCCGCACGCCCGTTCGACCTGCCCCGCGAGGAGCAGGAGGCCCGCGACGTTGCCGACCGCCTCGCGGCGACCCTGGTCCGCCTCGACGAACTGCACCCGTTCCGCAAGGGCGTCGGCATCGCCGCCCCGCAGCTCGGCCTCGGCCGGGCGGTGGCGGTGGTCCGGCCCCCCGACCGGTCGGCCGACCCCGTCGTGCTGCTCAACCCCCGGGTGGTCGACGCCTCCCCCGACAGCGACGAACAGTACGAGGGCTGCCTCTCCTTCTTCGACCACCGGGGCCTGGTGCCCCGGCCGCTCCGGCTCGACGTCGAGCACGCCCAGTACGACGGCAGCCGGATCATCACCTCGTTCGAGTTCGGCATGGCCCGGCTCGTCGCCCACGAGATCGACCACCTGGAGGGCCGGCTCTACGTCGACCGGATGTCGCCGGGGGTGCCGCTGGTCCCCGTCGAGGAATACCGCGAGACCGGCCAGCCCTGGCGCTACTGACCCGTGGTGGCGCGCACGCGGGGGGACCGGGGTGCGTGCCCCAGGGGGCGGGGGCACGCACCCCGGTCCGGGGGGAGGAAAGCCTCTAGAGGTTGCCGAAGGTGTCGTAGCGGGTGTGCTCCGGCGGGACGCCGTCCTCGGCGAGGACCCGCAGGGTGGCCCGGACCATGCGGGCGGACCCGGAGACGTAACAGTCGTGCGTCGTCCACGGGCCGTACCGGCTGACCACGTCGGGGACATCCCCCAACTCACCGTCGAAGTCGGGATCCTCGCTGCACGCGGCGGTGACCGACAACCACGGGTGCGCGGCCATCAACTCCCGCAACGCGGCCAGACCGTACAGGTCCGCCGCCGCGCGGGCGCCGTAGAAGACGTGCATCCAGCGCGTCCGGTTGTAGCTCGCCAACTCCTCCGCGAGCGCCTTGATCGGCGCCAGCCCGACGCCACCCGCCACGCAGAGGATGTCCCGCTGCGAGGAGCGGTCCAACGTCATCGACCCCATCGGCGCCGCCACCCGGATCAGGTCCCCGGGCTTCACCCGGCGGATCAGCGCCCCGGAGAGCCAGCCCGCGCCCTGGGGCGTACGGACGTGGAACTCCAGCACGTTGTCGTCGTTCGGGGCGTTCGCCACCGAGTAGGTGCGCCACACCCGGGGAAGATGACGGGGCAACTCCACGCTGACGTACTGGCCGGCCTGCCACGACAGCGGATGCTGCAACGCCCGGCAGGTCAGCACCGCCGTGTCCGCGCCGTACCGCTGGTGGGTCAGCACCTCCGCGTGCCAGAACGGCGGGTTGTCGTCGGCCGCCGCGCCGGCCAGCATCCGCTCCGAGATCGCCGCGTACGCGTCCCGCCACGCCTGGTCGTACTCCAGGCTCCAGGCGCCGCCGGCGATGCTGCGCAGAGCGTCCAGCAGCGCGACGCCCATGGTCTCGTAGTGCGCCGCCTCGACGCGGTACTTCCGGTGGTCGCGACCCAGCGAACGCAGGTACTCGTCGAAGCTCTCCGGGTCGCCCACCACCTGGACGGCGGTGACGATCGCCTCGAGGATCCGGTCGCCCTGCCCGGTCATCTCCGCCGGGAAGAGATTGCGCAGGTCGGGATCGAGGCGGAAGAGCCGGGCGTAGAAGTGGCCGCTCAGCCGCTCCCGGTGCTCCTCGACCAGGGTCCAGCTCTCCTTCAGCAGCCTTGCGAAGTCGTCCACGGGGGCGCTCCTCCTCCTGACGGCGGATCGGGCGTCCATAGAATGTCCACGGAGAGTGTCGGCTGGTCGCACAGAATGTGCGATCCGCTCGTGAGGCTCGCTCAGCCGACCTGTCGGCCCGCAGCCGGCGGCATCCGGCAGAGTGGTGCGGTGACCGTTGAGCTGCAACGCCCGGCGACCCGCCGGATGCTCGGTACCGAGACGCTGCTCGTGCTCGGCCTCTCCCTCGGCCAGTCCGCCGTCTACGCCACGGTGTCGATCGTCGCGAAGCTGACCGCCGACGGGCCGCTGTCGAAGCAGACCGCCGCGCTCAACACCTCGGCGTCACCCCGGCCGTGGCTGGACCTCACGTACCAGCTCCTCGGGATCGTCTTCGCGCTGCTGCCGGTGCTGCTCGCCGTACACCTGCTGGCGCGCGACCCGGGCGACCCGGCGCGGACCCTCGGCCTGGACGCCCGGCGACCCGGCCAGGACGTGGCCCGCGGCGCCGGCCTGGCCGCGCTGATCGGCCTGCCCGGCCTGGCGCTGTTCTGGGTGGCGGCCCAGCTCGGCGTCAACGCCACCCTGGTGCCGGCCGCGCTACCCGAACTCTGGTGGACGGTGCCGGTGCTGATCCTCGCCGCCGTGCAGAACTCGGTGCTGGAGGAGGTGATCGTGGTCGGCTACCTGGTCACCCGGCTGCGCCAACTGCACTGGCGGATCGGCGCGATCGTCGCGACGAGCGCCCTCCTGCGCGGCTCGTACCACCTCTACCAGGGCTTCGGCGCCTTCCTCGGCAACGTGGTGATGGGCGTCGTGTTCAGCCTCTTCTACCTGCGCACCCGCCGGGTCATGCCGCTGATCGTCGCGCACACGCTGCTCGACGTCGTCGCCTTCGTCGGCTACGCCGTGCTGCCGAGGGAATGGTTCGACTGGCTCTGACCCGTCCGCCACCCCCGGCCGGTGGGCCTGGCCAGTGGTCCTGGCCGGGGCGTCACGGCACCAAGATCTGAAGTTGTGGGCCGTCGGCAGAGCCTGGCGGTGCTCAGGCGGGGTCGGGTCCGGCGGCAGCCGGCCGCCGGTAGGCGGCGACCGCGCGGGCGGCGAGCCGCTCCGCCGCCGCCGTACCGCCGGCTGCCGCCGCGAGCGACGCCGCGCCCGGCAGCAGCCGGGACGCCAACCGCAGCGCCACCCAGCCACCTGCCTGCGCGGCCAGCGGCGCGGCCAGCCGCCACGCGGCTTCCGCCGCCCGGGGCCAGCCCGCCGCCTCGGGTTCCGCCACCGACCGGGCCGCCGCCAACGCGGCCCGCGCGTTCTCGGCGTCCGGATGCACACGCGTAAGCACCAGCAGCTCCACCGCCCGATCCGGATGGGTCGGATCCCGGCCGTACGCCGCCGCCAGGTGCAGCACCAGGTTGGCCTGCGCCCACAACCCCACCGCCAGCTCGGCCGCCGGCGCGAAGAGCCCGGCCAGCGCGGCGGTGGCCCCACCCACCCCGGCCTGCCGGACGAACCGTCGGCTCGCCAGCCGCGCCAACCCGTCGGCACCCGCATCCGGGTACGCGTCGCGAAGCCGCCGCGCCCAGTCACGGGCGCGCGGCCCGGCCGCCTCGACGGCAGCCAGCGCCAGCAGCTCCGGCGCGAAAGCGGGATGCTCGAGCATCCGCGCGGCGGCCACCCGCAGAACCGTTTCCGGGGTACGCGCCAGCGCGGCGCCCGCCACGTCGGTGTCGGTGACCATGCCGTGGTCTCGGGGCAGGGACGGCGCCGGAGTCTGGGCCGGGCCCGGGGACGGGGCGGGAGTCTGGGCCGGGTCCGGGGGCGACGCGGGAGTCGCCGGGGCGTCCTCCTTCGCGGGCGTCGCACTGCCGGAGTACACCGTCGCTCCTGCGGATGCGGTCTGCCCGCCGGACGCGGCGGCTCGGGCCGACGCGCTCCTCGCCGCCGGGCCCGCCTTCTTTGCGGCGGCCTTCCGCACGGCCGGCGACCGCCTGGCGTCCGGTGCCTCCGTCCCGGCTGTCCTCCTTACTGCCGGTGCCTTCTTCGCGGCGGGCGGCGTCTTCGCGTCCGGTGCCTTCTTCGCGTCCGGTGCCTCCGTCGCGGCTGATGTCTTCTTCGCGGGCGGTGTCTTCTTCGCAGGCGGCGTCTTCGCCACGGGCGGCGTCTTTTCCGCAGGGGGTGCCTGCTTTGCGGGTGGCGGGTTCAGGCCGGGGACGGCGTTCCTGTCGGAGGCGTTGGATTCGGAGCCGGGCGGGTCGGCGAAGCCGGCGGCGGGCAGCGGCTGGCCGGCAGTCGCGGGCGGTAGCCCGCCGCCGCTGTGTGGCACATCACCCTCGCGGGTTCTCCCGGCCGGAGCGGGGCGCTTCAGCGGCGCGGCGCCCGCCGAGCGGCCGGCCTGGCGGGGCAGCGGCGCATCGGCCGACGGAGGCTGGAAGAGCACGGTGGGTGCCGGCTTCGCCCGCCGCGGGCGCTTCTCGGAATCCTCCGGCCGGGCCGGCTCCGGAGGCGCGGGGGGCGGGCTGAAGGTCGCCTCGGGGGAGCGTCGACGCGCTCCCTGAGCAGGCTCTCGGCGGGTCGGCTCGGGCGGCGGCTGCTCCTGCATATCGATGTAGCGTAGTCCCGATCACGCCCGGACACAGCTTAGGAACGCAAGAGCGGGGCGAATCTTGGCCTGGTCGGAGGCGGCTCGGCCCGGCAGCCGGCGGGCGGAACGGGGAAGCCGCTTTGCTCCCGGTGGGGCAGGCCCTGTATTCTCGGGCGCGGTGGTCTGCAGGGCCACCAGGGAGACTTCGCCTAGTCTGGTCTATGGCGCCGCACTGCTAATGCGGTTGGGGTCTTAAAGCCCCTCCCGGGTTCGAATCCCGGAGTCTCCGCGCGAAAGCCGGGTGTGTAGACTGGCTGAGCACCGGGCGCCCGTAGCTCAACGGATAGAGCATCTGACTACGGATCAGAAGGTTAGGGGTTCGAGTCCCTTCGGGCGCACAAGATCAAAAGAGCCTGACCTGCGGAAACGCGGGTCAGGCTCTTTCGTTGTCTGTCCCTTGTGGACGTGTGGCTGCTCGGTGGCTGCTCGTCCGACGAGCATCCCCTACGTCCCGCCCCGGCCGGCGGGTTCCGGGGGCGTCCGATTCCGTCCGGCGGCAGTTGGCATCCCTTGGGTGCCAATTTCATCGATCTATTTCGATGAAAGAAGGCGGGCGGAGGTCCGTCACTATTGACGAGTTCGATCGATGTTCACGGCGAGGGGTCGCGCTGTCGACGGCGTGGTGCTCTGCCGCATTCCGTCGACGACGCGCAGCAGGGCCGGCGTCCAGGGGTGGAGCGCCGGCCCTGCGCCGTATCCGGCCCCAAACCCTCACCACCCGCGACTACTGATTCGGGCCGCCGGCATAGCCCTTCCCCGCACCACCAGAGACCAGGTCCACGCCGGTACCGCGGTCACCGACTACCGCGACCTGCGGCCGGGGGACCTGCTGTTCATCCCCGGCAGCCGCGGAAGCACCGCCCGCCCCGGCCACGTCGGCATGTACCTCGGCCAAGGACTGATCGTGCAGGCCCCTCACAGCGGCGACGTCGTCAAGATCAGCAAACTGTCCGCATGGGCCGGTCGGCTGGCAGTCGTCCGCCGCATCGTCGCCCAGCCGACCAGCAGTACGCCAAACCGCTACGCGGTTGGCGCCGTGACGACCCGCGCCGCGACCGCATGACGCCATTGACCAGAGCACGAAAGCCGTTGATCAGGTTTAACATGACTATGGATGTCGATGAGATCCTTCGGCGTGGAGCCTTGACAGGCACCGCAGGTAAGGTATCGACTGCAATAAGTGACCCAGCCGGCGAGTGGATCACAACCCAAAGGTTTCGCTGATTCGCCCGAACCACGGCGTGCAGTGACTACGGAAAGGGTCGTTATGCGAAAGATCTCACGGGCTCTGGCTACTGGCGTGTTCGCCTTCATCCTGGTCGGCGTGGGGGCCGGGGTCGCCGTCGCCGGCTCCAACACTGTGCAGGCCTGCACCCTCCGCGCCGATGTGCCGGACTCCGACAACAACGCATGGGTCGGCCGCGAGGGCTGCGGCAACACGATCCCCGGCACCGGATACATCTATGAGGATCGCAACAACTGGCCCGACGACGAGGTGGGCAAGAAGTCCTTTGACGCCGGAACGGCCTTGGTGGACGGGTCCTGCGGCAACGGCACGGGCAACTACTACTCCAAGTTCGTGTCGAGCACCGGGGCGTCGGCCGAGTCGTCGCGGGCCCAGCGCTGCTGATCAGATCGGTCGGGCGAGGACAGAGGTTCATTGAGTGACGGGCACAGTTGAGGTTCAGGACCTCTCGTTCTCATACAGGAGGCGCCGGGTGCTTACCGGTGCCTCCTGCACCGTCGGTCGAGGAGTGACCGCCCTGCTGGGTCCGAATGGGGCGGGAAAGACCACGCTGATCAAGTGCGTCGTCGGATTGGCGCGTCCCGATGAGGGGCGGGTGGTCATCGACGGTCGGGATGTCAGCGACGGCAAGGCGGCACAGGCGTTGATCGGGTACGTGCCGCAGAATCCGTCGCTTCCCGGCTTGGCGAAGGTGCGTGACCTCGTCGCCTACGCGGCCTGGCTCAGCGGCGTGGACGCTGCGCGGACGGACGAGGCGGTCAGGGTGGCGTTGAACAAGATGCAGGCGTGGGACCTTGGATCACGGCGGATTCGCACCCTCAGCGGGGGGCAGCGCCAACGAGTCGCCCTTGCCACCGGCATCGTGCACGATCCGCGGATCGTCATTCTGGACGAGCCCACAGTCGGTCTCGACCCCGGACAGCGACTCAAGGTGCGAGAGGTGATCCGGCAACTGGGAGCCGAGCGGCCGGTGCTGCTGTCCACCCACCTGACCGAGGACGTGGAGCATCTCGCGGATACCGTCGCTGTCCTGGCCGAGGGCAAGATCCGGTACCAGGGCCCGCTCACGGGACTGGCCACAACCCGGCCCAGGGTCGATAGCCGGCCCGGGTCGCCGTTCGAATGCGCCTACGACGACCTGATCATGTCGTTCGGTGGCGCCGAATGAGCCGGTTGCGCCTACTGCTCGGCTGGCCCGGCCCGCTCTGGGTGTTCCCGGCCGCGGCTGCGTTGATGGCAGCCGGTTCGTTCCTAGCGACCAGGAGCATGCTCGCTGCCGACTACGTCACTTGGGCGGCCGTCTCCGCCGCCTGGCATGAGCAGCTGTGGATCCCTGGATCGGTGGCGGCTGCCGCAGCAGCGGCACTGGGCGCGGCCTACTTCCCGAGTTCCTCGCCAGTGGCCTTGCCGCTGCGCCCGAAAGTGGGCGAAGGCCTGTTTCTCACTCACGGGCTTTCCCTGGCGTTCTGGCTCTGCCTGGGGCACGCGGTCGGGCTGGTTCCGATTGAGATCGCTGCGGTGCGCCAGGCTACCGCCGGAGCCTTGGCGCTGCAGGACGTGGTGGTCGGCCTGGCTGGTCTGGTCACGTTGACTCTGATCGGGTTCGGCCTCGGCGCGGCCATCCGGCACTGGGTGATCGCACCTGCGGTCGGGCTGCTCGCTTTCGCGATCATGGGCTTGCCTAATGCGTCGCTGTTCGCACCGATCGGGCTGATCCTGCCCGTGCGGCAGTTCGTCACCACTCCCAGGTTCGAGTTGAGTCTGCCGACCACCATCTTCGCCGTTGTGGCCTCCACCGCGATCTGTCTGCTCGCCGCCTCGCTGGCGTGCTGGGCCAGGTCACACGGGTCAGTCCGCAGCAACGGCCGCCCTTTACTGACGTGGGTCGCCGCAGTGGCAGCTCTGACGGCGATCGCGTTCGCCTGGCGCCCGGAACTGTATGTGGTGGACCGCCCTGTGGCGCAGATGTGCCAGCAGGTGGAGGACACGGAGGTGTGCCTACACGCGGCTAACGCTCCGGCGATGGCTCGCACCGTCAACGTCGTGGGGCGCCTACGTGATGCCGGCCTCGCGCCGGTGCTGCGCCGTGTGACGGACTTCGCGGTTTCTGATCACGACACGCCGCGTCCTGGGGAGGCGTTCGTCAGTCTCGATCCGGGTCCTCTCGATCGCCGTTTTGTCGCCGCCGCCATCCCCGACCAGGTCGCCTTCCTCGTCAGCGAAGCCATGACACTCCGCACCTGCTCGCAGCCGGGCCGGACTGTCGAGGGCCGTGACATCGCGGCTGTGCTGCAAGGACGAGTTCTTCAGCTGGCCGGCTTCGACCAACTGGCGAGCACCGTGGCACCAGCCCAGCCACCGCCAGCAGCGCAGAAGCTGACAACCATGAACGCCGAACAACTCATCGAGTTCGTTCAGACCAACCAACAGCTAGTCCGATCGTGCCTGCTCTCACCCGCCAGCCTTCCGTGATGCGTGGCCGTGTCGCTGGACTCTGGCACACCCGCGGCGGGCCACTCGCCTCGACCGTCATCGTCGTCGCACTGGTCATCGCTGCTGCGTTTCCCGAGCTGAGTCTGTCGGTTAGCGCGGTGTTCGACCTGCCGCCCCGCGGCGTCGGCACCCCGGAGCTCGTTGCCGTCGCGCTAGCCAGCGTCCTCCCGGCGATCACCACTCCACGATTCGACGGGCGAGAACTCATCGCGCACCGGTCCGCGCGGCTCGGACACCTGACCTACTCCACGATCATGCTCGCAGCCCCGCTGGCCGTCCTGCCGGTCTGGTACTGGGTGATCACCACCCGTCACCCCGACACGCAGTTCCCACCCCTGCACGGGCTCATCGGCAACGTGGTTGTCTTCACAAGCATCGGCGCGATTCTCTGCCTCGTACTCGGCCCGCTGGTCGCCACCGTCGCCACGCCATCCCTGTTCGCACTACTCGTGGTTGCTCAGCAAGCCCAACCGGAATCGCTACTCACCGCGAATTTCTCCACGGGCCGATCCTGGCACACCAACTACTGGATCACGACTGCGGCAGCGCTCCTGACCCTCGTCCTCAGTTGGCGCCTACGAGCCGTTCCATTGCCCAACCGTCCGTGACCACGAACTCAGCCTGACGGCTCAGCCCAGCCGCCTCCTCCCCTGCTCAACGCACGCTGCGGCCACCGCCATCCGCGCGCGTGCACACCCGGCTGACGACGACGCCGCCTGACACCCGCAACTGGGCCTGCGACCAGCCGCGCCGTGCTGAGCGCCAATCGCCGTTTCGGTCCCCCTGAGCCATCGACCTGCCTCAATGTAAGTACGGCTCAGTCGACCAGCCTGGCGGTCGGCCAAACCACTACGCCCAGAAAACGACACGATCTTGCGAAAAAGGGAGCGACATTCAGTTTGCGAAGCAGGCCAAACACCCCTGGTCAGAGCGCCGCCCGGCGACAAGATCAAAGAACCTATACCTGGCCAGCGCCACACGCTTGGGCAACGTGTCCCTCTGCGCTGGCCTGGCGCAGCCAGCCCTCCAACTGAGCGGCGGTGAGCAGCGCCGGCGCCTCATCGGCGTCGATCTTTAGGTCGTAGTCGTACGTCAGCAGCGTGTGCTGTTCACACCCGCACCCCACCGTCGTCGGTGTCACCAGGATGCCCGACGTTCGCCGCGTCCGCGGCAACAGGTCCACGACACCCCCACCAGTAAGGAGTGCACGTCATGACGATGCGATCGCCAGACGACATCGCCGCCCGGGTCCGCGTGGTCCTCCGCTGCCCGCTGGGGGCAGCGCAGCGCCAGTCGTGGCGCTGCCGTCCGTCCACACACAACCTCAGGCCGCCCGGTTATCCGGGCGGCCCATCTGTTTCCGGAGGAACCTCGTGAATCGCTTGACCCTGATCGGCGTCACCGCCCCCGAGGGCGCCTACGCCGCTCGGCTACTGCCACTGGAGAGTCACCCGCAGGCGGTGCTGCCGCTGCTGCGCCTCGTCTGGCAGCGCAGCCTCGACGAGAACACCCAGGCTCTGGCCGAGGCGGTGCTACGCCACGACTGGACCTGGCCGCAGCCTGCGGCTGCCCACCCCGACCCGAGCGGCGGGACACAGCCGGCGCCTGACACCAGCCACACCGACGCGCTCGGCAGCGTCCGCCGCGGGCGCACCGACGCGCCGGTCGACGACCGGCTCGAGTGGTTGTACCTGGTCGACGTCGCCACCGACTCGGTGCAGGTCTACGAGGCGACCCGCCGGGGACGATGGCTGCGGCACAGCACCGCCCCGCTCGACACCGACGCCGCCGAGCCGGTGCTGGGTTGCGGCGGCTACACCCTGCACGGGCACCACTGGCAATCCGCGCACCTGTGGCTGCCAGACGCGCGCACCGGCTTGGACGCCGAAATCTGCCTCGCCCGGCACCCCCACAACGCGCCGGTCTGGCGGTTCACCGATGCCACCGCGCAGGCCATCTGCGCCGCCACCACCCCCACCGAGGAGCAGGCCGCACGGCGTGAGCCGTGGCTGCACCGAGTGAGGGTCGAGTTCGACCTGGCGTGGCCCGACCGTCGAGGTCCGCACCGGCTGCGCCGCGACGCCGACGGGCTGCTACTGCTCGACGTCGCCATGCCTGACTGGTCGTGGTGGCTCCTGCCCACCCCGAGCGAAGGAGCGACCCGGTGACCTACCAGCCCGGTGACCGCGTCACCCTCGAACACACCACCGACCCGCACACCCTCCTGCGCCCCGGCGACGAAGGCACCGTGCGCCGCTACGACCCGCAGAGCCAGGTCCTCGACGTGGCCTGGGACAACGGCTCCCGCCTGTCGCTGCTGCTCGCCGAGGGCGACCAGGTCCTGCCCGCCCCGGTGACCACCGACGGTTGGCAGCGGGTCCTGGACGCGTTGCGCGCCGCGGGGGCGACTGCCGGGCGCGACGCCGCCGGCTGGTGGGCGCAGCACAGTCTGGGAGGCCGCGCACGTGGCGACGTCACCGCCATCGCGCGACAGGTCTTGAACGGCGTCGAGGACGTCGACCCGGAGGTCCTCGACGGGCTGCCGACCGCCGACCGGTACCACCTCGCCGAGGACGCCGACCGGTACGCCGAGCACGCCCCGCCCGACGCGCCAACCTGGGACCAGCTGACCGCACGGCAGTGTGACCAGGCGCGGTGGGCGTGGTGCGACGGCTACGACGACGCGGCGAACGCCGAGGTGGCCCGCCAATGCCGCATGCTCCTGCACCCCGACGGCGACGACCGGGACCTCACCCATCTGCGTCCCGACCGGGTGCGCCTGGGCGGGCCGGGGGTGTTCGCCGGCGACTGGGCGTGGCAGCCCAACGCCGACGGGCACATGCGCATCCCGGTCGGGTTCGCCGGAACCCTGGTCGACCGGTGGAACGGGTGGGCGGTGTTCACCTGCACCCGCGACGTCGCCGAGGCGATCGTCGCCGACCAGCAGGCCGTCCGCGACCGCTTCCGCCAGTCCCTGACCGACGCCGGCGTCCCCGAGACGGACCTGGACAGCAGAACGGACCAGTCGGTAGGGCGGATGTTCTTCGACGGCGATGTCATCGTCGCCGACGAGACCCGCGTGCAGGACGACCCGGACGCCATCGAGCGGATCAGCCCGGACACCGACGGCCGGTACATCGTGATGGGCCGGTCGTGGACCTGGATCCCGGTAGATCCCTACGACTGTGACCGCATCGCCGGCACCATCCCCGACGCACCTGTCGATGACAGTGCCGAGCAGGGCCTGCGGGGCAAGGACGTGACCGATGACTGACCAGCTGTCGGAGGAGAACCAGCGGTCGTTGCAGCCGGGCGAGATCGTTGCCGTCGCGCCGGCGCTGGCCGCGGAGATGGGCCGGTACCTGTACGTCGTGGTCGACGGGTTCCTCGACCCCGCGTACACCATCGCCCGCCTCGGCGGCGACGGCTACCAGTGGCCCAACGTCCACCGGAAGGACCTCATCCCCACGGCCCCGCTGTCGATCATCCGCGTCACCGACGCCGACGGCGAGGCCGCCTACACCGCCGGTTAGCGGCAGCCCGCCCCGGCACGGCACCTACCTCGTTCCGCTCCGGCACCCGTTCACACCAGCCCCGACGCTGTCTGCCCGCGTCGGGGCTTCGTCATGCCCAAGATATGGAGAGCAGGCTGATGGCAAGCAGAACCATCGTGGTGGTCACCGACGACTTGGACCACAGCACCGACAACGTACGGACCTACCGCTTCGCGCTGGACGGCGTGGAGTACGAGATCGACCTGTCCCCGAGCAACCAGCAGCGGATGCGCGAGGCACTCGCCCCGTACGTCGCGGCGGGACGCCGCCTGCCGCGCCCCACCGCCCGTCGGCGCGGCCCCGCCACCCGCGCCGGCGGCCTGGCCGACGCCGACGCGCGCAAGGGCAGGGCCACCCCCGAGCAGGGGTTGGCGCTGCCCCGGCACGGCCGCCCTGGCTCGATGCCGCACGAGGCCCGCGCAGCGCACCAGGACGCCCCGCCGCGGACCGGTCGGGGGGCGCGCTGATGGGACACCGTCTCTTCGCGGTCCTCGTCCGCGCCTCTGCGAGCGTGGCGACTGTTGACGCGCACCTGATCAAGCCGATGCGTCCCCTGTTGCGCGCTGGCGTCATCGACGCCTACCGGCTCGGCGGGCAGGTGACCGGAGCGTGGAGCACCGACTACGAGCCCGGCGCCGATCCTCGCAACTGGCACATCTGCAGGCGTGCGGCGGCACCACCCGAGTCCAGGATGTGGAGTGCCCCGCGTGCGCTGACGCCGTAGCGGCCGGCCGTCGGCCCGGCACCCTGCTGCCCTTCAGCTACACCGACTGGCCGCAGTACCCCGGCGACATCGTGGCGCTGCCCAGGCTGCTGCACCCCGGCTGGCGGTTCCCGCCGGGCCGCACACCATCGGCGTGGGTCGACCTGGCCGGCGTGGTGTGGCTCGGCGTCGACGAGGCCATCCTCACCGGCACCGACACCGGCTCTGTCCCACCACGCCTGCAGGCGGTCTTCGCCGACCTGGTGGCCGGACGACGCAACCCCGACCCCACCCTGGCGTCATCACGGCGCAGGCCCACCCCGGTCGACTGGTCCACACCGTGGCGGCATCCAGGCCGCCCACGGCGACGCCACG
Source organism: Micromonospora sp. KLBMP9576 (assembly GCF_050941805.1). Lineage (NCBI taxonomy): Bacteria > Bacillati > Actinomycetota > Actinomycetes > Micromonosporales > Micromonosporaceae > Micromonospora > Micromonospora sp. KLBMP9576. Next base: position 6,224,312 of record NZ_CP194567.1, on the reverse strand, counting down.
CCCGGTTCAAGCCGGCCGACTGGTCGGTGGCGGTCGTCGATGCCCACTCCTGACTACCTGCCGCAACGCGGCAGCACCGCCGTGTTCTCCGGGCCCTGGCTGCGCTACGAGCCGGTGCACGGCTCCCACCGCTACTACCAGGGTTACACCGCCACGGTGATCGGCCGGTGGAACGGCACCTTCGAACTCAGCATCGACGCGCAGGCGGTCGCCGCCCTCGCCCGAACCCTCGATGAGATGGCCGAGTACGTGGGCGGGGACTGGCGCACGGTCAACTTCGACGGACGCGTCCTCACCATCGCCCGCCCGCTGTCCCTCGGCGGCGGCGTCCACCTCGTCGAACCCACCGCCGGGCGCTACCGCATCGGTTGGGGACTGTCCTGGCTGCCCGTCGATCCCGGACGCTGCGACCGCGTCGTCGGACACGCCTGACCACCGCCCACCCCTGTGGGGGCCCGCCCAGGCCGAACCCACCTCGTGGCGAACAACCGCAGCACCACGAGTTCCCGGGTACGGCCGCGTGGCCGTACCCGGGTCTCTCTTCTCAAATGCCGGACCGTTCGCCGGTGCCACCGACGGCAGCTGCGCAGGCAACCGCCTGCGTGCCCTCGGGCGGTGCCGAATCACGCCCACCCACGCCCCGGCGCCGCCACCGACGGCTGCCATACCCCTGACACCCTCAAGGAGGCTCGATGCTCTATCCCCGCACCCGGGACAACCTCACCCGTGCGCTCATCGACGTCGAAGCGCTGCACGAGCGACACGGCTGGGACCTGTCACCGGAGCTGATCGGCCTGTTCGACCGGCCGATGTCCGCGCACCCGCACCGCGTCGACGTCGACGCCGACCTGGTCGACCCGAGCGCCTGGCACGACCTCCACCTCGCCGGCGGCGACCCGAACCTCCCACCAGCGGTGATCCTGCACAGCCTGGTCACGAACCTGGCCAGCGCCCCGATGCGTGACGCGCTGCGCTCGTGGCTGCACCAGCACGGGCGACGCTGCATCGGCTTCGCCATGGTCTTCGAAGCGTGGGCCAGCCGGGTCACGTCCGGCTACCACCACGGCGACCTCGCCCAGGCACCCGCGTCCGCCCGACTGGAGACCCGCGTTGTCGCCGCCACCGACATCGACCTACGCCTCTACCGAGTCATGCGGGTCCGCGGAGCCAACACCGCCACCGTCGACACGTGGACGGCTGCGCCACCACGGATCGGCGGTTCCCGGATCGCGACCGGACTGACCCGGCTGGTGCACCTCGCCCGCGACCGGTGACACCCGCGCCCTACCAGCTACCGGACGCCGCGGCCGTGCTGGCCGGTCCTGACCGCAACCACCGTGTCTAGCCGCTGGTGAGAACGGGCTTCATGGCTCGCCGTGCTGATGGCCCTCTCCGGGCAGCCGGCGGTCCGGCTGCACCTTGTATCGACCACGCCGAGCGTCCTGCTGTGACGCTCCCCGGCGGTTCCTGTCTCCGCTGCGCGGACTTTTCGCTTCTGCCCGCGCATCCGGAGACGGGTGCGCGGGCCCATTCCTGACGTCAGGAGGACCCGCATGGATCCCACCACCGCACCTGCCACCCCGCCTCCCGCTGGCGGGAGTAGGCGCCCCGGCTACCTGTACCACAAGGTCGCCGCGCACCTCGCCGCTCACCCGGACCAGATGATGACCGTCGGGGAGATCACGAAAGCGTTGTCCGTGCCCTCGACCGGGGCTGTTTTCGAGGCGCTGAAGAAGATGGCCGCCGCCGGGTACGCCACCCACCTGACCGGCCCGCACCGCTTCCAGATTACCCAGGCCGGTATCGACGCCGCCGGCACGATGCCGCCGCCTGCCCCGCACACACCCCGCCAAGGACGTCGCGGGGCAGGTCGGCGGCAGCCGGTCGCCCGCCCGAACGGTGACCTGTACTTCCCGCGCAAGCTGGCGGGGGCCACCGACGTGGACGTGCTGCGCCGGCTGCGGGAAAAGCGTATCCCGGTGCTGCTCTACGGCCCACCGGGCACCGGCAAGACCGCCCTCGTTGAAGCCGCATTCGGCGACCTGCTGACCGTCGCCGGTACCGGCGACACGGTCGTGGAGGACTTCCTCGGCAACTTCATCCCCCTGCCCGACGGCGGCTTCGAGTTCGTCTACGGACCCCTCGTCGTGGCGATGCGAGAAGGGCGGGCGTTGCTGGTCGACGACGCCACCCTCATCCCGCCGAAGGTCCTCGCCGTGCTCTACCCGGCCATGGACGGCCGCCGCGTCATCACCATCCCCGGCTACCGCAACGGACGCGTCGAGGCCGCCGACGGCTTCTACGTCATCGCCGGCCACAACCCCGGCGTGCACGGCGCGATCCTCACCGAAGCGCTCGCGTCCCGCTTCGACGTGCACATCGAGGTCACCACCGACTGGGACCTCGCCCGCCACCTCGGTGTGCCCCGACCCGCTGTCGAGGCCGCCATCGCACTCAACAAGAACCTGGCGGACGGGCGCGTCAGCTGGGCTCCCCAGCTACGCGAACTGCTCGGTTTCACCCGCGTCGCCAAAACCCTCGGAAACGCCGCGGCGGTGGCGAACCTGGTCGGCCGCGCCCCCGCCGAGGACCGCGAACAGGTCCTCGCTGCCCTCCGACAGCAGTTCGGCGCGGACATCACCCCACTGGCCCTCGGCAAACAGCGCTAACCCCTCAGAGACAAGGAGAACACCTCGATGCCTCATCCCTCCAGCCACCGCAGCGCCGGATCCGGCACCTCAACGGTCGACGCCCCGGACTGGCGTGCGTGGAGCGACGCCTGGACACGCCACATCCCCGTCCTGACCGGCCGCACCGACTTGACCGTCACCGTCGCCCCCGGCGCGGGCGGCGGCGCCCCCGCCTGCTTCTACCCCGACGCCCGCCGCATCGAGGTCGACGCCACCCACATCGGCGCCCCCGACATCACCAATCCGGCACGCGCCGGCCACAAACGCCTCGTGCCGACCGCCTACGGGCTGCTCGTGCACGAAGCCGCCCACGCCAAGCACAGCCTGTGGACAGCCCCTGCTGGCACGCCGCCGGTCGTCGCCGCAGTCGCAGACCTGCTCGAGGAATCCCGCGCCGAGAACCGGCAGCGCGGCAGGCGGCGCGGTGACCGCCGGTGGCTGCGCCACACCGTCACAACCCTGCTCGACCCCGGTGACGCGCCGGTCGACGACGCCTGGCACGCCGCTTACCTCGCCGGCCTGCTCTTGGCCCGCGTGGACGCGCGCATCATCACGGCCAAGGACATCAAGGGCGTCCGGGCCGCCGTCACCGCAGTCCTCGGCCGCAAGACGCTGCGGCAGCTGCGAGACGTGTGGCGCGAGGCGCACACCGTCGACGACACCGACGCCACCGCGATGATCGACCTGGCGTGGCGGTGGTGCCGCATCCTCGGCATCGACCCGCACCAGCGGCCGGAACCGCCGCAGCCGGACCCCGGCGCGTTCGCCGGCCAGCTCGCCCAGGCCTTGGCCGACTACCTCGCGCACGCTACTGGCGTCACACCGGCGGAGTACGCCGCCCAGCAGATCCAGTCCCAGCACGGTGCGCCCGCGTGGTGGACGCGCCGCGATCCCACCGACGCCGAGCGGACCGCGGCCCGCCACCTCGCCGCCCGGTTGCGCCGGGCCCGCACTCATGTGCCCGAGCCCGACAGCCGCCCCAGTCCGATACCGCCCGGGCGGCTGCGCACCCGACACGCCATCACCGCGAAAGCGCAGATCGCCGCCGGCAGCATGCCCACCGCCACACCCTGGCAGCGCCGCACGCAGGTCTCGCCGCCGAAGCCCACCCTGCACCTGGCCGTACTCGTGGACACGTCCTTCTCGATGCACTCCTACGCGGCGCCGATGTCCTCGGCTGGCTGGATACTCGCTCACGCCGCCCGCACCAACCAAGCCATCACCACCATGATCGGCTTCGGTAGCAGCGCGACGGTGCTCGTGCCGCCCCGCCAGCAGCCCACCCATGTCCTGGACATGCCGGCCGTCGGCGGTACCACCGCGTTCGGCGACGCGGTCAAACTCGCCGACCAGTTGCTGCATCTGCGCCAACCCGGACGGCTGCGGATGCTCGCCGTCGTCTCCGACGGCGACCTTCCCGACATCGAACCCGCGCAACGGCTGATCACCACCCTGCACCAGTCCGGGTGCGCGGTGCTGTGGCTACGCCCCGCCGACCTGAGCGGGCACACCTTCGGCCACACCACCACCCTTCTGGTCGCCGACCCAGTCGAGGCGGTCGACGCGATCGCCGTCGCCGCCGTCGCCGCCCTCGAACACGCATGACAGCCCCAACCTCTCGCCGCTGACCTTCTTTCCCGCACGAACCAGGCCGTTGCCCGGCCACCTCGCGCAATCCGCGCATCCCCGGGCACGGCCGAGCGGCCGTGCCCGGGTTCCCCCTGCTCAGAAGGGAACCTCATGGCACGACACCTGCTCACCCATCCGACAGGCGCACCGCGCTCCACCCCGATCGGTCCGCTGGCGCATGGCACGCAACCGCGCATCGCCGTGATCGGCGGGTCCCTCACCGGCTGCACCACCGCCCTGCTGCTGCTCGACGCCGGCTTCACCGATGTCGCCCTCTACGAAGCCGCCACAGGTGTCGCGCCGCGCGAAGGCGGACTGATCGGCCTGGAACACCCCGCCCTGGACGTCCTCGACCGGCTCGGCATCGACCAGAGCGAGATCGTCGCCTACAACTCCGAAACGGTTTGGCAGGTCACCGTCCGCGGCCGTCAGCACATCCACACCGCCCAGCAGGTCTACCCGGGGCGCAACACCACCTGGACACTGCTGCACCACGCGCTCACCAGCCGCCTACCCGACGGCGTGCTGCACACCGGCCGTCGCGTCACCGGCATCGGCACCTCCCACGGGCAACCCCTGCTGGCATTCGCCGATGGCTCCCGGGAGGTCGCGGACCTGGTGGTGTTCGCCGACGGCCGCGCCTCCACCGGCCGTCGCCTGCTCGACCCGTCACGACGGCTGCGCTACGCCGGCTACGTCGCCCACCGCGGTTACGCACCCACCCCCGAGGCGTCCCTGCGCGACTTCCTGCGCCTCGAACCCGGACCCGGCTGCCAGTACAACGTCGCCCCCATCCCCGGCGGGCTGGACTGGACCTTCTACCTCACCTGCACCCCCGTCGACTACACACACCACTTCGGGGCGCCACCCGAGCGGCGGATGTTCGCCCTGCCGCACCACATCGGTCCCGCGGCCCGCGCACACGTCGACGCCCACGCCACCCGGCTGCTGCCGACCCCGCACGTCGCGACCGTGCACACCACCGCCGTCCGGATGGCGGTGCCCGTGATGGACATCGACCCGCCCACCCGCATGGCCTGGCCCATCGGCCACGGCTGGGCGGTCCTGCTCGGCGACGCCCTCGCCCCCGTACGCCCGCACACCGCCCGCGGCGCGAACAACGGCATCGAGCAAGCCGCCGGCCTCGCTGCCGCTCTCACCCAACACCGCCGCTTCGGCGCTGACCTGGCAGCGGCCCTGCGCGGATGGCAGCGCCGCCACCTACCCACCGCCCTCGCCGCCATCCACCAGGGCCCGGCCATCGCCGCCGCCCTCGGTCTCGGCACGCCTACGCCAACACCTCAGCCCACCAGCGCCTCCACCTGACCGAACTGCCACCGGCAGACACGAAGCCCGGGCAACCGAACCGCACCGTCCGGTGACCCGCCTTCCCCGCGAGGAGATCCTGATGACAGCCCGCCTGTACTTCGACCTCACCGACACACTGCGGCTGGCTGAACACGCCGTCGCCGCCGACGAGCACGCCCCGACCTTCACCGAACGCGAGGACGGCACGCTCTGCCCCGGCGCGTTGGAGTGGGTCCACGACCACGGCGTCTACCTCATGTCCAGCGGCCTGCCCCGCCTCGCCGACCCGAACCGGTCCGAGGCGAACCTCATCGTCTACGCCCACGGCTGGAACCCCGACACCGACGGCCCCCGTCACCACCCTGACCTCGGCGACGACTTCGTCGAACACCTGCACCTCACCGAGGCGCCTACGCCGCTGATCGACACCCTGCGCGCCGCGCACGCCGCCGGCTACCGGTGGCTGCACCTCAGCGTGAGCGCCGACACCTACGAGGTGCGCGCCACCCGCACCCGCCGCCACGACTGAGCAGCCCGCCCGACGGCCCCGCCCCCATCCAGGGAGGCGGGGCCGTCTGCTTGTTCACCGATTCGGAGACCACATGTCCACCCCTGAAAATCATGAGCCGCGACCGACGAGCCTTGAGACGGTTCTGCGTGATGCGTGGGACGCCTTCCACCCCGGCCAACCGGCACCGCTGGGATGGCTCACCCACACCACCGTCCGCATCCACGAGCACCTCCGTACCAAACAGAGCGCCCCGCCCGCTGCCAACGACGAGCAGTCCCTGGCGCTGCGCCGGCAGGTGTGGCAGACACTGCGTGACGCCGCCGCCGAGAACGACATCGACCCGGATGCCGCCGACCGGATCCTGCACGCGCTGGACCTGCCCGGACTGCCGCGCCGCTGGCAGGTCCGCCTCACCCTGCCGGTGACGATCGAGGTCACCGCCACCAGCCAGGACGACGCCGTCGAGGCCGCCGAGGACGCCATCGACGCCGCCCTGAGCGGCACGAGCCACGACACCTACCTCGACTGGGACAACACCGCCCGAGACGCCGCCGCCCCCGGCGACATCGACACCACCACCAACACCCCGGCCGACCTGCGATGACACCGCTACCCGCCGACCGCACTTCGTCTGCGCGAAGGAGCTCACCAGTGCCGCTGCACCTTGCCCACAAGTACACCGGCCACCGCATCGGCGACGACGAGATCGCCCAGGCCCGACAGAACGGCGGGAACAAGGCCGCGACCGCCGCCGCCATCGCCGACGCCTGTCACGCTCTCGCCGGCGCCGAGTCCGACCTCGGCCGGTGCGCCGACACCGTCGGTGCGCACCTCGACGAGGTCCGCCGTGCGCTGGCCGCCGGTCCCGGCGACCCGGCACCCACCCTCAACCCGATCGGCGTGCTGCAGGCCCTCGGGCCGCGCCTGGACGCCCTGACCGCCCAACGCGCCACGCACATCACTCACCTGCGCGCCCTGGTCCGCGTCTGGCTGGCCCACCACGCCCCGGATATACCCACCGCGGATCAGACCGAGCGGGCGCGCCACTACGCCGAGGTCATCCTCGCCGCGATCGACAACGACATCAGCGAAGGCATCGTGCCCGTCGGGATCGGCTCATACGTTGACCTGCACCGCTACCTCGACGCCAACGACTACCTGATCGCCGCCGGCGTGCCCTACGACGGCACCCGGGCCAGCATCGATCTGACCGTCGCCGTGCAGGGCCTCGTCGTGGCGCGACTGCGCCACGGCGACCGCCCGTACTGCACCCACGGAGCGTGCGCCTTTCCCGCGCACGACCACACCACCGCCTACGACCCCGACGGCCGCGACCTCAGCCAGGCGAAGCCCATGCGCTGCCGGCACTGCGGCCAGCCCGCCCACTACGACGCCCGCCTCGACGACTACCGCCACGACGACCCCGCCACACCCGACTGCTTCCTCATCCACCGCGACGACTGAACCCAGACACCCCGCCTGCGTGCGGCCAACCGCGGCGGCGCGTCGGGCTGACCCGCCCGCCCGAGCACCCGCCCGCGTATCGCAAGCGCATGGTCCGGGACCGCCCCCGGCAGGGCACCACCGTCGTCGACACGCGATTCCTTCGGCGAAGCGCCAGCTCATGCATCTTCGAGGCCCGCCCGCCAGGCGGCGACTTGATCAATGCGCGAAGTCGAGCGTGACTACCCCCGGCCCCGGCCCCGCCACCGCCTGCGGCGTACCCGACCGCGTCAGCCATGCCGCTGGCCGCAGACGGTGGCGGCCGACATCGCCGATCACCAACCGGAGAGGACAGCAGCGCATGATCACCCAGCACCGCCGCGCGATACCGCGCACGGTCACCGACGTCTTGTTGTGGCTACTCGCCAGCGACGTCGCCACCGCCCACCAACCCCAGCCGCACCAACCTGACCGCTGCGCCAACCTGCGCTGCGCCGACCAGGCATACCCCTGCCCGCCAGCGCGCGACGCCCACCGCGCCCAGCAGGCCGCCATCCGTCCCCAGCCCCGCGCGCGAGGCCGCGCCCGGGTCGCCGCGCCAGCCCCGATCACCGGCTGGTTCCGGCCCTCGCGCACCCAGCCCCGCGCCGCCTGACAGCGACGACTTCCACAGCCGACTATGACCACATCGATGGAGGTGCCGTGAGTTTCCGTAGTGAGTCGACCCTCGCCGGCTACGCCCGCGCAGCGGTCGACCTGCGCGCCCGTATGGCCGACCACACCCGCAGCCGCTTCGCCCAGCAGTACCTCAAGGCGTTCCTCGGACCCGACGCCGACGCGACCAGAGGCGGCCCCGACACCGGGGCGCGCGCCGCCGACGCGTTCAGCCGCGCCGCGCACCAGCCGTGGCAGGACGGCGAACCCTACGTCCTCGCCCCCGCCATGACCGCGATCATCGCCGCAGCGGCCCAAGCCCTCGACCTCACCGGCGACATCGTCGGCAACGACGTCGCCCCCAGCGACGCCGGCGTGCTGTTCCTTCCCGAGCCCATCTACGAACGCGGCGTCCACGGCCAGGTCACCTCGATCGGCGCGATCGCCTGGGCGAAGTTCCACAACACCAGCAACGGACGCACCGGCTGGTGGATCACCGGCTGGGCCGACCGCGACGACCCCCTCGACCCCGCCGCCACCCGCCGCCGCCAACTCACCGAAGCCCCCGAACTCGCCGCCCGGTTCGGCCCCTACGTCCTGCACTCCTCCGCCGAGATCCCCATCGGCACCCCGATCATCGCCCCCGGCGAACCAGCCGAGGCCGTCGACCAAGACTGGGAGACCGCCCCCGACGGGCGCTTCTGCATCGACGAATCATTGCTGCGGATGCGAGCCGTCGCCGCCGTGCTCGACGCGTTCTGGCGCATCCAGGAACAACCCCTCGCCACCGTCACCCGACCACCCCTGGACCGGCCCGCCCGCCGGCGCGCCCTGCGCGCCAACCTCCGCCACGACACCCGCGTGGTCATGCTCCGGCGCACTACACCCGTCACGGAATCCACCGGCGAGGCGAAGTGGCACTACCGGGTGCGGTTCGTCGTGCGCGGCCACTGGCGGCGCCTCACCAACGCCGACGGGCAGCCCTACCGCATCTGGATCCATGCCCACATCAAAGGCCCGGACGGAGCGCCGTTGCTCCTCGGCGAGACCGTCTCCGTCCTCGCCCGATAATCCCGCCCCGCCCCAACGAACCTGTGCCCGCACCGCTAGGAGCGCAGTCGCCAACGACGAGTGCCTGTCACCCTCCGGAGCCGGCGACCATGCGCTCCCTCCGCGTGCCATGTGCGCGGCAAGTGATGACACGGCGGTGCCATGTCATCAGTGGCTGCAAGCTCACGCCTCGAACCCCTATTTAGCTGCCTCTCGCGCGGCAGCAGGCACACTGCGCCCTGAACCGGGAGAACCAGTGAACGACATCGAACACCCCTTCGACACCAGCAACCGCGCCTACCAGCGCTTCCTCACCCTCGCCAGCGACCACTTCGAGATCGTCGGCTGGAACAACGCTGACACGGGACGACCCACCCTGATCACCCTGATCGACATCGGCAGCCGCAACGCGTTCAGCCTCGCCCTGCTCGACACCGCCGAGGACCAGCAGCCCCACGCCCTGCTCGCCGTCACCACCACCAACGCCCTATCCCTGCACGGACCGATCCCCGGCCGGGCCGCCACCGCCCACTACGCGCCCCACCTGGCCATGCACGACGCCGACATCGCCGCCACCACACCAGTCACCCTGCACGACCCCGACGAACCAAACGTCAGCGACGACGAGTGGACCTCCATACCACCGGACATCGCACACGCCGCCCGCACCACCACCCTCGACGCCGACCGCGTCGCGCTGGCCCTGCTGGACCGTGACCGCGCACAACTCGCGGTCGTCGGACCGTTTCCCACCATCGACGCCGCCGACGCCTGGCAGCCCGCCGCCGACGGGTGGCCACCGGCCGACCGGCTCCTGCTCGCCGTCCACGCCCCCGTCACGAGGCAGTGAGCGCGCCTCAACCACCGGCGAGCACGACGCAGCTGGCCCGACCCGCCACCCGGGCACCGCCGGCAGCAGCCGATCCCACCCCAACAAGATCCGAGACCAGGGGCATCGCCATCGGGCGGCGCCCCCTGCCCGTTGAACAAGGCAGACATCATGGAACACGTGCCCAACCCCGGCGACGATCCCGTCGAACCGGACCTCGACGAGTCCCTCAGCGTCGGCGATCCGATCCTGGGGAAGTCGCGGCTGCTGTCGCGGCAGTGCGACACCTGCATCTTCGCCTCCGGCAACCGGATGCACCTCCAGCCAGGGCAGCTCCGCGCCCTCGTCGACCACGCCCGCGAACAAGAGCGCTACATCATCTGTCACGACACCCTGCCGCACTACCTATACCCGCAGGCTAAGCCGGCGATATGCCGCGGATTCGCCGACCGCTACCGCACCCAGGCGCTGGATCTCATCGAGCGGCTCTGGGGCTTCATCGAAGTCGATCCACCCTCTCTGACCGAGCGTCACGACAACGCGGAAAGGAACTGACCGGTGACCGGCATCGAGGACTTCCTACGCCGCCAGAGCGAGATCATCGACCGGGTCGGCTGGGCGGTGACGCTCGTGCACCCCGGCGCGGACGACACCGACGACAACGCCCCGTTCGCCTACACCGTCGGGCTCACCGCCCACGACCATCCCGAGCTGCTGATCGCCGGACTCGATCCCGCCATCTCACAGCAACTGCTCAACGACCTCGCCGCCCGCGTCTACGACCGAGCCGAGCGCTTCACCCACGGTCAACGCATCGGCGACCTGATCGCCGGCTACGACGCGGTCGTCATCGACGGCACTCCTACCGAACAGCTGCACCCGGGCGCCGCGATTGCCCGATACGGCCAGCAGGTTCGTGTGCAGCAGATCGTGTGGCCCGACCCGGAGGGCCGCTTCCCCTGGGACGCCGGCTACGCGTACCCGTCGTCGACGCAGCCGACCATGCGACGTCCCTGACGTTCGCGGCGCCGAAAGGGGCGTGCGGACTCACGGATACTCGATCAGACAGTTGTTGCCTAGCGGCCGTTCGGGGCGCAGCACTGATCGCCCTGCGGGCGCCAACGTGAAGTGGGCGCCCGCGGGGCGACCTTGGGGATTCCGGTGGGCTGGACAGGAAGGCCCTGTGCAGCCCACCGTCGTACCGGGGCTCGTCCTCGCGCTCGCGGTGTGTCACCGGCTGAAGCCGTACGCCCGCCCCGGAGAGCACGAAACCCGGTCCTTTTGTCGTTGGGGTCGCCGCCCGGATCACTGGCCGACCGGGTCGGACAAGGATCAGCGTCGCCGCTTGCCGGTGGGATGGCCGTTGGTGCGTGCGGTGCGGGCCCCTGCTCGTGGCTGCCAGTGGCGGCGCACAGTCCGTTCTGATCTGCCGATCCGTGCAGCGACCTCGCCCGGCTGCAGCGCGGGATCACGGCGTCGCCAGTACGCCACCGCTGCGGCGGTATCGGCCAACCAGGTGTCGCCGTCGGCCGGTGGATCATCTTCCCGGTCACCGCCCTTGGCGCTCTCCGGTGGCGGTGCGCCCAGATCAGCGTCTGCGGCGGGCGTCGCCTGCGGCGCGATCTCGGTGGTCGGCGGCCGACTGCCTGGTGTCGCGGCAGTGGGGCCTGCGTTCTCCGAGAGCGTTCCGGCCGCCTTGCCGGCGGCAGGCGCAGTGACGGCGTCGGGTGGTGTCTGCGTGGCGTCGAGCCCCGGCGGCGGTGTGTCGCCGTTGGCGTCGGCGCTCGGTGGCCTGGTTGCCGCGGCGGGCTGCGGCGTCACGACCGAGGCCTGGGTGCGTGCCGTCGGCGCGGCGGTGTGCTCGGCGCCCGCGAGCGGACGTGGGTCGGCGTGGCTTGCGGCAATCTCTGCCTTGTCTGACTGGCTAACGTGCTCGGAGGCCGGTGGCGGAGTCACAGGGGCGCCAGCTGTGGGTGCTGGGGCCGGGCGGTGTTCGGTGGCTGCTGTGGCTGCTGCTTGCGGCGACGTGACGCGGATGCGGGCGCTGATTTCGACGAGGCTGACGCTGGCGACGATGACAAGTCCGTCAACGGAGATGGGCAGGAGGTAGGCGGCGCCGTAGCCGGTTTCGCCGTAGCGTGCTGCGACACCGACGAGGTGCCAGTAGGACACCCAGGCGGCGATGACGGCGATGACCGCAGCGGCGGTGACGCGAATCGCGCCGAGGTGCCAGCGGTGGTGGGGGACGCGGGAGATCAATTCGACGGTGAGCAGTAGCGCCAGGGGCGGCCAGGCGGCGATGATCTGGCTGATCGGGTTCGGTCGGGCGTGCAGGACGTTCGCGGCCACCGACGCGGCGACGCCCAAGGCGAGAGTTGCCCGTACCGCCCACCGCAGCCTGCGCAGCTGCTTGTCCTCGGCGCTGCCGGCGGCGACTGGTGTTCCCGGACCGCTGGCCGGACGAGCCACGCTGCTCACGCCGACGGCCGGCCGTCGGAGGAGCGTGGGCCGCGCCGCGAGCGCACCTCAGCGATGAGCCGGTCGGCGAGGGTGAGCGTGTCATCAGTGGGCTCGGCGTCGATCTCGCTGAGTCGTTGGGTCAGGGTGCGGCGCAGTACGCGGATGGCGTCAAGGTCATTGAGTGCGGCGTGGGCGCGCGATCGGCCCGCTGGTGGGCGGCGCAGCCGCCGAGCTCGTCGGCCTGCGCTCCGTCCTCTACGGCGTGGCGGTGCTGCTGATCGGCTCCTCGGTCCGGGTCTGTCTGTCACCAATCTGGCGTCTCCGGTCAGCGTCCTGACCCCGGTCGGCCAACGGTCATCCACACAGAAAGGTGATTGAGTGCGCGTCGCAGTCCTCGGCGGATCCGCCTACACCCTCAGGCACGCCAAAGTCCTGGGCGTCGACGTGGTTCTGCTGCACATGGCGGGCCGCTACGAGCCGCACGTCGCGGACTACTGCGAACAGGTCATCGACGTTCCCGACCTCAATGACGCCCGAGCCATCGTCGACATCCTGGCACCGATGCACCGGCGGCGTCCGTTCGCCCGCGTCCTGACCACCAGCGAGGCCGCGGCCACCTCGATCGCACGCGTCACCGCGGCGCTCAACCTGCCGGGCAACAGCGCGGCGGCGGTCGAGACACTCAAGAGCAAGGCGGCAACGCGCGAGGCTCTGGCCCGCGAGGGAATCAGCCCGGTCGCCTACCGGCTGGTGCGCAGCGCGGCTGAGGTCGTCGCGTTCATCGAACACGTCGGTGGCCCGGTCGTCCTGAAGCCGGTGGACGGCACGGCCAGCATGCAGATCCACCTCCTCAAGGACCCCGGTGCCGTCGAAGGTGCCTGGGCGGCACTCGCGGCGTCCGGCCTGCGCGTGGCCATCGCCGAGGAGTTCCTGCAAGGCCCGGTCGGAAGCGTCGAATCGATCTCCCACGACGGCCGCCACCTCGCGGTCGGCGTGACCGAATACAAGGTCGGCTCCAACTTCGTCGAAGTCGGATCGAACATGCCGGCCTACACCGGATCCTGGGACCTAGACGAGGTGCGGCGCATGGCCGTGCTGACCTTGGCCGCGGTCGGCCTGACCGATGGGCCGGCGCACACCGAGTTCGTGATGACCACGAACGGACCTCGGATCCTCGAGTCGCACAACCGCTTCGCCGGTGGCGGCCTGCCCGAGCTGGTGCGCCGCGCATACGGCTTGGACTTCACCCGGATGTTCCTGTCGGTGCCGCTAGGACTGGAGCCGCTGCCGGAGGCGGTGCCACCGGCACGGGGCGCAGCGCTGCGAAGCTTCCTCGCCCGCCCCGGTCGCATCCGCGCGATTCACGGGCTGGACCGCATCGAGGCGCGGGTCGTCAACATCGCCCCGGACCTCAAGGCTGGCATGCCCGGTCTCGAGGACATCATGGGCGACGAGGTCGGGGTCGTGACGCAGCTCAGGCCAGGTCAACCGGTCGCCGAACTCACCTCCGGGCTGCATCGCCTGCCGGCGTACGTGGTCGCCTCCGGAGCGACGAGCAGAGTCGCTGCAGAACGTTGTGAGGCCATTTTAGACGCGGTGAACATCGAGGTCGAAGGGTGTGCCTGACAGCGCCATGACGATCCTGATCCTCAACCGGGGCCCGCTCGCGACGCATCCGTACCGAACTTGGCTGGACGGCTACGACGGCGACCTCGTTCTTCTCGCATCGGCTGAGAAGTTGCAGTTCTACCGGGAACGGCTGCCGGAAAACTACCGCTACGCGGAGGCCGTCACCGGATACGACGCCGACGGACGGCTGGAGCGCCGGGTCTTGGAGCTGGCCCGCACGCATGCGTTCAGCCATGTCATCGCGTGCAACGAGCTCGACCTGGAGCGGGCTGGCACGATACGCGAGGTCCTCGGACTCGACGGTCAGTCGGCGGCGTCGGCGTCGGCCTTTCGGGACAAGGTACTGATGAAGCAGCTGGTGCAGGCGGCCGGCGTCGACGTCGCTCCGTGGGCCGAGGTCCGCACAGCGTCAGATGTGACGACCTACTGGCAGCGCCATGGCGGACCCGTCGTGGTGAAGCCGCGCAACGGTGCGGGCGCGGTGGACGTCACCGTCCTGCGCACTGCGGCCGAGGTGGACGCCTACGTGGCTCGAGTCGGCGGTCGGGGCGCGGAGTTCGTCGCCGGGCTCATGGTCGAATCGTTCGTCAAGGGCACGACGTACCACGTCGACGGCCTCGTGCTAAACGGCACCATGGTGATGTGCTGGCCGACCCGCTACCTCGACGCGCTGTCGACGTTCGCCGAGGTGCCGTCGCTGGCCGCGGTCATGCTGGATCCCGACCACGAGGTCGTCGGGCGTATGCAGGACCTGTGCCGGTCTATCGTAGCGGCACTGCCCTCACCGCAGAACTTCTCGTTCCACGCGGAGGTGTTCCACACGCCGGACGATCGCCTGGTCATGTGCGAGATCGCCTGCCGGACCGGCGGAGCGGTCATCAAGGAAATGGTCGCGACGGCGTTCGGTTTCGACCTGTCCGAGCAGTGGGTCCGCGCCCAAGTCGGCCTCAGCACCATCACTGGCATCTTCACCGCACCGGGTCGCATCGCCGGTAGCTTGCTGGTGATGAAGCGCAAGGGGCGGCTGGTCAAGGCACCGGCGCCCGGCTTCGGGTGGATCACCCGCTACGAACAGACGGTGCCGATCGGTGAGGTGCTGCCGGGCCCGACCTTCGCGTCGGACGTGATGGCGACCGCGATAGTCGCCGGCGACAGCAGCGCCGAATGCGAGTCGTACCTCGCGCAACTGCGACGGTGGAGCCTCGAGGAGATTGAGTTCGAACGGGTCTGACCGTCACCCGCGGTGCTCCAACGTCTCGCCCGGGGGCATCGGTCACTTGCCGCAGGGCCGTTACGCTCGGCTCTGCCGGCGCATGGTCGAAGCCGAGGTCACTGTTGTCGACCCAGCGCACTCATGCCTTCGAGTGGGTAAGCCCAGCTATTCATGATCTTATGCTTGCATATCGGTGAGCTGCCAGGGCGGCGTGCGGAGCCACGATCCGGGCGTTCGCCGACTGCGTACCCGTGACTGGGCGTCGGCCCGGTGATCCGGGCGGCTTTCTGCGACAGGGCGCGAGGCGCTGGGTCGTCCGCGGTCAGCCGTTGAAGTCGGAGACCGTCCTGGCCCGGTCGAACCGGCGCTCCGCCAGATCCTCGTTCGCCAGCACCCAGCCCACCATCGTGCCGTCGCGTCCGAAGCCTTCGCCCGCGAGGTCCGCGTCCACGAACAGGTAGCCCAGGAGGGTCTCCGTCTCGGGTGACTTCAGGCCGTGTTCGCCCCCACCCGTGGCGCGATCGGTGTAGCCGCCGATGGTGCCCATGCAGCCGTCGTCAGCCGTCAGATGCCACTTGATGTCGCGGAAGACCTTCTCGTCGTAGCGACTTTCGCCGATGTCGATCGCGCTGTCCCCGCGTTCGAACGGGAGGTCCCATCCGCGCACGCCGTACAGCGGGAACCGCTCGCACTCCTGGTGGTCCGCGTCCTCCTCCAGTTCGCGCTCGGTGACCGGTGTGCCCGCCGGCACGTAGACGACCTCCGCTTCCGGCGCGATGTAGGGTTCAGAGAAGAACAGCAGGTGCCCGTCGGACGGCAGATCGATGTCGTGCGACCCGGCCGGGATCGCGGAGAGGTCGAGGCTGGCGAGGTACGTCATGCCGTCCGGCCATTCGACTCCCTCGGGCAGGGCCGGCTTACCGCCGAAGTAGCCGACTATCGGGCCGGCGCACTGGGTGTGCAACTCCAGGACGGGACGGGCGAGCTGCAGCCACCATTCGATGGCGTCCTCCGGCACGTCGCGCTTGCGGGCGGCCTCACGAAAATCGTCACGGTAATCCACAGTGGGCATTGTGCACGAGAGGTCCGACGGGCCACGAGGTGCCAGGACGCTCGGCCGGGGCGGCGATGATGCCGGTATATAGGTCGATTTCGGATTCTGCTGTATCCGTCTATGATCGTCGTTACGTTCAGCCTGCGCCAACGTCGACTCTTATCTCTCTGTGATGGTGTGGTTATCGTGAGTAGCCACCTACAGAGGGAGTCGACCACATGCCGTTGTCAGTAGCGGACTTCGCGGCGCTCGGAAACAAGCCGATCACGATCCAGTCGACGTTCTTTCCGAACGTCTATCTCCGTATGGACGGTGCTGGGGTGACGACCTTCACCGGGTCCGGCGGTGGGACGGTCAACTGTCAATTCGGTGCGGGCCCCCTGGAGAAGTTCAGGCTTCACCCGCAGGCGGACGGTTCATTCTCCTTCGAGTCGGTGACCTTTCCGAACGTGTATCTCCGTATGGACGGTGCCGGGTTGCCGGCCGTCACCTCGGGGCCCGGCGGTGGGACGGTCAACTGCCAGTTCGGCACGGAGCCCTACGAGAGGTTCAAGCTCCACGCGCAGGCGGACGGTTCGTTCTCCTTCGAGTCGGCGACGGCCTTTCCGAACGCGTACCTGCGCCTGGTCGGCTCCGGGGTGACGGCCTCCACCGATTCTGGTGGCGGGATCGTCAACTGCCAGTTCAACGCCAACGGCGGCGGCCACGAGAAGTTCCTTCTGAACGTGACCAACTAGCCGCGGGCCGCCTCGGGTGGGGCGGCCGAGCATGCCGGCGATGGCAAGCCCAGCGGATCGCCAGAGCGCTCCGCCGATGCCGGAGCCGGCATGTCGACCGATTGCGACACCCGCCGGGTCCCGGCGTCCTCCGCCACGTCGGCGGCTGACGATCGGGCGGGCGCCGTCCAGGACCGCCGGCGCCCACCCGATCGGGGATGATGGGAGGGCCGGGGCGTCGTGCCGCGCCGGAGCCGACGAAGGGAGGCCGCCGTGACGGATTCCGGTGCCGAGGCGCAGTGGCTGGTGCTGCTCGACGCCGACTGGGCAGACGACACCGGCGGCCAGCCACCCGCCCAGGCGATGGTTGGCGGCTGGCCGCTGCGCCCGGACGGAACGGCCTTGCCCTTCCAGCCCAACCCCGACTACCGGCCCGCCTCGCCCGGGTCGGCGACGGACCTGGTCGACGCGGCGGCGCGGACGGTGGTGGCCGGGCGGGCCGGCGGCGAGACGGTGCTCTGGGCCCTGCGCGACTCGGTCCAGTGGCTCGCCGTCGATCAGGACGGCGTACCGGTCGTCGACGCGGCTCCCGACGGTGTCCCGTGCGTGCTGGTGACGACGAGCGGTGTCCACCGGGACCGCATCGCGGGCCCCGCCTGGCGCGAGGTCACCGGCGCGCAGCTCGCCGGGGCGCTGCCGGCGGGCACCGACGTCCTGATCAACCTCGACGGGCCCGCGGGGATGCGCCTCGCCGGCGACGTGGTCCGCGACGCGCTGGCCGGCCACGCGGCTGACCAGCGGATGTGAGCCGGGCCGGCAGGAGGCCGGCAAGGGTGGACGCGCCCGGGCCGCCGGCGGGCGGCTGGCTCGCTGGAGCGTCTACGGGGGGTCGGCGGCGGCGGTGCCCCGCTCGGCTTCGAACGCGGCGACGGCCCGGTCGGTGAACAGGCCGTGGCGCAGGATCGTGCGCCTGCGGGTGTGCTCTCGCCCGCGCAGCGCCGGGTCGGTCTCGCCGACCGACACCTCGGCCATCAGGACGGCCAGCAGCAGGTCGTCGAGTTCGATACCGGGACGGAGCACCCCGGCCCGTGACCCGGCCCGTGCCAGGGGCCGGAAGGCGTCAGCCGTGCGCGCGGCCAGGTTCGCGAAGAGCGCGGTGTCGGCGCGCGACAGCACGGAGCCGACGGATCGGTTCGACAGTTGCATGTCCAGTACGAACTCGAACAGGTCGAGGACCCCGGCGGGGCGGTCGGCCAGCTCCGCCGCCCGTTTCTCGATGTGCCCGAGGTTGTCCGCGTAGATCGTCGCCGCGAGGGCCTCGCGTGAGGCGAAGTTGCGGTAGAGCGTGGCCCGGCTGACCTGCGCGACCCGGGCGATCTCCTCCAGCGCCACGTCGTGGCCGTGCTCGGCGAAGACGGCGCGTGCCGCGGCGAGCAGCCGGTCCCGGTTGCGGGTGGCGTCGCGCCGCTTCGCGCGACCGTCGGTGTCGGTGGAAGCGTCGTCTCGCACGGAGCGGACTCTACCGGTAATCCGAACAAGGGTGTACGTTTTCAGCTCGGGTTAAACGTACATTGGCGTACGTTTTGTGATCCACGAGGGGGAGCGAACCGCCATGCGAGGACTTGAGGGCAAGCGGATCCTGGTCACCGGCGCCGCGACCGGCATCGGTGCCGCCACCGCGCTCCGGCTGGGGCAGGAGGGCGCCCGGCTGTACCTGGGCGACATCAACGAGGGCGGCGTCGGCGAGGTCGCCGCGAAGATCGAGGCGGCCGGCGGCTCGGCGGGGTCCGCCCGCTTCGACCTCGCCGACGCGGCGACGGTGGAGGCGCTCGTCAGCGGTGCCGTCGCCCACCTGGGCGGCCTCGACGGCGTGGCCAACGTCGCGGCGGACCTCTCCCCGGCGACCCTGGGCAACGACGTCGCGCTCGTCGAGGCCGACGTCGCGATCTGGGAGCAGACGCTGCGGGCGAACCTGATCGGGTACGCGTTGGTCGGCAAGCACGCGATCCCGCACCTCATCGAGGCCGGCGGTGGGGCGATCGTGAACACCACCTCCGGCGCGTCCTGGGTCGGCGAGCCGGTCCGCCCGGCGTACGCGGCATCGAAGGCCGGCATCAACGCGCTGACCCGGCACGTCGCCAGCGCCTACGGCAAGCAGGGCGTACGCGCCAACTGCGTCAGCCCCGGCGCGGTGCTCAGCGAGACCGCGCTCGCCACGATGAGCGACGAGTTCAAGGCCCAGATGATGGCCGGGGTCACCGTTGCCCGTCTCGGTCAGCCCGACGACCTGGCCTCGACGATCTGCTTCCTGCTCAGCGACGACACGAGCTGGGTGAGCGGCCAGGTGTGGAGCGTCAACGGCGGCGGCGGCTTCCGCGACTGACCGCCCGCCGGACGCGCGCGTCCGGTTCGCCGGGCGTAGCGCCGCGTACCGCCGGCGGAGGCGCGTCCGAGGGCTTCGGCGCCCGGTGCGCGTCCGCCGGCGGTGAGTTCGTCGAGACAGACGAACTCACCGCCGGCGGACCTGCTTCGCCGCGCTGGTCGCGCCCGGCGGTGGGCGGCCCGGAAGGGCTACCGGGCCTCGGCGACGTGGATGCCCCGGCCCGGGAACGGCACGGCCGGGTCCCGCTGCCACAGCCGCAGCCTCACACCTTCGCGCTCCGGTCGGTGTCCTTCCCCTTGCCCTGGCCGGACGCCGGATCCGGCCAGCTCCCGGCCGCGTCGGGCAGGTCCTGGTAGGGGTCGGCGACCGGAGTGGTGCGGGCCCGCAGCAGCAGCCGGAGCCAGAACGCGAGCAGCATCAGCGCGGCCGCCACGGCCAGCACCGTCATCGCGAGGGCCACGGTCCGCCCGCCGCCGGAGGCTCCCGGCGCCCTGTTCGCCCCGCTCGCCGGGCCGTTCACGTTCTCGGCGGGGGTCGCCACCGGCTGCTCCTCGGGCAGTACGGCCTGCACCGCCGCGACCGGATCGATCATGCCCTGCCCGTAGCTGGCGCCGGCGGCGTTGTCGGTGGGCTTGCGGGCGGTCGCCTTGACGCGTGCCACCACCTGGTGCGCGCGCAGGTCCGGATGCGCCGAGCGCACCAGCGCCGCCTCGCCGGCCACGTACGCCACCGCGTACTGATCGCCGGTGCCCACGAACCGGCCCGTGCCGGCCAGGCCGAGACTGCTGACGTCGATACCGGGCGCGACCACGTCCACGCCTCCGGGCCGGTACTTGGTGGCCGACTGCCCGTTGGCACCGATGGCGCCGACCCGCAGCAGACCCGCCTCGGGTAGTGCGGCCGACGCGTTGACCGGCGTCCCGTCGCGGGCCGCGCCCGCCACCACGACGACGTCCTTGGCGGTCGCGGCGGTGATCGCCTTCGCCACCAGGGTCTCGTTGAGGTCCACCGAGGAGCCAAGGGCGATGACCGTGGCGCCGGAGGCCACGGCCCGGTCCACGGCACTTGCCTGGTCCTCCGGCCGGGCCGTCGGCTTGTCACTCACCAGCCGGACGGGCAGCACCGTCGCATCCGGCGCGACGCCGACGAGCGTGCTGCCCTTGGCCGGCTGCGCCACGATGATCCCGGCCATCGCGGTGCCGGTGCCGAGACAGTCGATGTTGCCGGGCCCGCCGCCCGCGTCGATGCCGACACCGACGGTCACACGGCCGGCGAGCGGGGCGAGCGCGGCGTCCACACCGGAGTCGATGACCGCGATGAGCTGCCCCTTGCCGCGGCTGCGGCCCCAGGCCCGCTCGGCACCGAGCCGCTTCGCGGCCCAGTCCGACCCGGTGACGCCCTTGCGGGCGGGGGTGGGCCGGCACTGTGCGGCCCCCGGCGCCCGGGGCGGGACGGTCGGCTGCACGGCCGGCTGCCGGGGCGGGACGGCGGGGCTCATCCCCTGCTGCGGCGACCCGGCGGGAGCAGTGGTCCCCTGCTGCGGCGACCCGGCGGGAGGGGTCGACCCCTGCTGCGGTGCCGACGGGCCGTCGCCGCTCGGTGGCGACGACTCCCGGGCGCCGGTGGGCCGGGGCGCGGGCGTCTTCTTGGGCGGCGCGGTGGTGCTGCCCGGTGCGGGCGCCGGAGTCCCGGTGAGCGTGCCGTACTGCACGCCCGCGCCGACGGCGTCCCACGGCAGGACCAGCCGCCAACCCGGCCGCAGCTTGTCCGGGGCGGTCAGGGCGCCGCCGTCGGCCTGCTGCCGGCCGAGGTTGAGGTGGAACACCTCGTCGGCCCGGTCGGCGGTGCCGAGGAAACGCTCGGCGATCCGGGGCAGGGTCTCAGGTGCGCCCTGGTACGAGGTGGTCACCGTGTGGTACTTGACGTACGCTTGGTCGTCGGCCTGGGCCGGGGCGACCGGCAGGGCCGCGGCGACCAGGCCCAGCAGGATCGCGAAGCACCGCCGGGAAGCCGTCTTCACCGCTTTCTCCTTGGTCATCGTCATCGCACCGGGGTCAGGCGCCAGAGGTGGTCGGCGGTGCCGTTGTCCGCGTGCTGGAACAGCCGCATGCCGTCGGTCGTCACCATGTACTGCAGGGCCAGCAGCAGGCCGCTGCCCACGTTCTGGAGGTGGTACTGGCCGTTGCCGGCCGGCTTGAGCCGCCACCGGGTGGCGGGGGTGCTGGTGTCCGGCACCTGCGCGACGAAGGCGTACGGCTTCGTGGAGCCGTCGAGCGGCGAGAGCACCAGGCCGTTGTACGCGCTCTTGATCCGGACGGTGCCGTCACGGTCCCCGACAAGCAGCCAGCGCTGGCCGGCGTCGCCGCTGGCGGACTGCTGGACGAGGATCTCGTTGGCCGCCTTCGAGCCGCCGGGAACCGTCATCGCCTTCTGGCTGTGCCCATTGATGAACTTGTAGGTGGTCGGTGCCGCCCGCGACGGGGTCGGGGTGGGCGAGGGGCGTGCCGGGGCGGGGGTGCGCTCGGGCGTCGGGCTGGGGGTGGCCTTCGGCGTGGGCGAGGGCGAGGGCGACGGGCTGGCGGTCGGGGCCGTCCTGCCCAGCGCGGAGTAGAAGTCGGTCAGCGCGGTCGTCCGGTCGGCGAACTCCACCGCCGCCGGCACCGGTGGCACGCCGCCGGCCGCGCGTACCGCGTCGGGGCCGACCCGGAACGCCGCCAGGGCGTGCCGGTGGCTGGCCCCGCCCATCGGCGTGAACGTCTTGACCAGCGCGCACATCGTCCTGCCGAGCGTCGCGATCGCCGCCTGCGGCTCCCACGGCGAACTGCCCGCCGGGGCGTACGTGCTCCAGAGGTCGGCCCGGAACTGGGCGATGCCCATCCGGCCGTCCGCCGAGCGGAGGTTGGGGTCGAAGGCGGAGGCGGTCATCAGCTGGGCAGCGACCTGGGCCGGGGTGACCTGCTTGCAGATCGACCCGGCCGCGCGTACCGCCGGCAGGTGTTCCGCCGGCACGGCGATCGGTGAGCGGGTCAGCTGCCCGGGCGCGTTCCCCACCGGCGCAACCCCCTGCGTGGCCGGCGCGCGGGTGCCGCCGAAGACCGTCTGGTCGGCGTACCACGGCACGTAGCCGGCGACGCGGCGCACGTATTCCGTCGCGCGGGCCGGAACCCCGCCGGCAGCGCGGACCGCGTCGATCCCGGAGTGGTAGGCGGCGAGGGCGACCCGCCACCGGTCCCCCTCGATCCCGGCGACGCGGGCCTGGCCGACGAGGTCACACATGTGGTGGGCGAGCGCGTGGACGCTGGCGGTCAGGTCCCGGGCCTCCGCCCGTGGCCACGGCGCCCACGTCCCGAAGGCGGCCGCGGGCATCGCCGCGACGCCGCCGGCGGCGGCCGGCTCGAAGCCGGAGTTCGCCATGAGCTGCGCCGCCAGCCGGGGCCCGCTCAGCGCCGGGCAGGACAGCGCGGCGAGTGAGATCGTCTGCGCGGTCGCGGCGTCGACCGGTCGCCCCACCGGCTGCGCCGGGTCGGCGACCGCGATCTGCCGGCCGGCCACCCCCGTCGTCACGCAGATGAGGGCCAGCACCAGCGAGGTCACCACCGCGCCGCGCCGGCTCATCCCCGTCCACCACGCCACAATTTTGCGCACGCTCGGCCTCTTCACGACAGTTCCGTCTCCTCGTCACAGCGGTACGACGCCATCTGGGTGTCCGGGCTGGCGGTTCCACGACGGACGCGACGGCCGCTGCGTTCAGCCGGACCGCCGGGCATTTGTCCCGCCGGTCTCCGGTCGCCGTCGTCGGGGCGACCGGAGGGCCCGGTGCGGGGCTTTCCGCCGTGGCGGCCGCCGCCGGCGGCGGCCGGGCAGCGACCCGGATCCTCAGCTCGGCGCTGCATAATCAAACCCGTCACACGCATGCGACCCCAAGCCGGCCCGCACCAGCCAGAGGAGAACGTGGAACTCACCAGCCAGGACAACGGGGAAGGCTTCGGGGCTGCCGCTCTGCCGGCCACCCGGCCCGGGTTGGCGTTGCCGTGATCGACGTCCTGATCGTCGACGACAACCCCATCGTGCGTGACGCCCTGCGCACCTACCTGGCCGTCGCGGACGACGTCCGGGTGGTCGGCGAGGCGGCGGACGGGCGCACGGGGCTGAACGCGGCGCAGCGCCTGCGTCCGGCCGTGACCCTGCTCGACCACCGCATGCCCGTCGCCGACGGCCTCACCGTGGTCACCCAACTCGCCGAGCACACGGCGGTGCTCGTGCTGACCAGCGACTCCGCCGCGGCGTTGATCGCCGCGATGCTCCGCGGCGGCGCCCGCGGTTACCTGGTGCACGGCGAGTTCGACCCGCCCGAGCTGCTCCGCGCGATCCGGGCCCTTGCGGCGGGGGAGGGCTGGCTCTCGGCGCGCGGTGCCTCGGTCACGATCTCGGTGCTGCGCGACCAGGCGGCCCAGGAACGGGAGAGCGCCGGGCGCGCCCGGCAGGCCCACCTGGAGCGGGAGAGGTTCGGGCTGACGGCCCGCGAGGAGGACGTCATCGAGCTGCTCTGCGCCGGCCACTCGAACGCGGCCATCGCGCGACGCCTCATGCTGACCGAAAAGACGGTCAAAAACCATCTTTACCACATCTTCAGCAAGCTCCAGGCCCGCAACCGCACGGAGGCGGTGCTGCGCTGGTCGGGCAAGCAGTAGCCGGTCGGGCGTTGCGCTGAACGCGCCGCCCCCGTCCGCCGTTGTGTTGACAGTGATCAGAGTCATGGTCGTGCACCCGGACCCGCCCGAGCGGGTGGCGCTCCGGGCTGCGCTGGACAGCGGCAACCGGATACGAGTGGTCGGCCTGGCCGGTGACGGCTGGGAGGCGCTGGCCCTCGCCCGCCGGCTGCGTCCCATCGTGATCCTGATGGACGACCGGGCGCGGGCGCCCGACGACACCGATCTCCTGCGCGCCCTGGCCCGGCGCTCAGAGGTGATCATGCTGACGCACCTGACCGAACGCCACGCCCTGGTCGCGCTCCTGCTCTGCGCACCCGTGCGGGGCTGCCTCGTCCACGGCCACTTCGAGCCACCGGACCTGACGGCGGCCGTGCAGGCCGTCGCGGCCGGGCTGGGTTGGCTCTCGCCGATCGCGGCGGCGGAGGTCGCCTCGGCGCTGCGCGGGCCGGTCGGGGCCACCCGGATCCTGGGCGCCTCGGCGGCGGGAGTCCCGGTGCCGGCCGCCTGAGCGGCGGACACCCCCGGTGTCCGTGGGCCGGCACCGGGGCGGTGCCGTGGCGTCCGGCCGGTCGGTGGTCACGACCGCGCCTCGTCACCGACGAGGACCTCCCGCGCCGCCCGCAACGCGTAGAAGGAACGCGACCGGACCGTCCCCTCGGGGATGCCGATCCGCGCCGCCGCCTCCGCCACCGACGCCCCGTCGTAGTAGAGCCGGACCAGGACCGTGCGGTGCTCCGGGGTCAGCTTGTGCAGGGCGTTGTCCAGCGTGAGGCGGTCGAGCAGCCCGTCGACCGGGTCGTCCGGAGACCGCACCCAGCTCAGGTCGACGCCGTAGACCTCCGCCGGCCGCGCCGCGCGGGCCCGGGCCGCGTCGATCGAGAGGTTCCGGGCCACGGTGAACAGCCACCGGCGGGCCGCGGACGGCTCCGTCGGCAGCTCGTCGAGCCGGCGCCAGGCCCGCAGCATCGTCTCCTGCAGCAGGTCCTCGGCGAGTTCGTACTGACCACGGGTCAGGCGCAGCAGGAAGTAGAAGAGCGGCTGGGCATTGGCCCGAACGACCGCTGCCATCCGGTGCTCGGGTGGGGTCCCCACCTCGGCAGGATCGGCCACACACGCACCCATCGCCTCTGTCCCTCCACGCCCCGGCCGCGGAAACCGGCCACGAGACGGACGGTAGTGACGCCGGGGGCAGGAGCACCTGAGACGAAAGGCTCAGACGGGCCCAGACCAGGACCCAGACGCCGCCGACGCGCCGGTGACGCCGCTCTGGTCCCACCCCGTCCCGCCCGACGCGCGGACGATGACGCTGAGGACACCGGTCGGCCCGAAGAGCCCGTCCGCGGCGATGTTCCACTCGTCCTCCGGCCCGAGCCGCGCGCCGGCTCCGGCGGGACGCCGCGCCAGCGGCTCCAGCACCCGCCGCAGGGCCGCCAACTCCGCCATCACCTGGCTGGCCGTACCGGCGACGGCGGACCCCGACGACGGCGCCGCCTGGCCCGCCACGGCCCGGTCGGCGAGCGCCGCGGCGATGTCGGTGAGCGCGTCGGCGAGCATCCGGACGTAGACGTCGTAGCCGGCCAGCAGGGCCTCGAAGCGGGCCGCGGTCAGCCCCAGCCCGCCGGGTTCAAGGCTGGCCAGGTGACCCCGGAGGCGACCGAGTTGACGCTCCACGTCGGCCGCGGCGGCACCACACCGGTCCGCCGCCGCGGCGTAGTCGCAGGCGCCCGCCGGCGGGGTGGCACCGACCTCCCCGCCGCCGCGCTCCGCTGCCGATCCCATCCGCCCGTCGTCTCCCTCGTCCGGTGGACACCCGCGGTGCGGGCACCGTCCCACCCTCAGGACGTAACGCGGCCGTTCGGCGTTCACCTGAACCGGAAAGCCCGCTGATCCGTCATGGAGCGTGGGCGACGGACCGGCCGCGCGGCGAGGGAGGCAAAGGTGGAGGAGCTGAAGCCCGAAGTCGGCGTGACGGGCGGCAGCGGCGTCACGTCCACGGTCGAGCCACCGCGCCGCTGGCACGGGATCCCGTGGTTTCCGGACCGGCCGCACGTCAACCCGGAACCGATCCGCCTGCACATCCCCTGCGCCTGGTCGCCCGAGCGGGTCGCCGTGGAGGGGCTGCCGAGCCCCGAGCTGTCCCTGGTGGGCTGGCTGGACGGCAGGCAGGCCGCCCGGTCGAGCACCGGCAACCACATGGTGGCCGTGTCGGTCGAGCCGGGTGCGGCGCTGGACCTCACCCGCACGGGCGAGGGACTCCCGGCCGACCTGCGGCACCTGTCCCGCTCGTCCGGCGCGTACCTGCTGCCGGGCGGGTGGCTGGACCGGGTGCGACTGCTCGACGGGTACACGGCCGACGGCGCGGGCAGGTTCCGCCGCTGCGACGTGCCCGCCATCACGCTCACCCTCCGGTGCACCGGCGCCCGTCACGGCACCGACGGCCTTCCCCACGACGTGGTGCGCTGGCCGCGTAAGGCCAGCACGGCCTACGCGGTCGTGGCGGGACCGCCGGACGGGGACCTCCTCGCGATCCACCAGCGCCGCCCGGCGGTACGGCAGGGGCACCGTCTCGTCCGGTTCCGCGTCGAGCCGGGGTACGCGATCGACGTGACGGCCACCGCGGCCCGACTCGCCCCGCTCTCCTCGGTACGCACCCGCCTGGCGGACCTGAGGGCCAGCGGCGTGGAGTTGATGCTGCCCCGCAAGGCGTTCGGGCGGGTGCCGGTGACCCGGGTCTTCGAGGCGTCGGGGCGGGCCTGGCGTCGCTACGACGGAGTGCGTCCCGGCAACGTCGGCGGACCGTGAGCCGACTGTCGTTTCCGTTCCACGACGCCGACGCCCACCCCGGATGTGAGCGGCGCCTGTCATCCCTTCCCGTACCCGCCGGTGATGACGGCGGCGGCCAGCTCGACCCGGGACCGGCACCCGGTGCGCGCGAACAGCCGGGTCAGGCGGTTCTCGACGCTCTTCTCGCTGGTCCGCAGCACGGTGGCGGCCTCCCGGTTGGAGGCGCCCTCGGCGACGAGCGTGGCCAGCAGGCGCTCGTTCTCCACCACTGTCTCGGTGCGCCTCGGCACCGACACGTCGTGGGCCCGCATCAGGTTGCGGACCCAGCAGGCGTGCAGGCCCGCGTCGAGCGCCCCGTACAGCTCGTGTGCCTCGGCGAGCAGCCGGGCGGCGTCACCACCGGCCGCGACGGCCCGCTCCGCGGCCTGGGCCAGCAGGAAGGGCTGGCCGAGGCCGCGCGCGAGCAGGACCGCCTCGGCCGCCGCCCCGTTGTCCCGGTCGGCGGCGGCGCGGGCGAGGAGGTGGTGCACGGCGGTGTACGGCAGGCCGGTCGCCTCGGCGAGTCGCCCGGTCTCGTGAACGCCGCGCCGCGCCTCGGCCACGTCTGCGCGCGCCACGGCCAGCTCGGTGTGCAGCAGCCACAGCTCGGCCGCGCCGGGCACCGTACCGGAGGCGGCCACGGCGGCCAGCCCCGCCGCCACCCGTTGCCCGGCCGCCCGCTCGGCGCCGAGTGCCCGTTCGACCTGCGCCTCGGCCAGGTCGAGTAGCTGCGGCAGGGCGGTACGTCCGGCGCGCGCGCCGGTCAGCAGGGCCCGCGCCCGGGCCGGCCTGCCGCGGCCGAGGTGGACGAGCGCGGCCGCGTGGCACAGCGCGCCGTGTCCCGGTTCGAAGCCGGCCAGGTGCGGCGCCGGCAGGCCGAGCCCGGCCAGGTCGAGCGCCTCGTCCCAGCGGCCGCGCCGCCAGGCCAGCAGCGCCTGGTCCAGCTCGGGCAGGCGGGCGGCTGCGAGCCCCCGGTCCTGGAGCAGCCGCTCGGCGGCGTCGGGAGCACCGAGCATCGCCAGCACCCGCACCCGCGCGGCGACCAGCCGGGGCGGGGCCTCGCCCGGGGCGGGTGGTGGCGCGGGGCGTCCACACAGCGTCGCCACGATCTCCGCCAGCTCTTTGGCGGTCCCGTCGTCGCCGGCGTGGGCGGCGTCGGCCAGCAACCGGTCGGCCTCGGGCAGCCGGCCCACCGTGGCGAGCGCGGCGGCCCGAGCGGCGACCGTCGTGCCCGCGGGCCCGGGCAGGCGGTCGGTGCCGTCCGCGATCCGTTCCACGGCGGCGACGTCGCCGCTGCCGCGCAGCCCGGCCACGTGGATCAGCAGGGCCTCCGGCCAGGCGTCCCGGGGCAGGTCGGCGGCGTACCGGCCGAGCAGCAGCCGCGCGTCGCCGGCCGCGGCCGGGAAGTCTCCGCGCAGGGCCCGCACCCTGGCGCGGGCGAGCAGCACCCGGGCGCGCTCGGCGGGCTCGGCGCTGAGCTCGGCGGCGGCCGACAGCCAGCGTGCCGCTGCCCGCCCGTCGGCCACCGCGGCCGAGGTGCCGGCGGCGACCAGCTCGCGGGCGGCCCGTCCGCTCTCCACGAGGCGCCCGGCCTCCGCCAGGCGGTCGGCGAGGTAGGCCGGGCCGGCGGGTGGGGCGGTGCCCGCCCAGAGGGCGTCGACGGCGGCCCGGGCCAGGCTCCGCCGTTCGAAGGGCCCGAGCTGGGACCGGAGCGCGGGCGCGAGCATCGGCACCGCGAACCGCCAGGACGACTCCCCGGCGCGCCGGCGCAGCCGCAACACGCCTGCCCCGACGAGTTCCGCGAGCCCACCCGCGATCTCCGGTGGGGTCAGGCCGAGTGCCGTCCCGGCCAGCTCCGGCACCGCGCCGCCCAGCGGGTGCAGCACCGCGACGGCTTTCGCCACGGCCCAGGCCGGTGCCGGGAGCGCCCGGATCGGCGCGAGGACGGCGTGTGTCTCCGGCAGGTGCAGCGGGTGGTCGTTGCCGGTGAGGCGGACGCGCTGGTCGACCACCGACAGGGCTCCCGACCGCCGGTACGCCTCCACCACCGCGTGCACCATCGCCGGTCTGCCTCGGCTGGCCCGGCGCAGGTGGCGGCTGAACGAGGGGTGGGGCCGCGCCTTCACCAGGTCGGTGACGACGCCGTCGATCTCCGGGCGGGAGAGGGGCCGCAGCGTGCGGACCCGGGCGAGGCCGTCCGCGCAGAGCCGCTCCAGCAGCGGACGGCCGGCGGCGGCCGGGGTCCGCACGGCGCAGATCAGGTACGCGGTGGATCGCGGCAGCAGGCGTACCGTCCGGTCGAGCACCGCGAGCGAACCCTCGTCGATCCACTGTGCGTCGTCGACGAGGACGCACAGGCCGGGATGTGCCGCCATGCCGGCGGCGAGCACCGCCACCTGCCGGTCGAGGCCCGGGCGACCGTCGCCTGCCGGATGGGGCGTGGCGAGGGCGCGGGAAAGCGGAAACCCGCCCGGCAGCGCGCTGATCTCTCCCGCGAGGCGGCTGGCCAGATGGAACGGCAGCCCGATCTCCGGCGGGGAGAGGCGCACCCCGACGACCGGCGTGCCCCGCTCCTCGGCCCTGGCACGCAGCCGGGCCAGCGCCGTGCTGCGCCCGATGCCGGCGGGTCCGGCGAGCACCGTGACCGGCACCGCCGGCACCCCGGGCAGCGGGACCGCCGGCGCTTCCACGGCCGCCGTCACCGGCCGACACCCCCGGTCGGCGGAAGCACGAGGTCCTCGACGGTCAGCCGGGTCAGCTCGGCGGCGCTGACGTTGGGCATGGTCGAGAGCCGCGACGCCTGCCGGTCCGCCATCCGCTCGAAGACCTTGCGGGCCTCGCGGCCGTTGCCGAACGTACCGTCCTTGGGGATCTCGTCGAAGTGCGCGAGCAGCGCCGCCGCCGCCGGTTCGTCGATGCGGTAGTCGTGGCGCTCGCAGTGGTTCTCCACGATGGTCACCAGCTCCGCCGGGCTGTAGTTGGCGAAGGTGATGGTCCGGCTGAAGCGGGACTCCAGGCCGGGGTTGGCGGCCAGGAAGCGTTCCATGTCGGCGGAGTAGCCGGCGGCGATCACCACGACGTCGTCGCGGTGGTCCTCCATCAGTTTCACCAGCGTGTCGATGGCCTCCCGCCCGAAATCCGGGCCGGTCCCGCCCCGGCTGCTGCTCAGCGTGTACGCCTCGTCGATGAAGAGCACCCCGCCGAGCGCGGACTTGAACGCCTCGGTGGTCTTGATCGCGGTGCCGCCGATGATCTGCGCGACGAGGTCGGCGCGGGCCACCTCGATGAGGTGGCCCTTGCGCAGCACCCCGAGCTCGGCCAGGATCGCCCCGTACAGCCGGGCCACAGTCGTCTTGCCGGTGCCGGGTGCGCCGGCGAAGACCAGGTGCCGGGCCATCGGCGGGGCGGAGAGCCCGGCCTCCTTGCGGCGCTGGGCCATCTTGTTGAGGTTGACCAGCGAGGTGACCTCCTGCTTGACGTCGTGCAGCCCCACCAGCGAGTGCAGTTCGCGCAGCGGGTCCGAGCCACGGGCGACGGCGATCCCCTGCCCACCGGACTGTGCGGCGGCGGGGGAGGGCTCGGGCGCGGCGGTGGCCACCACGCCGTACGCGTCGGGGAGGGCGTTGCGGGTGCTGGTCAGCCCCTCGACGCGGACCAGCGCGCCCGGTGTCGTCTGCCGCAGGCCGGCGCCCCGGTTCTCCCGTACGGTGCAGCCGCTGATCCGTACCGCCTCGCCCGTGTGCAGCTCGATCCCGTCACCGCCGTTGCCGGAGAACTCCGAGTCGGTGACGGTGCCGGAGGCCTCCGCGTCGAAGCGGCAGCCGGCCGCCTCGGCGTGGTGCACCCGGCAGCCGGCGAGGGAGATCTCCGCGCCGGCGACGGCGCGTACCCCCTCGGCGCCGGCGTGCGCGATCTCGCAGTCGGTGAGCGACACCATGCCGTCGCCGACGTGTACGCCGACACCTCCGCTGCCGTTCAGGCTGAGCCCGCTCAACGACGGCCGGGCCCCACCGCCGACCGACACGCCCACCGCCGCGCAGCGTTCGATGGTGACGTTCTCGAACCGCCCGCGTGCGCCGTCGAGCGCCTCGATCGCGGCCCCGTCGCAGCCGGCCACCTCCAGGCGACGGAAGAACGGGTCGGCGCCGCCGTCGAGGCGCACCCCGGCGCCGGTGCAGTCGGTCACCGTGAGGTCGGTGAACTCCGGTGTGCTCCGGTCGCCGACGCTCACGCCGGTGCCCGCGATCCGGTCGGCGGCGCACGCCTCCAGCCTGCCGCCGGCGCGGCCGGCGAACCGGTACCCGGAGCGGCGCGCGCCGCTCACCCGGCAGCGCCGCAGGGTGGGGGCGCACCGCTCGCCGGTGAACACCCCGTCGGCCCCGCTGCCGTCGACCGTGCACTCCTCGAGTGTCGCGGTCCCGGTGGTGGCCAGGTACACGCCGACGCCGTTGGTGTCGGTCACGGCGAGCCGGCGCACGGTGACCTGCGCCTGCTGCTCGGCGGCGAGCGCCGGCTTGCCGGCCTTGCTGATCTCGGTGTCCTCGATGGTGATCCGGCCGTGGCCGTTGAGGCAGATGCCGTTGCCCTTGGCCTGCCGGACGACGCACCTGCGGACCTGCAGCACCCCGTGCTCGGCCACGACCACTCCGGAGGTGCCTATCTCCTGGATGCGGCAGTCGTCGAGCACGCTGCCGGCCGCCGAGGTGACCACGACGCCGGCGCCCACCGTGTTGCGTACCTGGCTGGACCGCATGGTCAACGAGCCCGTGTCGCGGACGAAGACGGCCGCCCACGCCGCCGCGCCGAGTTCACACTCGGTGACGCTGAGCTGGCCGCTGACGAGGGCGAGGGCCGGGCTGTCCGGGTCGGTCGCCTCGATCGTCAGGCCGGACACGGCGGCGGACTCGGCGGCCAGGAAGAGCGGTACGCCGGTGGGCGGGGCGAGCGTCACCGTGCCCGGACCGTCCACGGCGGTGATCGTGACGATCTTGGTCAGTACGAGGTTCTCCGGGTAGTTCCCAGGGCGTACTGCGATCACCGCGCCGTCCGGGGCGGCGCTGATCGCCTCGGTCAGCGTCCGGTAGCCGGCACCCCCGGACTGGGTCACGGTGATCCTGTGCTGGTTCACGCTGGTGTTACCTTTCGAGTCGGGTGGGTCAGGAAGCCATGCCGAGCCCGGCCGGGGTGAATGGTGCTGCTCCGGCCGGCGAGGTGCCGGTCGGCGTTCCCGCCAGCGGTTGCCCGGACAGGCTCGCCGCGGCGAGTTCCACCCGGGAGCGGCAGCCGGTGCGGGCGAAGAGCCGGGTCAGGTGGTTCTCCACGGTCTTCTCGCTGACCCGTAACGCGACCGAGATCTGGCGATTCGTCCGGCCGTCCCGGATCAGCTCGATCACCCGCTGCTCCACCGGGGGTATCCCGGTGCGGTGCGGTGGCCGGGCACGCGGCACGGGCAGGCCGCGTTCCCGCATCAGCGCGGCGACCCGCGACCGCAGGAACGGGGCGGGCACGGCGCCGCAGGCCTCGTAGGCCTGACGCAGCCACGGCTGGGGCTCGGCCACCACCGCGCCGATCGCGAGGTACGTCTCGACCAGGGCGGGCCGGTGCCCACGCTCCCGGGTCAGCGCCACACCCGCGCGCGCCGCGACCGGGTCCCGACGCACCAGCGCGCGTACGAGCAGGCTGGTCTCTCGGGTGATCCACGGCTCGGCCCGGGAGCGGAGCGACTCGGCCCCGGTGAGCAGCCGGCCGGCCAGCACCGTGTCGCCGGCCCGCACGGCGAGCCCGGCCAGCCTCGGCAGGAGCTGCTCGACGCCGATCCGCCCGCTGCCGTCGGGCAGCCGGTCGAAGGCACGCCCGCCGTCGCGCAACGCACCCCGCACGTCCCCACCGGGGCGATCCGCCAGGCCGCACGCCACCCACGCCCGCAGCGCCCTGGTCGCCGGCCGCACCGGCACCGCCGCCAGGGCGGCGGCGGCCCGGCGGGTGTCGCCGAGCAGGGCGTGCGCCTCCGCCGCGAAGAGCCGGGCCAGGTCGGGCAGGACACCGTCGGGCCGGTCGGCGCCGCCAGCGGCGGCCGGCAGGACGACCTCCACCTCCACCTCCCGGGCCGCCGAGAGCACCGCGGGCAGGTCACCCGCCGCGAAGCTGTCCACCAGGCGCCGGTACGCCGCGAGCGGCCCGCGTGCCGGCGGACCGTAGCGGGGGCCGAGCACCAACTCGAACGCGGTGACGAGGTCGCCGACGGAGCCCGCCGCCAGCAACGCGTCGTCCAGCGGGCCCGCCGGTCGCCCCGGCCCGCCCCGCACCGACCACCGGACGGCGGCCAGCTCGGTCGGGTCGAGCAGCGGGTCACCGGCGGTACGACGCCCGCAATGCGCGGCGGGGGGATGGGCCTCGCCGAACCACCAGGCGTACGGATCGGCGGAGTCGGACCCCGGCGCCGGCACCCCGGTGTGGATCGCCGCGAACGCCCCGACCACGGCGAACTCCGGTGGGGCGGCCCGATCCGGTGGCACGGACGCGACCGCCTCGGCGAGTTCCCCGTACCGGCCGGCGCGGACCAGCAGGCGCAGCAGCCGTGCCCCGATCCGCTCGCGCTCGGGGCCGGCGCCGGCGTGCCACAGCGCTGCCCGCAGCCACCGGATCGTCCGTTCCGGCCCCGCGGCCTCGGACCGCCCGAGAGCCTCGGCGGCACCGGACGGCGAGGTGGTCGTCGCCGCGCCCTCGGCGTCCGGGGTCCGGCGCTCGGCCATCGCGGCGAGCCAGGCGGCGTGCCGGGGGTCGGGGGGCATCGCGCGGCCGGCCAGGGAGAGGTGGTCGGCGAGCGCCACGCTGTCCACGGCACCACCGAGACCGACGCGGCGCAGCAGCGCCGCCGCGAGGGCGCGGTGCAGCCGGGTGGTACCGCCCGGCCCGGCGTCCTCGACGATCCGCGCGGCGAGCGCGGCGCAGCGCGGGTGGAGCCGGCCGGCGTCGTCGACGACCAGCACGCCCGACTCGACGAGCCGGTCGGCTGCCCGCCCGTAGTCGTCGAGCCGGTCCCGGGTGGCCTCGGCGAGCACCGAGAGGTCCTCCACCGCCAGCGGCGCCACCGCCACGGCCGTGGCCAGGAAGAGCCCCGGCGCGCCGAGCGCACGGGCCCGGCCGACGAGCGGGTGGCCGGCGGGGAGCGCGATCGGGGTCCCCGCGCCGGTCAGGCACAGGTTCCCCCCGAGCACCGTCAGCCGACCCGCCCGCTCCAGGTCGGCCATGGTGGACAGGAGGGTACCGGGATCGCCGGACAACGGCCCGAGCGCCGCGCGCAGGGCCGGCAGCACCGCGCCGTCCGGCGGCGCGCCGCAGACCCGGGTCAGCATCGCCTCGACCGCGTCGTCCGGCAACGGCGGCAGGTCGACCACCAGGTCGGCGCGGGCCGCGAGTTGGAGGGCGGCCGGATGTGACCCGTCCCGGCAGGTCGCGACGACGAGGCAGCCGGGACGGGCGGCGGCACCGGCCGCGAGCGCCGGGGCGGCGAGGTCGTCCAGGTCGTCGAGGAGCAGGACCGCCGGCCCGGTGCGGCAGACGAGGTCGAAGGCGGCGCCGAGTTCCAGCACGAGTCGCGTCGCCGCGCCGGGACCGCCCGGAGCCTGCCCGAGCGCCCCGAGCGGACCGGCCAGCCGCGGCTCGCCGATCTCCTCGAACCGGTCCCGTACGGCGTCGGCCAGGCAGCGGAACCCGTACGGGTCGCCGGCACCCACGCCGCTGGCCCGGATCACCTGCACGCCGGCCCTGCGCCAACTGCGGGCGGCGGCCTCCAGCAGCGCCGACTTGCCGATCCCGGCCGGCCCGCGCACCAGCACCAGCCGGCCCCGCTCGGCGGTGTCGCACTGGGCGTCGTGCAGCGCCGCCAGCTCTGCCCGCCGTCCCGAGAAGGTGGTGCGCCGCCGCATCCGATCCCGCAGGTCCACGCCGCTCCCCAATCGCCCGTTCCGCCTCCACGACGAATCGGTCAGCCACGGCGTTCAGGTCGGCGTGCCGGAACCCGCGAGCGCCGCTCACGTATCCGTCGCACGGCGGGTGGAAGGGGTCAGAGCTGCCGGTACTTCCCGCTTTTCTTGATGACCAAGTCGCCGTTCGGGTGTACGTCGATGGTGTCGTCGGGGGCGTAGACGTCGACGTTCCAGTAGGGCCTGCTCCCGTCGGCGCGGGTGATCCCCCGGAGGGTCTCGGCGAACGGTTGTGCCACCTCGTTTCCACGTCGGGCGCCGAACTTGCAGGCGACCAGGACGATCGGGCCGTTGGGGTTGGCTGCCCGGGCGGCCTGGAACGCCTCGCTGTCATCCAGGATCTTGGCGAACACCTCGCCCCGGACCGCCACCGACATGGGCTTTCCGTCGCTGCCTTTTGTGGGGATCCGGACGCCTGCCCCCCTCGGGCTGCCGTGGGCGATGACGAAGACCGGCCTGACGCCCGGGCCCCACGGGGCGGGGGACCCGGCGGGGCGGTTCTTCTCGTTGAGCGCCCGGGAGAAGTTCGCCGGCGTCTGACTCGCGCCCCAGTTGCTGTGCCGCGCCTGGTCCCCGGGCTTTGACGGGAAGCTGACCCCGATGATCTGTTGGGTCTGACTCGGCCGCCCGGAGACCGTGAGACCGGGGAGGTTCGCCGTGATCGTGTGGGAGACCACGTCGGCGGAGTCGATCTGCCCGGCCCGGGAGTTTGAACTGTAGGCGTCGTAGTCGATGATCTCCTGGCTGTTGACTCCGCCCTCGTCGACCCATCGGAGCCTCGGGTTCGTGCCATCGCCGGACGTGCCGGGCTGCGTGGTGGGCCTGAGATCCTGAAGTTCGGTCCCGTCTCCGGTCTCGCCGGGCGCCGGCCGGCTCGTCGTGACCGGCCGCGCAGCGGGGCTGATGGTGCCGGCGTCGTGCTCGCTGGCGTCGCTTCCGGGGTCGGGCGGCGATCCGGCATCGTGCGCAGGGGCGGGTGCCGGTCCGGTGGCATCGTCCGCAGAGGCGGGTGTCGGCTCGCTGTGCCACCAGTACGACCCCCGCGGCGGCAGCACCGGCTTCTTCGGCACCTCGAACTCAAAATTGCGGATCAGGTCGGAACCAAGAGGCTCCCGGGCGGCCTGTCCCGGGCGCACGCGAACGAATCCGCCCTGGTCGGCTGCCGGCCCGGCGCCGTCGGGGTTCCGCGGCACGCCGAGGACGCGACCGCTGGGGGTCGTGTGGACGCTTCCGGTGGCAGCGACCACCGGCTTTCCGATCTCGTCGGAGATCTGTTGCGCGGCCGACGGCGCGTTGTCCGGACCTGGCCGTGCGACGTTCGAGCCGACGATCACGAGTACGCCAGCATTGCCGAACTGCTCGGCCAGGGGATTCTGCGATTTGAACAGGTCCCTGAACTGGGCGACCGTCATTTTCTCGCCCTCGTGCAGGAAGCGAAGGTCTCCATTGATGTCGAGCTCGGTCTTGACGTGCAAGACCTCAACGGGCCCTTCAGCTGGTGCCAGCGACCGGGTGAGCTTCGGGAAGGACATGGCCGCGTGCAGTTCCTCGGTCTGCTGCGCAAGCCGGCCACCGGGCTGGCGTTGGTCCGCCTCGGCGGTGGCGGCGTCCGCCTTCTTGTGGCTGGGCAGGTAGCGGCCGGCCGGGGTCGAGATGCCCTGCGGGTGGAATAGCCCGAGCCGGGCACTCGTCTGTGGGGAGAGCGCGAGAACGTAGAGATTCGGAACCTCGAAGCCCCGCTCGGTCGTGCGAGCGCCCTTCCACCGCAGTAGACCGCGGCGCCGGTGGGCCTCCGCCTCCACCACGACCTTCGCGTCGAACGCGACCCGCAGCCAGGGCGCTGTGCTCAGATAGCCGGTCGTCGGCCACTGCGACTTGAGTACCTGGGTCGACTGTTCGCTCGTGCTCTGGCTGGCTGCCACAGACCCGCCCGGATAGATGCCGAAGCCGAGCGTCAAATCCTGGCTGTCGGTTTCCCGGTACCGCTGTGACTGCTTGTGCTCCGTGGTGTGCGGTGCGCTGTATTCGTGCCAGCCGCTGAGGTCGTTGAGCACTCGCGGTTTGGTCAGTTCTACCCGGATCTTCGTCTTTCCTCGCCTGTCGGACATCGTGCCGCCGTCTGCGGCCAGGTTCATGTGCAACCCGTCGCTGACCAAGGAGTCCAGATTCCGCACGAAGACGGGATAGCTGATCATCTGCTCGAACGCGTCCCTGCTCCGCTGACCCATCGCGAACAGGCGACGCACCGAACTGCTCGGTCGTTGCACGCGCGGGTCCGGGCCCGGATTCCGCGACAGGAGCCTGGCGGGCCACCGGCTGATTCGTGGCCCGAGATCCGCGAACCATTGCGAGAAGGAACGGGACCAGTTGGCCGACTCGCCACTCAGCCAGCTCATTGCTTTCGCGCGGAGCTCGCTGAGCTGCTCCGGCTGCAAGCCGTAGGTGAAGGCGGCCCGCTCGCGCAGGTCCGCCGCGGTGATCAGCGGATTCGGGTCAGACGCAAAACCTTCCAGGTTCTTGCGGGTCATCTCCCGCACCGTGCGATCCGTGGGTGGCGTCGTCACATCTGCTCGGGCGAGGCTCTGTGGTACGACCACGTACTCGTCGACATCCCTGGTCACCGGCTTCATTGGCTTTTTCCTGCCGGTGCTCCACAGCACCAACAGGCGGAGCGGCGGCAGATATCGGGTGAGCGGGGAGGGCTCACGGACCAGGTGGCTTTCGGCGACGAACTCGCTTGTGGTGCGATATTGGGCGAGGGCGCCTGACTCGAAGAAGGTGTCTCGCAGGCCGTCGTTGACGGCGAGCGCCTGCCCCTCGGTGTCCGCGACGCCCCGCTTGAATTTCACTCCGGGACCGACGGCAGTGCCGGCCGTGCTCAAGGGGGTCTCGCCCGACGCGGCCGCGGACAACTCCTTCGCCCGTGTCTGATCGACAGAAGCCGACGTGGTCTTCGCCCCGAATGCGTACCGCGCATAGTTGGCCTTTGGGAAGACCTTTTCCCGCTGGTAGCCAGCTTGGCTCTTGTCCCGGTTGAGTGAGAGATTGATGACCAGGGTCTCGTGATAGAACGGCCGCGACCGGGTCGACACCAGCTTTATTCCTCCGATGACGGTGTCGCCGACGGAGGCGATCGTGTTGAGGTCGAGGGCTGCCTCCAGTCGCGCCCCTGGCTGATCAGGGACTTCCCCCCGCGTAAAGCGCTTCTTGCGCCAACTGGCGGGCATGGCCGCGGTCACCGCCTCAAGTGCGGGATTCGACTCTCCCGTCGTGCTGGGCATTTTGTTGGCGTGGGTGTCAGTTTTTCCACGCAGGTCGGATATCGCACTGCCGACAGGGGCCTCGGTCAGTCTCTCCTCGAATTTGTGCTCCAATCCGGAGCCTGCTTCGGGTTCCGCCGGGCGGTAGAATCCGAGCCCACCCGCGACCTTGGAAAAGGTCTCCTTCACGTGGTGGGATGAGCTGCCAAGAATGTTCTTACGCCGGGAGGAGACGTGAACCCGCCAGATCACGTCCGACGTCATGGGCTGATAGGGTTGAGTGATCTGCGTGAGGTGGCCGGTCTGGGCACTGAGGCTCTGGCCCGTGCCGCGGCGCCGATCCCAGGCGCCACCCACGTCGCCCTCAAAATTTGCCGAGTGGTCACCGAACGTGGGGCCCACAGAAACTGCCCCACCGGCGCCCGTCGACTTTGTCTTTCCTGCGCTGTAGGAGATGCCAGGGCCGCCCTCGTTCACCTTCATCTTCATGAACTCGGCGGGATCGCCTTCTTCCCGGCGCCGCAGCGGGAAGGCCTCCAGTCTCACCTCGTAGTGGGTGTCGAAGAACAGCCCCTTCACCGTATCGACATGCTCCACGCTGGACGCACCACGCACGAACGCCGCACTGAGTTGTGAGACGTCGGTGGCGACGCTCGCCAGCCGGGTGGCCCGAACCGTTGTCATCTTCTTTCTGCGGAGTGCGCCGATGATCCGATCCATCCGGGTCGCGGTCATCTTCCTGATGCGGCCGGCCGACGGAGGGAAGATCAGGTTTTTACGCCCGTCCACGGCGAGGAGCTTCTTCTTGACGTCCTGGTAGAGGTCGTCTGTGCCCAGCACGTCGAGCACCAGGTCGGCATCGCGGATCGGGTCGTGGCCGCCTGCGTCAGCCGGCTTCCGCAACTCAGCTGTGACAGATTTCGGGTCGAGCCCGCTGCTGGCTCTGCCTACGACCGCACCATCCTCCCGGGTGGGCGCGGATGTCGCGCTCCCGGCCTGCGCCGGCCCGGTTTGGCTTGGCCGGGTCGTGTGCTCGGGGACCACCAACCGCGCCTTTGCCGGCAGCTGCGTCGTTTTCGGCTTCTCAAGGCGCGAGCGCCACCTCCACTTCCCGTGCCGGGGCCCACTCCACAGCGTCCGGGCAATCAATGCCGCCCTGTTCACCCAACCCCGCCGGAAGTCGACATCCACCTCGAGTTGCAGGTCCAGGCCGTAGTCGAAATACCTGGCCGGCCCGTCGTGGAGCATGGCCTGCAACTGGAAGCCGGTCCGGCCGACGCGGGTGGCCTCGTCCACCGAGTAACCGACTTCACCGCGGGCCGATACGCCGATTTTGGCCTTTCTGAAGGGAAGCTTGAAGAGGAGCCCTGCCCTGATGCCCAGCTTTGCCTTCGAGCTCACCTTGTCCTCGGCGGCGGAGTTGGCCCAGCCGGCCGGCAGGATCTCGACTTTGGCCTTTGCTATCCGTCCCTGGCCGGACGGCGCCGGCTTTCGGTCGCCCCGCACGGTGAACGTCACATATTCGGTGCCGCCATCGCCGTGGAACGTCTCGACCCAGCGGTAACCTCCCGGGCTCAGCACCTGGGCGCCGTGATTGATCAAAGCCTCTCGGCTCGCCTTCGCGCTGATCCGGCGGCGCAGGCTCGCCTCGTCAAGCGGGTTGCGTCTGCGTGGACCGTCCAGTTCACCCTCGGCTTCGCCGAGCATTTTGATGAGCTGGGGCATCACGTGCTCTGCGCCGGCAAGCCGTTCCAGCGCCGCCTGGCCCATGCTCTGGCCGGCGGCCAGCGCCGCCGGGGGGTCCCGCTTCTCTGCCTCAAGCTTCTTCTGTTCGACCGCCTCCTTCCCGTCTTCGGGCGACAGATCGTGGTCCTGCATGAGCAATATGTCGCTCAGGTCGCCATCCGGATTGTCGATCGCATCCTGGAGGAGCCTCTCGAAACGGTCCTGCTGCTGAATCGGTATTCGGACAAATACGTCCACCGTCTCGGCCGGCGCGTCCTTGGGGGTGCCCTTGGTCGCGATATCCGCCGTGACCTTCACCGTGAGCCGGTAGCGGCGGCTCTTTCCGTTGTAGACCAGGCCGCGGATGTCACCACCGCCCAGGTTGCTGTGGGTGCCGCGGGAGAAGGAGTGGTCGCCCGTAAGAACGACAGCGCCAGTGAACCCGCCGCCGAGTTTGGTCTCATCGTCGAGTGGATCGCCCAATTGAAAGGTCGCCTCGGGATCGATGGAAAGGCCGGCGCCGCCCGACTCCGTGCTGTCGTTGTGGGTGCTCACAAACCGCTGGATCTCCTCCTTGAGCGGGACCTCGGCGACGTCCAGGCCCTGGGCGCCGAGAATCTTGCCACTCAGGGAAATGTGGAACGCCGAGCCGCCCTTTCCGATTCGTGGCGAGGTGGCGGTCGAACCCATGACTTCCTGGAACATCCGCAAGAAAGTGGGTTCGCTGAGCCACCAGGAGGCCCGGTTTTCGCGGTGCGTGGGCAGTGGGTGCCTGCCGTCGTCGTCGAGGACCGCCCGGACCTTCTTCTGGAGGCGGTCCAAGCCGGCGACCGATTCGGGGATGGTGAAGACGTGCCCGAGCGCCCCCGTCAGCTTGTCGATGCTGCCCTCGGTCGGCGTGGCCGCGGAATGGGTTGTCTTTCCGTGCGGCGGCAAGGGCGTGGAAACCTCCGACTGCACCCCGCCGCGATCGTCATCCTCCCGCCGCGGCGCCAGTTCGGCCGGGAACTCGACCCGGACGGCCCCTGTCATCTCCTTCGGTTCTGATGACGACCTTTCAGGCTTCAGCTCCCGGCGCTTCCGGCGCTGCCAGGCCCGTGGGTGCGGCCTGACCAGCTCGGACACCTCAATGCTCATCCGGGATTCTTCGACATCGAAGTAGACCGGCAGTCCGGAAATATCCAGATAGCGCTTCGTCGCCGACACCACGTCATTGCCGAGCCCATAGATGCGGTTGCTGGTACCGAACGCGCTGGCTCTGATGCCGCCGTTGAAATTGTTGCCCAGGTCGGCTTCCCCTGACTTTCCGGCCACCGCCAGCTTCCGCTGGTTGTTGACGCTCCGCCGCGTGAGCTCCTGGACCTCGTGGTCCGCGTTGACCAGGATGTGCCACTCCTGGCCTGGCGGCACCCGTACGCCGTCGACGGCTCGCACATAACCGACCCTATTAGGCTTGAGCTCAAGTTTGAGCGTCACCTCGTAGCGGCGTGTCCGCTCCTCCGGCCCATTGAACGGCCACCTGTCACGGACAGCATTTGTCGCACGCCTTCCGAACGGCAGTGGCCGCCCGTCCGCTGATCTCTTCCGCTCCGGGAGCACCTCGAAGGCCAACTTCTGGCCACTCTCGGACGTCATCTGCTGGACGAACTGCCGGGGATCGTACGTGCGGAGGTGTTCGATGACCTGCTCGCGCAGCGGATCACCTAGGCGGCTCTGCTCGTCGCCGAGCAGGGACACTGCCAGGTCGGCGATCGAGGTGGGATCCGTGAGTGATTTTCCGGCGAAAGTCAGGTACCGGCCGTGGTGGCCCAGCGCGAACCGGGACACATCCGGAAAGTGCGGGTCGCTGTCGGCGAACCCCGGCGGCGGCTTGCGGGGGAAGTCGTTCATCGCCGCCCACAGGTCCGGATCCTCGTCCTGGTCCGCTGACGGCGGCGACTCCGCAAGGGCCGACGACGACGGCCGCCCAGCATCCGACGCCGGCGGGTGGCCGGAATAGACCGGTCGAGCGGGCACCGCTGTCGGGACTCCCGAAGTGTCGGGGAGCCGGTCGGTGGAAGCGACCTCCGGCCGGTCATCGCCCGTTGGAGTCGACAATTCGCGGGCGGGGGGAACCGGCGGCTGCACCTGGGTCGGTTCCGGCCCGGCGGGTGCATCGGCGAGCCGCGACGGGACCCCATCGCCGATCGGGACGTCAGCCCGGGCATCGCCATGATCGCGGGAACCGGGCTCGGGGGCGGCCTGCGTGGGCTGCTCGTCGGTTTGGGGTGCGGCCTGCGTCGGCTGCTCGTCGGTGTCAGGCGCGGACGTGGCACCCACCGCGGCTGTCGGTGGGTCCGCCGGCTCGGCGCTGACGGTCGCCGGTCGATCCGAGGGCCCACCGGTCGGCAGGTCCATGGGCGCCGTGGCCGCCGGCGCTTCTTGGACCACCCCGTCCGACAGTCCGCCCGGATTCAGCCCGACGCGCTGCGGTGGCCGACCGCCGACCGGTCGCCGATCCCGCGGGGCGACGTGGATGTCGGCGGCCATCGGATAGAACTTGAGGTCCGACGGGTCGG
Source organism: Micromonospora sp. KLBMP9576 (assembly GCF_050941805.1). Taxonomy (NCBI): domain Bacteria; kingdom Bacillati; phylum Actinomycetota; class Actinomycetes; order Micromonosporales; family Micromonosporaceae; genus Micromonospora; species Micromonospora sp. KLBMP9576. Next base: position 6,181,680 of record NZ_CP194567.1, on the reverse strand, counting down.
GCGGCAGTTGGCCCACCGACCCGTCGTACGCGTTGATCAACGCGACGCCGCTGCGTCCCTTGACCGCCAGGTACAGGTGGCCGGTAGCGTTGTTCTCCGTCGCCACGCGCAGGAAACCCTGGTGTAGCGGCCCGGCGTCGGCCATGGCCCGTGCCACGGCCGCGTAGTCCGGGACCGGCGTGTCGTTGTACTCCGACAGCCAGGACAACACCCGGTCGAGTTGGGCGGCGTCCCGCGCCGGCCCGGGGCGCGTCAGCCGGGTCCCGGCACCGGCGAAGTGCTCGAACAACGCCAAGGCCGAGTCGACACAGGCCGTGAGGTAGTCCTCCCGGCCCGGGTGCGGGTTGACCATCGGCAGGTCCGTGCCCAGCGTCTCCAGATCACGGACGAACTCGTCACGGGACAACCCTCTGTGCGCGACCGGATCGGCCAGCCCGTCGAGGGCCGGGTCCAACGGCACGAACCGCACCTCGTACGGCCGGGCCGGCAGGGTGGCCTGGCCACCGGTCTCGGCGTTGACGAACGCGACCTCGCCGTTGCCGGGATGGTGCACGACCGTCAGCACCGGCGGCGCGTCGGGACCGGCACGCGTCACCAGCACACCGGTGGCGCCCTCCGGTGCGTCCGCCACCGCCCGTTCGACCCGGTCGTAGCTGCTCACCTCGGGGTTCAACCGGTTGCCCGCGATGGCGGGACCAGAGCCGACCGGCCCGCCGGACACGGTCGGCACCTGGCCGGCAGCCGCCACCGCCTGAGCGAACCGCAACGACGGCCCCGTGGTACGCCCACCGCTGATCTCCGCGACCAGATGACCGGCTGCCGCCGCCCGTCGGTCAGCCGCCGGCACCCCGTCGGGCGCCCACGACGAGGACAGATCCGCGTAGAGGCGACGTACCGTCTCGCCGGAAACGCCACGAGCGACCTGCTGGCCCCCGCTGCCCGCGGTGGGCTCCGCCCGCCCTCCCGCCACGGCCCTGTCGGGATCGCCGTACCGCGACTCGCCGTCCAGGGCATCGCCAGTCAGCGACCCCCCGTCGGTGGACCGCGCGTCCCACGCCTGCTCGGCCGTACCCCGATCGTGCGAGACCGGCCCGTCGGTGGCACCATCCACCACCGAACCCACGTCGACCGGCCGCCCAACCTCCGACGACGCCGAACCGTTGGACCCGGCCACCGGGGCACCGTCGCGACCGCCGGTCTGGGGGCCACCCGACACCGTGTTGGGCTGCTGCCCACCGGACTGGCCGGCCGTGCCTGCCACCGGAGCACCGTTGGCGCCACCAGCGCCCGCGACACCACCGACCGTCCCGACCACGGACCTCGCGGCCGCGTTGGCCGGCCCCCCGGCCTGGTTCCCGGACGTGGACTGCTGGCCGGCCCCGCCCCGGTCCGCCGTACCGCCCTGACTACCGGTCCCGCTGGTTCCGCTGGTTCCGCTGGTTCCGCTGGTTCCGCTGGTTCCGCTGGTTCCGCTGGTCCCGCTGGTTCCGCTGGTCCCGCCGGTTCCGCTGGTCCCGCCCCCGGTTGCGTCCGAGCCGGCCCGGCCTACGCCGTCCGCCTTCGAGCCATCGGTGCCCTGCCCGTTTCCGGCGGCCCCATCGGCACCCTGCCAGGTCGCAGAATCGACCCTCGACAGGGAACGGTTCGCCCCTCCCGCACTGCCATCGGTGTACGCGTCGCTGCGCGGCTCACCACCGGTGTACGTGCCACTGTTCCCCGTGCCGTTCCCGTTCTCGGTGTCGCTGCTGTTTCCGTTTCCGGTGTGCGTCCCGGTGCTGTTCTGGTTCCCGGTGTACGTCCCGGTGCTGTTCTCACTCCCGGTGTCGTTACCGGTGCCGTTCCCGGTGTACGTGCCGTTCCCGTTTCCGGTGTACGTGCCGTTCCCGGTTCCGGTGTACGTGCCGTTCCCGGTTCCGGTGTCGCTGCTGTTTCCGTTTCCGGTGTGCGTCCCGGTGCTGTTCTGGTTCCCGGTGTACGTCCCGGTGCTGTTCTCACTCCCGGTGTCGTTACCGGTGCCGTTCCCGGTGTACGTGCCGTTCCCGTTTCCGGTGTACGTGCCGTTCCCGGTTCCGGTGTCGCTGCTGTTTCCGTTTCCGGTGTGCGTCCCGGTGCCGTTCTGGTTCCTGGTGTCGTTTCCGGTGTCGCTGCTGTTTCCGTTTCCGGTGTGCGTCCCGGTGCCGTTCTGGTTCCTGGTGTCGTTTCCGGTGTCGCTGCCGTTCCCGTTTCCGGTGTACGTGCCGCTTCCGTTGTCGGTGTCGGTGGAGCTGCCACTGCTACCGCTGCCGCCGACCGCGCCGGTGCCCTCGACGTCAACGTCGACGTCGGACGAGTCGTCACCGACGAGCGTCGACGACTCGGATCCCCAGTCGCCGTCCTCCCCGCCGACGGTCTTCACGTGCTTCGAGAAGGCATCGCGCTCTTCGCCCGACCCGGAGTCCTCCGACCCACTACCGCCGGCAACGGCGCCGCCGTCCGGCCCGGACGCGACGTTGGCGAGTTTGGGCAGCGTCGTCAGGTTCAGGTCCTTGAGCGACAGGGACGACGGGCTGTTGCTCTCGTACATGCCGCCGATGAAGCCGCTGGTGAACGTGAACGGGTTTGCCTCCACCTCCAACCCGGCCGCCGCCTGTCCCAACATCTCGCCGGGCACCTCGGCGGCACCCTGACCAGTGCCCTTGGCGATGATCGTCGGTGCCCGGAACCTCCAGTCCTTGATGAAGAGTGTTCCGTCGTCACCGACGCGATCGACTCGCGCCCACTTCCTGGCCGCCGCGTCCGCCGCCGCCTGCACGCCGAAGTTGGCGGCCCCAGAGAATCCGGCAGCGACCACCGACACGATCGCGGCGTCCGCGATACCTTCCCAGTCGATTCCCTCGCGGCTGCCGGAACTGTTCTGCCCGGCCTGGATCAACAGCTTCAGGAGGGGCTCCTCGGCCAATTCCTGCGCGACCTCGACAAAGATCTGCCGCATGATCGCCCAGATGATGGCGCGGAATCCCGCCACCACGGCCGGCACCGCCAACGCTCCGAACAGCGAGGCGAACAGCCAGGCCAACTGGATCGCCAGCAGGGCCACCTGGATGACGAGCATGATCTTGGTTTCCTGAAGTTCGGCACCGCCGTTCTTCGTGGCGACCCGGACCTTCTCCGCGCCCTCGCGCAGCAACTCCAGGTTCTCGACGAAGAGCTGCAGATTTGCCCGTAGGCCCTCGGCGAACTCCCCCGACGCGACGTCGGCAACCTTGCCCTGCTCCGCCCGCAGCCCGTCGATGGCGCCATCCAGGGTGGCGACCAGGCCGGCCCACTCGTCGGCATGATTCCACATCCCCGACTCGCTGCCAGTCGGCCAACGCTCCCCGATGACGACCTCGAGGATCGCGTTCAGCGGATCCGGAATCTGAAAGTCCATGCAGCTGTTCCCCTAGCGGTTAGGGCACGAATCCCTCAGAGTTGCGGTTGTCGAGTTCGACAAAGTCGTTCACGGCGGCCAGGCCCGTGTCGGCAAATTCGCCAAGAAGCCCCGCGTGCTGCCCGACGCCATCGAGCACCTCTCCCACCAGAGGCTCGTTGTTTTCGGCGAACCTCTTGCCGACCTTGTCGTTTCCCCAGGGCGCGGGCACCGTGTCCCGGACCAGCTTCACCTGGCCCAGCCCGCCCCGCAGGTCGGCACCGATCTCCTCCACGTTGCGAAACAACCGGCGTAGGCCGTCCGGATCGATCCTGGTCTCATCGGGCATCGGGCGCGCCTCCCTTGCCCTCGGTCGCCTGCATCATCCGGGGCAGATCCAGCACCGAGCTGAGCATCGAGCCGGCCATCTCGCTCAGATCCACCTTGCCGGCGGCCAGGTCGCCGAACGACATCCCCGGCAGGGCTTCCCGCCCCGCCATTTCGCTGATCTTGGCGAACGCCTGCCCCCGGCCACGCTGCAACGTCTCCAGCAGCAGGCTCGCCAGTTCGGCCGGCGCCATCGTCCGGTATCGGGTGTTGTTGAACACCATCCGCACCAATTCGCCCCGGCCGTCGAACGTCGCCGTCATCACCTTGTTCGCCGACTCGACGGTGGTGGTGGCCTCGTTCATCCGGCGCTGGAACTCCACCAGCTTGCTCTGCTCCTCGGCGAGCATGGCGAAGGCCTGCTCCAAACTGGCCCTACTCGATCCCGACGACTGCTCAGCCATTTCCGTTTCCCCTCGGCTTCTTCTCGGTCTCGCGTGTCATCGGGGCCTGTTCGAGCTCGCGCAGGAAGGAGTCGAGGCGTTCCCGGTCGACGCTCGGCTCCGCTGCCGGCCGTCGACGCCCCAACACCTGCCAGCCGCCGTTCTCGTCGCCCCACACCCCCCGCTCGCCCTGGGCGCCTGCACCAGCACGCCGCTGCTGCACCGTCGACTCGGTCTGCCCGCCCATTGCGCCCATGCCGCCACCCATGCCCATCGGCATCATCGGCATCATCGGGAAGCCGCCGCCACCGCCACCACCACCTGCGGGGGGTGCGACCGGCTCGTTCGCCCGGGCGACCGTCACGGTCGGGCTCACCGGGCGGAACACCTCGTCCGTCTCGGCCCCCGGGCCGGCAGCCAGCGTCACCCGCGACGCGTCGTCGCGCGCAAGGCGCGACAGTTGCGTGTGGTTCGCGTCGATCTCTCGCGGTGGCTGCTGGCCCCCGAGGTGCACACCGACATCCCGGTACGCCTCCGCCAGCCCGTGCAGCACCATCCCGGCCTGCTGGTCGTGCTCCACCGGCGCTCCCGCCCCCGCGTCCCGCTGCGCCCGGATCTCGTGGATCCGGGCCTGCCCGGCGGAGAGGGCGGCAGCAGCGACACGCAGGAGTCGCCCGCCGTCCGCCTCGTCGAGGGCGTGCAGCAGCGATCTCGTACGGAGGGACAGGTCACGGCCGGCGGCGATGGCCACCCCGGCGTCCCGCCACGCCTCTTCGAGTTCCACCCACGCCCGGTCGAGCCCGGCCAGGAGGTCGTCCAGCGCGTGCCGGGCCTGCTCCAGAAGATCCGCGGCGTGGTAGAGGTCGGCCGGTGAACCGATGACGAGCGCGGCTTGGATCTGGTCAAACGTCTGCGGTTGCCCGGCCTGGGGGACGAAGGCGCCCACGGGTCACGACCGGCCCACTGCGGAGCTGGGCGCGACGCCCGACTCCTCGTCCCACGCGCCTTCCTCACCGACGAGCCAGGTGTTGCGATCCCGGTCGCGATCGTTTCCTCCCGCGCCGGCGCCACCCATCGGTGGCGACATCGGCATCCCGGACGTGCCGTTCGGGTTGCTCGGGAGGACGGGCTGCCCTGGTGTCGTGTCGCCCATGACCACGGCGTTCTGGCGGATCGGTGCGAGTTCGAGGGGCGCGGGACTGCCGGTGCTCGACGTACCGCCGACACCACCGCCGCCCAAGCCGCCACCGCCAGGACCGCCACCGCCGCCACCGCCGCGACCGCCGTCGACCTCGGCGATCCTCGCGCCGTCCTCGCCCGGACCGCCGCTCGACGAACCGGTGAGGAAGTCGGTGATGCTGGAGTGGTCGCCATCCTCTTCGATCAGTTCGTCGAGGGAGTCGACCGCCGCCTCCCTGGCGTCGGTGAGCGCCGCCACTCGGGCCTCCCGCTCCGCCTCGGTCCGGCCCTCGCCGGTGCCGGCGCGTTCGTCCTCGATGAGTTCGTCGATCGAGTCGGTGAGCGCCTCCCTCGCCTCTACCAGGCTGTTGTCGCGGGTCTCCTCGTCGCTCGATCCGCCATCGGTCCCGCCCGTACCGTCTCCGCCCACGGCCTCGTCGCCCATGAGGTCCTCGATGGCCTGGTCCGCGGCCTCCTGCGCGTCCTTGAGCGCGTCGTCCCTGGCCTCCGCGAGCTCACCGGTGCCGGGCTGGTCCGCGTCGGTGCCGCCGAGGTCACCGATCGAGTCCCGGGACGCCTTACGCGCCTCGGCCAGGGCGTCGTCCGCCGCGCCGCCGTCCGGCCCCTCCAGGAGATCCTCGATCGCCTTGTCGGCGGCCTGCTGCGCCTCCTCGAGTGCCTTGTCCCGAGCCTGTTCGGGGGTGACGTTCCCGGCGTCGGTGCCCGTCAGGTCCTCGATCGCCTGGTCCGCGGCCTCCTGCGCCTTCTCCAGCGCGTCCCGGCGTGCCTGGTCGGTCTCGGGATCACCGGTCGGCTCGCCGAGGAGATCCTCGATCGCCTCGTTCGTGGCTTCCCGCGCATCCTCCAGCGCGTCGTCGCGGGACGCGTCGGCCGGGTCCGCGGACGATGTCGGTGGCAGTCCCGGTGCGCCGCCGCTGCCGCCGCCCGCCAGGTCCTCGATGGCGTCGTTCGCGGCCTCCTGCGCGTCCTCCAGGGCCTTCTTCCGCGCCACCCCCTCGGCCGGGTCGGTCGACTCCACAGGGGTTTCCCGCAGGCCGTCAAGCGCGTCGCTGACCGCGTTCTGGGCATCATCGAGCGCCTTCTGCCGGCTCGCGTCCGCCGCCGGGTCACCGGTGCCGCCGCCCGTGCCGCCACCCTTCGGACCACCGGTGCCGCCGCCCTGCGGACCACCCGTGCCGCCGCCTGTGCCGCCGCCCTGCGGATCACCCGTGCCGCCCGCCAGGTCCTCGATGGCGTCGTTCGCGGCCTGCTTCGCGTCCCGTAGGGCCTTGTCGCGTTGCTCGTTGCCGCCGCCCCCGGCACTGCTCCGCTTGGCGCCGGTGCCTAGGTCGGGCATGGTGGGAGGAGCCGCCCCGCTCCCGCTGGGCGTGGAACCGCTGCTCCCGTCGGGCGTGGAACCGCTGCTCCCGTCGGTTCCGGAGCCATCCTCACCGGCTCCGGTGCCGCCCGTCAGGTCCTCGATGGCGTCGCTCGCGGCCTGCTGGGCCTCGTCCAACGCCTCGTCATAGGCCGGATCACCGGTCTTGAGATCCTCGATGGCGTCGTCCGCGGCCTGCTTCGCGTCGTCGAGGGCCTTGTTCCGGGCTTCGCTGTCAGGATCGCCCGACCCGCCCTCGCCACCGGTGCCGCCGCCAGTCTTCCCGCCGTCATCCACGCGAGCCTTGGATCCCCGGGAATCGCCGGAACCGCCGCCGGAACCACCGCTGGAACCGGAACCCGTGCCGTCTTCGCCGCCCGCGTCGTCCTCACTCGTGCCGAAGTCCGGCACTTCGGTAACGGCCTCCTCGTCCTCGCCGCCCGAGTCCTCGTCCTCGTCCTCGTCGGAGTCGCCGCTGCCGCCGGTCTCCTCGTCATCGTCCGAGTCGTCGCTGCCGCTGCCACTGCCGCCCGATCCCTCGTCCGAGTCGTCGTCGCCGCGAGACTCCTCGTCGCTGTCGGAGTCGTCGTCGCTGCCGGACCCGCCGCCGCTGCCGGAACCGGTGGGACTGTCGATCGGAGTCAGCAGCGAGATATCCAACGACGTGAACTTGTCGCCCTTCTGCTTGTATTCGCCATCCGCTTGTAGGACGAGCCGCGCCCGGAGCTTGGACAGGATCCAGCGCTCGCTGTACTGGTAGGCGGCTTCCTGTGCCTGCGCCATCGCGGTTTGGTATTCGCTCGACCCGCGCTGGCTCAGAGAAAACGCGCTATCGACGACCGCCGTGGCGTAGTCACGCATTTGGTCCGCGAGGTAGTGGCCCGCGTTCACGATGCGCCAGAAGTCACCGCGAAAGGCGTTGATAGCGTGGCCGACGTCGCTGATGTTCTGCAGATAGTCGCCGGTCAGGACCGCCAGGACGCCCTGGCGGCTCTGCGCGATCAGCTTGACGACGTGATCCTGGAAGGCGTCGCCAGCGACTCCGGTGAATTCGCCTTCCAGGGTTTTCGCAATCGCCGCCAGCTCAGTCAGGTATTCCTCGAGGAGGCGTTTCGCCTCGACCCACTTTCCGTGGGCCTCGTACCATTTTCCCCCAGGGTCCTCGCTGAGGACGACCAGGTCGCTGACGTCCGGTATGAGTTGTGTCCAGAGCTGGTACCTGGCAAACGTCTGGCCCAGCGGCGCTTCCGCCATGAAGGACCCGACTTCATCTGATGCCACAACTCACCCCACAGATCGAAGACCCGGACAGCCGGCAGGGCGCCGGGCGGCACACCTGCCTCCCGGCGTCAACCACCGCACGGCTGGTGTCAGAAACCGCCTGCCGAGCGCTGGTCCTGCTGCTTCATGTCGGCCGCCCGCTCGTCCAACTCGACCGAGAGCTTGGCGACGACGTCATTGAGGTCACCGAAGTTCGTCCGGATCCGCTCGGCCGCCTGGCGGTACTGGTCGGCCGCGTCGCCCTGCCAGTTGTCCAGGGCGGTGCCGGTCTCGCGGGCGAGGCTCTCGATGAGTCCCTCGATGGCCCGGTTGATCGACTGCATTTCCGAAATACCTTGTGCGATGGCGCCGTAGTCGTACTTGATGTCGGACATCCCGGCCTCCTTTCAAGTCGTTGCTCTGGTGGGTGTTCGGTGCTCAGAGGTCGGCAAGGATGCCGGTGCTCGTGAGCCCGCCGGCGTTGTCGCTGTCCTGGCTCTGGATGCTGCTGGCGGAGCGGTCCACCTGCTCGGCCATGACGTTCAGGTCCCTGGTGATGTTGGTCAGCTCCTGCGACCAGGTGTTCCGGGCCTCGATCAGGGCCTTCATCATCGCGCCCGTGCAGTGGTCGTCCATCGCGTCGACCGCGCTCTCGAAGCGGGACCGCTCCTTCTCGATGTCGGCGCCCGTGTCGCGGTGGTTCTGTGCGATCAGGTGCGCGACATCGACAGCGATATTCGTGGGCATCTCACCCCTCCTTGGCTGAACGGGCCATCATGTCCGTGCCAGATGTGTAATCGATCCGCGGCGGGTCGGGGGCGGGGCGGCGACCCAGGGGTCGCCGCTTCGGGGGATATCCCCCGTCAACCCCCCCAGGTCCTGGACACCAGCGCGGCGGCCGGGTCCAGCACCGCGCCGGTGGGCAACAGGTCGAGCAACTCCACGGGCACGTCGACCGGAGCGACCGCGGCGTACCCCAACGCCTCGACGCCGCCCGGCGGCGTCGGGTACTTCACGCCGTACTCGGTGACGAGGAAGAGCCCGCGACCCGGGCCGTACGGGTTGCGGGCCAGCACACCGGTTCCGGCGTCGACCAGGATCCGGTCCACAGTGCCCGTCGCCGGGGCGGCCCTCGGCACCGGCACGGCCCGGCGCGCGGCGTCCGCCCGCACGCGGGCGAGCGTGACCGTGATGGCCGCGCCGCTGGGCTGGTACCGCACGCACGCCAGCGCGGCGCGGTCGCTGACCGGACGCGGCGGTTCGGGGGGGTACCCGGTCACCAACTCGCCGCTGGCCGACATCGGCGCTGTCGTCAGCTCGTCCGGGCGGACCGGCAGGGGGCCGACCGGCACGCCGGGGTAGGCCGCGCCGATGCCCGGGTCGGCGAGCGCCAGTGTCGCGGCGGTCCGGGGGAGCCGGACCAGCCCGTCGGCGCGGACCAGGTACATCTCGCTGGTGCCGCGTACCGGGTCGCGCGCCTCGTACACCTGCCCGATGCGGCTGACCCGGTCGCCGACGCGAGGGCCGGGGCGGCCCCGGCCGGGAACGGCCGGAAACACCAGGTCCTGCCCGGCCGGTATCGGGTTGAGCCAGGCCGGCGTCACCCGGACCGGCTCGACGCCGGCGTATCCGAGGGCCACCGCGGCCGGCGGTGACAGGCGGTGCCGGCGACCCTGCCAGACCACGTGCTGCTGACCGTCCACCGCCGAGACCAGGAAGCCCTCGCTCTGATCCACGGGGGAGGCGGAGACGGCATCCCCGAGGAGGAGCACGGTGCCGGGCCGGCCGGCCGGGTCGGGCGGCTGGGCGCAGACCGTCCAGGCGCCGGTCGCCAACCTCTTGGCGTCCGGTAGCGCGTCCGGCGCGTCCGCGATGCCGATGGGCGCGCCGATCGGGACGCCACGCAACGAGTTGCGGGACACGTTGACCAGCCGCGCCGCCTCGCCGTTGCCGAGCACCAGCCGGGCCGAGGCGTAGTTGAGCACCGGGCGCAACTGGTCGTCCAGCAGCAGGTACCGCGCGCCGGTCTCCTTCACCAGGATCACCACGCCGGGCTGCCGCCACGAGCTGTCGCCGCCGGGACGGAAGACCCCGTAGATGGCGAAACCACCGGTGATCACCAGGGCGAGCAGGATGCCGATGACGTACCCGAGCAGGGGTCGCCGGTTCGGCGGATCGTACGGGTCCGGGCGGCCCTGGGCGAGCGCCGAGTTGAGCCGACCGACCAGGTAGAAGTAGGCGTGGACCTGATCCCGGCGGGATTCCATCTGTTCGCCTTCCCGTCAGCTGACCCAGGCCCGGACCAGCTGGTAGACGCCGAGCACCGCGCCGAGCACGGGCAGCAGCGCCACGGCGGTGATGATCTCCAGGATGTCCACCGCCCGTCCCCAGTACGGGCGCAGACGCCGCCCCGGCAGCGTGGCGGCCGCGGTCATCAGCACGCCGGCGAGCGCGGCGCCCGCGGGCACCACCACCGCCGTACGGGCCAGGTCCGACCGGTCCACCGAGTAGCGGACGAGGTCGAAGAGGACGAGGGCGACGGCCGGGCTCATGGTCGCCCAGCGCGCCACCGTGCCCGTCAGGTGACGGGCGCGCATGAAGAGCAGCAGCGCGGCGACACCCGCCAGGACCATCGGCCACCGCCCACCAGGCGCGACGAGCACCCCCGCCAGGACCGTCTGGGCCGTGGCCAGGCCGACCGCCAGGGCGGCGAGGTAGGCCACGCTGGCCCTGCCGCGATCGACCACCAGCTGGTGCGGAACGGGATCGATGTTCTCGCCGAGCTGTTCGGGCTTGCCGGGCAGCAGCGGCAGTTCCAGCCCGCCGAGCTTGAACGCGGCCGACGGCAGCAGCAGCATGACCACCAGCGAGCCGGCCAGGCCGCAGGCGGCCGCGGACTGCGACGTGAGCGTGTTCGTCGCGACGAGCACGGCGGGCACGGCCAGGCAGACCGCGCAGACCAGCGCCGCCGAGAAGAGCAGCCACGAGTCGGCGACGAGGGCGAGACCCATGGCGAGCGTGATCAGCACGGCGAGGAGGGCCATCGAGACGGCGACCCCGGGTGCGGCGTAGGGCGCGAGGGCCTGCGCGCCGAGCCAACCGGCCAGACCGGCGTACCCCGTCGCCAGGGCGGCCAGCAACGTGCCGGTCTGGGCATCGGCCGCGGCACGGCTCACCAGACCGGCGGCGCCGAGCAGCGCGACGGCCAGCACCGCGGCGACCGTGGCCCGGGCCGCCACCGGCCCACCCAGCGCGAGCAGGACGGCGCCGGTGGCGAGCAGCAGACCACCGAAGATCATCAGCATCCACCGGCTGAGTGCCACGGTCCAGCGGTACGGGTTGGTGCGCGCCTGTTCCCCGACGCCGTCGACCAGGTCGTCGAAGTCGATGGGGGGCAGTTCCTCAGCCCTCGGCCGCAGGTGCAGCGCATCGCCGTCGAGCAGGTTCAGCTCGGCGGCGGTGCGCTCCTCGTCCAGCGGTGGTTCGCCGAGGCGCTGCACCACCCATCCGTCGTGCGCCGCGCCCCGGTCGGGGGCCTCCGGGTCGAGCTGCACGAGCACGGCGGGAAGCACGTCGGTGAGCGGCACCTCTCCGGGCAGCGCGAGGTCGACGGCGCGCGTGCCGAGCACGAACCTCAGTCGCACCGGGGCGGCGATCCGTTGCCGGGTCAGCGGCTCCATCGTTGACCGGCTTCCTGTGTGGTGGATGCGTGCCGTCGGCCGGCCCGGAGACCGCGGCAAGGCACGCCCCGGTCGGAGGCTGCCCCCACCGCGACGCCGGATGCCGTGCCCGGGATTCGAGCTTCTCCGGATGGCGGCGTCGGCCTAGGGCTTGAATTCACTGGGCTCGTTGCTGCGGTCCAGGCGCGTCGGGACGACGTCCTGGCCGCCCTCATCCACGCCGAAGGGCACCTTGCTGAAGTCGAGCGGATCGGGGAGGCCCTCGATTTTCCTGCTGCCCCAGTCCTCGGGATCGCGGACGGCGCCGAACGCATCGTCGTCCAGGATCACCCGGTCCCCCACGATCTTCGCCCCGGTGTCGCCCGTCTCCGCATCGTCACCGGAGTCGAAGTCGGGTGGGGTCTCCGACTTCTTCACCTCGAATTCCGCGTCCGACATGTCCGTCACGGCCTTCTTGGCCTCCCTGTCGAAGGTGGCCACCGCGTCGGCGTTGGTTTCGTCGACGTCCTCGAAATTGTCGGCGATCGCCTTCAGTCCGTCCGCGATCTCGGTGCAGGCGAGCTGCAGGTGGCGCACGTGCTCAACAATGGCGTTGGCGCGGTCCTCGTAAACGAATTCCAGCCACTTGGCCATGTCGAACGAGCCGGCGTTCGGCGGCGACTCTTTCAACTGCCTGAATGCGGGCGCCCCCGCATCCACCAAGTCTCCGATTTCCTTCGCGGCCTTTCGCAGCCCCGCCGGATTGATCTTTGTTTCCGCCACAGCCGCCCCCTGCTATCGTGGGTGTCCGCACCTTCCTGCCAGGGCCCCGCATCCGCCTTCCACAGCGACACCGCGACCCGCCGCGACGATAGGCACAGGCGCTTTCCAGGACACGGCCGATCGACACGACAGCCGCCGGTCCGAGGGAAACCCCCCAGCAAAGGAGCGAGGCCGTGGGCACGGTGCTGTTCACCCGAAAGCCGCGCAGGGCCGGGCCGGAACCCCCGGTCGAGGAGATCACCCTCCAGGAGCCGCCGGCCATCCCCGAACCGGCGGAACGGGGCATCAGCGCCGTGCTGATGCTCGCGCCGATGGCGATCGCCTCACTCGCCATGGTGCTGATGTTCCTGCGCCCCAACGCCGGCACGCTCGCCTACGTCGGCGTCGGGCTGATGGTGCTCTCCGCGGCCACGATGCTCATCGTGCCGATGATCCGCAATGCCGGGCAGCACAAGCACCGGCTCAACGGCGAGCGCCGCGACTACCTGCGCTACCTCGGGCAGATCCGGCGCAAGGTGCGCGGCGCCATCACCGAGGAGCGCCGCGCCGCCCGCTGGCAGCACCCGGACCCGGCCGGGCTCTGGTCGGTCGCCCTGAGCCAGCGGCTCTGGGAGCGACGCACCACGCACCCCGACTTCGGCGAGGTCCGGATCGGACTGGGCGCCCGCCGCTCCACGGTACGGCTGGTGCCCCCGCAGGGCACCCCGCTGGAGGAGCTCGAACCGCTGGCCGCGCACGCGCTGCGCCGTTTCCTGCGGGCGTACTCGACGCTGCCCGAGGCGCCCATCGCCGTCTACCTACGCGGGTTCGCCCGGATCGGCTTCCAGGGCGACACCGACACCGTGCGGGCGTTGCTCCGAGCGGTACTCGCCCAGGTGGTGGTCGCCCACTCGCCGCAGGAGTTGCGGGTGGTGATCGCCAGCGACAAGCCGGAGTGGGCGTGGGCGAAGTGGTTGCCGCACGTGCAGGACGACAGCGCTCCCGACGTGACCGGCACCCGCCGGCTCTTCGCCGCCGACGCGAACGAACTCGAGGAGGTGCTCGCCGCCCTCGGCGTCCCCGACCGGCCCGGCTTCGAGCCCGACACCCCGGTCACCTCCGTCGAGCCGTACGTCGTGCTGCTGCTCGACGGGCCGCACCTGCCGGCGGAGCACCGGCTGGGCGGGGTGGGGTACCGCAACCTCGTCACGCTCGACGTGGCGGCGGGCCTGGGCTGGAGGTCCCGCCCGTCGACCCTGCTGATCGAGGCGACCGGGCAGCAGTTGCGCACGGTGACGTTCGACCACGCGGGCGAGGTGACCAGCAACCCGCTGTGCCGCCCGGACCGGCTCGGCCCGGTGGCCGCGGCGGCGCTGACCCGCTCGATCGCCCGGTACCGCGTCGGCCAGGGCACGGACACCGAGGAGCCGCTGGCCGCCGACTACGACCTGGCCCGGCTGCTGCGCCTCGGTGACCTGTCCGCGTTCGACCCGACGGCGTACCGCGCCGGGCGGGGCGCGGCCCAGCGGCTGCGGGTGCCGATCGGGATGTCCGCCGACGGGACCGCGATCGAACTGGACATCAAGGAGGCGGCTGAGGGCGGGATGGGACCGCACGGCATGCTGATCGGCGCCACCGGGTCCGGCAAGAGCGAACTGCTGCGGACGCTGGTGCTGGCCCTCGCCGCCCGGCACTCCTCCGAGGAGCTCAACCTCGTCCTGGTGGACTTCAAGGGAGGCGCGGCGTTCCTCGGCTTCGAGCGGCTGCCGCACACCTCGGCGGTGATCACCAACCTGGCCGACGAGCTGGAACTCGTCGACCGCATGCAGGACGCGCTCACCGGTGAGCTCAACCGCCGGCAGGAGCACCTGCGCGCCACCGGCTACCCGTCGCGCCGCGAGTACGAGCGGGCCCGCGCCGAGGGCGCCCGGATGGAACCCATGCCGGCGCTGTTCATCGTGGTCGACGAGTTCAGCGAGATGCTCAGCAGCAAACCGGCGTTCATCGACGTCTTCGCGATGATCGGCCGGCTGGGGCGCAGCCTCGGGGTGCACCTGCTGCTGGCCAGCCAGCGGCTCGACGACGGGCGCATCCACAGCATCGAGACGCACCTGTCGTACCGGATCGGCCTGCGCACGTTCTCCTCGATGGAGAGCCGCAGCGTGATCGGTGTGCCGGACGCGTACGAGCTGCCCAACGCGCCCGGCCACGGCTACCTGCGGCCGGACACCCAGACCCTGCTCCGCTTCAGGGGCGCCTACTGCTCGGGGCCGTACCAACCACCGAGCCAGCGTCGGCGCAGCACGGCGGGAGCGGGGCTGCTCCCGTTCGGCACCGTCAACGTGAGCCCCGAGCAGCCGGTCGACCCCGACCCCCAGCCCGAGGAGCCCCAGGAGAAGCCGCCGGTGCTCGCCGACGTGCTGCTTGAGGCGCTCCGCGGCGACGGTCCGGCGGCGCACCAGGTGTGGTTGCCGCCGCTGACGGAGAGCGCGACCCTGGAGAAGCTGCTGCCCCCGCTGGTCGACCACCCGACGTTCGGCCTGCGCCCGGTCGGCGAGTACGACGCCGGCACCCTCACCGTCCCGGTCGGCCTGGTCGACCTGCCGGCGTTGCAGCGGCGTGAGCTGCTGCTGGCCAACCTCGCCGGCAGCACCGGCAACGTCGGGGTGGTCGGCGGTCCGCAGTCCGGCAAGAGCACCCTGCTGCGTACGCTGATCTGCTCCCTCGCGCTCACCCACACCGCCGCCGAGGTGCAGATCTACTGCCTGGACTTCGGCGGCGGCGCCCTCGCGTCCCTGGCCCGGTTGCCGCAGGTGGGCAGCGTCGCGGGGCGGCTCGACCGGGACCGGGTCGCCCGCACGGTGCTGGAGATGACGAACCTGATGGTCCGCCGGGAACAGATCTTCGCCGAACACGGGATCGACTCGATGCCGAGCTACCGCCGGGCCCGCCGGGCCGGCAAGCTGCGGGACGTCGACCCGTACGGTGACGTGTTCCTCTTCGTGGACGGCTGGTACACGGTCCGCCAGGACTTCACCGAGCTGGAGGATCGCTTCGGCGAGCTGGCGTCGCGCGGCCTGAGCTTCGGCATCCACCTGGTGATCTCCGGCGGACGCTGGTCGGAGATGCGGCCGTGGTTGCGTGACGTGCTCGGCACCCGCTTCGAGCTCCGGCTCGGTGACCCGGTCGAATCCGAGGTCAACAGCCGGGTGGCGGCGACCGTCCCGGCCGTCCCGGGACGCGGCATCACCACCGACCGTCAGCACTTCCTGACCGCGCTGCCGCGCATCGACGGGCACTCGGGCACCGATGACCTGGCCGAGGCCACGGCCGAACTGGTCGAGGCGTTGGACGTGCCGGCCACACCCCGCGCCCCCCGGGTGCGGCTGTTGCCGGAGCGGCTGCCAGTCGCCGAGCTGCCGGCGGCGACCGCACCGTCACCCTCGGCAGAGATCCGCGTCCCGCTCGGCCTCGACGACGCGCGGCTGGAGCCGCTGTGGCACGACTTCGACGCCAGCCCGCACCTGCTGATCTTCGGCGACACGGAGACCGGCAAGACGAACCTGCTGCTGCACATCGCGCGCGCCATCGCCGCCCACCACACGCCCGCGCAGGCGCGGGTGGTCCTCGGCGACTTCCGGCGCGAGCTGCACGACGCGATCCCGCAGGAGCACCAGATCGGGTACTCGATGTCAGCGGAGCGCCTCGCGGCGACGCTGGCCGAGGCGGGAACGGTGCTGACCAAGCGCCTGCCCGGTCCGGACATCCCGCCGAGCCGGCTGCCCCGCCGCGACTGGTGGACCGGCGGGCGGCTGTTCGTCCTCGTCGACGACTTCGAGCTCATCGAGAGCGGCCGGGAGAATCCGCTCCAGCCGCTGCTGCCGCTGCTGCCGCACGGCGCCGACATCGGGCTCCACCTGATCATCGCCCGGAGCACCGCCGGCGCCGGCCGGGCCATGTCCAACCCGGTCATCCGCCGGGCCTGGGAGCTGGGCGCGCCGGCGATGCTCCTGTCCTGCCCGCGGGAGGAGGGCGCGTTCCTCGGCACGGTCAAGCCCCGCAGCCTCCCGACGGGGCGCGGCCAGTACATCAACCGTCGCCGGCAGGTACGGCTCGTCCAGACGCCCGAGGTCACCACGGCATAGCGGCCACCGCCTCCCGGCGGGACGGCGGTGGGCTCAGGAGCGGCGTGCCCGATCCGCCGGCCCGGCCCGCGCGGGCCGCCAGCGACGCCGGTTTCCGGCCGGCAGGAGGGCGGCGAGCAGGGCGACGAGGCCGATGGCGACCACGGTGACGCCGGCGGCGAGCGCCGCCAGCCGCGGCCCCGTCGGGTCGGGCGGGGGAAGGTCCGGCCGGCGGGCCGGCGGCGGCACCACCGCGACGGCGTCGCCGCCCTCCTCGGCGAGCACCGTGGCGACCGCGGCGGCCGGGTTGACCACCCCCCAGCCGAAGCCGGGGTCCGGCAGGACGGCGGCCGGATGGTCGGCGGTGGCGAGCAGCCGCGCCCGCACCTGCGCCGCGGTCAGCCCCGGCCGGTACGACCGGACGAGCGCCGCCGTGCCGGCCACGAACGGTACGGCGTAACTGGTGCCGCTGCCCTGCCAGTGGCCCGGGCCGCCGGGCCCGACGCTGGTCACGTCCACGCCCGGCGCGACCAGCCCGAGATGCTTGCCGGTCTGGGAGAAGTCGGCGAGCGCGCCGGTGGAGTCGATGGCGCCGACGGCGATCACCGTGGGCAGCGCGGCCGGATACGCGACGATCTTGTTCTGGTCGGCGCCGTTGGCGGCTGCCGCGACGACCACGACATCCTGCCTCTCGGCGTACTCGATGGCGCTGACCAGGCTCGGCTCCGGCACCGGCGTGCTGGCCGAGATGTTGACGACCTTGGCGCCCGCGTCCACGGCGGCGCGCACGCCGTCGGCGAGCCGGGACGCGGTGCCGTCCTCCATGCTGTTGGTCACCCGGATCGGCAGGATCCGCGCGTCGGGGGCGACGCCCGCGAAGCCGCTCCCCGCCACCGGTGCCGCACCGATGATGCCGGCCACGAAGGTGCCGTGACCGAAGCAGTCGTTGTCGGCGCGGGGCCGGCCGGCGGCGGTCAGGTCGGCACCCCGCAGCACCCGGCCACGCAACTGCGGAATGCCCGCGTCGACACCGGTGTCCACGACGCCGACCAGCACACCCTCGCCCCTGGAGAGCGGCCAGGCCCGCTCGATGCCGAGCCGCTGCTGGCCCCACGACACCCCGGTCTCGGTGCTCGTCGGCGCCTGGCGGCACGTGCCGTCCTCGGCGGCCGGGGGAGTCGGTGCCGCCGTCACCGCGACCAACGCGATCGCCGCGACGGCCGCCCGGTGGGTGGGGCGTCCCCGGCCCGTGTCCCTCACGAGTACGCCACCGCCGTCCCGGCGAGCCCCAACCCCGGGCCGGCGAGCCGCGCCACGAGGTCGCCGTCCTCGATCGCGTGCCGGGTCTGGTTCTGCCGCTGGGCGAGCGCCCGCACGAGCCGGCCGAGGGCGACCCGGTCCACCTCGTCGAGCCCGGCCGAGCCGGGGCGCTCGCCCGGGAGCACCTCCCGCAGCAGTATCGCGGTGGAGGGCAACGCGGCACCGTCGCCGCGTCCCGGCTTGGAACTGCGCACATCGAGCACCTTGAACCGGGTGCCGCAGAGGAACGTCGCCTCCTCGAGCGGCCGTTCGGGCGGCGCGAGCACCGATGTCTGGCAGGCGGTACGGGACCAGATCAGCAGGTCCACGTCGGCGCCGGGCACCGCGACGTCCAGCCGGGCGCTGACGCTGTGGAAGGCCGGCTCGGTCAGCAGGGCACCGACGGGGTAGCTCCGCTCGACCGGCTCGGTCAGCCTGGCCTGGCAGAGCACCGCGCGGCGGTGCCGCGGCAACCGCCGCATCCCGGAGACCAGGCAGGGCAGGTACCCGCCGAGGTCGGGGGTCCGGCCGGCCCGGAGGGCGGCGTTGAGCCGTACCCCGCCCCACCCGGTGTGGCCGAGGTAGACGCAGACGGCGGCGTAGTCGGCCCTGGCGCCCGGCGAGTCGTCCCGCAGCGCGGGCCAGGTCGAGAGGGCCGTGTTCACGACCCCCAACGTCTCGGTGTACGCGGGGCCGAGGGCCGCCACGAACTCGCGCTGCTCGGCTGCGGTACTGGCCCGGTCCTCCATCAGCACGGCCGCCGGCGCGGCCGGTCTCGGCGTGGCGTAGGGCACCGCCCGGGGGGCACGGCGCGGCCTTTCGGGCTCGGCGGGCGGGTGCCCGGGTGCCGGCTCCGCCCGGCTGACCACCTGCGTGACGCTCGCCGGTGCAGGCCCGACCGGCGGCGGCGCGGTGGCGCGCGCTGCCGGGGCGGGCGGCTTGGTGGTGGACGGTGCCGTGTCGGGCGGCGCGGTGGTGGATGGGGCGGTGGCGTGCGGTGCCGGAGCGGGCGGCGCGGTGTCGGGCGGCGCGGCGGTGTCGGTCGGTGCGGTGGGCGCCGCCATGGGCTCGTCCACCGGCGGCCCGGCGACCGTCACCACCGGCGTCGCAGAGACCGTGACGATGCTCCGATACCCGCCGGCCGCCGACGCTGCCCCGCTGGGCGGGGCATCGAGACCGGCGCTCGCGGCCGGCGGCGTGGCGGTCCCGGTCGACGACGTCTGCGGCGCGGGGGTCCCGGCCACCGGCGTCTGCGGTGCGGGGGTCCCGGTCGACGGCGTCTGCGGCGTGGCGGTCCCGGCCACCGGCGTCTGCGGCGTGGGGGTCCGTGCCATCGGCGTCCGCGCGGGGGTACCGGCCGGCCGGGCGGCGGGCGCGGCGGTCGGGTCCCCGAAGTCCCAGCCGGCGTCCTCGGCCAGTTCGGCGATGACGTCCCGTTGCGCCCGGGTGGCGTCGCCGGCGATCCGCAGCCGCAGCGTGCCGGAACGTTCGGCGGCCCCGCCCGCGACGAGCCGCCGCACCGCCGTCACCAGCGCCGCCGGCACGGGGAGCCCCGCCGTGCCGACGGTCATCGTCGACGCCTGCGGGTCGACGGCAGCCAGCGCGTCAGAGGCGTACGAGTCACGCGGGCGAAGCAGGATGCCGGCGGGCACCACCTCCGCGACCACCGCCCCGTCGTCCCCCAGCCACCAGAGCCGGGCGTCCCGCCGCGACCAGCCCGTCACCAGCACGGACGGCACCCGCTCGGCCGACGCGCCGTCCGGCAGCGACTCCTTCTCGGTGGCCGGATAGCGGTGGGTGAGGAGGTCACCCGGGCCGTCCGGGTGGAACTGCCGCCACCCGGCCGCGCCGGTGGCCGGGCCCGCGTACAGGCCGCCGCCGGGGAGGAGGGTGAACGGGCCGTCCGCCGCGACGATGTCCACACCGGAGGCCAGGCAGAGGGTGGCCAGCCGGGCGGAGTCGGCGCCCTTGGTGCCGCTGAGGGCAGGATGGCCCAGCCAGACCCGCCGGGCGTGTGGCCGGGTGGCGCGCGCCGCCTCGCGGATCGCCCGCACGACGACCTTCTTGGCCGTCGGGTGGGCGCCGGCCCGGGACGACACCAGCACCAACGCTTCCCCCGCCGGCCCCGCCGCCGTCCGCAGCGTGCGCCAGTAGTCGTACGGCGGGTCGGCGGGATGCGTGACGAGCACCACGGCACCGTGCCGCTCGACGATCAGGTCATCGGAGAGGGCGGGCCGCGCCAACGTCGGCCGCCGGCTGCGGCGCAGCGACAACCTGCCCATGCCAGCAGCATGCCGGGGCGCGCGGGGCGGTGGCCACGCCCCGGTCGCAACCGGAACGAGACTGGGGGATTCCCCTCACGCGAGCCCGGGACGACCGGGGCCGACCCTCGCCGATCCGGTGTTGAGCCGGGCGGCCTGGCGCATCAGGTGGTCCCGTTCGGCGAGGTTGGGTGCCTTCCGGGCCGCCTCGGCGTACAGCCGTGCCGCCGTCGGCAGGTCGCCGTCGCGCTCGTGCAGGTGCGCCGACACCGCGGCGTGGCGGGGCACCGAGTCGTCCAGTGCCGCGAGCGCGGCCAGCCCGGCGCGCGGCCCGTCGGCCTCGCCGACGGCCACCGCGCGGTTGAGCCGGACGATCGGGCTGTCGGTCAGGCGGACGAGTTCGTCGTACCACTCGATGACCTGCACCCAGTCGGTCTCCCCTGCGGTGGGCGCGTCGGCGTGCAGCGCCGCGACGGCGGCCTGGGCCTGGAACTCGCCCAGCCGGTCGCGGACGAGGGCCGCCTGGAGGATCTCGACGCCCTCGGCGATCGAGGCGGTGTCCCACCGGGCGCGGTCCTGCTCGGCGAGCGGCACCAGGCTGCCGTCGGGCCTGGTCCGGGTGGGCCGCCGGGCGTGGTGCAGCAGCATGAGGGCGAGCAGCCCCGCCACCTCGGGATGGTCGATCGCGGCCGCGAGCTGCCGGGTGAGCCGGATGGCCTCGGCGGCGAGGTCGACGTCGCCGGAGTAGCCCTCGTTGAAGACCAGATAGAGGACGCGTAGCACGGTGGCGACGTCGCCGGGCTGGTCGAACCGCACGCCGGAGACGGTGCGTTTGGCGCGGCTGATGCGCTGCGCCATGGTCGCCTCGGGCACCAGGTACGCCTCGGCGATCTGGCGGCTGGTCAGCCCGCCGACGGCGCGCAGCGTGAGCGCGACCGCCGACGACGGCGTCAGCGACGGATGGGCGCACAGGAAGTAGAGCTGGAGAGTGTCGTCCACCTCGGGCGCGGGGCCGGGATCCGACTCCTCGTCGACGAGGTGTTCACGCCGGCGGCGGGCGGCGTCCGCCCGGGTGGCGTCGAGGAACCGGCGCCAGGCGACGGTGACCAGCCAGCCCTTCGCATCCCGCGGCGGGTCGACCGGCCACACCCGGACCGCCTCGACCAGCGCGTCCTGCACGGCGTCCTCGGCCGCCGCGAAGTCGGCGCCGCGGCGGACGAGGACCCCGAGCACACCCGGCGTGAGGCTCCCGAGCAGGGCCTCGTTCACCGGGTCACTCCGTGATGGTGGGCGGCGCGGTCAGGAACGGGCGCACCTCGAGCCACTCGTGGATCGGCATCCCGCCCGCCCCGGGGGCCGCCGACAGCTCGGCGGCCAGCTCGAGGGCGCGCTCGTAGCTGTCCACGTCGATCGCCATCCAGCCGGCGATGAGGTCCTTGGTCTCCGCGAACGGGCCGTCGGTGACCGGCGGGCGGCCCGCACCGTCGTAGCGCACGAACGTTCCCTCGGGAGCGAGCGCCTGACCGTCCACGTACTCCCCGGTGCCCTCGAGCCGGACCGCGAAGTCGTGCATGTACCGGAGGTGCGCCGAGATCTCCTCCGGCGTCCACCGGTCCATGGGCACGTCGTTGACCGGTGCCGGGGCGCCGCGGTAGTGCTTGAGCAGCAGGTACTTGGCCATCGTGTTTCCCCTCAAATGCTGGTGTGACCATCTTGGTCGTTCAGCGCTGGGACGGTGCCGGTCCCGGCTTCTCGACATCGCCGACGAAAATTATCCGGCGGTGCGTGCACGCCGTCCTGCCCGACCTGGAAGAACGCGGTCTGCTGGACGTGCGTCCCTTGGTAGGTACTCCGTACGTCCCCAGACCTCCTGGTCGGTCCGGAGATAGGATGAATCCACCAAATCATCTCAAACCAGGCGAAGCGGAGTGCCCTGCGGTGACGTCACCGCGGGAGTCCGTACGACCCGTCGAAAGGGCGGTCAAGGTGGCAACTGGGCTCCCGGTCGGCACCGCCGCGCGACGACAGTCGCGTTGGCGGGCGCTGGCGTCCTGGCAGAAGGCCGCCCTCGCGCTCGTCGTCCTGCTCGGCGTGCTCTGCGCCGGCCTCGCCACGCTCGGTTTCGGCCTGAGGCACAGGTACGAGAGTCGGGTCCAGCGCGAGGACATCCTCGGCCAGGGCACCGGCGACCGCGACGAGCAGCGGTGGGAGGCGGGCCCGCTCAACCTCCTGCTGCTCGGTTCCGACTCGCGCGACGGCGAGCCGGACCAGGGCGTCAACTCCGGGCAGCGGTCGGACACCATCATGCTCGTGCACATCGACGCCACGCGGGAAGCGGCGACGGTGGTCTCGATTCCCCGGGACAGCTACGTGCACGTTCCGGCGGCCGGGCGGGCCTGGGCCGGTGGGCTGAACAAGATCAATTCCGCCTTCGCGTTCGGGGGTGCCGCGCTGGCCGCCGAGACCGTCGCCAGACTCACAGGTCTGCCGCTCGACGGCGTGCTCGTGGCCAACTTCGCCGCCGTACGCAGGATGGTCGACGCCGTCGGCGGGGTGAACGTGTGCCTGCCCTACGACGTCGGGTCCTCGACCAGCGGGACGAAGTGGTCGGCCGGCTGCCACGACCTGGACGGCAGGGCCGCCAACGACCTCATGCGGCAGCGGCACGGGGTCCCCGGGGGCGACTTCGGGCGCATCCACGACCAGCAGCTCGTCGTCCGGGCGCTCGCCGAGAAGGTGACCAGCACCGACCTGCTCACCAACCCCACCCGCCTCGACCGGCTGCTGACCACGGCGGCGGAGTCCCTGGTGGTCGACCGCGACCTGGACCTCGGTGACCTGGTGCTGGCCCTGCGTCGGCTGCGACCGGGGGCGGTGCGGTTCGCGACCGTACCGTTCAGCTCCCCCCCCCCCCCCCCCCCCCACCCCCCCCCCCCCCCCCCCCCCCCCCCCCCCCCCCCCCCCCCCCCCCCCCACCCCCCCCCCCCCCCCCCCCCCTCGACGCGGCTGCTGACCACGGCGGCGGAGTCCCTGGTGGTCGACCGCGACCTGGACCTCGGTGACCTGGTGCTGGCCCTGCGTCGGCTGCGACCGGGGGCGGTGCGGTTCGCGACCGTACCGTTCAGCGACCCCGGCCTCCAGACCCCCGTCGGCTCCGCCGTCCAGCTCGACGAGGCCCGCGCCCCGGCGCTCTTCGCGGCCCTGCGCGAGGACGCCGTGGCCGAGTGGCTGGCGGCCAACCCGCAGTCCCCGCCGCGCAACTGAGCGCACCCGGCCGCCGGGACCAGCCACGCGGGCCGGACATACGACGGCGGGTGCGGATCAGAGGGCCACTGCCGCAGCAGCAGCGCGGCGTACCCGGCGGCCAGCAGCAGGACGTGCACGGCGAAGTGGCCGCGTACGCCACCGCCGCCGAGCAGGGTGCCGAGCACCGCGCCGCCGACCATGCCGACGGGCAGTACGGCCCACGGCCAGACCGGCGGCCTCGGATCTCTCGCGCACCTCGCCTGATCTCCTTCGTCCCCGGGCAGGCACCTCGGGGTCGATGCCAGCAGCAAGCATGGCGTCCGGAAGGCCACCGCACCCCAGGAACGGGATTAACGGGCATTGTTCGCAGAAGCACCTTTACCTGCGAACAGGTGACTTTTGTTAATAAAGTCCACACGGAGGGTGGGTCCCTCGGTTAACGTCTCCTCGCCAAGAGGGCTGAGAGAACCGGGGCCCACCCGCTCGTCCCAAGGAGCTTCACGATGGACGTGCCAGACCTTCCCGCGGAGGGCAAGCCGCCGCACGACTGCGGCCCCCGGCGCATCCTCGTGACCGGGGGTGCCGGCTTCATCGGCAGTCACGTGGTCGCACGGCTGATGTTGATGGGCAGCCAGGTCCGGGTGCTCGACAACTTCTCCACCGGTCGGACCGAGAACCTGGCAGAGGCCGCGTTGGGCGGGATGCCGGGGTTCGACATCGTGGCGGGCGACATCCGCACCCCCGAGGGAGTGGAGATCATCGGTCACTGGAAACCCGACGTGGTGGTCCACCTGGCCGCCCAGGCCGGCGCCCCGGAGGGCGACCCGGCTCCCCTCTACGACGCCGACCTGAACGTCTTCGGCACCGTCAACGTGCTCGACGCCTGCGTACGCAACGGCGTCGGGCTGTTCGTCTACGCCGCCAGCAGCGCCATCTTCGGCGACGTGCCCAGGACCGAGCTGCCGATCGCGGAGGGCTACGGGACAGCCCCGACCGGCCCGCACGGCATCAGCAAGGCCGCCGCGGTCCGCTACGTCGACTGGTACGGGCGCCACCACGGCCTGGCGTACACGTCGATGGTGTTCAGCAACGTCTACGGGCCGCGCCAGAGCGGCACCGACTGCGGCGTGGTGACGCTGATGGCCGACGCGTTGCTCGACGGGCGCCCTGTGACGATCACCGACGACGGCGAACAGACCCGCGACTTCGTGTACGTCGGCGATGTCGCCGAGGCGGTGGCCGTCGCCTGCCACCACGAGGGCGTCGGCATGTTGCACGTCTCGTCCGGACGGCAGACGACCATCAACGAGGTGTACCGGGCCGTCCGCGAGGCCACCGGCGCGACCGTCAGCCCCCACTACCGGCCGTCGCCGGAGCTGAGCGGGATCCGGCACATGGCCCTGGACAACAGCAGGGCCAGGGCCATGCTCGGTTGGCAGCCGACGGTCGGCCTCAGCGAAGGGGTGCGCATGACGGTGCGCGACGTGCGCCGTCGCAAGGCCGGCAGGCTGGTCCTGCCGCCGCCCCAGGCCCCTGCCCGGGTGCTCACCGACCACTGACGGGAGTCGCCGGGTCCGGGTGGCCGTACCGCCGGCGCCGCGCCGCGCTCCACCAGTCCCGCCGTGCGCGGTACCACTCGACGGTGGCCGTCAGCCCCTCGTCGAACGGCACCCGGGGGGCGTAGCCGAGTTCCGCGCTGATCCTGCCGATGTCGAGTGCGTAGCGCAGGTCGTGGCCCTTGCGGTCCGGCACGTGCACGACGCTGTCCCAGCCGGCCCCGCACGCCCGCAGCAGCCGTCCGGTCAGCTCCCGGTTGGTCAGCTCGGTGCCACCACCGATGTTGTACACCTCGCCCGCCCGCCCCGCCGCGAGCGCGAGCACCACCCCGCGGACGTGGTCGTCGACGTGCAGCCAGTCGCGCACGTTGCGGCCGTCGCCGTACAGGGGGACCGGGCGGCCGTCGAGCAGGTTGGTGACGAAGAGCGGGACGATCTTCTCGGGGAACTGGTACGGGCCGTAGGTGTTGGAGCCGCGGGTGACAGTGACCGGCAGGCCGTGGGTCCGGTGGTAGGCGAGCGCCAACAGGTCCGCGCCGGCCTTGCTGGCCGAGTACGGCGAGTTCGGCAGCAGCGGCGACGTCTCCGACCAGGCGCCCTCGGCGATGGAACCGTAGACCTCGTCGGTGGAGACGTGCACGAACCTGTCGACCCGGTGCCGCGACGCCGACTCCAGAAGCTGGAGCGTGCCCATGACATTCGTGCGCCCGAATACGGGACCCGACTCGATGGACCGGTCGACGTGCGTCTCGGCGGCGAAATGGACGATCGCGTCGTGTCCGGCGACGAGCCGCTCGACCGTACCGGGGTCGCAGACGTCGCCCTCGACGAAACGCAGCCGACTGTTTCCGGCGACGGACGCCAGGTTGGCCGGGTTGCCGGAATAGGTGAGGGAATCCAGCACCGTGATGTCGGCGCCGACCAGCTCGACGTGCTCGTCGGCGATGACCGTACGCACGAAGTGGGAGCCGATGAACCCGGCGCCCCCGGTAACCAGAATGTTCATCGGAACAGAATAGGCGGGGCCTCCGGACGCGTTTCCGAAATTCCTGTCCGTGATTCTCTACAAGCGCGCCTGCGGCAATTCGGTGCGGTCCGGCGGGCGGCAGCGGTGGGGTTTTCCGTCGATGTCTCGATCTGCACATCCGGGGCTACGGCTGGCTGTGGTCCTCGCCGGTTCGAGCTGAGTCGTTGGGTGACATCGGGCGGTGCCGGCGCTGTCCGGGGGTGCTGTGGCGCCGGGGACCGCTGAGTCGTTCACGACATCAGCTCGGAAGCGTCTCGGGTGCGGGCCTCCGCCGGTCGGTACCGGGCGGGTCCTGGCCACCCGAACCAACGACCGGCGTGCGGCCGCCGGCCGGGGACACGCCGTCACGTCGCGGCCGGCACCGGCTGGTCGAACTGGGTGCGGTACAGCTCGGCGTACCGGCCGTCGCGGGCCAGCAGGTCCGGGTGCCGGCCGCGTTCCACGATCCGGCCCTGCTCCAGCACCAGGATCTGGTCGGCCGAACGGATCGTGGAGAGCCGGTGCGCGATGACCACGCTGGTCCGGCCGGCCAGGGCCTCGCCCAGCGCCGCCTGCACGGCGGCCTCGGACGTCGAGTCGAGGTGTGCGGTGGCCTCGTCGAGGATCACCACGCGCGGGCGGCTGAGCAGCAGCCGGGCGATCGTGAGCCGCTGTCGTTCACCGCCCGAGAAGCGGTACCCGCGCTCGCCGACGACCGTCTCCAGGCCGTCCGGCAGCGAGCGGATCAGGTCGGCCAACCGCGCCCGGCGCAGCACGTCCCACAGGTCGTCCTCGCTCGCGTCCGGCCGGGCGTAGCAGAGGTTGGCGCGAATCGTGTCGTGCAGCAGGTGACCGTCCTGGGTGACCACCCCCAGGGCGCCGAAGACCGAGCCGGCCGTCAGGTCACGCACGTCGAGGCCGGAGAGCCGGACGGCGCCCCCCTCCACGTCGTAGAGGCGGGGCAGGAGCTGCGCGATCGTGGACTTGCCCGCGCCCGACGAGCCCACCAGGGCGACCAGCTGACCGGGCTCGGCGCGGAACGAGATCCCGTGCAGCACCTCCTCGCCCGCGCGGGGGTCGAGCTTCGCCACGTCCTCCAGCGACGCCAACGAGACCTGCTCCGCCGACGGGTAGCCGAACCGGACGTCGTCGAACTCGACCGCCACCGGACCGTCGGGCAGTGGCCGGGCATCCGGCCTGTCCTCGATCATCGGCTTGAGGTCCAGGATCTCGAAGACCCGCTCGAAGCTGACCAGGGCGCTCATGATCTCCACCCGGGCGCTGGCCAGCGACGTCAGCGGCGCGTACAGGCGGGACAGCAGCAGGGCGAGCGCGACGACCGCGCCGGCGTCGAGTTGGCCGCGCAGGGCGTACACGCCGCCCAGGCCGTACACCAGGGCGAGCGCGAGGGAACCGACGACCGTGAGGGCCGTGATGAAGACCGTCTGCAACATGGCCGTGCGGACGCCGATGTCGCGCACCCGCCGCGCGTGGACGGCGAACTCGGCGGACTCCTCCGCCGGTCGGCCGTAGAGCTTGACCAGGGTGGCGCCGGGCGCGGAGAACCTCTCGGTCATCCGGGTGCTCATCGCCGCGTTGAGGCCGGCGGCCTCCCGTTGGAGCCGGGCCAGCTTGCGGCCCATCCGCCGGGCGGGCAGGACGAAGACGGGCAGCAGCACCAGCGCCAGCAGGGTGATCTGCCACGAGAAGGTCAGCATCACCGCGAGCGTGAGGACCAGCGTCACGGCGTTGCCGACCACGCCGGAGAGCGTGTCGCTGAACGCCTGCTGCGCGCCGATCACGTCGTTGTTGAGCCGCGAGACCAGGGCGCCCGTGCGGGTCCGGGTGAAGAACGCGACAGGCATCCGCTGCACGTGGTCGAAGACGGCGGTACGCAGGTCGACGATCAGCCCCTCGCCGATCCGGGCCGACTGGTAGCGGGTGAGCAGCCCCAGCCCGGCCTCGGCGAGCGCGATCAGGGCGATCGCCACGGCGAGCCGCACCACCGTGGACGTGTCGGTGCCGGAGACGATCGTGTCGACCACCCGCCCGGCCAGCACGGGTGCGGCCACGGTCAGCACGGCGGCGAGCACGCTGCCCGTCAGGAACCACGCGAGCAGGCGGCGGTGCGGGCGCGCGAAGCCACCGATCCGCCTGAGGGTCGCCCTGTCGAAGGGGCGCTTGTCACGCTGGTGCATCGCGTGGTGCAGGGACATCCATGCGGTGACTTCCATGCTCATGCCGCGAACCTAGGACCTCGAGCGTGGTTGAGGTCAAGCATCCGGGCGTGCCGCCGGCCGCGGCGGCGCGCGATGTCGGCCCGCCGCGATACCCTGCGTGCTGATTTCCTTACGCTGTCGTCGTGCGAGGAGGAACCCATGGTGCGACGTGAACCGGTCGCGGCACCGTCCTTCGCCAGCGAGGGCACCAGGCCGGTGCCCTGGTCGCGGGCGCGGGAGCGGCTGGCGGAGGCGGAGGAGTTCTTCCTGTGCACCGTCCGGCCCGACGGCCGGCCGCACGCCGTGCCGCTGCTGGCCGTGTGGCTCGACGACGCCATGTACTTCTGCTCCAGCGGGTCCGCGCACAAGGTCGACAATCTGGCGGCCAACCCGCACTGCGTCCTCACCATCGGCGGGCCCGACCTCGACCTTTCGCTCGAAGGGGTGGCGACGCGGGTCACCGAGCCGGCCCTCCTCAAGCGCGTCGCCCAGACCTACGGCGACAAGTACGGCTGGGAGGTGACCCCGGTCGGCGAGGGGATCGACGGCGACGGGATCGGTCCGTCGCCGTACCTCGTCTTCGAGGTGGCTCCCACCAAGGTCATCGGCATGGACAAGGGGTCCGGCTTCAGCGCCACCCGGTGGCGCTTCGACTGACCACGTCCGTCGTGGGCCTCGGCGGCGTCTCCGGGCACGGGCACCGGCCCGCCGTCGAGGGCGCGGTCGTCGAGGGCGCGGCCGTGGGGTTGATATCGTTCGCCGTGCCGGCCCACCTGGCCGGCGCGACCTCCGCTGCGCGTGTCCCCGACGCCCCCGGGCGCGGTCGTCGTCGACCGGAAGCGACCGGGGCAGTCGAGAGCCGAGGCGATGATGACGACCTTCAGTTGGTCGGAGCTTCGGCGCGCACCCGTCCACGAGGACGACCACCTGCTGGCGCTCAACAAGCCGCCGGGCATCTCCGTGATGGGCGAGCGGCACACCGAGTCCCTGACCGACCTGGCCGCCGCCGCCGGTGAGCCGGTGCACTGGGTGCACCGCATCGACAAGGTGACCTCGGGCCTGCTGCTGCTGGCCAGGACGCCGGCAGCGCACGCGTCGCTGACCCGGCAGTTCGCCGACCGGGGTGCCGACAAGCGCTACCTGGCCTGGGTCGAGGGGGTGGGGCTGCCCGACCGCGGCACCATCGACCTGCCGCTGCGGCCGGGCCGCAAGGGCACCGTCCGGATCGCCGGGGAACGCGACGCCATCAGCTACGACGCCGACCGCCGCCGCTTCGAGCTGCCGGAGTCGGCCGTCGACGCGACCAAGCCCCGCTACGAGTCGCGTACGGACTTCGCGACGGCCCTGGTCAGCGGGGACCGTACGCTCCTGGTGCTCAAGCCGGTCACCGGTCGGCGGCACCAGATCCGGGTCCACCTGGCGTGGCTGGGCCACCCGGTCGTCGGAGACCCGCTGTTCCACCGTGGGCAGGCGGAGCGGCGCACGTACCTGCACTCGTGGGCGTGCGAGATCACCTGCGACTGGCGTGACGAGCCGCGGACACGGTTCTGGGCCCCGCCCGGCGGGGAGTTCCTCGACGTCTTCGCCGACGGCAGCGAGCCCCGGCTCGACGAGGCCCTCGAGGCGCTGTCCGCCTGACCGGCGCGAACCGCCGCCGACCGTTGCACGCGGCGCGGAACCGGCCGCGCGGCCCCCAGCCGTGATCCGCCGGTGGCGGCGGCCGGAAGTTCCAGCCGAGGTGGGCCGTAGGTGTCGTTTCCGGCGAATCCGGTCCCTTGTTCCCCCTCGGCATAGCGGCGCGCCGGGCCCGACCATTAGGCTCGGTTGCTGAGCGGGGCCGTCGGACATCGTCTCTACTCGATGTCGGGTTGCGAGTTTTGGCTGGTTGCGGCACCGAAGGGTAGGACGGAGTGACCCGAGACGGCGAGCCAGGGGCCGACTTCGCCGAACGCGAGGACAACAGACGCGTGGCGTACGAGGTGACCGGCGCGCCCGACGGCTTCCCCGTCTTCCTGCTCCACGG
The DNA here is from genome assembly GCF_050941805.1 of Micromonospora sp. KLBMP9576. Taxonomy (NCBI): domain Bacteria; kingdom Bacillati; phylum Actinomycetota; class Actinomycetes; order Micromonosporales; family Micromonosporaceae; genus Micromonospora; species Micromonospora sp. KLBMP9576. The sequence continues at coordinate 6,151,550 of NZ_CP194567.1, read as the reverse complement.
CACGCCCGGCAGCCGCCGCGGCCCGAAGCCCCGCGGCATCGTCCTCTACCGCATGGGCGTGCGGCTGATCGCCTACGACCGACCCGGCTACGGCGACTCCGAACGCCGCGAGGACCGCGACGTCGCCGACGCCGCCCGCGACGTCGAGGCGATCGCCGATCACCTGGGCCTGGAGCGGTTCGCCGTCGTCGGCCGTTCCGGCGGTGGCCCGCACGCCCTCGCCTGCGCGGCCGACGCCCGGCTGCGCGGCCGGGTGACCCGGGTGGCGGTGCTGGTCAGTCTCGCCCCGTGGAACGCCATCGAGCTGGACTGGGTCGGCGGCATGAACAACGGAAACGTCCGCGGGTTCGGCGTCGGCAGCCCCGACACGGCCGCCGTCGTCGAGGAGATCCGCCAGCGCGCCGCGCGGGCCGCCGCGGACCCGCGGCTGCTCCTGGCGGACCTGCGGACGGAGATGAGCACGGCGGACCGCCGGGCGGTCAACGACCCGGCGCTGCGCCGCCTCATCACCGACACCTACGCGGAGGCGCTCCGCTCCGGCCCCTACGGGTGGATCGACGACGTGCTGGCGTTCCGCCGCCACTGGGCGTTCGACCTCGGGGCGATCGACACCTCGGCGACGCCGGTGCGGCTGTGGCACGGCGCCGACGACAACTTCGCCCCGGTCAGCCACGGCCGCTGGTTGGCCGCGCAGATACCCGGTGCCGAGATGGACGTGCGGCCCGGGGCGGCGCACTTCGACGCCGTCGAGGAGCTGCCGCGCATCCTGCGCTGGCTCGTCGACCCCGACGTGACGCTCAGCGCCGACCTGCTGATCGGCGCGCGGCCCGGTCAGTAGGGGTGCGGGTCGAGTACCCGGCGCACGTACCGCCCGTCGCGTAGCACCACCACGCTGGGATGGTGCTGCCCGATCCGGTTGGCGAGCCGGTCGGCGAGGCGCATCCGGCCGATGCTCACCCGGCCGCCGGACAGCGCCTGGTTGGCGGTCTCCAGGTTGCCCCGGCTGCGCAGCGTGTCCGGGTGCTCCGGCCCGAGCACCTCGGTGAGTTGCTCCACCACGGCCCGCAGCCGGTCGCGGCCCTGCTCCTGATCGCCGGCGAGGATGCCGAAGACCGCCACGTTGTTGGCGGCGGCCATGGTGAACGGGTGGCGGTCACCGAGCGTGGCGCGCATGCCCGCCGCCGCCAGCTCGGTGAGCGACCGGCCGGTGTCGGTGTCGCCGGCGTCCCACCGCGCGACGCCGAGGTTGATCCGGCAGACCAGCGAGTACGGGTGCTCGGCGCCGAACACCCGGGCGAACATCCGCTCCACCTCGTCCAGCTCCGTGAGGGCCTGCGCGCTCTGCCCCTGCAACATCAGGTTGGCCGTCCGGCTGAGCCAGCTGAACAGGGTGTCCGGACTGGCCGGCCCGAGGGAGGCCAGCAGCCGCTGGTAGGTCTCGTCGAGCAACTGGGCGGCCTCGGCGATCTCCCCGGTGCTGCGCAGCGACACGGCCAGGTTGGCCTGCGCGGTGAGCACGTCACGGGAGTGGTCGCCGAAGACGGCCCGCAAGCCCGTCACCACCTCGCGCAGCAGCGCCACGGAGCCCTCGTAGTTGCCGGTCTCGCGCAGGTCGCGGGCGAGGTTGTTGGCCGAGGCCAGGGTGTTGGGATGCTCGGGGCCGAGGACGACACGCAGCCGGCGGTGGGTGGCGTCGTCGCCGTCGAGGGCCCGGTCGAACATCCCCATCAGCCGGTAGGACGCGGCCAGGTTGTTCGCGGCGGTCAGGGTCCGCCGGTGGTCCTCGCCGAAGACCTCGACCGACGCGGCGTACGTCCGCAGGTCGCGTTCCAGGGCCTCCGGGTAGCGGCCCAGGGTCCGCAGGTCGGCCCCGTATCCGCCGGCGGTCATCAGGGTGTAGGGGTGGCTTCCGCCGATCAGTTCCTCCTGCTGGCGCAGGGTGTCCTCGTCCAGCCGGTGGGCCTCGGCGAACTGGCCGAGGCGGCGCAGCAGGTTGGCCAGGTTGAACCGCAGGTGCAGCAGTTGGACGCGCAGCTTGCGGTGCTCCGGCCCGTCCGGCGGCAACTGGGCCAGCCGCGCCGACCAGACGTTGTCGGTCTCCCGCGCGTAGCGCTCGCCCTGCTCGTAGCCGCCGTTGACGTAGATGTAGCGGACCCGGTCGATGACCAGCTGCCGGACGTCGTCGTCCTCGCAGGAGATGGCGTCGGAGCCGTCGAGGTGCGGCCAGAGCACCCGGAACCGCTGCTGGTTGGCCGGGTCCTCCACCTCGCCGGGCGGGCGCGACCCCGCGAGGATCTGGTGCACCTCGTGTTTGGCGATGACCAGCTCGTCGTCGGACATCCGGGCCCGCAGGGCGGTCTGCAACAGCCGGTGCACCTGCACCCGGTGGGCGTGCGGGTCCAGTTTGATCAGGGCGAGCTTGTTCATCCGCTGCACCAGCGCCGCGGCGATGTCGCGTTCGGACACCCGGTCGGCGACCCGGGCCGCGACCATCGGATCGTGCGCGGCGACGACCCGCGCCACCTGGTCGCCGTAGAGCAGGTCGAGGGAGATCTCCGGGGCGAGCACTGAGGCGAGCTGGAGCAGGCGGTACGCCCCCGGCGAGCCCTCCCGCAGCCGTTGCAGCGGGAGGTCCCAGACCTCCGTCTGCAGGCCGGTGCGGCGCAGGCCGGTCAGGTATTCGTCGATCGGCGTGCCGGTGTCGGCCAGCCACGCCCCGACGGTCGCGACGAAGATCGGCACGTTCTCCACAGCGTCGGCGACCTGCTCGGCCTCGGCCACGCTCAGCACATGTTCGCCCAGCCGGGCACGCAGGTGCGACACGCTCTCCGCCCGTTCGAACGCCTCCACGTCCACCGCCCGGGCCAGGTCGCCCCAGTCCGGGTTGCGGGTGGTGACGAGCACGTGGCCGTTGCCCTGCGGCAGGTACGGCCGGACGTGCTCGTACTGGTCGGCGTTGTCGAAGATGAGCAGCCAGTGCGGTGGCGGGCTGCCGTCGGCGCGGCGCTCGGTCTGCCCCAACCGCTGCCGCAGGGCCCGGTTGGTCTCCGGGATCGTCGTCTGGCTCGGCAGGCCCAGCTCCTCGCTGAGCTCCGTCATGATCACGTCGACGAACTGCGGCGGGTCGGCGGCGACCCACCAGATGATGTCGTAGGCGCCCCGGAACCGGTGGGCGTACTCGATGGCGAGCTGCGTCTTGCCGAGGCCGGGGCCGCCGCGCAGCGCGACCGGCGCGCCACCGTCGCCCGACGCCTTCAGCTCCTCCCGGAGCCTGCGCAGCAGTTCCTCGCGCCCCGTGAAACGGGCGTTGCGGGCCGGCGCGTTGAAGATCGAGGCACGTATCCCCGGGAAGCGGGCGGGGCGCACGCCGGTCGCGCCCACCGTGCGGCCCACCAGCTTCAGCAGGTTGGCGGCCGCGTCCTCCGCGGTGAGGTCGTGCACGGCCGTCCAGCTTCCGACGGGGACGTCCGGCACGGGCGGGATGTCGTCGACGTGCACGGCCAGCCAGTTCGGTGCGGCCCGGTCCCGGTGGCCGTCGTGCAGGGCGCGTCGGGCCGCCAGGTAGGCCCGGGAGACCAGCCGGACCTCGCGGAAGGCCCGGCCCGCCGGCTCGGGCGCCGGCCCGTCCAGGTCGGCGGTGACGACCCGCAGGTCGGCGGAGTTGAGGACGGCCTGCGCCCACTCCGCCCAGACCTGGTCCTCGGGCACGTGCCGGAGCACGATCAGCTCGTCCACCACCGTCGGCTTGCGCTCGAAGCGCTGCACCGTCCGGCGGCGCAACTGGTCGTCCATCCGGGGCAGTCCCGTGATCCGGCCGTTGGTGACGTGGCTGGTCAGCGTCTCGTACGCGGACAGCAGGGTGGTCCGGCCGCCCGGTTCGTCGCCGAACGTCGCAAGCGTCTCCTCATAGGCGTAGTACGCGCGGTAGGGCACCTCGACGGTCAGCCAGTAGGCCTGCCGCTCGGCGTCGGTCATGCCGCCCGGCAGCCCGGCGAAGCGCTGCATGGCCAGGGACCGGCCGGCGTCCCGCTTGATCTTCTCCCCGTCGTCGACCCGCATCGGCACGGGCAGTACGCGACGCGCCCGCCGCCCCTCGTAGTCGCGGACCCGGGCGGCCACCGCGGCGGCGCCCTCGATGCCCTGGTCACTGAGGGTGAAGCAGTCGACCAGGACGTCGGGCAGGTGGATGGTGCAGATCTCGGCGACGTCGCTGATCCCGGTGCGGCTGTCGATCAACGCGTAGTCGTAGTGCCGCTTCATGTCCTCGCGCAGCGCGTCGAAGAACTGCGCGCCGCCGAGCCGGTTGTAGAAGTTGTCCCAGTTCAGGCCGGTCACGCTGGTCGCGTAGTCGGGGTTGTGCCGGCCGGCCAGGAGCAGGTCGAGGCTGCCTCCGCCGGGGAACTCCCAACCCACCGAGAACGCGTACCGGTGGACGCGAGCGTACTCCCGGTGCCAGTCGGCGGGCCGGGGGGTGGCGGCGTCGTCCTCGCGCTGGCGGGCGTTCTCCCACTCGTAGTCGAGGATCAGGTCCATCACGCCCCCGGTGGTGGAGACCTGTTCGGGATCGAGGAACGGGGCGTAGAACCGGTGCAGACCGGGAGATTCCAGGTCCCAGTCGGCGACGAGCACCCGCTGACCGTTCGCGGCGAGGATCCACGCGGTGTTGGCCAGCGCCATCGTGCGGCCCGTACCACCCTTGTAGGAGTAGAAGGTGACGACCTGGCCTTCGCGCGACGACGTCATCGCTCGTCCTTCCCTCGCATCGTGTCGAACGACCGCACCGGCGGCAGACCCGCGCCGGAGTCCGGCGGCCGGGCCGGTCGCAGGCTCGGCCTCGGGACGGCCGGCCCGGCCGGCGGATCCACCGGACCGTGCCGGAGGAACTGCTTGCGGGCCTCTGTCACCAGCAGCGGCGCGTAGCGCTCGAACTCGTCGATCGCGCGCGCCGGCAGGATCCGGGGGAACCCCGCGTCCTGCAACGTACCGGCGATCGACTCGGGTGCCGACACACCGCGTGCGTGGCCGGTGGCGATGACCAACGGCACGACCCAACGGGGCAGGCCGTCCAGGGCGGCCCTGGCGGCGGCGGCGCCGGTGGCGGCGTCCACCAGCACGACGGTGGGACTCTCCGGCGCCAGGACCCGCGCCGCCGGCAGGTCGACGACCCGGGTGGGCAGGCCGAGCCGCTCGGCGGTCGCGGCGACGTAGTCGGCCACCGCCAGCTCGTGCTGCCCGGCGTACGGCCGCCACGGGGCGTGGTCGGTGAGGGCGGTCACCACCAGCGCCGGGCCGTCGCCCTCGGCGACGGGGTGGCTGGCCAGCGGGGCCGCCCGGGAACGGGCCAACGGCTGGCTCTCGGTCACCGTGACGATCCGCTCCGCCAGCGCCGCGAGCACGCTCTCGTACTGGCGGCGGTAGGCGCTGAGTTTGCAGAGGGCGCGCAGCCCGTTCTCCGCGTAGTCGGCTCGGTCGTCGGCGTCGGGGACCAGGTCGAGCGCCTGCGTCGTCTCCGGCCGGTCGCCCCAGGACGGCAGCGGCAGCCACAGCACCGGCAACAGGTGCCGCTCGGCCTGCGCCGGGGCCAGGCGGGTCAACCGGCTGCGGAACGACTCGCGTTCCCCCAGCGCCCACGCGTTGCGGAAGTAGTTGGGCGAGTGCAGCGGCACGAAGACGTGCGCGAGGCTGAGCGCCTCGGTGAGCGTCTGCCGGAAGTCGGCCCCCGGGCTCACCTGGCCGTCGAAGAAGCCGGCGTCGCGGCCCCCGCCCCTCGTGGCGACGCGCTGCACGGCCGCGCAGAGGTCCTGGAAGAACCGGCTGACCCAGTATTCGGTGTCCGGCCGCGGCGCGACCGACAGCGGCACCGAATGGGCGTAGCTGAGGAAGAAGTAGGTTTCCCGACGGGCGGCGACACGGGCCGGCGGGTGGTCAGGCCACGTCATGCCCGCCCTCCTCGAACGTGGTGCGCAACTGCCGCACGTCGGTCGGGACCTGCGCCCGCACCCAGTGCGTCTGGTACGCGCGGGCGATCCGCTGCGCCAGCCGCCAGACCACCGCGTCGTAGGCGTCCTTGCCGTTCTTGCCGAGACTGAGCAGGCCGTAGATGCCCTCGTCGTGGTACTGCGGGGCGATGTCCGGTGGCAACCGGGTCGGGGTGAACATCTGCCGCCGGGACACGGCCGCCGGCACCCGCCGACGGTCGACCACCGACCAGTTGACCGGAATGACCGGCGTGTCTCCGGCGGACGGCTCGGCGCCCGGCCGGTGCCGCACCTCCCGGCGCGTGAACGCGTCCCACTCCCGGGCGCACCAGGCGCTGTTCAGGTACTGCGGCGAGATCAACGGGATGAAGACCTGGCACTGGCCGGCGGCGTGGGCCAGATCGTCCGTCCACACCTGCCCCCCGTCGAGCATCCGGTCCAGGAAACCGGCGGTGCGTCCCGGGCCGAGGCCCAGCAACTCGACGACGTGGTCGGACAGGTCGACGAAGAGCTGGAAGACCTTCTGGTTGGTGTCGCGTGGGGGTGCCGCCACCCGGTTCTTCGTGCGGGCGTAGCTGAGAAAGAACACGGGGGCGCTCTCGTCCTCCGCGTACGCTTCCTCTGCCACCTACGGCTCCCGACCCGTGCAGCGAACCCGAGTCGCCCACAGTATCGACCACCGCCAACCCGGCGCTGCCCCGTTCGTCACCGGCGGTGCTCATCCATCCACCCTCGAGCGAAGTCGACGGCCACCCGCAGGGCCACGAGCCGGCAGTCGGCGTCGCCGACCCGCCCGGTGCGCACCGGCCCGGCGTCGGTCAGGGCCCGGCCGATCAGCGCGAAGTCCGCGTCGTGCACGTCCGGGGCCCGGAAGTCGCGCCGGACCCGCCGCCCCGCGCGGTCGAGCACATAGCAGCGGTACGCCCGGTCGGCCGGCGGCCGGCGCAACCGGTACTCGGCCAGGTGGAACGCCGTGCAGACCGACCAGTCGACGCCGATCAGCAGCACCACGGCGTCGGCGGCGTAGAGCGCGCCGAGGGGCGAGCGCTCACCGAGGTGGCAGTCCAGGTCGTGGACCGCGGTCAGCCGGGCCGCGGCGGGGCCGAGGGCCGCGAACGAGGTCTGCGGATGCCGGCTGCGCGTCGCACCCGGCTGCCGGCGTACGTGTTCGGCGAAGACGCCCATGCCCTCGGCGGGGCTGCGCCGCGGGTCGAACGGCGCGATGGCCGCCTCCGCCGCCGCGACCTCGGCGGCGGTCATGCCCGCGGTCGCGGCCCGGAACCGCCGCGACGTCGTGGAGTTGCCGGCCGTCTGGGCCGGTACGACCACAGTGCCCGACGCGCCCAGCACGTCCCGCAGCGCGGCCAGCAGCACACCGGGGCCGCCCGCCACCCGCCCGAGGCGGGACAGGGCGCAGTGCACCAGCACGGTGCCGCCCGGCGGCAGCCCCAGCGCGCGCAGGTCCGCCGTCAGCGTGCCGCGCCGCAGCAGGCCGGCGGTCACGACCACCCGTCCATCGTGGCGCGCATCCCCCGGACGAAGCGCTCGCCGGCACCGGTCAGGACGCCGAGGCCGAGCAGGTCGTCGACGGCCCCCTCGGTCCATCGCCGGTAGCGACGGAAGTGGCCAGCGGCGGCCGGGCCGGGCCGCCGGCGCCACACGTCGGCGACCGCCAGGTGGGCGTAGACGCCGTGCAGCACGCCCTCCACCGGGCGCGGGTCGTCCCGCCACGGCACACTCAGCCGGCGGGTGTCGTCGCGGTCGAACAGGTCACAGACGTCCAGCACGGCGGCGAGCTTGAGGTGCTGCACCTCGTGCACCAGCAGCACGGCGAGGGTGGCGTCGTCGGGTACGGCGGTGACGGCCACCGCGCCGAAGGCGGCCCCGGCGGCGGCGCTGCGGAACCGGCCGGTCGGCTCCGGGCGCAGCGGCACGAGGGCCCGCAGCAGGGTGCGGACCCCCGCCGCGTACTCGGCGGCCTCGGCGTCGACGCGCCGCACCGCCCGCTGCACCTGCCGCGTCCAGCGCAGCGCGGCGGCACCGGTCAGCCGAGGTTGCACCGGCACGTCGTAGCAGTCCCGGTGCGGGTCGGTGTCCTCCAGCAGCAACCGGCCCCCGTCGAACCGGGCGGTACGCACCGGCCGCCACCCGTCCGGACCGTCCTCCCGGGCCGGGTCGCCGTCGCGGCCCGCGCCGACGCCCACCCGCCGGCCGGCGAGCCGGACGTCCCCGTCGTCGGTGCCGAGCCGGACGACGCCCCGCTCGGCGCCGACGGCGAGCGCGCCGAGGGTCGGCAGGCTGACGACCCCGTCGCGCACCGGTACGGGCAGGTCGATCCGCACCCGGGCCCGCACGGCGGCGGACGCCGCCACGCAGGCCAGGTAGGACAACTCCGCCGCCCCGTCGCGGCACCGCCGGGCCCAGCGGCGCACGAACGGGTGACTCAGCACGTCGCGGACGGCTTCGGGGTGCCCGTCGTCCAGGCGCACCAGCAGCCGCCAACCGTCGGCCGCCACCGGGTCGCCGGCGGCCCGCTCGCTGAGCGCCACCAGCAGGGCGCGCACCAGCGCCAGGTGCACGGCGGCCAGTTGCCCGGCCGAGGCCGCCGTGCCCGCGCCGGTGGCGAGGTCGTCGAGGACGTCGGGGCTGAGCGAGTCGGCGGGGTGGGCGGGCTCCTCGGCGGGCGGGGCCGTCGTCACCACCCGCACGAGCCTCAGCAGGTCGGGGCAGTAGGCGGACGGGTTGTCGAAGCCGTTGCCGGACCGGAACCGGTGGGCGTAGAGCCCGCCGCCGCAGTGCGCGACCACCGGGCACGCGCGGCAGGTCGCGCAGAGGCCGGCGAGACCGGTCTGCCGTACGGCGATCGCCGGATGGGCCGCGGCGTCGTCCACCGAGTGGCGGAAGACGTCCAGGCCGGTGGCGGCGGCGCCGTCGAAGGCGGACTTGAGCGAGTCGACCTGTTCGAAGGTGCCGTCGGTCTCGACGACGACCAGGTCGGCCGGGCCGAGGCCGACCGCCTCGCTGCGGCTGCCGTGCCCGGACGCGCTGGCCAGCAGGGACTCCAGCAGGCGGATCGGCACCGGCCGCCCGTCGGCCAGCCAGCGCCGGTGCACGGCCAGCAGCCAGTCGGCGTACGGCGTGGCGAGGCCGTCGGGCCGGCCGGGCGGGTTGTCCCAGTTGGCGTGCGGCAGCAGGAAGTCGACGTGCGGCGGCTCCTCGGCGAGCAGCGCCTCGTACACCCGGATCGGGTCGTTGGCGAGGTCGACGGTGCAGAGGATGCCCGCGTAGCTGGTGCGGTAGGCGGGTCTGCGCAGCAGCGCCAGCGCCCGCAGCACGTGGCGGTGGCTGCTCGCCCCGTTGGCGTGGCGGCGGTGCCGGTCGTTGGCGGCGCGGTCACCGTCGAGCGAGATCCCCACCTTGACGTCATGGGCGACCAGCACGTCGCACGTCGCCGGGGTCAGCAGCACACCGTTGGACTGCATCCGCAGGTCGAGCCGGGCCACCGGGCCGATGACGCGTCGCAGCGTGGCGGCGGTCGCGTCGAGGCGGGCGGCGCCGGCGAGCAGGGGCTCACCCCCGTGCAGCACCACCCGCACGACGTCGAGGCGGTGTGCCGCCGCGTGCTCCGCGATCCGCCGCGCGACGGCCGCCACGGTGGCGGGGGCCATCACCCGGGGCTGGCGGCGCCAGGACTGATCGGGGTGTTCGTAGACGTAGCAGTGGTCGCAGGCGAGGTCGCAGCGGCTCACCAGCTTGAGTACGTACTGCGTCAGCGGGGCGACGGGTCCGGCCGGCGGCCGACCCGGCCCGGCGGGCTCAGATCGCAGAGATGAAGGCCGCGACATCGACACGGGCCGGACGATCCTCCCTGCGGCTGGTGACCCTGGCGACCGAGCGGGCCCGGTCGAGGGAGATCCGGCCGAGCGGGGTGCGCCGGAGGTCGTCCAGTGGCGGCGAAGCCGGATCGGGCTGGCATACGGTGCGATCCACGTCGGTGCCCCCATTTGGGTAGGGAGTGGACGAACGGCCGCCCGCCACGATGGCCCCGGCGGCTATCGACGATGCTATATGGCACGGCCAGTGATGTCACGGCTGCGCAGCGCCATCCTGCTCGATCATCCTGGCCATCCAGCCCTCGTTGGAGAGCGAGATGATCCGCTCCGCCTCGGCGACGAACGCGGCGTCGTCGGCCCAGCCCGGACCGGCCTCGCGGGCCGTCCTCAGCCGGGCCAGCTGATCGGCGGTGCGGGCGTACTCGATCTGCTGGTGCTCGTACTGCTGGGCGGCCCCGTAGCCGATCAGCGCCGTGGTGACGGCCGCCGCGACACCGATCCAGGCGGTGAGCCCGAGGCCGTCGCCGAGCACCCCGACCGTCGCGGAGACGAGGGCGGTGGCGATCGTGAGCCCCGTCGCCGTGTACCGCACCCGCCGGGCGGCACGGGCCGTCCGGCGGGCCGCCGGCAGGTAGTACTCGTCGATCTGCCGCCGCACCCGCTGCGTCACGTACGTGGACACGTCGGAGACCGCCGGCAGCGGCCGGGCCTGCGCCGGCGCGTCCAGGGTGCGGCCGACCAGGTCACCGACGTCGTCCATGAGCACGTCCAACCGGCCGAGCAGCACGGCGTCCCGGTCCGCCCCAGCGAACGGGGCGACCCCCGCGAGATAGCGGTAGGTGTCCGCCTTCAGCGCCTCGGAGACCGAGCGGAGCCGCGTCCAGGCGTACACCGCGTCCCGGGAGGCCCACCGGGACGCCAGCGGCACCAGGAGCAGCGCCGCGGCGGCGACGATCGCGAGCGCCCGGCCCGCGCCGGGTCGGGCCGGGCCGAGCTGGTTGGCGAGCGTGCCGCACACGGCGGCGGCCACGGTGAGCGCGGTGACGGCCAGGCGCGCACGGGTGATCACCCGCTTGGCCTCACCGGCCGCCCGCGACCAGGCCGCCTGCCGCTGCCAGACCGTCGTCACCGCCGCCGGGACATCGAAGTACGCCACGACCGGATGGTAGGACGACCGCGCCCGCGTCGGGGGGCACGCCGACCAGCGGCCGGGCGGCGGCCGTCAGCGGGGCAGAAAGCCGTCGTACGCCTCGTCGTACCAGTCGGCCTCGTTGTGCCGGCGGATCACGCCGTGGACCCGGGTCAGCATCAGCCAGTCGTCGTTGAACACCAGCGCCGCGTCCTCGGTCCGGTTGGCGAGCACCCGGCCCACGGTCCGCACCATGTGGGGTCTGCCCAGCTCGGCGAGCGCGTCCTTACGCATGTGGAAGCCGACGTCGACGTGGGTTTCCGGCTCCCAGGTCCATCGGACGTCGTCGGCCTCCGCCTCGTAATATCCGTCGCCGCCCGATGTGATGCTGACGACGAACCCGCACTCCTCGTCGAGATTGGCGCTGAGGAGGCGGTTGCCGGCGGGCGTCGGTGTCTCGGTGGCACCCGGAGCGACGAGCTCGGCCACCCGCTCCAGCGGGATGTCGCCCGCGAGCGTGAGTCGATAGGTGATGGACATGTGTTCGGCCTTCCTCAGTCCAGCCGGACGATCTGCACGATCGTGCCGCTCCGTGTGACCGCCACCAGTTCCTTCAACGCGGGCACCGGCCAGTCGTCGAACTGCTTCTGCAGGGCGGCGGGGTCTCCGCCCCAGTCGTGCAGGTTCAGCATCACGCGCTGGGTCTGCGCGTCCGTGACCTTTCTCCTGACCGCGCTCCCGATGGCTCGGACTGAGGTGGTGGGAGCGGGAGCGTAGCAATCGAAGACGTGTCCCTCGATGAGGTAATCCGGTGACCTCTTCGGGTCGATGACGTCGCCGGTGTCCAGTCGCGCCCGCGCGATCTCCTGTTTGGTGGGGTTCTGGTGCACCCGGTAGCCACGGTCGGCGATCCTGTCGGCGCCCTCGTTCTCCAGCTCCAGGCTGCGGCGTTCCGTCGGCCTCTCCTTGCTCGGGATCGGGGTGCGCCGCCCGGCCGGCGCGCCGCCGGGGGTGCCGGTGGCGGGCCTGGTCCAGGGCGCCAGAGCGTCGGCACCGCCCCGGGTGGGTGCGGTGGGCGCGGGGTCCGCGGTGGTGGGGCTGGTCGGCGTGGTGCCGCCAGCCCCGGTCAGTTTCCCGCCGATCCCAGCTGGCGTGCCTCGGCGACGGCCGTCTCGACCGTCTGCCGGGCGGTGGTGGTGCGGGCGACGATGAGCGTCAGGACCTGCTTGATGCTCTCCAGGGACTGCACCAGCGGTCCGGGTTGGCCGCCGTGCAGGACCGTGGTGACGAGTTGCCGGGTCTGGTCGACCTGGGCGATGGTGGCGGCGGCGGTGTCGTGGATGCCGTCGATCGTGTGCTGTACGGGTGCGAGGCCGGTGATCGTCTCGTGCGCGCTGGCCCCCTGCGGGACGGCCGAGGTGGTCTTGGTGGCCTCGCCGATCGTCGTCGCGAGACCGCCCAGGCCGCCGCGGATGGTCGAGATGGCGTCGCGTATCCGGGCGAGGCCGGCCGCCACGGCGGCGAAACCGGCGCCGGCGGCGCGCAGGGCCGCCTCCTGCGTCTGGTTGTCGGCGGCGGCGGCGAGGGTCTGCGCGCGGTCGACGCCGGTCGTCAACGCGCGCAGTTCTCCGGTGATCTTCTCGATGTGCGACACGCGCGGACTTCCCCGATCGACGACAGTGTGGTGCTCGAAGCTGAACCTAGCGACAACTGCCCGGGGCCACCAGAGCGTGCGGGCGTCGCCCGGCCACAGCGTGCGGGCGTCGCCCGGCCGGAGGGGCCGGGCGGGCCGCCGCGACCGCCGGCGAGAATCCGGCCCGGGTGCCGGGGGCGCCCCCGGCACCCGGGCCGGTCGTACGGTTCAGGCCGGCGCGGCCGTGGCCTTGCGGTGCCGCTCGGCCCGCCGGCGCACCTGGGCGTACGCGCTGGTCAGCCCCATCGCCCGGCGGACCTCGACGAGCGTCTGCCGCACCTCGCGACGGGTGCGTTCCGTGCCCTCGAAGATCAGTTGGTCGACCAGTCCGGGCTCGGCCTCGATTCCGGCCCGGCGCTCCCGGATCGGGTCCAGGAACCGGTTGAGCGCGACGGCGAGTTTCTCCTTCACCTCCACGTCCCCGACCCGCCCGGCCCGGTAGCGCTCCTTCAGTTCGTCGACCTGCGCCCGGTCGGGATTGAAGATGTCGTGGTACGCGAAGACCGGGTTCCCCTCGACGGTGCCGGGCACGTCGGCGCGGATCCGGTTCGGGTCGGTGTACATGCCCAGCACCGCGCGGCGGACCGTCGCCGGGTCGGCGGAGAGCGCGATCGCGTTGCCCAGGCTCTTGCTCATCTTCGCCCGGCCGTCCGTGCCGACCAGGGTCGGCGTCTCGGACGCGATCGTCTCGGGTACGGGGAACACCTCCCCGTAGAGGTGGTTGAAGCGCCGGGCGATCTCCCGCGTCACCTCCACGTGCGCCGCGTTGTCCTTGCCGACCGGGACGACCTGCCCCTTCACGCAGAGGATGTCGGCGGCCTGGAGCACCGGATACCCGAGCAGGCCGTACGGCATCTCCTCCTTGCCGGCGTCGCGCGCCATGTCCTTGAGGGACGGGACGCGTTCCAGCCGGGGCACCGTGACCAGGTTCTGGAAGAGGGTGTTCAGGTCGCCGACCTCGGGGATGGCCGACTGGAGGTAGAAGGTCGCCCGCGCCGGGTCGACGCCGGCGGCCAGGATGTCGGTGACCATCTCCCGGGCATTGCCCGCGACCCGCTCGATGTCCTCACGGGTGTTGCGGGTGGTGAGCATGTGCAGGTCGGCGATGATGAAGAAGCTCTCGTAGCGCTGGTGCAGCCGCACCCGGTTGGCGATGCTGCCGACGTAGTGGCCGAGGTGCAGCCGCCCGGTGGGGCGGTCCCCGGTGAGCATCCGTGGAACGGGCATGGTGGTACGCCTTTCGTGCCTGGTGGACGAGGTGTGCGCGGGCGCGCGCCAACCGGGGGGGGTGTCACCCCGGGTCGGATCGGGGTCGGCTCAGAGAGCCGACCGCCATCGCGCGCCGTCGCGGAACCGCAGTCCACCGGCACGAAGTACGTCGATGATCCGCTCGCGGCCGTCGCCGCAGCGGATCGGG
>NZ_CP194567.1:5067500-6132500 GCF_050941805.1 Micromonospora sp. KLBMP9576 | reverse complement strand
TAGCGAAAGAAGGGTGAGAAACCCTTCCGCCGGATGACCAAGGGTTCCAGGGCCAGGCTAATCCGCCCTGGGTGAGTCGGGACCTAAGGCGAGGCCGAGAGGCGTAGTCGATGGACAACGGGTTGATATTCCCGTACCCGCGAAAGAGCGTCCCTGATGAATCTCGTTGTGCTAACCACCCAAACCAGTTTCGGCCTTCGGGTTGAGGTTGGGGAGCGTGGGAACCTGGCGGGTAGTAGTCAAGCGATGGGGTGACGCAGGAAGGTAGCTGAGCCCGGCCGGTGGTTGTGCCGGGGTAAGCGTGTAGGCCGTACCATAGGCAAATCCGTGGTGCATGAGGCTGAGACGTGATGCCGAGCCGATTCAGGTGAAGTCAGTGATCCTATGCTGCCGAGAAAAGCCTCTAGCGAGTTCTTAGCGGCCCGTACCCCAAACCGACACAGGTGGTCAGGTAGAGAATACCGAGGCGATCGGGCGAACTGTGGTTAAGGAACTCGGCAAATTGCCCCCGTAACTTAGGGAGAAGGGGGGCGGAGACGTGAAGCCCCATGCGGGTGGAGCGTTGTATGGCCGCAGAGAGCAGGGGGAAGCGACTGTTTACTAAAAACACAGGTCCATGCGAAGAAGTAATTCGATGTATATGGACTGACGCCTGCCCGGTGCTGGAACGTTAAGGGGACCTGTTAGCTCTTCGGGGCGAAGCGGAGAACTTAAGCGCCAGTAAACGGCGGTGGTAACTATAACCATCCTAAGGTAGCGAAATTCCTTGTCGGGTAAGTTCCGACCTGCACGAATGGCGTAACGACTTCCCCACTGTCTCAACCACAGGCCCGGCGAAATTGCATTACGAGTAAAGATGCTCGTTACGCGCGGCAGGACGGAAAGACCCCGGGACCTTTACTATAGCTTGACATTGGTATCCGAATTAGTTTGTGTAGGATAGGTGGGAGCCGGTGAAGTCCATACGCCAGTATGGGTGGAGGCAATCTTGAAATACCACTCTGGTTGATTTGGGTATCTAACTTCGGACCGTTATCCGGTTCAGGGACAGTGTCTGGTGGGTAGTTTAACTGGGGCGGTTGCCTCCTAAAAGGTAACGGAGGCGCCCAAAGGTTCCCTCAGCCTGGTTGGCAATCAGGTGTTGAGTGCAAGTACACAAGGGAGCTTGACTGTGAGACTGACAGGTCGAGCAGGGACGAAAGTCGGGACTAGTGATCCGGCACTTGCGAGTGGAAGCGGTGTCGCTCAACGGATAAAAGGTACCCCGGGGATAACAGGCTGATCTTCCCCAAGAGTCCATATCGACGGGATGGTTTGGCACCTCGATGTCGGCTCGTCGCATCCTGGGGCTGTAGCAGGTCCCAAGGGTTGGGCTGTTCGCCCATTAAAGCGGTACGCGAGCTGGGTTTAGAACGTCGTGAGACAGTTCGGTCCCTATCCGCCGTGCGCGTAGGATACTTGAGAAGGGCTGTCCCTAGTACGAGAGGACCGGGACGGACGAACCTCTGGTGTGCCAGTTGTCCCGCCAGGGGCACGGCTGGTTAGCTACGTTCGGAAGGGATAACCGCTGAAAGCATCTAAGCGGGAAGCTTGCTTCAAGATGAGGTATCCCACCCACTTTGTGGGGTAAGGCCCCCAGCTAGACGACTGGGTTGATAGGCCGGAAATGTAAGCCCGGTAACGGGTTCAGTTGACCGGTACTAATAGGCCGAGGACTTGACTACTAAGCTGCTACGCGTCCACTGTGCAACTCTAGACAAACGAACAACACACCCCTGTGTGTGGTGTTGTTTGATATGTCTATAGAGTTACGGCGGTCATGGCGGAGGGGAAACGCCCGGTAACATTCCGAACCCGGAAGCTAAGCCCTCCAGCGCCGATGGTACTGCACTCGGGAGGGTGTGGGAGAGTAGGACACCGCCGGACAACTTTTCGGTTCAGGGTCACCCTTCGGGGTGGCCCTGAACTGCGTTACGGACCCTTTTCACGGCTCACAGGGCCGGAAGAAGGCAGCCGACCCTACGGAGAAACCGAACACCACAAACGGAACACGCCGACCTGTCGACCAGCGGCAAGGACGCGCGGGACCGTCGCGGAGAGGGCGCTGTGCGGACCGTCGTGGAACCCCTGAAGGCCCGGCCGCGGCCTGACGACCAGATGCAGCGGCTGTTCTCCGGTGGCTGGCCGGCCTTCATCGGCGCCGACCGGGAGGCGGGTCGTCATCTTGGCCGCGTACGAGAGGTGTTCGCCGACCTGGAACTGGTGCTGCTCGACGGCGACGACCAGTTGGTGGCCGCGGGATGGGGTGTGCCGATCCGCTGGGACGGCGACCCTGCGCGGCTGCCCGAGGGATACACCGGCTCGCTGCGGCAGGCTCTCAGCGGCCACGACAGCGGCGAGAGCCCCGACACACTGGTGGTGACGGCCGCCCAGGTCCGCCCCGACCTACGCGGCCGAGGGCTGGCCGGTGACCTGCTCACGGCCCTGCGGTCGCTGGCCGAGCAGCGGGGTTGGCCGCGGGTCGTCGCCCCGGTGCGGCCCACGCTCAAGGCCCGCTACCCCCTGACCCCGATCGAGCGGTTCGCCACCTGGACCCGCGAGGACGGCGCCCCGCTCGATCCCTGGGTGCGTACACACTGGCGCCTCGGCGCCCGGCTGATCGCCACGGCACCCCGGTCGCAGACGATGACCGGCACCGTCGCCGAGTGGGAGCAGTGGACCGGCATGGTCCTCCCCGACAGCGGCGACTACGTCATCCCCGACGGGCTCGCCCCGCTGCGGGTCGACCGCGAACTCGACCAGGGCACCTACACCGAACCCAACCTGTGGTTCCGGCACCGGTAGGGCAGGCGTAGGTACCGGCCGTGGCACCCCACGGAGGCCGCCACGCGATGCGCGTACGACAGGGGGAAGCCCCGCCGGCGACCTGGCCGGCGGGGCTTCCCCGAGCGTGGGGTCAGGCGGCCGTCAGGAGGGCTCGGGACCGCAGATGAAGCGCGGCTCGGCGGAGTAGCGCCAGGTGAACTTCTCCCGCTTGACGACCTTGCCGTCCTTCTTGATGACCCGGAAGGCGTCCTGGGTGAAGCCCTGGCTGCCGCTGGCGGGGATGCAGGTCGGGCCCGGTTCCAGGTAGACCGTCTTCGGCTGGGTGATGCCGCGCCGGGGGCCGTACTCGGTCTTCACGCTGTCCCAGATCTTGGTGCTCCAGATCGAGACGGTGATGGAACTGGAGGTGTAGGACGTGTCGATCAGGACGCCGTGCTGGGTGTTGTTGCGGAACTTGAAGTCCAGGTCCGGCCAGAAGATGGTCGACTCGATGACCGCCGGGTACCGGCTGAACCAGTACGAGTGCGGCTTGTGCTCGACGTCCTCCAGCCCGGCGTAGTACGAGGCGTTGAAGAGCGTGGTGGTGAACTGCGAGGTGCCGCCGCCCACCCCCGGGACCAGCTTGCCGTCGAGAATGACCGGCGCGTCCCGGTAGCCCTGGGCGTAGCCGCGCTCGCCGGTGTGCCCGTTGAGCGAGAACGTCTCGCCGGGCAGCACGACCGTGCCGTCCACGTCCTTGGCGATGGTGACGATGTTCTGGCTGCGCGGCGAGGAGAGCCCACCGGTGAACCGCGTGGTGAAGGTGGAGACCCGCTCCTTGATGCCCAGACCGGCCAGCTTCTCGGCGGTCAGCTCCGGCTGCGCCGGCTTCAGCTCGCCGGTGACCCTCCGGTCGTCGGCTTTCGGCAGGACGGAGAGCAGGTCACGGCCGAGGGCCGCGCCGTCGAGCTGCTGCCCGGGCCTGCCGTCGACGACCTTCGGCTTGCCGCCGGAGATGGTCATCCGGGCGTCCCTGGGCGGCTCCTCGATCTTGGTCAGGTCGTCGCCGAGCGCGGTGCGCAGCCGCTTCACGTCGACCTGCGGCGTCAGCTTGCCGGCCTTGTCGGCGGTGAACCGGAGACTGCTCGCGATCGCCTTCGGCGGGATCCGCACCGAGCCCTTGCCGGTGGTCAGCGTGACCGGCGCGGCGACGGCCGGCTTCGCCAACTCGGCGACGAGCCGATCCACCTCCTCGGCGGTGGTCGCCGGGTGCCGCTCGACCAGCGGTACGGTCACCGGCTGGTCGCCCAGCCAGCCCTCGCGTACGGCCTGCGCGGAGCGCTCCGGATCCAGCGCGAGGCTCGGCTTGGGGTGCACCGCCTTCGGCGTGGTGCCCTTCCAGGTGATCGCCGGCATGGTCATCCTGCGGCCCTGGTCGCCGACGATCTTCTCGAGGGCGGCGTCGAGCCGGGCGGCGTCCACGGTCACCACGGGTTGCACCACCCGGGACCCGACGAGCCGGTCGACCGCGTGTGCCTCGGCCTCGGCCGCCGCGGCCACGGTGGCGTCGATGTCGACGGCCAGACCGACGGCGGCGGGGTCGATCGTGGCGCTCCGCTCGCCCACGCGTACCGACAGCGGGGCGGTCAGGGCCGCGGCGCGGCGTTCCAGCTCCGCCCGCAGCTCCCGGGTGGCGTCCGCGCGGCTCCGGCCGCCGAGCTCCGTGCCGAGCACCGTCGTGCCGCGCGGCACGTCACCGGCGTACGTGTAGGCGCCCACCCCCACCACGGAGGCCAGCACCACCGTGGTGACCCCGGCGGCCAGCAGCAGCCGGACCCGGCGCGACCGTGACCCGCCCGAGCCACCCGAACCGGCCGGGCCGCTCGCCGGCACGGCCGGCTCCGGCTCGTCGCCGGGCCAGGTCACAGCCTTGACCCGCACGGTGGGCCGGTCGTCGGCGGGTGGAGTCTTGTCGCCGTACAGCGTCACGGTCACCTCGATCGGACGTGCCACAACGGGGGAGTGCGCCTCCGCCCGGGAAGACAACTACGGTAACCGGCGCTCCGGCGGGACGTGCACCTGCCGCCGCACCGCGTGTCCGGGGACATCAGCCGGTCGTGACGTGACGGTCGGGTGTGACACGGTGGGGACATGCGGGCGGACGAGGCGGTTCTGGCGTACGGGGGCGGTTGGCTGGACCGGACGGGCGGCCTGCGTGACGATCCGGAACGGATCGCCGCGCTGCTCGCGGACCCGGCGAGCACCCTGCTGCCGCTCTGGCGGGACCGCTGCCTGGTGGCCGGCGACGTGCCGGTGCGCCTGACCGGGGACCGGAAGGCCGAGGCGATCGCCGTCGCCGACGAGACCGTCTTCCTGGGCATGGGCGAGGGCTCCGCCGTATTCGCCGTGGACCTCTCCGGGCTGCCCGAGGCCGCCGCCGTCGAGGTGGCGCGGGCGGGTGCCGCCGTGGACGTCCGGGCGTTGGTCGGCCGGCTCGACCCGGCCGAAGCCGCCGTCCAGGCGTACGCCCGGGGGCTGCTGCACTGGCACCGCCAGCAGCGCTTCTGCGGCACCTGCGGGGCACCGACCGTGGCCCGGGGCGGCGGACACGTCCGGTCGTGTGCGCGGGCGGACTGCGGCCGGCTCCTCTTCCCCCGGATCGAACCGGCGGTCATCGTGCTGATCGAGGCGCCCGGGGCCCCGGACCGTTGCCTGCTGGCCCGGCACGCGGGCGCGCCCGAGGGGGCATACTCCACGCTCGCCGGCTTCGTCGAGGTCGGCGAGAGCCTGGAGGACGCCGTCCGGCGGGAGATGGCCGAGGAGGCGGGGGTGACCCTGACCGACGTGGCGTACGTGGGGTCGCAGGCGTGGCCGTTCCCGGCCGGTCTGATGGTCGGCTTCCGGGCCACCGCCACGTCCGAGCAGGTGCGGGTGGACGGCGAGGAACTGTTGGAGGCGCGCTGGTTCACCCGGGACGAGCTGCGCCAGCGGGCAGCGGCGGGCCGGCCGCTGGGCCGCGCCGACTCGATCGACCATCACCTCCTGCGTTCCTGGCTCGCCGCCGGCGACTGACCCGCGCCGCTACGGCGTGCCGGTGTCGCCGGGCGCCGGGGCGCGGAAGGTCAGCCAGGCCATCACCGAGGCCGTCACGACGGCGGTGCCGAGCGCGCAGAGCAGCACGCCCTCGACCGTGCGCGGGGCGACGAGCAGGGCGGCCCCGGCGAGGCCGGCGGTGGCCACCCACAGCGGCGCGGCAGGCCACCGGGCACCCGTCGCCACCCGGTCGTTGACCAGCATGAACACCACCGCGTAGAGGGCGCCGACGGCGGCGAAGAGCGGCGCGACGCCGGCCAGGTGCAGGTAGCCCGCGCCGCCGGCGAGGCGGAACGCCAGCTCGCCGGCGAACCCGGAGGCGCCGACGAGGACCGCCCCGCTGGCCAGGATCAGCGCCAGCGCGGCGATCCGGGCCCGCCGGTCGCCGCGGGCGAGACGGGGCAGCACCAGCACGGTGACCACCTGAGGTGCCCAGAGGGCGCCCTTGGTGAGCACCGACCCGACCGCGTACCCGCCGGAGGCGTCCCCGGAGAGTAGTTGCCGGGCGAGGAGCAGGTCCGCGTACGAGATGGTGAGCATCGCCAGCGACGCGCCGCACGCCGTCATGACGTGCCGGGCGGTGAGGCGGCGCTCCACCGCACCGCCCGGGGCGGGTGCGGTGGCGGGCGCGGCCGGGCGGGCGAGGCGGGCCAGCAGGGGCAGGACGGCCAGCCCGGTGAGCGTGGCGAGCAGCAGGCAGCCCACCGGCCCCCGGCCGAGGGCCAACCCGAGGACGAGCCCGCCGTAGCGGCCGGCGGCGAGCACCGTCATCGCCGTGGACAGGCGCAGGAACCGCTGGTCGCCCTGGAGTTCACCGAGCCACCGGCCGGCCAGCACGGTGGCGAACGTGGTGGCCGCTAGCAGCAGGGTCAGCGCCACCGGAAGCCGCAGCGCCGCGCCGAGCAGCGGTGCGGCCAGCGCCGTCACGCCGGCGGTGAGCGCGGCGGTGCGCACCGCCAGCCGGGTGGTGCCGCCGCCGCCCCACCGGGCGCGGTGCGCGGCCACCGCGATCTGCAGGCCGAAGCCGGGCACCGCCGCGATGGCGGCGAGGGCCAGCACCGTCGCCAGCGCGCCCAGCTCGGCGGGGGCCAGCCGGCGGGCGCCGAGCACCGGAACCAGGTACGCCAGCGCGTTGGTCAGCATGGTGGCGACGGTGACGGCGGCACCCGCCGCACCGAGCCGGATGGCCCCGGCGTCCCTGCCCGTGGTCCGGGTCATGTCACCCCACGTCCCGCTGCTTTCCGCGCTCCCGTCGCACGCGTGCCCCGCCGCGGGCCGTGGCCGGCGGCGCGGCCGGGACCCGGCCCGACCGGGGTGACGGTACCGGTCGGCCGGTCGGCTCGTCAGCCCCGCTGCCGTGCCCCTGCCCACCGGGCCGGAAAACGTCTACTGTGCTGGGCCATGGCGTCGACGCGCGTGGCCTCCGCAGCCACCTCCGGTCTGGCAGCGGTCCTTCCCGAACGGTTCGTCGCGGCCGCGATCCGGCGGGTCTACCCCCGGGTCGAGCCGGAGCTGGCCCGGCTGGCCGGGTTCGTGCCGCGCGGCGGCACGGCCGTGGACGTCGGCGCCTGGTACGGCCCGTGGACGGCGCGGCTGCTGCGGCGTGCCGACCGGGTGGTCGCGGTGGAGCCCACCCCGCCGCTGGCCCGGCAGCTGCGGGCGGCGTTCCCGACCGTCGAGGTGGTGGAGGCGGCCGTGTCCGACCACGACGGCACCGCGTCGCTCTATCTCCCCCCGGGCGGGGCGATCGTCGGCACCTCGTCGCTGGAGGATCCGCGGCAGGGCGACCCGCTGGAGGTGCGGCGGATCACCCTCGACTCGCTCGGCCTGACCGACGTGCGCTTCGTGAAGCTGGACATCGAGGGGCACGAGCTGCCGGCGTTGCGGGGCGCGGCGGAGACGGTCCGCCGGGACCGGCCGGTGCTGCTCATCGAGGTCGAGGAGCGCATCCAGCCGGTGGGCCCGCTGCTGGAACTGCTCGGGGGCTGGGGCTACCGGGGCCACGTGCTGCCGGGGCGGGACTGGGTGCCGCTGGCCGACTTCGACCTCGGCGGTCACCAGCGGGCGGCCATCGCCCGGGTCGGCCAGAGCTTCGCCCGCCGGGTGCTCTGGCCGCGCCCCCGCTACGTCAACTCGGTGCTGTTCCGCCCCGAGTGACGGCACCGCCCCGGCTCACTGCTGCGGCATCGGGGTGCCGACGACGACCTCGTTGGTGCAGACCGTCACGCCGTGGCTCGGTAGGGTCAGCTCGACGGTGTCGCCGCCGCCGGTGAACTCGAAGAAGTACTGGTGCAGGCCCTGCTTGACGGGGAACTCCCGGGACGTGTCGCCGAGCCGGAAGACGGCGGTGGTGTCCGCGGAGCTGAGGTAGCCGACCCGCACCACCCAGAACCAGTCGTCGCGGGGCGCGCTGAGCGGCATCCGTACGGTCCGACCGCCGACGATCTTGTAGCCGCAGCCCTCCTCGGGACCGGGTCGCACGGCCGGGCCCACGACGCGGACCGGCGCGACGTGGCCGCTGGCGTCGAAGATCGAGGGCGCCTCCGCCCCCGGGACGAAGACCGGGCCGTCCGCCATCGCCTGGAAGAACTTCGACTGCCGGTTGTACGGGGCGGAGAGCGCCGGCACCACGTCGCCCGGCACCGGCTGGTCGAGGAAGACCGTCCCGGGCGGGGCGGCGGCCAGCTCGGCCCGCGCCGTCTCCAGGAAGGCCCGGCCCCGCTTCACCGCCCACTCGTCGCCGTAGCGGGCCGTGCTCCAGGCGGCGCCGAGACCCCCGGCGAACAGCACGACGACCAGCACCGTGCTGACCGTCTCGCGGTGCCGGGCCAGCACCGCCGGCGGCGGCGGATCGCCCGCGTCCGGGTCGTCGGGCGTCCCGCCCGCGCCCTCCGGCGGCCGGCCGGCGGCGGGGGCGGCCAGGCCGAGCAGGGCGACGCCGATGCAGAGCGCGGCCACCACGACCACGTCGCTGACGTACCGGGGCACGGTGCCGGCCACGGCGCTGTAGATCGAACCCAGCCGGGTCGCGCCCAGCAGCGCCATGACCAGGACCAGGTACGCCCCGAGCAGCACCCACGCCCGCGCGGCGACGCGACGCATCCGGACGGTCGCCACGACCAGGGCCAGGAAGACGGCCCAGGAGAGCCAGCGAGCCAGCTCCGGCGGGGCGGTGACCGGGGCGCCGTCGTCCGCCGGCATCCACCGCAACGGCCCGCCGAGCAGGCCCGGCACGACCGTCGATCCGATCAACTGCCACAGGAACGACAGCACCTCGCCCAGGGAACCCGGCTGGCGCAGGGACGACTCCGAGCGGGTCAGGTAGAGCCCGGCGAAACCCAGCGACACGGCGGTGAGCACCGCCCACGACGGCCAGTAGCGACGCACCGTCTCCCACACCGCCCGCACCGGTGGACCGCCGACGAGCAGGCACGCGGTGAGCAGGAAGACCAACGGCACCACCAGCAGGGCCTTCTCGAAGAAGAGCAGCCCGAACACCACCGCCGCGCCCAGGCTGACCAGGTGCCGGCGGCGGCCGGTGCGGACGTACCGGAGTTGGGCGCCGACGGCCAGCACCATGGCGATCTGCATCGGCAGCATGTTGACGCCCACCGCCCACCAGGACGTCGCCTCCAGGGTGAGCGGGCTGAACAGGAGGACCGCGAGCGGCACCAGCAGCGCCCAGCCGGGCCGGACCAGGGTGCGCAGCAGCCGGAAGAAGGTCACGGCCAGCACCGCCTGGCCGGCGGTCATCAGCAGGACGTACGGCCAGTAGGCGAGGCCGACCACCCGGGTCACCAGCCAGGTGATCAGCAGGGCCGCCGGCATGAAGTGGTTGTTGTAGAGGGTGAGCAGGAAGCCGGGCGTGAGGTCGGACTCCGCCGCCCGGCTGATCAGCACCCAGTCGTCGACCGCGAGGTGACCCCGGGACGCGAGCTGCGCCCGCCAGGCCACGCTGGCCACGATCAGCACGATGCCGATCGCCCGCACCGGGTCGGCGCGTACCCAGCCGCCGATCAGCCCGCTCTCGTCACGCTGGGCGGTCACCTCGGACCCGGTCGATGCCATGGCGGGAAGACTGCCACACCGCCGGGTGGTGCTCCAATAGGTCGACGGGTGGTCCGGGTGGCGTGCCGTCCGCGTACAGTGGCCGCCACCAGCGCGGCGGTTCGTCGGTGTGGGCAGTGGTGGGGGCGGGCATGCGGGAACGGCTGGTGCCGCACGGCGTGGCCGCCGCCGTGACGGCGCTGGTGCTCGCCCCGCTGGCCCTGCCCGGCTACGTGCTCCGCTACGACATGCTCTTCGTGCCCCGGGCGGTGCTGAGCTGGGAGTCGATCGTCCCGGCCTCGGCGCTGCCCCGGGCCGTCCCGCAGGACGCCGTGGTGGCGCTGGCCGGTCAGGTGGTGCCCGGCTGGCTGCTGCAACGGCTGGTGCTGGTCGCGATCCTGTACCTGGCCGCGCTGGGCGCCGCCCGGTTGGTGCCCACCGACCGGGTCGCGGTGCGGGCCGTTGCCGCTGTCGGGTACGCGTGGACGCCGTACCTGGCCGAACGGTTGCTCGTCGGGCAGTGGGGGCTGCTGATGGCGTACGCCGCGTTGCCCTGGCTGGTGCGGGCGGCGCTCGACGTGCGGGCGGGGCGGTCCGGCGGGCTGCGCCGGCTGCTGCTCGCGGCGGCGGCGTCGGCGATCACGCCGACCGGGGGGATGCTGGCCCTGGTCGTGGTCGCGGTGCTGCTGCCGGGGCGGTATCCGGCGGCGGCCCGGTCGACGTGGCTGGGTGTGGGGCTGACGGTGCTGCTCAACGCGCCGTGGCTGGTGGCGGGCGTCGTCAGTGGCGACGCCGGCCGGTCCGATCCGGCCGGGGTGGCGGCGTTCGCGGCGCGCGCGGAGAACTGGGCCGGTCCGCTGGTGGCGCTGGCGGGCACCGGCGGGATCTGGAACGCGCAGACCACCCCCGCGTCCCGGGCGGTGGTGCTGGTGCCGGTGGCCACCGTGCTGCTGCTGGCCGTGGCGGGGTACGGCGTGCCGCTGCTGCGGCGGCGCTGGCCGTCGGTCGCCGGCCGGTTCGGTGCGCTCGCGGCCGGTTCGTGGCTGGCGGCGGCGCTCGGGGTGCTGCCCGGCGGCGCGGAACTGCTCGGCTGGCTGGTCGCCGCCGTGCCCGGCGCCGGCCTGGTCCGCGACGGGCAGAAGCTGCTGGTGCCGTACGCGCTGGCGCTGGCGGTCGCCGGCGCGCTCGGCGCGGAGCGGCTCGCGGGGCGGCTGGCGGACCGTTTCGACGCGACGACGGCGGGGGTGGTGCTGGTCGGGGCGGCGCTGCTGCCGGTGGCGCTCCTGCCCGACCTGGCCTTCGGCGGCGCCGGCCGGCTGCGGCCGGTGCACTGGCCGGCGGACTGGGCGACGGTGGCCGGGCTGACCGCCGGTCGGCCCGGGGAGGTGGTCTCGCTGCCGTTCCAGGAATACCAGAGCCACCCCTGGAACCACGGCCAGGTGGTGATCGACCCGGCACCCCGGTATCTCGCCGTGCCGGTGCTGATCGACGACACGCTGCGGGTCGGCGGGCTGGCGGTGACCGGCGAGGATCCGCGCGCCGCCCGGGTGCGGGAGGTGCTCGCCGCCGGCGCGCCCCTGTCGACCACGGGTGCGCGGTGGGTGCTGGTGCAGCGGGCGGCCGGCCCGGCGCCGCACCCGGCGACGCTGGCCGGGTTGCGGACCGTCCACGCGGGACCGGAGCTGACCCTCTACGAGAACCCGCACTGGTCGCCGCCGCCGACGTCGGCGCGGTCCGGGCCGGTGGGGTTGGCCCACCTGTCGGCCGCGGCGGTGGTGATGATGATCGTTCTTTCGGGCGCTGCGCGGGCAGGCTACCGCGTGGTAGCGTCCCGGCACGCGAGTCCCGCGGAAGGAGAAGGTGGATGAGAAACCTACCCGCGTTCGTCGCCGTCGGGGTGCTCGGGGTCGTGCTCGGCCTGCTCGGGAGCGTCGGACTGGCGAATGTGCTGAGCCCGTCCGCCCAGGAGGCCGCCAACAGCACCACGGTGAGTGAGCAGGGGACCGAGGCTCCGCTGTACGGCACGCGCTGAACCACCACCCGAAAGGCACCCGCGACGCGGGTGCCTTTCGTCGTTCCCGGCTCAGCCGCGGGCGGCCACCTGCGTCACCAGGCGGGCGAAGCGGGCACCGGTCGCCGCCCAGGTGAAGCGGGCCGCGTGCGTCAACGCGGCCTCGCCCATCGCCTTGCGCCGCACGTCGTCGGCCAGCAGTTCGCGTACGACGTCGGCGAACTGCGCCTCGTCGTCGACGAGCAGGCCGGTCTCGGCGTCGACCATCGCCTCCGCCACGCCCCCGGCGTAGCGGAAGGCCACCGTCGGGGTGCTGCGGGCGGCGGCCTCCACGATGGTCAGCCCCCACCCCTCCTTGAGCGAGGGGGTGAGCGCGACCCACGCCGAGCAGAGCGCCGCGTGTTTCTCCGCCTCGCTGATGAAGCCGGTGAACCGGACGTGGCCCGCGATGCCCAACGATTCGGACAGCTCCCGTAGCGGCTGCTCCCACCAGCCGTGGCCGGCCACCACCAGCTCCAGCTCGGGCAGCTCGGCGACCAGCCCGGCAACCGTGCGCAGGGCGATCTCCACCCGCTTGTGCGGCACCAACCGGCCGAGCACCAGCAGCGACGGGTGTGCCGTGCGCGGCAGTGACGGGCCGGTCACCGGCGGCGTCCCGTTCGGCACCACGTCGATGCGGTCCGCGTCGACCCCCAGGGCGGCCAGCTCCGCCCGGCTCGCCTCGGAGACTGTCACGTAGCGGCAGCGGCGGTAGAGCCGGACCGCCAACCACGACTCGATCCACCAGCCCAGCCGGGCCATCCACGGGCCGAAGACCACCGGCCACTGCTCCCGGTGCACGTGGTGCACCAGGGCGAGCACCGGGCGGCCGGCGTAGAGGGGGGCGAAGAACGGCACCCCGTTGCAGACGTCCACGACCACGTCCGGCCGGCCCAGGCCGCGCCGGCTCAGCGGGCCGAGACCGAGCCGCCCGGCGAGGCAGGTCAGCGCCGCCCGCGCGTAGACCGTCATCCGGGAACCGCGCCGCAGCACGCGTACGCCCTCGGGGGTCGTCGCGGCCGGGCCGCCGTTGTCGTGTGCCGCGCAGAGCAGCGTGACCCGGTGGCCGGCGGCGACGAGTTCGGCGGCGATGCTCTCGACGTAGACCTCCGAGCCGCCACCCTCCGGATTGGCGGTGTCGCGCCAGTTGAGGAACAGGACGTGGCGCGAGGGGGTGCCGGAGATGTCCACGCTGCTCCTACCGAGGAGTAACTGAGCACGATCGCGCCACCTTAGGGCGACGTGGGTCACATTCGCAATGGGTGCTCCGCCGGTGGCAGGCCGGGGACGCCTGCCCGTACGGGGGGTTTGCCGGCGGCGGGAAACCTTGGCAGGGTGTGCAGCGCGACCGCGTACGGTGTCCGGCGTCACCCGGCGCGGGGCGGCGCTGCCCGCGGCCGGACGACCGGCGTTCCCGGTGACGACGAGGAGGTGAGCGGCCGTGCTGCGCGACGGTTCCGCAGCGCTGCGGCGTCTGTTCCGGCGGTCGCCGGTGGTGCTGCTCAGCGCGGCGCTCGCCCTGCTGCTGGCCGGCTGGGCCACTGTGGCGTACGTGCGGTCGGACCGGGCCGTCCCGGAGTGCCGGGACCGGGCCCGGCTGCGGGTGGCCGCGGCCCCGATGGTCGCGCCGGCCCTGGACCGGATCGTGCGGGCCAGCGTCGGCGCCCAGCCCTGCGTCTCGATCGAGGTCCGCGCCCGGGATTCCGCAGCCGTCGCCACTGAGGTGGCCAATGGTGTGGACGTCGCCGACGCCTGGGTGCCGGAGTCCACGTTCTGGTTGCGCCGGGCCCGTGCCGCCGGCGCGTTCGAGGTGCCGGCCGAGGGCACGTCGGTGGCGAGCACCCCCGTCGTGCTGGCGGTGACCGAGCCGCTGGCCCGCCGGCAGGGGTGGCCGGCGAAGCCGCTGACCTGGCGGTCCCTGATCGGCCCGAAGGCCCGCGGCGTCCAGGTGGGACTGCCCGACCCGGCCGTCGACCCGGCCGGTGTCGGGGCGGTGCTAGGGGTGCGCGCACTGGCCACCGGCGAGCGCGACCCCGCCGGGTCGGTCGCGGCGGTGCTGCGCCGCCTCGCCGACCGGACGTTCACCCCCGGCCCCGGCGGAAGCCTGCCAGCCGGAGCGGGGCTGCCGGGCGGGGTCGACGCGGTGGCGATCGGCGAGCAGGCCGTGCTCGGGCACAACGCGCTGGCGGGCGGCGGCAAGCTCGTCGCCGCGTACCCGGAGGTCGCGGTCCCCGCGCTGGACCTGCCGTACGTGGTGCTGCCCGCCGCCCGTGGCCCCGTCCGCGACGCCGCCGGTGGCTTCCTCGCGAACCTGCTCACCGTGGCGGCCCGGGAGGCGCTCAGCGGGTACGGCTTCCGCACCGCCGCCGGCTTCCCGCCGGCGGTGCCCCGCGACGGCCGGCTGTCGCCGGAGGTACGCGAACCGGCGCCGCTGCCCGCCGAGGAGACCGTCACCGAGGTGCTGACGGGCTGGAGTGGCGTGCAGCGCAGCGCCCGCATCCTCACCGTGCTCGACATCTCCGGCTCGATGGCGGCCCAGGTGCCCGGCTCGGCCGAGACCCGGCTCAGCGCCACGCTCAAGGCCGCCCAGGAGGGCTCCGGTCTGCTGCTCGACAACAGCGAACTCGGGGTGTGGGTCTTCTCCACAAAGGTCGACGGCGACCTCGACCACCGGGAGATCCTGCCGGTCGGGCCGCTGGGCGCGCGGCGGCAGCGGCTGGCCGAGCGGCTGGCCGCCGTGCGGGTGAAGCCCCGGGGCGGCACCGGCCTGTACGACACGACGCTGGCCGCGTACCGGGACGCCCGGCGGAACTGGACGCCCGGCCGGATCAACCTGGTGCTGATCATGACCGACGGGCGTGACGAGGACGAGGCGACCGTCGGCCGCTCCAGGCTGCTGGCCGAGTTGGCGGCCCTGCAGGACCCGCGCCGGCCGCTGCCGATCGTCTTCATCGGACTGGGCCGCGACGTCGACCCGGACGAGTTGAGGACGATCGCCGAGGTCACCGGCGGTCAGGTGTTCCGCACCGAACAGCCAAGCGGGATCCGGCAGATCTTCTTCTCCGCGCTCGCCGACCTGAGCTGCCTGCCCCCGGAGTGCCAGCGGTGAGCCCGGTGCGCGGCCTCGTCCGGTCGGTGCGCGCGGCCCCGGGCACGGCCCTGTCGCTGCTGCTGCTCACCGTGCTCGCCTTCGTGCAGCGGCCCGGCCAGGTCACCTTCGACACCAAGCTCGACCTCGCCGCCAACCCGGTGCACTTCATGGCCCGCTCGCTGCACCTGTGGAACCCGGAGGCCACCTCGGGGGAACTGCAGAACCAGGCGTACGGCTACCTGTTCCCGATGGGGCCGTTCTTCGCCGGCGGGCAGCTGCTGGGCGTACCGCCGTGGATCACCCAGCGGCTGTGGACGGCGTTGCTGCTCGCCGCCGCGTTCTACGGCCTGCTGCGGTTGGCCCGGGCGCTGGGCGTCGGCACCGAACCGACCCGGTACGCGGCGGCGCTCGGCTACGCGCTGGCCCCCCGGATCCTCACCGAGATCGGTGCGCTCTCCTCCGAGACGCTCTCCGCCGCGATGCTGCCCTGGGTGTTGCTGCCGCTGGTCCTCGTGCGCCGGATCGGGTCCCCGCGCAGGGCGGCCGCGCTCTCCGCGCTGGCCGTGCTCGGCATGGGCGGGATCAACGCGGCGGTGGTGCTGCTCGTCCTGCTGCTGCCCGGCGTCTGGCTGCTGACCCGCCGCTGGGACCGCGAGCACCTGCGGCTGGTGGGCTGGTGGTGCCTCTGCGTCGTCGGGGTCTGCCTCTGGTGGATCGTGCCGCTGCTGCTGCTCGGCGAGTACAGCCTGCCGTTCCTCGACCACATCGAGTCGTCCACCACCACGACGGCGGTGGCGTCGCTCTTCCAGGCGGTGCGCGGCACCAACCAGTGGGTCGCGTACATGGTGCAGGGCGACCCGTGGTGGCCGGCCGGCTGGCTGCTGATCGACGAGCCGGTGCTGATGACGCTCACCGCGGTGATGGCGCTGGCCGGGCTGGCCGGGCTGGCCGGCAACCTGATGCCGCAGCGGCGGTTCCTGGTGCTGGGCTTCCTCACCGGGCTGACCCTGCTCACCATGGGCTACGTCGGCAGCCTGGACAGCCCGCTCTCGGCGCAGGTGCGGGACCTGCTGGACGGCCCGCTCGCGCCGTTTCGCAACGTGCACAAGCTGGACCCGGTGCTGCGGCTGCCGCTGATGCTCGGCTTCGCGCACGGCGTCGACGCGTGGGTCACCCGGCTGCACCGGGCCACCGTCCGCCGCCGCCCCGCCCTCAGGTTGCGTCCGCTGCTGTTCGTGCCGGTGCTGCTGCTGGTGCTGGGGGCCGCCGCGCCGGCCTGGCTGGGCCAGTTGCGGCCGGGGCCGGGCTGGTCGGACCTGCCGCCGCACTGGCGGGCGGCGGCGACGTGGCTGGCCGAACGGGACGCCGTGGCCCGCACCCTGATGGTGCCGGGCTCCGGCTTCGGCCAGTACGAGTGGGGACGGTCCGTCGACGAGCCCCTGCAGGCCCTGGCCGGCGCGCCCTGGGCGGTGCGCTACCAGATCCCGCTGGGCTCGGCCGGCAACACCCGGATGATGGACACCGTCGAGTCCGTCCTGTCCCACGGTCGGGGCTCGACCGGCCTGGCCGACTTCCTGGCCCGGTCGGGGTTCCGGCACGTGCTGCTGCGCAACGACCTCGACCGTACGCAGGTGGAGGCGCCGCCGGTGGCGGTGCTGCGCCGGGCGCTCGCCGCCTCGCCGGGCATCACGCGGGTGGCGACCTTCGGCAGCACCAGCTCCTTCGGCCGCACGCCGGGCAGCCCCGTCGACGAGGCCACCGGCCCGCTGCCGGCCATCGAGGTGTACGAGGTGCAACGCCCGGTGCCGGCCGCCTCGGCGGTGCTCGCCGCCGACGTGCCGACGGTCAGCGGCGGACCGGAGTCGCTGCTGCCGCTGCTGGAGCAGGGGCTGGTGGAACGGGACCGGCCGGTGGTGCTGGCCGGCGACCGGGCCGGTTTCCGCGACGGCGGCGACGGGCCGTGGATCGTCACCGACGGGCTGCGCCGCCGGGAGCGCGACATCGGCCGGGTCCGGGACAACCTCAGCCAGACGTTGACGGCGGACGAGGCGGGCCGCCAGGGCCGGGTCGCCCTGGACCTGCTGCCGTTCCCCGGCGACGAACACCAGACGGTCGCCACCTACCAGGGCGTACGCCGGGTGACGGCCTCCACGGCGGCCAGTTTCGTGGCCAACCTGTCGGCGGCGGACATGTCGTACCTGCCCTTCGCGGCGGTCGACGGCGACGACCGCACCGCCTGGCGGTCCGCGCCGCTGGCCGGGCCGGTCGGCCAGTGGGTCGAGGTGGACCTGGACACCCCGCGCGCGGTCGACCGCGTCACGCTGGCCTTCGTCGACGACCTCGGCGTGGGGTGGCCGGTGACCCGGTTCCGGCTCACCACGGACCGGGGGTCGGTGGACCACGAGGTCGCCCGCACGTTGGGCGCGCACGCCTACTACGTGCTGCCGGGCTCCACCAGCCGGGTGCGGGTCACGGTCCTGGCGGTGGCCGGTGGGCGGCTCGACGGCGGGGTCGGCGTCCGCGAGCTGACCATCCCCGGCACCACCGCGCGCCGGGCGCTGCGCACCCCCGCCGACGTGCCGGCGGGCTTCGCCGGCCCGGTCGCCTGGTCGTTCAGCCGGGGGCCGGCCGACCGGCCCGCCTGCTTCCCGGTCGCCGCCGACTCCGGCTCGGACGCGGCACCGGCCACGGGCTCCGGCCCGCGGCCGGCCGGGACGGTGATCCGGTGTGACCGGTTCCTGGCCCGCGTCGGCGAGGAACCGCTCGGCGTGGACCGGCTCTTCGACAGCGCGACACCGGGGACGTTCCGGTTGGCCCTGACCGCCGTGCCCCGGGCGGGCGGCCGGTGGACGCTGCCCGGGGTGCCGGTGCGGGCCGACGCCTCCTCCCACCTGGCCGGCGACCCGGCCGTGGCCGCGTACGCGGCGGTCGACGGCGATCCGGGGACGGCCTGGCTGGCCGACACCGGCGACCTGCTGCCCACCCTGCGGCTGAGCTGGTCGGGGCCGCGACGCATCTCCGAACTGCGGCTGCTTCCGGCGGAGCTGCCCGTCGGCTCCCTGCCGGAGTCGGTCGAGGTGCGCACCCCCGGTGCCGAACGGGTGCTGCCGGTCGGCGCCGACGGCGTGGTCCGGTTCCCAACGGTGCGGACGGACCGGATCGAGATCGTGGTGCGCGGCTCCGCGGAGCGGGTGGCCGACCGGCGCGGCAACGGGTGGACGGCGACCCCCGGCATCGCCGAGGTGCGCATCCCCGGCCTGGACGGCCTGCTCCGCCCGCTCACCGGCACGACGCGCGTCGTCGAGCCGTGCGGCTCGGGGCCCACCGTCGAGCTGGACGGGCTTCGCCATGACACGTCCGTCGCCGGCACCCTCGCCGACGTGCTCGCCGGCCGGCCGCTGCCGGTCACCGTCTGCGGTGGCACCGGCGCGGTGGTGGACCTGCCGGCCGGCCGGCATCGCCTGGCGACCACGCCGTCGGCCGGCTTCGTCGTGCAGGACGCGGCGTTGCGTCCGGAGGCGGCGCCCGCCGCGCCCCGGCATCGCGACGTGACCGTGCTCGCCTGGGAACCGACGGACCGGCGGGTGCGGGTCGCCGCCGGCGAGGAGGCGTTGCTCGTGGTGCCGGAGAACGCGAACGCCGGCTGGACGGCCACCGTGGCGGGTCGGCCCCTGCGGAGCACCCGGGTCGACGGCTGGCAGCAGGCGTGGGTGCTGCCAGCCGGTGGGGGCGGGGAGGTCCGCCTGGTGTTCACCCCGGACGGGACGTACCGGGGCGGGCTGGCCGCGGGGGCGGTGACGGTGCTCGGGGTGCTGCTGCTGGCGGTCCTGCCGGTACGCCGCCGGGTGCCGGCCGCCGTCGCCCCGGCCCCGCCGGACGTGCTCCCGGCCGAGGGCCCCGCCTGGGTTGCCGGCGTCCTGCTGGTGGTGCTGCTCGCCGCGCTGGGCGGCGTGCTGCCGGTGGCCGTCGTGCTGGCCGCGATGCTGCTGCGGCAGTTCGTCCGCCGGGCGCTTCCGGTGGTGGTGTTAGGCGCGCTGACCGTCGCCACCGTGACGTCCGTGGCGGGGCGGTTGCGGGGCCACGGGCAGGAGTGGGCGTACGGCCCGTGGGTGCAGGGCGCGATGCTCGTCGCCGTCGCCGCGGTGGTCGCCGGGGTGCTTCCCGTGCCCGGTGTCCCGCCGGATCCGCCGGGCGGCGGGGGCGGGCGGCCGACCAAGGATCTCGACGAGGAAGGGACGGCGGCATGAGGGGTGCGGCGCACGACGGGGCCGGTGGGCGGGCGGCCCCGCGCCGGTTCGCCACGCTGGGCCGGTCGGTGGCCCTGTTCCGGGCCTTCCTGGTCGAACAGAGCGACCCGGACCGCTTCTACGGCCTGCTCGCCGACGATTCCGTACGCCAGGTGTCCGGTTACGCGGCGCTCGCGGGACGGACGGTGCTCGACGTCGGCGGCGGTCCCGGCTACTTCGCGGCGGCCTTCCGCGCCGCCGGGGCCCGTTACGTGGGACTCGACCCCGACGTGGGTGACTTCTCGGCGGCCGGGGAGCAGATCGCCGGCATGTTGCGGGGCAGCGGCACCGCCCTGCCGGTCCGTTCCGGCGGTGTCGACGTCACGTTCTCGTCCAACGTGCTCGAACACGTCTCGGAGCCGACCCGGATGCTCGACGAGATGGTCCGGGTGACCCGGCCGGGCGGGGTGCTCTTCGTGTCGTTCACCCCGTGGCTCTCGCCGTGGGGCGGGCACGAGACCGGCCCGTGGCACTACCTCGGCGGCGATCGGGCCCGGCGGCGCTACCAGCGCCGCCACGGTCGGCCCCCGAAGAACCGGTTCGGGGAGACGCTCTTCGCGACCTCGATCGCCCAGACGCTGCGGTGGGCCCGGGACAACGACGCGGTGGAGTTGCTGGACTACCTGCCGCGCTACCACCCGTGGTGGGCCCGCTGGGTCATCCGGCTGCCCGGTGTCCGGGAGGTCGTGGCATGGAACTTCCTGCTCGTTCTGCGCCGCGCCGGGGCGGATGCGGGCGGCACGGTGGAAAAAACAGAGCTGACCGGGGGTCGCGTGGCTATGTGACTAGGTAGTAACCTCGCGGCCAACTCATCGACAGCGGCGAAACTGAGCTCCTCCAGGGAGGAAACATGAAGCACCGCGCCATAGGTGCCGTGCTGTTCGGCGGCGGCGCACTGCTCCTGGCGCTTGCCGCCGGGCTTGTGTTCGTGGTCAAGCCTGCGATGGCCAAGCTGCCCTACGATCTGGAGGCGTCGACCTCGGTCGCCGAGGCGCGGGGCGCGACCTTCCTCCAGATCACCAACGGCACCATCGCGATCAACCGTGCCGACCTGAGGTCCACCGTCCGGGTGTCGCCCAATGCGAAGACGACCGATGAGCTCTCCGGTGACCTCGACGGCAAGGCCGTCGTCTGGCAGGTCGGGCAGACCGTGGAGCGCACGGACACCAAGGAGCTGATCAACGCCTACGGCGCGGCGCTGGCGCTCGACCGGGTTTCCGGTGCCGCGCTCGGCTGGAACGGCCAGTACCTCGACGACACCGGTACGCGGGAGAAGGTGCAGTTCTCCGGCCAGATGTACAAGTTCCCGTTCGGCGCGGAGAAGAAGACCCACGAGATCTACGACCGTGACCTGCGTGCCGTGCGACCGGCGCAGTTCAAGGGCACCGAGGACGTCAAGGGCATCGAGTCCTACCGCTACGAGCAGGTGATCACCGACGAGCAGCTCAACCTGCCGGCGGAGCGGGTCTCGCTGCTGCTCGCCCCGCTGGCGCCGGGCGCGACGTCCGGCCGGGTCGTCTACAGCAACACGCGGACCGTCTGGATCGACCCGGTGACCGGGTCGTTCCTCAAGGTGCGTGAGGTCCAGCGCAAGACCCTGATGCCGGACGTCGGCGCGCCGGCGACGCTGCTGGATGCCGACTTCTCGTACACCGAGGACACTGTCGCCGCCTCGGTGAAGCGGGCGGAGGAGAGCCGGCGGAGCCTGACCATGCTCAGCGTGTACGCGCCGGTCGGCCTCGCCCTGCTCGGCCTGGTGCTGCTGGCGGCCGGTCTGCTGGTGGTGCGGCGCGGCGAGGGTCGGGTGGCTACGGACGCCCGGCACCGGGTCGACGCCACCGCCGAGCAGCCGACCGTCGCGGACCGCGACGCGGTCCCGGCATCGGCGGACCGGCGTGCCGACGGTCCGTCGGTGCCGGGTCAGCGACCTGCGCCCGGCGAGGTGGACCAGCGCTGACCGTGCGGTGAGTGGGACGCGAAGGGGCGGGCCGGATGGGCCCGCCCCTTCGGCGTCTCCGCATCCGACGCCGCCGTTATCAAATCGTGATACATGGATGTGCTGATACCGAAGGTGATCGATGTCCGCCGGATCGCTCGATTTGCGGGCTTCGTCCCCCGGCGCGGGCCACTTTCCGTGACGCTGCGGCCCTGCCGGGTGAACCGGCTGTTACCGGCGGGTAGTCCGGGTCTTGTGACCCGCGCGCCACGGGGGCAGCATCATCGGCAGTTCGCTACCCGCCGGTAATGGGGCGAGGGTCGAGGTGCCGCCCGTCGGCGACCGGCCGCCCGCGCGACACCCCCTGAGGAGGAACCGTGCACGATCGGTTCGACCACCAGGGCCGGACCCGGGAGGCGCGGCGCGGCCTGCTCCGGGAGCAGCCGCCGGCGGCTGCCGGGCCGCGCGATCCCCGAACGTACGCGGCGCTCGCGGTGCTGCTCGGTCTTGCCGCCGCGATGGCCCTCGTCGCGCCCGGCCTGGCGCCGGTGCACGCCGCCCCACAGGCGTCGGCGCCGGCCTGCCCGACCGCGATCCCCACCCCGACCGCGATCCCCACCCCCACCGCGACGCCTGCCCCGACCGCGACCCCCACCGCGAGCCCCGCCCCGGCCGCGACCTCCACCCCGAGCGGGCCGCCGCCCTCGCGGCCGGGACCGACCGACGCGCCGAGCCCGACGCCGGTCAGCGCGCCCCCGGCCCCGGCCGGCCCGACGGCGGCGACGCCGTCGCCGTCGGCTCCGGCCAGGGCGGTGCCGGTCCAGGCCGGTCCGGTCCGGCCCCCGTCGGCGGCTGTCGGGCGCATCGTCGTCACTGACGTCGCGTACCACGTCGGGGACCTGTTCGGCGGTGGTCGCAGCGACGGCGAGGAGCGCGCGGCGGCGGTGCCGGTCGCGCCGGGCGCCGGCCCCTCGGCCGCCCCGGCCGCGCCGGCCGTGCCGACCGTCGACCCTTCGGCCACGCCGACCGCCCGCGCCTCGGCCACGCCGACCGCCCGCGCCTCGGCCGCGCCGACCGCCTCGGCCCCGCCGACCACCGCCGGCCCCACGGTGGAGCCGAGCGTCCGCCCCACGGCCACCGGCCCGTCCGGTGGCCCGTCGCCCACGCCCGGGGCGTGTGCCCCCGCCAGCCCGGAACCCGACCGCCCCGGGGACGTGGTGCCGGGCAGGCCGCTGCCGCGGATCCCGGCCGATCCCGGGCAGCCGTGGGTGGCGCCGGTCCCGTCCGAGCTCACCGCTTCGAAGGTGACCATGACGCGGCTGCGGTTCGAGGGCATCGTCGATCTGCCCACGGCCGGGGGCAGCCTCAGGGCGTTGAAGTTCACGATGGACCAGGCGGTGAACGACGACTTCCTGCTCCGCTCGCCGGCGTCCAACGGGCGGACGTCGCGGTTGGCCACCGAGCAGTTGACGGTGAGCGGGGACGTCGCCTTCTATGCCACCCGGTTCGTCGGGCGGCTCATCGGTGTCAAGATCACGCTGACCCCGGAGCTGCCGTTCCCCGACGGGCTCCCGATCACGTCGCCGGTGCCGATCGCCTTCACCGACGTGGTCATGGACCTGGCCTTCGTCAGCAGCGACGCGCTGACCGCCTCGTCGGGGCTGAAGCTGACCCTCCCCTGAACCGCCCCCGCGCGACGCGAGTGCGGGGCCGCATACCTGAGCCACCCGCGCCGAACCTTCGCCACCCCGCGGCGACACCGGTCCCCGCAGAGGCTGGGCCGGACCGGGCTGTCCGCCCGGCCCGGCCTCCGC
The DNA here is from genome assembly GCF_050941805.1 of Micromonospora sp. KLBMP9576. Taxonomy (NCBI): domain Bacteria; kingdom Bacillati; phylum Actinomycetota; class Actinomycetes; order Micromonosporales; family Micromonosporaceae; genus Micromonospora; species Micromonospora sp. KLBMP9576. The sequence continues at coordinate 6,109,378 of NZ_CP194567.1, read as the reverse complement.
ACCGTCAGAGGCGGGCGAGCGCCTTACGCAGCGGGTCGAGCCCCAGCGAACCGAGGTCGAGCGCCTGGCGGTGGAACTCCTTGAGGTCGAAGTCGGCACCCTTGCGGGCCTTCGCCTCGTCGCGGGCCTGCAACCAGATGCGCTCGCCCACCTTGTACGAGGGGGCCTGCCCCGGCCAGCCGAGGTAGCGGTTGAGTTCGAAACGCAGGTTCTCGTCCGGCACCCGGCAGTGCGCCCGCATGAACTCCCAGCCCAGCTCCGGCGTCCACCGCTCGCCGGGGTGGAAGCCGAACGGGTTGCCCTTCGGGATCTCCAGTTCCAGGTGCATGCCGATGTCGACGATCACCCGGGCCGCGCGCATGGCCTGACCGTCCAGCATGCCGAGCTTGTCGCCCGGGTCGTCCAGGTAACCCAGCTCGTCCATCAGGCGCTCGGCGTACAGCGCCCAGCCCTCGCCGTGCCCGGAGACCCAGCAGAGCAGGCGCTGCCAGCGGTTGAGCAGATCGGCCCGCATGGCGGTCTGCGCCACCTGGAGGTGGTGACCCGGGACGCCCTCGTGGAAGACGGTGGTCACCTCGCGCCAGGTGGAGAAGTCCGTGATGCCCTGCGGGACCGCCCACCACATCCGCCCCGGGCGGGAGAAGTCCTCGCTGGGGCCGGTGTAGTAGATCGCGCCGTCGCTGGTGGGGGCGAGGCAGCACTCGATGCGGCGTACCTGCTCGGGGATGTCGAAGTGGGTGCCGTGCAGGTCACCGATGGCCCTGTCGGCGAGCGCCTGCATCCAGTCCCGGAACGCCTCCTTGCCCCGGATGGTGCGGGCCGGGTCGGCGTCCAGCGCCTCGACCGCCTCGTCGATGCTCGCGCCGGGGCCCGCGATCCGGCCGGCCACCGCCCGCATCTCGGCCTCCAGCCGGGCCAGCTCCTCGAACCCCCAGGCGTACGTCTCGTCGAGATCGACGCGGGCGCCGAGGAAGTACTGCGACGCCAACTCGTAGCGTTCGCGACCCGCGGCCTGCTTCTCCCGCCCGAGCGGGGCCAACTCGGCGCGGAGGAACTGACCGAACTCCGCAGTCGCCGCAGTCGCCGCCGCCGCGCCCCGCCGCAGCTCGGCGCCGAGGGTGCCGTGGGCGTCCAGCCGCTCGACCAGCCCGTGGAAGAAGTTGTCGCCGTCCGGGTCGACCCAGACGTCGCACTGCTTGGCGACCTCGGTGAGCTGCACCCGGGCGCTGACGTGGCCGGCGGCGGCCGCCTCGCGCAGCGTCGTCTTGTAGCCCTCCAGGGTGCCCGCGAAGCGGTTGAGCCGGGCGGCCACGTCCGCCTTCGCGTCGTCGCTGTCGGTCGGCATGAGGTCGAAGACCATGCGGACCTCGTGCAGGCCGCTGGAGATCACGTTGACCTCGCTGCTCGCCTCGCCGGCGTCGTAGCGGGCGAGGTCCAGGCCGAGCCGCTCCTGCATGGCCTCCTTGGCCGTCCGCTCGGCCTCGGACTCCGGCTCGGTCACCTCCAGGTCGGTCAGCGTCCGCCGGATCAACTCCGCCCGGGCGACGTAGCCGTCGGGTGACAGGTCGTCGAGCTGGTCGTCGTAGCCGGTGATGCCGACGTAGGTGGCGCCGATCGGGCTCAGGGGCGCCCACTCGGCGACGTACCGGTTCGCGAGGTCATCGATTCGTCCCACGTTGCGACCCTACGTGACCGGGCAACCAGCCTGCCGACCCCGTGTTCGCCGACGGTGGCCCGCCCCCGTGGGAGGCGCCGGTCGGCCCGGCCATCGTGGCGCCCGACACGTCGCCGGAAAATCGGGGGACATTGTCGTACGGCTGCCGCAGAGTGTCATGGGTGGACCCCGAATTGACTCCTGACCGGGCGGCGCTGCGAAGCTGGCTGCCCGGGTTCCTGGCGCTGGCCGCTATCTGGGGCTCCAGCTTCCTGTTCATCAAGATCGGCATCGGCGAGCTGCACCCGCTGCACCTCACCCTCTACCGGGTCGGTGCCGGCGCGGTGACCCTGCTGCTGGTGCTCGCCGTGCTCCGCGTGCGGCTGCCCACCGAGCCCCGGGTCTGGGCGCACCTGACGGTGGTCGGCGCGTTCGGCGTCGCGGTGCCGTTCACCCTCTTCGGCTACGGCGAGCAGCGCGTCGATTCGATGCTCGCGGGCATCTGGAACGCCACCACCCCGCTCGTCGTACTGCCGCTGGCGGTGCTGGTGTTCCGCACGGAGCGGCTGACCGCGCGCCGGGCGGCGGGGATGGCGTTGGGCTTCGCCGGGGTGCTGGTGGTGCTCGGGGTCTGGCAGGGGGTGGGCGGGACGCACTTCACCGGGCAGCTCATGTGCCTGGGTGCGGCGGCCTGCTACGGCGTCGCCATTCCTTACCAGAAGAGGTTCCTCGCGGGCACCGCGCACTCCGGGCTCTCGCTCTCGGCCGGGCAGTTGTTGACCGCTACCGCCCAGCTCGCGGTGGTCGCGCCGCTGGTGGCCGGGGCGCCGCCGGCACCGACCGGCCTGTCGGCCGAGGTGCTCGCCAGCGTGCTCACGCTCGGCGCGCTCGGCACCGGGCTCGCCTTCGTCATCAACATGCGCAACATCCGGGTCGCCGGGGCGAGCGCCGCCTCCACCGTGACCTACCTGATCCCGGTGTTCGCGGTGCTGATCGGCGTCCTGGTCCTCGATGAGCGGCTCACCTGGCACCAGCCGGTGGGTGCGCTGATCGTGCTGCTCGGCGTCGCCGTCTCGCAGGGCCTGATCGGCCGCCGCCGCCCGCCGACCGCCGTCGCTGTCCCGCCGCCCGCCGCGGACGTCCCGTCCACTGTCGCCGGACCGTCCACTGTCGCCGGACCGTCCGCTGTCGCCGGACCGTCCGCTGTCGCCGGACCGTCCGCTGTCGCCGGACCGTCCGCTGTCGCCGGACCGTCCGCGCCGTCCGCCCTGCGCTGAGCGGTTCGCGGGGCCGGCGGGGCCGGCGCCACCCGGGGCGTGGCGACCCCGCCGGCTCAGCGCCCCCGCGCCCAGTCGACCAGCCGGTCGGCGGACCAGGTGTTGACCACCCGGTCGGCGGGCACCGCGCACAGGGCGGCGCGCTCGCAGCCGAAGCGCTGCCAGTCGAGCTGGCCGGGGGCGTGCGCGTCGGTGTCGATGGCGAAGTGGCAGCCCGCCTCCAGCGCCCGGCGGATCAGCCGCTTCGGCGGGTCCTGCCGCTCCGGCCGTGAGTTGATCTCGACGGCGACCCCTCGTTCGGCGCACGCGGCGAAGACGGCGTCCGCGTCGAAGTCGCTCTCCGCCCGGGTACGCGGCCGGTGTGCCCGGTCGCCCGGCCCCTTCACCCCCGCCGGGCGGGACGCCACCATCCGGCCCGTGCAGTGGCCGAGGATGTCCAGGTGCGGGTTGGCGATCGCGGTCAGCATCCGGCGCGTCATCTTCGCCCGCTCGTCGTTCAGGCCGCTGTGCACCGAGCCGACCACCACGTCGAGGCGGGCCAGCAGCTCGTCGTCCTGGTCGAGCGACCCGTCGGCGAGGATGTCCACCTCGATGCCGGTGAGGATCCGGAAGCCCTCCGGCAGCGCCTCGTTGACCTTCGCCACGTGGTCGAGCTGCCGGCGCAGCCGGTCGGCGGTCAGACCCCGGGCCACCTTGAGCCGGGGCGAGTGGTCGGTCAGCACCACGTACTCGTGGCCCAGCTCGACCGCCGCGAGCGCCATCTCCTCGATCGGTGAGCCGCCGTCGGACCAGTCGGAGTGGGTGTGGCAGTCGCCGCGCAGGGCGGTACGTAACGCGGTGGCCGCCGCGTCGAGGTCGGTGCCCTCCGTGGCGAGCAGCCGGCGCAGGTAGACCGGCTCCTCGCCGGCGAGGGACTCGGCAACGCAGCGGGCCGTGACGTCGCCGACCCCGGGCAGCTCGGTGAGCTTGCCGGTGCGGGCCCGCTCGGTGAGTTCCCCAGCCGGCAGGGCGGCCAGGGCCGTGGCCGCCGACCGGAAGGCCCGCACCCGGTAGGTCGCCTCGTTCGCCCGTTCCAGCAGGAAGGCGATCCGACGCAGGTCGGCGATGGGGTCGCGGGCGCTCATGCCTTGGAAAATACGCCTGTGCGCCGCCGGTCGGGAGACGACCGGCGGCGCACAGGCGCACGGGATCAGGAGTGCGGCAGCCGCACCAGCGACCGGTCGCCGATGCCGAGCGTGCTCGGGTGGTTCCCGATCGCCGACCAGACCTCCACCCGCACGGTGCCGTTCGACAGGTTGCCGAGGGTGCCGGTGGCGGAGTGCAGGCCGCTCTGCTGGGTGTAGCGCTCGTAGCCGGGGACCGGGTCGGTGGCGAAGTAGCGGTAGGTCTCCACCCGCTCCCAACTGCCGTTGCCGGTCAGGTCGTAGGAGATCCGCACCTGCACCCCGTTGCCGACGGCGCTGCCGGCGTCCAGGGAGAGGTCGAAGGCGCTCTGCCCGCCGCCGTACGTCAGGTCGAGGCCCGTCGCGGTGAACACCTGCGGGTTCGTCGGGGTGCCGTCGCGGTTCGTGCCGCCCGCACCGGCGACCGTGCTGGTCGCCGGGCCGCCGGCCGCGCCGAGTCCGCCGCCGGGCAGCAGGTACCGGGTGGGGAGGTCCGACGAGGGCGGCGGGGTGGTGGGCGGCGGGGTCGTCGGCGGGGCGGTGGTGGGCGGCGGGGTGGTCGGCGGGGGCGTCGTGGGCGGCGGGTTGCCGATGACCCCGCCGGTCGCGGTGCCGCCACTCCAGGCGTACGCCCCGCTGGTCGCCGTCTTCCCGGCGGGCACGTCGAGCCGGGTGCCGTCGGAGAAGGTGACCGTCAGCGGCGCGGCGGTGATGTTGCTCGCCACGTAGGTGCGGGCGCCGTTGCGCTGGAACACCGAGGCCAGCGGGTGGTTGGCGGTGATCCCGGTCTGCACCAGCCCGAGGGCGGCGAGGTTGCGGACCCAGTGGAAGGTGTGCGCCCGGCTCTCGCCCTCCTCGGGGGTGTAGCCGGGGTTGGCGCGCAGCTTCGCCAGCGCCGCGTCCGGGTCGCCGAGCGCCAGGAACTGCCAGAGGATGTCCTGCCACACGGTCGGTTCCCCGCCGTTGTTGCGTACCAGCTCCTGGTAGTTCGCCCGGTTGGAGGCGGGGTGGTGGCCCAGGTAGAGGTGCCCGCCGGTAACGGGGAGCATGTTGATGCCCTGGATCATCTCCGGGTCGGCGCTGAACCAGGTGGAGTACGCGCCGCCGTCGCCCCAGACCATGCCGACCGTGGAGTGCCCGAACGCCGCCGGGTAGTTCTCGTCGGTCACGTCGAACCAGTACTCGTGGATCGCCGCGGCCTGCGTGGTGTGGATGAAGATGCCGGCGTCGCGTACGGCGGTGTTGCCGGTGGCCTGCCCCCACTGGATGAGGGCGTTGGCGAAGTTCATCCCCTCGGACGAGGACTCCTGGTTGTTGCCGGCGTGGAACGAGCCGTGCCCGGCGGCCCAGTCGTGCCCGGCGTAGATGTCGAAGTCGCGCAGGTACGGGAAGCGGTTGTCCGCGCGGTCGTAGTTGTTGGCGTCCCGGATCAGCAGGTCGATCATGCCGCCGTACTGGTCCTGCCGGGCCCAGGTCGGGTCGAACTTGGCCAGGGTCGCGGCGGCGGCGATGTAGTAGCCGTAGTGGAAGTGGTGGTCGTTGAGTTCCTGGTCGGAGCCGTAGGAGGCCGGGTAGCCGATCAGGGTGCCCCAGTTGCGGTCGTAGTGGAAGACGCCCTCGGTCTCCCCGGGGGTGGCGGTGAGCCAGTCGTTGAGCGTGCCGCGGATGGCGTTCAGCGCGGCGGTACGCGTCTCGGCGTCGCCGACCTGGTCGGCGATCTCGGCGAGCCGGGCGGCCCGGCCCAGGCCCTTGCCCGTCCAGTAGGTGTCGCCACCGCGCTGGTCCATCGGGTTGCCCCGGACCGCTGCCAGCTGGCTGCGCAGCGTCGTCAGGTCCGCGCCGTTGCCGGTGGCGACGGCGGGGACCTCCGGCAGTACGCCCTGGAACTTCATCGAGGTGCGGAACTGGTCGACGCCGGCGAGCACCTTCATCCGGCCGCGCGCCGACGGGTAGGTGGGCGTCAGCGGGGTGGCGCCGGTCAGCGCCCGCCACTGGTGCGGGTAGAGGCTGACGACCGTCCGGTTCGCGCTGCCCTCCCGGGCGGTGGTGGTGAAGGCGTACGTGGTGTTCACGGTGCTGCTCGCCGGGTCGTACGCGTACGCGACCCGGGTGCCGGTGACGTGGGCGTGGGCGTACTGGCCGTAGGTGGCGGCCAGTTCGGCGCGGGCCGTGGCGCCGGTGCTCGGCGTGGTGGGCAGCAGGGCGACCGAGAAGTAGCCCCGCCCGGCCAGGTTGGAGGTGATCCGGGTGCCGTTGACGGACCAGGTGGCGCCCGTGGGCGCGTACGCGACGTAGTCGTGGCCCCGGACGGTGAAGCCGATCGTGGCGCCGCTGTTCGACCAGACCGTGGCGCCGCCGCCGGTGGCGTTGATCAGGGCGTCGCCGCCGCTGGTGCGGAAGTACGCGAACGGCAGGCCGTGGCCGATGGTGGCCCGCATGGTCCGGGGGCCGTCGTTCCAGTACGGGGTGACGGTCCAGTCGGTCCAGCCGTCGACCTTGACGACGGGGGCGGCGAGCGCGGCGATGCCGACGCGGATGTCCTCGGCGTAGGCGTACTTGTATTCGCCGACGCCGGTCGCGGTGCCGCTGATGGTGGGGGTGGAGGTGGCCGAGAGGCCGAGGCCGTCGCCGAAGGGCTGGTAGGAGACCGGGTGCGCGTGCAGCGGCTCGCTGTAGGTGCAGTTGGTCCGCTTCCACAGCAGCGACGACCACCAGTCGTTGGTGGGGATCGCCCCGGCGGGGGCGTCGGCGGTGGCGAACTGCCGGGGGTTGTTGGTCATGTCGCCGCAGCCGGTGGGCAGGGGGCCGACGCGGTCGGTGGTGTAGCTGCCGGCGCCGACGGTGGCGGCCTGCGCGGGGGTGGTGGTGACGACGGCCAGGCCGCCGAGGGCGAGGGCCAGGGCGGAGGTGGCCGCCACGGCCCAGGTGCGGCGTGTCGCGCGAGGTGTCACAGTGCCTCCGGTCGGGGAGCGCCGGTCGGGGCCGGGCGCGATCTTCGGGGGTTTTGTGAGGAAAGTTGCGTCAGAGAGCGCTCTCTTCGGACGGGACGCTAGCCGAGCGTCGAGACATCCGTCAATGTTTCCCCGCGATGAACCACTGATGACGACAAATGGGCGCGGTTCGTCAGCCGTTCGCGGGCGCCTTCGGGCAGCCGTGCCGCCGGTGCCAGGCGGCCACCTCGGCGGCCGGTTCCTTGTTGCCCTTGCGCCGCCACGAGTTCAGGTACGGCGCCGGCCAGACCACGCCCCGCCGGATCCACCAGCCGTCCCGGCCGTCACACGGCGGGGAGATGCCGAAGTGCAGGTGACAGACGTTGTTGGCGTTCCCGGTCCGGCCCACCTCGCCGAGCCGCTGCCCGGCACGCACGCGCACCCCGGCGTCGACGCCGTCGGCGATCCGGCTCAGGTGCGAGCCGTAGTAGCGCACCCCGTCGTCGCCGAGCAGCGACACCGACAGCCCGCCGTTGTGCGGCCCGCGCGGCCCGCGCCTGTCGAACCGGTCGACGCGGCTGACCTCCAGGAGCACGCCGTCGGTCACCGCCACGACCGGCTCGCCGCAGTCGGCGAAGATGTCCGTCCCCGGGTAGGCCGAGTGCGTCGGGTGGTAGTCGACGTTCGTCGCGCGTACCGGGAAGACGTGCGGCAGCCCGGCGCGTGCCGGCGAGCCGGTCGGTGCGGCGGCGCCACTCGGTGCGGCGGTGCCACGTGGGTCGGCGGTGCCAACCGGGCCGGCGGCGCCGCCGGGGGTCGCCACCGGCTGCCCCGCCGTCGCCGGCGGGCTCGCGCCGGCCGCGTCGGGCGCCGGCCGGGGCCGGGTCGTCGCGCAGCCGGCGGCCAGCACCGGCAAGAGCAGCAGCAGGACGGGGTACGCCGCCCGCGCGCGGCGTCCGATCGTCGGCGAGGGCATCCGGTCATCCTGACAGAGTCGGTACGGTGGGACGAGGCCGACGGCAGGAGGGGGATCGGTGACGACCGGACGGTACGCCTTCCCACCCGACGGATCCCGGCCACCACCGCCCGCCGGGCTCCCACCGGCACCGCCCGGCCACCCGGCCAACTTCCCGCCCGGACACCCGGCCAACTTCCCGCCCGGCCACCCGGCCAACTTCCCGCCCGGCCACCCGGCCAACTTCCCGCCCGGCCACCCGGCCAACTTCCCGCCCGGCCACCCGGCCAACTTCCCGCCCGGCCACCCGGCCAACTTCCCGCCCGGCCACCCGGCCAACTTCCCGCCCGGCCACCCGGCCGGACTCGCGCCGCCGCCGTTCGACCCGTCCGCCGGGTTCCGGCCGCTCCCGCGCGTCCCCTCGGGGCTCTTCCCGTCCGGCCCGCCGACCCGGCCCACCTACCGCGAACCGCACCCCGTCACGGGCGCGGGCGTCGCGACCGGCGCCGTCATGGCCACGGCCTGGCTGGTCCTGTTCGGGCTGCTCGGCCACGGTGTGTCCGGCTACGCCTGGTGGACGCTGGTGGGCGGGGGGCTGGCCTGGTTGGCCGCGCTGCTGCTGGTCCGCGCCGGCGACCGGGGCGTCGCCACCGGGGCCGCCATCGTCACCGCCGGCGGGTGGAGCATCGCCGCCGCCATCGTGGCGGCACGGTGGGCGTCGAGCGGAGACTGGCCGCTCTGGTGAACGCCTTCCCCCGGCCAGCCCTCCCGCCGGGCGAAGGCGGGGCGGGAGCGCTTCGGCCCGGTTGCGCCCCATTGGCCGCTGCGCTGAGTGGTGGGCCGGCTGCGCAGCGGATCGCGCCTTGACGTGGCCGCCCGAACTCGGCACCCTCGGCGGTATGGCCTGGACCGTTCCGCGGCTCGACCCCGAGCGCAATCGTCGTCGCCAGCAGCTCCTCGCCGAGTTGGCGGGAGCGCGGGCGGTACGCCAGCGCGTACGGCCGCACCGGGTGCGCAGCGAGCGGCTGCGGGAGTTGATCGCCACCCGCCGCCGGGTCGCCGGCTGACGACCGGCACACTTTCCCCAGGATTGACCGGCCCTTCGGGGCGTTGACCGGTCACCCGCCGACCCGACGGGCTAACGTGCACGCGTAACGGGTCGGCCTGCCGAGGCATTTTGGGGGAACGGTGTCGTACTTCGCTGCGGCCGTCGTGCGTGACGAAAGTGGTTGGACGGCCGCCGAGGTGAACCTACGCGGCGTCACCGACATCGAGGACGTCGCCGACCGACTGCGCGACGTCGACCAGGACGCCGACCTGTCGCTGCTCTTCGTCGAGGCGGACGACGCGTACCTGGTGATCATGCGCCTGGACGAGGGGGAGGACCTGCGGGTCTTCGGCTCCGACTCGGCCTTCGCCGAGGAGTCCCGGCTGGGCGCGCTGCTGGTCGGCGACCTGAAGACCTCGGTGACGGGGCTGGACGACGTCGAGGAGCCCCGCCCGGCCGGTCGCGGCGACGAGGACACCGAACAGCCCGCCGTCGACCCGGAGGCCGACCCCGTCGGCGAGGCCGACCTCCTGGCCGACCTGGGCATCCCCGCGCAGAAGCTGCTCAACCTCAGCGCGCAGGAGGGCATGATGCCGGCCGACGTCACCATCGAGGTGTGCCAGGTGCTGGGCTGCGTCGACCAGGTCGAGGAACTGCGTGAGGTCTGAGCCCACCGGTCCGGGCCGGGCGGGGGCGGGCGGTGCCGAGCCGGCCGACGCCACCGACCTGACGCTGGGCACCGTACGCCCCGGGCAGCCGACCCCGGGCGCGCCCGGCCGGGCCGGCCCCGGCGCCAGCGAAGGGCTGGCCGACCCGGACGGCGAAGGCCGGCGACAGCGGCACGAGCTGTGGATGCGCCGCGCCCTGACGGTCGCCGTGACCGGCCCGGACAGCCCCGGCGGCGCGGGCCCCGACGGCGTCGACGACATCCCCGTCGGCGCCGTGCTCTACGGCCCCGACGGCACGGAACTGGCGATCGGCCGCAACGAGCGGGAGCTGACCGGCGACCCGACCGCGCACGCCGAGGTGCTGGCGTTGCGCCGGGCCGCCGAGCGGCTGGGCCGCTGGCGACTCGACGGCTGCACGCTGGTCGTCACCCTGGAACCCTGCACGATGTGCGCGGGCGCGTTGGTGCTGGCCCGCGTGTCCACGGTGGTCTTCGGCGCGTGGGAGCCCAAGACGGGGGCCGCCGGCTCGCTGTGGGACGTGCTGCGCGACCGCCGGCTCAACCACCGCCCGGAGGTCTACGGCGGCGTCCTGGAACCGGAGACCGCCGCCGTGCTGCGCGCCTTCTTCCGGGCGTAAGGAAGGGCACCTTGTCAACTTCTGCGGTATGCGAAGGTGCCCTTCCTGACACCTCGGGCGGGGCGCTCGGCGCTCAGGCGCTGGTCGGGGCGGGCCGGAGCAGGGTTGCGGCCACCGCGCAGGCGGTGTCGGTCCACGGGGCGGGGCGCAGGGTCGCCGGGTCGAGCCGGACGATCGCCCGCACACCCTCCGCGTGCACCGTGCCCCCGTCCACCGAGTGGAACCGGTAGCCGTAGCGGGCGCTGCTGGTGCCGAAGTGGTCGAGCCAGAAGTGCACCGCCACGGGCCCGGTGCCGGTGACCGGGGTGTGGTAGGCGATGGTGAACTCGCGTACGGCGTGGAACACGTCGGGAGAGCTGCGCCGCCCGCCCTGGAAGGAGACGCCGTGCTCCGCCCAGTATCCCGTGAGGGCCCGTTCGAGCAGCACCGCGTACCGGGCGTTGTGCAGGAGGCCGAACGCGTCGAGGTCGTCGAAGTGCACGGCGACGTGCGCGACGCGACCGAGCTCCACGGCGGGCTGGTCGACGGTGGCAGGGTTCATGAGATGCCTTCCGGTAGCAGGGTCGGATCGGGGCACAGCGCCCGCAGGCGGTTCAGCAGACCCTGGCGGGCGTGCCGGTAGGCGGCGTCGGGGTCCAGCAGCCGGGAGCGCACCGCGGCGGCCATCCCCAGCGCGTCGATCTCGTACGCCAGTTGCGGGACGTCCACGTCGGCGGGCAGCTCGCCGGCGGCGACCGCCTCGCCGACGAGGTGTTCGAGGAAGGCGGTCCATCGGCCGAACACGTCGGCGAGCCGGTCCTGGACCGGGCCGGGCCGGGCGTTGTACTCGAAGTCGGCGCTGGCGAAGAAGCAGCCGCCGGGAAGCACCCGGGCGGCGAAGAAGTCGATCCGGGCCTCGTGCAGTGCCCACAGCCGCCGTACGCCCCGGGGGGCGCGCAGGGCCGGTTGGATGATCCGTTCCTGCTGCTGCTGCACCGCCCGCTCGACCGTGGCGAGCTGGAGGGCCTCCTTGGACCCCCAGTGCGCGAAGAGGCCGGACTTGCTGACCCCGAGCGTGTCGGCGAGCTGGGCGAGGGAGAGCCCGTGCAGGCCGACCTCCGTGGCGAGGACCACGGCGGTGTCCAGTGCGGCGGCGCGGGTCCGGTCGCCCCGCGCGACGCGTCCGTCGACTGTCATGGGGTGAGGCTAATAAAAAAGAACGACCGTTCGTATTTATTCAGGAGTGACGTCGGTCACGAAACAGGACGCCGCCCGCCATCGCAGGATGACGGGCGGCGACGAAGCCGACGACGGGTCAGGCGATGATCGTGTCCAGGGCGATCTCGACCATCTGGCTGAAGGTCTGCTCACGCTCCTCGGAGGTGGTCTTCTCGCCGGTCTTGATGTGGTCGCTGACGGTCAACAGGGTCAGCGCGCGGGCCTTGAACCGGGCAGCGATCGTGTAGAGCGCCGCCGACTCCATCTCCACGGCCAGCACGCCGTACTCGGCGAGGCGGTCGTAGAGATCCGGGCGGTCGGTGTAGAAGGCGTCCGCCGCCAGGATCGGCCCGACCCGCATCGAGATGCCGCGCCGCTCGGCCACCTCGACCGACGTACGCAGCAGCCCGAAGTCGGCCACCGGGGCGTAGTCGATCAGCCCGTCGAAGCGCATCCGGTTCATGTTGGAGTCGGTGGACGAGCCGATCGCGGCGATCACGTCGCGCAGCCGCAGATCCTCGGTGAGGGCGCCGCAGGAGCCGACCCGGATCAGGCTCTTCACGCCGTAGTCGTTGACCAGCTCGTGGGCGTAGATGGAGGCGGAGGGCATGCCCATGCCGGAGCCCTGGACGGAGACCTCGACGCCGTTCCAGCGGCCGGTGAAGCCCAGCATGCCCCGGACCGTCGAGTAGCACCGCGCGCCCTCGAGGTAGGTCTCCGCGATCCACTTGGCCCGCAGCGGGTCGCCCGGCATCAGGACCCGCTCGGCGATCTCTCCCGGCTTTGCGCCGATGTGCGTACTCATGGCAACGATCCTGCCAGGCCGGTGCCGGGCATACCGGTTCGGCGTCCGAACCCGGGGTCCTGTACCCTTCTCGGCGGTGGCGTGTCCGAGTGGCCTAAGGAGCACGCCTCGAAAGCGTGTGAGGGTTAACGCCCTCCGAGGGTTCAAATCCCTCCGCCACCGCCGCTAAACAGGCTAAACGCCTGGCAGTCCCGAACGGGCCTGCCAGGCGTTCCGTCTTGTGGCCTGAGTACGGTCTCGGTCGTGGTCTACGCCAGCAGGGCCTAGCCGCGGATCCTATGGCGCCCCTGCACTGCCGGCTGCGATCGGCCCCGAAGTGCGCCGTAAGCGGCCCTGCCGACTGCCGTCAGGGCAGCAAGCGGCGCAGGGTGGGCGCAATGGCGGTGGCGATCGTGCTGTCATCCGGCTGGTGAACTGCCCAGTTGAGCGCACCCAGTGCCACGGTCGGCTCGCCTGTGGCCGCTGCCGTGGTGATGCTCGACTCAGGCAGCGTGGCCAGCAGTCGACGTACGAGCGCGCCTTCTCCCCACAGCGCCTCCGTGGGATACGGAAGTCGCCCCAGCCAGTTCAGCAGCGTGTCAGCGCGGGCACGTGGATCTGGTTCGGCGCCCGCGAGGTTCCGCGCGAGCGCGCGCACTCGGACGGTCAGGGGCCGCTCCAGCACTGGTCGTTGTCGGTGTCGACGTTGGCACGGCGAGCCAACTCCGGTTGGGCGAGGGACACACGGATCGTCGATTCATTGCAATGATGACCTCCGATGGCGCCCGAGACGGCGTCTCCACGGGGGAGTCCAGACGGAGATGGCACCACCCACCCCCGGCGCACGCGCCGGGGGTGGTCGTCGGCCGCTCCGCTTTCTCGTGCCCATCCTCACTTCGACCTGCCTGAACGAGGTCGGTCCACCCTCAGGAGGAAGCATGCAGGAGAAGCGTTCACAGCGCCGCCAACTGTTCCGGGCCGCGGCGGTCACCGCTGGTGCGGCCGTGGCCGCGCCGATGCTGGGAGGCGTCACGCCCGCCCAGGCCGCCGCTCTCGCCACCACCGGCGCCATCCCCTGGGTCGGCCCGGCGGGCTCCGGTGCCACGTTCGAGGTCGACGAGACCTTGGGCGCCCAGGCCGCCATCAACGCGGCGCTGGGCACGAGCAGCCGGCGGGCCGTCTACGTCGCCCCCGGCAGCTACGCCCTCAAGGCCCCGGTGGTGCTCGGTGACAAGCAGGCCCTGATCGGTGCCGGTCCGCTGGTCACGTTGCTGACCGCGGCCGCGGGCTTCAACGGGGCGGCCCTGGTGGTCAACCCGTGGTCCGGCACCCACGCGGGCGCGAGCCGGCAGTGCGTGACCGACATCGGGCTCGACGGCGTGAACCGGGTGGCCAACGGGGTCAACTTCCAGATGAACGCCGAACCGGCCTCGTACGGGCCGGACCCGGCACCGTGGCTGACCCGGGTCTTCGTCACCCGGACCACCGGCGACGGGTTCTTCCTCGGCGGCACGTACGCGGGCGGGCAGCGGGAGTTCAAGATCACCGACTGTCGGGTCGAGAAGGCCGGTGGCTGGGCGTACAACTTCCAGGCGTCGGACGGATTCGTCAGCGGATGCTCGGCCCAGGGTTGTGCGGGCGGCGGTTACCTCCTCGGGGGTGGCAACATCAAGATGTGGGGCAGCAAGGCGTACGGCATCGGCACCGCGGCCGCCTCCGCCCCCGCGTTCCGGATCGACTCCGCGCGTGCGACAGTCGTCGGCTGCGAAGCCCAGGACACCATCGGCAACGGCTTCGAGATCCGCGCCGCCAACGCGACGCTCTCCGGCTGCACCGCCGACTCGACCGGGCGCGGCAGCACCGGCACTGACTCGGAATCTGCCGGCTTCTACGTGGCCGCCTCCGCGGTGAGCCTGGAGGGTGGCGCGTTCCAGCGGTCCAACGGTGGCGCGAAGTGGATCGTGAGCACGGATCCGGGCATGCGGTGCGCCCTGTACCTGGCCGCCGGCGTCGACTTCCTCTCCGTGCGGCTGGTCACCGGAGCGGGCCGGCCCACGCCGTTCCAGCGCCTGATCACCGGCACGGTCGGCGCCGGTTCGTCGGTCTCGGTCCTCGGCTGACTGGGTAGGTAGGTCGAAGGGCCGACCCGGTGGGGTCGGCCCTTCGACCGCACGACGACCCGCGGGGGCGGTCCAGCAGACGAGGTGCCTGCCGGAAGTTGCCCCGGTCTGGGTGGGGGCCGCACCGGCGCTGCGCGGGGCCGGCCAGGGTGCGGTGGCTTCCGACGCCGGTCAGCGCCGGGCGAGGGTCGACTCCAGCCGCTGGATGAGCGTCTTCCGTGCCTTCCCGTCGCGTTCCTGCCGCAGCGCCGTCCTGAGCTGGCCCGTGTCGAGGCCGCCGACGAGCTTGGCCGCCTCGGCGACCGGCAGTTCCGAGAGCCGTTCGGCCGACGTGGCGTTGCGGCGGGCGCGTTTGGCCGGCCCGGTGTTGGCGACGTACTGCTTGCCGGACTTCGACGCCTTCCGCTTCTTGGCGTCGGTTTCGCGCCGTTGCTTCTCGGAGAGCTGGTCCCAGGCCTTTTCGGGCAGGTAGCGGCCCGTCTCGCCCGCCTTGCGCGCGCGGGCGTCGCCGTCCCTGGTCTGCCAGTGCTCGTTGCCCCAGCGTTGCAGGGACTTCTGGCGTTCGTCCTTCGGGCCCTCGAAGCCGCCGCCGCGCTTCTTGTACTCCTGGGTGAGCAGTTGCGACTTGCGCGCCGACCACTGCCCCGGTCTGCCGCCCTTGTCGGAGGCCTTGATCTCCTCCTTGACCTGCTCCCTGAGTTCGGGCTTCGTGTATCGCGCCATGTCCGGCGGTTACCCGGCGCCGGGAGGGCCATGCGGCCGGCGACGTGACCCGCCCGGGGGTGCGGCTGACGGGCCGGCCGGGTTGGCCGGCCCGTCAGCGGGTCATGCGGTCGGCGGGGTGCCGTCGCGGTGGGTGAGCTGGTAGGTGGCGTCGACGCCGTCCGTCTCCAGCAGCACAGTCACCGGGCCCACCGGCAGCGTGCAGGTGATCGTCCGGGTGACGGCGTAGCCGGTCGGGCCGCAGTAGCGCACGCCGGTCGCGTCGAGGACCGACAGGCGGGCGCGACCGGTGCCCGAGGTCCGGGTCCAGGTGAAGGTCTCCTGGGCCGCGTGCTGGTCGGCGGGGATGGCGAAGCAGGCCGCGAACGAGCCCGCACCCGTCGTCACGTCGGTGCCCGTGGCGTCCTGGGGGAGCACCGGGCAGGCCGGCGGGCCGTCGACCCGCGCGAAGCCCACCGCGTACGCGCCGGTCGGGGCCTCGCCGGGGGCGCTGAGCACGGCCGAGAACGGCGCGGTACCGGTCAGCTCGCAGCTGTACTGGCGCAGGCTGTAGATGTCACAGACGTAGGCGCCGGTGGCGTCCACGACGGTGATCTCCGGGCTGGCCGCTCCGGTCGCGTCGCCGGCCTGTAGGCGTACCACGCGGGCGCCGGCCGGGCTGGGCAGTTGCAGGCAGTCGTACTGACCGGCGGCGGCGAAGGTGCCCTGGTGCGGGGGCTGCCCGTGGGCGTCGGAGACCGGCGTGCAGCCCGAGGGGGCCTTGGGCAGCAGGGCGACGGCGTACTCGACGTCGTTGTCGATCACCCTGGTCGTGACGTTGCCGGCCAGCACCATCGTGTAGCGGCCGGGCGCCCCGAACTGGCAGTGGGCGTTCGCGCAGACCCGCAACCCGGCGGCGTCGTACACCTGGGCGTAGTCGGGTCGGTTGTCGGCGCGTACCGCCTGGACGAGGTAGTCGCCCGCCGCCGCGATGTCCAGCGTCCGGCAGCGGATGCCGCCGAGGGACCCGGCCGGCGCCGCGCCGTAGCTGCCGGGCGTGATCGTCGGGCAGCCGACGGCCGCCGACAGCCGGCGGACCTGGAGCGCGTACGTCAGGTCGGTGCTGTCGGTCTCCCACCAGTGCAGGAAGCTGACCATGCGGTACGTGCCGGTGGCGGGCAGCACGCAGCCGTCCTCCTCCGACCACTCCGTGCACAGCGGGGTGCCCGCCTGGTCGACCAGCCACATCGACAGGTCGTTGTAGGCGGTCGGTGCCCGGTATGCGATGACCCGGTCGCCCGCCTCGCCCTGGAACGGCTGGCAGTTGGTCTGCACACCCGAGGTCTGGTGCACCAGGAGGGCCGGCTGCTCCCAGGTCGTCGCGGTCGTCGCGGCGCACCGGGCGGCACTGTGCAGCGCGGTCACCGCCACCTGGTAGGTGAAGGCCTCGTGCGAGTCGTTGTCGTTGCTGACCAGCAGCGTGTAGGAACCCGCGGCGGGCAGCGGGCAGTGCCGGGAGTTCGTGTACTCGTCGCAGATCTGCTGGCCCGCGGCGTTGTGGACAGCCCAGTTGAGGTACTGGTCGTGGTATCGGTTGAAGCGGACCGCGACCGCGCCGGCGGTGGTGGTCGTCAGCTTGTGGCAGGCGTAACCGTCGTGCTGGATGGTCGCGGAGCCGACGGCGGCCCCCGGGTCACCGAAGGCGACCAGCGGCACCACGGGGCAGCCGACCGGGTTCGAGAGCCGGGGCATCCGCAGCGTGTAGTTGCTCTGCGCGCCGTAGAACTCCTGGAGGAAGAGCCGGTACGGTCCCGGTTGGCTCAGGGTGCACTGGTTGGTGCCGTCCGCCCGGCAGATCGGCTGGTGGGCGGCGTCCAGGATCTCCCCCCGGATGTCGCCGCTGCCGCCCGGGTCCATGATGTGCAGCACGGTGCCGGTGGGCTGGTTGAACGAGAAGCAGCGCGCCGCCAGGCCGGCCGGCAGGGTGCCGGTGCGGCCGGTGGAGGCGAAGGAGAAGACGCTCGTTGGCAGGGCCGTGCACGTCGACGGCCGCCGGGTCGACTCGACCGAGAGCCGGTAGCTGCCGGTGCCCGAGCCGTAGTACACGTACGCGGTGATCGTGTAGGTGCCGGCGGCGGCGAGGCGGCACTCGCTGCCATAGCTGGAGAGGTAGCAGTGGTAGGTGCCGTCCGGGCCGTGCAACTCGGCGCTGACGCCCTCCCCGGACACCTGGGTCAGCCGGCCGATGACCAGGTCAGAGGCCACAGTGGTGGTGAACGACCAGACGTTTCGCTCCTCGCCGGAGACGGCCGGGCAGGTCACGATCCTGCCGAGGGCGAGCGTGCCGCCGCAGCCACCGGTCCCGGTGGTCGACGCCGCGGGGCGGCCACCCGGGCGCGTGGACCCGTTGGTGGCCGGGGCCTTCGGCGCGGCGGACGTCTCGGGGGCCTTCGGCGCGGCGGACGCTTCCGGGGCCGGGGCCTTCCGGGCGGCGGGCGTGGGCGGGGCGGGGGCCTTCGGCGGGGCGGTCGGCTCGGCGACGGTCGGCGTCGGACCGGCGTTGGCCGGTGTCGCGGCGGCCGGGTTCGGCGCCGGGGCCGCCGAGGCCGCTCCCGGGCCGATCAGGACGGTGGCGGCCAGCGCGGCGACAGCCGCCCCGACCAGGGCCAACCGTTTCTTACTGGGACTTTTCGGGCGCGCAGGCAGGGATGATCTCACGTCGACTCCCCCGTGTGGTGCCGTGCGATCTGCGCGGCAGCCAGATGATTCCACGGGCATCGATGACCGGGCAATCAGCTTCCCGGGCGTGTCAGCAGGGGCTGTGGCCCTCGTGGAAGAGGCGCTGGGCCCAGTCGGCGTATCCGACGATGATCTTCTTGACCGCCCGGCCGTCGTGCAGGAAGAGGTACGCGCGGTCGCCGTGCCGGGCCAGTAGCCCGTCGAGCCGGTACATCCCCTGTGGGGCGTCCAGCTCGCGGGCGGCCGGATACCGGGCGCGGGCCTGTCCGATCGCCATGCCCGCGGTGACCCCCTGCGGGGTGCGCGTCGCCTCGCCGAGCCAGAGCAGCACCAGCCGGTCGCCGACGAAGATCGGGCTGGTCGCGTCGTACCCGACGAGCGTCGGGCCGCAGGCGTCGACGTCGGAGCGCAGGATGCCCCGCCGGCTCAGCTCGGTCTCGGTGTCGCCGAACTCGACGTCGCGCAGGCCGTTGAGGTCGACCACCTCGACGACCCCGACGGGCCGGCCGCCCAGCCCCGTCGACGGCGGGTGCGCCCCGCTGCCCGAAACCCAGGCAGCCGTCATCAGCGCCGCGATAAAAGCAAATTGTCGCAATTTCATGGAATCCCCCAGTCCCCAACGGGACCGGGGCGCTCAGGTTGCTGCCCACCGGCAGATTGCCGGTTTTCCCATTCCTCGGCCAGCTCGTCCCAGTAGTCCGCGCTCAGCCGCCGGCGCCCGTGCGCCAGCCATCCGGCGGTGCTCCGCTCGACGTGCAGGCCCAGCTCGGCGAAGGGGTCGATCCACGCGCCGGGCTCCACCCCGAGCCGGATGAGCGCGGCGTTGACCGGCCACTGTGGGCGCGGCCCGTCGAGGCGGTGGTCGAACGCGGGCCCCCAGCTCACCCCGCCGCCGAGCCACACCAGCGCCGACTGGTAGCCGGCCCCGCCGGCGAACTCCGCCTCCAGGTATGCCACCGGGCCCGACCGGGACCAGCGCGCGAGGACCTCGGTGAGCGCCGCCGAGAACACCAGGCCGAACGGCTCCTCCGCCGACCGCTCCGTCACCGAGTAGTCGGGTGGCGCGCCGGTCAGCTCCTCGACCAGTTGCGGGGTGGCCGGCAGCAACGCGAAGTCCTGACGCAGCTCACCGAGGACCGCGTGGTCGAGGTCGGCGGTCTGCTCGCGGAGCAACTCGGCGTCCGCGACCACCGCGCTGAGCTGGTAACCCATGGAAGCCCTCCGCCGTCCACAGCCTGTGGATGGAACATGTGTACGACGTCCGGAGCGGGCCGGCGTGCGGGCTGCTCCCGCCGCCGCGCCGGGCGCGTCTCTGACGTCGGCGGACCCAGGTCAGGGGCGCTCGGCGACGGTGGCGACGAACGCGCGCCACGCCGCCGGTGCGAAGGCGAGCGCCGGGCCGGCCGGGTCCTTCGAGTCCCGCACGGCGACGACGCCGGGCAGGTTGTCGGCGACCTCGACGCAGTTGCCGCCGTTGCCGCTGCTGCGGGTGCTCCTGCGCCACCGCGCGCCATTCAGCTCCATGACTCCGCCACTTCCGTGATGAGATCGACAGACTGCCAGTGGGAGAGCGCCTCGCCGCGCACGTTCTCCCACGCAGTCATCATGGCGGCAATGTCGCCCGGGTCGCTAACCAGTTGGCCCTGGAGCTGGTTGTCGAGGTAGCCGGCGAGGCGGTGGTCGCGGCTGTCGGCGAGCACGAACGGCCCGTTCAGGCCGGCGTACGCGCCGACGGACGACGGCACCACGTGCACCCGGACGTGCGGCTCGGCGCACGCCGCGACCAGGGCCCGGAGCTGCTCGCACATGGTGGCCCGGCCGCCGACCGGCCGGCGCAGCACCGCCTCGTCGATCACCGCCGTGAACAGCGGCGGCTCGTCCTGCCGGAGGATGCCCTGGCGGGCGAGCCGGGACGCCAGGTGCCGCTCGACGTCGCCCCGGGGGAAGAGGCCGCCGCCGGTCAGCACGGCCCGGCCGTAGGCCTCGGTCTGGAGCAGGCCGGGCAACACCACCGACTCGTACGACCGCAGCGACACCGCCTCGCGCTCGATCTCCTGCCAGGGACGGAACCAGATCGGGTCACGACGTCTCGAAGTGTCCGGCCAGATGTCCGAAACGTCCCGACGGAGGGCCTCCGCCGCGGCCAGCCGGTGCCGGGCGTGCGGGATGCGGTCCTCGGTCAACCAGCGCCCGACCGTCTTGGGGTCGACACTGACGGTCCCGGCGAGGGATTCGATCGTGTGCCCGGTGTCGCTGAGCGCCACCCGTAGCGCGTCGTTCACGGGTCCTCCCATCGGACGTCCCAAATATCTGGGCACCATAGCCCTACGGGCTGTATCTGTCTGCTTACTACCGGCATGTTGGGGTGCGAAGACGGCGCGGCCGGTGGAGGCGAAGGAGCCCGGCGGTCGGCGTCAGTCGTGGGCCGCCCCGGCGGGGAGGACGGGGGCGGCCCGCTCCAACCCCCTCCCGTCCCCACCGGGACCCCTGCCGAGCCGCCGAGGAGGTACCGCCCGTGCGTACCCGTCGCACCCCAGTCCCGAGCAGCGAGCCGGCGCCCACCGGCGTCGACCCGGGCGGGTCGGGGTCGCGGTGAGCCGCCGCCGCGAGCACACGCCGAGCCGGCCGACGTGGCGCTGCCGGGTGTGCGGCATCGCGTGGCCCTGCTCGGCGGCGAAGCTACGCCTGCTCGGCGAGTACCGCCACGACCGCGCCGCGCTCACCGTCCACCTGGCGACCCTCCAGGCCGAGGCCGTCGAGGAACTCGCCGCGCTGGATCCCGACGTGAGCCCGGCCCACCTGGCCGACCGGTTCCTCTCCTGGGCGCGCGCCCGCGCGTGACGACGCGCTAACCCCGACGGCGCGGCGTCTCCGGGCACGCCGTGACGGGCATCATGGCTGGTGCAGAGGGGTAGGAGCTGACACACATGACTGCCATCGCCCGGCCTGACCGCAGGTCCGACATCATCAATGCCCTGTCCATCCTCGCGACCCTGCAGCCCCACGGTGTCAGGTCGTGGCCCGGTCTGACCGAAGCCGTGCACTGGCTCGTCGACGACACGTTCTGGGACGACCGCCACCCCCGCGACGACATCGGAACTGTCCTCGCCGACACCAGCGGGGCCGAGGCCGTCAGCGCAACACTCGAGCCCCTGCTGGCCATCCTCGACGAACTCGGCCCCACCGCCCCCGACGAGCACTACCTGACTCACCCCAGATGGCCCGAACTCGCCCAGGCCGCTACCGGAACTCATCAACTCATGGCCGGCAGAGCCCCAGCCCGACCCTGAACGGGAACAGCGGTCCACGGCTCTACACCCACGGGACGCGGCCACCGAGCGGCGGGCAGCTGGACGGGCCGGAGCGGCGCAGGTGCGACGAGAGCGACCGTAGGGACGACTCAGGGCCGGTCCCCGTGGGGCCGACCCTGTCGTTCGTGCTGCTCAGCGAGCGGAGGATACGAGATTCGAACTCGTGAGGGTGTAAACCCAACACGCTTTCCAAGCGTGCGCCCTAGGCCTCTAGGCGAATCCTCCGCAGACGAGGATACAGGTCCCGGGCGGACCGGCCACCCCACCACCCCCTGAAGATCGACCGGCCGTCGGGTAGGGTGGGGATCACCTCCCGTGCGGCGGTATCTCGTGAACCTCCCCAGGGCCGGAAGGCAGCAAGGATAAGCGGGCTCTGCCGGGTGCACGGGAGGCCTTTTTGTCTCCGGGGCCAGGTAACGTCCCTGCGGGCCGGGTCACGGGGTGGTGGGTGGTCACCCGCGCCCGACCGGCGCAGAATGGCTCGGTCGAGAGGAGGCGGGACGAGTGGCACTGGCGCTCTACCGCAAGTACCGGCCGCGTACCTTCGCCGAGGTCATCGGGCAGGAGCACGTCACTGAGCCGCTGTCGCAGGCGCTGCGCAGCGGGCGGCTCAACCACGCCTACCTCTTCTCCGGCCCACGCGGCTGCGGCAAGACCTCCAGCGCCCGGATCCTGGCCCGCTCGCTCAACTGCGAGCAGGGCCCCACCCCGGAGCCGTGCGGGCAGTGCGACTCCTGCCGCGAACTGGCCACCGACGGCGGCTCGATCGACGTGCTGGAGATCGACGCGGCCAGCCACGGTGGCGTCGACGACGCCCGCGAGCTGCGCGAGAAGGCGATCTTCGCGCCGGCCAAGAGCCGCTTCAAGATCTACGTCATCGACGAGGCCCACATGGTCTCGTCGGCCGGCTTCAACGCCCTGCTCAAGCTGGTCGAGGAGCCGCCGGAGTACGTCAAGTTCATCTTCGCGACCACCGAGCCGGAGAAGGTCCTCGGCACGATCAAGTCGCGGACCCACCACTACCCGTTCCGGCTGATCCCGCCGAAGGTGGTCCGCCCCTACCTGGAGCAGCTCTGCGAGACGGAGGGGGTCGCCGTCGAGCCGGCGGTCTTTCCGCTGGTGGTGCGCGCCGGTGGCGGCAGCATGCGGGACAGCCTCTCGGTGCTCGACCAGCTCATCGCCGGGGCCGGCCCGGAGGGGGTCACCTACTCCCGGGCCACCGCCCTGCTCGGGGTGACCGACGCCGCCCTGATCGACGAGATGTGCGACGCGCTGGCCGCCGGGGACGGCGCGACCGCGTACGCGACAGTCGACCGGGTCGCCGAGGCGGGGCACGACGCGCGCCGGTTCGCGTCCGACCTGCTGGAGCGGCTGCGCGACCTGATCGTCCTCCAGCAGGTGCCGGACGCCGCCACCAAGGGCCTGATCGACGGCCCGTCCGACCAGATCGAGCGGATGGCCGCCCAGGCCCAGCGGCTCGGCCCGGCGACGCTGTCCCGCTGCGCCGACATCGTGCACAACGGCCTGGTGGAGATGCGCGGCGCCACCGCACCCCGGCTGCTGCTGGAGCTGATCTGCGCCCGGATGCTGCTGCCCGGTGCCGACGACTCCACCGGTGGCCTGCTCCAGCGCCTCGAACGCATGGAGCGCCGGCTCACCCTCGCCGGCACCGACGCGCCGCCTGCCGCCGCCGGCCCCGCGCCGGTCGCCGCTCCTCCTGCCGTACGCCCCGACCCCGCCCACCAGGCGTATGCCCCCGGTGGATCGGCCGACGTCGCCGGCGCGCCCGCCTCCACGGGATCCGCCGGCAGCCCGGACGGCGCGGCGACGGCCACTCCGACGTCCCCTGCGGGCGCGGGCGGTGCTCCGCCGTCCCCGGTCGGTGCGGGCGGCACCCCGACGTCCCCCACCGTCACGGGCGGTGCTCCGGCGTTCCCGGCCGCTGCGCCGGTTTCGCCGGCGGTGGCCGAACCGGCTGCTGGTGCGCCCCACCGGGTGGTGCCGTCACCGTCGGCGGTGATGCCCGACCCGGCCACTCCCGCCCCGCCCCGGCCCGGGGCGCGAGCGACAGGTGAGCTGGACGCCGTCGCGGTACGCCGGGTCTGGCCCGAGGTGGTCGGCAAGGTCAACCGGACCAACAAGCGGATCGCGGCGCTGATGCGCGACGCCGTGGTCCGCGACCTCGACGGCGACACGCTCGTGGTGACGGTGAAGTCGTCGGTACTGGCGAAGATGATGGCCGACCACGCTCAGGTGCTCACCGACGCGCTCTACGAGGAGTTGGGCGGGCGCTGGCAGATCCGCTGCGAGGTGGCCGGCGAACGCGGTGGCGTGTCACTCGGTGGGCCCGCCCGCTCCGCCGCAGCCCGTCCGGCGTCCCCGTCGCCCACGGCCCCCACCCCGCAGCCGCCGGCCGGCGCGACCGGTGGCGG
Organism: Micromonospora sp. KLBMP9576; assembly: GCF_050941805.1. Classification (NCBI taxonomy): domain Bacteria; kingdom Bacillati; phylum Actinomycetota; class Actinomycetes; order Micromonosporales; family Micromonosporaceae; genus Micromonospora; species Micromonospora sp. KLBMP9576. The sequence continues at coordinate 6,085,761 of NZ_CP194567.1, read as the reverse complement.
CCCGAGCGGGGATCCGCCCGGCGGCCGGAGCCACCCGCAGGGTGGCCCGCCCGCTGCCGGCCCGGACACCGGTGCCGCGCCGCACGGCGGGGCGCCCGACGGCGCTGCATCTCCGAACGGTGCTGCGTCTAGCGGCAGTGCTCCGAACATCGGCGCTTCCCAGGGCGCTGCTTCGAACGGCGCTGCTTCGAACGGCGCTGCTTCGAACGGCGCTGCTTCGAACGGCGGTGCTCCGCGGGGCGGGGTGGCCGGCGGGTCTGGTGGCCCGGGTGGCGACGGCGTGGACGGCGGTTTCGCCGGTCCGGGTGGTCCGGCCAGTGGTGGTACCGCAGGGGGATCGAGTCGCCCGGCCGCAGGTGCGGGGTCTGCCGCTGCTGCTGTCGCCACCGCTGCGGCCGAGGACTGGCCCGAGCCGGCCCGTCCCGGTGGTGCCGCCGACGGTGACGAGAGCTGGCCGGAGGCGGCCCGCCCGGGGGGCGCCGCGACCGCTGCGGCCAGCGAGGACGACTGGCCGGAGCCGGCCCGACCGGGCGGCACGGCGGCCACCGACACGTCCAGCAGCGGCACGTCGTCCACCGCTCCGACCGTCGGCAGGTCCGCCGCGTCGTCGGCCGGCCGGCCGACGGCCACCGGCGCGCCCGCCGTACCGAAGCCGGCTGGTCCCTCGGCGGAGCCGCAGCGGGCCGCGCCCGCCGGGCCTCCGGTGAGCAGTGCCATCGCGGCGGCGCGGGCCGCTGCCGCCGGACGTGGCCCGCGTGCGGGGCAGGCGGCCCGCAGGACCGCGGATGCCGACTGGGCCGGTGAGCCGCCCTACGACCCCGACTTCGACGGCCCGGTGCGCGGCGGTGGCGGGCGTCCGGACGCCCGGCCGGCGGCTGCGAACCTGGAGGGCTTCGACCCGGGCGACGAGCCGCTGGACGAGGTGCTCGACGAGCGGACGGCGCGGGAATCCAGCGAGGAACAGGCGGTACGGCTGCTCCGCGAGGTGTTCGGCGCCGAAAAGATCAACGAGGTCGACGCCCGCTGACCCGTGCCTGACCCCACCACGGTGGCGGACGCCTGCCGGGTGACGGGTACGGGCGGAATCTTGGTGCGAGACGGCCCCTCCAGGGGCCTTTCCCCGTTTCGCTCCGGTCGTCCCCGCGATCGCCCGGGTGGCCGGCGGAGCAGGGAAGTACCGGGCGGGGCGAGGCTGCTTACAGCGGATAGGCTCAGTGGCGGCCGAGCAGACGAGTGCGAGAAGGAGCCATCCGTGCGCCCAGGTGGACAGCCGAACATGCAGCAGATGCTGAAGCAGGCGCAGAAGATGCAGCAGCAGATCGCCACGGCGCAGGCCGAGCTTGCCGAGGCGGAGCTGACCGGCACCGCCGGCGGTGGCCTGGTGACCGCGACCGTCGCCGGCACCGGCGAGCTGAAGTCGATCAGGATCGACCCGAAGGCGGTGGACCCGGAGGACGTGGAGACCCTGGAGGATCTCGTCGTCGCGGCCATGCACAACGCCGCCGAGGCGGCGAAGGAGCTGACCGAGAAGAAGATGGGTCCGGTCACCGGCGGCATGGGCGGCCTCGGCCTGCCCGGTTTCTGAGCGGCAGATGTACGAGGGCGCCATCCAGGATCTGATCGACGAGTTGGGCCGGCTGCCGGGCGTGGGCCCGAAGAGCGCCCAGCGGATCGCGTTCCACGTCCTGTCCGCCGACCCGGCCGACGTCAACCGGCTGGCCGGCGCGCTGCGCAAGGTCAAGGAGCTGGTGCGGTTCTGCACCAGTTGCTACAACGTCGCCGAGTCCGACCGGTGCCGGATCTGCCGCGACCCGCGCCGCACCGACGAGGTGCTCTGCGTGGTCGAGGAGCCGAAGGACGTGGTGGCGGTCGAGCGGACCGGTGAGTTCCGTGGCCGCTACCACGTGCTCGGCGGGGCGATCAACCCGCTGGAGGGGATCGGGCCGGACAATCTGCGCATCCGCGAGCTGATGACCCGGCTCAGTGCGGGCACGGTGCGGGAGTTGATCCTGGCGACGGATCCCAACACCGAGGGCGAGGCCACCGCGACGTACCTGGCGCTGATGGTCAAGCCGATGGGCATCGCGGTGACCCGGTTGGCGAGCGGCCTGCCGGTGGGCGGCGACCTGGAGTACGCCGACGAGATCACCCTCGGCCGGGCCTTCGAGGGGCGTCGCGCCGTCTGAGTGGCCGCACGGCCGGCACCGGGACTCCCGGTGCCGGCCGTCGTCGTTTCCGGGTCTCCGCGCCCCCGGGTGTTCTGACATGTGGACGATTCCGGCGACGATCGATGTAACAAATCCGCAACGGACAATTGCGGCGCAAACGCGTCATTGGCGGCGGTCTGGAGCGGCCTTCGGGGCGCGGCGCTTCGCTTAAGACACGATCCGATACCAACCGGTTCCTCGATGGTTTCCCGTCGGTCCGAACGGGGGCTAAGGTCACGGCGTTCGGTGACCCCTGTCACCACGATTGTTCGTACCCCGAAGGACGAGGTGAAGCACCCCATGCGTGCATCCAGGCCGAAGGTTGCCATCGCGGCCATCGCGGTCGCGGCTCTCGCGGTAGCAGGCTGCGCCGAGAGCGACCGTGGCGACAGCTCCGGCGGTAGCAAGAAGGACACCATGGTCTTCGGCGTCGCCGGAGACCCGAAGGTGCTCGACCCGAGCTTCGCCAGCGACGGTGAGTCGCTGCGCGTGGCGCGTCAGGTCTTCGAGACCCTGGTCCGCCCGGAGGAGGGCGGCACCAAGGTCACCCCCGGCCTGGCCGAGACCTGGACCCCGGACGCCGCGGGCACCACGTGGACCTTCAAGCTGCGCTCGGGCGTCAAGTTCCACGACGGCACCGAGTTCAACGCCGAGGCGGTCTGCAAGAACTTCGACCGCTGGTACAACGCCAAGGGCCTCATGCAGAGCCCGGACGTGACGCCGTACTGGCAGGACGTCATGGGTGGCTTCGCCAAGAACGAGAGCGCGGACCTGCCGCCGAGCCTCTTCAAGTCCTGCACCGCCAAGGACGCGGCCACCGTCGACCTGGCCTTCACCCGGGTCTCCAGCAAGATCCCGGCCGCGCTGATGCTGCCGTCGTTCTCGATCCACAGCCCGACCGCGCTGGAGAAGTACGACGCCAGCAACGTGGGCGGCACCGCCGAGGACATCAAGTACCCGGCCTACGCCACGGCGCACCCGACCGGCACCGGCCCGTTCAAGTTCAAGTCCTGGGACGTCGCCAACAAGACGCTCACCATCGAGCGCAACGACGACTACGCCGGCGACAAGGCGAAGCTGAAGACCCTCATCTACAAGACCATCTCGGATGAGAACGCCCGCAAGCAGGCGCTGCGCTCCGGCGACATCCAGGGGTACGACCTGGTCGGCCCGGCCGACGTCGAGCCGCTCAAGGGCGAGGGCTTCAACGTCCTGACCCGCCCGGCGTTCAACATCCTCTACCTGGCCATCAACCAGAAGGGGAACCCGAAGCTCGCCGACGTGAAGGTCCGCCAGGCCATCGCGCACGCGCTGAACCGGCAGGCTCTCGTCGACTCGAAGCTGCCCCCGGGCGCCAAGGTCGCCGACAACTTCATGCCGGACACCGTCGAGGGCTGGAACGGCGACGTCACCAAGTACAACTACGACCCGGCGAAGGCCAAGGCGCTGCTGGCCGAGGCCGGCGCGACGAACCTGACCCTGCGGTTCCACTACCCCACCGAGGTCACCCGGCCGTACATGCCGAACCCGAAGGACATCTTCGAGCTGCTCTCGGCAGACCTCAAGGCGGTCGGCGTCACCGTCCAGGCCATCCCGCTCAAGTGGAGCCCGGACTACCTGAACGCCACCACCGCGGGCAACAAGCACGACATCCACTTCCTCGGCTGGACCGGTGACTACGGCGACGGCTACAACTTCATCGGCACCATGTTCGACCGCCAGAAGGCCGAGTGGGGCTTCAACAACCCGGCCCTGTTCGACCAGTTCAAGGACGCGGACGCCACCGCGGACGTGGCAGCCCGCACCGAGAAGTACAAGGCCCTCAACAAGGCCATCATGGACTTCCTGCCCGGTGTCCCGGTGTCGCACTCGCCGCCGGCGATCGTGTTCGGCAAGGACGTGACCGGGGTCAAGGCGAGCCCGCTCACCGACGAGCGTTTCGCCACCGCCGAGTTCAAGTCCTGACCTGACGCTCCGACCGCGGGCGGGCGCTGTTTCGACAGCGTCCGCCCGCGACCCTCCGTACCCCTTTCGAGGCCGCCGTGTTCCGGTTCATCGTCAGACGCCTGCTTCAGCTGATACCGACGCTGTTCGGGCTCTCCCTCCTGCTCTTCATCTGGCTTCGCCGACTGCCCGGTGGTCCCGAGACCGCCATCCTCGGTGAGCGTGGGACGCCCGAGATGCGCGCCGCGATCCGGCGCAACATGGGCCTCGACGAGCCGATCCTGGTGCAGTACGGCCGGTTCGTCCGGCGGCTGCTCCGCCTGGACCTGGGCACGTCGACCTCCACCAAGCGCAGCGTCGTCACCGAGTTCATCGAACGGTTCCCCGGCACGGTGGAACTCTCCGTCACGGCGATGCTGATCGCGGTCGGGCTCGGCATCCCGCTGGGCTACCTGGCGGCCCGCCGCCGCGGCCGGATGCTGGACCATCTCTCGGTCGGCGGCTCGCTGATCGGCATCTGCATCCCGGTCTTCTTCCTCGCGTACGTGTTCAAGGCGATCTTCGCGGAGAACCTCGGCTGGTTCCCGGCGAGCGGCCGGCAGGACCCGACGCTCGGCGCGACCCGGGTCACCAACTTCTTCGTCCTCGACGGGCTGATGACCCGGGAGTGGGACGCCGCCGCCGACGCGCTCTGGCACCTGGTGTTGCCGGCCGTGGCGCTGGCCAGCATCCCCCTGGCGATCATCGTCCGGATCACCCGGGCCAGCGTCCTGGAGGTGCTCAACGAGGACTTCGTCCGCACCGCCGAGGCGAAGGGGCTGACCGAGCGCACCGTTCGCAGCCGGCACGTGCTGCGCAACTCGATGCTGCCGGTGGTCACCTCGATCGGCCTGCTCACCGGTGGCCTGCTCTCCGGTGCGGTGCTCACCGAGACCGTCTTCGCCTTCGGTGGCATCGGCGCCTTCATCTACGAGGCGATCAGCCAGCGTGACTATCCGGTGCTGATGGGCTTCATCCTGATCATCGCGGTGGTGTATGTGCTGGTGAACCTCCTGGTCGACCTCTCCTACAGCCTGATCGACCCGAGGGTGAGGGTCCGATGACGATCACCAGTAGCAAGAAGGAAAAGATCGACCGGCTCTCCGAACTGGCGGCCCGGGACGACGAGCGTGGCGTCAGCCTCTGGAAGGAGGCGTTCCGCCGGCTGCGGCGCAACCCGGCCGCGATCGTCGGCGCGGTGATCCTGAGCCTGTTCCTGCTGGTCGCGCTCGTCGGGCCGTTCCTCGTCCCGTACGCGCCGGACGCCCAGCTCTGGAAGGGCGAGATCCGGGACAACATCGGTTACTTCCCCGGCCCCCGGGCCGAGAACTGGTTCGGCGTCGACCACATCGGCCGCGACGAGTTCAGCCGCATGATCGTCGGTGCCCGGCAGACCCTGCTGGTCGGGGTGATCTCGACCCTGATCGGCCTCGCCGTCGGCTCGCTGATCGGCGGCGTCGCCGGTGCCGCCGCCGGCCTCGGCGGCCGGTGGGGCCGGGCGGTCGACAACGTGCTGATGCGCTTCATCGACATGCTGCTGGCCATGCCGAGCCTGCTGCTGGCGATCAGCATCGCCGCGCTGCTCGGCTCCGGCCTGACCACGGTCATGATCGCGGTCGGCGTGGTGTCGGTGCCGGTCTTCGCCCGGCTGCTGCGCGGCTCGATGATCTCCCAGGCGAACAGCGACTACGTGCTGGCGGCGGTCTCGCTGGGCGTGAAGAAGCCGAAGATCGCGCTGACCCACGTGGTGCCGAACTCGCTCGCCCCGGTCATCGTGCAGGCCACCCTCACCCTGGCCACGGCGATCATCGAGGCTGCGGCGCTCTCCTTCCTGGGGCTCGGCAACAACGACGCCTCCATCCCCGAGTGGGGTGTGATGCTCGCCGACGCGCAGCGCTACATCGATGCCGCGCCCCGGCTGGCAGTCCTGCCCGCCCTCGCCATCATCGTCACCGCCCTCGGCTTCACGCTGCTCGGCGAGGCGATGCGCGAGGCACTCGATCCGAAGCTGCGGAAGTAGGTCCCTTCGATGTGTGAAGCGCGAGGAGTGAGCTTGCGAGCCCCGCAGTCGCGAACGAAGGGTCGGTTGTGTGAAGCGCGAGGAGTGAGCTTGCGAGCCCCGCAGTCGCGAACGAAGGGTCGGTTGTGTGAAGCGCGAGGAGTGAGCTTGCGAGCCCCGCAGTCGCGAACGGAAGGTCGGTAATGGCACTGCTCGATGTGGACGACCTCTCCGTCACGTTCGCCCGGCGCGGTCAGCGCACCGTGCACGCCGTCGACGGGGTCTCCTTCTCCGTCGACTCCGGCGAGGTGGTCGGCCTGGTCGGTGAGTCCGGCTGCGGCAAGAGCGTCACCTCGCTGGCGATCATGGGCCTGCTGCCGAAGCAGCCGGGCCTGCGCGTCGGCGGCAAGGCGGTCTTCGACGGCACGGACCTGCTCCAGCTCGACGACCGGTCGCGGCGGGACATCCGTGGCCGGGACGTCGCGATGATCTTCCAGGATCCGCTCTCGTCGCTGAACCCGGTGATCCCGATCGGGTTGCAGGTCACCGAGGTGCTCACCCGGCACCGCGGCATGAAGGGGGCGGCGGCCGAGAAGGAGGCGGCGGCGCTGCTGGACCGGGTCGGCATCCCCGACCCGAAGCGGCGGCTGAAGGAATACCCGCACCAGCTCTCCGGCGGCATGCGGCAGCGCGCCCTGATCGCCATGGCGGTGGCCTGCCAGCCCCGGCTGCTGATCGCCGACGAGCCGACCACGGCCCTGGACGTCACCATCCAGGCGCAGATCCTGGAGCTGCTCAAGGAGCTGGTCCGGGAGTCGGGTACGGCCCTGGTCATGATCACGCACGACCTGGGCGTGGTCGCCGGCATGTGCGACACCGTCAACGTGCTCTACGGCGGCCGGGTCGTGGAGACCGCCCGCCGCCGCCCGCTGTTCCGTCAGCCCCGGCACCCGTACACCGTGGGGTTGCTCGCTTCGGTGCCGCGCCTGGACGCGGGGCGCGGCGAGCGGCTGAACCCCATCCCCGGCTCGGTCCGCGACCTGCTGCCCTGGTCGGACGGCTGCGCGTTCGCGCCGCGTTGCGAGCGGCGGGTCGACGAGTGCGTGGGGGAGCCGCCCGCGCTGGTGCTGGCCTACGACGGTCGCAGCTACCGCTGCGTCAACCCGGCGCCGACGCCCGGCGCCGAGCCCGCCCCGGCCGCCACCGGTCCGGCGACGGGCGCCCCGCCCGCCGGCGAGCCGGCGGTCAGCGACCCGGCACCGGCCGCACCGGCCGCGACCGGGCCGGCCAGCACCGGTCCGGCGACGGACGGGACCACGGGCCAGGTGCCCGCCCCGCGCGAGGAGGAGAAGCCGTGACCGAGAGCGACATCCTCGTCGAGGTCCGCGACCTGAAGGTGCACTTCCCGATCCGTCGGGGGGTGGTCTTCGACCGGACGGTCGGCCACGTGAAGGCCGTCGACGGCGTCGACCTGAGCATCGCCCGCGGGAAGACGTACGGCCTGGTCGGCGAGTCCGGCTGCGGCAAGTCGACGCTGGGTCGGGCGCTGCTCCAGCTCAACCCGCCCACCAGCGGAGAGGTCAGGTTCGACGGCGTCGAGCTGACGACGCTGCCGGCGGGCAAGCTGCGGTCGATGCGCCGCCGGATGCAGATGATCTTCCAGGACCCGATGTCGAGCCTCGACCCCCGGCAGAACGTCGAGTCGATCCTCACCGAGGGCCTGCAGGCCCACGGGATCGGCGGCGACCGGGACGAGCGGCGGCGGATCATCGGCGAGACGCTGGACGCGGTGGGGCTGCCGCGCTGGGCGCTCTCCCGCTATCCGCACGAGTTCTCCGGCGGGCAGCGGCAACGCATCGGCATCGCGCGGGCGCTGGTGCTCGGGCCCGAGCTGATCGTGGCCGACGAGCCGGTCTCCGCGCTCGACGTCTCGATCCAGGCCCAGGTGGTGAACCTCCTCGACGAGCTTCAGGAGAGCCTCGGCCTGACCTACCTGGTGATCGCGCACGACCTCGCGGTGGTGCGGCACATCTCCGACACCGTCGGCGTCATGTACCTGGGTGCGCTGGTCGAGGAGGCGCCGAGCGACCGGCTCTACACCGAGCCGATGCACCCCTACACGCGGGCGCTGATGTCGGCGGTGCCGGTGCCGGACCCGGACGTGGAGGACCGGCGGGAGCGCATCCTGCTCGCCGGCGACCTGCCCTCGCCGGCCAACCCGCCCTCGGGCTGCCGGTTCCACACCCGCTGCCCGTGGGCGCAGCCGACCCGCTGCGCCGACGAGCGTCCCGTGCTGCGGGAGATCCGCGGCAGCAGGGTCGCCTGCCACTTCGCGGAGCCGATCGCCAGCGGGGAGTTGCGCCCCCACAAGGTGAGCGTGCAGCTCACCCGCCCGATGGGCGAGGGCGACGACCCGCACGTGGTCTCCGCGCCCAGCGAACCCGGCTCGTACGTCTGATCCGTGTCACGGGCGCGGCCCTCGTCCGGGGGCCGCGTCCGCCGTGGCCGTCAGCCCTCGGGGCGGTGCAGCAGGGCGACGGCGACGCCGTGCACCGCGTCCAGCCCGGCCGGATCGGCCAGCGCCACCCGGCCGCCGGTGACCGCGTACCACTCGTCGGCCTCCCGGTATTGCACACTCAGCGTCACCTGGCCGTCCTCGTAGCCGGTGCGCAGGGTCAGCTCGCCGGTGACGACACCGACCTCGTCGGTCATCACCCCGCCCGGGCCGGGCACGATGTCGGCCGTGCGCTCCCGGGTGACGCCCGACGCGCCCCCGGCGTCGGCGGACATCCCCGCCCCCGGCACGCCGGCGGTCGTGCCGGCCGCGCCGTCCGCCGTCATGCCGGCCGTGGTGGGCCCGGCCGGTGCGCCGCCCGGCGCCGCCGGGTCCTGCCCGGTGGCGGCCGGCGTCGGCTCGGGGGCGGGTGCCGCCCCCGGCGCGGCTGTCTCGCTCATCTGCAGCCCTCCAGCATGTCGGTCAGGGCGGCCTTCTCGGCGGTGGTCACCGTGAGCCGCCAGTGGTGCTTGACCGTCACCCAGTTGTCGGCGTACTGGCACCAGTGCGACTGGTTCGCCGGCTTCCACTGGGACGGGTCCTGATCACCCTTTGCCCGGTTGGAGGAGGCGGAAACCGCGAAGAGCTGCGGCCGGTCCAGGTCGTTGGCGAACTCGCCGCGCTTCGTGTCGTCCCACTCGTCGGCGCCCGAGCGCCACGCGTTGGCCAACGGCACCATGTGGTCGATGTCCACGCCCGACGGGTCGGTGAAGGCCCGGCCGTCGTAGACGCTCTCCCAGCGACCGCCGACCACGTTGCAGCCGGAGAGCTTGATGTCCTCCCCGTCGCGCTGTAGCACGCTGTCGCGCACGTCGCAGTTCTTGCCGGTGTCCCGCCAGTGCGGGAAACGCTGCCGGCTGTAGCCCTTCATCGACCCCGCGCCGGCCACGGTGAGTTGCCCCAACTTCTGCGCGGCGTTGCCACCGCCGTCACCGGGCGGCGGGGCTGGCGGCTCGTCGACGGCGGCACAACCGGCCGCACCGAGGGCCAACGCCGCGGCGAGCGCGGCCGTCACAGCGGCAAGCGGTCCTGATCTGGTACGCACAGACGACACCTCTCCAGCTTGCGGGCTTCCGGCGATCCCGCACAGTACCCGGGGGTGGTTTTGGCATTTCGTGGCGTCTCTCATACCGGCCGGGCAGATTGGACGCCATGACCGACACCGCACCCGCGCTCCGCCTCGGCACCACCCGCGGGCGGGGCACCCTGCTGGCGGCCGTCCTCGCCTCCGGGATGGTCTTCCTGGACAGCACCGTGGTCAACGTGGCGCTGCCCCGCCTCGGCGCGGACCTCGACGCCACCGTCGCGGGTCTCCAGTGGACGGTCAACGGCTACCTGTTGACGCTCGCCGCCTTCGTGCTGCTCGGCGGCGCGCTCGGCGACCGGTTCGGACGGCGGCGGGTCTTCCTGCTCGGGGTGCTGTGGTTCACCGCGGCGTCGCTGCTCTGCGGCCTGGCCCAGGACACCGGGTGGCTCATCGCGGCCCGGTTCCTCCAGGGCGCCGGGGGCGCGCTGCTCACCCCCGGCTCGCTGTCGGTGCTCCAGGCCAGCTTCCACCCCGACGACCGGGGGCGCGCCATCGGCGCCTGGTCGGGGCTGTCCGGCGTCTCGACCGCGCTCGGCCCGTTCCTCGGCGGCTGGCTGATCGACGCGCTCTCCTGGCGGTGGATCTTCTTCCTGAACCTGCCGCTGGCCGTGCTGGTGGCGCTGGCGGCGCTGCGCTGGGTGCCGGAGAGCCGGGACGAGGCCGCGTCCCGCACGCAGGGGCCGGGGCGGGGCCGCCGCCGCTTCGACGTGGCCGGGGCGCTGCTCGGCGCGCTCGCCCTGGCCGGCGTCACGTACGCGCTGATCGACGCCCCCGTCCGGGGCCTCCGTTCGGTGCCGGTGCTCGTCGCCGTGCTGGCGGGGGTGGTGGGCGCGGTCGCCTTCGTGCTCGTCGAGCGGCGCCGGGGGGACACGGCGATGCTTCCCACCGGCCTGTTCGGCAGCCGGCTCTTCTCCGTGCTGAACGTCTTCACCGTGCTCGTCTACGCGGCGCTCGGCGGTTTCACCTTCTTCTTCGCCGTCTACCTGCAGAACGTCCTCGGATGGTCGGCCCTGCTCACCGGGGTCGCGCTGCTGCCGATGACGGTGCTGCTGCTGGTCGGCTCGGCCCGGGCCGGCGGGCTGTCGGCGCGGATCGGGCCGCGGCTGCCGCTGACCGTCGGGCCGCTGGTCGCCGCCGCCGGGCTGGTGCTGCTGCGCGGCGTCGGCCCCGACGCGTCGTACTGGCGGGACGTGCTGCCGGGGGTGGCGCTCTTCGGCGTCGGGCTGACGTTGGTGGTGGCGCCGCTGACGGCGTCCGTGCTGGCGGCCGTCGACGACCGGTTCGCGGGGGTGGCGAGCGGCTTCAACAACGCCGCGTCGCGGGCGGGCGGCCTGCTGGCGGTGGCCGCGCTCCCGTTGCTGGTGGGGCTCACCGGTGCCGGCTACGCGCAGCCGGCGGAGCTGACCGGCGCGTACCGGGGCGCGATGCTCTGGTGTGCCGGCCTGCTGGTGGCCGGGGCGGCGCTGGCCGCCCTGCTCATCCACCGTCCGCCCCGGCGCTGAGGGCCGCCGGCCGGCAGGGTCCCCGCCGACATCAGGTGTCGGCGGGGAGCCCGCCCGCCAGCTCAGGCGCGGGCGCGGTTGACGGCGCTGGTGACGGCCTTGATCGAGGCGGTGACGATGTTGGCGTCGGTGCCGACGCCCCAGACGGTACGGCCGTCGACGTCGCACTCCACGTACGCGGCGGCGTGCGCGTCGCCGCCGGAGGAGAGCGCGTGCTCGTGGTAGTCGAGCACCCGTACCGCCACGCCCACCGACTGGAGCGCGTTGACGTACGCGTCGATCGGGCCGTTGCCGACGGCGGCCAGCGGGCGCAGGTCCCCGCCCAGGCCGACGCGGGCCTCGATCTCGACCTTGCCCTCGGTGGTGCCGATGGTGTACCCGGCCAGGGTGAGCGCCGGGTCGACCTGGTGGTCGAGCAGGTAGTGCCCGGCGAAGATCTCCCACATCGTGGCGGGGCCGACCTCACCGCCGTCGTGGTCGGTGACCTGCTGCACCACGCCGGAGAACTCGATCTGGAGCCGGCGCGGCAGGTCGAGCTGGTGCTCGCTCTTCATGATGTACGCGACGCCGCCCTTGCCGGACTGCGAGTTGACCCGGATGACCGCCTCGTAGGTGCGGCCCAGGTCCTTGGGATCGATCGGCAGGTAGGGCACCGCCCAGGTGTGCTGGTCGATCGGCACCCCGGCCGCCGCCGCGTCCCTGGCGAGCGCGTCGAAGCCCTTCTTGATGGCGTCCTGGTGCGAGCCGGAGAAGGCGGTGTAGACGAGGTCGCCCGCGTACGGGTGGCGCTCGTGCACCGGGAGCTGGTTGCAGTACTCGACGGCCCGCCGTACCTCGTCGATGTTCGAGAAGTCGATCATCGGGTCGACGCCCTGGGAGAAGAGGTTGAGCCCCAGCGTCACCAGGTCGACGTTGCCGGTGCGTTCGCCGTTGCCGAACAGGCAGCCCTCGATCCGGTCCGCGCCGGCCAGCAGCCCCAGCTCGGCGGCGGCGACGCCGGTGCCCCGGTCGTTGTGCGGGTGCAGGCTGAGCACCAGGCTGTCGCGCCGGGGCAGGTGCCGGTGCATCCACTCGATGGAGTCGGCGTAGACGTTCGGCATGGCCATCTCGACGGTGGCCGGCAGGTTGATGATCAGCTTGCGGTCCGGCGTCGGGTCGATCACCTCGATGACCTTGGTGCAGACCTCCAGCGCGTACTCCAGCTCGGTGCCGGTGTAGGACTCGGGCGAGTACTCGTAGTGGATGTCCGTGTCCGGGGTGTGGATCTCCGCGTACTTGCGGCAGAGCCGCGCGCCCTGGGTGGCGATGTCGGCGATGCCGTCGCGGTCCAGCCCGAAGACCACCCGACGCTGGAGGGTGGAGGTCGAGTTGTAGAAGTGCACGATGGCCCGGCGCGCGCCGCGCAGCGACTCGAAGGTGCGGTCGATCAGGTGCTCCCGGCACTGGGTGAGCACCTGGATCGTGACGTCCTCGGGAATCAGGTCCTGCTCGATGAGCTGCCGCACGAAGTCGTAGTCGGTCTGGCTGGCCGAGGGGAAGCCGACCTCGATCTCCTTGTAGCCCATCTGCACCAGCAGCTGGAACATCCGGCGCTTGCGCTCCGGCGACATCGGGTCGATCAGCGCCTGGTTGCCGTCGCGCAGGTCCACCGCGCACCAGCGCGGCGCGGCCTCGACGTGCCGGGCCGGCCAGGTGCGGTCGGGCAGGTCGAGGCGGAACTGCTGCTGGTACGGCTGGTACCTGTGGTGAGGCATCCGGCTGGGGCGCTGCCGGGCGATCGGGTCGGTCTCAGTGCCGGTGACGGGTTGAGCCATGACGGAGTGCTCCCTGGAACATGTGGCGTCAGCAATCGGAAGGTGTCGGGCGGGTGCCGGGCGACGGTGCCCGGGCGGTTGCCGATGGGATGGTTCGGATGTGCTGGACGGCGCGGTTCGACCCCGCGACGAGGTGCCGGCCTTCAGGCCTCGTCGCGGCGAACAAGGAGAAGCTGCGCCCGCCACATGACGAGGTAACCCTACGTGGTGGGGCGGGGCGCGGGAAGGTGGGTCCGGACTATGGGACGTACCTCGCTGCCCGGCCGGTCAGCAGGAGCGCGGCCAGGGGGAGGCGGTGGCGCAGCCCGGTCTCGGCGCGCAGCAGGTCGGCGGGGAGGCTGAGCGGGTCGCCGAGCCGCCCCACGGCGATCACCACGTGCGGGCGTACGTGCGCCGGCAGGTCGAGGTCGGTGACCAGGCCGGCCCGGTCGAGGTCGCGCAGTTGGCGTACGTGCAGGCCGAGCGCGGTGGCCTGCACGGTGAGGTGGGCGACGGCCTGCCCCAGGTCGTAACCGGCCCGTTCCGCGTCGCCGCCGGCCCGCGCGGCCAGCACCAGCGCGGCGGCGTGCCGTGCCCAGCGCTGGTCGCCGCCGGGGAGGCTGACCAGGATCCGCTTCCAGGTGTCGTCGTCGCGGTGCCCGAGGGCGAACCGCCAGGGCTGGGAGTTGTCGGCGGAGGGCGCCCAGCGGGCGGCCTCCAGCAGTGCGGACGCGTCCTGCGGGGACAGTTCCGCGGTGTGGTCGAAGGCCCGGGGGCTCCAGCGGAAGGCGAGCAGCGGGGTGAGGTCGGCCATGGGGGTCAGTGTCCCCTAAGGGCGATTAGGCACTTAAGGGAGGGATGTCCGGATGTGGGGAACGGCACCCGTAACGTCACCCGGGGTCACGGCGTTGCCGCGTCCGGGCTCGCGGACCCCCCGGTCGGCTCCGGTTCCGCCGTGCCCAGCGGCTCGCCGGCGACCACCGGCCCGGCCAGCCGCACGGTGGCCGGCGCCGGGGCGGGCGTCCCGACCAGGAGCAGCGTGCCGAACGCGGTGTGCACCGCCGTGGGCGTGCCGTCGGGGCCGTAGCAGTAGATCCCCACGTCCAGCGGCGCGTTGATCGACGCCGAGGTGGTCTCGACCGAGTAGCAGGCACCGGACGCGCCGGTCGGCGGCTGGGCGGGCGACACGGCGAGCGGGGCCCGCCGGTCGGTCAGCACGGCCAGCCAGTCCGTGAACGGGTGCTGCACCCGGGGATCGAGCCGCCGGGGCACGGCCTCGTCGCGGTCGCCGAGGCGTACGCAGGTCGCCGGCTCGGGCCGCGCGGCGGAGGGCAGGGCGCACTGGAACAGCCCGTCGACGGTGGCGGCGAGCGAGACGTCCACGGTCCCGCCCAGCGCGCCGCCCGGCACGTCGACCCGCCAACTGCCGTCGTCCGCGCTGGTCACCAGGATGGTGCGGTCCGGGGCCCCCGGGGCGCGCAGCGTGTAGCTGGCGACCAGGTGCCGGTCCCGCGCGGCGGCGGCCAGCGCGGCAAGTTCGTCGCGCGCCGCGTCCAGCCCCGCCGGGACCGGCCTCGCGGTGGGCGTGGGCCGGGCCGCCGGCTGGTCGGCGGTGCAGGCGGTGACGAGGAGCGCCGGCAGGACGAGCGCGAGCGGGCCGGCGAGGCGCCGGCCCGGACGCGCGGGCCTCGCGGCGGGGCCGGCTGGGCGGAGGTGGGCGTGCACGGAGCCATTCTGCGGCCCGCGGGGACGCGCGCGGGGCCGCACGGCGTGCGACGCCCCGGCGTGTCGCGGGGCACGCCTGGCGCGGCGGCCGGGCCGGATCGTGGGATCACCCGACCCGGCCGGACCCGGCGACCGATACCCTGGGTGCGTCTGACACCCGCCGTCGGTTGAGATGCCGGCGGCGTCGGCACGCTCAGGGTCGTCGCTGGGAGGGAGCGCACCGTCGTGGCACTCGTGGTGCAGAAGTACGGCGGGTCCTCCGTCGCCAACGCGGAGCGGATCAAGCGGGTGGCCGAGCGCATCGTCGCCGCGCGCAAGGCCGGCGACGACGTCGTCGTGGTGGTCTCCGCCATGGGAGACTCGACCGACGAGCTGCTCGACCTGGCCAACCAGGTCAGCCCGCTGCCCCCGGGCCGCGAGCTGGACATGCTGCTCACCGCCGGGGAACGGATCTCCATGGCGCTGCTCGCCATGGCGATCCACAACCTGGGATACGAGGCACGCTCGTTCACCGGTTCGCAGGCCGGTGTGATCACCACGTCGGTGCACGGCCGGGCGCGGATCATCGACGTCACGCCGGGCCGGCTCAAGGGCGCCCTCGACGAGGGCGCGGTGGTCATCGTCGCCGGCTTCCAGGGCGTCTCGCAGGACACCAAGGACGTCACGACGCTGGGCCGGGGCGGGTCCGACACCACCGCCGTGGCGCTCGCCGCCGCGCTGCACGCGGACGTCTGCGAGATCTACACCGACGTCGACGGCGTCTTCACGGCCGACCCGCGGATCGTGCCGGACGCGCGGCACATCGCCCGGATCACCTACGAGGAGATGCTGGAGCTGGCCGCCTGCGGCGCCAAGATCCTGCACCTGCGCAGCGTGGAGTACGCCCGCCGGGCGGACTTGCCGATCCACGTCCGTTCGTCATACTCGACCAACACCGGCACGATGGTCACCGGATCGATGGAGGACCTTCCCGTGGAGCAAGCACTGATCACCGGGGTCGCCCACGACCGCAGTGAAGCGAAGATCACGATCGTGGGGGTGCCCGACGAGCCGGGAGCCGCCGCGCGGATCTTCGACACCGTGGCCGGCGCCGAGATCAACCTCGACATGATCGTGCAGAACGTCTCCACCGAGGGCACGGGCCGCACGGACATCTCCTTCACGCTGCCCAAGGCCGACGGCCCCACGGCCATGGCCGCCCTCAGCAAGATCCAGGAGCCGGTCAAGTTCAAGGGCCTGCTCTACGACGACCACGTCGGCAAGGTCTCGCTGATCGGGGCAGGGATGCGCTCGCACCCCGGCGTGGCGGCCGGCTTCTTCGCCGCCCTCGGCGCGGCCGGGGTCAACATCGAGATGATCTCCACCTCGGAGATCCGGGTCTCCGTGGTCTGCCGCGACACCGACCTCGACGCCGCCGTGCGCGCCATCCACGAGGCCTTCGACCTCGGTGGCGACACCGAGGCCGTCGTCTACGCGGGGACGGGACGGTAGCCACCGTGTCGCCGCTGCCCACCCTGGCCGTGGTCGGGGCGACCGGTGCCGTCGGCACGGTGATGTGCGAGCTGCTCAGCGGGCGGAAGAACGTCTGGGGCGAGATCCGGCTGTTCGCCTCCGAGCGTTCCGTCGGCCGGCGGCTGCGCTGCCGGGGCGAGGAACTGACCGTGCAGGCGCTGACCCCCGAGGCTTTCGACGGGGTCGACGTGGCGATGTTCGACGTCCCGGACGAGGTCTCCGCCCGGTGGGCGCCGATCGCGGTCGGTCGCGGCGCCGTGGCGGTGGACAACTCCGGCGCCTTCCGGATGGACCGCGACGTCCCGCTGGTGGTGCCTGAGATCAACCCCGAGCATGTACGCAACCGCCCGAAGGGCATCATCGCCAACGCCAACTGCACCACCCTCGCGATGATCATCGCGATCGCCCCGCTGCACCGCGAGTACGGGCTGCGCGAGCTGGTCCTCGCCTCCTACCAGGCGGCCTCCGGCGCGGGCCAGCCCGGCGTGGCCGCCCTGCACGACCAGCTCGCCAAGGTCGCGGGGGACCGCGTGCTGGGCTCCCGCCCCGGCGACGTGCGCCAGGCGGTCGGCGACGACCTGGGCCCGTTCCCCGCGCCGCTGGCGCTCAACGTGGTGCCCTGGGCGGGCTTCCTGGCCGACGCGGGATGGTCGTCCGAGGAGATGAAGCTGCGCAACGAGTCGCGCAAGATCCTCGGGCTGCCCGACCTGAAGGTCTCCGCCACCTGCGTACGGGTGCCGGTGGTGACCGGCCACTCCGTCGCGGTGCACGCGGTCTTCGCCACCGAGGTGGCCGCCGAGGGCGCCCGCGAGGTGCTGCGCAACGCCCCCGGCGTGATCCTGGTCGACGACCCGGCCGCCGGCGAGTTCCCGATGCCCATCGACGCGGTCGGCACCGACCCCTCCTGGGTGGGCCGCATCCGCCGCGCCGTCGACGACCCCCGCGCCCTGGACTTCTTCGTCACCGGCGACAACCTGCGCAAGGGCGCCGCCCTCAACACCGCCCAGATAGCCGAACTCATCGCCAAGGAACGCCGCGCCCGCTGAGCCGGGGTCCCGTCAGGCGGCGGCCAGGCGGACGCCGTCGCGACCGTGCCGCTTCACGCCGTAGAGCGCCTGGTCGGCGCGGCGCAGGGTGGCCTCGGGAGGCTCGCCGGAGCGCGGGAGGGCCACCCCGACGCTGATCGTGCGGCCGATGAGCCGCGCCGCCTCGGCCAGGCGCTCGGCGATCCGGACCGCCTCCTCGGGGCGGCTCACCTCGATCACCGCCACGAACTCGTCGCCGCCGATGCGGTACAGCTCGTCGCCGTGCCGCAGCGCCCCCTCCAGGGCCCGGGCCAGCCGGACGAGCACGCGGTCGCCGGCCTGGTGGCCGTACGTGTCGTTGACGGTCTTGAAGCCGTCCACGTCGATCGCCAGCAGGGCCGTACGCCCCGGGGTGGCCGCCGCGATCCGCCGGCCGAATGGCCCCGTGTGCCGCAGCCCGGTCAGCGGGTCCGAGTTGGCCCGTTCGTGCAGCCGGGCCAGGGTGCGCAGCCGGTCCAGGCAGGTCCACGCCTGGTTGGCGAGCAACTCCAGCAGGTTGACGGTGGTCGGGTCGGGGCGCAGCAGCAGTTCGTCGGCGACCAGCAGCACGCCGCCGCCGTCGGGCGGGCCGAGCGGCACCGCGACGAGGGTGCGTACGCCGGCCCGGGTCAACGGCCGGTGCTCGGGGATCGCCGGGTGCCCCGCCTCGCCGAGCGTGTGACCCACGCCGTGGCGGTGGGCGCGGCCGACCAGCCGGCCCAGCGCGGCCGGTCCCGACTCGATCAACTCCGCCCGGATCCGGGCCTCCAGGTCGTCCGGGGTGGCCGCCGGCGTCGCCAGCCGGGGCCCGTCCGCACCGGCGAGGACCAGCACCGCGGCGGTGAGGGTGGAGACGTCCCGGGCCGCGGCGATCGCGGCGGCGAACAGGTCCGACTCCGTCGACGCGGAGGTCAGCGCGGCGGCGTGCCGCAGGAGCTTCTCGCTGCGGCTCTCCGGCGGCGGTCCGCCCAGGGCCACGATCCGGGCACCGAGCCGGGTCGCCAGCCGTTCGGCGGTGTCGCGCCACGGGGCCAGGTCGGTCGGGCCGCACCACTGGAGATCGAGTACGCCGATGGGCCGGCCCGCCGGGTCGAGCACCGGCACGCACACCTCGGCGGTGACGTCGGGGCGTACCGGGATGTAGTCGGGGTCCTCGGCGACGTCGGGGACGACGGCGCTCCGGCCGGCGGCGTACACCCGGCCCACGATCCCGGCCTTCGGCGGCACGGTGGAGAAGACCTGCCAGGAGCCGGTGGCGGCGACGCAGCGGAGCCGGTCGTGGACCTGGAGCAGGACGGAGATGGTGGCCGGCGCGTGCCGGGCGAGCGCGGCGACGGCCAACTGGCACGCCTCCACCACGGTCGACGCCATGGGGAGGCGGACCGTGACGTCACGGATGACTCGCTCGTGATCCACAGGGCACGTCGTTCCAGGTAGGGAGGGGTGCGGCCGGCGGACGGCCCGCGATCAAGCGTACTCAGCGGGGCGCGGAACCGCCTGCGTGCAAGATCACCGAAAGCTTCGTACACACGTGCTATCCACAGGCTGTGGACAGCGCCTGTGGGTTGAGCGCACCCCGCGCGGGGGCGCGCGGCGATAGCGTGGGGATCCCGGTCGAGTGGAGGCACGATGCTCATCGCCCAGCTCAGTGATCCGCACCTGACCACCGGCGTGCTGGCCGCCGAACCGGCCGCCGGCCTGCACCGGGCCCTCGGCCGGGTGCTGGCGCTCGACCCCCGGCCCGACTGCGTGGTCATCACCGGCGACCTGGCAGACCGGGGCCGACCCGACGAGTACGCGGCCCTGCGCGAGATCATCGGCCGGTTTCCGCTGCCCCTGCACCTGGTCGCCGGCAACCACGACGACCGGGAGTCGCTGCTGGACGCGTTCGGGGGCACGCCGTGGCTCGGCGGCGGCTACTCGGCGCACTACCACGTCGACCACCCGGAGACGACCGTCGTGGTGCTGGATTCCCTGATGGCGGGCAGCAGCGCCGGCTGCCTCGGCGCCGACCAGCTCGGCTGGCTGGACGGGGTGCTGGCGGGTCGCCCCGACGTGCCGGCCGTCGTCTGCCTGCACCACCCGCCGGCACCCGTCGGCATCCCGGCCGCCGACGATGTCCGGCTGACCGACGGCGACGAACTGGCCGAGGTGATCGCCCGGCATCCACACGTCGTACGGGTGATCGCCGGGCACGTCCACCGGGCGGTCACGGTGACCTTCGCCGGCACGGTGCTCAGCATCGCGCCGAGCACCTGGCGGCAGAGTTCGTTCACCACCAGCGCGGACGAGCAGACCGGTTGGGTCGCCGAGCCGACCGGCTTCCTGCTGCACCGCCTCGCCCCGGGCGGCTGCGCGACGCACCTGGTGCAGGTCAGTCACGCCGCCGGCATGGTCTGCGGGTTCTGATCGCCCCGGGGGGACGTGTCGACGGTGACGGGCGAGGTCTGGTACGTCGCGTACGGGTCGAACCTGCACGCCGCCCGGCTCGGCTTCTACCTGGCCGGTGGCTGCCCGCCCGGCGTACGGCGGACGTATCCGGGCTGCCGGGACCCGCGACCGCCGCGGCGGACCGTGCCGGTGTCGCTGCCCGGCGGCGTCTACTTCGCCGGCGAGTCCCGGGCCTGGACCGGCGGGATGGCGTTCTACGACCCGACGCTCCCCGGCGCGGCGGCGGGCCGGGCCTACCTGCTCGACGTCGGGCAGTTCGCCGACGTGGCCGCCCAGGAGATGTACCGGGAGCCCGGCGCCGATCTCGACCTGATCGGCGCGGCCGTCGCCACCGGCAGGGCCACCCTCGGTCCCGGCCGGTACGAGACGCTCATCTGCCCCGGCCGGCTCGACGGGCTCCCGCTGCTTACCTTCACCGCCGGCTGGACGGCGGCCGACGTGCGGTGGCGAGCCCCGGCCCCCGCCTACCTCGCCATGATCGCCCGTGGCCTGCGCGAGTCGCACGGCTGGGACGCCGACCGGATCGCCGCCTATCTGGGCGGCCGGCCGGGAGTCGACGGCGGATGGGAGCGGGACGCGCTGGTCCCGCTGGTGCGTCAGGCCGTCGCGGGCTGACCCGCGCTCCGGGCGGTCGGATCGTCGTCGGGGGCCGGTGGGTCGGGCCCGCGATCCGACATGTCTGCCACACCGTCCGGCTGCGGGCACCGAAAGCGGGTGGGAGTGGAACGGTCGGGTCCCGCGCCACGCCGCCTGGTTCCTGCGGCGGTCGGTCGGAGGACCGGGGCCGGTCCCGCCGGACGGGAGCTGATCAACCAGGCGTACGCAATTGCCGATGCCGCCGTCGAACCGTCCACTTTGGTCGCCGAAGATCGATAACCTCAGCCGGCCGTGCACGTACGCGGCTCATCCGCCGGCTCCACGTCCGGCCGTCCGTGTGGGGGAATCGCATGAGAAGAAGGCTTATCGGTCTCGCGGTGACGTGCGCCATCACGGTGGGAGTATCGCTGAGCACCGCCGGCCCGGCCCAGGCCGCCACCCCCGCCGTCCAGATCACGAAGGTCTACTACAACTCGCCGGGCACCGACAACCGCTCGAACTCCAGCCTGAACGCCGAGTACGTCAAGCTGACCAACCGGCGGTCGACGGCCGTCAACCTGAAGAACTGGACGCTGCGCGACAAGTCCAACCACGTCTACAAGTTCTCCGGCAACGTACGGCTCGGCGCCCGCGCCAGCGTCTACGTCCACACCGGGAGGGGCGGCAACACGTCGACCCACCGTTACTGGGGATCGGGCGCCTACGTCTGGAACAACACCGGCGACAAGGCGTACCTGCGTAACTCGGCCGGCACCTTGATCGACTCCTGCTCCTGGGGAAGCAAGGGCAGCTACACGAACTGCTGAGATCGGCGCCGGCCCCGGGCGACCGGGGCCGGCGACGCGGCGGGGGCCGTCCGCCGGCCCGCTCGCGGCGTCCGATCGGGTCAGGCCTTGGCGGGGGCCGCTTCCGTGGTGGCCGGCGTGGGCGGCACGCGACCGTCCTGGGCCGGGGTGAGCAGCCGCCGCAGGGAGAGCGCGACGAGCGACGCCACCAGACAGCCGCTGACGACCACCACCACCCAGATCCGGCCGTTGGCCGCTCCGATCAGCGGACCCGCCGTCACCGGCCCGATCACGCCGCTGATGCCGAAGATCATCGAACTCATGGCGTTGTAACGGCCGCGTAGCGCGTCCGTGGCGAGCGCGTTCGTCAGCGCCGGCATCACCGGCGACAGCAGCGTCTCGCCGAAGCCGAAGATCGCCGAGCAGGCCACCACGCAGAGGGCGGCGGCCAGCGCGTTGCCCGGACCCACCACGCCCCCGGCCCCCAGGACCAGCCAGGCGAGGGCGAAGACCCCGCCCACGACCGCCAGCGCGCCCGTCCGGCTGCGCCCCTCCATCCGCCGGATCACCAGCAACTGCGACAGCACGATCATCACCGTGTTGCCGGCCAGCGCCCAGGCGACCACGCGCGGCGTCACCTCGGCCACCCGGATGGCGTACGCGGTGAAGCCGACCTCGATCTGCGCGTAACCGCAGGTGGTCAGGACCAGGCCGAAGATGACCAGCCGCCGGAACGGGCGGTCCCGCAGCACGGTCAGGTAGCCGCCGGCCGACGTCCGCTCCTCGGCCGGCCCGGCGGCGACCCGGCGGCCCACGTGCGGCAGGGTCAGCAGGATCAGCGCCGGCATCAGGTAACTGATCGCGTCGAGCACGTAGATCGCCTGGAAGGTGATCTCGCGGGCGGTGTCGACGATCGCCCCGGAGGTCAGGCCGCCGAGACCGATGCCGAGATTGAGCAGGGCGAAGTTGAGCCCGAAGACCCGCTGCCGCTCATCGGCGTCGGTGAGTGAGGCGAGGATCGTGTTCTGCCCGGACCAGATGACGGAGCTGCCCATCGCGACCAGCGTCATCACCCCGAACGCCGAGGCGGTCGAGTCGACCAGCGCCAGCGACCCGGTGCCGACCGCCTCGAGCAGCAGACCCGGCAGCAGGACCCGGCGCGCGCCGAACCGGTCGATCAGCGTGCCGCCGACCGGCGACAGCACCAGGGTGACCACGCCGTACCAGCCGATCACCAGGCCGGCGCGGGCGTCGGTGAGGCCCCGCACGTCGGTCAGGTAGATGAACAGGAACGGCAGGGTGAGGCCGCGCCCGATCGCCGACAGCAGCGTGCCGACGAGCATCCGTCGGGCTTCCGGTCGGCGGGGCAGGGCGCGACTGAGCATCCCCCGATTCTCTGCTCTGGGTGTGACACGACGCGAGCCCATTTGCCCCCGGGTTTCACAACTGTCGAACGCCCGGCAGCACGTCGCCGACGCGCGCGGCGGGACGTCGTACCCCTCTGGGATGCTGGACGGGATGACCACCACCTGGCGGCACCTGCCCGCGCCGGCCCGCGAGATCGCCACCGCCGCCACCGGGGCGGTCGCCGCCGCGCGCGAGCGCGACCCCGTGGCGTACGACGTCGCGGTGGCCCGGCTCGCCGCGGCCGAACGCTCCGGCCTGGTGCTCGGCGCGGTGGTCCGCCTGCTGCTGGAGGAGACCCACCCCGACGGCCTGGACGGCGACGATGTCCGTCAGGTGCTCGAAGGCTGCGTCCGTGGGGCGGCACCCTGGCAGCCCGACGTCGACCCGCACGTGGTGCTCGTCCTGCTGGCGGGCGCCCTCGGCGTCTACGAACCGGGCGACGACGAGTCGCCCCCCGACCCGACCGCCGTGGCGCGGCACGCGCCGCTGCTCGTCGCCGACCTGCTCGCCGGGACGGGCCGGCCCCTCGACGGCTACCTGAGCGCCGCGTTCACCGAGATCGCCCGCACCGAGCGGCAGGACTGAGCCGCCCGGTAGCCCCTCGGCTGGTGCGTCCTCCCTGCGTTGGCCGGATGATCGGCATCCGCGCGGGTGGCCCGCCGGGTCGAGGAGCCGCCCGCGGGACGCTACGGAGCTGATGTCGTAGACGATTCACCGGCCGGCCGGCCGTGCCCACGGCGGCCCACAGCACAGCCATCGCCTGATGTCGTAACCGATTCAGCTCCAAAGCGTGCGCACAAGGACTGGACGTTCCGGCACCGACGATTCATCGCCAGGGGCGCCGCAGGGCGCCACCGCCGATGACGGAGATCTATTCGCAGGCGTCCTCGGACGCCACCCGCGACGCGCTCAAGCGCCTGGGGGCCCGCAGTGACCGCCGCTGCTGTACGAATGCATCAGGGGCCACTCTCATCGATGGAGAGTGGCCCCTGACCTCGGTCGGGGTGGCCGTATTCGAACCGACGACCTCTTCGTCCCGAACTGGCGGCAGGCCGGTCGGATCGGGTGTCATCCGAGGTCATCCGGCCTGCTGGGGTCGCGCTGGGTTGGGTGTGGTCGGCTCGGTTGCTGTACTTCGTTGCTGTACTGCTCGTCGACGAGGAACTGCCGGAAGTGGGTGCGCATCTCCAGCCAGTGGCGGTGTTCGTCGCAGGGGTGGAGTCGGCCGCAGCGGCACAGGCTCAGGGTTGACTCGGCGTGCTTGGTCAGCAGGATGTCCGCGTAGGCCACCTGGGCTTTGGCGTACTCCTGGAAGGCTGCCGAGGTGTAGAGGGCTCCCATTGGTCACCGCCCTGCCCTGGGGGTGTGGCGGCGGTGCCAGAGGGCCTCGGCGACGGCGTCCATGGGGTCGATCTCGCCGGTGGCCAGGCGCTCGCGGATGACGGCGATCCAGGGCGGCGAGGCGTTGGTGGCTTCGCCGCAGGCGGTGCGCATCCCCTCCTGGGCGAGTCGGGCCAGTCGGCAGGGGTCACGCTGGTTCGTGTGCCAGCAGCCGGTGGCTACGCAGAAGCCGGTGCTGTCGGGCCTATGTGCTTCCCAGAGGGCGCGGGCCAGTCGCCACAACAGACGGTGCTGGCAGTCGGCGGGTGGCTCTTCGGGCGGGTTGTCGACATCGAAGGACATGCGCCGACCATCGCGTCCGACGGCGGGCCGTTCCATGGCCAGCGGTCATGTCACGGTGACATGGGACGGCTCGACCAGCGCGAATGGTCGCCCTAGGCTGTCGACCTGAACACCTTGAGTAGTCGGAACGCGACGCTGGGAGCTGCCGTGCTGCTCGATCCGCTGCGGATTCCGGAGGATGCGTGGTCGCACGGCGAGGTGCTGGCCGTCCTGGCCGCCCGCGACATCGGCGGGCTGTTCCGCTGGATCACGAACCTCACCGGGGCGAGTCAGAGCCGGATCGGGGCCGCTGTCGGGCTGGAACAGGGCTACGTCAGCCGGATCATGGCCGGACGCAAGGTCACCTCGATCGACGTGCTGGAACGGATCGCCGACGGATGCCGGATGCCCGACCAGGCGCGCACCACGATGGGCCTGGCACCCCGACAGGCCGCACCATCGGCCGCCGCCCCCAGTCGGCGCGTTCCCGACGCGCCGCCTTTGCAGCGGACCTGGCGCGATGACGTGCGCAGTGCCGCAGAACTTTGGCGAGGTGACGTGAACCGTCGAGACGTACTCCGGGAGGTGGCTTTCAGCTCCGCCGGCTACACACTGCCGGCGCTGCGTTGGTTTACCGCCCCCGCCCCGGCTCCGGTCACCCAACCCGGTCGCAGCGCGGTCGGTCAACCCGCGATTGACACCATCCGGGCGATGACGGCGACCTACCGCCAGTTGGACAACCAGTACGGCGGCGGGCACGCCCGCGACACTGTCGCCCGCTACCTCCACCAGGAGGTGACGCCGCTGCTCACCGACGGCCGCTACGATCATGGCACCGGCCAACGGCTGCTCAGCGCCGCCGCCGAACTGGCCCAACTCGCCGGCTGGCAGGCGTATGACACGGCCGAGCACGGCATCGCCCAGCGGTA
This sequence comes from Micromonospora sp. KLBMP9576, assembly GCF_050941805.1. Classification (NCBI taxonomy): domain Bacteria; kingdom Bacillati; phylum Actinomycetota; class Actinomycetes; order Micromonosporales; family Micromonosporaceae; genus Micromonospora; species Micromonospora sp. KLBMP9576. The sequence goes on along the minus strand of NZ_CP194567.1, from coordinate 6,060,504 downwards.
CCTCACCCTTGCCCTGGACTTCGCCCACGCTGCCGGAGACGACGGCCTGGGCGCGGAGATCCTCGCCGCGATGAGCCACCAGGCCACCTACCTCGGCCACACCGCCACCGGCCTCGACCTCGCCCGCGCCGCCGGCCGGACCGCCCGCCGTGCCGGGGTTGCCGTCCTGACCGCCGAAGCTCACGTCATGGAAGCCCACGCCTTGGCCAAGGCCAACGACGAACGGGCCTGCGCTGCCGCCCTGCATCAGGCGGAACAGGCTCTCGACCGAGCCGACCGCAGCAGCGACCCGCAATGGCTCAGCTACTTCGATGAGGCGTACCTCTCGGCCAAGTTCGGCCACTGTTTCCACGCCCTCGGCCGCACCACCCACGCCGAACGCTTCGCTGCCCGATCGCTGCACATGGACAACCGGTACGTACGCGGCCGAGCCTTCAACCTGGCCCTGCTCGCCAGCGTCCACGCCCAACAGGGCGAACCCGACCGGGCCTGCGCTATCGGCGCGGAAGCCCTGACCCTGACTAACCAGCTTCGTTCGGCCAGGGCCAGTCGCTATGTCCGCGATCTGCAAGCGCAGCTCGCCCCACATCGGCGGCTACCCGCCGTCCGGCACTTCACCGGCCGCGTTGATGCCACCCTCGGCCCCCGACGCTGACCGTCACAGCTCTCCCCGGGCCTTGCGCGCCACCAACTCCAGCACAGCGATCACCGTCCCGGCACCGACGATCTCACCCCGGGACACCAGCGCGTATGCCTCTTCGAGCGGAATCCAGGCGACCTGCTCGGCCTCGTTCACGTCCGTGGGTGTGCCGATGTGTTCGGCGTGCCGGGCCAGGAAGAGCAGGTTCTCGGCGTCGGCAGTGCCGACCCAGGGTTGGAAGGACAGCAACGGCTCCACCGCCTGGAGTCGCCAACCGGTTTCCTCCTCGACTTCCCGCACCGCGCACGCCGCCGGCTGCTCATCGTCGTCGACGTAACCGCCAGGCAGCTCCCATACCCACCGGTCGAACACGAAGCGGTGCCGTCGCATCAACAACAGCCGCCGCTGACCGTCGAGCACGGCGACCATGGCCGACTGGGGAGCCCGGATCACGTACTGCTCGAAACGGACCCCGTCCGGCAACTCCACCTCGGCGATGCTCAGCCGTGCCCGGCGGGTGTCGTCCACCACGCGCTCGCCGTGGATGGTCCACCGGGTCAACTCCGTCGCCTGCTCCTCCATCACCCCGCCAGTATCCGCGCCGAACCTCACCATGCGCTGCGGACCCGATGCGCGCCGGGTAGAGAGCTGAACGGCCCGAGCGCATCCGTTCTGGAAGACAAGGACCTACCCTGCACCTGCTCGCCGCATAGTTGGTCAGGCCTTCCCAGCAAACTGCCCAGCAACGCTGATCGCCGTGGCCGCGATCGCCGAGAGCATCCCCACGATCGCGCCCAGGGTCGTCAGTCCTTCCCTAGGCGAAGCCCAAAGCCCACGGTTCATCTGACGCCAGGCATGCGGAGCGATGGTCATCTTGAGCTTCTGCCACTTGTGCTGCCGCTTGCTACATCCGAGTAGAAGGCCAGCCGAGTTGTTTCGGCACAGGGTCCCGTCCCGGTTGACGGCGCAGCACCACACTGGAGCTTGAAACAGGAAGAAGCTGGTCACCAGCAGCGACAGCACCAGCAGCGCCACCGGCCCCACAGAGCGAGTCCACCACGCCGTAACGAGGATGATGAACGCCAGATAGCCCCAGTATCGCCCCAGATCCTTCATGGTGATCGAAAGTAGCGGACTGCCCGCCCACAGTAACCACCATCTGTCCGGCACCCGACTCGCAGCCCGCCAGCCGCCACTTGGCGTTGAACTGGCACGGGATGCCAGGCGAACCGGACAACGGTCGCCGATCATTAGCCTGATCTGCACAAACACTCGGCATCGAGTGTCGTCGTTAGTCTCCGCTGGTTGACGTCCTACGGCCTGGCGACGGCCTGAGCCAGCCTCGCCAATGGGGCGCTTCGACCCCTCGCTTGTAAGCTCTGCGCGCTCCGTCCGGGCGCGTCCGCGCACGTCTCTGACGTCGAGCGTTGATCTGTCGCCGGCCGGCTTCGACTCTCACCTCCGCCAGCAGACGAGGAAGAACGACCGTGATCAGGCGGGCATCGCCTGGCAGGGCTCCCGGCTGCTGTTCACCACCCGCTACGGAACGCCGGTCGAGCCGCGCAACTTCAATCGCTCCTGGGACGCCCGCTGCGCCCGCGCCGGGGTCCGGAAGATCACCGTGCACGACGCCCGGCGTACCTGCGCGACCCTGCTCGTCGACCTGGACGTGCACCCGCGCGTCATCATGCAGGTGCTTCGGCACGCGGAGGTGTCGGTCACGATGGAGATCTACTCGCAGGCGTCCTCGGACGCCACCCGCGACGCCCTCAAGCGCTTGGGGGAGAGCCTGCGGTGACCGCCGCTGCTGTACCCGGCTGCTGTACGAATGCATCAGGGGCCACTCTCATCGATGGAGAGTGGCCCCTGACCTCGGTCGGGGTGGCCGGATTCGAACCGACGACCTCTTCGTCCCGAACGAATAATCATGGCCGACCGGCCAGCCAGCATCGCGCGTTCTACCTCGGTATGGAGTCCCCAACAGTTCGGTAGCGTCCGCTGGTGTGCGTGCCGGTTGTCACTCACTTGGTCACGCAGCGAGCGCTTCGGCTTGGGCAGCATGAGACACCACCTGGCATGCCTGCCCCAGCTGCCTTCACACGCTTTCGAGGTATGTGTCCCACGGTCACCGTGATGCCCCTTGCCACTGCCTTCTTGGACCGGTGCGGCTGTCACCAGGCGGTCGGCATGCCCTCGTGCACCTTGGCGTCCCGATGTCCGGCATAGCTCACCGCGGCGACGTGCCCTAGGCTGGTTGCGACACGCAAATACGTCAGTACGGGACGGACTCAGGATGACCAGTCTTCAGGAAGAAATTGAGGAGGGGCGGTCCACCGTCAAGGCCGATGCCCTCTCGATGTCAATCGGCGAACTGGTGAATCTCTACAAGAGCCGCGAGTTGGTGATTCGCCCGGAGTATCAGAGGCTCTTCCGGTGGCCTCTCGAGAAAAAGTCGAGGCTGATAGAGAGTATATTGCTCGGAATTCCGCTTCCATCGATATTTGTAATGCAGCGCCACGATGGTATTTGGGAAGTAATCGACGGACTGCAGCGGATCTCAACGATCCTGGAATTTATGGGCGAGTTGATTGACGAAACTACCGGCGAGGCATTTCCTGCGAGTTCGCTGACGGCGACAAAGTACTTACGTTCGTTGGCTGGCATGACTTTCGAATCCGCCGAGGAGCCAACGCTGACACCCGGGCAGCGGATCGGTCTCAAGAGAAGCAAGATAGACGTGAAGATTTTGCTGCCGGAAAGTGATGACAGGGCGAAATATGAACTCTTCGATAGACTAAATTCCGGTGGAGAGAGCGCATCGGACCAAGAGGTCAGGAATGTTCAACTCCTGATGGCCGATCGCTCCTTCTTTCAATGGCTTACCGAGCTTAAAGAGAACGATGACTTCAAGGAGTGCACGCTCGTCACCAGCAGGCAGGGCGAACACCAGTACGATCTCGAACTGGTGTGCCGATTCCTTGCCCTGCTGGGCAGTTCTCAAGACGCACTGAAAGGAATGCTAGACGTCGATACCTTCCTCACCGAAAGGATGCTTGCGTTTGCAACCGATGCATCTTATGATCGGGATTCTGCGGCGGATACCTTTTCTGGGACGTTCGCTCTCTTGAATGAGGCGCTCGGTGCCGAGTGTTTCCGGCGGTACGACTCAACGAAGGGGCGCTTCGTCGGAGGGCTTTCTGTGTCTGCATTCGAAGCCGTAACCACCGGAGTCGCCTCGAATCTTGAAGCCTGGCGCGCAAACAGGGACCATAAAGCGGAATTGCGCCAGAAGGTCACGGAGTTGTGGGGGCTTTTGGAGTTCAGAAACCAGGCACGTGGTGGCGTGAGAGGAACTACTCGGATAGCAGCCGTTGCGCCCGTAGCGAGGGCTCATTTTCGGCCATGAAGATCCGCACGCTCGCCGAATTGGATGGTGCGATTTCAACAGACCTGGCATGGCGGAAGAAGGAACTGTCGGTCTTCCGGAACCAGGTTCATGGGGCGGAAAGTATGGTGCAGCGGGCGTTACTTCGCGGAGCAGTGGCATTGCTTTATGCCCATTGGGAGGGATTCGTGAAAAATTCCGCCCATGCATATCTGTCCTATCTTTCCCGGCAGAATTTAACCTGGGGTCAACTGCGGCCAGAAATCGCTGGCCTAACGATGCGCGCAAGCCTGACTGAATTCGGCCAGACATACCGCTCGCGTTTCCATGCCGAGGTAGTCCGCCAGATGAGGGAAGGAGCATCCGAGCTAGCACGCATTCCCGATACGCGGGACGCAGTCAGAACAATGGCAAATCTGAACTATGAGCGCCTAGAAGACATCCTCGTGTCAATCGGCTGCAAGTGCGACGGCTACGAAAAGTATCGAGACATGATCGACGAGCAGCTCCTCGCCTCCCGGAACCGTATCGCACATGGCGAGCAAGACTTCATCGCACTCACGGACTGGGTGGACCTCCGCACAGAGATTTTAAGCATCATGGACGACATCTACAGACAGATATCCAATGCTGCAGCTCTCAAGGAATACCGCATCTAGACAACGTACGGACAGGGCTGCAGTGGGCTGTAGCCCAGCCGTCTACCATCTGCCAGGGCTGCCGCCCCCTCCAGCAGCAGCTCTGGCAGAATGGAAAGAGATGGCCGCGTGCCCCTCAAAGATGTCTGTACAAGGCCACCTGGCTCCGTTGAGAGCCTGTAGCCAAGAACCAGCCAGAATTACTGCGATGTCTCACCGCCCGCGGAGGCTTCTTTGGTCCCGTCTCTGTCAGCAACCGAGCTATCCCACTCTGGCTCTCCACTATCGTGACCCACAAGGACATCATCCGCTGTCGCTGCCATAGCGTCGCCAAGTCCTAGGACTGTCGTAAGGAGGGTTGTGCTAACGGCGGACCATGGCAGTCGGCGATCGCGCCGATAGATCTTAACATCCCATTTCTGGGTCAGCGCATATTCCACTGACCTTTCGATGCGGCCGACTGTACTATTCGCGGCCTGCTTGCGGGTTACGCCGCCTCGTTGAAAGTAGGCAGCGCTATCTTTTACGGCCCGCCAGATGAAGTTATATAGTGCGCCGAGTGCGAACGACTGTAGCGCGCCTGAGAGGACGTCCCTCGTGCGCTCCCCTGGAGAAAACTCAAACTTGTACTCTTCCATGCATAGCTCAAGATAGGCGAGCGCCTCTTCGAGCATCACTCGATCCCACTCGTCCGCCCACCCCAAACGCCATGAGTCAGGCCAAGGGCGCGCCAGCGCACTCTTAATGCTTTTGACCAGGGCGGAATTTACGGATCCAGTTGCACCGCTGCCGCAAGCGGTCCATCGGACGCGATCGACGTAAATCCCGGGCCTCTCATCGCCGTCGGCCTGTACGGCCCAGCCGAAAGCACTTGATTGGGTGGACGGGTGAACAGCAATCCTGCCAGCATTCCAAAGCTCGGTTAATCTGTCGCGCCCATCTTGTGCGCGCGCCGAGAAAGAGCTTCCCGTCCAAGAGTTAAGTGGTATAGAACAGGTGTAGTTTTCGTCGATGGGGTTCCGGAATAGCGCTAAGAGCGAAACTGCATCGCGCAGGCTGAGTTGAGCGATGTCTACCGGGTCTCCATCTCGGTATCCGAAACGAGCAGTGACTTCATCGATAAGGCGTTGCTGGCGCTCTGCTGCTGCGGCCTTTTCTGCTCGCTCGTTCTCTAAGCGGCAATCCTTGCAAACTAGGTGAGTGGTTGCAGCGAGTCGCCTGTTCTGATCGAATTCGGTGCGGCTGGCTACGATCATGGCAAGGCCGCACTCGTCACAGGAGACTTCGGGGTCACGTGCTACAACAATGTTCCGAAGTCGTTGATTGAGGGACAACTGGGTGATGTTGGCCTGGGCTGCCACCTCCTTCACGAGATGCTTCCAACTGCCGTCGTCGTTTATTGCCCAATAACTACGGGCGACTTGCCTATCGGCAGACTCTTCACTGATGAATTCCAGTTCAACGGCAGTGGGGGCTTCGTCGGTCACTAGGTCACCCTACGAGAAGTATGCTCAGCATGGAAGGAGTGGTCAGTGTCGCTACGCCACTCAACTGCGGTTCAGCAGCTCAACGGGAATCTGGGCTGAGGTGATGACCTGTCTAGGGCCGATGAAGCGTCGAGCTACCAAGAGTCCGGCTTCATGCGCCTCCGGCCCGGCATGGCTGGCCGAGGCATCGGCGATTAGCCAAGGTGTCAGGTTGCGCTCGAACGCATCTACTGCACCCTTCAAGACGCAACTCTCAGTTGCAATTCCGCAGAAGTAGAACTCTCTCCAGCCGCGCTGTTGGAAGAGCTTAATGCCGTCCGAGGTAAAGGGACTGTAGATCACCTTATCTAGCACGATTCCTCGATCAACATATGGCGTTAGGTCGGCCACAATATCTGTCTCGGGAGAAGATTGCAATCGGTGCCAGCCGAAAAAGCGCTCGAAAGGGCTGCCTGGATAGTTTATGTAGCGGGTAAAAAGTGTCTCGCCACCCGCTTGTTGCCAACGTCGAACCACATCGACAATGATTGGCACGACATGTGCCGACTGCTCTCGGACGAAGCCGTTCTGCACGTCGGTAACCACCAGCACTGGCCGGTCCGTCGCCATTGCCTCAACCTCGATCCGTGTCGCGTAGGGTTTCGATGGCTTGCTCTAGCGCTGGCATGAGGTCGCTTGTTTGCAGGATCGCTCTCCGCATAGCTTGGTGCTGCCCAGTCTCTCGCGGGCGAGAGGTCGTTAGCCGGGAGCGGGCTCCCCGAAGGTGGCGCCAACCGTATATCGGCGGCACCTCCGGATCCTTGCCCTGTTCAATCTGGCGAGTGATCGCGTCGGTGTATACCCACATGGACTGAATTGCCAACCCGCACGCGACCAGTTCGGACTCCGTCAAGGAGCGGTCAACGGCGACTGGGTGATAGACGACCCCCGACCATGACGCGTATCCGGACGAGATGCCGCGTATACCGAAAGATTCGATGCCGCCGTGGTCGTATGCCTCCGAGAGCAAGGATTGCTCGATCAACTCGGCGTGGGCCAGGTGCTCGTCATCCATGGCGCGGTCTCGGTGCAGCAGTACCGAAGGCGTCGCCATGATGCGCAAGGCCGCCTCGGTCAGCTCGGCCGGCCACGCCGGTTCGATAACCCAATGCGCTCCGAAGACATACAGTGTCGATTCGTCAAGGTCGGGCACGACGCGGGAGATGTAGCCAGCTGCCCACCGGATGTTGTCCCCGTAGGAGATCTTGCGCCAGAAGGCGAGAGCGGCAATGGTCGAGAACTCCACGGATTCGACCAGGTGGAAGACCACCGAGCCGCACGGCCACACGTAGAGGGTGCATCCGCCCTCGGGGTGCTCGACCGGGGTCGAGTAGCAGGGGTGCCACTGTTCGGTGGCCGGGGTGCAGCCGGCGCTGTCTCGCAGTAACGCCGCGCCCTCGGCGCCCACGAACGCTGGCACGAACTTATGCGACCGCACCGAGAAGTGCGGCCGGTCCTCTGCACCGTTGGTCAACTCACCAAACAGGTCGTGAGGCTTTGCGTCGTACGCCAGGCAGTAGAGCTGCCGGTAGACCGGGTCGGTAACGGCCACCCGCCCTGTCTCGTGCCGGTACATCGCCTTCTCGATGGCCTCGACCGTGGGCGTCTCTCGGATGCCGCGCTGTAGGCCGACGCGGTGCAGCTCCCGCGCGGCGCGTTTGCGCGACTCCCAGCCAGCGGCCTTGCGACGGTTCACCAGCACGAGGTTGGGCTTGAACTGCCGAGGGACCTCAGTGGACACGGGCCACGTCCTTCATGTCCGTGCGTAGTACCTGCCCGAATCGCCGCCCGGCCGGCAGTCTCATTGGCAGGCGAGCACGATGCCGCCGGAGATCGAAGCCGAAGACGGGAGGCACCAGGTGGTCCGCGTTACTCGACGGGTGTGCCTCGACGGGGCCTCTCGGCCTGCCACTTTTGAATGGTCCTGGGCTGCCAGGCCGGGGACCGGCCAAACATCCGGTCGGGCGCGGGAGCCTGCCCGCGTGACACGTAAGAGGCCCAGGTCGCGCGGCTGATCGGAGCGCCTACCGAAGCCAGGTAGGTACGCACGTGCTCAGTGGTCCACCAGTCGGTGGGCAGGTCAGCAGCAGTCATCAGTACAAGCCTACGCGGTAAAGGTGCTTGCGCGAATACAACGTCGCGCTGTATCTTCCGAATACAACGTCAAGTTGTAGCCGGCCGGATGGCCCGGGGAACGGCGGCACACCGTTGCCGCGCGCCCATGGGACGCCGGATCAGGTCGATTTTTCTCAACTCCAGAGCGACAGGAACAAGCGCGCGAGAGCCGTCAAGCGGCATCCCTGCATTGAGCCACCAGGTGGCCGACCCCGGTAGATCCCGGGCGAGCGGGGCGAGTGAAGACGGCTAGCGCGCGCTGCACATCCCCCACTTCTGGTGCGGCCGTGCGGGGCCGAGACGGCCCGCGCCGCCGCTTCCCATCGACTATCCGGAGGTTTCCCGTGAGGAAGCACCTCGCCCCCGTCACCACCGAGCCGGCCGCCGCCGACCTGGCTGCGATCGAATCGGAGTGGCCGTTGATCGCGGCCGAACTGGACGTGCTCGACGCCGAGATCACGATGTTCTACGCCGAGGAGCACGGCGGGCCGACCGCGCTGGACTGGCGGCGGCTGCGCCGGGCCGAGGCTCGCGTTACCCGCACCGCCGCCGAGCTGGCCGCCGGCATCGCCGGTCCGCACCGCGCGGCCTGATGTCACGCATCCGCGCCGCCTACTGGGACCCGGACGGCATGCGGTACGGCATCCCCACCTACTGGTGGCGCGGCGCCCCCGCCGGCTACGCCACCCGCCGTCAACTGACCGCCGCCGGCCTGCGCCCCGGTGGTCAGCCGATCGCCGCTCAGGTGCTCTGGCGCGGCGTTGGCGGTACCCGCGCCGCCTACCTGTACCGGGTCGACCTGGCCCGCCCCAAGCGCACCGCCACCCCCGCCCAGCGCGCCGCCATCGGCAAGGCGCTGACGGCCCGCCGCACCTGCGGCGTCTGCGGTCAGGTGCGGCCGTACTACATCCCGCGCTCGCTCGGCGAGTGCCTGACCTGTTCCGACCTGATCAAGGAGCCCGCGTGAGCATCCGTAAGAACCGTCGTGCCGTGATGGCCGAACTGCTGTTGCTGGCCAACCCGACCGCCGTCCGCGCCCGCGGTGACGGCATCTCTCTCGACGTCGACTTCGACAGCATCGCCGAGCTGCGCTCGTGGTTGCACCTGGCCGGGTTGAACAGCCCCGACTTGCTCGTCAGCCCGGAGCGCGAGAGCACCAACGCCGACGGTCGCCCGTACCGGGCGCTGAACGCCTACCCGACCTGGCACGGCTGGGAGATCTACGCCCACGCCGTCGAGTACACCGACAGCGGCGAGCGCCTCGACGCGCAGACCGCCGAGCAGCTTGCCGCCCTGGCGGTGGCGGCATGACCGATCGCACCTACACCGACCCGAGCGTGTTGGACGGCATCGCCGCCGGGGCGTCGTGGGCCGACCCGACCATGGACCCCGCCGCCATCGACTGGACCGCCCGCCGGGCCGCCGCCGCTCTGCCGTTCCCACTGGTCGACGGACGGCCGGTCAACCCGTACGCGCCGACCGGGATCCGCTACGGCCGCAACCAGCTCGGCCACTGGGGCGAGGCGCAGTGCGCCGACGCCATCGTGACCGCCACGACCACCCACGGGTCGCGGTGGCTGCTGATGATCGAGCGCGGCGACGGACACGGGTGGGCGCTGCCCGGCGGTCACGTCGACCCGGGCGAGGACCCGGTCGACGCCGCGTACCGGGAGCTGGCCGAGGAAACCGGCCTGGACGTCGAGCGCCGCAGCGGCGGGTTCACCGCGTGGCCGGCCCGCTACGTGCCCGACCCCCGCGCCTCCGATGAGGCGTGGATGGTCACCACCCCCGTGCACATCGGCATCGGCTACGACTACCGCCGTCTGCCCGCCGTGACCGGCCGCGACGACGCCCGCCGCGCCGCGTGGGTGCCCGCCGTCGACCACGACAGCCTCACCCGCCACCTGGCCGAGGTCTACGGCGGACAGGTGTTCGCCGCCCACCGCGACCTGCTCGCCGACATCTTCGGCCACAAGGGCACCCGGTGACCGCCCGGCAGCCGCAGCGCACCCGCAAGCCGGTCTCCGGCAGTCCCGACGTGTTCAAGTCCGCCGGCTCCGGCGGCTTCACCGGCTCCGCGAAGGCGGGCCGCACGTGGGGCGTCAGCGAGCACCGGCCCCACCCGACCCCCCGACCCGCTACCCGAAAGGACACCACCCGATGACCGCCCCCACGATCAACGGCACCCGCTACCCGCAGCCCGTAAGCGAACTGCTGCCGAAGGCACGCACCCTGCTCGCTGAGCTGGGCGAGGTGCCGTCGCGAAACAAGCTGATGACGGAGTTCCGTATCGGTGCCCCGAAGGCCACCGACCTGCGTAACCGGCTGATCGGGGAGCTGAGCGGCCAGTTCGGCTACACCCCGTTCAACGGGCAGGGCGACAAGGGCGAGCCGGATCCCTGGCTGACTCTCGACGTGCCGCTTACGGACCCGGCCGCCGACCTGTGGGACTACGCCGAGCCGATCGGCCCGGACCCGGCACCGGAGCCGGCCGAGACGACGGAGCGGGCCGAGACGCTGCGCGCGGCGATGATCGCCCGGGGGGCGCTGCTGCCGCCCGCCGGCACGTCCTGGACGGACCCGGCCGTACCCGGGTCCGGGCCGGTCCCGACCCCCGCCCCGGCGGCCCCTGTCGCTGAGGCGGCCGAGCAGGTCACGGTGGTCGGTCACCCGGGTCCCAACATCACCACCGCCCCGGCCGCCACGCGGTCGGCGGGGCGTGGATGGGCGTACGTCGGGGTGATCCTCGGCGGGGTGGTGTCCATCGCCGCGAACGTGGCCCACACCTACCTGCCGAAGCCGCCCGAGGGCGCACCCGCCGGATGGACCCCGGCCCCGGACTGGTCCCCCTCACCGTTGGCGGTGGCGTTCTCGGTGTTCTGGCCGGTCGCCCTGTTCGTCGCGGTCGAGATCCTGACCCGCATCCCGTGGGGCGAGGGCCTGCGCTGGTTCATGGCCCGCATCGTCGGCGTGCTGCCCGTCGCCCTGGTCGCCGCCGTCGTGTCCTACCGGCACCTCGCCGGGCTCCTGGAGCACTTCGGCGAAGACCCCCTCACCGTCGCCATCGGCCCCCTGGCCATCGACGGCCTGATGGTCATGGCATCCGCCGCCCTGCTCGCCACCAACCGCCACCGCAACCGCACGTAGCCCCGCCCGGCGGCACAGCCCTACGGCCTGGAAACCAGTGCTGTGCCGCCGGCCTCACCCCTCAGCCAAACCGACCTCAGGAGAGGTACCCATGTTCGCAGACCCCACCGGCCACCACGCCGCCGCGTTCGCTGCCGTGTACGTCGCCCTCTACGTCGCCCACCAGGTGGGCGACCACTGGGTGCAGACCCAGCACCAGGCCGACTGCAAGGGCCAGCCCGGCTGGCCGGGCCGCGTCGCCTGCGCCGCGCACGTCGCCGCCTACACCCTTACCGCCCTGGTCGCGCTGCTGTTCCTGGTCGCCGGTACCGGCCTGCGGCTGAACCCGTGGGGCGTGGCGGTCGGGCTGACCATCTCGGCGGCCAGTCACTACATCGCCGACCGGCGCACCCCGCTCAAGCGCATCGCCGCCGCCCTCGGCTCGGCCCGCTTCTACGCCCTCGGCACGCCTCGCCCCGGCCGTGACGACAACCCGTCGCTTGGCACCGGCGCCTACGCCCTCGACCAGTCCTGGCACATCGGCTGGCTGTTCATCGCCGCCCTCTTCTGCGCCGCCTAACCCACCCCCACACAAAGGAGAACCCCTGATGGCAAGCACCTCGATCGGCTCCACTGGCGGACGCATCACCACCGGCAACTCGCAGTTGTGGTGCCCGGCCTGCGGCAACGAAAGCAACTGGCGTGACATCACCGCCGACAACCAGCGCACGCACGCCACCTGCGGCGACTGCGGCAACCGCATCTCCGTCAAGAGCTGACCGCTCCCGTCGTCACCGGCTCATCACCCGGTGACGTGCGGAAGCCGCCAGACCCCCTGGACGGCCCAACCAAAGGAGCACCACCGCTATGGGCAAGCGCAACGTCGCCTCCGGCACCGACCGCATCGCCGTGCAGGCCGGTGAGGTCACCGGCCGTCGCGACACCAGCAAGCCCCCCAAGGACACCGACACCAAGCCGGGCCGGACCGAGAACACCGTCACCGGTAACGCCCGCGTCGGCATCCAGGCCGACACCGTGACCGGCCCCATCCGCATCCGCTTCTGACCCGGCCCGGCGGCGCGGCCCCTGGCGACCAACCCGCGCCGCGCCGCCGGCCTCAACCCCCGACCCTGACGGATCAGTTGGAGGAACCCCCATCATGACTGCCCCTGATGAGAACCGTTTCGACTGGCAGGCCGCAGAGGCCGACCTCACCGGCCCGGACGCCGAGGTTGTCGACCTGGACGACGCCCGCGCCCGCCGGGCGACCTCCCGGCCCCGCCCGGCGGGTGACACGCACTTTGACATGCCGTTGGACGAGACGCCGCAGACCGGCGGGATGCCGGTCGATCCCCCGGCGGCTGGCGCGTCCGGGCGGCGGCCGATCATTCCGGCGGGGTGGTCGGGCTGGCGCAACATCCGGCACAGCGTCCGCGAGTTGGCCGAGGTGACCGCGTATCGGGTGGGGTTCCACGCGGTGCGTGCCCCCTGGTACGCCACACAGGCCGCGTTCTGGTCGACGGTCGGGGTGTTCCGCCTGACCGGCCGTCAGTTGCGGTGGTGGTGGGTCAGTGAGCAGACCGGGTTGCGGCAGGCCGCCGCCGACGCGGGCGACGCGCAGACCTGGCACAAGCTGCACCGAGAGGTCAAGGCCACCCGCGCGTGGCGCGCCCTGGTTCTCACCGCGGAGGCGCTGACCCTCGGCATCGGCGGGCCGATCGCGTGGACGCTCGCGCCATGGTGGGCGCTGACCGCCGGGGCTGGGCTGGCGGTGGCCTACCTGGCGCACGTCGGCCGCCCGGACGACCGGCCGATCATCACCCCGGCGACGGTGGCGGGCCGCTTCCGGCGGGTCAACCCGGACATCATCCTTCGCGCGTACTACGCGGCGGGGTTGGGTCACCCGGACAAGGCACACCAGCAGGTGGAGTTCGGCTCCACGATGGCCCGCGACCCGTCCGGTACCGGTTCTCAGGTGTCGATCGATCTGCCGTACGGCAAGACGTTCGATGACGCGGTGAAGGCCCGCGGTGCGATCGCCTCCGGCCTCGACGTGGCGGTGTCGCAGGTGTTCATCACCCGCGACCCGTCGTCGCACCGGCGGCACACGTTGTGGGTGGCCGACCGTGACCCCCTGGCGGCCGGTGCCGGGCGCACGCCGCTGTTGCGGTGCAAGCCGACCGACATTTGGCAGCCGGCCCCGTTCGGGCTGGACGAGCGCGGCAACAAGGTCGCCGTTGATCTGATGTGGAACAGCGTCCTGATCGGGGCGCAGCCCCGGCAGGGCAAGACGTTCGCCGCCCGCCTGTTGGCCCTCTACGCGGCGTTGGACCCGTACGTGAAGCTGACCGTCCTCGACGGCGGCGGCAAACCGGACTGGCGCAAGTTCGCGTTGGTCGCTGACCGGTGCGCGTTCGGGCTGGCGATGACCCGCGACGGCGACCCGGCCGAGATCGTGCTTGAGGCGTTGCGGGAGATCAAGGCCGATGTGCAGGACCGATACGAGCGGCTGTCGAAGCTGCCCGCCGATGTCTGCCCGGAGGGCAAGCTGACCCGCGAGATCGCCCGTGATCCGAAGTACCGGATGCCGGTGCGGGCTGTGTTCCTGGACGAGTTTCAGGAGTACTTCGACCTCGGCGAGATCAGCAAGGAGATCGCGTCGCTGTTGGTGTACCTGGTCAAGGTCGCTCCGGCGGCCGGGGTGATGTTCGTCGACGCCACGCAGCGCCCCTCGGGGGTTGGTGGGGGGCAGGTCGCTACCCAGTTCATCAGCTTCCGCGACAACCACCAGGTGCGTTTCTCCCTGCGTACCGGGTCGTGGAACGTGTCCGATCTCGTGTTGGGGGCCGGGGCGAACTCCGAGGGCTACGACTCCTCGACGCTGCTGCCCAGCTACAAGGGCGTTGGCATCCTGCGTGGCGCGTCCGATGCCACCCCGACGGTGCGGACGTACCTTGCCGACGCCGACGACGCGGAGAAGATCCTGATCGCGGCGCGGAAGCTGCGTGAGGCGGCCGGCACCCTGACCGGCATGGCGGCCGGGGAGGACATCGCCCGGGAGTCGCGGGACGTGCTCGCCGACGTGCGGGCGCTGTTCGGCCCGAACGAGCGCGGGTTGCAGTGGGAGGACATCGCCGCCCGCTTGGCCGAGCGGATGCCGGAGTACTACGCCGACACCACCGCCGAATCGATCTCCGCTCAGGTCCGCGCGTTCGGTGTACAGAGCGTAGATGTCAAGCGCGCCGGTAAGGCCCTCAAGGGAGCCAAGGCCGACGCCATCGACGCCGCGATCGGCCGCCGCAAGACCGCCTGAACGGTCGCGGCCTGTCCGCGACCGGTCGCGTTGACGCGACCCGACCCGCGACCGGCCTGGTCAGCCCAGACATTGGCCGGTCGCGGGTCGCGTCGCCCACCTCCCACGCCCGAAAACCGCCTCAGGAGGGCTCATCGTGTCCCACCTCGCCGCGACCGCGACCACCGCCGGCACCACCGCCGGCCTGATCCTGCTCACCCTCGCCGCCGTCACGCTCAGCTACCTAGCCGTGTGCTGGGTGCGTCCGTTCCGGCGCTGCCGACGCTGCCAGGGCACCGGCCGCCGCCGCTCCCTGATCCTGCGCACCGGCCGCACCTGCTACCGCTGCGACGGCAACGGCGAGCACCTACGCCCCGGCCGCGCCGCCCTCAACTACCTGCGCCAGCTACACGACAAGGGCACCCCACGATGACCCGCCGCGCCGGCCGCGCCGGTCACACCGACTGGTGCGGCCGGGATCACCGCTGCAACCTCGGCGAGCACCGCTCCGACGAAATCGTGGTTGACGCCGGCCACGCCCGCGCCGTGCTTGTCAGGGTGCGTACCGCTGCCGGCCGGGAGCACGCCGAGGTGCGCGTCAGGGTCGCCCTCGCTCCCGGCGAGATCGCGGCCCGTCGCCAGTTGGTGGGGTTGCTCGGCGACGTGCGCCAGGCCGTGACCCGCGCCGCCATCGCGGCCCGACCTCGACCCGGGCGGGCCGCGCGGTGACCGGCGAGCGGTGCGGCCACTGGATCGGCACCGCCGCCCGGCACTGCCACACCCCGAACAATCTCCGGCCCTACCTACAAGGGCTGCGCTGCCCCGCGCACACGCCCTCAGCGCTCGCGGGGCGGCCGGAGCCGCCCTCTACGCCCCTGTGTTCGCCATCGACCGAAGGAAGGGACCTCATGCCCGACCCTGGCCTGTTGGCCGCTGCCCTTGCCCACGTCGCACGCGGATGGCACGTCTTCCCGCTGCGCCCCGACGACAAGCGGCCCGCATTCCCCGACCACACCGCCGAGAACTGCACCCAGGCCGACCCGCGCTGCCGCGCCGCTGGCCTACACCTCGGCTGGGAACCCCGCGCCACGACCGACCCGGACCGCATCCGGCGGGCGTGGTCGACGCGCCCCTACGGCGTCGGCATCGCCTGCGGCCCGTCCGGGCTGGCGGTGGTCGACCTCGACGTGCCGAAAACCGCCGACGACACCCCGCCCGCCGCGTGCGCCGGTGCGCGTGACGGCCTGGACGTGCTCACCGCCCTAGCTGACCGCCATGGCGGCAGCATCGACACCACGTACACCGTGACCACCGGTCGGGGTGGAAGCCACCTGTACTACCGCCACCCGACCACCGGGCCGGAGCTGCGCAACACGACCGGAGACCGGGGCGGGTTGGGGTGGAAGGTCGACACCCGCGCCCACGGCGGCTACGTCGTCGCCGCCGGCAGCACCGTCGCCGGCCGCCCCTACGCGGTGGCGCTGGGCTGCGAACCGGCGCTGCTGCCCGCGTGGCTGGCAGGGCTACTCACCCCGGCCCCGCGACCGGCCTACCGGCCCGCCCCGGTGGCGCTGCCGGCAGACCGGCACGGCCCCTACGTCGCGGCGGCTATCCGCCGCCAGGTCGCCCACCTCACCGCCGCCCCCGACGGGCAACGCAACCACGCCCTGTTCACCAGCGCGGTTGCCCTCGGCCAGCTCGCCGCCGGAGGGGCGCTCACCGACGACGACGTGACCGCCGTCCTGGAACCGGCCGCGCTGTCGGTCGGGCTGCGGGCCGGTGAGGTCGCCCGCACGATCGCTTCCGGCCTGCGCACCGGGGCACGCAATCCGCGCAGTCTCGCCACCATCGGAAAGGCAGCGGCATGACCACCCGCCTACAGATCGGCTCCGGGCCGGAAACCATCCGCGTGCTCAAGGCCGCGCTCGTCGACGGGCTGTTGCCCGACACCTACGTGTCGGCCGGCGCACTGGTGCACATGGAGGCCGTCTCCGGTGGGCTCGCCACCGCCGCCGACGAAGACTCGCCGCTGCCGGTGTCGGCGAGCATGGTCAACCCCGCCGGCCTGGCCGGGCTGCTCGCCGAGCACGCCTACGTCTACCGGCTCAAGACCCGCAAGAGCGACACCGGCGACCCGGAGATGTTCGAAGAGGAGGTGACCCCGCCCCGCGACATCCTGTCCTCGGTGCTGGCCGGCAAGACATGGCCGGGCGTGCCGCCACTGCGCGGGATCATCGGCGCTCCGGTGCTGCGCCGCGACGGCACCCTGTTGCAGCGGCCCGGCTACGACCCGGCCACCGGCCTCTACCTCGCGTCCAAGGTGGCGCTGCCGCCCGTGCCGGACGAACCCACCGCCGAGCAGGTAGATGAGGCGCGTACGTTCCTGCTCGGCCGGTTCCTGCGCGACTTCCCTTGGGCCAGTGCCGCTGATCGGGCTAACTACGTGGCGCTGCTGGCAACGCCGATCCTGCGGCACTTCACCCGATCCCTGACCCCGTTCGCGCTCATCGACGCGACCATGCCGTCATCGGGGAAGACGATCCTGACCGCCGGGCCGGGAATGCTTTACGGGCAACGCGTCATGACCTGGGCCTACTCGGATGAAGAGCTGCGTAAGAGCATCACCGCGGTTCTGGCCGAGCAGGTCGGGGTGGTGATCTGGGACAACCTGGCTGAGGGCACCGTCATTGACTCCGCTGTGCTCGCCCAGCTTGTCACCTCCGGCGTGTGGTCCGATCGGCAGTTGGGCGCGTCGCGCAACGTCGCCACCGTCAACGACCGGCTGTGGATGGCCACCGGCAACAACCTTCAAGTTGGCGGGGACATGGCGTCTCGCACGGTGCGGGTGCACCTCGACCCGAACATGCCCCGCCCCGAGCTGCGCGACCAACGCGGGTTCGGCATCCCCCACCTCGACCAATGGATCACCGACCCGGCCAACCAACTCACCGTCCTGTGGCACCTCCTGGTCCTCGTGCTCGACTGGACCCGCCGGGGAGCGCCCCGGGTCACCGGCCTGTCGATGCGGCAGTTCACCCCGTGGGCGCAAGCCCTCGGCGGGTTCCTCGCCCACCACGGCATCGACGGGTTCCTCACCAACGCCGCCGACATCCGTGAGATCGATGAAGACGAAACGCGCTGGCGCGCGTTCCTCACCTGCTGGCACGACCGCCACGGCGGCCGTGCGATGACCGCCGCCGAGCTACGTCAGGACGCCGAGCCGATGCACCTTGGTAGCGATGTCAACGACCCGTGGGATGGGCAGTTCATCACCACCCACAACGGCCGCCTACCCAACCCCCTCCAGCTCGGCCGGCTGCTGACCGGGCAGGCCGGACGGTGGCGCGGCGATCACGTCATCCGGGCCGGCAAGAACGACCGCGGCGACCGGTCGGTGTTCTGGGTCGAACGCCACGAGGGGTAAAACCCGCTGAACCATCTCCGCATCTCCGCAACGCCGCAGCAACGGCGCTCTACCAGGGGAAACACTCTGCGGAGATCAGAACCTCAAGGATCATCGATCTCCGCATCTCCGCAACCTCGCTGCGGAGATGACACCCCCTTTGCGGAGATGACCCCTCAGCAGCACTCCGCATCTCCGCAAGCATTCGCCCAGCTCACAGCCATGTTTGCGGAGATGCGGAGATGCGGAGATGGTTCAGCCCTCCCGCGCAGCAACGCACCAACCACCCGCCGCCGACCCACGTGGCCGGCCCGCTGAGAGCCGCACAGACGGTTTGGCGCATGTCCTAACACCAGCCGCCCGGAAATCTTGGCTCAGTGGCGTTCTCAAGCCCCGTCTCTAAAGCTCTCTGCCGAGATGGCCCCCGCACACTTTCCCCGTCGTCAGTCAATGAGCAGAAAGGCGCTCAGCGTGCGAATCAAAGCCCTCTACCGCATCCCTGAGGCAATGGCGCTGCTCAGCATGAGTCGCACCGTGATCTATGAACAGCTCCGATCCGGTCGTCTCCGGTCAGTCACTCAGGGGCGTGCTCGCCTCATACCCGCCCAAGCGATCGCTGATTACGTCGCGCTACTTGAGCGCGAAAGCATGAAGGAGGCTGCCTGATGACCAAGCGCCGAGGTCGCGGAGATGGCGGCCTGCACTGGGACGAGTCACGACAGCGGTGGATCGCGTCCGTCACCACCGGCTACACCCCGGCTGGTAAGCGCATCGTCCGCCGGGGAAGCGGCAAGACTAAGACAGAAGCCAAGAACAAGCTCAAGGAGGTGCTGCGCGACCACGAAGACGGGCTGGTCATCGCTCCCCAGGGATTTACCGTCGCGGACGCCGTCAACGACTGGCTTGCCTACGGGCTGAGCGGAGTAGCGAAGGGCACGGCTGACAAGTGCGGCTACCTCTGCCGTGGACACATTCTTCCTGAGTTGGGCGCGCGGAAACTGCGCGATCTCAGCGCGGAAGATGTTGACCGGTGGCTAGCCGACAAAGCGGCAACCCTCAGCACCCGCACCCTACGCGAGTTGTACGCCTGCCTGAATCGGGCGGTGAATCGGGCAATGGCTCGCGACAAGGTGAAGCGAAACGTGGTAGCTCTCTGCTCGATACCCAAAGGCCAGGAAGGGCGGCCCTCGAAATCGCTCACGCTTGACCAAGCCAAGGCGGTCCTTAGCGCCGCTGAGGACGGGCGTCTCTACGCCTACGTGGTTTTGTCCCTGCTGACGGGCGCGCGCACCGAGGAACTGCGGGCGCTGACGTGGGAGCATGTCGACCTGGCCGGGCGGCCTGACGATGATCCGCCCGTGCCGCCGTCTATCGCGGTGTGGCACTCGGTCCGAGCCGGTGGGGACACCAAGACCAGGAAGTCACGTCGCACGCTCGCGCTACCGCTCCGGTGTGTGGTCGCCCTCCGTCGTCACCGGGAATTGCAACAACGCGACCGGGACAAGGCCGGCAAGGATTGGCAGCCCCGGAACCTCGTGTTCGCCAGCGCGACCGGCAGCGCGCTGGACGCCGCTAACGTCCGGCGAGCCTTTCGCAGGGTCGCTGCCAAGGCTGGCCTGACCGCCGGCGAGTGGACACCCCGGGAGTTGCGGCACAGCTTCGTCTCGGTGCTGTCCAGCAGCGGTGTGAGTCTGGAGGACATCGCCGACCTGTGCGGGCACTCCGGCACCACGGTCACCGAGAAGGTCTACCGGCATCAGCTGCGGCCGGTGCTGCTGAGCGGAGCGGTCGCCATGGATCGCATCTTCGCGCTGACCCCGGAGCGGTAGTCACTCAGTTAGTCACCCAGGAAGCACTAGAGGGCACATCCGTCGATAGGATGTGCCCTCTTACCTGGTCGGGGTGGCCGGATTCGAACCGACGACCTCTTCGTCCCGAACGAAGCGCGCTACCAAGCTGCGCCACACCCCGAGGCGTGCGGACAAATACTAGCCCACCCCGCTCGGAGGTCAAACTCGGTACCCCACCGTCGTGGCGGCCCGCCAGCCCCTCGCGTTGAGCCGTCGTGTCGGGGTGCCGCCGGGCCGCCGCCCACGCCCCGGCGGCCCGGCGATCAACGGTGCGGGCGTACGGGTCAGCGGGGGACGAGGGTGAGCACGCTCGCCTCCGGCCGGCACGCGAACCGGACGGGGGCGGTCGGGTGGGTGCCGAGGCCGGCGGAGACGTGCAGCCAGGAGTCGGATCCGGGCCAGCGGTGCAGGCCACGGGCCATGGAGCGGGGCAGGCCGCAGTTGGTGACCAGGGCCCCGACCCCCGGTACGCAGACCTGGCCGCCGTGGGTGTGCCCGGCGAGCAGCAGCCCGAAGCCGTCGGCGGCCATCCGGTCGAGCAGGGCCGGCTCGGGGGAGTGGGTGAGCGCGATCGACAGGTCGGCGGCGGGCGACACCGGCCCGGCCACGGAGTCGTAGTCGTCCCGTTCGACGTGCGGGTCGTCCACCCCGAGCAGTTCGACGGCCCGGCCGCCGGCCTTGACGGTGGTGCGGGCGTTGTTCAGGTCCGTCCAGCCGGCGCCGACGAAGACGTCGCGCAGTTCCTCGTGGGGCAGCTCGACGCCCTCGGTGTACTCCCGGTCGGGCAGGAAGTAGGTGAACGGGTTCTTCCAGACCGGCCCCGTGTAGTCGTTCGAGCCGAAGACGAAGGCGCCCGGGTAGTCAAGCAGCGGTTGGAGGGCGCGCAGCACTCCGGACACGGCGTCGGGGTGTGCCATGTTGTCCCCGGTGACCACGACCAGGTCGGGGTCGAGCCCGGCCAGCGAAGCCACCCAGCGCTGCTTGCGGCCCTGGTCGGGCGTCATGTGCAGGTCCGACAGGTGCAGGATCCGCAGCGGCTCGGCGTCGGCCGGCAGGACCGGCACGTCGTACCGCCGCAGGGTGAACATGTTGCGCTCGACGAGTGACGCGTATGCCAGGGTGGCCGCGCCGAGGGCGGCGGTCCCGGTCGCGAGTCGGAATAGTGTGCGCTTTCGCATGGCGTTCAGGGTAGTTTCACCGTCCATGAGCACGCTGAAGGACCGTCTGACCGCTGACATGCGCGCCGCCATGAAGGCGCGCGACGAGCTGACCACCTCCACGCTGCGGATGGCGCTCGCCGCCGTCGGCGTCGCCGAGGTCGCGGGGAAGGCCAAGCGCGAGCTCACCGACGACGAGGTGCTCGCGGTGCTGACCAAGGAGGCGAAGAAGCGTCGGGAGGCCGCCACCGCCTTCGGCGACGCCGGTCGCACCGAGCAGGCCGCCAAGGAGGTCGCGGAGGGCGAGGTGCTGGAGCGCTACCTGCCGCGGCAGCTCCCCGACGCCGAGCTGAGCGAGCTGGTCGCGGGGGCGCTCGCCGCGGGCGGCTTCACCGGCAGGACGCAGCTGGGCCCGGCCATGAAGGCGGCCCAGGCGGCGGTGGCCGGCCGGGCCGAGGGCGGCCGGGTCGCCGCCGAGGTCCGCCGCCAGCTCGGCCTCTGACTCCGGCACACACCCGACCGGGTACGCGAAACGGGCGGGCACCCCACGAGGGGTGCCCGCCCGTCCGGTTGTGCGGCCGGCTCAGCCGCCGGGTCTGCCCGGCGGGCGACCGGGGTTGTTCGGTGGGTTGCCCGGTGCGGTGCCGCCGCCGGAGCTGATCTGGATGGTCACCACGCCACCCTTGATGGTCCGGCCGTCGGGGCTGGTGCCGGCGGCCTTGCCGACCGGGCAGCTCGACGGGACCTTGATGTCGGAGATGACCGCGTCGAAGCCCTCCGCCTCGATCCGCGACTTCGCCTGCTGCGGGTCCAGGCACTTCACGTCGGGGATCCGGCGCTGGTCACCCTCGGAGATCTTCTGGCCCGGGGGCTCGAAGTTCTTCCGGTCCTTGCCCTTCATGGCGTCGCGCAGCGTCTCGTAGACCGGCGGGTTGATGCCGTCGCGCTGGCCGTGCTTCATCTTGACGTTGGTCTGCGGCCAGTCCGGGTCGGCCATGATGCCGGCCACCGCGTACTGCCTGGTCATGGCGACCAGGGCCGCGCTCTTCTCGGAGTCGGTGGTGCCGGACTTGCCGGCCACCGGGGCGTCGACGATGCCCCGCACGTTGGCGGCCGTACGGCTGCCGCCGCACTTGCTGGTGGAGGAGTTGTCACCGACCGGGCAGCGGGCGGCATCGACGGCGGCACGGGCCACCTCGGTGCTGACCCGCTTCTCGCAGCGCGGGTTGGCGATGTCGAGCTTCTTGCCCTCCGGGTCCTTGATCGACTGCACCGGGATGGGCTCGCAGTACCTGCCGTCCGCCGCGAGGGTGGCGTAGGCGTTGGCCAGTTCCAGCGGGGTGGTGTCGGTGACGCCCAGGGTGAACGAGCCCCAGTCGTGGGCTGCCGACTTGTCGTTGGCCCACGAGTTTTCCTTGCTGACCCGGAACTGGATGCCGAGCCGCTTGGCCACGTCGACCACGTTCTCCGCGCCGACCTGCTGCTGCAGCGGCACGAAGTACGTGTTGACGGAGGAGGCGAAGGCGCTCCACATGTTCTGGAGGCCACCGGCCTTCTTGCCGGAGTTGGTCGGGCAGTACTTGTTGGTCCCCGGGCAGGCCGCGGGGCTGCCGGACTCGACGATGTATTCCGACTTGAACGTCTGCGGGGCGTTGATCGGGTAGCTGAGCGGGATGCCCTTCTCGAGCGCCGCCACGATGGTGAAGATCTTGAAGGTCGAGCCGGCCTGGTAGCCCGTGATGCCGTCGCCGCCGGTGAGCAGCGGGTTCACGGTGTTCGGGTAGTTGCCGAGCTTGCCCTTCTTGCGCTGCTTCGGCTCGCTGTGCGGCTTGTTGGCCGGCTTCTTCGGGTCGTCGAGCTTGAAGGTGCGGTTCACTGCCAGCGCCCGCACCCGGCCGGTGCCCGGCTCGACGACCGCCACCATGGCGGCTTCCTTGCTCTTCTCCGGCTTGGCCTTGCGGACGGCCTTGTCGGCGCCGCGCTGGGCCTGCGGGTCGAGCGTGGTGACCACGCTGTAGCCGCCGCTCTTGAGCCGCCGCTCCCGGTCGTACGAGGTCGAGCCGAACGTCTCCTGTCCCATCCACCAGCGGTAGAAGTAGTCGCAGAAGAAGCCCCAGCCCTTCTCGTTGGTCGAGACGCAGCCGTTGGGGGCCCGCTTGCCGGTGACCACGAGCTTGGTGGCCTTCGCGGCGTCCGCCTCCTGCTGGGTGACGGCGCCGGTCTCGACCATGTTCTGGATGACGTAGTCGCGCCGGGCGAGGGCCGCCGCGTGGCCGCTCTTGGTGGTCGGGTCGTTGGTGCTGGGCGCCTTCACCATGCCGGCGAGCATGGCCGCTTCCTCGGTCTTCAGCTTGCTCGGCGGCTTGTTGAAGTAGACCTGGCTGGCGGCGTAGATGCCGTACGCGCCGTTGCCGAACGCGGCGATGTTCAGGTAGCGCTCCAGGATCTCGTCCTTGGAGAGCTCCTTGTCGATCTGGAGGGCGTAGCGCATCTCGCGCAGCTTGCGGGCGCTGGTGTCCTCGGTGGCCGCGACCACGTCCGCCGGGTGGCTCGCCGAGTAGGCGATGGCGAGCCGGACGTACTGCATGGTCAGCGTCGAGGCGCCCTGCTGGCTGGACGAGTTGGACTGGTTGTTGACGAAGGCCCGGGCGATGCCGTTGAGGTCCACGCCGTTGTGCTTGTAGAAGTCGTGGTCCTCGGCGGCGATGATCGCCTTCTGCATGATGGGCGCGATGTCCTTGAGCTTCACGTCGCGACGGTTCTCGTCGTACATGGTCGCCAGGGGGGTCTTGCCGTCCGAGGCGTACAGGTAGCTGATCTGCGGGGCGCGACCCACCGTCAGCTCCTTGGGCAGCGCGCCGAAGGTTTCCGAGCCGGCCTTCGCTGCCAGCCCGGACATCGCCACTGCGGGGAAGGCCGCGGCTGCGACCACCACGCCGGCCAGTAGGCCACAGATGAGTAGCGATGCGGCGTTGGTCAATACATTGTGGTCACGTTTCCGCATCCAGGTCACTCCAGCAGGGTACGCGAGTAGGGAACGAGGGGCGCCGGGGCGTTCTTTCCCCATTTCCTGCGCGCGCCGGCCTCGTTGTGTTAAACGCACGACCCCCGGTGGGTGGTTGCGTGGACCCGGCGCCGAGTCTCCCTCCTGCCGGAGGGACCCGCAGCGTTTTCACGGACTTCGGCGGGGTAACCGGCGGGCGCAAGGCCCGGGAAGCCGGGAGTGTCCGGAATGATGGATTTCGCCGACAACGTTGCGTAATCAGTCGACTACAGAGCATGATGATGGCGGCGACAACGCCACATGTCGTCCGTGCCGCCTTGGGGAAGGCGGGACGGGCGGTCGGGGGGAATTGCCGGCTGGTCCGCGACGGGGTCGGTAGTACTGCAAGGGGGGACGTGTACAGATGGGCATGATCACTGACTGGCCGTCGCTGGCGGCGTGTCAGAACGGGGACCCGGACGCGTTGTTCGTACAGGGCGCCGAACAGAACGTGGCGAAGCGGATCTGCCGGAGCTGCCCAGTTCGGTACGAGTGCCTGGCCGACGCGCTGGACAACCGGATCGAGTTCGGCGTCTGGGGTGGCATGACCGAGCGCGAACGCCGTGCGCTGTTGCGTCGCCACCCCCAGGTGGCGAGCTGGCGCAAGATGTTCGAGGCCGCGATGAAGAAGAACGCCAAGGACAAGGCCGGCAAGGACAAGATCCTCGTCACCACCGCCGGCTGACCGCCGTCACGGCCGGCTGATCGCCGCGCCGATCGTCCGCAGCCCGTCGACGTCGTGCACGTCGGCGGGCTGCGCCGTCACCGACACCGCCGGCACCGCCGGGAACGCCTCCGTGAACCGGGCCGCCACCTGCCGCTCGCGTACGGCCTGCTGGGCCAGCGCGGCGTGGGCCCGCAACACGTCGACGGTGCCCTCGTGCCCGCCGAGGCCGGCCAGCCGCTCCGCGGCGGCCAGGCTCTGCGCCGCGTCGAGGCCGGGCACCGCGGGGCTGTGCACCCGGTTGAGCACCAGGCCCGCCAGCGGCATCTTCTCCTCACGCAGCCGGCCGGCGAAGTAGGCGGCCTCCCGGACCGCGTCCGACTCCGGCGTCGCGACCAGCAGGAACGCCGTCTCCCCCGCCTGGAGGATGCGGTACGTCTGCTCGGCGCGCTGCCGGAAGCCGCCGAACATCGAATCCAACGCGGCGACGAAGCCGGACAGGTCGGTCAGCAGCTGGGCGCCGAGCACCTTCTGCACGACCTTGGAGAACATCCCGAACGAGGCGGTGACCAGGCTGAACATGCTGCGCCCGCCGGTCCGCGCCGGGGCCAGCAGCAGCCGCAGCATCCGCCCGTCGAGGAAGCGGGACAGGCGGGCCGGGGCGTCCAGGAAATCCAGCGCCGAGCGGGACGGTGGGGTGTCCACCACGATCAGGTCCCACTCGCCCCGGGCGTGCAACTGGCCCAGCTTCTCCATCGCCATGTATTCCTGCGTGCCCGCGAAGGTGGAACTCATGGCCTGGTAGAAGGGGTTGGCGAAGATCTCCGCCGCCTTCGCCGGATCGGTGTGTTGCAGCACCACGTCGTCGAAGGTGCGCTTCATGTCGAGCATCATGGCGTGCAGCTCGCCGCCGCTGACCTCGACGTCGATCCCCTTGACCTGGCGGGGGGTGTTGTCCAGCTCGGTCAGCCCGAGGGACTGGGCCAGCCGGCGGGCCGGGTCGATGGTGAGCACCACCGTGCGCCGGCCGTGCCGCTCCGCGGCCCGCAGCGCGAGCGCGGCGGCCGTGGTCGTCTTACCCACCCCGCCCGCCCCGCAGCACACCACGATCCGGACGCCCGGATCGGCGAGAATCTGGTCGACGTCCAGCTGCGGCGCCGCGTCTTCGGAAGGCACCAATCGAGCGTATCGGGCCGACCCGCTCCGCGCGCCGTGCCGGGGCCAGGTGTGAGTCAGTCCGCCCCGAGCAGGGTCGCGGCGAAGCGGTCCAGGCCCGCCCGGTCCACCCCGCCCGGCAACAGCGGCAACTCGGTCATCGGCAGCCCCAGCTCCACCAGGTCGGTGCGCAGCGAATCCTCCAGCTCCCGGCGGACGGCCTGGTCACGTGCCTCGGCGGCCAACCCGGCGACGGTGCCCCGGTCGGCGCGCAGGCCGGCGGCGCGCAGGCCCCGCTCCAGCTCCGTGGCCGACACCACCCGGCCCGCGGGCACCGGCGGACGGGCGCCGTTGACGATCACCCGCCCCACCGGGAAGCCGAGCTGGGTCAGCTCGGCGATCGCGTCGAGCGTCTCCTGGACCGGCATCTCCTCCAGCAGGGTGACGACGTGCACGGCGGTGATCGGGGAACGCAGCAGCGCGGCGACGCCCTCGCTCTGGGTCTTGATCGGGCCGACCTTCGCCAGCCGGGCCGTCTCGGCGGTGACGTTGAGGAACCGGCCGATCCGCCCAGTGGGTGGCGCGTCCAGCACCACCGCGTCGTACGCCCGGCGCTGACCGCTGGTGCGGGTGGTGGCCTCCTTCACCTTGCCGGTGAGCAGGACGTCCCGCAGGCCCGGGGCGATGGTGGTGGCGAAGTCGATCGCGCCGAGCTTGCGCAGCGCCCGGCCGGCCGCGCCGAGCTTGTAGAACATGTCGAGGTACTCCAGCAGGGCCAGCTCGGCATCCACCGCCAGGGCCCGCACCTCCCCGCCGCCCGGGGCGTCGGTCAGGTGCCGCTCCTCGTACGGCAGCGGGTCGGTGCCGAAGAGCTGGGCGATGCCCTGCCGCCCCTCGACCTCGACCAGCAGCGTGCGCCGGCCCCCGGCGGCCAGGGCCAGGGCCAGCGCCGCCGCGACGCTGGTCTTGCCGGTGCCGCCCTTGCCGGTCACCACGTGGAGGCGTGCCGGCCACTGTGTGCCGGCCGGATCGGCCGGCGACTCTGCTGCTCGCACCCGTCGAGCCTATCCAGCCCGTGGAGTCAGGCGACCTCGCAGACCCACCAACCGGTCTTCTTCACCACCGTGAACCGCAGGTCCTGGTCGGCGGTCTTCTCGTCGGCGGTGGTCATCGTGAGCCGGGTGGTGACCGTGGCGCGCTCGGCGCTCTGGTCGTCCACCTTCGGGCTGCTCCACCGGAACCGGGGGTTCTGGTGGGCCGAGACGTGCTTCTCGACCTCGGCCACCTTGGCCTTGATCTTCTTCTCGTCGCGGGCCCCGGTGCAGACCAGGCCGGCCGCCCGGTCCGCGTCGCGGTCCTCGTAGACGGCCTTGAGGAACTCGTCCACCGCGACCGCCGGTTCCTTGGCGCCCTCGCCGCTCTCGACGTCGCGCAGCGCCAGGAACGCGACGACGCCGCCGCCGACGCAGAGCAGCAGGACCACGGCCAGGACGACCGAAACGATGATCACCCCGCGCTTCTTCCTCGGCGCGGGAGCCGGCTGGTAGGGCGGGTGACCGGCCGGGGGAGGCGGAACCGCCGGGCCCGGGAAGCCGCCGGGTCCGGCGGGCGGGCCGGGGGCGGCGTCGGGCGTCGCCGGGGCGTCCGGCCGGTCGGCCGGCGAGCCGACGGGGTCGCCGCCGCTGGGTGGTTGGGTCATCTCATCCCTCGGGGGTGCGACGTCGTCGCCTGCCCGGCGACGCGCGTGATCGAGCTGGCGGGGAGCTGGCGAGCGCCCGTCCGACCGGAAGGGTAGCGGTCGGCCCGCCACCCCGGGGGGCGGCGGGCGCCGTCGGATTTCCTACCGACCCTGTGTCGCATATGTGACTCGAGGTGACCAATCGTGCGCGTCCTGTTGGCCGAACGGTCCCCCCGGATCTAGGTTCTCAGCGGCGCGGGGGGCGGGCCGGGCGGTGGGCCCGAGTCCACAGGTGGTGACGTGACCAGGCACGACGTCCGGAGGCAAGGCATGCGCGACGTGGACAACAATCCTCGAGCCCAGTTCCCGGCGGGCGACCGGGCGCGGCGGCCCCGGGGCGGCCCCTCAGGCGACGCCGAGGGCGGCGGCCTGCCCATCAACGAGCGGTCGTACCGGCGGTTCGCCGAACCCGTCGAGGTGGGCCCCCCGGCCGGACGCAGCGGCCCGGCGGGGCGGGACGAGGAGGAACCCGGATACGTCATCCACCTGCCGATCCGGGTCGCCGGGTTGAGTGCGGCCACCGCGCTGGCCGACACCGTCGCCACCTCGCTGAGCTTCCTGATCGAACTGGACGCCGGCGAGACCACCGTGTCCAGCACCGACGACCAGAACAACCGGCACCGGGTCTTCTGCGACCTGCTGCTGCCGGACCGCTCCCGCTGCCCCCAGCCGTACGGGCACGGCAGCCCCTGCGGGGAGGCGCCGACGCCCCCGGAGCAGCGTCCCGCGCCCCCGACCGCCGGCGAACCGTAGGCTGGGGCCCCGAAGAGTCGAACTCCATTCGAGGGAGCCCTCCACCAATGCAGAAGTGGGAATATTCCACGGTCCCGTTGCTGGTCCACGCGACCAAGCAGATCCTCGACAACTGGGGTGAGGACGGGTGGGAACTCGTCAACGTGGTTCCCGGTCCCAACCCGGAGCAGCTCGTCGCCTACCTGAAGCGGCCGAAGGCATGAGCGACCGGAGCGGGGGAGCCGTCCCGGTGTCCCGTGGCGTCGCCCGGCGCGGCGAGGTGGCCGGATGAGCGGGGGTCCGCACGCGAAGCTGGCGGAGCTCGGGCACGCGTTGCCCGAGGTGGCCGCGCCGGTGGCCAGCTACGTGCCGGCCGTCCAGTCCGGGCAGCACGTCTATGTCTCCGGGCAACTGCCGATGGCCGAGGGGAAGCTGCTCGCCACCGGCAAGGTCGGCGCCGGTGTCTCCGTCGAACAGGCGAAGGACCTGGCCCACCGGTGTGCCCTGAACGCGCTGGCCGCGATCGACTCGCTGGTCGGCCTGGAGAACGTGGTCAAGATCGTCAAGCTGACCGGTTTCGTGGCCTCCGCGCCGGGATTCACCGGCCAGCCGGGCGTGATCAACGGCGCCTCCGACCTGTTCGGCACGGTCTTCGGTGAGGCCGGCCGGCACGCGCGCAGTGCCGTCGGCGTCGCCGAGCTGCCCCTGGACGCCCCCGTCGAGATCGACGTGATCGTCGAGGTCGCCTGACCCGCGTCGCCTCCCCGCGATCCTGCGCGCCGGCCTCGGCAAAAGCCGTGAAGTGGGATGTTCCACGGGCCGAAAGCGCATGATCGCGGGGCGCGGCCGGCGGGGCCGTACGATCGCAGCCATGACCGGGCACTTCACCGCGCCGGCGGCGGCACTCGCCGACGAGCTGCCGGGCTGGGTGACGCTGCTGCGCGCCCCGAACCCCGGGCCGATGACGCTCGACGGCACCAACACCTGGGTGCTGCGCGCCCCCGGCCGGGAACACGCCGTCGTCGTCGACCCGGGCCCGGCCGACGAGGGGCACCTGGCGGCGATCGCCGCGCGGGGGCCGATCGGCCTGGTGCTGGTCACCCACGGCCACCCCGACCACACCGACGGCTCGCGCCGCCTGCACGAGCTGCTCGGCGGGGTGCCCGTACGCGCCGCCGACCCGGCGCACACCCTCGCCGGGGAGCCGCTGGCCACGCCCGGCGAGGAACTGGGCGGGCACGGCCTGCACGTCCGGCTCGTGCCGACCCCGGGGCACACCGGCGACTCGGTCTGCTTCCTGGTCGAGCACGGCGACGAGCGGGTCGTCCTCACCGGCGACACGATCCTGGGCCGGGGCACCACCGTGGTCGCCCATCCGGACGGGCACCTCGGGGACTACCTGGCCAGCCTGGAGCTGCTCTCGGCGTACCGGGGGATCCCGGCGCTGCCGGGGCACGGCCCGGCGCTGGCCGACTGCGCCGCCGCCGCGGACTTCTACCTGGCGCACCGCCGTGCCCGGCTCGACCAGGTCCGGGCCGCCGTCGCCGGGGGCGCCAGCACCGCCGCCGAGGTGGTCGCGACGGTCTACGCGGACGTCGACCGGTCGCTGTGGTGGGCCGCCGAGTGGTCGGTCCGGGCCCAACTCGACCACCTGGGCCGGGAATCCGGCGGAGGTGCCGCGGGGTTGGAGCAAGCGTGACCTGCCCGGTGTGCGGAACCGTCGCCGTGCCCGGCGCGCGCTTCTGCCACAACTGTGGGGCCGCGCTGCCGGCCGCCGCCACGCTGCCCGCGGCCGAACGCCGCGTGGTGACCGTCCTCTTCGGCGACCTGTCCGACTTCACCTCCTGGTCGGAGGATCTCGACCCGGAACGCGTCGGCGCGGTCACCGACCGGGTGCTCGCGGCCCTGGCCGGGGCGGTGAAGACGTTCGGCGGGCACGTCGACAAGCTCACCGGCGACGGCATCATGGCGGTCTTCGGCGCCCCGGTCGCCCACGAGGACGACGCCGAGCGGGCCGTGCGCGCCGCGCTGTCGATGCAGCGGGCGGTCCGCCGGGTGCTCGACGACGAGCGGGGCGGTGGCGCGCCGCTCGGCCTGCGGGTCGGGCTCAACACCGGCGACGTGATCGCCGGCATCCAGGCCGCGATCGAATACACGGTCATCGGCGACACCGTCAACACCGCCGCCCGGCTGGCCGACGCCGCCGCCGTCGGCGCGGTCTACGCGGGGGCGCGGACCTCCGCCGCCACCCGGCACGTCGCCTCCTGGCGGACGCTGCGACCGCTGCGGCTCAAGGGCAAGCGCGAACCGGTCGAGGCGTACGAGCTGCTCGGCCTCCTGGACGCCCCGGGCACCCGCTCCGGCCTCGGTGACGAGGCGCCCTTCGTGGGCCGGGAGACCGAGGTCGGCCGGGTCGCCGGCCGGCTGGCCGAGGTGATCGACCGGGCCGAGCCCCGGGTGCTGCTGATGACCGCCGAGGCCGGCATCGGCAAGTCCCGCTTCGCCGCCGAGGTGGAACGCCTCGCCGCCGGCTACGACGTGGGGCCCGGCCGGTACGCCGCGCACACCGGCGCCCGGGTGCTCTCGGTGCGCTGTGCCGCGTTCGGCGAGCGGCGCCGGCTCGCGCCCCTGGCCGACCTGGTCCGGGCGGCGGTCGGCCTGCCCAACGACTCCGCCACCGCGCTCACCCGCCCGGCGGTCGAGGAGCGCCTACGCCGGCTCGGCCAGCGGCTCAGCCGCACCGGGCAGCCGGCGTCGATCGCCACCGACCAGCTACTGGCCCTGCTCGGGTATGCCGAGCTGCCCTCCGGTGGCGCGGCCGATCAGGGCGAATGGGGCACGGCCCACCCGGCCGACGCGGACGCCGTGCCGAACGCCGTCGCGGACCTGCTCACGGGGCTCGCCGGGGAGGCGCCCCTGGTGATCGTCGTCGACGATCTGCACGACGCCACCACCGAGACCATCCGCGCGCTCGGGCTCACCCTGTCCCGGCTCGCCGGCCCGGTGCTGGTGCTGCTGCTGGGCCGGCCCGAGCTGGTGCGTACCGCCGGGGCGCTGACCCGGGTCGCGGACGCCGAGGTGCACGGGCTGCCGCCGCTGCGCGGCGCCGACGCGGCCCGGCTGCTCACCACCTACCTCAACGGCGGGCGGCTGCCGCAGGCCGACGCCGACCGACTGCTCGCCACCGCCCAGGGCAACCCGTTCTACCTGGCGGAGCTGGTCACCCTGCTGATGGAGCGGGGCGCGCTGACCGCCGTCGCCGACCGGAACGCCCCGGCCCCGGGCGGCTGGCGACTGGTGCCCGGCTCGCTCGGCAGCCGGCTGCTGTCCCGGGACCTGGCCGCGGTGCTCGCCGCCCGCATCGACGCGCTGCCGGCGGAGGCCCGCTCGGTGCTGCGGGACGCCGCGGTCGTCGGCGACGCGGTGCCGGCCGGGGCGCTGGAGGCGCTGCGCGAGCAGCGGGCCGGCCGCGACGGGCGGCCGGCGGCGGTGGTCGCCGTCGAACTGGAACGTGCCGTCGAGGAGCTGCTGCAACGCCGGATGCTGCACCGCACCCGCACCGGCTACGCCTTCGCGACGCCGCTGATGCGCGAGGCCGCCTACGCGGGGGTGAGCAAGGCCGAGCTGGCCGAGCGGCACGCCGCGCTGGCCCGCTGGGCCGCCACCGAACCGCCCTCGGGGGCGGGCGCGCCGGGCGGCTTCACCGAGGCGGCCCGCGACGTCTTCGTGGCCCAGCACGTGGAGCGGGCCGCCAGGCTGGCCGACGCGGTCGGGCTGCGACCGGACGCGCCGGCGCGCGCCGTGGTGCCGCTGGGCGTCACCGCGCTCGGCGAGGCCGCCCGCCGGTCCCTGCAGGCCAGTGAGCCCGCGATGGCCGTGGAGTACGCCGAACGGGCCGCGGAGCTGGCCCGCGACCGCGTGCCGGCGGCCGACCGCGTGGTGCACGCCCGGGCGCTGCTCCAGATCGGCCGCTCCGCCGATGCCCTCGCCTTCGCGGAGAAGATCGCGGCCAACGCCGGCGACGAGTCCGCCCTGCGGACCAGCGCGCTGCTGCTCGCCGGGCAGGCCCACCAGACCCTGGGCGACCAGGCGCGCGCCGTGGCCTGCTGGCAGGAGGCGTTGCAGGTGGCCACCGACGCCGGCCTGCCGACGCTGCGCGCCTCGGCGATGCGCCGCCTCGGCATGGCCGACTTCGTCGCCGGGCGGCTGGGTCAGGCCAGCAGCCGGCTCGCCGCGTCGTACCAGGTCAGCCTCCAGGCGCAGGACCGCCCGGGGCAGGCGTGGTCGTTGCAGAACCTGGCCTGGGTGACCACGACCCGGGGCGACTTCGCCGGCACCGATGCCGTGCTCGGCCGGGCCGCCCGGCTCTTCGCCGAGCTGAAGGACCCGTACGGGCGGGCCTGGCTGCGCGGCACCACCGCCTTCGCCCGGCTGCTGGCCGGCCGGCTGCGGGAGGCGTGCCGGATGGCGCGGGTCTTCCTGCCGTTCGGCGAGCGGGTCGGCGAGGCGTGGGCGGTGGGCACGCTGCGCGCGGTCGAGGCGTTCGCCGCCGCCGAGCTGGGCGAGCTGGCCGAGGCGGACCGGGGGGCCCGGCAGGCGTACCGGGAGTTCGCCGCCGCCTCCGACGACTGGGGGCGCGGGTTCGCGCTGGTCGTCCGGGGGGTCGTGGCCCGGGGCCTGGGCGAGCCGGGGCACGCCGTCGACCTGCTCACCGACGCGCTGTCGTACGCGGAACGGACGTCGCACCCGTTGCTCACCGGGATGGCCGGCACGCTGCGCGGGTTCGTGGCGTTGGACCTGGGCGACTGCGACACGGCCGAGCGGGACGCCCGGTCGGTGCTGACCGCCGTCGAGCCGCACAATCCGCAGGCGCCCGCGCAGGCGGGTCCCCGGGTGCTGCTGGCCACCGCCCGGCTGGCCGCCGGTGACTCCGCGACCGCCGTCGGGTTGCTCGCCCCGGTGGCCACGGCCGCCGCCACCGTGCCCTCGCTGCTCTTCTCCCGCCGTCAGATCATGGCCCGGTACGCGTCCGCGCTGCTCGCCCACGGCCAGTGCGACCAGGCGCTGGCCTGGGCCGGCCGGGCCGTCACCGCCCCGGCGCAGGACGTGCGCAGCCAGGTGGTCGGCGCGAGCGTGCTCGCCGAGGCGCTCGCGGCCTGCGGCCGGCCGGCGGAGGCGCTGGCCAGCGCGGAGGAGGCGGTCCGCCTGGCGTACGCGACGGAGCAGCGCAGCGAGCGTGCCGCCGCCGACGCCCTGCGCGCCCGCCTCGCCACCCCCTAGTCCTGTGTGGAGCCGGTCCGGGTCGCGGAAGGTCTGGCGGTTCCGGGGATGCGGTGTGTCGGGGGTGGCCGATAGCGTGTCAGGTCCGAGGGGCGGTCGGTCGTGCGACCGCGTCGGGTCTGGGGGTTCGCGATGAGGTTGCCGCGTTCGGCTGCGGGATGGACGATCGCGGTCTTCGGCGTGCTGGCCCTGGTGATGGGGGCGGTCGGGCTGGTCTGGCCGGAGGCGCTGCTGCGCCTGCTCGGCTTCGAGGTGCCGGCGACCCGGGCGGTCGGCGACCACACGGGCACCTTTCTGACGGCGTCCTCGATGGCCTCGTTCAACATGGGTGTCTACTACCTGCTCGCCACCGCCACCGAGTGGCGGCCGTTCTTCCGCTTCACCGTGGTGTTCCGGCTGGTCACGTTCGCGGTCTTCAGCATCGCGGTGTTGGCCGGCATCGCGCCCGACCGGTTCTTCGGGGTGGCGGCCTGGGAGGGCCTCGGCGCGGTGGCGACCGCCGTCGGTCTCTGGTGGGACGGCCGCCGCGCGGGTGCGGAAACGGTGGGCGATCCGGGCGGCTCGGTCGCCGGTGCCGTCCCCGCCGCTGATGCGGTTCACTGAGCCGCCGGTCCGATTGGGTATTTTCGAAGCTGTGACCGCGACCCCGCCCGGTGCCCTGCCGCTGCCCATTGTGCCCGGTCTAACCGATTTGCGCGTGTTTGCCAGGGGTGGGTACGCGACCATCTACCAGGCGACCCAGATCTCGGTCGGGCGCGAGGTCGCGGTCAAGGTGGAGAATCGCACGCTCGACAGCGAGCACGACCAGGCCCGGTTCCTGCGCGAGGCGCGGGCCGCCGGGCGGATGTCGTCGCACCCGCACGTGGTCGACCTCTTCGACGTCGGGGTGACGATCGACCAGCATCCCTACCTGATCATGGAGCTGTGCGACGGCTCGTACGCGGAGCGGATGCGGACCTCGCCGCTCGGGCCGGCCGAGGCGCGCGACCTCGGGGTGAAGATCGCCGACGCGATCGCCCACTCGCACGCCGCCGGCGTGCTGCACCGCGACGTCAAGCCGGCCAACATCCTCCACTCGCACTTCAACCCGGCGGTGCTGGCCGACTTCGGGCTCGCCGTGGTGGCCGAGATGCGCGACGCCACGGTCGCCCTGGAGGTGCTCACCCCGGCCTACGCGCCGCCGGAGATGTTCAACCACAGCCCGCCGTCGCCCGCCGTCGACGTCTACGCCCTCTGCGCCACCCTCTACGCGGTGATGCACGGCCGTCCGCCGCGCTGGCAGTCCGAGCGCAACCCCAGCCTGGTCACCGTGCTGGAGATGTTCCACCAGCCGGTGCCCGCCCTGCCCGGTGTGCCCGGGGCGATGATCGACGTGCTGCGGGTCGGGATGTCCAACGATCCCGGCGAGCGCCCCTCGGCCATCGAGCTGCGCGACCTGCTGGCCGGCCTGGCGTTGGGTGCCGACGGCTCCTCGCCGGGCGGGGCGGGTGTGCCCTGGGTCCCGGTCGGTGGCGGTGCCGCCCCCGCCGGCCCGTACCCCGTCGACCGGGCCTCCGGGCCCGCCCCACGACCGCCGGTGGAGGATCCCCACCCGACGGTGCCCACGGTCGGTCAGCGGCGTCGGCGGCGCTGGTTCCTCGGCGGCGCCGGGATGGTCGCGATGGCCGCCTCGGCCGGCGCGGGAGCCTGGCTGGCCGGCGCGGCGTCCACCCCCGGCCCGACGCCGACGGCCGACGCGGCCACGACGAGCGTGGCGGCGACGAGCGTCGTGCTGCCCGCCTGTGCCCTGACGGCCGGGCTGCCCGCCGGCGCGGGCTGCGCCGACGAGTTGGAGTGCTTCGGGCCGATGGAGGTGCGCGGCGCGCGGGCCCGCGCGGCCCGGGTGCCCTGCGCCGGCCCGCACACCTGGGAGAGCTACGCCGAGGGCCTGCTCCCCGACGCCCTGGTGGGGGCCGGCCACGACCTGGTCAGCGCGGACGCGGCGGTCCGCCGGGTCTGCAACGAGACCACCTTCCGGATCACCAGCGGGATCAGCTACCCGGACGGCTGGAACCTCGAGGTGCTGCCGCCGGCCGGGGCGGACACCGACCGGACCTACCGCTGCCTGGCCGGGCGCGGGCTCGACGCGCTCGCCTCACCCACCCTCACGGGCCGCTGAGCCGCCGCGCCCCCGGTGGCGTTCCCGCATGGCGCGGACCGCCTCCCGGTGGTCGAGCGACTCCAGCGTGTCGGCGTCGACGCCGTACAGGCCCTCGGGCGGCCCCGCAATGCCCGGCGGGGCCGCCGGCTGCGCGTCCCCCTCCTGCCGCGCGGCCGCCACCGACACCGCCGCGATCATCGTCGACAGGACGCAGAGCAGCGCCAGGACCACCCCGACCAGGTCCTGCCGCCCCCACACGATCAACGTCACCAGCAGGGCGACGGCGACCAGCGCCGCGACGACCGCCTTCGCCCGCGCGTCGGGCCTCGGAATGCTCACCCGTCCAAGCATGTCCGCGCGGGGGCTGCTGTCAACCGGCGGAGTCGCCACCGGTGACCCCGCCTGGGCGGTCGCGGGCCCCGGCGCCCGCCAGTCGGGCCGGCCCGGGCGAGGGCGGTGAGGGCGGTGAGGGCGGGCAGTAGCGTCGACAATGAATTCTTCGTTACGGACCCCGCGGGATTGTCGGATATATGGCCACACGCCGGCCCGTATTCATGTTCCGTGCTCCCTAGAGTGACGGTGGTCGAGCCCTGACTCGATGCTCCTGTCGCCCACCGGAAGGCGTCCACATGCCAAGACGAAACCGGTCCCTCGCCGCTGCGGGAATCGCCGGCGTCCTCCTAGCCGGCGCGGCGGTCGCACCCGCCACCGCCGCACCGTCCCCCGCCCGCGGCGACCGTCCGGTCACCTCCGACCGGACCAGCCCCCAGGAGGCCCGCCGGGTCGACCGGGTTCCCACACCCGACCTCGACTGGTACGCCTGCTACGACTACGCCGAATGCGCCACCGTCCAACTGCCGTTGGACTACGACCGGCCGAACGGCCCGACGACCGAGGTCGCCCTGCTGCGGGTCAAGGCGCGCGACCAGCAGGCCAGGATCGGCAGCCTCTTCGTCAACCCGGGCGGCCCCGGCGGCTCCGGCACCGACATCGCGCTCGCCGCGCCGTACTTCCTCGGCGACGAGGTGCTCGACCGCTTCGACATCGTGGGCGTCGACCCGCGCGGGATCGCGGCCAGCCAACGGGTCAAGTGCTTCCCGTCCGTGAAGGAGCAGAGCCGGGCGTACGCCGGGCTGAACGTGGCGTTCCCGTGGACGAAGGCCGAGGAGAAGGCGTACGTGGCCTCCTCGAAGGCGGTCGGCAAGGGCTGTTCCACCACGGGCAAGCCGCTGACCGGCGCCATGTCGACGGCCGAGGTCGCCCGGGACATGGACGTGCTGCGCCGCGCCGTGGGCGACCCCAAGCTCACCTACCTCGGCTTCAGCTACGGCAGCGTGCTCGGCCAGTACTACGCCAACATGTTCCCGGACCGGATCCGCGCCCTGGCGATCGACGGGGTGCTCGACCCCGACGAGTGGGTCGGCCAGGGTGCCGCGCGCAAGCTGTCCCAGGAGGACCGGATGCGCAGCGCACAGGGCGCGTACCGGGCGCTGCGGGAGATCCTGGCGCGCTGCGACCGGGCCGGCGCGCAGGCGTGCCCGCTGGCCGCCGGTGACCCCGTCGCGTCGTTCGAGCTGGTCGCGAAGCGGCTGCGGGCCAAGCCGGTGGTGATCGAGGACCCCGACTTCGGCTCGGTCACCATCACGTACGCCGACTTCGTCTCCGCCAGCCTGGGGGCGCTCTACGGGCCGGTGGGCTACTCCGACATCGTCGACATCACCACCACCCTGCTGGTGCTCACGGACCCGGCGTCGTCCCCGGCCGCCCGCCGCCCGGCGTCGGCCACGCTGGCCCGGCACGCCGCCAAGGCCCGCGAGCAGGCACGACGGTACGACTTCCCGTACGACAACGGGCTGGAGACCTTCCTCGGGGTGGACTGCACCGACGGGTACCACCCGAAGGACGCCGGCTCGTTCCCGGCGCTGGCCGCGAAGGCCGACAGGCGCGACCCGTACTTCGGTCGGCTCTGGACGTGGGGCACCGCACCGTGCGCCCGCAAGACCTGGACGGTGCGCGACTCCGACGCCTTCACCGGGCCGTTCAACCGGCGCACCGGCGCACCAGTGCTGGTGGTCGGCAACTACTGGGATCCGGCGACCAACTACCGGGGTGCGGTGAGCTCGGCCCGGCTGCTGCCGAACAGCCGCCTGCTCAGCAGCGACAGCTGGGGGCACACCGCGTACGGCACGTCGGCCTGCGCCACCGGCGCGATCGACGCGTACCTGCTGCGGGGGGCGTTGCCGGCCAACGGCAAGGTCTGCGTGGGCGACATCCAGCCGTTCGTCGACCCGCCGGCGGCGGCGAGCCGGCGGGCGGAGTCGTCGAAGAGCGCGCTGTCGGCCCAGGGGGCCCCGGGCCGGGGCGAGCCGAAGCGGCTCCCCCCGGTCGTGGCTCCGCTGCCGGCGGTCGGCACGCTGACCGTCCGCTGAGGACCGGGGGTGCGGTGGGCGATCGGCCACCCGCCGCGCCCCCGGTCGGTCACGGGCGCCCCCTTAGGCGGGTGCCCGTGACCGCGTCACCTCCGACGCCACGGCTGGCCGTCCCCGGGAGATCTCGGCAGCAGAATGCCCAGGTAGGGGCCGCGGTGGCAGCAGCCGGCGGTGAATCGTCTGCGACATCAGCTCGAAAGCGTCCCACGGGTGGAGCCCCGCCGGCCGAAACCCCTCCGCCGGCCCCTCAGTAGGACTTGTCCTGGCCGAGGACGTGTTGGGCGACGAAGTTGAGGATCATCTCGCGGCTGACCGGGGCGATCCGGCCGGCGCGCACGGCCCCGAGCAACGTGGCGACGCCGTACTCGGTGGTCATGCCGGCCCCGCCGAGCACCTGCACGGCGGTGTCGACGGCCAGCGCGGCGGCCTCCCCGGCGGCGTACTTGGCCATGTTGCCGGAGACCCCGGCCTCCAGGTCGCGGCCCTCGTCGTAGAGGGTGGCCGCCTTGTGGATCATCAGGCGGGCCAGCTCGACCTGCACGGCCGCGTGCGCGAGCGGGTGGGCGACACCCTGGTGGGAGCCGATGGTACGGCCGCCCCAGACCTTGCGGGTGGCGGTGTAGTCCGAGGCCCGCTCGATGGCGTACCGGCCGGTGCCGGCGCCCATCGCGGCGACCGTGATCCGCTCGGGGTTGAGCCCGGCGAAGAGCGCCGGCAGGCCGGCGTCCAGCGACTCGCCGACCAGCGCGTCGGCGGGCAACCGCACGTCGTCGAGGTAGAGCAGGAACTGGTTCTCCGGGGACAGGATCTCCATGTCCAGCTTGGAGCGGGTCATCCCCGGCGCGTCGGTCGGCACGATGAACAGCGCCGGCTTCAGTTTCGGCGGGGCCGTGCCCCCCGCGCCGGGCCGGTCGTCCTCGACAGCGACCCGGGCCACCACCAGCACGTACGACGCCTCGTCGACGCCCGAGATGTAGCACTTACGGCCGGAGACCAGCCAGTCGTCGCCATCGCGGCGGGCCACCGTGCCGAGCCGGTGGAAGTTGGAGCCGGCCTCCGGCTCGGTGATCGCGAAGACCACCTTCAGCGAGCCGTCGGCGAAGCCGGGCAGGAAGCGCTTGCGCTGCTCCTCGGTGCCGTGCCGGGCGATCACCGTGGCCGCGATGGCGGGGGAGACCACCATCAGCAGCAGCGGGCAGCCGGCCGCCGCCAGCTCCTCGCAGACGATGGACAGCTCGGTGATCCCGCCCCCGCCGCCGCCGTACTCGGTGGGGACGTTGACCCCCAGGTAGCCCAGCCGGCCGGCGTCGGCCCACAGCTCGGTGGTGTGCTCGCCGGCCTTCGCCTTCGCGACGAAGTACTCGTGGCCGTACCGCCGGCCCAGCGCGCGCACGGCGTCGCGGAGCTGGTCCTGTTCGGGGGTGAGGTCGAAGTTCATCAGGGGGCCTCCAGGATCATTCGGGGTTGACCACGGCCAGCACGGCGCCCGTGTCGACCTGCCCGCCGGCCGCGACCGGCAGCTCGGCCACCACGCCGTCGGACGGGGCGAGCACGGGGTGTTCCAGCTTCATCGCCTCCAGGGTCAGCAGCAGGTCGCCTGCCGCCACCCGCCGCCCGACCTCGACGTGCAGCCGGGTGACCGTGCCGGGCAGCGGCGCGACCAGCGACCCGGCGGCCAGTTCCACCGTGGGCTCCCCGAAGCGCGGCAACCCGATCAGGCTCACCGCCCCGTCCGGGCCGTCCACGAAGACGCCCGAGGACACCCGGTGCACGCGGTACGCCCGGCGCACCCCGTCGACGTCGAGCACCACCCGGTCGGGGGTGGCCGACACCAGCGCCACGCTCGGCGGCCCGGCGTCTCCTGCCGGGGTGGTGGCCCACTCGGCGAGCGCGCCCGCGCGGTCCAGCCGGTAACGGACCTCGATCTCGCCCCCGTCCGGGCCGGCGAAGCGGGTGACCTGCGCGAACGCGGGCACGTTGCGCCAGCCGGACGGGAGGCCGGCGAGCACCGGCGCGTCGGCCCGCCGGGCGGCGGCACAGGCCAGGGCGGCGGCCAGGGCGGCGAGCGGCAGCCCGCCGGCCGGCAGCAGCGGGGCGAACACCTCGGGATGCCGGTCGAGGAAACCGGTGTCGATCGCGGCGGCCCGGAAATCCCCGCTGCGCAGCACCCGGACCAGCAGGTCCCGGTTGGTGGCCACGCCGTGCAACTCGGCCCCGGCGAGCGCCCCGGCGAGCGCCCGGGTCGCCTCCGCCCGGGTCTCGCCGAAGGCGATCAGCTTCGCCAGCATCGAGTCGTAGTGCACGCCGACCGTCGAGCCGTCGACCACGCCGGAGTCGAGCCGCAGGCCCGGCCCGGCCGACGCCCCGAACTCGGTGACCACCCTCGGCACCGCGAACCGGTGCAGCGTCCCCGTCGCCGGCCGCCAGCCCTCGGCCGGGTCCTCCGCGCAGAGGCGCACCTCGATGGCGTGGCCCCGGGTCGGCGGCGTCGCCGCCAGCGGCAGCGCCTCGCCCTCGGCGACGAGCAGTTGCAGGCGGACCAGGTCCAGCCCCGTCACCGCCTCCGTGACCGGGTGTTCGACCTGGAGCCGGGTGTTCATCTCCAGGAAGAAGAACTCACCCGTCGGGGCGAGCAGGAACTCCACGGTCCCCGCGCCCACATAGTCGACGGCCCGGCCGGCGGCCACCGCCGCCTCGTGCAGCCGCTCGCGCAACCCGGCCGGTACGACCGCCGGGGCCTCCTCGACGATCTTCTGGTGCCGGCGCTGGATCGAGCACTCGCGC
Source organism: Micromonospora sp. KLBMP9576 (assembly GCF_050941805.1). Lineage (NCBI taxonomy): Bacteria > Bacillati > Actinomycetota > Actinomycetes > Micromonosporales > Micromonosporaceae > Micromonospora > Micromonospora sp. KLBMP9576. The sequence continues at coordinate 6,019,407 of NZ_CP194567.1, read as the reverse complement.
TCGCCCAGGGCGAGCACCGTGCCGTGCGTGTCGCCGAAGATCTGCACCTCGACGTGCCGGCCGCGCTCGACGTACCGCTCGACGAAGACCGTGCCGTCGCCGAACGCCGCCGCGGCCTCGCGACGCGCGGAGGCGACGGCCTCGGCGAGGTCGGCGGCGGCGCGGACGATCCGCATGCCACGCCCACCGCCGCCCGCGGACGCCTTGACCAGCACCGGAAAATCGGTGATCTCGTCGGCGTCACCCCAGGTGGGCAGCATCGGCACGCCCGCCTCGGCCAGCAGCGCCTTCGCCGCCATCTTGTCGCCCATCGCGGCGATCGCCTTGGCCGGCGGGCCGACCCAGCTCAGCCCCGCGTCCGCCACCGCCGCCGCGAACTCGCCGTTCTCGGCGAGGAAGCCGTAGCCCGGGTGCACGGCGTCCGCGCCGGACCTGCGGGCCGCGTCCAGGATCAGATCGATCCGCAGGTACGTCTCGGCGGGCGTGTCACCGGGCAGCCGGACGGCGTGGTCGGCCTCGGCGACGAACGGGGCGTCGGCGTCGGCGTCGGAGTGCACCGCCACCGTCTCGACGCCCAGCGCCCGGCAGGTCGCGAAGACCCGGCGGGCGATCTCGCCCCGGTTCGCCACGAGCAGTCGGGTGATCATCAGGCTGCCTGCCTCTCGGTCACGGCTGGGGGATTCGTGCTCACGGGGGTCACATCCGGAAGACGCCGAAGCCGTCGGCGCCCCTGACCGGTGCGGTGTGGATCGCCGACAGGCAGAGCCCGAGGACCGTGCGGGTGTCCCGGGGGTCGATCACCCCGTCGTCGTAGAGCCGGCCGGAGAGGAAGAGCGCCCCGGACTGCGACTCGATCTGCTGCTCGACCATCATCCGCATCGCCGCGTCGGAGTCCTCGTCGTAGTCGCGGCCCCGGGCGGCGGCGGCCTGCCGGGCCACGATGGAGAGCACGCCCGCGAGCTGCGCCGGCCCCATCACCGCCGACTTCGCGTTCGGCCAGGTGAAGAGGAACCTCGGCTCGTACGCCCGGCCACACATCCCGTAGTTGCCGGCCCCGTACGACGCGCCGAGGTTGACCGTCAGGTGCGGCACCGTCGAGTTCGACACCGCGTTGACCATCAGGGCGCCGTGCTTGATGATGCCGCGCTGCTCGTACTCGGTGCCGACCATGTAGCCGGTGGTGTTCTGGAGGAACACCAGCGGGGTGTCGGCGGCGTTGGCGAGCTGGATGAACTGGGCCGCCTTCTGCGCCTCCTCGCTGAACAACACGCCCCGGGCGTTGGCCAGCACCCCGACCGGGTAGCCGTGCAGCTCGCCCCAGCCGGTCACCAGGGCGGTGCCGTACGCCGGCTTGAACTCGTCGAACTCGCTGCCGTCGAGCACCCGGGCCAGCACCTCGCGCGGATCGAACGGCACCTTCAGGTCGGCGCTGGCGATGCCGAGCAGCTCCTCCGGGTCGTACCTCGGCGGCTGCGGCGACGGGTTGCGCGGCGGCGGGCCCTGCTTGCGCCAGTTCAGCCGGCGTACGCACTGCCGGGCCAGCCGGATGCCGTCGCGCTCGTCGGAGGCGAGGAAGTCGGCCAGGCCGGACGTCGAGGCGTGCATCGCCGCCCCGCCCAGGGACTCGTCGTCGGTGACCTCACCGGTGGCCATCTTCACCAGCGGCGGCCCGGCCAGGTAGACCTGCGACCGGTCCCGGATCATGATCACGTGGTCGGACATCCCCGGCACGTACGCGCCCCCGGCGGTGGCGTTGCCGAAGACCACGCTGACCGTGGGGATCTTCGCGGCCGAGAGCCGGGTCAGGTCGCGGAACACCCGGCCGCCCGGAATGAAGATCTCCGCCTGGGTGGGCAGGTCCGCGCCGGCCGACTCGACCAGGTTCACCATCGGCAGCCGGTTGGCCAGGGCGATCTCGCCGGCCCGACGCGTCTTGGCGAGCGACCACGGGTTGACCGCGCCGCCGCGTACCGTCGGATCGTTCGCGACGATGAGGCACTCGACGCCCTCGACGACGCCGATGCCGGTCACCACGCTCGCGCCCACGGGAAAGTCGGTGCCGTGCGCCGCCACCGGGGACAACTCCAGGAACGGGGCGTCCGGGTCGACCAGCAGCTCGATGCGCTCCCGGGCAAGCAGCTTGCCCCGCCCGTGGTGCCGGGTCACGTACTTGTCGCCGCCTCCCGCGCGGGCCTGGTCGAGGGCGGCCTCCAGCTCGGCGAGGCGCTCCAGCAGGGCCTCCCGGTTGGCCCGGTGCCCCGGCGAGGTCGGGTCGGTCGCGCTGCGCAGAATGCTCACAGGCCGATGCCTTTCGCGATGATCTCGTTCATGATTTCGGTGGTGCCGCCGCCGATGCCGAAGATCCGGGCGTCCCGGTAGTGCCGCTCCACCTCGGCGGCGCGCAGGAAGCCGTAGCCGCCGTGCAACTGCAACGCCTGGTCGACCACCTCCGCGCAGGCGGCCACCGCGACGTTCTTCGCCATCGCCACCTCCGTCACCACCGGCTCGCCCGCCGCCACCCGCGTCGCGACCTGATGCACGTACGCGCGGGCCGCCTCGGTGCGGGTGTGCATCTCGGCCAGCCGGTGCCGGAGCAACTGCCGGCTGGCCAGCGGACGGCCGAACGTGGACCGGTCCCGGCACCAGTCGACCGCCAGCTCCACGCAGCGCTGCGCGGTCGCGTACGCCTGGGTGGCGAGCGAGAGCCGCTCGGCGGCGAAGTTCTGCATGATCGACAGGAAGGCGGTGTCCTCCGCGCCGACCCGGTTCGCCACCGGCACCCGGACGTCGACGAAGGACAGCTCGGCGGTGTCCGAGCAGTGCCAGCCGAGCTTCTCCAACGGGGGCCCGACGGTGAAGCCCGGCGTGCCCTTGTCGATGACCAGCAGGGTCAGCGCACCGGAGCCCGGCGGCAGGGTGCAGACGGCGGTGGTCACGAAGTCGGCGCGCACACCGCTGGTGATGTAGGTCTTCGACCCGTTCACCACGTAGTGGTCGCCGTCGCGGTCCGCGCGGGTGCGGATGCTCGCGACGTCGGAGCCGCCGTCGGGTTCGGTGATCGCCAGCGCGCCGATCGTCGTGCCGGCCAGCGTCGGCCGGACGTACCGCTCGATCAGCTCCGCGTCGCCGGAGGCGACGATGTGCGGCAGCGCGATGCCGTGGGTGAAGAGCGCGGCGATCAGGCCCGACGATCCGCCGGACCGGATGATCTCCTCGGTGACGACGATCGAGTCGAGCAGGTCCCCGCCGCTGCCGCCGACCGCCTCCGGGAAACCGATGCCGAGCAGGCCGAGTTTGGCGGCGGTGGCGTGCAGGTCGCGGGGGATCGCGCCGGCCCGCTCCCAGTCATCGAGGTGCGGCAGCACCTCCCGGGTGACGAAGGCCCGGGTCAGTTCGCGTAGCTGTCGGCGCTCCGGCGTGTCCACGATGGTCATCGCCCCGCCCCGGGCGTCGGGTGCGCCGGCAGGTCGACATGGCGGGAGCGGAGCAACTCGCCGAGCGCCTTGGCCTGCGGGTCGAACCGGGTGGAGGCGGCCACCCCCTGCCCGAGCAGCCCCCGGATCACGAAGTTGACCGCCCGCAGGTTCGGCAGCTCGTACCGCTCGACGTCCAGCGGGGCGGTCTCCGGCAGCAGCTCGCGCAGCCGGTCCTCCGTGAGCCAGCCACGCAGCCACGACCAGCTCGCGTCGGTGCGGGCCCAGACGCCCAGGTTGGCGTCGCCACCCTTGTCGCCGGAGCGGGCACCGACCAGCTCGCCGAGCGGTCTCCGCCGGGTGGGGTGGCCTGCCGGCGTGGCCGGTGCCGGGCCGGCCGGCGGCACCGGCCGGCGGGGCGATTCGGCGGGGGGTGCGTCGAGCGGCTCGTCGGGTGGGCCGGCGGTGCGCGCCGGCGGCGGGATCGGCACCCGCGCCCCGGAGGGCAGCACCGCGACGTGCGGCACCGCCTCCTGCGGCACGGCGTCGGCGGTGAACACCCCGTAGGGCGTCGCGTCGCCGGGCAGCGTGGTCAGCGTGCAACCGGGATAGGAGGCCAACGCCAGCTCCACCGCGGCGGCCGAGAAGGCCCGCCCGGCCCGCGCCTTGTCGCTGTCGCGCAGGTGTACGTGCAGCAGCGCGCTCGCCGACTCGGTGTCGGCCGCGTCCGCGTGGTCGGTACGGGCCAGGGTGAACTCCAGCCCCTGGGTGCCGACCGCCGCCTCCACCTGGCCCCGGACCAGGGCCGCCTTGGCGGGGATGTCGAGCCCGCACAGGACGAAGGTCATCGAGTTGCGGAAGCCGCCGAGGTTGTTGACGCCGACCTTCAGGGTGTCCGGCGGGGCTGCGCCCCGGACCCCGCTCACCCGCACCCGGTCCGGCCCGTCGGCGCTCAGCTCGACCGTGTCCAGCCGGGTCACCACGTCCGGCCCGAGGTAGTCCGGCCCACCGATCTCGTAGAGCAGTTGGGCGGTGACCGTCTCCACGGTTACCGCGCCGCCCGTACCGGCGTGCTTGGTGATGACGCAGGAGCCGTCGGGGTGCAGCTCGGCGACCGGGAAGCCGGGGCGTCGCCCGCCGTCGGGCAGTTCGGTGAAGAAGCTGAAGTTGCCGCCGGTGACCTGCGCCCCGCATTCGAGGAGGTGGCCGGCCACGGTCGCCCCGGCCAGCGCGTCCAGCTCGTCGCGGCCCCAGTCGAAGCGGGCGATCGCCGGCCCGACCACCAGCGACGCGTCGGTCACGCGGCCGGTGACCACCACGTCGGCCCCGTCGGTCAGGCAGGCCGCGATGCCGTACGCGCCCAGGTAGGCGTTGGCCGTCAGCGCGTCGGGGCGGGCGAGGGCGTCGCCCTCGACGTGTCCGACCCGCACGGTCAGGCCGAGCCGGTCGGCGAGCGACCCGATGGCGGCGGCCAGGCCGGCCGGGTTCAGCCCGCCGGCGTTGGTCACGATCCGTACGCCACGCTCCAGTGCGGTGCCGAGGCAACCCTCCAACTGCCGCAGGAAGGTCTTCGCGTAGCCGAGGGACGGGTCGCGCAGCCGGTCCCGCCCGAGGATCAGCATGGTCAGCTCGGCCAGGTAGTCGCCGGTCAGGACGTCGAGTTCGCCGCCGTCGAGCATTTCCCGCCAGGCGCTGGACCGGTCCCCGTAGAAGCCGGAGGCGTTGCCCACACGCAGTACGCGGCTCATGCCGCCACCCCGCCCGCCGGCCCGGTGAGGCCTGTCGCGCCGGAGTGGGCGGCGAGTGGCGGGCGACCGGGGCCGGGCGGGCCGGCGAAGGCCTGCGCCACGTCCAGCCAGGCGTCGGCGACCGGGCCGGCCGCCGTGAGGGACAGGTCCGCGCGGTGCCGTCGCTGGGTGACCAGCAGGCAGAAGTCCAGCGCCGGGCCGGTGACCCGGTCTGCGGCGTCGGCCGGGCCGTACGTCCAGGTGGCGCCGTCCGGTGCCCCCAGCTCGACCCGGACCGGCACCGTCGGCGCCGGTCGGCCGTGGGCGGCGAAGCTGTGTCCGAGGGTACGGAAGCCGAGGTGCGCGACGTGCCGCAGCCGGGCCGTGCCGGTGCGGGTGACGCCGAGCGCGTCGGCCACGTCGGTGCCGTGCGCCCAGGTCTCCATGATGCGGGCGGTGACCATCGAGGCGGGCGACATCCGCGTGCCGAACCAGGGCAGCTTGCCCCCGGCCGGCACCCGCGCCAGCGCGTCGGCGAGGGCCGCCCGCCCGGCCCGCCAGCGGGGGAGCAGCTCGGTCGGCGGGGCGAGGAACTCCTGTGCGCCGGCGTCGACGAGCCGGGCGGGGTCATCGGCGGCGAGCACGGCGGCGAGGAACGCCTCGGCGTCGGTGGCGGCGAGCAGCGCCACGTGGTCGGTCCAGGCGAGGTGGGCGACCTGGTGCCCGACGCTCCAGCCCGGCGACGGCGTGGCCGACCCCCAGTCGGCGGGCGGCGGGCCGGCCACCATGTCGTCGAGTTGGGCGGACTCGTCGGCCAGATCCGCGAGCAGGTCCTTGAGGTCGACCATGGTGCCTCCCGGGGCTGGGCGGGCGGTCAGGGGGTGAGCAGGGTGGCGAGCTGACGTTTCCAGGTGTGCAGCAGGGCGGTGCGGCGGGCCGAGTCGTCGTTGAGCAGGTTGGCCACGCCGAGCCCGCGGAGCAGGTCGAGCGTCGCCTGCACGGCCTCGCGCACGCCGGGGCGGCGTTCGTCCACGTCGAGCAGTGCGACGGTGAGCCGGTGCATCTCGCGGCCGACCCGGGCCTCCAGCGGGACCAGGGCGTCGCGCAGCTCCCGGTCGGTGCGCGCGGCGACCCACAGTTCGAGGGCGGCGACGAAGAGCGGGCCGGTGAAGGCCGCGCCGAGCAGGTCGATCACCCGGTCGAGTCGTTGCGGGCCGGGCGGCAGCGCCTCGGCCTCGGTGCGAAGCTCCGCGGCCCGCCGGTCGGCGAGGTGGGCGACGGCGGCCGTGACCAGCGCGGCCTTGGTGGGGTAGTGGTGCAGTTGGGCTCCGCGCGAGACGCCGGCGCGGGCCGCGACGACGGTGGTGGTGGTGCCGGACCAGCCGTGCTCGACGAGGCACTCGACGGTCGCCTCCAGCAGCCGGGCCTGGGTGGCGCGGCTGCGCTCCTGCTGAGGGACGCGGGTCGATGGGGGCACGGGGACAGCGTGCCGCGCCAGAAACAAACAGTCAAGACTGACTTTTTTGTGTCCCAGCGCGGCGGGCCGGAGTCGCCGGTGCCTCCCTTTGGAGCTGATGTCGCAAACGATTCACCCGTCCCCACCCGGCCCGGGGGGTCCCGGTCGCGCTCCTTGAAGACCTTGGGACGCAGCGTCCCTGGTCGCGCTCCTCGAAGACCTTGGAGCGCACCGGCCCCCGGAGGGGCCGTTTCTTGCCAAGATCTTGTGGGCGGTCGTGGTCGGCGCGGATGGGGGCGGCTCCGGGACCTCCGGGATCCCCGCTGACGTCGCGGCCGGCCCCGGCTCGGAGAGGGACGTGGTGGCGCTCGGCCGGATCATGGTGGTGGTCGGCCGGCTCGGCCGGATCGTGGTGGCGGCCGGCCCGGCTCGAAGGGTCGTTGTGGCGACCCGCCGGCCACGCTCAGCGGCCGTCGCGTGGGCCGAACGTCGCGAGCGCGTCGGCGTCACTGTGCCGGGAGCGCAGGTACTCGTCCGCCCACGCGGCGGCATCCGGGAAACCCGACTCCGAGGCCACCCGGGCGCAGGCGGCGTCCACGTCGAAGGGGGTACGCCGCAGGTGCGCGCCGGGCCCGAGGAGGGCCCAGTAGGCGCCGGGGCCGCCGTAGGGCATCCCGACGCTGCCCGGGTTGACGATCAGCCGGCCCTCCGCCAGCCGGGTGAACGGCATGTGGGTGTGCCCGCAGACCACGGTTGTCACCTCGGCCGGCAGATCCGCCAGCACCTCGGCCCAGCGCTCCACCCGGGAGTCGACGAGCACGACCTCCTCGTCGTCGCGGGGGGTGGCATGGCAGAACAGCACCGGGCCGAGACCGGCGACCTCCAGCGTGACCGTCAGCGGCAGCGCCGCCAGCCGGGCCACCTGGTCGTCGCGGAGCTGGTCCGCCGCCCAGTTGGAGACGTCGTACGGGCAGGGGTGGCCGGAGCGCACGGCTACCAGTTCGCGGTCCGCGTTGCCCCGCACCCAGCAGACCCGCTCACCGAGATCGGCCAGCACGTCCAGCACCTCGACCGGCTGCGGGCCGGCCGCGATGTCGCCGGTGAGCACGATCAGGTCGGCGGCGGCGACGTCCGGCTCGGCCAGCACGGCCTCCAGCGCCGGGAGCGCGCCGTGGATGTCGGAGAGGACGGCGACCCGGTTCAGCATCGTTCCACCGTGCCCACCGGTCGCACCGGTGTCCAGCGATTCTGCCGCCGGCAGACGGCGGCGCGGGCGGACGGCATGGGCAACCGGCGGCACGGCCGGACGGCGCGGGTAGACGGCAGCGCCGGAGCGCACGGACTGATGCGGCAGCCGGCGGCGCGGACGGACGTGCACGCCGGCGGGCAGCCAATCGGCCCGCGCCGGTCGGTCGGGCCGGGCGGGCGTCAGACGCGGGCGCGGCGGGCGAGGCGCTCCGGGTCGAGGATGATGATGCTCTTGCCGTCCAGGCGCAGCCACCCACGCGAGGCGAAGTCGGCCAGCGCCTTGTTGACGGTCTCCCGGGAGGCGCCGACGAGCTGGGCGATCTCCTCCTGGGTGAGGTCGTGGGTCACGCGCAGCACGCCACCGTCGCGGGTGCCGAAGCGCCCGGCCATCTGCAGCAGGTTCTTGGCGACCCGGCCGGGCACGTCGGTGAAGATCAGGTCGGCGAGCGAGTCGTTCGTCCGGCGCAGCCTGCGGGCCAGCACCCGGAGCAACTGCTCGGCGATCTCGGGCCGGTTGTTGAGCCACGGGCGCAGGGCCTGCTTGCGCAGCCGGACCAGGCGGGTGTCGGTCACCGCGGTGGCGGTGGCCGTACGCGGCCCGGGGTCGAAGAGCGACAACTCGCCGACCATGTCCGACGGGCCCATCACCGCGATCAGGTTCTGCCGGCCGTCGGCCGCCCGCCGACCGACCTTGATCTTTCCGGACAGCAGAATGTAGAGGCTGTCGCCGGGCTCGCCCTCGTTGAAGACGATCTCGCCCTTGCGGACCTCGATCGTCTCCATCTCCTTGGCGAGCGCCTCGGCAGCCTCCGGGTCGACGCCCTGGAAGATTCCACTGCGGGCCAGTACCTCATCCATCGCGCACCTCCGCCAGCGCGTGCCGTCCGTCGGCCGGGTCCGCCGTCCGCTGATCCCTCGCGCGTCGCCAGTCTAGGCGCACGTGAGCAGCAATCAGAGGAGCACCCCTGGAATCTTGATCCTTGGGCGTAACCCGCCCGGCCTGGCCAAGCAGTAAGATCGCGCGCCCGATCGGGTGCCGGCCGGCCCGCCGACACCCGGGTCGTAGGGTCACCGCGTGCTGAGTGAACCCGTGTTGACCACCCGTCGGGAGGACGGTCGGGACGTCCCGCTGCTGGTCTGGCGTGCCGACCGCCCGCTGCGCGCGGTCAGTTCCGCGCCGCTGGGCGGCGGGATCGGCGTCCGGCACTGGGTCGTCAACGCGACAGTGCCCATGTCGTACGACCGGGACGACCCCGCCGCCCACCTGGCCGAACTGGCCGACCGGCTCGACCTCGACGGCCCCGGGGTGGGCCTGCTGACCGGGGTGGACGTGGCCGAAGTGGTCGCCCGGACGGACACCGGCGTGCGGGCCTGGGCGACGGTCGGCCTGGGCACCCCCGTGCGGGCCGCGGAGCCCGCCCCGGCGGCGCTGGCGCAGCGGGTCGGCACCGTCAACATCGTGGTGTACGTCCCCGCCCGGCTCGGCGACGCCGCCCTGGTCAACGCGGTGGCCACGGCCACCGAGGCGAAGGCGCAGGCGATCGGGGAACTGGGCGTGCCCGGCACCGGCACCCCGACGGACGCGGTCACCGTGCTCTGCCCGGTCGACGGACCCGAGTCGGCGTACGGCGGCCCTCGGTCGACCTGGGGCGCCCCGCTGGCCAGGGCCGTGCACGCCGCCGTGACGGCCGGCGGGGCGGGCACCGTGGTCCCCTGGTCGGATCGACCGAAGAGCTGAGAGTTCGTCCGATCGGCTCTCGTGTCGGCGTTGCGCAACCGATAAGGTCGCGCTCGATGTACGCTGCCGCCTCTCCTCTGCGCCGCCGCGCCGCGCTCGCCGTCGGCGTGCTGCTGGCCGTCCTGCTCACCGCCGGCTGCGGGGGGCCCGGCTCCGGGGCCGACCCGGTCTGGCAGCCCGGCGCGGGTGGCGGCGGCAGCGGTGCCCCGGTCCGCTCGGGCGAACCCACCCGGCCCGCGGAGCAGGCGATCTCGCTCTCCGCCACCGGCGACATCATCATCGGCAACGCGCCGAACCGGCTGCCCCCCAACGGCGGGAAGGGCTTCTTCGCCTCGGTCGAGGAGGCGCTCGCGGCCGACCTGGTGATGGGCAACCTGGAGGAGCCGCTCACCGTCGACACCGGCACCGGCAAGTGCGGCCCCGACTCCACCCGCTGCTTCCAGTTCCGGGCCCCGCCGGAATACGCCGCCCACCTGCGCGACGCCGGCTTCGACCTGCTCAACCAGGCCAACAACCACGGCTACGACTTCGGCCCCAAGGGCTACGAGAACACCCAGAAGGCGCTGGAGAAGCACGACCTGGCGCACACCGGGGCGCCCGACCAGATCACCGTGGTGGACGTCAAGGGGGTCAAGGTCGCCGTCGCGGGCTTCTCGTCGTACGTCTGGTCCAACAGCCTCACCGACATCGCCGCGGCGAAGAAGGTGATCACGAAGGCGGCCGGCATGGCCGACGTCGTCGTCGTGCAGGTGCACATGGGCGGCGAGGGGGCCGAGAAGACGCGGGTACGACCGGGCACCGAGATGTTCCTCGGCGAGAACCGGGGCGATCCGGTCAAGTTCTCGAAGGCGATGATCGACGCCGGGGCCGACCTGATCGTCGGGCACGGCCCGCACGTGCTGCGCGGCATGGAGTTCTACCGGGGCCGGCTGATCGCGTACAGCCTGGGCAACTTCGCCGGCGGGGGCAACTCGCTGAGCAACGCCGGCCGGCTCGGCTGGGGCGGGGTGCTGAAGGTGTCGCTGAAGCCGGACGGCAGCTGGGCCGGCGGCTCGTTCGCCTCGACGTACATGAACTCGACAGGCAAGCCGACAATGGACCGCGACGACCGCGGGCTGGGCCTGGTGAAGCAGCTGACCAAGAGCGACTTCCCGGAGACCGGCGCCCGGTTCGACGACTCCGGCGCGATCACCGCGCCGGCCGGCGGCTGACCCGGGCGGCACCACGGGTGGGACCGGGGCCGGCTGTCCGCCCGGCGACGTAGGCTGGCCGGCGTGACCACGAGTTCCGCCGAGTTCACCGAGACCGATCTCGGGCGCACCCGCCGCGCCCGGCGGATCGGCCGGATACTGACCGAAACCCACCCCGACGCGCACTGCGAGCTGGACCACTCCAGCCCTCTGGAGCTTGCCGTCGCGACGATCCTCTCCGCGCAGTGCACGGACAAGAAGGTCAACGAGGTCACCCCGAGGCTCTTCGCCCGCTACCCGACCGCCGCCGACTACGCGGGGGCGGACCGGGCGGAGCTGGAGGAGCTGATCCGGCCCACCGGTTTCTACCGCAACAAGACCGACTCGCTGATCAAGCTCGGTCAGGCCCTCGTGGCGCGCTACGACGGCCAGGTCCCGGGCCGGCTCGCCGACCTGGTGACGTTGCCCGGCATCGGCCGCAAGACCGCCAACGTCATCCTCGGCAACGCCTTCGACGTTCCCGGGATCACCGTCGACACCCACTTCCAGCGGCTGGTGCAGCGCTGGCGGCTGACCGCCGAGACCGACCCGGTCAAGATCGAGCACGCGATCGGGGCGCTCTTCCCGCGGCGCGACTGGACGATGCTGTCGCACCGGATCATCTTCCACGGCCGCCGGGTCTGCCACGCCCGCAAGCCCGCCTGCGGTGCGTGCCCGCTGGCGAAGCTCTGCCCGTCGTACGGCACCGGGCCGATCGAGCCGGCCGCGGCCGCGAAGCTGCTCAAGGGCCCCCGGGCCCGGGACCTGGCGGTGGCCGCCGGGATCGACCCGGAGCTGGTGCCGGTCCAGGCCGTCGTGGCGGAGGCACCGTGAGGCGTCGACTCGCCGCCCTGCTCGTCCCCCTGCTGCTGGCCGCCGGATGCACCGCCGGCACCGAGGAGAAGGAGGCCGGCCCGTCCGAGCGGCAGAAGGCCGCCGCCAGCCGCCCGTCGCCCTTCCAGGACTGCGCCGCCCTCGGCACGCCGCCCGCGTCCGCCGCACCGGCCACCCCGTCGGGCCGCGGGGGGCAGGCGCTGCCCGAGCTGACCCTGAACTGCTTCACCGGTGGCGCCCCCGTCGCCCTGCGGGACCTGCGCGGCCCAGCGGTCGTCAACGTCTGGGCCTCCTGGTGCCCGCCCTGCCGCACGGAGCTGCCGGCCTTCCAGCGGCTCAGCGAACGGTCCGCCGGCCAGCTCCGGGTCATCGGGGTCAACAGCCAGGACGGCCGGGAAGCGGCCCAGGCCATCGGCGAGGACCTGGGCCTCCGCTTCCCGGTGCTGGTCGACCAGGGGGAGAGCCTGAAGCGGGAGCTGAACCGCAAGGGCATTCCCCTCACCGTCTTCGTCGACGCGCAGGGCCACGTCCGGCACGTCGACTCCTCCGGCGCGCTCGACGACGCCCGCCTGGCGGAGCTGGTCCGTCAGCACCTCGGCCTGACGGTGCCGGCGTGAGCCGGCGACCGCCGGACTGGTTCGAGCCGCTGCTGACCCGGCTCGGCACCGCGCGCAGCGAGGACTTCACCCGGCTCGTCACCCCGCAGAGCGGGGGTCGGGAGAGCGCGGTGCTGGTGCTGCTCGGCGAGGAACCCGGCACCGGCCCGGACGTGCTGGTCCTCCAACGGGCCGCCACCCTGCGTAATCACGCCGGTCAGCCCGCCTTCCCCGGCGGTGCGGCCGACCCGGAGGACGCCGACGTGCGGGCGACCGCGCTGCGTGAGGCGAACGAGGAGGTCGATCTCGACCCCGCCAGCGTCACAGTCCTGGCCGAGCTGCCGAAGCTGTGGATCCCGGTCAGCGACTTCGTGGTCACCCCGGTGCTCGCCTGGTGGCACGCCCCGCACCCGGTGCGCCCGAAGGAACCGGCCGAGGTGGCGCACGTGGCCCGGCTGCCGGTCGCGGAGCTGGTCGACCCGGCCAACCGGATGCGGGTACGCCACCCGAGCGGCTGGATCGGCCCGGCCTTCTCGGCGCGCGGCATGCTGGTCTGGGGCTTCACCGGCGGGGTGCTGTCGGCATTGCTGGAGATGGGCGGCTGGGCCCGGCCGTGGCCGCGCGACCGGGTCGTGGACCTGCCGCCGACCGGCGCCACCCCGGCGCCCTCGGCCGGCACCGACGCCGTCGACGAGACCCCGGTGCGCTGACCGGTCGGTCACCTTCCGCAACCGATGGTCATCTCGGGAGCGCGGTGCCCGTACGCTTGACGCGTGTCCGCCGTGGATCTCGTACTGCTGCTGCTCATGCTCGTGTTCGCGATCAGCGGATACCGTCAGGGCTTCGTCACCGGGGCGCTGTCGTTCCTCGGGTTCTTACTGGGTGCGCTGGTGGGCCTGCAGGTGGGGCCGCTGCTGGCCCAGCAGTTCGCTGCCAGCGGCACCCGGGTGCTGATCTCCCTGGTGGCGATCTTCGGGCTGGCGGTCGTCGGCCAGGCGCTGGCCGGCTGGGTCGGCTCCCACCTGCGCCAGGTGATCACCAACAGTGTCGTCCGGCGGGTCGACGACGTCGGCGGGGCGTTCGTCTCGCTCGTCGCCGTGCTGTTGGTCGCCTGGCTCGTCGCGGTGCCGCTCGGCTCGTCCTCGCTGCCCTGGCTGGCCTCCGCGGTACGCAACAGCGCGCTGCTCACCGTGGTCGACCAGGTCCTGCCCGACGAGGCGCAGCAGCTCTCCACGGCGCTGCGGGACACCGTCGACACCAACGGCTTCCCCGACGTCTTCGGCGACCTGGCACCCACCCGGGCCCGGCAGGTGTCCCCGCCCGACCCGGCGCTCGCCGGCTCCCAGGTGGTGGTCAACAGCCAGCGTTCGGTGGTCAAGGTGCTCGGCTCCGCCCCGAGCTGCTCGCGCCGCATCGAGGGCTCCGGCTTCGTCTACGCCGACGACCGGGTGATGACGAACGCCCACGTGGTCGCCGGGACGCGCTCCACCGTCGTCGAACTCAACGGTGACCGGTACGACAGCAAGGTGGTCGTCTACGACCCCGACCGGGACCTGGCCGTGCTGCACGTGCCCGGGCTGCCCGGGCCGTCGATGCGGTTCGCCGCCGGCAACGCGGGCAGCGGCGCGGACGCGATCGTGCTGGGTTTCCCGCTCGACGGGCCGTACAACGCGCAGTCGGCGCGGATCCGGGACGTCGACCGGATCACCGGGCCGGACATCTACTCCGCCGGCAACGTGACCCGGGAGGTCTACACGATCCGGGCGCTCGTGCAGAGCGGCAACTCCGGCGGCCCGCTGGTCTCCTCGAACGGGCTGGTGCTCGGGGTGATCTTCGCGGCGGCGGCCGACGACCCGAACACCGGCTTCGCGGTCACCGCGGCCGAGGCCCGTCCCGTCGCCCTGGCCGGCGCCGAGCGGACCCGCTCCGTCGGCACCGGCGAGTGCACCTGACCGGTCAGCCTCCCCGGCCCGCCGGCCCGACACCGGCGTACGGCCGGCGGGGCGGGTCGGCCCGCCAGACGGTGAGAGCCGCGGCGGTCGCGGCCACCACGGCCGCGCCCAGCAGCCAACCGGCCAGCACGTCACTGGTCCAGTGCACGCCGAGGGCCACCCGGCTGAACCCGGCCACCAGGGCGAGCAGTGGGGCGAGCGTCCACACCACCGCCCGCGTGGCCGGCCGGCCGCGCGGGAGGAACACCACCAGCAGCACCCCGGCGGCGAGAGCGCCGTTGAGCGCGTGCCCGGACGGGAAGGCGAGGCCCGGCGCCTCGGCCACCGGGTCGGGCAGGTCCGGCCGGGGCCGACCCACGAGCAGCTTGAGCAGCGGGCTGAGCAGGCCACCGACCGTCATGGTGACGGCCACCCAGACCGCCAACCGCCGGGCCCCCCGGTGGAGCAGCCAGAGGACCAGGACCAGGGCGCCGACGCGCAGCGGCAGCGGGGCGAACACGTCGGTCCAGAGGGTCATCAGGCGCACCCACGCCGGGTGGTCGGCGGCGTAGCCGGCCAGCGAGTCCGTGACCGTCGTGTCCAGCCGACGCAGCGGCGGCCAGTCTGCCAGCACCAGGAGCGCCAGCAGCGTGACCGGCACCGCCACCAGGAAGGCGGCGGTCACGGCCAGGGTCAACCGCAGGCCCCGAGGGTCGCCCGGGTGCAGGCGGCGGTCACGCCACGAGGAACGCGGCGGGGCGGCGAGCGTACGTGGGCCGGACGGGCTCATGACAGTGCTTCTACCCCCCGCCCGGTCCGGTCAGACCTGGGTGCGCCCCCGTCGACCCCCGAGCCGGGGCGGCCAGCCGGTCCGGGCAGTCCGGCTGCGCAGCAGCAGCGCCCCGGTCAGCAGGGCGGCGAAGAAGGCGGTCGCCGTCCACCACGGCACCGGCGCGGGATCCTGGGTCGGGGTGCCCGCCGACTGCGCCGCCCATCCGGAGCGCTGGTGCGGGCCGGAGAAGCCACGCGGTTCGCCGCCCGCCCCCGCGGCATCCGGTCGGGTCGCACCCGGAGCCGGACCGAACCCCACCACGCCCGGCGAGGAATCGTCGTCCAGCGGGTTGCGGCCCACCGGGCTCACCGGGGCGTCCAGCGCGGCGACCGGGTCGACCATCCCGTACCCGAAGCGGTCGTCACGGCCGTCGGGGCCGATGTCGCGGGCGGTGGTGAGCAGCCGGTTGACCACGTCGCCGGCGGACATCTGCGGGTAGCGGGCCCGCACCAGCGCGGCGGTGGCGGCGACCAGCGGCGCCGCGAAGCTGGTGCCCTGCACCCGCCAGTAGCCGCCCGGCCGGGCGCCGACCAGGCCGGTGGCGGGGGCGGTGAGCACCGTGGCCCGTCCGGTGATCGAACCGGACCAGAGGTTGTCGGTGTCGCGCTCCGACCCGGCGACCGCGATGACGCCCGGCTCACGGGCCGGGTACCAGACCTTCGCGTTGGACGAGGTGTCCAGGTTGCCGGTGCAGGCGACCACGACGACGTCCCGGGCGAAGGCGTAGTCGAGCGCGGCGGCGAGGGCGGGGCTGTCGCCGCCGCCGCCGAGGGACAGGTTGATCACCTGCGCGCCGTTGTCGACGGCCCAGCGCACACCTTTGGCGACGATCAGCGCGTCGTCGTAGCGGTTCTCGGCGTCGAGGACGCGGACGGGGAGGATCCGGGCGTCCGGCGCCAGGCCGACGGCCCCCCGCTTGTCGTCGTTGCGGCCGGCGATCAACCCCGCCACTGTGGTGCCGTGGCCGACCGGGTCGGGGTCGTCGGCCGAACCGGCGGAGACGACCAGGTCGTAGCCGGGCAGCACCTGGCCGGCCAGGTCGGGATGGGTGGCGTCCACGCCGGAGTCGACCACCGCGACCGTGACGCCGCGCCCGGTGGAAATGCGCCACGCGGCCTTTGCCCCCAACGCGTCGAGCTGCCACTGCTCGTCGCGGACCCGGTCGGGGCGGTCCTTGCCGCCGGGGGCCGCGAGCGGCACCGGCACGGCGGCGACCGGGCGCGCGAGCACCCGGGCGGCGGGCTGCCGGGGGGCGGCGCCGGCCGCCGTGACCGGAACCGCGACCGACACGACGGCGACAGCGACACCGAGCAACGCGGGTCCGGCGATCCGCCGAGCCACTGGCGGACAGCTGTGCCGCACGGTCGTCACATCCTCAGGCATTGATCGCGACGCAAACATGACGATCGGAGATTACCGGTTCCTCCCACGCGACGGGGCTGTTCCAGGGACACCGGTCACGGCGACGGCAGGTGGGCCAACTGGACCAGGCGCACGCCCTCGCGTCGGGTGACCAGCCGGCCCCGTCCCGGGGGCAGCGGGCCGGGCTTGACCGGACCGACCAACGCCCCCTCGTCGGGGCTGCCCGCCATCACCAACCCCGCCGTGGAGAGCTCGCGCAGGCGCTGCACGAGCGGCTCGTACTGGGCCCGCCCGGCACCGCCCGAACGGCGGACCAGCACCAGGTGCAACCCGACGTCCCGGGCGTGCGGCAGATGCTCCTCCAGGGCCCGCAGCGGGTTGACCGGCCCGCTGGCGACCAGGTCGTAGTCGTCGACCAGCACGAACAGCTCCGGCCCGGACCACCAGGACCGCTGCCGCAACTGGGCGGGCGTGACCTCCGGCCCGGGCGCCCGGGCCGCCATGTAGCCGGCGGCCGACTCGATCAGGTCTGTGGTGTGCGCGGCGGCGGAGCCGTACCCGATGAGGTGCGGCGACGCCGACTCGGTGAAGTCGACCAGGCTGCGGCGGTAGTCGACCAGGATCACCCGGGCCTGCTCCGGGGTGAACCGGGTCGTGATCGAGGTGGCCAACGCCCGCAGGAACGACGACTTGCCGCACTCGGCGTCGCCGAAGACCACGAAGTGCGGTTCGGTGGCGAAGTCCAGCACCACCGGGCGCAGGTCCGCCTCGGCGATCCCCACCGGGATGCGCAGGCCGCCTGTCGCCTCCAGGTCCAGCTCGGCGTACGGGAGCACCGGCGGGAGCAGCCGCACCGGCGGCGCGACCGGGCCGCTCCAGCCCTCGGCGGACCGCCTCACCAGCTCCGTCACGTCGCCGCCCGAGGCGGCCAGCTGCGGCAGCGCGGTGAGGAAGTGCAGGCTCTGCGCGGTGATGCCCCGGCCAGGGGTCTTCTCCGGCACGTTCGCCGCCGCCCGGCGGGCCACCAACGAGTCCGCCGGGTCGCCGAGGCGCAACTCCAAGCGGGAACCGAAGAGGTCCCGGATGGCCGGCCGGAAGTCCAGCCAGCGCACCGCCGTCGCCACCACGTGCACCCCGTACGACAGGCCCCGGGTGGCCAGGTCGGTGATGAGGGGCTCCAGGTCGTCGTACTCGCCGCGCAGGGTCGTCCAGCCGTCCACCACCAGGAACACGTCGCCGAACGGGTCGGCACCGGGCTGGTCGGTGCCCGCCAGCGCGGCCCGGCGCTGCCGCCAGGCGGCCATCGACTCCACGCCCAGCTCGGCGAAGCGCCGCTCCCGGTCGACCAACAGGGTGGCGATCTCGCCGACCGTGCGCCGGACGGCCGTCGGGTCCGCGCGCCCGGTGACCCCGCCCACGTGCGGCAGGTCGCGCAGCGCGGGCAGCCCGCCGCCACCGAAGTCGAGGCAGTACACCTGCACCTCGGCGGGAGTGTGGGTGAGCGCCAGGGCACAGATCAGCGTGCGCAGCGCTGTCGACTTGCCGCTCTGCGGCGCCCCGATCACCGCGACGTGGCCGGCGGCGCCGTCCAGCGCCAGCCAGAGCAGGTCGCGCCGCTGCTCGAAGGGCTTGTCGACCACCGCGACCGGCACCTGGAGGGCGCCGTGCAGCTCGGGGTTGCCGAAGGTGAGGCCCCGCGCCGGATCGACGCCGATCGGCCCGAGCAGCTCGTCCAGCGCCGGCGCCCGGCCGAGCGGCGGGAGCCAGACCTGGTGGGCCGGCGGTCCCTGCCCGGCCAGCCGGTCGACCATGAGCTCCAACAGGCTCTGCGTGCCGGCCTCCTCGGCGGCGGCGGGCAGGGCGGGCGGCCCGACCGGCTCCGGCTCGGGCACGAGGTGGGTGGAGAAGGCGAGCAGGCGCGGGGCCCCGGCGCCACCCGCACCCGTTGCCGTGCCGCGCCGGCGCAGCGCCCCCGAGACGTACGCGGCCCTGAACCGCATCAGTGGTTCGGTGCCGAAGCGCAGGTAGCCGTGGCCGGGGGAGCGGGGCAGTTCGTGCGCGTCGGGCACCCCGAGCACCGTGCGCGACTCCAGCGCCGAGAAGGTCCGCAACCCGATCCGGTACGACAGGTGGGTGTCGAGTCCGCGTAGCCGCCCCTCCTCCAGCCGCTGGCTCGCCAGCAGCAGGTGCACGCCCAGCGACCGGCCCAGCCGACCGATCTGCACGAACAGGTCGATGAAGTCCGGCTTGGCGGAGAGCAGCTCGGAGAACTCGTCGCAGATCAGCAGCAGCGACGGCAGCGGGGCGAGCGGGTTGCCGGCGGCGCGGGCCCGCTCGTAGTCGCGCAGGCTGGCGAAGCTGCCGGCCCGGCGCAGCAGCTCCTGGCGGCGCATCAGCTCGCCGTTGATGGCGTCGACCATCCGGTCGACCAGCGGCAGCGCGTCGGCCAGGTTGGTGATCACGGCGGCGGTGTGCGGCAGCCGGTCGAAGGAGGCGAAGGTCGCGCCGCCCTTGAAGTCGACCAGCACGAAGTTGAGCTGCTCCGAGCTGTGCGTGGCGGCCAGCCCGAGCACCAGGGTGCGCAGCAGCTCGGACTTGCCGGAGCCGGTCGCCCCGATCAGCAGGCCGTGCGGGCCCATCCCGTCCTGCGCCGACTCCTTCAGGTCCAGCTCGATGGCGCCGCCGTCGGCGCCCACCCCGATCGGCACCCGCAGCCGCTCCCGGGTGGACCGGGGCGTCCAACCCTGCTCGGCGGTGAAGCTCTCCGGGTCGCCGAGACCGAGCAGCTCGGGCAGGCCCGGCTCCGCGCCCGGCGGGGCGTCCGGGCCGCGTGCGGCGGTGGCCAGCCGCAGCGGGGCCAGCCGCCGGGCGACGGCCTCCGCGTCGACGGGGTCGAGCCGGTCCGCCGTGCCGACCTCGGCGTGCCCCTGCGCGGAGTGGGAGTGCAGCCGGTCGCGGCGCAGCTCAAGCAGCAGCGCGAACCGGTCCAGCAGGCGCGGCGGCGGGGTGTCCAGGTCGATGATCGTCACGGCGTCGATGCCGCCGTCCCCCGTCAGGTCGGTGGCCCCCGTCAGGTCACCCCCGTCGAGCACCACCACGACGTGCGGGCCGTCGGTGGCCGCGCCGGCGGGGCTGAACCGGGACCGGCTGGCCAGCACGTCGTCCAGCAACGCCTCCAGTTCGGCGCCCGCGCTCGTGACCAGCCGGACCGGGCCGAGGGCGTCGGTGCGGGTGGGGTGGTGGGCGTGCGGCAACCACTTGACCCACTCCCAGGCGGCCCGCCGTTCCGGGCCGGCGCAGACGGCGACGAGCAGCTCGTCCGGGGCGTGGAAGACCGCGAGCTGGGCGAGCATCGCCCGGGCCAGTGCCTGGGCGGCCGTCGGGTCGGCGGGTCGGCCGTCGGTGGCCGGGACCGCGGTGGCGTCACGGACGAAGACCCGGGCGAAGCTGCGCAGCGAGAGGGCCACCGGCAGGTCGGGCACCACGGAGTACGCGTCCAGGAACCGGCGCAGCGCGCCGGCGGTCATCGGTTCCAACTCCTCGAGCGGGCGGGTGACCGGCGGTACCAGGGGGGTGGCGAGGGTCTGCGGGCCGACGGCGACCCGGACCACAGCGAAGTCCGGGTCGGCGGGGCGGCGTTCCCAGACCCGGTGGCTGTCGACGGTCGACCAGAGCCGGCCGGGATCCGGGTGCCGGTAGTAGAGCCCGGCGCGCTGCCGGCCGGCGGTCTGCCGGACCCGGCGCCGCAGCACGGCCAGGTGCCGCAGGTACTCCCGGCGGGCGGCCATCATCTCCGACTTCTTGGGGGTGCCGGAGGAACTGCCCCACGAGGTCATCAGCATCGCCAGCGAGGAGAGCCCGAACATCCCACCGACGACGTAGGAGTATGCGCCCCCGCCCCGGCCGAACATCATCGCCATGGCCACCGTGCCGCCGAGCATGGGCAGCACCATGAGCAGCTGCTGCCAGCGTCCGCCGGCGACGGCGGGGATCTCCGGCGGGGCGTCCACCGGCAGCTCGCCCACCGGGATCTCCGGCGCGGGTCGGCGGGGTGGCCGCTTGATGACGACGGTGGACACTCGACCTCCTGACAGCGCTCGGTAACCCGAGCCTGGCTCATGGTAGGTAAAGTCCTGTCGTCCGCGCAGCCACCAACGCCGCCGAGGATGGAGATGAGTCGATGACGATCGGGCTTGCCCGGGTCACCATCAGCGCCCCCCAGCGGCGCGTGGACGTCGCCCTGCCCGAGCAGGTGCCCCTCGCCGAGCTGCTGCCCGAGGTGCTGCGTCACGCCGGCGAGGGGCTCGCCGACGACGGCGAACGGCACGGCGGCTGGGTGCTGCGGCGCACCGACGGGGCGGTGCTGACCACCGCCCAGGCGCTGCTGCCGCAGGGGGTCCGCGACGGCGAGGTGCTGCACCTCGTGCCGGCCCGCGCCCAGTGGCCCGAGCTGGAGTACGACGACGTGGTCGAGGCGATCGCCGACGGCGCCCGGCGGCGCGGCGGGGCCTGGTCACCGGCCGCCACCCGGGCCGCCGCCCTGGCCGGGGCGGCCGTGCCGCTGGCCGTCGGGCTGCTCGCCGTCACCCTCGGCGGGTCGGCGCGCGAGGCGGCCTGGCCGGTCGCCGCCGTGGTGGCGCTGCTGCTCACCCTCGCCGGGGTGGTGGCGTCCCGCGCCCACGCCGACGGCCCGGCCGGCGCGACCCTGGGTGGCTACGCCCTGCCGTACGCGGCCGCGGCGGGCGCCCTCGCGGTCAGCTCCGGCGACCCGGTCGGGCCACTGCCGGGGCTGCGCTGGATCGGGGCGCCCGAGCTGCTGGCCGGCTCGGTGGCGCTGCTGCTGGTGTCGGTGCTCGGGCTGGTCGGCGTGGCCGCCCGCCTCCGGGTCTTCGTGGCGGGCGCCACCACCGGGTTCGTCGGCGCGCTGGCCGCGCTCGGCGGCCTCCTGCTCGGTCCGGCCGGCACGGCGGCGGTCCTGCTCTGCGTGCTGGTCTTCGCCGTGGGGGTGGTGCCGCTGCTGGCCATCCGGCTCGGCAAGGTGCCGCTGCCCCCGATCACCCTGCCCACGGGCGAGCTGGAGGGCGCCGACCGGGCCCGCGACCTGCCCGACCGGGACCGGGTCTACGCGGCGGTGGCCCGCACCGAGGAGATGCTCACCGGGATGCTGCTCGGGCACGCCGTGCTGACGGTCGGCACCGCCGTGGTGCTGGGGCTCTCCGGCGGGACGGCCGGCCGGCTGCTGGTGGCGGTCGCCGGGGCGGTGCTGCTGCTCCGCTCCCGGCTGTTCGTGTCCCTGCGGCACCGGGTGCCGACCGTCGTCGCCGGGCTCGCCGGGTTCGCCGTGCTGGGCGCGGTGCTCGTCGGCCGGTCCGGGCCGACCGGCCGCCTCGCGCTGGTCGTCGGCGGGCTGGCGTTGGCTCTCGTGACGGTGACCGCCGGAGCCACGTACGCCCGCCGGCCGGTGTCGCCGTACGTCGGGCGGGTCGCGGACCTGACCGACACGGCCCTGGTGGTGTCGGTGGTGCCCGTCGCCTGTGCCGTGCTCGGCCTGTACGAACGGGCCCGGGGGCTGCTCGGCTGAGCGGCCCCCGGGCCCGTCGGCGTCCGGTGGGTCAGTGCGCGGACTCGCCGCGCGCCTCGGCGTCCCTGGCGCGCTGGTACGACGCCACGACCTCCGCCTCGGCCTCGATCCGCCCCACCCACGTGGCGCCCTCGACCGACTTGCCGGGCTCCAGGTCCTTGTAGACCTCGAAGAAGTGCTGGATCTCCAGCCGGTCGAACTCGCCGAGGTGGTGGATGTCGCGCAGGTGCTCCTGGCGCGGGTCCTCGTAGGGCACGCAGAGCACCTTGTCGTCGCCGCCCTTCTCGTCCGTCATCCGGAACATGCCGATGGTGCGGCACCGGATGAGGCAACCCGGGAAGGTCGGCTCGGGCACCAGCACGAGCGCGTCCAGCGGGTCGCCGTCCTCGCCCAGCGTGCCCTCGATGAAGCCGTAGTCGGCCGGGTACTGGGTGGAGGTGAAGAGGGTGCGGTCCAGCCGGATCCGGCCGGTCGCGTGGTCGACCTCGTACTTGTTGCGGTGACCCTTGGGGATCTCAACCGTCACGTCGAAATCCATCTGCACGCTCCCTCGTCTGCCCACGCTGGCCAACGGAAACCAGCGGCCCGCCGTCCCGTGGGGGTGTTTGCCCACCCGCAGGCTCCGGCCGCCGCATAGTGTTCGGACCGAAGTAGTGTCACCCAAGCAGATTTTCGCGGGGGAGGAGGGGGTCGTGGGGAGGGAAGATTCACACTATCGTCCGGGTTCCGATGCCGGGGCGGCTTCCGGGCGATCCGCTCCCGGCGGCGCCACCGGGCGGTTCCCGGTGCCCGGCACGCACCCCTCCCGCCCGCCCGCGCCCCCGGCCGGCGGCCCCCCGCCCGGCCCGGTCCCCGGCGGCGACCTGACGCCCGCCCCTCCTGGCGGGCGGGGCCCGACGCCCGGCTCCCCGCCGGATGAGCGGGGCCCGTCGGCCGGCCCGCCCCCGGGCGACGGTGGCCGGGCCCAGCCGGGCGGTGGAGACTCCCCGCCCGGGACGACCGACCTCTGGGCCGCCGCCGCGGCCCGTCCCGCCGGCGGGGTTTCCCGCCCCGGCCAGGCCCCGGCTCCTGCCGCCGCCGTGCCGCGCCGCCGGGCCCTGCCGGTCGTGCTGGTGGCGGCGCTCGTGCTGGTCCTGGCCGCCGTCGGGGTCGCCGTGGTCCGGCCGGGCCCCGTCGCGGGCTGGCTGGGCGCCGAGCCCGCCGGCCGTGGGACCACCGCCGAACAGCCGGCCGAACCGGCGCCCTCGGCGGTGCTGGCCGGCGCGGACCCGAACGCACCGATGCCCACCCCCGAGGGCGTACGCGCCGCGCTCGCCCCGCTCGTGGGCGTGCCGGCCCTCGGCGACCGGGTCCACGTCTCGGTGGCGGATGTGACCACCGGCCAGCCGCTGTTCGGCCGGGGCGAGGACGACGGCACGGTGCCCGCCTCCGTGACCAAGCTGGTCACCGGGGTCACGGTGCTCGCCGCGCGCGGTCCGGCGTACCGCATCCCGACCCGGGCGGTGGCCGGCGTGGCGCCGGGCGAGGTGGTGATCGTCGGTGGTGGCGACCCCACGCTGGCGGTGGACAAGAAGGGCTTCTACCCGGGCGCGGCCCGCCTGGACGACCTGGCCGGCCAGGTGCGCGACGCGCTGGGCGGCACGAAGCCGACGAAGGTGACCGTCGACTCGTCGCTCTACTCCGGCCCGGTGTTCGAGCCGGGCTGGGACGACGACATCCCCACCGGCGGCTACGGC
Source organism: Micromonospora sp. KLBMP9576 (assembly GCF_050941805.1). NCBI lineage: Bacteria > Bacillati > Actinomycetota > Actinomycetes > Micromonosporales > Micromonosporaceae > Micromonospora > Micromonospora sp. KLBMP9576. The sequence continues at coordinate 5,995,724 of NZ_CP194567.1, read as the reverse complement.
GGCCCGATCACGGCGCTGATGACCGACGGTGCCCGCAGCGACGTGACCCGGGCCAGGAAGGACCACGCGGCCGGCAACCACTGGGCCGAGCGGGTCTCCCAACCCGACCTCGCCGCCGGCCGGGCCTTCGCCCGGCTGCTGGGCGTGCCGGACGCCGCGGTGAAGCGCGGCACCGGCCCCGCCGCCGGCGCCGCGACCCCCGGGCCCGGCGCGGAGCTGGGCAAGGTGGAGTCGCTGCCGATGGTCCGGCTCGTCGACATGATGATCAGCGACAGCGACAACATCATCGCCGAGGCGCTGGCCCGGCAGGTCGCGCTGGCCCGCGACCGGCCCGCCTCGTTCGTCGGCGCCGGCGCGGCGATGGACGCGGTGGCGGCGGAACTCGGCCTGCCGGCCGACGAACTCACCCTCGCCGACGGCAGCGGCCTGTCGCGCAGCAACCGGATCAGCCCCTCACTGCTCACCGACCTGCTCGCGGTCGCCGGCGACGGTGGCCGCCCGGAGCTGGCCGCGATCTTCGGTGGCCTGCCCGTCGCCGACTGGTCCGGCACCCTCGCCGGCAGGTACTCGACGGCGGCGACGAAGGCGGGCGCCGGCGCGGTCCGCGCCAAGACCGGAACGCTGACCAAGGTCCACGCCATCGCCGGCCTCGTCAGCACGGCCGACGGGCGGCTGCTCACCTTCGCGGTGCTCACCGACGACGTCCCCCCGGACGGGCTGAAGGACGCCCGGGCGGCGCTGGACCGCATCGGCGCCGCCCTGGCCGGCTGCGGCTGCCGCTGACCCGCGACCGGGGTCGATCGCCGGGCGGCAGCCCGGCCGGGGTGTCGCCGCGCGGGTACGGTGGGGTGCATGGCGCAGTTCGTGGACTGGGATCTGGCCGCCGCTACCGCGGGGGCGCTGAGCAAGTCGGGCCCCCGGGTGACGTACACCGAGGCCACCGACGTGGTCGGTGAACTGCGGCGGCTGACCGACGAGGCGGCGGGGCACGTCGCGGACTACACGGGCCTGCACGCCCAGGTGTCCCACCCGCCGGTGCGGGTGGTCGACCGGCGGGACTGGGCGGCCACCAACATCGCCGGGCTGCGCGAGGTGATCACCCCGCTGGTCGGCCGGCTCACCAGCGACAAGCAGCCGGGCGCGTTGACCGAGGCGATCGGCTCCCGGGTCACCGGCGTGCAGACCGGCACCGTGCTGGCGTACCTCTCCGGCCGGGTCCTCGGCCAGTACGAGGTCTTCTCCGCCGACCCGGGGCAGTTGCTGCTGGTCGCGCCGAACATCGTCGAGGTGGAGCGCAAGCTGGGCGTCGACCCCCGGGACTTCCGGCTCTGGGTCTGCCTGCACGAGGTGACCCACCGCACCCAGTTCACCGCCGTGCCGTGGCTGCGGGCCTACTTCCTCAGCGAGGTCCAGGCCTTCGTGGACGCGTCGTCGAACGGCGGCGAGCACCTGCTGGAGCGGCTGCGTCGCGGCGTGAGCACCCTCTCCGACGCGGTGAAGGACCCGGAGAGCCGCACCAGCGTGCTGGACATCGTCCAGACCCCGGCGCAGCGGGCCGTGCTGGACCGGCTCACCGCGCTGATGACCCTGCTGGAGGGGCACGCCGAGTTCGTGATGGACGGCGTCGGCCCGCAGGTGGTGCCGAGCGTCGAGCGGATCCGGGCGGCGTTCACCCGCCGCCGGCAGGCCGGCAACCCGCTGGAGAAGGCCATCCGCCGGCTGCTCGGCATGGAGGTCAAGATGCGCCAGTACGCCGAGGGCCGCAAGTTCGTGCACAACGTGGTCGACCGGGTCGGCATGGCGGGCTTCAACAAGATCTTCGGCTCGCCGCTCACCCTGCCCCGGCTCGAGGAGATCGAAGACCCGGACGCCTGGGTGGCGAGGGTGCACGGGCCGGTCGGCCCGGTCGTCGGCTGACCGGGCGACGACGCCCGTGGCCGCACTCGCCCCGCCGGTGGCCGCGATCCGGGTCGCGGTCCGCCGCGCGCTGACCGACCTGACGCCCTCCGGTCCGGTGCTGGTCGCCTGCTCGGGCGGGGCCGACTCGCTCGCGCTGGCCGCGTCCGTCGCGTTCGTGGCGCCCCGGCTGGGTCGCGCCGCGGGTCTCGTGACGGTCGACCACGGCCTGCAGGAGGGCTCGGCGTGGCGGGCCGCGGCGGTGGTCACGTGGGCCGGCGAGGCCGGCCTGTCGCCGGCCGAGTCGGTGCGGGTCGAGGTGGCCGGGCGGCCGGGCGGACCCGAGGCGGCAGCCCGCGAGGCCCGCTACCGGGCGCTGGCGGAGGTGGCCGACCGACTCGGCGCGGCGGCCCTGCTCACCGGGCACACCCGGGACGACCAGGCGGAGACCGTGCTGCTGGCGCTCGCCCGGGGTGCCGGCCCGCGTGGCCTGGCCGGGATGCCCGCCCGGCGGGACCTCGACGGGGTGCCGCTGCTGCGTCCGCTGCTCGAGGTGGGTCGGGAGCAGACCCGCGCGGCGTGCGCGCTGCTCGGGCTGCGCCCCTGGGACGACCCGCACAACGCCGACCCGTCGTACGCCCGGGCCCGGGTCCGGGCCGACGTGCTGCCCGCCCTCGTCCGCGCGCTCGGGCCGGGGGTGCTCGACAACCTGGCCCGGACCGCGCGGCTGGTGGCGGCGGACAACGCCGTCCTCGACGAGGCAGCCGACGCCGCCCTGGCCGACGCCCGCCACCCCGACGGCGGGCTCGCGGTGCGGGCGCTTGCCGGCCTGCCGCCCGCCGTGCGCGGCCGGGTGCTGCACGCCTGGGCCCGGGAGCTGGGCGCCCCGCCCACCGCCCTGTCGCACCGGCACGTGACAGCCCTGGACACGCTGGTCACGGGCTGGCGCGGGCAGGGGGCGGCGCACCTGCCGGGCGGGCTGCGGGTGCTGCGCCGCGACGGCCGGCTCACCTGCGTCGATCCCCGCTGACCGTCGGGGCGCCGGAGCAGAGGTGGGGTGCGGGGCCGCGGGAGCCGCCGCGAGGCGGTAGACATGGCGCATGGCGTACCCCCGACAGCCGCTCTTCGCGCCGCACGGAGCGGTGGCGACGAGCCAGCCGCTGGCCGCGGCCGCCGGCCTGGCCGTGCTGCGTCGCGGCGGCAACGCCGTCGACGCGGCGCTGGCCACCGCGATCACCCTCACCGTGGTGCAGCCCCCGTCCAACGACATCGGCGGCGACCTCTTCGCGATCGTCTGGGACGGCGAGCGGCTGCACGGCCTGAACGCCTCCGGCCGGTCCCCGGCGGCCCTGACCCGCGAGCTGGTGCTCGCCGCCGCCGGGGAACGCGGCGCGGCCCCGGTCGAAGCGCTGGGGGGCGCGCAGCGGGCCGGGCCGGCGATGCCCGCCCGGGGTTGGCTGCCGGTGACCGTGCCCGGTGCGCCGGCCGGCTGGCGCGACCTGCACGACCGGTTCGGCTCGCTGCCCTTCGCCGAACTCTTCGCCGACGCCATCGGCTACGCCGAGCACGGGCACCCGGTCTCCGCCGGCGTGGCGGGGATCTGGTCCCGTGCGCTCGCCGCACCGGCCGGGGGGACCGGTGCGGAGTTCGACCGGGTCTTCGCGCCCGGCGGTCGGGCGCCGCGGGCCGGACAGCGGTGGCGCAACCCGGACGCGGCCCGGACCCTGCGGCTGATCGCCGACACCGGCGCGGAGGACTTCTACCGGGGCGGCATCGCGGCGGCCCTGGCCGCGCACGCGGCCCGCACCGGGGGCCTGCTCACCGGCGACGACCTGGCCCGGCACACCTCGACCTGGGTGTCTCCGGTGTCAGCCCGCTACCGGGATCACGAGGTGTGGGAGCTGCCCCCCAACGGGCAGGGCGTCGCCGCGCTGCTGGCGTTGCACATCCTGGCGGGGACGGACCTCGCCGGGCTGTCGCCGGCGGAGCGCCTGCACCGGCGGATCGAGGCGATGAAGCTCGGCTTCGCCGACGCGCACGCCCACGTCGCCGACCCGGAGCGGGTCGCGGTCCCGACGGCGGCGTTGCTCTCCCCGGCGTACGCGGCGGCCCGGCGCGCGCTGATCACGGAGCGGGCCGGGGAGCCGACGGCCGGCGACCCGGAGCGCGGCGGCACCGTCTATCTCTGCACGGCCGACGCCGGCGGCATGATGGTCAGCCTGATCCAGTCGACCTACCTGGCCTTCGGCTCGCGCGTGGTGCTGCCCGGGCACGGTTTCGCCCTGCAGAACCGAGGGCTGGGGTTCCGCCTCGACCCTGCCCATCCGAACGTCGTGGGGCCGGGAAAGCGGCCGTTCCACACCATCATCCCCGGCTTCCTGACCCGGGACGGCCGGCCCGTGGGTCCGTTCGGGGTGATGGGCGGGCACATGCAGCCGCAGGGGCACGTGCAGTTGGTCTCGGCGACCCTGGACGACGGGCTCGACCCGCAGGCGGCCCTCGACGCGCCGCGCTGGTACTGGCACGCCGGCCGTTCGGTGCTGGTCGAGCCGGAGCTGGTCGCCACCGCCGAGGGGCGGGCGGTGCTCGCCGAGTTGCGGGCCCGGGGCCACGAGGTCGCGGTGGCGCGGGAGCCGGCGGTCTTCGGTCACGGGCAGGCGATCTGGCGGCTGCCGGACGGCGGGTACGCCGTCGGCTCCGAGCCTCGGATAGGCGGTGGGGCGGCCGGCTGGTGACCCGTTCCCCGGCCGGCGGCCGGTCGTCGATCCCCGGTCAGGCCCGCGCCCGGTCGCGGAACGTGTTTCGGTAGACGTGCGGGGTGGCGCCGACCCGGCGGGCGAAGTGGTGCCGCAGCGCCGCCGAGTCGCCGAAGCCGGCCCGGTCGGCGACGGTTTCGACGCTGAGCCCGGTCTCCTCCAGCAGGCGTCGGGCCAGCAGCACCCGCTGGTTGGTCAGCCAGTCGTGGGGCGTGGTGCCGGTCTCGGCGCGGAAGCGCCGGGCGAACGTGCGCGGTGACATCTCCGCCCGCGCGGCCAGCTCGTCGACGGTGACCGGGCGGTCCAGGTGCCCCATCAGCCACTCGAGCACGGGCTCCAGGGTCGGCGCCTGCGGGGTCCTGGGGATGGGCGCCTCGACGTACTGTGCCTGCCCGCCGTCGCGGTGCGGGGGGACGACCATCCGGCGCGCCAGCCGGGTGGCGGTCGCCGAGCCGTGCTCCTGGCGGACCAGGTGCAGGCAGGCGTCGATGCCGGCCGCCGTGCCCGCGCTGGTGAGCAGCCGCCCGTCCTGTACGTAGAGCGAGTTGCCGCGGACCCTGGCGCTCGGGTGGCGGCTCTGCAGTTCGTCGACGTAGCGCCAGTGGGTGGTGCACTCCCGGTCGTCGAGCAGGCCGGCCTCGCCGAGCACGAACGCCCCGGAGCAGACGCTGAAGATGTAGGCCCCCCGGTCGGCGGCCCGGCGCAGCGCGGCGAGCGCGGCGGCCGGCACCACGGTGCCGTGCTGGTGGGCCGGCACGGCGACGAGGTCGGCGTCGTCGAGCGGGCCGAGGTCCGCGTGCGGGGTGAGGTGGAAGCCCGATGACGTGCGGACCTGGGCCCCGTCGGGGCCGCACACCTGGAAGCGGATCTCGGGGAATCCGTCGGCGGTGCGGTCGGTCCCGAAGACCTCGGCGAGGACGCCGAGCTCGAACGTGGCGACCCCGTCGAGGGCGAGGACGGCGACCGATCTGAGCATGTGACGAGGGTAACCGCGCGGGTGGCAGGAAATCGAGGGCGAGTGGCGTTCCTGCCGCTGTCCGGGTGGTGGGAGGCGGCGGAAACTGGTGTCAGCCCGGTGCGCACCGGCGGCGAAAACGACATCAACCACGCGAAAGCGAGCGCCGCCATGGAGATCCTGCTCTTCGTCCTCTTCCTCGTCGTCCTGGCCGTGGCCTCGGCCGCCGGCATCACCACCGACAGCCGGGACTCGGCCGACTGGAAGCCCTCCGAGGACGGCCGCCGCTGGCGGTCACGTGCCTGCTGAGGTGATTGACGCACTGCGTAACTTTTGTCCGGGGTGGGACCGTGCCCAAAAGGGGCGGCCCCGCCGACGGAGACCATCCGGCGTACGGCAGGCTAGGAGCATGGCTGACGGCTCCTGGTACGACGCCGACATCGACCACGTGATCATCTCCGAGGCGCAGATCCGCGAGAAGACCGCGGAACTCGCCAAGCAGGTCTCGGCGGACTACGCCCACGTCGATGACGGGCTCCTGCTGGTCTGCGTCCTCAAGGGCGCGGTGATGTTCATGGCCGACTTCGCCCGGGCGCTGGGTCGCAGCGGGCCGCCCGCCGAGCTGGACTTCATGGCCATCTCGTCCTACGGCCAGGGCACCACCTCCTCGGGGGTGGTCCGCATCCTCAAGGACCTGGACCGGGACATCGCCGGACGGCACGTGGTCGTGGTCGAGGACATCGTCGACTCCGGCCTGACCCTGTCCTGGCTGCTGCGCTACCTGGAGTCCCGCTCGGCCGCGAGCGTCGAGGTGGTCGCGCTGTTCCGCAAGCCCGACGCGGTCAGGGTGCCGGTGCCGGTGAAGTACGTCGGCTTCGACATCCCGACCGAGTTCGTCGTCGGCTACGGCCTCGACTTCGGCGAGCGCTACCGCGAACTGCCCTACGTCGGCGTGCTCAAGCCCGAGGTGTACGCCCGGGCCTGAGCCCCTCCCCACCCGGGCCGGGCCCTCCCGCTCCGGCCTGAGCCGCGCTCGCATCGGCGATCATCGAGCGGACGTTCAGCGGGCTCCCAGCGAACCGGTCTACGGTATAGCCGGTGGCGTGGAGGCTTTCTCCGCACCCGACCCCCCGAACCCGCCCCGCAGGGCGGACGGGAGGACGGGTGGGAGTTCCCGTCACACCGGTTGGACCCGGTTCGCCCTACGCGTAATTGTTGGGCTCGCAGGCCCGCTCCGCGCGCGCGGGATGTTCGCATCGTGCGTGGTCGCGGGGTTGGTGGGCTCGTGCGGTGCGCGCACAGCTGTACCCTTTGTGCGCGACTGCGGGGCTCGCAAGCTCACCGCTCGCGTACACGGTGTACCGTCGAATGACCGCGGTGCGGCAGTTTCGTGCCTCGGGGTCGAGCCGGCCCGCACGGCGGCTCCGCCCGCCGCCGCAGGCGGCGACACCATCAGACGGTCAGGACGTCGATCAGGAGGATGCGGGCGCCTCGGCGCTCGACAACAGTATGGAACGTACGCGTTTCTTCCGCCGACCGGTGGTCTGGATCATCCTGATCATCCTCGGCGCCCTTGTGCTCAGTCAACTGTTCACCGCTGGTCCCAGCTACCACCGGGTGGACACGTCCATTGCGCTCGACCAGCTCAACAAGGGCGGCATCGACAAGGTCGTCTTCCAGGACAAGGAGCAGACGCTCCGGCTCGACCTGAAGGACAAGGCCAAGTTCGGTGACACCGACACCGACCGGATCGAGGCGCAGTTCCCCTACGAGGTCGGCGGCGAGGTCTGGAACGAGGTCCTCGAGGCCAAGGCGAACAACCGGGTCACCGGCCCGGCCGACGCCGAGGTGTCGTCCGACAGCATCTGGGTGAGCCTGCTGGTCAACCTGCTCCCGATCGCCCTGCTGGTGCTCCTGCTGCTCTTCTTCATGTCGCAGATGCAGGGCGGCGGCTCCCGGGTGCTCAACTTCGGCAAGTCCAAGGCGAAGATGATCACCAAGGACACGCCGAAGACCACGTTCGCGGACGTGGCCGGCGCCGAGGAGGCCGTCGAGGAGCTGCACGAGATCAAGGACTTCCTGCAGAACCCGGCGAAATACCAGGCCCTCGGTGCCAAGATCCCGAAGGGCGTCCTGCTCTTCGGCCCGCCCGGCACCGGTAAGACGCTGCTGGCCCGCGCCGTCGCCGGCGAGGCCGGTGTGCCGTTCTACTCGATCTCCGGGTCGGACTTCGTGGAGATGTTCGTCGGTGTCGGCGCGAGCCGGGTCCGCGACCTCTTCGAGCAGGCCAAGACGAACGCCCCGGCGATCGTCTTCGTCGACGAGATCGACGCCGTCGGCCGCCACCGCGGCGCCGGCATGGGCGGCGGTCACGACGAGCGTGAGCAGACGCTCAACCAGCTGCTCGTCGAGATGGACGGCTTCGACACCAAGGGCGGGGTCATCCTGATCGCCGCCACCAACCGGCCGGACATCCTCGACCCGGCGCTGCTGCGTCCGGGCCGCTTCGACCGGCAGATCCCGGTGGACGCCCCCGACATGGAGGGCCGCAAGGCGATCCTGCGGGTGCACGCCAAGGGCAAGCCGTTCGCCCCCGACGTCGACCTCGACGCGGTGGCCCGGCGCACCCCCGGCTTCAGCGGCGCCGACCTGGCCAACGTGATCAACGAGTCCGCGCTGCTCACCGCACGCAAGGACGAACGGGCGATCACCAACGACTCCCTCGAGGAGTCGATCGACCGGGTCATCGCCGGCCCGCAGCGCCGGACCCGGGTGATGAGCGACCAGGAGAAGAAGATCACCGCGTACCACGAGGGTGGGCACGCGCTGGTCGCCTGGGCGCTGCCGCACGCCGCGCCGGTGCACAAGGTGACGATCCTGTCCCGCGGCCGGTCGCTGGGGCACACCCTGGTGCTCCCCACCGAGGACAAGTACACCCAGACCCGCGCCGAGATGGTCGACACCCTGGCGTACGCGCTGGGTGGCCGGGCCGCCGAGGAACTGGTCTTCCACGAGCCGACCACCGGTGCCGGCAACGACATCGAGAAGGCCACCCAGCTGGCCCGCGCGATGATCACGCAGTACGGCATGAGCTCCAAGCTCGGCGCGATCAAGTACGGCACCAGCGGCGACGAGCCGTTCCTCGGCCGCAACATGGGCCACGAACGGGACTACTCCGACGTCGTCGCCGCCGAGATCGACGGCGAGATGCGGGCACTGATCGAGCTGGCCCACGACGAGGCCTGGGAGATCCTGGTGGAATACCGGGACGTCCTGGACAACATCGTGCTGGAGCTGATGGAGAAGGAGACCCTCTCCACCGCCGACATGGCCCGTATCGGTGCCCGGGTGGTCAAGCGGCCACCGATGGCGCCGTACAACGGCTTCGGCAAGCGCCAGCCCTCCACGGAGCCGCCGGTGCTCACGCCGGCGGAGAAGGACGCGCTCAAGGTGCAGGCCCAGGCCGACGGCGTCCAGGCCACGGTGGGCGGGGGCAACACCCCCGACAGCTCCAACAACTCGGACGGTACGCACTGAGCACCGACCCGACGGCCAGTTCCCGGGAGCACCGGGAACTGGCCGTCTCCGCGACCGAACCCGACGGTGACGACGCCCTCGACTACGTCGCCGCGCGACTGATCAGCGGCAAGCTCACCGGTCGGCCCGTCGAGGAGACCATGGACCTCGGGCGGATCGAGAAGGCGGTCCGCGAGATCCTCATCGCCGTCGGGGAGGACCCGGACCGCGACGGGCTCCAGCAGACCCCGGCCCGGGTGGCCCGCGCGTACGCCGAGCTCTTCGCCGGCCTGCGCGTCGACCCGGCCCAGGTGCTGAGCACGACCTTCGAGGCCAACCACGAGGAGTTGGTGCTCGTCCGGGACATCGACGTGATGAGCCTGTGCGAGCACCACCTGCTGCCGTTCCGGGGCAGCGCCCACGTCGGCTACATCCCGGGGCCGGACGGCCGGATCACCGGCCTGTCCAAGCTGGCCCGGCTGGTGGAGGTCTTCGCCCGCCGGCCGCAGGTGCAGGAAAGGCTCACCTCGCAGGTCGCCGACCTGCTGATGGAGCGGCTCGCGCCGCGCGGCGTGGTGGTGGTGCTCGAATGCGAGCACATGTGCATGGCGATGCGCGGCATCCAGAAGTCGGGCGCCAAGACCATCACCTCGGCCGTGCGGGGCACCCTCCAACAGGACGCCAAGTCCCGCGCCGAGGCGATGGCGTTGATCATTCCCCGCTGACGCGGGGTCGCGGCGGCGGTCAGCCGGTCAGCATGGCGAGCAGCAGGCCCGCGCTGACCAGCACCGCCGGGACCAGGCACACCAACGCGCCGAGCCGGGCCGTGCGGTCCACCCGGCCGCCCCCCGGCGGGGGGAAGAGCCGCCCGACGCCGATCCAGCCCGCGGCGAACGCCACCGCCGGCATCGGCAACCCACAGAGCAGGGCGGCCACGCTCGCCGCCCCGGTACCGGTCGCCACGAAGAGCGCCACCTGGATCGCCGGCACCAGCAGCGCCAGCGGCCCGTACACCAGCAGGTTCCGCGGGCGCGGCGGCCAGCCGGCCAGCCGGGGCAGCCCGCGCGCGGCGAGCGCCGCGTCCGCCGCGTCCGCCCGGCCCCGGGCGGCGCGCAGCCCCGCCAGCACCGCCGCCGGCCCACCCGTCATCGACCGCGCCGCCTCGGTCAGCTCCGGCGGCGTCGGGACCAACGAGATCGGCGGTACGCCCCGCTCACGCAGCCGGGTCTCCTGCGACGCCAACCGGGTGCGTACGGCGGTCAGCTCCTCGCGGGCGGCCTGCACCGACCGGGCCTGCTCGCCGGCGGCGGTGGCCGCGTCGCGGCGTACCCCGTCGAGCTGGCGGGCGGCGGCGAGGTATTCCGTCCAGGCCCCCGGCAGCGCCTCGACGCCCATCTGCCCCGGCGCGTCGGTGCCCTCCGACGCGGGATCGGCACCGGACCGCTGCCGCCCCGGAGGCGCCTGCCCCGTCACGGTCGACGTCCCGCCGGCGGTCATGCCGCCTCCCCCTCCTCGGCGAACGGGACCAGCACGGTGCCCTGCTCAGCCGCGCCGTCCCAGAGCATCGCCCGGCCGGGCCGGGGCCGCCACTGCACCGGCCGACCGAACACCGACGCGAGCTGCGCGCCCGGCAGGTCCACCACGGCGACGGCGGTGAGCTTGTCCACCTCGCCGTCCGGTGCGAGCAGTGCCGCGAACGCCGGCACCGTGCGCCAACGACCCAGCAGGTGCCGGCCGGCGGGCGGACCCTCCCGCAACAGCGCGCGCAGCCGCTCCGGAGGAAGCTGCTCCGGGGTCGGCACGTCCAGGCCGAAGACCACCAGGTAGGCCGGCGCCGCGTCGTCCACGGCGGCGAGCAGGCCGGCGAGGTCCACCGTGTCCACCCGGTGCCGTCCGGCCAGTTCGGCCGCCAACGCCCCGGCCAACGGCCGGCAACCCTCATCCGGCGCGCAGAGCACGAAGCGGGCGGTGCCCGGGGCGTGGTGCGCGGCGGTGCTGCGCGCCGCGGTCGCCAGCAACCGGGCCGCCTCCGACCCGGGGCCGAGCACGGCGAGGTTACGTCCCGGAGCCGGACCCAGCGACACCGCGACGGTGCTGCGGGGCACGTCCACCGCCCGGCCCAGCAGGGCGGCCGGACCGGGCGCCTGCCCGGCCAGCGCGGCCCGGTGCCGGGGGTCGTTGCGCAGCAGCGGGCGGGCGTAACCGGCGAAGACCACGGGCGGGACGGCCCCCTTTGGGCGGGCCGACCAGAGCCGGCGCCGTAACCCCGCCACCGTGTCGGGATGGTCCTGCGGATCCGGGAACCGGACCATCCGCTCGTGCCCCCGGGTCGCCCCCCGGGGCCCCCCGAGCCCGCCGGCGGTGTTCACCACCGCACTGCCCACCGGCAGCCCGGCCGCCGAGTCGTTCGTCGGTTCCAGCACGGCGCCCCCACCGGGCAGCGCCACCCGCACCGGGAACTGACCGAGCACCGAATCCCGGTCGGTACGCGAGCCCAACCCCAGGTCGCCCTCGCCGGCCAGGACCAGATGCACCCCGTACGCGCGCCCAGTGCGGGCCAGCGCGTCCAGCCGGGCGGCGGCGTCGGCGGCCAACTGGTCCCGTTCGGCGAAGAGCAGCGGAAGGTTGTCGAGCACGCAGACCACGCGCGGCATCACCCGGTGCTGCCGCAGCTCGGCGAAGCGCTGCCCGCCGGCCCGCCCACCGGCCTCCGCGCGCCGGCGCACCTCCGCCACCAACTCGTCGAGCAGGCTCAGCACGTATTCCCGGTCGGCGGCCATCGCGGCGGCCCGCACCTGCGGGATCCACGAACGGTCCCGGTCGGTCTGCAGGAACTCCACGAAGGACTCGGCGTCCGCGAGATCCGCCAGGTACAGGGCCAGCTCGTCGGGGCCGTACCGGGCGGTCAGGCCGAGCAGCGCGGTGCTGAGGAACGTGGACCGCCCCCCGCCCGAACGTCCGCTGACCAGCCAGTGCGGCGTCAACTCGGTGAAGCCGAGCGACACCGGCCGGCCCCCGGCGTCGCCGACGGTCGTGGTCAACCCGCCCGCCCCGCTCGCCGCCCAGAGCTCCTCGTCGGCCGGCGGCAGCAGATCGGTCAGCGCCAGCCGGGAACCCGCCTCCACCTGCGCGGCGAGCCGGCGACACACCGCGTCGAGGAGTTCGGCCGGCGGATCCGCCTCGATGAAGACCGGCGAGTTCAACCCGCCCGGGGGTTCGGCTCCCGGGCCGGCGAACGAACCGCCCGGCGGGTCACCCAGCAGCGCGTACGCGGTGCGGACCGACAACGTCGTCGCCTGCGGCAGCGGGCCCCGGTCACCCGCCGGCGGCCAGCCCGCCACCACCAGGTACAGGCCGGCGGACCGACCCGACTCGGCCAGGGCCACGACCCGGGCCAGATCGGTGGGGCCGGTCGACTCCGGCAGCGCGGCGATGACCAGCAGCAACGTGCGATCGTGGCGCCGACGCCCACTCGTCCCCGGTGCCACCCACTGCTCGGCCTCGGTGAGCACGGCCCGCAGACCCGCCACGTCCACAGCCGGGGGTGGCAACAGGCCGGCGTCCGCGAGCGGCGCGAACGGCGCGAGGGCCGCGCCCGTCGCGTCCACCGCGCGGACCAGCAGCGCCCCGGCCGGGGTCGCCGCCAACAACCGCAGCAGTACGCCCCGGAGCAGCCCCGCCACGCGGGCATCCCGGGCGTCGACGTCCACCGACAGGTGCCCCGTGCCGAACAACGGCACCAGCGCCGGAAAGCGGGCGTCGTCCAGCGGCGCCGCCGTACCGACCCGGACGAAGGGGGGCGGTCCCTCCCCGGCCGGGGAGGTCGGCGCCGTCGCCTCCAGGAGCGCACCCGCCCAGCCGGGAGCCAGCACCGTCGCCGCAGAGCGGAGCCGGTCGGCAAGTTCGTACTGGCGGCGCTGGTCGGCGGGGACGGGCCGGATGTCATCGAGGACGCCGCCGGCGGCGGCCGCGGTGGCGGCGACCCGCCGATGCAGGGCGACGGCGCGGTTGGTGCGTCCCTTCGGACCAACCACCGTGCCCACCCCCTCCGTCCGAGGTCGACAACCCTTCCCCGCGCAGAGACCGTAACCCAGGCGGGCCGACTCGTCCGGGATGCGCGACGGGACCGCGTCGGTGATGTCGTGGATCTCACCGGTGGGGCGTAATCCGTCACGATCCGCGATATCTGAGGCATTGGGTCTGCCGCGCCCAGCCGCTAGCCTCAAGGGGTGGAATCAGTGCAGCCCCCCGCCGGTTCCCAGGTCTCCCGCGTACCGGCGCAACGGCCTCCCTCCGAGCACCTCGCGCCGCCCTCGCCCGCCCCGGTGCCGCAGCAGCCACGGCGGCGGCTGCGCACCGTGCTCACCGTGGTCGCAAGCGTCGTCGTGTCGCTCTGCCTCGGCGGGGTGGCTGCCGGATTCGTGCTCTACAACCGGGCCGCCGCACCCGACCGGGGTTCTCCAGACGTCGCGGTCGTCAACTATCTGCAGGCTGCGCTTGTTTCGCGTGATCAGAACCGGGCATTGCTCTTCACCTGCGGTAACTCTCTACAGCCGGTTGAGAATCTGCGTGCTCAGGTCGAACGACGCGAACAGGAACTAAGCGTCAGCTTTTCGATCAATATCGAGAACGTTGTGGTTACCATGAACGGCCCAACGGTAGCCACAGTCGCTGCGGTGATTCGTCGTAGCGCTTCCGTTGATGGGGTGCAGCAGAGCCTCACCGACCCGTGGCGTTTTCAGGTAGAGGACAGGGACGGCTGGCGAGTCTGTGACGGGGCGCCGGCGAACTGATTCGTCACTCGACCCAGACCAGGTGTACTGGGACCTCCAGCGTGGTCGGTGGCTGGCCTCGCCAGGCCCAGCGGTACCAGTCCATCTCGGGGGCCACCCGCACGCAGATGTCGCCTTCCGCACCTGAATAGGTTTCGGTGACGGCCCGCAGGTCCCGGTGTTCGACCGAATCCACGACGTGCACCACCCGGCGCCCGGCGACGGCATCCGCCTCGAAGACCGGGGTCGGTGCGCGGTGCGCCGGCGTGTCCAGGGAGACCAGGCGGACGCCCGTCCCGCGATCCCCCGCCGGATCCGGTCGCCGGGGACCCACCGTCTCCACCCAGACCCGCTCCACCGGGACCAGCGGCGCGAAGACCTCCACCTGGTCGGACTCCGCCCGGTACCACTCGTGCTCGGGGATGACCGGCACGTACGTTCGACTGCCCTGCACCACCCGATCGTCAGCACGAAGGTCGCCACGCCAACCCAGGCCGGGCAGACCGACCAGCACGCGCTGCCCGCGTAACTCGACGCGACCGGTGGCCGGCACGATCTCGATCGGTCGGGGCGGTCGGGGTGCCCAGTCCGGCTGGTCGGCGAACGGGTCGGGAAACGGCTCGTTCATGACGGCCGGCGTCTCATTCCGCGTCCTTGAGCGGAGCGCCGCGCGACCGCATGAAGGGCACCGGGTCGATGGCACCCCGACTACTGCGATCCTCGTCCTCATGCACCTCGAAGTGCAGGTGTGGGCCGGAGGAGTTGCCGCTGCTGCCCACCTCACCGATGACCGCCCCGGCCTCGACGACCTGGCCGGCCTTGACCCGGGGCCTGCTGACCATGTGGCAGTAGCGGGTGATGAACCCGCCTGCGTGCAGGACATCGACGAACCAGCCGCACCCGCCCTTGTTCGGCCAACCGTCCACGTTGCAGGTGAGCCGACCGCGATTGTCCGGATCGCAGCGGGACACCAGGACGCGTCCGGTGGCGGCGACCCGGATGTCGGTGCCCTTCCGGGCGCCGATGTCGACGCCGTTGTGGCTGGGTCGGTGCGCAGTCTGAAAGCCGGAGCCGACGCCGCCCGGTATGGGGGCCGTCCAGCCGGAGGCGGCGATCTGCCCCCCGTCCGCGTTGTCGCAGGCCTGCCTGCCACCGATCAGCGCGATCCGGGCGGCCCCGCCGGCCAACGCGTTGACGATCCGGGCGGCGGTTTCCTCGTGCTTGGCGTATGCGTCTGGGAAGGCACTGACCTGCACTTTCTGCGCGGCCCGCGTCAGCGACATCTCTTCCCAGCCGGAGACCTTGAGTAGTTTCTCGTAGAACTTCCGGGCGGCGTACTCGGGCGTCATTCGCTGCTTGACCGTGCCCCAGCCCGCCCGCTGCTGAAAGAGGCCGACGGAGTCGTGATCGGCACCGATGCCCTCGTTGGGAATTCCCTCGGAATCCCTGACGGTCCGGTTCGCCAGGTTGAGGAGTCTGGACTCCTGCATGGCGGTCGCCACGGCAATGACCCAGCCGCGAGGCGGCACCTTCATCTCCTGCCCGACCTTGATAATTCTCGCGGCGTTTCGAAGCTGGCGATCTCCGTACTGGGGTACCTGAGGCATCTCGCCTACTACCGTGACTTGGTAATTCTCCTTACAATCCTGGCTGGCAAGGGCCATACCGGTATCGGTTTCGCCGCCCAGTTCGGTCAGGAAGAAGGCTCCGGCGCCACCCGTGCAGCAGAGCAGGGCGAGCGTCGCCGTCAGCGCGGTGGCCAGTGCGCCGAGTCGGAGCTGCCGACGGCGGGGCGGGGTCTCATCGCTCATGCCTGCTCCCAGTCCACCGCGTCCACCAGCCACCGCCCTTCGGGCGCCACCAGTTCGAGGCGGAGTCGTCCCGTGTCGAGCGGAACGAGCACCTCGACGAAGTTCTCGGCCCGCGGCCTGAGCGTGACGTCGCCGTCGACACGTGCCGCCGGGACTCCCGACGGATCGACGCCGGCAAGCTTGTCGGTCAGTGCGGGAGTCGACAGGGGGCGAGTACCCTCCTGCCACTGTTCAGCCGTCATGCCTGGCTTGCCGAGCCAGGCCGCGACGAAGCGCGTGGCGGTCTGCTCGGGTGTGAAATCGCCGGGGCGGGTGACCGGTGTGGGCGGAGGACCCGTCGAGAACGCGCCGTCGTCACCGGCGGTCGGATCCACCGTCGTGATCGGTTGGCTCGGCCTGTTGCTGAGCCCGGAGGTCTGATCGCCGGGGCTGGACACCAGCCGCGCCGCCCCGATGACCCCGAAGACGAGGACGGCGATGCCGAGCGCGACGCCGAGGCGGGACCGCAGCACCCGGGTGACGAGGAACTCGACCGCGCGTCGCATCGCACTCACCGCGCCTCTGAGCGGATCCGCGGAGTGGGCCGGTCGGGCTCGCGCTCGGCGGACCCGGGCCGGTAGATGACGAACGAGGGATTTTCGTCCGGCACGTCCGGCTCCGTCCAGGCGGCCGGTTGCCGCCGGGGGCGGGGCGCCACCGGCCGCGAGGTGCCCGCATCCTTGCTGGGCGCCGCAGGCGCCTCCTCGACGGCTTGCTCGCGACCATCGGGCCGCTGCGGCTGCCGCTGCCGCTCCTTGCCGGCGCCGGTGCTGGCGTGTGCCGGATCTTCGCGCCGGGCCTCTGGCCGGAGGGTGGTCTGCTGCGGCATGACGCCGCGACGCTGGCCCACGGTCGGTTCGGTGGTGCCGCCGGGTTCCGCCACGTCGAGCCGGGCAGCCGTACGCATGTCCCGGAAGAAGCGCCGGTGCCACGAGCCGGCCGAACTGACCGCCTCGCTGCTGTCCTTGCCGCCGAGCTGGGTGATCCGCCGGTAGGGCCGCAGCAACAGCCAGCCGACGACGCCACAGAGCCAGACCAGCACCACCTGGAGCCAACCGGGTAAGGTCGGTGTGCTCATGATGAGGTCGACCGCGAAGAGGTAGATGGCGGCGCCGGTGCCGAAGATGGCGATGTTGAAGACGGCCGCCACCACCGCGTTCGCCAACCGTCGCAGCCCCGCGCTGGCGGGCCGCATCAATCCCACAGTGCCGAGGATCGGCGCGGCGATCACCGCCCAGCGGAAGATCAGGAAACCCAGCAGGACCAGCAGCGAGGCGGTCAGGTCGAACATCGCGAAGAGCACGGCGGCCAGCACCGCGATGAAACCCGCACCCACCCGGTCCATGTCCCGGACACCCTGGAGGTACTCGTACGCCTCCGGGTCCTCATCCTTGATCTGCTCTGCCACCTTCATCCACTGCTGCTGCTTCGCCTCCAAGGCGGCCTGACGTGTCGCTGGATTGGCGCGGATTGACTGCGCTTCGCCCCAGGTCAGCGATCGCGCATCGTAGAGCGCGGGGCCGTATTTCTGGGCGGTCTCGCTATCAGCCGATCCAAGAACGCCCCGCAGCCAATTCCGGTACAACATCGATTCGGTAGCGGTGTCGCTGGCGCGAATGGCAGGCGGACGGTTGTCCTTGCAGCGCTCCGGGTTAGGGTCGATGCATCGGCCCGGCGCAGGTTCCTCCATTTGTGGTCCGACCGCGTCGTGCACCACGCCCAGCGTGGTGATGAGGGTACTGTCGGCGATGTTTGCCGACTTGACCGGCCACGCCGCGAGGGCGGTCACCGCCACCATCACCAACAGGGCCCAGCCCGCCGTGGTTATCGCGTTGCTCATGTCCGACTGGCGGGAGCGCCAGAGCAGGTATAGGCCCACCACGCACAGCGTGACGATGCCGAAGACGCCGAACACCTTCTGGTAGACGGCCTTTGTAGCCTGGTCCACCAGCGGATCGGCCCAGCCCCACATCGATCGGGGGTCCCAGGAGCGCTCCCGCAGCGCATTGGAAGCACCAATCACCGCAGTGGCTATCATAAATTCACCGTTGGCGATTGTGGTGGTGAATTTGTAGTCCGGGTGGAGCACGGTGGAGGCGCAACCAATGTCATAGGTCGTGTAGCTGTATCCCGCGTATCCGTAGAGGCTATATCTGCCGGCGATGCCGGTTGAGGAACCCGGCGGAGAACTGGCAAACCAGCCGGCCAATCCCGCGTCGGGGGCCCCGGGTGTTGGAGGCTCGAGGCACTCCGCCCGAGCTGTCGATACTTCCTTGAGTTTGGCGACGCAGGCGCGGAGATCGGCCTGCCACTCCGGTGTGGTGCAGAGGTCGGCTCTCGCCTGGGCGGTCAGCGGCGCCGGGCCGGCCGCCGTGGCGCCGACGGCCGGCCAGCCGATCGTGGCACCAGCGAGTACGCCGAGCGCGAGCAGGAACGCCACCATCCGTGCCCGGGCTCGCGCCATGTCACGCCTCCATGTTCGGCAGGATGGCCGGCAGTACCCCGGCCGCGCTGGCGATGGCGGCGGGGGTGGTGTCGAGGTGGTCCAGCAGCCCGTCGACGTACGAGACGTCGACCCTGATCTTCTGTACCCGGCCGTCGACGTCGCGCATGACGAATTCGCGGAAGCCGAGCCGGGCGGCGCTGGTGGCGTCCGCCGTGGAGAGGGAGGCCAGGGTGGCCTCGTAGCCGTCGTTGACCGGTACCCGCAGCAGGCGCAGTGCCTCCGAGGCGATCTCCGTGTCCTCGGCGATCCGGCCGACGAAGACGGTGGAGACGAGGTTCTGCACGTCGAGGCCGAGGATGTCGCGCGGGTTCTGCGAGGCCACCAGCGCAGCGAGGTTCCACTTACGGGAGTCGCGTGCGAGCCGGACCAGGAACGACCGCCCGGAACGCCACCCCTCCATGAAGTGCGCCTCGTCCAGGCCGACCAGCTTCCTGGAGGACATCGACCCGCCGTAGCAGCGTCGGACGGCGAGCCGGTGCGCGGTGTGCAACATCGGTAGGGCCAGCGACTCCTCGGCGGACCAGTACTCGCGTTCGATCTTCAGGTCGGGCAGCCGCAACCCGGCCATGGTGATCACGGTAAGCGCGGCGTCGGCCCCGAGCAGGCCTTCCGGCGGCCGGCCGAAGAAGAGCATGGCCAGCGGCATCTCCGCCGTGTCGAGCAGCAGGTTGGCCAGTTCCTTGCCGGCGTGGTCGTCGAGTTGGCTGAGGCAGGCGACGACGTCGTCCAGGGTGGACGTCTCCTCGGCCGGCACCTGGCGTACCGCGTGCCGGAAGAGGGTGGCGGTGGACGCCTCCCGGGCGACCTGCGGGGGCACCAGCATCATGCAGATGTCCTGGACCAGCATCCGCCGCTCGGCGCGGGCGTTGGAGACCGCGATCTCGAACTCCCGGTCGCCGGGCGCCCCGGTGCCGAACTCGCTGCGCAGGGGGGTCGGAATGAGCGAGTACGGGGCCAGGGTGCCGTGCTCGGAACCGGTCAGGTTCAGCACCCGCGCGTACGGCCGTAGTTCCGGCATGGCGCAGAGCCGGGCGAGCGGGCCGGACGGGTCGAGCAGCGTCACCTGCACCCCGCGCCGGGCGGCGAGGTAGCCGAGCGCGCCGAGCAGGGTGGACTTGCCGCCACCCGGTTCGGCGACGAAGACGGCGAGCCCGGAGCGTTCGCGTACCTCCATCGGGAAGTGCAGGTCGAGGAAGACGGGTCGGCGGCAGGTGCCGGCGGTGCGTCCGATGAGGTCGCCGCGCCGGTCGCCGACGGTGGAGGCGGCCTGCGGGAGCGCGGCGGCGAGCAGGTTGACCGGCATCCGCCGGACGTAGCCGGTGTTGGCGATCGGCTCGCCGGGGATGAACTCGCGGGCCAGCCAGTCCTGGTTCTTGGGGTGTTGCAGCGAGATCCGCAGTTCGCGGGAGTAGAGCTGGATCAGCCGGCGGGCCCGCTCCAGGCATTCCTCGCGGTTGCGTCCGCCGACGGCGATCCGGTGCCAGCCGTGTGCGCGGGCGGAGTCGACCGGCAGCCCGGTCGTCATCTCGTCGCCGATCACCAGGGCGCGCTTGGCCAGCCGCTCCAGCTCGGGCGGGGCGTCGATGCCGTGTTCGGCGTAGTCGAGTTGCTGGGAGCGGATCATCCGCAGCCGGTGTTCCAGGTTCCGGAAGGAGTCGCTGGAGCCGAGGATGTCGACCCGGGTGGAGATTTCCATCGGCCATGGCAGTCGCTCGTGGAAGTGCAGCCAGGGCTCGTGCCGTTCGGGAATCTCGAGCGGCTCCATCCGGCCGACCGCCAGTACGGCGACGTGCCGTTCCTCGCCGGTCATCCGGTTGACCAGCTTGACCGTGGAGCCGTACGGGGTGCGGTAGCGCTCGACCTGCTCGGTGAGGGCGAGCAGGTCGCCGCGTTCCCACTGACCGTCGGTGAGTGGGGAGAGCCGGCCGGGCGGCGCCATGCAGAGCGCCACCGAGCGGTAGAGCAACCACTCCAGTTCCTGTGCGGTGACCCGCCGCCCCCGCATGCCGAACGCGCCCAGGACCTCGTCGAACTGTTCGACCGTGCGGCCGAGCTTGCGCCGTTCCCCCTCGGCGACGCCCCGGTTGAAGGTGCGCAGCACCCGCTCGGTGAGCGAGTCGCCGAGGGAACGCCGGGCGAAGGTGACACCGAGGTAGGTCTGCCCCTCGGCGTGGTTGACCGAGAGCAGGTGCCGTTGCGCGGCCACCAGGTGATCGGCCCAGCCGGTGGTGCCGGAGACGTCGGGCAGCGGTGCGGCGGTGTGCGCGTCGATGGTGCGGGCCCACTCGTCGGCCGGGAAGGGCCGGGTGGTGCGCCGCAGGTGCAGTCGGAAGCCGGCCAGGCCGGCGTACTGCTCGGAGATCGCCGACAGCAGCGCCTCCCGTTCGGCGTCCGGCCGGAAAGCCCAGCGCACCTCGGGCAGCCAGTACCAGGCGGTGACGGTGTTGGGGGTGAAGGTGAGGTGGCCGGCGATCTCGGTGATGGCCAGTTCGACCGACGGGTCCCGGTCACCGAACTTGATCTTCGGGGCCTTGACCCGGGCCGGCTTGGCGGGTTGGTTGCGTCGGCCGGCGTTGCGTTGCCGAGGTGGGGTCGCCTTTGCACCGACGCGCTCCGGCAGCAGTTCCCCGGTGGGCCGGGGCGCCGGGTCGGCCGGTGGCGGGTCGAGCGCCACCGGGGGCAGCGGCACCGGGGGCAGCGCCACCGGGTGGGGCGACGGCGGTGCCGTCGCGACGGGTGGCGTGCCGGCCGGTGGTTCCTCCGCCGGTGGGCGGGGCGGGGGCAGCCGGTCCCCGCTCTGGTGCGGCACCCGGGACCGGGACACCCGGGTGGGCGGCTCGTAGGCGACGACCGGCGACCGGCCCTCGGCGGGCGTCCCGGTCGAGGGCGTGTGGTCGGTCGCGTCGGCCGGATGGCCCGGGTCGGCCGGGTGGCCCGCCCGGGTGGGCGGCGGCGGAAGCGCTTTCGGAGCCGGCGTGGTGACTGCCGGTTGCGGCGGGGCGGCGGTGGGCTCGCGCCCGATCGCCCGCTGCGGGGGCGGTGCCGGCCGGGTGACGCCGGGGCGCGTGCCACCGAACAGGTCGAGGAAGGGCGAGTCGATGTCGGCGCTGTCGACGGGAGGCGGCTCGGCCGGCGGCGTCCGGCGGGGTGCGGGCCGGGGCGCCTGGAACACGCCGATGCCGCCGTGCCCGGGCGTCGTCACCAGGGCCGGATCGAGGGCGACCTCGTCCGCCTCGGGGGTGTCAGGGTAGTCGAACGACCGCGCACGGTTACCGTGCGGGACGGCCGGACGTCCTGCCGGGGAACCCGGCGTGGAACTGCGATTCATGCGACCGCCTCACCCGTGTCGTTCGACTGCCTGATCGGCGTGCGACCGGTCATGCCAGTTCCTCCCGGATCCTGATCCGGCTGCCGACCAGGCGGGGGTCCCGCTGCTCGGTGGCCGGCTCCCGGGTGCGTCGCCAGTCGGTCAGCGCGGTGCGGATCACCATGCGCGCGGGCCGGTCCGGGTCGACGTGCCGGAAGATGAACGAGGTGCTCACGATGGCGAGCGCGATCTCCCAGGCGGGAAAGAGCTCGACCTGCAACGTGAACAGCCAGTGGATGAACATGTAGAGGGGGACGAGCAGCATGAACAGCCCGTACTGGGCGTACGGCAGGTGGACGGGAAGGGTGTAGCCGGGCGGCCCGAGGTAGACCAGGCGAGCCCGGTAGATGTCGTCGTCGGTGCGCAGCCGCATCTCGTGCCTCGCGCCTATTCGAAGATCAGGTCGATCAGGTAGTCGCCGATGAAGAACAGTGTGGCGGCTCCGGCGATGAAGGCGAGCCCGACGATCGCGATCGCCGAGCTGGTGAGGACCTTGGAGATCTCACCCCGGCTGGCCCGTCCGATGAAGATGACGCCCAGCACGGCCAGCAGGATCGGGGCGATCTTGCTGGCGAAGAATGTGACGACACCGTTGGTGTCGATGCCCTTGGGCGCCGGCTCGGCGAGTGGAGTCGACGCCAGGGTGGAGAGCGTGTGGGCGGCGGCGGACGTGGCCGTCTCCATCAGCTCGATGGCGATCACTGGAACCTCCCCAAGTCGCGGCCGACGGCGCCGCGGTGGTGCAGTAGGCAATGCCGGGCGGGAGCGGTGCTCCCTGTGCGCAGCGTCGGCGACCCTGCGTCAGTCCTTCGCCACGGAGGGTGGCGAGCTTTGGGCGGATTTACCCGCTTCGGCCCTCCCTCCCAGACTTCGCCACTTCGATGCCGGGCAGTTCCAAAGCGTACGGGCACCCACTGTTTGCGACAAGCGGCGAGGAGTCTGCCTGATCCGGCCCGGACGACCGATCGTACACCCGTTCGAACGCGCACGTCATGCCCCTCGACCCGGCCCGCCCGGGGCGCTCCCGCCGACCGGTACCGTCTAGCCGTGACCGATCTGGTACGGGCCGCGGCCCCGGTGGTGATGGGCGTCCTCAACGTCACGCCCGACTCCTTTTCCGACGGCGGACGGTACGCCGACCTCGGTTCCGCGGTCGGACACGGCGTGCGGCTGCGGGCCGATGGCGCCCACCTGGTGGACGTCGGCGGCGAGTCCACCCGCCCCGGCTCCGACCGGGTGCCGGCGCGGATCGAGGCGGGCCGGGTGGTCCCCGTGATCCGGGAGCTGACCGCCGCCGGCGTGCCGGTCAGCATCGACACCACCCGCGCCCGGGTCGCCGAGGCGGCCCTCGCCGCCGGGGCGGTCGTCGTCAACGACGTCTCCGGCGGCCTCGCCGACCCCGACATGGCCCGGGTGGTCCGCGACGCCGGCTGCCCGTGGGTGCTCATGCACTGGCGTGGCCACTCCCGCGAGATGGGGGAGCTGGCCCGTTACACCGACGTGGTCGCCGACGTGCGCGC
Source organism: Micromonospora sp. KLBMP9576 (assembly GCF_050941805.1). Classification (NCBI taxonomy): domain Bacteria; kingdom Bacillati; phylum Actinomycetota; class Actinomycetes; order Micromonosporales; family Micromonosporaceae; genus Micromonospora; species Micromonospora sp. KLBMP9576. Next base: position 5,972,586 of record NZ_CP194567.1, on the reverse strand, counting down.
CGAGCTGTCCCACCGCGTCGACGAGGCGCTGCGCGCCGGCGTCGCCGCCGACCGCATCGTCGTCGACCCGGGACTGGGCTTCGCCAAGACGGCCGCGCACAACTGGGCGCTGAGCAGTCGCCTGTCCGAGCTGCTGGACCTCGGCTTCCCGCTGCTCTTCGCGTCCAGCCGCAAGTCGTACCTGGGGCGGCTGCTGGCCGGCCCCGACGGCACCCCGCGCCCCACCGACGACCGCGACGTGGCCACCGTCGCCACCAGCCTGCTCGCGGTCGCGGCCGGCGCCTGGGGCGTACGCGTGCACGACGTCCGGGGCACCGTGGACGCCCTCGCCGTCTGGCGGGCCACGGGCGCGCCCCGCCTGGCGTGCGCGCCCACCGATTCCGCCCGCCCGGCCCCCGTGAAGGCCGGCCGGGCGGGCCACACCACCGAGCAAGGAGGACCCCGATGACCGACCGGATCGAGCTGACCGGCCTGCGGGCGCACGGCCGGCACGGGGTGTACGACTTCGAACGCGCCCAGGGGCAGGACTTCGTGGTCGACGCGGTCCTCGAGCTGGACCTCGCGCCGGCGGCCCGCTCCGACGACGTGGGGGACACGGTGCACTACGGCGAACTGGCCGGGCGGCTGGTCGAGGTCGTGACCGGGGAGCCGGTCAACCTCATCGAGACGCTCGCCGACCGGCTGCTGGCTGTCTGCCTGGCCGACCCCCGGATCGAGGCCGCCACGGTCACCGTGCACAAGCCGGAGGCGCCCGTCGGGCACGCCTTCACCGACGTGGCCGTCACGATGACGCGGCGGCGGGACCGGTGACCCGCGCCGTCCTCTCCCTGGGCAGCAACCTTGGTGACCGGCTGGCCCACCTGCGCTCGGCCGTCTCGGCGCTCGGCGACAGCGTGCTGCTGGTCTCCGGCGTCTACGAGACTCCACCGTGGGGGGACGCGGAGCAGCCCGCGTACCTGAACGCCGTGCTGCTCGCCGTGGATCCCGCCGCGACCCCGTACGACTGGCTGCACCGGGCCCGGGCCGCCGAGCGCGCCGCCGGGCGCACCCGCGACCCGCGGCGGCGCTTCGGACCGCGCACCCTGGACGTGGACGTGATCGCCGTGTGGACCGACGGCGACGAGCCCGTGCTCAGCGACGACCCCGAGTTGACCCTGCCGCATCCCCGGGCCCACCTGCGGGCCTTCGTGCTGCGACCGTGGCTCGACATCCAGCCGTACGGGCGGCTGCCCGGGCACGGTTGGCTGACCGACCTGCTCAACGCCCCCGAGCTGGCCGACGACGCGGTGGAGCTGCGCCCCCGCCCCGATCTGGCGATAGAGTCGTCGGCATGACCCAGGCGCAGTCCCCACGACCGGGTGGGTCGGGCCCCGACCGGTCCCGGATGGGGCCCACCCGACTCTCGACCCTGGTGGTGGCCGGTCTCGGTGCCGCGGCGGTGGCCTGGTTCGTGGTCAGCGCCCTCTACTACGACTACCTGCCGGACCTGCCCTGGCTGCCGGCGGTCACGCTCGCCGCGCTGGCCGTGCTGGAGGCGTACGCCGCCGTCAACACCCGGGGGCGCGTCGAGCGCAGGCCGGGCCGGGACCCGGTCAACCCGCTGCTGGTGGCCCGGTTCGTGGTGCTGGCCAAGGCATCGGCGCTGGCCGGGGCGATCTTCGCCGGTTTCTACGCCGGGCTGGCCGGCTGGCTCCTCGTGGAGACCACCGACGCCGCGGCGGGCGACCGGCCGGTCGCCGTCGCCAGCCTGCTCAGCGGGTTGGCACTGGTGGCGGCGGCGCTCTTCCTGGAGCGGTCCTGCCGGGTTCCCGAGCGCGACGACGACGAGGACCGTGAGCCCGGCGACCGGGAGGGCCGGATCGGCCCGCGCTGATCCGAGGGGTTACGCCCGGCCTCCCGCACGGGTACGGTGCCTGCCACCGGAGAGCAACGCCGCCCCGGTCCGCCCGCACGTGGCGCCTGGCTGGACGGCGGCCACGTGGGAGGCGGCGTCATGCGCTACGACGAACCGGGGCGGGGGGCGTCCCCAGAGCCCTCGTCGGGCATCCCCGCCTCGGTCCTGGAGAACGTCTTCGACGACCCCGCCCACGGCGAGCCCGGCCGTGACCGGTTCGCCGTCCACGTCGTCTGGGAACTGCTGCTCCTGGCCGGGCTGGGCGTCCTGACGTACCTGCTGTGGCAGGAGGAACCGGCCGCGCTGCGCGGCGACGCGCTGCGGTCGCTGCTCCTCGACGTGGTGATGCTCGGGCTGCTGACGCTGGCCGCCGGCCTGACCCTGCGTACCGCCGCGGTGAACCTGGCCGTCGGCCCGGTGGCGGTCGCCGCCGCGCTGCACGTCGCCGAGCAGGGCGACCGGGGCGTCGGCACCGCCGTCGGGCCGGCCCTGGCGGTCGCCGCGCTGGGCGGGCTCGTCCTGGCTCTGGTCGTGGTGGTCCTGCACGTCCCCGGTTGGGCGGCGTCGCTCGCCGGCGCGGCGGCGGTGGTCGGGTACGTCGAGCAGCGTTCCGCGCCGGTCGTGCCGCAGGGTGACTTCGACCCGGGTCCCGACGCCCTGCTCCTGTTCGTCGGGTTCGCGGCCGTCGCGGTGCTCGGCGGGTTGTTCGGCGCGGTGCGGACCGTCCGCCGGGTGGTCGGCCGGTTCCGCCCGGTCGTCGACCCGGCCCGCCGCCGTGGGACGGTGGCCGCGGTGGTCACCGCCGCCGCGCTCGTCGGTTCCACCATGCTGGCCGCGCTGGCCGGCATGCTCGCCGCCAGCCGGGGCGCCGCCCCCGTCGCGCCCGATCCGGGGCTGGCCTGGACGGTGCTCGCGGTGGGCCTGGCGATGCTCGCCGGCACCAGCGTCTACGGCCGGCGCGGCGGCGTCTTCGGCACCCTGCTGGCGGTCTGCCTCTTCGTCGTCTTCTCTGCCTACGCGCAGGCCCGGGGCTGGACGGTGAACCGGTGGGCCCTCGGCGCCGCCGTGCTCGGCATCGGGCTGCCGGTCTCCCGGCTGGTCGAGGCGTACGGGCGGCCGGCGCCGGGGGCGGTGGACCCGGTCCCGGCGGCGGACCGCCGGATCGGCGCGGGCTGGACGACGCCCCGGGCGGACCCGGTCGGCGACTGGCCACCCGCCGTGCCGGCCGGGCCTCCCGAGGGCCCGGTGGACCCCTGGATCGACCCCCGGTGGGAGAGCGGCCCGCGCCGCTGGGACGAGAGCGGGCGGTGAGCCGGGCCCGCGTCCGACGGGCCGGAAGTGATCTCGCCGGTTAGGCTCGGCGACATGACCGACACACCATCGACCTCCGCCGGCCCGTCGTTCGAGGAACTCGACGCGCTGTCCACCGAGGAACTGCGGGAGCGGGCGTTCGCGGTCGCCCGGGAGCGCCGCGACGTGCGCTTCTTCTGGTCGGTGCTGCGGCACCTGCCGAACGCGGACGAGGCCGCCGCGCTCGACGGCGCGCCCAACTCGGTCGGGCCGACGATCGACGAGGCCGCCGCGCTGTGGCGGGAGCTGACCGGGCACGGCTACGAGGAGTCCGCGCCGCTGCTGCGGGCCGCGTTCATCGACTACCTGATGACCCACCCGCGACGGTGACGGCGACCGGCGGCCCCGGTCAGGTTTGCCCCCCGTGGTCCGCCGGGAACTGATCCGATCATGGCGCTCACCAACCCGCCCCGCACCGGCGGTCGCTACGGGACGGCGGCGGGCACGGGTGCGCTCGCCGCGCTCCTCGTGGTGGCGGTCTGCGGCAGCCCGACGTACGTCGGCTGGGCCGCGGGCACCGACCCGAACTCGGCCGGCGGCTGGTACCTGCAACTGCTCTCCTGGCCGGCGTGGCAGTTCGACGTCGAGGGGGCGACCGGCAACCTGCTCGTGGCGAACCTGCGGGCCGTCCTGCTCGTCATCCTCGCGGCGCTCTTCCTCTACCTGCTGCCCACCTCGCAGGTGGCCCGGGTGCAGGGATCGGGGACGCAGTTCTTCTCCGGCTGGGCGGCGTACGTCCTGGCCAGTGGGTCCGCCTCGCTGCTCGCCGCGTTCCTCGGCCCGGAGCCGTCGCTGCTCACGGCGATCCAGGCGGGCGGGACCGGCGCCAGCTACGGCTTCCTCGCGGGCTGGATCATCGGCGTGGCGAGCCTCGGCGGCCGGGCCTGACCCGCGCGCCTCACCGCTCGGGCGCGCCGAGTCGGAGCAGCCGGGCGCGGCTGAGCACGCCGACCGGCCGCCCACCGTCGGTAACCACCACCGAGTCGGCGGCCGCGGTCAGCAGCACCCCCAGCGCGTCGTACGCGGAGCCGCCGAGCGGCATCGTCGGTAGCTCGGCCACCCCGGTCTCCGGTAGCGGCTCGACGGCGTCGCCGGTGACCGGCGTGACCGCCAGCCGGCGGATGCCCCGGTCGGCACCCACGAACTCCCGGACGAAGGGCGTGGCGGGCGCGCCGAGCACGGCGGCGGGGGTGTCGTACTGCTCCAGGCGCCCGCCCTCGGAGAGCACGGCGATCCGGTCGCCCAGCCGGACCGCCTCGTCCAGGTCGTGGGTGACCAGCACGATGGTCTTACGCACCTCGGCCTGCAACCGGAGGAACTCCTCCTGCAACCGGGTCCGCACGATCGGGTCGACGGCCGAGAACGGTTCGTCCATCAGCAGCACCACCGGGTCGGCGGCCAGCGCCCGGGCCACCCCGACCCGCTGCCGCTGCCCGCCCGAGAGCTCGTGCGGGTAGCGCCGACCGAACGTCGCCGGGTCGAGCCCGACCAGTTCCAGCAGCTCGTCGACGCGGTGGCGGCTGCGCTGGCGGGGCCAGCCGAGCAGCCGGGGCACGGTCGCGACGTTGGCGCTGACCGTCTGGTGCGGGAAGAGCCCGACGTTCTGGATCACGTAGCCGATCCGGCGGCGCAGCCGGACCGGGTCGACCCGGGTCACGTCCTCGCCGCCGAGCAGGATCCGGCCGCCGGTCGGTTCGATGAGGCGGTTGACCATCCGCAGCACCGTGGACTTGCCACAACCCGACGGTCCGATCAGCACCGCCAGCTCGCCGGCGGCGATGTCCAGGCTCAGTTCGCGTACGGCTTCGGTGCCGTCCGGGTACCGCTTGCGGATGCCCTCCAGCGTGATCGACGCGGCGCGCGGCTCGGCGGGGCCGGTGCCCCCCGGGGTAACGTCCACACATGTCCTTCCGCCTGAGCTACCGGGCCGATCCGGGTAACCCGTGGTTCTCCTGGCAGTACGTACGGGACAACTCTGACACGATCCTCGCCGCCGTGCGTGAGCACGCCTCGCTGACGGGCCGCGCGGTGCTGATCGCCGCCGTGATCGCGCTGCCGCTGGCGGTGGTCGCCTACTGGTACCGCTCGCTCGCCGGGCCGGTGCTGGCCCTGACCGGGGTCCTCTACACGGTGCCGTCGCTGGCGCTCTTCGCGTTCATCGCCCCCTATCTGGGCATCGGCGTGGCGACCGCGCTCATCGTGGTGGTCCTCTACGCGCTGCTGGTCATCGTCCGTAACGCCGTCGCCGGGCTCAACCAGGTGCCGCCCGAGGTGCGCGAGGCGGCCGAGGGGATGGGGTACGGCCGTTGGGGCCGGCTGTTCCGGGTCGAGTTGCCGCTGGCGCTGCCGGGTATCCTCACCGGGCTGCGGCTGGCCACCGTCTCGACGGTGGCCCTGGTGACAGTGGGCGTGGTGATCGGGCGTGGCGGTCTCGGGCAGTTGATCTTCGCCGGCTTCCAGAACAACTTCTACAAGGCGCAGATCATGACGGGGACGCTGCTGTGCGTCCTGCTGGCGCTGGCGCTCGACCTGGCGCTGGCCGGCGCGGGTCGGCTGCTGACCCCCTGGCTGCGGAGAAGGACGCCGTGAACCCCGTCGAGGCGGCGCTGGTCTGGCTCAACGACCCGCTGAACTGGACGAACCCGGGCGGGATCGTGGATCGGCTCGGCGAGCACCTGACGATGTCGGCGGCGGCGGTGGCGCTCGGCTGCCTGGTCGCCTGGCCGATCGGGCTCTGGCTCGGGCACACCGGCCGGGGTGGCGGCCTGGTGGTGCTGGTCTCCAACGTCACGCTCGCCGTTCCCACGCTCGCCCTGCTCACCATCCTGCCGCTGACGTTCCTCGGTTTCGGCCAGCCGTCGGTGGTGGTCGCGCTGGCCGTCTTCGCGGTGCCACCGCTGCTGGCCAACGCGTACACGGGGGTGCGGCAGGCCGATCCGGAGGCCCGGGACGCGGCACGCGGGATGGGTTTCTCCGGATGGCAGCTGCTGCGCCGGGTGGAGCTGCCGCTGGCGGTGCCCTACCTGGCGGCCGGGTTCCGCACGGCGGCGGTGCAGGTCGTGGCGACGGCCGCGCTGGCGTCCTTCGTCAACGGCGGCGGCCTGGGCCAGATCATCCGGGCGGGTTTCGGGTTGGACATCGCCGCCGGGGGCGGTCAGATCCTCGCCGGCGGCGCGCTGGTGGCGGGGCTCGCCATCCTGCTGGAGCTGGTGTTGGCCCTGGTCGAGCGGCTGGTCACGCCGCGTCCGCTGCGTGCCGACCGGCGACGGGCGAACCGCCGGGCGACGCAGGCGGTGGCCGGCGGCTGACCGGCCGCGCCCGCCCGGCCGGCGCGTGCGGCTCGTCCGGCGCGTCCGGCGCGTCTCGCCCTCGCCATCGCCGTCGGGCGCTCGGGGTCGTGTCCGCCGGGCCGTGCGCGCCGCCGTGAGGCCGGCTCACTTCAGGTGACGATCCGGTGACGAAACCTGCCCCGGGTTGTCGGACCGGAGGTGAAAGATGTTGGGTGGTAGGCCGGGCGGCCGGTGCGGAAGCCGCCCGGAACAGACAGCGGGCGGCCGAACGAGATCGCCCGTCGGACACGCGGCCGGCCCGGCAGGGGCCGCGCCGGGACACGGGAGGCGGGCACTGATGCGCGCACGTAATCGTCTGGCGATCGGCGCGGTGGGAGCCCTCGCCGCGGCGGGGCTGCTGACCGGCTGCGGCGACGCCGGTTCCTCCGGCACGGACGCCCCGGAGCAGGCGGCCACCGGGGCCGGCTGCGCCCCGGTCGCCGGTGACCAGTTCCTCGTCCTGGAGGACGACAAGAAGCTCCAGAACACCGACAACGTCATCCCGGCGGTCAACGCCAAGGTGGCCCAGCCGCAGCTGATCGCGGCGCTGGACAAGGTCTCGGCAACGCTCGACACGCCGAAGTTGATCCAGCTCAACAAGGCCGTCGACGTGGACCGCAAGACGGCGGCGAAGGCGGCGGAGGAGTTCGCGGCGGCCAACGACGTCACCGCCGGCATCGCGAAGGGGCCGGGTGGGCCGATCGTGATCGGCGCGGCCAACTTCACCGAGAACGAGATCCTCGCCGAGCTCTACAAGATCGCGCTGACCGCCGCCGGCTACGAGGTCAAGGTGCAGCAGATCGGCAACCGGGAGCTCTACGAGCCGGCCCTGGAGAAGGGCGAGATCCAGGTCGTCCCGGAGTACGCGGCGACCATGGCCGAGTTCCTCAACACCAAGGCCAACGGCAAGGACGCCCAGCCGGTGTCGTCGCCGGAGCTGGACAAGACCGTCGCGGCGCTCAAGGCGGCCGGCGACAAGGCGGGTCTCGTCTTCGGCACGCCGGCCGCGGCACAGGACCAGAACGCCTTCGCGGTGACCAGGGCGTTCGCCGACAAGTACGGCGTGCGCACGCTCTCCGAGCTGGCCGCCAAGTGCTCCGGCCAGGCCACCGTGCTGGCCGGGCCGCCGGAGTGCCCGCAGCGGCCCAAGTGCCAGGCGGGGCTCGTGCAGGTCTACGACTTCAAGGCCGGCTCGTTCAGCTCCCTGGACCAGGGCGGCCCGCAGACCAAGAACGCGCTGAAGACCGGTGCCGCCAGCGTGGGCCTGGTGTTCTCCTCGGACGGCGCACTGGCCGAGGCCTGATCCGGCCGGACGGCGAAGGGGCGAAGGGGTCGGCGACGGTTCCTTCGCCCTTTTCCGTGCGGGTGGGCGTCGGTAGGCTCCGGACCCATGCCAGCCTCGGTCGCCCCCACCGACACGCGCAGTCGACAGCCGCTCGCCGCGTTGTTCTGGACCGGTGTCGCCCTGGCACCGGTGGCGGTGTTGATTCTGCTCGTCGCCGACTCCAACGGCCCGCTGCGGATCGCCGCCGTGCTCGCCATCGTGGCGGTGGTGCTGATCGGGCTGTCGATCGCCCTGCGTACCGACGGGGCGGGCCCCGACCGGAGCGAGGAGTTGCTGGACGAGATCGCGCAGCTCCGCCGCGAGTTGCGGGGGGAGATCGTGGCCGCCGCCCAGCGTGGCAACGAGGCACTCGACCACGCCCAACGGGCCCGGGAGGAGGCCGCCGCGCTGCGTCGGCGGCTGGACGCGACGAGCGCCGCACTGGCCGGGGCCGAGGCCCAGGCCGGTGCCGGCCGGGCCCGGGTGCCCGTCGGGGACGCGGCCGTCGGGCGGGTGCCGGGCCAGGACGACGGAGCGCCCCGCCGGCGGTCCGCGGACCGGGACGAGGAGGAACACGTCCGCCGCCCGCAGCCGGCTCCGCGCGCCGAGCGATCCGCGCCCGGACCGGCCGGCGGATACGCCTCGGTCGGCCCGACCGGCGGGTACGGCCCGGATCAGCCGGCGGTCGGCGAGCCGGCCGGGGCGTACGGGGCGGGCCGCCCGGCGGAGCAGGGTGGCCCACCGGGCCGCCCGCTGGGGGTGGTGCGGCACACGGAGACCGTGCACGTCACCACCCGGCACACCGTCGTGGACGGGTCGGGTCCCGTGCCCGGCGACCGGGGCGCCAGCTACGACGGCGACCACCCGGGGCGCTGGTCGCCGGTGCCGCAGGAGCGGCAGTGGCCGGCCGAGCCGGCGGACCGGGAGCGGGCCGGGCGGCGCGGCGAGCGCGGACAGCAGTGGGACGAGCCGGGTGACGCGGGCGGGCCGGACTGGGTGGCGCCGGTCGGGCAGCCCGGACGTGGCCGGTCGTACCAGCCCGAGGAGGCGGGGCCGGGCGGCGAGTACTGGCCGCAACTGCGCGCCGGGGACCGCTGGGCGGCCGTCCGCGACGACGACCGGGGCCGGGAGTTGCGGGTGGGGGAGCGGCGTGCCGAGGTGCACGCGGACGCGGCCGGCACCGAGTACCGGGTCGAGGACCGTTGGGCGGTCCGGCGGGACGAGCCGCGCCGGGACCGGACCGACGACGGGTGGCGCGGCGGCTGGTCGGAGCCGGACGACGTTCCGGCCCTGCCGGCCGGCGGGGTGCCGGTGCCCGACGAGTGGAGTCCGCCCCGGCAGCGGGGGCACCGGGCAGCGGCGCAGCACGACGCCCACCAGTTCGAGGCCCACCAGTTCGAGGCCCACGAGCCGGAGGCGTACCACGCCCGCCGGGCGGAGCCCGGGCCGGAGCGGTACGGCCGGCGGCGGGAGGAACGCCACGGGCACCCGCCGCAGGACGACGCGCCGCGTGCGGGCGGTGCCCGCTCCGCCGACCGCTGGCGCTGACCAGCGCCGCCACCCCGTTGCGTCGAGCGCGCGGTGCCGTTGCGCGCAGGGGCCGGGCTCAGCGCGCGGGGAGCCGGCGGCTCACTTGTCGATGTCGCCGACCACGAAGAACATCGAGCCGAGGATGGCGATCAGGTCCGGTACCAGGCAGCCGGGCAGCAGGGTGGCCAGCGCCTGCACGTTCGCGTACGACGCGGTGCGCAGCTTCAGCCGCCACGGCGTCTTCTCGCCGCGGGAGACCAGGTAGTAGCCGTTGATGCCGAGCGGGTTCTCGGTCCAGGCGTAGGTGTGCCCCTCGGGGGCCTTGAGCACCTTCGGCAGCCGGGTGTTGACCGGCCCGGTGAGCCGGTCGACCCGGTCCAGGCACTGCTCGGCGAGGTCGAGTGAGGCGTACACCTGGTCGAGCAGCACCTCGAAGCGGGCGTGGCAGTCCCCGGCGGTCTTCGTCACGACCGGCACGTCGAGCTGGTCGTAGGCCAGGTAGGGCTCGTCGCGGCGCAGGTCGAGGTCGAGGCCGGAGGCCCGGGCGACGGGCCCGGACGCGCCGAACGCGGCGGCGTCCGCCGCGGAGAGCACCCCGACGCCGACGGTGCGGGCCAGGAAGATGTCGTTGCGCCGGATGAGGTTGTCCAGGTCCGGCATCCGCCGCCGGACCTCGGCGATGGCGGCCCGCGCCCGGCCGGTCCAGCCGGCGGGCACCTCCTCCTTGAGCCCGCCGACCCGGTTGAACATGTAGTGGATCCGGCCGCCGGAGACCTCCTCCATCACGGCCTGGATGGTCTCCCGCTCCCGGAACGCGTAGAACATCGGCGTGATCGCGCCGATCTCCAGCGGGTAGGAGCCGAGGAACATGAGGTGGTTGAGCACCCGGTTCAGCTCCGCCAGCGCCATCCGCAGCCAGGTCGCCCGCTCGGGAACCTCCATGCCCATCAGCCGCTCGACGGCGAGCACCACGCCCAGCTCGTTGGAGAACGCCGAGAGCCAGTCGTGCCGGTTGGCCAGCACGATGATCTGCCGGTAGTCGCGTACCTCGAAGAGTTTCTCCGCGCCCCGGTGCATGTAGCCGACGATCGGCTCGCAGGCCGTCACCCGTTCGCCGTCGAGCACCAGCTTCAGCCGGAGCACGCCGTGCGTGGAGGGGTGCTGCGGCCCGATGTTGAGCACCATGTCGGTGCCGAGCTGCTCCCCGCCGGCTCCGGTGCCGACGGTCAGCTCGCGGAGGTCGCCGGCGTCCGTGGTCATGACGGTCATCGTGCCATGAACGGGCCGGGGTCGACGCCGACCGGTTGCCGCAACCACCAGTGCCCGCCCAACCCGGCCGGGTCGGTCAGCTCGGCAACCGCCGACGCGGCGGCCAGGGCCCGCACGTACCCGGCCGGGTCCTGGGCGGCCAGGCTCAGCGGCGGTCGCCCGCCGTCGGCCCCGAGCGCCCGCAGCGCCTCCCGCTGCGACCTGAGGTCGTACGCGCACCGGGCGACCCGCGCACCGGCGGAGGCGACCGAGTCGACGGCGACGTGCGCCGTGACGTCGCAGGATCCGTCCGGCACCGGCGGCACCTGTCGCCCGTTGCGGTAGCCGGTCAGCGTGCCGTCCACCGGCCGGCCGCCGCGCAGGTGCCCGTAGTCCACGGCCAGCGCCACCCCCCGGTCGACGTGGCGCACGGCGTCGGCCCAGGCCTCGTCGCGGGGCCGGCCGATCTCTGCTCGCGACATCGCCGGGAGTTCCGATGCGGCCCCCCGGCGCTCCGGTCCGTCCGGGCCGGCCCCCGTCGCCGGCCACCACCGGGCCAGCCAGTCCGCGTCGGCGGCGTCGACCGGGTCGCCGATGGTCTCCGTGCCGCCGGCCGGGTCGACCAGCAGGTAGCGCCAGCCGTCGGCGGTCTGCGTCACCGCGTCGAGCGGCACGTTGTCCAGCCACTCGGTGGCCACCAGCAGCCCGGTGATCCCGGTGGGGATCTCGTCGGCCCACCCGATCCGCTCGGGGAGGCCGTCGGCCCGGGCGGCCTTCTCGACGGCGGTGAGGCGTACCCGGGAGGCGAGCGGGGCCGGCGTGCGAGCCGGGGGGGCGACGGACGGCGACCTCAACGCCGCCCAGAACGCGCGCAGCAGCTCACCGCGACCGGCGCCCACGTCGACCACGTCGAGCCTCTCCGGGTGGCCGAGGGCGACGTCGACCTGCGCGAGGAGCCGCAGCAGTGCGGCGGCGAAGGCCGGCGACGCGTGCGCGCTGGTGCGGAAGTGGGCGGCGGGACCGGAGCCGGCGACGAAGAAGCCGCCCGGCCCGTAGAGCGCACCCTCCATGGCGTGCCGCCAGCGGATCGCCATCAGCTCTTCCCCCGTTCGGCTGCCGTCATCGTGCCGACCCTACGGTCAGCCGTGGGGAGATTCCCCGGCGCCGGCTCGCCGGGCGGCGCGGGGCGCCCGCCGATCTGAGCCCGACTCGGTCACCGGCAGTGAGCAAGGCTTCGGTGGCGATCGTTGCTGTCGGTAATCGGCCGCTTTCCGATCCGCCTCCACCATCTGGTCCCCGCGCGCCGTCGACCAGGGGAATCTCGCGCCCTCCGATCGCCACCGCCACGTCCCCTCACCGCCTTTGCTCTGCATGGCGATACGCACCGGTGACGCCGGGTGATCGGTGCGGATAGGGATGCAGAGCAAAGGGCGGCGGGGTGGGCAGCGGGGTCGCAGCGGGGTCGTCACGCTCCGCGACGGCGCGGGCGGACCGTTGGCGACCCCCGGCGCCGGTGAACGTTTTCACACCTTCTTGTCGAGCCTCCGTCGCTGCGGCGCATACTTGCGATCGACCGGTACCCCTTCTCGAGGACTGGATCGTCGCCATGAGCGCACCGCCGTGCCCACGCCCGGCCGCCCCGCACGGGGCCGCCGTACCGCCGGCCGTCATCCCCCGTCTCCTCACCGTCGGCGTCGTCGGCTCCGGTCGCGTCGGCGCCGTGCTGGGCGCCGCCCTCGCCGCCGCCGGCCACCGGGTCGTGGCCGTCGCGGGCGACTCCGGTGCCTCCCGGGCCCGGGCGGCGCTGCTGCTACCCGGCGTTTCCCGCCGTAGCGCCGCCGCCGTGGCGCGGGCGGCCACCGACCTGCTGCTGGTCGCCGTGCCCGACGACGCACTCGCCGGGGTGGTGTCCGCGCTGGCGGGCGGCGGCGCGCTGCGCCCCGGCCAGGTGGTCGCGCACACCTCCGGCGCGCACGGGCTGGCCGTGCTCGCCCCCGTGGTCGCGGCCGGCGCCCGGCCGCTGGCCCTGCATCCCGCGATGACCTTCACCGGTACGCCGGACGATCTCGCCCGCCTGGCCGGCATCTCGTACGGGGTGACCGCGCCACCGGAGCTGCGCGCCCTGGCCGCCCGGCTGGTCGCCGACCTGGGCGGGGTGCCGGAGTGGGTCGGTGAGGCGGACCGGCCGCTGTACCACGCGGCGCTGGCGCACGGCGCCAACCACCTGGTGACCCTGGTCAACGAGGCGGCCGACCGGTTGCGCGACGCCGGGGTGGCCCAGCCGGAGAAGGTGCTGGCCCCACTGCTGCGGGCCGCCCTGGAGAACGCGCTGCGCCTCGGCGACGACGCGTTGACCGGGCCGGTGTCGCGGGGCGACGCGGGGACGGTCGAGCGGCACCTGGCCCGGCTCGCCGCTGTCGCACCGGAGTCGATCGCGCCCTACCTGGCCCTGGCCCGGCGTACAGCCGACCGGGCCATCGCGGCGGGCCGGCTGCGGCCGGCCGACGCGGAGTCGCTGCTCGGCGTGCTCGCCGGCAGCCGCCGGGAGGTGGCGGCGTGACCCGGCCGTCCGGAGCTGCGGGCGGGCCGGCGCTGAACGGAGGGAACCGCGTGCCGGAACTGGTGCACGGCCGCGCCGAGCTGGCTGCGGCGCGGGCCGGGCTCAAGGGCACTGTCGGGGTCGTGATGACCATGGGCGCGCTGCACCCGGGGCACGAGACGCTGCTGCGGGCGGCCCGGGAGCGGGCCGACCACGTCATCGTCACGATCTTCGTCAACCCGTTGCAGTTCGGCCCGAACGAGGACTTCGACAGCTATCCGCGCACCCTCGACGCCGACCTGGAGATCTGCCGACGGGCCGGCGCGGACGTGGTCTTCGCCCCCGCGGTGGCGGACATGTATCCCGACGGGGAACCCCGGGTGCGGGTCAACCCGGGCCCGCTCGGTGAGGACCTGGAGGGGCAGACGCGTCCCGGATTCTTCCACGGGGTGCTCACCGTGGTGCTGAAGCTGCTCCAGCTCACCCGTCCCGACCTGGCGTTCTTCGGCGAGAAGGACTACCAGCAGCTGACGCTGGTGCGGCGGATGGCGCGGGATCTCGACGTGCCGGTCGAGGTGGTCGGCGTACCCACGGTGCGGGAACCGGACGGACTGGCCCTGTCCAGTCGCAACCGCTACCTCTCCCCGGCCGAACGGGAGGTCGCGCTGAGCCTGTCGGCGGCGCTGCGGGCCGGGGCCGGGGCCGCCGACGCGGGTGGCGACGCGGGCGCCGTGCTCGCCGCCGCGCACACTGCCTTCGGCGCCGCTCCACCCGGGGCGCGGCTCGACTACCTGGTGCTCACCGATCCGGATCTGGAACCGGGGCTGGTCGCCGGGCCGGCGCGGCTGCTCGTCGCCGCCTGGGTGGGGACCACCCGGTTGATCGACAACGCGGCGATCCGGCTCGATCCCCGATCCTGAACCCGTTCCCCACCTTTTTTCGCGAAGGGCACTCCGATGCTGCGCACCATGCTGAAGTCGAAGATCCACCGAGCCACGGTGACCCAGGCCGACCTGCACTACGTCGGCTCCGTGACCGTCGACGAGGACCTGCTGGACGCCGCCGACCTGATCCCCGGGGAACAGGTGGCGATCGTGGACATCACCAACGGGTCGCGGCTGGAGACGTACGTGATCCCGGGCGAGCGGGGCAGCGGCGTGATCGGCATCAACGGTGCCGCCGCCCACCTGGTGCACCCGGGTGACCTGGTCATCCTCATCTCGTACGGGCAACTGGACGACGCCGAGGCCCGGGCGTACCGGCCACTGGTCGTGCACGTCGACGGCGACAACCGGATCGTCGAGCTGAACAGCGACCCCACCACCGCCGCCCCCGGCACGGCCGGTGCCCCGATCCCCAACCCCCTCGCCGCGGCCGTCTGACGCGCTCCGGGCGGAACTGGGCATGCGTGCGGTCTGTCACCGGACGGTCGTCGCTGGGTAGTCTGGGTGCCCGTCGAGAGACGCGGGTGGCTTGGGGAGGCCGCGATGCGCCGTGCGATGACCACCCTGCTCGCGGCCGTCGCCACGGCCCTCCTGCTGGCCGGGTGCGCCGGGTCCGGTGGCCTGGACGGTGACCTGGTCGACGACTGGGCGGCGCCGCCCGCTCCCGGGCCCTTCGTGCCGGCCGCCGGGGTGTGTCAGGCCGCCGACTTCACCGAGGTGGTGACACTGGCGGCGTACGCGCCGGTGGACTGCGCCGGGCCGCACCGGGTCGAGACCGTGCACGTGGGGGCCTTCCCCGCCGGGCGGCCCGCCCCGCCGCCGGGCGGCTCGGCCGAGCTGCGTGGCGCCTTCGCCGACTGCGACACCCGGGCCACCGCGTACGTGGGCGCCGAGTGGCGCACGGGGCGGCTGCGGCTGGCCGTGGCGGTGCCGTCCGCCCCGGGCTGGGCGGCCGGCGCCCGCTGGTACCGGTGCGACCTGGTCGAGGTGAGCACCGTCGAGGCCGGTGCCACGGTGGTGGTCCGCTCCGGCAGCCTCCGGGGCGTCCTGGGGACGTCGTCCCCGCTTCGCCTGGGCTGCCAGGAGGCCCGCTCCGTCGGCGGGTCGGTGCGGACGCTGCTCCCGGTCGACTGCCGTACCCGGCACGACGCCGAGTTCGTCGGGGTGTGGCGGGCGCCCGACCGGCCGTACCCGACCCGGCCCGCCGACTGGGCTCCCCTCTATGCCGGCTGCCGCTCCGCGCTCGGCCGCTACGTGGGGGTGCCCGACGACGACGAGCTGCGTTTCCGCAGCGGGGTGGTGGTCCGCCCGCCGGGGGCGGGCCGGTGGCGCGTCGGCGACCGTGGCGTGCGCTGCTACCTCTGGCTGGACGACCGTACGGTGACCGGCTCGCTGCGTGCCGCGGGCCCGGCGGCCCTCCCGGTGCGCCAGCGGTAGCGCCGGGGCCCACGACGGCGGTGCGTCGGGGAGTCCGGACGCCATGGCGCAAAGCACTCGTCGCGCCCCCGCCGCCCCCCGCGAGGATCGTTCGGGTTGACTGTGGGCATGGACCTCGCGACCGCCGACCTGCCGGGCCTGCCCCGCCTGCTGGCCGCCCCCGCACCCGGCTGGGTGGAGACCACCGACGTGATCGTCGTCGGCTCCGGGGTGGCGGGGCTGACGGCCGCGCTGCACCTGCGCGAGGCGGGGCTGCACGTCACCGTGGTCACCAAGGTCAACATCGACGAGGGGTCGACGCGCTGGGCGCAGGGCGGCATCGCCGCCGTGCTCGACCCGCTCGACACGCCCGCCGCGCACGCCTCGGACACGGAGATCGCCGGCGTCGGGCTCTGTGACCCGGCCGCCGTGCGGGTGCTGGTCGAGGAGGGCCCGACCCGGCTGCGTGAGTTGATGCGCATCGGGGCGGAGTTCGACCGCAACCCGGACGGTTCGCTGATGCTCACCCGCGAGGGTGGGCACCGGGCCGACCGGATCGTGCACGCCGGCGGCGACGCCACCGGCGTCGAGGTGCAGCGGGCCCTGCACGCCGCGGTCCGTCGCGACCCCTGGATCCGGCTGGTCGAGCACGCCCTGGTGCTGGATCTGCTGCGCGCCCCGGGCGACGGCCCGGACGGGCTCGGCCCGGCCTGCGGCATCACCCTGCACGTGCTCGGCGAGGGCAGCGAGGACGGCGTGGGCGCCATCCTGGCCCGCGCGGTCGTCCTGGCCACCGGCGGGATGGGCCAGATCTACGCGGCCACCACGAACCCGGCGGTGTCGACCGGGGACGGGGTGGCCCTCGCGGTGCGGGCCGGCGCGGCGGTCACCGACGTCGAGTTCGTCCAGTTCCACCCGACCGCGCTGATCACCCCGGCCGGCGTCGGCGTGCCCGGCGCCGGGCACGCCCAGCAGCCGCTGGTCTCCGAGGCGTTACGCGGTGAGGGCGCCCACCTGGTTGACGGGGACGGCAAGCGGTTCATGGTCGGGCAGCACGAGCTTGCCGAGCTGGCGCCCCGGGACGTGGTGGCCAAGGGCATCCACCGGGTGCTGCTGGCCACCGGCGCGGAGCACGTCTTCCTCGACGCCCGGCACCTGGGTGGCGACTTCCTGGCCCGGCGCTTCCCGACCATCGTGGCGTCCTGCCTGGCCATCGGGGTCGACCCGGCGACCGACCTGATCCCGGTCGCCCCGGCCGCGCACTACGCCTCCGGTGGCGTCCGCACCGACCTGCGCGGGCGCACCTCCATCCCCGGGCTGTACGCGTGCGGCGAGGTCGCCTGCACCGGTGTGCACGGCGCGAACCGGCTGGCCAGCAACTCGCTGCTGGAGGGGCTGGTCTTCGCCCGGCGGATCGCCGAGGACGTCGCGGCCGGGCTGCCCGAGCAGGCCCAGCCGGCACCGACCGGCGCCTGGGTGGGCGGCGAGGGCTGGGTGGTGCCGGCCGAGGCGACGCCCACGCTGCAACGGGCGATGACCCGGGGCGCGGGCGTGCTCCGCTCGGCGGACACCCTCGCCGGGACCGCCGCCGTACTGACCGGGCTCGGTGCTGGCCGAGGGCGGCCCCGGACGGCCGACTGGGAGGCGACGAACCTGCTCACCGTGGCGTCGACGCTGGTCGCCGCCGCGTACGCCCGCCGGGAGACCCGGGGCTGCCACTGGCGGGAGGACTTCCCGACGGCCGACGAGCGGTGGCACGGCCACCTGGTCGGCGCGCTCGGGGCGCAGGGCCGGCTGACGCAAGCGTGGGAGGGGACCCGATGACGGAGTCGACGGAACGGGCACTGCGGGACGCCGGCCTGGATCCGGCGCGGGTGCGGCAGACGGTCGAGGCCGCGCTCGCCGAGGACCTGGGGCCGGACTTTCTGGACGTCACCAGCGTCGCCACCATCCCGGCCGACCAGACCGACACCGCCGACCTGGTGGCCCGCGCCGACGGCGTGGTGGCGGGGCTGGCCGTGGCGGCGGCCGTGTTCGAGCTGGTCGGCGAGGCGACCGGCGCCGGCCGTACGGTCGAGGTGTCGGTGCTGGCCCGCGACGGCGCGCGGGTGGCGCGCGGCGACGTGCTGGCCACGGTGGCCGGCCCGACCCGGCTGCTGCTCACCGCCGAGCGGACGGCGCTGAACCTGCTCTGCCGGATGTCGGGGGTGGCCACCCACACCCGGGCCTGGGCGGACGAGCTGGACGGCAGCAAGGCGATGGTGCTGGACACCCGCAAGACCACCCCGGGCCTGCGCGCCCTGGAGAAGTACGCGGTCCGCGCCGGTGGCGGCACGAACAAGCGGATGGGCCTGCACGACGTGGCCATGATCAAGGACAACCACAAGCTGGCGGCGGGCGGCATCACGGCGGCCTTCCGTCGGGTCCGGGAGGCCTTCCCGGACGTGCCGGTGCAGGTCGAGGTGGACACGCTCGCCGAGGCGGTGGAGGCGGTGGAGGCCGGGGCGGACTTCCTGCTGCTGGACAACATGACCCCGGAGCTGCTGACCGAGGTGGTCGCCGCGGTGGGGGACCGCGCGGAGCTGGAGGCGACCGGCGGGCTGACGCTCGACGTGGCGGCCCGGTACGCGGCGACCGGCGTGGACTTCCTGTCGGTCGGGGCGCTGACGCACTCCTCGCCGATCCTCGACATCGCGATGGACCTGCGCACCGGGTGAACGGGCGGCCGGCCGTTGTCTAGGCTGCGTGCGTGCTGCTCTGCATCGACATCGGAAACACGAACACCGTGCTGGCGACCTTCGACGGCGACACGCTGGTGCACTCCTGGCGGATCAAGACGGATGCGCGGGCGACGGCCGACGAGCTGGGCCTGATGTTCCGGGGCCTGCTCGCGGGGGACGCGGTCGAGATCACCGGGGTCGCCGCCTGCTCCACGGTGCCGGCCGCGCTGCGCTCGCTGCGCAACATGCTCTCCCGCTACTACGCGGACCTGCCGAGCGTGATCGTCGAGCCCGGGGTGCGTACCGGGGTTCAGCTCGCCATCGACAACCCGAAGGAGGTGGGCGCCGACCGGGTGGTGAACACCCTGGCCGCGTACACCCTCTACGGCGGCCCGTCGATCGTGGTGGACTTCGGCACCACCACCAACTTCGACGTGATCAGCGGCCGGGGTGAGTTCCTCGGCGGCGCCTTCGCGCCGGGCATCGAGATCAGCTTCGACGCGCTGGCGGCGCGGGCCGCGCAGCTTCGCAAGGTGGAGGCGACCAAGCCGCGTTCGGTGATCGGCAAGAACACCGTGGAGTGCCTCCAGTCGGGTCTCTACTTCGGTTTCGCTGGGCAGGTGGACCGGATCGTCGAGCGGATGATCGAGGAGCTGGGCGGGGTGAGCGCGGTGATCGCCACCGGCGGGCTGGCCTCGCTGGTGATAAACGAGTGCCACACGATCACCCACCACGAGCCGATGATCACCCTGATCGGCCTGCGGATGGTCTACGAGCGCAACCACTGATCCCCGGTGTCGGCGCGCCGGGCACGGCCGGGGCGGCGACCCGACGGGAGGGGCGTGGGTGGGGCCGGCCGTGGCGGGCGGGTCATCCCGTAACGCCTCGCGGGAGCCTTGAGTACGCTCGGGCCTGACCCCGCCCGAAATCTTCTTCTGAGGAAGCGTGCCGTGACCGAGCAGAACCCCGTCCCAGTCGATCCCGCCGACGACCTTCCCGAGCAGATGAAGGTCCGCCGGGAGAAGCGGGACCGGATGCTCGCGGCGGGCGTGGAGCCCTACCCGATCGGCTTCCCCCGGACCAGCACCCTGGCCGGGATCCGGGCGAAGTACGCCGAGCTGCCCACCGACACCCCCACGGGCGACCGGGTCTCGGTCACCGGCCGGGTGATCTTCGTGCGTAACACCGGCAAGCTCTGCTTCGCCACGCTGCGCGACGGCGACGGCACGGAGTTGCAGGCGATGCTCTCCCTCGACCGGGTCGGCGCCGACCGGCTGGAGGACTGGAAGCGCCTGGTCGACCTCGGTGACCTCGTGGGGGTGACCGGCGAGGTGATCACCAGCCGGCGCGGCGAGCTGTCCGTGCTGGTCGAGCAGTGGGCCGTCACCGCGAAGGCCCTGCGCCCGCTCCCGGTGGCGCACAAGCCGCTCGGCGAGGAGGCGCGGGTCCGGCAGCGCTACGTCGACCTGATCGTCCGGCCGCAGGCCCGCCAGATGGTGCGTACCCGGGCCGCGACCGTGCGCAGCCTGCGCGACTCGCTGCACGGCCGGGACTTCATCGAGGTGGAGACCCCGATGCTGCAACTGCTGCACGGCGGCGCGGCGGCCCGGCCCTTCGTCACGCACAGCAATGCGTTGGACACCGATCTGTATCTCCGAATCGCCCCGGAACTGTTTCTCAAGCGGGCCGTCGTCGGCGGCGTCGACCGGGTCTTCGAGATCAACCGCAACTTCCGTAATGAGGGTGTCGACTCTTCGCACTCGCCGGAGTTCGCGATGCTCGAGGCATACGAGGCGTACGGCGACTACGACACCATGGCCGAGCTGACCCGGAGTCTGGTGCAGCAGGCGGCGATCGCGGTCAGCGGCTCGACGGTCGTGACGCACGCCGACGGCAGTGAGTTCGATCTGGGCGGCGAGTGGCGCTCGGTAACGCTCTTCGGGGTGCTTTCCGAGGCACTCGGCGAGGAGGTCACGGTCCGCACCGAGCGCGCCCGGCTGGTGGAGTACGCCGACAAGGTGGGCCTGGCGGTCGACCCGAAGTGGGGGCCCGGCAAGCTGGCGGAGGAACTGTTCGAGGAACTCGTCGTGCCGGGCCTGCGGGCGCCCACCTTCGTCCGGGACTATCCCGAGGAGACGAGCCCGCTCACCCGGGCGCACCGCAGCGAGCCCGGGCTGGCCGAGAAGTGGGACCTCTACGTGCTCGGTTTCGAGCTCGGGACCGCGTACTCCGAGCTGGTGGACCCGGTCGTGCAGCGGGAACGGCTGGTGGCCCAGGCGCAGCTCGGTGCCCGGGGCGACGACGAGGCCATGCGGCTGGACGAGGATTTTCTCCGGGCGATGGAGTACGGAATGCCGCCGGCCGGGGGTATGGGAATGGGAATCGACCGGCTGTTGATGGCGCTGACCGGCCTGGGAATTCGGGAAACCATCCTCTTCCCCCTGGTTCGCCCGGAGTAGTCGCGCATCTCCACAGGGTCGTTACGGCATCCTATTGACGCGACAAGCGTCGCACGGGTTATCGTGCTCTTAGTTTGCAGGAACACCCTGCTCGAAAGGAATGTGGGACGTGGCCAAGCAGATCATTCATAAGCTGGTCGATGACCTGGACGGCGGGGACGCTGACGAGACTGTCAAGTTCGCGCTCGACGGCGTTCAGTACGAGATCGACCTGTCTAGCTCGAACGCCGAGAAATTGCGCGAAGCATTCGCCTCGTACATCGCCCACGGCACGAAGGTGGGCCGGGGCGGCGTCGTCGTCGGCGGCCGGGCCGCGCGGGGCCGTGGCGGCGCCACCGCCGACCGGGAGCAGAACAAGGCGATCCGCGCCTGGGCGAAGAAGGCCGGCAAGGACATTTCCGACCGGGGTCGGATCCCGCAGGAGATCGTCGACGAGTACCACGCGAAGGCCGGTCACTGACCGCGACCGTCGACGGGCGACACCGACGCCGGGCCGGAGCACGACTCCGGGCCGGCGTCGCCGTATCCGCCCGGGGGCGGGCCCGGGCGGGAAGAATTCCGTCCCGACGGTGGTTGTCCACAGCCGGTGGAGACCCTGTCCACAGCCTGTGGACGAGTCCCCGCCGGCCCGGATCCGGGCCGCGCCGGCACCGGCACGGCCCGCGCGAGGGGTTCGTGACGGCGCCCGAATTTCGCTCTGCGCGTACAGGCTGGGGGCCCGGAACACCCCCTGAGCGCGGACGGTTGGGTAAAACGACGCGTACACGGCCTCCCGCGGGGACACACGACCTCAGCGGAGTCGGTTCGCGGCGATAGAGTATGGAGGCACGGACGCCGTCCTGGTCGTCCGCGCACCGGCCCCGCCACGACTTCTTGACCATCAAGATCGAGTGCGCACGGCACGTGAGGAGCACGAGGGCATGTTCGAGCGGTTCACCGACCGAGCGCGACGGGTTGTCGTCCTGGCCCAAGAAGAGGCCCGGATGCTCAACCACAACTACATCGGTACGGAGCACATCCTGCTGGGCCTGATCCACGAGGGTGAGGGCGTCGCCGCCAAGGCTCTGGAGAGCCTCGGCATCTCCCTGGAGGGCGTGCGGCAGCAGGTCGAGGAGATCATCGGCCAGGGTCAGCAGGCGCCGAGCGGGCACATCCCGTTCACGCCGCGGGCCAAGAAGGTGCTCGAGCTGTCCCTGCGCGAGGCGCTGCAGCTCGGCCACAACTACATCGGCACCGAGCACATCCTGCTCGGCCTGATCCGCGAGGGCGAGGGCGTCGCCGCCCAGGTGCTGGTCAAGCTCGGCGCCGACCTCAACCGGGTCCGCCAGCAGGTGATCCAGCTGCTCTCGGGCTACCAGGGCAAGGAGCCGGCCGCCGCTGGCGCCGCGCCGGGTGAGGCCGCGCCGTCCACCAGCCTCGTG
Organism: Micromonospora sp. KLBMP9576; assembly: GCF_050941805.1. NCBI lineage: Bacteria > Bacillati > Actinomycetota > Actinomycetes > Micromonosporales > Micromonosporaceae > Micromonospora > Micromonospora sp. KLBMP9576. The sequence goes on along the minus strand of NZ_CP194567.1, from coordinate 5,950,412 downwards.
CTGGACCAGTTCGGCCGCAACCTGACCCAGGCCGCCCGCGAGGGCAAGCTCGACCCGGTCATCGGGCGCGAGAAGGAAATCGAGCGGGTCATGCAGGTGCTCTCCCGCCGTACCAAGAACAACCCGGTCCTGATCGGTGAGCCCGGCGTCGGCAAGACGGCCGTGGTGGAGGGGCTGTCCCAGAAGATCATCAAGGGCGAGGTGCCCGAGACGCTCAAGGACAAGCAGCTCTACACGCTCGACCTCGGTGCCCTGGTCGCCGGTTCCCGCTACCGCGGTGACTTCGAGGAGCGCCTGAAGAAGGTGCTCAAGGAGATCCGCACCCGCGGCGACATCATCCTCTTCATCGACGAGATCCACACCCTGGTCGGCGCGGGCGCCGCCGAGGGCGCGATCGACGCGGCGAGCATCCTCAAGCCGATGCTGGCCCGCGGCGAGCTGCAGACCATCGGCGCGACCACGCTCGACGAATACCGCAAGCACCTGGAGAAGGACGCGGCCCTCGAGCGCCGTTTCCAGCCGATCCAGGTGGGTGAGCCGTCGCTGGCGCACACCATCGAGATCCTCAAGGGCCTGCGTGACCGCTACGAGGCACACCACCGCGTCTCGATCACGGACGCGGCCCTCGTGGCCGCCGCGACCCTGGCCGACAGGTACATCTCCGACCGCTTCCTGCCGGACAAGGCGATCGACCTGATCGACGAGGCCGGCGCCCGGATGCGGATCCGCCGGATGACCGCGCCGCCAGACCTGCGCGACTTCGACGAGCGCATCGCCCAGGTGCGTCGCGACAAGGAGTCCGCGATCGACGCGCAGGATTTCGAGCGCGCCGCCCAGCTGCGCGACAAGGAGAAGCAGCTCCTCGGCCAGAAGGCGCAGCGGGAGAAGGAGTGGAAGGCCGGTGACCTGGACGTCGTCAGCGAGGTCGACGACGAGCAGATCGCCGAGGTGCTCGGCAACTGGACCGGCATCCCGGTCTACAAGTTGACCGAGGAGGAGACCTCGCGCCTGCTGCGCATGGAGGACGAGCTGCACAAGCGCGTCATCGGCCAGGAGGACGCGGTCAAGGCGGTCTCGAGGGCGATCCGGCGCACCCGGGCCGGCCTGAAGGACCCGAAGCGCCCGTCGGGCTCGTTCATCTTCGCCGGCCCGTCCGGCGTGGGTAAGACCGAGCTCTCCAAGGCGCTGGCCGAGTTCCTGTTCGGCAGCGAGGACGCCCTCATCCAGCTGGACATGTCCGAGTTCCACGACCGCTACACGGTCTCCCGGCTGGTGGGTGCCCCTCCCGGCTACGTCGGTTACGACGAGGGTGGCCAGCTCACCGAGAAGGTACGGCGTCGGCCGTTCTCGGTGGTCCTCTTCGACGAGATCGAGAAGGCCCACCCGGACGTGTTCAACACGCTGCTCCAGATCCTGGAGGACGGTCGGCTCACCGACGGTCAGGGCCGCATCGTGGACTTCAAGAACACGGTCATCATCCTGACGACCAACCTGGGCACGCGTGACGTCGCCAAGGCCGTCTCGATCGGCTTCCAGCAGTCGGAGGACTCCGAGTCCACCTACGAGCGGATGAAGCAGAAGGTCAACGACGAGCTCAAGCAGCACTTCCGGCCCGAGTTCCTCAACCGGATCGACGACACGATCGTCTTCCACCAGCTGCGTGAGCTGGAGATCCTGTCGATCGTCGACATCATGATCCAGCGCATCGAGGGTCAGCTGCGCAACAAGGACATGGGTCTGGAACTGACCGACAACGCCAAGAAATACCTGGCGAAGAAGGGCTTCGACCCGGTCCTCGGTGCCCGTCCGCTGCGTCGCACGATCCAGCGCGACATCGAGGACACCCTGTCCGAGCGGATCCTCTTCAACGAGTTGGTTCCGGGGCAGATCGTGGTGGTTGACTGCGAGGGCGACCCGGAGAACATCGACAAGTCCAAGCTCATCTTCACGGGCGCCGAGCGGCCGGAAGCCGTGCCGGACGCTGTGCCGGCCGACCTCAGTGGCACGGCCACCGCGGGCGCGGACGAGTAGGACAGCTAAGCACGAAGGGCGGCGGCCCGGTGGCACCAGCCACCGGGCCGCCGCCCTTCTGCGCGAGCCAGAAGGGTGGCGGCCCGGGTGTGCCGCTGCGGATCCAGGCCGTGCGGGGCAGGCTCGTCAGGACGCTTTGGAGCTGAATCGTCTACGACATCAGCCGCTCGATCCGGCACCGCCCACCGGGGCTTTCAACCCCACCACCATGGCCCCCACGGGGGTTCGATTTCCGGGTGCTGACCGGCTGGGGCAGCGGTCGCGGGAGGACCGGCTGTGGCTGGCGGTCGCCGCTGAACTGAATCGTTTACGACATCAGCTCGAAAGCGTCTGCCGGGTAGGTCCGTCCGGCAGCGCGGGCGGGCCTTGCCCTGCCTCGCAGGGGTCATAGGCAGCGATGCGGGACGTAACGGACATCCGCCGTACGCCGTCGAGTGCAGGAGGGGACACCGCTGGGTGGCCGAGCAGGCACGGTGTGCCCGGTTCGTGTGCGTTTGAGGTGACGCGCGGCACTCAGCGTGCGGGCATGGACCGGGGTGGGGGGTCGTTGTAACCATCGTGGCCACGTGAAGCGAGGCCCGCCGGCCGCTGACAACGAGCGGCCACCCCGTGGAATGCGGGCCGGCCCGGCGCGGTTACATCCCCCGCAACCCAGGCCCCGGCCCCGCCGGGACGCCCCCTGAGTTTGACCTTTCCCTTCGCCCGCGACGCCCCCACCCCCCTTGGTGGGTGTCGCGTACCCCCGATCGAAAGGTGCCACCATCATGCGTACCGACATCTTCCGCAGGACCGCACTGACCGTGGCCGGGCTCGCCGTCACCGGCGGCGCCATCGCCGGCCCCGCCACCGCCTTCGCCGCACCCGCCGAGGCCAAGCCCGTCACCCAGGACCGCAAGCAGCACGAGCGGGAACTGGGCGTGCGCTACGAAGCCCAGCCCAACTTCTACTACTGCGGCCCCGCCGCCGCCCGCAACGCCCTGAGCGTGCAGGGCAAGAACATCGACGTACACGGCATGGCCCAGCGCATGGGCACCACCGAAGCCGGCACCGACTCCATCAACGACATCACCCCCATCCTGAACAAGGAAACCGGCAAGGACGCCTACCAGTCCGTCGAGATCCCCGGCACCAAGGCCGACGACAAGCAGACCGACAAGCTGCGCACCGACATCGTCACCGCCATCGACGAAGGCCACGCCATCGTCGCCAACATCGCCGGCACCGCCACCGACACCGACGGCACCACCCACGCCTTCGAAGGCGGCCACTACATCAGCGTCGTCGGCTACCGCGACAACGGCAACACCGTCACCATCGCCGACTCCGCCAACCCCGACCAGGCCTCCTACCGCATGAGCGTCAACAACCTCGCCGACTGGATCGCCACCCGCGGCTACACCGCCTGACCCACCACACGCACACGACGAGGGCCGGCCCCCACCCCGGGGGCCGGTCCTCGTCGTGTCAGGCCTGATGCGGCCCTGCCGCAGGGCGTTCGTCTGCGGCGGTCGGGCCGGGGGCGCTGTCAGTGCGCCTGCGGACCCTCGTCGACGTCGTACGCGGGCACCGGGACCGGCGGGCCGTCGCCGACGAGGCGGAACGCGGCTTCGCCGACCGGCTCCACGAGACCGTCGCGTACCAGCCCGGACAGGGCCCGGGAGCGCTGGACGTCCTCGCTCCACACCTGGTCGAGCCGTTGCCGCGGCACCGGCCCGGTCGACTCGCGCAGCACAGCGAGCAGCAGCCCGCGTACCTGTCGATCGGTGCCCGCGTACCGCTGGGGGCGGCGCGTCGGACCCGCGGGGGTCTCGCGGCCGGACGCGCGCCAGGCGCAGACCGACTCGACGGGGCAGGCGCCGCAGCGCGGCGACCGGGCGACGCAGACCACCGCGCCCAGTTCCATGAAGGCCGCGCTGGCCAGGGCGGCGGCGGCCGGTTCGGCGGGCAGTAGCTCCTCGGTGGCGACGAGGTCGGCCGGGCGGGTCGCGGGGCCGGCGTCGGGTTCGCCGGCGATGGCCCGGCAGACGACCCGCCGCACGTTGGTGTCGACCACCGGGTGCCGCTGGCCGTACGCGAAGGCGGCCACCGCCCGGGCCGTGTACGTGCCGACGCCCGGCAGGGCGAGCAACAGCTCCAGCCGGTCGGGGACCCGGCCGCCGTGGCGTTCGACCATCGCCACGGCACAGTCCCGCAGCCGGACCGCCCGGCGGGGGTAGCCGAGCCGTCCCCACATCCGGATCGCCTCGGCGGGGCTGTCGGCGGCCAGCGCGGCGGGCTCCGGCCAGCGCGTCAGCCACGCCTCCCAGGCCGGGAGCACCCGGACGACCGGCGTCTGCTGGAGCATGACCTCGCTGACCAGGATCGCCCACGGGCTCACGTCGGGTCCGCGCCACGGCAGGTCGCGGGCGTTCTCCTCGTACCACCGGCTGACCAGGGTGGCGAAAGTGGGTTCAGGCATCGCGCCGCCGATGATGTCACGTGGCTCGCCGCAGGGGCGGCGCGGGCGGCCGGCTCCGTCGTGGCGTCCCGGTTGCTGGGCGGTCCGGGCGGGGCGGTGCGGCGGCGGCGGCCGGGTCGGGCAGAATGCCCGAATGAGCGAGCTTGCGATCACCGTCATCGGCCGGGACCGGCCGGGCATCGTGGCCGACGTGGCCGAGGTGCTCGCCCGGCTCGGCGCGAACCTCACCGACAGCACGATGACCCGGCTGCGGGGCCACTTCGCGATGACCCTGATCTGCGTCGGCCCGGCCGCCGCCGACGTCGAGGCCGCGCTGGCGCCGCTCTCCGCCGACGGTCAACTGCTGGCGACCGTACGCGCGGTGACTCCCGACGGCGAGACGGCTCCGGCCGGCGAGCCGTACGTGTTGGCGGTGCACGGCGCGGACCGGATGGGCATCGTGGCGGCCATGACCCGGCTGCTCGCCGACGTGGGCGGCAACGTCACCGATCTGAGCACCCGGCTGACGGGTTCGCTCTACGTGGTGGTCGCCGAGGTGGAACTGCCGTCCGGCACGGCCGACGGGTTGGCCGCCCGGCTGGCGGCGACGGCCGCGGAACTGGGTGTCGGGGCGACCCTCCGGCCGGCCGACCCGGATCTGCTGTGACCGGGCCCGACCCGGAGGCCGAGGCGTACGCCGGTCTCGGTGACTGGAGCCGGGCGGCCCTGGCCGTGCCGGGGGAGGTGCGGCCGGTGGTGTCCGCGCCGGAGGGCGTGCTCAGCCGCGCCGGCGGCGAGGTGGACCCGACGGCGCGGGAGACGGTACGCCTTGCCGCCGACCTGATCGCCACCATGCGGGTCTCGCCGGGCTGCGTCGGGTTGGCCGCCCCGCAGGTCGGCGTGGGCGCGCAGGTCTTCGCCGTGGACGTGACCGGCCACCCGAAGGCGCTCACCGTGCACGGCGCCTTCGTGCTGTGCAACGCCCGGGTCGTGGAGGCGAGCCGCTGGAAGGTGGCCCGCGAGGGGTGCATGTCGGTGCCCGACCTGACGGGGGACGTCAAGCGGGCGAGCCGGCTGGTGGTGCAGGGGGTGCTGCCCGGTACGGGCCGGGCGGTGCGGCTGGTGACGGACGGGTTCGAGGCGCGGGCCATCCAGCACGAGATCGACCACTGTGCGGGTTTGCTCTTCCTGGACCGGGTCGCCGGCGCCCACGCCGTCTACCAGCGCAAGGTGTACCTGTGAGGGTCGGCGCGGCGCGGCGACCGGGGCCGTCGGCGGGTGTGGCGGTCGCTTGTGGAGGGTGGGTCCGGTGAGCTGCCGGCGATTCGGCGCGTCGCGTGGGGCTGTCGCGCCCCGCGCCGCTACGGTGGGGACATCATGCGTCTGACGGTCGGCCCCCTGGCACCCGCCGTTTACTGGCGGCGTCGCGCCGTCGTACTCGGAGCGGGGCTTCTGTTCCTGATTGTCCTGCTCTATTCGTGCACCGGTTCGGACCGGAACGCGAACAAGAGCGGCGACGCGCAGCCCACACCGGGCGCGACGTCGTCCGCTGCCACGCCGGAGCCCACCGGCTCGGTGCTCGACCCGCAGGCCGGGGCGCCCTCACCGGGCGCCGCCGGCGGCCCCGCCGCCGGTGATCCGTCGGGTGAGCCCACCGGCACCGACTCGCCGCCGGTGGCGCCGGTCGTGCCGGCCGTCGATGACGGCACCTGCACGGACACGGAACTCACGGTCATCCCGGTGGTCCAGCCCGCCTCGGTCGTCCGGGGTGCCGTCGCGAACCTCCAACTCAAGATCAAGAATCGTTCCGAGCGGACGTGCAGCCGCGACGTCGGCGCCGACGCGCAGGAACTGTTCATCAAGTCGGGGGCCGAGAAGATCTGGTCGTCCGACACCTGCGGCACCGGCAAGGGCTCCGACGTGCAGTCCTTCACGCCGGGCTTCGAACGCTCCTACCAGGTGGGCTGGAATGGGCGCGACACCACCCGATGCGCCGACGGGGTGGCGGCGGGCCCGAACCTGCCGGCGGGGTCGTACCAGGTCTTCGCCCGGGTCGGCACCAAGCACAGCGAGCCGGTCAAGCTCACCGTCACCGGCTGAGCGGTCGCAGGCGTAAGCCGACCAGGACGACCAGCGCGCGAGCGGCCGGGTGCGGTAGGACCGCCGGACTGGCCGGCGGCGCGACCCGCACCCGCTCGCCGACGCCGTGCCGGCTGCCGGTCAGACGTAGCGCTCGAGGATCGACGCCTCGGCGAGCCGGGACAGCCCCTCACGCACGCCCCGGGCGCGGGCGTCGCCGACCCCCTCGACGGCCTGCAGATCCTCGACCGTGGCGCCCAGGAGGCGCTGGAGACTGCCGAAGTGCACGACGAGACGGTCGACCACGGTCACCGGCAGCCGGGGCACCTTGGCCAGCAGCCGGAAGCCGCGGGGGCTGACCGCCGCGTCCAGCGCGTCGGTCGCGGCGGGGTAGCCGATGGCCTTGGCGACCGAGACCAGGTCGATCAGCTCGGTCGCGCCGAGCAGATCGAGCTCCACCAGCGCCTCGTCGAGGGTGCGGGGCCGGCGGCCGGCCGGCAGGTAGTCCCGGATGACCAGGGTGCGGTCGGCGTCGACGCCGGCCATCAGCTCGTCGAGTTGCAGGGCCAGCAGGCGGCCGTCGGTGCCCAGCTCCACCACGTAGCCGGCGATCTCGTCGGCGATCCGGCGGACCATCTCCAGCCGCTGCACCACGGCGACCGCGTCCCGCACGGTGACCAGGTCCTCGATCTCCAGCGCGGAGAGGGTGCCGGAGACCTCGTCCAGCCGGAGCTTGTAGCGCTCCAGCGTGGCGAGGGCCTGGTTGGCGCGCGACAGGATCGCCGCCGAGTCGTCCAGCACGTGCCGCTGGCCGTTGACGTAGAGGCTGATGATCCGCATCGACTGGCTCACCGAGATCACCGGGTAGCCGGTCTGCCGGCCGACGCGCTCCGCCGTGCGGTGCCGGGTGCCGGACTCCTCGGTCGGGATGCTCGGATCGGGCATCAGGTGCACGGCGGCCCGCACGATCCGGGTGCCGTCGCTGGAGAGCACGACCGCGCCGTCCATCTTGCACAGCTCCCGGACCCGGGTCGCCGAGAACTCGACGTCGAGCGCGAAGCCGCCGGTGCAGAGGCTCTCGACGACCTTGTCGTAACCGAGGACGATCAGCGCGCCGGTGCGGCCACGCAGGATGCGTTCGAGGCCGTCGCGCAGCGCGGTGCCCGGGGCCATCAGAGCCAGGTTCGCCCGCAACGGATCGCCGGTGCTCCCGGAGCCCCCGGTGACGTTCACGCTGATCGGGCGGGTAGGCGAGCCCACGGCACCGGTGCGGGCATGGGGCGTCGCGCCGGCGGGCTTGGTGGTGTCGCGGTCGATCGGCACGGGCACAGTCTACGGACTGCCCTGCGGTGGGTGCTGTCGTGGTTACTGTGATGGGTCACGATGCCTGCCTCGCCCGGGCCGCCGGCCGGCGTCGGGAACGTCCGCCGCCGGGTCGGGCGCCCTCTCGACTGCCACCGGCGCTCACTCGGCGGAGGCCCGGGCGACGGCCTGGAGCGCCGAGCGCACGTCGGTCACCTCGATCACCCGCATGTGCTCCGGCGTGACGCCGGTGCTCTCGGGACCGCAGCCGGTCGGCACCAGCGCGAGCCGGAACCCGAGCCGGGCCGCCTCGGCCAGCCGGCGCGGCACCGCCCCGACGCGACGCACCTCGCCGGTCAGGCCCACCTCGCCGATCGCCACCAGGTTCGGTGCGATGGCCAGGTTGAGCCCGCCCGAGGCGACGGCGAGGGCGACGGCGAGGTCGGCGGCCGGTTCCACCACCCGGATGCCGCCGACGGTGGCCGCGAAGACCTCCCGGTCGTGCAGGGTCAGGCGTTCGGTGCGCCGCTGGAGCACGGCCAGCACCATCGCGAGCCGGGCCGAGTCGAGCCCCGAGACCGTCCGGCGGGGCGATCCGGCCACGGTCGCGCCGATCAGCGCCTGCACCTCGGTGACCAGCGCCCGGCGCCCCTCCATCGCCACCGTGACGCAGGTGCCGGGCACCGGCTCCGCATAGCGGGTGAGGAACAGCCCGGACGGGTCGGCCAGGCTACTGATGCCGCCCTCGTGCATCTCGAAGCAGCCCACCTCGTCGGCGGCGCCGAACCGGTTCTTCACGCCGCGCACCATGCGCAGCGACGAGTGCTTGTCGCCCTCGAAGTGCAGCACCACGTCGACCAGGTGCTCCAGCACCCGGGGGCCGGCCACCTGGCCGTCCTTGGTGACGTGGCCGACCAGCACGGTGGCGATGCCGCGTTCCTTGGCCACCGAGACCAGGGCGGCGGTGACCGCCCGCACCTGCGTCACCCCGCCGGAGACGCCCTCGGCGCCGCTGGTGGAGATCGTCTGCACCGAGTCGAGCACCAGCAGGCCCGGCTTGACCGCGTCGAGGTGACCGAGCACCGCGCCGAGGTCGCTCTCGGCCGCGAGGAAGAGCTGGTCGTGCAGGGCACCCATCCGCTCCGCGCGCAGCCGGACCTGGCTGACCGACTCCTCGCCGCTGACCACCAGGGAGGGGCTGCCCGCCCCGGCCGCCCACTGCTGGGCCACGTCGAGCAGCAGGGTGGACTTGCCGACGCCCGGCTCGCCGGCGAGCAGCACCACCGCGCCGGGGACCAGCCCTCCGCCGAGGACCCGGTCGAGCTCGCTGACCCCGGTGGCACGGGCCCGTGCCGGTGCGGCGCTGATGGTGGCGATCGGCCGGGCCGGCTCGGCCGGGATCCGGGAGCTGACCACCTTGCCGGAGACCGTCGGGCCGGTGACCGTGCACTCGACCACCGAGCCCCACTGGCCGCACTCCGGGCAGCGCCCGACCCACTTCGGCGGCTGGTGGCCGCAGGCGTCGCACTCGTAGGCGGGCCGGGGCTCACGGGCGCCCGTGCGCGCGCGCCCGCCGGCCCCACCGGCGCGGGGGGAGGTCGATCGGGAGGTGGTCACACCGGGACGTTAGCCCCCCGGTGTGACGAAGACACCGTCGGCGTGGTGGTCACCACGCCGACGGTGTCGTCGATCAGCGGAACGGGGGTCAGTGCCCGCCGTCCTCGAAGCCCTCGTAGCCGCCCTCGCGCTCGATGATCGGCGACGGGGGAGCAGCGGGGGTGAGCGGCACGGCGACCGGCGCCGGGCCGGTGATCGTGACGCCGTTGCCGAAGTCGAAGGTCAGGAAGACGTTCTGGCCGGAGCGCAGCGTCTCGTTCAGGCCGATGAGCTGGAGGACCCGGTCGGACTCGGTGTTGAGCTGCACGTAGCTCAGCGGCGGGATCTCGATCCGGGCCGGCTCGCCGGCCGGCGCGGCCGGGCTCTCGGGAGCCGACGGGCTCTCCGGGGCGCTCGGGCTGGCCGACCCCGACGGGCTGCCGGAGGTCTCCGGGCTGGGCGACGGCGACCCGGTCGGGGTGGACGACGGCGACTCGGACGCGGGGCCGCTCGGGGACGCCGACCCGCTGGCTGCCGCCGCGGTGCCGGTGATCACGACCTCGCGGGCGTTGTCGCTGGTCACGGTCACGGTGACCGGGGCCTGCGAGTCGTTGTAGATCACGGCGTTCAGGACGGCGTTGTCACCCGCCCGGTAGCCCTCCGTGCCGGGGAAGCCGACCAGCAGGCCACGGACGAGGAAGTCGCCGTTGCCAGCCGACAGGTTGACGCCCTGGACCGACGGCTCCTTGTTGGCGGTCTCCGAGACCTGGCCGGCGCCGCAGCCGGACAGCAGCAGCCCGGTCGCCGCGGCCATCCCGGACAGCAGCAGGGCCGCCCGCCGGGAACCCCTGATCGAGCGCGTCACGTCGGTCCTCCTCGTCACGATCCCACCCGGTGCTCACGCCGGCGGTGGTGGCCATGCCCGCGCAGACCGCGTCCCAGGGTAGTTGGGCCTGATCCACCCGCGCACGCCGACCCGGGCGTGCCACCCGCGGGGGTTTCCCTCATACCAGCCGACCACTCGTGACCAGCAGGACGACGTCGATGAGGGCGACCAGCAGCACGGCCCGGAAGGCGGCCACCTGCCGGCCTCCGGCCCGGGCGGCGGCGCGCCCGCCGTACCAGCTCAGCGGCGGCACCACGACGGCGGTCGCGACCGCGGCGAGGCCCACGCCCGACGGTGGCCCCGGCGGCCCGAGGACCAGCGTGGCGGTCGCGGCGAGCAGCAGCAGCGCGGCGGCGGCGCGGCTGCCGGCGGGGCCGAGCCGGTGCGGCAGCCCGCGCACCCCCGTCCGGGCGTCGTCGGCCAGGTCCGGCAGGACGTTGGCGAAGTGCGCCCCGGCGCCCAGGCAGGCCGCGGCGGCGACCAGCCAGACCGGCGGGAGCACCCCGCCGGGCAGCGCCAGCACGACGAAGGCGGGAAGCGCGCCGAAGGAGACCGCGTAGGGCAGCACCGAGACCGGAGTCGACTTCAGCGGCCAGTCGTAGAGCAGCGCGCAGACCAGCCCGAGGGTGGCGCAGAGCGCGGCCGCCGGGCCGGTGGCGAGCGCCAGCGCCGGGGTGGCGAGCGCGGCCACCGTCGCGGCCACGGCCGTGGCGCGCCGGCCGACCGCGCCCGTGGCGACCGGCTTGTCGGTACGCCCCACCGTGGCGTCCCGGTCGGCGTCGAGCGCGTCGTTGGCCCAGCCGACGGCGAGCTGGCTGGCCGCCACCGTGAGCACCACGGCGAGGATCCCGACCGGCCGGTGCCCGACGCCCCACGCCAGCAACCCGGCCACCGTGGTGACCGCGGCGGCCGGCTCGGGGTGACTCGCCCTGACCAGCCCTAGCACCGTTGGCGACATGAGGGAAGTCTGGTCGTTACCGGTCAGTCGTGCCACGCTCGGTCCATGCCAGACGCGGGCCGCACCCTGCCACGCAACGATCCGCGCCAGTACGACGACCTGGCCGGCGAGTGGTGGCGGCCGGACGGTGCGTTCGCGATGCTGCACTGGCTCGCGGCGGCCCGCGCGGCGCTGGTGCCGCCCGCCGCCCGCCCCCGCGCGCTCCTGGTCGACCTCGGCTGCGGTGCCGGGCTGCTCGCCCCGCACCTGGCCGGCAAGGGCTACCGGCACGTCGGTGTCGACCTCACCCGGTCGGCCCTGGCGCAGGCCGCCACGCACGGGGTGGGCGTCGTCAACGGCGACGTCACCGCCGTGCCGTTGGCCGACGGCTGCGCCGACGTGGTCGCCGCGGGCGAGCTGCTGGAGCACGTGCCCGACTGGCGGCGCGCGGTGGCCGAGGCGTGCCGGCTGCTGCGACCCGGTGGCCTGCTCGTCCTGGACACGCTGAACGACACGGCGCTGAGCCGGCTGCTCGCCGTACGGGTCGCCGAGCGGCTGCCCACGGTGCCGAAAGGCATTCACGATCCGCGGTTGTTCGTGGACGCCCGGCAGTTGGTGGCCGAGTGCGCCCGACACGGTGTCGACCTGCGGCTGCGGGGCATCCGACCGGGCGTGCCCGGCCTGCTCGGGTGGTTGCTGCGCCGGATCCGCGCCGCCGGCCGCCCGTACGCGGGCGCCGGTGCGGCCGGCGGCCCGGCGCCACGGATCGTGCCGACCTGGTCGACAGCCGTGCTCTACCAGGGCCGCGGTACCCGCGGCGGATAGCGGAGCCGGTCCCTGGGTAGGGAGTGGACGAGAAGGGGGCTGTATGACGCAGCACGCGTTGGAGGCGGCTCGCCGCCTGGCACCGAGACTGGCCGCCCGGGCGGCCGAGCACGACCGGGACGGCTCGTTTCCGGTGGCGGATTTCCGCGACCTGCGTGAGGCCGGGCTCTTCGGCCTGATGGTCCCCACCGCGCTCGGCGGGATGGGTGCCACCTTCGCCGAGTACGCCGCGGTCGCCACCGAGCTGGCCCGGGGCAACGGCGCGACCGCCCTGGTCTTCAACATGCACGCCTCGGTCACCGGTGCGCTCGGCGCGGTCACCGAGGAACTGGCCGAGGCGCTCGGGGTGCCGGACGAGGCGCTGGCCGCCCGGGACCGGCTGCTCACCGCCGCCGCCGGGGGCGCCTGGTACGCCGTGGCGATGAGCGAGCGCGGCACCGGTGCCCGGCTCTCCCAGCTCAGCACCGGCTACGAGCCGGTCGACGGCGGGTGGCACCTCAAGGGCAGCAAGACGTTCTGTTCCGGGGCGGGGCACGCGGACGGCTACCTGGTGGCCGCCCGCAGCGCCGCCGACCAGTCGGTGGTCTCCCAGTTCCTGGTGCCGGCGGGTGCCGGGCTGACCGTCGAGCCGACCTGGGACTCGCTCGGCATGCGCGCGACCTCCTCGCACGACCTGCACCTGGACGTGACCGTGCCGGCCGACCGGCTGCTCGGCGGGGTGGAGGGGCTGGCCCTGGTGATTGCCCAGCTCATGCCGCACTGGCTGGTGGCCAGCTACGCCGCCGTCTACGTGGGGGTGGCCCGGGCGGCGGTGGAGTCGGCGGCGGAGCACCTGAACGCGCGTGGTCTCGCCGGCCTGCCGGCGGTCCGGTCCCGCCTCGGCCGGGCCGACGCGGCGGTGGCGGCGGCCCAGCTGGTGGTCGCGGAGGCGGCCCGCCGGGTGGACGAGGCGCCGGGCGACGCGGAGACCAACCGCTGGGTCTGGCGGGCCAAGCTGCTCGCCGGCACGACCGCGGCCGACGTGGCGGCGTCCATGCTGGAGGCGGCCGGCACGTCCGCGACCCGGCGGGGGCATCCGCTGGAGCGGCTCTACCGGGACGCCCGCTGCGGCTCGCTGCACCCGGCGACGTCGGACGTGTGCGCGGACTGGCTCGGCGTGGCCGCGCTGGGCGGCGACCCGGACCGCGACGCGACGGTCCCTCGTTGGTGAGCGTGGGGAGTCCGCCGGGGCGGCGGACGTGGGGGCCCGCGCTGCGCGGGGCCTGCCCGGGGACGGGGTACGCGAGGGCGGACGAGAGGTGGGCATCGTGGCCGTACCGGTGATCGCGGGGCTGGGGACGGCGCACCCGCCGTCGGCCGCGCAGGACGACCTGTGGGAGGGCTTCTTCTCGAAGCACTTCTCCGGCAGCACGCGGGCACTGGCGCAGCGGATCTTCGCGCACTCGGGGGTGACCCGTCGCCAGGCCGCCGTGAACCCGCTGCTGGAGGACGTCTCCGACTGGCCGACGGAGCGGCGGATGCGCCGCTATCTGGTCGAGGCGTTGCCGCTGGGCAAGGAGGCGGTCAGTCGGGCGTTGACCGCCGCCGGGCTCTCGGCCGGCGACATCGGGCTGTTCCTGGTCTGTTCGTGCACCGGGTACGCCACCCCGGGGCTGGACATCCTGCTCGCCCGGGACCTGGGCATGGCACCGGACACGCAGCGCATGTTCGTGGGGCACATGGGCTGCTACGCGGCGCTGCCGGGGCTGGGCGCGGCGAGTGATTTCGTGACCGCCCGGGGCCGGCCGGCGCTGCTGCTCTGCGCGGAGCTGACCAGCCTGCACATCCAGCCCTCCAGCGCCCGGGTGGACACCCAGCAGATCGTCTCCCACGCGCTCTTCTCGGACGCCGCGGTCGCCGCGGTGCTCGTCCCCGGCGGCCGGGGGTACGCGCTGCGCGAGGTCGCGTCCGTGACGGACACCTCGACGGCCGACCACATGACCTGGGACGTCACCGACACCGGTTTCCGGATGGGGCTGTCGCCGAAGGTGCCGCAGGTGCTCTCCCGGCACGTGCGGGATCTGGTCGACGGCCTGCTGGCCCGGCACGGCGCCGAGCTGTCCGAGGTGGACGGCTGGGCGGTGCATCCGGGCGGTCCCCGCATCCTGAACGTCGTCGAGCGGGAGCTGGTGCTGCCGCCGGAGGGGCTGGCGGCGTCGCGGGCGACCCTGGACGAGCACGGCAACTGTTCGTCGCCGACGGTGCTGCTGATCCTGGACCGGTTGCGCCGGGCCGCGTCGCCGCCGCGCTGGGTGGTGATGCTGGCGTTCGGCCCCGGCCTCACCCTGTACGCCGCGTTGCTCGAACGACGGGAGTGATCCGCTCGCGCGGTGCGGTTACCCTCTGGTAATGAACGTCGATGGGGCAGATCGGCCGGAAGCCGGGCCGGACGCCGGCGAGCGCCCTGCTTCCGGCGTCGACGACCGGCTGCGCGCCGTCGTGCTGGCCGTGGCGGGGCTGGTGGCGCTGGCCGGGGGCGGCTGGTGGTGGCAGGCGCAGGCCCCCGTCGCCGGTCCCGTGGCGGGCGCGCCGGGCGTCGCGCCGCAGGCCGGGGCCACACCCGCGGCCCGTGTCCGGGCCGTCGTGCCGGAGGGGGCCGGGCGGCCCACCGTCTTCCGGGTCGATCCGAGCAGCGGTGCCATGTTCCGGGCGGACCCGAGCGGCGGGGTCACCTTCCGGTTGGACGGCGACGTGCCGGAGCCGCGCCGCGCGCTCGAGGGCCTGCTCGACGAGCGCGCGCGAGGTGGCGGGCTGGACAGTCGGCCCGGCACGGTCTGGACCGTCCGGGCCGCGCTCGGCCCGGCGCAGGGGCTCGTCAGGGACGCCTCCGCCGTGCCCGGCGCCGACTATCTGCTCCAGTACCGCTGCCGCGGTCCGGGTGAGCTGCGGATCGTGATCGTCGGGGCCCGGGCGGCGGGTCCGCTCACCAGCGCCTGCGACGGGTCGGTCACCTCGGTGGGGATCGTCGGCAGGGGCGGCCCGCTCAAGGTCTCGCTGTCCAGCGCCAACGCCGAGCCGCTGCGGGTCGAGGCCCAACTGGTCGCCGCGCACTGAGGGTGGCCGGGGCGGTCCGCGCGCCGCGGGGCCGTCAGCGGGGGCCCGCCGCCTCGCCGGTGCGGCTCAGGCGGCGAGGCGGGCCAGGTCGGCGCGGTAGTCCTCGGTGGAACGCACCTCGGGCACCACCTTGACGAGGATGCCGGCCCGGTCCACCAGCAGCGCGGTGGCGGTGCCGGGGCGGGCGGGCAGGTGCAGGAAGGCGCGCAGCCCGCCGGCCGGGTCGGCGAGTTCCCGCGGGGCGGCCCCGCCGACCGGTGGCGTGGCGGGTACGGCCCGGTGGGCGGCGACGGTGACCAACGTGACGCCGGGGGGCGCCAGGGCGGCGGCGTCGGCCACCTCGCTCCGGCAGGGGCAGCCGTCGATCATGATGATCATCGCTGGGACCAACCCGCGCAGGGGCACCGGTGACTGGCCCGCGTCGACGAGGTCCAGCGCGGGCAGCGGCCGGCCGGACGGCGGGCTGTACGGGGTCGCGAGCGGCTCCGGGGTGGCCCGGCCGGACCGGGGCCAGGTGACCGCCGCCAGCCCGGCGAGGGTGGTCAGCACCGCCACCAGCAGGACCACCAGCGGCAGCGCGAGCGAGGGCCGGCCCCGCACGACTCCGCCGGCCCGGCGGGGCGTCGCCCGCAGCTCCCGGCGGAGTCGTGCGGCCTCGGCCGCCAGGGCGGAGGCGTCGTCCGGCACGACCACCCGACCCCACTCCGGTGGCAGGTCGGGCACCTCGGGGCCGTCTGCGTCGGGCTTGCCCATCGGACCCCCAAGTCGTCTGGAAGAGCGGACGGCGGCTCTACCCCCAGCCTCCCGCACGGGTCGGGCTGCCGCTACACCTGGGCGCGTACCCGGCCGGCGGGCTACCATGGGAAGAGCGCATAGCCCTTGATCTCGACGTTCACGCCAGCCCGCGCCAGGGTGTCATCCAAGCATCACGGAGCGTGGTCAAACCATTGTCATGGCGGTCTGTCAAGCGGAAGAAATACCTCTCACAGGGCCCCTGAGCTGCGCCAACGGTCAGGACAGCGGTGAGACATCGGTGCCTGAGCGTGTTACCCTAGACACAGCGAAAGGGGTTTCGAACCTATGGTTTTCAGTGTCGGCGAGACCGTTGTTTACCCCCACCACGGGGCCGCACTCATCGAGGCAATCGAGACTCGGGTCATCAAGGGCGAGCCTAAGCAATACCTCGTCCTGAAGGTGGCACAGGGTGACCTGACGGTCCGGGTGCCCGCCGAGAACGCCGAGATCGTGGGCGTTCGCGAGGTGGTCGGCGAAGAGGGCCTCGGCAAGGTCTTCGACGTGCTCCGTGCACCGCACACCGAGGAGCCGACCAACTGGTCGCGGCGTTACAAGGCGAATCTGGAAAAGCTGGCTTCCGGTAACCCGCTGAAGGTCGCCGAGGTCGTCCGCGACCTGTGGCGCCGGGAGCGGGAGCGGGGCCTTTCCGCGGGCGAGAAGCGCATGCTCGCCAAGGCCCGTGACATTCTCGTCGGCGAGGTCGCGCTGGCCGAGAAGAGCACCAAGGACGAGGCGGAGACGTTGCTCGACAAGGTCCTCACCGAGGCCTAGTCCGCACAGCATCGTCGTACCCGATTCGTAGTGAACAAACCCGAGGACCGCGACGTGACCGCGCAGCTGAATCCGCGCGGTGACGTCGCGGTCCTCGTGCCTGCCGCCGGTGCCGGCGTACGCCTCGGTCCCGGCCTCCCCAAGGCCCTGCGCCTGCTCGCCGGGGAACCCCTGCTCGTGCACGCCGTGCGCCGGCTCGCCGCCGCGCCGTCGGTGCACACCATCGTCGTGGCCGCCCCGGTCGCCGAGGTGACGGCGGTACGTGACCTGCTCGCCCCGGTCGCCCCGGTGACGGTGGTGCCCGGCGGCACGGAGCGGCAGGCATCGGTGGCCGCCGCCCTCGCGGCCGTGCCCGCCGGCCCGCAGATCGTCCTCGTGCACGACGCCGCCCGGGCGCTGACCCCGCCCGAGCTGGTGGAATCCGTCGCGGCGGCCGTCCGCGCCGGGCACGACGCGGTGATCCCGGTGCTCCCCGTGGTCGACACGATCAAGGAGGTCGGCGCCGACGAGGTCGTCCTCGGCACCGTCGACCGCTCCGCGCTGCGGGCGGTGCAGACCCCGCAGGGCTTCCGCCGGTCGGTGCTGACGGCCGCGCACGCCGCCGCGCACGATTCGCTCACCGACGACGCCGGCCTGGTCGAGAAGCTCGGCGTGCCGGTGTGCTGCGTTCCCGGCTCCGAGTACGCGCTGAAGGTCACCCGCCCGTTCGACCTGGCGTTGGCCGAGCACCTGCTGTCCACCGGCCTGTGACGCGTACCCTCTTCGCATGATCGTTCCTCGGGTGGCCATCGGCACCGACGTGCACGCCTTCGCGGCGGGCCGCCCGTGCTGGGTGGCCGGTCTGCACTGGCCCGGCCAGGACGGCCTGGCCGGGCACTCGGACGCCGACGTGGTTGCCCACGCCGCCTGCAACGCGCTGCTCTCGGCGGCCGGCCTCGGGGACCTGGGGGCGAACTTCGGGGTGGACCAGCCCGAGTGGGCCGGCGCGTCGGGGGTCGCCCTGCTCGTCGAGAGCGCCCGCCGGGTGCGGGCCGCCGGCTTCGCCATCGGCAACGTGTCCGTGCAGGTCGTCGGCAACCGCCCCAAGATCGGGCCGCGCCGCGAGGAGGCCCAGGGGGTGCTCTCCGAGGCGGTGGGCGCCCCGGTGACAGTCTCCGCGGCCACCACCGACGGCCTCGGTTTCACCGGACGCGGCGAGGGCCTCGCCGGCATCGCGGTGGCCCTGGTGTACGCGGCCCCGGCCGCCTAGGCTCGCCGCGATGTCCAGCGACGCCACCTCCGACCGGTCCGCCGCCGACGGCTACCTCCAGCGCGCCCAACTCCTCGCCGAGCTGGGCCGCTACGACGAGGCCGCGGCCGAGGCCTCCTACGCCCTGGCCCTGGACCCGGCCGACGCCGCGGCGTTGACCATGCTGTCCCGGGTCCACCTGGCGGCCGGCCGCCCGGCGGAGGCACGCACCGCCGCCGACACGGCGGTGGCTGCCGCCCCGGACAGCGTCCCGGCGTTCTTCGCCCGGGCCCTCGCACTGGTCGAGCTGGAGGAGTACGCGGAGGCGGCCCGGACCGCCGACCGGATCCTGGCGCTCGGCCCCGACGACGCGTACGCGCAGAGCAGCGCGGCGGGGATCCTGGCCGTCTCCCGCAACGGGCAGCCGGCGCTGAACGCGGCCTGGCGTGGGATCGAGCTGGCCCCCGAGGCTCCTCGGGCGCACCTGGTGCTCGGGTTGGTCGCGGCGAACATGCGACAGTTCGACATGGCCGAGCGCGCCTACCGGGAGGCGCTCCGGCTGGACCCGCAGCTCGCCGAGGCCTGGCACGACATCGGGGTGCTGCGGCTGGAGCAGCGGCGCTGGAGCGAGGCGCTGGCGCACCTCGCCGAGGCCGCCGCCATGAGCCCCGGCCGGGTCGACTCCCGTCGCACCATCTCGGCCGGCCTGCGGCAGCTAGTGGTCTACGGCGCGGGCTGGACGATGATCACCGCCGTGCTGGTCGCCTGCATGGCGCCGGGCAGCGCGGGGCTGTCCCGCGTCGCGGCCGCCTTCGCGGCGCTCGGCGGGGCCCTGGTGCTCTGGCGCTTCGCCGCCAGGCTGCCGGGGCTGGCCCGGACCATCCTGCCGGGCCTGTTGCGCTCCGACCGCACCCTGGCGCTGGCCGTCTACGCGGCGGCCGCCGCCCCGGCGCTGGTCCTGCTCTACGCCCTGGTCGGCACCCCGTGGCCGCTGGTGCTCGCCATCGCCGCCGGGACCGCCGCCGAACTCGCCGTGCTGTCCCGCAGCGAGTTCTGACCGCCCGCCGGCCGGGCGGTCACCCGGTGCGGCCCCGGCCGCCGGGGAAGCCGACGACGGGACCCCGGTGGCGAAGGCGCGCACGGCGTTGATGACGGCTTCGAAGCGCAGCGAGTGGAACAGGTCGAACGCGTGCTGCCCGCCGGGCAGTTCGATGTGGATGACCGGCTGGGTCGACCGGCTGCGCAGGCGTTCGGCGAAGAGCCGGGAACTCCCGGCCGGCACGAGGGTGTCGTGGGTGCCGTGGGCGAGGAGGAACGGCGGCGCCTCGGGCCGCACATGGGCCAGGGGCGAGGTGCGCGGGTCGGTGCCGTCGTACGGGCCGTAGTAGCCGCCCAGGCCGATCACGGCCGCGACGGAGGTGTCCACGCCCGCGAAGCCGGGCTGGAGGCCGGGGTCGTCGGCGGTGAGAGCGGCCAGGGCCGCCAGGTGGGCGCCCGCCGAGCTGCCGGCCAGGAAGATCCGGTCGGGATCCGCGCCGTAGCCGGGGCCGTGCTCCCGCACCCACGCGATCACCCGCTTGGCATCCTCCAGGTGGCCGTGCAGGGTCGTCACCTGCGGACGCAGGCGGTAGTTGGCGCTGACGCACACCCAGCCCTGGCTGGACAGGCGGTGCAGCAGGGGCAGGGACTGGCTGTTCTTCCGGCCCCCGGTGAAGCCTCCGCCGTGCAGGTGGATCAGGACCGGCGCCCCGGTGGGCCGGGAGCGGTGGCGGTAGAGGTCCAGGCGGTGACGCCGACCCGCCGGCCCGTACGGCAGGTCGGCGATCCGCTCGACGGCGCGGGGCCGGTGGGGGAGCGGACGGAGCAGGATGCGCCCGTACGGCAGGCGGTGCGACACGGGCACCGCCCCCATGGCGCGCCGCACCGCGGGCAGCGCCTGGCGGCCCCGCCAGGCCAGCCGGAGCAGTCCCGCCAGGGTCAGGGCCGCCGCCCCGAGGGTGATGGGCGAGGTGAGGTCGCCCTCGACGAGGGCGAGGGCGGTGGCGGCCAGGAGCCAGGCGCAGGCCACGAAGGGCAGCTCGTTGATGGCCAGGCCGAGGTGGAAGCTCAGTCTGGCCAGCGGTCGGGGCCGGCGCGGCGCGACCAGTGCGAACAGGGCGCAGACCGCGAGAAGGCCCACCGTGGACAGGTATCCGTAGGGCAGGTTCATCGGCGCGCCCGTCCGGGGGCGGTGCCGGTGGGTGCGCTGTGCGCGGCGGGGTTCATGCCGGTCAGCCTCGCCGGGTCGCCCGGGCCGGCGCATCGGCCGGCTGGCCGCGCCGGGTCCCGCCTCGGCAGGGGGCGGGTCCGACTTTGGTAGGTGCCGGACCTGCCGCGCCGGCAACTAGCCTGGCCAGGTGAGCGGCATCCCGTCCCCGCGTCCGTTGGCCGTGGCGAGCGTGATCCTCGGCGCGGGCGCGCTGAGCGCCCTGTCGCTGTGGGGGCAGGCCGGTGCGGGCATGTGGTGGCTGGACGTCACGGTCGCGGTGCTGAGCCTGCTCACGGCGCTCGCCCAGCTCCGCTGGCCGGGCACCGGCGCGCTCGCCGCCACCCTCCTCGCGGCCCTCTCCCCGGTGGCTACGCCGGCGGCGACGATGGGGGCTTTGCAGGTGGCGCGGCGCAGGCGGTTCCCCGTCGCCGCGGCCGTGGCGGCGGCGGGCGTCGCGGCGCACCTGGCCCAGGGCCGGTGGCGGCCGAACTCCGGCATCTCCCTCGGCTGGTGGCTGATCCTGATCTGCGCCGCGTACGGCGCGCTGCTCGGTTGGGGCGCGCTGGCCCGATCCCGGCGCGCCCTGCTCGTCTCGCTGCGCGAACGTGCCCGCCGCGCGGAGGCCGAGCAGGGCAGGCGGGTCGCCGAGGCCCGCCTGGCCGAGCGGCACCGGCTGGCCTGGGAGATGCACGACGTCCTGGCCCACCGGCTGTCCCTGGTGGCCACCCACGCCGGCGCACTGGAGTACCGGCCGGACGCCGCCCCCGAGAAACTGGCCCGGGCCGCCGGGGTGGTTCGGGTCGGGGTGCACCAGGCGCTGGAGGAACTGCGCCAGGTGATCAGCCTGCTGCGCGAGGACGAGGAGCACGACAGGGAACCCCTGCCCACCCTGGCCGACCTGCCCCGCCTGGTCGCCGAGGCGGGCGCGGCAGGGCAGCCGGTGCGGCTGCGCGACGAGGTCGTGGATGCCGCCGCCCTCCCGGCGGTCGCTGCCCGGGCCGCGTACCGCGTCGCACGGGAAGGGCTGACGAACGCGCGCAAACACGCCCCGGGCGAGCCCGTCGACGTGCGGCTCAGCGGCGCCCCGCGTACCCGTTTGACGATCGACATCTCCAACCCGGTGCCCGCGACGGGCGCGGCCCCGGTCGTGCCGGGCGGCGGCCTCGGCCTGGTCGGCCTCACCGAGCGGGTACGCCTGGCCGGCGGGCAACTGGATCACCAGGTGGTCGGCGGGCGGTTCCGGCTGCACGCCTGGCTACCGTGGCCGGCATGATCCGCGTGCTGCTGGTCGACGACGACGCGATGGTCCGTGCCGGCCTGTCGATGATGCTGGACGGCGTCGCCGGGATCGTCGTGGTCGGCGAAGCGGCCGACGGCCAGGAGGCCGTGGTCGCCAGCGACGCGCACGCCCCCGACGTCGTCCTCATGGACATCCGCATGCCGCGGGTCGACGGCATCACCGCCACCCGGCGGCTACGCGCCCGCGCCCACGGGCCGGAGGTGATCGTGTTGACCACCTTCGACACCGACGAGAACATCCTGCACGCGCTGCGCGCCGGAGCCAGCGGGTTCCTGCTCAAGGACACCGCGCCCCCGCAGGTCGTCGAGGCGGTCACCCGGGTCGCCGCCGGGGAGCCGATCCTGTCCCCCCGCGTCACCCGCCGGCTGATGGATCGCACGGTCACCCAGGCCGGGGCCTACGCGCGCGCCCGTGCCGCGCTCGCCGCCCTCACCCCCCGCGAGCACCAGGTGGCCCTGGAGATCGCCCGAGGTCGCACGAACGCGGACATCGCCACCGAACTCGCCATGGCCCTCACGACCGTGAAGGCGCACGTCTCCAGCATCCTCACCAAGCTCGGCCTGGACAACCGTACCCAGATCGCGTTGCTCGCCCACGACGCCGGCCTGGCCTGAGCGGGGCCGCCGACCGCAGCTTCTTCCGCGCGCCGCGGGCTGCGATCGTGCCCGGCGGCGGCAGCCGCGCACACGGCCGGTGGGACGCGCCCCTCATCCGCGCACGCCGGCCCGCGGGACGCGCCCCTCAGGGGCGGCGGGCCCAGGTCCAGGCGTAGCCGTCGTCCTCGCAGGCGGTCGCGGCGTCGCAGAGGTCCAGCGGGCGGAACGTGTCGACCATGACGGCCAGCTCGTCGAAGAAGTCGGCGCCGATGGAGCGCTCGGCGGCGCCCGGCTGCGGGCCGTGGGTGAAGCCGGACGGGTGCAGCGAGATCGAGCCCTGCTCGATGCCGGAGCCGCGGCGGGCCTCGTAGTTGCCGCCGGTGTAGAAGAGCATCTCGTCGGAGTCGACGTTGTGGTGGTTGTACGGCACCGGGATCGCGTCCGGGTGGTAGTCGACCTTGCGGGGCACGAAGGAGCAGATCACGAAGTTGGGACCCTGGAAGGTCTGGTGCACCGGCGGCGGCTGGTGGATCCGGCCGGTGATCGGCTCGAAGTCGTGGATGGAGAACGCCCACGGGTACATGTGCCCGTCCCAGCCGACCACGTCGAACGGGTGGTGGGCGTAGACGTAGCGGGTCCAGCCGCGCCGGTGCCGGACCAGCACCTCCACGTCCTCCCCGTCGACCAGCAGCGGCGCGTCGGGGCCCCGGACGTCGCGCTCGCAGTAGGGGGAGTGCTCCAGGAACTGGCCCCGCACCGAGAGGTAGCGCTTGGGCGGGCCGATGTGGCCGGCCGCCTCGACGGCGAGCAGCCGCGTCGGCTCGTCGCCGGTCGGCACGAGCCGGTGGATGGTCGAGGTGGGGATGACGACGTAGTCGCCGGCCACCGCGTCGAGCACGCCGAACGTGGACTCGACGCGCAGGGTGCCCGACTCGACGTACAGGCAGTGGTCGCCGGTGGCGTCGCGGAACAGCGGGGACGGCCGGTCCGCCAGCACGTACGCGATGCGCACGTCGTCGTTCGCGAGCAGGTAACGCCGACCGAGCACCGGGTCGGCCCCGCCGCCGTCGAGCTTGTGGGTGCGCAGGTGCCGGGGCTTGAGCGGCAGGTTCGGCGCCCGGGTGAACGCCGGCGGGGTGAACTCCTCGGCCGCCACGATCGCGGTCGGCGCGTGCCGGTGGTAGAGCAGGGAGGAGTCGGAGGAGAAGCCCTCCTGGCCCATCAGCTCCTCGGCGTAGAGGCTGCCGTCGGGCTGGCGGAACTGGGTGTGGCGCTTGCGCGGCACCTCGCCGACGCTGCGGTAGTACGGCATCTCGCCTCCCGGTTCGTCCCGTGCACCGATGCACCGGCGTCCGATAATCGGACGCTGTTGTCCGTTCCTCGTAGCGTCCCGTAGATTCTTGTCTCGTGTCAACGCAGGTGCCCGCGCTCCTCGACGGCCTCGTCGACGACGCCGCCGTCTTCCCGCCCGGCAGCGCGTCGCTGCCCGACGCCCTCGCCGCGCACCGGCGGCACCGGGCCTCCTGGCACGCGGGCCTGGTCGGCCCGCTCCTGGTCCCCGCCTCGGCCGTCTCGGCGGGCGAACTGAGTGGTCTCGTCGACCCCGCCGAGGGCCTCGTGATCGGGCTGATCGGCGACACCGGGATCGAGAGCCTGCCGTTCGCGCTGTCGTTCCTGGCCCCGGCCGGCGTGACGGCCCGCCAGGTCGAGGTGGCGGTGGCGAAGCGGGGCGAGGACCCGCTGCCCGGGGTCACGGGCCTGCTGCGGCTGGTGGACAAGCTGGACGGCGTCGAGGCCGTCCACGCCGAGCTGCCGCTGACCTTCGGGCTGATGGGGGTGCTGGACGCGCTCGCCGCCGCCCGCGCCGACGGGGTGCCGGTCACCGCGAAGTTCCGCACCGGCGGGCTGGCCGCCGAGCTGTTCCCCACCCCGGCGGAGCTGGCCGCTGTGATCTGCGCCTGCCGCGACCGGGGCCTGCCGTTCAAGCTGACCGCCGGGCTGCACCAGGCGATCCGGCACCTGGACCCGGAGACCGGCTTCACCCACCACGGCTTCGTGAACGTGCTCGCCGCGACGCTGGCCGCCGCCGGGGGCGCCCCGGTGGCGCGGGTCGCCGAACTGCTCGCCGCCACCGACCCGCGCCCGCTCGTGCAGCAGGCCGAGGCCGGGCTCGCCAACCCGCGCCCGCTGTGGATCGGCTTCGGCTCGTGCAGCATCCTGGAACCACTGACCGATCTGATCCGGCTGGGGCTGGTGAACGGGGGCTTCGACGCATGAGCGAGCGGCAGCGAGCGAGTCATCTCGGCGGGCCGGTGACGCCGCAGGGCGGCCCGGGGCGAAGCGGAGGGCCGGCATGACCTGGGTGCCGGGTGCCGACGGCTCGCCGTACGGCGTGAGCAACCTGCCGTACGGGGTGTTCCGCCACGACGGGCGAGCGCCGCGCGTCGGCGTACGCGTCGGCGACTTCGTGCTCGACCTGGCCGGCGCGGAGGAGGCCGGCCTGGTGCTGGCCGCCGGGACGCTGGGCCGGCCCACCCTCAACGACTTCATGGCCCTCGGCCGCCCACAGTGGACCTCGGTCCGGCAGCGGGTGACCGAGCTGCTCACCGACGCCGCCCACCGGCCGGTGGTGGAGCCGCTGCTGGTGCCGCTGGCCGAGGCGCGGATGGTGCTGCCGTTCGAGGTCGCCGACTACGTCGACTTCTATTCCTCCGCGCACCACGCGTCGAACGTGGGCCAGATCTTCCGCCCCGGGCAGCCGCCGCTGCTGCCCAACTGGAAGCACCTGCCGATCGGCTACCACGGCCGGGCCGGCACCGTGGTCGTCTCCGGCACCCCCGTGGTGCGCCCGCGCGGGCAGCGGGCGACCCCGCAGGGCCCGGTCACCGGCCCGTCCGTACGCCTCGACATCGAGGCCGAGGTCGGCTTCGTGGTCGGCGTGCCCAGCGTCCTGGGCGACCCCGTCGGCACCGACGACTTCGCCGACCACGTCTTCGGTGTCGTCCTGGTCAACGACTGGTCGGCCCGCGACATCCAGGCCTGGGAATACCAGCCGCTCGGCCCCTTCCTGGGCAAGTCCTTCGCCACCTCCGTCTCGGCCTGGGTGACCCCGCTGGACGCGCTCGGCGACGCCTTCGTCCCCGCCGGCGACCAGGACCCGCCGGTCGTCGACTACCTGCGCGACGTGCCGCACCTCGGGCTCGACCTGCGCCTGTCGGTGCGGTGGAACGGCGAGCTGGTCAGCGAGCCGCCCTTCGCGACCATGTACTGGACGCCGGCCCAGCAGCTCGCCCACCTCACGGTCAACGGCGCCTCGCTGCGCACCGGCGACCTCTACGCCTCGGGCACCGTCTCCGGGCCGGAGCGGGGGCAGGTCGGCTCGTTCCTGGAACTCACCTGGGGCGGCGCCGAACCGGTGACGTTGGCCGGCGGCGAGACCCGCACCTTCCTGGAGGACGGGGACACCGTCACCGTCACCGCCACCGCGCCCGGCCCGGACGGCACCACCGTCGCCCTGGGCGAGGTGACCGGAACGGTCCTTCCCGCGCGCTGACCCGCCTTCCGCCCACGGGTTCCGCCGCCCGCCGCCCGCCCGGGGAGCCGAGCGCTTCCACCACCGGCCGGCCGTCTTCCGGACGACGGTCCGCGGTCGCACCGACTGTGCGATCACGGGCCGTCGTTCGCGCGTTGATCGTCCGGATCCTCGCTACGCCGCGCCGGGCCGGCCGGACGCCGCCGTCCGCTCATCGGCCCGGCCGTCGGTTGGCGTACCGACGACAGGAAGGTGAAGACGATGAACGAATTCCCGGGCGCGGTCTGGCGTACCAGTAGCCGCTCCAACGACCAGGGACTCTGCGTGGAGGTGGCCGACAACCTGGTCGACGTCCTCGGCGTGGTGGGCCTGCGCGACTCCAAGGACCAGGCCGGTCCCACGCTGGCGGTCAGCCCACCGGGGTGGATGGCCTTCGTCGGCGCGATCCGGGCCGACCAGTTCGGTCGCTGACGGTTCGACCACTGCGGGTCGGGGCTCCCGGGGGTGCAATTTCCGCTCCGGGGGCCCCGTCGCGTCCTCACCCGGCGTACCGTCGACGCCACGGGAGGTGGCATGTCGACGGTGGCGGTCTCGCAGTTCGTGCAGGCGCACGACGTCGACCTGTGGCGGTTGCTGACCGACCTCACGACCCGGACGCGGCGCTTCGCCGGCCCGGTGCAGGTGCTCACCGACGGTCGGTTCGGCCCGGGCACCGCCTGGCGGGAGACCAGGTCCCTGCCGGACGGCACCGCACTGGTGGAGGAGTTCGTCGTCCTGGAGACCGAGCCGCCGCGACGGCTGGTGCTCGGTTCGCGGGGCGCCGGGGTGGACTACCGCATCACCTGGACGTTGCGGCCGGTCGAGCGGCGTCGCCGGGGTTGCACCGCCGTCACCGTCGCACAGCAGGCGATGCCGACCGCGGCGTACAGCCGGGTGATCGCCCTGCTGTTCGGTGGGCTGGCGGCCCGGGCGGTCGAGCGCGCGTTGCGGCAGGACCTCGCCGACCTGGCCGCGGCGGCGACCGCCGGCGCGGCCGAGGCGGCCTGAGGGCGACCGCCGGCGCGGTGCCGCCGCCGGCGGGGCGGCACCCGGCACCGGGTGCGCCGGTGACCTGACAGGGCCGTGACCGGCCGCGCTGGGTAGGGTGCCGGGCGGAGGTGTGGCATGGGGTTCCCGAACGGCCGGCGGCGGATCGCGGTGGCGGTCGCGGCGCTGCTCGCCACCGCCGCCGTCGCGGTGACGGTCTACCGGGTGCTCGCCCCCGCCGAGGTCAGCACGCCGGCCCGGGCCGGATATCCGCCCGCCGCGTCGCCCGCTCCCGGCGTGGTCGGCCGGCTGCCCGTCGCCCCGCTGATCGTGGACGACCGGCTGCGGGTCTACGCGGCCCACCGCCAGGTCTACGCCGACCGGCCCGTCGACGGCCGGCACCGCACGACGCCGTTCTGGTCGTACCGCCGCTGGCCGGCGGCGCTCGACGCGGTGGTGGCGAGCGGTACGACGGTCGTCACCCGCTGGTCGGACGGGCGGCTCGTGGCCCTGGACGCGCGTACCGGCCGGGTCGCCTGGCAGTCGGACGGACCGCCGCCGGTGGGGGAGCGGACGGTCCGGCGCACCGGCGCGGCGATCACCTGGGATCCCCGGGGGCTCCTCGTGGCCCACGCGCCCGACGGCCGGCAGGCGGTGGTGGCCGTCGGGGCGGACCGGACGCGGGCCGTGGACCTGGCCGACGGCCGCGAGCTGTGGCGGGCCGAGGTGGGCGCCGGTTGCCGCGAGGCGGTCGGCGGCACCGCGTCGGGGCAGGTGGTCAGCGTGGACTCCTGCGTGGGGCCGGCGACGCTGGAGTTCCGCGACGCCGCGACCGGCGCGGTCAGCCTCCGCTGGCGGCCACCGGACGCCGGCGACGAGCTGGTGGCGACGCCGGTGGGATGCGGGCCCGGCCGCAGTGGATGCGCCGGCCTGCGTACGAGCGTGCCGGGCGACGACGCGGGCCGGGGCTGGCTGCTCGGCGCGGGTGAGCCGACCGCCGCCGCGGCACTGGACCGGCGGGACGCGGAACTCGTCGACGGTACGGCCGTGGCGGTGGTGGACGGGGTGGCGGTCGGCAGCTCGGCGCGTACGGGAGCGTCGCTCTGGCGCCGTCCGGACCTGCCGGGGGCGCGACTGCTCGCCGTCCAGCCCGGCCGGGTGCACCTGCTGACGGAGACGAACGACCTGCTGACGCTGGACCCGGCGACGGGGGCGCAGCGGTCCTTCTTCGCGCTGAACGCGGGCTCGGACGGGGTCGGCTGGGCGCCCGGCGCGGTGTACGCGGCCGGCGGGTTCGTGGCCGTGGAGCGGCTCCG
Source organism: Micromonospora sp. KLBMP9576 (assembly GCF_050941805.1). Taxonomy (NCBI): domain Bacteria; kingdom Bacillati; phylum Actinomycetota; class Actinomycetes; order Micromonosporales; family Micromonosporaceae; genus Micromonospora; species Micromonospora sp. KLBMP9576. Next base: position 5,922,414 of record NZ_CP194567.1, on the reverse strand, counting down.
CAAGCCGGTCGACCCGGCGGGCGACGACCAGCGCTACTACCTGACCTCGGAGCCGGTGATCCTCGCCGCGACGTGAAACGCCGGGCCAGCCCGGTCGCTCGCAAAACGGACATAAGTTACTTATAGTTGCGTTGTGCGCAGCCTTGGTGCTGCTTGCGGTCTACGCGTACGGCCGCCGGGTCCGGCAGCCGGCGCCGGCGGCCTGAGACGTCCGGTCCGGTCCGCAGGGGGATGGCGGACCGGACCGGCCCCGGCTCAGGCCAGCGCGGACTCCGCGGCGGCCAGGAAGGCGTCGTTCTCGGCCGGGGTGCCGATGGTGACCCGGACCCCGTCGCCCGCGAACGGTCGGACGATCACGCCCCGCGACTCGCACGCCTTGGCGAAACCCACCGCCCGGTCGCCCAGCGGCAACCAGACGAAGTTGGCCTGGCTGTCCGGCACGTCGCCGACGAGCTTGCGCAGCGCCTCCGTCACCCGGTCACGCTCGGCCACCACGAGGGCGCACCGCCGCCGTACCTCGTCCTCCTGGGCCAGCGCGGCGAGCGCGCCCGCCTGCGCGGCCATGTTGCTGGAGAACGGCGTCACGACCTTGCGCACGGCCGCCGCCACCGCCGGCTGGGCGACCAGGAAGCCGATCCGCAGGCCGGCCAGCCCCCACGCCTTGGAGAGCGTCCGCAGCACGACCACGTTCGGCCGGTCGAGGTAGGTGAGGCCGTCGGGGACCTCCGGGTCCGTGACGAACTCGCGGTACGCCTCGTCGATCACCACGAGCACGTCCTCGCCGACCGCGTCGAGGAACCGGTCCAGCTCGGCCCGGCGCACCGACGTGCCGGTGGGGTTGTTCGGGTTGCAGACCACGATCAGCCGGGTCCGGTCGGTCACCGCCGCCGCCATCGCCGCCAGGTCGTGCCCGTGCCCGGCGTCGTTGGGCACCCGCACGCTGGTCGCGCCGCTGGTCGCCGCGATGATCGGGTACGCCTCGAAGGAGCGCCACGCGTAGAGGAACTCGTCGCCGGGCAGGCAGGTCGCCCGGACGAGGTGCTCGGCCAGCGCCACCGAACCGCAGCCCGTGGCGATCCGCTCGACGTCCACGCCGTACCGCTCGGCCAGCGCCTCGCGCAGCGCGAGCACACCCATGTCCGGGTAGCGGTGCGCCCCGGCGACGGCCCCGGCGACGGCTTCCACCACGCCGGGCAGCGGCCCGTACGGCACCTCGTTGCTGGCCAGCTTGATCGCCTCGGGGAGACCCAGCTCGCGGGCCAGGTCGGCCGGGCTGCGGCCGGGTACGTAGTTGGGCAGCGCGTCCAGGTCGGCGCGGGTCAGCCGAAGCGCCGGCTGCTGACGTCCGGGACTGGTCATGGGGTCTCTCCCGAGGGGTGGGTGCGGTCGTCGGGGGTGCTGTCGCGCGGGGTCCTGCTGTCGTTCGGGGTGGTGGTGGCTCCCGGGGTGGTGCTGTCGGTGGCGCCGTCGGTCGGGGCGCTGCGCCCTGCGGGGCCGGTGCGGCGGCTGCGGGGGAGCTGGACCACCACCGTCTGCGCCCGCTTGTCGTGCAACGCCTGACGCAGCGGGTGGTCGAAGAGCGGGGAGAGCGCGTCGACGAGCTGGAACAGCAGGCCGATGCCGCAGCAGTACCAGGCCAGGGTGGGCAGGCCGAGAGTGTTCCACCGGCGCAGCGCGCGGCCGAACCCGAGCGGTTCGTTCGCGTTCGTCGGCACGACCTTGACGCCCACGAGCCGCTTGCCGAAGGTCTGCCCGCCGGAGGACATCGCCGGCACCTCGTACGCGAGCCAGAGCGCCGTGGCGATCAGCAGGATGACGACCTGTAGGCCGCCGGCCTGGTCGCTGGGCTGCGGCAGCCCCTCGGTGGAGCTGTCGCCGGCCAACGCCCGCCGGAACACCTCCCCCCAGTACGGCGTCATCTCCTCGATCAGCCGCCAGACGAACCAGCCGTTCACCACGGCGTTCAGCGCGAAGACGATCGCGAAGTCGATCAGCCGGGCGACCAGCCGGGCGCCGAATCCGGCCAGGGGGAGCCCGTGCGGGCGAGGCTCGGGCGGGCGCCCGGGCCAGCCGTTGGGCGGCCAGCCGGGCGGCGGTGTCCCCTGCCCGGTGCCCTGCGGCGGCTGCCAGGGGTAGGGATGCCCCGGGTGCGGCTGCGGCTGGCCCGGGTGCGGCTGGCCCGGCGAGGGCTGGCCGCCTGCGGGGGCGCCGGGGGTGGCGACCCCAGCCGTGGGCGGGGCCGGGGCGGGCGCCGGGGGCGGCTCCGCCGGGGGCGGGCCGTCGGGTGGGGTGGCGTCGACGGGAATCGGCGCACCGATCCAGCCGCCGCCGTCCCAGTAGCGTCGGGTGTCCTGATCGGCCGGGTCGACGTACCAGCCCGGTTCGACGCTCATGACCTGGCCTCGCTGCGCTCGCTCACGCAGCCACCTTAACGACGACGGTGCCGGCGAACTTGTCGTGGAGGCACTGCTGCCAGGGCTTGTCCCACAACTGCCACAGCCCGTCGAGGTAGTTGAGGCCGGGCAGGAAGCCGGCGGCGAGGTGCTGCACGGCGTACCGCCGGCCGGCCATCCCCCGGCCGAGGGTGGCGGCCGGGTCGAGCGGTACGACCCGCAGCTTCATGATCCGCTTGCCGAGCGTCTGCCCGGTGCGCTTCATGTATTCCACGTGGTAGAGCCAGTAGAGCCCGAGCATCGCCACCATCAGGCCCAGTGCGAGCAGGAGCATCAGCAACAGGAAGTCGCCGATCATCGTGGGGGACTGCGGCCCGGCCGTGCCGTCCGGGTTGACGCGGGTCAGTTCGGACACCATGTCCCACCACAGGATCAGGTACGGCGGCAGGAAGAGGACCATCGCCACCAGCCCGCTCAGCGCGCCGTCGATCAGCGCGGCGAGCAGGCGGTCGCCGAAGCTGGCGAGCGGCTGGCCGTTCGGCGCGAGGATCGGCCGGGGCGGCCCGGTCCAGCCCGGCGGCGGCCCGGTCCAGCCCGGCGGCCCGGTCCAGCCGGGCGGCGGCCCGGTCCAGCCCGGCGGTGAGGGCTGGCCGGGCGGGGCGTGCTGCGGCGGCACCGCGTACCCCTGACCGGCGGGACCGGATGGCGGCGCGAAGCCGCCGGCGGCGGGCGGCGGCCCACCGGCCGGCGGCGTCGGGTGTGGCGGAGGCTGAGTCACGCTCGCCAGTGTTACAGGTTGCCGCGCGCTTCCTGCTCCCGCTCGATGGCCTCGAAGAGCGCCTTGAAGTTGCCCTTGCCGAAGCCGAGCGAGCCGTGCCGCTCGATCAGCTCGAAGAAGACCGTCGGGCGGTCCTGCACCGGCTTGGTGAAGATCTGCAGCAGGTAGCCGTCCTCGTCGCGGTCCACCAGGATCTTGCGGGCCTTCAGCTCCTCGATCGGCACCCGCACCTGGCCGATCCGGCCGCGCAGCTCCGGGTCGTCGTAGTAGGAGTCCGGGGTGTCCAGGAACTCGACGCCCGCGGCGCGCATCGCGTCGACGCTGCCCAGGATGTCGTTGGTGGCCACGGCGATGTGCTGGGCGCCCGGGCCCTGGTAGAACTCCAGGTACTCGTCGATCTGCGACTTCTTGCGGGCGATGGCCGGCTCGTTGAGCGGGAACTTCACCTTGCGGGTGCCGTTCGCGACGACCTTGCTCATCAGCGCCGAGTAGTCGGTGGCGATGTCGTCGCCGATGAACTCGGCCATGTTCGAGAAGCCCATGACCCGCTTGTAGAACTCGACCCACTCGTCCATCCGGCCGAGCTCGACGTTGCCGACCACGTGGTCGACGGCCTGGAAGAAGCGCTTCGGCTGGAGGCCGGCGGCGATCATCGGCTGCCGGTCCACGATGGGCGCACGCGCCACGAAGCCGGGCAGGAACGGGCCGGTGTAACGGGACCGGTCGACCAGGGTGTGCCGGGTGTCGCCGTACGCGGCGATGGCGGCCAGCCGGACGGTGCCGTGCTCGTCGCTGACGTCGTGCGGATCGAGCAGGCCGGTGGCGCCCTGCGCCGTGGCGTGCGCGTACGCGGCGTCGACGTCCGGGACCTCCAGCGCGATGTCGGAGACGCCGTCGCTGTGCCTCGCCACGTGCTCGGCGCCCTCGGCGTCGGGGCGCACCGCGCCGGTCAGCACGAACCGGGCCGAGCCGCTGGTCAGCACGTACTGGGCGTGGTCCCGGTAGCCCTGCTCCGGGCCCCGGTACGCCACGCAGGTCATGCCGAACGCGGTGGAGTAGTAGTGCGCGGCCTGCTTGGCGTTGCCCACCAGGAAGTGCACGTGGTCGAGGCCCTTGACCGGGAACGGGTCGCGGCTGATGTCGTGGTCGACGGCGCCGACGAGCACGTCGACGTCCACGTCCTCGGTCGCCTGGGGTCGGTCGATCGCCTGGGTCATCGCGGTCTCCCTACAAGTGCCGGTCGGCCCCGTGGCCGCCGCCGTTGGTCCTGTCCGTCCTGCTGAGGGGAGGATCGCGGTGCGGCGGTGCACTGGGCAACTGTCGCGTCCAGGCCTGGTCAGGTTGCACATTTGGTAGGGTGGGACCGCGTGAATGCTGGTCAAAGTGTACGGCTGGACGCCCTCGACGCCCGATTGATCGAACTGCTCACCGAGGAACCCCGGATCGGGGTGCTGGAATGCTCCCGGCGCCTCGGCGTCGCCCGGGGCACGGTGCAGGCCCGGCTGGACAAACTCGTCGGGCGGGGCGTCATCGGGGGGTTCGGGCCGGAGGTCTCCCCGGCGGCGATCGGGTTCGGGGTGACCAGCTTCGTCACCCTGGAGATCAGCCAACGGCACGGGCACGACCTGGTCGCCGCGCACCTGGCCGCCATCCCCGAGGTGCTGGAGGCGCACACCATCACCGGATCCAGCGACCTGCTCTGCCGGATCGTGGCCCGCTCGAACACCGACCTGCAGCGGGTCATCGACCAGATCGTCTCGTACGAGGGCATCCGCCGCGCCTCGACGATCATCGCCCTGGCCGAACAGATCCGCTACCGCACCCTGCCGCTCGTCCGCTCCGCCGCCGACGGGTGAGCAGGGGCACCGGCGGCGGGAGAAAGGGTGGCGACACGGGGGCGCGGGACCACGGGAGCGAGGTGCTCGTCGCTACCGTGTGCGTGTGGCGAAGGCGGGAGGATGGCGGGGCGGGCTGCTGCTCGCGCTCGTCGCGGTCGTCGCGCTCGCCGCGACCGGGGTGTGGAACCCCTTCCCCGCGGTCTGGGAGTGGGTCGACCGCAGCGAGCCCATCTCCGAACCGGACGTCGTCTGGCAGCAGCGCGTCGGCGGCACCCCGCGCAGCGTGACCATCGCCGGCGACAGTGTGGTGGTCGAGCAACGCACCCGGGTGGAGGCGCGCAGCCTCGCCACCGGCGCCCAGCTCTGGGAGCGCAAGGCCGACTGGTCCGCGGTGGCCGGCGGCGACCGCGACCCGGTGGTCGTCGTGGGCAAGCTGCTGGTCAAGGGGTACGAGGTGCTGGACCCGGCGACCGGGGCCACCCGGCGGCGCAACGGCGACGCGGTGGCCGTCTGGACCTACCGCAACCTGCTCGTCGACGCCCGCTGCGTCGACGCCACCGACTGCACGCTGAGCGCCTGGGACCCGCGCGGCACCGCACCGCTCTGGACGGCCTTCGTGCCGGGGGTACGCAGCGGGCTGCTCGGCGACAACCCGGGCCTGCTCGACACCCGCCGGCTCGACGCAGTCCGGATCGACGAGGAGGTGGCCGGCCCGGAACCGGTACCGCCGCTGCTCGGCTTCCCCATCGACGGCCGGGTGCACGTCCTCGACACGGCCACCGGACGGGTGCTCCAGGACGTGGAGCCGGGCCGGGACGAGCGGCTGTCGGTGGTCGGCGGCCGGCTGCTGCGGATCACCGCCCGGTCCGAGGACGGCACCTGCTACTTCACCATCTCCGGCCGGGACCCGGCGACCGGCCAGGAGACGTGGCGGCGCACGGGGATCAACCTGCGGACCGCCGACAACGCCGGCTGCGTACAGCGGGAGGACCCGCACGGCGCGCGCAACGTGCTGATCGGGGTCGCCCCGGACGCCCGGGAGGTGGTCCTCGACGGCTACGACGGGCGGCTGCTGGTGGTCACGGCCGCCGGGGAGCGGCTGCTCGCCGTCGACGACCGGTACGCCCTGGTCCGGCCGGCCGGCAAGGGTGCCGTGGTCGGCCGGGAGCTGAGTGCCGGGCGGGTGCGGTGGACCCGTCCCACCGGCGCCAAGGCCGGTGCCGCACTCACCCCGTACGCGGCCGTGATCGCCGACGAGAAGCCGTCCCGGCTGGTGGCGCTGGACCCGCGTACCGGGCGGGAACTGGCGAGCCTGCGCACGTCCGCCAACATCCTCGCGGTCGGCCCGGCCGGCATGGTCATCGGCGAGGGGCGGGAGATCGGTTACGTCCGCTTCGGCGGGGCGCCGGGTGCGCCCGGTGACGACGGCCCGGGTGGCGTTCCCGGCCCGGGTGGCGTTCCCGGCCAGGGCGACCCGACGGGGGTGCCCGGCCCGGCGGAGAGCTGCGGCCCGAAGCGGGAACTCTGCCCCGGATGAGAGGGTCGTCCCAGGACCCACCCGGCGGGTGGGACTGATCAACGCTTCTGCCCTAGGCTTTCCGCTCATGAGCAGTGCCGCCGCGTTCTCGTACGCTCCCTTGCTGCCGACCGGCCCGGACCAGACGGAATACCGGCTGGTCACCGACGAGGGCGTCGACGTCGTCAACGGTCCCGGGGGTCGCCGGTTCCTCACCGTGGAGCCGACCGCGCTCACCGCGCTGACCGCCGAGGCGATGCACGACATCGCGCACTACCTGCGCCCCGCGCACCTGGCCCAGCTACGGTCGATCATCGACGATCCGGCGGCCTCGCCGAACGACCGGTTCGTCGCGCTCGACCTGCTGCGCAACGCCAACATCGCGGCCGGCGGCGTGCTGCCGATGTGCCAGGACACCGGCACCGCGATCGTGATGGGCAAGCGCGGCCGGCACGTGCTCACCGACGGCGGCGACGCCGAGGCCGTCTCGCGCGGCGTCTACCAGGCGTACACCCGGCTCAATCTGCGCTACTCCCAGCTCGCCCCGCTGACCATGTGGGAGGAGCGCAACACCGGCAGCAACCTGCCGGCGCAGGTCGAGCTCTACGCGGAGGACCCGGACGGGCAACCCGACGCCTACAAGTTCCTCTTCATGGCCAAGGGCGGCGGGTCGGCCAACAAGTCCTACCTCTACCAGGAGACCAAGGCGCTGCTGAATCCCACCCGGATGATGCAGTTCCTGGAGGAGAAGCTGCGCCTGATCGGCACGGCCGCCTGCCCGCCATACCACCTCGCCGTCGTCATCGGCGGCACCTCCGGCGAGTACGCGCTGAAGACCGCCAAGTACGCCAGCGCCAAGTATCTCGACGCGCTGCCCACCTCCGGCTCGATGAGCGCGCACGGCTTCCGGGACCTGGAGCTGGAGGCGGAGGTGCTGGAGCTGACCCGCAACTTCGGCATCGGCGCCCAGTTCGGCGGGCGCTACTTCTGCCACGACGTGCGGGTGGTCCGGCTGCCCCGGCACGGCGCCTCCTGCCCGGTGGCGATCGCCGTCTCCTGCTCGGCCGACCGGCAGGCGGTCGCCAAGATCACCCCGTCGGGCGTGTGGCTGGAGCGTCTCGAAACCGACCCGGCGCGCTACCTGCCCGACGTCACCGACGAGACGCTCGACGCGTCCGAGGTGGTCCGCGTCGACCTCAACCGGCCGATGGACGAGATCCGTGCCGAGCTGTCGAAGTACCCGGTGAAGACCCGCCTGTCGCTGACCGGCCCGCTCGTCGTGGCCCGCGACATCGCGCACGCCAAGATCGCCGAGCGGCTGGACGCCGGCGAGCCGATGCCGCAGTACCTGCGCGACCACGCGGTCTACTACGCCGGCCCCGCCAAGACCCCGGAGGGCTACGCGTCCGGCTCGTTCGGCCCGACCACCGCCGGCCGCATGGACGCGTACGTGGAGAGGTTCCAGGCCGCGGGCGGCTCGCAGGTGATGCTCGCCAAGGGCAACCGGTCCGCCCAGGTCACCCGCTCCTGCCAGCAGCACGGCGGCTTCTACCTCGGCTCGATCGGTGGGCCGGCGGCCCGGCTCGCGCAGGACTGCATCAAGCACGTCGAGGTCCTCGAATACGCGGAGCTGGGCATGGAGGCGGTCTGGAAGATCCAGGTGGAGGACTTCCCGGCCTTCATCGTCGTCGACGACAAGGGCAACGACTTCTTCGCCGAGGTCACCAAGCCGGTGCTGACGGTCGGCCGCCGCTGACCCGCGGTACGCGAGGGGGCGCCGGGCAGTCGCCCGGCGCCCCCTCGTCGTTGCCCTACGTCAGCTCGCCCGGCTGGCGTAGAAGGTGCCGCTGAAGGTCTCCGAGACGGTCCCGTCGCCGGTCCGCGTGTGGACGCTCACCCGGTGGATCCCGGCGGTCGTCGGGGTGTAGCCCACCGACGCGGACCCGTCGGCGCCCGCCGCGACCGTCTGCGCCGGGCGGCCGTCGAAGGAGTAGACGAACTCCGTCACCCCGGGCATGCCGGCCTGGAGGACGAACGTCCCCGGCGTGCCGGCGACCGCACCCTGGACCTTGTTGATCGGGTACTCGACCGAGCCGACCGTGGGCTTGGTCGCCAGGTGGAACCGGTAGGTGGCCTCGCCGGAGGGCAGGCCACCGGCCGTCCGGCTGCCGACGTACACGTCGTTGTAGCCCGGCTTCGCCGGCGTGATGGTGACCGTGGCGGTGCCGTCGGCCGCTGCGGCGACGGTCTGCTCCGGCCCGTCGTTGAGCCGGTAGGTGTACTCGACGACGTCCTCCATCCGGGGCGCGAACGTCAGGGTGCGCGGCTGGCCGTAGCCGGCCGTCGGGTTGGCGTCGGTGATCGTCGGGCTGGTGGTGCGTACCCGGAACACGTAGCTGGTGGCGGGGGAGCGGTTGCCCGCGAGGTCCACCGCCTCGACGGTGAGCGTCCTCGGCCCGTCCCGGTCGGGGGTGAGGGTGACGGTCGCCGAGCCGCCCGGGGCGTCGGCCGCCACGTCGGTCGTCGGCTGGCCGGACAGGCTGTAGCGGAATCGCACCGCGTCGGTGTCGCCGCCGGCCGAGAAGGTGAACCGGCCCGGGACGCCCGGTCCGCCGTACCAGCCGTCGTCGGCCGGGTAGTCCGTGGAGCTGACCGTGGGCTGGGCGGGGCTGGTGGTGTCGACGGCGAACCGGCACTGCGCCGACCAGGCGGAGGTGTTGTGCCGGTCGGCCGCGCGGACCGCGAAGGCGTACGTCCCGTCCACCAGCCCGGCGCTGATGTCGTACCGGAAGGGCGACCCGGCGGCCTTGGCCGGGGATGTCCACTCGGTCCGGCTGGCCGGGTCGCTCACCGGCCACCAGGCGAAGGTGGCGGTCACCGGCTCGGCGTTCGGCGGTCCCGCGTCCGGGTCGGTGACCTGCGCCATCAGGTACGGCGTGGTCGTGCCGACGTGCAGCTCGTCGGTGCAGGGGAACCCGTTGATTCCCAGGTTGGTCGGCACGTCCGGGGGCGTGTTCGCCTCGATGGAGATGCCGAGTTCCCTGATCCAGCGGCCGTAGGGCAGCTTGGTCTCGTGCTCGCCGGCGATCCGCGTCATGAGGGTGATCGAGGTCTGTCCGGCTGCGACCGACTGCTGTACCGCCTCGGTGAGCAGCACTTCGAGCTGCCCCAGGCAGGGAGCGGTCGGCGCGATGTCAGCAATCTTCTCCCGAACCGTGGGTGGCGTCGCCCAGGTCGGTTCGCTGGTCGGTACGTCGGTCCGCCACAGCTCGATTTCGCGTGGCTTCGAGCAGTCGTTGACCGCCGTCTCCTCGCTGACACCGAGAGCACGGATGATGTGCTTGCCCTGGAACGGAGTGAGGTCGTAGGTGAAGTAGGCCCGCGAGGTGTGCTTGTCATCGTCGGAATTCCAGGTGCCGACCGGCACGGTGCCGTCGGTCTCCGGAAAAACGGTCGACGGCTGACGGGCGTCGGTCCAACTGCCGCTGACCGGGAGGATGAACCGGCTCGGCCCGGCGCTTGCCGGGGCGGCGGTCATGACCAGGGCGCTGGTGGCGGTGAACAGGGCGGCGAGGCCGGTGGCCAGGAGCCAGCGCGAAACGCGCCGGCGGCGGGTGAGGCGCACGGCGGTGGAGCCCCCGTTGATGTGCAAGACGAACCCTCCATAGGAGATGAGAAGTTCCATGAGTTTAAGTTCCTGGATCAATGGGCGCGCTCGACTTTCGGCCGAGATGGCTGGCCTGGCCGACCGATGAACCTCCGGGCTGGCACGGTGCCGCGGCCGCGCCGCCGGCGGAGTGGAGCGCTGCCACTGGTCACCAGGCTGGACCGCGCGATCACCTGCGAGTCCCCCGTCGAGGCGGCAGGATGGTACGCGTGACGACTCCAGAGGCGACGGGTTACCGGATCGAACGCGACTCGATGGGCGAGGTGGAGGTGCCCGCCGAGGCGCTGTGGCGGGCGCAGACCCAGCGTGCGGTGCAGAACTTCCCGATCTCCGGCCGGGGCATCGAGCCGGCCCAGATCCGGGCGCTGGCCCAGATCAAGGGGGCGGCGGCCGAGGTCAACGGCGAGCTGGGCGTGATCGACGCGAACGTGGCCGCGTCGATCGCCGCGGCGGCGGCGCACGTGGCCGACGGCGGCTACGACGACCAGTTCCCGATCGACGTGTTCCAGACCGGTTCCGGCACGTCGTCGAACATGAACACCAACGAGGTCATCGCGACGCTGGCCGGCCGCGAGCTGGGCCGCGACGTGCACCCGAACGACGACGTGAACGCCTCGCAGTCCAGCAACGACGTCTTCCCGTCCTCCATCCACCTGGCGGCCACCGAGGCGGTCGCGCGGGACCTGCTGCCCGCGCTGACCCAGCTCGCGCAGGCGCTGGAGGGCAAGGCGGCGGAGTTCGAGACCGTCGTGAAGGCCGGGCGTACCCACCTGATGGACGCCACCCCCGTCACCCTCGGGCAGGAGTTCGGCGGGTACGCCGCCCAGGTCCGCTACGGCATCGAACGGCTGGAGGGGGCGCTGCCGCGGCTGGCCGAGCTGCCGCTGGGCGGCACCGCTGTGGGCACCGGCATCAACACGCCGCTCGGCTTCGCCGCGCGGGTCATCGAGAAGCTGCGCGCCTCGACGGGGCTGCCGCTGACCGAGGCGCGCAACCACTTCGAGGCGCAGGGCGCCCGGGATGCGTTGGTGGAGACCTCCGGGCAGCTCCGTACCGTCGCGGTCGGTCTCTTCAAGATCGCCAACGACATCCGCTGGATGGGCTCCGGCCCCCGTGCCGGGCTGCGCGAGCTGCGCATCCCCGATCTCCAGCCCGGCTCGTCGATCATGCCGGGCAAGGTCAACCCGGTGGTCGCCGAGGCGATGCGCCAGGTCTGCGCGCAGGTCATCGGCAACGACGCCGCGGTCGGTTTCGCCGGCTCCCAGGGTGACTTCGAGCTGAACGTCATGCTCCCCGTGATGGGCCGCAACCTGCTGGAGTCGGTGCGTCTGCTCGCCGCGTCCAGCCGGCTCTTCGCCGACCGCCTGGTGGTCGGCCTGGTCGCGGACGCCGAGGTCTGCCTGGCGTACGCGGAGGGCTCGCCGTCGATCGTCACCCCCCTCAACCGCCACCTCGGTTACGACGAGGCCGCGTCGATCGCCAAGGAGGCGCTGGCGAAGCAGCTCTCGATCCGGGAGGTGGTCATCTCCCGCGGCCACGTCGACTCGGGCAAGCTGACCGAGACCCAGCTCGACGAGGCGCTCGACCTGCTCCGGATGACTCACCCCTGAGCCGCCGCGCCCGGCGTCGCGGTGACGACCAGGCGGAGGCACCACGTCGGGCTGGTCGCGGCATGGTGCTTCCAGCCCTTTCGAGCTGAGTCGGTTACGACATCAGGCTGAGTCGTTCCCGACATCAGCTCGAAAGGCGCCGGGCGGCAGGGCCCTGCCACGGCCGTGCCCTGCCGTGGAACGCGAACTCGCCACGGTCGTGCCTGGCCGTGGAGCGGCAGGAGGCCGTCGGCGTGCTCGTTCTTCCGGTCGTCCTCGCGTGGTGACCGGCCCGCGTCGGCGATCGCCGGGGCGGCGGGGGGTGGGGCGGCGGGGCGGCGGGGGGCGGCGAACAGGACCTCCGCGTCCGTCAGCGCTGGTCGGCGGCCTTGCGGGCGCGGTAGGCGGCGACCGCGGCGCGGTTGCCGCAGCCCGCGTCGCAGAAGCGGCGGGACCGGTTCTTCGAGAGGTCGACCAGCACGTTCTCGCAGCCCGGGTGGCGGCAGATCCGCAGCCGGCCCAGCTCCCCCGCGCGGACGAGATCCGCCACCGCCATCGCCGCCTCGACGGCCATCCTGGTCGCCAGCGGCGCGTCGCGCGGCACGGCGTGGAAGTGGTACGGCTCGTCGTCGTGCCTGATGAGCTGCGGCAACGCGTCGTTGTCGCGGAGCAGTCCGTTGACTGTGGAGACGATCCCCTCGGTGTCGGCGTGCCAGATCCGGCGCAGCCGGGGCCGGAGGGCGCGTATCGCCCGCAGTTCGTCGTCGGTGTGTTCGTGTCGCCCGGTGTAGGAGTGGGCGACGAAGAACGCTGCCAGGGCGGCGACGTCCGGCAGGCCCTCACCGTCGCGACCGTCGGTGTTGACCAACGCGGCCACGGCGATCAGGGCGCAATCCGTGTCATGGGTGAAAAGCAACTTGACTCCCGTCGGAGGCCGACCTAGCGTCACAAGCATACTGGCCTTTCACTTATGACCGTGGGAGTGGATCGATGCGTCAACCGCCCGCTGCCAGGCTCGGTCTCGGCCTTGCCCTGCTCTCCGCCGTCACCTTCGCCACGTCGGGCACGTTCGCCCGCTCCCTCATCGACGCCGGCTGGTCGGCCGAGGCGGCCGTGGTCGTGCGGGTCGGCCTCGCCGCGCTGGTGGTGGCGATCCCGGCCGCGCGGGCCCTGCGCGGCAGGTGGGGCGTGCTGCGCCGCAATCTGGCCGCGATCGGAGTGTTCGGGCTGCTCGGGGTGGCGACGGCCCAGGTCTGCTTCTTCAACGCGGTCCGCTACCTGCCGGTCGGCGTCGCGCTGCTGCTGGAGTACCTCGGCATCGTCCTGGTGGTGGGCTGGATGTGGTTGGTCCACCGGCAGCGTCCCCGCCGGCTGACCGTCGCCGGCTCGGTGGCGGCCCTCGCCGGCCTGTTCCTCGTCCTGGATCTGACCGGCGCCGGCCGGCTCGACCCGGTGGGCGTGCTCTGGGGGCTCGGTGCGGCGGTCGGCCTCGCCGGCTACTTCGTGCTCGCGGGGCGGGTCGACGAGGAGCTGCCGTCGGTGGCCCTCGCCAGCGGCGGCATGGCCGTCGGTGCCGCCGTGCTGCTGCTGCTCGGCGCGATCGGGGCGTTGCCGCTGCGGGTGACGCTCGGCGCGGTCACCTTCGCCGGTCAACGCACCAGTTGGCTGGTGCCGGTGCTCGGCCTGTCGCTGATCGCGGCCGTCGTCGCGTACCTCGCCGGGATCGCGGGGACCCGCATCCTCGGTGCCCGGATGTCGTCGTTCGTCGGGCTGACCGAGGTGATGTTCGCCGTCCTGATCGCCTGGCTGATGCTGGGTGAGCTGCCCACCGTGGTGCAACTGCTCGGCGGCGCCCTGATCGTCGCCGGTGTCGCCCTGGTGCGCGTCGACGAGCTGCGGTCCCCCCGCGCCGAGGACCGCGCGCAGCCGCGCGCCGCCGAGCCCGCCGTGCCGTGACGTCCCGTGCTGTCGCATCGTCCATAGCGGATGAAAACGAGATTCGCGCCATAGCCGACGCTCCCCTGGCGGAAAGCGCCGCGGTGTTGTGTGATGGCTGCCACGTCCCTCAACGAGAGGATTCCATGTGGTGAGCAAGCGCTTCACCGCCGGTGCTGTCGCCTCCGCGGCCGTCCTGGCACTTGCGGTGGCAGGCCTGAGCGTGCCGGCCAGTGCCCAGCCGAGCAATGCCCGCACCTTCACCGTCGTCGCCGAGGACGGCGTCTCCGCGGACGCGGCCATCGCCGCGATCCGGTCGGCCGGCGGCACGGTGGTCTCCCGCTCCGACGACGTCGGCATGTTCCGGGTGACCAGCGACCGGGCGGACTTCGCCGCGAAGGCCACCGCCGCGTCGACGCTGGTCGGCGCCACCGAGCAGAAGGCCATCGGCCGCAAGCCCAAGCTCGACCGGGTCGAGCAGGAACACCTGCTGGCGGCCGCCGCGGCCAAGGGCACGGGCGCCCAGCGTGGCAAGAAGATGGACCCGCTGGACGACAGGCTCTGGGGCCTGGAGATGATCCGGGCCGACCAGGCCCGCATGGTCGAACCGGGCGACCGGCGGGTCACCGTCGGCGTCCTGGACACCGGCGTCGACGCCAGCAACCCGGACATCGCTCCCAACTTCAACTGGGCGCTGTCCCGCAACTTCGCCCCCGACATCGTGGACGTCGACGGTGCGTGCGAGGTGGCGAGCTGCCTCGACCCGGTCGGCACCGACGACGGCGGGCACGGCACCCACGTGGCCGGCACCATCGGCGCCGCGGCCAACGGCTTCGGCCTCTCCGGGGTCGCCCCGAACATCTCCCTGGTCGAACTCAAGGGCGGGCAGGACTCCGGCTACTTCTTCCTGGAGCCGGTGGTCAACTCCCTGCTGCACGCCGGGAGAGTCGGCCTGGACGTGGTCAACATGTCCTTCTACGTCGACCCGTGGCTCTACAACTGCACCGCCAACCCGGCCGACTCCCCGGAGCACCAGGCGGAGCAGCGGGCGATCATCAAGGCCATGAAGCGGGCACTGACCTTCGCCCACGACCGGGGCGTCACCCTGGTCGGCGCGCTCGGCAACAGCCACGTGGACCTGGGCGACCCGGGCACCGACACGTCGAGCCCGGACTACGGCGACACGGCGCCGTACCCGCGTGAGATCGACAACGACAGCTGCTGGGACCTGCCCACCGAGGGCCCGAACGTGATCAGCGTGTCGGCGGTCGGTCCGTCCGGAAAGAAGGCGGACTTCTCGAACTACGGCACCGAGCAGACCGCCGTGGCGGCGCCCGGCGGCTGGTTCCGTGACGGCTTCGGCACGGACACCTACCGCACCGACGCCAACATGATCCTCTCGACGTACCCGAAGAAGGTGCTCCAGGAGGAGGGGTCGGTCGACGCGAACGGCAACATCGTCGCCGGCTTCGAGGAGACGGTCTTCAAGGCGTGCAAGGCCAACGGTGAGTGCGGGTACTACACCTACCTGCAGGGCACCTCGATGGCGGCCCCGCACGCCTCCGGCGTCGCCGCGCTGATCGTCAGCAAGCACGGCAAGAAGGACCGCCGAGGTGGCTTCGGCATGGCGCCGAAGCTGGTGGAGCAGCACCTCTACCGGACGGCCGCCGAGCGCGCCTGCCCGGAGCCGCGCCTGCAGTCGTACGCCAACGAGGGCCGCGACCCCAGCTACGACGCCTACTGCGCCGGTGGGCCGAACTTCAACGGCTTCTACGGCTACGGCATCGTCGACGCGTACGCGGCGGTGAAGACCCCGGTCAAGCCGAACGCCCGCCCGTAACGACGGACGATGAGGGGCCCGGCCGACCCGTTCGGCCGGGCCCCTCGTGCGTCGGGCGCCCGGCGGGAGCGGCGCGGTCACGGGCGCCAGCCCCGCACGGTGAGTGCGGCCTGAACCTCGCGCAGGACGCCAGGGAAGTCCTGGCGCAGCCGCCTGTCGGTGACGGGCAGCACGAGCCAGCCGGCACCGACGAGCTGGGCGATCCCTTCGAGGTGCCCCGCCGCGGTGTGCGGGCCGCCGTGGGCGACGGCGTGCGGGTCACCACGGACGATGGCGTGCGGGTCGGCGTGGGCGACGGCGACCCGGTACGCCGGCCACGCGAGGTCGGCGTACCGGAGCAGCCCGGAGGCGACCCGGACCGGGTGCCGGGCGACGGGGCGCGGCAGCCCGGCCAGCACCAGCCGCGTCCGCAGCTCGGATTCGGCGGGCGAGCGGGCACCCGGATCCGCCAACGTGAACACCCAGCGCGCCCGCCGGCCGCCGGGCCGGTCGGCGTTGCGGTCGGCCACGTCGGCGAGGGCCGCGCGGCTGGTCAGCCCCTGCCGGAGCAGCGTGTCCACGATGCCGACCGCACGCAGCGGGTCCAACCAGACCGCCGTTTCCCACGCCGCCCCGGCCGGATCCGTGCTGGCCGGCGGTCCGGCGGTCCGCAGCTCCGCCACCCGCAGGCCACCCGGGGGCGGGCGGAGCGCCACGCCCATTCCGCCCGCCGACGTGCGGGCCGCCAAGCCGGTGCCGTCGGTGGGCCGGTGGGCCGCAGCGCCGGCGCCGCCCGCCGGCGGACCGGACGACGAGCCCGGCCCGCCGGCCCGTCCGGGCGGGCGCGGCGGCGTGGTCGGGCCCGTGGAGTGCACGCGCAGGCCGCGCTGCGGGCCGAGCCGCATCGCCCTCGGGACGAGGACGTGCACGTCGTCGGTGAAGGTGGCGGCGTGTGCGACGCCGTGCAGGTAGGCCGCCGAGGGGCCGGCGACGACCGCCTCGGGCGGCAGCCGCAGGGCGGCGGCCCGGCAGGCCAGGGCGTGGTCGCGGGCCAGCCGCGAGTCGGCGTAGACGTCGTGGCGCAGGCGCGTCCAGGCCGAGCTGCGTAGCTGGTGCTCGGTGATCAGGTCCTGCCGGATCGCGTCGGAGCCGCGGAAGACCTGCCAGGCCAGGACGCCGGGCCGGTGCGGTGAAGGTGGCATGTCGGCAGCGTGCCCGCCCCCGGGGCCCGCCCGACACCCCTGTGGACGACCGGGCTCGCCCCGCGTGGCGCCACCTGTGGACAACCGGTCCGGCGACCGGCGGGTGTGGTAAAGGAGGGTGGTGGTTCAGGACAGGGCGGCGGCGATGGCGGTGGCGGCGGCGAGGACCTGCCCGCCGACGGCCTCGGCGTCCAGTGGGGCCAGCGCCACCACCCCGACGCTCGCCTCCAGGCCCGGCACACCGAGCACCGGGGCGGCCACCCCGTACGCGCCGGGCTGGAGCTCCCCGGCGGTGCTCACCGGGCCGGCGGCGCCCGCCCGGCCGCCGAGGATGGCCCGCCCGGCCGCCCCGCGCCCGAGCGGGTGCCGCGCCCCCGTCCGGTACGCGACGTGGAACGACGTCCAACTCGGCTCGACGACGGCCAGCGCCACCCCCTCGTCGCCCTCGACCACGGTCAGGTGGGCGGTCGCGCCGGCCTGCTCCGCGAGCCGGCGCAGCGCGGGCAACGCCCCCTCGGCCAGCAGCGGCTGGGCCCGGCGGGCCAACTGGAGCACCCCGGCGCCGAGGCGCAGCCGGCCGGCGCCGTCGCGGCGCAGCATGCCGTGCGCGGCGAGCGCGCCGACCAGCCGGTACACCGCCGCCCGGCCGACACCCAGCCGGTTCGCCGCCTCGGTGACGGTCAGCCCGCCCGGCGCGTCGGCGACCAGGTGCAGCAGGCGCAACCCCCGGTCCAGCGTCTGCGCCGTCTCCCCGCCCCGCGCCGTGGTCTCCACGACCAGCAGCGTACGACCCGGCTCCGGCCGACCCGGGAATGTGGGGACGGCTACCCTGGTGCCGTGACGCTACGCCTGTATGACACCGCCACCCGATCGGTGCGGGACTTCGTCCCGCGGGAAGCCGGCAAGGTGGGGGTCTACCTGTGTGGTCTCACCCTCCAGGCCCCGCCGCACATCGGTCACCTTCGCTCCGGGGTCAACTACGACGTGCTGCGCCGCTGGCTGCTCGCCACCGGTTACGAGGTCACCTTCATCCGCAACGTGACCGACATCGACGACAAGATCCTGGTCAAGGCGATGGAGCGGGGCCGGCCGTTCTGGTCGATCGCGTACGCCAACGAGCTGATCCTGACCGAGTCCTACCGGGCGCTCAACGTGCTGCCCCCGACGTACGAGCCGCGGGCCACCGGGCACATCCCGGAGATGCACGAGCTGATCGCCAGGCTGATCGCCGACGGGCACGCCTACCCGGCGACCGACGGCTCCGGTGACGTCTACTTCGACGTCTGCTCGTGGCCGGCGTACGGCGCCCTGTCGGGGCAGTCGCCGGACGCGATGCAGTCGGCCGGGGACGCCCCCGACCGGGGTAAGCGCGACCCGCGCGACTTCGCGCTCTGGAAGGGCGTCAAGCCCGACGAGCCGGCCGACGCCTACTGGCCCTCGCCGTGGGGACGGGGCCGGCCGGGCTGGCACATCGAGTGCTCGGCGATGTGCCAGCGCTACCTCGGCGCCGAGTTCGACATCCACGGCGGCGGGCTCGACCTCACCTTCCCGCACCACGAGAACGAGATCGCCCAGTCGCAGGCCGCCGGGTTGCCGTTCGCCCGCTACTGGGTGCACCACGGGCTGCTGAGCATCGGCGGCGCCAAGATGGGCAAGTCGCTCGGCAACGCCCTCGACCTGGCGTACGTGGGCTCGCTCGGGGTGCGCCCGGTGGAGCTGCGCTACT
Source organism: Micromonospora sp. KLBMP9576 (assembly GCF_050941805.1). Taxonomy (NCBI): domain Bacteria; kingdom Bacillati; phylum Actinomycetota; class Actinomycetes; order Micromonosporales; family Micromonosporaceae; genus Micromonospora; species Micromonospora sp. KLBMP9576. Next base: position 5,903,951 of record NZ_CP194567.1, on the reverse strand, counting down.
ACTACGCCGCCGCGCACTACCGCTCCCGGATCGACTACTCGGAGGAGGCGCTGGGCGAGGCGGCGGTCGCATACCGCCGGATCGAGGGGTTCGTGCAGCGGGCCGTCGAGCGCGTCGGCCCCGGCCAGTTCGGTGAGCTGCCGGGGGCGTTCGCGGCGGCGATGGACGACGACCTGAACACCTCCGCCGCGTTCGCCGTCCTGCACGAGGTGGTCCGCGACGGTAACACCGCGCTGACCGCAGGTGACGATGTGACCGTCCGCACGGCGCTGGCCGCGACCCGCGCCATGCTGGATATCCTCGGTGTCGACCCCCTCGACCCGGCCTGGATCGTTGGTGGCCGCGCGGACGACCTGCGCGGCGTGGTGGACTCGCTGGTCGCGCTGGCCCTGGAGCAGCGCGCACAGGCCCGCGGTCGCAAGGACTGGGCCGCCGCCGACGCCGTACGCGACCAGCTCAAGCAGGCTGGTGTGCTGGTCGAGGACACGCCCCAGGGCCCCCGTTGGACTATTGGAGAGCAGGACTGATGGCCGGCAACTCGCAGCGCCGTGGCCGGCGTCTGACGCCGAAGGCGGGAGCCCCGAAGGGCTCCGGTGGCAAGAACAAGGACAGCCTCACCGGCCGTGGCAAGACCCTGCCCGCCGACGAACGCCCCTGGCACAAGGCCTACTCGGGCACGGAGAAGCTGCCGCAGCGCACCGCCTGGAAGCAGGACAAGGAGCGCCGGGCGGCAGCCGAGGACGGGCGGGCCCCGAAGATCGGCCAGCCGGGCAGCAAGGACACCACCTGGGGCAGGGGCGGTGGCCGGGGCGTACCGGCGGGTGCCGGGCGCGGCGCCGGCGGTGCCCGCGGCACGGGCGGGGGCGGCCGGCCCACCGGTCGCGGCGGTCCCCGGGTCGCCCCGGGCCGCAAGTCCAACCCGTCCAAGGACACCCCGGAGCTGCTGGTCGGGCGCAACCCGGTGCTGGAGGCGCTGCGCGCCCTGGTGCCGGCGACCGCGCTCTACACCGCCCAGGGCATCGACGTCGACGACCGGGTCAACGAGATCATCCGGACGGCGGCCGACCGCGGCATCGCGAACCTGGAGATCAGCCGGGCCGAGCTGGACCGGATGACCGGCGGAGTGCTGCACCAGGGCGTCGGCCTCCAGGTGCCGCCGTTCGCGTACGAACCCTTCGAGGACCTCGTCGCGGCGGCGCTGGAGCAGTCCGCCCCGCTGCTGGTCGCGCTGGACGGGGTGACGGACCCGCGCAACCTCGGCGCGGTGATCCGGTCCGCCGCCGCCTTCGGCGCGCAGGGCGTCTTCGTGCCGGAGCGGCGGGCCGCCGGGATCACCGCGACCGCCTGGCGCACCAGCGCCGGCGCGGCGGCGCGGGTGCCGGTCGCCCAGGTCACCAACCTGACCCGGTCGCTCAAGGCGTGCCAGGAGGCCGGCTTCATGGTCGTGGGCCTCGACGCCGACGGCGACACCGACCTCTACGACCTGGCGGCCGCCGTCGGCCCGCTGGTCGTGGTGGTGGGCTCCGAGGGCCGGGGCCTCTCCCGGCTGGTCGGCGAGACCTGCGACCTGACGGTCAGCATCCCGATGATCTCCGAGATCGAGTCGCTCAACGCCAGCGTCGCCGCCGCCGTCACCCTCGCCGAGGTGGCGCGCCGCCGGGCCGCCGAGGGCTGATCGGCACAGACCCGAAGAAAGGGGCGGTCCGCCGATGGCGGGCCGCCCCTTTCGCGTACGTCAGAACAGGCCGTGCGTCAGATGCGCTTGCCGGTGCTCGCGTTGAACACGTGGTTGCGGCCCTCGCGCGGCCGGACGAACACGGTGTCGCCCATGTTCGGCATGGTGCGCCGGTCGGTACGGACCACGAAACGCTCGTTGTTGCCCTCGAGCGCGGCGTGACCGTAGATGTTGGCGTCCGAGCCGAGGTCCTCGACCAGCTCGACGACGACCGGCATGCCGCCCTCGGTGGGGCTGACCAGCTCGCAGTCCTCGGGACGGAAGCCGACGGTCACCTTGTTGTCGCCACCGTCGGCGCGGGCCGCCTCGACCTGCTCGCGGGTGAGCGGGATGAGCAGGTCTGCGAACGCGGCGCCCCGGTCGTCCAGCGGCACGGTCTTGATGTTCATGGCGGGGGAGCCCATGAAGCCGGCGACGAAGACGTTGGCCGGGGTGTCGTAGAGCGCCCGCGGGGTGTCCACCTGCTGGAGCTCGCCGTCGAGCATGACCGCCACCCGGTGACCCATGGTCATGGCCTCGACCTGGTCGTGGGTGACGTAGACGGTGGTGACGCCCAGGTTCGCCTGCAGCGACGCGATCTGGGTACGGGTCTGCACCCGCAGCTTCGCGTCGAGGTTCGACAGCGGCTCGTCCATGAGGAAGACCTGCGGCTCGCGGACGATCGCCCGGCCCATGGCCACCCGCTGGCGCTGACCGCCGGAGAGGGCCTTCGGCTTGCGGCCCAGGTATTCCTCGAGCTGGAGCAGCGCCGCCGCCTCCTTGACCCGCCGGTCGATCTCGGACTTGGAGGTCTTGCGCAGCTTGAGCGCGAACGCCATGTTCTCGTACACGGTCATGTGCGGGTAGAGGGCGTAGTTCTGGAAGACCATCGCGATGTCGCGGGCCTTCGGCGGCAGGTGGGTGACGTCCCGCTCGTCGATGTGGATCGAGCCCTGGTCGACGTCCTCGAGGCCGGCGAGCATGCGCAGGCTGGTGGACTTGCCGCAACCGGAGGGGCCGACCAGGACGAGGAACTCGCCGTCGCCGATCTCCAGGTCGAGCTGGTTGACGGCGGGACGCTCCTGGCCCGGGTAGATCCGGGAAGCCTTGGAGTAGGTGACCGTAGCCATGGTGGGGTGGTCCTTTCACCGGCAGGAACGTGCCGGACGATCCGAGTGAAAGAGCGGCCGGCGCGGGGGAGCGGCGGCCCACGGGCGACCTCTCGATGATCGAGATGTCGTCCGTGTCACTGCACGGTAAACGGCTTTTCGCCACCTGCCAAGGCGGGGAGCGCGGGATGGGACGGGCCGCATAGACATTCCGGTCAGTCGGGCACGGGCAGACATCAATCGACCGCGACTGCCGGGCGGCTCGGCGGGCCGGCGACGTTTCCGGTGGTCGGGGGGCCTGCCGAGGGTGAAATCCGGACGTCAGTCGCTATGCTGGCGTCGGCACCACACGCCCCTGTAGCTCAGCTGGCCAGAGCACTCGCCTTGTAAGCGAGATGTCGCCGGTTCGATCCCGGCCGGGGGCTCCAATTCCATCAGGCGTTTCGCGCCGGGCGTTGTCGTGAGCCGGCCGGTTGTAGGGATCAAGGCGCCGCGCAAGCGCGGCGCGCGCTCGCAGGCGCCCGCCGGCCTGCTGGCGGCCTCCGGCCGGGCATCGGCCGCCGGGCGGCGCAGTACGCAAGGCTGGGAGACTGCCAGCGTGCACGAAAAGGCATCCCAGCTCACGTTGACGCCACGCACTCACGAGTTACTCAGTCGGCGTGCTGCCGCTCGTTGGGCAGCGGACCGCCCGAAGCCGGTTCTCCAGGTGCTCGATTTCCTGGTTGACGGAGTCTCGCTGTTGGACATGATCCGAGCACAGCTGTCAGGATTCCTGCTCGTCTCGCCGCTCTGGGTCGGTTCACCTCTAGGCCGTGTTTCATAGCTCGGGTCAGAGCCACTCGTTGATTGCGGCGACGTGGAGTGTGGCCTGGTAGCGCACGGCGAGCTTGTCGAACCTGGTTGCCAGGGCTCGGTGGCGTTTGAGCTGGTTGATGCCGCACTCCACGGCGTGACGCTGCCGGTAGGTGTGGGGGTCGAAGGTTGGTGGCCGGCCGCCCTTGGATCCCTTCTTGCGGCGACTGGCAGCTTGGTCGATCTTGATCGGGATCGTGGCCGGGATGCCGCGTCGGCGCAGGTGCTGCCGGTTGGCGCGGGAGCTGTAGGCCTTGTCCGCGAGGACCCGGTCGGGTCGGGTGCGGGGCCGGCCGCCGTCGGGCCGGGGCACGCGGATGCAGGCAAGGACCCGGGTGAACTGCGGGCTGTCGCCGCGCTGCCCGGCGGTCAGCAGCATCGACAGCGGCTTGCGGCCCTGCTCGCAGGCCAGGTGCAGCTTGGTGGTCCAGCCACCCCGCGACCGGCCCAGAGCATGATCGGCCGGCTCGTCCTCGACCCCGCCGGGTGGTTCCTTCTGCCGCTCGGGCTGGGTGCGGGCGCCAGCGGCGTGCCGATGCACCCGTGTGATGGTCGAGTCGACGCTGACGTCCCAGGTGATCAGACCAGCGGCGTCGGCGCGGGTCTGGAGTCCGGTGACGATCCGCTGCCACACCCCGGCGCGTTGCCAGCGGCGGAACAGCCCGTAGACCGTCTGCCAGGGCCCGTAGCACTCCGGAACGTCCCGCCAGGGCGAGCCCACCCGAACTCGCCACCGGATGCCGTCGATGAGCTGTCGCTTGCTCCACTTCAGCGGTCGTCCTGGCTTCTTGCCCCTGGGCAGCAACGGTTCCAGCGCCGCCCACGCAGCGTCGGTCAGATCGTGCCGCCTCGTCACCGGTATGGTGGCCACGAGGTCTCCGGTTTTCAGGTTCTGCTTGGTCGCTGAACCATCTACCGGAGACCTCACTGCGTATCGATCACCGACACGCCGGGACCACAGACCGGACCGAGCGGGCCTGCCCAGCTATGAAACACGGCCTAGGCGCTGGTGTGCTCACCGGAAGGATTGGCGCCAGTGGTGCGCTGGCAGGGTTGAGCGACACCGCGGCTTGGGGACAGCCCGACATGGTCAAGATGTGTCGCACTGCCCCTTATGAGACGCCGAGCGGGCCTGCTTCATCACCGCTCGTGTAGGTTCCCGTTCGAGTTGGCGGCGGCCCAGGGCGTTGACCTGCGGGCGGCTGTCATTTCTCACCGAGATGGCGGCGTGGTTTTCTCAAGGGTTGGCGCTTTCTTGGTGCGCCGCCTTGATCACCTCGTCGAGCACGCCGCGGGAGTTGGCCAGTTCGGTCATCATTCGGTCGATGCGGTCCCGTTCGGCGGCCAGATCGGCAACCAGTTGCGGGGTGGCGATCTCCGAGGGGCCGCCGTCGGCGTCCCGCATGCACGGAAGCAACTGCGCGATCTTCTTGCTGTGCAATCCCGCGGCGAACAACTCCTGGATGCGGATGACCCGGTCGACCGCCCGCTCGGGATATTCCCGCTGACCGCCGGGCGTGCGGTCGGCCGCCAGCAACCCCTGCTGCTCGTAGTAGCGCAGCGACCGCTCGCTCACCCCGGTGCGCCGCGCCAGCTCACCGATCCGCATCACACCCCCAGGCTTGAACCTGACACCGATGTTAACTTCTACCGTGTCGGCATGACGAACACCAGCATGACCGACACCGTGGAAAACAAGCTCTTTGACTACAGCCCCATCACCGAACGTCCACCGGTCCGCTGGCCCGGCGGTGCCAGAGTCGCCGCGTACATTGGGCTGAACATCGAGCACTTCCTGCTCGACCGCCCGTCCACCAGCATCTGGTCCGGCACGGCGGACCTGGTCCCCGACGCGCTCAACCACGGCTGGCGCGACTACGGCACCCGGGTCGGCATCTGGCGCACGATCGACAGCCTCGACCGGCACGGTATCCGGGCGAGTGTGTTGCTGAACTCCGCCGTCGCCGACCACTACCCCCAGATCATCAAGGCCGGTCTGAGCCGGAACTGGGCCTGGCTCGCGCACGGGCGGACCAACTCGATCCTGCAAGCCGGCATGTCCCTCGACGAGGAACGCCGTTTTCTCACCGACGTCGTCGACACCATTGCCGCTGCCACCGGACAGCGGCCGCGCGGCTGGATGGGACCGGGGCTGACCGAGACGTTCAACACCCCGAGGCTGCTCGCCGAGCTGGGGCTGAGCTATCTGCTGGACTGGACCAACGACGACCAGCCGTACCGGCTGAACGTACCCGGCATGATCAGCGTCCCGTACTCCGTCGAACTCAACGACCTGCTCCTGTTCGGCAAGGGCACCATCGGGCCGGAATTCGTCCAGATCGTTAAAGACCAGTTCGAGCAGCTGCACGCCGACTCCGAACACAGCGGCCGGGTCATGGCGCTGGCCCTGCACCCGTTCGTGACCGGCCAGCCGTTCCGGGCCAAGTACCTGGACCAGGCGTTGGCGTACCTAGCGGCGCAACCCGACATCTGGCTAACCACCAGCGATGAGATCGCCGAGCACTACCAGGGCGCGACCGCGTTGTGTGGACTGACGTAGCGCAGGGTTGGCCCAATCTCGCTGGTATCGGCCCTTTCGTCTTCAAGGCGGACGAGTACGAGCGAGCCTTGCGCCCACTGACTTGGACAGAACGGCCGCTAGGAGACGTCGAAAAGCCGGAGGCCGTCATATTCGGCGAAGTCGGCGTAGCCCTTGCCGTTGAAGGTCGCCAGCGGTAGCCGGTCGACGAGGCAGCAGGCCGCGATCCACGAATCGTTCGTCGGCCGGGGCCGCCCGCGATGCTGTGCCCGCGCCTGGAGGTGGCCCCAGGTCGTCGCCACTGCCTCGTTGAAGGGCAGCAGGACGACGCCGGAGCGCCACTGGGCGAGATCAGCCAGCTTGCGAGGTCCCCAGCTTCGTAGCGCCGTCCACTTGGTCAGCTCCCCGAGCGTCACGTAGGTGATGCACAGGGTCTTACCGGCCAGACGGGCACGGAGGCGGTCATGCAGCCGCCCCCCGGAGGATCGTTGACGCGACGTCAGTGTCCAGAACAACCAGGCTCACGCGGCGCCAGCCCGCCGGGAGGCGTAGAGGTCGGCGAGGAAGTCATCCAGTTCGTCGTCCGACTCGAAGAGGTCGGGTCGAGCCAGGTCGTCGACGGTGGCAATTGGCCGGATGCCCTGACGACGTGCCAGCTCCTCAGCTGGTACGTGCTCAGCTGTCGGCCACTCGGGCATCTGCTCAGCGTTGCTCGACGTCACGGCTCACCTCCTGCGTCTCGGATCGGCGTCTATTCTCGAACCTCTGACGCCGAGATGCCGCACGCCACCGCCGACCGTCAGGCACTTCACCCGCCGTGCGGAGTACGGGCAATGATCTTGATTGACGATTCGTCGACGAGGCCTGCTATGAAGGTCTCGAGGTCGAAGTCGAGGGCGAGGACGGTGACCCGGTAGTCCCACTCCTGGTCGACGTGCACGACGACGGGCTTGCCGGGCCATCGGTAGTCAAGGGCGACGGCGGCACTCTGACGAGCGCTGGCATGGGCGAGGCTTCGAGCGTGCAGCCGCTCCCGGACCTGCGCGGACGCGGTGCACAGAGCTTGTAAGCGAGATGTCGCCGGTTCGACCCTGGCCGGGGGCTCCAATTTCATCTCGGTAGCTCGGAGGACGATCTGCAGGGCGGCCTGGGCGGGAGTGACGTGACCGCGACCGGGCGGGCGTAGCGGCGGGGCTGTCGGCCGGCCGACGTGCGCGGGGGGTCGCGCCGGCCGAGGTGGGTCCACCCGGGGGGCGCTGTCGAGCTGATGTCGTAGACGATTCACCCGCTCGGGTGCCCCGTGGCGCCGAGCCGCCGCCTGAGGTCGCAGACGACTCAGCTCCAGAGCGTCCGAGAACCACAACTCCCGCGGTCCGCACGGCGACTCTCGCCGCCATCCTGTCCGCCGCGCCGCGGTAGCGGGCCCGGCGCGGCGCACCACCAGCCGGTCCACGAGCGCCGGCCCAGGCAGGCGGCAGGGCCGAGGCAACCCGGCCAGCGCCTATGCTGGCCGGCGTGAGCAGGGCGACGGAGGAGTCGAACCGGGCCATGCTGCGCGCCCGCGACGCCATGGACCGGGCGTACGACCGGCCGCTGGACATTCCCGCCCTGGCCCGGATCGCGTACGTCTCCGAGGCGCACTTCATCCGCACCTTCCGGGCCACCTTCGGCGAGACCCCGCACCGCTACCTGCAGCGGCGGCGCGTGGAGCGGGCCATGTACCTGCTGCTGCACACCGACCGGGACGTCACCGACGTCTGCTACGCGGTCGGCTTCGCCAGCCTGGGCACGTTCAGCCGCACGTTCCGCCAGATCGTCGGGGAACCGCCGTCGGAGTACCGGCGGCGCAAGCCGCCGGCCGCCGCTGTGCCGACCTGCTTCACCAAGGCCTGGACCCGACCCAGCAGCTTCGGGGAGCAGAGATCAGTTTTGGATAAGCAGCAGGCCAGGCCCGGCCCGTAGCGTTCCGGGCATGACGATGAACGCGATCAGCCGCTCCCAGATCTACGTCCTCGACCAGGACGAGGCCCTCGACTTCTATGTGGGAAAGCTCGGCATGGAGGTCAGCAGCGACCAGGACCTCGGCTTCATGCGCTGGCTGACCGTCAACCTCCCCCGTGACCCGGAGCGCGAGATCCTGTTGGAGAAGCCCGGTCCGCCGGCCCTCGACCCGGCCACCACCGAGCAGGTCCGCGAGCTGCTCACCAAGGGGGCGCTGGGCGGGTTCCTCTTCATGACCACCGACGACGCGCACAAGACGTACGAGGACCTGGTCGCCAAGGGCGTCGAGATCACCGACGAGCCGATGGAACGCCCGTACGGGATCGACTTCGGCATCCGCGACCCGTTCGGCAACAAGATCCGCGTTGGTCAGATGTTCCCCAGGGGCTGACCTGACGGGAGGCTGTCATGATCGGAAGGCGTGCCGCCGGCGGTGCGCCTCCGACCTCCTGGGGGACTGACATGGGCACCCGCCTGCTCTACCTGGCCCGGCACGGCGAGCAGGACCGGCCGGCGGGCACTCCGCCCGACGCCGACCCGCCGGAGACCGGCCTGTCCGACCGGGGACGCCGGCAGGCGACGCTGCTCGGCGAGCGGCTGCGCGACGTCGGCCTCGACGCCGCGCACCACGGCCCGCTGCCACGCGCCGCCGAGACCGCCGAGCTGGTCGCCGCGTCGCTGCCCGAGGTCCCGGTGCAGGTCGCCGAGGAGGCCGGCGACCACCTGCCACACGACACCGACCCGACCGGCCTGCCGGCCGCGTACGCCCGGCTGCTGGCGGGTTTCTCCCCGGCGGAGCGGGCCGGCGGGCCGCGACTGACGGCGGCGGCCGTGCGGCGCTTCGCCACCGCGCCGGTGGGCGGGGATCGGCGGGACCTGGTCGTCACCCACACGTTCCTGATCGGCTGGTTCGTCCGGCATGCGCTCGACGCGCCGGAGCGGCGCTGGCTGGGGTTCAACGCCCAGCACTGCGGGCTGACGGTCATCCGTTACCGCAGCGGCGGCCCGCCGACCCTGCTCGCCGTCAACGACGTGGCCCACCTGCCGCCCGAACTGCGCGGCACCGGCCTGCCGGCGGACTACCGGTTCTGACGAGCCGGCAGGCCGGTGACCAGGGGTGCCGGCGGGCGGGCCGGCAATCGATGCCGCGTGGGCGGTGACCGGCGGCTGCGGGGCTCAACGGAGGCCACGCACCACGGTGACGGTGAACGGTGGGGCCGGCGACGGGTTGTTGAGCTGGCTGTGCACCCAGAGCAGCCGGGAGCCGTCCCGGGCGATCGTCGTCGGTGACCGGTCCAGCGATGCCGGGGCCGACCGGCGGATCACCCGGGCGGTACGCCGGTCGGCGTCCAGGATCGCCAGGTCGACCGCGAAGGCCACCTCGCCCGCGCCGGACGGGAAGTTGACCACCCCGTAGAGGCGGTTCCCCTCCAGCAGCAGGCCGTCGGCGGCCATCCGCCCGCCGGCCACCTCGACCACGCTCGCCTTGCGGCGGGGCAGGTCCACCCGGTACAGGCGTTCGGTGCCCTGGTCGGCGACGAGCGCGACCCGCCCGTCGACGACGATGCCGTTGAGGAAGCCGGGCGCCTGCGGGAAGTCGGCGGGCGTGAGCCAGGGGGTCAACTCGCCGACCCGCGGACCGGTCGTCGTGGCCCGCCACAGGGTGCCCGTGCCCGAGTCGGTGACGTAGACCGCGTCGTCGGTGACGGCCAGGTCGTTGAGGGCGGCGCCGGCCAGCGGAGCCACCCGCTTGGCCACCAGCGAGCCGTCCGGGTGGTAGACGAACAGGGTCCCGGTGTCCCAGCCGGCCACGAAGATCCGTCCCCGCCCGTCGAGGTGGATGCCCGCCGCCCGGGTCCGTCCGTCCGTCCCGGGTGGCAGGAAGGGCGTCAGCTCCGTCGAGCGGGTGTTCCCCCGGTAGACGGCCCCGGTGCCGGCGCTGGTCACGTACATGGTGCCGGCGGGGGTCACGGCGATGCCCTCGGGCAGCACGCCCTCGGCCCGCGAGACGACGTACGTGTCAGGACGGGCGGTGGCGGCCATGGCGGGCAGCGACGGGGCGACGGTCGACGCGAGTACGACGGCGGCGGCGATCAGTTTTCTCATCCGGGAAGGGTCACCCGCCCCCGGCCGCGTCGCCACGCCTTTCACAGCTGCCTGAAGGGCGGCTACCGTCAACGGCGTGCTGACCCTGCACCTGAATGTGGCGGACCTCAGTCGTACGGTGATCCGGCCCGTCCCGTCGGTGTCGCTGGAGTTGGCGGCGGCGGGGCAGCGGCTGTTCCCGCCGACCGTCCCCGGGCACCTGGAAGGATGGCGGGCCCGGACCCGGGCGGCCCTGCGCCCGGTCATGCGCCCCTACCTCGACCTGTGCCGCGTGCCGTGGTGGCTGCCGGACTTCCTCACCCCGATCGGTGCGGACCCGGACGTCGCCGCCGCCCTGGACCGGGTGTCCACCGCGCCCGCCGCGACCCTGCGCGCCGAACTCGGGCCCCGGGTGGACGCCGGCGACCTGCCGCCCCGGGTCGGTGAGCTGGCCGCCGGTGCGCCCGGCGCGCGGCAGCGGCTGCGCGCCGCGATGGAGGCGTTCCACGCCGTCGCGGTCGCCCCGTACCGGGCGGAGATCGACGCCGCCGTGCACGCTGACCGGGCCAACCGTGGGCACACGCTGACCGAGGCCGGGATCGACCGGGTCCTGCGTGACCTCAGCCCTTACCTGCACTGGTCGTCGTCGGGTGGGGCCTACCGGCTGTCCTACGAGTGCGCGTACGGGACCCGGCTCGACGTCGCGCCGACCGGCCGGGGCGTCACTCTCGTGCCGTCGTACTTCCTGCCGCAGCCGTGCGTCCTCGACGACCCGGCGGGCCCGATGATCCTGGCCTACCCCGTCGAGCGGAAGCGCCGTGAGCTGACCACCAGCGCACCCCTGGCCGACCTCCTCGGTCGTACCCGCGCGGCCGTGCTGGGCGCGGTGGCCGGCGGCCGGAGCACCACCCAGGTCGCCCACGACGTCGGCGTCTCCGCTGCCTCGGTGAGCCAGCACACCGCGGTCCTGCGCTCGGCCGGGCTGATCACGACCCACCGGGCCGGCTCCGCCGTGCGGCACGCGCCGACCCCGCTGGGCGAGCACCTGCTGGGGGCCGGCGCGACCGTCAGCCCGTTCGCAGGCCGGTGAGCAGGGTGTCGACCAGGGCCTCGGCGTCGGCGGGCGGCAGCGCGCGGTGGGTGACCACCGCCCGCAGCCAGACCGGCCCGAGCAGCAGGTCGGCCAGGAGCGCGTCGTCGACAGGCCCGGCCAGCTCGCCCCGGGCGCGCGCCCGCCCGGTCACCTCCCCGACGTGGGTGCGGTGCTGGCCGAGGAGTTCGTCGGCGAGCCGGGCCAGTTCGGCGTCGGCGCCGGTGTGGGCGAGCACGTCGGCGGCGAGCCGCCCCGGCCCGTCGGCGAAGAACGCGGCCTTCGATCGGAGCAGGGCGGTCAGGTCGCCGCGCAGGGTGCCGGTGTCGGGCACGGGCAGGTCCCGGGCGATGGCGTGCCGGAACGTCGCCGCTACCAGGGCCGGCTTGGCGGACCACCACCGGTAGAGGGTGGTCTTGTTGATCCCGGAGCGCCTGGCCACCCCCTCGACGGTCAGCGCGGCGTACCCGTCGGCGGCCAGCAGGTCCAGCACGGCGGCGTGGATCGCCTCGGCGCCGCGCGGGCCGCGCGGGGTGCTCACAGCCCGGTGCGGCGCAGCAGGCGCAGCGCCGTCGTCATCCGCCGGGCCCAGGCCGCGCTCCGCGCCCCCGGCCGGTGGTACGCGGGGGCCAGGTCCAGCCCGCGCTGCCGGGCGACGGTCTTGACGCGGGTGAACCGGAGCAGTCCGGCGCCGCCGTGCCGGCCGCCCAGCCCGGAGTCCTTCCAGCCGCCCATCGGGGCGTCGATGCTGCCCCAGACGGCGCTGTAGCCGTCGTCGACGTTGACGGCGCCGGCGTCGATGCGCGCCGCGACCGCCTCGCCGCGCGTCCCGGAGCCGCTGAACACGCTGGCGTTCAGCCCGTACGCGGTGTCGTTGGCCAGGGCCACCGCCTCGTCGTCGGTGTCGAAGCGGTGGACCGCGACGACCGGGCCGAAGGTCTCCTCGGCGTACATCCGCATGCCGGGGACGACGCCGGTGAGCACGGCCGGTTCGAAGACGTACGGGCCGATGTCGGGGCGGTGCCGGCCGCCGGTGTGCAGGGTGGCGCCCCGCTCGACGGCGTCGGCGACGTGCGCGGTGACGGTGTCGAGCTGCCGGGCGGAGGCCAGCGAGCCGAGGTCCGCCTCGAAGTCCCCGCCCACGCCCAGCCGCAGCGTCGCGGTGCGGGCGACGAAGCGGCGCAGGAACTCGTCGTGCAGCCGGTCGGCGACGTAGACGCGTTCGATGGAGACGCAGAGCTGCCCGGCGCTGGCGAAGCAGGCCCGGATGGCGCCCTCCACCGCCCGGTCCAGGTCGGCGTCGTCGAGGACGAGTAGCGGGTTCTTGCCGCCCAGTTCCAGCGACGACGGGACCAGCCGGCGCGCGGCCCGGGTGGCGACCTCCCGGCCGACGCGGGTGGAGCCGGTGAAGCAGACCAGGTCGGCCCGGTCCGTGATCAGCGGCCCGAGGTCGGCGCCCTCGCCGGCGACGATCTGCCAGAGGGCCGGGGGCAGCCCCGCCTCGACGGCGAGGGCGCGCAGCCACAGCGCGCTGAGCATGGTCGCCGGGTCGGGTCGGTGCACCACGGCGTTGCCGGCCGCCAGGGCGGGCAGCGCTTCGGACGCGGCCAGTGAGAGCGGGTAGTTCCAGGGCGAGACGACGCCGACGACGCCCACCGGGAAGCGCAGCTCCCGGGCGCGGGTGAGTACCGGCAGCGCCCCGGCGCGGCGGCGGGGGCGCAGCAGCCGGGCGGCGGCGCGGGCGTAGTACCGGGCGTTGATGGCGGCGTCGAGGACCTCCTCGACCGCGTGCCGGCGGGCCTTGCCGGCCTCGAGCTGCACCAGGTCCAGCCCTTCGGCCTGGCGGTCGAGCACCAGGTCGTGCAGCCGGAGCAGGACGGCAGCCCGGCGGGCGGTCGGGAGCCCGGCCCAGGAGCGCTGGGCGGTGCGTGCGTCGGCGAAGGCGTCGTCGACGTCGGCGGGGGTGCTCGACGGTACGTCGACCGTCCGGTCGCCGGTCAGCGGCGAGGTGGCGGTGAGCGCCGGTCCGGTGCCGCGTACCTGCCCGACGAGCGCGGCGGCCCCGGCGGGCAGCGCCGGGGGGCGTCCGGCGACGGCCGGGTTGCCGGTGGCCGGGCCGCCCGTCGGGTCGGCGGGCGGGGGGAGCGCGGTGGTGGTCATGCCCCCACGGTAACGCAACGCGACGTTGCGTTGCCATTCCCGCCCGTCCCGCCGTCGCCGCGCCCGCCGGGCGCCCGGGTGTCGGTCGCCCGGCGGGCTCCCGGCGGCCTGGCTGGGGCGGTCAGCCGGTGGCGGCCATCAGGAGCTCCACCGCCGCGCGGGTCTTCGTCGGCGCGGCGCCGTCGGCCGGGCAGTCCACGTGGGTGGCCCGCACCGCGCCGACGGTCAGTTGGTAGCTGTAGGCGTCCTGGCAGGCGGTGCCGGCCGGCGGGGAGCCGGCCTCGGCGGCGAGCGCCGGGTCGGCGACGAGCCGGCGCAGCCGGTCCAGGTCCGCGTCGGAGAGTCGGCCGGTGCGGCGCGACCCGGCGCGGTCCACGGCGGTCCACCGCCCGTCGGGTTCCACGGTCAGGGTGTCGCCCCGCCCGGCGAACCCGCCCGAACGGGTCAGCACGACCCGGACCGCGCTGGCCCCGGACCCGGTGGTGGGCGGCGGGAGCGTCGGCCCGGCGGCGGGCGGTGCGGACGCGCTCGCCGGGCCGCTCCCCGGCGGGGACGGTCGGTCCGCAGGTGGCGTCGTCGCGCAGGCGGAGAGGATCGTCGCCAGCACCGCGATCTTGACTCCGGCCATCGAAGCTGATCTCATTCCGGTCGGACGCACGGGGTGCCGGCGGGGTTCCCGCCGGCCCGGGTTCCACCGAACGGTCAGTGTCCGGGGCGGATTTTGGATCACCCCTTCTCTTTCGGGTCGTTACATCGTTATATCTACATGCGTGACTACACCTGTCACGCACACCCTGTTCAGGAGGGCACGTGAAAAGACCCCTTGCTGCCGTCGGTACGGCCCTGCTCGCCAGCGGCCTGCTGACCGGCGTCGCCACCCCGGCGCTCGCGGCACCAACCGCCGCCCCCGCCCCGGGTGGGCCTGCCGCCGCCGCGGCGAGCGCCCTGCGGACCAACCCCGGCGCCGTCCAGGGCACCGGCGCCGAGTCCTACCAGGTGCACAGCACCAAGGTGGACGCGACCGGCGCCGCGCACACCCGCTACACCCGGACCTACCAGGGCCTGCGGGTGTACGGCGGTGACTTCGTCATCCACACCGCACCGAACGGCGGGTACGCCGGGTCCTCGGTCGGCCTGGACGCCCCGCTGACCCTGACCACCGCGGCGAAGGTCCCCGCCGCCGCGGCGAAGAAGGCCGCCCGCGCCGAGTTCTCCGGCACGCTCACCGCCGTGGGCGCGCCGGAACTCTTCGTCGACGCCAGCTCCGGCAAGGGCCGGCTGGCCTGGGAGACCGTCGTCACCGGCTGGCAGCCGGACGGGCAGACCCCGTCGAAGTTCCACGTCATCACCGACGCCAGCTCCGGCAAGGTCATCGGCTCGTACGACGAGATCGAGGCCGTCGCCGGCACGGGCAACAGCGTCTACTCGGGCACGGTCACGGTCGACACCACGCTGTCGGGCAGCACCTACTCGATGGTCGACCCCACCCGCGGCAACGGCTCGACGTGCGACATGAACAACGGCACGTCGACGTGCACCACGGTCACCGACGCCGACAACACCTGGGGCACCGGCGCCGCCACCAACCGGCAGTCCGCCGCCGTGGACGCGCACTTCGGCGCCGCCAAGACCTTCGACTACTTCAAGAACGTGCACGGCCGCAACGGCATCTTCGGCAACGGCCAGGGCGTGCCCAGCCGGGTGCACTACGGCAACAACTACGTCAACGCCTTCTGGGACGGCTCCCGGATGACCTACGGTGACGGCTCGGGCAACGCCAACCCCCTGGTCTCCATCGACGTGGCGGCCCACGAGATGAGCCACGGCGTCACCGAGAACGTCGTCCCCGGCGGCCTCACCTACTCCGGCGAGTCCGGCGGCCTCAACGAGGCCACCAGCGACATCTTCGGCAACATGGTCGAGTTCTACGCCAACACCGCCGCCGACCCCGGCGACTACCAGGTCGGCGAGAAGATCGACATCAACGGCGACGGCACCCCGCTGCGCTACATGTACAACCCGTCGCTCGACGGCTCGGGCGACAGCTGCTGGTCCACCAGCACGAAGAACAAGGACGTGCACTACTCGTCCGGGGTGGCCAACCACTTCTTCTTCAACCTCGCCGAGGGCACCGGCGCCACCCCGTACGGCACCTCGCCGATCTGCGGCTCCGCCCCGGCGGTGACCGGCATCGGCCGCGTCAAGGCCGAGAAGATCTGGTGGCGGGCGCTGGACGCGTACTTCACCTCCAACACCTCGTACGTGAACACCAGCAACCCGGCGAACACCGCGCGGGCGTACAGCCTGCGCGCCGCCACCGACCTGTACGGCAGCTGCTCCACCGAGTACCGCACCGTCCAGGCGGCCTGGACCGCGGTGAACGTGGCCGGCAACGACGCGCCGTGCTCGACCGGCAACGACTTCTCGGTCTCGCTCTCGCCGACCTCCGGCGCGGTGAACCCGGGCGGCTCGGTCTCCACCACCGTGGCGACCGCCACCACCAGCGGCTCGGCGCAGACCGTGACGCTGTCGGCCACCGGCCTGCCGAGCGGCGCGACCGCCTCGTTCAGCCCGGCCTCGGTGACCTCGGGCGGCTCGTCGACCCTGACCGTCGCCACCACGGCCGGTACGCCGGCGGGCACCTACACGATCACCGTCAACGGCGCCGGCGCGGTCACCCGCACCGCCACCTACGCGCTGACCGTGAACGGCGCGGGCGGCGGCTGCACCAGCCCGGGTCAGAAGCTCGGCAACGCCGGCTTCGAGTCCGGGGCCGCGACCTGGACGCAGAGCTCGGGTGTGATCGGCCAGCACGGCACCGCGCAGCCGGCCCGCACCGGCACCTGGAGCGCGTGGCTGAACGGGTACGGCAGCACCCGCACCGAGACGCTCGCCCAGTCGGTGAGCCTGCCGGCCGGGTGCACGTCGTACAACTTCAGCTTCTGGCTGCACATCGACTCGACGGAGACCACCACCAGCACCGCGTACGACACGCTGCGGGTGCAGGTGCTCAACTCCGCCGGGACGGTGCTGGCGACCCTGGCCACGTACTCGAACCTGAACAAGGCCGCCGGGTACAGCCAGAAGTCGTTCTCGCTGGCCGCGTACAAGGGGCAGAGCGTGACCCTGCGGTTCACCGGCACCGAGGACTCGTCGCTCAAGACCTCGTTCGTCGTGGACGACACCGCGCTCAACGTCTCCTGAGCTGAGTGCTCCCGGGGCCCGGCGGCCACCCCACCAGGGTGGCCGCCGGGCCCGCGCCGTTATGGTCGCCGGGGCGACGTGCCGCCGCTCCCGGCGGCGGAGGGCGGGACACCCGGAGGAGTTGGTGACGGTGACGGACGCGGAACTCCTCGTCGAGGTGACCGGGCCGGTGGCGACGATCGTGATCCACAACCCGGCCCGCCGCAACGCGATGACCGCCGGGATGTGGCGGCGGCTGCCGGGGCTGCTCGACGGGCTGGCGGCCGACCCCACCGTCCGGGTGCTGGTGCTCACCGGCGCCGGCGGCACCTTCTGCGCCGGCGCCGACCTGGGCGACCTGGACGAGCTGCTGGACGCCGGCGACGCCAGCATCGCGGTCGCCGCCGAGCAGCGGCTCGCCGCCTTCGCCAGGCCGACGGTCGCCGTCGTGCGGGGCGCGTGCGTCGGCGGCGGCTGCCAGCTCGCCGTCGCCTGTGACCTGCGCATCGCCGCCGACGACGCGCGCTTCGGCGTACCGCCGGCCCGGCTGGGCCTGGTGTACCCGGCGCCGACCACCCGCCGGCTGGCCCGGCTGGTCGGCCCGGGCGCGGCCAAGCACCTGCTCTTCACGGCCGAGCTGATCGATGCCGAACGGGCGCTGCGGGTGGGCCTCGTCGACGAGGTGCTGCCGGCCGACCGGCTCGCCGCCCGGGTGGACGACCTCACCGCCGCGATGGTCGCCCGGTCGCAGCTCAGCGTCGCGGCGGCCAAGGAGATCGTGGACGACCGGGCGGACGACGACCGGATCGCCTGGTGGCACGGGCAGGTCCGGGCCAGCGGCGAGGCCCGCGAGGGCGTCGCCGCCTTCCACGAGCGCCGCGCACCGCGCTTCGGCTGGACGCCCGCCCGGCCCTGACGGCGGTCTGCCGCGGCTTCCGGGCGACGACCGTCCGCACGTTCGTCAGACAGAGTTGCCCGAGGGGAACGCAGGTATGAATGACACCGGGATCGGCGAAGGGGTCACTGTGGAAGGCGCAGAGTCTGAACAGTCACGGATCCGGCGAGGCCGCCGCCGGTTCCTGCTGCTGAACGTCGGCGTGGCGCTGTTCGGCACCCTCGCGGGCGCGGGGCTGGTCGCGCTCGGCATCGAACTCGATCTGGACGTGCCCGCCTGGGGCGAAGCGCCGGGCTGGGCGACGGTGCTCGGGCTGGTCCTGGTCGGCGCGGGGGCCCTCGTCCTGTTCGGCGGCGCGCTGTATCTCGTCAGGACCGGTCGCTACCGGCGCAACGCGCGCTCCCCGCTGTGGGGGGAGAACCGGTCGCGCCGGCGGGAGCTGGTCCGGCAGGCGCGGGGTCTGCTGCCGGTGCGGGACGAGGACCTGCCGCTGGTGCGCCGGGTGGCCGCGCAGATGGACGGCCAGTGGGCCGGGTGGATTCCGCTGTCCGGGGTGGTCCTGGCGCAGGTCGGGCAGGCCTTCGTCCAGTGGGGCCCCGGGTGGCTGGCGCTGGCGCTGCTGTTGGCCGTGGCGATCGGCCTGCCCGCCGCGCTGACCGCCCGGCACGAGCGGCAGGCGCGGGCGTTCCTGCGCGCCCACCCCGAGCCGCAGGTGTCGACGGGAGAGCCGGCCGGGTGAGCCGTTCACCGGACCGGGGGCCGGCGGGCGCCGCGCCGAGGGGCGTACCCCCCGACGCGACCCCCCGATCCCGCCGGCCGGCCCGTCACCGCCCGGTCAGCGACGCCCAGCTCGGGGGCGCCGGTTCGCGCCGCAGCGGCATGCCCGCCTCGGCGGGTGTCCGGTCGCCCTTGCGCTGGTTGCAGCCGTAGCAGGCGGCGGTCGTGTTCCGCCAGGTGTTCCGGCCGCCGCGCGAGCGGGGCAGGACGTGGTCGACGGTGCCGGCCGACCCGCCGCAGTACGCGCAGCGGCCCCCGTCGCGCCGCAGCACCCCCGCCCTGGACCAGGCCGGGCCGGCGCTGAACCGCCACCGGGTCACCACGTAGCGGACGAGGCGCACCACCCGGGGCACGGGGAAGACCCCGATGAGCCGGTCCGGCTCGGCCTCGTGGATCTCGGCGACCCGCCGGCAGAGCATCCGGATGGCGTGTTGGACGGTGACCCGGTGCAGCGGGCCGAGGTCGGCGTTGACGACGAGGACGGCGTCCACCGGTGTCTCCCTTCGTGGCGGTGCCGGCCCGGCCCGGGCAGCGGAAGAGCCGCCCGGCCGGCGTGTGCGGGGGCGGCTCGAGGTCGTGCGGGCACGCGTCAGTCGGGCCGGCCGCCCCCGGGGCGTTCGGCTCGGCGTCCGCCGCCGCTCGCCGGCGATGCCGGACGCGTGGGCAGGTACGACGGCACACAGGTGGTGTGCGACATCGACATGACCAGCTCCCGCGGCGGTGGTTGACCTTGCGCGATCACGGTAGGTCGGCGGGGGACAGCGGAGCAACGGGTTTCGATCGAGGTCCCGGCTCGTCGGGGCGACGCTGCCGGCGTGCGCGGCCGGCGGCCCGCGCGGCGGCCAGCGGCCGGTCGATGCGGACGGCCATCCGGGCGGTCAGTTCGCTCTCCAACAGCGGCCGGTTGACCTCGCCGGCGACGGCGAGCGCCGGGCCGGAGACCGTACGCCAGATCGCGGCCAGCCCGGCGCCGAGCCCGAGCAGGGCCACGGCGGCCCGGGTCACCGGTGTGCCGCCGGCGGCGAGCGCGCTCACCCCGACCACGGCGAAGAGCACGGCGAGCAGCGGCACGAGCACCGGCCAGAAGATCCCCCGGACGGCCTGCACCACCAGCTTGCGGTCCCGGATGATCAGGTTCCGGGCGACGATCGCGTAGTCCTCCTCGTCCAGCAGGTCCCTGGGGTGCAGCCCGCCGGTGAGCACCCCCTGCCACAGCTCGCCCTGGTTGCGCAGTTCCCGGGCCAACTCGGGCAACCCCGCCTCGGTCGGGTCGCCCACGCCCGCCCGGGTGACCGCCGACGCCCACGCCGACAGCGACCGGCGGACCACGGCGGCCGAGTACGGGGGCAGCACGGTGGCCAGCTCGCCCAGCCAGCGCCCGATCTCGATGTGCCGGCCGCCGAAGCGGCGGGTCACCTGCTCGGCGTCGCCGCGCCGGACGGTGTCGGCGAGCGAGCGTCCCAGCCGGTAGGCCAGCCCGACGCGCTGGTTGGTGGCCATCGTCCAGCGCAGCAGCTCCACGTTGAGGTCGTCGAGGGCGAGCAGCAGCGCGTCGGCGTCCATGGCCGGGTCGGCCAGCCGGGCGTGGGCGTCGGCGGTGGTGGGCACGGGTCCGACGCGCCGGGTCAGCTCGGCGATCTGGGCGAGCGCGACCTCCACGCCGTCCAGGTACATCCGCATCCGCCGCCGCCCCGACATCTCGGTCAGGTTGGACAGCTTCGCCGGGGCGCCCGCCGGCCGGTTGGCCCCAGTGTCGCCCAGCTCGACGGTCTGCGCGTGGTGGTAGCCGTCCGCCATCCACCAACCGAGCCGCAGGGCGGTGACGATGCAGGCCCGTTCGTCCCGGATCAGCGGATACGCGTCGTCGCGCGGCACGTCGGCCGTGAGCGGGCCGTAGTCCGTGTGCGGCGACATCCCGCTCACCTCCCGGCTCACCCCAGTCGAGGATCAGCCTAGGCGAACCAGGCGTACCATTTGCCCGCTTTCGTCACTCTCGTGCGGTGCGCGGCAGCGGCCTCATCCACGCCCGGCGCGCCCCGCGACGCCGCTCCGGCCCGCGAGCAGCCCCCGGGGCCGGATCGAGCGGACCGGCTCGGCCGCGCCACCCTCGGCCCGCAGGATGTGGTTGGCCGCGACGATCCCCGTGGCCGCCGACCGCTCCATCAGCGCGCTCGGGAAGTCCGTCCGGATGCCGTCGCCGGCCAGGTAGAGCCCGTCCGCATCGGTGCGCACCCCCGGCCGCCAGGAGTGGCTGCCCGGCGTGAACGCCGGTGCCTGCGCCTCCACCCGGGCGCGCAGTTCGCGGACGCGCAACCGGGCCGCCTCCGGCCAGAGCGCAACCAGCTCGACCCGCATCCGTTCGGCCAACTCCTCGGCGGGCACCCCCTCGTCGCAGGCGTACGCGTGCAGCTCCACCACCGAGCCGCCGGTGCCGGCCGCCCAGCGGCGCGACTCGTTCTCCAGCCGGTGGTAGAGGGTCACCGAGTCCAGGGTGGGCTGCCGCGACACCCCGCTGAACACCGCCCGGTCCGCGCCCACGTCCCCGTCGCACCAGTAGCGGGCCACCGCGTACGGCGGGCCGGGCCGGCCGTACGCGGGCATCCGCGCCGCCAGCCGGGGCGCGTGCCCGGCCAGGCCGGGCGAGGCCCCGACGAGCGCGGCCAGGGCCGGCGGGTCGACGGCGAGCACCACGTGCCCGGCGGCGTACGACGTGCCGTCCGCCGTCGCCACCCGCCACCCGTCGCCGTCGCGGGTCACGGCGGTGACGGCGGCACCCGTGACCACCCGGCCGCCCTGCTTCTCGACGTGCCGGGTCAGCGGCTCCCAGATGGCCGACGCGTAGTCCTCGTCGGGGCAGTCGAAGGCCAACCCCTCCGGATTGCCCAGCAGGTAGAAGTGGAACTGCGCGATCATCTCGGCGGCCGACATCTCCGCCTCGTGGTTGAAGAACGAGTGGGAGAAGACCTCGAAGAGCATCGCCCGGGCCCGGTCCGGCAGCCGCAGCGAGGTGAGCAGCGCGTCGGCGGTGGTGTCGTCGAACTCGGCGTAGGTGCGCCGCGCGTCGTAGGTCAGCAGCGGCAGGGCCGCGTCCCGGTCCATCCCGCGCAGGTCCCCGAGGCGCAGGCTGGGGCTGCGCAGCAGCAGCGCCAGCAGGTTCGCCGGCGGCGCGGGCGGCAGCCGGCCGAACTCCTCGGTGGGCCACTGCTCGCTGAGGATCGGATAGCCGGGCACCGGCCGCAGGAAGCCGAGCCCCGGGTCGACGCGGCGCAGGATCGACCGCCAGTTGTAGTACTGTCGGAAGAACGCGTGGAAGCCGTGCTCGTTCATCTGCCGGGTGCCGTCGGCGAGCGTCTCCGGCCACGCCCCGAGGCGTCCGCCGAGCGTCGGCGCCGCCTCCAGCACCGTCACGTCCACGCCGCGTTCGGCCAGCACCACCGCCGCGGACATGCCGGCGATGCCGCCGCCGACCACCACGGCCCGCACCTGACGCGGCACGCGGGGGGCGCCGCCACCGCCCGGGTCCACCTCGTGCTCGCGTACGCCGATGAGCCGACCGACCATCTTCGACAGCGCCATGTGCACCTTCCCGCCCGATGAGCCTCCAGTCTGCCCCCGCAGGCGGGGAAGCGCTCCGTCCCGTACCGCGACGGCCCCCGGTCTCAGGCCGGCGGCAGGCAGCGGCGCTCGCGGTCCGAGGCGGGCCAGACGTACTCCAGGTCGGGCGGGACGTCGGCGCCGAAGACCGGCCCGTAGTGCCCGGGGTCCTTGCGCAGCAGCGACGAGCGGTGACTCAGGTGCACCTCGTCGCGGCCCAGCCACGGCGGCAGCTCCCCGGCCTCGGCCAGCTCGGCCTGGGTGCGGACCCGGGTCAGGCCGCAGGCGGCGGCCAGGTCGGTGGTCATCGTGGCGGCGCAGGTGTCGGCCCGGCCGGGCTCGCACCAGACCGCGCAGACGTCCAGCCCGTAGCGGGTGAGGGCCTCCTCGTATCCGGCCCACATCTTCACCGCCGGGTGGTTTCGCCAGCCGTACGTGGGCCAGGTCAGCCCGCGCAGCACCTGGATGGCCTCCACCCGCTGCTTGCCGAGCCGCTTCTGGTCCAGCGTCCGGGCGCTGGCCAGAAAGTCCGGGTACGGCAGGAACGTCTGCATGCGGCTGCTCTACCCGTCGCCGCGCCGGACATGCCGGCACGACCAGCGCCCATGATCAGGGGGCTGCGTGCGGCGCGACCGGCTGACTACGATGCGGCACATGCCGGAGCCCCTGCTGGATCGTGCGCGGCGTGCCAGCCGGCGGCTACGGGTCAACGGGGACGCACGGGCGGCGCACTACGTGGTCTGTGGCCGCGACGCCCTCGCCTACTGGGTGGTGCGGGCGCTGCTCGCCACCGAGTTGCAGGCCGGCCGCGTCCGGATCACCCTGGTCGTCCCCGAACGGCCGAGTTCCGACGAGCCCGACGGGCGCGACCTGCAGGGCGTCGAGGTGGTACGCGCCGACCGGCTCGACGAGGTCACCTTCCGCCGGGCCGGGCTGGCCGGCGCCGACGGGCTGGCCCTGCTGCACCAGGACGACGTCGGCAACATGCACGCCGCGCTGTGCGCCCAGGAGGTCGAGCCCCGGCTGCGCCTGGTGGTGCGGATGTTCAACACCGGCCTCGCCAACGGGGTGCGGCAGATCTTCCCCGACTCGGCGGTGCTCTCCGACGCCTCCATGGCCGCCCCGGCCTTCGTGGCCGCCGCGCTCGGCGAGGTCGCCCCCACCCACTTCCGCCACGGCGGGCGCACCCTGTACGTGGCCCGCCGCGAGGACGTCCGCCCGACCGACGTGGTCTGCGGGGTGGCCGACACCCGCGACCCGCAGCAGGTCCGACTGCTGCCCGCCGCCGAGTCCTCGGCCGACCTGGTGATCGCCGAGGCGACCGGGACGCCGCCCGGCACGGAGCTGGCCGCCCGCCGGCTGAGGCGGGCCCGCCGGCGTCGCCGGCCGCTGACGGTGCTGCTGCGCGCCGTGCGCAGCTTCGCCACCCGCAAGATCGGCATCGCGGTGATCGTGCTGCTGGCGGTGATCGGCGCGCTCGGCTGGCTCAACGGCTATGCCGCGCACGAGGAGGACTGGGGGGACTCGCTCTACCTCACGCTGGTGACCACCCTCACCGGGCAGGATCCCGACCCGAACAAGTCGGCCGCCGAACAGGTCATGCAGGTGGTGCTCAACCTGGCCGGGCTGGCGCTGATCCCGCTGATCACGGCCGTGGTGGTGGACGGCGTCGTCAACGCCCGGCTGGCCCTGCACTCCGGCCGCATCCAGCCCGAGCGCTCCGGGCACGTGGTGGTGGTCGGGCTCGGCAACGTCGGCACCCGGGTGATGGCCCAGCTCTGTGACTTCGGCGTCGAGGTGGTGGCGATCGACAAGCTGCCCGAGCCGCGCGGCGGCGCGCTGGCCCGGCGGCTGGGCGTACCGCTGATCGTGGGGGACGCCGCCCTGGAGGAGACCCTCCAGTCGGCGTCGGTGGGCGCCTGCCAGGCGCTGGTGGTGGTCTCCACCGACGACGAGACCAACCTCCAGGCGGCGCTCAACGGCCGGGCCGTCAACCCGGAACTCCAGGTGGTGCTGCGCCTCTTCGACGGCCACTTCGCCGAACGCATCCAGCAGGCCTTCGGGATCGGCGTCTCGCGCAGCGTGTCCTACCTCGCGGCGCCGTCGTTCGCCGCCGCGCTGGTGGACCGCGCCGTGATCGCCACGATTCCCGTCGGCCGGCACGCGCTGCTGGTCACCGAGGTCTCCGTCAACGCCGGCTCGTCGCTGGACGGCCGGCCGCTCGCCGCCGTCGGGCGGGCCGAGAGCGTACGCCTGCTGGCGCACGCCCGGGCCGGCCAACGCCTCGACTGGACGCCCGACGCGCGCCTGGTCATCGTCGCGGGCGACCGGCTGACCGTGGTGGCCCGCCGGGCCGCCCTGAGCGCCCTGCTCCGCGAGGCCGCGCCCCCGCCGGAGGACCCCGTCGCGCCCACGCCCCGCCAGCCGGAGGAGTGACGGCGCCCGGTCCGCCGTGCTGCGCGCCCCGGAAGGGCGTCAGACCCGGTGGGGGCGCAGGGCGTACCAGAGGGCGCCGACGGCGAGCACGGCGGTGCCGGCGAGCACGCTGGCCGGCGGCAGGTTGACCGCGAGCAGCAGGCAGCCGGCCAGCCCCAGCACGGCCAGCGCGCGCACCGGCAGCCGCCGGCCGGGGTCCCGGCCCAGCGTCAGCGCGGCCGCGTTGGTGATCGCGTAGTAGACCAGCACGGTGCAGCTGGAGAAGCCGATCGCGTCGCGCACGTCGCCCAGCAGCACGACCGCCACCACCACGGCGGCCACGGCCAGCTCAGCCCGGTGCGGCACCCGGTGCACCGGGTGCACGGCGGCGAGCGCCCCCGGCAGGTCGCCGCGGCGGGCCATCGCCAGCGCGGTGCGGCCCACCCCGGCGAGCAGGGAGAGCAGGACCCCGGTCACCGCCACGGTCGCCCCGGCCCGCACCAGCCACGCCAGCCCGGGCAGCCCGGCGGCCGTCACCACGTCGGCCAGGGGCGCGGCGGATGCGGCCAGCCGGTCGGCCCCGAGCACGCCGACAGCCACCACGGCGAGCAGCAGGTAGACCGCCAGCACCACGCCGAGGGCCAGCGGGACCGCCCGGGGAATGGTCCGCGCCGGGTCGCGTACCTCCTCGCCGAGGGTGGCGATCCGGGCGTACCCGGCGAAGGCGAAGAAGAGCAGCCCGGCGGCGGTGAGCACGCCCCGCCCGCCGCCGTCGAGGTCGCCGAGCCGGTCGAGCGAGACGTCGCCGCCGGCCGCGCCGGCCACCGCGACCAGGGTCAGCACCGCCAGCACCACGCCGACCAGCACCTTCGTCGCGGTCGCGGTCCTGCCGATGCCGCGCAGGTTCACGGCGGTAACCGCCGCCACCGCGCCGACGGCGACGAGCCGGGCCTGCCCCGGCCAGAGGTACGCCCCGATGGTCAGCGCCATCGCCGCGCAGCTCGCCGTCTTGCCGACCACGAAACCCCAGCCGGCCAGGAACCCGGCGAACGGGCCGAGCCGCTCCCGCCCGTACACGTAGGTGCCGCCGGACTCGGGGTAGCGGGCCGCGAGCCGGGCCGAGCTGGTCGCGTTGCAGAAGGCGATGGCGCCGGCCAGCACGAGCGCCGCCAGCAGCCCGGCCCCGCCGGCCACCGCCGCGGCGGGCGCGAAGACCACGAAGATGCCCGCGCCGAGCATCGACCCCAGGCCGATGACCACCGCATCCGCTACGCCCAGGCGGCGCGCCAGTTGCTCCACGGCGAGACCCTAGGGGGCGGAGATGAACGGGCGGTTCCAGTCCCGCAACGCCCCCGGCAACGGCAGGTCGTCCCAGGGCACCCGGTGCACCAGCCGGTCGAGGAGAAGTCCCAGCAGTAGCCCGGCGACCGAGTCGGTCAGCCAGTGCCAGCCCAGGTAGGTGGTGGTGCAGAGCACCACGAGCGGCGGCACCACCCGGACGACGGTGACCAGCCGGGGCGGCACCGTCCGGCCGTACGTGCGCAGCAGCGGGACGAGCAGCAGGGCGATGACGCCGTACCAGAGGATGGCGTTCGCGACGTGGCCGGAGGGGTAGGACTGGGCGAACCGCAGTGGCAGCTCGTCCTGGAACAGCGGGAGGGTCTGCTCGGCGGGCAGGAAGGGTTTCTTGACGCTCGCGCTGGGCGCGGGTCGGGCGGTCCACACCTTGAGCGGGCCGATGGTCAGGTAGCTGAGGGCGAAGGCGAGCACCGGCGGCAGCACCGGGCGGACGGATCTCAGCCGCACCGCGAGCAGCACCCCGAGCCCCAGGGCGATCAACGTCAACGGGGTGCCCTGGCCGAGGTAGTTGAGGACCACCGCCGTCCAGTGCGCGGCCGTGGGCCGGTGCGCCTGCGACCAGTCGGCGATCGCACGGTCGATCCCGAAGAGCCGCTCGTCGGCGAGGGCCACGGTCAATCCGACGAGGGCGGTGAGCAGCAGCGCGTCGAACCACCAGCCGGCCGGCCGGACCGGCCGGAGCTGCGCCTTTCCCCGTACCGTCGTGGTCTCCCGCACCCCGTCACGCTACCGGCCCCGCTCGGCGCCGGACCGGGACGGGCCGGGGCCGCCCTGTGTGCCGAGCCACGAAGGGAGGCGCTCGGCGGGGGGAACCCGTCAGACTTGTCCCCGTGCGGATCACCTCGGCCCTCGTGGACCCGGCGCTGCTCGACCTCCCCTGGTCGACCCCGCTGGAGGAGTGGCCTGCGCAACACCTGGTGGCGTTGCCCCAGGGCATCTCCCGGCACATCGTCCGCTTCGTCCGGCTGGGTGAGTACGTCTACGCGTTCAAGGAGACCCGCGAGCGGATCGCCGAGCGGGAGTATGACCTGCTCCGCGCCCTGGAGCGGATCGACTTCCCGTCGGTCGAGGCGGTGGCGATCGTCGCCGACCGGCAGACAGAGGACGGGGAACCCCTCGAGTCGGTGCTGATCACCCGGCACCTGCAGTTCTCGCTGCCCTACCGGGCGCTCTTCTCGCACACCCTGCGCCCGGAGACGATGGGCCGGCTGCTCGACGCGTTGGCCGCGCTGATCGTCCGGATGCACCTGACGGGCTTCTTCTGGGGCGACTGCTCGCTGTCGAACACGCTGTTCCGGCGGGACGCGGGGGCGTTCGCCGCGTACCTGGTGGACGCCGAGACCGGGGCGCTGCACCACTCGCTCTCCAACGGCCAGCGCGGCGAGGACCTGGAGATCGCCCGGGTCAACATCTTCGGTGAGGCGCTCGACCTCCAGGCCGCCGGGCTGCTGCACGAGTCGATCGACCCGGAGACGGTCTGCGAGGAGGTCGTGCAGCGCTACGAGCGGCTGTGGCACGAGATCACCTACGAGCAGCAGATCGAGCGGGAGGCCCGGCACGACATCGAGGGGCGGATCCGCCGCCTCAACGAGTTGGGCTTCGACGTCGCCGAGGTGGCGATGTCCACTATCGACAACGGCCGCTACCTGGTCCGGCCCAAGGTGGTCGACGCCGGTTACCACACCCGGCGGCTGCTGCGCCTGACCGGCCTCGACGCCGAGGAGAACCAGGCCCGCCGGCTGCTCAACGACCTCGACGCCTACCGGGCCGAGAGTGACCTGACCGACGAGCAGCAGGCCGCGCACCGCTGGTTGACCGAGGTCTTCGAACCGGTGGTCCGGGCCGTGCCCGCGCACCTGCGCCGCAAGCTGGAGCCGCAGGAGGTCTTCGCGCAGATCATCGAGCACAAGTGGCTGCTCTCCGAGCGGGCCGGCCGGGACGTGGGGATGGCCCCGGCCGTGCAGTCGTTCCTCTCGGACGTGCTCGTGCACCGCCCCGACGAGCAGGCGGTGCTCGGCGACGAGGTCCCCGCCCCCCACGGCCTGGCACCTGACGCCTGACGCCCGCCCCGGGGCGCAGCGCGGGCCGGCGTTCCTCCTCGGGTGGTGGGTTGTCTCGGCCCTTTCGAGCTGATGTCGTAGACGATTCAGCTCGACAGCGACAGCGACAGCGACCCGGGGGCCCCGGCGGGACCGGACGTGGCGCGACCGGTCCGGCAGGTCCGGTCGCGTCCGGACCTGCCACGTCCCGGTCCGGCGGTCACTCCACCCAGGAACCGCCGCGCATCACCCGGACCACGTTCAGGTCGTCGTCGAGCATCACCAGGTCGGCCCGGAGCCCGACCTGGAGCGCGCCAAGCTGGTCGCCGAGGCCGATGGCGCGGGCCGGCGTGGTGGCGGCCATCCGGACGGCGTCCGCGATCGGGATCCCGGCGGCCACCGCGTGCCGCAGCGCGGCGTCCATGGTCAGGGTGCTGCCGGCGATCGCGCCGTCACGGGCCAGCCGGGCCACGCCGTCGGCCACCGTGACGGCCTGGCCGCCGAGGTCGTACTCGCCGTCGGGCATGCCGGCGGCGGCCATCGCGTCGGTGATCAGGGCGGCCCGCTCGGGGCCCGCCGTCGAGGTGGCGAAGGTGAGCATCCCGTCGTGCAGGTGCACGCCGTCGGCGACCAGCTCGCAGACCACGTTCGGGGCGTCGAGCAGGGCCACCACCGGGCCGGGCTCGCGGTGGTGCACCGGCCGCATCCCGTTGAACAGGTGGGTGCCGACGCTCGCGCCCGCCGCGACGGCGGCGCGGGTCTCGTCGTACGTGGCGTCGGTGTGGCCGACCGCGGCGACCACCCGGTGGGCGGTGAGCAGCTTGATCGCCGCCAATGCGCCGTTCCGCTCGGGGGCGAGGGTCACCATCCGGACCGCCCCTTCGCCCAGCTTGATCAGCTCGGCCAACTCGTCCGTCGACGGGTCGCGCAGGTACTCGGGATTCTGTGCGCCGCAGCGGGCGGAGGAGAGATAGGGGCCCTCGAAGTGGATCCCGGCCAGCACCCCGTCGGTGACCAGCGGGGCGAACGCCTCGGTGGCCGAGCGCATGAGGTCGAAGGGCGAGCTGACCAGGCTGGCGAGCAGGGTGGTGGTGCCGTGGCGCAGGTGGAAGTCGGCGACCTGTCGGGCCTGCCCGGCGTCGCCGGTGGTGAAGGTGTGCCCGCCGCCGCCGTGCGTGTGCATGTCGACGAAGCCGGGCACGATCCAGTGTCCGTCGTGGACCGACGGGTACTCCGCCACCGCCCTGATCCGGCCCTCGTCCAACTCCACGCAGCCCTGCCGGATCACGCCGGTCGGAGTCACGACCTTGCCGTTCACCCGTTGGGACATCACTTCTCCAGACTGTCGAGGGCGAGCAGGGCGGCGCCGAGGCAGCCGGCCTCGTCGCCGAGGGCCGCCGCGACCAGGCGCGGCTCCCGGTGGAACGTCATCCGCTCGTGCAGCGCCGCCCGCAGCGGGTCGAACAGTCGCGCGCCGGCCCGGGCCAGCCCGCCACCGAGCACGACGGTCTCCACGTCGAAGAGGGCCTGGCCGGTGGCGAGGCCGTCGGCGAGCGCCTCGATGGCCTTTCGCCAGACGTCCACCGCCAGCGGCTCGCCGGCCGCCGCCCGCTCGGCGACCTCGGCGGCGGTCACCGGCACGCCCACCAGCGCCGAGTAGCGCCGCCCGATGGCGGCGGCGGAGGACACCGCCTCCAGGCAACCGGGACGGCCGCAGCCGCAGCGCGGCCCGCCGGGGCGTACCAGGATGTGGCCGATCTCGCCCGCGGCGCCGTGCGCGCCGGTGGCGGCGGTGCCGGCGACCACGTGGGCGGCGGCGATGCCGGTGCCGATCGCGACGAAGAGGACGTGCCCGCCGTCGCGGCCCGCGCCGAGCCGGGCCTCGGCCAGGCCGCCGGCGCGCACGTCGTGGCCGAGCGCCGTCGGCAGGCCGAGCCGCTCCCGGGCCAGCTCCCGCAGCGGTACGTCCCGGAAGCCCAGGTTCGCGGACCAGACGGCGACCCCGCGCGACTCGTCGATCACCCCGGGCACCGCGATGCCGGCCGCGACCGGTTCGAGCCCGTCGGCGCGCGCCTTGCCGGCCAGCCCTTCGGCGACCGCCAGGACGGTCTGCACCACGGCGTGCGGGCCGCGCCCGGCGTCGGTGGTGTGCCGTTCGGTGTGCAGCACGGCCCCGTCCGCCCCGACCAGGGCGCATTTCATCCCGGTGCCACCGACGTCCAGCGCGATGACGACGTCGGTCGACCCGTGTCCCGCGCTCACGCCAGTACCACTGACCGGGTCAGGTGCCGGGGCACGTCGGGGTCGAGGCCCCGGCTGGTGGCGAGCGCGACGGCGAACCGCTGCGCCAGGATCAGGTCGGCCATCGGGTCGACCGGCGTACGGCCGGCGGCCCAACTGCCCAGCACCGTGCGGCAGCCGTGGGTGCGGCTGTGCACGAACGCCGCCCCCGTCGCCGCCACGTCGGCCGGCAGCCCCTCGGGCAGCTCGCCGAAGGCCCAGACCAGGCGGCCCGGCGCGGCGATCGAGATCGGCCCGTGCCGGTAGTCCATAGCCGGATACGCCTCGGCCCAGAAGGTGGCCGCCTCCCGGCACTTCAGCGCCGCCTCCTGGGCGAGCCCGACGGTCCACCCACGGCCGAGGAAGGTGGCCTGTTCGATCCCGGCGGGGTCGATCGGCAGCGGGGCGCGCACGGCGACCTCCGCGTCCGCGGCGAGCGCGTCGATGTTGTCGCCGAGGTGGGCGCGGAGCAGGGTCAGCGCGGTGGTCGCGAAGCGGGTCTGCACCACCGAGCGCTCGTCGGCGAAGGGCAGGGTGACCGCCGAGTCGGCCAGCGCGACGGCGGGGGAGCCGGGGTCGCCGACCAGGACGGTGCTCGGCATCCTTCCGCGCAGGGCGGCGAGCAGGTCGGTGACCTCGGTGGTGGTGCCGGAGCGGGTGATCGCGACGAGCCGGTCGTAGCGCCGCCCGGCGGGGAACTCGGAGGCCTGGAAGGCGTCGGTCTCGCCCTGGCCGAGGTGCTCGCGGCGGGCCGCGTACGCCATCGCCATGAACCACGACGTGCCGCAACCGACGACGGCGACCCGCTCGCCGGGGCGGGGGAGCCGGTCGGTCACGGTGGCGGCCAGCCGCGCCGCCTCCCGCCAGCAGTCGGGCTGGCTCGCGATCTCGGCGTCGACGTACGACATGAGAACTCCTACGCAGGCAGCGGTGCGCAATACGGCTCGTAAGAGCCGCCTTTCGCGCGTTATTCTGCGCGAAAGGCGCTGGCCGTGGCAACCAGCCCCGTATCGCGCACGTCGGTGTTTTGCGCCCGCGTAGTTTCGCGCACTACTGTGCACGCATTCAATCACCGACCGCGCAGTAACGGGAGGGTCCGGGTGGACCGGTACGCCAGATGGAACGCCCTGCTCGAGATGCTGACCGACAGCGGCCGGGTCAGCGTCGAGGAGGCCGCCTCGCGACTGGACGTCTCCCAGGCCACCATCCGGCGCGACTTCGACCAGCTCGCCCAGCAGCAGATGATCACCAGGACCCGGGGTGGCGCGGTCGCCAACGGCGTCTCGTACGACCTGCCGCTGCGCTACAAGACCGCCAAGCACTCGGCGGAGAAGCAGCGCATCGGGGCCGCCGCGGCGGCCCTGGTCACCCCCGGCACCGTGGTGGGCCTCAACGGCGGCACGACCAGCACCGAGGTGGCCCGGGCCCTCGCGGTCCGGCCCGACCTGAACACCAACGCCGAGGGCGCCCAGCTCACCGTCGTCACGAACGCGCTGAACATCGCCAACGAGCTGCTGGTCCGCTCCCGGATGAAGGTCGTGGTGGCCGGCGGCGTGGTCCGCCCGAAGTCGTTCGAGCTGGTCGGCCCGCTGGGCGGGGCGCTGCTGCGCGAGGTCACCCTGGACGTGGCCCTGCTCGGCGTGGACGCCATCGACCCGCAGCTCGGCGCCGCCGCCCACCACGAGGGCGAGGCGGCGATGAACAACCTCATGGTGGCCCGCGCCAAGCGCGTGGTGATCATCGCCGATTCGTCCAAGCTGGGCGGTCACGCCTTCGCCCGGATCTGCCCCGTGGACCGGGTGGAGACGCTGGTCACCGACTCCGGGGCCGACCCGGAGGTGGTGGAGGGTTTCCGCGCCGCCGGCGTGACAGTCATCTGCGCCTGAGTTCCACGGCGGGCCGGGCTGTTCCTCCCGCGCGCGGGGTCGGTGGTCACCCGGCCCGCCCTCTCCCGGCGCCGTGTCGCGGGCCGCTGTCCGTCCGAATCGGCGTGTCGTTGCATACCGGGTATTGCGGGGCACTGCATACCGCGTATGGTGTCGCGTGTCATAGGCCCATCGGGGGAGGTGCAGCTTGCCAGCTGTCCTGGAGATCGAAGGTCTCCGCAAGACGTACAAGAGCCGTCGGCGCGGCACCCGCAACGCGCTGGACGGTTTCGACATGCGGGTCGAAGAGGGGCAGGTACACGGCTTCCTGGGCCCCAACGGCTCCGGCAAGACCACCACGCTGCGTACGCTGCTCGGCCTGATCCGGCCCGACGGCGGCCGGATGGCCATCCTCGGACACGAGGTGCCCGCGGCGCTGCCGACCGTCGCCGGCCAGGTCGGCGCCATCGTGGAGAGCCCGCAGTTCTTCCCGCACTTCTCCGCGCGGGACACCCTGTCCCTGCTCGCCGGCGCCGGTGAGGTGCCGCAACACCGGGTCGACGAGGTGCTCGAACTCGTCGGGCTGCGCGACCGCGCCGGCGAGCGGGTCAAGACCTACTCGCTCGGCATGAAGCAGCGCCTCGCGGTCGCCTCGGCCCTGCTCAAGAACCCCAAGCTGCTGATCCTCGACGAGCCGGCCAACGGGCTCGACCCGGGCGGCATCCGGGAGATGCGCACGCTGACGCGCAACCTCGCCGAGTCGGGCATGAGCGTGGTGCTCTCCAGCCACATCCTCGGCGAGATCCAGCTGATCTGCGACTCGGTCACCATCATCTCGCTCGGCCGGCGGGTGTCCTACGGACCCGTCGAACAGGTGCTCGCCCAGCACTCGTCCGGCTCGGTCCGGGTGCGGCTGGAGGCGGTCACCGACCTGCCGGTCGCCACGGAGGCGCTCACCCGCGCCGGAATCCAGGTGGACGGTCACCCCGACCACCTGATGCTCGCCGGGGTGGACAAGCCCGCGACGGTGACCCGGCTGCTGGCCGAGCAGGGCCTCTACGTCAGCGAACTGGCCCCGGTCGCCGTCGACCTGGAGAGCGTGTTCCTCGAACTGACCGCCACCGCGCCGGTACCCGGCCAGCACCGGCAGGTCGACCAGTCCACGAAGGTCGGTGGAACGGCGCAGCCCGGTCCCACCGGAGGAGGGTGGGGCGCGTGAGCCTCTACCGTACGGAGCTGCGCCGGCTCGCCAAGCGGCGCTTCACCCGATGGATGAGCCTGCTGGGCCTGCTGGTGCTGGCAGCGGTGGTGGTGGGCATCTTCGTCACCAACGAGAAGATCGACGCCGGCACGCTGGCCAAGGCCGAGCGCGCCGCCGAGCAGCAGTGGCAGCGGGACGTCCAGCACAACGCGCAGTACCGGGCGGAGTGCGACAAGGCGAAGGCCGCCGGTACGGGCAACGACGACCAGTTCCCGGAGGACTGCGCGGCCATCCAGCCGCCGCCACGGGACGCGATCCAGGCGGAGTGGTACCTGCCCTCCACCTTCGAGTTCCGCAAGGACTTCGGCGCCGCGCTGCTGCCGCTCGCGGCGATCCTGGCGCTGGTCGGGTTCGTCGTCGGCGCCTCCTTCGTCGGGGCGGAGTGGAACACCGGCGGCATGATGAACCTGCTGCTGTGGCGGCCGAAGCGGCTGACCGTACTCCTGACGAAGCTGGCGGCGCTGCTCACCGGGATGGTCGTCCTGGCCGTACCCGCGACGGCGCTCTGGTTCGGCAGTTTCTGGCTCGTCGCCACCCTCCACGGCAACACGGAGAAGATGACCTCCGGGGCGTGGCAGTCCTTTGCCCTCACCGGGCTGCGCGGGCTGGTGCTCGCCCTGGTCGCCGCGACCATCGGCTTCGCGCTCGCCTCGCTGGGGCGGCACACCGCGATGGCCCTGGGCGGAGCGATCGCCGTGATGGTCGTCGGGCAGTTCGGCCTCGCCATCCTGCTGGAGATGGCGGGAGTGCGCTTCGCCGAGGCGTGGCTGCTGCCCACCTACGCCCTGGCGTGGCTGGACAAGAAGGTGACGCTGCAGAACTACGACGCCTGCCAGGTCAACTACTTCGGCAACTGCGAACCCGCCACGTTGGACATCACCTGGCAGCAGTCCTCGGTGATGATGGCGGTCGGGCTCACGGTGATCCTCGGTGCGGCCCTCTGGACGATGCGCCGGCGCGACATCGCCTGATCGTGGGGCGGCACGACCGGCGGCCCTCCCCGGCCCCCGGTCGCGCCGCCGCCGTGCCGGGCGGCACGCGCGCCGCCGCGGGCTGCCGGCGGCGTGCGGCGAGCGGCCGGGCGTGGGCACGGGATGAACCGGGGTCGTCACTTTGTGGCACCGTCGTCCGATGCGAACCCAGGTCGGCCCTGGTTAGGCTGGTGACCCCCCGGGCCGGCGTCGTGGTGTGCCGCCCGCAGCCCACGAGGAGCGCCATGCAGCCCGCCGACTCCGCCCCGGCCGCCACCGAGCCGCCCACGGCGGGCGGGCACGGCGAGCCCGCGGTGGCGCGGGACGCCGCAAGGGTCGTCCCCCAGCCACGTACCAGCCCCGCCGCCGGTGCGCCAGCCGTTCCGCAGCCCCGCCCGGCGGCGGACCCGGACGCCGCCTCGGCGCCGCCCTCCCCGGCCCCCGCGCCAGCTCGTGACGCCGCCGTGGCGGCCGCTCACGTCACCGCCCCGACAGGTGACGTCGAGGCCGGTGTCCTGCCAGGTGGCGTCGAGGCCGGTGCCGTGTCCGGTGACGTCGGCGTTCAGCCGGCGGATGCCCGGACGGGCGGCGGCCTCGCTGAGCGGGAACGGGGCATCCTCGCCTTCGAACAGCAGTGGTGGCGGCACGCCGGCGCGAAGGAACAGGCCATCCGGGACACCTTCGGAGTCTCGGCGACCCGCTACTACCAACTGCTCAACGCGTTGCTCGACAACCCGGCCGCTCTCGCCGCCGAGCCGGTGCTGATCGGCCGGCTACGCCGGTTGCGGTCCTCCCGGGCCCGCAACCGCCGTCGCTGACCCGTCACCTGGTATGAACCCGAAGGCGGCCGTTGGTCGAGAACGGGGGAAAATGATAAGAATGGGGGCTTATCGGGCCGTCGCGCTGCCAGCAACCGCAGCCGACTACCGAGTGCTCTGCCAGGCAGCCGGGGGTGGGTCCGGCGGCGGCAGGCTGGCCTCGACCTCGACGCATTCACCCAGGGGTGTAGGTCGTGCGGACGCTTTGGAGCTGAGTCGTTTGTGACATCAGGCGATGTTGGTGCGGTGCGGTGTCTGAGGCGCCGTGGCATCGGCTGGGGCGGGCGGGTCTGAAACGCTTTGGGTCGGCGGTGGTGCCGGGCGTCTGAGGCGTCTTGCGTCGGCGCTGGTGCCTGGGGTGCCGCGGCATCAGCGGGCCGGTGAATCGTTTACGACATCAGCTCGAAAGCGTCTCGTGGGCGGATCCTCCGCCGTCCGGCACCTGGGCGGATCCCGCTCACCGATCAGCGAGGACGAGCCAGGATTCACCCGACCTTGGTGACGAATGGCCCCTGGAGGGGGCCGCTCCGCACCAAGGTTTCGTTCTGATCCGCGACGGGCGGCGCAGCCGTGCCCCGCAGCCGGCAGCGCAGCCGTGCTGAGCGTTCGCACACGTCGCCCGGCGAGGCCGGCCCCTTCCGGGGTGCCCGCGACGGAATGCCGGCGATCCGTACGGGTACCCGGGTGTCGTTCCGGGCCGCGTACTCGCGGCCGGTTCACGTTCCGGGCCGTGACCTGCGGCCCGGGGCCGACGGAGGGGAGCGGCGATGACGCAGATCAACCCGAGCCGGCCACCGGACGGTGCGAACGGCACCGGACAGCGGGCCCGGCAGGAGGCGTCCCGGGTCGGGCACCAGGCGACCCAGGCCGGCGGGCAGGTCGCGCACGCAGCCGCCGAACAGGGCGGGCACGTGGCGTCGGAAGTCCGCCGGCAGGCACACGACCTGACGGGTGAGACCCGCACGCAGTTGCACGACCAGGTCCGGACGCAGCAGCACCGGGCCGCCGAAGGGCTGCGCGGCATCGGGCGGGAACTCGGCTCGATGGCGGAGCGCAGCGAGGACTCCGGCATGGCCAGTCAGGCGGTCCGCCGGGTGGCGGACGCCGCCCAGCAGGCGGCCGGCTGGCTCGACGAACGCGAACCCGGGGCGGTGGTCGACGAGGTGCGGGCGTACGCGCGCCGGCACCCGGGCACCTTCCTGGCGGGAGCGGCCGTGGCCGGCGTACTGGTCGGGCGGTTCACCCGGAACCTGACGGCCCCGGGCGACGGGGCGCGCACGGCGGGCCGGCCGGAGAGCCAGCCGACGGGTGCGGCCGGCCGGAGTGGGCCGCAGCCGTACGAGCGCACGGTCGAGGCGCCGTACGTGCCCGAGGAGGCGTACACCGGCACCGCCCGGGTGCGTAACGCCTCGCCGCCCGGCCGACCCGGGCAGGACATACCGGGCGGGGTGGCGCCGTGAGTGCCCCGGAGAAGGAACGGAACCAGTCGGTCGGCGACCTGCTGGGCGACGTGACCCGCGACTTCTCCACGCTGGTCCGCAAGGAGGTCGAACTGGCCAAGGCGGAGCTTCGCGAGGAGGCGGGCCAGGCCGGCAAGGCCGGCGGGATGTTCGGCGGGGCCGCGCTGGCCGGCTTCCTGACGGTGCTGTTCGTGTCGTACGCGCTGTGGTGGGGGCTGTCCAACGTGATGGACCAGGGCTGGGCCGCGTTGATCGTGGCCGTCCTCTGGGGGATCGTCACGGCCGTCCTGCTCGCCAACGCGCGGACGAAACTGGCGCAGCTACGGTCGGTACTGCCTCGGACGAAGCAGACGGCGCGGGAGATGCCGAACGCGGTGCGAGGCCGCTGAACCAGCCGGGAGGAGCAGATCATGTCCAACGATCCGGACCGGATCCGGTGGGAGATCGAGAACACCCGGAACGAACTGAGCAGCGACGTCGACGCGCTGACCGACAAGGTCAACCCGCGCCGGGTCGCCGGTGAGCGGGTCGGCCAGGCCCGTGGCGCGCTCACCCGGGCCAGGGAGAAGGTGATGGGCGTGCAGTCGGACGGTCACGGCGCCGCGGAGCGGGGCTCGCACGCGGCCGGGCAGCGGGTGTCGTCAGCGGCCGGGTCGGTACGGGAGGAGGCCCGCTCGCTCGGGCAGCAGTCCCGCCAGCAGGCGCAGGGCAATCCCCTCGCCGCCGGCCTGATCGCCTTCGGCGCCGGGTTGCTGGTGTCGTCGTTGGTCCCGCCCAGCCGACCCGAACGACAGTGGGCCGGGCAGGCCAAGGGCCTGGTGGACGAGCACTCCGAGCAACTGCGCGCGCAGGCCGGACACCTGCGGGAGCAGGCCGGCCAGGTCGGTCAGGAGTTGCGCGACAACCTGCGCGAGCCGGCGCAGGAGGCGGCCCAGGCGGTACGGTCCACCGCCGCCGGGGGCGCGTCCACCGTCCGGGAACAGGGGCGGTCGGCCGCCCACCAGGTGCAGGGGCAGGCGCATGAGGCCGCCGACGACCTCCGTCGCCGCTGAGGCGACCCGGGTGGTCGGGGCGGCGCGGACGATGCGGGTACGTTCCGCGTCCGCGCCGCCCCCCGGCCGGCCGGTCAACGAGGACCTGGTCTTCCGGTTCGGGCCGCTGGCCGGCCTGCTGGACGGCGCAACCGTGCCGGAGGGCTTCGACACGGGCTGCGTACACGGGCCGTCCTGGTATGTGCGGCACCTAGCGGCCCGGCTCGGGTTGGCGGAGGCCGCCCGACCGACGGCGACGCTGATGAGCAACCTGGCGGCGGCGATCCTCGCCGTGCGGTCCGACCACGGGGACGAGTGCGACCTGGACCACCCGGGCACCGTGTCGAGCACCGTCTGTCTGCTGCGCGACGGTGGCGACCACCTCGACTACCTGGTGCTCTGCGACAGCCCGCTGGTGCTCGACGCCGGCGGTGTCGTCGGCGTGGTCACCGACGACCGCCTGGAGACCGCGATGGCCGGCCTGCGCACCACGCTCGCCGCCGTGCCGGCGGGCGCCACCGACCCGGTCGACCGGTTCCGGCGGGCGGTCGGCGTGCAGCGGGAACGGATGAACCGGACCCACGGCTACTGGGTGGCGGCGGCCGATCCAGAGGCGGCGTTCCACGCCGTGACCGGGACGGTGCCGTTGCGCGGGCCGGGCGCGGTACGCCGGGCGGCGCTGCTCAGCGACGGCGCGTCGGCCCTGGTGGAGCAGTTCGGTCTGCTCGACTGGGCGGGGCTGCTGGACGTGGCGACCGCCGACGGGCCGGGCGCGTTGATCGACCGGGTGCGCGTCGCGGAGCGCGACCATCCGGACCGGCTGCGCCGGCGCAAGCGCGCCGACGACGCCTCGGTGGTGCTGTGCGAGTTCGACGCCGAGTGACCCCCCGCCCGGCCGGCCGGCACCGGTCGCCGCCGTCGGGCGGACGGGCGACAGCGGAGCGTGAGCCGGAACACGATGCCCGCTGACCGGCCGGTACCTGCCGCCGGATCGCCAGTCGACGCCGGTCGGGGTGGACTCGGGCCGGTGGGGGCGGCAGACTGCGGCACGTGGCGGGAACGGTCCGGCTGGAGCCGGTGGACGAGCGAAACCTGGAGCCGTTGCTCTCCGTAGCGGCTGCTGAGGCGGAGCCCGGCGACGTGATGCCGCCGGTGGAGGCTCCGGCGGGGTGGTCGCATGCCCGGCGGGAGGCGTTCCGGGAGTTCCACCGGGCGAGCTTCGGCGGTCTGGACGGCCCGACCGGCACCCGGATGTACGCGATCCTGGCCGGCGGCGAGGTGGTCGGCGTGATCCGGATGCGTCGACGCGACGAGCCGGGCACCGTCGAGACCGGGATGTGGCTGGGCCGTTCCGCGCGGGGCCAGGGGATCGGCGTGGCCGCCCTGCGGGAGTTGTTGAACGAGGCGGCGGCGGCCGGGATGCGGCTCGTGGTCGCGGAGACCACCGTCGACAACCACGGCGCGGTTTCGGTGCTGGGCAGGTGTGGCGCGAAGCTGCGCGAGGACGGCGGCAGGGTGCACGCCGAGATCTGCCTGGACTCGACGCCACCGCCCCCGTGATCTCGGCCCGGTCGTCCCCGACGTGACCGGCCCGGGCGGGACGGCTCAGCCGGCGCGCTTGTCGGCGTACGCGGCGAGCCAGGCGACCTGCGCCTCGTCGAGGGACGGGCGGACCCGGGAGCGGGCCGCCGCCACGTGCGCGGCGGTGACCGTGGACGCGGTCAGCGACTCCCGCATGGCCGCGAGCGCCGCCTGCCGCACCAGCGCGGCGCAGTCCGCCGCCGAGAAGCCGTCCAGCTCCCCGCCGAGCGCCGCGAGGTCCACCTCGGGTGCCAGCGGCACGTTTCGCGAGGCGGCGCGCAGGATCTCCGCCCGCGCCGGCCCGTCCGGCGGCGGCACGTAGACCAGCCGCTCCAGCCGTCCCGGGCGCAGCAGGGCCGGATCCACCAGGTCGGGCCGGTTCGTCGCACCGACCACCACCACGTTGCGTAGCGCCTCCACCCCGTCCAGTTCGGTCAGCAGGGCGGCGACCACGCGGTCGGTGGTGCCGCCGTCGCTGGCCTGGCCGCGTACGGGGGCGAGCGCGTCGACCTCGTCCAGGAAGATCAGCGTGGGCGCGGCCTCCCGGGCCCGGCGGAACAGTTCGCGGACCGCGCGTTCGCTCTCGCCGACCCACTTCGACAGCAGTTCCGCGCCCTTCACGGAGAGCACGTTCGCCCGCCCCGAGCCGGCCAGCGCCGTGACGAGGTAGGTCTTTCCGCAGCCGGGCGGCCCGTAGAGGAGCACCCCGCGCGGCGGCTGCACGCCGAGCCGGGCGAAGGTGTCCGGGTAGGTCAGCGGCCAGAGCACCGACTCGGTCAACGTCTCCTTGACCTCCGCGAGGTCGCCCACGTCGTCGAGCGTCACCGAGGCCAGCTCAAGGGTGGACGCCGCCATCGTGGTGGGGCGGACCACCTCCCGCGCGGCGGTGAAGTCGGCCATCGACACCGTCGGCGTCTCGGCCGACTTCTGCCGCAGCGCCGCGCGTACCCCGGCCTCGCGGACCAGCGCGGCCAGGTCGGCGGCGACGAATCCGGGGGTACGCCCCGCGACGTCGTCGAGCCGCACGTCGTCGTCGAGCGGCACCTGCCGGGTGAGCACCGTCAGCTGTTCCCGGCGCAGGGCCGCGTCCGGCAGCGGGACGCTGATCCGCAGCGAGAGCAGGTCGGGGGCGCGCAGCGCCGGATCGACGGCCTCGGGCCGGCCGGTGGTGCAGACGACCGCCGCCCCCGCCCGTACGGTCTCGGCGAGCACCTGCCGAAACACGGTGGCGACCGGCCCGGGTTCGTCAGCGGGGGCCAGCGCCTCGACGTCGGTGACCAGCAGCACGCCGGGGTCGCCCGCGCGGGCCTCGGCGGCGGCGGCGCGCAGCCGCTCGGCGGCGGCCTGGTTGGTCAGGGCGGCCAGCTCGGGGGCCCAGAGCGGGCTGACCCGGGCGCCGACCCGGGCGGCCACGGCGCGCACCAGGGCGGCCTTGCCGGATCCGGCGGGACCGGCGATCAGCACGCCGAGTGAGACGGTGGTGCCCAGCCGGCCGAGTACCTCCTGGTGGTGGAAGCCGAGGTCGAGCAGTTCGGTCAGCTCCTCGGCCTGCGCCCGCAACCCGGGCAGCTCGTCCACGGACGGCGGGGCCGCCGCCGTGGCGCTGTCGGTTCCGGCCGCCCGGTCGGTGAGGTCCACGACGGTCCGCTCGCCCCCGGGTCGCCGGTCGGCGCGTGGGCGCGGCCGGTCGGTGGTGTGCCCGTTCTCGGCGTGGCCGGGACCCGCCGCCCCGGCCCGCCGGCCGGCGCTGTCGAAGGCGTCGGTGCCCGCGGTCGTGCCGGCGGAGCCGCGGGTCGCCTGGCCGTGCTCCCAGCCGACGACGGTGTCCATGGTGACCAGGGCCCCGGTGTCGGGCTCGGCGGCGACCACGGCGAGCAGGGTGCTGGTCCAGGCGTACCCGACGCTGTTGGAGAGGCTGCGCCGGGCGGCCTCCACCAGGCTGCGTACCGAGGCGTCCGGCAGCACGTCCTGCGGTAGCAGCGACACGTCGTCCCCGGTGGTGACGACCTTGCCCAGCAGGGCCAGCCGGAGCATCTCGGGGGAGACCACGGCGGCGATCTGTGCGGGGCCGGCGAGGAGCACCCGGCTGGCCGGTCGGACCGGCAGGCGGCTCACCGTGACCTGGCCGCCGTCGCGCAGCCCGAGGTTGCCCAGCATCAGGTCGTCGGCGTAGAGCAGCGCGGTGCTCGCGGTCGGCTCGGCGGGCGCGACGACGCCGGCCGTCACCCGCCGGCCCGCCAGCCGCACCGGGTCGCCGGGGCGCAGTGCCAGCGCGGTGAGCACCTCCGGGTGCAGCCGGACGATGCCCCGTCGGGCGTCCAGGGCCGCCGGCCGCATGCTCGCGGTCAGGGTCAGGTCGGGTTCCGCCACGGCCCGACCCTAGCCGCCCCGGTCACGCCGCGCCCGAGCCCGGTGTCTTGCGGGCTTCCCGGTGCGGCGCACCGTCGCTGAGCAGGGACGGGTCGCGGCGGATCAGCGCGGCCAGCCGCGCCGCGGAGCCTGGCCCGTCCTGGCCCGGCGGCAGGGGCGGCGTGGGCCTGGTGGAGGCCGGCCGCACCGGGGGCGGCGCCGCGGCGGCCGGGGCGTGGACCGTCACGCCGGTGTCGGTCCAGGCGACCCGCAGCGGGTACGCCTGCCCGCCGTGTTCGATGCGCACGTCTACGGTGGTGCCGGGGTGGCCCGCCACCACCCGCCGGACGGCGTCGGTGATCTCCGCGACGGGGTCGCGGGGCTCCGCGCCGCGCCGGGTGTCGGCCCAGCCGGGTCCGGCGTTGCGCCCCTCGCCCCGGGAGTCGGCGCGGTCCGTGCCGGGGCCCTCCGGTGGCCCGCTCGGTGCGGCGTGCCTGCCGTCCTCCGCCCCGGCCTCGGTGGCCCGCCGCCGCAGCGCCTCCTCGCGGCGGGCCATCCGGGCGAGTGTCTCGTCCAGTCCACCTCTCACGCGACCACCCCTTCTCGTGAAACGGGTCGAACCGCCGGGTCGTCAGGCCTTCCGCTCCCGGGTGGCCCGATCGAGTGCGCGGTCCAGGACGACCAGCAGGGCGTCCCGCACCGAGCGTCGGTCCCGGGCGTCGAACTGCACCAGGGGGACGTGGTCGCCGACGGCCAGCGCCCATCGGATGGCGTCGAGGTCGTGCGCCAGCCGTCCGTCGAAGGCGTTCACCCCGACCACGAAGGGCAGGCCGGCCCGTTCGAAGAAGTCGATCGCCGGGTAGCAGTCGTCCAGCCGGGCGCTGTCCACGACGACGAGCGCGCCGAGCGCGCCGCGGGCCAGATCGTCCCACATGAAACCGAACCGGGCCTGCCCGGGCGTGCCGAACAGGTACAGCTTCAGGCTGCGGTCGATGGTGACGCAGCCGAAGTCCATCGCCACCGTGGTGGTGGTCTTCTCGGAGCGCATGCCGGGGTCGTCGATGCCGATCCCGGCGGTGGTCATCTCCGCCTCGGTGGTCAGCGGGGCGATCTCCGAGATCGCGCCGACGGTGGTGGTCTTGCCGACCCCGAAGCCGCCGGCAATGAGGATCTTGACGGGGATCGGTGGCGCGGTGGCCGGCGCGGGCCGGGGCACGGAGGCCACCCCGGTGGCCGGTGACCGGTGCGTCGGCGGCGCGGGCGGGACGGGTTGCGGCCCGGTCGGGGAGCCGTACCGGGTGCCGGCGTTGTTGGTGGCGATCGCGCCCAGCGGGGCGACCGGCCATTCAGGAGATCGCACGGAGTCCATCAATCACTCGCAGGATGATGTCGGGGTCGAGGACGTCGGCACCGTCGTGCACGTCCAGGTGGCCGGCGGCGCGGAGGTCGCCGACCAGCACCCGGGTCACGCCGAAGTGCAGCCGGGCCCGGGCGGAGATCTCGGCGACCGAGATGGGTTCGCCGCAGAGCGAGACGATCACCTGTAGTTCGGGCGCCAGCCGGGCGAGCGCCCCCGCCCGTTCGGTCGTCGCGCGGGCGGTCACCTGCGTCTCCAGCCCGATCGCCGGATCGGCGCCGGTCACCCGCCCGGCGGTGAGCACGAACGGGCGTGGACCGGCCGGCCCGTCCTCACTCGCGGCAGCGGTCCCGGGCGCCGCCGGGCCGGGCCCGCCGTCGTACGGCGACGACGCGCGCAGGTAGGGCCGGATCCGGAACGTGGGCTCCGGATCCGGCTCCGCACCGGCGGCCTCGGGGTTCACTGCTGAACGGCGTTCTTCAGCTCGGCGATCAGTCTCGGGGTGAGGGCGCCACCGGCCCGCCCGGCGAAGAGGGTCATCTCGTAGGCGACGGTGCCGAGGTTCGCCGACCGGTCGGCGACCACCCCCAGCACCGAGCCGCTGCTGATCGCGCTGATCAGCAGGTAGCCCTCGGCCATGTCGACGACGACCCGGTTGAGCCCGCCGAGGGAGTACCAGCTCGCGGCCCCGCCGGCGAGGCTCGTCATGCCGGAGACCACCGCGGCGAGCCGCTCCGCGTTGGACCGGTCCTTGATCGCCGACATGGCCATCAGCAGCCCGTCCGACGAGACGGCGATCGCCTCCAGCACCCCGGCGGTGCTGGAGGTGAAGGAGTCCAGCAACCAGTTGAAGGTGCGCACCTCCGCGCTGAGGTCCCCGGTGCCCGGGTGCGGGTGCTCGACGTTTTCGTGCGGGAAGGTGCTGGTCACCGTGATGTTTCCTCTTCGTAGCGGTGGTCTTGGCTGACTTCTCGCTGAGCGCGGGCGACGCCCGCCTCGAACTCGGTGAGGAGGGCCCGGACCTCGTCCGGCTTGCCCAGCGACGGGCTGTCGGGCTGTCGGGCCGGCATGACGGTCAGGTTCGCCCCGGGCACCCGTCTGTTCAGCCGCGTGACCGCCGCGCCGGCCGGTGCCCGGCCCAGCTCCGCCCGGCGTACGCCGGATTCGACCGCCTCGACGAGCGCGCGGGCGGCGGCCGGGTCCGCGCCGGTGTCCGCCGCCGGTGCGGTCGTCGGCGGGCGGACCGGCGGCCCAGCCGGTGGCAGCGCGGCGCCCGGCACCCGCCGCCGGATGCCCATCGCGGCGGTACCGGCGGGGGCGGGGCCCGCGGTGGTGGTCGGGGCGGGCTCCGTGGTACCGGCCGGGGCGGGGCTTGCGGTGCCGGCGTCGGCCGGGGCGGGGCCGGTGTCGGCCGGGGCGGGGCCGGTGTCGGCCTGCGGGCCGCCGCCCGCGCCGAAGGCGTTCCAGGGTGCGCCGGACTCCATGCTGCGGCTGGCACGGCTCAGCAGCGCCGGGTCGAACACGGTCGGCGGCCCCTCGGCCGCCCTACCTGCCACCCGGGCCGTGCCGTCTGCCACCTGAGCCGTGCCGTCTGCCACCTGAGCCGTGCCGTCTGCCACCTGAGCCGGCCTGCCTGCCGCCTCGGCCGCGCTGTCCGCCGCCTCGACCGTCGTGCCGGGCGCGGTAACCGCGCCGGTCGGTGCCGGCGCGTCGGGCCCTTCGGCGTCCCGCGCGTCGCCGGGCGAGCGCCGGTCCCGGGTCGGTACGGCGGCCCGGGCCACGGTCACCCCGGCCCGCTCGGCGGGGTGGATCACCAGCGACGTCTCCGGGACGTCCAGGTACGCGCTGACCCCGCCGCCGGCGGTCGGC
The DNA here is from genome assembly GCF_050941805.1 of Micromonospora sp. KLBMP9576. Taxonomy (NCBI): domain Bacteria; kingdom Bacillati; phylum Actinomycetota; class Actinomycetes; order Micromonosporales; family Micromonosporaceae; genus Micromonospora; species Micromonospora sp. KLBMP9576. The sequence goes on along the minus strand of NZ_CP194567.1, from coordinate 5,859,297 downwards.
GTCAGCCGCACCGTCCACCCGTGCCGGCGGGCCAGCCGGCCCACCACGAAGAGCCCCAGCACCTCGCTCGGGGCGAGGTCCAGGCGCTCCCGTCGGGTGAGTCGGGCGTTCTCCTCCGCCAGCCGCTCCGGCGCCATGCCGATGCCCCGGTCCACGACGATCAGCCGCGCCCCGGATGCGGTCGGCTCGCCGCCCACGGTGACCCGGGTGTGCGGCGGGGAGAAGACGGTGGCGTTCTCCATCAGTTCGGCCAGCGCCAGGACGAGGTCGCCGACGGTGCCCGGCGCCACCGACACGCCCGGCGGGACCTGCACGTCGACCCGCGTGTAGTCCTCGATCTCGCCGAGTGCCAGCCGGACCACGTCGCCGAGCGGTACCGGCGCCACGTGCGGGTCCGCGCCGGGCGAGCCGGAGAGCACCACCAGGCTGCCGGCGTTGCGGCGCAGCCGGCTGGAGATGTGGTCGAGCCGGTACAGGTGTTCCAGGCGGGCGGGGTCGGCCTCCTGCCGTTCCAGCCGGTCGATCAGCGCGATCTGCCGGCCGACCAGGTTCTGCGTACGGCGGCCGACGTGGCCGAACATCTGCGCCACGTTGCGCCGGCCGGCGACCTGCCGTTCGACGAGCCGGGCGGCGGTGCTCTGCACCCGGTCGAAGGCGCGGGCCAGGTCGCCGATCTCGTCGCGGGCCCGCACGTCGACCGGGTCGAGGCCCACCGACGCGGTGCTCTCGGCCTCGTCGTCGGCGACCCGGGTCAGTTCCGCCTCGGCGACCCGGGCGACCCGGTCGGCGGAGCGGGTGAGGCGGGTCAGCGGCCGGGTCACGCTCCGGGCGACGACCGCGCTGAGCACCATCACCACGGCGAGGATCAGGCCGGCGAGCCCGCCGACCAGGTACGCCTCGTTGAGTGCCCGGCGCTGCTGCGCGGTCACCTCGGCGATGACGTCGGCGACGATTTTCTTCTCGATGAACTGCCCGAAGGTGATCATCGAGAGGACCGACGGGAAGAGCGCCTCCAGCGACGTGCTCCTGGTCGCGCCGATCGGGTCCAGCGCGCTCCTCGTGAGGAAGTCCGCGCTGGTCCGGGCGGCCACCGCCGCGTCGTTCATCGTCACCAGCGCCAACTGCTCCGCCGTGATGAGGTCGCGGAAGCCCCCGTTGTCCGCCCGCAGCGCCGCCATGCAGGCGACGTACGTGGTGGCCACCCGGGGGGAGCTGGTCGCCTTGACCAGCAGGAGCAGGGCGGAGCAGCCGCCCATCGCCTCGTCGACGCGCAGCAGCCCGTCGAGGGCCAGCACCTGCCGCCCGGCCGTCGTGCCGGTGTCCACCCCGAACGGCAGGCGCAGGGCGTCGATGAGCCCCTTGCTGACCGGCCCGTACGCGGCCACTGCCTGTTCCGGGGTGGCGGTGCCGGCGAGCACGGCGGCCCGCAGGTCGGTGAGCCCGCGAACGCCCTGCAGGGCCTCGGCGACCTGCGGCGTCAGCAGGCCGCCGGGGGTGGCCCGCAGGTCGGCGACGCGGTCGTCCACACCGGCCGCCCGCTGCATGAGTTCGGTGCGGGTGACCCGGCCGAGCAGCAGTCCGACGGAGAGGACGCGCTCCTGTTGCAGGTCCTGGACGAGGCTGCCGATCCGGCTGGCGACGCGTACCCGGTCGGCGATGTCGTGGGCCCGTTGCGCGGCGTCCACCCGGTCGAGGACCGCCGGCACGGCCAGGGCCACCATGCTGAGCAGCGGGATGACGACGAGCAGTGCGAGCTTGCCCCGGATGCGGAGCCTAGCGAGCAGCATCGAAGCGCCCCCACTGGGTGGTCCCGGCTTCGCGGGCGGCGCCTGCCGGCTGGAGTCGGCGCGGTTCCGCGTCGGTGGGCGGCCACGGCGTGTCCTCGGGTGGGACGGCGGCGGGTTGCGCCCCGTCCCGGGGCCGTGCCGGGCGGCGCCGGGCGGCGGCGAGCCATCCCCCGACGAGGCCGGCCCACAGCAGGGCGGCCAGCACCCCGGCGGCCACGGTCAGCCGGCGGTCCCGGTTCGACGCGTCGATGCGCTCGGCGAGCAGGGTGTCGAGTTCGTCCAGCACGAGGGGCAGGAGGCGGTTGGCGGCGGTCTGCGATTCGCGTCGGGCGTCGACGACCTGCGCCTGGTTGGCGGCGGTGGCGCGGCCGGCCGGCGCGGAGTGGGCCGCCAGCGCCTCGACGGAGCGCTGGTAGGTGTCGAGCGGGGCCAGCACGATCGAGCCGAGGTCGGCGCTCTGCGAGTTCTCCACGGCCGCCCGCAGGTCGGTGACCAGGTCGTCGGCGGGGACGAGGACGGACACCCGCAGGGCGGCGGCCTCGGCGGTGGTGCGGTTGCGGTCGGCGGTGGGGCGGTCGGCGGCGAGCACGGTCAGGTCGGCCAGTCGCCCGGCCGCGACCACCGCCTCGGGCAGGTCCCGGGCGCCATGCTGGAGGAAGAACGAGTCCGGCCGGGGGTCGCGGATCAGCCCGGAGGTCTCCCGGACCTTGCCGTGCAGGGCCAGCAGCAGGTCGGTGGCCTCGCCGTACGCGGCGAAGGCCGCCTCGGGGTCGGCGGGGCCGCGTGCGCTCAGCGCCTCGATCCTGGCCCGCAGGCCGGCCCAGCGCTCCCGGGTGCGCAGTTCGTCGCCGACGCGCGCGTCGACCGAGGCGGCGGCCTCGACCGCGTTGGTCAGGGCCGCGCTGGTGGCGGGCCGGGCGGCGACGGCGGCGGACTGGGCGTCGACCAGGGCGTGGGTGACGGGGGCGAGGGCGCGCAGGTACTCCACGCCCAGCCGCTCCCGGTCGGCCAGGTCCCGGTCGTCGGCGGTGAGCCGCCAGGCCTGGACGAAGAGCAGGGTCATCGGCGCGAGCAGGGCGACGAGGAGGAGCAGCGGTAGTACGCGGCCCACCGCGAGGGGCCGTCGACGAGCCGGTGGCGCGGGGACTGTCATGGCTGTCTCCTCCGGCGGGAGCACGGGATCGGTGAGGTGGGCCGGGTCGGCGGTCAAGTCCCGTGCACCGGACCGGAAAACTAGCGGACTGTATGGAGCCGTTCCGCTCGCCGAACAGTCAGCTTTGCGTCATGAAGCCCGATGTGACCGCCACGTGACCCGGTCGACACGGTGCGTACCGACCCGGAGTGGGGCATGGATGGATCAGAGTGGATTTCTGACGAACATCGGAATTGACGTGATCCGAATTCATGCTCATGGAACGGACTGGGTCGCGCCGACCGGACACCGATCGGCGCAACCGGACGGACGTACGGACGATCTCAGCCAACGCTCAGCATCCGGGCCGTACCGTGTGCCCAATGAGATCGCCGTCGCCGGCCGCGTGGATCCGGCGTGCCCTGCCCACCCGTCGGCGCGCGGTCGCCGCGACGGCTGTCGTCGTGCTGCTCGCCGCCGCCGTGACCTGGGCGGTCGTGCCGAAGGGGCCGGACGTCCGCACGGCGGCGGCGGTCGTGAACGTCCGCTCCGGGCCGGCCGGGGACGAGCCCGTCGACCTGGACACCACGCTCTACCTGCCCGGGGACGCCTCGGCGAGGAACAAGGTGCCTGCGGTGCTGCTGGCGCACGGCTTCGGCGGCACCAAGGACTCCGTGCGTGCCGACGCCGAGGAGTTCGCCGGCCGCGGCTACGCGGTGCTCACCTGGACGGCGCGGGGCTTCGGCCGCAGCGGCGGGCAGATCCACCTGGACCACCCGGACTACGAGGTCCGCGACGCGCAACGCCTGCTGGACTGGCTCGCCGGGCGGCCCGAGATCCGCACCGACGCCGCCGGTGACCCGAAGGTCGGCGTCGTCGGTGGCTCGTACGGCGGCGCCCTGGCGCTGCTGCTCGCCGCGCAGGACCAGCGCGTCGACGCGATCGTGCCGATGATTACCTGGAACGACCTGTCGCGCTCCTTCCTGCCGGAGAGCACCGGGAAGGAGCCCACCGAGGGCGTGTTCAAGTCCGGCTGGGCGGGGCTCTTCTTCGGCGGCGGTGGCAACGTCGGCTCCGGGCCGGCCGGGCTCTCCGGGACCAGCGCCGCCGAGCCCGAGGGGGCCCCCGCCTCCGCCGGCCCGCCCGGCCCGGGGCCGGGCGCCGGCCCGGGACGGGCGCCGGCCGGGGCCGGAGACCCGGCGTGTGGCCGGTTCGCCGCCGACATCTGCGCCGCGTACCTGCGGATCGCGACCACGGGCCAGGCCGACCAGGCCGCCGTGGACCTGCTGCGCCGCTCCAGCCCGGCCGGCGTGCTCGACCGGATCAAGGCGCCGACCCTGCTGGTGCAGGGCGAGGCGGACACGCTCTTCCCGCTCGGCGAGGCCGACGCCAACGCGCGCGGCATCGCCGCCGCGGGCACCCCCGTGCGGGTGGCCTGGTTCACCGGCGGGCACGACGGCGGCGAGGGCCCCAAGACGGACTCGGACCGCGTGAAGTTCCTGACCGTGCAGTGGCTCGACCACTACGTCAAGGGCGAGGGCGAGGCCCCGGGGGACGACTTCACCTTCTCCCGCATCGCCGGCTTCGACGCCCTCGACCGGGGTCTGGTGGCCACCGGCTACCGCTACGCCGACTATCCCGGCGTGGCCGGCACGGCCCGTCGGGACGTACCGGTCGCCGGCCCCGCCCAGCCGGTCGCGAACCCGCCGGCCGGCAACCCGGCCGCGATCTCCTCGGTGCCCTTCGCCGGGGAGTTGTCGTCGCTGCTCGGCGGCGTGGCGGGGGACATTCCCGGCCAGCACGCCCGGTTCGAGTCGGAGCCGCTGGCCGAGGCGGTGGACGTGGTGGGTGCGCCGACCGTCGACATCCGGGCGGCGTCGCCGACCGGGGAGGCGGTGCTGTTCGTGAAGCTCTACGACGTCGACCCCAACGGCGCGGCCACCCTGCCCAACGGACTGGTCGCCCCGGTCCGGCTCACCGGCCTGCCGCCGACCATCGACGCGGCGCGACCGGTGACCGTCACCCTGCCGGCGATCGTCCGGCGGTTCGAGGCCGGGCACCGGCTGCGCGTGGTGGTGGCGACCTCCGACCAGGCGTACACCACGCCCGTCGAGCCGGCCGTGCACACCGTCGAGGCCGGCGGTGGCGCGGTCAGCCTGCCGACCGTCGCCGGCGACCCGATCCCCACCGCCGCCGTCATGTGGCGCTGGGTGCTGGCCGGGCTGGTCGCGGCGATCGTGATCGGGCTCGTCCTGGTCGTCGCACTGGTCCGCCGCCGGCACCGCCGCCAGGACAGCTCCGTGCACCCGGCGTACGCGGGCGTCCCGCTGGCCGTGCGGCAGCTCCGCAAGGAGTACGCGGACGGCTTCGTCGCCGTCTCGAACGTCGACTTCGAGGTGCACCCCGGTCAGGTGGTCGGCCTGCTCGGCCCGAACGGCGCCGGCAAGACCACCACGCTGCGGGTGCTGATGGGGCTGACCCAGCCCACCGCAGGCGAGATCTACGTCTTCGGGCACCGGCTGGTGCCCGGCTCGCCGGTGCTGTCCCGGATCGGCGCGCTGGTCGAGGGGCCGGGCTTCCTGCCGCACCTGTCGGGGCTCGCGAACCTGACGGCGTACTGGCGGGCCACCGGGCGGCCGGCCGAGGAGGCGCACTTCGACGAGGCCCTGGAGATCGCGGGCCTGGGCGACTCGGTGCACCGGAAGATCAGAAACTACAGCCACGGCATGCGGCAGCGCCTCGCCATCGCGCAGGCCATGCTGGGCCTGCCCGAGCTGCTGGTGCTCGACGAGCCGACCGACGGGCTCGACCCGCCGCAGATCGCGGAGATGCGCCGGGTGCTCCAGCGCTACGCCACCGACGGCCGGGCGGTGCTGGTCTCCAGTCACCTGCTGGCGGAGGTGGAGCAGACCTGTACGCACGCGGTGGTGGTGAACAAGGGCCGCATCGTCGCCTCGGGACCGGTCGAGGAGATCGTCGGCGAGTCGCCCAGCGTGCTCTTCGACGTGACCGACCCGGAGGCCGCCCGGGTGGTGCTGGCGGGCCTGCACGGGGTGCGGGTGCTCCCCGACGGCGAGGGTCAGCTCGTGGTGGACACCAACGGCACCGCCCGCAGCGAGGTGGTCGCCGAGCTGGTCCGGGCCGGCATCGGGGTGGACCGGGTGGTGCCCCGGCGCCGCCTGGAGGACGCGTTCCTCGCCCTCGTGGGCGAGAACTCTCGGGGAAGCGGGGACCGATGATGGCGGGCACGTCACCCACGGCTGGCGCGGCGGCCGGCTACCGGCCGTCGGCGACCCTGCCGTTCGGCGCCGAGTTCCGTCGGCAGGCCTCCCGGCGGCGTACGCAGCTCGCGCTCGGGTTCATGGTGCTGCTGCCGCTGATCATCCTGATCGCGTTCCAGTTCGACACGGGCGACGACGAGGACAACGGGCGCGGGGAGTTCGGCAGCCTGGTCGAGTTCGCCACGTCGGGCGGGCTGAACTTCACCCTCTTCACCATCTTCGTCTCGGCGTCGTTCCTGCTGGTCGTGGTGGTGGCGCTGTTCTGTGGCGACACGGTGGCAAGCGAGGCGAGCTGGGGCAGCCTGCGTTACCTGCTGGCGATTCCGGTGCCCCGAGCCCGCCTGCTGACGGTGAAGCTGCTCGTCGCGCTCGTCTACTCGGCCCTGGCGTTGCTGCTGCTCGCGGGCACCGCCCTGCTGATCGGGACGCTGCGCTACGGCTGGGAGCCGCTGCGCAGCACGGTGGCGGCCCAGCTCGAACCGGGCGAGGGCCTGCTGCGGCTGCTGGGCGTGCTCGGCTACCTGGCGGTCGTACTCCTGGTGGTGGCCGGCCTGGCGTTCCTGCTGTCGGTGGTGACGGACGCCGCGCTCGGCGCGGTCGGCGGCGCGGTGCTGCTCTGGATCCTCTCCGGCATCCTCGACCAGATCACCGCCCTGGGCGCGCTGCGCGCGTTCCTGCCGACGCACTACAGCACGGCCTGGCTGGGGCTGCTGTCGACGCCGGTGCAGACCGACGACGTGGTACGCGGCGCGATCTCCGCGATCAGCTACGCGACGCTGTTCTGGGGGCTGGCGTTCTGGCGCTTCACCCGCAAGGACATCACCAGCTAGGACGCCTGTTTCTGCCAGGCGCTGACGCCGAGCCGGCCCGTGTTGCCGAGGTCGATCGGCCCGTCCAGGCCGACGACCTGCGCGGGCCGGCCGGCGACGGGCGCGACCTCCAGGCGCTCGCCGTCGGTGGCGACGACCGTCGGGTCGGTGACCAGGTTGCGCCAGAGCACGGCGGCGCCGGCCCGTTCGCCGGGGCGCAGGGTCAGCGGCTCCGGCGGGGCGTCGAAGCCCGACGTGATCCCCTTGGCCCCGTCGACCACCTGGACCGTTATCGGGTTGCCCTCGCCGTCGAGCAGGCGCGGCACCGGGTAGCCGTCGAGCGGGTAGGGCCGCGTGCCGCAGTTGACCAGTTCCAGGCCGAGGGCCCGCAGTCCCATCGCGGCGCTGACGCCCGGCGAACTGATCCGTACGCCGGATTGCGGGCAGTCGCTCGTGGGCGTGACCCCGGCCGTCGGCGCGGCCGGTGGCGTGGTGGGGACCGGGCCGGCCGCCGGGAGGCCGCTCGCCGGGGTGCAGGCGCCGAGCAGGGCGAGGCCGGCGACCGCGAGGCCGGTGGCTCGACCGGGGAACCGGTCGCGGGAGTGCGGTGCGCGTCGGGGCGCCGGGCCTGCCATCGTCCGATCATCGCACCCGCCGGCGCGGGTCCGGGAACGCTGTCGAGCTGAATCGGCTACGACATCACCGGCTTGGTCGAGAGGCGGCCCAGCGGGCTTGATGGCAACCCCTGATCAGGCGTGGCCGCTCAGATGGCCCGTAGATAGCGGCGGAGGTTGTCCTTCGACTGCCGCAGCAGGGTGCAGGCATCCTCGACTGACCTGCGGGCGCCGGTCAGCTTTCCGTTCACCTGCTGCATGAGGGCTGGACTTGCCCCGGTGACCACGGTCATCAGCCAGCTGTGGTTGGTGCCGATGCGATCCAGCACGCCGATCAGGCCCTGCTGGTTGCGTTCGATGTGCGCGATGATCTGCTGGATCTCCGCGGCAAGGCTGCCGACGCTCGCCGGCCCGCCGCCGGCGGCGCTGCCTCGCCGTTCCTGGCGGCGCGCCTTGACGGTGTCGAAGGCCGAGGTCACCATCGCCTTGGCGGCTGCTCCCGAGGCTGCTCCCAGAACCAGCCCCGACCCTGCCAGCACTGCCGGTGACAGCCGGACCCCCTGTCTGGCGACGGCGGTGGCCGCGGCCAGTCCGGCGGCGGCACCGCCCCATTCGCTCAACTTCTCCAGCAGCTTGCCGAGGCCCTCCTTGGGTGCCTCGTAGCGGAGACTGCGCAGGTAGCCGTCCTGTTGCCGGGACCCGCTGCGGTATCCCCGCCGCCGGTAGCTCATAGCGCCGCTACGGGATCCAGGAAGGCACACTGGGTGGCGATCATCATCGGCAGGTTCACCGCCACCTCCCGGGCGACTCCCTCGGGTGTCAGGCCGATCGGGTCCTCACCCGCCGCCAACTCCTCCTCGTCGGCCCGGGCGAAGTAGGCGCAGGCCTCCCACAGGTTGGCGTGCAGGAAGGAGAACGCCCACATCACGTAGGCGTCGTTCTGCAGTGCCACCAGGGGGTGGTTGTGGTGGCCCATGCGGTGGTAGTGGGGCTCCTCGGCTGTCGATCCCATGCCCTCGGCGGTGGGGAAGAGGCGGTAGTGCCGGAACACGTCTTCGAGCGGGCCTTCGGGGTCGAACTCCAGCAGCAGACCCCGGTTGACCAGAGCCTCGACCAGTCGCGCGGCGTCGGGCTGTGGCTTCGGGGCGGTCAGCAGCGACTCCACCAGCCGTGCCCGGTCCACGCGCAGCTCCGAGTGGCCCTCGACGTCCAGGAAGACGGCCCCGTAGACGCCGACCTCGTCCTCGCTGAGGTCGACCATGTCCGCGCCGAGGTGGATCTCCCACGACTCCGGCGTCGGGTCGGCGGGGCGCACATACCGGTGTTGTGGTCCGAGGCTGAAGCCCACCGGGATGATGACGCGAGGCATCGGCCGTCCCTTCGCCATTGCGGGTGCCGTCGACCCTACCGAAGACAGGCACTGTCCGTCACCCCGAAACGCCAAGCGGTCACATCATCTTATGTCGATGCAGATGGCCTCCTCGTCTGCGCCGACACGCGGCCCGGAGGCGGTCAGCCGAGGAGGTTCATGTAGTTGCGGGCCGCCGCCGAGCTGCCCTGGATCAGGTCCATCGCCTCGGCCAGTCGTTGCTTGCTCTGCTCGGCCCGGGCGATGGCCTCGCCGATGGCCGGATGGCTGGTGCCGGCCGCGACCGCCCGCATCCGGGCCAGCGTCTGGTCCGTGGCCTCGACGGCGGCCCGGATCTGCATGAGCGTGGCATTGCCCTGCTCCGCGGCCTGCGCGAGGGCTGCCTTGACTTCCTCGATGCTCGCCATCCGACCCTCCGGCGCATCAACGTGAGGCGATGTCGCTCCACGTGTCTGTCCGGACACTATCGGAGACGGCCGGGTCACCGCACTCCCGACAGCCGCGCCGGGTCGGGATGCCGACATCTACAGTGCACACTCCCCGCGCCGCCGCGCGCGGGGAGTGTCGTGCCGCGCGCGGCGGCCCGGTGGGAGCCGTCAGCGGGAACGGGACTTGCGCTTGCGGGTGGGGGAGTTGCCGTCGGGGACCGTGCCGTCGTCCGGTGAGTCGGCGGTGCCGCCGCCGTCGGTGGGGGCCTCGGTCGCCCGGGCGTCGGTGTGGCCCAGCTTGGTCAGTGTCGTGCCTTTGAGCTGGTAGACGGCAGAGCGCCTGATGTTCAGCTCCGCCATCGGGCTGCTCGGCGAGCGGGTCAGGTAGACCACCGCCGCCCTGCCGGCCTGGAGGCTGATGCTCTGCACCGGGGTCCGGTCGCCGAGGTCGAGCTGGGCCTGGTAGACCGGTTCGCCGTCGACACCGCGCCAGACGGCGAGGGTGAAGAAGCGGCCGGTGCCGCCGCCGTCGAGCATCAGCACGCCGATCGCGTCGTCCGCCCCGTCGCCGTCGAGATCGCCGACGGCGCACGGCCGCTGCAACTGCACAGTCGTGCCGTCGCGGTCGGACCAGCGGCCGTCGGCGAGGCGGATCGGGGCGGCGTACCCCCGGTAGCGGACCTTGCCGCTGCCGACGCGGGCGCCGCGCAGTTCGAGGCAGGTGAGCTGGTCGTTCGTGCGGCGCGGGGTCGCGGTCGGGCTCGGGCGTGCGGGCGGATCGCTGTCGCTGCGCTCGCTGACGGTGTCGCGCTGCCGCTTGCGCTCCTTGCCGTTGCCCGTGGAGCAGGCGGTGGTGGCCGCCAGCAGGCAGGCCATGGCGAGCGCCACCACCGGGACGAGCTTGCGACGCATTGCAGGATTCCCTTCCGTCGATGAGCCCGCACGGTAGCGGTCCCACGCCAGCCCGGTGGCGGCGGTCGGTCACCGCGTTCGGGGTGCCGACGGGGCGGTACGCGGCGACGTGCTCACAGCGTGGGATCCCTGGTGGGCGGGCCCGGGAAGTCCGCCTAGACTCGGCGGCACAACTGCATACCTCATCCAGAGGGGCTGAGGGATACGGCCCGACGACGCCCCGGCAACCACCCCGCGCGCTCATTGCAGAGCGCCCCGCGGGGCAGGTGCCAATTCCGTCCCCGCCGCAGGGTGCGATGCGGGGAAAGATGAGAGGACCCTCGACATGACGTCGACGTTCGTCCCCGCCGGCATCGACACCACGGCCAGCCCTGCCCGCGCCCTGGCCTGCCGTGCCTGTTCGGCCCGCTACCCGCTCGCCGCCCAGCACGCCTGCTACGAGTGTTTCGGTCCGCTGGAGGTCGACTACGACACCGCCGCGCTGGCGGCGGTCACCCGGGAGCAGATCGAGGCCGGTCCGCGCAACATCTGGCGGTACGCGGCGCTGCTGCCCGCCGGTCAGGACCCGGCGACCCGGGTCACCCTCGATCCGGGCCTCACCCCGTTGGTGGCCGCCCCGCTCCTCGCCGCCGAGTTGGGCCTCACCGCCCCGCTCTGGGTCAAGGACGACAGCGCCAACCCGACCCACTCGTTCAAGGACCGGGTGGTCTCGGTGGCGTTGACCGCCGCCCGCGCGCTCGGCTTCGGCCGCTACGCCTGCGCCTCCACCGGGAACCTGGCCAACTCGGTCGCCGCGCACGCGGCCCGGGCCGGCGTGCCGTCGGTGGTCTTCATCCCTGGTGACCTCGAGCAGGGCAAGGTCATCACCACCGCCGTCTACGGCGGTGAGCTGGTCGCCGTCGACGGCTCGTACGACGACGTCAACCGGCTCTGCGGCGAGCTGGTGGAGACGGACGAGTTCGAGGACACCGCCTTCGTCAACGTCAACGTGCGCCCCTACTACGCCGAGGGCTCGAAGACGCTCGGCTACGAGGTGGCCGAGCAGCTCGGCTGGCGGATCCCCGCGCAGGTGGTGATCCCGATGGCCTCGGGCGAGCTGCTCACCAAGATCGACAAGGCGTTCGCCGAGCTGGTCGAGATCGGCCTGGTCGAGGCGCCGGCCGGTGGCTGGAAGGTGTTCGGCGCCCAGTCGGCCGGCTGCAACCCGATCGCCACCGCGCTGCACGCCGACACCGACACCATCGTCCCGGTCAAGCCGACCGGCATCGCGAAGTCGCTGAACATCGGCGACCCGGCCGCCGGCCTCTACGCGCTCGAGGCGGTGCGCCGTACCGGGGGCTGGATGGAGTACGCCGACGACGACGAGATCCGCGCCGGCATCCGGCTGCTGGCCCGGACCACCGGCGTCTTCGCCGAGACCGCCGGCGGGGTGACCGTGGCCGTGCTGGGCAAGCTGGTCGAGTCCGGCCGCCTCGACCCGACCGCGGAGACCGTCGTGTTCAACACCGGCGAGGGGCTCAAGACCCTCGACGCGGTGGCCGGCCAGGTCGGTCCCACCCACCGCATCAAGCCCTCGCTGCGCGCCGCCCGCGACGCCGGTCTCCTCGGCTGACCCCACCCCACCCACCCTGGTCCGCGCCCGTCCTCCGCGTCGATCATGAGGTTGGTCGCGAAGTCGATCGCGAACAGTGCCGCCAACCTCATGATCGGCCTCGGGCCTCGGGCTCGGAAGGCTGGGCCTCGGGGGTCGGGGGTCGGGTTTCGGGGGCCGGGAGATGGCGTGTCTAGGGGGTTGCGGGCAGGAGGGTGGGGATTCGTTCGGTAACTGGGTTTTCGCTGTGAGTGCGGAAAACGCGCCGACAAGGACTTGACGGCAGGAACCGGACGGCGCAAGATGCTCCGTGCGGGAGGGCGTTTCGCCGGAGACTTTCAGTTCTTGCGACCCAACGCCGAAGGCGTTGTGCGAGCGTCCCTCCCGACCAACCTCCGATCGGGCCAGCGGTTGATCCGCTGGCCCGATCGTCGTCGTGCGGCACACCCACGCCAAGCGGGCTGACCGACCGCGTCGATCCCCACCGCCGACCTGACCGCGTCCAGCGGGTTGCGGTCAGGTCGGCGACCGAGGGTGGGGGGTCCGGCCGGGCTTTCTGCCGATCGGATCGGGGCCGGGCGCCCTGCGGTGTCTGCCCGAGCTAGGACACCGTGGTGTCCTGGTTCGCCACCGCCTGGGTCCAGACGTGCACGCTCGCGCCGGACGTGGTGACCGGTGCCAGCGTCGGGGTCAGCACCAGGACGTGTTCGTCGGACCCGTTCCGGCTGGTGAGGGGCAGGACGTACGCGGAGCCGACGGCGAGTTGCTGGACGCCTTCGACTGTCCAGGTGGCCTTCCCGCGGGTTCCGCCGAGTTGGTCGACGAGGATGGTGTCCCCGACGTCGCCCTTGAGCTTGTCGGAAACGGCGACCTTGAAGATCGTGTGGGGGGCGCCGCGCTCACCCTGGCGTACCTCCGCTACGCCAGTGACGGTCCCGACCACGACCGCATCGGCGTAGCCGGCGACCTTGGCGCGGTTGGTGGTGTCGAACGCGAAGCTCACCGAAACCGGGTGGGTCTGAGCCGGGCGAAGCTGTTGGTAGGTGAACCAGCCGCCGACGGCCAGGACAAGGGCGACCAGCCCGACGAACGGGGCCTTCAGTCGGTGGTTCATCGTCAGTACCCCCATTTGCTGTGATAGGTGCTGATGTCCCATGATTGCAAATTGTTGTTCATGTTCGGGTTGTAGTCGGTCGAGTAGGGGTCCATGACCGCCACCTCAGGACCGTGGTCGAGACCGATGGCGTGCCCGAATTCGTGGGTCATCGCGGCGTGATCACGTGAGGTGCTGTAACTGTCGAGATAGTGCGTGTTCATGACGATGTCGTCCGCGCCGCCTACGCAGGAGTAGTAGGCGACCGTGCCGTTCCCGCCGTCATTGCTGTCGCTGACGTCGACGTCGGAATAACTCCAGGCGTCGTCCGCTCTGACGTTGATGGGATTGAGCGCGTTCCACTGGTTGACCGCGTGATTGAGCGAGTCGTTGTACTTGGTGAAGTCATCGTAGACGAGCTCCCCGCCGTCGACCGCGTTGCAGGCGCTTCCGGCAATTCCCACGTCAGCCGCGGCAGGGGTCGCGAACAGGGCGGACGCGGCGAGCATCCCGGACGCCATCAGCATTGTCCAGGCCGGCCGGCGACGGAAGGCAGACTCTCGTTGCTCCACAGAACCCCCTCGAGATAGATAGAAGGTCGTCACTGTATCTGACCCGAGGCATTCGATGTGACCCGAATTCCGCGGAGCCCGGTCCGCCCCCGAGGGGGGTGCGGGCGTGCGGCGACGCCGTCGCTGCCTCGGCGGCTGGACGGACTGGCAGCTCACCATCTGAGTTGTGACACGGGCCTACTGATCTGAGGGGTTGCTGTTGCATGATTGCGGGCATGACGGAGACCCCGCACCCCCTGTACGACAGGCACGCCGACACCCTCAACCGTGCGCTGACCGCGATCACGGAGCGCGGGTACTGGTCCGCCTACCCCGAGTCGCCCAGCCCCCGGGTCTACGGCGAGACCGCCGCCGCCGACGGCAAGGCCGCCTTCGAGGCGTACCTCGGCGGTGACTTCCCCCTCGACCAGCCGGGCGCGGCCGACCGGGTCGCCACCGAGACCAGCCCGTTCGGCGTCGAGCTGAACGTCCGCTACCCGCACGCCGGCGCCGACGAACTGGTCGCCGCGGCCTCCGCCGCCCTGCCCAGCTGGCGCGACGCCGGTCCGCAGGCCCGGGCGGGGGTCTGTCTGGAGATCCTCGACCGGCTGCACAGGCACATCTTCGAGCTGGCCAACGCGGTGCAGTTCACCAGCGGCCAGGCCTTCGTGATGGCCTTCCAGGCCGGCGGCGCGCACGCGCTGGACCGCGCGCTGGAAGCGGTCGCCTACGCGTACGCGGAGATGACCCGGCACCCACGGACGGCGGCCTGGGAGAAGGCGGCCGGCAAGGGCGACCCGCTGCGGATGACCAAGACCTTCCACGTGGTGCCCCGGGGCGTGGCGCTGGTCATCGGCTGCAACACCTTCCCGACCTGGAACTCGTACCCGGGGCTGTTCGCCTCGCTGGTCACCGGCAACCCGGTCCTCGTCAAGCCGCACCCGCGCGCGGTGCTGCCGCTGGCGATCACGGTGCGGTACGCCCGGGAGGTGCTCGCCGAGGCCGGCTTCGACCCGAACCTGGTGCTGCTCGCCCCCGAGGCGCCCGGCGAGAAGCTCGCCTCCACGCTGGCCCTGCACCCGGCCGTGAAGATCATCGACTTCACCGGTTCGACGGAGTACGGCGACTGGCTGGAGGCCAACGCCCGGCAGGCGGCCGTCTACACCGAGAAGGCCGGGCTGAACACGGTCGTGATCGACTCCACCGACGACTTCGCCGGGATGTGCCGCAACCTCGGCTTCACGCTGACGCTCTACAGCGGCCAGATGTGCACCACCTCGCAGAACATCCTGATCCCCGCCGGCGGCATCGCCACCGACCAGGGGCACAAGAGCTTCGACGAGGTGGCCGGCGGGATCGCCGCCGCCGTCGGCAAGCTCACCGCCGACCCGGCGCGCGGGGTGGAGTTCACCGGGGCGATCGTCAACGACGGGGTGCTGGAGCGCCTCGACGAGGTCACCAAGGTCGGCGAGGCGGTGCTGGAGTCGCGTACGGTCGAGCACCCGGCCTTCCCCGGCGCGGTGGTCCGCACCCCGACGCTCGTCCGGCTGGGATCCGGCGACTCCGCGACCTACTCGCGGGAGTGGTTCGGGCCGATCTCGTTCGCCATCGCGACCGACTCCACCGCTCACAGCCTGGAGATCCTGCGCTCCACGGTCGGCGAGAAGGGCGCGCTGACCGCGGCCGTCTACTCCACCGACGACGCTGTCCTGGACGCGGCCGAGGCGGTGGCGATCGAGGTCGGGGTGCACCTGTCCGGCAACCTGACCGGCGGGGTCTTCGTGAACCAGTCGGCGGCCTTCTCCGACTTCCACGGCAGCGGCGCCAACCCGGCGGCCAACTCGGCGCTGACCGACGGCGCCTACGTGGCCAACCGGTTCCGCGTCGTGCAGTCCCGCCGGCACGCGTGATCGTCGCGGCTGCCCGGGTCGGTCGCGCGTGGCGCGGCCCGGGCAGCCGCCGGTCGGTGGGGCGGCCCGGGGCGTCGCCGGTCAGGCGGGGCGGCGCATCTGGAGTTCGGTGAGCGCCGGCACGGTGGGGTGCGGGACGCGTACCCCGGTGTCCGCGAAGCCCAGCCGACCGTACGCGCGGCAGGCCCGGTCGTTGCCGACCACGACCTCCAACATCAGCTCGGGGCGCCCGCAGGCCCGCGACCAGTCCGCGACGGCGTCGACCAGGTCACCGAGGAGCCCGGTGCCCCGCCGCGACGGGGTGACGTAGACGGCGTACACCACGGTCAGCCCCGGCTCCCCGGGGGCGGCCATGCCGCCGGCGTGCCCGACGAACCGTCCGCCCGGGTCCGCGACGAACTGCGCGGTGCCCGTCCCGGCGGAGACGGCCGCGATCCGGGCCGCGTACTCGGCGTGTGGGCGGGCCGCCGCGTCGGCGAGGGTCTCCAGGAAGGCCAGTGGGGCGTCGGCGAGCATCTCCAGCCGCAGGGCCCGCATCCGGGCGGCGTCGTCCGGCCGCACCCGCCGGACCTCCGCCCGCCGCGCCGGCCCCGACCCCTCGGGCGTGCTCGTCATGCGCAATGCCTACCACAACGATGATCACCGATGGCATCCGGTCGAAGCGTGCCCGATTTGTGGTCGTGCGCCTTCGTCACGCTTCGTGTAGCGTGCGATTTCGGTCACCGTTTCAGCGGCCCTCATCGATCGCCGATCCGGTGATCCTCCGGTGCCGGTCCGCCCGGCCTCCGGGGTGGTGGAACGCCGCGCAGAGTGAGGAAGTGCACCGTGGCACAGGGCACCGTGAAGTGGTTCAACTCCGAAAAGGGCTACGGCTTCATCGCCGTCGACGGCGGGCAGGACGTCTTCGTCCACTTCTCCGCGATCGAGATGGACGGCTACAAGGCGTTGGACGACGGCCAGCGGGTCGAGTTCGAGGTCGCCCAGGGGCAGAAGGGTCCCCAGGCCGAGCGGGTGCGCGTCATCGCCTGACCGTCCGCCCGCCGCGCGGGCGGGATTAGGCGCGGTTGCGCCGGCAGGGAAGGATCGAGAGCCGTTCCAGCAATCGCTGAGGAGGGTTCATGTCCGACCAGCCACCCCAGGCCGCGCCACCCCCGGGGCGTCCCGACCCCGTGCCGGGTTCCGACGGGCCGGGCGGGCCGGGCGATGCTGCGCCGGCCGGCCCCCCACAGTCGCAGGACTGGGTCTTCCCGCCCACGGGCGGGTTCCCGGCCGGCTCCGGCCCGTACGGCGGGCAGCCGTGGTACCCGGGCGCCCCGGTCGTCTACCCCGGGCAGGGCGGTCACCCCGGCCAGGGGTGGTACCCGCCGGGCCACGGCCTCGACCCGGCCGACCCGCTCGTCACCCCGCCCGGCGCCGGCGTCAGCGGCTGGTTCGACCGGTGCGTCGGCGCGGTACGCCGGGGCTGGCGGCTGCTGCTGCCGATCCTGCTGCTCACCCAGGTGCTGCCGGCCGTGGCGGTGTCGGTGCTCTCGCTGGTCGTCGACCCGTCCGCCCGGTGGGAGACCTCGACGGCCGCCGATCCCACCGCGCTGCCCGACACCTTCGCGGCGGACCTGGGCGTCCTGCTGGCCGTGGTGCTCGGCGGCTCCTTCCTCTTCGGCCTGGTGCAGAGCGTGGGTTGGGCGGCCGGGAGCTGGGTGATCGCCCGGCAGGCGGTCGGCGAGCAGGTGAGCCTGGGCGCGGCCCTGGCCTACGGCGCGCGTCGGGCGCTGGGCCTCTGGGGCTGGACCCTGTTGACCAGTGTGATCATCGGGCTCGGTCTCTGTCTCTGCGTGCTCCCCGGCATCTACTTCGCCTTCGCGCTGAGCATGGTCGGCCCGGTCTACCTCTTCGAACGGCACGCTCCGATCGGCCGCTCGTTCCGGATGTTCCACGACCGGCTCGGCCTGATGCTGGGCCGGGTGGCGCTGGTGGCGGCGGCGGTGATCGTCGGCGGCGGGCTCGCCGGGCTGGTGGAGAGCATCGGGGCGCTGCCGTTCGGCACCGCCCCGCTGGAGTCGCCGGGCTCGGCGGTGGGCGTGCTCACGGTGACGCTGGTGGGCGGGGTGCTCGCCCTGCCGACCTACCTCGCCCAGTTGGTCGGTCTGCTGGTCACGTATGCCGAGCAGCGCGCCCACGAGGGGCCGGTGGACAGCGCCCGGTTGGCCGGTGAACTGGGCTGAGCGGGGCGGTCGTGCTTGCACTCGGCAGGGGAGAGTGCTAAACAAGTCATTGGCACTCGCATACCGTGAGTGCCAATGGTCGGGGCGGTAGGGCCACGGCCGGGCCGGCGTCCACACGCGGGTTCGGCACATGGCCGGTCGTCGCGGGCTATCCGGCCCGGCCGAGGAGACGTCGTCGTCGCCAGGTGGCGACGTCCCAAGGTGCGTACACCAGGCGGCCCATCCGGGAGACACTCCGGGTGGCCCGTGAGTGTCCAGGAGGACAACGCCGTATGGCCAAGATGATCGCGTTCGACGAAGAGGCTCGCCGCGGCCTCGAGCGGGGCATGAACCAGCTCGCCGACGCCGTGAAGGTGACCCTCGGCCCCAAGGGCCGCAACGTCGTGCTCGAGAAGAAGTGGGGTGCCCCCACCATCACCAACGATGGTGTGAGCATCGCCAAGGAGATCGAGCTCGAGGACCCCTACGAGAAGATCGGCGCCGAGCTGGTCAAGGAGGTCGCCAAGAAGACCGACGACGTCGCCGGTGACGGCACGACGACGGCGACCGTCCTGGCCCAGGCCCTGGTTCGCGAGGGCCTGCGCAACGTGGCGGCCGGTGCCAACCCGATGGCCCTGAAGCGGGGCATCGAGGCCGCCGTGGCCAGCGTCTCGGAAGAGCTGCTCAAGCTCGCCAAGGACGTCGAGACCAAGGAGCAGATCGCCTCCACCGCCTCCATCTCCGCCGGTGACAACACCGTCGGCGAGATCATCGCCGAGGCGATGGACAAGGTCGGCAAGGAAGGCGTCATCACCGTCGAGGAGAGCAACACCTTCGGGCTGGAGCTGGAGCTCACCGAGGGCATGCGCTTCGACAAGGGCTACATCTCGGCCTACTTCATGACCGACCCGGAGCGCATGGAGGCCGTCTTCGACGACCCCTACCTTCTGATCGTCAACAGCAAGATCTCGTCGGTCAAGGACCTGCTCCCGATCCTCGAGAAGGTCATGCAGTCGGGCAAGCCGCTGCTGATCATCTCCGAGGACATCGAGGGCGAGGCCCTGGCCACCCTGGTCGTCAACAAGGTCCGCGGCACCTTCAAGTCGGTCGCCGTCAAGGCGCCGGGCTTCGGTGACCGTCGCAAGGCCATGCTGGCCGACATCGCCATCCTCACCGGTGGCCAGGTCATCAGCGAGGAGGTCGGCCTCAAGCTCGACGCCGTCACCCTCGACATGCTGGGCCGCGCCCGCAAGGTCGTGGTGACCAAGGACGAGACCACCATCGTCGACGGTGCCGGCGACGCCGAGCAGATCCAGGGCCGGGTCAACCAGATCCGGGCCGAGATCGACAAGAGCGACTCCGACTACGACCGCGAGAAGCTGCAGGAGCGGCTGGCCAAGCTGGCCGGCGGCGTCGCGGTGATCAAGGTCGGCGCGGCCACCGAGGTCGAGCTGAAGGAGCGCAAGCACCGCATCGAGGACGCCGTTCGCAACGCGAAGGCCGCCGTCGAGGAGGGCATCGTCCCGGGTGGTGGCGTCGCGCTGGTGCAGGCCGGCAAGACCGCCTTCGACAAGCTGGACCTGGTGGGCGACGAGGCCACCGGCGCGAACATCGTCAGGGTCGCGCTGGACGCCCCGCTGCGGCAGATCGCCGTCAACGCCGGCCTCGAGGGCGGCGTCGTGGTGGAGAAGGTCCGCAACATCGCGGCGGGCCACGGCCTGAACGCCGCCAACGGCGAGTACGTCGACCTGCTGGCGGCCGGCATCATCGACCCGGCCAAGGTCACCCGTTCGGCGCTGCAGAACGCCGCCTCCATCGCGGCGCTCTTCCTCACCACCGAGGCCGTCGTGGCGGACAAGCCGGAGAAGACCCCGGCCGCCCCGGCTGGTCCGGGTGGCGGCGGAGACATGGACTTCTGAGTCCAGTTCCCACGCCGGAAGGGGCGGGCCGCGTCAGCGGCCCGCCCCTTCCGCTGTTCAGGTCGGCAGCGGTCGCCGGCCCTGCGGCTGCGGGATCTGCACCGGCTCGTCGACCAGCGTCACCGGCTCGTCGGCCGGCTCGTCGACACCGGCCATCTCCGCCCGCTGCTCCGCGTCGCCGTAGTCGAGCCGGTCGAACGGCAGCGGGCCGGGGCGTTCGTCGTCCGTCGTCATGGCTGCCTCCTCTACCCGAAACGGTAGGGCGCGACGATCACCGATGCGGGCGAATGGCGCTATAGGGATCGATGTCCCGTTCGTCCCCGTCAGGCCCCGACCGTCCTGCGGTAGAGGAAGAAGACGCGCTCGATCCGGGCCCCCGCGCTGCCCGAGTAGAAGGGCACCGGCCCCACCCAGCCGATCTGCGCCGCCGTCACCCCGGCCGCCCGCTGGTCGCGCAGGCACCGGCGCAGGAGTACCCCGCCGATCCCCGATCCCTCGGCCGCCGGGGCGGTCCCCATGGGGCCGAACCAGCTCGGCCGGGACGACCCGTACGCGGCGAAGCCCAGCACCTCGCCGTCGCGTTCGGCCAGGTGACAGCCCGCCCCCTCCCGGCCGACCGACCCGGCCAGCTCGGCGTCCCAGGCGCCGCCGAACGTGGCGCGGGCGAACCGCGTCAGCGCCGGCAGGTCACCCGCCTCGGCCCGGCGCACCGTCACGCCCCGCCCGGCCAGCCGCTCCTGGGCGGCCTCCGTCGGGCGCAGCGCGGGCGAGGCCTCGTACGACAGGTCGGCCGTCATGTTCCACGCCGTGCGGTCCTGCCGGTAGCCGAGCGCCAGCGCGGCGCAGACCGCCGGGGTGTAGCGCACGTCGACGCCGGGCCAGGCGTAGTACGGCGGGTTGCCGGCGAGCAGCACCTCGGCCGCGCCGAGACCGGCGAGGACGCGTTCGGCGGCCGACAGCAGCGCCCGCCCCACGCCCCGCCGCCGGTGGGCGGGCTCCACCGCCACGAGGTCCACGTGCCCGAGCCGGGCGTCGCGGACGCCGACGGAGCAGACCAGCACCCCGACGAGGTCCACCCCCCGGTACGCGCCCAGCGCGACCACCGGCCGGTCGGCCGCCGCCCGGGTCCAGAGCGCGGCCACGACGTCCGGCGCCTCGGCCGCGTCCTCGGGCAGGTCCAGCGCCCGGCGGCACAGCTCCACCACGGCGGGCACCCGGTCGGCGGTCAGCTCGACGATCTCCGTCTCCATGGTCGCCGACCCTAGATCACCGGCCGCGGGGAGGACAGGAGCGGATCACCCACGGGCCGCCCGCACCGCCGCGTACGCGTCGACCAGGCCGGCGCCGGTGATGTTCGCGTCGCCGCCGCAGGTCTGCGTCCGGGAGGCGTACGTCGGCTGGGCCGTGGTCGCGGTGTCCCGCAGGATCTGCCGGGTGCGGGGCAGGTCGCCGACCAGCGCGGGGTTGGCCGACCACATCAGCGCCACCACGCCCGCCACCTGCGGGGTCGCCATGGAGGTGCCGCTGAGCCGGGCGTAGCCGCCGCCCGGCATCGCCGAGAGCACCTCGTCGCCGGGGGCGACCAGATCGGGCTTCGTCGCCCCCGGCACCGGGCCCCGGGACGAGAACGAGGTGACCCGGCGCTGCCGGTCCACCGCGCCGACGGTCAGCACGTCCGCGTACGGGGCGGGCGGGTCGTCGATGGAACCGCAGCCCGGCCCGGTGTTGCCGGCGGCGGCCACCACCAGGATGCCGGCGGCCTCCAGGGCGGCGGTGGCCGGTTGGAGGACCCTCGGGTCGCAGCCCTCGATCGGCGGGCAGCCCCACGAGTTGGTGAGGATCTCCGGGGCTCGTGCCGGCCGGCCGTCGGTGAACGGGTCCCCGCCCGCCGGGAAGGGCGCCAGCATGAACTGGAGGCAGTCCAGGTAGTACGCGGGGTTCCCGAGGTTGCGGCCCAGGTTGACGCAGCCGACCCAGCCGGCGCCCGGGGCGACCCCGATGCCGTTCCCGCCCACCGCGCTGCCCGCCGTGTGGGTGCCGTGCCCACCCCGGTCGGTGGGGGTCCGGGTGCCGTTCCACGGGTCGTACCAGGAGTCGTCGCCGCCCCGGAACCCGCCGGCCAGCGCGGGGTGCCCGCCGTCCACGCCCGAGTCAGAGCTGCCCACGACGACGCCGGAGCCGTCCACCCCGAGCCGCGACCACACCCGGTCCGCGCCGATCATCCGGACGTTCCACTCCGGCCCGGTGGGTGCCGCCGCGCTGCCGCTGCCCTGGCCGGCCGGCGCGGGCAACGGTCGTACCCGCTGGTTGATCAGCACCCGGGCCACCTCGGGCCGGCGCGACAACCAGGCCCGCACCCCCGGCCCGCCGTCCACCTCGAGGGCGTTCACCAGGTAGTAGGGGGTGTGGTCCAGCCGTAGCCGGCGCAGATCCCGGCGCAGGTCGGCCTGGGTCCGCTCGGCGGTCGCGACCAGCCGCCGGTGCACCTCGCCGACCCGGGCGTCCCGGCCGGCCCGGCCGGTCGCCGCCGGCACGCCACCGAGGTCGGCCTGCTCGCGCAGCACCACGAACAGCCGCTCGCCGTGCAGGCCGGGCTGGCCCGCGCCGACGGCCACCACACCGACGGCGACCAGCAGGGCCGCGGCGGTCACCCCGGCGACCCGCCGGCCCGGCCCTCGGCCCCGGGTCAGCAGCACGCCGTACGCGACGGCGAGCACGGCCGCGACGGCGAGCCCGACGCCGGCGGCGGCGGCCACCCAGAACGGCACGTCGCGGGCGTCGGCCAGGACGAGGGTGATCTCCTCGGGGTCGGTGCAGGCCAGCGGACCGAACACGGCCAGCCCGACCAGCCAGCGGGTGGCGGTGCGGCCGCTGGAGCAGCCGTTCGACGGGTCAGTCGGGGCACCTGTCGACGGGCGGGCCGCCGCGTACAGGGCAGCCAGCGCGAAGCCGGCCGGCGGCAGGGTCAGCAGCAGGGGGAGCTGGGCCCCGGACTGCCCGACCCCGGCGGCGAGCAGCAGCAGCGCGACGCCGGCGACCAGCCCTCCGACCAGCACCAGCCGGACCGGCCGGGGCGGCTCGCCGCCGGTGAAGCGGGACCAGAAGGCCTCGTCCAGCAGCGCCCCGGCCAGCGCGCCCAGCGCGGCCGCCGCGGCCCCGGCGAGCACCGTCTCCAGCAGCCCGCCGAGCGCCCCCAACCAGACCCAGGGCAGCAGCAGCGCCAGCCCGCCGGCCACTCCGAACAGGGTGGCGGCGGCCGGTGCGCTCCGCCGGGGCGTCGCCGGGGCCGGCGCGGGCCCCGGGGGCGTAACCGGGATCGGCGCGGACGCGGCGGGCGGTGGCGGCGCGGAGGCGGCGGGCGGTGGCGGCGCGGAGGCGGCGGGCGGTGGCGGCACGGAGGCGGCGGGCGGTGGCGGCACGGAGGCGGCGGGCGGTGGCCCGGCCGGCGCGGGCGGCCCCGACGGCCCGGGGTCCGCCCGGCGGGCGAGGGCCCGCAGCACGAGGGCGGCCAGCGCGGCGGTGACGGCCAGCGCGGCGAGGTACGCCTCGTGGTGCACCGGCGGGAGCGCCCGGAGCAGCCCCAGCGCGCCGAGCCCGAGCGCGGCAGCCAGCCAGGCCCGGCCGGCGGCCCGGACCGCCACCGAGCGGGGCAGCAGGGCCAGCGCCAGGGCGGGCGCGCCGACGAGCAGCACTGTGACGAGCGCCGTCGCCGGCCAGAGCCAGAGCACCCGGTCCAGCCCGGAGGCCAGCATGATCTGGTCGGCCAGCCAGCCGCCGAGCTGGCCCACGACGACGACGCCGACGGCCCAGCAGCCGGTCACCGCCGCCGCCGCCACCGCCCAGGGGTTGGTGGGGCGGTTGCTGAGCGGGGTGGGGAAGCTCCGGTCGGGACGCGCGGCCTGCATTGGAGAACAGTACGACCCGCGCCGGAGCCGGGAGGTCACCCGTTCGCGATCGGGGATCGCGGCGCGGACGCCGTGTGTCGGCCGGTGCCGGCGGCGGCTACCGTGAACGGGTGCGTGAGCCCAGCGTCTCCCGAACCACGGCCGGTCAGCTCTCCCCCGAGCGTCGGGCCACCGATCTGCGCCGGCTGCGGTCCGAACGCTTCGACGTGCTGGTCATCGGCGGTGGTGTGACGGGGGCGGGGGCCGCCCTGGACGCGGCCTCCCGGGGGCTCAAGGTCGCCCTGGTCGAGGCGCGCGACCACGCCGCCGGCACCTCCAGCCGGTCCAGCAAACTCATCCACGGTGGCCTGCGATACCTGGAGCAGTTGGAGTTCCACCTGGTGCACGAGGCGCTCACCGAGCGCGGGCTGCTCGCCACCCGGCTCGCCCCGCACCTGGTCCGGCCGGTGCCCATCCTGATCCCGCTGCCCGGTGGCCGGGGCGTGCGTGACCTGCCCGGCCGGCTGTTCCGCCGCGCCTACTACGGCGCGGGGGTGGCGGCGTACGACGCGTTCGCCGGGGTCTTCGGCGGCGGCCGGGGCATGCCGCTGCACCGGCACCTGACCCACGAGGGCACCCGCCGGGTCTTCCCCAGCCTCAAGGCCGACGCGGTGGCCGGTGCGATCCGCTACTACGACGGGCAGGTCGACGACGCCCGGCTGGTGGTGACCCTGGCGCGCACCGCGGCGAGCCTCGGCGCGACCGTGGTGACCAGCGCCCGGGCGGTCGGGCTGATCCGGCAGGCCCGCGAGGTCACCGGCGTGCGGGTCCGCGACCTGGAGGCACCGGCCGACTCGCCGGACGCCGAGTTCGAGGTACACGCCCGCACCGTCATCGCCGCCACCGGCGTGTGGAGCGACGACATGTCGCGCATGCTGAACGACGTCGGGCTGCGCCCCGGCATCCGGGTGCGGGCCTCCAAGGGCGTGCACCTGGTGGTGCCCCGCTCGGCGATCACGGGCGAGGCCGGGCTGATCCTGCGTACGCCCAGCAGCGTGCTCTTCGTCATCCCCTGGGGCGGGCACTGGATCATCGGCACCACCGACACCGACTGGCGGCTCGACCGGTCCCACCCGGCGGCCTCCGCGCGCGACATCGAATACCTGCTGGAGCAGGTCAACACGGTGCTCGACCGGCCGCTCACGACGGCGGACATCGAGGGCGTCTACGCCGGGCTGCGGCCGTTGCTGGCCGGCGAGGCCGACTCCACCTCCAAGCTGTCCCGCGAGCACGCCGTCTTCGAGCCGATGCTCGGCCTGCTGCTGGTCGCCGGCGGCAAATACACGACGTACCGGGTGATGGCCGCCGACGTGGTCGACCGGGCCGCCCACCGGCTCGGCGCCGTACGCCCTTCGCGCACCGCCGACCTGCCGCTGCTCGGCGCCGACGGCTACCCGGCGATGTGGCGGGACCGGGCGGACCTGGCCCGCCGGCACGGGATGCCGGTCGGGGTGATCGAGCACCTGCTGGAGCGCTACGGCACCCTGACCCGCGACCTGCTGGCGCTGATCGACGCGGACCCGCTGCTCGCCTCCCCGCTGGCCGGCGCCCCGGAATACCTGGCCGCCGAGGTGACGTACGCGGCCCGGGCCGAGGGGGCGCTGCACCTGGAGGACGTGCTCACCCGGCGGACCCGGATCTCCTTCGAGACCGCCCACCGGGGCCTGGAGTCGGCCGGCCACGCGGCCGAGCTGATGGGGGCGGTGCTCGGCTGGGACGAGGGCACCCGGGCCCGCGAGGTGGAGCACTACCGGTCCCGGGTGGAGGCCGAACGTCAGTCCCAGCTCATGCCCGACGACGCGACCGCCGACGCGGCCCGGCTCGGCGCGTCCGACGTGCGGGGCTTCGCGGCGGACCGCGGCGCGGACGACGACCCGGCCGAGGTGTCGTCCTCGTCGCGCTGACCGGCGCGGTCAGAGGACCTTGCCGGGGTTGAGCAGGCCGGCCGGGTCCAGGGCGGCCTTGATCGCCTGGTGCACGCGGACGCCCACCGGGCCGATCTCGCGGGCCAGCCAGTCCCGCTTGAGCAGGCCCACGCCGTGCTCGCCGGTGCAGGTGCCGCCCAACTCCAGGCCGAGGCGCATGATCTCGTCGAACGCGCGCCGGCCGCGCGCCAGGCTGGCCGGGTCGGCCCGGTCCACCACGATGTTCGGGTGCATGTTGCCGTCCCCGGCGTGGCCGACCACGCCGATCGGCACGTCGCACTCCACCGCGATCCGGGCCACCCCGTCGAGCAGCGCCGCCAGTGCGCCCCGGGGCACCGCCACGTCGTCGATGATCAGGCCGCCGTTGCCACCGGGGTAGGTCTGCGCCGCGAACCTCTCCATGGCCGGGTGCGCGAGGCGGCGGGCCTGCAACAGGGCCGCCGCCTCCGCGGCGTCGGTGGCGGCGTAGACCTCGTCGGCGCCGGCCTCCCGGCAGACCGCGGCGAGACCGGCCAGGTCGTCGGCCGCCCGCGAGCCGGTGTCGGTGGCGGCCAGCAGCAGCGCCTGCGCGTCCGTGCGCAGCCCCATCGGCCGGTACGCCTCGATCGCCCGCAGGTGCGTCCGGTCGAGCAGTTCCAGCAGGCTGGGGGAGTGCCCCCGGGCGGCGATCTGGGCGACGGCGGCCCCGGCGGCGGCGGTGGACCCGAAGACCGCCACCATGGTCAGCGACTGTGCCGGGGCGGGCCGCAGCGCCACGGTCACCTCGGTGATGACGCCGAGGGTGCCCTCGGAGCCGACGAACAGCCGGGTGAGGTCGTACCCGGCGACGCCCTTGGCGGTGCGCCGGCCGGTGCGCAGCACCTCGCCGGAGGCGAGCACCACCTCCAGGCCCAGCACGTACTCGGTGGTGACGCCGTACTTGACGCAGCACATGCCGCCGGCGTTGGTGGCGACGTTCCCGCCGATCGTGGACGACTCCCACGAGCCCGGGTCGGGCGGGTACCACAGCCCCCGCTCCGCCACGGCGGCGGCGAGCGCCGCGTTGACCACGCCGGGCTGCACCACGGCGATCCGGCTCACCGGGTCGATCTCCAGGACGGCGTCCATCGCCACGGTGCTCAGCACCACCGCCCCGGCGACGGCGTTCGCCGCGCCGGCCAGCCCCGTGCGCGCCCCCTGCGGCACCACCGGCACGCCGTGGCGGGCGGCCGTCCGCAGTGCGGCGGCCACCTGCGCGGTGCTGCGGGGACGGACCACGACCAGGGGCGTACCGGCCGCACAGAGGTCGGCCTCGTCCCGTTCGTGCATCCGCAGCAGGTCCGGGTCGGTCAGCACGGCGTCGTCGCCGAGCGCCGAGCGCAGGTCGTCGAGGAGGGGGGAACCGGCCATGTCGCCGAGGCTACGGTCGGCGCGGCGCGATCACCAACCGGCCGGCTCCACCCACCGCAGCAGGATTCACCCGACGTGGCACGGGTAGTCCCCGCCATGGCCGTGGCCCGGGACCGTCGACCCTCACTGGTGCGACGCGCCATCCTGCGGGATCGGGCCACCGACCCCGACGCGCCCCGGGTCGCCGAGGCGATGGCGCGGCTGCGGCACCGCTGCAAGGTGACCCTGCGCGACCGCCTGCACCGGGTGCGGATGGCGGGGGGTCTCGCCGTGCAGGCCGGCCTCGCCGCCGGGTTGGCCTGGTTGGCGGCGCACGAGTTGCTGGGCAACCCGCAGCCCGTCTTCGCGCCGATCTCGGCGGTCGGCACCCTGGCGGCCTCGGTCGGCCAACGGTTCCGCCGCACGGTGGAGCTGATCGCCGGGGTGGCGGTCGGGGTCGCCGTCGGCGACCTGCTCATCTTCGCGCTCGGCACGGGGCCGTGGCAGCTCGGGCTGGTGGTCACCCTGGCGATCCTGCTGACCATCTTCGCCGGCGCCAGCGTGGCCATCGTCATGCAGGCGGCGGCGACGGCGGTGCTGATCGTGACGCTGAGCCCGTCGACAGCGGACCTGGAGATTCCCCGCTTCGTCGACGCGTTCATCGGTGGCGGCATCGCGCTGCTGGTCACCTCGGTCCTGCTGCCGCTCAATCCGCTGCGGGTCATGAACCGGGCCGCCCGGCCGGCCCTGGACCTGCTCGCCGCCCAGCTCGACGCCACCGCGGAGGCCCTGCGGGAACGGGACCGGGACAAGGCGCAGCGGGCCCTGGACCGGCTGCGCGACAACCAGGAGGAGCTGTCCATCTTCACCGAGGCCGTCCAGGGGGCGAAGGAGACCGCGTTGCTCTCGCCGGCCCGGTGGCACCGGCGCGACGAGCTGACCCACTACGCCGAGGCCGCCGACCCGATCGACCGGGCGATGCGCAACAGCGGAACGCTGACCCGGCGCGCGGTCACCCTGATCGAGGACGGGGAGCCGATTCCGCAGCCGATGCCGGAGGCGGTGGCCCACCTCGCCGAGTCGGTACGGCGGCTCAAGCACGAGTTCGCCGTCGGCGAGGAGCCCGAGGAGGCGCGGGAGCAGGCGCTGCGCGCCGTCAGCGAGGCCGGCCGGGCGTACGCCGAGGGGGTGGGCTTCTCGGGCAACGTGGTGATCGCGCAGGTGCGGACGACCGCCAGCGACCTGATGGTGGCCTCCGGCCTCACCCAGGAGGACGCGAACCGCGGGGTCCGGCAGTCCTTCGGCGACCGGGACCCGTCGGGCGGCCCGAAGGACCGGGGCGACGATCCCGAGCCCGCCGGCGCCCAGAACCTGCCCGCCGCGTCGCCGCCCGGCTGACCCGTGTGCACGGCCCGTGTGCGCGGCTCACGCCGCAGTGGGGTGGGGGGTGGTCGACCGGTACGCCCGAGCGCCGAGCACTCCCGCGCGGCCCGGCGGGGATGGCTACGCTGACCGCATGGCCGACATCCCGCCCGGCGCGCCCCTGTCGCCGTCGCCGACCGCGCCCGCCGTCCCGCAGCCGGGCGGAGGCGGGGCCCGGATGCCGTCGCGCCGGCTGAACTGGCTCCGGCTCCTGGTGCTGGCCGGGACCGTCCTGTTCATCGCGGCCTGCGCGTTGTTCATGGTCTTCCGGCTGGGCGAGAACCTGGGCGTCGAGGCGCTGCTGATCGGCCTGGTCGCCGCGATCCTGCCGGTTCCGGTGCTGGTGGGTTGTTTCCTGTGGCTGGACCGCTACGAGCCGGAACCGCTGAGATACCTCATCTTCTGCTTCGCCTGGGGTGCCTTCGTCTCCACCGCGGCGTCGCTGACCGTCAACAACTTCGCGGCGGACCGCTTCGAGGGCTGGGGCCTGCCGAGCGCGCTGACGGCGGTGCTGGTCGCGCCGTTCATCGAGGAGCTCACCAAGGCCATCGGGCCGGTCCTGCTGCTGCTCTTCCGCCGCCGGGAGATCTCCGGCATCACCGACGGCCTGGTCTACTGCGGGCTCAGCGCCGTCGGGTTCGCCATGGTCGAGAACATCCTCTACCTGGGCGGTTACGGCTACGCCACGGGCGTGGAGCAGTACGGGCCGGCGACCGGCACCCAGCAGGTCATCGCCATCTTCATCGTCCGGATCCTGCTCTTCGGCTTCGCCCACCCGCTGTTCACGTCGATGACCGGGGTGGGGCTGGGCATCGCCGCGCGCGCCGCCAGCCGGTGGGTCCGGGTGCTCGCCCCGCTCGCCGGCCTGCTGCTGGCGATGATGCTGCACGGCCTGTGGAACCTGCTCCCGACGCTCACCCAGGCCACCAACCAACCGCTGATCATGCTGTACGGCTTCGTGGGCCTGATGGTGCCGTTGTTCTTCGGCATGGTCGGGCTCGCCCTGTGGCTGCGGGCCTGGGAGGGGCGGATCACCGAGCGGATCCTGCCGGACTACGTCCGGGCGGGCTGGTTGACCCCGCCGGAGGTGGCGGCGCTGGGCAGCCTGGGCCGGCGGCACGCGGCCCGGGCGTGGGCCAAGCGGGTGTCGGGCGACGCCGGGCTCCGGGCGATGCGCGGTTACCAGTTCGCCGCGACCCGGCTGGCGCTGCTGCGCGACGGCGCGCTGCGCGGCCTGGACCGTCGGCCGGCGGACCGGGAGCGGACGGCGCGGGAGGAACGGGAGCTGCTGGAGGCGATCGGCGCGTACCGGTCGTTCTTCGTGGGCCGGGATCCGCAGGCGCCGGCGGGAATCTGGGACGGCCACCGCTACCACCTGCGGTTCCCGGACGGCACGCAGCGTTCGGTCGAGGCGCCGGACGAGCCCGTCGTGCCGATCCCGGTGGTGCTCGTCGCGCCCCCGCCCCCGCCGCCGCCCGGGTTCGGCCCGCCCGGCTGGCACGCCCGCTGACCGCTGACGCACGAGCCGACCCGGGCGCCGGGCGGGGCCACCCCTCGGGGTGGCCCCGCCCGGCGGCGTGGTCAGGTCATCAGGCTGGTGAGGAAGTCACCGAGGCCCTGCGCCATCGCCATCAGTCCCGCCCCGATGGCCTTGAACATCTCCGCCGCGCCCTCCGGCCGGAAGGCCATGAAGTAGATCAAGAACGCGACGCTGCCCCAGAGCAGAATCTTCTTCACGAGTACCGGCATCGCGTCCCTCCCCAGGGCCGGTGGTGCGGTTGGCTTCCCGGCGGGGAGCAACGCAAACGACACCGACGCCCTGATCCGGGCGGGGCGGGATGGATCAGAGGTAGAGGCCGGTGGAGTCGTTCTCCACCCGCTCGGCGGCGACGGCGTGCACGTCGCGCTCGCGCAGCAGCACGTAGCCGCGGCCGTGCAGCTCGACCTCGGAGCGTTCGTCGGGATCGAAGAGGACCCGGTCGCCGGAGACGATGGCGCGTACGTTCGGCCCCACGCCGACGGCCGTGGCCCAGGCCAGGCGCTTGCCCACGGCGGCGGTCGCCGGGATCACGATGCCCGCGGTGGAACGTCGCTCACCCTCGCTGCCCTCCATCCGCACCAACACGCGGTCGTGCAGCAGGCGGATCGGCAGCCCGGAGTCGAGATTCTGGTCGACGGTCACGGCGGAGACGCTACCGTGTCCCGATCGGCTCCCCGTGGGCGGTTACGCGCCCCGGCCCGGGGGCAGTGGGTGGTGGACCTGGCCTACGGTGGCGTCGTCGGACGTATCCTGTCCGCCCACCGGTGTGGGCCCGCCGGTTCTCTTGCCAGGAGGTGCGCTTGAGCCGCTTCGAGCGGATACGCGGACGACTGCGTCACGCGTACGAGTCGGGCCGGGAGTCGGCGCGCGTGCGCCGTACGGACCCGGCCGACGGCGGGGGGGCGGCCGGCGTGGCCACGCCCACGTCCCCCGGGCCGATGGCGGCGCCCTCCGCGACCGTGGTCGGCGCGGCACCGCCCGCGGCCATGCACAACTCCACGTCCAGCCGGGACGACGCGGACGTGCCGCACGGACTGCGGATCGCCGCCGCCTGGTCGTGGCGTCTGATCGTCATCGGTGTCGTCGCGTGGGCGCTGCTGAAGGTCGTCGGCACCGTCAAGATCGTGGTCATTCCGCTGGCCATCGCGCTGCTGCTCTCGGCGCTGCTGGCGCCGGCGGTCGGCCTGCTGCTGCGGGTCCGCCTGCCCGGGGTGCCGCGGGTCCGCGTCCCGCAGTCCCTGGCGACGGCGGTGGTGCTGGTCGGCGGCCTGGCCGCGGTGGTCGGCACGCTGACCCTGGTGGTCAACGAGTTCATCCAGGGCGTGCCGGAGCTGAGCAAGAAGTCCTCGGAGGGCGTCCGGCAGATCCAGGACTGGCTCAAGACCGGCCCGCTGCACCTCTCGGACGGCCAGCTCGACAACTACATCGACGAGGGCCAGAAGTGGATCAACAACAACACCGAGAGGTTCACCAGCGGGGCGCTCTCCACGGCCTCCACGCTGGCTGAGGTGCTGACCGGCACGCTGCTGGTGCTCTTCGCCACCTTCTTCTTCCTGCGCGACGGCAGCAGGATCTGGCGCTTCCTGGTCCGGCTGCTGCCGGTGGCCGCCCGCTGGAAGGTCGACGACGCCGGCCGGGCCTCCTGGGAGACCCTCGTCGCCTACGTGCGGGCGACCGTGCTGGTCGCCTTCATCGACGCGGTCGGCATCGGCATCTTCCTGGTCTTCTTCGACATCCCGTTTGCCTTCCCGCTCACCGCCCTGGTCTTCCTCGGGGCGTTCATCCCGATCGTCGGTGCGACCCTGTCGGGCGTCGTCGCCGTCCTGGTCGCGCTCGTCGACAGCGGCCCGGTGACCGCGCTGATCATCCTCGGCGTGGTGGTCGGGGTGCAGCAGATCGAGGGGCACCTCCTCCAGCCGCTGATCATGGGCCGGGCGGTGGCCATCCACCCGCTGGCGGTGATCATCGGAATCGCGGCCGGCATCGTCCTCGCCGGGATCACCGGCGCGCTGGTCGCGGTGCCGCTGATCGCCGTGCTCAACACGGCCGTCCGCCGGCTCGCCGCCCGCACCGTTCCGGACACCCCGCCCGACGCCGTCGTGGTCGCCTCCCAGGCCCCCTGACCCGCCGCCACGCCCGCACGAAAGGGCGGCCTCCCCGACCCGGGAGGCCGCCCTTCGCCGTCGCGGGGCACCGGAACGCGCGGGCCGGCACGGCCCTGCCCCTGGGCGGCAGGGCCGGACCGCCACCTGCGCCCAGGCGGTCCGAGCACCGGGAAGGGCCGGGCCGGCGCCGGACGGCGGGGCCGGGCACGGGGTCAGGACCCGGCGAGGCGCTCCAGGGCGCCGCGGGCGACCTCGGGCCGGGTGGTGTACCAGAACGGCGGCAGCGAGCGGCGCAGGAACGCCCCGTAGCCCCGGGCGGTCTCCAGCCGCGAGTCGAGCACCGCGACCACGCCCTTGTCGCCCGTCGAGCGGATCAGCCGCCCCACCCCCTGGGCCAGCCGCATCGCCGCGATCGGCACGCTTACCGCCGCGAACCCCGAGCCACCGCCGGCGTCCACGGCCGCCGCCCGGGCCGCCGCCAGCGGCTCGTCCGGCCGGGGGAAGGGCAGCCGGTCGATGACCACCAACTGGCAGGAGTCGCCCGGCACGTCCACGCCCTGCCAGAGCGACATCACCCCGAACAGGCAGCTCGACTTCTCCTCCCGGAACCGGCGTACCAGCAGCGGCAGCGCCTCCTCGCCCTGGAGCAGGACCGGCAGGTCGGTGCGCGCGCGCAGCAGCTCCGCCGCCTGCTGCGCGGCCCGTCGGGAGGAGAAGAGGCCGAGCGTACGCCCGCCGAGCGCGGTGACCAGCGCGAGCAGCTCCTCGCCGGCCGCGTCGGGCAGCCCGGAGACGCTGGGCCTCGGCAGGTGCGCGGCGACGTACAGGATGCCCTGCCGCGCGTAGTCGAACGGCGAGCCGACGTCGAGGGAACGCCACCCCGGCCCCGAGGTCGCCGGGATCCCCGGCGTGCCGCTCACCGGGCCGGCCGCGCCGGTGGCGCCGGTGGCTGTCGCCGGTGCGGTGTCGGCCCTGCCGCCGGCGGAGCGGGCCGCCAGGGCGGCGGCGGCAGGTGACGGCGGGTCGGCCACGGGCGCCTCCAGGCCCAGCGCCCGGGCCACCGTGTCGAACCGGCCGCCCAGCGTCAACGTGGCGGAGGTGGCGACCACGGTGCGCTCGTCGTACAGGTGGGTGGCGAGCGTGCCGGCCACCGAGAGCGGCGCGACCACCAGCGCCCGGCGGCCCGTGTTGTCGTTCCTCTCCACCCAGGCCACGTCGTGGTCGGCCTCCTCCAGCAGCCGCTGCGCGGTCGCGGAGAGGTCGTCGAGCGCCGCCTTGGCCTGCTGCTTGCGCACCGGGTCGGGGTCGTCGGCCTTGACGTCGCCGATGGCGTCGAGTGCGGCCCGGGTGGCCGCGTCGAGCAGGGTGCACGCCTCGCGCAGGGGGGACGGCAGCCCCGAGGTGATCCGCCCGGCCGGCGCCTCGGCCAGCCCGACCGTCAGGGCGTCGCCCGCCGCGGTGAGCGAATCGGCGGTGTCCGGGCGCAGCAGCGGGCGGGCCCGCTTGGCGCAGCGGTCGATCAGCTCCGGCACCAGCTCGGCCTGGGCCGCGGAGGAGACCCGGTCGGCCAGCTCGTGCGCCTCGTCGACGACGAGCAGCTTGTGCGGCGGCACGATGTGCCGGCCGGCCAGCATGTCCACCGCGAGCAGGCTGTGGTTGGTGACGACGATGTCGGCCTCCCGGGCGCGGGCCCGGGACGCCTCGGCGAAGCACTCGGCGCCGAACGGGCAGCGGGCCGCGCCCACGCACTCCCGGGCCGGCATGGAGACCAGTCGCCAGGCCTGTTCGTCGACGCCCGGGTCCAGCTCGTCCCGGTCGCCGGTGTCGGTCTTCTCCGCCCAGTCGCGCAGCCGCTGGACCTGCTTGCCGAGCCGCCCGGCCTCGCCGAGCCACCGCGTCGTGCCGCCGGGGCGGGCCGCCGGCTCGTCGAAGAGGGTGTCCCCCGGCTCGTCCTCGGTGGAGTTGTCCAGCCGGGCCAGGCAGAGATAGTGGTGTCGGCCCTTGAGCACCGCGAAGGTGGGCCGCCGGCCGAGCACCGGCTCCACGGCGTCGGCCAGCCGGGGCAGGTCGTGGTCGACGAGTTGGGACTGCAACGCCAGGGTGGCCGTGGAGACCACCACGGGGCCGTCCACGGTCAGCGCGGGCGTCAGGTAGGCCAGCGACTTGCCGGTGCCCGTGCCGGCCTGCACGAGCAGGTGCTCCCGCGCCTGCACGCACTCCTCGATGGCGGTCGCCATCTGCTGCTGGCCGGGGCGGGCCGACCCGCCCGGCACCGCGCCGACGGCGGCGGCGAGCAGCTCCACGCCGCTCGGCCGGGCGCCGCGCCGCCGACCTCCGGTGCGGGGCGAGGGGGCGGCGGAACCGGTGGCGAGGCGCGGAGTCACCGTGCGACGGTACCCGTCGGCTGCGACGCCGGTGGCGTCGATGCGGGCGTGGCGTCGTCACGGTACGGTCTCCCGTCGACCGCGTCCGGTTACTTCCGTACGGCGAGGGATGGGCGGTATCGGTTAGGGTGCGACTCATGCCGAGCGACGTGGTCCGCGTGATCTACCGCAAGTACGACGGCAGCGCCCACCGTGACTATCCGGCCCGCCGCCTCGCGGAGGACGACCTGGGCGTGTGGCTCGGCGTGACCGAGGGCACCAGGTCGGTCTACCACGGTCGGCCCTCGGTGGAGCAGATCCCCTTCGTCCTGCTGGTGCCGCACCACGCATGGTGGACCGGCATGTTCAACCCGCCGCCGCGGACCAGCGAGGTCTACTGCGACATCGCCAGCCCGGCCCGCTGGGAGAACGACGACACCGTGCACCTCATCGACCTCGACCT
This sequence comes from Micromonospora sp. KLBMP9576, assembly GCF_050941805.1. Classification (NCBI taxonomy): domain Bacteria; kingdom Bacillati; phylum Actinomycetota; class Actinomycetes; order Micromonosporales; family Micromonosporaceae; genus Micromonospora; species Micromonospora sp. KLBMP9576. The sequence goes on along the minus strand of NZ_CP194567.1, from coordinate 5,824,570 downwards.
GGACGTGGTGCGCCGCCGGACGACCGGCGCCGTGGAGTTGCGCGACGAGGACGAGTTCGCCGAGCACCGGGCCCGCTTCGGTTACCCGCCGGACGTGGTGGCGCCGGCCGAGGCGGCGGCCCGGTGGCTCCTCGGCGCTCTGGGCGACGGCACCGAGCCGTTCGCCACGTCGTACCGGAAGTGGCTGGCCCTGGTGGTGTGATCCGCCGGCGCGGCGGCCGGGGTTCCCGGCCCCCCCCCCCGCGCAACCTCGAACTGCGCTGTCAGGTCCCACGTCCCGCGTCAAGCTTCCGTCGGCCGGAGAGACGTTCGACACCCTGCATCGCGGGTATCCGCCTGCCGGTTTCGACGTCCGGCGGGAACGGGAGCGGCTGCTGGTATCGGAGGGATTGCCGTAGATGAACGGCAGGTGAACGACTGGTGAATGCGGCCCGACCAGGGGGAGGCCGCCGCATCCCCGGTTCCGCCGTTTCCTAGCATTCCCAGGCGGGCACCCTCCGGGCGACCGTCACCCTTCCACCGACACGACGAGGTCCGTGCTGTGAAGTTTTCCTTTCGCCCGAACGAGGGCGCCTTCTACGAGCTCTTCACCAGGGCCGCGCAGAACCTGGTGAAGGGCACCGCACTGCTCAACGAGCTGTCCCTGCCGGGGGTGGAGGTGCAGTCGGTGAGCGAGCGGCTCACCGAGGTGGAACACGACAGCGACCAGATCACCCACGAGCTCTACAAGAAGATCAACTCCACGTTCATCACGCCGTTCGACCGGGAGGACATCTACCGGCTGGGCTCGCTGCTCGACGACGTGATGGACCACCTCGAGGCGGTCGGCAACCTGCTCTACCTCTACGGCCTGACCAAGCTGCCGTCGCTGCCCCGTGAGATGCACGAACTGGTCAACGTCCTGGACGCCCAGGCGAAGCTGACCGCCGACGCGATGCCGCGGCTGAAGTCGATGAAGGACCTCGAGGACTACTGGATCGAGTGCAACCGGCTGGAGAACGACGGCGACCAGGTATACCGGATGCTGCTGGTCCGCCTCTTCTCCGGCGAGTACGACGCGCTGACCGTGCTGAAGATGAAGGAGGTCGCCGACGAGTTGGAGGCCGCCTGCGACGCCTTCGAGCACGTGGCCAACACCGTCGAGACCATCGCGGTCAAGGAGTCCTGAGCCTGTGAGTCCCGAACTCATCGCCGTGCTGGCGGTGATCGCGGTGGCGTTGGTCTTCGACTACACCAACGGCTTCCACGACGCCGCCAACGCGATCGCGACCAGCATCTCCACCCGGGCGCTCACCCCCCGGGTGGCGCTGGCCATGGCGGCCGTCGGCAACTTCATCGGCGCCCACTTCGGCGCCGAGGTGGCCAAGACCGTCGGCAGCGGCCTGGTGCAGCTACCCACCGGCACCGCCAGCCTCGGCATCGTCTTCGCCGGGGTGATCGGCGCGATCGTGTGGAACCTGGTCACCTGGTACTACGGCCTGCCGTCGTCCTCGTCGCACGCGCTGATCGGCGGCCTGGTCGGCGCGACGGTCGCCGCGTCCGGCACGGTGCTGTGGGACGGCATCGCGAAGAGCGTGATCATCCCCATGGTCCTCTCGCCGATGATCGGCTTCGTGCTCGGCTACATCGTCATGATCGCCGTGCAGTGGATCTTCCGGAAGGGGCACCCGGGCAAGCTCAACCGCGGCTTCCGCTGGGCGCAGACCGCGTCGGCCGCCGCCATGTCGGTCGGCCACGGCATGCAGGACGCCGCCAAGACCATCGGCATCGTGGTGCTCGCCCTCTACGTCGGCGGATACCAGGACAACGCGAGCCACATCCCCGAGTGGGCGTTCTGGACCTCGGCCGCCGTGCTGGCGGCCGGCACGTACTCCGGCGGCTGGCGGATCATCCGGACGCTCGGCCGGAAGATCATCGACCTGCGCCCGCCGGAGGGCTTCGCGGCCGAGACGGTGGCCAGCGGCGTGCTCTACTTCAACGCGCTCGTCCTCGGCGCGCCGATCTCGACGACCCACACCATCACCTCGGCGATCATGGGTGTCGGCGCCACCAAGCGGCTCTCCGCCGTCCGGTGGGGTGTGGCCGGCAACATCGTCGGCGCGTGGATCCTCACCTTCCCCGCCGCCGGCTCGATCGGCGCCCTGATGTACTTCCTGGTCCGCCCGCTGTTCAGCTGAGAAGACGGGGAGGGGCCCCGGCGTCGACCGGGCCCCTCCCGCCGTCAGGCGTAGGAGACGCCGATCTGGGCGCGGACCGCGTCCAGGAGCGCCATCACCTCAAGCGTGGCGGCGTGCGGGACCAGAGGGCTCTCCACCAGGCCCCCGGCGAGACAGCGCTGGACCTCGGCGGCCTCGTACTGGTAGCCGCCGCCGACCAGCTCGTCGGTGATCGTCTCCGGCTCGGCGCCCGCGCGGTGCAGGGTCGCCGAGCCGGGGCGGAAGAACGGCTCGGGCAGGTCGATCCGGCCGGTGGTGCCGGTGATCGAGGCGGCCGGCGCCGTCGCACCGACCATGCCGCAGCTCAGCGTGGCGACCGCCCCCGAGTCGTAGCCGAGGACGATCCCGGTGTTCTCGTCCACCCCCTCCGGGCTCAGCTTCGCCCAGGAACGCACCTCGTCGGGCACGCCGAGCAGCAGGTGGGCCAGGCTGACCGGATAGATGCCGAGATCGAGCAGGGCCCCGCCGCCGAGGGTGCGGGCCCGCAGCCGGTGCTCGGGCGGGAACGGCCCGGCCAGCCCGAAGTCGGCCCGCACGCCGGTCACCGTGCCGATCGCGCCGTCCCCGACCAGGGCACAGACCCGGCGTACGAGCGGGTTCGTCCGCATCCACATGGCCTCCATCAGGAAGACCCCGGCCGCGCGAGCGGTGTCGACCAGCTCGACGCTGGTCGCCAGGTCGAGGGTGAACGGCTTCTCCAGCAGCACCGCCCGGCCGGCCGCGAGGCAGGTCAGGGCCGCCTCGTGGTGCGCCGCGTGCGGGGTGGCGACGTAGACGACGTCCAGTTCGTCGTCCGCGGCGAGTTCCGCCCAGGAGGCGTACGCCCGGGGCACCCCGTGCCGGGCCGCGAACCGCTGGGCGCTCTCGGCGGTGCGTGAGCCGACCGCCGCGAGTTCCGCCCCCGGCACCAGCCGCAGGTCCTCGGCGAAACGGGCGGCGATGTGGCCGGTGGCCAGGATGCCCCATCGAGTCATGCCGGCCACGCTAGCGAGGAACCCCGTACCGCAGGGCGGGCGGCCCATCCGTCGGGAACTAGGCTCGGCGCATGACGATCGACGCCGACGGTTTCCCCGCACCCCCGGCGCTCGTGGAGCACGCCCGCCGGTTCCGCGCCGAGGGCGGCACCCCGGCGGTGCCCCGGGTGGCGGCCACCGTGCTGCTGCTGCGCCCCGCCGCAGACGACTTCGAGGTCTACCTGATCCGCCGGGTCGCCGCGATGACCTTCGGCGGGATGTACGCCTTCCCGGGCGGCGGCGTCGACCCCTCGGACTCGCAGGCGCACCTGGACTGGGCCGGCCCGACACCGGCGGGGTGGGGTGAGCGGCTGGCGTTGACCCCGCAGGCCGCCCAGGCGGTCGTCTGCGCCGCGGCCCGGGAGGTGTTCGAGGAGGCCGGCGTCCTGCTCGCCGGCCCCGACGCCGCGACTGTCGTGGGCGACGTGAGCGGTGACGACTGGGAGGCCGACCGGGTGGCGCTGGAGCAGCGCCGGGGCGGCTTCGCGGACCTGCTCGCCCGGCGCGGGCTCACCCTGAGGTCGGACCTGCTGCTGCCGTGGAGCCGGTGGATCACGCCGGAGTTCGAGCCGCGCCGCTTCGACACGTACTTCTTCGTGGCCCTGCTGCCGGCGGGGCAGCGGACCCGGGACGTCTCCGGCGAGGCCGACCACACCCTCTGGGCCCGCCCGGCCGACGCCCTGGCCCGGGTCGCGGCGGGCGAGCTGACCATGCTCCCGCCGACCCTGGTCACGCTCGGGCAGGTGGCGGGCGCCGGGGGCCTGGCGGGCGTCGCCCGCGCGTCGGCGGGCCGGGACGCCGCCACCCCGGTCGCTCCCCGGCTGGAGTTCGCCGACGACACCACGGCCCGCTTCGTCCTCGGCTGACGTCTCACGCTCCCGCCCGCAGGTAGCGGTCGGCGATGGTGCGCAGGAGGGCGGCGAGCTCCGGTGGCTCCTGGACGGTGAAGTCGGCGTCGAGCAGGCCCAGCCAGACCGCCACCGTCTCCAGCCGGTCGGCGCCGGTGTGCAGCAGGCAACTGTGCGCGTCGACCGGCTCGACGGTGCCGACGGCCGGGTTGATCCGTTCGGTGACCACCTCGGCCGGCGCGTGCACCAGCACCCGGGCGCGGTGCCGCCAGGCTGCCGAGGAGACGCCGTGCCGGACCCGGTCCACCACGTCGTCGGGCAGCTCCCGGGCGGGGAAGCGGGGGCCGGTGGGGGTGCGCGGGGCGATCCGGTCCACCCGGAACGTCCGCCAGTCGTCCCGCTGCGGGTCGAAGGCCACCAGGTACCAGCGGCGCCCCCAGTTGACCAGCCGGTAGGGCTCGACGTCGCGCCGGTCGGCGGTGCCGTCGTGGCGGACGTAGTCGAAGCGCAGCCGTTCCCGGTCCCGGCAGGCCGCGCTCATCGTGGCGAGCGTCCGGGCGTCCACGGTCGGGGCGGGCGCGTCGTGCGGCACCCGCACGGTGTGGGTGTGCAGCGCGTTGACGCGGCGGCGCAGCCGGTGGGGGAGGACCTGTTCCAGCTTCGCGAGCGCCCGCAGCGAGGTCTCCTCGATGCCGGCGACGCTGCCCCCGGCGGCCGTACGCAGCCCGACGGCCACCGCCACCGCCTCCTCGTCGTCGAGCAGCAGTGGCGGCAGCGCGGCACCCGCCCCGAGCCGGTACCCGCCGACCGAGCCCCGCGTGCCGTGCACGGGGTAGCCCAGGGTGCGCAGCCGCTCCACGTCGTTGCGGACCGTGCGGGTGCTCACCGACAGCCGCTCGGCCAGCTCCGTGCCGGTCCACTCGCGGGGGGTCTGCAACAGCGACAGCAGGCGCAGCAGTCGAGCCGAGGTCTCCAACATCGCCTCATTCTGCCCGGCCATTAGGAACGGACTCTTCCTAATTGGTCCCTACCGTAAGGGCATGGCTGACAACACCGCGATCGTCCCGTTCCGCATCGACGTCCCGCAGGCAGACCTCGACGATCTCGCCGACCGGCTGGCCCGCACCCGCTGGGCCGAGGAGCTGCCGGCCGACCCCACGGCCACGCCTGAGGGGCCGGTCCAGCCCGGCTGGGAGTACGGCGTCCCGGTCGCCTACGTCGAACGCCTCGTCACGCACTGGCGCACCGCGTACGACTGGCGGGCCTGGGAGGCGAAGCTCAACGCGTACCCGCAGTTCACCACCGAGATCGACGGGCAGAACGTGCACTTCCTGCACGTCCGGTCGCCCGAGCCGGACGCCACGCCGCTGATCCTCACGCACGGCTGGCCGACCACCGTCGTCGAGTGGCTGGACGTGATCGGGCCGCTCACCGACCCCCGGGCCCACGGCGGGGACCCGGCGCACGCGTTCCACCTGGTCATTCCGTCGGTTCCCGGCTTCGGCTTCTCCGGCCCGACCCGGCAGCGGGGCTGGAACCGGTTCCGGGTGGCCCGGGCCTGGGCGGAGCTGATGCGCCGCCTCGGCTACGACCGGTACGGCTCGGCCGGGAACGACCTCGGCGCGTTCATCGCCCCGGAGGTGGGCCGGGCCGACCCGGAGCACGTCATCGGCGTGCACGTCACGCAGGTCTTCGCACTGCCGTCCGGGGACGCCGACGAGCTGGCCGCCCTCTCTGAGGAGGATCGGGGCAAGCTGGCGTTCGCCGACCTGCACGTGCAGCGGCACGGCGGCTACGACCGGCTGCACTCGACCGAGCCGCAGAACGTCGCGCACGCGCTGGCCGACTCACCGGCCGGCCTGCTCGGCTGGCTGGCCCAGCTCATGGGCGAGCAGCTCGACCCGGAGTACGTGCTCACCAACGCGACGATCTACTGGCTGACCAACACCGCCGCCTCCTCGGCCCGCTACTACTACGAGGACGCGGAGGTGCTCCCACCCGCCCAGAAGGTCAACGGTCGTGGCACCACGTCCCCGGACCCGACCGTCGTGCCGCTGGGCCTGGCCAACTTCCCCTGGGACTTCCAGTCCATCCGCCCGCTCGCCGAGCGGGACCACAGGAACATCGTCTCCTGGCGGACGTACGACCGCGGCGGCCACTTCGCCGCGCACGAGGTGCCCGACCTGCTGGTGGCCGACCTGCGCCAGTTCTTCGCGGCGCTGTCCTGAGCCGCGGCGACGGGCGCTGCGCCGCCCGCCGGACCGGTTGACGCTGCGGGGTGCCGGTCGACACGACCGACGCCCCGCGAACCGGCCCGCTCAGCCGAAGCGGCCGGTGATGTAGTCCTCGGTCCGCTGCTCGCCGGGGTTGCTGAAGATCTTCTGCGTGTCGTCGTACTCGACGAGGCGGCCCGGGTCGCCGGTCTTCTCGATCGAGAAGAAGGCGGTACGGTCCGAGACGCGGGCGGCCTGCTGCATGTTGTGCGTGACGATGATGATCGTGAACTTGTCCTTGAGCTGGAACATCAGGTCCTCGATGGCCAGCGTGGAGATCGGGTCGAGCGCCGAGCAGGGCTCGTCCATCAGCACCACCTGCGGCTCGACGGCGATGGTCCGGGCGATGCAGAGTCGCTGCTGCTGGCCCCCGGAGAGGCCGGCGCCGGGCTTGCCGAGCCGGTCCTTCACCTCGTCCCAGAGGTTGGCCGAGCGCAGTGCCCGCTCGGCCGCCTCCGCCAGGATCGACTTCCCGCGCACCCCGTTGAGCCGCAGCCCGGCCACCACGTTGTCGAAGACGCTCATGGTGGGGAACGGGTTCGGCCGCTGGAAGACCATGCCGATCGTGCGCCGGACGGCGGTGACGTCCACGTCCCGGTGGTAGATGTCCTGGTCGTCGATGGTGAGGCTGCCCTCGACCCGGGCGCCCGGAAGCACCTCGTGCATCCGGTTGACCGACCGCAGGAAGGTGGACTTGCCGCAGCCGGACGGGCCGATCAGGGCGGTCACCGTCTTCGGCTCGACCGTCAGGGTGATGTTCTCGATCGCCTTGAAGGCGCCGTAGTAGGCGGTGACGTTTTCCGCTTCGATGCGCCTGGCCATGGTGGTGCCACCTCCGGGGTTCATCGGCCGAGCCGGTTACGGCGGGCCAGCAGCTTCGCCGCTACGGTCAGGATCAGTACGAGGGCGACCAGGGTGAGCGCCGCCGTCCACGCCCGTGCCGGCGCGTGGCTCGACGCGTCGCCGGCCTGCTGGTAGACGAAGAGGGCCAGCGACGACTGGTTCTCCGCGAACGGGTTGAAGTTGATCGCCGCGCCGCCGCCGGCGACGAGCAGCACCGGGGCGGTCTCGCCGGCCGCGCGGGCGACGGCGAGCATCACGCCGGTGACGATGCCCGGTAGGGCGGTCGGCAGCACGACCCGCAGGATCGTCTTCCACTTCGGCACCCCGAGGGCGTACGCCCCCTCGCGCAGCGGCGCCGGGACGAGGCGCAGCATCTCCTCGGTGGAGCGGACCACGGTGGGCAGCATCAGCACGCTCAGCGCGAGCGCGGCGGCGAAGCCGGAGAAGGCGGGCCGCCCGTCGTTGAACCACGGCGACACGACCAGCACCCAGAAGGCCAGCACGAAGAGGCCGGCGACGATCGACGGGATGCCCGTCATCACGTCCACGAAGAACCGGACCGTGGCGGCGAACCGGCCCCGGCCGTACTCGACGAGGTAGATGGCGCAGAGGACGCCGAGCGGGACGGTGATCAGGGCGGCGATGCCGACCTGCTGGAGGGTGCCGACGATCGCGTGGTACGCGCCGCCGTTCGCGTCCCGCGCGCCGATGTTGTTCATCGAGGTGAGGAAGAAGTTCGCGTCCAGCCGCCCGACGCCCCTGCTCACCAGCGTCCAGACCACCGAGGCCAGGGGCAGGACGGCCAGCATGCACGCGGAGTGGATCAGCGCGCTCCAGGTGCGGTCGCGGGCCGACCGCCGCCCCTCGACCCGGTCGGCGGCGACGAACAGGCCGACCAGGTGGAGCAGCGCGCCGACCACCACGACCAGCACCGGGCCGCCGGTGCCGGTGCCGTACACGAGGGCGGCGGCCACCGACAGGGCGGCTGACGCGATGGCCGGCGCGGCGTACCTCGGCAGGCGTCGGGCCCGCAGCGTGGGCGCCTGGGCCGGCGGGCGGTCGCGGGGGGCGGTGACGGTGGTGGTCATGCGGCCGACTCCGTGAACTCCCGGCGACGGTGGACGATCGCCCGCGCCGTGATGTTGACGATCAGCGTGATGGCGAAGAGCACCAGGCCCGAGGCGATCAGCGCGCCCCGCCCGGTGTCGTTCGCCTCGCCGAACGTGTTGGCGATGTTGGCGGCGATGGTGTTGCCGCCGCTGGTGATGAGGTTGAACGAGATGCCGAAGGTGATGCCGAGGGTCATCGCCAGGGCGATGGTCTCGCCGAGCGCCCGGCCCAGGCCGAGCATCACCGCGGCGACGACGCCGGGGCGGCCGTACGGCAGCACCGCGGTGCGGATCATCTCCCAGCGGGTGGCGCCGAGGGCGAGGGCGGCCTCCTGGTTGGCGGTCGGGGTCTGGAGGAACACCTCGCGGCAGAGCGCGGTGACGATCGGCAACACCATGATCGCCAGGACCAGTGCGCCCAACATGATCGACTTCCCGAAGGGGCCGTCGCCGCCGAAGATCGGGATCCAGCCGAAGTACGTGTTCAGCCAGGCGGAGAAGTCGCGCACCGGGCCGATGAAGACGTCACGGCCCCAGAGGCCGAAGACCACGCTGGGCACGGCGGCCAGCAGGTCGATCAGGAAACCCAGCGCGGTGGCGAGCCGGCGCGGCGCGTAGTGGGACAGGTAGAGGGCGATGCCCAGGGCCACCGGCACCGCGATGAGCAGGGCCAGGGCGGAGCTGAGCACGGTGCCGAAGGCGAGCGCCCCGATGCCGAAGCGCGGCTGGGCGTCGTTGGGGAACCAGCCCGCGAAGGTCCAGAAGCTCTCGGTGTTGGCCCGCAGCGCCGGCACCGCCCTGGCGACCAGGAAGAGCGCGATCGCCGCGATGACGGCCAGGACGGTGCCGGCGGCGGCCACGGCGAGCGCGCGGAACGCCCGTTCGGCGCCGAACGCGCGGGCCCGGGGCAGCGCGCCGCCGCCGCCCAACCCGGCTCCGCCCGGCGTACGGGTGCTGTCTGTCGCCTCGGCCGCACGCGCCGAGGCGCCGGCGGGCCGGTCGTGACCTTCGATCACGCGCGTCCCGCCGGTGCCGGCGTGGGCCGAGCGGTGCGGGGTTTCACCCATCTGCGCTCGCTTCGAGTTGAGGTGGTGGTGTGGGTGCGGCCGGCTCAGGCGAGGTTCGCGACCGCGGCCTCGACCTTGGCGCGGACCGATTCGGGCAGCGGGGCGTAGCCCAACTCGGTCAGGTCGGCCTGGCCCGTGGTGCTCACGGCGTGCCCGAGGAAGCCCTTGACCAGCGGCAGCTTGTCGGCGGCGAGGCCCTTGGCGCAGACGATCTCGTAGGTCACCAGGACGATCGGGTAGGCGCCGGCCTCCCGGGTGTTGTAGTCGATCTTCATCTTGAGGTCGTCGCCCTGGCCGACCACCTCGGCGGCGGCGACGGTCCTGCCGGCCGACTCGGCGGTCAGCTCGGCGAACTCGCCCGCCCCGTTGCCGACCTTGGCGGTCCGCAGGCCGCCGTTCTCGGCGTACGACCACTCCACGTAGCCGATGGTGCCGTCCTGGCCCTTGATCGCGCTGGCCATGCCGTCGGACTTCGCCGCGCCGGTGCCGCCGGGGGCCTTCCACTCCTTGGCCTTGCCGAAGGTCCAGTCCGACGCGGCGGTCCGGCTGAGGAAGTCGGTGAAGTTGTCGGTGGTGCCGGAGGAGTCCGAGCGGTGCACCGCGTTGACTGCGGTCGACGGCAGCGTGACGCCCGGGTTGTCGGCCTTGATCGCCGGGTCGTCCCACCTGGTCACCTTGCCGGCGAAGACCTTCGCCAGGGTGGCCGGCGTGAGCCGGAGGTCGTCCACGCCGGCGACGTTGTAGGCGATGGCGACCGGGCCGATCACCATCGGCAGGTTGATCGCGGCGCCGCCGACGCACCTGCCGTCGGCCTGCGGCTGCTCCTCCTCCTTGAGGGCGGAGTCCGAGCCGGCGAAGTCGGCGGTGCCGGCGACGAAGGCCTGGATGCCGGCGCCCGAGCCGGACGGCTCGTAGTTGATCCTGGCACCGGCGCACTTCTGCTGGTACGCCTTGATCCACTCGTCCATGGCGTTCTTCTGCGCCGACGAGCCCTGGGCGTTCAGGGTGCCGGTGGCGCAGTTGGCGGCCGGGCCGGAGGCGCCGCTCGCGGGCTCGTCGTTGTCCGAGCCGCACGCGCTGAGAGCGAGCGTCGCGGTAAGAGCGAGGCAGGCGAGGGTGCCGTGCCGCTGGAGCTTCACCTGAGGGGTTCCCTTCACGTCTGACTTCGCACCTGACCCGGGGGAGCCCGGGCACCGGCGCTGACCGGCTGATCCAAAAGCTAGGAGCGCCAGGTGGCCGGTTCGGCGGTCGGACGTGAACGGGGGATGAACAGCAGCGGCAGGGCAGGTGACAGGTCGCGGGAGTGCGCCGTCGGGGCGGCGGCCCCGGTCCCGGGCCGCCGCGGCCCGGGACCGCCCGGCGTCAGGCCGACTGGTAGTTGACGTGCGCCGACCAGCGGGCGAAGCCGAGCCGTTCGTAGAGCGCCACGGCGGCGGTGTTCGAGTCGTCGACGTAGAGCATGACCCGGTCGAGGCCCCGCCGGTCCCGCAGGTGCGACAGGCCGGCGGCGGTCAGCGCCCGGCCCAGCCCGCCCCGGTGCGCCGTCGGGTCCACGCCGAGCACGTAGACCTCGCCGATCCGGGCCGAGCCGGGCCGCTCGTGGACCTTCGTCCAGTGGAAGCCGAGCAGCCGGCCGGTGGCCGCGTCGACGGCGAGCAGGAAGCCCTCCGGGTCGAACCACGGCTCGTCGAGGCGTACCCGCAGGTCGGCGTGGGACCAGCGGCCCTGCTCCGGGTGCTGGGCGAAGGCCCGCGCGTTGAGCGCCAGCCACTCGTCGTCGTCGGCCCCCGGCCGGTACGCGCGCAGCGTCACGCCGTCCGGCAGCCCGGGATCGGGGATCGGCGCGGTCAGCGGCCGGCGTAGCTGCCAGAGCACCCGGGCCCGGCGCAGCCCCAGGTCGACGGCGAGCGCGGCGGCCGAGGGGTGATCGCCGTGCGCCCAGGCCCGCAGGGGGCCGTCGGCCGCGGCGAGGACACCCCGGGCCAGCGCCCGTCCCGTCCCGCGCCGCCGGTACGCCGGGTGCACCGCCAGTTCCACGCCGACGCCCGTGGCCGCGTCGGTGGTGTCCAGGTGCGCGTACCCGACCAGCGTGCCGTCGTCCGCCTGGGCGGTCAGGTGCACCGCGGGCGCGTCCGGGTCACGGAGCCGCAGCAGGACGTGCTCGTCGAACGGGTCGGCCCCGTCGGCGTCGCCGGCGACCCGGGCGAGGGTCGTCACGGCGTCGATCTGCGCGGGGCTGAGGCGGTCGGCGCGGGTCACCCGGCCGCTGCTCGGTTCGGGGTTGCTCATGGCGTCACCGTAGTCGGGTGGGCGGGCGGTGTCCGGCGTGCTGTCGGCGCGTACCGGGTCACGCGGAGCCGTCGGGCAGCGCCTCCACCTCGAAGCCGGCCAGGGCCGGCAGGATGCGGTGCAGCGCGTCCACGGTGCCCTGCCGGTCGCCGCCGGCGTCGTGCAGCAGCACGACCGAGCCGGCCACGACGCCCGCGACGACCGTCGCCGCTATCCGGTCGGCTCCCGGTGTCGTCCAGTCGGACGGGTCCACCGTCCAGTGCAGCGGGACCATGCCGAGTTCCTGGGCCATCGACACGACCTGCCCGGTCCAGGCGCCGCCGGGTTGGCGGTAGTACGCAATCGACGCGTCCGGCACCGCCGCCCGGATCGCGTCGCTGGTGCGCAGCAGGTCCGCGCGGATGGCGTCCGGCGACCGCCGGCCGAGGGCGACGTCGTGGCTCCAGCTGTGGTTGCACAGGCTGTGCCCCTCGGCGGCGATGGCCCGGATCAGGTCCGGGTGGGCCTGCGCGTTCTCGCCGACCACGCAGAAGGTGGCCCGCACCTGGTACTGGCGCAGCAGGGCGAGCACCTGCGGGGTGTACCTCGGGTCCGGCCCGTCGTCGAAGGTCAGCGCGACCCGCGAGGTGCCGCTGGTGGTCTGCGCGCCGAAGAGCCCGTCGGGCTGGGCCGGTGACGGCGTGCCGCCGGGAGTCCCGCCGTCCTGGCCGGCCTCCGCCGGGGCACTGCCCGGGGCGCTCTCCGGGGCGCGAGGGGCGTCGTCCGCCGGTGGCTGGTCGGCGTAGTGCGGGCCGGCGGCGCCGGTCACGTTGGTGGGGGCGGCCGGCGGGTCGGGGACCATCCCGCGCCCGAGGGCGTACGCGGAGCCGAGCAGCGCGGTGACCACCAGCGCGGCGAGACCGATGGTGCGGGCGGGAGAGGGCTCCCGGATGGGCTTGCCCCTCCGTGTCGATCCACCGCCGCCCCCGTGGTCGATGCGCACCCCGCCGCCCCCTTGTTGTCACAAACCTGGCAGTCAGAATAGAACTGGCAAGCTGCACAAAAAGGGCATATCCGGAACAGCGCCCGGGAGAAGGGGGGTCAGACCGAAAGGGGCGCGGGCTCGCTCTCCGGCAACGACCGGGAGGGCGGCACCACGAACTTGTAACCCACCTGCCGCACCGTGCCGATCATCGACTCGTACTCCGAGCCGAGCTTGGCGCGCAGCCGCCGCACGTGCACGTCGACCGTGCGGGTGCCGCCGAAATAGTCGTAACCCCAGACCTCGCGCAGGAGCTGGTCGCGGGTGAACACCCGGCCCGGGTGCTGCGCCAGGAACTTGAGCAGCTCGAACTCCTTGTAGGTCAGGTCGAGCGGCCGGCCCTTGAGCTTCGCGGCGTAGGTGTCCGGGTCGATGGTCAGCTCGCCGGCGCGGATCGAGCCACCCGCCCCCGAGGACGAGCTGGTCAGCCGCCCGACGGCGAGGCGCAGCCGGGCCTCCACCTCGGCGGGGCCGGCGCCGGCGAGGATCACGTCGTCGACGCCCCAGTCGGCGTGCAGCGCGATCAGGCCGGCCTCGGTGACCACCGCCACCAGCGGCACCCCGAGCCCGGTGGCGTGCAGCATCCGGCAGGTCGCCCGGGCCTCGCTCAGCTCGGAGCGGGCGTCGACCAGCACCGCGTCCGGGCTGGGCCCGTCGACCAGGGTCCGCACGTCGCGGGGCGCGGTGCGGACCGAGTGCGGCAGCAGGTCGAGCGCCGGCAATACTGCGGACGGCTCGCCTGCGCGCGCGGTCACCAGCAGCAGGATCTCCACGATCACCTCCGTCCCGGCGGCCGTCGGCCGCGCGCGACCAGCGCACCCGGAGGCGGGGCGGGGCGCTGATGAACTTGCGTGGGTCCCGGCGTCGCTGACGGGCGGGTAGCGGCTAGAGCCTAACCGATCACCCCGGCCGTACCCCCGCGTCCTATCCCGTTTTGCCCGGCTTGCCCGTGATCGCGCCGCAGGTTTTAACGTTGCCGAAACCGTGACCCCCGCGCCGGCCGGCGGGTCTGGCACGATCGGGACGTGTTTCCCTCCAGCTCGCCCGAGACCGGCCGCGACCAGTGGCCCGACGGGCCCCGCCCCGGGCCGACGGGCCCGTCCCGTGGCCAGCCGCCGGCCGCACGCACCGGGCCGGCCCCCGACGACGACGGCGAGCGCCGGGAACGCAGCGGACCGCGCCGTGCCCGCCGCTCCGGCGAGCCGGCCCGCCGCGCCGACGACGAGCCGGACGTCGAGCCGGACGAGGAGCCCGTCGAGCCGGTCGAGGTGCGCCGCCCGCTCGCCCTGGCCGTCGCCGGGTTCGCCACGCTGGTCGGGGTGGGTCTGGTGCTCGGGGCGCAGACCTCCGGCCCCGGGCACCGGCTGCCCTTCGCGGTCGTCGTCCTCGGCGTGCAACTGCTCTTCATGCTGGCCTGGACGATGGCCCTGCGGCCACCCGCGCTGCGCCTGGTCGCGCTGGTCGGCGTCGGCGCCGCCGTGGCGGCCGACACCGCGGCCGTGCAGACGGACGTCGCCGGCCTCGCGCCACTGGGCTACGTGGCGGTCGGCGGGTTCGCCCTCGCGGTGCTCAGCCAGCTCGTGCGGCGCGTCGACCGGGTGCGGGTGACCGACTCGCTGCGCGGCACCCTGCTGATCGTGCTCGGGGTCGTCGCCTTCGCCACCCTCATCGTGCTGAGCCGGATCCCGGCGGGCACCCAGACCATCACGGTGTGCCTCACCGCCGGCGCGGTCGCGCTCGCCGTGGCCAGGCTGACCGACGCGGTGGCGCCGTGGCCTCGGCTGGCCCCCCAGGTGCCCCGGGGCGCGGCCGGCGTGGTCGTCGGCGCGATGGTCGGCACCCTGGTCAGCGCCGGCCTCGGCAGCTACCTGGTGACACCCTTCACCCCCACCCGGGCCGCGATCGTCGGGCTGGTCGCGGCCGTCGTCGCCGTGCTGGCCGACCTCGCCGTCGGCTACTCCGAGGCGGGCCGGCAGATGGCGGGGGAGGCGCCCACGATGTGGGTGGCCCGCCACATGCAGGGGCCACTCGGCGGCCTGGCCCTGGCCGCGCCGGCGGCGTACGCCATGTGCAAGCTCGTGCTCTGACGGCGATTGAGGCTTTTCGCGTTCGGGTACCACAGTTGGGCCGCGGCGCGGCACCCTCGGCAGTGACGAGAAGGAGACGGCGTGGCGCAGCACGACACGTACGACGAGCGGCCCCGACCCCGGCGGCGCGGGCGCAGGGTGCTGATCACACTCGTCGTGCTGCTGCTGGTCCTGGGCGGTGTGGTCGTGCTGGCCGACCGGATCGCGGTCGGGGTGGCCGAGCGTGCCATCGCCGACCAGGTGCGGCAGGAGATCTCCAAGCAGGGGGCGCAGTCCTCGGCGCCCGAGGTGCGGATCGGCGGGACCCCGTTCCTCACCCAGGTGCTCGACGGCCGCTACGAGCGCATCTCCATCGCGCTGCGCGACGTGCAGGGCTCGGTGCAGGGCGAGGCGGTCGCGCTGCCGAAGCTCGACGTGGACGCCCGCGACGTACGCGCCTCGCTGGACACCATCCGCTCCGGCCAGGGCGACGTGGTCGCCGAGACGGTCAACGGGACGGGCATCATCGGCTACGACAGCCTCGCCAAGCTGCTCGACCGGCCGGGCCTGACCCTCGGCGAGCAGAACGGCCGGCTGGCCGTCACCGCCCCGATCGACATCCTCGGCCGGCGGCTCACGGTGACCGGCACAGCGGACATCACGGTCGGCAAGGAGGGGCAGGTGGCGCTGCGCTTCAACGACCTCAACGCCGACGGCCTGCCGAACCAGCCGTTGGCCCGGACGCTGCTCAACAACTACGCCCGCGGCATCTCGATCGACGTGCCGCTGCCCGAGCTGCCGTTCCAGCTCACCGTCCGGAAGGTCCAGCCGCTGCCCGAGGGGCTGGCCGTCACCGCGGACGCCAGGAACGTGCCGATCAACTCCGCCGCCGGCTGACCGGCCACCCGGGCCCCGGGGGACGTCTCGGATGCTGGTCGGGGCGGTGGCGTTTCCCGGCTTCGCTGGTAGGGTCCCTGCTCATGGGGATACTCCTCACCAAACGGCGCGCGGTCGACCTGTGCCGCGTGGCCACCTGCCTGTGTCGCCCCGTCATCTGACGGCGGGGCTGTTCCCGGTCGCCTGACGGCCACCGGCACGCAGGGGCCTTTCCTCCCCACGCTCTCTCGCAACGCCCGGCAGCGGCGCCGTCGCACGAACCCGTGATCCGTCCAACGGTGGATCCCGCACGGGGCGCGGCCGTCACGACTCTCGGTGCCCTCGTGCTGGTTCACCATTCATCCTCACCAGGGAGTGATTCGATGAGTCGCGACACCGCACTCGTCTCGGCCGAGTGGGCCGAGAAGAACCTCGACGCCCCGGGCGTCGTCTTCGTCGAGGTCGACGAGGACACCTCGGCGTACGACACCGGTCACCTCGCCGGCGCGATCAGGCTCGACTGGAGGACCGACCTCCAGGACCAGGTGCGCCGGGACTTCGTCAACAAGAGCCAGTTCGAGGCGCTGCTCTCCGAGCGGGGCATCAGCAACGACGATACCGTCGTGCTCTACGGCGGCAACAACAACTGGTTCGCCGCGTACGCGTACTGGTACTTCACCCTCTACGGCCACCGCGATGTGAAGCTGCTCGACGGCGGTCGCAAGAAGTGGGAGCTGGACGCCCGCCCGCTGGTCACGGACGCGGTGACGCGCCCCGCGACGCGGTACGTGGCACAGGAGCCGGACACCTCGATCCGGGCCTTCCGCGACGAGGTCGTGGCCGCCATCGGCACCAGGAACCTCGTCGACGTGCGCAGCCCCGACGAGTTCGCCGGCCGGCTGCTCGCCCCCGCCCACCTGCCGCAGGAGCAGGCGCAGCGGGCCGGGCACATCCCCACGGCGATCAGCGTGCCGTGGTCGAGGGCGGCCAACGAGGACGGCACCTTCAAGTCCGACCACGAGCTGCGCAAGATCTACGCCGACGCGGGGCTGGACGACGGCCGCGAGACCATCGCGTACTGCCGGATCGGCGAGCGCTCCTCGCACTCGTGGTTCGTGCTCCAGGAGCTGCTCGGTCACCGCAACGTGAAGAACTACGACGGATCGTGGACCGAGTACGGCTCGCTGGTCGGCGTGCCGGTCGCGCTCGGCGACGAGCCCGGGGAGGCGTGAGCCATGACCGCACCCACCGCCGCCGGCTGCGCGGCCCCCGACCAGGCCGCCCCGCTGCCCGCGAGCCTGGACCTGGAGAAGGAAACCGTGATCACGGGCGTGGTACGCGCCGCCCCGGGCGAGGTGGTCCCGGGCGCGTACGTCCGGCTGCTCGACTCGACAGGTGAGTTCACCGCCGAGGTGGTGACGTCGCCGGCCGGTCAGTTCCGGTTCTTCGCCGCGCCGGGCACCTGGACCCTGCGGGCGCTGTCCCGGCACGGCAACGGCGACGCCGCCGTGACCGCCGCCCGGGGCGTCAACGAGGTCGTCGTCACCGTCGCCTCCTGACCCACGTCCTGACCGGCCCGTGGCCCGTCCCCCGCACCGGGGCGGGCCACGACCGTGTCCGGACGACGGTGGTGGGCGCCACCGCCGTCCGGGCGCGCCGGGACGGGCGTGACACGATGGCCCCCGTGAACGGCGTGGAAGCGGCGGGGTACGCCCCGCCTACCGGTCCCGGAAAGCCGGCGTCCTCCCGGCGGTGGTGGCGTCTGCTGCTCGCCGCCACCGTGGCGTGGGCGGTGCTGCTGGCGGCGCTGACCTGGATCTCGGTGCGCAACGACCCGCCGACCGTCCGCGAGCAACGCAGCCTGGCCGAGGCCGGGCCGGTGGTCGACGGCGCGGTCGGCGAGCTGGTCGCGGCGGCCGGTGACACCGCCGTGCTGACCCCGCCCAGGATCGAGCGGGGCTGCCGGATCACCCCGTTCGCCGACGGTGCCGACCTGTCGCGCGGGGTGGACGTCTTCGTCGTGGCGGGCGGGGAGCGGGCCCTGCTGGAGCAGGTCGCCGACCGGTTGCCGGCGGCCTGGCGGGCCGGGGTGCGGGCCACCTCGGACGGCCCTCGGCTACGCGCCGACGCGGGTGAGTTCGTGACCGTCGACGGCGGGGTCGAGGGGGACGGCCGGGTCCGGTTCACCGTCGACAGCGGCTGCCGGCCGGTCGGCGACGGTCACGTCGTACCCGGCACGGGCGCGGCCGGCGCGGAGGCCGACGCCCTCGCGGAGGCCCTGCGGGCCCTCGGCGCTCCGGCCGATTCCATTCCCGAGCTGGTCACCGCGCCCTGTCCCGGTGGCGGCACCGCCCGTAGCGCCCGTTCGCCCGGCGTCGTGGCCACGTCCGCCCCGGTCGCCGCGCTGGCTCCCGTCGGCGGCGCCCCGGTGCTGCGGGACCTCGCGGCGTACGCCTACCGGCGCGGCCCGGTCACCGTCGTCGCCGACCTCTCCGGCGACCGCGTGGTGCTCTCCGCGACCACCGGCTGCGCGGCCTGACCCACCGGTCGGCGGCGCGGCGGGCGGCGCCGGGCGGCGGTCAGTAGACCAGGGCCTGTGCGCCCTCGGCCATCGTCTCCTCGACGAAGACCGCGGCGCCGGCGATGCGCACCCCCGGCAGTACGTCGTCCGGGCCGATGTCCCGCCGGGCGGCGCACTGCGTGCAGGCGGTCACCGTGCCGGTGGTGAGGATCACGTGCAGCAGCTCGGCCAGCGGGGCGGAGTGCGGCAGCTCGAACTCCTGCGCCCGGCCGGGCAGCGCGAACCAGGTCGACTCCCCGGTCAGCCAGAGCGACACGGGCACCCCGGCGGCGGCCGCGGTGGCGGCGACGGTGAAGGCCTGGGCGCACCGCTCGGGGGCGTCCGCCCCGGCGGTCGCCTTGACGACGAGATTGCGGGCCATGGGACCCAGCATAGGATGGTCGCGATGGTTACCGAGATCGGGTTCGTCAGCCTGCTGGTCGCCGGTCTGGGCGCGCTCGCCGGTGGCCTGGTCTACCTGGCTGTACGCATATCGAGAGGGCGCTGGTGAGTGTGAGGAGTGAGCCGGGTTTGCGAGCCCCGCAGTCGCGAACGAAGGTGACCCGGTGAGCGACGAGAATCCGATGCAGCCGCCGCCGTGGCTGAACGCGCCGCCGGTCGAGCCGTACCCCTTCGAGGAGAGTCACGACCTGCGCGCCGGTCCGAAGCTGCACCCGGCGTTGGACGGCCTGCTGCCGTACGTCGGGGTGTGGCGCGGCCGGGGGCGGGGCGGCTTCCCCACCATCGACGACTTCGACTTCGCGCAGGAGATCCGGATCAGCCACGACGGCCGGCCGTTCCTCTGCTACGAGTCGCGTGCCTGGATCCTCGACGAGCAGAGCCGACCGGTCCGCCCGGCGGGCCGGGAGATCGGCTGGTGGCGGCCGGTGATGGACGGCGACAAGGCCACCGACGAGCTGGAAGCGTTGATGAGCGTGCCCACCGGGGTGATGGAGCTGCACGTCGGCAAGCGCACGGGCGCCCAGATCGAGTTCGTCACCGACGCGGTGGTCCGCACGTCGACCGCCAAGGAGGTCACCGCCGGGCACCGCCTCTTCGGCATCGTCGAGGGTGCCCTGCTCTACGCGCAGGAGATGGCGGCCGTGGGTCATCCCCTCTCCCCGCACCTCTCCGCCCGCCTCATCCGGGTGGCCGGCTGAGCCCTGCCCGGTCTCTGCGCCGCCCCGGGCACCCCGTCATGGGGCGGGGAAGCCCAGCAGGGCCTGGAGGGCGGGGGTGTGCGGGCAGCGGCGCAGCGGCACGGCGTCCAGGGCGCGGACTTCCACGAGGCCGCGGACGGACGAGCTGAGCCACACCCCGTCGGCGGTCCGCAGCCCGGCCGGGGTGACCAGGCGCTCGGCGGCGCGCAGGCCCAGTTCGTGGGCGTGTGCGAGGAGCCAGGCGGCGGTCACTCCCGGCAGGACGCCGGTCTCGGCGGCGGGCACCGTGCAGAGGGTGTCGCCGGCCAGCCAGACGAGGTTGGCGGTCGGCCCCTCCAGGGCGTACCCGTCGGTGGAGAGCCAGAGCACGTCGTCCACCCCGGTGCGGGCGGCCCACCGGCGGGCGGCGGTGCTGACCGCGTACGAGGTGGACTTGATGCCGGCCGGCAGCCAGTCGAGTGCGGGGCGGGCCCGCGCCGCGACGCCGAGCGGCAGGGTCGCCGCGGTGATCCCGTCGCGGCGGGCCGCCCGGGCCGCCGCCGGCACCTCGCCCAGGGTGGCGTAGGCGGTGGGTGGGCCGCCGCCCTCCGGGCCCCGGGTGCAGACGAGCCGCAGCGCCCCCTCCACCTCGGCGGGCCAGCCGGCGCGGACGGCGTCGAGCAGCCCGACCAGCACACCGGCGGCGGGCAGCGTCAGCTCGACGGCCGCCGCCGCCCTGGCCAGCCGGGCCAGGTGTGCGTCGCGCAGCCACGGCCGCCCGCCGCGCAGGTGCATGGTCTCGAAGAGCCCGTCGCCGTGCAGCACGCCCCGGTCGTCGCCGCGCAGCACCGGCTCCCCGGGCGGCAGCAGCCCGCGCCCCGGCACGGCGATCCTCGACGCCACCACGGTCGTCGAGCCTAGCGGCGTCGTCCGCGGCGGGCCGGGTGCGACCCGGGTCTCCCGGCGGTGGCGAGGCCGAGGGGCGGCGGACGCCGCGCGGCGAACTATGATCGGACGGTGTCCGAATCCTCCCTCGCGGAAATACTCCGCGCCCGTGGGCTGCGGCTGACGGCGCAGCGGCAGTTGATCCTCCAGGCCGTGCTGGATCTGGGCCACGCCACCCCGGAGCAGGTGCACACCGCCGTCCGGGAGGTGGCCGCGGGAGTCAACATCACCACCATCTACCGCACGCTGGAACTGCTGGAACGGCTCGGCCTGGTCACCCACACCCACCTCTCCCACGGCTCGCCGACCTACCACGCGGCCGGTGAGGACCAGCACGTCCACCTCGTCTGCCGGGACTGCGGCACGATCGACGAGATGGATCCGGAGCTGCTGCGGCCCCTGGTCGACGAGTTGGCGAGCCAGCGGGGGTTCCGGGTGGACATCGGCCACGTCTCGTTCTTCGGCACCTGCGTGCGCTGCGAGAACGGGGACCGGAAATGATCGACATCGCGGGTGCGGTGAGCGTCGAGAGCATCGACGAGGCCAGCCGGGACCAGCCCGATGCGGCACACGCGGCGGCCGGTGTGCGGGGAGTCGCGGCACACTACGGCGACCCGATGCGCGAGCAGCGCACCCTCGACACGGCTGTCGGCCTGGTCGACCGCTCGCACCGGGGCGTCGTCGCGGTGCCGGGCGAGGAACGGATCGGCTGGCTGCACACCCTCACCACTCAGCACCTGGCGCAGCTCGTCGCCGGCCAGGGCACCGAGCTGCTGGTGCTCTCCCCGCACGGGCACGTCGAGCAGCACGCCATGGTCGCCGAGGACGGCGGCACCACCTGGCTCGACACCGAGCCGGGTGCCACCGCCGGCCTGCTGTCCTACCTGGAGCGGATGCGGTTCTTCAGCAAGGTCGAGCCGCGCGACGTGACCGCCGGGCACGCGCTGCTGTCCCTGGTCGGGCCGGAGGCGACCGCGGCGGTGGCGTCGCTTGGCGTGACGGGGCTGGCCGACCCCGACGTGGTCGCGGTGCCGGGTCCGAAGTTCCGCTCCGGCGAGGTGCCGCCGCGGCCGACCGCGCTGTACGACGTGCGCCCGCTGCCCGCCGGCGGCTGGGCGCGTCGGGGTCCGCTCGGCGTGGACCTGCTGGTGCCCCGGGCCGCGATGGAGCAGGTGGTCACCGGTCTCCGGAGCGACGGCGTGCCCGTCGCCGGGCTGTGGGCGTACGAGGCGGTGCGGGTGGCCGCCCGGCGGGCGCGGGTCGGGGTGGACACCGACCACCGGACCATCCCCGCCGAGGTGGACCTGATCGCCCCGGCCGTGCACCTGGACAAGGGCTGTTACCGGGGCCAGGAGACCGTGGCCCGGGTGCACAACCTGGGCCGGCCGCCGCGTCGGCTCGTACTGCTGCACCTCGACGGGGTGACCACCGACCAGCCGCCGGCCGCCGGCACGCCGGTGACCCTCGACGGCCGGACGGTCGGCTTCGTCGGCACGGCGGTGCACCACCACGAGCTGGGCCAGGTCGCCCTCGCCGTGGTGAAGCGCAACGTCGCCGACGACGCCCGGCTCCTCGTCAACGAGACCGCCGCCGCGATCGATCCGGCCTGACCGCCCGTTGGCGAAAGAATCTCCCTTTCGTGGCGCTGGGGCCGCAAGAGTTCCGGTCGACTGGCTCGCCGGCCTCGGTCTAGGATCGCCGGCATGACGACAGGGACGTTGATCACGGTTGCCCCCACCGGCGCGGAGTCGACCAAGGCGGAGGTGCCGGCGCTGCCGGTGACGCTGGACGAGCTGCTGCTGACCGCCAAGGAGTGCGAGGCGCTCGGCGCCGCCGTGATCCACGTGCACCTGCGTGACGACGAGGCGAAGCCGACCCTGGACCAGGGGCGGCTGCGGGAGACCGTGGCGGCTCTGCGGGGGAGCACCGACCTGATCGTGCAGCTCTCCTCCGGCGGTGCGGTGACCGACCCGGAGGCCGACCGGCTCGCCGTGCTCGACGCCGGACCGGACATGGCCTCCTGCACGATGGGCACGCTCAACTTCGGCGACGACGTCTTCCTCAACCGCTGGGACTTCATCGTCGACCTGCACACCCGGATGCAGGAACGCGGCATCGTCCCCGAGTACGAGATCTTCGACCTGGGCCACCTGACCGCCCTGCAACGGCTGCTCGGCAGGTACGGCCTGCCGGCCGGCGGGCACGTGCACGTCGACTTCGTGATGGGCGTGCCGGGCGGTATGCCCGGCACCACCTCGACGCTGGTCTCCGCCCACCAGGCGCTGCGCGACCTGCCCGAGGGCACCACCTTCGCGGCCACCGGCATCGGCCGCAGCACGATCCCGGTCATGCTCGCGTCGCTCTCGGCCGGCGGGCACCTGCGCGTCGGCATGGAGGACACGGTGACCTACGCCAAGGGCCGCCCGGTCGAGTCCAACATGCAGCTCGTCGCCCGGGCCGTCGGCTTCGCCCAGCTCGCCCAGCGGCCGCCCCTGACCACCGCCGAAGCGCGCGGGCTGCTCGGCGTGCCGGCCGCCGCCCGGTAAGCGGCGACCCGGCCGGCGCTGCTGTACGCCGGGCGGCAGACCGCCTGCTCACCCGCCTGCCGGGCAGCGGGCCGCTGCTGCCGGTACCTTCCACCTGTGGCAAAGACGTACGAGGGCGGTTCGCCGCTCGCCGAGGTGGTCCGGTCGGGGTTCGTCGAGGGCGTGCACCGGGGGTCCGTGGTGGTGCTGGACGCCGCGGGCGCGACGGTGGCCGGAGCCGGGGACGTGACCTCCCCGGTCTTTCCGCGCTCGTGCAGCAAGCCGATGCAGACGGTCGGGATGCTGCACGCCGGGTTGGCGTTGACCGACCCCGCCGACGTGGCGCTGGTCTCGGCCAGCCACGCCGGGGAGGAGTTCCACCTGGCCCGGGTGGGCGCGTTGCTGGCCCGCGCCGGGCTGGACGAGTCGGCCCTGGGTTGCCCGCCGGAGCTGCCCGTGGGCGACGAGGCCCGCGCGGCCGTGCTGCGCGCCGGCGGCGGCCCCAGCCGTACGCAGATGAACTGCTCCGGCAAGCACAGCGGGATGCTGCTGACCTGCCTGGCGGCCGGCTGGCCGCTCGACGGCTACTGGCACCCGGAGCACCCCTTGCAACAGCGGCTGCGGGACGCGATCGAGGAGTTCACCGGCGAGCCGGCGGCGGCGGTCGGGGTGGACGGCTGCGGCGCGCCGGTGCTCGCGGTGTCGCTGACCGGCCTGGCCGGGGCGTACCTGCGGTTGGTCTCGGCGGAGCCCGGCTCCGTGCCCCGGGCGGTCGCCGACGCGATGCGCGCGCACCCGGACCTGGTCGGCGGCACGCTGGCCGACGACAGCCGGCTGATGCGCGGGGTTCCCGGGCTGCTCGCCAAGATCGGTGCCGAGGGCGTGCTCGCCGCGGCGATGCCCGGGGTCGGGGCGGTCGCCCTCAAGATCGACGATGGCGCGGGCCGCGCCCGGACGCCGGTGCTGGTCTCCGCCCTGCGCCGGCTCGGCGTGGACGCCCCGGTGCTGGCCGAGTACGCCGAGACGCCCCTGTTCGGCGGCGGCCTGCCGGTCGGCGCGATCCGCCCCCTCTGGTAGCGGCCCGCCGGTGGTCCGCGGTGACGACGGGCCGGCAGTCGTCCGGCGCGGACGCGGCCTGTCATCTATCGTGAGCGGGGAGTGCCGGCGCGGCGTCCCGGGTCTGCCTCCCGACCGAGACCACCGAGTCAGTGGGAGCAGGGCATGGGCCTCATCCACATCGAGCTGTTCGCCACCCTCGACCTCGTCGGGCAGTCGCCCGGGGGCCCCGAGGAGGACCCGGCGGGGTTCCGGTTCGGCGGCTGGCAGGCGCCCTTGCTGGACGAGGTCGCCGGGGCGCAGGTCGGTGCCGCGTACGAGGGGACGGACGCTCTCCTGCTCGGCCGGCGGACCTATGACATCTTCGCCGCGCACTGGCCGCAGCAGGAGGGCGGCGAGGACGGCGAGATCGCCGCGCTCTTCAACAGCGTCCCGAAGTACGTCGCCTCGCGTGGGCGGCCCGACCTCTCGTGGGCCGGGTCCACGCAGCTCGGCCCGGACCTGGCGGGCGCGGTGCGTGAGATCCGGGACCGGCACGAGCACGTGAAGGTGGTCGGGAGCCTGAATCTGGTGCAGACCCTGCTGCGCGAGAGGCTCTTCGACCGTCTCGACCTCTGGGTGCACCCGATCGTGCTCGGCGTCGGCAAGAAGGTGTTCGACGGTGGCGCGGTGCCCGCCAGTCTCACCCTGCTCGAACCGCCGGTGGCGAGTCCGACGGGCACCGTTTACCTGCGCTACGCGCTGGCCGAGGGGACGCCCGGCACGGGGGACATGAGCGCGCCCGGCCGCGGTGCCGGACGCGACGACTGAAGCCACCCCCGCGCCAGGCGGGTCCTTGTCGTCGGTCCGGCCGGTGGTGGCGGCGTCAGGGGAGGAAGCCGAGCAGGGCGGCGTTGACCGGGGCGGGGCGCTCCAGCGGCAGCAGGTGCCCGGCGTCCGGCACGTCCGGCAGGCGGGTCGCGTGGGGCGCCTCGGCCGCGATCCGGTCGGCGAGGCGGCTGATGTCGGGTACGTCGGCGGCGCCGGCGCCGACGAGCACGGGCATCCGGAGTTCGCCGAGGCGTCCGATCGCGGGCGGGTCGAGTTCGGCGATGTCGACCGCGCTGAGCGCCAGTTCGGCGGCGAGCGCCCGCAGGTCCATCTCGTGGGCGAAGGCGAGCAGCCCCGGGTCGATGTCCTCGGGTTCACGGTGCGGGCCGACCACCCAGAACCGCACGTCGCCGGTGGCGCTGGCGGCGACGTCCTCCGGGTCGACCTCTCCCACCAGGCTGTCCCAGAGGTCGTTTGCCTCCTCCGACCATTCGTGGCCCGAGGCGGCGGTGCCCAGGAGGGCGAGCGCGGTGACCCGGTCCGGGTGGGCCAGCGCGGTGTCGATCGCCACGGCGCCGCCGAACGAGCAGCCGACCAGGGCGGCCCGGGGGAGGTCCAGCGCGTCGAGCAGCCCGGCCACGTCGTCGTGGTGGGCGAACGGGGCCGGCGGGAGTTCGGATTCCCCGTAGCCGCGCAGGTCGAGGGTGATCACCCGGTGCCGCGCGGCGAGCGGGCCGACCTGTTCGCGCCACATGCGGCGGTCCGCGATGCCGGCGTGCAGCAGGACGACCGGGCTGCCGCTGCCGGTGTCGTCGTACGCGAGCAGGGCGCCGTTCACTTCGATCTTGGTCACTGTGGAAAGGTACGCAGGGGGCGACCGGGACGCAACCGGCTTGTTACGGCGCGGGCTGGGCGGTGCGGGGCTCCGGTCGGAGACCGAACATCGGCAGGCAGGCCGCCACCCCGTGGACCGTCACGGCGGGCCGGTCCTGCCGGCTCCACTTCTCGCGGGTGAGCCGGAGGCGATCTGACACGAGGGCCTCGTCGCCGCGGGCGTCGACGGAGATGCCGTCGTGCTCGTAGCCGAGCTTGCGGGAGACCCCCTGGGACGAGTGGTTGTCCTGGAAGACCTCGGTGCGTGCGGCATCGGCGCCGAGGTGGTCGAAAGCCAGCGTGAGCAGGCCGGCGCGGGCCTCGGTTCCGTAGCCCCTGCCCTGGTGGTCGACCCCGAGCCACGCCGACGTCGTGACCTCCCGGACCACCAGGAAGTCGCGTGCGGCGAGCGTGACCACACCGAGCGGCTCGTCATGCCGGAAGACGCCGAGGCCGAGCCGCCACGCCGAGTGGCTCCAGCCGCCGAGCCTGTCCCAGTGCCCCTGCAACACGCCGAGCGCCCGGTCCTCCGGGTCGCCGTCGGTCCACGGCGTCAGGAACGGGCGTTCGCCCGCACGGTGCACGCCCCGGCCCGCGAGCTGGGCGAGGTCCGCCAGTTCCTCCTCGTGGGGCAGGCGCAGTTGGAGCCGGGGTGTGGAGATGGTGAGGCCGTACTGGGGCCACAGGTCGACGAGCACGAGCTCGATCGTGGCGGGCCGGACGCCGTCGCGCCACCGGTTTATCGGCGGCGATCACTCTGGCGGCCGGCCGGCCGGGCGTGGCCGGGGTCGGCAACAGCCGGGCGGTGAGACGTCGCTAACTCTGGTTAGCGTTTTGCTTGCAGTAGCTAGCAGGGCGGGTTAGCGTCGGGTCATGGCCACTGGTAAGGAGCTTCCCGACGTCGGCGGGTTCATTCGCGACCTGCGCCGCAACGCGAAGATCTCACTCCGGCAGCTCGCCGAGCAGGCGGGGGTCAGCAACCCCTACCTCAGTCAGATCGAACGCGGCCTGCGCAAGCCGAGCGCCGAGGTGCTCCAGCAGCTCGCCAGCGCGCTGCGGGTCTCCACCCCGGCGATGTACCTGCGGGCCGGGCTGCTCGACGACAAGGAGGGTCAGGGCGTGCTCGCGGCGATCACCGTCGACCCCGACCTGACGATGGCGCAGAAGCAGTCGCTCACCCAGATCTACGAGACGTTCCGCCGGGAGAACGCGCGGCTCGCCGAGGCGACCGCGGCGGCCACCGGCGCGACACCCGCCACTGGCCCCGCAGCCGCCGAGCCGGGGGCCACCGCCGGCCCCGTGCCCGGGGCGACCGCCGGCCCGTCGGATTCCGCCGAGGCGGCGCCCGACCTGGCGAACCTCGCCGCGACGGGCCCCACCACGCCGCAGGGGACCCCGACCGAGGCCGTCCTGGAATCGGTCGCCGTCACCGAGGCCGGTGCCGCCCCCGCTCCGATCGACACCCCCGTGAAGAAGAAGGCCGCCGACGCGGCCGAAGAGGAGAAGTGATGACCCAGCCGAAGACCAGCCGCATCCCGGCCCCGATCTACGCCGCCGCTGGTGCCGGCGAGCTCGCCCTCCAGCAGCTTCGCAAGCTTCCCGCCGTCGTGACCGACCTCGGCACCAAGGTCGTCGCCGACCTGGGCGGCAAGGCCGTCGTCACCGGGGTCGAGCTGCGCCAGAAGGCCAACGACACCCTGCGTACGGCGAACCTGACCGCCGGCGGCCTGCGCGAGAAGGCCGTCCCGGCGGAGCTGGACCTGAAGCGCCTGCGTGAGGTCGCCGACCTCGAGAAGCTGCGCGTGGTCGCCGACCTGGACCGGCTGCGCGTCGTGGCGGCCCGCAACGCCGCCGTGATGGTCGCCGGTGCCCAGGCCGCGCAGGAGCGGGCGCAGGCCGCGTACGTCGCGCTGATCGCCCGCGGCGAGCGGGTCGTCGGCGCCGGCGTGCTGGAGGCCGCCGAGACCGTGAACGCCGACATCGAGGCGACCGGGACCGAGGCCGCCGTCGCGACGTCGACCACCGCCGTCGCGACGCCGGCCACCGCGACCGCGACGCCGGCCACGGCGACCGCGACGCCGGCCACGGCGACCGCGACGCCGGCCACCGCGACCGCCGCCGAGGTGCCGACCCCGGCCGACGTGGCCGAGGTGCTGGAGGCCAAGCCGGCCACCGCCAAGAAGGCGACCACCCGGGCCACCAAGGCCGCCGCCACCAGGGCCGCCGCGAAGCCGGCCGCCGCCCCGTCGGCGAAGCTGCCCCGGGCCACCAAGCGGGCCCGCCCGGCCGCCGAATAGTCCGCTGCGCCGATGGCCCCGCTGCGTCCTGTCGGACGGATCGGGGCCATCGGCATAAGCTTGCCGACATGGCCTACGCCGCGCCGCTCTTCGCCTTCGATGTTCGCTACGTGACCGAGCTGATCCTGCTCGTCTTCGCGTTGATCGTGCAGGGCATCGCCCTGGTCCACGCCATCACCCAACGCTCCGACGCCTTCTCGGCCATCGGCACGCTGCCCAAGGGCGGCTGGATCGCGATCCTTGCCGTCTGCCTGGTGCTCACCCTGCTCGGCTTCGGTCCGATCAGTCTCTTCGGGCTCGTCGGCATCGCCGCCGGTCTGATCTACCTGCTCGACGTCCGGGTGGGGCTGCGCGACCTGAGTGACGGCAAAGGGTTCTGGTGAGGGATTTCCGCTGGCCGCCCCCGCCGGACGGAGGGCCCCGCACCTGGGGCCCCGGCCCGGGTGGCCCGCGTACCGGTCGGCCGGCCCTGCCGGAACCGGAGACCGAGCTGGTCGCCACGCCGCACGGCGTACACCTGGAGCAACTCGTCACCGGCACGGGTGACCCGGTCACGGTCTTCGCCCACGGGCTGGGCAACGGCATCGCCACCACCCGGCCGTTCGGCAGCGGGGTGACGGGCCGCAAGCTCTTCTTCCAGTTCCGCGGGCACGGCCGCTCCGACGCGCCGCCCGGTCCGTGGAGCTACCTCGACCTCGCCCGTGACCTGCGCGCGGTCGCCGACCTCGGCGGCGCCAGCCGGGTCTTCGGCGCCAGCCTCGGCGCGGGCGCGCTCTGCCGGCTGCTGATCGAGAGCCCCGACCGCTTCGAGCGGCTCGTCTTCTTCCTGCCCGCCGCGCTCGACCGGCCCCGCGGCGAGGCCGCCCGGGCCCGGCTGACCGCGCTGCTCGACGCGGTGGAGGCCGGCGACGCCTCCGCCGTCGCCGACGTGGTCCAGGCCGAACTGCCACCCGGGGTACGCAACACCCCGGCCGGCTGGGCCTACCTGCGCCAGCGCCTCGACCAGCTTCTGCGCGACGGGCTCGCCCCGGGGTTGGCGGGCCTGCCGGGGCAGGCGCCGCTGCGCGACGCCCGGCCGCTGGCCGCGGTCACCGCGCCGGCCCTGGTGATCGGCTGCACCGGCGACGACCTGCATCCGGTCGAGGCCGCCGAGCAGCTCGCGGCCGTGCTGCCCCGGGCCACCCTGCACGTGTACGACCGGCCGGGCGTGCTCTGGAGCGAACGCGCCGACCTGCGCAGCCGGGTGTCTACCTTCCTCAACGGGTGACGCGACCACCGGCGTCGGACACCGACGCCGGTGGCCGGCCCGTCACACGAGGTCGACGCGTTCCCGTTCGATCGGGTAGCCGGCCCGGGCGAAGGCGGCGGCCATCGGGTGGTTCGGCTGGTCGGTGGCCGCCACGATCTCCTCCGCCCCCGCCTCGACGAGCAGGTGGGTGGCCTCGACCAGCAGGTCGTACGCGTAGCCGCGCCCGCGCTGTCCGGGCACGACACCGACGAAGCCGACGACCGGGTCGCTGTGGTTGCGGGCCGGGACGGTGACGCCGACCAGTTCACCGGTCGGCGTCCAGGCCAGCCGCCACCAGTCGCGCGGGCTCGGCAGCCAGCGCAGCAGGTCGAGTTCCTCCCGGGCCGCCGCGTCCGCCCCCTGCCCGGCGGTGGTGTGGCGGTTGTGCGCGTCGAGGCTCCCCTCGCCGATCTGGCGCAGCACGTCGAGGACCACGGCGTCGTCCGGCTCCGGGCGGAACTCCAACCGGCCGGGCCGGGCGGGCAGCCCGCAGCTCGGTGTCCAGCGGTACCGGTACCGCTCGACGAGCACCGACATGCCGGCGGCGGTCGCGACCGCTATCCGGGCCTCGGCCTGCGCGCGGACGGCCGGCTCGCAGCGCCAGCCGGGCGGCAACGACAGCGTGTACTCGGCCCGCAGCGGCGCGGCCCGCAACAACCGCACCGCCGCCTCCTGATCGGTGAAGTCGAGCCAGTCGAGGGCCAGTGGCGCGTCGTCGTCCGGCCCCGCCCACCAGGCGGCGCGGGCGACCACCACGCCGTCACGCAGGGCGACCCAGCTCCACTCGGGACGGTACTGCCCGTCGGCGGCCATGTCGGAATAGTTCTCGCCGAAAGCGGCGCGGCCGACCAGCCGGGGGTCGGGCAGTGAATCGAACAGTGTTACCTCGCCCGCGGTGATCGGGCGGATGACCAGGTCGGTCATGGGGATCCTTCCGGGTGTGACGTGCTCCCGGATCAGGACCGCGGCGTCCTCGGGGCCGGGTGGGAGCACGACGATGTCATGACGGACACGGTGCCCACCTCCTTCCCGAGATCGAGGACGCCTGAGGACGCTAGCCGCAGC
Organism: Micromonospora sp. KLBMP9576; assembly: GCF_050941805.1. Classification (NCBI taxonomy): domain Bacteria; kingdom Bacillati; phylum Actinomycetota; class Actinomycetes; order Micromonosporales; family Micromonosporaceae; genus Micromonospora; species Micromonospora sp. KLBMP9576. Next base: position 5,794,391 of record NZ_CP194567.1, on the reverse strand, counting down.
CTCCGCGCCGACAAACCGTATTTCGGGTGACGCGGCGGCGGTGAGCCGCGAGCACCCGCGTTGTGCCGCTCGCCTGACCGGTCGATCTTGGCACGAAACGGCCCCTCCGGGAGGCTCCAGGGCACTTTCCTACCAAGATCCGCCGGAGCCGGAGCCGGAGCCGGAGCCGGAGCCGGAGCCGGGGCCGGAGCCGGGGCCGGAGGCGGAGGTGGGGAGGTGGGCGGCGCGGACGGCGAGCAGCCAGCGTTGCACCGTCGTCTCGTCCGAGCGCTGCGGCAGCGGGGTGCGGACGCGGTCGAAGTCCCGTTCCGCCTCGGCGAGCAGCGTGCGTGCCTCGTCCAGGGCGCCGCCGGCCACCCGCTCGCCGAACCCCCGGAACCACTGTGGGTCGGCGAGCCGGATCTCCAGCACGCCGGTGGCGTGCAGCACCCGGCCCTGGTGCAGCAGCCGGGCCAGGTGCCGGGCGTGTTTGGCGACCCGCCGCCGGGTGTCGGCGGAAGCCGTCCCGTCGCCCCGGGACTCCAGCTTGCGGAACTGCTGGCCGGCGTACCCGAGGTAGGCGGCGCGTACGCGGGGCGCGCTGAGGAACGCCGAGCGGATGGCGATCAGCCGGTCGCCGAACTCCGTACGGGTCTCGTAGCAGTCCTCCGGCAACCAGGCCAGCTCGGTGGCGGTCGGGTTGCCGCTCAACGCCAGGCGGCACCACTTCGCCGCCTCGTGCAGGGTGATGTCCGGGTCGGTGGTCACCACCGACTCGCGGGGCGGACGCAGGCCGTGGAACGCGACGGTGGGCGCGGCGAACACGCCGAGCCGGTCGACGTCGGAACCCGGCCCGGCCAGCCCGTACGCGACCGAGCCGACGATCCCGGAGAGCAGCAGGTGCATGCCGGCGAGCATGACGCACGACACGGCTTCACGAAACCGGACTTCGGTTGTCAGGTATCGCTGACAGGCTCGCCGCATGACGACACCACTGACAGGGAAGGTCGCGCTCGTCGCCGGGGCGACCCGGGGCGCCGGGCGGCAGATCGCGATCCAGCTCGGGGCCGCCGGCGCCACGGTCTACGCCACCGGCCGCAGCAGCCGGGCCGGCCGCTCCGAGATGGACCGGCCGGAGACCATCGAGGAGACCGCCGAACTGGTCACCGCCGCCGGCGGCACCGGCATCGCCGTGCGGGTCGACCATCTCGTATCCGAGCAGGTCCGCGACCTGGTCGCCCGGATCGACGCCGAGCAGGGCCGCCTCGACGTGCTGGTCAACGACATCTGGGGCGGCGACCCCCTGACCACCTGGGAGAAGCCGGTCTGGGAGCAGCCGCTGGAGGCCGGCTTCCGCAGCCTGCGCCTGGCGATCGACACCCACATCATCACCTGCCATCACGCCCTGCCGCTGCTGATCCGCCGCCCGGGTGGCCTGGTGGTCGAGGTCGGCGACGGCACGCGGGAGCACAACGACGCCAACTACCGGCTCTCGGTCTTCTACGACCTGGCCAAGACGTCCGTGAACCGGCTCGCCTTCAGCTGGGCACACGAGCTGAAGCCGCACGGCTGCACCGCCGTCGCGCTGACCCCGGGCTGGCTGCGGTCCGAGGCGATGCTGGAGCACTACGGCGTCACCGAGGAGAACTGGCGCGACGCCGCCGCCAAGGAGCCGCACTTCGTCATGTCGGAGACGCCGGCCCTGGTCGGCCGCGCGGTCGCCGCCCTGGCCGCCGACGGTGACCGGGCCCGCTGGAACGGCGCGTCGCTCGACAGCGGCGGGCTGGCCCAGGTGTACGGCTTCACCGACCTGGACGGCACCCGGCCGCACTGGGCGCGCTACTACACGGAGGTGGTGGAGCCCGGCCGACCGGCCGCCGAGACCGGCTTCCGCTGACCCGGCCCCGGCCCCGGCTCGGGTTGCGGCTCGGGCTCCGGCTGCGGCCCGGCGTAGCGGCGGGTCATCCGTTCGGCCGCCTCGGCCAGCCTCGCCCGCAGCTCCGGCGGGTCGAGCACCTCCACCTCCGGGCCCAGCCCCAACAACTGGTGGTACGCGACGTCGACGGACTCGACGGGCAGCCGGGTCACCACCCAGCCCTGCCCGTCGGGCCCGCCGGCGCCGGCGACCGCCTCGTCGTACGCGAAGGGGGCGTCCGCCAGGTGCCGGAGCTGGCGCAGGCCGGCGGGGCTGAGCCGGACGGTGGCCCGCTCCCGCAGCACGCCCCGCTGGAACGCCTCGGCCCGCTGCCGCCAGTGCCCGGCCAGGTCGAAGCCCTCGTCCCGGTCGAAGGTCTCCCCGCCCACCGCCACGCCGGTGACCCGGTCGACCCGGTAGGTGCGCACGTCGTCGCCGACGCCGCCCACGAGGTACCAGACGCCGTTCTTGAGCACCAGCCCGTACGGCCGCACGCCGCGCGTCACCTCGCGGTCGCCGCGCCGGTAACGCAGCTCGACCACCCGGTCCCGCCAGACGGCGCCGGCCAGTTCGGTGAGCCACGGCGGCGGCCCCGCCTCGCGGAACCAGCCCGGCACGTCCAGGTGGAACCGCTGCCCGGTGCGGGCCGGCGCGTCGCGCAGCGCGGGCGGCAGCGCCGCCAGCACCTTCAGTTCGGCCGAGGCCACCGCGTCGGCGAGTCCCATGTCGCCGGCCGGGCCGGGCAGCCCGGCCAGGAAGAGCGCCTCCGCCTCGTCCCGGGTCAGCCCCGTCAACCGGGTCCGGTAGCCGCCGAGCAGCCGGTAGCCGCCCGCCCGGCCCCGGTCGGCGTAGACGGGCACCCCGGCGGCGGAGAGCGCCAGCACGTCCCGGTAGACGGTCCGCTCGGAGACCTCCAACTCGCGCGCCAGTTCCACCGCGGTCATCGTCTCCCGGGCTTGCAGCAGCAGGACCAGGGAGATCAGCCGGGATGCGCGCACCCGTCCATCCTGCCCGGCGGGCTCAGCGTCCGTTCGCCGGTGCGCGGGCCCGGGTCGTAGGCACGGCCGCGACGAGCAGGTCGGGGGCGCCTGTACGCCGGGCACCGGTCGGTCGCGGCCGGTCGGTGCGCCGGCGGCCACTAGGCTCTCCGTCGTGAACGCACCCCGCATCGCCGCGCCCGTGACCGGCGCCGCCGGCCGGTTCTTCGCCGGCGTGGGCCTGCTCCTGCGCGGCCTCGGTCTCTACGTCCGCAGTCCCGGGATGATGCTGCTCGGCCTCATCCCGGCGCTGATCTCGGGCGCGCTCTTCGTGGCCGCGTTCGCCACCCTGGCGTACTTCGTGGACGACCTGGCCGCGCTGGTGACCCCGTTCGCCGACGACTGGTCGACCACCGCGCGCAGCCTGGCCCGGGTGATCGCCGGGCTGGCCTTCCTCGGCATCGGCGGCCTGCTCGCGGTGGTCAGCTTCACCGCCGTCACCCTGGTCATCGGCGACCCGTTCTACGAGAAGATCTCCGAGCGGGTCGAGGAACGCCTCGGCGGCACGCCCAACGCGGTCGACGTGCCGTTCTGGCCGTCGCTGCGGCGCAGCCTCGCCGACTCGGTACGGCTGGTGGGCCTGTCGATCCTCTTCGGCATCCCGCTCTTCGCCGCCGGCTTCATCCCGGTGGTCGGCCAGACCGTGGTGCCGGTGATCGGGGCGGCGGTCGGCGGCTGGCTGCTCGCCGTGGAGCTGGTCGGTGCCCCCTTCTACCGGCGCGGGATGCGGCTGCCGCAGCGGCGCGCACACCTCAAGGCGGACCGCCCGACGACGCTCGGCTTCGGGGTGGCGGTCTTCGTCTGCTTCCTGATCCCGCTCGGCGCGGTGCTCGTCATGCCGGCCGCCGTCGCCGGGGCGACCCTGCTGGCCCGTCGGTCGCTCGGCCAGTCCACGGCGGAGGGCTGACGTGGAGATTACCCTGGTCGAGGGGGACATCACGACCCAACGGGTGGACGTCGTCGTCAACGCCGCCAACTCGTCGCTGCTCGGCGGCGGGGGAGTGGACGGGGCCATCCACCGGCGGGGCGGTCCGGCCATCCTCGACGAGTGCCGGGCGTTGCGCGCCTCCCGGTACGGCCGCGGCCTGCCCACCGGCCAGGCGGTCGCGACCACCGCGGGGAACCTGCCGGCGCGCTGGGTGGTGCACACGGTCGGGCCGGTCTGGTCGGCCGGGAAGGACCGCTCGGCGCTACTGCGCGACTGCTACGCGAACAGCCTGCGGATCGCCGACGAGCTGGGTGCGGCCAGCGTGGCGTTTCCGCTGGTCTCGGCCGGCGTCTACGGCTGGCCGGTCGAGGACGCCGTCCGGCAGGCCCTGTCGGTGCTCCGCCCGGCTGCCCCGACGCACGTCACCGAGGCCCGGCTGGTACTCTTCGGCGCCGACACCCTGACGGTCGCGCAGCGGGTGTCTGCCGCCGGCTGACCGGCGGGCGGGCCGACGGCGGATCGCTGGCCGGCGGGCGGGCCGACCACGCGAGGGTGGTCGGTGGCCGGGTCAGGAGAGGTCGCGCAGGCAGGACCAGCTCGACCCGACCGGGCGGTAGCCGAGCTTGACGTTGATCGCCAGCATCGGCGCGTTCGCCTCGTCGTTCGAGGTGTAGGCGACGCGTACCCCGTCGGCGGCGGCGCGGTGCAGCGCCGCCGTCTTGGCGAGGCGGGCAAGCCCACGCCGCCGGTGCGCCGGCACCGTACCGGTGTAGTCCGACCACATCCGGTCGCCGTCGCGTATGACGAGGCTGAACGCCGCCACCTCGCCGCCCGTCTCGGCCGCCGTGCTGGCCGCCCGGTCCAGGCCCAGGTTCTCCCACACCTCGTGGCGCCAGGCGTCATAGCTGATCGAGTCGGCCGGCACGTCCTCCGGTTCGTCGGCCGCCGCCGCCGTCTCGGCCAGGTGGAGCCGACGCGGGTCGACGTCGGTCAGCGGGAGCAGCCGTACGCCCGGCGGCGGCTGCGGCATCGGCGGGGCCGGCCGCAGGTCGAGCGCCGAGTAGCGCAGCTCGCGGCTGGGCGTGAACCCGTGCCGGCGGGCGAACGGCAGCGACTCCGGCAGCGCCCAGGTGCGCACCCGACGGGCGCCGATGTCGCGCAGGTGCCCCAGCGCGGCGGTCAGCAGCGCGGTGCCGGCGCCGCGGCCCCGGTGCTCCGGGTGCACGTGCAGGGTGGCGACCTCCCCGACGTCGGGCTCGGACGTGTGGGCGTTGCGGTACGCCGACACCCAGCCGACGACGGCGCCGTCCACCTCGTGGACGTACGCCGTCCAGGCCTCGTCGGGCGGCGGCTGGGCGATCATCCGGCGGGTCGACTCGACACCGCGTACCAGGTAGGGGTGCACGATGGCGCGCAGCGCCACCACGGCGGGCGCGTCGTCGGGGCGGGCCGTCCGGATCGGCATGTCAGTTCCCGTCGCGGGCGACGGCCTCGACCTCGACGGCGGCGACGGCCTTGACGGCGGCGACGGCCTCGACCTCGACGAGCTGCTCGGGGTAGCCGAGGACGGTCACTCCGAGCAGGGTGCTGGGCGGCTCGTGGTCGCCGAAGGCGTCCCGGACGACCTCCCAGGCGGCCACCAGGTCGGCCTGGCGGGACGAGGCGACGTACACGGTGGTCCTGACGACGTCGGTGAGCCGGGCACCGGCCGCCGCGAGGGCGGTCTCCAGGTTCGCCATGACCTGCCGGGCCTGGCCGACCGGGTCGCCGGGTGCGACGGTCCGCCCGTCGGCGTCGAGCGGGCAGGCGCCGGCGGTGAACACCAGCCGGGCGGGCGGGACGACCGTGGCCGCGTACGCGTACTCGGCGACGTCGGAGAGCGCGGGTACGCGGATGAGCTGGGCCGGTTCGGTCACAGCGGGGACCATAGTCGCGGGCCCGGGTGCCGACCACCGGATTACCGGCCCGGAGGGCGAGGCGGGATTCGAGGACGATCCCCGCTCGGGGGTGGTTGGTGGCGGCGTGCCGTCGCCGGTGGGGGCGGCACGGGTCGGGGCACAGGTACGCGTGGGAGATCCTGGTGGGAAACGGCCTCTCCGGGGGCCGTTTCCCACCAGGATCTACGACCGTCCCAGAAAGCGGAACCAACCTCCCGGCACTCGGGCGGGAGCCCGGGGAGGGCGGCCAGCGCGGCGGGAAGGGGCTTGCGGGGGCGGCCCGGTCGTGGTCGGGCCGCCGGTCAGGCCGACTCGCGGACGATCAGCTCGGTCGGCAGCATCAGCGCCTGCTCGACCTGCTCGCCGGCCGCGATCCGCAGCAGTTGCCGGGTCATCGCCCGCCCCAGTTGCACGATCGGCTGGCGGACGGTGGTCAGCGGCGGCTCGGTGTACGCGGCGGTCTCGATGTCGTCGAAGCCGATCACCGCCACGTCGTCCGGCACCCGCCGCCCCGCCTCGCGCAGCGCCCGCAGGGCGGCGTGCGCCATCAGGTCGGAGGCGGCGAAGACGGCGTCCAGGTCGGGATGCTCGGCGAGGAGCTGCCGCATAGCCGTCGTGCCGGACTCGCGGGTGAAGTCGCCGGTCGCCACGAGTTCCGGCAGGCCGGCGTCGGCGACCGTGTTCCGGTAGCCGGCCAGCCGTTCGATGCCGGCCACCATGTCCTGCGGGCCGGCGATCGTGGCGATCCTGCGGCGACCACTGTCGAGCAGGTACCGCACCGCCCTGGCGACCCCGCCGACGTGGTCGACGTCGACGTAGGGCACGTCGGCGCCGTCGAGCGGCCGGCCGCTGCACACGACGGGGATGCCGAGGCGGGCCAGCCGGCCGGGCAGCGGATCCTCGCCGTGCAGCGAGGCGAAGAGCACCCCGTCGACGTGCCGCCCCGTCGTGTAGCGCTCGACCCGGTCGTGTCCGGCGGGCGAGCCGGCCAGCATCAGCACGAGCTGCTTGTCGGCCGCCTCCAGCTCCTGCGCCGCGCCCCGGATGATGCCGGGGAAGACCTGGTCGTCGGAGAAGACCCGGGTGGCGGCCTCGGGCAGCACCAGGGCGACGGAGTCGGTCCGCTGGGTGACCAGGCTGCGGGCGGCCAGGTTCGGCACGTACCCCAGCTCGGCCACCGCCTGGTGGACCGCCTCCCGGATCGGTTCGGCGACGGTCGTGGAGCCGTTCACCACCCGGGACACGGTGGCCCGTGAGACGCCCGCCAGCCGGGCCACCGCCTCGAGTGTCGGCCGCTGCGCCGTCGTCATCCCCGTTACCACCGCCTCGTCACAGCCCGTTCCGGGAGATCACCTCCTGGTACCACCGGGCACTGGACTTCGGTGTGCGTCGTTGCGTCAGGTAGTCGACGTGGATGATCCCGAACCGTCGACGGTAGCCCTCGGCCCACTCGAAGTTGTCCAGCAGTGACCATACGAGATAGCCCCGCAGGTCCACGCCCCGGGAGATCGCCTCGTGGGCGGCGCGCAGGTGCCCGTCGAGGTAGGCGATCCGATCGTCGTCCAGCACCTGCCCGGCGCCGTTCGGGGCGTCCGCGCCGGCCTTGTCGGGAAACGCCGCGCCGTTCTCGGTGATCATCATCGGTACGCCGGGATAGTCCGTGGCGATGCGCTCCAGCAGCCGGGTGAGCCCGGCCGCCTCGATCATCCAGCCCATGTCGGTCAGTGGCCCCACCGGCGGGAGGAACTCCACCGCACCGGCGGTGCCCGGGTAGGCGGCGCTGCCCGCGCCGTCGGCCCGGCCGGCGACGTAGGTGGGCTGGTAGTAGTTGATCCCGAGCAGGTCGATCGGGGCGGCGATCAGCTTCTCGTCGCCGTCGCGCAGGAATGTCGGCTCGACGATGCGGGCCACGTGCTCCCGCACGTCGTCGGGGTAGGCGGCCCGCAGCAGCGGATCGAGGAAGATCCGGTTCTGTAGCCCGTCGACCAGGTGTGCCGCCGCCACGTCCGCGGCGCTGTCCGCGTCGGCGGGGCGCACGTCGGCCGGGTTGAGGGTGATCCCGACGGTCTGCGCGCCGCCCGCGCGCAGCGCGCGGGCCGCCAGGCCGTGCCCGAGCAGCAGGTGGTGCACGGCGGCGAAGGCCGCGCCCGGGTCCTGCTCGCCGGGGGCGTGCACCCCGTTGCCGTAGCCCAGGTACGCCGAGCACCACGGCTCGTTGAGCGTCGTCCAGGTGCGGATCCGGTCGCCGAGGCGGCCGTGCACCGCCGTGGCGTACGTGGCGAAGTGCTCGGCGGTCTCCCGGTTGGTCCAGCCGCCCCGGTCCTGCAGGGTCTGCGGCAGGTCCCAGTGGTAGAGCGTGACGATCGGGTCGATGCCCCGGGCCAGCAGCGCGTCGGTGAGCCGGTCGTAGAAGTCCAGGCCGCGCGGGTTGACCGGGCCGGTGCCGTCGGGCTGGATCCGGGGCCAGGCCACCGAGAAGCGGTACGCCGCCAGCCCCAGCTCCGCCATCAGCGTCACGTCGTCGGCGTACCGGTGGTAGTGGTCGCAGGCCACGTCGCCGGTGTGGCCGTGGTGGACCTTGCCCGGCGTACGGCTGAAGGTGTCCCAGATCGACTGGCCGCGGCCGTCGTCGGTGGCCGCGCCCTCGATCTGGTACGCGGCGGTGGCCGCCCCCCAGACGAAGTTCTCGGGGAATCGCAGAGTGCTCACGCCTTGATCGCACCTTCCATGATGCCGCCGATGATCTGGCGGCCGAACAGGACGAAGACCAGCAACAGCGGGAGGGTGGCGATGGCCGTCCCCGTGAACACCTGGGACATGTCGGTGTAGTACCCGTCGGACAGGGTGCGCAACGCCAGCTGCACGGTGGGGTTCTCCGGGTCGTTGAGCACCGCGTACGGCCAGAGGAAGTCGTTCCAGGTGGTCATGAACGTGAGCAACCCCAGCACGGCGGCGGCCGGGCGCAGCGCCGGCAGCACGACGTTCCAGTAGATCCGCGCGGTGTTGCAGCCGTCCACCCGGGCGGCCTCGATCAGCTCGGTGCTGACCGCCTGGCCCGCGTACTGCCGCATCATGAAGACCCCGAAGCCGGTGACGAGGGCCGGCACGATCACCGCCGGCAGCCGGTCGTTCCAGTTCAGCTTCGTCATCAGCATGTACAGCGGGATGACGCCGAGCTGGGTGGGCACCATCATCGTCGCGATGATCGCCATGAGCAGCGCGTTTCGACCCCGGAAGCGCAGCTTGGCGAAGGCGAACCCGGCCAGCGTGGAGAAGAGGACCACCGAGACGGTGACGGTGCTCGCCACGATCGCCGAGTTGATCAGCCCGGCGACGAAGTACGCGTCGGTGTTGCCGAGCAGGCGGGAGATGTTCGCGCCGAGGTTGCCGCCGGGGGTGACCGGGGGCGGTAGCTGGCCCATCGCGTCGTTGGAGCGGCTCGCCACCACGAACATCCAGTAGATCGGGAAGATCGACAGGATTCCGGCGGCGATCAGCGCCGCGTAGGTGAGGCGGCTGGCGGCCCAGAGCCGGCTCATCGCGCGCCCCCCGTCGACTTCGCGTCCTCCTTCGGGGGCTTCCCGCCACCGAGCCGGCGCAGGAGCAGCACGTTGACTGCCGCGACGACGGCGATCAGCGCGAAGAGCAGCCACGCCACCGCCGAGCCGTACCCGAAGTTGTAGTGGGGTGCGAAGGCGTTCTCGAACATGTACATGGTCACGGTCTGCGACTCCCGTAGCGTCCCGCCCCGGATCGGGTTGGTTCCGGAGTGGAACAGCCGGGGCTCGGTGAAGAGTTGGAGCCCACCGATTGTGGAGATGATGACGGTGAAGATGATCGTTGGCTTGAGCAGCGGGACGGTGATCGACCAGAACTGCCGGACCCGGTTGGCGCCGTCGATGGCGGCCGACTCGTAGAGGTCGCGGGGGATGGCCTGCATGGCGGCCAGGAAGATCAGCGCGTTGTAGCCGGTCCACCGCCAGTCGACCATGGCGGAGATGGCCACCCAGGACGCGACCCGGTTGGACTTCCACTCGATCGCGTCGATGCCCACCAGGTCGAGCAGCCAGTTGATCATGCCGAACTCGCGGCCGAAGAGCACCCCGAAGACGATCGCGACCGCGGCGGTCGAGGTGATGTTCGGGATCAGCACCGCCATCCGGAACGTGGTCCTGGCCCGGAGCTTCCGGTTGAGCAGGTTCGCCAGCCAGAGCGCCGCCAGCAGTTGCGGAACCGTGGAGATGACGAAGATGCCGAAGGTGTTGACGACGGCGTGCCAGAAGTCGGTGTCGGCCAGCAGTTGGCTGTAGTTCTGCAGCCCGACGAACGGGTGGTCGCTGCCGAGCAGGTCCCAGTCGTGCAGGGAGACCCAGAAGGTGTAGGCCAGCGGGTACGCCCCGAACACCCCGAAGAGCACGAAGAACGGGGCGACGAACAGGTAGGGCGAGTATTTCGTGTCGAGGCGGCTGAACCGCATCGTCGGCGGACGCCGGCCGGTGCGGGGCGCCGGCGCGACCGGCGGGCGCGCGTCGAGCTGGACGGTCATGCCCGGACCACTCCTTTCCCGGGCGCGGGCGGGAGAGGCGCCACGGCACCCTCCCGCCCGCGCTCCCGGCGGGCTACTTGGCGGCGGCCTTCTTCGCGTTGTTGACCGCGTCGGTCCAGCCCTGTTCGGGTTTGCGCTGGCCCAGTTCCACCGTCCGGACGGCGTTCTCGACCTCCGTGCGGACGGCCTGGTTCTTCGGCCCCATGTAGACGGGCTTCAGGGTCTTGGCGCCCTCGGCGAAGATCTGCCCGACGGGGGCGTCGGAGAAGTACGCGTTCTTGGCGTCGACGATCGCGGGGTCGGCGAGCGCCTCCGGCGAGGAGGGCATCTGGCCCTTGGCCTTGAACGCGCCGATCTGGCCCTTGGCGCTGGTCAGGAACTTCGCCAGCTCGATCGCCTCGGCGCGGTGCTTGCTCTGGGCCGGCACGGCGAGCCACGACCCGCCCCAGTTGCCGCCGTCGCCGGGCACCCGGGCGATGTCCCACTTGCCCTTGGCCTCGGGGCCGGCGTTGCCCTCGATGACGCCGGTCATCCAGGCGGGGCAGGCGATGGTGGCGAACTTGGCCTGTTTGAAGGCCGACACCCACTCCTCGGACCAGGAGCCGTACTTGCCGGAGAGGCCCGAGTCGACGATGTCCATCGTGGTGTCCCAGGCCTGCCGGACCGCCGGGTTGCTGTCCACCACCAGGTTGTCGCTGGTGTCGTAGTAGTGGTAGCCCTGCGCGTTGCCCGCGGTCTGGAGCACGAGGGTGTTGAAGATGTTGGTCGCGGCGTCCAGGAAGGAGGCGCCGGTGTTCTTCGCCTTGAACTGCTCCCCGACCTTGATGTACTCCTGCCAGGTCGGCCAGAGCTTGGACACCGCCTCGCGCTCGGTGGGCAGGCCGGCCTTGGCGAACAGGTCCTTGCGGTAGCACATCGCCATGCCGCCGACGTCGGTGCCCAGGCCGATCACCTTGCCGTCCTTGGTGGTGGCGCCCTTCCACTTCCACTCCAGGAAGTTGCCCTGGAGTTCGGCCCCGCCGTGGTCGAGCAGGTTGACGAAGTTGTCGGGGTTGGCCTTGTATTCGACCATCAACCCCTCTTCGATGGCGACGATGTCGCCCGCGCCCTTGCCGGCGGCGAGCCACTGGGTCAGCTTCGGCGAGTAGTCGTCGAGGTTGGTGCCCGTGCCACGCTCAACGATCTTCACGTTGGGGTGGCTGGCCTCGTATTCCTTGTAGAGCTCTTCGTAGCCGAACTGGCTGAACACGTCCACGGTCAACGTGATCTTGCCGTCCCCGGCGGGCTCGTCGTCGCCGGCGCAGCCGGCGGTGGCTAGCAGTGCGGTGGCGGTGGCGAGGGCCACCGCCGCCAGGCGGCGGCGCGGATTGACACCCATATCGGTCGGACCCCTCTCAGGTCGTCTGAGGTGGTGAGGCAGGTGGTGGAGCAGAGCTGAGAGAGCGCTCTCACGACAGGGTGGTGGCTGACCCGGGCGCTGTCAAGAGAGCGCTCTCCACCGGCCGCCGGGGAAGCCCGGACGCGAACGAGAGTGGCCGCCCGGGCACGGGCGGCCACTCTCGTCAGGCGTACGGGTGCGCCGCGCGCGGCCCTCGGCCGGCCGCGCGGCCACGGATCACCCGACCCGCAGCCCCTCCAGCAGGGCGCGGTCGCCGGCCACGTCCAGCGTGTCGAGGCCCAACCGGCCCCAGAGCGCCAGCAGCAGGTCGCTCGCGGTGCCGCTGACCTGCGCCCGGGCGTGGTGGTCGTCGTGGTCGAAGAAGGTGTCGGTGTCGAGCAGGGCCACCCCCTCGCCTCGCAACCGCAGGAACCACTCCTGGTCGGCGTCGACGGCGCGGAGGTGGACCACCCCGTGCCACTGACCCACCGTGCGGCGCCGGCCGGCCGGCAGCCAGGTGTCCAGGATCTCGCTCACCCCGTCGGCGGCGAGCTTCGCCTCGACCGGATCGCCCGCCGCGATGGCGAGCTGGGCGTCCCAGCGGTGCACCGCCGTCTCGTGCGCCATCCGACGGGGCCAGAAGCCCGCCCGCTTCGGCTGCGGGGCCCAGTTCCAGGCCGGAGCCTCCGCGTCGAGGCCGTCGAAGAGGACCATCAGCTGGTCGTACGCCTGCTGCCAGAGCTGCAGCGGCGGCACTCCCGGCTCCGGCTCGACGGGTGCGGCGTTGCCGGGCGACGGGGTCGCCGAACCCGAGCCCGCGAACGAGTGCACCCAGCGGTAGAGGGAGGTGAGGTGGAGGGTCAGGTCGGCGACGGTCCAGCCGGGACAGGACAGCACCGGTGTCTCCGGCGGCGCCTCGGCCACGGCTGCGGCGAACGCCGGGCCCTCCGCCCGGAGAGCGCCCATCCAGAAGTCCTTGGTGCCGTGCAGTCTGCTCATGCCATCCTCCCGGGGGTGACCGGGCCACCAGTGGGCGCCGCGGCTCCCCCTCAGCCTAGGGTGAAAGGCGTGTCAGACGTCTACGCCCAGCCGACAACCGGCACCGAACCCGCCACGACGACCGAACTGGCGCGCTACACCACACTGCGCCTGGGCGGCCCGGCCGGGCGCGTCGTCGCCGGCACCGACGCGGACGAGATCGTGCGGGCGGTGCGGGACGCGGCCGGCCGCGACGAGCAGATCCTGATCCTCGCCGGCGGCAGCAACGTGGTGATCGGCGACGCCGGCTTCCCCGGCACCGTTGTCCTGGTGCGCTCCCGGGGCCTGCGGGTGGTCGCCGAGGACGCCGACACCGTCACCGTACGCGTCGAGGCCGGCGAGCCCTGGGACGACCTGGTCGCCACCACAGTCGCCAACGGCTGGTCCGGCCTGGAGTGCCTCTCCGGCATCCCCGGCTCCACCGGCGCCACCCCGATCCAGAACGTCGGCGCGTACGGCCAGGAGGTCGCCGAGACCATCACCGGCGTACACGTCCACGACCGGGTAGGGAACGCCAACCGGTGGATCGCCGCCGCCGACTGCGGCTTCGCGTACCGCTCCAGCGTCTTCAAGCACGCCGACCGCCGGATCGTGCTCTCCGTCGACTTCCGGCTCGCCCGCTCGCCCCTGTCCGGCCCCGTGCGCTACGCCGAGTTGGCCCGGGCGCTCGGCGTGCGGGTGGGCGACCGGGTGCCGCTGGCCGACGCCCGGGCCACGGTCCTGCGGCTGCGCGCCGGCAAGGGCATGGTGCTCGACGCGGCCGACCCGGACACCCGCTCGGTCGGCTCGTTCTTCACCAACCCGGTGCTCGACACGGCCGCCTACGAGCTGCTGCGCGCACGCGCCGCCGACATCGGCGAGCCCCCCGGCTGGCCGGGCGCGGGGGACGTGGTGAAGGTCAGCGCGGCCTGGCTGATCGACAAGGCCGGCTTCGGCAAGGGCCATCCCGGGCCGCAGGGCGTCGCCATCTCCAGCAAGCACACCCTCGCCCTGACCAACCGCAGCGGGACCGCCAGCACCGCCGCCCTGGTCGAGCTGGCCCGGGAGATCCGCGACGGCGTGCACCGCCGGTTCGGCGTGACCCTGCACCCCGAACCGGTCCTCGTCAACTGCGCCATCTGATCCCGCGCCCCGGCCGGCTCAGGTGACGGGGGCGACCCGGGACCAGGCGACGGTCACCTCGCCGTGGCGCCAGCGGCGGGGACCGTCGAGGATCGGCCAGCCCGCCCCGCGCACCTCGGACACCGCGCGCAGCCAGCGTTGGCGGGGACCGTACGGGGCGTAGCCGGCGGCGGCCTGCCAGGCGTCGTCGAGGGCCCGGATCAGGTCGTGGACCCGCTCGCCGGGAACGTTGCGGTGGATCAGCGCCTTGGGCAGCCGTTCGGCCAGCTCCGCCGGGGTGCCCAGGGTGGTGAGCCGCGCGGCGAGGGTGAGCGTACGGGGGCCGTCGGCGTCGATCAGCAGCCAGCCGCCGAGGCGCCCCAACTCGTCGCAGGTGCCCTCGACGAGCAGCCCGCCCGGCGCCAGCCGGTCGGTCATCGTGCGCCAGGCGTCGGCCACCTCGCGCTCGTCGTACTGGCGCAGGACGTTGAAGGCGCGCACCAGGGCGGGCCGCAGCCCGGCCAGCTCGAACCCGCCCCGGGCGAAGGTGAGCCACGGCGGGTCGGCGGACGGCTGGGCGGCGGCCACGCGTACCGGATCGATCTCCAGCCCGACGACCTGCAGGTCGGGGCGGACCGCGCCGGCCAGCCGGGCGCGCAGCTCGACGGCGGTCACCGGGCTGGCGCCGTAGCCGAGGTCCACCACCAGCGGGTCGGCCGCCTCGCGCAGCGTCGCCCCGCAGGTCTCGACGATCCAGTTGTCCACCCGGCGCAGCCGGTTCGGGTTCGTCGTCCCCCGGGTCACCACGCCGAGCGGCCGATTTCGCGCGGGGCCCGCCACCGTCGAAGACCGTCCGGGCCGGCTCAGCCGACCCGGTGCACCTTGTGCTGGGCGGCCTGGGCCAGCGGGCGCACCACGAGGCGGTCGACGTTGACGTGCTGCGGACGGGTCGCGCACCAGGCGACGCAGTCGGCGACGTCCTCGGCGACCAGCGGCTCGGCGACCCCGGCGTAGACCGCCGCCGCCTTCCCGGCGTCCCCACCGAAGCGCACCAGCCCGAACTCGTCGGTCCGCACCATGCCGGGGTCGATCTCGATCACGCGCACCGGTCGGCCGCAGAGTTCGAGCCGCAGGGTGCCGGCGATCGCCGTCTGGGCGTGCTTCGCGGCGGTGTAGCCGCCCCCGCCCTCGTAGACGGTGAAGCCGGCCGTCGAGGAGACCACCACGATGGTGCCGGCCCCGGAGGCCTCCAGCGCGGGCAGCAGCGCCTGGGTGACGCGCAGCGTGCCGAGCACGTTGACGTCGTACATCCACTGCCAGTCGTCGACCGAGCCGGACTCGACCGGGTCCAGGCCGCGCGCGCCGCCCGCGTTGTTGACCAGCAGGGTGACCGGTCCCAGGGCTGCCGCGGCCGTGGCCAGGCCGGCCACCGACTCGTCGGAGGTGACGTCGCAGGCGACGGCGGTGGCCGCGCCCCCCGCCGCCTCGATCTCGGCCACCAGCGCGGCCAACCGGTCGGTACGCCGCGCGGCGGCGAGCACGTGGAACCCCTCGGTGGCGAGCCGGCGGGCCGTGGCGGCCCCGATCCCGCTGGACGCTCCGGTGACGACGGCGACAGAGCTCATCGGGCCATTCTCCCCCCGCGCCCCCGGGGCGCGACGACGAGGTCCGCCACCGCCGCGACAGGCGGCGCGACGAATGGCGTCCGTCACGCCGGCGGGTCGTCCCGGCGCATTACCGGTGCGCAGTGGGGAAGATGACACCCGCCGCGGACGTTGTCCGAAAAGCGCCGGGCGTGCCGACGGCATCCACCGTGACAGAGGGAGCGGACGTGGCGGAGTTGCACACCGGTGTGGGGCGTCAGCGCGGTGCCTGCCCGGCACCCCACCCCCGGCGCATCGCGACGCTCTCGGTGCACACCTCGCCCCTGCACCAACCGGGCACCGGGGACGCCGGCGGCATGAACGTCTACATCCTGGAGGTCGCCCGCCGGCTCGCCGAGGCGAACGTCGAGGTGGAGATCTTCACCCGGGCCACCTCCGGTGACCTGCCCCCGATGGTCGAGACGTCGCCCGGCGTGCACGTCCGGCACGTCACCGCCGGCCCCCTGGAGGGGCTCACCAAGGAGGAGCTGCCGGCGCAGCTGTGCGCCTTCACCGCCGGGGTGCTGCGCGCCGAGGCGTCCCGTCCGCCCGGCCACTACGACCTGATCCATTCCCACTACTGGCTCTCGGGGCAGGTCGGCTGGCTGGCCAAGGACCGCTGGGGGGTGCCGCTGGTGCACACCGCGCACACCCTGGCGAAGGTCAAGAACGCCCAGCTCGCCGCCGGGGACCGGCCCGAACCGAAGGCCCGCGTCATCGGCGAGGAGCAGGTGGTCGCCGAGGCCGACCGGCTGGTCGCGAACACGGCGGTGGAGGCCCGCGACCTGATCGCCCGGTACGACGCCGAACCGGCCCGGGTCGCGGTGGTCGAGCCCGGCGTGGACCTGGACCGGTTCCGCCCGGCTCCCGGGGACGGCGACCGCGTCAGCGTCGAGGCCCGTCGCCGGCTGGGGCTGCCGGCCGCCGGCTACGTGGTGGCCTTCGTCGGCCGCATCCAGCCACTGAAGGCCCCGGACGTGCTCATCCGCGCGGTGGCCGCGCTGCGCGCGCACGACCCGGTGCTGGCCGACGAGGTGACCGTGGTGATCTGCGGCGGCCCCAGCGGCAGCGGTCTCGACCGGCCGACCGCCCTGATGGAGCTGGCCGCCACGCTCGGCGTCGCCGACCGGGTGCGCTTCCTGCCCCCGCAGACCGGCGACGACCTGCCCGCCCTGTACCGGGCCGCGGACCTGGTCGCGGTGCCGTCGTACAACGAGTCCTTCGGCCTGGTCGCCCTGGAGGCGCAGGCCTGCGGTACGCCGGTGGTGGCCGCCGCCGTCGGCGGCCTGGTGACCGCGGTGCGCGACCAGGTCAGTGGCGTGCTGGTCGACGGCCACGACCCGGTCGACTGGGCCGGCACGCTGGGGCGTCTGCTGCCGGACCGGCACCGCCGCGCCGAGCTGGGCCGGGGCGCCGCGCGGCACGCCCGCAACTTCTCCTGGCAGCGGACCGCCTCCGGGCTGCTGGCCGTGTACGGCGAGGCGATCGCCGCCCACCGGGCCCGGCTCGCCTCCGAGCTGGCCGACTGCCCGGCGATGTCGCGCTCCTGGTGACGGCCGTCGCCGGCCGGTGCCGGGGTGGCGACGGTCGTAGAGTGGATCCGATGAGCGGAAAGAGTGACCTTGCGGCCCTGATCGAGTCGGTCTGCGACGAGCGGAAACTGGCCTGGGAGTCGACCGGCCCGGGATCGTACGCGGTCACGCTGCCGGGCACCCACAAGCTGAAGACGGTCTGCAACCTGATCGTCGGGGAGCACGCGCTGCGGGTCGAGGCGTTCGTCATGCGCCAGCCGGACGAGCGGCGCGAGGAGCTGTGGGCCTGGCTGTTGCAGCGCAACGCCCGCATGTACGGGGTGTCGTTCTCCGTCGACGCCGTGGGCGACGTCTACCTGACCGGTCGGGTCAATCCCGCCGGGGTCGACGCCGACGAGCTGGACCGGCTGCTGGGCTCGGTGCTCACCTACGCCGACGAGTCCTTCGACACGATGTTGGAGATCGGCTTCGGCAGCTCGATCCGGCGGGAGTGGCAGTGGCGGGTCAAGCGGGGCGAGTCCACCGCCAACCTCGCGGCGTTCGCGCACCTCTTCGAGCCGTCGGGCGGCGGGGCCGCCGGGTCCTCCGGGGGCGCGGCGGACACGGGTGCCCCGGTCGGAGGTTCGGACCGTTCCTGACGGGTATGCCGCACCGCGCGGCACCGGGACCCGCCGCGCGCCGAGGACCAACTGTCGAGGAGCGTGAGCGTCCATGGCTCAGCGGAACAGCTCAGGTCGCGGCGGGACTGCGACCAGGACGGGACGGCAGGCGGGAAACCAGACCCCGAACACCCCGACGATCTCCGAGTCCGACATCTCCCGGATGAAGGTCGACGAGCTGCGGGGCCAGCTCCGCAGACGCGGCGTCGCCGGCATCTCGGCGTTGCGCAAACCGGAGCTGGTGAAGACGCTGACGAAGACCCTGCGGGCGGAGCGCCCCTCGGGTGGCGCGGCGCGCCGCAGCACCGGGCCGGCCGGCCGGGCGACGGGCACGCGGGCATCGGCCGGCCGGGCCGCCGCCACGAAGAAGGCGGCGTCGAGCCGCGCGCCGGGCAGGTCGGCGCCGGGGCGCGCGGCGGCGAAGAAGGCGGCCCCGGCGAAGAAGGCGGCCCCGGCGGCGAAGAAGGCCCCGGCGAAGAAGGCCCCGGCGGCGAAGAAGGCCCCGGCGAGGCGGGCTCCGGCGGCGAGGAAGACCGCGCCGGCGAAGAAGTCCGCCGCGAAGAAGGCCCCGGCGGCGAAGAAGACGACGGCGGCGGCGGCCGGTAGGTCCGCGGCGGCCCGACGACCCGCGTCGACGTCGGCCCGGGGCACGCGCGGCGGCGCGGCGACCGGGGTCCGCACCGGGCGGGGCAGTTCCCGGTCGGTGCGTTCCTCGCAGCTCATCTCGTCCACCGCCGACCGCCCGGAGCGCCCCGGTCGCAGCCTGGTGACCACCAACCACGACGTGATCCGGCGCTGGGCGGCGGACCGTGGGGCCCGGCCGGCGACGATCGCGGGCACCGAGCGGGAGGGCCGGGCCGGCGTGCTCACCTTTGACATGCCGGGCTACCGGGAGAGCAGCCGGATGCGCGAGATCACCTGGGACGAGTGGTTCCGGACCTTCGACGAGCGCAAGCTGAACCTGATCTACCAGGAGCAGTTGCGCGACGGTCGGCAGAGCAACTTCTTCCGCACGGAATCGCCCGATCGTGAGGACGGCTGACGTGTTTGGGGGAATGGGCGGCGGGTATGCGCTGTTGGCCATGACCGAGACCCGAATCGGTCACAGTGTGGTGGAACACGAGCGCTGTGACCGGCGAGACATACCCTCCAGGTTGTCTTCGCAATACCGGGCGAACTAACTTTATTGCACTGCGTCACGCTCGTAACCGTTCGGGGGAGCGGTGGATCGATCAGATCCGTGCACGAGTGAGACGCAGGGGACGGGTGGACCAACACCGTTGGGGGACGGTGTCCACCTGTTTGGACCGGCGGCGTGAGCAGGCGACGCCTACGGGGGTGGGCCTCGCCCGCCGCCGCCGGTCATACGGTGCGGGCGCCCATCGCGATCACGAGTCGCGGTGGGCGTTCTGCTGCCCTCGCGTGGCGCCGGCAACTGCCGCTCAACGTCCGGGCACGGGGGCGGGCTCCGGCGTCGGGGTCGGCAGCGGGTCGGCGCGCCGCCGCAGAGCGGCGACGCGGCGCTCGCGGGGCGGGCCGGCGAGCAGGTGGCCGCCGGCCGCCAGCAGCCCCAGCCCGCCCACGATCAGCCAGTGGCGGTCTCCGAGATGTTGCAGGCTGATCCCGCCGAGGGTGGGCGCGACGAACGAGGCCGCCGGGAACGCCAGGTAGAACACCGACTGGTAGCGGGCCCGCAGCTCGGGTGGGGCGAGGTCGGCGTTGATCTGCGCGTTGGGCGGCGCGGCGAGCATCTGGCCGACGGTCCAGACCACCGCCGCCGCCAGATAGACCGGCACGTCGTCGGCGAACGCGAGGGCGGCGAAGCCGAGGGCCAGCAGCGTGGTGGAGACCGCCAGGACGCGGTCCCTGCGGTGCCGCTCGATCAGACGCGGCACGAAGAGCTGTCCGAGTACGATCAGCACCCCGCCGAGCGCGACCACCGCACCGTACGCCGAGGGCCGCAGGCCGTCCGACCGCATCGCCAGCGGCATGATCGTCGAGGTCTGCATGGTCAGCACGGCCAGCACGAAGGTCAGCGCCACGAAGGTGAGGAAGGTGCGGTCGGTCAGCGCGGTGTGCAGCCCGGGCTGTCGCGGTCGCCCGGGTTGCCGTTCTGCCCGCCGTGGCGCGGGGTGGGGCCGGCGGGGAAGGGTCTCCGGGACCTTCCAGGCGATGACGGCCGCCGCGAGCAGGGTGGCGGCGGCGTCGACCAGGAAGAGCGCGACGAAGCTCGCCTCGGCGAGCAGGCCGGCCAGCAACGAGGCCACGGCCATGCCCAGGTTGAACGCCCAGAACTGCAGGTTGAAGGCCCGGGAGCGACGCTGTTGCGGCACCACGTCGACGATCGCCGCCACGAAGGCGGGGCTGGGCATCGAGTGCGCCACCCCGACCAGGGCGGCGAGGATCGCGATCAGCATCAGGTGCCGGCTGAAGGCCAGCCCGACCATCAGTACGGCGGTGGCCACGTGGGCGGCGAGCAGGGTGGCGCGCCGCCCCCACCGGTCGGCCAGGATCCCGCCGAGCAGCACGCCGCCCGCCCCGCCCAGCCCGTACGCGCCGACGACCGTCCCGGTGAGGGCCTCGCTCGCGCCCCGCGCCGCGGTCAGGTAGAGCGACAGGAAGAGCATGGCGAAGGCGCCGGCCCGGTTGATCAGCAGGCCGGCCCAGAGGTACCAGAAGGTGGCGGGAAGCCCGCCCGCGGTGTCGTGCAGCCAGCGGCGCAGGGTCCGCATCCGTCCTCCCGACAGTTTTGTTTCCTAACCGAACCGCCCCCGACCGTAGGAAGCCGCGGGCCGCCGCGCCAGCGTGTCGCTGGTCACCGCGCTCCGCTGGTCACCGCGCTCCGCTGGGCTCCGCCGCGCGCCCCGGGTCGCCGGCCGGCGCGTCCACCGGTTCGGCGGCGACCGTCGCCGCCTCGGCCACCTGCGGGACGGGCGGTTGGATCGTCACCGCCGGTACGACGGGACCGCCGGCCGTCCGCAGGCTGGCGGCGCGGCGCTCCCGGGCCGGGCCGGAGAGCAGGTGGGCGACGGCCATCAGCCCACCGACGACGGCGCAGCCGAGCCAGAGCGGGGCGTTGCCGGCCTGCTCCCGGACCAGGCCGCCGAGCACCGGCGCGATCGCGGCGGCGCCCTGCCAGGAGAGCGAGAAGACGCCCTGGTAGCGGCCCCGCAGCGCGGCGGGGGAGAGTTCGGCGACGAGGGTGGCGTTCGACGGCGAGTTGAGCATCTCGCCGATCGTCCAGATCAGCACGGTCAGGGCGTAGAACCAGGCCACGTCCGCGAAGGCGGTGAGCCCGAACCCGACGCCCATCACCACCGAGGCCAGGGCGAGCACGTGGGACCGGTTGCGGCCCTTGACCAGCCGGGGTACGAAGAGCTGGCCGAGCACGATCAGCACCCCGTTGAGCGCGATCACCGAGCCGTAGGTGGTGGGGCTGAGGCCGGAGTCGCCCATGGCGATCGGCAGCATCGAGATGTGCTGGAGGAAGACCAGCGCGGCGAACAGGTTGAGCGTCACGAAGCCGAGATAGACCCGGTCGCGCAGGATGGTGCGCAGTGCCCCGGCCGGGGCGGGGGCGTCCCCGGGTGCGCCCGTGGGTGCGCCGGCCGGGGCGGGGGCCTGCCGGGTCTCGCCGACCTTCATGAAGATGATCAGCGCGGTGATCACGGTGGTGGTCGCGTCGACCACGAAGAGCAGCAGGTAGCTCGCCTCGGCCGCGAGGCCGGCGAGGATGGCCGCGCTGGCGAAGCCGAGGTTGATCGCCCAGTAGTTCAGCGAGAAGGCGCGCAGCCGGTCCTTCTCCGGGACCACGTCGATCATCATGGCCCCGAACGCGGGCCGGGCCGCCTCGGCGAACATGCCGAGCAGCAGGGCGCCGAGCGCCACGGCCCACAGCTCCCGGGCGAAGCCGAGGGCGAGCATCATGGTGGCCGCGCCGAGGTGTGCGGTGAGCAGGGTGGGCCGGCGGCCCCAGCGGTCGCACAGCGTGCCGCCGACGGTGGTGCCCACCGCCCCGCCGACGCCCCACAGGCCGAGCACCAGTCCCGCCTGCGACGGGGAGAAGCCCCGTTCCTGGGTGAGGTAGATGGCCAGGAAGACCAGGACGAACGAGCCGAGCCGGTTGATCAGCGTGCCGGCCCACAGGTACCAGAAGGTGACCGGCAGCCCTCCGGTGGTGTCCCGGAACCAGCCCTGCATCGTACGCACGTCGGTGCCCCCGCCCCGTAACGACCGTCTTGAATATTGCGCCTTACAACCTAGTGGTGGGCCGGACGTCCGGGCAGCGCATTTTCCACGTGGTGGTCGTCACGAGCACCGCCCGCACGCCAACCGGCGGCGTGCGGCAGGATGATCGGCATGACTGCTAGCGAGGGGCCCACCGTCGGGACGCTGGTCCTGCTGCGGCACGGCGAGAGTGACTGGAACGCCAAGAACCTCTTCACCGGCTGGGTCGACGTCGACCTGACCGAGAAGGGCGAGAACGAGGCGCGTCGCGGCGGCGAACTGCTGCGCGAGCACGGACTGCTGCCGGACGTGGTGCACACGAGCGTGATGCGCCGCGCGATCCGCACCGCCGAGCTGGCGCTCAACGCCGCCGACCGGCACTGGATCGCCGTGCGCCGCTCGTGGCGGCTCAACGAGCGGCACTACGGCGCCCTGCAGGGCAAGAACAAGAAGCAGACCCTGGAGGAGTACGGCGAGGAGCAGTTCATGCTCTGGCGTCGCTCGTACGACACCCCGCCGCCGCCGATCGCCGACGACGACGAGTACTCGCAGGCCGGCGACCCGCGCTACGCGCTGCTGCCGAACGAGCTGATGCCGCGCACCGAGTGCCTCAAGGACGTCGTCGAGCGGATGCTGCCGTACTGGTACGACTCGATCGTGCCGGACATCCTGGCCGGCCGTACGGTGCTGGTGGCCGCGCACGGCAACTCGCTGCGCGCCCTGGTCAAGCACCTCGACCAGATCTCCGACTCCGCGATCGCCAAGCTGAACATCCCCACCGGCATCCCGCTGCGCTACGACCTGGACCCGCAGTTGCGTCCGCTCACCCTGGGCGGCACGTACCTGGACCCGGCCGCCGCCAAGGCCGCCGCCGCCGCGGTCGCCAACCAGGGCCGCTGACGAAGGTGTGCCGGGCCTCCTCCCCGCGCCGGGCGTGGGGAGGAGGCCCTTCCCCGCGCCTCAGCCCGCGGTGGGGGCCGGCGCGCCGGTGATCAGGTAGACCACGTGCTCGCCGGCGTTGACGGCGTGGTCGGCGAAGCGCTCGTAGAAGCGGCCGAGCAGGGTGGCGTCGATGGCGGTCTCCACCCCGTAGGGCCAGTCCTCGCCGAGCAGCAGCCCGAAGAGGTTGCGGTGCAGGTCGTCCATGGCGTCGTCGTCGCCGTCGAGTTCGGCCGCGAGGTCGGCGTCGGGCCGGGCGAGCACCGCGCCGATCTTGATGGCCATCCGGTCGGCGGTGGCGGCCATGCCGGTGAAGGTCGGCCGCAGCTCGGCCGGCACGGCGGGCGACGGATGCCGGCGCAGGGCGGTCTTGGCGACGTGTTCGGCCAGGTCGCCCATCCGTTCCAGGTCGGCCGCGACGTGCAGCGCGGTGATCATCGCGCGCAGGTCGGAGGCGACCGGGGCCTGTCGGGCGAGCAGGTCGCAGACCCGCTCCTCGACGTGCCGGTAGAGGTCGTCGATCTCGGCGTCCCGCGCGATCACCGTCTCGGCTGCCCCGCGGTCCGCCGTGAGCAGGGCGTGGGTGGCCTGCCGCATCGCGGCCCGGGCCCCCTCCGCCATGTCCACCAGCAGTTGGCTGACGATCTGCAGGTCAGCCCGGAACTCGTCGCGCATGGTCACGTCCTGTGGTCGGTGGGGGAGCGGGTGCGCCGCCCACCGTAGGTCGGGCGGGCGGACCGGAGGTTAACGCCGGTGAACGGTGCCGGGCCTGGAAGTGAACATTCCCGGAAGTGAAGGTGATTCATACCATTTGCGGGGGTTGCCGCGCTGATGATGACCCTACGATCGCCGGGTGGAATGGGCGGTGGCGGCGGCGGTGGCCGTGGGACTGGCGGTCGGGCTGATCGCCGGGGCCCTGCTGCCCCGGCGCGGCGCGACGCGCCGCGGGCGCGGCGGCCTCCCCGTCATCGGGAGGCTCCCGGCGGCCGAGCATCCGCACTCCGAAACCGGTCGCCGGGCGATCGACTCGCTGCGGGCCGGCGTGGTCGTGCTCGACCCCGACGACCTGCCCGTCCTGGTCAACCCCGCCGCCCGCGCGATGGGGCTGCTCCGCGCCGGCCCCACCCCCGGCTCGATCGCGGCCCACCCGCTGATCCGTACGCTCGCCGGGCAGGTCCGGCGCACCGGCGTGCGGCGCGAGATCGAGCTGGACCTGCCCCGGGGCCGCGACGACGCCGGCACCGACCCGCTCGGGGTGCACCTGCGGGCGCTGGGCATCGGGGCGGGCCTCGTCGCCGTCGAGGCGACGGACGTGACCGACTCACACCGGCTGGCCCGGGTCCGCCGCGACTTCGTGGCAAACGTCAGCCACGAACTCAAGACCCCGATCGGGGCCCTCCAACTCCTCGCCGAGGCGCTGCTGGACGCCACCGGGCCGGCCGGTACGGGCGCACCCGGCCTCCCCGCGGACCCGGGCGCCGCCCGGCGGTTCGCCGAGCGCATCCAGCACGAGTCGACCCGGCTGGGCCGCCTGGTGCAGGAACTGCTGGAGCTGACCCGGCTCCAGGGCGCGGAGCCGCAGCCGTCCCCGGAGCCGGTCGCGATCGACTGGGTGATCGCCGAGGTGATCGACCGGACCCGTACCTCCGCCGCCGCCCGGCGGATCGGGGTGAGCGTCGACGCCGAGTGGGACCTGACCGTGCACGGCAGCGCCACCCAGCTCGCCACGGCCGTGGCCAACCTGCTGGAGAACGCCGTCAACTACTCGGGCGAGGGCACCACAGTGCGGATAACCGCCCGCAGGACCGACGAACACGTGGAGATCTCCGTCGCCGACCAGGGCATCGGCATCGGCCCCACCGACGTCGACCGGATCTTCGAGCGGTTCTACCGGGCCGACCAGGCACGGTCCCGGTCGACCGGCGGGACCGGCCTGGGGCTCGCCATCGTCAAACACATCGCCGGCAACCATGGCGGGCGGGTGGAGGTGTCGAGCACTCTTGGTGGTGGGTCGACGTTCACCCTCCGGCTGCCCACCGGCCCCCCGCACGACGCCCCGACGACACCGTTCCCCGCCGGGACCGAGCCCGGTCCCGGCGGGCTCCGGCAGGTCTGACAGCACCGAAAGGAAGTCCCCGTTGAGCCGCGTACTGGTGGTCGAGGACGAGGAGTCCTTCTCCGACGCCCTGTCGTACATGCTCCGCAAGGAGGGTTTCGAGGTGTCCGTCGCCGCGACGGGAACCGCCGCCCTCACCGAGTTCGACCGTAACGGCGCCGACATCGTGCTGCTCGACCTGATGCTGCCCGAGATGTCGGGCAGCGAGGTGTGCCGCCAGCTCCGGCAGCGCTCGCACGTGCCGATCATCATGGTCACCGCCCGGGACAGCGAGATCGACAAGGTGGTCGGCCTGGAGATCGGTGCCGACGACTACGTCACCAAGCCGTACTCGCCCCGGGAACTCGTCGCCCGGATCCGGGCGGTGCTGCGCCGGCGCAGCACCGAGGCCGCCGAGTCGAGCGGCCCGACGCTGGCCGCCGGGCCGGTCCGGATGGACATCGAGCGGCACGTGGTGACCGTCGGCGGCGCCCCCGTCCAGCTTCCGCTCAAGGAGTTCGAGCTGCTGGAGCTGCTGCTGCGCAACGCCGGCCGGGTGCTCACCCGGGGGCAGCTCATCGACCGGGTCTGGGGCGCCGACTACGTGGGCGACACCAAGACCCTCGACGTGCACGTCAAGCGGCTGCGCTCCAAGGTCGAACCGGAGCCGTCCGCGCCGCGCTTCATCGTCACCGTGCGGGGGCTGGGCTACAAGTTCGAACCCTGACCGGCGTACGCACGACGGGGCCCGCGTGCCACGCGGGCCCCCACGGCGGTCGGTCAGCCGCCGTCGGCGGGGTGCGGGGCGACCATGCCCTGCCGGCCGCGGGCCCCGCAGACCTCGGCCAGCTTCGCGTACGCGGGGGCGCCGATCAGCGCCGTCAGCTCCGGGCCGTACGAGACGTACATCGGCTCGCTGCCGACGTGCGCGTCGGTGGAGGACGTGCACCACCAGTCCAGGTCGTGCCCGCCGGCACCCCAGCCCCGCCGGTCGAACTCGGCCAGCGTGGAGACCAGCACCTTCGTGTTGTCCGGCCGCTTGACCCACTCCTGGTCCCGGCGGACCGGTAGCTGCCAGCAGACGTCCGGCTTGTATTCCAGCGGGTGCACCCCGTCGCGCAGTGCCTGGGCGTGCAGCGCGCAACCGGCGCCGGCCGGGAAGTCGGCGTCGTTGAGGAAGACGCAGGGGCCGTCCTCCCCCTGGACCGCCGTACGACGGGCGGAGTTCTTGCCGTCGACGGTGTCGTTCTCGGTCCAGTTCTTGAACCCGCGCCGGAAGTGCTGCCACGTCTGCGGGGTGAGCCGCTTGACCGCGGCCCGGACCCGCTGCTCGTCCTCCGAGTCGGTGAAGAACGCGCCGTGCGAGCAGCAGCCGTCGGCGGCCCGGCCGGCGACGATGCCGTGGCAGCCCCGGCCGAAGATGCACGTCCAGCGGGACAGCAGCCACGTCAGGTCGGCCCGGATGAGGTGGTTGTCGTCCGCCGGATCGGCGAACTCGATCCACTCCCGGGGAAAGTCCAGGGGCACCTCACGACTGCGCGGGTCGTCGGGGTCGTCCACGAGCACGCGGAGTTCGATCTGGCCTGTCACCCGGCCCAGCGTACGCGCGGCACCCCCGCGGGTCCGGCGAGCCGCGCAAACCGAAAGCCCCTAGGGTCTTCGGCATGCGACTGGGTGTGCTCGACGTCGGTTCCAACACCGTGCACCTGCTGGTGGTCGACGCCCGCCCCGGGGCGCACCCCTGGCCGGCGCACTCCGAGAAGGTGGTGCTGCGGCTGGCCGAGCAGATCGGCCCGGACGGCGCGCTCACCCGGTCCGGCGCGGACGCCCTGGTCGAGGCGGTCGGCGCGGCCAGGGCGGCGGCCACCCGGCTGGGTGCCGAGGACCTGATCGCCTTCGCCACCTCCGCCGTGCGCGACGCCACCAACGCTGCCGACGTGCTGGCCCGGGTCCGCGACGAGACCGGCGTACGCCTGGAGGTGCTCCCGGGCGCGGACGAGGCGCGGCTGACCTTCCTCGCGGTGCGGCGCTGGTTCGGCTGGTCGGCGGGCCGCCTGCTGGTGCTGGACATCGGCGGCGGCTCGCTGGAGATCGCGGCCGGCATCGACGAGGACCCGGCCCTCGCGGTGTCCCTGCCGCTCGGCGCCGGCCGGCTCACCCGGGACCGGCTTCGGCTGGAACCCGGCAGCGCGGTGCCGCCGCCGGCCGAGGCGGTCGACGAACTGCGGGCGTACGCCGACGAGCTGCTCGACCCGGTCGTCGCGCGGCTGACCGACGAGGGCTGGCAGCGGCCCGTGGCGACCTCGAAGACGTTCCGGACCCTGGCCCGGCTCGCCGGGGCGGCGCCCTCCGGCGCGGGCCTGTGGGCACCCCGCCGGCTGACCCGCGCCGGGCTGCGGCAGGTGCTCGGGTTCGTCCGGCACATCCCGCCCACCCGGCTCGCCGAGCTGGATGGGGTCAGTGCCGGCCGGGCCCACCAGCTGCTCGCCGGGGCGGTCGTCGCGGAGGCGGTCCTGCGCAGGCTGGACGTCGCGGCGCTGGACATTTGTCCCTGGGCGCTGCGCGAGGGCGTGATCCTGCGCCGAATGGACCAGCTCGGTCCGGGTGAGTGCGAGGAGTGAGCTTGCGAGCCCCGCAGTCGCGAACGAAAAGCGGTCCGGGTGAGTGCGAGGAGTGAGCTTGCGAGCCCCGCAGTCGCGAACGAAAAGCGGTCCGGGTGAGTGCGAGGAGTGAGCTTGCGAGCCCCGCAGTCGCGAACGAAAGGCGGTCTGGCGTGATCTGGGCGGTTTGCCGGCTCTCGTCACGGCATGTCAATCGATCCCGGCTACCCTCGATGGTGTGACTTCCCCCGTCCCGGTGCTCCTGTCCACGTCCTCGGTCTTCCCCGAACGGACCGCGGCGGCGTTCCAGCTCGCGGCGGCGCTCGGCTACGACGGCGTCGAGGTGATGGTCTGGACCGACGCCGTCAGCCAGGACGCCGGCGCGTTACGCGGGCTCGCCGAGCACTACGGCGTGCCGGTGCTCTCCGTCCACGCCCCCTGCCTGCTGGTCACGCAGCGGGTGTGGAGTCCCGACCCGTGGGAGCGGCTGCGCCGGTCGGCGGAGATGGCGGCGACGCTCGGGGCGCCGACCGTCGTGG
Organism: Micromonospora sp. KLBMP9576; assembly: GCF_050941805.1. Taxonomy (NCBI): domain Bacteria; kingdom Bacillati; phylum Actinomycetota; class Actinomycetes; order Micromonosporales; family Micromonosporaceae; genus Micromonospora; species Micromonospora sp. KLBMP9576. The sequence continues at coordinate 5,766,298 of NZ_CP194567.1, read as the reverse complement.
TGCACCCGCCGTTCACCTGGCAGCGGGACTACGCGCGCACCTTCGGCGAAGGGCTGGCGGCGATCGCCGCCGAGTACCCGGACCTGCGTTTCCCGGTGGAGAACATGTATCCGGTACGGATGGCGGGGCGGCAGTTCGTCCCGTACGTCCCGGGCTGGGACCCCACCGAGACGGGGTACGCCTCCTACACCCTCGACCTGTCGCACTGCGCCGCCTCGCACACCGACGCGCTGGAGATGGCCGACCGGATGGGTGCCAACCTGGCGCACGTGCACCTCGGCGACGGCACCGGTGAGGGCCGCGACGAGCATCTGGTGCCGGGGCGCGGCAACCAGCCCTGCGCCGGGCTGCTCTCCTCGCTGGCCGGGCGGGGGTTCACCGGTTCGGTCGCCGTGGAGGTCACCACCCGGGGCGCGAAGAGCCGCGCCGTGCGGGAGGCCGACCTGCGTGAGTCGCTGGAGTTCGCCCGCCAGCACCTCGGCACGCCGTCCCCCGTCGACGCCTGAGCGCCGCCGGGCCGGGCGTCAGACGGGGGCCGGCAGGGATTCCTTGGTGGCCGCACCGGCCTGCTCGCCGACGGCCGCGCGCTTGCGTGCCCGGTGGGCGGCCACGTGCGAGCGGGTGGCGCAGCGTTCCGAACAGAACCGCCGGCAGCAGTTGGACGAGGTGTCCAGGTAGACGTTGCCGCAGCGCTCGTCGGCGCAGAGCCCGAACCGGGCGCTGCCGTACTCGCAGAGCCAGACCGACAACCCCCAGACCGCGCCGGCGAGGTACTCGGCGCTCACCGAGGCGCCCCGGCTGGTGACGTGCATGTGCCAGTCGCTGGATTCGTGCCCGGAGATGCGCGGCTGCACCGGGTACGCCTCCAGCAGCGTGTTGAGCTCGGTCACCGCCCGGTTGTCCCGCCCGGAGGTGCCGTACTCGAAGACGTCGCGCAGTCGCTTCTGCGCCCGCCGGAAGGTCGCGAGGTCCCGCTCCGCCACCTCGTCGCGCATCCACGTGTTGTCTTCGGGGAAGAGGGCCCGCAGGTCGTCGAGGTCGTCCAAACGGGCGTTGACGAGGTCAACGCCGGTTCGGGCGTACGCGTCGAAGTTCACGCCGACAACCGTAGACGACTCACGGGTTACGCGTCGCGTCGATGTAGTGCGGCAGGAACCGCGCGTAGCCGTCGGTGATGAGGCTCGCGCTCTCCCGCACGCCCACCCCGGCGGACTCGCCGTCGACGATCCAGCTGCCCAGCACCATCCGGTTGCCGGCGAACTCCGGCAGCGCCCGGAACTCCTGGTAGCACCAGCCCTCGTCGCCGTAGATCCCCGGGTTGCTGATCTCGGTGTCGCCGGTGACGATCCGCACCGAGCCGCCCTCCCGACCGAGCAGCGGCTTCGCCACGTACTCGGTCATCCCGCGCGGCGAGTCGAGGTACGCCGGCAGCAGCAGCTCGTGGCCGGGGTGCAGCTCCCAGAGCACGGCGAGCAGCGCCTTGTTGGACAGCAGCAGCTTCCACGCCGGCTCGATCCAGGTCGTCGGGGTGCCCGGCTCCAGCGCCGCCGGCCCGTAGGGCTCGGCGAGCATCCACTCCCAGGGGTAGAGCTTGAAGCAGGTGGTCACCGGCTGGTCCGCCGCGTCGACGAAGCGTCGGCCGTCCCAGCCGAGGTGCTGGATGGGCTCAAGCGTCACCTCCAGCCCGGCCTGGCGGGCGGTCTCGGCGAGGTAACCGGCGGTCATGTGGTCCTCGCCGGACTCCTCCTCGTTCGACCAGACCACGTGCACCCGGCGGTCGTGCAGCCCCGCGCCGATCTTCGCCCAGGCGCCGACGAGGCGCTCGTGCAGGCTGTTCCACTGGTCCAGCTCGGGTCGGGTGTCCTCCAGCCAGTACCACTGGATGATGCTCGCCTCCACCAGCGCGGTGGGGGTGTCGGCGTTGTATTCCAGCAGCTTCGGCGGCCAGGTGCCGTCGTAGGCGAGGTCGAAGCGCCCGTAGAGGGTGGGTGGCGCCTCCCGCAGCGACCGCGCCACGGCCTCCGCCGCCCAGGCGGGGATGCCGAAGTCGGCATGGCGGTTACGCGCGACGACGTGTTCGGCGGCGGCGACCGACATCCGGTGCAGCTCCTCGGTCGCCTCCTCCAGCCGCAGCACCTCGTCCAGCTCGAACGCGTACGCGGCGCTCTCGTCCCAGTACGACATGATGCCGCCGTCGGGCAGCTCGGTGTCGACGTATACCAGGCCCTGCGAGCGGATGGTGGCGTCCCAGCCCGGGCGGGGGGTGACCGTCTGCCGGCGCACCTCAGCCGCCGCAGGCGGCGAGGTGGGTGCCGAAGCCGCCCCGGTCGGGCACCGCCGCGGCGGTCGGTTCGCCCGTGGTGCGCCAGGTGGTCGCCGTCGGTGACTGCCACGCCAGGGCCACGGTCTCGCCGCCGCCCACCGGGCCGAGGGCGCAGTCGTCATCGTCGTCGTCGGAGGTGGTGTTGCAGCCGGAGAGGGCGAGCGCGAGGACGGTGAGCGCGCCGAGCTGCACGGAGGCCGACCGGAGCCGGCGGCGGGGACGTTGTTCCACCCCATCGTTGTAACCGATGGGGGCCACCGCCGTCCGTCCGTGTCCGGTGCCTGTGACGTGGTTGGAACCTGGCTTCCGAGGCTGCGCCGGTGCCGCCGCGCGGGCTCGGCGGCGGGCGTTACGCTCGATCCATGCTCCGTACCGTCATCCTCGCCGCCTCCCGGTCATCCCAGGTCGAGCGGCTCGTCGCGACGGCCCCGGTCACCCGGGACCTCGTCCGCCGGTTCGTCGCCGGCGCCAAGACCGACGACGCGTTGCGCGCGACCCGCGAACTCGTCGCCGACGGTCTCGCGGTCACCCTCGACAATCTCGGCGAGGACACCGTCACCGGCGAGCAGGCGACCGCCATCCGGGACGAGTACGTCGGGCTGCTGAGGCTGCTCTCCGGCGCGGGGCTGACCCCCGCCGCCGAGGTGAGCGTCAAGATGTCGGCGCTCGGTCAGATGTTCGACGAGCAGCTCGCCTACGACAACGCGCGGGCGATCTGTGTCGCCGCCGAGGCGGCGGGCACCACGGTCACCCTGGACATGGAGGACCACACCACCACCGACTCGACCCTGGACATCCTCGCCAAGCTGCGCAAGGACCACCCGTCGACCGGGGCGGTGCTCCAGGCGTACCTGCGCCGCACCGAGTCCGACTGCCGCGAGCTGGCCACGGCCGGTTCCCGCGTGCGGCTGTGCAAGGGCGCGTACAAGGAGCCCGAGTCGGTGGCCCACCAGTCCGCCCGCGAGGTGGACAAGTCCTACGTGCGCTGCATGAACATCCTGATGTCCGGCGACGGCTACCCGATGCTGGCCACCCACGACCCGCGCCTGATCGCCATCGGGGAGGACCGGGCCCGCTGGTTCGATCGCGGCCCCGACCGCTTCGAGTTCCAGATGCTGCACGGCATCCGCCCGGAGGAGCAGGCCCGGCTGGTCGGCGAGGGCTACACGGTGCGGACCTACCTGCCCTACGGCGACGACTGGTACGGCTACCTGATGCGCCGCCTCGCCGAACGCCCGGCCAACCTGATGTTCTTCGGCCGCGCCCTGATGTCGAAGAAGTGACCGCACCGGCGGGCCGGCCGGTGGTCGTACCCTTCGGCGGGTGACTGACGGGCAGCCCGGGACGGACGACCGACCGGTGACGGGCGGCGCCCCGCCCACCGCGACAGGCGACGGCCCGGCGGACGCGGACGCAGCGGGTGTTCCACCGGCTGTCCCCGAGCCCGCCGCTGCCGTACCGGCGGCGGGTCCCCGCCGGCCGTCGTGGCGGATCCGGCCGCTCGGGGTGGCGCTGGCGGCGGTCGTCCTGCTGCTGGCGTGCGGCGGCCCCGCCGCGCTGGTGGGCGGCCTGGTGCGCGCCGGCGACCGGCCGGACCCGGGCTCGTCCGCCGCCGACCCGGCCACGGTGGCCGCCCGCCAGCTCGGTGAGCGGATGACGGCGGAGCTGGCCCGGCAGTCCGCCGCCCTGCTCGGCGGGGACCGCGCCGGGTTCCTGGCGGTCGCTGAGCCGGCCGCCCACCCCGACCTGCGCCGCCGCTACGCCGCGCTGCGCGCGCTGCGGGTGACCGCCTGGCAGGCCGCCGCCAGCGGCCCGCCCACCCCGGTCGAGGGCCGGCCCGGCGAGTGGCGGTTGCCGGTCGAGTTCCGCTACTGCTTCGTCGCGCCGGAGTGCCGCACCAGCGCTGTGCTGACCGGCACCCGCTGGCGGGACGGGGAACGGCCCCGGCTGCTCGCCATGGAGCCGTCCGGCCCGGCCGAGACCGGCGCCCGGCCCTGGGAGGTCAGCGAGCTGGCCGTGGCCGTCGGGCCGCGTACGCTCGTGGCCACCACTTCCGCCCTGCGCGGGCGGCTGCCGGGCCTGCTCGCCCAGGCGGAGGCCGCCGCCCGGATCGCCGACACGTACGCCGTCGGCGGTCGCGCCCCGGACCGGTACCGGATCTTCTACGCCGGTCGCGGCGAGTGGCAGCGCTGGTACGGCGGCGGCCGGCCCAGGTGGACCGGCGGGTACGCGGTCACGGTCGGCGGCGGCCACCACGAGGTGGTGCTCAACGCCGACGGACTCGTCGCCGGCGGGGTGGACGACCTGCTCCGCCACGAGTTGACCCACGCCGCGTCGCTGCCCGAGCGCGGCTACCCGGGCGGCGACGCGTGGTGGCTGGTCGAGGGGCTGGCCGAGTACGCGGGTGCCGACGGCGAGCCGATCGACCGGTACGCCGGGCTGGCGGAGGTGCGGGCCCTGCTCGGCGGCGGCTGGGACGGCCGGCTCGACAGCCTCAGCCCGCCCGGGGACGCCCCGGCCGAACGGGTCAGCGGCAGCTACGGCATCTCCTACCTGGTGGTCCGGCACCTGGCCGACCGGTTCGGCCCGCAGCGGCTGCTCGCCTTCTTCGCGGCGGTGGTGCACGAACGCACGCCGGTGGACCGGGCGGCCGAGCAGGTCCTCGGCGAGCCCTGGCCCACGCTGCACGACGAGTGCGTCGAACATGTCCGCGCCCTGGTCGGCTGACGGGCCGAGCGGCGTCGTGGGCTGCGGCGGCGACGGCCCGGGCAGGCCCGCGGCATTCATGATCGACCGCTGTTGGCCGGCGCCGGACGACCTGACACACTGGTGTCCGCTCCCAGCGCGGAGCCCCGGTCCGCGTCCGGAAGCGGCTCGGGGCACCCGCCCGGTGGCTCCGGTGGCGCCGCCGGAGCCACCGGGCGCCTTCCGCGCGGGTGACCGGTCGAGTGGGGACCGGCGAGAATTGCGATCAGTTGCCCGAAGGGATCGCGCCGGTCACAGCCGTCCCGCTACCGTACTGGTAACACGCGCGTCGCCGGTCCGGGCGGGACGAACCCGTCCGGTGGCACGCGCCGGGCATGGGATTGGTCGGTGAGCCATGGCCGGGTCGCAGTCCGACGGTCGGCTGTCGGAGGTCAAGTTCCTGACCGTCGCCGAGGTGGCGACGGTCATGCGGGTGTCGAAGATGACTGTCTACCGCCTGGTGCACAGCGGTGAGCTCACCGCGGTCCGGGTGGGCCGGTCGTTCCGGGTGCCCGAGCACGCGGTGCACGAATACCTGCGGGGCGCGTTCCAGGAGACCGCCTGAGGCTCTCCCGAGCCGCCCGAGTGCGACGTAACGGGCATCGACGGGGGCGCGTTGGTCCTGCTGACGGTCTACGGCTACCCTGGACCTCGACCGTGACCGCAGGTGCGCCCCGCCGCATACCCCGCCGGCCGGTCCGTTGTCCGCACGCGGTCGTCGACGCCACAGGATTCGTGGCGTCATTCGGTCGTCCCGCACGTTGCATCGAAAGGCTTTCGTATGGGCTCGGTGGTCAAGAAGCGCCGCAAGCGCATGGCTAAGAAGAAGCACCGCAAGCTGCTGCGCAAGACCCGCGTCCAGCGTCGCCGTCTCGGCAAGTGACCGGAGCCGGGTCCCCGGACCCGGCTCCCGTCGTCACTTGCCAACTGTCGACCCTCGGAGGCTCAGGTGATCACGCCGCGGATGTCCCGGCTCGGTCCCGCCTGCCGAGGGAGGTACGCGACATGACCCCCGGTGGCACCCCAGGTGCCCCGGGGGTCGTCGTCGTCACCGGGGTCAGCCGTTACCTCGGGGCGCACGTCGCCGCCCGGCTCGCCGCCGACCCGCGCATCGAGCGGGTCATCGGGGTCGACCAGCCCGACCCCGGCGCCGAGTTCACCGACCTGCTCGACCGGGTCGAGCGCGTCCGCATCGACGCCGGCTCGCTCGGTGGCCTCCTCGCCGACCTCGACGTCGACGCGGTGGTCCACCTGGCCCTGGTGACCGCGCCGGACCCGCAGCACGGCGGTCGTTCGGCGATGAAGGACCAGAACGTCATCGGCACCATGCAACTCCTCGCCGCCTGCCAGCGCGCCCCCCGCCTGCGCAAGCTCGTGGTCCGCTCCTCGACGGCGGCCTACGGGGCGTCGTTCCGGGACCCGGCCGTCTTCACGGAGGAGACCGAGCCGCGCGAGGTGCCGCGCGGGGGGTTCGGCCGCGACATCCTCGACATCGAGGGGTACGTCCGCGGCTTCCGTCGCCGCCGTCCCGACGTCACGGCGACGGTGCTGCGCTTCGCGCCGTTCATCGGCTCGACCGCCGACACCACCCTCACCCGCTACTTCTCCCGACCGGTGGTGCCCACCGTCTTCGGGCGGGACCCCCGGTTGCAGTTCCTGCACTTCGACGACGCGCTGGAGGTGCTGCACCGGTCGATCGTCGAGGACCATCCGGGCACCTACAACGTGGCCGGCCCCGGCGTGTTGTCGCTGTCGCAGGCGATCCGCCGCGCCGGGCGGGTCGCCGTGCCGGTGCTGGAGCCCGGCCTCTCCAACGCCGCCGCCATCGCCCGCAACCTCGGCTTCGGCCGCTACGGCCTCGACCAGGTCGACCTCTTCGTGCACGGCCGGGTCGTCGACACCGGCCGGCTGGAGCGGGAGTACGGTTTCACGCCCCGCTCCACGGCCGCCGCCTTCGACGACTTCATCCGCGCCCACCACGGCGGAGTAGTGGTGGGCCGCGACCAGTTGGCCGCGGCCGAGCAGTTGGTGCTGGACGGCATCCGGCAGGTCCGGTCGGCCCTGCGGGAGGAGTCGTGAGCGCGCTGCCGGAGCAGCGGCCTGACGGCCGCCACGACGTGCCGCCCCGCGCGGCCGGGCCGGCGGTGCCGGACGGGCCGGGCGACCAGTGGGACCGCAGGGTCGCCAAGGGGCTGGCGTTCCTGCGTCGGCGGCTCTCCGGCGACTACGAGGTGGACGAGTTCGGGTTCGACCCCGACATCACGGAGTCGGTCTTCCACCCGCTGCTGCGGGTGCTCTACCGGGACTGGTTCCGCACCGAGGTGACCGGCCTGGAGCACGTGCCCGCCGAGGGCGCCGGCCTGGTCGTCGGCAACCACTCCGGCACGGTGGCGTTGGACGCGCTGATCCTCTCGGCCGCCCTGCACGACCAGCACCCGGCCCACCGCTATCTGCGGCTGCTCGGCGCCGACCTGGTCTTCCGGATGCCGGTGGTCTCCGAACTCGCCCGCAAGACCGGCGGGACGGTCGCCTGCAACCCGGACGCCGAGCGGCTGCTCGGCAACGGTGATCTGGTCGGCGTCTTCCCCGAGGGCTTTAAGGGCGTCGGCAAGCTCTACTCCGAACGCTACAAGCTGCAACGCTTCGGCCGTGGCGGGTTCGTCTCGGCGGCGCTGCGCACCGGCACCCCGATCGTGCCGGTCGCCATCGTGGGGGGCGAGGAGACCTATCCGATGCTCGCCGACATCAAGCCCCTCGCGCGGCTGCTGAAGCTGCCCTACTTCCCGGTCACCCCGACCTTCCCCCTGCTGGGGCCCTTCGGCGTGGTGCCACTGCCGAGCAAGTGGTTGATCGAGTTCTGCCCGCCGATCCCCACCGCGCACCTGACCGACTCCGCCGATGACCCGCTGGTGGTGTTCAACCTCGCCGACCAGGTGCGGGAGACCATCCAGCAGACCCTGCACCAGTTGCTGGAGCGGCGCCCGGACCCGTTCGGTCCGTAGGACCCACGCCGGTGGCCGCGGCGTCCTCGGCTGCCGCGGGTGGTGTGTCTGGTGTGTCGTCGGCTGGGTGGTGTGTCGTCAGCCGTCGCGGCGGCGCCGGTGCAGTGCCAGCCCGGCGCTGACCGCCCCGGCGACCAGGCCCACCGCGGCGGTGGACGGCACAGCGATCTTGACGGCGCGTCGGCCGGTGCGGAAGTCGCGCACGTCCCAGCCGCGCTGCCGCGCCACCCTGAGCAGGGCCGGGTCCGGGTTGACCGCCACGCCGCGCCCCACCGTCGAGAGCATCGGCAGGTCGTTGTACGAGTCGCTGTAGGCGGCGCACCGGCCCAGGTCGAGCCCCTGCACGCTGGCGAGTTGGGTGACCGCCTCCGCCTTGGCCGGGCCGTGCATCAGGTCGCCGGCCAGCCGGCCGGTGTACGCGCCGTCGACGATCTCGGCGACCGTGCCGACCGCGCCGGTCAGGCCCAGCCGGGCGGCGATCACCCGACCGATCTCCACCGGGGCGGCGCTGACCAGCCAGACGCGCTCGCCGGCATCGAGGTGACGCTGGGCGAGCTGGCGGGTGCCGGCCCAGATCCGGGGCGCCATCAGCTCGTCGAAGATCTCCTCCGCGAGGCGCTCCACGTCGTCCACCCGCCAGCCCTCGATGAAGGCGAGGGCGGCGTCCTTGGCCTGCGACATGTCCCCGGCGTGCTCGGTGGCGAGCAGCCGGAACCGGAGCTGCTGCCAGGCGAAGCGGGCCAGGTCGGCGGTGGTGAAGTAGTTGCGCGCGGCGAGGCCCCGCGCGAACCAGTAGATCGACGCGCCGCGCATCATCGTGTTGTCGACGTCGAAGAAGGCCGCTGCGGCCGGATCGTGCTCCGGCGGTGTCAGGGGAGCCAGGTCGGTCTCCGCCCAACCGGCGGTGTGCCCGTGGGCGTCGGTGCTGACCGTCACCTTGCGGCTGCGGGCCACGCGACCTCCCTCCGCTCGACCGGGCGCGACGTGTGCCTCCCGCGAGGGTATCCGGGTCCCGGTGACGCCCGGCCCGCCGACGGCGAAATGTGGCGCGGACGTCTGCCCCGGCCGGAGCCGGGAGACGGCGGGCCGGTCAGCGCTCGCCGGGGCAGGTGGCCGGGGCGGGGCCGAGGGCGTCGCTGCCGGCGGGCGCGGGCAGCCCGCAGGCGATCGCGGCGCGTAGCGCGTCGGAGCGCTTGCGGGCCGCGTCGAGCAGGGCGAGCGAGCGGCGGGTGCGCTCGCGGTCGGCCCGGCTGGCGTCGTCGAGGAGCCCGCCGACCGCCCGCCGCTGCCCGGTGAGGAAGGAGTTGACCGCGTCCAGGGCCGCCGGGTCGGAGCGCTGCGTGGCGGCGGAGGCCAGCAGGCGTACGCCCTGTCGGGTGTCGGCGTCCATGTCGTCCAGCACCGCGCTGTAGCCGTCCTCGTCCCCGCGCAGCGCGTCGGCCTCGGCGAGCCGGGTCCGGGCGAAGTCCAGGAACAGCTGGCCCCGGCTGACGTCCGAGTTGGCCAGCGCGAGCTGGGCGCGCTCGGTGGAGCGCTTCATGCCGTACAGCGCGTCACCGGGGACGGCGTTCTCGCTGGCGGCCGAGATGCCCGAGAGGGCCACGGCGCCGGCCGCGACCCCGACCAGGATGGCGCCGCGGGCGCGTGCCCGGCGGGCGGTCACCGCCGGCAGCAGCCGGTTGCGTCCGGATTCGGCGGAGCGGCGCACGACCGGCTCGGCCGTGGCGGCCACGCTCGGGGCGCCGATGCCCTCGCGCTCGGCCGTGGCCAGCAGCATGGCCCGCAGGCCGGTGCGGAACTCCGGGTCCGCCCCGATGGCGGGCGGGGCCGTGTGCAGCCGCTGCCCGACCGCGACGAGTGCGGCCAACTGATCGTCGGCCCGGGAACGGACGTGGTGTCGCCGGCCCCCGTTGGCCTCGTCGAGAAGCTGCGCGAAGCGCTCCGCGCGCCGGCGGGAGAAGAGGTTGTTGTCCACCGCGGGCACCTCCTCTCGCTGGTCGCGGCCGGTCGGCCGCTGTCGTAGCCAGCGACCGGTGACGGCGTGACACCACGGAGGACCACGGTGTCCGGCTGCACTGCCGGACGTCGGGGCCCGGGGGATGCCGGGACTACCACCGGTCGCACCCGGAGAAACGGTCCGCACCGGACCTGGGTTACGGGGCCGGCGGAGGCGAAATCACGCAAAGTGATTGCCGACACTGGCGAGGCGGCCCCTGAGCTGCGCGTACGCCGGTTGGCGTAGCGCAGCCCCCGACCGCGACCGGGGTCACGGCCGGAAGCCGTCCGGCAGCAGCCGCGCCAGCGCTCGCACCGCGCGGTACTGCAGTGCCTTGATCGCGCCCTCGTTCTTGCCCATCGTGCGGGCCGTCTCGGCCACGGAGAAGCCCTGCAGGAAGCGCAACACGATGCACTCCTGCTGCTCCGGGTTGAGTTGCTTGACGGCGCTGAGCAGGGCCACGTTGGTGATGTGCTCGACGACCGCCGCCTCCGGGCTGCCCTCGGGACCCCGGTCCTCGCGGTCGGCGTCCAGCACGTCCCCGGTGGTGACCTCCAGCCGGTAGCGGCCGGACTTGAAGTGGTCCGCGACCAGGTTGCGGGCGATGGTGACCAGCCAGGCGCCCAGGTCGCGTCCCTGCCAGGTGAAGCTGCCGATCCGCTTGAGGGCGCGCAGGAAGGTGTCGGAGGTGAGGTCCTCGGCGAGCTGCCGGTTGCCCACCCGGAAGTAGACGAACCGGAACACGGTGTCGACGTACCGGTCGTAGATCAGCCCGAACGCCTCGGACTCGCCGGCCTGGGCCCGCTCGACGAGCCCCCAGACCTCGGTGGCGGGGTCGGACGGGTCCGGGCGGCTGGGAAAGCCCGTCGAGGTGTTGACGGGCGCGGCGGCGGCCGGCACCACCGGGAGCACCGCCGTCTCCGTGCCCGACTCGTCGGGCGCCCTGGCCGGTTCCGTGGTGCGCCGGCCCTGCGCGGGCATGATGGGCCGGGCGGGTACCGCGACCCGCCCGCCGGCCGCTTTCGCGTTGCCCCCGGGCGTCGCCGAGCGCGGCGGCGGCTCGTTCTGGTGTGGCCGGTTGCGGGTGCGGTTGGACGCGCTGTCGCGTGGGGCGGCGAGGCCGCCCACGTCGTCCAGCGGGCTGCGGGCGGCGGGCCGTTCGTTGACCGGGCCGCGGGGCGCCGGACTGGGCAGACCGATCGGGCGGTCCGCGTATCCGAAGGTGGTCACCGTGCGGCCTCCGTCCTGCCGGCCGACGAGGCCGACCGGCGCGTCGCCGTCGTGGCCCGGCCGTCGCGGGCGGGCAGGGCTGGTTCGGGGTGCGCCGACGGGCGGCAGAACCCCTTGAGGTGCTGGTCCAATGCGCTCACAGGCACGGGAGCCTCCTCGGGCTGAGGGGTGTCGACTCACGGCAAATGGGGTGAGCCGACCCGAGTGATGATAGGGCCAACGTCACCCACGCGTGGCAAGTCCGTTACACAGGGCGGAAGTATTCCGGCTGCCGGGGGCGGCTGGCGGACCGGTTGTCCGTCGGGTGCGGTTGACTTTCGGATTGCGCCGTGATTGCGAACAAATCGCAGGTCAGTGCGTTTGGCGTCGGTGTCGTAGGCGGTGCCGGCGCCCCCGTGGGGGGCGGGACCGACCGGCGCGCGCACCCGTCCCGGCCTGTCTCGTGCGCGAGACGATTCGTGTGCCGTCGGCGTGTCGCGCCCATCCCGTCCGTGGGACTTGCGCGGATCGATGTTCCCGCCGCTGTGGGCGATGCGCCGTCGCACCCCACGAGGGCATGGCCCGCGGGCCGTGCGCTGTGCCAGACTCGGCCACTGTGCAGGACGCGACGGACAGCTCCGCCCCGACCCTCGGCGAGCGGCTGCGCCGCGCGGCCACCGCCCACGGCCACCGGCCCGCGCTGCACTGGCGCGGACAGACGCTCAACTGGTCCCAACTGGACGCCTCGGTGACCGCCACGGCCCACGCCCTGGCCCACGCCGCGGCGCCGCCGCGCGGCGCCGGCCCGACCGGGGGCGAGGGGCACCCGCCCCGGATCGCCGTCGCGCTCGGCAACTCACCGGACTTCGTGATCGGCTGCCTGGCCGCGCTGCGCGCCGGGCTGGTGGCGGTGCCGGTCAACCCCGGCCTCGCCGCCCCCGAGCTGCGGCACGTGCTCGCCGACTCCGGCGCCTCGGTGCTGATCGGCACCGAGCGGGTACGCGAGCTGGCCGCCGGCGTCGCCGCCGACCTGCCCGCGCTCGTCGCCGTGCACGCCGCGCCACCGACCGCCGACGCCGGCCGGCCGTTGCCGAAGCGGGGCGGCGACGACCTCGCGCTGCTGCTCTACACCTCCGGCACCGAGGGGCGGCCGAAGGGCGCGATGCTGACACACCGGGCACTGGCGGCCAACCACGAGCAGGTCGGTCGCATCGACCCGCCCGTCGTCGGCCCGGCCGACACCGTGCTGCTGGCGCTGCCGCTGTTCCACGCGTACGGGCTGAACGCGGGGCTGGGCGCGGTCGTCCACCATGGCGCGACCGGGGTGCTCGTCGACGACCTCGGCGCCGACGCGGGGTTGGCCGAGATCGTCCGGCACCGGGTCACCGTGCTGGTCGGCGTACCGTCGATGGTGGCCGCCTGGTCCACGGCGGACGCCACCGCGGCCCTGGCGTCGGTCCGGGTCGTGGTCTGCGGCGCGGCGCCGCTGGAGCCGGCCGTCGCCGCCCGCTTCGCGGAGACCACCGGCCACCCCGTGCACATCGGGTACGGCCTGACCGAGACCGCGCCGGTGCTGACCTCCACCCTGGTCGGCGGGGAGCCGAAGGCCGGTTCGATCGGCCGGCCGCTGCCCGGCGTCGAGCTGCGGCTGGTCGGGGCCGACGGGGCCGACCTGTGGCGCGACGGCGTGGCCGAGCCGGACGACGACGCCGACGAGCTGGACCTCTCCGCCGGCACGCCCGGCACCGACCCGGGCCAGGTCGTGGTGCGCGGGGCCAACCTGTTCTCCGGCTACTGGCCCGACGGGCGGGGCGGCCCGGACGCCGACGGCTGGTGGGCCACCGGCGACGTCGCGTACGCCGACTCCGACGGCGACCTCTTCCTGGTGGACCGGATCGGCGAGCTGATCCTGGTCAACGGGTTCAACGTGTACCCGCGCGAGGTCGAGCTGGTGCTCGACGCCCACCCGGGGGTGGCCGAGTCGGCGGTACTGGGTGTGCCGCACCCACGAACCGGCGAGACTGTCCGGGCGTACGTGGTGCCGGCGCCGGGGCGTACGGTCACCGGCGAGGAACTGCTCGCCCACTGCGCCCGAAACCTGGCCCGGTTCAAGTGCCCGACAGCCGTCGAGTTCGTCGACGGGTTGCCGCACTCGGTGATCGGCAAGGTGCGCAAGACCCTGCTCCGGCCGGTGTCGTCCCCGGCGGCCCCCGTGCCGCCCCCGGCGACGTCGCCGGAGGCCCGCCCGCCGGCCCCGGCCGGCACCAGCACGACGGAGGAGACCGATGCGTGAGCCCCGACTCACCCTGATCACCCGACCCGGCTGTCACCTCTGCGAGGACGCGAAGGTCGCGCTGGAACGGGTGGTGGCGGTCACCGGCGACCGGTGGATCGAGAAGGACGTCACCGACGACATCGAGCTGGAACGCGAGTACGGCGACCGGCTGCCCGTGGTGCTGCTCGACGGCAAGGAGCACGGCTACTGGCGGGTGGAGGAGGAGCGGCTGCTCGGGGACCTGACCACGCCCCAGCTCTGACCCCGGCGCTATGGTGCTGCGATGACCCCTGCGCGCGGCCACCTGGTGTGGGACTGGAACGGCACCCTGCTCAACGACCTCAGCCTGGTGGTGGCCTCCACCAACGTGGCCTTCGCCAGCGTCGGCGGGCCCGCCGTGACGGCCGACGAGCACCGGGTGCGCTTCCGCCGGCCGATCGCCGACTACTACGCCGAGGTGCTCGGCCGGGCGGTCGACGACGAGGCGTTCGGCCGGCTGGACCGGACCTTCCACGACGCGTACCGCACCGGGCTGACGACCTGCGAGCTGGCGCACGACGCGGGCGTCGCGATGGCGGCCTGGCCGGGCAGCCAGTCCCTGCTGTCGATGTGGTTCCACGAGGAGCTGGTGCCGACCGTGCACACGTACGGGCTCACCGGCCACTTCACCCGCGTGGACGGGCTGCGGGCGAGCGTCGGGGGCGACCGCAAGGCGGAGTCCCTCCGGGCGCACCTGGCGGAGCTGGGCGTGCACGGGCGGGACGTGGTGCTGATCGGCGACTCCGTGGACGACGCCGACGCCGCCGTGTCCGTGGGAGGCCGGGCCGTCCTCTACACCGGCGGGTTCACCGACCCGGCCCGGCTGCGTGACTCCGGCCACCCGGTCGCCGACACCCTCACCGAGGCCGTGACGCTGGCGGCCACGCTGCCCTGACCGGGCCGGTCGCGGGTCAGTTGCGCAGGTAGGCCAGGACGGCCAGGACCCGCCGGTGCTGCTCCGTGTCGGGCGGGAGCTGGAGCTTGGTGAAGATGTTGCGCACGTGCTTCTCGACGGCGCCGTCGGTGACCACCAGGGTCTTCGCGATAGCCGTGTTGGAGCGGCCCTCCGCCATCAGCGCGAGCACCTCGCGCTCGCGCGGGGTGAGCTCGCGCAGGGGGTCGTCGCGCCGGCGCCGGGCGAAGAGCTGGCCGACCACCTCGGGGTCGAGGACCGTGCCGCCGGCCGCCACCCGGTCCAGCGTGTCGAGGAACTCGTCGATCGCGGCCACCCGGTCCTTGAGCAGGTAGCCGATCCCGCCACCGCCGCCGCCGGTGGTGTCGAGCAGGTCGTCGGCGTACGACACCTCGACGTACTGCGAGAGGACCAGGATCGGGCTGCGGGGCACCAGCCGGCGGGCCTCCACCGCGGCGCGCAGCCCCTCGTCGGTGTGCGACGGCGGCATCCGGACGTCGACGATCGACACCTCGGGCCGGTGGGCGACCACCGCCGCCACCAGCGCCTCGCCGTCGGCCACGGAGGCCACCACCTCATGCCCGTGCTCGGTGAGCAGGCGGACCAGCCCCTCCCGGAGCAGCAACGCGTCGTCCGCGATCACGATCCGCATGCTGTTGTCTACCACGTGCGGATCACCGTGGGGGTTCCCCGCCCGGCGCGTGACCTGCGGCGCGCGCCGGGAGCGCGCGGGCCGCTCACAGCGGCAGTTCCGCGCGGACCGTGGTGGGCCCGCCGGCCGGGCTGACCACGAGGAGCCGGCCGCCTGCGGCGCGGACCCGGTCGGCGATGCCCACGAGCCCGTGCCCCTTGGCCAGGTGGGCGCCGCCCTGCCCGTCGTCCTCGACGTCGACGGCCAGCCGCCCGTCCTGGCGGGCCACTGTGACCCGGCACTCGGTCGCGCGGCTGTGCTTGGCGACGTTGGTCAGCGCCTCGGCCACCACGAAGTAGGCGGTGCTCTCCACCGTCGGGTCGAGCCGGCCGGCGGGGCTGGCCAGCTCCGGGTCCACCCGCAGCTCGATCGGGATCAGGCCACGCCCCGCCAGGGCCGCCAGGGCGCTGGGCAGGCCCCGGTCGACCAGGATCGGCGGCGCGATGCCGCGGGACAGGGCGCGCAGCTCGGCGAGCGTCTCCCGGGTCTGGGTGACCGCCTCGTCGAGGGTGCGCCCGGCGGCCTCCGGGTCGGTGGCGAGCTGCTGGCGGGCCCGGCTGAGATCCATCGCGAGGCGGACGAGGCGCTGCTGGGGGCCGTCGTGGATGTCGCGTTCCAGCCGGCGCAGCGCGCTGGCCTCGGCGGAGACGGCGGCCCGCTTCTGCTCCTCCAGCACGGTGATCCGGTTGCGCATCTCGGCGACGCCGGTCAGCAGGGCCCGGCCGAAGCCGGCCTGGAGCAGCGCGCAGCCGCGGGCCACGATCGGCAGTGTGATCAGGAAGAACAGCCCGATCGCGGTGTGCAGCCCGATCCGCGCGACGGTGGTGTCGCCCAGGCCGAGGAGCTGGTGCAGGCCGACGTTGTCCGGGTCGCCGTTGGGCAGCGCCCAGTCGTACGCCCAGTAGAGGGTGCCGGCGACGGCGCCGGCCCACCAGACGAGCGTCACCACGAAGGTGATGATGGCCACGATCAGCTTGAGGATGCCGTGCGCCAGGTCGAGCCAGGACTGCGCGTCCCCCATCGGCAGGAAGATCCGCCGCCAGGCGCTCGCCCCGGGCTCGGGGAGCCGGTACTGGGGGCGGATGCGGGACTGGTGGAGCACGGCGGGGAGGCGGAGGCGCTCGATGTCGGCGAGGCCCCGGGCGGCGTACAGGGTGCCGCTGAGCACGGGCAGACCGATCACCGTCACCACCAGTCCCACCCCGGCCACCAGACCGACCAGCAGGACGACGAAGCTGGCCAGGGCGAGCGGGAAGCCCAGCAGCACGTAGCCGGAGTCCAGCAGGAGCTGCCGGGAGATGGGTGGCGCCGCAACGGGCTGGTGGGTGGCGACGGGTACGGCGGTCATGCCACGAGGCTAGGCAGCGCCGGGATGCCGGACCATCCCGCCGACCCGCGTCCCGGGCGTAGGGCTGGCCCTACCGTGACCGGACGGTGAGCGAGCCGTGGCCGCGCGATTGGTCAGAGAAGTCGTAATTGAGCAATAATCGGCGCGGCAGCGTCGTCGGCGCCGCCCGGAGGTCGGGCGGCGACCCGCGGAACCGCTGGATCGATCTTGCGGAATGGAGAGCCTGGTGGAGCCGCGTCGCGTGCTTTCAAGATCGCGATTTGTGCACTTCTTCACAAGCGCCTACTCTGTAGTTCCGACGCGCCCTGCTAGCACAGCCGGCTATCTCTGTCGCCAGCGGGAGTCCCGAAACGGCCGACGGCCCGAGTTGGCCGAGGATCGCACCGCACGGAGTCTCATGAGTCAGCACCGTCACCCTGGTACGCCCCGGCGCGCCGGTGCCGTACCGACGCTCCCGGATCTGCCGGAGGCGACCGTCGCGCGGCTCCCGGAATACCTCCGCGCCCTGCACAACCTGGCCGAGGCCGGTCACGACACCGTGTCCAGCGAAGGGCTGGCCAGCGCGGCCGGCGTCAACTCCGCGAAGCTGCGCAAGGACCTGTCGCACCTCGGCTCGTACGGCACCCGCGGCGTCGGCTACGACGTGGCGTTGCTGATCGAGCAGATCGAGTACGTGCTCGGCCTCACCCACCGGCGGGCCGTCGCCCTGGTCGGCGTGGGTAACCTCGGTCACGCCCTGGCCGGCTACGACGGGTTCGCCAGCCGTGGTTTCCGCATCGCCGCGCTCTTCGACGCCGACCCCGCACGGGTCGGCGAGGAGATCAACGGGCTGGTCGTCCGGCACATCGACGAGCTGACCCGGGTCGCCGTCGAGGAGGCCATCGCCATCGGCGTGATCGCCACCCCGGCCCCGGCCGCCCAGGCGGTGGCCGACCAGCTCGTGGCCGTGGGCGTGACGAGCATCCTCAACTTCGCCCCGTGCGTACTCTCGGTGCCGGAGGGGGTCGACGTGCGCAAGGTCGATCTCGCCATCGAGCTGCAGATCCTGTCCTTCCACGAGCACCGCAAGGCGTCACTGACCGCGCTTCCCGCCACCGGCGGGTCCGCCCTCACCGCCCTGCCCGGGGGGCTCGCCGTCACCGACCCGCAGGAGGCGATCGGCACGTGAAACTGCTCGTCGTCGGCGCGTCCTACCGCACCGCTCCCGTCGCCACGCTGGAGCAGCTCGCGGTCGGCCCCGCGGACCTCACCCGCACCCTGGACCGCCTGGTCGCCCAGCCGTACGTGACCGAGGCCGTGATGGTCTCCACCTGCAACCGGGTGGAGATCTACGCCGCCGTGTCCGGTTTCCACGGCGGTCTCGGCGACATCTGCGCCGTCCTGGCCGAGCAGGCCGGCTGCCCGCCGGCCGCGCTCGCCAACAACCTCTACGTGCACTTCGACGCCGCCGCCGTGGACCACGTCTTCCGGGTCGCCGCCGGGCTCGACTCGATGGTGGTCGGCGAGGCGCAGATCCTCGGCCAGCTCCGGGACGCCTACCACTCGGCGACCGGTGCCGACACCGCCGGGCGCCTGCTGCACGAGCTGATGCAGCAGGCGCTGCGGGTCGGCAAGCGGGCCCACGCGGAGACGGGGATCGACCGGGCCGGCCAGAGCGTGGTGACGGCCGCGCTGGACCTGGCCGCCGAGCACCTCGACGGCGACCTCGCCGGCCGCCCCGCGCTGGTGGTCGGCGCGGGCGCGATGGGCTCGCTGGGAGTCGCCACGCTGTCCCGGCTGGGCGCCGGGCCGCTCACCGTCACCAACCGGGGCGCCGACCGGGCCGTCCGGCTGGCCGAGGCGTACGGCGCCGGCGCGACGCCGATGGCGGAGCTGACCGACGTGCTCTCCACAGTGGACATCGTAGTCGCCGCCACCGCGGCCACCGAAGCGGTCCTCACCCGCGAGGTGGTGACCCGGGCGCTCGCCCGGCGCGATCCCGGCCGGGGGCCCCTGGTCCTGCTCGACCTGGCCGTACCGCGCGACGTGGCGGCCGGCGTCGCCGAGCTGCCCGGCGTCGAGGTGATCGACATCGACCGGATGGCGGCGCTGCTGGCCGGCGGCCCCGCCGCCCACGACGCCGCCGCCGTCGAGCAGATCGTGGCCGGCGAGGTCGACGCCTTCCTCACCTGGCTGCGGGGCGCCGACGTCGCGCCCACGGTCGCCGCCCTGCGGGGCCGCGCCCACGACGTGGTCGGTGCCGAGCTGCGCCGGCTCGCCCAGCGCCGCCCCGACCTGAGCGACGACCAGCGCGCCGAGGTGGCCCGGACGGTCCACCGGGTCGTGCAGCGGCTGCTGCACCAGCCCACCGTGCGGGTCCGCCAACTCGCGGCCGAACCCGGCGGCGACCAGTACGCGGCCCTGCTGCGCGAGCTGTTCGACCTCCAGGTGCCGCAGACGTCCCCGGTCGACGACGTCCCCGACATCATCGACGGTGACGCCGCGTCGCCGTTCGGTCCCGCCGACCTCCCGCCGCCCTTCGGCCTGAGCGGCAACCCGACGTCGACGGGCTCCGTCGACATCCCGCCCATCGGAGGTGAGCGATGAGCACGCCCCTGCGCCTCGGTACCCGGGGCAGCAAACTGGCGATGGCCCAGTCCGGCCACGTCGCCGAGGCCCTGACCGCCGCCACCGGCCGGCCCGTGGAGCTGGTCGAGGTGGTCACCGCCGGCGACCGCTCGTCGGCGCCGGTGCACCGGCTCGGCGTCGGCGTCTTCGTCTCCGCCCTGCGTGACGCGCTGACCGCCGGCACCATCGACTTCGCGGTGCACTCCTACAAGGACCTGCCCACCGCGCCGGCCCCCGGGCTGCACGTGGCGGCGGTGCCGGTCCGGCAGGACCCGCGCGACGCGCTGGTCGCCAGGGACGGCCGTACGCTCACCGAACTGCCCGCCGGCGCGACCGTGGGCACGGGCGCGCTGCGCCGCATCGCACAGCTGCACGCCCTCGGGATGCAGTTGGAGGTCACCCCGATCCGCGGCAACGTCGACAGCCGCCTCGCGCGGGTGCTCGGCCCGGAGGCCGACCTCGACGCGGTCGTCCTGGCCCGTGCCGGGCTGGCCCGGATCGGGCGGGCCGACGTGATCACCGAGACGCTCGACCCGATGCTGATGCTGCCCGCGCCCGCCCAGGGCGCGCTCGCGGTGGAGTGCCGGGCCGACGACCTGGACCTGGTCGAGCTGCTCGCCGTGCTCGACCACGCACCGTCCCACGCCGCGGTCACCGCGGAACGGGCGCTGCTGGCCACCCTGGAGGCCGGATGCTCCGCTCCGGTCGCCGCCTACGCCGTCATCGCCGAAGGTGAGCCAACCGGCTCGGATGCCGAGGGCGATGTCGTCCAGGAGATCTATCTGCGCGGGGCGGTGATCAGCCCGGACGGTATGAGAGACATCCGGCTGTCCCGCACCGGAACGCCCGCCGACGCGGCGGAGATCGGCAAGGCACTCGCCGCCGAACTCCTCGACCTCGGCGCCGACTCGATCCTCGGCCACGATGGACACTCCGGCCCGGGGACCCAGCAATTTGGGAGCACAGAATGACCCGCACCCGTAAGCCCGTAGGCCGCATCGCCTTCGTCGGGGCCGGTCCCGGCGACCCGGGCCTGCTGACCCGCCGGGCGCACGACGCCCTGGTCGACGCCGACCAGGTGGTGTACGACCGGGGAGTCCCCGAGTCGCTGCTCGACGTCATCCGCGCCCAGGCCAGGCAGGACGCCCAGTTCACCCCGGCGGAGGGCGCGCCGGGTGACGTGGCGAAGGTGCTGATCTCGGCGGCCCGTTCCGGGCTGAACGCGGTGCACCTGGTTGCCGGCGACCCGTTCGGCCACGACTCGGTGGTTAAGGAGGTGCAGGCGGTCGCGCGTACCGCCGCGCACTTCGAGGTGGTCCCCGGCGTCGGCCAGGCCGAGGGGGTGGCGACCTACGCGGGGGTGCCGCTGCCGGGCGTACGGACGGCGGCCGACGTCGAGGACGTCAGCACGCTGGACTTCGACGCGCTGGCCGCGGCCGTCGGCCGGGGCTCGCTGGCCCTGGCCGTGGACGCCGGCGACCTCGCCGCGATCCGCGACGGGCTGCTCGCCGCCGGGGTGGAGGGCACCACAGGCGTCGGGGTCACCGGGGACGGCACCGGTGAGACGCAGTACACCACCACGTCGACCGTCGACTCGTTCGTCGCGGCGGCGCTCGGATTCACCGGCCGGGTGGTGCTGACCGTCGGCGAGGGCGTCGGGCAGCGGGACAAACTGAGCTGGTGGGAGAACCGGCCGCTCTACGGCTGGAAGGTCCTGGTGCCCCGCACCAAGGAGCAGGCCGGCGTGATGAGCGCGCGGCTGCGCGCGTACGGGGCCATTCCCTGCGAGGTGCCGACCATCGCGGTCGAGCCGCCGCGCACCCCGGCGCAGATGGAGCGGGCGGTCAAGGGCCTGGTCGACGGCCGGTACGCCTGGGTGATCTTCACGTCCGTCAACGCGGTTCGCGCGGTCTGGGAGAAGTTCGCCGAGCACGGCCTGGACGCCCGGCACTTCGGCGGCGTCAAGATCGCCTGTATCGGCGAGGCGACCGCCGACGCCGTCCGCGCGTTCGGCATCCAGCCCGAGCTGGTCCCGTCGGGGGAGCAGTCCTCCGACGGGCTGCTGGCCGAGTTCTCGCCGCACGACGAGATCCTCGACCCGGTGGGCCGGGTGCTGCTGCCGCGCGCCGACATCGCCACCGAGACCCTCGCCGCCGGCCTCACCGAGCGTGGCTGGGAGGTCGACGACGTGACCGCGTACCGGACGGTCCGGGCCGCCCCGCCGCCCGCCGAGATCCGGGACGCGATCAAGTCGGGCGGCTTCGACGCGGTGCTCTTCACGTCCAGCTCGACGGTGCGCAACCTGGTGGGTATCGCGGGGAAGCCGCACGCCCGTACGGTTGTTGCGGTTATCGGGCCCAAGACGGCGGAGACCGCGACGGAGTTCGGCCTGCGGGTCGACGTCCAGCCGCCGCACGCCTCGGTCCCCGACCTGGTGGAGGCGCTCGCCGACTACGCCGTCGAGCTGCGCGAGAAGCTTGCCGCCATGCCGGCCAAGCAGCGTCGTGGTTCGAAGGTGCAGGGGCCGACAGCCCTGAGGTTCCGGTAGTCGTAGTCGTAGTAGGAGGCCCGTGATGCCGTACCCCGAGATCCGGCCCCGCCGGCTGCGCCGCAACGCGGCCGTGCGGCGGCTGGTTTCCGAGACCCGTGTCGACCCGGCCGACCTGGTCGTGCCGATGTTCGTCAAGGAGGGGCTGGCGGAACCGCGGGCGATCGCGTCGCTCCCGGGGGTGCTCCAGCACTCCCGGGAGTCGCTCCGCAAGGCCGCCGCCGAGGCGGTGCAGGCGGGGGTCGGCGGCATCATGCTCTTCGGCGTGCCCGAGCGGCGGGATGCCACCGGGTCCGGCGGAATCGACCCGA
The DNA here is from genome assembly GCF_050941805.1 of Micromonospora sp. KLBMP9576. Lineage (NCBI taxonomy): Bacteria > Bacillati > Actinomycetota > Actinomycetes > Micromonosporales > Micromonosporaceae > Micromonospora > Micromonospora sp. KLBMP9576. Next base: position 5,744,291 of record NZ_CP194567.1, on the reverse strand, counting down.
ACGGCATCCTCAACGTCGCGATCCGCGACGTCGTCGCCGAGGTGGGCGACGCCACGGTGGTGATGAGCGACCTCTGCCTGGACGAGTTCACCTCGCACGGGCACTGCGGCCTGCTCACCCCAGGCGGCGACGTCGACAACGACGCCACCCTGGCGGCGTACGCCGAGATGGCGGTCGCCCAGGCCGCCGCGGGCGTCGGGATGGTCGGGCCGTCCGGGATGATGGACGGCCAGGTCGGCGTGGTACGCCGGGCGCTCGACGCCGCGGGCCACCAGGACGTGTCCGTGCTGGCGTACGCCGTCAAGTACGCCTCGGGCTTTTTCGGCCCGTTCCGGGACGCGGTGGAGTCGGCCCTCGAAGGCGACCGGTGCACCTACCAGCAGGATCCGGCGAACCTGCGGGAGTCGCTGCGCGAGGTCGAACTGGACGTCGCCGAGGGCGCCGACCTGGTGATGGTCAAGCCCGCCCTGCCGTACCTCGACGTGGTGTCTGCGGTCCGCGCGGCGGTGGACGTCCCTGTCGCCGCCTACCAGGTCTCCGGCGAGTACGCGATGGTCGAGGCGGCCGCGGCGAACGGCTGGATCGATCGGGACCGGGTGATGCTGGAGACGCTCACCTCCATCCGACGCGCCGGCGCGCAGATCATCCTCACCTACTGGGCCGTCGAGGCCGCCCAGCTCCTCCGGCAGCGCTACTGACGGCCTGCCCCGCCCCCATAAACCGCCGCCTTCCGGACAATGGCCTCCGTACCGCACACCTGGCCGTGCCGTGCTTGGCCGTGCGGCGCTTGCCCGTGCGGCGCCGGGCTGCTGCCGGGCCGGGCTGCTGCCGGCCGGAGGCGTGCCGGCTGGCGCCGGCACCGAACGGCCGCGCCGATCGAAGCCGATCGAGTCGACCACGCGCCGCTGCCTGGCACCGCGCTGGACAGCGCCAGCATTGGTAGCGCACCGTAGTCGATCGGTGGTCGGAGCACGCCCGCCCTCCAGACCCTTTGCTCTGCATCCTCATCCGCACCACTAACTGTGGGTACCCGTTGCGTATGCGGGTGCAGAGCAAAGGGCCGGCGAAGTTCAGCTGCCGCTGGCGAGGGCGCTCGCTAGATGTCCTGGTGGTGGCGTTGTGGGCGTTCCTGGTGCCGGGACGGGCCGCCGCGAGGTCAAAGATTCGTTACTGTCCGTAGCGACTGGTGATGGCCTGCGTATCGTTGCTGAGGGTTACCGGCTGTGGGATGGGGTGCGCCTGGCAGCGGAGGCCGGTGCCCGTCAGACAGCGGGGCCGGGACCCGCCAGGCGGCGGGACGGGTCGTGCCGCCAGCCCGGGCCACGAGCGCGCCGCCGGCGCGGCGGGCGGATCCGTGGGGGTTATCCACAGGAGGGCCAGCATTGTCCACAGGCGAGGCGGGTGGGGTTGCGTAAGGGCAGCGGCGCCCGGGAGGGTGGCGGGATGGCCGACGTTCCCGCCGAACCGACTAGCGACTGCCTGGATCCAGATCACCTGCCGGCTCCAGACCACCTGCCTGGCTCCGCCCCGATGTGGGGTTCAAGCCACCTGCCGGGTTCAGGCGGCCTGCCGTGCTCAGGCGGGCTGGCGGCTTCGGACGATTCGGCGGGCTCGGAGGATTCGGCGGGCTCGGACGGTTCGGCGGGCTCGGCTGAGCCGCCAGGCTCCGGCCGGCCAACGGGGGTGCGGGAGCAGCCCGTGATGTTGACCGAGCCGTTCGACACTCCGTGGCCGGCTGCGGGCATCGTCCGGGCCGTGCGACGGTACGCCAGCCTGAGCCAGCGGGAACTGGCCCGGTGGTCCGGGGTCAGCCATTCGACGGTCGGACGGATCGAGGCGGACCGGCTGGTGCCGAGCATCCTGCTCCTACGCCGCATCATCGGGGTCGCGGGGTTCCGGCTGGCCGTCGTCGACGAGTTCGGGCGGGTACTGAAGCCGATGCGGGACTGGCAGGACACCCGCGACGGCGCGGGGCGTCGCTACCCGTCGCACCTGGACACCATTCTCGACCCCGAGCCGGGCGAGTGGTGGGCGGACATCTACGGGTTGGCCCGCCCGCCGGAGACGTTCTACCGCGACCGCCGGGTCCGCGACGCGCTGCGGCGGCGCAGTCAGTGGGAGGTGCGGGTGGCCAAGTATCGCAGCGTGCCTCCACCGCCGCGGGCCTCCTCCCCGCGTTTTCCCCGTGCGGACGGCCCGCCGTCGGGGCAGCTCGGCCCGTGGTGAGCGGACGGCCCGCCGGCCAGGGGAACTCCTGGGCGACGGGCCGTCGGGACGCGCTCCGGTGGGATGTCGGTCAGTCGTCGTCGGTGATGGTGCCGGCGCCGAGGGGGTCGGCCAACCGCAGGCCCGGCGCGCCCGCCACCAGCAGGTTCACCTTCTCGTTCGCCTCCCGCTTCCGGTCACCGCGCACGGCCACCGGGAACGCCATCGAGGTCTGCCCGGCAGCCAGGACCCGGCAACCGACGTACGGGTCGTAATCGGACCCGGCCTGGGCCGTGCCGCCGTGGGTGGCGGCGCAGAGCAGCACCGGCTGGGACAGTGGCCGCGAGACGGTGACAGTGAAGGTCAGCGGCCGGGTGTCCCGGTCGCCCTCGACCACCGACGCGTCGCTGACGCTCAACGACGCCCGGGAGCGGAAGCGGGCCACCTGCGGGTCGTGGTCGCTGGAGCCCCGGCTGCCGTCGGCGGCGTGGTCGGCCGGCCAGTCGGCGTTGATGTGCGCGGCCCGCATCTGCACCAGGTCCCGGTGCAGCGCGCCGTTGACGAACAGGTGATCCAGTGTCTGCGCCTGCCCCTCGAAGCTGTACGAGTAGGCGGACGACGGCGCTTCGGCGAGCAGGTCGTCCCACAGGTTGCGCATCCCGGCCCCGTACAGCGGTCCGAGCTGGTCCGACCCGGTGGGGTCCGCCGCCGTGGCGATGGGGTCGTCGGGGCGGGGGAAGACGTTGAGGTCCCCGCCGTACACCACCCGCGCGTGCGGGTCCGAGGCCTCGATCGCGGTGACGATCGCGGCACCGTACGCGGCCTGCTCCCGGCGCTGCCCGACGCGGCTGTCCGGCCCCGACGAGTAGTGGTTGCTCGCGGCCCACAGCGTGTAGCGCTCGGTGGAGCCGGGCGCCGCCGCGACGGTGAACCTGCCGAGCTGCGGCGCGCGGGTGAAGACGTTGTCGCCGTCCCTGCCGGTGGAGGTGTCCACGTCGGCGGGGAGCACCGCATTGAGCGCCTTCGGGTTCTGCACGTCCGCGTTGCCCGGCAGGCCCGTGCCCCGGTAGCGCACCGTGGGTGCCGAGCCCAGCAGCGGGTCGTCGGCGGTGGGCGCCGCCAGCGACACCCGGTCGGTGCGGAACAGGAACGCCGCCGTGATGCCCCGGGCGTCGGCCCCGGTCCGGTCGTACGCGGCCTGGTAGGCCGGACCACCGGCGGCGGCGATGGCCAGCGTCAGATCCTGGAGGCTGTCCGGCGCGCCGTCCGCGTCGTCCGTGCTGCCGCAGACCAGCGCCCCGCCGGAGACCGAGCAGATGTCCTGGTCCTCGGCCTCCTGCACCAGGATCAGGTCCGGCGAGTGCAGGTCGGTGGTGATCTGGTCGGCCAGTGCGGCGAGCTGCTCGCGGTACTCCTGCTCGCTGCCCGGGACGTAGTCGAACGGCGGGCGCACCCCGGTGCAGCCGGCGTTGCCGGCGAAGTCGCAACCGTCGAAGGGGTCGTCGCGGAAGTCGTACAGGTTCTCGACGTTGTAGGTCGCCACCGCGAGTTCCTTCGACCGGTCGGCCGGCTTCGGCGGGTGGTTCGTCGACGGGTCGGCCCCGCCCCCGAACGTCGCCGCCTCGACCTGTACCCCGTACTTCTCGAACGAGTAGTAGAGCCCGCCGACCGCGTCGCCGCTGAGCGTGTCGAAGGTGCGCGCCGGCGGGAGCAGCGCGGCGCTGTCGCCCGTGGCGCCCTTGACGCCCATGCTGCCGAGCAGGATCCGCTGCCCGTTGCCGTCGTCGAAGCGGCGGCCCGGGTCGTTGTCCAGCGGGTGCGCGTCCCGGAACACCCGGCGGGCGTAGACGTCGGCGCGGTCGAGCAGCGGGTCGTCCCGGTCGATCACGAAGATCTCCGCGTCGGCGGTGGCGGCGAAGACGTTGCGCCCGCTCACCGCGCCGCTGCCGGCACGCACCCGCAGCCGGGCGCCCTCGTGCCGCTCGAAGAAGCGCTGCGCCGCCGCCACCTCGACCGGCGGCACCGCGTCGGTCACCGCGACCTCGGCGTTCACGTCCACCCCCGCGGCGATGCGGCGGACCAGCGACGCCCCGGAGAGCTGGGTGAAGTTGAAGTACTCGGAGACCCGCGCGCGCAGCACCACCTCGTCGCCGACCGTCGGCACGTAGCCGCCGATCAGCGAGGTGAACGAACCCATGAAGACGAAGATGCCGTCCGAGCTGGTCGGGTCGCCGTCGGTGGCGTCCGCCCGGCTCTGCAGGAAGAAGCCGTGCTGGTCCCGGCCCGCCGAGTCGCGGGCCAGGGTGAGCTGGGTGATGACGCCGCGGACGTCGTACGCCAGGGTGCTGGCCGCGTTGCCGGAGGCCGGTGCGAGCGGCGACCGGTCGGCGGGGCCGGACTCGGCGTCGGTGGTCGGGCCCTGCACCTCGCCGACGGTCAGCTCCCGGGTGACCTGCACGGCCAGGGTGCAGGTCGCGGTCGCGCCGCCCGCGTCGGTGGAGGTCAACACCACGCTGTACGCCCCGGCGGCGAGGTCGGCGCTCGTGCCGACCGTGGCCCGGGCGGTGCCGCCGACGGCGTCGGCGGGGGTGAACGCCGAGCGGCCGATCGAACCGGTGACCGGGGCGGGGCTGACCGAGGTGACCGCCAGGTCGACGATCCGGTCGTCGGCGTCGCCGGCGGTGACCTCCCGGGTGGCCGCCGTGCCGGCAGAGGTGACCAGCGCCGGGCCGCAGGTGAGCGTGGCGGGGGCGTCGACGGGGCCACCACCGTCGACGGTGTGCGTGCCGAGGCCGTCGAACGTGTCGACGGGGAAGCCGGCCCACTGGGCGGTCGGGTCGTACGCGTCGGAGGGGTCGGTGTCGCCGGCGGTCACGGCGGCCGACCGGCGCAGCGTGTTGTCGGCGGTGCTGGTGACGCCCGTGCCCCACTCGGTGCCCGGGTCGACACCGACCTGGCCGATCGAGTCGAGCACGGCGCCGCCCCGGCGCAGCACGATCGCGTCGTCGCCGTTGAACAGGCTGGCGGTGGTGGTCTGGTCGGCCCGGTCCAGGATGCCCGGCGCGGCCGAGGCGGCGGCGAGGACGAAGGCGTCGCCGGCCGCGACGGTGCCGCTGAGGGCCAGGTTCGTCGGCGTGGTGGAGCCGTTGAAGTGCAACTGGAGCTGGTAGCCGCCGGCGGCCAGGTCGACGGCGGCGCCGGTGCCGTTGAACAGCTCGATCGCCTTGTTGTTCGACGAGCCTTCGACGTACTCGGAGATGAAGAGGTCGGCGGGCGCGGCGCTGGCCGCGGTGGGTGCGACGCCGACGGCCGCGACGGTCACGGCGGCGGTGACGGTCGCGAGCGCGGCGAGAGTGCGGCGCGGGCGCATGGGGCCTCCACGATGGGTGGACGGGAACTACCGCACGTTAAGGGTCGGCCCTGACCGCCGTCCATCCCTCACCGGACACTTTAGTGAACTCTCCGGTCAACGTCCGGCGTCGAGCCGGTGCACCAGCTCGCCCACGTCGATGCTGTATTCGCGCCACTCGCGGTCCGGGCGGTACCCCAACTCGGCATTGACCTTGAGCATGGCCTCGTTGGACTGCGCGTTCCAGGTCTGCACCTCGATCAGCTCCGCCTCGGCCGAGCGCAGCTCCATCAGCATCCGGGCCTTGATCGCCCGGTCGATGCCGTAGCCCCGGTGGTCCTGCGCCACGATCGTGTCGTACTGGTCGGCGCGGGTGGGGTGCTGCACCGGCACGACGACCTCGGTCAGCCCGGCCACCTCCCCGGTCTGCTCGTGCAGGGCGAGCACGATGTAGGGGCGCATGCCCCGCCGGTGCAGGCAGTCCAGGCTGTCGCGCAGCCGCTGCGGGTCGTAGGAGCTGGGGCGCAACTCGCCGTCCTCCACGTCGCGCACCTCCGCCTTGGCCCGGGCGTACGCCTCGATCAGCTCGTCCGGGGGGCCACCGGGGTGGAACTGGAGGTGGTAGCCCGCGCCGATGCCGGTCGCCATCCCGGCCAGCTCGGCCCAGTGCACCCCGGCCAGGTCGAGCACGCTGCGGGTCTCGACGTATTCCTTGGAGAAGCCGAGCGACTCGTAGAAGGCGACGGCCGGCGTGTCGCCGACGACCTCCACCCCGATCGACTGGAAACCCTCCTGGTAGACCCGCCGGGCGGCGGTCAGGACGAGATTCCGGCCGAGGCCCGAGCGCCGCACCGAGGGGTGCACGAGCACTTCCAGCACGCCGATGTCACCGAGCAGCAGCACGTGCACGTGGCCCAGGATCGCCCCGGTGCCGCCACCGGCCGCCGGCGCCGCCTGGGCGACCCAGGAGATCCGCCGCTCGCCGGGCATCACCTCGGCCAGATATTCCCGCACGGAACTGTCCCGCCACGGCGGATCTCGCGGCAGATCGGTTGCCAGCACCGCGTTGAGCGTCTCCAGCAACGACGCGATCTCGGCGGACGACGCGGTCCTGGGGTCCCACTCGCGCACCATCACCCGTCTAGCTTGCCGCTAACGGCTGTCGGGGGGAAGTGTCCAGTGCTCCAATGTATGCGGACGATCACTTCACGTGCGGCTGGCCTGCCCGTACCGGTTGGCGGTGTCGTGGACGTCCTGAGCGTACCGACGGACGTCGTTGTACGACAGGATCGCGTTCCACCAGTCGGCCGGGATGGTCAGGTTACGGCTGGCCTTGCACAGGTAGTTGCCGGCGGCGAGGGCGGCGTCGTCCAGGTCGTGCGGGTCCTTGACGCCGTCGTTGTCGGCGTCGGCCCCGATCTCCTGCCAGGTGGTCGGGATGAACTGCATCGGCCCCACCGCCCGGTCGAGGACGGTGTCCCGGTCGAGCACGCCACGGTCCGTGTCGGCGATGCGCATCCGGCCGCCCTGCCCGTCCAGCGGCAGACCGATGATCTCGGGCAGCGCCTTGCCGTCCAGGCCCAGCTTGGCGTTGTTGGCCTGGCCGTGCCCCGACTCGACGAACCCGATGGCCGCCAGGGTGGTCCAGCTCAGCCCGCAGGCGCGGTTGGTCTGGGCGAGCACCAGTTCGGCGTAGCCGTAGGCCTGCATGGCCACGGGCGCGATGCCGACCTTCGGCCCGACCTGGGCGGCCCAGCCGGCGAGCGCGTCCGAGGGCCGGCCGGTGATCCCGCCGACGGGTGGACCGGTGATCCCGCCGACGGGGGGGCCGGTCGGCACCGAGCCGAGCGGCGGCACCGTCTGGCCGGGCAGCGGTGTCTGCCCGGGCAGCGCGCCGGGGTCGGTGCTGCTCGGCGCGGTGGGGGTGGGATCGGCAGCGACCGGACGGGGCTCGCGGGCCGTCGCGGGCACCAGCAGCGCGCCCGCCGCCGCCGTCGCCGCGACCAGGGCGAACAGGAACGCCCCGGGCAGGGTGAGCCGGCCGCTGGGCCGCCGCGACCAGTCCCGGGTGGCGCGGGCCGCGGCCATCGCGACGCGGTGCGGCGGCCGGCGTACGGCGTGCGCGAACTGCACCCGGCGCCGCCGGGCCCCCGTGGCCGGTCCCGTCGCGGGCAGGTCCACCTTCGTCCGCGCGGGGTCGTCCTCGCCGGCGGCGTCCCCCGCCTTCGCCCCGGCCGCCGCGCCGTCGTCGGGCTTGGTGTCCGTGGCGCTCTGGTCGTCGGGCTTGGTGTCCGTGGCGGGCTTGCCGTCGGGCTTGGCGTCCGTGGCGCTCTGGTCGTCGGGCTTGGTGTCCGTGGCGGGCTTGTCGCCGGCCGCCGGCTCGTCGCCGGGGTTCGCGTCCGTGGCGGGCTGGTCGCCCGGCCTCGTCTTCGTGGTGGGTTCGGCGCCGCCGCCGAACCTCAGCCAGGGGCGGCGGGGACGCGGGAGCCGTGTCGGGACCTCGGGCGTGGCGGTGGAACCGGCGGGCTGCCCGTCGATCGGGACCGCCGGCCGCAGGGGCTGATTGGTCGTCCTGTCTTCGCCGTCGGCCACAAGTTGAGTATCACCCATGTTCCCCTGTACGTCAGGACCGGTCGTAGGCTGATGTCATGCCCCGGTACGAGTTCCGTTGCCGCGCCTGCGGTGACACCTTCGAGGTCAACCGTCCGATGGCGCGCGCCGCTGAGCCGGCGTCCTGCCCGCAGGGGCACGCCGACACGGTCAAGCTCCTCTCGACGGTCGCGGTCACCGGCCGTGGCGGCGGTGCGGCCGGCGGCTCGCCGGTCCCGTCGGGCGGCGGTTGTTGCGGTGGTGGCTGCGGCTGCTGACCGGCCCGTTCGTTCCCGGTGCCGCACCGTCCGCCCCGCGGCCGACCGGCCCCTCGTCGGGCGTGCACCGCGCGGGTCGCCGAGGTCGGGCGGTCCCAGGGTCCGGCACCGGCCGACCGTTCTCACGATGCGTGATGGCCCGGTATCAGGCAGCATGAGTCCGACGTCACGGGCGGAGGTTCCACCATGTCGCCACGGATCCATCTCCCGAGCGGGTTGGTGACCTTCGTCTTCACCGACATCGAGGGCTCCACCCGCCTGGCCCGGCTGCTCGGCCCGGGCTACCGACCGGTGCTGTGGGAGCACCGTCGCCTGCTGCGCCGGACGATCGCCGCGACCGAGGGCGCGGAGCTGCTGACCGAGGGGGACTCCTTCTTCCTCGCCTTCGGCGACGCGACCGCCGCGCTGACCGCCTGCCTGACCGCGCAACGGGCGCTGGCCAGCCACGAGTGGCCCACGGCGGAGGCGGCGCCCCGGGTCCGGATGGGGCTGCACACCGGCTGGGCGGAGCCGCGCGACGGCGAGTACGCAAGCATGGAGGTGCACCGGGCGGCCCGGATCGCCGCCGCCGCACACGGCGGTCAGGTGCTCTGCTCGGCATCGACGGCACGGCACGCGCAGCCGCTGCCGCCCGACGCGTCCCTGGTCGACGTCGGCCTGCACCGGCTGCGCGGCTTCGACGACCGGGAGCGGCTCTTCCAGCTGGTCGCGCCGGGCCTGGAACGACAGTTCCCGCGGCCCCGCACCGCCGACGCGTCCGCGCACAATCTGCCCACCCCGGTCACCTCGTTCGTCGGCCGGCACACCGAACGCGCCGAGCTGAAGCGGTTGGTGCAGGCGCACCGGCTGGTCACCGTTCTCGGCGCGGGCGGGGCGGGCAAGACCCGGCTGGCCGTGGAGCTGGGCGCCGACCTGGTGGAGTCGCACCCGGACGGCGTCTGGTTCGTCGATGTCGCGTCGGTCACCGATCCGGGCCTGGTCGCGTTCGCGGTCGCCGACGTGCTCGGTCTGCGTCCCGAGCCGGGTCGCCCCATGGTGGACACGCTTGTGGAGTACGCCGCCGCGCGCCGGATGCTCGTCCTGCTCGACACCTGCGACGCCCAGCCGGCGGCCTCGGCCGACGTGATCTCCCGGCTGCTCGCCGGCGGGGTGGGCGTCCGGGTGCTCGCCACCAGCCGGGAGTCGCTCGGCCTGCCGGGCGAGGTGGTCTGGCGAATCCCGCCGCTGTCGGTCGACCCGCCGGCGGACGGGACGGAGAGCGACGCGGTCGCGTTGCTGCTGGACCGGACGGCGGCGGCCCGGGGCGGCCGGCCGCCGGACCCGACCGAGTCGGCCGACCTGCGCCGGGTGGTACGGCGCCTGGACGGGCTGCCGCTCGCCATCGAGCTGGCCGCCGCCCGGCTGCGGGTGCTCTCCGTCGGGCAGCTCGCCGAACGCCTCGACGATGTGCTGGGCACCCTCGACGCGGGCCGGGACGACCCGGAGCCGCCCCCGAGGGAGCCGGGCGACCGGCAGGGCCCGGTCGCGGGGGCGGCGTCGGCCGACCCGAGCCTGCGGGGGGCGCAGCGCTCCGCCGCGGAGCGGCACCTGACCATGCAGGCCACGGTCACCTGGTCGTACCGCACGCTGGGGCCGCCCGCCGCCCGGCTGCTGCGCTGGCTGGCGGTGTTCGCCGGCCCGGTGGACCTGGCGATGGTGGAGTGGCTGCTCGACGATGACCCGCTCGACGCGCTCTCGGTGCTTGTCGACAAGTCGATGGTGTTGGCGGAGCCGCACGCCTCGGGCAGCACCTACCGGATGCTCGACCCGATCCGGGCGTACGCGGCGCGGCGGCTGCTGGAGGCGGGGGAGCAGCAGTCGGCCCGCAACCGGCACGTGGCGTGGTCGGCGCACGCTCTGGAGCGGGCCCACCTCGGCCCCGACGGGCGGCCGGTGACCCTCTCGCTCTACGCCCTCGACCCGCTCGCGGGTGAGCTGCGTGCCGCGCTGCGCTGGTGCGCCACCGGCGGCAGTGCCCGGGCGGGGCTGCGGTTGGCCGGGGGCCTGGACCAGTGGTGGCGGGAGCGGGGCCTGGCCCGCGAGGGGCGGCTCTGGCTGTTCCGGCTGTACGGGCGGATCGCCGAGACAGGGGAGCGGATACCGGACGCGGAGCTGGCGGCGGCTTACCACATGCACTCGTTGCACGCCGGCGCGGACGGCGAGTTCGCCGAGGAGCTGCGCTATTCCCAGCGGGCGGAGGCGGCGGCCCGGCAGGCGGGCGACAGCGGCCTGCTCGCCCGGGTGCTGGCCGGCCGGGCGGCCCTGCTTGTCGACATGGGGCAGTTCGCGGAGGCGGAGCGGGTCTGCCGCGAGGTGATCGAGTGGGCGTCCGGCCAGGAGGTGCTGGGCGACGCGCTGCTCGGGGTGTTCAGCCTGGCCGAGTTGCTCTGGCGGCGCGGTGCCCTGGACGAGGCGGCCGAGCTGCTGGGCGCGGCCCGCCCGGTGGAGGCGGCCCGCCCGGTGGAGCGGGGGCGACGCTCGGCCGACATGCTGCTCGGGATGGTCGCCCTGGCCCGCGGCGACCTGGTCGCCGCGCACGAGCACCTCCAGGTGGCGCTGCGGTCGCGGATGAGTCACGGCTTCCACGGCCGGGCCTGCGACACGCTCAACGCGATGGCGGTGCGCTGCGCGGCGGGCGGTGACGGCGCGACGGCGGCCCGCCTGTTCGGTGCGGCGGGGGCGATCCGGGCGAGCCTGCGCCGCGCCCCGGGCGTCTACGGCGGCTACTGGGCGCAGCGGCAGGAGGAGCTGCGCCGGGAGCTGGGTGACGCGGCCTTCGACGGCGCGTACGGCGAGGGGGCCGAGCTGGGGCTGGAGGAGGCGGCGGGGATGGCGCTCGCCGTCGAGCACCCGGACCTGGGGGCGGGCTCGGCGAGGTTCGGGGCCCGGGTGGCTACCCGCCAGCCCGTCACCCCCGATCGCCGCCGGCACCACACCGGCCGCGGCTGACGCCGGCCCCGGCCGAGGCGTCCGCGCCGGCCGGGGTCCCGTGCCGGCTGGGGCGGACGCTTCGACCGGGGCGCGCTGGGCCCGGGTGCCGGCCCCGGGGCTCGGCTGCGGCCGGAACCGCGTGCCGGGCGGGGTGTCCGTACCGGTCGGGGTCCGCGTCGTCACCCGGGCGGGTGACGACGCGGACCCCGGCATCGGTCGGACGTCAGCGGACGAAGGCCGGCGGGCTGGCCGGGCTCTCGTTCGCCAGTCGGTCGAGCGCGGTCACGTGGTAGGTGTACCGCTTGCCGGCCTCGGCGGTGGTGTCCACCCAGGACTGGATCCGGGTGCCGGGTACGGCGCGGACCGTGTCGACGAGGTGCGCCGCGTCGGCGAAGTCGCACCGGCCGGGCAGGCCGATGCCGTCGAAGCGGTAGATCGCGTACGACGTGGCGGTGCCGAGCGGGCCCCGGCCGTCGGCCGGCTGGAGCCAGTTGAGGCGGACCCCGTCGTCCTGCCGCTTGGCCGTGGTGACCACCGGCAGCAGCAGCGGCTTCTTCGGCAGGTGCGACATGGTGGGGATCAGCGCCGGGCGGGAGTAGTGCTCGGCGGCGTAGATGTCGGTCGCGCCGAGCCGGTTGGCCCGCACCTGGACGGCCGAGAAGTGGATGTTGCCCTGGACCTCGGGGTACGCCCGGTTGAGCGTCAGGTGGTCGGACAGTTCGCTCGGCTTCTGCCAGAACGACCCGTAGGCCGGGTCACCGCTCTTGTAGTCGGCCTGGCCGATGTAGAGCTGCACGCGGGTGCCCTTCACCACGTCCGCCCACCACGGCACCAGCCGGGCGTAGTCGGCGGCCGGGTACTGGCCGATGTACCAGTAGAGCTGGGGCACGATGTAGTCGACCCACTCCTCCTTGACCCACTTGCGGGTGTCGGCGGAGACGGTGTCGTACGCCTGGCTGCCGCTGGTGTCGGAGCCCAGCGGGTCGACCGACTGGTTGCGCCAGATGCCGAACGGGCTGACGCCGAACTTGACCCACGCCTTCTCGGCCTTGATCTTGGCGTTCATCTCCTGGATCAGCAGGTTGATGTTGTCCCGCCGCCAGTCGGCCTTGTCGGTGATGCCGCGGTTGTGTGCGGCGAAGGTGGCGTCGTCGGGCACCTGGTGGGTGCCGCTCGGGTAGGGGTAGAAGTAGTCGTCGAAGTGCACGCCGTCGACGTCGTACCGCTTGACGGCGTCCATCATCGCGGTCTGCACGAACTCGCGGACGGCGGGGATGCCGGGGTTGTAGTAGAGCCGGCTGCCGGCGACCCCGGCCGGCGGGTAGGCGAAGGTCCACTCGGGGTGCTCCCGGGCGGGGTGGTTCGGCGCGAGCTTGTCGAGGTCGGCGCCGGCGCCGTCCGGCATCGAGATGCGGTACGGGTTGAACCAGGCGTGGAACTCCAGGTTGCGCTTGTGCGCCTCCTCGACCACGAACTTCAGCGGGTCCCAGCCCGGGTCCTGCCCGCGGACTCCGGTCAGGTATTCCGACCAGGGCTCGTACGGCGACGGCCAGAACGCGTCGGCGGTCGGCCGGACCTGGACGACCACGGCGTTGTGGTTGAGCCGCTCGGCGAGGTCGAGCAGTTGGCGGTATTCGGCCTGCTGGGTGGCGATCCGGTCCGGCGAGCTGTGGGACGCCTTGCTCGGCCAGTCGATGTTGACGACCGACGAGATCCACATGGCCCGGAACTGCCGCTTCGGCGTGGCCGGGTCGGTGACGCAGGTGGTGCTGGGGGCGGTTGTGGTGGTCGCCGAATCGGGCGCCGCGCTCGCGGGGGTGGCGGCGACGAGCGCGCCGAGCAGCGCGGCGGCCAGCCCGGCGGCTCCGAGCCGAGTTGCCTTCATGCGGTGTGTCCCTTCGTTGGGGCTCCCGTGACGGGGTCCATCGCGGCCCAGACGGCAAGATTCGCCGCTGCCTATCTGCCGCTGGTAGGAAATTTTCACACCGCACAGGCTTCGCGCAAGGGCCTGGGCGTGATCGATCCGTTCGGCGCCCACGATCGCCCGCTGTGGCCGGACTCACCGTACCGCCAGTGACGGGAAGCACACTTTGCGCGCTGGCCGGGATCGGCGGGGCGCGGCGGATTGAGCGGGTTCCGCCCTGGGTAGCAACGCCCGTCAGCGGCCGTCACGGGGCGGTCCGGACGCTGGGAGGGGTGAGCGCGGTGTCCGTGCTGCGCACCAAGCCGATCGCGGACGTGATCGCGCAGGGCGAGGCCGACGGCAGCGACGGCGGGCCCGGCCTGAAGCGCCGCCTCGGCGCCCGCGATCTCACCGGCTTCGGCATCGGCATCGTGATCGGCACCGGCATCTTCACGCTCACCGGCATCGAGGCCCGCGACAGCGCCGGACCCGGCGTGGTGATCTCGTTCGGCATCGCCGGACTGGTCGCCCTGCTCGCCGCCCTCTGCTACGCGGAGCTGGCGTCGAGCGTGCCGACCGCCGGCAGCGCCTACACCTACGCGTACGCGACCATGGGCGAGATCGTCGCCTGGATCATCGGCTGGGACCTGCTGCTGGAGTTCGCGCTCGGCGCGGCGGTGGTGGCCCGCGGCTGGTCCGGCTACCTCGCCGAACTCGTCGGCCTGCCCACCGCCTGGTTCGGCGAGGAGGGCAGCGTGGTCAACCTCGGCGCCATCGGCATCGTGCTGCTGCTGGGCATCGTGGCGATCGTCGGCATCCGCGAGTCCGCCCGGGTGACGAACCTGCTCGTGCTGGTCAAGGTCGCCATCTGCGTCTTCATCGTGATCGCCGGCCTGTTCTTCGTGAAGGCCGCCAACCTCACCCCGTTCATCCCGGCCGCCGAGCCCGCCGGTGGGGGCGAGGACGGTATCAAGCAGCCCGTCACCCAGGCGCTCTTCGGCCTGGAGCCGTCCGTGTTCGGCTTCGCCGGCGTGCTCAGCGCCGCCGCGGTGGTCTTCTTCGCGTACACGGGCTTCGAGGCGGTGGCGAACCTCGGCGAGGAGACGAAGCGACCCCGCCGGGACCTCACCCTCGGGCTGCTCGGCACGCTGCTGGTCTCCACCGTGCTCTACATCGGCGTCTCGCTGGTCGTGGTGGGCATGGTGCCGTACACCGAGATCGACCGGGGCGCACCGATCGCGGCGGCCTTCAACGCCGTCGGCGCCAACTGGGCCGGGGTGCTCGTCTCCATCGCCGCCGTCGCCGGCCTGACCAGCGTGATCCTCGTCGACCTGGTGGCCATGGGCCGGATCGGCTTCGCCATCAGCCGGGACGGGCTGATCCCGCCGTCGATCGCGAAGGTGCACCCGCGGTGGGGCACCCCGTACCGGATCTCGGCCATCATGACGGTGGCTGTCGCGCTGCTCGCCGGGTTCCTGCCGCTGTCGGCCCTGGCCGACCTGGTCAGCATCGGCGCGCTCGCCGCGTTCGTGCTGGTCTCCGTCGCGGTGCCGATCCTGCGCCGCAAGCGTCCGGACCTCGACCGGCCGTTCCGGGTGCCGTTCTCCCCGGTGCTGCCGATCGTGTCGGCGCTGGCCTGCCTCTACCTGATGCTGAACCTGTCGGTGGAGACCTGGCTGCGCTTCGCCGCGTGGATGCTGCTCGGCATCCTGATCTACTTCGGCTACGGCTACCGCCGCAACCGCCTGGCCGGCCGTCCGCAGCCGACCGGCCCGCGGCCCGCCGGCCCGCCGGCCGCCGATCCGCCGGCGAAGGAGTCAGCCGCCGCCTGACCCGCGCCGCCGACACCTCCACCGGCGCTGTCAGTCGAAGAACCTGGCCAGGTGGGCGGGGGCGGGAGCGTCCGCGTCCGGGGGCAGCGGGGTGAGGTCGGCGAAGATCGACGCGCCGTCGCAGCCGACGTGCAGCGGATACCAGCGCGGGGTGCCCGGCGGGCGCTGGAGGCAGATCCCCTTGACCGTCTGCACGTCCAGCAGCCGCACGTGCGTCGGGTCGGCGACGGCGTTCACGTGCCGCCACCACGGGCTCATCACGTGCAGCACACCGCCCGGCCGGAGCACCCGGTGACACTCGTCGACCAGCGGCAGGAAATCGATCAGGTGCTCCAGGATGTGCACCGCGAAGAACACGTCCACCGAGTCGTCGGCCAGCGGCAGCGCACCGGAGAGGTCCGCCACCGCGTCCACCCCCGGGGCCGGGAAGATGTCCAGCCCCAGGTTGCCCGGCCACTGCTTGGTGGGACCGCAGCCCAGGTCGACCACCACCGGGTCGCGTCCGGCGACGCGTATCCGGCACCAGACGCCGTGCACGCCCGCGAGCCGGCCCACCCGGTCCCGCAGCAGGCGCAGCTCGGCCGGCCCGGCGACCTCACCGCGCAGGTGGGCCACCCCCCGGTCGAAGCGCACCTCGACCGCGAGGTCGCGCAGCCGGTCGTCGTGCCGGGCCTGGTCGGCCCACGCCTCGGCGAGGAATCCGTCGATCGCCCGCAGCCGCTCGGCCGAGGGCGGGCTCTGTGCCAACGCGACCATCCGGCCACCTCCCGCCGGCCGTTACCCGGATCGCCGCCCGATATGCCCGCGCCGGGGCCGCGATCGCGGGTCAGCCGGTGATCGTCCGCCGGGGGCGCCCGCCGCCGCGCATCCGCTGCCGGGGCGTCGGCTCCGCCGGTTTGGGCCGCTTGAGGTGGTAGCGGTGCAGTTCGTTGTTGCCGGGCAGGGACGGATCCTCGCTCATCGCCACCAGTTCCCAACCCTGGTCGCCGGCCCGGTTCAGGTGCGCCAGGGCGGTGTCGCCGTAGGGCGTCACGTCGACCATGGAGCCGTCCGGGCCGTACCAGACGAAGACGATCTCCCAGCCGACGTCGGTGGTGGCGGCCTGTCGGCGGCGGACCAGCAGCGCGTACTCCCACTTGAGCATGGGGTCATTCTCACCCGCCGTGGGCGGGTCGGCACGGATCAATCCTCGGCGATCCGCCCGGCGGCCACCCGCAGCCGCCGGTTCGTGGTCACCGCCTGGAGCATCCGCCGGTCGTGGGTGACCAGCAGCAGGGTCCCCGGGTAACTGGCCAGCGCCGACTCGAGCTGCTCGATGGCGGGCAGGTCCAGGTGGTTCGTCGGCTCGTCCAGCACCAGCAGGTTCACCCCGCGCCCCTGCAACAGCGCCAGCGCCGCCCGGGTCCGCTCGCCCGGCGACAGGGTCGCCGCCGGCCGCAGCACGTGCCCCGCGCGCAGGCCGAACTTGGCCAGCAGCGTCCGCGCGTCCGCCGGTGACAACTGCGGCACGGCGGCGCCGAACGCGTCGATCAGCGGCACGTCACCGAGGAACAGGCCCCGGGCCTGGTCCACCTCGCCGACCACCACGCCCGGGCCGAGCGCCGCGTGCCCGGAGTCGAGGGGAAGCCGGCCCAGCAGGGCGGCGAGCAGGGTCGACTTGCCGGAGCCGTTGGCCCCGGTCACCGCCACCTTGTCGGCCCAGTCGATCTGGAGGGTCACCGGGCCGAGGGTGAAGTCGCCCAGGCGTACGACGGCGTCGCGCAGCGAGGCCACGACGGCGCCGGCGCGGGGCGCGGCGGCGATCTCCATCCGCAGCTCCCACTCCTTGCGCGGCTCCTCGACCACCTCCAGCCGCTCGATCAGCCGTTCGGTCTGCTTGGCCTTGGCCGCCTGCTTCTCGGTCGCCTCGGCACGGAACTTGCGGCCGATCTTGTCGTTGTCGGTGGCCTTGCGGCGGGCGTTCTTGACGCCCTTCTCCATCCAGGCCCGCTGGGTGCGGGCGCGCGACTCCAGCCCGGCCCGGGTGTCTGCGTACTCCTCGAAGTCCTCGCGGGCGTGCCGGCGGGCCACCTCGCGCTCCTCCAGGTAGCCCGCGTAGCCGCCGCCGTAGTGCCGGGTCTGCTGCTGGTGCAGGTCCAGCTCCAGCACCCGGGTCACGGTGCGGGCGAGGAACTCCCGGTCGTGGCTGACCAGCACCGTGCCCGCGCGCAGCCCGGTGACGAACTCCTCCAGCCGCTCCAGGCCGGCCAGGTCCAGGTCGTTGGTCGGCTCGTCGAGCAGGAAGATGTCATAGCGGCTGAGCAGCAGCGACGCCAACCCGGCCCGGGCCGCCTGGCCGCCGGAGAGGCCGGTCATCGGGTGGTCCAGGTCGACGGTGAGACCCAGCTCGGCGGCCACCTGCTCGGCCCGTTCCTCCAGGTCCGCGCCGCCGAGGGCGAGCCAGCGCTCCAGCGCCTCGGCGTAGGCGTCGTCGGCACCGGGCGCGCTCTCGGTGAGCGCCGTCGTCGCCACGTCCAGCGCGGCCTGCGCGGCGCTGACCCCGGTGCGCCGGGCCAGGAAGTCCCGCACGCTCTCGCCGGGCCGCCGCTCGGGCTCCTGCGGCAGGTGCCCGACGCTCGCCGTGGGCGGGCTCAGCGTGACGCTGCCGGCCTCCACCGGCAGCAACCCGGCGAGGGTACGCAGCAGCGTCGACTTGCCGGCCCCGTTCGGCCCGACCAGCCCCACCACGTCTCCCGACGCGACCACCAGGTCCAACCCGGCGAACAGCGCCCGGTCCCCATGCCCCGCGGCCAGCCCCTTGACGATCATCGTCGCGCTCATCAACCCGGACCCTATCCCGCCCGCCTCCGGCCCCCCGTGACGCCCGCGCTGCCCGCCCGCCCCGCCCTCCCGTTCCCGGCCCCTGGTGGCTCCCGCGCTGCCCGCCCCGCCCTCCCGGCCCCTCGTGGCTCCCGCGCTGCCCCCCGGCGCTTCGTCCCCGACTCCTCGTGACGCCCGCCGCTGCCCGCCCGGCGTCTCGTCCCCGGCCGGCATGCCCGTTCGCGCTCCGGCGATTCGCCCGCCCGCGCCGTGACCACCCGGTTCCTGCCCGGACATGCGTGACGAAAGCCGCGAACGACGGGCCGAAACCGCAAGATCGCGAACAGCCCTCGGAGGTACGCGGCACACTGCTCGGGTGGTGACCACTCTGGCTATCGACTGCGGCGGCGGCGGCATCAAGGCGTCCGTGCTGGACGGGGCGGGCACGATGCGCGCCCGACCGCTGCGGGTGCCCACCCCGTACCCGCTGCCGCCGGCACTCTTCGTCAAGACGCTGCTGGAGCTGAGCGGCCGGCTGCCGGCGGCGGACCGCCTGACGGTCGGCCTGCCGGGCATGATCCGGCACGGGGTGGTGGTCGCCACCCCGCACTACGTGACCCGGGCCGGCCCCCGCTCGAAGGTCGACCCGGGCCTGGTCGCCCAGTGGTCCGGGTACGACGCGCGCACCGCGCTCGCCGAGGCGTTCGGGGTGCCGGCGCTGGTGCTCAACGACGCCGAGGTGCACGGTGCCGGGGTGGTCGCCGGGACCGGCTGCGAACTGGTGCTGACCCTCGGCACCGGCCTGGGCAGCGCGCTCTTCGACGGCGGGGTGATCGCCCCGCACCTGGAGCTGTCCCACGCCCCGGTGCGCTGGAACACCACCTACGACACCTACGTGGGCGAGCCGGAGCGACGCCGGCTCGGCGACGCGTTCTGGTCCCGCCGGATCCGCCAGGTCGTGGACGGGCTGCGCCCGGTGTTCCGCTGGGACCGGCTCTACCTGGGCGGCGGCAACTCCCGACTGATCCGCCCGGAGCAGCTCGCCCGGATGGGCGACGACGTGGTGGTGGTGCCCAACACCGCCGGCATCGTCGGCGGCGTCCGGGCCTGGGAGTTGGCCGCCGGCCGGCACGGCGCCGCCACCTGAGGCCGCCCCGACCGGCCCGATCGCGTGCGTTTCCCCGGGGAACAGTCGCGCTGCGGCGGGTGTTGTGCCAGCGTCGGAACAGTGGCGCGACAGGAGGGGTGGGTCGGATGGACCTTCTGGAGGAGTACCGACGGGCGACCTTGTTCTTCGAGGCCGGCGACCCGACCGGGGCGGCGCGGCTGCTCGAACCGATCGTCGAGGCCGAGCCGGGCAACGCCTCGGTGCGACAGTTGCTGGCCCGCGCGTACTTCCAGTCGGCCCAGCTCGTCCGGGCCGAGACGCAGCTACGGGAGCTGGTTGACCGGGATCCCAGCGACCACTACGCCCACCACGTGCTGGGCCGCACGCTGGAGCGGCTCAACCGGCCCGCCGAAGCGTTGCGGCACCTGCGCATCGCGGCGGCGATGCACAACGGCAACGACGACTACCGCGCCGCCCTGGACCGGGTGCAGCTGCGGGTGGCGGCCGGCCGCTGACGACAGCGGGATCGACGCCCGCGCGCGGGCACACGGACGGGGCAGCCCTGCCGGGCTGCCCCGTCCGTTGTGTGCCAGCCGCCGGGTAGCTCCCGTGGCGAGTGGAACGCCATGGCTGTCAAACGGGCCCGATGACAACCGTGGTGTTCCACCCGTGCGGGTCGGCGTCCGTCGCGGTCCACACCGTCGGCGGCCTACCATCGGCGTCATGGGACGTGAGCTGCCGACGGGTGCGCGATGAAGCTGAAGCTGGATCTGCACGACATCTTCAACAAGGGCCAGGACATCGACCGGGCCCTGCGCGGGATCATGGACGAGGCGGTGGCCAAGAAGGCCACCCTGGTCGAGATCATCCCGGGTAAGGGGTCCGGCCAGCTCAAGAAGCGGGTGCTGCGGTTCCTCGACCAGAAGGACGTCAAGCAGCTCTACCACCGGGTCGAGAAGGACTCGAAGAACTTCGGCCGCCTCTTCATCCACTTCCGCTGGAAGTAGCGCCCGCGCGGCTCACCGGGTGGACCGCGCCCCCGGCGACGGCCCGGCCGTCGCCGGGGGCGCGCCGAGTGGCTCAGAGCGGATAGGTGCGGGCCACGGCCAGCATCTCCGAGCTGTGCGAGCCGACGATCCCCACGTCCGGCGGGCGGGGCCGGAAACCGGGCAGGTCGGCCAGGCCGTCGCTGGCGTCCATCGCGCGCAACGCCACCTGTCCCGCCTTCGGCGTCACGGTCAGCGTCACCTCGACACCCTCCGGCGGCGGGGCGTGGAAGACCACGCCGAAGCCCCAGCGGCCCGAGCCGCCCTCCACCGGGACCGCGCGGCCGGCCACCTCCGCCCGCAGCACCGTCGCCGTCCGGGTGTCCACGTGCAGGGTGGTCAGGCGCACCTGCCGCTGGGGGAGCAGCCGCAGGCGCAGGGTGCGCTCGGTGCCGGCGGTGGTGTCGGCGAGCACCTCCAGCTTCGGGGCGGGCAGGTCCGCCGCCTGCGCGGGGCCGCCACGCAGCTCGGGGTCGCCCAGCCCGGGGAAGTCGGCGACCTCGGCCGTCCCGTCGACGTAGCCGTCCGTCCAGGGCTGCGGGTCCTCCTCGCGACTGAGCCAGCGGGCCTGGCCGGTGCCGGCGTCGAGGGCGTACATGAGGTGGCTGGGCGTGGGGTGCGCGGCGTCGAAGCGGTCGACGGCGAGCCCGACTCCCGCGAACACCACGGCCACCAGCGCGGCGGCGGCGGCCGGCAGCGTGCCGAGCCGGCGCGCGCGCAGGGCGAGCACCCCGCGCTGACCGCCGGCCTGCGGGTGCAGCAGGTCGAGCACCGGCAGCGCGGCCAGGCCCAGCAGCACCGCGACCAGCGCGGCGACCCCGCCCATCTTCATGCCGAGGGCCGGGAAGAGCAGGACGACGGTGGGCAGCAGGACCACCACGGCGACGGCGGCGGCAAGGACCGACGCGACGACCGGCCAGGGACCGTCGATCCGGGTGCTCAGCGCGACCAGCCCGGCCAGCGCGCCCGCCAGGGCCGGGATGGTGACCAGGTACGCCCCGCCGGGCACCAGCACGGCGAACAGCACCCCGAGCACGGCCAGCCAGCCCAGCCCGCCGATCGCGAGTGCGGCGGGGCCGATCCGGCGGCGCAGCAGCGCGTACCAGGTGAGCAGGACGGCGGCGGCGAGCGCCACCACGGCCAGCCGGTACCAGACCGGCCGGTACGGGTCGAGCAGCTCGGCGTAGCCGGGCCGGATCGCGGTGACCGCCGCCCAGAGCAGTTGCGCGGCGAGCGGAGCGAGCACGATCGGCAGCAGCGCCAGCCCGAAGCCGGCGGCGAGCCGGCCGGCGGTGACGCGTCCCCGCCGGCGGGCGAGCCAGCCGAGGGCCGCCACGGCGACGAGCGCGAGCAGCGCCAGGGGCAGGACCAGCCAGCCGGGGTAGCGGGCCAGCCCGCCCGGGACGGGGAAGTACGTGGCGTCGTGCCCGGCGTCCAGCGCGGCGAGGTCGACCCGGCCGAACTCGCGGGCGAGGCCGAGGGCGTTGTCGCCGTGGTGCTGGAGGCTGGCCCGGTCCATGGCGGCCGGGGTGTCCAGCGGCGTGTGGTAGATCGCCCCGCCGTCGATGTAGGCGGAGTTCAGCCCGACGAAGTCTTCGCCCAGGAACGCGGTGAAGTCGGTGTCGTTGGGCAGCGCCCGGTAGATCTCCACGGCGAACGAGGTGCCGACGGGGTGCGGTGCGCCCCGGCCGAAGGCGTCCACCAGGGCGGCGTTGTCGCGCGAGGTCTCGAACATGATCACGGGACCGGTGGAGCCGCGTGCCTCCAGGTTGAGCACCACGCCGCCGTCGGCGGCCAGCGGGTGGCTGGACGCGAACGCCGCCGCCCCGCACAGGCACGCCTCCTCGGCGTCGGTGAGCACGAAGACGATGTCGTTGCGGGGCCGCGGGCCGGCGACCAGCGCGCGGGCGGTCTCCAGGATGGTCGAGGTGCCGGCGGCGTCGTCGTTGCCGCCCGGCCCGGACTGCACCGAGTCGTAGTGCGCGACGAGGAAGACCTTGCCGGTGGGGTCGGTGCCGGGCAGCCGGGCCACCACGTTGCGTACCCGCGCCAGGGTTGCCCCGCCGGCCGCCCCGCTGAGCTGGCCGGCCTCGGGTGCGACGGTGTCCTGCACCTCGGTCTCCAGGCCGAGGCCGCGCAGCACCCCCTCGACGTGCGCGCGGACCTGGTCGTTGGCCGGGCTGCCCGCCGGGTGGGTCCGCGCGGCGACGACCTCGACCTGCTCGTATGCCCGGGCGGCACTGAACTCGCCCGGCGGCGCGTCGGCCGGGCGGGGTGCGGGGGTGCGCAGGTCGAGCAGGGTGCCGCCGCCGACGGCGGCGAGCGCGGCGAGCGCCGCGACGGCGGCGGCCAGCCGGCGGCGGGGTCGGGCCAGCGCGCGGTCGGCGGGGCGGGCGGGGGGTGGGCCCACGGGGTCTCCTCGGTACGGGGCGGGTGGGGCACCATCCTGCACCTCAGCGGCCCCCGGCGGCACTCCGGCCGGCGGCGGGAGGACACGCCCGTCCGTGCTGCCACCCGCCGGGCGGTGACCCGGCCCATGCCCGCGCGTACGGTGTCCGTCGTGTTGTGTGCGAACGTTGTGTAATACAGGATCAGCAGGGCACTCGGAAGGAGCCCGACATCACCAGCGATCTCCCGCGTCTCGCGGCGGTGGCCCGGCCGCACCGGGGAACCGGCCGGTCCGGTTCCTCCGTCGTGCCGTACCCGCACGGCGGCATGGGACGTCATCCCAACCTGCCCCCGGGTGAGCGGCTGCGGGTGCTGCTGGTCGAGGACGACGAGGGCGACGCCTTCCTGGTCGGCGAGCTGCTCGCCGAGACCAACTCGATGATCGAACTGCTGGTGGCGACGAGCCTCAGCGAGGCCCGCAAGCGGGTGATGGGCGTCGACTGCGTCCTGCTCGACCTGGGCCTGCCCGACGCGCAGGGTCTCGACGGCCTGCGTCAGGTGCTGGAGATGTCCAGCAACGCCGCCGTGTGCGTACTGACCGGGCGCTCCGACGAGCACCTCGGCATCGTCGCGGTCGCCGAGGGCGCCCAGGACTACCTCGTCAAGGGCCAGGTCGACGGGGTGCTGCTGACCCGGGCGCTGCGCTACGCGGTGGAGCGCAAGCGCGCCGACGAGAACGCCCGGCGGCTGCGCGAGGTCGAGCTGCGCCAGGCCGAGTCCGCCCGCCTGGAACGGGGGCTGCTGCCCCAGCCGTTGATGACCACGGATCAGGTCGCCGTGCACACCTTCTACCGGCCCGGCCGGTACGCGGCCCTGATCGGCGGCGACTTCTACGACGTGGTGCAGACCCGGCCCGACCGGCTCGACCTGATCGTCGGCGACGTCTGCGGCCACGGCGTGGACGAGGCGGCCCTCGGGGTCGAACTCCGGGTCGCCTGGCGGGCGCTGGTCCTCGCCGGCGTGGCCGACGACGAGGTGCTGCCGGCGCTGGAGCAGGTGCTGATGAGCGAACGTCGGCTCCAGGAGATCTTCGCGACCGTCGCCACCGTGCGGCTGCACCTCGACGCCAACCGGGCCACCGTCCGGCTGGCCGGTCACCCGCCGCCGCTGCTGCTCGCCGGGGGCGAGGTGGTCCCGGTGCCCGCGCCCGGTGGCCGGCTGCTCGGCGTACGACCCCGCCGGCCCGTTGCCTACGACCTGGAGTTCGACACCGATGACTGGTCCCTGTTGATGTACACCGACGGCCTGATCGAGGGCCGGATCGGCGAGAGCGACGAGCGCCTCGACGTGCCCGGCCTCACCGGACTGCTCGCCGACCCGGCGACCCTCCCCGTGCCGCTGGCCGAGCTGCCGGCCTGGCTGGTGGGCCGCGCCGAGCAGATCAACGGCGGTCCGTTCGCCGACGACGTCGCCATGCTGCTGGTCAGCCGGGGCGGTGGCCGGTGAAGGGTGTCCTCGAGTGGACCCTGCGCCGGCGGGTCGTCACGCTGCTCACCGTCGTCGCCATCCTCCTGCTCGGCCTGGCGGCCGGCGAGGTGGCCCTGGCGGCGAAGAACCGGACGCACATCGACGCGATCCTCAACAAGACGGGCCCGCTGCGCGTGCAGGCGCAGGAGCTGCTCAACGCCCTGCTGGACCAGGAGACGGCGGTACGTGGCTACGCGGTCAGCGGCAGCCCCGCCGAGCTGGCCCCCTACGACGCCGGCCGCAAGCGCGAGCAGGACCTGACCGCCTCGATGCGGCGGCTGGCCGTCGACTACCCGGGGCTGCGGGAGGAGATCCAGGTCGTCGAGCAGCGGGCTGAGGCGTGGCGGCAGGCGGTGGCGGTGCCGGTGATCACCACCACGGACCAGAACGGCACCGCCGCCGGCCAGGCGCTCGTCACCGACGAGGCCCGCGAGCAGTTCGACGAGGTCCGGGGTGCCGTCGACCACCTGCAGCAGGAGATCTTCGAGACCCGGCAGAGCAGTGCCGAGGACGTCCGGCGGACCAGCAACCTGCTGGTGTTCCTGCTGATCGTCGCCGTCGCGGTGGTGCTCGTCGCGGGCACCATGATGCTGGTCTCGCTGGACAAGATGGTGATCCGCCCGCTGACCCGGCTCGCCGACCAGGTGCGGGAGGTGGCCGAGGGCGACTACCAGCACGGCATCGCCGGCGAGGGCCCGCCCGAGTTCGTCCAGCTCGCCGAGGACGTGGACGCGATGCGACGCAAGATCGCCAAGGACCTGGCCGAGGTGCGGGAGGCCCGGGAACGCATCGAGTGGGTCAACAGCCAGCTCCAGAAGCAGGCCGAGGAGCTGACCCGTTCCAACCGCGACCTGGAGCAGTTCGCGTACGTCGCCTCGCACGACCTGCAGGAGCCGCTGCGTAAGGTGGCCAGCTTCTGCCAGCTCCTGCAGCGCCGCTACGCCGGGCAGTTGGACGAGCGGGCCGACCAGTACATCGCGTTCGCCGTCGACGGCGCGCAGCGGATGCAGCGGCTGATCAACGACCTGCTCGCCTTCTCCCGGATCGGCCGGCTCACCACCGGCTTCACCGAGGTCGACCTCAACAAGGTCATGGGCGACGTGGCCGCGCAGACCGAGGCGGGCCGGCAGTACGCCGACGCCGAGCTGACCTGGGACGAGCTGCCGGTGATCCGCGGCGAGGAGCCGTTGCTGACCAACCTGCTGGCCAACCTGGTCAGCAACTCGGTCAAGTTCCGCCGCCCCGACGTGCCGTCGAAGGTGCACGTCTCGGCCCGCCTGGTGGGCGACGAGTGGGAGATCAGCTGCCGGGACAACGGCATCGGCATCGAGCCGGAGTTCGCCGACAAGATCTTCGTCATCTTCCAGCGGCTGCACGCCAAGGACGCCTACCCGGGGACCGGGATCGGGCTGGCGATCGTCAAGAAGATCGTCGAATACCACGGCGGCCGGGTCTGGGTGGACACCGACGTCGAGGAGGGCACGGTGATCCGCTTCACCCTTCCGTCGCTGCCCGAGCAGGCCGCGGGGACGGCGACCGACGCGGCGGCGACCGACGCGGCCGAGGGCGGCGACGAGCCCGCCGGCGGGGCCGGGGACGACGGGCCCGCCGGGAACACCGGCACCGGCCTGCCCGCGCAGGTCGGCGGCGATGCCGCCGGGACGGACGCCACGGACGGGCCGGGCGGGGCGCCGGAAGGCGGTAGAACGGGTGACATGAGGGAGACGGTGGGATGACCGCGCCGGCGGACGGTAAGAGCCCGATCGAGGTCCTGCTCGTCGAGGACGACCCGGGTGACGTGTTGATGACCCAGGAGGCGTTCGAGGAGCACAAGCTCCGCAACCGGCTGACCGTCGTCTCCGACGGCGCCGAGGCGCTGTCGTACCTGCGGCGCGAGGGTCGGTACGCCGACGCGGTGCAGCCGGACCTGATCCTGCTCGACCTGAACCTGCCCCGCCGTGACGGGCGGGAGGTGCTGGAGGAGATCAAGTCCGACGAGCAGCTCTGCCGGATCCCGGTCGTGGTGCTGACGACGTCCCAGGCCGACGAGGACATCCTGCGCAGCTACCAGCTGCACGCCAACGCGTACGTGGCGAAGCCGGTGGACTTCGATCGCTTCATCACTGTGGTCCGGCAGATCGACGAGTTCTTCGTCAGCGTGGTCAAGCTGCCGCCGCGTGGCTGACACCCTGCTCGACGACGTCGGTGCTCTGCTGCGCGAGACCGCCGACCAGGTCGTGCTGCCACTGTTCCGCAAGCTCGACGACGCCGACGTCAGCGAGAAGGCGCCGGGGGAACTCGTCACGGTCGCCGATCGCCGCGCCGAGGAGATGATCTCGGCGGCCCTGCGCCGGCTGCGCCCCGGCTCCGTGGTGGTCGGCGAGGAGGGGGTCGCCGACGACCCGACCCTGCTGGAACACCTGGGCGGTCGCGCCGACGTCTGGCTGGTCGACCCGATCGACGGCACGTCGAACTTCGTGGCCGGCCGCCAGCCGTTCGCGCTGATGGTGGCGTTGCAGACCGGCGGCGAGCCGGCGGCCGCATGGGTGCTCGACCCGCTCGCCGGGACGCTGGCCGTGGCGCGGGCGGGCGAGGGGACCTGGCTCGACGGCCGGCCGCTGCGCACCGGCGACCGCGCGCCCACGCTGGACGCGCTGCGGGGCGCCGCGATGTCCCACGCCCTGCCGCCGGCGGCACGGGCGCGGGTCGAGGCGGGTGGCGCGCGACTCGGGGAACTGCTGCCCGGCCAGCACTGCGCCGGCCGCGAATACCTGGACGTGCTCACCGGCGACCAGGATTTCGTGCTCTTCTGGCGCACCCTGCCCTGGGACCACGCCCCGGGATCCCTGCTGGTCCGGGCCGCCGGCGGGGTCGCCCGGCGGTTCGACGGCGCCGACTACCACCCGGCGGGCGAGGGCCACGGCCTCCTGGTCGCCGCCAGCGAACGGATCTGGACGGCGGCACGTGAGGCGCTGCTCGGCGCTGGGTGACATCGATGCGACACGGTGTCGATGTTGGGTTGCCGGAGGGCTCACGGGCCCGGCCGGGCCCACCGCGTCCGGTATCCTGACCGCCGGTCTCCGCCAGCAGGCCGCCGACCGGCGCCCGGCGGGGGCCGCCGCCGCGCCGTGCTGTCGTCCGGGGCCGGCGGCCGACGGAAGGATGCTTTCGTGCGCAGGACCAGGCCCGTCGGGCGGCGTGTCCGCCGTCCGCTGATCGCCCTGTTCGCCGCCGCGGCGCTGCTCCTCGGCGGTGGTGTGCCGGCGTACGCGGAACCCGACGAGGGCGGCACCAAGAAGCTCCGGGACGCGCTGGCGGCCACCGCCAAGGCGCACATCGAGGCCAAGGGCAAGCTGGACAGCTCCAAGGCCCGGCAGAAGCAGCTGACCAAGCAGTTGGCCGCGGTGGAGGTGCGGCTGGTCGAGCTGACCGCGCAGGTCGGCGAGGTCGCCGCCCAGTCGTACCGGATGGGCCGGCTGACGCCCACGGCGATGCTGCTCAACAGCGCCTCGCCGGAGGAGTTCCTGGACCGGGCGGCCAGCCTCGACCTGATGGCCCAGCGCGACGGTAAGCGGCTGCGCGGCCTGGCCGAGGTACGCGAGCAGGCGCGGCAGGCCAAGGTCGCCGTCGACACCGAGGTCCGGGAGCAGCAGAAGCAGGTCGCCGTGATGAACAACAAGAAGAAGGAGGCGGAGGCGGCGCTCGCGGAGGTCAGCTCAGGCAGCAGCGGCGGCTTCAGCGGCGGCAACTCCGCCTCGGCGAGGCCGGCCCCCCGCAACTCGGACGGCTCCTGGCCGTCGGAGTCCTGCTCGCTGAACGACCCGACCAGCTCCGGCTGCATCACCCCGCGCACCCTCAACGCCCTCAACCAGACCAAGGCGGCCGGCTACAAGCGGTACGTCAACTGCTTCGACAACCGCCCCTCCGGCGAGCACCCCAAGGGCCGGGCCTGCGACTTCTCGGCCGCCGCCGGTGGGTTCGAGAACAGGAGCGCCACCGGCGGGGACAGGGCGTACGGCGACAGCCTCGCCGCCTGGCACGTGCGCAACGCCAACCGGCTGGGCGTGCTCTACGTGATCTGGTACCGGCAGATCTGGCATCCCGGCACCGGGTGGCGGTCCTACGGCGGCAGCGGCAGCCCCGCCGCCGACCACACGAACCATGTTCATCTCTCGATGTACTGATCCGCCCGCCCAGTTTCACTGCGTACCATCGCGCTGGTGAGCTCCCCAACCTCCGATGTCACGGTGCCGCCCGCCCAGCCCGCGGCGCCCACGGCCCTGGCCCTGCCCAACGGTCTCGCCGCCTTCCTGGTCTTCTTCTCCAGCGGCGCCGTCCTGGTGCTGGAGACCGCGGCCCTGCGGCTGGTCGGGCCGTACGTCGGGGTGACCCTCCAGGTGACCAGCTCGGTCATCGGCATCGCCCTGGCCGCCATCGCCTACGGCGCGTGGACGGGCGGCTGGTTGGCCGACCGGCGCAACCCGCGCACCCTGCTGGCCCCGGCGCTGGTGCTGGCCGGCATCGCCACCGCGATCACCCTGCCCGTCGTCCGGTACGCCGGTGAGGTGCTGCGCGGCGGGGCGGCCTCGGCCATCCTGCTGCTCGTCGCGCTCGCCGTCTTCGTGCCGGCGGCCCTGCTGTCGGCGGTCACCCCGCTGGTGGTCAAGCTTCAGCTCGCCGACCTGCGGCGCACCGGCCAGGTGGTCGGCCGGCTCTCCGGCATCGGCACCCTGGGTGGGATCACGGCCACGTTCGGCACCGGCTTCGTGCTGGTCGCCGCGCTGCCCAGCACCGTCATCCTGTTCGCCCTGGCGGCCTCGCTCGGGCTCACGGGGCTCGGCCTCGGGTTGTGGCTGCGCCGGCGGGACTCCGCACGGGTGCCCGGCCCCGCCCGCGCCAGGGCCGCCCTGGCGGTGCTCGGTCTCGCGGGCGCCGGGCTGACCACGGTGGCGCCGAACCCGTGCGACATCGAGACCGCCTACCACTGCGCCAGCGTGCAGGCCGACAGCGACCGGGAGTCCGGCCGCACCCTGCTGCTCAACTCGGCGCAGCACTCGTACGTGGACCTCGCCGACCCCACCCACCTGGAGTACGCGTACACCCGGTGGATCGGGGCGGTGGCCGACGTGACGGCCCCGAAGGGGCAGCGGCTCGACGCGCTGCACCTGGGCGGCGGCGGGTTCACCGTGCCCCGCTACCTGACCGCCACCCGCCCCGGCACCGACAACGTCGTCTTCGAGATCGACGGCGGGCTGGTGGAGCTGGGCGAGCGGCAGCTCGGCGTACGCCAGGGGCCGGACCTGCGGGCGGTGGTGGGCGACGCCCGGATGCTGGTCGCGGGGGAGGGCACCGACAGCCGCGACCTCGTGGTCGGCGACGCCTTCGGGCACCTGGTGGTGCCCTGGCACCTCGCCACCCGGGAGATGGCCGCCGAGGTGCGCCGGGTGACCCGGCCGGGCGGCGTGTACGTGCAGAACGTCATCGACTATCCGCCGCTGCGCTTCATCCGCAGCGAGCTGGCCACCGTGGCCGCCGAGTTCCGGCACGTCGCGTTGATCGCCCCGGCGGCGGCGCTCGCCGGGCGGGAGGGCTCGAACTTCCTCATCGTCGCCTCCGACGCCCCGCTTCCGCTGGCGGCGGTCCGCACCCGGCTGACCGAGCTGCGGGAGGACGTCAGCCTGCTCGCGGACGCCGAACTCAGCGCGTTCGTGGGTGACGCGCTGGTGCTGACCGACGACTACGCGCCCGTGGACCAGCTCCTCGCCACCGCCTGATCGGGTGAACCGCTGACCGATTCCGACCGCGCAGGTGTAGCCGGGGCGGTCCCGGGCAACAACGACCACCATGGGCGGAGCGATCCGGGACGGCGCACAACTGCTGGGTGAGCGGTACCGGCTGGTCGAGCAGCTCGGGGCGGGCGGCATGTCCGTGGTCTGGCGCGGCTACGACGAGGTGCTCGGCCGCCAGGTGGCGGTCAAGGTGCTCGCGTCGCGGCTGGCCGCCGACCGCGCGTTCCGGCACCGCATCCGGGTCGAGGCGCAGGCCGCCGCCCGGCTGTGCCACCCCAACATCACGAACGTCTACGACTACGGCGAGTCCGAGCAGGTCGGCCTGACGGTGCCGTACGTCGTCATGGAACTGGTCGACGGCGAGTCGCTGACCGGCCGGCTGCGCCGGGGCAGCCTGCCCTGGCGGGAGGCGGTGACGATCGGCGCGGAGGTCAGCTCGGCGCTGGCCACGGCGCACGCCCGCGGGGTGGTGCACCGCGACGTCACCCCGGGCAACGTGATGCTGACCGCCACGGGCGTGAAGGTGGTCGACTTCGGCATCTCGGCGCTGGTGGGGGAGAAGGAGAAGGGGCCGGACGGCACGCTGCTCGGCACCCCCGCGTACTTCGCCCCGGAGCGGCTCGACAACGGCCAGGTCTCCCCGGCCACCGACGTGTACGCGGTCGGCCTGCTGCTCTACCGGATGCTCACCGGCCGGCTGCCCTGGCAGGCGAGCACCACCACCCAGATGCTGCGCGCACACATGTACGACGCCCCGGAGCCCATGGCACCGGTGCCGGGACTGCCCGACGAGGTGCCCGAGCTGGTGGGACGCTGCCTGGCGAAGCGCCCCGGGGACCGCCCCGCCACCGCGGAGGTCGCACGGACGCTGGCGGGGGCCGCCGGCATGATGGCCGCGATGCCGGTCTCCCCGGCGGGTCCCGTGGACGAGGCCACGCTGGCCGCCGCCGGCACCACCATCCTGCCCTGGTCCGCCGCGACCGACGCGCTGCCGTTCTCCCGTACTCGCGGGCGGCGCGCGGTGGCCCGGCGTCGTCGTATCGAGGCGGGGGTCGCCGCCGCCGGCCTGGTGGCGGTGACCGCAGCGGTATGGGGGGTGACCTCGCACAGCCCGGCCAGCGGCGGCATCGACGAGCCGACCGAGGCGCGGATGGGGGCCCCGGCGCCGACGTCCTGCCAGGTGACGTACACGTTGCGCGCGGACTCCGGCAAGGACTTCGCCGCCGAGCTGACCCTGACCAACACGGACGTGCGGGAGCTGCGCGACTGGCGGCTGAGCTTCGCCTTTCCCGGCCAGCAGACGGTGACGAAGGCGGCGCCGGTTCCGGTGCGCCAGCAGGGGCGCACGGTGCTGTTGGAGCCGGCCCCGGGAAAGGCCGCGCTGGCACCCGGGGCGGCGCAGACGCTCACCCTGACCGGCCGCCACACCGGCGTCAACCCGCTGCCGCTGGAGTTCCGCGTCGGTGACGAGACCTGCGGGGCGCAGGTCTCCGGGGTGGCCGGTTCGGCGCCCCGCGTCGCACCCGCCAAGCCCCCGGACGCGAAGCCGACGACCGCCAAGTCCCCGGCCGGGAAGCCGGCGACGGGCAAGCCCCCGGCCGCGAAGCCGCCGGCGGCCAAGGCCCCGGCGAAGAAGGCCGGCGGTTCCGGCGGGGCCAAGGCCAAGCCCGACAACTCCGGCAAGGGCAAGGGGGCGGTCGGTGGAAAAAAAGCCAGCGGGGAAAGGGAGGGCGAGGACGATGACTGAGCCCGCCGGGTTCAGCTCAGCGCCGCGAATCGTTGCACCTGCTCGATGTCGCCCTCGATGATCAGCATGCTGTCCGGGGCGATCACGGTGGCGTCCGTGGCGTACCGGAAGCGCTCGCCGGGCAGTTTGACGCCCACCACCCGCACCCCGTAGCGCTCGGTGGGCGCCAGCTCCACGAGGGGCCGGCCGACCATCGCCTGCGGCGTGCACACCTTGGCGATGGCGAAGTCGTCGCCGAACTCGATGAAGTCGAGCATCCTGCTGACGATCAGGTGGGCCACCCGCACACCGGTGTCGGCCTCCGGAAAGATCACATGGTGCGCGCCGACGGAGTCCAGGATCTTGGCGTGCTTCGTCGAGGTGGCCCGGGCCCAGATCTGCGCCACGCCCAGCTCGGCCAGCGCCAGCACCGTCAGCACGCTCGCCTCCACCGAGGCGCCGATGGCGACCACCGCCCGGCCGAAGTCCGCCACGCCGAGCTGCCGCAACACCCCCTCCTCCGTGGAGTCGGCCTGCACCACCCGGTCCAGCTGCGCCGACCACCGCTGCACCTGCTCCGGGCTGCGGTCGATGGCCAGCACCTCGTGGTTCAGCGCGGCCAGCCCGCCGGCCAGGTGGCAGCCGAACCGGCCCAGCCCGATCACCACGACGCCGCCCGCGCCCTTCCTCCTAGCCGACAATGGGTTGCTCCTCCGCGTATCGGTACCGCCGGCGGCGGGTGTTCAGGGCGATCGCCGACCCGAGGGTCAGCGGCCCGATCCGACCGACGAACATGAGGACGACCAGGACGAGCTGGCCGTTCGCCGGCAGCCCGGCGGCCACCCCGACGCTGAGGCCGGTGGTGGTGAGCGCCGAGGTCACCTCGAACAGCGCCGCGTAGAGGGGGATCCCCTCGGTGAGGAAGATCAGCACCACGGTCCCGGCGGCCACCAGCGCGACGCTGAGCAGCGCGACGGTGATCGCCTGCCGCTGGCTGGCGGTGGCCACCCGGCGGTGCCCGACCGTCACGTCCGGCTCGCCGCGTAGCTCCGCCCACAGCACGAAGGCGAGTAGGAAGAAGGTGGTCACCTTGATCCCACCGGCCGTGCTGGCGCTGCCGCCGCCGATGAACATCAGGCCGATGACCAGGGGGTAGCTCTCCTCCGCCAGGCCGCCGACGTCGACGACGTTGAAGCCGCCGGTGCGGATGAAGGAGTTCTGGGCGAACGCCACCACGAGTTTGTCGGACCAGGCGTGACCGCCCAGGGTGCGGGGATTCGCCCACTCGACGACCAGCAGGCCGAGGAAGCCCACCGCCAGCAGGGTCAGGCTGCCCCAGACGGTCAGCTTGGTGGCGACCGCCCACCGGGTCGGCTGCCGCCACTCCCGGACCGCCTCGAAGAGCGCCGGGAAGCCGAGCCCGCCGAGAATGGTGCCGGCGGCCAGCGGCAGCGTCACCCAGGCGTCGGTGGCGAAGCCGATCAGGTTGTCGGTGTGGAGCGCGAACCCACCGTTGTTGAAGGCCTGGACGGCGTGGAAGACGCCGCTGAAGAGGGCCCGCCCGAACGGGTAGTCGTAGGCCGTCCACAGCCGGACGGTCAGGACCGCGGTCATGACCGCCTCGCAGACCAGCGCGAGGCCGGCGATGCGCAGCAGCAGCCGGCGTACGTCGCCGATGCCGAACTCGGCGGTCTCGGCCTGCACCAGCAGCCGGCTGCGCAGTCCCAGCCGGCGGGCCACCACCAGGATCACCAGGGTCGCGCCGGTCACGATGCCGAGGCCGCCGACCTGGGTGAGCACCGTGATCATCACGAGCCCGAACCCGTTCCAGTAGGTCGGGGTGTCCACCACCGCCATCCCGGTCACCGAGACCGCCGAGGTGGCGGTGAACAGCGCGGTCAGGAACGGCGTGTACCGCTCTGTGCTGCTGGCCCAGGGCAGCATCAGCAGCCCGGTGCCGACCATGATCGTCACCAGGAAGCCGAGCGGCACGAGCCGGACGGGGTGGCGAAGAAGCCGGCGCACCAGACAATCTTCCTTTTCCACCGCATCCAGGGTGCGAAAACCGACATCCCGGCCCCCCACCCTCGACCCACCCACCCACCCACCCACCCTCCCCCCACCTCCGTGATCATGAAGTTGTTGTTGTGACACGCCGTAGCGGAGGGCAATAACTTCATGATCGACGGAGGTGGGGTGGGGGTTGGGGGGGTGGGGGTTAGCCGTTCAGCATTTCGTAGGCCGATGCGGGGGCCTTTTGGACCTGGGTGCCCGTTGGGGCGGTCAGCTGTGGCGTGTTGCCGAAGTTGGAGTACTTGACGACGTACTTCGTGGCCTTCTGCTTGCCGGCCGCCGGGATGTTCACGGTCAGCGAGGCGAGGTTCCCGTCCGGGCCGACGGCGGCCGTGAACGGGACCTGCTTCGCCGCGTCGCCGAGCCCCGGGACGTCCACACCCTCCAGCGCCTCAGCCACGTTCGGGTCGTCGGTCAGGTCGACGGTGCCCGTGTACTTTCCGCCACCCGCCTCCGTCACGGTCTGCGCCGCCTGGATGATCGCCCCGGTGTTGCCCGGGTCGGCGCCCTCGTACGAGGGCACCCCGGCCGGGTCCTTGATCTTGGTCGGATCGAGTTCCATCCACCGCTTCGGCAGCTTCAACAGGGTGCTGAGATCCTGCTCGCCCGCGAAGCTCACCTTCATCCAGGAGCGCTGCTCGATGAGGCGGAACGTCAGCTTCATGGTGAAGTCGAGTTCCTCGTCCTTCTCGGTGACGGTGAGTTCCAGAGCCTTCCCCGCCGGGTCCACCACGCCGGTGACGGCACCGGACAAATCGCTTCCGCTGAACCGGAAGGCCGGGTCCTCCTCGGTGGGCACCGCGGCCAGGAGCGTGTCCTTCGGGCTGGGCGGCGGGGAGACCGACGGGGCCGCCTGCGTCGGCGTACCGTCGGGTCCGTCGCCGCCGCATCCGGCCACCATGGCGGTCACGGCCAGCAGGGCGGCTGCGACCGTCGCGCCTCGCCCGACCCTGCCGGCGGCGCCGGTTCGCTGCGTCATGTGTGTGACTCTCTTCCATCGACGGACTGTTGCCGTCGCAGATCTTGACACGTTTCCGGCCGGCGGGAGTGCCCGCCACAGCTGGTAGAAATGCCGGATGAGTCAGAATCGGACGGCGGTACGGGAGCGGGCCGAGGCGGTGCTGCGGCGACTGGCCGGCGAGCACGCCCGGCTCCGGGAGGACCAGTGGCGGGCGATCGAGGCGCTGGTCGTCGACCGCCGCCGGGTGCTCTGCGTGCAGCGCACCGGCTGGGGCAAGTCGGCGGTCTACTTCGTGGCCACCGCGCTGCTGCGGGACCGGGCGGCGGCCGGCGACGGGGACGCCACCGGCCCGACCGTGATCGTCTCGCCGCTGCTGGCGCTGATGCGCAACCAGGTCGAGGCGGCGGCCCGCGCCGGCATCCGGGCCCGCACCATCAACTCCGCCAACCTGGACGAGTGGGACGAGATCACCGCCGAGATCCACGCCGGCGCGGTGGACGTGCTGCTGATCAGCCCGGAGCGGCTCAACAACCCCGACTTCCGGGACACCGTCCTGCCGCGGCTCGCCGCCACCACCGGCCTCCTGGTGGTCGACGAGGCGCACTGCGTCTCCGACTGGGGGCACGACTTCCGGCCGGACTACCGCCGGCTGCGTACGTTCCTGGGCAACCTGCCCGAGCGCACCCCCGTGCTGGCCACCACGGCCACCGCGAACGCCCGCGTCACCGCCGACGTGGCGGAGCAGCTCGGCGACGCCCTGGTGCTGCGCGGCAGCCTGGACCGGGAGTCGCTGCGCCTCGGCGTGGTCGACCTGCCGAACCCGGCGCAGCGGCTGGCGTGGCTCGCCGACCACCTGGACCGGCTGCCCGGCTCGGGGATCGTCTACACGCTCACCGTCGCCGCGGCGGGGGAGACCGCCGAGTTCCTGCGCGCCCGGGGTTACGCCGTCGCCTCCTACACCGGCCAGGTCGAGGACGCCGACCGGCGGGCCGCCGAGCAGGACCTGCTGGACAACAAGATCAAGGCCCTGGTCGCCACCAGCGCCCTCGGCATGGGCTTCGACAAGCCGGACCTCGGCTTCGTGGTGCACCTCGGCGCACCGCCGTCCCCGATCGCCTACTACCAGCAGGTCGGCCGGGCCGGCCGGGCCGTCGCGCACGCCGAGGTGCTGCTGCTGCCCGGCGCCGAGGACGCCGCGATCTGGCGCTACTTCGCCTCGCTCGCCTTCCCGCCCGAGGAGCAGGTCCGCGCCGTCCTCGCCGCCCTGCACACCGACCGTCCGCTCTCCACCCAGGCCCTCGAGCCGATCGTCGACCTGCGCCGGGCCCGGCTGGAGCTGATGCTGAAGGTGCTCGACGTCGACGGCGCGGTCCGCCGGGTGCGCGGCGGCTGGCTCGCCACCGACCAACCCTGGACGTACGACGAGGCCCGGCTGCGCCGCGTCGCCGAGGCGCGCACCGCCGAGCAGCAGGCCATGCGGGAGTACGCGCGTACCCCCGGCTGCCGGCTGCGCTACCTGCGCGAGTGCCTGGACGACGTCGGAGCCGGCGACTGCGGTCGCTGCGACCGCTGCGCCGGCCCGCTCTTCACGCCCGACGTGTCGGACGTCGCGCTGAGCGCCGCGCAGACCTTCCTCGGCCGGCCCGGTGTCGAGATCGCGCCGAAGAAGCTCTGGCCGACCGGGCTGGAGGCGGTGGGCGTACCCCTGAAGGGGCGGATCGCCCCCGCGGAGCAGGCGCTGGCGGGGCGCGCGGTGGGCCGGCTGTCGGACCTGGGGTGGGGCGGCCGGCTACGCGACCTGGTCGGGCCGGAGGCGGCGGACGCCGCCGTTCCCGACGACGTGGCCGCCGCCGTGGTCGAGGTGCTCAAGGCGTGGGCGCACGGCGACGAGAAGTGGCCGCGCCGGCCGGCGGGTGTGGTCGCGGTCGGCTCGCGCCGCCGGCCCCGGCTGGTCGGCTCCCTCGCCGAGCGGATCGCCGCCGTCGGCCGGTTGCCGCTGCTCGGCCAGGTGGCACCGGCCGGCGCGCCCGCCGGCGGCCCGCGCGGCAACAGCGCCCAGCGGGTACGCGCCCTGCACGGCGCCTTCGCCGTGCCCGAGGAGCTGGCCGACGCCCTCGCCGGGCTCGCCGGGCCGGTGCTGCTGGTCGACGACCTGGTCGACTCGGGCTGGACGATGACGATGGCCGCCCGGGAACTGCGCCGCGCCGGTGCCCCCGACGTGCTCCCCCTCGCGCTGGCCGTGGCCGGCTGACCGGGCGGCACTGCGACCGTCGCCACGCCGCGCCACGGGCGGGGCGGGCCGCCGCCGACGGGCGGTAGCGTGGGCCGCATGACCGATGAGCAGCCCGGCCCTGAGCGGGACGGCGACGGTGCCTGACCACGTGTCGGCCGCCGACCAGGCGTCGGCCGCCCCCGATGAGGCGTCGGCTGTGCCGGCCGGGCGCGATGAGGCGTCGGCCGTGCCGGCCGGGCGCGATGAGGCGTCGGCCGTGCCGGACCGTGGCACCGTCCGGCTGGCGCTTGTCGTCGGCGGGCTGGTGCTCGCCGTCCTGCTCGGCTTCGGCCTCGGCCGGATCGACGCCGGCGGCCCGTCCGCCGCGGCGGGAGCGGAGAGCGCCCTCACCGGTCACAGCCACGCACCGGGCACTGGCGCCCACGAACACGGCGCCGACCAGGCCGCGGCGGCGCAGGCCGGCGGCCTCTCGGTCAGTTCGG
Organism: Micromonospora sp. KLBMP9576; assembly: GCF_050941805.1. Lineage (NCBI taxonomy): Bacteria > Bacillati > Actinomycetota > Actinomycetes > Micromonosporales > Micromonosporaceae > Micromonospora > Micromonospora sp. KLBMP9576. The sequence continues at coordinate 5,707,033 of NZ_CP194567.1, read as the reverse complement.
CGGGCTACACCCTGACCCCGGTGGCCGCCGCGTTCACCGCGGGCCGGCCGGGCGAGCTGCGCTTCCAGGTGCGCGACGCGCAACGCCGCCCGGTGAGCAGGTTCGCGGTCGTGCACGACAAGCCGATGCACCTGATCGTGGTGCGCCGCGACCTGACCGGCTACCAGCACCTGCATCCGACCATGGCGGCGGACGGCACCTGGTCGGTGCCGCTGACCCTGCCGCAGCCGGGCGTCTGGCGGGCGTACGCCGACTTCACGGCGCTCGCCGACGACGGCCGGCAGACCGCGGTGACCCTCGGGGTCGACCTGACCGCGCCGGGCGGCTACCAGCCGAGGCCACTGCCGGCGCCGGCCTCCTCGGCGACGGTCGACGGGTTCGCCGTCAGCTTCCGGGGCACCCCGCAGGCGGGTGTGACCGTGCCGCTGACCTTCCGCGTCGACTCGCCCGGGGGGCCGGTGACGCTGGAGCGCTACCTGGGCGCGTACGGGCATCTGGTCGCCCTGCGCGAGGGGGATCTCGGCTATCTGCACGTGCACCCGGAGCCGCAACCGGTCGACGGGGCGGTGACGTTCTGGCTCACCACGCCCGATCCCGGCCGGTACCGGCTCTACCTGGACTTCCAGGTCGGCGGCGTGGTGCGGACCGCCGAGTTCTCGGTCACCGTGTCCTGACCCCCGCCGGGCGGCGGGGACGGGCGCTCAGCCGGCGCGGTGGATGGGGCGGCGGGCCAGGTAACGCAGCAGGTCACGGATGTGGTGCTTCTCCTCGGCGGGCACGGTCGGGTCGGCCAGCCGTTGCAGGATCACCCGGACGTCCGCCTCGACGGGGCCGTCGTCGGCGCGCCGGCGGGGCGCGGGGCCGGCGTCGGGTAGGCCGAGCGCGCGGAACGCGGCCGCGACCGGCAGGTCCAGCGCGGCGCAGAAGCCGCGCACCTTGGCCAGCTCGGGGTAGTCCTGCCAGTCACCCGCGAGCCAACGGAACACGGTCGACCGGCCGACGCCCGTGTGGGACGCCAGGTCCGTGACGGTCCAACCGCGTTCGGCACGGGCGTCGTCGATGGCACGCCGCACGAAGCGTGCGAAGGCCATCTGCGGAGAAACCTCTACGGAGCCCATTCCTGCGGGTCTACCCTCCTGACCAGCACCGACGGTGCGCACCCGAGGGTAGTACGGAAAGGTGTGCAAGCAGCTGACTGATCGGCCAGACCGTCCCGTGGGCGGGTTCCACCCCGGAGGGAATGGCGGGGATCACACCTCGGCCGGCGGGTCGCCCGGGGTGGGGGCGGCCGGTGCCGGCAAGAGCGCCTCCAGTCGCGGGGTGACCGCCCACTGGTCGACCAGTTCCCGGTACTCCGCCCGCTGGCCGGCGGTCGGGGCGGTGCCGGTGCGTCGCGCCCGGATGAGCAGGTTGCGCGGGGTGTGCTGGGAATCGACGAACTCCACCACCTCGGCCCGGTAGCCGTGCAGCCGGAGCAGCCCGGCGCGCAGCGCGTCGGTGAGGACGTCCGCGAAGCGCTCACGGAGGATGCCCTGCCGGGTCAGCAGCTCGTACGGCGTCGGGGTTGGCCGGGCACGTAGCTGGGCCGCGACGTCGTGGTGGCAGCAGGGCGCGGCGAGGACCCAGCGGGCCTGCCAGCGCACCGCCCTGGCCAGCGCCTCGTCGGTGGCGGTGTCGCAGGCGTGCAGGGCCAGCACCAGGTCGGGGGCGGGCGTCACGACGGCGTCGGCGATCGTGCCGGCCACGAAGCTGACCCGGTCGGCCCAGCCCAGCCGCTCGGCGAGTGCGGTGTTGCGCCGCCGCTGGTCCTCCCGGACGTCCACGCCGACCAGCTCGACGTCGATCCCCCGCTGGGCCAGCCACCGGTACGCGGCGAAGGTCAGGTACGCGTTGCCGCAGCCCAGGTCGACCACCCGCAGCGGGCCGGTCAGGTCGTCGGGGAGGGTCGCCGCCAGTGCGCGCAGGAACGCGTCTACCTGGCGTCGTTTCGCGGCCGAGCCGCCGATCTCGGCGAAGATCGGGTCGCCGGGGTCGAGCAGGTACTCCTTCGCCCGGTCGTGCCCGCCCGGCCCGGCGGCCGGCCGGGCCGCGGCGGCCCGGTGCACCTGCGCCTCGCCGGACTTGGTGACCCGCACCTGGATCGTGGCGTCGGCGGTCTCCACGTGCCAGTTGCCGAACGGCTCGGCCAGCAGGGCGTCCACGGCCGCGTCCGCCTCCGGGCCGGGGGCCACGTTGCGGGTGTGCGGGCGCGCACCGTCCGAGGTGAGGATCTGCAACCGGGAGCCGGCCTTGAGGGCGACCGGCCGCAGTTCGGCGCGGAGCACCGAGGGCCGGTGCCCTCGTCGGCGTCCGGCGGCCACCGCTCGGGTGAGCGCAGGGTCGAGCAGCAGCGCCCGGACCTCGGTCAGGGCGGCGTCCAGCGGTTCGGGCATTGCTCCATCTTCCTGGTCGATCGGCGGCTCGCCGACGCGCGGTCGGGCGCGGGCGGGTGACGACGGGCGGGACCGGGCGTTCCGGCGGCGGCGTCCGGTGCGGGACACGGCTCGATCCGGTGCCGGCAGCCTCCCGAAGGCACCCCGCCTCCCCTTTGCTCTGCGCTCACCGGCGCACCGGTTACCGTGCGTGGCTGTTGCCTGGGCATACGCAGAGCAAAGGGAGCGCGCGGTGCGGTGTCGCGTTCGCCGGCAACCCCAGGTCACCGCCCGGACGGCGAGATCCCCCGGCACCGTATGACCGGTCCGGGGGATCTCAAGTGACGCTACGTGATCAGTCGGCGGTCGCCTCGGCCGGCGTACCGGCGGCGCCACCGCCACCACGACGGCGCCGGCGGCGGCGCGGCTTCGACGCTTCGCCCTCGGCGGCGGCGACGGGGGCGTCGCTGGACACCTCGCCGGCGTCCACGGCGGCGGCCGGTTCGCCCGCGACGGTCTCGCCGGCCCGGCGACGCCGGCGGCGGCGCGGGATGCGGGCGCCCTCCTCGGCGGTGTCGGCCGGCCCGTTCGCCGCCGGCGCGTCGGTCGTGTCACCGGCACGGACCGGACGGCCCTCGCCGCGACCGCGGCCCTCGTCCCGACCGCGGCCCTCGTCCCGACCGCGGCCCTCGCCGCGACCGCGACCCTCGTCCCGGCCCTCGCCGCGCCGGGAGCCCCGGCCGCTCTCGCCCCGGCGGGACCGGCCGCCGCCGAGGTCCTCCTCGATCTCGGCCGACAGGCCGGCGCGGGTGCGCTCGGCGGTCGGCAGGGTGCCGGAGACCTCGGTGGAGATGTGCAGGTCGGTGTAGAGGTGCGGAGACGTGTGGTACGTCTCCAGGGGCTCCGGCATCTCCAGGCCCAGCGTCTTGTCGATGATCCGCCAGCGGGGCATGTCGTCCCAGTCGACGAAGGTCACCGCGACACCCGTCGCTCCGGCCCGGCCGGTACGACCGATCCGGTGGGTGTAGGTGTCCTGGTCCTCGGGGCAGTCGTAGTTGATGACGTGGGTGACGCCACTGACGTCGAGCCCACGCGCCGCCACGTCGGTGGCGACCAGGATGTCGATCTTGCCGGCCCGGAACGCCCGCAGCGCCCGCTCCCGCGCGCCCTGCCCGAGGTCACCGTGCACGGCGGCGACCGCGAAGCCCCGGAAGTCGAGGTCCTCGGCGACCCGGTCGGCGGCCCGCTTGGTGCGGGTGAAGATCATGGTCAGCCCGCGCCCCTCGGCCTGCAGGATGCGGGCGACGATCTCGACCTTGTTCATCGAGTGGGTGCGGTAGACGAGCTGCTCGGTCTGCGGCGACGGCCCCGTCTCGGCGGTGTGGCCGGCGTGGATCGTCATCGGCTGGCGCAGGAAGCGCCGGGAGAGGGTGACGATCGGGTCCGGCATGGTCGCCGAGAAGAGCATCGTCTGCCGGTCCTCCGGCAGCATCGCGAGGATCCGCTCGACGTCGTCGAGGAAGCCCAGGTCCAGCATGCGGTCGGCCTCGTCGAGGACCAGCGCGTGCACCCTGTCCAGCCGCAGGTGCTTCTGCTTGGCCAGGTCCAGCAGCCGGCCGGGAGTGCCGACCAGGATCTCCACGCCCTTGCGCAGCGCGTCGACCTGCGGCTCGTAGGCCACGCCACCGTAGATCGGCAGCACCCGCACGCCCCGGGTCCGGCCCGCGGCGGCGAGGTCCTTGGCGACCTGGATGCCCAGCTCGCGGGTGGGTACGACGACAAGCGCCTGCGGCACGCCGTCGCTGCCCTCGTTCGGCGCGAAGACCCGCTCCAGCAGCGGTACGCCGAAGCCGAGGGTCTTGCCGGTGCCGGTGGGGGCCTGGCCGATCATGTCGGTGCCGCGCATCGCGATCGGAATCGCGTACTCCTGGATGGCGAAGGCGCGGGTGATACCGGCCGCGGCCAGCGCCTCGACGGTCTCCGGGCGCGCGCCCAGCTCGGCGAAGGTGGGTGCCTCCGGGCGCACCGGAGCGGTGGCGGCCAGTTCCTGGCCGTCCATGAGGTCTTGAGTCAGCTCGCTCATATGGATTTGGGGGTGCCCTCTCGTGGGTGCGCCCCGTCATGTCCTCAGGGCGCGTTCGGTGTGGCGCGGGCCACACGGTCGGCGGCAGACTGCCTTGCCGGACCGGGCCGCACGCGCGCCGCGGGCCTCACACTTCGACCGGGCCGGCTGATCGGTTGGACCATCCTGGCCAGGTCGGCGCCCACGGCAACTGCTCTATGTTACCTGAACCGACCCGAGGGCGTCCTGATTCCGCACGTGGGCGCCGTGCCGGAAGCGGATCGTGTGGCGTGGGTCACGCCGGTCCGGGCCGCCGGCGCGCGGTAGCCTGCGCTCGTGCCCGCGCCCGAGCTGCCCGACCGCGCCGTCGTCGACCTGCTGGGTCTGGTGGCCCTCGGCGAGCTGCTCGCCTTCGAGCGGATGGCCGTCGACGCCCGGCTCGCCCCCGACCTGCGCCGGCGCGCCGCACTGGGCGAGATGGCCGCCGCCGAGATCGCCAACTACCGCCGGCTCGCCGACCGGCTCGCCGCGCTCGGCGTGCCGCCCGACGACGCCATGGCGCCGTACGCGGGGCCGGTGCAGGCGTACCACGACTCGACCGAGCCGCGGGACTGGGCGGAGGCGGTGACCAAGGCGTACGTGGGCGACGCCATCACCGACGACTTCGTCCGGGAGATCGCCACGACCCTGGCCGAGCCGGACCGCCAACTCGTGCTCGACGTGCTGCACGACTCGTCGTACGCCGACTTCGCCGTCGCGGAGATCCGGGCGGCCGTCGCGGCCGACCCGAGGGTCGCCGGCCGGCTCTCGATGTGGGCGCGGCGGCTCGTCGGCGAGGCGCTGTCGCAGGCCGGTCGGGTGGTTGCCGCCGAGCGGGGGGCGTTCACCGCGCTCGGCGCGCAGGTGGACGTGCCGGGGCTGTTCCGACGGCTGACCGAGGCGCACACCGCTCGGATGGCCGCAGCCGGGCTGAACAACTGACCGGACCGGCGGCCCCGCGTGCGGTCCGCGACGGGCGACCCTCGGTCACCCGTCGCGGCCGGCGGAGCCGCTCAGCGGACGGTGAAACCGACCGAGCGCGGCGACGCCTCGGCGATCTCGACGTAGGCGACCTTGCTGACCGGCACGATCACCCGCCGGCCCTTCTCGTCGGTCAGGGAGAGGGTGCCTTCGTCCCTGCCGAAGGCGTCGGTCACGATCTGCTCGATCTCGGCCGGCGACTGCGCGCTCTCCAGGACCAGCTCACGGGGCGCGTACTGCACGCCGATCTTGACCTCCACTGTGCCTCCTCATTCGGGCGAAAGAGCCGCCGAGGGGAAGGCTATCCGATCTCCGGGCCGGATGTTCAGGCTGACTCGCCTTGCAGCGGGAAGCTGGCGATGCCCCGCCAGGAGAGCGCCGCGACCAGCGCCTCCGCCTCGGCCTTCGGCAGTTGCCGGCCACGGGCCAGCCAGAACTGCGCGGCGGTCTCGGCCGCGCCGACCAGGCCGGAGGCGAGCAGTTCGGCGTGCGCCCGGCTGATCCCGGTGTCGGAGATGATGGTGTCGGTGATCGCCGCGATGCAGCCCTGCTCCACCCGCTCGACACGCTGACGCACCGCCGGGTCGTTGCGCAGGTCCGACTCGAAGACGAGGCGGAAGGCCTCGCTCTCGTGGTCGACGAAGTCGAAGTATGCGCGCACCGACGCGCCGACCCGCTCCTTGTTGTCGTTGGTGCCGCGCATCGCGTCGTTCACCTTCGCCAGGATCGCGTCACAGTGCGTGTCCAGCAGGGCGAGGTAGAGCTCCATCTTGCCCGGGAAGTGCTGGTAGAGCACCGGCTTGGAGACTCCCGCCCGCTCGGCGATGTCGTCCATCGCGGCGGCGTGGTAGCCCTGGGCTACGAACACCTCCTGGGCCGCGGCGAGCAACTGCTTGCGGCGCGCGGAACGCGGCAGGCGGGTGGGCCGGCCGGTGGTCTGGGCACCGTTCCCCACAGCGGGCATGGGAACCTCCGAGTTTCTTGTACGAGCCGGCATATCACCCGAACCGGTCGGGGCCGAGGCCCGTCGCGGAATTGGCCCGCCGCTGTAACTTATCGCCACTGTCACCACACGGTAGCCTCAGCGGGGGCGACCAAGGAGCGCGCGGTGAGTGAAACAGGGCAACCCGGTGCCGCCACCCCGGGAGAGCACGGCGACGGGACGGGTCCGCAGGACGACCTGGCCCGTCCCGGCGACGGGTGGGCGCCTCCGACGGCCGGCTGGCCCCGGGGTGGAGAGACCTCCGTCTCCCGCGAGCCGGCCTCGTCGTGGGGCCCGCCCGACCCGGCTGCCGGCTGGGCCGCCGCGTCGGCGCGACACGGCGACCTGCCGTCGCCGCTGCCCGGCGGGGCGGAGCCACCGCCCGGCCCGCCGGCCGAGCCGCAGGCCCGGCTCAACGGCCACCGCGTCAACGGCGTGGCGCACCCCGGCGGCGACGCGCCGGTCAACCGCCAGGCCCCGGTGAGCGCACCCCCCGGCCCGCAGGGCGAGCAGCGCCGCGACCCGGGCAGCGACCGGCTGATGGTGCCCGCGCAACGCCCGGCGCCGACGGCCCAGCAGCCGTCGCAGCGCTTCCCCGATCCCGAACCCGGTCCGGCCCGGCGCTCCGCCGACGAACCGTCCACCGGCCGGCCGAGCCGCTGGTCGGAGCCGGGCCTGCCGACGTCGGCGCCCCCGGCCGTCCAGGTCCCGCCCGTGGGGACCGCCCCCAGCGGCTTCGAGTTGCCGCCCGGCTTCCGCGCCCCGGCGGGGGACCGCGCCGACGCGGCGCAGGGCCCGTCGGCGGCCGGCACCACGCGCGGCTGGGGTGACCACTTCCCGCCGGAGCCACCGGCCGTCGACCCGAGCCCGTTCCCGCCGACCGTGGACCGTCCGGCGGTGGACCGCCCGACCGACGCCGGCGACCGCGCGACCGGCGGCGACCGCGCCCCCGGCGCGGACCGGCTGGTCACCGGCGACCCCGTGGCCGGCGGCGACCGCGCGCCGCGGGCCGCCGGGCCCGAACAACCCGGGCGCGGCTTCGGGCCGGGCGGGCAGCGGCCGCCGGATACCGATCCGACGGCCGGCGCCGAGCGCGCCGACCGGGAACCGCAGCCGACCCCGGAACCGGGCGGCCCGCGGCAGCCGGCCGCGGAGTGGCCCCCGTCGACCGAACCGGACTGGAGCGGCCCGAACTGGAACCGCCCGAGCTGGGGTGCCGCGTGGGCGCCGCCCTGGTCCCGGGACGAGCCCGAGGCACCGGGCCGCCGCTCCCGCGAGGAGGAGGCGACCGACCGGCGCTCCCGCGAGGAGCCCGCGCCGCAGGCCCGCCGGGCGCGCGAGGAACCCGCTCCCGATCCATTCGGCCGCCGATCGCGGGAGGAACCGCCGCCGGCCTGGGCGGAAGAGCCACACCGACCGTACGAGCCGGTGCGTCCTGAGCCTCCCCGGCCCTACGGCCCGCCCCCCGAGCCGGGCCACCCCTACGACGTCGTCGCCCACACCCCGGCGGCGCCGTACGAGCGCCCACCCGTCCCCGGCGGCCCGCCGGCCGGCCCCGAGGCGGAACCGCCGGCCCCGACCGGGCAACCGGCGTGGGCGGCGGGCGGTACGGTCGCCGCCCCGGCGAGCGCGCCCCCGCTCGCGTACGCCCCGGAGGCCGTCGCGCCCCGCGCCGAGGACGCCCCGGACCGGACCGCCCGGCCGTTCCGGCTCCGGCCGGAGAGCGCCGAGCCGGCCCCGTGGTCTCCCGACGGGCCGCAGTCCGCCGCCGAGTCCGCCGCCGGCTTCGGCCGCCGCGAGGACGCCCCGCCCGGGCCCGCCCCGACGAGCGCACCCCCCTACGCGGCCCGCCGGTCCGCGCCCGAGGCGGACCGCGCGGCCCAGCCGGGCCCCGTCGACCGCGCGCCGGAGCCCGCGCCGCCGGTGCTGCCGCAGCGCGTCCCTGCCGAGCCGGACGTGCCCGTCGTGCCGGAGCCGCCAGCCGTTGGTCCGCCCGCCGAGACCCCCGAACTCGCTCGCATCGCCACCCACCTGCGTCGTGACGACGAGCCCGCCCCGCTGCGGGAACGCCCGGAGGGCTTCGACGTCAACGCCATCCTGGACGCCGTGCGTGGCGTGCCCGGCGTCCGCGACGCCGCGCTGCGCCGCACCCCGGCCGGCGCGCACAGCCTGCGGCTCGACCTCTCCGACGGGGCCGACCCGGCGGAGGTGAGCCGGCAGGTCGCCCGCCTGCTGCAGGACCGGATGGGGCTGGCCGCCGCGCCGCAGAACGTGCCCGGCATGCCGAGCGCGCCCGCCGCCCCGCCGGTGCGTCGCCGGGCGGCGCCGCGCGCCGGCGACGCCAGGTCACCCGCCGCCGCGCGACCCGCCGAGCCCCGGGTGCCCGGCAGCCCGCCGGAGGCGTCGCCCGCCCGTGCCGAGGCCGGCCCCGCCCGCGCCGAACCGCGCCCCGAGGCGTCGCCGGCCCGTGCCGAGGCCGGCCCCGCCCGCGTCGAGCCCCGTGCCGAGGTGACGCCCGAGGCCCCGCGTCGACGCCGGCAGCCCACAGTCGCGCACCGGGGTCGGGCGACGGTCGAGGAGCCGGGCTCGGTCTCCGCCGCGCCGGGCGGGACCTCGGCCGGCGCGCAGGCGACCGCCGGCACGTCGTACTCCGGTGGGCAGGTGACGACGACGGAGACCGCGCCGCCCCGGCCGCTGGACACCGGTGGCGTCACGGGCCCCCGGGTGGTGATCGACCACGTCCAGGTCAGCACCTTCGGGCTCGACGCCAACGTGGAGGTGCACCTGCTCGCCGGCGCCCGGAGCGCCGCCGGCCACTCGACCGGGCCGGCCGTCGACGGATACCTGCTGCGGCTCTGCGCGGTGGCCGCCGCGGCGGCCGTGGACGAGTTGCTGCGCGGCGGGGAGAACGGCCCCGGGGCCGGCCCCGACCGCGGGCGCTGCTTCGTGGAGCACGCCGCCGTGGTGCCCTTCGGCAACTGCGACGTGGCCACGGTCGTGGTGCTGCTGGTCTGTGACGGCTGGGTGGAGCAACTCGTCGGCTCCGCACTGGTCGCCGGCGATCCCCGCCAGGCCGTCGTCCGGGCCACCCTGGCCGCGGTCAACCGCCGGATCGAGGCGCTGCTGGCCTGAGCGGGCGTCCGGCGGGCTGCCGGTCGGGGCGGCACCGGGCAGACTGGAATCATGAAGCGTGCGACCCTCCGGCCGGACCACCTGCTTCCCGAGCCCGCCGTCCCACCGCCCTGGCCGGGACGGGAGGTACGCCTCGACGGCACGGTGACGTACGTCCGGGACACGCCGGCCACGGCGCCCGGCGCGGAGCCGGCGCTCTACGTGCACGGCCTCGGCGGCTCGTCGCAGAACTGGACCGACCTGGCGTACCTGCTCGCCGACCACCTCGACGGGCAGGCCATCGACCTGCCCGGGTTCGGCCGCAGCGAGCCGAGTCGCCGGTACACGGTCCCGGCGTTCGCCGACCGGGTGATCCGCTGGATCGAGCATTCCGGTCGCGGGCCGGTGCACCTGTTCGGCAACTCGCTGGGCGGGGCGATCTCGGTGCAGGTCGCGGGGGTGCGACCGGACCTGGTCCGGAGCCTGACCCTGATCTCGCCGGCGCTGCCGTTCCTGGACTTCCGGCGCTCGTTGCAGGGCCGGATGCTGCCGCTGCTGGCGATTCCCCGGGGTGAGCGCCTGGTCGCCTGGCACCTGGCCCAGCTCGCGCCCGAGGTGATGGCCCGGCAGGTGATGGAGGCGTGCGTCGCCGACCGCAGCCGCATCTGCGAGCAGCGCCGGGAGGAGGCGCTGGAGGAGATCCGCCTGCGGCACGCGGCCGAGCACCACGCCGCCGCCTACTTCCGCACGTTCCGGGGGCTGGTCTCCACCTTCCTGCGGTCGTACCTGCCGGGGCCGGGGTCGCTGTGGCGGCTGGCCGGGGCGGTGCAGGCGCCCACCCTGGTCGTCGGGGGGCGGGCCGACCGGCTGGTGGACGTGCGGGTGGCGCCGCAGACGGCCCGGGTCGTCCCGGACAGCCGGCTGCTGATGCTCGACGGGGTCGGCCACGTGGCGCAGCAGGAGGTGCCGCGTCTGGTGGCCCGGGCCGTGCTGGACCTGCTCGCGGAGGCGGGGCTCGCCGCCCGGCGTTTCGATGTGACAGGCTGAGCGCGATGCCCCCCACCCGTCGCCACTCTTCGGCTCGTGTCACTTCGGCCCACGTGGCCCCGGCCGGCGTCACCTCGGCGCGGCACGCGCAGGCCCCCGCCGACGGCCGCCGTGCCCCTTCGCGTTCACCGGCGGAGGGCGACGTGGACCTGACCCGCCCGCGGCACCGCCGCCCGGGGCACCGCCGGCGGGTGGCGACGCTGGCCGCGCTCGTGCTGGCCCTCCTGATCGCGGTCGTGGTGGCCGTGGTGGTGGTCGCGCAACGGGGGGGCGCCGCCGGGGGGACGGAGACGCTCACCGCCGACCGGCTCGCTCCCGTGCCGCTGCTCACGCCGGCGGCGGCCTCGCCGCTGCCGGCAGCGGCGGCCAGGACGCCCGCGCCGGCTCTGCTCCGGCTGCCCGGGCCGGTGCCGTCGACGGGCCGGGGCGCCTTCGGTTACGACGACCGGACCGGCCCGGTGCTCGGCGGGTCCGGGCCGTTGCGCCGTTACCGGGTCGCCGTGGAGTCGGGTGCCGACGAGGAGGCGCGCGGGTTCGCGTTGGCGGTCGAGCGGGCGCTCGCCGGGCCGGGAAGCTGGGTCGACGGCGGGCTGCGGTTGCAGCAGGTACGCCCCGACAGCCGGCACGACTTCACGGTCTACCTGGCCACGGCCGGCACGGCGGGGCGGCTGTGCGCCGCCGGAGGGGTGAACATCCGGGTCGACGGGCGGCCCTACACGTCGTGCCGGGCCCCGGGCAAGGTGATCATCAACTTGGAGCGCTGGCGGCTGTCGGTGCCGCACTACGTCAGCGCGAAGGTGCCGCTCTCGGTCTACCGGACGTACGTGGTGAACCACGAGGTCGGGCACCAGCTGGGGCACCGGCACGAGCGCTGCCCCGGCAGGGGCCGGGTGGCGCCGGTGATGATGCAGCAGACGCTCTTCCTCGACGGCTGTGTGGCGAATCCCTGGCCGTATCGCGACGGTCGCCGGTACGCGGGCCCGTCGCTCTGACCGCACGGCCCGCTCGTCCGGCGCCGCCGGGGGAGACCCGTCGGGTCGCCGAGCGCGGACGCGAGCCTGAATCGCGTTGAACGAGCGCTTATGTCTTATTAGCGTGGCATGCTCGTTTCATGACGTCGTCGTACCCTTGCGACCCGCTCGGTCCGTCGTCGCACCGCTCGCCGCCGACGCCGGACCCGGCCCCGGGGGAGTCGTCCCGGTCGTGGCGGCTGCCGGCCCTGCCCCGGGGCCGCCGCCTCGTGCCACTCGGCCTCCTGCTGCTGCTCGCGCCCGCCACCACCGTGACGCTGGCCCGGCCCGCCGACCCGGTGCCCGCCCCGGTCCCGGACGGCCGGGGCCACAGCTCGCAGGAGGCGGGGCCGGTGGAGCGGGAAACCCTCCCCGCCTATCCCCGGGCGGGCACGGGCGACTTCACTGCCGCGCCCGGCGGCTCCCCGGTGCGGGGCGCCGACGGGCCCGTCCGGCGCTACCGGGTGGCCGTGGAGCAGGGTGCCGGCCAGGACGCCGCCGCCTTCGCCGCCACCGTTGACGAGGTGCTGGCGGACCGGCGCAGTTGGATCGCCTCCGAACAACTGCGGGTGCAGCGGGTGGCGGAGGCGGCCGACGCCGACTTCACCGTCTACCTCGCCACCGCGGACACCTCGGAGCGGATGTGCGCGGAGGGCGGGCTGCGCACCGAGGGCTACACCTCCTGCCGGCTCCCCGGCCAGGTGATCATCAACCTGGCCCGCTGGCTGGAGGCGGTCCCCGACTACGGGGCGCCGCTGGAGCTCTACCGCGCCTACGTGGTCAACCACGAGGTGGGCCACGAGTTCGGCGAGCAACACCAGGCCTGCCCGGCCCCCGGCGAGCCGGCGCCGGTGATGCAGCAGCAGACGTACGGCCTGGACGGCTGCGCCGCCAACGCCTGGCCGTACGTCGACGGCTCCCGGTACGACGGCGAGGTCGTTCCCGGCACCTGAGTTATTCCCTTCCCGCAGTGCGGGCGACGTGTCCCCGCTCATGGCCGACCGGGGTGCGTGCGGGCGACAATGGCCCGGTCCGCCCTCAGCCGATCCCGGGGAGTCCACCGTGTCGTTGCCCCCGCTCGTCGAGCCCGCCGCCGAGCTGACAGTTGACGAGATCCGCCGCTACTCGCGCCACCTGATCATCCCGGACGTCGGGGTCGAGGGGCAGAAGCGGCTCAAGAACGCCCGGGTGCTCTGCGTCGGCGCCGGCGGTCTCGGCTCGCCGGCCCTGATGTACCTCGCGGCGGCCGGTGTCGGCACGCTCGGCATCATCGACTTCGACACCGTCGACGAGTCCAACCTCCAGCGTCAGATCATCCACGGCGTCTCCGACGTCGGGCGGTCCAAGGCCGAGTCGGCCGCCGCCTCGATCCGCGAGATCAACCCGCTGGTCGCCGTGGAGATCCACAACACCGCGCTGGACCGGGAGAACGTCCGCGACATCTTCTCCCGGTACGACCTGATCGTCGACGGCACCGACAACTTCGCCACCCGATACATGGTCAACGACGCGGCGGTGCTGCTCGGCAAGCCGTACGTCTGGGGATCCATCTACCGCTTCGACGGCCAGGCGTCGGTGTTCTGGGCCGAACACGGCCCCTGCTACCGCTGCCTCTACCCGGAGCCCCCGCCGCCCGGCATGGTCCCCTCCTGCGCGGAGGGCGGCGTGCTCGGCGTGCTCTGCGCGTCGATCGGTTCCATCCAGGTCAACGAGGCGATCAAGCTGCTCGCCGGCATCGGGGAGCCGCTGGTCGGCCGACTGATGGTCTACGACGCCCTGGAGATGGAGTACCGCAAGATCAAGGTCCGGAAGGACCCGAACTGCGTGCTCTGCGGCGACAACCCCACGGTCACGGACCTGCTGGAGGACTACGAGGACTTCTGCGGCGCGGTGTCGGTGGAGGCCCAGGAGGCGGTGCTCGACGCGACCATCACCGCCCGGGAACTCAAGGAGTGGCAGGACGCGGGCAAGGACGTCTTCCTCGTCGACGTCCGCGAGCCGGCCGAGTACGAGATCGTCCGGATCCCCGGCGCGACGCTGATCCCCAAGGGCGAGATCATCTCGGGCGAGGCGCTCGCCCGGCTCCCGCAGGACCGGCAGATCGTGCTGCACTGCAAGTCCGGGGTCCGCTCGGCGGAGGCGCTCGCCGCGCTCAAGGCGGCCGGCTTCCGCGACGCGGTGCACGTGCAGGGTGGCGTGCTCTCCTGGATCAAGCAGGTCGACCCGGCGCTGCCGGCCTACTGACCGCGTCGGCCGAGGTCGCGTTGGGCCTGCCCGCCGCGACCTCGGCCCGACCGGCCTGCCGACGCCGTCGGGGCGTCACCTGAGCTGGCTGATCACCAGCGGCCACCAGGCGTCCGGGGCGAACGCGGCCCGGTCGATGCTCTCCAGGACCATGCGTAGCGTCTCCGCGCGCTCGGCCCGGCCCGGCTTGCCCTCGTCGGCCTCCACGAAGAGCGCGAACTGGTAGAGGAACTCGACGAAGGTGCGGAAGTTGCTGTTGACGGCCTGGACGTCCTGCTGCTTCAGGTCGAACTGGAGGATCTCGCCGGTCCTCGGGTCCAGCACGTAGAGCAGGTCGTGGTTGTCGGCGACCGCGCCGACCACGATCAGCCGGAGGTCCAGCGAGCCGTCCTCGGTGCTGAGCTGGATCGTGTCGAACAGCTCGATGTCGCCTTCGAGGAAGGCGGTGTAGACGACCGTCACGTCGAGCGGGATCTCGTCGCCGGTGGGCAGCAGCTCGGGGTCGAAGCCCCCCTCCAGCCATGCTTCGCGCGGGTACGGGATGAGCTCGTCCTCGCTCCACAGCGAGCGGAACCGGGGGTCAGCGGCCATCGTTGGTCCTTCGCGTCTCGGGATGCGGCCGGCGGCCGGCGCGGGAGGCGGCGCCGGGAGCCGGAGTGGGTCAGGACGCCAGGTCGGCGGCGATCAGCAACCGGCGCCAGTTGTCGGCGTACTCGCCGGCGTGGGGGCCCTTGCGGAGCCGCTGGTCGCGCACGCCGGGGCCGAGCACGACGGCGACCAGCTCCGGGTAGGCGGGACCGAGCACGTGCTCGTCGAAGAACGTGGCCACGTCGGGCGCGAGGGCGGTGAACTCCACGTCCTCGTCGGGGTGCTCGTACTGGAAGACGTAGTCGTCCGGCTCCATCCAGTACACGTCGAGGTCCTCGGTGTCGAGGTAGATCGGCGCCCCCGCCCCGATCTCGCCGCGCAACCGGGGCGGGATGCTGTGCACCTCGTGGCCGACCGCCAGCGGGCTGCCCATCGGGTCGTTCTCGTCCACCCGGCGGGCCGCCCAGGCCGCCGGGCTGCGGATCTCCTCTGGTGGGCCGAACCGGAAGTTGTCGCCGGCCAGCCGGTCGAAGAGACCGTAGACCTCGGCCACGCCGGGCAGGTCGGGGATCGGCTCCAACGGGACGGGCTCGCCGATGACCACGCCGAAGCCCCGCT
Organism: Micromonospora sp. KLBMP9576; assembly: GCF_050941805.1. Taxonomy (NCBI): domain Bacteria; kingdom Bacillati; phylum Actinomycetota; class Actinomycetes; order Micromonosporales; family Micromonosporaceae; genus Micromonospora; species Micromonospora sp. KLBMP9576. The sequence goes on along the minus strand of NZ_CP194567.1, from coordinate 5,691,940 downwards.
CGGCCTCCAGCCGCCGCAGCAGCGCGAGCTTCTCGTCGATGCGGCCCAGGCGGGCCCGGTCCAGCGGGCCGGTCACGGGATCACCTTCACGATGACCGGGGTGCCCTCGGGAACGTCCCGCAGCGCGACGGAGATGTCGCTGCCGAGCTGGCGATTCGTCCAGGCGTCCATCGGCCTGAGATTATCGTACGTGTCCGTTCCGTCCAGTTGCAGCTCCTGGATGTGGTCGGGGTCGTAGCCCTGGCCCCGGGCCGTGATCGGCCCCTTGCCGGCGTAGAGGCGATCCACCACGTTCTTGTTGGCCAGGTATTTGTTGGTCTCCGGGGTGCCCATGTCCTGGGTGAGGCGGCCGTCCTTGGTCAGGCTGCGGATCATCCGGTCCCGGTAGACGTTGGTGCGGGTGCGGCGCTTGCCCGTCGCAGGGTCGTAGACCTTGTTGCTGTCCCGGTCCGACGGCGCCTTCTTCAGCGCCCCGTCCTGGCCGAGCCGTTGCAGGTCGCGGGCCTTGCGGTCGAAGTCGCGCCTGTCGAAGTCCGGCCGGTTCTTCAACACCAGCACGGCCGGGCCCTGCGGCTTCGTGCCGGCCGACTTGGCGGTGCGGAAGACGTCGGCGTTCTCCAGGTAGGCCGAGACGACGCGGGCGCCTCTGGCCTGCGTCTGCCGGGGCGCGCTGGTCCGTTTCCTAGCCATTGAGCACCGTCTCCACGGCCATGCCGATGAGCTGGTCGATGATGAAGCCCGTGATCATCTTGAAGATCGGGATCTGGAGGAGGGACGCCCCGAAGGTGACCGCCGCCGTGATGATGGCCTGCGCGATCTGGATCGCCAGCAGGGCCAACTGGATGATCACCTGGATCTTCAGGGCCAGCACCACGCCCGCCGCGACCATCAGCCCGACACCGATGACGGTGGCCGGCCGCGCGACGTCGGCGACGTTGCGCGCCGCCGACTCGGCGTCGTTCCACTCGCCCGCGAAGGCGGTGAAGCTCTCGCCCCGGTTGTTGTCGAGCACCGTCCGCGCCGCCGACTCCAACTGCGCGACCGAGCCGGAGATCTGGCCGGCCATGCCGGTCCACTCCCCGGCGAGCTGGAAGATCGCCGTCTCGTCGGACTGGGGCCACTCGTAACCGAGCATCGAGAGCAGGGAAGCGAGCTCACCCGGGATCGTCAGGCCCACCGCGGCTCCTTTCGTAGGCGGGTTGGCTCAGCCACCCAGCGAGCCGAAGATCGAGCGGAAGGACGCGGACGCGTTCTCCTCGGCGGCGCGGTAGCCGTCGGCCATTCCGCGCAACCCGTCGACGTAACTCTCCAACTCGGTGACGTTGGTGCCGAGGCACTCGGCCAGGGCGTCCACGCACGCCTGGTGGGCGATGCCCAGCAGCGACCCGATGTCGTCGCCACCGAAGGCCGCCGCATAGCCGCCGACCGCCGCCTGGAAGCCCTCGAAGACCTGGCGGACGGACTCCTTGGCCTGTTCGAGCTCGTTCGCGCCGCGACCCAGCGCGTCGATGTCGACGTCGAGGCTCTCCACGCTCAGCTCCTGTGCAGTTTCCGCATGGTCTCGCTGACGGTCTGGCTGATCTCGCGCATCTGCCGCAGGCCCTGGTCCTGGAGGCGTTCGACAGTGGCGCTCAGCGCGGCCAGGTCGGGCATCGGCTCGACCGCGTCGGCCCCGTCGTCCTGACCGTCGAGCGCCGAGTTGACCGCCCGGCGCAGCTCGGCGGCGAGGTGTTCCGAGCCCTCCCGGAGGACCCGGGGGTCGATGTCGACGGCGCTCACCCGGCCGTCGGTGCCCACGGTCACCCGGATCCGGCCGTCGGCGGCCTCCGCCACCGACTCCGCCCGTTCCCGGGGCGCGGCAGCACCGCTCACCTCGCGCAGCGCGGCCCGCGCCTGCGCCAGTTGCTGTTCCAGGGCGACTTCGCCCAGCATGCCGCCTCCCCAAGACAAGCCCTGCCGAACCCGTTCCAGACTAACGGTCATCCGCCATCCGCCGGTGTCCCGGCCGGGACCCTCAGCGCAGGTGGCCGTTCCCGGTCACCACGTACTTGGTGGAGGTCAGCTCGGGCAGGCCCATCGGGCCACGGGCGTGCAGCTTCTGTGTGGAGATGCCGATCTCGGCGCCGAAGCCGAACTCGCCGCCGTCGGTGAACCGGGTCGAGGCGTTGACCATCACGGCCGCCGCGTCCACCCGGGCCACGAACTCCCGGGCGGCCCTGGTGGAACCGGTGACGATCGCCTCGGTGTGCCCGGTGCCGTAGCGCCGGATGTGCGCCACCGCCGCGTCGAGCGAGTCGACGACGGCCACCGAGATGTCGGCGGAGAGGTATTCGGTGGCGAAGTCCTCGTCGGTGGCGGGCCGCACCGCGGCGGAGTGGGCGGCGACCCGCCCGTCGCCGTGCACCGTGACGCCGGCCTCGGCGAAGGCGGCCAGCATCGGCGGCAGGAAGGCGTCGGCGACCGCCGCGTGCACGAGCAACGACTCGGCGGTGTTACAGGTGGACAGCCGCTGCGTCTTCGCGTTCAACGCGATCGCGACGGCCTCCGACAGGTCGGCGGCGGCGTCGACGTAGACGTGGCAGTTGCCCACGCCGGTCTCGATCACCGGCACGGTGGACTCCTCCACCACCGTGCGGATCAGGGACGCGCCGCCGCGCGGGATCAGCACGTCGACCAGGCCCCGGGCGCGCATCAGCTCCTTGACCGACTCGCGGCTGCTGGCGTCGAGCAGCTGCACCGCGTCCGCCGGCAGGCCGGTGCCGGCCACCGCGTCGCGCAGCACGGCGACCAGGGCGGCGTTGGAACTGGCCGCCGACGACGAGCCACGCAGCAGCGCCGCGTTGCCGGACTTCAGGCAGATGCCGGCGGCGTCGACCGTCACGTTCGGCCGGGCCTCGTAGATGATGCCCACCACGCCGAACGGCACCCGGATCTGGCGCAGCTCCAACCCGTTGGGCAGGGTCGAGCCCCGGACCACCTCGCCCACCGGGTCCGGCAGCGCGGCCATCTGCCGCAGCGCGTCGGCGATGCCGGCCACCCGCCCCGCGTCGAGGGCGAGCCGGTCCAGCACGGCCGCGCTCAGCCCGGCCTCGCGCCCGGCCGCCAGGTCCGTGGCGTTCGCGGCGAGGATCTCCGGCGTACGCGCCACCAACGCGTCGGCCATCGCCACCAGCGCGGCGTCCTTGGCCGTACGCGTGGCGACGGCCAGCGCCTCCGCCGCCGTACGCGCCCGTCGGGCCTGCTCGCTCACGCTCATCGCCGCACTCCTCACAGCAGGACGAGGTCGTCGCGGTGGACGACCTCCCGTTCGTACGCCGGGCCGAGCGCCGCGGCGAGTTCCGTGGTGGAACGGCCGAGCAGCCCGGGCAGCTCGACCGCGTCGTAGTTGACCAGCCCCCGGGCGACCGGTGCGCCCCCCGCGTCCACCAGGTCGACGGGATCGCCGGCGGTGAACGCCCCGTCCACGGCCGTGATCCCGGCGGGCAGCAGCGACTTGCGCCGGCCGACCACCGCCGCGACCGCGCCCGGGTCGAGGTGCAGCCGCCCCCGGGGCGAGGTGGCGTGGGCCAGCCAGAACAGCCGGGCGGTGGGGCGGCGGCGGCTCGGGTGGAACAGGGTGCCGACGGGCTCGCCGGCCAGCGCCGCGCCGGCCAGCGGCGCGGCGGTCAGCACCACCGGGATGCCGAAGCCGGTGGCGATCCGGGCGGCCTCCACCTTGGTCACCATGCCGCCGGTGCCCACCCCGGCCCGGCCCGCGCCGCCGATCTCGACCCCGGCGAGGTCCCGCTCGTCGTGCACCTCGGCGATGCGGTGGGAGCCCGCCCGGGCCGGGTCGCCGCTCCAGAGGGCGTCCACGTCGGAGAGGAGCACCAGCAGGTCGGCGTGGACGAGGGCGGCGACGAGGGCGGCGAGCCGGTCGTTGTCGCCGAACCGGATCTCCTCGGTGGCGACCGTGTCGTTCTCGTTGACGATCGGCACGGCCCGCAGGTCGAGCAGCTTGCGCAGGGTGCGGTACGCGTTGCGGTAGTGCGCCCGCCGGGTCACGTCGTCGACGGTGAGCAGGACCTGCCCGACGGTGCGGCCGTGCCGGGCGAAGGCGGTGGCGTACCGGCCGATCAGCAGGCCCTGCCCGACGCTGGCGGCGGCCTGCTGGGTGGCCAGGTCGCGCGGGCGCCGGGGCAGCCCCAGCGGGGTGAGGCCGGCGGCGATCGCGCCGGAACTGACGAGCACGACCTCCCGGCCGTCGGCGGCGAGCGCGCCGAGGGTGCCGACGAGCGCGTCGACCCGCTCGTCGTCCAGCCCGCCGTCGGGGGTGGTCAACGAGGAGGATCCGATCTTGACGACGACCCGCCGGGCCGCCGTGACTACGTCGCGCACCCGCCTATTCTGCGTGGTCGGTCGGGGCGCGCCCCGGCGCGTTCTCATATCGTGGCGGGTCGTGACACCTGACGAGTACGTGGAGGCGGTGCTGGAACTGGTCGAGCGGATCCCGCCCGGCCGGGTGATGTCGTACGGGGCGGTGGCGGACGCGCTGGCCGAACGCTCCGGGCGGGCGTCGGCCCGGCTCGTCGGCTCGATCATGGCGCGGCACGGCGGGGGCGTGCCCTGGCACCGGGTGGTGAACGCGGCCGGCCGCCTGCCGCCCGGTCACGAGCGGGAGGCGCGGGCCCGGCTGCGCGCCGAGGGGACGCCGCTGCGCGGTGCCGGGGTGGACCCGGCGGCGAACTGGTCCCCGCCGGAGGGGATGTGACGCGCGCCATAACGTGAGTAACATTCGGCGGCATGGACGCGCCGCCGGGTGGACCCGGTTCGCCAGGCCCCGCCGCGCCGCCCGGCCCGTCCGCGCCGGGCGTGCTGCCGCGCCGGGTGCACGCCGGTTACGCGCTCGGATCGCTGGCCACCGGGGCGTTCGGCACCGTGCCCGGGCTGCTCCTGCTGCCCTACCTGACCGACACCCTCGGCGTCGCGGCGGGCGCGGCGGCCCTGCTGGTGCTCCTGCCGAAGGCGTGGGACGTGCTGGTCAACCCGGTAGCGGGCCGCATCTCCGACCGCACCCGGTCGCCGTGGGGTGCCCGTCGGCCGTACCTGCTGGGCGCCGGGCTCGCGCTCGGCGTGCTCTTCGCCGCCATCTTCGCCGCGCCGTTCGGCTCCGGCCCGGCCGCCGGGGCGTACGTGGCGGTCGCCTTCCTCGCCACCGCCACCGCGTTCGCCTTCTTCCAGGTGCCGTACGTGGCGATGCCGGCCGAGCTGACCGGCGACTACGCCGAACGTACCCGGCTGATGAGCTGGCGGATCGCGGTGCTGGCGCTGGCCATCCTGGTCTCCGGCGCGGTGGCCCCGCTGGTGCGCGACGCCGGCGGCGGGGGCGTGGCGGGGCACCGCTGGATGGGGCTCTTCGTCGCCGGGCTGATCGTGCTCGGCGCGCTCGGTGCGTTCCTCGGCACCCGGTCCGCGCCCGCCGTGCCGGTGGGGCACAGCGAGCCGACGCTGCGCGCCCAGCTCGCCGTCGCCGCCCGCAACCGGCCGTTCCGGGCGCTGCTGGTCTGCTTCGTGGTGCAGTCCGCCGGGGTGGCCACAGTCCTCGCCGGGGTCAACTACTTCGCCGACCAGATCCTGCGCGACCCCGAGGGCGGGCCGACCGTCCTGTTCGCCTGCTTCGTCGGGCCGGCGCTGCTGGTGATGCCGCTCTGGACGCGGGTCGGTGCGCGGGTCGGCAAGCTCGCCGCCCTGGTCGCCGCGTCGCTGATCTTCGCGGTGGGCGCGCTGGCCCTGGTCGCGGCCCCGGTGCTGCCCCCGCTCGGGATCTACCCGCTGGTCGCGCTGATCGGCGTCGGGTACGCCGGGCAGCAGGTCTTCGCCCTCGCCATGCTCCCGGACTGCATCGCGTACGACACGGCACGCACCGGCCGGCGCCAGGCGGGCGTGTTCACCGGCCTCTGGACGGCCGGCGAGACCTTCGGGCTGGCCCTCGGGCCGGGCATCTTCGGCCTGGTCCTCCAGCTCGGCGGCTACGTCTCCTCCGACACCGGCACGGCGGCGGCCCAGTCCGACACCGCGCGGCTCGGCATCCTGCTCGGCTTCACCGTCCTGCCCGCCCTCCTGGTCGGCCTGGCGGTCGTCCTGCTGCGCTCCTACGACCTGACCCCCGCCCGGCTGGCCGCCGCCGAGGCCGGGGCCGCGTCCCGCCCCACCGGTGGCGTGGTCGCGGTCGGGGCCGCCGAATCCCACGAGAAGGGCACCACGACTCCATGATCGACGAGGAAGCTGACCGGCGGGCGCTGCCCGGCAACGGGTTGCCCGCCGAGCGGGTGCTGGCGGAGGTACGCGCCCTGCGGGCCGCCGACCGGCCCACCCACGGGGGGCGGCTGTTCGCCTACGTCTACGACCCGGCGGTGCCGGGGCTGGACGAGCTGGCCGCCGCCGCGCACGCCGGCAGCGCCCACGTCAACGGGCTCGACCCGACCGCCTTCCCGTCGCTGCTGGCGATGGAGAACACGCTGGTCGGGGCGGCGGCCCGGCTGCTCGGCGGCGGCCCCGGCAGCGCCGCCCCGGACGTCGTCGGCAGCGTCACCAGCGGCGGCACCGAGTCGCTGATCCTGGCCGTGAAGGCCGCCCGGGACGCCCATCCGGAGATCACCGAACCCCGGATCGTGGTGCCGGCCAGCGCGCACGCCGCGTTCGCCAAGGCCGCGCACTACCTGCGGGTCGCGGTGGACCAGGTGCCCGTGTCGGCGCGGACGCTGCGGCCGGCCGCCGCCGAGGTGGCCGCCGCCATCGGCCCGGACACCGTGCTGGTGGCCTGCTCCGCCCCCTCGTACGCGCACGGCGTCATCGACCCGGTCGCCGAGATCGCCGGGGCGGCGGCCGCCGCCGGGGTGCGCTGCCACGTGGACGCGTGCTTCGGGGGCTGGACGCTGCCGTACCTGCGCCGCCTCGGGGCGGACGTGCCGCCGTTCGACTTCGGCCTCGCCGGGGTCACCTCGATCTCGGTGGACCTGCACAAGTACGCGTACGCCCCGAAGGGCGTGTCGGTGCTGCTGCACCGCGATCCGGCGCTGCGCGCCCCGCAGTACTTCGCGTACGCGGACTGGCCCGGCTACACGATGGTGAACCCCGTCATCGCCTCCACCCGCTCCGGCGGCCCGATCGCCGCCGCGTACGCCACCCTGCGGCACCTCGGGGACGACGGGTACCTGCGGCTCGCGGCGGTCACCCGGGACGCCGTGGCCGGCCTGGCCGACGCCGTGCGGGCGGTCGACGGGCTGCGGCTGATGGCCGAACCGGAGTCGACTGTCGTCTGCTTCACCGCCACCGACCCGGGGCTCGACCTCTTCGTCCTGGTCGACGAGCTGGCCGCCCGGGGCTGGCACACCCAGCCCCAACAGTCGTACGCGGACCTGCCGCGCAGCGTGCACCTGACGGTGACGGCCGCGGTGGCGCCCCGGGTGGCCGAGTTCGGCCCGGACCTGGCCGTCGCGGTGGCCGCCGCGCGGGCCGCCGGGCCGGTCGCGCTCCCCGCCGAGCTGCGCGCCCTCGCCGGCACGCTGACCCCCGACGCGCTCACCCCCGAGCTGGTCGCCGGCCTGGCCGCCGGGCTGGGCCTGACCGCCCCGGACGAGGCCGCCGCCCCGGCCGGGCCGCTGCCGGGGCGGATGGCGACGGTGAACACCCTGCTCGACGCCGCGCCGCCCGCGCTGCGGGAACGGCTGCTGGTGGAGTTCGTCGGCCTGCTGCAACGCCCCACCTGGTGAGTGGCGGCGTCCACCGGGCGAGGTGGACGCCGCCGTCGGATCACCCGCGTACGCGGACGTCGGCCTGGTTGTCCCCGGGTCTCAGGTCCGGCCAGCCGCGACGGTCGGCGCTGTGATGGACCACCAGTGCCGACCCGGCCGCCCCGGGGCCCGCCGGTCCGACCCGGAAGCGGAAGGTCCAGCTCCGGCTCCCACCGGCCGGCACCCCGTCGAGCAGGCACGACGACTCTTCCGGTGCTGCCCGGTCCGGCTCGCACCGGTCCCAGCCGCCGCCGGCCGGTGTGCCGATGCCCTCCAGGCCGGTTAGGGCGACGCGGTCCGCGTCGACAGGTCCCCGGTTGGTCACGGTCAACGTCACCGTGCCCTGCCGCCGGCCGAGCTGATCGGCCTCCCCGAGGACGAGCGGCCCGGCGGTGAGCGCGAGGTCGGTGAGCCGGGGGTCCCGCCCCCAGGTGGTCGGGCCGCCGGTCTGGGCGAACCCCTCGCCGCCCCAGCCGTACGTCCGCCACTGCTCCCGCGCCCAGTACGCGGGGATGCTGCAACAGGGCTGGATGTCGGCGACCTGGACGCGGACCCTCCCGGCCGCCACGGTGACGGCGCGGACGTCCTCGAAGCCGCCGTCACCCTCCTCGTGCGTCCGCGCCACCCGCCCGAGCGTGACGATCCGTCCGGCCGCGTCCCGGTCGAAGGCGACCACCTGCTTCGCCGACGCCTCGCCGAACCGGCAACCGAGCAGGGCCAGCGTCTCGGTGGCCCCGTCGGCGTCGACGTCACCGTGCGTGACGCTGATCAGGTAGGGCCGGTTCGTCTCGTCCGTGGTGGCCGGCAGCAGGGTGACCCGGGTGGTGTCGGCGCAGCTCCGGCCGGTCCACGCCGGCAGGTCGAGGGCGGCGGCGCGCAGTTGCCGCCCGGTGATCCGCCCGTCCGGCGTGGCCGGCGCGGCCGGTGACCGCGACGCGTCGGGCGAGGGCCCGGGCGACGGCGGCGAGGTCGGGCCGGCCGTCGGCGTCGACGCGGGCGGTCCCGGCGGCGACGCGTCCCGCAGCGCCGCGCCCGCCGCGATCGGGGCCACCACCAGCGCGACGGCGAGCGCCCCGGTCGCGGCGGTGGCGCGGCGGCGACGCCGCAGCGTGCGCCGGGCCGCATCCGGGCCCGGACCGTCGATCCGGTCCGTCAGATCTCCGCGGTACGCGGCGAAGCGCGCCCGCAGCGGGTCCTGCTCAGGCATGACCGACTCCCTCCGGGTTCTCGTCGAGCAGGGTGGCCAGGACGGCCCGGCCCCGGTGCAGCCACGACTTGACCGTTCCCTCGGCCACCCCCTCCTGCGCCGCGATCTGGGCGACGGACAGGTCGGCCAGGTAGTGCAGGACGACGGCCCGCCGGTGGTTCGCCGGCAGCGCCCCGAGCGCCCGCTCGATCGCCACCCGGTCCGGCGTCGGCCCCGGCACCTGCGTCTCCACCCGCCGCTGCCGCAGCAGGTGGGTGCGGGCGGTACGCAGCCGCCGCCACCGGCTGCGGGCGAGGTTCCAGGCGACCTGCCGGATCCAGGCCACCGGGTCGTCGTAGCGGACCAGCCGGTCCCACCGGGCGAGCGCCCGGCAGAACGCCTCCTGGGCCAGGTCCTGGGCCTGGCCCAGGTCCCCCGTGTACGCGCAGAGCTGGGCGGTCACGCTGCGGAAGTGCGCGTGGTAGAAGTCGTCGAAGGTGATCGCCGCAGTGCCACCGCCGGCCGGCGGGCCGACCGGCGGAGGTGGCTCGTCGGCGCGGGCCCCCATCGTCACTGTCACTGTCCCCTCCCCGTTCGAGCCCGTCGTGGGTGTCTGGCGGCGGTAACACTCCATCGGGCCGCGACCGGTTGCGGCCCGCGCCGTCGTGGATCCGACGGCGGGCGGGCGCCGACGGGTCGAGCGGGACGGGGGTGGCGCCGGACCGAGCGACCGGTCGGCGTCGACGGCGGCTGTGGTTGACTGGTGGCGGTGCTCGGGAAGGGGGCGGTCGTGCAGGTGCCGGGAGTGCTCGGTGAGCCGATCCGGTTCGTGCTGAACTGGGGCCGCCGCTACTCGCTCTGGGTCTTCAACTTCGGCCTGGCCTGCTGCGCGATCGAGTTCATCGCGACCAGCATGGGCCGGCACGACTTCATGCGCCTCGGCGTGATCCCGTTCGCGCACGGGCCCCGCCAGGCCGACCTGATGGTGGTCTCCGGGACGGTCACCGACAAGATGGCCCCCGCCATCAAGCGGCTCTACGACCAGATGCCCGAGCCGAAGTACGTCATCTCGTTCGGCGCGTGCTCCAACTGCGGCGGCCCCTACTGGGACTCGTACTCGGTGACCAAGGGCGTCGACCAGATCATCCCCGTCGACGTCTACGTGCCCGGCTGCCCGCCCCGGCCCGAGGCGCTGCTGCACGGCATCCTGCGGCTGCAGGAGAAGATCGCCGCCGAGCAGTCCGGCGTGGGCGGCGTGCCCCGGCCCGACGCGCTCGCCCCGCCCGCCGACGCCGCGCCGGCCGACGCCGGGTCCACCGGCGCGTCCGGGCGCACGGCGGAGTCGCTGACCGCCCCGCCGGTCCGCCCGCCCACGGTCTGAGCCGTACGGTCCGTCCGACCCCGCTGGGTTGGCCGTCGGGGCTAGCCTGCGCACCATGAGCCACTCCGCCGACCAGCGTTCCGCCCGCATCGCCGCCGTGCTCACCGAGGAGTTCGGCGCGTCGATGGCCTCCGACCCGGCCGCCTTCCGGCGCAAGTTCCGCAAGATGGCCGCGTCGCCGTTCGCCTTCTACCGGGGCAGCGCCTCGCTCTTCTACGCCGACCAGGTCGGTGACTTCGCCGACGACCGGTTCCTCGACGAGCGGACCAGCCGGGTGTGGATCCACGGCGACCTGCACGCGGAGAACTTCGGCACGTACATGAACGCCTCCGGGCAGCTCGTGTTCAACGTCAACGACTTCGACGAGGCGTACGTGGGGCCGTTCAGCTGGGACCTGAAGCGCCTGGCGGCCAGCGTGGCGCTGCTCGGCTACGCCAAGGCGCTCTCCGACCGGGCGATCGGCGACCTGGTCGCCGGCTTCGCGGCGTCGTACCTGACGGAGTTGCGCGCCATCGCCGCCGGTGGTGACGACGCGATCGGGTCGATCACCCTGGACAACGCCGACGGGGTGCTGCGCCGGGTGCTCCAGCAGGCGCGGCTCAACACCCGCGTCGACCTGCTCGCCACCCAGAGCACCATCGACAACTACGAGCGCCGCTTCTCGCTGGGCGACGGCGTCCACGAGGTGGACGCCGAGACCCGGGCGCGGGTCTGCGCCGCGTTCGAGGACTACCTCGGCACGCTGCCGCCCTCCTCCGCCCGGCTCCGGCCGGTGGCCACGCACATCAAGGACGTGGTGCTGCGCAAGGGCGTCGGCATCGGCTCGGCCGGGCTGCCGTCGTACAACCTGCTGCTGGAGGGGCACACCCAGGCGCTGGAGAACGACGTCGTCATCTACATGAAGCAGGCCCAGGTGCCGGCCGTGGCCCGGCACATCACCGACGAGTCGGTCGCCGGCTACTTCCAGCACCAGGGGCACCGCACGGCCGAGTCGCAGCGCGCACTCCAGGCGCACGCCGACCCGTGGCTGGGCTTCACCGAGCTGGACGGCGTCGGCCAGCTCGTCGCCGAGGTCTCCCCGTACGCGGCCGACCTCGACTGGGCCGACGTGAACGAGCCCGAGGAACTGGCCGGGGTGCTGGCCGACCTGGGCCGGGCGGTCGCCCGGATGCACTCGGTGGCCGACGACGAGTCCAGCCACGACCTGGTGGACTACTCCACCGAGGAGGCCATCGTGGCGGCGGTGGACGCCGACGAGGCGGGCTTCGTGACGCATCTGGTCGACTTCGCCCACGCGTACGGGGTCCGCGCCCGCCACGACCACCAGCTCTTCGTCGACCTGTTCCGCAACGGCCGGCTGCCCGGTCTCTGAGCGGGGTCAGGAGCCGAACTCCAGCACCACCTTGATGTCGTCCGGCTCGGGGGTGTACGCCCCGGCGTACGCCTCCACCGGCACCCGGCGGGTGATCAACGAGCCGAGCCACGACGGGTCGGCCCGGGCCAGCGCCGCGGCGGCGAGGTCCCAGTGCCGGCGGTTGGCGTTGACCGAGCCGAACACCACGTTGTTCTCCAGGACGATGGAGCGGTTGAGCGCCCCGGCGTCGAAGTCGATCATCCGCCCGCCGCTGGAGACGCCGGTCATGCAGACGATGCCGGCGGGCGCGGCCTGGTACATCACGTCGAGGACGACGGCCGGCGCCCCGGTGCACTCCAGCACCACGTCTGGTTCGAAGTCGAGTTCGCGCACGGACCCGGTGTGGTAGGTCGCCCCGAGCCCCCGGACCAGCTCCGGCTTCGGCCCGGTCGTGTTGCGGTCCAGCACGTGCACGAGGAGCCCGCGCTGCGTGGCCAGCAGCGCGGCCAGCAGGCCGATCGGCCCGGCCCCGGTGACCAGGGCCGTCTGCGGCTGCCACTCGGCGCGGGCGCCGATGCGCTCGATGTGCTCCCACGCCTTCGCCACCACGCTCGTCGGTTCCAGCAGCATGCCGACCGGGGCGAGGGACCGGTCCAGCCCCACGGCGAAGCGGGGGTGCAGCCGCCAGCGGTCCCGGGCGAAGCCGGGCAGGGCCTTGATGCCGTGCTCCGTGAACCGGCCGTTGCGGCACATGTCCCACTCGCCGACCGCACAGTTCGGGCAGGGCACCGGGTCGGGGTGCCGCACGATGCCCGCGACCAGATCACCGGGGCGCAGGGTGCCCGACGGGTCCTCCAGCACCCGGCCCAGGGACTCGTGCCCCAGCACCAGCCGGTCCGTGCCGGGGGGCGCCTCGCCGTACCCGCCAGAGATGATCTCGTGGTCGGTGCCGCAGATCCCCACCGCCAGCGCCTCGACCAGGATCGGGCCCTCCTCGGGCGGCGGGTCGGGCTGGTCCTCGACCAGCCGCAGGGAGCCGGCGACACCCGGGGTCACAGTCACAGCGCGCACGGCCTCATCCTTCCCGGTGGGCCGGTCCGCCGCCGGGCAAAGCGGCCAGATCCCCTCGGATCGGTGCGGCGGGCGGCGTGGGGCAGGCCCTAGGATCAGCGGCATGACTCCGGAAGAGGTCGGCCAGCGGATGGTCGCGCTGCTCGCGCCCGCCGAGGCGACCCCCTCGGTCTCCGGCGGCCAGGCGCACGCCCGCGCCACCGTCGACGTACCGCCGGCGAGCTGGCCGGACGCGCTCCGCGCCGCCCGCGACGACGCCGACTTGCGCTGCGACTACTTCGACTGGCTCTCGGCCGTCGACGAGCTCGCCGACGGCTTCGACGTGGTGGCCCACCTCTGGTCCACCGCCCACCGCCACGGGCTCCTGCTGCGTACCCGGGTGTCCCGCGCGGCCCCGGCGGTCGCCTCGGTGGTCGACGTCTACCCGGGTGCCGCGTGGCACGAGCGGGAGACGCACGAGATGTTCGGCATCGACTTCCCCGGCCACGGCAGGCTGGCGCCCCTGCTGCTGCCGCCGGAGTTCGAGGGGCACCCGCTGCGCAAGGAGTTCGTGCTCGCCTCCCGGGTGGCCAAGCCCTGGCCGGGCGCCAAGGAACCGGGCGAGTCCGAGGCCGGCGGTGGTCGCCGGCCGATCCGCCCACCGGGCGTGCCCGCGCCGGGGGAGTGGGGGACGACGCCGACGCCGGCCGGCGCGGGCGGGGTCGGCGAGGGGCCGCGCGGCGGCACCCCCGCGCGGCCGGCCCGCGAGCGGCCCGCCCGGCCGGCCCCGGGGGCCCGCCCACCCCGTGCCGCCGCACCCGCCGACGACCCGGCCCGCGGCGACGACCCGGCCCGCGGCGACGGCCCGGCCCGCGGCGACGGAGGGACGCCCTGATGCCACTGTGGTTGGAGTTGGTCATCCGGATCGGTGGGGTGCTTGTCGCCTTCCTCGTCCTGCCACTGCTCGTCGGGCAGGCCGAGCACAAGGTGATGGCGCACATGCAGGGCCGGCTCGGCCCGATGTACGCGGGCGGTTTCCACGGCTGGGCCCAGCTCGTCGCCGACGGCGTGAAGTTCGTGCAGAAGGAGGACGTCACGCCCCGCGAGGCGGACCGGGCGGTGTTCCGTCTCGCCCCCGTGGTCGCCCTCCTGCCCTACCTGCTGGTCCTGCTGGTGATTCCGCTCGGCCCGGACGACCTGGTCGGGCAGCCGCTGGACATCGGCCTGTTCTACGTGCTGGCCGTCGTGGGCGTGGGCGTCGTGGCGGTGCTGATGTCGGCGTGGGCGTCGGCCAACAAGTACAGCCTCCTCGGCGGGTTGCGCGGGGCCGCCCAGCTGCTCGGCTACGAGCTGCCGCTGGTGCTGGCCGCCGCGTCGGTGGCGATGGCCGCCGGCACGCTCAGCCTCTCCGGGATCGTCGAGGCGTGGCAGCCGTGGTGGCTGCTCTGGCAGGCGCCCGCCATGGTGGTCTTCTTCCTCGCCGGGCTCGCCGAGATCCGCCGCCCGCCGTTCGACATGCCGGTCGCCGACTCGGAGCTGGTCTTCGGCTACATGACGGAGTACACGGGCCTGCGGTTCGCGTTCTTCCTGCTCGCCGAGTACGTCGGCATCGTGGTGATCGCCGCCCTGACCACCGTCCTCTTCCTCGGCGGCTGGCAGGGCCCGTTCGCCGACGCGCAGCTCGGTTGGCTGTGGACCCTGCTGAAGGTCTTCGCCGTCTCGTTCCTGATCATCTGGATCCGGGTGTCGTACCCGAGGCTGCGCGAGGACCAGCTCCAGCGTCTCTGCTGGCTCGTCCTGGTGCCGGTCTCCCTCGGCCAGCTCGTCCTCACCGCCGCCGTCCGGGTGGCGTCGTAGGAGCGCTCCCCGGGTCGGGCCCGGCGCGTCAACGCAGCGGGGTGTGGGCGGGGTCGACGCGCTCCGCGGGCGGGGGTGGCGGGGGCGGGGTGCCGTCGCCGAAGGGGCGACCGCCGAGGGCCTCCCGGCCGTGCGGGTCGAGCCAGTTCGCCAGGTCGGGGCCGAGCGGCACGATCCCGGTCGGGTTGATGTCGCGGTGCACCTCGTAGTAGTGCCGCTTGATGTGGTCGAAGTCGACGGTGTCGCCGAAGCCCGGCGTCTGGAACAGGTCCCGGGCGTACGCCCAGAGCACCGGCATCTCGGTCAGCTTGCTGCGGTTGCACTTGAAGTGGCCGTGGTAGACCGGGTCGAAGCGGACCAGGGTGGTGAACAGCCGGATGTCGGCCTCGGTGATGGTGTCCCCGACCAGGTAACGCTGCCCGGCCAGCCGCTCGCTGAGCCGGTCCAGCCGGTCGAAGAGCCGGTGGTACGCCTTGTCGTAGGCCTCCTGGTCGCCGGCGAAGCCGCACCGGTAGACGCCGTTGTTGACGTCCCGGAAAAGCACGTCGATCATCTCGTCGATCTCGCCGCGCAGCGCCTGCGGGTAGAGGTCTGGCGCACCCGCACGGTGGTGGGCCGTCCACTCGGTGCACAGGTCGAGGCTCATCGGCCCGAAGTCGTTGGTGACCACCTGCCCGGTCGGCACGTCCACGATCGCCGGCACGGTGATGCCCCGCTCGTAGCCGGGGAACCGGGCGAAGTAGGCGTCGGCCAGCCGTTCGATGCCGAGCACCGGGTCGCGCCCGCCCGGGTCGAGGTCGAACGTCCAGCTCCGCTCGTCGTGGGTCGGACCGGCCACCGCCATGGAGATCACGTCCTCCAGCCCGAGCAGCCGCCGCACGATGATCAGGCGGTTCGCCCAGGGGCAGGCGCGGCTGACCGCCAGCCGGTACCGGCCGGGTTCCACCGGCCAGCCGTCGCGGGCGTCGGCGGTGATCCGGGTGGCGATGTAGCGCTGGTCGCGGGTGAACTCGCCGCCCGGCTCGACGTACTTTCCGCCGCCCGCGGTGCCGTTCCCGGTCGTGTCGTTCCCGGTCGTGCCGCCCATGTCAGCCCTCTCCGCCGTCGCCCGTCGCTCGTCCCATCATGGCGGCTGGGGTGACATCGGGCGCGCCGAGTGCCGACCTGGGCCGCCCTCCGGCCGGGCCGCGGACCGGGTCCGGCGCCGGGCGGGAGGGCCGTCGGCCGGTTTCGTCGCCGCCGGGGCGGACCCGGTGACCCGGCCGGGCCGGCGGCTATCCTGCGGCGATGATCGACGTGGAGGCGGCGACCCGGCGCCTGATCGCGGACGTGTGGAACGCCCGGCGGGAGGAGTCCGCCTACGAACTCGTCGGGCCGCAGTGCCCAGGGCTGGGCGGGGCCGGCCCGGAGGCGACGCTGGCGTGGCACCGGGAACGGCGCGCCGCGTTCCCGGACCTGCGCTACAAGATCGTGGACGTGGTGGCGGCCGGGCAGCGGGTGGCGGTGCACTGGCGGGCCGCCGGCACCCACGCCGGGCAGTTCGGGCCGGTGCCGCCGACCGGGCAGGTGGTCAGCTACTCGGGGGCGAGCTTCCTGCGCTTCGACGACGCGGGCCGGATCGTCGACGTGTGGAGCTGCAACGAGCTGTTCCAGCTCCTGACGCAGCTCGGCGTCGAGATGCTCCCGCCCGCGGCGGCTGGGCTCAACGAAACCGGGGCGTGATCCTGCCGGGCGCGGCGGGCCTTTCCGGTGCGTCGTTTCTCCCCACGGTCCCGGTACGGCGGCCAACCCCGGGTGGTGGTCGCGCGCGCCGCGGCCACAGGGCAGGATGGTCGGCATGAGCGAGCGCAGCGAACCGGGCGAGGCGGGCGCAGATCGTGGCCTGCCGGGCGCGGGCCTGGTCAAGGGGCTCGCGGTCACCTTGAAGACGATGACCCGCCGCTCGACCACGCAGCAGTACCCGGACGTCGCCCCCGAGCTGCCGCCCCGCTCGCGGGGGGTGATCGCGCTGCTGGAGGAGAACTGCACGGTCTGCATGCTGTGCGCCCGGGAGTGTCCGGACTGGTGCATCTACATCGACTCGCACAAGGAGGAGGTGGTGGTGCCCGGCGCGGCCCGCCCCCGCCAGCGCAACGTGCTCGACAAGTTCGACATCGACTTCTCGCTCTGCATGTACTGCGGCATCTGCGTGGAGGTCTGCCCCTTCGACGCGCTGCACTGGTCGCCGGAGTTCGAATACTCCGAGTACGACCTCAAGGACCTGCTGCACGACAAGGACCACCTCGGGCAGTGGATGGGCACCGTGCCGCCGCCGCCCGCGCACGACCCGCACGGTGAGCCGGCGAAGGAGGAGACCGCCGCCGCGCGCAAGGCCGCGGTCCCGGCCGCGCCCGCCGCCCGTCCCGCCGCCCCGCCCGTACGCCCCGAGCCCGAGGCCGGCGCATGACCGGTGCGGACGTGCTGCTGCTCGCCCTCGGCGCGCTGGCGGTCGGTTCGGGGGCGCTGGTGGTGGCGACCCGGCACCTGGTCCGGGCCGGCCTCTACCTGGTGCTCTGCCTCGGCGCGCTGGCCGGGATGTACCTGGTGCTCACCGCCGAGCTGGTGGCCTGGGTGCAGGTGCTGATCTACGTCGGCGCGGTGGTGGTGCTGCTGCTCTTCGCGGTGATGCTCACCCGCGCACCGATCGGCGCCTCCGACGACCTGGACCGGCCCGGCTGGGCGGCGGCGCTGGTCGGCGGCGGCGCCGGGCTGGGGCTGGCCGCCCTGCTGGTCGACGCGTACCGGTGGACGGCCGTGGAACTGCCCGACGCGGGCACCGCGGAACGCCTCGGCGACCAGATCTTCCGCAGTTGGGTGCTCCCGTTCGAGGTGCTCTCGGTGCTGCTGCTGGCCGCCCTGGTCGGCGCCATCGTGCTCTCCCGCCCCGACATCGGCCGGCCGAAGGCCGGAGGGCCGGACCCGGCCCGGTCCCGCACCGGCGGGCCGGGCGCCGGTGGGCGTCCGGGCGGCGACGGCGGGCGGTCGCGGTGAGACCCGTCATCCCGTACGTCACCGCCGCGCTGCTGTTCGGCCTCGGCGTCTACGGCGTGCTGCGCCGGCGCAACGCGGTGCTGGTGCTGATGGCCGTCGAGTTGATGCTCAACGCGGTCAACCTGATCCTGGTCACCGCCGACACCACCGTGCGCGCGCAACTGCCGCACGGCGGGCAGGTCTTCGCGCTGTTCGTGATCGTGCTGGCCGCCGCCGAGATCGGGGTGGGCCTGGCGATCGTGCTCCAGCTCTACCGGCTGCGGGCCACCGTCGCCGTCGACGAGGTGCCGCTGACCGAGCGCCCGGAGGGGGAACGGTGAGCACGACCACCCTGCTCGGCGCGCTGCTGCCGGCCGTACCGCTGGTGGCGGGTCTGCTCGGCCTGCTGCTGCCGCCGGCCCCGGGTTCTGCCGGCGGGCCGGCGGCCGGGGAGCCCCGGACCGGCGGGGACGGGGCCCGGCGGGCGGCGATCGCGCTCGGCGTAGCGGGTGCGGCCGGTGCGCTGGCGCTCGCCGTGGCCCTGCTGGTCACCCTCGACCGGCCCGCCGAGGCGTCCACCACCTGGGTGGACCTGGGCGGGCTGACGGTGAGCCTCGGGGTGCGGCTGGACGGCGCCGCCGCGCTGGTCGCCGTGGCGGTCACGGCGGTGGCCCTGGCCGTGCAGGTCTACTCGGTCGGCTACCTGCGCCGGGGCCCGCACGACGACGTCGACACCGACCACCGCTACCCGCCGTACGCGGCGCAGATCAGCCTCTTCACCGCCGCCATGCTGCTGGTGGTGGTCGCCGGCGACCTGATCATGCTGCTGGTCGGCTGGGAGGTGATGGGCATCTGCTCCTACCTGCTCATCGCCCACGACCGCCGGCTGCCGGAGGCGCCCGCCGCCGCGACGAAGGCGTTCCTGGTGACCCGGGTCGGCGACGTCGGCTTCCTGCTCGGCATCGCGCTGCTCGGCGTGTCGGCCGGCAGTTTCCGGATCGCCGACGTGCTCGCCCACGACCACGCCACCGGCACCCTGACCGCCGCGTGCCTGCTGCTGCTGGCCGGGGTGGCCGGCAAGAGCGCCCAGTTCCCGCTGCACACCTGGCTGCCCGACGCGATGGCCGGCCCGACGCCGATCTCGGCGCTGATCCACGCCGCCACCATGGTCGCCGCCGGCGTGTACGCGGTGACCCGGCTCTACCCGCTGTTCGAGGCGACCCCGGTGGCGCTGGCCGTGCTCGGCGTCATGGCCTCGGTGACCCTGCTGCTCGGCGCGTTCGCCGCGACCGCCCAGGACGACCTCAAGCGGGTGCTGGCCTGGTCGACGGTGTCGCAGATCGGCTACATGACCGGCGCACTGGCGGTCGGTTCGCCGCCGGCCGCGCTGTTCCACCTGCTCACCCACGCCGCCTTCAAGGCGTTGCTCTTCCTCGCGGCCGGCGCGGTGATCCACGCGGTCGGCACCACGCTGATGTCCCGCATGGGCGGGCTGCGCCGGGGGATGCCGGTCACCTTCTGGTGCACGGTGATCGGGCTCGGCGCGCTGGCGGGGGTGCCGCCGTTGTCGGGCTTCTGGAGCAAGGACGGCGTGCTCACCGTCGCGGGCGACGCCGCCCGGCACGGCACCGGCCCGGCGGCGTCCTGGGTGGGCTGGTTGGTCTGGCTCGCCGGGCTGGTCGGCGTCGCGGTCACCGCCTGGTACGCCACCCGCCTGCTGCTGCGCACCTTCTTCGGCGAGGCGCGGATGCCGCTGGTCCACCCGCACGACCCGCCCGCCGTGCTGCGCTGGCCGCTGCTGCTGCTCGCCGTGCCGGCCGCCCTGCTGGGTCTCGCCGGTTTCGACCAGGCCTTCGCCCGCCGGCTGCTGCTGACGCCCACCTCCGGCGCGCCGGCCGGCGAGCACCTGCTGATCCACGTCGGCCCGGAACTGCTGCTGCCGCTGGCGCTGCTGGCCGTCGGGGCGGGGCTCGCCTGGCTGCGCTGGCGGCGGGACCGGGCCGCCGACCCGGCGACCGCGCTGGGTCCGCTGCGGCCGGTCCTTGCCGCCGGGTTCCGGCTCGACGACGTCCAGCGTGCCCTGGTCGTACGCCCCACGGTGGCGCTGGCCCGGGCGGCGCGTACCGCCGACGAGGTGGTGGTGGACGGCGCGGTCGAGGGCAGCGGCCGGGCCGCGCTCGGCCTCGGCGGCGGCCTGGCGGCGCTGCACCGGGCGGCGCTGCCGCGCGCGGCGGTCGCCGTGCTGGCCGGGACGCTGCTGATCGGCCTGGCCGCCGTGCTGATCGGAGCAGTCGCATGAGGTTCGGGCAGTTCCTGCTGGTGGCGGTGCTGGTGCTGCCGGCGCTCGGCGCGCTCGTGGTGGCCGCGACGCCCCGGGACCGGGCGGCCCGGGCGGTCGGCACGGTCGTCGCCGCGCTGACCCTGGTGGTCGCCGCGCTGCTCTTCGTCGGCGACCGGAGTTGGACCACCTACGCGGCCGGCACCCCCGCCGTGCGCCCGTGGCACCGGGTCGACCTGCCCTGGGTGCCGGGCCTCGACCTGCGTTTCCACCTCGGGGTGGACGGCATCTCGTGGCCGCTGGTCGTGCTGACCGCCCTGCTCACCCTGCTCTGCTGCGCGTACACGCTGTGGCGGGTGCCCGACGGCGGCAGCGGGCGGGCGCTGGTGGCGCTGCTGCTGGTCGTCGAGGTCGGCATCCTCGGCACCTTCCTCGCCCTCGACCTCGTGCTCTTCTTCGTCTTCTTCGAGGTCGTCCTGCTACCCATGTACGCGATCATCGCCGGCTGGGGTGGCGCGGAGCGGCGGCGGGCGGCGGCGAAGTTCGCCCTCTACACGCTGCTCGGCTCGGTGCTGCTGCTGGTCGGCGTGTACGTGGTGGTGGCCGCCGCCGGCACGGCCGACGTGGTGGCGCTGACCGGCGGAACGGGGCTGTCCCGGGGCACCCAGCTCGCCGCGTTCACGCTGTTCGCGCTGGCCTTCGCGGTGAAGAGCCCGCTCTGGCCGCTGCACTCCTGGCTGCCCGACGCGCACACCCAGGCACCCACGGTCGGCAGCGTCGTCCTGGCCGGGGTGCTGCTCAAGATGGGCACGTACGGGCTGATCCGGATCGCGGTCGGGGTGGCGCCGGAGGGCGCCCGCTGGGCCGCACCGGTGCTCGGTGTGCTGGCGGTGGCGGCGATCCTGGTCGGGTCGCTGGTCTGCCTCGCCCAGCGGGAACTGAAGCGGCTGATCGCGTACTCCAGCGTCGGGCACATGGGTTTCGTGCTGCTCGGGGTCGCCACGCTCACCGCCACCGGCATCCAGGCGGCCCTGATCGGCAACGTCGCGCACGGGGTGATCACCGGCCTGCTCTTCTTCCTCGCCGGCGCGATCAAGGACCGTACGCACACCGGCTCGCTGGACGAGCTGTCCGGGCTGCGGGAGACCGCCCCCCGGCTGGCCGGGCTGCTCGGGTTCGCCGCCGTGGCCTCGCTCGGGCTGCCCGGGCTGGCCGGCTTCTGGGGCGAGGCGTTCGCCGTGGTCGCCGCCGTGCAGGCCGGCGGGGCGCTCTGGACCACCCTGGGCGTGCTCGCCGCGGTCGGCGGGGCGCTCACCGCCGCGTACCTGCTGCGGCTGCTGCGACGGGTGACGCACGGGCGGCCCAGCCCGGCCGTCGCCCGGCTGACCCCCGGCCTGGCCGGGGTGGAACTCGTCGCGTGGGTGCCGCTGGTGCTGCTCGCGCTCGCGGTCGGCCTGGCGCCGACCCTGGTGCTCGGCGTCGCCGAGGCACCCGTCGACGCCCTGGTGGAGGTGCTGCGGTGAGCGAGCGGAGCGAGCGAATCATGGGGCTCAGCGCTCTGGTGCCTCATGCCGGCACGCAGCGGAGCGGAGTGCCGGCATGAGCGTGGTGCAGAGCGTCGACAACGTGGCGCTGCTCCCGGCGTACCTGGCCGCCGGCACGGCCGTGCTGGTGCTGCTCGCCGACCTGCTCGTGGCCCGCGCCCGGGTGACGCTGACGGTGGCCGCCGCCGGCGCGGCGGCCACGGCGCTCGGCGCGGGGCTGGTCGGCGCCGGGGGCGAGCGCCGCACGTTCTGCGTCGGCCCCGACTGCTCGTACGTCTTCGGCGGCCGGGCCGCCCTGGTCGCCGTCGTCGTCGCCCTGCTGACCCTCGGCGTGCTCGCGTTGTCCGGCCCGCTGCTGCGGGCGGGGCAGTCGCCGGCCGGGGAATACTGCTTCCTGCTCGCCTGCTCGATGACGGGCGGCGTGGTGCTCGGCGCGGCCGGCGACCTGATCACCCTGATCGTGGCGCTGGAGACGCTCACCCTGCCGCTCTACGTCCTCGTCGGGCTGCGCCGGGGCAGCCTGGCCAGCGCCGAGGCGGCCGTGACCTTCTTCGTGGTCAGCGTGGTCGCCACCACCCTGACGCTGCTCGGGGCGGCGCTGCTCTACGCGGCCACCGGCGGGCTGCACCTGGGCCGGATCGGCGCGATCCTCGCCGACCGGCCGGACCTGCTGGACCTGCCACTGACCACCGCCGCCGTGGCGCTGGTCGTGCTGGGGCTGGCGTTCAAGGTGGCGGCGGTGCCGTTGCACGCCTGGGCGCCGGCCACCTACGACGGCGCGCCGCTGCCGGTGGCGGCCTACCTCTCCACCGCCTCCAAGCTGGGCGGCGTCGTGGCCCTGCTCGCCGTCGTGCAGTACGCGCTGCCGGCCGACGTGACCGGCCCGGTGCTCGCCCTGTTGGCGGTGCTGACGATGACCGTCGGCAACCTCGTGGCGCTGCGCCAGCGGCGTACGGTCCGGCTGCTCGCCTGGTCCTCGGTGGCGCAGGCCGGCTACATCCTCGCTCCGCTCGGTGCGCTGGCGCTGACCGCCGGACGCACCGCCGACGCCCGCACCGCCGCGTACGCGGCCGCCGTCGCGTACGCCGTCTTCTTCGTGGTGCTGGAGCTGGCGGCCTTCGCGGCCCTGGTGGCGCTGCGTCCGGCGGGCGCGGACGGCGGCACGGTCGACGACCTGCGTGGGGCGGCCCGGCGGCACCCGTGGCGGGCGGCGGCGCTCGGGCTGGCGTTGGTCGGGCTCGCCGGCCTGCCGCCGGGCCTGGCCGGCCTCTTCGCGAAGGTGACCGTGGTCCGTTCGCTGCTGGACGGCGGCGCGGGCTGGCTGGCCGTGGTGGTGGCCGTGAACGCGGTGCTCGGCCTCGCCTACTACCTGCGCCTCACCGCCGCCCTGTGGGCCGCACCGGCCGTCGCCGCACCGGCCGTCGCCGCACCGGTGGTCGCTGCCGCCGTCGCACCGGCCGAGGGAGCGGCCGCCGCACCGTCCGGCCCGGCCGGGCTCGCGGCGGGCGGGGATGCCGCGCCGGGCGTCGGGTCGGACGGCGCGGTGGCCCACCCCGTGCGGGCCCGGACGGTCGGCGTGGTGCTGGCCGTGGCGACGGTGGTGGCGCTGCTGCTGGGCCTCGCCCCGCAGCTCGTGCTGGACGTCGCGGCCCGCTAGGCCGCCCATTTCCCGATTTTCGGTGTGACACTCCCAACGGGCACTACGGACATCTCAGGCAACTCTCAGCCATGAGACGGATGGTTGGCGGGTACCGGGTTGTTGGACCGGTCAGCGGATCCCGCGTGCGTCCGTGCTGCACCGAAGGAGTGATCGTGCACCACAACCGTCTGAAGACCGTCGCGCTGCTCGGCCTGCTCACCTCGCTGATCCTGGCGGTGGGCTACTGGTTCGGCGGCAGTGGCGGCCTGGTCATCGCCGTCGTCATCTCGCTGGTGATGAACGGCGTCACCTATTTTTACTCCGACAAGCTCGCGTTGCGCTCGATGCGGGCGCAACCGGTCAGCGAGGCGCAGTTCCCCGAGCTGTACCGGATGGTCCGGGAACTGGCCACCGAGGCCGGGCAGCCCATGCCGCGCCTCTACGTGAGCCCGACGCCGCAGCCCAACGCGTTCGCCACCGGGCGCAACCCGAAGAACGCGGCGGTCTGCGTCACCCAGGGCATCACCGAGATCCTCGACTACCGCGAGCTGCGCGGCGTGATCGGGCACGAGCTGTCGCACGTCTACAACCGGGACATCCTCATCTCCAGCGTGGCGGCCGGCCTGGCCGGCATCATCACCATGCTGGCGAACATCGCCTGGTTCATCCCGCTCGGCGGGGGCGACGACGAGGACTCCCCGAACCCCGCCGTGCTGCTGCTCACCATCATCCTGGGCCCGATCGCGGCCACCATCATCCAACTCGCGATCAGCCGCAGCCGGGAGTTCCAGGCGGACGCCTCCGGCGCCAAGCTCACCGGGGACCCGCTGGCCCTCGCCAGCGCCCTGCGGAAGATCCACATGGGTGCCCAACGCCGGCCGCTGCCGGCCCAGGGGCAGCTCACCAGCACCGCGCACCTGATGATCGCCAACCCGTTCAAGGGTGGCGGCGTCGCCACGCTCTTCGCCACCCACCCCAAGATGGAGGAGCGGGTCGCCCGGCTGGAGCGGATGGCCGCGAACAGCGGCCCCGTGCAGTTCCAGCGCTGAGACGCTGAGCACGTTCCGCCCGCGCCCGGTCCATCCGGCGCGGGCGGAATGCCGTGACGAGCGCAATAACCGCTGCTTTCGTTCGGCCCCCGGCGTTAGGGTCGCAAGGTTCCCCACCCGTTACACCTCTGGAGGTCGACCGTGGCCGGACTGCGCCAGTACCTGGGCGTCTGGCGAATCCCCGGAGCGCCGATGCTGCTGCTCACCGGCATCGTCGGCAGGCTCGGAATCGGCATGACGCCGCTGGCGTTGCTGCTGGTCGTCGAGCAGGTCACCGGCCGCTACTCGTTGGCGGCCGTCGCCGGCGGCATCTACGCCCTCTCCGGCGCCGCGCTGAGCCCCGTCGCCGGTCGGATCGCCGACCGGATCGGCCCCACCCCGGTGCTCGTCGCCACCGCCGTCGCCCACCCGTTCGCCCTGCTCGGCCTGCTCTGGTCCGCCCGCTCCGACACCGGCAACCTGACGCTGATCTTCGTGGCCTCCGGGGTCGCGGGGGCCACCTACCCGCCGCTGACCGCCGCGATCCGGGGCGCCTGGAACGACCTCACCTCGCCGGCCTCCGGCCGACGGCACCTGCGCAACACCGCCCTCGCCGCCGAGACCACGCTCTTCGAGATCGTCTTCGTGCTCGGCCCGCTGCTGGTCGCCGGCTTCATCCTGTTCGCCGACGCCGGGGCCGCCCTGGTCGGTGCGGCCGTGGTGACCCTGTTCGGCACCCTGGCGGTGGCCTTCGGCCGGGTGATGCGCGGCTGGCGGCCGCACCCCACCGGGCACCAGACCCGGGGGCTCGGCCCACTGGGCGTACCCGGCTTCATGGCACTGCTGCTCTGCGTGGCCAGCATCGGCATCGCCTTCGGCGCGGCCGGCGTGACCGTGCCCGCGTTCGCGACCGCCTACACCGCCGACGACCCCGACAGCCTCGCCGGCGTGCTGCTGGCCGTCTGGGGCGTCGGCAGCGCCGTGGGCGGCTTCTGGTTCGGCATCCGCAAGCCGTCCCGGAACATGACCCGACTGTTCTCGCTGTTGCTCGGCGGGGTGGCCGCCAGCTTCGCCGTCTTCGCGGTGATGCCCAACCCGGTGGCGCTGGGTATCGCCCTGGTGATCGGCGGCGCCACCATCGCCCCCGCGCTGACCCTGGAGAACACCCTGGTCGGCCGGATCTCCCCGACCAGCATGCTGAACGAGGCGTACACCTGGGTGGTGACCATGTCGGTGGGTGCCAGCGCCGCCGGCGGCGCGGTCGCCGGCCTCATCGTCGACCACGGCGGCGGGGTGCCCTGGGCGTTCGGCTTCGCCGGCGCCGCGGTCGCCGTCGGGGCCGGGATCGCCGCCCTACCCGCCGGGCCCATCGCCCGCGCGGAGGCCACGGCGGTACGCGGCGAAGAGCTCCTGCCCGCCTGACAGTCCCGGCCCGGCTGCGGGGTTTCCGTCCCGCAGCCGGGGTACCACCCGGACATGTTCCTCTTCTTCTCCAACCGGACGGGCTGCCTCGGCTCCCTGCTCATCAGCGCGATCCTGACGGTGATCCTGGTGCTCGTCTTCTCCCGCTGAGCCGGCCTCCCGCGCCCGGTGTCGGACCGGCGCGTCAACCTCCGGCAACACGACCGGGGAGCGTCATGGGGTTCTGGGGGACGTTGATCGTCTGCCGCGCGGACGTGCCGCTGCCAGCGGCGCCCGAGGTGCGGGCCCTCGACCAAGGCCGTCGAGGCTGGGAGTGGAGCTGGCGGGCCGGCTGGCAATGCCTGCGACACACGGCTGCTGGGCCGGTCGACGCGGCGGGCCGAGCGCCCCCCGCACGCACCCACGGCCACCTGTCGGCCCTGCCGCCCGGTCGGCCCTCACACGGCAGGGCCGACCGGGCAGCCGTCAGCGGTAGTTCGTGAACTGGAGTGCGACGCCGAAGTCCTCGCCCTTGAGCAGCGCGATGACCGCCTGGAGGTCGTCGCGCTTCTTGCCGGTCACCCGGAGCTGGTCGCCCTGGATCTGGGCCTGGACGCCCTTCGGCCCCTCGTCGCGGATCTTCTTGCTGATCGCCTTGGCCTTGTCGGAGTCGATACCCTGGATCACCTTGCAGTCGAGCTTGAAAATCTTGCCAGACGACCGGGGCTCGCCAGCATCCAGCGACTTCAGCGAGATGTTCCGCTTGATCACCTTCTCCTTGAAGACCTCCAGCGCCGCCCGCACCCGCTCCTCGGTCTCCGCCTGGAGGCTGATCGCCTCCTCGCCCGACCAGGAGATCTCGGCGCCGGTGCCCCGGAAGTCGAACCGCGTCGCGAGCTCCTTCTCCGTCTGGCGGAGAGCGTTGTCGACCTCCTGGTGCTCGACCTTGCTCACGATGTCGAACGACGGGTTCGCTGCCATGCTCATGCTCCTGCTGTCCGGCGGTCTCTGGTCCTTCGTCCCCCGCTGACCAGCGGTACGACCCCCTGACGGTACCCGCTTGCGATCCTGCCGGGGTGAGCCGCTATCCTTGCTTCCGCCGCCGCGTTACGACGCGGTGGGGTGCCCTGGCGGGTTGCCCGAGCGGCCAATGGGAGCGGACTGTAAATCCGTCGCGAAAGCTTCAGAGGTTCGAATCCTCTACCCGCCACCAGGTGCAGACACGGCCCCTGACCAGCAGGAATGCTGATCGGGGGCCGTTGTCGTTTTGTCTGGCCGCCGACGCGGTGGCCGCGCTCTGGCTGAATACCGGGCGTCCCGCCGACCGTGGTAGCCCGCCGCCTGGGCGCGGCGTAGCCGGCCTGCTCCGCAGCGACGCCAACTGCGTCGACGGGGAGACGAAACCATGAACGACAAGAGAGTCAGTTTGTGGAGTGGGCAGCCAGGGCGGCGTAGCCGGTGACGGTCAAGCGTCGGGCTGAGGCAACACCGCGAGCGTCGATCTCCGCTTCGGTCTCCGCAGTACTCCAGCGTGTCGTACGCATCGTCGAGCATGACCGACTCCTCGGCGAGGGGTGTGCCGTCATGTCCGATGGCCGAGTGGGTCCAGCGAGCCAACTCGCGCGGGGGAGAGGGTGCCGGCGAGAAGCTTGGTAGCCATGATGCGTACGGCGGCGTTCTCGAGCTCTTCACCGCCTTTGCGTAGAGGGCCAGGCCAAGCTCGTCGAGACACTCAGGTATACGGCCCCCGCGAGGATGTGGGCGCCGGTGACGATGAACCGCTGACGGCCGTCGACCCGCTTCCCCGGACACCCCCCCCGCCGCGTCGCCAGCGGCCGGAGCCGACCGGCGGCGACACCAGGGACGGCCTGACGGCACCGCCCGGGGCCGCGTCGGGAATTGCGCCGCATCGAAGCGATGGCGTCCGCCCCATCACCCGCTAGGGTGTGGAAACAGCGTTTCCATTCATGCCACAGCAGGGCAGAGGGAGCCTCGTGCATCGCAGCCAGGAAGACGCCGCCGCGCCGGAGGCCGGCGAGCAGAGCGCCACGTTCGGCCCGCTCCGGCTCTCTCCGGGTACGACCCGGACCAACATCAGCGGGTACTACTGGCTGGCGCTGACGTCGATCATGACGTTCACGTTCGTCCCGGCCGCGCAGACCGCGCTGCTCACCTCCGTCCTGGGCGTGCCCAAGGGCGAGCAGGGTTCGATCGTGGGCACCGCTGGGCTGATCAGCGAGATCGTCCTGATCGCGGCAGTCGGCCTGGCCGGCGCCTGGTCCGACCGCCTCGGACGGCGCCCGATCGTGGTCGGCGGCTACGTCCTGCTTGGCCTCGGCGTCGGCATGGCACCGTTCCTCGGCTCGGTCCTGCCCTACTACCTGGCGCGGGGTGTCGCCGCCGTCGGCATAGCGATGGTCACCGTGATGCTCACGGCCGTGGTCGCCGACTACGTCCGGGACACCACCCGCGGCAGGGCCAACGGCATCCTCGGCTTCTGTAACGGTCTCGGCGCCCTCGTCACGTTCTTCGTGCTGATCAAACTGCCCGACATCTTCGAGGGCGTCGGGATGGACACGATCGCCGCGCTGCGGGTGACCTACCTCATCGTCGGTGGGCTGGCCCTGCTCACCGCGATCCTGATGCGGCTCACCCTCCGGGGCGGCCTGGCGACGACGCACTCCGCGCGCATTCCGATCTCCAGGCTGCTGCGCGAGGGCGTCGCCGAGGGCCGGCGTCCCGGCGTCTCCTTCGCCTACCTCAGCGCCTTCGTCGCCCGGGCCGACCTGGCGCTCGTCGGCGCCTACCTGACTCTCTGGGCGCAGCAGTACGGCACTCAGCACCTCGGGCTCAGCGAGGCCGAGGCGCTGGCGAAGGCTGGCCTGTTGCTGGGGGTGGCCAACGGCATCGCGCTGATCGGGGCGCCGGCCATCGGCATCATCGCCGACCGGCTGTCCCGCACCGACGCGGTGCTGATCTCCCTGGGCACGGCCGCCCTCGGCTACACCGCCACGATCTTCGTCGGAGACCCGTTCAGCCTGCTCGGCTACGCCGTCGCCGCGCTGATCGGGCTCGGCCAGGTCAGCGCCGTCATCTCCAGTCAGGTGCTGATCGCCGAACAGGCTCCCAGCCGTACGCGGGGCTCGGTCATCGGAACGTTCGCGCTCAGCGGCGGCATCGGTATCATGATCGCGTTCGCCGCCGGTGGCACCCTGTACGACAACTGGCGCCCCGCCGGACCGTTCGTCCTGTTCGGCGTCCTGGCCGGGCTGGCCTGCCTGTACGGCCTGGCCGTCCGGTCGCGGATCCCCAACCACCCGGTGGACTGAAAGCCCCCACCCGCGGGCTGCGCCGGGCTCGGCGGACCGAACCGGCGGGCCGTCCTGCGGCCTCAGTGACGACGGGTGCGGCCGCCGATGCTCCGAGCGGGCCCGCGGGCGGCGGAGGGAGGGCGTCGCGCTGGGCCCGGCGGCGCCTTCGCCGTGATCCCAGGTGCCTGGGTGACCGGGGTCCCGGTGGAGGATGAGCCGATGGGCACCGGGTCGGGCGAGGCACTGCTGAGGACGGAACGCCTCCTACTGCGGGAGGTCCGGCGGTCCGACCTGCCGGTGCTCGAGCGGATGTGGCAGGACCCGGTGATGCGGCGCTACCTCGGCGGCCCGGTGTCTGACGCGGTGGCGACCGAACGGTCGGCGGGCGACCACACGGGCGGGATGATGGTGGCGCGGGGTTCCGGAGAGGTCGTCGGCTGGTGCCACCTCGGCCGGTACCGCACGGGAGACCTGGAACTGTCGTACGTCTTCCTGCCGGAGTGGTGGGGACGTGGGTACGCCCGGGAGGCGTGCGCGGCGGCCCTCGATCTGGCCGTCGACCGGTTTCCGGACGACGTCCGCCTGATCGCTGTCACCCAGGAGGCGAACCTCCGATCGGTGCGCCTCCTGGAAGCCCTCGGCATGGTCCGGGTCGACGCGTTCGAGGAGTTCGACGCGCGTCAGGTGCTGTACGCGATCGACCGCCCGTGGCAGCGCGGCGCGGATGGCGGGCCCGGGGCGTCGCCCTGACCACACTGGAGGGACACCGCGCGGGCCCCCGTCCGGTGCGCCCTCGCCGGTCACGGCTCCGGGCGCGACGGGAGATTTGTCAGCCATCGTCACAGCCCTGGCATGTCGGCGCAGAACGAGTATGGTGGTCGATGTTCGGTCGCTCCCCCTCCTGCCCGTGGGGGGCATCCACGGTGAAGGCGCGTACGCCCGGGGGTGAGTTCCCCCGACCCTCCACGAATTGCGTGGAAGGTCGTATTCCGCAATGTGCGAAGTGCACGATGGCTGCTCAGGGCCGTGATCAGGGCACGGTCGGGGCGACGCCCGAGCCGAACGGCGGAACCTCGTCGGCGCATCGGCTCAGCGGTGTTCTCGCCGCTTTTCTGGATACCTGCCGTGTGGCACGATCGTGGAACCTCCACCATCCCCGTGACACTTCCCCGACAGGAGCAAACATGTCTGGTCGAAAGCTGGGCCGACTGAGTGGCTCGCTCCTCGTGCTTGCCGCCGCCGTGCTCATCGGCCTCTTCGACGTGGTCGCCGACCTCCAGACCGGTGACCTGATCTGGACCGGTGACCTGATCTGGACCAGCAACCCAGAGGTCGCCCCCATCAGCGACGCGCGCTGAGCTCTGCTCCATGACGTCGCCGGCCCGGCCGGCGGAGGCCGGACCGGCACGTAGGGAGCCCGATGGCCCAGCGTGAACATGTGCGTCGCCGATCGACACACCATGCCTGGTTCATCACGGGCCCGCTGGCGTTCGTCGCCGTAGTCTGTTCCACCCTGACGAGCCTCGTCGCCGACCCGGCGTTCGGCGAATGGTGGCTGGCGGCGGCGCTGCTGGGCGTGATGGTCGGGTTCGGCATGCCGGTCCTGAACTTCGTCGTCCGGCGGCAGTCGTTCGGCGCCACCCTGACCGAGATCCCCCTCGTCATCGCGTTCTACCTCCTGCCGCCCCTCACCGTGGTGATCATCTACACGGTGGCGTCGGCGGTCACCCAGACCCGGCACCGCTTCGCCCCGGCGAAGTTCTGGTTCAACGTGGCCAAGGCGGCAGCGGGGACGTCCCTCGCCGGGCTCGTCCTGCAGGCGCTGCCGCCGATGCAGAACGTCGGCCCCGGCACCTGGCCGATCCTGTCCGCCGCGGTGGCCGCGGTCTTCCTCGTCAGCCTCGCGGGAATCGTGGGCGTGCACACCCTGCTGCAGGGGTGGCAGGCCGGGCGCGACGCCCTGCGTACGGTGCCACCCGCGCTGCTCACCGCCGCGATCAACGTGTGCCTGGGCCTGATCATCCTGATCGCGGTCACCGAGACGTACTGGTCCGCGGCGTTGCTGGCGGCGCTGGGCGCGGCGCTCATCCTGGTCTACCGGTCGTACGCGCAGTTCTTCCGCCAGCACCGCACGCTCTCCGAGATGTACGACCTCACCCGCGCGATCGGGGAACGGGGCCAGGACGGCGCCCTTGTCGACGCGCTGCTCGGTCGGGTGCGCGCCCTGATGCAGGCCGAGTACGCCACGCTCTGGATGCCGGCCCAGGGCCGGCACCCGGAGGTCCTGCTCACCGCCCGGGTGGACGACCCCGGGCTGTTGGACGTCGTGCCCACCCCGCAGGAGCTGCGTGACCAGGCAGCGAACGAAGGCCGCACCGTCACGGTCGGCCGGGCCTTCGAGGGCGGGCAGGCGGCCCGCCGCGCGCTGAACAGCGGCAAGATCAAGGACGTCATCGTGGTGCCGCTGCGCTCCGGGCAGGCCGTGATCGGCACGCTGGAGGTCGCCAACCGGCTCAGCGACGTCGGCCACTTCACCGGTAGCGACATCCCCGTCTTCGAGACGGTGGCGGCGCACGCCGCGGTGGCGCTGGAGAATTCGCGGCTGGTCGACCGGCTGCGGCACGACGCGTACCACGACACGCTGACCAAGCTGCCCAATCGGCGGCGGATCACCGGCGCGCTGGAGGAGGCCGTCAAGATCCGCGCGCCCGGCGAGGTGGTGGCACTGCTGCTGTTCGACGTCGACCAGCTACGCCAGGTCAACGAGTCGCTCGGGCACGCCGCCGGCGACAAGGTGCTGGTGGAGGTCGCGGACCGGCTGCGTTCCTGCGTACCCTCGTCGGCCCTGGTGGGGCGGGCCGGCGGGGACGAGTTCCTGGTGACGTTGCGGTTGGAGAGCGCGGTGGCGGCCATGGAACTGGCCGCGCAGCTGCGCGAGCAGATCCGCGACGAGATGGTCTTCGACGCGCTCACCCTCGACGTGGACACGGCGGTCGGTGTCGCCGTGCACCCGGACCACGGCAGCGACGCCGCGTCCCTGCTGCAACGGGTGGACCTCGCGGCGACGGCGGCCAAGTCCGTACCGGGCAGCGTGCAACTCTTCAGCCCGACGATGGAGTCCCGCTCGCTGCGGCGGCTCGGCCTCGCCGCGGACCTGCGACGCGCGCTGGACGAGGGCCAGCTGGAGGTCTACTTCCAGCCCAAGGTGACGCTGCGGGAGCGCCGGTTGCTCGGCGTGGAGTGCCTGGCCCGCTGGGAGCACCCGGCGCACGGCACTGTCGCCCCGGAGGATTTCGTGGCGGTGGCCGAGCACACCGGTCAGCTCGGCAGGTTCACCGAGTTCGTGCTCCGCGAGGGGCTGCGGCGCAGCCGGGACTGGACGCACGCCGGCCAGCCGCTCGCCGTCGCGGTCAACCTCTCCGCCCGTACGCTCACCGACCAGCACTTCCCGGCCCGCGTCCAGGAACTGCTCGACGAGTACGGCGTGCCGCCGCAGCGGCTGACGCTGGAGATCAAGGAGGCCGGGGTGCTGGACGGTACCGACCGGCCCATCCCGACCCTGCGACGCCTGCGGGACCTCGGCGTACGGCTGTCGGTGGACGACTTCGGCACCGGCGACTCGTCCCTGGCCCATTTGCGCCGGCTGCCGGTGCACGAGGTGAAGGTCGACCGCTCCTTCGTGCAGGGCATGGCGACGGATCCGGGCGACCTGGCGATCGTCAACGCGGTGGTCACGCTCTCCCAGCAGTTCGGCCTGGCCGTGGTCGCCGAGGGCGTGGAGAGTGAGCTGACCCTGGAGCTGCTCCAGGACATCGGCTGCGAGATCGGCCAGGGCTTCCTGTTCAGCCGGCCGTTGCCGTACGAGCGGCTGGAGGCT
This sequence comes from Micromonospora sp. KLBMP9576, assembly GCF_050941805.1. NCBI lineage: Bacteria > Bacillati > Actinomycetota > Actinomycetes > Micromonosporales > Micromonosporaceae > Micromonospora > Micromonospora sp. KLBMP9576. Next base: position 5,659,253 of record NZ_CP194567.1, on the reverse strand, counting down.
TGGTTCGGCGCCCAGGTGGATCCGGAGACGATCTCACCGGGCGAGCTGCCCCGGCTGCGGGTCGTGCCCTGATCTGCGGAAACGCCCTGGTGGGGGATCCGATTTCTGCTCCGCCGCGTCGCCGTGTAATGTATCCCCTGCGCGTCGCCCCCCGGGGAGATCGCGCAGGCCCCCTTAGCTCAGTCGGCAGAGCGTCTCCATGGTAAGGAGAAGGTCTACGGTTCGATTCCGTAAGGGGGCTCAGAGGGTCCGGCTGGACCCGCCACGGCGGTGTAGCTCAGGTGGTAGAGCAAGCGACTCATAATCGCTGTGTCGCCGGTTCAAGTCCGGCCATCGCTACTCTCGTCCACCGGGCTGGTTCCCGGCGGCCGGTGGGTTGGGCGCCCTGGGCGCCCACTTTGCATGTCCGCGTCATCAGCGCGTAGGCTGATGCGCTGTAGTTGTTACCCGTAGCGAGGAAGGCACTCCGCCGTGGCGAAGGCGACCGATGTTCGGCCGAAGATCACTTTGGCGTGTGTGGAGTGCAAGGAGCGCAACTACATCACGCGTAAGAACCGTCGTAACGACCCGGACCGCATCGAGCTGAAGAAGTTCTGCCCGCGGGACGGCAAGCACACGGTGCACCGCGAGACCCGCTGACTGACGGCCGGCACCCGCCGGCCCGCTCCGCTTGCACTTCCCGATCGCCGGTCTGCAGGGACGGCGCGGCTCCATGCCGCCGCCGACCGTGCGGATCGGCGATCGTCGTCTGCGTGTAGGTTCGCGGCATGTCCCTGGACCCGTCCTTCGTCGGCCGGAGTTATCCGCCGACCGCCCCCTACCAGGTGGGCCGAGAAAAGATCCGCGAGTTCGCCACCGCGATCGGCGCCACCGACCCGGCCCACCACGACCCGGTGGCGGCCCGTGCTCTCGGCCACCCCGACGTGGTCGCCCCGCCGACCTTCCCCATCGTGCTGACCATGGCGGCGAACCAGCAGATCATCGACGACCCGGCCCTCGGCGTCGACTACAGCCGCGTGGTCCACGGCGACCAGCGCTTCGCCTACACCCGTGCGGTGGTCGCGGGGGACGAGCTGGTCTGTGTCAGCGTCATCGACGACGTGAGCAGCCGTGGCGGGCACGGCTTCCTGACCACCCGCACCGAGGTCGCGACCGCCGCCGGCGAGCCTGTCGTCACGGTGTGGTCGAAGCTCGTCGTACGCGGGAAGGGCTGAGATGGAACTGCCAGCCAGGACGTTCCGGGTGACGCGCGCGGACCTGGTCCGCTACGCCGGCGCCTCGGGGGACTTCAACCCGATCCACTGGAGCGACCGGCGGGCCACGGAGGTGGGTCTGCCGGGCGTGATCGCCCACGGCATGTTCACCATGGCGCTGGTCGGCCGCGCGGTGACGGGGTGGGCCGGGGCGCCGGACGCGGTCGTCGACTACAACGTGCGCTTCGCCCGGCCGGTGGTCGTGCCGGACGACGACGAGGGCACCGAGATCGAGGTGACGGCGGTGGTCCGGGAGGTCACCGACGACGGCCTGACCCGGTTGGACGTGACCGCGACCTGCCGGGGGGAGAAGGTGCTCTCGCAGGCGCGCGCGACGGTCAGAGCGGCCCGCTGACCAGGCTCCCGACGCGCAAGGGGCGGACCGGTTGGGAAAGTGGTGCCGCTACCCGTACACTGGTCCGCCGTGGGGCAAGTAACCCCTGCACGGTCGTGCACGACCGCGTGGGGTGAGCGTTGCCGCACAGGGGTGTAGCTCAATTGGCAGAGCAGCGGTCTCCAAAACCGCAGGCTGCAGGTTCAAGTCCTGTCACCCCTGCGCCTCAGGCCTGACCGTTCCCGTGGGTCGCGCCGCCGTATGGCGGCGTCCGGCCCGTGGTGGTGGCATCGGCGGGGTGGCTCCGAGGCATTCGGGCCCTCTCGGCTGATCCGCCGGCCGCGGCCCGTCGCGGGACGGTTGGTCCGGCCGGCGTGACCACACGCCGCGCACGCCCTCAAGCGTGCGACCCGACATCCCGCGACGGAGGGCGAAGTGGCCGACAAGAAGCGGCGCGGCGAGGACGCTGGCGACGATCGTCTACCTGACGAGATCGTCGACGGCGTGGCCGACGACGACGCCACGGACGACGACGCCTCCGACGCCGAGGAGCCGGTCTCCCGGGGCGGCACCGCGACGCGTTCGCGGGCGAAGGCGGACTCGGCGGACAGCCAGCCGAAGACCAAGGCGGAAACCGACCGCGTGGGGTTCTTCGGCCGCATCGCCCGATTCATCCGCGAGGTCGTGGCTGAGCTGCGTAAGGTCATCTGGCCGACCCGCAAGGAGCTGCTGACCTACACGGCCGTGGTGGTCGTCTTCGTCGCGGTGATGCTGACGATCGTGGCCGGCCTTGACTTCGCCTTCGCGAAGGGCGTGCTGTGGGTCTTCGGCAACCCCAGCTGACCGGCCGACTGAGCCGATAGTGACGGAAGTGAGCGAGCGTGCCTGAGTACGACGAGACCGCCGAGACCACGGGCGAGCAGTCCACGGTGGCGACGGCGGCTGGTGACGAGTCGATCGAGGCCGCCAGCGAGCCGGAGTTCCCCACCACCGAGCCCGCACCGGACGAGGACTACGACCCGGTCGCCGAGCTGCGCCAGAAGCTGCGCTACGCGCCGGGCGACTGGTACGTGGTGCACTCGTACGCCGGCTACGAGAACAAGGTCAAGACCAACCTCGAGACCCGGATCACGAGCCTCGACATGGAGGACTACATCTACCAGGTCGAGGTGCCGACCCGGGAAGAGGTGGAGGTCAAGAACGGGAAGCGGTCGCAGGTCCAGGCGAAGGTCTTCCCGGGCTACATCCTGGTCCGGATGGAGCTGACCGCCGAGTCCTACTCCTGCGTGCGCAATACGCCGGGGGTCACCGGCTTCGTGGGTGCGACGGACCGGGCCGACCGTCCGGCCCCGCTCTCCCTCGACGAGGTGCTGAAGTGGCTGGCGCCGGCCGTCGAGACCGAGCAGAAGAAGGCCAAGCCCGAGATCAGGGTCCTCGACTTCGAGGTCGGCGACTCGGTCACCGTCACCGACGGTGCCTTCGCCTCGCTGCCGGCGACGATCAGCGAGATCAACGCCGACCAGCAGAAGCTCAAGGTCCTGGTGTCGATCTTCGGCCGCGAGACGCCGGTCGAGCTGAACTTCAACCAGGTCGCCAAGATCTGACGTCCGGATCGCCGGCGGTGGGCAGCGGCCCGCCGCCGGCGTACCCGTTGCGCCCTCCCGCCCGACCTCGGCGCGGGGGGCGGCGGGATGCTGCGCTACTCTAGAACGTCGTCGCTGTCGCATCGCGCTGACCGTGCGCGTCTGCGACCGGCACCTTTCGTCCCAGTTCCAAGCCCCAGGAAGTGACATGCCTCCGAAGAAGAAGCTAGTCAAGACGTTCACGCTTCAGCTGAAGGCCGGTCAGGCCACGCCGGCGCCGCCGGTCGGCCCCGCGCTCGGTCAGCACGGCGTGAACATCATGGAGTTCTGCAAGTCCTACAACGCGCAGACCGAGTCCCAGCGGGGCGACATCGTCCCCGCCGAGATCAGCGTCTTCGAGGACCGCAGCTTCACCTTCGTCCTGAAGACCCCGCCCGCCGCCCGGCTGCTGCTCAAGGCCGCCGGTGTCGACAAGGGCTCGGGCGTCCCGCAGAAGGACAAGGTGGGCTCCGTGTCGCAGGCCCAGCTGCGGGAGATCGCCGAGAAGAAGATGGTCGACCTCAACGCCAACGACGTCGACCAGGCCGCGAAGATCATCGCTGGCACCGCCCGGTCGATGGGCATCGTCGTCAACGACTGACGTCGTCTCAGCACTGACCCGAACAGTTCGTGGGAGGGCGCGCGAACACCGCGGCCCGCCATAGACCACAGGAGTACGCAGAACATGCAGCGCAGCAAGAGCTACCGTAAGGCCGCCGAGGTCATCGACCGGGCGAAGCTCTACACCCCCGCCGAGGCCGTGAAGCTGGCCAAGGACACCACCACCGCCAAGTTCGACGCCACGGTCGAGGTCGCCATGCGCCTCGGCGTCGACCCCCGCAAGGCGGACCAGATGGTCCGCGGCGTGGTCAACCTGCCGCACGGCACCGGTAAGACCGCCCGCGTGATCGTCTTCGCGGCCGGCGCGAAGGCCGAGGAGGCCGTCGCCGCCGGTGCGGACGAGGTGGGCACCGACGAGCTGGTCGCCCGCATCCAGGGTGGTTGGCTCGACTTCGACGCGGCGATCGCCACGCCGGACCAGATGGCCAAGATCGGTCGGATCGCGCGGATCCTGGGCCCGCGCGGTCTCATGCCGAACCCGAAGACCGGCACGGTGACCATGGACGTCACCAAGGCCGTCTCGGACATCAAGGGCGGCAAGATCACCTTCCGGGTGGACAAGCACTCCAACCTGCACCTGATCATCGGCAAGGCCTCGTTCTCCGAGACCCAGCTGGTCGACAACTACGCGGCGGTCCTCGACGAGGTCCTGCGGGCCAAGCCGTCCGCCGCGAAGGGCAAGTACCTCAAGAAGATCACCCTCACCACGACCATGGGCCCGGGCGTTCCGGTCGACCCCAACGTGGTGAAGAACCTGCAGGAGGGCTCGGCCGACGCCTGAGCCTCCGTACCCGGAACGGGGCGTCGCCACATCGTGGCGGCGCCCCGTTCCGTGTCGGTTGTGGCATGCTCGGCCGGTGCGCCTGGAGAACGTCTGGCTGCGTTACCGACGGCGGGGCCCGTGGGTGCTGCGGGCGGCCGGGGTGCGGGTCGGCCCCGGCGAGGTGGTCGTCGTGCTCGGCCGCAACGGCGCGGGTAAGTCAACCCTGCTCCAGGTGGCAGCCGGGGTGCTGCGGCCGAGCCGGGGGCGGGTCACCGGTCGACCCCGGCACGTCGGCTGGGTCCCGGAGCGCTTTCCGGCCGACCAGCCCTTCACCGTCGAGCGCTACCTGACCGCCATGGGACGTGTCGCCGGTCTCGACCCGACGGCTGCCGGCCGCGCGGTCGACCACTGGACCTCCCGGCTGGGCCTGTCCGGGTTCCGCCGGGTCCGGCTGCCGGAACTGTCCAAGGGCACCGCCCAGAAGGTCGGCCTGGCCCAGGCGGTGCTGCGTCCGCCCGGCCTGCTGGTGCTCGACGAGCCGTGGGAGGGCCTCGACGCCGTGACCCGGGACCTGGTGCCCGCGGTGATCGACGAGGTCGCGGCGGCGGGCGGGTCGGTGCTGGTCAGCGACCACCGCGGCGAGATCGGCCGGTTGCCCGGAGCCCGCAGGTGGACGGTGGCGGACGGCACGGTCGTCGCCAGCGCCCCGTCGGCCGACCCGGCGCTGGCGGTGGTCGAGATCGCGGTCCCGGCGGCACGGGTCGACGGCACCGTCGCCCGGCTGCGCGCCGACGGCCACCAGATCCTTCGCGTACGTCCGCCTGCCTCGGTCGGCGTGGTCGCCCCCGACGACGCCGGGAGGCCGCCGACGGGGGCTGCGGACGCCGGTGTGGCGCCCGTGGCCCGGGCACCGGAGGCCACCGGCGGGATCACCGGCGGACCGCGGTGACCGCGCTGCTCCGGCTGCGGTTGGCGGGCTTCCTGCGTACCGGACGGGCCCTGGCCCCGCTGCTCGCCGGCCTGGTGGCCCTCAGCGTCCTCTACGGCGGCGGCCGGGCACAGCCGGGGGAGGCCTACGGCGTCTCGGCGGTGGTGCTCTTCCCGGTGCTGGCCTGGCAGGCCAAGGTGTTGCTGGACGTCGAGCCGGACGTGCAGCGCCGGCTGGCCCGGGCGCTGGTCGGGGCGCGCCGGGAGCGCCTGGCCGGGCTGCTCGCGGCCGGCGTGGCAGGGCTCGGCACGGTGGCCGTCGCGCTGGTCTTCCCGTGGCTCGTCGGCGGAATCGCCGGCTCGGTGGAGCCGGGCGACCGGTCGGTGCCGGTGGGCATCGCCGTCGGGCTGTGGGCGCACCTGCTGGCCGTACCCGCCGCGGTGGCGCTCGGGGCGTTGGCCAGCCGCGCCTCGACGGGTGGTGCCGGTTACGGCGTCGCGGTGCTCGCCCTCGGCGGGGTCGGGGCGGTCGTCCTCGGCCTGAGCGACTCGGTGGCGCCCTGGCTGGCACCGCCGGTCATGGCTACCGCGCGGGCCGCCGCCGGCGACCTGGCCGCGTCGACGGTCGTCCTGCTCACCGCCTGGGCCGCCGTCTGGAGCGCGACGGCCGGCGCCGCATACCTGTGGTGGCGCCGTTTCCGGCCCTGACGGCCGCCGCTTCCGGTCGGGCCGTCCGGCGCGGCCCGGACGCCGGCTGGAGGGCTCCGGCCCTTCGTGACGGGGCAGTGACCTGGCACACCAGGGGGCGATTTGGTGGTGGCGGCCCCCTCGCGTAACCTTGGCCCCGAAGTTCCACCCAGAGACCGCTGGTCACCGTGCTCCGGCACGGTCGAAGGTCCGCGACGACGGGCGACCCGCGCAGGGCGGTAAGCGAAATTTCGGTGTCCAGCATGGTCCGCCGACCGTGCCGTGTTCCGGCCCTCGCCCCGCGCGCCCTGCGCCGGGGCTTTTTCGTTGTCGTGGCACCTGCGCCCCCGTCGAAGGCTTCGGCCGACGACGGTGACCGGCCTCGAGTAACGAGAGAGGAGGGACATGGCGGACAAGCCGATCCGGGCCGACAAGGCCACGGCCGTCGCTGAGCTGACCGAGAACTTCCGCAACGCGGGCGCCACGGTGCTCACCGAGTACCGCGGTCTGACGGTTTCCCAGCTCACCCAGCTGCGACGCTCGCTCGGCGCGGAGACCAGCTACACCGTCGCGAAGAACACGCTCGCGAAGCGTGCCGCGACCGACGCTGGCATCTCCGGTCTCGACGAGATGTTCACCGGTCCTACCGCGCTGACTTTCGTTTCGGGCGACGTCGTCGAGGCGGCGAAGGGTCTTCGCGACTTCGCGAAGGCCAACCCGAAGCTCGTCATCAAGGGCGGCGTCTTCGAGGGCAAGGCCATCACCGCGGCCGAGGTCACGAAGCTCGCCGACCTGGAGTCCCGCGAGGTGCTGCTGGCCAAGCTGGCCGGCGCGATGAAGGGCAACCTGAGCAAGGCCGCGGCCCTGTTCCAGGCCCCGCTGTCGAAGACCGCCCGTCTGGCGGCTGCCCTGCAGGACAAGCGCGAGAAGGAGGGCGCCGAGGCGGCCTGAGGCCCCCCGGCGCACCCAGTTCTTACCTAACAGATTCAGGAAAGGACGCCAGCTATGGCGAAGCTCAGCAACGACGAGCTGCTCGACGCGTTCAAGGAGATGACGCTGATCGAGCTCTCCGAGTTCGTGAAGCAGTTCGAGACGACCTTCGAGGTCACCGCCGCGGCTCCGGTCGCCGTCGCCGGCGCTGCCGGCCCGGCCGGCCCGGCTGCCCCGGTCGAGGAGGAGAAGGACTCGTTCGACGTCATCCTCGAGGCTGACGGCGGCAAGAAGATCCAGGTCATCAAGGTCGTGCGCGAGCTGACCGGCCTGGGCCTCAAGGAGGCCAAGGACCTGGTCGAGGCCGCTCCGAAGGCCGTTCTGGAGAACGCCAACAAGGAGACCGCCGACAAGGCCAAGGCCAAGCTCGAGGGCGAAGGCGCCAAGGTCACCCTCAAGTGACCTGAGCACCACCAGGCGCACGCCGGCTCACCTGAGCGGGCAGATCGCGTCACGGCGGGCGGTGATCCGACACTGGATCGCCGCCCGCCGTCTTGGTGCGTACCGGACCTGGCGGGTTCGCCCGGCAGGGCGGTGAGCAGGTCGGCGGCACCCGTACGGGGTGTCGGCCGGGGTCCCGGCGGTAGCCCGTCGGTGGGAAAGAGGCGGCGACCCGGATGCCGGGCCTTGACGCGGCCCCGGGCTGACAGGCACGCTGACACCAGCAAGACCTTCCGCGCTTGCAACGGCCACCACTTGGGTAATGGCAGCGGCGACACCATCGGCTGCGGCACCCGAGCGGCCCGGCAGGAACGTCGCGTTCCGAGCGGCCCGGTGAGACCCCGTCAGAGGGGCCCCGAGGCACGTTCCGCGACTACCTGCGGGGTGGGCTGGACAGCGGTTAGCCTCTCGGCTACACTGCTAGTTTGCGCTGCCTTCCGACTTGACCCCTGCCCGGAAATGTCCGTTTACGGATATTTCCGGTGGGGTCATTGGAGTGCACGCGTACCAGCCGTTCTGCAGCACCGGTCCTCGGAAGGACGCATCTTGGCAGCTTCCCGCCCTGCGAAGACCAGTCGTACGTCGAGCGCATTCGCTCCCCGCCGAGTTTCATTCGGCAGGATCACCGAACACCTCGAGGTCCCCAACCTCCTCGCCATTCAGAACGAGTCCTTCGACTGGCTCGTCGGCAACGAGGCTTGGCAGGGCCGGTCGGCGGACGACCCGCACGCACGCTCGGGTCTCGCGGAGATCCTCCATGAGATCAGTCCCATTGAGGACTTCTCCGGCACCATGTCACTCTCCTTCTCCGCCCCGCGCTTCGACGAGGTCAAGGCCTCGATCGAGGAGTGCAAGGAGAAGGACCTGACCTACTGCGCCCCGCTGTTCGTGACCGCGGAGTTCACCAACAACACCACCGGCGAGATCAAGAGCCAGACGGTGTTCATGGGTGACTTCCCGATGATGACGCCGAAGGGCACCTTCATCATCAACGGCACCGAGCGCGTCGTGGTGAGTCAGCTCGTCCGGTCCCCGGGCGTCTACTTCGACAAGCAGCCGGACAAGACCTCCGACCGCGACCTCACCAGCGTCAAGGTCATTCCCAGCCGGGGCGCCTGGCTGGAGTTCGACATCGACAAGCGCGACACGGTCGGTGTCCGCATCGACCGCAAGCGCCGGCAGGCCGTCACGGTCCTGCTCAAGGCCGTCGGTTGGTCGGCCGAGCGGATCCGCGAGCGGTTCGGCTGGTCCGAGCTGATGATGACCACGCTCGAGAAGGACCACATCGCCGGCGCGGACGAGGCGCTGCTAGACATCTACCGCAAGCTGCGCCCTGGCGAGCCGCCGACCCGCGAGAACGCCCAGACCCTGCTCGACAACCTCTTCTTCAACCCGAAGCGGTACGACGTCGCCAAGGTCGGTCGTTACAAGTTCAACAAGAAGCTCGAGCTGCAGGTGCCGATCACCACCGGCACCCTGACCGAGGACGACATCGTCGCCACCGTGGAGTACCTCTGCCGGCTGCACGCCGGTGAGGACAGCTACGAGGCCGACGACATCGACCACTTCGGCAACCGGCGCCTGCGTACCGTGGGTGAGCTGATCCAGAACCAGGTCCGGGTCGGTCTGTCCCGGATGGAGCGCGTCGTCCGCGAGCGGATGACCACCCAGGACGTCGAGGCGATCACGCCGCAGACCCTGATCAACATCCGCCCGGTGGTGGCGGCGATCAAGGAGTTCTTCGGCACCTCGCAGCTCTCCCAGTTCATGGACCAGACCAACCCGCTGGCGGGCCTGACCCACCGGCGCCGGCTGAGCGCGCTCGGCCCGGGTGGTCTGTCCCGGGAGCGGGCCGGCTTCGAGGTCCGCGACGTGCACCCGTCCCACTACGGCCGGATGTGCCCGATCGAGACGCCGGAAGGCCCGAACATCGGCCTGATCGGCGCGCTGTCCACCTTCGCCCGGGTCAACCCGTTCGGCTTCATCGAGACGCCGTACCGGAAGGTCGTCGAGGGTCGGGTCACCGACCAGATCGACTACCTGACCGCGGACGAGGAGGACCGGTTCGTCAAGGCCCAGGCCAACGCGCCGCTGAAGGCCGACGGCACCTTCGCCGAGGACCGGGTCCTGTGTCGCCGTAAGGGTGGCGAGACCGAGGACGTCGTGCCGGGCGCCGTGGACTACATGGACGTGTCGCCGCGGCAGATGACCTCGGTCGCGACCGCGATGATCCCGTTCCTCGAGCACGACGACGCCAACCGGGCACTGATGGGCGCGAACATGCAGCGCCAGGCGGTGCCGCTGGTCAAGGCCGAGTCCCCGCTCGTCGGCACCGGCATGGAATACCGTGCCGCCGTCGACGCCGGTGACGTGGTGGTCGCCGAGGTCGGCGGTGTCATCGAGGACCTCTGCGCCGACTACATCACCATCCACCAGGACGACGGCCACCGCCGCACGTACCTGCTGCACAAGTTCCGCCGCTCCAACGCCGGCTCCTGCGTCAACCAGAAGCCGGTCGTCTTCGAGGGCGACCGCGTCGAGGCCGGCCAGGTCATCGCCGACGGTCCCTGCACGGACGAGGGCGAGATGGCGCTCGGGCGCAACCTGCTCGTGGCGTTCATGTGCTGGGAGGGTCACAACTACGAGGACGCGATCATCCTGTCGCAGCGCCTCGTGCAGCAGGACGTGCTCACCTCGATCCACATCGAGGAGCACGAGGTCGACGCCCGGGACACCAAGCTCGGCCCGGAGGAGATCACCCGCGACATCCCGAACGTCAGCGAGGAAATGCTCGCCGACCTCGACGAGCGCGGCATCATCCGGATCGGTGCCGAGGTCGTTCCCGGTGACATCCTGGTCGGCAAGGTCACGCCCAAGGGCGAGACCGAGCTGACCCCGGAGGAGCGGCTGCTCCGTGCGATCTTCGGTGAGAAGGCGCGCGAGGTGCGCGACACCTCGCTGAAGGTGCCGCACGGCGAGACCGGCACGGTCATCGGCGTGCGTACCTTCTCGCGCGAGGACGGCGACGAGCTGCCGCCGGGCGTCAACGAGCTGGTGCGGGTCTACGTCGCCCAGAAGCGGAAGATCCAGGACGGTGACAAGCTCGCCGGCCGGCACGGCAACAAGGGCGTTATCTCCAAGATCCTGCCGATCGAGGACATGCCGTTCCTGGAGGACGGCACGCCTGTCGACATCGTGCTCAACCCGCTGGGTGTGCCGTCCCGGATGAACATCGGCCAGGTGCTGGAGACGCACCTCGGCTGGGTGGCTAAGACGGGGTGGAGCGTCGACGGCGACGACACCGAGTGGAAGCGCCAGCTTCGTTCCATCGAGGCGCACGAGTCGGAGCCGGACACCAACGTGGCCACGCCGGTCTTCGACGGCGCCCGCGAGGAGGAGATCTCCGGTCTGCTCTCGTCGACCCTGCCCAACCGGGACGGCAAGCAGCTGATCGGCTCCAGCGGCAAGGCGCAGCTCTTCGACGGCCGCTCCGGTGAGCCGTTGCCGGACCCGATCGCGGTCGGCTACATCTACATCCTGAAGCTCAACCACCTGGTCGACGACAAGATCCACGCACGGTCGACCGGTCCGTACTCGATGATCACGCAGCAGCCGCTGGGTGGTAAGGCGCAGTTCGGTGGTCAGCGCTTCGGTGAGATGGAGTGCTGGGCGATGCAGGCGTACGGCGCCGCGTACGCCCTGCAGGAGCTGTTGACGATCAAGTCCGACGACGTCCTCGGCCGGGTCAAGGTCTACGAGGCGATCGTCAAGGGCGAGAACATCCCGGAGCCGGGCATCCCGGAGTCGTTCAAGGTGCTGCTCAAGGAGCTGCAGTCGCTGTGCCTCAACGTCGAGGTGCTGTCCAGCGACGGCGTGGCCCTGGAGATGCGCGAGACCGACGACGAGGTGTTCCGCGCCGCGGAGGAGCTGGGCATCGACCTGTCCCGGCGCGAGCCGAGCTCGGTCGAAGAGGTCTGAGGTGAGTGGTCGGGGGCCGGCTTGCCGGCTCCCGACCTCCACCCACTAGCTAGCTAGCAGTACAGACGACGCATAGGGGACATAGTGCTCGACGTCAACTTCTTCGACGAGCTGCGTATCGGCCTCGCCACCGCCGACGACATCCGTCAGTGGTCGCACGGTGAGGTCAAGAAGCCTGAGACGATCAACTACCGCACCCTGAAGCCGGAAAAGGACGGGCTCTTCTGCGAGAAGATCTTCGGTCCGCAGCGGGACTGGGAGTGCTACTGCGGTAAGTACAAGCGGGTCCGGTTCAAGGGCATCATCTGCGAGCGCTGCGGCGTCGAGGTGACCCGGTCGAAGGTGCGGCGCGAGCGAATGGGTCACATCGAGCTCGCCGCGTCGGTGACCCACATCTGGTACTTCAAGGGCGTGCCGAGCCGGCTGGGCTACCTGCTGGACCTGGCCCCCAAGGATCTCGAAAAGATCATCTACTTCGCCTCGTACGTCGTGACCAGCGTGGACGCCGAGTCGCGTCACCGTGACCTCTCGACGATCGAGAACGAGATCCTCGCCGAGAAGCGGCAGGCCGAGAACAGCCGCGACTCGGAGATCGAGAAGCGCGCCACCAAGCTCGAGGCCGACCTGGCCGAGCTGGAGGCCGAGGGTGCCAAGGCGGACGTCCGGCGCAAGGTCAAGGAGGGCGGAGAGCGCGAGATGCGCCAGATCCGCGACCGGGCCCAGCGCGAGATCGACCGCCTGGACGAGGTGCTGGACACCTTCCGCAAGCTGGAGCCGAAGCAGCTCGTCACCGACGAACTGCTCTACCGCGAGCTGCGGGACCGCTTCGGCGAGTACTTCACCGGCGGCATGGGCGCCGAGGCCATCAAGGCGCTGGTGCAGAACATGGACCTCGGCGCCGAGGCCGAGAACCTGCGCGAGACCATCCGCTCCGGCAAGGGTCAGCGCAAGATCCGCGCGCTCAAGCGGCTCAAGGTCGTCGCGGCGTTCCTGAACACCCGCAACTCGCCGCTCGGCATGGTGCTCGACTGCGTCCCGGTCATCCCGCCGGACCTGCGCCCGATGGTGCAGCTCGACGGCGGTCGCTTCGCGACCTCCGACCTGAACGACCTGTACCGCCGCGTGATCAACCGGAACAACCGCCTCAAGCGGCTGATCGACCTCGGCGCCCCCGAGATCATCGTCAACAACGAGAAGCGAATGCTCCAGGAGGCCGTCGACGCGCTGTTCGACAACGGCCGCCGCGGCCGGCCGGTCACCGGGCCGGGCAACCGCCCGCTGAAGTCGCTCTCCGACATGCTCAAGGGCAAGCAGGGCCGGTTCCGGCAGAACCTGCTGGGCAAGCGCGTCGACTACTCCGGCCGTTCGGTCATCGTGGTCGGCCCGAAGCTCAAGCTGCACCAGTGCGGCCTGCCCAAGCAGATGGCGCTGGAGCTGTTCAAGCCGTTCGTGATGAAGCGGCTGGTCGACCTCAACCACGCGCAGAACATCAAGTCCGCCAAGCGGATGGTCGAGCGGCAGCGGCCGGTCGTCTGGGACGTGCTGGAAGAGGTCATCGGCGAGCACCCGGTCCTGCTGAACCGGGCGCCGACCCTGCACCGCCTGGGCATCCAGGCCTTCGAGCCGCAGCTCGTCGAGGGCAAGGCCATCCAGATCCACCCGCTGGTCTGCACCGCGTTCAACGCCGACTTCGACGGTGACCAGATGGCGGTGCACGTGCCGCTGTCCGCCGAGGCCCAGGCCGAGGCACGGATCCTGATGCTGTCGTCCAACAACATCCTCAAGCCGGCCGACGGCAAGCCGGTCACCATGCCCACCCAGGACATGGTCATCGGCCTCTACCACCTCACCCACCTCACCGCGAGTGAGAAGGGCGAGGGCCGGGCGTTCAGCTCGGACGCCGAGGCGCGGATGGCGTACGACAACGGCGAACTGCACCTGCAGGCCCCGGTGAAGATCCGCCTGCGGGGCGTGGTCGGGGTCGACAACGGCGCCGGCGCCGAGGCGTGGACCGCCCCGGAGGGCTGGACCGAGGGCGAGGCGCTGACCGTCGAGACGACCCTCGGCCGGGTGCTGTTCAACGAGACGCTGCCGCAGGGCTACCGCTTCGTGAACTACGAGATCCGCAAGGGTCAGCTCTCCGCGATCGTCAACGACCTCGCCGAGCGCTTCCCCAAGGTGGCGCTGGCCGCCACCCTGGACGGGCTCAAGGAGGCCGGCTTCCACTGGGCCACCTGGTCCGGCGTGACGATCGGCATGGAGGACGTCATCGCGCCGCCGCGCAAGCGGGAGATCCTGGCGCGGTACGAGAAGGAAGCCGACCAGATCGACAAGCAGTACCAGCGCGGTCTGATGACCTCGGAGGAGCGTCGCGGCGAGCTCATCCAGATCTGGACCAACGCGACCAACGAGGTCGCCAAGGAGATGGACACCGCGCTGCCGCAGGAGAACCCGCTGTGGAAGATGATCCACTCGGGCGCCCGCGGTAACCTGCTCCAGCTCCGGCAGATCGCGGCGATCCGTGGTCTGGTGGCGAACCCGAAGGGCGAGATCATCCCGCGGCCGATCAAGGCCAGCTACCGGGAGGGTCTGTCCGTGCTGGAGTACTTCATCTCCACGCACGGTGCCCGTAAGGGCCTCGCGGACACCGCCCTGCGGACCGCCGACTCGGGTTACCTGACCCGTCGTCTGGTGGACGTCTCGCAGGACGTCATCATCCGCGAGGAGGACTGCGGCACGGACCGGGCCATCCCGATGCAGATCGGTGACCGGCGCGACAGCAAGCTGGTGGTGCACGAGCACGCGGAGACCAGCGTGCACGCCCGTACGCTGGCCGACGACATCAAGGGGCCGGACGGCGTCGTCGTCGCCGAGCGGGGCCAGGACCTCAACTCGATCCTGGTCGACAGGATCGTCGCCGCCGGGACCGAGACGGTCCGGGTGCGCAGCGTGCTGACCTGCGAGTCGAAGCTGGGCGTCTGCGCGGCCTGCTACGGCCGGTCGCTGCCGACCGGCAAGTCGGTCGACATCGGCGAGGCGGTCGGCATCATCGCCGCCCAGTCGATCGGTGAGCCGGGCACGCAGCTGACGATGCGTACCTTCCACACCGGTGGTGTCGCGGGTGAGGACATCACCCAGGGTCTGCCGCGTGTCCAGGAGATCTTCGAGGCCCGGGTCCCGAAGGGCAAGGCGCCCATCGCCGACACCCCCGGTCGGATCCGGATCGAGGACGGCGAGCGGTCGCGGAAGATCATCGTGGTGCCGGACGACGGCAGCGACGAGATCGTCTACGACAAGATCTCGAAGCGGGTCAAGCTGCGGACCCACGACGGCGGTCACGTCGCGGTCGGCGAGAAGCTGACCGAGGGCACCATCGACCCGCACGAGCTTCTGCGGATCATGGGACCGCGGGCGGTCCAGGTCCACCTGACCAGTGAGGTCCAGGAGGTCTACCGCTCGCAGGGTGTGCTCATCCACGACAAGCACATCGAGATCATCATCCGCCAGATGCTCAAGCGGGTGACGGTGATCGATTCCGGCGCGACCGAGTTCCTGCCGGGCGTGCTGGTCGACCGGGCGCTGTTCGAGTCGGAGAACCGCCGACTCGTCTCCGAGGGCGGCGAGCCCGCCGCCGGCCGCCCGGTGCTCATGGGTATCACCAAGGCCTCGCTGGCCACCGATTCCTGGCTCTCGGCGGCCTCCTTCCAGGAGACCACCCGGGTGCTGACCGACGCGGCGATCAACTCGCGCAGCGACTCGCTCGTCGGCCTCAAGGAGAACGTGATCATCGGTAAGCTCATCCCGGCCGGTACCGGCATCAGCAAGTACCGCAACGTCCGGGTGGAGCCGACCGAGGAGGCGAAGGCCAAGGTCTACTCGATGACCGGCTACCCGGAGACCGACTACGGCTTCGGGCCGGCCAGCGGCCAGGCGGTTCCGCTGGACGACTTCGACTTCGGGTCGTACCGCTAGGCAGCACGATCGACGAGGCCCCCGGCATCCGCCGGGGGCCTCGTCGTGTCCGGGGGTCGGGGTGGGCCGTGCGGGCGCGGTGGCGGTGCGCAGCGGGGCATGATGGGGGGCATGACGACCGCACCCGGGCAGGCGCCCGTCGCCCCGCCGGGGCCGCCCCGCCACCCGCTCGACCCCGACCCGGCCCGGGCCACCAAGGCGCGGGCGGTCTTCGCACTGGGGCTGATCGGCGCGTTGACCGGTCTGTTCGTCGGCGGCGTGGTGCCGGCCACGCTGGCCCTCCAGCTGGCCCGTCAGGCGCGCCGGGAGGCGTACGCCTCGGGGGGTTTCCTGACCGGTTCGGCCTGGCTGCGGCGGGGGGAGCGGCTGGCCTGGACGGGCCTGGTGCTGGTGGCCGTGAGCGTGGTGACCGCGGTGGTGCTCGGGGTGGTCCGGCTCGCCGACACGCCCTACGGGCAGGACTTCGCCCCGAACGTGGACTGACCCGCCGCCGCAGGGACGGTTCACGCCGGGCGCGGGCGGTCGGCCCGGCGGCGGTAGCCTGGCCGGTGTCCCTCGCGCGGCGGTGGACGCCGAGACGTCGACAGGAGGACCCGTGACGGATCCGGCGCGCTACCCGGGCGGCGATCCCGTGGCGCACCCCGCCGCGAACCCGCAGGCCGCACCGCCCGGCCAGCCGGGCTGGACGCGACCCGACGGGGGGCGGGACACCCCGTCCCCGGGGTATCCGCCGCCGGGACCGTCGTGGGGCGCCCCGCCGCCGGTTCGGGTGACGCACCCGGGTGCCGGCTGGGGTGCCGCGCCCGCGGGCCCGTCGCCCGCCGGCTGGGGCCCGGCCCCGCCGCCGCCCCCGCGCGAGGCCGCCCGGCCGCCGAAGCGGGTCGACCCGGTCGCGGGCACGCCGTTCGGTGTGGTGCAGCTCGACGTGCCGCCGGTCACCTCCGGCCTGGCCCTGGGTTCCCTGGTGGCCGGCGTCGTCTCGACGCTCGTCGCGCTCCTGGTGATCTGCCTCGGGGCGGTCGCCAGCTCGGGCGGCGCCTGGGCTGCCGGCGCCGTCACGGTGCTGGGCGTGCTGACCGGCGCGGGAGCGGGCGTGGCCGGACTGCTGGGGCTGCGGCAGATCCGCCGCCCGGCGGGGCCGCCGGCGGTCCGGTTCACCGGGCGTGGCCTGGCGGTGGCCGGGATCAGCTGTGGCGCGGCGGGGCTGCTGCTCAGCCTTCTCGGCCTGGGGCTGGCGTTGCTGTTGGCGCTCGGCTGACCCCGGCGGCCCGCACGCGGGCGTGACGGGGTCGACGGGGCCGGTCCGTACGGAAGCCGGTACACTTGCCCCGGTAGGTGCCCATCACGGGCGGGCTCGGGCCCGGTAGGTGCCCACCACGGGCAAGTAGGCGCTACGGGTTCGATCGGCGGGCGGTGGACGTCCCGCCAGCCGCTCCGTTTTGACCTGTGCGGTTGTGGTAGGTACTCTTTCCCCTTGCGCCCGGGCGTGCCCGGGCGACTCGTGCGTGCGCTGGATCCGGTGAGCCGGAGATCGCGTGGGAGCACGACAAAGCCACAGACCCGGCGCGCGGCCTGCCGTGCACCGGGGCAGGACCCGGTCGACACGCGCAAGCGTCGGCGCCGGGACCGTGACTCGGGCGACACGCCCGACCGCGGGTGCCGGGACGCCGCGAGGCGGCCCTGGCCGAAATGTAGGAGAGTCGGCTATCAGGTCGGCTACGGCAGACGGCGCGGCCGCCACCAGGCGGTCGAAGGGAGCGGAGAAACCCGGTGCCCACGATCCAGCAGCTGGTCCGAAAGGGCCGCCAGGCAAAGACGAGCAAGACCAAGACCCCGGCGCTGAAGGGTTCCCCTCAGCGGCGCGGCGTGTGCACCCGCGTGTACACCACCACCCCCAAGAAGCCGAACTCGGCGCTGCGCAAGGTCGCTCGTGTCAAGCTCAGCAGCCAGATCGAGGTGACCGCCTACATCCCGGGCGTCGGCCACAACCTGCAGGAGCACTCGATCGTGCTCGTCCGCGGCGGCCGGGTGAAGGACCTCCCCGGCGTGCGGTACAAGATCGTCCGCGGTTCGCTGGACACCCAGGGTGTCCGCAACCGCAAGCAGGCGCGCAGCCGTTACGGCGCGAAGAAGGAGAAGAGCTGACATGCCGCGTAAGGGACCCGCTCCGCGGAATCCGCTGGTCGCTGACCCGGTGTACAACTCGCCGCTGGTCACCCAGCTGGTGAACAAGATCCTCATGCGCGGTAAGCGTCAGCTCGCCGAGCGCATCGTCTACGCCGCCCTCGAGGGCTGCCGCGAGAAGTCCGGCACCGACCCGGTCGTCACCCTCAAGCGGGCGATGGACAACGTCAAGCCGACCCTCGAGGTCCGTAGCCGCCGCGTCGGTGGCGCCACCTACCAGGTTCCGGTCGAGGTGCGCCCCTCCCGGGCCACCACCCTGGGCCTGCGCTGGCTGGTCACCTACTCTCGCGCCCGCCGCGAGAAGACCATGATCGAGCGGCTGATGAACGAGCTGCTGGACGCGAGCAACGGTCTGGGTGCCGCCGTCAAGCGGCGCGAGGACACGCACAAGATGGCCGAGTCCAACAAGGCCTTCGCGCACTACCGCTGGTAACACCCTGGTTCCGGCGCCCTCGTGGCGCCGGAACCGCCACCAGTTGTGTCGAGACGACGATAAGTAGGGATTGAAGTGGCCGCCGCAGACGCGCTCGCCAACGTACGCAACATCGGCATCATGGCGCACATCGATGCCGGTAAGACCACGACCACTGAGCGGATCCTGTTCTACACCGGTATCACGTACAAGATCGGTGAGGTCCACGAGGGCGCTGCCGTCATGGACTGGATGGAGCAGGAGCAGGAGCGTGGCATCACCATCACCTCCGCTGCCACCAAGTGTGAGTGGAAGGGCCACACGATCCAGATCATCGACACGCCCGGCCACGTCGACTTCACGGTCGAGGTCGAGCGGTCGTTGCGGGTGCTGGACGGTGCGGTCGCGGTCTACGACGGTGTCGCTGGCGTGGAGCCCCAGACGGAGAACGTCTGGCGCCAGGCCGACAAGTACAACGTCCCTCGGATGTGCTTCGTCAACAAGCTCGACCGGACCGGTGCCGACTTCTTCCGCTGCGTGCAGATGATGATCGACCGGCTCAACGCCACGCCGCTGGTGCTCCAGATCCCGATCGGTGCCGAGTCCGACTTCATCGGCGTGGTCGACCTGGTCGAGATGCGCGCGCTCACCTGGCGCGGGGAGACCCAGAAGGGTGACGACTACGCGATCGAGGAGATCCCGGCCGACCTCGCCGACTCCGCTGCGGAGTGGCGCGAGAAGCTGGTCGAGACCCTGGCCGACGTCGACGACGCGGTGATGGAGAAGTACCTGGAGGGCGAGGAGATCTCCGTCGAGGAGATGAAGGCCGCCATCCGCCGGTCCACCATCGCCGGCAAGGCCAACCCGGTCCTCACCGGCACGGCCTTCAAGAACAAGGGCATCCAGCCGATGCTGGACGCGGTCGTCGCGTACCTTCCGTCGCCGCTGGACATCCCGGCGATCGAGGGCCTGGCCACCGACGGCGAGACCCCGCTGGTGCGTAAGCCGTCGGCCGCCGAGCCGTTCGCCGGCCTGGCCTTCAAGATCCAGACAGACAAGCACCTCGGCAAGCTCACCTACGTGCGGATCTACTCCGGCACGCTCGAGTCCGGCTCCCAGGTGGTCAACTCCACCAAGGACCGCAAGGAGCGGATCGGCAAGATCTACCAGATGCACGCCAACAAGCGGGAAGAGCGCGCCTCGGCCCAGGCCGGCGACATCATCGCGGTGCAGGGTCTGAAGCAGACCACCACGGGTGACACCCTCTGCGACCCGGCGAAGCAGGTCATCCTGGAGTCGATGACCTTCCCGGAGCCGGTCATCGAGGTCGCCATCGAGCCGAAGACCAAGGCCGACCAGGAGAAGCTCAGCACCGCCATCCAGCGGCTGGCCGAGGAGGACCCGACCTTCCGCGTCAAGCTGGACGACCAGACCGGTCAGACGGTCATCTCCGGCATGGGCGAGCTGCACCTGGACATCCTGGTCGACCGGATGCGCCGCGAGTTCAACGTCGAGGCCAACATCGGCAAGCCGCAGGTGGCCTACCGCGAGACCATCCGCCGCAAGGTGGAGAAGGTCGAGTACACCCACAAGAAGCAGACCGGCGGTTCCGGCCAGTACGCCCGGGTGATCATCGCCCTGGAGCCGCTGCCGCTGGGCAACGACGCCCCGACCTACGAGTTCTCGAACGCCGTGACCGGTGGCCGCATCCCCCGGGAGTTCATCCCGTCGGTGGACGCGGGCGCGCAGGACGCCATGCAGTACGGCATCCTCGCCGGCTTCCCCCTGGTGGGCGTCAAGCTCACCCTGGTGGACGGCCAGTACCACGACGTCGACTCGTCGGAGATGGCGTTCAAGATCGCCGGCTCGATGGCGATGAAGGAGGCGGCCCGCAAGGCCGACCCCGCGCTGCTCGAGCCGATGATGGCTGTTGAGGTCACCACTCCGGAGGAGAACATGGGTGACGTCATCGGCGACATCAACTCCCGCCGCGGCATCATCCAGGCGATGGAGGAGCGCAACGGCGCCCGCGTCGTCCGGGCCCTGGTGCCGTTGTCGGAGATGTTCGGCTACGTCGGCGACCTGCGGTCGAAGACCCAGGGCCGGGCTAGCTACAGCATGCAGTTCGACTCCTACGCCGAGGTTCCGTCCTCGGTCGCGAAGGAGATCATCGCCAAGGCGACGGGTGAGTGACCCTCACCTGAAGTGAGCGACGATCCGGGGCGGTCGCGGGAGGATTTTCCCGCCCGCGACCACCTCGGTCGGGATGCGTGAGACCGGGCCTGTAGGCTTCATCGCCGCAGAACCCACCAAAGCTCTCCGGCCGCAGGCCGGAAAGGCTGTCGACAGAGTCCTAGCGCCGACCGGCGCGCCGGGGCGAACGAACCAAGAAGTCCACAGGAGGACCCAGTGGCGAAGGCTAAGTTCGAGCGGACTAAGCCGCACGTCAACATCGGCACCATTGGTCACATCGACCACGGTAAGACGACGCTGACGGCGGCCATCACCAAGGTCCTGCACGACCAGTACCCGGACCTGAACCCTTACACGCCGTTCGACGAGATCGACAAGGCGCCGGAGGAGAAGGCCCGCGGCATCACGATCTCGATCGCACACGTCGAGTACCAGACCGAGTCGCGGCACTACGCGCACGTCGACTGCCCCGGTCACGCCGACTACATCAAGAACATGATCACCGGTGCCGCGCAGATGGACGGCGCGATCCTGGTGGTCGCGGCGACCGACGGCCCGATGCCGCAGACCCGCGAGCACGTGCTGCTGGCCCGCCAGGTCGGCGTGCCGTACATCGTCGTGGCGCTCAACAAGAGCGACATGGTCGATGACGAGGAGCTCCTGGAGCTCGTCGAGCTCGAGGTCCGTGAGCTGCTCTCGGCGCAGGAGTACCCGGGTGACGACCTGCCGGTCGTCCAGGTCTCCGCGCTGAAGGCGCTCGAGGGCGACCCGGTGTGGACCGAGAAGCTGCTCGAGCTGATGAACGCGGTCGACACCGCGATTCCGCAGCCGGAGCGCGAGACCGAGAAGCCGTTCCTCATGCCCGTCGAGGACGTGTTCACGATCACCGGTCGTGGCACCGTCGTCACCGGTCGCGTCGAGCGCGGCGTCCTGCTCCCGAACGAGGACGTCGAGGTTGTCGGCATCCGGGAGAAGGGCTTCAAGACCAAGGTCACCGCGATCGAGATGTTCCGGAAGACCCTGGACGACGCCCGCGCAGGTGAGAACGTCGGCCTGCTGCTGCGTGGCACCAAGCGCGAGGACGTCGAGCGCGGCATGGTGGTCGTCAAGCCGGGCACCACGACCCCGCACACCGAGTTCGAGGCGACCGTCTACATCCTCGGCAAGGAGGAGGGCGGCCGGCACACGCCGTTCTTCCAGAACTACCGTCCGCAGTTCTACTTCCGGACCACGGACGTCACCGGCGTCGTCACGCTGCCCGAGGGCACCGAGATGGTCATGCCGGGCGACAACACCACCATGACGGTGAAGCTGATCCAGCCCATCGCCATGGAGGAGAACCTCAAGTTCGCGATCCGCGAGGGTGGCCGCACCGTCGGCGCCGGGTTCGTCACCAAGATCATCAAGTGAGCTAGGTAACCCCGATTAGGCCTGCCGCCGGTCGTGCGGCATACTAGTCAGGTTGCGTAACGACAGTTCGCTGCCCGTGTTCGGCTCGCGCTGAACCTCCGGGTGGCAGGCAGTCGAGCGTAGGGTGGTTGGCGGCCCGTTCGCCAACCACCCTCGCACGGCGTTCAGGTCGCGGTAGGTGCGATCGGCGCCTTGACCCACGCGCGGTCAGAGTCGCTCCGGAGTCCCGGGGCGGAGCCTGGTCCGAGGGCGCGACACGCCCGACCGCGGGGGTCGGCGAAGTGGGCCTGTGCCAGCCGGTGCAGGCGCCCGCAACACAGCGGCATCGAGAGAAGGAACAGAAGCCACCATGGCGGGACAGAAGATCCGCATCCGGCTCAAGGCCTATGACCACGAGGTCGTCGACTCCTCGGCTCGGAAGATCGTCGAGACGGTGACGCGTACCGGGGCGCAGGTCGCGGGCCCGGTGCCGCTGCCCACGGAGATCAACCGTTTCTGCGTCATCCGCTCGCCGCACAAGTACAAGGACTCGCGCGAGCACTTCGAGATGCGCACGCACAAGCGGCTGATCGACATCATCGACCCGACCCCGAAGACGGTCGACTCGCTCATGCGCCTCGACCTGCCGGCTGGCGTCGACATCGAGATCAAGCTGTAGGGACCGGACAAATGGACAGGCAAGTCAAGGGGATCCTGGGCGCCAAGCTCGGCATGACCCAGGTCTGGGACAACAACCGTGTTGTCCCGGTGACCGTGGTCGAGGCCGGCCCGTGCGTCATCAGCCAGGTTCGTAGCGCCGAGAAGGACGGTTACTCCGCGGTCCAGCTCGCGTACGGCACGATCGACCCGCGCAAGGTCAAGAAGCCGATCAGCGGGCACTACGCGAAGGCCGACGTCGCGCCGCGCCGGCACATCGTCGAGTTGCGCACCAGCGACGCCGGCGAATACTCGCTCGGCCAGGAGATCACGGTCGAGGAGTTCCCGGTCGGCGTCTCCATCGACGTGACCGGCAAGACCAAGGGCAAGGGCTACGCCGGCCCGATGAAGCGACACGGCTTCCACGGTCTGCGCGCCAGCCACGGTGTCGAGCGCAAGCACCGCTCGCCGGGCTCCATCGGCGCCTGCGCCACCCCGGGTCGTGTCTTCAAGGGCACCCGGATGGCCGGCCGGATGGGTGGCGTGCGCTACACCGTCCAGAACCTGACCGTCCAGGCGGTCGACACCGAGAACAACCTCCTGCTCGTCCGTGGTGCCATTCCCGGCCCCAAGGGCGCGCTGGTCCTGGTCCGTGCCGCGGCCAAGACCAAGGCGAAGAAGGGCGGTGCGGCCAAGTGACCACCGTTGACGTCCTCACCGTCGAAGGCTCCAAGAGCAGCTCGGTCGAGCTGCCCGCCGACATCTTCGACGTCCAGGCCAACCTCGCGCTGATGCACCAGGTCGTGGTGGCGCAGCTCGCGGCGGCCCGGCAGGGCACGCACAAGGTCAAGACCCGCGGCGAGGTCGCCGGTGGCGGCAAGAAGCCGTACAAGCAGAAGGGCACCGGTCGCGCCCGGCAGGGCTCGATCCGCGCGCCGCAGTTCGCCGGCGGTGGCGTCGTGCACGGCCCCGTGCCGCGCGACTACAGCCAGCGGACCCCGAAGAAGATGAAGGTCGCCGCCCTGCGTGGCGCCCTCTCCGACCGGGCCCGCGCCGGGCAGGTGCACGTCGTCGAGGCGTTCGTCTCGGGTGAGAAGCCGTCGACCAAGGCCGCCCTGGCCACGCTGGCGAAGCTGACCGAGGCCCGTCGGGTCCTGGTCGTGCTGAGCAGCACCGACGAGCTGAACTGGGTGTCGCTGCGCAACGAGCCGCGGGCGCACCTGATCGAGGCCGGCCAGCTCAACACGTACGACGTGCTGGTGGCCGACGACGTGGTCTTCACCAAGGACGCCCTGGACGAGTTCCTGGGTGTTCCCGCCGAGACCACCGAGGAGGGTGGCAAGTGAGCACCATCGCCGACCCGCGCGACATCATCGTGGCGCCGGTCGTCTCGGAGAAGAGCTACAGCGAGCTGAACCGGAACTGGTACACCTTCCTGGTGCACCCGGACGCGAACAAGACCGAGATCAAGATTGCGATCCAGCAGATCTTCGATGTCCGCGTCCTGACGGTCAACACGCTCAACCGCCAGGGCAAGCGCAAGCGGACCAAGACCGGTTTCGGGCAGCGTAAGGCCACCAAGCGGGCGATCGTGAAGCTGGCTGACGGTGACCGTATCGAGGCCTTCGGCGGCCCGGTCAGCTGAGGGGTGTAGACAATGGCTATTCGTAAGTACAAGCCGACGACGCCGGGCCGGCGTGGCTCCAGCGTCGCCGACTTCGCTGAGATCACCCGGTCGACGCCCGAGAAGTCGCTGCTGGCTCCGCTGCCGAAGAAGGGCGGGCGTAACGCCCACGGCCGGATCACCGCGCGGCACCAGGGTGGCGGACACAAGCGCCAGTACCGTCTGATCGACTTCAAGCGGGTCGACAAGGACGGCGTGCCGGCGAAGGTCGCGCACATCGAGTACGACCCGAACCGCACCGCGCGCATCGCGCTGCTGCACTACGCCGACGGCGAGAAGCGCTACATCCTCGCGCCGAAGGACATCAAGCAGGGCGACCGCGTCGAGTCCGGTCCCGGGGCGGACATCAAGCCGGGCAACAACCTGCCGCTGCGCAACATCCCGGTCGGCACCACGATCCACAACGTGGAGCTGCGTCCGGGCGGCGGCGCCAAGCTGGCCCGTTCGGCCGGCGTCGGCATCCAGCTGCTCGGCCGCGAGGGCGTGTACGCGACCCTGCGTATGCCGTCCGGCGAGATCCGGCGGGTCGACGTCCGCTGCCGCGCGAGCGTCGGCGAGATCGGCAACGCCGACCAGTCGAACATCAACTGGGGCAAGGCCGGCCGGATGCGGTGGAAGGGCAAGCGCCCGACCGTCCGTGGTGTCGCGATGAACCCGGTCGACCACCCGCACGGTGGTGGTGAGGGTAAGACCTCCGGTGGTCGCCACCCGGTCAACCCGCAGGGTAAGCCCGAGGGCCGTACCCGTCGTAAGGGCCAGCCGAGTGACCGGCTGATCGTCCGCCGTCGCTACGCCACGCGTAAGCGCGGCTGAGGGAGATAAGACATGCCTCGCAGCCTGAAGAAGGGCCCGTTCATCGACGACCACCTGCTCAAGAAGGTGGAGACGCAGAACGACAAGGGCTCTAAGAACGTCATCAAGACCTGGTCGCGGCGCTCGACGATCATCCCGGAGATGCTGGGTCACACGATCGCCGTGCACGACGGACGCAAGCACGTCCCGGTGTTCGTGACCGAGGCGATGGTCGGGCACAAGCTCGGCGAGTTCGCGCTGACCCGCACGTTCAAGGGTCACGAGAAGGACGACCGGAAGAGCCGTCGGCGCTGACGCCGCGGGCATACGGATAGAGGAACAAGGGGTTACAGCGATGCCAGGAAAGGGCGACGCTCCGGTGCTTCCGGGCGCGCGGGCGGTTGCGCGGCACGTGCGCATCTCGCCGATGAAGGCGCGCCGGGTGGTCAACCTCGTCCGCGGCCTGCCCGCGAAGGAGGCGCTCACGGTGCTGCAGTTCGCGCCGCAGGCTGCGAGCGAGCAGGTATACAAGGTGCTCGCGAGCGCGATTGCCAACGCGGAGAACAACGAGCGGCTGGACCCCGACGCGCTGCTCGTCAGCGAGGCGTTCGTCGACGAGGGCCCGACCATGAAGCGGTTCCAGCCGCGGGCGCAGGGCCGGGCGTACCGGATCCGCAAGCGCACCTGCCACATCACCGTCGTGGTCGAGGCGGTGGCGCCGGCAGCGCCGAAGAAGGCGGCCGCCAAGAAGGCGGCGCCGGCGAAGCAGGCGGAGCCGGTCGAGACGCAGAGCAAGACGGAGGGCGCCGAGTAATGGGTCAGAAGGTTCACCCGCACGGGTTCCGGCTCGGCATCTCGACCGACTGGAAGTCCCGCTGGTTCGCGGACAAGCTCTACAAGGACTACATCGGCGAGGATGTCAAGATCCGCCGCATGATGTCCACGGGGCTCGAGCGTGCCGGCATCTCCAAGGTCGACATCGAGCGCACCCGCGACCGGGTCCGCGTCGACATCCACACCGCCCGGCCGGGCATCGTCATCGGCCGTAAGGGTGCGGAGGCCGACAAGATCCGCGGCAAGCTCGAGAAGCTGACCGGCAAGCAGGTCCAGCTGAACATCATCGAGGTGAAGAACCCCGAGTCGGACGCGCAGCTCGTCGCCCAGGGTGTGGCCGAGCAGCTCTCCAGCCGGGTGAGCTTCCGTCGGGCGATGCGCAAGGCCATGCAGTCCGCGATGAAGAACCCGGTCTGCAAGGGCATCCGGGTCCAGGTCTCGGGTCGTCTCGGCGGCGCCGAGATGAGCCGGACCGAGTTCTACCGCGAGGGCCGGGTGCCGCTGCACACGCTGCGGGCCAACATCGAGTACGGCTTCTTCGAGGCCCGTACGAGCTTCGGCCGGATCGGCGTGAAGGTCTGGATCTACAAGGGCGACGCGGTGCCGGGTCGGGAGACTCCGGCCGAGGCTCCGTCGCGCCCGCGCCGTGACCGTGGCGACCGTCCCGAGCGTCCGCGCCGTGGCCGTTCCGGCTCGTCCGGCACGACCGCCGGCGGCACCGAGGCCGGCAGGGCCGCCGCCGCGACGACGATCGCGCAGCAGGCCGAGACGCCGAGTGGTGACGCGGTGGATCCCGCCGCCGTCGCCGCCGCGGCAGAAACGCAGCAGGAGGGCTGACAGATGCTGATGCCGCGCAAGCCCCCGAAGGGCTTCCGCAAGCCGCACCACCCGGACCGCAGTGGCGCGTCCAAGGGTGGTAACCGGGTGGTGTTCGGCGAGTTCGGGATCCAGGCTCTCGAGCCGGCGTACGTGACGAACCGCCAGATCGAGTCGGCGCGTATCGCGATGACCCGCCACATCAAGCGTGGTGGCAAGGTCTGGATCACGATCTTCCCGGACCAGGCCCTCACCAAGAAGCCGGCCGAGACCCGGATGGGTTCCGGTAAGGGTTCGCCCGAGTGGTGGGTCGCCAACGTGAAGCCAGGGCGGGTTCTCTTCGAGATGTCCTTCCCGAACGAGCAGATCGCGCGAGAGGCTATGCGTCGCGCGATCCACAAGCTCCCGATGAAGTGCCGCATTGTTACGCGCGAAGTGGGTGAATCCTGATGGCAGCGGGCGTTAAGGCCTCCGAGCTGCGTGAGCTCTCCGAGGAGGAGCTGGTCACGAAGCTGCGCGAGGCCAAGGCGGAGCTGTTCAACCTCCGCGTGCAGGCCGCGACCGGCCAGCTGGACAACAACCGGCGGCTGCAGGTCATCCGTCGGGAGATTGCCCGGATCTACACGATCATGCGTGAGCGCGAGCTGGGTCTCTCGGTCGCGCCGACTGAGGTGACTGCATCATGAGCGAGAACACCACCACCGCCGACGCGCGGGCCCGCCGTAAGGTGCGTGAGGGCCTCGTGGTCAGCGACAAGATGGACAAGACCGTCGTCGTCGAGGTCGAGGACAGGGTCAAGCACGCGCTCTACGGCAAGATCATGCGCCGTACGCGCAAGCTGAAGGTCCACGACGAGCAGAACGCCGCCGGCACCGGCGACCGGGTCATGATCATGGAGACCCGGCCGCTGTCCGCCACGAAGCGGTGGCGGATCGTGGAGATCCTGGAAAAGGCCAAGTAGCGAAGGCTCGAGCTCGTCCGGCGTCAGCCGGGCGCGGGTTCCGCCAGGCTCCGGCCGCCGTGCGCGGCCGGAGAACCGGCAGACATAGGAGATAGACGTGATTCAGCAGGAGTCGCGACTGCGCGTCGCCGACAACACGGGTGCCAGGGAGATCCTGTGCATCCGGGTTCTCGGTGGCTCCGGTCGGCGCTACGCGAGCATTGGCGACGTCATCGTGGCCACCGTCAAGGACGCTATCCCGGGTGCCGGTGTGAAGAAGGGCGACGTCGTCAAGGCGGTCGTCGTTCGCACCGCCAAGGAGAGGCGGCGGCCGGACGGTTCGTACATCCGCTTCGACGAGAACGCCGCCGTCATCATCAAGGACGGCGGGGACCCGCGCGGTACCCGTATCTTCGGCCCGGTGGGTCGGGAGCTGCGGGACAAGCGGTTCATGAAGATCATCTCTCTCGCGCCGGAGGTGTTGTGACCGTGAAGGTCAAGAAGGGCGACACGGTCGTCGTCATCGCCGGCAAGGACAAGGGTGCCAAGGGTAAGGTCATCACGGCCTACCCGCGGCAGGACAAGGTCCTGGTCGAGGGCGTGAACCGGGTCAAGAAGCACACCCGCATCAGCACCACCCAGCGTGGCGCCAAGACCGGTGGCATCGTCACCCAGGAGGCCCCGATCCACGTCTCGAACGTGCAGGTCCTGGACTCCGACGGCAAGCCGACCCGCGTCGGTTACCGGATCGACGAAAACGGCCAGAAGGTCCGCATCGCGCGTAGCACCGGTAAGGACCTGTGATGACCACGGCTACGGAAAGCAAGACCATGCCGCGACTCAAGGAGCGGTACCGCAACGAGATCGTGGCCAAGCTGCAGGAGCAGCACAGCTTCGGCAACCCCATGCAGGTGCCGCGGCTGGTCAAGATCGTCGTCAACATGGGTGTCGGCGAGGCAGCCCGGGACGCCAAGCTGATCGACGGCGCCGTCCGGGACCTGGCCACCATCACCGGCCAGAAGCCGCAGGTGCGTCGGGCGACCAAGTCCATCGCGCAGTTCAAGCTCCGCGAGGGCATGCCGATCGGTGCGAAGGTGACCCTTCGCGGCGATCGGATGTGGGAGTTCCTGGACCGGCTGCTGTCGATCGCGCTCCCGCGTATCCGTGACTTCCGCGGCCTGGACGGGCGCAAGCTCGACGGGCACGGCAACTACACGTTCGGCCTGACCGAGCAGTCGGTGTTCCACGAGATCGACCAGGACAAGATCGATCGGCAGCGGGGCATGGACATCACGGTGGTCACGACCGCCACGACCGACGACGAGGGCCGGGCGCTGCTCAAGCTTCTGGGCTTCCCGTTCAAGGAGAACTGAGATGGCCAAGAAGGCGCTGATCCACAAGGCGGCCGCGAAGCCGAAGTTCTCGGTTCGCGCCTACACCCGCTGCCAGCGGTGCGGGCGTCCCAAGGCGGTCTACCGCAAGTTCGGTCTCTGCCGGATCTGCATCCGGGAGATGGCCCACCGCGGTGAGCTGCCGGGCGTTTCCAAGGCATCCTGGTAAGGGCGACCGCGTCCCGGCCGTCGGGCCGGGACCCCTTGCACCGATCACGTATTGCTCTTCGCCGTAGGCCCGGGGCGGAAGGCCCCGGGAACCCCGGCGAGAAAGGCTGACGAAATCCATGACGATGACCGACCCGATCGCAGACATGCTCACGCGTCTGCGTAACGCCAACCAGGCGTACCACGACCGGGTGACGATGCCCTACTCGAAGATCAAGGCGAACATCGCCGAGGTCCTCAAGGCTGAGGGCTACATCGCCACCTGGTCGGCCGAGGAGCCCGAGGAGGGTGCCGTCGGCAAGCGACTGGTCGTCGAACTGAAGTATGGCCAGAACCGGGAGCGGAGCCTGGCCGGCATCAAGCGTGTGTCCAAGCCCGGTCTGCGGGTTTACGCCAAGTCGGACGGGCTCCCGCGGGTGCTCGGCGGGCTGGGCGTGGCGATCATTTCGACGTCCCAGGGGCTGCTCACCGACCGGCAGGCCCGCAAGCGGAGCGTTGGCGGGGAAGTCCTCGCCTTCGTCTGGTAACGGGAGACAGGTAGAAATGTCGCGTATTGGACGTAAGTCGATCCCGGTGCCAGCCGGCGTCGATATCACGATCGACGGGCAGACCGTCAAGGTCAAGGGCCCGAAGGGCGAGCTCTCGCACACCCTGGCCGAGCCGATCACGGTCGACCGGGCCGAGGACGGGCAGCTGAACGTCAACCGCCCGAACGACGAGCGCAAGGCCAAGGAACTGCACGGCCTCAGCCGTACCCTGGTCGCCAACATGATCGTCGGTGTCACCGAGGGCTACCGCAAGAGCCTGGAGATCGCCGGCACCGGTTACCGCGTGACCGCCAAGGGCAAGGACCTGGAGTTCGCGCTCGGGTTCTCGCACCCGGTGCTGGTCCCGGCCCCGGACGGCATCACCTTCACGGTGGAGAAGCCGACGGTGTTCCACGTGGCCGGCATCGACAAGCAGCTCGTCGGTGAGGTCGCCGCCAACATCCGGAAGATCCGCCCGCCGGAGCCCTACAAGGGCAAGGGCGTGAAGTACCAGGGCGAGGTCATCCGCCGCAAGGCCGGAAAGGCAGGTAAGAAGTGAGCGCCACGCTGCTCAAGCGCCGCCGCGGCGTCGCCGCCAAGCGCGCCGTCGGGCGTGCGCGCCGACACTTCCGGGTCCGCAAGAACGTCAGCGGCACCGCCGAGCGTCCCCGCCTCGTCGTCACCCGTTCCCTGCGGCACATGGTCGCCCAGATCGTGGACGACACCAAGGGTCACACCCTTGCGTCGGCCTCGACCCTGGACGCCTCGCTGCGCGGCACGGAGGGCGACAAGCGGGCCCTGGCCGGCAAGGTCGGCGCTCTGCTCGCCGAGCGGGCCAAGGCCGCGGGCGTCGCCAAGGTCGTCTTCGACCGCGGTGGCAACCGGTACGCGGGGCGCGTCGCCGCGCTTGCCGATGCCGCCCGCGAAGCCGGGCTCGAGTTCTAGAAACCCCGTCACGAGAGATAAGGAAGGCTGCTGATGCCAGGTCAACAGCGCCGTGGCGGCGGGTCCGGTGGCAACGAGGGTGGTCGCCGCGACAACCGCCGTGAGGGCGGCCGCGGAAACGCGCCCGTCGAGAAGACCCCGCACCTCGAGCGGGTCGTCGCGATCAACCGCGTCGCCAAGGTCGTGAAGGGTGGTCGTCGCTTCAGCTTCACCGCCCTGGTGATCGTGGGCGACGGCGACGGCACCGTCGGTGTGGGCTACGGAAAGGCCAAGGAGGTGCCCGCGGCGATCGCCAAGGGCGTCGAGGAGGCCAAGAAGCACTTCTTCAAGGTTCCGCGGATCGCCGCGTCGATCCCGCACCCGGTGACGGGTGAGGCCGCGGCCGGTGTGGTGCTGCTCAAGCCGGCTTCCGCCGGTACGGGTGTCATCGCCGGTGGTCCGGTGCGTGCCGTGCTGGAGTGCGCGGGCATCCACGACGTGCTCTCCAAGAGCCTCGGTTCGTCGAACCCGATCAACATCGTGCACGCCACTGTGGCGGCGCTGAAGGGGCTCGAGTCCCCGGAGGCTGTCGCGGCCCGTCGTGGCCTGCCGGTCGAGGACGTCGCGCCGGCCGCCATGCTGGCGTCGCGGGCGGGGGTGGCATCCTGATGGCTCGCCTGAAGGTCACCCAGGTCCGGTCCGGGATCGGGACCAAGCAGAACCAGCGTGACTCGCTGCGTTCGCTCGGTCTCAAGCGGATCAACGACGTGGTGGTCAAGGAGGACCGTCCGGAGATCCGCGGCATGATCTTCACGGTCAACCACCTCGTGAAGGTCGAGGAGGTCGAGTAATGACGATCAAGGTCCACCACCTGCGCCCGGCGCCCGGTGCCAAGACCGCCAAGACCCGTGTGGGTCGCGGTGAAGGCTCCAAGGGCAAGACCGCCGGTCGCGGTACCAAGGGTTCCAAGGCCCGCAAGAACATCTCGGCGGCGTTCGAGGGTGGGCAGATGCCCATCCACATGCGCCTGCCGAAGATGAAGGGCTTCAAGAACAAGTTCAAGGTGGTCTTCCAGGTGGTCAACCTGGACCGGCTCGCCGAACTGTTCCCGAACGGCGGCGAGGTCGGCCCGCTGGAGCTCGTCGAGTCCGGCGCGGTCCGCAAGGGTCACCCGGTCAAGGTCCTCGGCACCGGGGACCTCGGCGGGATCGCCCTCCAGGTGTCGGCGCACGCGTTCAGCGCGTCGGCCAAGGAGAAGATCGCCGCTGCCGGTGGCTCCGCCACCGAGCTGTAGGCACGTATCACCCGTGGCGCCCGCTCAGTTGTCGCAACTGGGCGGGCGCCATGCTCTGCCCGGCGGATGTGCTCCGGGTAACATCGGATTCGGTTTATGTAGCCGGGCACATCTGCCCGGACCGGGATCGGGCTGTTAGAGTCCCTTCCCAGCCACGGATATCGGGCGCTCGCCCGGTGTCCACCCCGACCGCCAGGGATCACCGGCGGCCCGCCTCGCGCAGGAGGAAGAAAGTTGCTGTCCGCCTTTCTCAGTGCGTTCCGTACGCCTGACCTGCGCAAGAAGCTGCTGTTCACAGTAGGCATCATTGCGGTCTACCGGCTCGGGGCGACGCTGCCCAGCCCGGGCGTCTCGTACGGCAACGTCCAGAAGTGTCTCGACACCCTGCAGGACGGCTCCACCGGGGTGTTGAACCTGCTCAACCTCTTCTCCGGCGGAGCGCTGCTGCAGCTCTCGGTCTTCGCGCTGGGCATCATGCCCTACATCACCGCGTCGATCATCCTGCAGCTGTTGACCGTGGTGATCCCCCGGCTGGAGCAGCTCCGCAAGGAGGGCCAGTCCGGCCAGGCCAAGATCACCCAGTACACCCGCTACCTGACGCTGGGCCTCGGTGTCCTGCAGGCGTCGGCGTTCGTGGCGCTGGCCCGCTCCGGGCAGCTCTTCAACAACCAGTGCGACCAGTTCCCGATCATCCCCACGGGGACCGGCATCCCGGACTGGCTGACGCTGACCCTCCTGGTCATGACGATGACCGCCGGCACCGGCATGGTGATGTGGCTCGGCGAGCTGATCACGGACCGCGGCGTCGGCAACGGCATGTCCGTCCTGATCTTCACCTCGATCGCCGCCCGGCTCCCCAGCGAGGGCTGGCAGATCAAGCAGACCGGCGGCTGGGGCAAGTTCCTGCTCGTCATCGCGCTGGTCCTGGTGGTCATCACCGCGGTCACCTTCATCGAGCAGGCGCAGCGCCGCATCCCGGTGCAGTACGCCAAGCGCATGATCGGCCGGCGGATGTACGGTGGCACCTCGACCTACATCCCGCTGAAGGTCAACCAGGCGGGTGTCATCCCGGTCATCTTCGGTTCGTCGCTGCTCTACCTGCCGCAGCTGGCGCTGCAGTTCTTCGACCAGAACGACCCGGGCAAGACCCAGGCGTGGATCCAGAACAACCTGGTCGACCCGACCAGCCCGATCTACATCGTGGTCTACTTCCTGCTGATCATCTTCTTCACGTACTTCTACGTCTCGATCACGTTCAACCCGACCGAGGTCGCGGACAACATGAAGAAGTACGGCGGCTTCGTGCCGGGCATCCGCCCCGGCAAGCCGACCGCCGACTACCTCGACTTCATCCTCAGCCGCATCACGCTGCCGGGCGCGCTCTACCTGGGCATCATCTCGATCCTGCCGAACTTCTTCTTCATCTGGCTGGACAAGCAGCAGTACCTGAACTTCCCGTTCGGCGGCACCGCTGTGCTGATCATGGTCGGCGTCGGTCTGGAGACCACGAAGCAGATCGAGAGCCAACTGATGCAGCGGAACTACGAAGGGTTCCTGCGGTAGATGAGACTCGTTCTGGTTGGCCCGCCGGGTGCGGGCAAGGGCACGCAGGCCGAGTTCGTCGCCGCGCACCTCTCGGTCCCGAAGATCTCGACCGGCGACATCTTCCGGTCGAACGTCACGCAGGGCACCCCGCTGGGGGTCGAGGCGAAGCGCTACATGGACGCCGGCGAGCTGGTGCCCGACGAGGTGACCATCAACATGGTCCGGGACCGGCTCGCCGAGCCGGACGCCGCCGAGGGCTTCCTGCTCGACGGCTTCCCGCGCACCACGCCGCAGGCCGCCGCGCTGGACAAGCTCCTCGCCGACCTGGGCACCGCGCTGGACCTGGTCCTGGAGCTGGTGGTGGACGACGACGAGGTGATCCGGCGGCTCTCCGGCCGGCGCACCTGCCGGGGCTGCGGCAAGATCTGGCACGTCGAGTTCGACGCCACCTCCCGCGAGGACGTCTGCGACCGGTGCGGCGCCGAGCTGTTCCAGCGTGACGACGACAAGCCGGAGACGATCGCCACCCGCCTGCGGGAATACACCGACAAGACCGCGCCGCTGGTCGACTACTACGGCGCCCAGGGCAAGCTGGTGGGCATCGACGCCACCGGCCCGGTGGAGGACGTCACCGTCCGCGCCATCGACGCCCTGCGCTCGTACGGCGGCTGACGCCCGGCGTTGCACGCGGATAGAGTGCGAAGAGCGGGGTACGTCCGACGTGCCCCGTTCTTCGGCTTCGGCAACGAAAGGTAACGGCTCCATGCGTCGTCCCCAGCTGGACATCCAGCTGAAGACCCCTGATCAGATCGAGAAGATGCGCGCCGCCGGGCTGGTGGTCGCCGAGGCGCTGCGGCGCATGCGGGAGGCGGTCGCTCCCGGGGTCAGCACCGCCGACCTGGACGCCATCGCCGAGTCGACCATCCGCGAGGCCGGCGCCGTGCCCTCGTTCAAGGGCTACCACGGCTTTCCCGCGTCGATCTGCTCGTCCGTCAACGAGCAGGTCGTGCACGCCATCCCGTCGGCCACGCAGGTGCTCCGCGACGGCGACGTGATCTCCATCGACTGCGGTGCGGTGCTGGACGGTTGGCACGGGGACGCGGCCATCACCGTGGCGGTGGGCGAGGTCGACCCGGCGCTGCTGACGATGACGGCGGTCGCCGAGGACGCCATGTGGGCGGGTATCGCCGCCGCCGCCCGGGGCGCGGCCAGCGGCAAGGGCCGGCTCACCGACATCTCGCACGCCGTGGAGAGCGCGGTCCGCAAGGGCGGCCGGTACGGCATCGTCGACGGCTACGGCGGGCACGGCATCGGCACCGAGATGCACCAGGACCCGCACGTGCTCAACCACGGGCGACCGGGCAAGGGTCCCCGACTGGTGCCGGGCATGGCGCTGGCCATCGAGCCCATGATCACGCTTGGCTCGCCCCGGACGGTCGAGTTCTCCGACGGCTGGACCGTCGTCACCCGGGACCGGTCGATGGCGGTGCACGTCGAGCACACGATGGCGCTGCTCGCCGACGGCGTCTGGGTGCTCACCGCGCCGGACGGCGGCCGGGGCCGGCTCGGCGAGCTGGTCACCTCCCGCCAGCCGGCGGACTCGTCGACCCGCTGAGGTCGCGCTGAGGGCGTTCGCGCCCTGGGCTGCGGTCCGTGCCCGGGGCCGCGTGTCCCGGGCCGCCTGGGGCCCGGGTGAGGGCGGGAACCCGTACTGGTGGGGCGGTGGCATGCTGGCGGGTATGCGGGAGAGCGACGGAATGCGGGCCGCCGACGCGGACCGTCAGGTGGTGGCCGAGCGGCTGCGGGTGGCCGTGGACGAGGGCCGGCTGGACCTGCACGAGTACGACGAGCGGCTGCAACGGGCGTACGCGGCGCGCACGTACGGCGAGCTGAACGCCGTGGTCCGCGACCTGCCGGCGCCGGCGGGTCCGGCCGCGTCGGAGCTGGCCACGCTGCCGGGCCTGCCGGCGCCGGCCGTCGTGCCGGCGTCGACCTCGTCGGCGACCGCCCGTTGGCTGGCCGAGGTCTGGTTCCCCTACCTGCGCACGATCGCGATCGTGGTGAGCGTCTGGGCGGTGACCTCCGCGCTCTCCGGTGAGTTGTTCTACTTCTGGCCCGCCTGGGTGGCCGGGCCGTGGGGCGCGGTGCTGCTGGTGCGCACGGTCGCCGGTGTCACCGGGGGTGAGCCGCGGCGGTGGGCGGAGAAGCAGGACCGGCGGCGTGAGCGCCGGCTGGCCAAGCGGGCGCGCAAGCGTGAGCTGGCCGCCGCCGAGGCGCAGGGACAGCGGCGGGAACCGGCTTCCGCCGAGGGGGCCCGGGACCGGGAGTCGGTTCCCGCCGACGGGGAAGCGCCACGGCGGGAACCGGCCGGGGCGGGGGAGCAGCAGCCCGCGCCCCCGCCGGCGGACGCCCCCGCCGGGCGACTCCGGGAGCGGGATCAGGCCACGGAGGCCCCGCTCCGGGAGCGGGATCAGGCCACGGAGGCCCCGCTCCGGGGGCGGGATCAGGCCACGGCCGGCGGGGAACCTCAGCTCCGGGAGCGGGAGCCGGCCGGGGCCGGTGAACTGCGTGAGGAGCCGGGGCGGGGCACGCCGGGGGCCGGGCGGAGACGCCGGGGCGGGACGCTCGACGCCGGGGTGTGAATGGCCGGTTCCAGCCGGTTCGACGCACCGATCGCCGGCCGGTTTGGCGGCGGCCCTCGGGCCGGCGTACACTTTCTGATCGGCGCACAGCGTCCACTCCGGCATGCCCATCCTGCGCTTCGGTGGGAGTCGGAGCCGCGGCTGGCGCGGGCCCCCCGATCTTGATCGGTGGCCCGTGTAAGACGTTGTGGGCCGTCCGGAGTAACCGACGTCAGGACAGCGGAGGACATGCCGAAAAAAGACGGAGCCATCGAGATCGAGGGTCGAGTCATCGAGCCCCTGCCGAACGCCATGTTCCGGGTGGAGCTCGCGAACGGCCACAAGGTGCTGGCTCACATCAGTGGCAAGATGCGGCAGCACTACATCCGCATCCTGCCGGAGGACCGGGTCGTCGTCGAACTCTCGCCGTACGACCTGACCCGCGGGCGCATCGTCTACCGCTACAAGTAAGCCTGACGGCGGCCGGGTCGTCCCCGTGTCCGTCTTCGACGTCCGGTGTCGCGCCTCGGCGCGTCGTCGGGCCAGATGGGAAGTAAGGCAACCGTGAAGGTCAAGCCGAGCGTCAAGAGGATCTGCAACAAGTGCCGGGTCATCCGACGGCACGGCCGGGTCATGGTCATCTGCACCGACCCGCGCCACAAGCAGCGCCAGGGCTGAACCAGTAACGACCGACCGGGTGACAACGGTCGGTGGGCACCGGTCCGGGTCGCAGATCCAGACAATGAATCACATGCTCGTTCCAGCCGCGGGCGGTACGCGTCGCGTACCTGTGCGTGGTTGACCCCCGGTCGGAGGCCGGGGCCCGCTCGGGCAACGACCGATCCCGGTCGCCGGCGCTGACAGCGTCGGAAAGACGGGACGGCCGGTAGCGGGGTGGGACGGGTCCACACCTCCGCCACACATCACGAGGAGTACGCCCGCACATGGCACGTCTAGCCGGCGTGGATCTCCCCCGCGAAAAGCGGATGGAGATCGCGCTCACCTACATCTTCGGCGTGGGTCGTACCCGCGCCCTGGAGACGCTCGCCGCCACCGGCATCTCGCCGGACAAGCGCGCCCGGGACCTCACGGACGAGGAGCTGGTCCAGCTCCGGAGCCACATCGAGGGCAACTACAAGGTTGAAGGCGACCTGCGCCGCGAGGTCGCCGCTGACATCCGCCGCAAGGTCGAGATCGGCTGCTACGCCGGCATCCGGCACCGCCGGGGTCTGCCCGTGCGCGGGCAGCGGACCAAGACCAACGCGCGGACCCGCAAGGGCCCGAAGCGGACCGTCGCCGGCAAGAAGAAGCCCGGCAAGAAGTAATAGGAGCGCACAGACTTATGCCACCGAAGGCTCGTGCCGGAGCCGCCGTCAAGAAGGTCCGGCGCAAGGAACGCAAGAACGTCGCCCACGGGCAGGCGCACATCAAGAGCACCTTCAACAACACCATCGTGTCCATCACGGACCCGACCGGTGCGGTCATCTCCTGGGCCTCGTCGGGCCAGGTGGGCTTCAAGGGCTCCCGCAAGTCGACTCCGTTCGCCGCGCAGCTGGCCGCCGAGGCCGCCGCGCGTCGGGCCATGGAGCACGGCATGCGCAAGGTCGACGTGTTCGTCAAGGGCCCCGGCTCCGGCCGGGAGACCGCGATCCGTTCGTTGCAGGCCGCCGGGCTGGAGGTCGGCCAGATCGCCGACGTCACCCCGCAGCCGCACAACGGGTGCCGTCCGCCGAAGCGTCGCCGGGTCTGAGAGGTAGAGAGAGATGGCTCGTTACACCGGTGCTGACTGCCGCCGTTGCCGGCGGGAGAAGATGAAGCTGTTCCTCAAGGGCAGCAAGTGCGATGGCCCGAAGTGCCCGTTCGAGTCCCGGCCGTTCCCGCCCGGACAGCACGGCCGTGGCCGGACCAAGGAGACGGAGTACCTGCTCCAGCTCCGCGAGAAGCAGAAGGCCCGTCGCGTGTACGGCGTGCTGGAGAAGCAGTTCCGCGGCTACTACGAAGAGGCCGTGGGCAAGAAGGCCAAGACCGGCGAGGTGCTGCTGCAGATCCTCGAGTCGCGGCTGGACAACGTCGTCTACCGGGCCGGCTACGCCCACTCGCGGGACATGGCCCGCCAGTTGGTCAAGCACGGTCACTTCACGGTGAACGGCAAGAAGGTCGACATCCCGTCGTACCGCGTCAAGGAGCACGACATCATCGAGGTTCGGGGCAAGAGCAAGGAGCTCACCCCGTTCATCGTCGCGCAGGCCCAGGCCGGCGCGAAGACGGTTCCGGCGTGGCTTGAGGCCATCCCGAGCCAGATGAAGGTGCTCGTGCACTCGCTCCCGGCGCGTCAGGTCATCGACACGCAGGTCCAGGAGCAGCTGATCGTCGAGCTCTACTCCAAGTAGTCGGAGCTCGTTGCGGTGGCCCGCCCTGTCGGGGCGGGCCACCGGAACAGTTTGTCGTGGGCGTCATATAGCGGGCGTCCCGGAAGAGAAGAGAAGACATGCTCATCAGCCAGCGACCGACCCTCTCCGAGGAGTCGATCAACGAGACCCGGTCCCGGTTCACCATCGAGCCGCTGGAGCCGGGCTTCGGCTACACCCTGGGCAACTCGCTGCGGCGTACGCTGCTGTCGTCGATCCCGGGTGCGGCGGTCACCTCGATCAAGATCGACGGCGTGCTGCACGAGTTCACCACGATCCCCGGTGTCAAGGAGGACGTGGTCGAGCTCGTCATGAACATCAAGGAGCTCTGCGTCAGCTCCGAGCACGACGAGCCGGTCAGCATGTACCTGCGCAAGCAGGGCCCCGGCGACGTGACCGCGGGCGACATCCAGCCCCCGGCCGGTGTCTCGGTGCACAACCCGGACCTCAAGCTCGCCACCCTCAACGGCAAGGGCCGGCTCGACATGGAGCTGACCGTCGAGCGGGGTCGCGGCTACGTCACGGCGGCGCAGAACAAGCAGGCCGGCGCCGAGATCGGCCGGATCCCGGTCGACTCGATCTACTCGCCGGTGCTGAAGGTGACGTACCGCGTCGAGGCGACCCGGGTCGAGCAGCGGACCGACTTCGACCGGCTGATCATCGACGTCGAGACCAAGCCGTCGATGGGCCCGCGTACCGCGCTGGCCTCCGCCGGTTCGACGCTGGTGGAGCTGTTCGGTCTGGCTCGGGAGCTGGACGAGACCGCCGAGGGCATCGACATCGGGCCGTCCCCGCAGGACGCCCAGCTCGCGGCGGACCTGGCGCTGCCGATCGAGGAGCTGGACCTGACCGTCCGCTCCTACAACTGCCTCAAGCGCGAGGGCATCAACTCCGTTGGTGAGCTCATCGGGCGCACCGAGGCAGACCTCCTCGACATTCGCAACTTCGGTCAGAAGTCGATCGACGAGGTCAAGATGAAGCTCGCCGGGATGGGTCTGGGGCTGAAGGACTCGGCCCCCAACTTCGACCCGGCGCACGTCGTGGACACGTTCGGCGAGGCCGACTACGACACCGACGACTATCGCGAGACCGAGCAGCTCTAGTCCGCGCTGCCGCCACACCTGAGGAGCACCAAGCATGCCCACGCCCACCAAGGGCCCCCGCCTCGGCGGCAGCCCCGCGCACGAGCGGCTGATGCTGGCCAACCTGGCCACTGCGCTGTTCCAGCACGGCAAGATCAAGACCACCGAGACGAAGGCCCGGCGGCTGCGTCCGCTGGCCGAGCAGCTCATCACCAAGGCCAAGCGCGGTGACCTGGCCTCGCGGCGGCGGGTGCTGGGCGTCGTCAAGGACAAGGACGTGGTCTACGCCCTGTTCGACCAGATCGCGCCCCGGTTCGCCACCCGCAACGGTGGTTACACCCGGATCGTGAAGACCGGTCCGCGCAAGGGTGACAACGCGCCGATGGCGGTCATCGAGCTGGTCGAGGAGCTTCAGGTCGCCGAGCCCAAGGCGAACAAGAAGACCGCCGCCCGCAAGGCCGCGCAGCAGGACAAGGTCGAGGCGCTCGCCCCGGCTGAGGACGCCCCGAAGTCGGACACGGGCGACCAGGACGCCGAGGCGCCCGTTTCGGCGTCCGGTGACACCGCCGCCGCCCGCGAGGACAGCGACGAGGCCGGCGAGAACGACAAGGCCGGCGAGAACGACAAGGCCTGATCCAGGCCACCGTCGGGCCCGGCACCCCCTGGGGGTGCCGGGCCCGACCCGTGAGGCGGAGGTACGAGTGGACGAGCGCACCCGGCTGCGGCTGGACGTCGCGTACGACGGATCGGGTTTCTCCGGCTGGGCCGCCCAGCCGCAGCGGCGCACGGTCGCCGGGGTGCTCGTGCAGACCCTCGACGTGGTGCTCGGCGCGGGCACGGCGACCGGGCTGACCGTGGCGGGCCGCACCGACGCCGGGGTGCACGCCAGCGGGCAGGTCTGTCACCTGGACCTGCCGACCGCCGTGTGGCGGGAGCACGAGGGGCGGCTGCTGCGCCGGCTGGCCCGGCTGCTCCCCGCCGACGTCCGGGTGCGGGCGATGACGCAGGTGCCGGCGGACTTCGACGCCCGGTTCTCGGCCACCTTCCGCCGCTACGAGTACCGGGTCACCGACGCGCCCTGGGGCGCGGAGCCGCTACGCCGGCACGAGATCCTGGCCTGGCCGAGGCCGCTGGACGGGGACGCGTTGAACGCCGCCGCGGCGAGGCTGGTGGGGGAGCACGACTTCGCCGCGTACTGCCGGCGCAAGGAGAACGCCACCACCCTGCGGGAGGTGACCCGGCTGGACTGGCGACGGGAACCGGACGGGATCCTCGTGGCCACCGTGCAGGCCGACGCGTTCTGCCAGGCGATGGTGCGCAGCCTGGTGGGCGCGATGCTGGCCGCCGGCGACGGGCGCCGGCCGGTCGAGTGGCCGGGCAGCCTGCTGACCCACCGGGAACGCTCCAGCGAGGTCACCGTGGCGCCCGCGCACGGCCTCACCCTGGTCGCCGTCGGCTACC
Organism: Micromonospora sp. KLBMP9576; assembly: GCF_050941805.1. Taxonomy (NCBI): domain Bacteria; kingdom Bacillati; phylum Actinomycetota; class Actinomycetes; order Micromonosporales; family Micromonosporaceae; genus Micromonospora; species Micromonospora sp. KLBMP9576. Next base: position 5,618,343 of record NZ_CP194567.1, on the reverse strand, counting down.
CGGAAGACCCGGCCGCGTACGCCCGCCGCGCCGACGCGACCCGCCGGCTGCGCGTGCCCGTGCAGGGCTGACCGCCCGCTTGCTTCCGGCCGCCGGCTGCCGGATCGTCGGGCCCGGCTCTCGCGCCCGCCGGAGCATCGTCGACGTCAAGGAGTGGACGCCGTGCAGGAACCTCGCCGTGGCCGGGACCTCGGCATCGTCGTCGGGACGATGCCCACGGGACCGGTGAACGCCGTCACCGACGTGCCCGGTGTGCGGGTGGGCCACACCACGCTGGTGGTCGGGGAGAGCATCCGCAGCGGGGTGACGGCGATCGTCGCCGACCAGTTGGCCGACCGGCGGTCGCTGCCGGCGGGGCTGTTCGTGGGCAACGGGCACGGCAAGATGGTCGGCTCGACGCAGGTGGCCGAGCTGGGCGAGATCGAGTCTCCCGTGGTGCTGACCGCGACGCTGTCGACGTTCCGGGCCGCGGACGCCCTGGTCACCTACCTGCTGCGGCAGCCGGGCCGGGAGACGGCCGAGTCGCTGAACCCGGTGGTCGCGGAGACCAACGACGGGTTCCTCTCCGACATCCGGGCCCGGCCGGTGCGCGCGGAGCACGTCCTCGGCGCGCTGGAGGGCGCCCGTGGCGGGCTGCCCGCGGAGGGTGCCGTCGGCGCGGGTACGGGGACGGCTGCCCTCGGCTTCAAGGCCGGCATCGGCACGTCCTCGCGGCTCGCCGCCACGTCCCGCGGCCCGGTGGCCGTGGGGGTGCTGGTGCAGTCCAACTTCTCGGGCGTGCTGCGGGTGTCGGGGGTGCCGATCCGGCCCGAGCGGGTGGGCGTGCCGACCCTGTCGCCCCGGCACGAGCCCGAGCAGCCGGGCAACTCCTGCGTCATCGTGGTCGCCACGGACGCTCGCCTGGACGCGCGGCAGTTGGGTCGGGTCGCCCGGCGGGCGGTCTTCGCGATGGCGCTGGTGGGTTCGGACTTCGCCGGTGGCAGCGGCGACTACGCCCTGGCGTTCTCCACCGCCGACCCGCAGACGCCGACGGCACCGGAGTCCGACCTGGAACCCGTCTTCGCGGCGGTGCTGGAGGCCGTCGAGGAGGCGCTGCTGAACTCGCTGTTCATGGCGCGTACGACAGTCGGATTCAAGGGGCGCGTCAAGCATGCGGTCCCGCACGACCGGATGCTCGACCTGCTGCGCACGTACCGGGTCGAGCTTCGGACGTGAGACGCGCGCGACGGGCGCGCGGGGCGTGGCCCACGCGCCCGTCGCGGTCGGGTCACCGGCCCCCGTCCTGCGTGCCGGTGTCACCCGCGCCCTCGTCGGTCGGCTGCCCCGCCGTACCGCCGTCCGCCCGGCGTTCCAGCACGCCCCGGCTGAGGTGCAGTTCGATCATGTCGAAGAGGATCTCCCGGGCCTTCGTGTCGCCGGACCTGATCCTCTCGCCGTCGGCGCGGACGACCACCGCGTACGCGAGGTAGTGGCCGCGTACCTGCCAACCCACGCGGGCGGGTGCGGTGGCGATCGCGGCGCTGTCCCTGTCGGCCGCCATGCCCCGGAACCGGCCCTCCCGCTCGTCGAGCAGCGGCCGGATCCGGTCCCGGGCGCGTTCGGCGTTCGGCCGGTCGGTCAGGTTGAACAACCCGGCGGTGACGAGGTGGCCGCCGTCGGACGTGCGCAACGTGGCCCGGACCACCTGGGTGCAGCCGAGGCGGACCAGCAGGTCGGCGACCTCGCCGGTGGCCGCCACCGGGCAATTGGCGCTGGACTGGGTCTTCAGCACCCGGTAGGCGGGCTCCCCGTCGGCGACGGCGAACTGCTTGCCGGGGAAGAGTTCCTTGGCGGTCAGCGGCGCCTGGTCGGTGTCCCGGGAGTCGAGGAACTGTGTGTCGACGGCTGCCGACTCGGCGGCCCCGGGTTGCGCGGTGGGGGGTGTCTGCGGCGTCCTGTCGCGCTCGGACAGCAGGGCGGCGGCGCCGAGGCCGCAGAGCGCGAGCAGCACGAGCACGGCGGCGCCGCCGATCATGACCTGCCACAGCCGGCCGCCCCCGCCCCGCTGTGGCGGTGCGGCGGACCGGTGCGGCGCGGCCGGCGGCGGTTCCGCCGCCGGTGGGGCCGGCTGCACCTCGGCGCGAATCCGTACGTAGGTCGGCTGCGCCTCGGCGGGGGTCCCCAAGTGGGGCGGGTTCGGCGTCGCCAGCGGCGCTGCGCGGACCCGCTCCGGGGCGGCGGACGGCAGCGCGAGCTGGTTGGCTCGCGACAGCGACGGCGGCGGGAAGCGGGAGGGGGAGGGCCCGGCCGGGGGAGGCGGACCGGCACCGAGCACCGACCGGTCGGATTCGGGCCCCGGGTCCATGAATGCGTCCTGATCGGACTCGTACCGATACACCATGTCGCCCAGAGTAGGAGGCATTGTCCCTTTAGGCGTGAATAATGGGAAATTGTGCGCGGGTTGTTTCGCGCCGTGCTGCACCCGAGCCGCGCGAAGCCGGGCCGGGCGGCGGTGCGAGAATTACCGGCGTGACCGGCGACCACTACTTCACCGCTGAGCCCTCGACCGCCGCCAACCCCCGCGAGGTCGAGTTCTCCGTCGCCGACCGCGACTACGCCCTGGCCTCCTCCGCCGGCGTCTTCTCGGCCGCCCGCCTCGACCCCGGCACGGCGGTGCTGCTGCGCAAGGCCGACCTGCCGGCCCCCGCGACCACCGGCGCCCTGCTCGACCTCGGCTGCGGCTTCGGGCCGATCACCTGCGTACTCGCCACCTCGGCGCCCTCGGCCACCGTGTGGGCCGTCGACGTCAACGAACGGGCCCGGGAACTCACCGCCGCCAACGCGGCGCGGATCGGCGCGGCCGACCGGGTACGCGTCGCCGCGCCGGACGACGTACCCGCCGACGTGAGCTTCGCCCAGCTCTGGTCCAACCCCCCGATCCACGTCGGCAAGGACGAACTGCACGCGATCCTGCTGCGCTGGCTGCCCCGGCTCGCCCCGGACGGCGTCGCCTGGCTGGTGGTGGCCCGCTACCTCGGCGGCGACTCGCTACAGCGCTGGCTGGTCGAGCAGGGCTGGCAGGCGGGCCGGCACGCCAGCCAGAAGGGCTACCGGGTGCTGCGGGTCACCCGGTAAATGGGTGGGCCGTCCGGCCCGTACTCGGGGAGGATGCCGACGTGGGATACGTGGACGTCGCATCGGTCGGGCACATCCTCCCCGACGGCCGGGAGCTCTTCTCCGACGTGTCGTTCCGGGTCGGGGAGGGCGCCAAGGTGGCCCTGGTCGGGCCCAACGGCGCCGGCAAGACGACCCTGTTGCGGATGGTCGCCGGCGACCTGCCGGTGCAGACCGGCGCGATCGCGCGGGCCGGCGGGCTGGGCGTGATGCGCCAGTTCATCGGCATGATCGGCGACGAGTCCACGCTGGCCGACCTGGCGCTGTCGCTGGCCCCGCCGGCGCTGCGCGACGCCGGCCGCCGGCTCGTCGAGACCGAGGCGGCCATGCGCGCCGCCGAGATCCGCGGCAAGTACAGCACCACCGCCGGCAAGGCCCAGCTCGCGTACGCGAACGCGCTCGCGGCCTGGGGCGAGGCCGGCGGGTACGACGCCGAGGTGCTCTTCGACACGGTCACCACCATCGTGCTCGGCCTGCCCTGGGACAGCGCCCGCGAGCGGCCCGTCCGCACCCTCTCCGGCGGTCAGCAGAAGCGCTTCGCCCTCGAACTGCTGCTGCGCGGCCCCGACGAGGTGCTGCTCCTCGACGAACCGGACAACTTCCTCGACGTGCCCGGCAAGCGCTGGCTGGAGGGGCGGCTGCGCGAGTCCACCAAGTCGGTGCTCTACGTCTCGCACGACCGGGAGCTGCTCGCCCACACCGCCGGCCGGGTGGTCGCCGTGGAGGGCGGCAGCGCCTGGGTGCACCCCGGCGGCTTCACGAGCTGGCACTCCGCGCGGGTGGCCCGTCACGCCCGCCTCGACGAGCTGCGCAGGCGGTGGGACGAGGAACACCAGAAGCTGCGCGAGCTGATGCTGATGTACAAGCAGAAGGCCGCGTACAACGACGGGCTCGCCTCGCGCTACCAGGCCGCGCAGACCCGGCTGCGCAAGTTCGAGGAAGCCGGGCCGCCGCCCGTACCCCCGAAGGACCAGGACATCCGGATGCGGCTGACCGGCGGGCGGACCGGCAAGCGCGCGGTCGTCTGCGAGAAGCTGGAGCTCGACGGCCTGACCTACCCGTTTGACCTGGAGATCTGGTACGGCGACCGGGTCGCGGTGCTCGGCGCCAACGGCACCGGCAAGTCGCACTTCCTGCGGCTGCTGGCCCGGGGCGGCACCGACCCCGACCCGGCGAACCGCCCGGTCGACGCCGCCGCCGCACTCACCCCCGTGGCGCACGACGGGGTGGCGCGGCTCGGCGCGCGGGTACGCCCCGGGCACTTCTCGCAGACCCACGACCGGCCGGAGCTGACGGCGAAGACCCTCGTCGAGGTGCTCTGGCGGGGCGACGAACACCGGGCCGGCATGGACCGGCACGCCGCGATGGCGGCGCTGAGCCGCTACGAGCTGGCGGCGCAGGGCGACCAACGCTTCGGCACCCTCTCCGGGGGGCAGCAGGCCCGCTTCCTCGTGCTGCTGCTGGAACTCTCCGGCGCGACGCTGCTGCTGCTCGACGAGCCCACCGACAACCTCGACCTGGCGTCGGCCGAATCGCTGGAGGCCGGGCTGGCCGCCTTCGAAGGCACCGTGGTGGCGGTCACCCACGACCGCTGGTTCACCCGATCCTTCGACCGGTTCGTGCTGTTCGGCAGCGACAACGAGGTGACCGAGACCCCCGAGCCGGTCTGGGACGTGGGGTGATCCCCACCGACCTGGCCGACCGCCTCTGCGCGGTCGACGGGATCGTCGCCGTCACGCTCGGCGGCAGCCGCGCCCGGGGCGAGCACCGACCCGACTCCGACTGGGACCTCGGGCTCTACTACCGGGGCGAACTCGACGTGCCGGGGCTGCGCGCCGTCGCCACCTCGGTCGCCGACCCAGCGGCCGAACTCACCCCGCCCGGCGGCTGGGGGACCTGGGTCGACGGCGGCGGATGGTTGCGCATCGGCGGGACGGCGGTCGACTGGATCTACCGCGACCTCGACCGGGTCCACCGGAGCTGGGCCGACTGCCGGGCCGGCACGTACGAAATCGGTGTGCAGGCCGGACACCCACTCGGCTTCTACTCGTCGGCCTACCCGGGCGAGGTGGCGCTCTGCCAGGTGCTCGGCGACCCGACCGGCGAGCTGACCGCGCTGCGGGCGGAGGCCAGGGCGTACCCACCCGCGCTCGCCGCCGCCCTGACCGCCGGCGGATGGGAGGCCCGGTTCCTCGTCGACGGCGCGGCCAAGGCGGTCGCGGCCGGCGACAGCGGGTACGTGGCGGGCTGCCTGTTCCGGGCCGTCGGCGTGCTCGTGCAGGTGCTGCACGCCCGGGCCGGGCGATGGCTCGTCAACGAGAAAGGCATGATCGCCTCCGCCGGGCGGCTGCCGGACGCGCCACCCGACTTCGCCCGCCGGGCGCAGGCACTGCTCGGCGCGCTCGGGCACACACCTGACGAACTGGCCGGCACGCTCGCCGCCGCCCGTCGACTCGTCACCGACGTACTCGACTGACGGCCGGCGGCGGGTGCCCCGGCCGGCCTGGCCGTCGGTCGAGCACGTCGGCGTCCTCGGGCGGCCCGGCGGATGCCCGGGTGGCGTGGTGGCGTGCGGTGGCGTCGGTCGGGCGGCGTGGCGGGGGCCGGGGTGGCCCTGTTGGTGTGCGGTGGTGCTGGTGGGCGGCTGGTGCCGGCGGGGCCGGCATAGGGTGGATGTCGTGACTGAGATGACATACCGCCGGTTGGGTGACTCCGGGCTCGTGGTGTCCGTGGTCGGCATCGGCTGCAACAACTTCGGCCGCAAACTCGACCTCGACGGCACCCGGGCGGTGGTCGACGCCGCCCTCGACGCCGGAATCAACTTCTTCGACACCGCCGACATCTACGGCGAACCGCAGGGCGGCTCCGAGGAACTGCTGGGCCAGGCACTCAAGGGGCGACGCGACGACGTGGTCGTGGCCACCAAGTTCGGCATGGACATGCACGGATTGAACGGCCCCGACTTCGGCGCCCGGGGCGCGCGGCGCTATCTCACCCGGGCGGTCGAGGCGTCGCTGCGCCGGCTCGGCACCGACCACATCGACCTGTACCAGATGCACGAGCCCGACCCGGGCACCCCGATCGACGAGACCCTCGCGGCGCTCGACGACCTCGTCCGCGCCGGCAAGGTCCGCTACCTGGGCAACTCCAACTTCGCCGGCTGGCAGATCGCCGACGCGGACTGGGTGGCCTCGTCGAACGGCCGGTCCCGGTTCATCAGCGCGCAGAACCACTACAGCCTGCTGGAGCGCGGCGTCGAGGCCGAGGTCGTGCCGGCGTGCGAGCGGTTCGGCCTCGGGCTGCTGCCGTTCTTCCCGCTGGCCAACGGGCTGCTCACCGGCAAGTACCAGCGGAACGAGACCCCGCCCGCCGGCAGCCGCCTCGCCGGTGGTGGCCGGTACGCCGAACGACTCGCCGCCGCCGACTGGGACACCATCGAGGCGATCGAGACGTACGCCGCCGCACGCGGGCTGTCGATGCTCCAGGTGGCGATCGGCGGGCTGGCGGCCCAACCGGCGGTTACCTCGGTGATCGCCGGCGCGACCACGCCGGAGCAGGTGGCCGCCAACGCGGAGGCGGGCATCTGGCAGCCCACCGACGAGGACCTCGACGCCCTGCGCGCCATCCTCTGAGCTGGCGGCCCTGCGGGGGCCGCCCGCCCTGCGATGGGTGGCACACCAGGGCCCTCTCCGGCGGCGGGAGACAGCCCTGGTGTTCCACCGGTCGCCGTCGCTCGTGCCTGGGCGGGCGCTCGGTGGGCGCGTGCCGGACGGGTGGGCGTCTGCGGGACAGGGTGGGCGTCTGGCGGAGGGGGTGACATCTTGTCGGAGCGTAGGTGCGGCGGGGGTCCGTCGAGGCTGTCACCGGGGGTGGATGTGGGCCCTGCTGTCTCGCTCGTCGGCGTGCTCGCGGAGGGCGGCGGTGACGAGGCGTACCGTGCGGTCCCGGTGTCGGAGCACGTCGTCGGCGGTGCAGCGGAGGACGATCCAGCCGGCCGCGCGCAGGTCGAAGGCCGTCCGCAGCGGGGTGGTGACCGGTAGGCCGGCGAAGCCGGTCAGGTCGCCTTCCGGCAGCTTCGAGCGGGTGACGGACAGCCCGGGCAGCAGGCGTTGCCAGGTCGCACCGCGCAGCATGGCGCGGGTCAGGAGGCCGTCGGCGATCGCGGCGCTGGCCCGGAACGGTTGGCAGGCGGGCGGGGCGGTACCCGGGCGGCGGAGGGCATCCCTTCAGCATGGCGTGACGGAACGGCCACGTGTCGCCCCGGGCGCCGGGATCGGGCGGTCGGGGAAAATCCGCGTCCCGACCTTGGCGGATCCGGCGATCCGTCGTACGGTGACACCCGCAAGTGACCCACGGGAGTCCGGTGCCACCGGGCTGAGAGGGGGGCTGTGAGCCCCCGACCGTCGAACCTGATCCGGATAATGCCGGCGCAGGGAGGAGTGTTGCCGTGCCGTCCCTCGGGCGACTGCATCTCATCACCGACACCCGACCCGGGCGGGATCCCCTCGCCGTGCTGCGGGCCGCCCTCGCGGTGGCCCGCGCGGAACTGGTCGTGCAGGTCCGGGTGACCGACGACGCCACCGACCGGGAGGCGTACGACCTGGCCCGCCGGGTCGTCGCGCTCTGCGCCCGGTACGACGCGACCTGCCTGGTCAACGACCGGCTGCACGTGGCGCTGGCGGTCGGCGCCGCCGGTGGGCACGTCGGCGCGGACGACCTGCCGGTCGGGGCGGCCCGCCGGGTGCTCGGCGCGACCGCCGTGCTCGGCGCCACCGCCCGCGATCCGGGCACGGCCGCCGAGGCGGTCGCCGCCGGGGCCGGCTACCTGGGCGTGGGCCCCTGCCACGCCACCAGCACCAAGACGGGGCTGCCGGCGCCGATCGGCCCGGCCGGCGTACGCGCCGTCGCCGACGCCGTCGACGTGCCGGTCGTCGCGATCGGCGGGGTGACCGCCGCCGACGTGCCCGCGCTGCTGGCCGCCGGGGCGTACGGGGTGGCGGTGGTGGGGGCGCTCTCCGGGGCGGCGGACCCGGCGCGGGCCACAGCGGAGCTGCTGGGAGCCCTGGGGTGCTGAACCGGCCGGACGTCGCCGTGGTGGGGGCGGGACCGGTCGGGCTGGCGATCGCCTGGCGCTGCGCGCAGCGCGGACTGCGCGTCGTCGTGCACGATCCCGCTCCCGGCTCCGGCGCGTCCCACGTCGCCGCCGGGATGCTCGCCCCGGTCGCCGAGGCGTACTTCGGCGAGCACGAGTTGACCGCGTTGCTGAGCGCCTCCGCCGCCCGCTGGCCGGCGTTCGCCGCCGAGCTGACCGCCACCACGGGCGTGGACGTCGGCTACCGCACCGAGGGCACCCTGATGGTCGGGCTCACCGCCGACGACCTGGCCGAGGCGCGCCGGCTGTGGGCGTACCAGCAGGGGATCGGACTGCCGGTGACGCCGCTGCGGCCGTCGGCGCTGCGGGAGCGCGAGCCGGCGCTGGCGACCCGGGTGCGCGGCGGCGCGCTCGCGGCCACCGACCACCAGGTCGACCCGCGCCGGCTCGTGCCGGCGCTGCGCACGGCCGCCGAGCGGGCCGGCGCCACGCTGCTGCCCGCGGCGGTGCGCCGGCTGTCCGACGTGGACGCCCGCGTCACGGTGGTCGCGGCCGGCTGCGGCGCGGCGGTCCTGACGGGGCTGCCGGTGCGACCGGTGAAGGGGCAGGTGGTCCGGCTGCGCGCGCCCGGCGGCGGCGCGCCGGGCTTCCGGCACGTCATCCGGGGGTACGCCGACGGCGAGCACGTCTACCTCGTGCCGCGCCGCGACGGGGAGGTGGTGGTGGGCGCCACCGTCGAGGAACGCACCGACACCGACGTCTCCGCCGGGGCGGTGCTGCGCCTGCTCCGCGCCGCCGTCGACCTGCTGCCGGAGCTGGCCGAGTACGACCTGGTCGAGACGCTAGCCGGCCTGCGCCCCGGCACCCCCGACAACGCCCCGATCCTCGGCCCGCTGCCCGGCCGGCCCGGTGTGCTCGCCGCCACCGGGCACCACCGGCACGGCATCGTGCTCACCCCGATCACCGCCGACCTGATGGCCGGACTGGTCGCCACGGGCGCGACGGACCCGCTGCTCGCCCCCTTCGCCCCGGCCCGGTTCGGTCGCGACCCGTCCGCACCCGAGGAGGAGCACACATGGAACTGACGGTGAACGGCGCCGGGCGCAGCCTGCCCGGCGGCTCGACCGTGGCGGACCTGGTCCGCGCGGTCACCGACCAGCAGCGCGGCCTCGCCGTCGCGGTCAACGGGGAGGTGGTGCCGCGTACGGGCTGGCCGGCGACCGTGCTGCGCGACGGCGACCGCGTCGAGGTGCTCAGCGCCGCCCAGGGCGGGTGACGCGGTGAGCCTCGACCTGGGTGGCGTGCGCTTCACGTCCCGGCTGATCCTCGGCACCGGCGGCGCGGCCAACCTGCGGGTGCTGGAGGACGCGATCCGCGCCTCCGGCACCGAACTGGTCACCCTGGCGCTGCGCCGCGTCGACACGGCCCCCGGTGCCGCCGGCGGGCTGCTGGACCTGCTGGACCGCTGCGGCGTGCGGCTGCTGCCCAACACCGCCGGCTGCCACACGGCGGGCGAGGCGGTGAAGGTGGCGCACCTGGCCCGGGAGGCGTTCGGCACCGACTGGGTGAAGCTGGAGGTGATCGGCGACGAGCGCACGCTGCTGCCCGACGGGGTGGAGCTGCTGCGCGCCGCCGAGGAACTCGTCGCCGACGGGTTCGTGGTGCTGCCGTACACGTCGGACGACCCGATCCTGGCCCGCCGGCTGGCCGACGTGGGCTGCGCCGCGGTGATGCCGGCGGGGGCGCCCATCGGCTCCGGCCTGGGCGTGTCGAACCCGCACCACATCCGGCTGATCCGGCAGGGCGTCGACGTGCCGGTGATCCTGGACGCCGGCATCGGCACCGCCTCGGACGCCGCGCTGGCGATGGAGCTGGGCTGCGACGCGGTGCTGCTCGCCAGCGCGGTCACCCGCGCCGCCGACCCGGTCGCGATGGCCACCGCGATGCGGTACGCGGTCGAGGCGGGTCGGCTCGCGTACGGGGCGGGCCGGATCGCCCGGCGCTTCCACGCGCTCGCCTCCACCCCCGACGAGGGGCGGCCGGACCTGTGACCCGGCCCGCCCCCACCGTCCCGCCCGCTTCGGCACCGGCTTCGACTCCGGCCTTGGCTTCGGCTCTTGGTGCGAAAAGGCCCCTGGAGGGGCCGTTTCCAGCCAAGATCTCGCGCGCGCCGACCGGCGTCGTGCTGTTGACGGACCGGCGGCAGGCGCGGCGGTCGTTGGCCGACGTCGTGGCGGGGGCCGTCGCCGGGGGAGTGCGGTGGGTGGTGCTGCGGGAGAAGGACCTGCCCCGGGCCGAACGCGCGGCCCTCGCCGCCGAGCTGCGCGCGATCCTCGCCGAGGCGGGCGGAACCCTGATCGTCGCCGGCCCCGACCCGCTCGGCGGCGACGCCGTCCACCTGCCCGCCGCCGGCCCGTACCCGCCGCCGAGGCTCGGCCTGGTCGGCCGCTCCTGTCACGACCGTGCCGAGCTGGCCAGGCTCACCACGGAGGGCTACGCCACCCTCTCGCCCGTCTACCCGACCAGCACCAAGCCCGGCTACGGACCACCCCTGCGACCGGACGGGCTCGGCGCGCTGATCGCGGCAAGCGCCGTGCCGGTCCTGGCGCTCGGCGGAGTGCAGAGCCCGGACCAGGTGGCCGCCTGCGTCGAGGCGGGAGCCGTGGGGGTGGCGGTGCTGGGTGCCGTCATGCGCGCCGACGACCCCGGGGCCGCGGCAACCGCCCTCACGGCAGCCGCGACCGCGCAGGGCCGGCCCAGGCTCCCGTCCGCCGCCACGGAAGAGGAACGATGACCCCGACCACCGTGCTCACCATCGCCGGCTCGGACTCCGGCGCGGGCGCCGGAATCCAGGCCGACCTGAAGGTCTTCGCGGCCCTCGGCCTGTACGGCACGAGCGTGCTCACCGCCGTGACCGCGCAGAACACGAGGGGCGTCGACGCCGTGCTGCCGCTGCCGCCCCGCACGGTCACCCAACAGCTCGACAGCGTGCTCGCCGACTTCACCGTCCGCGCCGTCAAGACGGGCGTGCTCGGCACCCCGGCGGTCGCCGACGCGGTGGCCGAGGCGGCGAAGGACGGGCGGCTGCCGCACCTCGTAGTCGACCCGGTGCTCGTCGCCACCAGCGGGCACCGGCTGGGCGTGGTGGCCGCCGTCGAGCGGCTGTTGCCGTACGCGCAGGTGGCGACGCCGAACTGCGCGGAGGCCGCCGCCCTCACCGGACGCCCGGTGACCACGGTCGAGGAGATGGTGACCGCCGCCGAGGCGCTGGCGGCCGGCGGGCCGGCGTACGTGGTGGTCACCGGCGGCGACGTGGACGCGGACGGCCAGGCGGTCGACGTGCTGCGCGGCGGGGGCGTCACCACCCTGCTGCGCGCGCCCCGGGTCGACACCCGGCACAACCACGGGACCGGCTGTTCGTTCTCGGCGGCGATCGCCGTCCGGCTGGCGCTCGGTGATCCCGTGCCGGCGGCGGTCGCCGCCGCGAAGGAGTACGTCCTGCGCGCGCTGACCGGCGCGCGCGACTGGGAACTGGGCGCGGGACGCGGCCCGCTCGACCACTTCGGCTGGTCCGTCTGATCACCGGGAGGCTGTCATGCAGGCAGGTCGCAAGGTGTACGTCGAGGGGCCCGGCCGGACGTGCGGGTGCCGTTCGCCGAGGTGGAACTGACCGGCGGCAATCCGCCGCTGCGGCTCTACGACACCTCCGTGCCCGGCTCCGACCGGAGGCCGGGCTGCCGCAACGCCAACATCGGCACCTCGGCGGTCGCCGGGGAGGTGGAGAAGCTGACCTGGGCGACCCGGTGGGGCGCGGACACGGTGACGGACCTGTCGACGGGCAAGCGGAGTCGGAGGAGTTCCTCTCCTCGGGCGGCCACGTCTACCTGCCGCTGGCCTCAGGGCGCGACCGCCGCCGGGGCGACCCCCGTCCGAGCGACGCCCCGGAGGACGGTGCCCGCGGCGAGGACCGCGTCCGAGCCGGCTTCGCGGGAACGCGTCGGGTCAGTCGCGGTGGTGGCGGCCGCTGGAGCGCAACGACCGCCGGCCGCTCTCCTGCTCGGGCTCGTTGTCCGGGACCGGGCGGCTCAGCCCGGTGACCCAGTCCACGTACTCCTCGTCCTGCGCCGGCAACGCCTTGGGCTCCGGTTCGGCCGGGACCTCCTCGGCCCGGGGCCGGTTGCGGCGGAACATGCCCAGCCGGCCCCGACCCCGCCCGGCGGGCTGCTCGGTCTCGTCCGGTGACGTGGATCCGGGTGACGTCTCCGCCCCGGCGGCGGGGGCGTCGTGCTCCGGCGCGGCGTCGACGGACGCGGGGACGGGACCGCCCCGGCGCGCGGTGGCGAGCGCCTCCCAGTTCGCGGCGCGGGCCAGATCGGGCATCGGCGCGCGGTGGCGGGGACGGGGCGTGGTCTCGGACGCGGGCTCCGTGGCGGACCGCGCGGCCTCGTCGGCGTTGGCCTGGGGCCGGGACGGGCCCGGCCACGCCGGCGCGGGCGGTGGCATGGCGCCGGGCGAGGGGGCCGTCGTGCTGTTCGCGGCGGTCGTGCCGGTCTCGGCGGCGGCCGTGCCGAAGAGATCGGCCGGACCGGCGGACGGGGCCGGTTCGGCCCTCGAAGGCGGCGTGTCGGCCGGGGACGGCGGTGTGTCGGCCGGGGACGGCGGCGCGTCGGCCGGGGACGGCGGCGCGTGCACGGCGGCACGGGACGCCGCCGGGGAGGCCGGACCGACCGGTCCCGGTGCCACGGGAGCGTCCGGGGACGCCGTGCCGGGCGTGGTCGATCCCGCCACGGGTGCGTCCGAGGCGACGGGCGTCGGGTCCCCGGTCACGGGCGTCGGGTCCGCGGCGGTGGGCGTCGGCTCCGCGCCCTCGGGCGTCGCCGCGGCGGCCACCTGGCGTGTCGACCGGGGCTTGCGGGTGCGGCGGGGCTTGGGCGGGCTCGGGGCGCCCTGCTGTCCGGCGACCGTTCCTGCCGGCTGCCCGGCGGGCGAGGGTGCCTCGACCGGTCGCACGGGGGGCGTCGGCCCTCCGGCGGGCGTTGCCCCCCCGCCGGGCTGGGCATCGGGTGTCGCTTCGCCGGCCGGTGTCGCTTCGCCGGCCGGTGTCGCTTCGGCGGCGGGCGTCGTTTCGGGGACGGCCGGGGCCGTCGGGGCGTGGGCGGCGGCGTCGTTCCGCGTGCTGGCGGGCTCGGGCTTCACCGGGCGCTCGGGCGCGGCCGGCGGGTCGGTCGTCCACCGCGGCTCCGCGCCCGTCCGGGAGTCGGCGGCGGGAGCGGGAACGGTTCCCCCCTCGGCCGGCCAGTCCCAGTGCGGGGGGACGGCCCGGGCCGCCGGGGCGTCGCCGCCGGTGACCACGTCGGAGCCCGTACCGCCGGCCCGGTCGGCGGTGACCAGGGTGGCGCCGGCCAGGTCGGCGGTCGCGGGCTCGCCGGCGGCGCTGGGCGTCGGGGCGTGCGGCAGGGCCGGGCCGGTCGGCAGCGGACGCAGGATGTCGGTCGGCTCGACGGCCCCGGTGGGGGCGGTGCGCGCGACCAGCGGCCAGCGCAGCAGCGCGGCGGCGGCCGAACCGAGGGCGCCGGCGGCCACCGCGAGCAGCGCGGCGTAGTACGGCGTGAGCTGGTAACGGTCGGCCGTGTCGCCCTGGCCGGCGGTCAGGTAGGCGAAGGTGAGCAGCACCGGCCCGGCCACCCCGGTCGCGCCGCTGACCAGCGGCGGGTGGCCGCGCCACCGGGCCAGCCCGCCGGTCGCCGCGCCGACCAGCAACGTCACCAGCGGCATGATCACCAGGGCCAGCCGCTGCGCCGTCCCGGCGTCGAGCGACGCCGGCTCCAGCACCCCGAGTCGTACGGTGCCCGTCGGCCCGGTCGAGACCAGCGACGGCGCCACCGAGACCAGGGCCAGCAGCCAGAGCCCGCCGGCGACCGCCGCGATGTTCCATCCGGCCGGCGGCTGGAGGAGTACGGCGAGCGCGGCGCCCGCGCCGACCAGCGCACCGATGACGGCGCAGATGCCGACCGCCCAGACCGGATCCACCGAGACGAGTTCGGCGGCCCGGGCGGGCTGCATGCAGAGCGGCGCGACGACGGTGGCGCCCAGTGCGGCGGTGCCGGCCACGGCGAGCAGGCGTCCGGTGCCGGCCAGCCCACCGTCGCGGCGGGCCAGGCGTTGCGTGATCACCGCGCCCACCACGGCGGCGTTCGCCGCGAACCAGCCCACCCAGACGAGCTGGGCCGGCCACTGGTTGACGGTGCCGCCGGTGAAGGTGCCGGTGAAGCGGACGATGCCGAAGCCGAAGGCGACGCCGAGCTGACCGGCCCCGGCCAGCAGGCTCACGCCGAGCGCCGTGAGCAGCAGTCTGCCCCAGGTCCGAAAGGCCATGTCCGGCACGTTACGCACCTGTTGACCGGGCCGCCACCGGCGCGCCGCGCGCCGGGCCCGACCCGCCGGCCAGCGGTTACTTCAGTTCGACCAGCCGCGCCAGGTATGTGGTGTCGCCCACGTTGGTCAACATGTGCACGGCGCCCGGGTCCCGGTAGACCACCCCGCCGGTCGGCTCGTCGGCGTCGATGAGCGTGCCGTCGATCGTCTGTACGACGTTCTTCGCCCCCTGGATCGCCACCACCAGGTACGGGTGGTCGTGCCGGTGCAGCGGCTGCCGCTCACCCGGCTCCAGGCGGATGTGCCACACCCGCACCCGGTCGTTCTCGTACACGATCTCCTGGCCCACCGGGCCGAGTTCGGGCTGCGTGTCGGTCATCGGTGTCCGTCCAGTCGGGGGAGCACCTCGGCGGCGATGAGCTCCAGGTGGTCGAGGTCGGCGAAGTCGATCAGCCGCAGGTGCACCCGGGTGGCGCCGATCGCGGCGAACTCGCCGATGCGGTCGACGAGCTGCGCGGGCGAGCCGACCACCGGGTCCTCCGGCGGCAGTGCGCTCTTGACGTGCAGTGGTGCCGCCCGGCGCTGCGCGTCGGCGTCGGTACGACCGATCGCCACCACGATTCCGGCGGAGAGCGTCAGCGGGGCCCGTCCCGACTCGGCCCGGCCGGCCCGGTCGCAGGCCTCCCGGACCCGCTCGTACGCGGCGGCGGTCTCGGCGACGGTCTTGAACGGCATGTTGAACTCGTCGGCGTAGCGGGCCGCGAGGTCGGGGGTGCGCTTGGGGCCGCGCCCGCCGACGATGATCGGCGGGCCGGGGACCTGCACGGGCTTCGGCAGGGCGGGGGCGTCCACCAGGCGGTAGTGGTCGCCGGTGAAGCTGTACGTCTCGCCCGGCGCGGTCCGCCACAGCCCGGTGAGGATCTCCAACTGCTCGGCCAGCCGGTCGAAGCGTTCGCCGACGGCGGGGAACGGGATGCCGTAGGTGGTGTGCTCGCGTTCGTACCAGCCGGCGCCGATGCCCAGCTCGACCCGGCCGCCGCTCATCTGGTCGACCTGGGCGACCATGATCGCCAGCGGGCCGGGCAGCCGGAAGGTGGCGGAGGTGACGAGGGTGCCGAGCCGGATCCGGCTGGTCTCCCGGGCCAGTGCGGCCAGCGTCAGCCAGGCGTCGGTCGGGCCGGGCAGCCCGGCGTCGGCGCCCATCGCCTGGTAGTGGTCGGCGCGGAGGAAGGCCTCGAAGCCGCCGTCCTCGACCAGCCGGGCGAAGCGGAGCTGGTCGTCGTAGCTGGCGCCGCGGTGCGGCTCCGTGAAGACGGTGACCCGCATGCTCATCGTCCCTCCGCGCCGGCCGTCGCCGGCAGGTCCCGCTCCATGAGGAGTTCGTGCAGGTCGGCGCTGACCCGGGCGACGTCCGCCAGGTGCGCGTTGCGGCCGAGAGTGCGCGGTCGCGGAATGTCGACGTCGACCACCTTGCGGATGCGTCCCGGCCGGGGGCTGAGCACGACCACCCGGTCGGCCAGCAGCACCGCCTCGTCGATGGAGTGGGTGACGAAGACGATGGTGGCCTTGGACTCCATGTGCACGCGCTGCAACTCGCCGGAGAGTTCCTCGCGGGTCAGCGCGTCGAGCGCGGAGAACGGCTCGTCCATCAGCATCACCCGGGGCTCGCCGATCAGCGACCGGCACAGCGAGACCCGCTGCTGCATGCCGCCGGAGAGCTCGTGCGGCAGCCGCTTCTCGAAGCCGCCCAGCCCGGCGAGTTCCAGTAGCTGCCGGGCCCGGTCGCGGTGCTTCGCCCGCTTCCAGCCGAACATCTCCACCGGGAGCAGGACGTTGTCCAGGACCGTGCGCCAGGGCAGCAACGCCGGCCGCTGGAAGAGCATCGCGATGTCGCGGCGCGGCGTGGTGATCGGCGTGCCGGCGACGGTGATCCGGCCCTCGCTGACGGGAAGCAGGCCGGCGACGAGGCGCAGCAGGGTGGACTTACCACATCCGGAGCGGCCGAGCACGGCGACGAACTCGCCCTCGGCGACGTCGAGATCGATGCCGCGCAGCGCCTCGACGCGACCGCTGCGGCCGTCGAAGGTACGGGACACCCCGGAAAGCTGGATCATCTCCGGCGGCCTCCTGAGTCGACGGTCAGTAGTTGCCGCCCAGCGTAACCGGCTGTTGTGGACCGCCGGGCAGCCGGGGTGGACGGGAGGTTTCTTCGTTACGAATCACCACACACCTGGGTTCACCACGGTCGTTGTCTCGTACGCTGTGCCCGCGAACAGTCCCCTAAAGACGGTGGCGCTGGCCTCACCCCCTCGGCCGGCCACCCCAGACAACCCCCTCCGGGGCGACATTCCGCTCCGGTCGGAAAGGACATGGTGCACTGATGAGAAGGCTGACCCGTACGGTCGCTGCCGCTGCGCTGGCCACCGCCCTCGCCCTGGTCTCCGGGTGCAGCGGCGACTCGGACTCCGGCGCCGACGCCAAGGGCGGCAGCGGCGGGGCGCTGGAGAAGGTGACCTACCTCACCTCGTTCGGCAACTTCGGCCGTGACTCCTACGCCTGGGTCGCGAAGGAGAAGGGCTTCTTCAAGGATGCCGGGTTCGACGTCGACATCAAGCCGGGTCAGGGCACCAACGCCGTGATCGGGACAATCGTCGGCGGGCAGGCGCAGTTCGGCCCGATCGACCTCACCGGCGGTCTGCTCCAGGTCGGCAACGGCGTGGCCAAGGACTTCGTCGCGGTGGCCGCGATCCAGCAGCGCACCATGGCCGCCATCGCCACGGTCGAGGGCAAGGGCATCGCGTCGCCGAAGGACCTGGAGGGCAAGAAGCTCGCCGACACCCAGGGCTCCGTCGTGCGCAACCTCTTCCCGACGTACGCCCGGATGGCCGGCGTGGACGCGACCAAGGTGGAGTGGGTAAACGGCGACGCCCAGACCCTGATGGGCACCCTGGCCTCCGGCCAGGTGGACGGCATCGGCCAGTTCGTCGTCGGCCAGCCCACCATCGAGGCGGTGACCAAGAAGAAGGCCGTCATGCTGCCGTACAGCAACGTGATGCAGGACCTCTACGGCAACGTGCTGATCACCAGCTCCAAGATCGCCAAGGAGAAGCCGGAGATGGTCAAGCGCTTCACCGCGGCCCTGATGAAGGGCCTGGACTACGCGCTGACCAACCCGCAGGAGGCGGGTGACCTGCTGAAGAAGAACGTGGACGCCGCCAACCCCGCGGCGGCCGCCGCCGAGCTCCAGCTCATGGCCGGCTACGTGCGCTCCAGCAACTCCGGCACCCAGCTCGGCACCCTGGACAGCGGCCGGGTCGCCAAGAGCATCGCCATCCTGCAGGGCGCCGGCGCGCTCAAGCAGAACATCACCCCCGAACAGGTCATCGACTTCAGCCTCGCGCCGAAGGCCTGATCGACGCAGACCGTGCCACAGGGGTGCGGTCCACCGGGACGACCGGGGGCCGCACCCCTGTCACGTGCCGGCCGCGGCCGGCAGGAGAGGAGAACCCGTGACGGAGACGACCGGTACCCGGCCCGGTGACCCGGCGACGCAGCCGGCGGGCGTCGGTGCGCCCCGCCCCGCGCCCACCCGCCGATTCACCGTGCAACCGTCGGCCGTCGGCCTGCCACTGCTCGGGGCGGTGATCACGCTGGCCGTGTGGTGGCTGGTCACGTCGGGGCTGGAACTGGTGCACCCGGTGTCGCTGCCGCCGCCGCAGGCGGTGTGGAGCGCGCTGACCGCGGGCACCGACGTGCTGGTGCCGGCGCTGGGCCTGACCACCACGATGACGCTGGTCGGTTTCCTGCTGTCGGCCGTCGCCGGGGTGCTGATCGGGATGGCGCTGGCCGCGTCCCGGCGCGTCGAGCGGATGTTCGCACCGCTGCTGGTGGCGGTCAACGCGGTGCCGAAGATCGCCCTCGGGCCGCTGCTGGTCGTCTCGGTCGGCTGGGGCTCCAAGCCGATCCTGACCATGGTGTTCCTGCTGTGCTTCTTCCCGATCGTGCTCTCCACGGCGACCGGTCTCACCACCGCCCCGGCCGACCTGGCCGAGCTGGCCCGGTCGTTGAACGCCTCGTGGTGGCAGGCGTTCAGCAAGGTGCGTTTCCCCGCCGCGCTGCCGCAGATCTTCGTCGGGCTCAAGGTGGCGATGCCGCTGGCCGCGATCGGCGCCGTCATCGGGGAGTTCTACTCCGACAAGGAGGGCCTGGGTTATCAGATCCTCCAGTACAACGGCGTCGGCGACACGGCCACCGCCTGGGCGGCGATCGTGCTGATCGCGTTGATGAGCATCGGCCTGTACAGCGCGTTGTCGCTGGTCGAGCGCCTCGCGCTGCCGTGGGTCCGGGCCACCACGTCGGCGCGCTGACCAGGGCGGACCAGTCGGGGGTGTGGCCCGCCGGGCGCGGCGGGCCACACCGTCCGGTCATCCCGCGAGGCGCCAGCGCCCGTTGCGCGCGACCAGGGTGGTGAGGGCCTGGGGCATCAGGCCGGAGTGGTTGTCCGGCGTGATCCGGATCGGCCCGGAGAGACCGTCCATCTGGATCGTCTCCAGCACGTCGCGGATGCCGTCGCGGTTGACCTGGCCGGGCTCGCCGCCCGCGCGCAGTTCGGCGTCGGCGATGAGCTGCACGGCGTCGGCCGCGAACGAGGACGAGCCGCTGTAGTCGCCGAAGCGGGCGGTGTAGCTCTGGAACCACTGCCGGCGGGCCGCCTTGGCCGGCGTGGTGGCGATGACGTCGTCGATCACCATGGTCTGGGTGAAGACCATCGTGGTGCGTTCGGTCGCCCCCGACGCCGCGCCGAGGAACAGGTCACCGGCCGCTGCGGCGTCGAAGAAGAGGTCGCCCTCGAACTTGGCCTCCTTCGCGGCGGTGGCGGCGAGGGTCGCCTGCTCCGCCGGCGTCCAGACGACGAGCGCGTCCGGCTTGGGCTTGACCACGTCCCGGATCTGCCGGCTGACCTCGGTGTCGGTGCTGCGTACGGCCTCCGCGCGCAGCAGTTTCACACCGGCCTTCGCGAACTCGGCGCGCAGCACGGTCAACCCCTCGCGGCCGTAGGCGTCGTCGCTGTGCAGCACGCTCGCTTTGCGGACGCCCTTGCGGCGCATCTCCGCGGCGAGGGCGCCGGCGCTGTCGGCCGCGTTCGGAGAGAGCTTGAACACATATCGGCGTTCCGCGACGGGACTCGACACCCCGCTGGACGGGGCGAGCGCAATGGTGGGAATACGCTTCTCGTCGATGGTGCGTACGGCCCCGACGGCGCATTCGTCGCAGCCGCCCATGATAAGGGCACTGACTTGGGAATCAGCGCTGAAGTCGCCGATGTTGCGCAGCGACTCGCTCGCGTCCGACCGGTTGTCCTTCACCCTCAGCTCGACGTTGCGGCCGTTGAGCGCGCCGGAGGAGTTCAGCTGCTCGACCTTCAGTTCCAGCGCCCGCTGGTACGCCTTGCCGGCGCTTGCCGCCGCACCGGAGAGTTCGAGGTCCGCGGCGATGACGATGGGACTGGTGTCCTGCTCGTCCGCGCCGAACTGGCAGCCGGTGAGCGTGGTGGCCAGGACGGCCGATGCGAGCGCCGCGGCGGTCGCGGAGCGGATGGGGCTCAACTCAGTCCTCCAGATGCGGCCCGGGCAATGCCCGGTCACCGCCGGGTTGTCCGTCCTCAGTAGAGGAACGGGATCGGTCTGCCGTACGGTGTGCGCGAAGCCTGCAAAACCTTGCCAACGCCGGGCCCTGCGGTCAAGCGGAGCGCCGTAAGCGTTTCGGGACGCGTATCCCACATGGTGGGGCAACGGAAACTTTGCCAGCGCTCACTAATACGACACGGCCGACCACTCTGGAGTCACATGCCCTGTTCACGGGGCATGGAGAATTGAAGGTATTAGTTGACCGGATCACGGGATGCGTGCCCTCCGACCGTTTCCTACCTCACCGCGACTTCCCAAACAGGATCACTTCTGATGAAATCGCGGCCGTGCCGCGTGTGGCGCAGTCCGCTGCACCGGGCGCGAGTCGGCGGGGCAGGCGTGGAAGAAACGACGGAGGCGATGTCGTGAGCACCGGACCGACGACCCTGCCCGCCAGTGGCGAAGCCGATCAGCCGAAGCGGCGCCGGCTACCGCGGCTCCGCGACGTGCGGATCCGCTCCAAGCTCGCGCTGATCCTGGTCGTGCCAGTCGCCGCGGTGCTCGCGTTGGCCACGGTCCGTCTCGTCGCCGTCGGCGAGAACACCCTCGACGCCACCCAGGCCCGCGGGCTCACCGCGCTCGCCCTCGACGTCTCCGCGCTGACGCAGGACCTGCACGCCGAGCGGATGGCCGCCGCCAACTTCCTGTCCACCCCGCAGCAGAAGGCCGACGCCTACAACCTGCGGGTGCGCAGCACCGACCAGCGGGTCGAGGCGTACCGCTCGGAGCGCGGCCGGATCGGCGAGGTGCCGACCGCCGTGAAGGAGCGGCTGACGACCATCGACGAGCATCTCGAGACGCTCGCCAGCACCCGGCAGGAGGTGCTGGACCGTCAGCAGATGGCGGTCGCCGAGGCGGCCCTGCGCTACGGGGTCATCATCACCGACCTGGTCGCGTACGGCGACGGGCTGGCCCAGCTCCCCGGCGAGGAGCGGCTCTCCGACGCCCGGCGCGCGGTCGCCGCGTTCGCCCGCGCGAAGGCGGCCGTCGCAGAGGAACAGTCGGTGGTCTACACCGCGCTCACCGCAGGCCAGCTCGACGAGGAGCAGTTCTCCTCCTTCGTGGCGACGCTGACCAGCCAGCAGGAGGCGCTTGTCACCTTCTCCCTGGCCGCCGACCCGACCCAGCGCGCCCTGGTCGACAGCACCGTCGCCGGCGACGCGGTCACCCTGGCCGACCGGGTGGCCGCCGACATCACCCGCTCGGTCGGGCAGCGATCGCTGGTGACCGCCCAGGACGCCACCGCCGCCATCGGCGCGGTCAACGACCTGATGCGGTGGGCCGAGATCCGACTCCAGGACCGGCTGCTCAGCCAGGCCGACGAGGCCCGCTCGGACGTCATCCGGCAGGCCATCATCGAGACGGCGCTGGTGCTGTTGACCCTCATCGTCGCGGTGACCCTCGCCGTGGTGCTGGCCCGCTCGCTCAACCACTCGCTGCGCCGGCTGCGGGAGGGCGCCCTCTCGGTGGCCAACCACGACCTGCCGGACGCGGTCAAGCGGCTGCAGAACGTCGGCGAGGTCGGCGACGGCGGCGTCGAGGAGATCGTCCGCCAGGTACGCGACCCGATCCAGCTCAACACCCGTGACGAGGTGGGCCAGGTGGCGCTCGCCTTCAACGTGGTGCACCGCGAGGCGGTCCGGGTGGCGGCCGAGCAGGCCGCACTGCGTACGAGCGTCTCGACGATGTTCCTCAACCTGGCCCGGCGCAGTCAGACCCTGGTCGACCGCATGATCGGTGAACTTGACGCCATCGAGCGCGGCGAGGAGGACCCGAAGCGGTTGGCGCAGCTCTTCGAGCTGGACCACCTCGCCACCCGGATGCGCCGCAACGACGAGAACCTGCTCGTCCTGGCCGGCGCGGACTCGGCCGTGCCGCGCCGCGACGACGCCCTGCTGGTGGACGTGCTGCGGGCCGCGCAGTCCGAGGTGGAGCTCTACAACCGGATCGAGTTCGGCACGGTCGACACCGACATCTCGGTCGCCGCGCACGCGGTCAACGACGTCGTCCGGCTCGTCGCCGAACTGCTCGACAACGCCACCCGCTTCTCGCCGCCGACCACCAGTGTGGTCGCCGACGGGCGGCGGATCCGCGACTACGTGCTGATCCAGGTCGAGGACCGGGGCCTGGGCCTCACCGACGAGCAGCTCCACTCGCTCAACCGGCGACTGGCCGCCCCGAACGTCGACGTCGCGGCCTTCCGCCTGATGGGTCTGGCCGTGGTCAGCCGCCTGGCCTCCCGCTACTCCATCCGGGTGGAGCTGCGACGCAACGTGGAGGGCGGCACCGTCGCCCAGGTGACGCTCCCGGCCGCGACGGTGGTGCTGCCGCCCGTGCACAGCCGCGACCCGCAGATCACCCGGCCCCGGCAGCCGCTCGCCGTCGAGCAGGCCCCGCTTCCCGCGGCCGGTCTCGCCGGGTCGGCCGCCGGTGCGGGGCGTACCTCCTCGGCCACCCTCGCCGAGCAGTGGCGCTCCGCCGCCCCGGCACCGTGGCAGGCCCCGGAGCAGGCGCGCGACACCATGCCGCCGGTGCGGACGACCGGCCTGCCGGCGGCACCCCCGACCCAGCCGACCTTCGCCGGAGCGGGCGCCTCGGTCGGTACGCCGACCGTCGCGTATCCCACCGTCGACCCGCTGCCCAAGCGGGTTCCCGGCGGGGACGCCCAGGCGCCGGGCGCACCGGCCCTGCCGGTCGGCCCGATCGCCGGTTCGCCGTCCCCCGGCGGGCTGTCGGCGGGCCTGGCCGGGACCGCCCGGTCCACCGGCTTCGGCACCGACCCGGCCGGGACCGCCCGGTCCACCGGCTTCGGCACCGACCCGGGCGCGGGCCGTGGGCTCGGGGCGGGACTGGCGGCCACGGCCCCGACCGCTCCCGCCCCCGCGGCGCCGATCACCCCGCGCGCCGAACTGCCGGCCGAGGCGCCGATCTTCCGCGAGATGGAGGCGGTGTGGTTCCGGTCGCACGGTAACGACGCCACGGCGATCTTCACGCGTCCGGACTTCAACCAGCCGCCGGCGGCCCCGCAGGCCACCGCGGCGCCGAGCGCCGGCGCGCCGGTCGCGGCCAGGCCGGCCGCGGGGGAGCAGCGCGGGCCCCGGCTACCCACCCGGACCCCCGGCACCACCCCCACCTCGGCACCCGCGCAGTCGGCGACGCCGGCGTACGCCCCGCCGCCCGCGGCGCGGCCCACCACGCCGGAGCCGCGGCCCGCGGCGCCGGTCGCGGAGCAGCCCCCGGCGGCGGGCGCGGACGCCTGGCGCACGGCGGCCGACGACGGCTGGTCCCGGGCCAGCCGGGCGGCGGAACCCGCCACCGCCGGCACCACCCGATCCGGGTTGCCCAAGCGGCAGCCGCAGGCGCAGCTCGTGCCCGGCGGGATCGAACCCCGCAGCGGCCGTGACCGCAGCCGGCGCACCCCGGACGAAGTACGGGGCCTGTTGTCCGCCTACCACCGCGGCGTGCAGCGCGGCCGGGCGGCCGGCACGGACCAGGACAGCACCTCGACCAAGGAGACGAGTCGATGAACAGGCCAGCGGCCATGCAGGACATGAGTTGGTTGCTCACCAACTTCGCCGACAGCGTGGCGGGAATCGCCCACGTGGTGGCGGTGTCCGCCGACGGGCTGCTGCTCGCCTGCTCGCGGGACCTCCCCGCGGACCGGGCGGATCAGCTCGCCGCGATCACCTCGGGCGTGGTCAGCCTCACGGAGGGCGCCGCGCGGATGTTCAGCGCCGGTGGTGTGCTCCAGACGGTCATCGAGATGGACAGCGGTTACCTGTTCCTGATGTCGATCAGCGACGGCTCGTCGATGGCCGTGCTGGCGGCCCGGAGCTGCGACGTCGGTCAGGTGGGTTACGAGATGGCGCTACTGGTCGAGCGGGTGGGTGCGGCGCTGGTGCCGCTTCCCCGGGACGCGGTGCGGTCCTGACGGGGCGCGACGCGCGGACCGCGCGTCGCGGGAGCTGACAATATCCGGTGCCCGGCCAGGGGCCCGGCCGGGAGAGGAGGTGATCGTCGATGGACCAACGGCGCGTGGACCCACGTGGTGCGCTGGTGCGACCGTACGCGGTCACCCGCGGCCGGACCGAGGCCCGAATGGAGATCGCCCTGGAGGCGGTCCTGACGGCCAGCCCGACCCAGGCCGCGGAGGCCCGCTTCGCGGGGCACGACAAGTACCGCATCGCCACCGTCTGTGAGGGCCGGGCGCAGTCGCTGGCCGAGATCTCCGCGTACACCCGGATGCCGCTGGGCGTCACCCGGGTGCTGGTCGCCGACATGGTGGCCGAGAGCCTGCTGACGCTACACACTGCCGCTCCCGCCGAGGGGTTCGAGGAGCGGATGGAAATCCTTGGAAGGGTGCTAAGTGGACTTCGCAGGCTATGACCCAGCCGGGGCCCGCCAGAACCGGGGAATCATCTCCGCGAAGATCGTGGTCGCGGGTGGCTTCGGCGTGGGCAAGACGACCCTGGTCGGCGCGATCTCGGAGATCACTCCGCTCAGGACCGAGGCGGTGATGACCGCGGCCGGTGTCGGCATCGACGACCCGTCCAAGGTGCCGGGAAAGCAGACCACCACGGTCGCCATGGACTTCGGCCGGATCACGATGGCCGAGGACCTGATCCTCTATCTCTTCGGCACACCTGGCCAGACCCGGTTCTGGTTCATGTGGGACGAGATCATCAAGGGCGCGGTCGGCGCGGCCGTGCTGGTGGACACCCGGCGGATCACCGACGCCTTCGCGCCGCTCGACTACTTCGAGAACCGCAGGCTGCCGTACGTCGTGGCGTTGAACCGCTTCGACGGCGCCCCCCAGTACGAGCTGGAGGAGGTCCGCGAGGCGCTGGCCATCTCCCCGGACGTGCCGCTGGTGCTGACGGACGCCCGGCACCGGGACGCGGTCAAGCAGGTGCTGGTGACCGTCGTGGAGCACGCCATGCTCCGCCTCGAGTCCGAGCAGGGCCGGGGCTATCCCGCGCCGGTCGGCTGAGCGGGGCGGCTACCGCAGCCGGGTCGGTCAGTCGACCCGGAGGCGGTAGCCGCGCTTGATGACGGTCTGCACCACCCGGGGCGTGCGCAACCCGACGCGCAGCCGGGCCACCGCCATCTCCACGGCGTGCTCGTCGGCACCGCGTGGCAGCGTCCGCAGCAGGGCGGTGCGTGACAGCACCTGACCGGGTGGGCTGGCCAGCGCCCGCAGCACCGCCATCGGCGCCGGCGCGAGCGGGCGTAACTCGCCGTCGACCACGGCGGCGTGCCCGCGCAGCGTGAGCAGGTGACCGGCCGCCTTCAGGGTGACCGTGCGGCGCGGCAGCTCGTCGACGAGGGCCCGGACCACCGCACCCAGGCGGGCCCTGGCCGGCGTGCTGACCGGGACCCCGCGCCGCAGCAGCGGCTCGGCCGTGACCGCGCCCACGCAACTGGCCAACACATGGGCCCGGAACGCGTCGAGCACCGCGTCGCAGCGGTCCCCGGCGGCGCGTAGCAGCGCCTCGGCCGCCGGGGCGGAGGTGAAGGTGACCGCGTCGACCAGGCGGCCGACGACCAGGTCGATGAGCCGATGCAGCGGGGCGGGGTCGGTCGGCGGCGCCCAGCCGTGGACGGGCACCTCGATCACCCGCGCCCCGGCCGCCGCCAGCGCCAGCGTGCACTCCGGCTGCCGCCCGCCGGGCAGTTGCACGGCGACCACCTGACCGGTGATCCCACGCCGGCGCAGGTGCGCGATCACCTCCGCGTAGCTCTCCGAGCCCGGCGACCACTGCTCGGGCAGGCCGGCGGCCCGGACGGCCGCGCGCGTGTCGGGCCCCCGCGCCACCACGTACGCGCCGGCGAGCGCGCCGCGCAGGGGCTTGGCCAGTCCCCAGCCCTCGGCGGCCTCCAGCCAGCCGCGCATGCCGACGCCGGTGTTCGCCAGGAGCACGTCCGGCGGCCGGTCGAGGCAGGCCCGCGTGGCCTCGCGCAGGTCGGTGTCGTCGGCCAGCGGCACGATCCGCAGGGCGGGGGCGACCACCACCCGGGCGCCCCGCTGCCGCAGCAGCGTGGCGAGTTCGTCGCGCCGGCGCTCGGTGGTCACCCCGATGGTGAAGCCGGCCAGTTCGTCGCGCATTCACCCCTCCTGCCGCAGCCGCGCCCCGGCCAGGCCGTCCGGGCGACGCACCTGGTCGTCGACGGCGGACGGCCGGACGGTGGTGCGGGAGGAGGTCGTCCGCACGCGGCCGCGGGCGTCGCTCCCCGACGCGTACGCCGCCACGGTCCGGTCGTCCCCCGTGCACCGTCCGTCATGTCGGCACAGCGTGCCGGTGGGCGGTTTCCGGCCCACGTCCCGTCTGTTTCGGCCCTGTCACGAGCCGCGTACCCGCGTCGGGTTCCGGCGTCGACGAGATCGCCGCCGCCGAGGGGCGGATGGCCTACGACCGGCCGGCGCAGGTCCCCGTGCAGTGCCGGTGGCTGGCCGGGGCCGGTCTGGTCGACGTCGACTGTTTTTTCAGGCGGTTTGCCGTGTTCGGCGGCCACGCGAAGAGCCGGCCCCGACGGGATGACTGCCGGTCATACCGCTGGGTAGTCTGCGTGGCATGACTGCCAAGGTGACCCTGTCGTTCTCGGACGAGACGATCGAGGAGGCCCGGCGGTTCGCCAGCCGCGAGGGCCTCTCCCTGTCGGCGTGGATGGACCAGGCGGCCCGGGAGAAGGCGCTGCGCGAGGTCTTCACCGCGCACGCCGCCGCCGTCGGCCGGGCCGGGCTCGACCTCGAGTCCGCCGCCCTCGCCGACGCCCGTGAGGTCGGCATGGTCCACGACGTGCTCTTCGGCCGGCGCCCGCGTGCTGCGTAGGGGCGAGGTCTGGCGCATCGACGGCGCGCGGGAACGGCTCGGCCTGGTCGTCAGCTCCGACGTCTACAACTCCACGGACGTGCCGATCGTGATCGTGGTCGAGGTGGTCGAGGAGTCGCTGCTGCGCGACTCGCCCCTGGCGGTGCCGATGGGCGCGTACGTGGTGATGCCCGACCGGATCTCCGCGCCGATGAAGCAGTGGTTCACCGGGTGTGTGGACGTCGCCGACGCGGCGACGATGCTCAGGGTGGGCCGGGCGCTGCGCATCCTGCAACAGCTCTGACGTCTCTCCCGCGCTCCGGGCGCCCCGCGAAGGGCGCCCGCCCGCGGGCAGGGGCCGCGTCGGCCGCCAGGTATCATGGGGCGGGTCAGGTGGGCGATACCCCGTTTTGACCTGCCGCCGGGGCGGCGGGTATCGTTGCCTGCTGTTGTACGACATCCAGAGGCGTGCCGCCTGAGGTACGCTTGGTCGTTCGCGCGCGCCTCGGTTAATCTCGGCGCGCGACCCCAGACCGACGACGAGACAAGGTATACCTGTGCGTACGTACAGCCCGAAGCCGGGTGAGATCGAGCGTCAGTGGCACGTCATCGACGCCTCTGATGTCGTGCTGGGCCGCCTGGCCACCCACGCCGCCACGCTGCTGCGGGGCAAGCACAAGCCGACTTTCGCGCCGCACGTCGACATGGGCGACTTCGTCGTCGTCGTGAACGCGGGCAAGGTCGCGCTGACCGGCAACAAGCGTCACACCAAGGTCGCCTACCGCCACTCCGGTTACCCGGGTGGCCTGAAGCAGGTCGGCTACGACGAGCTGCTGACCAAGCGTCCCGAGCGGGCCATCGAGCTGGCCGTCAAGGGCATGCTCCCGCACAACAAGCTCGGCCGTCAGCTCATCAAGAAGCTGAAGGTCTACGCCGGTGCCGAGCACCCGCACCTCGCGCAGCAGCCGGTGCCGTTCGAGATCAAGCAGATCGCGCAGTGAGCGCGGGCGAAGGAAGCAGCATGACGGACATCACCGAGACCGAGGTCGCCCCCGAGGCCACCGAGGCGCCCGCGCCTGTCGCCCGCGCGCCGCGTGGTGACCGCCCGATCCAGACCGTGGGTCGGCGCAAGGAGGCCATCGTCCGGGTGCGCATCGTTCCCGGCACCGGCAAGATCACCTGCAACGGTCGCGAGCTCGAGGCCTACTTCCCGAGCAAGGTGCACCAGCAGCTGATCAAGGACCCGATGGTCACGGCCGAGAAGCCGGAGATGTTCGACGTCATCGCCAACCTGCGTGGCGGCGGCACCACCGGCCAGGCCGGCGCGCTGCGGCTCGCCATCGCCCGGGCCCTGATCGTCAACGAGCCGGACGACCGCCCGGCGCTGAAGAAGGCCGGTTTCCTCACCCGGGACGCCCGGGTCAAGGAGAGCAAGAAGTACGGCCTCAAGAAGGCCCGTAAGGCTCCCCAGTACTCGAAGCGCTGATCTTCAGCAGCGAGTTGTACTTCTGACGGACGGCCGGTCCGCCTCCCCTCGCCGGGAGGTGGGCCGGCCGTTCCGCTTTCTCCTCATCGGCAGTGTCATCGGAGGTTGGCGGGTATGGGTCGGTTGTTCGGCACGGACGGCGTACGCGGGCGGGCGAACGTGGATCTCACCCCCGAGCTGGCGTTGGCGGTGGCCGTCGCCGCCGCCCACACGCTGGCCGAGACGGACCGGAGCCATCCGCCGCTCGCCGTGGTCGGCCGGGATCCCCGGGCCAGCGGCGAGATGCTGGAGGCGGCCGTGGTGGCGGGCCTGGCCAGCGCCGGTGCGAACGTCGTGCGGGTGGGCGTGCTGCCCACCCCGGCCGTGGCGTACCTCACCGCTGAGGCCAAGGCGGACCTGGGCG
This sequence comes from Micromonospora sp. KLBMP9576, assembly GCF_050941805.1. NCBI lineage: Bacteria > Bacillati > Actinomycetota > Actinomycetes > Micromonosporales > Micromonosporaceae > Micromonospora > Micromonospora sp. KLBMP9576. The sequence goes on along the minus strand of NZ_CP194567.1, from coordinate 5,589,338 downwards.
TCATGCTCTCCGCGTCGCACAACCCGATGCCCGACAACGGGATCAAGCTCTTCGCCGCCGGCGGGCACAAGCTGCCCGACGAGATCGAGATGCGGATCGAGGCGGCCGTCAAGGCCAACGCCACCACCGCCTGGGACCGCCCGGTCGGTGCCGGCGTCGGCCGGGTGCACGACCTGCTCGACGGCGCCGACCACTACGTGCGGCACCTCAGCGGCACGGTGCCGCACCCGCTGGACGGGATCAAGGTCGTGGTCGACTGCGCGAACGGCGCCGCCGCCGAGGTCGCCCCCACCGCCTACCGGGAGGCCGGCGCCGAGGTCATCGCGATCCACGCCGAGCCGGACGGCCTGAACATCAACGACGGGTGCGGCTCCAACCACCTCGACGCGCTGCGCGCCGCGGTGGTGGAGCACGGCGCCCACCTGGGCATCGCGCACGACGGCGACGCCGACCGGTGCCTCGCGGTGACCGCCGACGGCGACGAGGTCGACGGCGACCAGGTGATGGCGATCCTGGCCCTGGCCATGCGGGAGGCCGGCACGCTCACCGGGGACACCCTGGTCGCCACGGTGATGAGCAACCTCGGCCTGCGGCTGGCCATGTCCGCGCAGGGCATCCGCCTCCTGGAGACCAAGGTCGGCGACCGGTACGTGCTGGAGGAGCTGCGTGCGTCCGGCCTCGCGCTGGGCGGCGAGCAGAGCGGGCACATCGTGATGCCCGCGTACGCCACCACGGGCGACGGCGTGCTGACCGGCCTGCACCTGATGTCCCGGCTGGCCGCCACCGGCAAGTCCCTCGCGGAACTGGCCGCCGTGGTGACCAGGCTGCCGCAGGTGCTGATCAACGTCCCCGTCGGCGACCGTACGGTCGGCGCGGCCGCACCCGCCGTCCGGGCCGAGGTCGAGCGGGCCGAGGCGGAGCTGGGCGAGACCGGCCGGGTGCTGCTGCGTCCGTCCGGCACCGAGCCGCTGGTCCGGGTCATGGTCGAGGCGGCCACCGAGCAGGTCGCCCGAAGCGTCGCCGAGCGCATCGCCGAGCAGGTCCGCACCGCCAGCCCGACCGCCTGACCTTTCGCATCGGACCGGGCCCGCCATCGGCGGCCCGGGCCGTCGCCTTTCCCGGACCGGTCCGGCGACCGGGTGCCGCGCAGCCCCCGCGTCGGCACCGCCGACGTCCGGGACCGGCCATGGCGCCGCCGACGTCCGGGACCGGCCACGGTGCCCGTCCCGGCCGGCCGGTCTACAGGCGCAGGCCGGCGGCCCGCCGGAAGGTGGCCGCCGAGTCCTCGCCGTCGGTGAGGTCCACGTCCTCGACGATCCGCCCGTCGCCGAGGCGGATCAGCCGGTCGCACCGGGCGGCCACCGCCCGCTCGTGGGTGGCGAGCAGGACCGTCATGCCGTGCCGGTCGCGCAGGTCCAGCAGCAGGTCGAGGATCTGCCCGCCGGTGGCCGAGTCGAGGTTGCCGGTCGGCTCGTCGGCGAGCAGCAGCCCGGGGGAGCCCATCAGCGCCCGGGCGATCGCGACCCGCTGCTGCTGGCCGCCGGAGAGCTGGGCCGGCAGGGCCCGCTCCCGCCCGGCCAGGCCGACCGCGTCGAGCAGCTCCCGGGCCCGGGCGGCGTGGTCGGCCCGCCCTCGGCGGGGCAGCACCGGCACGACCACGTTGTCCAGCACGGTGAGGGCGGGCAGCAGGTGGTAGCGCTGGAAGACGAAGCCGACCCGCTGCCGGTACCGGGTCAGGGCGGACCGGCCGAGCGCGGTGATCTCCTGCTCGTCCACGGTGATCGTGCCGGCGTCCACCTGCTCGATCGCGCCGATCATGTGCAGCAGCGTCGACTTCCCGGAGCCGCTGGGCCCGGTCAGCGCCACCACCGCCCCCGCCGGAATCTCCAGGGACACGTCGTCGACCGCGGTCACCTGCTGCGGGCCGGCCCCGAACCGTCGGGCCAGCCCGGCGACCCGGACCGTGCTGCCCGTCGTCGTCTCCATCGTCACTCCTCCGCAAGCAGTCGGGCGGTCGGCAGCCGGCGCAGCAGCGCGGCCGGGACCAGGGCGGCCACCGAGGTGACCAGGACACCGGCCACCGCCACGAGCGCGGCGACCATGACCAACGTGTCGGGTAGGGCGCCGACCAGCCAGGCCGCCCCGGTCAGCCCGAGGCCGGCGCCGGTGACCGCGCCGAGCAGACCCAGGGCCAGCCCCTCGTAGGCGATGAGGCGGCCCAGCGCGGCGTCGCTCCAGCCGACCGCGCGCAGGGTGGCCAGCTCGGCGGCCCGGTCCCGGATGTTCAGGTAGAGCACGTCGGCGACCGCGGCGGCACCGAGCAGCACCGTCGCGACGGCGGCCATGGTGTCCGCGCCCCGCACGCTCAGCGACACCGTGTCACCGAGCAGGCTGCCGACGATGGCGCCGCGGAACGCGTAGCCGGCGGCGGCGACCAGGGTCAGCGCGGCGACCCCGATGGCCAGGGCGCCGGCCCCGAGCAGGGTGCGGCCGGGCGTGCGGGCCAGGTTGGCCAGGGCCAGGCCGACCAGGGTGCGCGGCCGGCGTACCCACCGGGCCGTCGCCACCGCCGGGCGCAGCGCGGCGGCCGGGTGGGCGCGCGCGGCCCGCAGGGCCGGCGTCAGGCCCGCGAACAGCGCCAGCAGCAGGGCCACCGGTACGGCCAGCAGCGCCCGCCGCCAGCCCACGTCGATACCGAGCGCGGCCCCGAGCGGGACGGCCAGCGCCAGCGCGAGCAGCCCGGCGGCCAGCCCGAGGGCGGCCACCTCGCCGAGGATCAACGCGCCGATGCGTCGGGCGGGCCAGCCCAGGCAGGCGAGCACCGCCAGCTCGGACCGGCGGTCCCGGACGGCGGCGGCGACTGCGTTGCCGAGGAAGAGCGCGCAGACCACCAGCACCAGTACGAAGAGCGCGACGCTCTTGCGGTCCACCGCCTTCGTGATCACCGAGGCGACCCCGAGCGCCGACCACTCCTCGGTCAGCCGCAGCGCCGGCCGGCCGAACGACCCGGCGGGCAGCTCCACGGCCTGCGGGGCGGGGGACGAGCCGAGGGTGATGTCGACGTCGAGCCCGGTGACCTGGGCGATCCGCTCGGCGACCAGCCGGACCTGCTCGGCGGCGCGGTCGCTGTAGCCGCCCACGTCGGCGACCCGGACCCGGATCGCGCTGATCGGGGCGGCGAGTTGCGGACTGCCGCCGCCCGCCAGCAGCTTCGGCACGCTGGCGAGGCTGGTCAGCAGCAGCGGCGGGGCGGAGAGGTGACCGGCCGGGTTGCCGCCCGGCTCCAGCGGCCGGCCGCCCAGGGCGTCCCGGCTGGCGGCGTCCGCGCCCTGCGCCGACGGCGGCTCGTACGTCTCCAGCGGCACCCGCCCGACGTCGCTGAAGCCGGTCAGCTTCGCCGGGTCGAAGACCCCCACGGCCCGCCAACCCCGGTACAGGGTGCCGGGCACGGCCTTCTTCAGCGGAAGCCTGCGCAGCGACCGTGCTCCGGTGTCCTCCGCAAGCCAGGGACGCGGGTAGGGGTTGAACGTGGCCTGGTCGCCGTAGACCGCTGGATCGGCCGCCGGCAGGGCGCCGACCCGCAGGGTGCCGTCGGGCAGCCGGTCGTACCGGGTCGGTCCGGCCTGCACCATCGTCTGGAGCTGGCCGAAGCAGCAGCCGTCCGGGGAGAGACCCGTGGCGAGCCGGTTACGCCAGCCAGCGGTGACGTCGTGGCGAGCCTCCCCGGCGGGGAGGGCGGGACCACGCCCCAGGGACTGTTCCAGCTCGGCGAGTCCGACCCCGGCCGGGCGGGCGGCGGGCAGCCGGGTGAAGCTGGCACGCAGTTCCTCGTCGACGAAGGGGCTGCTGGTGGCGAGCACCGGCACCGTGTGCATCTCCGCCCCGCCCGCCCGTTTGACGGCGACGGCGTCGTCCTGGCCCAGCGCGCGCCCGTCGACCAACGCGCCGCCGAGACCCACGAGGCGGTCCTCGGCGGCCGGGTCGACGGCGGCGAGCAGGAGCGGCACCGTCAGGCCGACCGCGATCCGCAAACGGTCGGAGGTGGACGAGGATTCCGTCCCGGCGTCGGCGAGGACGCCCCCGCCGGCCTCGAACCGACCGTCCGGGAGCAGCCGTACGGCCACCAGCGACCACTCCTCGCGCTCGGAGTACGCGCCCGGGCTGCCCAGGGTGGAGCGGGGGTCGCAGACGGCCTGGGTGCGGCCGTCGGGCAGTACCTCGCGGGGTGCGGCCCACCCGCACGCGGCCCACGGATAGCTTCGACCGTCGGTGTACGGGGTGGAGTCGCTGGGCTGGGCGACGTCGGTGCGGGGGTAGATCAGCGGGTGGGTGGTGACATACACGAAGCGGGGCCGGCCCGGCGTGCCGGAGAGCCCGCGCTCGGCGACGAACCGGGGATCGACGCGGATGACCTGCCGGTCGAGCGAGGGGTCGACGGCGTCGGTCAGGTCCAGCGGGGTCGGCACCGGGGCGGTGGAATAGCCGAGCATGGCGATGGGGGCGGCGACGTCCACCCCGGTGACCGCCTTCACCTGGTCGTACTGCGCCATCGTGATGCCGCCGAACAGGCCGGAGAGGTAGTTGGGCTGGACCAGCCTGCGTTCGGCCTCCAGCGGGGTACGCGTGCCCTTCGGGCGAACCAGGATGTCGTAGGCGGCGTCGGTGTTCCGCTCGACGGAGCCCGTGACGTCGAGGCGGGAGGTGGTGGTGGCGCCGGTCAGCACGACGAAACCGGTGGTCGCCACCAGTACGCCGAGCAGGAGCGCCACCGACCGTCCCGCACGGCCGCGAAGCTGTCTCCAGATGATGTCGAGCATGTCGCGCCTCCCCGTGTGCTGAGCACACTGTGCGCGATACATTGTGACAATGCAAGGCCCGGTGGCGGTCAGCCTCCGGGTCGGATCGGAGTAGACGGTGGCGATACAGCACGCGGTCCTGGCCCTGCTCGCCAGCGGCCCCAGCTACGGCTACGAGCTGAAGGGCGCCTTCGAGGAGGCGGTCGGCCCGCAGTGGGGGCCGCTCAACATCGGGCACCTCTACCAGATCCTCGACCGGCTCTCCCGCGACGGCCTGGTGGTGGCCGAGCGGCAGCCCCAGCCGGTCAAGCCCGACCGGGTTGTCTACGAGATCACCCCGGAGGGTCGGGCCGAGCTGGACCGTTGGCTCGGCGAGCCCAGCCCGCGCAGCGGTGGGTTCCGGGACGACTTCTTCCTCAAGGTGACCGCCGCGGCCCGGTCCGGCGAGCCGGCGACCGTGCGCACGGTGCTCGGCAACCAGCGCGGTCACCTGATGCGGGAGCTGCACAACCTCGACGGGCTGCGCCGCCGGGCCGACGACCCGGTGGTCGGCCTGCTGCTCTCGGCGGCGAGTCGACACGTCGAGGCCGACCTGGCCTTCGTCGACGACGCCGAGCAGGTGCTGCTCGCCGGCGGCGGCGCGGCGCTCGCCCGGCTCCGGGCGCCCCGCTCCGAGGCGGTGCCGCCGGAGCGGGGGACCGGCCCGACCCGGGCGGCCGGCTGACGCTCAGGTACGCGTCGACCGCCGTGGCGCGGACGGCGTCGAGCGCGGCCGGCCGCCGGGAAGCTCAGGTCGCGGACAGCCGGCGCAGCCGGGTGACGGCCTCGGTCAGCACCTCGGGTCGCTTGCAGAAAGCGAATCGGATCAGGTGCCGACCGGCCTCGGCGTCGTCGTAGAAGACCTGCGTCGGCACGGCGACCACCCCGCACCGCTCGGGCAGGGACCGGCAGAACTCCACCCCGTCCCGCCCGCCCAGCGCGCTGACGTCGGCGGTGACGAAGTACGTGCCCTCCGGCGGGAGCACCTCGAACCCGGCGTCGGTGAGCCCGGCAACGAGCTGGTCGCGGCGGGCCTGCATGCCGTCGCGGAAGTCGGCGAAGTAGGCGTCCGGCAGGGCCAGCGCCACCGCGACCGCCGGCTGGAGCGGCGCGGCGTTGACGAAGGTGAGGAACTGCTTCACCCGCAGCACCGCCGAGACCAGCGCCGCCGGCCCGCTCACCCAGCCGACCTTCCAGCCCGTGCAGGAGAACGTCTTGCCGGCCGACGAGATGCGCAGCGTCCGCTCCCGCATGCCGGGCAGCGTGGCCAGCGGGACGTGCGGGGTGGACGCGTCGGTGAAGACCAGGTGCTCGTACACCTCGTCGGTCACCGCGTACGCGCCGTGCTCCCGGCACAGCTCGGCGACCAGGGCCAGCTCGTCGGGGGTGAACACCTTGCCGGTCGGGTTGTGCGGCGAGTTCAGCAGCACCAGCCGGGTGCGCGGGCCGAACGCGGCGCGCAGGGCGGCCGGGTCGAAGGCGTACCGGCCGTCGGCGGCGGGACGCAGCGTGACCGGGCGCCGGACCGCGCCGGCCAGCGCGACCGAGGCGGCGTACGAGTCGTAGTAGGGCTCGAAGCAGACGACCTCGTCGCCCGGCTCGCAGAGCCCGAGGATGGCCGCCGCGATCGCCTCGGTGGCGCCCGCCGTCACCACTATCTCGCCGTCCGGGTCGTACTCCAGTCCCCAGAACCGGCGCTGGTGCGCCGCCACCGCCGCGCGCAACGCCGGGACGCCCGGGCCCGGCGGGTACTGGTTCTGCCCGGTGCGCAGCGCCTCCGCGGCGGCGTCCAGCATCTCCGGCGGCCCGTCGGTGTCGGGGAAGCCCTGACCGAGGTTGACCGCGCCGGTGCGCACGGCGAGGGCGGACATCTCGGCGAAGACGGTCGTCCCGAACGGGCGCATCCGGGCCACCAGCGGATCCACGTCGGCGGTCGTCACGCCCGCCAGCCTACGGACTCCCGGCGCGGCTTCAATCCCCCGGAGCGCGGCCGTCGACCGCCCGCCCGCCCTCGGCGGCCGTCCCCTGGCCGGGTGGGGATTCGTCACGGCCGGTGCCGCCTCGCCCCGTTCGCTCAGAGTCAATGATTGTTTACCCCGCTTTCGAGCACGCACATTGAGCGAAACTCGGTTAGGCTCCGAGACATGTGTGGAATCGTTGGTTACGCCGGCGCGCGCCCGGCGCTCGGCATCGTGCTCGACGGACTGCGGCGGCTGGAATACCGCGGCTACGACTCGGCCGGCGTCGCCATCGTCTGCGACGGCGCGCTGCTGACCGAGAAGAAGGCCGGCAAGCTGGCCAACCTGGAGAAGGTGCTCTCCGAGCGGGCCGCCGAGGATCCCACGTCCTGCGCGGCCAGCCCCATCGGCATCGGCGACGGCACCACCGGCATCGGGCACACCCGCTGGGCCACCCACGGCGGTCCGACCGACCGCAACGCCCACCCGCACCTGGCCCCCGACGGCCGCGTCGCCGTGATCCACAACGGCATCATCGAGAACTTCGCCAAGCTGCGCGCCGAGCTGGAGGCCGACGGCGTCCAGTTCACCAGCGACACCGACACCGAGTGCGCCGCGCACCTGCTCTCCGCCGCGCTGGCCGACCTGCGCGCCGCCGGCCACCCCGACGGGCCGCAGTTGCTCGCCGCCGGCATGCGGGTGGTCTGCCAGCGGCTGGAGGGCGCCTTCACGCTGCTCGCCGTCGACGCCGCGGTGCCCGGCGCGGTCGTCGGCGCCCGGCGCAACTCGCCGCTCGTCGTCGGGCGGGGCGACGGCGAGAACTACCTGGCCAGCGACGTGGCCGCGTTCATCGAGCACACCCGGGAGGCGGTGGAGCTCGGCCAGGACCAGATCGTCCTCATCACCGGCGACACCATCGAGATCACCGACTTCGCCGGCCAGCCCGCCGGCGGCAAGGACTTCCACATCGACTGGGACTCCTCCGCCGCCGAGAAGGGCGGCTACGACTGGTTCATGCTCAAGGAGATCGAGGAGCAGCCGCAGGCCATCGCGGACACGCTGCTCGGCCGGCTCACCGACTCCGGCGAGATCATGCTCGACGAGGTCCGCCTCAGCGACCAGGACCTGCGCGACGTCGACAAGATCTTCATCGTCGCCTGCGGCACCGCCTACCACTCCGGTCTGGTTGCCAAGTACGCCATCGAACACTGGACCCGGATCCCCTGCGAGGTGGAGCTGGCCAGCGAGTTCCGCTACCGCGACCCGGTCCTCGACCGGTCCACGCTGATCGTGGTGATCTCGCAGTCCGGCGAGACGATGGACACCCTGATGGCGCTGCGGCACGCCAAGGAGCAGAAGGCCCGCGTCCTGTCCATCTGCAACACCAACGGCTCCACCATCCCGCGCGAGTCCGACGCGGTCCTCTACACGCACGGCGGGCCGGAGATCGCCGTCGCGTCCACCAAGGCGTTCCTCACCCAGCTCGTCGCCTGTTACCTGATCGGCCTGCACCTGGCCCAGGTGCGCGGCATCAAGTTCGCCGACGAGGTGGCCGCCGTGGTCGCCCAGCTCCAGGAGATGCCGGGCAAACTCCGTGAGCTGCTGGGCCGCATCGAGCCCGTCCGCGAGCTGGCCCGCGAGCTGAAGGCCGAGCCGACGGTGCTCTTCATCGGCCGGCACGTGGGCTACCCGGTGGCCCTGGAGGGGGCGCTCAAGCTCAAGGAACTGGCGTACATGCACGCCGAGGGCTTCGCCGCCGGCGAACTGAAGCATGGCTCGATCGCGCTGATCGACAAGGGCACCCCGGTGATCTGCATCGTGCCGTCCCCGGTCGGCCGGGGCATGTTGCACGACAAGGTGGTCTCCAACATCCAGGAGGTGCGGGCGCGCGGCGCCCGGACCATCGTGATCGCGGAGGAGGGCGACGAGGCGGTCGTCCGCTACGCCGACCACCTGATCCGCGTGCCGCGTACGCCGACCCTGCTCGCACCGCTGGTCACCACCGTGCCGTTGCAGGTCCTGGCGGCCGAGATCGCCGCCGCCCGGGGGCACGACGTGGACCAGCCCCGCAACCTGGCCAAGTCCGTCACCGTCGAGTAGGCCAACGACCCCGTCACGGCCCCGCCCATCGCATCGACGGGCGGGGCCGCCGCGGCTCAGCGGCCGAGCACCACCCGGGCCATTCCGTCCAGGGCCGGGTTGTCGGCCGCCCAGTAGCCGGTGTGCCCGTGCCGACCGCTGGGAAACGTACGCCCACCGAAGCCCGGGTGGGACGGGTCCTGCCCGAACCACAGCTCGCGCTCCGGCACGCCGAGCAACCGGCCGATGGCGGGGCCGACCGGTGACGCGTCCAGCAGGGCCCGCCGGGCCAGCTCGTCCGGCGGGCGGGCCAGCCGGATCACGTCGTCCGGTGCGGTGCTCGCCCAGACCTGCCCGGGTGGCAGGCCCAGCTCGCCGGCGTGTGCGACGCCCACCCCCGGTGAGCCGACGAAGACCAGCGCGCCGGCGGCCAGGCCGTGATCGCGGGCGGCCGTGCCGACCACCAGCGAGCCGTAGCTGTGCCCCAGCACGGTCTGCCGGCCCGGTGGCCCGTCGTGGGTCTCCCGCAGCCCCTCCTGGAACCGGTGCAGCGCCGGGCCGGCGTCGCGGGCCTGGCCCGGCCACGCCGCCTCGTGCAGGGAGTCGGGGGCGTCGTAGTCGAGCCAGAGCACCGCCGCGCTCTCCTGCTCGGGGGCCAGCGCGGCGCAGCGGGACAGCACCCGGGCCGCTCGGCCCAGCTCGCCTGTCGCGTCGCCGAGGCCGGCGGTCATCCCCGGCACGTAGGTCAGCACCCGCGCCGCGCGGTCCGGGTTGCCCAGCGCCACGACCGCCCGTCCCTCGCCGGCGGTGCCCAGCCCCAGCAGGTAGGCGCGGGGCTGCTCGTCGCCCGCCAGGCGGGCGGCCAACGCGTCCAGCCCCGCCAGGGACGTCCCGACGCGCAACAGCCCGGCCAGCTCGACCGGCCCGCGGGGCACCCGCTCCAGCAGCCGTCGCCGCGCCGCCGCCAACTCCTCCCGCCGCGCCCCGAGCAGCAGCCGGTTGGCCTGGTCGCGGGCGGCCACCGGCACCCCGTCGAGGCGGCCGACCAGCCCCGGCTCGTACGCGACCAGCCACCGGCGCTGCGCGGGCGTCAGCCCGGCCCACCACGCCCGCACCGCCGCCGGGCCGGCGCCGTCGGGCGGCCGGTCCGCCGGTGGCGCGACGGCCCAGCCCGCGCGGGCGTCGGCGGCCAGCGCGTCCAGCCGACCCGCGGCCTCCCGGTCCGCCGCGCCGGCCAGCTCCAGCGCCACCCTGATCGCCGTGCCCGCCTCGACCACGGCAGCCCCGCGGCGGGCGGTCGCCGGCGTGCGGGCGGGGTCGGCGGTCACCCGCCCCTGCCGGTCGACCAGCAGCCCGGCCGTGTCCGCGCCGGCCACCGCGGCGGCGAGGCGGGCCCTGGCCGTGCCCAGCCGGCCGGCGAACTCGGCCAGCACCTGGTCGGCCTCGATCAGGGCGGGGGCGGCCGAGGTCAGCTCGGCGCGCAGCGCCGCGAGCCGGGCGTCGGCGACGCCGGCCGCCCCGCCCGACCAGTCGGCCCGCAGCGCCGCCGCGCCACCGGCCAGCGCGTCGGCCCGGCCGGCCACCAGCCCGGTCAGCCCCCGCCAGGCGACCCCGGCGGCCCGCCACGCGCCGGGATCGGCCGCCCAGAGCTGCCGGTAGCCCACCGTGCCGGCCCGCTCGGCGGGGTGCCTGGGCCGGCCGGGTGGGCCCGCCCCGGCCGGTCGGGAGGCGGCGCGCGCGGGCCGGCCCGGTGGGCCCGCCCCGGCCGCCGGTCGGGAGGAGGGCGGTGCCGGGTGCCCGGCCGCAACCGTCGGGCCGGCCGCCGCGGGCGCGGTCACCGGTGCAGCCTCCCGAGTCGGCCGGCCGCCCGGTCGTCCACCGCCTCGTACGCCCCGGCGGCGGCCCGGACCGCCCCGGCCGTGACGGCCACCCGGGCACCGAGCCCGCCGCACCAGGCGTGCACGGCCGACTCCAGCCCGCTCAGCGCCGCCCCGGCCGACCACTGCGGGGCCGGCACCACCAGCCCGGGCGCCCCGGCCAGCACGTGCGCCAGCCGGTACGCGTCGTCATCGAGCCCGCTCGCGGCCCGGCGCAGCGCGCCGGGTCGTACGGTCAACGGCTCCTCGGTCATGCTCGGCCCCCCGCCTCGCGCGGACTTCGACGACGGCGACGCTAGGCGTCGTCCACAGCCCCGCGCACGGCCTGTGGACAACTGTGGTCGCCACGTACCGCCGGTCGTCCACAGGCGTTGCCCCGCGCGGAATCGGCGGCTAATCTGCGCCGCCCGGCGCCGGTAGGGTGAGTGGATGATCGTCGCTGTCGGCATCGACGTCGTACCCGTCGAGCGCTTCGCGGGGGCCCTGGCGCGGACCCCGTTGCTCGCCGACCGGCTCTTCACGGCGGCCGAGCGCCGCACCCATTCCGGCAACCCGCGCTCGCCCGAGTCGCTGGCCGCCCGCTTCGCGGCGAAGGAGGCGGTCGCCAAGGCACTCGGCGTCCCGGCCGGCCTGAGCTGGCACGACTGCGAGATCGTGACCGACCCGGACGGCCGTCCCTGGTTGACCGTCGCGGGCACGGTCGCGGCGGCGGCCACCGAATGCGGGGTGAACCGCTGGCATCTCTCGTTGTCCCACGACGGCGGGATCGCCTCGGCGATGGTGGTCGCGGAACGGTGATCGGGAGCGGGCCGGGTCGCGGCCCGCCGGGTAGCGGACGGGACGGGATGGCATGAGACAGGTGTGGCGGGTGGCGGACGTACGCGCGGCGGAGGCGGGCCTGCTGGCCACGTTGCCGCCCGGAACGCTGATGCGGCGCGCGGCGGCCGGGCTGGCCCGCCGCTGCGCGTTGCTGCTCGCCGACCGGGGCGGGGTCTACGCCGCGCGGGTGCTGCTGCTGGTCGGCTCCGGTGACAACGGTGGCGACGCGCTGCTCGCCGGCGCGCGGCTGGCCGGGCGGGGCGCGGCCGTGTCGGCGCTGCTGCTGACCCCCGGGCGGGCCCACGCGGAGGGCCTGGCGGCGCTGCGGGCCGCCGGCGGGCGGGTCGTCGACCGGCTGCCGGGGACCGTCGACCTGGTGCTGGACGGGATGGTCGGGATCGGTGGGCGCGGTGGGCTCCGGGACGCCGCCGAGCGGCTCGCCGCCGGCCTCGCCGGGCAGCGCGGGCGCGACGGTGCGCCGGCCACCGTGGTCGCCGTGGACGTGCCGAGCGGGGTCGCGGTGGACACCGGGGACGTGCCGCTGACCGCCACCGGCAGCCCCGCCGCGGTGCGGGCCGACGTGACGGTGACCTTCGGTGGGCTGAAGCCCGCCCTGGTGGTGGGCCCGGCCGCCGCGCTCGCCGGCGCGGTGGAACTGGTCGACATCGGGCTGGGGCCGTGGCTGCGGGGCAGCCCGGCGCTGGGCGTCACCGAGTGGTCGGACGTCGCCGACTGGTGGCCCCGCCCCGGCCCGGCCGCCGAGAAGTACAGCCGGGGCGTGGTGGGCCTCGCGACCGGCTCGGCGACCTACCCGGGAGCGGCCGTGCTCTCCGTCGCCGGGGCGCTGGCCGGGCCGACCGGCCTGGTCCGCTACGCCGGCTCGGCGCGGGCGGACGTGCTGCGCCGGCATCCGTCGGTCATCGCGACCGGGCGGGTCGCCGACGCCGGGCGGGTGCAGGCGTGGGTCTGCGGATCGGGTCTCGGCACCGGCGAGGAGGCGACGGCCGAGCTGCGGGCGGTGCTCGCCGCCCCGGTGCCGGTGGTGCTCGACGCCGACGCGCTGACCCTGCTGGTCGACGGCTCGCTCGCCGACCGGCTGCGCGGTCGGGACGCCCCGATCGTCGTCACGCCGCACGACCGGGAGTTCGCCCGGCTCTGCGGGGAGGAACCGGGCGCCGACCGGGTGGGCGCGGCCCTGCGGCTGGCCGCCTGGATGAACGCGGTGGTGCTGCTCAAGGGCGACCGCACGGTGATCGGCACGCCGGACGGCCGGGCGTACGTCAACCCGACCGGCACCCCCGCGTTGGCCACCGGGGGCACCGGCGACGTGCTGGCCGGGCTGCTCGGCTCGCTGCTGGCGGCCGGGTTGCCGGCGGAGCGGGCGGCGGCCGCCGCCGCGTACCTGCACGGGCTGGCCGGCCGGGAGGCGGCCCGGGGCGGGCCGGTGACGGCGGCCGACGTGGCCGCCGCCCTGCGTCCGGTCGTCGCCCGCCTCGGCTGAGCGTTTCGTGCCGGCCGGGCGGTCCGTGCCCGGTGGTGCCGTTCGTGCCGGTCCGGCGGTGGTTCGTGCCGGATGGTGGGAGCTGCGGGCCGCGACCGCCGTGCCGTCTGCGCCGGCCTCGGCCGGGCAGATCCGGGTGGAAAGTAGGCTGGGGGCATGTGGCAGGCCGAGGTGCGCGTGGATCTGGACGCGATTCGCGAGAACGTGAGCAGGCTGAGGTCCGGCACTGGCGCCGAGCTGATGGCGGTGGTGAAGGGCGACGGTTACGGGCACGGCATGGTGCCGTCCGCCCGTGCCGCCCTCGACGCCGGGGCGGACTGGCTGGGGGTCTGCACGCTGGACGAGGCGCTGACGCTGCGCCGCGCCGGGATCACCGCGCCGGTGCTGGCCTGGCTGCTCGCCCCCGGGCTGCCGCTGCACGAGGGTGTCGCCGCCGGGGTCGACCTCGGTGCCGGCAGCCTGTCGCAGCTCGACGAGATGGTCGAGGCGGGCCGCGCCGCCGGCCGGCCGGCCCGGCTGCATCTCAAGATCGATACTGGGTTGGCCCGGGGCGGCGCGACCGTCGCCGACTGGCCGGCCCTGCTCGACGCCGCCGCCAAGGCGCAGGCCGACGGCCTGGTCGAGGTGGTGGGGGTGTGGAGCCACTTCGTCCACGCGGACTCGCCCGGCCACCCGACAGTCGACCGCCAGCTCGCCGTCTTCCACGAGGGGCTGGGCATGGTCGAGCGGGCCGGCCTGCGCCCGCGCTACCGGCACCTGGCGAATTCGGCCGCCACCCTGACCCGCCCGGACACCCACTTCGACCTGGTCCGCCCCGGGGTGGCCGTCTACGGCCTCTCCCCGGTGCCCGGCGAGCGCTTCGGGCTGCGCCCGGCGATGACCGCCCGGGCCCGGGTGATGCTCACCAAGCGCGTCCCCGCCGGCGCCGGCGTCTCGTACGGGCACACCTACACCACCGAGCGGGCGGCGAACCTGGCGGTGGTGCCGCTCGGCTACGCCGACGGGGTGCCCCGGCACGCCTCGAACAGCGGTCCCGTGCAGCTCGGCGGCAGGCGTCGGACGATCTCCGGCCGCGTCTGCATGGACCAGTTCGTGCTCGACTGCGGCGACGACCCGGTGGCCGCCGGCGACGTGGTCACCCTCTTCGGCAGCGGCGCCGACGGCGGGCCCACGGCCGACGACTGGGCCGAGGCGGTCGGCACGATCAACTACGAGATCGTCACCCGGTTCGGCAGCACCCGGGTGCCCCGCGTCTACGACGGCGAGCGCCCGTGAGGGCCCGCCCCCGCATCCCGTTGCCGCGTACCGCGCACGCCCGGGCGGCCGTCGGCGCGCTGACGGCCGTCGGGGTCGCCGCCGCCGGGCTCGCGGCCGGCGTCGCCACCGAGCGGGCCCTGGTCCGCAAACTCAAGTCCGACCCCGCCGACCGGTACGCCGGGGAGCCCTTCGGCGAGCAGCGCCACGACGAGTCGTTGCGGCTGGAGATGCCCGACGGCACCGACATCCACGTCGAGGTGGTGGAGCCGACCCGGCCCCGGCCCGGCAACCCGACGGTGGTGCTGGTGCACGGCTTCTGCCTCGACATGGGCACCTTCCACTTCCAGCGCAAGGTGCTCGCCGAGCGCGGCGAGCACCGCATCGTCGCGTACGACCAGCCCGGGCACGGCCGCTCGGGGCGGCTGGAGACCGGCGAGTACGACCTCACCGCGCTCGGTCGGACGCTGCGCGAGGTGATCGACCGGGTCGCCCCCGAGGGGCCGTTGGTGCTGGTCGGCCACTCGATGGGCGGAATGACCATCATGGCCTTCGCGGAACTCTTCCCGGAGCTGTTCGGCGACCGGGTCGTGGGCACCGTGCTGATGGCCACCTCGGGCGGCCTGCTTGCCGAGACCAAGCTGGTGGCGCCGGCCCTGCTCGGCCGGGTCGGTGCGCCGATGCTGCACATGGTCGGCAACGTGACCCGCTACGGGGGCCCCGTCATCGACCGGGCGCGCAGGTCCACCACGAACGTGGCCTGGCTGCTCACCCGCAGGTACGGCTTCGGCACCCGGCACCCCAGCGCGGCCCTGGTGTCGTACGTGGAGACGATGAACTCGCGCACGTCGGCCGACACGGTGACCCGCTACCTGCGGACCCTGGCGACGCACTCCCGGTTCCCGGCGCTCGCCGCGCTGGCGGCCACCCCCGTGCTGGTGGTCGTCGGTGACAAGGACATGCTCACCCCCGTGACGCACTCCGAGGAGATCGTCCGGCGGCTGCCGCACGCCGAGTTCGTGAAGATCCACGACAGCGGGCACGTGGTGATGCTGGAGCACGCCGACGAGGTCAACGAGGCGCTGCTGCGGTTCCTGGAGGCGCTGTGCGCCACGTCGTGACGCTGCCGACGGCCGACGACACGCACGAGTTCGGGCGGCGGCTGGCCGGGGCGCTGCGCGCGGGGGACCTGCTGCTGCTGACCGGGCCGTTGGGCGCCGGCAAGACCGCGCTGACCCAGGGCATCGGGGCCGGGCTCGGGGTGCGCGGGGACATCACCTCGCCCACCTTCGTGATCGCGCGGGTGCACCGGCCCGACCCGGACCGGGGTGGCGCGGTGGGGCTGGTGCACGCCGACGCGTACCGGCTGGGGGACGCCGCCGACCCGCGTGCCGAGATCGACGACCTTGACCTGGACGCCTCGGTGGACGAGTCGGTGACCGTGGTCGAGTGGGGCGAGGGCCTGGTGGAGCAGCTGGTCGACGCCCACCTGCGGGTACGCATCGACAGACGCGACGACGACACCCGGGTGGTCGAGCTGGAGCCGGTCGGCGGCGACTGGGCGCGGCGGCTGGCGGCCCTGAGCTGATCGGCACGGTCCCCGCCCATGCGGCCCGTTTCCGCCGCTCCCGGTGCCGTGCGCTGTCGGTGGCGACTGGTAGGAAGGTGGCGATCGACTACGAAAGGTTGCCGATGCCCGACGACGCCCCCACCCTGGACCTGCTGGCGCTGTTGCCGGAGAGCTGGCGTGCCGTGCTCACCCCGCACCTCGACCCGGACCGCACCGCCGCGCTGGCCGAGTTCGTCGCGGGGGAATACGCGACCCGCACCGTCTTCCCGCCGGCCGAGGACCTCTTCTCGGCCTACCGGCTCTGCGCGCCGGCCGACTGCCGGGTGCTGATCCTCGGGCAGGATCCCTACCACAAGGCGGGGCAGGCGCACGGGCTCAGCTTCAGCGTGCGCGACGGCGTGAGCGTCCCGCCGTCGCTGCGTAACGTCTTCAAGGAGCTGGGCGAGGATCTCGGTGTGCCGAAGCCGCGCGGCGGCGACCTGAGCGGCTGGGCGGCGCAGGGCGTGCTGCTGCTCAACTCCGTCCTCACCGTCCGTGAGGCCACGCCCGGTTCGCACGCCAACCGCGGCTGGGAGGAGTTCACCGACGCCACCATCCGGGCGCTCGACGCACTGGACTCCCGGGTGGTCTTCCTGCTCTGGGGCGGCTACGCGCGCAAGAAGGCCGCCCTGGTCACCAACCCGCAGCACGTGGTGCTGGAGGCCGGGCACCCCAGCCCGATGAACCCGCGCGGCTTCCTGGGCAGCCGCCCGTTCAGCGCGGCCAACAAGGCGCTTGCCGACGCCGGCCTGCCCACCGTCGACTGGGAGCGTTCCGCCGGCTGAAAGTCGCGCACTTTCGCGGTTATCGCGCGGTGACCGGCCGGCCTCTGCGCCCACCTGGTCAACGAACTGCTCATCCACGGCCACGACGTCGCCCGCGTCGCCGGCCGGCCGTGGTCGCTGCCCGGCCGGGACGCCGCTGTTCCTGGAGCTGTTCCTCGCCGGGGTCATCCGGCACGGCTACGGGCGGCTGACGTTCGCCGCTCCCGACGGTTCCTGCGCAAGTTCCGCACCCCGAGCTGACCCCGCCGGCCCGTGCCGCCGCCCGGGGCGTGACCGGGGGTGACGACCGGGGCGACTAGGCTGGCTCACCGTGCTCGTACTGGTGGTGGACAGCTCGACCCCCGCGGTGACCGCGGCGTTGGTGCGGGTCACGGCGGACGGCGTCGCGACCCGCGCGTACCGCCGCACGGTCGACGCCCGCGCCCACGGTGAACTGCTCGCCCCGCAGGTCGACGCCGTGCTGGCGGAGGCCGGCGCCCGCCCGGGTGACCTGGGCGCGATCGTCGCCGGGCTCGGCCCCGGCCCGTTCACGGGGCTGCGGGTGGGGCTGGTCACCGCCGCCACGATGGGGCAGGTGCTCGACGTCCCCACGTACGGCGTCTGCTCGCTGGACGCCATCGGTCACCCGGCGGTTGCCGGCGAACCGGTGCTGGCGGCGAGCGACGCGCGCCGCCGGGAGATCTACTGGGCGGTCTACGACGGCGCTGGCCAGCGGATCGTCGGGCCGGAGGTGTCGACGCCGGCGGTCGCCGCCGAGCGCGCCCGCGACCTGGCCGTCACGGCCGCGGTCGGCGACGGCGCGCACCGGTACGCGGACGCCCTCGGCCTGCCCGTGCGCGACGAGCCCCGCTACCCGGACCCGGGCGTGCTGGCGACCCTGGCCGCCGAGCGCATCCGGGCCGGCGCCCCCTCGGAGACGCTCACCCCGCTCTACCTGCGCCGCCCGGACGCCGTGGCGGCGACCGCCCACAAGCCGGTGCTGCCGTGAGTGCGGGCGTTCGTCTGGAGCGGTTCCGGTGGTGGCACGTCGACGAGGCGCTGCCGATCGAGGCGGACCTGTTCGGTGCCGAGCAGTGGTCGGCGGCCATGTTCTGGAACGAGCTGGCCAGCGGACACTCCTACCTGGTCGCCGCCGACGACGCCGGCACGGTGCTCGGCTACGCCGGGCTCGCCGTTGCGCCGCCCGACGAGGCGTGGGTGCAGAACATCGCGGTGCGCCGGGACGCCCAGCGGCGCGGCGTCGGCCGGCTCCTGCTGGCGGCGCTGCTGGCCGAGGCGGCCCGGCGGGGGGCCCGCAGCACCCTGCTGGAGGTCGCGGCGGACAACGCCCCCGCCCAGAAGCTCTACGCGGCGTACGGCTTCGAGCCGGTCGGCGTGCGGCGCGGCTACTACCAACCGAGCAACACCGACGCGCTGGTCATGCGGCGCACGCAGGATGTGAGCGATGACTGACGAACCGCTGGTCCTCGGCATCGAGACCTCCTGTGACGAGACCGGGGTCGGCATCGTGCGCGGGCACACCCTGCTGGCCGACGCGCTCGCCTCCAGCGTCGAGCAGCACGCCCGCTTCGGCGGCGTGGTGCCCGAGGTGGCCAGCCGGGCGCACCTGGAGGCCATCGTGCCGACCATGGACCGGGCGTTGCGGGAGGCGGGGGTGACGCTCGCCGACGTCGACGCGATCGCCGTCACCTGCGGCCCGGGGCTGGCCGGCGCGCTGCTGGTCGGGGTGGCCGCCGCGAAGGGCTACGCGCTCGCCGCCGAGAAGCCGGTCTACGGCGTCAACCACCTGGCCGCGCACGTCGCCGTGGACACCCTGGAGCACGGCCCGCTGCCCGAACCGGCGATCGCCCTGCTGGTCTCGGGCGGGCACTCCTCCCTGCTGCTCGTCGACGACCTGGCCCGGGGCGTCACCCCGCTGGGCGCCACCATCGACGACGCGGCCGGCGAGGCGTTCGACAAGGTGGCCCGGCTGCTCGGGTTGCCGTTCCCCGGCGGCCCGTACATCGACCGGGAGGCCCGGGCCGGCGACCCGGCCGCCATCGGTTTCCCGCGCGGCCTGACCGCCGCCAAGGACCTCGTCGCCCACCGCTACGACTTCTCCTTCTCGGGCCTGAAGACGGCGGTGGCCCGCTGGGTGGAGGCGCGGCAGCGGGCCGGCGAGGCGGTGCCGGTCGCCGACGTGGCCGCGTCCTTCCAGGAGGCGGTCTGCGACGTGCTGGTACGCAAGGCCGTGGACGCCTGTCGGAGCACCGGCGTCGGGACGCTGGTGATCGGCGGGGGCGTGGCGGCCAACTCCCGGCTGCGGGTGATGGCCGAGGAGCGGGCCGGCGCGTACGGCATCCGGGTCCGGGTCCCCCGGCCCGGGCTCTGCACGGACAATGGCGCGATGGTCGCCGCCCTCGGTTCGCACCTGGTCGCCTCGGGTGTCGCGCCGAGCCGGCTGGACCTGCCCGCCGACTCCGCCATGCCGCTGACCACGGTCAGCGTCTGAACCCCGAGGATGGCCGACGTGATCGTGCGGATGTGGGAGGCGCGGGCGGAGCCGTACGGCGCCGCGGACCTGATCACCTGGGTCTGCGACACGGGGCTACCGGAGTTCGAGCACGACCCCATGCACCTCTCCAGCGAGGTGTTCTCCTCCACCGACCACCGGGTGGTGGTGATCTCCAAGTGGCGTAGCAACCCGCGCCCGCTGCCGGAGCCGCCGGCGATGCTGCTGGCCCGCCCGCCGCACTCCTGGGACTTCACCCAGGTCGACCGCTGAAGCGGGGCCGGGCGGCGATCCCGCCCGGCCGGGCGGGGACGTGAGCCGCGGCACGCCGACGCGGTAATTGGTTGGCGGAACGGTCTGCCCGGCACCTAGCGTCGACGGGCCATGCGCTTTCCACCGGCCGGGGACCCCGGCGTGCCCGACATCCGCTCGGCGACCCGCTACCTCGTGTGGCTGGCCGGGCGGCAGCGCATGCTGCTCACCGTCGGCATCCTGCTGGGCGTCGTCTGGATGGTCGCCCAGGCGCTGGTGCCGGCGGCCGTCGGCCGGGCCGTCGACGGGCTCACCCGCCGCGACGAGGACGCCCTGCTCACCTGGGGGCTGGTGGTGCTCGGGCTGGGCGTGCTCCAGGCGGTGGCGGGGATCCTGCGGCACCGCTGCGCGGTGCACAACTTCCTCGCCGGGGCGTACGGGACGGTGCGGTTGACCGTGGACGCCGCGAACCGGCTCGGCGCCGCGCTGCCGCGCCGGGTCGCCGCCGGCGAGGTCGTGAGCATCGGTACGGCCGACATCAGCCAGATCGGCTCGGCCATCGACATCACCGCCCGGGGCACCGGCGCGATCGTGGCGATCGTGACCGTCGGGGTGATCCTGCTCGACGCCTCCGTGCCGCTCGGGCTGGTCGTGGTGCTCGGTGTGCCGCTGCTGATGGCGGTCGTCGGGCTGCTCATCCGGCCGCTGCACCGCCAGCAGCAGGCGTACCGGGACTCGGAGGGGGCGCTGACCACCCGGGCGGGGGACATCGTCTCGGGGCTGCGGGTGCTGCGCGGCGTCGGCGGTGAGCCCGTGCTCTCCGCCCGCTACCGGACGCGGTCGCAGGCGCTGCGCGCCGACGGCCTGCGGGTGGCCCGGATCTCCTCGCTGCTGGAGGCGGCCCAGGTGCTGCTCCCGGGCGCGTTCCTGGTGCTGGTCACCTGGCTCGGCGCCCGGTTCGCGCTGCGCGGCGAGATCACCGCCGGCCAGCTCGTGGCGTTCTACGGCTACACCGCGTTCCTGGTCAGCCCGTTGCGGCAGCTCACCGAGGCGGTGGACAAGCTGACCCGGGGGCACGTGGCCGCCCGGCGGGTGGTGCGGCTGCTGCGGCTCACCCCGGAGCTGGTCGACCCGGCCCGCCCGGCCGTCCTGCCGGACGGCCCCGGCGAGCTTGTCGACGTGGCCTCCGGCGTGACCCTGCGGCCGGGCGGGTTCACCGCGCTGGCCGCCACCGCGCCCGAGGACGCGGTGGCGATCGTGGACCGCCTCGGCCGGTACGTCGACTCGGAGGCCACGCTGCACGGCGTACCGCTGCGGGAGGTGGCGCTGGCGACGGTGCGGGAGCGGATCCTGATGGCCGACAACGACGCGCATCTGTTCACCGGCCCGCTGCGCGTCGAGCTGGACCCGCACGACCGGGCCGGCGACGCGGCGATCGCGGCGGCGTTGGCGGCGGCGAGCGCGACGGACATCGTCGAGGCCCTGCCGGCGGGGCTGGACAGCGTGGTCGCCGAGCGCGGCCGGGAGTTCTCCGGCGGCCAGCAGCAGCGGCTGCGGCTGGCCCGGGCGTTGGTCGCCGACCCGGAGATCCTGCTGCTGGTCGAGCCGACCAGCGCGGTGGACGCGCACACGGAGGCCCGGATCGCGGGCCGGATCGGGGCGGCCCGGGCGGGCCGGACCACCCTGGTCTGCACCACCAGCCCGCTCGTGCTGCACCAGGCCGACCGGGTGATCTTCGTGGAGGACGGCAAGGCGGTGGCCGAGGGGGCGCACGCCGCGCTGCTCGACGGCGAGCCGCGCTACCGGGAGACGGTCAGCCGGGGGGAGGTCTGATGTCCACGGCGCTGCCGGTCGCCGACGCGCGCCAGGTGCGCCGTTACGCCCGCACGCTGGTCCGCCGGCACCCGAGGGCGCTGGGGGTCGCGCTCGGCCTGCACGCGCTGGCCGCCGCCGCCGGCCTGGTCGCGCCGTGGCTGCTCGGCGACCTGGTCGAGGGGATCGCCCGGGGCACCTCCGGCGTCACGGTCGACCGGATCGCCCTGCTGATCGCCGGGTTCGTGCTGGTGCAGTCGGTCCTGGTCCGCTTCGCCCAGCTGGCGTCGGCGCGGCTCGGCGAGGGGGTGCTGGCCGAGCTGCGCGAGGAGTTCGTCGACCGGGTCCTGGCGCTGCCGCTATCCACAGTGGAACGGGCCGGCACGGGCGACCTGCTCACCCGGACGTCCCGGGACGTCTCCGCGTTGTCGCGGACGGTCCGGTTCGCGGTGCCGGAGACGCTGATCGCCGTCGTCACCGGCTGCTTCATCGTCGGCGCGCTGCTCCTGGTCGACCCGCTGCTCGCGCTGCCCTGCCTGCTCGCGGTGCCGCTGCTGTGGGCCGGCACCCGCTGGTACCTGCGCCGCGCCCCGGACGGCTACCTGCGGGAGAACGCCGCCTACTCCGACATCACCGACGGCATCAGCGAGACCGTCGAGGGTTCGCGGACCACGGAGGCGCTGCGGCAGCAGCCGCGCCGCCTGGCCCGCACCGACGCCGACATCCGGCGGTCGTACGCGGCCGAGCGCTACACCCTGCGGCTGCGCACGGTGTTCTTCCCGATCGCCGAGATCGGTTACGTGCTGCCGGTGGTGGCGACGCTGATCGTCGGCGGCTGGTTCTACCTGAGGGGCTGGGTGAGCCTCGGCGAGGTCACCGCCGCCACCCTCTACGTGCAGCAGCTGATCGACCCGGTCGACCGGCTGCTGGGCTGGCTGGACGAGTTGCAGGTCGGCGGCGCCTCGATGGCGCGGCTGCTCGGGGTGGCCGACGCGGACGTCCCGGCGAAGCCCGCGACGACCCCCGGAGCCCGCAGCGGTTCCGCGCCGGCGGGGGAGCGGCGGCTCGCCGCCCGGGACGTCCGGTACGCCTACCGGGAGGGTCGGGACGTCCTGCACGGGGTGACCCTGGTGCCGGAGCCGGGGGAGAAGCTGGCCATGGTGGGCCCCTCGGGCGCCGGCAAGTCGACACTCGGCCGGCTGCTGGCCGGGGTGCACGCGCCCCGCTCCGGCTCGGTCACCGTGGGCGGCCGGCGCCTCGACGAGCTGCCCCTGGCGGAGCTGCGTACCCACGTCGCCCTGGTCACCCAGGAGCACCACGTCTTCATCGGCACGCTGCGGGAGAACGTGGCGATGGTGCGGCCGGGCGCCGACGAGTCGGCCGTGGAGTCGGCGCTGGCGGCCGTCGACGCGTTGGACTGGGCGCACGGGCTGCCGGACGGGCTGGGCACGGTGGTCGGCTCGGGCGGGCAGCCGCTGTCGCCCGCGCAGGCTCAGCAGTTGGCGCTGGCCCGGCTGGTGCTGGCCGACCCGCACACCCTGGTGCTGGACGAGGCCACCTCGCTGATCGATCCCCGGGCCGCCCGGCACCTGGAACGCTCCCTCGCGGCCGTCCTGGAGGGCCGTACGGTGGTGGCCATCGCGCACCGCCTCTTCTCGGCCCACGACGCCGACCGGGTGGCGGTGGTGGAGGACGGCCGGATCACCGAGATCGGGTCGCACGACGAGCTGGTCGCCGCCGACGGCTCCTACGCGGCCCTCTGGCGATCCTGGCACGGCACCGGCACCTGACCCGTGCGGGCCCCGGCTGCCGACCGCGCCGGGTGGCAGCCGATTGCGGGGTTCGGCGGTGCCGGGTCCGGCCGCCGTACCACGATGGTGGAGCGGCCGGCGCGCGCACCTGTCACCGCGGCGGCGCCGGTGACGGGGGTGCTGCGTGGGCGGTCTCGAACTGATCGTGGTGCTGGTGCTCACGGTGCTCGTCGGCACCGTCCTCGGCGGGCGGTACAGCGTGGCGCCCCCGGTGCTGCTCATCACGATGGGCGCGCTGCTGGCGCTCCTGCCGCCGCTGTCGGACGTGGTGCTGGAACCCGACGTGGTGCTGCTGCTGTTCCTGCCGGCGATCCTCTACAAGGAGAGCATCAACACCAGCCTGCGCGAGATCCGCAGCAATCTCCTCGCGATCGCGTTGCTCGCGGTGGGGCTGGTGGTGGCGACGATGGTCGCGGTGTCGCTTGTCGCCCAGCGTCTCGGCGTGGACCCGGCCGCCGCCTGGGTGCTCGGCGCGGTGCTCGCGCCGACCGACGCCGCGGCGGTCGCCGGCCTGGCCAAGCGGATGCCGCGTCGGATCCTGACCACCCTGCACGCGGAGAGCCTGATCAACGACGGCACGGCGCTGGTGCTCTTCTCCGTCGGGGTCGGGCTGATCGTGGGCGGCACCGAGCCGGGGGTGCTCGGACTGACCGGGCGGTTCGTCGGGGCGTCGGCCGGCGGGGTGGCCGCCGGCCTGCTGGTCGGCGGGGCGGTGATCCTGGTCCGGCGACGCCTCGACGACCCGCTGCCCGAGGGGGCGCTGAGCGTGCTCACGCCGTTCGTCGCCTTCCTCCTCGCCGAGTTCGTGCACGCCAGCGGCGTCCTGGCGGTGGTGGTCGCGGGCCTCATGCTGTCGTACGCGGCCCCCCGGGTGGTCCGGGCCCGTTCCCGGGTGCTGGCGTACGACTTCTGGGACCTCGCCACGTTCCTGATCAACGGCGGGCTCTTCGTGCTCCTCGGGATGCAGATCCCGCGCGCCCTGCGTGGTGTGACCAGCCTGTCGGTGACGCGGGCGCTGGTCATCGCGGTGGTGGTGACCGGCGTGGTCGTGCTGACCCGGATGCTGTGGATCCACCTGGCGGCGTTCGCCTTCCTGGTCGTCGACCGCCGGGCGGCGCAGCGGGACGAGCGGGTCGACTGGCGGGTGCGGACGGCGGCCGGCTGGGCCGGGTTCCGGGGCGCGGTCTCCCTCGCCGCGGCCCTCGCGGTGCCGGTGACCACGGCCGGTGGCGCCCCCGTGCACGAGCGGGACCTGATCATCTTCGCCACCGCCGTGGTGATCATGCTGACGATGCTGATCCAGGGCACCACGCTGCCCGCCGTCGTCGGCTGGGCGGGGCTGGTCGGCGACACCCGGCGCCTCGGCGAGCTGCGGCTGGCCCGGACCCGGGCCGCCGAGGCCGCGCTGGCGGCGCTGCCCGGGATCGCCGACCGGCTCGGTGCGCCACCCGACGCCGTGCAGCGACTCCGGGCGGACCACGAGCAGCACCTCGACGACGTCCGCCGCGCCGACGAGGGATCCTCGGCGCAGCGGGACCGGGAACTCGACCGGCGGCTGCGGCTCGCCGTGCTCGAACACCAGCGCCGCGAGATCACCCGGTTGCGGGACACGAACGAGATCGACGACATCGTGCTACGCGAGTTGCAGGCCGTCCTCGACGTCGAGGAGATCCGGCTGTTGGGGCCGGCGGCCGGCGGGTAGTGCGGCGGGCCGTCACGCCCGGGCAGGGCGCGGCTCAGTGGGCGGCCAGCGGTGCCGTGGCCGCACCGGTGAGGGCGACCAGATCCTGCGGGGCGAGCTGGAGCTGGAGGCCGCGCCGCCCCGCCGAGACGTAGACGGTGGGATGGTCGAGGGCCGACGAGTCGAGCACCGTGGGCAGCCGCCGCCGCTGGCCGAGCGGGCTGATTCCGCCGCGCACGTAGCCGGTGGCCCGTTCGGCCGTCGCCCGGTCGGCCATGGCGGCCCGCTTGCCGCCGACCGCCCCGGCGAGCGCCTTGAGGTCCAGTTCGCCGGTGACCGGCACGACCGCCACTGTCAACGCGCCGTCGACCTCGGCGACCAGCGACTTGAACACCCGTTCCGGTGGCACCCCGAGCGCCGCCGCGACCAGCGCGCCGTAGTTCGGCGCGTCCGGGGAGACGTCGTACGGATGGGTGCTGTGGGCGATCTTCCGCTTCGTCAGCAGCGCGGTCGCCGGAGTGCCCTGTCCCGCCATGACCGCCAAGATAACCCGGTACCGCGCCGCGACCGGGTATCGCGCGAGCGGCCCGGGACGGCGCGGCCCGCCGCCGGAGGGCGGGGCGGCCCGCGAGCTACCCGACCGGCCGGCAGATCAGCGTCGTCGGCGCCCCGGCGACCCGGGTCAGCACCAGGCTGGCCGCCTCGCCGCCGGCCAGCCTCAGGTCCCGGCGGAGCTGCTCCGGCTCCAGCGCGGACCCGCGCTTGAGGATCTCCACTCGGCCGACCCGGCGCTCGCGCAGCAGCGCCCGCAGCCGCTTGAGCGAGAACGGCAGCACGTCGGTGACCTCCAGGCAGCGGGCGAACGGCGTCGGTGTCGTGGTGTCCGCGTAGAGGTAGGCGATGCTGGGATCGGCCAGCGTCGCGCCCAGGGTGTCGGCGAGTTCCGCGACGAGGTGCGCGCGGACCACCGCCGGGTCCGGGTCGTACAGGAAGCGGCGTGTCGGGCCGAGGGTGGCCTCGGCCTGCCCGGACCCGGTGAGCTGCCAGGCGTGCCCGAGCCGGTCGCGCTGGTGGGAGGGGTCACCCACGGCGTCGCGGGCGGCGACCGGGTCGCCCCGCAGCACGGTGGCCCGGCGGGGGACCTCGGCGAGCTGGCCGCACCACAGGGCCGCCTCGACCAGGTCGCCGTCGACGCTGACCCACTCGGCCTCGGCGCCCGCCGGGAGCAGCGCGTGGTCGATGCCGGGCGCCACCTTCACGACGGTGTGCGGCACCCGCCCGGTCAGCCCGACCACGAAGTCCCAGGGCGGTGAGTAGGCGTTCGGGTCGAAGATGCGCCGCCCGGTGCCGGCCCGGCGTCGCGCCGGGTCGCAGAACACCCCGTCGACCCGGCCGACGTCGAACGCCGTGGCGTCGCCGCACTCCACCGTGAACAGTTCGGCCAGCCCGGCCGCCTCGGCGTTCGCGGCGGCCATCGCGGCGGTCACCGGGTCGGCCTCCACGCCGTACACGCGGATGCCGGCCCGGGCGGCGGCGAGCGCGTCCGCGCCGAGGCCGCAGCCGAGGTCGGCGAGGGTGCGCACCCCGGCGGCCCGCAGCCGCCCGGCCCGGCGCGCCGCGACGACGCCCCGGGTGGCCTGTTCCAGCCCGGCCCGGGTGAGGAACATCCCGGCCGCCGCCGGCCCGAACTTGCCCACCGCCCGGCGCCGCAGCTCGGCCTGGGTGAGGGCGGTCGCCGCCAGTGTGGCCGGCAGGCCGGACCGGCGCAGGGCGGTCGTCGCGGTCAGCGGGTCGCCGCCGGCCAGCCGCGCGGCCGCGTCGAGCGCGGCCGATCCCTCGGGTGTGCGGAGGGCGGCGAGTTGGTCGAGGTCCACCGGGTCATTGTGGTCGGCGGGTCCGACTCGCCGGGCGGCGGGCTGGCACTCTCCTTGACGGAGTGCTAGCCGAGGAATAACCTGCGATTAGCACTCTCACCCTGAGGGTGCCAGCTTCCGGGCCTCGTGGCCCGGGCGCTGAACGCCAGGCGGACCGGCACCCGCGACGACGGCCCCGCCCGGTGGCAGTTGGCAGATTGACACTGGCCGGCTTGCTGGCCGGTAACGAAACCCAATACCCCGGGAGGGTATGCCCGTGACTACCGCGACCAAGGTTGCGATCAAGCCGCTCGAGGACCGCATCGTGGTCCAGGCGAACGAGGCTGAGACCACCACGGCGTCGGGCATCGTGATCCCCGACACCGCCAAGGAGAAGCCGCAGGAGGGCACCGTCCTCGCTGTCGGCCCGGGCCGGATCGACGACAAGGGCAACCGGGTTCCGGTTGACGTCTCCGTCGGCGACACCGTCATCTACTCGAAGTACGGCGGCACCGAGATCAAGTACGCCGGCGAGGAGTACCTGGTGCTCTCCGCCCGCGACGTCCTCGCGGTCATCGAGAAGTAGACAACCGATCAGTGTCGTCGCCCCGGTCCGGCTCGCCGGGCCGGGGCGACGTCGCTTCGAAGGGACATACATGGCGAAGATCCTGAGCTTCTCGGACGACGCCCGGCACCTGCTGGAGCACGGTGTCAACGCCCTCGCGGACACGGTCAAGGTCACCCTCGGCCCGCGCGGGCGCAACGTCGTCCTGGACAAGAAATTCGGTGCGCCCACGATCACCAACGATGGCGTGACCATCGCCAAGGAGATCGAGCTCACCAACCCCTACGAGAACCTCGGCGCGCAGCTGGTCAAGGAGGTGGCGACGAAGACCAACGACGTCGCCGGCGACGGGACCACCACCGCCACCGTGCTGGCCCAGGCGATGGTCCGCCACGGCCTGCGCAACGTCACGGCCGGCGCGAACCCGGCCGGGCTCAAGCGGGGCATCGACGCGGCGGCCGCCAAGGTCTCCGAGGCGCTGCTCGGCCGCGCGGTCGAGGTCGCCGACAAGGAGTCGATCGCGCACGTCGCGACCATCTCCGCGCAGGACGCCACGATCGGCGAGCTGATCGCCGAGGCGATGGAACGGGTCGGCCGCGACGGTGTCATCACCGTCGAGGAGGGCTCCGCCCTGCACACCGAGCTGGACGTGACCGAGGGTCTCCAGTTCGACAAGGGCTTCATCTCGCCGAACTTCGTGACCGACATGGAGTCGCAGGAGTCGGTCCTCGAGGACCCGTACATCCTGATCACGACGCAGAAGATCTCGGCGATCGAGGAACTGCTGCCGCTGCTGGAGAAGGTCCTGCAGAACAGCAAGCCGCTGCTGATCATCGCCGAGGAAGTCGACGGCCAGGCGCTGTCGACGCTGGTGGTCAACTCGATCCGCAAGACCCTCAAGGTCTGCGCGGTCAAGGCCCCCGGCTTCGGCGACCGCCGCAAGGCGATGCTGCAGGACATGGCGATCCTCACCGGCGCCGAGCTGGTCGCGCCCGAGCTGGGCTACAAGCTCGACCAGGTGGGCCTGGAGGTGCTCGGCACCGCCCGGCGCGTCGTGGTCGACAAGGAGAACACCACTGTCGTCGACGGTGGCGGCCAGTCGGCCGAGGTCGCTGACCGGGTGGCGCAGATCCGCAAGGAGATCGAGGCCTCGGACTCCGACTGGGACCGCGAGAAGCTCGCCGAGCGGCTGGCCAAGCTGTCCGGCGGCATCGCGGTCATCAAGGTCGGCGCCGCGACCGAGGTCGAGATGAAGGAGCGCAAGCACCGCATCGAGGACGCGATCGCCGCGACCAAGGCCGCGGTCGAGGAGGGCACCGTCCCGGGTGGCGGCGCCGCCCTGGTGCAGATCCTGCCGGCGCTCGACGACGACCTGGGCTTCACCGGCGACGAGAAGGTCGGCGTCTCGGTGGTGCGCAAGGCGCTGGTCGAGCCGCTGCGCTGGATCGCCCAGAACGCCGGCCACGACGGCTACGTCGTGGTGCAGAAGGTGGCCGAGAAGGAGTGGGGCCACGGCCTCGACGCGGCCACCGGCGAGTACGTGGACCTGGCGAAGTCCGGCATCATCGACCCGGTGAAGGTGACCCGCAACGCGGTCACCAACGCCGCGTCGATCGCCGGCCTGCTGCTCACCACGGAGAGCCTCGTGGTGGAGAAGCCGGAGAAGGCCGAGCCGGCCGCCGCCGGTGGCCACGGCCACGGCCACGGTCACGGCCACCAGCACGGCCCGGGCTTCTGACCCTAGTCGTACGCCTCGTCGGGGCGCACCGTCCACGTGACGGTGCGCCCCGATGCCGTTGCGTGTGCCGGGGGCGGGGCTATCGCTCTGCCGCTGCTTCGGAAACACTGGCCCGATGAGCCGTACGACGCGCCGGTACGCCGCCCTGGCCGGGGTCACCGCAGCAGCGGTGGCGATCGGCTCCGCCGAGCTGGTCGCGGTGCTCACCGGCCCCCGTTCGGCGCCGCTGGTCGCCGTCGGCGGGCTCGTCGTCGACACCGTGCCCGAGCCCCTCAAGCAGCTCGGCATCGCCCTCTTCGGTACGTACGACAAGATCGCGCTGCTGGTCGGGACGGGCCTGCTGCTGGCCGCCTTCGCGGCGCTGCTCGGCGTGCTGTCCCTGCGCCGGTTGGCGGTCGGGTTGGCCGGGATCGTGGCCTTCGCCGCCCTCGGTGTGGCCGCCGCCGTGACCCGGGCCGGCGCGGGGCCCGCCGACGCGCTGCCCGCGCTGATCGGTGCCGGGCTCGGGGCGGCGGTGCTGTGGGCCTTCGTCGCCGGCCCGTGGGAACTCGACCCGTGGCCCTGGTCCCCGCCCTCCCCGCCGTCGGGCGCCGAGCCGCCCGCCGGGCCGCTGGAGCCCAACGATCCGGCCTCCCGGCGACGGTTCCTGGCCGGGGCCGGGGCGCTGCTCGGCGCGGCCGGGGTGGCCGGGCTCGGGGGCCGGTGGCTGTCCGGCCGGCGGGGGGTGTCGGCGGCCCGGGAGGCCGTGGCGCTGCCCGCGCCGGCGGTGCCCGCCCCGGCGGTGCCGGCCGGGGCCGACCTGTCGCTGGCCCAGCTCGCCCCGTACGTGACGCCCAACTCCGGCTTCTACCGGATCGACACCGCGCTGGTGGTGCCGCAGGTGGACCCGGGGACCTGGCGGCTGCGCATCCACGGCCGGGTACGCGACGAGATCGAGCTGAGCTTCGCCGACCTGCTCGCCCGCCCGATGGTCGAGCGGTACGTGACCCTCGCCTGCGTCTCCAACGAGGTGGGCGGCGACCTCGTCGGCAACGCCCGCTGGCTGGGCGTGCCGATCCGGGAGCTGCTCGACGAGGCCGGGCCGCTGGAGGGCGCCGACCAGGTCGTCGGCCGCTCGGTCGACGGGTGGACCTGCGGCACGCCGACCGCCGTGCTGCGCGACGGGCGCGACGCGCTGCTGGCGGTGGGGATGAACGGCGCGCCGCTGCCGGTGGAGCACGGCTTTCCGGTGCGGATGGTGGTGCCCGGCCTGTACGGGTACGTGTCGGCCTGCAAGTGGGTGACGGAGCTGGAACTGACCAGCTTCGCGGATTTCGACGCGTACTGGGTGCCGCGCGGGTGGTCGGCGCAGGGGCCGGTGAAGACGCAGTCCCGCATCGACACGCCCCGCCCACGCAACCGGCTCACCGCCGGCCTGATCACGGTGGCCGGGGTGGCCTGGGCGCCGCACCGCGGCATCCGCCGCGTGGAGGTGCGCGTCGACGACGGGCCGTGGCGCGAGGCGGCACTGACGCGGGTGGTCTCGGTGGACACCTGGGTGCAGTGGTCGTGGCGGTGGGACGCGACCCCGGGGAAGCACACCCTCGCCGTCCGGGCGACCGACGCCACGGGCGAGACGCAGACCGGTCGGCGGCAGGGGGTCGTCCCGGACGGGGCCACCGGCTGGCACACCGTCACCGTCACGGTGCGCTAGACCGCCGCCGGCCTTCGCGGGAGACGCCACGACGCCGCGTCCCCGGGGCGGGGGCGCGGCGTCGGGTGGTCTTCTGGGGGTCGGCGGCTCAGGCGATCTTGCGCTGGGCGGGGACCGTCGATCGGTGCGGTTGGCCCAGGCGGGCCTCCAGCCGGGCCACGTCGACCCGGCTCTGGCGGCGGTCGGCCAGGTCCTCCCAGCCGACGGCGAGCAGTCGCAGCCGCTCCGACTCGCTGAGCCCGCCCCACACGCCGTACGGCTCGCGGACGGCGAGGGCGTGCGCGGCGCACTCGGCGCGTACGGGGCAGGCCCGGCAGACGGCCTTGGCGCCGGACTCCCGGCGCAGGCGGGACGAGCCACGCTCCCCGTCCGGGTGGAAGAACTGCGCGCTGTCCCGGCCCCGGCAGGCACCGAGCCGCTGCCAGTCCCAGAGGTCGACGATGGGTCCGGGCAATCTGCGTACGTTCGACATCAGCACCCCTCCTCCCGCGCGGCACCGCGCAGATCCTGGTGAATCGGCGTCCGGGCGACGGTCCGCGCAGGCGCGCCGTTTCCGGCCTGGGGCCTCCGTACCCGGGCGGTCGCCGACTCACACACCTGTGATCGAAAACTTCCAGCAAATTGCGTCATATGCCCTACTTGTCGGAAGTTTTCGGAGGATTGCCCGAACCCCCTCCCGACGCGACCCGGTCATGGTCTGCTCTT
This sequence comes from Micromonospora sp. KLBMP9576, assembly GCF_050941805.1. Classification (NCBI taxonomy): domain Bacteria; kingdom Bacillati; phylum Actinomycetota; class Actinomycetes; order Micromonosporales; family Micromonosporaceae; genus Micromonospora; species Micromonospora sp. KLBMP9576. The sequence goes on along the minus strand of NZ_CP194567.1, from coordinate 5,558,020 downwards.
GGCGGAGAGGAGACCCACAGTGCGTACGGTTCTCGTTTGCGTTCGAACACCGCTCGCGGCGCAGCAACTGGCGTCCGCGGCGGCACGGCTCGGTCTGTCCGCCGTGGTGCGGACGGCCGTCTCCGATCCCGAGGTGATGCTGCGGCTGGCGGAGCGGCCGGCCGACGTGGTGCTCGCGGACACGGCCCTCACCCGGCCGGACAGCGCGGGCTTCGTCCGGCGGGTGCTCGCCCGCGCGCCGCAGGCCTTCGTGCTGCTGCTCGGCAGCGAGGAGTCCGAGGCCGCCGCCGCCACCATCAGCGCGGGTGCCCGGGGCCTCATCCAGGGCGTCGACCACGACCTCACCAGCGCGGTGGCCAAGGCGCTGCTGCTGCTCTCGGCCCCCGGCCGGGCGACGCGACGGCGGATCACCGACCCGGCCCGGGACACGGCGTCGGTCGGCGGTCCCGGCCGCGCCACCCCGGCCGATCGGCCGCCGGCCGAGCCGGGCCCCGCCTGGCCGTCGTCCCCCGACGGTGCGAACGGGCCGACGGTCGTGCCGGCACAGCGCGGCGACGACCCGGCCGAGCCCGCCGACGAGCCGGCGGAGGCCGCGCCCGCGGGGCGGCGGGGCGGTGCCGGCGCGCGCGGCGGCCGTTCCCAGGTCGGGCTGACCGAACGCGAGCTTCAGGTGCTGCTGGGCATGGCGGAGGGCAAGAGCAACGCCGAGATCGGCCGGGAGCTGTTCGTCTCGGAGGACACCGTGAAGACCCACGCCCGGCGGCTGTTCCGCAAGCTCGGCGCCCGGGACCGCGCGCACGCCGTGGCGGCCGGCTTCCGTGCCGGGCTGGTGGCCTGAGCGGCGACCGACCCCGCGGGGGCGTCCGGGCGCCGGGTGGGGCCGGCCCCGGGCGGCATCCGCAAGGCCGCCTCAGCCTTCGGAGCCGGGCTCCTCGTCGGTGCCCTCGGTGAGGGTGTCGTGCACCCCGTCGGCGTAGCCGCGGGCGTAGTCCCAGGTGACGTAGTGGTCCGGGTCGGGGTCGTAGGCCGGCTCGTGCACCCGGGGACGCCCCGAGCTGAGCAGGTGCCGCAGGTTGCCCCGCAGCAGGTCCCAGTCGAAGTAGTGCGGCTCCCGGCAGTCCTCGCACTCGATGACCAGCCCGCGCACCCCGATGGGGGCCAGCAGCGCCTGGTAGATCTCCAGGTCAGCCAGGTCCTCCAGCACGTCCTGACGCTCGACGTCGGTCAGCGGGTCGAGTGGGGCGTCGTCGCCCGGATCGTGCAGGCCGGCGGCCGGGTCGGCCGGGTCGCCGTTGAAGGGGTCGATGGGATCGTCGTGCACCCCCTCACCGTAGACCCAACGCGGATACCGCGCCCGCCCCCGCCCACCGGTGACCTGCGCCGCCACCGGCCGGGGACCGTCCGGGTCGGTGGGTACGATGAGACGACGCGCCCGTCGCCCGCCGTGTGCCGGTGCCCGCCCGCGCCACCTCGCTGAAGCCCGTCCGAGCAGCTCAGGGGAGCAATCGTGGAGTTTTCGCCCAGCACCGATCCTTCTGCCGACGCCGACAACGGCGAGCTGGGCGGCCATCTGCCGGAGCTGCCCGCCGGCTCCGCCCGGGTGGTCCCGCTCGGGTTGACCTTCGACGACGTGCTGCTGCAGCCGGGCGAGTCGGACGTGGTGCCCAGCCGGGTCAACACGGTGACGAAGCTGACCCGCAACATCGACCTGTCCATCCCGCTGCTCTCCAGCGCGATGGACACGGTGACCGAGGCCCGGATGGCGATCGCCATGGCCCGCCAGGGCGGCATCGGCGTGCTGCACCGCAACCTCTCGCTGGAGGACCAGGCGCTCCAGGTCGACCTGGTGAAGCGCTCCGAGTCGGGCATGATCACCAACCCGGTGACCGCCAGCCCCGGGGACACCCTGCGCGACGTGGACGCCCTCTGCGGGCGCTACCGCATCTCCGGCGTGCCGGTCGTGGACGGCGAGGGCCAGCTCGTCGGCATCGTCACCAACCGCGACATGCGCTTCGTCTCCGACCCGGCCACCCCGGTCCACACGATCATGACCCGGACCCCGCTGATCACCGCCCGGGTCGGGGTGAGCAAGGACGACGCCCTCGACCTGCTGCGCCGGCACAAGGTCGAGAAGCTGCCGATCGTCGACGACTCCGGCCGGCTGCGCGGCCTGATCACCGTCAAGGACTTCACCAAGAGCGAGCAGTACCCGGACGCCACCAAGGACGACGCCGGCCGGCTGCGCGTCGCCGCCGCCATCGGGGTGGGCGACGACGCCTACAAGCGGGCCCGGGCGCTCGTCGACGCGGGCGTCGACGTGCTGATCGTGGACACCGCGCACGGCCACCAGCGGGCGGTGCTGGACATGGTCCGCCAGCTCAAGAAGGACGTCACGATCGACATCGTCGGCGGCAACGTCGCCACCTACGCCGGGGCGAAGGCGCTCGTCGACGCCGGCGCCGACGGCGTCAAGGTCGGCGTCGGGCCGGGCGCGATCTGCACCACCCGGATCGTCGCCGGGGTGGGCGTACCGCAGATCACCGCGATCATGGAGGCGGCGCGTGCCGCGCGGCCGGCCGGCGTCCCGGTGATCGGCGACGGCGGCATCCAGTACTCGGGCGACATCGCCAAGGCGATGGTCGCGGGCGCCGACACGGTGATGCTCGGCAGCCTGCTGGCCGGCTGCGAGGAGAGCCCCGGCGAGCTGATCTTCATCAACGGCAAGCAGTACAAGGCATACCGGGGCATGGGCTCGCTGGGCGCCATGCAGTCCCGGGGCCAGGCGAAGTCCTACTCGAAGGACCGCTACTTCCAGCAGGACGTGACAAGCGACGAGAAACTGGTCCCGGAGGGCGTCGAGGGCCAGGTGCCGTACCGCGGCCTGCTCGCCCAGGTCGCCCACCAGCTGGTCGGCGGGCTGCGGCTGGCGATGGGGTACGCCGGCGCGGAGAACATCTCCGATCTGCACCAGCGCGGCCAGCTCATCAGGATCACGGCGGCCGGGCTCAAGGAGAGCCACCCGCACGACATCCAGATGACGGCCGAGGCACCCAACTACCACTCCCGCTGACCATCCCCTGCGACAACTGGAGTCCCCCATGCGTGACGTGGTCGAGATCGGGCTGGGCAAGACCGCGCAGCGCGGCTACCACCTGGACGACATCGCCATCGTGCCGAGCCGCCGGACCCGGGACGTCGACGACGTCTCCACCGCCTGGCAGCTCGACGCGTACCAGTTCGGCATCCCCTGCGTCGGGCACCCCTCGGACGCGACGATGAGCCCCGCCTCCGCCGTCCGGCTCGGCCAGCTCGGCGGCCTCGGCGTGCTCAACGTCGAGGGTCTGTGGACCCGCTACGAGAACCCGACCAAGATCCTGGAGGAGCTGGCCGGGCTCGACGAGGACGCCCGCGCCACCAAGCGGCTCCAGGAGGTGTACGCGGAGCCGATCCGCCCCGACCTGATCGCCGAGCGCGTCCGTGAGCTGCGCGCCGGCGGCGGCACGGTGGCGGTGCGGGTGTCCCCGCAGCACACCCTGGCGCTGGCCCCGGTGATCCTCGACGCCGGCGTGGACATCCTGGTGATCCAGGGCACCATCGTCTCCGCCGAGCACGTCTCCACCACCGACGAGCCGCTCAACCTCAAGGAGTTCATCGCCGACCTCGACCTCCCGGTCATCGTCGGCGGCTGCACCGACTACAAGACCGCGCTGCACCTGATGCGCACCGGCGCGGCCGGCGTGATCGTCGGCATCGGCGGCGACGAGTGGTCCACCACCGAGTCGGTGCTGGGCATCCGGGTGCCGATGGCGACCGCGATCGCCGACGCGGCGGCGGCCCGCCGCGACTACCTCGACGAGACCGGCGGCCGGTACGTGCACCTGATCGCCGACGGCGACGTGCAGACCTCCGGCGACATCGCCAAGGCCCTCGGCTGCGGCGCGGACGCGGTGATGCTCGGCGAGCCGCTGTCGCTCTGCGCGGAGGCGCCGGCCGGCGGCGCCTGGTGGCACTCCGCCGCCAGCCACCCGTCGCTGCCGCGCGGCGCGTTCGAGACGGCCGGCGAGCCGATCGGCTCGATGGAGCAGTTGCTCTCCGGCCCGGCCGACGAGCCGGACGGCCAGCTCAACCTCTTCGGCGGGCTGCGCCGCGCGATGGCCAAGTGCGGCTACCGCGACCTCAAGGAGTTCCAGAAGGTCGGCCTGGTCCTCGACCGCTGACCTGCGCAACCCGCACCAACCGCACCGGCCGCGCCGATAGGCTCGGCCGGTGCGTCGTACCCACCGCCGGTTCCGCTCCGCGCTCGCCGTCGCCGTCGTCGCGGCGCTGGTGCTGCCGGCCTGCACCGGCGGCGACGGGCGGGGTGACCTCCGGCCGGGGGCGGCGGACCTCGGCGACCCGTACGTCCCGGGGGCCGGCAACGGCGGCTACGACGTCGCGGGCTACCGGCTCGCGGTGCGCTACGACCCGGCCACCGACCGGCTCTCGGGGCGGGCCGCGCTCACGGCCACCGCGACGAGCGGGCTGTCCCGGTTCAACCTGGACCTCGCCGGGCTGGAGGTGTCGCGGGTGGCCGTCGACGGCCGGCCGGCCGGGTCCGTACGCGACGGCGACGAGCTGGTCGTCACCCCGAGCGGCGGCCTTCCCCGGGGGACCCGCTTCACTGTCGAGGTCGACTACGCCGGCGTGCCGGTCGCGCGGGCCGACGGGCAGCTCGGCAGCGGCGGCTTCCTGCACACCGCCGACGGCGCGATCGCGCTCGGCCAGCCCTGGTCCGCCGCCACCTGGTTCCCGGTCAACGACCACCCGGCCGACAAGGCCACCTACGACATCGAGGTGACCGTCCCCGGCGGGCTGGCCGCGTTGAGCAACGGGGTGCCGGGGCAGCGCACCAGCGCCGGCGGCTGGACCACCTGGCGGTGGGCCGAGCGCAGCCCGATGGCGAGCTACCTGAGCACCCTGGTGATCGGCGACTACCGGGTGCGGACCGGCACCCACGCGGGCCGGCCGATGGTCACGGCCGTGCCGGCGAGCCTGCCGGCGACCGGGCCGCAGGCCGCCTCGCTGGCCCGCACCGGCGAGATCGCGGACTTCCTGGCGAGCCGGTTCGGGCCGTACCCGTTCGACTCCTACGGCGGCATCGTGGTCACCGACGACCGCGTCGGCTACGCCCTGGAGACCCAGTCCCGACCGGTGTACGGGCCGGGCTTCTTCCGAAGCGGGCGGCCCAACCCGGGCGTGGTCGCGCACGAGCTGGCACACCAGTGGTTCGGCAACAGCGTGGCGCTGAGCCGGTGGAGCGACATCTGGCTCAACGAGGGCTTCGCCAGCTACGCGGAGTGGCTGTGGGAGGAGCACGACGGCGGCCGTACCGCGCAGCACGCCTTCGAGCTGAAGTACGCGGGCACCGACTGGTCCCGGCCGTCGGTCGACCCCGGACGGTCCCGGCTGTTCGGCGCGGCCGTCTACGAGCGCGGCGCGCTCGCCGTGCACGCGCTGCGCCGCGCGGTCGGCGACGACGTGTTCTTCCGTATCCTGCGGACCTGGACCGCCGAGCGGCGCGACGGCAACGCCACCACGGCGGACCTGGTCGCACTGGCGGAACGGGTCGCCGGCCGGCCCCTGCGACAGCTCCTCGACGCCTGGCTGGTCGGCGCCAGCGCCCCGGCACTGCCCTGACGCGGATCGGGCCGCGCTCGGTAGGCTGCCGCCGGAGTCCGGCCGTTCGGATGCGCTCGGGGGCGAGCGGCACCGGCCGGGCAGGGACCACGGGCCGCCGGCGCGGCGGCCGGTGGCAGGGAGGGGACGAGGCGATGACGTTGTCGCGGCGGGCGCTGGGCGCGGGCGCGGGACTGCTGCTGGCCGGGACGCTCGGGCTGACCGGTTGCGGGTCGGCCGACGAGGCGGCCCCGACCGCGAACGGGGCCACCGCCTCGCCGGGCGCGTCCCGCCAGTTCACACCGGGCGCGGCAGGCGTCGGCGACGACTACTTCCCGACCTACGGCAACGGCGGGTACGACGTCAGCCGCTACAGCGTGAAGGTGCGCTACGACCCGGAGCGGGACCGGCTCACCGGCACCACCACCGTGCAGGCGGCGGCGACCGGCGACCTGTCGGCGTTCAACCTGGACCTGGCCGGGCTGACGGTGCGGTCGGTGACTGTGGACGGGGCCCCGGCGAAGCACGGCCGCAAGGGCGACGAGCTGGTGGTCACGCCGGCGCGCGGCCTGATCGCCGGCAACGGCTTCGTCACCGAGGTCGCGTACGAGGGCGTGCCGGAGCCGCTGCGCAACGAGGCCCTCGGCGTGGGGGGCTTCCTGCACACCGACGACGGGGCGATCGCGCTCGGCCAGCCCGAGTCGGCGAGCACGTGGTTCCCGGTCAACGACCACCCCTCGGACAAGGCCGCCTACGACTTCGAGATCACCGTGCCGAAGGGACTGACGGCGGTCAGCAACGGGGTGCCGGCGGGCAAGAGCACGACCGGCGGCTGGACCACCTGGAAGTGGACCGAGCGCAGCCCGATGGCGAGCTACCTGAGCACCCTGGTGATCGGGAAGTTCCGGATCACCGAGGGCGAGCACAAGGGACGGCCGGTGTTCCACGCGGTCACCACCGGCCTGCCGAAGGGCGCGGCGGACCGGTCGATCGCGGGCACGGTCGAGGTGGCCGACTACCTGGAGAGCGTGTTCGGGCCGTACCCGTTCGGGGCGTACGGCGGTGTGGTGGTCGCCGATCCCCGGATCTCGTACGCCCTGGAGACGCAGAGCCGCCCGGTCTACTCCGCGAGCTTCTTCGCGGCCGGGGAGAACACCGGGGTGGTCGCCCACGAGTTGGCGCACCAGTGGTTCGGCAACAGCGTGTCGCTGGCGCGGTGGCAGGACATCTGGCTCAACGAGGGCCTGGCCACGTACGCCGAGTGGCTGTGGGCCGAGCACGACGGTGGGCGCAGCGCCCAGCAGGCGTTCGACGTCCGGTACGCCGGCTCGTCCGGTCAGCTCTGGCGCACGCCGCCGGGCCGGCCGGGGGCGACGAACCTGTTCTCGGAGTCGGTGTACCAGCGCGGCGCGATGACCGTGCACGCGCTGCGGGTGACGGTCGGCGACAAGGCGTTCTTCGAGCTGCTGAAGACCTGGGCGGCGCAGAAGCGCGACGCCAACGCGAGCACTGACGAGTTCGTCGCGCTGGCCGAGCGGGTCGCTGGCAAGCAGCTCGACGACCTGTTCGAGGCGTGGCTGTACGGCACGCAGCGACCGGACCGTCCCGGGCGCGGGTGACGACGCTCAGCGCGTGATGCGCAGCTCCGGGTGGGCGGCGAGGTAGGCGTCCGCCCGGCCGGCGCGCAGCTCGGTGACGAACTTGCGGCCGGTCGAGGTGAGCTGCTCGCCCCGGTAGCCGCTGCCCTTGCCCACGCCCGCGCCGGGCAGGTCGACCGACACGAACCGGTCCGGCGTGAGCCCGCCGAGGGCGTACGCGATGTCCACGATGCGCGGCCCGCCCGCGTAGACCAGCGTGTCGCCGAGGGTGTCGACCACCTGCTGCACGCGTTCCGGCTGCCGGGCGAGGTCCTCGTCGAGGATCTTCGTCACCAGCGCCTTGATGAGCTGCTGCTGGTGGCGCTGTCGGGCGTAGCCGCCACCGGTGACGTAGCGCTGTCGGGCGTAGTCCAGCGCCTGCCAACCGTTGAGGTGCCGCTCGCCCTTCTCGTAGACCATCTGCGGCCCGACGTAGCCCCCGCCGCCGGGCGCGCCCTCCCGGTGCCGGCCGTCGGGGCGGCGGTGCAGCGAGACCACCCGCTGGTCGATGTAGAGGTCGACCCCGCCGAGGGCGTCCACCAGCTTGTCGAAGCCGTTGAAGGTGAGGACCGCGCCGGCGTCGATGCGTAGCCCGGTGTAGCCGCTGACCGTGCTGCGCAGCAGGTCGTACCCCTGGCTGGTGCTGGGCTGCTTGGGTTTGCCGGGCACCCGGCTGCCGTAGCTCATCGCGTGGGTGAGCTTGGTGTTCCCGCCGCGGTAGCCGGCCTTCGGGAAGGCCGGGATGTCGACCAGCAGGTCGCGGGGGAGGGAGAAGAGGTACGCGCGGTCGAGGCCCTTCGGCACGTGCAGCACCAGCACGGCGTCGCCGTGCGGTTCCCAGCCCGGCACGCTGACCCGGGTGTCCACCCCGACGAGCAGGAGGTTGAGCGGGCCGGTGATGCCGGCGCCGGGTGGCGCGGTCGGGCTCGGGGTGGGGCTCGCCTGCGGTGTGCGGGTGGCGCCCGCGGGCCCGATGGCGCGCTGCGGCCCGTCGTCGCGGACGATCCGGGTGACCACCAGCGCGCCGACGGCCACCAGGACCACGACCACGAGGGCGGCCAGCCCCCACATCCGTCGTGGGCGTGGCGCCCCTGTCCGCTGAGTCATGCGACACCCCCGTGTTGACAACTGCCGAACGGGGGCCCCGGGTTGCGGCCGGGGACCCCCGGGATCGGCGACCGTGAGCATAATGGCGCAAAAACGGGTGCTGGCGCGATTGCTACCGGTCGGTAATGATGCGGTGATGCGGTACGACGTGCTCGTCATCGGCTCCGGTTTCGGCGGCAGTGTCACCGCCCTGCGGCTGGCGGAGAAGGGCTACTCGGTCGGGGTGCTGGAGGCGGGGCGCCGCTTCGCCGACGACGAGTTCCCGCAGACCTCCTGGCGGTTGCGGCGGTTCCTGTGGGCGCCCCGCCTCGGCTGTTACGGCCTGCAGCGGATCACCCTGCTGCGCCCGGCCGACCGCAAGGCCGGCGGCGGCGTGCTGGTGCTCTCCGGCGCGGGGGTCGGCGGCGGCTCGCTGGTCTACGCCAACACCCTCTATGAGCCGCTGGACGCGTTCTACGTCGACCCGCAGTGGCGGGACGTCACCGACTGGCGCGACGAGCTGGCCCGCCACTACGACCAGGCGAAGCGGATGCTGGGGGTGACCACCTACCCGGTCGTCACCCGCGCGGACCGGGCGATGCGGGCGGTGGCCGACCGGATGGGGGTGGGGCACACCTTCCACGCCACCCCGGTGGGCGTGTTCATCGGCCGCCCGGGCGAGCGGGCCGCCGACCCCTACTTCGGCGGCGCCGGGCCGGAGCGCACCGGCTGCACGCACTGCGGGGGGTGCATGACCGGCTGCCGGCACGGCGCGAAGAACACGCTCGTCAAGAACTACCTCTGGCTGGCCGAGCGGCTCGGCGCGCGGGTGCATCCGCTGACCACGGTCACCGCCGTCCGCCCGGCCGACGGCGGCGGGTACGCGGTGCACACCGTGCGCACCGGGTCCTGGTTGCGCAGGCGGCGGCAGGTGATCCACGCCGACCAGGTGGTCTTCGCGGCCGGTGCGCTCGGCACCCAGCGGCTGCTGCACTCGATGCGGGCCGAGGGGGCGCTGCCCGGGCTCTCGCCCCGGCTCGGCGAGCTGACCCGGACCAACTCGGAGGCGATCCTGGGCGCCTCGGTGCCCGGCCGGCAGGCCCGCGCCGCCGGGCTCGACTTCACCGAGGGCGTGGCGATCACCAGCTCGTTCCACCCTGATCCGCAGACCCACATCGAGCCGGTCCGCTATGGCCGGGGCTCGAACGCGATGGGGCTGCTCCAGTCGCTGCTGGTCGACGGCGGGCCGCGCCGGATCCGTCGCTGGCTGGGTGTCCTGCTGAGCCAGCCCGGCACGGCGGCCCGGCTGCTGTCGGTGCGCGGCTGGTCGGAGCGGACGGTGATCGCCCTGGTCATGCAGTCGGCCGACAACTCGCTGACGACCCGGCTGCGGCGCGGCCCGTTCGGTCGGCGCCTGGTCTCGGGTCCGGGCCACGGAGCGCCCAACCCGACGTGGATCCCGGCCGGCAACCAGGCGGCCCGGCTGCTGGCCGAGGAGATCGGCGGCACGCCCGGCGGGTCGCTGACCGAGCCGTTCGACATTCCGATGACCGCGCACCTGCTCGGTGGCGCGGCGATCGGCGCCACCCCGGCCGACGGCGTGATCGACCCGTGGCACCGGGTCTTCGGCCACCCGGGACTGCACGTGGTCGACGGGGCGGCGGTCTCGGCGAACCTCGGGGTGAACCCGTCGCTGACCATCACCGCCCAGGCGGAACGGGCGATGTCCTTCTGGCCCAACAGGGGCGACGACGACCCGCGGCCGGCCCTGGGGTCGCCGTACCGTCGGCTCTCCCCGGTGTCGCCCCGGCATCCGGCGGTCCCACCCGGCGCCCCGGGCGCACTGCTCGACTGAGCGCCGCCCGGGTGGGCGGGTGCCGGCGCCGAGCGGACCACCCGCTCCGGGGCGCGCTGTCGCGCGGACCGCCCGGGTGGCGGATGGGGGCGGCCGGCTGCCGGGTGCTGGTGACGGTCGGTAGGATTTCTGCACATGAGCACGCCTCGCCCCGTCCTCGTGGTGGACTTCGGAGCCCAGTACGCCCAGCTCATCGCGCGTCGGGTGCGTGAGGCCAAGGTCTATTCGGAGGTCGTGCCGCACTCGATGCCGGTCGCCGAGATGCTGGCGAAGAACCCGGCCGCGATCATTCTCTCCGGCGGCCCGGCCAGCGTCTACGCGCCGGACGCCCCGCAGATCGACGCCGGCATGTTCTCCGCCGGGGTGCCGGTCTTCGGCATCTGCTACGGCTTCCAGGCGATGGCGCAGGCCCTCGGCGGCACGGTGGCCCGCACCGGCAACCGCGAGTACGGCGGCACCCCGCTGCGCGCCCGTCCGGAGGCCGGCGTGCTGCTGCGCGAGCTGCCGGACGACCTGCCCGTCTGGATGAGCCACGGCGACTGTGTGACCGAGGCCCCGGCGGGCTTCACGGTGACCGCCGAGTCGGCGGGCGCACCGGTCGCCGCGTTCGAGGACGTCGTGGGCCGCCGGGCGGGCGTGCAGTTCCACCCGGAGGTCGGGCACACCGCGCACGGCCAGGAGATGCTGCGTCGCTTCCTGCACGACATCGCCGGCATCGAGCCCACCTGGACGCCCGAGAACATCATCGACGAGCAGGTCGCCCGGATCCGCGAGCAGGTCGGCGACAAGGAGGTCATCTGCGGCCTGAGTGGCGGGGTCGACTCGGCCGTCGCCGCCGCGCTGGTGCACGAGGCCGTGGGTGACCAGCTGACCTGCGTCTTCGTCGACCACGGCCTGCTGCGGGCCGGCGAGGCGGAGCAGGTGGAGAAGGACTACGTCGCCGCCACCGGCATCAAGCTGAAGGTGGTCGACGCGCAGGAGCGGTTCCTCGACGCCCTGGCCGGGGTGACCGACCCGGAACAGAAGCGCAAGATCATCGGGCGGGAGTTCATCCGGGTCTTCGAGACCGCCGCGCGGGAGGTCGCCGCCCACGGCGACGTCGAGTTCCTCGTCCAGGGCACCCTCTATCCCGACGTGGTGGAGTCCGGCGGCGGCACCGGCACGGCCAACATCAAGAGCCACCACAACGTCGGCGGTCTGCCGGAGGATCTGAAGTTCGCCCTGGTCGAGCCGCTGCGCACGCTGTTCAAGGACGAGGTCCGGGCGCTCGGTCTCCAGCTCGGCCTGCCCGAGGCGATGGTCTGGCGGCACCCCTTCCCGGGCCCGGGCCTGGCCATCCGGATCATCGGCGCGGTCGACCGGGAGCGGCTCGACCTGCTCCGCCGGGCCGACCTGATCGCCCGGGAGGAGCTCTCCGCGGCCGGCCTGGACCGGGGGGTGTGGCAGTTCCCGGTGGTGCTCCTGGCCGACGTGCGCAGCGTCGGCGTGCAGGGCGACGGCCGCAGCTACGGCCACCCCGTGGTGCTGCGGCCGGTCTCCAGCGAGGACGCGATGACCGCCGACTGGTCCCGGCTGCCCTACGAGGTGGTGGCCCGGATCTCCACCCGGATCACCAACGAGGTCGCCGAGGTCAACCGCGTGGTGCTGGACGTGACGAGCAAGCCGCCGGGCACGATCGAGTGGGAATGACCTCCCTCATGCCGTCGGCGGCCAGGCCGGTGGCGCCTGCTGCGTGGGCCGTGGCCAGGCGGGCGCGCCGGCCGGCTCCTCGGGCATCAGGAACCACATGATCGGGTACGCGAGCAGCGCGATCCCGCCGGTGAGCAGGCCGGTGACCGCGAACAGCACCCGGACCAGGGTGGGGTCGACGGCGAAGTAGCGGCCGAGGCCGCTGGCCACGCCGGCGACCATGCGGTCCGTGACGGGGCGGCGGAGCTGCTTGTACGGGGGCTGGGTGGGGTCGGTGTGGGTCATGTCTCCACGGTCCGCGCCGGCCGCCCGGTCGTCCTCGGTGACCGCCCGGATCAATACCCTGACCCGCCCCTGAGGGGCGAGCAGTTAGTCAGGAATCTGACTCTTTTCGATGGAGGTAACCCGGGCCGGGGAGAATTTGGTTCCGTGACCACCATGCTGGAGCCGCTCCGCAGGATCGCGGCATACGCAGTTTGTGCTGATTCAGTCGGCCGGGTGTTGCTGGTCCGCGCATCGGAGCGCTCCGGCACCCCCGGCACGTGGTCCCTGCCCGGTGGGGCGGTCGACCACGGCGAGGACCCGCACCACACCGTCGTCCGGGAGACCGCCGCCGAGACCGGCCTCTCCGTCACCGTCGCCGGCCTGCACGACGTGCTCGCCGACATGCGGGCGCTGCCGGAGCGGGGCATCACCATCCACACCGACCGCCTGATCTACCAGGTCTCGGTCCGGGGCGGGACGCTCACCGACCGGGTCGACCGGCCGACCGACCTGGCCCGCTGGCTCACCCCGGCGGAGGCCCGCGAGCTGCCGCTGCGCTCGTTCACCGCGCGGGCCCTGGGGCTGCCCGCCTCGTCCGCCGACATCGTGCCCGACGAGGCGCCCGAGTTCCCCTCGTTCTACGCGGTGCCCGGCCCCGACGGGCTGCACCGGGCCCAGCGCTTCGCCGCGTACGCGGTGGTGACCGACCCGGACGACCGGGTGCTGCTCACCCGGGTCTCCGACGGCTACCCGGGGGCGGGCTGCTGGCACCTGCCGGGTGGCGGCACGGACTACGGCGAGCAGCCGGGCGCGGCCCTGATCCGGGAGCTGGTCGAGGAGACGGGGCAGACCGGCCGGCTCGTCGAGTTGCTCGGGGTGGCCAGCCACCGCGACGCCGCCTCCCTCGGTCCCGAGGGCTACCCGATCGACTGGCACGGCGTACGCGCCTTCTACCGGGTGGTCGTCGACAAGCCCGCCCCGCCCACCGTCGCCGACGTCGGCGGCTCCACCTGCGAGGCCCGCTGGTTCGCCCGCGAGGAGCTGGGCGCCCTGCCCACCGACCGCCTGACCGAGGTGACGGCGGAGGCCGTCCAGGCCGCCCGGCTGACCTGATCCCCACCCGTCCCGACCGGGCCGCGCGCCGGCTCCGCTGCGCTAGCCTCATGATCGACGTACGGGGTCGGCACGGGCGGGGGAGTGCGGCGGTGCAGCATCGGCGGCGGGTCGGCGTGTACGGGGTGTGTCGACGTTCGGACGGGCGGGTGCTGCTGGCCCGTGGCTCGGGCTCGTGCCCGTTCCCGGGCGTCTGGCGGCTTCCCGGGGGCGGGGTCGAGCACGCCGAGCACCCGGCGCACGCGGTGGTCCGCGAGTTCGCCGAGGAGACCGGCCGCACGGTGGAGGTGACGGGGCTGCGGGCCGCGCTCGCCGACGTGACGACCTTCCGGGCCGCCGGCGTCGCGGTGCACACCGACCGGCTGGTCTTCGACGTCGTCGCACGCGGCGGTGAGCAGCGACCGGAGCAGGCCGGCGGCAGCGACGAGCTGGGCTGGTTCACGGCCGACGAGGCGGCGGCGCTGCCACTGATGCCGTTCACCGCCGAGCTGCTCGGCCTGCCCGGGTCGCCCCTGCCGCCCGATCTGCCCCGTTCGTCGGCGACCGAGCCCGCCGCCGCGCCCCCACCCGACCGCAGGCGGCGCTTCGGGGCGTACGGGCTGGTCACCGACCCCGCCGGCCGGGTGCTGCTCACCATGATCGCCGACGGTTACCCGGGCGCCGGCCGGTGGCACCTGCCCGGCGGCGGGACGGACCACGGCGAGCAGCCGGTCGCCGCGCTGCTGCGTGAACTGGTCGAGGAGTCCGGCCAGCTCGGCCGGGTGGTCGAACTGGTCGGCGTCGACAACCTGCACAACCCGGCCGCGCTGGGTCCGGAGGGGCGCCCGCTCGACTGGCACGGCATCCGGGTGGTCTACCGGGTGGCGGTCGACGTGCCGACCGAGCCTCGGGTCACGGAGCTGGCCGGCGGCTCCACCGCCCGGGCCCGGTGGTTCGAACCCGATCGCCTCGCCGGGCTGCCGTGTACCGAGATCGTCGCCTTCGCGCTGGCCGCGGGCGGCGGGGACGGCCGTCGGTGACCGGCGTCGGGGTGCCCGGACGCCGGGCTCGCCGAGCCGACGGGGCCGGGGTCCGGTACATTCAAGACAAGGGATGGTGAAGGAAACGGGCGATGGAGCCCGAGATGGGAATAAGAAAGCGGTTTGCGCGGTTAGACCAGATATAAGTACCGCCGGCAGCTATCGCCCAACCCCCGTTCCCTGTGCGATGGTGTACTCCGCAAAACGGCTGCCGGGCCAGAAAGGTCCGGCACGAGACAGCCGGACACCCGCCCTCGCGGCGGACAGCCGATCCGGTGATGGAGGAAACGTGCCGAGAGCCCCATGGCGCCGGCGTCGTACCACTGACAGTCCGCGTCCCGCAGGACGTCGCTGGGCGGGCCCACTGCGCCGCAGCAGCACGCTCGCCCGGCAGGTACTGCTGGTCCGGGTGGGTCGCCGCCACGGCGACCTGCACGCGGCAGGCGACCTCGTACTGCCCGAGCACCGCTACACCGACCGGCCGCGCCGCCGCTACGGGTCGACCCGCAGCGAGCACGCCGAGGTCGCCTCGATCATCCCGATCAGCCCCGCCGTCGGCCCCACGACACCCGTCGACGAGCCGGAGGCGAGGTCGATCCCGCTGCTGCCCGGTGAGCGGACCGTCGCGCGCCGGTTGAAGTTCGCGGTGGTCAACGCCTGCACGCTCAGCAGCCTGATGCTCGGCATGTTGGCGATCTTCCTGGCCATGCAGGGCCAGGTACGCATCGCCGCGCTCTGCCTGATCGCCTGCGTCATCTTCGACGGCCTCGACGGCGCGCTCGCGCGCAGGTTCGGCGTGGCCAGCCCGTTCGGCGCGCAGATGGACTCGCTGGCCGACATGTGCTCGTTCGGGCTCGCCGCCCCCGTGGTGGTCTACGCCTCGTTGGTCGGATCGGTCTCCACGGCTGCCGCCGGGGTGGCCTGCGCCCTCGTCGCGGCGTGCGCGGCGGTCCGGCTCGCCCGGTTCAACGTCTCGCCGAAGGACGGCAGGTTCTTCTGCGGCGTGCCCACCACCATGGCGGCCGCCGTGCTCGCCCTGACCGTCGCCATCGGGCTGCCCGTGCCGGGCATCGTCCAGGTCGCCGGCGTGGCGCTGCTCGCCTTCGCCATGGTCTCCAGCTTCCCCTACGCGAAGCTCGCCCGGCTGGTGAAGCTGCCGCCGTGGCTGTGGCTCGCGCCGGTGATCGGCGCGTTGATCGACATCCGGCTGACCTTCGCCCTGATCGTGGTCGGCTACCTGGTCAGCGGCCCGGTGCTCTGGCTGCGTCAGCGCCGCACCGCCTGAGGCACGGACACGAGGAAGGGGCGCCGCGATCCGCGGCGCCCCTTCCTCGTGTCGTCCGTCAGCGCCAGCGGGCGATGACGCTCGCGCCCCCGATGACCTTGTCCCCGGGGCCGACGAGCGGCTCCGCCGAGTCGGCCGGCAGGTAGACGTCGGTGCGGGAGCCGAACCGGATCAGGCCGAAGCGCTCACCCCGGGCCAGCAGCGCACCGATCGGCGCCCGCTGCACGATCCGCCGGGCGATCAGGCCGGTGCGCTGCGCGACGACCACCGTCCCGTGCGCGGTGTCCAGCACCGTGTAGGCGGCCACGTTGTGCTCCGCCGCCGGCTTCATGGCGTTGGCGAAGCCGCCGTCGGCGACGAAGTAGTCGACCACCTTGCCGGCGACCGGAGCGCGGTTGACGTGCACGTCCAGCACCGACAGGAAGACCGCGATCCGCAGCCACTCGCCCGCGCCGAAGCGCTCGTCGTGCAGCCGCTGCACGGAGAGCACCCGCCCGTCGGCCGAGGCGACCACCGCCGACGGGTCCTCCGGCACGTCGCGCTCCGGGTCCCGGAAGAAGGCGGCCACCGGGGCGGCGGCCAGGGCCGGCAGCAGCCAGAGCTTCGACTTCGGCCGGGTGAGCCGGGCCACCGCGGCCAGGCCCAGCGCGATGCCCGCCGCGGCCACCCCGTTGGAGTCGAGGTGCATGCCGCGGGTCACCGGGACGCTCGACGTGCGGTACGCCGGGGTCAGCCGGGCCGCCGAGGCGGCGTCGGCCGGGGTGAAGCGGAGCCGGTGGACCCGCAGCGGCGGCGTGTTGCGCAGCACCAGGTCGGTGCCGACGCCGTACAGCGCGCCCTGCCGGTCCAGCTCGCCGGCCGCACCCGCGGTACGCCCCGGCGTGGCGGTCGTGGCCACGCTCAGCACCGCACCGTCGGCGAGATGCTTCGTCAGGCTCTCGACGGCGTCGCGGGCCTCGTCGGCCGTGCCGGTGAGCGGCTCCCCGGCGACGACCACCGCGGCGGGCTCGGCCTCGGCGAGGGTGTCGACCACGCGGACCCGGTCGGCCACCCAGCGGCCCTGGCCGTGCACGTGTTCGCGCAGGGCCGCCGAGGAGGTCGACCCGGCGGGCACCAGGGTGAGGGTGTCACCGGGCAGCAGCGCGTCGATCGCCGCCGCCAGCACCGCCGACTCGGGCGTCGCGCCGACCAGCAGCGCGGCCTTCGGGTCGTTGATCCGGGCGAGTTCGGAGACGAGGGTACGGGCGGCGCGCTCGCCGATGCGGACCGGACCGGAGCGGCCGGAGGTGCGCACGGCGGGGGACTGCGTCATGTCGGACGGACTCCTGACGGGTAGACGGGAATCGCGGCGGAACCGCCACGGCGCGGCCATATCGGCACGGCGGCCGGATCGGCGTGGGCCGGCCGGCGGAGGCGAGTTCTCCACCGGCCAGCATAGGCCGCCGCCGAGGCCGGCCGCACCGCTGTGGTCAGCCGCGCGGGCGCTCCTCGTCGACCGGTGGCGCCTCCGCCCGCCGGATCGGGGCCTCCGCGTCGGTGCCGCGGTCCTCGACGGCCCCCGGCAGCACGTCGGTGTCGGCCTCCTCCGCCGGCCAGTCGTCGACCTCGGTGGCCCGTTGCCGCCTCGCCCCGTCCGTCGCGTCCGGGGCCGGCGCGCTGGTGCCGGGTCCGACCAGGCCGTGGGCCGCGTCGGCGTCGGTGGTGTCGGGTCCGACCAGGCCGTGGGCCGCGTCGGCGTCGGTGGTGTCGGGTCCGACCAGGCCGTGGGCCGCGTCGGCGTCGGTGGTGTCGGGTCCGACCAGGCCGTGGGCCGCGTCGGCGTCGGTGGTGTCCGGGCGGGGGTCGGGGGCGGGCCGCCCGGAACGCAGGGCGCCCAGCAGACCCAGCAGGCCGATCAGGATCAGCGCGCCGGCCAGGAACCAGCCGACCGGCGGGACGGCGAGCGCGAGCAGTTGGGCGAGCAGCCACCAGGCGGCGAGGCCCAGGAAGATCAGCCCGAAGGCGAACGACACGACGTCGGTGCGGTGGGCCTTCACCGGGTCACCTCCAGGTTGCCGGCGTTGACGTGGACGTAGAGGCGCAGGCTGCCGCCGCCGGGGCCGTCCGGGCCCAGGTCGGCCGTCTCCCGCAGCTCGCCGACGATGCCGCCGGAGCGCTCGCCGAAGATGACCGCCTCGCCGGCGTTGACCTCCGCCACGGTGGTGACGTCGACGTTCGGCGGCACCACCACCGTGCACTCGCCGAAGTTCACGGAGACGGTGATCTCGGTGTTCTTCTTGTCGAAGTCGACCGCGCGCAGGTCCAGGACCGTGTCGCCGAAGCTGTTCTCGTACCGCAGGGCCAGGTCGCGATGGTTGGCCGGCGACCACGTGACGTTACCGTCGACGCCCCGGATCCGGTCGTAGGACCCCGTCACGGTGGCCACCCCGAGCGCGGCGGCGGCCACCAGGCCGAGCGCGATCAGCCACCGGGCCCGCCCGAACCAGGTGCCGACCAGCAGGCCGAGCCCGATGACGGCCAGCGTGGCCGCGAAGTACGCCGAGGCGCTGACGTCGAAGGCGTCGAGCATGTCCACGACGGTGACGACGCCGAGGGCGAGGAAGACCAGCGAGAACGTCACCGGGCCGAGCGGGGAGCGCTCGCGCGGTGGCTTCGGTGGTTTCGGGGGCTTCACCGGTGGCCTCGGCGGCGCCATGTGCCCGGCGTACGGGCCGTGCGGGGCGAAGGGCGGTCGGTAGCCCGGGGGCAGGGGTGGCGCGAGCGGGCGGCCCGGTGCGGGTGCGCCCGAGGTCGTGCCGGGCCAGCCGGAGGTGGGCGGGGCCGGCCAGCCGGCGCTCGGCGGGCCCGTCGTGGGCCCCCCGGGCGGAGTCGGGGCGGCCGGCGGCCAGGTGGGTCCCTCGGGAACCGGGGCACTCCAGGCGGCGTGGACGCGGGCCACCGGCGGCGGGACCGGACCCGGCGCGGGGGGCACGGCCACGGTCGGCGGGGCCACGTACGCGGCCGGGGCGGGATAGCCGACCGGCGGCACCGGCCCCGGCGAAGCGGCGGGCGGACCGGGTGGGACGGGTGGGCCGACCGGCACGCCCTCGGCGCCCCTGTTGTCGCGGTTCAGCATCAGCGCACCGCCCACCAGGATCGTGGCGCCGAGCAGCACCGCCCGGAACGCGTCCGTGACGATGTAGGCGAAAATGGTCGCGACCAGGATGCCCAACACGATCACGGTGACCGGGGACATGCTGGCCCGCCCCCGGCCCAGCATCGACTCGACGGGGGAGGCGGTGTCCCCCTCGCCCGGAATGATCAGCCAGGCGGTGACGTAGATCAGGATGCCGATGCCGCCGAAGAAGCCGAGCACCGCCAGCAGCACCCGCCACAGGACCGGGTCGGTGTTGGTGGCGCGGCCGATCGCCGCGCAGACGCCGGCCAGGTAGCGACCGTTGCGGGGGCGCACCAGCCCGTACCGTGAGGTGAAGCCGGCGCCGCCGAACGGCGGCTGCGCCCCGGTGGGCGGCGCGGTCCCGTCCGTCGCCGTGGCGGTGGGCGGCGCCCCCGGGGGGCCGGCGGGCGGGTGACCGCCGGGCGGCGTCGCGGTGGGGGGTGGCCCGCCCGGCTGTGCCGCCTCGGCGGCGGCGGAGTGGGCAGCTTCCTCGGTCATGTCTCGATCCTGCTGTCCGGACCCGCCGCACGGCCTCAGGAGCCGACCCTGAGCGCACCCTGAGATCCCGGTGGCCCGAATGTCGGGGGCGTCCCCGTGGCCGGGCGGCCCTACGCCGTGTGACGATCGGTTCCGGCGCCCGCGACGACCGTCGTCCGCTCCGAGCCCACCCGTGAACAGGGAGTTTCCGATCAGTGCCGTGACCCAGCCACCCCGTCTCTACCGCGCCCCGCAGCATCGGATGGCCGCTGGGGTGGCCGCCGGCATCGCCGATCACCTCGGCATCTCCGTGCTGCGGGTGCGGGTCGCCTTCATGGTGCTGCTCGGGCTGAGCGGGCTCGGCCTGCTGCTCTACGCGGCCTTCTGGGCCGTCGTGCCGCTGCGTCCGGGCGACACCGGCGTACCGCCGCGCAGGGACGTGGCCCAACTGCTGCCGTTCGTGGTGATCGGCCTCGGCGTGCTGCTGGTCCAGGTGATGGTCTTCGACTCGATCGGCGCGGCCGGCACCGCCGGCTGGCTGGTCGCGATCATTGCGGTCGGCGCCGGGGTGATCTGGCACCAGTCGGCCCCGGAGCGGCGCCAGCAGCGCGGCGACACCATGCCGGTGCCCTGGCTCAGCGCGGTGGTGGAGGAGAACGACCGGCGCGCCTTCGTGCTCCGCTTCATCGGCGGCGGGGTGCTGGTCGCGGTCGGCATCATCGGCGTCGTCGCCGTCTACTCCCCGGCGCAGAACTTCGACGCCGTGCTCAACGGCGTGATCTTCGCCCTGGTCGGGCTCGCCGGGGTCGGGGTGGTGGCCGCGCCGGTGCTGTGGCGGACGTACAACCAGCTCCGGTCGGAGCGCGAGGGGCGCATCCGCGAGCAGGAGCGGGCCGAACTGGCCGCCATGGTGCACGACCAGGTGCTGCACACCCTGGCCCTGATCCAGCGCAACGCGAGCGACGTGAAGACCGTCCAGCGGCTTGCCCGGGGGCAGGAACGCTCCCTGCGCAACTGGCTCTACAAGCCCACCGGCTCGCCCACCGAGCGCTTCGCCGCGGCCCTGGAGCAGGCCGCCGCGGAGGTCGAGGACACCTTCGCCATCACGGTGGAGACCGTGGTGGTCGGCGACCGGGAGACCGACGAGCGGGTGGGCGCGCTGGTCGCGGCCGGCCGCGAGGCACTCGTCAACGCGGCCCGGCACGCCGGGGTGCAGACCGTGTCGCTCTATGCCGAGGTCGAGCCCGAACAGGTCAGCGTCTTCGTCCGGGACCGGGGGAAGGGCTTCGACCCGGATACGGTGGAGGACCACCGGCACGGGGTGCGGGGCTCGATCGTCGGACGGATGAAGCGGCACGGCGGCCGGGCGGAGATCCGCTCCGGGCCGGGGGAAGGAACCGAGGTCCGGTTGATCCTGCCGATCACCCGGGACGCGGCAACGGCGGAGAGGGACAAGTGATGACCGAGCAGTCGACGCGACCGGTCGAAGGGGCGGCGGAGCGCGCGGAGCGGCTGCGGGTCTTCCTCGTCGACGACCACGCCATGTTCCGCGCCGGGGTCAGAGCCGAGTTGGGCGCGCATGTCGAGGTGGTGGGCGAGGCGAGCACCGTCGGTGAGGCGGTCACCCGCATCGCCGCCACGCTGCCCGACGTGGTGCTGCTCGACGTGCACATGCCCGACGGCGGCGGTCGGGCGGTGCTGGAGGCGATGCGGCGTACCCACCCGCAGGTCAGGTTCCTGGCGCTGAGCGTCTCGGACGCGGCGGAGGACGTGATCGGGCTGATCCGGGCCGGTGCGCGGGGCTACGTCACGAAGACGATCTCCCCGGACGAGTTGGCCGCGGCGGTCCGCCGGGTGGCCGACGGCGACGCGGTGTTCAGCCCCCGGCTGGCGGGGTTCGTGCTGGACGCGTTCGCGGCCCGTCCCGACGCCCCGGTGGCCGACCCCGAGCTGGACCAGCTCACCAACCGCGAGCGCGAGGTGCTGCGGCTGCTCGCCCGGGGGTACGCCTACAAGGAGATCGCCAAGGAGCTCTACATCTCCATCAAGACGGTGGAGACGCACGTGTCCAACGTGCTTCGTAAGCTCCAGATGTCCAACAGGTATGAGTTGTCCCGCTGGGCGGCCGACCGCCGGCTCGTGTGACCCGGTTTCCCCCTGCCATTCCGGGCGGAAGTCATGAAAGTGGCCGACAGGGGGTGACAACCGACCAGCTTTCATCTCATAATTCCCCGTCGCGTTTCCGCGCGTGGGTGTGCGCATCCCGCGGGAACGGCGGCTTCACGCAACCCGCCGTGTGCGGGTCACCCCTGGGGAGAGGTGCACGAATCTTGATGTTCGGACAACGAGGACGACGCTGGGCGCGGATCGCCCTGGCGACCGTCGCAGGTGGCGCTCTGGCGCTCGGCTCCGCCGGTCCGGCCGCCGCCGCTCCGGCCACCGGCGTGGCCAAGTCGGTCGCGGGCTCGAAGGTCACCCTGAAGCTCAACGGCAGCAAGAAGACCGTGTCGCAGCTCCAGTTGGAGATCGACGGCAAGCGGGTCACGGCCTTCTGCATCGACTACCGCACCAACGTCAAGATCGACGGCAGGTACGCCGAGGACACCTGGTCCGAGTCCCGGGTGCCGAACCTGGGCAAGGTGCAGTGGGTGCTGACCCACGGCCACCCGAACGCGGACCCGGCGAAGCTGCTCACCGCGGCCGGCGCCGCCCTGCCGCAGGGCGTGACCGGTGCCGCCGCCGACAACCTGCTCTACTTCGGCACGCAGACCGCGATCTGGCACTTCAGCGACCAGGTCACGCTGAACGGCTGGGAGCCGGGGCTGCTCTCGCAGGCCGGCGCGAACGCCGAGCAGTCGTACGCCGTCGTGAAGAAGGTCCACGACTACCTGGTCGCCAACGCCACCGACCAGCCCGAGCCGAAGGCCGAGCTGAGCGTCGACCCGGCCAGTGCCAAGGCGGCCGCCGGTGAGAAGGCCGGCCCGTTCACGGTCAAGGGCCCGGCCGGTGAGATCACCGTCGCGGCCAGCGGCGGCACGGCGGTCGACGCCGAGGGCAAGCCGGTCACCGCGACCACCAACGGCGGGCAGTTCTGGCTGACCGCCGACGGCGCCGGCGAGGTCGAGGTGACCGTCTCCGCCAAGGACTCGGTCTCCTTCGGCCGGGTCTTCCTCTTCACCGGGCAGCAGGCGGCGCAGAAGTTGATCCTCGGTGGCAGCACCGGCGCGACCGTGACCGCCAAGGCCGGGGCCGCGTTCGCCGCCGCCCCGACCGAGCCGCCGTCGCCGAGCGCCCCGGCGGAGACGCCCTCGCCGAGCGCCCCGGCCCAGTCCCCGTCGCCGAGCGCTCCCGCGGAGTCGCCGGCCAGCCCGGCCCCGTCGACCTCGCCCGCGGGCAGCGGTGGCGACCTGCCGCTGACCGGCTCGCCGATCGCCGCCGCGCTCGCCGGCGGCGTGGCGCTGCTGGCCGCGGGTGCCGTCGCCGTGCTCCTGTTCCGCCGTCGCAAGCTGCGCTTCACGGCCTGACCGACGTCTGTTCCACGGCCCCGGTACCGCCCCGCGCGGTGCCGGGGCCGCTCGCTGTCCGGCCCGTCCGGTGCGGAGCGGGCCGGGCGCGCGCAGACGCGACGCGTTGGCGCCCTCCTCCGGCCAGGTGGCGTTGGCGCCTGCACAGCCGAATCGGGCCTCGTCCGGACGGGTGGAAATGGCCGACGGCCGGGCGGCGTCGGCGAGGCCCGGAAGTCAGGGCGGGAAAGCTCACAGTCGCCCGGCCCGACCCCGGGTCGACACCCTGCCGAACCGTGTCTTTCCTGCTCAGAGCAGTACGACCCGCGTAGATCATGATCTTTTTTCAGGTATCGGTGACGTGGCGACCAACTAACGGCTTGATAACGGCACCTTCACGGAACGGGCCGGTGGGTGTCACAGTGGCAGCACCTCACCCCTCATGTGAGGCGCCCGTACGGCTTGACGACCATGGGATTCCGCCTGTCGGTGGCGCTCCGTGGTGGTCTCGTACGCGCGGTGCCAAGCGCGGTGGGCGAGGTGGCCCGGCGGATCGGTGCATTGTTCTTGTCCCGAATTCACTGCGGTGAAACCGACTCCCGCCCCGCGGACGGTCGGACGTGTCACCCCCCACGTGCGTGAAACCCACGACGGAACCAGGTTCAGAAAGAGGAGGCCCCTCGGAATGAGAGTCTCGAAGCGGGCAAGCAGCGCGGTCGCGCTGGGCGCGGCGTTCGCGCTCGTCGCGTCCGGTTGCTCGAACACCGACAGCGACGGCGGCGACGCCGGCGCCAGCAAGGACGGCGCGATCACCATCAACGGTGTTCAGCCCGAGAACCCGCTGGTTCCGTCGAACACCACGGAGACCGGTGGTGGCAAGGTCATCGACTGGCTGTGGACCGGTCTGGTCGAGTATCCGAACGATGGCAGCGCGCCCCGTAACGCGCTGGCGGAGTCGATCGACACGACCGACTCCAAGGTCTACAAGATCAAGATCAAGCAGGGTACGAAGTTCCACGACGGCACCGAGGTGAAGGCGAAGAACTTCGTCGACGCCTGGAACTGGGCCGCCTACTCGCCGAACGGCGCGCAGAACGGCACCTTCTTCTCCGACATCCAGGGCTACACCGACGTCCACACGACGGACCCGGACGAGGACGGCCCGAAGAAGGCCCCCGTGCCCACGGTCGAGAAGATGTCCGGCCTCAAGGTCCTCGATGACTGGAGCTTCGAGGTCACGCTGGCCGCGCCGACCGCCGTCTTCCCGACCAAGCTCGGCTACAGCGCCTTCATGCCGCTGCCGGACGTGTTCTTCACCCAGAAGCCGGACGAGTTCGGCCGCAAGCCGATCGCCAACGGCCCGGTGAAGTTCGTGTCGTGGGAAGACGACGTCCAGATCAAGCTGACGCGCTTCGACGACTACAACATGCGCGACAAGATGAAGATCAAGGACGTCACGGTCAAGCTGTACCAGGACGAGAACGCGGCGTACAACGACCTGCTCGCCAGCAACCTGGACTTCATGACGCCCATCCCCACCTCCGCCCTCGCCGGCGAGAAGTGGAAGCAGGACCTGGGCGACCGTGGGATCTCCTCCACCACGCCGTCGACGGCGTTCATCGCCTTCCCGATGTACGACAAGCGCTTCCAGGACGTGAAGCTGCGCAAGGCCATCTCCCTGGCCATCAACCGGCAGGAGATCTCGGAGAAGATCTTCTTCGGCACCCGCAAGCCGGCCGACAGCTGGGCGAACCCGCTGACCCCGGGCGCCAAGTCGGGCAACTGCACCGTCTGCCAGTTCAAGCCGGACGAGGCCAAGCAGCTCCTCGCCGAGGCCGGTGGCTTCTCCGGTGAGCTGGTCATGTTCTACAACGCCGACTCCAGCCACAAGGAGTGGATGGACGCCGTCGCCCAGCAGGTCAAGACCAACCTGGGCATCAACGCGCGCGCCGAGGGCATCCCGACCTTCGCGGTGCTGCGGCAGTCCATCAACGCCCGCAAGATGACCGGCATGTACCGTGCCGCGTGGCAGCAGGACTACCCGGACATCGAGAACTGGGTGAACCCGCTCTACGTCACGGGTGGCTCCTCGAACGACGGTCTCTACAGCAACAAGCAGGTCGACGAACTGGCCAAGCAGGCCAGCGCCGCCCCCAGCCTGGAGGCCTCGCACGAGCAGTTCGCGAAGCTGCTGGAGCTGGTCGACCAGGACATTCCGACCATCCCGGTCTACTTCTACGGCCAGCAGTCCGGCCACTCGGAGAAGATCAAGAAGTTGGAGCTGACCAACGTCACCGAGCTCGACCTCAGCTCGGTCGAGCTCTGATCCGACAAGCGGTCTGACCCTGGGTCGGGTTCACCTACCGGTGAGCCCGACCCGGGCCGTTCCGTGAGGAGATGCCACCGCATCCCCTCGCCACGTCTGTCATTTCCGTGTCGGCCGTCCGACGCGCCCCCTGTCTGGAGGACCACCCCATGGGCCGTTATCTGTTGAGACGGCTGCTCCAACTCATCCCGGTCTTCATCGGGACGACGTTCCTCATCTACTGGCTCGTCTGGTCGGTGCCGGGCGATCCCTTCGCCGGCAAGTGCGGTGAGCGTCCGTGCCCGGACAGCTATGTCGCGATGATGACCGAGAAGTTCAAGCTCGACCAGTCGGTCTGGGTGCAGTACGCCAGCTACATGCAGAACCTGTTCCAGGGTGACTTCGGGCAGACCTTCGGCGGCCGGGAGATCGGCGACATCATCGCCACCGCGTACCCGAACACGCTGAAGCTGGCCCTCGTGGCCCTGGCCTTCGAGGCGGTCATCGGCCTCACCGCCGGCGTGCTGAGCGGCCTGCGGCGCAACGGCTTCCTGGACAACCTGGTCCTGGTGTCCACCCTGTTCCTCATCGCGCTGCCGATCTTCGTCATCGGCTTCGTGCTGCAGTGGGTGCTCGGAGTGCAGTGGGGCATCATCAAGCCCACGGTCTCCAGCGAGATGCGGCTCTCCGAGCTGATCGTCCCCGGCCTGGTGCTGGGTAGCGGCTCGATGGCGTACATCGCCCGGGTGGCGCGGACGAGCATCGCGGAGAACCGGCGCGCCGACTACGTCCGGACGGCGATCGCCAAGGGGCTGCCGATGCGCCGGGTGGTCGGGGTGCACCTGCTGCGCAACTCGCTCATTCCGGTGGTGACCCTGCTCGGCACGGACCTCGGTGCCCTGATGGGTGGCGCGATCGTCACCGAAGGCATCTTCCAGATCAACGGGATCGGTCGCCAGGTCTTCCGGGCGATCATCACCAAGGAGAGCGCTACCGTTGTCTCCATCGTGGTGGTCCTGGTGCTCGTCTACCTGCTGATGAACCTGCTGGTCGACCTGCTCTACGCCGCCCTGGACCCGAGGATCCGCTATGAGTGACCCGTCTGCCGCGTCGATCGTCAGCACCCCTCCCGCCGAGCAGCCGACCGAGCTCGGCGCCCCGACCAACGCTGGTCTGCCGGAGAACGCCCGTAAGGAGAAGCCGCGCGGCCTGCTCGGCGACGCCTGGCGCGACCTGCGCCGCAAGCCGCTGTTCTGGATCCCCGCGTTCTTCATTTTCGTCTTCCTGCTGATGGCCGCGTTCCCCGGGCTGTTCGCCGCCGGCGACGCCGAGAACGGCAACCTGCAGAACAGCCTCGTCGGCCCGTCGTCGCAGGCCTGGTTCGGCTACGACTTCCAGGGGCGCGACGTCTACGCCCGCGTGATCTACGGTGCCCGCGCGTCGATCGTCGTCGCCGTGCTCTCCGTTCTCGGCACGTTGCTGATCGGCGGCACGATGGGCATCATCGCCGGTTACCGGGGCGGCTGGGTGGACGCTCTGCTCTCCCGCATCGCCGACGTCTTCTTCGGCATGCCGTTCGTGCTGGGCGCCATCGTCATCCTGACCACCTTCAACGGGTCGGGCACGAGCAACAGCAAGGCAGAGATCATGGCCCTCGTGATCATGTCCCTGGTGGTGCTCAGCTGGCCGGTCGTGATGCGGTTGATGCGTTCCTCGGTGCTGGCCACCAAGGAAGCGGACTACATCGTCGCGGCGCGCGCGTTGGGCGCCGGCACCGGCCGGATCATCCTCAAGCACCTGCTGCCCAACTGCCTCGCCCCGCTGATGGTCTACGGGACGATCCTGGTCGGCTCGTTCATCGGTGCTGAGGCGACGCTGTCCTTCCTGGGCGTCGGTCTGAAGAGCCCGGTGGTGTCCTGGGGCATCATGATCAGCGAGGCGCAGAACTTCATCCGCGTCTCGCCGTTCCTGCTCTTCTTCCCCGCCGGGTTCCTCGTCACCGCCGTGCTGAGCTTCGTGATGCTCGGTGAGGCTGTCCGCGAGGCCCTCGATCCGAAACTCCGCTAGGGGAGATTCAGTTGTCCGACATTCTCGTGTCCGAGCAGTCCGCGGCCGGTGCGTCCGGCCGCCCCTCGGGCAGGTTGCTAGAGGTCGAAGACCTGCGGGTGGAGTTCCGTACCCGGGACGGCGTCGCCAAGGTCATCAACGGGGTCACGTACCACGTCGACGCGGGGGAGACCCTCGCCGTGCTCGGCGAGTCCGGCTCCGGTAAGAGCGTCACCGCGCAGACCATCATGGGCATCCTCGACACGCCACCCGGCTTCGTCACCGGCGGCGAGGTCCGCTTCCACGGCAAGGACATGCTCGCCATGTCCTTCGAGGAGCGGCGCCGCATCCGCGGCGAGGGCATCGCGATGATCTTCCAGGACGCGCTCTCGGCGCTGAACCCGGTCTTCACCGTCGGGTTCCAGATCGCCGAGCAGTTCCGGGTGCGGCGCGGCATGAGCCGCGCCGACGCCAAGAAGCGCGCGATCGACATGCTCGACCAGGTCAAGATCCCCAACGCCAAGGGCCGGTTCGGCAGCTACCCGCACCAGTTCTCGGGCGGTATGCGGCAGCGCGCGATGATCGCGATGTCGCTCGCCCTGGACCCGGAGGTGCTGATCGCGGACGAGCCGACCACCGCGCTCGACGTGACGGTGCAGGCGCAGATCATGGACCTGCTCGCCGAGGTCCAGCGCGAGCGGCAGATGGGCCTGATCCTCATCACCCACGACCTCGGCGTGGTCGCCGACGTCGCGGACCGGATCGCGGTCATGTACGCGGGCCGGATCGTCGAGGAAGCCAACGTCTACGACCTGTACGCCAAGCCGGCGCACCCGTACACGATCGGCTTGATCAACTCGATCCCGCGGCTCGACGAGCGGGGGCAGCAGCTCCGGACGATCAAGGGCCTCCCGCCGAACCTGATGAACATTCCGCCGGGCTGCCCGTTCAACCCGCGCTGCCCCATGGCGCAGCCGATCTGTCGGGAGAAGGTCCCGCCGCTGCTGCAGGTCGGCTCCGGCCGGGCCAGCGCCTGCCACTTCGCCGAGGAGCTGGTGAACCGTGACTGAGCACATCCTCGAGGTCCGCGACCTGGTCAAGCACTATCCGGTGACCCGGGGCGTGGTCTTCAAGAAGACCGTCGGTCACGTCAAGGCGGTCGACGGGGTCTCCTTCAACCTCCAGTCCGGCGAGACCCTGGGCGTGGTCGGTGAGTCGGGCTGCGGCAAGTCGACGCTGGCCCGGGTCCTGATGAACCTGGAAAAGCCGACCGGTGGCAGCGTCCACTACAAGGGCCAGGACATCTCCAAGCTCTCCGGCCCGGCGCTGCGCCGGCTGCGCCGGCAGATCCAGCTGGTGATGCAGGACCCGTACACCTCGTTGAACCCGCGGATGACGGTCGGTGACCTGATCGGCGAGCCGTTCGAGATCCACCCGGAGGTGGCGCCGAAGGGCAGCCGCCGGGGCAAGGTCATGGAGCTGCTCGACCTGGTGGGCCTCAACCCGGAGCACATCAACCGGTATCCGCACCAGTTCTCGGGCGGTCAGCGGCAGCGCATCGGCATCGCCCGGGCGCTCGCCCTGCGGCCCGAGATCATCGTCTGTGACGAGCCGGTCAGCGCCCTGGACGTGTCGATCCAGGCGCAGGTGATCAACCTGCTGGAGAAGCTCCAGGACGAGTTCGGCCTGTCGTACGTCTTCATCGCGCACGACCTGTCGGTGGTCCGGCACCTGTCGAGCCGGGTCGCGGTGATGTACCTCGGCAAGATCGTGGAGATCGGCACCGAGGACGAGATCTACGAGCGGCCGACTCACCCGTACACCCAGGCACTGCTCTCGGCCGTGCCGGTGCCGGACCCGACCGTCCGGGACAGCAAGGCGATCATCCGCCTCACGGGCGACGTCCCGTCGCCGGTGAGCCCCCCGTCGGGGTGCCGGTTCCGCACCCGCTGCTGGAAGGCGCAGGACGTCTGCGCCGAGCAGGTCCCGCTGCTGGAGCTCCGCCCGGGGTCGGACCACCCGAGCGCCTGCCACTTCGCCGAGAAGCGCGAGATCGTGCACACGCACGAGGCCTGACCGCCACGGAACCGCCCGCCGACGTCACCGCGACGACGGCGGGCGGTTCCGTCGTTTCCGGGCCGCCGGGCGCCAGGCCCGGCGGCCCGCTGCCGGCGTACGCCTCACAGGGGGCCGCGGCCCGCGCGGAGCAGCAGCAGCGCGAGCTGCGCGCCGTCGGCGCCGAGGGCGGCCCGGAAGCGCTCCAGGATCTCCCGTTCCCGGGAGAGCACCAGCCGGGTGCCGCCGGAGGCCATCCGGGTCACCCCGACCTCCTGGGAGAGCGCGGCGCGCTCCTGCCACAGCTCGATCAACGTGCGGTCGATCTCGTCGATCCGCTCCCGGATCTCGACGATCCGGGCCGCCGCGGTCGGCTCCGGGGTGCCGGTGCGCGCCTGCGCCCCCGCGCCGCCGGTCGGTGCCGGCGCGTCGACCGGAGACCCGGAGGCGGCCGGGTCGGGCCGGCCCTCCCCGGGCCGGGTCAGACTGCCGTTGGACTCCACCACGCCTGTCATCATCGGGTACCTCTCGCCCTCAGGTGCCCGGTGCCCGGATCCCGGGACGAGAAAGCCCCGGGCTCCAGGAGCCCGGGGCTTTTCGTAGGTCTGGTTGATCAGACGCGACCTACGGCTGCCGGACTCCCGGTGCCGTAGTAAAAGTAGAAGCGCTGATCGAACATGCCGTCGAGTATGCCGACCTCGGGCCGACCCGCGCAAGGACTCGGCGCAACACGTGCCCGACCCGCGGCGGCGACCGGCGGGCGGCCCCGGCGCCGTCGCGACGCCGGGACCGCCCCCGCCTCAGCCCAGGCGGGTGATCCGGTCGGCGGTGCCGGGGGCGACCGGTGCCCCGGCACCCAGGTAGGCGACGAACGCGTCCACGTCGAACCCGGGGGCGGTGCTGCGGGCGGTGCCGGCCTGCAACTCCGTGAAACCGTCCCCGCCGTTGGCGAGGAAGTCGTTCGTGGTCACCCGGTAGCTGGCGGCCGGGTCGACCGGCGCGCCGTCGAACTCCAGGACACTGACCCGCGAGCCCGCCGGGGCCGTGCTGTCGTAGGAGTAGGTCAGCCCGGCGGAGACCTGGAGGATCCGCTGGGTGCTCTGCCCCTTGAAGCCGACGAACTGCTGCTCCAGCACGTTGCGCAACTGCGCGCCGGTGAGGGTCTGGGTGACCACCAGGTTGTTGAACGGCTGGACGGTGAACGCCTCGCCGTAGGTGACCTCGCCAGGGTCCTCGTCGCCGGGGGAGGCCGCGTACGACAGGGAGGCCCGGATGCCGCCCGGGTTCATGAGCGCGATCTGCGCCCCGGCCGACCGGGTGTACGCGAGCTGCGCGTCGGCGATCACGTCACCCAGCGGGCTCTCCCCGTTGGGCCGGACGTCGCGGACGATGTCGGCCGAGATCCGGCCCACCACCCGGTTGGCGATGGGCGCGACGGCCGCGCGGTACTTGTCGGCCAGCGCCTTGGCGCCCGGGTCCACCAGGTCGGGGTTGCGCACATACGTTCCCGGCGCGCTCTCCTGCCAGCCGCCGTCCGGCTTGCGCACGCCGTTCTCGACGACGACGTTGCGGGCGGTGATCCCGGTGAAGCGGCCGGTACGCCGGTCCAGCGAGTAGTCCACGTCCGTGACGATCTGGCCGTTGTTGCCGGCGCTGGTGACCACGCTGCGGGCGCCCGCGGAGTTCGGCAGCGAGCAGGAGTAGAAGCGGTGGGTGTGGCCGGAGACGACCAGCCCGAACTCCGGGCGCAGGCCGCGGACGATGTCCACGATCGGGCCGGAGAAGTTGGCGCAGTCCGAGACGCCCGGGGTGGCCGGCGGCGGCGACTGGGCGCCGCCCTCGTGCACCAGCAGGACCATCGCCTTGACGCCGAAGAGCTTGAGCAGACCGGCCCACTTGTTGGCGGTGGCCACCTCGTCGGTGAACTTCACCGAGGCGATGCCGGCCGGGTTGACGATGTCCGGGGTGCCCTCCAGGGTCACGCCGACGAAGCCCACCGGCACGCCACCGACGAACCGCACGTCGACCGGGGGCAGGACCGGCAGGCCGGTCTTCCGGCTGACCGTGTTGGCCGCCAGGTAGGTGAACTTCGCGCCGGCGAAGCCGTCCCCGTCCTGGCAGCCGTCGACCGGGTGGCAACCGCCCTTGTTGATCCGGATCAGCTCGTCGACGCCCTCGTCGAACTCGTGGTTGCCGACGGAGCTGACGTCCAGGCCGATCTCGTCCATCAGTTCGATGGTCGGCTCGTCGTGGAAGGCGGCGCTGACCAGCGGGGTGGCGCCGATCAGGTCGCCGGCCCCGACGGTGGTCGTGACGCGCCCCTCGGCCCGGGCCTCGGCGCGCAGCTTCTTCAGCCAGGTGGCGAGGTACTCCACGCCGCCGGCGGGGGTGCCGTTGACCGCCGCGCCGCTGCCGCCGGGCGGGTCGATGGCGCCGTGGAAGTCGTTGTAGCTCAGGAAGTTGCCCTTGACCTCGCCGCCGGTGGGGGCGGCGTAGGAGACCGAGACGGGGGTGAGGCCGGCGCCCCGGTCGTCGGCGGGGGCCGGCGCGGGCCGGGAAGCGGTGGACAGCGTGGCGGCGACCGCCAACGCGAGGGCGGGCGCGGCGAGGTGCCGCAGCGCCCCCCGACCGCGCGAACGCGGCTGAGTCATGGTCGTTCTCCCAGTCGTGTACGGGGGAGGAGCTGGATTTTCACCGTCATCGTTCTGCATGGGGGACGATGACGCCAGACGCGACAGGGTGACATCTTCGTCTCAACCGGGCGGGGCGGGGGCCGGTCGGACCGCCTGGCCGGCGGCTCGGTCGGGCGGGGGGTGCGCGCGGCGGGGAAGTGTCCGCCCGGCGGCATAGAATCGCCCTGCGATGCATCCTCTCTTCGACATCCCCGTGTCCCCGTCCGCGCCGGCGCCCGCCCCGACCCCGCCGCACCGGCCCCGGCCGGCGGCTGTCCACCTCGATCCGCAGGAGTTGGTGGAGGGTCTCAACGGGCCGCAGCGTGACGCCGTCACCCATGCCGGCTCCCCGTTGCTGATCGTGGCCGGTGCGGGCTCGGGCAAGACCCGGGTGCTCACCCACCGGATCGCCTACCTGCTCGCGGCCCGCGACGTGCACCCCGGTGAGATCATCGCGATCACCTTCACCAACAAGGCCGCAGGCGAGATGAAGGAGCGGGTCGCCAACCTGGTGGGCGCGCGGGCCCGCCTGATGTGGGTGTCGACGTTCCACTCCGCCTGCGTGCGCATCCTGCGCGCCGAGCACGAGCACGCCGGGCTGAAGTCGACCTTTTCGATCTACGACGCCGACGACTCCCGCCGGCTGATGCAGATGGTGGCCAGGGAGCTCGACCTCGACCCGAAGCGCTACCCGGCGCGCGGGCTGGCCGCCCAGGTCTCCAACCTGAAGAACGAGCTGGTCGACCCGGAGGAGTTCGCGGGCCGCGCCAAGGGCCCCAACGAGCGGGCGCTGGCGGAGGCCTACGCGCTCTACCAGCGCCGGCTGCGCGAGGCACACGCGCTGGACTTCGACGACCTGATCATGACGACGGTGCACCTGCTCCAGTCGCACCCGCACGTCGCGGAGGGCTACCGCCGGCGGTTCCGGCACGTGCTGGTGGACGAATACCAGGACACCAACCACGCGCAATACACGCTGATCAAGGAGCTGGTCTCCGGCACCGAGGGAATCGAGCCGGCTGAGCTCTGCGTGGTCGGCGACGCCGACCAGTCGATCTACGCGTTCCGGGGCGCCACGATCCGCAACATCCTGGAGTTCGAGCGCGACTTCGGCAACGCCCGGACGATCCTGCTGGAGCAGAACTACCGCTCCACCCAGACCATCCTCAACGCGGCCAACGCCGTGATCGACCGCAACACGTCGCGTAAGCCGAAGCGGCTGTGGAGCGAGGCGGGCGCCGGCGAGCCGATCGTCGGCTACGTGGCCGACACCGAGCACGCCGAGGCCGACTGGGTGGCCCGCGAGATCGACCGGCTGGTCGACGCCGACGAGGCCCGGCCCGGCGACGTGGCCGTCTTCTACCGCACCAACGCCCAGTCCCGGGTCTTCGAGGAAGTGTTCATCCGGGTCGGCCTGCCCTACAAGGTGGTCGGCGGGGTGCGCTTCTATGAGCGCAAGGAGGTCCGCGACGCGCTGGCCTACCTGCGCGCGGTGGTCAACGACGACGACACGGTCAGCCTGCGCCGGGTGCTCAACACCCCCCGCCGCGGCATCGGCGACCGGGCCGAGGCGTGCGTGGAGGCGCTGTCCAGCCGGGACCGGATCTCCTTCGGCGCGGCGCTGCGGCGGGCCAGGGACGCCCCGGGCATCTCCAGCCGGGCGGCCAACGGCATCACCGACTTCGTCGCACTGCTCGACGGCGCCCGGGAGCTGGCCGAGACGGGCAGCCCGGAGGAGGTGCTGGAGGCGCTGCTGACCCGCTCGGGCTACCTCACCGAGTTGGAGGAGAGCCTCGACCCGCAGGACGTGGGGCGGGTCGACAACCTCCAGGAGCTGGTCAGCGTCGCGCGCGAATACACCGAGCGGATCGAGGCGCTCGGCGAGGAGGGCGAGCGGGCCACCCTGGCCGGCTTCCTGGAGCAGGTCGCGCTGGTCGCCGACGCCGACCAGCTGCCGACGGACGACCCGGAGCACCAGGGCGTGGTCACCCTGATGACGCTGCACACCGCGAAGGGGCTGGAGTTCCCGGTGGTCTTCCTGACCGGCCTGGAGGACGGCGTCTTCCCACACCTGCGTTCGTTGGGCGACTCGGGGGAGCTGGAGGAGGAGCGCCGCCTGGCCTACGTCGGCATCACCCGGGCCCGCCAGCGTCTGCACCTGTCCCGGGCGGTCACCCGTTCGGCGTGGGGGCAGCCGGCCTACAACCCGCCGTCGCGGTTCCTGGAGGAGCTGCCGCCGGAGCTGGTCCGCTGGGAGCGCACCGAGGGGTCGTACACCTCGTGGGCCGGCGGGGGCGGCGGCGTGGGTGGCCGCGCGGACCGCGTGCCCGGCGGGCGCGGGGGCTTCAACGGCGGTACGCCCAAGGCGGCGCAGCTCGCGAAGCGGCTGGGGGTCGACGCCAGCCGGCTGAGCACGGCGAGCGAGCTGCCGCAGGGGCCGAAGGTGGCCGTCGGCGACCGGGTCAGCCATCAGCGCTACGGCCTGGGTCGGGTGCTCGCCGTGGAGGGGCACGGCCCGGGCGCGCGGGCACAGATCGACTTCGGTGACCAGGCGATGTGGCTGGTGCTGCGGCACGCCCCGATCGACAAGCTTTGAGGCACGCGGGTGCCCGGTCGGCGGCGACGTGACCGGCGGCGCGTAGCCCGGCCCGGCAGTACGCCGGACCGGGCCGTTGTCGTGATAGGGGACCCGCTGGATTGCGCCGGGCCGGTCAGTCGGTACGGGGCCGGCTGAACTCTTCGATCAGCACGGGATACTGCTCCCCACCGTGCCCGGCGGCGATCGCGCGGTCGGCCATCGCTTTGATCAACTTGGGCAGTTCGGCGTTGACGCCCACCGCCTCGCTCTCCTCGATCAGGTGTGCCATCGCCCGCGCGTCGGTCTCCAGGGCCGACACCTCGGCGGGGAAGGAGCCGCTGTCGATCTGCTCGGCATAGCCGGGCAGCCATCCGGCCACCTCCGTGACGATCTGCCGCGCGAACGGCGCATACGTCACGGCGTCCACACCGGCCGTCCTGAGCAGGGCGGTGCCCTGGAGCCAGGCGTTCAGGACGCTCCACATCATGGCGAGGCCGGCCACGTCGTACAGCGAAGCCAGCCCGTGGTCCGGACCAAGATAGGTGACCGTACCGAGCGCGCCCAGGGTCGACCCGTGTGCCTCGAGGTGCGAACCCGGCCCACTGAGCAGGATCACCGCCTCCGCGGTTCCGATCGCCGGCGGGACGGCCATGATGGCACCGTCCAGGTAGTGCGCGCCGCGCTGCTCAGCCCACCGGGCCGTCTCCCGGGCCTGGGCTGAGTCGCCCGAGGTCAGGTTGATCAACGTCGTGCCGGCCAGCTCCACCCCGGTCGCGCGGAGCAGCTCGTGCACGCCGTGATAGTCGGTGACGCAGATGATGGTCAACGGGCTCGCCCTGAACGCGTCGCCGATCGTCGGCGCCAGCCGGGCGCCCTCGGCCACCAGTGGGTCGGACTTGGCGGTCGTACGGTTCCACACGGTGGTGGCATGCCCGGCCCGCATGAACGCGCCGGCCAGTGCCTGGCCCATCAGTCCGAGTCCGATGACTGTCACGGCTGTGTCGGTCTTGTTGTTCATGGCAGCATCGTCGACGTTGATACCGGTGTGAAGGTCAAGCGAGGTCTCGATGCGGATCGGTGAACTGGGTCGCCGAACGGGCGTCAATCCCCATCAGTTGCGCTACTACGAGGCCCAGGGTCTGCTGGAGGCGGAGCGCGGCGCGAACGGTTACCGCGAGTACGGCGACAGCGCCGTGCTGCGGGTGAAGCAGATCCGGCACCTGCTCGGCGCGGGCCTCTCTTCCGAGGACATCGCCTACCTGCTGCCCTGTGCCGTCGGAGAGGACCCGGAACTGCTCGGGTGCCCCGAGCTGCTGGCCGCGATGCGCTCCCGGCTAGGGCGACTGGACGACCAGATGAGCCGGCTCGCGAGATCCCGCGACGCCCTTGTCGACTACATCGACGCGGCCGAGCGTACGGGCAGCGCAAGCTGTCCGCCCTTCGACGAAGCCGGCGTGGGACCGGCGGTCATCGTCGCGGGATGAGCCGTGCGGGAGCAGCGGACCCTCGCCCGCGTCAGGGGTGCCCTGGATCGGTTGGCGCAGCGGCTGTCCGACCAGGCGGGCGCTGCCCTGGCGGCACCATCCGGCAGTCGATGGTGCCGCCAGGCGGTCAGCAGGCCACGTCGATGCCCCGGGCGCGCAGGAACGGCGCGGGGTCGATCTGGTTCCACATCTGATCCTGGTGCACCTCGAAGTGCAGGTGCGGGCCGGTGGAGTCGCCGGTGGACCCCTCCAGGCCGATGGTCTGCCCGGTGGTGACCGTCGCGCCCACGCCCACCTTGGCGGTGCTCAGGTGGGCGTAGTGGGTGAGGTAGCCGTTGCCGTGGTCGACGACGACGGAGATGCCGTACCCGTCGCCGACGTCGCCGGCCTTGGTGACGGTGCCGCCGAAGGCGGCGTGGACGGCGGTGCCGGCGGGCAACGCGAAGTCGATGCCGGCGTGCTGGGTGCCCCAGCGCGGGCCGTAGCAGGAGGTGATCGCCGCGCCCTTCATCGGGATGACCCAGCCGGACTTCGGCTTGCTGGCGCTTGTCGGCTTCGGCTTCGGCTTCGGTTTCGGCTTGGCGGTGGTGGCCTTCGGGCTGGGCTTCGGCGTCGGGCTGGCGGTCGTCGCGCTGGGCGTCGGGCCGGCGGTCGGCGGGCCGGCCGGGGCGTCGGACTCGCGGGCGGAGCGGTCGGCGCGTTCGGCGGCCTCCGCGCGGGCCTGCGTGTCGACGGCGGCGGCCGGCACGGCGGGTTCGTCGTTGCCGGTGGCCGCGAGGGCGGCTCCGCCGAGCCCGATGCCGGCCAGGGCCACCGCGGCGATGATCACGCGGGTACGGCCGGCGATGCGTCGCCGGGACGGCGCGGGTGCGTCGGGGGTGTTCTCGTTCCGAATGTCTTCCTGCACGGCGGACCTTCACTGATCGAGGGGGCACTTGACCTCGAAATACTGGTGTCGGCACGCGGCGTGACGGGTAGCGGGACCGGGCGCCGGTCGGCCGGTGGCGGCCGGGTCGGCCCGTTGCGTCCCGGTTCGGGGGCTTTGATGGCAAAGGTGATCATGGGCCGGGGTGGCGTCGGCCACAGTCGCCGAGATGACCCGGCTCACTGCCGGCGGCGGCGGGCAACGAAAAACCGCCCGGATCGACTGATCCGGGCGGCCAACGGGCGATGCGTAGCGTCAGGACGCGGCTACGTCGCTGTAGTGCGCCTCGATTTGCACCTGGATGTCCACCCCGCGGTCCTTGAGCCATGGCACCGGGTCGAGTGGCTCGCCCTTGACATGCAGCTCGAGATGCAGGTGGGAGCCGTAGGAGTGGCCGGTGTTGCCGACGAGGCCGAGCTGGTCGCCCACCTTCACCTGCTGCCCCTCGCGCACGCTCAGCGCGGAGGAGTGACCGTAGATCGCCTCGCTGCCGTCGGGGTGCTCGACGATGACCGTGTAGCCGTAGCCGCCGAACCAGCCGGCCTTGGTGACGGTGCCGCCGTGGATGGCGCGGTAGGGCGTGCCCTCGGGGGCGACCAGGTCGACGCCGGTGTGCAGCTTGCCCCAGCGCATGCCGTAGGGCGAGTGGAACTCGTAGTCCTGCAGGGGGAGCAGCCAGACGTCCGGCTCGGCGGAGTCCCCGGCCTTGGTCCGGTCGTTGTCGCGCGTCGCGCGGTCGGCGGCGTCGGCGCGGTCCGCGGTGTCCTGGTTGACGGTGGAGGCGGCCTTGAGCTCGTCGAGGACCGCCGGGCTGACGCTCTTGGCGTCGGGCAGGGCTCCCGCGCCGATGGCGACGATGCCGGCGCCGACCAGCGCGGTGGTGACGACGGCCGCGTAGCGGCTGCGTGGGGGGGTGGGTACGCGGCGGCGACCGCGATATCGATCGGGCTCAGACGACAGGCGCTGGCGCACGCACACCCTCCGTTGTCGGGGATCCGAAGCGGCTTCCTCGACGTCCGTGTAACACGGTGAACGTCGGTTGGCCGCGTCGTCACCCGTCGGTGGACCTGATGACAACCGTGGACACGGTAGCCAACGACCAGGCCGGTCACAAGCCGAAGCGCCGAACTGCCGTTGCGATCTGTCCCTTTCCGTCCGCGATTGTCATGGCTAGTACCCCTCGAACGGTGCCCCCCTAACTGCCCGTTCGTCGCGCACCGTGACCGAACGGCGGAGTCGTCCTGCTTGACGACGCAGGTGGTCGGGGTAAGGCGTACCGCCTGTCCGGGGCGGGCCGTGGGCGGTTCGCCGCCCGGATTTCCCGGGCCGGGCCGGGCGGGTTACCGTTCGTTCAGGAAGCCGCGGAGCCGGTGAAAGGGATGCGCTGATGAGCTCTCGTGTTCGGGTCGTCGTCGCCAAGCCGGGCCTGGACGGCCACGACCGCGGCGCAAAGGTCGTCGCGCGCGCCCTTCGGGACGCCGGCATGGAGGTCATCTACACCGGCCTGCACCAGACCCCGGAACAGATCGTGGAGACCGCGATCCAGGAGGACGCCGACGCGGTCGGGCTCTCCGTGCTGTCCGGGGCGCACATGACGCTGTTCCGGCGGGTGGTGGAGCTGCTCGGTGAGCGCGACGCCCGGGACATCGTCGTGTTCGGCGGCGGCATCATCCCCGACGCCGACCTGCCGGAGCTGGAGCGGCTCGGGGTCGCCAAGATCTTCACGCCGGGTGCGACCACCCGGTCGATCGTCGAGTGGGTCCGGCAGAACGTCGCCCAGCCGGTCGGCTGAGCCGCACCGCGGGCCGACGCGCGCGAGCCTTCGCCGGGGTGACCCGGTGGATGCGGCGACGGGTGTCGGTCGGCGGCTGACTCCGGGCAGGGGGAGGGGCCGGACGCACCCCTCACACGTCCGGCCCCTCTATGCACGATGCCCCGCCGCCACCCCTCGACCGACAGGGCATCGGCCGCTTCCCGTCGCCACGCTGCATCAGCGCTCCGACACCTGACTCAACGACGCCCCCCGAAAAGGGGTTACGCCGCCCCGGCAACATCCCCCGGACGGCTGAAATCGGCCCGAAGTCGCGGAAAGCCCCCGCGCCGCCGTGGACTGTGCAGTACCACACAACGCGCACCCGCTCGGTTGCCGGCGGTGTCCATCTCGCTAGGCTGCGCCCAATGGCCTGTTTCAACTGATGACAGGCGTCAAACTGTTTTCATAACGCTGGTGGCGGCGCGACGGCGCGCCGCAGAGACGGGACGGGACGCGCAAACGTGGACCTGTACGAGTACCAGGGGCGGGACCTGTTCGAACGGCACGGCTTGCCCGTGCTCGCCGGCGGCGTCGCCACGACCCCGGAGGAGGCCCGCGCGATCGCCGAACGCCTCGGCGGTCGCGTGGTCGTCAAGGCGCAGGTGAAGGTCGGTGGCCGGGGCAAGGCCGGCGGCGTGAAGCTGGCCGAGGGCGCGGAGGAGACGGTGGCCCGTGCCACCGACATCCTCGGCATGGACATCAAGGGCCACACCGTCCACAAGGTCATGATCACCGTGACCGCGGACGTGGCCGAGGAGTACTACTTCTCCTACCTGCTCGACCGGGCGAACCGCACCTTCCTCTGCATCGCCAGCGTCGCCGGCGGTATGGACATCGAGCAGGTCGCCGCCGAGACCCCGGAGAAGGTCGTCAAGGCCCCGATCGACGCCAACACCGGCGTCGACGAGGCGAAGGCGCGCGAGATCGTCGCCGCCGCCAACTTCCCGGCCGAGGTCGCCGACCAGATCGTCGAGATCGCCGTGGGCCTCTGGAAGGCCTTCGTCGCCGAGGACGCCACGCTGGTCGAGGTGAACCCGCTGGCGAAGACCGGCGAGGGCAGGATGCTGCTGCTCGACGCGAAGATCACCCTCGACGAGAACGCCGCGTTCCGGCACCCGGACCACGAGGCGCTTGTCGACCAGGCCGCGGTGGACCCGCTGGAGCAGGCCGCCAAGGAGAAGGACCTCAACTACGTCAAGCTCGACGGCGAGGTCGGCATCATCGGCAACGGCGCCGGCCTGGTCATGTCGACCCTCGACGTGGTCGCGTACGCCGGTGAGCGGCACGGCGGCGTCAAGCCGGCCAACTTCCTCGACATCGGCGGCGGCGCGAGCGCGGCCGTGATGGCGAACGGGCTGGAGATCGTCCTGTCCGACCCGTCGGTGAAGAGCGTCTTCGTCAACGTCTTCGGCGGCATCACCGCCTGCGACGAGGTCGCCAACGGCATCGTGCAGGCGCTGGCCCTGCTGGAGCAGCGCGGCGAGCGGGTCACCAAGCCGCTGGTCGTCCGCCTCGACGGCAACAACGCCGAGGCCGGCCGGGCGATCCTCGACGACGCGAACAACCCGCTGGTCCAGCGGGTCGACACGATGGATGGCGCGGCCGAGCGGGCCGCCGAGCTGGCGGCTGCGGGGGTCTGACAATGGCTATCTGGCTCACCAAGGACTCGAAGGTCATCGTCCAGGGGATGACCGGTTCCGAGGGTTCCAAGCACACCCGGCGGATGCTCGCCGCGGGCACCAACGTCGTCGGCGGCGTCAACCCGCGCAAGGCGGGGCAGACGGTCGACTTCGACGGCACCGAGCTGCCCGTCTTCGCCGGCGTCGCGGACGCCATGGCGCAGACCGGCGCCGACGTGACCGTGATCTTCGTGCCGCCGCAGTTCACGAAGGGCGCGGTCGTCGAGGCGATCGACGCCGGCATCGACCTGGCCGTGGTGATCACGGAGGGCGTGCCGGTGCACGACACCGCCGCGTTCTGGGCGTACAACGTCGCCAAGGGGGAGCGGACCCGGATCATCGGGCCGAACTGCCCGGGCATCGCCTCGCCGGGCGCCTCCAACGCCGGCATCATTCCGGCCGACATCACCGGCGCCGGCCGCATCGGCCTGGTCAGCAAGAGCGGCACGCTGACCTACCAGATGATGTACGAGCTGCGTGACATCGGCTTCTCGACCTGCGTCGGCATCGGTGGTGACCCGATCATCGGCACCACCCACATCGACGCGCTCGCCGCGTTCGAGGCCGACCCGGAGACCGACGCGATCGTCATGATCGGTGAGATCGGCGGCGACGCCGAGGAGCGGGCCGCCGAGTTCATCAAGGCGAACGTGACCAAGCCGGTGGTCGGCTACATCGCCGGCTTCACCGCGCCCCCCGGCAAGACCATGGGGCACGCCGGCGCGATCATCTCCGGCTCGGCGGGCACCGCCGACGCCAAGAAGAGCGCGCTGGAGGCCGTCGGCGTCAAGGTCGGCAAGACCCCGACCGAGACGGCCAAGCTCATGCGGGAGATCATGTCCGCGGGTTGAGCCGACCGACGTACGACCGGAGGGCCGACCGTTCGCGGTCGGCCCTCCGGGGCGTTGACGGGGTGGGCGGGCCCCGGCCGCACGTGCGGCGGGTGACCGCCACCGCCGGCCCGGCCGACGATGTCGAGCAGCCGATCAGGGGCGGAGGACGGTGGATCATGCAACTCGTCGCCGTTGCGGGGCGGTATCGGACTGCCACCGCCGCCCCGGCGTGCCAGAGTAGACGCGATGTCCTCCGTCACCCCTGATCAGCCCAGCCGCCCCGGCGTCCGGCCGGCCGCGCCCGCGGGGCGGGGCCGGCGGGCGCCCACGGCGCGGGCCGGCGAGCCGCGCCGCAGCCACGCCCCGCTCGCCGTCGCCGCCGGGGTCGCCGCCGGCTGGGCGGCGCTCACCTCGTGGCTACCGGTCGTGGTCGTGCTCTGGCTGTTCCAGCTCAGCGAGGGCGCCGCCTCCGTGCCGGGCGCGCTGCGCGCCGGGCTGGCCGGTTGGCTGCTCGGGCACGGCGTACCGCTGGACACCGCCGCCGGCCCCCTCCGGCTGGCGCCGCTGGCGCTGACCGCGCTGGTGCTCTGGCGGCTGACCCGCGCCGGCGTGCACGCCAGCCGGGCCATCGGCGCGCGGGGCGGACGCTCGCCCCGGCAGGCACTCCTCGCGGCCGGCGCGGTCGGCGTCGCGTACGCGCTGCTCGGGGTGCTCGCCGCGGTGCTGGTCGGCGCGGCACCGGTGCGCGCCGGGCTCACCCTCGCGGTGCTCGGCACGCTCGCGGCCCTGGTCGGCTCGGCGCGGACGACGCACGCCGCCCGGCTGCTCGCCGCGCGGTCCCCGGCGGCGGTACGCGACGGAATCCGCACCGGGCTGGTGGCCGGGCTGCTGCTGTTCGGCGCCGGGGGCGCCGCGGCGGGCCTCGCCGTGGCCATCGGCGGCGGGGACGCCGCCGACCTGATCGGGGCCTACCGCACCGGCGTCGCCGGCCAGGCCGGGATCACGCTGGTCAGCCTCGCCTACGCGCCCAACGCCACGATCTGGTCGGTCAGCTACCTGCTCGGTCCGGGTTTCGCCGTCGGCGTCGACACGGCGGTACGCACCAGCGAGGTCTCCGTGGGGGCGCTGCCGGCCGTACCGCTGCTGGCCGGGCTGCCGCGCGGGCCGGTCGACGGGCTCGGGGCGGGGCTGCTCGCGGTGCCGGTCCTCGCCGGGATGGCCGCGGGCTGGCTGCTCGCCCGCCGGCTGCTCCGGCTCGCCGCCAGCGACCGGGCACCGCTGCGCTGGGGGCCGCTGCTCGCCCCGGCGGCGCTCGCCGGCCCGGTCGCCGGCCTGCTGCTGGGTGCCGCCGCGGCCGCCTCCGCCGGTTCGCTCGGCGGCGGCCGGCTGGCCCAGGTGGGGCCCGTCGCCTGGCAGGTGGCGGCCGTGGCGACCGCTGTGGTCACGGCCGGGGCGCTGATCGGCGCCGCCGCGACCCGGGCGCTGTCCCGCGCGCCCCGCTGAGGGGCCGCCGACGGCGAGGGGCGCCCCGGCCGAAGCCGGGACGCCCCTGTCGCCCGACGATCAGAGCTGGTTGGGCAGGCTGCTGAAGGCGCCGCCGACGAACAGGACGATCTGGAGCAGGCCCAGCACCACACCGATGGCGCCGCAGATCAGGCCGGCGACGGCCTGCCCGTTGTTGTCGGCCAGCCCCTGGGCGGCCTTCTGCTTGCCCAGCCACCCGGTCACCAGCGCGCCGATGCCCAGCGGGATGCCGAGATAGCAGCAGACCAGCGGGATCGACGCGATGCCGAGGATCATCGACACCAGACCGAGGGTGTTCTGCTGCTGCCCCGGCCCCTTTCCGACGAATCCCGCGTTCGGGTACATGGGCGGCGGGTAGGCCTGCTGCCCGTACGGGGCCTGGTACGGCTGCTGCTGCGCGTACGGATCCTGGTACGGCTGCTGGCCGTAGGGCGGACCGGACGGCTGCTGGCCGTAGGGCGGACCCGACGGCTGCTGGCCGTAGGGCGGACCGGACGGCTGCTGGCCGTACGGGTCCGGCTGGCCGTACGGGTCCGGCTGCCCGTACGGGACCTGCGGCGCCGCGTACGGGTCGTTCGGCTGACCGTACGGCGCCGCCGGCGGCGGCGTGTGCGGGTCGTGGTGCGGCTGCTGGCCGTACGGATCCTGACCAGGGTGACCGGGCTGCATGCGACTCCTCGTCCGATCTGTCAGTAGCTGCTGGTGGAGGTGTCGCCGCCCATCAGGCCGGCGAGCCCGCCGAGCAGGCAGCACACCAGCACGATCACGTACCAGCTGATGCCGACGATGAGGGCCCACTTGGACCACTTCTTCGACTCGGCGGCGGCGGCCTGGGCCCCGGCGTAGTCGCCCTGCTGCAGCGCCGGGTTCACCTTGGAGGCATTGATGATCGCTGGAATGGCCAGCGGCCAGAAGAGGAAGATGGCGACGATCGACATCGTCATGTTGTTGTCGACGTGCGGGGGCTGCTGGTGGTATCCGGGCTGCATCTCGGCGTCTCCTCATTCCACTCGGCGCCCCTGCGGGGGGCCGGATCACTGACGGGTGCGGGCCGGATGTCGCCGGGCCCGAGCGACCGGCAGCGTACCTGGTCCGGGCCATTCCCGTCGTCGGTGAATGTCGCAATGCCCAGCGTTCGGACCCGCCGGCGAGCCCGATAGGGTGACCCGGTGACCGAGCCCGCGTCCGTCGCCCGCATCGTCGTCCTCGTTTCCGGCTCCGGGAGCAACCTCCAGGCACTGCTCGACGCGAGCGCCGATCCGGCGTACGGGGCCCGGGTGGTGGCCGTGGGCGCCGACCGCGACGGCATCGCTGGCCTGGACCGGGCCGCGGCGGCCGGGGTGACGTCCTTCGTCGAGCGGGTCGCCGCGCACCCGACGCGCGAGGACTGGGACGCCGCGCTGACCGCCCGCGTCGCCGAGCACCTGCCCGACCTGGTCGTCTCCGCCGGTTTCCTGAAGCTGGTCGGCCCGCGCTTCCTGGCCGCCTTCGGCGACCGCTACCTCAACACGCACAACACTTTGCTGCCGGCGTTCCCCGGCATCCACGGCCCGCGTGACGCCCTCGCCTACGGCGTGAAGGTCACCGGGGCCACGCTCTTCTTCGTCGACGCCGGTATGGACACCGGCCCGATCGTCGCGCAGGTGGCCGTGCCGGTGCGCGACGACGACGACGTCGAGACGCTCACCGAGCGCATCAAGGAAGCCGAGCGGCGCCAGCTCGTCGAGCAGGTGGGCCGCCTCGTCCGCGAAGGTTGGACGATCACCGGAAGGAAGGTCACGGTTCCGTGAGTTCCACTCAGGACGAACGCCGCCCGATCAGGCGGGCGCTGGTCAGCGTCTACGACAAGACCGGCCTCGTCGAGCTGGCCCGGGCGCTGCACGC
Source organism: Micromonospora sp. KLBMP9576 (assembly GCF_050941805.1). NCBI lineage: Bacteria > Bacillati > Actinomycetota > Actinomycetes > Micromonosporales > Micromonosporaceae > Micromonospora > Micromonospora sp. KLBMP9576. The sequence continues at coordinate 5,513,482 of NZ_CP194567.1, read as the reverse complement.
CGCCGGGGTGGAGATCGTCTCTACCGGCAGCACCGCCACGGCCATCGCCGGGGCGGGGGTGCCGGTGACTCCCGTGGAGACCGTGACCGGCTTCCCGGAGATCCTCGACGGCCGGGTCAAGACGCTGCACCCCAAGGTCCACGGTGGGCTCCTCGCCGACCTGCGCAAGGACTCCCACGTCGCCCAGCTCGACGAGCACGGCATCGCCGGCATCGACCTGCTGGTGTCCAACCTCTACCCGTTCCAGGCCACGGTCGCCTCCGGCGCCGGTGTCGAGGAGTGCGTGGAGCAGATCGACATCGGCGGTCCGGCCATGGTCCGGGCGGCGGCCAAGAACCATGCCTCGGTCGCGGTGGTGACCGACCCGGCCGCGTACCCGGCGCTGCTCGCCGCGCTCGACGAGGGCGGCTTCACCCTGGCCCGGCGGCGGATGCTGGCGGCCCGCGCCTTCGCCGTCATCGCCGAGTACGACGTCGCGGTGGCCGAGTGGTGCGCCGCCACGCTGGCGCCCGAGGAGGACGGCTGGCCCGGCTTCGCGGGGCTGTCGCTGCACCGCTCGGCGGTGCTGCGCTACGGCGAGAACCCGCACCAGCCGGCGGCGCTCTACGCCGACCCGGCGAGCCCGGCGGGGCTGGCCCAGGCCGCGCAGTTGCACGGCAAGGAGATGTCCTACAACAACTACGTCGACGCCGACGCCGCGTGGCGGGCGGCCAACGACTTCGCCGACCAGCCGGCGGTGGCGATCATCAAGCACGCCAACCCGTGCGGCATCGCGGTCGGCGCCGACGTGGCCGAGGCGCACCGCCGGGCACACGCCTGCGATCCCGTGTCCGCGTACGGCGGGGTGATCGCCGTCAACCGGCCGGTCTCGGTCGAGCTGGCCCGGCAGGTCGCCGAGATCTTCACCGAGGTGCTGGTGGCGCCCGGGTTCGACGAGGGTGCGGTGGAGATCCTCCAGGGCAAGAAGAACATCCGGCTGCTGCACGCGCCGGCCTTCGACCCGCTGCCGGCCGAGTGGCGGCAGGTCACCGGCGGCGTGCTGGTGCAGCTGGCCGACCGGATCGACGCCGCGGGCGACGACCCGGCCGACTGGCGGCTGGCCACCGGCGAGCCGGCCGACGAGGCGACCCTGCGCGACCTGGTCTTCGCCTGGCGGGCCGTGCGGGCGGTGAAGAGCAACGCGATCCTGCTGGCCAGGGACGGCGCGACCGTCGGCGTCGGAATGGGCCAGGTCAACCGGGTCGACTCGGCGCAGCTCGCGATCAGCCGGGCCGGGACGGAGCGGGCCCGGGGCGCGGTCTGCGCCTCGGACGCGTTCTTCCCGTTCGCCGACGGTCCGAAGATCCTCATCGACGCTGGCGTGCGCGCGATCGTGCAGCCGGGCGGCTCCATCCGCGACGAGGAGGTGATCGCCGCGGCCAAGGAGGCCGGCGTCACCATGTACCTCACGGGCACCCGGCACTTCTTCCACTGACCCCGACCCGCCCCACCCCCGCGCGGTAGCGGGGGTGGGGCGGGTCGTCAGGGTGCGGGCCGCAGCTCGGCGAAGTGGCAGGCCGAGGGGTGCGGGTCCGCCGCGCGGGGCACCGCGTGGGGCTCCTCGATCGCGCAGACCTCCTGGGCCTTCCAGCAGCGGGTGCGGAAGTGGCAGCCGCTCGGCGGGTCCGCCGGGCTCGGCACGTCGCCGGTGAGCCGGATCATGGTGCGCTGGTCGCGGGCCTCCGGGTCGGGCACCGGCACGGCCGAGAGCAGTGCCTGGGTGTACGGGTGGGTGGCCCGCTCGTAGATCTCGTCCTCGGTGCCGATCTCCACGATCTTGCCGAGGTACATCACCGCGACCCGGTCCGAGATGTGCCGGACCACCGACAGGTCGTGGGCGATGAAGACGTACGACAGGCCGAACTCGTCCTGGAGCTTCTCCAGCAGGTTGATCACCTGCGCCTGGATCGACACGTCCAGGGCGCTGACCGGCTCGTCACAGACGATGATCTCGGGCCGCAGGGCGAGCGCCCGGGCGATGCCGATGCGCTGCCGCTGACCGCCCGAGAACTGGTGCGGATACCGGTTGATGTGCTCCGGGTTGAGACCCACCACCTCCAGCAGCTCCCGTACCCGCTGCTGGCGGCTGCCCTTCGGCGCCACGTCGGGGTGGATCTCGAACGGCTCGCCGATGATGTCGCCGACCGTCATCCGCGGGTTCAGCGAGGTGTACGGGTCCTGCATCACCATCTGCATGTTGCGCCGCAGCCGGCGCAGCTCGGCGCCGGAGGCCCGGAGCAGGTCCCGGCCCTCCAGGGTGACCCGGCCCGAGGTGGGCGTCTCCAGCCGCATCAGCAGCCGGGCCAGCGTCGACTTGCCGCAGCCGGACTCGCCCACCACGCCCAGGGTCTCGCCCCGGCGCAGCTCGAAACTGACCCCGTCGACGGCCCGGACGGCACCGACCTGCTTCTGCAGCAGCACGCCCTGGCGGATCGGGAAGTGCTTGACCACGTTGTCGACGGCGAGGATCGTCTCGCCGCGCACCTTGGTGGGGCTAGCGGGCGCTGTCATCACGGACCTCCTGGGCGAAGTGGCACGCGCTGGTCCGGCCGTCGCCCAGGACCAGGTCGTGCGGCACCACGTCGACGCAGACCTGCTGGACGTACGGGCACCGGGGATGGAAGGGGCAGCCGGACGGGATCCGCATCAGGTTGGGCGGCAGCCCCTTGATCGTGGCGAGTTCCTGACCCCGCACGTCCAGCCGCGGGATCGACTCCAACAGCCCCTTCGTGTACGGGTGGGCCGGCGCCCGGTACAGCGAGCGGACGTCGGCGTGCTCGACGATGCGCCCGGCGTACATGACCGCGATCCGGTCGGCGACACCGGCGACCACGCCCAGGTCGTGCGTGATCAGGATCATCGCCATGTCGAGGTCGCGGCGCAGGTCGGCCAGCAGGTCCATGATCTGGGCCTGCACGGTGACGTCCAGGGCCGTGGTCGGCTCGTCGGCGATCAGCACCTTCGGGTTCATGGCCAGCGCCATCGCGATCATGACGCGTTGCCGCATGCCGCCGGAGAACTGGTGCGGGTAGTCACTGAGCCGGCTCGTGGTGCCCGGGATCCGTACCAGGTCCATCAGTTCGATGACCCGCCTGCGGGCATCGGCCTTGGACATGCCCTCGCGCTGGCGCAGCGTCTCGCCGATCTGCCAGCCCACCGGGAAGACCGGGTTCAGCGCGGAGAGGGCGTCCTGGAAGATCATCGCGATCTCCTTGCCGCGCACCCGCCGGCGCTGCTCCTCTGGCAGCTTCAGCAGGTCCCGCCCCTGGTAGCGGATCTCGCCGGAGCGGACCACGGCCGGGGGAGTGTCGAGAATGCCCATGATCGCCTGGGCGGTGACCGACTTGCCGGAGCCCGACTCGCCGAGCACGGCGAGCGTCTCGCCGGGGTCCAGGTGGTAGGAGACCCCATTGATGACCTTGGCGACCCCCTCGCCGGTGCGGAACTCGATGTGCAGGTCCCGCACGTCCAGCAGGTGCCCGCCCTCGGGCGTCGGGGACGCCGGCGTCGGTGAAACGGCGGACTGACTCACGGTTCCTGCCTTTCGCTCGCGACTGCGGGGCTCGCTTCGCTCACTCCTCGCGCTCGCGGGGGGTCCTGCCTTTCGCTCGCGACTGCGGGGCTCGCTTCGCTCACTCCTCGCGCTCGCGGGGGGTCCTGCCTTTCGCTCGCGACTGCGGGGCTCGCTTCGCTCACTCCTCGCGCTCGCGGGGGGTCCTGCCTTTCGCGTGCGGCTGCCGGGTTCGCTGCTCGGGTCCGCATGTCAGCGCAGCTTCGGGTCGAAGGCGTCGCGGATCGCGTCGCCGAGCATGATGAAGGCCAGCACGGTCAGCGCGAGGAAGGTCGAGGGGACCAGCAGCGGGGTGGCGGACTCCCGCATGTGCACCCGGCCCGCGTCGATGTCGATGCCCCAGGAGATGGTCGGGGCCCTGAGCCCGATGCCGAGGAAGCTCAGCGTCGCCTCGGCGGCGATGAACGAGCCGAGGGCGATGGTCAGCACCACGATCGCCGGGGCCAGCGCGTTGGGCAGGATGTGCCGCAGCATGATCCGGCCGTGGCCGGCGCCGAGCATCCGGGCCGCCGCGACGTAGTCCTGCTCCTTGGCGGTGATCACCGACGAGCGGACGACGCGGGCGGCGGTGGTCCAACCGAGGATCGCCAGCACGAAGATCACCGCACCGATCCGGATCGCCGTGCTGTCGCTGTTGACCCGCTTGAGCAGCACGATCGCGGCGAGCAGGAGCGGGATCCCGAGGACGATGTCGATCAGCCGGGAGAGCACCGCGTCGACCCAGCGGCCGAAGTATCCCGCCAGCATTCCCACGGCGAGCGCGATCAGGCCGGTGAGCAGCGCGGAGATCGCGCCGACCAGCAGCGAGGCGCGCGCGCCGTGGACCGCCCGGGAGTACGTGTCGCAGCCCTGGAAGTCGTACCCGAAGATCGCTCCACCCGACGGGCCGGCGTGCTGCCGGGACAGCATGCAGTCGCGCGGGTCGTTCGCGGTGAACAGCCCGGGAACGGCGGCCATGGCGGCGACCAGCACCACCAGCACCAGGCTGATCCAGAAGATGGGTTTGCGGCGCAGGTCCCGCCAGGCGTCGCCCGCCAGGCTGCGGGGCTTCTGCGGCACGCCGGCCTGCCCCGGGGCGCCCGGCTCACCCGACGGTCCCCGCCGGGCGGCCTGGTTCTCGCTCGCGGCGACAGTCTCGAAGTCACTCATGCCGGCACCTCGCGCGCTCACTCATAGCGGATCCTCGGATCGAGTACGGCGTACAGGACGTCCACCACCAGGTTGGAGACGAGGTACACGACGACGAGCACGCTGACGATGCCCACCACCAGGGGCCCGTCCTCGGTGCGGATGCCGCGGTAGAGGTTGAAGCCGACCCCGGGGATGTTGAACACGCCCTCGGTGATGATCGCGCCGCTCATCAGGTTGCCCATCTCGACGCCGAGGAAGGTGATCACCGGGATGAGCGAGTTGCGCAGCACGTGCACGCTGACGATCCGTCGCTTCACCAGGCCCTTGGACCGGGCGGTACGCACGTAGTCGGCGCGCAGGTTCTCGGCCACGGACGTCCGGGTCAGCCGCAGCGCGGTGGCCAGCGAGAGCGAGCCGAGCACGATGCCCGGCAGCAGGAGCGCGTACAGGTCCGGGTCGGCGCCGGCGGTGGGCGGGAAGAACTGCCACTTGACGCCGAGGAGGTACTGGGCCAGCGGCGCGAGCACGATCGTCGGGATGCCGAGCACCAGCAGGGTCAGCAGCAGGGTCGAGTTGTCGAAGATGCTGGCCCGCCGGATGCCGGCGAGCACACCCGCGGTGACCCCGATGACGATGGTGACCGCCATGGCGATCAGCGCCAGCTTGATCGTGACCGGCCAGGCGGCGGCCAGGATGTCCCCGATCGAACGCCCGGTGAGGGACTGTCCGAGGTCGCCCTGGAGCAGGTTCTTGAGGTAGTCGAAGTAGCGGTAGAAGAAGCCGCCGACGCCGGTCCGGTCGAGGTGGAACTCCTCCGTCAGGTATGCCCGCTGTGCCGGGGTGACCGGGCGTTCGCCGGCGAGCGCCTGGATGGGGTCGCCCTGGCCGGCGAACATCAGGGCGTAGACGATCAGCGTGGTCCCGAAGAACGCGAGGACCATCTGGAGCAGACGCCGCAGGATGAAGCGGAACATACTTGGCAGTCTCTCTGAAAAAGGGCGAAGAGGTGCCGGGTCGGGCCACCGTCCGCCGATGGCCCGACCCGTCGTGCCGTGGTGTTACTTGACTGCCTCGATCTGCAGCAGGTCGATCCGGTCGAAGAGATCCATCTCCACGTTGGTGACCTTGGTCGAGTGGCCGAAGTTGTTCTGGCCGTACCGCAGCGGGATCACCGGCAGGTCCTGCGCCAGCAGATCCTCCGCCGCCTGGTACTTCTTGACCGCCTCTTCCTCGTTGGCGGCGCGGGCGCCCTCGGCGAGCAGCTTGTCGAACTCCGGGTTGCTGTAGCCGTAGTAGTTCGACGAGCCGGCGCTGCTGTACAGCGGGCCCAGGTAGTTCTCCATCGACGGGTAGTCCATGACCCAGCCCATCCGGAACAGGCCGACCGGCTGCTTGTCCTTCAGCTTGGTCAGCAGGTCCGCGAACTTCGGCTCGGCGGTGCCCACGCACTCCACGCCCAGGTTGGCCTTGAGCTGGTTGCAGGTCGCGTCGATCCAGTCCTTGTGGCCGCCGTCGCCGTTGTAGGACAGCTCGATCTTCGCCGGGCCACCCGCGGCCTGGTACAGGGCCTTGGCCTTGGCCGCGTCGAACTCGCCGGCCTCGCCGATGGTGTTGTCGCGGTAGCCCGCGACGACCGGCGAGACGAACGAGCGGGCCGGCTGCTGCGAGTCCTTGAAGATCGACTTGGTGATCTCGTCCCGGTCGATCGCCATCGAGATCGCCTTGCGCACGTCCGGGTTGCTGAACTCCTCCTCGAACGTGGGGAAGGAGAGCACCTGCAACGACGAGGCGGAACTCTGCTTGAACCGGTCACCCAGGTCGGTGGTGGCCGTCGAGAGGTTCTCGGTCGGGATGGTCTTGATCACGTCGAGGTTGTCCGAGAGCACGTCCGCGTACGCGGCGGTCGGCTGCTGGTAGATCCGGAACTCGACGCCGGCCACCTTCGGCTGCTCGCCGGGGAAGGCGTCGTACTTCTCGACCTCGACCTTGGCGTCGTGCTGCCAGGTGCCCTTCATCTTGAACGGGCCCTGACCGATCGGCGCCTGCTCGTAGCCCTCGGCCAGCACGCCGGGCGCGGAGAACGCGGCCTTCGGCATCGGGTAGAAGGCGGTGTAGCCGAGCATGGTCTTGAACTCGCTGTACGGCTGGGACAGCGTGACGGTGAAGGTGCGGTCGTCGACCTTCTTCAGCCCGGTGAGCGTCTTCGCCGTCGGGTCCTCGCCCTGCATGTCCTCGTAGCCGGCGATCTTCTCGAAGAAGTAGCTGGAGTTCTGGCCGTTGGGGGCGTAGGCGCCGTAGTTCCAGGCGTCGAGGTAGTTGTCGGCGGTGACCTTCTCGCCGTTGTGGAAGGTGTAGCCGTCCTTCAGCTCGACGGTCCAGGTGACGTTGTCCTCGGAGGTGACCGACTCGGCCGCCACCTCGTACGCCTTGTTGGCCTCGTCATAGTCGACCAGCGGGCTGAACAGGGCGCTGAGCACCTGCGAGCCGCTCGTCTCGTTGGTGTTGGTCGGCAGCAGGTGCTGCGGTTCGGCGATCTCGATCCGCACCGACGCGTCAGGGTTGCTCTCGCCGGATCCACCGTCGCCGCCCGAGCCGCAGGCCACCAGGCCCAGGGTCACCGCGAGCGGGAGGGCGGTCCAGGTAGCGAGCCTACGAACACGCATTATGGCCTCCTCGTCTCCTCACGCTGTGCAGCCGGGCCCGACGCTGGGTTTACGCTGCGCAACGTTGGGCAACGGTAGGTCGCGGGTCGGCCATCGGCAACGGACGGGTTGCGAACCGGTAACGGAGTAGGCCTCGATGGCTTGCCCGCGCGGGCCGGATCTGATATGTGCTCTGCGCGGGGAAAGCGGCGCTGGAATGCGGGAACTCCCGGGCACCTCCGGGCTGTGCCGCGACCGCTGTGCCGTGCTGCGGCGTCTCGCGCCGCCGGGGGTGGCCGTCCCGCGGGCCGCCCCGACGTCCGGTTCCGCCGGGGCCCACGTCGGCGACCAAGTAACTCACAGTGATGAAGAGCACGTAACTCATCGTGATCGCGGGCTGGCTGCCGCCGGTCCTCGGACCATCGGCCGCGGCGCGTGAGACGATCTGGGCGTGACGGCGACGCTTCTGGACGGCAAGGCCACCGCGGCCGAGATCAAGGACGAGTTGCGGGCGCGGGTCAAGGCCCTGGCGGAACGCCGCATCACCCCCGGGCTGGGCACCGTCCTGGTCGGCGCGGACCCCGGCTCCCAGGCGTACGTCAACGGCAAGCACCGCGACTGCGCGGAGGTCGGCGTCGCCTCCATCCGCCGGGAGCTGCCCGCCGACGCGACCCAGGCGCAGGTCGAGGCCGTGCTCGCCGAGCTGAACGCCGATCCGGCGTGCCACGGCTACATCGTCCAACTGCCGCTGCCGGCCCACCTCGACACCCAGCGGGTGCTGGAGCTGATCGACCCCGACAAGGACGCCGACGGCCTGCACCCGGTCAACCTCGGCCGGCTGGTCCTCGGCTACGACGGTCCGCTGCCCTGCACCCCGCGCGGCATCGTCGAACTGCTGCGCCGGCACGACGTGGCGCTGCGCGGCGCCACGGTCGCCGTGGTCGGCCGCGGCAACACCGTCGGCCGCCCGCTCGGCCTGCTGCTCACCCGGCGCAGCGAGAACGCCACCGTGACCCTCTGCCACACCGGCACCCTCGACCTGGCGGCGCACACCCGGGCCGCCGACATCGTCATCGTGGCCGCCGGGGTGCCGGGCCTGCTCACCGCCGACATGGTCACCCCCGGCGCGGTGGTCGTCGACGTCGGCATCACCCGGGTGATCGGCCCGGACGGCAAGGGCCGCTACACCGGTGACGTCTCCCCGGAGGCCGCCGAGGTGGCCGGCAAGCTGGTGCCCATGCCGGGCGGCGTCGGTCCGATGACCCGCGCGATGCTGCTGACCAACGTCGTGGAACGAGCCGAACGCGCCTGAGGTGTGCCGAAGGGCACCTTCGTGCCGCCCGCGGCGACAGCGGCCTCCTTCCTGCGCACCTCAGGGGTCGGGCGGGGCCCGCGGAGCGTGCCCGTGCGAGGCCATAACCGTCCGCCCCTGGCCGGTTCGGTGCCAGGATGACTGATACGGTCCGGAAAACCGACTGGTAGCAGGGAGTGGGACGACCATGGGTAAGAAGGTCACTGTCGTCGGGGCCGGCTTCTACGGCTCCACCACCGCACAGCGCCTGGCCGAGTACGACGTCTTCGACACCGTCGTGATCACCGACATCGTGGAGGGCAAGCCCGCGGGTCTCGCCCTGGACCTCAACCAGTCGCGTGCCATCGAGGGCTTCGAGACCAAGGTCGTCGGCGCGACCACCGGCCCGAACGGCGAGGGCTACGAGGCGATCGAGGGCTCGGACGTCGTGGTGATCACCGCCGGCCTGCCGCGCAAGCCGGGCATGAGCCGGATGGACCTGCTGGAGACCAACGCCAAGATCGTCCGCCAGGTCTCCGAGAACGTCGCCAAGTACGCCCCGAACGCCGTCGTCATCGTCGTGTCCAACCCGCTGGACGAGATGACCGCGCTGGCCCAGCTCGCCACCCAGTTCCCGCGCAACCGGGTGCTCGGCCAGGCCGGCATGCTGGACACCGCCCGGTTCACCAACTTCGTGGCCGAGGCGCTCGCGGTGCCGGTGAAGTCGGTGAAGACGCTGACCCTCGGCTCGCACGGCGACACGATGGTGCCGGTGCCCTCGCAGAGCACGGTCAACGGCAAGCCGCTGCGCGACGCGATGCCCGCCGAGCAGATCGAGGAGCTGGTCGTCAAGACCCGCAACGGCGGCGCCGAGGTGGTCGCCCTGCTCAAGACCGGTTCGGCCTACTACGCGCCGTCCGCCGCCGCCGCCCGGATGGCCAGGGCCGTCGCGGAGGACTCCGGCGAGGTCATGCCGGTCTGCGCCTGGGTCGACGGCGAGTACGGCATCGCCGGTGTCTACCTGGGCGTCGAGGCCGCCATCGGCGCCGAGGGCGTCAAGCGGGTCGTCGAGACCGACCTGGACGCCGACGAGCTGGCCAGCCTCAAGGAGGCCGCCGAGGCCGTCCGCGCCAAGCAGGGCGACGTCGCCTCCATGTGATCCGTGACGTCGAAGGGGCACGCCGGTCCGCCGGCGTGCCCCTTCGACGTCGCCCGGCCTACACCGTCACGAACGCCGCACCCAGATGCGGGGTGGCGAGCACCGTGGCACCGCGCGCGGCCAGGTCGCGCAGCAGCCCCACCCGCGAGGCACGCGCCGCGACCGTGTCCTCCTCGTGGGCGTACGCCAGCTCGGGGTCGACCAGTTGCACGGCGTGCACCAGCAGGTCGCCGGTGAACAGCAGGCGCTCGTCGTCGACCTCCAGCAGCACCGACTGGTGCCCGGGCGTGTGTCCCGGCGTCGGCAGCAGCCGTACGCTCGGATCGAGCCTCTCCGCGCCGTCGACCACCCGGAGCTGGCCGGCGGCGCGCAACGGCGCGACCAGGCCGGCCGCCAGCTCCGGGTTGAGGTGCCCCACGGCGGCCAGTTCGGCCCGTTGGAGCAGGTAGTCGGCGTTCGGGAAGTACGGCGTGCCCGGCGAGCCCGTGACCGCCCAGCCGACGTGGTCGGTGTGCAGGTGGGTGAGCACCACCGTGCGTACGTCGGCCGGGTCGATGCCGGCGGCGGCGAGTTCGGCCGGCAGCCGGCCGGGCACCGGCGCCCAGCCCGAGGCGGGGGAGCCGGCCGGGCCGATGCCGGCGTCGATGAGGGTCACCGGCCCGTCCCCGGCGCGGACCGCGAAGCTGCGGAACGGCAGCCACCACCGTCCGTCGGCGGTCACCGTGCCCGGGTCCCGCCGGTCGGCCGCGCGCCAGTGCTCCGCCGTGGCGCCGGGGAACGCGTGCGCGCGGGGCTGGAAGAACGGCCCCTCGCCGTCGGTGAGGGCGGTGACCGTGATAGACCCGAGGATGCGGTTCGCCGGCATCCGGCGATCATGTCAGCGGCCCGCGGCGCGGCGCGCACCCTTTTTCCGGCCCGACCGAGGCCGGCTGGGAAGGCCCGGCCTGTTTCCAGTACGCTCGTACTGCTAGAGCACGTGTCCCCCGAGAGGAGCGCCGGTCGATGGCGAAGATCAAGGTAAACAACCCGGTCGTTGAGCTCGACGGCGACGAGATGACCCGGATCATCTGGAAGCAGATCCGGGAGCAGCTGATCCTGCCCTACCTCGATGTCGACCTGCACTACTACGACCTTTCGATCCAGCACCGCGACGCCACCGACGACCAGGTCACCGTCGACGCCGCCAACGCCATCAAGGAGCACGGCGTCGGCGTCAAGTGCGCCACCATCACCCCGGACGAGGCCCGGGTCGAGGAGTTCGGCCTGAAGAAGATGTGGCGGTCGCCGAACGGCACGATCCGCAACATCCTCGGCGGCGTCGTCTTCCGCGAGCCGATCATCATGTCGAACGTGCCGCGGCTCGTCCCCGGCTGGACCAAGCCGATCATCATCGGCCGGCACGCCCACGGCGACCAGTACAAGGCCACCGACTTCGTCGTGCCCGGCCCGGGCAAGGTGACCATCACCTACACCCCGACCGACGGCGGCGCCCCGATGGAGATGGAGGTCGCCAACTTCCCCGGCGGCGGCATCGCCATGGGCATGTACAACTACGACGAGTCGATCCGGGACTTCGCCCGCGCGTCGTTCCGCTACGGCCTGGACCGCAACTACCCGGTCTACCTGTCCACCAAGAACACCATCCTCAAGGCGTACGACGGCCGCTTCAAGGACATCTTCGCCGAGGTGTTCGAGAACGAGTTCAAGGCCGAGTTCGACGCCGCCGGCATCACCTACGAGCACCGGCTGATCGACGACATGGTCGCCGCCGCGCTCAAGTGGGAGGGCGGCTACGTCTGGGCCTGCAAGAACTACGACGGTGACGTGCAGTCCGACACCGTCGCGCAGGGCTTCGGCTCGCTGGGTCTGATGACCTCCGTGCTGCTCTCCCCCGACGGCCGCACCGTCGAGGCCGAGGCCGCGCACGGCACGGTCACCCGGCACTACCGGCAGTACCAGAAGGGCGAGAAGACCTCGACCAACCCGATCGCGTCGATCTACGCCTGGACCCGGGGCCTGGCCCACCGGGGCAAGCTGGACGGCACGCCGGCGGTCACCGAGTTCGCCAACACCCTGGAGCAGGTCATCGTCGACACCGTCGAGGGCGGCCAGATGACCAAGGACCTCGCGCTGCTCATCTCGCGGGACGCCCCGTGGCTGACCACCGAGGAGTTCATGAACGCGCTGGACCAGAACCTGGCGCGCAAGCTCTCCGCCTGACCCGTACGCCCCTCGGGGACGCACCGGAGCCCGCCGGCAACCACCGGCGGGCTCCGCCGTCCCCGCTGTCTGCGCTGGCCCGCCTTTGCGTCGTCCCGCTTCTTGGCCGTGCCCGGCGGCTTCGCCGTAGATCTTGGTGAGGAATGGCCCCTCCGGGGGCCGAATTCTTCCAAGAATCAACTGGCTGGCCGGCCGAGGGGGATGGGGGCGGCAGGTCTCCGGGGGACGCGCCGGTGGCGTGACCAACCTCGACGCACCTCGTTGACCTGGGTGGACGAGATGCCAGTCGCGTCCAGGAAGGCCGACCGCGGTCGCCTCGCGGCAAGCGTGCCGACCAGCCAGCCTTCCCGGCTGTCACGCACAGCCAGCCGTTCCTTCCCTGCGGGGGGCCCTGTCCCGGGCCCCCCGCGCCCTCTCCGCCGCCACCGCGCATCCCGCCCGGCGCCGTCACGGACGTCGGGCGGGGAGCCGTGCCACCTCGGGCCGGGCTGCGGGATCCGGCGCTCTCACCGGCTGCGGAGGAGCACGGCGGCCTGTTCGGGGGCGATGTCGTTGATGAAGACGCCCATCCCGGACTCCGAGCCCGCCAGGTACTTCAGCTTGTCCTTCGCGCGCCGGATGCTGAACAACTGCAGGTGCAGGTGGCCCAGCTCGCGGTCGATGCGTACGGGCGCCTGGTGCCAGGCGGCGATGTAGGGCATCGGCATGTCGAAGAGCCCGTCGAAGCGGCGCAGCAGGTCCAGGTAGAGCGGCCCGAAGGCGTCCCGCTCGGCGTCGTCGAGCGCGGGGATGTCCGGCACCGGCCGGTGCGGTGCCACGTGCACCTCGAACGGCCAGCGGGCCGCCGCCGGGACGTATGCCGTCCAGTGCTCGTTGGCGGCGACCACCCGGTCGCCCGCGGCCCGTTCGGCGGCGAGTACGTCGGCGTAGAGGTTGCGCCCGCCCGTGCGCTCCGCGTGCCGGCGGGCGGCGGCCAGCAGCGCCCGGGTCCGCGGGGTCACGAAGGGGTACGCGTAGATCTGGCCGTGCGGGTGGTGCAGGGTCACGCCGATCTCCACGCCCCGGTTCTCGAAGCAGAAGACCTGCTCCACGGCGGGCAGTTCGCCGAGCGCCGTGGTGCGGTCGGCGAGCGCGTCGAGGACGGTGCGTACCCGACGCGGCGGGAGGGACGCGAAGGAGGCGTGGTGGTCGTCGGTGAAGCAGACCACCTCGCAGCGGCCCCGCCCGGGCCGGACCGGAGTGAACGGGGTGATCTCGGCGGGTTCGTCGGCCACCCGGCCGCTCAGCGAGGGGAAGCGGTTCTCGAAGACGGCGACGTCGTACTCGGGCGCGGGGATCTCGCTGAGCCGGCCGTCCCTGCTGGGGCAGAGTGGGCACTCGTCCGCCGGCGGCAGGAAGGTGCGGGTCTGCCGGTGCACGGCGACGGCCACCCACTCGTCGGTCAGCGGATCGAGGCGCAACTGCGACGCGGGCGGTGGTGGGGGCAGCTCGCGGCGGTCCGGTTGGTCCCGGACTGCGTCGTCGCGTTCGTCGAAGTAGATCAGCTCCCGGCCGTCGGCCAGCGTGATCGCGGTGCGTCTCACCTCGTCGTCCCCTCACCTGTCGTCGTGGCCGCCCGTCGCGCGCCGGCACGGGCACGACCACCGCGTCTGGTGCGGGCACGACCACCGGGGCGCGGTCGGTCTGCGCCCCCGTCAGGTGCGGGGTTCGCCGGCGCGGCCGGCGACGGCCGCCTTCGCCGCCGCGTGCCCTCACCCGGTCGAACGTGTTCGCACAGGGATGAACACTAGCGTCCCGGCGGGGCCGCGGCGGGCGACAGCCGGGATCAGGTGGACTGGAGCCGGGGCTCGACCCATCCCGTCTCGGTCAGGTGGTGCAGGACGGCCTCCACCGTCTCCTCGATCGTGACGTGGCTGGTGTCGACGACCAGGTCGGCGTCGGTGGGCTCCTCGTACGGGTCGTCGATGCCGGTCATCCCGGTGAGCAGGCCGGCGCGGGCCCGCGCGTAGAGGCCCTTGCGGTCGCGTTGCTCGCAGACCTCCAGCGGGGTCGCCACGTGCACCAGCAGGAAACCCGCACCGGCGGCCAGGGCCATCTCCCGGGCCGTCGCCCGGGCCTGGGCGTACGGGGCGATCGGGCAGCAGATGCCGACACCGTGGTGCCGGGCCACCTCGGCCGCCACCCAGCCGATGCGTCGGACGTTGAGGTCCCGGTCGGCCTTGCCGAAGCCCAGCCCGGCCGAGAGTTCGCGGCGGACCACGTCCCCGTCGAGCAGCGTGACAGTCCGGTCGCCCTGCTCGCGCAGCACGTCGGCCAGGCCCCGCGCGATCGTCGACTTGCCGGAGCCGGAGAGGCCGGTCAGGAAGATCACCAGGCCCCGGTGCCGGCGCGCCGGGCGGGCCCGGGCCAGCTCCTTCGCCACCGCCGGCGGGGTGTGCCATTCGGGCAGCGGGAAGCCCCGGTCCAGCAGGTCGTCGATCTCCGGCTGGGTCATCGCCAGCCGCCGGTTGCGCGGGGGGATGTCGTCGCGCCCGCGCCACTGCCCGTCGCGGTTGTCGTAGGCCAGCTCGCGCGGCACCAGCACCCGCAGGCCGGGGCCGGAGAGCATCTCGCCGGTGGCGAGCAGGTGCGTGACGCCGTACGCCGCCGCCACCCGGGCCCGCAGCAGCGCGTCGCTGATCTCGTCGTGCCGGCGCGACAGCGGTACGGCCACGAGCGTCGCCGGCGGCATCCGGTCCCGGGCGGCGAAGACGCTGCGTACGAGCGCCTCCGGGGGCAGCCCGCCGAGGCCATCCTCGCCGACGGGGATCATCACCAGCAGGTGGGCGCCGAGCGTGCGGGCCGCGTGGGCGATCTGGGCGAGCTGCGGCCGGTGCAGCGGACGGTCGGTGACCACCCCGAGCACCCGTCCGGCCGGCAGCAGCGGGCGTACCTCCTCGGGGGTGCGGCGCAGCCGCTGGAAGGGGCCGTGCCCACCGTCACCGAGCCGGCGCACCGCGCCCCCGACGCCGGCCACCCCGTCGCGGACCTGCCACACGTCGGCGACCTCCAGGGCCGCGACCGGGGCGCCCTCACCGTCGGTGAGCACCAGGGCGCGGCGTGCCCCGTCGCGCGGGTCGAGGCCCTGGGCGAGCGCCGTGGGCACCTGCAGGGCCACCGCCACCGGCCACGGCGAGCCGTCGGCGAGCCGCCCCCGGCGGCTCACCGAGACCAGGTCGGCGCGGGTCATGAAGCCCACCAGCGGGGCGTACGCCCCCGTCAGCAGCAGCTCCAGGTCGGCCAGCTCGCCGGGACGCGGCGTGTATGCCGGCGCGTCCCGGAGCACCTCGTCGGGCAGCACCCAGCCGTTGCTCATCCATCCCCCAAACCCCACTGGCCGGCACACAGTTTCTCAGCCGGTCGGCGATCGGTCGAGAGCGCCACTCCCGGCTCGCCCGTCGGGCGCGCCTCGGCGGCGCACGTCCGAGGGCGGTACGGCCCCGGACCTTAGGGGAACCGGCCAGGAAGATCAGGGACCCGCCGGGGGCGGGCCGCCGCCCACAGGTGGTCCCAACTCCCTACGCTGTAGGACGTGACACTCATCGCGACCGAGTCGCTGACCAAGACGTACGGGGGTGGGGTCACGGCGTTGGCCGACCTGACCGTCGCGGTCGAGCCGGGGATAATCGGGCTGGTCGGCGCGAACGGCGCCGGCAAGTCGACCCTGATCAAGATCCTGCTCGGCCTCCTCGCCCCGACCAGCGGCCGGGTCTCGGTGCTCGGCCTCGACCCGAGCACCGACTCCGCCCAGGTCCGCGCCCGGGTCGGCTACATGCCCGAGCACGACGCCCTGCCACCGGACCTCTCCGCCGCTGAGCTGGTCACCCACCTCGGCCGGGTCAGCGGCCTGCCGCGCACGGTCGCCCGGGAGCGGGCCTCGGAAGCGCTGCGCCACGTCGGGCTCTACGAGGAGCGCTACCGCCCCGTCGGCGGCTACTCCACCGGCATGAAGCAGCGGGTCAAGCTCGCCCAGGCCCTGGTGCACGACCCCGACCTGCTGCTGCTCGATGAGCCGACCAACGGCCTCGACCCGGCCGGCCGCGACGCCATGCTGGCGCTGGTGCACCGCATCGGCACCGAGTTCGGCATCTCCGTGCTGGTCTGTTCGCACCTGCTGGGCGAGGTGGAACGGATCTGCGACACCCTCGTCGCCATCGACGGCGGGCGGCTGCTGCGCGCCGACCACATCTCCGCGATGACCTCCGCGACCGACGTGCTCGCCGTCGAGGTCAGCGAGGGCACGGAGGAATTGGCCGCGCGGCTGACCGCGCTCGCCCTGCCCGTGCGCCGGGACGGCCGGCTGCTGCTCGTCGAGCTGATCGACGACGCCACCTACGACCTGATCCTCGGCGCGGTCGCCGAGCTGGACCTGCCGCTGCACCGGCTGGACCAGCGCCGGCACCGGGTGGCCGAACTCTTCGCCACGAGGGAGCCGAGCCATGCCTGAGCCGACCGGCGTCATCCACGACATCGGCTACCAGCGCTACACCGGCCCCCGGCTGGGTCGCCGGGCCGTCTTCGGCGCGCTCTACCTGCACGGCCTGCGGACGGCGTTCGGTCTGGGGCGCAGCGCGAAGGCCAAGATCTTCCCCTGGCTGGTGGTCGCCATCGTCACGGTGGTGGCCGCGGCCCTCACCGCGGTGCGCAGCCAGGTCGGCGAGGCGGTGATGACGTACGCCCAGTTCGCCGACAACATGAGCTGGCTGGTCATCTTCTTCGTCGCGGTGGTCGCGCCCGAACTGGTCTCCCGGGACCTGCGCAGCGGCGTGCTGCCGCTCTACTTCTCCCGGCCGCTGCCGCGCTCGGACTACCCGCTGGCCAAGCTGCTGGCGCTGGCGACCGCGCTGTGGTTGCTGCTCGGCGGGCCGCAGTTCGTGATGTTCCTGGGCGCCGCCTTCACCGGCGGCGACGGCATGCGCGGGGTCTGGAACGAGCTGCTCGACCTGCTGCCGGGCCTGCTCTACGCCGGGCTCTGGGCCGTGGTCTTCGCCTCGGTCGGCCTGTTGGTCGCCTCGCTCACCGGCAAGCGGGCGTTCGCGGCCGGCGGGATCGTGGCCGTGTTCCTGATGACCACCCCGATCGTCGCCACCCTGTTGATCATGCCGTCCCAGGCGGTCAACGAGCTGGCCTTCCTCGCCTCACCGTCGACACTGGTGGCCGGCGTGGGCACCTGGGCGCTCGGTGACCTGCTGGTGCCCGAGGGGCAGGGCAACGGCATACGGCTCGGCGACTTCGGCCCGGTCTACGCGGTCGCCGCCGTGCTGCTCGTCGCCGGCTGCGTCGCCCTGCTGATGCTGCGATACCGGAAGGTGGCCGCCCGATGACCACGATCAGCGCCGACCAGGCGACGGGGACACCGACCGCCGCCAGCACCCTCGACCTCGCCGGCGTCTCCCGCTGGTACGGCAACGTGGTGGCGGTCAACGACGTCAGCATGAGCCTCGGCCCGGGCGTGACCGGCCTGCTCGGCCCGAACGGCGCCGGCAAGACGACCCTGCTGCACATGATGGCGGGCTTCCTGGCCCCCTCACGCGGGGCGGTGAGCCTGGACGGCCGTCCCACCTGGCGCAACCCGGAGGTCTACCGCCGGCTCGGCCTGGTCAGCGAGCGGGAGGCGGTGCACACCTTCCTCAGCGCGTACGAGTTCGTGCTGGCCAGCGCGAAGCTGCACCGGCTGCCGGATCCGGCGGCGGCGGCCCGCCGGGCGATCGCCCTGGTCGAGATGGAGGGCGCGCAGGACCGCCGGATCGGCACCTACTCGAAGGGCATGCGGCAGCGTGCCCGGGTGGCCGCCGCGCTGGTGCACGAGCCGCAGGTGCTGCTGCTCGACGAGCCGTTCAACGGGATGGACCCGCGCCAGCGGTTGCACATGATGGAGCTGCTGCACCGTCTCGGCGACGCCGGCCGCACCATCCTGTTCAGCTCGCACATCCTGGAGGAGGTCGAGCAGGTCTCCGGCACCGTCCAGGTGATGGTCGCCGGTCGGCTGGCCGCCTCCGGCGACTTCCGCACCATCCGCCGGCTGATGACCAACCGGCCGCACGTCTTCACCGTGCGCTCCACCGACGACCGGGCGCTCGCCGTGGCGCTGATGTCCGAGGCGTCGGTGACGGGTGTCGAGCTGGACCGCACCGGGCTGACGGTGCGGGCCGGCGACTATGGGGCGTTCACCCGCGTCCTGCCGAAGATCGCTCTCGCGGAGGGCATCCGGGTGCGGCAACTGGTGCCCCAGGACGAGTCCCTGGAGAGCGTCTTCTCCTACCTGGTGGAGGCCTGAACCCATGTCTACCGTTTCCTGGATCACCGTGCGGGGGCTGTTCGGGCGTCGCCGGTTCCTCCTGCTGCTGCCGCTGCCCGCGGTGCTGGTGCTGCTGGCCGTGCTCTCCCGGTCGCTCGGCGTGGACCCGGGCGAGTGGGGCCCGCCGGTGCTGGTCGGCCTCGGCCTGGCCGTGGTGCTCCCGGTGGTCGCCCTGATCGTCGGCACCGGCGTGCTGGGGGCCGAGATCGACGACGGCACCGTCGTGCACATCCTGACCAAGCCGCTGCCGCGTTGGCAGATCGTGCTGCCCAAGCTGGCGGTGGCCACCGCCGTCACCGCGGTCACCGTCGCCGTCCCGCTCTACGTGGCGGGCGTGCTCGCCGACTCCGTACGCCTCGGCCTGGCGCTCGCCGTCGCGTCGGCGGTCGGTGCGCTGGCGTACTCGGCGCTGTTCCTGGCGCTCAGCCTGCTCACCCGCCGGCCGGTGCTGCTCGGCCTGGTCTACGTGCTGATCTGGGAGGGGCTGCTGGGCAGCGTCGTCAGCGGCACCAAGGTGCTCTCCATCCAGCAGTACGTGATCACCCTCGCCGACCGGATCGCCCCCACCGGGTTGTTGCAGGGTGACGTGTCGGTGCCGGTGGCGGCGGTGATGAGCGTGCTGATCAGCGTTGGCTTCACCGTGCTCGCGATCGACCGGCTCCGCTCGTTCAGCGTGGCCGGCGAGACGAGCTGATCCCACCCGCGACGGTTCTCCGGGTGGCCCGACCCGCGAAGGTAGGGCTGCCCGGATGGACCGGGCCGGGCGGCCTTGCGAGGCTGACGGGGTGAGTGTGGAGACGGGGCTGTTGATGGCGCGAGAGTCCGATCCGGGTGCTGGCCGGCACCGGATGATCAGCCTGGCGGTGGCCGGGCTGGCGGCGGCGGCGACCACCACGACCGCCCAGTCCAGCGGGCACTTCCACTGGTGGGCGAGCTTCGTGCTGATCCCGGGCGCGCTGATCGCCGCCGCCGGGGGGCCGCTGCTGGCCCGCGACGGCGGGCGGGCCTTCGCCGGCTACGTGGTGGCCTGCCTCGGCGTGCTGGTGTTCACGGTCGGCGCGTTGCTGATGTTCGGCGTGTTCGGGCGGGGCTGGCCCCTGATGGTCGTCCTACCCTGCCTGGCCGTCGCCGGCACCTACCACTGGCGGCTGGTCCACCCGCTGGCCCGGGGGCTGCACCGGGCCGTCTCCCTGCTGGCGTTGGCCGGCGCACTGCTGCTGGGCGGGACGCTCCAACTGGACCGCGTCGGGCTGGTCGACGTGGGGGCCGCCCCGATGTGGGGCGCGTTCCTGATGCTGGCCGGGATGATCGTGCTGGGCAACGCGGTGGAGCTGACCCGGCACCGGATGCCGTACCGCCTCCAGGCGATCACCCTGCTGGCCGGCCCCGCCGTCGTCGCCTTCCTCCTCGGTCTGCGCCTGCTGCGCGGCTGGTGACCGCCGCGCGGCGGCCCCCTCCGTCAGCGCCGCTCGTGACCGAGCAGCCACCGCTTCACGTCCAGCCCCCAGCGGTAGCCGCCGAGCGTCCCGTCGGTGCGCAGCACCCGGTGGCAGGGGACGAAGAGGGCGGCGGCGTTACGGGCGCAGGCCGCCGCCGCGGCGCGTACGGCGGCGGGCCGCCCGGCCAGCCCCGCGTACGCGGTGTAGGTCACCGGGTCGCCCGGCTTCACCTCGCGCAGCACCTGCCAGGCGTGCCCCATGAACGCGCCCTGCGTGTGCTGCCGCACCGGCACGGCGTCGATCGCGGTCAGCTCGCCGTCCAGGTAGGCCGCCACGGCGGCGCTGACGGGGCCGAGGTCGGCCCGGTGCCGCAGCGGCGCCCGCATGCTCGGGTGCACCAGGGGGAGCAGGCTCTCCGGGTCGCCCGTGAAGCCCGCCGCCCGGACGGCGCCGTCCGGGCCGACCATGATGCTGAGCGGGCCGGCGGGGGTGTCGATGACGGTGCTGTCGTTCATGCTCATGCTGCTCTCCAGAGTCGGATCACCGCGTACGAGCGCCAGGGGCGCCAGCGGTCGGCGTACGTGTCGAGGGTCTTCGGGTCGTCCGGCAGGTCGAGGGCGGCGGCGCCCCGGCGCACGGCGAGGTCGGTGGGGAGGAGGACGTCCGGGTCGCCGAGGGCGCGCATCGCGACGTAGCCCGCGGTCCACGGCCCGACGCCGGGCAGCGCCAGCAACCGCCGGACGGTCTCCTCGCGGTCCCCGCCGGGGGCCAGGTCGAGCGACCCGTCGGCGACGGCCCGCGCCAGTCCCCGGATGGTCTCCCGCCGCCCCGCCGGCATCCCGAACACCTCGTCCGGCACCCCCGCCACCTCCTCGGCGGTGGGGAACCCCCGCAACCACCCGCCCGTTCCCTCCACCCCCTCGGCCGGTCGACCGGGAGGCTCGCGGTCCGGTGGAGCGCTGCCCAGGACCTCCTGGCCGGCACCTGCGGGGCCGGGGCGGGATGGCCGGGCGAGGTGGGTCAGGAGCCGGGTGAGGGTGGTGCGGGCGGAGCGGACGGAGACCTGCTGGCCGACGATCGCGCGCACCACCATCTCGAAGCCGTCGACCGAGCGGGGGAGCCGGATGCCCGGCTCGGCGGCGACCGCCCCGGCCAGCGCGGGGTCGGCGGCGAGGGCGCCGTCGACGGCCGTCGGATCGGCGTCGAGGTCGAGCAGGCGGCGGCAGCGGGCCACCGCCGGGGCGAGGTCGCGCATGTCGGTCAGCCGCAGCGTCGCCGTGACGTGCCCGTCCGCCGGGGTCAGGGCCGCCTCGCCCGCGCCGTGCGGCAGCCGCAGACCCCGCCGGTACGTCCCGTCGCGTACCTCCTCGACGCCGGGCAGCGCGCGCAGCGCGAGGAAGCCCAGCAGCGCCTGCGCGTGCAACGGCGGGCGGTACGCGAGCCGCAGCGTGATCGTGCCCGCCCCTGTCGGAGCGGGGCTGCGGCGGGCGGCGCGCAGCTCGGACGGGGCGGTGCCGAACACCTCCCGGACCGTGTCGTTGAACTGCCGGACGCTGCCGAAGCCGGCAGCGAACGCGACCTCCGCCATGCCCAGCCCGGTGGTCTCGATCAGGGTGCGGGCGGTGTGCGCGCGTTGCGCCCGTGCCAGGGCCAGCGGACCGGCGCCCAGCTCGGCCCGCAGCATGCGGTGCAGGTGCCGCTCGGTGTAGCCGAGCCGGGCGGCCAGCCCCGGGATGCCGTCGCGGTCGACGACCCCGTCGCCGATCAGTCGCATCGCCCGGCCCACCACGTCGGCCCGGACGTCCCACTGGGGGGAGCCCGGCGCGGCGTCCGGGCGGCAGCGCCGGCAGGCCCGCAGGCCGGCCGTCTGGGCGGCGGCGGCCGAGGGGAAGAACCGGACGTTCTGCCGCTTCGGGGTCGTCGCCGGGCAGGACGGCCGGCAGTAGATCCCGGTCGACGTGACACCTGTGTAGAACCAGCCGTCGAATCGTTGGTCGCGGCTGTCGACCGCCCGGTAGCACCGCTCGAAGTTCAACTCCACACCACCGATGATGCTCCTGCCCGGAGCCCCGGGCTGGCGGGAATCGGACCTGGCCGTGCGGGTGCGAACGGGACGTCCGGCGCGGAAAGTGTCGGTTGGGGCCGGTACCGTCCGGCCACCAACTCAAGAAGGGGCGCGGTCATGGCGAGCGTGGCGGGTCGGGAAGCGGCGTCGACACGGGACGGGCACCCTCCGCTGGACGGCGCGGTGGTGCAGGGCTTCTACGACCGGATGCGGGCGGTCGCCCCGGCCGCCGTCGGCGCGATCGAACGGGACCGGGCCGGTGACCCGGGGCGCGCGTTCGGCGACACCGCCTGCGGCCGGCTCGTGCGCTCGCTCGACGCTGACGGCGTCCGCGCGTTGGGCATGTGGGTGCACCACTGGTGCATGCGGTTCTACGACGACGACACCCGGGTGGGGTTGCGCCTGGTCCGGGAGATCGCCGGCCGGGGCGGGCTGGGCTGGACGGCCGACGAGGTGCGCTGGATGCTGCGCGAGTCGTACGCGGCCGGTCCCGCCGCGGAGGCCCGGTTCACCCTGCCGCTGGCCGGCGCCGGGGAGCTGGCCCCCGGGACCCTGCGCATCGAGGCGGTCGTCCCCCGTCAGGCCGGGCCCCGCGACTGACCGGCCGGCGGGCCGGGGCAGGATGGGCACCGCCGACCCCGACGGAAGGACGACCGTGCCTGCCAGCGAACCGACCATCCTCGCCACCAGCATGGGCATCTACGCGCCGCGCCACGAGGGCGGGGTGCGGCGGGTCAACCCCGTCTTCGACCTGGCCGCCGAGCTGGCCGAGGCCGGGCCGGAGCCGAGGATCTGCTTCCTCAACCAGGCCGAGGGGGACCAGCCGGCCACGCTGACCCGGGTCTACGAGGCGTTCGCCGGCAGCCGGTTCCGGATGACGCACCTGGCGCTGTTCCCGATGCCCAACGTCGACGACGTGCGCGCGCACCTGCTCGCCCAGGACGTCGTCTGGGTGGGCGGCGGCAGCGTCGCCAACCTCTGCGCGGTGTGGCGGGTGCACGGCCTCGGCGAGATCCTGCGTGAGTGCTGGGAGTCCGGCGTGGTGCTCGGCGGCGTCTCCGCCGGCTCGATCTGCTGGCACGCCGGTGGGGCGACCGACAGCTTCGGCACCGACCTGCGCGGCTTCACCGACGGGTTGGGCTGGCTGCCCTACGGCAACGGCGTGCACTACGACAGCGAGGGTCAGCGTCGGCCGCTGATGCACCGGCTGGTCGGCGACGGCACGCTGCCGACCGCGCACTGCACCGACGACGGCACCGGCCTGCTCTACCGGGGCGAGCGGCTGGTCGAGGCCGTCGCGGACCGGCCGGGTGTCTCGGCGTACGAGGTCAGCCGCGGCCCGGACGGCAGTGTGCGGGAGACCCCGATCGGCCCCCGCCTGCTCCCCTGACCCGCCCCTCCCGGAGCCCCTCCCGGAGCCCCTCCCGGAGCCCCTCCCGGAGCCCCTCCCGGAGCCCCTCCCGGAGCCCCTCCCGGAGCCCCTCCCGGAGCCCCTCCCGGAGCCCCTCCGGGGGCTGCCGACGGATCTTCGGCTCCGAAGGATCTTGGTGGGTCTGTGCCCCTCCGGGGGCCGTTTCCCGCCAAGATCTGGTTGGCGTACCGCACCGCGTGCCCGGGGCGGGACGGCATCGGCGTAAGCTGGCCCGTCGTGAGTCTCACCATCGGCATCGTCGGCCTGCCCAACGTCGGCAAGAGCACCCTGTTCAACGCGCTGACCAAGAACGACGTGCTCGCGGCGAACTACCCGTTCGCCACGATCGAGCCCAACGTCGGCGTCGTCGGGCTGCCGGACGAGCGGCTGCAGAAGCTCGCCGAGATATTCAGCTCGCAGAAGGTGCTGCCCGCCCCGGTGTCGTTCGTCGACATCGCCGGCCTGGTGCGCGGCGCCTCGAAGGGGCAGGGTCGGGGCAACGCCTTCCTGGCGAACATCCGCGACGCCTCGGCGATCTGCCAGGTCGTCCGCGCCTTCTCCGACCCGAACGTGGTGCACGTCGACGGCAAGGTCTCACCGGCCGACGACATCGAGACGATCAACACCGAGCTGATCCTCGCCGACCTCCAGACCCTGGAGAAGGCGCTGCCCCGCATCGAGAAGGAAGCCAAGCTCCGCAAGGACCGGGCCGCCGCCGTGGCCGCCGCCAAGCGCGCCGTCGAGCTGCTCGACACCGGCGTCACCCTCTACACGGGCGCCAAGGCCGCGGGCATCGAGCTGGAGCACCTGCGCGAGCTGCACCTGCTCACCACCAAGCCCTTCCTGTACGTCTTCAACGTCGACGAGGCCGAGCTGGGCAACGCCGCGTTCCTCGACGAGCTGCGCGCCCTGGTCGCCCCCGCCGAGGCCGTCTTCATGGACGCCAAGATCGAATCCGAGTTGGTGGACCTGCCCGAGGACGAGGCCCGCGAGCTGCTGGAGTCGATCGGGCAGTCCGAGCCGGGCCTGGACCAGCTCGTCCGGATCGGGTTCCGCACGCTCGGGCTCCAGACGTACCTCACCGCCGGCCCCAAGGAGGCGCGCGCCTGGACCATCCCGGTCGGCGCGACCGCACCGGAGGCCGCAGGCGTCATCCACTCCGACTTCCAGCGCGGCTTCATCAAGGCCGAGGTGGTCTCCTTCGGCGACCTGGTCGCGGCCGGCTCGATGGCGGCGGCCAAGGCCGCCGGCAAGGTCCGGATCGAGGGCAAGGAGTACGTCATGCAGGACGGCGACGTCGTGGAGTTCCGCTTCAACGTCTGATCCCCGGAACGTCTGCCCAGTTCGAACGGGTTGGCCCTCCGTCGTGAGGGCGGTGCAGCGAGTAGGTCACCGCCGCACCGCGCACGACCCGGCACGGCTCGCCCGGCCCTCAGCCGGCCATCCGCAGCGGCACAGCGATGACGACGCCGGCCGCGACGACGGCCAGCAGGACGCGCGGCACGCGCAGACCGCGCCACCAGGGCAGCAGCCAGAGCAACAGCCACATTCCGGCGGCAACCACCAGGTGCGCGCCCAGCAGGGTCAGCGTCGCCTCCTCGCAGCCGTTCTCGGGGCGTACCTGCTCGCACAGGGCCGGCGGCTGATCGGCGCCGAGCAGGGCGACCATCGCGGTGCAGCCGGCCAGCACCGGAGTCACCAGGAGGGTGACGAGCGGGGTCAGCAACCATCCGGCCAGATCACGACGTCGGTCCAGCCGGCCGGTGCGGCCGGTCCCGGCGTTGCCAGCTTGCGACATGGCGAAGACGGTACGGTCCCGGCCCGCCCGCCGTTGCCCCACCTGTGGGAGCGACCGGGTGGCGGGCGGCGACCCGACAGCGGCCTACGGCGACGGTCGCCGGGTCGGTCGGGTCACCGCAGGCCCACCCAGGGATCCTCCCGGCGCCACAGCGTCGGCAGGTGCAGCGCGATCCCGTCCTGATGGGCCAGTCGACCGAGGACCCGCATGGTGACGTCGAGGTCGTCGCCCGCGTACGGCAGGGCGCGCAGCGGCCGGTCGAGCGGGCGGAAGAAGTCGTCCCAGTGGACGAGGACCACGCGCCGCGCCCCGACGGCGCGCACGGTCTCGGCCCAGTACGACCGCAGGTACCGCTCGTCCTGCCGGCCGAGCTGACCGACGCCCAGGTAGGCGACCTCCGCCCGGTGCCCGTCGAGCGCGCCTGGCCGGTAGCCGGCGCTGCCCTGGACCAGGGCGCTCCGGCCGCCCGCGTGCGCGACGAGCACCGACCAGGCCTCGCCGCAGCGGTAGGCGGACGCCCGGGCCGGGGGCACCACGGGCGCGGTGATTTCGCCGGGGAACCGATCCGGTGGGCAGTGCTCCGACTCGACGAACGTGAGCGTGAAGGTGCCCAGGGTCATCGGCTCGTGTGGGGTGACGACGCGGATGCGGTCGTCGGCGAGGCCGGCTCCCCGGCCGGCGTTGACCGCCGATCGGCCGCCGGCGAGCACCGCGCCGGTGCGTAGGGCGACGGTCGCGGAGTCCAGGACGTGGTCGAAGTGCGTGTGCACGGGGATCACGGCGGCCAGGCGGCGGCCCCCGTGGTCGAGTCCCAGCCGGGCGAGCGCGGAGCCGATGCGGGCGTCGTCGGGTGCGAGCCGGCCGAGGGCGACCCTGAGCAGGGACGGCCGGGAGAAGAACCCGTCGGTCAGCACCGCCGTGTCGCCGTCGTCGAACAGCAGGCTGGAGACGCCGAGGAACGTGACGCCGAGGTCCGCCGCCGCCGGCGGCACGTCGAACCGATCGGCGTACGCGGCCAGGTCGGGGCGGCCGAACTTCAGGCGCATGGCGCGACGCTACCTCCCGCCGGGCGGCCACCCGTCCCGGCAGGCCAATGAATACTTCTCGCAATCGGGTGGCAGGATGCGTCCTCATCCGCTGCGGTCCCGGATCGCCAGCGAACACGACGGTGGGGAGAGTGCCTGTCATGGACGCAGACGTGATCGTTGTCGGGGCCGGGCTGGCCGGGCTGGTCGCCACCGCCGAACTCGCGGACGCGGGCCGCCGGGTGATCCTGCTCGACCAGGAGCCCGAGGCCAACCTGGGCGGGCAGGCGTTCTGGTCCTTCGGCGGCCTGTTCCTCGTCGACTCGCCGGAGCAGCGCCGGATGGGCATCCGGGACTCGCGCGAGCTGGCCCTGCAGGACTGGCTGGGTACGGCCGGGTTCGACCGGCCCGAGGACGAGTGGCCGCGCCGGTGGGCCGAGGCGTACGTGGACTTCGCAGCCGGGGAGAAGCGGCCCTGGCTGCACGCCCGGGGCGTCCGGCTCTTCCCGGTGGTCGGCTGGGCCGAGCGCGGCGGGTACGGGGCCACCGGGCATGGCAACTCGGTCCCGCGTTTCCACATCACCTGGGGCACCGGGCCGGGGGTCGTCGCGCCGTTCGCCCGCCGGGTCCGCGACGCGGTGGCGAAGGGCCTGGTCACCCTCGCGTTCCGGCACCGCGTCGACGAACTCGTCGTGACCGACGGCACGGTGACCGGCGTACGCGGTGCCGTCCTGGAGCCCAGCGACGCCGCTCGCGGAGTGGCCAGCAGCCGTACGGTGGTCGGCGACTTCGCGTTGGCCGCCCAGGCCGTCCTGGTGTCCTCCGGCGGCATCGGCGCCGACCACGACCTGGTCCGAAGGAACTGGCCGGCCCGGCTCGGCACCGCCCCCGAGCACATGATCACCGGCGTTCCCGCCCACGTGGACGGGCGGATGCTGCGGATCACCCAGGACGCCGGCGGCAATGTCGTCAACCCCGACCGGATGTGGCACTACGTCGAGGGGGTGCAGAACTGGAACCCCGTCTGGGCCGGGCACGGCATCCGCATCCTGCCGGGGCCCTCCTCGCTGTGGTTCGACGCCACCGGCAAGCGGCTGCCCGGGCCGCTGTATCCGGGGTTCGACACCCTCGGCACGCTGGCGCACCTGCGGGCCACCGGCCACGACCACAGCTGGTTCGTGCTCACCCAGAAGATCATCGAGAAGGAGTTCGCGCTCTCCGGCTCTGAGCAGAACCCCGACCTGACCAACAAGTCCGTCCGGCAGACCCTCGGCCGCATCCGTCCCGGCGCGCCCGCACCCGTCGAGGCGTTCAAGCAGCACGGCGCGGACTTCGTCGTCGCCGACACCCTCGACGAGTTGGTCGCCGGCATGAACGCGCTGACCGGCACGCCCCTGCTCGACGTCGAGGACATCCGGCGCGAGGTCGTCGCCCGCGACCGGGAGCTGGCCAACGCGTTCACCAAGGACGGCCAGGTCGCCGCCATCCACAACGCCCGCCGCTACCGTGGCGACAGGCTGGTGCGTACGGCCACCCCGCACCGGATCCTCGACCCGAAGGCCGGCCCGCTCATCGCCGTCCGGTTGCACGTGATCACCCGTAAGACCCTCGGTGGCCTGCACACCGACCTGTCGGGGCGGGTGCTCGACCCCGACGCGACCCCGGTCCCCGGCCTGTACGCCGCCGGCGAGGCGAGCGGATTCGGCGGGGGCGGGATGCACGGGTACCGCTCCCTGGAGGGCACCTTCCTCGGCGGGTGCATCTTCTCCGGCCGCCAGGCCGGCCGCGCCATCGCTCAGGCGACCGCCTGACGCCGATCAGTCGGCGCGTGGGGCGTACATGATGATGGCGACCCCGACCAGGCAGATGGCCGCGCCGACGATGTCGTAGCGGTCGGGGCGGAACCTGTCGACGAGCATGCCCCAGGCCAGGGAGCCGGCGACGAAGACGCCGCCGTACGCGGCCAGGATGCGGCCGAAGTTCGGATCGGGCTGGAAGGTCGCGACGAAGCCGTAGCAACCGAGGGCGATGACCCCGGCCGCCACCCAGAGCAGCCCCCGGTTCTCGCGCCAGCCCTGCCACACGAGCCAGGCCCCGCCGATCTCGAACAGCGCGGCCAGCACGAAGAGCAGGATGGAGCGGAGCACGGTCATGGGTGGGACGGTAGCCGCAGCGGCACGCGGGCCACGGGCGGCCGGCCGGCCTCCTATGATCTCGCCATGATCACTGCGCCCCTGCCGCCCGAGGCGCTCGCCCGCTATCCCGGGCTGGAACGGCTCGGCCGCACGACGACCCGGCTGCACCCGAGACCCGGGGCGGTCACGCCCGCCGACAGCCACGTCGGCGGGCCCCTGCGCTGGCCGGCCGACGAGCCGTGGCCCACCTGCGACGTGCCGTACATGGTCCACGAGGAGGTGCCGATCCCGGCGGACCTGGCGACCCGGATGAGGACGGCGGAGCGCGGGCGCACGCGGGCGAACGTCCTGACCGACGACGAACTCGATCTGCACCGGGAGATCGCCGCCCTGGTCGGGCCCGGTTTCAGTGGCTGGGGCTCACGCAACGACGGCCCCCTCTTCGGCCACCGGTACGTGCCGCGACCGCATCCCGTGCCCAACCCGATGGTCGCGCTGGCGCAACTGCGCGCCGCGGACATACCCGACCTTCCCCGCCCCGGCGGTGCGGACCTGTTGCAGGTGCTGTGGTGCCCGTTCGAGCACTCCGAGGCCCCGTGGGGCCCGACGGTGCGGCTGCGTTGGCGGCGGGAGGCGGAGCTGACCGACCTCCTCGCGGAACCGCCGCGCGGCGAGGTCGGCACCGACAGGTATGTGCCCCGGCCATGCCGGCTGCACCCGGAGCAGGTCGTCGAGTATCCGTACCCCGACGAGCTGCCGGACGACCTGCGGCGGCTGGTCGACGAGGACGACGACGAGGACGACGAGGAGGCCGACGAGGAGGCCGAGGAGGAGGCCGAGGAGGAGGCGGCCGACTACGTCGCCACCTTCATGGCGCCCGGCTGGAAGGTCGGCGGCTACGCCAACTGGAGCCTCACGGACCCGCGCCCGACGCCGTGCCCCCGCTGCGCCGGCCCCACCACGCTGACCCTCGTCGTCGACTCCTGGGAGCGGGGCGCCGCGCGGTGGCAGCCGCCGCCGTCGGACGGCGACCCGGACGAGGCGACCGGGGTGGTCGTCGGCCGGCACGGTGCGCTGCGTGTCTTCGCGTGCCTGAGCTGCCCGGACGTGCCGTTCCTGCTCGACCAACAGTGAGGTGAGGATGCCATCGACGAACCCGTGGCTGTCCGGACCCACGCCCACCGGCCGCCTGCCCCGCGACCGCCTGGAGGAGCGCATCCTCAACCTGCTGTCGTCGCAGAACATGTGCGTCCTCGCCACCGCCGGCCCGGACGGGCCGATCGCCACGCCGGTGCGCTACTACCCGCTGGGCTTCGCGGTGCTGTTCACCACCGCGCCGAGGTCGCCGAAGATGCGCAACCTCGCCGCCGACCCGAGGGTGTCGGTCGGGATCTTCGCTCCGCTGGTCGGCCTGGCCAGCAGCCGTGGGGCACAGGTCTTCGGCACGGCCCGGGTGCTCGCCCCGGATGATCCTGACCGGGCGCGGCACTGGGCGGCGTTCCGCTGGGAGAACGAACACGTCGAGCGCGGCAGGTCGCTCGCCGAGCCGCCCCGGGACACCCTTGTGGTCGTCGAGGCGGAGCGCATCGTCTACACCGAACACTGGCTGCGACGCGAGGGCTTCGCGCCCCGCCAGTTCTGGCGGCGCGAAGGCTGAGCGCTCGTGGCGGATCGACGAGGTTTCCCGGCGCGACGTGTCCGGAACCCGGCGGCCCGTTCGTCATCCTGGTGACGACCCGACACCGAGGAGCGCCGAATGAAGTACCTGATGCTCGTCTGCAGCGACAGCGAACCGGACACCGACCGGACCGACTGGCCGGACATCGAGGCGTGGGTCGCGGAGAACGACGCGCGGGGCCGACGGCTGACGGGCGACGCGCTCGCGGAGACGTCGGCGGCCACCACTGTCCGCGTCCGCAACGGGGAGCTGCTGCTCTCCGACGGCCCGTTCGCCGAGACCAAGGAGGTGATCGTGGGCTTCGACCTGCTGGAGTGCGCCGACCTGGACGAGGCGATCGAGGTGGCGCGCACCCACCCGATGGCCCGCGAGGGACGGCTCGAACTGCGTCCGGTCGCCCGCCTGGATGGCTGACAGCCCCGCCGACCCGCTCGCGGTGGCGGCGGCCGTCGCCACCGCGAGCGCCGGGTCGTACGCCCGGATCGTCGCGACGCTGATCCGGGTGACCGGCGACTGGACCCTGGCCGAGGACTGCGCCCAGGAGGCGTCGGCGCTCGCGCTGACCCGGTGGCCGGCCGAGGGTGTGCCCGCCAACCCGGGCGGCTGGTTGATGACGGTGGCCCGCAACCGCGCGGTCGACGTGCTCCGGCGGGCCTCGGTGGAGCGGCGCAAGCTGCGCGAACTGGCCGTCCTCGCGCTGACCGGGCCGGGGCCGGTGGTCGAGCCGGAACCCGGGGTACCGGGGGAGGGGGAGATCGTGGACGACCGGCTGCGGCTCGTCTTCACCTGCTGCCACCCGGCCCTGGCGTTGGCGGCGCGGGTCGCCCTGACGCTGCGTACGGTCTGTGGGGTGCCGACCGTCGACATCGCGCGGGCCTTCCTGGTCAGCGAGTCGACCATGACTCGGCGACTCACCCGGGCCAGGGCGAGGATCGCCGCCGCCGGCATCCCCTACCGGGTGCCCGGCGGGCCGGCGCTCGCCGAGCGGCTGCCCGGCGTTCTCGCCGTGCTCTACCTGCTCTTCACCCGGGGCTACGACGCCGACGGCGAGCCTGCCTTCGCCGAGGAGGCGATCCGCCTGGCGCGGTTGCTCGACCGGCTGATGCCGGCCCAGCCCGAGGTGGCCGCCCTGCTGGCCCTCTTCCTGCTCCAGCACTCCCGGCGCGACGCCCGGCGCGATCGCGACGGCAACCTGCTCACCCTCGACCGGCAGGACCGCACCCGCTGGGACCACGCCGCCATCGCCGAGGGCGTCGGCATCCTGACGAGGATCACGGCGGACGGCCCGTACGCCCTCCAGGCCCGCATCGCCGCGTGCCACGCCACCGCCGCCTCGGCCGCGGCCACCGACTGGGTCGCGGTGGCCGAGGGGTACGACCGGTTGGTGGCACTGCAGCCGTCGCCGGTGGTGGCGCTGAACCGGGCGGTCGCGCACGGCTACGCGTACGGGCCGGCGGCGGGGCTGGCGCTGCTCGCCGTGGCCCGCCGCGACGGGGCACTCGACGCGTACCCGTCGGCGCTCGCCGTGGAGGCGGACCAGCTCGCCCGGCAGGGCGACCACCACCGGGCCGCCGAGCTGTTCCGGCGGGCGGCCGAGGCGCACTCCGGCGCCGAACGGCGGGCCCTGCTGGAACGCGCCGCCGAACTGCCCCGCCCTTCCCGGGTCACGACAGCGGGGGAGCAGCGGCCGGATTAGCCGCCCCGCGTGCCGCCGGGTGCGCCCTACCGGGTGCGGTAGACCGAGATGTGCGCGGGGCTGTCCGCCACGAAGGGCGACCGGTGCCAGTCGGCATACCGCTCGGCGAGCCGCAGGCCGGCCCGCTCCGCCAACTCGTCAATCTGCTCCGGCCAGAGATAACGCATCGCGAAGGGACGCAGGTGCACACCGTCCCGGTCGAACATGATGGTCTGCCGGACGAACGTCTGCGCCGCCCGGTCGTACTGGTGCAGACGGATGGTGGCCGAATCCTCGGTCACGGACCGCATCTGGACCTGCTCGTCCCGGTCGAAGTCGGCCGGGTCCGGCACGAACGTCTCGATGACGAACGCACTGCCCGGCGCGAGCACCCGCGCGACGTTGCGGAAGCAGGCCGCCTGCCGCTCGCTGTCGACCAGGTTGAACAGGGTGTTGAAGACCAGGTATGCCAGCCGGTAGGGGCCGCCGGTGACCGGCACGTCGGCCATGTCCCCGATGACGACCGGGATGTCGTCGCCGCCGGGCTTGGCACGCATCTTCGCCACCATCTCCGGGGACGCCTCGACCCCCTCGACGGCGACGCCCCGCTCGGCGAGCGGCAGCGCGACCCGGCCGGTGCCGATGGCTAGCTCCAGGGCGGGGCCGCCGTCGGCGAGCCCGGCGAGGAAGTCGACCGCCGGAGCCGGGTCCGGGTTGCCCGGGGCGTCATAGGTGTCGGCCCACAGCCGGCCGAAGAGACCGGGATCGTCGAAGACAGACATCACCGGCCTCCCCGGGTGGTGCGGTCGGCGGCGCGCTCCGGCGCAGGGGGTGTGCAGATGCAGGTGCTCACGAAGCCTCGATCCCGTGGGGTGGGGTCCCTGCCTGGACGGACCTCGACGCATCGGACATCGTCGTCTCCGTTCGCTCGACCTGCCCCCCACCCAATCGCCTGCCGACCCGCACCGGCAACCGCTTTACGGCTGGCTCAGCTGATGTGGTGCAGGATCACGTTGTGCACGTGGTGGCTCTTGTCGGCGCCCCGGAACTCCACCTCGTAGGTGTGCGTGCCGACGTGGATCGCGATGGCCCCGGTGGAGAAGAACGAGCCGCCCCACGACTTGTTGCTGACCACGCTGACGCTGGTGACCTTCGAGTAGGGGATGCTGGTGATGGCGAACCGCTTCCCGACGAAGGAGCGGTCCTGGATGATCACGCGCCGGTCGGTCAGGCCGATGAAGCCGGTGCCGGTGCCGACGGCGTCGTAGACGGCGATGATCTGTTCCCCCTGGAGCAGGCCGCTCTGGATCTGCTGGAACTGTTCCTTGCGGTCGTACGTCGGGTTGGCCATGTCCCCACGGTAGGCCGGGCGCGCCAACCGGAGATCACTGCCGGCGGGCGGGGACGAGGAAGGCTGCGGAAACGGGGCGGGTGCCCGTCAGGCCGTGTTCGCGTCGGTCGCGGCCCGGACGAACTCGTGGACCCGGGCCGTGCCGTTGCTCTCCCGCCAGACCAGGCCACGCCGGATCGGTGGCGCGTCGTGGATCGGCACGTACGCCACGTCGGGGCGCGGGTGGTAGCGGCGGGTGTGCTCGCCCACCGGCAGCACCCCCCGCCCCATCGCGACAAGCGTCAGCATCTCCGAGAACGTGTTGCCCGCCGGCCCCTTCGGCACCGGCCGCCCCGACGGGGTCCGCTCGGGGGTGCGGTCGCACTTGAACTCCGCCGAGGTCACGGCCGGGTACTGCACCACCGGGTGGTCGCCGAGCGTCTCCAGGGAGACGGACTCCTCCCGGGTCAGCGGGTGCCCGGCGGGCACCGCGAGCAACCGCCGCTCCTGCGTCAGCGCCGGCCCGCAGGCCATCCCGTCGAAGGGGTACGCGGCCAGCAGGACGTCGACGGAGCCGTCGAGCAGGCTCTGCCGGGAGGTGAGGAGCTGCGCCTCCCGCACCTCGACCCGGCAGTCGGGGTGGCGTCGGGAGAAGAGGGCGACGGCCCTGAGCAGCGTCGGGGCGGTCCACTCGCCGAGGAAGGCGACCCGCAACCGCCCGGTGACGCCCCGCCCCGCATCGACGGCCCGGCGTACGGCGTCGTCGATGCCGGCGACCAGCGGCGCCAGGTCGTCGGCGAGCCGCCGTCCGATCGGGGTGAGCTGCACGACCCGGCTGGTGCGGGCGAAGAGCGGGGCGCCGACGCGGCGTTCCAGCTTCCCGACCACCTGGCTGATCCGCCCGGTGGTCACCCGCAGGCGCTGCGCCGTCCGGCCGAAGTGCAACTCCTCGGCGAGGGTCAGGAAGGTCTCCAGCTCGTGTCGTTCCAGCACGTCCCGCCCATCGTTGAGTCCGGCTCAACGATGGTAGTGCGATCGTGTCTTGGTCGGGCCCGCCCGCCGGGGGATCGTGAGGGGCATGGAAACCACGACAGTCACCGACCACCTGGCCGCCCTCGACGCCCGCTGCGAGAGGTCGGCGAGAAGCTCCGCCCCGTCATCGTTCACCGACTGGCTGTGCCAGGCCCACCCCCTGGAGGCGAGGTGAGCGCGGTGCGGGTCACGGGCTTCGACCACCTCGTGCTCAACGTGACAGACGTCGAACGCGCGCTGGGCTTCTACTGCGACCTGCTCGGACTGGCCCCGGTGCGGGTCGACGAGTGGCGGGCCGGGCAGGTCCCGTTCCCCTCGGTACGGGTCGACGCGGGAACCATCATCGACCTCGTCCACCGGCACCGCGGGGAGTCCAACGTCGACCACTTCTGCCTGGTGGTGGAGCCGCTGGACTGGGCGCAGGTGCTCGCCTCGGGTGCCTTCGCGGTGATCGAGGGCCCGGTGGGCCGGTTCGGGGCGCGCGGCGACGCCACCTCGGTCTACGTGCGGGACCCGGACGGCAACCCGGTGGAACTGCGCTGGTACCCCCAGGACGCCGCCTGAGGGGGCCGTCGCCGCGAAGCCCCGCCGGCGCATCGAGGGGACGCGGGCGGGGCTTCGGGCGCGGT
This sequence comes from Micromonospora sp. KLBMP9576, assembly GCF_050941805.1. Classification (NCBI taxonomy): domain Bacteria; kingdom Bacillati; phylum Actinomycetota; class Actinomycetes; order Micromonosporales; family Micromonosporaceae; genus Micromonospora; species Micromonospora sp. KLBMP9576. The sequence goes on along the minus strand of NZ_CP194567.1, from coordinate 5,478,875 downwards.
GCGACTAACGGTTGGTGCGCGGGTCGTTGTCGCGGCTGCGGCTGCCGGACTTGGCCAGGCCGCGGCTGATGAGGTAACCGATGGTCAGCAGGGTGATGTACCACCAGGCCTTGTCGGCCGCGAAATAGTCGCCGCCGTTGTCGGCGGCGCCGTCGCCGACGGCGTTCGAGGCGATCAGCACCCCGATCACCGAGAGCAGGTAGACGGCCAGCTCCGTGGTCTTCCAGGACGGCTTGGTCTCGTCGCCGGGCCGGTGCGTGTGCCGGACGTCGTGGTCGGTCGCGCGGTTCACGGTGGGGGTGGTCATGTCAGCTCCCAGAAGTGCGATATCAGATGATCAGTCCGGTACGGGGGCAGTTGTCTGCTCCCGTACCGGACTGATACCCGCGTCCCTTTCAGGGAAACACCAGCTTCCCCGGCCCTTCTCATCCGATCCGCCGCCGCGTCGACCGCCGGAAACCGGGCGCGTCGACGGCGGGTGGCGGGGGCTCAGGGCTGGGTGACCGCGCGGAAGGCATCCTCGATGCGGGCGGCCAGCAGGACCTCGCTCTCGGTCAGCGGAGCGTTGCCGTGCCCCACCCGGATCTGGGTCTGGTCCGCCCGGCGGGTGATCTCCGGACGCAGGCGCAGCGCGTCGGCGATCACCTTGACCCGCTCGGTGAGGGCCGCGTGCTGCGTGTCGTCGATGGCGAGGGTCCGTCGGAGCTGTTCGTCCTCACGGATCCAACCGGTCAGGAGGGTGAGGGCGTCGCTGAGGTAGTCGTGCTTGGATCGACCGCTGAACAGCGCGCGCATCACCGCACCTCCCAGGCGCCGTTGCCGGCCTGTGGCCAAATCGTCGCCGTCCCGTGTCTTGTCGGTGCCTCTAGTCTGTCGCCGCGTCCTGGGTGTGTCCACGCCCACACTTCCGGGTTCTCCTGCCCTGACGGTCGGCCACGGTACCCAAACCGCCGATTGATCTGGCACGCTGGACGCCCGTGCGGACCGAACGGGCTAATGGCGGCGGGCAGGCCGAACGACGGGACCTCAGGGTGATCGTCGGAGCGGCGATCATCAGGGACGGCCGGGTGCTCGCCTGCGCCCGTTCCGCCCCGCCCGAGGTGGCGGGCATGTGGGAGTTTCCCGGCGGCAAGGTGGAGCCGGGCGAGAGCGAGACCGCGGCGCTCGCCCGCGAGTGCGCCGAGGAACTGGCCGTACGCGTGGAGATCGGCGACCGGGTCGGCCGCAACGTCCGGATGGCCCACGGCCGCTGGGTGCTCAAGGTGTACGCGGCCCGCCTGCTGCACGGCGACCAGCCGCAGGCCCTGGAACACTCGGCGCTGCGCTGGCTCTCCGCCGACGAGCTGGAGACCGTCACGTGGCTGCCCGCGGACGCGCCCATCGTCACCGCCCTCCGGCCGATCCTCTCGCCCTGAACGGGAGCCGACACCCGAACGGAAGCCGACACCCGAACGGGAGCCGACACCCGAACGGAAGCGGGCAACCGGGCGGAAAGGGGACGGGGGCCGGCGGCATCAGCCGCGGCCCCCGTCGTCGTCAGCGCGCTCAGTGCTTGTCCTGCTCCGGGTGGGCGAAGTTGAGGTGCTCCGGGGGTAGCGGGAAGGTCACGTCGTCGCCGAACGGGGACGGCGCCGCCGCCCGGTCGAACGTGAGCTCCGTCAGCGGCAGCTTGCCGTGGTCGTCGACGGCCGGGGCGGTCGGCCTCGGCACCTCGCGGTCCCAGTTGACGCCCTGCTGCGCCTGCCTCTCGGCCTTCGGGTCGTGCGAGCCGCCGGCGTGCGAGTGCACACCACCGTGGGCCGCGCTGGCGCGTACGGCACCGCTGACGTGCCCGCCGGTCACCATGGTCTGAGGCACCTGACCCCTCCGGAAGATCTTGCTACCAAGCCACACCAGGGGATCGTACCTGCGGTCGACGACCCGTTCCTTCATGGGGATGATGCCGTTGTCCGTGATCTTGATGTGCTCGGGGCAGACCTCGGTGCAGCACTTGGTGATGTTGCAGAACCCGAGGCCCTGCTCGGCCTGCGCGTACTCCTTGCGGTCGGCGTTCGTGTCCAGCGGGTGCATGTCCAGCTCGGCGGCCCGGATGAAGTACCGCGGCCCGGAGAACGCCTGCTTGTTCTCGTCGTGGTCGCGGATGACGTGGCAGACGTTCTGGCACAGGAAGCACTCGATGCACTTGCGGAACTCCTGCGAGCGTTCCACGTCGACCTGCTGCATCCGGTACTCGCCGGGCGCCAGGTCGGCCGGCGGCGCGAACGCCGGCGTCTCCCGGGCCTTCTCGTAGTTGAACGAGACGTCGGTGACCAGGTCCCGGATCACGGGGAACGTGCGCAGCGGGGTGACCGTGACCGTCTCGTCCTCCGTGAAGGTCGACATGCGGGTCATGCAGCTCAGCCGCGGCTTGCCGTTGATCTCCATGGAGCAGGAGCCGCACTTGCCGGCCTTGCAGTTCCAGCGGCAGGCCAGATCCGGGGCCTCCGTCGCCTGGAGCCGGTGGATGACGTCGAGGACGACCTCGCCCTCGTTCACCTCGACCGCGTAGTCCTGCAGGTCGCCGCCGGTCTCGTCGCCGCGCCAGATACGGAACTGGCGCTTCGCGCCCGGCTTGCCGGGCGCCGGAGAGTCCTGGGTACCCATGTCGTCAGCGCTCCTTCTCGGTCTCGACGTCGGCGGCGGAAGCGTCGAACTCGGCGAGCTCCTCCTCCGTGAGGTACTTGGCCAGCTCCGCGCGGTCGAAGAGGCCGATCAGCTCCGGGCGCATCCGCGGCAGCGGCTTGCGATCCAGCCGCACCGTGTCGCCGTCGAGGGCACAGACCAGGTTGACCCGGCGCCACGCCGGGTCCATCGCCGGGTGGTCCTCCCGGGTGTGCCCGCCGCGCGACTCGCGCCGCTCCAGCGCCGCCTTCGCGGTGCACTCCGAGACCACCAGCATGTTGCGCAGGTCGAGCGCCAGGTGCCAGCCCGGGTTGTAGCGCCGGCCGCCGCTCGCGCTGACCTTCGCCACCCGCTCCCGCAGCTCCGCCAGCCTGATCAGCGCGTCCGCCAGCTCGCCCTCCCGGCGGATGATGCCGACCAGATCCCCCATCACCGCCTGGAGGTCCTGCTGGAGGGTGTACGGGTTCTCGCCGGTGTCGCGCTGCAACGGCGCGAGGGCCGTCTCCACCGCGGCCTCCACGTCGGCGATGCCCACCTTCGGGCGCGCGGGCAGGCCGTCGGCGTACGAGGCGGCGTGGCCGCCGGCACGCTTGCCGAACACCAGCAGGTCGGACAGGGAGTTGCCGCCGAGCCGGTTGGAGCCGTGCATGCCGCCGGAGACCTCGCCCGCCGCGAAGAGCCCCCGCACGTGGCCGAACGCGGCCCCGCTGTCGGGATCGACCTCGACGCCACCCATCACGTAGTGGCAGGTGGGCCCGACCTCCATCGGCTCCCTGGTGATGTCGACGTCGGCCAGCTCCTTGAACTGGTGGTACATCGACGGCAGGCGGCGACGGATCTCCTCCGCCGGCTTACGGGAGGCGATGTCGAGGAACACGCCGCCCGAGGGGGTGCCCCGCCCGGCCTTGACCTCGCTGTTGATCGCCCGGGCCACCTCGTCGCGCGGCAGCAGCTCCGGCGGGCGCCGGTTGTTGTCCGGGTCGGTGTACCAGCGGTCCGCCTCCTCCTCGGTCTCCGCGTACTGCTTGCGGAAGACGTCGGGGACGTAGTCGAACATGAACCGCTTGCCGTCGGAGTTCTTCAGCACGCCGCCGTCGCCGCGCACCGACTCGGTGACCAGGATGCCCTTCACCGAGGGCGGCCAGACCATGCCGGTCGGGTGGAACTGGAGGAACTCCATGTTGATCAGGGTCGCGCCGGCCCGCAGGGCCAGCGCGTGCCCGTCGCCCGTGTATTCCCAGGAGTTCGAGGTGACCTTGTAGGAGCGTCCGACGCCGCCGGTCGCCAGCACCACCGCCGGCGCCTCGAAGAGGATGAACTCGCCGGACTCCCGGTAGTAGCCGAACGCGCCGGCGATCCGGTCGCCGTCGAGCAGCAGCTCGGTGATGGTGGTCTCGGAGAAGACCTTGATCCGGGCGTCGTACGAGCCGTGGTCGCGCTTGTCCTCCTGCTGCAGCGACACGATCTTCTGCTGGAGGGTGCGGATCAGCTCCAGGCCGGTGCGGTCGCCGACGTGCGCCAGCCGGGGGTACTCGTGGCCGCCGAAGTTGCGCTGCGAGATCTTCCCGTCCTTGGTGCGGTCGAAGAGCGCGCCGTACGTCTCCAGCTCCCAGATGCGCTGCGGCGACTCCTTCGCGTGCAGCTCGGCCATCCGGAAGTTGTTGAGGAACTTGCCGCCGCGCATGGTGTCGCGGAAGTGCACCTGCCAGTTGTCCCGGCTGTTGACGTTCCCCATCGCGGCGGCGGCGCCGCCCTCGGCCATCACCGTGTGCGCCTTGCCGAAGAGCGACTTCGAGATGATCGCGGTCTTCTTGCCGGCGAGGCGGGCCTCGATCGCCGCGCGCAGGCCGGCGCCGCCGGCGCCGATCACGACGACGTCGTAGTGGTGTCGTTCGATCCGCGTGGTAGCGCTCGTCTGGTCGTGAGAATTGGTCATGTCAGGGGGCCCTCTAGTTGATGAACCGCAGGTCGTTGAACCACCCGGCCGCGAGCGCCATGACGTAGAAGTCCGTCAGGGCCAGCGTGCCGAGGGTGATCCAGGCGAGCTGCATGTGCCGGACGTTCAGGGCGGAGATGAAGGTCCAGGCCCGGTAGCGCACCGGGTGCTTGGAGAAGTGCTTGAGCCGCCCGCCCATGATGTGCCGGCACGAGTGGCAGGAGATCGTGTACGCCCACAGCATGACCACGTTGACGAGCAGGATGATGTTGCCCAGCCCGAACCCGAAGCCCTTGGGGGAGTGGAAGGCGAGGATCGCGTCCCAGGTGTTGATCAGCGAGATGATCGCGGCGGCGTAGAAGAAGTAGCGGTGCAGGTTCTGCCCGAGCAGCGGGAACCGGGTCTCGCCGCTGTAGGACTTGTGCCCGTCCGGCACGGCGCAGGCGGGCGGCGACAGCCAGAACGAGCGGTAGTACGCCTTGCGGTAGTAGTAGCAGGTGAGCCGGAACAGCAGCAGGAACGGCAGCGTCAGCGCGGCGTCCGGGATGATCCACCAGTCGGGCAGGAACCGTCCGAAGTGCGCGGCCTCCGGCAGGCACCGGTCGGTCACGCAGGGGGAGTAGAACGGGGTCAGGTAGTGGTAGTCCTCGACCCAGTAGAAGTCGTGCATGAAGACCCGGACCGTCGCGTACGCCACCCACGCGCTGAGCCCGATCACGGTGATCAGCGGGGCGAGCCACCAGCGGTCGGTGCGCAACGTCTTCGCCGCGATGGCGGCGCGCGCCCGCGCCCCCCGCGGCCTCGTTGCCGTTGATGTCATTCGAGTCGTCTCCCTGACAGGACCCGCACGGGCGGATCAAGTTCCGGTCGGCACGCGGACCGGCGACCCCGTGCCCGCTGCCACGTCTTGCGCACGCCAACGACCGCACCGGCACGGCGCAGCTAGGTGACATACGTTACGCCGATCTTCGCGAGCCGTCCGCGCAAGGCAGTGTCCCGTGTGTCCCCGCTGGTGGGAACCCCTGGACGATGATCGATGTCCGGATGTTAAGAACCTCACGGCACGCCTGTCCCGGATATCGCGGCCGCTCACCCGGAAGCGTCGTCGGCCGCCCGCGCGCCGACGTCCGCCGCGCGGGGCGGAGGGTGGGGCCGTGGGCGGGCGGCGGGGCGCGCGTTCCAGTCGTGGCCATGGATGTGCTGGTAGGGGCTGTTCACACCCGTTGCAGAGTCGTTACGCTGTGGCCCGCTGACAGCCCCGTCCATGTAGCTTACTTTCACCCTCAGCGGTTTCTTGTAAGTTCTCTTCGTTGCTGAGGGAGGCGGTCGTGGACAGGCCGGAGTCGGCGCCGTCCGGGGAACCGGGCCGTCCCAGCGTGCCGGAGCAGCGCTCCGATCAGGATCCCTACCTGCGGGTCAGCGACCTGCGGGTCCGGTTCGACACCGAGGACGGCGTGGTGCGGGCCGTCGACGGGGTGTCGTTCGAGGTGGCCCGTGGACGCACCCTCGGCATCGTCGGCGAGTCGGGCTCGGGCAAGAGCGTGACCTCGCTGGCCATCCTCGGACTGCACAGCACCAAGCGGGCCAGCATCACCGGGGAGATCTCCGTCGGTGGCCGCCAGCTCGTCGGCCTGCCCGACGAGGAGATACGCCGCCTGCGCGGCCGGGACATGGCGATGATCTTCCAGGATCCGCTGTCCGCCCTGCACCCGTACTACACCGTGGGCAAGCAGATCGCCGAGGCGTACCGGGTGCACCACCCGAAGGCCGGCCGGCGCGAGGCACACCGACGCGCGGTGGACATGCTGGGCCGGGTCGGCATCCCGCAGCCGGCCCGCCGCTTCGACCAGTACCCGCACGAGTTCTCCGGCGGCATGCGGCAGCGGGCGATGATCGCCATGGCGCTGGTCAACGACCCGGACCTGCTGATCGCCGACGAGCCGACCACCGCCCTGGACGTGACCGTGCAGGCGCAGATCCTCGACCTGCTGGCCGACCTCCAGGCCGAGTTCCACTCCGCGGTCATCCTGATCACCCACGACCTGGGCGTGGTCAGCCGGGTCGCGGACGAGGTGCTGGTCATGTACGGCGGGCGGGCCGTCGAACACGGCAGCGTCGAGCAGGTGCTCCGCCGGCCGCAGCACCCGTACACCTGGGGTCTGCTCTCCAGCGTGCCCTCGCTGCACGGCGACGCGGACGCGGACCTGGTGCCCATCCGGGGCAACCCGCCGAGCCTGATCAACCTGCCGCCCGGCTGCGCCTTCCACCCGCGCTGCCGCTACGCCGACCGCAACGGCGACCGGTCCCGCACCCAGGTCCCCGAGCTGCGCCCGGCGGGAGCGCCCGGCCACCTGGTCGCCTGCCACCTCTCCGCCGACGACCGCACGCGGCTCTACGCCGAAGACATCGCCCAGGTGGGAGTGGCCCGGTGAGCGCGAGGAACGCAGCGCAGCGGAGTACCGCAGTCGCGAACGAAGGTGGGCTCCGGTGAGCGCGAGGAACGCAGCGCAGCGGAGTACCGCAGTCGCGAACGAAGGTGGGTTCCGGTGAGCGACGAGACCGTGCGGGCCACGGACACCGTGGAGCCGTTGCTGCGGGTGCGTGGGCTGGCCAAGCACTTCCCGGTCCGCAACGGCCTGCGGCGCGGCGGGCTGGTCCGGGCCGTGGACGGGCTGGACTTCGACGTGCGGCCGGGCGAGACCCTGGGCCTGGTGGGCGAGTCGGGCTGCGGCAAGACGACCACCGGGCGGATGCTCGTCCGGCTGCTGGAGCCGACGGCCGGCAGCATCGAGTTCGCCGGGCGGGACATCACCCACGCGGGCCGCCGCGAGCTGCGCGCGCTGCGACAGGACCTCCAGATCATCTTCCAGGACCCGTACGCCTCGCTGAACCCCCGGCACACCGTCGGTGGGATCGTGGCGATGCCGTTGCAGGTCAACGGGATCAACCCGCCGGGCGGGGTGAAGAAGCGGGTCCAGGAGCTGCTGGAGCTGGTGGGGCTGAACCCGGAGCACTACAACCGCTACCCGCACGAGTTCTCCGGCGGCCAGCGGCAGCGCATCGGCATCGCCCGGGCGCTGGCGCTGCAACCCAAGCTGATCGTCGCCGACGAGCCGGTCTCCGCCCTCGACGTGTCGATCCAGGCGCAGGTGGTCAACCTGCTGCGCGACCTGCAACGCGACCTGGGCCTGGCGTTCGTCTTCATCGCCCACGACCTGGCCGTGGTCCGGCACTTCTGCCAGCGGGTCGCCGTCATGTACCTGGGCAAGATCGTGGAGATCGGCGACCGGAACGACATCTACGAACGGCCGCAGCACCCGTACACCCGGGCCCTGCTCTCGGCGATCCCCGACGTGACCCAGCTCGGCGCGCCCGGGCGGATCCGGCTCTCCGGGGACGTCCCGACGCCGCTGGACCCGCCGTCGGGTTGCCGCTTCCGCACCCGGTGCTGGAAGGCGCAGGAGCGGTGCTCCACCGAGGAGCCGGCGCTGGTGCCGCGCGACGGCGACCAGGCCACCGCCTGCCACTTCCCGGAGACGGGCCCGGTCGCCGCGACGGGCGGGGCCGGCACGAGCGCCGAGGAGGTGTCGAAGTGAGTCTGTCCCCCGTCGAGGGCACGGCGCTGGCCGAGATCGAGTCCGGCGGTGCCGCCGCAGGCGAGCAGCAGGCGATGGTCGGCCGTTCACCCGGCCAGCTCGTCCGCAGCCGGCTGCGCAATGACCGCACCGCCCTGGTGAGCGGCGTGGTGCTGGTCTTCTTCGTGCTGCTGGCGATCGGTGCGCCCCTGGTCCAACGGCTCTACGGGGTGTCGCCGAACCAGCAGTTCGGCGACCTGCTGGACAGCACGGGGATGCCGCTGGGCTACGTCGGCGGGATCAGCGGCGACCACTGGTTCGGCCTGGAGCCCGGCCTCGGCCGGGACATCTTCGTCCGGATGATCTACGGCATCCGCACGTCGCTGCTCATCGCGCTCGGCGCCGCCGTGATCACCACGACGATCGGCGTGGTCCTCGGAATCCTCGCCGGCTACCTCGGCGGGGTGGTGGACGCGGTGATCAGTTGGATCACCGACGTCGCCCTGGCGATGCCGTTCCTGATCTTCGCGCTGGCCGTGGTGCCGACGTTCTCGCTGCGCTTCTACGGCCCGCGCGACGAGGTGCCGACCTGGTTCGCGGTCACCACGCTGATCGTGGTCTTCACCGCGTTCGGCTGGACCAGCACCGCCCGGCTGGTGCGCGGGCAGGTGGTGTCGCTGCGCGAACGCGAGTTCGTCGAGGCGGCGAAGGCCAGCGGCGCGGGGCTCGGGCACATGCTCTTCCGGCAGTTGCTGCCGAACATCTGGGCCCCGGTCCTGGTGTCGTTCTCCCTGCTGGTGCCCTCGTACGTGACCAGCGAGGCGGCGCTGTCCTTCCTCGGCGTGGGCCTGCCCGAGTCGGTGCCGAGCTTCGGCCGGATGATCTACCGGAGCATCGACTACCTGCAGACCGACGCGGCCTACGTCTTCTTCCCCGGCATCACGATCTTCGCGCTCGTGCTGGCGTTCAACCTCTTCGGCGACGCGTTGCGTGACGCGCTCGACCCGAAGTCGTCACGGTAAGGGGTTCTGCGCATGGTGCGCTTCCTGCTGAAGCGGGTGCTGCAGGCGGTCTCGGTACTGTTCGCGGTGAGTGTGGTCAGCTTCCTGCTGTTCTTCGCTCTCCCCGCCGACCCGGTGACCGGCATGTGTCCGAAGAACTGCAACGCCGAGCGACTGGAGCGGGTGCGTACCGAGCTGGGGCTCAACGACCCCAAGGTGGAGCAGTACGCCAACTACATGAAGGGCATCTTCGTCGGCCGCGACCTGGGCACCGCCCAGGGCGGCGAGTGCGCGGCGCCCTGCCTCGGCTACTCGTACGTCAACAGCGAGGCGGTCAGCGACACCTTCGCCCGGGTGCTGCCGGTGACGCTGAGCATCGTCCTGCCGGCGGCGGTGCTGTGGCTCGCCATCGGGGTCGGGCTCGGCATGGTCTCCGCCCTGCGGCGGGGCTCCCTGCTGGACCGGATCTCGATCGGTCTCACCCTGACCTTCGCCTCGCTGCAGCTCTACTTCGTCGGCGCGGTGCTGCTGCTGATCTTCGTCTACACCCTGAAGATCCTGCCCACGCCCCGGTACACGTCCCTGTTCGAGAATCCGGTGGAGTGGGCGCGGGGGCTGGTGCTGGCCTGGGTCACCCTGGCGTTGCTCTTCTCGGCGATCTACGCCCGGCTGTCCCGGGCCCAGATGCTGGAGACGCTCTCGGAGGACTACGTGCGCACGGCCCGGGCCAAGGGCATGCCGAAGCGGCAGGTGTACGGGCGGCACGCGTTGCGCGCGGCCATCACGCCGATCGTCACCATCGCCGGCCTCGACGTGGGCACGGCGCTCGGCGGCACGGTGATCACCGAGACCACCTTCGGCATCCAGGGTCTGGGACGCACGGCGGTGGAGGCGGTCAGCCAGGGGGACCTGCCGACCATCATGGCCACCGTGCTGATCTCCGCGCTGTTCGTGGTCGTCGCCAACATGGTCGTCGACCTGCTCTACGCGTTCATCGATCCCCGGGTGCGCCTCGGCTGACCCGCCGTGACCCGGTGTCGATCGTTGCGGCCCCGTTATCTGATCGAAATCTACCGACCAGGGAATCTGAGCGAAGCTTTCCTTCATCGTGATCCGGAGGAGTAAGTATGCGAGCAAGGCGCGTCACCGCCCTGGGCGGTGCGATAGCACTGATGGTCTCCCTCGGTGCGTGCAGTGAGAACACCGGCGACGACACGGGCGGCGTGGACACCACCAAGCCCCGCTCCGGTGCCATCGCCACGGACCCCAAGGACTCCCTCGGCCCGGCGCCCGAGGTGCCCGGCGCCGCCAAGGGCGGCACCTTCTACATCCTGCGCGAGAACAAGATCTCGCACATGGACCCGCAGCGGGCCTACTCGTTCGCGGGCCTGATGGGAAGCCAGCTCTACGCCCGCTTCCTCACCACGTTCAAGGACGACGGCAAGGGCAACGTGACCCTGGTCGGCGACCTGGCCGAGACCCCCGGGACCAACGTCAACAACGACTGCAAGGTCTGGGAGTTCAAGGTCAAGCAGGGGGTGAAGTTCGAGGACGGCCGGCCGATCACCAGCAAGGAGATCGCGTACGGCATCGCCCGGTCCTTCGACCCGGACCTCACCGGCGGCCCGACCTACCTGCAGGAGTGGCTGACCGACAGCCCGCAGTTCGACACCAAGTGGGACTTCAAGGCCAACAAGACGTCGCTGCCGCCGGGGCTGACCACGCCGGACGAGCGGACGCTGCGCTTCGAGTTCAACAAGCCCCGCTGTGACCTGCCGTTCGCCGTTTCGCTGCCGGCCACCGCGCCGCTGCCGGCCGACAAGGACACCGGCGTCAACCTGGACAACCAGCCGTTCTCGTCGGGCCCGTACAAGTTCACCAAGCACACCCCGGGCGTCGAGATCGTGCTCGAGCGCAACGAGCACTGGGACCCGGCCACCGACGCCGTGCGCCACCAGTACCCGGACAGGTTCATCTGGTCGCTGGGCGCCGACCAGGCCGCCCAGACCAACCGGGTGCTCGCGGGCACCGGCAACGACGCGGCGGCGGTCGCCACCGGCGGTGTCCCGTCGGAGCTGATCGCCAAGGTCACCGGCGACCCGAAGCTCAAGGAGCGGATGATCGTCGCCGCCACGCCGAACGCGTACCGGCTGAGCATCAACACCGCCCGGGTCACCGACCTGTCGGTGCGGCAGGCGATCAACCACGCGATCGACCGGACCAGCATCACCAAGAACCTCGGTGGCCCCTACGGCGCCGTGCCGCTGACCACGCTGCTGCCGCCCACCACGCTCGGCTACAAGCAGTTCGACGCGTACCCGGCCGGCGACAGCGGCAACCCGGAGAAGGCCAAGGAACTGCTCGCCGGCAAGGCGCAGAACCTGGTCCTGCTCACCTCCGACGTGACCAGCTCCCAGGAGCGGGCTGCCCAGATCAAGAACGCGCTGGAGAAGGCCGGCTTCACCGTCACGATCAAGACGATCCCCGAGGACGGCTACCTCGACACGGTGAAGAAGAAGGACAACCCGTACGACATCTGGGTCGACTCGTGGGCCGCCGACTGGCCCAGCGGCGCCTCGATCCTGCCGGTGCTCTTCGACGGCCGTGGCCTCAAGGCCGAGGGCAACAGCAACAGCTCGCAGCTCAACAACGACGCGCTCAACGCGGAGTTCGACCGCGTGCTCGCGCTCGACCCCGCCAAGCAGGCCGAGGAGTGGAGCAAGATCGACGAGCGACTGATGAAGGAGTCGGCGCCCGCCGTGCCGCTCTACACCGAGGTGGTCTCCATCGCCCACGGTGAGAAGGCCGGCGGCGTCTTCGTCGGCAGCATCTTCGGCTGGCCGAGCTTCGTGGACGCCTACGTCAAGCAGTGACACCACCCGCACGCCCGTAGTACCGAACGGACCGGCCCCCGGTCGACAACGCCGTCGACCGGGGGCCTCCGTGCAGGTGCCGCCCCCGACCATTACCCGCTCGGCGATCTGGCACTTCGTGCCCTCGGCCTGCGGCAGGCGCCCCTTTCGCCGGAGCCGGAGCCGGGGCGGGGGCGCGTCAGAGGTGTTGGCGGATGAAGTCGAGTTCGAGCCTGAGCAGGCGTTCGGCGGTGCCGCCGGCGGCCATGTGGGTGGCCCCGGTGAGCGGGAGCACCGAGTGCGGCCGGCCGGTCGCCAGCAGCGCCGCCGACAGGCGCAGGGTGTGCGCGGCCACCACGTTGTCGTCGGCCATCCCGTGCACCAGCAGCAACGGCCGGGCCGCCGCCGGCCCCGACACCGGCTCGCCGGCCAGCTCCACCAGCGAGTGGTGCGCGTAGATGTCCGTGCCGTCGTCGGGCAGGCCCAGGTAGCGCTCCGTGTAGGCGGTGTCGTACAGCGCCCAGTCGGTGACCGGCGCCCCGACGACGCCGCACCGGAACAGCTCCGGATGCCGCAGCACCGCCAGCCCGGCCAGCCAGCCGCCGAACGACCAGCCGCGCACCGCCACCCGGTCCATGTCCAGGTCGGGATGCTTGCCGGCCAGCGCGGTGAGCGCGTCGACCTGGTCGAGCAGGACGACGTCGGCCACCCGCCGGTGGATCACCTTCTCGAAGGAGGGGGCCACGCCCGGCGTACCGCGGTTGTCGATGGTGACCACCGCGAAACCGGCGTCGGCCCACCACTGCCGCTCCAGCCACACCGCGCGGGCCGCTAGCACCTCCTGGTGCCCCGGACCGCCGTAGACGTCCAGCAGCACCGGCAACCGCCGGCCGGTGACGTGGTCGTCCGGATAGAGCACGGCCGTCGGCAGCCGCCGGTCGGTGACCCGCTCCAGCAGCGGCAGCGGGGCGTACGGCGGGGTGGCGGCGAGCGAACGCAGCACGGCCACCTCCCGCTCGCCCCGCCACACCGTCCAGCGGGTGCCCGCGTGGTCGAGCGAGGCGCTGCCCACGACCAGCACGTCGCCGCCCACGGCGGCGGTGTGCCAGCCCGGGTCGGTGGTGATCCGGCGGGCGTCCACCCCGCCGCCGATGGTGGTGCGCACCCGGAACAGGTGCCGCTCGCTCGGTTCGCCGTCGCTCGCCTCGACCAGCAGGTCGGCGGGGCCGCTGCCGTCGGGCAGCCGGCCCACCACCCGCCGCACGTAGAGCGACGGCGGGGTGAGCAGGGTCCCGTCGGCGAAGAGGCAGCGGGCGTCGTACCCGTCGTGGGCGAGTTCGCCGCCGACCAGGACCCGGCCGTCCGGCAGGTGCGCCGGGGTGCCGGGGACCGGCTCCACCCAGCGCGGGTCGGCCAGCTCGGCGTGCACCTGGGTCTCGCCGGTGCGCGGGTCGACGGCGAGCACCAGGCCGTGCTGCTGCGACCGGCGCAACACGGTGATCAACGGCCCCCCGTCGGCCCAGTCCACGCTGGTCAGGTAGGGGTAGGTCTCCCGGTCCCAGTGCACGTCGACCCAACCGTCGTCGAGGTCCAGCAGGTGCAGGCTGACCTCGGCGTTCAGGCCGCCGGCCGGGGGGTACGCGACAGTCGTCGGCGGGCTCGCCGGGTCGGCCGGGTCGTGCAGGTACCAGCGCTGCACCCGGGACTCGTCCACCCGGGCGGCCAGCACCGAACGACCGTCCGGCGCCCACCAGTAACCGCGGAACCGGTGGAACTCCTCCGCCGCGACGTGCTCGGCCAGCCCCCAGGTCACCCCCGAGTCCTCGCCGGCCAGCAGGGTGTCGGTGCCGTCGTTCTCGACCACCCGCAACTGCCCCCGCCGGACGCCCTCGGCGGCGTCGGTGACGTATGCCAGGCGCTGCCCGGTGGGGTCGGGCCGGGGATCGAGCACCGGACCGAACGTGGCCACCTCGACGACGTCACCGTGCACCAGGTCGGCCCGGAACAGCCGGCCGGCCAGCGCGAACACCGCCACCCGGCCGGCGCCGTCCAGCACGTACGAGCCGATGCCGGAGGCGCTCAGCCGCAGCCGCTCGCGCAGCGCGCGTTCGCCCGGACCCAGCGTCTCGCCGTCGGCGCCGAGCAGCGCCGCCGGATCGGCGACCAGCCGTTCCTCGCCGGTCGGCACGTCGAGCAGCCAGAGCGCGTCGGCCGGGTCCTGCGGGCCGGCGGAGCGCAGGAAGACCACCCGGGAGCCGTCGGCGGCCACGGTGACGGCCCGCGGCGCTCCGCGGCTGAACCGGCGGGTGCGGGCGGCCAGCTCCGGAAAGTCCACAGCCCGAATCGTAGAGCGGCGAGCGGGGGTGATGTGGCCGACCTGGGCGGACGCGTCGGGGCCGGCGCAGCGGAACCGCCGGTTAGAGTGACCGGCGTGACGACGCTGCCTGACCGCCGCCTCCTGCTGGTCCACGCGCACCCCGACGACGAGTCCATCGGTTCCGGCTCGACGATGGCGCACTACGCCGCCGACGGCGCCCACGTCACCCTGGTGACCTGCACGCTCGGCGAGGAGGGCGAGATCCACGTGCCGGCGCTGGCCCAGCTCGCCGCCGCCGAGGCCGACCAGCTCGGCGGCTGGCGGATCGCCGAGCTGAACGCCGCCTGCGCCGCGCTCGGCGTCACCGACCACCGCTTCCTCGGCGGGGCCGGCCGCTACCGGGACTCGGGCATGATGGGCCTCGCCACCAACGAGCACCCCCGGGCCTTCTGGCAGGCCGACCTCGACGAGGCCGCCGGGCACCTGGTGGAGATCATGCGGGAGGTACGCCCCCAGGTCATGATCACGTACGACGACAACGGCTTCTACGGGCACCCGGACCACATCCAGGCGCACCGGGTGGCGATGCGCGCGTACGAGCTGGCCCGCGCGGAGGGCTTCGCCCCGGCGAAGGTCTACTGGACGGCCATGCCGCTGAGCGTGCTGGAGGCCGGCCTGACGCACTTCGCCGAGTCGACGGACAACCCCTTCGCCGGCGTCCAGGACCTCTCGGAGCTGCCCTTCGGCACCCCCGACGCGCAGATCGCCGCCCGCATCGACGCCACCGAGCAGCACGCGGCCAAGGAGGCGGCGATGCGGGCGCACGCCACCCAGATCCCCGACTCGTCCTGGCTCTACTCGATCGCCGGCAACTTCGGCAGCGAGTTCATGGGCGTGGAGTACTACACCCTCGCGGTGGGGCGGAAGGGGCCGGGCGGCGGCCCGTACGGCTGGGAGGACGACCTCTTCGCCGGGCTCGACCGCACCGACGGCCCGGACCGGTCCCCGGCCGCGGCGGTCGGTTCCCGGTGACCCTGCCCGTCGTGTCGATGTCGGCCGCCCCGCAGGAGACACCCGCGCCGCCCTCCGGGCGGCGGTTCCGGCGGGCGCTCGATCTCGCCCTGCGGGTGGCCGGCGGGCTGGTCGCCGTGCTCGGCGGGACGCTCACCGCGGTGCTGGAGCTGCTGCTGGCCACGCTCCGGGTCGGCGGGCAGCTCATCGGCGTCTCGGTGCTCGTCGCCGTCGTCGCGAACATCGCCCTGAGCTGGTTCGCGCACGAGGCGGTCGGCCGCCGCTGGGCGGTGGTGCTGCCGGCGACGCCCTGGTTCGTCCTGATGGCGGTCGCGGCGGTCCGCACCGCCGAGGGGGACCTGCTCGTCTCGGGCGACAACTGGGTCGGGCTGGCGATGATCGTGGCCGGCGCGATGACCTTCGCGGTGATGGGTTTCCGGCAGATCCTGGCGCCACCAACGGTCCGCACGGGGGACTGACGGGGCACAGCTCGCGGTGGTAGACATTCCTGCCAGGAAGCCCGCCACCGGAGCGGGCGGTACGGCGGGAGGCGTGCGATGAGTGAGCGGTGGCGCGTGACCGGGGTGCTTGCGGTCGCGCTGTTCGCGGTCAACGTGGTCGCCCGGCTGGTCACCCGGTTCGGCTTCGACGGCGACGAGACCGCCGCCGCCGACCGGGTGTCGCTGGGGATGTTCGTGGTGATCGGGCTGGTCCTGGCGGCGGTCGCCTTCGTGTGGGGCAGGCGTCGGCCCGTCTCGGCCTGGGGCGCGGACGTGGCCGCCGCGGTCGGGATCGCGCTGCTGCTGACGATGCTGGTGGGGCCGCTGCTGGTCGGCGACAGCCCGTTCGACGGCGGCGCGGGCACCTTCTTCGCCCAGGTCTGGCTCTACCTCGCGGCGGCCGGCGGCGGCGTGCTGCTCGGCTACCTGCTGCTCGCGGCGCTCGGCCTGGACCACCGCTCGCAGTCCCTCAAGCGGTACGCCGACCTGCGGGCCACCAAGCCCCGCCGCACAGTCCGCCGCTGACCCCACCCCGCGACGTCGATCATGAAGTTAGCGCCCTGGAACGCGCTTTCCGGGGGCAATAACTTCATGATCGACGACGGCAGTGGGGCGGGGGGTGGGGGTGGGTCAGAGGGTGGTCAGGGGGGTGGGGTGCGGGTCAGGTAGGTGTGGTGGGTGGTGAAGCCGAGGGAGCGGTAGAGGGCCACGGCAGGGGTGTTGCGCTGCTCGACCTGGAGGAAGGCGCGCGAGGCACCGGCCGCGACGCCCCAGTCGACCAGGGCGCGGACGATCCGGCCCGCCAGGCCCTGCCGCCGCGCCTCGGGCAGCACCTCGACGAGGCTGAGCCCCAGCCAGCGCCCCGGCCCGGTGACCGTGCCCCGGCCGATGGCGAGCAGGGTGCCGTCGGCGTACACGTGGGCGAAGCGGACCTGTTCCACGGCGGTGAGCACGTGCCGGGCGGCGTCCGGCAGGCCGCCCTTGCGGCCGGCGGCGACGGCGAGCCAGTCGTCCGACGGCGCGGCGGCCAGCTCGACCGGCGGCCCGGCGTGCTGCGGAGCGGCCGGCGGCAGCGCGGCCAACGGCACGGTCTGCACCAGCACGGGAGGCCGGCCGTCCCAGCCCCGGGCGTCCAGCTCCGCGCCGACCGGGGCGGCGAGCGGCAGCGGGGTGTTGACCAGCGGGGGTAGGCCCCGTTCGGCGTACCAGCGCTGCACCGCGTCGAGCGCGGCGGGCAGGGGCCGGTCGGGGTCGCCCACGGGCAGCGCCGAGTTGGCCCGGCCGGTCCAGCCCTCGGCGGCGCGCAGCCGCCAGTCGCCGAGCCGCCCCTGGACCGGGGCGGGCCAGGCCTCGTCGGCGGCCAGCTCCAGCTCGATGACGGCTGCGGCGGTGGGTCGGCGGGTCGGCGGCACCCGCTTGGCCCGGTGCACCTCGGCCACCGGGACCCGCAGCCGCCCCTGCGCGGTGGCGAGCGTGAGATGGCTCTCGCTCAGCTCGACCAGCTCGCCGAGGGCGTCCGTGAAGAGCGGCCGGCCGTCGCGCAGCCCCACCACCCGGCGGACCACGATCCGGTGTCCCACATCCTGCTGTCGGAGCACGATCGACCCCCTCCCCGGCGAGATACTAGGCTCTTACCGTCGCGGGTGATCGCGGCGTGTCTTGCGGAGGAGAAGACCGGTGACCTACATCATCGCCGAACCGTGCGTGGATGTGCTCGACAAGGCCTGCATCGAGGAATGCCCGGTTGACTGCATTTACGAGGGCAACCGGATGCTCTACATCCACCCCGACGAGTGTGTCGACTGTGGTGCCTGTGAGCCCGTCTGCCCCGTCGAGGCGATCTTCTACGAGGACGACGTCCCCGAGCAGTGGAAGGACTACACCGGCGCCAACTACGAGTTCTTCGAGGAGTTGGGCTCGCCGGGTGGTGCTTCGAAGATCGGCAAGGTGGAGAAGGACGCGACGTTCGTCGCCGCGCAGCCGCCGCGCGGGGAGGGTCACTGAACGGGCCGGCGCCGGTCTCGGCGCGGTTGCCCGAGTTCACCTGGGACGCCCTGGACGCCGCGGCCGCACTGGCCGCGGCGCACCCTGAGGGCCTGATCAACCTCTCCATGGGTACGCCGGTCGACCCGGTTCCCGAGGTGATCCGGCGGGCGCTGGCCGACGCGTCCGACGCCCCGGGCTATCCGTTGACCGCCGGCACCCCGGCGCTGCGGGAGACGATCGCGGCCTGGGCCGCGCGGGCCTGCGGCGCCGACGTCGACGGGCTCGGCGTGCTGCCGACGATCGGCTCCAAGGAGCTGGTCGCCTGGCTGCCGACCCTGCTCGGGGTCGGTCCCGGCGACGTCGTCGTGGTGCCGTCGATCGCCTACCCGACCTACGCCGACGGGGCCCTGCTCGCCGGCGCCACCGTGGTGCGCGCCGACTCGCTGACCGCCGTCGGCCCCACCTCCCGCGTGCGTCTGGTCTGGGTCAACTCCCCGGGCAACCCGACGGGGCGGGTGCTGCCGGCGGCCCACCTGCGCAAGGTGGTCGACTGGGCCCGGGAGCGCGGCGCGGTGGTCGCCAGCGACGAGTGTTACCTGCCGTTGGGCTGGTCCGCCGAGCCCGTCTCGGTGCTCTCGCCCGACGTCTGCGGCGGGTCGTACGACGGCGTGCTGGCCGTGCACTCGCTCTCCAAGCGGTCCAACCTGGCCGGCTACCGGGCGGGCTTCGTGGCGGGCGACCCGGCGCTGGTGGCGGAGCTGCTCAAGGTCCGCAAGCACGCCGGGATGATCGTGCCGGCGCCCGTGCAGGCGGCGATGGTGGCCGCGCTGCGCGACGAGCGGCACGCCGACGCGCAGCGGGAGCGCTACCGGGCCCGGCGGGACGCCCTGTACGCCGCGTTCACCGGCGCGGGCTTCACCGTCGAGCACTCCGAGGCCGGGCTCTACCTCTGGCTGACCCGGGGCGAGGACGGCTGGGAGACGGTCGACTGGCTGGCCCGGCGGGGCATCCTGGCCGCCGCGGGCGCCCTCTACGGCCCGGGCGGCCGGTGGCACGTCCGGGTGGCGCTGACCGAGTCCGACGAGCACGTGGCGGCGGTGGCCGGCCGGCTGCGCGCCTGAGCGCCCGCCGGCGGCGCCACCCGGCCCTCGCAACGACGTGCTCCGATCGACCGGGGGTCCGCCGATCGGGTCCCCGGGCGGTATTCTGCATCCCCGGACGCGTGCGGGCCGAGCACCTGCGGTCGTGCGACCCGCCGGTCGAGGGCGTGGGGAGTGGGCGGTGGACGGTGGCGGCGAGCGGCTCCCCGGTGGTCGGCCGGTGATCGGATTCCTCGGGCCGGAGGGCACCTTCACCCATCAGGGCGCGCGGCTCCTGCACGGGCCGGGCGCCGACCTGCGGGCCGCCGCCAGCATCCCGGCGGTGATCGCCGGGGTCGCCGACGGCAGTTACGACTTCGGCGTCGTCCCCATCGAGAACACGGTCGAGGGCATCGTGACGGCGAGCCTGGACGGGATCGTGTTCCGCGCCGACCCCGTGCTGATCCTGCGGGAGGCATCCGTCCGCATCACCTTCGACGCGTACGTCTCGTCGGCGGCCGACGCCCCGCTCACGGCCATCGGCAGTCACCCGCACGGCATCGCCCAGTGCGCGCGGTACGTCGGCGGCACCGGCCTCGCCGTGGAGCGGTTCCCGAGCACCGCCGCCGCCGTCCGGGCCGCCGCGCAGCGGCCGGGGCTGATGGCCATCGGTGCCGCCGGCCTGCAGGAGACGTACCCCGTGCGGGTCCACGACCGCGCGGTCGAGGACCACCCGGGGGCGTACACGCGGTTCGTCTGTCTCGGTCTGTCCGGTGGGCCCGCGCTGCCGCCCGCGCACGCCGCCGGGCTGACCTGGAAGACCAGCGTCGCGTTGACGCCGAGCTGGTCGCACCCGGGGGTGCTCGCCGAGCTGTGCACCCAGTTCGCCGACCAGGGGATCGACATCGTCTCGTTGGCCTCCCGGCCGTTGCCCGGCTTCGCCGGCCGGTACGTCTTCGTCGTCACCGTCGACCGGGACCGCCACGCGGCCAGCCTCGCCCGGGCGGTCCGTTGCCTCCTGCACGACGGCATCCGGGTGAAGCACCTGGGCAGCTACCTGTCCGACCACGACACGGCCGGCGTGGACTCCCGGCAGGCGCTGGTGCCGCCGCCCGGCAGCCTCGGGCTGGCCCACCTGGACGAGGTCACGCAGATCTTCCCCGGTCACGTGCGGGCGCTCTGACGTGCGCTACCTCCACCTCCTGCTGCGGGACCGCAACATCGACGGGGTGCGGCAGGCCTCGCTGGCCACGGCCGCCGTGATCTTCGGTGTGCTCAACGTGATCATCTTGCAGAGCGCCGACCTGCGCGACACGCGGACCAAGGCGGTCATCGTCCTGCTCTCGGCGTTCAGCCTCGCGGTCCTCGCCGGCCTCGTGCAGCGGCTGTTCCTGCTGATCTGGGCGCATCCGGTGCTCGGTGAGTGGATCTACAGGTCCTCCTCGGGCAACTGGGGGCTGGCCCGCATCGACCTGCGCGGGGGCGAGTTGTCCTATTCGGTGCAGCTCTACCGGACGGAGCAGGACGCGCAGGCGGCGGTCCGGGGCGAGCCGGGTTTCGTGACCCGCTGCTTCGCCACGGTCTCCTCCGTGGGGGTGACGTACGAGAAGGGCCAGGTCGAGTTGATCTACAAGATCGGCGACGCGCACGAGGACTACGCCACCCGCAGCGGCATGCTGACCCTCCGGCCGCTGGGCGAGGGCGCGATGAAGGGGTACTGGAAAAGCGATATCCTCGGCGCCGAGTCGAGTCGGGGCGTTCTCGACATGTACCGACCGAACCGCCGAGGTGCGTGATGCTCGACAGTCCCCACGGGCAGCTCCGGGTCGCGGTGGTGGGCACCGGTCTCATCGGCGGTTCGATCCTGCTCCGGCTGCACGAGGCGGGGCTGGACGTCGCCGGTTGGGACCCGGACGGCAGCACCCGGGCGAGTGGGCGCGAACGCGGGGTGCCGTTCCCCGACGACCTGGGCGAGGCGGTCCGCGACCGCGACCTCCTCTTCCTCTGCGGCCCGCTGCCGAGCCTGCCGGACACCCTGCTCACCGTCGCGAAGCACGCCGGCGACGGCTGCGTCATCACCGACGTGGGCAGCACGAAGGGCGCCGTGGCCGCGTTCGCCGTGGCCCACGGGCTGACCGACCGCTTCGTGCCGGGCCACCCGATGGCGGGCACCGAGCGGTCCGGGATCACCGCCGCCGTGCCGGCGCTCTTCGAGGGGGCGGCGTGGGTGCTCTGCCCCGCCCCCGAGGGCATCAGGCCGTTCCGGATGCTGTCGGGTCTCGTCGTGGACGTCTTCGCCGCCCGGGTGGTGCCGATGTCGCCGGAGGTGCACGACTCGGTGGTGGCGCTCTCGTCCCACATTCCCCACCTGCTCGCCGGCAGCCTCGCCGGCGCGGTGGCGGGCTCGGAGGTCAGCGACGCGGTGCTGGGGCTCGCCGCGGGCAGCTTCCGGGACGGCACCCGGGTC
This sequence comes from Micromonospora sp. KLBMP9576, assembly GCF_050941805.1. Lineage (NCBI taxonomy): Bacteria > Bacillati > Actinomycetota > Actinomycetes > Micromonosporales > Micromonosporaceae > Micromonospora > Micromonospora sp. KLBMP9576. The sequence goes on along the minus strand of NZ_CP194567.1, from coordinate 5,457,490 downwards.
GCCGGCACCCCGGCCAGGCGCACCGCCGACATGCTGTTCGACAACCGCGGGCAGGTGATGCGACAGCTCGGCCAGGTCCGTGCGTTCCTCGACGGGCTGGCGTCCGCGCTGCGCGGTCAGGACAGCGACGCCCTGGTCGCTCTCTTCCAGCGGGCGCGGGACCTGCGCACCGCCCTGCTCGACCGTGACCTGCTCGCCCACCGGCGGGAGTTCCCGGCCGGTGGCGACCACCGCGCCGAAATGGCGTACCTGCTGGAGTTGGGGGCCGCCGGCGGCTACCTGACCGGGTGTCGGCCCGACGCCGAACGGGTGGGCTACACGGGTCACCGCCCGACGACGGCCGACGCGGCCTGACCGGGCGGCGGGGGCCGGGCGACGCGCATCGGCGGGCGGGCCGGTGGGCGCGCGGCTAGGCTGAGGGCATGGTGGACGGACCGGTGGTGACCGTACGCGGCGAGGCCTACCGGGAGGTCGCCCCGGAAATCGCCCGGTTCGAGGTGACCGTCACGGCCCGCGACCGGGACCGGGAGACCACCCTGACCCGGCTGGCCGAGCGGGCCGCCGCCGTCCGGGTGCTGCTCGACGCCTCGGATCCCGCCGTCGACCGGCGGCAGACCGGTGAGTTGCGGGTCAGGCCCGAGACCCGGCGCTCCGGCGAGCGGGTGGTGGCATACCGAGGCAGCGTCAGCACCACCGTGACGGTCAGCGACTTCACGGCGCTCGGCGAGCTGATGCTGCGCCTGGCCGACCAGGACCAGGTGGAGGTGGCCGGGCCGTGGTGGTCGTTGCGGCCGGACAGCCCGGCCAACCGGGAGGCCCGGCACGCCGCGATCGCCGACGCCCTGACCCGGGCCCGGGAGTACGCGCAGGCGCTCGGCGCCCAGGTGACCGCCCTGATCGAGCTGGCGGACGCGGACGCGACGGAGCAGCCGATGATGAGCCGGATGGCGTACGCCGCCGGCGGTGGCGTCGAGGGCGTGGCGCCGGAGCTGGAGCTCGACCCGCAGCCGCAGACCGTGCACGCCGCGGTACGGGCCCGGTTCGCCATCAGCGAGCCGGTCCTTGACTGATGGTCGCCGCCCGGGTCGTCGGGGTCGACGAGTTGGTGGCGCGGGCGCGCACCCTCGCCGAGGCCGGCCCGAGGCAACTGCTCGGCATCGCCGGAGCGCCCGGCGCGGGCAAGTCCACGCTGGCGGAACACGTGGTGGCGGCAGTCGGCCCGACCGCCCGGCTGGTGCCGATGGACGGCTTCCATCTCGCCGCTGCCGAGTTGCGCCGGCTGGGCCGGGCCGACCGCAAGGGGGCGGTGGACACCTTCGACGCCAACGGCTACGTCTCGTTGCTGCGTCGCCTGCGCCGGCTGGAGCCGACGGCCGTCTGGGCGCCGGTGTTCCGCCGGGACCTGGAGGAACCGGTGGCCGGCTCGATCGAGGTGCCGCCGTCGGTGCGGCTGGTGGTCACCGAGGGCAACTACCTGCTGCTGACCGGGGCGCCCTGGGACGAGGTGCGGCAGTTGCTGCACGAGGCGTGGTTCCTCGACCTGGACGCCGAGCTGCGGCTGCGCCGGCTGACCGCCCGGCACGAGGCGTACGGGCGGCCGGCCCACCAGGCGCGGGAGTGGGCGACGGGCAGCGACGAGGCCAACGCCGCCCTGGTCGCCGGCACCGCGGGCCGCGCGGACCTGGTCGTGCGCCTGGCCGGGGCGCCACCGCGCTGACGGGTCAGCCGGAGCCGCGCCGGGGCGCCGGGACACCCTGGCGCAGCAGCCACGCCACCCGTGAGCGCTCCCGCAGAAACTCGGACGACTCCGGGTAGCCGCTGTGGTTGCGGATCGGTGGGTCGGCCACCTCCCCGTCGCTGGGGTGCAGGGCCTCCGGGTCGCGTACGACCAGCTCCCGTTCCCCGGCCGGCACCGGCCAGCCGAGCGGGTCGGTGTCGCGCCAGAAGTTGGTCCAGCGGATCCGGCCGCCCGGCGGGGTCAGGGCCTCGGCCAGCACCGGCAGCCGATCGGGGCCGAAGTAGCCGGGGAAGACCCGCCCGTAGAGCCGGGTGAGCTGGCTGCCGTACGAGAAGAACCAGATCCGCCGGCGGGCCCGGGCGGGCAGTTGGAGGAGCACCGCCGCGCAGATCACGGTGCCCTGGCTGTGCCCGGAGAGGATGATCCCGTCCACGCCTCGGGGGTCCTGTTCGGCGAGTGCCAGCAGCCCGGCGGTGCGGGTCTGCATCTCGGGCACGGCGCGCTCGGCGTAGCTGGGCGGGGCCAGCGGGTGGGCGGTCCGGGGCCAGAAGGTGCCCACGTCCCAGATGACGCCCACCGAGCGGCGGACGAGGTCGTTGCGGTAGACCAGCAGTCCCACCGTGGCGATCAGCAACGGCAGCCAGCCGAGCATCCGGTGGCCCGCCGTGGAGATCCACTCGACCACCGCCGCGCCGCCGGTGGCCTCGGCGGGGTGCGGGCGGTTTCCGGAGAGCACGGCGGCGCAGCCGAGGGTGGCCAGCACGGCCGCCACTACGGCGTGCTGGCCGACCAGCCGAAGGGCGTGCTCGCCGACCAGCCGGTGCAGCGCCCGCCACGAGCTGACGTCGTGTCCGCGCCGCAGGTCGTGTGCGGAGAGCGGGCCGTCGGCCGACGACACGAGCTGCGCGTACTCGTGCCGGCGGAGGCGGAGGAAGATCAGGCCGGCCTGGGCGGCCGTGGCGGCGAGCGCGATCGGCACGACGGCGAAGGCGAGCCCCGCCCACAGCATCGGCGCGGGGGTCAGCACTGTGGCGCTCGCGCCGCCGTTGAGCCGGCCGGCGACCCAGTAGACCAGCCCGGCGCCGTTGGCGACGCAGAGCAGCCAGCCGAAGCCGGCGAGGACCGCCGGCGCCCGGCCGCCCCAGGCCACGTCGGTGTGGGGCCCCGGGGTCCGCCGCGCGGCCGGCGACGCGACCCGCGGCAGCAGCAGGCCGGTGGCGGCGAGGGCGACGACCGGAACGACGATCATCCAGAACGCCAGCGGCGCGGGCGGGGGCGGCAGCCCGGGCAGCCAGCCGGTGAACCACGCGAACCCGAGGGCGAGCAGCGGGACGGCCGTGCCTGGCGCGGCGAGCGCCCGCCGCCCCGACCGGGCGACCGACCCGATCGCGATCAGCAGCAGCAGCTGCCCCGTGCCCAGCCAGGCGATGATCCAGTGCAGCCCGGGCAGCGGCCGGCCGGCGGGGCAGGGCGTCGTGCCGGTGGGTCCGGCGCAGCCGGGCGCCGGGCGCAGGTCGGCCAGGGGGGTGCCGGCGGGGCCGTCGGGCAGCAGCAGGAGCAGCACCGTGCCGGCCAGCCCGGCGCCGGTGAGGGCGGCGACCGCGACGATCCACCCGCCGAGCGGGGTGGCCCCCACCCGTCGGGTCAGCGCGGGCTGCGCGAGCGCCACGACCGCGACCAGCACGACGGCGGCGAGCGCCGCCACGGTGGGCCAGGCGAGCGCGGCCCGGCCGCCGCGGGGTGGATCCATCGCGAGGACCGCGCCCAGCGGTACGGCGGCGGCCACGACGACGCCGGTGCACAGGTGCAGCACGGCGCCCCTGCGCAGTTGCCCCTCGCCGGTCCAGAAGGTGTGGTCCTGCAACGGGTTGCCGGGCGGCTCGGGGGGTGCTTCGGGCGCGGGTGGGTCCGCGTCGGGTTGTCCCGGGCCGTCGACGGAGGATCCGGTCGGCTGCCGGGGGACGGGCGGCGGGCCCGCGTCGGCGGGCATCTGCGCCTCGTACTGGTAGGTGCGCCAGCTCACCAGCCCGAGCAGGGCCAGCGCGCCGAGCGGCAGGAGCAGGCCGACGGCGAGCGATCGGCTGCCCTCGCTCCACCAGCCGCGGCCCAGGAACTCCCAGGGGCCGGGGAGCCGGCGCAGGCAGGCGTCGTCGACGCACTGCCAGCCGATGAGGTCGACCCCGACGCCGGTGAGGGTGAGGGTGAGGGTCGCGGTGAGGCTCAGGCAGAACAGCCGGAGCAACCAGGTGGTGATTCCCGAGGCGCTGTGCCAGCGTCCGGAGTCGGGATCGGCCGGGATGGACGGCCGGGCGTGCAGCGCGACGTTTGCGAGTGTGAACGGCAGGAGCAGGGTCCACAGTGCGCGCTCCACGTCCCGTGCCGTCCGCGCGCCGGAGGTGAGCTGCCCCCAGCTGTACGCCTCGACGACGATCGGGGCGTCCGGCTCGGTGTCGGGGGAGCGGTAGAAGCCGGTGACCGGGCCGCCCGCGACGAGCCACGGTCGGGGCGGCGCGTCGGCCCCCGGGGCCGGACGCAGGCCGAGGACCTGCCCGGGGGGCGTGTTGGAGACCCCGTGCACGCGAAGTTCGAGCACCCGACCGACCATCCCAGCCTCCCGGTGACGACGTCACTACTCACAGTGCCGTGAGTCGGGGTCGCAGCGCCAGGGGTGCGAGGGTGTTTGTGCAGGTGGTGGGCTTGATGGTGGTCAGTCGAGCCGGCGTACGACGCGGGCCGGGTTACCCACGGCGACGACGTTCGACGGCAGGTCCTTCGTCACCACGGCGCCGGCGCCGACGACTGTGTTCTCCCCGATGGTGACGCCGGCGAGCACGATGGCCCCGCCGCCGAGCCAGACGTTGTCGCCGATGGTGATCGGCTTTGCCGCCTCCCACTTGTCGCGGCGGGGTCCCGGCTCGACGGGGTGGGTGGGGGTGAGCAGCTGCACGTTAGGCCCGATCTGGACGTCGGCACCGATGGTGATCGGGGCGACGTCGAGCAGGACCGCGTTGAAGTTGACGAAGCTGCGCGGGCCGATCCGGATCTGCCAGCCGTAGTCGACGTAGAGCGGTGGTCGGACCGAGGCGCCCTCGCCCACCTCGGCGAGCAGCTCGCGCAGGGCCGCGAGCCGGGCCCCGGGGTCGGCGGCGGGGCTGGTGTTGAAGCGTTCCATCAGTCGGGCCGCCCGGTCCAGGTCGGCGGCGATCGCCGGGTCGTCGGCGAGGTAGGGCTCGCCCGCCAGCATGCGTTCCTTCATGGAGGTCACCGGCAGATCATCTCCGAGGGCGGGGCCCTTTCGTTGGCTGGTCTGTCATCTTCGTGTCTTCATTTTGCATACCCGGTATGCAACTCTGATAACCGTCAATGCGTCTCTCTCCACAGGTAGTAACGCCCGACGAGGAGGATCCGTTGCAGCGAAGAAGAAAACTGGTCGGTCTCGGTCTCGTGCTCGGCATGGTGCTCGGCACCCCCGGCATGGCCGCCGCCCAGGCACCCGCCGACCCGGCCGCCCGTCCCGGCCCGACGGCCGGCCGCACCGCGCCACCCCCCACCGGAGCGGACGACAGCCGCACGGCCACCGTCACCCTGCTCACCGGCGACCGGGTCACGGTCACCGGCGCCGGGGCCAGCGTGCGCCCCGGACCCGGGCGCGAGGACGTCCGGTTTCTGACCCGGCGCGACCGGGGCCACCTCTCGGTGGTGCCCGAGGACGCCCTGGCGCCGATCCGGGCCGGCCGCCTCGACCGGCGGCTCTTCGACGTCACCGAACTGGTCGCGGCCGGCTACGACGACGCCCGGCGCGACAACCTGCCCCTGCTGATCACCGCCGGCACCGGCGCGGTCCGGCGCTCGGCCGTGCCCGGCGGGCTGACTGTCACCCGCGAGCTGCCCGCCGTCGGCGGGCTCGCCGCGACGGCCAGCAAGCGGCGGGCCGCGCAGGTCTGGGCGGCGGTCACCGCCGCCGACGCGAGGGTCGGCGTGGCAGGGGGCGCCGACCGGATCTGGCTCGACGGCCGGCGGCAGCTCACGCTCGAGCACAGCGTGCCGCAGATCGGTGCGCCGGAGGCCCACCGCAACGGCTGGACCGGCCGCGGTGTCCGGGTCGCCGTGCTGGACACGGGGGTCGACGCCACCCATCCGGACCTCGCCGGTCGGGTGGCACAGGCGCGGAACTTCACCGAGGAGACCGCGCCGGGCGACGTCGTGGGGCACGGCACCCACGTCGCCTCGACCATCGCCGGCAGCGGCGCCGCCTCCGGCGGCCGGCACCGGGGCGTGGCACCGGACGCGACGCTGCTCGACGGCAAGGTCTGCGAGACGTACGGCTGCACCGAGTCGGCGATCCTCGCCGGCATGCAGTGGGCCGCGGTCGAGCAGCAGGCCCACGTCGTCAACCTGAGTCTCGGCGGCTTCGACACCCCGGAGGTCGACCCGCTGGAGGAGGCCGTCAACACGCTCACCGCGCAGACCGGCACCCTCTTCGTGATCAGCGCCGGCAACTCGGGCGACTTCGCCCCGGTCAGTTCCCCCAGCACCGCCGACGCCGCCCTCTCGGTGGGCGCCGTCGACCGTAACGACGACCTGGCCGACTTCTCCAGCCGTGGCCCCCGCACCGGCGACGACGCGATCAAGCCCGACATCACGGCCCCCGGGGTCGGGATCGTGGCGGCGCGCAGCCGCGACGGGGTGATCGGCGACCCGGCGGGGGAGGGGTACGTGGCGCTGTCCGGCACCTCGATGGCCGCCCCGCACGTCGCCGGCGCGGCGGCGCTGATGGCCCAGCAGCACCCCGACCACAAGGCCGGCCGGCTCAAGGCACTCCTGATGTCCTCGGCGAAGCCGCACCCGGAGCTGACCGCGTACGAGCAGGGGGCCGGGCGGGTCGACCTGGCCAAGGCGACCTGGCAGCACCTGACCAACGACCCGCCGAGCGTGTCGTTCGGGCGGGCACTCTGGCCGCACGGCGACGACACCCCGATCACCCGCACGGTGACCTGGCGCAACGACAGCTCGGACGCGACGGACCTCGAACTGGCCGTCGAGGCGACCGGCCCGGACGGCGCGCCCGCGCCGGCCGGCATGTTCACCCTCGGCGCGACCCGGATCACCGTCCCGGCCGGCGGCACGGCGAGCACCACCGTCACCGCCGACACCCGCCTCGGCGGCCCCGACGGCCACTACACCGGCCGGATCGTGGTCCGGGGCGACAACGCGGTGGCCGGCGTCCCGCTGGCCGTGCACCGGGAGGTGGAGAGCTACACCGTGACGGCCCGGCACCTCAACCGCGCCGGTGCGCTCACCGGGGAGCACAGCACCATGCTGGTCGCGCTGGACGGATTCGACGTCTACGACCTGTACGACGCGGACGGCGTCGCGGAGCTGCGACTCCCCAAGGGCCGCTACGGGCTGGTCAGCTACGTGTACGAGCTGGCCGGCGACGAGTACGTCGGTACCACCCAACTCGTCCAGCCGGAGCTGGCGGTCGCCGGGGACACCCGGATCACGGTCGACGCCCGACAGGGCAAGCCGGTCCGGATGAGCGTCCCGCGGCGCTCGGCCACCCCGGCGCTCGTCGTCACCGAGGCGAGCTTCCTCGCCGACGAGGGCTCCTACACCTTCGGCATGCTGGCCTCCGACTTCACCGGCCTGTACACGGCCGGGCTCGGCCGGGCGGTCTCCGGGGAGCGCTTCCTCGCCTCGATCAGCAGCCAGTGGGCCGACCTGGAGGCGGCGAGCAGCCCCTACCTGTACGCCCTCAGCGAGGGCATGTCCGGCCGGATGCCCACCGGCTTCGTGCGGCACTACCGGGCGAGGGACCTGGCGACCGTCACCCACCGGTTCGACGGCGGCAGCCCGGGGCTGCTCACCGACCGCCTGGTCTTCCCGCACCGGGATCCCGACCTGGGCGGCTGGGCGGCCGGCCTGCGCACCGCCACGCCGGGGCAGCGGGTCGAGCACTACAACACCCGGGCCGTGCGCTGGTCCTCCGAGCTGGACTTCGGGGTGCCCACCGACGACGGCTGGCTCGACCTCAAGGCGATCCTGTTCGCCGAGGAACGGAGCCTGCGCGCCGGGCGGCACTACCGGGAGAGCTGGAACAGCGCGCCGTACGGGCCGTCGTTCCCGGCGGCGGGGATCACCCGCCAGGGCGACCGCATCGAGGTCGACCTGCCGCTGCACAGTGACGCCGAGGGACACCCGGGCGGCTCGGTCGCCGACTCCGCCCGCACCGCCCTCTACCGCGACGGAGTGCTGGTCGGCCAGACGCCCGACCCGGCGTACGGCGGGTTCGACGTGCCGCCGGGCGCTGCCGACTACCGGCTGGAGGTGTCGTCGAAGCGGAGCTTCACCGACCTCTCGACCGAGGTGTCGGCCACCTGGACGTTCCGGTCCCGGCACGTCGCCGGGGACGACCCGGCGGCGCTACCGGCGTCGGCGATCCGGTTCGCGCCCCGACTGGACCGCGACAACGCCGCCCCGGCGGGCCGGAGCTTCGTCATCCCGGTGACGGTGCAGCGGCAGCCGGGCGCGCCCTCGGCCCGGGTCGCCGAGCTGGGCGTGGAGGCCTCCTACGACGGCGGGAAGACCTGGCAGCGGGCCCGGGTCCGCCCCGGCGGTCACGGCTGGACGGCCACCGTGCAGCACCCGGCCGGCGTCGGACACGTCTCGCTGCGGGCCACCGCCCGGGACACGGCCGGCAACACGGTGACCCAGCGCGTCATCCAGGCGTACCGGCTGCGCTGAGGCGTACCCCCGTCGGGTCCGTGGGCGACCGCGGACCCGACGGGGCGACCGTCAGTCGTTGGCGTGCAGCGCGGCGTTCAGTTCGATGCCCCGGCCGCTGCGCTGCCTCGCCTCCAGCGCCCCGGTGACCGAGTTGCGCCAGAACAGCAGGCCGTCGACCCCGGAGAGCTCGCGGGCCTTGACCACCCGGCCGTCCGGCAGCGTGATCTTGGAAGCGGCGGTGAGGTAGCAGCCGGCCTCGATCACGCAGTCGTCGCCCAGCGAGATGCCCACGCCGGCGTTCGCGCCGACCAGGCTGCGCTCGCCGATGCGCACCCGGTCGGTGCCGCCGCCGGAGAGGGTGCCCATGATCGAGGCGCCGCCGCCGATGTCGGAGCCGTCGCCGACCACCACGCCCTGCACGATGCGCCCCTCGACCATCGAGGTGCCGAGCGTGCCGGCGTTGAAGTTGACGAACCCCTCGTGCATGACGGTGGTGCCGGCCGCCAGGTGCGCGCCGAGCCGCACCCGGTCGGCGTCGGCGATCCGCACGCCCGACGGCACCACGTAGTCGGTCATCCGGGGGAACTTGTCCACCCCGTACACGGCCAGGTGGCGACCGGCGGCCCGCTCGACGACCCGCAGCTCGTCGACCCGCTCCGGCGGGCACGGCCCGGCGGACGTCCAGGCCACGTTGGCCAGCTTGCCGAAGATGCCGTCGAGGTTGAGCCCGTTGGGCCGCACCAGGCGGTGGGAGAGCAGGTGCAGCCGCAGGTACGCGTCGGCGGCGTCGGAGATCGGGTCGTCCAGCGAGCCGATCACGGTGACCACCTGGACGGTACGCAGCCCGGGCAGCGCCCGGTCGCCGACCGCCCCCGGCGGCAGGTCCAGCACGTCCGCCTCGTCCTCGCCGGCGACCAGCGGCAGCTTGCCGAGCCCCAACTTGCCGGTCGGGTACCAGGTGTCGAGCACCTGGTCGTCAGCGGTCACGGTGGCCAGGCCGATGCCCCAGGCGGATTCGGACGTCACTGGTTCGCCTCTCGTTCGTGCTGCTCCGCGCGGCCGCGTCCCACCCGGGCCGGCGGTGGAAAGCGCGTCCCGTGCGCGCGCCGGATCTGACGGTACCGTGCGGAGCATGGAGAACCCGCTGACCCCCGAGGTCCTCGCCGATCCGGTGGCTCTGACCCGTGTGCTGGTCGACATAGAGTCCGTGTCCCTCAACGAGAAGGCGATCGCCGACTGCGTGGAGCAGGTGCTGCGGGGTGTGCCGCACCTGAGCACCCACCGGCACGGCAACACGGTGATGGCGCGTACCGACCTGGGCCGTGACCAGCGGGTGGTGCTCGCCGGTCACCTGGACACGGTGCCGCTGAACAACAACTTCCCGTCCACCACCCGCGGCGACCTGATGTACGGCTGCGGCACCTCCGACATGAAGTCCGGCGTGGCGTACGCGCTGCACCTGGCGGTGCACCTGGCGGACCCGCGCTACGACGTGACGTACTTCTTCTACGAGGCGGAGGAGATCGAGCAGAAGTACAACGGCCTCTTCCTGGTCGCCGAGGCGTACCCGCAGTGGCTGGAGGCGGACTTCGCGGTCCTGCTGGAGCCGACGCACGGCATCGTGGAGGCCGGCTGCCAGGGCACCATGCGCTCGGTGGTCACCACCACCGGCGTACGCGCCCACTCGGCCCGGTCCTGGCACGGGGTGAACGCGATCCACGCGGCCGGCGAGGTGCTCGACCGGCTGGCCAACTACGAGGCGCGCCGGGTCACCATCGACGGCTGCGACTACCGGGAGGGCATGAACGCGGTCCGCATCCAGGGCGGGGTGGCCGGCAACGTGGTGCCCGACCGGTGCGAGGTCGAGGTCAACTACCGGTTCGCGCCGGACCGCACCCCGGCCGAGGCCGAGGCGCACCTGCGGGAGGTCTTCGCCGGCTTCGAGGTGCGGATCACGGATTCGGCCGCCGGTGCCCGGCCCGGGCTGGAGGCGGCCCCGGCCAAGGAGTTCCTCGCGGCGGTGGGTGCCGCGCCGATCGGCAAGCTGGGCTGGACGGACGTGGCCCGGTTCGCCGCGCTGGGCATCCCGGCGCTGAACTTCGGCCCCGGCGACCCCAACCTGGCCCACCACCCCGACGAGCACGTCGAGATCAGCAAGATCCGGGCCGGCGCCGACACCCTGCGCCGCTGGCTCGCCGCCGCCTGACGGACGCGGGCGCGGCGAGGCGTCCCCCGGCCCGTAGGGAAGGTCCGCGTCGACCGACGCGGACCTTCCCTACGGGGGCGCCGGGGCCGAGGTCGGCGAGGCCGTCGGTGCGGGTCAGACGGTCGCGGACGTGTCGGCCGTGGGCCGGGCGTCGGGCTGGCCGTCCTGGTCGGTGGCCGGTTCCATCAGGCGGTCGCGGCGGCGCTCGGCCACCACGTCGCGGATGCGGCGCTGCATCTGCCGCCGGATCCGGATCATCTCGGTGTTGCTGATCACGCTGACTCCTCCCCCGAAGGCGCGCGCCGGGCATACCCGGTATGTGAATAGTAAGACGTCCGGGCCACCGAATTAGTTGCCCATGATCCGGAAAATCTTTCCGGCCGTCGGGGTGCGGCCGGGTCCGCTCGCCCTGCCCGCGGGCCCGGCCTTCGGCCCTGCCGGCTCGCGGTGCCCGCACCCGGCGGCGGCCGCTCCACTACGGTTGCTCCCATGGGTCAGAGCAACGGGCGGGAGGCCGGCCGCGAGCCGGGACAGGAGCGGCACCGGGGTGCCGTGACGCTGCGCAGGCAGGCGATCACGGGCAGCACCGCCGACCAGCGCCTGCTCGATTCTCGCGGGCGCGGCGACTGGAAGACCAAGGACGCCTGGCGGGCGCTGCGCATCCTCTCCGAGTTCGTCGAGGGCTTCGACACCCTCGCCGACCTGCCGCCGGCGGTCAGCGTCTTCGGGTCCGCCCGCAGCCGGCCGGAGAGCCCGGAGTGCCAGCTCGCCGAGGCGCTGGGCGGGGCCCTGGCCCGAGCCGGCTACGCGGTCATCACCGGCGGCGGGCCGGGCGTGATGGAGGCGGCGAACCGGGGCGCCAGCGAGGCCGGCGGGCTCTCCGTCGGCCTCGGCATCGAACTCCCCTTCGAGCAGGGCCTCAACGACTGGGTCGACCTGGCCGTCGACTTCCGCTACTTCTTCGCGCGCAAGACCATGTTCGTCAAGTACGCCCAGGCGTTCGTCGTGCTGCCCGGCGGGTTCGGCACCATGGACGAGCTCTTCGAGGCGCTGACCCTGGTGCAGACCGGCAAGGTCACCCGGTTCCCCGTGGTGCTGATGGGCGAGAGCTACTGGGGTGGCCTGCTCGACTGGCTGCGCGACACCATGGCCGCCGACGGCAAGATCGGGCCGGTCGACCTGGAACTGATCCGCGTGACCGACGACGTCGACGCGGCGGTACGGCACATCGTCGCGGCCGAGGCCGCCCTCAACGTCGAGCAGGAGGCGGTCCGCGAGGAGGCCGTCGCCGTCGCCACCAGCGAGCGGCGGGCCGCCGCCGAGGCGGGCGACGAGAACGGGGAGCGCTGAGGTGGCGGCGATCTGCGTGTTCTGCGCCTCCTCCCGTACCCTCGACCAGCGCTGGCTGGACCTCGCGGCCGGGACGGGCGCGGAGATCGCCCGGCGCGGGCACACACTCGTCAGCGGCGGCGGGTGCGTCGGCATGATGGGCGCGCTGGCGGACGGGGCGCGGGCCGCCGGCGGCCGGACCATCGGGGTGATCCCGCAGTCGCTCGTCGACCTGGAGGTCGCCGACCTGGCGTCGGACGAGCTGCTCGTCACCGACTCGATGGCCAGCCGCAAGACCCTGATGATCGACAAGTCGGACGCGTTCCTCACCCTGCCCGGCGGGCTCGGCACCCTGGACGAGCTGTTCGAGGTCTGGACGACCGCCACCCTGACCCTGCACACCAAGCCGATGGTGCTGGTCGACACCGACGGCTTCTACCGCCCGGTGCTCGACTGGCTGGGCGCGCTGGCCGACCAGGCGTTCCTGAAGCCCGCGGGCCTCGGCCTGCTCACCGTGGCCGACACGGTCCCCGCCGCCCTGGACGCCCTGGAACTCCGCCTGGCCTGACGCCCGTCGCCGGCGGGGTGGCGGGGCCAGGGTGTCGTACCGGCGTGATGGGATGGACGAATGCAGGCGTACCGGCTGGTGCGTCGGCCTGCCGAGGTGGCCCGGGGGGACCACCGCGTCGGCGGGCCGGCCCGGGGGGACGGTCGGTCCGGCGGGCCGACCGGGGACGAACGGCGTGCCGGCGAGGGCGCGCGTGACGGGGCGTGGCGGGGCGATCCACGCCAGGCGGAGATCGTGGCGCACACCGACGGGCCGATGCTGGTGCTCGGCGGGCCGGGCACGGGCAAGACCGGCACGCTGGTCGAGGCCGTCGCCGCGCGGGTGAGCGAGGGCGTCGACCCGGAGCGGATCCTGGTGCTCACCTTCGGCCGCCGGGCCGCCACCGCGCTGCGCCAGCGGATCGAGGCCCGGGTCGCCGAGGGCGGGCACCGCGTGCTGCGCGAGCCGCTCGTGCGGACCCTCCCGGCGTACGCCTTCGGGCTGCTGCGCCGGGCGGCGGCCGAGCGGGGCGAGCCGTCCCCCCGGCTGCTCACCGGGCCGGAGCAGGATCTGATCATCCGCGAGCTGCTCGACGTGGTCGGCGAGGCGCCCGACGACGACCCGGTCGGGTGGCCGGAGGACCTGCGCCCCGCGCTGCGCACCCGGGCCTTCGCGGCACAGCTACGCGACCTGCTGATGCGCGCCGCCGAGCGGGGCGTCGGCCCCGTCGAGCTGGCCCGGCTGGGCGAGAAGCTCGGCCGCGCCGACTGGCCCGCCGCCGCGCGCTTCCTGCGGGAATACGTGGCGGTGCTCGCGCTGCGCGACGTCAGCAACCGGGGCTCCGTCGCGTACGACCCGGCGGAGCTGGTCCGGGCCGCCACCGGGATGCTGCTCGACGACCCCGAGCTGCTCGCGGCGGAGCGCCGCCGCCTGGCGTACGTCTACGTCGACGAGTTGGCCGACACCGACCCGGCGCAGCAGGAACTGCTCGCGACGGTGGCCGGGGGAGGCAAGCCACTTGTCGCGTTCGCCGACCCGGATTCCTCCACCTACGCGTTCCGTGGCGCGGACCCGGCGGGGGTGACCACGTTCCCGCACCGCTTCCGCACCGCCTCGGGGGCGCCCGCCGCACAGGTGGTGCTCAGCACCTCCTACCGGGCCGGCTCCGGGCTGCTCGCCGCGTCCGGCCGCCTCGCGCGGCGGCTGCGCGGCCCGGCGGCGCACCGGCGGCTGCGTCCGCTGCCCGACGCGCCGCCCGGCTCGGTCGAGGTGCACACCTTCCGCTCGGCCACCAGCGAGGCGGCCTGGCTGGCGCACGCGCTGCGCGAGGCGCACCTGCTCGACGGCGTGCCCTGGTCGGAGATGGCCGTGCTGGTGCGCTCCACCGGGCGGCAACTGCCCTCGCTGCAGCGCGCCCTGCACGCCGCCGGGGTGCCCACCGTCGTGCACGGCGAGGACCTGCCGCTGCACCTGCAACCGGCGGTCGCGCCGCTGCTGCTCCTGCTGCGCTGCGCCCTGGAGCCCGAGCGGCTCGACGAGGAGGCCGCCGTCGCCCTGCTGCACTCGCCGCTCGGCGGCGCCGACCCGCTGGCCGAGCGGCGGCTGCGCCAGGGGCTGCGCGCCCTGGCGCTGGCCGGCGGCGATCGTCGGCCCTCCGGTGAGCTGATCGTGCGGGCACTGCGCGACCCGGCCGAGCTGGCGGCGATCGAGCGGCACTGGGCGGAGCCGGCGCAGACCGTCGCCGGCCTGCTGGCCGTCGCCCGGGAGACCGCCGCGCGGCCCGGCGCCACGGCGGAGGACGTGCTCTGGGCGGTCTGGCGGGCCAGCGGGCTCGCCGAGCTGTGGTCCGCGGCGACCGGCCGTGGTCAGACGGTGGCCGGCGAGGGCGACGTCGCCCGGCGTCGCCGCGCCGAGGCGGCCGACCGTGACCTCGACGCCGTGATGGTGCTCTTCGACGCGGCGGCCCGGTTCACCGACCGGCTGCCCGGTGCGCGCACGGAGGTCTTCCTCGACCACGTCCTCGGCCAGGACCTGCCGGCCGACACCCTCGCCCCGACCGCCGACCGGGGGGAGGCGGTGCGGCTGCTCACCGCCCACGCCGCGAAGGGCCTGGAGTGGGACCTGGTGGCGGTCGCCGGGGTGCAGGAGGGGGTCTGGCCCGATCTGCGGCTGCGCGGCAGCCTGCTCGGCTCGGAACGCCTGGTCGACGTGCTCGCCGGCCGGGCGGCCGGTGCCGGTGCGGTGGCCGCCCTGGTCGGGCAGACCTCGGCGCTGCTCGACGAGGAGCGCCGGCTGTTCCACGTCGCGGCCACCCGGGCCCGGCGGCGGCTGCTGGTCAGCGCGGTCGCCTCCGCCGCCGTGGGCGGCGACGACCACGAGGAGCAGCCGAGCCGCTTCCTGTACGAGTTGGGCCCGACCGCCCCGCCCGCCCCCGGCGACGATCCGGACCCCGACGGGCCGCCCCCGGGTGGGGCGGGTCCCGACGGGCCGCCCTCCGACGGGGCGGATTCGGCGGTCACCGGTGCGGCGGGGCCGGAGGGGGACGTGCGGCGGCGGGCCGGGGATGGCGGTCCCGGCGGGGCCGGGGAGCAACCGGACCGGCCGGGCGCGCTGCCGGTGAGCCGCCCGCCCCGGGCGCTGACCCTGCCGGCACTGGTGGCGGAGCTGCGTACCGCCGTCGGTGACCCGGCCGCGCCCTACGCCCGGCGGCAGGCGGCGGCGGCGGAGCTGGCCCGGCTCGCCGCCGCCGGGGTGGCCGGCGCGCACCCGGACGACTGGTGGGGGCTGCGGCAGCTCTCCGACGACCGCCCGCTGGTCGACGAGGGCGAGCCGGTCCGGGTCACACCGTCGGCGATGGAGAGCGCGCTGCGGTGCAGCCTGCGCTGGCTGCTGGAACGGCACGGCGGCAGCCCGCCGGCCAGCGCCGCCCAGGGCGTCGGCAACCTGGTGCACGCCGCCGCGATGCTCGCCGAGGACGCCAGCGCCGACCGGGGCGCCCTGCTGGACTACGTGGCCGCCCGGTTCGACGCGATCGAGCTGGCCGCCCGCTGGATGGTCGGGCCGGAGCACAGCCGCGCCGAGGCGATGGTGGACAAGCTGCTGCGCTGGCTGGCGGCGAACCCGCGCCGGCTGCTCGCCATCGAGCACGAGTTCGCGGTGCGCCTCGACGACCCGCACCGACCGGTCGAGCTGGTGGGCCGGGTGGACCGGCTGGAGATTGACGAGGACGGCCGGTTGGTCGTGGTCGACCTCAAGACCGGCAAGTCCACCGCCGTCACGGCCAGCGACCTCGCCGAACACCCGCAGCTCGGCGCCTACCAGGCGGCGGTGGAGGCGGGGGGCTTCGCCGACTTCGGCGCGGAGTCCGGCGGGGCGGCCCTGGTGCAGCTCGGCACCGGCGCGAAGGACGCGAAGGAACAGAGCCAGTCGCCCGCCGGCGAGGGCCCGGAGGCCGGCTGGGCGACCGCGCTGGTGCGCCGCACCGCCGATACGATGGCCGCCGCCACCTTCGCGGCGGTCGCCAACTCGAAGTGCCGGGTCTGCCCGGTGCGGACGAGCTGCCCGGTCTCCGGGCAGGGCCGCCAGGTGGTCGAGCCACCGACCCCCCGCCGTCCGGAGCACCCGTGAGCTTGCGAACCCCGCAGTGACGCAGCCCGCCCTGTTCAGCAGCGCGACCCCCGCGCCCCGGGCCGCCACCGTCGGCCCCCGGTACACCCCGGTGGAGCTGGCGAAGCTGCTGGGCCTGCCCGTGCCGACCCGGGAACAGGCGGCGATCATCGCCGCCCCCGTGGAGCCGCTGCTGGTGGTAGCCGGCGCCGGGTCGGGCAAGACGGAGACGATGGCCGCCCGGGTGCTCTGGCTGGTCGCCAACTCGTACGTGCGCCCGGAACAGGTGCTCGGGCTGACCTTCACCCGCAAGGCCGCCGGGGAGCTGGCGCACCGGGTGCGTACCCGGCTCGACCAGTTGGTGCGGCGGCTCGGGCGGCGGGGGCGCGACCCGCTCGACGACCCGCTGGCCGGGGAGCCGACCGTCTCCACCTACCACTCGTACGCCGGCCGGATCGTCACCGAGCACGGGCTGCGGGCCGGCTACGAACCGTCCACCCGGCTGCTCACCGAGGCGTCCCGCTGGCAGTTGGTCGATCTGCTGGTGCGCAACTACGACGGCGACATGTCGGGGGTGGACCGGATGCCGAGCACGGTCACCGACGCGGTGCTGGCCCTCGCCGGCGAGCTGGACGAGCACCTGGTCGATCCGGACGCGCTGGCCGCGTGGACGGGCCGCTTCTACGCCGAGGTGCAGGCGCGTCCCGGGCGGGTCTACGCCGACGTGCGCAAGGCGCTGCACCTGCAGCGGACCCGGCTGAAGCTGCTTCCGCTGGTGCGCGCGTACGCCCGGCGCAAGGAGGACTTCGAGGCGATGGACTTCGCCGACCAGCTCGCCCGGGCGGCCCGGGTGGCCCGGGACCACCCGGCGGTCGGCGCGATCGAGCGGGACCGCTACCGCGTGGTGCTGCTGGACGAATACCAGGACACCAGCCACGCCCAGGTGGTGCTGCTCAACGCGCTCTTCGGCGGCGGCCACCCGGTGACGGCCGTCGGTGACCCGTGTCAGTCGATCTACGGCTGGCGCGGGGCGAGCGCCGGCACCCTGGACCGCTTCCCCGCCGAGTTCGCCCGCACCGGGGGCACGCCGGCCGAGGTGCTCACGCTCACCACGAGCTGGCGCAACCGGCCGGAGATCCTCGGCGTCGCCAACGCCCTGGCCACCCCGCTGCGCGCCGCCGGCGCCCGGGTGCCGGAGCTGCACGCCGCGATGAGCGTCAGGGACCCGGTGCCGCACCGCAGCGCCCGTGGCGCCGCCGGCGGCACCGTGCACTGCGCCCTGCTGCGGACGTACGCCGACGAGGCCGACTGGATCGCCGACAGCGTGCTGAACGCGTGGCGGGGGGCGGCCAGGATGCCGGGCGTGCTGCCCGAGCACATCCCGGTGCCACAGCGACCCACGACCGCGGTGCTCGTGCGGTTGCGCAGCCAGATCCCGGCGATCGAGTCGGCGCTGCGCGAGCGTGGCCTGCCGGTCGAGGTGGTCGGCCTGGGCGGCCTGCTGGACACCCCCGAGGTGCGGGACGTGGTGTGCACGCTGCGGGTGCTGGCCGACCCGACGGACGGGGCGGCGCTGCTGCGGCTGTTGACCGGTGCGCGTTGGCGGATCGGGCCACGCGACCTGGTGGCCCTGCACCGCCGGGCGAAGGCCATCGCGGCGGCCCGGCGCAAACTCGCCGACGACGGCACCCCGGAGATCACCCCGGACCTGCTCGACGAGGCGACCCTGGTCGAGGCGCTGGCGGATCCGGGCCCGGCACAGGCGTACTCGGCGGAGGGCTACGCGCGGCTGCGGGCGTACGGCCGGGAGCTGGGCCTGCTGCGCTACCGGCTGGACCAGTCCCTGCCGGAGCTGATCGCCGACATCGAGCGGACGATCGGCCTGGACGTGGAGGTGGCGGTGCGGGCCGGCCGGGACGGGGCCGGGGACGCCGGCCTGGCCCGGGGGCACCTGGACGCGCTCGGTGACGTCGCGGCGCGGTTCAGTGGCGAGACGCCGAGCGCGACCCTGTCGGGTTTCCTGGCCTACCTGGCGGCGGCCGAGGACGAGGAGCGCGGCCTCACCCCGGGCGAGGTGGAGGTGGTCGAGGGGGCGGTGCAGATCCTCACCGCGCACGCCGCGAAGGGCCTGGAATGGGACGTGGTCGCGGTGGCCGGGCTCACCCGGGGCGTCTGGCCGGGGCCGGTACGCAACTCCGACCACTGGCTCGGCGGCCTGGGCGTGCTGCCGTTCCCGCTGCGCGGCGACGCCGACGGGCTGCCCGAGCTGGGCCTGGCCGAGGCCGAGGACCAGCGGGGGGTGGCCCGGGCGCTGGAGGATTTCACCGACGCGTGGCGGGCGCACGACGAGCGGGAGGAGCGCCGGCTGGCGTACGTGGCGGTGACCCGGCCCCGGCGGCTGCTGCTCTGCTCGGGCTACTGGTGGGGGGAGGGCACGAAGCGTTCGCGCGGCCCGTCGGTGCTGCTGCGGGAGGTGCACGACGCCTGCCTGGCGGCCCGCGCGGGGCACCTGGTCGACGAGTGGGCGCCGGAGCCACCGGGCGACGCGGTCAATCCGACGACCGAGGTGGTGCTGCGGGCGGAGTGGCCCGCCGATCCGCTGGGCGCCAGCCGGCCGACGCTGGCCGAGGCGGCGGCCCTGGTCCGCCGCTCCCTCACCGGTGGCGACGCCGCCGGCCGTCCGCCTGCCGGCGCCGAGGGGGCCCGCGGCTCCGCTGCCGACGGCGACGACGCCGGGCAGGGCCCGCAGGGTGCGGTCGACGACCCGGACGTGGCCCGGTGGCGGCGGGAGGCCGATCTGCTGCTCGCCGAGCGGGCCGAGCTGACCCGGCAGTCCGGTGCGGTGGAGGTGGCGCTGCCCGGTCAGCTGTCGGTGACCCAGTTGGTGGCGCTGCGCCGGGATCCGGCGGCGCTGGCCCGCGCGCTGCGCCGTCCGTTGCCCACGGAGCCCAACCCGTACGCCCGCCGGGGCACCGCCTTCCACACCTGGTTGGAGCAGCGATTCGGCGCCGACCGGCTGCTCGACCTGGACGAGCTGCCGGGTGCGGCCGACGCGGACGCGGCGCCGGACGAGGCGCTGGCGGAGCTCCAGGAGCGCTTTCTGGCCAGCGAGTGGGCCGACCGGGTGCCGGTCGAGGTGGAGGTGCCCTTCGCCACGGTGATCGCCCGGGTGGTGGTCCGGGGGCGGATGGACGCCGTCTTCGCCCGGCCGGGCGGTCGGTTCGACGTGGTCGACTGGAAGACCGGTCGGCAGCCCGTCGGCCCCGCCGCCGACGTGGCCGCCGTGCAGCTCGCGGTCTACCGGCTGGCCTGGGCGGAGTTGGCGGGTGTGCCGGTGGAGCGGGTGGGCGCGGCGTTCCACTACGTGCGGGACGGGGTCACGGTCCGCCCGGCGGACCTGCTCGACGCCGACGGGCTGACCGCGTTGATCGCCGCCCTGCCGGAAATCCCGGCAGGGGGTGCCTCGGCGGCGGATACGTGCTAGGTTGGTCGCGTTGCAGTTATGGTTCCCAGAGACTCTGTGTGCGCCTGGAGGATTGTGGCCCAGGCGCTCTTTGTTGTGTCCGGAGTTCTCCGGGCGGGGCGACCAGAAGCGACAAGCGAGCCAGGCAGTTCCGCTGGCGCGCTCCTTTCGAGCCCACAACAGGTGTGGGTTCGACGTTCCGTCAAGGAGACGAAACAAATGGCTATTGGCACCGTCAAGTGGTTCAACGCTGACAAGGGCTTCGGCTTCATCACCCCCGACGGCGGCGGCGCCGACGTCTTCGCCCACTTCTCGGCGATCCAGTCCTCCGGCTACCGGAGCCTGGACGAGAACCAGCGGGTCGAGTTCGAGGTGACCCAGGGCCAGAAGGGCCCGCAGGCGGAGAACATCCGCCCGCTCTGATCTTCGGATCTGACGTAACACCCACCGCGCCCTTCCGGGCGCGGTGACGGGACCGGTCCGCCCCACCGTCGACCTGCGTGAGCAGGCGGCGGGCCGGCGGCGGGCCGGGCCCCGTAACCCTTTCGGTTCGTGCTTGTGAGTCATCCGCGGTTCGCCCGCCGGTGACAGCGCCCTCTCGGCGCCCTCCCTCGACACGTGCCGCCGTCGAGGAAGGCTTCCGCATGACCACTGTCATTCCGTCTTTTGCCCATACCGGGCTGGCCCCGGCGTTGCTCGCCGAGCTGACCGCCCAGGGCATCACCGAGCCGTTCCCGATCCAGTCGGCGACCCTGCCGGACTCGCTCGCCGGCCGCGACGTGCTCGGTCGGGGCCGTACCGGCTCCGGCAAGACGCTCGCCTTCGGGCTTCCCCTGCTGTCGCGCACCGCCGGCCGGCGGGCCCGGGCGGGACGGCCGCTGGCCCTGGTGCTGGTGCCGACCCGTGAGCTGGCCCAGCAGGTCACCACCGCACTCGAGCCGTATGCCCGGGCCGTCGGGCTGCGTTGCGCCACGGTCGTCGGCGGCCTGTCCCTGCAACGCCAGGCGGACGCCCTGCGATCGGGTGTCGAGCTGGTCGTGGCCACCCCCGGGCGGCTGCACGACCTGATCAACCGTGGCGACGCCCGGTTGGACCAGGTCGCCATCACCGTGCTCGACGAGGCCGACCAGATGGCCGACATGGGCTTCCTGCCGCAGGTCACGAAGCTGCTGGAGCAGGTCGCCCCGGACGGCCAGCGGATGCTCTTCTCGGCCACCCTGGACGGCGGCGTGGACCGGCTGGTCCGCCGCTTCCTGAGCAGCCCCGTGACCCACTCGGTGGACCCGGGCACCGCCACGGTGACCGCGATGACCCACCACGTGCTGCACGTCGACGCGCTGGACAAGCCGACCGCGCTGACCTGGATCGCCGCCCGCGAGGGCCGGACCATCCTCTTCATGGGCACCAAGCACCGCGCCGACCGGCTGGCCCGCCAGCTGCTGTCGAAGGGCGTACGCGCGGCAGCCCTGCACGGCGGCAAGTCGCAGCCGCAGCGCACCCGGATCCTGGAGCAGTTCCGCACCGGGCAGGTGACGGCGCTGGTCGCCACCGACGTGGCGGCCCGGGGCATCCACGTGGACGGCCTGGACATGGTGGTCAACGTGGACCCGCCCGCCGAGGCGAAGGACTACCTGCACCGGGGTGGGCGTACCGCCCGGGCGGGGGAGTCCGGCGCGGTGGTCACCCTGGTCCTGCCGGAGCAGCGCCGGGACGTGTCCCGGCTGATGTCGACCGCCGGCATCCGGCCCGAGTCCGTCCAGGTGCGTTCGGGCGACGCGGCCCTGGCCCGGGTGACCGGTGCCCGGGAGCCGTCCGGTGTGCCGGTGACGATCGCGCTGCCCGCGCCGCAGGCCGGTTCCGCCGGTCGCGCCGGTGACGGCGGCCGGGCACCGCACCGCGCCTCGGGCCGCCCGCGCCGGCCCCGTCGGCCGCGCGCCTCCTGACCTACCTTCCCCGCTTCATCCGCCGGGTCCGGGCACTTGTGCCCGGGCCCGGCGTTTCACGTCCGCCCCCTGTCGAGTCCGGAATCAGCGGACTTTGCGTCCGATCGGCGACTGTTTCCGCCGTGGCGTGTGGTGAAGGCTGTGGGGCGGGGGAAGAACCGGGCGGCATCGCCCGGCGGGGGAGGGGTGACCATGGCGGGCGACGCCAGTTCGGGCGCGGCACGGGAACTGCTGCTGGTGCTCGCGGTGGCGTTCGCCGGGTTGCTGCTCGCCCTGGTCGCGGTCTTCACCCCGTGGCACACCACGCCCGACGGGGCCGCGCCGGCGGCTCCGGTCGAGCTGCGCACCCCGACGGAGCGGCCGGGCACCACCACCGGCTGAGTCGCGCCGCGACCGGGGCTCCGCCCCTCCGGCTCAGCCCGGGTGGCTCTGCTCGGCACCGGCCGGCCGGTGTCCCGCGCGGAGCAGATCGGCGAGGGTGGTCCGGTCGACGCTGCCCCGGTGGCTGACCAGCAGGCCGGCCCGGCACAGGTCGACCAGGATGCCCCGCAGGAAGCTCAGCGGGATGCCCTGGCTGTCGGCCAGGGCGCCGGCCTTGACCAGCTCGCCGCCGCCGACCGGGGAAGGCGGTGGCGACGACGAGCATGGCCCGGAGCGCGTAGTCACTGCGCGCGGAGACGTACACGTCACTGGCCCGCCTGGTCGAGGACGCCCCAGCGGCGCCGGATCGCCCGGTCCGCCGCCCCGAACGCGGCGTCGACCGCCAGGCCCAGCACCAGGATCACGATCATCGTGGCGATCAGCCAGGGGGAGTCGGAGAACTCCCGCGCGTAGGTGAGCTGCGCGCCCAGCGAGGTCTGCGAGATGCCGACCACGATCAGCTCGCCGGCCATCAGGCTGCGCCAGGAGAACGCCCAGCCCTGCTTGAGCCCGGCCACGATGGCGGGCAGGGCGGCGGGCGCGATGACGTACCGGTACAGCTTCCACCCGTGGGCGCCGAGGTTGCGGCCGGCGCGCAGCAGCAGCGGTGGGACGTAGTCCACGCCGGCGATGACGCCGTTGGCGATGGACGGCGCCGCGCCGAGCACCACCACGAAGAAGATCGCCTTCTCGCTCAACTCGAACAGCAGGATCGCCAGCGGGAACCAGGCGATCGAGGGCATCGTCTGCAACGCGGTGATCATCGAGCCGATCGCGGCGCGCAGGAACCGCGACCGGGCGACCGCGAGACCGAGCAGCAGGCCGACGGCGACCGAGAAGAGGTATCCGAGGGCGGCCCGGCGCAGGGTGGTGGCCAGCCCGTCCCAGAGCTGGACGCCGCCGAGCTGCCGGAGCAGTTCCTGCCCCACGGTGACCGGGCCGGGTAACGCGTACGCGGGCTTCCAGCCGGTCCAGACCAGCACCTGCCACACGCCGAGGGTCAGGGCGAGGGCGGCCAGCTTGGGCCAGGTCGCCGCCCAGAGCCGGCTCGCCCGGGGGCCGCCCTCATCCCGGCCGGCCAGTTCCAGGGCGTCCAGCCCGGAGATCTCCGCCCCGGTACGCGGCACGGTGGTGAGGGTGTCACCGGCCATGGCGGCCCACCTCCCTGCGTAGGCGGTCGGTGACCTCGGCGGCGATCGCGGCGACCTCGGGGGAGTCGATGCGGCGCGGCCGGGGCACATCGACCGGCGTGGACCAGATGATCCGGCCGGGGCGGCTGGAGAGCAGGATGATCCGGTCGGCGAGCCGGGCCGCCTCGCGGACGTTGTGGGTCACGAAGAGCACGCTGAGCCGCCGTTGCGTCCAGATCCGTTCCAGCTCGTCGTGCAGGATGTCCCGGGTCATCGCGTCGAGTGCGCCGAACGGCTCGTCCATCAGCAGCACCGGCGCGTCCAGGGCGAGGGTGCGGGCCAGCGCGACCCGCTGGCGCATCCCGCCGGACAGCTCGTGCGGGCGCTTGCGACCGAAGTCGGCCAGGTGCACCGTGGTGAGCAACTCGGCGACCCGCTCCCGGCGGGCGGCCCGGGGCAGCCCGCGCAGCTTGAGCGGCACCTCCACGTTGCCCTCGACGGTCAGCCAGGGGAAGAGGGCCGGCTCCTGGAACATCAGCCCCGGCTCGACGCCCTCGTCGAGGGCGATCCGTCCGCCGCTGGGCCGGTCGAGGCCGGCGACCAGGTTGAGCAGGGTGCTCTTGCCGCAGCCGGAGGCTCCGACCAGGCAGACGAACTCGCCGGGCGCGACGTCGAGGGAGACCCCGTCCAGGGCGAGGACGGCGTTCGTGCCGCGCCCGTACACCTTGGTGACGCCGTGCAGGGCGACCGAGCCGGTGGCGCCGCGCGGCGTCGTCGTGGTCGACGTCATGGCTGGGCGACCTCGGGCCCGCCCTGGGCCCTGAGCACCTCGTTGAGGTGACTGAGGTCGTAGAGCCCGTCGAGGTCGACCGGTTGGGTGAGCCCGACGGCGACGGCGTGGTCGAGGCCGGTCTTCAGCGACGAGGCGATCGGGTCGTTGGTGAACTCCAGCGTCGGCCAGGCCTGCTTGATCAGTGTGAGGTCGAGCGGCTTGCCGCTGATCTTCCCGATGTGTTCGGAGATGGCCTGGTGTGCCTCGTCGGGTCTGCCGTTGACGAACTCGTTGGCGGCCACCTGCCCCTCGACCAGCTTCTTCACCACGTCGGGGTGGGCCTTGAGGAACTTGGTGCTGACGATCAGGTTGGTGATCACGAACTTCCGGTCCGGCCAGAGGTCGCGCTCGTCGACGAGCACCTTGCCGCCGGCGTTGACGAGGCGGGACGCGAACGGCTCGGGTACCCAGGCGCCGTCGATGGCCCCGCTGCCGAACGTCTCCACCGTCTGGGCGTTCTCCTGTGGAACGATCTTGACGTCGCCGCCGCCCTCCTTGGTCGTCGTGAGGCCCTTCTCCCTGAGCCAGTGGCGCACGGCCACGTCCTGGGTGTTGCCGAGCTGCGGGGTGGCGATCTTGCGGCCCCGGAGCTGTTCCACCGAGGTGATCCCGGGCTTGACGACGAGCGCGACGCCGCCGGAGGCCGCGCCGGAGATGACCCGGACGGCCTCGCCCCTGGACTTCGAGAAGGCGTTCACCGTCGGGTTCGGCCCGATGTACGTGGCGTCGAGCGCGCCGGAGAAGATGGCCTCGATCGCGGCGGGGCCGGCGTTGAAGGTCTTCGTCTCCAGCTTGACGCCGTCGCCGAGCTTCCCGGCGAAGATGCCCTTCTCGACGCCGACCACGGCCGGCGCGTGGGTGATGTTGGGGAAGTAGCCGAGCCGCAGGGGCGTCGGGCCGGAGCCGCCGCCCGCGTTCCCGCTGTTGTCGCCGCAGGCGGCGGCGGTGCCGAGGGTCACCGCACCGACGGCGGCGAGGGTGGCCAGGGACACCCACCGGCGCCGGGGAAGCCGTCTCATGGTCCGTCCAATCCGCAGTATTCCTACTTGGTTGGTAGGAAGAGTGGTCTCGCGGCTGAGCTGCCGTCAAGGGTCGACCACATGCCGGGACCTGCGTTCCATAAAAGACGGCAATCTCTACCGGTTGTATGCGGTTTGCGGCCCGCTTCGCCGACACCGCCCCCGGGGGCCGGGTGGCCCGGGCGCCCTCGCCCGTGCGGCGGTCGGGGCGACTGGCCGCAGCTCGCCCGTCACCGCAGTGCCGACGCGCTAGGGTCGATTCCGTGGCGGCCCGGAGATCGAGAATTCCAGCGACGAAATACCCGGTCGAGCGGTTCACCCTCGACAACGGCCTGCGGGTGGTCCTGACCCCCGACCGCAGCGCCCCGGTCATCGGGGTGGCGGTCGTCTACGACGTCGGCATCCGCTCGGAACCCGAGGGGCGCACCGGCTTCGCGCACCTCTTCGAGCACCTGATGTTCCAGGGCTCGGAGAACCTGGAGAAGCTGGCCCACTTCCGGCACGTGCAGGGCGCCGGCGGCTCCTTCAACGGCTCCACCCACCTGGACTACACCGACTACTACGAGACCCTGCCGAGCAACGCCCTTGAGCGGGCGCTGTTCCTGGAGGCCGACCGGATGCGCGGCCCCCGGCTGACCGAGGAGAACCTGCGCAACCAGGTCGACGTGGTCAAGGAGGAGATCCGGGTCAACGTGCTCAACCGGCCGTACGGCGGCTTTCCCTGGCTGACCCTGCCGCCGGTCATGTTCGACAGCTTCCCGAACGCGCACGACGGCTACGGCTCCTTCGTCGACCTGGAGTCGGCGACCGTCGCCGACGCCGCCGACTTCTTCCACCACTACTACGCCAGTGGCAACGCGGTGCTGGCGGTCAGCGGTGACCTCGACGTCGCCGAGGCGACCACGCTGATCGAGCGGCACTTCGGCGACGTGCCGGCCCGGCCCGCACCGCAGCGGCCCGACTTCGCCGAGCCCGACCTGACCGCCGAGCGGCGCACCTCGTACACCGACGCGTTGGCCCCGTTGCCGGCGGTGGCCGGCGCCTGGCGGGTACCCGACCCGATCGCCGACTTCGCCGGCTACCTGCCGTACGTCGTGCTGGCCGAGGTGCTCACCGACGGCGACGCCTCGCGGCTGGTCGAGCGGCTGGTCCAGCGGGACCGGGCGGTGACCAGCATCGGCGGCTACGTCGGCTTCATGGGTGACCCGTTCGACGTGCGGGACCCGACGGCCCTGCTGCTCCAGGCCCACCTGCCACCGGACGGGGACGTGGACAAGGTGCTGCGCACCGTCGACGAGGAACTGGACCGGCTGGCCGCCGACGGCCTGGCCGAGGAGGAACTGGCCCGCACCCAGGCCCGGATGGCCACCCACCTGTTGCGCGACACCGACGCGGTGCTTGGCCGGGCGTTGCAGATGGCCGTGCTGGAGCAGCAGCGCGGCGAGCCGGGGCTGCTCAACGACCTGCCCCGGCTCGTCGGCGAGGTCACCGCCGAACAGGTCCGCGCCGCCGCGGCCACCCTGCGGCCGGAGCGCCGCGCGTCTATTGAGGTCATCGCGGGAGGTGCCAGGTGAGCGCGAGGAGTGAGCCGGGTTTGCGAGCCCCGCAGTCGGGAGCGCAGGAGGCTCAGGTGAGCGCGAGGAGTGAGCCGGGTTTGCGAGCCCCGCAGTCGGGAGCGCAGGAGGCTCAGGTGAGCGCGAGGAGTGAGCCGGGTTCGCGAGCCCCACGGACGCTGCCGCCGCTCGGTCCGACCCGCGATCTCACGCTGCCCCAGCAGGCGGAGCGCACGCTGGGCAACGGGCTGACCGTGATCGCCGTACGCCGGCCGGCGGTGCCACTGGTGGAGTTGCGGCTCTGGATGCCGTGCGGCCGTACCCACCTGGCCCGGGGGGCGATGCTCGCGCAGACCCTGCTCTCGGGCACCGGGACCATGTCCAGCGTGCGGATCGCGGCCGAGTTGCAGAAGGTCGGCGGCGGGCTCTCCGCCGGAATCGACCCGGACCGGCTGATGCTCTCCGGCGCCGGGCTGGTCACCGGGCTGGACCGGATGTTGGAGATCCTCGCCGAGGTGCTCACCGACGCCAGTTATCCGAACGACGACGTGGCGATGGAACGGGCCCGGCTGGTCGACCGGATCCACGCGGCGCGCAGCCAGCCGGCGTACCTGGCCCGCACCGCCCTGCTCCGGCGGGTCTACGGCACCCACCCGTACGCGGTGCAGACCCCCGAGCCCGAGGCGGTCCGGGCGGTCCGGCCGGGCATGCTCAGGTCCCTGCACGCCGAGCGGGTGCATCCCGCCGGCGCGGTGCTGGTGCTGGTCGGCGACGTGCAGCCGGACCGGACGCTGGACGTGGCCGAGAAGGCGTTGTCGGGCTGGAGCGGCGCCGGGCACACCGCCGTCCTGCCGCCCGCCCCGCCGCTGGAACCCGGCCCGCTGCTGCTGGTCGACCGCCCGGGGTCGGTGCAGTCCTCGTTGCGGATCGCCCTGCCGGCGGTGCCCCGCAGCCACCCCGACCACGCCGCGCTGCAACTGGCCAACCTGATCTTCGGCGGCTACTTCTCCTCCCGGTGGGTGGAGAACATCCGCGAGGACAAGGGCTACACGTACGGGGGGCACTCCGTCGTCGAGCACTCGGTGGCCGGGTCGGTGCTGGTCGCCGCCGCCGACGTGGCCACCGAGGTCACCGGGCCGGCGCTGCTGGAGACGACGTACGAGCTCGGCCGGCTGGCCACCCTCGCGCCCCGGGAGGACGAGCTGGAGCAGGCCCGTCAGTACGCCCTCGGCACCCTCCAGCTCGGGATCTCCACCCAGGCCGGCCTCGCCTCGCTGACCAGCGCGTACGCGGGCAGCGGTCTGCGCCTGGAGTTCCTGGCCGAGCACGCCGCCCGGCTGGCGAAGGCGACCGTGACCGACGTGGCCGAGGTGGCGGCCCGGCATCTCGCCCCGGCCCGGGCGGTCACCGTGGTGCTGGGCGACGCCGAGCGGATCGCGCCGCAGTTGGCGACGCTGTCCCCGGTCGTGACCGAGCCGGCGCGGTCGTGAGCGGGGAGGAGGCACCGCCGCTGGCCCGTTCCACACTCGACCGGGCGGCCCACCGGCGTACGGACCCGCAATGGTTGGCGCAGGCGTGGCGCGAGGCCCGGGTGCTGGTGCTCGACTCCGCCGACGAGGGCCGGGCGTTGGTGCGTACCGACGCCTCGATGCCGACGTTGGTGCTGGTCGACCCGGCCACGGTGGCGGAGCCGACGGCGCCGATGTTCCTCGGCGTCGAGCCGGACGGGGTGCCGGTCTTCGTGGTGGACGCCCCGCTGCCGAAGGTGCCCGGGGCGAGGGCGACGCACCTGCGGGAGGTCGGCCACCTGCTTCTCGACCGCGACGCCGGGCTGTTCACCAGCGCGGTGGCGTTGCTCAACTGGCATCTGCGGCACCGCTACTCGCCGGCGACGGGGCACCCGACGCAGGTGGCCGAGGCCGGCTGGTCCCGGGTCGGCCCGGACGGGGAACGGATCTGGCCGCGTACCGATCCCGCGATGATCGTGCTGGTGCACGACGGCGTCCCGGGTCTGGACGGCCGCTGCCTGCTGGGCAACAACTCCACCTGGCCGCGCACCGCCGGGGAGCGCCGGTTCTCGTGCCTCGCCGGCTTCGTCGAGCCGGGGGAGTCGGCCGAGGCCGCGGTGTTGCGGGAGGTCCGTGAGGAGGTGGGCGTCCCGGTCGGGGGCATCGCGTACGCGGGCAGCCAGGCATGGCCGTTCCCCGGCTCGCTGATGCTCGGCTTCCTCGCCACGGCGGACCCGGAGCACCCGGTGCACGTGGACCCGACCGAGATCGCGTACGCGCGGTGGTTCTCCCGCCGGGAGATCGGCCGCGCCCTGTCGGGGCGGCCGGTGGAGGTCGGTGGGGCCCGGCTGGTGCTGCCGCCGCCCTCGTCGATCGCGCTCTTCCTGATCCACCGCTGGCTCGACGGGCACTGCTGATCCGGTGCCGCTCGCGGCGCACGCCCCCGGTGGTGGGCGCGGCCCCGGCCCGTGGCCGTCGTTGCCGCGACGGTCACGGGCCGGGAACACGGGCCCGTCGTGGTCGGCTGGGCAGGGAGCACGGCGGGGGAGCCGGTCCGACCACGACGGACGTCTGGGTGGGGTCAGCCGCTGCGGTCGTCGGGTGTGTCCCGCGGGCCGGGGGCGTCGGGGCCGGCCCGCCGGCGGCGGCCCGGTTCGTCGAGCGGGAGCACCTTGACGCGTTGCTTGCCGCAGCGGACCGCGCCCACCGCGGCGAGGGCCCGGGCCAGGAGCAGCGCGGCGTCGCGTTCCTCGGCGTGCACGATCTGGCGGCGTGGTTCGGGCGTGGTGGTCTCGTCCCGCAGGCGGCCACCGCACGCCCAGGCGGCGGCGATGTCCACGTCGGCGGCGGCGCGGATGTCGGTGCGGACGATCAGGAAACGCATGGGGGTCTCCGGATGGGTCGCGACGGTGGAGAACGGGTGGAAGTTCCACGTCACTTGCCCGCCATGCTACGCCTGACGGGCGTCTCATCAAGTGAAACGCGACGATCGGTCCGCAGCCTCGTCCGATCATCGGATGCCTGGTGGGGGCGGTCGGGTGCGGACGCGACGGGGCCGCCGGCAGGATGCCGGCGGCCCCCAGGGCGATCGATGGATCAGGTCAGGTCGAACTGTCCGTTCTTTGCGCCGGCGATGAAGCCCAGCCAGCCCGCCCGGTCGAACAGCAGCACCGCACCGCCCTGGTCCTTGCTGTCCCGCAGGGCCACCCCGGTCGGCCCGGTCCCCAGTGGTGCGACCTCGACGCAGTTCGAGGTCTGGCTGCGTGTGCTCTTACGCCACGGGGCGTGCGTGAGCTGGGCGAGTACGGACGGCGTGTTGCGGAATTCGTTCATCGTGCCACTCCTGAGGTGAACTGCTCCGATGGAACGAGTGGTGCCGCACGACCCGCCGGTGGTCCTCCCCTGCTCACCGCTCCGTCAGGCGCCCGGAAGGCCGGCGGCGTTGGGTCGGCGCCGTTGCCGACCCGTACGCCAGCGCGGACGCGGTCGCCGGGCCGGGCAGCCGTCCCGCTGCCTCAAGGAGCCAGGAGATGGTGTCCGGTTCGGAGAGCGCCGCCGTGCGTAGCCACTCGAACACCACTTTATAGTGATTTAGGGTGTTTACCTCGGTCGACATGACGTCGGTGAACCCCCCTTCGATCGCGAGCGTCTCCGGATCGAGCGGATCCGCGAACCGGTAGACCGAGAACGCGGTCGGCGGGAGGTAACCGTTGCCGATCTGGGCGTCGCGCGGCAGCACGCGCAGCGTGATGTTCGACAGCATCGCCAGGTCGTGGAGCTGCACGAGCTGCTCGCGCAGCACCGCCGGCGGCCCGGCCCGGCCGCCGAGCGCGGCCTCGTCGAGCACCGCCGTGTAGCGGGGCGCGTCGGCCCCCCGGGTGAGCAGCGCCTGGCGGGCCTGCCGGGCGCGTACCTCGGTCTCGATGTCCTCCCCGAGTTCCGGGTCGCCGGCCTCCTCGCCGACCTGCCGGGCCGACGCGATCCGCACCGACGCATAGCCGGGCGTCTGGAGCAGGCCCGGCACCAGCGCGGCGTGGTATTCCAAGATCTCCGCACAGCCCGACTCCAGCTCGGCGAAGGCGCGCTGCTGCTCGGTCATCACCGGGAAGTTCCGTAGCCAGCCGCGGATGTCGCCGGCCTCCTGGGCCATGCCGAGCAGCTCCCCGTGCAGCGTCTCGTCGGCGGCATAGAGATCGAGCAGCGCGCGTACGTCGGCCGGGTCGGGGCGGCTGCGGCCATTCTCCAACCGGGACAACTTGGATGCGGATGCCCAGCCGATCCGCTCGATGACCTGGTCTCCCGTGAGGCCAGCGACCTCGCGCAGTCGGCGTAGCTCGCCGCCCAACCTGCGGCGACGCAGAATGGGGCCGGGTGAGGCAGGAGGCACGACGTCCCCTTTTCCGGTGGTCCGCCGCATACGCGACGGTAACTGTATGAAATTCGCCCCCCACGGTCAGTATGGACGGCGCGACTCCCGCCGGTGGCCCCGGTGGGGGCGTGTCTCGCAGAAAAGAGGACCGTGGAGGGGCGCGGCGTTCCGCCCGGACGCCGTCGGCCCGGCCGCGTCACCGACCGCGCCACCCGCGCACCACCCCGCCGGAGGGACCCCATGCGCAACATCCTGCGCCGCCCGGATTTCCGCCTGCTCTTCGGCGGCCTGCTCGCCAGCATGGCCGCCGAGTCGATCCTGCTGCTGGCCCTAGCCATCTGGGTGAAGGACCTGACCGGGTCGAACGGACTGGCCGGCGCCACCATCTTCGCGGTCATCGCCCCGATGACCCTGGCCCCGCTGGTCGGGTGGATCGTCGACCGCTACCCCCGGCGCCCGTTCTTCGTGGCGGCGAACCTGGCGACGGCCGTGCTGCTCACCCCGCTGTTCGCGGTGCGGGACCGGACCGACGTGTGGATCATCTACGTGGTGGCGGCCCTGTACGGCCTGTCCTGCATCACCCTCGGCGCGGTGCTCAGCGGCCTGCTCCGTCAGCTCGTGCCGGTCGAGTCGCTGGCCGACGCCAACGGCCTGCTGCAGACCGTGCGCCAGGGGCTGCGGCTGGTCGGCCCGCTGGCCGGCGCCGGGCTCTACGCCACCGTCGGCGGCTGGACGCTCGCGGTGATCGGGATGGCCGGCTTCCTGTCCGCGGCCGTCGTGGTGGGCCTGATCCGGACGACGGAACCCCCGCCCGCCGGGCGGGCGCGGCGCTGGACGGCCGAGCTGAGCGCCGGGCTGCGGCACCTGACCGGGGAACCCGCGCTGCGCCGGGCCCTGGTCGGCTACGGGCTGGGATCCCTGGCGATGGGCTTCAGCGAGTCACTCATCTTCGCGTACGTCGACCAGGGGCTCCGCCGCGACGCCGCGTTCGTCGGCGTGCTGGTCGCCGTGCAGGGCGTCGGCGGGCTGGTCGGCGGGCTGCTCTCCCCGGCCGTGGTGCGCCACGCCGGGGAGGTCGGCACCCTCGCCGCCGGGGTGGCGTTCTTCGGCCCGGCCTCGCTGGCACTGGTGTACCCGAACGTCTGGCTCGGCTTCGTCGCGGTGCTGCTGGCCGGGGTGTCGCTGCCGCTGACCATGGTCGGGCTGCACACGCTGATCCAGCGGCGTACCCCGCCGGGGCTGCTCGGCCGGGTCGCCTCGGCCTCGGCGGCCCTGATCAGCGGCCCGCAGGCGATCTCCATCGGGGCGGGGGCACTGCTCGTCGGCGTGCTGGACTACCGCGTGCTGTTCGCCCTGATCGGGGTGGCCACCCTGCTCGCCGGCGGCTACCTCTGGCACGGCCGCAGGCTCAGCCCGCCGCCGTCCATCCGGATCCCCGCCCCGCGCCGGCCCGCCGACGGCCTCGTCCCCGTCGTCCGGGCCGACGCCGCGGCCCAGGGGGTCGGGGGCGCGACGCCTCCCGGCGGGGTCGTGGGCGCGACGCCTCGCGGCCCGAGACGGTGAGACCGCCGGAGACGCGACGAGCGGCCGGCCCGGACGGGCGGCCGCTCGTCGGTGCGCGGGTCAGGCGTCGATCGTGGCGAGGTGCTGCTTGACCTGGTTGATCGTCGGGTTGGTCAGGGCGCTGCCGTCGGCGAAGTGCAGCGTCGGGACGGTCTGGTTGCCGCCGTT
Source organism: Micromonospora sp. KLBMP9576 (assembly GCF_050941805.1). Classification (NCBI taxonomy): domain Bacteria; kingdom Bacillati; phylum Actinomycetota; class Actinomycetes; order Micromonosporales; family Micromonosporaceae; genus Micromonospora; species Micromonospora sp. KLBMP9576. Next base: position 5,424,870 of record NZ_CP194567.1, on the reverse strand, counting down.
GACGCTCATCACGAACTCCGCGGCCTTCGGGTCCTGCTCGATGTCGACCACCTCGTAGCCGATGCCCTCCCGGTCGAGCTGCGACTTCAGCCGGTGGCAGTAGCCGCACCAGGGGGTGGAATACATCGTCAGCATGATCAGATCCTCCAACGGTCCGCGCGGCGGCTTGCCGATCAAGCCAGGCTAACCGCTGCAACGTCCGGCGGAGCTGAGACAATTCCTCGCTGTGGTGGTTCACTCAGCATCCGTTCGCGTGCTCGCCGGGCTCGACCCCGAGCAGCGGTCGGCCGTGACCGCTCCCGCCGGCCCCGTCTGCATCCTGGCCGGCGCCGGCACCGGCAAGACCCGTGCGGTCACCTCCCGGATCGCCTACCGGGCGCTCTCCGGGGACATCTCCGCCCGGCACGTGCTCGCGGTGACCTTCACGGCCCGCGCCGCCGCCGAGCTGCGGGCCCGGCTCGCCGCGCTCGGCGTGGGTGGCGTGCAGGCACGCACGTTCCATGCCGCCGCGTTGCGTCAGGTGCGCTACTTCGCGCCCCGGCTGCTGCACGGGCGGGCCATGCCCGAGCTGCTGGACAGCAAGGTCCGGCTGGTCACCCAGGCCGCGGCCAGGAGTGGTCTGCGGACCGACCGCGCTGCCGCCCGGGACCTCGCCGGTGAGATCGAATGGGCCAAGTCCTCGCTGGTGGAACCCGGGGAGTACGTCGTGGCGGCGGCCAAGGCGATGCGGGACACCCCGCACGAGCCGGCCCGGGTCGCCGAGGTCTTCGTGGCGTACGAGCGGCTCAAGCGGTCCGGCGGGGTGATCGACTTCGAGGACATGCTGCGCGCCGCGGTCTGGGGCATCGAGGAACACCGGGACGTCGCCGAGCAGGTCCGCGCCCAGTACCGGCACTTCGTCGTCGACGAGTACCAGGACGTCAACCCGCTGCAACAGCGGCTGCTGGACGCGTGGCTGGGCGGGCGGGACGACGTGACCGTGGTCGGCGACGCCAGTCAGACGATCTACTCCTTCACCGGGGCCACCTCGTCCTACCTGGTCGACTTCCCGCGCCGGTACCGGGGGGCGACGGTGGTCCGGCTGGTCCGCGACTACCGCTCCACCCCGCAGGTCGTCGGGCTGGCCAACGCGGTGATCTCGCAGGCGCGGGGCGCCGAGGCCCGGCTGCGCCTGGAACTGGTCGGCCAACGCCCGCCCGGCCCCGAACCACAGCTGCGGATCTTCACCGACGAGCCGGCCGAGGCCAACGCGGTGGCCGCCCGCTGCCGCGCCCTGGTCGACGCGGGCACCCCGGCGAAGGAGATCGCCGTGCTGTTCCGCACCAACGCGCAGTCCGAGGCGTACGAGAAGGCGTTGACCGAGGCGCAGGTGCCGTACGTGCTGCAGGGGGCGGAGCGGTTCTTCGAGCGTGCCGAGGTCCGGCAGGCGATGGTCGCCCTGCGGGCGGCCACCCGGTCGATCCCCGGGGAGACCCCGCTGCCGGCCGCCGTGGTCGAGGCGCTCACCGCGGTCGGTTGGGCCCCCGACGCCGCACCGGCCGGTGGCGCCGCCCGCGAGCGGTGGGAGGCGCTCGCCGCGCTGCGGCAACTCGCCGAGGAGTACGCGGCCACCACGCAGGTGCTGCCGATCGGGCCCGCCGCCTCGGTCGAGCGCCCGGCCACCCTGGCCGACTTCAACGACGAACTGGCCCGCCGGGCCGCGGCGCAGCACGTGCCGACGGTCGACGGGGTGACGCTGGCCTCGCTGCACTCCGCCAAGGGGCTGGAGTGGGACGCGGTCTTCCTGGTCGGTCTCTCCGAGGGCACCCTGCCCACCACGTACGCCAAGACCGTCGAACAGGTCGAGGAGGAGCGCCGGCTGTTGTACGTCGGCCTCACCCGGGCGAGGGAATGGCTCTGGCTGTCGTACGCCTCGGCCCGCGCCCCCGGCGGGCGGGCCCGGCGGCCCTCGCGGTTCCTGCCGCAGCTCGACCGCTCGGGCGGCGCGGAGCGGGCCGGGGCGGGGCCGGTGGCCCGCCGCCCGGAGCGTCGCCGGAGCCAGATCGTCTCCTGCCGGATCTGCGGCGTCACCCTGCTCGCCGGGCCGGACCGCAAGCTCGGCCGCTGCCCGACCTGCCCGTCGGACATCGACGAGGAGCTGCACGAACGGCTGCACGAGTGGCGTCGACGGGTGGCCGACGCGCAGCGGGTACCGGCCTATGTGGTCTTCACCGACGCCACGCTGGTCGCGCTCGCCGAGCGGCGTCCCGGGCGGCCGGAGGAGCTGATCGCCATCGCCGGCATCGGGCCCCGCAAGCTCGGCCTGTACGGGGAGGCGGTGCTGGCCCTGGTGGCGGGCGCGGCGGTCGCCGATGTCTGCCCGGAGAAAACTTTCCAAATTCCGTCGTAAATTCGTTTGCCCTCGCCCTGCGGCGAGGAATAGCCTCATGACACACCTCGCGAGCGGCGCCATTTCGGCTGCTCACGAGGGGTAGAGACCGTTTCGGCACGAGTGAACGTCAGAGGAGGTGGCCCCAATGGAGAGCATTTACGTCTACGAGCGTCCGGCGGCGCTGCCCGCTGCCGTCGCTTCGATGTCGGCTGTCCCGGTGGCCTTGGCCGCTGCGCGACCGTCGGGTTCCCAGGTGCACCAGGTCGAGGCTCAGGCCGAGCTGATCCTCGCCGGCGCGCCGAACGGAACCGAAGGCACCAGTGGCTTCCCGGTCAAGGGCGTCGATGCGGCCAAGCGCCGGACGGACGTCCGCGGAGTTCCACCTCGAGGTAGACCGGTCTGATCATCAGACCAACCGGCTCACCTCGAGGCCGCGGAACCCGCTACCGGGATCCGCGGCCTCAGTTTTTTGTCCGCCCGAAGTACGTCGGAAGACGATCCACGAGATCGAAGTGTGAGAGAGAGGTGACCGGGCGATGAGTCTGGCGTTGGCCCCGCTCGACGTGAGCGTCGACGTGGAGGCGAACCTGCCCTGCCGGAAGTTCGACCCCGACCTGTGGTTCTCCGACTCGCCCGCCGAGCTCGAGCTGGCCAAGTCGCTCTGCGGGGACTGCCCGCTGCGCGTCGAGTGCCTGGCCGGGGCGGTGGAGCGGGCCGAGCCCTGGGGCGTCTGGGGCGGCGAGATCTTCGAGCGTGGCGCGGTCGTCCCGCGCAAGCGGCCCCGTGGCCGTCCGCGCAAGGAGGACCTCGCCCGCGACGCCGCACTGCGGGTCGAGGCCGAGGCGCGACTGGCGGCCAGTGGGCTGTCCGAGTCGCGTACCGCAGTCCGGCTGGCAGCCTGACATGCACCCGATCCGTTCCACCCACGCCGGTGTCACACCGGCAACGAGAGAGCTGACCATGATGTTGAACGTTCTGGACGGAGTCACCGAGATGCAACTACTTCACGAAGCGTTGTCCCGGGCTCGAATGCGCCGGCCTCAGGCCGGTCGTACCTCCACGCGCACTGAGGCAACCCTTTCCGCCCGTACCGTCGCCATGAACAGCCGCAATCAGGCGGCCCGCGACCTGGGCGTTCTCTAGTTCCCGACGAATGCCGAGGGGCGGTGGCCGGATTCCGGCCACCGCCCCTCGGCGCTCTTCGCCCCCGCCGGGCCGTCCCGGCGAAGGCCCGGCCGCCCGCCGCTCAGCCGCCCGCCGCTCAGCCGATCGGAGCGAAGCCGGGCAGCCAGCGTTGCAGGACGCCCCGGTAGGGCGCCTTCGCCTCGAGCTGGCAGAGCACGCCGATCGACCCGAGCGTCACCCGGTGGATGAGCAGGTAGGACGGCGGCAGGTTGAGCTGCCGGCTGAGCTGGTAGGCGGGGGAGCGGGGGCTGGCCAGCCGGGCCGCCTCCGCGCGCAGCCAGGCCCGGGTGAACCGGAACTCCTCGACGGCGATGGGCTCCAGCATCGGACGGAGGAAGTCGAGCACCGCCGGGGCGTCGATCTCCTCGGTCGCACCGATGAAGCCCTCCGACCGCAGCCCCGCCACCACCCCGTCGGCGTCGCCCCGCAGCGCCAGCGCGGCGATGCGACCGATCGGTTCGGGCGTGCCCTCCGGCATCCGGGCCACCGCCCCGAAGTCGATCACGCCGAGCCGGCCGTCGGCCAGCAGCCGGAAGTTGCCGGGGTGCGGATCGGCGTGCAGCAGACCTGCGCGCTGCGGCGCGGACAGGTGCAGGACGGCCATCAGCCGGCCGGCCTCGTCGCGCTGTTCCGGCGCGCCCTCGCGGATGATGTCGGCCAGCGGGGTGCCCTCGACCCACTCGGTGACCAGCACCCGGGGCGCCGCGAATACCACCGCCGGGATGTGGATCTCCGGATCGCCGGCGTACGCGGCGGCGAAGGCGCGCTGCGACTCCGCCTCCAGCTCGTAGTCGAGTTCCTCCGTGATCCGTTCGCGCAGCTCCGCCAGGAGCGGCTTGACGTCCAGGCCGGGCTGGATCGCCCGGAACATCCCACCGAGCCGGGAGAGCTGCTTGAGGTCGGAGAGCAGCGCGTCGCCGGCACCCGGGTACTGGATCTTGACGGCGACGTCGCGGGTGTGCGGAGCGCCGGCGGGGCCGTAGCCAGGATCCCGCCACACCGCCCGGTGCACCTGGCCGATGCTGGCCGCGGCGGCGGGGGTGTCGTCGAACTCCACGAACCGGTCGCGCCAGTCCGGGCCGAGCTGCTCGGCGAGCACCCGGTGCACGCTGGCCACGGGCAGCGGCGGCGCGGCCTCCTGGAGCTTGGTCAGGGCCTGCCGGTAGGGGGCCGCCACCTCCTCGGGCAGGGCGGCCTCGAAGACCGACAGGGCCTGGCCGAACTTCATCGCCCCGCCCTTGAGCTGCCCCAACACGCTGAAGAGCTGCTCGGCGGTGCGTTGCTGGATCTCCGCGGAGATCACGTCGGAGGCGAGCCCGGTGACGCGCTTACCCATGCCGAGGACGGTCCGACCGGCGAAGCCGAGCGGCAGAGCGGCGAGCTTGGCGGTCCGGGACACGGCCCGGCGCGGGATGTCGGTCACCCGGTCATTGTTACCGACGCCGGGGGTCCCCGGCTGCTCTGCCGGCGGGCTGGGTGCCGGTGGACCGGTCATCGGTGTCGCCGGGAGCATCCGCAGGACGGGTGCGGCGGCCAGATCCGGCGGCGGAACCGCCCTGCGCCGCTGATCTCCACCGCGCAGCCCAGCGTCTCCGGGGTGCCCCCGTCGAGCTGGACCAGCGCCTCGGCCGTCGCGTACGCCCCGGCGGCCAGGAGCGTCGTGGCGGCGCCCGCCTGCTCGCCGGGGCCGGCGGCGAGCTGCGCGGCCAGCGCCGGCCAGTCCGGGTCCCGGTCGGTCCGGTGCAGGTCGAGGCAGTTCAGGCAGGGGCCGGCGGGCGGGCGGACGAGCGGGCCGACCACCGGCACGCCCTCCCGCAGGCCGAGCAGCAGGTGCGGCTGGCGGCGCTGGGCGTGACCGGCGGCGAGCAGGGCGGCGGGCCGGTCGGCGCCGACCTGGACGACGAGGTCGACCCGGTTGCGCCGCAGCGGCCCCGTGTCCGTGCCGGGAGCGGCGCGCTCGACGGCGTCGCGTACCGCCGGGGCCAGCGGGCGGCCGAGCGCGGCGGCTGGGATGCCGGTGCCGACCAGGTCCGCCGGTCGCACCGGACCGGCCAGGTCCGGATACACGTGCCCCACCCCGGCCTGGGCCAGGGCGAGGGCCACCGCCGCGCCGAGGTGCCCGGCGCCGCTGACCACCACCCGGGCGACCCGTCGGCGCCGCAGCACCTGGGCGGGCGTGCCGGGCAGCCGGGCGGCGGCCAGGGCGAGCGCCCCGGCCTCCGCGGTGAGCCGGGCCCGGGGCGGCCCCGCCAGGTCCCTCGGCAGCAGGGTGTGCGCGGGGACGACCAGGCCGGCGGCCCGCAGGGCGTCGAGCAGGGTACGGGCCTCGTCGGGGGCCACCTCGTCGGCGACGGCATGCGCCAGGACGAGCCGTTCGCTGCGGGTGCCGTCGAGCAGGTCGAGCAGCCGGGCGGCCCGGGGATCGGAGATCTCCAGCAGCACGGCGCGGCCGGGCCCGACGCCGAGCTGGAGGGTGTGCCGGTCCCGCCAGAGCCGGGCGAGGCCCGGCAGCAGGGTTGGCCGGGGCGACGTGACACGGGGCATGGCACGACCCTGACCCGGTGCGGGCGCGACAGTCGCCGTCGTCCACAGGCAGCCGGTGCCCCGACCGGCGCTGTCCACAGGAAATCCCCGGATATCCACAACCCGCCGGTAACCATGTCGGCGAGCCGACAGTGCGGGGGGAGCGTCGCGGCCCGGCCACCCGAGCCGGACGGCGTCCGGAACCAGGGCGTACGGCGGTCGGGACCGGCGGGTCAGGCGCCGGCAAACGGAAGGGGGTGGCCGACGGCCACCCCCTTCCGCGCATCCGTACGGGTCAGACCTTCGCCTTGCCCAGGATGCGGTTCACTGTTGTGCCGCATACCGGACACTTGCCCTTGGCCATGTTCATCCCGGTCTTCGAGACCTCGACGCGGCCCTCGAAGTCCCGCTTCTCCTTGCACTTGACGCAGTAACCGTTGTAGGTCTGGGCCTGGTCGGCCACGGTGCCCTCCTCGTCTCGTCCGCCGGCCGATGCCGTCCCGGCGGGGGTTCCCGACGGCGGGGCCACTTCGGCCACCGGCGCCGGGTCGTTCTCTGCGGTCACGCTCGTGACCGCTGGTCCGCGGACCCTACCCAGGTGCGGGGGGTTCCATGTCAGCTGTGCTTCGTCACTGTGAGCAAGTCGACGTCGAGAGTGTGCATGGCGGATTAGGTCGGATAAGTCAGTTTGGCGGGGACACGCCGACCGAACCCGGCCAGATGCCCCGTGCGGGCACCCCGAGCTGCGCCGGCCGTGGTGGTCGCCTACGGTGGAAGTTCCGCCCTCGCCGCGCGGCGCGCAGGCCGCCACGAAGGGTGACAGCGGCGGATCGCCGCGACGGGCGGAGATTTTTAAGGGACTCCCGCCGACCAATCACCACTTTTCGGGCGGGTGTCGGAGTGTTGACCCTTGCGGATCCCTGGTCAGTACGCATTAGCTTTCCTTCGTGGCAGGAATCCGAGGCTGCGCGGCCCACTGATGGCAGGGACGCGTAAGCCGGTCGTCGAGGTGCGGCGCAGCCAGCGCCGGCGACGTACGGTGTCCGCGTACCGCGACGGCGAGCGGGTCGTCGTCCTCATCCCGGCCCAGTTCTCCCGGGCCGAGGAGAGCGAGTGGGTCGACCGGATGCTCGCCCGGCTCGCCGCCCGGGAGGGGCGCCTGACCCGCTCCGACGCCGAACTGCTCGCCCGGGCCACCCGACTGATCAAGCTCTACCTCGCCGAGCACGGCACCCAGGCCGTGCCGACAAGCGTCCGCTGGGTCAGCAACCAGAACGGCCGGTGGGGCTCCTGCACCCCCGCCGACGGCACGATCCGCATCTCGCACCGCATCCAGGACATGCCCGACTGGGTGATCGACTACGTGCTCCTGCACGAGCTGGCCCACCTCATCGTGCCCAGCCACAACGCCCGGTTCTGGGCGCTCGTAGCGCGCTACCCGAAGTCCGAGCGGGCGCGCGGCTACCTGGAGGGCGTCGCGGCGGCCTCCGGCACCCCGCTGCCGGACTGACCCCGCGGTGACCTGGCCATCCCGCACCAGGATCTGAACCGCTTTCCCGGGCAGTGCGTGCCCGGCGTGATGTGACGTGTCCCGCTAGGGTCGTGGGGTGGCCCGACGTGTGGTGGTGGCGTTGCTCGGACCGGTGGCCTGGGCGCCGCCCGGTATCGACCCGGTGGACTGGCGGGCCGCACTCGCCGAGGACGTGGTCGACCTGCTCGCCACGCTCAACGAGGTGGAGACGGCGATCGCCGTCACCCCCGCCGACCGCTGGCTGGCTGACGCGGTGGTCTGGCCGGGCACGGCCGTGCACGAGGTGCCCGAGGCGACCCCGAACGCCGTCTTCGCCGCCCTCGCCGGCGGCGGCTACGACCAGGCGGCCGTACTCGCCGGCGATGCGCCCGACGTGCCGGGCCTGACCATCGGCAAGCTGCTGCGCCCGCTCACCACCCGGCCGGTCGCTGTCGCCCCGGTCGAGGGCGACGGGCCGGGGCTGCTCGGCGTGGCCGCGCGGCTGCCCGTACCGGCGTGGTTGCCGGCGCTGGATCTGGACACCGCGCGTCCCGCTGCCGTGCGCGCGGCGGCGCCAAGCCCCGGAGACCTGGCCGTCACCCCCGCGTGGCGGCGCCTGCGCGGGCCCGGCGACCTGGCCTTTCTCAACCCGGCGGTGGAGGGCTGGGAGACCACCCGCGCCCTGCTCTCCGGCACCGCCCGGCCTGGCTGACCGGCCCGCCGACGGGGCCGGCCGCTCACCGACCGGCCCCTGCTGCGGGGCCAGCGCCGGTCGAGCCCACACCTGCCCGGTCGACTGAGCGCGGCGCCGGGTCGGCTGAATGCGGTGCAGGGCCGCCCGATGTGGGCGACCCTGCGACGTCGGGTGGGTCAGGGGCGGGCTTCGCCGCCGTCGGTGTCGTCGTCCGGCCGCCGCTGCTCCGGCTCACCCGGTGCCTTCTCCTCCGGGCCACCCGGCGCGCTGAAGTCGAAGCTCTCCAACTCGCCGAGATCGAACTCGGACATCGCGAAGGCGACCGGGTCGGCGAAGTCGTCGTCGGAGGGCAGCAGGTCGGGGTGGCCCCACAGGGCGTCCCGGCCGGCGATGCCCCGGTGCTCGGTCAGCGCCGCCCAGAGCGCCGCCGCCTCGCGCAACCGGCGGGGACGCAGCTCCAGGCCGACCAGCGCCGCGAACGTCTGCTCGGCCGGGCCACCGGCGGCCCGGCGGCGGCGGAACGCCTCGCCGAGGCTCACCACGTTGGGCAGCCGGCCGCTGGCCGCGCTGTCCACCACGTGGCACACCCAGCCCTCGACCAGGGCCAGGGCGGTCTCCAGCCGGGCCAGCGACGCCTTCTGCGCCGGGGTGTCCTCCGGCGTGAAGATGCCCTCCAGCGCGATCGCCTGCATCGACTCCGGGTCGGTCGGATCGACCCGGCCCATCGCCTCCTCGATCGCCTCCCGGTTGACCCGGATGCCGGCGGCATACATCTCCACGGCGTTGAGCACGTGCCCCCGCAGCCACGGCACGTGCTGGAAGAGCCGCTGGTGGGCGGCCTCGCGCAGGGCCACGTAGAGGCGTACCTCGTCCTCCGGCAGCTCCAGGCCCTCGCCGTACGCCCGGATGTTGGCCGGGATCAGCGCGGCCGTGCCGGCCGGGCCGAGCGGCAGCCCGATGTCGCCGGCCGAGACGACCTCCGCCGCGAGCGAGCCGAGCGCCTGGCCGAGCTGGCCGCCGAAGAGCGCGCCACCGAGGGTGGCGACCATCGACTGCATGGGGCCGAGCTGGGCGCGTGCCTCCGGCGGCACCAGGTCACCCATCGCGCCGACCATCCGGCTGGCCACCGGCTCGCAGAGCTTGCGCCAGACGTCGAGCGTCTTGTAGATCCACTCGTTGCGGTTCCAGGCCACCGACGCGCGGATGCCCGAGGGCAGGGCGGAGGCCGGCTCCAGCCACAGGTCGGCGAGGCGCAACGCCTCCTCCACCGCGTTGCGCTCGAAGGGCGACACCGCCGGGTCGCCCGCGGCGGCGAGCTGGCTGGCGGCCACCTGCCGGGCGAGGTCCCAGTTGACCGGCCCGCTGCCCGTCGCGGAGAGCAGGTGCTGCAACTGCGACATGAACTGCTGCATCTGCGCGGGATCGTTGGGGTCTGGTGGTTGCCCACCCGGGAGCGCGAAACCGAACGGAATATCAGGCACGACGTCTACGGTACGCGCGCCGCGCCCCAGGTGGCCGCCGCTGGCGTTGCGCTGAGGGCGAAGTCGCGATTCGCCCGCCGGAGGCCCCGTCCCCGGTCGGTACTCTCTGCCGCATGAGACGTCGTGGCGTGACCGTCCTGCTCGGTGCTGTGCTCACCGCGCTGCTCAGCATCGGCGTGCTCGGCACGCCCGTCCCGTACGTGGTGCTCGGCCCCGGGCCCACCGTGAACACGCTGGGCAAGGAGAACGGCAAGGAGGTCATCCAGGTCGCCGGCCGGGAGACGTCCAGCTCCGCCGGCCAGCTCCGGCTGACCACGGTGGGGGTGCAGCCCACGGTCAAGCTGCGCTCCGCCATCCAGGGCTGGTTCTCCGACGACGAGGCGGTGGTGCCGCGGGAACTCGTGTACCCGCCGGGGGAGAGCCGCGAGAAGGTCGACGAGCGCAACGCGGAGGACTTCAAGGCCTCGCAGACCAGCGCGGAGACCGCCGCGCTGCGCGAGCTGGGCTACGCGGTGCAGGTGGTGGTCAAGACCGTCGTCGCCGACGGCCCGGCGGCCGGCGTGCTCAAGCCCGGCGACGTGCTGACCTCCGTCGACGGGCAGCCGGTGCCGCTGGCCTCCCGGCTCACGGAGCTGATCAGGGCCAAGCCGGCCGGGACCGCCCTGAACATCGGCTACACCCGCGACGGCGCCGCCGCGACGGCGACGGTGACCAGCCGGGACGAGGCCGGCCGGCCCCGCATCGGCGTCGAGATCGAGCAGCGGCAGCCGCACCCGTTCACCCTGAGCATCGACCTGGCGGACATCGGTGGGCCGAGCGCCGGCCTGATGTTCGCCCTCGGCATCGTGGACAAGCTGACCCCGGACGACCTGACCGGCGGAAAGATCATCGCCGGCACCGGCACGATCGACGACTCCGGCAAGGTCGGCCCGATCGGCGGCATCCCGCAGAAGCTGGTGGGCGCGAAGGACGCCGGCGCGGTGGCGTTTCTGGTGCCGGCGGAGAACTGCGCGGAGGCCGTCGGCAGCCCGCAGCCCGGTCTGCCGCTGCTGAAGGTCGGCTCGTTGGACGAGGCGCTGACCGCGCTGGAGACGCTGCGCGCCGGGGGCCAGCCGACCCGCTGCTGACCGCCGCCGGCCGGGCGGCCCGGGTGCGGGAGGAAGCCTCGGCGGCACCCGAACGGGCCGTACGTCCATCGACTTCTCCCGCGCCCGGTGCGGCACGGGCTGACCGTGGGCCGAAACGTTCAGGAACACCCCGTACTCTGGGTGCCTGGTCGGAGCCGATCACATCGAGCGTGCGGAGCCAACAGTGGTCATGCGTAGCAGCCCCCTACCAAGGATGAGCCGACGCGGACGCGTCACGATCGGTGTCCTGGTCGGGGTGTTCGTCCTCTTCACCCTGCTGGGCTGGGGTGTCCAGGCGTGGACGGACTGGCTGTGGTTCGACGAGGTCCGCTACACCGGGGTCTTCACCGGCGTGCTGACGACCCGGCTGCTGCTCTTCTTCGCCGTCGGCCTGGCCATGGCGTTGATCGTCGGCGGAAACCTGTGGCTGGCCCAGCGGCTGCGTCCCCGGCTACGCCCGCACTCGCCGGAGCAGGCCACCCTGGAGCGCTACCGGATGCTGCTGAGCCCCCGGCTCGGCCTGTGGATCGTGCTGCTCGCCGCCGTGGTCGGCATCTTCGCCGGGCTGTCCTCGCAGACCCGCTGGGACCAGTGGCTGCTCTTCCGCAACGGCGGGGACTTCGGCGTGAAGGACCCCGAGTTCGGCATCGACATCGGCTTCTACGTCTTCCAGCTGCCGTTCCTGCGCTACCTGCTCGGGGTGGGCTTCACCGCGGTGGTGCTCTCCGTGATCGGCGCGCTCGCCGTGCACTACATCTTCGGCGGCGTCCGGCTCCAGGGCGTCGGTGACCGGATGACCAACGCCGCCCGGGCCCACCTGAGCACGCTCGTCGCGGTCTTCGTCCTGCTCAAGGCGCTCGCCTACGTGCTGGACCGGCGGGCGATGCTGCTCGAGTACGGCGACGGCCCCGTCTACGGCGCCGGCTACGCCGACGTCAACGCGCTGCTGCCGGCCAAGGAGATCCTCGCCTACATCTCCATCGTGGTGGCCATCGCGATCATCGTCTTCTCCAACGCCTGGATGCGGAACCTGGTCTGGCCGGGCATCTCGCTCGCCCTGCTGGGCGTCTCCGCCGTCGCCATCGGCGGCATCTACCCCTGGGCGGTGCAGACCTTCGAGGTCAAGCCCAGCGCGAAGGAGAAGGAGGCGCCGTTCATCGAGCGCAGCATCACGGCCACCCGCGCCGCGTTCGGCCTGACGGCGGCCACCACCACGCCGTACGCGGCGAGCAACCTGACCCCGCCGGCGAGCCTGGCCACGGACACCTCGGTGGTGCCCAACATCCGGCTGCTCGACCCGCAGCTGGTCTCCGAGACGTACACCCAGCGCCAGCAGGTCCGGCAGTTCTACGACTTCGGCGAGAAGCTGGACGTCGACCGCTACGGCGTCAACGGCAAGGTGCAGGACTACGTGGTCGGCCTCCGCGAGGTCAACTACCGGCAGTTGACCCAGCAGCAGAACACCTGGATCAACCGGCACACCGTCTACACGCACGGCTACGGCCTCGTGGCGGCCCCCGGCAACCGGGTGGTCTGCGGCGGCCAGCCCTTCTTCGTCTCCGGCTTCCTGGGCGACCCGCAGGAGCAGCAGAAGGAGCAGGGCCAGCAGACGAGCGAGCAGTGCGCCTCGCAGACCGAGCAGATCGCGGCGAAGCAGCCGCGCGTCTACTACGGCGAGCGGATGGACGACAGCGACTACGCGATCGTCGGCCAGACCGACCCGGAGCGGAAGGCGGAGTTCGACCGCCCGGTCGGTGAGGGCGGCGAGTCCTACACCTACACCGGTGAGGGTGGCGTGGAGATCGGCTCGTTCCCGCGCCGGCTGCTCTACGCGATCAAGGAGCAGGAGTCGAACTTCCTGCTCTCCGACGCGGTCAACGACGACTCGAAGCTGCTCTACGTGCGCAACCCCCGCGACCGGGTGGAGAAGGTCGCCCCGTTCCTCACCCTCGACGGCGACCCGTACCCGGCGGTGGTTGACGGCCGGATCCAGTGGATCATCGACGGCTACACCACGGCCGCGACCTACCCGTACGCCGAGCGGGTCAACCTCCAGGAGCAGACAGCCGACGAGCTGACCGGTCGGGGCACCTTCCAGCTCGCCCGGGAGAACGTGAACTACATCCGCAACTCGGTGAAGGCCACGGTCGACGCGTACGACGGCACGGTCCGGCTCTACGAGTTCGACGAGACCGACCCGGTGCTCAAGGCGTGGAACAAGGCGTTCGGCGGTGACCTGGTGGTGCCGAAGGCGGAGACCCCGACGGAGCTGACCGAGCACTTCCGCTACCCGAGCGACCTGTTCAAGGTGCAGCGCAACCTGCTGACCCGGTTCCACGTGACCGACCCCGGCGCCTTCTACTCCGAGACGGACTTCTGGCAGGTGCCGAACGTGCCGGACGCCCCCGACACGGGCCAGAAGCAGCCGCCCTACTACCTCTACACGCAGTTCCCCGGCCAGGAATCGGCCCGCTTCCAGCTCACCTCGGCGGTCACCCCGAACGGCCGGGAGAACCTGGCCGCACTGATCTCCGGGTCGTACGTGGACGGGCAGCCGAAGCTGGAGGTGCTCGACCTGCCCGACCAGACCCGGGTCTCCGGGCCGGTACAGGTGCACCAGTCGATGACCAACAACGCCAACATCCGGCAGCAGCTCAACCTGTTGCAGTCCCAGCAGGCCCAGGTGCAGTACGGCAACCTGCTCTCCCTGCCGTTCGGCGACGGCATGCTCTACATCGAGCCGGTCTACGTGAAGACCGCCGCGCAGAACGCGCCGCCGCTGTTGCAGCGGGTGCTCATGTCGTACGGCGACGGCGGCTCCTACGTGGTGCTGGCCAACAGCGTGGGCGACGGCATCAAGCAGCTCGTCGAACAGGGCAAGCAGGCAGCCGCCACGCCGGGCACGCCGCCGCCGGCCGGTGGGACCCCGCCCGGCGGCACCCCACCGGGTGGGACCGCGCCCCCGATGACCGGCGAACTGGCCGAGGCCGCGAACCGCGTCCAGACCGCGATCGTGGAGCTGCGGGCCGCGCAGACCTCGGGCGACTTCGAGCGGTACGGGCGCGCGTTGAAGGCGCTGGACGACGCGCTGAGTGCCTTCCAGCAGGCGCAGCGGGCCGCCACCCCGGCCGCCGGGGGGAACGCGCCGGCGTCCCCGTCGCCGGGTGCCAGCGCGCCGGCGTCCCCGGCGGCCAGCGGAAGCACCACCCCGACGTCGGGCGGCTGACCCGCGTCAACCTGGACAGCGCCCCCGGCGGACGGACCGATTCCGGTCCCGGCACCGGGGGCGCTGTCGCGTTCGCGCCCGACCGGCCGGGGGCGGGGTTGCCGAGGCCCGTGTCCGTCCTGCGGCGGCCGTGTCCGTCCTGCGGCGCCCGCGTCCGTCCCGCGGCGGCCGGGGTTAGGTCTCGGCCGGCCGGCCACGGGGTCGTTTTGCGGCGTCGGGGGTCGGTGGGCTACGGTATACAAGGCGACGCGGGGTGGAGCAGCTCGGTAGCTCGCTGGGCTCATAACCCAGAGGTCGCAGGTTCAAATCCTGTCCCCGCTACCACGTCGAAAAGGCCCCGGAGTTTTCTCCGGGGCCTTTTCGCATGTCCGGTTCGCATGTCGGGGGCCTTTTCGCTCGTTCCGGGTTCTTTCGCTCAATCCGGTGGCGCTCCGGCCCCGGCCGGGGCCGAGGAAAGGGTCAACTTGGGGGGCCCGGAGGGGCCGGGGCCCGCGTTGCGGGGATGTGCCGACGCGGGGTCCGGCCGGCATTCCGGCCGTCGCCCAGGTGCCGCCGTTGACTACGCTCAGCCAAAGGTGATCAGGACGCCATGTACCTCAAATTGGCCGAATAACGTCCATGAGGTCCTGATCACCAGCCGCTGCCTCGCGCCCGCCCTTCCTGACCCGACCGTGGAACCAACTGGTGGTGGCCCAGCCAGTTCCGTGGCGGCGGCGCGGTGGTGCGGCGGCGTGGTGCGGCGGGGCGGCGTGGTGCGGCGGGGCGGCGTGGTGCGGCGGGGCGGCGTGGTGCGGCGGGGCGGCGTAAGTGCGGCGGCGAGGTGCGGCGTGCGGCGGCGAGGTGCGGCGTGCGGCGGCGGGGGTGCGGCGGCGGGACCGGAGTCCGGCTTGCTGGTCCGAGGCGGGAAGTTTCCCTGTTCGGGGCGGCTTCCCGGCGGAATCGGGGGCCCACTGATCATCGTGCCGCCGGGTGCGCTACAGTTATCAAGTCGACGCGGGGTGGAGCAGCTCGGTAGCTCGCTGGGCTCATAACCCAGAGGTCGCAGGTTCAAATCCTGTCCCCGCTACCACGTCGAAAAGGCCCCGGAGTTTTCTCCGGGGCCTTTTCGCATGTCCGACGCCCGGCGTCGAGGTGCGCGCCAGCGAGCCGCTCGCCGGTGTGTTCCCACCGACCGACGTGCCGATGTTGCGGCTGTCGGCGAGGATGTGGGTATGTCTTTCTTTGGTAAGTGGTGGGGCCGGTCGGCCGCCGTGCTCGGTGCGGTCGTGCTGGCGGTGTTCGTGCCCGTCGCGGCCTGGGCGTCCACAGGCACGGGTGAACTTGTCGTGGAGGCCGCGCGGCGGCGACGCGGTGGTGGCTTCGGCTTCATCGGCCTGCTCTGCTGCCTGGTCGTGGTCGGCGGCGTCGTGTTGCTGTTGCTGCGCATGATGCGCAACCGCCGGGGCGGCCCGCCGCGCTGAGCAGCCGGGGCGGCCCGCCGCGCTGAGCAGCCGGGGCGGCCTGCCGCGCTGCGCAGCCGCCGCACGGCACCTGTGAGGCAGCGGCTGGCAGTCGTCGGGTCGCGAGCGTCAGGGTGCCGTCCGGCGGTCCTAGCCGGCCAGTGCGGCGTTCGCCCGGGCCACGAAACGGGTAGCGGCCGCCCGGGTGCCGGTCCTGCCGCCCCGGACGCTCTCGGCGGCCTCCATCAGCAGGGTCCGCACCCGGGGATGGCCCTGCGGCGGTGGGCCGGGTGCCGGTCCCAGCCGGTCGGCCAGCGCGACGCCGAGGGCCGCCGCGCGTTGCTGGGCCGGGTCGGTGATGCTGCCCTGGACGTAGCTGCGCACGGCCAGGCTGGGGTTGAGCCCGCGCTCGTGGCCGAGCAGCACCCCCGCCTCACCGTTGCCGGTCAGAAAGTTGATCACGTCTGCGACGAGGCCGGGGTGCCGGGTGCCGCGGAAGGCCGCCCAGTACATCGACGCCCGGTGCCACTGTGCCTGCGGGGGGCCCGGCACGGCGGCCAGGCCGAGTTCGGTGCCGGTGAGCCGCTGGAGTTCCGGTAGCTGGTGCGACCAGGCGAACGAGGCGGCCGTGGCGCCGGTCACCACGAGCTGCCGGGCCGGCTCGCCGCCGTCGGCCTGCTCGACGAGGGCGGCGCTGGGGGTGGCCCGGCCGGCCCGGGCCCGCCGCCACAGCTCGAACCACTCGACCAGCGCGTCGGCGTCGACGCCGAGCTGTCGCCCCCGGTAGAGCTCGCCGCCCTGGCCGCGTAGCCAGATCCAGAACGCCCGGTAGTCGCCGGACGGGTCCATCGTGCCGGCCACCCGGCCCTCGCCGGCGCGGGTGACCCGTCGCGCCCACGCGACGTACTCCGCCCAGGACATTCCCGTGCTCGGCTCGGGCAGCCGCAGTCGGCGCAGCAGCGTGCGGTCGTAGACCACGGCGGCGGCGGTCTGTGCCGCGGCGACGCCGACGGTGCGCCCGTCGACCTGCCCGTAGCGGACCAGGCCCGGGGGCAGGGTGCGCAGGTCGAGGCGGTGGTCGGCGACGTGGTCGTCGAGGTCCAGGATGATCTCGCGGCGGGCGTACTCGGTGAGCATGCCGTCGTCGAGCTGGATCAGGTCGGGCACGTTACCGCCCGTGGCCTGGGTGGCGAGCCGGTCGTAGTAGCCGGCGGCGCCCTGCCAGGTGACCCGGAAGCCGACGCGCGGGTTGCGGTCGGTGTAGAGGCGCAACGCCCGCTCGGTCAGCTCGGCCCGCCTCGCCCCGCCGTACCAGAACACCGACAGCTCGACCGGCCCCGTCTCCACCGGGGCCACCGGGTCCTCGCCGCACCCGGTGAGCCCGCCGGCGGCGAGCACCGGCGTACCCAGCAACGCGGCGAGCACCCGACGCCGGCCGGGGTCCGCCACGGGGCGGAGCGGCGCGGGTCGGGCAGCGGGCACGGAAACTCCTGGTGAACCGGTGGGGCGGGCGGCCGGACCATTCACGCAGGCGGCGCGGAGGGTGTCAACGTCCGTCCGGCCACACCCCCACGCCCCAGCCGTACGCATCGATGCGCCCGAGGACCGGCGCGGCCCGTACGGGGTCCGCATGGTGTACTAGGGCGCGTGGAACTTCTGCACTCGGGCAAGGTACGGGACGTCTACGCCGACGGCGAGGACCTGATCCTGGTCGCCTCCGACCGCATCTCGATCTACGACGTGGTGCTGCCGACGCCGGTCCCCGACAAGGGCAAGTTGCTCACCGCGCTCTCCCTGTGGTGGTTCGAGCAGCTCGCCGACCTGGTGCCCAACCACGTCATCTCCGCCACCGACGTGCCGGCGCGGTTCGCCGGCCGGGCGATCCGCTGCCGCCGGCTGGAGATGGTGCCCGTCGAGTGTGTCGCCCGGGGCTACCTGACCGGCGGCGGCCTGACGGAGTACCAGCGCACGGGCGCGGTCTCCGGCGTCGAGCTGCCGCGCGGCCTGGTCGAGGCAGCCATCCTGCCGGAGCCGATCTTCACCCCGTCGACCAAGGCGCCGGTGGGGGAGCACGACGAGCCGATCACCTTCGCCGACGTGGTGGACAAGGTCGGCGCCGAGACCGCCGAGCGGCTGCGCCGGATCACCATCGACGTCTACCGCCGGGGCGCCGAGCTGGCCGCCGACCGGGGCATCCTGGTCGCCGACACCAAGCTCGAGCTGGGCTGGGCGTCGGACGGCACCCTGATGGTCGGCGACGAGCTGCTGACGTCCGACTCGTCCCGGTTCTGGCCGGCGGAGTCGTACCAGCCGGGCCGGGCGCAGTTCTCCTACGACAAGCAGTACGTCCGGGACTGGGCCGTGCGCAGCGGCTGGGACAAGCAGGCCCCGGCGCCCGAGGTGCCGGCCGAGGTGGTCGAGGCGACCCGGGCCCGCTACGTCGACGTCTACGAGAAGCTCACCGGCAACCGCTGGGGCTGAGCCCGGTCGCCCGCGCCGGGGGCCGCGACGTCGGGCCCGGGGCCGAGCGGTCGCGGCCGACGCGGGCCGGGGCGTGGCGGTCAGTCCACCCAGTCGAGGGTGCGCTGGACGGCCTTGCGCCAGTTGCGCAGCTCCCGCTCCCGGTGCGCCGGCTCCATCGTCGGCTCCCACTGCGCGTCGGAGCGCCACTGGGCGCGCAGTGTCGCCAGGTCCGGCCAGAAGCCGACCGCCAGGCCGGCAGCGTAGGCCGCGCCGAGGCAGGTGGTCTCGGTGATCCGGGACCGGACCACCGGCACGTCGAGCACGTCGGCGAGGAACTGCATCAGCAGCCCGTTGGCCGTCATTCCGCCGTCGACCCGCAGCCGGCGCAGCGCCACGTCGGAGTCGGCGTTCATCGCGTCGACCACCTCACGGGTCTGCCAGGCGGACGCCTCCAGCGCCGCCCGGGCCAGGTGCCCCTTGGTGATGTAACCGGTCAGCCCGGCGATCACCCCGCGCGCGTCGCTGCGCCAGTGCGGGGCGAACAGCCCGGAGAAGGCCGGTACGACGTAGCAGCCGCCGTTGTCGTCGACGGTGCGGGCCAGCTCCTCCACCTCGGCGGCGCTGGAGATCAGCCCGAGGTTGTCGCGCAGCCACTGCACCAGCGAACCGGTGACCGCGATCGCCCCCTCCAGCGCGTACGCGGCGGGCTGGCCGTGGATGCGGTAGGCGACGGTGGTGAGCAGGCCGTGGGTGGAGGGGACGGGGCTGGCGCCGGTGTTGAGCAGCAGGAAGCTGCCGGTGCCGTAGGTGCACTTGGCCTCGCCCGGCTGGAAGCAGGTCTGCCCGAACAGGGCGGCCTGCTGGTCGCCGAGCGCGCTGGCCACCGGCACCCCGGCCAGGACCCCGGTGGCCTCGCCGTAGACCTCGGCGGAGCTGCGGATCTCCGGCAGCATCGCGGCCGGCACGCCCATCGCGTCGAGCAGCTCCGGGTCCCAGTCGAGGGTGGCCAGGTCCATCAGCAGGGTGCGGCTGGCGTTGGTGACGTCGGTGACGTGCCGGCCGGTCAGCTTCCAGATCAGCCAGCTGTCCATCGTGCCGAAGAGCACCTCGCCGGCCTCGGCGCGCCCGCGCAGACCGTCGACGTGCTCCAGCAGCCAGCGCAGCTTGGGCCCGGCGAAGTAGGTGGCCAGCGGCAACCCCGTGCGGGCGCGGAACCGCTCCTCGCCGTACGCCTGGTCCAGCTCGCGCAGCAGCGGCCCGGTGCGGGTGTCCTGCCAGACGATGGCGTTGGCCACGGGCCGGCCGGTGGCCCGGTCCCAGACGAGCGTGGTCTCCCGCTGGTTGGTGATGCCCACGGCGGCGAGGCCGGCGGCGTCGGTGCCGGCGGCGTGCAGCGCCTCCCGGACCACCCGCTGTACGTTGTCCCAGATCTCCTCGGCGTCGTGCTCCACCCAGCCCGGCCTGGGGAAGATCTGCCGGTGCTCCCGCTGGGCCACGGAGACGATCTCTCCGGCCCGGTCGAAGACGATGCACCGCGAGGAGGTGGTGCCCTGGTCGATGGCGGCGACGTACTGGGGGGTCACGGCAGCACCGTACCCGGACGGGGCACCGTGCGCCGGCCGGCGGCCCCGGCGCGGAGCGGGTCCCGGTCGCGTCCGTACGATGTGCGGACGTGCGTGACATCGCCGTTTTCAGTGGAACCGCCCACCCCGAACTCGCCGCCGAGATCTGTGCCCACCTCGATGTGCCGTTGCATCCGGTGCGGGTGTCCCGGTTCGCCAACGACTGCCTGGAAGTGCAGTTGCAGGCCAACTGCCGGGAGCGCGACGTCTTCCTGATCCAGCCGCTGGTGCCGCCCGTGCAGGAGAACCTGGTCGAGCTGCTGCTCATGATCGACGCGGCCCGGGGGGCCTCAGCCGGTCGGATCACCGTGGTGCTGCCGCACTACGCGTACGCCCGGTCGGACAAGAAGGACGCGCCCCGCATCTCGATCGGCGGGCGGCTCGTCGCCGACCTGCTCACCTCGGCGGGCGCGGACCGGGTGCTGGCGATGACCCTGCACTCGCCCCAGGTGCACGGCTTCTTCAGCGTGCCGGTCGACCACCTGCACGCGCTGCGCGAGCTGGCCGAGCACTTCTCCCGCCACGACCTGAGCAACACGGTGGTGGTCTCGCCGGACCTCGGCAACGCCAAGGAGGCGGCGGCGTTCGCCCGGCGCCTCGGCACCCCGGTGGCCGCGGGGGCGAAGCAGCGGTTCAGCGACGACCGGGTCAAGATCAGTGCGGTGATCGGGGACGTGGCCGACCGGGACGTGATCGTGCTGGACGACGAGATCGCCAAGGGCAGCACGGTGATCGAGCTGATGGAGCACCTGCGGGAGCGGCGGGTCCGTTCGATCCGGCTGGCCTGCACGCACGGCCTCTTCTCCGACGACGCGTTGCGGCGGTTGAGCGCGCAGGAGGGCGTGCTGGAGATCGTCTGCACCAACACGGTGCCGATTCCCGTCGACAAGCGGGTGCCGAAGCTGGCGGTCCTCTCGGTGGCGCCGGCCCTGGCCGAGGCGATGCGCCGGATCCACAACGGCGAATCGGTGAGCGCCCTCTTCGCCTGACCCCGGGCGGCCGGTCTCGCGCCGCCGGCCCGGCACCGGGTTCAGGCGCGGTGGTGGCGGACGCTGTGTCGCGGGGCCGTGGCGGCGGTGCCGATGCGGACCGTCGTGCCGTTCGCGCCGCTCTCGACGGCCATGCTGTCGCTCAGTTCGCGGGCCAGCCAGAGGCCCCACCCGCCGGCGGTGTCGGCGGCGGGGCGGCTGCGGTCGTCCAGCCGCTGCGAGCTGATGCCCCGCCCGTGGTCGGAGACCTCGCAGAAGACCTCGCCCGACTGCCGCCAGAGCCGCAGCCAGCCCCGGCCCCCGCCGTGCCGGACCGCATTGGTGATCAGCTCGTTGACCGCCAGCACGAAGTCGTCCAGCCGCTGCCCGCTCAGTCCCGCCGCGTGCGCGCAGGAGGTGACCGAGTGCCGAAGCTCGGTCACCTGGGCCTGGTCGAAGGCCTCGGCGATGAGGAGGGAAGGTTCGATGGGCACAACCGTACGCTGTGCACCGGCCCCCACATTCGTCATGGCCCTGCCCCGACGACGGATCGCTGGGGTTTAGCGGCTTTTCTGCCCTACGTCCGGTATTTCGGGCGTGCTGCCGGCCCGCCGGCCGCCTCGGCGACTGTGGCATGGTGGCGGGCGTGCCGACGCCGTCCGGTGGTTTCGAGGTCCCGCTCTGGCGGGCCATCGCGGTGTTCCGGGTCGCCTCCCTCGCGTACGTCTGCGGGCTGGCGCTGCGCGACGCCGACCGCTACGCCCACCCGATCGCGGCCGGCGGCCTCGTCCTGCTGATGGCGGCCTGGACCGGCGTGACGGCCGTCGGCTACGCCCACCCGGCCCGCCGGGGCTGGCCGCTGCTCCTGGCGGACCTGGGGGTCGTCCTCGCCATCCTGCTGGTCACCCCGTGGGTGATCGGACGGGCGGCGCTCGCCGCCGGCGTACCGACGCTGGCGGTGGCCTGGCTGGCCGGCCCGGTGCTGGCCTGGGCGGTCTCCGGCGGCCGGCGCCGGGGCGTCGTCGCGGCCCTCGCGCTCGGCGCGGCGGACCTCGTCACCCGGGAACGGATCGGCCCGTCCACGCTCACCGGGGTGACCCTGCTGCTGCTCGCCGGCGTGGTGGTCGGGCACGTCGCCCGGCTCGCCGTGACCGCCGAGGAGCGGCTGCACCGGGCGGTGGAGCTGGAGGCCGCCACCCGGGAGCGGGAGCGGCTGGCCCGCGACATCCACGACTCCGTGCTCCAGGTGCTCGCGCTGGTGCAGCGGCGCGGCGCCCACCTCGACGGCGAGGCCGGGGAACTGGCCCGGCTCGCCGGGGAACAGGAGGCCGCGCTGCGTGCCCTGATCGGCGGCGTCGCGCCGGTCGGTTCCGCCACCGGCGGGCCGGTGGACCTGCGTGGGCTGCTCGGCCGGTACGCCTCGCAGACGGTCTCGCTCTCCGCGCCGGCCACCCCGGTGCCGCTGCCCGCACGCGTCGCCCACGAACTGGCCGCCGCGACCGCCGCCGCCCTCGACAACGTGGCCCGGCACACCGACGGGCGGGCCTGGGTGCTCGTCGAGGACGAGGGGGCCACGGTGACCGTGTCGATCCGCGACGAGGGGCCGGGATTCGCGGCCGACCGGCTGGCGCGGGCCGCCGCCGAGGGGCGGATCGGGGTCGCCCGGTCGATCCGGGGCCGCCTCGACGACGTCGGCGGCACCGTGCGGATCACCTCCGCGCCGGGCGCCGGCACCGAGCTGGAACTGACCGTCCCGAGGGAGGGGCCATGACCGTGCGGGTGATGGTGGTCGACGACCACCCGATGTGGCGGGAGGGGGTGGCCCGGGACCTCGCCGAGGCCGGCCACGTCGTCGTCGCCACCAGCGGCGAGGGCCGGCAGGCCGTCCGCGTCGCCGCCGCCGCCCGGCCCGATGTGGTGGTCCTCGACCTGCAACTGCCGGACGTCTCCGGGGTGGAGGTCATCCGCGGCCTACGCGCCGTGCTGCCGCAGGTGCGGGTGCTGATGCTCTCGGCCAGCGGCGAGCAGCAGAGCGTGCTGGACGCGATCAAGGCCGGCGCCACCGGCTACCTGCTGAAGTCGGCCGCCCCGGCGGAGTTCCTGGCGGCGGTGCGCCGCACGGCGGGGGGGGAGCCCGTCTTCACGCCCGGCCTGGCCGGGCTGGTCCTCGGCGAGTACCGCCGGCTCGCGGCCGACCCCGCCGGCCCCGCCCCGGCGACCCGGGGCATCGGCCCCGCGCCCCGGCTCACCGACCGGGAGACCGAGGTGCTGCGCCTCGTGGCCAAGGGAATGTCCTACAAGCAGATCGCCGAGCGGCTCGGGCTGGCGCACCGCACGGTGCAGAACCACGTGCAGAACACGCTCGGCAAGCTCCAACTGCACAACCGCGTCGAGCTGACCCGGTACGCGATCGAGCGGGGCCTGGACGACTGAGGGGCCGCCGGAGCACCCGGAGGGTTCCCCGACAGCCCCGCGGGCCGCCTCAGACGGAGTGCGGCGGGCGCGTCTCGTGGATCGCCAGTTCCTCGGCGCTCGCGCCGCCCCCGGCCGAACCGGCGTCGTACGCCACCGAGTCGGTCTCCTGGTCGGTGTGTGCCCCCTCGTCCGGTTCGACGAGGCGGCCGACCTGGCCGTCGGCGACACTGCCGAGCTTGCCGTGGTCGTAGACGGAGACCGGCGAGTCCGGGTCGGAGGTGGGGCCCGGGTCGAGCACGTCCGCGTCGAGCTGGGCCTGCGCCGCGGCCTCCGCGCTGTCGGCCTCGGCGGCGATGCCCGGGTCGACAGGGGCGGCCAGCGGGTCGTCGGCCGCGCGCTCGTACTGCTCGCGGTCGAGCTTGTAGTCCAGCGACTCGCCGTCGAGCTGCTCCTCGGCCGTGGTCCCGAACCGGTCCACGGCCACCGGCGTCCGGTCACCCGGCAACTGGGCCGGCTCCGGGCCGTCCGCCTCGCGCCCGGTCAGGACGTCGTCGTTGGCGGTCGAGTCGTCGTCGGCGGTGTCGGGCAGGCCCTCCGCCTCGGGATCGGAAACGGGGGTCGGGTACTCGTCGTCGCGCATGACAGATCACTACCCACTGCCCTCCCGGCATAACCGGTACCGGCCGTGGCCATCCGGGCGGAAAGGGGCACGTCGGGGGCACGGGGCGCCGGATCGGCCGCGGTGGCTCAGCCCCGGTGGGCGGCGGCCTCGTCGTCGGCGTGCAGCACGCACCAGACGACCTTGCCGTCCGGCACCCGGCTGCTGCCCCAGCTCCGGGCGACGGTGTCGATCAGCAGCAGGCCCCGGCCGCCCGCCGTGTCGACCGGGGCCGCCCCGGTGAACGCCGGCTGCCCGGGTGAGTGGTCGCGTACCGCCAGGTGCAGAGCGCTGCCCTGGGCGGCCAGGCGCAACGTCATCGCGGTGCGCGCGTGGGCGACCACGTTGTTGACCATCTCGGTGACCGCGATGCAGGCCGGCTCGACCAACTCGGGCAGGCCCCAGCGGTCGCATCCCCGCGCCACGAGCTGCCGGGCCTGCCGGGCGGCCCCCACGACGGGCGGGAGGTCGGCGTCGAGCACGGTGGACGGCGGCGCGGCGGCCAGCCCGGCCTCGGCGGCGGTCAGGGTCGGCCAGGCCGGCACCCCCTCGACGGCGCCGGCCGGGTCGCAGAGCAGCAGGTCGGCGGCGGGCCAGTCGTGCACCTCCCGGCGCACCTCGGCGAAGACGTCCCCGGCGACCGGATCGGCCACCCGTAGGCCGGTGAGGTCGACCAGCAGCGGGCCGGGCCGCTCACAGAGCAGGGCGAGCAGGCCGTCGCGGACCACGTCGACGGCGGCCCGGTCGAGCACCCCGGTCAACCGGACCACCCCGGAGGCCTCGTCCGTCTCCACCCGGCAGCGCACGTCGGTCGGCATGATCGCCTCATTGTGCATCGCCGGCCCGGATCGCGCATCCGACCGCCTGGTCCCCGGCATCAGCGGTCCGTCCGCGCTCGACGGCTCATCGCGGCCACCGTCCCGACCGCCGTCCCCGCCGCCGCCAGCCCGAAGGCGGCGCTCATCCGCACGAGCTGCCGGCGCCGGCCCTGCCAACCGCCGTCGGCCCGCGCCGCCGCGTCGGCGGCGAAGACGTTGCCGGGGCCGTCGGGGTGCGGGGCGGGCCCGAACTGGGCCCGGTGCGCGTACCAGCCGAGGACCCGCTCGGCGAGCGCCGGGGCGAGCCGCCACTGCAGGCCGATCAGCCGGGCGGCCCCACCGGCGTACGCCTCACGCCGGGGGCGGCGCAGCAGCCGCACGATCGTCTCGGCCACCACCTCCGGCGGGTAGACCGGGGGCAGCGGGAGCAGTTCCCGGCCGCTGTGGTTGGCGGCGTGCCGGTAGAACGGGGTGTCGATGGTCGCCGGCAGCACCGTGCAGATCGAGACGTGGCGCCGGTCGGTGAGCCGCATCTCCTGCCGCACCGTGTCGGCGAGCCCACGCACGCCATGCTTCGTGACGTTGTACGCCGACTGGTAGGGCATCGCCACCTCCGCCAGCACCGAGGCGTTGTTGACCAGCACTCCGCCGCCCGCCGCGCTCAACCGGGGCAGGGCGGCCCGCATGCCGTACGCGGCGCCGAGCAGGTTGACCTCCAGCACCCGGCGGAACTCCGCCATCGGGATCTCGTCGAAGAGCCCGACGACGGCGACCGCGGCGTTGTTGACCCAGCCGTCGATCCGGCCGAACTCGTCGACCGCGCGGGCGGCCAGCCGCTCGACGGCCGCCGGGTCGGTGACGTCGGTCGGCGCCACCAGCGCGCGTCCGCCCAGCTCCCGGCACCGCACGGCGACCTCTTCCAACGCCACCTCGCTCCGGGCGGCCAGCACGACTGCGGTGCCGCGCCGGGCGAGGGCGTACGCGGTGGCCGTGCCGATGCCGCTGGAGGCGCCGGTCAGTACCACGGTGGCGTCGGCGAGGCTGCGCGTCAGAGGCATTCTTCGGCGGTACCCCCGGGGCCAGGGGTCATGCGGCAGAATCCGGTCGAATCCCCGGGCGCCCGCCCCGGGGGGCGAAGGTTGTCCTCGCGCAAGCATCCGCCGGGCTCTTCCCGATCTGCCAGGTTTCGGCTCCCCGAGGTTCGGTTAATGGGACCCTCTGACCGAGGACCACCGTCTAGGAAGATCGCGTGGAGGTGACCCATGCGCGTCGGCCTCGTCTGCGCGCACGCCGGCCCACCCGGTGCCGACGGCCCGACCGTCGGCACCCACCAGCACATCGCCCGGGTCGCCGCCGAACTCGCCGTACGGGGCCACGACGTCCGGCTGTACGAACGCCGCGAGGACCCGGGCCTGCCGGAGACGGCGACGGTCGACGGCTACCGGGTGGAACGGGTGCCGGTGGGCCCGCCCCGCCCGCTGCCCACCGCCGAGCTGGTGCCGCACGTGCCCGCGTTCGGCGCCTGGCTGGCCGACCGGTGGGCGGGCGACTGGCACCCCGAGGTGGTGCACGGGCACTACTGGGTCGGCGGGCTGGCCGCCGCGCACGCGGTCCGCGAGACCGACATCCCGGTGGTGCAGACCTTCCACTCCCTCGGCGTCGAGCAGCTACGCCACCTCGGCCGGCAGTACGACGGGCCGGGCGAGCGGATCCCGCTGGAGCGGGCGCTGACCCGCGCGGTGGACATCGCGGTCGCCCAGTGCAACGACGAGGTCGACGAGCTGACCCGGATGGGGCTGCGCCGCGCCGCCGTGGCGATGGTGCCGGCCGGCGTCGACACCACCTGGTTCCAACCCGACGGCGAGGCGGCCCCCCGCGACCGGCGGGCCCGGATCCTCTCCGTCGGCGGGCTCTCGCCCGGGCACGGGCAGGAGGACCTGATCCGCGCCATGCGGCTGGTCGGCGACGCCGAACTGGTGATCGCCGGCGGCCCGCCCGCCGGGCAGCTCGCCCACCACGCCGAGGCCCGGCGGCTGCGCGAGCTGGCCGAGCGCAGCGGGGTGGCCGAACAGGTGAAGCTGGTGGGCGCGGTGCCGCACGACCAGATGGCCACCTGGTACCGCTCGGCGGACGTGGTCGCCTGCACCCCGCACTACTCCTCGGCCGGCCGGGTGTCGCTGGAGGCGATGGCCTGCGGGGTGCCGGTGGTCGGCTACGCCATGGGCGGGATCGCCGACGCGGTGGTCGACGAGGTCACCGGCCGGCTGGTGCCGCCCGGCGACGTGCGCGCGCTGGGCGTGACGCTGCGCCGGCTGCTCGCCGACAACGCCGGGCGGTTCGCGTACGGGCACGCCGCCGTGGACCGGGTGCGGAGCAGCTACACCTGGGACCGCACGGCCGGCGCGCTGGAGCGCCTCTACGAGCGGGTGGTGAGCCGGCGCAAGCCGGTCGAGGCGGCCTGAGGGGCTCCGGGTGACCGCCGGCCGGTGGGCCGGCTACAGCGGACGACCGGCCGCCCCGACGCCCAGCATGTCCCGCTCGCGTTGCCGGGCGACCGCGTGGTGGTGCTGGGGTTCGGCGTACCGGGTGAGCCCGATGACCGCGGCGAGGGTGACCAGGAACCCGACTGCGGCCAGCCACTCCCGCCCGGGCCAGATCTTGTCGTTGAGCAGCAGCAGGCCGACGATCGCGGCGGGCACCGCCCCGGCGGCGTCCATCGCCGCCACGGCGGCCGTGGTCGAGCCGCGCTGCATGGCCAGGCCGAGCAGCAACTGACCGACGACCGAGTGGGCGATCAGCAGGTAGAGCAGCGGATCCTGGAGGAACGCCGCCGGCGTCGCGGCGGAGGCGAGCGGCCGGGCCGCCACCGCGGCGGCGGAGAACGCCAGGCCGGCGAGCGCGCCGAGCGCCACGGAGCCGGGCGCCCCGTGCAGGCGCACCGCGAAGAAGCCGACCACGGCGATCACCCCGAGCGCGATCGCCAGCACGATCATGCCGGCCGTGCCGAGCGGCTTGGCCGGCGCGGGCTCGGCCGAGAGCACCAACGCGGTGATCCCGGCGAAGAGCAGCACCAGCAGGGCCACCTCGGCGGCCGGCAGCCGCCACTTCAGCACCAGCACGCCGAGCAGGGCGGTGACCCCGAGCCCGGCGGCGACGCTGGACTGCACCAGGAAGAGCGGCAGGTCCCGGCGGGCCAGCAGGGCCAGCACGAACCCGGCCACCTGGCAGCCCAGCCCGACGAGGTAGGTGCGGTGGCTGACCAGTCGCAGCAGCAGCGCCGGGTCGAAGGTGTGGTGCACGGTGGTGCGGGCGGCGGCGACCGACTGGAGCAGGTTGGCGACGCCGTACGCGACGATCATCGCCGCGAGGAAACACCAACCGGAGGAGACCACGTGGCGAGGATAGAGGCTGCCGGAGGTCAGTGCTCGGTTGGCCGACCCAGCCGGGAGAGGATGTCGGCGTGCAGCGCGCCGTTGCTGGCCACGGCGCTGCCCCCCGTGCCGGCGTCGTCGCCGGGGGCCGCCCGGCCGGCCAGGTCCGTGAACGTCCCGCCCGCCTCGGTGACGATCGGCACCAGCGCGGCGACGTCCCACAGCGACAGTTCCGGCTCCACCATCACGTCCAGCGCGCCCTCGGCCAGCAGCATGTAGCCGTAGAAGTCGCCGTACGCCCGGCTGCGCCAGGTGTCCCGCATGAGCTGGAGCATCGCGTCGAGCCGGCCGGCGGACTCCCAGCCGGCCAGGGACGAGTAGCAGAAGCTCGCGTCCGCGAGGTCCCGGACCGCCGAGACCCGGATCGGGGCACCGCTTGCGGCGTCCCGGCCCGCGTACGCGCCCTCGCCGAGCGCGCCCCACCAGCGGCGCCCGAGCGCGGGCGCGGAGACCAGCCCGACGACCGGGCGGCCGGACTCCAGCAGCGCGATCAGGGTCGCCCAGACCGGCACGCCACGGATGAAGTTCTTCGTGCCGTCGATCGGGTCGACCACCCAGCGCCGCCCGCCGGGGCCGCCGGCGGGCTCCTCGCCGTACTCCTCGCCGAGCAGGCCGTCGGCCGGCCGGTGCGCGGCCAGCAGCCGGCGGATCTCGCGCTCCACCGCCGTGTCGGCGTCCGAGACCGGCGTCAGGTCGGGCTTCGCCTCGACCCGCAGGTCGAGCGCGCGGAACCGGGCCGTGGAGACCGCGTCGGCGGCGTCCGCGAGCAGGTGGGCGAGGGCGATGTCGTCGGCGTACCCGGGCATGCCCCAGACGGTAGCGACGCCGGGCTCAGGACCCGGCGAGCGGGTCGCCCGGATTCCGCTGGTCGGGCTCGCCGCGCGCGTCACCCTCGCCGGACCGGGAGGCCAGCAACCGGCGGTACGAGGCCAGCCGGCGCCCGTCGGCCTTGCCGGCGGCCACCCACGCGTCCAGCCCGCAGTCGGTCGCGTCGGGCGTGTGCGGGCAGTTGGCGGGGCAGTCGGCCGTCCCCTCGACCAGGTCGGGGAAGCCGTGCAGCAGGCTGTCGGCGGAGACGTGGGCCAGCCCGAAGCTGCGCACACCGGGGGTGTCGACGATCCAGCCCGCGGCGGCGGACGCGCCCCGCCGGTGTTGCCGGGCGTCGTCGTCGTGCCCCGGCAGCCGGGGCAGCCGCAGCGCCACCGCGCTCGTGGAGGTGTGCCGGCCCCGGCCGATCGCGCTGACCGTGCCGACCGCCCGGGCGGCGTCGGGCACGAGGCGGTTGACCAGCGTCGACTTGCCCACCCCGGAGTGCCCCACCATCACCGACACCCGCCCGGCGAGCAGGGCGCGCAGGGCGTCGAGGTCGGCCTCCGGGCGGATCAGCACGTAGGGGAGTTCGAGTTCGGCGTAGTAGCCGAGCACCGTCTCGGGGCCGGCCAGGTCGGCCTTCGTGAGGCAGAGCAGCGGCTCGATGCCGGCGTCGTACGCGGCCACCAGGCAGCGGTCGATGAACCCGGTGCGCGGGGGCGGGTCGGCGAGCGCGCTGACGATGACCAGCTGGTCGGCGTTGGCGACGACGACCCGCTCCAACCGCCCCTCGGCGGTGGTCTCGTCGTCGTCGGCGGTGCGCCGCAGCACCGACGTCCGTTCGGTGATCCGGACGATCCGGGCCAGCGCCCCGGCCGCGCCGGAGGTGTCCCCGACCAGGTCGACCCGGTCGCCGACCACCACCGACTTGCGGCCCAGCTCCCGGGCCCGCATCGCGGTGACCAGGGGCGTGTCGGGCCCGACGTCGAGCAGCACGCACGTGTAGCGGCCCCGGTCGACGGCGATCACGAAGCCGGGCACCGCGTCGGAGTGCAGGGGCCGGGTGCGGGTACGCGGGCGCGACGACCTGCCGGGCCGGACCCGGACGTCGTCCTCGTCGTACTCCCGTTGTCTGGTCGTCAGGACCCGTCCCCCGTCGTGTCAGCTCTTGCCGGTCACCATCGCCGACCATAGTGCCGGAAACTCCGGCATGGTCTTCGAGGTGCAGGACACGTCGCTCACCTCGACGCCCGGCACGGCCAGGCCGGCCACCGCGGCGGCGTGCGCCATCCGGTGGTCGTGGTAGGTCTCGAACACCCCGCCGTGCAACGGCCGGGGCCGGATCTCCAGCCCGTCGGGAGACTCGGTGATGTCGGCGCCGAGCGCGGTGAACTCCCGCGCCAGCGCGGTCAGCCGGTCGGTCTCGTGGCCCCGGATGTGACCGATCCCGGTGAACTGCGACGGCGAGTCGGCGAGCATGGCCAGCGCGGTCAGCGCCGGGGTCAGCTCGCTGACGTCGGAGAGGTCGGCGGTGAGGCCGTGCACCGCGCCGGTGCCCCGGACCGTCAGCCCGCCGGTGGAGAGGGTCACCTCGCCGCCCATCCGTTGCAGCAGCGAGCGGAGCCGCTCGACGGGCTGGGCGCTGCTGCGCGGCCAGCCCCGCAGGGTCACCACCCCGCCCGTGACCATGGCGGCGGCGAAGAACGGCACGGCGCCCGACAGGTCGGGCTCGATCTCCCAGCCGCGCCCGGTCAGCGGGCCGGGCTCGACCACCCACACGTCGGGGGTGCCGTCGTCGACCGCCGCGCCGGCGGCCCGGAGCATCTGCACGGTCATCCGCAGGTGCGGCGCGGAGGGCACCGGCGGACCCACGTGCCGGACCACCACGCCCCGGTCGAAGCGCGCGGCGGCGAGCAGCAGCCCGGAGACCAGCTGGCTGGAGGCGGAGGCGTCGATCACCACCTCGCCGCCGGCCATCCGCCCGGTGCCGAGCACGGTCAGCGGCAGGCTGCCGGTGGCGGGGGCGTCCACGCGGGCGCCGAGGGAGCGCAGCGCCCCGATCAGCGGGCCGAGGGGCCGGGCGCGCGCCTGCGGGTCGCCGTCGAAGGTGATCCGCCCGTCGGCGAGCCCGGCGACCGGTGGGACGAAACGCATGACGGTGCCGGCCAGGCCGACGTCGACGTGCGCGGGGCCGGCCAGGGGGTGGGGGCGGACCAGCCAGCGGTCGTCGTCGCTGATCGACACGTGCGCGCCCAACGCGCGCAGCCCGGCGGCCATCAGCTCGGTGTCGCGTGCGCGCAGCGGCCCGGCCAGGGTCGACGGGCCGCTGGCCAGCGCGCTCAGCACCAGGGCGCGCGCGGTCATCGACTTGGACCCGGGCAGGCGCAGCGTCGCCGCGACCGGGTCGGAGGCGGTCGGAGCGGTCCACGGCTGCGGCGGCCGGGTCGCGATCAGGTTCCCCACGGTTACATTCTGCCGCCTCGGGGGGCGGGCGAGGCCGGGTGCCACGCGTCCTCCCGGTCAGCGGGACAGCCGGGCGGCGCGCGGCGGGTTAGCGTGTGCGACATGTGCGGGAGGTACGCGACGACCCGGAGCGCGGGCGACCTGAGCGCGCTGTTCGAGTCCCACGACGAGACCGGCGGCGGGGTCGACGCCGACCACAACGTCGCGCCCACCGACCGGGTGCCGCTGGTGCGCCTCGCCCCGGCGGGTCACCGCGCGCTGACGCTGGGCCGCTGGGGGCTGCTCCCGTCCTGGTCCCGGTCGCCCGCCGGCGCCGCCCGCATGATCAACGCGCGTGTCGAGACGGTCGCCACCAGCCGGGCGTACGCGGGGGCCTTCGCCCGCCGCCGCTGCCTGGTCCCCGCCGACGGCTGGTACGAGTGGGTCCGCTCGGCGGACGGGCGCAAGCAGCCCTACTACCTGACCCCGTCGGACGGCTCGGTGCTCGCCCTCGCCGGCATCTGGTCGGTCTGGGAGGGCTCCGGCGAGCCGTTGCTCACCTTCAGCGTGCTCACCACCTCGGCGCTGGGCGAGCTGGCCGAGGTGCACGACCGGATGCCGCTGCTGCTGCCCCGGGACCGCTGGGGGCCGTGGTTGGCGTCGACCGACGAGCCGGAGCGCCTGCTCGCCCCGCCCGCGCCCGGCCTGCTCGCGGGCCTGGAGATCCGCCCGGTGGGCGCGGCGGTGGGCAACGTACGCAACAACGGGCCGCAGTTGACCGCGCGCGTGCCGCTCACCGGCGCCGACGCGGCGAAGGAGACGACGCTTTTCTGACAACCTGACACATAGTCGGGAGTGATTTGCCAGAGTTATGGGTGAAACGTCGCATCGTCGATCACTCATATTTGCCGCGAAGCCTTGTCCCGGCGTGCTCAAGTGCGATAGAACACAGCGCCGGTAGTGGGCGCGACTCGCACGGGGCGGACGACGTTCACCGATCTTGCCGGTCCCACGGGGGAGGTGGGTGGATGACACGGGCACGTATGCCTCGATCGCACGAGGTGGCCGCCGCACGACGGGATCCGCGACTGTTGCGGGCGCTGCGGGAGCGGCAGGAGGACGAGGCCTGGCGCACCAGGGGGACCTGCCGCAACGTCGATCCGGAGACGTTCTTTCCGGCGCCGAACGAGCCGGCCGACGCGGCCGTCGCGCTCTGCCGCAGTTGTGACGTGCAGGGTTCCTGCCTTGCCTGGGCGCTGGACGTGGGCGACTGCCACGGCGTCTGGGGCGGCACGACCCCGCGGGAGAGGCGGGCGATGCTGGTCGCCTGGCGCGACGAGGTGCAACCGGATCCGGAGGCCACCGGCGGGGCCGGTCCGCCGGTGCGGGACCGGCTGCTCACCCTCGTGCCGTTGAGCTGACCTCGGCCAGACCGGTCACAGCCGGCCCGCCGACGCGGCGGGCCGGCTGTCCGCCGTGCCCGGGGACCCGCAGGATGGCCGGTGCCGCCCAGCGGGCTCCGGCCCCGGAGAATGGGCCGATGACGCCCGCCGCGCCCCGGACCCCGCAGGACGGGCCGATGCCGCCCGACGACGAACTGCCCACGCCGCGCGGCCCCGCCCGGGTCGACACCGACCTGCCGGTGGGGCCGCCGAGCGCCCTGCTGGTGCTCGGGCACGGCGCGGGCGGTGACGTGGACGCCCCCGACCTGCGCGCGCTGCGGGACGCGGCGGTGGGCGACGGGCTGGTGGTGGCCCGGGTGACCCAGCCCTACCGGGTCGCCGGCCGGCGCGCGCCGGCCCCGGCGGGGCACCTCGACGAGGCGTGGACCGCCGTGCTCGCGGTGCTGCGGCGGCGCCATCGCGGCGTACCCCTGCTGGTGGGCGGGCGGTCCAGCGGCGCGCGGGTGGCGTGCCGCACCGCGGTGGCGGTGGGCGCCGCCGGGGTCGTGGCGCTCGCGTTTCCGCTGCACCCGCCCGGCCGCCCGGAGCGGTCGCGGGCCGCGGAACTGGCGACCGGCCTGCCGACCCTCGTGGTCAACGGCGACCGGGACCCGTTCGGGGTGCCACCGTCGGGGCCGGGCCGGCGCGTGGTGACCCGCCCGGGGGAGCGGCACGACCTGCGGGGCGACCCGGCCGGCACGGCCACGGTGGTGCGCGACTGGCTGCGCGGGCAGGGCTGGGCGCGAGGCTGAGCGCCGTCGCCGTCGCCGCCGGCCGTGTCCGGTGGCCGCGGCGGGTCGTTGCATCGAGTGGCGCCGGACACCCGTTCGGGTGGACGGCACCGGTCCTCCCAGGCCCTTCCTGGTCCCGACGCCGGCCACCGGCCCGCCGGGACCAGGAACGGGGGGAGGCCAGCGGAATGTCCCGCCCGGTCGAGGGCGTTGCACCCCCCGGAGGACATTTCTGGCGAGGGGGGAGACCGGTGCCGACCGAAACGCGGGTCCGGGAACGGGACGAGCGGGGAGCACGGCAGGTGCGGCGGCTGCTGGGCGGCCAGGGGTGGCCCGCGGCGGTGCCGCCGGTCGGCCCGCGAACGGTGAGCACGAGCACACCCGCCGGAAGTGAATTCGCTGGCACGTCCGTACGCGTATCCTCGGCGGGAAAGCATCCGACGCGAGGGGATGTGCGGTTGACCACCGAGAAGACGGACGAGCGCAGGGCCCGCTTCGAGCGCGACGCGATGCCCTTCGTCGATCAGCTCTACGCTGCCGGGCTGCGGATGACCCGCAACCCGGCGGATGCCGAGGACCTGGTCCAGGAGACCTACCTGAAGGCGTACGCCGCCTTCCACCAGTTCGAGCAGGGCACGAACCTGAAGGCCTGGCTCTACCGGATCCTGACCAACACCTACATCAACACCTACCGCAAGCGGCAGCGCCAGCCCATCCAGGCGCCGACTGAGGAGATCACCGACTGGCAGCTCGCGGCGGCCGAGTCGCACACCTCCAGCGGGCTGCGTTCGGCCGAGACCGAGGCGTTGGACCGGCTGCCGGACAGCGACGTCAAGCAGGCCCTGCAGCAGTTGCCGGAGGACTTCCGGCTGGCCGTCTACCTCACCGATGTCGAGGGCTTCTCCTACAAGGAGGTCGCCGACATCATGGGCACGCCGATCGGCACGGTCATGTCGCGCCTGCACCGGGGCCGTCGTAATCTGCGCAAGCTGCTCGAGCAGTACGCCGCCGAGCGGGGCTTCAGCGCCGCGGCGTCCAAGAAGGGCTCGACCGCTGCTGCCAGCCGGGAGGTCTGACATGAGCTGTGGGGATCCGCACGAGACCGACTGCCGAGAGGTCATCGCGGAGGTCTACCTCTACCTGGATCTCGAGTGCGGCACGGAGCGGCGCACGCTGATCCGGCAGCACCTCGACGAGTGCGGGCCGTGCCTGCGCGAGTACGGCATCGAGCAGGAGGTCCGGGCGCTGGTCGCCCGCTGCTGCGGCAACGAGACCGCGCCCGACGAGCTGCGGGAGCGGCTGCGGCTGCGCCTCACCGAGCTGGTCGTCTTCGAGAGCACCGAGTCGAAGGAACTGGCCGACTGAGGCCGGTGCGCCCCTCGCGCGGCCGGCAGATCGCACAACGGTGGCCGGCAGATCGCACAACGGTGGCCCGGGTCGGGACGACCCGGGCCACCGGCGTTTGCGCTGACCGCTCGACGCCGGGCCGTGGGGCCCGGCGCACCGGTCAGGAGTTGGGGCGCTTGCCGTGGTTCGCAGCGCTCTTCTTCCGGGCCTTCTTCTTCCGGGCCTTCTTCGCCATGTGACCTCCTCCGTGATGGTCGGATCCGCCTGCGCACGAACTCGGCGCGGTGCCCGCACCGGTCCGCCCGGCGCCAGGATCCGACCCGCTGATGGTAGTGCGGCCGGCACCAGGCGCCCTCCGCCGGGGCGACCGCCCGTACGCCGCGCGGCGTGACCCGCCGTCGGGCGACCCCCGCATGATTGGATACGTCGGCAGTCAGTCGCGAGAGGGAGGGCCCTGAAGATGGCCGAGGAGATCCGCGCCGAGATGGTGGCGAACGTCTGGAAGGTCGTCGCGTCGACCGGGGACACCGTGTCCGAGGGGGACACGCTGGTCATCCTGGAGTCGATGAAGATGGAGATCCCGGTCGTCGCCGAGTCCGACGGTGTCGTCACGCAGCTCGCGGTCAACGAGGGTGACGTCGTGCAGGACGGGGACCTCATCGCGGTGATCGGTTGAGCGGCCTCACGGTCCGCCGGGCCGGGCCGGGCGACTTCGCGGCGGTGGCCCGGCTGACGGTCGCCGCGTACGAGGCGGACGGCCAGCTCAAGGGCGAGCACGGCTACGCCGCCGTGCTCGCCGACGTGGCGTCCCGGGCGGCCGACGGGGAGGTGCTCGTGGCCGCCGACGACGCCACCGGCGAGCTGCTCGGCTCGGTGACCTTCGTCCTGCCGGGCACCCGCTACGCCGAGCTGTGCCGGCCGGGCGAGGCGGAGTTCCGCATGCTGGCGGTGGACCCGGCCGCGCAGGGGCGGGGCGTCGGCGCGGCGCTGGTCGAGGGCTGCGTGTCGCGGGCGGTCGAGCTGGGCCGCAGCGCCGTGCTCATCTGCGTACGCCGGGGCTTCGCGGCCGCCGCCCAGCGGCTCTACCAGCGTCGCGGGTTCGTGCGGGTGCCCGAGCGGGACTGGACGCCCCTGCCCGGGGTGGAGCTGCTCGGTCTCCGGCTGGAGCTCACCGGCGGGTGAGGCGCCGCCAGAGCCGGCGCAGGCGGGAACGGGGCCGCGGGATCGGCCGGGTGCCCGCCAACGAGCGGGCCAGGGCCGCCGTCTCCGGGTCCAGGGCCGGGCTGGCCAGGGCCAGGTGTGCCAGGGACGGCGCGATCGGCACCACCCGGGTCCGGGCGACCGCCGCCACGTCGGCCAGCCGCTCGGTGACCACCCGGGCCACGTCGGGGCGTACCGCCGGGTCGACCCAGGCGGCGGTGACCAGCGCGAACAGGGCGGCCTCGGTGACCCAGTCCTCGACCCCCCAGACCAGGTCCAGCAACACCCGGCGCCGGGTCGACTCCGGCCACGGCTCGTCGGTGCGGTGGTGCAGCAGGCCGAGACAGGCCCACACCTGGACGCTGCGTACCCAGAGCGAGGGATCCTGCGCGAGCACCCGGCCCAGCGCGGTGGGCGGTAGCTGCGGGGGGTGCGCCAGCGCGCCGAGCAGGTCGGTCAGTTCCAGGGTGGCCAGGCCCACCGCCGCGTCGTACGCCGCCGGCGGGTGCGGCCACGCGGGGTGGGCGAGCTGCCGCAGCCGCGCCACCGCCTCCGGCGAGGGTTCCGGCACGGCGGGCGCGACCGTCGTGTCGTCGTGGTGCCAGAGCGGCGAGGCGACCGCCCGCCGGGGTTCGCGCGGGTCCGGGTCGGGCACGCCGGCCACCTCGATCCGCAGCCCGGGTGCGGCCGTCGCGGCGGTGCGCGTCGCGCTGGGTGGCGCGGGCGCCTCCAGCCGTACGGCGCCGAGGCCGACGTGCTCGTCGGTGACGGCCTGACGTAGCGCTTCCACGACCGGTCCCGTGGCCGGGGTGACCTGACCGAGCCAGGGCCGGCCCCGGCAGCTCTCGGCCAGGTCGCCGTGCTCGTGGGTGTCGTCGGGGTGGTCGCGGACGAAGTCGGCGAGCGCGACCAGGTGCGACACGTCGCCGTCGCGCTGGTGGCGCAGCCGGTACGCGGTGTGCACGGCGCAGTCGAAGGAGGGGTCGCGGGCCAGGGCCCGGTCCGTCCAGTCGAGGGCCTCGTCGAGCCGCCCGTTGTCGGCGAGGGTTCCGGCGATGTCGGCGTAGACGGTGAGGTCGTCGGGGTCGTGTGCCACGGCTCGGCCGAGGGCCGCCAGCGCCTCGCGGGTGCGGCCGGCGCTGCGGTACGCGTACCCGAGCCACACCTCGCCGATCTTCGACGGCGCCGCGCGTACGCCCCGGGCGGCCCAGCGGATCGCCAGCTCGACCTCGCCGAGTCGCCTGGCCAGCGCGGACGCCGCGCCCAGCAGCAGCCCGTGCCCAGGGTGGGCGGTGACCGCGTTGCCGGCCAGCGCCAGGTAGGGAGCCAGTGCCGCCCGGCCGGCCCGGGGCACCGGGTCGGGCACGGCGGCGCAGACCTGCATCAGGATCCGTGCGGCGCGCTCCGGGTCGAGGCGTCCGGGGAGCTCCGGGGTGGTCACCCACGGCACCCCGGCCCAGTCCGTGCCCGGCGCGTGGGCGGTCGCCGCGACCAGCAGGTCCAGCCCCTCCTCGGGGCGGCCGGCGGCGGCGAGCAGGTGGGCGCGGGCGACCACGGCGCCGACGAAGGCGTGCCCCCGCAGCGGGAAGAGGTCGAGGCCGCCGCCGCTGGCGGCGGCGAGCCGGGTGAGCAGTTCGTGCGCCTCGGGCAGGGTCGGCGCCTGGGCCAGCGCGGCGGCGACGTGCCGGGCCGCGTGCGGCAGGTCGCCGCCGTCGAGGGCGAGGCGGGCCAGGGTGAGTTCCTCGGCCGCGGGCAGCGGCCGGTCGTTCTCGGGCACGTGGTCCTCTCGCTCGTCGGTGCTGCGGTGGGGCCGGGCAAGCCTAGGTGATGTTGCGCCGAGATGGTGATCATCTGCGCACTCCTGCTCGTTCGATTGCCCGCGCCGAGCCAACCGTGCAAAAATGAGCAGCAAACGCGCGGCAATCGCGCAGTGGGAGGAGCTTCCGTGACACGTGCAGGGGCCGGTATGGCCGCCGACATCGACGAGCAGCCGGCGGGCTACGAGCGGCTGCTCGCCGCCGGGCCGGCCGGGCAGATCGCCCGGGTGGCGGCGGTCATCGCGCAACGCCGCCCCCGGCACGTGGTCTTCACCGCCCGGGGCACCTCCGACCACGCGGCCCTCTACGGGGCTTACC
Organism: Micromonospora sp. KLBMP9576; assembly: GCF_050941805.1. NCBI lineage: Bacteria > Bacillati > Actinomycetota > Actinomycetes > Micromonosporales > Micromonosporaceae > Micromonospora > Micromonospora sp. KLBMP9576. The sequence continues at coordinate 5,386,832 of NZ_CP194567.1, read as the reverse complement.
TGACCGAGATCCGCCTCGGCCTGCCCGCCGGCCTCGCCTCGCCCAGCGTCGTCACCCTCTACGACGCCAGGCCGGACCTCTCCGACGCGCTGGTCGTCGGCGTCAGCCAGAGCGGCGGCTCCCCCGACCTCGCGCAGGTGCTGCGCACCGCCCGCGCCTCGGGCGCGCTGACCCTCGCGGTCACCAACGCCCCCGACTCCGCGCTCGCCGAGGCCGCCGAACTCAGCGTCGACATCGCCGCCGGGCACGAGCGCGCCGTGGCCGCCACCAAGACCTACACCGCCGAGCTGCTCGCCCTGCTGATGCTCGTCGAGGGCGTCCGGGCCGGCGACGGCGTGCTGCCAGCCGCCGAGCGCGCGGCGCTCGCCGCCCTGCCCGAGCTGGCCGCCCGCACCCTGGCCGACCCCACGCCGACCCAGCTCGCACCCCGCTACCGCTTCGCCGGCCAGCTCGTCACCACGGGGCGCGGGTACGCGTACCCGACCGCCCGCGAGGCCGCGCTGAAGCTGATGGAGACCTCCTACCTGCCGGCGCTCGCCTTCTCCGGCGCCGACCTGCTGCACGGCCCCCTCGCGATGACCGACCCGGACGTGCCGGTGCTCGCCGTCGTCGGCTCCGGGCCGGGCGGCCGGTCGATGGGCGAGGTGCTGCCCCGCCTCGGCGAGCGCCGTGCCGACGTGGTGGTGGTCGGCTCCGCCGACGTCGAGGGCGCCACCCGGATGGCCGTCCCCGAGGTCGACGAGCGGTACGCGCCGCTGCTGGACATCCTGCCGTTGCAGCGCCTGGCGCTGGCGCTGGCGCTCGCCCGGGGCGAGGACCCGGACGCGCCGCGCGGACTGAAGAAGGTCACCGCGACGATGTGACCACCGGCGTGGCACGCTGGTCGGCGTGTCCACGCTGCGCAACCTCGCCGAGGAGCACACCCACCTCCGCCCGGCCGACATCGACCACCTGCACCGGATCGCCGGCGACTGGCAGCTGCTGTCCGATCTGTCCTTCGCCGACCTGCTGCTCTGGGTGCCGGTGGACGCAGACGGGACGTTCCTCTGCGTCGCCCAGGTCCGGCCGACGACCGCACCCACCGCGTACCTGGACGACCAGGTGGGGCGGATCGTCGGCGGGCCCGAGGTGGCCCACCTGGAGGTGGCCCACCGGCAGGGCCGGATCTGGCGGGAGGGCGACCCGGTCTGGTATGGCGACGTGCCGGCCCGGCACGAGGCGGTCCCGGTCCGGCTGCGCAGCACCGACGGCGAGGCCGGTGAGGTGATCGCCGTGGTGGGGCGGGACACCAACCTGTCCACCGCGCGCACCCCGAGTCAGCTCGAGCTGAACTACCTCACCACCGCCGACGACCTGGCCCAGATGATCGCCGACGGGACCTTCCCACCGCCGCGCCATCCGGGGGAGACCACGTCGGCCCCGCGCGTCGGCGACGGGCTCGTCCGGCTCGACGCCGGCGGCAAGGTCACCTACGCCAGCCCGAACGCGCAGTCGGCGTACCGCCGGCTGGGCTACGCCTCCCATCTGGTGGGCGAGGACCTGGCGGTGCTGCACCGCCGGCTGGCCGGCGACCCGCTGGAGGGCACGGACGCGGCGAACGGCATCCTCGCCGCGCTGCGCGGCGAGGCGCCGCCCCGCCGGGAGATCGACGCGCGCGGCGCGACGATGCTCACCCGGGCGCTGCCGCTGATGCCCGCCGGCGTGCCGATCGGCGCGCTGGTGCTGGTCCGCGACATCACCGAGGTACGCCGCCGCGACCGCGCCCTGATCACCAAGGACGCCACCATCCGCGAGATCCACCACCGGGTGAAGAACAACCTCCAGACCGTCGCCGCCCTGCTGCGCCTCCAGGCCCGCCGGGTGTCCATGCCGGAGGCCCGGATCGCCCTGGAGGAGTCGGTACGCCGGGTCGCCTCCATCGCCCTGGTGCACGAGACCCTCTCCATGTCCAGCGACGAGGCGGTCGAGTTCGACGGCATCGTCGACCGGGTGGCCAGCGCCGCGACGGAGGTGGCCGCGACCGAGTCGACCGTCGGCATGCGGCGCGAGGGCAGCTTCGGGGTGCTCCCCGCCGAGGTGGCCACGTCGCTGGTGATGGTGCTCAACGAGTTGCTGCTCAACGCCGTCGAGCACGGCTTCCCGCCGCCGGCCGGTGCGGTCGCGCCGCCGTTGTCGGTCGTGTCGGGGCCGGCCGGTGCGGTCGTGTCGGGGCCGGCCGGTGCGGTTGCGCCGGAGGTGGTGGTGTCGGTGCACCGGTTCCGCAAGATGCTGCACGTCTCGGTCACCGACAACGGGCGCGGGCTGCCGCCCGGCTTCGACGCCGAGGGAGGCGGCAACCTCGGGTTGCAGATCGTCCGGGCGCTGGTCACCGGCGAACTGCGCGGCACCATCGAGCTGCGCGACGGTGCGAAGGGTGGCACCGAGGCGACGCTCGTCGTCCCGCTGGTCCGCAACGAGGGCCGCTCCGCCGGCTGACCCCGCACCGGTCGCGGGCCGCGGGCCGAGGCCGCGCCGGAGCGGCCATGATCATCTGACGGTGAACCGGCCCGGGACGGGCCGCCACCCCGGTTCACCGTCAAACGATCAGGTGGGGCCGGTGAGTGAGCCCGAGGTGGGCGGGTCAGCGGGTGAGTAGGGCGACCGTGAGTCCCGGGCGCGGCCAGACCCGTTCGACGGTGAAGTCGGCCCGCAGCGCGTCGCCCTTGGCGCCGGGAACGGCGGCCAGCGGCTCGTCGCGGCGCCCGGCCACGATCAGCCAGACCCGATCCGCGCCCGCCAGGCACCCGGCCGGGTGGGCGCACTCGGCGGCCCACAGGTCGCCGCGCCGCGCCTGGTCCTCGGTCGCCAGCACGTCGCGGGGCCGGCGGTCACCCAGGTGGTACGCGAGCCCCAGATCCAGGAAGAGCCAGCTCTCCCGGGGCGCGTACACGACCGCGTCGCCCGGGCGCTGGCGGTCGGCCACGATCCGGGCCACGCCCCGGTAGTCCACCGTCGCGCTGCGCGGCCACTCGTGACTGCGCCGCAGCGCCGCCTGGTCGGGCAGCCCGAGCAGCCCGGCCAGGGCGACGACGGCCAGGGCGGGCGGCAGTGGCACCGCCGCGAGCGCCGCGCCGGCCAGCAGGCAGCCGAAGGGCACCACGAAGACGAGGTACCGGGGCACCCAGAGCGGCACGAGCAGCCCGGCGGCGAAGACCAGCAGCACGGGCAGCAGCACGGCGAGCCCGGGCAGCAGCGCGCGCCGGCCCAGCCGCGCCGCGCCGAGCGCGGCGAGACCCACCAGCAGGCCACCCACCACTGCGCTCTGTGCCACCCCGCCCGCGAGCGCGGTCAGGTCGTCGGGGCCGGCGGTTCGCACCCAGCCGAGCTGTCGGGCGCGTTGCTCCCGGGCGAGCAACGCCAGCGGGGTCAGCAGCAGCGCCGCCGGCACCAGGGCCAGCACCCAGCGCAGCACGGGCTTTCCCGGCCCGCCGCCGGCCCCGTCGCGCCGCGCTGGCGTACCGGCTGCGCCGGCGCTGTCGTCCCGCCCCCGTCCGGCCGGGTGGCCGGCGGCGAGCACGGCCACCGCGTGCGCGGCGAGCAGGGTGAGCGCGACCAGGTGGACGAGCCCGAGCGCGGCGACGGCGGCGGCGTACCCGGCCCAGCGCGTCCACCCGGGTCGGGCCGTGGCCTGGATCAGCAGCAGGGTCGCCAGCACCGCCAGGAAGCTGGCCAGCGCGTACGGGCGGGCCTCCTGGCCGTAGCGCGAGGTGCCCGGGAGCACCGCGAGGAGCAGCCCGGCGAGCAGCCCCGCCCGGGCGCCGGCCAGCCGCCGGCCGAGGACCGCGGTGAGCCCGGCGGTGGCGGCCATGGCCAGCGCGGCGGGCAGCCGCAGCGCGGTGACCGAGTCGCCGAAGAGCACGACCCAGGCGTGCATGAACAGGTAGTAGGGGCTGGTGGCGGCGTCGATGGTGCCGGCGAGCCGGACCAGGTCCCCGGGCGAGCGGCTCGCCGCGCTCCAGGTGGCCAGCTCGTCGCGCCACGGCTGCGCGTTGCCGATCCCGGTCAGCACGACGGCCAGGGTGACCACCGTCGGCACGATCCAGATCACCCGGTCCGGGCGGCCCGTCCCGCCCGCTGCCGTGGCCGCCGGCGGGACGCGGTCGCCGGGCGGAGCAGCGGAACCGGTCACATCCCGCAGCGTCACACGGGCCCGCCCGTCCGGTGCCCCGATCCGCCGATCACGTGCCGCCGACCCGCCTCGGCCGGCCCCGCGCAGGCCGGACCCGGGTAGCCCGGACCCGCGTCGGCCCGCTGGCCGGACCCGCGTCGGCCCGCTGGCCGGACCCGCGTCGGCCCGCTGGCCGGACCCGCGTCGGCCCGCCGGCCGGACCCCGATCGGCCGGGGCCGCGCCGATCGGGGTCGACGACGGTGGCCGGTACGTGGGCCCGTGATGTGGGATCCCGCACGCGCTCGTTGGCCGGCCGCCGAAGGGTGTGGCAGCATGACGGGCATGAGTGCCGCTGTCGTCCGTCGCTTCGTGGCCCGCCGCCACGTCGACTACGGCCGCGTGCGCAGCGCCATCTGTCCGGCCCACTGACGACGCCCGACCAATCTGTCTCGGGCGCGCCGCGCGCCGGCTGTCCCGACACCGTTGTCGCCAGCCCGTTCCGAACGGGCCGGCCGCGCGCCCTGCGTGTCATCGAGGCACCGCAGACAACGGAGGACGCCGCCATGGCGGTCAGCAGCATCCCGGCTCGGGCCGGAGATCCGACATCCCCCCGACCGGCCCGGCCCCCGCGCCGGCCCCGTGGGGAGGGGCAGTGGGCGCTCGGTCACCGCGAGCCGCTCAACGCCAACGAGCGGATCAAGAAGGACGACGACCCGCTGAACGTGCGGGCCCGGATCGAGAACATCTACGCCCACCAGGGTTTCGCCTCGATCGACCCGCAGGACCTGCGTGGCCGGTTCCGCTGGTGGGGGCTCTACACGCAGCGCAAGGCGGGCATCGACGGCGGGCGCACCGCCGTGCTGGAGCCGCACGAGCTGGAGGACGAGTTCTTCATGCTCCGCGTCCGGGTGGACGGGGGCGAGCTGAGCCTGGCGCAGCTCCGCGTGGTCGCGGACATCTCCCGCGAGTTCGCCCGGGACACCGCCGACCTCACGGACCGGCAGAACATCCAGTACCACTGGATCCGGGTCGAGGACATGCCGGAGATCTGGCGTCGGCTGGAGTCGGTCGGCCTGCAGACCACCGAGGCGTGCGGCGACTGTCCCCGGGTGGTGCTGGGCAGCCCGGTTGCCGGGGTGGCCCGCGACGAGTTGCTCGACCCGACGCCGGCGGTCGACGAGATCGTCCGCCGGTATGTGGGCGACCAGGCGTACTCGAACCTGCCGCGCAAGTTCAAGACCTCGATCTCCTGGCTGGCCGACACCCCGTACGAGACGAACGACATCGCCTTCCTCGGTGTGGACCACCCGGAGCACGGCCCGGGCTTCGACGTGTGGGTCGGCGGCGGGCTGGCCACGAACCCCATGCTGGCCAAGCGTCTCGGTGTCTGGGTGTCGCTGGCGGAGGTGCCGGACGTCTGGGCGGGGGTGGTCGGCATCTTCCGTGACTACGGCTACCGCCGGCTGCGCAACCGGGCGCGGTTGAAGTTCCTCGTGGCCGACTGGGGCGTGGAGAGGTTCCGCGAGGTGTTGGAGAAGGAATACCTGGGGCGGGCGCTGCTCGACGGCCCGGCGCCCCGGCTGCCCGACCGGCCGGTGGACCACATCGGGGTGCACCCGCAGCGCGACGGTCGCCACTGGGTGGGTGCCGCCCCGGTGGTGGGCCGGGTCTCCGGCGGGCAGCTCGCCCGCCTGGCCGACGTGGTCGAGGCGCACGGCAGCGGGCGGGTGCGGCTCACGCCGTACCAGAAGCTGCTGGTGCTGGACGTGGCGCCGGAGCTGACCGACTCGCTGGTGCGTGAGCTGCGTGGGATCGGCCTGGCGGCGCGGCCGTCGGCCTGGCGGCGCGGCACCATGGCCTGCACGGGCATCGAGTACTGCAAGCTGGCCATCGTCGAGACCAAGGCGCGCGGCGAGGAGCTGGTGGCCCGGCTGGAGGAGCGGCTGCGCGACTTCGACGCCGACATCTCCATCCACCTCAACGGCTGCCCCAACGCGTGCGCCCGCACCCAGGTCGCCGACATCGGCCTCAAGGGTCAGCTCGTGGTGGGCCCGGACGGCCGCCAGGTGGAGGGCTTCCAGGTGCACCTCGGCGGCGGGCTCGGCATGGCCGAGGGGCAGACGGCCGGCTTCGGCCGCAAGCTGCGCGGTCTGAAGACCACCGCCGACGAGCTTCCGGCGTACGTGGAGCGGCTGGCCCGGCGTTACCTGGCCGGCCGGGCGGCGGGGGAGACGTTCGCCAACTGGGTGATCAGGGTCGACGAGGAGGAACTCCGATGAGCGAGACCCGTTCCGCGCCGCTGTACTGCCCGTACTGCGGCGAGGAGGACCTGCGGCCGAGTGAGGCCGGCCACGGCGCCTGGGAGTGTCACGCGTGCGCCCGGGTGTTCACGGTGAAGTTCACCGGCCTGCTAGGCCGGGCGGTGGCCCGGTGAGCGGGGGCACGGGCGACCGGCCCGGCCTCGTCTCGGCGGTGGGCCTGGGGCTGGTCGGGCCCGGTGGCCCGGCGCCGGCGGAGGCGGCCCGGCGCGGGCACGCCGAGCTGCGGGCGCTGGCCGAGGAGGCGGGTCGGGAGCTGGCGGACGCCCCCGCGCTGGAGATCGCCCGCTGGGCGGCCGGCACCTTCGGCGACCGGTTCTGCGTCACCAGCTCGATGGCCGACGGCGTCCTGGCCCACCTGGTCTCCCGGGTAGCACCGGGCGTGGACGTGGTCTTCCTCGACACCGGCCTGCACTTCCCGGAGACGCTGCGGGTACGCGACGAGGTGGCCCGGACGCTGCCGGTGAACGTCCGCTCGATCCGGCCCCGACTGACGGTGGGCCAGCAGGACGGCCAGTACGGCCCCCGCCTGTTCAACAAGGCCCCCGACGACTGCTGCGGGTTGCGCAAGGTGGAGCCGCTGGAGCGGGCGCTCGCCGGCTACGACGCCTGGGCGGCCGGGCTGCGCCGCGACGAGTCGCCGACCAGGGCGAACACGGCGGTGGTGACCTTCGACGCCCGCCGGGGCAAGGTCAAGGTCAACCCGATCGCGGCGTGGCGGCAGGCCGACGTGGACGCCTACGTCGCCCGCTGGAACGTGCCGGTCAACGAGCTGCTCCGGCAGGGCTATGGCTCGATCGGCTGCTGGCCCTGCACGCGGCGCACGAAGGCGGGGGAGGATCCCCGGGCGGGCCGCTGGGCGATGTTCGAGAAGACCGAGTGCGGTCTGCACGGCTGACCCGGCCGGTCCCGGGCGCTCCCGGGCCGGGAACGACCGGGTGGCCGGCAACGCCGTCGACCGCGCCCCGGCCGGGGGTGTCGGCCGCCCGGTGGGGCGCGATCCCGCCGGGGGTGTCGGGGGCGGTCGAAGCGGTGGTCCTGGTCGCGCACGGCAGCCGGGATCCGCGGGCCGCCGAGGCGACGCGGGCGCTGGCCCGGGCCGTGTCGGCGGCCCGGCCCGGCAGGTCGGTGCTGGCGAGTTGGCTGGACCACACCGAGCCGGGGCCGACGGCGGTGCTGCGGGACCTGGCCGCCGCCGGTCACCCCCGGGCGGTGCTGGTGCCGTTGCTGCTCACCGCGGCGTACCACCGGCGGGTGGACGTGCCGGCGGCGGTCGCGGCGGCCCGCGCGGCGGGGGCGGCGATCGAGGTACGCGTCAGCGACGTGCTCGGCCCCACCGGCGAGGAGGTGGACGCCGCCCTGCTGGCGGGGCTGCGGCGCAGGTTGGCCGAGGCGGCGTCGGGGTCCTTCGACGGGCTGGTGCTGGCGGCGGCGGGCACCAAGGATGTGCAGGCGCGGGCGTCGGTGGGGCGGATGGCCGCCGCGCTGCGCGCCGGTCTGGGCGTGCCGACCCGGGTGTCGTACGCGTCGGCGGCCCCGCCGGCCGTGGCGGCGGCGGTGGCGCGGCTGCGGTCCCGCGGCGCCCGCCGGGTGGCGGTGTCGGCGTACTTCCTGGCCCCGGGACTGTTCCACGACGCTGTCGCCGTGGCGGCGCGGGGTGCCGGCGCGGTGGCGGTGGCCGCCCCGCTGACCGACGCGCCGGAGCTGGTCGACCTCGTGCTGCGGCGCGTGGACGTCGCCGCCCGGGTGGCCGGGCTCACGGCCGGCGCATGATCGAATTGGTGCCGGCCGGGGTACCGGGACGGGGTGTGGACAGCAGCGAGCCCCGGCGGGGTCTCCCGCCGGGGCTCGCTGGCTGGTTCGTGGGGATCAGGCGGAGTGAGCGCGCAGCACCCGGAGGCCACCGCGGCGCTTGACGGCGCGCCGCTCCTCCTCGCTCATCCCGCCCCAGACGCCAGCGTCCTGACCGGATTCCAGCGCCCACTGCAGGCACTGGTCGGTCACGGAGCAGCGTCGGCAGACGGCCTTGGCCTGTTCGACCTGCAGGAGAGCCGGCCCGGACGTCCCGATGGGGAAGAACAGCTCCGGGTCCTCGTCGCGGCAGACAGCATGGTGACGCCAGTCCATGGCGGCAACACTCCTCATTCTGGGTGGGTGGCAGATAATGCTTCCGTTGCTTTTCCTATATGCATCCGCAGCGCCGATCGTGACGGTTCGCGCCCGACTATTCGGCAATGCGTGAGCAGGCTGTGTCAGCCCCGCGGACCTGCTGGAACAGCTCAACCTGACGAGCATATCCAGGCGATGTCCCGGTAACTCAAGTTCGCTTGTGAATACTTTCACGAACGCCTGGGATGTCAAGGGGTGACGCTCGGAAAAACTCCGGGCGGTGAGCAAGCCCACAACCCCTTTGTCCGGATTCCAGCGCGTTCCTGGTTACCCGGCGTACCACTGTCGTGGATCAATATAGTACAGTCCGCGTGACATTGCTGACATTTCCGGCACCTGCTCCTCGGTGTGGCGGCCGTCGCAGGGGGTGGCGCGCGACCGCGTCGACCTACCGCAGTACCCGAGACCTAGCAGATTACTCTCAGTGCGGCGGGAACGGATGTGAATCTGACTTTCTCCCGCTCGCCAAGGTAGTCGCCGTCGAGCTGAAACGCCTGCGGCCGCGCCGAGACCAGGGTGAATTCGGCGACATCGTGCAGCCGCAGGACCTGACGGCCGCGCGGATCCGGCGTCGGCGAGAAGAACTGCGTCACCGTACGTGTCGTGCTGGCCACCCGGAGCTGCCGCAGGGCCAGCACGTCCAGGCCCAGATCGAACGACGCCTCCGGGTTCGGGTTGACCTCCCGGTCGCCCAGGAACGTCCACGGCGCGGTGTTCTGGATGATGGCCGTGGCCAGTTCGCCCTCCGGCGGCTCACCCAGGCGCTCCAGCCGGATCGCCGGGTGCCGGCGGTCGGAGTTGAGGAAGTACTGGGCGAAGGTGGAGCGGAAGTAGAGCGAGGGCGTGGAGACCCGACCCCGCCGGCGGGCCTGCTCCACCCGGTGGATGACGGCCGCATCGACCCCGAAACCCGCGCAGAAGGTGAAGTAGCGGTCGTCGGCCCGGCCCAACCCGATCGTCCGGTACCGGCCCAGCCGCAGGCCCTCCAGGATCATGCTGGTGCCGTCCGGCCAGTCCCGGGGCAGGCCCAGCGCCCGGGCGAAGACGTTCGTGGAGCCCCCCGGCACGGTCGCGAGGGCGGGCAGCCGATCCGCCGACGTGGCGCCGGTCGACAGGGTCGGCGGCTGCGCCGTCAGCAGACCGTTGACCACCTCGTTGACCGTGCCGTCACCACCCAGCGTGACGACGACGTCGACGCCCTCCTCGGCCGCCTCGCGCGCCAGCGCGGTCGCGTGACCCCGCCGCCGCGTGTAACGCACGGAGAGGTCGACTTCGCTGCGCAACGCCCGGACCAGGACGTCCCGGCTGCGCTCGCTGGTGGTGGTGGCCTTCGGATTGACCACCAGGACGGCCCGCATGGGCGGCACTGTACCGCGCGTGACCACGGGTATCGTGGCGCGCGTGACCATCGACTCCGACCCGATCCCCGCCACCCTGCGCTGGGCGGTCCGGCTGCTACGGGCCGAGGCGGTCGCCGTCGGGCTGGTGGCCGCCTGGCTGCTCTGGGCCGATCTCACCGCCACCAGCACCGACCTGCCGTCGGCGTTGCTGGTGACCGCCTTCGCGGCCGTCTCGGCGGCGGGGCTCTGGGTGGTCGGCGGCGTGCTGGCGCAGCGGAAGCCGACCGGCCGGGCCCCGGCGATCGTGCTCCAGTCGTTGCTGCTGCCGATCGGCTGGTTCATGATCCAGGGCGGGCTGGCGTGGCTCGGCGTACCGCTGATGGCCCTCGGTCTCGGGGTGATCGCCCTGCTGGTGAGCACCCCCACCAACCGGGCCCTCGGCTTCGGATGATGCCCGGCACGGCCGCCGGGTGCGGCGGTCAGTAGCCGGACGCGCGCCGGGTGAGCAGCGAGATGGTGGCCCGGCCGCCGACGGCCGTCGCGGACGCCGACGTGGTCAGCGCGGTCAGCACCTTCCAGGCGAAGGACGACTCGGCGGGCAGCGTCGCACCCCGCACGGTCGGCACGGTCACCTCGACGGTGAGCGCGTCGTCGGTCACCGCGAAGCGGCAGTCGAGTTCCGCGTCGCGCGTCGCGATGGCGAGCAGCATCGCGCACGCCTCGTCGACGGCGATACGCAGGTCCTCGATCTCGTCGAGGGCAAACTGGAGTCGCGCCGCCAGACCCGCGGTGGCGGTGCGCAGCACCCCGAGGTAGCCCCCGTCCGCGGGCACGGTGAGGTGCACGATGTCGTCGTCGTCTGTCGTCGGCTGCCCGGTCAGTTGAGTCACCACTCATCCCCCCGGTCGGGGACTCTACCCGCTCGGCCGTCGGGACGTGTGGGGACCGCCACGTGCCGCGCGGTGGAACCGCCCGGGGCGTCCCCGCCGCAGTGCTGGGGACCCCCCGCTACGACGGCGGCCGGCACGCCCCGAGGACGCGCCGGCCGGATCGTCGGTGGACCGCTGAGGGTCACGCCTGCTTGGTCTCCCAGAAGATCTTGGAGATCTCGTCGATCTTCTGGAGCAGCTCGTCGGCCTTGGACGGGTCGGTGCCGCCCTTCGCGCCGGCGGCACCCGCCAGCTTGGTGGCCTCGTTGAACAACTGGTGCAGGTGCGGGTACTTCTCGAAGTGGGCCGGCTTGAAGTAGTCGGTCCAGAGCACCCACAGGTGGTGCTTCACCAGATCGGCGCGCTGCTCCTTGATCAGGATGGCGCGGGTGCGGAACTCGGGGTCGGTGTTGGCCTGGTACTTCTCGCAGATCGCCTTCACCGACTCGGCCTCGATCCGGGCCTGGGCCGGGTCGTAGACGCCGCAGGGCAGGTCGCAGTGGGCGCTGGCGGTCACGCGCGGCGTAAGGATGCGCGGAAGTCGCATCAGGGAGCCTCCATGGGAAGTTTGCGATGATCCAAGACGACATTACTCCTGGACGCGCTCCGGGGAGGCTGGGTGGAGGGGAAACCGATGGGAACCGATCACCCACCGGCGGCGCACCGGCTGCGGTGGCCGCTGACCGCCGTGCTGGTGACCGGCCCGTCCATGTCGCCCACGCTGCGTCACGGCGACGCGGTGCTGGTCCGCCCGGGTGGCCGGGCCGTCCGCCCCGGCGACGTCGTGGTCGCGGTCTTCCGCAGCCGCCCCGACCTGCTGGTCGTCAAGCGCGCGGTCCGCGCCCAGGACGGCGGCTGGTGGCTGCGCGGCGACAACGACCTGGTCACCGACGACTCCCGGGTGTACGGGGTGGCCGACGTGCGAGGTCGCGTGGTGGCCCGCTACTGGCCCCGGCCGGGACGGGTGCGCGCGGCACCGATATGACCCCGCTCACATCGGCGTGACGGTGGCGTAACTATGCTACGAATCGTGCCCGGGTGACCCCCCGCACCGCGTGCCGCCGCCCGACGCCCACCTCGCGCCCGCGCCGGCCGCTCCGTCTGCTCGACAGATCCTGGAGTCACCATGTCACCCTCCACCGTGGACCCCGCCGACCCCGTCTTCCGGCTGCACCGCGGCGGCAAGATGGCCGTCGCCTCGACCGTCCCGCTGACCAGCAGGGAAGACCTCTCCCTCGCGTACACGCCGGGGGTGGCCCGGGTCTGCGAGGCGATCGCCGCCGACCCGACGCTCGCCGACGACTACACCTGGGCGGGGCACACCGTCGCGGTCGTCACCGACGGATCGGCCGTACTGGGGCTGGGCAACATCGGCCCGCGCGCGGCCCTGCCGGTCATGGAGGGCAAGGCGGTGCTGTTCAAGCAGTTCGGCGGCGTCGACGCGGTGCCGATCTGCCTCGACACGCAGGACGTGGACGAGATCGTCGCGGTGGTACGGGCGTTGGCGCCGTCGTTCGGCGGGATCAACCTGGAGGACATCAGCGCCCCGCGCTGCTTCGAGGTGGAGCGCCGCCTCGACGAGGCCCTGGACATCCCGGTCTTCCACGACGACCAGCACGGCACCGCGATCGTCGTGCTCGCCGCCCTGCGCAACGCCGCCACGCTGCTCGACCGGAAACTCGGTGACCTGCGGGTGACGGTCAGCGGCGCCGGTGCGGCCGGGGTCGCGGTGACGAAGATGCTCATCGCCGGCGGCGTGCACCCCGACCAGGTGGTGGTCTGCGACTCCAAGGGGATCATCGGCCGGCACCGGCCGGAGCTGACCGGCACCAAGGCCGAGTTGGCGGCGGGCACCAACGCCGACGGCCGCGTCGGCGACATCACCGAGGCGCTGCGCGGCGCGGACGTGCTGATCGGCGTCTCGGGCGGGCAGATCCCCGAGGTGGCCGTCGCCGGCATGGCCCCCGGCGGCATCGTCTTCGCGCTGGCCAACCCGACGCCCGAGGTGCACCCCGAGGTGGCGGCCCGGCACGTGGCGGTCGTCGCCACCGGCCGCAGCGACTACCCCAACCAGATCAACAACGTGCTGGCCTTCCCGGGCGTGTTCCGGGGCGCGCTGGACGCCCGCGCCACCCGGATCACCCCGGGGATGAAGGTCGCCGCCGCCGACGCCATCGCCGGCGTGGTGGCCGGCTCCCTCACCGCCGAGGCGATCGTGCCGTCCCCGCTCGACCCCCGGGTCGCCCCCGCGGTGGCCGAGGCGGTGGCGGAGGCCGCCCGCCGCGACGGCGTCACCCGCTGACCCGGCAGGAAGAAGCCCTTCCTTTCGCGGCGCGCCCTTCTGGTCGGCGGCTCGGCTTGTTACCGTGCCGATCATGCGTGCCGCCTTCGTTTCCCGCTTCGACGACACCGACCCGCTCGCCGCGCTCACCGTCGGCGAGCGGCCCGAGCCGACCCACCCGGCCGACGACTGGGTGACGGTGCAGGTGCGGGCCAGCTCCCTCAACCACCACGATCTGTGGTCGCTGCGGGGGGTCGGGCTGCGCGCGGAGCAACTGCCGATGATCCTCGGCTGCGACGCCGTGGCGGTGGACCCGGACGGCAACGAGGTCGTCGTCTACCCGGTCGTCCCCACCGCCGGCGACCCGCGCGGCGTCACCATCCTGTCGGAGTACCACCCCGGCACACTGGCCGAGCGGGTCGCCGTACCCCGGGCCAACCTGCTGCCACTGCCGGCGGGCCTCGCGGCGACCGACGCGGCCTGCCTGCCGACCGCCTGGCTGACCGCGTGGCGGATGCTGACCACGCGGGGCCGGGTCGACGAGGCCGACGCCGTGCTGGTGCAGGGCGCCGGCGGCGGCGTGGCCACCGCGGCCGTCGCGCTGGCCGCCGCGATGGGCAAGCGGGTGTACGCGACCAGCCGCGACGCCGGCAAGCGGGAGCGGATCACCGCGCTGGGCGCCACCGCCGTGGAGCCCGGCGCCCGGCTGCCGGAGCGGGTCGACGTGGTCGTCGAGACGGTCGGCGCGGCCACCTTCGACCACTCGCTGAAGTCCGCCGCGCCGATGGCCCGCATCGTGGTCTCCGGTGCCACCTCCGGGCACGAGCCGACCGTCAACCTGCGCCGGGTCTTCGCCATGCAGTTGGAGATCCTGGGCACCTCGATGGGCACCCCCGACGAGTTGGCCGCCCTGCTGGCGTTCTGCGCCGAACATGGCGTGCGCCCGGTGGTGGACACCGTGGTCCCGTTCGGCGGGGTCGCCGACGCCTTCGCCCGCCTGCACTCCGGCGACGTCTTCGGCAAGGTGGTCGTCGACCACACCGCCTGACCCTCGACCACACCGCCTGACCCTCGGGCATCCGGCCTGTCGGTCCGCAGCTCGTCGGCTGGTTCGGCGGTCGCTGTTCTGCCCGTCGGCCCGCCGGCCCGCCAGGCGGGCGCGGGTCACCGCGGCGGCGCGGTCGTCGGGCTAGCCGCGCGATGCCGGGGGAGTCAGAGGCGGTTGTCGAGGGTGGCGATGTCGTTGCGGGCGGCGTCGGCGGGGATGCGGCTCTTGGCGGACGCGTCGCCGTAGAGCGACCAGCGCAGGAAGTTGACAGTGGTGTCCGAGACCACCCGCAGCGCGGCCCCGTCGCTGAGCAGCGCCCGGCCGTGGTCGCCCTTCGGCAGGCTCAGCATCGCCTTCGGCCAGGGCACCTTGTCGTAGACGGCCTTGCCGGCGGCGTACCCGACCACCTCGTCGGCCTCGCCGTGCACGAAGAGCTGCGGGGCGGCGGCGCCCGCGAACGCGGTGCCGACGCCGAGCGCCGTGCCGGCGAAGACGACCCCGGCGTCCAGGCGCTCGTCCCGCCGGGCGGTGAACAGGCCGATGGTGGTGACCCCACCCGCGGAGTGCCCGGCCGCCGCCACCCGGTCGGCGGCCAGCCGGCCGCGCAGCGGGTCACCGGCCCTGGCGTCGAGGGCGAGCACCTTGGTCAGCACGTACGACACGTCGGCCGGCTGGTTGAGCACGTCGAGCGCGTTGCCGTCGCCGCCCCGCGAGGTGTGCGGGAAGGTCGGCGCGGCCACCACGAACCCGGCCGCCGCCCAGCGGGTCAACAGCGTCTGGTAGTCGGCCGGCCGGGCGTTCAACCCGTGGCTGAACATGACGACGGGAAACTTCCCGCCGGCGGCGTCCGCCGACCGCTCCGGCTGCCCACCGGCCTTCCCGGCTGCCGGGTACCACAGGGTCACCGGCAGGGGTCGCGTCCCGTCGCGGTTCAGCTTGAGCTGGCGTACGCCGACGGCGAAGGCCCTGTCAGGCGCGGTGCCGGCGGGCACCCGCGGCGCCGGGATGGCGCCCTGCCCGGGTGCGGCGGTGGCCTGGGTTGGTGGCGTCGGGGCCGTCACCTGCGGGCCAGCCGCCTGCGGGGCCGGCCCGGTGTCGCCGGAGCAGCCGGCCACCGCAACGGTGAGTAGTGCGGTGGTGAGCAGGGCGGAGGCGACACGACGTGGCATGCGACTGATTCTGCCCCCCGGCGGGCTCCCGCCCGCAGGGTACCGGCACCCTGTCCCGTCGGTCGCCGACGCACTGCGTGCGCCCGACTGCTGCCCGGCTGCCTCCGGCTGCGTCCGCTGGTCGGGCTTCACCGTGGGCGCGTCCGCTGCGTCCGCTGGTCCGGCTGCGCGTGGGCGTGTCCGCTGGCCCGGCTGCTGTCCGGCTGCGCCGACAACGTCCGGTGATCAGGACCCCATGGACGTTGTCCGGCCGTTTTAGGGTCCATGGCGTCCTGATCACCATTGACCCGTACCCCGTCTGGCCGGGCGAGCGTCAACCGATCACGGCTGCTTCTCGCAGACGCCGGTGGGGCGGAGGCGGGCCAGGTCGGCGGCGTCCTTTGCCCGCCGGGGCCGGTCCGGCATCCAGACGGGGAACATCTTCTTGAACTCGATCTGGGCGGCCACCGAGATCATCGGCACGGTCAGCGGGCCGATCCGACCGGGCGGGCCGCCCAGCATCCCGCCCGGCAGCGCCGTGCCCGCCCAGTCGCCCGCGCCCACCACCACGCGACCCGCCCCATCCCGGGCGAGGTACGCGACGCTCATCTCGACGTCCGCGCGGACCAGGTCGAGCTGCACGTCGACGGGCATCGCCGGGTCGGGCCGCCAGCCGTGCGCGCGAAGGAGGCCACCCAGCCGGCCGGCGTCGGCCCGCCAGCAGTACCAGTCGACGTCCACGTGGGGCCTCGTCACCTCGCCCAGGTGGAAGTCCATCGCCCAGCCGCCGCGCAGCCACACCTCGATGCCGGCCGCGGAGGCCAGCCGGGCCAGCTCGGCGATGCTGTCCAGTTGCCGACTCGCGAGACCGTCCACGGCCGGCACCCTAGCCGGGTGGCTATCGCCGCGCCACACAGTTGTCCGTTGCGCGTGGGCCGCCCTCGCGCACGTCCCGGCGATCCCCTTGGACAGCGGGCAGACCGCGATCCGGCCCTTCGCCGGGCGCTACGGTCAGTAACAGATGTTTCGGCCCTCGTGGCCGAGCTGCGGCACCGCCAACGGTCACAGCACTGTCACCAGGGCATTCTGCGAGCGACCGTGCCCGAGGGAGGTGAGCCCTCGGCGCCCTTTGCTCTGCATCCCCATACGCAACGGGCACCCTCGGTCACCGGTGCGCATGGGGATGCAGAGCAAAGCGTCCGCAGGGCGGCCCGGCCCGGCCCGGCCCGGCCCGGCTCGGCTCGGCCCGGCTCGGCCCGGCTCGGCCCGGCTCGGTCTGGCTCGGCCGGGTCCTGGCCTCGGTGGGGTCGGTCACCTGGCGCTATGCGGGAGCGCGGCCGAACTGGTCGGCGGGGCGGGTCTCGAAGGTTGTCACGCCGGGGTGGCGGGCGTCACCGGGCAGGCGGCGGCCGGCGGCCTGGTCGCCGTAGAGCGTCCAGCGGAGGAAGTCGACGGTGGTGGCGAGAACCTGGCCGAAGCCCGGCAGTCCGGGGTTCAGGTACTCGCCGTGGCCCTGGCCGAGCAGGCTCAGGAAGGCGGCCGGGCCGGTCGTGCGGTGGTATGCGGCGCGGCCGACGGTCGCCGGCACGATCCGGTCCGCCGTGCCGTGCACGAACAGCAGCGGTGCCGGCGGCCCGGCGAAGCTGCCGGCCGTCCCGCCGCCCGCGATCACGATGCCGGCGCGCAGCCGCCCCGAGCGTCCCGAGGTGAACATGCCGGCCGTGGTGAAGCCGCCCGCCGAGTGGCCGGCGGCGGCGACCCGGGCGACGTCGAGGTGTCCGGCGAGCGGGTCGCCGCCCCGGGTGTCGAGCCGCACCAGGTGCCGGATCAGCCGCCACCCGTCGGCCGGCTGGTGGCGTACGTCGGCCCGGTCGAACCGGGTGGCGCCGCGTCGGGTGTGCGGGTAGGCCGGCGCCGCCACCACGAACCCGGCGGCGGCCCAGCGGGCGGTCAGCCCGGCGTGCAGCTCGGGCAGGCTGTGCAGCCCGTGGCTGTAGATCACCACGGGGAACCGCCCGGCGGCCACCGCACCGCCGACGGACGGGTACCAGACGGTCACCGGCAGGGGACGCGCCGAGGCGGGGTCGAGGGTGAACGTACGCATGCCGACGGCGTAGGTCGTCCCGGGCGCCGGGCGGGCCGGCGGCGGTCCGCCGGGGGCGGCGGTGGCCGTCGGGGCGCAGCCGACCAGCAGAGCCGTCATCAGTACGGCGACCAGCCGCTTGATCCACACGAGTCAACGGTAGGTGCCCGGGGACCCGGATCGTCCCCGCCGTCCGGGCGGGACGCCCCGCCACCCGGCCGGATCGTCTCCACCGGCCGGCTCGACCGTGCCCGCCGCCCACCGGGCCGGACCCCAGACGGCCTCCATCCACGCGCCGGGCCGGCGGTGCGGCGGTCCGGACCCGCGCCGGGCGGCCGGGCGGCGGCCCGCACCCGCGCCGGGGCGGTCAGCGCGTGGTGCGTGCCCGTGTCGGGCGGGTCAGCTCGTGGCCTGCACCACCGCGCGGGTCTGGAGGGCGATCTCGCGCTCCTCGTCGGTGCCGACGACGCAGACCGTGACCTCAGCGCCCGTCGGCGAGATGACCCGGTCGCCGGTGGCGGCGTTGCGCTCCGGGTCCACGGCGATGCCGAGCCTTTCCAGGCCGGCCAGGGCAGCGGCGCGCACCGGCGCGGCGTGCTCGCCGACGCCGGCGGTGAAGGTGACCGCGTCGACCCGACCGAGCAGGGCGTAGTACGCCCCGACGTAGCCGGTGATGCGCCGGCAGTAGACGTCGAAGGCCAGTGCTGCTGCCGGGTCGCCGTCCGTGCGGCGGGTGAGCACCTCGCGCATGTCGTTGGCGCCGGTCAGTCCGAGCAGGCCGCTGCGGTGGTTGAGCAGGTCGTCGATCTCGTCGACGGAGAGCCCGCCCTCCCGGCGCAGGTGGAAGATCACGGTCGGGTCCAGGTCGCCGCTGCGGGTGCCCATCACCAGGCCCTCCAGGGGGGACATCCCCATCGAGGTCGCCACGCTCCGGCCGCCGGCCACCGCGCAGGCGCTCGCGCCGTTGCCGAGGTGCAGGGTGATCGTGTTCACCTGCGCGTACGGGCGGTCGAGCAGCTCGGCGGTGCGCCGCGACACGTACGCGTGGGAGGTGCCGTGGAAGCCGTAGCGGCGGATGCCGTACCGCTCGGCGGTGTCCCGCTCGATGGCGTAGGTGGCGGCGGCCTCGGGCAGGGTGTGATGGAACGCCGTGTCGAAGACGGCGACCTGCGGCACGTCCGGCAGGGCCGCCCGGGTGACCTCGATGCCCGCCAGGTTGGCGGGGTTGTGCAGCGGTGCGAGCGGGATCAGATCGCGGATCGCGGTCAGTACCGCGTCGTCGATGAGCACCGGCTCGCCGAACCGTTTCCCGCCGTGCACCACCCGGTGCCCGACGGCGGTCAGGCCGGTCAGGTCGAGGGTGTCGAGGATGCCCCGGACGGCCGTCTCGTGGTCGGCCGGGCCGCCGCCGGCCTCGCCGACCCGCTCCACGGTGCCCTTGTCGACCACCCGGTCGCCGTCGAAGAGCCGGAACTTCACCGACGACGACCCGCAGTTGAGGACGAGGACGCGGCCCGCCGGCGGGTCCTGGGTGGCGGCGGCACCGCCGGGCGGCGCGGTCATGACGGCTCCTCGCTGGTCGCGGCCTGGATGGCGGTGATCGCCACGGTGTTGACGATGTCGGCCACGGTGGCACCCCGGGACAGGTCGTTCACCGGTCGACGCAGGCCCTGCATGACCGGGCCGACGGCCACCGCCCGCGCGGAACGCTGCACCGCCTTGTACGTGTTGTTGCCGGTGTTCAGGTCCGGGAAGATGAAGACCGTGGCGCGGCCGGCGACCTCGCTGCCGGGCAGTTTCGTCGCCGCCACCGCCGGGTCGATGGCCGCGTCGTACTGGATGGGGCCCTCGACGAGCAGTTCGGGCCGGCGCTCGCGGACCAGCTTGGTGGCCGCCGCGACCTTCTCCACGTCGGCGCCCGCCCCGGAACTGCCGGTGGAGTAGGAGAGCATGGCGACCCGCGGTTCGATGCCGAAGCGGGCCGCGGTGTCCGCCGAGGAGATGGCGATGTCGGCGAGCTGGGCGGCGTCCGGGTCGGGGTTGACCGCGCAGTCGCCGTAGACGAGCACCCGGTCGGCGAGCAGCATGAAGAAGACGCTGGAGGAGACCGAGACGCCCGGTACGGTCCGGATGATCTCGAAGGCGGGACGGATGGTGGCGGCGGTGGTGTGGGTGGCGCCGGAGACCATCCCGTCGGCGTGTCCCGTCTGCACCATCAGGGTGCCGAAGTAGTTCGGCTGCGCGACGATGTCGTGGGCCACCTCGAGGGTGACGCCCCGGTGGGCGCGCAGCTTCGCGTACGTGGCGGCGAACTCGTCGCGCCACTCGCTGGCGACGGGGTCGACGACCTGCGCGCCACCGATGTCGATGCCCAGCTCCCGGGTGCGCCGGGCGATGTCGTCGGGGCGGCCGAGCAGGGTGATGTCGGCGACGCCCCGGCGCAGCAGGATCTCGGTGGCCCGCAGGATCCGTTCCTCCGCCCCCTCGGGCAGCACGAGCCGCCGGCGTCGGGTCCGGGCGCGGTCGATGAGGTCGTACTCGAACATCATCGGGGTGACCCGCTCGGAGCGGCTGACCCGCAGCCGGCGGGCCAGGTCGTCGGTGTCGACGCAGCGCTCGAACGCGCCGAGCGCGGCCTCCACCTTGCGCGGGTTGGCCGCGCTGGGTCGCCCCTCGATGCGGCTGGACGCGGCGACCGTGTGGTAGCTGTCGCCGGGTACGGAGATCACCGCGAGCCCGGTGTTGAGCCCCTCCACCAGTCGCATGGCCCGCGGGTCCGGCTGCTCGCCGAGGGTCAGCACCAGCCCGGAGACCGAGACCTGCCCCGCCACGTGCGCGGCGCTCGCCGCCACCAGCAGGTCGGCCCGGTCGCCGGGGGTGATCACCAGGGCGCCCTCGGTGAGGTGGTCGAGCAGCGTCGGTACGTGCGCCGCCCCCACCACGTAGTCGAGCACGTCGCGGCTGAGCGCGTCGTCGTCGCCGGCGAGCAGCGTGCCGCCGAGGGCCGCGGCCACCTCGGCCACCGTCGGCGCCGACACGCTCGGCACCTCCGGGATGGCGTACGTGGGCACGGGCAGTTCGGGCATCGTCATCGGGCCGGGCACCCGGTTGGCGATGACCGCCAGCACCGTCGCGCCCAGGTCCTCCAGATCGTGGTACGCCCCGCGTGCCGCCGCCGCGATGGCCGCCGGGTCCTGCCCGAAGCCGTCGATGACGGGCACCACGACGCTGCCGAACTCGGTGGCCAGCCGGGCGTTGAAGGCGAGTTCGCGGGGGCCGGCCCCGTCGCCGCCGTCGGCGAAGTCGCTGCCCACCACGACCACGGCGGGGCAGCGCCGCTCGACCTCCCGGTAGCGTTCCACGATGCCGCCGACGAGTTCCTCGCGCCGCCCGTCGGCGACCAGCGCGGTCGCCTCGGCGTAGCTGGTGCCGCTCAGGTCGGCCAACGGCAGGTCGATCCGGTAGCGCTCGCTGAGCAGGGCGAGGATCGGGTCGGGTTGGTGCCCGCGGACCAGCGGCCGGAACACGCCGATCCGCTCGACCTGCCGGGACAACAGTTCCGCGAGTCCGAGGGCGATTGTCGACTTGCCGCCGCCGGATCCCACGCTGGTCAGGTACACACTGCGCGCCACGCACCCACCCTAGAAGATCGCCGTGGACCGGACCCGGGTCCTTCGCCCCATTCTGTGATCATGAGAGCGTCGTCACGGCGCGTGCCGGTCGGGCCGGCGGGCGTTTTCGTGGTCGACGGGGTGGGTGGGCCTACTCGTCGTCTTCGTCGTCGAGGCGGGCCAGCCAGGTGGCGAAGCGCTCGATGGGGGTCTCGAAATCGGGGTTCAGGTCGACGAAGTCGCGCAGCCGTTCCCCGAGCCACTCGACGCTGACGGACTCCTCGCCGCGCCGCTGCACCAGCTCCTCGATCCCGCGGTCCGTGAAGTACATGCTGTCTGTTCCTCGCTCGTGTGTGTGGTGGGCCGGCCTGGTCGTGCGGGCCGGGGCGACGCCGGGTGGGCCGGGGCGGGTGGGGTGGATGCCGAGCGGGGCAGAGCCGTCGTGGCGACGGTCCCTGCCCCGCTCGGTGGTGCGGTGCTCAGGTCACGGGCGGGGCAGGGCCGCCTCGACCAGCGCGGCCTGCTCGACCTCGTGCGTCTTCGCCGAGCCGCCCGCCGGGGCGGCGGCGGCCGGGCGGGAGATCCGGCGCAGCCGGACCTCCGACAGGTGCTCCAGCAGGTTGAGTGCGACGAACGACCAGGCGCCCTGGTTGGCCGGCTCCTCCTGCACCCAGGCGAAGTCCTCGGCGTTCGGGTACGCCGCGAGGGCGGCCCGGATCTCCTCGACCGGCATCGGGTAGAGCTGCTCGATCCGGATGATCGCGGTGTCGGTGACGCCGCGGTCGTTGCGGGCCTGGAAGAGGTCGTAGTAGACCTTGCCCGAGCAGAGCAGCACCCGCTTCACCTGCTCCGGCGCCGGGGCGCCCGAGTCGGGCAGCACCGGCTGGAAGGTGCCGGTGGTGAAGTCCTCGACCGGGGAGACGCAGAGCTTGTGCCGCAGCAGCGACTTCGGCGTGAACACCACCAGCGGCTTGCGCTTCGGCGAGAGGGCCTGGCGGCGCAGCAGGTGGAAGTAGTTCGCCGGGGTGGTGGGGATGGACACCCGCATGTTGTCCTCGGCGCACATCTGCAGGAACCGTTCCGGGCGGCCGGAGGTGTGGTCCGGGCCCTGGCCCTCGTGGCCGTGCGGCAGCAGCAGGGTGACGGCGGAGCGCTGGCCCCACTTCACCTCGCCGGAGGAGATGAACTCGTCGATCACGAGCTGGGCGCCGTTGACGAAGTCACCGAACTGCGCCTCCCAGCAGACCAGCGCGTCGATGTTCTCCACCGAGTAGCCGTACTCGAAGCCCATCGCCGCGTACTCGCTGAGCAGGGAGTCGTGCACGAAGAACCGGGACCGTTCGCCGTCGCCGGTCAGCGACTGCAACGGCAGGTGGTCCTCGCCGGTGCGGGCGTCGACCACGGAGGCGTGCCGCTGCACGAAGGTGCCCCGGCGGGAGTCCTGACCGGCGAGCCGGACGGTGACCCCGTCGTTGAGCAGCGAGCCGAACGCGATGATCTCGCCGAAGCCCCAGTCGATGTTGCCCTCGACGGACATCTTGGCCCGCCGGTCGAGTAGCTGCTGGATGCGCTTGTGCGGGGTGAAGCCCTCGGGCAGGGCGACGTGCGCCTCGCCGATGGCCCGGACGACGGCGGCGTCGGTGGCGGTGTCGACCCGCGGCTCCGGCTCGTCCTCCCGCTTGGGGCGGCTGAGCTGCCGCGGCGTGGTGGCCGCGTCCCGGGTGGCCTTGAAGACCCGTTCGAGCTGCGACTGGTAGTCGCGCAGCAGCTCTTCCGCGTCCTCCACGGTGATGTCGCCGCGCCCGATCAGCTCCTCGGTGTAGAGCTTGCGGACCGACCGCTTCGAGTCGATGATCTTGTACATCTGGGGGTTGGACATCGACGGGTCGTCGCCCTCGTTGTGCCCGCGCCGGCGGTAGCAGACCATGTCGATGACGACGTCCTTGTTGAACGCCTGCCGGTATTCGAAGGCCAGCCGGGCGACCCGGACGACGGCTTCGGGGTCGTCGCCGTTGACGTGGAAGATGGGCGCCTGGATCATCCGGGCCACGTCGGTGCTGTAGAGGCTGGAGCGGCTGTATTCCGGGGCGGTGGTGAAGCCGACCTGGTTGTTGACCACGACGTGGACGGTGCCGCCGGTGCGGTAGCCGCGTAGCTGCGAGAGGTTGAGCGTCTCGGCGACCACGCCCTGGCCGGCGAAGGCGGCGTCACCGTGCACCGACAGCGGCAGCACGGTGTAGCCCTCGAGCTTGAGGTCGATCCGGTCCTGCTTGGCGCGGACGATGCCCTCCAGCACCGGGTCCACGGCCTCCAGGTGCGACGGGTTCGCCACGACCGAGACCTTGACCGCGTGACCACCGTCGGGCGTGCTGAACTTGCCGTTCTGGCCCAGGTGGTATTTCACGTCGCCGGAGCCCTGGGTGGAACGCGGGTCCAGGTGCCCCTCGAACTCCGAGAAGATCTTCTCGTACGGCTTGCCGACGATGTTGGCCAGCACGTTGAGCCGGCCCCGGTGGGCCATGCCGATGACGACCTCGTCCAGCCCGCCCTCGGCGGAGGACTCCAGCACCTCGCCGAGCAGCGGGATCAGCGACTCGCCGCCCTCCAGCGAGAAGCGCTTCTGCCCGACGTACTTGGTCTGGAGGAAGGTCTCGAACGCCTCGGCGGCGTTGAGCCGGTTGAGCACGTGCTTCTGCTCGTCGGGCGTCGGTTTCTCGTACTTGCGCTCGATCCGTTCCTGGATCCAGCGCCGCTCCTCCGGGTCCTGGATGTGCATGTACTCGATGCCGACGCGGCGGCAGTACGAGTCGCGCAGGACGCCGAGGATGTCGCGCAGCTTCATCCGCTGCTTGCCGGCGAAGCCGTTGACCGGGAACTCGCGGTCGAGGTCCCAGAGGGTCAGCCCGTGCTGGAGCACGTCGAGGTCGGGGTGCTTGCGGATGGTGAACTCGAGCGGGTCGGTGTCGGCCATCAGGTGCCCGCGCACCCGGTACGCGTGGATCAGCTCGTGCACCCGGGCGGTCTTGTTGATCTGACCCTCGTTGTTGACCGCGACGTCGCGTACCCAGCGCACCGGCTCGTAGGGGATGCGCAGCGCGGTGAAGATCTGGTCGTAGAAGGCGTGCTCACCGAGGAGCAGCTCGTGCATGACCTTGAGGAACTCCCCGGACTGGGCGCCCTGGATGATCCGGTGGTCGTACGTGCTGGTGATGGTGATGACCTTGCTGACGGCCAGCTCGGCCAGGGTCGCCTCGGACATGCCCTGGTAGGGGGCCGGGTATTCCATCGCGCCGACGCCGATGATGGCGCTCTGCCCCTGCATGAGCCGCGGGATCGAGTGCACGGTGCCGATGCCGCCGGGGTTGGTGAGCGAGATCGTGGTGCCGGAGTAGTCGTCCATGGTCAGCTCGTTGCGGCGAGCCCGCCGGACCACGTCCTCGTACGCCTGCCAGAACTGCCGGAAGTCCATCCGCTCGCAGCCCTTGATGGAGGGGACCACCAGGTTGCGGCTGCCGTCGGGCTTGACCAGGTCGATCGCGATGCCGAGGTTGACGTGCTCGGGCCGGACCATGGCCGGCTTGCCGTCGACCTGGGCGAAGGAGTTGTTCATCTCCGGGTGGGCGACCAGCGCGCGGACCATCGCGTACCCGATGAGGTGGGTGAAGCTGACCTTGCCGCCGCGCCCACGGGTGAGGTGGTTGTTGATCACGATGCGGTTGTCGACCAGCAGCTTGGCCGGGACGGCCCGCACGCTGGTGGCGGTCGGCACGGCCAACGAGGCGTCCATGTTCTGGACGATCTTCGCCGCCACGCCGCGCAGCGGGGTGCTCTGTGGGCCGGCGGCGGTGGGCTTGGTCTCCGGGGCCCTGGCGGGGGCCGCCTTCGCGGGGGCCGGCTTGGCCTTGGCGGCGGGCTTCTCGGCCTTGGCTTCCGGTTTCCTGCCGGCCGGCTTCGGCGCCTGGGCGACAGCGGCGGCGGCCTCCTGCTGGCCGGCGGGTTCCGGCTCGGCGGTGGGCTTCGGCTCGGCGGTGGGCTTCGGGGCCTGCTCAGCTCCGCGCGGCTTGCCGGCGCCGGGCGCCGGGCGGTAGTCGGCGAAGAAGTCGTGCCAGGCCGAATCGACGCTGGTGGGGTCGGCGAGGTAGCGCTGGTACATCTCCTCGACGATCCACTCGTTCGGACCGAAACCCGCCAGGGGGTTCTCCTGCGAAGTCTGCTGGGTCGACACGGCCGGTAATCGCCTCTTTCACGCGGGTTTGTGTGTCACGCGGTGTCCGGTGACGCCCAGCCTGCGAGCGCACACGAGACGACTCCCAGGCTACGCCGTGCGGATGCCACAGGCATTTCCGCCTCCGACCCGTGGCCGGTTTCACAGAAGATGCCATAACTCCGCCAAACGCGGCGGGCGCGCCCCGGCCGCTGGTAAGGCCCGGTGCGCGGCGGCCCGTCCGCGCCGGGCGGGGGAGGTGCGGGCACCACCCCCGCCCGGCGCGCGGGACACGCCGGCAGGACACGCCCCGCGTGGACGTGGACGTGTCAGGAGATGTCGCGCCGCCGGGTGATCAGGACGCCGGCCACCCCGCTCACCACCGCGTAGCCGATCAGCACGAGCGCGCCGACCCACCACGCCGGGGTGAAGTCCGTCTGTCCCTCGCTGACCATCACGGTCGAGGCGACGGCCGGCCAGATCACCTGCCACTTGATCACGGCCTGGCTGTCCAGGAGGTTCGCCAGCAGCACGAACAGCAGCCCCACCACCTGCGTGCCGACCAGGTAGAGCACCGCGGCGGTGATCACCGCGCCGAGCTGGTTGGTGATCAGGGTGCCGATGCCGATGCCGAGGACCGTCCAGATCGCGTACGCCAGCAGGTTGAGCAGCAGCGCCCGCTGCACGGCCCACTCGCCGAGCATGGTGCCGTGGTCGTTGGCCGACAGGAACACCGCGCCGGCGGCCAGGTCGATGAGCGTGGTGACCAGCCAGAACCCGAAGCCCAGCAGGCTGGCCGCGACCAGCTTGCTGACGATCACCGCCGTCCGCCGTGGCGTGGCGAGGAACGTGGTGGTCGCCGTCTGGTGGAAGAACTCGTTGGTGACCATCAGGATGCCGATCAGCATCACGAACATCAGGCCCAGGTACTGCCCGGAGGTGTAGAGGTTCGCGGCCTGCGCCGCCGCGGACGCGGAGTCCCCGGTGACGCCCAGCTCGTCGCCCTTGCCGCTCAACGTCTCGTTGGCCACCCAGGCGTTGAACGCGAAGGCCAGCACGATCGACAGGAACGCGGCGATGGCAAGCCACCACCACGCGCTGGTGGTGCGGATCTTGAGAAGCTCCGACCGGACGAGGTTCATCGGATGCCCGCCTTTCCGGCCGTCAGCTCCAGGAAGACCCGTTCCAGATCGGGTCGTTCCGTGGTCAGTTCGTGCAGCTCGACGCCGGCGGTCAGGGCGGCCCGGCCCACGGTCGGGGCGTCCACCCCGCCCACCAGCAGGACGCCGTGCTCGTCGGTGTCGACGGTGGCCGGCCCGTCCTTCAGGGCGGCGCGCAGCGCGTCGGCCTGCGGGGTGCGGACCCGTACCCGCACGCCCTGCGCCATCGAGCCGATCACCTGCTCGACCGTGCCCTGCCGGACGAGCTGCCCGGCCGCGATGATCACCACGTCGTCGGCGAGGAGCTGCATCTCCGAGAGCAGGTGGCTGGAGACCAGCACCGTGCGGCCCTCGTGCGCGAGGTTCTTGAGGAACCCGCGCATCCACCGGATGCCCTCCGGGTCGAGCCCGTTGGCGGGCTCGTCGAGGACCAACACGCGGGGGTCGCCGAGCATCGCGGCGGCGATGCCGAGCCGCTGCTTCATGCCCAGCGAGTAGCCCTTGAACTTGCGCTTCGCCGCCGGGGTCAGCCCGACCAGCGCCAGCACCTCCTCGGCGCGCTGCTTCGGCAGCCCGGCCGCCGCGGCGATCACCCGCAGGTGGTTGATGCCCGTGCGGCCCTTGTGCGCGCTGGACGCCTCCAGCACGGCGCCGACGTGCCGCAGCGGGTCGGGCAGGTCGGCGTAGCGCCGCCCGCCGATGGTGGCCACGCCGTTGGTCGGCGTGACCAGACCCAGCAGCATCCGCAGCGTGGTGGTCTTGCCGGCGCCGTTGGGCCCGAGGAAGCCGGTCACCCGCCCCGGTCGGACGGTGAACGACAGGTCGTTGACGGCCCGGACGTTCTTGTATTGCTTCGTGAGGCCGGACACCACGATCTGACCGTCATCGGTGGGGCTTCTCTGCCCGTCAGTCATTGCTCTCCTTCGTGCGGTGGCGTAGAGGTGCGCCGTGACACAGCGTGGCGGGCGGGTGCAACCAGGTCAATCAGGCGCACTTGCTAGCCGCGCCTCCGTCTCAGGCGGGAGGCCGTCATCCCCAGGGACTATCCGGTGCCGTCCGCGACGGCGATCCAGGTCGCGCGGGCCCAGGCCAGCAGCGTGCCGTCCGGGGCGTACAGGCTGGTGTGCACGAGGGCCTTGCGGCCCTCGCCGCCGACCGCGACGCCGGTCACCACGCACTCGTCGCCCGGCTGCGGCAGCGCCGCGACCACCGCCGCGATCCGGCCGAGGACGTATGGCCGGCCGGGGGCGATCACCGCCCAGCCGCCGGGGCAGTCCAACGCGGCCCAGACGGTGGGTGCCGTGACGGAGCCGGGCACGCGGAACGGCGCGGCCGTCCGCCCGTCCGGCAGCCGCCCGGGGAAGATCCGCAACCCGTCGGCCCGGTCGGGGCCGCAGACGTAGCAGCCCGGGAAGGGGTGGTCGACGAGCCCGGCGTACGCCGCCGAGGCGGCCCGCGCGGCCGGCAGGCCCACCGACGGCACCACCGCGCGGGGGTCCTGCGTGGGGCGGACCTGGGCGACGACCAGCCCCTGCGGGTCGCGGACCTCGCCGTCGGCGAGAGTGAGCGGGCTCTCCAGCGGGGGCGGGCGACGCAGCGTCACCTCGACCGGCCCCGGGGTGCCGGACGCGGCGGCGAAGACCCCGGCGCTCCAGCCCCCGTTGCCCGAGCCGGGCGGCCCGTTGAAACGCGACTCAATGATCATCAGGGCCCCGATCATACGGGCGCAGCCCGGCGAGCGCGGTCTCCACCAGCGCGTCGGCGTACTCCTCGGTGAGCGGGCCGCTGCGCGTCAGCCAGCGGTTGAGCAGTGGCCCCCAGAGCAGTTCGACGGCGAGGTCGAGGTCGAGGTCGGTGCGGAGTTGCCCGGCCCGCTGGGCGCTGCGCAGCCGCTGCTTCTTCAGCTCCTTCATCGGCGCGTCGAGGCGTTCGGCGTAGCTGGCGGCCAGGGCCGGGTCGTTGAGGATCTCGATGTTGAGGGCCCGCATGGGTTCGTCGTACCGGCGGTCGTGCAGTTCGGTGACGGTGCTGCGGAGCACCAGCTTCAGGTCGGCTTCGAGGTCTCCGGTGTCGGGCAGGGCCGACTGCTCGTCCGGGCCGGTGGTGAGCATGAGGAACGCGTCGAAGAGCACGGCTCCCTTGGAGGGCCACCAGCGGTAGATCGTCTGTTTGCCGACGCCGGCCCGCGCGGCGATCCCCTCGATGCTCAGCCTGGCGTAGCCGACCTCGCCGACGAGGTCGAAGGCGGCGGTGAGGATGGCCTGCCGCGACGCCTCGCTGCGCCGGGTCGGGCCGGGGTGTCCCTGTCGCGTCGTCACGACCGAGAGCATAGCCGTCGTCCGAGACGAGACGGTCCGTCTTGACAGCGGCCCGCGCGGGCGGGAATAGTCGGTCCCGCAAGACGAGACGGACCGTCTCGTAAGCGCGGAGAGCGGAGTCCCATGACCATTGCATCCACCACCGACGGCCGGGTCTGGTTCATCACCGGGGCCAGCCGTGGGCTCGGCCGGGCCTTCGCCGAGGCGGCCCTCGCCGCCGGCGACCGCGTCGTCGCGACCGCCCGCGACCTCGCGGCCATCGAGGAACTGTCCGCCGGCCACGACGGCCGGCTGCTGGCCCTGCCGCTGGACGTCACCGACCGGACCGCGGTCGGCGCCACGGTCGCGGCGGCCGTCGCGCACTTCGGCCGGCTCGACGTCGTCGTCAACAACGCCGGAATGCTCTCCATGGGCATGATCGAGGAGTTCACCGAGGCCGAGGCGCGCGCCCAGATGGAGGTCAACTTCTTCGGCGTGCTCTGGGTGAGCCAGGCGGTCCTGCCACACCTGCGCGCCCAGGGATCCGGCCACATCGTGCAGGTCTCCAGCATCGCCGCGCTGGGCGGGTTCCCCTCCACCGGCATGTACAGCGCCAGCAAGTTCGCGCTGGAGGGGATGAGCGAGGCGCTGGCGATGGAGGCCGCGCAGTTCGGCGTGCAGGTCAGCATCGTGCAGCCCGGCGGCTACTGGACCGACCTCTACGCGAGCGCCCGCGCGACCACCCCGAGGGACGAGTACGCGCCGATGCGGGCCGAGCTGGAGAAGCAGTGGGCCGAGGGCTCGATCGACAGCGAACCCCGGCTCGCCGCCGAGGCGATGATGAAGCTGGTCGACAGCGACGACCCGCCGTTGCGGCTGCTGCTCGGCAGCATGGTCTACGACCTGGCCTTCGACATCTCCCGGCAGCGCATGGCGACCTGGGCCGGCTGGGAGCAGGTCAGCCGCGCGGCCGAGCACGCCGTGCCGGCACCGACCGCACCGGCCGGCGGGGCGGCCACGGAACGAGGCGCGCAACCCGGCACGCCGCCGGCCGCGTGACCGGCTGAGGCGGTCCGGGCGTCGCCCCGGAGCGCCGCCCGCCGCGTGACCGGCTGAGCGGTCCGGGGCAGCGGCGACGCGAAAAGGCCCCCGCGGGCGGGGGCCTTTTCTGCGTCTCGTCGCGGGAGGCGGGGTCAGCCGAGAGGGCCGACCCGCTTGGCCAGGCCGACGAACGACAGCCACGCCCGGGAGTCGAAGTGCAGGGTGCCGCCCTCGCGGTCCTTGGTGTCGCGCACCAGCACGACGCCCGGCATGTTGTCGGCCACCTCGACGCAGGACCCGCCGTTGCCGCCGGACCTCGTCGACTTCCGCCACTGCGGGGTCATCAATTCCATGACTTCGCCACTTCCTTGATCAGCTTGGTTGACTGCCGGCGGGGGAGAGCCTCGTTGCGCACGATCTCCCACGTCTTCGCCAGCCTAGCAACGTCGGCCGGCGCATCGACGATCTGCGCGTTGAGCTGGTTGTCCGCGTGGGTGATCCGGGTGCCGTCCGGCAGCTCGGCGATGATGAACTGGCCGGCCAGACCGAGATACATGCCGGCGTCGACCGGGACGACGTGGAGCTGCACGTGCTCCTGCGCCGTCACGGCGACCAGGTGGTCGAGCTGTTCGGCCATCAGCCCCGGCTGGTCGAGCACCGGCCGGCGCAGCACCGCCTCGTCGACGACGGCGATGAGCTGAGGCGGGCGCTCCCTGCCCAGGACCGCCTGACGCTCCAGTCTGGACGCCACGATGCGCTCGACCTCGTCGGCCGTGAACCGGCCGCCGGAGAGCGTGGCGCGGGCGTACCGCTCGGTCTGGAGCAGACCCGGCACGTACGCCAGCTCGAACCAGCGCAGCGTCGTCGCCTCCCGTTCGAACTCGATCCACTCCCGCAGCCAGGCCGGCGTCGCATCCAGCCGGGCCAGCTCGCGCAGCATCCGGCCGAACCGGTCACCCGTCCCGTGCTGGTCGTCGATGGCCTTCATGTACTCCCGGGTCGGCGGGCGGCCGCCCGTCTCGACCGAGCTGACGTGCGACCCGGAGTAGCCGATCGTCCCGCCGAAGTCGTCCTGGCTGAGGCCGAGTTGGGCACGGAACGTGCGCAGCTCGCCCAGCACGTAGTTGGTGGCGGTCCCCATCGGCTCCCCAATCTCTGCCCGGTTTCGCCGGCGCGTCTCCCGTGCCCGCCCAGCCAGGGCACTGACCTGCGCGGATGCGGCGAGCATGTGTCGACGGTAGTGCTGTCCTCACCAGACTGTCACCAGGCGGACCCGCTTGTTGTCGGAGCAGGACGTGGGCGGGTCCCCGCCGGGGCCGCCCCGCTTTCCCGTGGCGGGGCGGCCCACCTCGACAGCGGGGTGGGGGAGATCTGCGGCATCGACCCGACAACCGTTCCCAGGACCGACGAACCGCGAGGCGGACGGCCTCGCCCGGAGGGTGGCCTCGATGATCTCCACGCAGCTTCCGCAACCCCGGCCCGGCCCGCGCCCCGAGCGGCCCCGGCACCGCGATGCGGACCGGCCGCCGCACACGCCGCTGCGACCGCACTGGGCCTGCCGCTCGTGCGGCCAGCCGTGGCCCTGCGCGACCGCCCGGCTGCTGCTGACGGCCGAGTACGACGCCGAGCGGCACGCCCTGTCGATCTACCTCGCCGGCCTCATGTACGAGGCGATGCGCGACCTCTACCACCTCAACCCCCACGACGGGCCCAGCCCTCGGCGCATGTTCGACAGGTTCGTGGCCTGGGGTCCGTACCGCCGGGCGGTGCCCGGGCCGCCGCCGTGAGACGCCCGGGACGCCGGCCCCGCGACCGGCTTGTCACATCGCGATGTATCGCGTTGGTCTCGTCCCGTTCGACGCGCCGACGGTGTGGCGCGTCGCGGGAGCTGCGCGAGGCGACCCGGCAGACCCGGGGTCCCCGCTGGGCGACGCCCCCGGCCCCCGCCCCGGAACCCGGTCCGCCCCCGGAGTCCGGTCCATCCCCGGAGTCCGGTCCATCCCCGGAGTCCGGTCCATCCCCGGAGTCCGGTCCATCCCCGGAGTCCGGTTCGTCGTCGGGGCCCGACGCGTCGGCGCCCGCCGAGTTCGACAAGCGGCTGGCGGCCTTCGCCGTCCAGGCGGGCGCCCTCGTACGGGCCCGACCGCTCAGCGACGCGCAGCTACGCACCGCCGTCCGGCTGCTCGACGGCGCGCTCGACGATCTGCGTCGGCTGCTGCGCTGACCCCGGTCCGACCGTCGCCACACAGGTACTTTCCAGCGAGTGTCCAGCGCGGACGCAGCGAAAGCACGGATGATGGCGGCATGGCCGCTACCCAGACCGAGGCGCGACTGCTCGTCGTCGAGGACGACCCCAACATCCTCGAACTGCTCTCCGCAAGTCTGCGCTTCGCGGGCTTCGACGTGGCCACCGCGACGAGCGGCAGCGCCGCCCTCAGCGCCGCCAAGGACCACCGGCCCGACCTGGTGGTGCTCGACGTGATGCTGCCCGACCTGGACGGCTTCGAGGTCATCCGGATGCTGCGCGAGGGCGGCACCCGTACGCCGGTGGTCTTCCTCACCGCCCGCGACGCCACCGACGACAAGATCCGTGGGCTCACCCTGGGCGGGGACGACTACGTCACCAAGCCGTTCAGCCTGGAGGAGCTGACCGCCCGGATCCGGGCGGTGCTGCGGCGCACCAGCAGCGGCGAGCAGGCTCCCTCCCGGCTCACCTTCGCCGACCTGGAGCTGGACGAGGAGACCCACGAGGTGCACCGGGCCGGCCAGCGGGTGCAGCTCTCGCCGACCGAGTTCAAGCTGCTGCGCTACCTGATGCTGAACGCCAACCGGGTGCTCTCCAAGGCGCAGATCCTCGACCACGTGTGGAACTACGACTTCCGGGGCGACGACAACATCGTCGAGTCCTACATCTCGTACCTGCGCCGCAAGGTGGACAACACCCAGCCCCGACTGATCCACACGCTCCGTGGAGTCGGCTACGTGCTGCGCAAGCCGGCGGCGTGAACCCGCTCGACCAGGGCAAGGCGCGACTGCGAGGCGTACCGCTCCGGGTCAAGCTGGTCGCGTCCGTCCTCGCCCTGGTCACCGGGGCCCTGGTCGTGATCAGCGCGTCGACCACCTTCTTCCTGCGCAGCTACCTCGAGGGCCAGGTCGACGACGACCTCCGGCTCGCCGAGAGCACCCTGTCGCGGGCCGTCGACCTGGTCCTACAGGGCAAGAAGACCCAGGTCGGCCTGCCCAGCGAGTTCATCGTGCTGGCGGTCGACGTCAACGGCGTGCCCAAGGACGACTACTTCAACCCGACGATCCGCCCCGAGGACCTGCCGCCGTGGCCGACGACGGAGCAGGGCTTCGCGGACCTCGTCGGGGAGCCCTTCACGGTCCCTTCGCGCGACGGCCACAGCCGCTGGCGGATGCTCTACACCCAGCTACCCAACGGCCAGATGGGTGCGGTGGGACTGCACCTCACCGACGTGGACCTGGCCGTCAGGCGCCTGGTCTGGATCGACGTGCTGGCCGGCACCGCCGTGCTGATCCTGCTCGCCTCCATCGGCGCGGGCATCGTCCGGACCAGCCTGAAACCGCTGGTGGAGATCGAGCGCACGGCCGCCGCCATCGCCGGCGGCGATCTCACCCGGCGGGTCCCCGACCCGGAGGAGGGGCAGACCGTCCCGACCTCGGAGCTGGGGCGGCTATCCCGCGCCCTGAACGCGATGCTCACGCAGATCGAGGTGGCCTTCACCGCCCGGGCCGCGTCGGAGAGCGCCGCCCGCTACGCCGAGGCCGCCGCCCGGGACGCGGCCGGCTCCGCGCGGGCCTCCGAGGCGCGGGCCCGGCACTCCGAGGAACGGATGCGGCAGTTCGTCGCGGACGCCTCGCACGAGCTGCGTACGCCGCTGACCACCATCCGGGGCTTCGCCGAGCTCTACCGGCAGGGCGCGGCGAGCGCGCCGGAGCAGACCGCCGACCTGCTGCGCCGCATCGAGCAGGAGGCGGCCCGGATGGGGCTGCTGGTCGAGGACCTGCTGCTGCTGGCGCGGCTGGACCGGGAGCGACCGCTGGCCCTCGCGCCGGTGGAGCTGCCCGTGCTGGCCAGCGAGGCGGTCGAGGCCGCCCGCGCGGTCGCGCCGGAGCGTCGCGTCGAGCTGGAGGTCATGCCCGGCTCCGGCCCGCTGGTGGTCTACGGCGACGACGCCCGGCTGCGTCAGGTGATCGGCAACCTGATGACCAACGCCCTCACGCACACCCCGCCGGACGCCTCGGTGACCCTGCGACTGCGTACCGAGGCGGGGCACCTGGCCGTGATCGAGGTGGCGGACACCGGCCCGGGGCTCACCCCGGAGCAGGCGGAGCGGGTCTTCGAGCGCTTCTACCGGGCGGACGCGGCGCGTTCCCGGCGGGCCGGCGGCCACACCGGCACCGGGCTCGGCCTGGCCATCGTGGCGGCGCTGGTCGCCGCGCACCACGGCACCGTCGAGGCGGCCGGCACCCCGGGCGGGGGAGCGACCTTCCGGGTCCGACTTCCGCTCGTGCCGGACGTCGACGGAGATGCCTGAGTGACTTTCAGACAATATTCAGGTTAGTTCCAGGCGCATCGCAGTGCCGCGCGGCAAGGTGGAGGCATGACCGAGCACGAGTCCGACCCGCAGCGCCGGCCGGCCCACCCCGACGCCGAGCCGTCGTACCCCCCCGCCGAGCTGCCGCGCGCCGAGCGCGCGCAGTCCGACTCCGACCCGTCCGCCGAGCCGGCCCGCGCCCCCGGGGACGCCGGCACGACGGCGCCGCCGGGTCCCTTCGCGCCAGCCCCGGCCGCGCCGCAGCACCCGGTCTCCGGCCACCCCCACGCCGCCGCCCACCCCGGCCACCCCCACCCCGCTGGCCAGTCGGGCTACCCGCAGGCCGGCGGCCAGTCGGGCTACCCGCAGGCCGGCGGCCAGTCGGGCTACCCGCAGGCCGCCGGTCAGCCCGGTCAGCCGCAGGGTGCCGGTCAGTCCGCTGCCGCCTGGTACGGCCAGCAGCCCGGCTTCGGTGGTGGCGGCCAGCCCGGCCAGCCCTACGGCCAGCAGCCGCAGCACCCCGGCCAGCCGCACCCCTCCGGTCAGCCGCTGCCGCCCTGGGCGGCGCCGCAGACCGCCGGACCCCGGCCGAGCCGGATCGCCAAGTTCGCCGGTGCCGGCGTCGCGGTGTTCGCGCTGATGCTCGGCTCGGGCGTCGCCGGTGGAGCGCTGGCACTGGCCGTCGACGGCGATCCGGGCATCACCCGCACCTACTCCGCCGCGCCGGTCATCAACGGCGCCGACCTGCCCCGGATCGCCGCCGCCGTGCAGCCGAGCGTCGTCTCGATCGCGACGGACAACGGCGAGGGCTCCGGCGTGATCCTCACCGGCGACGGTTTCGTCCTCACCAACAACCACGTGGTCTCCTCCGGCAGCGGCGACAGCGTCGTGGTGACCTTCGCCGACGGCAAGACCGCCCAGGCCCGGATCACCGGCACCGACCCGAAGACCGACCTGGCGGTGGTGAAGGCCGAGGGCGTCAGCGACCTGAAGGCCGCCACCTTCGGCGACAGCGACGCGATGCAGGTCGGCGACCAGGTGCTCGCCCTCGGCAGCCCGCTCGGCCTGCAGGGCTCGGTGACCGCCGGCATCCTCAGCGCCCGGGACCGCACCATCCAGGCCGGCGGCGGCCAGCAACAGCAGCAGCCCGACCAGGGGGCCAGCACGATCGCCGGGCTGCTCCAGACCGACGCGCCCATCAACCCGGGCAACTCGGGCGGCGCCCTGGTCAACACCCGCGGTGAGGTGATCGGCATCAACACCGCGATCGCCACCGCCGGACAGGGCAGCAGCGGCAACATCGGCGTCGGCTTCGCGATCCCCAGCAACAAGGCCGAGGACGTGGCCGGCAAGCTCCAGCGGGGCGAGAAGGTCAGCCACCCGTCGCTCGGGGTCAGCGTCACCGCCGCCGAGGGCGGCGGCGCGCTGGTCGCCGCCGTCACCCCGGGCAGCCCCGCCGAGAAGGCCGGGTTGCGGCGCGGCGACGTGATCACCAAGTTCGGCGACAAGCCGGTCAACGACTCGGACGACCTGGTCGGCGCCGTGCAGGCCGGCAAGGTGGGCGACCGGGTCGAGGTGACCTACAAGCGCAACGGCGCCGAAGCCCGGGCCGACGTGACGCTCGCCGAGACGTCGTAACCGGTAACCGAAGACATTCCTCCTCCCTCCGGCGGCGGGTGGCGGGGCCAAGGGGGTTGGCCGCGTCACCCGCCGCTCAACGTCGACGGCGGTTCACCCGGTCCGGGTGAGCCGCCGTCACCCGTCCTGCCGGCACCGTCGACAGGCAGCACCCCGGCGAGGCGTACGGAGGGTGTGTTGACCGACGGGAGGAAACGTGGCCGTGCACCAACTGCCACCCGGCCGATCGGCGCAGCGGCCGTTGCGGATCGCGATGGTCGTCCCACCCTGGCTGTCGGTGCCACCGCCCGGCTACGGCGGGCTGGAACAGGTGGTGACCGGCCTGGTGGACGGGCTGGTGGACCGGGGCCACGCCGTCACCGTCCTCGGTGCGGGCCGGGAACACGGCACCCGGGGCGCGTTCGTCTCCACGGTGCCCGAGTTGCAGTTCGAACGGCTCGGCGAGGCGCTGCCCGAACTGGCCCACCTGGCCCGGGTCAACCACCGCGTCCGGGCCGCCGACTTCGACATCGTCCACGACCACACCACGATCGGCCCGCTGATCGCCGGACGCCGGGCCGTGCCGACCCTGGCCACCGTGCACGGCAACCCCGTCGGCGAGTACGGCGACGTGCTCGGCGAGACCGACCGGGGGGTCGGGCTGGTCGCCATCTCGCACACCCAGCGCCGGCTCAACCCGGGGCTGCCCTGGGTCGGCACGGTGCAGAACGCGATGGACGTGCAGGGCATCCCGCACAAGAGCACACCGGGGCAGGGGCCGGTGCTCTGGCTGGCCCGGTTCAGCCCCGACAAGGGTCCGGACGTCGCCATCAGGGCCTGCCGGGCGGCGGGCCTGCCGCTGGTGCTGGCCGGCAAGTGCAACGAGCCGGCCGAGCGTCGGTACTACGAGCAGGTGATCCGGCCGTTGCTCGGCGACGACGTCCGGGTGGTGCTCGGCGCCGACCGGGCCGAGGCGCTGCGGCTGCTGGTCGAGGCCCGATGCCTGATCATGCCGATCCAGTGGGAGGAACCGTTCGGCATGGTGATGGTGGAGGCCATGGCGACCGGCACGCCGGTGGTGGCGCTGCACCGGGGCGCGGTGCCGGAACTCGTCCGGTCCGGAACGACCGGGCTGATCTGCGAACACGTCGACGAACTGCCCGGGGCGTTGCGCGCGGCGACGGAACTCGACCCGGCGGCCTGCGTCGCCCACGTGGCCGAGAACTTCTCCACCCGACGGATGGCCGCCGGCTACGAGGAGGCGTACCGCCGGTTCCTGGCGGCGGTCCCCGCCGCCGAGGCCCGGGTGCCGGTGGGGGCGCGGGCCCGCTGACCGTCGGTCAGAGCCGCGCCGTACCGAGCGCGGTGATCGCCCCGTCCAACTGGCGGGCGTACGCGGCGGTGACGGCGCCCTCGCCGTGCCGGATCGCGACCTTCTCGCGCAACCGGGCGATGCGTTCACCCAGGTCACCCGAGCGGGCGCGGGCCGCGTCGGTCAGGTTCCGCAGCTCGTTGCGGAGGTCGAGACCGACGTCGGCGCGGATCCCCCCGTCGTCGAGACCGGTGCCGATCAGCCCCTCGACCCGGTTGGCCGCCTCGACGAGATCGCCGACCCGCGGCGGCGTCCGGGTCGGCCGGGACCCGGCGGGCGAGGTGGGCGCGCCGGGCCCGGCGGGCGAGCGGGGCGGGGCGGTCGTCGGGACGGGCGGGGCCTCGGGCGTCGGCGCGGGGGACCCCGGCGGCTGGGACGGACCCGTCGCGGGCAGCGACCGGGGCGGAACCGTGTCCTCCTGACGGATCGCGGGCACGGCCAGGACCACCCCGACGACCAGCACCACCGGCACGATCAGCACCGGCCGGGGCAGCCGGCGTCGACGGCGTTCCCGGGCCAGCCGGGTGCTGCGCGACTCCGGCCCCCCGCCCGGCGCTGGTTCGGTGGCCGGTCCCGTCGTCCCGGTCGGTTCGGTGGCCGGTCCCGTCGTCCCGGCCGGTTCCGTCGTTCCGGCCGGCGCGGGCAGGGCGGGACCGGCCGGGGGCTCCGCGGACCCCGCCGGCGCGGCGGTGGCCGCCGGCGGCACGACCAGGGTCGGCAGGGTGACCGTCGGCGCGAGCATGGTGGCGGCCTGCGGATCGGCGGGGAGCAACTGGTCACGCAGGACGGTGGCGACCTGCCGGGCCGTGGGCCGCTCGCGCGGGTCCCGCGCCAGACAGCGCCGGCAGGTGCGGGCCACCTCCGGCGGCAGCCCCGGCCAGTCGGCCAGCGGGGGCGGTTCGTCCCCGGCGAGCGCCTCGCTGAGCTGCTCCCAGGTGTCCGCCGGGTACGGCACCTGCCCCGTCAGCGCCTCGTAGAGCAGCACACCGAGGGAGTAGACGTCGGTGGCCGGCTGGGTGGGCGCCCCGTCGAGCCGCTCCGGGGCCACGTACGCGGGCGTACCGAAGGTCTCCCCGTCCTCGTCCTCGTCCGGCGCGCCGATCCGGCTGGCGATGCCGAAGTCGAGCACCTTGACCCCCGCCCGGGTCATCATCACGTTGGCCGGCGTGATGTCCCGGTGCACGATGCCCAGCCGGTGCGCGGCGGCGAGCGCGTCCGCCACCTGGGCCCCGATCCCGACGGCCTCGGCCCACGGCAGCGGCCCCTCGGTGAGCCGCACCTCCAGCACCTCGCCGGCCAGCAGCTCCATCACCACGAACGACGTGATCGACCCGTCCGGCGCGACGGTCTCGCCGTAGTCGTGCACCGAGGTGACGTGCGGGTGTACGAGCTGGGCGGCGGCGCGGGCCTCCGCGCGTACCATGTCGCGGAAGCGGGCGTCGGCGGCCAGGGACGGGGCGAGCACCTTCAGCGCCACCACCCGGTCGAGCACCTCGTCCCGCGCCCGCCAGATCACCGACATGCCGCCGGCGCCGATCTGGTCGATGAGCCGGTACCGGCGGGCCAGCAACCGGCCGGGGTGCAGCGCTGGCTTCACGGAACGCACCTGCCTCGCTGTGGGAGCGGTATCAGGTTGCGCGAATGTCTCCAACCTGTCAACGCCACCGCACGCTCCGTTCATCATCCCGGCGCGGGGGCGGGCGTCTGTCGTACCGGTGCGCGAGCATGTGTCGACGCCCAACGGAGGGAGAAACGATGATCGGCGCCCTGCGGTCCGTCGTACTGGACGCGCGCGACATCACCGGCCTGGCCCGCTTCTACCAGGAGCTGGCCGGCTGGACGCACAGCTACGCCGACGACGAGTGGATCTCGATGACCACCGACGACGGCTGGCGGGTGGCGGTGCAGCTCGCACCCGACCACGTGGCACCCCGGTGGCCGGATCCCGCCCACCCCCAGCAGGCCCATCTCGACCTGCGGGTGCCCGACCTGGCGGCGGCCACCACGCGGGCGCAGGAGCTGGGCGCGACGCTGCTGCGCCGCGACGAGCGGTGGCACACGCTGACCGACCCGGCCGGCCACCCGTTCGACCTGTGCCTCAACGCCGACGATCCGCGCACCACACTGTCGGGCCTGATGCTGGACTGCCCCGACGCCGCGGC
The DNA here is from genome assembly GCF_050941805.1 of Micromonospora sp. KLBMP9576. Classification (NCBI taxonomy): domain Bacteria; kingdom Bacillati; phylum Actinomycetota; class Actinomycetes; order Micromonosporales; family Micromonosporaceae; genus Micromonospora; species Micromonospora sp. KLBMP9576. The sequence continues at coordinate 5,347,345 of NZ_CP194567.1, read as the reverse complement.
GCTGAGCGTGTTCTACGCGGAGCTGCTCGGCAAGCCGGTGACCTACGCGGGCGACGGCATGGCGATGATCGGCGAGGACGGGGCCCAGCCGCTCATGTTCCAGCAGGTGGCCGACTACTCGCCGCCACGCTGGCCCGACCCGGCCCACCCGCAGCAGTTCCACCTCGACGTGCGGGTCGACGACGTGGCCGAGGCCGAGCCGGCGGCGCTCGCGCTCGGTGCCACCCGGCTGCCGGGCGAGGGGGAGAACTGGCGGGTGTACGCCGACCCCGCCGGCAAGCCCTTCTGCTTCGTGTGGGACCTCGACCAGGGCTGAGGGGGCATCCGGGGCGCGCTCAGTCGAGGCAGAACTCGTTGCCCTCGACGTCCCGCATCACGAGGCACGACTCGTTGACGCCATCGGCGCGCAACAGTCGCACGCGTACCGCGCCGAGCGGGACCAGCCGCGCGCACTCGGCCTCAAGCGCGGCCAGGCGTTCCTCACCGACGAGGCCGGTGCCGACCCGCACGTCGAGGTGCAGCCGGTTCTTGACGACCTTGCCCTCGGGGACGCGCTGGAAGAACAGTCGCGGGCCCACGCCGCTGGGATCGACGCAGGCGAGATCGGCGCCCTGGTGCTCCGGCGGCAGCGCTCGACCGGCATCGCCTGACGCGGCGGACCCAGGCGGTGGTGGCGGCACGACGTACCCGAGCACGTCGCACCAGAAGCGAGCGACGCGCTCGGGGTCCGCGCAGTCGAAGGTGACCTGGAACTGTCTGACCGCCGCCATCGGTCCACTATAGACGTGGGTCTCTCGACGGCTGCGGCGAGCGCACGCGCCCGGGGCGGGCCGGCCCTGCTGGTGGGGCCGTCCTGCCGGTGGGGCCGTCCTGCCGGTGGGGCCGGCCTGCCGGTGGGGCCGGCCCTGCGGTGGGCGGTCGCGGTCGGGGCCGACTCTGTATTCGGCGCGCGCCGGACGCGGGCCACCTGGCCTCGAAGACGCGGATCGGCGGCCGGGCCGGAGCCGTGGAGTGGGTCTTTCAAGGGCGTGCCAGGATGGGGCTCATGGGGCGGGCAACTGTGGCGTTCGTGCTCGGGGGCGGTGGAGTCCTCGGCGCGGTCGAGGTGGGCATGCTGCGGGCCCTGTTCCGGGCCGGCATCCGGCCGGACGTCGTGCTCGGCACCTCGATCGGGGCGGTCAACGGCGCGCTGGTCGCCGCCGAGCCGTCCGAGGCCGTCACCGACCGGCTGGTCCGGCTCTGGGCCTCACCCGAGGCGAGCGAGGTGTACGGCGACTCGGTGGCCCGCCAGCTACGCCGGTTCGCCGCCCGCACCCACCTGCACTCGCCCCGCCCGTTGCGCAAGCTCCTGGAGGCCGAGCTGGGTGCGCAGACCACCTTCGCCGACCTCAAGGTGCCGTTCCGCTGCTGCGCCGCCAACATCGAGCGGGCCGCCGAACACTGGTTCGACAGCGGCCCCCTGGTGCCGGCCGTGCTCGCCTCCGCCTCGGTGCCCGGCCTACTGCCGCCGGCCCAGCTCGACGGCCAGCACTACATCGACGGCGGCATCGTGAACTCGATCCCGATCGGCGAGGCGGTGGCGGTGGGCGCCACGCGGATCTTCGTACTCCAGGTGGGCCGGATCGAGCGGGAGCTGAGCCCGCCCCGGCGGCCCTGGGAGATCGCCCAGGTCGCGTTCGAGATCGCCCGCCGGCACCGGTTCGCCCGGGAGATGGCGGCCCTGCCCGACGGGGTGGAGGTGCACGTGCTGCCCACCGGCGGGCTGGACCCACGTGACGACACACCGTGGGCGTACCGGGACATGGCGGCGGTGGGGCGGCGGATCAGCCGCGCCTACACGGCCTCCCGGCGTTACCTGGCGACGCAGTTGGAGCACTGATGCCCCTGCCGCCGCGGTGGGTGCGCCGATTGTTCCTGGCCCCCGGCGTGGTGCTGCTGGCCTTCCTGGTGGTGACGACCCTGCCGATCTGGGCGCTGCTCGCGGCGGCCGCGTCGCCGCTGGTCCCGGGCCGGCTGCGCCCGCTGCGCCTGCTCTGGATCGGCTGCTTCTACCTGGTCTGGGACGCGGCGGCGCTGCTCGCGCTCTTCCTGCTCTGGGTGGCGTCCGGCTTCGGCTGGCGGGCCCGGTCGCCGGGCTTCCAGCGGGCGCACTACGTGCTCGCCGGCTGGTTCCTGCGGGTGTTCTTCTGGCAGGCCCGCTGGACGCTGCACCTCAACATCGACGTCGTGGGCACCGACCCGGACACGGCGCTGCCCGGCCGGCCGGAGCTGGTGCTCTGCCGGCACGCCGGCCCGGGAGACTCCTTCATCCTGATCCACGCCCTGGTGAACTGGTTCAACCGGGAGCCGCGGATCGTGTTGAAGGACAGCCTCCAGTGGGACCCGGCGATCGACGTGCTGCTCAACCGGCTGCCGAGCCGCTTCCTCGCGGCGGGTCCGGACGGCCGGGGGTCGGTCGCCGAGCAGGTCGGGCACCTGGCCCGGGGCCTGGACGACGACGACGCGTTCGTGATCTTCCCCGAGGGCGGCAACTTCACCCCCGGCCGCCGGCTGCGGGCCATCGAGAAGCTACGCGGCCTCGGGCTGGAGCGGATGGCGCGCCGCGCGGAACGCATGCGCCACGTGCTCGCCCCGCAGCCGGGCGGGATGCTCGCCGCCCTGGACGCCGCGCCGGACGCCGGGGTGATCTTCGTGGCCCACACCGGCCTGGACCGGATGCTCACCGTCGCCGACGTGTGGCGGGAACTGCCGATGGACAAGCGGATCATCATGCGCTTCTGGTCCGTGCCGCCGGAGGAGGTGCCGGTCGACAGGCAACAGCGGATCGACTGGCTTTTTGACTGGTGGGCGCGGATCGACGAGTGGATCGCGGCCAACCGGGACGGTGCCGCGTAGGGTGCGCTGGTGGACCAGATCTGCGTGGTGACGACGGTGGTGGACGCCCGCTCGGTCGCTGACGTGCTGGCGGCCGCCGCCGTCGCCGGTCGGCTCGCGGCCTGCGCACAGGTGGGCGGGCAGGTGGACAGCACCTACTGGTGGCGTTCCGGGGTGGACACCAGCACCGAGTGGTCGGTGCAGTTCAAGACGGCGCCGGACCGGGCCGCCGCCCTGGTGGAGCAGATCCGGGCCAGCCACCCGTACGAGGTGCCGGAGATCCTGGTCAGCCGGGTGGAGAGCGGAGACCCCGGCTACGCCACCTGGGTGCACGAGCAGACCCGGCCCTGAGTATCCGCACTCTGGTCAGGTGATCTTCCAGCCACCATGATGGCCGGGTGCAGAACAGCGGCTATCCCTGTCCCGCCTGCGGCGCGCCGGCCGATCTCGGCTCCGGCTGCTCCGGTTGTGGCCGGCCGCCGTATCCGGCCGCCGCCGAGGTGGTCCGGCTGGACCGGGAGATCGTGGCGCTCGACGGCGAGGTCGAGCGGGCCCGCGCCGCGTACCAGGGGCTCGCCGGCCGGCTGGGCGCCGCCCGGCACCGTCGGGCAACGCTGGCCGCCGCGATCCGGACGCAGTTCCCCGTCGCGCCCCCGACGGCCCCCGCACTCCGGGGCCCGGTCGGCCCCGCGCCGGTTCGTCCCGCACCCGCCGGTCCCGCGCCGGTCCGTCCCGCGCCGGCTGGCTTCGCACCCGTCCACCCCGCACCCGCCGGTCCCGCGTACGCCGCACCGGCGCTGCCGGCGCTGCCGGCGTGGCCGGGCGCGGCGGTCCCGGGCTCGGCCGGGGCGGGCGGCGGTGGGGCGGGCGGCGGTGGGGCGGAGACCTCCACGCGGACGGTGCAGGGCCTGCTCTTCGTCCTCGGAGGGCTGCTGCTGGGCACCGCCGCGGTGGTCTTCACGGCGGTCGCCTGGGCCACGGTCGGGGTCGCCGGCCGGGCCCTGATCCTGCTGGCGTTCACCGCGCTCGCCCTGGCCGCGCCGCTGGTGGCGGTGCGGCGCGGGCTGCGGGGCACCGCGGAGACCTTCGCCGCCGTCGGGCTGCTGCTGGTGCTCCTCGACGGGTACGCCGCCTGGTCGGTGGACCTGGCCGGGGTGGCGCAGTGGCCGGTCACGCGGTACGCCGCGCTGGCCGGGGGGGCCAGCGCGGCGGTCGCCGCCGGGTACGCCCGGCTCAGCGGGCTGACCGTGCCGTGGTTCGCGGCCCTGGTGATCGCGCAGCCGGTGCTGCCGCTGCTCGCCGCCGGAGCCCGACCGGACGCCGCCGGCTGGGCGGTGACGTTCCTGGGGGTGGCGCTGCTCGACCTGGCGGTGCTTGTCGCGCTGCGTCGGCGGACCGGTCCGCCCGCCGGTGCCCCGCCCGCCGGTGCCCCGCCCGCCGGTGCCCCGCCCGTCGATGCCCCGGTCGCCGGGGGCACGGCACCGGCGGGGTCGGCGCCCGCGCCGGTCGGTGCGCGTCCGGCGGTCCTCGCCGGGCGGGTCCTCGCCTGGGTCGGGCACGCCGGCGCGCTGCTCGTGGCCGCGAGCTGCGCGCTGGTGCCGCTGATCATCGGCCGGGCCGCCGGCGTGCCGGTACTGGCCGGGGTGCCCCTGCTGCTGGTGGTGTCGGCGCTGCTCGGCACCGCGCTGCTCACCGGCGGCGCGGTGTTCCGTGCCGTGGCCGCCGCGCTGCTGGTCCCGGCGTTGGCCGGGGCGGTGCTGCGCCCGATCGCGGAACTGGGGCTGGCGCCGCTGCTGACGGCGCTGGTCGTGGTGGCGCTGGCCGGCGCGGTGCGGCTGCTGCCCGCCGGCTGGCGGAGCGGTCCCCGGGCCGGCGCGCTGGCGGTGGCCGCCGGGACGGCCCAGTTCGCCGTGCTGCTGGCCGTCGCGCTCGCCGGGGCCGCCGCCGGACGGTCGCTGCCGCCGTGGCGGGGGGCCGCCGGCGGGCCCGACCTCGAGCAGGGATGGCAACTTCCGGTGGTGGTCGCGCTGACCGTGGCCGCCCTGGCGCTCCTGCTGCCGAGGGCCGCCCGGCCGGCGCTGGCCGCGCTCGGCGTGGCGGCCACCGTGCTGGCGGTGCCCGCCGGCTGGCCGTCGCCCTGGCCGGCGGTGGTGGCCCTGGACCTGGCGGCGGCGGTGGGGCTGCTGGCCGGCGCGGTGCGGCGGCCGGGCGTCCGGTCCTGGACTGTCGTGACCTCGGCGGTGGCCGGGACCCTCCTGCTCGGGCACGGCCTGCTGGTGGGGTTCGCCGCGCCCGCCGGGGCGGGCACGGCGCTGGCGGTGGTCGTGGTTGCCGGGGCCGCCGTGGCGGCGGCCGGTCGGCGTGGCAGCGCCACGCAGCGCGCCGTCGCGGGGCTGGCGCTGGCCGTCGTGCCGGTCGCGGTGCCGGGGGCCGCGGCCGTCGCCCTCATCGCCGCCGGTGCGCCGGCCTGGTGGCAGGCGCGGGCGGCCCTCGCCGCCGTCGCGCTGCTGCCGGTCGGGCTGCTCGCGGTCCGCCGGCACTGGCCCGACCTGCGCGCGTACGCCGGCGTGGGGGTCGCCGTCGCGGTCGTGGCGCTCGGGTTGGCGCCGGTGGTCGTACCGACCGACGAACCGGTGGTGCTCTACGCCGCGCTGGCGGTCCTGGTGGCGGCGCTGGGCGGCGCGGCGTGCTCCGGCGTAGCCCTGCGGGTGGCCGGCGTCGGGCTGCTCGTGGTCGCCGTCGCCGCCGCCGTGCCGGTGACCCTGACGGCGTTCCTCGCCCCGTACGGCGAGGTGTCGCCCTGGTCGGGGGCACCCACGGTCGCCGCCGATGCGGGTGTGTTCCCGGTGGGCCTGGCGCTGGCCGCACTGGCGGTGGCCGGGCTGCTGGCCGGCCGGCCGGTCCGGGCCGCCGGCACCGCCGTCGGGCCGGTGGGCGCCCTGCCCGCCGCCGCGCCCGCCGTCGGGCCGCTGCCTCCCGCCGCCGCGCCCGCCGTCGGGCCGGCGCGGGCCGGCTGGTGGCGGGCCGCGCTCGTCGCGTTGCCGTTCGCCGCGGGCGCGTTGCCCGTGCTGCTGGTGGCCGCCGGCGTGCCGTGGCCGGTGCTGCCGGCGGTCATGCTGCTCGGCGGGGTGGCCGTGGTGCTGGTCGCCGCCACGACCCTCCCACGCCCGCTGCTCGCCCCGGTCGGGACGCCGGTGGGACTGGTGCTGGCGGCCTCCGGGCTGCTCGGGCTGCTGGCCACCCGGGCGGGCACGATCGTCGGCCTCGGTGTGCTGGTGGTCGCGGCGACACTGCTCGCCGCGGCGGCCCGCCGCGACGAGGCACGGCTCGGCGGGGCGCTGGTCGCGGTGGTCGCCGCGACCAGCCTCGCGGTCGTCGCGCCACTGGCCGGCGGGTTGCCGCTGCGCGTGGCCGCGTTCGGCGTGCTCGCCGTCGCGGCGCTCACCCTGGCCGTCGCGGCGATGCTCGCCGGCCCCCGGACGCCCGCCGGAGCGGTGCGGCGGGGGCGGGGCACGGCGGTGGCGCTGGACGCGGCGGCCCAGGCGGTGGCGCTGGTCGCGTTGCTGCTCGCGGTGGGCTCGCTGCGCCACGCCGCGGCGGTCTGCCTGCTGTGGGGCGTCGCCGTCGCGGCGCGCGTGCTGCGCCGGGGTGAGTCGGCGGGCCTGCGGTGGACCTTCGCGGGCATCGCCGGCGGCAGCGAACTGCTCGGTGGCTGGCTGCTGCTGGTCGCCGGGGACGTGGCGGCGCTGGAGGCGTACACGGTGCCGGCGGCGGTGCTGGCCCTCGTGGCGGGCACGGCGGCGCTGCGTACCCGGCCCGGCCTGACCAGTTGGCTGGCGCTCGGCCCGGGGCTCGTGGCCGCGCTGCTGCCGAGCCTGGTGTCGGTGCTGGTGGCCGCCGACCCCCAGCCGTGGCGGCGGCTGTTGCTGGGCGCCGCCGCGCTCGGCGCGGTGCTCGCCGGGGCGACCCGCCGCTGGCAGGCGCCGGTGCTGCTGGGCGGGGCGACCCTGGTGCTGCTCGCGCTGCACGAGCTGGTCCGTGGCTGGGACCTGCTGCCCCGGTGGGTCTTCCTGGCCGTCGGCGGGTTCGCGCTGATCGGGCTCGCCACCACCTACGAGCGGCGACGCCGGGACCTGGCCCGCATGCGCAGCGCCGTCGGTCGGATGAGCTGACCGGCACCCGGGTCGGGTGGCAGGGTAGTGCTTGCCCTACCCCCGACCCGGGTGCGGGCAGGGTTACCGGCCCGGGTCGTCGACCGGAGACTGGAGGGTGGGGCCGTGCCGACCGGCGCGATTCTGGGAACGAGGAACGGGAGCCGCGATGGTGCTCGGAGCGGTGGCAGACCCGCCGGCACGGCGGGGCAGTGACTACGCGCAGTTGTCCCGGCGGATCAGCGGGGCGGGGCTGCTGGAGCGGCGTCCGGGCCGGTACGTGACGCGGATCGTGCTCACCCTGGGTGTCTTCGCGGCGGGCTGGGTCGCGGTCGGGCTGGTCGGCGACTCGTGGGCGCAACTGCTGGTGGCCGTCTTCCTGGCCGTCGCCACCACCCAGGTCGCGTTCCTCGGCCACGACGCCGGGCACCGGCAGATGTTCCGCCGGCGCGGCCCGAGCGAGGCGATCGGCCTGCTCGCCGGCAACCTGGCGGTGGGGCTGAGCTACGGCTGGTGGGTCGACAAGCACAACCGGCACCACGCCAACCCCAACCACGAGGACGAGGACCCGGACGTCGGGGCGGGCGCGCTGGTCTGGACGTACGAGCAGGCCGCCGCGACGCGCGGGATCGGTCGGCGGCTGGCCCGCCGGCAGGCGTGGCTGTTCTTCCCGATGCTGCTGCTGGAGGGGATCGCCCTGCACGTGGCGAGCGTGCGGGCGATCGTGGAGCGGGACGCCGACGGCGGGTTCCGCACGCCCATGCGGCGACGCGGGGTGGAGGCGCTGCTGCTGGCCCTGCATGCCGTGGGCTACCTCGGCGCGCTGCTGCTGGTGATGTCGCCGATGAAGGTGCTGCTCTTCGTCGCCATCCACCAGGGCCTGTGGGGCTTTTACATGGGCTGCTCGTTCGCCCCGAACCACAAGGGCATGCCGATGCCCACCGCCGACGACGACCTGGACTTCCTGCGCAAGCAGGTGCTCACCGCCCGCAACGTGCGGGGCGGCCGGCTCATCGACGGCGCCCTGGGCGGGCTCAACTATCAGATCGAGCACCACCTGTTCCCCAACATGCCCCGGGCGAACCTGCGCCGGGCCCAGCCGATCGTCCGCGCCTACTGCGCCGAGCAGGGCATCCCGTACGCGGAGACGGGGCTGGTCGAGTCGTACCGGCAGGCGCTCGCGCACCTGCACGAGGTGGGCCGGCCGCTGCGCGGCTGACACCCGGTCGGACGAGGCGGGGGCGGCACCGGTCGGTGCCGCCCCCGCTACTGCGCGCGGTGGATCAGGAGCCCATGGACTCGATCAGCTCCTGCGGGGCCTCCTGCGTGTCGCTCGCGGGCGGCTTCTGCACCTTGACCGGGGCGCCGAAGTCCGAGTAGGTGGTGACCATCGTGCCGAGCGACTCGTGCAGCACCTGGGTGTCGATGGCGATCTCGACGAGCCGCCCCTGGTCGTCGACCCGGGCGGTGAAGGGGACGGCCTTGGCCTTGTCACCGAGGGCCTGGACGGCCTTGTCGTCGGGCTTGGTGCGGGTGTAGTCGAGGACCCCGGAGTAGCTGCCGGGGCCGGTCTTCTCGACGTCCACCACGCTGTCGATCATCTGCTTGGCGCCGCCCGGGTCGCCCTCGGGCATCAGGTTGAGCTGGCCGCTCTTGCCGAGCTTGGTGGCGTCCATGTGCAGCCACTTCTTGGGCATCCCCGTCATCCCGGTGATCTTCAGGTAGGCGTCGTCGCCGAGCATGAGGACCCGGAAGGTGCCCTCGGCGCCCATCTTCATCGTCATGTCGCCGGTCCTGGTGGCCGGGTCCATCATGCCGCTGCCGTTGAGCACCGACGACTGGAGCTGCATCTTGACGCTCTGCTGGTTGAGCTTCTGCGCGGCGGCGCCCAGTTCGGCGCGGGCGTCGGCGGGGGCGCTGCTGGCCGGCGCCGCGCCGGTGCTGCCCGCGCTGCCGGCCGGAGCGTCGGCGTCCCGCTCCGTGGCGCACCCGGTGAGACCGAGAGCGAGCGCGGCGACGAGCGCGACCCCCGTGGTCGTCAGCCGTCGAGTGTTCATCGTGGAATCTCCTCACGCAGGGTGGGCCGGGCGCGACGCGGTCGCGGCCCCGACCGGGCCATCGATCAGCCTAACCCCCGGGCGCACAGCGCCCATCTATGCCGTGGCGGCCCCGGAGCGCCGCGCTACCGGGTCGGCCACACCTCGCGCCGCTGGTCCGCGTCGTCGCGACCGGCCCCGGTAGGGTCTCCTCATGGCAGACGTGCTCACCGCCGAGGCGGTGCGAGAAGAGCTGGGTGGCCTGGCGGGCTGGTCGGCCGGCCCCGCTGGGCTCACCCGCACCGTGGAGCTGACCGACTTTCCGGAGGCCATCGCGGTGGTCGACCGGGTCGCCGTGGCGGCGGAGGAGATGGACCACCACCCCGACATCGACATCCGCTGGCGCACCCTGACCTTCCGCTGCGTCACGCATTCGGTGGGCGGGGTCACCCGGCGCGACCTGGAACTGGCGCGACGGATCGACGAAATCGTGGGGAGCCTCCGATGAGATTCGAGATCAGTAAGGTGCTGGACGCCATCGAGGGACGGGCCAGCACCGACCCGTCGCTGGCGCGGGCCGTCGTCGACCTCGCCGAGGTGATCCGCTACCAGGATCTCGACGGCGGCCGGCCGGCCAGCCTGCTCCGCCTCGGCATGGTGATCGACGCCCTCGCCCGCGAGTTGGAGGAGGACAGCGTCCCGGTCTACGCGGTCGTGCACCGGGCCCTGCTCTCCGACGCCGACCTCACCTCCAATGAGCGCATGGTGGTCCGCCGGTGGGCGGACGACGGGCTCGTCGAGGTGCTCGACAACCCGGGCGACCGGGTGCTGGAGGTGGCGGACCTGCTCGGGCTGCCCGTGCTGACCCGGGTGCGGGCCGAGGGCCTGCGCGGGCGCTACCCGTGGCTGGTCGAGCAGCCCGGTCGGGTGGTCGCCCCGGTGCCGGGCGCGGGCGGTCCGGCCTTCGTCGCCCACGTCGGTGGTGGCCACACCCCGGTCGCCGGTGACCGGTCCCCGGCCGGGGTGAAGCTGCTCGCCCGGCAGTGGCGCTGCGGGGAGTCCAACTGCGCGCTGTTCGGTGGTGGCGGGGGCGGCGGGGCCTTCGCCGACCTGTCCGGGGTGGTGGACCGCAGCCCCGCCGGTCAGCCGCCGCCCACGCTGCGCGGTGGCGTGCCCACCTGCCCCCGGCACGGCACCCGGCTCGGCGACGCCGGTCCACGACCGCGCAGCGCAGTCCTCGCGGTGCGGGTGGGCGGGCTGATCCGGCGTCGCTTCGTGCTCACGGAGGAGGAGCCGGTGGTGGTGGGCCGGGCACCCGAGCAGGCCGGCGCGATCGTGCTCGGGCAGTGGCTCAACGACGAGGCCCGACGCTGGATCAGCCGCAACCACGTCCGGTTCGAGCTGCGGGTCGGCGAGGTGATCGTGACGGACGTCAGCACGAACGGCTCGGGCATCCGGCCGGGTGGGTCGATGGCGGAGGCCGACCGCCTCCCGCTGGCGCCGCAGCAGTCGCGGGTGCTGGCCGAGGGCGACATGGTGGAGCTCTACCCCGGGGTGCAGATCGGCCGGCCGGGCGAGCTGCCCGCCGGGGCCTCCTACACGCCGACGTCGGTGATGGCCGAGGCCCCCACGATGGCGATGCGCCTGCCCCGCTGATCCGGCGGGAACGACGGCGGGCGCCGGGACCGTGGTCCCGACGCCCGCCGCCGTACGCGGCTCAGCCGGCCAGCACGGCGGCGAGCTGGGCCACCGCGTGGTCGATCTCCGCCTCGGTGATCACCAGCGGCGGGGCGAGCCGGATGGTGGCGCCGTGGGTGTCCTTGGCGAGCACCCCGCGCTCGGCGAGCCGCTCGCATGCCTCCCGGCCGCTCATCAGCGTCGGGTCGATGTCGAGGCCGGCCCACAGGCCCCGGCCCCGTACCGCGACGAGGCCCCTGCCGAGCAGCGAGCGGAGGCCGGCGTGCAACCGGTCGCCCAGCTCGGCCGAGCGGCGCTGGAACTCGCCGGTGGCCAGCAGCCGGACGACCTCGGTCGCGACGGCGCAGGCCAGCGGGTTGCCGCCGAACGTGGAGCCGTGCTGGCCCGGCCGGAGCACGCCGAGCACGTCGGCGTCCGCGGCCACCGCGGAGACCGGCACGATGCCGCCGCCGAGCGCCTTGCCCAGCAGGTACATGTCGGGGACGACGCCCTCGTGGTCGCAGGCGAAGGTGGCCCCGGTCCGGCCGAGGCCGGACTGGATCTCGTCGGCGATGAAGAGCACGTCCTGCTCGGTGCAGACCCGGCGCACCCCCGGCAGGTAGCCCTCCGGCGGCACGACGACGCCCTGCTCGCCCTGGATCGGCTCGATCAGGACCGCGACGGTGTTCTCGTCGATCGCGGCGGTCAGCGCGGCCAGGTCGCCGTAGGGGACCACGGTGAACCCCGGGGTGTACGGCCCGAAGTCGGCCCGCGCGTCGGCGTCCGTGGAGAAGCTGACGATGGTGGTCGTACGGCCGTGGAAGTTGCCCTCGGCCACCACGATGTTGGCTCTGCCCGGCGCGACTCCCTTGACCTGGTAGCCCCACTTACGGGCGACCTTGATGCCGGTCTCCACCGCCTCGGCGCCGGTGTTCATCGGCAGCACGAGGTCCTTGCCGCACAGCTCGGCCAGCTCCCGGCAGAAGTCGGCGAACTGGTCGTGGACGAACGCCCGGCTGGTGAGGGTCAGCCGGTCGAGCTGGGCGTGCGCGGCCGCGATCAGCGTCGGGTGCCGGTGGCCGAAGTTCAGCGCCGAGTAGCCGGCCAGGCAGTCGAGGTAGCGGCGGCCGTCCACGTCGGTCAGCCAGCAGCCCTCGGCGGAGGTGATGACCACCGGCAGCGGGTGGTAGTTGTGCGCGGTCCACCGCTCCGCGTCGCGGATCGCCTCCGGCGTCCGCAGCATGTCGTCGATCACAGGCTCGCCTTTCCCTGACGGAGTCGCAACGTGCAGCACTTCGGCCCGCCGCCGGCCTTGCGCAGCTCGGACAGGTCGACACCGATCGTCTCGTAGCCCCGGTCCCGCAGTTTCGCGGCGAGGCCGGTGGCCTGCGCCGGCAGCACCACGTGCCGGCCGTCGCCGACCGCGTTGAGCCCGAAGACCTCGGCGTCGGCGAGGGTGGCGTGCACCGCGTCGGGGAAGAGCCGGCGCAGCACGGCCCGGCTGCCGGGCGAGAACGCCTCCGGCAGGTACGCCACCGTCCGCTCGTCGAGGACGGTGAGCGCGGTGTCCAGGTGGTAGAAGCGGGGGTCGACGAGCTGCATGGTGACCACCGGGTAGCCGAAGGTCTCCTGGAGCTGGGCGTGGGTGGCGTGGGCGGTGCGGAAGCCGGTGCCGGCGAGCAGGACGTCGCCGGCGAGCAGGATGTCGCCCTCGCCCTCGTTGACGTGCTTCGGGTCGTACACCTCGAAGCCGGCGGCCTCGAACCAGGCGCGGTACGCGGGGGCCTCGTCGGCGCGCTGCGGGTCGCGGAACTGCACGGCCATCGCCTTGCCGTCGATCACGGTGCCGCCGTTGGCGGCGAACACCATGTCGGGCAGGCCGGGCAGCGGGGTGATCTCCTCGACGGTGTGGCCCAGGTCCCGGTAGGTCTGCCGCAGCCGCTCCCACTGCCGCACGGCGAGGTCGGTGTCGACCGGCGCGCTCGGGTCCATCCACGGGTTGATCGCGTAGTCCACGGCGAAGTACGTCGGCCGGCACATCAGGAAGCGCTGGCTGGTGGCGTCCGTCGTCATCTGTCCTGCTCCCAGGGTCGGGCGCGCCCCGGCCACCTTCGGCCCACGGGGCTGGCGCCGTTGCTCAACGCTATGCGGCCCGGGCGGCATCATCCACCGGTGAGGCTTGCGTGGACCGGCTGATCGTTGCGTATCTGGGGCAGTGTGGGCGTGATCTGTTGCGTCGGGCCGCCCCGGTTGGCCGGCGTGCCCCCAGCGGGGCGGCCCGACCGTCGCCCGTCAGTCCTGTTCCACGCCGACACGGGTGTGCCGGTGCCGGGGCGACACCGGGACGAGCTGCTCGACGCGCGGGAGGGCGTGGTCCCGGCCGCTACCGCGGACTGAGCCGGCCCCCGGCCCCGGGCCAGGCCACCGTCGCCTCGGGAGAAACACTTCGGGGGCGGCGATACCGCCGCCCCCGAAAAGGGTTGCCCGGCTGGTGAACCACCAGGCTGGTCGGGCGCCGCCGGTGAACCACCGGCGCTGCCGGCGCATCGCCGGCGAGTCGGACAGTGCCCGCTAGAAGCGGTCCACAAACTGTGAGTCGAGCCACTCCCGGAACCGCTGCACCCAGTCGCCGTCGGTGCTCGGCCAGTCGAACTGGCCGGTCATCGCCAGCACGCCGAGCACCACCGCGCCGAGGCCCAGCACGATGCCGAGCAGGGCGTCGGTCTTGCCGGCGATGTGGCGGCGGCGGGTGGCCATCAGGCCGAGCACCGCGAGCACCGCGCCGACCGCGCCGAGCCCGATGCCGTACCCGGCGAGGGTGCCGGTGAGCACGAAGAGCGCCCCGGCCACGCCGACGACCAGCCCGAGCGTGGCGAGCATGCTGGCCCGGGGCTTCGGGCCGACCGCCACCGACGGGTCCCGGCGGTCGGGCACGCCGTCGCCGTCGCGGTCGACGGTGCGCTCGGCGTCCAGGGTGCGGTCGGCGGTTGCGGTGCGCTCGGCGTCCACGGCGCGGGCGTCGGTCACCGGGCGGTCGGCGTCCGTCCCGGGGCGGGGGTGCACCGCGGGTGCGGCGGCCACCGCGTGGTCGCGGTCCGTGCGGGCGACGCCCGCCGCCGCGTCCCGGTCCGCGTCGGTCGTCCGCGCGCCGGTGGGCTGTTCGAGGGTCGGGTCGGTGCCGGTGGCCCGGGAGGTACGCCGGGACCCGTCGTCGGTCGGCCGGGCCGTGGCCGCCCGCGCGACGGCCGCCCGCTCGGCCGCCCGCTTCTCGGCGGCAGCGTCGCGCCCTTCGGTGGACGACGCCGCACTGCTGCGGTAGGTGGTCTGCTCGCTGTCCCGCTCCGTCACCACCGGCTGGTCGGGCCCGCCGCTGCGGTCCACGCCGGCCTGTGCCGGGCCGGCCTGGCCAGTCCCCGCCGCCACGGCGTGACCGTCGACGTTCTCGTCCCGGTTCTGCGCCTCTTCCGAGCGGCGCAACAGCGAAGGAATCTTCACCACAACACACCTCCTGGGGAAAGCGTGGTGGCCGATGAAACGAACGCCGCCCACGCGGTACACCTCCGCAATACCCAGCCGGCCCTTCTCCGACACGGGTCCGGGGCGCGCCGGCCGCGCTGGCTATCCTTGGCACCCGTGCCAGAGGGACACACCATCCACCGCCTGGCGGTGCGGCACGCCGACCTCTTCGTCGGGGACGAGCTGCACGCCGCCAGCCCGCAGGGCCGCTTCGCCGACGGCGCGGCCCGGCTCAGTGGCACCGTCCTGGAAGACACCGAGGCGTACGGCAAGCACCTGCTGCACCACTACGCCGACGACGTGACCCTGCACGTGCACCTCGGGCTCTACGGCAGGTTCACCGACGGCGCCGGGGAGCCGCCGGAGCCGGTCGGTCAGGTCCGGCTGCGGCTGAGAAGCGACCGGCACTGGCTCGACCTGCGCGGCCCCACCGCCTGCGAACTGCTCGTCCCGCCCGAGGTGGCCGCGCTGCGCGCCCGGCTCGGCCCCGACCCGCTGCGCGCCGACGCCGACCCCGACCGGGCGTACGCCCGGATCTCCCGCAGCCCCACCCCGTTGGCCGCGCTGCTGCTCGACCAGTCGGTGGTGGCCGGCACCGGGCTGATCTTCGTCACCGAGGCGCTGTTCCGGGCCGGACTGCCGCCGACGCTCCCCGGCCGAGGGTTGACCCGCGCCGGCTGGGACGCGCTCTGGGCCGACCTGGTGGCGCTGATGCGGCTCGCCGTCACGCGTGGCCGGATCGACACCGTCCGCGACGCGCACCTGCCCGAGGCGATGGGCCGGGCCGCCCGCGTCGACCGGCACGGCGGCGAGGTGTACGTCTACCGCCGCCCCGGCGAGCCCTGCCACGCCTGCGGCGACCCCGTCAGCCGAGGCGAGCTGGCCGGCCGCAACCTCTACTGGTGCCCCACCTGCCAACGCCTCCCGAGCCACCCGTCCTGCGCGGTGGCCGGGTGACCGGCATCCGCCCCGCCGCCCGTCGGGCTGAGGTTGCGCCCGCCGGGTTGGGGATGTGCCGCCGGGCTGGGGATGCGCCCGAGGGACGCTGTCGAGCTGATGTCGTAAACGACTCACCGGCCGTCCGTGCCCGGGGCGGTCCTACCGCCATGGCCATCGCCTGATGTCGTAACCGACTCAGCTCCAAAGCGCGCGCACAAGGACTGGAAGTTCCGGCACCGACGATCATCGACGTGTCCGACCCCGCATCGGGAAGCAGCCGCCACGGTCATGCTCGACCGCACTCCGGGGAGACCGGCTCGCGTAGCGCGTCCGCCAACAGCTCGTAGGTCTCCCGCACCGCCCCCACCACCGTCCCCGGACGCAGGCGTACGACCTCCATCAGGTCGTCGTGCATCGTTGCGAGCACGACAGCGGCGACTCTGCGAGCCGCGTCCGTCAGCTCACCGGCAGGAACGACATAAGTGGCAGAGGGGCCTCAGGGTGCTTCTACCGGCGGCACCTGGGGCCAGGTTCCTGGCGCTTTGCGGCGGTGCGGCCCGGTTTCGAGCAGCCAGCGGACCACCTCGACCTGGCGGGGAAAGACCTGACCGCCGCCGATGCTCCAGGCCAGCGTCTGGCCGACCGCCCAGCCCCGTACCCGCTCCCGGTCGAGGCCCAGCTCCGCGCTGAGCCGGTCCAGCCGGTGCCGGACCGCCTGCGGCGAGTGCCCCAGCTCCCCGCCCCGCACCAGCGCCACGACCCCGAACTCCCGCTCGCCGGTCAGGGGCTTCGGATCGATCACCAGCCACGGCTCGCGGGTCGCGCGCAGCACGTTGCCGGCGTGTAGGTCCTGGTTGACCAGCACCTGCTCGCCCTGGCTGTCGACGAGATCGGCCAGTAGCCCGAGCGCCGCGTCGAGCAGTGGCCGCTCGTACGGCCGGCCGGCCCGCTCCCAGTTTCCGGGCAGCCGCGCCATCCAGCCGGCGGCCTCGCGCGCGAGCGGCCTGAACGGCGGGCCGGCGGGCCGCCACAGCCGGGGCAGCAGCCCGACCGCCGCGTCCAGCGCCGCGTCGGCGCTCAGCGCGTGCAGCGGCGTGCCGGGCACGCACCGCTCGACCAGCAACGCGCGCCGGCCCGGGTCCTGCGCCAGTAGCCGGGCCGCACCCGCCCCGGCCCAGCGCCGCAACGCCGTCGCCTCGTGGACGCTGTCGGGGTCCGGGAACTGGAGCTTGAGCACCGCCGGCGTGCCGTCGGGCAGCTCGGCCGGCAGGGCCAGCGACGCGAAGGCGTACGGGAAGGGTGGCCCGACCCGCAGCGACCAGCGCTTTGTGCAGGCGGCCAGCCGCTCCGGCAGCGTCGCCAACCACTCCCGCCCCGCCGGCGTGCCCCGCACCCAGCCCAGCCCGTCGGGGATCGTGAGTTCGAAATCCACCCGGCCATCCTGGACCGTGCCCGTCGTGCCCGCACCGCCGATTTCCGGCCACCGCACCGGGCCCGGCGGGTGGGCTGGGCGGGGTCGGTGCGGGTGGCGCGGGTCAGCGGAGGCGGCGGATGTCGCCGTGGGCGCGGTAGAAGCCGCCCCGGCCGGACTCGCGGACCTGGGTGACCAGGTAGCGCGCGCCCGGCTCACGGATGCCCTTGGGGAACTGCACCGACCAGTCCCGGTGATAGCCGGGGGAGAGCACGTGCACGCGCAGCCGGCCGTGGTCCTCGACGCACTGGACGACCACGCCGCCGCCGACGTCGCTTGTCACCTCGACCGTCGTCCATGCCACCGGCTCCGGCACCCGGCTCGGGGCCTTGACGTCGACCACGTCCGGAACGCTGCCGGCCTCCGCCGCCCGGATCGCCGGCTCGCTGGCGTCGATGCAGGCCAGGTGGCCACTGGTGGTGACCACGTAGAGCCGCTCGTCGTGGTATTGCATGGAGTAGGCCGAGCCGCAGCCGGTGCCGAGCTTCCACAGCCGGTTGCCGGCCGCGTCGAAGCAGTAGATCGAGGACTGGCTGTCGCCGGCGAAGACGTACCTGCCGCCCTCGGCCGTGGCGCAGGAGAAGACCGGGGCGTCGCACCGGTAGCTGCGCTCGGTGCGGCCGTCCTTGGCCAGGCGCACCACCTCCCGGGTGCCGGTGCCGGCGAACACCGCGTCGCGTTCCTGCCAGCCGAAGAGCACCGAGCCCGTGGGGGTGTGCCACAGCTCGCGGCCCGTACGCCAGTCGTAGCCGGTGACGCCCTGCGAGTGGCCGTGGTAGAGCGCGTCGGCGTCGCAGCGCACCATCCACGCCGCCCGGCCGCGACCCTGCCGGCGCCAGAGGAACTCGTCCTCGTGGTCGACGGCGACGATGCCGCCGCCCGCGTCGGAGACGCCCAGCACGCCGTCGTGGATGTCCAGCCAGTAGATGTCGATCTCCGGCGCGATCTCGTAGGCCACCCGGGGCACCTTGCCGGAGAGGTCGTAGACGTTGCCGTCGTCGCAGCCCGCGTAGACCCAGGCGTCGTCGGCGACGATGCACTTCACCCCGTCGGGGAGGCGGACCTGCTGGAGCACCCGGGCGTCGTGGCCGAGGGTGGTGATGACTCCGCGCTCGTTGCCGACGATGCAGCTCTGCCCGTCGACGAAGATGCCGAAGGCCGGGGCGCCCGAGTCGTAGCGCCACAGCACCGGGGCGGTGCGGGCGGTGGACCGGGTGCTGACGATCTGCCGCCGGGAGACGGTGCGTTTCTGCCGGACCCCGGGCACCGCCGGGGCGTACCCCTTGCGGATCTTCTCGCCGATCTTCTTCGCCGCCGCCGCGCGGGCCTTGGCGTTGTCGGGGTAGGCCGCGGTCTTGACCTGACCCTGGTCGCCGATCCGGCCGTAACGAACGGTCAGCGCACAGTCGTCGACGACGACCTCGTAGAACTTGTGCGCACCGTCCACTTCGGACAGTTCGAGGTAGGTCGTCTCCTGCGACATGGGGCCCTCCGAGGGGGTCAGCGACCGGCCCGACGTGGCCGACGCGGCGACAGCGGGCACACGCTAACCCCCACCCCCGACAAAGCCCACCGCAGTGCGCGGCCGTCACCGAGGCGACGCGTCGGCGAGCCGGGCTGCCAGCGCCCTGACGTGCTCGACGAGCTCCGGAGGTTCGTGCACCTGGAAGTCGAACCCCTTGGACGCCACGTAGATGGCCAACTCGTCAAGCGAGTCGGACCCGGTTCGCAGGGTGCAGCTCCGTTCGTCGACCGGCTCCAGCGCCCCGGTGGTGGGGGCGATCCGCTCCGCCGCGGTCTCGGCGCTGACGTGCAGGGTGAACCGGGCCTGGTACCGGTAGGCCGACGTGGAGATCGCCCGCGAGGTGTAGCCGCTGATGTCGGGGTCCGGCGGGGTGCGCGGGGTGAACCGGGGGCCGGTGGGCGTACG
This sequence comes from Micromonospora sp. KLBMP9576, assembly GCF_050941805.1. Classification (NCBI taxonomy): domain Bacteria; kingdom Bacillati; phylum Actinomycetota; class Actinomycetes; order Micromonosporales; family Micromonosporaceae; genus Micromonospora; species Micromonospora sp. KLBMP9576. The sequence continues at coordinate 5,328,751 of NZ_CP194567.1, read as the reverse complement.
CGGGTCGAGGCGGTCCACGCGGTAGGTGCGCCAGTCCCGGCGGTCGACGTCCCAGCCGACGAGATACCAGCGCCGGCCCGTGTGCACCAACCGGTGCGGCTCGGTCGTGCGGACGCTGCTGGTCCCGTCGTGGGTGCGGTAGTCGAAGCGCAGGCGCAGCGAGTCGCGGCAGGCGGCGGCGATGGCGGTGAGGGTGCCCGGGTCGACGGTGGGGCCGGCGTTGGCCATCGGCACCGTCACCGACCGGAGGGCGTTGATCCGGTGGCGCAGCCGGGACGGCAGTACCCGTTCGAGCTTGGCCAGGGCCCGCACGGAGGTCTCCTCGATGCCGGTGATCGACCCGCCGGCGGCAGTGCGCAGACCCATCGCGACCGCGACTGCCTCGTCGTCGTCGAGTAGCAGCGGCGGCACGTCGGCGCCGGCGCCCAGCCGGTAGCCGGCGGTGCCCGCGGTGGACAGCACGGGGTAGCCGAGGCCGCGCAGCCGGTCGATGTCGCGGCGCACGGTGCGCGGAGTCACCGCCAGCCGCTCGGCCAGTTGGGCGCCGGACCAGTCGCGTCGGGTCTGCAGGAGCGAGAGCAGTCGCAGCAGCCGCGCCGAGGTTTCCCACATGGTCCGGGAGTCTGCCAGTCAGCTAGGACCGAACTTGACCTAACCGGTCCCTAGGCTCATCGGCATGGCGAACAACAGCGGGATCCGGCCCTTCACGATCGACATTCCCCAGGCCGACCTGGACGACCTGCGGGACCGGCTCGCCAGGACCCGGTGGACCACGGACCTGGCCGGTGTCGGCTGGAGCCGCGGGGTGCCGGCGAGCTACCTCAGAGGGCTGGCCGAGTACTGGCGCGACGGCTACGACTGGCGCGTGCACGAGCGGGAGCTGAACAGGTATCCCCAGTTCACCACCGAGATCGACGGGCAGAACATCCACTTCCTGCACGTACGCTCGCCCGAGCCGGACGCGTTGCCGCTGATCATGACCCACGGCTGGCCCGGCTCGATCGTGGAGTTCCTGAACGTCATCGGCCCGCTGACCGACCCGCGGGCGCACGGCGGCGACCCGGCGGACGCGTTCCACCTGGTGATCCCGTCGATCCCCGGCAGCGGGTTCTCCGGGCCGACCGGCGAGGCCGGCTGGGACACCAACCGGGTGACCCGGGCGTTCGCCGAGCTGATGGACCGCCTCGGCTACGACCGCTACGGCGCGCAGGGCGGCGACACCGGCGCGGTCGTCTCCCCGGGGCTGGGCCGGCTCAACCCCGACCGGGTCGTCGGCGTGCACGCGAACGGGCTCTCCGCGTTCACGGAGGTCGACCCGGACGAGGTGGGGGAGCTGACGGAGGCCGAGCGGGCGCGACTGGAGCACCTGGCGTACCTGAGGACCGAGCAGTCCGGCTACACGATGATCCAGATCAGCCGGCCGCAGACCCTGGCCCACGCGCTGCACGACTCCCCGGTCGGGCAGTTGGCCTGGATCGTGGAGAAGTTCAAGGAGTGGACCGACCCGGCCGCCGAACTGCCCGAGGACGCGGTGGACCGGGAACTGCTGCTCACCAACGTGATGCTCTACTGGCTGACCGGCACCGCCGGGTCCTCCGCCAACAGCTACTACGAGACCGCGCACGCCGGAGCCTGGGGCGCGAGCGCACGCTCCACGGTGCCCACCGGGGTCGCGGTGTTCCCCATGGACGTGTCGATCCGGCGCACCGTCGAGGGAGAACACACGGTCGTGCACTGGTCCGAGTACGGGCGCGGCGGCCACTTCGCCGCCATGGAGGCCCCCGACCTGCTCGTCGGCGACGTCCGCGGGTTCTTCCGCAAGCTGCGCTGAGACCACCGCGGCGCCGGCCCCGACCAGGTTGGCGCCGCGGTGCGCGCTACCGGGCGGCGGCCAGGGCGTCGACGGCCTTGCGCGCGGCGATCAGCACCGGGTCCCAGACCGGGGCGTACGGCGGCGCGTAGCCGAGGTCCAGCCCCGTCATGTCGTCCACCGTCATGCCGTTCCACAGCGCCACGGCCAGGGTGTCGATGCGTTTCGCCGCCTCGGACCAGCCGACGATCTGCGCCCCGAGCAGCCGTCCGCTGGGTCGCTCCGCGATCAGCTTCACGGTGATGGGTCGGGCGCCCGGGTAGTAGCCGGCGCGGCTGGTCGACTCGGCGGTCACCGACACGAACTCGAACCCCGCCGCCGCGGCGTCCCTCTCGCGCAGCCCGGTGCGCCCGACCTCCAGCTCACAGACCTTGGTGACGGCGGTGCCGACCACCCCGGCGAAGGTGGCGTACCCGCCGCCGATGTTGATGCCGGCGACCCGGCCCTGCTTGTTGGCGTGGGTGCCCAGCGGCACGTGCACCGGCAGCCCGGTGACCCGGTGCACGGTCTCCACGCAGTCGCCGGCCGCCCAGACGTCCGGCACCCCCGGCACCCGCATCCGGCGGTCGACGCGGATTCCGCCGGTGTCGCCCAGCGGCAGGCCGGCGGCCTCCGCGAGCGCGGTGTTGGGGCGTACGCCCAGACCGAGGACGACCACGTCGGCGTCGATGGGCCCGTCGGCGGTGAGCACGGCGGACACCCGGCCGTCGGTCTCCGCCAGGCCGGTCACCCCCACCCCCGTGCGGATGGTGATGCCGATGCCCCGCATGGCGTCCGTGACCAGCGCGGCCATGTCCGGGTCGACGGTGGCCATCGGCTGCTCGGCCTGCTCCACGAGGGTGACGGCGAGCCCGCGCTGGATCAGCGCCTCGGCCATCTCCACGCCGATGTAGCCGCCGCCGACCACCACCGCGCGGCGCGGCCGGGGTTCGGACTCCAGCCAGTCGCGCAGCGCCGCGCCGTCGTCGAGGGTCTGCATGCCGAAGATCCCCCCGGCGTCGGTGTCCGCCCAGTCGGGCTTCTTGGGCACCGCGCCCGTGGCGTACATCAGGGTGTCGAAGCGTTCCCGGACCTCGCCGCCGCCGTCCAGGTCGCGCGCGACGATCTCGCGCCGGTCGAGGTCGATGGCGGTCACCTCGTGCCGCAGCCGGACGTCGATGTCGAACTTCTCCCGGAACGTCTCCGGGTCGCGGGCGATCAACTGGTCCCGCTCGGGGACCAGCCCGCTGATCCAGTACGGGATGCCGCACGCCGAGTACGACGTGAAGTGCCCCCGCTCGAAGGCGACGATCTCCAGGTCGCCACGGTCGCGGCGGCGTCGCGCCTGGGACGCCGCCGCCATCCCCGCGGCGTCTCCACCGATGACGATCAACCGTTGCGCCACGGGCACCATCCTGTCACGAGCGGTTCGTGCCGCGGGTCTGCCGCGCGACGTCCTGCACCACGTCCACGAGCTTGCCCGTCCGCGCGAAGACGGCGCGCTGCCGGGCCGCCCCGGTGCCGTGCCGGCGCAGCCCGGCGACGAGGTCGGTCACCTCGTCGAGGTCACCGTGCCGCTCCAGGGCCGGGCGCAGCCGCGCGACGAGCTGGTCGAACAGGTCCCAGGCCGGCCGCAGCTCGCCGTCGGTCAGGTCGACCCCCTGGCCCTCCAGCCCGTCGTGGGACGCGCGCCAGTGCGCGGCGACCAGCAGGTGGTGGTCGGTGCGCACGGCGGGCCGGCCGTGGGCGATGTCGTGCATCGCCGTCGCCACCATGGCCCGGACCAGGGCGGCGACGAGCACCGCGTCGTCCACGGACGGGCAGACGTCACCGATGCGGATCTCCACCGTCGGGTACTTGGCGGAGAGCCGGGCATACCAGTACAGCATCCCCTCGTCGAGCATCACGCCGCTGGAGATGAGCTGCCGGATCAGCCGTTCGTAGTGCTCGTGCGACTCCAGGAACGGGGTGGGCGCCACCGACGGCCAGCGCTCCCACTCCACCGAGCGCCAGCTCGCGTACCCGGTGTCCTCGCCCCGGGAGAAGGGGGAGTTGGTGGTGACCGCGTGCAGCACCGGCAGCCAGGGCCGCACGTGGTTGAGCACCTGCACCCCGGTGTCCGGGTCCGGCACCCCGACGTGCACGTGCATGCCGTTGTTGCCGGGGCCGGGAACCAGCAGGCGGAACCGTTCGATCATCCGGTCGAAGCGGGGCTTGTCGACCACCGGCGGCACCGGCCCGTCGACCGGCCCGGTGCCGATGGCGAGCAGCCGTACGCCGGCCCGCTCGGCCGCGTCGGCGAGGGCGGCCCGCAGCACGCCGAGGGAGTGCCGGATCGAGGACAGCTCCAGGCCGGGCGGGCTGCCGATCTCGATCTGGCTGGTCTGGAACTCCCGCTCCACCTGACCGCGTAGTTCCGGCGGCACCTGCTGCATGACGAGGTCGACGGCGGGCACCGCGGCCCCGGTGTGCGGGTCGACGAGCAGGAACTCCTCCTCGACACCCACCGTGAGCAGATCATCGCTCGCCTCGCCCGCAGCGTTCGGAGCCTGCGCCACCTGGCCGGTCATCGCCACCACCGTCCGTCCGCGCCCGGCGGCGGTCCGTCCGCACCGGGTCGGTCAGTGGTTACCCAGGGTGCGCGGGCGGGAAAACGCGGCCCGGCGTGTCGCGGGGCTCGCCGCCGTCGCCTCCCGCACCGGTACGCGGATTTGGGCGGGCTGTGGCGAGAACGCGTCGGGTGGCGTGACAGCGGGTCCTAGGCTGGGCGGCGTGCCGGGACTGCTGGGGATCGTGTGGGGGGCGTGGGCGTACGCCCACGCCCACGCCCACCTGACCCTGGTCGCCGACCGCCCGGCGGGGCTGCTGGCCGGGGCCGCGCTCGCCGCCGTGGCGCTGCTCGCGGTCGCGCTCGCGGCACATCCGGCCGGCGCCGTCGACGCGCCCCGGGCGGGGCGCGCCGCCGCCCTGCGCGCCCGGGCCCGCCGTCGCCGCGTGTCGCGGCAGGTCGATCCGGACGCCGCCGGGCGGCCACGCCCGCGCGCCCCGGGGGCGCACCCCTCGGCCGCGTAGCAGCACCGCGCGGCCGATTCCGCCGTCATCCGCCCGTGCGGCGGGCTGTCCCGCCCACCGCAGGGGCCTCCGGAATCGGACCGAGGGGTCTCACCCATGCTCGCCTTCGCACCTCTGCACGACGCCGTCGGCGCCGCCGGCCGCGCGCTCTCCTGGTTCACCGCCCTGCTCGAACCGCTGGCCGGCGACGCGGCCACGGCCGCCGCCGTCGTCGTCCTCACCGTCGTCGTGCGGTTGCTGATCTCGCCGCTGACCCTCGCGCAGGTCCGCGGGGAGCGGCGTCGTGCGGCGCTCGCCCCCGAGGTCCGCGAGCTTCAGCGGCGGTACGCGGACGACCCCGCCCGGTTGCAGAGCGAACTCTTCGCGCTCTACCGGGCGCACGGCGCCAACCCGGTGTCGGGCTGCCTGCCGGTGCTGCTCCAGGCGCCGGTCCTGCTGGTGATGTACCGGCTCTTCACCACCGCCGAGGGCGGCACGGGTCTGCTCGACGAGCGGTTGGCGGGCGTGCCGCTGGGCCACCACCTCGGCGACGGCCTGGGCGGCGGCGCGCTGCCGCTCTTCGGTGCCCTGCTGGCCGCCCTGCTCGCGCTGGCCTGGTGGACGTCGCGGCGGATGCGGCGCGCGGCGGCGGCGACGGGGACGGTGGCCGGCACGCCGACGCAGGGGCCGGGCGCGGCGGTGCTCGGCCGGCTGCTGCCGCTGCTGCCGTACACGACGGTGCTGGTGGCGGTGGTGCTGCCGCTGGCCGCGGTGCTCTACCTGGTCACCACCACCGGCTGGTCGGCGCTGGAGCAGGCGGTGCTGCGTCGACCGGGGCCGGCTCTGGACAAGAACAGTTAACACTCCTAATAATAAGCCTCTATGTCGATGTCGGTGGATGCCACCGCAGTGTGGAGGACGTCGTGAGCAGATCGAGGTCTCTGGTGTTGACGCTGGTCGCGGCCGTGGTGGCGGCGCTCGGCGCGGTGTGGGTGGCGATGCCGGCGTTCGCCGCCGGGGTGAGCGCCAGCTTCGTCAAGACGGCCGACTGGGGAGCGGGCTGGGAGGGGAAGTACACGATCACGAACGGCGGCGGGTCCACGGTCGACGGCTGGAGCGTCGCCTTCGACCTGCCGGCCGGCACCACCCTCGGCAGCTACTGGGACGCCCTGCTGACCTCGTCGGGGCAGCGGCACACCTTCACCAACCGGTCCTGGAACGGCAGCATCGCCCCGGGCGCCTCGGTCTCGTTCGGCTTCCTCGGCGCCGGCCCGGGTTCCCCGGCGAACTGCCGGCTCAACGGCGCGTCGTGCGGCGGCGACACCCCGCCCACCACGCCGCCCCCGACGACGCCGCCCCCGACGACGCCGCCCCCGACGACGCCGCCGCCCACCACGCCGCCCCCGACGACGCCGCCGCCCACCACGCCGCCCCCGACCACCGGCCTGCCGAAGCACATCCTGACCGGGTACTGGCACAACTTCGACAACCCGGCCGTCGAGTTGCGGCTGCGTGACGTGCCGGCCGAGTACGACGTCGTCGCGGTGGCCTTCGCCGACGCCACCGCCACCCCCGGCGCGGTCGGCTTCGCGGTCGACCCCGGCCTCTCCGCCGCGCTCGGCGGCTACACCGACGCCGACTTCTCCGCCGACGTGCGTACCCTCCAGGCCCGGGGCAAGAAGGTGATCATTTCGGTCGGCGGCGAGACCGGCCGGGTGGCGGTCAACGACGCCGCCTCCGCCGCCGCGTTCAGCGACAGCGTCCACGCGCTCATCCAGCGGTACGGCTTCGACGGCGTCGACATCGACCTGGAGAACGGGCTGAACCCGACCTACATGGGCCAGGCGCTGCGCTCGCTGCGGGCCAGGGTGGGCGCCGGGCTGATCATCGCGATGGCCCCGCAGACCATCGACATGCAGTCCCCCGGCGGCAGCTACTTCAAGCTGGCGCTCGACATCAGGGACATCCTCACCGTCGTCAACACCCAGTTCTACAACTCCGGGGCGATGCTCGGCTGCGACCGCAACGCCGCGTACCCCCAGGGGACGGTGAACTTCATCGTCGCGCTGGCCTGCATCCAACTGGAGGCCGGGCTGCGCCCGGACCAGGTCGGCCTCGGCCTACCGGCCGGCACCGGCGCGGCCGGCGGCGGCGTCGTCGCACCCGCCGTGGTGAACGCCGCGCTGGACTGCCTGGCCCGGGGCACCAACTGCGGCAGCTTCCGCCCGCCGCGCACCTACCCGGGCATCCGTGGCGCGATGACCTGGTCGGTCAACTGGGACGTGACCAACGGCAACGGCTTCGCCCGCACGGTGGCCCCCCACCTGGACACCCTTCCCTGAGCCGTCACCCTCGCCACCGCCTCCCCTCGCCCCCGGGCGGGGGAGGCGTGCGGCGGGTCAGTGGGGGGTGCTGGCGTGGTCGTGCTGGCGGGAGCGGCGGCGGCGGGACTTCTTGACCGCCCACAACGCGATCATCACGACGAAGATGGCGATGATGCCGTAGTCGAACCACTTGCTGTACTGCTCGATCTGCTGCCAGCGGGAGCCGAGGGCGTAGCCCAGCCCCACGAAGAGCGCGTTCCAGATGCCGCTGCCCAGCGTGGTGAACGCGATGAACTCCAGCAGCGGCATCCGGTTGGCCCCGGCCGGGATGGAGATCAGGCTGCGGACCACCGGCATCATCCGGCCGAAGAGCACCGCCCAGCGGCCGTGCCGCTCGAACCAGCGGTCGGCCTTCTCCAGGTCGTCGAGGTCGACCAGGGGCAGCCGGTCCAGCCAGCGCTTGAGCCGGTCCTCGCCGGCCGCCGCGCCCAGCCAGTAGAGGACGAGCGCCCCGCCAAGGGAGCCGGCGGTGGCGGCGAGCCCCACCACGACCACGTTGAACCGGCCCTCGCTGGCCAGGTAGCCGGCCATCGCCAGGACGATCTCGCTCGGGATCGGCGGGATGATGCTCTCCAGGGCGACCAGCAGGGCCACCCCGAGCGCGCCGGCGGCGTCGATGATCCCCGCCACCCAACCGGTAAGGCCACCGAGTTCGGTCGGGTCGACGTTCTCGGCGAGTGCCATCGCGATCCTTTCGGCCGGTACCGGGATCAGGTCTATCTACCCCGCGACCGGGCCGCCACACCTGCCGGTGAGTGGGGCCACCGGTTCACTCCTGCGGGTGCAGCGCCGCGTCGGCCGGCCCGCGCCGCCACCCGGTGAAGCGGACCCGCAGCCCAGCCCGGGTGGGGGAGCAGCAGTAGGGGCCGGCGCTGGCCGCCGCCTCCGGCGCGAGCGGGGCGAGCCGGACCAGCCGCCACGGTTCGTCGTCGGCCCTGGCCCGTACGGTGAGCGCGTCCCCGTCGCGACTGACCCGGATGCTGACCCCGCGCCCCGCCCACGTCGGCACCGGGGCGACCGACCAGTCGGACACCTCGCGGGTCACCACGGCGCCGACCTGCGGCTGGCCGTCGCTGAACTCGACGCCGGCCTTGACCCAGTTGCGCTCGTCCACCCGCACCAGCACGCCGGCCTGGTCGAACTGCCGGTCGTAGTCGAGGTGGAAGTCGACCTCCATCGCCTGGCCGGCGGGCAGTGGCGCGAGCAGCGCCGGGGCGTCGTCGTGCACGAAGCCGTACGACGTGTGCCGCCACAGGTCGCTGCCGCCGGCCGGCTGCACCAGCAGCGTGCCCGCCGCGGCGCCCTCGGCCCGCACCGGCTCGTTGCACCACTCACCCTCGGACCAGTCGACCGTTCGCTGTGCGTCACCCATGCGGCGACGGTACCGGTGCCGCTCCGCCGCCCGCTGTGCCGTGCCGCATCGACGCCGGTCATATTTCACCTGACTTGACTGGTTCCGGGATCGCGCCGAAGGTGGGCATCGACCGGGGTCGGGCATGTTCGTCTATGCCTTGGCGGTCTTCCGGTGCCGACAGGACCGAGCGAAGGGCGTGGCGTGACGGGAATAGTGGTATGGAGGAGGCTGCGGGCGCTGATGGTCGCCGCCGTGGTCCTGGGTGGGCTCGCGCTGGTGCCGGCGCAGCCGGCGTCCGCGCAGGTCGGAGCGATGATCCAACCGGTGGGCGGGCGGGTCACCGGGGTGCTGTCGAGCAGGTGCGGCAGCATCGACAGCGATCACTACGGGGTGGACATCGCGGGAAACAACGGGATGGCGATCGGGGCCGCCTACCCGGGCACCGTCGTCACCGCCGGTTGGGTCTCCGGTGGGGGCAACATGGTGACGGTCTCCCACGCCGGCGGCTACCAGACCAGATACCTGCACATGATCCAGCAGCCCTCGGTCGTGGTCGGGCAGCAGGTCGGGCAGGGGCAGTTGCTCGGGTACGTCGGCAGCACCGGCAACTCCACCGGCCCGCACCTGCACTTCGAGATCCGGCGCCACGGCGCGGTGTACAACATCGCCCCGGCGTACTCCTGCGGCGGCACGGTCACCAAGGGTGCGGTCATCAACCTGTCGTTCCCGGACCTGGCACCACCGGCCGACCCGGTCCTCGACCGGTTCGCGTTCGTGAGTTCGGCGGGTGTGTTGTACGCGAAGGACGGCGCGTACTCGTCGTGGCAGGCGGTGAATGCCGGTGGGGCGTCGAAGGTGGCGCTCGGCGGCAACTGGATCGGCTGGGTGCAGGGCGGCAACTTCTATGTCAAGGACGGCGTCTACGGCGAGTGGCTGACGCTGGCCGGTGGTGGGCAGGTGCGCGACATCGCGGTGAGTGGTAACCGGTTCGCGTTCGTGAATTCGGCGGGTGTGTTGTACGCGAAGGACGGCGCGTACTCGTCGTGGCAGGCGGTGAATGCCGGTGGGGCGTCGAAGGTGGCGCTCAGCGGCAACTGGATCGGCTGGGTGCAGGGCGGCAACTTCTATGCCAAGGACGGCATCTACGGCGAGTGGCTGACGCTGGCCACAGGTGGGCAGGTGCGCGACATCGCGGTGAGTGGTAACCGGTTCGCGTTCGTGAATTCGGCGGGTGTGTTGTACGCGAAGGACGGCGCGTACTCGTCGTGGCAGGCGGTCAATTCCGGTGGGGCGTCGAAGGTGGCGCTCAGCGGCAACCGGATCGGCTGGGCGCAGGACGGCAACTTCTACGCCAAGGACGGCATCTACGGCGGCTGGCTCGCCCTGGCCACAGGCGGGCAGGTCAGCGACATCGCGGTCAGCGGTCACGACTGGTTCGCGTTCGTCGGCGGCGGGAACTTCTTCGCCAAGCAGGGCATCCATGCCGGGTGGCTGACGATGGGCAGCGGCGGGCAGGTCGGCGACATCGACATCACCACCTGACGGACGACGCGTCCCCACCGGGCGGCGAGGGGCACGCCCGCGCCGCCCGGTGGGCGTCGAGCCGTCCGGCCCCGGGGTTTGCCGCGGGCCGGGATCGGAGACATAAGCCAGACATGGCTGACAGGTGGTACTCGGAGGCGGTCGTCTACTGCCTCGACATCGACACGTACGCGGATTCCGACGGCGACGGGGTCGGTGACATCCGGGGGCTCATCGGCCGGCTGGACTACCTCGCCCGGCTGGGTGTGACCTGCCTCTGGCTGCATCCCATCCACCCGTCGCCCAACCGCGACGACGGCTACGACGCGACCGACTTCTACAACGTCGACCCGCGCTTCGGCACCCTCGGCGATTTCGCGGAGCTGCTGCACCAGGCGCAGAACCGCGGCATCCGGGTGATCATCGACCTGGTCGTGAACCACACCTCGGACGAGCACCCGTGGTTCCAGTCCGCCCGTTCCTCGCCCGACTCGCCGTACCGGGACTGGTACGTCTGGTCCGACCACGAGCCGAGCGACCGGTACCAGGGCATGGTCTTCCCCGGCGAGCAGCACGAGACCTGGAGCTACGACCGGACGGCCAAGGCCTGGTTCTACCACCGGTTCTACAAGTTCCAGCCGGACCTGAACTTCACCAACCCCGCCGTCCGCGAGGAGATCAAGAAGATCGTCTCGTTCTGGCTCCAGCTCGGGGTCTCCGGTTTCCGGATGGACGCGGTGCCGTTCATCATCGAGCTGACCGAGCCGGGCAACCCGAACTCGCCGAAGGACTTCGAATACCTCACCGAACTGCGCCAGCACGTGCAGTGGCGCCGGGGCGACGCCATCCTGCTCGCCGAGGCCAACGTCGAACCCGACCAGTTGCCGACCTTCTTCGGCGACGGCGGCGGCTCGGGCAACCGGCTGCACATGCTCTTCGACTTCATGCTCAACGGGCGGCTGATGCTGGCCCTGGCCCGGCAGGACCCGGAGCCGATCATCGAGGCGCTACGGGACACCCCGGCACTGCCCGAGGGCGGGCAGTGGGCCACCTTCCTGCGTAACCACGACGAGATCGACCTCTCCCGGCTCACGGCCGAACAGCGCAACCAGGTGTACGCGGAGTTCGGCCCGGACGAGGACATGCGCATCTACGACCGGGGCATCCGCCGCCGGCTCGCCCCGATGCTCGGCAACGACCGCCGCCGCATCGAGCTGGCGTACGCGTTGCAGTTCTCGCTGCGTGGCACGCCGGTGCTGCGCTACGGCGAGGAGATCGGTATGGGCGAGGACCTGTCGCTGCCCGGCCGGGAGGCGATCCGTACCCCGATGCAGTGGTCGTTCCAGCCGAACGCCGGCTTCTCGACGGCCGACGCGGAGAAGCTGGTCCGCCCCGTGATCGACAAGGGCGAATTCTCGTACGAGAAGGTGAACGTGACCGCCCAGCGCAGCGACCCGAAGTCGCTGCTCGCCTGGTTCGAGCGGATGATCGGCACGCTGCGCGAGGCCCCCGAGGTGGGCTCGGGCTCGACCACCCACATCGACGTGGCGATGCCGCCGGGGGTGCTGGCGCACCGGGCCGACGGTCCGACCGGCACGATGGTCTTCGTGCACAACCTCGGCACCGACGACGCCGAGCTGGACCTCAGCACGCTGGAGCCGGAGGCGAACGGGCCCATCGACGTGCTGGCCGACCGCAACTACGGCGACGTCGGCAAGCTGGACCGGCTCAAGGTGGCCGGCTACGGCTACCGGTGGATCCGCCTCTGCCGGGGGCGTGGCGTGTAGGGGCGGTCAGGGCCAGCCGCCCAGCGGTCCGCGCCCGGCCGGCACGGCGTACGGCTGGGTTAAGCTCCTTCGATCGAACGCAGGTTACCGGGAGGTAGGCATGTCGGAGGAGCAGCGGGTCGCGATCGTCACGGGCGCGGCGCGGGGGATCGGGGCGGCCACCGCCCGCCGGCTGGCCGCCGACGGCCTCGCGGTCGCCGTGGTCGACATCGAACGGTCGGCGACCGCGGAGACCGTGGACGCCATCACCGCCGCCGGTGGCCGGGCCTTCGGCGTCGGCGCCGACGTCGCCGACCGGGCCCAGGTCGAGGCGGCCGTACAGCGGGTCGCCGCCGAGCTGGGCGCACCGACCGTACTGGTCAACAACGCCGGCGTGCTCCGCGACAACCTGCTGTTCAAGATGAGCGACGCCGACTGGGACACCGTCCTGGGGGTGCACCTGCGCGGCGCGTTCCTGTTCAGCCAGGCCGTCCAGAAGCACATGGTCGAGGCGCGGTGGGGCCGGATCGTCAACCTCTCCAGCACCTCCGCGCTGGGCAACCGGGGCCAGGCCAACTACTCGGCGGCGAAGGCCGGCCTCCAGGGCTTCACCAAGACCCTCGCCATCGAGCTGGGCCCCTTCGGCGTGACCGTCAACGCGGTCGCGCCCGGCTTCATCGTCACCGACATGACCGCCGCCACCGCCGCCCGGATGAAGGTCGACTTCGAGGCGTTGCAGAAGCACGCCGAGTCGGAGATCGCGGTGCGCCGGGTCGGCCGCCCCGAGGATGTCGCCCACACCATCGCGTTCCTGGCCAGCGAGGGCGCGTCCTTCGTCTCCGGCCAGGTCGTCTACGTCGCCGGCGGCCCCAAGGACTGACCCCCGCGCAACGCCCCGGCGGGCGCCGCCCGCCGGGGTCAGGCCGGCTCGGCGCGGGTGCGCCAGAGCCAGAGCAGGCCGAGCACCGGCAGGACCAGCGGGATGTAGCCGTACCCGCTGCCGAACCGCGACCAGACCGTCTCGTCGGGGAAGAGTTCCGGGTCGACGAGGCTGAGGGTCCCCACACCGAGCACCCCGACCAGCTCCACGGCACAGCAGGCCAGGGCGACCCGCCGCCCGGCGGCACCGGCCCGGGCCAACCCCACCGCCGCGACGATGTAGATGGCCGCGGCGAGAGCCGAGAGCGAGTACGCCACGGGCGCCTCGTCGAACTTCGTGGCGATCTGGAGGCCGGCGCGGCTCGTCGCGGCGATCGCGAAGATCAGGTAGACCGCGATCAGCAGCCGTCCCGGACCCGCGTTGGTGCGCATGCGTTCCCCGGCGCGTACGTCAGCCACCCAGCACCTCCCACGTCTGCTGGAGCCGTACGACGACCACCGGCGTGACCAGGCAGACCGCGCAGACGATCGCCGACCCCCAGCGCGTGGGCTCCATCCGGGCCAGCACCCAGGCCAACGGCGGCAGGCAGACCACCGTCGCCACGTACCCGAAGAAGGCCCCCGGCTCGTCCGGCCGCTCGCCCCCGCCGAGGGCGACCAGCGCCACCACCGTGAGCGCGAGCACGGCCGCCTCCACCACGGCCAGGCCGGCGAACTGCAACCGGTCCGGTGCGCGATGGCGCAGCGTGGCGACCAGCGCCCAGGCGGCGACGAGGAGCGACGACACGATCGAGGCGGTCGCGAGCAGCCCGTCCACCGGCGAACCCGCCGTGGCTGCGCTGGTCATCGGGGCCACCCTGGGCGCGGTTCGGTCACCGGCACAGCCTACTAACCCGCGTAGTACACCCCGCCACCCGCCGCCCAGGGGCACCCGGCGGCCGTACGCGCGGTTGCCGGGGGCTTCGTCGGGTCGTGCGGGTGGGCGGCGCAACGGGCGACTAGCGTGTACTCCGGCCGTGGGTGCGGTGGTATGACGACGACGTGGGGGTTCGCGTGGTGCGGTTCGGGTTGTTCGGTACCGGTCACTGGGCGGCGGAGACGCACGGCGCGGCGCTGCACGCGCACCCGGAGGCCGAGTTCGCCGGCGTGTGGGGCCGGGATCCGGGCAAGGCCGCCGCCCTGGCCGACCGCTACGGGGTGCCGGCGTTCACCGACGTCGACGCCCTCGTCGAGGCCTGCGACGCGGTCGCCGTGGCGCTTCCGCCCGACATCCAGGCCGACATCGCGGTCCGCGCGGCGACCGCCGGCCGGCACCTGCTGCTGGACAAGCCGCTCGCGCTGAGCGTCGCCGACGCCGACCGGGTGGTCGACGCCGCGCAGGCGGCGGGCGTCGCCTCGGTGGTCTTCTTCACCGGCCGTTACCAGCCGGACATCGCCGCCTTCCTCGCCTCGACGGCCGCCGCCGGCGGGTGGCACACCGCCGAGGCCGTCCGCTTCGGCTCCATCTTCCAGCCCGGCAACCCGTACGGGGCCTCGCCGTGGCGGCGCGAGCACGGCGCGCTGTGGGACGTCGGGCCGCACGCGCTGTCGATCGTCCTGCCGGTGCTGGGCCGGGTCACCCACGTCGCCGCGATGGACGGTCCGCGCGGGATCGTGCACCTGCTGCTCCGCCACGACGGGGGCGCCACCAGCACGGTGTCGCTGACCCTGGACGCCCCGCAGGAGGCGGTGAGCCGCAAGTTCGTCTTCTACGGCGAGAACGGCGTCGAGACCGTCCCGGCCGGCGAGGGCGACCCGGCGACCGCGTTCGGGGTGGCGATCGACCAGTTGCTGGAGGAGATCGCCTCGGGCACCCGGGACCACCGCTGCGACGTGCGGTTCGGCCGCGAGGTCGTCGCCGTGCTCGCCGCCGCCGAGACCGCCCGCGCCGAGGGCCGCACCGTCGACCTGCCGCGCTGAGGGGGGCGGCAAAAGCGGTAGCCCCGCCCGGGGCAGCGGGGCTAGGGTCGCCGCATGTACGCGCACGCACTGATCGAGGGGGCCGTCACGTCGGCCGCCTCCGGGCCGCTGCTGGTGGCCCGCCCGCGAGTCCGGCGTCCGGCCCTGGCCGGCGCGACCCGCGACTGACCCCGCACCGCACCCGCGGCGCCCCCGCACCGGCTGTCCCGGGCGGCGCGCCGCCCCCGCCACGCTCCCGGGAGCCGTCCCGGGGCTGAGCGCCGCCCCGCCGGCGCCGCCCCGCCCGCCACCGGAAGAGTGGCGGACCGCCGTGCGCCACCACACCCGCGTTCCGCGTCCCGCCCAGGGCCGTCCGAGTCCCCGACCACTCGGACAGGCCCCGCTCGCGGCTGCCTGTCCGTCCCGTCGCCGTCGGCGACAGACAGGACGACGACCCATGGCACCCCGCCGTACCCGCGCGACCGAACGCGACCGGTCCCGTCGCGTGCTCTCCCAGAACTTCCTCGCCGACCCGGCCGCCATCGCCCGGGTGGTGCACGCCGCCCGCCCCGGGCCCGACCGGCTCCTGCTGGAAGTGGGCGCCGGCCGGGGACAACTCACCCGGCCGCTCGCCGCCCGCTGCCGGCACCTGACGGCGTACGAGGTGGATCCGGCCGCCGGCACCGAGCTGGCCCGGGTCTGCGCGGCCCTGCCGAACGCGACGCACCGGCAGGTCGACTTCCTGACCGTCGCGCCACCGCCGGAGGAGTTCGACGTGGTCGGCAACATTCCCTGGTCGCTGACCTCGGCCGTGGTGCGCTGGTGCCTGACCGCGCCGGGCCTGCGGGCGGCCACCCTGCTCACCCAGTGGGAGTACGCCCGCCGGCGCAGCGGCGACTACGGCCGGTGGACCCGGCTGACCGTGCTGACCTGGCCGGAGTACGGCTGGCGGCTCGCCGGGCGGGTCCCCCGCACCGCGTTCCGCCCGGTGCCGGGGGTGGACGCCGGAATCCTGCGCGTCGAGCGCCGGCCGGAGCCGCTGCTGGCCGTGGGGGCGCTGCCGGCGTACCGCCGGATGGTGGAGATCGGCTTCGACGGGGTCGGCGGCTCGCTCGCGGCCTCGCTGGCCCGCCACCACCCGCGCGCGCGGCTGTCGGCGGCGCTGCGGGCGACCCGGCTCGACCCGGCGACCCCGGTGGGGCACGTCTGGCCCGAGCAGTGGCTGGTGCTGTTCCGGTTGCTGCACGCCCGCTGATCTCGGCGCCGGCCGAGTCGCCGCAGGCGCGGTTCGGCCGGTTCGCGGCGCGGCCCGGCGGCCGGTACGCGGGCCGCCGGGCCGCACCGGTCTCCGCTCAGGCCAGCGTGTCCAGGGCGTCGCTCAGCTCGGCCGGCGAGGCGAACTCCTCCACCGGGAGGGCCCGCAGCGTCTGGAGCGTCTCGGTGCTGACCCCGTTCTCCTGGCCCCAGCGGACGAGGTCCTCCCGGGAGACCGGGTAGTCGAGCCCGGCCAGGTACTCCCGCAACTGCACGCCGGTGACGGTCATGCCGCCCGGCTACCCGCTCAGCCCGTCGGCACACCGCGCGGCGGGGTCCGGCCGGGCCGCCCACGCGCCGACCGCCGATCGACGGCCGGCGGTTTGCCCGGCGACGCGCCGGGTAGCCGCCCGCCATGCTGGTTCAGCGGCTCGGCGCGCCGAGCGACTTCGACCCGTTGCTGGAGCGCGCGCGGGACGCCCGGATCGTGATGATCGGCGAGGCGACGCACGGCAACCACGAGTACTACCGGCTACGCGAGCAGCTCACCCGCCGGCTGATCGCCGAGTGCGGGTTCTCCTTCGTCGCGGTGGAGGGGGACTGGCCCGACTGCGAACGGGTGCACCGTTCGGTGACCGCCGCCCCGGGCGGGGCCGCGGAGCCGCGTACCGCGCTGGAACGCTTCGAGCGGTGGCCGACGTGGATGTGGGCGAACGCCGAGGTCGCCCGCTTCTGTAGCTGGTTGCGGGCCTGGAACATCGAGCGGCCCGAGGGTGCCCGGGCCGGCTTCCACGGTCTGGACGTCTACAGCCTCTGGGAGTCCATGCAGGCGATCTTCGACTACCTCGGCGAGGAGGACCCGGCGTCGCTGGAGGCGGCGCAGGACGCGTACCGCTGCTTCGAGCCGTACGGCAAGCGGATCGAGGAGTACGGCGCGGCCAGCCGGTTCGTCTCCGCCCGCTGCGAGGAGGAGGTCGTGCGGCTGCTGGCGCGTACCCGCGAGCAGGTCGTCGCGGACGGCCCGGACAGCTTCTCGGCCTGGCAGAACGCGGAGGTGGTGGCCGGCGCGGAGCGCTACTACCGGGCGATGGTGCGCGGCGGGCCGGAGTCGTGGAACATCCGGGACACGCACATGGCGGACACGCTGGACCGGCTGCTGGAGCGCTACGGCCCCGGCGCGCGGGGCATCGTCTGGGCGCACAACACGCACATCGGCGACGCGCGGGCGACCGACATGGCCGCCGACGGCATGATCAACATCGGCCAGTTGGCCCGCGAGCGGCACGGGGCCGACGAGGTGGTCCTGGTGGGCCTCGGCGGCTACCGGGGCACGGTGACCGCCGCGCCCCGCTGGGGCTCGCCGGCCGAGGTGATGGCGGTGCCGCCGGCCC
This sequence comes from Micromonospora sp. KLBMP9576, assembly GCF_050941805.1. Classification (NCBI taxonomy): domain Bacteria; kingdom Bacillati; phylum Actinomycetota; class Actinomycetes; order Micromonosporales; family Micromonosporaceae; genus Micromonospora; species Micromonospora sp. KLBMP9576. The sequence goes on along the minus strand of NZ_CP194567.1, from coordinate 5,311,364 downwards.
GTCCCGGCTCGGTCGAGCACCGGCTGCACGAGCTGCTGCCGGAGCGGGCCGTGCTGGTCTTCGGCGGCGACGACGAGCCCGGCTGGGTCACCGGGACCGCCGAGCACCGCGCGATCGGGGTGGTCTACGACCCGTCGTTCGAGTCGTGGGGCAACTACGTGCCGACCCGGCTGGGGGATCGCTACGACGCCTTCGTCTGGTGCGACGAGACGACCGCCCTGCAACCGCTGCCCGCCCTGAGCGCCCCGGGCGAGATGGAGACCTACCCGGCCGGCGTCTGACCCACCGACACCCGGGGTGGCGGGCGGTCGAGGCCCGGTTCGGCGACGACTGACCGGTCGACCGGAAACGGGGCGGGCCCGCCCGGCGTCACTCTCGACGCCGGGCGGGCCCGTCGGCGCGACCCGCCACCGGGGCACGCCCTCAGCCGCGCGGGCCCACCGCCGCCTTCTCGTCGAGGTGGGCGCGCAGGCCCTCGCCCTCGATGTCGACGTTGGGCAGGGCCTTGTCGAGCCAGCGCGGCAGCCACCACGCCCGCTTGCCGAGCAGCGACATGACCGCCGGCACGATGGTCATCCGGACCACGAAGGCGTCGATCGCGACCCCGATGGCGAGCGCGAAGCCCATCGACTTGATGACCGGGTCGTCGAGGAAGACGAAGCCGCCGAACACCGAGATCATGATCAGTGCGGCGGCGGTCACCACCCGGGCGCCGTGCCCCATCCCGTTGATCGTCGCCTGGTGCGCGGTGTCGCCGTGCACGAAGTCCTCCCGCATCCGGGAGACCAGGAAGACCTCGTAGTCCATCGCCAGGCCGAACAGGATGCCGATCAGCAGGATCGGCAGGAAGCTGACCAGCGGGCTGGGCGTGTCCAGACCGACCAGGTCGGCGAGGTGGCCCTGCTGGAACACCGCCACGGTGATGCCGAAGGTGGCGGCGACGGTGAGCAGGAAGCCCAGCGCGGCCTTGATCGGCACCAGCAGCGAGCGGAACACCAGCATCAGCAGCAGCACCGACAGGCCGACCACCAGCAGCAGGTAGACCGGCATGGCGTCGGAGAGCTTCTCGGACACGTCGATGCCGACCGCGGTCGCCCCGGTCAGCAGCACGTCGACGCCGGGAAGCCCGCCCACCGCCCCCCGGACGTCGTTGACCAGGGTCTCGGTGGCCTCCTCGGTCGGGCCCGTCGTCGGCACCACCCCGAGCAGCGCGGTACGACCGTCGGGGCTGAGCTGCGGCGGGGCCACGGCGAGGACGTTGTCGGTGCGCTGGATCAGCGCGGTGACCTGCGGGATCGCGGCCGAGGTCGCCTGCGGGTCGTCCCCGGCGACCACCACCGCGAGCCGGCCGGTGAAGCCCGGCCCGAAGCCCTCGGTGATCAGGTCGCTGGACTCCCGGGCCGGCGAGCCGACCGCCGCGGTGGACGGGTCGGGCAGCGCGAGCCGCATGTCGGGCGTGGGCAGTGCGAGCAGCCCCAGGCCGACGACCCCGACCAGGATGGCCGGCACCCGGAACCGGGTGACGAGGCGTGCCCAGCGGAACCCGAAGCCCGACCGGTCCTCGGCCGCCTCGGCGGCCTCGACCGTCCGCTCCGTGCCGTCGCCGACCTGCACCGCCGAGCGCAGCTTGCGGGGCAGCACCCGTCGGCCGGCGAAGCCGAGCAGGGCCGGCTGGAGCGTGATCGCGACCAGCACCGCGACGGTGACCGTGCCGGCGGCGGCCAGACCCATCACCGTCAGGAACGGGATGTTCACCACGGCCAGTCCGGCCAGCGCGATGACCACGGTGGCGCCGGCGAAGACCACGGCCGACCCGGCGGTGCCCACCGCGCGGCCCACCGCCTCCTCCGGTTCGACCCCTTCGATCAGGTTCTGCCGGTAGCGGGAGGTGATGAAGAGCGAGTAGTCGATGCCGACCGCGAGGCCGAGCATCAGGGCGAGGATCGGCGCCGTGCTGCTCAGGTCGACCACGCTGCTGATCGCGAAGAGGCCGGCCATGCCGACGCCCACGCCGATCAGCGCGTTGAGCATGGTCATCCCGGCCGCCACCAGCGAGCCGAACGTGATCACCAGGACGATCGCGGCGACCGCGACACCGATGATCTCGGTCGAGCCGATCTCGGGCACGGCGCTGAGCACCTCGCCGCCGGGCGAGACCTGCCAGCCCTGGGCCTCGGCCCGCTCACCGACCCGCTCGTACGCGTCCCGCTGGGTGTCGGTCACCTCGTCGGCGCCGGTCGCGAACTGGACCTGGACCAGCGCGTACCGGCCGTCGGGGGAGACCGCCCCCACCTGGAACGGGTCGACGGCGCCGACGACGCCGGGCAGCGTCGTGGCCTCCTGGGTGATCTCCTTCACCACGGCCTGCCCCTGCGGGCTGGCGAGCGCACCGTCGGTGGGCGCCTTGACGGCGATCGTGCCGGTCGCGCCGCTGGCCGCCGGGAACTGCTCGGCGAGCAGGTCCAGGGCGCGCTGCGACTCCGTGCCGGGCATGGTGAAGTTGTCGGCTATCGGGCCGCGCAGGGTGCCGGCGGCGAGGCCGAGACCGGCGAGTACGACGAGCCAGATCGCCGCGACGAGTCGCCGCCGACGCATCGAGCCCCGGCCGAGCCGGTAGAGCAGGGTGGCCATGAGTTCCTTGTCCTCGGTCGTGGATGGTGTGGGAACGGATCAGTCGACGGGCTCGAGCGCCCGCCGGGAGATCGCCAGCAGGGCGGCGCGCAGCTCCTCGTCGGGCACGTCGGCGAAGGTCCCGCAGGTCTCGGAGATGCCGGCCAGCAGCACCAGCGCGGCGATCCGGGCGGCCGGGCGTTCCGGGTGCCCGGCGAGCGCGTCGGACAGCCGCTCGGAGATGCGCTGGATGTGCGCGAAGGCGGGCTGCTGGAGCAACTCCGGGAACTCTCCCCGGAGCAGGGCGATCTCGCGCCGGAAGCGGACCGCGAGGTCCACGAAGCCCTCGGCGGCGACCCGCTGGGCGGCCGCGCCGCGATGCGCGCAGATCTGCTCGTCGAGCGCCCGGAGGGCGCCGATCGCCGGGGCCATCAGCTCGGTGAGGATGGCCTCCTTGTTGGCGAAGTGGTAGAACACCGTCGCCTTGGAGCAGCCCACCTCGCGGGCGATGTCCTGCAAGGAGGTGCCCCGGTAGCCGGTCGCCGCGAAGCGTCGGGCCGCCGCCGAGAGGATCTCGTCGTGCGTCTCCGGAACCATCCGCGCCATGCCGGCCCACCTCCCCGACCAGCATGCCTGACCGATCGGTCAGACCCTGACCGATCGGTCAGATCAGTGCCGTGGCCTTCCCCACACCGGCCTGATGTTTAACCCGCGATCGTCCCCTCAATCTCCTGATCATGCGGTTGCCGCCGGACGGAGCGCGTTCGCCGCCGGTGGCGGGCGTTCTCCGTCGGCGACAACCGCATTGATCGGCCGACCGTCAGGGGGCGGGGACCACCTCGCGTCCCAGCGGCCAGAAGGCGGCCGGCACCAGCTTGAAGTTGGCGATGCCGAAGGGGATGCCGATGATCGTCAGGCAGAGGGCCACGCCGGCGGCGATGTGGGACAGGGCGAGCCACCAGCCGGCCAGCACCACCCACAGGACGTTGGCCAGCCCGGAGGGGGCGCCGGCGCCGGGCCGGGGCACCAGGGTCCGGCCGAAGGGCCAGAGCGAGTACACGGCCAGGCGCAGCGAGGCCACGCCGAAGGGGATGGTGACGACCAGCAGGAAGCAGACCAGCGCGGCGAGACCGTAACCGGCGGCCAGGACGATGCCCCCGCCGAAGACGAGCCACAGGACGTTCAGTACGAAACGAATCACCCCTCCAGGATGCCCGCGTCGCGCCACCCGGCGGCCGTCCCCGTTCCGCCACCCGGCGGACGTCAGCGGGGCGGGTGGGTCCGGTCGTACGTGGCGCGGGCGTCGGCGACGGCGCCACGGTGCCGCTCCGCCCAGTCCGTCAGGGCGACCAGCGACTGGTAGAGCTCCAGTGCGATCGGCGTGGCTGTGTACTCCACCTTCGGCGGAACGGTCGGGTGGACCGTGCGGTGCAGCAGCCCGTCGCGTTCCAGGTTGCGCAGGGTCAGGGTGAGCATCCGGCGGCTGATCCCCTCCACGCAGCGTTCCAGCTCCGTGAAGCGCACCGGGCCCGGGGAGGCGGCCACGAGGATGCCGATGCTCCACTTGCCGCCCACCCGGTCGAGCACCTCACGCACCGTGCACGCCTTGGCCTGACCGGGGGTGAAGAGCCCGCCCGCCCCGCACGCCTGCGGCGCCCGGCCAGCGGTCACCTCGCTGTTCCCCTGGGACATGAAAGTGCCTCCTTACGCTCCGCCTGATGGTCACAGAGGATGACCCTGGTAACAAACCGTGCACCTAGGAGGCGCGCCGTGTCCACCCGTACCGTCGAGTCCCGCTGGCCGGCGCTGCTCCTGCTCTGCGCCGGCAGCCTGATGATCATTCTGGACGGCAGCATCGTCGCCGTCGCACTGCCGGCCATCCAGCGGGACCTCGGCTTCACCGCCACCGGGCTGGCCTGGGTGGTCAACGCCTACCTGGTCGCCTTCGGCGGGCTGCTGCTGCTCGCCGGTCGCCTCGGTGACCTGCTCGGTCGCCGCGCCGTCTTCCTGGCGGGCGTCGCGCTGTTCACCCTGGCCTCGATGCTCTGCGCGGTCGCGACCGGGCCGGCAGGGCTCGTCGCGGCCCGCTTCCTGCAGGGCGCGGGCGGGGCGCTCACCATGGCCGTCAGCCTCGGCATGATCGTCCGGCTCTTTCCCGCCCCGGCCGAACGGGCCCGGGCGATCGCCGTCTTCAGCTTCACCGGCGCCGCCGGCTCGTCCATCGGCATGCTCGCCGGGGGTGTACTCACCGACCTCGCCGGTTGGCCCGCCATCTTCGGAATCAATCTGCCGATCGGGTTGATGATCATTCTGGGTGCCGTACGCCTGATCGGGGCCGACCGCGGCATCGGGTGGCGGGCCGGGCTGGACCTGCCCGGCGCGGGACTGGTCACCGCCGGCCTGATGCTCACCGTGCTGGCGATCGTGGGCACCGCCGAACACGGCTGGGCCTCGGCCCGGACGCTCGGGGCCGCCGGGACCGCAGCGGCCCTGCTCACGGCGTTCGCGCTGCGCCAGCGCGCCGGTACGACCCCGTTGCTGCCGCCCCGGGTGCTGCGCATCCCTGACCTGGTCGCCGCCAACGTCGTGCAGTTCCTGATGGTCGCCGCGTTCTTCGGCTTCCAGTTCCTGCTCGCGCTGGAACTACAGCTGGTGCTCGGCCTCGACGCGGCGGCCACCGGGCTGGCCTTCCTGCCGACTCCGGTGACGATCGCGGTGGTCTCGCTCGGCCTGGCCGGCCGGCTGACCACCCGGTACGGCGCCCGCCCGGTGCTGCTCGCCGGGCTGACGCTGGCCGTGGTCGGGTTCCTGCTGCTCGCCCGCCTCCCGGCCGACGGCCGCTACCCGGCCGACGTGCTTCCCGCGCTCCTCGTCTTCGGTGTCGCCGCCGGGCTGTGCCTGCCGGCGGTCACCACCCTGGCGATGGCCGGCGCCGACCCGGCGAACGCGGGGCTCGTCTCCGGGCTGGTCAACACCACCCAGCAGGTCGGCGGCGCGCTCGGGCTGGCCGCGCTCGCCACCCTGGCCGCCAGCCGCACCGAGGGCCTGCGGGGTGCCGGTCGGGTGGCGGCCGACGCGCTCGCCGCGGGTTACCGGAGCGCGTTCACAGTGGCCGCCGCCCTCGTCGCGACCGCCCTCCTCGTGGCCCTGACCACCCTGCGCTCCCGCCCGGCCCCCGCCCCGGCGATCAGCCGGAGCGCAGGACGCGGGGCAGGGCGGTGAGGACGGCGGGGAAGGCGCGCCCGACGTCGTCCGGGCCGCTGGCGGTCCGTTCGGCGCGCGTCGCCCCGCCGCGTCCGGTTGACCGCCGGCCCCCGGCCCGCGAAGGTGGTCGGATGAGTGGCGCCGACGAGACCCGCGACGGGGTGTCGCTGACCAACCTCGACCAACCGCTGTTCGACGGGGCCGACGCGACCAAGCGGGACCTGGTCGACTACCTCGACGCGGTGCGCGAACGGATCCTGCCGCGGCTGCGCGGCCGGCCGCTGTCGGTGATCCGGGTCCGGCCGGGACAGCCGCCGTTCATGCAGAAGAACCTGCCGAAGTACACCCCGGACTGGGTGCCCCGCACCCCCGTCTGGGCCGAGGCGTCGCACCGCGAGATCTCGTACGCGCTCTGCGACGACCGGCGCACCCTGCTCTGGTTCGCCAACCAGCGGGCCGTGGAATACCACCCCACCCTGGCCACGGTCGACGACCTGCACCGCCCCACCGACCTGGTGCTCGACCTCGACCCGCCGGAGGGCGACTCCTTCGCGCTGGCGGTCGCCGCCGCCCGGCTGGTCCGGCAGGCGCTGGCCGACGCGGGGCTCGACGGCGCGGTCAAGACCAGCGGGGCCAAGGGCGTGCACGTCTTCGTGCCGGTGGCGGAAGGCACCAAGGTGGAGGACATGGCCGCCGCGACCCGGGCGGTGGCGGCGCGCGCCGAACGGCTGGACCCGGCGCTGGCCACCACCGCCTTCATCCGCGAGGACCGGGGCGGCAGGGTGTTCGTCGACTCGACCCGCTCCGGCGGGGCGACCGTGGTGGCCGCCTACAGCCCCCGGCTGCGCCCGGGCGTGCCGGTCTCCTTCCCGGTCGACTGGGCCGACCTGGGCGACGTCACCCCCGCGGACTTCACGATCCGTACCGTCCCGGCGCTCGTCGCCGACCGCGACCCGTGGGCCGAGCGGCTGCCCGCGCCGCAGCGGCTCCCGGAGGACCTGGTCGCGCAGGGGCACACCATCCCGGTCGCCCGGGTGCAGGCCATGCACGAGGGCAAGCGCCGGGCCCGCGCCCGCCGCGCCGCCGACCAGGGCTCCGGGTCCGACCCCGGCCCGGCCGCCCACCCCACCGGCCCGGGCGGGAGCGGCACCGGCTGACGAGGGTGCGGCCGGGTGCCGGGCGTCGCGGAACGCCCCGGCACCCGGCCGACGTCGAGGTGGGGCCGGCCGTCGGCGGCACCCCGGTTCGTCAGCCCACGGCGATGCCGTGCAGGAAGCCGTCCTGGTCGCCGACCATGAGCATGTCGCCGATGACCACCGGCGGGCTGTAGCAGTACGCGCTGGTGGTCAACTGCAACCGGGTCCGGACCGAGCCGGTGGTGAGGTCGACCGCGACCACCAGGCCGGTGGTGGTGGGGATCCACGCCACACCGTTGTGGATGGCCGCGCCGGTGCTGACCGGGCGGGCGCCGAGGCCGGTGGTCCACCGGGCCCGGCCGGTGGCCGGGTCCACCCGGGAGGCGGTACGACCACCGTCGTCGAACATCACCACGTCGCCGTTGTCGAGCAGGAGCTTCGGGGCGTAGATGTAGGAGCCGGCCATCGACCAGCGGAGCTCGCCGGTGTCAGGGTCCAGCGCGTACGCACTGGTCACGGTGGACACCAGGACCAGGCCGTTGGACAGCACCTCCAGGTTGTCCGCCCACGGGCCGTAGATGAGGCGGCTGTAGACGGTGGCGCGGGTGGTGGTGGAGAAGGACCACAGCACGGCACCGGTGCGGGCGTCGTGGGCGTAGACGTTCCCGTCCCCGGCTCCGGCGTAGACGCGGATGCCGTCGCTGGCCGCGCGCCCGGCGAACATGCCCTTTCCGGCCACGTTCCAGACCGTGCCCCCGGTCCGGGCGTCGATGACCTGCCGGGTCTCCCCGGCGGAGAGCGCCACCACGGTACGACCGTCGACCGTCGTCACCAGCGGGCTGCCGAGCACCGGGGCGCCGGCGTCGTGGGTGAACCGGCGCCGGCCGGTGGCCGGGTCGAGGGCGTAGAGGCGGTGGTCGTCGGAGGGGACGTAGAGGGTCCTCCCGTCGGGGGCGAACGCCGGTCGGCCGTGCACCGGGCCGATCCGCTCCCGCCAGCGCCGGGACAGCCCCCGCCGGCTGGGCCGGGCGCCGATCACGGTCCCGTCGGTGGTGGCGGCGACCAGCAGATCGTCCCGGACTGCCAGGCCGGCCTGCACAGGCGCGCCGAGCTGTTCACTCCAGCGCAGCCGGCGGGCGGTGTCGGGGAGTTCGAAGGTGCGGGTCTGTTCGTACCAGGCACCGTCGGCGTCGGTGACCCGTACGGTCATCCGGTGCTCGCCCGGCGGCAGCGACGTGAGGTCCAGGCCGCCGGAGAAGCGGCGGCCGGCGCCGTCGGAGGCCAGGTTCCGCCACTGGCCGTCGTCCTTGAGCCCGTATGTGTGCTGCGGGTAGAGCTGGGCCTTCACGTTGGCGGCCCGGACGTGCGGAGCGAGCCGCACCGACACGCCCAGCCCGGCGCCGGCCGGGTCGAGCGAGACCGCCTGGGGCCGCTGCGCGATGGCGGTCCGCGGCCCGCTGATCGGAATGTCCAGCACCGACCGGGACTCGGCGCTGCCGTCGGCGCCCCGCTGTACGGCCGTCACCTTCAGCACCTGGCCGTCGGGGCCGGCCGTGCGCTGCACCCAGTAGTAGATCGCCGAGCCGCGGGTGTCGTCGACCGCCAGCTGGGTCACTCCGTTGAACCGCTGCACCTGCTCGGCGTGCACGTGCCCGGCGAACACGGCCCGTACGTCGTAGCGGTCCAGTAGCTCCAGCAGCCGCTCCTGGTCGGAGACGTAGTAGTTGTCGCCGCCGAACGGGAAGTGGCACAGCAGGATGATCGGCACCCCGGGCGCGACCCGGTCCAGGTCCCGGGTCAGCCACCGGATGCCGGACTCGCCGAACCCGCCCGGTTCCTGGAGCAGGTGGCTGGGGTCCAGCGCGACGAAGTGCAGGCCGTCGAAGTCGAACGAGTACCGGCTCGGCCCGAACAGCTTGCCGTACCGCTCGCCGGCGGTGTTGTCCCATCGCCAGTCGTGGTTGCCCGGCACGTGCCGGATCTTGGGACGTAGCCCCACCGGGATGGTGCCGACGTAGGTGTCGTACTCGTCCACGGAGCCGTGTTCGACGATGTCCCCGACGTGGCAGACGATCGACGGGTTCCGAGCGGCGATCTGCTCGTACGTCCAGCGCACTCCCTCGGTCCGCTCAGGAAGGTCCACGTCGATCTGCGTGTCACCCAGCAGCGCGAACCCCGCAGACCACGGTCCACCGTGTACGGACGGGCCGGCCACCGCGGGCGAACCGGCGGCCACCGCGCCGGTGGCCGCCGCGGCGACGGCACCGACGCCCAGGCCGAGCAACCGGCGTCGGTCCATCGAGAGAGGTGCGTGGTCAGGGGCGGGCAGCGATGGCATGGCCTTTTCCTTCCGGCAGGTTCTCGCGGAATGCCGGAGAGTTTGGCACGGCTCCAGGCGCCTGAACAGCGGGTCTCTAGCATATTCGCGGCCGATCCGAAGGAAAACGTCAACCTGACGGTGTGGATGGTCCATAACTTGCACCTGCGCGGGGTTCCGTCCTGGGCCGGCGCGGCAGGGTCGGTGTAACGCCGCGCCGCCGCCGGACCAAGAAAGGGTGCAACGGCGAACCGAGGAGAGGACGGCCTGTGAGTAGTTCGAGCCCGAAAGGGGAGGCTCTCGTCCCGATCGGTACGGACCCGGCGGCGTTCGAGGCGTTCTACCGCCGGCACGTGGAGACGATAGTTCCTCTTCACCGAATGGCGGCTCACCCGGCGGCTCACCCGACCGGAGCACCCGGAGTCCGGCCCGTACCTGGAGGAGCGGCTCCAGCGCTGGGTGCCGGTCGGCGACGCCCCGACCTGGCAGCAGCGGCGGCGACCGGAGGCCCGGCCGGACGAGTGGCGGACCGACGATCTCTCAGGCCATCCTCGACGGGCTGGCTACGTCACGGACCTGCCCACCGACCCGGAGCAGATGCTCCGTTACCTGCGGGAGCAGCCGGATCCCGTACCGCTGCCGGCCGGTGCCGACCGGGAAGCTCTCCGGAACGACCCGTGGTGTTGCTTCAACGTCGGCGCGTGGCTGCTCGAGGGCTACCTGCCGCCGCAGTCGCGCGGCGCGCTGTTCCAGGCGCTGGCCCAGTTTCCCGGAGCCGCGGTGGTGCCCGGGGAGGTGCGGGACGCCGCCGGCAGGCGGGGGGTGGCGCTGCGGTGGCCCGGCGTGACCGGTGCGCACTGGGACCTGATCTTCGATCCGGCGACCCACGCCTACCTCGGCAACCGGGTCGTGCTGGTACGCGACGGCAGGGAGTCGCTCGACTGGAGCACCGCCGTCGTCCGGATGGCGATCGTCGACCGGTCGGGGCAGGCTCCCTGACAGCGCGGATCACGAGAAAGGCCACTGACCGGGACAACCCTGGTCAGTGGCCTTTTGTGTGGCTTGTGGTGGTGCCCCCGGCAGGATTCGAACCTGCGCCACCGCCTCCGGAGGGCGGTGCTCTATCCCCTGAGCTACGGGGGCTCAGCGACTGGAGAAGACTAGCAAACGCCTTCCCGGAATGCCGAATCGGTATCCTGCACCTCCCCCTCGTGCCGCCCGCGCCCCGGGCCGCCTGCGCCTCACGCCGCGCCGCCTGCGCCTCACGCCGACCGGGGCGGAATGGCGGAAGCGGGTACGCGCGCGTCCTGCGCACGAGTGGAACATCACGGTTGTATCCCACCCCGGGAGACAACCCTGGTGCTCCACTCGTCAACTCCCGTGAAGGTCTCCGGGACGCACCTGACCGCCCCGTCGCCATCCGGCCGTGTCGGCCTGAGTGCATCGCTGCCGGTGTCGGCCGGGCGACGAGGCAGCCGAGCGGCGGCGGTGCGGTCAGGCGGCGACGGCGCGGCCGCAGCTCGGCAGCGGGTGCAGCACGACGCGTCGGGGCAGGCGCCGGGGCCACTCGTTACGGGGCCAGGAGCCGTCGATGATCAGGTGCACGGTCCGTTGCTCCTCGCCGCTGAGCCGCAGCACGAAGTCGCGGGGGAGGGGCGGGTCGACCGACGGCGTGGTGATCATGAAGCGCACCCGGCCGCGGGACGAGACCGCGGAGATGACGTCCGCCGCCGGCATGGTACCCCGCAGGCGTACCCGGCCGATCCAGTAGACCTCGGCCAGGTGCTCCTGGGCCGAGCGGGTGATGGCCGGGTACTCGCTGCGCACCCAGCGTTCGACCGCGCCGACGCAGAGCCCGCAGGCCCTTTCCCGGGGTTCCCGCGGCCCCAGCCCCCAGGCCCGCAGGTACGCCCCGACCGCTCCGGCGTCCATCGGCGTCTCGAAGCGGCGGTGGATGAGGGTGTGCAGGCTCTGCCGCGTCCACAGCTCCTCGTCCAGGCCCAGTTCGTCGGGGTAGACGCCCCGCAGCACGTCGATGAGTTCGAGTTCCTGTTCGCGGCTGAGCGTTCCCGGCTCGCCCTGCCGCTGTCCGCGACGGGCGGCTGCCACCGCCCCGTCACCGCCGATGGTGTGGCGCCGGCACCAGCTGGTGACCGAACGCCGCGCGTCTCTCAGTGCGACACCCACGTCCTGCGCAACGAGCCCGAATCGCAACTGGTCACGATATGTGCGGAGAAAACTCTCTTAGCGTAGTAATCGGTCGTACCACGTAACTAACCCCTGTAGCCGGCTAAACCGGACAGGGTGGCGCCGGCAGGCCCAGCCGGTGCGGGACCGGGGCGCGGGGGCGGAAACGTCGGGAGGCCCGCGTCGGGCCGGGGAACCGGTGGCGACGCGGACCTCTCGACGGGTGGCGCGGGTGGCTCAGCCGCCCAGGCGCTGCAACGCGTTCTGCAGGTTGGTGATGTCGTTGCGCTGGGTGTTCTTCATGGTCTGCGCCGTCCTGACCACGTCGGGCTCGTCGCTGACGTCGAGGATGCCGTCGATCATGTGGATGCCGCCCAGGTGATGGTCGATCATCAGTTGCAGGAACAGGACATCCAGCTCCCGGCCCTCGGCCGTGCGCAGCTTCGCCATCTCCTCCGGGGTGGCCATGCCCGGCATCAGCCCGTCCTTGACCAGGCCCGCGCCGTCGGGCATCCACGACATCGCCGGCTCGCTGCCCGCCGGGTCGAGCCCCCACGAGCGCAGCCACGTGTGCATAATGCCGCTCTCGCCCTGCTGGGCGATGGCGATGTCGCCACCGATGCTGCGGACCTCCTGGTCCGTGCCCCGGTCGAAGGCGGTCATGCCCATCTCCACCGCCTGCGCGTGGTGGGCCAGCATGTCCCGGGCGAAACCCGCCTCCGCCGAGGCGTCGCCCGGCCGGGTCAGCCGGGGCGTCAACAGGCCGCCCGCGTACCCGAGGAGCAGGCCGACCACGACGGCGAGGGCCAGCGCGGCGGTGCCCCAGCGGCGCGCGGAAGGCCGCCGCTCCTCCGGAGCCGGGTTGGCCGGCTCGCTGGTCTCGATCACGGTCGGGGTGCTCATCGCTCTCCTCAGCCCTGCGGCATCTGCGGGGCGTCGTCCCGCGGCGTGGTGCCGGTGGCGGTGATGCCCTGGCTGCACAGCGCGGTCGGGCCCTCGACCGAGGCGTTGACCCGCAGCGTCTGGATGAACTCGTCGACCCGGCTGTCGTCCGGGTTGTCGACCTTGAGCTGGTAGCCCCAGGCCTGCAGGGAGATCGGCTTGTCCAGCCCCTCGAACGGGCTGAGCATCAGCTTCTCCTTGCCCTGCACCTTCTCGGTGAGCTTCGCCACCTGGTCGGCCGGCAGGTCGGGGCGGTAGGTGATCCACACCGTGCCGTGCTCCAGGCTGTGCACCGCGTGCTCGTTGGCGATCGGGGCGGCGTAGACGTCGCCCATGCAGTTCTGCCAGCTCGCGTTGTGCGGCCCGCCGACGGGCGGGAGCACCTCGTAGGTGACCGGCCCCGCCTTGTGGTTGCCGCCGGTGACGAGTTCCTTGTCCTGCTTGCGGAAGTTGACGATGCCGTCGATCGCGTCCGCCCGGTCCTCCCACGGCTTCGCGCCCTGGAACGTCGCCCAGGCGCCGTAGCCGAGGATCGACACGGCGAGCAGGCCCACGGCGGTGAAGAGCGCGATCGGGCCCCAGGCGCGGCCCTGGCTCACCTTCACCGGAGTGATCGGCTTGCGGCCCTTGCCGCCGGCTCCGGGGCGGGAGCCCTTCGGGTTGCCGGAGGCGGACTTGGCGCCGGCGGAGCCGCTCTTGGCGTCGCCAGACCCGGACTTGGCGCCGGCGGCCGGCCGGCCTGCCGCCGGCTTCTTGCCGGTGCTGACCACGGTCGGGCGGCGCTCGGGGCCGCCCGGGGTGCTGATGCTCATGGTGCCTCGTCAGGTCGGTCGGTCAGGGGGTCCGGCGGGCCGGTCTCACGCGCACTGGGTCGCCGCCGCGAGTGCCGAGTCTACCCCCGATAACATGGATCGGTGACTCCCGCAGAACTCGCCGAGGTCGTCCTCACCGCAGCCCACGCCGTCTTCACCGAGCGGGGCCTGGACCGTTCCGCCCTGCCGGAGCGCACGGTGATGGAGCGACCCCGCAACCCCGAGCACGGTGACTACGCCTCCACGCTGGCGCTCCAGCTCAGCAAGAAGGTGGGCGTCCCGCCGCGTGAGCTGGCCACGGCCCTCGCCACCCAGCTCGGCCGGGCCACCGGGGTCAGGTCCGTGGAGATCGCCGGCCCGGGCTTCCTCAACATCCGGCTCGACGCGGCCAGCGCGGGCCAGCTCGCCCGGACGATCGTCGAGGCCGGCGAGGCGTACGGACGCAGCGACCGGCTCGCCGGCCAGCGGATCAACCTGGAGTTCGTCTCGGCCAACCCGACCGGCCCGGTGCACCTCGGCGCCGTCCGCTGGGCGGCCGTCGGCGACGCGCTCAGCCGGCTCCTGCGCGCCACCGGCGCCGACGTCGGCACGGAATACTACTTCAACGACGCGGGCTCCCAGATCGACCGTTTCGCCCGCTCGCTGCTGGCCGCCGCGAAGGGCGAGCCGGTCCCCGAGGACGGCTACGCCGGGGCGTACCTCACCGAGATCGTCGACGCCGTGCGGGAGATCCGCCCCGACGTGCTGGAGCTGGACGACGCCGCCGCCCAGGAGGTCTTCCGCGTCGAGGGCGTGGCGCTGATGTTCGCCGAGATCAAGTCCTCGCTGCGCGCCTTCGGGGTGGAGTTCGACACCTACTTCAACGAGAAGAGCCTGCACGAGCGGGGCGAGCTGGACCTGGCCCTCGAGCGGCTGCGCGCGCAGGGCCGGGTGTTCGAGTCCGACGGCGCGACCTGGCTGCGCACCACCGACTTCGGCGACGACAAGGACCGGGTCCTGCGCAAGTCCAACGGCGAGTGGACCTACTTCGCCGCCGACTGCGCCTACTACCTCGACAAGCGGGAGCGCGGCTTCGAGCGGGTCGTGATCATGCTGGGCGCCGACCACCACGGCTACATCGGCCGGATGAAGGCGATGGCCGCCTGCTTCGGCGACGACCCGGAGCGCAGCCTGGAGATCCTGATCGGCCAGATGGTCAACCTGGTCCGCGACGGCGCACCGGTGCGGATGAGCAAGCGGGCCGGCACCGTCGTGAGCCAGGGGGACCTGGTCGACGCGATCGGCGTGGACGCCTCGCGGTACGCGCTGGCCCGCTACTCCAGCGACTCCCCGATCGACATCGACCTCGAACTGTGGACCCGGGCCACCCGCGACAACCCGGTCTACTACGTGCAGTACGTGGCGGCCCGGACGGCCAGCGTGGGCCGCAACGCCGCCGAGGTGGGGTTGACCCGGGGCGACGCCGAGGCGTTCCGCCCGGAGCTGCTCGGCCACGAGAAGGAGAATGAGCTGCTCAAGACGCTCGCCGAGTTTCCGGCCGTGGTCGCCACGGCGGCCGAGCTGCGGGGCCCGCACCGGGTGGCCCGCTACCTGGAGGAACTGGCCGGCACCTACCACCGTTTCTACGACGAGTGCCGGATCCTGCCGCGCGGCGACGAGGAGGTCACCGACCTGCACCGCGCCCGGCTCTGGCTCAACGACGCCACCCGCACCGTCATCGCCAACGGCCTGCGCCTGCTCGGCGTCTCGGCCCCGGAACGGATGTAGGCGGCCGGTGCGCGTGCGAGGAACGAGCCTGTCGGCCCAGCGAAGCAAGGAGCGGTGATGCGTGCTCACGAGGCCGGTGCGTTGCACGGCGACATGGGCGGTCGGGGGCCGGCGTGGCTGCGTACCCCGCCCGACGTCAACGCCCTGATGCCGCAGCTGTGGCCGCGCACCGTGGCGCGCGGCGCCGACGGCGCGCTGACCGTCGCGGGCCTCGGCGTCCGCGACGTCGCGGCCGAGTTCGGCACCCCGGTGTACGTCCTCGACGAGGACGACCTGCGCTCGCGCTGCCGCGACTTCCGCAGCGCCTTCGACGGCGTCGACGTCTACTACGCCGGCAAGGCGTTCCTCTGCCGCGCGGTGGTCCGGATGATCGCCGAGGAGGGCCTGCGCCTCGACGTGTGCACCGGTGGTGAGCTGGCGACCGCGTTGTCGGCGGGGATGGCGCCGGAGCGCATCGGTTTCCACGGCAACAACAAGTCGGTGACCGAGCTGACCCGGGCGCTGGACGCCGGGGTCGGCCGGATCATCCTCGACTCGTTCGACGAGATCGACCGGCTCACCGCGCTCGCCCGCGAGCGTGGCGTACGCCCCCGGGTGATGATCCGGGTCACGGTCGGCGTGGAGGCACACACCCACGAGTTCATCGCCACGGCGCACGAGGACCAGAAGTTCGGCTTCTCGCTCGCGGGCGGCGCGGCGGCCGAGGCGGCCTTCCGGGTGCTCGACGAGGGCGTGCTGGAGCTGCGCGGCCTGCACTCGCACATCGGCTCGCAGATCTTCGACGCCAGCGGCTTCGAGGTCTCCGCCCGCCGGGTCATCGCCCTGCAGGCGCAGATCCGCGACGCGCGCGGGGTGGAGCTGCCGGAGCTGGACCTGGGCGGCGGCTTCGGCATCGCGTACACCACCCAGGACGACCCGACCGCGCCGCCGGAACTCGCGAAGCGGCTGCGCCGGATCGTCGAGTCCGAGTGTTCGGTGGAGCGGCTGACGGTGCCGCACCTGTCGATCGAGCCGGGCCGGGCGATCGTGGGGCCGGCCGTGTTCACCCTCTACGAGGTGGGCACGGTCAAGTCCGTGCCGGTGGGTTCCGGCGGCGACACGGCCGACGGGCGGCGCGTCTACGTCAGCGTCGACGGGGGGATGAGCGACAACATCCGTACCGCGCTCTACGACGCGTCGTACTCCGCGACGCTGGCGTCCCGGGCGTCGGCCGCCGCGCCGGTGCTCGCCCGCGTGGTGGGAAAGCACTGTGAGTCCGGGGACGTCGTGGTGAAGGATGAATTCCTGCCCGCCGACGTGCAGCCCGGAGATCTTGTCGCGGTGCCCGGCACCGGCGCGTACTGCCGGAGCATGGCCAGCAACTACAACCACGTGCCCCGTCCCCCGGTGGTGGCGGTGCGTGACGGCCAGCCGCGCCTGATCGTCCGGCGGGAGACCGAAGAGGACCTGCTGGCATTGGATGTGGGATGACGTCACCTGTGCGCCTGGCACTGCTCGGCTGCGGCACGGTCGGTAGCGAGGTGGTCCGGCTGCTGCACGAACAGGCCGCCGACCTCACGGCCCGGATCGGCGCCCCGCTGGAGATCGCCGGCATCGCCGTACGCCGGCTCGGCCGCGACCGGGGCGACCTGCCCGTCGACCCGACCCTGTTCACCACCGACGCGCTCGGCCTGATCAAGCGCGACGACGTGGACGTGGTCGTCGAGGTGGTCGGCGGCATCGAGCCGGCGCGGGGCTGGCTGGTCGAGGCGCTGCGGGCCGGCAAGAGCGTGGTCACGGCCAACAAGGCGCTGCTCGCCGAGGACGGCGCCGCCCTGCACGACGCGGCGGCCGAGGGCGGCGGCGACCTCTACTACGAGGCATCCGTGGCGGGGGCGATCCCGCTGCTGCGCCCGCTGCGCGAGTCGCTGCACGGCGACCGGATCAACCGGGTCACCGGCATCGTCAACGGCACCACCAACTTCATCCTCTCGGCCATGGACGCCACCGGCGCCGGCTTCGCCGAGGCGCTGGAGGAGGCCACCGAGCTGGGCTACGCCGAGGCCGACCCCACCGCCGACGTGGAGGGCTTCGACGCGGCGGCGAAGGCGGCCATCCTCGCCTCGCTGGCGTTCCACACCCGCGTCGGCGCGGCCGACGTGCACCGGGAGGGCATCACCGAGGTCAGCGCGGCCGACGTGGCCAGCGCCAGGGCCATGGGGTGCACCATCAAGCTGCTCTGCATCGCGGCCCGGGGCGCCGACGCCGCGGGCCGGGAGACGGTGAGCGTGCGGGTGCACCCGGCGATGATCCCGCTGAGCCACCCGCTGGCCAGCGTCGGCGACGCGTTCAACGCGGTCTTCGTCGAGGCCGAGGCGGCCGGGCCGCTGATGTTCTACGGCCGGGGCGCGGGCGGCGCGCCGACCGCCAGCGCGGTGCTCGGCGACGTGGTCGCGGTCGCCCGCAACCGGCTCGCCGGGGTGCGTTCGGCGAGCGAGAGCGCGTACGCGGACCTGCCGGTGCGGCCGATGGGGGAGGCGCTGACCCGCTACCACGTCAGCCTGGACGTGGCCGACCGGCCGGGCGTGCTGGCGGCCGTGGCCGGGGTCTTCGCCCGGCACGGCGTGTCGATCGCCACCGTGCGGCAGGGGCCGGCGGGCGGCGGCGCGGCCGGCCGGGGCGAGGACGCCGACCTGGTGATCGTCACCCACGTGGCGCCGGACGCGGCGCTCGCCGCCACCGTCGGCGAGCTGCGCGGGCTGGAGATCGTCCGCGCGGTGGCGAGCGTGCTGCGGGTGGAGGGCGGGCTCTGAGCGGCCGGCCTTCGCCCCGGCGGGGCGGACGCTCGCGCGTCTCGCCTGGTGGTTAACTGCGGATGCGCCGGCGGGGGACCGGAGATGCTGGTCCAGGCTGGAGGCGCACCCGGCTCGACGCCGGCGGTGAGGCGAGGGAGAGCGACATGTGGCGGGGTCTGATCGACGCCTACCGGGACCGGCTGCCGGTCACCGACGCCACCCCCGTCGTGACGCTGCACGAGGGGAACACCCCGCTGCTGCCGGCCCCGGTGCTCTCCGCCCGGCTCGGCTGCGAGGTGTACCTGAAGGTGGAGGGGGCCAACCCGACCGGCTCGTTCAAGGACCGGGGCATGACGCTCGCGGTCTCCAAGGCCGTCGAGGCCGGCAACAAGGCGATCATCTGCGCCTCCACCGGCAACACCAGCGCCTCCGCGGCGGCGTACGCGGCCCGTGCCGGCCTGACCTGTGCGGTGCTCGTGCCGCAGGGCAAGATCGCGCTGGGCAAGCTGGCCCAGGCGCTGGTGCACGGCGCGAGGCTGCTCCAGGTCACCGGCAACTTCGACGACTGCCTCGCGCTGGCCGCGAAGCTCGCCCAGGACTACCCGGTCGCCCTGGTCAACTCGGTCAACATCGACCGGCTGCACGGCCAGAAGACCGCCGCGTTCGAGATCGTCGAGGCGTTGGGCGACGCCCCCGACATCCACTGCCTGCCGGTCGGCAACGCCGGCAACATCTCCGCCTACTGGCTGGGTTACTCGGAGGACCTGCGGGACGGCAACGCCACCCGGGCTCCGAGGATGTACGGCTTCCAGGCCGCCGGCGCCGCCCCGATCGTCAGCGGGCAGGTGGTCCGCGAGCCGTCCACGATCGCCACCGCCATCCGGATCGGCAACCCGGCGAGCTGGACCAGGGCGCTGGACGCCCGGGACTCCTCGGGTGGCCTGATCGCCGCCGTCACCGACCGGGAGATCCTGTCCGCGTACCGGCTGCTGGCCCGCGAGGTCGGGGTCTTCGTCGAGCTGGGCAGCGCGGCGAGCGTGGCTGGTCTGCTCCAGCAGGCCGCGGCCGGCCGGGTGCCGGCCGGCTCGACGGTGGTCTGCACGGTCACCGGGCACGGCCTGAAGGACCCGGAGTGGGCCATCTCCACCGCGCCGGTGCCCACCACCATCGCCAACGATCCCCTGACCGCCGCCCGCTGCCTCGACCTCGCCTGACGGGGCCGGGCCGGCAGCGGCGGGCGGTATCGACGCAGGGCAGGGCGTACGAGCGCCGGTTGCGTCGGTTGGCGGCGGGGCCGGCCGGGGGCGGCCGGGCCGGGTGGGGGAGAATTCGTACCCCGCCAGTTCGCCTTTTTCAGGAGTGAGTCACGCCGATGTCGCTGCTCGCCAGATTCAGCCTCGCCAACCGAGGGCTGATCGCCCTCATCGCGGTGGTGACCACGGCGTTCGGACTGTTCGCCGTACCGTCACTGAAGCAGCAGCTCCTGCCGTCGCTGGAGTTCCCGGGTGCGTTCATCGTGGCGGCCTACCCCGGCGCCGGGCCCGAGATCGTCGAGTCGCAGGTCACCGAACCCATCGAGAACAGCATCCAGGGCATCCCCGGGCTGGACAAGGTCATCTCGACTTCCCGTGAGGGCTCCGCGACCGTCCAGGTGCAGTACGAGTTCGGCACCGACCTGGACGACGCGGTCAACAAGATGCAGACCGCCCTCACCCGGATCGGCACGCAACTGCCGCAGGGGGTCGAGCCGCAGGTCATCGCCGGCAGCACCGACGACCTGCCGGCGGTGGTGCTCGCCGCCTCCGGCGGTGCCGACCAGCGCGTCCTCGCGGAGAAGCTGCGCGCCGCCGTCGTGCCCGAGCTGGAGGCGATCGAGGGGGTGCGCACGGTCGACCTGACCGGCGCGCAGGACGACGTCGTGGTCATCGTCCCGAATCCGGCCAGGATGGCGGCGGCGAAGCTCCAGCCGACCGCCCTCGGGACGGCGTTGCAGACCAACGGCGTGACGGTCCCGGCCGGCGCGGTGACCGACGGCACCCGTGCGCTGCCCGTGCAGGTCGGCACCCGACTCGCCACGCTGGACGACCTGCGTGGCGTGGTGGTCGCGCCCGCGGTGGGCCGGGCGGCCCCCGTGCGCCTGGCCGACGTGGCCACCGTCGAGCAGCAGCTCGCCCCGGCCACCGCGATCACCCGCACCAACGGCAAGGACAGCCTGGGCATCGCGATCACCGCCTCCCCGGACGGCAACGCGGTGGAGATCTCCCACGAGATCCGCGACCGCCTCGCCGACCTGCGGGAGGCCTCGGGCGCAGAGCTGACAGTCGTCTTCGACCAGGCGCCGTTCGTCGAGAAGTCGATCGAGAGCCTGACCACGGAGGGCCTGCTGGGCCTGGTCATGGCCGTCGTGGTCATCCTGGTGTTCCTGCTCTCCGTCCGCTCGACCGTGGTCACCGCCGTCTCCATCCCCCTGTCGGTGGTGGTGGCCCTGATCGCCCTCTGGATCGGCGACTACTCGCTCAATTTGCTCACCCTCGGCGCGCTCACCATCGCGGTCGGCCGGGTGGTCGACGACTCGATCGTCGTGCTGGAGAACATCAAGAGACATCTGGAGTACGGCGAGCCGAAGCGGGAGGCGATCCTCGCCGCCGTCCGGGAGGTGGCCGGCGCGGTGACGGCGTCCACCCTCACGACGGTCGCCGTCTTCGCGCCGATCGCGCTGGTGGGCGGCTTCGTCGGGCAGCTCTTCGCGCCGTTCGCGATCACCGTCACGGTGGCCCTGCTCGCGTCGCTGCTGGTCTCGTTGACCGTCATCCCGGTGCTCGCGTACTGGTTCCTGCGGCCCCCCGGCGGCACGGCCGACGACGCCGCGGTGCGCCGGGAGGCGGAGGAGAAGGAACTGCGCAACCCGTTGCAGCGGGCGTACCTTCCGGTGATCAACTTCGCCACCCGCAAGCGGGCCACCCGGTGGATCACCCTGGGACTCGGCCTGGTCGTGCTGTTCGGCACCTTCGGCCTGTCGCGTCAGTTGGAGACCAACTTCATCGACGACTCCGGCCAGGACACCCTCAGCGTCACCCAGGAACTGCCGGCGGGCACCGGGCTGGCCGCCACCGATGCGGCGGCCCGGCAGATCGAGGCGGTGCTGGGGCGCACCGAGGACGTCGAGACGTACCAGGTCACCGCGGGTGGCGGGGACAACCCCTTCGCGGGCGGCGGCAACAACGTCGCGAGCTGGTCGCTGGCCCTCGGCGACGGAACCGACGCCCAGGAGATGCGGGAGAAGCTGCGCCGGGAGTTCGACGCGCTGGGCGCGGGCGTCGGCGAGGTCAGCTTCGGCGCCGCCCAGGGCGGGGCGGCGACCAACCAGATCGAGGTGATCGTCCAGGGCGCCGACCCGGAGGCCCTGACCCGGGCCGCCGAGGAGGTCCGGTCCGCGATGGACGGGCTGGCGGGCGTCGAGGACGTCGCCACCAGCCTCGCCGCCCGGGTGCCGCGGGTCGACGTCACCGTCGACCGGGTCGCCGCCGGGCGGGTCGGGCTCACCGAGGCCGCCGTCGGCCAGCTCGTGGCGCAGGCGTTCCGGGGCACGCCCCTGGGGCAGGTCACGCTCGACGCGGGGCAGCGGGACGTGGTGCTGCGGTTCGCGGGCAAGCCGCCGACCACCATCGAGGAGCTGCGCGCGATGCCCGTCGGTGCGGTCAAGCTCGACGACATCGCCGACGTCACCCAGGGCGAGGGCCCACAGCAGGTACGCCGGATCGACGGCGAGCGCAGCGTCTCCGTCACCGGCACGGCCACCGGCTCGAACCTCGGGGCCATCACCAAGGAGTTGCAGAAGAAGCTGGATGGCATCGACGTGCCGGGGGCGACCTTCGCCGTCGGTGGCGTCAGCGCCGACCAGGAGGAGGCCTTCGCCGACCTGCTCCTGGCCGTGCTCGCGGCCATCGCGATCGTCTTCCTGATCATGGTGGCGACGTTCCGCAGCCTGGTCCAGGCGCTGATCCTGCTGATCTCCATCCCGTTCGCGGCGACCGGCGCGATCGGCCTGCTGCTGGTCACCGGCACCCCGCTGGGCGTGCCGGCGATGATCGGCGTGCTCATGCTCGTCGGCATCGTGGTGACCAACGCGATCGTGTTGCTGGACCTGGTCAACCAGTACCGGGCACAGGGCATGGGGGTCCAGGAGGCGGTGGTCGAGGGCGGCCGGCGTCGCCTGCGGCCGATCCTGATGACCGCGGTCGCCACCATCTTCGCGCTGCTGCCGATGGCGTTCGGCCTCACCGGTGAGGGTGGCTTCATCTCCCAGCCGCTGGCGATCGTGGTGATCGGCGGTCTGCTCAGCTCGACGCTGCTCACCCTGATCCTGGTGCCGACGCTGTACGCGATGGCGGAGAACGCCAAGGAGTCGCTGCGGAACTGGCGGGCCCGCCGCTCCGGTGCCGCGACCCCGACCGCCGTGGCGGGCGACGGCGACCCGGCCGGCGACGAGGCCGACACGGCCGTCGGCGAGTCGGTCGGGGTGTCCGCCGCGGGCTCCGGGTCGGCCGCGCGTACGCAGGCGACCCAGCCCCCGGCGGCCACGTCGACGCCGTCCGGCGCGCTGCTGGACGGCACCGACCAGTTCGAGGTGCTGCGCCTGCCGAAGAGCCGCAGGTCCCCGCTGCCGCCGACCGAGTAGCGGTACGTGCGCGAACGCCCCCGACGGGTCCCGCCCGCCGGGGGCGTTCGCGTCCGATCAGGTGTCCGCCGTGCGCCCGCCGCGCCGGCCGGTAGGGTCCCGGGCGTGGCGTCCACCATGTCGGTCCTCACCCGCAACCGGAGCTTCCGCAACCTCTTCCTCGCCGAGCTGGTGGTCTTCGGCGCCGACTGGTTCGTCATGGTGCCGCTGCTGGTGCTGCTGCCGAAGCTGACGGGCAGCGGCGTGTGGGGCGCCCTCGTGCTCGCCGTCGACACCGGCATCGTGGCGTTGCTGCTGCCCTACACGGGCACGGTGGCCGACCGGTTCGACCGGCGGAAAATCATGATCATTTCGAACCTCGCGGCCCTGCTCGGCGTGCTCATGCTGCTCGGGGTGCGCAGCGCCGGGACGGCCTGGCTGGCGATGGCGGGGATCGGCGTGGTGGCGGTCGCCAAGGCCTTCTACTCCCCGGCGGCCCAGGCGGCCCTGCCCAACGTGCTGGACCCCGACGAGTTGGCCGCCGGCAACGCCGTCGCAGGTTCGGCCTGGGGCACCACGACCGTCGTCGGCGCCTCCCTCGGCGGCCTGCTCAGCGCCGCCGTCGGCCCGTACGCCTGCTTCTGGGTGGCGGTGGCGGGGCTGGTGGTCGCCGCGGGCCTGGCCGCGCTGATCCGCCGGCCGTTGCAGGCGCCCCGCGACGCCCACGCACCGCCGCAGCGGACCTGGCCGGCGATCCGCGAGGCCCTGGGCTACATCGGGCACCGGCCGAGGGTGCTGGCGCTGGTCACGGTCAAGTCGGCGGTCGGGCTCGGCAACGGCGTACTGACGGTCTTTCCACTGCTCGCAGCCGTGTACGGGGTGGGGCCGGTCGGCACCGGGCTGCTCTTCGCGGTCCGTGGGGCGGGGGCCCTGGTCGGACCGATCCTGATGCGCCGGGTGCTGGCCAACCGGGCCTGGCTGCTGCCCGGCCTGGCGCTGTCCATGTCCCTCTACGGCCTGGCCTACCTCGGCACCTCGGTGGCGAACTGGTTCCCGCTGGTGCTGGCCCTGGTCTTCGTCGCCCACCTCGCGGGCGGCAGCAACTGGGTGCTGTCGAACTTCGCCCTGCAGGGCGAGGTGCCGGACCGGCTGCGCGGCCGGGTCTTCGCCACCGACATGATGCTGGCGACCCTGGCCGTTTCGGTCAGCCAGCTCGCGGTGGCCGCCGTGGTGGACACCCTGGACGAGCGGGTGGTGCTGGCGAGCTGCGGCCTCGTCACGGTGGTCTACGCGCTCGGCTGGCGGATCGCCACCCGTGGGCTCTCGCTCACGCAACCGGCGGGACAGCCGGCCCCGAGCGCCGCCCACTGACCCGCCGGACGCGGGCCGCCCTCTCGGCTGGCCGCTAACCGGCTGGCCGCTGACCGGCTGGCCCCTGACCGGCTGGTTGCGCGGCGCCCGGCCGGTGCGCGGCCCGGGGCCTACGGCCCGTCCCACCCGGCGGGCGGCGGCCCCTGCCGTCGCCGCGGAGCCCTAGCATGGGCCCGTGCCGACGAACTTCACCACCGGCCCGGTCCGGGTCCGGGTCCCCGCCACCAGTGCCAACCTGGGGCCGGGATTCGATGCCCTCGGGCTCGCCCTGTCGCTGCACGACGACGTGGCCGCCGAGGTGACGGCAGCGGGCGTCACGGTGACGGTGACGGGGCAGGGGGCCGGGGAGCTGCCGGCCGGCGACCGGCACCTCGTCGTACGCGCCATGCGGGCGGCCTTCGACGCGCTCGGCGGTCAGCCGCCGGGGCTCGCGGTGGAGTGCGTCAACCGCATCCCGCAGGCGCGCGGGTTGGGTTCCTCGTCCGCGGCGATCGTCGCCGGGGTGCTGCTGGCCCGAGCACTGGTCGGCGACGGCGAGGCCCGCCTCGACGACGCCGCCGCGCTACGGCTCGCCGCCGAGATCGAGGGCCACCCGGACAACGTGGCGCCGTGCCTGCTCGGCGGCTTCACCCTCGCCTGGACGGAGGCGTCCGGTGCGCGGGCGGTGTCGCTGCCGGTCGCCGACCGCGTACGACCGACGGCCTTCGTGCCGGCGGAGCGCGGCCTGACGGCGACCGCGCGGGCCGCGCTGCCGGCCATGGTGCCGCACGCCGACGCGGCGCTGAACGCCGGCCGCGCCGCGCTGCTGGTGCACGCGTTGACCGCCGAGCCGGCGTTGCTGCTGCCGGCCACCGTCGACCGGCTGCACCAGGACTACCGCGCCGATGCGATGCCGGGCAGCGCCGCCCTGGTGAAAGCGCTGCGTGAGGTGGGTGTGGCCGCCGTGATCAGCGGGGCGGGACCGACCGTCCTGGCCCTGACCGCCCCACCCGGGGGCTTCGTGGCGGGAACAGGCTGGCGGGTCCTGCCGTTGGACCCAGACGGGCGCGGAGCACAGGTTGCCCGGGGTAGACTGGGACACGCAGAGCGGGGCCCTGTTGCCGCAGGTCGGAAGAGTTGATTACGCTCTAGACTTAGCACAGCCGCGAAGCATGCGATCTCCCTGCGGGTCGGCGCACCCCCGAAGCTCTCGGCGGTAAGCCCGTCATCCCTGCCTAGGCCCACGCCGCACCGCAGTATTCACGGGTCGCCGCAGACGGCGAGACCTGCTCACCGACCTTTGGTGAGTCGGTAATCCGCTGGTTGCTGTGTTACAGACTCCCGCGACGCGTCCATGCGAGGCGGGTGCACCGAGGCCGCCCGGCCACCTTGTTTTCGACTCCGGGCAGTCCCGGCCTATCGAGGGAAGGAATCCATTGAGCGACACCACCGACGTGACGTCGGATGTTTCCAACGTCGCTGGCGATGCCACCACCGCCGCCCCCGCCCGTCGTCGGCGTAGCGGCACCGGCCTGTCGGCGATGCTGCTGCCGGAGCTGCAGAGCCTGGCCGCCTCGCTCGGCATCTCGGGCACGGCCCGGATGCGCAAGGGCGAGCTGATCAGCGCGATCTCGGAGCGGCAGGGCGGCGCCGCCGCCGGGACCCCTCGACCGCGGGCCGAGGTCGCGACCGCGGCCGCGACCGTCCGTGAAGAGGCCCGCGAGACCACCGAGCGGCCGGCGGCCGAGCGGCGTACTGCTGGGCAGGCTTCGGCGGAGCCGGCGGTGGCCGGGACCGAGCCCCGTAGCCGGACCCGGCGCAGCCGGGCTGCCACCGCCGAATCGCGGGCCGTCGAGGCCCGACCGGCGGAGGCCCGTCAGGCAGAGACGCGTACGGACGAGGCCCGTCCGGTAGAGGCTCCGGTGGAGACCCGTCCGGCGGAGACCCGTCCGGCGGAGACCCGTGCGACGGAGACCCGTCCGGAGGAGGCGGCGGGCGGCGAGCGTGCCGACCGCGGCCGTGACCGTGCCGAGCGCGGTGACCGTGCCGAGCGGGGTGACCGTGCCGAGCGGGGTGACCGTGCGGAGCGTGGCGAGCGTGCCGAGCGGGGTGACCGTGCGGAGCGCGGTGACCGTGCCGAGCGGGGTGACCGTGCGGAGCGCGGTGACCGTGCCGAGCGGGGCGACCGCAACGAGCGGGGCGACCGCAACGAGCGGGGCGAGCGTGCCGACCGGGGCGACCGCGCGGAGCGGGGCGAGCGTGCCGACCGGGGCGACCGCAACGAGCGGGGCGACCGCAACGAGCGGGGCGAGCGTGCCGACCGGGGCGACCGCAACGACCGGGGCGACCGTAACGAGCGCGGCGACCGGGGACAGCGCGCCGAGCGTGACATCGACGGCGACGACGACGAGAGTGGCGGCCGTCGCGGGCGGCGCAGCCGGTTCCGGGATCGCCGCCGGGGTCGCAGTGACCGTCCCGAGGGCGGCGGCGACAGTGGCGGCCGCGAGCCGCAGGTCGGCGAGGACGACGTGCTCGTCCCGGTGGCCGGCATCATCGACGTGCTCGACAACTACGCCTTCGTGCGGACCACCGGCTACCTGGCCGGCCCGAACGACGTGTACGTCTCGATGTCGCAGATCAAGAAGTACGGCCTGCGTCGCGGTGACGCGATCACCGGCGCCGTACGCGCGGGGGCGTCCCGCGACGGCGAGCAGCGGCGGGACAAGTACAACCCGCTGGTGCGGCTGGACACCATCAACGGGATGGAGCCGGACGAGGCGAAGCACCGGCCGGAGTTCTACAAGCTCACTCCGCTCTACCCGCAGGAGCGCCTGCGGTTGGAGACGGAGCCGCACATCCTGACCACCCGGGTCATCGACCTCGTCATGCCGATCGGCAAGGGCCAGCGGGCACTCATCCAGTCGCCGCCCAAGGCGGGTAAGACGATGGTGCTCCAGGCGATCGCCAACGCGATCACGCACAACAACCCGGAGTGCCACCTGATGGTGGTGCTGGTTGACGAGCGGCCCGAAGAGGTCACCGACATGCAGCGGTCGATCAAGGGCGAGGTCGTCGCGGCCACGTTCGACCGTCCGCCGCAGGACCACACGACGGTGGCGGAGCTGGCGATCGAGCGGGCGAAGCGCCTGGTCGAGCTGGGGCACGACGTGGTCGTGCTGCTCGACTCGGTGACCCGCCTCGGCCGGTCGTACAACCTGGCGGCGCCGGCCAGCGGCCGGATCATGTCGGGTGGTATCGACTCCACCGCCCTGTACCCGCCGAAGCGCTTCCTCGGCGCGGCTCGCAACATCGAGAACGGCGGCTCGCTGACCATCATCGCCACGGCGCTGGTGGAGACCGGATCCATGGCGGACACGGTCATCTTCGAGGAGTTCAAGGGCACCGGCAACGCGGAGCTCAAGCTGGACCGGAAGATCGCCGACAAGCGCACCTTCCCGGCCATCGACGTCAACCCGTCCGGCACCCGTAAGGAAGAGGTGCTGCTCGCGCCGGAGGAGCTGGCCATCCTCCACAAGCTCCGCAAGGTCCTGCACTCGCTGGACTCGCAGGCGGCGATGGACCTGCTGCTCGACAAGCTCAAGAAGACCCGCACCAACATCGAGTTCCTGATGCAGATCGCGAAGTCCACGCCGGGGGAGTGACCCTTCCCAGGTGAGGCGAGCGAGAAGGGCACGGCCGGTGGCCGTGCCCTTCTCGCGTCCGCGCGCCGCGTTGCCGTCGGGGCCGCGTTGCTCCACCTGCGCCGATTCGTATCCGGTGCTGACTCTCGGTGAGACCCGGAGTCTCAGACCCGGCCTCACTCTGTGTAGCTGATTTTTCCCCCCAGGACGCCGGCCGATTCGGGTCAGCGTTGCCGATGCCTGCTGACCAGGCGTTTCTCCGGCGACCTCGAGCCGAGCCTGGCACCCCTGCGGCCCCTTTGCTCTGCAGCCACCGACGCACCGCTGACGCAGGGTGTGCGGTGCCGATATGGGTGCAGAGCAAAGGGGGCGGCGTGCAGGTGCGGAGCACCGATTCCCGGTCACGATCCGTGACGCCAAGCGGGCATCGTCGCCTTCCCGCCGCACCACAGTTGGCTGGAGTTTTCCTTCGCGATGTGCGGCGGGTATTGAAACTTCTATTCACCGTCCGGTTGACTGTCGCCCATGCGTACCCGCAGACGTTCCTCCCGGCTCGCAGGCGTCCTCCTGCTGACGCCGCTGCTCACCCTGGTCGGCACAGTGCCGGCGACCGCCGGTGCGCCGGCACCGGCCACCGACCCCTTCCAGACCGCGGCCGAGGACGCACCGCGTGCCTCCTCGCACCCCGCGGGCTCCGTGACACTCGCCGCCGATCCGGCGGCGAGCACGTCGGCCGCGGCGCCGACCGGCGTGGCGCCGGCCGGCGGGCTGGAGACCGCGAAGACCACCCGCCCGGTCGCGCCGGGCCTCGCCCTGACCTCCTTCGACCGGTACGACGCCGACGGCTGGCTGCGCGCCGACGCGCTCACCGCCGACCTCGACGGCGGCCTCACCGTGGACTATGTCAACGCCGGCGCCGTCAGCCGCGCCGAGCCGCTGCGCGGCACCATCGACGAGGCCCGCGCCGTCGCCGCGGTCAACGGCGACTTCTTCGACATCAACAACTCCGGTGCCGCCCAGGGCGTCGGCATCCGCGACGGGCAACTGGTCCAGTCAGCGGTCAGCGGTCACCGCAACGCCGTCGCGATCACCACCGAGGGGCTGGGGCGGGTGATCGAGGTGAACTTCGACGGCACCGCGACGCTGCCCACCGGACCGGTGACGTTGACCCAGTTCAACAACATGATCCAGGCGAACGGGATCGGCGTGTTCACCGCGCTCTGGGGGTCGTACACCCGGGAACGGGCGGTCAGCGGCGCGGACCGCGTCACCGAGGTCACGGTGGTCGACGGTCGTGTCGCCACCGTCGGCCCCACGGCCGGAACCGGACCGATCCCGGCCGGCACCACCGTGCTTCTCGGCCGCGACGCCGGCGCGGACGCCCTCGCCGGGCTGCGCCCCGGCGATGCGGTGACGGTCGCCTGGCAGCCCAAGCCGACCGACGGCAGCAACCTGCACGCGGCGGTCGGCGGCGGCAACGTGCTGGTCCGCGACGGAGTGGTGCAGAGCATCGCCGACGCGTCGCTGGCCCCGCGCACGTCCGTCGGCTTCTCCGCCGACGGCCGCCGCATGATCATGATGACCGTGGACGGCCGGCAGGTCGACAGCCGCGGTGTTACCCAGACCGAGATGGGCCGCATGATGGCCGAACTCGGCGCGCACCACGCGCTCAACCTCGACGGCGGGGGCTCCTCCACCCTGCTCGCCCGGGAGCCGGGCGCGGCGGCCGTGCAGGTCGAGAACAGCCCGTCCGACGGCAGCGAGCGTGCCGTGCCCAACGGCCTGGCCATCTACGCGCCCAAGGGCAGCGGCCGGCTCACCGGGTACTGGCTGGAGACCGCCAGCGACCCGACCACCGCCCCCGGCGTGGCGCCGGTGCGCGGCGGCCGACCCGACCGCGTCTTCCCCGGCCTCACCCGCCGGCTCACCGCCGCCGGCCACGACGAGACGTACGGCCCGGCGGCCGGCGCGCCGACGTGGCGGGCCAACCCGGCGCTGCACGGCGTCGTCGACAGCAAGGGCCGCTTCCGGGCCCTCCTGCCCGGCAGCACCACGGTCACCGCCTCACGGGGCACGGCCCGGGGCACCATCGACCTGACCGTGCTCGGGCCGCTGGCCCGCATCGACTCCACCGTGGACCGGGTCGGGCTGACCGGTGCGGACGGCAGCGCGCTCTTCGGTGTGGTCGGCTACGACGCCGAGGGCAACACCGCCCCGATCGAGCCGGCCGACCTCAAGCTCGACTACGACAAGGACCTGCTGAAGATCGCTCCGACCGCCGACGGCAACCTCGCCGTCACCGCGCTGCGGGGCACCGGCTCGGCGCTGGTCACCGTCCACGTCGGCCGCAGCAGCACCGTCCTGCCGGTCACCGTCGGGCTCACCGACGTGCCGGTGGCCGGCTTCGACGACGCGGCGAGCTGGAAGTTCAGCCAGGCCCGGGCCAGCGGCGCGGTCGCGCCCGCGCCGGGCCACACCGGCACGGGCCTGAAGATGACGTACGACTTCAGCCAGTCCACCGGCACCCGGGCCGCGTACGCGGACCCGCCGGCCTGGATCACGGTGCCCGGCCAGCCGCAGGCCTTCGGCATGTGGATCAACGGCAACGGCACGGGGGAGTGGCCCAGCCTGCACCTGCACGACGCGCAGGACACCCAGCACGTGCTGCGCGGCCCGCTGATCGACTGGACGGGCTGGAAGTACGTCGAGTTCGCCGTGCCGGCGGGAGTGCAGTACCCGGTGCGGATCCGCCGCTTCTACGTGGCGGAGACCAACGCCGCCGCGCAGTACCGCAGCGAGGTGGTCATCGACGACCTGGTGGCCAAGGTGCCGCCGACGGTCGACGCGCCGGCCGAGACGCCGCGTACCGACCGGGTGGTGCTGCGCGACGGCACTGTGGACGGTGCGCCCTGGCGCTTCGCGGTCATGTCCGACGCGCAGTTCGTCGCGGCGAACCCGGACAGCGACCTGGTCGCCCAGGCCCGCCGTACGCTGCGCGAGGTCAAGGCCGCGAAGCCGGACTTCCTGGTGATCAACGGCGACTTCGTGGACACCGCGTACCCGGCGGACTTCGCGCTGGCCAAGCGGCTGCTGGACGAGGAACTCGGCGGAGAACTGCCGTACTACTACGTGCCTGGCAACCACGAGATCATGGGCGCCCCGATCGCCAACTTCCGGGCCGCCTTCGGCGACACCGAGCGGACCTTCGACCACAAGGGCACCCGGTTCGTCACGCTGAACTCGTCGGCCGGCTCGCTGCGCGGCGGCGGCTTCGACCAGGTGCGGATGCTGCGCGAGGCGCTCGACTCGGCGGCCGGTGACCCGGCCGTCGGCTCGGTGGTCGTGGTGCACCACCACCCGCCGCGCGATCCGAGCCCGGCCAAGGCCAGCCAGCTCGGCGACCGGAAGGAGGCGGCGCTGCTGGAGCAGTGGCTGGCCGACTTCCAGCACCGCACCGGCAAGGGCGCGGCGTTCGTCGGCGGGCACGTCGGCACCTTCCACGCCGACCGGGTCGACGGGGTGCCTTACCTGATCAACGGCAACTCGGGCAAGAACCCCTCGACCCCCGCCGCCCAGGGCGGCTTCACCGGGTGGACGGAGTTCGGGGTCGACCCGGTGAGCCCGGCCGAGGCCGACCGGGCCCGGCGCAACCCCCTCGTCGAGGGCCCGCGCTGGGTCGCCGCCGAGTTCCACGCGCACGTCGACACGCTCGCGTTGGCCGCACCGGCCAGCGTCGCGGTCGGCACCCCGGCGACGGTCACCGCCACGCTGACCCAGCCCGGCGGGCGTACGGTGCCGGTGGCGGCGCCGGTGAGCGCAGACTGGTCCGCCTCGCCGAACGTGCACATCGGCTCGATCCTCGGACTGAAGCCCTGGCACGTGGCCCGCTTCGACCCGGCCACCGGCAAGCTCACCGCCCTGCGCCCCGGCGCGCAGGTCAAGCTGGCCGTCGACGTCAACGGCGCGCGCGCCGAGGCCACCGTCACCCTGACGGCGGCCGCCGCGGCCCCCGCCGCCTAGCGGGAAGTGAGGAAGGGCCCCTTCCCCGACGCTCGGTGCGTTGGGGGAGGGGCCCTTCTCCGACGCCTGTGTGAGACCGCACGGCCCCGCGCCGGTGACCGGTGCGGGCCTCAGAAGTCGCCCTCGGCCACCTGGAAGACGGTGAGGCCGAGGGCGCGCCACATCCGCACCACCTGCTGGCGGTCGTCGAAGACGCCGACCACCCGGTAGCGGTCGGCGATCTCGCGCTCGTAGATCTCCCGCTTGACCACGGAGTCCTTCCGGTTGTCGCCGACGGCTCGCAGGTGCAGCCCGAGGTGGGGGACCCGGACGTGCCGGCCCAGCCACGCCTCGGTGGCGGCGCGGGCGGTGGCGTCCCGGCCCGAGCAGAACACCACCCCGTACCCGGCGGCGTGCATCGCCCGGACCGCCGCGATCACCGCCGGGTTCGGTTCGTCCTCGCCGACCCGGGTCATGTCGTACGGGCTGCGCGAGACGTTCAGCGCGACCGTGCCGTCGATGTCGACCAGCACGATCTCCGGCGGCTCGCTCGACGGGGTGTGCACCGTGGCGGGCCGCCCCGTCCGGGCCTGCGGCACGGGCAGCGGCAGCGTACGACCCTCCAGGTAGCGCTCGTGCAGCCGGCGGATCCACGCCTCGCCGACCCGGTCGGCCCCGGGGCGGGCGGCGTCGCGGCGCAGGCACTCCGCGAGCGGCACGTCGGTGAAGTCGTGCACCTCGAACTCGGCGCCGTGCCGGGCGGCCAGGTCGGCCCAGTCGCGCAGGGTCCGCGACCGCAGGTTGGTGTCGTCGACGCAGACGTCGGCCCGGACCCGCAGCAGCGCCTCGACCTGCGCCCGCTGCACGACGGTGACCTGCCACTCCGCCCACTGGGTGAACAGCCGCTCGCCGTGCAGCATCCGGCGCAGGTCGTCCCGGTTGACGCGGACCACGGACGGCTGGAGTGTCCGCGCGAACGTGGTCTTGCCGGAGGCGGGCAGTCCCCGGGTGGCGATCAGGCGGGGCATCAGGTCCTCCGTGTCGTAGGTCGTCGGCGGTCCCGCCGGCCACCGGTGTCGTGCCCCGCCCGGGGCACGACGCCAGCGGCGGCCGTGGCGGGATGAATGCCCGGCCGGGCGTCGGGAATGCGGGAGGTGCGGCGTGCGTTGTCGAAGCCGGACCAGCCGTGCGGCCCGACTGCCGGGTCGGCGTACGCCCATGGCACACTGGTCAATCGGCCACCGGTTCCGGTTCACGCCCGCCCGTCGCAGGCCGCGACGGACACCCACGGCGACCCGGCGACCATCCACGAGA
The DNA here is from genome assembly GCF_050941805.1 of Micromonospora sp. KLBMP9576. NCBI lineage: Bacteria > Bacillati > Actinomycetota > Actinomycetes > Micromonosporales > Micromonosporaceae > Micromonospora > Micromonospora sp. KLBMP9576. The sequence goes on along the minus strand of NZ_CP194567.1, from coordinate 5,278,654 downwards.
GGACCGAGGCGAGATGAAGTCCAACATCCACCCGGAGTACGTGACCACCGAGGTCAGCTGCTCCTGTGGTAACACGTTCACCACCCGCAGCACCGCCAAGGGCGGCTCGATCCACGTCGAGACCTGCAGCGCCTGCCACCCGTTCTACACCGGCAAGCAGCGCGTTCTGGACACCGCGGGCCGGGTGGCGAAGTTCCAGCAGAAGTACGCCAAGGTTCAGGCCAAGAAGGCCAAGTAGCTCCTCGTTCGGCGCCCGCGTCCGGTTTCGTGCCGGGCGCGGGCGTCGTCCGTATCTCCCCGGATCCAGCCCTCGTCGAAGGAGCCCTCCCGCATGAGCAGCGAGCGTCTGGCCGCCCTCCTCGACGAGTACGCCGAGCTGGAGAAGCGGCTGGCTGATCCGGCCATCCACGCCGACCAGGGCACCGCCCGCCGGGTCGGCCGCCGGTACGCCGCGCTGGTGCCGCTGCACAAGGCGGCCGGGGAACTGGAGCAGGCCCGCGCCGACCTCGCCGCCGCCCGGGAGCTGGCCGCCGAGGAGGCGTCCTTCGCCGCCGAGGCCGAGGCGATCGCGGCGAGCCTGCCGGCGCTGGAGCAGCGGCTGGCGGAGTTGCTGATCCCGCGCGACCCGCACGACGCCAAGGACGTCATCGTCGAGATCAAGGCGGGCGAGGGCGGCGAGGAGTCGGCGCTGTTCGCCGGCGACCTGCTGCGGATGTACACCCGCTACGCCGAGCGGCGCGGCTGGCTCACCGAGGTGCTCGACGCGCAGGACTCGGATCTGGGCGGGGTGAAGGACGTCTCGCTGGCGATCAAGACCAAGGGCGTGCCCGAGGGCGGCAACGGGGTGTGGTCCCGGCTCAAGTGGGAGGGCGGCGTGCACCGGGTGCAGCGGGTCCCGGTCACCGAGTCGCAGGGCCGCATCCACACCAGCGCCGCCGGGGTGCTGGTGCTGCCGGAGGCCGAGGACGTCGACGTCACCATCGACCCGAACGAGCTGCGCATCGACGTGTTCCGTTCCTCGGGGCCGGGCGGGCAGTCGGTGAACACCACCGACTCGGCGGTGCGGATCACGCACGTGCCGACGGGCATCGTGGTCTCCTGCCAGAACGAGAAGTCCCAGTTGCAGAACCGGGAGCAGGCGATGCGGATCCTGCGCGCCCGGCTGCTCGCGGCGGCCCAGGAGCAGGCCGACGCGGCCGCCTCGGACGCCCGCAAGGCGCAGGTGCGCACCGTCGACCGCTCCGAGCGGATCCGCACCTACAACTTCCCGCAGAACCGGATCACCGACCACCGCATCGGCTACACCGCGTACAACCTGGACCTGGCGCTGGCCGGCGACCTGGACGGGGTGCTCGACGCCCTCGTCGAGGCGGACCGTGCCGCCCGTCTCGCCGGCGACACCGAGCTGACCCGCCGCTGACCCGGCCCCGCCGGGGCCCCACGCGGGCCGTCTGTGGCTGAATCGTTTACGACATCAGGGGGTGCGGGGTCGGGTCTTGGCGCGCAGCATCTCGCGGTCGGCGGCCTCGAAGGCGGTGCTCAGCGCGTCGCGCAGGCCCCGGCCGCTGGCACCCACCTCGGCGAAGCCGACGCTGACCCCGACCGGGGTGCCCGGCACCAGCGACTCCCACTCCTCGGCGTGCACCGCGGCGTCGATCCGGCGGCCCACCTCGGCCGCCTCGGCCATGCCCGCACCGGGGAGCACCACCACGAACTCGTCCCCGCCGTAGCGGGCCACGAAGTCGCCCCGGCGCATCACCCGGTTGATCACCCCGGCGATGCGCTGGAGCACCAGGTCGCCGGAGTGGTGCCCGTGCCGGGTGTTGACGGCCTTGAAGCCGTCCAGGTCGCACACGCCGATCACCGCCCGGTCGCCGTGGGCGACGAGCGTGGCGATGTAGCGCTCCAGCCGCCGCCGGTTCGGCAGCCCGGTCAGCGGGTCGGTCAACGCCTCGCCCTCGAAGCGGGCCGCCTCGCGGCGCATCTCCTCGTGGTCGATGCGGGCGGCGATCCCGTCGATGTAGACGTCCCGGAGGCGGTCGTTGCGTTGGGCGGCCAACCGGAACGCGAGCCGGTCGGCCCGGTGCGCCCCGGCGTGGTCGCCGGCCCGCGCCAGGGCGATGCTGCGCAGCCGGGCCGGTTCGGCCGCGCCCAGCGTCTCGGTGGAGACCCGGACGGTGTCGAGCCGGGTGACGGCCTCGATGGGGCGTCCCTCGGTGACGGCGAGGCAGATCTGGCCGAGTTGGCGCATGTCCCGGGCCCGGGCGCTGTCGCCGCCGTGGCCGAGCATCCGGGTCGGGGTGGCATCGGGGTCGACGTCCAGCCGGTCGCCGAGGGCCGCCCGCCGGGCGGCGGCGTAGCCGTACGCGGCGAGGCTGCTCGGGCGCAGTTTGCCGGCCCGCCCGCTGCGCAGGAACCGGTCGAGGTCGGCGGCGACGTCCCGCAGCACCCGCAGGCAGCCGTCGCTGTCGCCGTTGTGGTCGAGCGCCACCGCGTTGCGCAGCCGGATGCCGGGGGCGGCGAAGGTCTCCGCCGGGATGCCGGCGACGGTGCCGAGCTGCCGGGCACGTTCGATGGCGCCGAGGGCGTAGCCGTGGAAGCTGAGGTACGAGTAGGCCATCGCCAGGTCGTGCCAGCCCCACGCGGTGTCCCGGTCGGGCCCCTCGACCGCGCCCAGCGCCCGGGCGGCCTTCACGAGGTGGGTGACGCAGCGGTCCAACGCACCCTGGTGGTGCGCGGCGAGCGCGGCCAGCGCGTTGAGGTGCCCGAGCAGGTAGGGCTCGGCGAGATCGCGGACGGCGGTGGAGGCCTCCTCGACGGCCCGGGTGTATTCGGCCGTCCGGCCCAGATTGATCACCGCGGAGAGGCGCTGCACCAGGGCGTCGGCCCGCGCGTACGGGTCGGTGGTGGTGCTGGCGACCCGGTCGAGGATCGCGTACGCCTCGGCGGAGCGGCTGGACTCCTGCAGCAACCGTGCCCGGGTCAGGGCGTCAACCTGGTCGGTGACCCTGTCGAGCCAACCCACCGCGACCTCCCTGCCGGTGTGCGTCCGGACGCATCCGCTCGTGCTGCCCGGCGCGACACCTCATGATTATCTCGTGACCACCGTGCCGCAACACCCGTCCGAAGGGACGAGACGGCGACGCCCCTCCGTGGCGTTGGCGCACGCGTCCCGGGCCCTCGCCGAGGCCGGGATCGGCAGCGCCCGCGCCGAGGCGGAGCAGTTGGCCGCGTACGTGCTCGCCGTGCCGCGGGGGCGGCTGGCGCTCGCCGACGACTTCACCGCCGAGCAACTGGACCGGTTCGACGGGCTGGTGGCTCGGCGGGCCGGACGGGAGCCGTTGCAGCATGTCACGGGCAGCGCCGGCTTCCGGCACCTGGAGCTGGCCGTGGGGCCGGGCGTCTTCGTGCCCCGGCCGGAGACCGAGCTGCTGGCCGGTTGGGGGATCGCGCAGGCCCGGCACCTGGGCGCCGGGCTGGTGGTGGACCTGTGCAGCGGCTCGGGCGCGATCGCCCTGTCGGTGGCCCAGGAGGTGCCGGCGGTCCGGGTGGTGGCGGTGGAACGGGCGGCGGCGGCGCTGCCCTGGCTGCGGCGCAACGCGGCGGCGCGGGCCGCCGCGGGGGACCGGCCGATCGAGGTGGTGGTGGCCGACGTCACGGCGGCCGACCTGCTCGCCGACCTGGTGGGCCGGGTCGACGTGCTGCTCTGCAACCCGCCGTACGTGCCGTCGGGCGTGGTCGTCCCCCCGGAGGTGGGCCGGCACGATCCGGCGGACGCGGTCTTCGGCGGCGCGGACGGGCTGGCGGTGATCCGGCCCGTGGTCGACCGGGCGGCGGCCCTGTTGCGACCGGGCGGGGTGGTCGGCGTCGAGCACGACGACACGCACGGCGCGGCGGTGCCCGACCTGCTCGCCGGGGACGGCCGGTTCGCGGCGGTGACCGGTCACCGGGACCTGACCGGGCGGCCCCGCTTCGCGACCGCGTCCCGGCGGCCGGACGGCCCGCACGCCGCCGCCGGCGCGACGTGGCAGACTGACTCCCCGTGATGCTCTACGACTGCCGGTCGACCGCCGACCGGGACCGCGGCATCGCTGCGGCCATCGAGGCGGTCAAGAACGGCGAGCTGGTCGTCCTACCCACCGACACGGTCTACGGCATCGGCGCGGACGCCTTCACCCCGTACGCGGTGAAGGCCCTGCTGGACGCCAAGGGCGGCCCGGCGACGGCGCCGCCGGTGCTGATCGGCTCCCGGCACACCCTCGACGGCCTGGTCTACTCGCTGCCCCAGGCGGCCCGGGACCTGGTGGAGGCGTTCTGGCCCGGTGCGCTGACCATCATCGTCGCCCACTCGCCGAGCCTGCGCTGGGACCTCGGCGACACGTCCGGGACGGTGGCGGTGCGGATGCCGCTGCACCCGGTGGCGCTGGAGGTGCTGCGCGAGACCGGTCCGATGGCGGTCGCCTCGGCCAACCTGGCCGGCCAGCCGGCGGCCCTCACCGCCGAGGAGGCCCGCAACCAGCTCGCCTACTCGGTGCGGGCCTACCTGGAGGCCGGGCCCTGCCCGGACCCGGTGCCGAGCACGATCGTGGACCTGACCGGCGAGGTGCCGCGGGTGCTGCGCCAGGGCGCCGTCGCGCTGGAGAAGCTCCGCGACGTGGTGCCGGACATCCTCACCGGCCAGGGGGTCTGAGTGCCGCCGTTCACCGTGTTGCACGTCTGCATGGGCAACATCTGCCGGTCCCCGATGGCCGAGCGGCTGCTGGCCCTCGCGGTGCGGGAGCGGCTGGTCCGCCGCGGGGTGGAGCCGGGTCGCGCCGACGAGCTGCTGCACAGCCACAGCGCGGGCACGGGTGGCTGGCACGCGGGGGAGGACATGAACCCGCCAGCGTCGCGTCAGGTGACGGCCCGGGGCGGCAACGTCGAGGGCTTCGCCGCCCGCAAGCTGCGCTCCGACCACATCGACGCCGCCGATCTCGTCCTCACCGCCACCGCCGACCAGCAGGAGTACGTGGTGGCGCTGCGGCCCGACGCGGCGGCGCGCACGTTCGTGCTGGGCGAGTTCGGCCGGCTGCTCGCCGGGGTGGACGCCGCGGGGCTGCCGGTGGCCGAGGCGACCCCCGAGGGGGTGTACGCGCGCGGTGTGGCGCTGGTGCGGGCCGCCCACGCCACCCGCCCGGGCGCCTCCTCGCTGCCGACCGACGATCTCGACGACCCGTGGGGGCGTGGCGACCAGTGCTTCAGCCGGGTCGCCGACGAGATCGAGGAGACCGTTCAGCCGCTCGCCGCCGCGCTCCTGCCGTAACCCGCGCGAGGTACCCCGGCGTGTGAGTTTCCTGCGGGTCTGGGGGAAAGGGGCGGCCAAGAGGGCCTTTCGGGTCATTCTGGGTGGGTCCTGACCGGCTCCTGCGGGGAGAGCTGATGACCCGGGCACGCCTCGACAAAGTGTTCACCGTGCTGATCGCCGGCGTACTGGCCGGGCTGGTGCTCGCGGTGGCGGCCCTGCCGGCCGCGCTGGTCTTCGGGATCGGTTTCTCGGCGCTCGCCGCGCCCTACTCGGAGCTGCCGAACACGCTGCGCGCGCCGCCCACGGCCCAGCGTTCGAACCTCTACGCCAACGACGGCACCACCCTGATCACCTCCTTCTACCAGGAGGACCGGGTGGACGTGCCGCTGGCCGAGGTGACGCCGGTGATGCGGCAGGCGATCATCGCCGCCGAGGACGCCCGGTTCTACGAGCACAGCGGGGTCGACCTGCGCGGGGTGGTGCGGGCCTTCACGGTCAACCGGCGCGACGGCACGACCCGGCAGGGCGCGTCCACGCTGACCATGCAGTACGTCCGCAACGTGCTCAGCAACGACCCCCGGCTCAGCGAGCGGCAGCGCGCCGCCGCCAGCGAGCTGACCACCGCCCGCAAGGTCCAGGAGATGCGGTACGCGCTGACCCTGGAGCGGGAGCTGACCAAGGACGAGATCCTGGCCCGCTACCTCAACATCGCCTACTTCGGCGCCGGCGCGTACGGGGTGGCCGCCGCGAGCCGGCGCTACTTCTCCAAACCGCCGACGCGGCTCACCCTGGCCGAGGCGGCGCTGCTGGCCGGCCTGGTGCGGTCCCCGCACACCGACGACCCGATCAACGGCGACGCGGACGCCGCGCTCGCCCGCCGGGCGTACGTGCTCGACCGGCTGGTGGAGTCCGGGCAGGTGTCGGCCGACGCGGCGGCCCGCGCCGGTGCCGAGCAGTTGCGGCTACGACCGCGCAACACGCCCAACGACTGCACGGCGGTGCCGGTGCAGCACAACGACTGGGGTTTCTTCTGCGACTGGTTCACCCGCTGGTGGAACGACCAGCCGGCGTTCGGCACGACGGTCGACGAGCGGCAGCTCACGCTGCGCCGGGGCGGGTTCTCCATCGTCTCGTCGCTCGACCCGGCGGTGCAGCGCGTCACCGCCGAGCAGGTCCGCCGGGTCTACCCGGTGGGCGATGAGCGGGCGGCGCCGACGGTGGTGGTCCAGCCCGGCACGGGCCGGGTGCTCGCGATGGCGGTGAACCGCCACTACGGCGTGGAGGCCAATCCGGGCGGGCAGAAGAACCACCCGAACACGGTCGTCCCGCTGGCCGCGGGGGGCGGTGCGATCGAGGGCTACCAGGCCGGTTCCACGTTCAAGGTATTCGCGATGCTGGCCGCCCTGGAGTCGGGCCTGCCGCTCAACACCGAGTTCGACGCGCCGGAGCAGCTGCTCACCCGCTACTCGGTGACCGGGGCGGCGAGCTGCGACGGGTACTGGTGCCCGCACAACGCCAGCCCGACCATGAACGGCCGGCACAGCATGTGGACCGCGTTCGGCCAGTCGGTCAACACGTACTTCGCGTGGCTGACCGAGCGGGTCGGCGCGGACCGGGTGGTGGAGATGGCGGAGCGGCTCGGGATTGTGTTCCGGTCGGAGCAGGACGCGCGGCTGGCGCGCCACGGCGCGCAGGAGTGGGGGCCGTTCACCCTCGGCGTCTCGGCCACCACCCCGCTCGACCTGGCCGGCGCGTACGCCGCGCTGGCGGCCGAGGGTACGTGGTGCGCGCCGCTGCCGGTCGTCTCGATCGCCGACGCGGCCGGTCGCCCGGTGGCCGCCGCGCGGCCGGGCTGCCGGCAGGCGGTCGACGCGGACGTGGCCCGGGCGGCCACCGACGCGGCCCGCTGCCCGGTCGGTGACCAGTCGATGTACCGGACGTGCACCGGCGGCACCGCCCCGGGGCTGCGCCAGCAGCTCGGTCGGCCGGTGGCGGGCAAGACGGGCAGCTCCGACGGGTACGCGACGGAGACCGTGGTCGCCTTCACCCCGCAGTTGGCGGTCGCCTCGATCGCCGCCAACCCCGACGATCCGCGCGACCCGGTCGGTCAGCGGGTGCAGCAGCAGCTCGTGGCGGCGGTGGGGGAGGTGCTCGCCGCCGCGCTGCGCGACGAGCCGGTGCGTGACTTCGTGCCGCCCAGCCAGTCGACCGCGTTCCAGCTCACGGGCGTGCGGGCCGGCAACTGAGCCGGGGTCGGCTCAGGGGCGCGCGGCGGGGGCGGGCCGGCCGGCGGCCTGCTCGGCCTGGCGGGCGATGTTGCGGGCCATCCCGCCGAACACGACGGCGTGGAAGGGTGCCACGGCCCCCCAGTACGCGTGCCCGGGCAGCCCGCGCGGCAGGAACACCGCCCGCTGGTGGTAGCGGCTGCCCGCGCTGTCCACCCGGACGACCCGCATCTCCAGCCAGGCGCGGCCGGGCAGTCGCATCTCGGCGCGCAGCCGCAGCAGCTCGCCGGGGACGATCTCCTCCACCCGCCAGAAGTCCAGCGCCTCGCCGACCTGGAGGTGGTGCGGGTCGCGCCGGCCGCGGCGCAGCCCCACCCCGCCGATGAGCCGGTCCAGCCAGCCGCGCACCGACCAGGCCAGCGGGAACGAGTACCAGCCGTGCTCGCCGCCGACGCCCTCGACGACCCGCCACAGGGCGTCCGGCGGTGCGTGCACCGCCCGCTCGCGGATGTCGGTGTAGGCGGTCCCGCCGGACCACTCCGGGTCGCTGGGCAGCGGCTCGGCCGGCGCGTCGGAGCCGCTCGCGGTCGACCAGCGGGTCTCCACCGCGCCGTCGCGGACCTTCGCGAGTGCCGCCGCGACCGCCTGGTCGAAGCCGGTCAGCCCCTCCGGCGGGTCGGGCACGTACGCGGCGATGTCGTGCTCGTGGGCGACGGCCTCGTGCACCAGGCTCTCCACCAGGGGCCGGGCGATCGCGTTCGGCACGGGGGTGACCAGGCCGACCCAGTGCGAGGAGAGCGACGGCGTCAGTGGCCGCACCGGCACGATGGTCCGCCGGCGCAGCCCGGCCACCCGCGCGTAGCGCTGCATCATGTCCTCGAAGGTGAGGATGTCCGGCCCGCCGATGTCGAAGGCGCGGTTGACCTGCGGCGGCAGGCTCGCGCAGCCGACCAGGTAGCGCAGTACGTCCCGGACGGCGATCGGCTGGATCCGGTTGCGTACCCAGCGGGGGGTGACCATGGCCGGCAGCCGCTCGGTCAGGTAGCGCAGCATCTCGAAGGAGGCCGAGCCGGACCCGATGATCACCGCGGCCCGCAGCACCGCCGTCGGTACCCCGCTGCCGAGCAGGATCCGTCCCACCTCGGCCCGGGAGCGCAGGTGCGCCGACGGGACCTCCCGGTCCGCCGCCGGTTCCGGCCCACCCAGGTAGACGATCCGGCGTACGCCGGCGGCCCGCGCGGCCGTGGCGAACCCGGTGGCGGCCTCCCGGTCGGCGGTTTCGAAGCCGGGCTGTCCGAGCGAGTGCACGAGGTAGTACGCGACGTCCACGCCCTCGAACGCGGCGGGCAGTGTCTCCGGCCGGCGCAGGTCGCCCTCGGCGATCCCGGTCCGCGCCGCCCACGGCACGTCGCGCAGCCGTCCCGCCTTGCGGGCCAGGCAGCGCACCTCGTGCCCCTCCGTCAGCAGCCGGGGCGCCAGGCGCCCGCCGATGTAACCCGTCGCTCCCGTGACCAGGCATCTCACGGCCTCCAGTGTGCGGCCCAATAGACTCTGGCGCTGTGGCTACTGAGACGAGCACCTTCCGGGGGCGGGACTTCGACCAGCTCCGCGCTACCGACCCGCGGATCGCGGCAGGGGTGCTCGGCGAGCCGGACCGGCTGGGTGGTGGCCGGCGACGGGGCGCCGGCGGGAGCCCCACCTCGCCGGCGGTGCCGGCCGCGCCCGGCTCGACCGTGGCCGTCCCGGCCGCGACCCGATGAGCGAGCCGCGCGCGGGCGAGCCGGGCGCCGTCCGGGCCCGGCTGCCGCACCTGCGGTTGCCGCTGCTGGCCTGTGGGGTGCTGGCGCTCGTCGCGGTGCCCGTCGCGGCGGTGCTGCGCGGGGCCACCGGCGCGGCCGGCGTGGCCGCCGGGATCGCGCTCGTCATCGCCAGCTACCTCATCTCCGGTGTCTCGGTGGCCTGGGCGGACGCCGTCAACCCCCGGATGATCATGTCGGTGGGGCTGGTCACCTACGCCACGAAGATCGTGGTGCTCGGGGTGGCGATGGCGGCCGTGGCGGCCACCGGCTGGCCCGGCCTGCCCGACATGGGGGTGGCGATCATCGCGGCCGTCGTGGTCTGGACGGGTACCCACCTGGCGTGGGCCATGCGCTCGCCGCTGCCGACCTTCGAGCGGCGCGATGAGTGAGCGCGATACCGGGCCCGCGTCCGGCATTTCGGGCTGCCGTGAGGGGCCGCACGGGAGTAGCCTGACCAACGAATTACGCGCCCGCACCATCGCCCGCACGCTGCCCGCAGTGTGGGGGGTGCCGCACACTCCCGCGCGTCCCTGCTGATATTGTTCGCGACGTCATGGCCGAAGACCCACCCTCCCGAAGGTCCGACGAACACTCGTCGGAGGGCGCGGCAGGGGCCGTTCTGGGCTACCTGCTCGCCGGCATCGTGGTGTGGGGTTTCCTCGGTTGGTTGGCGGAGCGATTTCTCGATCTGCGGACCGGCATCGGGGTCGCCGTCGGCATGATCTTCGGCGCGGCCGGAGCGATTTACCTGATCATGAAGAGGCTCAGTGCTTGAGTGCCAGCACGCGCGGGTCTGTCGAGTGCGGAGGATGACACGGTGAGCGGACAGCTGGTCGTCGCCCAGGAGCTTCCCTGGCCCCCCAGCGTCGGAGATTTCTATCCGCCGGACGTGGCCGGGCCCTGGGTCACCAAATTCGGGATCATGATCTGGCTCGCGGTGGCGCTGCTGATCATCTTCTTCATGCTCGCCTACCGGAAGCCCAAGCTGGTCCCCGGCCGGCCCCAGTTCTACGCCGAGGCGGTCTACGGCCTGGTCCGGGACAACATCGCCAAGGAGCAGATGGGCGCGGCGGGCGTCCGCTTCGCGCCCTACTTCACGGTGCTGTTCAGCTTCATCGTGCTGACCAACCTCTTCAGCATCGTGCCCGGGTTGCAGATCTCGCCCAACTCGCACATCGCCTTCCCGATCGTGCTCGCGATGATCTCCTACGTCATGTACCTCTACATCGGCGTCCGCAAGCACGGCCTCGGCAAATACCTCAAGATGAGCCTGATCATCCCGAACGTGCCGTGGCCGATGCACTTCCTGCTGATCCCGATCGAGCTCATGCAGAACTTCATCGTCCGGCCGGTCACGCTGGCGCTGCGGCTCTTCGCCAACCTGTTCGCCGGCCACCTGCTGCTGCTGGTCTTCACCGTCGGCGGCTTCGTGATGCTCAACTCGAGCAGCATCTTCATCCAGGCGACCTCGGTCCTCTCCTTCCTGATGGCGATCGTGATGGCCTTCTTCGAGGTGCTGGTCGCCGTGCTGCAGGCCTACGTCTTCGTCACGCTCAGCGCGAACTACATCGGGACGTCGCTCGCCGACGAGCACTGATCAGCTCGGCGGGTCACCCGGCCCGACCAAGCTTCTGGTACACCGCGTAACGCGTGAGACCTCACGCGTCGAACAGGAGGAATACCCGCAATGACTGTTCTTGCCGAAATCGGCGGCAGCGTCAACACCATCGGCTACGGTCTCGCCGCCATCGGCCCCGGTATCGGTGTCGCCCTGGTCTTCGCGGCCTACATCCAGTCGAGCGCGCGCCAGCCGGAGTCCGCCGGCTACAACCGGACCTGGCTGATCCTGGGCTTCGCCCTGGTCGAGGCGCTCGCGCTCTTCGGCCTGGTGCTCGCCTTCGCCGTCGGCGGCTGACGAGAGCTCTCTCCCGACCCGGAGGTCTGACATGTTCCTCGCCGCCGAAGGCGCGCACAACCCCATCCTGCCGATCTGGCAGGAGATGGTCATCGGGACGATCTCCTTCGCCCTGCTCTGCTTCGTCCTGCTGAAGTTCGTCATGCCCCGCATGGAGGCGATGTACCAGGCGCGGGTCGACGCGATCGAGGGTGGCCTCAAGCGGGCCGAGGCCGCCCAGGCCGAGGCGAACCAGGTGCTGGAGCAGTACCGGACCCAGCTCGCCGAGGTACGCAACGAGGCGGCCCGGATCCGGGACGACGCCCGAGCCGACGCCGAGGGCATCCGTCAGGACGTCCTCGCCAAGGCGCGGGAGGAGTCCGACCGGATCATCGCGGCCGGCAAGGAGCAGCTCGCCGCCGAGCGGGCCACCATCTCGCGCGAACTGCGCACGGAGGTCGGCACGATCGCGGTCGAACTGGCCAGCAAGATCGTTGGCGAGTCCCTCGCCGACGAGGCCCGTCGCAAGGGCACCGTCGACCGGTTCCTGAGCAACCTCGAGAGCGCGGGGGCCCGCTGATGCAGGCCGCCAGCCGGGAGTCGTACAAGATCGCGGCCGAGCGCCTCGACGCGTACGTCCGCGGCACGGAGCCGTCGGCGGTGGCCACCACCGCCGCCGACATCCTCTCCGTCGCCGACCTGCTGCGGCGCGAGCCGCGGCTGCGCCGGGCGCTCTCCGACCCGGCGCGCTCCGGTGCCGACCGGGCCGCCCTGCTCGGCGAGCTGCTGCGCGGCAAGGTCGGCGCCGAGGCGCTGGACCTGGTCGCCTCGCTGGTCGCCAACCGCTGGTCGGCGCCGTCGGAGCTGCTCGGCGGCACCGAGCGGCTCGGCGTGGAGGCGCTGCTCGCCAGCGCGGACACCGCCGGCGACCTCGGTGAGGTCGAGGACGAGCTGTTCCGCTTCGGTCAGGTGGTCGCCGGTCAGCCCGCGCTCTCCAACGCGCTGGCCGACCCGATCGCCCCGGTGGGGCAGCGGGCCGCCCTGGCCCGCGAGCTGCTCAGCGGCAAGGCCCGCCCGGTCACCGTCGGCCTCGTCGAGGTCGCGCTGAGCGGGTTCGGGGGACGCTCCTTCGTCGGGGCGCTCACCCGGCTGGTCGAGCTGGCCGCCGACCGGCGGGACCGGCAGGTGGCGTACGTGACCGCCGCGGCCCCGTTGAGTGAAGACGACGAGCGCCGGCTGGGCGCGAGTCTCTCCGCGATATACGGTCGAGAGGTCTCCGTCAAGCAGACGGTGGACCCCTCAGTTCTCGGTGGCGTGAGCGTGCGGGTCGGCTCCGACCTGTACGACGGCACCGTCCTGCGCCGCCTCAACGAGAGCCGCAACGCGCTCACGAAGCGCTGAGGCGGCACCGCCGCCCAGCGCCCTGATAGACGCCATTCGGACCGGTCGGTACTAGGTATCCCGGGCCCCTGAAATTTAAGGAAGCAGAGGATGGCCGAGCTGACCATCTCGACGGAGGAGATCCGCGGCGCCCTGGAGCGCTACGTCTCCTCCTACTCGTCCGAACTCTCCCGCGAGGAGGTCGGCACCGTCGCCGACACCGGCGACGGCATCGCCCACGTCGAGGGTCTCCCCTCGACCATGACCAACGAGCTCCTGGAGTTCGAGGACGGCACCCTGGGTGTGGCGCTGAACCTCGACGTCCGGGAGATCGGTGTCGTCGTTCTCGGTGACTCCGCCAAGCTCGAAGAGGGCCAGCGCGTCAAGCGCACCGGCCGGGTGCTCTCCGTGCCGGTCGGCGACGCCTTCCTCGGCCGCGTGGTCAACGCCCTCGGCGAGCCGATCGACGCGCTCGGCGACATCCCCAACGAGGGCTTCCGCGAGCTGGAGCTTCAGGCCCCGAACGTGATGTCGCGGCAGTCGGTCAGCGAGCCGCTGCAGACCGGCCTCAAGGCCGTCGACGCCATGACCCCGATCGGCCGTGGCCAGCGTCAGCTGATCATCGGTGACCGGAAGACCGGCAAGACCACCGTCGCGCTGGACACCATCCTCAACCAGCGGGACAACTGGCGCTCCGGCGACCCGAAGAAGCAGGTCCGCTGCATCTACGTCGCCATCGGCCAGAAGGCCTCCACGGTCGCCTCGATCAAGGGCGTCCTGGAGCAGGCGGGCGCGATGGAATACACCACCATCGTGGCCTCCCCGGCCTCCGACCCGGCCGGCTTCAAGTACCTCGCCCCCTACACCGGTTCGTCCATCGGGCAGCACTGGATGTACGGCGGCAAGCACGTCCTGATCGTCTTCGACGACCTGAGCAAGCAGGCCGAGGCGTACCGCGCGGTGTCCCTGCTGCTGCGTCGCCCGCCGGGCCGTGAGGCGTACCCGGGTGACGTCTTCTACCTGCACTCCCGCCTGCTGGAGCGCTGCGCGAAGCTCTCCGACGAGCTGGGTGGCGGCTCGATGACCGGTCTGCCGATCATCGAGACGAAGGCCAACGACATCTCGGCCTTCATCCCGACCAACGTCATCTCCATCACCGACGGCCAGATCTTCCTCGAGACCGACCTGTTCAACCAGGGCGTCCGGCCGGCCATCAACGTCGGCACCTCGGTCTCCCGGGTCGGTGGCGCCGCCCAGGTGAAGCCGATGCGGAAGGTCGCCGGCTCGCTGCGGCTCAACCTGGCCCAGTTCCGTGAGCTGGAGGCGTTCGCCGCCTTCGCCTCCGACCTGGACAAGACCTCCCGGGCCCAGCTCGACCGGGGTTCCCGCCTGGTGGAGCTGCTCAAGCAGGCGAACTACTCGCCGTACCCGGTGCAGGAGCAGGTCGTCTCGGTCTGGGCCGGCACCGAGGGCAAGCTGGACGACATCCCGGTCGGCGAGGTCCGCCGCTTCGAGTCCGAGTTCCTCCAGTACCTCCGCCACAAGCACGAGGGTGTGCTGGCCGGCATCGCCGACAACCAGTGGAACGACGACATCGTCGGCTCGCTGGACGCCGCGATCGCCGAGTTCAAGCAGGTCTTCCTCGGCAAGGAAGACGAGCGGCGGATCAACGACGCCCCGGCCGCGCCGCTGGAGGGTGAGGAGAACCGCGAGACGGTTACCCGCTTCCGCGACGGCCAGGCCGAGAAGCGGTAAGGGCTGACTCATGGCGGCCCAGGTACGCGTTCTTCGTCAACGGATCCGCTCGGCGAAGGGGATGAAGAAGATCACCAAGGCGATGGAGCTCGTGGCGACGAGCCGCATCGCCAAGGCCCAGGCCCGGGTGGCGGCGTCCCTGCCGTACGCCCAGGCCGTCACCGGCGTGCTCACGGCGCTCGCGTCCAACTCGCAGATCGACCACCCGCTGCTCACCGCGCGTCCGCGGGTGCGGCGGGCGGGCGTCCTGCTGGTCACCTCCGACCGCGGCCTCGCCGGTGGTTACAGCTCCAACGCCATCAAGATGGCCGAGTCGCTGATCGCCCGGCTGCGGGCCGACGGCAAGGAGCCGGTGCTCTACGTCATCGGGCGCAAGGGTGTCGGGTTCTTCCGGTTCCGCGACCGGCCGATCGAGGCCAACTGGACGGGCTTCTCCGAGCAGCCGACCTTCGCCGACGCCCGCACGGTGGGTGAGACGCTGATCAAGGCGTTCACCGCCGGCGCGGACGACGTCGACGGCGGCGCCGGGGCGGACGGTGTGCTCGGCGTCGACGAGCTGCACATCGTCTACACCGAGTTCCAGTCCCTGATGACCCAGACGCCGGTCACCAGGATCATCGGGCCCATGCAGGTGGAGGACCGCCCCCGGTCCGAGGGCGCGCTGCCGGCGTACGAGTTCGAGCCGGACGCGGAGGCGCTGCTCGACGCGCTGCTGCCGAAGTACATCAACACGCGGATCTACGCGGCGTTGCTGGAGTCGGCGGCGAGCGAGTCGGCGGCCCGTCGGCGGGCGATGAAGAGCGCCACCGACAACGCCGAAGAGATGATCGAGAAGTACACGCGCGAGATGAATTCGGCCCGTCAAGCCGGGATCACCCAGGAGATCAGCGAGATCGTCGGCGGCGCGAACGCGCTCGCCGCGTCGGGAAGTGAAGTGTGATGACTGTATCCGCAGTTGCTGGTGGACCAGCCGAGACCGGGACGGCCACGGGTCGCGTGGTCCGGGTCATCGGCCCGGTCGTCGACGCCGAGTTCCCGCGCGACGCCATGCCGGCCCTGTTCAACGCCCTGCACGTGGACGTGACGCTCTCCGGTGGCGAGAAGACGCTGACCCTGGAGGTCGCCCAGCACCTGGGTGACAACCTGGTCCGCGCCATCTCGATGCAGCCGACCGACGGCCTGGTCCGTGGCGCCGAGGTGCGCGACACCGGGTCGCCGATCATGGTTCCGGTGGGCGACACGGTCAAGGGCCACGTGTTCAACGCCATCGGCGAGTGCCTCAACCTGACCGAGGGCGAGACGCTCCAGCCGGACGACCACTGGGGCATCCACCGCAAGGCTCCGGCCTTCGCGGACCTGGAGCCGAAGACCGAGATGCTGGAGACCGGCATCAAGGTCATCGACCTGCTCGCCCCGTACGTCAAGGGCGGCAAGATCGGCCTGTTCGGCGGTGCCGGCGTGGGCAAGACGGTGCTCATCCAGGAGATGATCACCCGTGTCGCCCGGAACTTCGGTGGCACCTCGGTCTTCGCCGGCGTGGGTGAGCGCACCCGCGAGGGCAACGACCTCATCGCCGAGATGACCGAGTCCGGCGTCATCGACAAGACCGCGCTGGTCTACGGCCAGATGGACGAGCCGCCGGGCACCCGGCTCCGGGTCGCCCTCTCCGCGCTGACCATGGCGGAGTACTTCCGTGACGTGAAGAAGCAGGAGGTGCTGCTCTTCATCGACAACATCTTCCGCTTCACGCAGGCCGGTTCGGAGGTCTCCACCCTGCTCGGCCGTATGCCGAGCGCCGTGGGTTACCAGCCGACCCTGGCCGACGAGATGGGCGAGCTCCAGGAGCGGATCACCTCCGTCCGGGGCCAGGCCATCACCTCGATGCAGGCGATCTACGTGCCGGCGGACGACTACACCGACCCCGCCCCGGCCACCACGTTCGCCCACCTCGACGCGACCACCAACCTGGAGCGGTCGATCTCCGACAAGGGCATCTACCCGGCCGTGGACCCGCTGGCGTCCTCGTCCCGGATCCTCGCCCCGGAGTTCGTCGGCGCCGAGCACTTCGCGGTGGCGACCGAGGTGAAGCGGATCCTGCAGAAGTACAAGGACCTGCAGGACATCATCGCCATCCTCGGCATCGAGGAGCTCTCCGAGGAAGACAAGATCACCGTGCAGCGTGCGCGGCGCATCGAGCGCTTCCTGTCGCAGAACACCTACGCGGCGGAGCAGTTCACCGGCGTGCCGGGCTCGACGGTCCCGATCGAGGAGACCATCCAGGCCTTCAAGAAGATCAGCGAGGGTG
Organism: Micromonospora sp. KLBMP9576; assembly: GCF_050941805.1. NCBI lineage: Bacteria > Bacillati > Actinomycetota > Actinomycetes > Micromonosporales > Micromonosporaceae > Micromonospora > Micromonospora sp. KLBMP9576. Next base: position 5,262,012 of record NZ_CP194567.1, on the reverse strand, counting down.
AGTACGACCACCTCCCCGAGCAGGCCTTCTTCATGTGCGGTGGTCTGGAGGACCTGGAGCGCAAGGCTGCTGAGCTGATGAAGGGCTGACCAGTCGGTCCTGTGCGAGAGGCCGCCCCGGCACTGCCGGGGCGGCCTCTCGTCTTCGTTTGCGGGGTCGTCCGGGCGGCGCTGCCCGGTTCCGGCCGTTCGGCGATCATGTCGCCAGCGGGGTACCGTCGATCCGCTCGCCCCCGCGTGGGCGTCCAACTGCAACCATTCGGCTGTGTGCGCCCGTCTCCTCATCGTGGGCGTGACGAACGGAGATGATCGTGGGTAAGGCCGGCAAGGGTGGCGGCAGGCCGTCGAGGTGGTCGGGCGTGCCCCGCTGGGCGCGGGTCTGCACCGTGTTCGGGGCCGTCCTCGTGCTCGTCAGCGGCGCCGTGCTGGCCGGCGCCGAGGCGCTGATGACCCGCTACGAGGGCGCCGTCGGCAAGGCCGACCTCTTCGGCGACCAGGCGGCCGGGGCGAAGGAGCGCAAGAGCGACATCAAGGGCCCGCTGAACATCCTGCTGGTGGGGATCGACCCGCGTGAGCCGGAGACGCCGCCGCTGGCCGACTCGGTCATGGTGCTGCACGTGCCGGCGGAACTGGACCGGGCCTACCTCTTCTCGATGCCGCGCGACCTCATCGTGGAGATCCCCAAGTTCAGCCGGGCGGAGTTCAACGGCGGCACCGACAGGCTCAACGCGGCGATGTCGTACGGCAGCCGGGTGCCCGGCGCCAACCCGGACGCCGCCCGCGGCTTCGAACTGCTGGCGTCGACCGTGCAGAACGCCACCGGCATCACGCGTTTCGACGCCGGCGCGATCATCAACTTCAGCGGCTTCAAGAAGATCGTCGACGCGATGGGCGGCGTCACGATGCAGATCGAGCGCGAGGTGCGCTCCGAGCACCGGGAGCCGGACGGCAAGCACCGTAAGGGCAACCCGAACGGTGACGGCTACGTCGGGCCGCAGGCGGTCTACAAGAAGGGCAGCCAGCACCTCAACGGTTGGCAGGCGCTCGACTACGTCCGTCAGCGCTACCCGAAGAACGGCGTGCCCGACGGCGACTACGGCCGGCAGCGGCACCAGCAGCAGTTCGTCAAGGCCATGGCGGGCCAGGCGCTGAGCGCCGACGTGGTGACGAACCCGGTGAAGCTGGACCGGGTGCTGCGGGCGGCCGGGCAGTCGCTGATCTTCAGCGGCCGGGGCAACGGCGTGGTCGACTTCGGGCTGGCGCTGAAGAACATCCGCCCGGAGACGATCCAGATGATCAAGCTGCCGGGCGGGTCGGTCACCGTCAACGGCAGATACCGGGGCGAGAGGTTCGAGCCCGCGGTGGACGATTTCTTCACCGCCCTGAAGAAGGAACAACTCGACGCTTTCCTGGTGGAGCATCCCGACTTCCAGAACAAGGCGAAGTAGTCGTGGCGCAGGTCTCGCCACCCGCCTTGGGTGCTGGCCGGCGGCCCGACTAGACTTTCGACAATCCGCCGCCGCAGCAAGGAGACAGCGTGGCAAAGCAGCTTCACGTCGAGCTCGTAGCCGTCGAGGAGAAGGTCTGGTCCGGCGAGGCCGAGATGGTCGTCGCCCGCACGACCGAGGGCGAGCTGGGTGTGCTGGCGGGGCACGCGCCCCTGCTCGGTCAGCTTGCCGAGCCCGGCCAGGTGCGCATCAAGCTTCCCGGCGGCGAGCAGGTCTCCTACGAGGTCGCCGGTGGCTTCCTGTCGGTGAGCGCCGACGGCGTCACCGTACTGGCCGAGAGCGCCACCCCGGTCTCCGCCGCGCAGAGCCGCTGAGCCGAAACGTCGATGGGGATCGTCGAAGGGATCGGAATCGGCGTCGCTGTCATCCTCGGCGCACTTCTGATCCTCTTCGCCCGGCGGGCCGTCGTCACCCGCAGCGGGGGCATCATCCGGCTCGGCGTACGGACCTCCACGATGCTCGACGGCCGAGGCTGGTCTCCCGGCTTCGGCCGTTTCGTCGGCGACCAGCTCCGCTGGTACCGGCTGTTCAGCTTCGCCATCCGGCCCACCCGGGTGCTCTGCCGCAAGGGGCTGGCCGTCGAGCGCCGGCGGCTCCCCGAGGGGCAGGAGCGCCTGTCGATGCCCGCCGACTGGGTCATCCTCCGCTGTACGAGTGACCACGCCCCGGTGGAGATCGCCATGGCCCGGTCCACCGTCACCGGTTTCCTCTCCTGGCTCGAGGCCGCCCCTCCGGGGGCGGTCTCGCCGCGTATGGCCTCCCAGGACTGGCCCGCAGCCTGACGTCCCGTCCAGTTCGACCTGGTACCCCTGACTGCTCCAGCACCAGGTACGTCGGGCCGAGCCGCCAGGAGCGACCGGTCCGGCCACTCCGGGAACGACGTCCAGCGCAACTCGCCGAGCAGTCAGCCCCAGCAGCGTGTGGCGGCGCTCAGATCGGGCATCCAGACCTCGACGTGGTGCAGCGTGCCCACCGGGTCTCCGGTGGGCACGAGGGCCGCGTGGTCAGCGGTTACCGCCCGGCACCCATAGCACATCTCCGGCCGGATTTGCCGTCCTTGACAGGATGAAGAGCAGGTCGGAGAGCCGGTTGAGATACTTTGCCGGGAGCGGGCTGGTCCGATCGGGGTCGTGCGCGACCAGGGCCCACGCCGCCCGCTCGGCGCGCCGGGCGACCGTCCGCGCCACGTGCAGCAGCGCCGCACCCGCGGTGCCGCCGGGGAGGATGAAGGAGTCGAGCTTGCTGAGGCGTGCGTTGTACTCGTCGCACCAGCCCTCCAGGCGCTCGACGTACGCCTCGGTGACCCGCAGCGGCGGGTACTTCGGATCCGGCTCGACCGGGGTGGCCAGGTCGGCGCCCACATCGAACATGTCGTTCTGGATCGAGGCCAGGACGGCCCGCAGCTCGTCGTCGAGCTGCCCCAGGGCGAGCGCCACGCCGATCGCGGCGTTGCACTCGTCGACGTCCGCGTACGCGGAGATGCGCGGATCGGTCTTCGGCACCTGCTCGTTGTTGCTCAGCCTGGTCATGCCGGCGTCGCCGGCCTTGGTGTAGATGCGCGTGAGGTGGACGGCCATGACGCACAGCCTACGGATACCGGATCTGACGACCCCGGAGCGCCCGAGCGGCGGCACCGCCCGAACGGCGGGGGTGGGCCCCGGCGACGCCGGTGACCCGGCGGTCAACGACGTCGACGTCATCCGGGTACGCGGCGACGCGCGCCTGGCCGGCTCGGTGCACGTCGTCGGCGCCAAGAACTCGGCGCTGAAGCTGATGGCCGCCGCGCTGCTCGCCCCGGGGCGCAGCGTGATCACCAACGTGCCGCGCATCACCGACATCGCGATCATGGGCGAGGTGCTCCGCCGGCTCGGCTGCGGCGTCCACTTCGACGCCGACGATCCGGTCGACCCGATGGTCGCGCGCGGCGGGACGGCCCGGTCCCGGTCGGTCGTCATCGACGTCCCCGAGCAGCCCGGCACCGAGGCGGACTACGACCTCGTACGGCGGCTGCGCGCGTCGATCTGCGTGCTGGGTCCGCTGCTGGCCCGCTGCGGCTACGTGCGGGTGGCCCACCCCGGCGGCGACGCCATCGGGTCGCGGGGCCTCGACATGCACGTGTCGGGACTGACCCGGATGGGGGCCGAGATCTCCGGCGAGCACGGTTTCGTGATCGCGTCGGCGCCGCGAGGGCTGCACGGCGCGGAGATCGCGCTCGACTTCCCCAGCGTCGGAGCTACCGAGAACCTGATCATGGCGGCGGTGCTGGCCCGGGGGTCGAGTCTCATCGAGAACGCGGCCCGGGAGCCGGAGATCGTCGACATCTGCACCATGCTCAACGAGATGGGTGCCCGGATCTCCGGCGCCGGCACCTCCACCCTGCACATCAGGGGCGTGCCGGGGCTGCGGCCGGTGCGGCACGCCACGGTGGGGGACCGGATCGTGGCCGGCACGTGGGCCTTCGGCGCGGCGATGACCCGGGGGGACGTCACGGTGACCGGGGTGGCGCCGGCGTTCCTGGAGGTCGCGCTCGACAAGCTGGTCTCGGCGGGCGGCCTGGTGGAGACCCGGGGCGACGCGTTCCGCATCCGGATGGACGACCGGCCGCAGGCGGTGGACGTCGTCACGCTGCCGTTCCCGGGCTTCGCCACCGACCTGCTGCCGATGGCGATCGGCCTGGCCGCGGTGAGCGACGGGGCCTCCCTGATCACCGAGAACATCTTCGACGGCCGGTTCATGTTCGCCAACGAGATGATGCGGCTGGGGGCGGACATCAAGACCGACGGCCACCACGCGGTGGTCCGGGGCAGGCCCCGGCTCTCCGGTGCGCCCGTGCGTGCCACCGACATCCGGGCCGGCGCCGGGTTGATCATCGCCGGCCTCTGCGCGGAGGGGGTCACCGAGGTCTCCCACGTGCACCACGTGGACCGGGGCTACCCGGATTTCGCGGCCGACCTGCGCGCGCTCGGGGTCGAGGTGGACCGGGGCACCGCGCCCCAGGAGCCGGACCTCGCCATCTAGCCGACCGCCCGACAGCTCGGGCCCTGCGGCCCCGACCGCCCTCGGCGCCACCGCTCCCGGGCGCCCCTGCCGACATGCCTTAGCAGCCGTTCAGGCGGGCCGGTTAGGGTGCTGGCAGGAACTCAACCAGGCGAGGGAGAAACAGATGGCGGGTCGACTCGCGGTCGTCGGGGCCGGGCTGATGGGCTCGGGCATCGCCCAGGTGGCGGCGCAGGCGGGCTGGCAGGTGACGCTGCGGGACCTGGACGACGCGGCCACCGGGCGGGGCATGGACGGCATCCGCAAGTCGCTGACCAGGTTCGCCGAGAAGGGCAGGATCGAGGCGTCCGAGGTCGAGGCGACGCTGGGCCGGATCACGCCGACCACCGAGCTGGAGGCGGCGGCCGACGCCGACATCGTGGTCGAGGCGGTCTTCGAGCGGCTGGAGATCAAGCACGAGGTGTTCCGCGCGCTGGACAAGATCTGCAAGTCCGACGCGGTGCTGGCCACCAACACCTCGGCCATCCCGGTGACCCAGATCGCCGCGGTGACCGCACGCCCGGAGGCGGTCGTCGGCACCCACTTCTTCTCGCCGGTGCCGATGATGAAGCTCTGCGAGCTGGTGCGCGGCTACAAGACCAGCGACGAGACCCTGGCGACGGTGAGGTCGTTCGCCGAGGAGATCGGCAAGACCGTCGTGGTGGTCAACCGGGACATCGCGGGCTTCGTCACCACCCGGCTGATCTCGGCCCTGGTCGTCGAGGCGGTCAAGCTGGTCGAGTCGGGCGTGGTGTCGGCCGAGGACCTGGACACCGCCTGCCGGCTGGGTTTCGGCCACGCCATGGGCCCGCTGGCCACCACCGACCTGACCGGCGTGGACGTGTTGATGCACGCCTCGAAGAACATCTACGCCGACACCGCGGACGAGAAGTTCTTCCCGCCGGAGCTGCTCCAGCGGATGGTCACCGCGGGTGACCTCGGCCGCAAGAGCGGCAAGGGCTTCTACACGTACTGAGCACGTGGCGGACGGGGGCGGCACCGCCGGTGCCGCCCCGGGTTGGGCTCAGCCGTCGCGCTTGGTCGTCCAGCGGAACGTGGTCAGGCAGAGCACCAGGCCGACCACGCACCACACGACGAGCACCAGGGCGACCCGGTCCAGCTCGAACGAGCCGCCCGGCTCGCGGGCGCCGAAGGACTCCGGCAGGAAGACCGAGCGCAGGCCCTGGCACATCCACTTCAGCGGGAAGAGCGCCGCCACCTGCTGCATCCACGTCGGCAGCTCGGTGAAGACGAAGAAGACCCCGGAGATGAACTGGAGCACCAGCGCGACCGGGGTGACCACCGCCGAGCCGCTGCGGGCGGTGCGGGCCAGCGACGAGATGGCGATGCCGCACAGCGTGCAGGCGGTGACGCCGAGCACCGACACCCAGCCGAAGGTCAGCCACTTCGCGGCGGTGCCGGGCAGCTCCAGGTCGAACAGGGCCACCGAGACGGCGAGCAGCAGCACCGTCTCGGCGATGCCGATCGCCACCACCATGAGCACCTTGCCGGCGAACCAGACCCACTTCGGCATCGGCGTGCCCCGGTAGCGCTTGAGCACCCCCCGGTCGCGCTCGATCGGGATCCAGATGCCGAGGTTCTGGAAGCTCACCGTCATCAGGCCGGTGGCGATCATGCCGGTGATGAAGTATTGCGTGTAGCTGATCCCGGGGGCGATGTCGTCGTCGAAGATCGCCGCGAAGATCAGGATCATGATGACCGGGAAGCCCATCGTGAAGACGACGGACTCCCGGCTGCGCAGGAACTGGGTGATCTCCAGCCGGCTCTGGCGCAGCGTGAGGGCGACCGGACCGGGCCGTCGGGACGGTGCCGTGCTGGCCGGCGCGGCCGGCTGCGTCGTGGTGGTCATGCGTGTCCGATCATGCGCAGGTAGATGTCCTCCAGGGTCGGCCGGGTCACCGTCAGGCCGGGGACCTCACCGCCGAAGCGCGCGGCCAGCTCCGCCACCAGCGCCGTCGGCGTCGCGCTCTCCGCCGACTCCCGAGCCCCCTGCGGCGTACGCCAGGAGACCGTGGCGAGGGCCTCCCGCCGGTTGCCCAGCTGGTCGGGCCTGGCCACCTCGATCAACCGACCGCCCGCGATCACACCGACCCGGTCGGCGAGGGCCTCGGCCTCGTCGAGGTAGTGGGTGGTGAGGACGATTGTGGTGCCGGCGGCGGCCAGGTCGCGGATCAGCTCCCAGAACTCCCGCCGTGCCTCCGGGTCGAAGCCGGTGGTCGGTTCGTCCAGGAAGAGCAGATCGGGGCGGCCGACGATGCCGAGCGCCACGTCGAGGCGGCGCTTCTGCCCGCCGGAGAGGGTGTGCGTGCGGGCCTTCGCCTTGTCGGCCAGCCCGACTCGCTCGATGACCTTGCCGGGATCCTCCGCGTCGGCGTAGAAACCGGAGAAGTGGCGCACGACCTCGGCGACCGTCAGCTCGTCGAACTCGCCGGTGCCCTGGAGCACGATGCCCACCCGGGAGCGCCAGTCGGCGGCCGGCCGGGCCGGGTCGCTGCCGAGGACGGCGACGTCACCGGCGTCGCGCCGCCGGTAGCCCTCCAGGATCTCCACGGTGGTGGTCTTGCCGGCGCCGTTGGGGCCGAGGAGGGCGAAGACCTCGCCGCGGTGGACGTCGAGGTCCACGCCGGCCACGGCGACGTTGTCGCCGTACGCCTTGCGCAGCCCCCGTACGGAGATCGCCAACTCGTCATGCATTTGTCAAGTGTGCGACCCGGTACCGGCGGCGGCCCGGCCGGGGGGTGTGGTGTTCGCAACCGTGCCGGACGCGTCGCCCGGGGGGACCGGCCGGATCGAGCTGTGTGGTTTTCCACAGCCCCGGTGACTGGCCGGTAACTTAGACTCCCGCCATGGACGAGATGGCTCTCTCGGGCCGGCTGCCCGAGCGCGACCGCCCGTGGGTGATGCGCACGTACGCCGGGCACAGCTCGGCCGCCGCGACCAACGCGCTCTTCCGCCGCAACCTGGCGAAGGGGCAGACCGGGCTGTCGGTCGCCTTCGACCTGCCGACGCAGACCGGCTACGACCCCGACCACGAGCTCGCCGTCGGCGAGGTCGGCCGGGTGGGGGTCCCGGTGGCGCACCTCGGCGACATGCGGGCCCTCTTCGACGGCATCCCGCTGGCCGACACGAACACGTCCATGACCATCAACGCACCGGCGATGTGGCTGCTCGCCCTCTACGGCACCGTCGGCACGGAGCAGGGCGCCGAGCTGGCCCGCTGCGCCGGCACCACCCAGAACGACATCATCAAGGAATACCTCTCCCGGGGTACGCACATCTTCCCGCCGGCCGCCTCGCTGCGGCTGACCGCCGACGTCATCGCGTACACGCTGCGTGAGATGCCGCGCTGGAACCCGGTGAACATCTGCTCCTACCACCTCCAGGAGGCCGGCGCGACGCCGGTGCAGGAGGTCGGCTTCGCGCTCGCCACCGCCGTCGCGGTGCTCGACGCGGTCCGCGACTCGGGGCAGGTGCCCGGGGAGCGGATGGGCGACGTCGTGCAGCGGATCTCATTCTTCGTCAACGCCGGCGTGCGCTTCGTCGAGGAGACCGCCAAGATGCGCGCCTTCGGCGTGCTCTGGGACGAGATCACCCGCGAGCGCTACGGGGTGGAGAACCCGAAGCAGCGGCGGTTCCGCTACGGGGTGCAGGTCAACTCGCTGGGGCTGACCGAGGCGCAGCCGGAGAACAACATCCAGCGCATCGTGCTGGAGATGCTCGGCGTGACCCTCTCCCGGGACGCCCGGGCCCGTGCCGTGCAGCTGCCCGCCTGGAACGAGGCGCTCGGCCTGCCCCGGCCGTGGGACCAGCAGTGGTCGCTGCGGATGCAGCAGGTGCTCGCGTACGAGTCGGACCTGCTGGAGTACCCGGACCTCTTCGCGGGCTCGCACGTGATGACCGCGCTGGTCGACGAGATCGTCGCCGGTGCCCGGGCGGAACTGGACGGGGTGCTGGAGTCCGGCGGCGTCGTCGCCGCCGTGGAGACCGGCTACCTCAAGAGCGCCCTCGTCGCCTCGCTGGCCGAGCGGCGCCGCCGGATGGAGGCCGGCACCGACGTGGTGGTCGGCGTCAACCGGTTCACCGAGACCGAGCCGTCGCCGCTGACGGCCGCCGGTGCCGAGGCCGTCGAACGGGTCGACCCGGCCGTCGAGGCGGCGGCCACGGCCTCCGTACGCCGGTGGCGGGTCGACCGGGACGACGCGGCTGTCGACGCGGCGCTGGCGCGGCTGTGCGCGGACGCCGCGACCACTGCGAACCTGATGCCGGCGACGCTGGAGTGCGTGCGGGCCGGGGTGACCACCGGCGAGTGGGCCGGCGCGCTGCGGCGGGTCTTCGGCGAGTACCGGGCACCGACCGGCCTGGCCGGCGGCGCCGGGGCCGGCGGCGACGCCACCCTGGTCGCGGTCCGGGCGCGGGTCGCCGCCACCGCTCGCGAGCTGGGCGGCGGCCGGCTGCGGCTGCTCGTCGGCAAGCCCGGCCTCGACGGACACTCCAACGGCGCGGAGCAGATCGCGGTACGCGCCCGCGATGCCGGCTTCGAGGTGGTCTACCAGGGCATCCGGCTGACCGCCGGGCAGATCGTCGCCGCCGCCGTCGAGGAGGACGTGGACCTCGTCGGGCTCTCGGTGCTCTCCGGCTCGCACCTGGCGGCGGTGCCGGCGGTGCTGGCCGGCCTGCGTGCCGCCGGTCGCCCGGACCTGCCGGTGGTGGTCGGCGGGATCATCCCCGCCGGCGACGCGGAGCAGCTCCGCGCCGCCGGGGTGGCCCGCGTCTTCACGCCGAAGGACTTCGCCCTGACCGGGATCATCGACGAGCTGGTCACCGTGATCCGGGAAGCCAACGCCCCGGACGGAGGGGCGGGTCAGCGGCTGGCGTAGGTCATGCAGTCGGCCAGGTCGTTGTCCGGGCCGACCTTGATCGCCGGCGCGTGGCACTCCAGCTGCTCGTTGTGCCGGCAGTCCGCGCGCTGGCAGGCGCCGACCTGCGCGGTCATGCCGCCGTCCACCCCGACGCGGACCGTGGGCATGTCGACGAACGTGTGGCAGTGCGCGTGGTCCGGGCTGCCGATGGTGATGGCGAAGGCATGGCAGTCGTTCGTGTGGTTGTACGAGCAGGCCGCGACCACACACTCCTGGACGCGGGGCATCTCCGTTGCTGCGGTCATGAGACCTCCTCTAGAGTCCTGCCCCGATTTTAGGCTTTTGCGGCCTTCCGTGAGGCTGGTTCAGCCCGGCCCGAGCACCTCCGAGAGCGGCGCCGGCTCAAGGCCGCGCTCGGCCAGCCCCGCCAGGATGTGCGGCAGCGCCTCGTCCGTCATCGCCGCGTTCGCCTCCGTCACGTGCAGGATGATCACCGAACCGGGGCGCACCCCGTCGAGCGCCGCGCGCACCACCGGCCGCCAGGACTTCGCGAACGGGTCGCCGCTGACCACGTCGCCGTCCACCACGGTCACCCCCAGGGGCGCCAGCGCGGCCAGGGCCTTCCGGTCGTGGCACAGCCCCGGGAAGCGGAAGTACCGGGTCTGCCGCCCCCCGTACGCGGCCACCACGTCGAACGTCCGGGCCACGTCGGCCGTCATCTCCCGATCCGGGATGCGGGGCAGCCCGTAGCAGTCCGGGGTGAAGGCCAGATGCCCGTACGTGTGGTTGGCCAACTCGAAGCGCGGGTTCGCGGCGAGCCGGCGGGTCACGTCCGGGTACTGCTCGACCCACTTGCCGGTGAGGAAGAAGGTGGCCGGCACCCGTTCCCGCTCCAGCAGGTCGATGATCTTCAGGTTCGCGTACGACCGCACCGCCCCGCTGCGCAGTTGCCGCCGCATGGCGTCCGTCATGTCGGCGTCGAAGGTGAGGGCCACCTTGTTCCCCGTGCGAGGCCCATGATCGACGACGGGGGGCCTCGTCCCCACCGGTGTCGCTCCGGCGAGCGCCGCGCCGGGGAGCGCCGCGCCGGGCGTGGCCGGGGCCTGCCCCACCGCCCCCGGCGACGCCGGGGGCGTCGAGGCCGACCGTGCTGTCGAGGGCTGCGCGGCCCCGCCCGGCGCCGCGATCCAGGCGATGCCGGCGTCAGCCGGGGGGCGCAGCGTGGCCGGGCCGACGAGGAGCGCCACGGCGGCAACCCCGACGGCGAGCAGCGCGACGGGCAGAACGCGGGAGATCTTCACCTGCACCGGGGAATGATGTCAGTGCCTCGGACTCCGGTGTGCCCCGCCGAGGCCGCCCGCTGAGGGCCCGCCCCGGTCTCCCTGTGCTGCCCGGTTTCGCCGGTCGCTGTGCTGCTGCCTGGTCGCCGGTCGCTGTGCTGCCTGCTGCCCCGGTCGCCGAGGTTGCCCGACGTTGTCGGGAGATCTTGGTAGGGGAAGCCCCTTCGGGGGCCATTTGCTTCCAAGGTCTCGTCGGGTGCTCAGCGCCGCATGTCACGAGTGGCCGATTTGCGGTCGAATGTCGGTGTCTGTGTGGTGGTGCCTCACGTGGGATCGGGGTGGGTGTCGGGTTTGGGTGTGACCGGGGGCATCGTGGGGGCGGAATCGTGGCGGGGCCGGGGTCGTTACATCTTGCGTACGGCCGAGTACGGGGTGCGCCGCTGGTGCGCCCGGGCCCCCGGGAATGATGGCGGGCCGCCGGTCGTTACACCTGGTCCGGGCGGCGTGAGGGCATCCCCCGTCCCACCGAGCGGCCCGGTTCTCCCCTTCGAAAGCTTTCCCGACGTGTCGTCGGATTCTTGAGTTCGTTTGAGCGCCGGACGGTGCTTGTGTCCGCGCGTGCCGACCCCCCTTGGTGCGTGTGGGTGCCGACCCCCGAATGGAGCGTTTCTGATGAACACGATCATGCGTAAGGGTGTTCTTGGTGTTGCTGGTCTGGCGTTCGCCGGTGGTGTGTTCGCCGGTCCCGTGGCCGCGCAGGCCGCCGCGCCGGTGGACGCCTCCGTGGTGACGGTGCGCGCCGACAAGCCGGTCGTGGACAAGGCGAAGCTCATCCCGCACGGTGTGCAGGGCGAGCAGTCGCGTATCGACCTGTCCGACGAGCAGGTCGCGAACACCAAGTCGATCATCGCCGCGACGAAGAAGGCCGGTATGGACGAGCGGGCCGCGGTGGTGTCGATCGCGACGGCGTTGCAGGAGTCGAAGTTGGAGAACCTGGGTCACCTGGGTGACCGCAACGACCATGACTCGCAGGGCCTGTTCCAGCAGCGTCCGTCCAGTGGTTGGGGCAGTATCGAGCAGATCACCGACCCGGAGTACGCGACGACGGCGTTCCTGAAGGGTCTGAAGCAGGTTGACGGGTGGCAGGACATGCCGCTGACGGAGGCCGCGCAGACGGTGCAGGTGTCGGCGTACCCGGATCACTACGCGCAGTGGGAGCAGCTCGCCGCCGACCTCGTCGCCGAGCACTGGAACAGCTGACCACGAGCAGTCGAGCGAAACGCCGCTGGCCGGCACCCCACCCCGGGGTGCCGGCCAGTCGGCTGTTCGGAGCCCGGAGCCCGGAGCCCGGAGCCCGACGGTCAGACGCGGAAGCCGGCGGCCCGGGCCGCCTGACGTTCCCGCCGGCGTTCGGAGCGCCGGCGCAGGAACCAGAAGAGAAAGGCGACCAGCGCGAGCAGGAAGGCCAGCACCAACACCGGCAGGATGATCGCCACCACCGACATGACCACGCTGGTGGCGTCCTCGGCGGTGCTGGCCACCGGTGCGCCGACGCCGGCCGTGGTCGCGTTGATGACCGGTCGGGCGGCGGACTTCAACAGGTGTACGCCGAGGGCGATCACCACCCCGGTCACCACGGGGACCCACTGGTTGGACGAGAAGAAGCTGCCCGGGTCGCTGACCGTCACCGTCTCCGACGACGAGCCGGCGCCGAAGGCCAGGCCGCCGGCGGTGGGCCGGACCACGGTCTGCACGACGTCGTTGACGTGGTCGAGCACCGGGACCTTGTCGGCGACGACCTCCACGGCCAGCAGCACCGCCAGGATCGCGATCACCCAGCCGTTGCCCAGCCACTGCCACCCGCCGGGCAGGTCGATCAGGCTCGTGTAGCGGGCCAGCAGACCCATGGTGAGCAGGGGGATGTATGCGTTAAGCCCCGCCGAGGCGGCGAGACCCGTACCGGTGAGAACTTCGAGCACCATCTCAGCATGGCACCGGCACGCCAGTGCCGCTCGGTGGCGAGACCCAGGGTCTCGGCTACCCTCATCCGGTGCGGTTGGTCATTGCGAAGTGCTCGGTGGATTACGTCGGACGGCTCTCGGCCCACCTGCCGCCGGCCACCCGGTTGCTGATGGTGAAGGCGGACGGGTCGGTGTCGATCCATGCCGACGACCGGGCGTACAAGCCGTTGAACTGGATGAGCCCGCCCTGTCGGCTGGAGGAGGCTCCCGGCGTCTGGCGGGTCGTCAACAAGGCCGGCGAGGAGCTGCGGATCACCCTGGAGGAGGTCTTCCAGGACACCTCGTACGAGCTGGGCGTCGATCCGGGGCTGCGCAAGGACGGCGTGGAGGCGCACCTGCAGGAGTTGCTGGCGGCCAACCCGGAGACCCTCGGTACGGGATTCACGCTGGTACGTCGGGAGTACATGACGGCCATCGGCCCGGTCGACCTGCTCTGCCGCGACGGCAACTCCGGCGCGGTCGCGGTGGAGGTGAAGCGGCGCGGCGACATCGACGGCGTGGAGCAGCTCACCCGCTACCTGGAACTGATGAACCGCGACCCGCTGCTCGCCCCGGTCGCCGGTGTCTTCGCCGCGCAGGAGATCAAGCCGCAGGCCCGGGTCCTGGCCCGGGACCGGGGCATCCGCTGCGTGGTCGTGAACTACGACAGGCTGCGTGGCATCGAGCGCGACGAGCTCACCCTCTTCTGACGCCGGTGCCGCCGGCTGTCACGGCGGAGGGGTGTCGCCGGCTGTCACGGCGGTGGGCCCGGCGGTCCGTCCGCGCGGACGGCGATCAGCGACTTGGGCAGGCCGGCCGCCCGCTCGACGAGGATGTGCGAGTCGGGGAAGTAGTGCCGCATCTGCGAGCGGTCGAGCAGCTCCGTCCAGAGCACCTGGTGGATGGCAGCCTCATGGGTGCGGGTCGGCTTGTGCCCGAGCGGCCAGCGGCGGGCGAACGCGGTGCGCAGCCGTACCGGAAGGAACTGCATGCCCGGCGCGATCCAGTGCGGCTCGATGGGAAAGTAGCGGTAGGGCGTCTGCACCCAGTGCCGGTCGCCGAGTTTGCGTACGGCGTCGGCGAAGCGCAGCCGCCGCTCGTGCCCGCCGACGTGCTCCAGCACCGAGTTGGAGAAGACCAGGTCGTAGCGGCGCGCGGTGATCCGGGCCGGCAGGTCGCAGGCGTCGGCCCGGTCGACCTCCGCCCACTCCGGGACGTCCGTGGGCGGTCGCTCCAGGTTGACCACGTGTACGCGCGCCGGCCGCACCTCCGCGCGGCGCCAGGTGCCGAGCCGGCCGCCCAGGTCGATGACGTGCATCTTCTCCAGGTCGGGGAAGGTCCGGGCCAGCCACTCCGCACGGCGGCGCCGGTGGCGGGCGCTCCACGACTGGTCGCTGTCGATGAGGTGGAAGCGCAATCGATGGGGGCGCATCTAACGAAATGTACTGCGCGCACCATGTTGGACACACGCCCGGACGTTCATGATCGGCTATCCGACAGTCACCTGCCGTACATGACCTTGATGGCCTTCACGAGTCGGGCGACGTCGGCCGGCGTCCGCTCGAAGGTCGTCGAGGGCAGCAGCGACGGGGCCCGTCGCCGGGTGATTGCCTTGGCGCGGCTGAACTCGCGCAGCCCGTCCTCGCCGTGGATGCGTCCGAAGCCGGAGTCGCCGACACCACCGAAGGGCAGGGTGGACATCCCGGCGAAGGTCAGCGCCGAGTTCACCGACGCCATGCCCGAGCGCAGTTGCCGCGCGATCGCCACCGCGCGCCGACGGCCGAAGACCGAGCCCCCCAGGCCGTACGACAGGGCGTTGGCCCGGGCGACCGCCTCGTCGGCGTCGCGGACCCGGTTGATGGTCAGGGTCGGGCCGAACGTCTCCTCGCGTACGGCGGCGGAGTCCTCCGGCACGTCCACGAGCACGGTCGGCCGCACGTACGGCGGCTGTACGGCGTCCGCACCGCCGAGGACCGCCCGCCCGCCCCGGGCCAGCGCGTCGTCGATGTGCCGGCGGATCACGTCGATCTGGCTCGGCATGGTGATCGGGCCGATGTCGGCGTCGTGGGCGCCGACCGTCAACCGGCCGGCCCGCTCGACCACCTTGCCGACGAAGGCGTCGAAGACCGGCGCGACGGCGTAGACCCGTTCGATGCCGATGCAGGTCTGCCCGGCGTTGGTCAACGCCCCCCAGACGCAGGCCTCGGCTGCGGCGTCCAGGTCGGCGTCGGCGTCGACGATCATGACGTCCTTGCCGCCCGCCTCCAGCAGCACCGGCGTCAGCGACTCGGCGCACTCCGCCATCACCTTGCGTGCGGTCGCCGACGAACCGGTGAAGGCCACCTTGTCCACTCCGGAGCGGCAGAGCGCCGCCCCGACGTCGCCGAGCCCGTGCGTCGCGGTGAACACCGGCCGCTCCGGCACCACCTCGGCGAACGTGTCGACCAGCCACTGCCCGACGGCGGGGGTGTATTCGCTGGGCTTCAGCACCACCGTGTTCCCCGCCGCCAGCGCGTACCCGGCGGAACCGATCGGGGTGAAGACGGGATAGTTCCACGGCCCGATCACGCCGACGACGCCGTACGGCTGGTATTCGAGGTGGGCGGAGAACTCGGCCAGGATGAGCCGGGAGCGGACCCGGCGGGGCCCCAGCACGCGGCGGGCGTTGCGGGCCGCCCAGTCGACGTGCTCGATGGCGGTGACGACCTCGACGACGGCGTCGGCGACCGGCTTGCCGCCCTCGGCGTGCACCAGTTCGGCGATCTCCTCGATCCGCCGGGCCAGGAGGCCGCGCCAGCGCAGCAGGCGCTCCCGGCGCCCGCCGAAGCCGAGCCCGGCCCACCATCCGGCGGCCGTGCGGGCCCGTGCGACGGCGCGCCCGACGTCCTCGGCGGTGGCGACCGGCACGCGTCCGGCCTCCGCGCCCGTCGCCGGGCTCGTCGAGATCAGTAGCCCGCCCTCGATGACCGGAGCGCCCGGCACATTCACAGCCGTCATGACGGAAGTCTAGACCCGGGAGCTACTCGCCGGTAGGGCCGCGGTGTCGGCCGCCGTCTGCCTGACCGGTGATAATTCTGCCGCCGTGGCACACCCGATCTGCCGAGTCGAGGTGTCCGGCCGGTGCGCGGAGTTGACCATGTGGCGGTGGAGGGCGACTACCGTGTGATGGCAAGCTGACGCACGGGGTAACCATGCGGGGAGGCTTACTGTCCATGGAGGAACATCCGGAACTGAGGCCGTTGTTGACGGTGGCCGGTGGGTCGATGCGAGGGCTGAGCTTTCGGGTCGGTCCCGCGCGGCAGGTCATCGGGCGTGGGGTGACCGCCGACATCGCGCTGCACGACGCCCACCTGAGTCGCCGGCACGCCGAGATCTGGTTGACGGGGGACGGGGCCGCCGTGGCGGACCTGGGCTCCACCAACGGCACCTGGTTGAACGACCGGCGGATCACCGGCGTGGAGCGGCTGACCGACGGGGACGTGGTCCGACTCGGCCGCACCGAGTTGCGGGTCTACGACCCGGGCATGGCGCGGACCGATCCTGTCGGGTTCAGCTTCGGCGAGCCGCGCCGGGACCGCCGTCCGACCCTGCCGCTGCCGATCGCCGCCCCGGCCGACACGGGCGCCGACCCGCCGGCGCCGGCGGCGCTGGCCATCCAGTCCTGACCCCGCCGGCAGACCGCCCGCCCGGCTGACCGGTCCGCCCTCCCGCTGACCGGACCGCCCGGCCGGCAGCCGAACGGGCGCCGGGACGCCACAGCACCCGCGGCAGCCGTGCGCGGTCGCGGCGGGCTCGTGAAATTTCCCACGGCGCCTCGACAACGCAGCGTCACGTGGCAGACTCGCGCGCATAGGCTTAGTGGTCGTTAACGCGGCCTCGCGGAGTATTGGGGAGGCAGGTCGTGGCGCGCGATTTCACCAGCGTTGGCGTTGTGGGTCTGGGCACCATGGGCGCCGGCATCGTCGAGGTGTTCGCGCGCAACGGGGTCGACGTCGTCGCGGTCGAGGTCTCGGCGGGCGCGCTGGAACGCGGCCGGGCCATCCTCACCGCGTCGGTGGACCGGGCCGTGGCCAGGGGCAAGCTCGCCGACACGGAGCGGGACGCCCTGCTGGGCCGCGTACGGTTCGAGGTCGGGCTGGACGCGCTGCACTCGGTGGACCTGGCCATCGAGGCGGTGCCGGAGCACCTGGACCTGAAGCAGCGGATCTTCGCCGAACTGGACCGGGTCTGCCGCCCCGAGGCGGTCCTGGCCACCAACACCTCGTCGCTGAGCGTCACGGAGATCTCCGTCGCCACCAGCCGGCCCCACCAGGTGATCGGCATCCACTTCTTCAACCCGGCCCCGGTCATGAAGCTGGTCGAGGTGGTCCGGACGGTGGTCACCTCCGCCGACGTGGTGGCCGACGTGGAGGCGCTCTGCTCCCGACTCGGCAAGGTCGACGTCACCATCAGCGACCGCGCCGGCTTCATCGCCAACGCGCTGCTCTTCGGTTACCTCAACCACGCCGTCGGCATGTTCGAGGCGCACTACGCCACCCGCGAGGACATCGACGCCGCCATGAAGCTCGGCTGCGGCCTGCCGATGGGCCCGCTGGCGCTGATGGACCTGATCGGCCTGGACACCGCGTACGAGATCCTGGACACCATGTACCGGCGCGGCGGGCGCGACCGCCGGCACGCCCCGGTGCCGCTGATCAAGCAGATGGTCACCGCCGGGCTGCTCGGGCGTAAGTCCGGTCGGGGCTTCTACACCTACGAGCGGCCGGGCTCCCCGGTCGTCGTACCCGACGAGCGTACGCCGGTGGCGACGCAGGCCGCGGTCGGCGACGGCGCCCGCGCCACCGCCAAGATCGGTATCGTCGGATCCGGGACGATGGCCACCGGCATCATCGAGGTCTTCGCGAAGGCCGGCTACGAGGTCGTCTCGGTGACCCGGGGCGCGGAGAAGTCGGCCAGGGTCTTCGAGGCGGTCAGGACCTCGCTCAACAAGGGCGTGGTGCGCGGCAAGCTCAGCGAGGCCGACCGGGACGCCGCACTCGGCCGGATCAACTGGTCCGCCACCCTGGAACACCTCGCCGACGTCGACCTCGTCGTCGAGGCGGTGGTCGAGGAGCTGAGCGTCAAGAAGGCCCTCTTCGCCAGCCTCGACGAGATCTGCAAGCCGGGCGTCGTGCTCGCCACCACCACCTCCTCGCTGCCGGTGATCGACGTGGCGATGGCCACCCAGCGGCCCGCCGACGTGATCGGGCTGCACTTCTTCAACCCGGCGCCGGTCATGCCGCTGGTCGAGGTCGTGGAGACCATCCGCACCTCGGCGGAGACCACCGCCACCGCCCGCGCGGTCTGCGCCGCACTGGGCAAGACGGGTGTGGTCTGCGGCGACCGGTCCGGCTTCATCGTCAACGCGCTGCTCTTCCCGTACCTCAACGACGCGGTGAAGATGCTGGAGGCGAGCTACTCCACCGCCGACGACATCGACCACGCGATGAAGCTGGGCTGCGGCTACCCGATGGGCCCGTTCGAGCTGCTCGACGTGGTCGGCCTGGACGTCTCCCTGGCCATCCAGCGCGAGCTCTACCTGGAGCTGCGCGAGCCGGGCTTCGCACCCGCGCCGCTGCTCGAACACCTCGTCACGGCCGGCTACCTGGGCCGCAAGAGCGGCCGGGGATTCCGCGACCACACCCGTCGCTGAACGGGTCAACACCTGGGGCCGGTGACGGCGTCTGAGTGGTGTGACCTTCGAGGAGTACGTCAGCAGCCGAGGCCCCGCCCTGATGCGGCTGGCCCGGCTGCTGACGGGGGACGAGCACCGGGCCGAGGACCTCACCCAGGACGTGCTGGGCCGCGCGTACGTGCACTGGCGGAGGATCGCCAGGGTGGACCGGCCGGACGTGTACGTGCGCCGGATGCTGGTCAACGCCAACAACTCCTGGTGGCGCCGGCGATCGAACCGGGAACTGGCCACCGCCGACTTCGCGGAACGGCCGCAGCACGGCGACCTCGGCGGCGAGACGGCCGACCGGGACGCCATGTGGCGGCTCATCCTCGGGCTGCCGGACCGCCAGCGGGCGGTGCTCGTGCTGCGCTACTACGAGGACCTCGACGACGCGACAATCGCCCAGATCCTCGGCTGCTCGCCGGTCACCGTCCGCACCCACGCAATGCGGGCGCTCACAAATCTCCGGGAGCGCTGCGGCGTCCCGACGACCAACGGGAGCCGACCGTGACCGACCTCGACCAGCGGATCGTACGGGCACTGCGGGAGCGCGCCGAGGGAACGGTCGACACGGACCGGCTCACCGCGCGGGCGGTGGCCCGGGGGCGTGCCCGCCGCCGCCGACGCCGCATCGGCGCGGGCAGCGCGTTGGGGATGGTGGCCCTGCTCGGATTCGCCGGCGCCGGTGCTCTCGGGCCCGTGCCCGGACCACGGTGGCCGGGCGCCGAGCCGCCGGTCGCCGTTGCCGCGCCGGCCCGGGTGCACGGGGTACCCGGCGCCGCCGCCCAGCCCGACCTTGTCGGCAGCGACCCGCATCTGCTGCACTTCACCGTGGACCCGGCCCGGGCCCGCTGGCTCACCTGGCAGTCCGTCGCCGGGGCGGAGGGCGCCCGCCTCGATCTCGGCGGTGGCCGGCAGGTCGCGTTCGACATTGCCCGGACAGCCGCGGCGGTGGAGGACATGCGCCACGAGGGGATGACCTACCCGGCCGCGCCGGCGGGCGCCGACGCCTTCGACGGCCAGGTGCGGCGGGTGCCCTCGCCCGGGCCCGGCGCGCAGCCCGGATGGTTCCTGCGCTGGCAGCCGGTCCCGGGGCTCTACGCCCGGATCTACACGGTGGCCGACGACGGTGCGGTGCTGCGGACGGCACGGTCGGCGCTGCGCCTCGACGCGGTGCACCGGTGCGCGTCCCCGCTGCGGCTGGGCGAGCTGCCGCCGGACGCCTGGCTCGCCGGCTGTGCGGTGAACGCGAT
Source organism: Micromonospora sp. KLBMP9576 (assembly GCF_050941805.1). NCBI lineage: Bacteria > Bacillati > Actinomycetota > Actinomycetes > Micromonosporales > Micromonosporaceae > Micromonospora > Micromonospora sp. KLBMP9576. The sequence goes on along the minus strand of NZ_CP194567.1, from coordinate 5,242,340 downwards.
CGGCTTCCCGGATTCGCTCGATGTCCTGCTGCGCGTCAACCGACCCGGGGAGCGCTGGATGCAGGTGCGGTTGCAGCACCACCGTGAGATAGCCGGCAGCCGAGACAAGGGAAACCGGACGATCGGCGACCGGGCGGCCTACCTCTACCCGAAGGGGGACGAGCTGGAGCTGCTCGGCTTCCCGAAGGCGCACCTGACGGCCCGCTTCGGCTGGCCGAGCCGGGGCTTCACCGAGGCGGACGCCGCCGTCGTGCTGGGCGGGGCGCAGGTCGCCCCGGACCTCACCGACCCACGGACCTGGGACTGACCGGAGCCGGGGGCCGGCCCGCCCGCCCCGGGCCGCCCCCGCCGACGGCCCGTACGCTTGGCAAGCGTGAGCCCTCGTCGCAACCGACCCCGCCGCGATGACGCCGCGCACCTCGACTCCGACCGGGCCCGCCAGGGGGTCGCCTCGGTGCAGCAGTGGCGCGACGGCGACTGGCAGGTACGCGGGATCAGCGGGGGCGCGTCCACCAAGACGTACCGTTGCCCCGGCTGCGACCAGGAGATCCGGCCCGGGGTGGCGCACCTGGTGGCGTGGCCGGCGGACGGGCGTGGCGACCTGACCGACCGGCGGCACTGGCACAGCGGATGCTGGCGGGCCCGGGACCGGCGCGGGCCGGCCACCCAGCGAGGGCGGGGCGCACCCCGCTACGGCTGAGCGATCTGGATCACGCTGTTTCCGCCCCGTCCGGCGATTCCCGCCCGCACGGGCGAGACTGGTGGGGTGAGCACACCGATCCGCGCGTCCTCCATCCTGCCCGGCCACCGCGAGGACATCGAACTGCACACCGCGGACGGTCTGCGGCTGGTCGGGGAGCTGTCCCGGCCGCTGGAACGCGCGCCGGTCGCCACCCTGGTCTGCCTGCACCCGCTGCCGACGCACGGCGGGATGATGGACAGCCACGTGTTCCGTAAGGCGGCATGGCGGCTGCCGGCCCTGGCCGACGTGGCGGTCCTCCGCTTCAACACCCGGGGGACCAGCAGCCTGCGCGGCACCAGCGAGGGGGCCTTCGACAATGCCGTCGGCGAGCGCTTCGACGTCGCCGCCGCCATCGAGTACGCCGAGTTCGCCGAGTTGCCGGACGTCTGGTTGCTCGGGTGGTCGTTCGGCACGGACCTGGCCCTCAAGTACGGCTGCGACCCGTCCGTCGTCGGGGCGGTCCTGCTCTCCCCGCCGCTGCGCTACTCCGCCCCGGCGGACCTTGAGCACTGGGCGGAATCCGGCAAACCGCTCACCGCGCTGGTGCCCGAGTTCGACGACTACCTGCGCCCCGACGAGGCCCGCGAGCGTTTCTCGGCGGTCCCGCAGGCCGAGGTCGTCGGGGTGCCCGGCGCCAAGCACCTCTGGGTCGGCGACGCCGAGACGGTGCTGGACGAGGTGGCCCGCCGGGTCAACCCGGCCGCCACCGTACCGCTGCCGAGGACCTGGGACGGCCCGATGGAGACCGGCGACGTCAGCGCGTACGCGGACCGCACGGTGGCCTCCTTCGCGGACCGCCCGGTGCCCGGTCCGCCCGCCGGTGAGGCCGGCTGACCGCCCTCGCCCCGCCGCCCGGTCCGGGCGCCGTGCCGCCCTGCCTGGTCCCGTCTCGGTCTGCCCGGCACGGTCAGCGGGACTCCTGCCGGGGTAGCACGACCTCCCGGAGGATGAGCTGGAGCGCGGCCACCGCCGGGATCGCGATCAGCGCGCCCACCACACCCAGCAGGGACACCCCGAGCAGCGCGGCGACCAGGGCGGCCACCTCGTTCACCGACACCGAGCGGCGCATGATCTTGGGGTAGATCAGGTAGTTCTCCACCTGCTGGTAGATCAGGAAGAACACCGCGCAGGCGATACCGACCGGCAGATCCGTGGCGAAACCGACCAGGCTGACGATCACCGCCCCCAGGGTCGCGCCGATCTGCGGGATCAGATCCGTCACCGCGACCACCACGGCCAGCGCGAACGGGTACGGCAGCCCGACGACCAGCGCGAAGACGTACGTGGAAACCCCGGCCAACACCGCGATGGTGAGCGCCCCCACCATGTACGCGCCCACCTTGGTCAGGATCTCGTCCCCGATGAGCCGCACCCGCTCCCGACGGGATCGGGGCACCAGCGAGTAACCCAGCTCGCGGAGCCGGTTGAAGTAGGCCAGGAAATAGATGGTCAGCACCAGCACGGTCAGCCCCCGGAAGACCGTGCCGAAGACCAACTGGGCGCCGCCGAGCACCCCGCCGAGGGCCTGACCGACCGTGTCGGCGTTCACCGCGTTCTGCAGCCGCTGCATCAGGTCGTAGCGTTCCACGAGGTCGTTGACCGCCTCGTTGCGGCGCAACGCCTCCAGGTAGCTCGGCAGTTGGTCGACGAACTGCCCGCTCTGGGTCACGATCGGCGGCACCAGGGCGAACGCGCCACCGCAGAGAAGCAGCACGACGGTCAGCGCGACCACCGCCACGGCCAGCCCGTGCGGCAGCCCCCAGGACCGCAACCGGACGACGGCGGGGTGCAGACCGACGGCGAGGAAGAGCGCGATGACCAGCAGGACCAGTATCCCGGCCGCGTTGCGCAGGCCCAGATAGAGGGCGTACGCCAGCAGCACCCCCGCCGCACCGGTGAAGCCGACCAGGAAGTTGCTGCGCCTGAGCGGGCGCCCCGGCGTACCGAACCGGCTCGACCCGTTCGTCTCGGACGATCCGGGCGACGGCCCGTCCTCGCCCGTCGTGGCCGGCGCCCGGGAGACCACTTCGGCCCGCTTCCGCCCCGGCCCGGTGGCATGCACCGCGCCGGTGCTGTCCGCGCTGCCGGTGGTGTGCTCCGCGCCGGTGCTGTCCGGGTCGGCGCCGTCGCCGGGGCCAGCGGTGCGTTTCGGGTCCGGCTCGTCCGGCCCTGCGGGCTCCCTGCCACCACTCCGCGCCGTCGGTCCGTCTTCTGTCATCGGACCTCCCTGGTCGACTCCAGAGGGCGGCCGGCTCGCAGACCCCCTCGCGGGCTCCGCCGGAGCGTATGCCGCAGACTCGGCTCAATTCGCCCAGCGTGGTCGTGCCTGCCGCACCGGCTGCTGCCCGCCGCACCGCCCGAGCGGCCGAGCGCCTGTGGGCCCACCCGGTCGCATCGGCCCCCGCGGTCGCCGCGCCGGAGGTCGGAAGCAACCTCGCTACCGCCCCCGTCGCCGGCCTCGCCGCTGACCCCGTCGCCGGCCTCGCCGCCCCGGGGCTTTCGGCCGGATCGAACCGTGCCGACGACTCCCGTAACCCCGACTCCGAGATCTTGGCACGAAACGGCCCTCAGAGGGGCCATACCCTTCCAAGATCCCTGCCTGCGCCTGCGCCTGCTGCCTACCGCCTGCTGCCTGCGACTGCCGTCAACGGGGGCGGGGCGGGGCCGGGGGGCCTCGCTTGTCGTGGTGCGGACGGAGGGCGGTCAGTCCTTCTCGACGACGACCTTGCTCGGCTTGGCGCTGCGCTCGTCGGTGGTCGGCTTCGCCGGGCGCTTGCTGTTCTCCCCGGTGCTGGTGATCTTCGTCGGAGTGACGTCCCGACCGCCCTCGCCGGGAACTGCCGCCACGGTCGGTTTCCCGTCCACGCCGGCGCTGGCCGTTCCGCCGTCGACGGTGGTCACGCTCGCGACCTTGCCGTCGTTCGGCTGCCCGGCGTCGGCCGGCTCGATCCGGCCCTTGGCCGGCTGTCCGGCGTCAGCCGGTTCCACCTTGTCGGCGGCGGGCTTCCCGCCCGAGGCAGAGCCGCCCGCCGTGGCGCCCTTCCCCGCACCGGCCGCGACAGTGCCAGCGGCGACAGTGCCAGCGGCGACAGTGCCAGCGGCGACAGTGCCAGCGGCGACAGTGCCAGCGGCGACAGTGCCAGCCGTGCCCGTGCCCGTGCCAGCCGTGCCCGTGCCAGCCGTGCCCAGGTCGGCAGGGGTCCCGTCCGCGTCGGCACGGGGCCGACCGCCGTTCGCCATGGCCGGCGTCGGCTTGCCGCCCGCCACCACCGGGGCCGCCGCGACGGTGCCGCTCAGCCGGTCGGCCGCGGCGTCACCGTCGGAGCCGGTCGGTCGGTCGGTCACGTCGAGCGGGCCCAGCCGCAGCTCCGCCATCTTGCGCTGGAGTTCGTCGGATTCCTGCCGGGACTTCCAGGTCTCCTGCCGCAGGTCGGCGAGCTGCTGCTGGGCCTGGGCGATCTCCAGCATGACCTGGGCGAGCTGCTGGCGGCCGGCTGCGGCCTCCTGCTGCGTGGCGGCGAGGTGCTGCTGGGTGGTGGCGAGGTGCTGCTGCGTCGTGGCCGCGTACTCCTCGAACTGCCGGCGCGACGTGGCCACGTGCTCGTCGGCCTTGCGGCGCTTGTCACCGGCCTCGGACTCGGCCCGGTCGAGCAGCGCCGCGGTCTCCTCCTCGGCCTGCCGGCGCATCGCCAGCGCGTCCCGCTCGGCGGCCTGGCGGATGGCGGCGGCGTTCTGCTCGATCTCGTTCTTGCGGGCCGTGTATTCCGCTTCCAGCGTCGCGCGGCGGGACTCGAACCCGGACTCCAGCTCGTCGTGCCGGTCCTTGTGCTGCTTCTCCAGCTCGGCGAGGCGGGTCTTGTACTGCTGGTCCAACTCGTCGCGGCGCTGGGTGAACTCCTGTTCGGCCGCCGCGCGGCGCTGGGTCAGCTCACGGTCCGCGGCCTCGCGCCGGTTGTTGACCTCCTGCTCCACCCCGGCCCGCCAGGTGCCCAGCTCCTGCTGCGTCTGGGACCGGGCGTGCTGCACGTACGCCTCGGTCTCGCTGCGCATCCGCTGCACGTACGCCTCGGTCTCGGCGCGGCCACGCTTGGCCGCCTCGGCCGTCTGGGTGGTGAGCCGTTCCGCCTCCTGGCGCGCCTTCTCCCGGGTGGCCCGGCCAGCGGTGGAGGCGTCGTCGATGATCTGCTTGGCGTCGCGCTGCGCCTTGGCGTGGGTGGCCCGGCCCGCCTCGGTGGCCTGGTCGACCAGGCGCTTGGCCTCCTGCTGGGCGCCGGCGTGCACCTCCTTGGCCGCCTCGCGGAGCTGGGTGGCCTCCTGCTGGGCCTTGGCGTGCACCTCCTTGGCGGCCTCGCGCAGCTTGGTTGCCTCCTGCTGGGCCCGGTGGTGGATCTCCTTGGCCGTGTCCCGGAGCTGGGTGGCCTCCTGCTGGGCCTTCGCCAGCGCCTCCTGGGCGGCCTTGCGAAGCCGGGCGGCCTCGTCGTTGGCGGTCCTGACCGCCGCGTCGGCCTCGGCCCTGCGGGCGGCGGTGTGCCGTTCCGCCTCGGTCCGGCGGGCGGCCAGCGCGATCTCGAAGTCCTTGAGGGCCGTGGCGGCCTGCGTGCGGGCCTCCTCGACGATGTTCTCCGCAGCGGCCCGGCGCGTCTCGATCTCGTCGTTGGCGGACACCAGGATCGCGTCGGCCTGCTCCTCGGCGAGGGTGAGGATCTGCTCCACCCGCGGGCCGAGGTGCCGGTAGGAGACGGTATCCAGGGCCCCGGAGGACTTGCGTGCCTGGGCGAGGTCCCGCTGGAGCACCTCGACCTGACCGGCCAGCTTGTGGATCTGTGTGTAGGCCTGTTCACGCTCGGCCGCCAGGGCCGCGATCTCGTGCTCCGCGCGAGCGACGTATCGGTCGACCTGTCGTTTCTCGTACCCCCGCAGAGCGGACTCGAAGCTGGGCTCCGTCGTCACGTCCCCGCCGAGAGCGAACAGTTCCTCGCCGTGCGACATACCCCCATCCTCACACGCAACCAGCCCGGCTGGGGCGATAAGGAAGCCCCGGATAGGACCTACTTCACTACTGACATGCCCGGGCAATTCGCTTGGCGGGAAAACGCATACGGCGCGGGGCGCACCGGTCACCCGGTGTCACCCCACGCCGCGCGTCATGCCCCGCTCGGGTGGATCAGTTGGCGGTCTCCGCGCTCACCCGCTCGCCGGCGCCGTCGGCCTTCTTCGCCTCCGGCTTGGCCTGCGCGGCCGGGGGCGCGGCGGGCACGCCCGGCACGATGCCGGCGAGACCGGAGAGCATCTGGCCGAGCTGCGAGGTGACGGCGTCCTTCTGCCGGGTGAGGTCCTCGACCTCGCGGCGGGCCGCCTGGGTGGTCAGCTCGGACTCGGTGCGCGCCTCGGTGAGCAGGCGGGTCGCCTCGGCCTTCGCCTCGGTCAGCGTCTTGTCGGCCAGCGCCTTGGCCCTGTCGACCGTCTCGTTGGCGGTGCGCTCCGACTCGACCCGGCGGGCCTCGGCCCGCTGCTCGATCTCCCTGGCCCGCTCCTGCGCCGCGTGGGCCCGCTGCTCGGCCTCGCCGACCAGCTTCTGGGTCTGGGCGACCTGCGTGGCGTGCCGCTCGGACTCCTCGCGCTCGGCCTTCTCCCGACGCTCCGCGAGCTGGAGATCCAGGGCCTGGAGGTCCTTGTCGCGCTTGTCCCGGGCGTCGGTGAGCAGCTTGGTGGCCTCGGCGCGCTTCTCCTCGGCCTCGCGGGCGGCCTTCGCCCGCTGCTGGGTGATCTCCCGCTCGGCGGTGGCCCGCATGGTGGAGACCTCGCGCTCGACGGTCGACTTCAGCTCGGCCACCTCGTGGGCGGTGACCGTACGCAGCTGCTTGGTCTCCCGGTCAGCGTCGGCGCGCAGCGTGTCGGCCTCGCGCCGGGCCTGGACGCGGACCTCGGCGGCCTCCCGCTCGGCGGCGGTGCGAACGCTGCCGGCCTCCCGCTCGGCGTTCGCCTTCATCGCCGCCGCCTCGGCGCGCGCCTTGTCGGTGATCTCACGCGCCTCGAGGCGGGCTGCGGAGAGGATGCCCTCCGACTCCCGCTTGGCCTCGTTGCGGTGGTCGTTGGCCTGCTCCTCGGCCAGCCGGAGGATCTGCTCGACCCGCGTGCCGAGGCCGGAGAGGGTGGGCCGGCTGTTCTCCTCGAGCTGCTTGTTGGTGTCGGCGAGCTTCTGCTCCAGCGCGCTCATGCGCTGCTCGGCCTGGCGGAGCCGCCGCTGGGCGTCATTCATCCGCTGCTCGGCCTCGGCGCGGGCCTGCTCGGACTGGGTCAGCGCGGCCGTCATCCGGCCGATGAAGTCATCGACCTGATGGGTGTTGTAGCCGCGCAGGCCAACGGTGAAATCGGGCTGCGAGTTCGCGTTATCGAAGAACGCAAGAGGGGAGGACTGCTGGGGCATTGGGACATACTCGCAGACCCCCCAGGGTGCTTCGCAAGAGCGGTCCCGAGCTTTCGTGTCCTCTTTACATGGTCAACTGCTGATCGGCCGATCGCCGGACGGATCGCCGATCTTGGCAGGTCCCGGGCGGGTCGGACGGCACGGAGAGTGACATCGAAAAAGGGCCGCGGGGGTGCCCGCGGCCCTTTGTCCGTCGACGGACCGGGGTCACTCGAATGAGCGGACCGCCGCTGCGGCGGAAACGCAATCGCCGTTCACCGCAATGGTCTACTTTGTGTCATCCACCGGGGTCAGTGGCCGCGGAACCGGTCGATCGCGTGTTCGTGCCGCGAGCGCAGCTCGTGGTCGCGTACGCCGAGGCCGTCGGACGGGGCTAGGCAGCGGACGCCCACCTTGCCCTGGTGGGCGTTGCGGTGCACCTCGTACGCGGCCTGGCCGGTCTGCTCCAGCGGGTAGGTCCTGGACACGGTGGGGTGGATCCGGCCCAGCGCCACCAGCCGGTTGGCCTCCCACGCCTCGCGGTAGTTGGCGAAGTGGCTGCCGATGATCCGCTTGAGGTGCATCCAGAGGTAGCGGTTGTCGTACTGGTGCAGGAAGCCGCTGGTGGAGGCGCAGGTGACGACGGTGCCGCCGCGCTTGGCCACGTAGACGCTCGCGCCGAAGGTCTCCCGGCCGGGGTGCTCGAAGACGATGTCCGGGTCCTCGCCGCCGGTCAGTTCCCGGATCCGCTCACCGAAGCGCCGCCACTCGTCCGGGTCCTGGGTGTGTTCGTCACGCCAGAAGCGGTAGCCCTCCCCGGTGGCCTCGGAGCGGTCGATGACCAGCTCGGCACCCATCCGTCGGCACAGCTCCGCCTTCTCGGGGGAGGAGACCACGCAGACCGGGATCGCCCCGCCGTTGAGTGCGAGCTGGGTGGCGTAGCCGCCCAGGCCGCCCGACGCGCCCCAGATCAGCACCACGTCGCCCTGCTTCATGTTGGCCCCGTGGTGCGACACCAACTGCCGGTACGCCGTCGAGTTGACCAGCCCGGGGCTGGCCGCCTCCTCCCAGCTCAGGTGGCCCGGCTTGGGCATCAGCTGGTTGGCCTTGACGACGGCCAGTTCGGCCAGGCCGCCGAAGTTGGTCTCGAAGCCCCAGATCCGCTGCTGCGGGTCGAGCATGGTGTCGTCGTGCCCGGCCGCGTCCTCCAGCTCCACGGAGAGGCAGTGCGCGACCACCTCGTCGCCGGGGGACCACCGGGTGACGCCGGGCCCGGTGCGCAGGACCACGCCCGCCGCGTCCGAGCCCACCACGTGGTACGGCAGGTCGTGCCGGCGGGTCAGCTCCGAGAGCCGGCCGTAGCGCCGCAGGAACGTGAAGGTCGCCATCGGCTCGAAGATGCTGGTCCAGACCGTGTTGTAGTTGATGGCGCTGGCCATCACGGCGACCAGTGCCTCCCCTGGGCCCAGCTCCGGCGTCGGCACCTCCTGCACGTGCAGCGCCTTGCGCGGGTCCCGGTCCCGGGTGGCGAGGCCGTCGAACATCCGGGCCTCGTCGGCGCGCACCACGACGCCGCGGTAGGACCCGGGCACCGGCAGGCCGGCGATCGCGGCGAGTTCCCGTTCCGGTCGGTCGGATCCCTCCGCCGCCATGATCGCTTCGAGGATGTCCTGCACGTCGGCCTCCCGTTCGTCCGCACCCGGCGCGAGCAGGCCTGGTGCTGCCATCGTCGGCGCCGGTGCGGCCCGTTCGCCGGGTGGGCATCCGACCCGTCCGGCACCGGCCGCGCTCCTGTGGGGCGGGACGTTACTGAACGGTAGTTATGGCGGGAAGCCTTCTGTGAAAAACTACATTGGCCGATGCGTGGAGGTGTCCGGGCGACGCCCGAACCACGCAGCCCCGCGCTTCGGGCGGCAGTGGGGCCGCCGGCCCCCGCCCGGGTGGCGGCGGCCGGCGGCGCAGGTCAGCGCGCGACGGGCCGTGCCGTCGCGTGGCCGGCCGGCCGGCGGGCGGGTGGGTGCCGGGCCGGGTCGGTCAGTGCGCGGCGGGCTCGACCAGCTCGACGAGCACCCCGCCGGCGTCCTTCGGGTGCACGAAGTTGACCCTCGAGTTGGCCGTGCCCCGCCTGGGGGTCTCGTAGAGCAGGCGCATACCCCGCTCGCGCAGCTTCGCGCAGGCGACGTCGAGGTCCGCCACGGTGTACGCCACCTGCTGCACGCCCGGGCCCTGACGGTCCAGGAACTTGGCGATGGTCGACTCCGGGGTCAGCGGGGCGAGCAGTTGCACGCACCCGCCCTCGGCGGTCGGGCCCACGGCCAGCATCGCCTCGCGTACGCCCTGCTCGGTGTTCACCTCGGTGTGCACGCAGCGCATCCCGAAGGTGCGCTGGTAGAAGTCGATCGCGGCGTCCAGGTCGGCGACGGCGACCCCGACGTGGTCGATGCGGCGCAGGCCGATGTCTGTGACATAGTCGGCAGCGGTCTCGACGGGGGAGTTCTCAGCCATGGCGCTAGTCTGACCGAACAATCGTTAAGGCGTACAGGTCGGCACCCCTCGGAGGCAGGCATGGCTTCGGTGATCGTCAGCGGCGCGAGGACCCCGATGGGGCGCCTGCTGGGCAACCTCAAGGACCTCCCGGCGACCAGGCTCGGTGGCATCGCCATCAAGGCGGCGCTCGAGCGGGCGGGCGTCGCCCCCGAGCAGGTCCAGTATGTGATCATGGGCCAGGTGCTCCAGGCCGGCGCCGGGCAGATCCCCGCCCGGCAGGCGGCGGCCGAGGCGGGCATCCCGCTGTCCGTGCCGGCGCTGACGGTCAACAAGGTCTGCCTCTCCGGCCTGGACGCGATCGCCCTGGCCGACCAGCTCATCCGGGCCGGCGAGTTCGACATCGTCGTCGCCGGCGGCATGGAGTCCATGACCGGCGCCCCGCACCTGCTGCTCGGCCAGCGCGGCGGCTACAAGTACGGCGACGTGGTGGTCAAGGACCACATGGCGCTCGACGGGCTCACCGACGCCTGGGACAACTGCGCGATGGGGGAGTCCACCGAGCGGCACAACGAGCGGCACGGCATCACCCGCGAGGAACAGGACGCGTTCGCCGCGGCCAGCCACCAGCGGGCCGCCGCCGCGCAGAAGAACGGCCACTTCGCCGACGAGATCACCCCGGTGCTCATCCCGCAGCGCAAGGGCGACCCGCTGGTGATCAGCGAGGACGAGGGCATCCGCCCGGACACCACCGCCGAGTCGCTGGCGAAGCTGCGCCCCGCGTTCGCCAAGGACGGCACGATCACCGCCGGCAGCGCCTCGCCGATCTCCGACGGCGCCGCCGCGGTGGTCGTCATGAGCAAGGCCAAGGCCAAGGAGCTGGGGCTGACCTGGCTGGCGGAGATCGGCGCGCACGGCAACGTCGCGGGCCCGGACAACTCCCTGCACTCCCAGCCGTCCAACGCGATCCAGCACGCGCTCAAGAAGGGCGGGCTGGGCATCGAGGACCTGGACCTCATCGAGATCAACGAGGCGTTCGCCCAGGTCGGCATCCAGTCCATCCGTGACCTCGGGGTCAGCCCGGACCGGGTCAACGTCAACGGCGGGGCGATCGCGCTGGGCCACCCGATCGGCATGTCCGGCGCCCGGCTGGTGCTGACCCTCGCGTTGGAACTCAAGCGCCGGGGTGGCGGCACGGGCGCGGCGGCGCTCTGCGGCGGCGGTGGCCAGGGCGACGCCCTGATCATCCACGTTCCGGCCCCCGGCGAGAGCGGTCAGTGACCGCGAGCCGGCCGACCCCGTAGAGGCAGCACAGTGAGCGAGATCGTCGACGCCGTCCCGGCGGCGGGCGCACCCCCGGTGCGCCGCAGCCGGGACGTGCCGATGCTGGTCGAGCGGGCCCGCGCGGGCGATCCGCGCGCCGTGGCCAGGCTGATCACCCTGGTCGAGTCGGGCGACGAGGCGCTGCCGCGGATCGCGGCGGCGCTCGCGCCGTACGCCGGCCAGGCCCAGGTGGTCGGGTTGACCGGCTCGCCCGGAGTCGGTAAGTCGACCACCACCAACGAGCTGGTCCGGGCGCTGCGCGCCCGGGGCCACCGGGTGGGTGTGCTGGCCATCGACCCGTCCAGCCCGTTCACGGGCGGGGCGATCCTCGGCGACCGGGTCCGGATGCAGGACCACGCCACCGACCCGGGCGTCTACATCCGCTCGATGTCCAGTCGGGGCCACCTCGGCGGGCTGTCGGCGGCCACGCCGCAGGCGGTCCGGGTCCTGGAGGGCGCCGGCTGCGACGTGGTGCTGGTGGAGACCGTGGGCGTCGGGCAGGCCGAGGTGGAGGTCGCCTCGCTGGCCGACACCACGCTGGTGCTGCTCGCCCCGGGCATGGGCGACGCGATCCAGGCGGTCAAGGCCGGCATCCTGGAGATCGCCGACGTCTTCGTGGTCAACAAGGCCGACCGGGACGGCGCCGACGCCACCGTGCGTGACATCCAGGGCATGATCGCCCTGGGGGAGCGCGGGCCGGGCGAGTGGCGGCCACAGGTGGTGCGCGCCGTCGCGGCGCGGGGCGAGGGGATCGACGACATCGCCGCCGCCATCGACAAGCACCGCGCGTGGCTGCTCACCCACGACGAGCTGCGCCGCCGGCAGGAGGCGCGGGCCGCCGCCGAGGTCGAGGCGATCGCGTTGGGCGTGCTCCGCGGCCGGATCGGCTCCCTGCGCGACGGTACGGAGCTACCGGCGCTCGCCGCGAAGGTGGCCGAGGGCTCCCTCGACCCGTACGCGGCGGCCGACGAACTGCTCGCGCAGCTCGGCTCCTGAGGCGCCCTGCGGACTAGTACGCTCGCACCGCCGCACGGTCGGCGTGCGGCGGTGCGCGGCGGGTTGGGGAGACGATGGGCGACGAGGCGACGCAGGAACTGTCGATGACCCCGGGGGCGATGGCGGGCGGGACGACGCTCGTCTCCGACGAGGTGGTGGAGAAGATCGCGGTCGCCGCCGCGAGATCCGTGCCCGGGGTGGTCGAGCTGGGCGGGGACGTGGCCCGGTTCTTCAACGCGGTGCTCGACCGGGTCGGGCTGGACCAGGTCGGCGATGCCCGGCGCGGCTGCTCGGCGCACGTCACGAACGGTGCGGCGGTGATCAACCTCGTCATCGTGATCGAGGCCGGCCGTCCGGTGCCGCAGGTGACCGGCGAGGTCCGGGCGCAGGTCGCCGGGGCGGTCGAGGCGTACGGGTTGCGGGTCGACGAGGTCAACATCCGGGTCGACGACGTGGCCCTGGGCGATCCCGCCGCGCCCGTCGCGTGAGCCGGGCACGCACGCGGGGCGGCTCCGCGAACGCCGGTCCAGCCAACGGTGGTCAGGACGCCATGGACGTTGAAACGGCCGAATGACCTCCATGACGTCCTGATCACCGGCTCCCTTCGCGGACGACGGTTACCGGCCGGTACGAACGTACTTAGCGATCGTTCAGGTCCGGGCTCTACACTCGCAGTGCAGTCGAGGACTCGAGGAGGAGCCCCGCGGATGAACGCCGACGAGATCGCCGCCGGACGGGCACGCTGGCAGGCCCGCTACGACGCCGCGCGCAAGCGGGACGCCGACTTCACCACGCTCTCCGGGATGCCCGTCGAACCGGTCTACGGGCCCCCGGAGGGAGTCGACCACCCGGGCTTCGAGCGCATCGGCTGGCCGGGCGAATACCCGTACACCCGGGGTCTGCACCCGACCGGCTACCGCGGGCGGACCTGGACCATCCGGCAGTTCGCCGGGTTCGGCAACGCCCGGCAGACCAACGAGCGCTACAAGATGATCCTGGGCGCCGGTGGCGGCGGCCTCTCCGTCGCCTTCGACATGCCCACCCTGATGGGCCGCGACTCCGACGACCCGCAGGCGCTCGGCGAGGTGGGCCACTGCGGCGTCGCCATCGACACCGCCACGGACATGCAGGCGCTCTTCGACGGCATCGACCTGGCCGCGGTGACCACGTCGATGACCATCTCCGGGCCGGCCGTGCCGGTGTTCTGCATGTACCTGGTCGCCGCCGAGCGGCAGGGCGCCGACGTGTCCAAGCTGGACGGCACGCTGCAGACCGACATCTTCAAGGAGTACATCGCGCAGAAGGAGTGGCTCTTCGACCCGGAGCCGCACCTGCGCCTGATCGGCGACCTGATGGAATACTGCGCCGGCGAGATCCCGCGCTACAAGCCGCTCTCGGTCTCCGGCTACCACATCCGCGAGGCCGGCTCGACCGCCGCGCAGGAACTGGCATACACCCTCGCCGACGGGTTCGGCTACGTCGAGCTGGGGCTCTCCCGGGGGCTGGACGTCAACGTCTTCGCGCCCGGCCTGAGCTTCTTCTTCGACTCGCACCTCGACTTCTTCGAGGAGATCGCCAAGTTCCGCGCCGCCCGCCGGATCTGGGCCCGCTGGCTGCGCGACGTCTACGGCGCGACCAGCGAGAAGGCCCTCTGGCTGCGCTTCCACACGCAGACCGCCGGGGTGTCGCTGACCGCCCAGCAGCCGGTCAACAACGTGGTGCGTACCGCCGTGGAGGCGCTCGCGGCCGTGCTCGGCGGCACCAACTCGCTGCACACCAACGCCCTGGACGAGACGCTGGCGCTGCCCACCGACTCCTCCGCCGAGATCGCCCTGCGTACCCAGCAGGTGCTGATGGAGGAGATCGGGGTGACCAACGTGGCGGACCCGCTGGGCGGGTCCTGGTACGTCGAGGCGCTCACCGACAAGATCGAGGCCGAGGCGGAGGAGATCTTCGCCCGGATCCGGCAACTCGGCGGGGAGGGCCCGCACCGGATCGGCCCGATGACCTCCGGCATCCTGCGCGGCATCGAGGACGGCTGGTTCACCGGCCACATCGCCGAGTCCGCCTTCGTCTACCAGCAGGCGCTGGAGAAGGGCGACAAGAAGATCGTCGGGGTCAACTGCCACACCGGCACGGTCGCCAAGGACCTGGAGATCCTGCGCATCTCGCACGAGGTGGAGCTGGAACAGCGCCGAACCCTGGCCGAGCGGAAGGCCGGTCGCGACGAGGCCGCCGTCCGGGCCGCGATCGAGAAGATGGTCGCCGTCGGCCGGACCGAGGAGAACATGATCCCGGCCATGCTGGACGCCGTCCGCGAAGAGGCCACCCTCGGCGAGATCTGCGACGCCCTGCGCGCCGAGTGGGGCGTCTACCGCGAGCCCGCCCGCTTCTGACCGTCCCGCCCGCCGCACGTCCCCGGCCCGCGGCTCGTCCCCGGCCCCGTCCCGCCCGCCCCGGGGACGGGGCCCCGGGCCGGCTACGCGCCGTGCCCGCCACCGTGGTCGTACCCCGCCGTGCCCGCCACCGTGGCGTACGCCGGCATGCACGCCGCCGCGCGGAGGCCGCCGTGGCGGGGGCCGTGGGGACCGGGGCCGGGCGTGCGGGCGGGCCGGCCCGGGCAGGGGCGGGAGCAGCCGTGACAGTGGCAACTGTCGCCGTCGCGGTTGATCTGAGTTCCGCGGGTCGCGTGCGAGACTAGGTAACCATGAGCGACCCACGGATCACCTCGTCGATCTTCACCCGCGGCGCGGTCGACCTCAGCGCGCTGCGCAGCCCCGCACCGGCCCCCGCCCGCCCCGCCACCCCGGCCCAGTCCGCCCCCTCCGCCGAACTTCCCGGCGCGGCCGGTGGCGGCGTCGCCGTCATCGACGTGAGCGAGGCGACATTCCAGTCCGAGGTCCTCGAACGTTCCCTCACCACACCGGTGGTGGTGGACTTCTGGGCCGAGTGGTGCGAGCCGTGCAAGCAGTTGTCCCCGCTGTTGGAGCGGCTCGCCGCCGAGAGCGGCGGCGCCTGGGTGCTCGCCAAGGTCGACGTGGACGCGAACCCGCGCATCGCCCAGATGTTCCGGGTGCAGGGCATTCCCATGGTCTTCGCCGTGGTCGGCGGCCAGCCGATCGACGCCTTCTCCGGAGTGGTGCCCGAGGCACAGCTACGGCAGTGGATCCAGGCGGTCCTGAAGGCCGGTGGCGTGAGCGTCGCCGAGCCGGAGGACCCGCGCCTCGACGAGGCCGACGACGCCCTGATGGGCGGCGACCTCGACGCGGCCGAGCAGGCGTACCGCAAGATCCTCGCCGAGTCGCCGGCGGACGCCGCGGCGGAGGCGGGCCTCGCCCAGGTCGGGCTGGCCCGCCGGGTTTCCGGGGCTGACCCGGGCGCGGCGATCGCCGCCGCCCAGGCGAACCCCGACGACGTCGAGGCCCAACTCCTGGCCGCCGACATCGAGGTGCTCAGCGGCCAGGCCGAGGCGGCGTACGCCCGCCTGGTGGGCCTGGTCCGCCGCACCGCCGGTGAGGACCGCGAGAAGGTACGCCAGCACCTGGTCAGCCTCTTCACGGTCGCCGGGCCGGAGGACCCCGCCGTCGCCTCGGCCCGCCGGGCCCTGGCCAGCGCCCTGTTCTGAGCACCACCAAGCCTGTGAGCACATAGCACGCCAGCGCGGGCCGGCGTTCCGGCCGGCCCGCCCCACACCTCGAGGACGGGAGCCCATGATGCGCCGGATCGCCGTCCTCGACGCGCCCAGCAATCTCGGCCTGCGACCACCCACGTCCACCTCGGTGCCCGGCTGCGTGAAGGCCCCGGGCGCGCTGCGCGACCAGGGGCTGCTCGCCCGGCTGCGGGCCCGCGACGCCGGCTGCCTCACCCCGCCCCGCTACGATCCCGGCGACTGGCGGCCCGGCGACGGCGTCTGCCACGCCCGGGAGATCGCCGACTACTCGGTGGCGCTCGCGGAGCGGATCGGCGCGATCATCGACCGCAGCGAGTTTCCCCTGGTGCTCGGCGGCGACTGCTCGATCCTGCTCGGCTCGGCGCTGGCCATGCACCGGCTCGGCGAGGCGGTCGGCGGTCGCATCGGTCTGGTCTTCGTCGACGGCCACTCCGACTTCCGGCACCCCGGCAACGCCTCGTACGTGGGCGCGGCGGCCGGCGAGGACCTCGCGCTGGTCACCGGGCGGGGCCAGGCCGACCTGGCCGCCATCGAGGGACGCCGGCCATACTTCCGGGACATCGACGTGGTGGTGCTCGGCATCCGGGCGCAGGACGAGTACCGTCTCGACCTCCAGGCCGCCGGGATCACCACCCGGGCGGTGCCGGCGCTGCGCGCCGAGGGTGCCGCCCGTACGGCCCAGTGGGCGCACGAGCAGCTCGCCGACTGCGCCGGCTACTGGGTGCACGTCGACGTGGACGTGCTGGACCCCGCCGTGATGCCGGCCGTCGACGCCCCCGACCCGGGCGGGATCGCCTTCGCCGAGTTGGAGATCCTGCTCGCCGGCCTGGTCGACACCCCGCACTGCCTGGGCGTCGAGCTGACCGTCTTCGACCCCGACTACGACCAGGACGGCGCGTACGCGGCCGAGATCGTCAACACCGTGGTGGCCGGGCTGCGCCCCGTCTGCGCCCCGACCGCCGTCGCACCCCGGCTACTCGCGGATCGGCCGGGGGCGTCCGCCTCGTCGACGCGCCGAGGCAACGGGCGCTCCGGGGTCTCGCTCGTGCCCGCCCCGGCCGCCGCCCCCGTGCCCGCCCCCGCCCCGGCTCCGGCGAGTGCCCCCGCCGCCGATCCCTCCCCCGGTGCGGGGCCCGTCGTCGATGCGGCCCCCACCGGGGGCCGGGAGGACGGCGGTCATCCGGGCGGTGCGGAGGACGGCGGTCATCCGGGCGGTGCGGAGGACCGCCCCGAGCAGACACCGGTCGCGCCGGTCGGCCCGCCCGCCTCCGCCGGCCCGGGTCTGCTGCGCCGGGCCGTGATTCCGACGCAGGAACCGGGCGGCACGCCGCCGGCACCCAAGGGCGACGCGCCGCCGTCTGCCGTCGGCCGCACCTGACCGCTGCCACCCCGGGGCCGGTCGCTGCCGGACGTGTTGCTTGCCGCCGGACGTGTCGCGTCGGCGGGAGCCGGTCAGCGGGAGAGGGCGCGCAGGAAGCGTTCGGCGGCGGGAACGGCGGTGGCCGTGCTGGCCCCGCCCTTCTCGACGAAGACCGCGAACGCGACGTCGCCCTGCCAGCCGACGAACCAGGCGTGCGTGTGGGCCGGGTTGTCGTCGTATTCGGCGGTGCCCGTCTTGCCGTGCACCGGCTTGCCCGGCACGTCCCGCAGCGCGCTGCCCGTGCCGGCCGTGACGACCTCCCGCATCATCGCCCGCACCGCCTCGACCGACTCCGGCTTGAGTTGCGGGCCGGGGGCGGCAGGTCGGGCCGGCGCGGGGTCGAGCACCAGTTTCGGCTGCTCGAAGCGGCCCCCGGCGACCGCGGCGGTCGCCGCCGCCATGGCCAGCGGGCTGACCACGGTGGTGCCCTGCCCGATGGCGGCGGCTGCCTGCTCGGTCGCGCCACCGTTCGCGGAGACCTTGCCGGTGAAGGCGTCCAGGCCGACGTCCCACTGGCCCTCCAGCCCGAGGGCGCGGCCGGTCACGGCCAGCCCGTCGGGGCCGAGCTTCGGTGCCAGCGCGGCGAACGCGGTGTTGCAGGACTTGGCGAAGTCGGTGCGGAACGGCACCGGCCCGAGCTGGAAGTTGTCGGAGTTCTTGAACGAGCGACCGTCCACGGGCAACGTCTTGGGGCAGTCCACCGTCGCGTCCGGCGTCACCGCACCCCGGTCGAGCAGCCCGAGCGCGCTGACCATCTTGAAGGTGGAGCCCGGTGGGACCTGGGCGGTGAAGGCCAGGTTCTCCCCGGCGGCGCCGGGGCCGTTGGCGGCGGCGAGCACCGCGCCGTCGCTGATCCGCACGGCCACCAGCGCCGCCCGGCGCTTCTCGCCGCGCAGGGCGGTGTCGGCCGCGTTCTGGGTGGGCACGTCGAGCGTGGTCCTCAGCGGCTGCCCCGCCCGCGGCTCGCTGCGGAACACCTCGGTGCCGGTGGGCACCAGCGTGCCGTCCGGGCCGGGGCGTTCGGTGATGACGGTCAGCCCCGGCGCGCCGCGCAGCCGCTCGTCGTGGCGGCCCTGTAGGCCGCCGTGGCCGACGAGGTCGCCGGCCGTGTAGCGGTCGGGGTGCTTGGTCAGGTCGTCGGCCTGGGCCGGGTCGACGGAACCGAGCACCGCCCGGGCGAACTCCCGGGTGGGCGCCAGGTCCAGTTTGTCGCTGCGGAACTTCGTGCCAGGCAGGTCGTAGATGCGCGGCTTGATCTGCCGGTACGCCTCATCGCGCAGGGTCACCACCTCGACCGGCGAGCCCGCATCCGCGTCGGCGAGGCGCTTGGGCAGGTCGGAGAGGTCGACCGGCGGGGTGATCGCCGGCCGGATCGACCGGAAGGCCGCGTCCAGCCTGCGGATCAGGCCCGCGCGGTCGGTGACCTCCTCCGGCTGGATCTCGACGCGTACCACGGGGCGGGGTGCCACGATCGGTCGGCCGGCGGCGTCGAGCACGGCGGCCCGGGTGGCGGCGTCGCGGCGCAGCCCCAGCCGGTCACCCCGGGTGAGCTGCTCCTGCACCACCTGCGGCTCCCAGATCACCCGCCACCCGTCGCCGCCGCGGGTCAGCCGCAACGGACGGTCGTACGACCAGCGGGTCTGCCCCGGCAGGGCCCAGTCGATCCTGACCACCGTGGTCGCGACGTCCTTGGTCACCTTCGCCTCGCCCCGGCGGCTCAGCGTGGGCGGCGTCGCCGCCAGCTCGCCGGAGAGTTCCTTGATCTCGCTTGCGACGTCGGCCGCGGCCAGCTTGGCGCCCGTCGGGTCGACGAAGGCGACGCTCCGGAGGTCGCCCGAGCGCCAGCCGGCGAGGAACGCGTCGACGCTCCGTTCCGGCCCGTCACCGCCCGAGCACGCGCTGAGCGCGCCGGCAGCGAGCACGCCGGCGGCGAGTAGCGCCACCGGTGAACGGAACCGGTTGGGGCGGGGGCCGTGCGGGTACGACAGTGACATGGTGGGCAGTCTCCGATCTCGGCACTGCCCCGCACGCTAGTACGGCGTGGTCGTTCGCACCGCCCCCACACCCGCGACGTGCGGAAAGAGGGGTCGGTGACGGGTGATGAACGACTGGAGGCGGGGTACTCCCGGACCGGCCAACCTCGTACCCGCAACGGGTGAAGGGACGAAGTCCGGATCCGGACGTCCGCACTGTGGTCCGCTGAGCAAGGGGTGCAACGGCAGGGCCTAGGCTGGGCGGCAGAGTGACCCACAATGCGGTGGGTCGAGGGGAGTGGCACCGATGGACCGGCGTCCGGCGATCAAACCGGGACCCGACCTCCGGCAGGATGACACCGGCCGGGACGACAGCTTTGATTCGGCGACCGATGGGGACGGCTTCGGCCGACTCGACACAGGAGTGACCGGGATGACCGGTTCGAGCATCGACACCCTCTATGACCTGGGTTTGCCGGTCGACGCGTTGGCCGACGACGTGGAGGACAACGAGCTCGACGAGCCGGTTCCCAACGCGGAGCGCCTGGTCGCCCAGGCCGTCGCCCTCGCCGGCGACGACCACGACGCCGCGATCCTGGTCAGCCGCTTCTGGCGGTTCGCGCCGGACGAGGAGCTGATCGGCTTCACCGCCGAGGAGATGCTGGAGGCGGCCCGCGCGCACCGCGACCTCGCCCAGCAGCGGGTGCCGGGCGAGCTGAAGCTGCGCATCCACGAGCCCGACGCCGACCAGCACCACACGGTCATCGAGATCGTCACGGACGACATGCCGTTCCTGGTCGATTCGGTGACCGCCCTGCTCAACTCGCACCACCTGGACGTGCACCTGCTGGTCCACCCGCTGGTGGTCGTGCGCCGCGAGCCGCTGGGCCGGCTGGTCGAGGTCTCCGCCGACGTCGAGCCCGACGACGCCATCGACGGTGACCTGGTCGAGAGCTGGATGCACGTCGAGGTCGACCCCGTACGCGACGCCGACGAGCGGGCCAAACTGCGCCGGGAGCTGCAACGGGTGCTCACCGACGTGCGGGAGGCGGTGGAGGACTGGCCGAAGATGCGCCAGCGGGCCCTCGCCCTCGCCGACGAGCTGGCCGGCGCGCGGACGTCGGACAACCGCCCACCCGTGCCGGAGAAGGACATCACGGACTCGGTGGAGCTGCTCCGCTGGCTCGCCCACGACCACTTCACCTTCCTGGGCTACCGGGAGTACCGGCTGGTCGACACCGAGCAGCCGGCGGCCGGCGGCGGGGAGCACCGCGACGGCCAGGCCCTGGAGGCGGTGCTCGGCACCGGGCTGGGCATCCTGCGCCAGGACTCCCCGGAGGCCCGGCCGCTGTCGTCGATGACGCCCGAGGCGCACGACAAGGTCACCGAGAAGCGCCTGCTGATCATCACGAAGGCGAACTCGCGGGCGACCGTGCACCGTTCCGCCTACCTCGACTACATCGGCTTCAAGATCTTCAACGAGGCCGGCGAGGTGGTCGGCGAGCGGCGCTTCCTGGGCCTGTTCTCGACGGCCGCGTACCGCACCAGCGTGCAGCAGCTACCGGTGGTGCGCCGCAAGGTGGCCGAGGTGCTGGACCGCTCGGGCCTGAGCCAGCGCAGCCACTCCGGCAAGGACCTGTTGCAGATCCTGGAGACCTACCCGCGCGACGAGCTGTTCCAGATCAAGACCGAGGACCTCTACCACGCGGTGATCGGCGTACTGCGGATGGCCGGCCGGCGGCAGCTACGGGTGTTCCTGCGCCGGGACGCGTACGGGCGGTTCATCTCCTGCCTGATCTACCTGCCCCGGGACCGGTTCACCACGCAGAACCGGCTGCGCATGCAGGACATCCTGCTGCGCGAGCTGAACGGCGTCGGGGTCGACTACACGACCCGGGTCACCGAGTCGATGCTCGCCCGGGTGCACTTCATCGTCCGTACCGACCCGAGCCGGTCCGGCGGCGACATCGACGCCGACCTGCTCGCCGAGGAGCTGGCCGACGCCACCCGGCTCTGGGACGACGACTACCGGCTGGTGCTGGAGCGCAAGCTCGGCGACGAGCAGGCCAAGCGCCTGTTCACCCGGTACGCCGACGCCTTCCCCGAGGGTTACAAGGACGGGCACACGCCGTACGAGGCGATGAAGGACCTGGCGAAGCTGGAGCTGCTGGAGGAGCCCGGCCAGCTGGAGATGCACCTGTTCCGCAAGCAGCTCGCGCCGCGGGCCGGCGGTCGGGGCCCGGACGTCGACGAGGCGATGGACGTCCGCTTCAAGGTCTACCGCTACGGCGAGCCGATGATGCTCTCCGCCGTGCTGCCGGTGCTGCACTCGCTCGGCGTCAAGGTCGTCGACGAGCACCCGCACGAGGTGGACCGGATCGACGGCCGGGTCTACCTGTACGACTTCGGGCTGCGGCTGCCCGAGGGGCACCAGGAGCTGGCCGAGGTGCGCCCGCACGTGGAGAACGCCTTCGCGGCGGCGTGGCGGGGCGAGGCCGAGGTGGACGGCTTCAACGAGCTGGTGCTGCGCGCCGGTCTGACCTGGCGGCAGGTGGTGGTGCTGCGCGCGTACGCGAAGTACCTGCGCCAGGCCGGGGCGGTCTTCTCCCAGGAGTACATGGAGCAGACCTTCATCGCGTACCCGAAGGTCGCCGCCCTGCTGGTGGAGTTGTTCGAGGTGCGGTTCGCGCCCGGCTCGGACGGTCACGAGCAGCGCCAGCAGCGCAGCGGTGAGCTGGTCGCCGACATCCGGGAGGCACTGGACGACGTCGCCAGCCTCGACCAGGACCGGATCCTGCGCTCCTACCTGACGCTGATCCAGGCCACCCTGCGGACGAGCTTCTACCAGAAGCGCGCCGACGGGCGGCCGAAGGCGTACGTGGCAATGAAGCTGGATCCGCAGGCGATCCCGGACCTGCCGGCGCCGCGGCCGAAGTTCGAGATCTTCGTGTACTCGCCCCGTTTCGAGGGCGTGCACCTGCGGTTCGGGCCGGTGGCCCGGGGCGGGCTGCGCTGGTCCGACCGCCGCGAGGACTTCCGCACCGAGGTGCTCGGTCTGGTCAAGGCGCAGATGGTGAAGAACGCCGTGATCGTGCCGGTCGGCGCCAAGGGCGGCTTCGTGCTCAAGCAGAAGCCGGGGGACCGGGACGAGGCGGTCGTCTGCTACAAGGAGTTCATCTCGGCGCTGCTGGACGTCACCGACAACATCGTCGCCGGCGAGATCGTGCCGCCGGAGGACGTGGTCCGGCACGACGGCGACGACCCGTACATGGTGGTCGCGGCGGACAAGGGCACGGCCTCGTTCTCCGACATCGCCAACGAGATCTCCACCGAGCACCGGTTCTGGCTCGGCGACGCGTTCGCCTCGGGGGGTTCCGCCGGCTACGACCACAAGAAGATGGGCATCACCGCCCGGGGCGCCTGGGAGTCGGTGAAGCGGCACTTCCGCGAGCTGGGCCACGACACCCAGACCGAGGACTTCACGGTCGTCGGGGTCGGCGACATGTCCGGCGACGTGTTCGGCAACGGGATGCTGCTCTCGGAGCACATCCGCCTGGTGGCCGCGTTCGACCACCGGCACATCTTCCTCGACCCGGATCCGGATGCCGCCACCTCGTACGCGGAGCGGAGGCGGCTGTTCGAGCTGCCGCGCTCGTCGTGGGAGGACTACGACCCGAAGCTGATCTCGGCCGGCGGCGGGGTGCACCCGCGTACCGCCAAGTCGGTGCCGATCTCGGCGCAGGTCCGCGAGGTGCTGGGCCTGGACGACGACGTGACGCAGCTCTCCCCGCAGGAGCTGATGAAGGCAATCGTGACCGCGCCGGTCGACCTGTTCTGGAACGGCGGCATCGGCACGTACGTGAAGGCCTCCAGCCAGACCAACGCGGAGGTGGGCGACAAGTCCAACGACGCGATCCGGGTGGACGGGCGCAGCCTGCGGTGCCGGGTGGCGGGCGAGGGCGGCAACCTGGGCTGGACCCAGCTCGGCCGCATCGAGTACGCCCAGACCGGCGGGCGGATCTACACGGACTTCATCGACAACGCGGCCGGGGTGGACTGCTCCGACCACGAGGTGAACATCAAGATCCTGCTGAACACGGCGGTCGCCGACGGCGCGTTGACGCTGCCCGACCGCGACGAGTTGCTCGCGGCGATGACCGACGAGGTCGCCGAGCTGGTGCTGCGGGACAACTACGACCAGGCCCGGGCGATCAACAACGCGCAGGCGCAGGCCGCCTCGCTGCTGCCGGTGCACCGGCGGATGATCACCGATCTGGAGCGCTCCGGTGCGCTCAACCGGTCCCTGGAGGCGCTGCCGCCGGACGACGAGCTGGCGGTGCGCACCGAGTCGGGGCTGACCGCGCCGGAGTTCGCGGTGCTGCTCGCGTACGTCAAGATCGTTCTTGAGACGGAGATCCTGGCCGACGGCCTCGCGGACGAGCCCTGGACGAACGACGTCCTGGTCAACTACTTCCCGACGCCGATGCGCGAGCGGTTCGCCGACCGGATGGGGCAGCACCGGCTGCGCCGCGACATCGTGACGACGGTGCTGGTCAACGAGGCGATCAACCGGGGCGGCATCTCGTTCGTCTTCCGTGTGGTGGAGGAGACGGCCGCCTCGGCGGCGGACGTCATCCGGGCGTACGTGGTGGTCCGCGAGGTGTTCGGGCTGGGTGCGTTGTGGGACGCGGTGGAGGCCCTGGACAACAAGGTCGCCCCCGAGTTGCAGACCAGCGTCTACCTGGACACCCGTCGGCTGGTCGACCGGGCGGTGCGGTGGCTGGTCACCAACCGCCGTTCACCGATCGACGTGCCGGCCGAGATCGCCCGGCTGCGTGACGGGGTGGCCCGCCTCCTGCCCGACCTGGAGGAGCGTTTCCACGGCAACGAGCGGGAGTCGCTCGCCGCGCACATCGACTCGCTCACCGGGCGGGGGCTGCCGCGCGACCTGGCCGAGCAGGCGACCCGGCTGATGTACAGCTTCGGCCTGCTCGACGTGGTCGAGACGTCGGCCAGCAGCGGACGCGACGTCGGCGAGGTGGCCTCGGTCTACTTCGTGCTCTCCGACCGGTTCCGGGTCGACTCGCTGCTGTCGAAGATCTCCCTGCTGCCTCGGGAGGACCGCTGGCAGACGCTGGCCCGGATGGCGCTGCGCTACGACCTGTACGCCGCGCTGGCCGCGCTGACGGTGGAGGTGCTCGACTCCACCGGTGACTCCCTGCCGCCGCAGGAGCGGGTGCTGCAGTGGGAGCAGTCGAACGCCACCTCGATCCACCGCGCCGAGCGGGCGATGGGGGAGTTCGACGAGTCCCGGGCGGATCTCGCCGCCCTGTCGGTGCTGCTGCGCCAGATCCGCACCCTGGTGCGGACCTCCGCCGCCTCCTGACGCGTACGCGAACGGTCCGGCCGGTCGGGAAACCGACCGGCCGGACCTCGTCGTGCCCGACCCGGCTCATGCCGGTGCGTCCCGGCTCACGCCGACATGGAGGCGAAGACGACCACGTTGTCCGGGTAGCTGCCGGTCGCCTCGTCGAAGATCCCGCCGCAGGTCACGACGCGCAGGCCGGGACGGTCGTCGGGCCCGTAGACCTGCTCGGTCGGGAACTCGGTCTTCGGGTACGCCTTGACCAGCTCGACGGTGAAGGTGACCCGCCGCCCGTCCGCCCGGGTGACGGTGACCTTGTCGCCCGGTTGCAGGGCGCCGAGGGAGAAGAAGACCGCCGGCCCGATCTCGGCCGAGTCGACGTGCCCGACGATGACCGCGTTGCCGACCTCGCCCGGGCTGGGTCCCGGCTCGTACCAGCCGGCCAGCTGCGCCCGCTCCAGCGGGGGCACCTGGACGGTGCCGTCCGGGTTGGTGCCGAGGGGCATGATGGCGGCATCGACCCCGATCCGGGAGATGGTGATCGTGGTGGGGGCGGAGCGGGGCAGGCCCGCGACGTCCGGGTCCGCGCCGGCGTCCGGGCCGGTGCCGGCGGGCGCGGTCAGGGGCTGCGGGGGTCGGGGGGCGGGCGCGGTCGCGAACGAGGCACCGACGAGGCCGGCACCGACCATGGCCACCACGACGACGACGGCCGCGCCGGCGGCGCGCCACGGTTTCCCGTGACGGCCGCCGGCCGGTGTCGCCGTCATGTCAGGCGACGGACTCATCGGTCCGACGCCGGCGCATCAGCACCAGACCACCCAGGGCGGCCGCGCCGATCAGGCTCGCCCCACCGGCGGCCAGGCCCCGGTCGGTGCCGGCGACGCCGCCGTCACCACCGTCGACCCCGCCGCGCGGCAGCACGACCAGCTCGCCCTCGCCGCACGAGCCCTTGAGCTCGTAGCGACCCGGCTTGGCGTGCTCGGAGACCTCGGCCTCGCCGTAGTAGACGAAGTCCCGCTTGTGCTCCCAGCCGTCCTTGCCGTTGCCCTCGGACTCCTCGCCGGACCCGTTCTTCTCGTGGTCCTTGCGGTCGCCCTCGTCCGAGCCGTACCCGCGGTCGCCCTCGGACTTCTCGCCGGACCAGCTCTTCTCGTGGTCCCTGCCGTTGCCCTCGGAGCCCTCGCCCGACCAGCCGTTCTCGTCCGAGCCGGACCAGTCGTGGCCCTCGCGGTCGTACTCGTGACCCTTGTCGCCGCGGTCGCCCTCGGCGTCCTGGTCGTGCTCGTAGCCCTTCCAGTCGTGGTCACCCTCGTGACCGGCGGCGTCAGCGGCGCCGCCGCCCTGGCCGTTGGCGGGCGGCTGGCCGCCGTTGGCGGGCGGCTGGCCGCCGTTCGCCGGCGGCTGCGGCTGGCCGGGACCGGCCGGCGGCTTGGGCTTGCCGTTGTCGTCCTTGCCGTCCTTGCCGTTCTCGCCCTTGCCGTTCTCGCCCTTGCCGTTCTCGTCCTTGCCCTTGCCGTCCTTGCCGTTCTCGTCCTTGCCCTTGTCCTTGCCGTTCTCGTCCTTGCCGTTCTCGTGGCCCTTGTCCTCGTGGTCCTTGCCCTTGTCGTGCTCGCGGGAGCCGTCCTCCCCGCCACGCCAGTCGTCGCGGTTCTCGGCCGGCTTGAGCTTGACCTTGCCGGTGACCTTCGACCACACGAAGGCGTGCTCCTGACGATCCGGGCAGACCTCGAGGAGCTTGACCGTGTCGCCCGCCTTGACGACGTGCGGCTTGGCGTAGACCTTGCCCTGGTCCTCGTGGTGGCCGTCCGCGAACGCGATCCCCGGCGTGAACACGAGCAGGGAGGCACCACCGAGGGCAGCGCCCGCAACGACCTTCCCGAGCATCTTGTTTGCCATGACCTGCGTCACTCCATCCCTCTTGTCCTGAGCCCGGCGACAACCGAGCTACCGACGACGTTAGACGCTTTCACGAGCTATGAAGTGAAAGATTCGCGTTTTGCCCCTTCGCGAGGGTAGTGAACCTTGGGAGGCTACGCCGCTTTGGCGGCTTTCAGCGCTTCGTCGAGCGGTTACCGCCCTCCGGCGTGCGCTCGCGTGCTCCGGCCGGCGACGCCGCGGCGTCCGGTCGCGTCCGGTTACGCATCGCATCGAGGCATTGCCATGGAAGCGCTCCCATGCAAGAATCGCTGCACGCGGTTCGGGGAGCCACACCGCGCAGGCAGGGGTCGAGGGCACCGGTTCGCCGGACGACCATCCCGCCTCCCGGCCGGCCACGTCGCCGGCCGGACCACCACCGAACGCCCGTCCGGGTCGGGCACCCCCGAAAGAACCCCGTGGTGCCGGCGGACGTCCGCGCAGGACGCCCACCGGGCCGTATCGCCGGGCCGTTCGCGGATCCGGTCTCGCCCAAGGAGATCAGTGGCATGAATGTGTGGAGAAGGCTGTCCGGCCCCCGCCGGGCCCTCGCGCTCGGCGGCGCGGGCGCCCTGGTCGCGGGCGGGCTGGTGACCCTGCCGGTCACCATGGCGCACGCCGCGACCCAGTGCGACGTGTCGTACACGACCAGCGACTGGCAGGGCGGGTTCACCGCCTCCGTCAACATCAAGAACACCGGGGACGCCCTCAACGGCTGGACGCTGGGCTTCACCTTCCCCGACGGCGGCCAGCGCGTACAGCAGGGCTGGTCGGCCCGCTGGGCGCAGACCGGCCAGAACGTCACGGCGCAGAACGAGCCCTGGAACGGGGCGCTCGCCAGCGGTGCCACGGTGAGCATCGGCTTCAACGGCGCGTGGAGCGGCAGCAACCCGAAGCCCACCACGTTCACCCTCAACGGGGTGACCTGCAACGGTGGCGGCACCAACCCCACCACCCCGCCGCCCAGCAGCCCGCCGCCGCCGACGACACCGCCGCCCACCACCCCGCCGCCGCCGGGGCAGCGGGTGGACAACCCCTACCTGAACGCGCAGGGGTACGTGAACCCGGAGTGGAAGGCCAAGGCCGAATCGGTGTCCGGCGGCAACCGGGTGTCGAACAACCCGACCGCCGTGTGGATCGACCGGATCGCCGCCATCAACGGCACCCCCGACAGCAGCTCCAACGGGGCGATGGGGGTCCGCAACCACCTCGACAAGGCGTTGGAGCAGGGGGCGGAGTACATCCAGTTCGTCATCTACAACCTGCCCGGCCGTGACTGCGCCGCACTGGCCTCGAACGGTGAGCTGCGCGCCGACGAACTGCCGCGATACAAGGCCGAGTACATCGATCCCATCGCCGCGATCCAGGGCGACCCGAAGTACGCCGGCCTGCGGATCGTCAACATCATCGAGATCGACTCGCTGCCGAACCTGGTGACCAACACCTCCGGCAACCCGGGCGGCACCGCGATGTGCGACACGGTGAAGGCCAACGGCGCCTACGTCAACGGCGTCGGGTACGCCCTGTCGAAGCTGGGCGCGATCGGCAACGTCTACAACTACATCGACGCCGCCCACCACGGCTGGATCGGCTGGGACAGCAACTTCAGCCCCACCGCGCAGATCCTGAAGGACGCCGCCGTCGCCTCCGGCAGCACGGTCAACAACGTGCACGGCTTCATCGTCAACACCGCCAACTACTCGGCGCTGCGCGAGCCCCACATCAAGATCACCGACAACGTCAACGGGACCAGCGTGCGGCAGTCGAAGTGGATCGACTGGAACTTCTACGTCGACGAGCTCTCGTTCGCCCAGGCGTTCCGCAACGAGCTGGTGGCCAAGGGCTTCGACTCGAAGATCGGCATGCTGATCGACACCTCCCGCAACGGCTGGGGCGGCTCCGCCCGGCCCACCGGCCCGGGCGCGACGACAAACGTCGACACGTACGTCAACGGCGGCCGGGTGGACCGTCGGTTCCACGCCGGCAACTGGTGCAACCAGGCCGGGGCCGGCCTCGGCGAGCGCCCGAAGGCCGCGCCGGAGCCGGGCATCGACGCCTACGTCTGGGTCAAGCCCCCGGGTGAGTCGGACGGCTCCAGCAAGGAGATCCCGAACAACGAGGGCAAGGGCTTCGACCGGATGTGCGACCCGACCTACACCGGTAACGCCCGCAACGGCAACAGCATGAGTGGCGCCCTGCCGGACGCCCCGATCTCGGGCGCCTGGTTCGCCGCGCAGTTCGCGCAGCTCATGCAGAACGCGTACCCGGCGCTCTGACATCGGAGCCCGCCCGCCGCTGGCAGTAGGTGAGGCGCTCCAGCGGCAGGTTCCCCGGGCCCCCGGCCCGACCGTCCGACGGTCGGGCCGGGGGCCCCCTCGCGTACGCCGGTCAGGGCACCGTCTTCTCGATCGCCGCGCGGCCCAGCTCCGTGAGATCCCGACGGGCCCGCTCGACGTTCTCCGGCGTGAGGTCCTGCCCCCGGGCCGCCACCAGGTCCTCCGGTTCCCAGGGCTGCTCCGCGCCGGTGCGGACGTTGTCGGGGCCGGTGCCGGCCGCGTACGCGTTGCCGATCAGCTCGTCACCGCCCGCCGCGTCCGGCCGGTCGGCGGGGTCCCTGAACGACGGGGTGTCGGGGTCGGCGCCGCCCCCGGTCGTCAACTGCGGGATGCCGGTGTCGTCATCGACCGCCGCGGCCACCTCCGGGCTCTCCTCCAGCGGTCGGTCCCGGTCACGATCCGTCATGTCCCTGCCCTCCCGTCACCAGGTGGTCTCCTGATCCGCTGCTGTACCCGCCGTGGCGGGGCCCATGCCGGATGCCGGGGGCGCGCTCAGTGCTCCTCGCCGGAGGTGTCCGGCGGTTCGATCGGATTGCGCCACTGCCAGAGCAGCATCAGCACGCCGAAGACGAGCATGCCGAGGCCCACCCAGAGGTTGATGCGGACGCCCTGCGCCTTCTGGATGGCGGAGTCGCCGTCGAAGACGCCGATCAGGGTGACGATCGCCCCGTACGCGGTGAACAGGCCACCGATCACCCGGCGGATGTCGAACTGCCGGGCGGTGGCCGGCCGGCGGCGGGCCTCCTCGGTGGCCCCCACCGACTGGTCGTGCCCGTGCGGGTTGAGGTTGTCCATGCTCATGGCCGAGCGCCCCTTCCTAGAAGAACGGCACGTAGAGGAGGAGGGACAGCGCCACCGCGATCAGGCCCAGGATCACCGGCGAGCGCCACCAGACGGCGTCTGAGCGCAGCAGGTCGCCCTGCACGTCGACGGCGCCCATGCCGTAGACCAGCCCGCGCAGGTCCTGGTCCCGCTTCTTCGAGGTGAACGGGGTCACCGCGATGGCGACGACGGCCGCCGTGACGAACGCGATCCCGGCACCCCAGAAGCTCTCCTCCAGGTCCGAGTTGAAGTGCACCACGCCGGCCTTGTAGAGCACGTAGGTGGCCAGCGCCGCCAGGGTGCCCAGAAGCAGGGAGAGGAAGCCGGCCGCCGCGCTCATCCGCCGCCAGAACATGCCGATGATGAAGGTCGCGAAGAGCGGCGCGTTGAACATCGAGAAGAGCGCCTGGATGTAGTTCATGATGTTGCTGAACCCGGCCGCGATGAACGCGGTGCCGATGCCCACCACCACGCCGCCGACCGTCGCCCAGCGGCCGATGCGGATGTAGTACTCGTCGGGGCGGTCGCGGCGCACGTACTGCTGCCAGAGGTCGTAGGTGAACACCGTGTTGAAGCCGCTGACGTTCGCCGCCATGCCGGCCATGAACGACGCCACCAGGCCGGTCACCGCGATCCCGAGGACGCCGTTCGGGAGCAGGTCGCGCATCAGCAGCGGAATCGCGTTGTTGTAGACCAGGTCGCCGCTCTCCGCGCCGAGGCCCTGCACCGTCACGAGGGCGACCAGGCCGGGGATCACCGTGACCACCGGGATCAGCAACTTCGGGTACGCGGCGATGATCGGCGTGCGGCGGGCGGCACTCATGTTCTTGGCCGACAACGCGCGCTGCACCTCGGCGAAGTTGGTCGTCCAGTAGCCGAAGGAGAGCACGAACCCGAGACCGAAGACGATGCCGATCCAGTGGGCGCCGAGCGGGTTGGCGGTGGTGCCGGTGTCCTGCCAGGTGTGCAGCCCGGCCTCGCCCAGCTTGGACTCGCGCACCGCCTCCATCAGGCCGGAGACCCCGCCCACCTTGACCAGACCCAGGATCGTGATCGGCAGCAGACCCGCGATGATCACGAAGAACTGGAGCACCTCGTTGTAGATCGCCCCGGAGAGCCCACCCACAGTGATGTACGCCAGCACGATCACCGCGCCGACCACGATGGCCACCCAGAGCGGCCAGCCCAGCAACGCCTGCATGATCAGCGCCAGGGCGTAGAGGTTCACCCCCGCGATGAGCACCTGGGCGACCGCGAAGCTGAGCGCGTTCAGCACGTGGGTGGGGCGGTTGAACCGCAGCCGCAGGTACTCGGGAACGCTGCGGACCTTCGAGCCGTAGTAGAACGGCATCATCACGATGCCGAGGAAGACCATGGCCGGCACGGCGCCGATCCAGTAGTAGTGCAGCGTCATCGCGCCGTACTGGGCGCCGTTGGCGGCCATGCCGATGATCTCCAACGCCCCCAGGTTGGCCGAGACGAAGGCGAGGCCCGTCACCCAGGCCGGCAGCGAGCGGCCGGAGAGGAAGAAGTCGACGCTGGTCCGGATGGCGCGACGGGCGGCGAAGCCGACAGCGAGCACGGTGACGAAATAGAGCATCAGGATGCCGTAGTCCAGGACGTTCAAGTTCAGCCGCAGGCTATCGCCGTCCATCCCGTAACCCCTCGTCGACCGTGCGCGCCGGATCCAGTGCGCGTCCGATTACCCCACGTGGTCGGTTTCACGCCTGCGGCGGCGAAACCCGCGCTATCCACCCCACCCGGACATGCGGGGGCGCCCCCGGCCACCTGGCCGGGGGCGCCCGTCGGAAGCTGTCAGCGCCCGAGCACGCGGTCGAGGAAGTCGCGGTAGTGGCGCAGCGCCATCCGGATGTGCTCGGTGTCGGCGGAGCCGGCGTCCTGCCAGCCGCTCAGCTTGTTCTTCTGCGCGGACAGCGCCGAGGAGAGCGCCTGGATGGCCTCGTCGACAAGCGACTGGGCCTCCCCGGCCGCCGCGCGGGGGTCGTCCACGAACCGGAGCTGGACGTCGCGCCAGCGGTCCCGGAAGTCCTGCGCCATGTCCGGCTCGAAGAGGCTCGCCGGCTCGGCTGCCACGGTCTCGTCCGTCGACCGGCCGGTCCCGGCGTGCGCGGCCGGCGCGTGTCCGGCGTCCGGGTCGACCAGGGCGGGCGCGGCGCTGCCGTAGCCGGCCGCGCCGGCCTCCGGGTCGCCGTCGGTCGGGTCGGCGCGCCGCCCGGGGCGGTCGTCGGTGGCGTCCGGGTCGCCGTGGTGCGCCTCCCGGTCGTCGCCGAGCCCGACGGGGCGGTGGAACCCGGCGGTCGGATCCGCCCGGCGGCCCTCCCGGGCGTCGTCGTCCACGGCGCCGTCGCCCGGCCGCGCGGTCGACTCCGTACGCGGGTCGGGCTCGTCCTGCGGCCGGGGGTTGGCCAGGGCCGACGCGGCGACCGCGCCGCCGACGCTGGTCGCGCCGAAGGCGGTCGGCACCGGCCCCGGCTCGTGGAACTCGTCCCGGTCGCCGTCGGCACCCCGGGCGCGTTGCGCCCCGGCGTCGTCCCGGTCGTGCGACGACGCCTCGGCGTCGCCCGGGTGGTGGGCCGACCCGGCGTCGCCCCGGTGGTGGGCCACTTCGGCGTCGCCCCGGCCCCGGTCGTCGCCGGCGGCCGGATCGTCGAAGGTGCCCCGGTCGTCGAGGGCGTCCTCGGGCACGTCGGTCCGGCCGGCCCGGTCACCCGGCGGTGGCACCGGTACGGGCTCGGAACGGACGGCCTCGGGGTGCTCGTTCTCCACTCGCTGCTCTTCCTGGCGCATGGTGATCCTCCTAGCGGCTCGTGGCGTCGTGTGGGGTGTCCGGGTTGCCCGGTTCGGCCGGCCGGGCCGCGACCGGCTCCTCGCCGAGCAGGTCGGCGAAGAGGGCGCGGTAGTGGACGACGGCTTGGCGCAGCTCCTCGGTGCTCGCCTCGCCCCGCGCGTTGCGCTTGTGGATCTCGTGGGCGTCGCGGTAGTGGCCCAGCGTGCGGGCGTGCTCGACGGAGAGGTGGGAGACATGGTCGGAGAACTCGCCGGTGGGGTACCCCCGCTCGGCGATGAGCCGGGTGACCAGCTCGTCCGCGTCGCCCACGGCCTCGGCGGGGGAGTCGACGAAGCGGACCTGGAGTTCCTCCCACGCGGCGGCGTAGCGCGCCCGGGACTCGGGGGCGAGCGGAGTGAGCGTGAGTTCCGCGTGGCGGCGTTCCCGCTCCCGCAGCTCCCGTTCGGCGGCGGTCCGGCTGTCCTTCTCGGTCACGGCGCGGTCGTACTCGGGCCCGAACTTGGACCGCAGCGCACGGCGGCGGGCGTACGAACGGGCGGCCACGGCGGCGGCCGCGATCACCAGCACGACGAGAACAATGACGATTACCTGCGTGGGCGACATGGCTCCTCCTTCGTCAGGTGGTATTCCCTCTGTCGACTGATCGCCAATCCCGTTCCGGGACACTTTCCTGACGAAACCGGTGGCGCGGCTCGCGTACGGGCCGGCGGAGGGCGGATCCCGGGCCGACATGACGAGTCACACAGGGTGAGCGGACACCAAAACTTGACTCATTCCAGAAAACGCGCCAGGGTGGGATGATGCCGGTCGGATCCGACGTCGAACGCCTGCGGGCGGTGGGGCTGCGTGTCACACGCCCCCGCCTCGCGGTGCTCGCGACGGTGCGCGACCGGCCGCACCTGGATGCCGACACGATCACCCGACTCGCCCGGGTCCGCCTGGGGCGCATCTCGGGCCAGGCGGTCTACGACGTCCTGCACGCGCTCACCGGCGCGGGCCTGCTGCGCCGGTTCGCCCCGGCGGGCGGGCCGGCCCGCTACGAGTTGGGCGGGGACGACCACGACCACCTGGTCTGCCGGGACTGCGGCACGATCGTCGACACCCGGCGTCACCGGGCCCCCGGGCCCTGCCTCGACCCCGGGGACTCCGCCTTCGCGGTGGAGGCCACCGAGGTCACCTACTGGGGCCGGTGCCCCGGATGCCGGCCGCGGCACGACTGACGCACGGCCACACCGAGCAGGAGGAGTTTCATGAGCGACCCGCAGGCCAGCAAGCCGATCCTCACCACCCGTCAGGGTCACCCCGTGCACAACAACCAGCAGCAGCGGACGGTCGGCTCGCGCGGCCCGGCGACGCTGGAGAACTACCACTTCCTGGAGAAGATCAGCCACTTCGACCGGGAGCGGATCCCGGAGCGGGTGGTGCACGCCCGTGGCTTCGTCGCCCACGGCGAGTTCGAGGCGTACGGGACGATCGGCGAAGAGCCGGCGTCGAAGTACACCCGCGCGAAGCTGTTCCAGACCAGGGGCAAGAAGACCCCCGTCACCATCCGCTTCTCCACCGTCATCGGCGGCCGGGACTCCTCCGAGGCGGCCCGCGACCCGCGCGGCTTCGCCGTGAAGTTCCGCACCGAGGACGGCAACTGGGACATGGTGGGCAACAACCTCCAGGTCTTCTTCATCCGGGACGCGATCAAGTTCCCCGACGTGATCCACTCGCTGAAGCCGGACCCGGTCACCTTCCGCCAGGAGCCGAACCGGATCTTCGACTTCATGTCGAACACGCCCGAGTCGATGCACATGCTGACCTGGCTCTTCTCCCCGTACGGCATCCCGAAGAACTACCGCACGATGCGCGGTTCCGGGGTGAACACCTACCGCCTCGTCAACGCCGAAGGCGAGGGCGTGCTGGTCAAGTTCCACTGGATGACGCAGCAGGGCGAGCACAACCTGACCCAGGCCGAGGCGGACGCCATCCAGGCCACCGAGCTGGGCCACGCCTCCAAGGACCTCTACGAGGCGATCGAGCGCGGCGAGCACCCCAAGTGGGAGCTCAACGTCCAGATCATGAGCGACGACGAGCACCCGGAGCTGGACTTCGACCCGCTCGACGACACCAAGATCTGGCCGGAGGAGGACTTCCCCTACCTGCCGGTCGGCATGATGACGCTCAACCGCAACATCACCGACCACCACAACGAGAACGAGCAGATCGCCTTCGGCACCGGCGTGCTTGTCGACGGCATCGACTTCTCCGACGACAAGATGCTGGTCGGCCGGACGTTCTCCTACTCGGACACCCAGCGCTACCGGGTCGGCCCGAACTACCTCCAGCTGCCGGTCAACCGGCCGCGCGAGGACGTGCGGGTCAGCACCAACCAGGGTGGCGGCCAGATGTCGTACGGGGTGGACGAGCGCGGCGGCAACCCGCACATCAACTTCGAGCCGTCCTCGGTGGCCGGCCTGCGGGAGGCCGACGAGTCCTACCGGGAGTACCGTCCGTTCGTGTCGGGCCAGATCATGAAGGCCCCGATCGAGCGGCAGAACAACTACGCTCAGGCCGGCCGGCGTTTCCGCGAGATGGCCGACTGGGAGCGCGACGACCTGATCCTCAACCTGACCACCCTGCTGGGCCAGTGCGACAAGCACATCCAGGAGAAGATGGTCTGGCACTTCAGCCAGTGCGACTCCGACTACGGTCGCCGGGTCGCCGAGGGCCTCGGCATCTCCGTCGACGCCTGACCCGCACCGTCACACGAACGCCCCGCCGGTCTCCGGCGGGGCGTTCGTCGACTGTGGACGTTCGTCCGGGTGGGCCCGACGCGACGGACGGTAGTGCATTCGGGCGAGGATTACGTATCCTGCCCAAGGCGTCCGCCGGACCGCCCCGGCATCGAAGGAAGGGACCGTCCGACCGCGATGCCGCCCGGCCGGCGCCGGCGCCTCCGCAGCCACTTCCGGTGAGGTCTGATTGAACACCCGCGACTGGCCGATCCGCTCCAAGCTGACCGCATTGGTCGTCGTGCCGGTGACCGCGCTGCTGGCGCTCTGGATCTTCGCCACCACGCTCACCTTCGGACCCGCCCTCGACCTGCTGGCCGCCCGTACCCTCCTCTACGACCTCGGCCGTCCCGGCGAGACCGTGGTGGCCGAGCTGCAACGGGAGCGGCGGCTCTCGGTGGTCCAACTGGCCGGCGACGGCCCCCTGCCCGCGCTCGTCGAGCAGCGGCAGCGCACCGACCAGGCGGTCGCGGAGCTGCGCCGCCGGGTCGGCGGGGACGATCTGCGCGACGCCGCCGACGAACTCCTCGACACCCGGCTCGACCAGCTGGTCACCGCGCTGGCGGCGCTGCCCGCCGGGCGGGGGTTCATCGACCGGCGGGCGGTGGACCGGGCCGGCGCGGTCGGGCTCTACAGCGGGATGGTCGACGCGGCCTTCCAGACGTTCTCCGCGATGGCCAACCTGCCCGACCGTAACCTCAACCGGCAGGCGCTCGCCGTCACCGCGCTCGGCCGCTCCCGGGAACTGCTCGGGCAGACCGACGCCCTGCTCGCCGGGGCGTTCACCGCCGGCCGGTTCGCCCCCGGCGAGCACCTCCAACTGGTGCGGACCGTCGCCAACCAGCGGTTCCTCGCCGAGTCGGCGGTCGCCGACCTGCCGGACGCCGAGCGCGCCGCGTTCCAGCGGATGAGCGAGGGGGCGGCCTTCGGCCGGTTGCGGACGTTGCAGGACGCGCTCGTCGACGGCGGCTCGTCCAGCCGGCCGACGTTGGACCCGGCGGCCTGGCAGGAGAGCTACCAGGAGGTGCAGCAGACGCTGCGGGAGTTCGAGCTGGCGCAGGCCGACGGGCTCGCCGACCGGTCGGTGCCGACGGCCGTGCGGATCCTGGTCCGGCTCGGCGCCGCCGGGCTGCTGGGACTCGTCGCCGTCGTGGTCTCGGTGCTCGTGTCCCTGCGGGTCGGTCGCCACCTCGCGCACCGGCTCACCGCCGTACGCACGGCCGCGCTGGAGACGGCCGAGCACCGGTTGCCGGAGGTGGTGGCCCGGCTGCGCCGGGGCGAGCAGGTCGACGTGGCCCGGGAAGCGCCCCCGCTGGAGTACGGCGGCGACGAGATCGGCCAGGTGGCGCGGGCGTTCACCGAGGTGCAGCGCACCGCCGTCCAGTCGGCCGTCGACGAGATCACCCTGCGCCGGGGCCTCAACGAGGTGTTCCTCAACCTCGCCCGGCGCAGCCAGGGGCTGGTGCACCGGCAGCTCGCGCTGCTGGACCGGATGGAGCGGCACAGCGAGGACCCGGACGAGCTGGCCGAGCTGTTCCGCGTCGACCACCTCGCCACCCGGCTGCGGCGGCACGCCGAGGACCTGGTCATCCTGGCCGGCGCGGCCCCCGGGCGGGGCTGGCGCAACCCGGTCGCGGCGGTGGACCTCGTCCGGGGCGCGATCTCCGAGGTCGAGTCGTACGACCGGGTCGACATCAGCACGGTGACGCCCGCCGCCGTGCTGGGGCGGGCCGTCGGCGACGTGATCCACCTGCTCGCCGAGTTGATCGAGAACGCCACGGCGTTCTCGCCGCCACGGACCCGGGTCGAGGTCTCCGGGCAGCGCGTGGCGAACGGCTACGCGGTGGAGGTCACCGACCGGGGCCTCGGCATGTCCGCAGCCGCCCTGACGGACACGAACCGGCGACTGGCCCGCTCGCCCGACTTCGAGCCGACCGAGACCGCCCGGCTCGGCCACTTCGTGGTGGCCCGCCTGGCCGCCCGGCACGGGGTCCGGGTGCGGCTGCGCCCGTCCGACGGGGGCGGGCTGACCGCCGTGGTGCTCATCCCCGCCGACCTGGTCACCGACGAGCCGCCCCTGACGCCGGCCGGTGCCCCGGCGGCGCCGCGCCGGCCGGTGGCGTCGCCGGAGGAGGAGCGGCGGCTGGCCCGGGCGGGCCGGTTGAGTACCCTGCCCCGCCCGGCCCGCCCCGCCCCGCCCCGGTCCGCCTCGGCGCACGCCGGCCCCCACCCGGGTGCGGCCGGCGGCCCCGCCCCCGCCGAGACGGTGGGTGAGATCGACGGGCTGCCCCGCCGGGTGCGCCGGCGGCCCCCGTCGGCCCGGCCTTCGGGGCCCGCCACGGACCCGCCCGGTGGGCAGCCGTCGGCCCGCGCCGCAGGCGGGCCCGGCGCGCTGGACGGCCCGACGCTGCGGCAACCGGTGCGCGAGAGCCCCACCCCGCGCAGCCCGCAGGAGGCCCGACGGATCATGTCCGCGCTGCAGGCCGGCACCGCCCGTGGGCGGGCGGCGGCCGGCGACACCGCTGCGGGGCAGGCCGCCGCCGGCACCGCCGACCGGCCGGCGGTGCCACGCGGCGAGCCAAGCCTGACGCCGGCCGAGTCGCCGGCGGTTCCCGAACCGACGACCGTGACTGAGAGGGACGCCTGATGCATCCGACGAGGCCGAGCGCCGATCTCGACTGGCTGCTCGACGAACTGGTGCAGCGGGTACCACCCGCCCGCCAGGCGGTGGTGCTCTCGGCGGACGGGCTGCTGGTCGGCTCCTCCGCCGGCATGGACCGGGCCGACGCCGAGCACCTGTCCGCGCTCGCGTCCGGATTCTCGAGCCTGGCCCGCGGCACGAGCCGGCAGGTGGCCGGCGGGGCGGTCCGGCAGACCGTGGTGGAGATGGAGTCGGCGTACCTCTTCGTCACCGCCGCCGGGCAGGGCGCCTGCCTGGCCGTGGTCAGCGACGCGGACGCGGACATCGGCCTGGTGGCGTACGAGATGGCGATGCTCGTCACCCGGGTCGGGGAGAATCTGAGCGCCCCGCCACGGCCGGCGACGGGGACCGCCGATGCGGGCTGAGTCACCCGGGCCCCAGCACGAGTGGCTGGACGACGACGCCGGCCCCGTCGTGCGGCCCTACACCCTCACCGGCGGCCGGGTCTCCCCGGCCGGCGACGGCTTCGACCTGGTCGCCTACGTGCTGGCCGACCCGGCCGCCGACCCGACCGCCCATCCGGAGCTGCACCCCGAGCACCGGCGGCTGGTGGAACTGGCTGCCCGGCCGGTCCCCGTCGCGGAACTCGCCGCCGATCTCGACCTCGCGGTCGGCGTGGTCCGCGTGCTGCTCGGCGACCTGTTGGCGCGGGGGCTGGTCGCGGTGCACCAGCCGCCGCCCACCGCGTACCTGCCCGACGACGACATCCTCAAGGCGGTGGTCAGTGGACTCCGTGCGCTATGACCGAACCGGATCCGGCCCACGGGTCCCGCTCGCGCTGAAGATCCTCATTGCCGGGGGGTTCGGCGCGGGCAAGACGACGCTGGTGAGCGCCCTGAGCGAGGTCCGGCCGTTGCAGACCGAGGAGGTGCTGACGGGGGCCGGGATCGGCACCGACGACCTCTCCGGCGTCGAGGCGAAGTCGACCACGACGGTGGCGATGGACTTCGGCCGGATCACGATCAACGACGATCTCCAGGTCTACCTCTTCGGCACCCCCGGCCAGGACAGGTTCTGGTTCCTCTGGGACGAGCTGGCCTTCGGGGCGCTCGGTGCGGTGGTGCTCGCCGACACCCGCCGGCTGTCCGACTGCTTCCCCTCGATCGACTACTTCGAGCAGCGGGGCGTCCCGTTCGTGGTGGGGGTGAACTGCTTCGACGACGCCCGGCGGTTCAGCCTGGAGACCGTACGCCAGGCGCTGGATCTCGATGCCGACGTGCCGCTGGTGCTCTGCGACGCGCGGGACCGGCAGTCGGGCAAGGAGGTGCTGATCGCGCTGGTGGAGCACGTGGCCCGGCAGCGCGGCGAGCCGGTGTCCACGGGCTGAGCCGGCGGGCCGGGCGGTCGGCTCCCCGCGATCCGCCCGAATTTCCCGCGGCTTTCGCGTCTGGGCGGGCGGCCCGGCGGGAAGGCTGGTGGGATCGGTGCGGAATCGGCGGAGGGTGGATCCGGTGACAGGTCGGGGCGAGATCGTCCACATCGGCGGCTACACGGCGCACGGCGGAGGCCGGGGCGCCGGCATCGTCGCGGCCCGGCGCGATCCGGGCTCCGGTGCGTTGAGCTCGCTCGGCACCGTCGCGGTCACCGCCTCGCCCTCCTTCCTCGCCCGGCACCCGCGGCTGCCCGTGCTGTACGCGGTGAACGAGCTGCCCGACGGGCAGGTCAGCGCGTTCGCCGTCGGCGTCGACGGCCAGCTCGCCCCGCTCGGCACCCGACCCACCGGCGGCGCGGAGCCGTGCCACGTGGCGGTCCTGCCCGACGGCGGCCACCTCGTCGTGGCCAACTACGGCGGCGGCAGCGTGACGGTGTTCCCCCTCGACGCCGACGGGGTCCCCGGCGAGCGCAGCGACCTGGTGCGGCACGAGGGGCGGGGCCCGGACCCGGAGCGTCAGGACCGCGCACACGCGCACATGGTGAACCCCGACCCGGCCGGGGGTCCGCTGTTCGCGGTCGATCTGGGCACCGATTCGATCTACCGCTACGACCTGGACGCGACCTCCGGCCGGCTGACGCCCACGCCCCGGGCGCCCCGGGTGCGCACGGTCGCCGGCACCGGCCCCCGGCACCTGGCCCGGCACCCCGACGGGCGGCGCTGCTGGGTGGCGGGGGAGCTGGACGCCTCGGTCACCGCCTACGCGCTGACCGGCGACGCTGCGCCGCACCAGCGGGGCCGGGTCGCGGCCAGCGACCGGACCGGGCACGTCCAGCCGTCGGAGATCGGCCTCGGCCCGGACGGGCGCTTCCTCTACGTCGCCAACCGGGGGGTGGGCACGGTCGCCGTGTTCGCCGTGACCGGCGAGCTGCCGGAGCTGGTCGCCGAGGTCGACACGGGCGGGCAGTGGCCGCGGCACTTCGCCCTGATCGGCGCGCACCTCTACGTCGCCGACGAGCGGGCCGACCTCGTCGGCGTGTTCCGGGTGGACGCGGCCACCGGCGTCCCGGCGCCGGCCGGGGAGCCGCTGGTGGTGCCGAGCCCCACCTGCATACTGCCCTGACCAGGCACGTTGCCCGAAAACTCACGGTCTGTGTCGGGTTCGTCGCCGCGCGTGGCGGGTGTGACGATCAATTGTTTCTGGCGGGTAACTTTCGTCCGAACGGCCCGTGTCAGTCGTGCGGGCGGGTCCGCAAGATGGTCAGCGTGTCAGCAGGTCGCCATCGCACGCGTACGAGTCTCCACGCAGTCACCGCCGCCGCGGCCGTGGGCGTCCTCGCCGTCACCGGCGGCGGCTGGTTCGGCTACCGGCAACTGACGCAACCGGACTGCTCGGGGCGGGTCGAGCTGTCGGTCGCGGTCGCCGCCGAACTCGCCCCGGCCGTCGGGGACGCCGCCGCCCAGTGGGTGCGCAACGGCGCCGCGGTGGGTGGCACCTGCATCGCGGTGAACGTCTCGGCGGCCGACCCCGTCGAGGTGGCCACCATCGTCGCCGCCAAGCACGGCGTCACCCTGGCCGGCCTGGGGCAGGCCAGCGGC
This sequence comes from Micromonospora sp. KLBMP9576, assembly GCF_050941805.1. Classification (NCBI taxonomy): domain Bacteria; kingdom Bacillati; phylum Actinomycetota; class Actinomycetes; order Micromonosporales; family Micromonosporaceae; genus Micromonospora; species Micromonospora sp. KLBMP9576. Next base: position 5,201,628 of record NZ_CP194567.1, on the reverse strand, counting down.
ACGTCGGTCAGCCCGGACGTCTGGGTGCCCGACTCCTCCACCTGGCTGCTGCGGCTCAAGACCGGCGGCGCGACCGCCTTCGAGCCCGACAGCGGGGCGTCCGTCGCCCGCAGCCCGGTGGTCGTGGCGATGCCGGAGCCGATCGCCACGCGGCTCGGCTGGCCGCAGCAGAAGTTCACCTGGACGCAGCTCCTGCGGCAGACGCAGGGCGACAAGCCGCTGCGTACCGGGATCGTCGAGCCGACCCGCGACGCGGCCGGCCTGTCCGGCCTGCTCTCGTTGACCGCCGCCGCCAGCGCCTCCGGCGGCTCCGGGGCCGAGGCGGAGAAGGTGGCCGCGCTGCGGGCGCTGGCCACCGGCCGCTCGGCGTTGCGCCCGGACCTGCTCGCGCGTTTCCCCACCGCCTCGGATCCCACCACGATCGCGAGCAGCCTCGGTGCGGCGGCGCTCTCCGAGCGGGACGTGATCCAGTACAACGGCAGGAAGCCGCCGGTGCCGCTGGCCGCGCTCTACCCGCAGCCGGCGCCCGCGTCGCTGGACTACCCGTACGCGGTGCTGCTCGGCCTGGAACCGGCCAAGGCGTCGGCGGCGTGGGCGTTCAACGAGGTGCTCGCCACCGGCGACTTCCGCGACCGGCTGGGGAGCCGGTCGTTGCGCGCGCCGGACGGCAACTGGGGCCCGGGCTTCGACGCCCCGCAGGGCGCGCCCGGCCCGGCCGGGGGCGGGCCGGCCCCGCCGGCCGACGGCGGCGCCCCGGCCGACGGCGGGCTCGACCCGCTGGCCCTGGACCGGGCGGTCTCCAGCTGGTCGATCGCCACCCAGTCCGGCCGGATGCTCGCCGTCATCGACGTCTCCGGATCGATGAAGGAGCGGGTGGCCAACGCCGGCAACGCGACCCGGCAGCAGGTCACCGTCGAGGCGGCCCGGCGCGGGCTGAACCTCTTCGACGACTCGTGGTCCATCGGTCTGTGGACGTTCTCCACCGAGCTGGTGGGCGCGCGCGACCACCGGGAACTGGTCGGCATCGGGCCGCTGTCGCGCCAGCGCGCGAAGCTGGAACAGTCGCTGGGTGCGATCCGCTCCTCGACCGGGGACACCGGCCTCTACGACACGGTGCTGGCGGCGTACCAGCAGGTGCAGGAGAACTGGGAGCCCGGCCGGGTCAACTCGATCGTGCTGTTCACCGACGGCAAGAACGAGGACTCCGACGGCGTCACCCAGCAGGAACTGCTGGGCCGGCTGCACCGCATGCAGGACCCGGAGCGGCCGGTGCAGGTCGTGATCATCGGTATCGGCAGTGATGTGAGTCGGGCAGAGCTGAAGTCGATCACCGACGTCACGGGCGGCGGGGCCTTCGTGACCGAGGACCCGACCAGGATCGGCGACATCTTCCTCCGGGCGATCGCGCTGCGCCGGGCCCCCGCCTGACCCACCATTCAGCTCGGGCGGGCCGGCCGCCCTGAGTCTCCACCCAGCCGGGGCGGGCCGACCGCGCCGAATTCGACGCCATGGACCCTTTCCTGGAAAGGGTTTCTCGGGAAAAGTGACGGTAATGCGTCCGAAGCAATCGGCGATCACGGCTGCCGGGGCAGGATGTCGTAGTGCCCCGACGACCGACCCGCGACGCGGGCCGGCCGTGCGGGCCGTCGGCGACCTAGGTGGGGAGGGCCGGTGAGCTCAGCGACGCTGTTGACGCCCGCCAGGACGTCGTCGAGGCCGGACGGGCCCCGGCCGGGGCCCGTCCGCACCAGTGAACGCAGCTACGTGCGTTCCCTGGTGGTGCTGGACACCACCGTCCTGGTCGTCGCCGTGCTCGTCGGGTACGTCGCCCGCTTCGGCGACGACGACCCCGGCGGCTCCAAGATCCCGTACGTCCTGGTCGCCCCCGGGCTGGTCCTCGCCTGGCTGGTCTCGCTGCGGTTGCTGCGCTGCTACGACGACCGCGTCCTCGGCTACGGCGCCGACGAGTACCGGCGGGTCAGCACCGCCAGCGTGCGCCTCGCCGGCGGCATCGCGATCTTCGGCTACATCGCCGACGTCGGCGTCTCGCGCGGCTTCCTCGGCATCTCGTTGGCCGTCGGCACCCTCGGCCTGGAGATCGCCCGGTTCGCGTCGCGCAAGCGGCTGCACCGGGCGCGCTCCGAGGGTGTCGGCTGGTCGCGCAAGGTGCTGGTGGTCGGCGACACCGCGCACGTGCTGGAACTGGTGCACACCCTGCGGCGCGAGCCGTACGCGGGCTACCAGGTGGTCGGCGCCTGCATCCCGGACGCGCTGCTCGCCCCCGTGGCGCAGCGGCTGGGCGACGTGCCGGTGGTCGGCTCGTTCCGGGGCATTCCCGAGGCGGCGAGCGCCATCGGCGCGGACACCGTGGCGGTGACGGCGTCCGGCGAGCTGACCGCCGCCCGGCTGCGCCGGCTGGGCTGGCAGTTGGAGGGCACCGGGATCGACCTGGTGGTGGCGCCGGCGCTGACCGACGTCGCCGGCCCGCGCATCCACACCCGGCCGGTGGCCGGCCTGCCGCTGATCCACGTCGAGGCGCCGGAGTTCCGCGGTGCCCGCAAACTGATCAAGGGTTTCGTCGACCGGGCGGTCTCCTCGGTGGCCCTGACGCTGCTGCTGCCGCCGCTGGCCGTCATGGCGCTCGCCATCAAGATCGACAGCCGGGGGCCGGTGCTGTTCCGGCAGACCCGGGTCGGGCAGGGCGGGCAGGAGTTCGGCGTCTACAAGTTCCGCACCATGGTGGTCAACGCCGACGCCCTGCTGGCCGAGCTGGCCGCCCGCAACGAGACCGACGGCCTGATGTTCAAGATGCGCGACGACCCGCGGGTGACCCGGATCGGGCGGCTGCTGCGCAAGTGGTCGCTCGACGAGCTGCCGCAGCTCGTCAACGTCCTGCTCGGGCACATGAGCCTGGTCGGCCCCCGCCCGCCGCTGCCCTCCGAGGTGGCCCGCTACGACGGGGACGTGGCCCGTCGACTGCTGGTCAAGCCCGGCATGACCGGGCTCTGGCAGGTCAGCGGCCGGTCCGACCTGAGCTGGGAGGACGGCATCCGGCTCGACCTCTACTACGTGGAGAACTGGTCGCTCGCGGCAGACCTGACGATCCTGTGGAAGACCTTCGGGGCGGTGCTCAACAGCCGCGGGGCATACTGAGCGGCCGGGCGCTCACTCCTGCGGGCCCGTCCAGTCCAGGCACACCACCACCGCGTCGTCGACCAGGTCGCCGGCGACGAACGCGCGCAGGTCACCGATGAGCGAACGGACCGCGTCCAGCGGCTCCATCGGCCCGGTGCGGCGCAGGAACCGCTCCAGCGCGGTCTCGCCGTACCGGATGTCCTTGCCGGTGGCGTCGATGACGCCGTCGCTGACGACGAAGAGCCGGTCGCCGCGGCGCAGCGCGAAGTGCTGCTCCCGGTAGTCGGTGGCCTCGAACATGCCGAGCGGGAACTGCGCCGCCAACGGCAGCTCCTCGACGTCGCCGTCGCGCAGCAGCATGAGGCGGGGCGACCCGGCGTCGACCACGGTGAGCTGTCCCGAGCGCAGGTCCAGCTCCATCAGCAGCACCGCGAGGTGCTGGCCGCCGCGGTGCAGGTCGTAGACCGCCTGGTCGGCCAGGGCCGCCTGGTCGGCGAGGCCCAGCCCGGAGCGGCGGGCGTTGCGCAGCGCGTGGGTGGCGAGCGCGGTGAGCAACGCGGCGGCCACCCCCACACCCGTGCCGTTTATCGTCGACAGCCACACCCGGGTGCCGTCGTCGGACCAGTCGAAGCTGTCGCCGCGCACCGCGTACGCCGGTTCGAGCTGCCCGGCGAGGCTGAACGACGGGCGGCTCCGGCTGCGCCCGGGCAGCATCTCCCACTGCATCTCGGCGGCGAGGGTGAGCCGCTTGCTGCGCCGCGCGGAGCGGTACACGTCCGTGCCGTAGCCGACCGCGGCCATCTCGTGGGCCAGCGCGGTGGCGACGTCCGTCAGCTCGGCGAGCACGCTCGGCCCCGTCGGCACGGGGCTCACCACCAGCACGCCCCAGCGCTCGCCGCGCATGGACACCGGAAGGTATCCGGTGCCGTCGGCGACTGTCGGCGTCTGGTGGTCGAAGCAGCGCCAGGCGGGGTGCCCCGGCGCGGTGACCGGCTCCTCGCCGAAGAACGGCAGCAGCGCCGCCAACCGGTAGTCCACCTGGAGCAGCTCCACCCGGCTCACGCCGTAGCCGGCGGCCAGGACGTCGGCGATCCGGTCCAGCAGGAGGTCGGCGGGCGCCTCGTTGAGCACGCGCCGTGCCTCGTCGACCGGTTCACTCATCATCGCTCCCTCATCACGAGCCCGGACCAGCGGATTCGGAGTAGTCTCGGGCCCACCATGGCGCACGTGCACGGTCCCGACGGACCAGAGACGAGTATGGCTGTCGAGCTCGACTCGGTGGCCGATGCCCTGCTGACGGTGTGGGAAGCCGCCCGGGAGCGGACGACCAGTCGGGTCTCCGGTGCACAGCTGCGCGCGATCATGCTGGTCGAGCAGTACGAGGGAATCAACCTCCGTCGCCTGGCCACCGGGCTCGACATGCTGCTCTCCTCCGCCAGCCGGCTCTGCGACCGCCTGGTGGCGGCCGGCATGCTGGAACGCGAGCCCGGCCGGTTGGACCGGCGGGAGATCTCGCTGCACCTCACCCCGGAGGCCCACAGCCTCCTGGCCGAGCTGCGCGACGACCGACGCCAGCAGCTCGCGGCGATCCTCGCCGACATGACCCCGCAGGGGCGGCAGGCCCTGCTGCGGGGCATGCGGGAGTTCGACGGGGCGGCCCGGCAACGGGACGCGTCGGTGCAGTCCGTCGACGGCCCCTGGCCGGGGCAGCCGCTGGAGCGCCGGGTCGGGTTGCCGGCGCAGGAACCACCGGCGGCGGGCGCGCCGGTGGCCAGGACGGCCTGACCCGCGCCGGACGGCCGGAGAGGCACCCTCGCGCCCGTCAGGGCGGTGCCGCCGCGACGGCCAGCATCGCGATGTCGTCCTGGCTCTGCCCGTCGAGCCACTCGTCCACGGTGCGCAGGAGCCGGTCGACGAGCGCGTCCGGCGGCAGCCCGGCGGCCGATGCCAGCGCCGCGCGCAACCGCTGCTCGCCGAACATCTCCCGGCCGCCGGGGCCGCCGTGCGCCTCGACGACCCCGTCGGTGTACGCGAGCAGCAGCTCGCCGGGGGCGAGGCGGAACGTGGCCTCGGCGAAGCGGGCGGCGGCGAGCGCACCCACCGGCATCCCGCCGACCGCGACCGATGCGACGGCGCCGCCCGCCCGGAGCAGCAGCGGGGACGGGTGGCCCCCGCCGGCGATCCGGACCGTGCAGCCGCCGCCGGGCGCGGCGTCGAGGGTGCCGAGCAGCAGGGTGGCGAACTGGCTGCGCCGGGCCGCGTCCGGCGCGTCGAGCAGCGCCTGGTTGAGCAGGCGCATCAGCTCCAGCGGTCGCTGCTCGACCAGGCGCAGGGTCCGCAGGGACTGGCGGACCCGCCCGGTGAGGACGGCCGCGCCGACGCCCTTGCCGGCGACGTCGCCGAGGGCGAAGATCGCGCCCGCGGGGACGGGGAACACGTCGTAGAAGTCACCGCCGATGCGCAGCCGGTCCCCGGCCGCCCGGTATCCGCCGGCCAGGGCGGCACCCGGCACGGTCGGCAGCTCGGGCGGGAGGAGGCTGTTCTGCAGCACCCGGGCGAGGTGGACCTGCTCGCCGTAGAGCTCGGCGGCGCCCAGGGCCGCGCCGGCCCGGGCGGCGAACTCCCGGGCCAGCTCGACGTCGGGCCGGGTGAAGCCGGCCCGCCCCGTGCGACGGACCAGCACCAGGGCGCCGACGGTGCGCCCGGGGCCCCGCAGGGGACTGGCCAGCACGGTGCCGGGCCGGCCGAAGCCGGGCGGGAGCAGGGCGGCCAGCCCCGGCTCCCCGTCGGGCCAGGGGGCCGGGTCGACCGGCTGGCCGCCCAGCGCCTCCGCCAGGCCGGGCAGTGTGCCGGTCAGCGGCCCGGTCGCCGGGGCGGGTGCGCTCCCGGCGTAGCGGATCCAGTGCGGCCGGGCCCCCGTGGGCGGGAACGGCAGGTGTGCCACCAGGGCCAGGTCGGCGAGGTGGGGCACGGGCAGGGTCGTCGCGGTCCGCAGGGCCTGCTCGCGTTGCAGGGACAGCCCGAGGCGGCTGCCGGCCCGGGCGAGGAACACCGTCCGGGAACGCTCGACGCGCAGCGCCTCGACGCGCGCGTGTTCCTCCGTGACGTCCCGCACGTACCAGGCGTGCCGCCCGTCGGCCAGGTCGCGCCGTACGCCGTGCAGCCGCCGGCCGCCGTGCTCGGTGTCGAAGCCGCCCGCGCCGGCCCGCGCCGCCCGGGCCAGGGCCGGCACGGGGCAGGCCGTCAGGTCGGTGCCGGGCACGACCTCGGGAAGGAGCGTGGCCGTCACCGCGTTGACCAGCGTCACGAGCCCGGCCCGGTCGGTCACCACGAACGCGTCGGCGAATCCGTCGAGCACCTCGCGGGAGAGCGGGGAGCCGGGTGGCCGGGCGGTGCCGGGAAGACGCTCGACGCGGGATCGGGCGGGCTGTCCGCCGTCGGCCGGGCCCGGGGCGCCGCCCCGGGACACGGTGGTCACCGCAGCTCGCCGAGTGCCCCGGTCTGTCGACCTGTGCGCATGCTGGTCGTGCACCTCTCGGAACGGGGCCGTTGTGTCGGGGCAAGCGTACCGAGGCGTGGCCGCGCCGCCATCCCGAGGAATCCGGGCTCAGGCCGGACGGGCCAGCCAGCCGGCCGGGCGGGCCAGGATCCGGCGTACCACCGAGCCGGCCCCGCCGACGGCCGCGGCGGCGGTGCCGAGCGCCGCCGGGCGGACGGTGACGGGTGACCAGGCCGCCGTGAGCACCCGCCGGGAGATCTCGGCGAGCACCGGTGGGCGCAGCCACGGCGTCAGCGGGGCGTAGCCGCCGCCGAGCACCACGGTGTCCAGGTCCAGCAGGTTCACCACGCCGGCGACGGCCACCCCGAGGGCGCTGCCGGCCCCGGCCAGGGCCCGTAGCGTGCCGGGGTCGCCGGCCGCCGCCAGCTCGGCCAGCCGGGTGGTGGCGGTGTCCGCCGGCAGTTGCGCGCCGGCGAGGCCGGCCGCCGCGAGGATCGCCTCCTGACCGGCGTACGTCTCCAGGCAGCCCCGGGCGCCGCATCGGCAGGACGGGCCGTCGGGGTGGACCGGGAGGTGACCGATCTCGCCGCTCCAGCCCCGGGTGCCCCGGAACAGGGCTCCGTCCAGCACGATCCCGGCGCCGATGCCGATCTCCCCGGAGATGTGCAGGAAGCTGCGCGGGCCGACCGGCGCGGCGTGCAGCTCGCCCAGCGCGGCGAGGTTGGCCTCGTTGTCGACCACCAGTGGCGGGACGCCGTCGACGTGCGCGGTCAGCGGCGGCCCTTCGGCGAACAGCGCGGCGACGGGCACGTCACGCCAGCCGAGGTTCGGCGCGAGCCGGACCAGTCCGGCGTCGTCGACCAGGCCGGGCACCGCGAGGACCGCGCCGGCCAGGGTGAGGTCCTCGCCGGCGGCCTCGGCGCGGACGCGGGCGGCCAGGTCGGCGAGCCGGGCGAGCGCGTCGGCGGGGGAGACGGGCCGCAGGTCGGCGCGGTGCACGCGGTGGTGGCGGACGCGGCCGGCGAGGTCGACCACGCAGGCGGCCAGGTAGTCGACGTTGACCTCCAGGCCGAGCCCGGCGGGGCCGTCCGGGGCGAGCACCAGCCCCCGCGACGGCCGGCCCGCGCCGCTGCGCGGGGTCGGCTCCGCCTCGGCGACCAGCCGACCGGCGCGCAGGTCCTCCACCACGGCGGAGACGGTGGCCCGGGTGAGGCCGGTGCCGGTGGCCAGCTCGGCCCGCGAGGGCGGTCGGTCGGCGGCGGCGATCCGGCCGAGCACCACGGCGAGGTTCCACTCGCGCAGGCTGCCCTGCCGTACCGCGCCGGCCGGGGCGTCGGGTCGGGTCACCCCTTGACACTGCCACAGCCCGACCAAATAATTCAATCACTGAACAAATAGCGGACGACACCCCCGGAGGTCTGCCATGGCGCCCCGCCCCACCCCGGCCGACAAGTTCTCCTTCGGCCTCTGGACGGTGGGCTGGCAGGCCCGCGACCCGTTCGGCGACGCCACCCGCCCCGAGCTGGACCCGGTCGAGGCGGTGCACCGCCTCGCCGGGCTCGGGGCGTACGGCATCACGTTCCACGACGACGACCTGGTGCCCTTCGGCGCGGACGCCGCCACCCGCGACCGGCACGTGGCCCGCTTCCGCGAGGCGCTCGACGAGACCGGCCTGGTGGTCCCGATGGTGACCACCAACCTCTTCACCCACCCGGTCTTCAAGGACGGCGGCTTCACCAGCAACGACCGCGATGTGCGGCGCTACGCGCTGCGCAAGGTGCTGCGCAACGTCGACCTCGCCGCGGAGCTCGGCGCCCGCACCTTCGTGATGTGGGGCGGCCGGGAGGGCGCCGAGTACGACCTCGCCAAGGACGTCCGGGCCGCGCTGGAGCGCTACCGGGAGGCCGTCGACCTGCTCTGCCAGTACGTCGTCGACTCCGGCTACGACCTGCGCTTCGCCATCGAGCCCAAGCCCAACGAGCCGCGCGGCGACATCCTGCTGCCCACCGTCGGGCACGCCCTGGCGTTCATCTCCACCCTGGCCCGCCCCGAGCTGGTCGGGCTCAACCCGGAGGTGGGGCACGAGCAGATGGCCGGCCTCAACTTCGCCCACGGCATCGCCCAGGCGCTCTGGCAGGGCAAACTGTTCCACATCGACCTCAACGGCCAGCGCGGCGTCAAGTACGACCAGGACCTCGTCTTCGGCCACGGCGACCTGCTCAACGCGTTCGCCCTGGTCGACCTGCTGGAGCACGGCGGCCCCGGCGGCTCGCCCGCCTACGACGGCCCCCGGCACTTCGACTACAAGCCCTCGCGCACCGAGGACATGACAGGCGTCTGGGCGTCGGCGGAGGCGAACATGCGCACCTACCTGCTGCTCAGGGAGCGGGCCGCGGCGTTCCGGGCCGACCCGGAGGTGACCGAGGCGCTGGCCGCGAGCCGGGTGGCCGACCTCGGCACGCCGACGCTGGCACCGGGGGAGGGCCACGCCGGCCTGCTCGCCGACCGGTCCGCGTTCGAGGAGTTCGACGTCGACGCCGCCGCCGCGCGGGGCTTCGGCTTCGTCCGGCTCAACCAACTCGCCGTCGAGCACCTGCTCGGCGCCCGCTGAGGGCCGCCGCCGATGCCGCTCGTCGCGGGGATCGACTCCTCGACCCAGTCCTGCAAGGTCGTCGTCCGGGACGCGCAGACCGGCGCCCTGCTCCGGCAGGGCCGGGCGCCGCACCCGGACGGCACCGAGGTCGACCCGTCGGCGTGGTGGACCGCGCTCGGCGCGGCGGTCGACGCCGCCGGCGGGCTGGCCGACGTCGCGGCGGTCTCCGTCGCCGGCCAGCAGCACGGCATGGTCTGCCTCGACGAGGCGGGCCGGGTCGTCCGCCCGGCGCTGCTGTGGAACGACACCCGCTCCGCCGGCGCCGCCGCCGAGCTGGTCGGGGAGGCCGGCGGCGGGGAGGCCGGCCGCCGGTTCTGGGCGGACGCGGTGGGCAGCGTGCCCGTGGCCAGCTTCACCGTCACCAAGCTGCGCTGGCTCGCCCGGCACGAGCCGGCGCACGCGGCCCGGGTGGCGGCGGTCTGCCTGCCGCACGACTGGCTGACCTGGCGGCTGGCCGGCGCGCCGGGCCTGGCGGCGCTGCGCACCGACCGGGGCGACGCCAGCGGCACCGGCTACTGGTCACCGGCCAGCGGCGACTACCGGCTCGACCTGTTGGAGCGGGCGCTCGGCCACCGGCCGCAGGTGCCCCGGGTGCTCGGGCCGGCGGAGCCGGCCGGCACGGTGCGCCCCGACGCGTCGCCGCGGCGCCTGCCGCTGCCCGACGGGGCGGTGCTCGGCCCCGGCACGGGAGACAACGCCGCCGCCGCGCTCGGCGTCGGTGCGGACCCGGGTGACGTGCTCGTCTCGATCGGGACCTCCGGCACCGTGTGCGGCGTCGCCGACGCCCCGGCGGCCGACGCGACCGGCACCGTCGCCGGCTTCGCCGACGCCACCGGCCGCTTCCTGCCCCTCGTCTGCACGCTCAACGCGGCCCGGGTGCTCGACGCCGCCGCGGCGCTGCTCCGGGTCGACCTGGACGAGCTGGCCCGGTTGGCGCTCTCCGCACCGGCCGGCGCGGACGGGCTGGTCATGGTGCCCTACCTGGCGGGCGAGCGGACCCCCGACCGGCCCCTGGCGTCCGGGGCCCTGCACGGGTTGACGCTGCGCACGTCGACGGCGGCCCACCTGGCGCGCGCCGCCGTCGAGGGGCTGCTCTGTGCCCTCGCCGACGGGCTCGACGCGCTCACCGCCCGGGGCCTCACGGTGCGTCGGGTGATCCTGGTGGGCGGCGGCGCCCGCTCGGCGGCCGTCCGCCGGATCGCCCCGCAGGTCCTCGGGGCGCCGGTGGTCGTTCCGCCGCCCGGCGAGTACGTCGCCGACGGCGCCGCCCGCCAGGCCGCCTGGGTCGCCCTGGGCGGCGCGACGCCCCCCGGGTGGGCCGTGCACGGCACCGAGGAGCACGTCGCCGCCCCCGTGCCCGCCATCCGCGAGCGGTACGCCGCCGCCCGCGAGCACTTCCTCGACCGGGTCGACGCCCCCGCGCGGTAAACGTCTGTACGCGCGGATCGTGGCCCCGCCATCATCGACGGATGCAGACCACCCCCGAAGCGGACGAGGCGCCCGGCACCGGCATTCCCTCGATGCTCCAGTACGACGACGCGGACACCCCCTGCGACGTCATCGACGCGCTCGTCCTCGCGGACTTCGTCACGGGCCGGCACCCGTGGTCGCACACCGTCCGGCTCTCCCGGGTACGCCCCGACGCGCCGCTGAGCGACCCGGGCGGGCGACTGCTGCGCACGGCGGTGGAGAACCGGCAGCGGTCCCGCCTGCTGGCCGGCGACGGCTGGACGGCCCGGGTGGTCACCTGGAAGGGGCGCGGCGCCGAGGTGACGGTCACGGCGGTCTCCGAGGAGGTGGGCCGCGGCGCCCTCGACCGCATCGTCGACGGCGCCGCCGAACCGGAGGACCCGGGCGCCGGCCGGATCGGCTTCTGGCACCAGAGCCCTCGGCGGGGCAGCCAGCGTGACGTGCGCTCCATCGCCGCGCCGGAGTGGGCGACGATCCGGTCGAACTACACCGCCACGGCCCGCACCGCCCTCGACGCGTTGATGGCCACCACCCCGCAGGGCCTCTCCGGTCGGCTGGTGCTGCTGCACGGGGCGCCCGGAACGGGAAAGACCACCGCGCTGCGCGCCCTCGCCCGCCAGTGGCGCGACTGGTGCCAGGTCGACACCATCCTCGACCCGGACGTGCTCTTCGCGGACACGGCATACCTCTCCGAGGTGGCGGTCGGGGACGAGGACGGCGAGCAGGGGACGGGCCGCCGGTGGCGGCTGCTCATCCTGGAGGACTGCGACGAACTGATCCGGGGCGAGGCGAAGCAGGCCGCCGGGCAGGCCCTGTCCCGGCTGCTCAACCTCACCGACGGGCTGCTCGGGCAGGGGCGCGACGTGCTCGTCGCGATCACCACGAACGAGGACCTGTCCCGGCTGCACCCGGCGGTGGTCCGCCCGGGGCGCTGCCTGGCCCGCATCGAGGTGGGTCCGCTGTCGTACGCGGAGGCGACCGGGTGGCTGGGCACGTCGGCGCAGGTGCCGCCGCAGGGCGCCACCCTCGCCGAGCTGTACGCGCTGCGGGCGGGCACGCCCGTCACGTCCACCACCCCGGCCGAGGTCGGCGGCTACCTCTGAGCGCCCCGCGGCGGGAACCGCCGCCCGGCCGACGGCCCGCGCGTCGTCACCCGCTCGTGACCTGACCCTGGTTGGCTGCCGCACATGACCTTGACCAGGGGCGGCCCGCCGCGGGCCCGGGGCGGGACGCCCGCGCACCGGTTCTACAGCGTCGTGGTCTTCGTGCTGCTCGCCTCGCTGGACAACGTGGCGATCGGCCTGGTCCCCCCGCTGTACGGGCCGATCTCCGACGCCTTCGACGTGCCCCAGCGGCTGCTCGGCCTGGTCACCGCCGTGAGCTTCCTGGCCAGCGCGGTGGCGGCGGTGGGCTGGGCGTACGTCGGGGACCGCACGAACCGCAAGCCGCTGCTCATGGTCGGCACCCTGATCTGGGCGCTCGGCACGGGCGGCAGCGCGCTGGCGGTGAGCTACCCCACCTTCCTGGCCGCGCAGATCCTGGCGGCGGTGGGGTTGGGCGCGGTCGGGTCGGTCGGGTTCTCGGTCGTCACGGACCTGATCTCGCCCCGCCGCCGGGGCCTGGTGATGAGCTTCTGGGGGTTGTCCCAGGGCGTCGGCACGCTGGCCGGCACCCTGGTCGGCGGGCTGCTCGGGTCCGCCGACTGGCGGCGGCCGTTCCTGCTGCTGACGGTGGTCGGCCTGGCGGCGACCGTCGCCTACCTGTTCACCTACGACATCCGGCGCGGGCAGAGCGAGCCGGAACTGGCCTCGGCGCTCGCCGCCGGCGCCGAGTACGACCACCGGATCAGCCGGGCGGACCTGCCGAAGATCCTCGGCCGGCGGACGAACCGGTGGCTGATCATGCAGGGACTCACCGCCCAGGCGGCCTTCGGGTCGCTGGTCTGGCTGCCGGTGCTCTTCGCCGAGCGGGCCGAGGACCAGGGCTACTCCGCCGCCACCGCCGTGATCGTGGGCAGTGTCTTCGCCACCCTGTTCCAGCTCGGCGGGGTGCTCTCCATCGTCGGCGGGCTGGTCGGCGACGCGCTGCAACGGCGTACGCCCCGGGGTCGGGCCCTGGTCGCGGCGGTCGGCATCCTCGCGGCGCTGCCGTTCTACCTGGTGCTCTTCTTCGTGCCGATCCGCATCGACGTGCCCGACGGCGCCGGGGCGGCGGCGGTCGTCCGGGCGGTGCTGGCCAGCGTCGTCACCGAGCCGACGGTCGGGCTGAGCCTGCTCACCGCCGTGGTGGCGCTGGCGCTCACCTCCGCCAACTCGCCGAACTGGTTCGCCCTGATCGCCGACGTCAACCCGCCCGAGCACCGGGGCACCGTCTACAGCCTCGGCAACCTGGTCAACGGCGTCGGCCGGGCCGCCGGCAACGGGCTCGTCGGGGTGGCCTTCCACGGGCTGCGGGCGGTCTTCCCGCCGCCGCTGAACTACGCCGTCGGGCTGGCCGCGTTCCAGCTCTTCTTCATTCCCACCGGGATCATGTACTGGCTGGCCTCGCGGACCTCGCCGACGGACATCGCCGACGTCCGCGTCCTGCTGCACGACCGCGCCGAGCGGCTGTGAGGAAGGGCCCCGCGACGCGGGGCCCTTCCTCACCGCCAGGCGTCAGGCCGACCGGACCCAGACCGTCACGTCGGCGGGCACGGCGCCGTCGGCGTCGAGCGGGGCGCTGGCGTGCACCAGGTCGCCGGCGGGCAGCGGTACGGCGGCGGGGCCGAAGTTGGTCAGCACCGTCAGGTCGCCGTTGCGGAACGAGAGCACCTCGTCGCCGGAGGCGAGCCAGGCCAGCGTGCCCTCGCCGAGCCGGTGCTCGCGGCGCAGCCGCAGCGCCGCCCGGTACAGCTCGTACGTCGAGCCGGGCGTGCCCCGCTGCCGGTCCAGGGCGTACTCCGCCCAGAGCGGCGACTGCGGCAGCCAGCTCGCGTCGGTCGGCCCGAAACCGTACGACGGGGCGTCGGCCTCCCACGGGATCGGCACCCGGCAGCCGTCGCGACCCCGCTCGGTGTGCCCGCTGCGCGCCCACGTCGGGTCCTGCCGGGCCTCGTCGGGCATCGTGGTGTGCTCCGGCAGGCCCAGCTCCTCACCCTGGTACAGGTAGGCCGAGCCGGGCAGGGCGAGCATCAGCAGCGTGGCCGCCCGGGCCCGGCGCAGGCCGAGCGCGACGTCCGGCTGCGGGTCGCCGGCGCCGATGCCGTTGGGCCGCTTGGCGCCGACCGGCAACCCCAGCCGGGAGGCGTGCCGGACCACGTCGTGGTTGGACAGCACCCAGGTGGTCGGTGCGCCGACGGTGTCGGTGGCCTCCAGCGAGCGGGTGATCACCGCGTACTGGGCCGGTGCGGTCCAGGCGGCGAGCAGGTACTCGAAGTTGAACGCCTGGTGCATCTCGTCCGGGCGCACGTAGCGGGCCAGCCGCTCGGCCGGCTCGACCCACGCCTCGGCCACCAGGATCCGCTCGCCGGGGTAGCTGTCCACCACCCGCCGCCAGTCGCGGTAGATGTCGTGCACGCCCTCCTGGTCCCACATCGGCGGGCGCGGCTTGTCGACCTCCTGGCCGGAGAGGATCTCCTGCGGTTCCTGCCAGTCGGCCAGGTCGGCCTGCTTGATCAGGCCGTGTGCCACGTCGACGCGGAAGCCGTCGACGCCGCGGTCCAGCCAGAACCGCAGCACGCCCAGGAACTCCTGCCGGACCTCCGGGTTGTCCCAGTTGAGGTCGGGCTGACCGGGGTCGAACAGGTGCAGGTACCACTGGCCGGGGCGGCCGTCGGTCTCCGTGACGCGGGTCCAGGCCGGCCCCCCGAAGACGCTCTGCCAGTCGTTCGGCGGCTGCGCGCCGTCCGGCCCCCGGCCCTCCCGGAAGACGTAGCGGTCGCGCTCCGGGCTGCCCGGGGCGGTGGCGAGCGCGGCGGCGAACCAGACGTGCGCCGACGACGTGTGGTTGGGCACCAGGTCCACGATGACCCGCAGCCCACGCGAGTGGGCCTCGCCGATCAGCCGGTCGGCGTCGGCGAGGGTGCCGAAGAGCGGGTCCACGTCGCGGTAGTCCGCCACGTCGTAGCCGGCGTCGGCCTGCGGCGACGGGTAGAACGGCGACAGCCAGAGCGCGTCCACACCCAGCTCGACGAGGTGGTCCAGGCGGGCGGTGATGCCGGGCAGGTCGCCGACGCCGTCGCCGTCCGAGTCGGCGAAGGAACGCGGATAGACCTGGTAGATGGTGGCGCTGGTCCACCAACCGGTGGCCTGGCCGGCGGGCTTGTCCTGGTGCGTCGGGTTGCTGTTCAGGGCCTTCTCCCGTGTGTCGAGCCGGACGGCGGATGCTGCCGGGCGTCGGCTTTTGCCCGTTAGTGTGCCCGGGGCGGCGCGGTCGATTCACGCACGACCAGCCGAGTGGGCAGGATCACCGGGGAGCCCGGCGTGTCGGGCTGGGGGCCGATCCTCGGCGGGAGGGGATCGCCGGGCAGCGGGCCGAGCAGGATCCGGGCGGCGAGCCGGCCCTGTTCGGCCGCCGGCTGGGCGACGGTGCTCAGCCCGAGGACGCCGGCCAGGTCGTGGTCGTCGAGGCCGATCACGCTGACGTCCCCCGGCACCCGCAGACCGGCGTCGCGCAGGGCCGACATCGCCCCCATCGCCATCTCGTCGCAGGCCGCGAAGATCGCCGTCGGGGGGTCGCCGCGGCGCAGCAGTTCCTCGGTGGCGCGCGTCCCGCCGCTGATGGTGAAGTGCGAGTCCACGTCGAGCCCCGGGTCGGGGTCGATGCCGGCGGCACGCAGCGCCTCCCGGTAGCCCCGGCGGCGGTCGAGGTGGGTGGTGTAGGCCAGCTCGTCGTGCGGGTCGCCGTTGATGTGCGCGATCCGGCGGTGCCCCAGGTCGAGCAGGTGCCGGGTCGCGGTCCGCGCGGCCTCCACGTCGTCGATGCGTACGCAGGGCCAGCCGGGCACGACGGTGCCGGAGCTGATGGTCACCCCGGGCAGTTTCAGCTTCGCCAGGGCGGTCAGGTCGGCGGGCCGCAGCGGGGTGGCGACCAGCATGACCGCGTCCACCCGCTTGTGCAGGTCGGCGGTGCGCAGCATCCGCTGGCGGATCTGCTCGCGCCCGCCGAGGCTGTGCAGCAGCAGGTCGTAGCCCGCGTGGTGGAGGAAGTCCTCGACCGTCTCGACGACGATCCCGAAGAACCACCGGGTGATCCGGGGGACGACGACGGCGATCGTGCCGGTGCGCCCGCCGGCCAGCCGCGAGGCGTTCGGCGAGACCGCGTACTGGAGTTGTTCGGCCGCCGCGAGCACCCGGCGCCGGGTCGCGGCCGAAACGGTCGGCAGCCCCCGCAGCGCCCGGGACACGGTGGCGGTGGAGACCCCCGCCAGACGGGCGACGTCATCGATCCGCGCCACGCTACCCCCGTTAGCTCGCCGCCCCCGCTCCGCAGCCGCCGGTGACCGGCGGCTGCGGAGCTGTCTCAGCCCTTGACGCTGCCAGCGAGCAGGCCGCGCACGAAGTAACGCTGGAGGGACAGGAAGACGATCAGCGGTAGGACGATCGAGACGAACGCGCCGGCGGTGAGCCGCTGCCACTCGTTGCCCCGGGTGCCGGCCATCTCGGCCAGCCGGACGGTGAGCGGGGCGGTCTCGTCGCCGCCACCGGCGAAGATCAGCGCGACCAGCAGGTCGTTCCAGACCCAGAGGAACTGGAAGATGCCGATCGCGGCCAGCGCCGGGGTGATCAGCGGCAGCACGATGCTGCGGAAGATCTTCGGGTGGCTGGCCCCGTCGACCCGGGCCGACTCCATGAGTTCTCCGGGCAGCTGCGAGATGAAGTTGTGCAGCAGGTAGACGGCGAACGGCAGCGCGAAGCAGGTGTGCGCGAACCACACCTGCGCGAACTTCTGTTCGTCGACCAGGTCCCAGGCCGGCAGCACGGTGATCCCGCCGATGGTGACGCCGGTGGAGAAGAACTTCAGCAGCGGCACCAGCGCCATCTGCAGCGGCACGATCTGCAACGCGAAGATCGCGATGTACAGCCAGTCCCGACCGCGGAAGTTGATCCAGGCCAGCGCGTACGCGGCCAGGGCCGCGAAGGCGATCGGGAAGAGCACCGACGGGATGGTGATCGCCAGCGAGTTGATGAAGTAGCTGGCGAGCTGCCCGGACGACGAGGAGCTGCCGAACAGCACCTCCTGGTAGTTCTCCAGGGTGAACGACGGGTCGGTGAAGAAGGTCCACCATCCGCTGCTCTTGATCTCGTTCTCCGGCCGGATCGAGGAGATGAACAGGCCGAAGGTGGGGATGGTCCAGACCACCGCGATGACGATCGAGACGAGGGTCGCGGTGCGGCTGTTCAACCGCTTGCGGACCCGTCCGGCGGTGCTGGTGCCACTGCCGCCGGTCTTCTGTGTGCCGGCGGCGACGGTGGGCGTCGCGGTGGTCATCTCAGCCCTCCCGCTGCTGACGGATGTTGCGGATCTGGTAGATCACGATCGGGATCACCAGGATGAACAGGAAGACCGCCAGGGCGGAGCCCTGCCCGTTCTGGCCGTACCGGAACGCCTGGTTGTACATCTCGTTGGCGATCACGCTGGTGTCGTAGTTGCCGTTGGTGGACGTCCGGACGATGTCGAAGACCTTGAGAGTGGCGATCGACAACGTCACCACGACCACGATCAGCGCCGGCTTGATGCTCGGCATGGTGATCTGCCAGAACATCTGCCAGGGGGTGACCCCGTCGAGCCGGGCCGCCTCCACGATGTCGGCGGGGATCGCCTTGATCGCGGCGGAGAGCACCACCATGGCGAAGCCCGCCTGGATCCAGACCATGATCACGATCAGCAGCAGCGTGTTCAGCGGCGATTCCAGCAGCCACTGGGTGGGCTCGCCGCCGAGGCTGACCACGATCTGGTTGAGCAGGCCGATCTGCTGCTCGCCGTCGCCGCGGTAGGCGTAGACGAACTTCCAGATGATGCTCGCGCCGACGAAGGAGATCGCCATCGGCAGGAAGATCAGCGACTTGGCCACCGCCTCGAACCGGGCCTTGTCCACCAGGACGGCGTAGATCAGGCCGAACGAGGTGGCGACCAGCGGGACGAGGAGCACCCAGACCAGGGTGTTGATCAGCACCCGGACGATCGAGTCCTCGGAGAATATCCAGCCGTAGTTGCGCAGCCCGACCCATTCGTTGCTGTTGCCGTCCATCAGGGACAGCAGCAGGGTGCGGATGGCCGGGACCACCAGCCCGACAGCGAGCAGCAGCAGCGTCGGCAGCAGGAAGAAGAGCGCGAACAGGCCCTCGCGCGGCTTGCGCCGGCGGGGGAGTGGGGCACCGGTCGTGGCGGCGGTGACGAGCTGCGCCTCCCGACGGCGGGCGAACCAGGCCGGCACCACGTCGAGGAGCAGGAGCAGCCCTCCCACCACCAGGACGAAGGCGAGCAGCCCGTACCCCAGCATGAGGAATTTGTCCTTCTCCTCGATGAAGTCGAACTCCATCGACCCTCCTTCAAGGGCTCGGTGACGGACCGGGGGGCCGGTCCGCGTCAGCGGACCGGCCCCCCGGCTCACATCACTTCCAGCTGCTCTCGATGCCGTTGAGCACCGTCGCGGTGTCCTTGCCGTTGATCCAGTCGACCATGCCCTTCCAGAACGTCCCCGCGCCGACGCTGGCCGGCATCAGGTCGGAGCCGTCGAAGCGGAAGACGCTGCTCTTGTCCTGGAGGATCTGGACGGAGAGCTTGTCGATCGGGTTGGCGACGTTGGCCAGGTCGAGCTTGTTGTTCGCCGACACCCAGTCGCCGATCTTGGCGCGGCTGTTGGCGTACTCGCCCGAGGCGAGGTAGGTCTGCACGGCCTGGACCTCGGGGCGGTCGCTGAAGGCCGCGGCGAACTCGCCGCCACCAAGCACGGGCTTGCCCTTGCTGGCGTCGATGGCCGGGAAGTAGAAGGCGAAGACGTCGCCGTCCTCGGCCACCTTCGTGCCCTTCGGCCACTGGTTGGCGTAGAAGGACGCCTGGCGGTGCAGGGCGCACTTGTTCTCGAGGATCGGCAGGCCGGCCTCGCCGAACGCGGTGGTGGAGATGCTCTTCACGCCGCCGAAGCCGCCGTTGACGTACTTCTCGTTCTTGAGGATGCTGCCGGCCCGGTCGACGGCCTCGACGACCCGCGGGTCGTTGAACGGGATGCCGTGGCTGGTCCACTGGTCGTAGACCTCGGGGGTCTGCGTCCGCAGCATCACGTCTTCGATCCAGTCGGTGGCCGGCCAGCCGGTGCCCTCACCGGACTCGATGCCCGCGCACCACGGCTTGGTGCCGGCGCCCGCGATCTGGTCGCTGAGCTTGATCATGTCGTCCCAGCTCGTCGGGACCGTCCAGCCCTTCTCCTTGAAGGTCTTCGGCGAGTACCACACGAAGGACTTCACGTTGGAGCCGAGCGGGGCGCCGTAGAACTGGCCGTTGACGGTGCTGTACTTCAGCCAGTCGGCCGGGTAGTTCTCCTCGGCCATCTTCTTGGTGTCGGCGCCGACCGGCTTGAGCTTGCCCGAGTCGACGAAGCGCTTGAGCAGACCCGGCTGCGGGATGAACGCGAGGTCGGGGGCGTTGCCGCCGTCGACCCGGACGTTGAGCTGGGCCTCGAACTCGCCGCTGCCCTCGTGGTCGATCTCGATGCCGGTGCAGTCCTCGAACTGCTTCCAGGACTGGTCGAGGCGGTCGGCCTCGATGTCCCGGATGGACGAGTAGATCGTGACCTTCTTGCCCTTGTTGTCACCGTACTTTTCGTATGCGGCGCACTCCGCGGAGCCCGCGGTGTCACTCTTGTCGTCATCGCCGGTGCCGCAGGCGGTGGCGCTCAGCGCCAGCCCCAGCACGCCGGCGATCGCGAGAGCCTGGCGTGATCTGGCAAACGCCATGCCGTTCTCCTTCCTTGCCGGCGCGTGCAGGGTTCAACCCCGCGCCGGTCCGATGGGCGTCACCACATGTAAGCGCTTGCATCTGGGCCGGTCCACCCCTAGCCGGACACGAGCGAGTAACAATCCCGAAACCCCTTGGCCGCCGGGTGGGCACGCTCCCACAGGGGAGGTCGACCCCTTTCCATCGATGATGCTTTCTGACACGCTGACTGCATCCGATCGAAGGATTTCGACATAGGAGGTGCTGGATGGGTAAGCGGTGGTTGGGCCTGCTGGCGACCGGTCTGCTGGCGGTGGGCGTGCTGCTGCCGGCGACCCCGGCGATGGCCGCGCCCACGTTCAAGGTCCCGTTCCCCTGCGGACAGTCCTGGTCCGGCCAGACCCGGACCGGCCACAGCCCGGCCAGGGCGGTGGACTTCAACCGCACCGACGACCTCGGCGACCCGGTGGTGGCGAGCGCCCCCGGCACCGTCGACCGGGTGACCGACCTCGGCGGCACCAGCTACGGAAAGTACGTCCGGATCAACCACGGTGGCGGATACAGCACCTACTACGCCCACCTCAACGGCTTCAACGTCTCCGTCGGCCAGAGCGTCGGCTACGGCAAGGTGATCGGCTGGGTCGGCAGCACCGGCGGCTCCACCGGGCCGCACCTGCACTACGAGCAGCGCCTCGACGGCGCCGACATCCAGGTGCGGTTCAACGGCGCGTTGGCCTACTACTGGGGCACGAAGAGCTACTCCAGCGACAACGGCTGCTCCGGCTCCGGCACCGGCTCCGGCACCGTCAACACCAGCGGGACGCCCCTGACCGTCCGCACCGGGCCGGGCACCGGCTACGCCACGGCGGGCACCGTCGCCGACGGCGCCCAGGTGACCATCCAGTGCCAGACCAGCGGCACCAGCGTCACCGGCACCTACGGCACCAGCACGATCTGGGACCGGATCGGCTCGGGCCGCTTCATCGCCGACGCGTACGTCCACACCGGCTACGACGGGTACATCCCCAACGTGCCCCGGTGCTGAGCTGACGCGCGGGCCCCGGGCCTCGGCCCGGGGCCTCGCGCGGGGTCGGGTCCACCCGCGCCGCCGACAGGGGTGCCCTAGCTGTTCAGGCGCCAGATCGCGAAGTTGAGCGCGGCGGCGAAGGTGACCCACGCCCAGTACGGCAGCATCAGCAGCGTCGCCGGGCGGGAGACCCGACTGAACAGCGCGACAGTCACGCCGATCGCCACCCACATCGCCAGGATCTCGACGAAGGCCAGCCCGTAGCGGCCGGCGCCGAAGAAGAGCGGGGTCCAGATCGCGTTGAGCACCAGCTGGGCCAGCCACGCCCCGAGGGCCGGGCCGAAGCCGACCCGCCGCCAGGCCAGCCAGCCGGCCACCGCGATCATCGCGTAGAGGAGGCTCCAGACCGGTCCGAAGAGCCAGGACGGCGGAGCCCAGGCGGGCTGTTCGAGGCTCGCGTACTCGGCCGTCGTGCCCTGCACGCCGAGCCCGCCGATCGCCGCGGCGACGGCCACCGCGACCCCGAAGCCGAGCAGCGCCCACCACTGCCGGGCGCCGCCCGTCCGTTCAGCGTTCCGAGACGTCTCCATGGACCGGATATCTCCGCCGGAGGCGGCGGGTAAACCCGCGCCCACCCTGCCGGCAGCACGACACCGAGGTCGTCGTGCCCGGATGCTCCTGTCGGGAGGACGGAGTTCCGGTCACGACGACCTCGGTGGTCCAGGGATGGCGGCCCGTGGCCGCCACGTCAATTGAAGATGCTCACACCACCCGGCCCGACCAGCAGGCCCACCACGATGAGGACGACGCCCCACAGGATCTGCCGCCGGAACAGCGCGAGGATGCCGGCGACCACGAGTACGACTGCGAGAATCCAGAGAATCAGCTCCATGGCTGCTGAATACCCGAGCTCCCGATGCCGGAAACCTGCGGCTGATCAAGGTGATCGCCCAGGTGGTAGACGCTGTACGCCTGCTTGATCACGGGGTGGGCGACGTTGCGGACGCGGACCCCGCCGGGCGTGGTGCCCCGCTCGGTGCCGGCGTGCGCGTGCCCGTGCAGGGCCAGGGCGGTCGGCGCCGAGTCGATCGCCTGGCCGAGCTGGTACGACCCCAGGAACGGGTAGATCTCCAGCGGCTCACCGGCGAGCGTGTCCGGCACCGGCGCGTAGTGGGTGAGCGCCACGAGCACGTCGCAGTCCAGCCCCCGCAGGGCGGCGGACAGGGCGTCCGCGCTCTGCGTGGTGGTCCGGACGAACGCCTTCATCTCCGGCTCGCCGAAGTCGCTGGCGCAGCGGCCGGCGAACCCGCCGCCGAACCCCTTCACCCCCGCGACACCCAGCCGGCCGCCGGGGCAGTCCAGCACGACGCCGTCGCCCTCCAGCACGGTGATCCCGGCGTCCTCCAGCACCTTGACCACCTGCGGGACCTGGTCGCACTGGTGGTCGTGGTTGCCCAGCACGGTGACCACCGGCACGCCCAGCCCGCCGAACTCGGTGGCCACGCACCGGGCCTCGGCCTCGGTCCCGTGCCGGGTCAGGTCGCCGGCGAGCAACAGCGCGTCGGCGTGTTCGGGCAGTTCGTCCAGGGCGGGCCGGAACCGGCCGACCACGTCCTCGTCCAGATGCACGTCGCCCACGGCGGCGATCCGGATCACCATGGAACCTCCTCCTCAGGGCAGTTGCTCGATCTCCGTGGGCGCCTGCGTCCGGATCACCCCGATGTCGCTGGTGATCGGCACGTCCGGGAAGTGCTCGGCCACCCGGCGCAGGATCTCCTCCCGGCGGTGCGCGCTCTCCACCTCGCCGTAGAGCACGAGGCCGCGTTCCCGGCGGACCACGGTGATGCCCTGTTCGGCCACGCCCGGATCCTCGGTGAGCAGCCGGTGGACCTCCGCCTCGACATACTCGTCCGGTGGTCCGGTGGCGACGTCACGGTGCTCGGTCACGGTGTCCCCTCTCCCTCCGGGGTGCCGGGACGCGGCACCACCTCCAGCCGGTCGAGCAGCACCAGGAACGCCTCCGCGTACGGCGAGTGCTGCGTCTCCTTGCGTACCCGTTCCCAGTCGATCTGCTCCCGCAGCGAGCGGGCCAGCGGCAGACCCCGGGCGAAGTCGCAGTAGTGCTGCGAGAAGCTCAGCAGCTTGTGCACCATGAGTTGGGTGGCCGAGAGGACCGGCATGTGGATCGCGTCGACCGGCCGTACGACCGTGTCGGCGAACGTCTCCTCGGTCACCGGCGTCTCGATCGGCCGGTGGATCAGGTCCACCATCCGACCGTCGTCGAAGACCTTGACCAGCCAGTCCTCGGGCGGGCGCTCGGCGGTGAAGCCTGCCGCGACCAGCGCCTCCAGGCAGCGTTCCACGTCGACCTCGCGGATCAGGAAGTCGACGTCGTGCTCGCTGGAATGTCCCCCGTGGGCGTACACGGCGAAGCTGCCCCCGAGCGCGAAGGGAATCTCTTCCTGCTTGAGCACGGCGGCGACCTTCTTCAGCGTGTGCACCAGGCTCTCGTCCCCGCGCTCTGCCATTGGCGTCTCCCGTCGAAAGGTGGTGGGCGGCTGATTCCCACTGCGGTACCCGGCTTGCCGGCGGGCCACACCTGGCAGGAGGCACGGTCGGGGTCAACCAGGATGAACCGCCACAAACCGACGAAAGCGTCGGGCGCGGGTCGGATAGCCTGTGCAGAGTGTCCAGATCACCGCAGGCGCGGCGCGGCAGGGCCCGATTGCGCGCCGTCGCCCTGATCGGCATCGACGGCTCGGGCAAGACCACCCAGGCGTACCGGCTCGCCGAGGCGCTGACCACGGCGGGACGCCCCGCCACCTACCACCGCAACGCCGGCGGGCGGCGCTGGCTGGGCCGCCTCGCGCACCGCCTCGGCCGCCCCGACGCCCAGCGGCTCGTCGGGCGCGGCGGACTGCTGGCGGTGGAGTCCGTGCTGCGCTGGCTGGCCATCGCCGTCGCCCTGCTCTGCTGCCTGGCCACCGGTCGGGTCGCGGTCATGGACCGCTACTCCGCCTGCCAGTACGCGAGCATCCGCGCGCACGGCGGCCAGCGCTGGGAGCGGCTGGCCCGGGTCGGCTACCGGATGTTCCCGCGCCCGCAGGTGACGTTCCTGCTGACCGTCGATCCCGCCGAGGCGTACCGGCGGATCGAGCAGCGCGGCACCGACCACGAGAGCATGGGGTACCTGACCGCCGCGGACACCGCGTACCGCACCCTGCCGGAGTACCCGACGTTCGTGGTGGTCGACGCCGGACGCCCGCCCGAGGAGGTCTCCCGGGAGATCCAGGCCCACGTCGCCGAATGGTTGGCCGCCGGCGGGCCCGCCACCGACCCCACCCCGCAGCCGGCCACCCCGCCGATCGTGCGACCGGTCGCCGCCCCGGGTTCGCCGCCGGTCGCGTCGCCCGCCGCGCCGTCGGGCGACGTGCGGGAGGCCGTGCCGGGCGTCGCGCCGCCTGCCACCGGACCCGCCGCGGAGCCGGTCGCGGCGGCCGGCTGACCACCTGACCTGCCGGCATGCCCGGCGACCGCCTCGCGCCGGCCGGGGTGGGGCACCGCGGGCGGTGGCGGGGGTGGCATGGTCTACCTGAGGAACGGCGGCGGCGCAGGGCCGGGCCCGGCGGCGGGCGGAAGGCGCCGCGGCCGGGCGCGGCGCCGGCCGGGAGGCTGCGGTACGCGGGGCGGCGCGGCACGTAGCGCGGGAGTACTTTCCTCAACACGCGCAGTCATGGTTGACGCTCGGGCCTGGTGAAAGTAAGTTTCATCCGTGGCGAAGAGTCCGAAGATTTCTGCGAATCACGAGCCGGGTGGGCTGATCGTCCACATCAGCGGCCTGCTCCCGTCGTTGTCGCCGGCCGAGCAGCGGGTCGCCCGGCTGGTGGTCGCCGACCCGGCCGCCGCCGCGCGTCGCACCATCACCGACCTCGCCACCGCCGCCGAGACATCCGAGGCGACCGTCATCCGATTCTGCCGGTCCGTCGGCATGGACGGGTACCCGCAGCTAAGGATCCGGCTCGCCGCCGAGGCCGCCCGCCGGATCGAGCCGCCGGACGCGCGGGTGGTCGGCGGCGACATCCCGCCCGGGGCCGACCTCGCCCAGATCATCGCGACCATCGCCTTCAACGACGCGCGCGCCGTCGAGGAGACAGCCGAGCAGCTCGACCCGGCGATCTGCGAGCAGGTGGTGGACGCCATCGCGGGAGCCAGCCGGATCGACGTCTACGGGGCGGGCGCCAGTGGCTTCGTCGCCTCGGACTTCCAGCAGAAGCTGCACCGCATCGGGCGCATCTCCTTCTACTTCCCGGACGTGCACACCGCGCTGACATCGGCCGCGCTGCTCGCGCGGGGCGACGTGGCGGTCGGCATCTCGCACACCGGCACCACCTCCGACGTGATCGAGGTGCTGGAGCAGGCGCGGGCGCGGGGGGCGGTGACGGTGGCGCTCACCAACTTCCCCCGCTCGCCGATCACCGAGGTGGCGGACTTCGTGCTCACCACGGCGGCCCGCGAGACCACCTACCGATCCGGCGCGATGGCGAGCCGGCTGGCGCAGCTCACCGTCGTCGACTGCCTCTTCGTCGGGGTGGCCGCACGCAACCGCAACCGGGCCCGCAAGGCACTCGAGGCGACGGCCGAGGCGGTCTGGTCGCACCGGGTCGGCCCGGGACGGAAGCGGTCATGACGGCGGGCGCGGTGGGGCCGCACGAGGTGACGTCGCCGTTGGCCGCCCGGCCGGTGATCCGGGTCGGCGCGCCGACGGAGCGGCGCAACCCCCTCAGCACGGACCTCGACCTCATGTCGACCCGGGACGTGCTGACCGTGATCAACGAGGCGGACCGGCGGGTGCCCGGGGCCGTCGCGGACGTCCTCGACGAGATCGCCGCGACGGTGGACCTGGCCGTGACCGCCCTGCGCGGCGGGCACCGGGTGCACTACTTCGGCGCCGGCACCTCCGGGCGCCTCGGCGTGCTCGACGCCGCCGAACTCGCCCCCACCTTCAACTCGCCCCGGCACTGGTTCTGCGCCCACATCGCGGGTGGACCGGAGGCCATGTGGCGGGCGGTCGAGGACGCCGAGGACGACGACCGGGGCGGTGCGGCCGAGGCCGCCGACTGCGTACGGGCCGGGGACCTCGTGGTCGGGCTCGCCGCCAGCGGGCGCACACCGTACGTCCTGGGTGCGCTCGCCGCGTCGCGGGCCAAGGGGGCCTCGACGGTGCTGCTCTGTGCCAACCCGGAGGCGGAGGCCGCCCGGGCGGTGGACGTCTTCATCGGCGTCAACACCGGCCCGGAGGTCGTCACCGGGTCGACCCGGATGAAGGCGGGCACCGCGCAGAAGCTGGTGCTCAACACGTTCTCCACGGCGGTCATGGTGCGGCTGGGCCGGGTCTACTCCAACCTCATGATCGACATGCTGGCGACCAACGCCAAGCTCCGGGGTCGGATGATCTCGATCCTGATCGAGGCCACTGGCTGCTCGGAGGAGATCTGCCGACGGGCCCTCACCGACGCCGACGGCGACATGAAGGTGGCGCTGGTCTCGCTCGTCACCGGGGTGGAGGTGCCGGCCGCGCGGGCCGCCCTGGCCCGCTCCGCCGACCAGGTCCGCGGCGCCCTGGCCCTGCTCGCCCCCTGACCCACCCGCCGCCCCCGGCTGCGACCCGCGTCACGTCCCGGTAGGGATCCGCGGCGCGGATTGTTCACCTGGGGGTGGGGTAATACCACGGGCGTAGATGGACCGACCCCGTCCACCGCGCGGATCCGACCCGACAGTGACCGGAATCGCAGCGCTGCGGTGACCCGGGTCGCTGCGCCCGCCGTACGGGCGGTGCTGCCATGTATCGGGCTGGCCGGCGACCCGTAGCCCCCGACATGGAGCCCGTGGCAGTGCGGCCATCCGGGGTGCTGACAGCAAACATGGATCGCGCTCTCAGCGGATTATCAGGCATTCGTGACACTTTCGACTCACGCCACGGAATCCCCGCCACGTCTCAACTGTTGTGTAGGTGTCAGCACCGGTGGGCACAGCGGAGGTGCGGGGCAGGGCTGATGGACGTGGGGATGGCAAGGAACCGGGCAACCGGCGCGAGCGAGGGGACCGTGGGCAACGTGGACAAGAACATCGGCATGCGAACCGACGAGGTTGCCGAGGAGCGCGACCTGGTCGGCGTCTACCTTCACGAGATCTCCCGGACGCCACTGCTGGACGCCGCCAGGGAGGTGGAACTCTCCAAGGCCATCGAGGCCGGCCTCTACGCCGAGCACCTGCTCGGCGAGGACCGGATCCCCGCCGGCGCCGACCGGGACGACCTGGAGCGGCTGGTCGCCGAGGGCGAGGGGGCGAAGGACCTCTTCATCCGGGCCAACCTGCGGCTGGTCGTGTCGATCGCCCGCCGCTACGTCCGTTCGGGCATGCCCATGCTGGATCTGATCCAGGAGGGCAACACCGGGCTGGTGCGCGCGGTCGAGAAGTTCGACTACGTGCGCGGCTACAAGTTCTCCACCTACGCGACCTGGTGGATCCGCCAGGCGATCAGCCGGGCGATCGCCCAGCAGGAGCGCACCGTGCGGCTGCCGGTGCACCTGGTCGAGGACGTCAACCGGATGCGCAACGTGGCCCGGCAGCTCACCCGCGAGCTGGGCGCCGACCCGGAGCCGGAGCAGATCGCGGCCTCGCTCGGGGTCACCGTCGAGCGGGTCAACGAGCTGGTCCGCTGGTCGCAGGACACCGTCTCGCTGGACACCCCGATCGGCGACGACGGCGACACCAAGCTCGGCGACCTGGTCGCCGACAGCGACGCGCCGTCGCCGGAGGAGATCGTCCTCACCGGGCTGGAGCGGCAGCGCATCGAGGGCCTGCTCAACCACCTCGACGACCGTTCGGCCGGCATCATGCGCGCCCGCTACGGCCTTGAGGACGGCCGGGAGCACTCCCTCACCGAGGTGGCGTCGCGCTTCTCGCTGTCGCGGGAGCGGATCCGTCAGCTGGAGATCCAGGCGCTCGGCCGGCTCCGCGAGCTGGCCCGGGCCGAGGGGCTCCAGGCGGCCTGAGCGGTGCGGTAGCAACAGCGGCGAACGGCCGGCGTCCGATGCGACGCCGGCCGTTCGTCGTGTGGGTCGCTCAGCGGACCCGGCCGTAGCCCTGGATGGACATCATGTTCATGCCCCGTTTGAGCACGTTGCGGCCGGCGCTCGGGGCGTCGATCACCTGGCCGCCGCCGACGTAGAGCGCCACGTGCCCGAGCCCGCTGTAGAAGACGAGGTCACCGGGCTGGAGCTGACTCCGGCTGATCTTGGTGACCGCGCTCCACTGCATCCGGGTGTTGTGCGGCAGCGACTTGCCGGCCGCCCGCCAGGCCGCCGAGGTCAGGCCCGAGCAGTCGTAGCCGTTCGGCCCGTCGGCGGCCCACACGTACGGCTTGCCGAGCGCGCCGTACGCGTACCGCACGGCGACGCCGGCCCGGCCGGAGACCGCCGGGGCCTTCTTCGCGCTGTCGGGCCGGGCGGCCGGCTTCTCCGTGGCCTGACCGTACGCCTGCCGGCGCAGCTCGTAGAGCTGGGCCAGGTCGCGTTCGATCCGCTTCTTCGCGGCTGTCGTCTGCTTGACCTGGGCCGCCTGGCGGGCCAGCGTGACCTCCAGGCGGGTCTTCTCGTCGAGCAGCCGGCGCTGGTTGGCGGTGAAGTTCGAGATCTTCTCCTGCCGTTGCCGGGCGAGCTGGTCGAGCATGCCGAGGCGGTCCAGCAGCGTGTCGGCGCCACCGGGACGCAGCAGCGTCTCGGCGGTGGTCAGGTTGCTGCCGGTCTTGTACGCGGTCACGGCCATCTCGCCGACGTCGGCCCGGCTCTGTTCGGTCTCCTGCTCCAGCGGGCCGAGCCGGCTCTGCACACGCGCGGCGGCGGCCTCGTTGGCCTTGATCTCCTCCCGGAGCTTGTTGTAGGCCTCGACGACGTGTTCGAGCTCGGTGGAGGACTTCTCGATGCGCCGGGTCAGCTCGGCGGGGGACGGCTCGGCCCGGGCGGGTGCCGCCGGTGTGAGCAGCGCGGCCGAGATCACGGTGACTGCCAGGGCGCGCAGCGTGTTGCTCAGGGACGACAAGAGCGGAAGGCTCCTCTCCCATCGGCCGCCGTGGGCTGCTGACGCCCCCGGCGACGCCGACCGGTGCTGTCCGGTTGGACAACTGTCGACCGGGCCGGCCCCGACAACCTATCCCGGGGCAGGAGTGATGCGCAGTTGAAGCAGGGTCGAATGTTGGCGGAGTGACGGAAATTCCTGGTGTCCCCGTCCGTCGCGAGTCGGGCCGATCCGGGCGCAACTGT
Organism: Micromonospora sp. KLBMP9576; assembly: GCF_050941805.1. Lineage (NCBI taxonomy): Bacteria > Bacillati > Actinomycetota > Actinomycetes > Micromonosporales > Micromonosporaceae > Micromonospora > Micromonospora sp. KLBMP9576. The sequence goes on along the minus strand of NZ_CP194567.1, from coordinate 5,172,610 downwards.
CGACATTGAGGGCATGTTGCCCTTATTGCGCGCTTTGTCGTTGTCTGCGGATGCCGGCGGAGGCCGGGCCGGCATGACCGACAAGCCCGACTTGGCCGCCGGAAAGTCCGGCCCGCGCGGGCGCCGCCGGAGGGCGGCGGCCGGAAAGCCGCACCCGGGATGGCATCCGCGCCACACAATGGGGCCCGCAGCCGGGAATCCCGTCGACCGGCGTCGATGCTCGGCCGTCGACGGGAGCCGACCCGGCACCAGCCGCGGGAGGTAGACAACCGTGAACCCTCAAGGCGCCACCCGACAGCCGCGACCGACCACCCGGAAGCACACCCTCCTCTACGCCCGGCCGGGCATCATCGTGACCGTCGACCGGTTCACCGTCGGACGCAACAGCTGGCAGGTCGCCGAGCTGACCCACCTGGACATCGGCCGGGGCCCGCACGACCGGGTCGCGGTGCGGGCCGTCGCGGTCACCGGCGCCATGATCGTCGGCGTCGGACTGCTGCTCGGCTTCACCGGCGGACTGCAACGGCTCACCGCCGGGGCGTACCTCGTCCTGGGCCTGGTGTTCCTGCTGCCGGTGCTGGTGGCGGCGGTGGGCGACCGGTGGCGACCGCCGGCGTACGAGCTGTGGGGCCAGCGCAGGGGCGCGCGGATGCTGCTGTTCAGCAGCGACGACGAGCGGCAGTTCGGCCAGGTGACCCGGGCCCTGCGCCGGGCCCGCGAGATGCACCGGTACGGCGGCGGGGAGGACCCGCTCGCCCCGGCCGGCCCCTGGCGACCCCGCCGGTGAGCCTGGCGACCCCGCCGGTGAGCCGCGTCAGCCGGCGACCGGCTCCGGGGTGCGCTCGGCCTGCCCGGCCGTCAGCCAACCGCTGACCCGACGTTCGGCGTAGAACGACACGAACGGCACCGTGCCGGCCAGCATCACCAGGATCATCCGCTTCAGCGGCCAGCCGGCCCGGCGGGACAGGTCGAAGGCGGCCACCAGGTAGAGCATGTAGAGGAAGCCGTGCGCCTGGCCCACGGTCTCCACCAGGATCGGCTCGTCGAAGCCGTACTTCATCGGCATGCCGATCACGACCAGCAGGATCAGCGCCACGCCGACGATCCAGGCGATGACTCGGTACCGGGTCAGGGCTGCGCCCACCGTTGTCCATCCTTTCCGCGGCCGGCCTCTCAGCCGGGGTAGTCACCGGAGCTCGCGCCCGGGTTGTCGTTGCGCCAACGCAGGTAGTGGTTGTAGGCGGCCAGGTCGCCGTCCTCGCCGCCGGCGGGGGCGGCGGGCACGCGGACGACCCGTACGGGCCGGCGTACGGCCGGTCGCGTCCCGGTGGCCTCCGTGGCGGCGGCCGGTCGCGTCCCGGCGGTGGCCCCCGGTTCGTCCTCCGGCGCCGGACGCAGGGTGAGCCGGACCTCACGCCACCAGACGAAGACCACGAAACCCGCGAAGATCGGCCACTCGACCGCGTAGCCCCAGCTGATCGCGTTGCCGGCGGCGGCCCGGCTGACCTGCCACCAGCCCAGCGCCAGGAAACCGACGACCAGCACGACCATGGCCACGTGGCGCGCGATCCACGCCGGGGTCCAGAGCCGCTTCATGGCATCGAGAGTACCGGGGACATCCGCGCTCTCCGACGCCGCGTCGTAGGACGGGATGGTTTGGTGGCACCCGCCGTGGGCAACCGTCTAGACGCGAGCACAAACCAGACCAGGGGGGTCGATCATGACGGGACCGGTTAGGCAGGACGACTTCGGCAGCCCGGAGCAGCGGCTGCCCGAGTGGGACGGCGACCACGTCCACGACAGGGCCACCGGCCAGCCGGACCCGCTCGACGGCGAACTGCTCGGCGTCGACCCGGCCGAGCTGACCGACGAGGACCTGATCCGGGAGATGCACAGCCTGCACCGCACCCGGCTGGACACCCTGCGGCACGCGGCGGACTCCGCGCTCGCCAACCACCTGCGGCGCACCGCCGAGCTGGAGACCGAGTACCTCGCCCGGCACCCCGGGCGCGAGGTCGACCCGAGCCGGCTGCGGGACGCGTGATGGCGCACGCCGAGCGCGGGATGTCCGCGCCGCCGGAGGTGGTGTTCAGCATCGCCACCGACCCCGACCGGGCCACCGCGTGGCTGCCCGAGCCGCTGCGGGCCGACGGCAGCGCGGCCGGGGAGGCCAGCGCGGAGGAACTGCGCGCCCGGTGGAGCGCCGCCGACGCGTGGTCGGCCGAGATCCGGGTGGAGCCGGCGCAGGCCGGTGGCGCCCGGACGCGGCTCGACCTGACCGGCGGACCGGACGCCGAGCGGCTGGCCGACGAGGCCCTGGACAACCTCGCCCGCGAGGTGGCCGACAACCTGCAGGCCGGCTGAACCGGCGGTGCCGCCGGCGGGCCGAGCCGACGGTACGACCCGAGACATCGAGGAGAACGGTGAGCGACCTGAAGGAGAAGGTGGCGCGACTGCGCCAGGCGTACGCGCCGCACGAGCACCGGCCGCTGGGCGGGTACCTGGCGGCGATGGGCACCTACGCCGGGGTGACCGCCGGCATCGCCGGACTGGTCCGGGCGACCGGCCGTCCGGTGCCCGAGCGGCCGGCCCCGGCCGACGTGGTGCTGCTCGCCATCGCCACCCACAAGCTGAGCCGGCTGCTGTCGAAGGACGCCGTGACGAGCCCGCTGCGGGCGCCGTTCACCAGCTACGACAGGCCGATCGGCAGCGGCGAGGTGATGGAGCAGGTCCGGGACCAGGGCAGCTCCACCCGGCACGCGATCGGTGAGCTGCTGAGCTGCCCGTTCTGCCTCGCGGTCTGGGTCGCCACCGGGCTCACCGGCGGGCTGGTCCTCGCCCCCCGGCTCACCCGCCTGGTGGCCACCGCGCTGACCGCCGTGGCCGCCTCGGACTTCCTCCAGATGGCGTACGCGGTGGCCCAGCAGGCCGCCGAGGGCCACGGACCGGACAAGGACTGACCGACGTACCCGACGACGAAGGGGCCGGCGCGGGCCGGCCCCTTCGTCGTGTCGTCGGAGGATCAGGTCGGGGTGGTGCCGTGGTCCTCGCCGGCCCAGCCGCGCGAGGACTCCGGCTCGCGTTCGTCGGCGTCCGCCCCGGTGATGACGTCCCGGTCCACGGCGGTGCGGTCGTGCTCGTTGGCGAAGTCGGGCTCCGGCAGGGTGTCCCGGCCCTCGGGGGGTTGGCCGAGCGCCGGCAGGTCCTCGTGCCGTTCGTCGTGGTGGGGCATTCCGCTCTCCTCGCTGTGTCGTCGTCCGCGCACGTCAGGTGACCGACCCACCGAGCAGGTCGGCCACCTCGTCCACGGAGTACTCGCCCTCGGGCAGGGCGGCCATGCGGGTGAGGAGCTGCGCGGGCATCTCCGCGGCGACCGCCCGGCGGTAGATGTCGGCCTGGCTGATCCGCTCCTGGCCGTGGTAGAGGTCCTCGAGCAGGTCGTCGAGGCGCCGGGTGTCCGGCTCCTCGATCACGAGCTCCTCGATCACGGGCGCGTCGGTCACGGGTGCGTCATCGGTCACGTCGGTCAGCTACCCGTCCCCGAATGGGTCAAACGTCACCGCGCGGGGGTGGCCGCCGGTGTGCGGCGGCGGGTGCGCACGGCGGCGGCCAGGTGCGCGAGGACCTCCTGGGTGGTGTCCCAGCCGATGCAGGCGTCGGTGACGGAGCGGCCGTACGTCAGTTCGCGGGTCGGATCGAGGTCCTGGCGGCCGGCGAGCAGGAAGCTCTCCAGCATGATCCCGACGAGGCCCCGCTGGCCGGCGGCGAGCTGGTCGGCCACGTCGGCCGCCACCCTCGGCTGGTTGCGGTGGTCCTTGCCGCTGTTGGCGTGGCTGGCGTCCACCACCACCCGCTCGGGCAGGCCGGCGGCCCGCAGCAGGTCCAGGGCCCCGGCCACCGACTCCGCGTCGTAGTTGGGTCGGCCGCCCCCGCCGCGCAGCACCAGGTGCCCGTCCGCGTTGCCCCGGGTGTGCAGGATCGCCGGCGTGCCGGAGAAGTCGATGCCGGGGAAGACGTGCGGTACGCCGGCGGCGCGGATGGCGTCCACGGCGGTGCCGATGCTGCCGTCCGGGCGGTTCTTCATGCCGATCGGCATCGACAGGCCGGAGGCGAGCTGCCGGTGCACCTGGCTCTCCACCGTCCGCGCGCCGATCGCGCCCCACGCCACCGTGTCGGCGATGTACTGCGGGGTGATCGGGTCGAGGAACTCGCAGCCCACGGGCAGCCCCAGGCGCAGCACGTCGAGCAGGAGCGCGCGGGCGGTACGCAGACCGGTGTTGACGTCGCCGGAGCCGTCCAGCGCCGGGTCGTTGATCAGGCCCTTCCAGCCCACCGTCGAGCGGGGCTTCTCGAAGTAGACCCGCATGACGACCAGCAGGTCGTCGGCGACCCGGTCGGCGGCGGCGCGCAGCCGGCGGGCGTAGTCCAGGGCGGCGGCCGGATCGTGCACCGAGCACGGGCCGACCACCACCAGCAGGCGGTCGTCGGCGCCGTCGAGCACCCGGCCGACCGCGCGCCGCCCGGCCAGCACGGCCGAGGCGAGCGAGTCGTCGAGGGGCAGCTCGTGGTGCAGGAGGGCCGGGGTGGTCAGCGGCACGACGCGGTCGATGCGCTGATCGCTGACCCGATCGGTCTCCGGGGTCGTCACGGTGGTGGATCCTTCCGCCGACCGTGCCCCGGTGCCGGTGCCCGGGTCGAGCCGGCTGCTCGTACGCAAAAGGGCAGGAACGGAAGCTCCTGCCCGGCCGGCTCGATCGTGGGTGACGTCAGATCATGGTGAAGTCACCGGCGCGAGCCGGCTGCCTAAACCATCGATACGAACGCGTCACGCGGCCCAGCGTACCCGACGGGCCCGCACGGTCCACCCGATCGTCGGAAAAGAAACGCCCGGCGTTTACCTGCGTCGATGCGTGCGAGGGTAACTTCATCGACACCCACCGCTGCTTCTCCGGAGGTTCCCGATGGACCGTCGCACCATCCTGCGCGCCACCGTCCTCGGCGGTGCCGCCGCCTTCTCCGGCAGTCTCTGGGCCGGCGCCGCGCTGGCCGCCCCCGCTCAGCCCGGCGCCAGCCCCTACGGGCCGCCCGGCGCCGCCGACGCCAACGGCCTCCAACTGCCCGCCGGCTTCACCAGCCGGGTGATCGCCCGCTCCCGCCAGGTGGTGCCCGGCACCTCCTACCCGTGGCACGACGCGCCCGACGGCGGCGCCTGCTTCGCCGCCGGCACCGGCTGGATCTACGTCTCGAACTCCGAGATCATGACCACCGGTGGGGCCTCCGCCGTGCGCTTCGACGCCGCCGGCGGCATCGTCTCGGCGTACCGCGTCCTGTCGAACACCAACCGCAACTGCGCGGGCGGCGCGACCCCGTGGGGGACCTGGCTCTCCGGCGAGGAGGTCAACCGGGGGTACGTCTACGAGACGTACCCGCAGGGGGGCCAGGCCGGGGCGCGGCGGGCGGCGATGGGCCGGTTCAACCACGAGGCCGCCGCCTGCGACCCGGCCCGCCGGGTCGTCTACCTCACGGAGGACGAGAGCAACGGCTGCTTCTACCGGTTCCGGCCGACCACCTGGGGTGACCTCTCCGCCGGCACCCTGGAGGTGCTGGTCGCCGGCACGGGCACCAGCGGCCCGGTGAGCTGGGCGCGCGTGCCCGACCCGGACGGCTCCCCGACGCTCACCCGCAACCAGGTCGCCGGGGCGAAGAGGTTCAACGGCGGTGAGGGCTGCTGGTACGCGGACGGCACCTGCTGGTTCACCACCAAGGGCGACAACCGGGTCTGGGCCTACGACGCGGTAGGCCAGGGCATCGACCTGGCGTACGACGACTCGCTGGTCTCCGGCACGGCGCCGCTGACCGGGGTGGACAACATCACCGGGGCCCGCTCGGGCGACCTCTACGTCGCCGAGGACGGCGGCAACATGGAGATCAACGTGATCACGCCCGCGGGGGTGGTCGCCCCGTTCCTGCGGATCACCGGGCAGTCCTCGTCGGAGATCTGTGGGCCGGCGTTCTCGCCCGACGGCGGTCGGTTCTACTTCTCGTCGCAGCGCGGCACGTCCGGCTCGTCGTCCGGCGGCATCACCTACGAGGTGCGCGGCCCGTTCCGCTCCTGACCGGCGCCCGTCCGCCCCGGCCCGCGGACACCCGCCGGGGCCGGGCGGGATCTTGACGCGCGTGCCGGCGGCGACGACGGGGTATGTGTGCGGTCATGACTGACGAGCAGAGCGACCAGGAACGGGTGGAGTCCCGCGCACACCTGCTGCCCGAGGAGGCGGCGGCCGGCAGCGACGACCCCCGGGCGCAGGCGGCGGCCATCCTCGCCGAGTCCGACATCCGGGAGGAGGACCGCAACGCCGCGCCGGACACCGTGCTGGAGCAGCGCACCTCCGATCAGACGGTGGCCGTGGAACCCCCGGACTGAGCCTCGGCGCCCCGGGCCCGCCGCGAGCCCCGGTAGCTGTGCTCCCGCAGCCAGGCGAGCGGCCCCGCCGCCCGCAGCCCCGGGGGCAGGTTGCCGATCGGGTCGAAGGCCAGTGCGGCGTCCTCACCGGCGTCGAGCCGGGCACCGATGCTCACCTGACCGAACGGCCGCCACCGCCCGACGGCGGACGCGACCGCGAGCACCAGGCGCGGCGCGTCCGTCCGGGCGGCGGCGGCCACCTCGGACAGGCTGCGACCCAGCCCGGGGGACTCCGGGTCGGCCAGGGCGGCCAGGAAGAGCCGCCGCCGCCCCGCGCGAAACGACATGATCGTGCTGTACGTCCCCGCGAAACGCCGCCGGGGCAGCGGCAGGTTCCGCAGCACCGGCGCGGCCCCGCTGGAGCTGACCAACAGGTCGAACGGCCGGCCGGGGTCCCGGTGCAGCCGCACGGCCAACCCCAGCACGTCCGGCCAGCCGCCCGGGGTGGGCACGCCCTTGGAGAGCCGGAGGGTGGCCCGGAAGCGGCCCGGTTCGTCGAGCAGCGGCACCCCCGTCGGCGGCCCCGGCGCACCCCAGACGGTGACCTCGCCGGCGAAGGAGTGGCCCGCGGGGTGCAGCAGGCGGGCCCGACGGAGCCTGGTGAGCGCGGCGCTCGCGCGATCGAGCGCGACGGCAGCCCGGTCGGTCACGCTGGTGGCTGGCGGCATGCCTTCCCGGTACCCGGACGGCGACGCTCGATGCCTCGCCGTGTGCGGCGGGTGCCCTCTTCGCGTACCTGATCGGATAGCGTCGTGCCATGCCCGACAGCGGTTACCCCTGGCCCATCGAGACCACCCGACTGGACAACGGCCTGCGCGTGGTGGTCAGTGAGGACCGCACCGCCCCGGCGGTCGCCGTGAACCTCTGGTACGACGTCGGCTCCCGGCACGAGCCCGAGGGGCAGACGGGCTTCGCCCACCTCTTCGAGCACCTCATGTTCGAGGGCTCGGTCAACGTGGCGAAGACCGAGCACATGAAGCTGGTGCAGGGCGCGGGCGGCTCGCTCAACGCCACCACCAACCCGGACCGCACCAACTACTTCGAGACCGTCCCCGCCGAGCACCTGGAACTGGCGCTGTGGCTGGAGGCGGACCGGATGGGCGGGCTGGTCCCCGCGCTGACCCAGGAGACGCTGGACAACCAGCGCGACGTGGTCAAGAACGAGCGACGCCAGCGCTACGACAACGTGCCCTACGGCGACGCCTGGCTGCGGCTGCTGCCGCTGCTCTATCCGCCCGGGCACCCCTACCACCACGCCACGATCGGGTCGATGGCCGACCTCAACGCCGCCGACCTGGCGACCTTCCAGGCGTTCCACCGCACCTACTACGCGCCGAACAACGCCGTGCTGACCGTGGTGGGGGACGCCCCGGCAGCCGAGGTGTTCGCGCTGGCCGACAAATACTTCGGGGCGATCCCGCCGCGCGAGCGGATCCCGCCCGCGCCGGACGGCCGCAGCGTCGCGGGCGCCGGCCGGCCGGCCGGGGAGACCGTCACCGCCGACGTGCCGGCACCGCGCGTCTACATCGCGCACCGCACCCACCCCTTCGGCACCCCCGGCTACGACGTGTCGACGGTGCTCGCCACCGTGCTGGGCAGCGGCCGGGGCAGCCGCCTCTACCAGCGCCTCGCCGACGGGGAGCGGATCGCCCAGCCCGACCTGGTCGGGGCGTACGGGGTGGACCTCGCGCACGCCCCCGCGCCGCTGATCGCCACCGCCACGGCCCGTCCCGGGGTGAGCGCCGAACGGCTGGCCGCCGGGCTGGCCGAGGTGGTCGACGAGTTGGCCACCGTCCCGGTCACCGCCACCGAACTGGACCGGGCCAAGTCCCTGCTGAGCACCTCGTGGTGGCGGCAGCTCTCCACGGTGGACGGCCGGGCGGACACGCTCGGGCGCTACGCCACCCAGTTCGGCGACCCGGCCAAGGCCGCCGAGCGGCTGCCGGCCTGGCTCGCGGTGACCGCCGAGCAGATCGCCGAGGCCGCCGCCGAGGTGCTCGCTCCCGCCGACCGGGCCACCCTGACCTACCTGCCCGAGGAGAAGCCCTGATGACGCTGATCGCCGACCGTCCCGGGCCCGGCGCGGCCCGCCCGTACCGGTTCCCGCAGGTGGTCCGCCGCACGGTGGCGGGAGGCCAGGTCGTCGCCGCGCACCTGCCCGGGCAGAACCTGGCCGTGGCGCTGCTGCTGCTCGACGGGGGCGCCGGCCGCGAGCCGACCGGCAAGGAGGGGCTCGGCGCGGTGCTCGCCAAGGCCCTGGAGGAGGGGACCACGCAGCGCGACGCGTCGGCGTACGCGCTGGCGATCGAAGGGCTCGGCACGGAGCTGGTGGCCGGGCTGGACTGGGACTCCTTCCAGGCCAGCGTGCAGGTGCCGGTGGAGCGGCTGGGGGCCGCCGTGGAGCTGCTCGCCGAGGCGGTGCGCACCCCGAAGCTGGACCCGGACGACGTGCGGCGGGTCCGCGACGACGAGGCGACGGCGCTGCGGATGGACTGGGCCAGCCCCGGCCCCCGCGCCGACGCGGCGCTGCGCGCGGACCTGTTCGGCGCCGACAACCGCTGGGGCCGTCCCCTGTACGGCGACCCGGAGTCGGTGGCCGCCCTGGACGTCGAGGACGTCACCGTCTTCCACTCCGAGTGGTTCATCCGTCCCGGCACCCTGATCGTCGCCGGCGACCTGGACCGGCTCGACCTGGACGCGCTCGGCGCGACGGCGTTCGCCGGCACCGGCGGCGGGCCGGTCGACCGGGGCGGCCCGATCGAGGTGCCGAGCCGTCCCGGCCGGCGGATCATCCTGGTGGACCGGCCCGGCTCGGTGCAGTCCACGCTGCGGCTGGGCCACCCGTCGCCGCACCGCGCCCACCCCGACCACGTGCCGATGACGCTCGCCGGCACGGTGCTCGGGGGAGCGTTCACCTCCCGGCTCAACCACCTGATCCGCGAGGTGCGCGGCTACACGTACGGCATCCGGGGAGACTTCGCCTCGTCCCGCCGGTTCGGTCGGTTCGGGGTCAGCTCCGGGGTGCAGACGGCGGTGACCGCACCGGCCCTCGTCGAGTCCGTCGGCGAGATCACCCGTACCCGCCAGACGGGGGTGACCGAGGACGAGCTGGCGGTCGCGCGTTCCTGGCGGGCCGGGCAGCTCTCGGTCGAGTTGCAGAGCCCCCGGGCGATCGCCGCCGCGTTGACCACCCTGGTCGTGCACGACCTGCCGGACGACCACCACGCCCGGCTGCGGGAGGCGTTGCTCGCCGCCGACGTGGCGCAGGTCTCGGCGGCGGCCGCCGCGTACCTGCGCCCCGACGAACTCACCCTCGTGGTGGAGGGCGACGCCGCGGTGATCCGCGACGAACTCGTCGCCACCGGCCTGGGCGAGCTGGTCGAGCAGTCCGTCTGACGGCCGGCGGCGGTGTGACCTGGGTCGCGTCGCCGTCGGTGGTCGTCGCCGGCCCGGCCGGCCGGGCCGGCGTGGATGCTGCGGCCACCCGCCCCGGCGGCCCCGGTTCTTGCGGGCCGGGGCCGGGTGCGCCGGTGTCGTTGCGGCGCCGGCGGGGGAGCGGGCGGCGCCGGGCCACCGGTGTGACCCGCGCCGACGGTGGGAAACCGTTGCCGCTCGGGTCGCCGGGCTGGGTAGCCTCGCGGGCATGAGGATCGGCATTGTGGGGGCCACCGGCCAGGTCGGTGGCGTGATGCGGCAGGTGCTGGCGGAGCGGAAGTTCCCGGCGGAGCAGGTGCGGTTGTTCGCCTCGGCGCGCTCGGCCGGGCGCGCCGTGGCCTGGCGGGACGGCGAGGTGACCGTGGAGGACGCGGCCACCGCCGACTACTCCGGGCTCGACATCGTGCTCTTCTCCGCCGGCAAGGGCACCGCGAAGGAACTCGCGCCCCGGGTCGCCGCAACCGGGGCCGTCGTCATCGACAACTCGTCGGCGTTCCGGACGGACCCCCAGGTGCCGCTGGTCGTCGCCGAGGTCAACCCGCACGCCGCCGCCGTACGCCCCAAGGGGATCATCGCCAACCCCAACTGCACGACGATGGCCGCGATGCCGGTGCTGCGCCCGCTGCACGCCGAGGCGGAGCTGGTCAGCCTGGTCGTCTCGACGTACCAGGCGGTCTCCGGCGCCGGCCTGGCCGGCGTCGCCGAACTCGACGAGCAGGTCCGCAAGGTCGCCGAGCACGCCGCCGGCCTCGCCTTCGACGGTGCGGCGGTCGAGTTCCCGGCCCCCCGCGCCTTCGCGGCGCCGATCGCGTTCAACGTGCTCCCACTCGCCGGCTCGATCGTCGACGACGGCAGCTTCGAGACCGACGAGGAGCAGAAGCTGCGCAACGAGAGCCGGCGCATCCTGGAGATCCCCGGGCTGCGGGTCTCCGGCACCTGCGTGCGGGTGCCCGTGTTCACCGGCCACTCGCTCCAGGTCAACGCGCGGTTCACCCGCCCGATCACCCCGCAGCGGGCCCGCGAGCTGCTCGACGGTGCTCCCGGCGTGGCGCTCGCGGACGTGCCCACCCCGCTGCTGGCCGCCGGCCAGGACCCGACGTACGTCGGGCGGATCCGCGCCGACGAGACCGTCGAGCACGGCCTCGCCCTGTTCTGCTCCAACGACAACCTGCGCAAGGGCGCGGCGCTCAACGCGGTGCAGATCGCCGAACTGGTCGCCGCCGAGCGGCGGTCGGTGTGACGGCCGACGAGACCCAGCGGGCGTTGGCGGAGCTGGTCGCCGGCCACCGGCTGGGGGTCCTGGCCACGCTCAGACGGGACGGGCGCCCGCAGCTCTCCACCGTCAGCTACGCCTTCGACCGCGCGGCGGCGCTCATCCGGGTCTCGGTGACCGACGGCCGGGCCAAGACCGCCAACCTGCGCCGGGACCCGCGCGCCTCCTTCCACGTCAGCAGCGACGACGGCTGGGCGTACGCGGTCGCGGAGGCGCGCGCCGAGCTGACGCCGGTGGCCGCCGACCCGGACGACGCGACAGTGGCGGAGCTGGTCGACCTCTACCGGACGATCCAGGGCGAGCACCCGGACTGGAGCGACTACCGCCGGGCGATGATCGCCGAGGGACGCCTCGTGCTCCGGCTGCACGTCGAACGCCTCTACGGCGCCCCACCGCGCACCTGACCCGGCCGAGGCGCGGCGCGTTACCCCGTCCGGCCGGCGGGTAGACGACCCGTGCCGACACCGAGAGGGGAGCACCATGACAACGGTCGGAGAGTTCATGACGACCCGGTTGGTGACGATGGACGGCAACGACACGCTGGCCGCCGCGGCGCGGGAGATGCGCGACAGCGCCATCGGCGACGTGGTGGTGACCGACGGCGACAACGTGGTCGGTATCGTCACCGACCGGGATATCACCGTGCGGGGCGTGGCGGAGAACCTGGACCCGAACTCGACCCCGCTCAACCGGGTCACCAACAAGGACATGATCACGGTGAGCCAGTACGACGACGCGGTGTCCGCCGCGGACCTGATGCGGACCTACGCCGTACGCCGGCTGCCGGTGATCGACGACGGGCGGCTGGTCGGCCTGGTGTCGATGGGTGACCTCGCCGTGGAGCGGGAACCGCAGTCGGTGCTCGCGGACATCAGCGCCGACGACCCCAACAACTGACCGCCCGCCGCGACGCGCCGGCTTCCCGGGTGGGAGCCGGCGTGGCGGCGTCAGCGACAACACCCGAGGGGCGGCGGGCCGAGGCCGGGCGAGCTGCCCGACCCGGGAGCGACGCGCTGACCTGGGGCGGACCGCCGTGACTATGATCTTTCCGTGTCAGCCCAGCCCCCCGCACCAGGCCGAACTCCTCCGACCGGATGGCGACCCGTCCACGGCGGTCCCGCCGGGAACCACCCCATCGGGGCGTCGCCGGCCCCCGTCCCGACGGCGGGAACCTGGTCGGTCGGCAGGTCCGTCGGGACGACGCTGCTGCTGGTGCTGCTGGGCGTCGTGTTCGTCGGGCTCAACACCGGCGTCGCGTACGTCGCCATCGGCACGAAGGTCGTCCCGATCGTCACCGGGGTGCTCTTCTGCCTGGTCTTCGTGATCGCCGTACGGCTGCTGCACCGGGCCGCGTGGCTTTCCTTCCTCGCGTTCGCTCCGGCCCTGTTCGTGCTCGTGGGGGCGGTGCAGTTCGCCCCGGAGGCGGCGTTGGAGGCCCGCGGCGTGCGTCAGGAGGTGTCCATCGTCGACGTCGCGGTCACCGGCAAGCGGCACGCCTTCACGCTGCAGGGCGCCGACGGGCGCCTCGACGAACCGCTGGTCTATCAGGGCAGCAACCCGGGCTACCAGGTCGGCGACCGGCTCGCCGTGCTCACCGATCCGGACGGGAAGGTCGAACTCGAAGTCGCCGACCGGGTCGACTCCAGCGGCATGCTGGGGATGCTGATTCTCGGCTGGGTCGGCTGGACCCTCATCGCGCTGCTCGCCGGGTGGCGCGGACACGTCCGTCGCCGGAAGGGCCGGGTCGACATGTGGTGATCCGGGGTCGCCGCCGCGGACGCGGCCGGCCCCGCGGCCGAGGACAGTTCCCGACTCACCCGATCCGGGCGAGGTTGAGCCCGCACCGGAGGGGGACCCCCTGCTCGGACGCTGATCGACGGGGGAGGGGGTGACCTGGTGCTGGACGCGACGACGAAATTCTTCGAGGACCTCGACCGGCGGGAGTTCGAGCCCCTGCTGGCCAAGGCCTCCGGGACCCTGCGGGTGGACCTGCACGAGGGGCCGCAGACGAGCCACTGGCTCCTGCGGGTCGATCACGGCCGGGTCCAGGTGACCCGGGAGGAACGCGACGCCGACACCGTCGTCGGAATGGACCCCGAGCTGTTCGAGGCCCTCGCCGAGGGGCGGGAGGCCGGGCTGGCGGCGCTGCTGCGGGGCGACCTGGCGGTGACCGGTGACCTGCGGCGGCTGGTGCTGCTGGACCGGCTCTTCCCCGGCCCGCCGGACTCCCGGGGGCCGCGACGCTTCGAGGGCCGACGGGAGGTGCGGTGATGGTGAAGAGCAAGACGGTCCGGATCCTGGACGGCAGCACGTTCGTGGTGTCGGAGGACACCGGCGACATCGAGGCGACCCCGAGCGAACCCACCGGGTTCTTCGCCCTGGACACCCGCTACCTGTCGCGCTGGGTGCTGACGCTGAACGGGGAGCAGCTCACCCCCCTGTCGTACGACGACCTCCAGTACTACGAGGCCCGGTTCTTCCTGGTGCCGGGGATGGCGACGCACTACGTCGACGCCAAGCTGTCGGTCATCCGCCAGCGGGCGGTGGGCAGCAGCTTCCGGGAGCAGCTCACCATCCTCAACCACGACGAGAATCCGGTCGCGCTGGAGATCAGGATGGACGCGGCGGCCGATTTCGCCGACATCTTCGAGGTCAAGGACGAGATCGTCAACAAGAAGGGCGAGATCTACGCCGAGGTCGAGCCCGAGCGGCTGCGGCTGGGCTACCGGCGGGGCAACTTCACCCGCGAGACGACGATCTCCGCGTCGCCGACGCCGCGCTACGACGGCAAGGGCTTCGCGTACTCCATCCGGCTCGAACCGGGCGAACAGTGGGACGCGCAGATCCACGTCAAGACGCTGGCGCGCACCCTCGGCGGCCGGGACCTGCGGGTGGGACTGCGGGCGCAGAACTCCGAACGGCTCGCCCTCCAGCACGACCTCCAGGAGTGGATCGAGCAGGCTCCCAAGGTCAACAGCGAGCACGACCGGGTCGCCGCCACGTACCGTCGGAGCCTGATCGACCTGGCGGCGCTGCGCTTCTCGCCGCTCTCCCTCGGCGGCGCGTCGCTGCCGGCCGCCGGCCTGCCCTGGTTCATGACCATGTTCGGCCGCGACAGCATCCTGACCTGCCTGCAGTCGCTGCCGTTCACCCCCGAGCTGTCGAAGACCACGCTGCGCATCCTGGCCTCCTTGCAGGGCACCCGGTTCGACGACTTCCGCGACGAGGACCCGGGCCGGATCCTGCACGAGATGCGGTACGGCGAGACCGCAGCCTTCGAGGAACAGCCGCACTCGCCGTACTACGGGTCGGTGGACGCGACCCCGCTGTTCCTGGTGCTGCTCGACGAGTACGAGCGGTGGAGCGGGGACACGGCCCTGGTCATGGAGCTGGAGCGGGAGGCCCGCGCCGCCCTCCGGTGGATCGACGAGTACGCCGACCTGGTGGGCACCGGCTACATCTGGTACCAGCGGCGCAACACCGACACCGGGCTGGAGAACCAGTGCTGGAAGGACTCCTGGGACTCCATCTCCTACCGCGACGGCACGCTACCGCCGTTTCCCCGGGCCACCTGCGAGGTACAGGGGTACGCGTACGACGCGAAGCGGCGCGCCGCCCGGCTGGCGCGCGAGTTCTGGGGTGACGCCGAGTTCGCGACGCGGCTGGAGCGGGAGGCGGCGGCGCTGAAGGAGCGGTTCAACCGCGACTTCTGGGTGGAGGACGGCGGCTACTACGCGCTGGCCCTCGACCCGTCCGGCCGCCAGTGCGACGTGTTGAGCTCCAACATCGGTCACCTGCTCTGGAGCGGCATCGTCGACGAGGACCGGGCCGGGCGGATCGCCGAGCACCTGGTCGGGCCCCGGCTCTTCACCGGGTGGGGGGTGCGGACGCTGGCCGAGGGCGAGGCCCGCTACAACCCGATCGGCTACCACAACGGCACGATCTGGCCGTTCGACAACTCGTTCATCGCCTGGGGTCTGCGCCGGTACGGCTTCGCCGAGGAGGCGGCCGTCATCGCCAGCGGCATCCTCGATGCGGCCACCTTCTTCGAGGGCCGGCTGCCGGAGGCGTTCGGGGGCTATCCGCGCGAGCTGACCAAGTTCCCCGTGGAGTACCCGACGGCGTGCAGCCCGCAGGCCTGGTCGACAGGTACGCCGCTGCTGCTGCTGCGCACGATGCTCGGCCTGGAGCCGCACGAGGGGCACCTCGCCATGGAACCCCGCCTGCCGGTCGGGATGGGCCGCATCGAGGTGCTGGACATCCCGGGCCGGTGGGGTCGCGTGGACGCGTTCGCCCGGGGCCGCCTCGATCTGCACCGCCTCGCCGAGTAGCAGCCGCCGCGGGGCGGGCCGCCGTCGCGCAACCGGGGGAACCGCCCCGCGCGCCGGCGGCCCGGGGCGGGCGTGGTGCCCGGGGTGGTGCTCAGGTGGGCAGGGTAAGTTCGCGCCATGCCGGAACTCGTGTACCCGCCCGTGATCGCCGCCCTCAAGACGTGGTTCCGGGTCCAGGACCTGAAGATCACCATTGAGGGCGCCCATCATGTGCCCCGCACGGGCGGGGCGGTGATGGCCAGCAACCACGTCAGCTACCTCGACTTCATCTTCTGCGGGCTGGGCGCGCAGGACTCGAAGCGGCTGGTGCGGTTCATGGCCAAGAAGTCCGTCTTCACGCACAAGGTGTCCGGCCCGCTGATGCGGGGCATGCACCACATCCAGGTGGACCGGCGGGCCGGCGCCGGCTCGTACGCGACGGCGGTCAGCGCGCTGAGGCGCGGCGAGGTGGTAGGCGTCTTCCCGGAGGCGACGATCAGCCGGTCGTTCACGGTCAAGCAGCTCAAGAGCGGGACCACCCGGATGGCGTCCGAGGCGGGGGTGCCGGTGCTGCCGGTGGCGCTCTGGGGCACCCAGCGGCTCTGGACCAAGGGCCGCCCCCGCACCCTCACCCGCCGGCACACCCCGATCACGATCCTGGTGGGCGAGCCGATGCACCCGGCCGACTATCCGGACGCCAACGCGATGACCGCCGACCTGAAGACCCGGCTGACCGCGCTGGTCGACCGGGCCCAGCGCGAGTACCCCGACAAGCCGGCCGGCCCCGACGACACCTGGTGGCTTCCGAAGCACCTCGGCGGCACCGCCCCCACCCTGGAGGAGGCCGCCGAGCTGGAGGTCCGTCGCCGGGCCGCCGCGGCGGACCCCGACGCCTGACCCACCCGACGCGACGGCCGGTGACCGGATCGTCGCGCAGCGGGACGCGACGGCGGCTGCCGAGCCGGTGGAACGCACCGGACACCCTGCCGGCCGCCGGGCCACAGTGGAGCCGGCCGCCCGGTGCCGGCGGCTTCAGTGCCGCCCGGATGCGGCGCCGGCCGCCGGCCCGGGCCAGCGGTCGAAGCTCCCCCGGCGGTAGTAGTCGTCCCGGGACCGGAACTCCACCGGCAACGACCCGGGCAGGGTGATCCGGTTCGCGCCGGCGCCCGGCGCCGGCGAGGCACGCACCGCCAGCACGTCCCGCTCGGGCGGGGACAGCTCCACCAGCTCGGGGTGGGTGAGCCGGAAGGTGGCCACCGCCCGGCGCACCCGGCGGGTCAGCTCCAGGATCTCCTCCACCGCACCGCAGAACCCGAGCGCCGGCTGCTGGATGGTGCGCAGCGCGTCGCAGACCACCAGCAGCCGGGCCGGCTCCGCCGGCCCGGTGGTCAGCAGCTCCAGCCGGGACGGCCACTGCCAGCGGATCTGACCGGTGACCAGCCCCGGCAACCGGACGCCCCGGCGGTGCCGCGCGCCCTCGGACGCCCCGACCAGGCAGAGCTGCGGCCCGCCACCGACATACGCGATCCGCCGGTCGGTGACGGTGACCGTCACCGGCTCGGGCAGCGTCCACTGCCGGCGCGCCTCCGTCGGGCCGAGCAGGTGCCCCGACGCGAGCAGCCGACGCTGGGCGAGCACGTGCTCGCCGGCCTCGACGACGAACTCGTTGCGCCGGTCCAGCGCCGGAGCCACGTCGTCGTCCGCGTCGAAACGGTGCGGGGAGATGAAGAAGGGGGACGCGTCATCGTGCATCGCCATGACCTCCGGTGCCGACGGCATCACCGCATGAGCCTCGCCGATCTCCGACCGGCTGTCATGACGGCCGTTAGGGGGTCGGCCGGTCGTACGAGGCCCGTGACTGGTAGGTGCCGATCTCCTCCGGTCGTACCAGGCCGTCCTCGATCGCACGGGCGAGCAACGCCGCCTTCGTGGCGGCCGGCCGCCCCGCCCGGGTGTACTTGATCCGCGCCCGGTCGACGTACTGCTTGACCGTGTGTTCGCTGATCCGCATCCGGCGGGCGACCGATGCCTTCGACATCGACTGGAACCACAGCAGCAGCGCCTCGCGTTCCTTGTCGGACAGGGCCGGCCGGTCCGGCCGGGGATCACCCACGATGGCCCCGGCGAGCGCCGGCGGCACGTACGGGCGGTCGCTGGCGGCGGCCAGCACGGTGGCCACGCAGTGCTCCCGCCCCTCGTGCTTGGCGAGGAACGCCACCGCCCCGGCGTCCAGGGCGGCGAGCATCGTCTGCGGGTCGCTGTGCTCCGAGTAGACCACCACCCGCCGGCCGGCCGCGCTCAGCTCGGCGAGCTTGTCCAGCGCCAACCGCCCGTGCAGCCGCAGGTCGAGCATGACCACGTCGGCGGCGGGGGCGGCCCGGAGCACGACGTCCGGATCGTCGCCGGTCGCCAGCACCCTCAGGCGGGGCTCGGCGGCCAACCAGACGCGGACCCCCTCGATGACGACCGGGTGGTCGTCCACGATCGCCACGCCGATCGTCCGATCGCCGGTCACCTCCGCCACCGCGTCTGCGCCCATCTGATCTCCCCGTCCCGTTCGTAGAGGTACTCCACCGGCCCGTCGTAGCCCGGTGGCTCGGCGGTGTCGTCGCCGGCCCGGTCGGGCGTGACCAGGCCGACCACCACCTCGTCGGCGTCGGCGACCACCGTCAGCCGGGCCCAGCCCCGGGCGTCGGCCAGGATCGCGGTGAGCGGATCGGCGAGCCGGCGACGCACCTGCACCGGCAGCGGCGGCGGGCTGCCGATCGTGACGAGGTCGATCGGCAGCCCGTTGCGTTCCGCCACGCCGACGGCGGCTCGCAACTCGTGCAGCAGCGGGTCCGGCACGTCGTCGGACTCGGCGATGAGCCGGCGCAGCCGGGCGGCCGCCAGCACGGCCCGCCGCTGCACGTCCGGGTCGGCGGGATCGGCCCGGCCGTCGGCCAGCTCCGCGAGCACCTCCTCGGCCGCGCCGCTGACCAGCGTGAGGCGGGCGCCGCGCTCCCGCCGGGCCCGTTCGGCGGCGTCCCGCTCGGCCCGCGCCGTGTGCGTGGCCGCCGCCGCGCCGGCCCGCTGCCGGGCCAGCCCCGCGATCGCCGTGCTGCCCACGAGGACCGCCACCGGCAGCGTCAGCGTGCCGTAGACGTACATCGTGTACCGGGCCAGGTCGGCGGGGGCGGTCGCGCCGTGCCCGAGCACCCCCAACAGCGCGATCAGCGAGTGCGCGCCCAGCACGGCGACCAGCCGGGACGCCGGGCGACCCCAGAGCGCCACCACGAAGAACCAGCCGAGGGTGCCCCACACCCAGTTCGCGGCGGTGAAGAGCTGCCCCTTGCCGGCGGCCGCGAAGACCGCCGCGTCGACCCCCAGCAGCAGCGCGGTCACCGGCCAGGCCGGCAGCGCGGCGCCGCGCAGCAGCCGCAGGCCCGCCAGCACGCCGGTCGCCGCGACGAGCAACCAGGCCGCGAGGACCACCGCCGGCGCGGTGAACTGCGCCCGGGCGCCCAGTGCCGCGGGCAGCGCGATCGCCGCGTGCCAGGCCAGCGCGATGACCACCGCCGCGATCCGGGCACCACTGTCGGAGGCGTCGGCCACGGCCGCCGCCGGGTCCGCCGGAGGCCGGCTTCGCCCGGGCGTACGCGTCGCCGTCGGCGCGGTCGTCGTCTCAGTCGCCACCGGGCCACTCCAACCGGATCCGGGTGCCCGCGCCGGGCCGGGAGTCGATCTCGGCGCGCCCGCCGATCGTGGACATCCGGCCGCGTACCGACTCGCGTAGGCCGTAGCGGTGCGCCGGGACACCGGCCGGGTCGAAGCCGGGACCGTCGTCGGCGAGCTCGATCACGACGGTGTCGGCGATCCGGGACAGCCGCAGCTCGGCGGTCGCGCCCGGCGCGTGCAGGGCCACGTTGGACAGCGCGGCGTAGGTGCTCTCGGCGAGCGCCTGCGCGACCGGTTCCGGTACCGCGCAGGCCGCCAGTTCGGTGGTGACCGGCAGGTCGGGCAGCCGGGCTCGCACCGCCCGCAGCCGTTCGTCGAGCGGCACCGACCCCCCGGCGGAGGTCGACCGGGCGTCGGCCAGCGCGCTGAGGGCGCGCAGGTCGGCGGCGCAGCGCGTGCGCAACGGGGCGGACGGGCCGGCCATCGCGCCCAACCCGACCATGGTCAGCGTGGCCAGCACCGTGTCGTGCAGGTCCCGGTTCTGCTGCCGCTCGGCCTCCCGGGCCCGCCGGGCGACCAGCGCCTCCCGGGTGAGCCGTTGGTGCGCGACGAACGCGTTGTCGGCCCGGCCGATACGCCGGCGCATGATGGCGGTCATGATCGCGGCGCAGGCCGTCTGCACCAGCAGCGTCGCCGCGTGCGAGGTGGCCTCGTCGGGGTGCCCGGCGGAGTGCGCGCCGACCGCGTAGGCGGCGGTGAGCAGCAGTCCCGCCGGGACCGACCAGCGCGCCGGGGCGGTCGCCTGCGTGTTGATCACCGTCGTGCTGGCGAGGATCGCGATCCAGCTACCCTCGCCAGGCAGCACCTCCGGGGCCACCAGCACGGGGATCGCCAGGCAGGCGGCGGTGGTCGCGACCACGTCACCGACCACCAGCGGGGCGCCGATGCCGTGGCGCAGGGCCCGGATCCCGTACCAGAGCGACCAGGCGGTCAGCGCCGCGACGGCCGGGACCAGCAACGCCGGCTCGACGGGCGGCGTACGCACCGACAGGGCGACCACCGCGCCGACCAGCCCGCAGGTCAGCCGCAGCAGCGCGGGCAGGCGGGTGAAGATGAGGGCGAACGCGCCGCCGGCCGGGGTGTCCAGCGGGGTCGGTGACGTGTTCGGAGCGGCAACGGCCGGCATCGGGGAGAGGCGTCCTTCTGCGACAAACGACCCGAACGGGTCGGCGCGACGGAGATCGACGCCGGAGAATAGCATGAGCCGCGACACGCGATTACTTGCGGTGCATGACGCGTCGCCGTCCGGTTAACCCTCGGCGGCGCGCGCCGGCCCGCCCCGCCGGTCGACTCCGGGCCGGGCGTCAGTTGACCGGCAGGGCCCGGGTCCCGCCGCCGGCGATCGACCGGGTCAGCTTCTTTTCGCTGGACCAGTGCCAGCAGCGGACCCCCCCCGGTCGCCGCGCGCCCAGGCCTCCTGCGACGGGAACCGGTAGGCGCTGCCCGTGCGGTAGCGGAGCTAGCCGTCGACGGGCACCTTCGCGTAGCGGGCGATGACCGGCCGGCACTTCGCGTGCACGGCGTCCTCCTTCTCCGTCGCGTCGTCGTACGAGACGTCCGGGGCGGTCCAGATGCCGACGTACTCGAAGTGGTGGGTCTTCGTGCAGGGCGCCGGCAGCAGGTGGCCCCACCTGTCCTGCACGGCGCAGCCGTGCGCCAGCGGCGTGCGGTCCTCGGCACGCCCCGCAGGCTGCCCACCCACACGATGGCGCGTCGTTGTCGCCGTTGGCTCCGCCGACTTGGTCGAGCTCGAACAGGTCGCACCGGTACCACCGGCTGCCGCCCGTCCAGCCCGCCGGTGAGGTGGGCGCCACCTGCACCGACAACCGGGCGTCGCGCCTGTCCCCGCCGACGAATGCCTTGGACTTGACGTCACAGTTGGCGAACGCGGGGCGCATCGCGGCCGACCCGACAGGGGGCGTGGGGCATCTCTTCGGACCTGACGCGGCTGGCCGGGGCCGCCGAGGTCAATCGGTGGGGCGGACCGATGCTGTCCAATCAGGACTGTGGCGAAGACCCTGAGGACCACGACCCGCAACGCGAACTTCCAGCAGTGGCAGGCGCTGCTGACCAATCGCACCAAGCGCCAGTACTCGGGGGAGTTCCTGGTCCAGGGGTACGCCCGATCACCCTGGCCCTGGAACACGGTTGGCAGATCCGGGCCCTGCTCCACCCCGACCGGCAGGTGCCCTCCCGCTGGTCCCGGGAGCTCCTCGACCGCGTCCCGGCCACCCGGGTCGCGCTCTCGCCAGAGCTGATGCGGGAGCTCGACGACAGGAGGCGGAGTCGCCCGAGCTGCTCGCCGTGGTGGCGTTGCCCGGCGACAGCCTGGACCGCGTACCGGCCGGGCCGGAGATGCTCGTGGGGTCTTCGACCGCCCGAGGACGCCGGGCAACGTCGGCACCCTGATCCGCTCCGCCGACGCCTTCGGGCCGTCCGCCGTGGTCATCATCGGCCACGCGGCGGACCCCTACGACCCAAAGACCGTCCGGGCCAGCACCGGATCCCTCTTCGCCGTCCCGGTCGTGCGGGTCGCCAGCCACCGCGAAGTCCTCGACTGGACGCCCGGGCTGCGGGCACACCGCCTGCCGGGATTGAGATCATCGGTACGGACGAGCGCGGCGAGGTGGAGGTCGCGGAGCACGACCTGACCGGCCCCACGCTCGTGCTGATCGGCAACGAGACGCACGGCCTCAGCGCCGGCTGGCAGGAGGCCAGCGACCGGACGGTAAGCAGCCCGATCGTCGGCGCCGCCAGCTCGCTCAACGCGGCAGCGGCCGGATCGGTCGTCCTGTACGAAGCCGCCCGGCAGCGAACCGAGCGAAGCGCCCGTCAATCCGTTCCGAGAAGTCCCGCAGAGACCGGTGCCCGTAGCGGGCGGGTGCGCGGGATGCTGCCGGGGCAGGGCAGCGAGAGGGCTTTCATAGATGCCTATTGTCGCGGCGCGAGAGATAGGCCAAGATGATCGCCTATACGACGTGACCGGGGGCGCGCTCGTCGTGTTTGCGTCCCCCGCACAGTTTTGGGGGACCCGGTGAGGCTCAGGCCGCTTATCGTTGCGTTACTGCTGACCGTGGCCGCAGGTCTGGTCGGCACGCCGGCCGCGGCCGCGGCACCTCCGGCCAACCCGCAGCCGAGCGCCGGCGCGGCGGGCATGCAATCCATGATCGCCGGGCATTTCAACATGGCCGGTGGCCATCCACAGCACGGCGTCAAGGGCGACGTGGTAGCCGATGCGCTGGCCGCGGACATCAACCGCCGGGTGCCCCGGCTCGGGTTCCTGACCATCAACGAGGGCTGCCTCGACTGGCTGGAACGGATCGAAGCGCAGCTCCCGGCCACATACACGGTGCGCTTCGACCCGATCCGCGGCGGCAGCGGCCAGGTGGCCAACTGCAAGCACGAGTCGCCGTTCGGCAACGCCATCATCTACAACACCGGTGTCCTAGTGGACCCGCAGCCCGTGGCGCACGACCTCGGCGCGCTGGAGGGCGCGGAAAAGCGCGAGATGCTGTGCCTGCGCTCCATCGCCAGGATGCTGGTGGCCTGCACCGCCCACCTCGTCGCCAACAGTGAAAACGTTGAGCAGCGCCGGCGCGAGGCGGCAGAGGTCAAGCGGGTGCTGGCGACTGACTACTCCAGCTACACCGTGGTGCTCGGTGGTGACCTCAACGACAGCCCGGGCTCCAAGGCCGCCAGCAACCTCTACCACAGTGGCTACGGAGGCATTCCAGGCTCGGAGGCGCACGGCGCGTTCAAGGAGGCGTTCAGCCCCTGCCGCAACGAGATCAAGGTCTATTACTTGGGGACCGGTGGAGAGCAGAACTGGTGCCGGGGCGGCGCGAACACCCACGGCTTCAACAAGCTCGACTACATGTTCGTGCCACCGGCGGCGGTGGTCGACTCCGCCACCGTGGTGTCGTCACCGCACTCGGACCACAACCAGATGTGGGCCGAGTTGACGCTACCGTCGAGCATCGGGCCGCGCGTCGACCGGATCATGGTGGTCGGTGACTCGATCAGCCAGGGTCTCGAGGGCGACTACACCTGGCGTTACCGGCTCGCCCAGCACCTGAAGGCAGCCGGCCGCGACGTCACCTTCGTCGGCCCCTACCGCGGCACGACCCGGCTGCCAAGGAGCCAGCCGGCCAACTACCCCGAGCAGTCGGCGCCGCCGTACTTCAACGGGGTCTACCGGGACGGGCTCACCTTCGACAGCGACCACTTCGCGCAGTGGGGCCGCCAGGCACACCAGGCCAAGGACGACATCAGGGACCGGGTGAGTCAGTACCAGCCGGACTATCTCCTGGTCGAACTCGGCTTCAACGACCTGGGCTGGGGCGTGTCCAACCCCGACGGGCTGATCGCCGACATGCGCAGCCTGATCGCCAACGCCCGGTCCAACAAGCACAACATCCGCATCTTGGTCTCCAACGTCCCCCAACGCACGCCACTGGACGTGCAGCCGGACCTGGGCACCAAGATCAGCGCGTACAACGCCAAGCTGGGGCCCGCGTTGCAGGCGCTGAACACCTCGGTGTCACCGGTACGGCTGGTGGACTTCGCCACCAGCTACGACCCGTACGCCGACGCCTATGACGGTCTGCACCCCAACCCGCAGGGCGAGCACAAGATCGCCAGGGCGTTCGCCAACGTCCTGTCGAGCCAGTTCCAGGTCGGTGCGACCTACAGCATCCCGTCCGGAAGCATCCCGGCGCTGGTGCCCTCCGTCCCCAGTTGGATGCGGGCCACCAACACGGCCGCCGGGATAGCCCTGGAATGGCAGCACTCGTTCGGTGCCGGCGGCTACTGGCTCTACCAACGCGACGCGACGGCCGGTGAGGCGTTCCAGCGGCTGCCGTTGCAGATCCCGTCCGACTCCTGGAGCGCCAAATGGGTGATACCCGGGCACACGTACGAGTTCTACGTCGTGGCTACCCGCGGTGACTGGCTGGCCAACGGGCCTTCGCCGATCGGCGCGGTGACAGTTGTCAACCAGCAGACCGCGGCCGGTCCGCCGAACATCGTCGCGACGGCCGGGGCAGGCTACATCGACGTACGTTGGGACGCCGCGACCGGGCCGTACAGCGAGACGGTGAACAGGTACAACGTCTACTACCTAGACAACTCTGTGCCAGGCGCGATCGTGTCGATGGTGTCCACCACCGACCGCTCGATCCGGTTGTCCGGCCTGGTCAGCGGTCACTCGTACACCGTGGCTATTTGTTCGGTCAACGCGGCCGGCGAAGGACTGCCCGCAGGCGGTCAATCCGTTACCGTCGGCTAAGGCCTCGTCTTCGAACGTTGACCGGATGACCCGTCGGGTGTTCGTCGGCGGGTGTCGAGGCGAGGGTCAGCGCCTGCTGATCCTCGCCGAGGACTACGCGCGACACGTGAGCCACGCGTTCAACGAGCGGGGGTGCGACGCGCTGGATCCGGCATGGCGCGTGGGCCTACCTGTGCGACTGCGATCGCTTCGGACGACCACGTCACGACAGAGCGAACAGCTTCGGGGCGCCGGTCGGCACAGAGAAGGTGAGGTGTGCCGGCAGGATCCGCACCTGCGGCCCTGGGCTAGAGGAAGATCGTAGCTGGCTGGTCATGTGGTTGACTGCCGACCTGGCCTGCGCAACCCCATATCTCCGCCGCCAGAATCGGCCTTGTCGCCTCGCCCCCGCCCGTGTCTACTGTGCGGTGATGACCTCGCGGCTGCTGGCGGTGACGTTCGATGCGCACGCCCCGGCCCGCCTGGCGCAGTTCTGGGCTGGCATGCTCGGCAGGGAGGTCACCGGGGACGCCGATGACGACTCCTGCCTGGAGCGGACAACCAGCTCAGCCTTCGCTTCGTGCCGAACCGCACCGAGCGGATGGGGTCCGAGACGCCGCACGCACCTTCACCTGACCAGCGCCAGTCACGCCGAGGTCGTGGTAAGCAACTTGATCTCCTAATGGCCAGCTCGCCAGTCGGCAACTCATGCGTCCGCGACGGTTGCCCGGCGATCTCGGGTGACGCTGACCAAGCCCTCTGCCTTCCGCGCTCGCACCACGAAATAGCCCCACGTGAACCGGCCAGACCGGGAAAGTACCTGTGCGCCCGGCAGGATTCGAACCTGCGGCCTTGGGATTAGAAGTGGCATTCAGGCCTTGATCTCTGGCTTCAGTGATTGCTCTAGCTGCGCAAAATGCTTCCCTGACGCGCCCGGCTTTCCTTGGTGGCCCGTATTTCGCACCACGAATAGCTCCACGTTCGGCCGAGTTGAAGGGTTCGGGTGATCTGAGATGTAGTAACGCTCTGTAAGTCGGCGCAGTAGAGCCTGGCTGTCGGCTGGTTGGTGTCGGCTGGATGTCCGCGACGTTGGGAATTGCTGCTGCCGGGATGTGGTCCAAACTTCCTGTACGGCTTCTGAAGCGGCCCGCTTCACAGACCGGGCGCACCGCCGGCCAGTGGCCGGCCCCGACGGGGCCAGCCGGTCGGAACCCGCGCCCTTAGCGCAAGCGCACGGGCGCTCCCGGAGGTTGTAGCCCGTTGGCAGCGCGAAGGATGCGAAAAGCCCCGGGTTGCCATGACGGTTGGCAACTTCGGGGCTGGGGCGGTAAATGTGAACCAGAGGTAGTGCCTCCGGCGGGATTCTCGGGCGCTCCGGGATGGTCGGCGCCATCCCGGAGCCTTCGTCTGGGCGAAGCCGAGTGGGTGAGGCCTATCCGGTCAAGGTCGTTCGGACAGTGGCGTGCTCCATCCTAGCGGGCCAGGCCCCACCCACTCCACGAATGTGCGGACGAAAGGCCGAGGGGTGCCTAGAAGAGCAGGGGGAGGGCAGGAACTCCCTTGAGCTACGCGGTGGTCACCTTGCTCGCCAAGAAGATCCGGCACTCACCGGTGCTCTCGAACAGCACGGTTGAGAGGTAATGTTCGCCATTCCTGGTCTGCCTGGCCTCCACCTCAATGCCGATCTCGTCAATGCCCTCCACCTGGACCCGACGCGGAGCCGGAGTTCCGCCGCGAACCTCTGTCGTCACTACTGAGATATTCATACGTCGAGTGTGACCGGCAGGTACGACAACCGGCTCGCCGCCTGGGCCGGAGGGTGGGCGGGTGACGATCGGCCTGAGGGAGGATGCGTCTAGGGACGCCGGCGGGCCGTTCTAGCAGGTCTCCCACATGCCCGCTCAGCTTGAGCGCCGCTGGCTTCTCCCTTCCAACGAAGGAGCCGAGCCCCGCCAGGCGGCCGACCGAGATCGACATCCATAGGAGCATCGGCCACCACTCACTACTCCGGCGCTGGCGGTTGCCTCTTCATCAGGCCGTACCAGTACCACGCGTTCCTAAAGTTGTCGCCCAGAATAAGGCTAGCCAGCAACTTGCCGGTAGCGGTTAGGGTATAGCGCTCACGCGTTTTGAGTGATCCCATTGACCGAATCAGGCGTGCGTCCGTCAATTCTTGCAAGGCGGGGATTTCAACCATCTCCGGCCGTGTAATAATAATCGAATTGCTTTCAACTCCGTTCCGGACGACCATAGTCGTGAAGACTAGAAGAGCCTCTGGGCCGATTCTGTGAAAAACTTCCATCGCTTTGGTGCCGAGATCCTCGCTGAGGAGGACGTATGGGCGAAGCTCTGGCCCACTACTCCTGTGGGGGTTGGACTGGCTGAATAGGAGCCGCTTGACTCGTTCCTCTACCAGTTCTGCGACAGTTTCAGGGTCCAAGGCCTCCACCTGGCCGGGCGGGGTTCCGGTGGTGTCGACCGAAGCTTCGGTCGCCTCTCGAACCGCGTCTTCGGTGGCCGAACGTAGGAGTGCTGAAAGGATCTTATTGAACTGATCAGACTGATTTGTCAGCAGGGCGTTGGCAGTTGATCTGACCTCCGCGAGGGCGGATTGGGTCTGGGAGTTCACTCTCTCGGTCTGAGTTAGTTGCTGGGCAGACCCTTGAGCTTGAGCAAGAGAAACAATCAGTTGAGCCGCGAACGCAAGGACGGCAAGCGCCAAGGCTATCGTGGAGAGGAGGTCGACGTCCTTAACGCTCACGATCACGCTTAGGGTGCCGAGCGATGTTACGCTCACCACGAAAAGCGAAAGACTAAGCCAGGACCACGGGACATGCAGGCCTGGGCGCTTTGCCTCCTGGTCATCTCTTGGCCAGAACGTATGGTTGACCTGACCCACTAGTGTTGCGCTTGGCATAGCAACGTTTGCCGAATCATCCCGCATGAAGGCGCAGCCTATAGAGCGACGAGTTGGGCGGCCACAGGACACGCATTGGTTGTCGAGAAGTTGTCGCCTCAGGCGTGGCATATGCCGGCAATATGCAATTTTGATGACCGGTGCTTATCCAGACGACAGGCCTGCCACCGGCCCAGCCCAGCGGCAGTGCAGCCCGAAGTAGAGCAACCGTCGGAACCCCTAGGGCCGCTGTTATCGAGATCAGGATGTTGAGTAGACGTGTCGCGCGCATCTGACCTCCTCCGACTGAGGCACCGTGCGCGGCTCGGCGGGCATCCCCGAGGTCTGGAGGTCAAGGGATGGAAGCCGGCGAGCAGATGGCAGCAGTCAGGCGGCGGCCCGTGGGCGGTGGTCTAAATGGCCGCAATGGTAAAAATGCAGATCAGGCCAGAATTCTACCATTGCGGCCATTTTAGCCATCGGGTTACGCGGGTCTGATGGACGCCAACGAGATGATCCAGGAGTTCATCACCGCCTTCCCGCAGGTCGTCGGGGAGCACGTCCGGGCGCAGTTCGGGAAGCCGGTACAGCACACGCTGACCGCCCGAGAGGCCGCGAAGCTCAACAGCCGTCCCCTCGCCCCCACGTACCAGGCGGGTCAGGTGGTGTCGGCCATCATCGCCGGCATTTCTATCACCACCGACGCCAGCGAGTACGTCACGCTTCGCCTGGACGACGGTGCCGAGCTGTACCTCGTCCCGCGTCCGTGGACGGAGGAGCTGCGACGCCCGCCGAACTGGAATCCATCCGCACTAGCGACCCCAAGCGGTACGAGGCGCTGACCAGGCCGCAGCGTGACCAGCAGTTGGCGGCAGCCGCCGCGCGGCGGGGTGACCCGCTCTACAGCAGCGAGCACGATCCCTGCCGCCCCACGCCCTACGAGCGGCAGGCCAGGGCCGAACGCGAAACCGCACGGGCGATCGGCGAACCCAAACCGCCGGTTTACGGGTCGAGTGGCGGCTGATGTCCGCTGGCGGAGGAGTTCGATCTGAACCGCTAGCGTCTGTCTAGAACAGGGGCTGATCGAGGTCGTCGTCGCTGTCCTGCTCGGCAGGGTCAGGCTCCACCGCCGAGGGGACCTCAACGAGGTCGATCCCTTGCGGGTCGTACAGCCAGTACAGCCGTCCCTCCTTCTCCTGCCGGCCAGACAGGCGCATCGCAAGCCCTTCTCGGAAAGCTTGGATTGCCTGGTCGTACAACTCTTCAGGTAGCCGGACCCGGAGCTTCTTGGCTTGCGAGCCCTCGATGACGTTCAAGCGAATCACGCCCGCAGTGCCCGGCCTGGGCCGGTCGAGCAGGGTCACCGTCCCGAGTGCTGTGACGCCGACTGAAGGCTCAGTCCGGGCGAACCGGGTACTGGCGCTCTCAAGAGCAACGACGTCCGATGGCTCGAACTGGACGTACGTCGGACCGGGTGCATTTTCCCGCCAGTCCCGCCACTCCACGCCCACCTCGGCCCCGTCTGAGTTAGCGACAAGCCGAGCTAGGGCCTGCGTCAGCTCATATGAGACCCCGTACTGGACTGCTTCGTCAAAGGCGGCACTGGATGATGTTCGGTTGAACTGATCTGTTGCTTCCCGGGTGGCTTCCAGACTCGACACCAACGTGCGCGTAACCTCACGGCCTGTTAGTGCCTCACCGAAGCCCGGCAAAGGCACGTCCACCCCGGCAATGTCGCCTACGGGAGTTAGCGCCGTGACGACATAGCTGCCGATCTCCGTCTGCCCCATGCGGACACTGTTCATGTACGCCTTGGCGGAGGTCCAATGCTTGTTGCCGAAATACTGGGTCTTCTCCCGTTGAGCCTTGGCAGCCGCTTCAAGTAGGCGAGTAGACGAGGCGATCAGCGACTGGCCGGACGACCAAGGAATCGTTCCGTGTGGCGTAGGCATTTCTTTGCGGAATCGGACCAGGTCGCCTATGCCAACGTCAAGCCTGGTGAGCATCCGCTCATAATCTAGACCGGAGATGTCCCCGACGGCCGCGACTGCGTCGGTCAGCAGATTCCGAAAGTCGGCATGCCCCACGTCCAACGGAACCACAACACTCTGACCGACAGTCGGTGGGACTAGTCGCAGGTACAACCCTTCGCGCCCGCCACGGATCGTCCAACCCTGGCGCTGTAGATAGGCCACAGTCTGACTCGGGCTGATCCACGAGCCGTCCAGCCCCACGGCGTCCATCGGGATGGTCATGCTCGACCACCGGCTCCGATGCGTCGCATGATGTCGCAGAGAGCGAACTCGTCAAAGACCTGAGACGTGGAAACCCTAACTACCGTCTCGTCCCTGCCGGTAATCGGGTGTCCTTCGAGGTTCCGCCAATAGCAACAATGGCGGAGCATCATGTGGTTGGAACCTACCTCGATCCACTGCCCGATGTCGCGAGGCACCAGCATGGCGATCAAGATCGTTGAAGTGATGACGGGCGAGTGTGCCAAACGAGCTAGCTGACTGTTTGGCAACGAGATCGGAATCGAATCCAGATCGCTTGCCGGCGCGACCTGATACGTGCTCTTCAGTTGGACTCGGAGATCTACCTCAAAGTCGTGAAGATGCTCAGTCGATTGATGGCTGATCTTCAGTCAATCCCTCGATCCCTATTGGGTTTTGAGAGGGAGCAGCGGGCCGCCGCAGCCACGGCGTGTAAGTAAGCCTCCTGAAGGGTCTCCATGCACTGCTTCTGATCCAGGTCCCCACGCAGTGGAGTTGGGTCATCGACAGCGACAGACATGGCTCCCCCTACAGTCCGGAGCGATCATTGTGACGCTCCGTCGCATGTAGATCTACCCACCGAAAGGTCGAGACTAAAACCCGACAGCAGTGGTGTCCACACTGACTGACCGCGAACCGGAGGTATCGGGGTCGTCTGCCTGGTGGCGGGCGGCCCTGACTGTGGCCCGTCTACTCGCTCTTGAGGATGTCTCCGTGCTCGTACCGGAGCTGCGTCAGCAGCAGGCTTCCGAGACCGAGGACCCCGAGGGCATAGCGCTTGGCATCGTCCCGCGTCTGAATCCGGTGTCGGTCGACGTTGCTCAGCGCCTGGGCGAAGCCCACGCCGAGCGCCCGCCACCCCTCTCGCTCGCTGGCCTGCCGGCCGAGCCGGTAGTCGCTGGCGTCCCCGAACACCTCCGAGTAGAGCTGCTTGCCGACCAGGTTGTTGCCCTTGACGTCGGTGGGGCTCCCCGTCCAGCCGCGGATCCGGTTCTCTACGAAGATGGCCGTCTGGCTGGCAACCTTCTCCCACTCGCCATCTTCGACCTGGGTCTTCACGTGCGCCCACAAATCAGGGTCGTACGCATGCTCGTCCACCGGCTCGTCGCCGCCCACAAGGCCGAGCTCCCAGATGGCGGCATTGATCAGCTCACAACCCCTTCGAACGCCTCCTTGCCGAGCTTGGTCGAAGGAGGATCGGGGAGTGCTTGAGCTGTAGACGCTCAGTGCATACCGGATCTTGTCGAAGCGCTCGATCAGATGATTGTCGGCCCCTAGAGAGCGGACGAAGACCGCCCTGGTCTGAGCCTTCCATGACTCGAATCCGTCGCGACGGGCGAAGAAGGTGGCCTGGGCGGCTTCCTCTTTCAGCCTCTTGAGTTCCTCGATGGCGACAGCAGGGCGCATGGATGCGAGCCTACTTCTCCCCTGCGACATAGACCCCGCGCCCCGGCTGCCCCACGACCAGATTCCGGTCGTGCAGGAGTGAGACGGCACGGTACGCGGTGGCCACGCTGACTCCGAACTGGTCGGCAAGCTCGCTCGTGCTGGGCAGCTTCGTCCCCGGCGTGAGCTCACCGCTCTTAATCTTTGTGGTCAGCTCGTCGGCAATACGTCGATATTCAGCAGGTGCAGAGGGCATGGCTTCGTTCCCTTGGTTCGGCCCTGCCATCTGACCATGAACCAACCATCGTCAGCAAGTGATGCAAGACAATCACGCGCCGTGGCTTTACCTACGTCAGATAGTGACGTAGTTTTCTCTGTGGCTGCCCTTGGTTCGGCAAACGAAGGTTAGCCCCGTCAGGGCGGCGTGGATCCCGTCGCCCTGACGGTCCACCGTGGCCTGACCGCCGGGAGCTCCGATGAACCGGATCCGCTATGACGACTACTTGATTGCCACCGCGCTGACGCTGGCCCGCCGGCATCGACCGGTCTGGAGTTGGAAGCGCTGGCGCAGGGTGTGCCGCTGCGGCGGGGAACTGCCCTGCCGAGCCCGCCACCGCATCCCAATCAACCGTGGGCACTGGCCAGGGGAGCAGTCGTGATCGAGAGCCGCCAGGTGCCGTTCCTGGTCGAGGTGGCCTGGTTCGTGATCGATGACCACCACGTGAAGCCCTGCCACTGGTGCCACCCGGACAGCTGGTGCCCGCGCTTCACCGCAGCGCGTGCCCGGTTGCTGGCTTGGCGGCTGGCCGGTGATCCACGATGAGCCCGCAGCTACCGAAGGCCGGCGACCTGGTGCACGTGACCAGCGCGGCCAGCGTGCAGTTCATCAAGCCGATCATGTGCCGAGTCATCCGGGTGCTCGACTGGATCACCTACGACGGGTGGTGCTGGCTCGACGTGTATCAACTGGATGCCAAGGGCGACGCGGTGGCCCGCCGGTCGATCCTCGTGCAGCCGGCCGGGCTACAGATACAGCGCTCCGCCCCCACGCCCCGCAGGCCGACGCGGTCGGCTGCCATCCCGAACGTACGCCAAGATCGCCGCCCCGCAGCGCCGGGCGACGCCGGCTGGGCGTACGGCTGGCCATGGGTGACGCGGTGGGGCCGAGGTGGGGCCGGGACAGGCCGAAGATCAGAGGCTAGGGTCGTTTCTCCTGCCAGATATAGGTGCGCCCGGCAGGATTCGAACCTGCGGCCTTGGGATTAGAAGTCCCCTGCTCTATCCGCTGAGCTACGGGCGCGCGCGTGTCGCGCGAGAAGGGTACCGCCGCCCACCGGGGGGCCGGTGGATCGGGTGGTCGCGTGCCACGTCGCACAACAGGGTCGCACGCACGCCCCCAACCGTCATCCGGGTTGCGCCGCCCCGGCCGTCATCCGGGTTGCGCCGCCGGGGAGAGCGGCGTCAGCCGCCCGGCGTGAGGGCGTCGGACTGGTCCGCCGGGGGGCGCTGCCCGGCGCGGGCCGTCGGCCCGGCGTCGAGGAAGGCGTCGGCCCAGCGCCCGACCTCCTCGAAGACCCTTTCGCGTACGGCGGGGCCCGAGAGGGTGAGGTCGTGCAGGCCGCCGTCGAAACGCGCCAGGGTGACGTGCCGGCCGAGGCGGGGCGCCCAGCGGACCATGTGCTCGACGTCCAGGACGGCGTCGGCGAGGGCGGCCGACTCGTGCTACTTCTTGCCCTTGAATGAGCGGGTCGAGCAGGCGAGCAGCACCGGCACCTGGATGTCCAGGCCGGCGCGGAGCTGCCGCTGGGCGGTGCGGACGGCGTTCAGCCAGCCGACGCGTACGGGAAAACCGGCGAGTGGCTTCCACGCCAGGTCGTAGTTCCACTCGCCGCGATGCTCGGCGTGCAGGCTCTCGTTGTAGACCGTGCCGAGCCCCACCGGCAGCACCCGGTGCGGCGCGCGGCGGGCCAGCCGGCCGACGGCCGCCGCGAGGGGCCGGCGCACCAGCCAGGGGGCGTTGATGTCGAAGAAGGGGCTGTTCAGGAAGAGCCCGTCGATGACGCCGGCGTCGCGGCGGGCGTGCGCCCAGAGCGGCATGATCAGGCCGCCGGTCGAGTGGCCCATCGCGAGCAGCGTGTCGTGCCCGTCGTCCGACCGGATGATCTTCGCGGCGGCGTCCAGCTCGGGGAAGTAGTCGCCGAGGTCGCGGCAGAAGTTCGGGGTCTGGTGGGTGAGCAGGCTGCGGCCGTACTTGCGCAGGTCGAGGGCGTAGAAGTCCCAGCCCCGCGCGGCGAAGAAGTCGCCGAGGTGGCCCTGGAAGAAGTAGTCGGTGAAGCCGTGCGTGTAGAGCACGGCCCGACCCGTCGGGCGGTCGGCCCGGCGACGGACCAGGGTGGCGACCACCGGACCCTCGTCGTCGGTGCCCAGGTCGATCGTCTGCCGCTCGTACGGCGGGCCCAGCACGTCCGGTTCCACGACCGCGACGGTACGCCGGTAACCTACCCGGCGGTAGCCCGAGACCCGCCCGGCCCCGCCCGCCCGCACCCGGCGGACGGGAACCGTGGCGTACGCCTCAGACGGTCTCGGCCTCGGCGCGCGGCGCGTCCGTGTCGGGCTCGACCTCGACGACCGGCGCGGGCACGTCACGCAGGTGCTTGTTGTGCCGCGGCTCCTGCTTGGTCTTCGCGTCGTTGAGCTTGCGCCGCAGGTCGTCGCGGACGTCGTTGAGCGCGGCGTGCAGGTCCTCCTCGGCGGAGGTGGTGACGATCTTCTGGCGGCCGGCGATCCAGCACTCCAGGGTGACCTTCTGGCCCTTGGCCTCCCGGTCCTTGACCGACACCTCCAGCTCGGTGGCGTCGGCGTGGAAGCCGGCCAGCCGGGCGTCGAGGGTGGTGAACTGCTCAGCGATCCAGTTGCGGTCGCCCTGGGAGAACCCCGCGCCGACCCGCAGGCACTCCGCGACGGTGGCCGGGTTGGCGACGGCGCTCATCGCTGCACCCCGCCGAGGGCGATGGTGGCTGCGGTGCTGGTCATCATCATGATCGCTGACCTCTCGTTCGTCGTGCTGGGCGGTGCGTTGATCCAGTTCTTACCCCGCCGGGCTCCGTCCGGAACGTGACATGTCACCCGGCCCTTTCGATCATCGAGCCGGGCGCGCACGCCCCCCCCAGGGCCGCCCGGCCCTAGCACACCGGGACCTCGATCAGGTTGTTGTCCACAGGCGGTCCGGCTGTCCACAGGCCGGCGTGCGGGGCTGGCGGCTCCCGGCGCCAAGGGACCAGGCTCGGCGTCGAGTCGACTCGCGATGGCAAGCCCGATCTCGCCCTGGAGGGACGATGTTCGACACCTACGTCACGATCGTGGGCAACGTGCTGACGGCGCCGGAGTGGCGCCGCACCACCCAGAGCAACACCCTGGTGGCCAACTTCAAGGTCGCCTCGACCGCCCGCCGGCTCAACCGCGACAGCGGTCGCTGGGTCGACGGCAACAGCCTGCGCGTCCGGGTCAACTGCTGGCGCAAGCTCGCCGAGGGGGTGGCCTCCTCGGTGATGGTCGGCGACCCGGTGGTGGTCTGCGGCCGGCTCTACACCCGCGACTGGACCGACGACGCCGGCAACCACCGCACGCTCTACGAACTGGAGGCGGTCGCCGTCGGCCACGACCTGTCCCGGGGGCGCAGCCGGTTCCAGCGCAACCGGCCGGCGATCACGACCAGCACCGTCGAGGACACCGAGGCCGCGCACCGGGTGCACGGCGAGGCGACCGAGCCGGTGCCGGACGAGGACGCCCCCGTCCTGCCGGACCGCCGACCGCTCGACGACGACTTCGAGCCCGATTTCGGCGCGTTCGCCGCCGGCCGCGGCCTGCCGACCGACGCCACCGGCGACGGCTCGCTCGACCCCTTCGACGACCCGCACGGCGGGGAGGCCGACGAGCCGGAGGCCGACGGTCCGACGCCGGTGACCGACCCACCGGAGGACGCCCCAGGTGCCCGGGGCGGTCGGGGCGACGCGGCCGTGGGGGAGCCGGCCCCGCCGTCCGGGGAGGCCGAGGCGGGCGTCTCTGCGGCCGGCCGTGGCCGCCGGGGCCGTGGGCGGGTGCCGCAGCCCGCGTGACCGCCAGCGCCCGGGCGACACGACGGGGGCGGGGTGGCGTCAGCGGTGCCGTCGTCACCCCGCGTGTCCCCGGGCTCCGGCGGGCCGTTCGGCCGAACGGTGGGCGCTGAACAGGCCGGCGCTGAGCGGTGACGGTGCGCGGTAGGTGGTGCGTCGGCGGTGCGGTGGTGCGTCGGCGGTGCGGTGGTGCGTCGCGGTGCGGTGGTGCGTCGCGGTGCGGTGGTGCGTCGCGGTGCGGTGGTGCGTCGCGGTGCGGTGGTGCGTCGCGGTGCGGTGGTGCGTCGGCGAGGCCGTGGTGGACTGGCGGCGCTGCGGTGCATCGGCGGGTGCCGGTGCGGCCCATCTCGGCGGCGCTGCCCGATCGCGGCCGGGTCACGGGTGATCGTTTGCACGGTAACCGGACGTCCGTCGTCGCTTCGGCCGGGCCAACGCCAAACGATCATGCGCATCGAGGCTCGTGCACCGAGCGTGCGTGCGGGCGTGCCGCACGTCCACCCGCACGCCCACACGCCCACCCGCACGCCCACCCGCACGCCCACACGCACGCCCACCCGCACGCCCACCCGCACGCCCACCCGCACGCCCACACGCCCACCCGCACGCCCGCACGCACGCCCACCCGCACGCCCACCCGCCCCACCCGCACGCCCGCAGGACGCTGGTGGGAGTGGGCCGTTGGGGAGCGGGTGGCAGGCGGGGTTCGGGGTGGGTCGGGGACGACGGGCGCCGGGGTGTGGGGTGGTCGGGTGTTCGGCCGGGCACGGGTGCGCGCTCGGCTAGGCTGGCCGGCCGGAGGTGGTGGTGGGTGCGACAGGTGACGCCGGTGGCGACCGCGGCGGGACTGCTCGCGGGGTACGCCCTCGACGCGTTCCTCGGCGATCCGCGCAGCTACCACCCTGTGGCCGGGTTCGGCCGCGCCGCCGGGGCGCTGGAGCGGCGGATGCACCGCCCCGACCGGGTGGCCGGGGCGGCGTTCACCGCGCTGGCCGTCGGTGCGCCGGTGCTGCTCGGGGTGGCCGCCACGGTCGCCACCCGACGCCGGCCGGTGGCCCGGGCGGCCCTGGTCGCAGCCGGCACCTGGACGGTGCTCGGCGGGCGGACCCTGCGGCACGAGGCCACCGTGATGGGGCAGGCGCTGCGCGCCGGTGACCTGCCGGCGGCGCGGCGGCGGCTCGGCCACCTCTGTGGTCGGGACCCGTCCGCGCTCGACGAGCCCGAACTGGCCCGCGCCACCGTCGAGTCGGTCGCCGAGAACACCTCGGACGCGGTCGTCGCCCCGCTGCTGTGGGGTGCCGTCGCGGGGCTGCCCGGCCTGCTCGGCTACCGCGCGGCGAACACCCTCGACGCGATGGTGGGCCACCGCTCGCCCCGTCACGCCCGGTTCGGCACCCCGGCCGCCCGCCTCGACGACCTGCTCAACCTGGTGCCCGCGCGGCTGACGGGCCTGCTCACCGTGGCGCTCGCGCCCACCGTCCACGGCGACCGGGCGCGGGCGTGGCGGGTGTGGCGCCGGGACCGCAACGACCACCCCAGCCCCAACGCCGGGCAGTGCGAGGCCGCGATGGCCGGCGTCCTCGGCGTACGGCTGGGTGGGCGCAACGTCTACTTCGGGCGCTGCGAGGTGCGTCCGTTCCTCGGCGACGGCCCCCGCCCCGAGGCGCGGCACCTCCGGCGGGCTGCCCGGATCTCCGCGACGGTCGGGCTGGCCGCGCTCGCGCTGGCCGCCGCGTACCCGCTGACCCTCGGCCGGCTGGCGGGCACCGCCGGGCGGGCAGTGACCGGGTGGGCAGTGGCCGGGCGGCGCGCAGCCGCCTCGCGGGCCGCCGACGGGGTCGGGCGGGGCGGCGGGCGGTGAGCGGCGGCCTGCTGGTCGCCGGCACCACCTCCGACGCGGGCAAGAGCGTGCTCACCGCCGGCATCTGCCGCTGGCTGCACCGCCGGGGCGTGAAGGTGGCGCCGTTCAAGGCGCAGAACATGTCCAACAACTCCGCCGTCGTCGTCGGCCCCGACGGGCGGGGTGGCGAGATCGGCCGGGCGCAGGCGATGCAGGCCGCCGCCTGCGGGCTCGCCCCGGACCTGCGGTTCAACCCGGTGCTGCTCAAGCCCGGCAGCGACCTGGCCAGCCAGGTGGTGCTGCTCGGCGAGGCGGTCGACACGGTCACCGCCGGCAACTTCCGTGAGCTGCGGCCCCGGCTCGCCGCGACGGCGTACGCGGCGCTCGCCGAGCTGCGGGCGGCGTACGACGTGGTGATCTGTGAGGGCGCGGGCAGCCCGACCGAGATAAACCTGCGCGCCGGCGACTACGTGAACATGGGCCTGGCCCGGCACGCCGACCTGCCCACGATCGTGGTCGGCGACATCGACCGGGGCGGCGTCTTCGCCTCGATGTTCGGCACCGTCGCCCTGCTGGACCCGGCCG
The DNA here is from genome assembly GCF_050941805.1 of Micromonospora sp. KLBMP9576. Lineage (NCBI taxonomy): Bacteria > Bacillati > Actinomycetota > Actinomycetes > Micromonosporales > Micromonosporaceae > Micromonospora > Micromonospora sp. KLBMP9576. The sequence goes on along the minus strand of NZ_CP194567.1, from coordinate 5,135,057 downwards.
ACCAGGCACTGATCGCCGGCTTCGTGATCAACAAGTTCCGGGGCGACCTCGGGCTGCTGCGGCCGGGGCTGGACATGCTGCGCCAGGTCACCGGCCGCCCCACGTACGGGGTGCTGCCCTGGGCGCTCGACCTCTGGCTCGACGCCGAGGACTCCCTGGCGTACGGCCGGGTTCTCGGCCGGCCGGCGGCGCCGCGCGGCACCGACTGGCTGGACGTGGCCGTCGTCCGGCTGCCCCGGATCAGCAACGCCACCGACGTGGAGGCGCTCGCCACCGAACCGGGAGTACGGGTCCGGCTGACCGTCGAACCGGCCGAACTGGCCGCCGCCGATCTCGTCGTGCTGCCCGGCTCGAAGTCGACCGTGGCCGACCTGGCCTGGCTGCGGCGCACCGGCCTGGCCGACGCCGTCCTGGCGCACGCGGCGGCCGGCAGGCCGCTGCTCGGCATCTGCGGCGGCTTCCAGATGCTGGCCCGGGCCATCCACGACCCCGTGGAGAGCCGGCAGGGCAGCGTGCCGGGGCTGGGGCTGTTGCCGATCGAGGTCACCTTCGACCCGCGCAAGACCGTCCGGCAGTCGACCGGTACCGCCGGCGCGGGCGTCCCGGTCCGCGGCTACGAGATCCACCACGGGTATGTCTCGCACGCCGACCCGGGGCTGGCCCCGTTGCTCAACCGCGCGGACGGCACCGGCGAGGGAGCGGTGGCGGGTGCCGTGCACGGCACCCACTGGCACGGCACGTTCGAGTCCGACGGGTTCCGCCGGCGGTTCCTCACGGAGGTGGCCCGGCTCGCCGGCCGGACCGGCTTCACGGTGGCCCCCGACACCGCCTTCGCCGCCGCCCGCGAGCGTTCGCTGGACCTGCTCGGGGACCTGGTCGAGGAGCACCTGGACACCGCAGCCCTCTGGCGCCTCGTCGAGTCCGGCCCGCCCGCCGGCCTACCCGCCATCCCACCCGGCGCCCCCACCTGAACCCTGCCCACGTCGACGTCGTGGGGCGAGCCGCGGCGAGGGGCCGGTCGGGGTCAGTAGCGGATGTCGGCGGGGCGGTCGGACATGGGCAGTCCCGCCTCACGCCACGCCTGCACCCCGCCGATCATGTCGGTCGCGTGGTTCAACCCCAGCGCCCGCAGGCTCGCCACGGCGAGGCTGGAGCTGTAGCCCTGCCGGCACACGACCACGACCCGCTGGTCGTACCCGGTGGCCTCGGGGATGCGCCACGCGCTGGCCGGGTCGAGCCGCCACTCCAGCACCGTCCGGTCCACCACGATGGCGCCCGGCAGGTCACCCTGCTCCCGCCGCTGCCCGTCGGTGCGGGTGTCGATCAGCAACGCGCCGGTGCGTACCGCCTCGACTGTCTGGTGCGGGGTCAGCCGGCATACCCCGGCGCGGGCCTGTTCCAGGAGGGCGTCAACGCCCGGACTCATCACGCTGTGGGACACCAGCAGATCATCCCGTCCCGTCCGGGGCGTCGCCGGACGAACGCCCCGGCCCGGCTCACGACCGCTCGTTCGGGCGACCCCCGATCGGAGCGCCGGCCCGGCCCGCAGCCGGAGCGCCGGCCCGGGCGCGACAGCGCGCGATGGGAGCGCCGACGGGATCCAGGTTGGAGCGCCGGTCCGGCCCGCGCCCGTCCGCGGGCGGGCCCGTCTCCGTGCGCGTCCCACGGGTCGCGCGTCGGCCGCAGGTCGGGCCTGGTTACCGTCGGCGGGTGGCGGTGGCGGTGGTCGAGGCGTACGACCGGCTGGCCCGGCGGGTGCTCGCGGAGCCGGCGCGGTTGGGGCGGACCCGGCTGGTGGCGGTGGACGGGCCGAGCGGCGCGGGCAAGAGCGTGTTCGCGGCGCGGCTCGCGGACGCCCTCGCCGCCCTGCCCGGCGGCCCGCCGCCGGTGGTGCACACCGACGACCTGCTCGACGGGTGGGCCGACCAGTTGACCTTCTGGCCCCGGCTGGAGGAGTGCGTGCTGGGGCCGCTGCGCGCCGGCCGGCCGGGGGCGTACCGCCGCTACAGCTGGGTCCGCCGGGCGTTCCTGCCGCGCCCGGTGCCGGTACCGGTCGCGCCGGTGCTCGTCGTCGAGGGGGTGAGCGCGGCGCGGGCCGCCGCCACCGCGGACCTCACCCTCGCCGTCTTCGTCACCGCCCCGGCGGCGACGCGGCTGGCCCGGGCGGTACGGCGCGACGGCCCGGAGATCCTGCCGGAGCTGCGCCGCTGGCACCTGGGGGAGCTGTCGCACTTCGCCGCCGACGGCACCGAGGCCCGTGCGGACCTGGTGGTCGACGGGGCCCCGGACCTGCCGCACGACGCCGCCCGCTACTACGTGCGCCGCCGCTGAGCCCGCCGGGCTCGCCCCGTGGGGTCGGTAAGGCCGGCATACGATGCCGGTCATGACCACACCGATCATGTCCGAGTCCGAGGTCCGGGCCGCCGTCGAGCGGGAACTGCCCGGGGTCCGCGCCGACCTGGAGCGCCTCGTCCGCATCCCCGGCATCGCGTTCGAGGGCTTCGACCACTCGCACGTCGAGCGCTCCGCCGAGGCGGTGGCCGAGCTGCTGCGCGGCTGCGACCTCGACGTGCGGATCGTGCGCTCCGGTGGGCAGCCCGCGGTGATCGGCAAGAAGGCGGCCCCGCCCGGCGCGCCGACGGTGCTGCTCTACGCCCACCACGACGTGCAGCCGGTCGGCGACCTGTCGCTGTGGGAGTCGGACCCGTTCGAGCCGGTGGAGCGCGACGGGCGCCTCTACGGCCGGGGCGCCGCCGACGACAAGGCGGGCATCATGGCGCACGTCGCGGCCCTGCGGGCGTACGGGGACGCGCTGCCGGTCGGCGTGGTGCTCTTCATCGAGGGCGAGGAGGAGTACGGCTCCGACTCGTTGGAGCGGCTGCTCGTCGAGCACCGCGACGAGATCACCTCGGACGTCATCGTGATCGCCGACTCGGCGAACTGGGACATCGGCGTACCGGCGCTGACCACGTCGCTGCGCGGCATCGTCAACTGCTTCGTGCAGGTACGCACCCTCGACCACGCCGTGCACAGCGGCATGTACGGCGGCGCGGTGCCGGACGCGCTGACCGCCCTGGCGCGGCTGCTGGCCACCCTGCACACCGACGCCGGCGACGTGGCCGTCGAGGGGCTGGTCGGCCGGGAGGGTGCGAGCGTCGACTACCCCGAGGACCGGTTCCGCGCCGAGGCCGGGCTGGCCGAGGGCGTGGGCCTGATCGGCACCGGGCGGATCACCGACCGGCTATGGACGAAGCCGGCCCTCGCGGTGCTCGGCATCGACGCCCCGTCCACCGGTGAGGCGCCGAACGCCCTGGTGCCGGCCGCCAAGGCCAAGCTCAGCGTGCGGCTGGCGCCGGGCGACGATCCCAAGCGGGCGTACGCGGCCCTGCGCGCCCACCTGGAGGGGCACGCCCCGTGGGGCGCGCGGGTGGACGTCACCTTCGAACACGACGGCGACCCGTGCGTCATCGACGCGTCCGGGCCGATGTTCGACGCGGCCCGTTCGGCGTTCCGGACCGCCTGGGACGGCACGGAGCCGGTGGACCTCGGCATCGGCGGCTCGATCCCGTTCATCGCCACCTTCCAGGAGATGTTCCCGGCCGCGGCGGTCCTGGTGACCGGCGTGGAGGACCCGAACGCCCGGGCGCACGGCCCCAACGAGAGCCTGCACCTCGGGGAGTTCGCGCGGGTGTGTCTGGCCGAGGCCCTGCTGCTGCGCAACGTCGCCGAGGCGGGTGTCGACGGGCGTTAGGTTGTCGCAACCGTCGGCTTCGGTGCCGATGTGGGCGTTTACGGCGTGTCGCCGGCCGCGTTGTTATAGCCTCTCGAACATGCGTACGAATGAGGTGATGGGCCGGCTGACGGCCGCCGTCAGCGCTCTGGGGGACGTCGACGTCTCCGCGTGGTCCGAGGACACGCTCAAGGAACAGCTCGGTGACCTGTCCGCCGCGCTGGTCGCGCTCGACACGGTGCTCTCCCGGGTCGCCGAGGAGGTCCGCGCCCGTGGCCTGCGGATCGAGGAACCCGTCTCGGCCTGACCGACGCAAGGCCCCGGGCCCGGCCGGGCCCGGGCCGCCGGGCCACCCGGGCACGGCAATGCCCGGGTGATGTCGGGGGTGGCTGGCAGGATGGAGCCCGTGCGGTTCCTCGACCTGGCAGCCACCTCCGCCGCCGTCGGCGCCACCCGGGCCCGGTCGGCCAAGGTGGAGCTGCTCGCCGCCGCGCTGCGCTCGCTCGACCCGGCGGAGGTCCCGGCGGGTGCGGGTTGGCTGGCCGGCGAGCTGCGCCAGCGGCAGACCGGGGTGGGCTGGGCGAGCCTGCGGGACCTGCCGCCGCCGGCCGCCGAGCCGACCCTGACCGTGGCCGCCGTCGACGCGGCCGTCGACGAGATCGCGTCCGTGCACGGGCCGGGTTCCCAGGCCCGACGCCGGGCGCTGCTGGGCGCGCTCTACGCCGCCGCCACCGCCGAGGAGCAGCGGCTGCTGACCGGCCTGTTCAGCGGTGAGCTGCGCCAGGGCGCGCAGGCGGGGCTGCTCGCCGACGCGGTGGCCCGGGCCGCTGCGGTGCCGGCCGCCGCCGTACGCCGGGCGTTGCTGCTCGCCGGCGATTTGCGCGCGGTCGCGGTCGCGGCGCTCGACGGGGGCGCGGCGGCGCTGGCCGCCTTCGGCCTGGTCCTCGGGCGCCCGCTCGCGCCGATGCTGGCCCAGAGCGCGCCGACGGTGGACGCGGCGCTGGCCGCCACCGGCACGCCCGCGGTGGTCGACGTGAAGCTCGACGGCATCCGGATCCAGGTCCACCGCAGCGGCGACGAGATCGCCGTGTTCACCCGCAGCCTGGACGACATCACCGCCCGCGTCCCGGAGGTGGTCGCCGCCGTGCGGGCGCTGCCCGCCCGCGAGCTGGTGCTCGACGGGGAGGCCATCGGCCTCGACGAGACGGGCCGGCCGCTGCCGTTCCAGCAGACGTCGAGCCGCGCGGCGCGGCGCACCCCGCCGGGCGGCACCGGTCGGGCCCCGGTCGCCCCGGCGGTGCGGGCCGCCGCCGGCAGCACCGGCGAGACGGTGCTGACCCCGTACTTCTTCGACCTGCTGCACCTCGACGGCGACGACCTGATCGACCGGCCCGGCCGGGAGCGTTGGGCCGCGCTCGACGCCGCGGTCGGCGCCCCGCTGCTGGTGGGCCGGATGGAGGTCGACGGCCCCGAGCGGGCCGGCGAGGCGTTCGCCGCCGCCGTCGACGCCGGCCAGGAGGGCGTGGTGGTGAAGGCGCCCGACGCCCCCTACGACGCCGGCCGGCGGGGGTCCGCGTGGGTGAAGGTGAAGCCCCGGCACACCCTCGACCTGGTGGTGCTGGCCGTGGAGTGGGGCAGCGGCCGGCGGCAGGGCTGGCTGTCCAACCTGCACCTCGGCGCGCGCGACCCCCGCACCGGCGACTTCGTCATGCTCGGCAAGACGTTCAAGGGCCTCACCGACGAGCTGCTGCGCTGGCAGACCGAGCGCTTCCTCGCCCTCGCCGTCGAGCGCGGCGACTGGGTGGTGCGGGTGCGCCCGGAGCAGGTGGTCGAGATCGCCTTCGACGGGGTGCAGACCAGCTCCCGCTACCCGGGCGGGATGGCGCTGCGCTTCGCCCGGGTGGTGCGCTACCGCGACGACAAGGCGGCGGCGGAGGCCGACACCATCGACGCCGTACGCGCCATCCACGCCGGTCGCGTCACCGGCTGACCGCCGCCCGACCCGCCCGGCCGGCGGTTGCGGCCGCACGGGCCACCCCGGGCGTTGCGGCGGGACGCCGGTCGCACCGGCGCCCCACCGGCGCGCTCACCGGGCCGACAGCGACCGGGCGTAGTTGACCTGGTTGTTGATGTGCTGCACCTGGCCCTGGTCGCTGACCGGGATCCGGGCGACGTACTGCTGGACGCCGTTGATCACGGTGACCTGGACGGTGCCGTGGTGCCGGGTCTCCTTGATCAGGAGGAAGAGCAGGCTGAAGAAGGTCAGGCAGAAGAAGCCGACGATCGCGCAGACCACCGCCCAGGGGGCGATCTTCTCCTCCCGCTGCCAGTAGTCGGAGACGTGCCAGGACGCGCCGGCCAGCGGCAGGACCCCGGCGGGAGTGTGGATCACCGGCGGGCTCACCATGATCTCGCCGATCTGTACCCCCGCCCCGCCCTGCGGGGCCGGCCCGAAACCGGCCGGCGGCAGGGCCAGGTGCGCCATCGCCGGCGGGTGCGGCCCCGGCGGGGCCGAGTAGGGGGCGGCGGGGTGGCCGGCGGCCGGCGGGGCGGAGTAGTACGGATCGACGGCGTAGGGCGCCGCCGGCGGGGCCGAGTAGGGGCTGGCCGAGGCCGGCGGCGGGGTCGCCGGTTCCGACGGCGGTAGCGGCATCGTCGGATCAGGGCTCACCGCAGCACTCCACGCACGTTGAACATGAGGCGGACCCTACAACCCGGGCGTCGTGCCCGGGCCCCCGACTGCCGGCCCCGACCGTGACGCCGGGCGGGTGGGGCGCCCTCAGGCGACCGGGTGCGGTGCGGGCTCGGCGGCGCGGTCGACGGGCTTCTCCGGTGCCCCACCGGCCAACCGGCGGGCCTCCCGGCGGGCCACCCAGCCGTAGCCGAAGAGGGTCATCACGGCGAAGATCCACCACTGCACGACGTAGCCGAGGTTCTGCCAGTTGTTGGCGTGCCCCACCGGTACGGCCTTGAACAGCGGGTCGGCTGCCGGGGTCTGCTCGTCGAGCAGGACGTAGGCCCCGTGCACCGGGTAGGGCAGCTCCTGGGCCAGCCGGGGCACCCCGATCCGCCGGGTCTCCAGCTTGCCGTCGCGTCGGGTCACGGCGACCGAGCCGCTCTCGCTCACGTGCACGCGCCCGGTGACGGTGACCTCGCCGGTCGGCAGGGCCGGCACGTCCGGGTGGACGGTCGCGTCGCCGCCGCGTGCCGGCGGGACCCAGCCGCGGTTCACCAGCACGGCGGTGCCGTCGGCCAGCACGAGCGGGGTGACCACCTCGAAGCCGACCGTGCGGTCGACCGAGCGGCCCCGCACCAGGACCACGTTCGCCGGGTCGTAGCGGCCGGTCACGGTGACCCGGGACCAGGCGTCCGCCGCGGCGGGGGCGGGGCCGACCGTGCCGGCGCCGCCGGCCGGGGCGGGCAGCGCGTCCCGCAGCGGCCTCGGGTCCATCCGCAGGCCGGCGTCGATCCGTTCATTGATCTCCGTGCGGCCGTGGTAGCGGTCCAGCTGCCAGTTGCCGAGCAGCACCATCACGGCGGCGGCGACGAGGGTGAGCACGAGAATGCCCAGCCAGCGCGGCGTCAGCAGGAACCGGTACACGACAACGAGGCTACCCCTGTGACCGGAGGCACTCGCCTCGACCGCCCTCATCGGGCCGGCGCGGGGCGCGGGCCGGCCGGCTCGGCGGGGGCCATCCGCCGATGGCTTGGGCTATCGTCACGCGGGCGGAGCCGGGCCGCCGGCCCGCCGTAGGTCCCGCAGGGAGTCGATGATGACCGTCGTGCCGCGCCTGGTGCTCAGCGCGCCGTCCTCCGGCCACGGCAAGAACGCGCTGGCGATCGGGCTGCTCGCCGCCTTCGCCGCCCGGGGCGTCGACGTCGCCGGGTTCAAGGTCGGCCCCGACCAGGTCGACGCCGCGTACCTCGGCCTGGCCGCCGGTCGCCCCGGGCGTGTCCTCGATCCCCGACTGGTCGGCATCGACCGGATCGCCCCGCTCGTCGGCCACGGCGCGGCCGGCGCCGGGCTCGCCGTGGTGCAGGGCAGCATGGGGCTGTACGACAGCCTCACCGGCCGTCCGCAGAGCGAGTCGACGGCCGCCGTGGCCACCGCGCTGCGCAGCCCGGTGGTGCTGGTGGTCGACGTCGCCGCGACCGGGCAGTCGGTGGCCGCCCTGGTGCACGGCTTCCGCTCGTACGACGAGCAGCTCTGGCTCGGCGGGGTGCTCCTGACCCGGGTGGCGTCCGACCGGCACGAGAAGCTGCTGCGTGAGGCGCTCGACGACATCGGGGTGCCGGTGCACGGCGCGCTGCGCCGCCAGGACCTGCCGGCCGTGCTGCCCACCCGCCGCTACGGTACGGTGCCGGCGCTCGCCCGCACCCCCGAGGCCGTCCGCGCGGTCCGCCAGCTCGGCGAGGCGGTGGCGGCCACGGTCGAGCTGGATCAGCTCCTGGGCCTGGCCCGCTCCGCCCCGCCGTTGCCCGCGCCGCCGTGGACGCCGCAGGCCGGGCGCGACGACGTCGTGCCCCCGCCGCCGGGGCCGCGCCCGGTCGTGGCGGTCGCCGGCACGCCGGGCGGCAGTTACAGCCACGCCGAGACCGCCGAGCTGCTGCGGGCGGCCGGCGCCGAGGTGGTGACCGTGGACCCGCTGCACGACGAGGCGCTGCCCGTCGGCACCGGCGCGCTGGTCGTCGGCGGCGGGCTGCCCGAGTCGTACGCCGAGCGGCTCTCCGCCAACCGCCGGCTCTGCGTCGCCGTCGCGGAGCTGGCCCGCGACGGGCGGCCCGTGGTCGCCGAGGGGGCCGGCCTGCTCTGGCTGGCCCGGGAGCTGGACGGGCTGCCGATGTGCGGGGTGCTCGACGCGGTCGGGACGCGCCGCGACGGCCTGGTGACGGGCTACCGGGAGGCGACCGCGCTGACCGGCAGCCTGGTGGCGCCGGCGGGCACGGTGGTGGCCGGGCACAAGGAGCACCGGGGGGTGCTCACCCCGCGGGCCGGTGCCCGGCCGGCGTGGAGCTGGGACGGCGGTGCGCCCGAGGGCTTCGTCTGGCGGGGCGTGCACGCCTCGCAGCTCACCCTGCACTGGGCGGCGTATCCGGGGTTGGCGGACCGGCTGGTGGCCGCGGCGGTGGCGGCGGCCGACCCCGCGACCGCCCGGCCCGAGGGGGTGCCGGCATGATCGGTCAGGTGGCGGTGCGCCGCTTCCCGGCGCTGACGGTCTCCACGCCCCGCACCGAGGTACGCGCGCTGACCGGGGCCGACGCCACGGCCGCCGACGAGGTCTTCGCCGACCGGCAGACCCAGCGGTGGCTGCCGCTGGCCGACAGCTCCGGTCAGATCGACGGGTTGGCCTGGTGCACGGACTGGGCCCGGCAGCGCCGCGACAGCGGCGACGGCGACCACTACGCGGCGGTACGCCGGGAGGACGACCGGGTGGTGGGCTGCCTGTGGACGCGGCGCACCGACTGGGGCGCCCGGTGCACCGAGGTCTCCTACGCGATGGCGCCGCACGCGCGGGGCTTCGGCCTGGCGGTCGAGGCGGTCGACGCGCTGGCCATCGCGCTGATCCTCGAACACGGCTTCCAGCGCGTCGAGCTGCGGGTCGCCCCCGGCAACCTGGCCTCGCGCCGGGTCGCCGAGAAGGCCGGGTTCAGCTACGAGGGCCTGCTGCGCAACGCGGGTTTCGTCCGGGGCGGCCGGGTCGACCTGGAGGTCTGGTCCCTGGTCTCCGCCGACCTGCGTTGACGGCCCCGACGGGCCGGCCACCGCCCAGGGGGTTCACCCCGCCGGCCCCGACCTGACCGGCGAACTCTCTCCGGGCAGGTCGGGGCCGGTCAGGTGGCGGATGTGGCTCTCGCGCGGTGGTGGCTTCTCCCGGCGGTGGCTCCCGGGCCCGACACGTCCCACGCACCCGACAGACGTGCCGGGCGAGGCGCTAGCTAGCTGATCTTGCGGCGGTAGGTGACGGTGGCGAGGGCGTAGGCGATGACGAGGATGCCGACGCACCAGGCGAGGGCGATCCAGATGTCGGCGCCGACGGGCTGCTGCGAGTACAGGTCGCGGAGGGCGTTGACGATGGAGGTCACCGGTTGGTGTTCGGCGAAGGCGCGTACGGGGCCCGGCATGGTGGCGGTGGGCACGAATGCCGAGCTGAGGAACGGCAGGAAGATGAGGGGGTAGGAGAAGGCGCTGGCACCGTCGACGGATTTCGCGGTGAGGCCGGCGATGACGGCGAGCCAGGTCAGCGCGAGGGTGAACAGGGTCAGGATGCCGGCGACGGCGAGCCACGCGAGGATTCCGGCTCCGGAGCGGAAGCCCATGAGCAGGGCGACGCCGGTGACGACCGTGAGCGAGATCAGGTTGGCGATGAGTGAGGTCAGCACGTGCGCCCACAGCACGGAGGACCGTGCGATCGGCATGGACTGGAATCGTGCGAAGATGCCGCTCTTCAGGTCGAGGAAGAGCCGGAACGCGGTGTAGGCGATGCCCGACGCGACGGTGATGAGCAGGATGCCGGGCAGCAGGTAGTTGACGTACGAGTCGGACCCGGTGTCGATCGCCCCGCCGAACACGTAGACGAACAGCAGCAGCATGACGACCGGTGTGATCGCCGTGGTGATGATGGTGTCGACGCTGCGGGTGATGTGGCGCAGGGATCGGCCCAGGAGGACGGCGGTGTCGCCGAAGAAGTGCGTGGTCATCGCTTTTCCCTGCTCGTCGGTGTCGATGCTGCGGTCAGTGCGGTGCCGCCGTCCCTGCCGGCGGCGCCGATGAGTGTGAGGAAGACGTCCTCGAGGGTCGGTTGCTTCTCGACGTATTCGACCGTGGCGGGTGGGAGCAGCCGCTTGAGTTCGGGCAGGGTGCCGTCGACGATGATGCGGCCCTCGTGGAGGATCGCGATGCGGTCGGCGAGGTGTTCGGCTTCGTCCAGGTACTGCGTGGTGAGCAGCACCGTGGTGCCCTGGGCGGCGAGTTCCTTGACGGCCTGCCACACCTCGATGCGCGCCTGGGGGTCCAGGCCGGTGGTCGGCTCGTCGAGGAAGATGACCGGCGGGCTCCCGATGAGGCTCATCGCGATGTCGAGGCGGCGGCGCATGCCGCCGGAGTAGGTCGCCGCCCTCCGGGTGGCCGCTTCGGTCAGGGCGAAACGTTCGAGCAGGTCGTCCGCGATGGCGCCCGGGTTCCTGAGGTGCCGTAACCGGGCGACCAGGACGAGGTTCTCCCGCCCGCTGAGGATCTCGTCGACGGCGGCGAACTGCCCGGTGAGGCTGATGGACTCCCGCACGCCCGCGGCCTGCGTGGCGACGTCGCGGCCGTTGACGTTGGCCGTCCCCGCGTCCGCCTTCAGCAGGGTGGAGAGGATCTTCACGACGGTGGTCTTGCCTGCGCCGTTGGAGCCGAGCAGGGCGAAGATGCTGCCCCGCGCCACGTCGAAGTCCACGCCCCGCAACACGTGCAGTTGCTGGTACGACTTCTCCAGGCCCCGTACGCGGATCGCCGGTGCTTGTTGCGTCGTCATCGAACGGCCTCTCTTGGTCGGGTGATGATCATGGGTCTCCCCGGTTCGGGCGCGGGTGGCTCAGGAGCGGTGGACGGTGATGTCGCCACAGGAGGTGCGGGCGCGCACCTCGACGGTCCTGCCGGCCTCCTCGGGCCGGGCGGCGTTCTCCATCAGGTTGCGTACGTGCCCGAATCCGGTGTTCACCTCCAGCCAGGCGGCGGTGCCGTCGGCGATGCCGATGTCCAGGTCACCCATGGCGGTCCCGAGCACGACGGAGCCATGGAGCACCTCGCCGACGCGGATGCCGCCGTTGGATGTCTTCGCGTCGACGCCGGCGCCGGCCCGCCCGATGTCGATGGCACCGTTGGCGTTGCGCACCCGCACGTCGCCGGCGACCACGTCGATCGCGGTGTCGCCGTTGGAGTTCTTGACCTCCGCGGCGCCCCCGATGTCACCGACCTCGATCTTGCCGGAGCCGGTGGAGATCTCGGCGCTGCCCGTGATCTCGTCGGCGGTGACGTGCCCGAGCCCCGTGTGCAGGCGCAGCGGGCCGGTTCGTTCGAGCCAGATGTTGCCGGTGGTCTTGAGCCGGCACTCCCCGAGGCGGCCGACACAGCGGATGCCCCCCATCAGCAGGTGGGCGGAGAGCTGGGAACCGCTGGGCAACTCGATGGACACGTCGACCGACCTGCTCTTCTTCGAGAAGTCGAAGACGCGCTTGGGGCCGGTGATCTGGAGCGTGCCGTTGGCGTAGTCGGCACGCACCTCCGCGGCGGCTCTCACGTCGGACTCGTCGGACGCGTCGGTGGGGCGGATCTCGACGACGGTGTCGGTGCGGTCGCTCGCGGTGATCCGCACCTCGGCGACGCCGAGTTCGAGCGTGACGGAGATGGATTCGGGCGTCTCGTAACTGGGCATGGTGGTCCCCGCATCATGGGTGGGTGAGCCGTCCCCGCAGGTGGGGGACGTGGTGTGGGAGGAGCGTGCGGTGCGGCTAGCGCACCCAGCCGGTGAAGCCCTGCTTGGCGCGCTTTCCGCCGCCACGGGGCTCGGGACGCTGGTCGTGCTCGGAGCGTTGCAGGCCGGCGGCGGCAGCCCGGACCAGCCAGGCGTTGACCGAGCGCCCCTCCTTGGTCGCGGCCTGTTCCACCGCGGCCTTGAGCTGCTCGGGCAGGCGTACGTTGATCCGGGCGGCGGGGCCGTCCTCGGCGATCAGCAAATCGCTGTCGACCGCGGGGGGGACGGTGGTCGCGGCTTGCTCCGCGGCGGGCTCGCGCGGCTCGGCGGGTGGTGGGGTCACCACGAAGCTCGGATCGCGTCCGCGCAGCCGTAGCTGGACCGAACCCGGAGCCAACTCCCGGGTGATCTCGTCGGCGGCGGCCGACAACGCCTCCAGCAGCGTCATCCGGATCGCCGACTCGAGGGACCCGGCCAGCCGCTCGACCAGGGCCCGGGCCTCGTCGCCGCCGGTTTCGGCGAGCGTGCCGAACTCACGTCCGAGGTTGCTCACATACGAGGTCAAGTCCATGGTGCCAATTTGGCACACGGATGGCACCAAGCGCAAGCCATCTTGGCTCAACTGCGTGCCAGACGCCCCCGGGGAAGCCGGGGGCGTCCGTCGCGTGCGGCGCCCACGTCAGCCGACGATGCGGTCCGAGGGCGGGGTGAACTGGCGGGTGGGCTGGCCCTTCAGGCCGTCGCGGAGCGTCTCGGCCACCGCCTTGATCGGGATCTGCGACTGGCCGTCGCCGACGGCGTTGAACGGGTTGTCGGGGTCGGAGATGAAGCTGGCCGCCGCCAGCTCCGGGGTGTAGCCGACGAACCAGGCCGACCGGGTGCTGTCGGTGGTGCCCGTCTTGCCCGCCACCGGGCGGCCGACGGTGCCCCGCACGCTGTCCGCGGTCGACCAGCCGCCGCAGCTCCCGCGGGCCGGGGTGTCGCCGGTCGGGCAGCGGGCCGCGTCGGTGGCGGCGCGGGCGGCGTCGGCGTTCACCACCTGCCGGCAGCGCGGCTTGGCGACCTCGCGTTCGATGCCGGAGGCGGTCTGCCAGGTGGTCGGGGTGCCGTCCCGGTTGTAGATCGCCTGCACGGGGATCGCCTCGCAGTAGCGGCCGTCGGCGGCGATCGCGGCGTACGCGTTGGCCATCTCCAGCGGGGTGGCGTCGGAGACGCCGAGGGTGAACGCACCCCACTGCTTCGCCTTGGCCGGTGACGCGTGGTCCCGGTCGACGTCGGTGCGCCAGCGCAGCCCGAGCTGCTCGGCGAGGCGGACCGCCCGGTCCGCGCCGACCTGCTCCTCCAACCACACGAAGTACGTGTTCACGGACTTGCCGAACCCGGACCACATGGTCTGGTTGCCGCTCATCGCGCCGCTGGCGTTGGAGGGCGACCAGCCGTCGTAGACCTCGGAGCGGTACCGGTGCGGGGCGTTGAACGCGGTCGACAGCGGCATGCCTGCGTCCAGGGCGGCCAGCATCGGGAACATCTTGAACGTCGAGCCGGCCTGGTATCCCGGCAGGTCGCCGCCACCGAGCAGGGGCGCCACCGTGTTCGGGTAGTTCGCCTTGACCTTCGGTCCGGCCTCGGGGTTGGAACTCAGCCCGTTCTCGCTCAGATCCAGCGAGTACGTCCGGTTGATCGCCATCGCCTTGACCCGCCCGGTGCCGGGCTCGGAGACCACGATGCCGTTGGCGAACGGGCTGCCGGTGCCCTCCTTGCTGCCGACGTTCTTCTCGGCCGCCTGCTGGATCTTGGGGTCGAGGCTGAGCACGATCCGGTAGCCGCCCCGGCGCAGCTTGTCCATCCGCTCCAGCCGGTTCTCCCCGAACGCGGGCTGCGCGCTCCACCAGTTCTTCAGGTAGTCGCAGGCGAAGCCCCAGCTGTTCCACTTCTCCGGCACGGCGGCGCAGTCGTTCGACGGGTAGGTCAGCTTCAGCCGGATCGGCTCGGTCCTCGCCTGCGTGACGGCGTCCGGCGAGAGATAGCCGAGTTGCGTCATCCGGTCCAGCACGTAGTTGCGCCGGCCGGTGGCCTCCTTCTGGTCGGAGCTGGCCGGGTCGTACTCGGACGGGGACTTGACCAGGCCGGCGAGGGTGGCCGCCTCGACGGGGCTGAGGTCCTTGGGGGCCTTGGAGAAGAAGATCTCGCTGGCCGCGTAGATGCCGTACGCGCGGTGCCCGAAGTACGCCGAGTTGAGGTAGCGCTCCAGGATCTGCCCCTTGCTCAGTTCCTTCTCCAGGTCCATCGCCATGCGCATCTCCTTGACCTTGCGCAGGCTGGTCTGCTGGGTGGCGTCCTGCACCTCCTTCGGCGTCGTCGCGCTGTCCCGCAGCGCCATCCGCACGTACTGCATGGTGAGGGTGGAGGCGCCCTGGGAGACGCCGCTGGAGCGGGCGTTGGCCACGAAGGCGCGGGCGACGCCCTTCGGGTCGACGCCCCGGTGCTGGTAGAAGCGGTTGTCCTCGGCGGCGACGATCGCCTGTTGCATGTTCGGGGAGATGTCGGCGAGCTTCGTGTACTGCCGGTACTCCTCGTAGAACATCGTGAGCACCGTCCTGCCGTCCGGCGCGTAGACGTACGACGTCTCCGCCGGCAGCGCGGTGGCGAGGATCTTGGTCTTGTGTTCCATGGCGTGGGCCGTGGCCTTGGCGCCGAGGCCGGTGGCGGCGGCGACGGGATACGCCACGGCGGCGACGACGATGCCGGCGATCAGCCCGGCGCGTAGGAGGGGAACGAGACGACCGGCGGCGGCGAGGGGTCGATTGCTCACCACACCAAGTTATGACATTTCCGATTCATGCCTGAGAAATATTCATGAACGCTCGTGTGGGTGACGCGACCCACGCACCGATGCGCTGTCCCGCGCGCCGCCTTCCCGGCAGGATCGCGGACATGCGTGGTCAGCCGACCGACACCCACCCCGAAGCCGGGCCCACCCGCCCCGAGCCCGACCTCACCCACCACGGTGACGCCGAGGTGGGCGCGGGGCTGGTCGACCTCGCCGTCAACGTACGGCGCGACACCATGCCGGACTGGCTGGCCGACCCGATCACCGCCGCGCTCGCGGACCTCGCCTCCTACCCCGATCCACGGCCGGCGCGGGCCGCCGTCGCCGCCCGGCACGGCCGTCCGCCCGCCGAGGTGCTGCTGACCGCCGGCGCGGCCGAGGGATTCGTGCTGCTCGCCCGGGCGCTGCGCGGCGTGCGCCGGCCCGTGGTGGTGCATCCGCAGTTCACCGAGCCCGAGGCGGCGTTGCGCGCCGCCGGGCACCAGGTGGAACGGGTGCTGCTCGACGCCGCCGACGACTTCCGGCTCGATGCGGGCCGGGTGCCCGCCGACGCCGACCTCGTGATGGTCGGCAACCCGACCAACCCGACGTCGGTGCTGCACCCCGCCGCCGACCTCGCGGCCCTGGCCCGGCCCGGCCGGGTGCTGGTGGTCGACGAGGCGTTCGCCGACACCACCGCCGCCCCCGGGGTGAACGGCGAACCCGAGTCGCTGGCCGCCCGGCGGGACCTGCCCGGCCTGCTGGTGGTCCGCAGCCTCACCAAGACCTGGGGCCTCGCCGGACTGCGCATCGGCTACCTGCTCGGCGAGCCCGCGCTGCTGGAGCGGCTGGCCGCCGCCCAGCCGCTCTGGGCCGTCTCCACCCCCGCCCTGGCCGCCGCGTCGGCCTGCGCCACGCCCGTCGCGGTCGCCGCCGAGCGCGCCATCGCCGCCGGCCTCGCCGCCGACCGCGAGCACCTGGTCGCCCGCCTGTCGGCCCTGCCCGGCGTACGCGTCGCCGGCCGCCCCGCCAGCGCGTTCGTGCTGGTGCACGTGCCCGGCGCCGCCGACGTGCGGCTCGCGCTGCGGCGGCGCGGCTGGGCGGTGCGCCGGGGCGACACCTTCCCCGGTCTCGGCCCGGACTGGCTGCGTATCGCCGTGCGCGACCCGGCCACCACCGACGCGTTCATCGAGATCCTCGCCGAGATGCTGGAGGCATGATGCTGGAGACCACGATCGCGACGATCGGGCCGCCGGACGAGTCGGCGATGGCCGCCGCCCGGGAGTTGCAGGGGCGGCTGACCAAGCCCCCGGGCTCGCTGGGCGCCCTGGAGGAACTCTCCGTACGCCTCGCCGGCCTCGCCGGGCGGTGCCCGCCGCCGCTGCCCGAGCCGGCCGCGGTGGCGATCTTCGCCGGCGACCACGGCGTGCACGCCCAGGGGGTGACGCCCTGGCCGCAGGAGGTCACCGCGCAGATGATCGGCAACTTCCTGGCCGGCGGCGCCGTGGTAAACGCGTTCGCCCGGCAGGCCGGCGCCTCCGTCACCGTGGTCGACGTCGGCGTCGCGACCCCGCTCCCGACCGTCGACGACCCGTCGGCCACCGCCGGGCCGGGGGCGCGAGCGGGCGGCGCCGCGCCGAGCCGCGACGTGCCCCGGCTGGTGGCCGCGAACGTCCGCCCCGGCACCCGGGACCTGGCGGTGACCGCCGCGCTCACCCGCGACGAGGTCCGCGCCGCCATGGCGACGGGCATCCGGGTGGCCGACGACCTGGTCGACGCCGGCGCCGGCATCCTGCTCACCGGGGACATGGGCATCGGCAACACCACGCCCGCCGCCGCCCTGATCGCCGCGTTCGCCGGCCTCGACCCGGCGCAGACGACGGGTCGGGGCACCGGGGTCGACGACCCGACGTACGCCCGCAAGGTCGACGTGGTGCGGGCCGCGCTGCGCCGGCACGCACCCGACCCCGCCGACCCGCTGGGCGTGCTGGCCGCCGTCGGCGGTCTGGAGCACGCCGCGCTGGCCGGGTTCATCCTCGGCGCCGCCGCCCGCCGGACGCCGGTGCTGCTGGACGGGGTGATCGCAGTCTCCGCGGCCCTCGCCGCGGCGGCCTTCGCCCCGCACGCCGTGGCCGCCATGGTGGCCGGGCACCGCTCCGCCGAGCCGGGGGCCACGGTCGCGCTGCGCCGGCTGGGCCTGGAACCCCTGATCGACCTCGGGCTGCGCCTCGGCGAGGGCACCGGCGCGCTGCTCGCGCTGCCGGTGGTCACCGGGGCGGTCCGGGTGCTGCACGAGGTCGCCACCTTCGACTCGGCGGGGGTGGCCGAGAAGTGACCGGACGGAGCGGCCCGCGCGGCGACGGGGGTGCGGCGTGAGCGGCAACCCGTACCCGCTCGGCCTGCGGCTCGCCGGCCGGCGGGTGGTCGTGGTGGGCGGGGGAGCGGTGGCCACCCGGCGCGTGCCGGCCCTGCTCGACGCCGGCGCGGACGTCTTCCTCGTCGCCCCGGAGCTGACCCCGGCGCTGCGGGCGCACGTCGACGCCGGACGGCTGCACTGGGCGCCGCGCCGGTTCGCCCCCGACGACCTGGACGGCGCCTGGCTGGTCCACGCCGCGATCGACGACCCGACCGCCGCCGCGTCGATCAGCGCCGCCGCCGCCGAGCGTCGCATCTTCTGCGTACGCGCCGACGACCGCGCCGCCGCGACCGCCTGGACCCCGGCGGTGACCCGGCACGGTCCGGTGACCGTGGCGGTGCTCGGCGGGGGCGACCCGCGCCGCTCGATGGCCGTCCGCGACGCGATCCGCGTCCTGCTCGACGCGCGCAGGGGTCCCCTGGCGGCGCCCGCGGTCGCGGCAGGGCCCCTTCCCGTCGGGCGGGTGGCGCTGGTGGGCGCCGGGCCGGGCGACCCGGAGCTGATCACCGTGAAGGGTTGGCGGCTGCTCACGGAGGCGGACGTGGTGGTCGCCGACCGGCTCGTGCCGGGGCTCCTGCTCGACGAGTTGCGCGCCGACGTCGAACTCGTGGACGCCTCCAAGATCCCCTACGGCCCGTCGCGCGCCCAGGAGGAGATCAACCGGATCCTGGTGGAGCGGGCCCTCGCCGGAGGGTTCGTGGTCCGCCTCAAGGGCGGCGACCCGTACGTCTTCGGCCGGGGCGGCGAGGAATTGCTGGCCTGCGCGGCGGCCGGCGTGCCGGTGACCGTGGTGCCCGGCGTCACCAGCGCGATCGCGGCGCCGGCCGTGGCCGGCGTGCCTGTCACCCACCGGGGGGTGGCCCACGAGTTCACAGTGGTCTCCGGCCACGTCGCGCCCGACTCCCCGGCCTCCCTGGTGCGCTGGGACGCCCTGGCCGGGCTGCGCGGCACGCTGGTCGTCCTGATGGGGCTGAAGAACCTCGCGGCGATCACCGCGACGCTGCTCGCGCACGGCCGGCCGGCGCAGACCCCGGCCGCCGTGGTGCAGGAGGCCACGACCGGGGCGCAGCGGGTGCTGCGCTCCACGCTCGGCACGGTGGCCGCCGACGTGGCGGCCGAGGGGCTCCGGCCCCCGGCCGTGGTGGTCGTGGGCGACGTGGTGACGACGCTCGACGGCTGAGCCGGCCGGCAACCACCGCGACGACGGCGGGCCGGAGCGGGGTGCCGCTCCGGCCGCCGGTGCTCAGGCGCGGGTGTTGACGCTTCTCGGCCAGGAGCCGGTGTAGGGCGTCCAGCCCTGGAGGGTGGCCGGGATGCCGACCCGGGTGTTGCAGTTGATGACCTGGAAGTGCAGGTGCGCCCCGGTGGCGTTTCCGGTGGCGCCCGACGAGCCGATGACCCGGCCCTGCGGGACCCAGTCGCCGGTGTTGTAGATCGCCTGGTTCAGATGGATGTAGTGGGTGCACTGGCCGTTCGAGTGCCGGATCATCACCTCGATGCCGTTGCCCGGGTAAACCGACCAGTTCGAGACGAGGACGGTGCCGGCCTGTGCGGCGGAGACCTCATACCAGGCCGGAAGCCCGAAGTCCCAGGCGTACTCGTTGTAGGGGCCGACGTGCGAGTACGCGCCCTCAGGCCCCTGGGTGACCTGGTAGGACTCGCCCGCCGGGTAGGGAAGCTCGTAGTAGTAGTCCGCGGCCGAGGCCGGCGTGGGGCCGACGAGCACGACCCCGGCGACTACCAGTGCGGCGCTGAACGCCGCGCCGATCCCGCGCAGGGTCTTCGTCATTCCGTTCATTGCGCCATCTCCGTCCTGAGCACCGATACCAATTCGGCAGCGTCGATATCAATGCCGCCGGTGACAGCAAAGCAGGACGCCCGACGGCGATCAACGGATCGTGGCGATGCTGGGGTCGGACCGGGTGGCGGTAGGGGTACCGCCGCCGCGGACACGACGGCGGCCGGAGACGAGTCTCCGGCCGCCGTCGTGCGTCGGCTCAGTGCTTGAGCATGTTGTCCAGCAGCAGGGCGCAGCGGATCAGGCCGAGATGGCTGTACGCCTGCGGGTGGTTGCCCAGCCCGCGCTCGGCCAGCGGGTCGTACTGCTCGGGCAGCAGGCCCGTCGGGCCGGCGGTGTCCACCATCTGCGAGAACAGCTCCTCGGCGTCGGTACGCCGCCCGGTGCGCAGGTACGCCTCGATGAGCCACGCCGTGCAGATGTGGAAGCCGCCCTCGCGCCCCGGCAGGCCGTCGTCCCAGTGGTAGCGGTAGACGACCGGGCCGCTGCGCAGGTCGGCCTCGATCCGCAGGACGGTGGAGAGGAAACGCGGGTCGTCGCCGGGGAGTAGGCCGGAGAGCCCGATCCACAGCGACGAGGCGTCCATGTCCTCGTTGCCGTACGCCACGCTGTAGGCCTCGACGGCCTCGTGCCAGCCGTACTCCAGCACGTTCGCGCCGATGCGGTCGCGCAGGTCCACCCACTCCTGGCGGTCCTCGCCGCCGTGCTGGCGCAGCACGTGCAGCGCCCGGTCGACGGTCATCCAGCACATCACCTTCGAGAAGATGTGGTGCCGCGGGGGGAGGCGGGCCTCCCAGATGCCGTGGTCGGGCTCGTGCCAGCGGCGGCGGACCGCCTCGACCATGTTGTCCAGCACCCGCCACTCGTCCTCGCGCACGGAGCCCCGGGCGTCGGCCACGGCCGCGATCAGGTCCGCGATCGGGCCGAAGACGTCGAGCTGGAGCTGGTGGTTGGCGAGGTTGCCGACGCGTACCGGCCGGGATCCCGCGTAGCCGGGCAGGGTGTCGATGACCGCCTCGGCGCCGAGTTCGTAGCCGTCCACCGTGTAGAGCGGGTGCAGCCGCTCGGGGTGCCCGCCGGTGCGCTCGATGCACCCGTCGACCCAGCGCAGCAGCGCCTCGGCCTCCTGGATTGAGCCGAGGTCGACCAGGGACCGTGCGGTCATCGCCGCGTCCCGCAGCCAGCAGTAGCGGTAGTCCCAGTTGCGGACCCCGCCCAGTTCCTCGGGCAGCGAGGTGGTCGCGGCGGCCAGGATCGAGCCGGTGGCCTCGTGGCAGAGCCCGCGCAGGGTCAGCGCGCTGCGGGCCACCAGGTCCCGGGCGGTGTTCGGCAGCCGCAGGGTGGCGACCCAGTCCTTCCACGGCTGCTCGGCCGCGGCCTGCCGCTCGTGGATCGGCAGCCGGTGGTGATCGAGGCTGTGTGTGCCGAAGCGCAGCTCCAGCACGACCTGCCCCCCGGACGCGGAGAGGTCGACGACAGCCTTGGCCGTCTCGTAGCCGCCGTCGTTGGCGACCCGCCACTCGACGCCTGGCGAGTAGAGCGCCACGGGCTCGTTGGAGCCGAGCACCAGCAGGCCGTCGCCGATCGGCCGTAGCTGCACCGCGACCTGGCCGAACTCGGGCCGGGGCGCGAACTCCAGCCGGACCTTGCCGGACCCGGTCAGCACCCGGACCAGGGTGGAGTCGCCGCTGACGACGGCCGGGCCGTCGGGCGTGGTGTCCCTGTCCGGCTTGTCCAGCCAGTCGGTGACGGTCAGGCCCGACCAGCGGGTCTCGACGGTCATCGTGCCCGAGCGGTAGCGCTGGCCGAGGGGGATGCCCCCGCGCTCCGGTGCGACGCTGAAGTGCCCGGCCGGGCTGCCCCCGACCAGGTCGGCGAAGATCGCCGCCGAGTCCGGCTTGGGGTGGCAGAGCCAGGTGACCTTGGCTTCGGGCGTCAGCAGCGCCACCGTCCGCCCGTTGGCCAGCATCGAGTGCCGCTCGATGGGCACCGCCCGCTCGCCGAAGAGCCAGTGCCGGCGGGTCTCCAGCAGCAGGCCGAGGGCGCGGGCGGCCTCGATCGGCTCGGCGACCCGGTAGCCGGCCCTGGTCTCGCCGGGGCCGATCTTGATCCCGACGTCGGGCCCCTGCAGGTTACCGAAGGCGTTCTCGTCGGTGACGTCGTCGCCGATGAAGAGCACCGCGCTGGCGGAGAGCTGGGTGCGTAGCTGGTCGACGGCCGTGCCCTTGTGGGTGGCGACCACCGACAGCTCGATGACCTCCTTGCCCTGGGTGACCGTGACGTCCTCCCAGGTGGCCGGGCCGCCGCGGACGGCCTCGATGGCCGCCGCCGCGATCTCGGGGGCCACCCCGCGGGTGTGCACCGCGACGCTGGCCGGCTTGCGCTCCAGCCGGATGCCCGGGTGGTCCGAGGCGATCTGGCGCAGCGCGTCGCGCAGCCGGGTGCGCACCGCGATCAGCTCGGGGGAGAGCCGCTCGACGAAACCGATGTCGAACTCGGAGCCGTGGCTGCCGACGAGGTGGACCTCGCTGGGTAGCCGGGAGAGTGTCGCCAGGTCGCGCAGGGCCCGCCCGGAGACCACCGCCACGGTGGTCTGTGGCAGGGCGGCCAGCGCCCGGACGGCCGCCACCGACTCCGGTAGCGGTACGGCCTTGCTGGGGTCTTCCACGATCGGCGCCAGGGTGCCGTCGTAGTCGCAGGCGATCAGAAGCTGGGGCACCCGGGCGATGCGGCCGATGGCCGCGCGCAACTCCGGGTCCATGCTGCCGGCCGCCGGGGTGACGATGTCAGTGGCGGCGTTCACTCGTCCTCCGGCTGAGGCACACCGAGTTCGGTGAGGAATGACTTCGCCCAATGCCCCACATCGTGGGTGCGTAGATGGCGCTGCATTGTCCGCATTCTGCGGCGTGCCTCCGGCTTCTCTACATGCACGGCCCTCAGTAGGGCGTCCTTGACCGCGTCAGGGTCGTGCGGGTTACACAGGAACGCCTGGCGCAGCTCTGTGGCGGCGCCGGCGAACTCGCTGAGTACGAGTGCACCGCCCTGGTCGGCGCGCGATGCGACGTACTCCTTGGCTACCAGGTTCATCCCGTCTCGCAGCGGGGTCACCATCATCACGTCGGCGGCGGCGTACATCGCGGCGAGCTCAGTGCGACTGTACGACTGATGCAGGTAATGCACCGCCGGCACGCCGACCCGGCCGAACTCGCCGTTGATCCGGCCGACCTCGCGCTCCACCTTCACGCGCAGGGCCTGGTAGTGCTCCACGCGCTCGCGGCTGGGCGTGGCGACCTGCACCATGACCGCGTCGGGGACTGTCAGCTTTCCGTCAGCCAGCAGCTCCCGGAAGGCCTTCAGCCGCAGCTCGATGCCCTTGGTGTAGTCGAGCCGGTCGACGCCGAGGATCACCGTCTTCGGGTTGCCCAGCTCCTCGCGGATCTCCTTGGCGCGGGCCTGGATCGCCGGGTCGGCGGCGAGGCGCTCCATCTCCTTCGTGTCGATGGAGATCGGGAACGCGCCGGCTTTCACCTGGCGGCCGTCGACCTGGATCATCTGCCCCTCGTAGCGCAGCCCGAGCAGGTGCCGGGCCAGCCGGACGAAGTTCTGCGCGGCGAGGCGCTGCTGGAACCCGACCAGGTCGGCGCCGAGCAGGCCGCGCAGGATCTCGGTGCGGAACGGCATCTGCATGAACAGCTCGATGGGCGGGAACGGGATGTGCAGGAAGAACCCGATCCGCAGATCCGGCCGCAGCTCACGCAGCATCGCCGGGACGAGCTGGAGCTGGTAGTCCTGTACCCAGACCGTCGCGCCCTCGGCCGCGACCTCCGCCGCGGCCTCCGCGAAGCGGGCGTTGACCAGCCGGTACGCCTCGCGCCATCGGCGCTTGTAGGCCGGGGTCTCCACCGCGTCGTGGTAGAGCGGCCAGATCGTCGCGTTGGACTGACCCTCGTAGTAGCGCTCCAGCTCCTCCGCGCTCAGCGGCACCGGGTGCAGCCGGATGCCCTCCAGGTCGAAGGGCTCGGGCGCCGCGCCGGTGCCCCCGGCCCAGCCGACCCAGGTGCCCTGGTGCTCGGCGAGGACGGGATGCAGGGCGGTCACGAGCCCGCCGGGGCTGCGACGCCACTGCCGTCCCTCAGGTGTGCTCACCTCGTCGACGGGTAGCCGGTTCGCCACTACGACAAAGGAGCTGCGGACGGTCACGTTCGGCCACCTCCGGGTGCTGACGGGTCAACCGCGAATGAGCGTACTGAGCCTAGCTGCGGCTTCTTGGGCCCCGTGCCGGAGTCACCTACCCTTCCCACGATGGTCCAACCCCCGACGTGATCTTGTCGATACCCCTGCTCGAAAACAAGGGTGTCGCGGCGTGCCGGGCGCGTCGGGGCGGGGTGATGTGGGCGCGGCGACGCGTACCTGTCAGGATTGACGATGGCGTGCGTGCGGCCGGCAGCGGCCGGCGGCGGGCGGAGAACGCGGCCCGCGCCCGCGCCACCGGCCCCAATCGCAACCCTACGGAGGTAGCCCGCACCGTGGCCCAGTACATCTACGTCCTCGAAAAGGCGCGCAAGGCGCACGGCGACAAGGTCGTGCTCGACAATGTGACGCTGAGCTTCCTGCCGGGGGCCAAGATCGGTGTGGTCGGTCCGAACGGCGCCGGTAAGTCCAGCCTCCTCAAGATCATGGCAGGGCTGGACCGGCCGAGCAACGGCGAGGCCCGGCTGATGCCCGGCTACACCGTCGGCATGCTCGCCCAGGAGCCCCCGCTCAACGACGCCAAGACCGTGCTCGGCAACGTCGAGGAGGCGGTCGCCGAGACCAAGGCCAAGCTGGAGCGGTTCAACTCCATCGCCGAGCAGATGGCGACGGACTACTCCGACGAGCTGATGGAGGAGATGGGCAGGCTCCAGGAGGAGCTCGACCACCTCGACGCGTGGGACATCGACTCCAAGCTCGAACTGGCGATGGACGCGCTGCGCTGCCCGCCGCCGGACGCCGACGTCACCCAGCTCTCCGGGGGCGAGCGGCGCCGGGTGGCGCTGTGCAAGCTGCTGCTGGAGGCCCCCGACCTGCTGCTGCTCGACGAGCCGACCAACCACCTGGACGCGGAGAGCGTCTCCTGGCTGGAGCAGCACCTGGCCAAGTACGCCGGCACCGTGATGGCCATCACCCACGACCGGTACTTCCTCGACAAGGTGGCGGGCTGGATCCTGGAGCTGGACCGCGGCCGGGCCATCGGCTACGAGGGCAACTACTCCACCTACCTGGAGAAGAAGGCCGCCCGGCTGGCCGTCGAGGGCCGCCGCGACGCCAAGATGAAGAAGCGCCTCACCGACGAGCTGGAGTGGGTGCGCTCCAACGCCAAGGCCCGCCAGACCAAGTCGAAGGCCCGCCTCGACCGGTACGACGAGATGGCCAACGAGGCGGAGAAGACCCGCAAGCTCGACTTCGAGGAGATCCAGATCCCGCCGGGCCCGCGCCTGGGCAGCACGGTGATCGAGGCGCGGCACCTGAGCAAGGGCTTCGGCGACCGGCTGTTGATCGACGACCTGTCGTTCTCGCTGCCGCGCAACGGCATCGTCGGCATCATCGGCCCGAACGGCGTCGGCAAGACCACCCTGTTCAAGACGATCGTGGGGCTGGAGGAGCCGACCAGCGGCGAGGTCCGGGTCGGCCCCACGGTCTCGCTGTCGTACGTCGACCAGAACCGGCAGGGCCTGGACGGCGACAAGACCGTCTGGGAGGTCGTCTCCGACGGGCTCGACTACCTGATGGTCGGCAAGGTCGAGATGCCGTCGCGGGCGTACATCGCCGCGTTCGGGTTCAAGGGGCCGGACCAGCAGAAGCCGACCAAGGTGCTCTCCGGCGGCGAGCGCAACCGGCTCAACCTCGCGCTGACGCTGAAGATCGGCGGCAACGTGATCCTGCTCGACGAGCCGACCAACGACCTGGACGTGGAGACCCTGTCCAGCCTCGAGAACGCGCTGCTGGAGTTCCCGGGCTGCGCCGTGGTCATCTCCCACGACCGGATGTTCCTGGACCGGGTCGCCACGCACATCCTGGCCTGGGAGGGCGACGACGAGAACCCGGCCCGCTGGTTCTGGTTCGAGGGCAACTTCGACGCGTACGAGAAGAACAAGGTCGACCGGCTCGGCGCGGAGGCCGCCCGCCCGCACCGGGTCACCTACCGCAAGCTGACCCGTGACTAGTAGCGCGGAGCGTCGCCGACATGAGTGACCGGTTTGTCTACCACTGCACGCTGCGGTGGTCCGACCTGGACGCGTACGGCCACATCAACAACTCACGCTTCCTCACGCTCTACGAGGAGGCCCGGGTGGCGTTGATGTTCGCCGGCGGCCGGGCGTGGGGAGTGGGCTCGTTCGCCGACGGCGTCGTCATCAGCCGGCACGAGATCGACTACCTGCGCCCCGTCGAGTACGCGCTCGGCCGGGCCACCGCGGAGGCCGCCCCCACGGTGCGCATCGAGCTGTGGGTGGAGGAGATCCGGGGCGCGTCGTTCACCGTCGCCTACGAGCTCTTCGACGGCGAGGTCCTGGCCAGCCGCGCCCGCTCGGTGCTGGTGCCCTTCGACCTGACCCGGCAGCGGCCCCGGCGGATCACCGCGCAGGAGCGGACGTTCCTGGGCACCTACGCGCCCGGTGGCGTGGTGGCGTGACGGCCTCCGACGGGTCGGCCGCCGTCGCGGGAGGCGGTGGCGCGACGGCGGCCGGCGGGCACGCGATCGCGGACACCGCTGACGCGGGGGCCTTTCTGGCCCGCCTCGTCCGACTGGACCCCGTCGCGCCCGTCCGGCTCCGCTCGGCCGGCGCGACGGGGCGTACGGCCCTCTGGGGGCGCCTGCCGTGGGGCGTGCTGGTCGTCCGGACGGTGGCCGGCGAGGGCCCCGGCGACGTCACGGTCTCGGCCGGCGAGCTGCTGGCCGAGTTGGCGGCGGGCGGCGGGGCCCTGCCGGTGCGGCGCGACGAGCGGTGGCGGTGGCCGTTGCCGCCCACGGCGAGCCGCCGGGTGGAGACGCTGCCGGGCGGGGAGCTGCGGCGGGTCGCGGCGGCGGCGGCGGGCGCCCTGCGCGACGCCAGCGCGCACGGTGTCGGTGGGCGTGCGGTCGGGCAGCGGGCGCTGCGGGACGCGTTGCTCGACCACGTGCCGGTGGTCGTCACCCCCGAGGACCCGCCCGGCGAGCCGGTCGAGGTGACCCAGCGGCTGGTCCAGGGGGTGGTCCGGATGGGCTTCCTGGGGGCCGCCGAGGCGTCCACCGAAACGGGTGGCGGCGGCGACGTCCAGGTGCGGTCGGCCGGCCGATGGGTCGGCCTGGTGGGACCGTACGGAGCCGCCTGGTCGCAGAAGGCCACAATTCTCGCCGTGCGGCCCGTCTGACCTCATCCGTTTGGATGACCCCTCATCATTCTTCCGTCCCGGGGCTGTCGTTGGGGGGGTGCTTCAACCCGGCTGTCCGGGTACCGTCCATCCTCGGATCCAACGCACCGTAGGCGACTGGATCCGCTGGGGAGTGAGGTGCGCGAGCGATGCCGTGGTGGTCATGGCGCCCCGGTCCCGCCGACGGCGGCGACTCGGAAATGCGGAGCGGGATCACAGTGGAGAGCACCGTGCGGGTCGGGCCACCGGCCCCCCGCCAACCGGGAGACGACTGCCCACCGGCGGAGCGAGCCGTGATCGCGGACATGCCCGCCACGGTCGAGCCGGTGACCCTGCGCCGCGTGTGCGACGCGCTCGACATGCTCGACGTGCGTTACCTGGCCGACGGCGACGGCAACCTGCTGGCCATGTGGGAACGGCACGCCGTGCTGGTCGCGCTGGAGGGTCCGGAAGACGAGATCCTGGTGATGCGGGCCCGTCCGCACGCGACCGTGCCGCCGGACTGGGCCGACCGGGCCTACCGGGTGGTCAACGAGTGGAACCACACCCGCCGCTTCTGCAAGGCCTACGTCGGCGACCCGACCGAGCGCGGCCAACTGCCGATCTACGCGGAGTTGCAGGTGCCGTTCGGCGCCGGGGCGCACGACGCGCTCCTGGTCGAGATGCTCGACTGTGGCGCGGCGGTCGCCACCAGCTTCGTGGACTGGCTGCACGACGAGGGCGCCCTGCTCTGAGGGCCGGCGCGGCTGCGGCGTCCGGGCGGCCCGTCCGGCGCCCGGCGCGGGCCGGCCCGGCGGGCCCACCCGGTCAGGCCGGTCCCGCCGGGTCCTCCATCGCGTTGACCATGAAGTAGGCGGCCCGCTCCAGGTAGTCCCACAGCGCGGTGGCGATCTCCGGTGGCAGGTCGAGCCGGTCGACGGCGCGGCGCATGTGCAGCAGCCAGGCGTCGCGCTCGGCGGCGCCGATCCGGAACGACGCGTGGCGCATCCGCAGCCGCGGATGCCCCCGCTGTGTCGAGTACGTGTTGGGCCCGCCCCAGTACTGCATGAGGAACAGGGTCAACCGGTCCGCCGCCGGGCCCAGCTCCTCCTCGGGATACATGGGGCGCAGCAGCGGGTCGGTGGCCACCCCCGCATAGAACTCGTCCACCAGCTTGCGGAAGGTCGGCTCGCCCCCGACCGCTTCGAAGAGGGTCATCGACGCACCGGGACGGTCGGATTCACCTGCGGCATTCACCGTTCCATCCTGCCAGGTGCCAGCGCGGCCGGCGGGGCGGTGCAGGCGTGGGCCGGATCACCGGCTGCCGCTGGTGTCCCGCCTCGACCGGGCGACCGCCCAGCGGCGTTCCGGCCCGTCGGCCCGCTCGTCATCGGACGCGCCGCGCGCGGCGCTGGGACGGACCGGACCGGCCGGTGCCCCGCTCTGCTGCTCGGCCGCCATGATGGCCGCCTCGATCGTCGGGCGGCTCGGCCAGTACAGGGCGGCGACCGCCATCAGCAGCACCCCGACGGCGCTCCAGACCCCGACCACGAGCGGGATGGAGTAGCGCTCGGCCAGCAGCCCCGTGACGAGGACGGCCATGCCCTGGATCACCTGGACCCCGGTCGCCATCACGCCGAAGGCGCGGGCCCGGAAGCCGTCGGGCAGGGCCCGGACGAAGAGCCCGTTGGCCACCGGCAGCATGCCGGCGACGGCGAACCCGCAGGCCGCGGCGAGCAGCGCCACCACCAGGGGCGGGGGGTCGAGCAGGGCGGGCACCAGGGCCAGTGGGGAGAGCACGGCCAACGGCCGCATCAGGCTCAGCCGGCGGTCCGGCCCGAAGGCGCGGCTGACGATCAGACCGCCGAGGATGAAGCCGACGGGGTTCGCCGCCATGATGATCGCCTGGGCGGCGCCGGCATCCAGGCCGCCGGCCCGCTCGCTCGCCCAGGCGGCGGCGAGGCCCTCCGGCACCACCGAGAAGAGCATGGCGGCGAAGACCAGCAGGGCGATGGCCCGCAGCACGGGGGTGCCGAACACGATCTGGAAGCCCTGCGCGGTCTCCCGCAGCAGGTGACTGCGGTGCGCGGCGGTCATCGCCGGCGGTCGGTCCGCCACGCCGAAGCGGACCAGGGCCGCCGACAGGGCGAAGGTCGCCGCGTTCACCAGGAGCGCGGCGGTCGGATCGAACGCGGCGATGGCGGCGCCCGCCAGGTAGCCGACGACCTGGGCGGCCTGGCCGACGCTGCTGATCATCGAGAGCCCGACCACCAGGCGGTCCCCGGTGAGGATCAGGGGGATCAGCGCCGACTTGGCGGCCTGGCTCGGTGGGTTGGCGAGCGTGGTGGCGAAGAGCAGGGCCAGGATCGCCGGCACGGGCATGCCGGGGATGGCGATGCCCACCATCAGCACCATCCGCACGAGGTCGCAGATCATCATGACCTGCCGGTAGCGGTGCCGCTCCGCGAGCGTGGCGAGCAGGGGGCCGCCGACCAGCCAGGGCAGGTAGCTCACCGCGAAGGCGGCGGCGGAGAGCGCGACGGAGCGGGTCTCCTCGTAGACCAGCAGGGTCACCGCGGCCTTGGCGACGTAGTCGCCGATCCAGGACAGCGCGCTCGCCGAGAAGACGGCGGCGTATTCGCGTTGGGCGAACACCTCGCGGAAGGTTGCGGGGCCTTCCGGGGATGGCCGCTCGTCGGGCACCGTCGCCTCCATCGTTCCCTGGCGGGCCACTCGTGATGGACGGCCCGGGAACTGTCGTCAGATGTGCGGATCAGCGAGGACGTGATCACGCTCCGGGGAG
The DNA here is from genome assembly GCF_050941805.1 of Micromonospora sp. KLBMP9576. NCBI lineage: Bacteria > Bacillati > Actinomycetota > Actinomycetes > Micromonosporales > Micromonosporaceae > Micromonospora > Micromonospora sp. KLBMP9576. The sequence goes on along the minus strand of NZ_CP194567.1, from coordinate 5,105,677 downwards.
CGCGTGAACCGGATTTTGCCCGATCCTCCGACGAGTGGCTAGGGCACGGGGGTTGATCGTCGCATCTCCGACTGAACGAACGGACGATACCCGAGGGGCCGCCCGGCTCGCGACCCCCGACGGTCGTCTGCCCGGCGCCTCAGGCGGCGCCCCCCGCCCCGGTCTCGCCGGGGGCGCGGACCGGGACGCCGGGATAGAACCGGGCGGCGGCGATCTTGGCGGTGATGCCGGAGTTCTCCAGCGACTCGGCGAGCCGGCGGCGCAGCTCCCGGCCGACGGCGAACTGCCCGTCGGCGGTTGTCTTGACGACCGTGCGGATGACCGCGCCGTCGACAGTCATCTGCTCGACGCCCAGCACCTCGGGCGCCTCCACGATCTCGGGGGCCAGGTCGGGGTCCATCGCCACGGACGCGGCGGCGGTACGTAGCACGGCCGTGGCCTCCTCGGTGCCGGCGAAACCGATCGGCAGGTCGACCACCACCAGGGCCCAGCCCTGACTCTTGTTGCCCACCCGGACGATCTCGCCGTTGCGGATGTACCAGAGCACGCCCCGCCCGTCGCGCACCGTGGTGACCCGCAGCCCGACCGACTCCACCACGCCGGTCGCCTCGCCGAGGTCCACGGTGTCCCCGACGCCGTACTGGTCCTCGATCAGCATGAACAGGCCGGCGAGCAGGTCCTTGACCAGGCTCTGCGCGCCGAAGCCGAGGGCCACGCCCGCGATGCCGGCGCTGGCCAGCAACGGGGCCAGGTCGAAGCTGAACTCCTTGAGGACCATCAGCAGCGCGATGCCGAAGATGAACGCGGTGCTGAGGCTGCGCAGCACCGAACCGATCGCCTCGGCCCGCTGCCGACGCCGCTCCGGGATGAACTCGCCCGGCTCGGCGGCGGCGGTGGGGATCCGCTCGCGCAGCGGACGCAGCATGGTCGGCACGCCGGCGTCGGTGGTGGTGCGCACCAGCCGGCTGATCGTCCGGTGCACCAGCCACCGGGCGGCGATCGCCAGCAGCAGGACCAGCACGATCCGCAGCGGCTTGAGCAGGATCCAGTAGCTGCCCTCGGCGAACCACACCGAACCCGTCATGTCGTAGACGCCCTTGCAGAGGACGTCGCCCAGGCAGGTCGGCGAGGGGTCGGCGTCCGGCGCGTCGACGGCGGGCAGGGCGAACGGCGTCAGATTGGCAGCGGTCACGCTGTCTTCGTACCGCACCCGCCGGGACGGGACGCCGTCGGCCCTCCACGCCGTGACCCCGTCGGGCGGGGCGCCCGGGTCGGCGGGGGCGAACCGGCCATCCTGACATGAGCGGGGAACGCTTCCGGAGGGACCCCGACATTAGTGCGTGCAATCGCGGGGCCGATCAGGGACGATGGGCGCACGGACGTCGGTGATCCGGCCGGCGTCGGCCGTGGGGGGTCGCTGTGCCCGTTTCCGGCCGGCGGTGGCGAGCAAGGAGCCGCTGAACCGGGAGGGTGAACGCGATGCCTGACATACGACCCACGGTGGGCTCCGGTGCGCTGGTCCTCAACGCCACCTACGAGCCGCTGTGCGTCGTGTCGGTGCGCCGCGCCGCCATCCTCGTGCTCTCCGCGAAGGCGATCTGCGTCGCCGACGGCGAAGGCATCCTGCACAGCGCCCGCGACGCGCTGCCGGTGCCGTCGGTCGTCCGGCTCACCCGGTTCGTGCGGGTGCCCTACCGCACCCACGTCGGGCTGTCCCGCCGGGCGATCTTCGCCCGGGACGGCTGGCGCTGCGCCTACTGCCGGGGGCCCGCCGAGACCATCGACCACGTCTTCCCACGCAGCCGGGGCGGCCGGCACGCCTGGGAGAACGTCGTCGCCGCCTGCGCCCGGTGCAACCACACGAAGGGCGACAAGACGCCCGCGGAGCTGGGTTGGCGGCTGCACGCGCTGCCCGCGGCCCCGAAGGGCACCGCGTGGCGGGTGCTCGGTCACCGGGCGCCGGATCCCCGCTGGGCCGACTGGCTCGACCTGCGCGAGTCCGAGGCCGCCTGACCCGTCAGCCCGTACGGGCCCGCACCAGGGACGCGAAGACCACCACGTTGTCGGCGTACCCGGTCTCCCCGCCCACCCAGCGCCCGCCGCAGGTGATCACGCGCAGCCGGGGGCGGCTGAAGTCCCCGAAGACCTCGTCCGCCGGCAGTTCGTCCTTGCCGAAGCGCTCGACGGAGTCCACCTCGAAGACGGCCACCGAGCGGTCCTGCCGGGCCACCTCGATCCGGTCGCCGTCGCGCAGGTCCCGCAGCTTGTGGAAGACGGCCGGGCCGGTGGTCGTGTCGACGTGCCCGACGATCACCGACGGGCCGTACTGACCTGGGGTCGGTCCCCGGTCGTACCAGCCGGCCTCCTGCGCGCGGGCCGCGTCCGGCGCCGCGATGCTGCCGTCGGCGGCGATGCCGACGCCGTGCACGGGCGCCCGCACGTCGATCGGTTCGATGGTGATGCCGACGGGCCGGCTGGCGGGCAGCACCGGGAACTTCTTCGGCGTGGGCCGCAGCGCCGCGAGGAACCGGTCGGGCAGCACGCTCACGCCGACGACCCGCTCCACGCCGAGCATCGTGATGATCAGCGCCATCAGCGCCCCGATGACCAGGACCGGCAGGCCGGGTCCCCGGCCGGAGGCGAACCGGCGGCCCGCCGGGATCCGGCGGTACCGGGGTCGGGCGGGCAACGGCCCGGCCGCCGGGTCGGTGCTGGCGACGCTCGCCGACACCGCCTCCCCGGCCACCCGGCGCAGTCGCCGGGCGGTCGCGGCCGCCGCCCGGCGGGACGCCCGCAGCGCCCGCCGGGTGCCCGCCCGGACCCGGCCCGGATCGGATCGCCTGGTACGCCCCTGGGAGCCGGCCATGGCGACGGCGGGTCAGGAACCGGGCCCGGTCCGGCGGCGGTTGCCGAAGAACCCGAAGCCCACGGCCAGGCCCACCACCGCGACCCCGCCGACGAGCAGCAGGGTGCCGGTGCCGGAGCTGCCGGCGGTGCCGCCGCCCCCGGTCGCCGGACCCTTGCTCGGTTGGTCCATGTTCAGCACGGTGAGCGTGGTGGTCGCGGTGGGACCCTTGTCGCAGCGCAGGTCGACCGGGTAGTCCCCGGGTTCCTTGCCGCCCGGGACGGTGGCCTGGCCGGTCAGGAAGCCGTTGTCCGGCCGCAGCACCACCGGCCCGCCGAAGGCGTCGGAGCGCACGGTGGCCTGGCGGTTGTTGGCGTTGTCGCAGCCGGCCCGGATGCTGACCCGGGTGCCGGCCTGCGCGCTGTTGGGCACCACCTCGACGAATGTGTTCTCCGTCGCCCACGCGGGTGCGACGGTGGTCAGGACGAACGCCCCGATCAGGCCCAACACGGTCAGGGCGCGGGTCAGGGCACGTTGGAACGCGGTGAGCACCGGCATGATTTCCCCCCTCCGGCGACGAACGCCGGAATCCTCCCCCGGGCAACAGTGCCTGCTTTCCCACTGGCCCGGGGGCAAACCCGGGGGCGGGCTCAGCGGGAGTGCTCGGGGGGCGGCAGCGGGGTGACCGGTTGCCACCCCAGCGGGGTGGAGAGCACCATCGTGCTGGACGGCTGGCCGTACGGGGCGAGTCGGTCGATGACCGCCTCGAAGTCCCCGATCGACCCGGCGGCCACCCGGAGCATGCTGCACGCGTCGCCGGTGATGCGGTGGATCTCCAGGATCTCGGGCCAGCCCGCCACGTCGGGGTCGTGCAGGATGCACCGGGCCCCGTAGCAGGACATCCGGATCAGCGCGACAACGGTGCGCCCGGCCCGGGTCAGGTCGACGTGGGCGTGGTAGCCGGTGATCACGCCGGACTCCTCGAGCCGGCGGACCCGCTCCGCGACGGCCGGCGGCGACAGGTGCACCCGCCGGGAGAGTTCGCTGAAGGAGAGGCGCGCGTCCGCCTGTAGTTCCCGCAGCAGCGCCCAGTCCATGTCGTCCATGCGGCGACCTTACTTTCCCGAAGTCGAATCGCACTCATGCCTTTGGCGCCGCAGGTCAGGTGCGTCGAGCGCCGTTGATCCGGCATTCCGTCGGGGGGTTCGGCCGAGAGACCATGTCGTCAGCCCGGAAACGGCCGACGGTCGGCCGTCGTGGGCGACGGAGCAGAGGGAGGCCACCGGTGGAGCAGACGGACCTGCGCGTACCCGCCGAGGCGGCGGTGCGCCCGGCGACGCCGCGCCAGCGCGCGGCCCGCGCCGCCCGCAACGGCGGCGAACCGACGCTGGAGTTCACCGAGCGGGTGCCGTACGACACGTACGTGCAGGCCAGCACGCTGCACCGGTTGCAGCAGCCGCTGAGCGACGACCCCGGCGAGATGTCCTTCCTGGTGGTCAGCCAGATCATGGAGCTGTACTTCGGGCTGACCTGCCACGAACTGCGCGAGACGCAGCGGCTGCTGCGGGCCGACCGGGTGTTCGACGCGCTCGCCCCGCTGCGCCGCGCCGCGCTGCACCTGGAGGGGCTGAACGGCGCCTGGAACGGGCTGCGCTGGATGACCCCGGCCGACTTCAACCGGTTTCGCAACCTGCTCGGCGAGGGTTCCGGCTTCCAGTCCGCGATGTACCGGCACCTGGAGTTCCTGCTCGGGCTGCGCGACGAGACGCTGATCCGGCCGTTCCGGCGGCAGACCGACGTGTACGCCGAACTGCGCGCCACCCTGGCCGCGCCGAGCCTCTGGGACGACGTGCTCGCCCTGCTGGCCCGGCACGGCCACGACCTGCCGGCCGACCTGCTCGACCGGGAGTTCACCGCCGAGCACCAGCCGCACGCCGCCGTGGAGGCGGCCTGGGTGCGGATCTACGCCGAGCCCGGCCCGGAGAACCACCTGCGGATGCTGGGCGAGGCGCTGACGGAGGTGGCCGAGCAGTTCGGCGACTGGCGTCAGCACCACGTCAAGGCCGTGCAGCGCACGATGGGCGCCAAGGTCGGCAGCGGTGGCTCCGCCGGGCTGGCGTGGTTGCAGCGCAGCATGGCCCGGGTGGTCTTCCCCGAGCTGTGGTCGGCCCGGACAGCGATGTGACCCGAGAGCGAGACGATCTGATGACCACCCCCGCAGCTGAGTCGTCCGGGTACGCCGCCGGTGAGGCCGAGGCACGCCGCCTCGACGCCGCCGATCCCGGGCACCGCCACCTGTTCCACGTGCCGGCGGCCGACGGCGGGCGCTTCCGCGACGCCGCGTACCTGGCCGGCAACTCCCTCGGCCTGCAACCCCGGGCCACCCGCGACGAACTCCTCGCCGATCTGGACGCCTGGGGGCGGCTCGGCGTCGAGGGGCACCTGGAGGGGCGGCGCCCCTGGCTGCCGTACCACGAGCTGTTGACGGCGCCGGCCGCGCGACTGGTCGGCGCCGCCCCGGCGGAGGTCGTGGTGATGAACTCCCTGACGGTCAACCTGCACCTGCTGATGGTCAGCTTCTACCGGCCGGCCGGGGCGCGCACCAGGATCGTCATCGAGGACGGCGCGTTCCCCTCGGACAGCTACGCGGTACGCAGCCAGGCCCGCTTCCACGGCCTCGACCCGGACGCCACTGTGGTCCGGCTCCGACCGCGCGCCGGCGAGGACACCCTGCGCACCGAGGACGTGACCGGCTACCTGGCCGCCGAGGGCGACACGGTGGCGCTGGTGCTGCTCGGCGGGGTCAACTACCTGACCGGTGAGCTGATGGACATCCCGGCGGTCACCGCCGCCGGCCGCGCGGCGGGGGCGGTGGTCGGCTGGGACCTGGCGCACGCCGCCGGCAACGTCCCGCTGGCCCTGCACGACTGGGACGTCGACTTCGCCGCCTGGTGCTCCTACAAGTACCTGAACGCGGGGCCCGGCGCCCTGGCCGGGGTCTTCGTGCACGAGCGGCACCTCGGCGCGACGGACCTGCCCCGCTTCGAGGGCTGGTGGAGCACCGAGGCGGCCACCCGGTTCGAGATGACCCCCGAATCCCGGCCGCCGGGCACCGTCGAGGCCTGGCAGATCTCCAACCCGCCGATCTTCGCGATGGGCCCGGTGCGGACCTCGCTGGAACTCTTCGACGCCGTCGGGATGCCCGCGCTGCGGGAGCGCAGCGTCCGGCTCACCGGCTACCTGGCGGGGCTGCTCGACGAGGTGACCGCGCACCGCCCGCTGCGGGTGGTCACCCCGCGCGAGCCGCAGCGGCGCGGCTGCCAACTCTCGGTGCGCATCGCCGGGGGCAGCGCGGCCGGGCTGGCCAAGCGGCTGCGTCACGAACACGGCGTGGTCGCCGACGCCCGGGAACCCGACATCATCCGGTTCGCCCCGGTGCCGCTCTATTCCTCCTATCACGACTGCTGGCGGGTCGCCGAGGCGCTGGCCGCCACGGTGGAGGTGCACCGGTGAGCGCGCACAGCCAACCGGGTCCGCGAACGGAAGGAGACCCGGTGCCCGACGAGCGGGACGAGATCGCGGTGGTGGGGGCCGGTCTGGCCGGCTGCCTGCTGGCCTGCTTCCTGGCCCGGCGCGGCTACCCGGTGGCGCTCTACGAGCGGCGGCCCGACCCGCGTACCGGCACAGTGGAGCGGGGGCGCTCCATCAACCTGGCGCTCTCCGAGCGGGGCCTGGACGCGCTGCGCCGCATCGGCCTGGACGAGCAGGTGCTGGCCGACGGGCTGCCGATGCGCGGCCGGATGGTCCACCCCGTCGAGGGCGAGGCGCGGTTCCAGTCCTACAGCGCCGCCGGCGACCGGGCGATCAACTCGATCAGCCGGGGCGCGCTGAACAACGCCCTGCTCGACGCGGCCACCGCCCTGCCCGGGGTGCGGGTCGCCTTCGACCACCGGCTCGTCGGGCTCGACCCGGCCAGCGGCGCGATGACCTTCGAGACCCCGTCGGGCACGGTCGCGGCCACCGCGCCGGTCGTCCTCGGCACCGACGGCGCCGGCTCGGCGGTACGCGGACAGCTACTGGCGTACGGGCTGCTGACCGAGACCGTCGACTTCCTCGACTACGGCTACAAGGAACTGACGATCCCGCCGCGCGACGGGGACTTCGCCCTCGATCCGCAGGCGCTGCACATCTGGCCACGCGGGACCTCGATGATGATCGCGTTGCCGAATCCGGACCGCTCGTTCACCTGCACGCTCTTCTGGCCCACCCACGGCACCGCCAGCTTCGCCTCGCTGGGCAGCCCGGCGGCCGTCGAGCGGCACTTCGCCGAGCACTACCCGGACCTGCCGCCGCTCGCCCCGGGCCTCGTCGACGACTACCAGCACAACCCGGTGGGTGTGCTCGGCACCGTGCGCTGCACGCCGTGGCAGGCGTACGGGCGGGTCGGGCTGCTCGGCGACGCGGCGCACGCCATCGTCCCGTTCTACGGCCAGGGCGCGAACTGCGCCTTCGAGGACGTGGTCGAGTTGGACCGCTGCCTCGACGAGTGCGCCGACGACTGGAAGCGGGCGCTGCCGCTGTTGCAGCGACGCCGGCAGGCCAACGCCGAGGCCATCGCGCGGATGGCGCTCACCAACTTCGTGGAGATGCGGGACAAGGTCGCCTCGCCGCTGTTCCAGGCCGGCCGCAAGGTCGAGCACGCCTTGGAGCGGCTGCTGCCGGGCCGCTACGTCTCCCGCTACGAGCTGGTGTCCTTCTCGACCACCCCGTACGCGGAGGTGGCCCGGCGGGTGCGCCGGCAGCACCGGGTGCTCGGCGCGGTGGCCGCCGGGGCGGCGGTGTTGCTGGCCGGCGCCGTCGGCCGCGCGCTGACCCGGGGGAGGCGTCGATGAGCGCGATCTGGGATCCCCGGCTGATGGCCGGGCGGGCGCCCGACGGGCCGGGCCTGCTGCGCAACTTCGTCGGCGGCGAGTTCGTCGAGGCGGGACGGCGGTTCGTCAAGCGCAGCCCGGTCACCGGCGAGCCGGTCTTCGAGGTCGTCGAGGCCGACCGGTCGTGCGTGGACGACGCGGTCGCCGCCGCCCGGGCGGCGCTGCGCGGGCCGTGGGGCCGGATGGGGGAGCGGGACCGCGCCGACGTGCTGCGCCGGGTCGCCGACGAGCTGGAGCGCCGCTTCGACGACCTGGTGACCGCCGAGGTGGCCGACACCGGTAAGTCGATCTCGCAGGCGCGGACGCTGGACATCCCGCGCGGCGCGGCGAACTTCCGGGCCTTCGCGGAGACGGTGACGACCACCCCGACGGAGTCCTTCACCACCGTCACCCCGGGCGGCGGGCGGGCGCTGAACTACGCGGTGCGCAAACCGGTCGGCGTGGTCGCCGTGGTGGTGCCGTGGAACCTGCCGCTGCTGCTGCTGACCTGGAAGGTCGCCCCGGCCCTGGCGTGCGGCAACGCGGTGGTCGTGAAGCCCAGCGAGGAGACGCCCGCGTCGGCGACCCTGCTGGCCGAGGTGATGGCCGCCGCCGGTGTGCCCGACGGCGTGTTCAACCTGGTGCACGGCTTCGGCCCGGACTCGGCGGGGGAGCTCCTGACCCGGCACCCCGGGGTGGACGCGATCACCTTCACCGGCGAGTCGGCCACCGGGGGCACCATCATGCGGGCCGCCGCCGAGGGCGTGAAGGCGGTCTCCTTCGAGCTGGGCGGCAAGAACGCCGGGCTCGTCTTCGCCGACGCCGACCTGGACGCGGCGGTGGCCGGCTCGGTGCGTTCCAGCTTCACCAACGGCGGCCAGGTGTGCCTGTGCACGGAGCGGATCTACGTGCAGCGCCCCGTGTTCGAGGAGTTCACCGCCCGGCTCGCGCAGCGGGCCGCCGCGCTGCCGTACGGGTGGCCGGCCGACGAGGCCACGGTGAACATGCCGCTGATCTCGCACCAGCACCGCGACAAGGTGCTCGGCCACTACGAGCTGGCCCGCACCGAGGGTGCCGAGGTGCGCACCGGGGGCGGCTCGCCCCGCTTCGGCGACGCCCGCGACGGCGGCGCGTACGTGCTGCCGACGGTGCTGACCGGGCTGGGTCCGCGGGCGCGCACCAACACCGAGGAGATCTTCGGGCCGGTGGTGCACGTCGCGCCGTTCGACGACGAGGACGAGGCGTACGCGCTGGCCAACGGCACCCGGTACGGCCTGGCCGCGACGGTCTGGACCCGTGACGTCGGTCGGGCCCACCGGGCCGGCACCCGGCTCGACGCCGGCATCGTCTGGGTCAACACCTGGTTCCTGCGCGACCTGCGCACCCCGTTCGGCGGGGTGAAGGCCTCCGGCATCGGCCGCGAGGGCGGCGTGCACTCGCTCCACTTCTATTCCGAACTCACAAACGTCTGCGTGGACCTGACATGAGCGTTGATTACGAGGCGGCGGCCCGGGAACTGGTCGACGCGCGGGAGAAGGGCGGGCCCTGCCCGCCGCTGCGCGGGCGGCTGCTGCCCGAGGGGGACGTCGCGTCGGCGTACCTCGTCCAGCAGCTCCAGGTGCGCGAGTGGTTGCGGCGGGGCCACCGGCGGGTGGGCGCGAAGATCGGGCTGACCTCCCGGGCGGTGCAGGAGAGCTTCGGCGTCTACCAGCCGGACTTCGGCGTGCTGCTGGACGACATGGCGGTGCCCGACGGGGCCGAGGTCGCGATGGACCGGCTGCTGCAGCCCCGGGTCGAGGCGGAGGTCGCGTTCGTGCTCGGCGCCGACCTGCCCGACGAGCGGATCACGGGCGCGGACGTGACCCGGGCGGTCGACCACGTGCTGCCGGCGATCGAGATCGTGGACTCCCGGGTCGCCGGGTGGGACATCTCCATCGTGGACACGGTCGCGGACAACGCCTCCAGCGGGCTGTTCGTGCTCGGCACGGTGCCGCGCCGGCTCGCCGACGTGGACCTGCGGCTCTGTGGGATGGTCCTCGAACGGGCCGGTGAGCCGGTGTCGGTCGGGGCCGGCGCGGCCTGCCTCGGCAATCCGCTGCACGCGCTGCTGTGGTTGGCGCAGACCATGGCGCGCTCCGGCGACCCGCTGCGCGCGGGCGACGTGGTGCTCTCCGGTGCGCTCGGGCCGATGGTGCCGGTGACGCCGGGGGCGGCCTACGAGGCGCGGATCTCCGGGCTCGGGTCGGTCCGGACCTGCTTCGCGGAGGTGTCCGCATGACCGTCGGCGTGGCGGTGATCGGGTCGGGCAACATCGGTACCGACCTGATGATCAAGGTGTTGCGGCTGTCGGAGTCGCTGCGGATGGTGGCGATGGCCGGCATCGACCCCGACTCGGACGGCCTGGCGCGGGCCCGGCGCCTCGGCGTGGCGACCACCGCCGACGGCGTCGACGGCCTGGTGGCGATGCCGGAGTTCGCCGACGTCGAGCTGGTGTTCGACGCCACGTCGGCGGGCGCGCACCGGCACAACGACGCGGTGCTGGCCGCGCACGGTCGCCAGGTGGTCGACCTGACGCCGGCGGCCCTCGGCCCGTACGTGGTGCCGCCGGTCAACCTGGACGAGCACCTGGGCGAGCGGAACGTGAACATGGTGACCTGCGGCGGGCAGGCCACGGTGCCGATCGTCGCCGCCGTCGGCCGGGTGACCCCGGTGGCGTACGGCGAGATCGTCGCCTCGATCGCGTCGAGGTCGGCGGGGCCGGGGACGCGGGCGAACATCGACGAGTTCACCGAGACCACGGCCCGGGCCATCGAGGTGGTCGGCGGCGCCGGCCGGGGCAAGGCGATCATCGTGCTCAACCCGGCGGACCCGCCGCTGCTGATGCGCGACACCGTCTACTGCCTCTGCCCAGACGCCGACGCCGACGCCACGGCGATCGCCGACTCGGTGGCGCGGATGGTGGCGTCGGTGCGGGAGTACGTGCCCGGCTACCGCTTGAAGCAGGACGTGCAGTTCGACCGCGTCGACACGTACGTGCCGGCGTTGGGGCGGCACCTGACGGGATTGCAGGTGTCGGTGTTCCTGGAGGTCTCCGGCGCCGGGCACTACCTGCCGGCGTACGCGGGCAACCTGGACATCATGACGTCGGCCGCGCTGCGCACCGCGGAGCGGCTGGTCGCGTTGCGGCCGGCGGCCGTCGGGGAGGTGCCCGCATGACCGACCTGTACATCCAGGACGTGACGCTGCGCGACGGCATGCACGCCGTCGCCCACCGGTACACCGTCGGGCAGGTGCGCGCGATCGCCGCCGCGCTCGACGCGGCGGGGGTGGCCGCGATCGAGGTGGCGCACGGCGACGGGCTCGCCGGCTCCAGCGTCAACTACGGCCACGGCGCGGCCAGCGACGCCGAGTGGATCGCGGCGGCGGCCGAGGTGCTGACGAGTGCGAAGCTGACCACCCTGCTGCTGCCGGGCATCGGCACCATCGCCGACCTGCGGGCGGCGAAGGCGCTCGGCGTGACCAGCGTGCGGATCGCCACCCACTGCACCGAGGCCGACATCTCCGCCCAGCACATCGCGTGGGCGCGGGAGAACGGCATGGACGTGGCCGGCTTCCTGATGATGTCGCACATGTCCGACCCGGCCGGGCTCGCCGCCCAGGCCAAGCTCATGGAGTCGTACGGCGCGCACTGCGTCTACGTCACGGACTCGGGCGGCCGGCTGCTGATGTCGGACGTGGCGCAGCGGGTCGACGCGTACCGGCAGGTGCTGGAGCCGGCCACGCAGATCGGCATCCACGCCCACCACAACCTGTCCCTCGGCGTCGCCAACAGCGTCGTCGCGGTCGAGCACGGCCGGATCCTCGGCGACGGGGCGCCCGGCTCGGCGGCGGGCCGCACCGTACGGGTGGACGCGTCGCTGGCCGGGCAGGGCGCCGGCGCCGGAAACGCGCCGCTGGAGGTCTTCGTCGCGGTCGCCGAGCTGCACGGCTGGCGGCACGGCTGTGACGTCTTCGCGCTGATGGACGCCGCCGACGACATCGTCCGGCCGTTGCAGGACCGGCCGGTGCGGGTCGACCGGGAGACACTGTCGCTGGGCTACGCCGGGGTGTACTCGAGCTTCCTGCGGCACGCCGAGCGGGCGGCCGACCGTTACGGCGTGGACGTCCGGTCGATCCTGGTCGAACTCGGCCGGCGGCGCATGGTCGGCGGCCAGGAGGACATGATCGTGGACGTCGCACTGGACCTCGCAGGCAAGGAGAAATCATGATCGGGCCGGACACCGCGGGGATCGCCGAGCGGCTTCAGGTGGCGGCCGACACCGCCACCGCGATCGGGCAGCTGGCCGCCGAGACCGGTCTCGACGTCGACGCCGCGTACGCGGTGCAGACCGCGCTGCTGCAACGCCGGCTCGACCGGGGCGAGCGCCTGGTGGGGCTGAAGATGGGCCTGACCAGCAGGGCGAAGATGGCCCAGGTCGGCGTGGACGAGGTGATCTGGGGCCGGCTCACCGACGTGATGCGGGTGCCCGACGGCGGCGGCGTCGATCCGGCCGCCTTCATCCACCCGCGCGTCGAGCCGGAGGTCGCGTTCCTGCTGGACCGGCTTCCCGGGCCCGGCGAGCCGGTCGGTGCCTTCACCGACGCGGTGCGCGCTGTCGCTCCCGCCATCGAACTGATCGACTCCCGGTACGCGAACTTCACCTTCTCCCTGCCCGACGTGATCGCCGACAACACCTCGGCGGCGGCGTTCGTGATCGGGCCGTGGTGCCCGGTGCCCGACGGGCTGGAGAACCTGGGCGTGCTGCTGGAGATCGACGGGCGGGTGGCGCAGGTCGGCTCCACCGCCGCCATCCTCGGCGACCCACGGCGGGCCCTCGACGAGGGCATCCGGCTGGCCGGCCGGCACGGGGTGCGGCTGCGCGAGGGCTGGGTCTTCCTGGCCGGGGCCGCGACCGCCGCCGTGCCGCTGCGCCCCGGCGCCCACGTCCGCGCCGTGGTCGAGAAGCTCGGCACGGCCTCGCTGCGGGCGTCGGCGTGAGCGGGCAGGCGCGGGTCGTCGCGGGCAAGGCCGTCCCCCGGGGCGCCTTCCCGCACGTCAAGGTCGCCGGCGGGTTCGTCTTCGTCTCCGGCACGTCGTCCCGGCGGCCGGACAACACCTTCGCCGGGGTCGAGGTGGACGGGTTCGGCACCACGAACCTCGACATCCGGGCGCAGACCCGCGCGGTGATCGGCAACGTCCGGGACCTGCTGCGTTCGGTCGGCGCCGACCTGTCCGACCTGGTACAGGTCACCAGCTACCTGGTCAACATGAACGACTTCGGTGGCTACAACGAGGTGTGGGCCGAGTTCTTCGACGCGACCGGCCCGACCCGCACCACGGTGGCGGTGCACCAGCTTCCGCACCCGCACCTGCTCGTCGAGATCCAGGCCGTGGCACTTCTTCCGTCAGGAGGTCAGTCGTGAGTGAGATCGCGGAGCCGTTCAGCTTTCCCGGTTGGATCGCGGAGAACCAGCACCTGCTCAAGCCGCCGGTCGGCAACAAGGAGATGTTTCCGGGCGGAGACGACTTCATCGTGATGGTGGTCGGTGGGCCCAACGCGCGCACCGACTTCCACGTCGACCCGTACGAGGAGTTCTTCTACCAGGTCAAGGGCAACATGCACGTCAACCTGATGACCCCGCAGGGGCCGCGTACGGTGCACGTGCGCGAGGGGCAGATGTGGATGCTGCCGCGCGGCACCCCGCACTCGCCGCAGCGTCCGGAGCCGGGCTCGATCGGGGTGGTGGTGGAGCGGGTCCGCGAGGAGGGCACCCTGGAGAAGTTCCAGTGGTACTGCGCCGAGTGCGGGCACAAGGTGCACGAGGTGGAGTTGCAGGTCCGCGACATCGCCGCCGACCTGCCGCCGGTCTTCGCGGCGTTCTACGCCGACGAGGCCGCGCGTACCTGCGCCGACTGCGGCGCGCTGCACCCGGGCAGGGGCTGATGCCCGCCGGGCCCGGGTGGGTGCGGCCGCCGGTGGTCGACGTGCACACGCACGTCGTACCGAAGGGGTGGCCGGAGCTCGGGGCGGCGTGCGGCGGCTCCGACTGGCCCCGGCTGCGGATCGACTCCGAGCGGGCCGCGATGATCATGGTGGGGGAGACGGAGTTCCGCCCCGTCGGCGCCGAGTGCTGGGACGCGGCCACCCGGCTCGGCGACATGGCCGCCGACGGCGTCGACGTGCAGGTCGTGTCGCCCACCCCCGTCTTCTTCAGCTACGACCGCCCCGCCGACCAGGCCGTCAGGGTGGCGCGGATCTTCAACGACCTGACCCTGGAGGTGACCGCCGCCGGGGGCGACCGGCTGGTGCCGTTCTGCCAGGTGCCGTTGCAGGATCCGGCGGCGGCCTGCGCCGAGCTGGACCGCTGCCTCGCGGCCGGGCACGCCGGGGTGGAGATCGGCAACCACGTCGGCGACCGCGACCTGGACGACGCCGGGATCGTGGAGTTCCTGACGCACTGCGCCGAGGTCGGCGCCCCGGTCTTCGTGCACCCCTGGGACATGCCGGGCGGCCCCCGGCTGGACCGGTGGATGGCGCGCTGGCTCGCCGGGATGCCCGCCGAGACGCACCTGTCGGTGCTGGCGCTGATCCTCGGCGGCGTCTTCGACCGGGTGCCCGACACGCTGCGGATCTGCTTCGCGCACGGCGGCGGCAGCTTCCCGTTCTGGGCGGGCCGGGCCGACAACGCCTGGCACCGCCGGGGCGACCTGGTACGCGGTGCCTCCACCGCCCCGCCCAGCTCGTACGTCGACCGGTTCTGCGTCGACTCGGTGGTCTTCTCCGGGCCGGCGCTGCGGTTGCTCGTCGACACGATGGGCGTCGAGCGGGTGCTCCTCGGCAGCGACTACCCGTACCCCCTGGGGGAGCGGCCGGTCGGCGCGGTCGTCCGCGACGCCGACTTCCTCACCGACGCGCAGCGCGACGAGATCCTCTCCGCCAACGCCCTGCGGTTCCTCGGCAAGCCGTCGATCGACCGGGACCGGACCGGCACCTTGGCGTGATCACTCGTGTCGCCGTGGCGATCGCCGGCGGAACCGGCAGGATGAGGGGATGGCCGAGCCGCACGACCTGACCGCGCTGGAGCAGGCCGCCGCCATCGCCGGCGGCGAGCTGTCCAGCGTCGAGCTTGTCGAGCACCACCTGGCCCGGGTCGACGCGCTCGCCGACACCGTGGGCGCGTTCGTCACGGTCACCCCCGAGCTGGCCCGCGCGGCGGCCCGCGCCGCCGACGCCGTCCCCGCCGACGCGCGCGGCCCGCTGCACGGCGTACCGACCGCGATCAAGGACCTCACCCTCACCGCCGGGGTGCGCACCACCTTCGGCTCGGCGGCGTTCGCCGACTTCGTGCCGCCGGTGGACGCCGACGTGGTCCGGTTCATGGCGGCGGCCGGGCTTGTCAGCCTCGGCAAGACCACCACCTCCGAGCTGGGCTGTTCGCTCCACTCGGAGGGGCTGGTCGCGCCGCCGGCCCGCAACCCGTGGGACCTCGCGTACACCGCCGGCGGCTCCAGCGGGGGAGCGGCGGCGGCCGTCGCGGCCGGGCTGGTGCCGCTCGCCCAGGGCTCCGACGGCGGCGGCTCGCTGCGCATCCCCGCGTCACTGTGCGGCCTGGTCGGCTACAAGCCGAGTCGGGGCCTGGTCTCCGGTGGTCCGGTCGGCTCCGGCGCCTACGGCCTGCCGACCAACGGGCCGATCGGGCGCACGGTCGCCGACGTGGCGGCGCTGCTCGACGTGCTGTCGCGCCCGGCGCCCGGCGAGCCCTACCTGGCGCCCGCCCCGCCGGCCGGCGGTTGGCTCGGCGCGGCCCGGGGGGCCGACCCGGGCCGGCTGCGCGTCGGGCGGTTCACCGCCCCGATGCTCGCCGACGAGCCGGTGCACCCCGACTGTCTCGCCGCCGTGGACCGGGCGGCGGCGCTGCTCACCGCCGCCGGCCACGAGGTGGTCGACGTCCCCGCGCCCGTCGGGCCGGAGGTCTGGCCCCTGTTCGAGATCGTCTGGTACGTGCTGGCGCTGACGCCCGTGCCGCCCGGGCGGGAGAGCGCGCTGCTGCCGTTGACCCGCCACCTGCGGGCCCGGGGCGCGGAGATCTCCGCCGGCACCCTCGGCGCCACGCTCGGCGAACTCCAGGCGCAGGTACGCCGCGGCGTGCGCCGCACCGCCGGTTGCGACCTGCTGCTCTGTCCCACCCTGGCCGCCCCGCAGGCGCCGCTGGGCTGGTTCACCGAGGGCGGTGATCCGGCGGCCGATTTCGACAGGCAACGCCGGTTCTCGCCGTACTGCGCCGTCTTCAACGTCACCGGCGACCCGTCCGTGTCGCTGCCGGTGGGCGTCACCGCCGACGGGCTGCCCGTGGGGGCCCTGCTGACCGGCCGGTACGGCGAGGACGCGAGGCTGATCGCGACCGCTGCGCAACTGGAGCACGGCAGTGGCGGGTGGGATCACCACCCCGCAATCTGGCGGGCCGTGGGCTCCGCTAACGTGAATGGCAGCGGTGTCGGGCGGTCGGCGCCATGATCGTCCACCCGACCCGGATCCTTGAGGTCTCTTCTTCCGCCTGGGGGCGTTGGGATTGTCTGTAACCGAGACGTTGCTGGTCTTCGTCGGCATCCCGGCGGCTGCGGTGCTGGTGATCGCCGGCCTGGCATACGCGGGCAGCCGTGGTGACGGCGGTGGCGGCAGCAAGCGCTACCGGCCGGGCCGGTCCTTCGACTTCACTCCGGTCTGGTTCCTGCGCCGCCCGGAGCAGCTGGCCGACTCGGCCGGCACCGCCCTGGCAGCGGGCGCGCAGGCGCCGGCGCTGACCAGCCACGAGCTTGAGCGGCACGGCGCCGACGCGCCGGCCGGTGGAACCGGAGGCGCAAGTGACCGTTGGTGAGAAGCAGGCCGGGGCGCCGACCCCGCCGGAGGTGCTGGACGGGCCGTTCTCGACCCGCCAGCTACTGCGCATCGACGAGGCCCTGCGCCTGGCCGACCAGGGCACCGGGCTGGTCTTCTCGGTGTTCGTCGGCGGTCTCGACGAGCCGATCCGGGAGCACGCCGAGCGGCTGCACCGCCAGCTCGCCGACCCCGACCGGTCGGTCCTGATCGCGGTGTCGCCCAACCAGCGGCGGCTGGAGGTCGTCACCGGGCGGCACGCCCGCAAGCGCATCCCCGACACGTACGTCCGGTTGGCCGCGCTCTCCATGGTGGCGTCCTTCGGCGGCGGCGACCTGGCCGGCGGCATCATCAACGGCCTCGACCAGTTGGCCAGCCACGCCGGCAAGGGCTGATCCCCGCACCTGCGTGCGGGGTGTGCCTGCGCGCCCGGTCGCAGCGACACCGAAGCCCGGTCCGCCATGCGGACCGGGCTTCGTCGTTCCCGCGTACCCGCGGCCCTGGGCCAACCCCCGAGGGTGACCGGCACCGCCGGGCATCGCGGCGCCCACCGACCCGGGGAGATCGTGGTGGGAACCGGCCCCTCCAGGGGCCCCGCGCGCCCGGATCTCCCCGCTGTGCCGTCACGGGGCGAGGCCGGGCGGGCGACTGCCCGCCCGGCCTCCACCGCGCGTACCGGCAGGTCAGGCGCTGCGGGCGTCGCGCTCGCGGGCCCGCAGGGCGCGCAGGACGCCGTCGCGGCCCTCGGCCACCAGCCGGCGCAGCGACGTCGGGTGGCCGTCGCCGGCCAGCCACGCGTCGGTGGCCGCCACCGTGTCGTCGTCCACCAGGTACGCCGGGTACGCGAGCTGCGCGAACTCCTGCGCCGGCTCGCTGTCCCGGCTGCCCCAGACCTGGTCCACCGTGGCGAAGTACTTCTCCCGGTAGGGCGCGACCAGCTCGATCTGCGCCGGGTGGGTGAGGCCCTGCAACAGCGCCCGGTTACGCCAGTTCGGCAGGGCCTCCGGGCCGGTCAGCCTGGCCCAGACGGCGGCCTTGTTCTCCGCCGTCGGCACCAGGGCGTGCGCGTACGCGGCCTCCCGCTCGCCACTGGCCGTCCGGTCCCCGGCCAGCTCGGCCTCGATCTCGGCCACCCCGGCCGCGCCGTTAGCGACCAGCGAGTCCAGCACGGCCCAGCGCAGCTCGGTGTCGATGGCGAGCCCGGCCGGGACGTCGGCGCCGGCGAGCCAGCCGCGCAGGGCGGCCAGGTCCTCGGCGGAGCGGGCCGCCGAGGCGTACGCGCGGGCCCAGGTGAGCTGGAAGCCGCTGCCCGGCTCCGCCGCCGCGAGCGCGGTGCGCGCGGTGCGGGCCAGCTCCGCCCAGCCGCTCGGCGCCCAGGCCGGGTCGGCGTAGAAGGTCAGCGCCGTGGTGGCCTGCCGCAGGGTGGCGTTGACCAGGTTGATGTCGGTCTCGGCGGGCAGCCCCGCCAGGACCAGCGTCACATACTCCCGGGCGGGCAGCTCGGCGTCGCGGGTCATGTCCCAGGCGGCCGTCCAGCACAGCGCGCGGGCCAGCGACGACTCGAAACCGGCGATGTGCTGCACCACGGTGGCCAGCGACCGCAGGTCGAGGCGCAGCTTCGCGTAGGTGAGGTCGTCGTCGTTGAGCAGCAGCACGTCGGCGGCGGGCACGCCGCGCAGCGCGGGCACCTCGGTCCGCTCGCCGCTGACGTCGACGTCGTGGCGCTCGCGGCGCACCAGCCGGCCGTCGGTGAGGTCGTAGAGGCCCACCCCGATCCGGTGCGTCCGCAGCGTCGGGTGCCCCTCGGGCGCCGTCTGGTGCACCACCACCTGCTCGTAGGTGCCGTCCGGGCCGATCTCCAGCACCGGTCGCAGGGTGTTCACCTGCGCCGTCTCCAGCCACTGGGCGGCGAAGTCGCGCAG
This sequence comes from Micromonospora sp. KLBMP9576, assembly GCF_050941805.1. Classification (NCBI taxonomy): domain Bacteria; kingdom Bacillati; phylum Actinomycetota; class Actinomycetes; order Micromonosporales; family Micromonosporaceae; genus Micromonospora; species Micromonospora sp. KLBMP9576. The sequence goes on along the minus strand of NZ_CP194567.1, from coordinate 5,087,085 downwards.
CTCCCGGCCGGAGGCCGCCTCCAACTCGGAGAGCAGGTCGTCGAAGGTGGCGTTGCCCCACGCGTGCTTGGCGAAGTAGGCGCGCAGGCCGGCCAGGAAGGGCTCCAGGCCGACGTACGCGACGAGCTGCTTGACCACGCTCGCGCCCTTGGCGTACGTGATGCCGTCGAAGTTGACCTCGACCGCCTCCAGGTCCGGCATCTCGCAGTAGACCGGGTGGGTGGAGGAGAGCTGGTCCTGCCGGTAGCCCCAGTTCTTGCGGATGGACAGGAACGTCGTCCAGGCCTCGGTGAAGCGGGTGGCGTGGGTGTTGCACCAGTGGCTGGCCCACTCGGCGAACGACTCGTTGAGCCACAGGTCGTTCCACCAGCGCATGGTGACCAGGTCACCGAACCACATGTGCGCCAGCTCGTGCAGGATCGTGTTGGCCCGCTGCTCGTACTCGTAGTCGGTGACCTGCGAGCGGAAGATGTAGTGCGACTCGGCGTGCGTCACGCAGCCGAAGTTCTCCATCGCGCCGGCGTTGAAGTCGGGCACCCAGAGCTGGTCGTACTTGGGCAGCGGGTACCGCACCCCGAACTGCTCGTGGAAGAAGTCGAAGCCCTGCTTGGTGACCAGGAAGAGGTCGTCCGAGTCGAGGTGCGGCGCCATCGAGGCCCGGCAGAACGCGCCCAGGTCGATGCCGTCGTGGCTGTCGCGCACCTCGTGGTACGGCCCGGCGCAGAGGGCGGTGATGTAGGTGCTCATCCGCACCGACGTGGCGAGGTGGACCGTCTTGAGCCCCTCGCCCGCCGGCTCCTCCCGGTCCACCGGCATGTTCGAGACCACCTTCCAGTGCTCCGGAACGGTGGCGTGCCAGGTGTAGACGCTCTTCAGGTCCGGCTGGTCGAAGCAGGCGTAGGCCCGCTGGGCGTCGGCCGTCTCGAACTGGCTGTAGAGGTAGGTCTCGCCGTCGACCGGGTCGACGGTGCGGTGCAGGCCCTGCCCGCTGTTCGAGTACGCGAAGTCCGCCTCGACGACGAGGGTGTTCTCGCTGTCCAGCCCCGACAGGGTCAGGCCCGTCTCGGCCGACCAGTCGCCCAGGTCGACCGGGGTGCCGTTGAGCGTCGCGGACCGGACGGACTCGGCGGCCAACTCGATGAACGTGCTGGCCCCCGGCTCCGCGCATCGGAACCGGACCTCCGTGCGGCAGTGGAAGGTGCGAGCCTCGGCCGCCCGCACCGCGGACGAGAGGTCCAGACTGATGTCGTATCCGGTCACGTCGAGCAGGCGAGCCCGCTCCGTGGCCTCGACCTGCGTCAGGTTGCGCACTCCCGGCACTTTCGTCTCCATCCGTTTCACCGCACGCCCGCGGGCGCCTCGTCGGCCGCTCGTGACGGCCGGATTCGAGTCTTCCATGCACGAACACCCTGTGGTGGGCGAGGTCACGCTCTCATTCCCCTGTCGGTCGATGCCCTTCGGGGTGAAGATCGGGCGAGGCGCCGGGAGACCGGCGCACCCCCGTCGTGAAGGGAACCGCCGTGAGCGAACGCGCCGCCGTAGACATGTGGTTCGACCCCCTCTGCCCGTGGGCGTGGATCACCTCCCGCTGGCTGCTGGAGGTCGAGCAGGTCCGGGACGTGGACATCCGCTTCCGCGTGATGAGCCTGTCGGTGCTCAACGAGGGCCGGGAGCTGCCCGAGCAGTACCAGGAGCTGATGCGCACGGGCTGGGGCCCCGTGCGGATCTGCCTCGCGGCGGAGCAGCGGTACGGCCAGGACGCCGTCCGTAGGCTCTACACCTCGCTCGGCACCCGGATCCACCTCGGGCGGGAGACGTTCGGCCCGGAGCTGTTCGTGGCCGCGCTGACCGACGCCGGGCTCGACCCGGCCCTCGCCGACGCCGCCGCGAGCACCGGGTACGACGAGGCGCTGCGGGCCAGCCACGAGGCCGGCATGCGGCCGGTCGGCACCGACGTCGGCACCCCGGTGATCCACGCGCCCGGCCCGGACGGCGGCACGGTCGCCTTCTTCGGCCCGGTCGTCACCCCGGCGCCGAGGGGCGAGGCCGCCGGCCGGCTCTGGGACGGCGTCCTGCTGGTCGCCGGCACCCCGGGCTTCTACGAGCTGAAGCGCTCCCGCGACCTCGACCCCAGCTTCGACTGAGTCCCGGCCGCTGCCTGCTTCCCCGCCCGCCGGCGGGCCCGCCCCGTGGCGCGAGAGCACACGCGGCGGGCCAACCACCCCGGCGGGCGGGGTGGCGCGTCACCGGGTCGCGCGCGCGATCGTTGGCCACGGTGTCCGCCGCAGCGGCCCGCGGGCCGCATCCGCAGCTCGTGGAGGCAGTTCACATGGCCAAGCACCGTGCGTCCGGTGACGATCCGTCGACCCGGGAGGGGGTGGGCGAGGGTCCGGTCACCGCGTACTGGTCGGTCGACGACTCCCGCTGGCCGACGCTGCGTCCCGACCTCCCCGAGCACGTGGTGGACCTGCTCGCCCCGCCGATCGTGGTGGGTGTGGCCCGCGTGCCGGTCACCTCCCGGCTCACCCCGCCCCGTTAGCTCTTTCATCTGGTGGACCTCGCGCGGGTCCCACCCGGGCGGGAATAGCCTCGCCGGTAGCGTCTTGGCACATGACGGTCGTGCATCCGATCGCCCGGGCCTGGATCACCACTGGCGGCACCGGCGCGCAGAACTACGACGAGTTCGCCGACGACGCGGAGATCACCGCGATCATCGAGGCGAACCCGCACAGTGCCCTCGGCATCGAGATGCCGCACCGGGCACCGGAGAGCCTGGGCAGGTCCTTCCTCGACGCCCTGCCGGCCGCGGCGGCCCGCCTCGCCGAGGCCAAGGCCGACGGCAGCTACACCCCGGCGGAGCAGGTCGTGGTCCTCTACCGGATCAGCGCGCCGGGGGAGGAGAACGCGTACGGGCTCTGGGCCATGGTCGACACCGACCAGATCTCGACCCGCGCCGACGAGCCCGGTCTGGTCATCCGCAACGAGGACGTCTTCATCGCCAAGGTGCGCGAGCGCGTGGCCCTCGCCGAGACGCTGGGCCACCTGCTGTCGCCCGTACTGCTGCTGCAGACCGGGCGCGGCGACGAGCTGCACGCCGCCCTCGCGGCGGCGACCGACGCGGCCGGGGCGCCGGCGGCGACCGACACCGACCAGTCGGGGCGCACCCACGCCATCTGGCTGCTCGGGCCGGGCCCGCGCCAGGACGAGCTGACCGCCCTCGCGGGCGGCGGCGAGCTGGTCGTGGCCGACGGCAACCACCGCAGCCTGGCCGCGCAGACCGGCGGGCTGCCGCGCTTCCTGTCGGTGATCACGACCCCGGCGTCGGTCGCGATCCAGCCCTACAACCGGCTGGTCAGCGAGCTGACCACCACCGCCGACGAGTTGCTCGCCCGGCTGCGCGCCGCGGGCGCGCGCATCGACCCGCTCGACGGCCCGGTCGAGGTCCCGGCGGCCGGCGGCGTCGTGCACCTGCGCCTCGCCGGCCGGGGGTACGCGGTCATCCTGCCGCACGCCGGCGACAACCCGCTGGAGAACCTGGACCACGCCCTGGTCGAGCGGCTGCTGCTGCGCGACGCGCTCGGGCTCGACCCGGGCGACAAGCGGATCACCTACGTCGGCGGCGACTACCCGGCGAGCTGGCTGACCGGCGAGGTCGACGCGGGCCGGGCGGAGCTGGCGGTGCTGGTCGCCCCGGTGACCGTGGACGACTTCGTGGCGGTCAACCTGGCGCGCGAGAAGATGCCGCGCAAGAGCACCTGGTTCACCCCGAAGGCGCGCGGCGGCCTGGTGGTCGCCGAGCTGTCCCGCTGACCGGTGCCGAATCCGCCTCGGTGGCGCCGCCCGCGCGCCGGCGCGCGGGCGGGCCTGACAGACTGCGCGGTATGCGCGTCTACCTGGGATCCGACCACGCCGGTTTCGAGCTGAAGGTGCACCTGGTCAACCACCTGACCAAGGAGGGGTACGACGTGGTCGACGTCGGCCCGCACGCCTTCGACCCGGACGACGACTACCCGGCTTTCTGCCTGCACACCGGTGACCGGGTGGTGGCTGACGGCGGCAGTCTCGGGGTGGTCATCGGCGGTTCGGGCAACGGCGAGCAGATCGCCGCGAACAAGGTGGCCGGCGTCCGGGCGGCCCTCGCCTGGAGCACCGACACCGCCCAGCTCGCCCGCGAGCACAACGACGCCAACGTCGTCGCGGTCGGCGCCCGCCAGCACACGCTGGACGAGGCGACCGCCATCGTCGAGGCGTTCCTGACCACGCCGTTCTCGGGCAACGACAGGCACGCGCGCCGCATCGCCCAGGTGGCCGACTACGAGGGCACCCGCCAGCTCCCCGCCCTTCCCTGACCGCCCGGTCGGGTCGCCCGGTCCTCCGGGCCTTCCGACCGCCGCACCGCCGGGCGGTGCGCGGGTCGGGGATCAGCGGCGGGGGAGATCCTCGCGGGGCGTCCAGTTGCGGCGCACGACCACCACACGCTTCTCGGCCTCGGCCAGGTCGTCGTCGGTGGGGCGGGCGGCGTCGCGGGCCCGCATCGCGGCGGTCACGTTCACCTGGGACGAGCCGGGGCCGACGAGGCCCCGTAGGCCGCGGTCGCCCTCCTCACCCGGCCCGCTCCGGCGGACGCGGGGTGGCACGGGAGCGTCGGGGGTCCCGGTGGCCGGCGCGTTGGGGGTCTCGGTCGCGCCCGCCTCGCCGCTCGGGTGCCGCAACCGACGCCGACGTCGCTCCACGTCTCCCATCCGCCGACCGTACCGCCCTGGCCCGGTCGGCGCCGGCTCCCCGCCCGCGGGGACGACGGTTGCGGCCGGGTTCTGCCGGGTGCCGCGCGACACACCTGAGCGCCGCCCGGTCGGGGCCGGGGGTGCGTGCCGGTGCGGGCGCGGCGACGGATTTGCCGGCTGGCTACCCTCGGAAGGGACGGCGGCCGGTGGCCGCCGTCGGGTCCAGGGGAGGGACGAGATGGTCGACCAGACGCAACCGTGGGCCGAGCGGACCGTCGAGGTGCCGCCGCAGCCCGGTGCCGCGGTGCCGCCGCAGCGCGACGCGTACCAGCGGGGGGTGGCCTCGGTCGGACGGTCCCGCACGTCACGGACCGAGCCGCTTCCCGTCGTGGAGCACGAGCCGACGGGCACGGGGTGGCCGGGCGAGCCGGCGCCGCGTCGGCCGCTCAGTTGGCACGTGGAGCAGTTGAAGCGGGGCGGGGAGTGGAGTGTCGCCGGGGCGCTCTTCGCCTTCGTCTGCTGGGGGATCTGGGCCATCTCGGGCGGGGGTGACCTCGGCGGCCCACTGCTGATCTTCGTGCTGAGCCTGCTGGTGGCCGCCGGCCTCTTCGCGTTGACCCGGCTGCTCGGCCGGCTGGTGCTGGAGCGGCAGCTGGGTCGGATCCGGCGCAGCGCCCGCGGCGCGCACCTGGTGACGGCCGTGTTCCTGACCGTCCTCGGGATCGCCTACCTCCAGCAGACCGAGTGGGTCGTGTCGGCCTGGAACTGGGTCACGGGCAACTGACCGTACGTCGCGGGCGGGCCGGCGTGGCCCGCCCGCCCGCGCGTGCGGTCGCGGTCTCCCGCGACCTTCGGTCGTTCCACCAGGTGGCCGGCTGCTTACCCGGCCGGCCACGGTTCATCCGCGCCCGGCCGGGGCTGCTTCGCGGCTCAGTGCGTTCCGCCGTGGCCCTCCGCTTCCGCCTTCGGGGAGGCCACCCGGGCGGCCGGGTCCTCGACGCCGGGCTCCCCGCCGCCGGGCGCCACCATTCCGTCGTAGTTGTAGGTGATGCCGCCCTCGCCGTGCCGCTGCGTGGTCCGGATGTAGCGGTGCATCATGCCGTCGATCTCCACCTCCACCAGGGCGTCGCCCGTGTCGAGGGTGCTGCCGTCCCGGGGTCCGCCGACGAGGTGTGCCTTCGTGTTCGTGTCCATGTCAGGGCGGTACCCGGGTGGACCCGGTGCAAAACGGGCGACGGTCGCCGGGGCGTGGCGACGAGGGGGCGCCGGCGGTATGACCGACGCGGGATGTGTCGGGCCATTGCCAGGCATCGATGAGCATCCATAGGCTCCCGCCATCGGTTGCCGGCGTGTCGCCCAGGACGCGCCGCGAAGGTTCGGGAGGCTCCCATGGTCCGTTGGCGCACACTCGTCGGCCGGTTGGCCACCGCGTTGGTGGCGGTCACCGTCGGCTCGTTCGTCCTGGCCGTTCCGGCCTCCGCCGGGCCCGCGCCCGGGATGACCCCGTACGTCGTGGGCGGGACGCTGGCCGCGCAGGGGGAGTTCCCCTTCATGGTCCGGCTCTCCATGGGCTGCGGCGGCTCGCTCTACAGCCCCAACCTGGTGCTGACGGCCGCCCACTGCGTGGGCAGGACGGGCGCGAACACCAGCATCACCGCCACCCTCGGCGCGGTGGACCTGCAGTCGTCGAGCCGGATCCAGGTGCGCTCGAACTACGTCTACCGCGCGCCCGGCTACAACGGCAACGGCAAGGACTGGGCCCTGATCCGGCTGGCCACGCCGGTCACCACGCTCCCGACGCTGAAGATCGCCACCAGCACCGCGTACGACAACGGCACCTTCACGGTCGCCGGGTGGGGCGCCACCCGCGAGGGTGGCGCGCAGCAGCGCTACCTGCGCAAGGCCACCGTGCCGTTCGTCAGCGACGCGACCTGCAACTCCTACTACGGCGGCCAGGTCATCGCGAGCGAGGAGATCTGCGCCGGCTACGCCAGCGGTGGCACCGACACCTGCCAGGGTGACTCGGGCGGCCCGATGTTCCGGCGGGACGCGAGCAACGCCTGGATCCAGGTCGGGATCGTGAGCTGGGGCAACGGCTGCGCCCGGCCCTCCTACCCCGGCGTCTACAGCCAGGTGAGCACGTTCGCCGCGGCGATCGCCTCGGGGGCGGCGAGCCTCGGCGGCTGACCCGCAACCTCCGCGGGGCCCGACCGGCTGGACCGGTCGGGCCCCGCGCACGTTGTCGCGGCCTCGGGTGGGCGGGCGGCTCCCCGGTGACGGGGAGCCGCCCCGGGGGTTCAGGGACCGCAGTAGAGCAGGCGGTTCGAGGTGCCGCTGACCACGCCCGTGAGCACGCCGACCGTGGCCCGGCCGGTCAGGTGGGCCGCCACCTGGGCCGGGGTCCAGGTGGGATTGGCCGAGAGGACGAGCGCCGCACACCCGGCGACGTGCGCGGCGGCCATCGAACCGCCGCTGATGGTGGTCACCGCCGTGTCGCCGGTGTGCCAGGTGGACCTGATGTTGGCGCCGGGGGCGTACAGGTCGAGGCAGCCGCCGTAGTTGCCGCTCGGCATCCGGGCGTCGGTGCTGGTGGTGCCGGCCACGGTGAGCGCCGCCGCCACCCGCGCCGGGGAGTAGTTGCAGGCGTTGGCGTTCGAGCTGCCCGCCGTTACGACGTAGGTCACCCCGGACGCGATCGACGCGACCACCGCGTTGTCCAGCGCCGTGCTGGCCCCACCGCCGAGCGCCAGCAGCGCCACCGCCGGCCGCACCGCGTTGGCGGTGACCCAGTCCACCCCGGCGATGACCTGGGAGACGGTGCCGCTGCCGGCGCAGTTGAGCACGCGTACCGGCCGCAGCCGGATCTCCTTCGCCACCCCGTGCAGGGTGCCGCCGACGGTGCCGGCGAGGTGGGTGCCGTGGCCGTTGCAGTCGTCGGCCGGGCCGCCGTCGACGAGGTCGACCCCGCCGCCGGCCCGGCCGCCGAAGTCGACGTGGGTGCCCCGCACGCCCGTGTCGAGGACGTACGCGTGCACGTTGTGCGCGGTGTTCGGGTAGGCGTACCGGCCGTCGAGCGGGAGCCGGCGCTGGTCGATGCGGTCCAGGCCCCACGAGGGTGGGTTGAGCTGCACGCCCGGGCCGACGAGGGTCACCACCCGGTCGGACTCCACGTACGCCACGGCCGGGTCGGCGGCGAGGCGACGGGCCGCCCGCTCCGGCAGGTGCGCGACGAAGCCGGTGAGGGCGTGCCCGTAGACGGGTCCGAGGGTGGCTCCGTACCGGTCGGCCAGCCGGTCGGCGGCGCTCGTGAGGGCCCCCCGGCGGTCGCCGCCGGGAGCGAGGGCGTCGCCCTTGAGCACCACGACGTAGCGGTCGGCCACGGCGTTCGCGGCGTCGGCGTGCAGGATCTCGCCGGTGGCGGCGGGGGCCGCCGTGGCGGGTGCGCCCGTCGCGGCGGCGATCGCGGCGGCGGCGAGTACGCCCACCGCGCGGGCCCGCCATCGTCGGGTACGGGGAAGTGTCATCTGCCGGTCCTCCTCCTGTCGGCCCCGCGCCGGCTCGGGAGGCGGACGCGGGGCAACCTGGCCGTTGCGAGGAGGCTATCGGCTATATAGATCCTTCTGAATCAATGTCGGCTTCTGGCTACTCGTCGGCGAAGCGGTAGAGCACGAAACCGTACGGGGACTCCGCCCCGCCGTCCCGCCCGGCGCCGCAGACGATGACGCTGGTGTTCCACGAGCAGGTGTCGCTGCGGACGTCCTCCAACCGGCCCAGCTCCGTCACCTCGCCGGACTTCACCGACATCCCGGCGACGCTGCGGTCGTCCTCGCCCGAGCTGGTCTGCTCGGCGAAGAACAGCAGGTTGCCCGCGTCGAGCCGGACCGCCACCCCACCCCGCTCCTGCACGACCCGACCGTCGGGGCCGAACAGCGTGCCGGCGTACTCCGGGGACTGCCGCTGGGCGAGCAGGTGCTCACCCAGTGGCACCAGCAGGGTCGCCTCCGGCGCCTTCCAGCGGTCGAAGCCCTTCTCGTCCGCCGCCACCACCTCGGCGGTCTCGGCGTCGCCGCCGGTCACCTCCAGCACGCACGCCCGCCGCTCGCCGCAGGGCACCAGGGCCTTCGGCCGACGCCGGTCGTCGCCGGCGCTGTAGAGCACCTTCGGCTGGGCGTTCGTCGCCAGGTCGTACGCGAGCACCTGGTAGGCCGTCTCGTCGCGGGCGACGTAGAGCCGGTCCCCGTGCACCGCCACGAGGTCGTCGTGGTCGGCGACCCCGGTCCATTCGCGGATCTTCCGGCCGTTTCCCATGTCGAGCAGCCGCACGGACCGGTCCGCGCCCACCTGCACGATCTGCGCGACGTCGCCGAGCCAGCGGTTGCGCGGGGCACCGCTGAGGAAGGCCGGACCCCCCAGCGCCTCGTCGGTGTCGACGCGGTGGACGCTGGTGGGGGCGTTGTCGTACCGGTCGCGCGGGCTGGGCTGCGTCCAGATCTCCCGGCCGTCGCTCAGTTGCAGTCCGACCAGCCGTTTCCCGGCGCGGTCGACGCGCACCGCGACGCCGTCGCCGAAGAGCACCTCCTCGTCGCCCAGGATCGACTGGCGCCACCGCTGCTCCCCGGACGCGCCGTCGAGCAGGACGAGGTCCCGGGGGGTGTCGTCGCCGATGGCGTCGGCGAAGACCGCGACCCCGCCGGGCAGGGCGACGATGCGCTCCCACTGCGGCGAGGACAGGGCGGTCTGCTTACGCCACCGCACCGCGCCGGTAGCGGTGTCGACCGCGACCACCTCCAGCCGGCCGTCGGACAGCGGGTACCCGAGGTAGGCGCGGCCGTCGAGGACCGCGGTGAACATGTCCGCCGGCCGTTGCGTGCCCGCCGGCACCCGGGCCACCTGTTCGACGGCCCGGAACTCCAGGCCGGGGTAGCGGTCCCGGGTCAGGTACAGCGCCGCCGCGGTCGCCACGCCGGCGAGGGCGAGGACGGCGGCGAGCGAGATCCAGAGTGCCCGACGCCGGGGAAGCGTCGGCCCGTCCCGGGGGCCGTCGGGCGTCGGGTGCACCGGCGTGCCGGAGACGGGTGCGCCCGGCCACGCCCCCGGCGCCCCGCCCTCGGCAACGCCCGGCGACCCGTACGGCCCCGAGGCCCCGGCCGGTGCGTGCGCCGCGGACTCCCCGGCCGGCGCCCAGGGGGCGGCGGGGGGCGGGGCTCCGGCTGCCGCGCCCGGCGGGGCGAACGGCGCGTGCGGTGCCGGCACGGCGGGCACGGTCGCTGCGGTCGACGGGCCACCGACCATCGTCGGCGTCAGCCCGGCGGGCAGGGCCGGCGTGACGCCCTCCGGCCCGGCGACGGCGGTCGGCGCGGGCGGCTGCGGCGCGACGGACCCGGGCTGCGGCGCGGCGGCGGGTTGCGCGGGCACGGCGAAGGTGTCGGCGGCCCGGGCGCGTCGGGGCAGGGGCAGGTCGGTCAGCGCCCCCTCCGCCACCGGCAGCTCCGGCTGCTCCAGCACGGTGGGGGCGACGCCCAGCTCAGCGTGCAGCAGCCGGGCCACCATCGGCATCCGGGTGGCGCCGCCGACCAGGAACAGGCCGGAGAGCTGCTGCGGGTCGAGGCCGGCGGCGCCGATCACCTCCCGGGTCACCGCCACGGCCCGGCCCAACAGCGGCGCGGCGACCCGCTCCAGGTCGGCCCGGGTGAGCGTGACGGCCGCCTCCACCCCCGGCACGGCCACCGGCGCGGCGGGGACCCGCGACAGCATCTCCTTCGCGCCCCGCACGTTCTCCCACAGCTCGTGCCGTTCCCGCCACTGCGTCGCGGACTCCGGGCGGTTCAGCCGCTCCCACCGTCGCGGGTGCGCCTCGGCGACCAGCTCGCCGAGGCGGCCCAGCAGGGCCGCGTCCAGGTCCAGTCCACCGAGGTCGTCGGCGCCGCCAGCGGCGACGACGGCGAAGCCGGAGTCGCCCCACGGGTCGGCGCCCTCGTTGCGCAGCACGGCGACGTCCAGCGTCCCGGCGCCGAGGTCGAAGACCGCGATCGTCCCGCCCACCGGCACCGGGCGGCGCAGCACCTGGGTGTAGTAGCGCGCGGCGGCCACGGGTTCCCGCAGCAGCCGGGTGCCCGGCGGGGTGGGGCCGGAGAGGGTGTGCTCGGCCGCCGTCGGCCAACCGGCCAGCGCCAGGGCGTCGGCCAGCACCTGACGCCGGGCCTCGTTCCAGGTCGCCGGGCAGGTGAGCACCGCCGGGGGCAGGAACCCGACCGTCTCGACGGCGGCCCGGGCCACCGCGTGCAGCGTCGCGGCCAGCAGCTCGGCCGGTGGGTACCGGCGATCACCCAGCGGCAGCGTGGGCTCGTCGATGCGCCGCTTCGGGTTCGGCTCGTACCGGCCCGGATCGGTGCGGGCCAGCCGCTGGGCGTCCCGACCGGCGTGCAGCAGCCCGTCCGTGTCGGCGTACACGCCGGAGGGGAGCACCGGCTGGCCGTCCACGAGCAGCGGGCGGGTGTGCCCGTCGGGCCGGCGCAACACGGCGACGGTGTGGGACGTGCCGAGGTCGACGCCGAGGGCGTACCCCTCGTGCTGGCCTGCCATCTGCCGTTACCTCCGCGGGACGAGGGGATGCCCGGTCCCGCATCGTACGCAGCAGCCGCACCGACGTCGGTCCCGCCCTGACGCGCCGTACCGCTCGTGCCGCGGTCGCCGCGTCGAGAGGGGATCAGCGACCGCGCGCCAGCTCCTCGACCTGGGCGAAATCGGTGACGCGATCGCACTCCTCGTCGCTCAGCCTGTTGATGAGAGCCTTGCCGGCCTGGGCCTGCCTCGTGGTGGGCAGCGCACCGGCGACGAGTTGCGGCAACACCAGTTCGTAGCCCACCCGGGCCCTGGGCGGGTACCGATGGCGCGTACGGGTCACCGCGCTCGCCACCCGCAGGGCGTGTTCGTTGCCCGGCGGGACGTCGCGGCGGTCCACCTCGCGCGCCCCGAAGCGCATCCGGTGGTGGAACTCGCACGTCTCGCAGGAGACCGGCCCCCCGGTCAGCCGCGACCCGCACGCCGGGCAGGTCAGCCGATCGAGCGCGCCGTCGACCGTCCGCCACCCGTACGCCGCCGGATCGGCCACCACCAGCCAGGCCACCTCGATCGCCTCCGCCGAGTCCGCGGCGACGTCGAGGTCGCGCAGCAGGGCGTGCCACTCCTGGCGGATCTCGGCTTCGATCTCGGCCACGACGCGACCGAGAAGAGCGCTTCGCCAGGTGGGGGAGGGACCGTCCACGCTCGCCATGGTGGCAGCAGCGCGCCCGCCGGGCGACGCATTTGCCGCCGGACGGGTGGCGCGGGCGCAGCGGCCCCGGGCGGTCGGCGTCGCCGTGGCGTGCCCCCGGCGCACCGTCCTCCCCCGAGGACGGTGCGTCCTGCACGTCGTCGAGGTGAGGCCTTGCGGTACCCGCTCCCATAGACCAGGGTGGATCCGGAAACGGGCTGCGCACTGGTGGGCTTCAACGACCTCGGCTGGGGGTGTCCGACCCGACGGCCTGATCGCGGACATGCGGACGCTGATCGCGAACGCCCGGTCGGCCAAGCACAGCATCCGGCTGCTGGTCGCGACCGTGCCGCGGCGCACCCCGCTGGACGCGCAGCCGGACCTGGGCGCCCGGATCAGCGCGTACAACGCGAAGCTGGAGGCCGCCCCTACACCGATCCGACCGGTTCCATACCGGCGTTGGTGCCCGTCTCGCCCGCCTGGATGCGCGCCACGCCCACCGCCGCGGGGATCAGGCTCGAGTGGCAGCACTCGTTCGGCGCCGGCGGCTACTGGCTCTACCAACGCGACGCGACGGCCGGGGGAGCGTTCGAGCGGCTGCCGTTGCAGATCCCGGCCGACTCCTGGTCGGTGAACTGGGTGGCGCCCGGTCACCGCTACGAGTTCTACGTCGTGGCCACCCGCGGCAACTGGCTGGCCACCGGGCCGTCACCGATCGCGTCGACCACCGTCGCGCAACTGGAGACCGCCGCAGGCCCGCCGAACATCAGGCCTCGGGGTCGGGCTACGTCGACGTGAGCTGGGACGCGGCCACCGGCCCGTACAGCGGGACCGTGCACAGCTACCGCGTCTACTACCTCGACAGCTCCGAACCGGGCAGCATCGTCGCCACCAAGACCACCACCGGGCGGTCCGTCCGGTTGTCGGGGCTGATCAGCGGCCACTCGTACGTCCTGGCCGTGTGTTCACTCAACGCGGCCGGTGAGGGGCTGCCGGCGCCCGGCCCGACCCTCACCGTCGGCTGACCGCCGCCGGCGGGAACGACGCGGTCGATCGCGGCGCCGTCCCGGGGCGTCAGCGGCGCAGGGCGGCGCCGCTGACGCCCCGGCAGGATGCTCCGCCGGGAGCCTCAGCTGTCCGCGGGCGGGTCGGCCTGCGGTGCTTCCCCCGCCGGGTCGGCCTGCGCGGCTAATCCCGCCGGGTCGGCCTGCGGTGCTTCCCCCGCCACCAGGGCGCGAACGTGCTCTCCGACGCCCCGGTAACGGGCCACCGCCCGTGGCAGGTCGTCGTCCCGGATCGCCCCGCCCACCTCATGATCGACGCCGCGCATGCCGGTCTCGGCGGCCACGATGCGGGCGAGGGCGTACGCGGCGGCGAGGGCGGCCTGCGCGCCGGCTGCGGTCGCCGCGTACCGGTAGGGGATCTCGATGGAAGCGGAATCGCCGGCGTACCACAGCTGCATGGCGGGATCGTAGAGCCACAACTCAAGGTGCGTCGGGTACCGACCCTCCTCGGCTGCCCCGATCTCCCGCCGCGCCCGCGCGACGATCCGCCGCCAGGCGGCCTCCTGCCCGTCGGTGAGCTGGCGGGGCGGCAACCCGTCGCCGTGGTCGTCGTCCTGACCCGCTATGGACAGGCCGATGTCGTAACCCATCCGTGAACAGTAGGGAGGATGACATCGAGGCGGTCGGAACACGAACGCCCAGGCTCGGCGCGGCTTGCCTGTCGCCGGGTTTCCGCGCGACTGGACCCCGGTACCTGGTGACAGGCCTCGAAGCGGCGCGGCAGCGACCGCCGGAAGCACAACGGTGGGTGACCACTCGCAGCGATCGTCACGGCCTGTCCACGGGGGTGGGCCTGTCGGCGGTGGAGGCAACGATGTCCCCGGCAGCCCGGATGGCATCGAGGCAACGAGACGCAGAGGCGCGGCCCCGTACCGGGTGGACCCGTTAGCCCGATTAACTCCGGCTTCTGATGTTGGTTGCGGCCAACTCTCCAAAGCTACGGTGTGCTCATGCCGCCGCAGCCACACCGCCCTGCGCTCCTCGTCATCGACATGCAGGACGACATGCTGTCGATCATGCACTGCCCTGACCGTACCGTCGCAACCATCGCGAGCCTCAGCTCCAGGGCGCGCGCCTCGGGCGTTCCTGTGGTCACCATCAAGCAGCACCAATGCGGTGGCGTCCTGCCCGACCTGACGCCGCAGAAAGGTGAGCCGGTAGTGACGAAGACGACCGCGGACGCCTTCCTGGGCACCGAACTCGATGCGACGCTACGTTCTGTCGGCGTGACCGAGGTTCTGGTCACGGGCTTCGCCACGGAGAACTGTGTGGAGACGACCGCGCGCCAGGCGCTCAGCCACGGCTACGACCTGGTACTCGTGGCGGACGGGCACACGACATCCATTCGCTCCGGACCGACGGACTTCGTTGCGCCAAACCAATCGATCGCCCACCACAACGAGATCTACCGGCACATCGGCTTCCCCGATCGCAGCGTTCGGGTTCTGTCAGCGATGGAGGTTGACTTCGCGGCACCGGCACCGGTCTCGCGAGATTAGCTGGGGCCGCCCGGTGGGCACCTGCCTGTCCAGTGCGGTGCGCGACCAGCTCCGGGCGGCACGGAGCGCCGCCGTCGTGGTCGGGGTGGCTTGCCGCAGCGGTCGGGCGTGTGACGCCGAAGTACCTGCGCGTGTTGAACCCGCTGCGGAAGCGCATCGAGGACGGCGACCACGCCCCCGGTGCGGCACTGCCGTCGGAGAACCGCTGCAACGGATAAGCCACGTCGGCATGCGGGCAGTACTGGTCAGGGCTACCGGCGAGTCGGCGAAGGCAACGGCGGCCGGGGAGCCGGACCGCCGCCCACCGGCACGAGAACCCGCCTCGGACGGCGCGGCCGGCGCTACTGGCACGCCAATGGCACGCAAGATCAAAAGAGGGCTGGAACGAGAACGGCCCAGGCTCGGCGGCGATGCCGCTGACCTGGGCCGGAGTTCGTGGAGCGGGCGACGGGAATCGAACCCGCACCGTCAGTTTGGAAGACTGAAGCTCTACCATTGAGCTACGCCCGCGTGCCCGCCATCGCGGGACGTCGACAGCGTACCCAACGACCTGCTCGGCTCGCGCGGCCGTACCCCACCGGCGGCCAGACGGGTCGCGGACAGTGGCTGGGTGCCCGTTTGGTCCGATTCGGCGCGTTGGCCGCCGCCCCGGCACGCCTGGTGGCCCGCGACGGCATAGACTGCTCGTCGTCACGGGGTGTGGCGCAGGTTGGTAGCGCACTCGCTTTGGGAGCGAGGGGCCGTGGGTTCAAATCCCGCCACCCCGACTGTCGTCCGCGACCGGTCGCGGGGTCGCTCTCCGCGCGGTCCCGGCCGCTGCCGGCCCGGCCGGCCGGCTCACCTACACTCGATGGGCTTGTTGCGCCCAGACTAAAACCGAGATCCGTCAAGGAGTACGCCTGTGAAGAGCACCGTCGAGACTCTGAGCCCGACGCGCGTGCGGCTCGCCATCGAGGTGCCGTTCGTCGAGCTCGAGCCGAGCCTCAGGAAGGCGTACCGGGAGATCGGGCAGCAGGTCCAGGTGCCCGGCTTCCGTAAGGGCAAGGTTCCGACGGCCGTGATCGACCAGCGGGTCGGCCGGGGCACCGTCCTCAACGAGGCGGTGCAGGAGGCCATCCCGCAGCAGATCCTCGCCGCCGTGCGTGAGCACGACCTGAAGACGCTCGGCCGCCCGGAGGTCGAGATCACCGAGTTCAACGACGGTGACTCCCTCAACTTCACCGCCGAGGTCGACGTCCGCCCGGAGATCACCCTGCCGGATCCGACCACCATCGAGGTGACCGTCGACGAGCTGCAGATCGACGACAGCGAGGTCGACGAGCAGGTGAAGGGTCTGCGCGAGCGGTTCGCCACCCTGAAGACCGTCGAGCGGGCCGCCGCGGACGGCGACTACGTCCAGATCGACCTGAACGCCACCGTCGACGGCGAGGACGTGCCGGGCGGTTCGGCCAGCAACATCTCCCACGAGGTCGGCAGCAAGCAGCTCCTCCCGGGCCTGGACGAGGCCGTCGTCGGCCTGTCCGCCGGCGAGAGCACGACCTTCACCACCCAGCTCGTCGGCGGCGACCTCGCCGGCAGCGACGCCGAGGTGGCGGTGACCGTCCGCACGGTCAAGGAGAAGGAGCTGCCGGAGCTGAACGACGAGTTCGCACAGCTGGCGAGCGAGTTCGACACCATGGAGGAGCTGCGCGGCGACCTGCGCGAGCGGGTCAGCCGGGGCAAGCGGGTCGAGCAGATCTACGCCGCCCGCGACAAGGCGCTGGAGCAGATGGTGGCCGCCGCCGAGGTGCCGGCGCCGGAGGGTGTCATCCGCGAGGAGGTCGAGAACCGCAAGCAGGCGATGGTCGACCAGCTCGAGCGGATCGGCGCCTCCATGGAGGAATACCTCGCCGCCGAGGAGAAGACCGAGGAGCAGATCGACGCCGAGCTGACCGAGGCGGCGACCGAGGGCGTCAAGATCCAGCTTCTGCTGGACACCCTCGCCGACGCCGAGGACGTGCAGGTCTCCGACGACGAGTTCGGCCACGAGATCGTGCACCGGGCCCAGCGCGCCGGGATGGCCCCGCAGCAGTACTACGACCAGCTCGTGCGTTCGGGTGCGGCCGGCGCCATCTTCGGTGACGTGCGGCGGGGCAAGGCCCTGGCCTCGGTCATGGAGCGCATCAAGATCAAGGACGCGGCGGGCAACGAGGTCACCCTCGACGCCCTGCGCGCCGCCGACGAGGCCGAGCACAACCACGAGCACTGATCGTCGGGGTGAGGCCGCCGTCCGCCGCCTGCGGTGGACGGCGGCCGATTCCCTTTCCGGGTACGCCTCGACGGTGCTGCGCTGATAGCGAACACTGCCCGGACCGACGCTCTGCCACCTGGCTGAGCGGTTAGTGTCGGGTAGGACGGTACGGAGAGCGAAGGGCTGCCATGACCGACATGCACATCCACGCGAAGCCGCTCCGGGCGATCGATGCCCGCGGTGGCGACACCATTGGCAACCTCGACGACTCGGTCTACAACCGGTTGCTCAAGGAACGCATCATCTTCCTGGGCAGCGAGGTGACCGACCAGGTCGCCAACCGCATCTGCGCGCAGCTCCTGCTGCTCGCCGCAGAGGACCCGGACCGCGACATCAACCTCTGGATCAACTCGCCGGGCGGTTCGGTCTACTCCGGCATGGCGATCTACGACACCATGCAGTTCATCGACAACGACGTCTCGACCGTGGCGATGGGCATGGCGGCGTCCATGGGTCAGCTGCTGCTCTGCGCCGGCACCAAGGGCAAGCGTTACGCCCTGCCGCACGCGCGGATCATGATGCACCAGCCCTCCGGCGGTCTGGGCGGCACCGCGTCCGACATCGCCATCCAGGCGGAGCAGATGCTCTACACCAAGCGCATGTTCCAGGAGCGGGTCGCGCACCACACCGGTCAGAGCCAGGCTCAGATCGAGGCGGATTCCGACCGCGACCGCTGGTTCACGGCCCAGGAGGCCCTGGACTACGGCTTCATCGACAAGGTGATCATCGGGGCCGCCCAGGTTCCGGATGGCGCCGGGACCCTGAGCTGAGGAGCTGACGATGACCGACCTGAGCCTGCCGCCCCAGTTCGCGGCCGTGCACAACCGCTACGTCCTGCCGTCGTTCGTCGAGCGCACGTCGTACGGGGTGAAGGAGTCCAACCCCTACAACAAGCTCTTCGAGGACCGGATCATCTTCCTCGGCGTCCAGGTCGACGACGCGTCGGCCAACGACGTGATGGCGCAGTTGCTGACGCTGGAGGGCACCGACCCGGACCGCGACATCATCATGTACATCAACTCGCCCGGTGGCTCGTTCACCGCCATGACGGCGATCTACGACACCATGCAGTACGTCCGGCCGGACATCCAGACGGTCTGCCTCGGTCAGGCGGCGAGCGCCGCCGCCGTGCTGCTGGCGGCCGGCACCGCCGGTAAGCGGATGGCGCTGCCGAACTCGCGGATCATCATCCACCAGCCGGCCACCGAGGGTGGCTACGGGCAGGGCTCGGACATCGAGATCCAGGCCCGGGAGATCCTGCGGATGCGCACGCAGCTCGAGGAGATGCTCTCCCGCCACTGCAACCGGGAGATCGAGAAGGTCCGTAAGGACATCGACCGTGACAAGATCATGACGGCCGAGGAGTCCAAGGAGTACGGGCTGGTGGACACCATCCTCACCAGCCGCAAGAAGGGCCTGTTGGCGGCCAGCGCCGCCAGCTGAACAGCCGGGTCGCGGTCGGCCGGGAGCCCACTCCCGGCCGACCGTCTGACACGCCCGATTTGGGGGTCGGAGAAACCTCCGGCAGCGGGTAACGTCGGGTCTGTGCGGCTCCACCGGTTCGCCGGCGGGCCGCACGAGCGGGGCGAAACGAGGCGGGCGCTTCCACGTCCGCAGGCGAGGGCCGGGTCTCCGGCCGACGAGTGCAGGGAGAACGTAGGTGGCACCACGGATCGGTGACGGCGGCGACCTACTGAAATGCTCCTTCTGCGGTAAGTCGCAGAAGCAGGTCAAGAAGCTCATTGCGGGCCCCGGGGTCTACATCTGCGACGAGTGCATCGATCTCTGCAACGAGATCATCGAAGAGGAGTTGGCCGAGTCCGGCGAGGTGAAGTGGGAAGAGCTTCCCAAGCCGATGGAGATCTGCCAGTTCCTCGACACCTACGTCGTCGGCCAGGACCAGGCCAAGAAGGCGCTCGCCGTCGCGGTCTACAACCACTACAAGCGGATCCAGGCCGAGGCGGCCGGCGCGCCGGGTTCCGGCAGCGACGCCGTGGAGCTGGCCAAGTCCAACATCCTGCTGCTCGGTCCGACGGGGTGCGGCAAGACCCACCTGGCGCAGACCCTGGCGCGGATGCTGAACGTGCCGTTCGCCATCGCGGACGCCACCGCGCTCACGGAGGCCGGCTACGTCGGCGAGGACGTGGAGAACATCCTCCTCAAGCTGATCCAGGCCGCCGACTACGACATCAAGCGCGCCGAGACCGGCATCATCTACATCGACGAGGTCGACAAGATCGCCCGTAAGTCGGAGAACCCGTCGATCACGCGGGACGTCTCCGGCGAGGGTGTCCAGCAGGCGCTGCTCAAGATGCTGGAGGGCACGGTGGCCAACGTGCCGCCGCAGGGCGGGCGCAAGCACCCCCACCAGGAGTTCATCCAGATCGACACCACAAACGTGCTGTTCATCTGCGGTGGCGCCTTCGCCGGGCTCGACCAGATCATCGAGGCGCGCAGGGGGCAGGGCGGCACCGGGTTCGGTGCCCGGCTGCGGTCGGTCTCGGAGCGGTCGACCGATGACATCTTCAGCCAGGTCATGCCGGAGGACATGCTGAAGTTCGGGCTGATCCCCGAGTTCGTCGGCCGGCTCCCCGTGATCACCAACGTGCGCAGCCTCGACCGCGACGCCCTGGTGCGCATCCTCACCGAGCCGCGTAACGCCCTGGTCCGGCAGTACCAGCGCCTCTTCGAGCTCGACGGCGTCGAGCTGGAGTTCGACCAGCCGGCCCTGGAGGCGATCGCCGACCAGGCCATGC
>NZ_CP194567.1:3660000-5062500 GCF_050941805.1 Micromonospora sp. KLBMP9576 | reverse complement strand
CAGTGAGACTGCGGGGGATAAGCTTCGTAGTCGAGAGGGAAACAGCCCAGATCACCAGCTAAGGCCCCTAAGCGTGTGCTAAGTGGAAAAGGATGTGGGGTCGCATAGACAACCAGGAGGTTGGCTTAGAAGCAGCCACCCTTTAAAGAGTGCGTAATAGCTCACTGGTCAAGTGGTTCCGCGCCGACAATGTAGCGGGGCTCAAGCACACCGCCGAAGCTGTGGCATTCACATTTTATCCTTGCTTGGACTTGATTCCTTGTGCAGGAGTGTGGATGGGTAGGGGAGCGTCGTGCCGGGGGTGAAGCAGCGGGGTGACCCAGTTGTGGACGCGGCACGAGTGAGAATGCAGGCATGAGTAGCGAAAGAAGGGTGAGAAACCCTTCCGCCGGATGACCAAGGGTTCCAGGGCCAGGCTAATCCGCCCTGGGTGAGTCGGGACCTAAGGCGAGGCCGAGAGGCGTAGTCGATGGACAACGGGTTGATATTCCCGTACCCGCGAAAGAGCGTCCCTGATGAATCTCGTTGTGCTAACCACCCAAACCAGTTTCGGCCTTCGGGTTGAGGTTGGGGAGCGTGGGAACCTGGCGGGTAGTAGTCAAGCGATGGGGTGACGCAGGAAGGTAGCTGAGCCCGGCCGGTGGTTGTGCCGGGGTAAGCGTGTAGGCCGTACCATAGGCAAATCCGTGGTGCATGAGGCTGAGACGTGATGCCGAGCCGATTCAGGTGAAGTCAGTGATCCTATGCTGCCGAGAAAAGCCTCTAGCGAGTTCTTAGCGGCCCGTACCCCAAACCGACACAGGTGGTCAGGTAGAGAATACCGAGGCGATCGGGCGAACTGTGGTTAAGGAACTCGGCAAATTGCCCCCGTAACTTAGGGAGAAGGGGGGCCGGAGACGTGAAGCCCCATGCGGGTGGAGCGTTGTATGGCCGCAGAGAGCAGGGGGAAGCGACTGTTTACTAAAAACACAGGTCCATGCGAAGAAGTAATTCGATGTATATGGACTGACGCCTGCCCGGTGCTGGAACGTTAAGGGGACCTGTTAGCTCTTCGGGGCGAAGCGGAGAACTTAAGCGCCAGTAAACGGCGGTGGTAACTATAACCATCCTAAGGTAGCGAAATTCCTTGTCGGGTAAGTTCCGACCTGCACGAATGGCGTAACGACTTCCCCACTGTCTCAACCACAGGCCCGGCGAAATTGCATTACGAGTAAAGATGCTCGTTACGCGCGGCAGGACGGAAAGACCCCGGGACCTTTACTATAGCTTGACATTGGTATCCGAATTAGTTTGTGTAGGATAGGTGGGAGCCGGTGAAGTCCATACGCCAGTATGGGTGGAGGCAATCTTGAAATACCACTCTGGTTGATTTGGGTATCTAACTTCGGACCGTTATCCGGTTCAGGGACAGTGTCTGGTGGGTAGTTTAACTGGGGCGGTTGCCTCCTAAAAGGTAACGGAGGCGCCCAAAGGTTCCCTCAGCCTGGTTGGCAATCAGGTGTTGAGTGCAAGTACACAAGGGAGCTTGACTGTGAGACTGACAGGTCGAGCAGGGACGAAAGTCGGGACTAGTGATCCGGCACTTGCGAGTGGAAGCGGTGTCGCTCAACGGATAAAAGGTACCCCGGGGATAACAGGCTGATCTTCCCCAAGAGTCCATATCGACGGGATGGTTTGGCACCTCGATGTCGGCTCGTCGCATCCTGGGGCTGTAGCAGGTCCCAAGGGTTGGGCTGTTCGCCCATTAAAGCGGTACGCGAGCTGGGTTTAGAACGTCGTGAGACAGTTCGGTCCCTATCCGCCGTGCGCGTAGGATACTTGAGAAGGGCTGTCCCTAGTACGAGAGGACCGGGACGGACGAACCTCTGGTGTGCCAGTTGTCCCGCCAGGGGCACGGCTGGTTAGCTACGTTCGGAAGGGATAACCGCTGAAAGCATCTAAGCGGGAAGCTTGCTTCAAGATGAGGTATCCCACCCACTTTGTGGGGTAAGGCCCCCAGCTAGACGACTGGGTTGATAGGCCGGAAATGTAAGCCCGGTAACGGGTTCAGTTGACCGGTACTAATAGGCCGAGGACTTGACTACTAAGCTGCTACGCGTCCACTGTGCAACTCTAGACAAACGAACAACACACCCCTGTGTGTGTGGTGTTGTTTGATATGTCTATAGAGTTACGGCGGTCATGGCGGAGGGGAAACGCCCGGTAACATTCCGAACCCGGAAGCTAAGCCCTCCAGCGCCGATGGTACTGCACTCGGGAGGGTGTGGGAGAGTAGGACACCGCCGGACAACTTTCGGTTCAGGGTCACCCTTCGGGGTGGCCCTGAACTGCGTTACGGACCCTTTTCACGGCCCACAGGCACACCGAGCGACCAGATGCAGCGGCCGTTCTCCGGCGGCCGGCCGGGCTTCATCGGCAGTTCGTGCGCCAGCAGAAAAGGCGAACGCCGCCCGGGCGGGAATGCCGGGACGGCCTGGAACGCCTCACGCGGCGGGCGGGAATGCCGGGACGGCCTGGAACGCCTCACGCGGCGTCACCCGCGGGTCTGGATCTCCTCGCGCATCGTGCGGAACAGCCCGCCGGCGTCGCCTACGGAGCGGCCCGGGAACATCGCCATCACCACGCTGCCGTGGTCCGCCCACCCGCAGACCGCGAAGTCGCCGCCGTCGCCACTGGTGGTGCCGCACTTCATCACGCCGCCGAGGCGCCCGGCGGGCACCTCGCGTACCTGCGTGACCTTGCCGGTCTCGTCGGTCAGCAGCCCGAAGAGGCTGTCCAGGTCCCGCTCCGGTTGCCAGATCAGGGTGGTGCCGCCGAACACAAGCACCGAACGCCTGTCGTCGGCGGGATCCCGGTAGACGGTGCCGAAGCTGCTGTCCAGGTCGATGTCCGCAGCGAACCCGCTGCGCAGGTAGTCGGAGGTGCTGCGGGCCCGGTCGCTGTCGTCCCGCACGAGGCCGGCGACCCGGTCCGGGGTGGCCAGGTCGGCCTCCTTCTGCTGTGCCACGCGCCAACCGGCGCTGCCGATCACCGCGGCGCCCGCGAGGCCGACGACGGCCGCCGCCGCCAGCGCCACCCGGCGGCGCCTCGACCGCGCCCCCCGCCGCGCCGGGCCCGGCTCCGGGTCCCGGTTGCTGAGCTGGATGGGCTCGTCGGTCAGGTCGATCGGCTCCGGGCCGCCGGCGACCGTACGCTCGGTGAGATGTGCGTCGGACATAGCCGACACCGTACGCGAACGGCAGGTGGCGCACGCCGGGTCCACCGAAGCGCTCCGTAGACTCTCAGGGTGACCGAGAGACTGGATGCCCGACGCCCCGACGCCCCGAGCCTTGCCGGCCAGTACCAGCCCGGCGAGGTGGAGCAGCGACGGTACGAGCAGTGGGTAGCCGCCGGCCACTTCCGGGCATCGGCGGACAGCGACAAACCCCCCTTCACCATCGTCATCCCGCCGCCCAACGTCACCGGCTCCCTGCACATGGGCCACGCGTTCGAGCACACCCTGATGGACGCCCTGACCCGCCGCAAGCGGATGCAGGGCTACGAGGCGCTCTGGCTGCCGGGGATGGACCACGCCGGCATCGCCACCCAGAACCTGGTCGAGCGGCAGCTCGCCGCGCAGGGCCTGTCCCGCCACGATCTCGGGCGGGAAAGCTTCGTCGAGCGGGTATGGCAGTGGAAGGCCGAGTCCGGCGGCGCGATCCTCGGCCAGATGCGCCGCCTCGGCGACTCCGTCGACTGGGACCGCGAGCGCTTCACCATGGACGAGGGCCTGTCCCGGGCCGTGCAGACCATGTTCAAGAAGCTCTTCGACGACGGGCTGATCTACCGGGCCAACCGGATCATCAACTGGTGCCCGCGCTGCCTGACGGCGCTCTCCGACATCGAGGTGGAGCACACCGACGACGACGGTGAGCTGATCTCGATCCGCTACGGCGACGAGGTGGTGGTGGCCACCACCAGGGCCGAGACGATGCTCGGCGACACCGCGGTCGCCGTCCACCCGGACGACGAGCGGTACCGGCACCTCATCGGCACCGAGGTCGCGCTGCCGCTCACCGGGCGGCGGATCCCGATCGTCGCCGACGAGCACGTCGACCCGAGCTTCGGCACCGGCATGGTCAAGGTGACCCCCGCGCACGACCCGAACGACTTCGAGATCGGCCAGCGGCACGACCTGCCGTCACTGACGATCATGGACGAGCGCGGCATCATCACCGCCCCCGGCCCGTTCCAGGGCCTGGACCGGTACGAGGCCCGGCCGGCGATCGTCGCGGCGCTGCGCGAGCAGGGGCTCATCGTGGCCGAGAAGCGGCCCTACGTGCACGCGGTGGGGCACTGCTCGCGGTGCAAGACGACCGTCGAGCCGCGGCTGTCGCTGCAGTGGTTCGTCAAGACCGCCCCGCTGGCTAAGGCGGCCGGCGACGCGGTGCGCGACGGCCGGGTGAAGATCGAGCCGGCGGAGCTGGCCAAGCGGTACTTCGCCTGGGTCGACAACATGCACGACTGGTGCATCTCCCGGCAGCTCTGGTGGGGCCACCGCATCCCGGTCTGGTACGGCCCGGACGGCGAGATCGTCTGCGTCGGCCCCGGCGAGCAGCCGCCGGCCGGCGAGGGCTGGCACCAGGACGAGGACGTGCTGGACACCTGGTTCTCCAGCGGCCTGTGGCCGTTCTCCACCCTCGGCTGGCCCGAGCAGACCCCCGACCTGGCGAAGTTCTACCCGACCAGCGTCCTGGTCACCGGCTACGACATCCTCTTCTTCTGGGTCGCCCGGATGATGATGTTCGGCCTGTACGCCATGGACGGCAGGGCGCCGTTCGACACGGTGGCCCTGCACGGCATGGTCCGCGACCAGCACGGCAAGAAGATGTCCAAGTCGTTCGGCAACGTGGTCGACCCGCTGGACTGGATCGACCGGTACGGCGCCGACGCCACCCGCTTCACCCTCGCCCGCGGCGCCAACCCCGGCGGGGACGTGCCGGTCAGCGAGGAGTGGTGCCAGGGCTCGCGCAACTTCTGCAACAAGCTGTGGAACGCCACCCGGTTCGCGCTGCTCAACGGCGCGCACACCGAGGGGCCGCTGCCGGCCGCCGACAGCCTGTCGACCGTCGACCGGTGGATCCTGTCCCGGCTGGCGCACGTCACCGCCGAGGTGGACGAGCAGTTCGAGGCGTACGAGTTCGCGAAGGTCTGCGACCTGCTCTACCACTTCGCGTGGGACGACGTCTGCGACTGGTACGTGGAGCTGACCAAGCCGGTGCTCGCCGAAGGGGGGCCGGCCGCCGAGGCCACCCGCCGGGTGCTCGGGCACGTGCTGGACCAGCTCCTGCGGCTGCTGCACCCGGTGATCCCGTTCGTCACCGAGGAGCTGTGGACCGCGCTCACCGGCGGCGAGACCGTGCTGACGGCGGCCTGGCCGACCGCCGACCGTACCGGCGTCGACGACGCCGCGGAGGCCGAGGTCGGCACGCTCCAGCGGGTGGTGACGGAGATCCGGCGGTTCCGCTCCGACCAGGGGCTGCGCCCGACGCAGCGGGTCGCGGCGCGACTCGACGGCCTGGCCGCCGCCGGCATCGTCACGCACGAGCCGCTCATCCGGTCGTTGGTGCGGCTGGACCCGGCCGGCGACGGATTCCAGGCCAGCGCCACGCTCGCCATGCCCGGCGACGTGAGCGTGGCTCTGGACACCCGGGGAACCATCGACGTGGCCGCCGAGCGGGCGCGGCTGACCAAGGACCGGGCCGCCGCCGAGAAGGAGACCACGCAGGCCCGGGCGAAGCTCGACAACCCGGCGTTCGTCGGCAAGGCACCGGAGCCCGTGGTCGCCAAGATCCGTGAGCGGCTGGCCGTCGCCGAGGCCGACCTCGTCCGCATCGACGCCGCTCTGGAGGCGCTTTCCTCGTGACCGACCGCACCGATTTCGCCGCCGTCGAGGCCGAGCTGGCCACGCGGGGGTTCACCCGGATGGCCTTCGAGCTCGACAAGATCGAGTCGCTGTTGGACCTGCTGGGCAGCCCGCAGCGGGCGTACCCGTCGATCCACCTGACCGGCACCAACGGCAAGACCACGACGGCCCGGATGATCGACTCGCTGTTGCGGGCGTTCGGGCTGCACACCGGCCGCTACACCAGCCCTCACCTGGAGACGGTCCGGGAGCGGATCGCCCTCGACGGTGAGCCGGTGGACGAGGCGCGGTTCACCGCCACGTACCGGGAGATCGCGCCGCTGGCCCGGCTGGTCGACGAGCGCGCGGCCGAGCCGCTGACGTACTTCGACCTGACCACCGCGCTGGCCTTCGCCACCTTCGCCGACGCCCCGGTGGACGTGGCGGTCGTCGAGGTGGGTCTCGGCGGCGCCGAGGACGCGACCAACGTGCTCCAGGCCGGGGTGTGCGTGCTCACCCCGGTGGGGCTGGACCACACCGAGTGGCTCGGCGACACCATCCAGGACATCGCGCTGGCCAAGGCGGGCATCATCCACCGGGGCGCGACGGTGATCTGCGCGGCGCAGGAGGACGAGGCCGCCGAGCCGATCCTGCAGCGCTGCGCCGAGGTCGGCGCGACCGTCGCCCGCGAGGGCGCGGAGTTCGGGGTGCTCGGGCGGGCGGTCGCCGTCGGCGGGCAGGTGCTCACCCTGCAGGGTCTCGGCGGCGTCTACGACGACGTCTTCATCCCGCTGCACGGGGCGCACCAGGCGCAGAACGCGGCGGTGGCGCTCGCGGCGGTGGAGGCGTTCCTCGGGGCCGGGACGAAGCGGCAGCTCGACGTCGAGGCGGTCCGGGAGGGCTTCGCCACGGCCAGCTCGCCGGGCCGGCTGGAGCGGGTACGCAACGCGCCTACCATCCTGCTCGACGGCGCGCACAACCCGCACGGGATGAGCGCCACGGTGACGGCGCTGCAGGAGGAGTTCGCCTTCAGCAAGCTGGTCGCGGTGGTCGGCGTCCTCGCGGACAAGGACGCGGCCCGCCTGCTGGAGCTGCTGGAGCCGGTGGTCGACCAGGTCGTGGTGACCCGAAACAGTTCGCCACGGGCGATGTCGACGGAGGAACTGGCCGAGTTGGCGGCCGACGTCTTCGGCCCCGAGCGGGTGGAGGTGGCCGAGGAGATGCCCGACGCGATCGAGACGGCGGTGGCGATGGCCGAGGAGGACGTACCGGGCGAGCTGAGTGGGGTCGGGGTGCTGGTCACCGGTTCGGTGGTCACCGTGGCCGACGCCCGCCGACTGCTGAAGCGATGAACGGGCCGGACGCCGACCGCCCGGTCGGCGCGGTTCCGGGCGATGACCGCCCGGCGCCCGGCGGGGCCGACGCGCAGCCCGTACCGTCGCGACGCTCCGGGCTGCGCAACCCGGAGCGGGCGGTCCGTGGGCTCGGTGCCGGCACGCTCAGCCTGGAGGCGCTGGTGCTGGTGCTGGCCATCCAACCGATCCGGGTGGTCGGCGGGGACCTGGGCGGCGCGGCGATCGGGACCGTCGTGGCACTGGCCGTGGCGGCGGTGCTGCTGGCCGGCATGATGCGCCGGCCGTGGGCCTGGCACGCCGGCACCGTCCTGCAGGGGCTGCTGATGCTGGCCGGCCTGCTGCACTGGTCGCTGCTCGTGCTGGGTGTCGTCTTCGCGCTGGTGTGGGGTTACGCCCTGCACGTGCGCCGGGTCATCCTGGGCTGACGGGTCGGGCGGGCCACCCCACCGTCGGCCGGGCGCAGCCGCACCACGCCTGCCCTTGCCGGCGACGTCGACCCGCCGCCCGGCGGGTCAGGCCTCGGCGCGTTCCCGCCACTGGGTCAGGGCGATGCCGTGCCCGTCCGGGTCGCGGAACGCCGCCGCCCACACCTCGAGCTTCGTGCCCCGGTTGACGACCCGGGGGGCGTACGTGAACCGGACGCCCGTCCCCCGCAGCCGCTCGTACGCGGAGCCGATGTCGTCCACCTCGAGGTTGACGTGCACCAGGCGGCGGCTGATCGGCGCGGCCTCGGTCACCTCCCGCAGCACGAGGCGGGTCGTGCCGGAGGCGAGGACCGCGTTGCCCGAACCCCGGTCCACCTCCGTGAAGCCCAGGTCCCGGTAGAAGTTCAGCGAGCGGGGCAGGTCGGTGACCAGCAGGGTGAGCCCGACCCCGGCGATCGGCGCCCCGAACTCGTCGCCGGCGACCGGGGCCTCGGCGCTCTCCCCGCCGGTGCCGGCGGCCTGGCCGGGGCCGAAGATCGCCTCGTCCAGTGCCGCCGGGCTGATCCGCTCGCCGTGCGGTGCGGGGTCGTCCAGGGGCAGGTCGAGCGGATCCGTCACCGGGGGCGGGCCGGGACGCTCGCCGGGCGCGTCGAACCGTTCCTCGGCGGGCGGACGCGGCGTCGGGGTGGCCCGGCGCGGCAGGGCGCCGGAGGCGGGCTGCTCGACGAGGGTGCCCTCCAGCACGACCGGCCCACCCGGGCGCTGGTGCATCACGACCGGCTCGCGCTCCTCGGGTCGCCCGACCCGGTCCCCGTCGAGCGGGTCGGAGGGCGGGTCGCCGGCGGGATCGCCGAACGGGTCGCCCGCCGGCGCCCGGACGTCCTCCCCGACGTCGTCGCGGAAACCGTCCCGGTGCTCGTCGCGGAAACCGTCCCGGAAGTCGTCGTGGAAGCCGGCCCGGAAGTCGTCGCGGTGTTCCTCCCGGAAGTCGTCCCGCTGGTCGACGCGGAAACCGTCGCGGTAGTCGTCGTCCGGCGCCCGGTCCGCCCACGGCGGCGCCTGCTGCTGGATCAGCACCTCGTCCAGCGGCTCGGCGCCCGCGTATTCGGGCGGCATGTCGGCCGCGACGGAGGCGGCGGTCTCCGCGTGGGTGGGCACGTCGTCCCAGAGCACCCGGACGTGCCGCTGGTCGTCCAGGGCCACCCGGATCGGCAGGGTCTGGCCCAGCGACGGCCACTTCGCCACCGGCACCCGCGGCTCGATGATCTTCTTGGACCGGGGCGGCAGCCCGGGCGCGTCGATCACCAGCTGGAGCTCGCAGCGGCCGAAGGCGTACTGGGTGGGCGGCTCAGAGGCGCTGTGCACGTGCCCGACGCCGACCACCCAGGTGCGCCCGCCCCCACGCACGGTGGCCAGCGCGATGGCCAGCACCAGCAGGGCGACCCCGAGCGCCACGATCGCCCAACTGGTCATGCCGAGGCCGAAGAGCACGACGAAGGTCGCCAGGGTGCCCAGCACCGCGGCGATCAACTTGCGTACCGGTGCGATGGGTCGGTTCCCGCCATTCGCCACAGTGGACCTCCTGAGGGTCAAGGGCCAGGCTAGGCCGGATCGGCCGCCGGAGGAAGCACCGACCGCCGCGCCGGCGCCGGGACCGGGTCGCTAGGCTGACCGTACCGATCCCGGCCGCCTTCCGCGCACAGGAGGAACCCAGCGTGTCCAGCAGCAGCCCCGACGAGCGCACCCTCGTACTGATCAAGCCCGACGCGGTCCGCCGCGGGCTGGTCGGTGAGGTGATCTCCCGCTTCGAGCGCAAGGGGCTGCGGATCGACGCGATGGTCTCCCGGACGATGGACGCCGCGCTGGCCGACAGGCACTACGCCGAGCACGTCGAGAAGCCGTTCTACCCGCCGCTGAAGGACTTCATGACCGGTGGCCCACTGGTGGCGCTGGTGCTGGCCGGTGACCAGGTCATCGACGTGGTGCGGGGGATCGTCGGGTCCACCGACGGGCGGAAGGCGACCGCCGGCACGATCCGGGGCGACCTCTCCCTGTCCAACCGGGAGAACCTGGTGCACGCCTCCGACTCGCCGGAGAGCGCCAAGCGCGAGATCGCGCTCTGGTTCCCCGAGCTGGGCTGACCCGCCGGCCACGACCGCGCCGATCAGCCCGTCCACCGCAGCTTGTCCGGGTTGCCGACCACGTGGAACGCGGTGATCCGGCCGTCGGCCGCCGCGAGCGTCAGCGCGTACCTGCTGGCGTCGGGCCGCACCATCAGCGCGGCGGGTTGGCCGTTGAGTTCCAGCCGCCGCACGGTGAACCGCCGGCCGGGCCCGTAGAGGCCGGCGACGAAGCGGACCACCCGGTCGGCGCCGGTCACCGGGTTGCGTGCCGCCTTCACCCGACCGCCGCCGTCGGTCCAGGCGATGGCGTCCGACGCGACCAGCCCGGTCAGCGCGGCCAGGTCGCCGTCGCGGGCAGCGGCGAGGAAGGCGTCCAGCAGTCGTTCCTGCTCGGCGCGGCCGGCGGTGAACCGGCGCCGGTCCCCGCCGATCCGGGCCGCCGCCCGGTGGTGCAACTGCCGGCAGTCGTCGACCGACCGGTCCAGGATCCCGGCGATCTCGGCGTACGGCAGCTCGAAGGCGGTGTGCAGCACGTAGACCGCCCGCTCCGGCGGGGTGAGCCGCTCCAGCAGGTGCAGCAGGGCGGTGGAGAGCGAGTCGCGCAGCTCGGCGGACTCCAGCGGCCCGAACGGTGACGGCGCGGTCGGCACCGGCTCGGGTAGCCATGGCCCGACGTACGTCTCGCGGGCGGCCCGCAGGACGCGCAGCCGGTCCAGCGCCAGCCGGGTGACCACCCGGGACAGGTAGCGCCGCGGCTCCGCGACCGTCGCCCGGTCGACGGCCAGCCAGCGCAGAAAGGCCTCCTGGAGCACGTCCTCCGCGTCGTGGCGGCTGCCGAGCAGGCGGTACGCCAGGCCGAGCAGCATCGGCCGGTGCGCGTCGAGCGCACCGGCCGCCTGCGCCGCGTCGGGGACCGTCACACGTCCGTGGGGAGGTCGGTGCGGCAGGTCACGGCGATGCGGTTCCAGACGTTGATGGTGGCGATCGCCACCAGCAGGTCGGCCAGCTCCTTCTCGGACCACACCTTCGCCGCGGCGTCCCAGACGTCGTCGGGCACGCCGTGCTCGCCGAGCCGGGTCACCGCGTCGGTGAGCGCCAGCGCGGTCCGTTCCCGCTCGTCGAAGAAGGGCGCCTCCCGCCAGGTGGCGACAGCGAAGAGGCGCCGGTCCGACTCGCCGGCGGCGAGCGCGTCCCGGCTGTGCATGTCGACGCAGAAGGCGCAGCCGTTGAGCACGGAGGCGCGCAGCTTCACCAACTCCAGTACGGTGTGCCCGACGTTCGTCCGGACGTACTTCTCCAGCCCCAGCACGGCCTGGTAGGCCTGCGGTGCCACCTCGGCCATGTTGATCCGTTGCATGACGACTCCTCGCTCCGGTCGATGTTGACACCCACACGACGGTGCGCAGAAGGCGTGGCGTGACAGCGGCGGACGTGAGCCCGGTCACGCCTGCCGGTGCACGGCAGGGCGGGCGCGGGTCCCGGGCCCGCGGGCACCCGTTGTCCGGCGCCGGCCGGCAACGTGCCAGCACCGCCCTCGACGGGCCGACTCACCAGCCGGTCGCCGCGCCACCCAAGCGGCGTTCTGTGCACCCGTCGGTTACCGTGACACCGCCCGTTCGCACACACTCCGCCGGAGGACCAGTGCTCCCGCTCTACACCATCGGCAAGCTCACCGTGGCGCCCGCGCTCCGGCTGGCCTTCCGTCCGACCGTGGAGGGGCTGGAGCACATCCCGGAGACCGGAGGTGCGATCTTCGTCGGCAACCACCTCTCGGTCGCCGACGAGTTGTTCCTCGGCACCGTGGTTCCCCGGCACCTGGCGTTCTGGGCCAAGTCGGAGTATTTCAAGGGCACCGGCCCGAAGGGCACCCTCACCAAGTTCGTCCTCACGGGCCTGGGCGCGATCCCGGTCGAGCGGGCCGGCGGTCGCGCGGCGCTCTCCGCGTTCGACTCCGCCATCCCCGTGCTCAAGGCCGGCGACCTCGTCGCGGTCTACCCGGAGGGGACCCGGTCGCCGGACGGCCGGCTATACCGGGGGCGCACCGGCGCGGCCCGGCTGGCGGTGGCGGCCGGCGTGCCGGTCATCCCGGTCGGCATGACCGGCACCGACAAGGCCCAGCCGATCGGGACCCGGGTGCCCCGCCCGGGACGCGCCAAGATCAACATTCGTTTCGGCAAGCCGCTGGACTTCACCGGCCGGCCCGACGACCGCACCTCGCTGCGCGAGATGACCGACGAGATGATGGCCGAGATCCAGAAGCTCACCGGCCAGGAGTACGTGCCCCGCTACGCCCCGCCGCGCGCGCACTCCGCCGGTTCCGGCGACGCCCCGGCCTGAACCGCGCCGGTTCACTTCTGGTCGGTCGTGACCACCTGTTCCCGCAGGGTGCCGAGCAGTTCGGCGCTGTCGTCGAGGGAGAGCCAGGTGAAGACCGCGGTGGCGATGCTGCCGTGGTCGACGGACGTGCAGACCACCACGTCCTGACCGTCGGCGCGGCCCACCGCGCAGCGCTGGTGCCGGCCGCGTAGGCCGGTGTCGATCGTCTGGGGCTCGCCGAGGGAGTACTGCCCGGCGAGCCGGGCGATCTCGCCCTCCGCGTCCGACTCGGGGGTGAACCGGAAACCGGTGCCGCCGAAGACCGTCACCCGCTTACCGGCGGGTGCGCCGTAGACGCCGGCGAAGGTCTCCTCGGCCAGCCAGTGCGCCTTGCGTACCTCCCCCTCCAACTGCTTGGCGGTCGCCTTGCTGGCGTTGTCGTCGCGCAGCCGCAGGTCGGCCACCTCGGCCGGCAGGGCGGCGTCGGCCGGGTACTGCGACGCCGCCGGGACCCCGTAGTAGGCCGGGCAGCCGCAGCAGCAGGCCAACGTGAGCAGCAGTAGCCACGGCCACCGGCGGCGCCGACGGGAGGGCGGACGGACGCGTTCCTGGGGGGCGTGGCGCTCCGGCGGCGGCGTCTTGACCCGACGCTGCCGCGGCGGTGCGGCCGGCGCCGGTGGCGGCGGTGCGGGGGGCGGTGGCGGCTCCGGGCGGGCCCGCGTGGCGGCCCGCGAGGCCGGCGGCGGAGAGACCGGATAGGCGACCGGCGGCGACGCGGCCGGATACGCCGTGCGGGGCGGTACGGGGGAGGGGTCGGGTGGCGTGGGAGGCCCCGGGTACGACCGGGTCGGCGGGGTCGCCGGGTAGGGCAGCGTCGGCGGCGGTGGCGGTGGCGGCGGCAGGTCCCACCCGCCGGTGTCCGCGCCCGCCCACGGGTCGACCGGGGTGCGGTGTTCGGGCTGCTCGGGCGGGGGCGCGGGCATCGGGGGGAGTTCGGCCGACTCTCCCCAGGCCGGCTTGCGCGGCTTGGGTGGGGGTACCGCCGCCGACCCGCTCCACCGGGGCGCGGGCGGCTCGGCCGGCGGCTCGGCGGCGGGGTACACCCGGGTGCCCCGCGGCCCCACCGCCCGGTCGGGGTCGGACAGCGCACGGGTGCCCTCCGGGCCGGTGCCGGCGTCGGCCATCCCCTGTGCCCCGGCGTCGCCCGGAACCGGTCGCGCGGCGTCGCCGGCGTCGGTCGCGGTGGGCTCCGATTCGTCGGTGGGCAGCTCACGGGTGCCCTCCGGCCCCGTGCCGCCCCCGGGGGCGGCGGCTGCGGGGGAGACCGGGGGCTCCTCGGTGACCGCCGGATCCCGACCGTGGTCCTGACCCGGGGGACTCCCGTCGGCCGGCCGTTCCATGCCCGGCTGCGGCTGCGGCATCGCGGCAATCTCCTCTCGCGCCGGTCCGAGGTTAGTACCGACCCGCCAGCATGGCGATCCGGGCCACCGCCGTCACCGCACCGGACCGGCCCGTGACGGGCCCGCCGCGCTGGTGGGCGGCGCGGCGTCCGGCGTGCGCGCGGTCGCCGCCGCCGGGCCGCGTACCCTTGGGCTTCATGAGCGTCCCGTCCACCACGCCACGTCCCGTCGCGGCCAATTCCGTCTGGCCCCGGCTGGAGTCGCTGCTGCCCCAGGTCACCAAGCCCATCCAGTACGTCGGTGGCGAGTTGGGCGCGGTGGTCAAGGACTGGGACGCCGCGGCCGTGCGCTGGGCTCTGATGTATCCCGACGCCTACGAGGTCGGCCTGCCCAACCAGGGCGTGCAGATCCTCTACGAGGTGCTCAACGAGCTGCCCGACGTGCTCGCCGAGCGGACCTACGCGGTCTGGCCGGACCTGGAGAAGCTGATGCGCGCGCACGGCGTGCCGCAGTTCACCGTCGACGCACACCGCTCGGTGCGCGACTTCGACGTTTTCGGCATCTCCTTCTCCACCGAGCTGGGCTACACCAACCTGCTCACCGCGATCGACCTGGCCGGGATTCCGCTGCTGGCCGCCGACCGCACCCACGCCGACCCGGTGATCGTGGCCGGCGGTCACGCCGCGTTCAACCCGGAGCCGATCGCCGACTTCATCGACGCCGCCGTGCTCGGTGACGGCGAGGAGGCGGTCCTGGAGATCACCGGGATCGTGCGGGAGTGGAAGGCCGAGGGCTCCCCGGGCGGGCGCGACGAACTGTTGCTGCGCCTGGCCCGCACCGAGAGCGTCTATGTGCCGCGCTTCTACGACGTGGACTACCTCCCCGACGGGCGCATCCAGCGGGTCGTGCCGAACCGGGCGGACGTGCCGTTCCGGGTGCACAAGCGCACGACCATGGACCTGGACGCCTGGCCGTACCCGAAGAAGCCCCTGGTACCGCTCGCGGAGACCGTGCACGAGCGGTACGCGGTGGAGATCTTCCGCGGCTGTACCCGGGGCTGCCGGTTCTGCCAGGCCGGCATGATCACCCGGCCGGTGCGCGAGCGTTCCATCACCACGGTCGGGCAGATGGTGCGCGAGGGGCTGGAGTTCTCGGGTTTCCACGAGGTGGGTCTGCTGTCGCTGTCGTCGGCCGACCACTCCGAGATCGGCGACATGTGCTCCGGGCTGGCCCAGCAGTACGAGGGCACCAACGTCTCGCTCTCGCTGCCGTCGACCCGGGTCGACGCGTTCAACATCGACCTCGCGCAGGAGCTGTCCCGCAACGGCCGGCGCACCGGCCTGACCTTCGCCCCCGAGGGCGGGTCGGAGCGGATCCGCAAGGTCATCAACAAGATGGTGTCGAAGGAAGACCTGATCCGCACCGTCGTCACCGCGTACACGAACGGCTGGCGGCAGGTGAAGCTCTACTTCATGTGCGGCCTGCCCACCGAGACCGATGAGGACGTCCTCGAGATCGCGGACATGGCCCACGAGGTGATCAAGGCCGGGCGGGCCGCGACCGGCTCGAAGGACATCCGCTGCACGGTCTCCATCGGCGGGTTCGTGCCGAAGCCGCACACCCCGTTCCAGTGGGCGCCGATGGAGCGGCCGGAGGTCATCGACCACCGGCTCAAAATCCTCAAGCAGGCGATCAACGCGGACCGCTCGCTGGGTCGCGCGATCGGCTACCGCTACCACGACGGCGAGCCGTCGCTGATCGAGGGCCTGCTCAGCCGGGGCGACCGCCGGGTCGGCGCGGTGATCCGCAAGGTGTGGGAGAACGGCGGCCGGTTCGACGGGTGGAGCGAGCACTTCTCCTACCAGCGCTGGGTGGACGCGGCGGCCGAGGCGCTGCCCGCCTTCGGGGTGGACCTCGACTGGTACACCACGCGGCGGCGCGACGAGCTGGAGGTCCTGCCCTGGGACCACCTGGACTCGGGCCTGGACAAGGACTGGCTCTGGCAGGACTGGCAGGACTCGCTCAGCGAGTACGAGCAGGACGACTGCCGCTGGACCCCGTGCTTCGACTGCGGCGTCTGCCCGTCGATGGACACCGAGATCCAGATCGGTCCCACCGGCAGGAAGCTCCTCCCGCTCACTCCGGTCAACGGCATGAAGCTCCCCACCGGCGCGCAGCAGTAGCCCCGCCGCCGGTGGGCGCCGCCCCGGTGCGGTGCCCGCCGCGCGGCGGGTTGATCATGTGGCTATCGTCAGCGGCACGCGAGTCGCGAGCAGTGCCGACACGGTCAACCGGTTCCGACACGAGGAGCACGACGATCAGTAGGAAACCACAGCCAGAGGGCGGCCAGGCGCCGGTCGTCCAGCGGGTTCGGATCCGGTACGCCAAGCGCGGTCCGCTGCGCTTCACCTCGCACCGGGACTTCGCCCGGGCGTTCGAGCGGGCGTTGCGCCGCGCGGGCGTGCCGATCGCCTTCTCGCAGGGCTTCACCCCGCACCCCAAGATCTCGTACGCCAGCGCGGCCCCGACGGGCGTCGCCAGCGAGGCCGAGTACCTGGAGATCGGCCTGCGCGAGCAGGTCGACCCGGCGCAGCTGCGCGCCGCCCTGG
The DNA here is from genome assembly GCF_050941805.1 of Micromonospora sp. KLBMP9576. Lineage (NCBI taxonomy): Bacteria > Bacillati > Actinomycetota > Actinomycetes > Micromonosporales > Micromonosporaceae > Micromonospora > Micromonospora sp. KLBMP9576. Next base: position 5,046,388 of record NZ_CP194567.1, on the reverse strand, counting down.
ACGCCGCACTCTCACCCGGGCTCGACGTGCTCGACGCCGTCGTGGCCACCGGCGGGAGCCTCGCCGACCGGATCGAGGCGTCGCACTGGCGCATCGAGCTGCCCGAGGTCGACCCCGCTGTCCTGCATCGGGCGGCTTCCGCCTTCGCCGCCGCCGACGAGGTGCTGGTCGAGCGGATGACCAAGCAGGGCCGACGCACCTTCGACGCCCGCGCGGCAGTTATCCGTATCGATGTCGTCGCGGCGGCGGAGACGCCTTCCGGGGCAGCGGCCGTACCGTGTGCGATACTCGAACTGGTCGTGCGGCAGGTCACCCCCTCCGTGCGACCCGATGACGTCCTTTTCGGCCTCCGCGTGGTGGCCGACCTGGAGCCGCCGGTTTCGCCGAGGGTGATCCGGCTGGCACAGGGCACGCTGACCGCGCAGGATGCGATCGCGGATCCGTTGGACGCGGACCGCGACGGGGCAACCATCGGTGAACGCTGACCGTCGGTCAGCGTTCAGGCAGGCAGACTTCGGCGGTCGCGCACCGTGCGCGCCCGGCGGAAACACTTTTGCGGCGACCCTGCGTGGCAGCGCTCACCCGCGCCCGGGGCAGCCAGAACTGGAGAACCTCCATGCTCGAGAACGAGCCCGAGGGCGGCGAACGGACCGGTTCGCAGCCGGCCGACGACACCCCTGACAACCGCGCCGTCGACAACGCCGGCGCGGGGAACACCGCCGACGCCGCCGCGACAGGTGCGGCCGAACTCGCCCCGGCCGCGCCGGCGAGGCGGCGTACCACCCGGCGGCGGGCCGCCGCCCCGTTGAACCAGCCGGAGCAGACCGAGGCCCCGGTCGAGGCGTCCGCGGCAGCCGCGTCGGGCAGCGGCGAGGCGCCCCAGGCCGAGGTGTTCGCCCCCGTCTCCGGCGACCTCGACGTGGCCCCGAAGGCGACGCGCCGTCGCCGCAAGGCCACCACGGCGAAGGCCGGCGAGGAGGGCACCGCGCAGGCCGCCGACAGCACCGCGCAACCCGCCGACGTCGCCGCGCAGGCGAGCGGGCAGGCGCCGGTCGCGGCGGAGCAGGCACCCGCCGAGCCGGCCGCGCCGCCGGCCAAGGCGACGCGTACCCGCCGGAAGAAGGCCGTGGCCGAACCGGCCGCGCAGACTCCGGCCGACGCCGACGCACAGCCCGTCGAGACCGACCGGGCCGGCACCGCGCCCGCCGCCGCCGGGCCGCCGGCGGCCGGCAGCGGCGCGCAGAGCCGCTCCGGCGAGGTTCCGCCCGGCGTGGCGGTGACCCCGCCCGCCGAGGAGGAGCCGGCCGTCGAGCCCGAGCCGCGCACCCGTCGCCGGCGGGCCGCGCTCTCCGCACCGACCGTGCTGTTCATGGCCCCGCAGCCGGAGGACGTCCCGGTCGCCCGGGTCGTCGCCCCGGTCCAGGCGCCGGAGCCGGAGCCGGAACCGGAGGAGGAGGAACTTGCGGCCGACGAGCCGGTGGAGGCGGTCGAGCCGACGCGCCGTCGCCGGCGGGGCCGCCGCGACGTCGAGGCGGTCGAGGTCGCCGAGCCCGAGGAGCCGGCCGAGGAGGCCGACGAATCCGAGGACGACGACGAGGACGAGGACGACGAGAGCGCCGCGGCCCGCCGCCGGCGCCGGCGGGGCCGTCGCGGCCGTGGCCGGGGCAAGGGCGGCGCGGACGACGCCGAGGACGATGAGTCCGAGGAGTCCGCGCAGGCCGACGCGGAGGAGACCGAGGGCGACGAGGACGAGGACTCCGAGGGCGGCGACGCGCTGACCCGCCGTCGCCGTCGTCGCCGCCGCCGCGGCGCGGGAGACGTCGAGGCGGGCGCCGACGACGGCGTGCCGACCGTCGTCAAGATCCGCGAGCCGCGCAAGACCGTCGACGAGGTGCAGGGCGTCTCCGGCTCCACGCGGCTGGAGGCCAAGCGGCAGCGCCGCCGCGACGGCCGCGAGCAGCGTCGCACCCGGCCGCCGATCCTCAGCGAGTCGGAGTTCCTGGCCCGTCGCGAGGCCGTCGACCGGGTGATGGCGGTACGCCAGCGCGGCGACCGTACCCAGATCGCCGTCCTGGAGGACGGGGTGCTCGTCGAGCACTACGTCACCCGCAACTCCTCGACCACGATGGCCGGCAACGTCTACCTCGGCAAGGTGCAGAACGTCCTGCCCAGCATGGAGGCGGCCTTCGTCGACATCGGGCGCGGCCGCAACGCCGTCCTGTACGCGGGCGAGGTCAACTGGGACATCACCGGCCTGGAGGGCAGGGCCCGCTCGATCGAGCAGGCGCTGCGCTCCGGCGACTCGGTGCTGGTGCAGGTCACCAAGGACCCGATCGGGCACAAGGGCGCCCGGCTGACCAGCCACATCGCGCTCTCCGGCCGGCACCTGGTGTACGTTCCCCACGGCAACGCCTCCGGCATCAGCCGCAAGCTGGCCGACACCGAGCGCAAGCGGCTGCGGGACGTGCTGAAGAAGATGGTGCCCGACGGCGCGGGCGTGATCGTCCGGACCGCGGCCGAGGGCGCCAGCGAGGACGAGCTGGCGCGTGACGTCAAGCGCCTGCAGGCGCAGTGGGAGGACATCCAGGCCAAGGCGGCCGAGGGTGGCGCCCCGGTGCTGCTCTACGAGGAGCCGGATCTGGTCATCCGGGTCGTCCGGGACCTGTTCAACGAGGACTTCCGCGAGCTGGTGATCGAGGGCGAGCAGTCGTACGGCATGGTCGAGTCGTACCTGTCGCACGTCTCGCCCGACCTGGTCGCCCGGCTGCGCCGGCACGTCGGCACCACCGACATCTTCGCCGAGTACCGCATCGACGAGCAGATCATCAAGGGGCTGGACCGCAAGGTCTTCCTCCCCTCGGGCGGATCGCTGGTGATCGACCGGACCGAGGCGATGACGGTCGTCGACGTCAACACCGGCAAGTACACCGGCTCCGGGGGCAACCTCGAGGAGACGGTCACCCGCAACAACCTGGAGGCGGCCGAGGAGATCGTCCGCCAGCTCCGGCTGCGTGACCTCGGCGGCATCGTGGTGATCGACTTCATCGACATGGTGCTGGAGTCCAACCGTGAGCTGGTGCTGCGCCGGCTCACCGAGTGCCTGGGCCGGGACCGCACCAAGCACCAGGTCACCGAGATCACCTCGCTCGGGCTGGTGCAGATGACCCGCAAGCGGATCGGCGCGGGACTGCTGGACGCGTTCAGCGAGACCTGCGAGTGCTGCAAGGGGCGGGGCCTGATCGTCCACACCGAGCCGGTGCCGGAGAAGGCGCGTCCCAGCGGCGGCGCGGGGGAGAAGGTCAAGGCGGTCGCCTCGGCCGTGCCCGCCCCCGCGGCGGAGCCGGGTGCCGGTTCGACCCGGCGGCGGGCGCGTAAGACCGCGCCGGCCGAGCGGACCGTGGTCGAGGTCGCCGAGACCGACACCGACGCCGACGCCGGCCCGGGCGCCACGGAATACCACGACACGATGGGCTACGACCTGTCCCGCTACGCGGCGGACACCCCCGCCGCGCCGGATGTCGCCGACAGCCAGACGGGCGAGTCGGCCCGGCTGGCCGCGCCGGACGACCCGGACGCGCTGTCCGACACCGACGGCGACGAGGCGGACGGCGGCGCCGGCCGGCGCCGGTCGCGCCGCAGCGGCGCGCGACGGCGTACCCGGCCGTGACGGGCTGACCGGCTCGACGTGTGACAGGGCCCCTTCCCCGGCGATGACCGGCGGGAGGGGCCCTGTCGTATGGTCGGTCCCCGGCCACGATCGGCCGCCTGCGGTCAGGAGAAGAACGATGCGCCGTCTGCTTGCCGTCACCGCGGTCACCGCTGTCCTGTTCGCCGGCGCCGGGTGCGCGGCCGAGCGGCCGGCACCCACCGCCCCGCCCGCTGGCGGCCCCACCAGCGCCGACACGCCGGGCGGGCCCACCGGCGCCGCACCGGGATCCGGGCCGGGGGCCGGCAGCGGCACGGCCGGCGGCAACGCCCCCGAGGTGTGTGCCGCGGCACAGCGGGCCGGCGAGACCGCCGTGCGGACGTACGTCGAGGAACTCGGCAAGATGGTGGCGGCGGTCGGGGCGAACGACTCCGCGGCGGCCCGCACGGCCCGGGAGCGCATCTCCACGGCGCTGACCGACTGGCGCAGCACGCTGCGGCGGGAGTCGGGCCGGGCCGAGGACGCGCAGCTCAAGACGCTTCTCGTGGACATGGCGGCGGAGGTCGGCACGCTGGGCACCGACGTCGACTCGATCGACGAGACCGAGCTCGACCGGCTCCGGCAGCGGCTCGACCAGCTCTGCGCCCGCTGACCGGCGGGGCCCGGTTTGGGCGTCGGCCCACACATGGCGTACGCTGGCCGACGGCACACTTTGGTGTGCCGAGTTCTCGCGTGCCCGCGCCGCCGTGCCTCTGCTACCCGGCGAGCCGCCGCGGGAGCCCCCGCCAGCAGCCTCAACGAGGGAGTGCGCCTCCGATGTACGCGATCGTCAAGACCGGCGGCAAGCAGTACAAGGTCGCCGAGGGCGACGTGATCGAGGTCGAGAAGCTCGTCGGTGCCCCCGGCGACGCGGTGAAGCTCACCGCGGTGCTCCTCGTCGACGGTGACGACCTGGTGACCGACGCGACGAAGCTTGCCAAGGTCGCGGTGTCCGGCGAGATCGCCGCGCACACCAAGGGCCCGAAGATCCGGATCCACAAGTTCAAGAACAAGACCGGCTACCACAAGCGCCAGGGTCACCGTCAGCCGCTGACCCAGGTCAAGGTAACCGGCATCTCGAGCGGGAAGTAGGTCGTCCTCAGATGGCTCACAAAAAGGGTGCGTCCAGCTCGCGTAACGGCCGTGACTCCGCGGCACAGCGGCTCGGCGTGAAGCGCTTCGGTGGTCAGGTCGTCAGCGCGGGTGAGATCCTCATCCGTCAGCGTGGCACCAAGTTCCACCCCGGTGATCTGGTCGGCCGCGGCGGAGACGACACGCTCTTCGCGCTGTCCGCCGGTTCGGTTCTCTTCGGCACCAAGCGCGGTCGTAAGACCGTCAGCATCGTGCCGCAGCAGTAGTTTCGAAGGCATGGCGGGCCGCGGACCTCGTGTCCCGGCCCGCTTCGCTTTTTCTCGTGCGGGGCGTCGACCTCGCTGGAAGGATTGACGCCCGTGGCGACGTTCGTTGACCGGGTCGTCCTGCACCTGCAGGCCGGCGATGGCGGGCACGGTTGTGCCTCGATCCACCGGGAGAAGTTCAAGCCGTTCGGTGGCCCCGACGGCGGTAACGGCGGCCACGGCGGCAGCGTCTCCCTGGTGGTCGACCCGCAGGTGACGACGCTGCTGGACTTCCACTTCCGCCCGCACGTGAAGGCCGAGAACGGCAAGGGCGGCGCCGGCTCGAACCGGGACGGCGCGAATGGGCGCAACCTCGTGCTCACGGTGCCGAACGGCACTGTGGTGCAGGCCTCCGACGGCACGATCCTGGCCGACATGGTCGGCGCCGGCACGACCTTCGAGGTGGCCCGTGGCGGGCGGGGTGGCCGGGGCAACGCGTCCCTGGCCAACGCCCGGCGCAAGGCCCCCGGCTTCGCCGAGCTGGGCGAGCCCGGCGAGCAGCTCGACGTGGTGCTGGAGCTGAAGAGCGTCGCCGACGTCGGGCTGGTGGGTTTCCCGTCGGCCGGCAAGTCGTCGCTGATCTCGGTGATCTCCGCCGCCAAGCCCAAGATCGCGGATTACCCGTTCACCACCCTGGTGCCCAACCTGGGCGTGGTCCGGCAGGACAACCACACCTTCACCGTCGCCGACGTGCCCGGCCTGATCCCCGGCGCGGCCACGGGCAAGGGCCTCGGCCTTGAGTTCCTGCGGCACGTCGAGCGCTGCGCGGTGCTGGTGCACGTCATCGACACCGCCACCCTGGAGCCCGGCCGGGACCCGGTGGCCGACATCGACACCATCGAGGCCGAGCTGACCGAGTACGGCGGCCTGGCCGACCGCCCCCGACTGGTGGCCCTCAACAAGGTCGACGTGCCGGACGGGCGGGACCTGGCCGAGATCGTCCGCCCCGACCTGGAGGCGCGCGGATACCAGGTGTACGAGGTCTCCGCGGCGACCCGGGAGGGGCTGAAGGAGCTCACGTACGCCATGGCGGAGCTGGTGGAGCAGGGGCGCAACGCCGCGCCGCCGGCCGAGCCGGCCCGGATCGTGATCCGGCCCCGGGCGGTCGACGACGCCGGCTTCACCATCGAGGCCGCGCCGGACGACGCCTGGGTGGTACGCGGCGTGCGTCCCGAGCGGTGGGTGCGGCAGACGAACTTCGACAACGACGAGGCGGTCGGCTACCTGGCCGACCGGCTGGCCCGCCTGGGCGTCGAGGAGAAGCTCGGCAAGGCCGGCGCGCGGCCGGGCGACCTGGTCCGCATCGGCGAGCGGGAGTTCAACTGGCAGCCGGCCCTCTACGCCGGCGCCGACTTCGTCCCCGGCAACCGGGGCACCGACGTCCGGCTGGAGGACAAGTCCACCCGGGCGTCGGCCGCGGACCGGCTGGCGGCCCGCAAGGCTCGCCGGGTGCGTCCGGAGGACGAGGTGGAGGGCACCGACGCCGACGTCTCCGACGACGCCGACCCGGTGGCGGGGGACAGCTTCGACGACGCCGGCCCCGCCCAGGAGGCCCGACCGTCCGGTGGGATGCGCCCGTCGACCGGGATCGCGCAGTCCGGGGCCACCGCCGCGGAGAACGACGCCGACTAGCTCGCCGCGCACCGGTGGCCGAGGGTCAGCCGCCGGTGTGCGCGTGCGTGGCGGCGACCGGCTTGACTCCGGCGACGCGTGTCGACGCAGGAGGACGCTCAGCACGATCAGCGTGCCGACCGCGGGGAACCCGTGGCCGGCGAACGAGCCCGCGCAGATCGGTGGCAGGGCGGTGGCCGTCCGCCAGCCAGACGCCGCGAGACCGCGGGTCAGGGGCGGTCGAAGGGGTCGTCCAGCGGGGCGCCCGTGCCGAGCCGGTTGGAGAGCAACAGCCCGAGGGCGAGCATGCCGAAGCCGAGGAACAGGTGCAGGTAGTTGTCGGCGTCGTTGACGGGGAGGAAGTTCGCCGCGCTCTCCCGGTCGATGGCGAAGCCGTACAGCCACAGCCCCAGGTAGAGGGCGCCGCCGCCGGCTAGGAAGAGCCGGGCGCCGGCGACGCTGCGGGCCAGCAGCAGGCCGACCAGCCCGAAGCCCAGGTGCAGGGCGTTGTGCAGGATCGACACCTGGAACAGGCCGAGCAGCCGGGCCTGCGAATGGTGGCCGGCGAACGACATGTCGCCGTAGCCGGTGGTGACGCCGGGAATGAACCCGAGCACCCCGATCAGGGCGAAGAGCCCGGCCGCGGCCACGGCGGCGAGCTGCACCCCCGGCCGCCGGGCCGGCGGGCCACCGCGTGCGTAGCGTGCCATCGACTCACCTCCCAAGGACCCGCGGAGCGCCCTGCCCGCGGCGCCGGCCGCGAGGACCGCCGTCGGTGACGGTGTCGTCACTCCCGCCCGACGATCCTCCATTTTGTGGACCGCCGGCGGTGTGGCGTGGCAGAAACCACGAACGAGGTATGGAAGCGGTAGCGCGGGGTAGGTCAAAAGATGCGACGGCAGAAACTGCCGGCGCGCATCCCCCCAGTACACACCCGCAGAGACTTTCCGAGCGGAAGGGAAACCATGACCTACGATCTGCCACCCACGACTTCCACGTACGGGCAGGATCCGACCAACGGCGGCGGTGTCCGCGAGCAGGCCCGACAGGTCGGCTCGGAGGCCAGGCAGGCCGGCGGCGCAGTCGCCGAGACCGCCAGGGAACAGGGCCGGGAGGTCGCCGGTGAGGCGAAGCGCCAGGCGCGCAACCTCTACGGCGAGGCCCGCAACCAGCTCGCCAGCCAGACCGGCGAGCAGCAGCGGCGTGCCGCCGGTGGGCTCCGCTCGCTGGCCGACGAGATGCGTTCGATGGCCGAGCAGGGCGGCCAGGCCGGTCCGGTGACGGAGATCGCCCGCCAGGCCGCCGACCGGGTGCACGGCGTGGCCGGCTGGCTGGAGCAGCGCGAGCCCGGCGACATCATCACCGAGGTGCGGGACTACGCACGCCGCAACCCGGGCACCTTCCTGGTCGGCGCCGCCGTGCTCGGTGTGCTCGCCGGCCGGCTGACCAAGAACATCTCCGCCGCCGGGGACCAGGGCGGCAACGGCCGCTCCGGCTACGACCGGGGTGCCGGCTACGACCCGGAGCAGACCGCGGTCATCCCGACGCCGCCGGCTCCGCGCGCGGTGCCGGACGCCGTGCCGCCGGGCGGCTACCTCGACCCGACCCCCGGGGCGTACGCCGACCCGCAGACCACCACCAGCTACGCCGACCCCGCCGGTGGCGTGGGCCAGCCGCTGCCGCCGGTGAGCCAGACCGACCCGCTGCCGGGCGTGCCGTCCACCGGCACCACCCGCCCGTGAGCCCACGAGTCACCCGAAGGGAGGCGGCGGCATGAGCATGCCGACGCAGGGCGCGGGACCGGTCTCCGGTCACCACCCCCACGACGCGGACGAGGTCAGGGGCAGCTCGATCGGTGAGCTGATGCGTCAGGTCACCAGCGACCTGTCCACCCTCATGCGGCAGGAGGTGGAGCTGGCCAAGGCCGAGATCCGCCAGGAGGGCAAGAAGGCGGGCAAGACCGCCGGCTTCTTCGGCGGGGCCGGCTTCGGCGGCTACATGGTGGCCCTCTTCCTCTCGCTGGCCCTCTGGGCCGGGCTGTCCAACGTCATGGACGCCGGCTGGGCGGCGCTGATCGTGGCCGTCATCTGGGGTGCGATCGCCGCGGTCCTCTATTCCAAGGCGAAGAAGAACGCCGAGCAGATCCGCGGCCTCAAGCAGACCAACGACAGCGTGCAGCGCATTCCCGACGCGCTCAAGCCCCACCCGCAGGAGGTCAACCGATGAGCACCGACCCGGACCAGATCCGCCGGGAGATCGAATACACCCGCAGCAACCTGAGTTCCGACGTGGACGCGCTGGCGTACAAGGTCAGCCCCGCCCGCATCGTCGACGACCGTAAGCAGCGGGCCCGCAACGCACTGCAGAATGTGAGGGACAAGGTGATGGGAAGCGCTTCCGACCTGGGTCACAGCACCAAGCACGGCGCCCACGCGGTGGGCGACCACGCCTCCTCGGCGGCCTCCACCGTCAGCGACAGGGCCCACTCGGCCGCCTCGACGGTCAGCGACAAGGCCCACTCGGCCGCCTCGACGGTCAGCGACGCCGCGCAGCGGGCGCCGCACGCGATCCGGCAGAAGTCCGAGGGCAACCCGCTGGCCGCGGGCCTGATCGCCTTCGGCGTGGGCTGGCTCGCCTCCTCGCTGATCCCGTCGACGCGCCGCGAGCAGCAGGTGGCGTCGCAGGTGAAGGAGAAGGCCGGCGAGCACGCCGGGGTGGTGAAGGAGAAGCTGGGCGAGGTCGCCACCGAGCTGAAGGAGGAACTGCGCGAGCCGGCGCAGCAGGCCACCCAGTCGGTGCGTTCCACCGCCCAGGACGCGGTGCACGCCGTCAAGGACGACAGCCGCTCGGCGGCGCACGACGTGAAGGACCACGCACAGCAGTCGCGCGAACAGGCGCAGTACTGACCGGACGACAGGTCGCCGCACGCCGCCGCTCGCGGCCACTCACGGAGCACCCCTCCGGTAGTGGCCGCGAGCTGTCGTGTGCGTACCGGCCGGTTGGCGGTGCTACGGGCCGGCGGGTGCCGGTCAGCGGGCGTGGCGGCGCAGGGTGCGCTCGAAGTGGGCGGCGCGGCGCACCCGGCCACCGGCGTAGCGGACCCCGCCGAAGAGCACGCGCCGGCCGACGGCGAGCCAGCCGCACACGCCCCTCTCCAGCACCCAGAGCGGGGCCGCCAGGGCGGTGGCCGGCGGGAACACCGAGGTGCCACCGCCCCGGCGCCGGCCCGCCTCCGCGAGCGCCACCGTGCTCACGGCCGCGGCGAGCAGCAGCCCCGGTCGCCGGGCCGCGACCGCCGCCGCCAGCGCCGGCAGGACCGCGAGCGAGGCCACCAGGCGGGCCGGCTGGGCCAGGTCGTCGTACGCCTGGCGGACCCGCTGGCCGAGGAAGTGGGCGGTGTCCGGTGGCAACCGGCGTACGTGCAGCCAGGCGGGTGCCGCCTCGGTCCCCCCGTACGCGCGAACGGTGCGGATCAGTTCCAGGTTCTCGAAGAGCACGTCGGGGTCGTACCCGCCCATGGCGAGGAAGGTGCTCCGGCGCACCGCGAGGGTGCCCGGGTAGTCGGCGCCCAGCGCCCGGTTGAGCAGGGTCCGGCCGGTGTCCCACCAGGCGTGCCAGGGCAGCGGGTCGAAGTAGTTCTGCGGGCGCACCAGGTCCACCCGGTCGAGCAGCCGGTGCACGGCGCGCAGCCCCGCCTCGTCGTAGCGGACGTCGTCGTCGGCGATCACCACGTGCTCGTGCCGGGCCGCCGCGACGCCGGTGAGCACCCCGGTCACCTTGCCGTTGACCCCGCGCAGCGCGGGATCGGGCCGCAGGTGCCGGAGCAGGCCGCGCCAGGCCCGCCCGTGCCGGGCGAACAGTTCCGGGGGCGAGCCGTCGACGACGGTCACGTCGACCCGCGCGCTCAGCCAGCCCAGGTAACGGGTCAGCCCGGGCAGGTCGGCGTCGTCGGTCCAGCGCAGCGGCAGGACGTACGCCACGGGAAGCCGACGGTCGTCGACGCCGCCGGCCGCCGGGGCGGGCTCACCGCCCACGGACGGTGAGCCCGCACCTGCCGGGGTGGGCCCGCCCGGGCGGGTCGGGGCGCTCACGGGTGCTCCGGGCGGCGGTAGACCGACACGTGCTCACGGCTGTGGTCGGTGAACGGGCGGCCCGTCCAGTCCTCCCAGCGGTGCTCCCGGCGCAGCCCGGCCAGCTCGGCCATCAGGTCCAGTTCAGCCGGCCAGGCGTAGCGGTGGTTGGCCGGCAGCAGGTGCACCCCGCCGCTGGTGAACCGGACCTTCGTGGTGGTCATCCGCTGCTCGGCGGGGTGCAGCAGGGCCGCCTCCAGCAACACCACGTCCTCCGCCACCCGCACCGGCCGCAGGGCGCCGCCGGCGCGGAACGCGCCCGGGTCGGGCACCCACGCCTCGACGACGAACCGACCGCCGGGGCGCAGGTGGGCGGCGGCGTTGCGGAAGCAGGCCACCTGGGCGGCCTGGTCGGGCAGCGCGAAGATCGTGTTGAAGGCCAGCACCACCAGGGCGAACTCGCCGGGCACCCGGGTCGCGGCGAAGTCGCCGACGGCCACCTCGACGTCGTCGCCGCCGGGCTTCGCGCGTAGCGCGGCGACCATCTCCGGTGAGCCCTCCACGCCGGCGACCGTCAGCCCCCGGGCGACCAGCGGCAACGCGAGCCGGCCCGTGCCGATCCCGAACTCGCACACCGGGCCGCCGTCGGCCAGCGCGGCGAGCCGCTGCACGGCGGCGTCCGGCGTCAGGTGTGTGTACGCCTCGTCGTAGACCTCCGCGACGTGCCGGCCGTACTCGCTCGCGTCGAAGGACAAGGCGTGCCTCCCGGGTGCCGGTGGATGCCTGCAGCAGGTGCCCGTGCAGCGGCCGGTCAAACCGGGACGTCGTTTCGGCCCGCCGGCCCCGGGTAGCGCAACTGTGCGGGTGGTCCATCCCCGGGCGCCCCGCGGAGGAGGCGTGATGACCAACAACGGAACGAGGTGGGCGCTGCTCGGCGCCACCGCGGTGACCGGGGTCGGCGTCGGCCGGGCGGTGGCCCGGCGACGGCGCCGGCACCAGCCCGAGCGCGCCGACGGCTGGTACGTGGTGCGCCGCGGCGTGACCATCGACCGGCCGGTGGCGGCGGTGATCGGCTTCTGGACCGACCGGGAGCGGATGGACCGGGCGCTGGCCGAGTGGGCGACGCTGGAACAGCTCGACGACGACAGGTGGCGTTGCGTGGCGCGGGACCCCGCCGGTGGGGGCGCCGAGTGGCGGGCCGAGATCACCGTGACGGGCCCCGGGCGGCTGCGCTGGCGGGTCACCGACGGCGCCGAGCAGGAGGGCACGGTCGAGCTGACGCCGGCGCCCCAGGACCGGGGCACGGAGGTCCGCGCCGAGCTGCGGTGGCGCTCCGGGCCGCTGCGCCGGGCCCTCGGGCTCGTCGGCGGCGACGACCCGGACCTGGCCCTGCGCGACGCGCTGCGCCGGGTGAAGGCGCTGGTGGAGTGCGGGCAGGTGATCGACACCCGGCGCGACCCGTCCGGGCGGGGGCCGGCCCAGGAGAAGGCGACGGACAAGGTCCGCGACAGGTTGACGACGGGAGGACGGGCGTGAGGGCGCTCTGCTGGGAAGGCGTCGGCAAGCTGGCCGTACGCGACGTGCCGGAGCCGCGCATCCGCGCCGAGGGCGACATCGTCGTCAAGGTGGGGGCCAGCAGCGTGTGCGGCTCCGACCTGCACCTGATCAACGGCTTCCTGCCGGCGATGCGGGAGGGCGACGTCCTCGGCCACGAGTTCATGGGCGAGGTCGTGGAGACCGGCCCCGGGGTACGCCGGCTGCGCGTCGGTGACCGCGTCGTGGTCGGCTCGGTGGTGGCCTGCGGCGGCTGCTGGTACTGCCGCACCGAGCAGTACTCGCTCTGCGACAACTCCAACCCGCAGCCGGTCTTCACCGAGAAGCTCTGGGGGCACTCCCCGGCCGGCATCCTCGGCTACTCGCACGCCGCCGGGGGCTACTCCGGCAGCCACGCCGAGTATGTCCGGGTGCCCTTCGGCGACGTCGGGGCGTTCAAGGTCCCCGACGGGGTGCCCGACGACTCGGTGGTGTTCGCCTCCGACGCGATGCCCACCGGCTGGATGGCCGCCGACTTCTGCGCGCTCTCCGGCGGCGAGGTGGTCGCGGTCTGGGGCGCCGGCGGGGTCGGGCAGATGGCGGCCCGCTCCGCGCAGCTCCTCGGCGCCGAGCGGGTGATCGTGATCGACCGGCTGCCGGAACGGCTCGCCACCGCCGCCGACCGGCTCGGCGTGGAAACGGTCAACTACGCCGAGACCGACGTGCTGGAGGCGCTGCGGGAGATGACCGCCGGTCGGGGACCGGACGCCTGCATCGAGGCTGTCGGCATGGAGTCGCACGACGTCGGCCCGGCGTACGCGTACGACAAGGCGAAGCAGACCGCCCGGCTGCAGACCGACCGGCCCACCTCCGTACGACAGGCGATCATGGCCTGTCGCAAGGGCGGCACGGTGAGCATCGTCGGTGTCTACGCCGGACTGGTGGACAAGTTCCCGCTCGGCGCGGCCATGAACAAGGCCCTGGTGCTGCGGATGGGGCAGATGCACGCCCAGCGCTACATCCCGATGCTGCTGGACCGGATCGCGGCCGGCGAGATCGATCCCGGCTACCTGGCCACCCACCCGATGCCGCTCGAGCAGGGCGCGCGGGGCTACGAGATGTTCGAGAAGAAGGAGGACGGCTGCCTGCGTACCGTCCTGCACCCCGCCTGAGCCGGCCGCGCCGCGGGGTCCGCCCCCGCGGCGCGCCGCCGCTCAGGCCGGACGGACGTTGGTGATCAGGAAACCGCTCGGCGGCAGCGCCGGCATCCGCCGCAGGCTCAGCGCCAGGTCCTGCGGGGGGACGTCGTAGCGCATCGCGGTGGTCAGGTTCGTCACCGCCCGCTTCATCAGCTCGATCGTGAGCCACTCCCCGGCGCACCGGTGGCCCGCCAGGTGGTCGCCGCCGCCCTGGGGGACGAGCGCGAACGGGTCGCCCCGCCAACCGGTGAACCGTTCCGGCCGGAACCGCTCCGGCTCCGGCCAGAGCGCCGGGTGGTGGTTGGTGCCGTACAGGTCGAGCAGCACCCGCCGGCCGCGCGGGAAGTGGTAGCCCTGCCAGTCGAAGGAGCGGCGCACGCGGGCGGCGGCCACCGGGAAGAAGGGGTAGTAGCGGCGTACCTCCTGCACGAAGCTCTCGGTGGCCTCGTCGCTCTCGCGGACCCGCTGCCGCCAGGCCGGGTGGTCGTGCAGGGCCAGTGCGGCGAAGACGACGAACCGGTCGACGGCGACCGTGGGACGCAGCACGTTGAGCAGCTCGACGGCCGCGATCCGGCGGGGGAGCAGCCGGCCGTGTGCGTCGCGGTGCCCGGCGATCACCCGCAGCGCGCTGCCGTCGGGAGCCGGGAGGGTGCCGGCGCGCACCCGGTCGACGATGTCGCCGAGCCAGCGTTCGGCCCGGCGGCGATCCCGCAGGCCCCGCCAGTGCGCGGGGCCCAGCGCCGCCGGCGCCTCGATCATCGAGTGCAGCTCGGCGGTACGCCTGTCCACGTCGGAGTCCGGGAGCGGCACGCCGGCCCAGGCGCAGACCGCACGGGTCAGCAGCCGGGCGACCTCGTCGTGGAGCACCACCGGGCCGCTCGCGCCCCAGGCCGGGATCCGGGCCCGCCACTCGTCGTCGAAGAGTTGTGCGAGGCGGCGGACCTCGGCCGGCGTCATGAGGGACATGAGCATGGCCTTGCGGTCGGTGTGGTCCGCCCCGTCGAGGCCCTGCACGCTGCCGACGCCGGTCAGGGTGCGCTGTGCCCGCTTCGGCAGCGCGCCCGCCCGGACGAACCGTTCGGTGTCGTAGAAGAGCTCCGCCGCCGGCCGGCCGCGCAGGCAGATGGTGGGTTCCAGCAGCAGCCGGGCCTGGAAGATGTCGCTGCCGTGGCGCTCGCAGCGCCGGCCGACGAAGCGGTAGCCGTCGCGCAGGAACGCCACCGAGCTGTCCGGGGCGCGCTCCGTCGGGATGGTCGCCATCGGATCTCCTGACCGTGGTGGGGCCGTCGCCGGCCGAGTCCTGTCCATGCCCTGTGCGTCTACCCGGGCCGGGGTGGCTGAATCCCGCCGGGCGGGCGACCGCGGCGCCGGTGGCCGGGCCCGACCGGGGGAGGGGCCCACGACGGGTACGCCCGCTGGCCCCTCCCAGGGCCGCGGAAAGCTGGTTTTCTCGGGGGCAGCGGCCCGGCGTGCCGCCGATGTCATGCGGTGTCACGCCGGGCCGGCACAGGGGCGGCCCGCCACGGGGTGGGCCGCGCGCCACTGCCACGGGGAGGACCAATGCGCGACAACAGACCGCCGTACTGGCGGCAGCGGCAGGCCGTGGAGGCGCTCGGCGCGGCGCGGGGGACCCCCGCGCCGTTGATCACCGCGCCCGGCCGTCCGACCCGGCCGGACCGGTTCTTCACGGTGCATCTCGGCTTCACCGCACCCGACCTGCTGTCGGCCCGGGAGTTCGCCGTCGGATACGCGGAGGCGCTGAGCCTGCTGCGGGCGGAGCTGGCGCTGGGCGCGTCGGCGCTGTCGCCGGCGGACGCGTGGCAGCAGGCCGAGCGGCTCTTCTGCGGCGCGGGCGGCCCCGACGGCGACCGCTGCGTGGACGTCGCCGGCCATCCCGGTTTCCACCATGCCCCGGGGCCCGGCGGGCTCGGCTGGGGCGGCGGCGACTGACCCGGCCCCGGTGCCACCACGACCCCTTTTCGGAGGGTTTTAGCGGTAATGCTCGCCGTGCTGGTCACCGAAAGTCAGCCCCCAATCACCAATGCCGGAAGTGCGTCGTTTGTTCACCGGGGCAGTCGGCCGGGCGCCGAACGGGTTCACTGCGCGTGAAGGCGTGACTCCGTCGCGCTGGAAACATGGGGGAACAAACACATGCACGTGATGTTGGCCTGGTTCGCCGACGACAACCTGCCGGAGGGCGCCCGGCGAGCCGCGAGGAAGCGCTTCGAGACGGCCGTCGCCGACGTGGTGCCCGAAAGTTACATACGACACGAGTTCGGGGCCGACGACTGGGGCGTGACGGTCCTGCACCGCAGTGACGTGGGCGCCTACCGGTGGCCGACCGTCGGCACGGCCGGGCCGGTCACCGCCGTCTCGCTCGGACTGCCCGTCGGGGTGGACGTCACGGGCGGCCCGGCGGGGCTGGCCGCACGCCTGCTGGCGGGCGACGAGGTGCACCGCGAGGTGGTGCCACCGTTCGGTCTGCTGGCCCTCGACGCGGCCGGGAGCTTCGCCCTGCAGCAGGACTGGGTCGGCATGTGCCGGATCTTCACCGGCGGTGCGGGCGGCCTGACGGCCTTCTGCACCCGGCCCGGCCTGCTCGCCGCGTTCCTGCACGGCGAGCCACGGCCCGACCTGGACGGCTGGATGTCCTACACCCTCTGTGGGCACTTCGGCGGCGAGAGCTCCCCCCTGCAGGGCGCCCGACTGCTCCGTCCGGGTGAGCGGGTGACCGGCCGGCGGCGCGACGGCGGCGGGTGGGCGCTCACCAGCACGACGAAATACTCCACCGACGACGTGGTGCGCGAGGGGCTGGCGGCGCAGGAACGGCCCTTGACGGAACTGCTGGAACGGGCCGCGAGCGCCATCACGACCACCGCCGCCAGCATCCACGGCCTGTACGACGAGGACATCACCCTCGGGCTGTCCGGCGGCAAGGACTCGCGGCTCATCGCCGCGTCGCTGATCGCGGCCGGCCGGACCCCCCGGTTCCTGACCAACGAGGACACCCGGGCCGAGGGCGAGGTCGCCCGGGAGCTGGTCAGGATCCTGCGTGACAAGCGGGGACTGCGCCCGGAACACACGCTTCGGCTCGCCGGGGCGCAGGCCAACGTGCTCGAGTTCGGCCTGCACGAGCGCACCCGCCGGCTGCAACTGCGCACCGACTACCAGTTCCCCTCCAGCTATCTGGTGCGCCCCGCCGGCCCGGCACGTCTGGCGGACCATGCCACCCCGGCGACCTTCACCGGCGCCGCCGGTGAACTCGCCAACGAATACTGGTACCCGCCGACGGACGACGAAAGCGAGCCGTCCGCGCGGGAGACCGCCCTGACGCGCCTGCTCAACGCCGTGCCGGCGGGCGTGGCCGAGGCGGACGTCATCGCCGCGGAACGCGAACGGATCGGCGGGCTGCTCGACCACGGCACCCGGCTCGGCCTGCACGACCTGCGCCTGGTCGACTACATCTACCTGGTGGAGCGGGTCCGCCGCTGGTACACGTCCGCCTACGCGATCGGAATGGTCACCCCGTTCCTCGCCCCCGGTTTCGTCACCGCCACCTTCGCGCTGACTCCACAGCAGAAGCGCGAGCGGCTGCTGCACACCGGGCTGATCGCCCGCCTGGTGCCCGAGTGGGCGGACATCCCGTTCGTCAGCGTCTCCACCGGCCCGTCCACCGCCACCCGGGTGTGGGAGGGCGACGGCCTGCGGACCATGGCCGGCCTGCTGGACACCGCGCACGGCCCGCTGACCCGGCTCGTGCGCCGGCCCGTCGTGGAGAAGGCGCTGCGCACCGCGGCCCGAGGTGGCCGCCCCGACCAGCGGACGCTGCAACAGTTCACCTGGCTGGCGCTCGCCTCCGAACAGTTCGAAGCGGGCGCCACGCGCCCCGCCACCGGCGCCACGTACGCCCGGATCACCGCGCCCCCGCAGCAGCGCCAGCCGGCCGGCGGCGCGATCTCCCGCCTTCGGTGGATCAAACGGACCAGGCTCGGTGGCCAGCTCTGGTCGGCGGTGGCCCGGCGGGTGCGCCCACAGCGACCGGGCGCCTGAGAAGACCACCCCCGGTGCGCCGCCGATCGTCCGGCGGCGCACCGGGGGTGGCCGGGTCTCGCAGGCGGTCGCCGTCAGTCCAGGTCGAACTCGCCGTCCTGGGCGCCGGCGACGAAGGCGTCCCACTCCGCCTGCGTGAAGACCAGGACGGGGCCGTCGGGCTCCGCGGAGTTGCGCATGCCGATGAGGTCGTCCACGAAGGCGACCTCGACGGCGCTCTCGGAGGTGTCGCCCTCGGCCCGCTGCCAGACCGCCCGGGAGAGGTCGAAATCGCCCTTGGGGTGCGTAGCCATCGTTCATTCCTCCAGTGCCACGGGGTCATGGGGGAGACACGTACGGTTCCCCATCGGGCAGGATAAGCGGATGCCGAGCCTGACCCGTGTAGAGGCGACCGCGCGTGGCGCGGCGATCACCGTCGAGTCCTACCACGTGGACCTCGACCTGAGCGGCGACGGCGAGCACTTCCGCTCCGACGTCACCATCCGCTTCCGGGCTACCCCCGGGTCGGCCACCTTCGTCGAGGTCCGGCCCGCGAGCCTGCTGGCGGTACGCCTCAACGACCGCGACGTCGCACCGTCCGGGCTGGCGGGCGGCCGGCTGCCGCTGACCGGGCTGGCCGCGGCCAACACGCTCACCGTGCACGCCGAGATGGCGTACTCGAACACGGGTGAGGGGATGCACCGCTTCATCGACCCGGCCGACGGCGAGACCTACGTCTACGCGATGTCCTTCCTGGACAACGCGCAGCGCATCTTCGCCGCCTTCGACCAGCCCGACCTGAAGGCCCCGGTCACCCTGTCGGTCACCGCCCCGCCGCACTGGCTGGTGGCGGCCAACGGCACCCCCGCCGCCACCCCGCGCCCCGGGCGCTGGGAGTTCGCCCCGACGGCGCCGCTGGCCACGTACCTCGTCTCGGTGATCGCCGGTCCCTGGCACGTGCGGCGCGACGAGCACGACGGCATCCCGCTCGGCCTCTACTGCCGGCGCTCACAGGCGGCCCACCTGGACGCCGACGCGCAGGAGATCCTCACCGTCACGAAGCAGTGCCTGGACCGGTTCCACCAGCTCTTCGCCGAGCGCTACCCGTTCGGCAAGTACGACCAGGCGTTCGTGCCGGAGTTCAACCCCGGCGCGATGGAGAACCCCGGCCTCGTCACCCTGCGCGACGACTACGTCTTCCGCTCGGCCGTCACCGACACGGAGCGGGAACAGCGCGCCACCACCATCGCCCACGAGATGGCGCACATGTGGTTCGGCGACCTGGTCACCATGCGCTGGTGGGACGACCTGTGGCTGAACGAGTCCTTCGCGGAGTACCTCGGCACCCGGGTGACGGCGGAGGCGACCCGGTTCGACCGGGCCTGGACGACCTTCGCCCTGCGGCGCAAGGCGTGGGGCTACGCGGCCGACCAGCGCCCCTCGACGCACCCCGTGGCCCCACGGGAGGTCGCCGACGCCGCCGAGGGGCTGCTCAACTTCGACGGCATCTCGTACGCCAAGGGCGCCAGCGTGCTGCGGCAGCTCGTCGCCTGGCTGGGCGACGACGCCTTCCTCGCCGGGCTCAACGCCCACTTCGCGAAGCACCGGTTCGGCAACGCCACCCTGGCCGACCTGCTCGACAGCCTCGCCACCGCCAGCGGGCGCGACCTGTCCGACTGGGCGGCGCGCTGGCTGCGCTCGGCGCAGGTCAACACGCTGCGCGCGGAGGTCACCGTCGACGCCGACGGCCGCTACCGCGAGGTGGCTGTCGTGCAGACCGCCCCCGGGTCGCATCCGGTGCTGCGCCCGCACCGCATCGGTGTCGGCCGGTACGCCGCCGACGGCGCGGCCGTCCGGACGGAGGTCGACCTCGACCCGGATGCCGACGGCGGCCGGACGGTGCTCTCCGGGCTGGCCGGCGAGCCGGCGGCCCGGCTGCTGCTGCCCAACGACGGCGACCTGACGTTCGCGAAGGTCCGCCTCGATCCCGCGTCCGCCGACGCCGTGCCGCTGGTGCTGCCCGGCCTGGGCGACCCCCTGGCCCGGGCGCTGCTCTGGGGCGCGGTGCTGGACGCCGCCATCGACGGCGAACGGCCGGTCTCCGGGTTGGTCGCCCTGATCGCCACCGCCCTGCCCGCCGAGACGGAAGTGATCATCGCCGAGGACGTGCTCGTGCTCAGCCGCTCGTTGATCGACCGCTACCTCGACCCGCTCGCCCGCGAGGCCGCCCTGGCGCAGGTCGCCGCTGCCTGCCGGACGTCGCTCGACCGCGCCCCGGCCGGCGGGTCGTTGCAGCTCGCGGCGGCCCGGGGCTGGATCGCCGCCAGCACCGACGCGGACCGGTTGGCCGGCTGGCTCGCCGGCCGGGACGTCCCGCCGGGGTTGGCGGTCGACGCCGAGCTGCGCTGGTCGTCGCTGTTGCGGCTGGTGGTGCTCGGCGCGGCCGGGGCCGCGGAGATCGACACGGCGGCCGCGGCCGACCCGAGCGCCGCCGGTGCCGAGTGGGCCGCCCGGTGCCGGGGCGCGCTGCCCGACCCGGATGCCAAGCGGGCCGCGTGGGAGATCGTCGTGTCGAACACCACGCTGTCGAACCGGCTCGTCGAGGCGACCGCGGAGGGGTTCTGGCAGCCCGAGCAGGCGGCACTGACCGCCGGCTACGTGCCCCGCTACTTCGCCGACATGCCGGCCGCCGCGCGGTCGCGTACGCCCTCGGTGGCGGACCAGGTGGCGAAGCGGGCCTTTCCCCGGTACGCCGTGGCGCAGCCCACCCGGGAGGCGGCCGCGGCGCTGCTGGCCCGCGACGACGTGACGCCCGGCCTGCGGCGGGTGGTGACCGACGCCGACGACGATCTGCGCCGCGCACTGGTGGCCCGCACGGCGGTCGCCGCCGCCTCGGCGTGATCGCGGCGGCGGCCGGCCCCGCGCTCCGGGCGTGCCGCCGTGCGCCGTCCGGGGCGCAACCGGTGGCCCCGGGCGGTGGCCGGTTGCGCCCGGCCTAGGATCGCGGGGTGGCGGAAGACGCGAGGCGGGTCGGCATCATGGGTGGCACCTTCGACCCGATCCACCACGGGCACCTCGTCGCGGCCAGCGAGGTGGCGGACCGCTTCGGGCTGGACGAGGTGGTCTTCGTTCCGACCGGTCAGCCGTGGCAGAAGGCGGACGAGCCGGTCACCCCGGCGGAGGACCGCTACCTGATGACGGTCATCGCCACCGCCTCCAACCCCCGTTTCCAGGTGAGCCGGGTCGACATCGACCGGGGTGGGCCCACCTACACCGTCGACACGCTGCGTGACCTGCACGCCGAGTACGGGTCGAAGGTGCAGCTCTTCTTCATCACCGGTGCGGACGCGCTGGAGCGGATCCTCTCCTGGAAGGACCTGGACGAGATCTTCGAGTTGGCCCACTTCATCGGGGTGACCCGGCCGGGCTTCGAGCTGACCGCCGCGCACCTGCCGGCCGACACGGTGAGCCTGGTGCAGGTCCCGGCGATGGCCATCTCGTCGACGGACTGCCGCGCCCGGGTCGCCCGGGGGGAGCCGGTCTGGTACCTGGTGCCGGACGGTGTGGTGCAGTACATCGCCAAGCGGCGCCTCTACCAGCCGTGATTTTGGCCCGGTAAGGGGTTGTCTGGGTGGGTAACGGGCCAGAACTGACGAGTCGGGATTCCAGCGGGTGTGAGACGCTTGGTGGATCGCACGGCTGATCGAAGGAGAACGGTGACAATTTCCGAACGCGCTCACGAGTTGGCTATCGCCGCCGCCCAGGCCGCGGCCGACAAGAAGGCGCAGGACATCGTCATCATCGACGTGGGCGACCAGCTCGCCATCACCGACGCGTTCGTGCTCGCCGCGGCTCCCAACGAGCGTCAGGTGCTAGCCATCGTCGATGCCATCGAGGAGCGGCTGCTGGAGCTGCCGGAGAAGGTCAAGCCGCTCCGGCGCGAAGGCGAGCGGGGCGGCCGCTGGGTGCTGCTCGACTACGTCGACATCGTGGTGCACGTCCAGCACACCGAGGAGCGCGAGTTCTACGCCCTCGACCGGCTCTGGAAGGACTGCCCGACGATCCCGTTCGTCGACCGGGACCTCGTCGACGCCGAGCCCGGCACCGGCTCCACCGCCGCGGAATGACCCGTCTGATCATCTGGCGGCACGGCAACACCGACTGGAACGCCGCCAGCCGGGTCCAGGGGCAGACCGACGTACCCCTCAACGACCTCGGCCGTGACCAGGCCCGCGGTGCCGCGCCACTGCTCGCGGCGCTGCGGCCGGACGCCATCGTGGCCAGTGACCTGAGCCGCGCCGCGGACACCGCCGACGCGCTGGCCGCGCTGACCGGGCTGCCGGTGCGCACCGACGCGCGGCTGCGCGAGCGGCACTTCGGATCCTGGCAGGGGCTGGCCCTCACCGAGGCCGCCGAACGGTACCCCGCCGAGTTCGCCCGCTGGCGGGCCGGCGACCCGGACCCGGGCGCCGGCATCGAACCCCTCGACGACCTCGGCAAGCGGGTAGGCGCGGCACTGGCCGCCGCCGCCGACACCGTGCCCGGCGGCACCGTGGTGGTGGCCACCCACGGCGGCGCCGCCCGGCAGGGCTGCGGCCACCTGCTCGGCTGGCAGCACACCGTCCTGCGCACCATCGGCTCCCTGCAGAACTGCCACTGGACCGAGCTGCGCCACGACGACACCCGGGGCTGGCAGCTACGCGCCCACAACGCCGGCCTGACCGGTGTGCCGGCCACCACCGAGGCGGTCTGAGCCCGGTGTCGCCCGGCGGCATCGGCTAGCGTGCCGGGCATGCCCGTCGCGGTCGTCACCGACTCCACCGCCTACCTCCCACCCGAGCTGCTGCGCGCCCACCGGCTGACGGTGGTGCCGTTGGCGGTCGTGCTCAACGGCGCCGAGGGCCTGGAGGGGGTGGAGACCACCCCGGCCGACGCCACCCGTGCGCTCGGTGGGCGGCGCGTCGCGGTGAGCACCTCGCGGCCCGCGCCGGAACAGTTCGCCCGGACGTACCGGGAGCTTCTCGACGCCGGCACCGACGGCGTCGTCTCGGTGCACCTGTCGGCCGAGCTCAGCGGCACGGTGGAGGCCGCCCGGCTGGCCGCCGCCGAATTCGACGGCCGGGTCACCGTGGTCGACAGCCGCTCGACCGGAATGGGCCTCGGCTTCCCGGCGGTCGCCGCCGCGGCGGCCGCCGAGCGGGGCGCGGACCTGTCCGGGGTACGCGACGCCGCGGCGGACGCCATCGCCCGCACCAGCATCTGGTTCTACGTCGACACACTGGAGTTCCTCCGCCGGGGCGGCCGGATCGGCGCCGCCGAGGCGCTGTTCGGCACGGCCCTGTCGGTCAAGCCGATCATGCACATGCCGGACGGCGCGATCGTGCTCAGGGACAGGGTGCGCACCGCCAGCCGGGGCGTGGCGCGCCTCGTCGACCTGGCCGTCGAGGCCGCCGGGGACGCCGAGGTCGACCTGGCCGTGCACCACCTCGCCGCGCCGCAGCGGGCCGAGGCGCTCCTGGAGACGCTGAAGGCCCGGTTGGGTGACCGCCTGCGCGACTCGTACGTCTCCGAGGCCGGGGCGGTGGTCGCCGCGCACGCCGGGCCCGGCCTGGCCTGCGTCGTGGTGCACCGCCGGCCCCCGGTCACCGGCCAGGGTGCGTCCTGTCGATCATGCGGGGGAGCGCCGGCACCCGACCGGATGCCATCGTGACACCATGAAGGACGACCTGCACGGTTACCTGAAGGGCGGCCGCGACGCGCTGCTCTGGAAGCTCGACGGGCTCAGCGAGTACGATGTCCGGCGCCCGCTGACCCGGACCGCAACCAACCTGCTCGGTCTGGTGAAACACGCGGCGGCCATGGAGATCCTCTACTTCGGCGTCGTATTCGGCCGCCCGTTCGAGCAGGAGCTGCCGTACGTCGGCGACGCGGCCGAGACCAATGCCGACATGTGGGCGACCGCGGACGAGACCCGCGGAGAGATCGTCGCCCTGTACCGTCGCGCCAGCTCCCACGCCGACACCACAATCGAAGCCCTCGCGCTCGACCACGTCGGCAGGGTGCCGTGGTGGGGCGATGCGGCGGTCACGCTGCACCATGTCCTGGTCCACATCGTCGCGGAGACACAACGGCACGCCGGCCACGCGGACATCGTGCGCGAGCTGATCGACGGCGCGGCCGGGCTGCTGCCCAGGAACGACAACCTGCCACCCGCTGACGAGCCGTGGTGGCGTGACCACCGCCAGCGGGTGGAGCAGGCTGCCCTCGACGCCGGCAACCGCAGGACCTAGGTTTCCGTCGATCATGCAGCTGCGGCTTTTCGCCGCCCTAGCACATCGCTCGCATGATCAGGCGGTTGTCCACAGGCGCCAGCGTCGTCCACAGCCGGACCCCGGCCGGCCGCGCGCGCCGGGCTCGCGGACCTAGCTTCGCGTCGTGTCAGCAGACGAGGAGACGGTGGTCCGGGAACGACTGCGCCGGCTGGAGGCGGGCCGGCCGCCGAGCGCCGCACGGCCGCACCCGGGCGGGCCCGCCGATCCCCTGGAATGGCCCGGCGGAGCCGTCGGGCCGTCCGACGACCGTCAGGGGTCGGCCGGGCTGTCCGGCCATCATCGGCGGCCCGCCGGGCCTTCCGTCGACCGTCCGGGCCCGGTCGGGGTGCCGGAGCCGGTCGTGGCGCTGCCGCCCCGCACACCGGCGTCGTCGGCCGGCGCGGCGGTGCTGTCGGAGCCCGACCCACCGGCCCGCGTCCCGGGGCCGGTGTCCCGGTTGCCGGGGCCGGGGGCGTTCGACCCCGGGCGGCGGGGGACGCGCGCGTTGGCCGTCGTCGCCGTACTGGTGGTGCTGGGGGCCGGATTCTGGGCCTGGCGGTCCCGGCCGCAGGCCGAGCCGGTCCGCCCGGTGGCCGGCGCCGAGGCGTCGGGCGCGGTTGGCACCGGCCTCGCGGAGCCGACGGCGACCGCGGCCGGGGAACTGGTGGTCGCGGTAGCCGGCAAGGTGCGCCGGCCCGGGCTGGTCCGGGTGCCGGCCGGCGCGCGCGTCGCCGACGCCCTCGCGGCGGCCGGCGGGCCACTGCCCGGGGTGGACGTGGCCCTGCTCAACCCGGCCCGCAAGGTCACCGACGGTGAGCTGATCCTCGTCGGCGTCGCGGCACCGCCGGGCGCGGCGCCACCGCCGGGCGCGGCCGGCGGTGGCGTGCCGGGGGCGCCCGGCGCGGGCGGCCGGGTCAACCTCAACACCGCGACGCTCGCGCAGCTCGACGCGCTGCCCGGCGTGGGTCCGGTGCTCGCCCAGCGCATCCTCGCCCACCGTGACCAGCACGGCGGCTTCCGCTCCGTCGGCGACCTACGCCAGGTGGATGGCATCGGCGACGCCCGCTACGAGCAGCTCAAGGACCTGGTGACGGTGTGACGGGCAGCGGCGGGCTCGGCTCGTTCGGGTCCGGGTCGTCCGACGGCGAGGGCCGGGGCGAGCGGGTCGCGCCGCCAGTCGACCTGCGGCTGGCCGGCCTGGCCGTCGCCACCTGGCTCGCCGCGCTGGCCGGGTTGCACCTGACCGCCGGCGCGAGCGTGCTGCTGGCCGCTGTGGCGGCCGGAGCGGCCGGCGTCGCCGCCTTGCACCTGCTCGGCGTCCTCGGCCGTCCCTGCGGTCCGGCCCGGCGCTACGGCTGGATCGCCGTCGCCGTGCTGCTCGGCGTGGTCTGCGGCGCGGCGGCGACCGCCGCACGACTCTCCGTCCGCGACGCCGGGCCGGTTCGCGCCCTGGTCGAGGAACGGGCGGTCGTCACCGCCGAACTCGTCGTACGCGACGATCCCCGTCCCGTACGCGGCGGCACGGGACGACCGGCCACCGTGCTCGTGGCGGCCGAGCTGACCCGGTTCACCGGTCCCGACGGGCGGCGGGTCGCCGCGCCGGCGCGCGTGCTGGTCCTCGCCAGCGATCCGGGCTGGCGAGGACTGCTGCCGGGGCAGCGGCTGACCGCCGAGGGGCGGCTGACCGCCCCGCGCGGCGGCGACCTGACGGCGGCGGTGCTGAGTGCGGCCGGCCCGCCGTCGCCACAGGGGGTGGCACCGTCACCGCAGCGGGCCGCCGGATCGCTGCGCGCCGGCCTGCAACGCGCCTGCTCACCGCTCCCAGACGAGCAGGGTGGGCTGCTGCCCGGGCTGGTGGTCGGCGACACCAGCCGCCTGCCACCCGCCGTCGAGCAGGACTTCCTCGCCACGGGCATGACCCACCTCAACGCCGTATCGGGTTCCAACGTGGCCATCGTCGTCGGCGCGGTGCTGCTGCTGGCGAGGTGGGCTCGGGCCGGGCCCTGGCTGGCCGTGGGGCTCTGCGGGCTGGCCCTGGTGGGCTTCGTCATCCTGGTCCGTCCGTCGCCCAGCGTGGTGCGGGCCGCCACGATGGGCGCCATCGGGCTGGTCGGGCTGGCGGCCGGGCGCCCCCGGGCGGCACTGCCCGCCCTCTCCGCCGGGGTGACCGTGCTGGTGCTGTCCGATCCGGAGCTGGCCGGGGACGCCGGCTTCGCGCTCTCCGTACTGGCCACCGGCGGTCTGCTGCTGCTCGCCCCGAGGTGGCGCGACGGGCTGCGCAACCGGGGGGTGCCGGCCGGGTTCGCCGAGGCGCTGGCCGTTCCGGCGGCCGCGCAGCTCGCCTGCGCCCCGGTGGTGGCCGGCATCTCGGGCACGGTGAGCCTGGTCGCCGTGCCGGCGAACCTCCTCGCGGTGCCGGCCATCGCGCCCGCCACGGTGCTCGGCGTCCTGGCGGCGGCGGTGTCGCCCTGGTGGTCCGCGGGGGCGGAGTTCATCGCGTGGCTGGCGAGCTGGCCGGCCTGGTGGCTGGTCATGGTGGCTCGGCACGGGGCGCGGCTGCCGGCGGGCACGCTGCCGTGGCCGGGCGGGGTGACGGGTGCCCTGCTGCTGGCCGGGCTGACCGTCGCGTTGCTGGTGGCCGCCCGGCACCCGGTGGTCCGCCGGCTGGTGGCCGTCGTCGTGGTCGCCGTGTTGGTCGGCACCCTGCCGGTACGCCTGGCCGCCCCCGGCTGGCCCCCCGCCGGCTGGGTGGTCGCGGCCTGCGCGGTGGGGCAGGGCGACACCGTCGTGCTGCCGGTGGCGGCCGGCCGTGCGGTGGTGGTCGACGCCGGGCCGGACCCGGCAGCGGCGGACGGCTGCCTGCGCCGGCTGGGCGTACGGGAGGTCGCGCTGTTGGTGGTCAGCCACTTCCACGTCGACCACATCGGCGGCGTCGCGGGCGTGTTCCGGGGCCGGCGGGTGGGCGCGGTGCTCACCCCGCGCTGGTCGGAGCCGGCCGCCGGGCGGGAGCAGGTCCACTCCGAGGCCGCTGCGCACTCCGTGCGCGTGGTGGCGGGCGAGGCCGGTTGGCGCTACCGGGAGGGCGGGGTCGAGTTCACCATCATCGGCCCGCCCCAACCTCTGCGCGGCACCCGCTCGGATCCCAACAACAACTCCCTGATCCTGCTCGCCACCGTCGCCGGCGTGCGGATCCTGCTCGCCGGGGACGCCGAGACCGAGGAGCAGCGCGCGCTGCTGGACAGCACGCCCCGGGGAGGTCTGCGGGCCGAGGTGTTGAAGGTCGCCCACCATGGGTCGGCCTACCAGGACCCCGCCTTCCTGGACGCGGTCCGTCCCCTGGTCGCCCTCGTGCCGGTGGGGGCGGGAAACGCCTACGGGCATCCCAATCCGGCGGTGCTCGAACGGCTGTCCCGGGGTGGGGCGCGGGTGCTGCGCACCGACACGCAGGGGGACGCCGCCGCGGTGCTGCTCGGCCGGGCCGGTCTCGCGGTGGCCACCCGGGGCACCGGACCCGGCCGACAACCGTAGAAATCGATGCCGATTATCGGCTTTAGCGGTGCACTGAGGTAAATGTCTGGATTTGCACTGAGTGCGGGCTCCGCACCCGTAGTGCCGATGAGCAGGCTGGATCCGGCCGCCGGCCGTGCGAACATGGGCGACGTGACCGCCGCCAGCTTCGCCCCCATTCTGCTCGTCCTCGGCGACGAGGAGTTGCTCGCCACGCGCGCGGTCACCGAAGCCGTCGCGAAGGCCCGCAGCGTCGAGCCCGGCGTTGACGTCCGCGAGTACCAGGCAGGCACCCTGGCCGTCGGCGAGATTGCCGAGATGCTCAGCCCGTCCCTCTTCGGAGGGCGGCGGGTGCTGGTGCTGCGCGCCGGTCAGGACGCCCGCAAGGACCTGGTGGCGGCCCTGCTGGCGTACGCGAAGAACCCCGACCCGGACGTGCAGCTGATCGTGCTGCACCTGGGTGCGGCCAAGGGCAAGGCGTTCGCCGAGGGGCTGAAGGCCGCTGGCGCGACGGTGGTGCCGGCCGCCAAGCTCAAGGGGCACCGCGACCGGGTGGCCTTCGTCCGGGACGAGATCCGCCGGTCGGGCGGCAAGTGCACCGACGACGCCGCCGAGGCGCTCATCGCGGCGGTCGGTAACGACCTGCGTGAGCTGGCCGCCGCCTGCTCCCAGCTGATGGCCGACACCGACGGTCGGATCGGTGCCGACACGGTGGCCCGCTACTACCGGGGGCGGGTCGAGGTGACCGGCTTCACCGTCGCCGACGCCGTGATGGTGGGCGACGTGCCGGGGGCGCTGGAGGCGCTGCGCTGGGCGCTGCACGTGGGGGTCGACCCGGTGCCGATCGCCGACGCGATCGCCGACGGCGTCCGCACGGTGGCCCGGGTCGCCGCCGCCGGCCGGGGCGACCCCTACCAGCTGGCGAGCACCCTCGGCATGCCGGCCTGGAAGATCAGGTCGGCCCAGCAGCGGGCCCGTGGCTGGACGCCCGAGGGGCTGGTCCAGGCCATGCGGGTCGCCGCGGAGTGCAACGCGGCCGTCAAGGGCGGCGCGGACGACCGCGCGTACGCGCTGGAGCGGGCCGTCTTCTCGGTCGCCGCCGCCAGACAGGGCGGCGGCCGGTGAGCAGCGGACCGCCCCGCGTCTCCTGGGCGACGATCCCGGCCGACGAGGAGCGCTACCGGCCGTTGTACGCGCGGGTGCTCGGGCTGCGTTTCGTCAACCCGGGCGGGGTGCTCTGCTTCCTCTTCTTCGAGGGCGCCGTCGCGCTCGCCGCGCTGCTCGCCCTCGCCGAGTTGGTCACCTGGTGGGCGGTGCTCGTTCTACCCCTCACGGTGGCCGCGATGGTCAAGCTCAACGACGTGGTGGCCGCGATGGTGGTCCGCTCCGCCGCTCTCGTGCCCGAGCAGGAGCGGGACCGTTTCCGGCAGCAGGTGGAGTCCGTGGTCGGGCGGGCCCGGGTCGACCGGACCACGCACGGGGTGCCGGGCGTCGTCGTCGCGGTGTCGCCGGTGCCGCAGGCCATCCGGGCCGTACGCGAGCGGCAGGGGCGCCCGGATCCGCGCCACCGGGCGGGAGACCGGAACACCGGCCCGCAGCCCACCCGCCGTGACCCCCGAGCTGACGACTCCCGCCCCTGACCCCGCTCCCTGACCCCGGCCACCTGGTCTCCGGTCCAATGGTCTCCGGCCCCTGACCCGCAGGCGGGTCTTGGGAAACGAGCGCCCCCCCCGGGGGCCGTTTCTCGCCAAGATCGATCTGGGTCGCCTGCCTCAGGCGACCCGGAGCCGCGTCCACGACGAGATCCCGGCGGGGGATGTGCCCCGGCCGGGTGGTGATACGGAATGCGAAGGCAATGCCAGACAGCCGGAAGCCCCGGGTGGTGCCCCGGGGCTTCCGGTCAGGTCTGGGTCCGCCGCGTCAGGCGGAGAGCGACACCACGCGCTTGGCGATCGCGGACTTGCGGTTCGCGGCCTGGTTCGAGTGGATCACGCCCTTGCTGGCCGCCTTGTCCAGCTTGCGCGAGGCGTCCAGCATGAGGGTGGTGGCCTTCTCGACGTCACCAGCCTCGGCGGCCTCCTGGAACTTCCGGACGGCGGTCTTCAGCGACGACTTGACCGACTTGTTACGCAGCCGGCGCTTCTCGTTCTGCCGGTTGCGCTTGATCTGGGACTTGATGTTCGCCACGCGACAGCCTCGTCTTGATAGCTCGGGTTGGTCTGCTTCCGCACGCGAAGAGAATGCGTCATCGCTGCGCGAAGAGCCAGGCTACCAGGTCGGCCGGGACGAGCCAAAACGGCCCGATCCCGCCGCGGTGAGGTCGCCCCGGCGGTGGACGCGACCGCGCCTTGAACTTCCGCGCGCAGCCAGACCCGGCGATGCGCGGGGGATGACCGCCGCACTGCCGCTCCGGTCAGAACCCCGTCACCGAACGTGCCCTTACTCCGGGTAGTCGAATTTTCTCCTGCGGCGAGCGCTCGCCGGCTCGGCTGGCTGCGGTAAGGGCTGTCACCAGGAGTTTCACCGAAACTCGTCCCCCAGCCCGAGGCCACTCCGCCCCCTTTGCTCTGCATCCGCATGCGCACCGCTGACGCAGCGTGCCTGGTGCCGATATGGATGCAGAGCAAAGGGGGGCGGGGTGGAGAGGCGGGACAGCCGGAATCGGACACGCTCCGTAGCCGGGCGGCGTGGGGCATCGTCGGGCGGTCCGCGCTGGCCAGCGCGCGGGGTCGAGCGCAGGCCGGCGTGGGCGGACGCCCCGGTCAGGCCCAGCCCTGCCGGCGGGCCAGCCAGCCGAGGCATGCCTCGCCGCTCCACCGCTGGTGTGCGGGGAGGTGCGGCGAGGCGGTCGTGGGTGCCGAGGCGGCGGTGGTGAGGAAGTAGCCGGACAGGGCGGCGAGGGTGGCGTCGAGCGCGTCGGGGGGCGCGCCCCCCGACGCCGGGTGCCGGGCGAAGAGCGCGTCGGCGTCCAGGCCGTCGGCGTACGCGGTGAGCAGCAGGGTCGCCAGGTCGAACCAGGCCGGCCCCTGGCACAGCCACGTCCAGTCGCAGAACCAGGCCCGCCCCGCCCCGTCGATCAGCACGTTGTCCAGCCGCAGGTCGCCGTGGATCAGGCCGGTCGCGCCGGCTGCGTACGCCGGGAGCCGGGACTCCAGCGTGACCAGGTCGGGCAGGCGGTGCGCGAGTGGCGCGGGCAGCGGCGGCGCCGGCTCGCGGCCGGCGGCCACCTCGCCCCACCAGAGGATGTCGTCGCGGGCCAGGTCGGCGAGGTGGGGCAGCGCCAGCCCGAGCAGGGCGGGCGGGGCGGTGGCCAGCGCGGCGGCGACGTCGGCGTACCCGGTCAGGGTGGCGGCCAGCTCCGCCGGATCCCAGGGCAGCCGGGGGGTGTGCCCGTCGACGGCGTCGAGGCAGAGCGCGAACCAGCCGGCCTCGTGCAGCGTCCAGCGGGGCCGGGGTGCCCGCAAGCCGTCGGGGAGCCGGTCGAGGATGGCGGCCTCGCGGGCGTACCAGTCGACCAGTCGGGGTTGCTCGGCGGTGGCGGCGGCCTTGACGAAGGCCCGGCCCCCGGCGGCGGTGTGCAGCACGGCGGCGAAGCCCCGGGTGAAGCCGGCGGTGGCGGTCCTGGTCGCGACCACGGGCGCCCCGAGCCGGTCGCCGATGGCGGTGCGCAGCGCCGCCGGGAGAGTCGCCCACCGCGGCCGGCGGGCAGTCGCGTGGTACGGCACGGGCGGCGGGGACGTCGAGGTCACGCCCCCCATGCTGCCGGGCCGCGCGTCGCGACGGCGCCCGGCCCCGGGAGGTCGCCGCGGCGGGGGCGCGGGGGCGGCCCGGTCTGCCAGACTGCCAGGCCATGAGGACCGAGGACTTCTGGCAGTTGATCGACCGGGCGCGGGCGGGCGGCGGGGGAGAACCGCACGCGGTCGCCGCGCGGGCCGTCGCCCTGCTCGCCGAGCGGGACCCGGAGGACATCGTCGGGTACGCCCACCACCAGGCCCGGGTGCTGTCCGCCTCGCACCGGGTCGACCTGTGGGGTGCCGCCTACCTGATCAACGGCGGCGTGTCGGACGAGGGTTTCCACCACTTCCGGGGCTGGTTGATGACCCAGGGCCGGGAGGTGTTCGCGCGTGCGGTCGCCGAGCCGGACTCGCTGGCCGCGCTGCCGCAGGTCCGGGCGGCCTCGCTGAGCGGGGAGGAGTTCTCGGCCCCCGGGATGCTCGCGGTGCCGTGGGACGCGTACCGCCAGGCCACCGCCGCCGAGCTGCCGGCCGACCGGGAGCCGGCCCCGGTGCCCGACCTCAACGACTTCTGGGACTTCGACGACGAGGACGAGGCGAGGCGGCGGCTGCCGAAGCTCGCCGCGCTCTTCGTCGAGCCCCCCGCCGAGTAGCACCCGGGGCCGAGCCATCCGCCGGCCGGGGCGGCGCTCACGAGGCCGTCCCGGGCGGAGGGATCGCCCGCACAGCGGACGCGCGGCGGCGACGTGGGAGCATAGAGGGGGTCGGCGTCACGCCGGCCCGCTCACGTCAGCCGACCAGAACGGACCGCTGTGCCACCGACGCTCGATTCCGGCGCGAACGCTCCCGGTGCCACCGACCCGGCGCGCATCCGGAACTTCTGCATCATCGCCCACATCGACCACGGGAAGTCGACCCTGGCCGACCGGATGTTGCAGCTCACCGGCGTGGTCGACCCCCGGCAGATGCGTGCGCAGTACCTCGACCGGATGGACATCGAGCGCGAGCGCGGCATCACGATCAAGAGCCAGGCCGTCCGGATGCCCTGGACCATCAGGGAGGGCGACCGGGCCGGCGAGTCCGCCGTGCTCAACATGATCGACACTCCGGGCCATGTCGACTTCACCTACGAGGTGTCCCGGTCGCTGGCCGCCTGCGAGGGCGCGGTGCTGCTGGTCGACGCCGCGCAGGGCATCGAGGCGCAGACCCTGGCGAACCTCTACCTGGCGCTCGAGAACGACCTGCACGTCATCCCGGTGCTCAACAAGATCGACCTGCCGGCCGCCCAGCCCGAGAAGTACGCCGAGGAGTTGGCGCACCTCATCGGTGGTGACCCGGCGGACTGCATCAGGGTCTCCGGCAAGACGGGCGACGGCGTGCCGTACCTGCTCGACGAGATCGTCCGGCAGTTCAAGCCCCCGATCGGCGACGCGGAGGCGCCCGCCCGCGCCATGATCTTCGATTCGGTCTACGACGTCTACCGGGGCGTGGTGACCTACGTCCGGGTCATCGACGGGCGGATCAGCGCCCGCGACCGGATCAAGATGATGTCCACGGCCGCCGTGCACGAGCTGCTGGAGATCGGCGTCATCTCGCCGGAGATGGTGAAGGCCGGCGCGCTCGGCGTCGGCGAGGTGGGTTACCTGATCACCGGCGTGAAGGACGTCCGTCAGTCCCGGGTCGGCGACACGATCACCATCAACACCCGGCCCGCGACCGAGGCCCTGGGCGGCTACAAGGACCCGAAGCCGATGGTCTACTCGGGGCTCTACCCGATCGACGGCTCCGACTACCCCAACCTGCGCGAGGCGCTGGACAAGCTCAAGCTCAACGACGCGGCGCTCGACTACGAGCCGGAGACGTCGGGGGCGCTCGGCTTCGGTTTCCGCTGCGGCTTCCTCGGCCTGCTGCACATGGAGATCATCCGGGAGCGGCTGGAGCGCGAGTACAACCTCGACCTGATCTCCACCGCCCCGAACGTGGTCTACCGGGCCATCACCGAGGACGGCGAGGAGATCGTCGTGACGAACCCGAGCGAGTACCCCACGGGCCGGATCGCCGAGGTGTACGAGCCGGTCGTACGCGCCACGGTGCTCACGCCCAACGACTACGTCGGCGCCGTGATGGAGCTCTGCCAGGGCCGCCGGGGCAGCCTGCGCGGCATGGACTACCTCTCGGCCGACCGGGTGGAACTGCGTTACACGCTGCCCCTCGCGGAGATCATCTTTGACTTCTTCGACCAGTTGAAGAGCCGCACCAAGGGCTACGCCTCGCTGGACTACGAGCCCTCCGGCGAGCAGGCGTCCGAGCTGGTGAAGGTCGACATCCTGCTGCACGGCGAGCCGGTGGACGCGTTCAGCGCGATCGTGCACAAGGACAAGGCGTACAACTACGGCGTCACGATCGCGGCGAAGCTGCGCAAGCTGATCCCGCGCCAGCAGTTCGAGGTGCCGATCCAGGCGGCGATCGGCAGCCGGGTCATCGCCCGGGAGACAATCCGGGCGATCCGCAAGGACGTGCTCGCCAAGTGCTACGGCGGCGACATCAGCCGCAAGCGCAAGCTGCTGGAGAAGCAGAAGGAGGGCAAGAAGCGGATGAAGATGGTGGGCCGGGTGGAGGTCCCCCAGGAGGCCTTCATCGTCGCGCTCTCCTCCGACTCCGCCGAGCCGAAGGCCCCCGGCAAGAAGTGACGCGCCGCCGGCCCGCCGGCGGACGACGACGTACGACGGCCGGCGCCCCGGCCGGGTGCGGACCGCGTGTGGTCCGCACCCGACCGGCGCGCCGGCCGCTCGCGTTGAAGGAATTTTTCGGCCCGCCGCACCCCGCCCCCGCCCGTCCGGCCGGCGGGCGTCACCTGCGCCGACGACCGTCGGGGCGGCAGTCGCGGCGCGGGCCGACATTGACGCACGACGTGGTCTTGCCGGTCGAACCGGTTTGGATTTTTGGTGGGTCGGGAACTTAGCGGTCACGACAGCAACACCACAGACCGTGGTACTGATTCTTTTTGAAGGAGGAGGGCGACGTGGAGCTCACCGTTTGGGGCATCGTCACCGCGCTCATCGTTGGTCTTATTGTCGGCGCTCTGGGTCGCCTGCTCGTTCCGGGCCGCCAGAACATGCCGATGTGGCTGCACATGCTGATCGGTGTGGGCGCCGCGCTGCTGGGTACCGTGCTGGCCCGGGCGATGGGTATCGCCACCCAGACCGCCGGGATCGACTGGACCGAGCTGCTGGTGCAGGTCGTGCTGGCGGCGATCGCGGTGGCCCTGGTCGCCGGTGTGGGTCGTCGTCGCAGCGTCACTCACCGGTAGTCCCCTGTACCGCGTTCGCGGGCGTCCGACCGACAGGTCGGGCGCCCGTTTCGCGTACCCCGATCATCGCGCCTCGGCCGTGCCCCGGGCCGGGCGGCGTGCGGCGGCGGGCCGCCCGGGGGCCGTCCGCCTTCGCCGACCGAGTGCGCCGGAACGTGCGCAATGGTGCCGGCCGGGGCCGCTCGGCCCGTCCGGGCGAGGTGTCCCGAGAAAGTCGGTTTGGATTTTTGGTGGGTCGGGAACTTAGCGGTCACGACAGCAACACCACAGACCGTGGTACTGATTCTTTTTGAAGGAGGAGGGCGACGTGGAGCTCACCGTTTGGGGCATCGTCACCGCGCTCATCGTTGGTCTTATTGTCGGCGCTCTGGGTCGCCTGCTCGTTCCGGGCCGCCAGAACATGCCGATGTGGCTGCACATGCTGATCGGTGTGGGCGCCGCGCTGCTGGGTACCGTGCTGGCCCGGGCGATGGGTATCGCCACCCAGACCGCCGGGATCGACTGGACCGAGCTGCTGGTGCAGGTCGTGCTGGCGGCGATCGCGGTGGCCCTGGTCGCCGGTGTGGGTCGTCGTCGCAGCGTCACTCACCGGTAGTCCCCTGTACCGCGTTCGCGGGCGTCCGACCGACAGGTCGGGCGCCCGTTTCGCGTACCCCGATCATCCTGGTGCGTCCCGTTTCCGTCTCCACGCGCCGACGCTGCGTGATCCCTCCCCGCGGTAGGGTCGCCTCTCTTTCGCCGGACTGTCCACTGTCGTAAAGGAATTTTTCCCACTAGGGTGCCGCGCAGAAGGTAAGTGCCAGTGGCGCGAGGGAGATGTGGCGTGAACAGGTGGAAGCGGCTGGCCCCGGTCACCGCCGTCGTGGCCTCGGCCGCGATGGTCCTGGCCGGTTGTGGCGGCTCCGACGACGACAAGGCCGCCGACGACAGCAAGCTCACGGTCTGGATGATGGGCGAGGGCAGCGAGGCCCAGACGAAGTTCCTCGACGGCATCGAGACCGAGTTCCGGCAGAAGCACCCGGACACCGACGTGGTGGTCCAGTACATCCCGTGGCTCGAGGCGCCGAAGAAGTTCCAGGCCGCGCTCGCCGGCGGCGAGGGCCCGGACGTGACCGAGCTGGGCAACACCGAGACGCAGGGCTGGGCGGCGCAGGAGGCGTTGGCCGACGTGAGCGGCCGGATGGCCACCTGGACCGAGGGCAAGGACATCCTTCCCGACCTGGTGAAGAACGCCCAGCTCGACGGCAAGCAGTACGGCGTGCCGTGGTACGCGGGCGTGCGGGGGATGTACTACCGCACCGACTGGTTCGCCGAGGCGGGCGTCAAGCCGCCGACCAACTGGGACGAGCTGGTCTCCGTCGCCAAGACCGTGCAGGCCAAGAAGCCGGGCACGTACGGCATCGCCCTGCCCGGCAACTCCGAGCTGCCCTTCTACTCGTTCCTGTGGGGCGCGGGCGCGGAGATCGCGACCCAGCAGGGCGGCTCCTGGAAGTCCGGGTACAACACGCCCGAGGCGCAGAAGGCCGTCAAGTTCTGGACCGACATGGTGACCGTGCACAAGGTGGCCCCGCCGGCCGCCGCGGGCTGGAACGAGATCGACGCCCGGACCCAGTTCGCCACCGGCAAGGCGGCGATGGCCTTCGGCGGGAGCTGGCAGCAGGGCTCCATCAAGAAGGACAACCCGGAGATCGAGAAGGTCTGGGGCACGTTCCCCATCCCCGGCCCGGACGGCAAGGCGGCGCCCGGCTTCGCCGGCGGCTCCGACGTCGCGCTCTGGAAGGACAGTGAGCGGCAGGACCTCGCCTGGGACTACCTGACCGTGCTGCTGAACAAGAAGAACGACCAGGCATTCGCCGACAGTCTCGGCTTCTTCCCGGTCTACACGGACCTGGTCGGCGGCGACAAGTACGCCAGCGACAAGATCATGTCGGCGTTCGCCACCACGATGCAGAACACCAAGCTCACGCCGCTCACCCCCAAGTGGGTGGAGGTCAGCCGGACCAAGACGGTGACCCAGGCGATGAACAGCTCGGTCATGAAGGGTCAGAAGACGGTCGAGAAGGCTACCGCCGACGCGGCCGCGGAGATGGAAAGCATCCTCAACGCGCCGTGACCACGCTGACCGAGGCGCCGGAGACGGCCGCCGCGCGGGAGACCCCCGCGCGGCGGCGTCGCCGGGTGGACCGCCTGCCGTACCTGCTGCTCCTGCCCTGCCTGGTGATCATCAGCGTGCTGCTGCTCTGGCCGCTCGGCCAGGTGGTGGTGATGTCCTTCCACCAGCTCAACAACGTCCGCCAGTTGCGCGGCGACCGCGAGTGGCCGTGGGTGGGCCTGGGCAACTACGCCGAGATCCTCGGCGATCCGTTCTTCCTGACGGTGCTGCGCAACACCGTTCTCTTCGCCGTTGCCAACGTCGCGCTCACGATGATCCTCGGCACCCTGGTCGGTCTGCTGCTCAACCGGCTGGGCAGGCGGATGGCGACCTTCGTGGCGAGCTGCGTGATGCTCGCCTGGGCCACCCCGGCGCTGACCGGCACGATCGTCTGGAAGTGGATCTTCGATGACACCAGCGGCCTGGTCACCTGGCTGTTCAACGCGCTGCCCGACGGGCTGTCGCAGGGCCTCTTCGGGCGCAGCGACTGGACCGGCTACGGCTGGTTCAACTCGCCCCTGCTGTTCTTCTCGATCCTGACCCTGGTGGTGGTCTGGCACTCGTTCCCGTTCATCGCCGTCAGCGTGCTGGCCGGCCTGAAGAGCGTGCCGAGCGAGCTGCACGAGGCGGCCCGGGTCGACGGGGCCGGCCCGTGGAGGGTGTTCTGGCGGATCACCTTCCCGCTGCTGCGGCCGGTCTTCGGCATCCTCGTCGTGCTCTCCACCATCTGGGACTTCAAGGTCTTCACCCAGCAGTTCGTGCTGTCCGGCGGCACCCAGGACCGGCCGACGTTCATGCTCTCCATCTACTCGTACGCGGAGGCCTTCTCGCCCCCGCCCAAGTACGGTCTCGGCGCCGCGATCGCGGTGATCCTCACCCTGATCCTGCTGGTGGTGACCGGTCTCTACGTCCGCATGGTGCTCAAGCAGGAGGAGGACGCGTGACGCGACGCGGAGCCGGCGCGGGCGCGCGGCGGATCGCCCTCAACGGCGCGGGACTGCTGGTGGCGGCCTTCGCCGCGTTCCCGGTGTACTGGATGATCTCCACCTCGCTGAAGCCGAGCTCGGAGATCTTCTCGAGCACCCCCCGGCCGGTGCCCACCGAGCCGACCCTGGAGCACTACCGGCAGATCCTCACCGGCAACCTGATCCCGGGCGTGACCTTCGGCGACTTCTTCCTCAACAGCGCCCTGGTCGCGGTCTCCACCGTGCTGCTCAGCGGCCTGGTCGCGCTGCTGGCGGCGACCGCGGTGGCCCGGTTCCGGTTCAAGCTGCGCACCACCTTCCTGATCATGTTGCTGGTGGTGCAGATGATCCCCCTGGAGGCGCTGGTCATCCCGCTGTTCCTGATGATCCAGCGGCTCGGGCTCTACAACACCCTGCCCAGCCTGATCCTCACCTACCTCGGCTTCTCGCTGCCGTTCGCGGTGTGGATGCTGCGCGGCTTCGTCGCCGCGGTGCCCAAGGAACTGGAGGAGGCCGCGGCCATCGACGGGGCCACCCGGGCGCAGACCTTCCGGAAGATCCTCTTTCCGCTGGTGGCGCCGGGCCTCGTGGCCACCAGCATCTTCTCGTTCATCACCGCCTGGAACGAACTGATCTTCGCGCTGACCTTCATCAACGACCAGGAGAGCTACACCCTGCCGGTCGCGATGACGTTCTTCTTCGGCCGCGACGACACCGCCTGGGGACCGGTGATGGCGGCCTCCACGCTGTTCACCCTGCCGGTGATCGTCTTCTTCCTGC
Source organism: Micromonospora sp. KLBMP9576 (assembly GCF_050941805.1). NCBI lineage: Bacteria > Bacillati > Actinomycetota > Actinomycetes > Micromonosporales > Micromonosporaceae > Micromonospora > Micromonospora sp. KLBMP9576. Next base: position 5,008,105 of record NZ_CP194567.1, on the reverse strand, counting down.
TGGTGCAGCGGCGGATGGTCTCCGGGCTGGTGGCCGGGGCCGTCAAGGGCTGAGCGGGCAGGCTCCCGGTGCCCCGTCGTTCCCCGTCCGGCTGTGCCGGGGCGACGGCCTGCCGGACGGGCGCGGGCGCCGGTCTCGGGGCCGGGTGGCGCCGGTCGCGCCGCTAGGCTGACCGCCATGACGGGCAGGCTGGCATCGGTGAACCTCGGCGGCGTGACCGAGGCGCAGTGGGCGGGTGACGCGAGCGGTCGCACCGGCATCGACAAACGGCCGGTCGACGTCGCGGTGCTGCTGAGCACGGACGGGGTGGCCGGCGACTTCATCGGCGAGCGCGCCCACCACGGCGGGCCGGACCAGGCGGTCTACGCGTACGCCGAGGAGGACGCCGCGTGGTGGGCGGCGGAGTTGGGCCGCAGCGTCCGCCCCGGCGGCTTCGGCGAGAACCTGACGACGTACGCCGTGGACGTGACGGGCGCGGTGGTCGGTGAGCGGTGGGCGGTCGGGTCGGCGCTGCTGCAGGTGACGAAGCCCCGGACCCCGTGCACCACCTTCGCCGGCTTCTGGGGCGTGCCCGACCTGATCAAGCGGTTCACGGCGCGGGCGATGCCCGGGGCGTACCTGCGGGTGCTGCGGGCGGGAGAGGTGGGCGCGGGCGACCCGGTCGAGGTGGTGGACCGACCCGCGCACGGGGTCACGATCGGCGAGGTGTTCCGCGCCCTGAGCCTGGAGCCGGAACTGCTGCCCCGGCTGCTCGACGTGCCGGAGCTGCCGGATGCGGTCCGGGAGAAGGCGCTCTGCCGCATCGCCGGCCGGTGCTGACCCGCCCGGCCGTCCGGGAACGCGCGACGGGCCCCGTCCCGTGGGGGAGGGGGCCCGTCCTGCGTCGCGGCCGTGGCGCCGGGTGACCGGCTCAGCGCAGCCAGGGCACGCTGCGGTCGAGCAGACCGCGCTGCTTGAGCTCCTTGCGCAGCGGGATCTCGTCGTCGACGTAGCCGTCCCAGTTGATGCCCCAGTAGTTGGCGGTGTGGGTGCCCTCACCGCAGAGCTGGCGCTGCACCGGCGTCCGGTTGGCCCACCACTCGCCGTCGGTGTCGACGTGCAGCTCGTCCAGCGGGCGGATCCACCGGTAGGTGTAACCGACGAAGAGCATCTTGCGGGTGATGGTCGACAGGTTGGTCGACCGGGAGTGCCACTGGCGGCGGTCGAAGATGAAGGCGTCACCGGGGTTGGCGGTGATCTCCACCGTGCCCTCCGGGTCCGGGTTGTGCACGGAGGTGTCGGCCGGGCGGGGCAGCGAGTTCCACAGGTGGCTGCCCGGGATCACCTTGGTGGCGCCCCGGCCCTTCTCCGACAGGTCGGACAGGACGTAGGCCACCTTCAGCGAGAACATCGGCCGGGGCAGGTTCGGGTCCATCGTCTCCGGGTCGGAGTTCTGCCGGTACCCGTCCTGGTGCCACCCCCAGTACGGCTTCTCCGGCTCCGCCGCCGGCGGGGTGACGTCCAGGTGGTTGTGGTGGCTGTAGATGTTCCAGCCGGCCAGGCCCCACATGTACGGGAAGGCGATCGGGTGGGTCAGCAGGTTACCGAAGAGCTCGTCCCGGTCCAGGAAGCCCAGCAGGTGCAGGGTGCCGTCCTTGGTGGTGCCGCCCTTCGCCTGCTCCTCGGCGTAGACGCGGTCCACCGCCGCCTCCAGCGCCGCCCGGTGGTCATCCGTCAGGACGTTGCGCAGCAGCAGGAAACCCTGCTCGTGGAATTCCTTGCGGTCGATGTCACTGATCGGTTCGTAACCGGTCCGGTCGCCGTAGTCGAACACCTCGACGTACCCCTCCCCATGACGTGAAACCATTTCTGGCACAGCGCCGCCGATCGTAACGCGCCCGTGCCGGGGCGGGGCACCGCCCGACGCCGGTCCCGCCGATGCCCCGACCGTGCGGAGTGGGACGATGGCGTGACGTAACGGGCGCGGGGGCTTATGGGGTCAACCCGGGGGAAATGCCGGTTTGTGCGGTCACTGTCGGTAGGAAGATCGAGGTCACTACGCCTCGGCGAAGACCTCCGCGACGACCCGCCCGCTCGCCGCTACGTCGCCCGTCCGGTTCCAGGTGCCGCCGCGGGCCGTCCACTCCAGGTCGCCGAAGCGCACCCGCTTCACGCCGTGGTCCTGGGCGTGGGAGACCAGCCAGTGTGCGTACCGCCAGCCCCGGCGCTCGTCGACGGCCGGAACGGTCAGGCCCGTCAGGTCCGTCGCGGCGGTCGTGCCGGCCAGGCCCCAGTCCAGCGACAGCCCACGGGTCAGCGCGTCCGCCGCCGCCGCGCCGCGCATCACCGGATCGCGACCCACCGTGCAGGCCACCGCGCCGGTGGCGTGCCCGAGCAGGGCCCGGGTCAGCACCTCGGACTCGTCCGCCCACTTCTGGTACGCCTCCGGAAAGGCCGAGCGCTGCACCTTCTGCGCCGCGTCGGTGATGCGCATCTGCTCCCAGCCGCGCACCTTCTTCAGCCCGGCGTAGAACTTCCCGGCCGCGTACCGGGGGTCGCGGATCTGCTCCGGGGTGCCCCAGCCCTGGCTCGGCCGCTGCTGGAAGAGCCCCACCGAGTCGCGGTCACCGCCCGCGAGGTTGCGCAGGCCGGATTCCTGGTATGCGGTGGCCAGCGCGACGACGACGGCCCGCTCCGGCATCTTGCGTTGGATGCCGATCGCCGAGATCGTCGCCGCGTTGGCCATCTGGTCGGCGTCCAGGCTCACCCGGCCGTCGGCCTGCACCGTGCACATCCGGCTGGCCAGGGGAAGCCGCAACTGGCCCCCCACCTTCCGGGCGACGATCCAGATGCCGACCGCGGCGAGCACGACGAGGACGACGCCGCTCGCGACTACTGCCCGAGTACGCACCCACACCCCCCTGATCGACAGTTCGACAAGCGTACGTCCCCCGTGGCGCCTTCCGGGCCGTCCCGACCGGGTTCCTCCCGACCGGCCGGGCCGGCACCGCGCCGGGCCGCCCGCGACGGCTACCGGTCGGCGCCCGCCGCGTCGTCCCCGCCGGCCGCCGGTACCCAGCGCGCCGGCCGCTTCTCCCGGAACGCCAGGACGCCCTCGCGGCCCTCCTCCGACAGGAAGTACCCCGTCGAGAGCGACGAAAGCCCGGCGATCTCCGCCCGCAGGTCCGCGGCGGAGGGCCGACGCAGCAGTTGCTTCGCCCCCGCCAGCGCGCCCGGCGCCCCCCGCACCAGAGAGTCGCAGTACCCGGCAACCGCCGCGTCCAGTCCGTCCGCCGGCACGGCGGCGGTCACCAGGCCCACCTCCGCCGCGCGCCGGCCGTCGAAGGTGTCGCCGGTCAGGTAGAGCTCGGCCGCCGCGCGGGGACGCAGCCGGGGCAGCACGGTCGCGGAGATCACCGCCGGCACCACACCGATGCGCACCTCCGTGAAGGCGAACGTCGCCTCCGACGCGCACACCGCCAGGTCGGCCGCCGCGATGAGGCCGAGTCCGCCGGCCCGCGCCGGACCGGCCACCTTCGCCACCACCGGCTTCGGGCACTCCCACAGCGCCGCGAGCACGTCGCCGAGCATCCCGGCCGGCACGGTGCCGCTGGCGTACGCGGCGGCGGTCTCCTTCAGGTCCGCCCCGGAACAGAAGACCGGGCCGGTGTGGTCGAGCACGATCACGCGTACGGCGTCGTCGGCGACCGCCTCGGCGAGGCCGGCCAGCAGCTGGGTCATCAGCGGCGTGGAGAGCGCGTTGCGGTTGTGCGGGCTGTCCAGGGTGAGGGTGGTCACCCCGCGGGCCGTGGCGGCCCGCACGAGCACGTCGGCAGAGGTCATGCCGGGCACACTAGTGGCCATGCCCGGCGTCCTTCCAGAAGGCGAAACCGTCCCCGTCGACGGGTCGCTGCCCGCCACCGCCACCCGAGCCGTCGGCGCGCGCGGCTTCGGCGTGTACGTGCACGTGCCGTTCTGCGCCAGCCGCTGCGGCTACTGCGACTTCAACACCTACACGGCCGCCGAGTTGGGCGGTGGGGCGAGCCGCGAGGACTACGCCGACACGGTGCTCGCCGAGCTGGCGCTCGCCGGCCGCGTGCTGGGCGACACGCCGCCGCCCCGGGTCGACACCGTCTTCGTCGGCGGTGGCACCCCGACCCTGCTCCCCGCCGACGACCTGGCCCGGATCCTCGACGGCATCGACCGCACCTGGGGGCTCGCGCCCGACGCCGAGGTGAGCACCGAGGCCAACCCGGAATCGGTCACGCCGGCGTCGCTGCGGGCGCTGCGGGCCGCCGGCTACACCCGGATCTCGCTGGGCATGCAGTCCGCCGCGCCGGGGGTGCTGGCGATCCTCGACCGCACGCACAGCGCCGGCCGGGCCGTCGCCGCCGCCCGCGAGGCGCGTGACGCCGGGTTCGACCACGTCAACCTGGACCTGATCTACGGCACGCCGGGGGAGACCGAGACGGACTTCGCCGCCTCCCTCGACCAGGTCGTCGCCGCCGGGGTGGACCACGTCAGCGCGTACGCCCTGATCGTCGAGGACGGCACCCGGCTGGCCGCCCGGATGCGCCGCGGCGAGCTGCCGTACCCCTCCGACGACGTCGCCGCGGACCGCTACCTCGCCGCGGAGGCCGCCCTCGACGCGGCCGGGCTGTCCTGGTACGAGGTGTCGAACTGGGCCCGCGACGAGGCGGCCCGGTGCCGGCACAACCTGCTCTACTGGACCGGCGCGGACTGGTGGGGCCTCGGCCCGGGGGCGCACAGCCACGTCGGCGGCGTGCGCTGGTGGAACGTCAAGCACCCCACGACGTACGCGAAGCGGCTGGCGGCCGGCGGGTCGCCCGGCCTGGCCCGGGAGGTGCTCACCGCCGAGGAGACGCACACGGAGGACGTCATGCTCCGGTTGCGCCTCGCGTCCGGGCTGCCGCTGGGCGCCCTCGACGACACCGGGCGGGCCGGTGCCGCGCGGGCCCTCGCCGGCGGGCTGCTGGCCCCCGGCGAGTACGCGGCCGGCCGCGCCGTGCTGACCCTGCGGGGCCGGCTGCTCGCCGACGCGGTGGTGCGCGACCTGCTGCCCTGAGCCGGTTGCCGGCGCTGCCAGCCGGGCCGGCGTGGCGGGCCGGCCGGGGGAGCGGCCGGCCCGGGTCACCGGGTGAAGCTGTAGGTCATCGGGTAGCGGTAGAGCACGCCCTCGTTGGCCTTGACCCCGCCGACGATGCCGAAGATCAGCGGTACCAGCCAGACGAGCATCGGCACGAAGAACAGCACCCCGCAGGTGATCAGCGTGAGCACCCAGCTCAGCACCCCGACGATCGTCCAGGTGAGCTGGAAGTTCAGCGCCGCGACGGCGTGCGCCCGGGCGGTCGGTGACTGCTGCCCCCGAACCATCAGCGCGATGAGCGGCGCCAGCCAGCCGAGCAGGCCGCCGCCGACGATCACGCCGGCCGCGCCGCCGAAGTGGGCGATCAGGGCCCAGTTCTTGTCGTCGTTGCTGGCGTAGCCGCCCGTCGGCGGCCCGTAGCCGCCCCCGGCCGGGTAGCCGCCCCCGGTCGGGTAGCCGCCACCGGGCGGGGGATAGCCGCCGGCCGGATAGCCGCCGGGCGGGGGATAGCCGCCACCGGGTGGTGGGTGACCGCCGTCCGGGTAGCCACCGCCCGGTTCGGGGTGACCGCCGGCTGGGTAGCCGCCGCCGGGCGGGGGGTAGCCCCCGGGCGGGGGGTAGCCGGCCGGCGGCGGTTGTTCGCCGGTGGGCGGCGGATAGCCACCGGGCGGAGGATGGCTGCCCGGGCCCGGTGCCCCGGACAGTGGTGCGGTGGGTTCCTCGGAGCCGAACGGACCGGGAACCCCCGACGAGGGGGCCGGATCCGGCGGAGAACCGGGGTCACCCGCTCCGGGAGGACGAGGTGGTTCAGTCATGCAGGTCACCGTAGGGGCACCGGGCAAGGCGGCACCAGCGTGACACCGGCCAGGACGTGCGGGAGCCCGCCGTTGACGTGCGCCGCCGGGCCGGCCCGGCCGCCGCCGGGCGATCGTCCGAGGTCGATCGTCGCGTGGGCGGCCCCGCCGACGTAGACTGGCACTCGCTACAGTCGAGTGCCAGCAGCCCACCCCGGCCCCCGCGGATGCCGGGGCCGACGTGCGACAGGAGGTGGGGAGATGGGTCTCGACGACCGCAAGCTCGCCGTGCTGCGCGCCATCGTCGAGGACTACGTCGCCACGCAGGAGCCCGTCGGCAGCAGGGCGTTGGTCGAGCGGCACCAGCTCGGGGTCTCCCCGGCGACCGTCCGCAACGACATGGCCGTGCTGGAGGAGGAGGGCTACATCCGCCAGCCGCACACCAGTGCCGGGCGGGTGCCCACCGACCGGGGCTACCGGCTCTTCGTGGACCGGCTGTCCCGGGTGAAGCCGCTCAGTCCGGCCGAGCGCCGGGCGATCGAGCGTTTCCTGGTCGGCGCCGTCGACCTCGACGACGTCGTGCACCGCACCGTCCGGCTGCTGGCGCAACTCACCCGGCAGGTCGCCGTCGTGCAGTACCCGAGCCTGGCCCGTTCCTCGGTGCGGCACCTGGAACTGGTGCCGATCTCCACCACCCGGCTGATGCTGGTCATGATCGCCGACACCGGCCGGGTCGAGCAGCGGCTGGTCGAGCTGCCCGGGCCGGTGCCCGCCGACGACGTCATGGCCCTACGCCGGCTCGTCAACGAGAAGCTGGTCGGCAGCCGGCTGTCGGAGACCCCGCCGTTGGTGCAGGCGCTGGTCGAGGAGTCGTCGCCGCACCTGCGTCCGGCCATGACCACCCTCTCCACCGTGCTGCTCGAGACGCTGATCGAGCGGCACGAGGAGCGGATCGCGCTGGCCGGCACGGCCAACCTCACCCGCGGCGGCCTGCTCGACTTCCAGGGCTCCCTGCGCCCCATCCTGGAGGCGCTGGAGGAGGAGGTCGTGATGCTCAAGCTCATCGGCGAGGCGGAGCCGAGCACGACACGGGTGCTGATCGGTGACGAGAACGAGATCGACAACCTGCGCGCCGCCTCGGTGGTCAGCACCGGCTACGGGCCGGGTTCGACCAGCGTCGGCGGCCTCGGGGTGCTCGGGCCCACCCGGATGGACTACCCCGGCACCATCGCCACGGTGCGGGCCGTGGCACGCTACGTGGGCGAGCTGCTGGCCCAGAACTGACCAGTCAGGGCCGACGGCCGGCTCCGGCCGACGACCGGCGCAACGCGAGACGAACATGAGGACACGGAACGCAGTGGCCAGGGACTACTACGGCATTCTCGGGGTGAGCCGGGAAGCCTCCGACGACGAGATCAAGCGCGCCTACCGCAAGCTGGCGCGACAGTTCCACCCGGACGTGAATCCGGATCCGGAGGCCCAGGAGAAGTTCAAGGACATCAACGCCGCGTACGAGGTCCTTTCGGACGATCGGAAGCGGCAGATCGTCGACCTGGGCGGTGACCCGCTCGCCCCCGGTGGCGGGGGCGCGGGAGGCCCCGGAGGCCCCGGCGGCGCCGGGCCGTTCGTCGGCTTCCAGGACATCATGGACGCGTTCTTCGGCGGCGCGGCCGGGGGCTCGCGTGGTCCGCGACCGCGCACCCGGCCCGGTGCCGACGCGATCCTGCGGCTGGAGCTGGACCTGCACGAGACCGCGTTCGGCGTCGAGGCGCCCATCACCGTCGACACCGCCGTGCTCTGCACCACCTGCTCCGGCGCCGGCACGGCGGCCGGCACCCACCTCGCCACCTGCGAGGCGTGCGCCGGCCGGGGCGAGGTGCAGTCCGTGCAGCGCACCTTCCTCGGCCAGGTGGTCTCCGCCCGGCCGTGCACGGTCTGCCAGGGGCACGGCACCACGATCCCGCACCCCTGCCCGACCTGCGCCGGCGACGGCCGCGTCCGCACCCGACGTTCGCTGACCGTCAAGATCCCGGCCGGCGTCGAGGACGGCATGCGCATCCGCCTCGCCCAGCAGGGCGAGGTCGGCCCGGGCGGCGGCACGGCCGGCGACCTCTACGTGGAGATCCACGAGCGGCCGCACGACGTCTACTCCCGCAAGGGCGACGACCTGCACTGCCGGGTCACCGTGCCGATGACCGCGGCGGCCCTCGGCACGCGGCTGACCATCAAGACGCTGGACAGCGAGGAGACGGTCGACGTCAAGGCCGGCACCCAGCCGGGCAGCACGCTGCGGCTGCGCGCCCGGGGCGTGCCCCACCTGCGCGGCACCGGCCGGGGTGACCTCTACGTCCACCTCGACGTCCGCACCCCCACCAAGCTCGACGCCGACCAGGAGAAGATGCTGCGCGACTTCGCCAAGACCCGGGGCGAGGAGGTCGCCGAGCTCAGCAAGCAGGGCGGCTTCTTCTCCCGGATGCGCGACGCCTTCAACGGCCACGCCTGACGGCCCGGCCGGGCCGTCGCCGGCCGCGACGGCCCGGCGGGTCCGGCATGGCCGGCGCCCGCCCGGGGCAGCGTTCGACCGGTGTCCCGTGCGGCGCGGGGCGGCGGTCGCCGAGACGGGTCGCGGGCCCGTGGGTCGTGGGTTGCGCGGGTCGTGGGGCATGGGCCGCATCGCTCGGCCGTAGGTGGTAGGTGGTCGGACGCTTTTGGAGCTGAGTCGTCTGTGACATCAGGCGGGGCGGTGGTGTCTGGGCCACCGTGGCACCAGACGGCAGGCGAATCGTCTACGACATCAGCTCGAAAGCGTCCCGGGTGCGGCCCCCACTACCCGGCACCCGCCCCGAACGGGCCGGCACCGGCCCCAACCCAGGCGGCACTGGCCGGCTCTCGGCCGAACTGGGGGCTCTCGGCCGAATCTGGGCGGCACCGGCCGGCCGGAAGCCCGGGCGGCCCGCATGCCGGTCGCGCCGGTGGGTTGCCCGGCCGACGTGCGTGAGCGAGGCATTAGCCTGACGTTGTGTCCGCTCCGCTGTTCCTGCTCGACCCGCTGCCCACCGCCGCCCGGCTGACCCTCGACGGTCCCGAGGGGCACCACGCCGCCACCGTGCAACGGCTGCGCGTCGGCGAGCAACTGCTGCTTGCCGACGGGCGGGGCGGCACGGCCGCCGCGGTGGTCACCGCCGTCGGCCGGGGCACCCTCGAGCTTGAGATCACCTCCCGTGGGTACGTCGACGCGTCCGTCCCGCGACTGGTCGTGGTGCAGGGGATAGCCAAGGGTGACCGAGGCGAGCTGGCCGTTCAGGCGATGACCGAGGTGGGCGTGGACGAGATCGTGCCCTGGGCGGCGGCCCGGTCGGTGACCCAGTGGCGCGGCGACCGGGGCGTACGGGCGCGGGAGAAGTGGGCGGCGACGGCCCGGGAGGCCGCCAAGCAGGCCCGCCGGGCCTGGTTGCCCGTCATCGCCGGGACGCCGGACGAGTCCACCACCCGGGTCGCCCACCGGATCTCGGGTGCCGCCGCCGCGTTCGTCCTGTACGAGGAGGCGCAGGAGCGGCTCACCACCGTCGAGTTGCCGGCCGCCGGGGAGGTCGTGCTGGTCGTCGGCCCCGAGGGCGGCATCGCCGACGCCGAGCTGGACGCGTTCCGCTCCGCCGGGGCCCGACCGGTCCGCCTGGGCCCGTCGGTGCTGCGCACCTCCACCGCCGGTGTGGCCGCGCTCGCCGTTCTCGCCACCCGCCTGGGCCACTGGTGACCCGCTCGCCTGACACCCCCCGGCGCACCGCCTACGGGGGTGGGGTCAGCTACGGAGGTAGGAGGCGCCGTTGAGGTCGACGATGGTGCCGGCGGCCCACTCGGCCTGCGGGGAGGCGAGCCAGTGCACGGCGGCGGCGATCTCCTCGGGGCGGGCCACCCGGTTGAACGGGCTCTGCGCCCGGATCGCGGCGCCCCGCTCCCCGCTCAGGTGCGCGGTGGTCATGTCCGTCTCCACGAAGCCCGGGGCGACCGTGGCGATCGTGATGCCGTACGGGGCGAGGGCCACCGCCAGCGACTGCCCCAGCGCGTTCAGCCCCGCCTTGCTCGCCCCGTACGCCGGCTGGTCCGGCTCGCCCCGGAACGCTCCCCGGGAGGAGACGTTGACGATCCGGCCGCCCCGCTCGCGCATGTGCTGCGCGGCGCACCAGATGACGTTGCCGGCGCCGGTCAGGTTGGTCTCCAGCACCTGGTGCCACTGCGCGCGCCACTGCTCGTAGGAGGTGCCGAAGATCGGGTGCGGGGCATCCCGCTCGCCGTACACCCCGGCGTTGTTGACCAGCACGTCGAGCCCGCCGAGCAGGCCGGCGGCCTCGTCGACCATGGCCCGTACGGCATCCGGGTCGGTGAGGTCGGCGCGGAGGACCACGTGCCCCTCACCGGGCAGCTCGGCGCGTAGCCGCTCGGCCAGCTCCGCCGAGTCCCGGTGGTGGATCGCCACCCGGTCGCCGCCCGCCGCGAACGCGGTCGCCACCGCCCGCCCGATGCCGCGCGAGGCCCCTGTCACCAGTACCGCCCGTGAAGTCACGCCGGCCATCATGCCCGGCCCCGCCACCGGCCCGTCGCCCCGCCCCGCCACCGGCCCGTCGCCCCGCCCCGCCCGGCCCGCTGCCCTGGCCGGCCCGGCGGTCCGGGCGGGCGGCCGTCGGCGACCGGTCCCCGCGCCGTGGCGGGCCTCGACGAGGTGTTCTTCCCTACACTGCCCCGATGGGAACCGACTGCCTGTTCTGCCGCATCGTCGCCGGGGAGATCCCGGCCACGATCGTCCGGGAAACCGCCACCACGCTCGCCTTCCGCGACATCGATCCGAAGGCGCCGGCACACGTGCTGGTCATCCCGAAGGAGCACTACGCCGACGTGGCGACGCTCGCCCAGGGCGACCCGGCGCTGGCCGGGGAGGTGCTCGTCACGGCCGCCGCCGTGGCCGAGGACGAGGGGTTGCTCGGCGACGGCTTCCGGCTGATGTTCAACACCGGCGCGTACGGCGGCCAGGAGGTCTTCCACGTGCACGCGCACGTCCTCGGCGGGGCGCCGCTGGGCCCGATGCTGGCCCGGAACCTGGCGTGACGGCGGTCGACGAACGCCTGTCCCGGATGGTGCGGACGGTCCAGGCGCAGGCCCGGGTGCCGGCGGTGTCGGCGGCCCTGCACCGGGCGGACCGGCCGCTCTGGACGTGCGCCGTCGGCGCGACCGGCAACGGCGCCGAGCTGGGGCCGGGCACCCGGTTGCGGATCGGGTCGGTCACGAAGACGTTCACCGCCGTGCTGACGTTGCAGTGCCGCGACGACGGCCTGCTCGACCTCGACGACCCGTTGGGCCGGCACCTGGACCTGCCGGCGCACGGCGAGCTGACCGTGCGCCGGCTGCTGTCGCACACCGCCGGCCTGCAACGGGAGCCGTACGGCGACGTCTGGGACACGCTGCGCGCGCCGGACGTCGAGGGGCTGCTCGCCGACCTGGCCCGGGCCGAGCGGGTGCTGCCGTCGGGCCGCCGCTACCACTACTCCAACCTCGGCATGGCGCTGCTCGGCCGGCTCGTCGGTCACCTGCGGGGCGGCACCTGGGCGGAGGTGCTCGCCGAGCGGGTGCTGACCCCGCTGGGGCTGGTCGAGACCTCGGCGACGCCCGGGCCGCACGCCGCGACGGGGTTCCTCGTCGACGCCTACTCCGACGAGGCGCACCCCGAGCCGCCCACCGACTTCGGGGCGGTCGGGCCGGCGGCGCAGCTCTGGAGCACCGCCTCCGACATGGCCCGCTGGGCGGCCTTCCTCGCCGACCCGGCGGCGCTGGATCCGGCCGGCGCCGTGCTGGCCCCGGCGACCCTGGACGAGATGCGCTGGCCGGTGACGGTCACCGACGAGACGCTCTGGGCCGGCGGCTTCGGGCTGGGGCTGATCCTCGTGCCGCAGGGCGAGCGGGTCGTGCACGTCGGGCACGACGGCGCGATGCCCGGGTTCCTGGCCGGCGTCTACGGCCGGCGGGGCGGGGAGGGCACCCCGGGGGCGATGGGCGTCGCGGTGCTCGGCTCCTCCGGCACCGCCGGCGAGGTCATCGGCCTGCCGCACCGGTTGCTGGCCGCCGCGGTCGAGCACGATCCTGCCGACGTCACGCCGTGGCAGCCGGGCCCGCCCGCCCCTCAGGGCGTACGCGGGCTGCTCGGCCGCTGGTGGGGGGAGGGCTTCGAGCACGTCTTCTCCTGGCACGACGGCGAGCTGCGGGCCCGGGGTGCCGACGACCCGGCGGGCAAGCCGCCCTCGGTGTTCGTCCCGCTGCCGGACCGGCCGGACGTGTTCCGCACGGTCTCCGGCCGGGAGGCGGGGGAGCTGCTCCGGCTGACCCGCGACGAGCACGGCACGGTGGTCCGGATGCACTGGGCCACCTACCGGTTCACCCGGCACCAGGAGACCTTCGAGGGGTACGACTTCCGCTCCGGCTCCTGACCGGCGGCGGGGCGGGGGGCGGGGTGGGCCGGTGGCCCCGCCCGCCCGTGTCGTGGCGGACGGAAATGGGCGGGGTGCCGCCGCTGTTGGAAAGATAAGATGCAGGCAACGTCAGCGCGCCGTGCCAGCAGGACCGGTGCCGAGATCGAGAGCAGGTGGCGCAGGGCCCTTCGGCCCGACCTATGACCGGCACCCCACCTCCCGGCACGCCCCGGGTGCAGACCAGGATCACCGTTCCGGATCCGAAGATCATGGTCAACCTGCTCGGCGCGGGTGACGAGATCCTGCGACTGGTCGAGCGCTCCGTCAGCAGCGACGTGCACGTGCGAGGCAACGAGATCACCATCACCGGCGCCCCCGCCGACAACGCCCTCACCGAGCGGATCTTCAGCGAGCTGATCGAGCTCATCGAGAAAGGCGAGACCCTGACCACTGACGCCGTCCGGCGTACCGTCGGCATGCTCGAGCAGGGCGGCGCCGAGCGGCCCGCCGAGGTCCTGACGCTCAACATCCTCTCCCGGCGCGGGCGCACCATCCGTCCCAAGACGCTGGGGCAGAAGGTCTACGTCGACGCGATCGACGCGCACACCATCGTCTTCGGTATCGGCCCCGCCGGCACCGGCAAGACCTACCTGGCGATGGCGAAGGCCGTCCAGGCGTTGCAGGCCAAGCAGGTCAGTCGGATCATCCTCACCCGGCCGGCGGTCGAGGCGGGGGAGCGACTCGGCTTCCTGCCCGGCACGCTCAACGAGAAGATCGACCCCTACCTGCGCCCGCTCTACGACGCGCTGCACGACATGCTCGACCCGGAGTCCATCCCCAAGCTGATGGCGGCGGGCACGATCGAGGTCGCGCCGCTGGCGTACATGCGGGGGCGTACGCTCAACGACGCCTTCATCATCCTCGACGAGGCGCAGAACACGACGCCCGAGCAGATGAAGATGTTCCTCACCCGGCTCGGCTTCGGGTCCAAGATCGTCGTTACCGGTGACGTCACCCAGGTGGACCTCCCCGGCGGGACGACCAGCGGTCTCCGGGTGGTCCGGGAGATCCTGGAGAATGTCGAGGACGTGCACTTCGCCCAGCTCTCCAGCTCCGACGTGGTCCGCCACCAACTGGTCGGGGAGATCGTCGACGCGTACGCCCGCTGGGACGCCGAGCGGGAGAACCAGCAGGCGCCGAGCGGGCAGACCGTGCCGGGGCGGGCCGCCCAGGGCGGCCGTGCCGGCCGGCGCCGCTAGACCGAGGGAAGACTGTTGTCCATCGAGATCGCCAACGAGTCCGGTGTCGACGTCGACACCGACGCCGTGCTCGCCGTCGCCCGGCACGCCCTCGACGAGATGGGGGTGAACCCCCTCGCCGAGTTGTCCGTGCTGCTGGTCGACATCGGCTACATGACCGAGCTCAACCACCGGTGGATGGGCGGTGACGGCCCCACCGACGTGCTCGCCTTCCCCATGGACGAGGGCAGCGTCGACCACGGGCCCGGCGAGACGACCGCCGCCGGCACGGAGCCCGCGTTGCTGGGCGACGTCGTGCTCTGCCCGGAGGTGGCGGCCAACCAGGCGACCGCCGCCGGTCACACCGCCGCGGACGAGCTGCACCTGCTCACCGTGCACGGCGTGCTGCACCTGCTCGGCTACGACCACGCCGAGCCGGAGGAGGAGCGGGAGATGTTCGGCCTGCAGGCCCGGCTGCTGGCCAGCTGGCGGTCGACCCGGTCCCGGTGATGAACATTCCGACACTCGCGGCCGGCGCCCCCGCCGGCCTGCCCGACCTGCAACTGCTGGCCTTCGCGGCCGGCCTGGTGGTGCTGGCCGGCCTGATCGCCATGACCGAGGCGGCACTGAGCGCGGTTTCGCCCGCCCGCGCCGCCGAGCTGGCCCGCGACGGCACCCGGGGCGCGCGGACGCTGCAGGCCGTCGCCGGGGACGTGGTGCGTCACCTCAACCTCCTGCTGCTGTTGCGGCTGCTCGCCGAGCTGACCGCCACCACCCTCGTGGCGCTGGTCGCGGTGGACACCTTCGGCGCGGGCTGGCGGGCGGCGCTGGTCACGGCCGGCGCGATGACCGTGGTCAGTTTCGTGGTGGTCGGGGTCGGTCCGCGCACCATCGGCCGGCAGCACGCGTACGTGGTCGGGCGCTCCGTGGCCCCGCTGGTGCGCTGGCTGGGCCGGGCGCTCAATCCGCTGGCCTCGCTGCTGATCCTGATCGGCAACGCGGTGACACCGGGTCGCGGCTTCCGCGAGGGCCCGTTCGCCACCCAGGTGGAGCTGCGTGAGCTGGTCGACCTCGCCGAGCAGCGCGGTGTCGTGGAGCACGGCGAGCGGCAGATGATCCACTCGGTCTTCGCGCTCGGCGACACCATCGCCCGGGAGGTGATGGTGCCGCGTACCGAGATGGTGTGGATCGAGGAACGCAAGACCCTCGCCCAGGCGCTGGCCCTCTTCCTGCGCTCGGGCTTCTCCCGGATCCCGGTCATCGGCGAGAGCGTCGACGACGTGCTCGGTGTGCTCTACCTCAAGGACCTGATCCGGCGCACCCAGGGCGGCGCGCCGGAGGACCGTCAGCTCCCGGTCGCCGAGCTGATGCGCCCCGCCACCTTCGTGCCCGAGTCCAAGCCCGTCGACGACCTGCTCTCGGAGATGCAGGCCGCCCGCAAGCACCTGGTCATCGTGGTCGACGAGTACGGCGGCACGGGCGGGCTGGTCACCATCGAGGACATCCTGGAGGAGATCGTCGGTGAGATCACCGACGAGTACGATGTCGAGCGTCCACCGGTCGAGCACCTGGACGACGGGGCGGTGCGGGTGACCGCGCGGCTTCCGGTGGAGAACCTGGGCGAGCTCTTCGACACCGACCTTCCCGCCGAGGAGGTGGAGACCGTCGGTGGCCTGCTCGCCCAGTCCCTGGGCCGGGTCCCGATCCCCGGGGCGCAGGTCGAGGTCGCCGGGATCCGGCTGGTCGCCGAGGGCACCACCGGCCGTCGCAACCGGATCGACACCGTGCTGGTGAGCCGCGCGGAGTCGACCGACTCAGAGCAGAACCCGGGTGGTGGCGAGCGCGCCGAGCCCCGGGACGACCCGAACCGATCCGAGGAGAGGCAAGCCGCCGATGCCTGATTCACCCGCCGTACGGGCCGCCCGGCCCACCCCGTCCGACCCGGTGGTGCTGAGCGCGGAGGACGGCAAGCTCGTCGTCCTGGCGCGGGGCGCGCGTGGCCGGGTGGGCGCGGTGGAGGGCGCGGCGGTCCGGGACCAGGACGGCCGGACGTACGCCGCCGCCAGCGTGTCGCTGCCCTCGTTGACGATCACCGCGCTCCAGCTCGCGGTGGCCTCGGCGGTGGCGGCCGGCGCGACCCGGTTGGAGGCCGCCGCCGTCGTCACCGAGGCGTCGACGCTCGACGGCGCCGGGCATGCGACGGTACGCGACCTCGCGGCCGACGCGCCGATCCACGTGGCCGCCCCGGACGGCACCGTCCTCGGCACGGTGGTCGAGTGAGCGCCCGGGACGGCGGCGTGAGCGACCTTACGCAGCGCCCCTACCGGGCGGGCTTCGCCTGTTTCGTCGGCCGCCCGAACGCCGGCAAGTCGACGCTGACCAACGCGATCATCGGGCAGAAGATCGCCATCACCTCGAACAAGCCGCAGACGACCCGGCACATCATCCGGGCGATCCTGCACCGCCCGGAGTCCCAGCTCGTGCTGGTCGACACCCCGGGGCTGCACCGCCCGCGCACGTTGCTCGGGGAGCGCCTCAACGACCTGGTCCGGCAGACCTGGAGCGAGGTCGACGTGATCGGCCTCTGCATTCCGGCCGACGAGCCGGTCGGGCGGGGCGACCGGTTCATCACCGGCGAGCTGGCGGAGCTGAAGGCCACCGTGCTGGCGGTGGTCACGAAGACCGACCTGGTGGACCGCAAGCGGCTGGCCGAGCAGTTGCTCGCGGTCAGCGAGCTGGGCGAGTTCGCCGCCGTGGTGCCGGTCAGCGCGGTCTCCGGGCATCAGCTGGACACCCTGGTCGACGTGATGACCGGCTACCTGCCGGAGTCGCCGCAGCTCTATCCGGACGACATGCTCACCGACGACCCGGAACAGGTGCTGGTCGCGGAGTTGATCCGGGAGGCCGCGCTGGAGGGTGTCCGCGACGAGCTGCCGCACTCCATCGCGGTGGTCGTCGAGGAGATGATCCCCGAGGGCAAGCTCATGCGGATCTACGCCGACGTGTACGTCGAACGACCCAGTCAAAAGGCGATCGTGATCGGTCACCAGGCCAGCCGGCTCAAGCACGTCGGCACCGTGGCCCGCCGGCAGATCGAGGAGCTGCTCGGCACCCGGGTCTACCTCGACCTGCACGTCCGGGTGGCGAAGGACTGGCAGCGGGACCCGAGGCAGCTTCGTAAGCTGGGCTTCTGAGCGTCGGGCCGGGGGCGGTCGCGCCCCCGGCCCGCCCTCGGGGCGATCGTTTCCGGTCGCGCCTATGGAGGATTTCACGTCCGGAAGGGCCGCCTGCTGTTTGCCGCAGGCGTTATGGCGGGTAGGCATAGGAGAGCCCCCGTATTCCCGGACATAGATGCAGGCTGATGCGAAACAGATACCTGGACCTGCTCCGCTTCCTGGCCATCGTTCGAGTCGTCGTCTACCACGTCACCGGTTGGGCCACGCTGACCCTCGTCTTCCCGGCGATGTCGGTGATGTTCGCGCTGGCCGGTTCGCTGATGGCGGCCTCACTGCACAAGTGGGGGCGCAGGGCGGTGGTCCGCCGGCTGCGGCGCCTGCTGCCGTCGCTCTGGGTGCTCGCCGCGATCTTCGTGCCCGCCATGCTGCTCACCGGGCTCCCGCTGAGCCCGAGGGTGCTGCTCTGGTTCTTCCCCGTCACCGACCCACCGGCCAACGACTGGGGCGCGATCGCGCTCAGCGTGATCTGGTACCTGCGCGACTACCTCTGGTTCGTGCTCGCCTCGCCGGTGGCCCTCTGGCTGTTCCGGCGGGCCCCGCTGCCCACCCTGATAGCCCCGTACGCCCTGCTCGTGGCGGCCGAGCTGGGCCTGCTCCCGGCGCTGCCGACGGCGTTGCACCAGTTCGGGCTCTACTTCGGGGCGTGGCTGCTGGGCTTCGCCCACCAGGCCGGCATGCTGCGCCGCCTGACCAACCGGGTGCTGGTGCCGGTCGCGCTGGCCCTCGCCGCCGCCGGCGCCGCCTGGATCGTCACCCATCCCGGCCCTCGCGGGTACGACCTGAACGACAACCCCCTGGGCAACGCCCTCTGGTCGGCGGCCTTCGTCCTCGTGCTGTTCGGTCGGGGGCCGGCGAGCGCGTCCTGGGTGGACCGCAGCGCCGTGTTCGGCCGCGTGGTCACCGTGTTCAACCGGCGGGCGCTCACCGTCTACCTGTGGCACATGCCGTTCGTGGTGGCGCTCACCCCACTGGTCGACGTGGTGGGCTGGTCGCACCAGGACCCGCTGGGCCTGGCGATCCGGGTGGCGCTGGTCTTCGCGCTGGTCGCCGTGGTGACCGCCCTGTTCGGGTGGGTGGAGGACGTGGCGGCCGGCCGGCCGCCGGAGCTCATCCCCGGCGGCTCCCGCCCCGACCGGGGGACCGCCGCCCGTTCCGCCGCCGCCCCGGCGACCGCCCTGGTGGCCGCCGCCAGGTCGGCCGACGGCCCGGACACCGCCCCCGTGGCCGCCGCCCGTCCGGCTGACCGCCCGGCCACCGCCCCCGTGGCCGCCGCCCGTCCGGCTGACCGCCCGGCCACCGCCGACACCGGCGACGCCCCGGGCACCGCCCACCCGCCCGGGGTCGACGTGCGCGTCGGCGACGTCGCCGCTGTGCACCGCCCGCGCCCCGCCCACCCCACCGGGGCCGACGTACGCGGCGGCGACGACCGGGCCGCCGGGCGGGCGGCGGTGCCGGTGCCCCGGGCCGCGCGGGAGCCGGAAACCGCTGAGATCAACGCTGGGTGAGGGCCACGTGGCCGCTGCCCGTGGAGAGGTCGAGCACCAGCGCGGCGGACGGGTCGTCGGGCACGCCCAACTCGGCGTCGCCGCTGCCGGTGCTGGAGCGCACCCGGTAGCGGCCCGCCGGCACGACCAGCTCGACGTTTCCGCTGCCGGCGTGCGCCCGCGCCGACGCGGGCGCCGTGAGGTCGACGGTGACGTTGCCGGAACCGGCCTCGGCGTCCACCCCGCCACCGAGGCGGCGGCCGGTGATGTTGCCCGAGGAGACGCGCAGCGTCGCCGCCGCCGCGACCTCGTCGACGTCGACGTTGCCGGACCCGGCCTCGGCGCGTACGGGGCCGCCGGCGTCGACCACCCGGATGTTGCCCGAGCCGGAAAGCACCTCCACCCGGCCGACCTTGCTGAGGTCGATGTTCCCGGATCCGACCTCGCCCTGCACACCCACCCCGGCCGGGGCGGTGACCTCGTAGGAGATGCTGCACCGGTTGCCGCAGTCGGTGTCCAGCACCAGTTCGGCACCCTTGATCTCGTACGCGGTGTCGGGCTGGCCGCCGTGGTAGCGCACGACCCGCTTGATCCGTACCTCGTCCTGCGGGCCGCTGGCGCGGACGGTCACGTCGCCGGCCCCCGGGAGCAACCGGATGCTGCTGATCCGGGCCGCCTCGGTGTTGTCGTAGTCGAGCCGGCGGGAGGACAGGTTCTCGCACCCGGCGGAGACCATCAGGGTGGCGGCCGCAGCGAGGAGCGCGACGGCGGTGCGGTGTTGAGCCATGCGAGCACGCTAAGCGGCGCGAGCCGCCCCGCACATCGGGGTTCCGCACGCGCAGACCCCGAGCTGACCCTGATTCCGCACCCCGAGAGAGAATGCTCCGGTGACCGGGTACCGCCGACAGCTCTACCGCGACGACGCGGTGGTCCTGCGTGTGCAGAAACTCGGCGAGTCCGACCGGATCATCACCCTGCTCACCCGCCGGCACGGCCGGCTGCGGGCCGTGGCCCGGGGCATCCGCCGCACCACAAGCAAGTTCGGCGCCCGGCTTGAGCCGTTCGGTCACGTCGATCTCCAGCTCGCCGGCGACCCGAAGGGCAACCTGGGCAGCTCGCTGCACACCGTCAGCCAGGTCGAGGGGATCGACCTCTACGGCAGGCGGTTCCTCGGCGACTACTCCCGCTACACGGCCGCCAGCGCGATCGCCGAGACCGCCGAGCGGCTCACCCCCGTCGAGCGGGAGCCGTCGCTGCGGTTGTTCCAGCTCACCCTGGGCGCGCTGCGGGCGCTCGCCGAGGGCAGCCACGCCACCACGCTGCTGCTCGACGCGTACCTGCTGCGCGGCATGACGCTGGCGGGCTGGGCGCCGGCGCTGACCGCCTGCGCCGTCTGCGGCACCCCGGGGCGGCACCGGGCGTTCTCCGTACCGGCGGGTGGCGCGGTCTGCCCCGACTGTCGCCCGCCCGGCGCGGCCCACCCGGCCCCGGCCACCATCGACCTGATGTCCGCGCTGACCACCGGCGACTGGCGGGTCGCCGACGCGACCGAGAGCGGCGTACGCCGGGAGTGCAGCGGCCTGGTCGCGGCACACCTGCAGTGGCACCTGGAGCGCGCGCTACGCTCGCTGCCGCTGGTCGACCGGGGCGGTCCGGCGGCCGGATCCGGCCCGCAGTCGCGCGGCGGCGGGACCGGTGCGGACGGCGTGAGCAGGGGGAGAACCGAGTGATCCGATCGATGATGGCCGGGCGTCGCGAGCCGGTGCCGCCGACTGCGCACCCGTCGGGTGCCCGGCCGCCGGCGCTGCCCGCCGGGGCGGTGCCGAAGCACGTCGCCGTGGTGATGGACGGCAACGGCCGCTGGGCCAAGGACCGTGGGCTGCCCCGCACGAAGGGCCACGAGGCGGGGGAGTTCTCCCTCTTCGACACCATCGAGGGCGCCATCGAGCTGGGCATCCCCTACCTGTCGGCGTACGCCTTCTCCACGGAGAACTGGCGGCGCTCGCCGGACGAGGTCCGGTTCCTGATGGGCTTCAACCGCGACGTCATCCGGCGCCGCCGCGACCAGCTGGTGGAGCTGGGGGTGCGGGTGGTCTGGTCCGGCCGGAGCGGCCGGCTCTGGAAGAGCGTCATCTCCGAGTTGCAGACGGCCGAGGAGATGTCCCGGGGCAACTCGACGTTGACCCTCCAGTTCTGCGTCAACTACGGCGGCCAGGCCGAGATCGCCGACGCCGCCGCCGGCATCGCCCGGGACGTCGCGGCGGGCCGGTTGGACCCGGAGAAGGTCACCGAGAAGACCATCGCGAAATACCTCTACCACCCGGAGGTCCCCGAGGTGGACCTGTTCCTGCGCCCCTCCGGCGAGGAACGGATCTCGAACTTCCTGCTCTGGCAGACCGCGTACGCCGAGTTGATCTTCCTCGACACGCTCTGGCCCGACTTCGACCGCCGGCACCTGTGGTACGCCTGCGAGCTGTACGCGCAGCGGGACCGGCGGTTCGGCGGCGCGCTGCCCAACCCGGTCGCCCCGCCGCCGGCCTGAGGCTTACCGACCGGCCGTACGGGGTACCACCTCGGTCAGCAGCCACCGACGGAGGTGAACCCACATGATCCAGAAGCGCATTGCCCAGTGGGCGATGATGGCCGTCGCCGTGCCGTTGGCGGCGGCGGGCGCGCGCCGGCTGAGCCACACGCTGGAGGCCCGCCGTGGCCCGACCGGGGTGAGCCGGCTGCTCACCCGGGGCGCCGACATGCTCCGCCCGCAGAAGGCGAAGCGTCGCCGCTTCTTCTGACCTCCGCGCCACCCCGGCCCGGCCCGCCCGCCGGTCCCGTGGTCGCGGTGCCCGCGAAACGCCCCTGCCGGGGCGGGTCGCCCACCGCGGCGTGGGGCCGGGCGTCGGGCCGGGCCGGGGCGGCCGGTCGGGGGTCAGGCCTCGACCTCGGTGCGGTCGGCGGCCCAGCGGGTGTGGAAGGTGCCCTCGCGGTCCACCCGCTGGTAGGTGTGTGCCCCGAAGTTGTCCCGCAGGCCCTGGATCAGGGCGGCGGGCAGCCGCTGTGCGCGCAGCGCGTCGAAGTACGCCAGCGACGAGGCGAACGCGGGCGCCGGCACCCCGGCCCGGGCCGCCTCGGCCACCACCCGCCGCCAGCTCGGCACGCCGTCGCGTACGGCGTCCGCGAACCACGGCGCCACCAGCAGCGTCGGCAGGTCGGGCCGCTCGTCGTACGCCTGCCGGATGCGGTCGAGGAAGCGGGCCCGGATGATGCAGCCGCCCCGCCAGATCGTCGCGGTGCCGCCCAGGTCGATGCCCCAGTCGTACTCGCGGGAGCCGGCGCTGATCTGGTCGAAGCCCTGCGCGTACGCCACGATCTTCGAGGCGAGCAGCGCGCGGCGGACGTCCTCGACGAAGGCGTCGGGGTCGTCGACCCGCCAGCCCTCACCCGCGTCCGGGAACGCCCGGCGGGCCGCCTCGCGCTGGTCCGCGTGCCCGGACAGCGACCGGGCGAAGGTCGCCTCGGCGATGCCGGTGATGGGGATGCCCAGGTCGAGTGCGCTCTGCACAGTCCAGCGGCCGGTGCCCTTCTGCTCGGCGCGGTCCAGCACGACGTCCACGAACGCCCGCCCGGTGGCCGCGTCGGTGTGCGCCAGCACGTCCGCGGTGATCTCGATCAGGAAGGACTCCAGCTCGCCGGAGTTCCAGCCGCGGAAGATCTCCGCGATCTCCGCCGGCCGCGCGCCCAGCCCGGACCGCAGCAGGTCGTACGCCTCGGCGATGAGCTGCATGTCGGCGTACTCGATGCCGTTGTGCACCATCTTCACGAAGTGCCCGGCGCCGTCCGGGCCGATGTGCCGGCAGCACGGCACCCCGTCGACCTGGGCGGCGATCTGCTCGAAGATCGGCCCGAGGGTCCGGTACGACTCCGCCGAGCCGCCCGGCATGATGCTCGGGCCGCGCAGGGCGCCCTCCTCACCGCCGGAGACGCCGGTGCCGACGAAGTGCAGGCCGTGCGCCCGCAGCGCCTCCTCGCGGCGGCGGGTGTCGGCGAAGTGGGCGTTGCCGCAGTCCACGACGATGTCGCCGGCGTCGAGCAGCGGGACCAGCTCGTCGAGCACGGCGTCGGTGGGCCCGCCCGCCTTGACCATCACGATGAGCGCCCGGGGCCGTCGCAGCGACGCCACGAAGTCGGCCATCGACTCGGCAGGCAGGAACGTGCCCTCGTCGCCGTGCTCCGCGACCAGGTCGCGGATGCGCTCCGGCGAGCGGTTGTGCACCGCCACGACGAAGCCGTTGCGGGCCAGGTTGCGGGCCAGGTTGCGGCCCATCACCGCCAGCCCCGTCACGCCGATCCGCGCCGCCGCCCGCTCCGCCATCCGCCGCCTCCGCCGTCGACACCGCCCCCTGCTGCGACCGTATCGCGGCGTGCCGGGGTCGCGCGGCGCGTCGCGGACAGCCCGACCGGGACCTGGCTGCCGGCACCGTCAGCTCCTGAGCGCCGGTGGTGCCATCGTCGTGCCCTGCCGGGCTGTCGCGCCGACCGCCGCGTCCGAGCTGCTTCGTGCCGGGCGTGGCCGCCGTCGCCCCGAAGTCGTCCGGTAATTCGGGTGCGTGCGGGGGCACCGGTGGTTAGCGTGTGGGCATGCGCATCTGACGCCCCATCTCCGAGCCGACCCCGTCGCCCTGCGACTGCGGGTCCGCGTGCTCCCGGGCGTCCGCATTCCGCACCTGCCGCCGAGGCGGTGGTGTCCTCCGTGGTCGATTCCGGGCAGCAGTCCCGATCCCCGCCCGACCGTCACGCGACGGTCACCCGACGAGGCGGGTCCCGCGCACCGGACGTCGCTCCGGTGCGCAGGGCCCGCAGACCAAGGAGGCATCGGATGCCCGCCAAGCGCAAGCCGAAGAAGCCCCGTACCACCCTGCCCACGCCGCCCGTCACGGAGCTGACGCCGGTCAACCTCGACGAGGTGGCGGTCGCGCCCGTCGTGCCGGCGCTGCCGGTCGACCGGCCGGCGGCGCCGAAGGCCGGTCCGCCGGTCTCCGGCACCGGCCGCTCCGGCGCGCTGCGCCACCAGAAGGCCGGGCAGGCCCGCCGCTACGCCTTCCGGCGCAGCTGACCGCGCCGCCGGGTGGAGTCCCGCCACCGGGCGAGGCTCCACCCGGCCGGTCGGCCACTCCTGCGCCGGTCGGCCACTCCTGCGCCGGTCGGCCACTCCTGCGCCGGTCGGCCGCTCCTGCGCCGGTCGGCGGCTGACGGGGGTCAGCCGATCAACGGGCGGAAGGTGCCGAGCAGGACGCTGACTGTCAACGCGGCCCCGGCCAGCGCCGCCGCGCCGATGATCAACAGGCCGTCGGCGAGGACGAAGCGTTGGCGTCGGGCGACGGTGCGCGGTGTTGCCGCGTCGAAGCCCCGGGCGTCCATCGCCACGGCCAACCGGGTGCCCCGACGGATCGCCCCGACCAGCAACGCGAAGGCCGTGGACACGAACAGCCGCAGCTTCGCCAGCGGGTTTCGGCCCGCCTCGATCCCCCGGGCACGACGGGCCATGGAGATCATCTGCCACTCCTGCCCGAGCAGCGGCACCAGCCGGAACGCGGCCAGCGCGCCGATGGCGAACCGGGCCGGCGCCTTCGCGTTCTGGACCAGCGCGTCCGCCAGGTCGGTGGGATCGGTGGTGGCGAAGACGATCACACCGGGCAGCGCCACCGCGAACATGCGCAGCACCAGGCCGAGCGCGGTGAGCAGCACCCCGGAGGTGACCACCGCCGGGCCGGCCTCGACCAGCACCCGGCCGGAGCGCTCGGCCGCGAAGAGCACCAGCGTCACCACCACGCCGCCCGCGCCGACGAGCAGCGGCCAGGCCCGCCGCGCCAGCACCCGCAGCCGGACCCCGAACAACGGCAGCACGGCCAGCTCCACGGCGATCGCGATGGCCGGGGCCACCGGGTCGAGGGTGGCGATCAGGATGAACGAGAACAGCAACGCGGCGGCGAGCTTGGCCACCGGGTTGCGCCGGGCCAGCGGCGCCCGCGGCGCGGCGACCGGCTCGAAACTGATCATGCCCGCCCCCGGTCCGGGCTGGTCGCGCCGGCCGCGCGGCGCGGTGACGGGCCGGTCGTGAGCCGCTGCGGGCCGGTCACGGGCGCTCCAGGGTGAGCTGACGGTCCGCCAGCGCGGCCACGAACTCCGAGTCGTGGGTGACGGCGACCAGGCCGCACCCGGCGTCGCGCAGCTCGGCGAAGAGGTCCACCAGTTCCAGCCAGGTGCGCCGGTCCTGGCCGAAGGTCGGTTCGTCGCAGACGAGCAGGCGGGGCGCGGCGGCGAGGGCGGTCGCCACGCTCAGCCGCCGCGCCTCCCCGCCGGAGAGGGTGTACGGGTTCGCCCCCGCGAGCGCCGTCAACCGCAGCCGGGCGAGCAACCCGTCCACCACGGCCCGGACCGCCGCGTCGGACCGGCCGGCCCGGCGCGGGCCGAGCGCCAGCTCGTCGTGGACGGTGTTGGTGACGAACTGGTGCTCCGGGTCCTGGAAGACCGAGCCGATCCGCCGGGCCAGCGCCGCTGCCGGCCAGCGGTGCGGTGCGGTGCGGGCGTCGGCGCCGGCCAGCGCCGGCGTGGCCTTGACGCGGCCGGTCCCCGGCTTGAGCAGGCCGCCGAGCAGCAGCGCCAGGGTCGACTTGCCGGCCCCGTTCGGCCCGAGGACGGCGAGCGCCTCGCCGGCGCGTACGGCCAGCTCGGTGGCGGCCAGCCGGGGCGGCAGGCCGAGCCGGTCGGCGGCGAGCAACACGTCGCCGGCCGGGGCGCCCGCGCGCCGGTGCGGTACCGGACGGCCCGGCACCCAGACGCCCTCGGCCGCGAGCGCGTCCCCGTGCGTGCCGAAGACGGCCTCGGGCGTGCCGTCCGCGCGGACGCCGCCGCCGGGTTCGAGCACGACCACCCGGTCGACCAGGGGCAGCGCCTCGGCGACCCGGTGCTCGACCAGGATCAACGTGGTGTCGGCGTCCAGCGCGCCGGCCACCGCCGCCCGGATCAGTGCCGCGCCGGTCGGGTCGAGGTTGGCGGTCGGCTCGTCGAGCAGCAGCAGCCCGGGGCGCAGGGCCAGCACCCCGGCCAGGGCGAGGCGCTGCTGTTCGCCGCCGGAGAGCGCGGCGGTGGGTCGGTCGCGCGGGTACGGGAAGCCGACCCGGGCCAGCGCCTCGTCGACGCGGGGCCAGATCTCCCCGGCGGGGATGCCGCGGTTCTCCAGCCCGAACGCCACGTCGTCGCCGCTGCGGGCCATCACGAGCTGGGTCTGCGGGTCCTGGAAGACGATGCCCACCCGTTCGCGGCCCTTGCGGGGGTCGAGCCCGTCGATCTCGACGGTGCCCTCCTGCTCGCCCGAGTCCTCCGGCAGCAGCCCGGCCAGCGCGGCGAGCAGGGTGCTCTTGCCGGCCCCGGACGGGCCCAACAGCAGCACCCGCTCGCCGACCTCGACGCGCAGATCGACCCCGCGTACGGCCCACGCCCGCCGCCCGGCGTGCCGCCACCCGAACCCCCTCAAGACCACACCCCCCACGCCGTCCCCCTTCAGCCCTGTCCGCAGGCGTCGATCATGAGGTTGTTGTCATTCCGCACGGCGTGTCGTGACAACAACCTCATGATCGACACGGGTGGGCGGTAGGTGGGGCGGGTCAGATCAGGGGGCGGTCGCGGGCGGCGGGGAAGCGGTCGAGGGCGCCCGTGGTGGACAGGGCGCGGGTCAGGGTCCAGGCGCCGGCGCCGGCTACGACCGTGGCGCTGACGATGGTGAGCAGGGCGTACGGGATGCGGTAACCGGCCAGCGCGTACTCGCTGTTCCACACGAAGAAGTCGAACAGGGCCGCGCCGAGGCCGGTCAGCGCACCCGCGATGAGTGCGGTGGGTAGCCGGAACGAGCGGTACCGGAACGCCGCGAAGGCCAGCTCGGCACCGAGGCCCTGGATCAGGCCCTGGACGATGGTGACGCCGCCCCACTCCGCGCCGAGCAGCGCCGAGACGGTCGCCGCGACCGCCTCGCAGAAGAGCGCCGCGCCCGGCTTGCGGATCACCAGGCCGCCGAGGACGGCCGGGACCAGCCACACGCCGTACATGATCGCCTGGCCGGCGGGGAAGAACGCGAACGCCGGGTCGACGGCCCGCCACAGCAGGCCCCAGGCCCAGAAGATGACGCCGAAGGCCACCGCGATCACCGCGGCGACGACGACGTCGACGGTGCGCCACCGGGTGGTGTTGTTGTCTCGCATGGTTGCTCCCAGTCCAGAGTTGAACCAGGAGAAGACGCACGCCGCGCCCGGATGTGCCGGACGTCGACGCGGCTGGAGGTCGACCGAACTCCCTGCGCTGGCATTACCCAGATCAGGTTCGAGGGTCTGCGGGCGGTGCCCGCACTCTCAGCGCTGTGCGCTCCCCTGTCGGATATGAAGTTGTGTCGCTGACGCTAACACCTCTGAAGATCGTCGGACAAAGTGATCCCATCGCGGTCCGGCGGCGCGAGCGAGGGTGCGAGTGACCCGCCCCGGCGCTGGGTAGGCTCACGATCATGCGGATCGAGGCCCGGGGGTTCACGTTCGACGTCCGCGCCGGCGGACCCGAGGGCGGCACGCCCGTCCTGCTGCTGCACGGCTTCCCCCAGCACGGCGGGGAGTTCGACGACGTGGTGCCCGCGCTGCACGCCGCCGGCCTGCGCACGTACGCCCCGGACCAGCGGGGCTACTCGCCGGGCGCACGCCCCGAGGCCGTCGAGGCGTACCGGCTGCCGGAGCTGGTCGCCGACGCGGTGGGCGTACTCGACGCGTTAGGCGTCGACGCGGCGCACCTGGTGGGCCACGACTGGGGCGCGATCGTGGCCTGGGCCGTCGCGGCCGGCCACCCCGAGCGGGTCCGGACGCTGACCGCCGTCTCGGTGCCGCATCCCGCCGCGATGGCGCGGGCGCTGGCCGAGGACCCGGGGCAGCGGGCGCGCTCGGCGTACATGACGCTGTTCCGCAGGCCCGGCGCGGCGGAGCGGGCGCTGCTGGCGCTGAACGCGATGGGACTGCGTCGGATGATGCACGGCGTCGGCGACGACGCGCGGGTGGGCGCGTACGCGGACCCGATGCGCGAGCCGGGCGCCCTGACGGCCGCGCTGAACTGGTACCGCGCCATGTCCCGCCGTGACCTGGCGGTCGTCGGGCCGGTGGCGGTGCCGACCACGTTCGTGTGGAGCGAGCGCGACATCGCGATCGGCCGCACCGCGGCCGAGGCCTGCGCCGGGCACGTGCGGGCCGACTACCGTCTCGTCGAGCTGCCCCGGGTGAGTCACTGGATCCCCGACGAGGCGCCCACCCCGCTGACCGAGGCGATCCTGGACCGGACGCAGGACCTGGTCTGACCCTCCCGCGACGCCGCCCGCCCCCACCCCCCTGACGGAGGTACGACATGGACGAGGCACACCTGACGGTGACCGCCGACGGCTTCCTGGCCGCGCTCACCACCACCCTGAACCGGGTGGCCGAGAGCCAACGCGAGGCGGTGGGGCGCGCCGCCGACCTGATCGCCGAGGCGGTACGCGCCGACGGGGTGGTCCACGCGTTCGGCACCGGCCACTCCGAGGCCCTGGCCATGGAGATCGCCGGGCGGGCCGGGGGACTGGTCCCGACCAACCGGATCGCCCTGCGGGACCTGGTCCTGGTCGGCGGCGCCCCGGCGGACGTGCTCGGCCCGACGCTGGAGCGCGACCCGTCGGTGGCGCACCGCCTCTACGAGCTGGCCCCCGTCGGCCCCCGGGACGTCTTCGTGCTCGCCTCCAACTCGGGGGTGAACGGCGCGATGGTCGAGTTCGCCTCGCTGGTCAAGGAGAAGGGGCACGGGCTGGTGGCGATCACCTCGGCGCGGCACTCCGGGCAGATGACCTCGCGCCACCCGTCCGGACGCAAGCTCGCCGACTTCGCCGACGTGGTGCTGGACAACGGCGCCCCGTACGGCGACGCGACGCTGCCGCTGCCCGGTGGCGGCGCGGTCGGCGCGGTCTCGTCGATCACCGCGGCGCTGCTGGCGCAGCAGATCACGGTCGAGGTGGTGGCCCGGCTGCTGGCCGCGGGCGAACGGCCCCCGGTCTACCTGTCGGCGAACATCACGGGCGGCGACGAGCACAACAACGCCCTGGAGGCCCGGTACGCGGGCCGCATCCGGCGCGGCTCCTGACGGCGGCCGGCTCACGGCGGGGGCGTCGGCCGGGCAGCTCGCGCGCACAGGTGGCCGTGGACGGCCGGATGCGACGGCTGTCGCCGCCTGCACGGGCGGCGCGTCCGGCGGTGACGTGAGTCGGTTTCGCGCGCCGGCCGGTGGGGCATCAGCGATGCTGCCGCCGGCCACCCCCGCCAGCGGCACCGTCCGACCGGAGGTGGCGCGTGACCAAGGAAACCGAGAAGCAGCGCTGGCAGCGCAACTTCGCCGACCTGCTCCAGGAGTTGCGGGTCGCGCAGACCGGTGTGCAGATTCTCTTCGCCTTCCTCCTCACCCTGCCGTTCAGCAACGGCTTCGACAAGACCAGCGCCTTCCAGAAGGACATCTACATCGTCGCGCTGCTGGCGGCCGCCGCCGCCACCGCGATGATCATTTCTCCGGTGGCGTTCCACCGCGCGCTGTTCCGGCAGGGCCGCAAGCCGGAGCTGGTCCGGTTCGCCCACCGGATGGCCAGCGGCGGTCTCGCCTTCATGCTGATCGCGATGGTCAGCGCGGTGCTGCTGATCACCGACTTCGTGCTGGACACGGGCATCGCCCTGCTGCTCAGCGGCCTCACCGCGCTGTGGTTCCTCACCTTCTGGATGTTCCTGCCGTTCTCCCGGCGCAGCTGGGGGGAGGACGACCCCGAGGAGGCCGACGACGAGCCGCAGTCCCTTAGCGACTGACCGGGCGGCCACCCCGCAGGCCGAGTTGGCGCAGCTCCAGCGCGGCGAGGGCGTCGACTGTGGCGTCGTCGCCGCGCCGCCACGCCTCGGCCACGTCGGGCGCGATCCGGGTCAGCCGCCCCAACGGCTGGGTGGCCAGCGCCCGCAGGGCGAGCAGGTCCCGGCCGGCGGGGGCGGCGGCCAGCTTCGCCGCCGAGGCGGCCCGGCGCATCCAGCGCACCCGCAGCGGGAGCCAGCCGAAGAGCACCAGGCCGAGCGGGAAGACCAGCACGGCGACGGCCAGCGCGAGGGCGAGCTGGTCCACCAGCGCCTGCTGGTCCCGCCCGGCCTCGGCCAGCGAGCGGGCGGCGCCGGCGGCCCGTTCGAAGGGCGCGGTCAGCTCGTCGCCGACCAGTGGCAGCCGGCCGACCTTGCCGCCCGCCTCGGCCAGGTTGTCGGCCAGCCCGCCGCCGGCCCCCTCCAGCTTCTGGCCGGGTACGGCGAGCTTCTGGACGAGGTCGTGCAGCCACAGCGCGCCGCGGATCGCGCCGTACACCCAGGCGACGACGAGCAGGTCGGTGATGAGCTGTCGGACGGCGGACGGAAAACGATCGGCGTAGATCTTCACGCCGGACAGCGTGCCACGCGCGGCACCGGGCGGGCCAGGGGCGGGCGTACCGCCGGGCGGGCCAGGGGCGGGCGCACCGCCGGGCGGGCCAGGGGCGGGCGCACGGCCGGGCGCACGGCCGGGTGGGTCAGCCCGCGCAGGGCGGGCAGGTGCCGAAGATCTCCAGGGTGTGGCTGACGTCGGCGTAGCCGTGCTTGGCGGCCACCCGTTCGGCCCAGCTCTCCACCGTCGGCCCCGCCACCTCCACGGTGCGGCCGCAGACCCGGCAGACCAGGTGGTGGTGGTGGCCCTCGCTGCACCGGCGGTAGAGGTGCTCGCCGCCCGGCGGGCGCATCACGTCGATCTCGCCCGCGTCGGCGAGCCCCTGCAGCGTGCGGTAGACGGTGGTCAGCCCCACCCGTTCGCCGCGCGAGCGCAGCATGGCGTGCAGCTCCTGTGCGCTGTGGAAGCCCGCCAGCTCGGCGAGCAGGGCGCTGACCGCCGAGCGCTGCCGCGTGTTGCGGACGGGGGTGCCCGTCACGGTCATGATCCCTCCCCGGCGTGGCTCACCGCGTCGGCCACGATGTGTGCGACGTGCTCGTCGACCAGCGCGTACGCGATCTCGCGCCCCCGCCGGGAGCCGCGCACCACGCCGGCGCCCCGCAGCACGCGCAGGTGCTGGGAGACCAGTGGCTGTGCGGCGCCGAGCTTGTCGACCAGCTCGTGGACGCAGCGCTCGCCGTCGGCGAGCTCGCTGACGATGGCCAGCCGGATCGGCGCGGAGAGCGCGCGCAGCAGCTCGCTGGCGCCCTCGAAGGCCTCGTAGCCCGATCCGTCGGTCACCTCGTAACGGTAACCAATCCCACCGGCGCGGCGCTGAGCAGGATCACTGGAGCACCACCTCGTGCGGCTCGGGTGCGGCGGCGGCGTCGGGGGCGCGTCGCCGGCGCAGCGCCCGCCACACCGCGCCGAGGACCGCGACCACCGCGAACGAGGCGATCGCCATCAGCACCACCGAGGCGCCGGGGGCGGTGTCGGCGTTCGCGGCCACCCAGACCCCGGAGCCGGCGGCGAAGAGCCCGAGCGCCATCGCCGCCGCCATCGTGCTGCGGAAGCCCCGGGTCACCTGCTGCGCGGTGGCCACCGGCACCACCATCAGCGCGCTGATCAGCAGTACGCCGACGGCCCGCATCGCGATGGTCACGGTGACCGCGGTGGCCACGGCGAGCAGCATGTTGAGCGTGCGCACCGGCAGGCCGGAGACCCGGGCGTACTCCTCGTCGTGGCAGACCGCGAACAGGGCCGGGCGCAGCGCCAGCATGGTCACCCCGATCGCCGCGCCGAGCACCGCGATGGTGGTCAGGTCCGGCGCGGAGATCGTGGTCAGCGACCCGAACAGGTAGGCGTTGAGGTTGGCGCTGGTGCTGTCGGAGAGCCCGACCAGCGTCACGCCGCCCGCGATGCCGCCGTAGAAGAGCAGGGCCAGGGCCAGGTCGCCGGAGGTGCGCCCCCGGGCCCGGACCACCTCGATGGTGATCGCGCCGAGCGTCGCCACGATCACCGCGACGAGCACCGGCGAGCGGTTGAGCAGCAGGCCCGCGCCGACGCCGGTGAGCGCCACGTGCCCCACCCCGTCGCCGATCAGGGCGAGCTTCCGCTGCACCAGGTAGATGCCGAGCGCCGGGGCGGCCAGGCCGATGATCAGCGCCCCGATCAGGGCCCGCTGCATGTAGGGGTACTGGAAGAGTTCCATCTCAGCTGCTCCACAGCCCGGCGGGCTCGTCGGGACCGTGCGGGTGCACGTGGTCGTGGTCGGGCTCCGCGTGGTGGCCGGCGGGCTCGGGCACCGCGCCGTCGTGGCAGATCCCACCCTCGTGGACGACCACCGCCCGGGTGATCAGCGGACGCAGCGGCCCCAGCTCGTGGGCCACCAGCAGCACCGTGCCACCGCCACCGACG
This sequence comes from Micromonospora sp. KLBMP9576, assembly GCF_050941805.1. NCBI lineage: Bacteria > Bacillati > Actinomycetota > Actinomycetes > Micromonosporales > Micromonosporaceae > Micromonospora > Micromonospora sp. KLBMP9576. The sequence continues at coordinate 4,976,369 of NZ_CP194567.1, read as the reverse complement.
AAGTCGTGCAGGGCGCCCGCGAACGCCTCCTGGCTGGCCGCGTCGACGCCGGCGGTCGGCTCGTCGAGGACCAGCAGCTCCGGCTGGCCGGCCAGCGCCCGGGCGATCAGGGTGCGCTGCTGCTGCCCGCCGGAGAGGGTGCCGACCGGGTCGCGGGCCCGGTCGGCGAGCCCGACCGCCTCCAGCGCGGCGGTGACCGCCGCCCGGTCCGCCGCGCCCGCCGGACGCAGCACCCCGCGCCGGGCGAGGCGGCCGGAGGCCACCACCTCACCCACGGTGGCCGGTACGCCGCTGCCGGCGCCGAGGCGCTGCGGGACGTACCCGATGCGGTGCCACTGCCGGAAGCGGCGCAGCGGGCGGTCGAAGAGGGTGACCGACCCGGAGCTGAGCGGCACCAGGCCGAGGGCGGCGCGGATCAGGGTGGACTTGCCGGAGCCGTTGGCGCCGAGCACCGCGACCACCTCGCCGGCGGTGACCGTCAGCGAGACGTCACGCAGCACGGGGCGGCCGTCGTAGCCGACCACCGCGTGCGCGACGGTGAGGACCGGGGTCGTCATGAGCAGCTCAACGCCGTCCGCAGGGTCTGCAGGTTGGTACGCATCACCGAAAGGTAGTCGCCGCCGTCGGTCGACAGCCCTTCCAGGGGATCCAACACCGCGGTCTTCGCGCCGACCTCGGCGGCGATGGTCTCGGCGACCTTCGGGCTGACCAGGGTCTCGAAGAAGATCGTGGTGGCCTGGTGCTCGCGGGCTTCCCGGGCGACCTCGGCCAGGCGCTGCGGGGCGGGCTCGTCCTCCGGGCTGAGCCCGGTGATGCCGACCTGCTCCAGCTCGTAGCGCTCGGCCAGGTAGCCGAAGGCGGTGTGGCTGACCACGATCTCCCGCCGCTGGCAGGTCTTCAGCCCGGCCGTGAACTCGGCGTCCAGCTTCTCCAGCTCGGTGCGCAGCGCAGCGGCGCGGGCCGTGTAGTCGGCGGCGTGGCCCGGGTCGACCTGGCCGAGCCGCTCGGCGAGCCGGTCGCCGACGGTGGCCAGCCGGGTCGGGTCCAGCCAGAGGTGCGGGTCCTTGGTGCCGCTCTCCTCGTGGCCGTGCTCCTCGCCCTCGTGGTCGTGCTCGTGGCCGCCCGCGGCGGCGTCGCGCAGCGGCTGCACTGTCGACACGTCGAACGCGCGGTCCGCGGCGTTCTGCGCGACGGCCTCGTCCAGCGCGGGCTGGAAGCCCTTGAGCAGGACGACCAGCTCAGCGCCGGCGACCTGGCCGACCTGGCCCGGGTTCAGCTCCAGGTCGTGCGGCTCCGCCCCCGGCTTGACCAGGTTGGTCGCCCGCACGGCGTCGCCGCCGATGCGTTCGGTCAGGAACTGCAGCGGGTAGAAGGCGGTCGCCACGTCGACCCGCTGCGGGTCGGCGCCGGCCGCGCCGTCGCTGGAGCAGGCCGCGAGGCCGCCCAGGGCGAGCAGGGCGGTGGTGGCGGCGGCCAGTGTTCGCGGAGCGGAGCGGATGGTCATGTCCTGAACTGTCCGTGACAACGATAATGATTGTCAAAAACGCATGATTGCATGTCAGAGCAGCTTCACCAGGCCCGCGGTGACCAGCAGGGTGAGCGCCACGAGCCGGATCACCCGGGTCTGCGGCGTCTGCACCGACCAGGTGGTGACCAGCAGCGCGGCCACGGCCGCCGCGAGCAGCAGGGTGAACAGCCCGCCGAGCGCGCCGGGCGTGAAGAACGCCACCAGCACCAGCACCAGCACCAGGGTGACCAGGAACACCGTCGTCGGGTTCGCCCGGGCCAGCCGGGTGGGCAGGGGGCTCTGCGTACGCTGCATCCCACAGACTCTACGAGGAGGAACCCCGTGCTGGTGACGAACCGGTTCGTGGTGGACGTCGATGTCGCCGACGAGTTCACCGAGCGGGCGCACGCCGCCCTCACCGCGCTCGCGGCCCGCCCCGGTTACCTGCGCGGCCAACTGGTCCGGGCGCTGGACGACCCGCGCCACTGGTGCCTGGTCACCGAATGGGAGTCGGTCGGCACCTACCGGCGGGCCCTGGGCGGGTTCGATGTCAAGATCACCGCCGTGCCGCTGCTCGCCGAGTCGGTCGACGAACCGTCGGCGTACGAGGAACTCGCCAGCGCCGCCCCGGGCGGGGACGTCGTCGTGGCCGCCAGCGATCGGGCCGCTGCTCCTTACCGCTGAGTCCGTGGGCACTAGATTGCTCTCATGAGCGCTCCCGGACCGGCGACCCCGCCGCCGTACCCTCCGCAATCCGGCCCGCAGGGCGCGCAGCCGCCCGCCGCGCCCGGCCCGCCGGGGGAGTCGGGCATACCCGCGCCGCCGCACGGGCCCGGGGTCTCCCCGCCGTTCGCGGCACCGCCCACCGAGGGCCGCAACACCCGGCTCTGGCTCGGCCTCGGCGCCGGGGCGCTCGCCGTGCTGCTCTGCTGCGGCGGAGGCGGCGCGGCAGTGGTGGGTCTGGTCGTCAGCGGGGTGCAGGCCATCCGCGAGCAGGGGCGCACCGCCTCCACCGACTACTACCGCGCGCTCGTCGAGCGCAAGTACGGCGCGGCGTACGACCAGCTCTGCGACGAGGCGAGGAAACGGGAGTCACGCGCCGAGTTCGAACGCCGGGTGGCCGCCGAGCCGCAGATCGCGGACTTCCGGGTGGGCGACGTGGACACCGTCTCCCTCACCGTCCCGGTGGACGTGACCTACCCGGGCGGCCGGCAGGCCCGGCAGCAGGTCACCCTCGGGCAGGACCAGCAGACCGGTGGCATGGAGGTCTGCGAGGTGAGCTGACTCGTCCCCGGTATTCTGCGGGGCCCGGGACGTCACCGGTCGTACCGTTGTCCGGAACTGTTCCTTCCGTCCTTCACCACGTCCCCGCCGACCGCCAGTCGGCGTAGGAGGAAACATGCCAGCCGACCGAATCGACGCCGTCGTCAGCCTCGCCAAGCGCCGAGGCTTCGTCTTCCCCTCCAGCGAGATCTACGGAGGCACCCGCTCGGCGTGGGACTACGGTCCGCTCGGCGTGGAGCTGAAGGAGAACGTCCGCCGGCAGTGGTGGAAGTCGATGGTCCAGCAGCGCGACGACGTGGTCGGCCTCGACTCCGCCGTGATCCTGTCGCGCGACGTCTGGGCCGCCTCCGGGCACCTCGACGCCTTCGTCGACCCGCTGACCGAGTGCCAGTCGTGCCACAAGCGGTTCCGGGCCGACCACCTGGAGGAGGCGTACGAGGCCAAGCACGGCAAGCCGCTGGCCTCGCTGACCGAGCTGAACTGCCCGAACTGCGGCAACAAGGGCACCTTCACCGAGCCGAAGATGTTCAACGGCCTGATGAAGACCTTCCTCGGCCCCGTCGAGAGCGAGGAGGGCATGCACTACCTGCGGCCCGAGACCGCCCAGGGCATCTTCATCAACTACAAGAACGTGGAGACGGTCGCCCGCAAGAAGCCGCCGTTCGGCATCGCCCAGACCGGCAAGTCGTTCCGCAACGAGATCACGCCGGGCAACTTCATCTTCCGTACCCGCGAGTTCGAGCAGATGGAGATGGAGTTCTTCGTCGAGCCGGGCTCGGACGAGCAGTGGCACGACTACTGGCTCTCCGAGCGCTGGAACTGGTACCTCGACCTGGGCCTGTCGGAGGAGAACCTGCGCCTGCACGAGCACCCGAAGGAGAAGCTCTCCCACTACTCGAAGCGCACCGTCGACATCGAGTACCGCTTCCAGTTCGGTGGCAGCGAGTTCGCTGAGCTGGAGGGCGTCGCCAACCGCACCGACTTCGACCTCTCCACGCACAGCAAGCACTCCGGCGTCGACCTGTCCTACTTCGACCAGGCCAAGGGCGAGCGCTGGATGCCGTACGTCATCGAGCCGGCCGCCGGCCTCACCCGCGCGGTGCTGGCGTTCCTGCTGGAGGCGTACGACGAGGACGAGGCGCCGAACACCAAGGGCGGCGTGGACAAGCGCACGGTGATGCGGTTCGACCCGCGGCTGGCCCCGGTGAAGGTGGCGGTGCTGCCGCTGTCGCGCAACGAGGCGCTCTCGCCCAAGGCGAAGGGCCTCGCCGCCGACCTGCGTAAGCGTTGGGTGGTGGAGTTCGACGACTCGCAGGCCATCGGCCGCCGCTACCGCCGCCAGGACGAGATCGGCACCCCGTTCTGCGTGACCGTCGACTTCGACACCCTCGACGACAACGCCGTTACCGTGCGCAACCGGGACACCATGGCCCAGGAGCGCATCGCGCTCGACCAGGTCGAGCGCTACCTCATCGAGCGCCTCCCCGGCTGCTGAGCTGCGGTACGGGGCCCCGGTCGGCGTGGGAGAGCGCCGGCCGGGGCCCCGTACACTTGTCCGGTGACCGCCCCGACCGTTCCCGCGCTGCGCCCGCTGACCCTCGGGTCGCATCAGGTGTGGCCTCCGGTGGTGCTCGCGCCGATGGCCGGCATCACCAACGTCGGCTTCCGGCAGCTCTGCCGGGAGCAGGGCGGCGGCATCTACGTCTGCGAGATGATCACCACCGTCGCGTTGGTCGAGCGGAACCCGAAGACGCTGCGCATGATCGCGTTCGGCGACGACGAGCGGCCCCGCAGCCTCCAGCTCTACGGCACCGACCCGGAGATCACCGCCGCCGCCGTGCGGATCGTGGTCGAGCGGGACCTCGCCGACCACATCGACCTCAACTTCGGCTGCCCGGTGCCCAAGGTCACCCGCAAGGGCGGCGGCGCGGCGCTGCCGTGGCGGCGCCGGCTCTTCGCGCGGCTGGTCAGGGCCGCGGTGGACGCCGCGTCACCCGCCGGGGTGCCGGTCACGGTCAAGATGCGCAAGGGCATCGACGACAACCACCTGACGTACGTCGAGGCGGGCCTGGCCGCCCAGGACGCCGGCGTGGCGGCGGTCGCCCTGCACGGGCGTACGGCCGCGCAGCGCTACTCCGGCACGGCGGACTGGGACGCCATCGCCACGCTCAAGCAGGCCCTCGACGTGCCGGTGCTCGGCAACGGCGACATCTGGGAGGCCGACGACGCGCTGCGGATGGTGGCGCACACGGGCGTCGACGGGGTGGTGATCGGCCGGGGCTGCCTGGGCCGCCCGTGGCTCTTCGCCGACCTGGCGGCCGCGTTCGACGGCCGCCCGGAGCGCCGCCTGCCGACCCTGGGGGAGGTGGCGCGCACCATGCGCCGGCACGCCGAGCTGCTTGTCGACCAGTTCACCGCCGGCTCCCGAAGCCCCGCCCGTGGTGAGCGGGACGGCTGCACCGACTTCCGCAAGCATGTCGCCTGGTACCTCAAGGGCTTCCCGGTCGGCAGCGAGCTGCGCCGCGAGCTGGCCATGATCGAGGGCCTGACCCAGCTCGACGACCTGCTCGGCAAGCTGGACCCGTCGCAGCCCTTCCCGGTCGCCACGCTGGGCCAGCCACGCGGGCGCACCAACTCGCCCGGCAAGGTCTTCCTGCCTGAGGGCTGGCTGGCCAGCCGCGACGACGACACCGTTCCCGAGGGTGCCGAGCTGGCCGACTCGGGCGGCTGAGCCCGACTGGGGCATGTGAGCTGGCTCGGGCGCGCCCCGATGCCGGGGCGGGCCGCGCCGCGCCCGTGTGGCGGCCGTGGGCCGGATGGATGTCGAGCCCGTCCCCACTCCGCGCTGCCCGCCGGGCGCCGGCCGGTGGGAGCCCTCGCCGGGGGCACATGCAGCGAGCCCCCTTTCGAGCTGATGTCGTAACCGACTCAGGCCCCCGGCGCGACCGGCCCGACCTGCCCGACGCGTGTCGGGTCCGTGGCCCGCCTTTGTCGCCTGGGCGCCGTCGGCTATTACGGGCCGGGTGCTCGCGCCCGAGGGGGTCGTCGAGCGCCTGTTCGACCGGGACGGAGGGGGCGTCGGCTGAATCGTCCACGACATCAGCTCCACAGGGCGGTAAGTAGCTACCCGTCCGGGCGCTCGCGCCTCCCAGGGCCGGGCAGACGGGGGAGCACTTCTGCGCGGCCGGCACGTCGGCCAAGCCTGCCGAACTCACCATGCCGCGATGTCGTCAGCCACGAACGGAGACCGGATCTGCGTGATCTTGCGCGTGGAAGCGTTCCCAAAAACCAGTACGAACACGGATAGTCGTGACGGCTGTGCCTATTGTCACCGAACGGTCCCCGGCTGCGTGATGTTCGCTTAGCCTTCGCCCACCGGCCGGTTCGCCGCCAGGATTACCGGCGGCCCGCCCCGGGGTATTGAGCAACTGAACCTTCGTTAAGTGTCGGACCGGCGCGCGTGGGAGGGCTCTGGTGTCAGTGCAAGAGACGGTGGAACACAAGTACGTCTACGACTTCGCCGAGGGCAACAGGGAACTCAAGGACCTGCTCGGTGGCAAGGGGGCCAACCTGGCCGAGATGACCAATCTCGGCCTGCCGGTCCCACCGGGCTTCACGATCACCACGGAGGCCTGCAAGGCGTACCTCGCCACCGGCGCGGAGCCCGACGGCCTGGCCGGCCAGATCGCCACGCACCTCGCGTCGCTGGAGCAGGCGATGGGCAAGCGCCTCGGCGATCCGGAGGATCCGCTGCTGGTCTCCGTCCGCTCCGGCGCCAAGTTCTCCATGCCCGGCATGATGGAGACCGTCCTCAACGTCGGCCTCAACGACCGCAGCGTCGTCGGGCTGAGCGCGCAGGCGAGCGCCGGCGGCGACCAGGCCGGCGCGGACCGGTTCGCCTGGGACTCGTACCGTCGGCTGATCCAGATGTTCGGCAAGACGGTGTGCGAGGTGCCGGGCGAGGAGTTCGAGCACGCGCTCGACGACGTCAAGCGGGCCAAGGGCACCCCGAACGACCTCGACCTCGACGCCGACGACCTGCGCGGGCTCGTCGACGCGTACAAGAAGATCTTCTTCAAGCACACCGGGCGGGAGTTCCCGCAGTCCCCGCGCGAGCAGCTCGACCTGGCCATCCGCGCGGTCTTCGAGTCGTGGAACGCGGAGCGCGCGATCCTCTACCGTCGCCAGGAGCGGATCCCGGCCGACCTCGGCACCGCGGTCAACGTCGTGGCGATGGTCTTCGGCAACCTCGGGCCGGACTCCGGCACCGGCGTCGCGTTCACCCGCGACCCCGCCAGCGGGGCACAGGGCATCTACGGCGACTACCTGGCCAACGCGCAGGGCGAGGACGTCGTCGCGGGCATCCGGAACACCGTGCCGTTGCAGGAACTGGAACGGTTGGACAAGAAGTCCTACGACGAACTGCTCGGCATCATGGCCCGGTTGGAGGGCCACTACCAGGATCTCTGCGACATCGAGTTCACCATCGAGCGCGGCAAGCTCTGGATGCTCCAGACCCGGGTCGGCAAGCGCACCGCCGCCGCGGCGTTCGTCATCGCCGGCCAACTCGTCGACGAGGGTCTGATCGACCTCGACGAGGCGCTGCACCGGGTCAACGGCGCGCAACTGGCCCAGCTGATGTTCCCGCGGTTCCGCCTCGACCACGAGTTCCAGCCCGTGGCGAAGGGCATCGGGGCGTCGCCCGGCGCGGCCTCGGGCAAGGTGGTCTTCACCTCCGCCCGCGCCGTGGAGCTGGCCGCCGAGGGGGAGTCGGTGATCCTGGTGCGCCGGGAGACCAACCCCGACGACCTGAACGGCATGATCGCCGCCCAGGGCATCCTCACCTCGCGCGGCGGCAAGACCAGCCACGCCGCCGTCGTGGCGCGGGGCATGGGCAAGACCTGCGTCTCCGGCGCCGACGAGATCGAGGTCAACGTTCCGCAGCGCAGGTTCGTCGTCGGCGGGCAGACCGTCGTCGAGGGCGACGTCGTCTCCATCGACGGCACCACCGGCAAGGTGTACCTCGGTGAGGTGCCGGTCATGCCGTCGGAGGTGGTGCAGTACTTCGAGGGCAGCCTCGACCCCGAGCACATCGACAACGCGCTGGTCCGGGCCGTACACCGGATCATGACGCACGCCGACACCCGGCGGCGCCTGGCCGTACGCACGAACGCCGACACCGGCGCGGACGCCGCCCGGGCCCGGCGCTTCGGCGCGGAGGGCATCGGCCTGTGCCGCACCGAGCACATGTTCCTCGGCGACCGTCGTGAGCTGGTCGAGCGGCTGATCCTGGCCCGCGACAACGCCGAGCGCGACGCCGCGCTGGCCGCGCTGCTGCCGCTGCAGCGGGCCGACTTCGAGGAGATCTTCCGGGAGATGGACGGGCTGCCCGTCACGGTCCGGCTGATCGACCCGCCGCTGCACGAGTTCCTGCCGCCGCTGGAACAGCTCGCGGTCAACGTGGCGGTGGCCCAGGAGCGCGGCGAGGACGTCGCCCAGGAGGAGGCGCTGCTCGCCGCCGTCCGGCGCATGCACGAGGAGAACCCGATGCTGGGTCTGCGCGGCGTCCGCCTGGGCCTGGTCATCCCCGGCCTGTTCGCCATGCAGGTCCGGGCGATCGCGGAGGCCGCGGTCAGCGTCACCCGGTCCGGTGCGGTGGCCAAACCGGAGATCATGGTCCCGCTGGTCGGGGCGGTGCAGGAGCTGGAGACGGTCCGCGCCGAGGCCGAGAAGATCATCGCCGAGGTGGTCGGGGACAGCGGCGTCGAGGTGCTGATCGGCACGATGATCGAGGTGCCCCGGGCGGCACTGACCGCCGGTCAGATCGCCGAGGCGGCGCAGTTCTTCTCCTTCGGCACCAACGACCTGACCCAGATGGCCTGGGGTTTCTCACGCGACGACGTCGAGGGCGCGTTCTTCTGGCGCTACCTGGAGTTGGGCATCTTCGGGATCTCGCCGTTCGAGTCGATCGACCGCGACGGCGTGGGCCGGCTGGTGCGTATCGCCGCCGAGGAGGGCCGGGCGGCCCGGCCGGGGCTGAAGCTCGGCGTCTGCGGTGAGCACGGGGGCGACCCGGATTCCGTGCACTTCTTCCACGAGGTCGGCCTGGACTACGTCTCCTGCTCGCCCTTCCGGGTGCCCGTCGCCCGTCTGGAGGCCGGCCGGGCCGTGGTGGAGACGGGCGGTTCCGACAGCCGCTGACGCGGACGGCACGGCAGGCCGGCGGCGGACCCGGGGAAACGGGCCCGCCGCCGGCCTGTCGTGGGTTACGCGTGCGGGCGCAGCCCGCGCGGCAGCGGCCTGACCGGTGCGGGCAGGCCGCTGCCGCGGACGCGGAGCCGGGCGCCCGGCTCCGCGTGTCGAGCCCCGGGCCGACCGCTCAGAACGGTGGGCGGCGCCAGGTGTGGGGGGTGACGCGCCGGGGGAGCCGGCCGCCGGAGGTGCGGGCCATGAACGGCACGCGCGCCTCGGGCACCGGCGTGGCCCCGATGGGGCGGCGGGCGTCCAGCATCGAGCCGGTGCGTCGGGCCACCGCCCGCGCTTCGGCGTGCAGTTCCTCCAGGTCGGCACCGGCGCCGACGACCAGGGTCAGCAGGGCGTTACGCCCGGCGGGATAGGTGACGACGGCCCCGGTCGAGGTGCGGACCACCGATTCTCGGAACTCGCCCTGCCGCACCGTGTCGGCCATCCGGTGGCCGAGGCCGAAGCTGGCCGCCGCGAGCGCGGCCAGGTGGACGGCCTCCGTCGGCGGCAGGTTGCTGGAGATCAGCAGGCCGTCGGTGCCGGCCAGCACCGTGCCCGTCACCTCGGGACGACGCCGGCGCAGCCCCCACAATTCCGTTCCCATCATCGTGTCCGCGTCCACGGGTGTCTCTCCCACCGTCGGGCCCTCAGCCTGGTCACGTTCCGCGCTGGGAACGCTACCGGCGGCCATGCGGAACCGCGATCCCGTAACCGTCGGCAATCGGTCGACAACTCTCGACTGATCGGAGGTTGCGCGCTGCCCGGCCACGCGCCGGCGGCGAGCCGCACCCGGCGGGCGGGCGTAACCTGATCGGCATGAGCAGCGCCTGGGAGAGCCTGACCGTCGACGCCCGGGACCCCGCCCGGCTCGCCCGCTGGTGGGCCGAGGCGTTGGGCTACCAGGTGGTCACCGAGCATCCGGACGAGGTGGAGATCCGCCGGTCGGCCGACCGGCTGCCGGGCCTCATCTTCGTGCCGGTCGGCAACGACAAGACCACCAAGAACCGGCTGCACATCGACCTGCGCCCCGACGACCAGGAGGCCGAGGTCGAGCGGCTGGTCGACATGGGTGCCCGGCACGTCGACGTGGGGCAGGGCGAGGTCGGGTGGACCGTGCTGGCCGACCCGGAGGGCAACGAGTTCTGCGTGCTGCGCCAGCGTGGGGACTGAGCGTCCCGGGTCCGTCGACCCGGACGCCGCCCGCCGGGTCGGCGAGGCGCCGAAGGACACCGGTGCCGGGCGGTCGGCGTACGAACGGGACCGCGCCCGGGTGCTGCACTCGGCGGCCTTCCGGCGGCTCGCCGCGAAGACCCAGGTGCACGCGGCCGGCACCGACGACTTCCTGCGTACCCGGCTGACCCACTCGCTGGAGGTCGCGCAGATCGCCCGGGAGATGGGCGCCCGGCTGGGCTGCGATCCCGACGTGGTGGACACGGCCGGGCTGGCCCACGACCTCGGGCACCCCCCGTTCGGGCACAACGGCGAAGACGCGTTGGACGACCTCGCCGCGGGGTGTGGTGGGTTCGAGGGCAACGCGCAGACGCTGCGGGTGCTGACCCGCCTGGAGGCGAAGGTGATCGCCCCGGACGGGACGTCCGCCGGCCTCAATCTGACCCGCGCCTCGCTCGACGCGGTGAGCAAGTACCCGTGGCCGCGCCGCCGGGAGCAGCGCAAGTTCGGGGTGTACGCCGACGATCTCCCGCTCTTCGCCTGGCTGCGTGCCGGCGCCCCGGCGGGCGACCGGCGCTGCCTGGAGGCGCAGGTGATGGACTGGGCCGACGACGTCGCATACTCGGTGCACGACGTCGAGGACGGCATCCACGGCGGGTACGTGACGCTGCTTCCCCTGCTGCGCGACGCGCAGGAGCGGGCCGCGCTCTGCGCCGACGTCGCCGCCACCTACTCCGGCGAGTCCCCGGCCGAGCTGGGCGACGTGCTGCTGGAGCTGCTCGACGACCCGGTGCTCGCCCCGCTGGCCGGGTACGACGGCAGCCACCGCGCGCAGGCGGCGCTGAAGGCGACCACCAGCGTGCTGACCGGCCGGTTCGTCTCGACGGCGGTGGCGGCCACGCAGCAGCGGTACGGCCCCGGCCCGCACCGCCGGTACGCCGCCGACCTGGTGGTGCCCCGGCGGACGCGGGCGCGGTGCGCGCTGCTCAAGGGCATCGCCCTGCGGTACGTGATGCGTCGCCCCGGCGCGGGGGACCGCTACGGGCGGCAGCGGGAGGTCCTGGCCGAGCTGGTGCACGCCCTGGTCGAGCGGGCGCCGGACGGGCTGGATCCCGTCTTCGCCCCGCTCTGGTCGGCCGCGCCGGACGACGCGGCCCGGCTGCGGGTGGTGATCGACCAGGTCGCCTCGCTGACCGATCCGGCGGCCGTCGCCTGGCACGCGCGGGTCGTCGGTGGGGGCGGGGGGCTGGCGGGCAGCAATACTTAGGCTAACCTAACCAGCATGACGGAGCGCCCCAAGATGGTCACGACCGCCCGGGTCCTGCGCACCCTGCGGCCCACCCCCCACCTGATCCGGCTGGTGCTGGGGGGCGAGGAGCTGGTCGGCCTGCCGGTGGGCGAGTTCACCGACCACTACATCAAGATCATATTTCCGGTGCCGGGGGTCCGCTACCCGGAACCGATGGACCTCGACGCGATCCGCCGCGAGCTGCCCCGCAACCAGTGGCCGCGCCAGCGCGCGTACACGGTGCGGGCCTGGGACGCCTCGACCGGCGAGCTGACCGTCGACCTCGTGCACCACGGCGACGTGGGCCTGGGCGGGCCGTGGGCGGCGGCGCTGCGCCCCGGCGACCCGGTGCGCTTCATCGGCCCCGGCGGGGCGTACGCCCCCAGCCCGGACGCCGACTGGCACCTGCTGGTGGGCGACGAGAGCGCGCTGCCGGCGATCGCCGCCGCCCTGGAGCGGCTGCCCGCCGGCGCCCCCGCCGTCGCGTTCGTCGAGATCGGCGACCCGGCCGACGAGTTGCCGCTGGACAGCCCGGGCGCGGTGCGCCTGACCTGGCTGCACCGGGGCGACCGCCCGGTCGGGCAGGCGCTGGTCGCGGCCGTGCGGGCCCTGGAGTTCCCGCCCGGCGACGTGCACGCCTTCGTGCACGGCGAGGCCACCTTCGTCCGGGAGTTGCGCCGCCTGCTGCGCATCGAGCGCGGTGTGCCCGGCGAGCGGCTCTCCATCTCCGGCTACTGGCGCCGGGGTCAGGACGACGAGGGCTGGCGGGCCAGCAAGTCCGACTGGAACCGGCAGGTGGAGGCCGAGGAGTCCGCCGCCCTGCCCGCCTGACCGGCCGCCGCCTCCGGCCCCCGGGGGGCGCATTCGCCGGATAACGCCGTGTGCCACCCCCCTTGCCCAGCAGGATGGGCACGGGGGTGGGCATGAGCGAGCGGGATCGGGCGCGGCCCGTGGGCCGGGTCGACCGAACGGTGTTGGGCCTCAGCGTCGGCGGCGTGCTCGCCGTGGTGGCGTGGGGCGTGCTGGCGTCGGACTCCCTGGCGGGCTTCGGGGCGTCGGGCCTGGCGTGGGTGACCCGCACCTTCGGCTGGTTCTTCGTGGTGGCCGCCGACGCCTTCCTGGTGCTCGCGGTGGTCATCGCGGCGACGAGGTTCGGCCGGATCCGCCTCGGCGCCGACGACGACGAACCGGAGTTCAGCACGCTCGCCTGGGTGGCCATGATGTTCAGCGCGGGGATGGGGATCGGGCTGGTCTTCTTCGCCGTCGCCGAGCCCATCCAGCACTACGCCACGCCCCCGCCGGCCACCGGCGTCGCGGCGCAGACCGGCGCGGCCGGCGCGACGGCGATGCAGTACACCCTCTTCCACTGGACGCTGCATCCCTGGGGGATCTACGCGGTGGTGGCGCTCGCGCTGGCGTACTCGACCTTCCGCAAGGGCCGGGAGAACCGGATCTCCGCGGCCTTCCGTCCGGTGCTCGGGGACCGGGCCGACGGGCCGATCGGCCGCGCGATCGACCTGCTGGCCGTCTTCGCCACTGTGTTCGGCTCGGCGACCAGCCTCGGCCTCGGCGCGCTCCAGGTCGCCGCCGGGCTGGACCTGGTGGCGGGTATCCGGAACACGACGACTGTGCAACTGGTGGTGATCGGCGCGCTCACCCTGGCCTTCGTGGTCTCCGCCTTCTCCGGGCTGCACCGGGGCATCAAGTGGCTCTCCACCACCAACGTGCTGCTGGCGGTGCTGCTGATGCTCTTCGTCTTCGTGGTCGGGCCGACCGTCTACACGCTGGAGGTGCTGCCGGCCTCCGTCGGTGACTACCTGAGCAACCTGGTGTTCATGGCCACCCGCACGGGAGCCTTCTCCGATCCGTCGTGGCTCGGCTCCTGGACGATCTTCTACTGGGCGTGGTGGATCTCCTGGGCGCCCTTCGTGGGCACGTTCATCGCCCGCATCTCCCGTGGTCGTACCGTCCGGCAGTTCGTCGTCGGGGTGCTGCTGGTGCCGAGCGGGGTCAGCGCGGTCTGGTTCGCGGTGATGGGCGGCAGCGCGTTGCGGGCGCAGGCCACCGGGGCCCGGGACCTGGTCGCCGACGTGGGGGCGAGCACCGAGCAGGCGCTCTTCGGCCTGCTGGAGGGGCTGCCGCTGGCGACGGTGAGCACCGTGCTGGCCATGGTGCTGATCGGGCTGTACTTCGTCACCAGCGCCGACTCGGCGTCGCTGGTGCTCGGCTCGCTGACCTCCCGGGGCACGCTGCGCCCGCACCGGGTCCTGGTGGTGCTCTGGGGCGTGCTGATCGGCGCGGTGGCCGCCGTGCTGCTGCTGGTCGGTGGGCTGGACGCGCTGCAACAGGCGACCATCCTGGTCGCCCTGCCGTTCGTCGTGGTGATGCTCGGCCTGGCCGTCGCGCTGGTCCGCGACATGGCCCGGGACCCGGCGGTCGCCCCGCCGCGGCGGGGCCGCCGCGCCGGCCTGGCCGCGGCGGTGCGCAGCGCCCGGTCGTACGACGACGAGGAGCCGCCGTCCCTGCGGCGCCACCTGCGCCGCCCGCGCTGAACCGCCTCGCCGGTGCCGCCGGCGTCACCCGCGGCGTCCCCCCGCGGCGCGGCGTCGGTGCGGCAGGGCAGGATGTACGCCGAGGGGGTGGCGGAGATGGCTGGGCGGATCCGGGACGAGGACATCGCGTTGGTCCGGGAACGCAGCTCGATCGCCGACGTCATCTCCGAGACGGTGACCCTCAGGTCGGCCGGCGGCGGCAACCTCAAGGGGCTGTGCCCGTTCCACGACGAGAAGAGCCCGTCGTTCAACGTCTCGCCCGCCCGCAACGTCTGGTACTGCTTCGGCTGCGGCGCCGGCGGCGACGCGATCAAGTTCCTGATGGACGCCGAGCATCTCAGCTTCGTCGACTCGGTCGAGCGGCTCGCCGACCGGGCCGGCCTCCAGCTGCGCTACGTCGAGGGCGACTCCGCCGCGCCGCGTGCCCGCCCGCAGCAGGGTCAGCGGCAGCGTCTCGTCGCCGCGCACGCCGCCGCCGTCGAGTTCTACCGCGCCCAGCTCACCACCGCCGGCGCCCGCGGGGCCCGGGAGTTCCTGGCCCGGCGCGGCTTCGACCGGGCCGCCGCGGAGCGCTACGGCTGCGGCTTCGCCCCGGACGCCTGGGACCTGCTCACCAAGCACCTGCGCCAGCAGGGCTTCAGCCACGACGAGCTGGTCACCGCCGGGCTGTCCCGGCCGTCGCGTTCCGGCACGCTGATCGACCGGTTCCGCCGTCGGCTGATGTGGCCGATCCGCGACCTGGCCGGCGACGTCATCGGCTTCGGCGCCCGCAAGCTCTTCGACGACGACGACGGCCCGAAATACCTGAACACCCCCGAGACGCCCATCTACAAGAAGTCGCACGTCCTCTACGGCATCGACCAGGCCAAGCGGGAGATCGCCAAGCAGGGCAAGGTGGTCGTGGTGGAGGGCTACACCGACGTGATGGCCTGTCACCTGGCCGGGGTGCCGACGGCCGTGGCGACCTGCGGCACGGCGTTCGGCGCGGACCACATCGGGGTGCTGCGCCGGCTGCTGCTCGACACCGACGCCGTGGCGGGCGAGGTCATCTTCACCTTCGACGGGGACGCCGCCGGCCAGAAGGCCGCGCTGCGCGCCTTCGAGGACGACCAGCGCTTCGTCGGGCGCACGTTCATCGCGGTCAGCCCGGACAACATGGACCCGTGCGACCTGCGCCTGGCAAAGGGCGACCTGGCGGTCCGCGACCTGGTCGCCCGCCGCGAGCCGCTCGTCGACTTCGCGCTCCGACACGTGATCAGCCGGTACGACCTCGACACCGTCGACGGCCGGGTGGAGGCGATGCGCCGGGCCGCACCGCTGGTCGCCAAGCTCAAGGACCGGGAGAAGCGTCCGGAATACGTGCGCAAGCTCGCCGGCGACCTCGGCATGGAGATCGAACCGGTGCAGCGGGCCGTGCTGGCCGCCGCGTCGGCCGCACCCGCCCCCGCCAAGGGCGCCGCCCCGGCCTCCCGACCCGCCCCGGCCGAGCCGGTCGTCGACAACCCCCAGTCGCTGGTCGAGCGGGAGGCACTGAAGCTGGCCCTCCAGGAGCCGGTACTGGCCGGGCCGATGTTCGACGCGGTCGAGGTCCCGGAATACCGTCACCCCGTGCACTCGGCGGTGCGGGCCGCCGTCGCGGCGGCCGGCGGGGCCGCCGCGGCGACCGGCGGGGCGGTCTGGATCGAGTCGGTCCGCGACGCCTGCGAGGACCTGGCCGCGCGGGCGCTCGTCGGCGAACTGGCGGTGGAGCCGCTGCGCATCGACGGTGACCCCGACCCGCGCTACGTCTCGATCACCATGGCCCGGGTGCAGTGGGGCTCGGTGACCAGCCGGATCAAGGACCTCAAGTCCCGGATCCAGCGGATCAACCCGGTCAACAACAAGGACGAGTACTTCGCCGCCTTCGGCGAGCTGCTCTCGCTGGAGCAGCACGCCCGGGCGTTACGCGAACAGGCCGCGGGAGGGCTGTAGATGGGACTGTTCCGCCGCAGGTCGAAGCTGCCGCCGGCCGACCGGCCGCCGCTGGCCGCCGACGAGCGGGTGCTCGCGTGGGCGGCCGTCGGCACGGGTGACGGCGTGGCGGTGGCCAGCAACCTCGGGCTCTGGCTGCCCGGCCGGGGGCACCGGCTGGGCTGGCACGATGTGCTGAAGGCGACCTGGTCGGGCCGGGAGCTCGCGGTGACGCCGGCGCAGCGGCTCGCCGAGCGCGACGGCTACCTGCTGGTGGCCGACGGCCCGGCCGAGACATACCTGTTGCTCGACCCGGGTGAGCTGCCGCACCAGGTGCGGGAGCGGGTCACCCGGTCGGTGGCGTACAGCCAGCACCACCCGGTGCCCGGCGGCGCCGGCCGGGTCGCGGCCCGCCGGGTGCCGGGGGTGGACGGTCTCACCTGGACGGTCCGCCTCGACCCCGGCACCCCCGCCGACGACCCCGAGGTGCTGGCCGGGGCGGACCGCCTCGTCGCGGACGCCCGCGCCGCCACCGCCCCGGCGGACACCTGACCGGCGCGGGTCAGCCGCCCTGGTAGAACCGGGCGGCCCCCGGGTGCAGGGGGATCGGGTCGGTGCCGGCGGCGCTCTGCCGGGCGAAGTTGCCGCCCTCCGGGTGCACGCTGACCAGGTCCGCCTGGTAGGCGAAGAGCAGCCGCGTCAGGTCGTACGCCAGCTGGTCGGGCATGTCGGCGCTGACCAGGATGACGTTCGCCACCGTGACCGTCGGCGTGCTGGTCTTCGTCTTGTAGACGGCCTTCGGCAGCTCCGCCGTGGTGTAGACCGACCCATGGCGGGCGGTGAGCGGCTCCATCAGGTCGGCGATCGGCAGCAGCGCGTACGTCCCCGGGGCGCTGGAGATCAGGTCGGCGATGCCCGGCGTGGGCAGGCCGCCGGAGAAGAACATCGCGTCGAGCGTGCCGGCCCGCATGCGCTGCACCGTCTCCGGCAGCGACAGCGTGGCCCGCCGGACGTCCCGGTCCGGGTCGAGCCCGGCGGCGGTCAGCAGCCGCCCGGCGATGATGTCCGTGCCGGACTTCGGCGAACCGGTGGAGACCCGCTTTCCGCGCAACTGCGACAGCTTGGTGATCTCCGCGTCGGCGCGGACGATCACATGGGTGTAGTTGCTGTAGACCCGGGCCAGGGCCCGGACCGGCTGCCGCTGGCCCTCGAAGGCGCCGCGCCCCTGGACGGCGTCCGCCGCCGTGTCGGCGAGGCTGAAGGCGATCTCCATGTCGCCGCTGGCGAGGCGGTTGATGTTCTCCACCGACGCGCCGGTCGGCTCGGCCCGCGCCTCGTAGCCGGGCAGGTTGCGGGTGATCACGTCCGCGTAGCCGCCGCCGAGCTGGTAGTAGACGCCTGTGGTGTTGCCGGTGGCGAGGAAGATCCGGCCGTCGTGCCAGGGCTGGGGCCCGGCGTCGGGCGTGCCGCAGCCGGCGGCGAGGACGGTCGCCAGCAGGGCCGCCACCCAGCGGGAGGACCGGGCGATCATGCCCGGGCCGCCGGCTCCAGGGCCTCCGCCACCCGCTGGACCAGCATCGCCGTCTCGTAGCCGATCTGACCGAGGTCGCAGCCGGGCGCGGCGAGCACCCCGACGAGCGCGCGTTCGCCGACCGCCATCACCAGCAGCACGCCCCCGTCCATGTCGATGATCTGCTGGCGTACCCGGCCGGCCGACATCAGCCGGGCGGCGCCGATGGTCAGGCTGGCCAGGCCGCTGATCACGGCGGAGAGCTGGTCCACCTGGTCGGGTGCGAGGTGCGGCGAGGCCGCCAGGCGCAGCCCGTCGCCGGAGACCGCGAGGGCGTGCGAGACGTCCGGCACCTGCTCGGCGAAGTTGGCCAGGAGCCAGTCCAGGCCGGCGCTCACGGTGGGGGTCATGGGGTTCTCCTGGGGGGTGTCGTCTGGGTACGTCGCGTCGCGGCGGCCACTCCCTCGGCGAGCGAGGACAACCGGGAGCGTACGACCTCGGGGTCGAGCAGGTCCCCGGCAGCCCGGGCCGGCGGGGCCTCCTGCAGGGTGGTCGGCAGCGCCCCGCCCCGGGTGCGGCGGGGCAGACCCACCCCGGTGACCGGTGGCGCGGCCGGCGGGGCCGGGGCGGGGCGGGGCGGCGGCCCGCCGTTGCCCGGTCCGGTCGGGCGCGCGCCGAGCACCGGGAACGCCATCGTCGGCGCGTGGTGCACGCTGGTCAGGTCGGCTGGGGCGGCGGGTCCGCCGGTCCCGGTCCGGGGCTGGAACCAGGCGGTCGGCGCGGCGGTGAGCGCCTGCGGGCGCGCCTGCGCCTGCGGGTGTGCCTGCGGGTGCGGGCGCGCCTGCGGTTGGCTGCCGGACCCGGAGCGCGGCGCCGGGATGCGTGCCTGCGGCACGACCGGTGCCGGGGTACGCGCCTCCGGGGCGGGACGTGTCACGACCGCCTCGACCCGGGTCAGCGCCGACTCCGGGATCTCCACCTGCGCGACGGTGCCGCCGGCGCCGTTGTGCAGCTGCACCCGTACCCCGTGCCGGGCCGCCAGGTGGGCCACCACGTGCAGGCCCATGGAACCGGCCGAGGCGCTGGAGAGCATCGCCGGGGCGAGCAGTCGCTCGTTGATGCTGGCGAGTCGACTGTCGCTGATGCCGATGCCCTGGTCGTGCACGCGCAGCGTGAGGCCGTCGATCGTGCGCCGGCCGTCGACGTGCACCGGCGAGTTCGGTGGGGAGTAGACGGTGGCGTTCTCCAGCAGTTCGGCGAGGAGGTGGACGAGGTTGCCCACCGCCGTGGCGTGTATCGCGGCGGTCGGCACGTCGACCTCGACCCGCGGGTAGTCCTCGATCTCCGAGGCCGCCGCCCGGACCACGTCGGCGAGCAGGTGGGCGCCGTCGTGCGTACGGCCGGGTTCCCCACCGGCGAGGACGAGGAGGTTCTCGCCGTTGCGTCGCATGCGGGCCGCGAGGTGGTCCAGCGCGAAGAGGCGGGCCAGCGCGTCCGGGTCGGTCTCCTCGCGTTCGAACTCGTCGAGCAGCCGCAACTGCCGGGTGATCAGGGTCCGGATGCGTCGGGCCAGGGCCTCCGCCATCCGGGTCACGTCCACGCGCACCTCGGCCTGTTCGCCGGCCAGGCGCAGGGCGGCCCGGTTGACCGTGTCGAAGGCCTGGGCGACCTGGGCGATCTCGTCGCGGCCCTGCCCGATGCCGGCGGTCAGCCGGGCCGCCTCGCCGTCGGGCGGGGCGTCGGCGCCGGCCGCGAGCGCGGTGATCCGCTCCGGCAGTTCGCGGTGCGCCATGGTGAGCGCCGCGAACCGGAGCCGGCGCAGCCGGCGGCTGGTGCGCACGGCGAGCAGCACGGCGGTGGTCAGCGACGCCAGCGCCACGGCGGTGGTCGCGCCACCGGTGGCGAGGGCCCGCCACTGGGCCTCGCGGGCCAGGCCGGTGGCCCGGCGGTCGAGTTCCTCGGAGAGTTCCCGGCCGAGCAGGTTGTATCGCCGGATGGCCCCGCTCTGGGCCACGTACCAGGCGTCGCCGTCGGTCTTCAGCCCGGCGGGCTCGGTTTCCGCGTTGAGCGCGCTGTCGCGGATCCGCCGGGCCGTGGAGACGTCGGTGCCGGTCACCAACCGGGTGTACGCGTCGGCTGCGGGCCGGCTGGCGATCCGGGAGAACTCGGCCTGGCGCTGCTCCTGCGCGCCGCGTAGCTGGCCGAGGCGGACCAGTTCCCCGTCCGCCAGGGTGCCCCGCACGAAGATGGTGCGCAGCAGGTCGCGTTCCACGGCGGCGAGGTGCTCCTGGGCGGCCACGGCGGCCACCTCCCGGGCCCCGTTGGCCAGTTCCCGGTCGCGTACCTGGGCCGGCAGCGCGTCGGCGACGGCGAGCAGCGACTCGACCAGCGAGAGGTAGGTCGGGTCGGCGGTGCTGCCGCCCAGTGCGGAGCCACGGGCCGGCTGGAGCTGGCCGAGCTGCGCGTCGGCGCTGGCGAGCACCTGGCGCAGGTCGGGGGCGGCCCGGCCGGCGTTGCGGCTGGAGCCGCGGTACCGCTCGACGGAGGCGTCGACCCGCCGGCGCTGCGCGTCGACGAGGGGCCGGCCGGCGGTGCCGCCGCGCTGGCGCAGGGCCGCCGTCTCGCCGAGTTCCCGTTCCAGTTCGTGCACCAGGCGCACGGTGGCGGTCGCGGTGCCGGCCAGCACCCGGGCGCGGTCCGCGTCGTCCGAGGCGTCCAGGGCGGTGGCGGTCTGGGTCGCTCCGAGCACCACCAGGCCGACCGTGGCGACGAGGATGGGCGCGAGCAACTGGGTGCGTACCGACCACAGTCGGTCGGTGCGGTCGGCGGACCGGTTGTGCCGGCGTACTCGGCCGGGGGTGGGGTGCGACACTCGGGCCTTCCGGGGGTCGGGGGGGCGGAGGCGCCGGGTCCGGGCGCGCGGCCCGGACCCGGCACCGAGGGTCAGCTGGCGCCCAGGTCCTGCAGCGACTTGGCCGCGCCGCGGTGCAGCGGTACGGGGTCGGTCTTGCGTGCGTTGTCCAGGCTGATGCCCTTGGCGGCCGGGTTGGCCTGGGCGAGGGCGTCCTTGCGGTCGAACACGGTGCGGGTGATCGCGCAGGCCACGTCCGCGTTGAGGTCCTTGCGGACCAGCAGCACGTTCGGCACCACGATGGTCGGGGTGTCCGCAGCGGTCTTGTAGACGTCCGCGCCGATGCTGCCAGCCTGGTATGCGGGGTTGAGTTCGGTGAGCTTCGGCAGCAGCGGGGTGATGTCGATGAACTTCACCTTGTCCCCGGCGGTGGTGAACAGGTCGGTCAGGCCGCCCGTGGGCACCCCGCCCGACCAGAACAGGCCGTCGACGCTGCCGTCCTTGACGCCCTCGACGCTCTTGGTGAGGTCGAGCCGCTGCGCCTGGACGTCCTTGGCCGGGTCGAGGCCGGCGGCCTCCAGCAGCCGGTTGGCGATGACCTCGGTGCCGGACTTGGGGGAGCCGGTGGAGATCTTCTTGCCCTTCATGTCGGCGACCGAGTTGATCCCCGAGTCGGCCCGGACGACGACCTGCGTGTAGTTGTCGTAGATCCGGGCGAGCGCCTCGACCGGCTGCGGGGCCGTGAAGCTGCCCTTGCCCTGCACCGCGTTGACCGCCGTGTCGAACAGGGAGAAGGCGACGTCGTACTGGCCGCCGACGAGCTGCTCGATGTTCTGCACCGACGCGCCGGTCTCGGCGGCGGTGCCGGTCAGCTTGCCCTCGGTCGCCCCGGAGAGCTGACCGGCCAGGGCGTTGCCGACCACGTAGTAGACGCCGGTGGCGTTGCCGGTGGCGATGCCGACACGCGTGCTGTCGGTGACCTTGCAGGTGATGTCACTGGCGGCGTCGTCCTTGGCCGCACCGTTCTGACGGCCACCACAACCGGCGGTGCCGGCCGCGACGAGGGCCAGTGCGCCGACTCCCGCGGCGATCCGCACGTTGATCCGTCTCACTGTTGATCCTTCCCGTGGTTCACGGATGGTTCTGCTGACGGCTCGCCGGTCGGGCCGGCGGAGCCGCGTCTGACGAGCACGCCCGCCACCATGACGGCGGCCAGGACGGCGCCGATCGTGACGGGCACGGGTTCGAGCCAGAGCAGCGTCAGCCCGGCGATCGCGCCGATGATCCGCTCCGGGGCGCCGGCCGGGCCGACGCCGGGCAGCCAGCCGCCCGCCGCCACCGCCAGCACGGCGACGCTGAGCGCGGCGATCGTCGCGGCGACGACGATCCGCTGCGGGCCACCGATGCCGAGCAGCCCGAGGCCGGTCGGGGTGACCACGAAGGCGAGGGGGATGAGGTAGGCCGGCAGGGCGTACCGCAGGGTCTGCCACATGGTCGGCACCAGCCGGCCGCCGGTGACCGCGGCGGCGGCGACCGCGGCGAGGGCGGTCGGTGGGGACGCCTCGGACAGGACCGCGAAGTAGAAGACGAACATCGCCGCGGCGGGTGCGGCGACGCCGAGGTCCAGCAGGGCCGGGCCGATGATGACCCAGCCGATCACGAACGAGGCGGTGACCGGCACGGCCAGTCCGAGCAGGGTGAGGGCGACGGCGGCGAGCAGCGCGGTGAGCGCGAGCACCACGGCCGGTTCCGAGCTGACGGCCTGGGCGGCGCTGAGCAGCAACGCGGCGGCCTGGGGACCGAGGCCGGTCTTGGTGGTGGTGGCGGTGATGATGCCGGCGGCGGCGCAGACGGCGCTGACCGCGAGCACCCCGCGTACCCCGCTGCTCAGGGCGGCGAGCAGGCGGGCGGGGGTGAGCCGGTGCCGGCGGTCCAGGTAGGACAGCGCGGCGGCCAGGATCGTGGCCAGCACCACGGCCTTCGTCGCGGAGAAGCCGACGGCGAGCAGCCCGACGATCGCGAAGAGCGAGAGGAAGTGGTAGCCGAACCGGGCCAGCAGTTGACCGGCGGAGGTCGTGTCGATCACCACGGGCCGCACCCCGGAGCGCCGGGCGTCGATCTCGACCGCGAGGAGGATGCCGAGGTAGTAGAGGACCGTCGGCACGGTGGCCCAGCCGAGCACCTGCAGGTACGACACGCCGAGGTACTCGGCGATGATGAACGCCGCCGCGCCGAGGGTGGGCGGGGAGAGGATCGCCCCGACGCCGGCCGCGGCGAGCATGCCGCCCGCCCGCTCCGGCGGGTAGCCGGCCTGCTTCAGGACGGGCCAGGTGACCGCGCCGATGCTGACGGTCGTCGCCGCGCCGGAGCCGGAGACGGTGCCGAGCAGGAACCCGGAGGCGACGGCGGTGCGCCCGGCGGCGGTGCGCGAGCGCCGGAACGCGGCGGCGGAGAGTTCCACGAAGAAGCGCCCGGCCCCGGAGAGGTCCAGCACCGCGCCGTAGATGGTGAACAGCACGATGTACGTCGCCGCCACGTCGAGCGGGGTGCCGTAGAAGCCGCTGTCGGAGTTGTAGAGGCCGTCGACGATCTGCCCGAAGTCGAGGCCGGCGTGGGCGACCGGCCAGGACTGGGGCAGCAGTCCGCCGTAGTAGCCGTAGCCGAGGAAGACCACGCAGACCGCCGGCAGGATCCACCCGGTGGTGCGCCGGCACGCCTCCAGCAGCAGGAGCAGCAGCACGGTGCCCATCGCCACGTCCAGGCCGACGAGCAGGCCCTGCCGGTCGAGGAAGGCGTCGTAGCCGCCACCGCCACCGCCGAGGCCGACGGGCAGCACCGGGTAGAGGCAGGTGACCAGCGCCGCGGCGGCCAGGACCCAGTCGACGACGGTGGGGCCCCGGTGGCCGGGGCGGCTCGGGGCCTCGGCGTCGCCCGGCCCGCCCGCGCCGCTGCGACGCAGTCGTCCGGGCAGCCGCAGCTCCGCCGGGTACGCCAGGAACACCATCGGCAGGATGCCGGCCAGGAAGATGATCAGGTAGAACTTGCTGCCCTGCGGCAGCGGGTCGAACACCTGCCAGAGGGCGAGCAGCGCAACCGCCAGGGTCGTGCCGGTGACCAGCACGCCGACCGGCCCGGCGAGTTGCCGCCCGGGCTTCTCGTCCTCGAACTGCGCGGCGAGTTCCCGCGCGTCGGGCTGGGTGTCGTCGGGGCCGCCGCGACCGTCCGGCTCGGGCGGTAACGCAACCGGCCTGCTGTCCGGGATGGACAGTTGGTCCATCGCGGACGGCTGCGAGGCGGAATCTCCGGAGAAACGCACTGCTGGCACGAGGGGGCACGATACGCGAACAAGATACTCAAAGGAATATCGCTAAACCTCATTGCGGATAGTAATTTAATGGGGTTTTCGACTACGCAGAGATACCACTTTCGAGTCCGGATTAGCCGCGTGGGCGTACGCCGTAATTGGCGGCGATTCGCGGAGCCGGCAGCCGGTTTGTAGCTGTTCCGTCCACTCTGGTCCGGTGATCTTGGACGTTCGGCCCGCCGGCCGGCGGCCCCACCGGGACCGCCGGCGCGCGCCGGCGCGATCGTTACTCAGTGTAGTTTCCGTCGCTCTCGGTAACTAGATGCGGCGTGAGCAGGGCGGTCCTGATTTTCAACATCCGGTCGCATAACCGCCCCGCGACGCCCCTGATGCCGCCCCCGGGAGCGGCCGGACGCATCCGTGCGGTGTCCGCCGCAGGGGTTATGGTCGGGCGGTGAGCACGGCTGCACCACTCATTCGGGCGCGGGCGCTGGCGAAGCGCTACGGGGACTTCGTCGCCGTCGACGGCATTGACGTCGACGTGCGCGCCGGCGAGGCCTTCGGCTTCCTCGGGCCCAACGGCGCCGGCAAGTCGTCCACCATGCGGATGATCGGGTGCACCTCCCCGCCCAGCGGCGGGGAGCTGCGCATCCTCGGCATGGATCCGCTCCGCGACGGCCCGGCGATCCGGGCCCGCCTCGGCGTCTGCCCCCAGCTCGACAACCTCGACCCCGACCTGACCGTCCAGGAGAACCTCACCACCTACGCGCGCTACTTCGGCATCTCCCGCCGGGTGGCCCGGGCGCGGGCCGCCGAGCTGCTCGACTTCGTCCAGCTCACCGAGCGGGCCGACAGCCTGGTCGAGCCCCTCTCCGGGGGGATGAAGCGGCGGTTGACGATCGCCCGCGCGCTGGTCAACGAGCCCGAGATCGTGCTGCTCGACGAGCCGACGACCGGCCTCGACCCGCAGGCCCGGCACCTGGTGTGGGAGCGGCTGTTCCGGCTCAAGCGGCAGGGCGTCACGCTGGTCCTCACCACCCACTACATGGACGAGGCGGAGCAGCTCTGCGACCGCCTGGTCGTGATGGACGGCGGGCGGATCGTCGCCGAGGGGTCGCCCCGTGCGCTGATCGACACGCACTCCACCCGGGAGGTGGTGGAGCTGCGCTTCGCCGCCGAGTCGCAGGAGGCGTTCGCCGGCAAGCTCGACGGGCTGGGGGAACGGGTCGAGGTGCTGCCCGACCGGATCCTGCTCTATGTGTCCGACGGCGACGCGGCGGTCGCCGAGGTCGGCGAGCGGGGGCTGCAACCGGCCAACGTGCTGGTCCGGCGCAGCAGCCTGGAGGACGTCTTCCTCCACCTCACCGGGCGCACCCTGGTCGACTGACGCGCCCGCCGGTCGGCGCCCTTGTCCCGGGCGGGGGCGCGGCGCGCGTCCCGTAGCATCGGCGGGCCGGCGGCGCGGCGTGCCCGCCCGGCGAACACTGGGGGTGCGATGTCCAGGTTGGAGTTCCAGTCCCGCCGCGAGGCCGGGCTCGCCGCGCTCTATCTGGGCGTCTTCGCGACGATCTGGTTCAGCGTGCCGGCCGCCGAGCAGCCGCTGCGCGCCCTGCTCGTGGTCGCCAGCGGCGCGGCGCTGGTCACGGCGGTGGTCGGTGCCGTCGTGGTGGCCCGCAGCGGGCAGGCCGCGACCCGGGACCGGGACAGCGACCGCCGTTACCTGCTGATCGTCCTCGCCGAGTTCGCCGCCGCCGGGATCGGCGCCGTCGGGCTCGCCCTTGCCGGGCTGTCCGAGTTCGTTCCGGTGCTGGTCTGTGCCGTGGTGGGGCTGCACTTCTTCCCCCTCGTCCCGGTGCTGCGCGACCCGCTGCTCTGGCCGCTCGGGGTGGCGATGTGCGTCGTCGCGCTGGCCGGGCTGGTCACGGCGCTCGCCTCGGCGGTGCCGGCGGGGTTCGTCGTCGGCATCGGCGCGGGGCTGTTGCTGCTCGGCTACGCGGTGCTGGCGCTGGTCCGCGCCGCCCGTCGGCGCTGACCGCCGGCGCGCGGTCCGCTCCGGCGCCCGATCCGTCGTAGGGTGGCGGCCTGTCGTAGCCCTGCGGTAGGAAGGCCCGGTGGACTCCGGACGGGACGGGGTGGTCGCGTGAGCGTGGCGCAGTCGGCGCGGGAGCGGGCGCGGCCGGCGCTGCCGAGGGTGCCGGCGCTGGCGGTGCTGGCGCACCACCTCGTGGCCTACCGGCGCACCTGGCGGGCCGGGCTCCTCTCGTCGTTCCTGTTGCCGGTGCTGACCGTGCTCGGGTTCGGCGTCGGCGTCGGCGCCTACATCGACCAGGGCGTCGACGGGGTGCCCTACCTCGACTGGGTCGTGCCCGGCCTGGTCGCGTCGACGGCGGTGCAGACGGCCGTCAGCGAGTCGATGTGGCCGGTGTTCGGCAAGTTCCGGTGGGCCAGGACCTACGTCGCGCAGAGCGCGGCGCCGCTTCGGGTGGGCGACATCCTCGGCGGGCACCTGGCCTTCGTGACGTTCCGGGTGATCACCACCATCGCGGCGTTCCTGCTGGTGACCGGCGTGTTCGGGGCGCTGCGACCCTCGTGGTCGGCCGCCGCGCTGCCGGTGGCGGCGCTGCTGGGGCTGGCTGTCGCCGCGCCCACCTTCGCGTACGCGTCGGTGGTCGACGTCGACAGTTGGCTGGCGATGCTGCTCCGCTTCGCGGTGCTGCCGATGACGCTCTTCGCCGGGGTGTTCTTCCCCGTCGAATCGCTGCCCACGGCGCTGCGCTGGCTGGCGTACGCGACCCCGCTCTGGCACGGCGTCGAGCTGTGTCGCGCGGCGACGCTCGGCGTCGCCGCGCAGTGGCCGGTCGCCGGCCACCTGCTCTACCTCGTGGCCTGGGCGGTCGCCGGCTGGCTGCTGGCCCGCGCCGCGTTCCGTGGCAGGCTGGTCGTCTAGGAGGCGCCGTGGTCGGTCTCGTCCTGCCCCGGTTGCTCGCCGTCCCGGCGGCGTCCCGCCGGTCGTTCTCGGTGGCCGCGCGCAACGTCGCCGCGCTGCGGACCGTCTACTGGCTGCTGCTCGCCTCCGGCTTCGTGGAGCCGCTGTTCTACCTGCTCTCCATCGGCGTCGGGGTGGGCACGCTGGTCGGTGACCTCACGCTGCCCGGTGGCGAGCTCGTCAGCTACGCGGCGTTCGTCGCGCCGGCCATGCTCGCGTCCTCGGCGATGTCGGGCGCGCTGTCGGAGACGACCTTCAACTTCTTCGGCAAGATGAAGCAGATGAGGCTGTACGACGGGGTGATCGCCACCCCCGTACGACCGTTCGAGATCGCCTTGGGTGAGCTGCTCTGGGCGATGCTGCGCGGCAGCGTCTACTCGGCGGTCTTCCTCGTGGTGATGGTGGCGATGGACCTGACCACCGTGGGGCGGGCGCTGGTCGCCCTCCCGGCCGCCGTGCTGGTCGGCTTCGCCTTCGGCGCGCTGGGCATGGCGATCACGACCTTCGCGCGGAGCTGGCACGACTTCGACCTGGTGTCGGGGGTCCAGTTCGCCCTCTTCCTCTTCTCCGGCACGTTCGTCCCCGCCGAGTCCTACCCGGCGGCGCTGCGCTGGGTGGTGGAGGTGACCCCGCTCTACCGCGCGGTGCACCTGATCCGCGACGTCTCGGTGGGCACGGCCGGCTGGGACGGGGTGCTCGACGTGCTCTACCTGCTCGCGGTGTTCGCCCTGGGTCTGCTGGTCGCCGCGCGCCGGATGGGCAGGTTGCTCTACCGCTAGGGGTTAACCGTGACCGCACCCGGGGCATGTCGGGAGGACTGACGCCGATCACAGAGGAGGGGCGATGGCCTCCGACGAGTCTTCCGCCGGCGGCCGGCCGGGCCGTACCGACCGAGGGGCCGGGCCGGGGCACGCCGGTCGGGATCCGGGACGCCGCCCGGTCGGGCCCGACGAGGGCCCCGACAGCCCCGCGCAACTGCCGGGCGCCGGCTGGAAGGCGGCCCTGCGCCGCACGGTGCGGGAGTTCCAGGACGACAGCCTGACCGACTGGGCGGCGGCCCTCACGTACTACGGGGTGCTCTCGATCTTCCCCGGCCTGCTGGTGCTGATCTCGATCCTCGGCCTGCTGGGGCCGGACGCGACGCAGGGCGTCAAGGACACCGTGAACGAGGCCGTCCCGCAGGGCGAGATCCGCCAGATCGTCGAGGGGGCGATCGACCAGGCGCAGCAGAGCGGCGGTTTCGCCGGCTTCGCCGCCATCCTCGGTCTGCTAGCGGCGTTCTGGTCGGCGTCGGGCTACATCGCCGCCTTCATGCGCGCCTCCAACACCATCTACGACGTGCCGGAGGGGCGCCCGATCTGGAAGACCCTGCCGATCCGCGTCGGCGTGACCGCGGTGATCGGCGTGATGCTGCTGGCCAGCGCGGTGATCGTGGTCTTCACCGGCGGCCTGGCCGAGCAGGTCGGGGGCGCCATCGGGCTGGGTTCCACGGCGGTGACCGTGTGGAACATCGCCAAGTGGCCGGTGCTGCTGATCCTGGTCAGCCTGATGTTCGCGATTCTCTACTGGGCGTCGCCGAACGCGAAGCACGGCGGCTTCCGCTGGGTCAGCCCCGGCGGCGTGCTGGCCGTGGTGATCTGGCTGGCGATCTCGGCCCTGTTCGCGCTGTACGTCAGCAATTTCGGGTCGTACAACAAGACGTACGGGGCGCTCGCCGGCGTGATCATCTTCCTGGTCTGGCTGTGGCTGAGCAACATCGCGATCCTGCTGGGCGCGGAGTTCGACGCCGAGCTGGAGCGCAGCCGCGCCATTGAGGCGGGTCACTCCCCGGACGAGGAGCCGTACGTCGAGCTGCGCGACGACCGGAAGCTCAAGAAGAAGCGCAACGCCACCAGGACCCGCTGAACGTCCCGCCCCGCCGCCCCGCCGACCCGTTGGTCGGCGGGGCGGCTTTTCCTGATCCGAAACAGGCTTTTGTCTTGACGGACAAAAGTTCGCGCCAAATCGGCCGAAGCTCTGGACACCCGGGGAGGGCCCTCCTACTGTGACGGGCACGACACCTCGGCACCGCGTCGATGTGTACGAGCCCGCGACGAGGTGAGTCCGCTGCGCACGGTCGACCCCCTGCACGTACGCCTGCTGCGGCTGCTCCGCGACGAGGGCGCGGTGTCCCGGGCCGAACTCGGCGACCGGCTCCAGATGCCCCGCCCGAGGCTGCTGGCGGAGCTGGAGCGGCTCGTCGCCCTCGGTTACGTCGCCGAGGCGGGGCTCGCCGCCAGCCGGGGCGGGCGCCGCTCCACCCTGGTCGAGCTGAACCCGCGCCTGCGCTTCGCCGCCGTCGACCTCGGCGCCAGCTCCATCGACGTCGAGGTGGTCAACGGCCGCCTGGAGCCCGTGGCCGCGTACGCCGAGGCGGCCGACATCCGCACCGGCCCGAAGGTGATCCTCCAGCGCGTCAACGAGCTGCTGGAGAAGGCCAGGGTGGACGGTGCCTACGACCGGCTCGACGCTGTCGGCGTCGGGGTGCCGGGCCCGGTCAGCTTCCGCGACGGCGTCCCCGTCAGCCCGCCGATCATGCCGGGCTGGGACCGGTTCCCGGTGCGCGAGCTGCTCACCCGCGAGCACGGCTGCCCGGCGGTGGTCGACAACGACGTCAACATCATGGCCATCGGAGAGCGGCACGGCGGGGTGGCCCACTCCGTGGACGACTTCCTCTTCGTGAAGATCGGCACCGGCGTGGGGTGCGGGATCTACCTCAGCGGCGAGGTCTACCGGGGCACCGACGGCTGCGCCGGGGACATCGGCCACATCCAGGTCGACGCGCACGGCCCGATGTGTTCCTGCGGCAACGTCGGCTGCCTGGAGGCCCTGTTCAGCGGGGCGGCGCTCGCCCGCGACGCCACCGCCGCGGCCCGCTCCGGCACCTCGCCGGCGTTGGCCGAGCGGCTCACCGGCAGGGGCGTGGTGACCGCCCGCGACGTGGCCGAGGGCACCGGCGAGGGGGACGTGACCTGCATCCGGCTGATCCGCGACGGGGGTCGGCGGGTTGGTGGGGTCCTGGCCGGTCTGGTCAGCTTCACCAACCCGTCGATGATTGTGATCGGCGGAGGGCTCGCCCAGCTCGGGCACATCCTGCTCGCCGAGATCCGCAGCGTGGTCTACCGCCGGTCACTGCCGTTGGCCACCGGCAACCTGCCGGTCGTCCTGTCCGAGCTGGGGCCCCGCGCCGGTGTCGCCGGGGCGGCCGTACTGGCCAGCGACGTGGCCTTCGCGGAGGCGTCATGAGCGGGCCGGCGGGCACCGCCGCCGCCGGCGAGGTGGTGCTGCGCCTCACCGACGTGGTCAAGACCTTCCCGGGCGTACGGGCCCTGGACGGGGTGCGCCTGGAGGTGCGCGCGGGGGAGGTGCACTGCCTGCTCGGGCAGAACGGCGCCGGCAAGTCCACCCTGATCAAGGTGCTGGCCGGGGTGCACCGGCCCGACTCTGGGCTCGTCGAGTGGCACGGCGAACCGGTCGACTTCGCCAACCCGCAGGCCGCCATGCGTGCCGGTGTCGCCACCATCTACCAGGAACTCGACCTGGTCGAGGACCTCTCGGTCGCGGAGAACGCCTTCCTCGGCCACGAGCCGCGCCGGCTCGGCTTCGTGCGGCGCGCCGCGATGGCGCGGCGTACCCGCCAGCTCCTCGGCCGGCTCGGGCACGCCGGGATCCCGCCGGGGCGGATGGTGCGCGCGCTGCCCGCCGCCGGCAAGCAGATCGTCAGCATGGCCCGTGCGCTGTCCCACGACGCCCGGCTGATCGTGATGGACGAGCCGAGCGCCGTGCTGGCCCACGACGAGGTGGGCAACCTGTTCCGGATCGTCCGCGAGCTGACCGCGCAGGGCATCGCCGTCATCTACATCTCGCACCGGCTGGAGGAGATCCGGGAGATCGGCGACCGGGTCACCGTACTCAAGGACGGCCGGACCACGGCGGCGAACCTGCCGGCCCGCGACACCCCGACCCGCGACCTGGTCAGCCGGATGACGGGCCGCACCATCGAGTACGTCTTCCCGGACCGCCCGACCGGCGCGACCGGCGGCGCGGAGCTGCTCGCGGTCGAGGGGCTGACCCGCGCCGGCGAGTTCGCCGACGTCTCGCTGCGGGTGCGCGCCGGGGAGATCGTCGGCATCGCCGGGCTGGTCGGCTCGGGCCGCTCCGAGCTGCTGGAGACCATCTACGGCGCCCGCCGGGCCGAGGCCGGCGTGGTGCGGATGGCCGGGCGGGCGGTGCGGGCCGGCAGCGTCGGCGCGGCGGTGCGGGCCGGCATGGGGATGGCCCCCGAGGAGCGCAAGAGCCAGGCGTTGCTGCTGGGCGAGCCGGTCTACCGCAACGTCACGCTGGCCACCTTCGCCCGCTACGCCCGCGCCGGGTTCACCGACGCCCGGCGGGAGCGGGCCGAGGCGGACCGGATCGCCGAGAGCCTGGAGCTGCGGCCCCGCGACGTCCGCCGGCCGGTGCGCACCCTCTCCGGCGGCAACCAGCAGAAGGTGGTGGTCGGGCGCTGGCTGCTCGGCGACACCCGGTTGCTGCTGCTCGACGAGCCGACCCGGGGCGTCGACGTCGGCGCCCGGGCCGAGCTCTACCAGGTCATCCGGGGGCTGGCGGCGCGCGGCGTGGGGGTGCTGCTGGTCTCCAGCGAGGTCCCCGAGGTGCTGGGCCTGGCCGACCGGGTGCTGGTGATGCGGGAGGGGCGGGTCGTCCGCGAGGCCCGGGCCGGCGAACTCGACGAGAACAGCGTGCTCGACCTCGTCATGGCGGGGTCCCTGATGGAAGGCACACCGGCTTGAGCGACGTGACCCCCACCCCCACCGCGACGCCGGCCGCGCAGTTGCCGGCGCAGTCGCCGCCGGTGGACCCGGCGCGCACCGAGGCGGGCGGCCGGCCGGGGCCCGCGGGCGGGCTCTCCTGGTGGCGGGGCGACGGTGGCGAGGGTACGCGCCGCAACCTCGCCCTGGTCGGCGTGCTGGCCGTGCTCGTCGTGATCGGCGCCCTCACCCGCTCCGACCTCTACTCCGACCCGGACTGGGTGTGGGACAACGTCCTGAGCATCCTCAAGCTGGCGGCCGTGGTCGGGGTGGTCACCGTCGGGATGACCTTCGTGATCATCGGCGGCGGCATCGACCTCTCCGTCGGCGCGATCGTCGCGCTGGCCGGGGTCTGGTGCACCACGCTCGCCACCCAGAGCTACGGTGCCGGCGGCATGATCTTCAGCGCGCTCACCGTGGGGCTGGCGGTCGGCCTGGTCAACGGGCTGCTCATCTCGTACGGCCGGTTGGTGCCGTTCATCGCCACCCTCGCCATGCTGGTGGCGGCCCGCGGCCTCGCCGCCGAGATCTCCGACAAGCAGACCCAGGTGTCGGGCAACGCCTTCATCAACGGCCTGGCCGGCGACAAGCTGCTCGGCATCCCGCTGCTGGTCTACATCCTCGCCGCCGTGGTCGCCGCCGGCTGGGTGCTGCTCAACCGCACCACCTTCGGGCGGCGCACGGTCGCCGTCGGCGGCAACCCGGAGGCCGCCCGGCTCGCCGGCATCGACGTGCGGCGGCACACCGTGCTGCTCTACGCGCTCTCCGGCCTCTGCTGCGGCATCGCCGCCATCATGCTCACCGCCCAGGCCAACTCGGCGCAGGCGGCGATGGCGAACCTCTACGAGCTGGACGCGATCGCCGCCGCGATCATCGGCGGCACGCTGCTCAGCGGCGGGCGGGGCACCATCATCGGTTCCCTGCTCGGGGTGGTCATCTTCGCCACCATCACCAACCTCTTCGCCATCAACGGCCTCTCCACGGAGGCCCAGAACATGGTCAAGGGCGGCATCATCGTCGCCGCCGTCCTCATCCAGCAGGTCCAGTTCCACAGTCTCACCCGGTTCCTGACCCGCAACCGGGCCACCACCACCTGAGCCGTACCGCACGGCGTGCGAGGCCACCCGAGCGACGGGTGGCCGGGCCCCGTGCGCCCTCTTCCGTCCCCGCACCACGGTTTTCCTCCACCACCGTCAACCCAGGAGGTCGTCATGACCCAGCACAGTCGCGACATGTCGCGCCGTCGGCTGCTCTTCGGCGGGGCCGCCGTCGGCACCGGCGTGCTGCTCGCCGGCTGCACCGGCAACGAGAGCCAGCCCACCGAGGCGCAGACCAAGGCGGCGGCCGCGCCGGGCGGCAACAACGAGCCCGGCAAGCGGGTGACGATCGGTTTCTCCGCCCCGGCCGCCGACCACGGCTGGATCGCCGCCATCACCAACAACGCCAAGGCGCAGGCCGGCGCGTACTCCGACGTGGAGTTCAAGTCGGTCGAGGCCGGCGCGGACGCGGCGGCCCAGCGCGCGGCGCTGTCCACGCTGATCTCGCAGAAGCCGGACGTGATCGTGCTGCTGCCGCACGACGGCAAGGAGCTCAACGCCTTCGGCCTGGAGGCCATGAAGGCCGGCATCCCGGTGGTCAACCTGGACCGGGGCTTCCCGGACGCGCGGGCCTACCGGCTCCAGATCAAGGGCGACAACCACGGCATGGGGGTGGCCGCGGCCACCTACCTGATCGAGCAGTTCAAGGCCAAGGGCGTGAGCAACCCGGTGATCGGCGAGATCGCCGGCATGGACGAGCTGGAGCTGACCCAGGAGCGCTCGAAGGGCTTCGCCGACACCCTCGCGGCGAGCGGCTTCAAGGTCGCCAACCGCCGGGCGGCCCGGTTCACGGCCGACTCCGGCCAGCAGGAGGCGGCGCAGCTGCTCCAGGCCCTGCCGAAGATCGACGCGATCTGGAACCACGACGACGACCAGGGCATCGGGGTGATGGCCGCCGTCGCCCAGAGCGGTCGCAAGGAGTTCTTCCTGGTCGGCGGTGCCGGCTCGAAGAAGGCGATGGAGGACATCCAGGCCGACAACACGGTCATGAAGGCCACCGTCACCTACAGCCCGTCGATGGCCTCCTCGGCCATCTCCCTGGCCCGGCTGATCGGCCAGGACAGGGGCATGTCCGACCTGGTGGAACTCCAGGTGCCCAAGGAGATCATCCTCGCCTCGGAGACGATCACCAAGGAGAACGCGGGCGACTACCTCAAGCTCGGGTTCTGACACACGGGGGGAGACCCACCTTGTCCACGACAGACAGGCAACTGCGGGTCGGCATGGTCGGCTACGCCTTCATGGGCGCCGCGCACTCACAGGCGTGGCGCACCGTGAACCGGGTGTACGACCTGCCGGCGCGGGCCCGGATGGCGCTGATCTGCGGCCGGGACGCCGGGAAGGTGGCCGACGCCGCCGACCGGCTCGGCTGGGAGGCGTACACGACCGACTGGCGTGAGCTGGTCGCCTCCGACGACATCGACGTGGTCGACGTCTGCACGCCCGGCGACAGCCACGCCGAGATCGCCCTCGCCGCGTTGGCCGCCGGTAAGCACGTGCTGTGCGAGAAGCCGCTGGCCAACACGGTCGCGCAGGCCCGGGCGATGGCCGCCGCGGCGGCCACCGCGCAGGCCGCCGGGGTGCGGTCGATGTGCGGGTTCAACTACCGGCGGGTGCCGGCGGTCGCCATGATGCGTCAGCTCGTCGCCGACGGGCGGCTCGGGGTGATCCGGCACGTCCGGGCGACGTACCTGCAGGACTGGATCGTGGATCCGCAGTACCCCCTGGTCTGGCGGTTGCAGCGGGACCGGGCCGGCTCCGGCGCGCTGGGCGACATCGGTGCGCACATCATCGACCTGACCCAGTTCGTCACCGGGCGGCGGATCACCGGGGTCAGCGCCGTCACCGAGACCTTCGTGCGGCAGCGACCGCTGCCGGGCGGGCCGGCGGACGGGGGCGCGGTGGCCGGCGGCCCGCCGGCCACCGGCGCGGTGACGGTCGACGACGCGGCGGTCTTCGTGGCCCGGCTCGACGGCGGGGTGCTGGCCACGTACGAGGCGAGCCGGTTCGCCACCGGCCGCAAGAACTCCCTCCGGGTGGAGATCAACGGTTCGCTGGGCACTGTGGCCTTCGACCTGGAACGCCTCAACGAGCTGGAGTTCTACGACGCCACCCGCCCCGCCGCCGAGCAGGGTTTCAGCCGCATCCTGGTGACCGAGGGCGAGCACCCGTACATGTCCGCCTGGTGGCCGCCCGGCCACCTGATCGGCTACGAGCACTCGTTCACCCACCAGGCGCGCGACTTCGTCGAGGCGATCGCCACCGGCGTCGATCCGGCCCCGTCCTTCGCCGACGGGTTGCAGGTCCAGTTGGTGTTGGACGCGGTGACCCGCTCCGCGCAGCTCGGTTCCTCCTGGACCGAGGTGGAGCCGGCGCTGGCCACGGTGGCTGCCTGAGCCGCCTGCGGCGCCGACCGGCGAGGGACCGGCCGCGGTTGCGCCCCGCGGCCGGGACGAGGTCGGCACCGCAGGACGTGCGGCCGGGCCGGCGTGGCCCGGTGCCGCACGAGCAGGACGGTCGTCCGGTGCGGCCGGACCGGGATTCCCCGGTCGCACCGGGGGACCGCCGCCCGCGTTCCGGCGAGGAGACCGGCATCCGGTCTGCCCGCCGGGACGCGCCGGAGGACGTCCGGCCGGCGCGTGCCGTCGTGCCGGCCGGCGGGGTGCGGGGGAGGCAGGGCCGGGACGCCGACCGACCCTGCCTGCCAGCTCCGCCCGTCCGCGTCCGCTCGGGAACCGGGCCGGGGTCGTCGCCGCCGTCCTCGATGCCGGCCCGGTGGTTTCCTCCCGTGGCGGCCGGCGGGCGGGGCCCGCCCGCGCGGGCGAGGCTCCCGTACGCGATTCCTGATATGCATGTTTCTCTATTCATGTTGCGTGCCGGGGTCGCTCGACGGGAAGGACTGCCATGTTCACGTGTGTCCAGCCAGGGGACGGGTCGTGACCGTCACCGCCGTTCCGATCGACGCGAGCGGCCTGCGGGCCCGCTTCGACGGCGCACTCGCCGAGTTCCTCGACCGGCGGGGCCGGGACTGGCCGGACGGGGTGTCCCGGGGGCTCTTCACCGCGCTGCACCGCTTCGTGCTGGCCCGGGGCAAGCGGATCCGCCCGCTCTTCTGCTACTGGGGGTGGCGGGGCGCCGGCGGGGCCGACGAGGCCCCGATCGTGGTGGCCGGGGCCGCGCTGGAGTTGTTCCACGCGTTCGCGCTGATCCACGACGACATCCTGGACGGCAGCGACCGCCGCCGGGGCGAGCCGTCGGTGCACCGGCTCTTCGCCGACCGGCACGCCCGCTCGGCCTGGCGGGGCGATCCGGAGGCGTACGGGCGCGCCGCCGCGCTGCTCTGCGGCGACCTCTGCGCCGCCTGGTCGGACCGGATGTTCCACGAGTGCGGCCTGGATGCTCAGCGGGTGCGGCGGGGGTACCGGATCTTCGCGCTGATGCGTACGGAGGTGATCTCGGGGGAGTACCTGGACCTGGTCTCCGGGGTGGGCGACGCCTCGGTGGCGAGCGCGCTCACCGTGGTCCGGATGAAGACGGCCCGCTACACGGTCACCCGGCCGTTGCAGATCGGGGCGGCGCTGGCCGGGGCCGGAGCGGCGCAGGTCGCGGCGCTGGCGGAGTTCGGCGACCCGTTGGGCGACGCGTTCCAGCTACGCGACGACGTGCTGGGCGTCTTCGGTGATCCGGTGGTCACCGGCAAGCCGGTCCTGGACGACCTGCGCGAGGGCAAGCCGACCGTGATGATGGCACTGGCCCGGGGTGCCGCCGACCGGGGGCAGGCCGCGCGGTTGGGTGAGCTGTTCGGCAATCCGGCGCTGGACGACGACGGCGCCGCCGAGCTGCGGAGGATCATCGAGGGCACCGGGGCCCGCGAGCGGATCGAGGGGATGATCCGGGGACGCACCGAGGCGGCCCTGGCGGCCCTGGCGGTGGCCCCCGTGACCGCCGAGGCCCGCGCGGCGCTGGCCGCCCTCGCCGCCAGGGCCGTCGACCGCCCGCGCTGAGTCCCGCACGAGGGCACTTTCCGCCGGATCGACGAAAGTTGACGCCGATCCGGCGGAAGGTATGGACACATCGATGCATGTCATTTAACCTCGGGCCATCACGAAGCTGTTTCGTCGAGGTGAACCGACGGCGCGGGAACCCATCGACTGGTGACCTCCGAGCGACCGGGCCCGCCCCGTCCCTCGCAGGTCGCGCCCCACCGGGCTCGGCACCCGGCGGGCCGACCGCACCCCCGCTACGGCAACCGGCGCGACGGCGCGCGCCCGCCCTGGCAGTCACTCGTCAGGAAGGGACGGCACAAGAATGTCCACCAAGGACGCCCGCACCCCCAGGACCCGACGACGGCTCTGCGCCGCCTCGGCGCTGCTGCTGGTCGCCACGGCCGGCACCGTCACCCTCGGCGCCGGCCCCGCCCCACTGGGCGGCCCCACCCCGGCCCGGGCCCACCCCGTCGTCGGCACGGACTTCCAGCAGGTCACCCTCGCCAAGGGCGTCGCCGAGGTCGGCGAACCCATGACGATCGCCGTGCTGCCGGACCGGTCGGTCCTGCACACCGCCCGCAACGGCACCGTCCGGCGTACCGACTCCGCCGGCACCACCTCCGTGCTCGGCACGCTGCCGGTCTACACCCACGACGAGGAGGGGTTGCAGGGCATCGGGGCCGACCCTGACTTCGTCACCAACCGGCACATCTACCTCTACTACGCGCCGCCGCTGGCCACCCCGGCCGGCGACGCCCCGGCCACCGGCACCGACTTCTCGGCCTGGCAGGGCGTCAACCGGCTCTCCCGGTTCACCCTCAACGCCGACTACACGATCAACACCGGCAGTCGGATCGACATCCTCGACGTGCCCGCCGACCGGGGCATGTGCTGCCACGTCGGTGGCGACATCGACTTCGACGCCGCCGGCAACCTCTACCTCTCCACCGGCGACGACAGCAACCCCTTCGACTCGGCCGGGTACGCCCCGATCGACGAGCGCGCCAACCGCAACCCCGCGTACGACGCGCAGCGCAGCGCGGCCAACACCAACGACCTGCGCGGCAAGATCCTGCGGATCAGGGTGAACGCCAACGGCACGTACTCGATCCCGGCGGGCAACATGTTCGTCGACTCCGACGCGCGCACCCGCCCCGAGATCTACGCGATGGGCTTCCGCAACCCGTTCCGGATGAGCGTCGACCGGGCCACCGGCATCGTCTACGTCGGCGACTACGGCCCGGACGCCGGCACCACCACCGCCCGGGGCCCGAGCGGCCAGGTCGAGTTCGACCGGATCACCGGGCCCGGCAACTACGGCTGGCCGTACTGCACCGGCACCAACACCGCCGTCGAGACGTACGCCGAGTGGGACTTCGCCGCCGGCACCGCCGGGGCCAAGTACAACTGTGCCGGCGGGCCGACGAACAATTCGTTGCGCAACACCGGCCTGCCCACCCTGCCGGCGGCGAAGCCCGCCTGGATCCGGTACGCCGGCGACGCCGGCAGCCCGCCCGAGTTCGGCGGCGGCTCCGAGTCGCCCATGGGCGGCCCCGTCTACCGGTACGACGCCGCGCTGAACTCCACCACCAAGTTCCCGCAGTCCTTCGACGGGCAGTTCTTCGCCGGTGAACTCGGCCGGGGCTGGGTCAAGCCGATCCACCTCGACGCCGCCGGCGCCCCGGGCGTCATCGACACGTTCCCGTGGAACGGCAAACAGATCATGGACATGGCGTTCGGGCCCGAGGGCGCGCTCTACATCCTCGACTACGGCACCGGCTACTTCAACGGCGACGCCAACTCGGCGCTCTACCGCTACGACCACATCGCCGGCGGCAACCGGGCGCCGACCGCCGTCGCCTCCGCCGACCGGACCTCCGGGACGGCCCCGCTGACCGTCAACTTCTCCTCGGCCGGGTCGGCGGACCCGGACGGTGGCGCGCTGACCTACTCCTGGGCCTTCGGCGACGGCACCACGTCCACCGCGGCCAACCCCGGCAAGACGTACACCACCAACGGCACCTACCAGGTCACGCTGACCGTACGGGACCCGCAGGGCGCCACCGGTACGGCCAACGTGCAGATCGGGGTGGGCAACACCGCGCCCACGGTCACCATCACCAGCCCGGGCAACGGCCAACTGTTCAGCTACGGCGACACCGTGCCGTTCAGCATCACCGTGACGGACCCGGAGGACGCCGCCATCGACTGCACCAAGGTCAAGATGACCTACGTGCTGGGCCACGACAGCCACGGCCACCAGATCACCTCGAAGAACGGCTGCTCGGGCTCCATCACCATCCCCGTCGACGGGGAACACGACGACGCGGCGAACATCTTCGCCATCTTCGACGCCGAGTACACCGACGCCGGCGGGCTGACCACGCACAAGCAGCACACCCTCCAGCCGCGCAAGCGCCAGGCGGAGCACTTCCGGACCTCCTCCGGCGTCGGGACCTTCGACAAGCCCACGGCCGAGGGCGGCAGGACCGTCGGCGACATCAACAACGGCGACTGGATCGCGTTCGAGCCGTACCGGCTCGCCGACGCGACCTCGTTCAGCGCCCGGGTCTCCTCCGCCGGCTCCGGCGGCACCCTCCAGGTGCGGGCCGGCTCGCCCACGGGCACCGTGCTCGGCTCCGCGACCGTCCCGGTCACCGGCGCCTGGGACACGTTCACCACGGTCAGCGGCGGCCTCTCGGGGGCGCCGGCCGGCACCACCACGCTCTACCTGACCTTCGCCGGCACGGGCACCGGCGCGCTCTACGACGTGGACACGTTCTCGTTCAGCAGCTCGCCGGTCCGCACCGGCCCGGTCGTCGGGCTCGGCGGCAAGTGCCTGGACGTACGCAACGCGGCCACCGCCGACGGCACCCAGATCCAGATCTACGGCTGCAACGGCTCCGGCGCGCAGGCGTGGACGGTGACGCCGAACTCAACGGTGAAGGCGCTGGGCAAGTGCCTGGACATCTCCGGCGGCGCCACGGCCGACGGGACGAAGATCCAGCTGTACGGCTGCAACGGCACCGGCGCGCAGAACTGGTCGGCCCAGGCGGACGGCACCCTGAAGAACCCGCAGACCGGCAAGTGCCTGGACGTCTCGGGCAACACCGCGGCCGATGGTCAGCCCGTGCACCTGTGGACCTGCCACACGGGCGCCAACCAGAAGTGGACCCTGCCCTGACCCGACGGGGAGGGGCCGCCGCGCCCCTCCCCGCCCCGGCAGGGCCCCTCGACACCTCCGGCACTGGAGAGTGACATGCGCAGATTCCTCCGACCCGTCCTCGGCGCGGCCACCGCCGTCCTCGCCGTCCTCGCCTGCACCACCCCGGCCGCGCCCGCGAGCGCCGCCGACGCCCCGTACGACGTGCTGGTCTTCTCGAAGACCGCCGGCTTCCGGCACGACTCCATCGCCGTCGGCACCCAGGCGATCCGCGACCTGGGCGCGGCCAACCAGTTCACCGTCACCGCCACCGAGGACGCCGCCACGTTCACCACCGCCAGCCTGGCCCGGTACGAGGCGGTGGTCTTCCTCAACACCACAGGCGACGTGCTCGACGCCGCCCAGCAGGGCGCCTTCGAGTCGTACATCGGCTCCGGCGGCGGCTTCGTCGGCGTGCACGCCGCCGCCGACACCGAGTACGGCTGGTCGTTCTACGGCAACCTGGTCGGGGCGTACTTCGCCTCGCACCCGGCCATCCAGCAGGCGGGCGTGAAGGTGGAGAACCGGGCGCACCCGGGCACCGCGCACCTGCCGCGCACCTGGACCCGCACCGACGAGTGGTACAACTACCAGACCAACGCCCGCTCGACCGCCCGGGTCCTGGCCACCCTCGACGAGTCGTCCTACTCGGGCGGCTCGATGGGCGCCGACCACCCGCACTCCTGGTGCAAGACCCACAGCGGCGGCCGGTCCTTCTACACCGGCGGCGGGCACACCCAGGCGTCGTACGCCGAGCCGGCGTTCCGCGCGCACCTGCTCGGCGGCATCCGGTACGCGGCCGGCCGGGCCAGGGCCGACTGCCGGCCCGAGACCGGCTACACCGCGCTCTACGACGGCGCGACCACGGGCTGGTCCCAGGCCGGCCCGGGCAGCTTCGGCAACGCCGACGCCACGCTCAGCTCCGTCGGCGGGATGG
Source organism: Micromonospora sp. KLBMP9576 (assembly GCF_050941805.1). Lineage (NCBI taxonomy): Bacteria > Bacillati > Actinomycetota > Actinomycetes > Micromonosporales > Micromonosporaceae > Micromonospora > Micromonospora sp. KLBMP9576. The sequence continues at coordinate 4,935,655 of NZ_CP194567.1, read as the reverse complement.
GCCTGTACTGGTACGCCGCGAAGCAGTTCACCAACTACTCGCTGAAGCTGGACTGGCGGCTCGCCGGCGACGACAACTCGGGCGTCTTCCTCGGGTTCCCGGCCTCCAGTGACCCCTGGTCGGCGGTGAACAACGGCTACGAGGTGCAGATCGACGCCACCGACGCGGCCGACCGCACCACCGGCGCGATCTACACCTTCAAGTCCGCGGACCTCGCGGCCCGGGACGCGGCGCTCAACCCGCCGGGGGAGTGGAACACCTACGAGCTGCTGGTCGAGGGCGAGCGCCTCCAGGTCTTCCTCAACGGGGTGCGGATCAACGACTTCACCAACACGGATCCGGCCCGTTCGCTCGCCGGCCACATCGGGCTGCAGAACCACGGGACCGGCGACGACGCCTCGTTCCGCAACATCCGGATCAGGGAACTCGGCGTCGACCCGCCGGGCGGGAACACCACCGTGCAGGCGGAGGCGTTCAGCTCGGCCGCCGGGGTGGCCCCGTTCGCGAAGGCCGGCGCGAACGGTGGCCAGACGCTGGGGCACATCGACCCGGGGGACTGGGCCGCGTACGACGGGCTGGACCTGACCGGGGCGACGTCGATGCGCGCGCGGGTCGTCTCCGGTGGGCCGGGGGGCACCATCCAGGTGCGGGCCGGCTCGACCACCGGCGCGCTGCTCGGCTCGGTGGCCGTGCCGAACACCGGTGGCTGGACCAATTTCGCCGAGGTCACGGCGGCGCTGTCCGCGGTCCCGGCCGGCACCGGGAACCTCTACCTGACCTTCACCGGCTCGGGTACGGGGCTCTTCGACGTGGACGACTTCACGCTGGTCAGGTCTGGCGGCGGCGGTGGCGTCGGCCCGATCCGGGGCCTGGGCGGCAAGTGCCTGGACGTGCGCAACGGGGCCACGGCCGACGGTACCCAGATCCAGATCTACGGGTGCAACGCCTCGGCGGCGCAGGTGTGGACGGTGACGCCGAACTCGACGGTGCGGGCGTTGGGCAAGTGCCTGGACGTCTCCGGTGGTGGCTCGGCGGACGGGACGAGGATCCAGTTGTACGGGTGCAACGGCACGGGTGCGCAGAGCTGGTCGGCCCAGCCGGACGGCACCCTGAGGAACGCGTCGTCGGGCAAGTGTCTTGACGTTTCGGGCAACACCGCGGCCGACGGTCAGCCCGTGCACCTGTGGACCTGCCACCCGGGCGCCAACCAGAGGTGGATCCTGCCCTGACCCGACGCCCGCCTCCCGCGGTCGTGCGGTTCGTGCCCCGGCGTTCGCGGAGGAGCCCCGCGAACGCCGGGCGCGGCGCGGGATCGCGGTGCGGGCGGTGCGGGGCTTCCGCGCGGCGGATGCCGGTCCTAGAGTGGGGTCGGCGATCCTCGGCGGTCGCCGGTGACCGGCGGGAGGCGCAACCCGGCGGGTTCAGGCGCTCTCCCGCGCCCGCCGGTGCCCCGCCGCGCACCGCCGCGCACCGGCCCGGCCGGTCAACCCTCGCCCCGGTCACGCACCCACGGAATCCCCATCAGCACAGGGGAGAAGCACCATGGCGCGACCCATCACGCTCTTCACCGGCCAGTGGGCCGACCTTCCGTTCGAGGAGGTCTGCCGGCTCGCCTCGCAGTGGGGCTACGACGGGCTGGAGATCGCCTGCTGGGGTGACCACTTCGAGGTCGACCGGGCGCTCGCGGACGACACGTACGTTGAGCGGAAGCGGGAGACCCTGGCGAAGCACCACCTGAAGGTCTTCGCGATCTCCAACCACCTGGTCGGTCAGGCCGTCTGCGACCACCCGATCGACGAGCGGCACGAGGGCATCCTGCCGGCCCGGATCTGGGGCGACGGCGAGCCCGAGGGGGTACGCCGTCGGGCCGCCGAGGAGATCAAGGACACCGCCCGGGCGGCGGCGAAGCTCGGGGTGGACACCGTCGTCGGCTTCACCGGGTCGTCGATCTGGCACACGCTGGCGATGTTCCCGCCGGTCCCGCCGTCGATGATCGAGCGCGGCTACCAGGACTTCGCCGACAGGTGGAACCCCATCCTCGACGTGTTCGACGAGGTGGGGGTGCGCTTCGCCCACGAGGTGCATCCGAGCGAGATCGCGTACGACTACTGGACGACGAAGCGGACGCTGGAGGCGGTCGGGCACCGGCGGGCGTTCGGGCTCAACTGGGACCCGTCGCACTTCGTCTGGCAGGAGCTGGACCCGGTCAACTTCATCTTCGACTTCGCCGACCGGATCTACCACGTCGACTGCAAGGACGCGAAGGTGCGCACCGGCGACGGGCGGCGGGGCCGGCTCGCCTCGCACCTGCCGTGGGCGGACATGCGGCGCGGCTGGGACTTCGTCTCCACCGGCCACGGCGACGTGCCCTGGGCGGACTGCTTCCGGGCGTTGAACGCGATCGGCTACGCCGGCCCGATCTCGATCGAGTGGGAGGACGCCGGGATGGACCGCCTGGTCGGCGCCCCGGAGGCGTTGCAGTTCGTCCGCCGGCTCGCCTTCGACGCCCCGGCCGCGGCCTTCGACGCCGCCTTCACCAGCCGGGACTGACGCCGGCACGCGCAGCGCGCAGACGAGCGGGCCGGTCACCCGAAGGTGACCGGCCCGCTCGAGGTGCGATCAGAGGGTGCTGCCGTTGGTGCCCGAGCTGGACGGCTTGCTGCGGGGCGTGGTGGTGGCCGACGTCGACCCAGGGGTCGAGGTGCTGCTCGTCGACCCGGGGGTCGAGGTGCTGCTCGTCGACCCGGGGGTCGAGGCCGTGCCCGACGACCCGGTGGAGCTCTTCGCGCCGACCGTGGCCGGCGTGCCGGCGAAGGCGTCGTCGGCGTCGCTCAGCTCCTGCTTGTTGCCGTTGGTGCTCAGCTTCTCGCCCAGCTTCGACTGGCCGATCTTGTCCTTACCCTCGCTGTAGAGGCGGGTCGCCTGGGCCTGCGCGACACCGGCCGCCTCCTGGACGGTCGGGTGGTCGAGCACCTTGCGGCCCCGGATCACCAGCTCCTCGTACTTTTCCCGACCGGCACGGGCGCCCAGGACGAATCCCGCAGCCAGCCCGCCAAGGAACATCATCTTTCCGCGCATGGCGGCTCCTTCCGTACCTGACGCGCCGTCGTCCGGCGGTGATCCGCCGGAGGCGACCAAATCGCGCCTGCCATCTCTGTCCGCAGCTAACTACCCATCCTGCTCTCCGCTCATACCTCCCTGGGCCCTGATGGCGATTTGTCTGCTTCATCACCCCGTGGGTGGGCCGTGGCCCTGAGGTTAACCCCCTGGACCAACACCCCCCGGAATCCTGTACTCTTGTCCCCGTCGCACGGCGCAGAAAGATCCGCGCCGGACGACGCAGCGGTCCCCCGTAGCTCAATTGGCAGAGCAGCCGGCTGTTAACCGGCAGGTTTTTGGTTCGAGTCCAAACGGGGGAGCTTCCATCCAGACGCCCGTCGGCCCCGCCGGCGGGGTTCGCCGTTCCATGCTGCCGGCCGACACGATCCTCCGCCACCCGCGCGGCCGCCCCGGGACTGAACGTCAGCCGACGTGACGTCTGCGCGGCCCGGCGGCGGCACGTCTCGCCGAGACGCGATCCGCCGGGTGTGCAAGATCCGCCACGATGCCGGTCGGTGGGGGACTGGTCAGGACCACGCCGACAGCCTGATCACAGGCGGCCATCACATGCCGGGCCGCGTTGTCGGTGGTGCGCGAGCCACGCAAGGTTTTGCCGTCGACGGCGATCGCTCGCCGAGACGTCGACGTGCCGGCAGCAGACCGGCCGGCAAGCCAAACGCTGACCGCCGCGGTCAGTAGCTGCGGATCCATGGCCTGCAACAGCCGGCGGATCATCGCCTCGGACGGGCGTCGACCCGGAGCCGGACGCCGCGACGGGCCCGCGGATCAGGCAGATCGGCCAGCGCTGCGAGCAGCCCGCCAGCGGCTTCGGACACGGTCAGTGCCGGTGCGCACGACACCGACGAGATCAGCGATGATGGCAGGGCGGGCATGACTCACTTCGGCGATCACACGGCGTAGGAACCTTGATGATCTTCCGAACCAGTCATGCCCGTGTTGCTGCCATCAACAACGGCGCTTCTGCTCCAGTCCACTCAAGTCGGACACCGTCACGACTTTGCCGGGGCCCTGACGCCTCAACGGCTTCGTCCCACCGCGTCACGCCCGACGGAATACGCCCGGCATTGGCCATCTGGCGACGAACATCTCAAGCCCGAGCCCGACGAGCCCACGGCCAGCGTAGGCAGGCCAAGGTGGCGTTGGAGCATTAGGATGGCGGTAACGAAAAGCTTTTCCTGCGGCCCCTGGCGCGTTTCTGTTGCGCGTATTCCGAGGCGTATTCGAGGGCGCTTTCCTGACCAGGGTCAATGCGTGCGGGGAATCACTGAGTCATGTCATGACGTTACTGAGTGCTACTTGACAGGCTGCGCCCAGCCGAACTGAGCGTCGTGCTCACCTCGCCGATGATGGCGAGCTTAGTCGATCTTGGGGTGACGGAAGTGGCGCGTAGCGGGTGGCTCGCTTACCCTCCGTTCAGGCGAATGTCGACTCCCTGACCTGCGGAAACGCATGGGCGTCCGCCTTTGACGCCGGTGCTGGGCACGCGAAGACATCAACGCATGTTTTTGGAAAAATGGTGCAAACAAGGGGCATGTGTGCGGATTGATCGTCGGCGCAGTGGTTGACGCTCCCCGCCACAGGTGGTTGACTGTGTCCCACACGGGGTTGGAATACGGGGGATTTGCACTGACTCAGATGTGATGGAATATCGCCCGCACGTCGGACGATTGATCCATCCGTTGCTGCATTCAGTTGCTTCATCACGGGGCATGCGAGCCGCTGCCTGTAGGCGCCGGTTAACGTTGCGTCCTCGCCCCCATTTCGTTTCCCGCCCCCCGGGGATACGAAAGGTGGTGATCTCTATGCGTAAGTACTCGAAGCCGGTGGCCAAGAAGGTCGTCTTCGGCACCGTTCTGGCGAACGTCGCATGATGGATGGGGATGTGCCGCACCGTTGCCGGTGCGGCACATCCCCGGCGTCAGCGGGACAGTGTGTCCCCGGGCCGGGGCTGCCCGCCAGGTTCCGCCGGCGGTGCCACGACACCGCCTGCCAATGCTGGGCACTTGCCCGCAGATCTCCAACCGCGCCGTGGACCGGACCCTCGCCCGGGCGGGTATCGACCTGTGAAGCACTTCAGTGAGGTAGTCATGTGTGGTTTGGCGGGAGTGGCGTCACTTGGCGGGCGACTGCTTGGCGCGGGCACCGATGAGTTGCTCCAGCGGATGACCGGCGCGGTCGCCCACCGGGGACCGGACGGCCGGGAGTTTCACCGCTCGGGCCCGGTGGGCCTCGGGTTCGTCCGTCTCTCCCTCGTCGACCCCGTCGGTGGCGGGCAGCCGTTGAGTACCGAAGACGGCTCGCTGGTCCTCATCGCGAATGGCGAGATATACAACCACCGGGAGTTGGCCGCCGGGCTGCCGCCCGGGACCCGGCTGCGCACCGGATCGGACTGCGAGGTGCTGCTGCATCTCTACCGGCGTGACGGGGTGCGCTTCCTCGACCGGGTCCGCGGCATGTTCTCGCTGGTCCTCTGGGACCGTGACCGCAACCGGTTGGTCTTCGCCAGGGACCGGTTTGGTATCAAGCCCCTCTACTACCACCGCAACCACGATCGGATCGTCTTTTCCTCCGAGATCAAGGCCCTCTTCGAGGATCCCGCCTGCCCTCGCAGGATCGACTGGGCCGGCGCGCTGTCGGACCAGATGATGACCGGAGCGCTGGTGTTCGACGACAGCGCACCCACCTCCTGGTTCAGCGATATCGAGTACGCGCCCGCCGCGTGCGTCGTCACCATCGACCTGGCGTCCGGCGAGACCGACACACACCGCTACTGGTCGTTCCCCCGATTCGACGGTGCCCGCACCGGCTCGGAGAAGGAACTGATCGGCGCCTACCGGGACACGCTCGCCTCGTCCGTGGCCGAGTGCGGCATGGCAGACGTGGAAGTCGGGCTCTTCCTGAGCGGAGGAATCGACTCGGCGGCGGTCGCCGCCCTCGCCGTCGAGAAACCCCGCACTTTCACGGCGCTCAACGGCAGTACCCTGCTCAACGGGGATGCCGAGTACGGACACCAGATCGCCACCCACCTCGGACTCGTCAACCACCAGGTTCTCTTCGACGCCACAGCCACCCCCGGTGTCGAGGAGTGGAAGAGGTTCGTGTGGTTGTTGGAGACACCGCTCGCCGGCCCGGAGGCGTACTACAAGTACGAGCTCTACCGCTACGTACGGGCCCACGCCCCGGAGATCAAGGCGATGCTCCTGGGCGGCGGAGCGGACGAGTTCAACGGCGGCTACTCGGTCTCCTTCGCCGGCGGGGGCGACTGGGGCGACTTCCTGTCGAACATCGACCGCATGGCCATGCGCGGTCTCCAGCACCGCCGGCCCGATCTCGGCGCGTGGTGGGAACAGTCGGACCTCTCGCTCGTCCGCGCGTCCGCGCTGCGGGACGCGGCCGGTGGCGTCGACCGTGACCCGTACGACCTGCTTTTCCGCTGGAAGTACCGGGACGTGCAGCAGTACAACTGCTGGCACGAGGATCGGACCGCCGCGGGCAACGGCATCGAGGCCCGCGTTCCGTTCCTCGACCACCGCCTCGTCGAGCTCACGGCGGCGGTACCCGAGGCCCTGCGACCGGCCCTGATCTGGGACAAGCAGATCCTCCGCCGCGGCATGGTCGACCTCCTTCCGCCGGAGGTGGTCAACCGCCCCAAGGTGCCCTTCTTCTACGGCGAAGGTGTCCTGCACACCTACCGGACGTTCATCCGCATGCTGGCTCAGCAGGGAGACGCGCTGCTGGAACAGGCGTTGTGCGGGCCGGGTGCGCGGGATTTCCTCGACGCGGGCAACATCCGGTCGTCGCTGCGTCGGCTGCGGGAGGATCCGACCTCCGGACACGTCGAGTTCCTGCTGCGCGTGGTCAATCTCGGCCTGCTCGAGCAGATGACGAACGAGCTACCCGGCCACCCGCTCGGGGCGGGTGCCGCATCGGTGCCCGAACGGATCGTGGTGCACGACTGGGACCTCCAGCTGAGCGAGACCGAGGCGTCGGTGCTGCGTCGCCCGCCAGTGGCCCCGAACGCCGTCGTCGCGCTCGCGGACAATGTCCTGCTGCTGCACTCGCCTGCGGACCCGGCCTCCTGGTACATCGTCGTCGACGGCGCCATCGAGTTTGTGGTGGACGAGACGGAGAGCCCCGTGTGGCTTGCCCTCCTGCGTGCTCTCGACGGGGTGCGCAGCATCGCCTCCCTGCTGTCGGAGCTCGACTCGGATCCGGACGAGGTACAGGAACTGCTCCTCGAGGCCATTGACGCGGGCGTGCTCGTCCACGTACGGACCGTCGGCGCCGCCGAGACCCCTGCTCCGGTCATGGCGGGACTGGGTAGCTGATGACAGCGACGAAACAGCTCGACGTCCCGGCCGCCACCGGCCCGCAGTACGCCAGCACGTTTGATCCGAAGGGCTGGGTGCTCGATGTACGACGCCTGACAGCGGTCTTCTGCGTACTGGCCTTCTGTGTCGGCCTGTGGAGCCTCGGGGGAACCGAGGCCCGGATCGTGGCCGTCCTGCTCGCGGTGGAAGTTGCCCTGATGTGCCTGCCGTGGCGGGTACCCCGGACCATGCGCAGCGGCTTGAGTTTCTGGGCCGAGACGCTGGCCGGTCTCGTCGCTCCGATCGGCGCGATCATCATGGCCGTGGTCATGGGCTCGTCGTGGCTGGTCACCGGCGCGGACTGGTGGTGGTTCGCGGTGGCGGTGGCGGTGGCGGTCGGCCTGGTCGCGCTCAGCGACATGCGGATGAAGTCCTTGTTCTCCGGCGAGCTGGCGTTCGTCTTCGGTCCCACGCCCCGCGCTCACGGCCTCGCCCGCGCCTTCGCCGGGACGGTCTGTTCGGTGGGCGAGGAGGCGGTCTTCCGGGCGCCGGTCCTGCTGGCCGGAGCCACCCTGCCGGTCGGTCTGCTCGGTGGTATCGCGTTCGTCGCCCAGCACCACATCCAGCCCGGGACCAACCGGCGGGGAAGTACCCGTTCCACCCTGGTGGAGATCAGCGCCGCGGTCGCCTGGCTGGCCCTGACAGTCCTGTCAGGATCCATCTATCCCGCGCTCGTGGCGCACGTCATCAACAACATCCCCAACGTGCTGCTCGAACTGCAGCGGGAAAACGACGACAGGGGCTGGCATGAAGCTTGATCCAGGCGACTGTCTGCAGGAACTGGAGCGCCGCTCGTTGCTGCCCGAGGACCGTCTCGCCGTCTTCGCCGTCGGCTCGGCGGCCCGAGGCTGGGCCAACGAGGGCAGCGACTTCGACTTTGTCGTGGTCTCACAGCGGCCCTACAGCACCGACGGAGCCCGGACGGTGTCCGTGCCGCTGAGCCCCGACACCGTCCTCGCTCTGGACATGTTGGTCGCCGGCCGCCGTTGGGAGGTCGCCTACTGGCTGGATGCGCAGATCGACCAGATGCTCGCGAAGGTCGGGTGGGAGCAGTTCGAGGGCGGCGTCTCCTCGCTGAAGGTGCTGACCGACCCCGAGGAGTTGCTGCTGGGGCGATTCCACACCTGCCTGCCCCTGGGGGACACCGCCTGGCTGGAGCGCCGCCGGGCCCAACTCGACGACTCCGCCTACCAGGCGTTCGTCACCACTCGATCGCTGGCGGAGGCCGACGGAAACGTCGAGGACGTGTACGGCATGCTCGCTGCCGGCGACGCCGAGAGCGCCGTGCTGGCCGCCCGAAAGGCCTTCGGCCACATGGTCGACGCCCTGTTGGAGAGCAGGCGGGACTTCGGTTCCCGGTCGCCGAAGTGGCGCGCGCGAAGGGTCAGGGAGGCGGCACTGCCGATGCTTCCCTTCGCGACGTACTGGGCCCTGGAGACGATGGCCGATCTCGATCCGGCGGAGCCGGGAGTCTGGGCCGAGCGGGTAGCCGCGCTGTGCAAGGACCTTTCCGTGGAAGTGGAGATCTGATGACGTCCGTCCAGGCGGTCACGCCCGACACCGTGCTTCGTCGTGCCCCCGCGGCCCGGTTCCGCAAGTTCCGCAGCAAGCTCTTCGTGGCCAACGCCTCACTGGCCTTTGAGCTGGACGAGGTGGCGGAGTTCATCTTTCGGCAGGTAGACGGCACCGCCACGGTCCGGCAGATCGGTGAGCGCCTGGCGGCCGAATACGACGTGGCGGTCGAGGAGGCGGTGACCGACTGCGGCGAGCTGCTGGCACACCTGGCCGAGAACGGCATGGTGGACACGGCATGACAAGGCCGAGGACGGACCGTGCCGTCGCGGCCCGGACTCCAGGGCCGGCGCGCCGGGTGCCCACCGTCTGCTCCCGGCCGGTCTCGGCCGGGAGCCGCAGGGGCAGGCCGTCTCGGCGAGCAGCAGGGACCTCCCGGCCGGACGTGGGCGGGACCCGGGCCGCTCACCATCTATCGGGGAAGAAGCGTATGTGCGGAACTGTCGGCATGTTCATCGGGTGTGCCGCGCTGTCCTACTGCCCGAAGGAACTGCTGCTGCAATCGGCCAGACCGGACGTGGGCGATCCGGACCAGCCATACCGCAGCCCGTTCCGCAACTGGCACGAGCGGGCCAGCGTGCGGCAGGCCCCCCGGCGGGTGCTGATCGACGACGAGACCTCCTTCTTCCCACCGGAGTTGGTCCCCGTGAGCCGACACCCGCTGGTCCGGGCACTGCCCGCCGCGACCTTCGAGGAGGTGCTGATCCAGCATCTGTACCGGTACCTCGACTTCACCGCCCGCCTCGAGTACCTCGTGGTGAACCGGACCGTCCTCGGCATCGCGCGGGGGTCGGTCGGCGTCGACCTGCCCGAGGAGATGCGTTTCGACGCGTACAAGATGTACTGCGACGAGGCCTACCACACGCTCTTCTCGGTGGACCTCGCACGGCAGGTGCGCGCCCGTACGGGAATCGTGCCTCGGCTGCCGGCCGAACCGTTCTTCCTCGCACGCCTGGGTCAGATCCTCGCTGAGCTCCCCGAGCGCGACCGCGCGCTGGCTGAGCTGTTGTTCGTCATCGTCTCCGAGACGCTGATCTCGGCAACTCTGGCGGACCTGCCCGACTGGAAGGAGGTGTCCACTGCCGTCCGGGGGACGATCCAGGATCACGCCCAGGACGAGGGACGGCACCACGCCTACTTCGCCGACTTTCTCCGCCACATGTGGCGGCAGCTGTCCCCGGCCGAGCGGAGGAGGGCGGGCGCGTTGGTACCCCGTCTGATCGACGCGTTCCTGCGTCCGGACCTGCCGGCGATCCGCGCGGAACTCGCTGGGTACGGGTTCGACGCGGGGGAGGTCGAGCGCATCGTCAGTGAGACCTATCCGCCGGAAGTGATCACGCTGCACACGACGACCACGTCAAGACAGACGATGCGTCACTTCGACGCGCTCGGCGCCTTCGACGGCGGCCCGGCCGCCGAGGAACTGCACCGCTACGGGTTAACACGATGAACGGACGGTCACTGGGCCTGGCGGACGACGTGCCGGCCCTTTCCACGGGGAGGCTGGGGTTGGAAGAGCACGAGAAGGATCTTGCACTGCCCGTCGAGGTGCACTGTCACGGCTTCGGCGAGGTGGACTTCTCCGAATTCGCCACCCTCGACCTGGAGCGGCTGGACCAGCGCTGTGGGGAGGAGGGGGTGCTCAGCATCCCCACGCTCTATCTGCACCGCGACCGTCTCGCGGATTTCGAGCGGTTCATGCACCGCTACCGGGACCTGCGACGGGCCGGGCGCATACCGCACGTGGCGGGAATCGCGCTGGAAGGGCCGCTGCTCGCGAGCCACGGCGGGACGCCCGCGGCTACGGTGTGGGCCCCGACGCGGCACGAGTGGGAACGCCTGGCCAAGCTCGGTCCGCTCGGACTGGCATACACGGTAATGTCCCCGGACGCCTTCACCACCGCATCGAGCCTGCACGAGAACCTCGACGGCCGCCACCCGCGCCTGGACTGGATCGTGCCACTGCTGATGGAGCATGGGGTGCGTCCCGCCCTGGGGCACTTCACCCGGACGGATCCCCGGGGCAGCGCCGAACTGGTCCACCACATCGTCGAGCTGGCCTGGCAGAGCGAGTGGGCGGGCACCGGATCCCGGGTGATCACGGATCACCTCTTCAACGACATGCCCCTGGCCATCAGGCACGCTTTCCGTACGTCGGCGGCGCGGGCTGCCCGGGCCAGCACCCTGGCCGCGTACGACCTGCCGCACTGGTCGCTCGATGAGATGGACCGGATCGCCGGGCCGGTGCCGGCGGCCATCATGCGGGAAGCTGCCGCCGGGCGGATCTCCGCCTGCATCAACTTCGACGGCGAGCACGTCGACCTGGCCATCGCCACCCGCGCGGTCGAGTTGATGGGGCACGCCAACGCGATGATGATGACGGACCGCTGCGACTCCGCGCGGATCGGCGGGCAGCGGTTGCACCAGACCGTGGACAACAGCCTCTGGTACCAGGACGGCGGCATCGTCGCCGCGGGGTCGCAGCCGTTGGCGCGCCAGATGCGCAACGCGCAGGCGAGCGGCGTGTCGGACGACCAGCTCTGGCAACTGGCGACGACGACCGCGCACCGCACGTTCGGCACCGGGGTGCGGGCGGAAGTGGCCATCGGTTCGTCCGAGCGCCGGTGACGGCTCCGGGCGGGGCCATGGCGGCGGTGCGGCCGGTGGGCCGCCCTCAACGAAAAGTAGAGGTGAAACGATGTTGGATGCATTGAACCGGATGACGGTGGACTGGTCCGACCTGCCCAGGGCCCGCGCCCAGACCAGAGACGTGCTGCTGGCGCTCGCCGAGGACAAGAGCGCCCTGCGGGAGCTGCTGGCCCGGGCCCGCGAGGAGGAGGATCTGTTCGACAAGTGCGAGCACCACCGGCTGCTGGACAAGCTCGTGGTCTACGACGCGCTTGACCGGGGCTTCCGGATCCGGGTGCACGTCTCCACGGAGGACCACCGGGATCGTCCGCACGACCACCGGTTTTCGTTCACCTCGCTGATCCTGCGCGGTCGTTACCGGCACGTCAGGCACCAGCTCGTCGGCCGTCCCGAGGGAATTCCCGAAGACGCGCAGGACGACTTCGACGCGCAGGACTGCGACCTGCGGGTGCAGCCCCGGTTCGTCACCAACGAGATCCCGGGCAACTGCTACACGTTGCACCACAGTGAGATCCACACGACGTTCACCACGCCGAACACCGTATCCCTGTTCCTGCGCGGGCCGGCCGAGAAGGAGCGCTCGCTCATCACCGAGCGCGAGACCGGCCGTGTCTGGTGGCGTTTCGGCGAGGAGAAGGAGAAGGCCGCGCGGCGCGGGAGTAAGCGCATCAGCAAGGCGTACTTCGACGACCTTGCCAGCCGGCTTCAGGCCATGGAGGTGCTGTGATGACCGAGACGATGACCGCCGGCGCGGCCACCCTCGACGAGCGGGCGGCGGTCGCATTCATGTCCTCGCTCCCGACGGTCCGCTGGGATGACATCGAGACGGCGGCGGAGGTGACCGAGCAGATTGCCCGTCGCATCGGTGACGACCGTGCATTGCTGCGTGCCCTGGTCGACCGGGTCCGCAGGACGCCGGAGCTGCGCCAGAAGTGCGAGTGCCACGCCCTCGACGACAAGATCGTGATCTGGGACGCACCCGAGAGGGGGCTGCGCATCCGGCTCCGGCTGGCCAACACCGACCAGTACGAGCGCGTGCACAACCACCGGTACAGCTTCACCGCCTACATTCTGAGCGGCGCCTACCAGCACACCCTCTATGCCACGGACCAGCCGCTGGACGAGACGGCGGACGTGTCCCGGTTCTGGCCGTACTTCATTCGCGAGGAGCCCGCCGGGCGCTGCATCACGCTCGATCACGAACAGCTGCATACGACGATCACCGAGCCCGAGACCATCTCCCTGATGATTCAGAGCCCGGCCCGTAAACAGCGAGCTTTCATGATCCGACGGTCGGACGGCCAGGTCTGGTGGCGTCAGGGCGCGGCGGACGAATCGGCCGAGCGGCGCGCCGAGGTGCAGATGTCCGACCAGCGCTTCGAGCACTGGGTGTCCCGGCTGGAAGCAATCGGAGTGCTGTGAGGATCAGCGAGGGGGTCGTGCGGTATGGCCCGTCGCCCTGGCAGCGGGTGGACACATACCTCGCCGACGAGGACCGGTCGGGTCCGCCGGTCGTGCTGCTGCACGGCGGCTTCTGGCGGCACGACCGCACGGCACGGGATCTCGAACCGCTGGCGGTGGAGCTCGTCCGCAGGGGATGCCGCATCGCGGTGGTGGAGTACCGGCCGACCTGGGACGGAGGGATGTGGCCGGCGGCCGTGCACGACTGCGTGGCCGCCCTGGAGGCGCTGGCGGCCCCGGACGGTACGTGGCGCGACGCCGTGGTTGCCGGCCACTCCGCCGGCGGCCACCTCGCGATGGCCGCGGTGGCGGGCCGGGGGGAGGGCCGGCGAATGGTGTTGCTGGCCCCCGTCGTGCACCTGGACCGTGCCGCGACGCTCGGGGTGGGGGACGGTGCGGTCGAGCACTTTCTGGCCGGGCACCTGGCCGGTGGTGGTAGCAGTACGGCGGCGGTACCCGTCGTCACCCGGGCCGACGTGGCGGCGCTGACCGTCATCGAGGCCGGGTGCGACCAGGCGGTCCCCGCCGAACTGATGGAGCATCAACTGAACCGGTGGCGCCGGGACGGGCTCGACCCGGTGCATCACCGGGTACCGGGGGCGCGTCACATGCACCTGGTCAACCCGGACCGCGCGGGCTGCGCGCAGTCCCTCGTGGCGCTGGTCCCGGAGGGCGGCACCGCTGCGGAGGGGACGGCCTGATGCGAGGCGCCGACGGGGTCCGCACACTGGGGCCGCGACACGGCGACGGGCCGTTGCGGATCGCCGTGCTGGTGTCCGCCACGGGTGCCAACCTCCACACGTTGCTGGGCATGAGCGCGCGCCGTCCGCACTCGTACCAGGTGAGCCTCGTGGCGTCGCACGCGGAGCGGGTGGCGGCGTTGGACGTCGCCCGGAACGCGGGGGTGGAGACGTGGCCGGGAGACTTCGACGCCTACTGCGGGCTCGCCTCGCAGGCTCGGGACGCGGTGGCCCGGCAGCGGTACCGGCTCCGGGCACGCGGCTGGCACGACCGGCTCGGCGAGCGAATCGGTGACTGGGAGCGGCGGAACGGCCCGCTTGATCTCGTGGTCCTGGCGTACCACCGATGGGTCGAGGGCGACCTGCTTGATCGGTTCGACGGACGGATGATCAACCAGCATCCCGGGGACCTCAGCGTCCTGGACGAAGCGGGCCATCGGCTCCTCATCGGTCGTGATCCGGTGCGGCTGGCGATGTCGCTGGGACACGACGCGACGCGGACGTCCTGTTTCCTGGTGGACGCCACTCACGACGGTGGGGCCGTGTTGTGCCTCGGGCCGCCGGTGCCCGTGGACGGACGCACCGCCGGAGAACAGGACGCCCGGCGGCAGGAACTCATACAGAAGTCGGTCAGTGACCCGGTGGCGCTGAGCTGGACGGTGCAGGCCTTCGCCGAGCGGCGCCTGGGACTCGACTCGACCGCTGCCCATCCCGACGGCAGCCCCGTGGTGCTGGTGGACGGCAAGCCCGCACCGCTGGGCGGAAGGAGGTTCGACTGATGCCGTGTCCGACAGTGACGGACGTTCCGCGCTCGGCGGTCCCGGTCACCGCACTGCGGGGACTGACCGCCGACCCCGCCAAGCGGGAGGCCTACCGCTACGACACCTACCTGCGGGAAGGGTTGCGGTGGTTTGCCCGGTCGGCCGACCCCGGCTGCCCGGAGGATGTCACCTTCGTGGTGCTCAAGCCGGACGCGGTGGCGGGTCGCCGCTGCGACCTCATCCTCGACCTGCTGCGTGAGAGGGGCTGGTCCCCGGTCGCCGCCACCGTCATGCGGTTCGATCCGCTACTCACCAGGGAACTGTGGCGGTACCAGTTCAACGCGGCCTCCGAGCAGCGCATCGCGGTGGTGGACCACCTGCTGGGCTCAGGTCCGTCCCTGCTCGTGCTGCTGCGCGACATCGTCCGCCCCGGAGGGCTGCCTGCCAGCGTGCGGCTGACCGCCGCCAAGGGGGCCGCAGAACCCCGGGCGGCCCGCGCCAGCGACCTGCGCACCCGGATCGGGCGCGTCAACGGCCTGTTCAACTTCATCCACACGGCCGACGATCCTGCCGACGTCATCCGTGAACTGCAGCTCTTCTCGTACCGGACCGGATGGGACTGGTGCCGTCGGTCGCTGGTCCGCCCGTCCGCGGCGACAACGGGGGCCGGGCAGCAGGACACCTGGCTGCGCGATCTGCTCGCCGAGGTGACGGCGGAGATCCCGGCCCACGACCTGGACCTTTCCGCCTCGCTCGGCCGGATCGCGACCCGCGACGACCGCTGGGCTCGACTGGCCCGGGACCACGGGCACCGCGAACGGATCGACCGCTGGCTGACCGAACTCGACCGGACACCCCTGCCGGACGGTCCCGCCCGGTGGGACGTGCTGACCGTGCTGACCGGATGGATCGAGTGCAATGAACCCGGGGTCGCGCCACTGCTCTCCACCGCCACGGCCGAGGCCTGGACGGACCGGATGGCGCACTCCGCCGAGGAGTCGAGGAGTGCCGCGTGTCCGCTGTGACCAGTGCGGAGCAGGTGCCAAAGTTCGCCGGGGCCGGCAACTTGATCTACCGCTCCCCCCGGGTTCCACAGTTCGTCCGTGCCGCGGGCTCGTTCCTCGAGGACACGCGGGGCCGGCGGTATCTCGACGCCGAAGCGGCGAACGGCACGGCCGCCTGGGGGTACGACCACTCCATCCTCGTCGAGGCGCTGCGCCGCTGCGCCGACCTACCCGCCCTCCCCTCGTTCTGCGAGTCTCCACTACGCCTGCGGGTGCTGGAACGCCTCGAACGACTCTTCTCGTCCTCCGTCGGCGTACCCGGGAGGGTCGAACTCGACCTCGGCGGTGCGCAGGGCATGGAAACGGCCCTGCGGATCGCCTTCAGCAACCGCGGACCGGGCACGGTCGTCGTCTTCGAAGGCGCCTTCCACGGCCGCAGCGGCGTCACCAGCATGCTCAGCTCCAGTCCCCGGTACCGCGAGCTTCTGGCAGCCTGGAACGTCGAGGTGGTCAGGCTGCCCAGCCCCGACTGCCGGTCCTGCCCGCACGCCCGGTCGTCGGGTGACTGCAGCCCCGGCTGCCACCTGGCGGTGTCACGGTGGGGGTCGGAGGTGTCCGGGGTCGGCGGCGAGGGTTTCCGCCGCGGGGTCGCCGCCCTCGTCATCGAGGCCGTGCAGAACGTGGGGGGCATGGTCCGTCCCGACGCCGCCCTGCTGCGTGCGGCGGTCGACCACGCGCACCGCCAGGGCGCGCTGGTGATCGCCGACGAGATCTTCACCGGGCTGCACCGGGTAGGCCCGCGCTGGGGCTTCGAGCTCGCCGGGGTCCGCCCCGACATCGTGGTAACCAGCAAGGGCCTGACCAACGGGGCGGCCGCGCTCAGCGCGGTCTGGGCCCGGGAGCCGCTCGCGGACGGGACGCATTACCCCCCGGGCAGCCACTCGTCGACCTACGTCGGCATTCCGCATGCCTTGGCGGTGGTGGACACGGTGCTGGACCGCTGGGAGGCGTGGCCGCGGGTCGAGCAGGATGTGGCCGAGCTGGAGGCCGCGATGCGGAGCCGCCTGGCGGAGCTGGCCGGACGGTACGGCGAACTCGTCGCGCGGGTGGACGCGCTGGGAGCGACGGCCCGGATCGTCCTCACCGGGCCCTATGCCGCTCAGTTGCGGAGCCTGTGCACGACGGTTCACCCCCGACACGGCCTGCTGGTCGCCACCACGGGTATGGCGGCGGACGTCATCAACATCCATCCGCCCCTGGTCGTGAACGAGACGGAACTGGACCTGATGGCTGAAGTCCTGGACCTGGCCCTGGAAGCGCTACGGACCGAGGTCGCCGCCCCCGGAGCGGATCGGCGGTAGCGCAATGTCTGAGCAGAGCCCCCTCATCTGCCTGTGCCAGCACGTACGCGAGGACGAGATCCTGGCTGCGATCGAGCGTGGGCACCGCGACCTGCCGGCGGTACGGCTGGAGACCGGCGCCAACAGCGGTTGCGGCGACTGCGCGATCGACATCGAAGACCTGCTCGCCACCGCCGTCTGCGGACGTGGGGCCGGCGAGCCGACGGAGAGGCGATGAACCCCATGGTGGTGAGTGAGGCTCCGGCCGTCACGCCCCGAGGCACCTTGCGTAACGGGCTACGGGTGACGTCGGTGGAGGTGAACAGGTCGGACGAGGTCGTGGCCTGCCTGGTGCTGCCGGTCAGTGCCGGCGCCCGCGATCGGGCCGACCTCGCCGTGCTGCAGTCGCTGGGCCGAATGCTGACGGCGGCTCCCGCAGCGGTCCCGGCGCCGGTTCGGCGGGGGTTCACAATCGTCGACGACTGTCTCGTCCTGTGGTGCCGCTCGACGGTGGCCGCGGCCGACGTCGCCCTTACCGGGTTCGCCGAGGCGGTCGTGCGGTTGCCGAGCGACGACGGATCCCACCGCCGCGACGTCCGGCCTCATGTGCCGGCAGTTGAGGACCCGCCAGGTGACGCCCGCGTGAGGCTACGAAGGGAGCTCTTCTCCACCGGGGAGGGGCGACGTCTGGACACTGGTGCGGGCGTGGATCCCACGGCGTCCGAGGAGACCCTGCACCGGGAACTGCTCGATGACCACCCCCGCGTCCTCGTCGTGGCAGGACCGCGTTCCTGCCTTGCCGGGGCCGTCGCCGTGCTGGACGCCGGTCCCCTCGGTGAGCTGCCGGCCGGGGCCGGCACGGCGGCGCGCGGTGCGCAGGCACCGGTGTCCTCCGTCGGTGGCGTCAACCTCCGTACGGACCCCCGCGCCGAGAGCGCATGGTTGGTGGCCGGCGGCCGTGGGTTCCCCGAGTCCGCGCCGCGCGGAGCAGCATTCGCCGTGCTCGCCGCGCTCTTCAGTGGGGACACGGACTCGGTGTTCCGCCGCACGCTGGACGACATCGGGGTCGCCGGGCACCTGCATGCGGCACAAACGGGATGCGTCGACACCCTCTGGGCGGTTGACCTGGAACTACCGGCACCGCAGGTGGCGGCCGCCGAGTCGATGCTGCGGGAGACCCTGGAACTGGTCCGGGCGGGCCGGCTGGCGGAACGCGACATCCGGGCGGCGCGGGAGTCGGTGGCCGCCCGGTACGGGGCGGAGCGGGCCGACCCGCTACGGATGGGCCACCGGGCCGCCTGCGCCCTGCTGAATCCGGAGCCGGGCACCCCCGACGACGACCCGGAGCGGTGGGTCGCGGCCGTGACCCCGGACGACCTGGCAGAGGCGGCACGACAGGTACTCGGCAGCTACGTCGTCACGGTCAGCTGACCGACCTCAACCAACCCGACTCAGGAGTGTGGACACATGGATCGTGGTCTGACCCGACTGCAACGGCTCGACTGGTCCCGCATAGAGGTTGCCGAACAGGTCGCCGGGCAGGTCACCGACGTCCTGACGGCTCCCGGTGCGCTACGTGAACTCATCGACAACGCGCTGGACGACACGCGTCTGCTGACCATGTCGGAGTGCCAGTGGTGGGGTGACCGCATCGTCCTGTTCGATGATCCGGAGAGCATGCTGCGGATCCGGCTGCACCGGTTCGACCAGGGGACCCACTTTCCGCACAGCCACCGCTGGCCGTTCCACACCCGGGTGCTCCGCGGCAGGTACGTGCATCGGCTGTACGGGCCCGAGTCCTTCGTGCGCCGCCAGCTCGAGGCCGGCGACCCACTGGTCCCCAGCACGGTCCGGACGGAGGCCGAGGGCTTCTCGTACGCGATCGACCAGCACATGGTGCATTCGGTTACGCCGTCGACCGACACGTTCTCCCTGGTCGTGCAGGGCCCGCGGCTCAAGGACCAGTCGCTGCGGACCGCCCAGGACGGTTCGATCATCTGGAAGGGCGGCCGGGCGAGCGAGGCGAAGGCTGCCGTGGCGGAGGTGACGATGGGCCAGGATCGCCTGTTGGAGGTCCGTGAGCTTGCCCGGCAGGTCGGCCTGATCGACCGCTGATCGCCTGCTCGTCGGTCGGGCGGTGGCCCGGCACCGCGCGGACGCCCCGTAGGAGTCCGCGCCGCGCCGGGCCGGCAGCACCCCGATGGGTGCGCCCGTCACTCCGTGTTGGCGACGACCAGCAGGGCGTTCCCGTCCACCGTGACCGGCCCCTCCGAAGCCGCGACGAAACATGACGCGCCCCGGGTCAGCGCGAGCTGATCGCCCGACGTGCCGTGCACCGTCGCCGCACCCTCCAGGCACAGCAGGATCCGGGGGCCCTTCATGGGCACCGCGGTCCGCCGCCCCGCCAGCGTGACCACCCCCAGCCCGAACTCGGGCACGGGCGCGTCGTACACCGAGATTCCCTCGCCGGCCTTGACGGGACTCAGCACGGGCACCGGCACGTCCGGTGCCGAGATCCTCAGCAACTCGTCCACGTCGACGTGCTTACCGGTGAGCCCCGCTCGCAGCACGTTGTCTGAGTTGGCCAGCACCTCGACCCCTACGCCCTTGACGTACGCGTGCACTCCGCCAGCGGGCATGAACAGTGCCTCGCCGGGAGGCAGCTGCACGTGGCACAGCAGCAGTGAGGCGACGATGCCCAGGTCGTCCGGGTGGTCCTCGGCGATCCGCGTCGCCACGTCGCACGCTGCGGCGTACCGTCCGCCCGCGGCGGCCACATGATTGCAGGCGGTCACCACCCGCTCCAGGAATGCCGCGCGGTCCGGCCGGGGCCAGGTCAGGATCCGACGAAGTGTCGCCGTGCGGGCTGCGGTGCCGTCGCCGGTGCGCAGCGTCTCGGTGAGGGGGCGGAGTTCCTCCAGGTGCAGCTCATCCAGAAGGTCCGCCGCGTCCCGGCTCGTGCGAAAGCCAGCGAGCGCCTCGAACGGTGTCAGGGTGTATACCAGTTCTGGCTTCGGCCAGTCGTCAACGTAGTTGCGGGTCCGGTCGTCCGGGGCGAGGCCGCGCTCGTTCTCCGCCCGGAAACCCGCCTTGGCCTGCTGGCGGTCGGGGTGGACCTGGATCGACAGCGGCTTCTCTGCGGCGATGACCTTCAACAGGAAGGGGAGCCGAGGTCCGAACCGTTCGACGTTGTCCCGCCCGAGAGTGCCGGTCGGGTCGGCGGACAGGACCTGGTCGAGCGTGGTGCGGATCCCGTCACACCGGACGCCGGAGGGGCCGCCGGGATGGGCCCCCATCCACAGCTCGGCCTCGGGCCCCTTGGAAGGTGCGGCACGTTCCTGTAGCTCGGCGATGGCGTGCCTCGAACCCCAGGCGTACGGTTTGATCACGGGTTCCAGAAGGTCCATGCGTCCAATCCTATTGATCTGCGCACCGGGCCGGCCTTCCTCGCGGGAAGGGATGCTCGGCCGCCGTAGCCCGTTGTCGGGCGTTCAGGCCAACTCACGCCGGTGGCGCAGCGAACTCCCCCAGAGCACCGCAGGTGTCAGGAAAGCCAGTCCGCAGATGATCCAGAAGGCCTCCCGGTTGCCCAGAGTGCTGGCCACGATACCGGCCGTGACGGCACCGAGCGGAACGGCCCCCCACGAGATGAATCGCACGGTGGCCATGACCCGAGGCAGCAGGTCCGCGGGCGTCGTGGCCTGCCGGTGGGTCCGGGTGAGGATGCTCAGCACCACCACCCCGGCGGAGAAGCCGGCGTTGCCGATCACGAACAGCAGGAGGCCGGCCCCGGGCATGGCCAGGGGCATCAGCAAGGACAACGTGGCACCGACCAGGGTCGCCCAGCGGAGCGTGCGGGCGCTACCCAGCCCTCTCGCCACCCGAGTGGTGACGGTGGCGCCGAGGAAGCTGCCGACGCCACCGGCGGCGATCACGATGCCGACGAGGCCCGCCGGCGCGTCGAGCGTGCGGATCAGGAACACCGGGGTGAGCGCCATCAGGGCGCCGGCGACGAAATTGGTGCTGGTCGCGGCCGCCACGCACGGCCTGATGACCTCGTGTCGGACGACGTACTGCCATCCAGCTTTGATCATCTTTGTCATCGACAGGCCACTGCCGGTCGGGGCGACTCGCGCGGGCCGGGGCACCGTCCACAGCAGAACGGCTGACACGAAGTAGCTGACCGTGTCCACCAGGAGGCTGTTCACCGCCCCGACGAGCTGCACGAGGATGCCGCCGAGCGAGGGACCGCCCACCTGGGTCACGGCCTGGGTGCTGGACATCAAACTGTTGCGGGAGGTTAGTTCCTCCTTGCTGACGATCGCCGGCAGGAACGTCGAATTGCCCACGTCGAACACGACGCTGGCGAAGCTGATGACCAGCGCCACGGCGACAAGCTGCCAGAAGTGCAACACGTCGAGGAACGCCGCGACCGGGATCGACAGGAGCGCGAACGCCCGTAGCAGGTCCATCGCGACCTGGGTGCCCCGCAGCGGCAGCCGTTGCACGATTACGCCGGCCGGGAGGCCGATGGCCAGCCAGGCCACGAAGCTGGCTGCGGTGATGAGACTGACCTGGAAGCTGCTGGCATCGAGGACCTGGACCGCCAGCAGCGGCAGAGCCACCGCCGTGATCGCGTCGCCCGTTTGGCTGACCGTCGACGCGGCCCAGAAGCGCCAGAACAGACCGGCCTGCCGCCCTTCCTCCGGCTTGGTCGGGCGCTCGGTTTCTGCCGTCATCATGCCTCTCCAGAACCACCGGGTGCAGACGGCGCGACTCTATCCAAATATTGATCGCCGGTGTGCCCCGCCGTGGTTGCGCGGCGACGCCGGGTGCGCGGCTTTCGGGACCGCGCCCCGAGCGGGCCGAGGTGCCCTGCCCCCGGGACCTGCGGCGCGACGTGCGGCCTGTGCCGCCGGGAGGTGAGGGATTGAATCGATGCCTGGTGGGGCGGGCGGGACTCGAACCCGCGACCGAGGGATTATGAGTGGCCCTCGTGGCGGAGACTGCGCCCGCTAGCTGCGACTACAGCCACAGTCGGGGCAACTTCCTTGCACTACAACCACTTGAACCGCCCTCGCTTCGCACCATGAGCCGCACCACGGCCGATCGCTGTTTCCCACCGCTTCACGGAAGCGGGGGCGCAACGGGGTGCCCACACGGTCCGGCAGGTCGGTAGTAAGCGGTCGGTGCTCTAGAGTGTTCCTTGCACCGCTTGAAGCACCTCTGATCGATGGCTCGACGCTCGGTCGTCGCCAACGACGTCGGGAGGCGACCGCCTTTCGTGTCGGTTCCTCGATCAAGGAGGTAATTCATGGGTGCAGCGGGCGAGCCCACCGGCTCGACCAACGCCACCCCGCCGGATGGCCTTAGCCGTCGGCAAAAGGTGGTGCGGGCGGCAATGCTGATCATCCAGGTGATCGCTTGGCTGGCCACGATCGCAAGCGCTGCGGTCGTGGTAAGCAGCAGGCTCACCTGACCGGATGGTCAGATGAGCCGCTGACTGCGCGTTCGCCCCCGTCGGGCCGAGAACCTAGGCGGGGGCGTTCGTGTGCACGAACGAGGGAGCGCTGCATAACCTCATCCGTGTTGTCATGGATGAGGTTACACCGACTCCCTACGCAACTCGATAGAAGTCACCCCTACCGAGTTGATTACTTCTAAGCGGTCCGGCTGCCCAGGGGGTTACCGAACGAGCGGCGTAGCCGCCTCCCGGAGTTTCGTCAGCAGCAGTTGGTCGCGATCCGCGAGGCGATCGCAGTGTTCCTGCGCGAGGGAGACGAGTCGGCACTGCAGGCGATGGTGCAGACCCGAGGGCCGCTGGAACCTGCACCACGGATGGCCTACGGATCCAGACGCACGAAGCCGCCACCCTCCTGTTCGAAGATGCAGGCGACGTTGACGCTGTGCAGCAGATCAACGAGGTCTGAGCCCGGGTAGGACGGAAGCAGGACAGCCCTGGACTTGTGCTCGACGTAACGCGCGTAGTCCAGCAACTGACCGAGAGCCAGCCGTACGTGGTGGCGAGCCGCAGAGCTCTTCGCCTCGACCAGCTCAGCCCGGCCCCCGTCGAAGAGATCGGTGTAGAGGGCCCTACCGAGGTCGGGAAGCTTGATCTCCTTGCGCGTCGTGGTGCCGCCTTCCGCTGTCACGGCGGCTACGTATCGGTCCACAAGGTCAGCCTCACGCCGCTCAGCGGTTGTCGGTTCACGTTTGGGCTCTACCTGGAAAGTCTCGGCGCGGTGGGCCTCCATCGGAACATCCCGCACTGTCGGCTTACCCGCGCTCGCCGCACCGAGCTCGGGCACCTCGGCATCGACGGGCAGGAGCCGGAATACGATGACCTTCCGCAGGTCCCCCAGCCGGTCCTTTGCCTCTTCCGCGTACCAGGGGTGCTCCGGGTCAACCCGGAACTCGCCGAGGTAGCGCACGACCGAACGCTTGACCTGGTCGAAAAAACGAAGCCGTAGACCGCGGTCAAGGTGGTCCCTCACTGCTCCGTTGCCACGCACGAAGGTCTGATCGCCGACCTGGCCCTCGCCCGTGTAGTGGAACGCCCCGTCAGGCCGCCACCCATCAAAGTCGTACCCGAAGCGAGCACCAGCCGGGGACGAGAAGAGAAGTACGTCCGCGCTCATTGCCGGCCGCGTGATGCCGCCCTGCCAGGAGCCGCCCACCCGCTGATGGAGCTGCCGCCGAACGATCACGTCGCCAATCTGAATGTCCCACGCCACGCTGAAACGATAGAGCAAGACAGCAAAGGGGCAGAAAGCGCAAACAACCCGATAGCCTCATATCGGCTATTCTGCATAAGCCTTCAAACCAGAACCATCGGCCAATGTCAACTCGTTACATTCTGAATTCCCTCAGATACCTTCAGTAGCCGAAGGCGCAACCCGCGAGACCTACAGGGGGCGGCTATGGCTCGATACTGGCCCGTACTCAAGGCACGCGCAGGCGAGTTCAAAGCGCTTGGGCAACTTCGAGACCACGAGGTTAGCCGTATGCATCCCCTGTTCGAGGTTTCCCCCTCGGATGACGGTCCAACCAAGGCCGGCCTCAAGTTCGTGCGTCAGGTCCGAGACGCAGCGCCGACTGGCCTGGCCCTCGGAGTCGACACCACCTACGTCAGGGTCAACGATGACGGCCGACCTCTGATCACGGAGATCGCTTACGACCTGGCGCAGTGGGGCGTCCCTATCGCGCCAGTCATCCGCCTACACGATCCAGACGAACAGTTGTCCGCTTGCGGTGAGGCGGCTCGCCTCCACAACGAAACAGCTATCGTGCGCCTCGGCAGCATCACCACAGATCCCGACCCTGTCGCCGATGCATCCCGGGTATCCAGAGCTTTGTCAATCGCCAAGGTCAGTCCGGAACAATGCCACTTGATAGTGGATATGGCCGAAGTTTCATCCGAAAGAGACGTCAGCCGAGCAGAGCAGGTCGTCAGAAACGTGCTTGACTCGCTGGGCAACCATGAATGGGCATCCATTGTGGTCGCATCAGGCGCCATGCCGGCCGCCATCACAAACCTTCCCCGCAACGAAGCGACACCTCTAACGAGATGGGATTGGGATCTCTGGAAGCGGCTAGCCGACCGCGGCCCAGACTTCGGCGACTACGCCATCGCACATCCAGCTCTGCCAGGAACTGGGGCCCGCGGTCCTCTGCCCAGTCTCAGGTACGCCACGAACGACAACTGGTGGATCTACCGTTGGGCCCGTAACGAGACCGGCGGTAATGACAGCTTCTATGACCTGTGCCAAGCCCTAGTCGCATCCGACCATTGGCCGGCCGAGGGCTCAGACTTCTCGTGGGGCGACAGCGAGCTCGCGCGGTGCGCCAGACGCCAGCCTGGCCCAGGAAGCGCCACACAGTGGCGAGCGTGGGGAACCTCCCATCACCTCGCGCACGTCATGAGCGAGTTGGCCAGTCCTCCCGCGTCCTAAGCACGCGCCGCACCTCCGCCTGCAACTCTCCCAACTCCAGAGTCTCGGCGAGGCGTTCCCAGACGAACCACCTTGGCGCCTTGGACAAGCCGCGGTGGTTGCCTCGCTCACGCAGGAGCGCCATTGCCTCATCTCGCCAGAGCAGCTGGGCCACTGAAAATGGATTGGGGCTTGGATTACGGGTGCCCCGGCGGACATTCCGAAGCTGGACCGCGCGCTTACCAGGAAGAGCGAGCCACACGCCCCACCAAGAGGGGACGATCTCGGTAGCCTGATCCAGGTATCGGCCCGTCGTCACTAACGAAGCCCGATCTAGCACCCGGCTATACAACTCGGCCTGGACCTCTAGCCGAGTCAGCCTGTCCTGGTCACTCTTGATCTCGAAACCCGAGATGTGACCGTTAATGACGGCCACATCGACTCGGGTTCGGCCAGCGCAGAGACCCAATTCGTGCCGAATCTGGGTGTCAGGATGCGAATCGTACTTTGTAGCGAGACGAGCCGTTAGCGCCTGACGGATATCGCTATCGCGCATCGCACCCCCACTCGGCCTACCGCTGCCCGAACACCCGCCAATACTTCCATACACGGTTTCCTGCCTCTAGCGCACCGGTGCCCGTGTCCATCCGGCGGCTCCTGCTGGCATCGTCAGCAGGAGCCGCACCAAGAGTCGGCGGAGGGCACAGATGGTGGCCAGGACTGCGAGTGAGTGCCGGCGCGCCCGGTAGCCCCGGGGGCATCCGTACCATCCGTACCAAGCTCGTTTTGCCTGGTCAGGGACGGTACGGATTGGATCGCGGTACGGATTAATGCGTACCAGGGGCAGCAGTGAGGGTGCGTCGTGGTACGGATCGATCCGTACCAGGGGGGCAATCCGTACCTGGGGTGACCTGCGGAAATGAGGTTGGTACGGATGGTACGGATACCCCGGTGGAAGGGGTTTCGGGTGCGGGGCAGTAGCGCTGCCAGGCATCGTTGAAGGAGTCTCGGGTGTAGCCCTTGGCCTGGCCCACGGGGAAGCGGATCGTGTCGGAGCGAATCTCGAAGTCGCGAAGCAGGTCGCCGAGTTTCTTGCCGGTGAGTCCGTGGGGGCCGCTGTCGGCCCAGGGTGCTTCAGGGTCGCCGTTGAGTGCGGCGAGCAGGTCCGAGGTAGGCGCGGCGGGCGGGTTGCCCAGGGTGGTGAAGGCGGTGCGGATGTCGGCGAGCAGCCGTACTCGCTGGGAGACGTTGCCGGCTTCGTCGGCTTCGGCGGTGAGGGTGGTGACGGCGTGTCGGGCACGCTGGGGCCAGGTGCTCCCGGCGAGGTCGGCGACGGCGACGAGGGGTTCCCAGGTGTCGGCGGCCCGGTCCTCTACGGGCATGGGCGGTTCCGCGGCTTCGAGTGCGGTGAGGTTGGTACGCAGCCATCCGGCTAGTTGCTGGGCGACCGCGCGCAGGGCGGGACCGTCGCGGCGGTGCCGGTAGGGAGAGACGGTTTCGCCGGGTGCGCGGCGTCGCATGCGGATGACGACGGCACGGTCTTCGATGGTGTCGGGCATCGCACCGATACCAGCAAGAGCGGCCATAGCGAAGGTGGGAATTCTCTCCAGTTGCTGGCTGGAGGCATCCCACCGGATGGCGGGGCGGTTGCGCTGGTGGCCGGCGTTGAGCAATCCGCGTAGGTCTTCGTTGGCGTCGGCGTTCTTTCCGCCGAACAGGGTGTCGGCTTCGTCTACGAGCAGGGTCGGCGGTTGGCCGGTGCCGATGGCTCGGTAGACGGCGGCGGGCGAGGCGTTGACCGTGATCAGCGGATCGTGGCAGCAGCCCTCCACCACGTCGAGCAGCCGCGACTTGCCGCATCGCTTCTCTGGTGCCCGAATCACGAGCCGGGGCGCGTGCGCCCATGCGGCTTGGGCGTGGGTTGCGGCGATCCACAGCGCCACCGCGTCAACGGCCTCAGCGCTGGGCAGAATCACGTACTTGGTGAGGCATGCATGCAACTGGTCGAGAATGGCCGCGCCGTCGATGGGCTGATCGGTGCTGGATGGTGGGTTCATGCGGCGAGTCCTTCGGCGCGGAAGCCACCACGGATGGCGGCGCGGATGTCGCGGTCGGTCTGGTCTGCCTGTCGGCCGGCGGTGGTGAGGGCGGCGATCGCGTCGTCGTGGCTGATCGCGTCTGCGGCGACCATGCGAGCCACACCCCGGGCTGCGCCGTAGAGGGTGGTGCGGCGCGCGCCCTCGGTGGCGGAGGCCACCGCATCGAGGTGTGCGGCCAGGAGGCGATCGGGGCAGGAGATGCCCCCCGCCGCGCGGATGGTGGTCGGAGATGGCGGCAGGGCCGGCGGCGGGGCGGGCGTAACGGGCTGGCAGGCGGTGACCAGCGCGGGGGGCATCTCCTGCATCTCCCTGCGCGGCGCCCACCGGTACGGGCGGCCCGTGCGCGGGTGCACGCTCGGAGGCAGCACGACGTATCCGCCATCTGCCTTCACGTCGATACCAGGGCCAAGTCCTTGGCCGGATTTGCCCTGGCTGCACTGCACGCGCTGTCCGGGGTGCCGGTAGTACAGGTGCAGGCCATCGGACCCGGTCACCACGTACGCGGTCGGTGGCAGCAGCCCATCGGCGATGAGCCCGTTCATGGTGTCTCGGCCGCCGTGGGCCGGGTCGACGTCGACCACGACCGTGCCGGAGGCGGCACCCGTGCGCAGCGCGAGTTGCCCGCGGGGCACGGCGTTGAGGATCGCGGCGATCCGGTCGGGGTCGGTGGTGGCGGCGTAGAAGTTGTGGCAGGTCAGGCAGGGGCAGGATTCCTGATCGTGCGTGGGATCTTCCTCTGCCTTCGGGCAGTCGGGGCAGTTCGCGACGGGCCGCTTTGACCGGGCGAGCATGAACACGGGCCAGCCGCGGGCGGCGTAGTCCAGGGCGGCGGCGAGTAACGCGGTGGTGTCGTGCATGAGGCTCCTTCCTGGCGGTTCGGATCGGCCAGCGAGGGCCGATGGCGTGTGGTCGGGACAGCGGGGGCCTTGCAGGTAGGGACGGACACCGTCCGGGCTGTGGCAGTAGCGCCGGTCCGCGCCGATCCAGTGCCCGCACCGGGTATCGAGCAGGTTCATGGCTGGTGTCCCTCCTTCCTGGTGCGGCGGGCGTGACCGGTGCCGGGGCGGGCGCTGGCCACCCGGGGGTGAGTGCGCGAAGCGCGCCGTTGATTACGTCGGGTAGTCGTGTGTGGGTGTGCGGGATCGCGCCGGGGGTGCTCCGGCGTGTGGGTGTGTGTGGGGCGTGTCAGGCGTGTGAGGGAAGGGGGGTGCTGGGCCGGTTTTCGGGCCGGGACCCCCCTGTTGGGGTGTGTGGGTCACACGCCTTCACGGGCAGTTCAGTGCATGGGACAGGGGTGGGACGGGGCGTGTGGGTCACACGGTTGTGTGAGGCGTTCGTGTGTGACCCACACGCCGGTTTGTGTGAGGCTCAGGCGGCGCGCTGGCCACCGGCCCGGTAGGCGTCGATGGCGTCACGCAGAGTTGCGGAGTGGTACCCGGGCTTTACGGCGTCGCCGATGCGGACGCTGCCGGTGGCGTTGTGCCGCTCGACGCCGACGTCGCGCAGCAGCCGGTTAAGTTCGGTGCCGAGGGTGGCCGGGTCCATGTCGAGGCGGGCGGCGAGGTCTCCGGTGTGGATGCGCCCGCCGTTGGCCTCCGTGGCGTCGAGAGCGCGGGTCAGCAACTCCGGCACCGGGTTGGGGTTGAGGTGGTTGAGGGCGGCGGCCATGTCGATGCCGAGTTCGGTCACGTTGCGGGCCGCGATGGTGCGGAAGCGGTCGAGCGCGGCGTCGAGGGTGTCTCCGGGGATCGGGTCGAACAAGTGGCTGATGTCGCCACCCCGACCACCGTTGGCCGGGGCGGTGCTGGTCGTCGGGGCCGCCGGGACGCCCGGCGCCGGCGGGGCCGGGGGCGGGGTGGTGATGGTGATGGGTTCGGTGAACAGGGTGGGCATGGTGCGCGTCCACCGGTCGGTGTAAGCGCGGGTGCCCCTGACCGTGACCTGTCCGGCCAACTGCTGGGAGATGGCG
This sequence comes from Micromonospora sp. KLBMP9576, assembly GCF_050941805.1. Lineage (NCBI taxonomy): Bacteria > Bacillati > Actinomycetota > Actinomycetes > Micromonosporales > Micromonosporaceae > Micromonospora > Micromonospora sp. KLBMP9576. The sequence goes on along the minus strand of NZ_CP194567.1, from coordinate 4,906,639 downwards.
TCGAGGTCGGGCCGCCACGGGGCGACCGCGACCGCGGCGGCGTCGATGCGGCCGGGGTCAGTGCGGTAGCCCTTGAACGGCATCGGCGCGGCCTCACCGGGGGTGCCGGCGAGAAGGAAGCCGGTGCCTTGGTAGGGGGCGGCTTCGGCGTCGATGTTGTACTTCCAGCCGAACAGGTAGTTGAGTTCCTTGTCGTCGGTGACCCGCATCCCGATCCGGATCCGAGCCTGTTCCTTGATTGCGATGGGCAGGTAGTCGTCGGTGGCGCGCAGGGCGCAGCAGAGGGTGCGAACTCCGGCGGCGCGTCCGGTGTCGCTGATCTGGGCGAGCATGTTCACGATGTGCGGCGGCACGGTCTTGATCTCGTCCACCACGATCACGATCTCGGGCAGGTCCGGGCCGACCGGGATCTTGTCGTCGTTGGCCTGCCGCATCCGCTGCTGGTACGCGGGCTTACGACCGTTGATGATCTCGATCGCGGCGCGAACCATGATCTCCGCTTCCGCGACGTTCGTAGCCACCCAGTCGACGGCCGGACGAGGGGCGCGGCCTTCGGCGTAGGGGGTGACCCACGGCCGGGACAGCCCACCACCGGCCAGGTCGATTTGCCACACGATCGTGTCGACGCACCGCACGAGCTGCGTGTTGATGGTCTGCAACTGGTTGGTCTTACCCGAGTCGGTCTGCCCGACCAGCACCCCGCACGCGTAGCGGAGGTTGATCAGCGCCTGCTCGCCGTTGCGCAGCGGCCCGATGGCGAGGGGGTTGTTGATCGACAGGGGGCTGTAGTCGTCCAGGTAGTGATCCTGGGACAGGGCGTTGACGGTGGAGACGTGCAGCAGCACCGCGCCGCGGCTGTCGCCCGGCTCGACGGTGACCTCACAGCCGTGCGGCAGTCGGGCGTCGGCGGCGAGTCCTTCGGTGCGGCGGGCGATGTCTCGCCATGTCGCCCCGCCCGGGGGGAGGTCGGCGTCGAGGGTGAACCCGGTCCGGGTCGCCCACCCCTGCACGTTGCGCACCCGGACCTTCACGTCAGTGACCCGCGCGATGCGCGCCTCCCACACGGCGGCGAGCCGATCGCGGCGGGCGGCGGCGTCGAGCATCGCGGCCCGGTCCTGGGCGGCGGTGGCCCGGCGGCGGCGGGAGCGGCCGATCGCGGTCGCGGCGGTGGCGAACCCAGCCGTGCCGGCGGCCAGGGTGCCCAGTGCCCACCCCGACCAGATCGCGTCAGTCATCAGCGCGGTAGTGGCCCAGGTGCCGGGCATCATCCAGCAGCAGCCCCGCCACAGCAGCCGATGCCCCGGCTGGTCCTCCGCCATCCCCGCAGCGACCGCACCCGCCGCGCCCAGCGCACCGCCGATCGCGGCGAACGGACCCGGCACGCCAGCGGCGGCAGCCATGCTGGCCGCGCCGAGGGTGGCACCGGCGGCATTGAGGGTGCCCCACGCGGGGTGCGGGTGCCGCCAGTGCCACGTCGACAGGGCGTAGGCGGCCCACGACATGGCCCGCCCCCGTGCCGGCTTGGCCGGGGCGGGAGCGGTGGCGGGGGTGGGGGTGGCCCCCGGTGCGTTGGCCGGGGGCACCATCGGGTTGTTGGTGATGGTCATCAGACGTTCCACTCCTGCTCGTTGGTGCGGGGGGCCTCGCGGCGGGCGAGGTCGCGTTCGTGGACCTTGCGGAACACCGGGGCGATGGTTTCGGCGGCGGCGATCGTGGCGCGCTGCACCTGGTAGAGCGCGGCGAGGGCTTCCACCACGCGGGGGTCGACGGGCCGCTCGGCGTGCGTGCGCAACGCCATCGCCTTGAGCCCTTCGGCGATGTCGAGCATCGCGGCGGGCATCTGCGCCAGGTGCGCCCCGAACTCGTACATGTCATCGGGCGTGTACCTGCTCGCCGCACTGCGGAACTCGCTCGCGGCTCCGGGGAGAGGGAACTGACCCATCTGCGCACCTCCTGAGATGAGTGCCAGCAGACCGGCCACATCAGCCGGGCCGCTGTCGTTGCCGTTCTTGTCGGTCGTGGCCTTGTTGGTCTCGTCGGTCGTGGGCTTGGTCTCGTTGGCTTTGCGGGCTTCCTCGGCCTTCCGCGCGGCCTCATCCGGGCCAGCGATCGCCTTCGGGGACGCCTTCGGGCCGCTGGTCTTTCCTCGGGGCGTGGCGCCCGTGCGGGGCCGCAGCCCGGGGTCACTGATCAGGTGGGGCTTCATGCCCTTACCGGCGGGCTTGCTCCGGCCACCGGGGGTGCCCTTCGACCCGGCGGGCTTACCGCGATCGAACAGGCCACCCGGGGAGCCCTTCGACCCGCCGGGCTTGCCCTTGCCGAATAGGCCGCCGGGTGTGCCGGCGGAACCCTTGCCCTTGCTGGGCTTGCTCCGTCCGAACGGGCCACCACCGGCGGACGGCTTGCCCGCACCGCCGTTCTTGCCGCCGGGCTTGCTGCGGCCGAACACCCCGCCGGGGGTGCCCTTTCCGCTGCCGGGCTTGCCTCGGCCCCGACCACCCCCGCCGGGTATGCCGCCAGCGGCGGCGGCCCGGCGGGAGGGTCGCGCGGTCTGGCCGGTGCGTCCTGCGGCGGCGTCGCGCTTGCGCTTGTTCTTGCGCTCGGTCAGGGCGAGCCCTGCGGCGGCGGTCGCGGCGGCGGCCAGCAGCAACGCCCCCAACCCACCGGCACCGGCCAACACCGCCCCGCTACCTACGGCCAGGACGTCACCGACGCTGATCAGGATCGCGCCACCGGGAAACCCGGCCGGGCCGTCAGCCTCCGAATCGGGGTCGCTGTCGTCGCCGGGCGATTCCGCGGGCAGCTCGTCCGCGTCGGTCTCCGGCAGGTCGCCAGGGCTGGCCGGGTCGTCGGCGGCGGGATCCGGCTCGCTGTCAGCGGGCGGCGCGGCGGTGGCGTCGATGGTGGTGGTGCTCACCGCGAACCCGCCACCGACCGCAGCACCAGCCGCACGATCCCGTAACCACCGGCGGCGATCAGCACGGCCAGCAGGAGCCACGCGGTGAGCTGCGCGTCTCGCGCCATGCCGAACCCGGCAGCGAACACACCGACCGGGCCACCGACCGTCACCGCGACGGCTACCCCCGCCCGAGACCCCTTCGACCGAACCGGCGGGGTGACATGCGGTCGGTAAGACTGCGTACTCGACGTTGCTGACATGACAGGTGTTCCTCCCAGGACGAAGCCGGATACGTGGGATGCGGTCGGGTCTGGGACCATGGGTGTCCTCTCCCGACGTCCGTAAGGGCTGAGGGGCTGAGGGCCGGCGGCACGGCACGGGTTGCGAGCCAAGGGCCGTGCCGCCGGGCGGGGCTAGCTGCTGGTGTTGTGGTCACTGGTCTGCGCGGCGGCGAACACCTTGCGGACCGTGCGGTCACTGGTCTTCGCAAGCGCGGCAAGCTGCTTCTGGTTCGCCTTCGGGTTGTCCCGGCGCGCTTCGAGCACCGCCAGAACGGTTGCCGCGCTGACCCGCTCCACTAGCGGGATCGGCTTGGCGTTGAACAGCACCGGTTCGGCCTCGGTCCGTGCGGGCGCGGGGGTGCGGCGGGTCTTGCGGGCCGCCTCAGCGGCAGCCAGGGCAACCGCCGCCCGCAGCTCTTCGGCTTCCTGGCTGATGGTCTCGACGCGAGCCTCTGCCCGGTGCCGGGCTTCGCGCTCGCTGGCCAGCTCCTGCCGAACCCGTGCGGCGTCGGCCTCAACAGCCTGTAGGCGCTGCTGCCATTCGGCTTGCGCCGCGTCGAGCTGACCCTGTGTGCGGGCTGCTCGCGCCGTCTCGGAGCGCACATCGGTGCGCGCTGCTTCCGCTTCCATCCGAAGGCGCTGCAACGCCTGTCGTGCGTCCGCTTCCGCCTGACGCGCCAGCGCCACGTTCGCTGCTTCCGCTTCCGCCCGGCGCACCGCCGTTGCGGCGTCCGCTTCCGCCTTGACCCGACGCGCCGTTTCCGCTTCCGCCCGCTCGACGGCGGCGCGTGCGTCCGCTTCCGCCCGACGCACGATCGCGGCTGCTTCCGCTTCCGCCCCGGCGCGTCGCGCTGCTTCCGCCTTCGCCCGCTCGACAGCCGTGCGGGTGGCTGCTTCCGCTCGTGCCTGCGCCCGACGCGCCTCGGCGGCGTCGGCACGGGCGGCGTCTGCCTCTGCCCGGCCCGGGGACGGCAGGGCCAGCAGCGGGGCAGGGGTACCGGTGGACGCCAGCCGTACCAGCGCGGCGAGGGCGGCTCCGGCGTCGCCTTTGCGGGTGGCCTTGGTCGCGGCCTTACGCGCCCGATCGGCCACCTCCCGCACCAGCGCCTCACGACGCTGCGCGGCCCGGCGAGCCTCCGCGCGGGCGATCAGGTCGGCAGCGCCAGGGCTCAGCCGGTCACGGACGTCGAGCTTCCACGCCTCCAACGTCGGCCGGAAGTACGTCAGCCACCGGCGCCACCCGAACCGCTCCGGAGGCTCCGGGATCATCCCGGCCTCGCGCAGCGCCTTACGGTGCTTCGCACCCGAGCGAACCTCGTAAACGATGATGCCCAGCGCCGAAAGCACCGACAGACCCGCCGCCTTCACCGGCTCCGCACTGTGGCCGTAGGCGTTGATGCCGACCGCGATGGCCGTGCACACCCACACCAGCGACCGGGCGAGCATCGCGCGTTCGCCCTTGAGGCGCTGCTGCTGCGCGGTCAACGCCATCGCAAGGCCAGTGCCCTCGATCGCCACCGCGGCGACCACCCCCACCGGGGTGGGCAGGTTGTGCGCGCGGGCCGCGTCGACCTGCCCGTAGACCGCGCCGGACACGGCAAGGCCGTAGATCAGGCCGGAGTAGACCGCCGCGGCGTTGTCCCGCACGTAGGCAGTCTTCGTCGCCCACCAGCCGGCCAGCTCCTGGCGGCGGGCCTGCCGACGCTCCCGCTTCGCCGCCCGCGCGGCGTCCCGCTCGACCCGGCGGCGCTCGCGCCGGTTGGCCTTGACCTGGTCGCGCTGCGCGTCCAGGCGTAGCCGGCCTTCCTCAGTGCGCAAACGCCGATCCGCCGCCGCATTCTCGACCTCAATGCGCTGCTGCACCGCCAACCGCTCCCGCTCAGCGGCGGCCAACTCTCGCGCCACCCGCCGGTCGTTGCTGGCGAGGCCCGTCAGGTCACCGACCATCGTCATGCCGCCACCTCCACAGCCACGGCGGCGGCAAGCCGGTCGACGGTCTGCGCGTCGAGGTGCGCGCCACCGTCGGTGTAGTCGGTGGCGGTGGCGTAGAACGTCCAGCCGTGCCACGTCGGGTAGGCGTTCATCTGCCGGTACGGGCGACCATCGTCGGTGGTGCCCTGGTGCTCACCGGTCAGCATCTCCGGGTCGTTGAGCCCGGCCAGGTGCAGCCACGACTTCAGTTCCGCGATGCTGTCGAAGTCGACCGCCAACGACACGCCGGTGGAGTGGACGCGAATCGCAGCGGGGTTGGACAACAGCAGCAGTTCGGCCAACACGGCCCGCCGGCTCTTACGGATACTCACTCGTCCTCCTCGATCAGATAGGCACAGGTCAGGCACTCGCCAAGCGAGCGCGGGATGTAGTAGCTGCGCACCTGGCCGCAAATGCGGCAGGTACGGCGGGCGAGCAGCGCGGCGCGAACCGCCCGAAGCTGGGCGGGGGTGGCCGTGCGCTTCGGCCGGGCCAGATCGACCCGGTACAGGTAGGCGGCGCGGGTACCGCCGACACCGCGCCAGAGCACCTGAGCAGCCACCGGCTGACCACCGGGACACAGCCCAGCAGCGCACAGCTGCCGACGGGTGGCGTAACCGGCAGGGGCACCGCGCCACCAGAACGTGGGGATGCCGTACCGGGTGCCCTCCGGGTCATGGAAGGCGGCGCGGATTCGGCTCACCGTCACCACCGCCTACGCAGCCCGGCTGGCAGACGACCGGACAGCAAGCAGCTCGCGAGCTTCGCGCAGCACGCGCCGTTGCGCCCGACGCAGCCGCTGCCAGTCCAGCTCGGTCGGCCCGGAGTCGCTGGTCAGCACGACGATCTGTGCGTCGAGCAGCAGAACCTCGGCTTCGATCAGCGGCAACTCCTGCTCAACCTCAGCGAGTTCCGTCGCGCTGGGCTCACGGTCATAGGTCGTCATCACGCCACGCTCCGGGGGCAGTAGTCGGCCACGTCGACCAGGCCGTTGGTGAGGGCGCCCGCCTCGATCGCGTCGATGGCTTTCGCGGGGACGACGTACCGACCGCGAATGCGGACCGCCGGGAACTCGCCCGCACGAATCGATCGGTAGAGCGTCATGTCGCAGGTACGCAGCAGTTGAGCCGCTTCTGCGACGGTGTAGAACCGCTGGGGGTGGCCAGCAGGTCGATCGGTCCTCATCGGTGTCCTTCCGCTTCATCGATTGGGGTGCGCATAGCTTCCGATCGCGAAGGGTGACACCTTCACCACAGGGCTGGACGACTAGGGACGTCCTTGATAGCGTGCAGTCGTCCCTACTCGTCCCTTGGAGGCGACAGTGCCCAACGACCGGCTACGTGACGCGATGCTGCGCAAGGGCCTCACGCCGACGGCGATCGCCGAACATGTGGGCGTAGATCCGAAGACTGTGGAGCGTTGGATCACGCAGGGCCGCGCTCCATACCCGCGCTACCGGCACGCGATCGCCGCGCTGGTCAGGGAGAGCGAGTCGTACCTCTGGCCGAACGCCACGCCACAGGAACGCGCCAACCGCGTGGCGGAATCCGAGGTGGTACAGGTCTACCCGCGCAGGGCGGCCGTACCGGATGACCTCTGGCGACGGCTGATCTCAAAGGCACAGGACCGGATCGGCGTCCTCGTATACGCAGGACTGTTCCTGCCTGAGCAGCAACCGCAGCTGGTCGCCACGCTCAAGGCAAAGGCCGCGGCCGGCACCCGAGTCGAGATCCTCCTTGGCGACCCGGATAGCCCCGAGGTCGCGCAGCGAGGCGCCGAGGAAGGCATCGGCGACGCGATGGGCGGCAAGGTACGGAACGTGCTCGCCTTCTATCAGCGCCTACGCGACGTCCAGGGCGTGACGGTGCACTTCCACCGGACGACGCTCTACAACTCCATCTTCCGGTTCGATGACGAGATGCTCGTCAACTCGCACGTCTTCGGCTTCCCTGCGGCACACACTCCCGTCATGCATCTACGGCGGCTCGCCGGCGGCGACCTCTTCGACACGTACGCAGACAGCTTCGACCGAGTGTGGGAAACCTCAGTACCCGTGTGGGAGCCGGTGGTGGCAGGCTAACGATATGGCGAGGACCGAGTACTACAACGACCCCCAAGCACCGAAGCCGAACAGCATCGTTCCAGCGGTGACGGTGTTCGTCCTCGATGCGCAGGACCGGGTACTACTCATCCGACGGACCGACAACGGGCTGTGGGCAATCCCCGGCGGCGCCCAGGATTTTGGCGAATACATCGCCGAAACTGCGGTGCGCGAAACCAAGGAAGAGTCAGGGATTGATGTCGAAGTCATGGGCATTGTCGGCATCTATACCGACCCAAGGCACGTCATGGCGTACAGCGACGGGGAAGTGCGTCAGCAGTTCTCCATCTGCTTCCGCGCTTGCCCCGTCGGCGGCGAGCCGTCAACAAGCAGCGAGTCATCCGAAGTCCGCTGGGTCAGGCGCGAAGACCTGGATTCCTTGCCAATCCATCCATCCATGCGACTTCGCATCGATCACGGGTACGAGCATCGACAAGAGCCCTACATCGGCTAGCCTTTACGTGTCCCGAGCCGCCTCTCCGTTCGTCGCACAGCAGCGATAATTTGAGGCTGCGCCCGCGACCAGAAGCGCGTGACCACGTGATCCGGTCCGTAACGAGATCGAATCTCCGTTAATCGCTCCATAATTTCGAAATCCTGACCATCAGGGCCAGTCGTCATGTCGGCGTACCACAGCGCATCGGTTACATCTGACGCTTCATTCCGAAACTCTGTACGTAACTCCCGTTCAAGCTGTCGCTCTTCAGCTTCGAAAGCTGCGCAAGAGTGATAAGCGACGAGGTCCGCCACTCGCTTGTCCCACCCCGCCCGGCGCAACCACCTAGCCCCATCAAGGGCATGAAGCCCGGAGGATTCAACGCCGGGGGCGTATCCGATGTCGTGCAGCCAGGCAGCAGCAACGAGAATCGGTCGATCAGGCGCAGCGAGCACCGAAGAAACCTCGGATGCCTTGTCAGCAACCCTCTGTACGTGCAGCCAGCGACGCGGCAGCGCGTCAGCGAGCAGATCGTGAGCTAGGCCAGAGGCGGCTTCGAAGTTCGTCATCCGAGCGAGCGTACGCCAGCCCGAGGTCAACTGCCCGGATGTACACCATCGAAACCACTACTGTTTTGAGCGATTCAAGCGGTATGGGCAATTTCGCACTTAGGCCCGATACCTCCTATGGGGTTGCCTTACGCCACCAGCTTCGGGAAAATTCCATGCTCAACTCCGACCCCTCACCCGAAGTGGACCCTACTTTGCTCGGACTAGAGGAATCGTTCAAACTTGCGGTAAACCACATCTCACGCTGGGGAGATACGGATGTCTTCCCTTTCGCACCAGAAAATATCATCTTCCACGATCGCAAAGATGAGACTGTCTCCCTCCTCAAAAAGATCGACGCCAACTTGACGTCGGCCCTTGATTCGCATCCGCCATATATCGAGGGCGCACTTTCGCTAATCACCTACGAAGGATTCCGGTACGTATCCCAAATAGACCCCATTTGGAATGCGTACATGCTCGGCTTGGCGTTGAGGATATCCCCAGAGATAGAAGCAGCAAGAATTCCCCCTTCTCAGCAGGCCGTTTTCTCATATCGATTGAACATCAACCGCGAAACCTCTTCCATTTTTGAGATCGGTTCCTGGAATAGCTTCTCTGAGGCGAGCCAGAGTATCGCCCAGAACTACAACTACATAGCGATCTGCGATATCGCAGATTTCTACGGCAGGATCTACCACCACCGGCTGCAGAACTCCCTCAATCTTCTCGGAGAAGTGGGCGATGTTCCAAGTAAAATAATCAAGCTGCTCACAGGATTCTCTGGCGGCGTATCCTATGGCTTGCCAGTAGGCGGACAGGCGGCCCGGATATTCTCAGAACTCCTCTTGAACCGCGTTGACCGACTGCTAGTTTCGAGGGGGATCAAGTTCTGCCGTTACGCCGACGACTACCGGCTATTTGCAGACACCCGAGAAGATGCTTTCAGGGCTCTAGTGTTTTTGACCGAGGCGCTTCTACGGAACGAAGGGCTGACTCTGCAGAGACATAAGACCCGGGTGCTCTCCACCAAGGACTTCGTTAGATCCCCTCTACTTCTGCCCGAGGATTCGGACGAACTAAGCCCTCAAGAGCGCGACGAAAGACGACTGCTCAAGCTATCCCTGCGTTTCGATCCCTATTCGGATACCAGAGATGAGGATTACGAACGCCTGAGGCACGACGTCGAGCAGTTCGATGTTATCGGCATGCTAACTGCCGAGGTCGCCAAGAGTCGCGTTAACTCACCGGTGGTCAAGAAGTTGGCACGAATCATCAAGCTCTTCGACGTCGAGGTTCGCGACGCCGCCGCAGAAATGCTTGTGGCGAACCTAGACGTACTAGCTCCAGCACTTCCAGTTGTGCTGCGCGTTCTAGAGGAGGTGCTGCCGAATGTCTCTCCAGCACTGGCGAAGAAGCTCCCCGCAGAGATCCGCCGAAGGATTGAGGCTGAAGAGTACTGGGTCATGGTTCCCGTAAACCTCGCCTACGCACTCCGCATTCTCAAGCACGACCATTCCGAAGAAAACGTCCCTCTTGCAGCAAAGCTATTCGAATCGGCACCGCCTTTTATCCAGCGCGATATCGTGTACCTCATGCACGGCTGGAAGGCAGACTACTGGCTGTCGGACAAGCGAAAGCAATGGAGGAACCTCCATCCATGGGTGCAGCGAGCCATTCTCCTGGCCTCATTCTCACTTGGCGACGAGGGGCGCCACTGGCGACAGAGCATCAGCCGGGGCATTTCCGGATTCGATGACATCGCTAAGAAATGGATGGAGGAACGCGTGAAGGACAACCGCAAGGATCTTCCGTTCTGATGCCTACAGCTGAACGGTTTGCCACCACAAGTAGCTCATACTGGAATGCCATACTGCCCCGCCTGGAACACTTCGTAAGAATCTCAAATGCTGGCCCACGGCGATTCGCTCCCCCAATTGAATGGGCACATCGACCGAGGAGGCACGCCCTTGTATCTGAGACAGCGTTCTATTTGTGGGCGGATCATCAACGCGGCGATAAGCCCAACTTGCGGCGGGCAATCGAGAGGGCGACGAGCCGGCTCACTCAAGTAGCCAACCAAGTCGATCTAGGCGATCAACTCGATCAGGATGAAATCGAGGTTGCGCTGATGCTGGCAAAGCGCCTCAACAGCTATTGCACCCTCACGCACGCGTTTACCTCGATAGAGGTAGAGCCAAGCTTGCCCGGTTGCGGGTGGATCTCAGGGGGCCTACCTGACCTTATCGCGAACGACTACTCCTCAGGGATGTCAATTAAGACGCTCGTGGAGGTAAAAGCGGTGAACCGGCCATTCCGCTCGGTAGATCTTCGTCAGATGGTGGCATACGTAGTGTTGTACTTTGCCGCCCATCAACGCATACCAGACGCGCTTGCTGTCGTGAATCCCGTCAAGGGAATAGCGCTAGAGGTCGGCGTGAGCGAGTTTTTTGCCGATGTAGTGGGGGTTCCGTCGTCAGAAGTAATCAACAATCTGCTGGTTGACTGGTCCACAGCCGGCGTATCCCCCTAGGCCCCTGGATTTGCTCGCGAAACTGAGGGACGAGAGGGCATCCTTGCAGCCAGGGTGACAGCGGCACGCTGATCGGACTCTGATAGCCAGGCGGCATATACACGGAGGGTCGTTGCTCCTCCACCGCCGTGGCCCAGACGTCCGGCCACGGTCCGGACATCAACACCGGATGCGATCAATTCGGTTGCCGAGTAATGCCGCAAGGCGTGCAGGTTCGTAGTGATGCCGAGTCGCGCGGCCATCCGGCTAAATCGCTGGGTGGCCGTGTCTGGCACCAGCGGAGTGCTGCCGTCTGGGTCGGGCGAGAAAACGTAGCCGCCCTTGGGAAGCGACAGGCCAAGCGCTGATGCACGTGCCTCGCAGCGGGCCAATTGGTCGCGCAGCACCTCTACCGTCTCCGCGTCCAGGGCTACGCGCCGCTGCTGATGCGTCTTGGTGTTCTTCTCCCGCAGCTTCCCCGCGTCGTCCATGTACAGGGCGCTCCGCAGCGTCAGTACGGCCGCGTCCAGGTCGACTGCGGACCACCGCAGCGCGCACAGCTCACTCCGTCGCGCTCCCGTCGTCATGGCCACCCACACGAACGCGCCCCAATCCGGGTCCTTCCACGCCTGAGAGCGCGTTTGGTTTGTGGGTCGGCCGGGCGTGTCGCACAGTGGGTCCGGTCGATGGACGTAGCTCGGTCGGTAGACAGGCATGGATCGAGTGCGGCGGTACCCGTCTGACCTGACCGACGCCGAGTGGGAGATCATCGAGCCGATGCTGCCGTCCCCGCAGTGGATGGGCAGACCAGAAAAAAATCCCCGCCGGGCCATCATCGACGCCATCTTGTACGTGGTGCGCACCGGCTGCGCGTGGCGGTACCTGCCGGTCGACTTCCCGCCGTGGCAGACCGTGTACGCGCACTTCAACCGGCTGAACAACCGGGGTGTGACCGAGCGGATCCTGACCGAACTACGCGAGCAGATCCGGGTGGCTCACGGCCGCAAGCCCGAACCGACGGCCGGGATCATCGACTCCCAGAGCGTGAAAGGCGCCGACACTGTGCCCCGCGACTCCCGCGGCTACGACGCCGGGAAGAAGATCAACGGCCGGAAGCGGTTCATCGTCACCGACACCCTCGGCTTGCTGGTCACTGTCTGGGTCCTGGCCGCGTCCTGGCAGGACCGCGACGGCGCCAAAGGCGCCCTGCTCGCCACCTACGCAGCGACCCCGATCCGGCACGTATTCGCCGACTCCGGCTTCGCCGGCCGCCTCGTCGACTGGGCCCGCGACCTGCTACGCACCACCGTCGAGATCGTCCGCAAACCCGCCGACCAGAAAGGGTTCGTCGTGCACCCCCGCCGCTGGGTCGTGGAGCGGACCCTGGCCTGGATCACCGCCCACCGCCGCCTAGCCCGCGACTACGAAACCCACCGCGCAACGTCCGAGGCCATGATCCGATGGGCCGCCCTCGGCGGCATGCTCCGCCGCCTCACCCGAGGCGAAGCCGCCACCCGCCAACAACGCCGTACCTTCAACACGCCCGACTGACAGCAATGTGAAACGCGCTCTGAGTGACCAGTCGAGCCGCTTCTGGCGCCGTTGGTGGGTGCGGGTTGGGCTGAGGCATCCCGGGCTTCTCCGCTTGATCTGCCGGGTTGACCGCGATCCACCGCCACCGGACCGCCCGGTTCAGCGCCCCGGACAGGATCCAGTGGATCTGCCGGATCGACGCTGGCGCCAGCGGCTTGCACTCGTGCGGCCGGCACTTGTCGGTGCACTCGTGCGGTCCGACCTTCCGGTGTTCGATGGTCTTCCGGCCGCCTCCACAGTGGTCACGACACTTCCGCAGCACCGCATAGAACGACTCCAGCGTCTCGGCGTCCAGCCGACCCACCGGCAGCTTGCCGAGCAACGGCCGTACGTGCTTGTTCAGCTTCTTGACGTACCCCTGCCGGGTCGACGCCTCGACGTCGAGCACTTCCAGCCACCGGTCAAGAAGCTGGTCGACGGTCGCGCGGGTCCGCGGATTGCGCCGCTCGTCCACCTGGGCCAGGAAGCGCGTACGCGCCTTCTCGGCTTCCTTCCGGGCCGTCGGGCCGGGCGGGATGGTTTCGGTCAGGTAGTGCCGCTTCTTGGTGATGGGGTCGAGACCCGCGTAGACCTTCACCCTGAGCGACCCGCTAGGCAGTTCCTCAATCTCGCCGCGCTGACGCTTCGCACGCCCGTTCGCTGTCCCCATGGGGACAGACCGTAGCTCGCTCGCACCACGAGTGGCACCACGGAAAGATCCGATGAACTGCGTTTTGCCTGGTGGGGCGGGCGGGACTCGAACCCGCGACCGAGGGATTATGAGTCCCCTGCTCTAACCGGCTGAGCTACCGCCCCCAACACCGCGCCGGATCCTATCCCGTCCGGTGCGCCACCGGCCAGCCCGAAACGGCGCCGCTGCTCATCGACGCCGTCGGCGTAGCAACACGATAGGCAACGCGAGGATAACAGTGAGCAGCCATCCCACCGCGATGACGCCCCACAGCCAGCCCTCGTCGCTCTCGGCGGTCTCGGTGAGGAACATGCCGAGGGTGAGCAGGGCGTTCGGCCCGCCGACCGCCAGCGCGGCGAGGCCGCTGACGACCATCAGCGGGATCTCCCACCAGGAGCGCTTCGCCGGTTCCCGCCGCTCGGGTCCGGTCGCGGCCCGCGGCTGCGGGATGCGCTCCGGGTCGCGGGCCGGCATGGCCACCTGCCGGTCGGCCGGCACCTGGGAGTCGATCACCCGGACCGCGCCGGGGTGCAGGTGGAACATGGTCGGCTCGATGCGCATCGAGATGGCGTCGTCGCCGATGAGCTGCCGGGCGCCGTCGGGCCAGGCGAGCAGCAGGGCGCACCGCGCGTACCGCACGGTGAGCGGGCCGCCGGGGCCGAGCCAGCTCACCCCGTCGACCCCGACGTGCAGCTCGCCGTCGCCCTCCTTCTCCCGGTAGGCGGTGCCGGTCACGGTGTCGGCCGAGCGGGTGGGCGCCTCGGTGAAGCCGGCCCAGTCGGCCCGGTGCCCCTCGGGCACCATCAGCAGCGCGCCGGCCATCGCCTCGCGGGCCACCTCGTGCAGGTCGTCGGTGCTGAGGTCCTTCAGCTCGGCCCGGTGTTCGTCGACCGTGAGGTTGCGCTCCCCGGTGAGCACGTTGAAGGCGTACGACGGCAGCCGCGCCGCGTCCACCTCGGCGGTGCCGAGGAAGTCCTCGCGCTTCGCCACGACGGCGTCGAGGTCGGCCTGTTCGATCCGACCGACGCGCAGCTTGGCGAGCGTGTCCACGAAGCCGCCGAGCACGGCGTCCTGCTTCTCCGGCAGCGCGTCGGCCAGCGCCCGCAACGTGGCGTGGCCGTCGCCGCGCGGGTCGTAGGCCGCGGTGGTCTGGTAGGAGAGCCCGCCCTCCTGGCGCAACGCCCGGTACAGCTCGCGTTCCAGCACCCCGGCGAAGACGCCCGCGGCGGTCCGGCGTCGCACGACGGTGTCCAGCACCACCGCCCGCGAGCCGCCGACGAAGTACGCGGGGGTCTGCGGCAGCGCCGACGACGCCGCCGGCACCGGCTGGCGCACGCCCGCGGGCAGCGCCAGCCGCAGCCCGGCGGGCACCGCGTTGCCGGCGATCCAGAGCACCGCGTTCTCCCGGGTGAACCAGCGGGCCGCCCACTGCCGCAGGTCGTCGGCGGTGAGCGCGGCCAGGCCCCACTCGGGGTAGCTGGTGATGCCGAAGTCGCGGGCGCCGTGGCGCCACAGCGGGATGTCGTCGGTGGCGGCGGTGCCCCGGCTGCCGTACTCGGTGCGCAGGATCTCCTTCTCCACCTCCATGCGGCCCGTCGGCAGCTCGGTGAGGTTGGCGCAGACCGAGGTGAGGAAGGTGGCGATGTCCTGCGCGGAGCCCTGCATGTGGAACGTGGTGAACACCGGCGCGGTGGCGCCGTTGACGTGGTAGTCGGCCAACCCGAGGGGGGCCAGCGCGAGGTGTTCGAGCAGGTGGGTGATGCCGCCGCGGGCGAGCGTCTCGTCGGCGGTGCCGACCCGGAAGGTCAGCCCGGCGCGCATCGGCCCCCCGGTGGGGGCGAGCAGCGTGGGCACCCCGTCCACGTCCAGTTCCTGGATCACGACTGCCCACCCTTCGCGTACGCCTGGTCGCGGAACCGCTGGAAGTGCTTGGCCGCCCCGCCGCCGAGGTAGCCGAACATCGCCTCGTCGCCGAGCGGCCCCATGGCCGCGAACTGCTGCGCCGCCGCCGGATATTCGTCGAGCAGGCTGAAGGCCATCGCGAAGACGCTACGCACCCAGACCCAACCCCAGCCGTTGCGGAACTCGGGGTGCCAGATCGACTGCTGCGCCGCCTGGTGGATTTCGCGGCGCGCGTGGGCCGAGCCGCTGAGGTGGGCGCTCGCCTCGGCGAGGGTGCCGTGGTCCAGCGCCTCCTCCAGGTGCGCCTCGACCACCAGTACCGCCGTCGGGGCGCCGGGCGGGGCGGCCTCGGCGCACTCCCGGGCGAAGCCGTGTGCCCGCTCCCAGGTGCCGCTCCACTTCGGGCAGAACTGCTGCAGCAGCGACGCCTGGGCCGGCAGGTGGTGCCGGTGGTGCTTGGCGAGCTGGTCGTAGCGGCGGCGGGCCTCGGCCTGGCCGAGCTGCAGTCCCCGCGCGTTGGTGATCCGCTGCGTCCACGCCGCCGCGTCGTCCGGGTGCCGGGCGGTGGTGTCGATCAGCACCTGCTCGGCGCGGCGGAGGTGGGCGTGGAACTGGGCGAACTGCTCCCGGCTGACGTGCTGGGCGCGGGCGTCCGAGCGGATGCGCCAGCCGGCCCGGATCAGGTAGGACCCGAGCAGGGCGCCGGCGAGCGCGTCGTCGGGGTGCCGCTCCCGCACCGCCTGGAGGAACCCCTCGATGTCGGGGGTCTCGCCGACGTCGCCGACGAGGAAGGTCCGGCCGTGGGGATCCTGCCCGTCGACGAGCGCGCGCAGGGCCGGCCAGTCGCGCGCCGCCAGGGCCGCGCGCACCTGGCTGACCTGGGGGTACGCCGCCGCGGCATCGAAGTCGGGCGGCGCAAGGGGTGCGGGCATGGCGAGGAGCATAAATGATCAACAGACGGGCGGAACCCCCCGTTCAGCCGGTACGCAGCTCCGTCAGGACGGCTCCGGCGGCGCGCCAACCGCTGGCGAGGGCACCCTGGATGGAGGGGCTGTCACGGTGGTCGCCGGCCACGAACAGGCCCTCGCCCAACGCCACCGGCTTGCGCAACCGCCCCTGGGGCGGGGGCGCGGCGGGCAGCGCGTCGGGAATGGACACCGTGCTCAGGTGGGTCCAGTCCGTGGTGGACCGGCCGTAGAGCCGGCGCAGTTCCGCGCGCACCGCCGGCTCGGGCGGGGCCGAGGGGCCGACGACCGAGGTGGCGACCAGGTGCCGCCCGGCCGGGGCGTAGGTGGGCGCGGCCCGGCTGACCACCACCGTGTTGGCGACGATCTCCCGCCGGTCGCCGTCGACGAGCAGGATCGGCTCGTCCAGTGGCGGCTCCTCGGTGCTGTGGTAGTAGGTCGTGTAGCTGTGGGTGCGTACGGCCGGCAGGCCCGGCAGCAGGGTGGCCGCCGCCGGCGGGTCCACGGCGACCACGACGGCGCGGCAGCGGATGTCGCCGGCCTGGGTGCGGACCCGGCCGGGCGCCACCTCGGCGACCGGGGTGTCCAGGTCGATCAGCGCCGCCGGCAGCGGGTCGGCGACGGCGCGGGGCAGCGCGGCCATCCCCTCGGCGGGCAGTCCGATCCGACCTCGGGCGAAGGAGCGCAGCACCATCGCCAGCACGTGGCTGGAGGTCTCCAGTTCCCGGTCGACGAGGACGCCGGAGAGGAACGGCCGCAACAGTTCCTCGATGATCGCGTCGGAGAGGCCGGCTCGGCGTAGCGCGGTCTCGGTGGTGGTCTCCGGTGCGGCCAGCAGCCGCCGCTTCGGCAGGGTGGCGCAGCCGGCGGCGAGCGCCGCGAGACGCAGCCGGTCGAACAGCGAGCCGACGCCGGCCAGCGCGGTGCCGGGCGCGCCGGCGGGTTCGCGGAGGGGGTTCACCAGGCGGGTCAGCCGCTCGCCCCGGCGCACCAGCACGCCGGAGGTGAAGTGTCCGAGGCGCAGCCGGTCGACGTCGAGCAGGGTGCCGAGCCGGGGGTACGCGGTGTTGAGCACCTGGAAGCCCCGGTCCAGCAGGTAGCCGTCGACGGCGTCGGTGGCGACCCGGCCACCGAGCCGGCCGCCGGCCTCCAGCAGCCGCCACGGCACGCCCGCGCGGTGCAGTCGCCGGGCCGCGGCGAGCCCGGCCAGGCCGCCGCCGACCACGACCACGTCGGTCTCAGCGAGCATCGCGCGCCTCCCGCTTCCGTTCGTCCGGGACAGCCGGCCCGGCCGTCGCATCTTCGGCCGACATCGGCCATCCTGCCCGCCGGGCGGGCCGGGGGGAGCAGAACGGGCCGGGGCGCCCACGCGGGGGCGCGATCACCGGCAGCGGGCGGGTGGCGGGACGACGATCGCCCGTCGGCGCGTGGCCTCTTCGAACAGGAGGGTGGCGGCTTCGTGCGCCTGGATCCGTAGGCCACTCGTGGTGCGGGTTGTGGTGCGAAGCCGTGCATCACCTAGTGCGAGTTCGGTGAGACTCTTGCCGCTACACGGCCGCCTCCGGCGAGCCTTGACCCGACCGAGAACCCCGGGCAGGAACACGCCTGCCCGACCGAGGAGACCCGCCCAGCCGCACAGTCCGCTTGACAGCCGCCAATGAGACTCGCCCGGTAGGACGCTCCACCTTGTCCCCGTCCGGGGAGGCTGGACGGTCTGGCGACTGCCCGACGAGGAAATCTGCTGATCACGAGGCAGGTGCTTGCCGTTGGCCTGGCGGGACGTGGCCTACCTGCGTCGGAAGGTTCTCACCGACTGCCCAGGACGCCAGAGCTTCACGACCAGTTCGTCGCCTTCAACCGACGTGAACACCGCTTCTTCTAGCTCCAGACGAAAGGCATGGAAGCCGCCCGGTGGCTCAGCTCCTGAGGTGTAGGCGTCCTTCGCCCCGCCGGTAACCTCGATCGCGACCCCGGCAACCTTGGCGTCACCGCCTTTGGTCGGATGCGCGTGGATCGCACACCGGCCGTCCCGTTGAAGATCGCGTGCCTTGACTGCGTTCAGCATTGATCCGAACGACAGATCCGCTCCCTGGAAGGCCACCTCCGACCCGCTGACGCGTGGCGACCCGTCCTTTCGCAGCGTTGCGAGGACGTGTGTCTCTGCCCCCTCGAACCGAGCCCGGATCAGCTTTGCGAACTCGGCCGCCTCACTCTCGAACTGTCCCCAAGTGGCCATGGGTGCCAGTGTGGCAGCGGGCACCGACAGTCTGCCGGTGGTCCGCGTCGAGGTTCGGGCCGACGTTGTCACTCCGCACTGAGTCCGCAGCGGCGCGATCCGCTGCCCGGTCAGGGTGGCCCGCAGGCGGGGCGCGCCGGCCTGCTGGCGACCTCCGCCAGCATCGACGACAAGACCTTGAAGACCTCGGGGCTCGGCGCCGAACCCCGGCCCTCCACAGAGATCCGCTCAGCTCACGAGGCCGGACGCGGTTACAACGGATCACAGCTCCTCGAACAACTCCCACTGAATGTTGTCCGGGTCGCGGAAGACAACCATCGCCGGGCCCTTCGAGTCCGCCTTCACCCCACTGTTCGGGACCTGATTTGCGGTGAGCACCTCGGCGACGCGTGCGACTTCACCCACGGGCACGCCGATGGCGATGTGGTCCAGGCCGATGCGCGCCTCGGTGAAGCGGTCGCCGGAAGGCGTGTCGGGCAAGGCTGGGTGAAGCACCAGGCTAGTTGAGGTGCCTCCCAGCCTGAACCGCAGCTTCTCGCCCGGAAAATCTTGATCGACCCGCAACCCGAGGATTCCCTCGTAGAAGCGGCGAGACTGTCCCAGGTCGCTGACGCGCAGCGTGATGTGATGGAACTGATACGTCATCGAGCGGACGTTAGGTTGAGGCTCGCTGACGGTCAACGGCATTTGGGCTCAGTCCGCAACGAGTCCGCAAGCGGTCGACCGCCAACGGAGAGCGGACCGCACCCACCGGCTCCACGGCCGGCTGTCCCACGGTGGTCTCGGTCGTCATCTGGCGTCTCTCCCCTGATCGGCCGATCAGCCGTTATTTGTGCGGTCCCGCTCGACGGGTGATCCGGATGCAAGGCCGAAGGACCTGTTCCTGCACCGCTGCTCGGCCTGGGCGGCCAGGGCGACGCCGTACCACTGGGAATCGTCACCGCGCCCTGCACCGGGCTCGAACATCGCGGCTCTCGGATCTTGGGATGCCGGTTGGTGCGGCAACAAAATTGACGAACGTGGCATTAAGATCCTAGTCAATGCCACAGATCATCTGCACTGGTCGACGGTGCCAGCGCCCCCCTCGCGCCGCACCAGATGCCCGGCCTTCCGCTCGTCTGTCCGGGTGAACACGGAGTGATCATGTACAACGCCGGAGCAAGGTCCCGCCCCGACCAGGGGCAGTGGCTGGAGCGTCCAGCATGACGATTACCGTCGAGACCTGGGAGCACCCTCCCGAAGAGTTATTCGCTTCCTCCTGCCGCTACAGCGCGGTGAGTCTTTCGCCCCGGCGCGTGCGCTCCATGACCGCTGACGCCCGTTGGGACACCTGCTGGAGCGTGGCCCGATCCGGCGGACGGATCGTAGGCGCCGTCACCACCCACCGGCCGACGACCGCCCGCTTCTCGGGTGGGCCCTACGACCTGAGGCGGTTGGCGGGATCGTTGGGGCAGCAGGTACCGGACGACCCCCGCCACTGGGCCTTCGTCGGAGGCTGCCGTGACCTTGCCGCCGGCACGGTGACCGCCGGTGATCTGAACGAGGCGGAGACCGACCAGGTGCGCCGCGTCGTGGCCGCGCACGCGTTCGCCGAGGCGCACGCCGCCGGGGCCTTCCCGGTGGCGCTCCACGTACGGGAACCCGAGGTCAGTTCCTTCGTCGCAGGGCTCGGGGCGCGGGCTTCGGCCCTGGCGATCGACGAGACGGCCGACCTGCGGCTCGCGGGCGACGACGTGGAACAGCACCTGGCGTCGCTCGGGTCCTCGCAGCGAGAGCGGTGTCGCCGGGACCAGCGTAGGTTCGCGGCTCTCGGCTGTTCCACGGCCCGGGTGCCGGCAGCGTCAGTGCTGGCCGAAGCGGCCCCACTGGTGTGGGCCGTCAAGGAGAAGTACGGGGTGGTCGATCATCCTCGCTTATGCCTGTTCCGGCTCCAGGAGTGGGCCCGGGCTGTCGGGGAGGACGCCTGCTACGCAAGCCTGGTCCGCGACCCGGCGGGACGGCTCATCGCGGTGTCGTTCTTCGCCGTTGAGGGCGAGGTCCTCGAGGGGTACGAGATCGGTCTCGCCGATGACGTGCCCGGCCGGGAATTCGCGTACCTCCAAGCCATGATCCACGGTCCGGTCCGGTACGCCTTCGAACTGGGCTGCCGCAGCATCGACCTCGGCCTGTCGTCCAGCACGGTCAAGCGGCGGCGCGGAGCGGTGATCACCAGGACCTGGCTGGTCTCACTCGCCTCGGGCGGGGGCGCCTGCCCCGCTCCAGAGGCCGGCTTCGCTTCGTGACCCGGGGACGGACTCGACATGCCAGCGTCACACCGCTTCGCCATGCACGACATGCCGGGCTTCGCTCCCTATCTGGTAGCCCGGACCCTGACGATGTTCGGGGCGACCATGGCGCCGGTCGCCCTGGCCTTCGCGGTCCTCGGAGCTGACCGATCGGCCTCGTTCCTCGGGTTCGTCCTGGCCGCACAGACTGCCCCGCAGCTCCTGTTCATCCTGATCGGCGGGGCCGTCGGCGACCGGGCCCCGCGCAAGCTGATCCTCGTCACGACCAACCTGGTCATGGCCGGTTGTCAGGCCGGAACCGCAGTCCTGCTCGTCCTCGGCCAGGTCGATCTGGTGCCGATGATGGCGCTGCAGGCGCTCTGGGGCACCGCGCGAGCCTTCTTCACCCCGGCCAACACCGGTGTCGTACCCGATCTGGTGCGGCCGGAGCGGATCCAGGACGCCACCGCCCTGGTGACCTTGAGCAGGAGCGCCGCCTCGATCGGCGGTCCCGCGACGGCCGGCGGGCTGCTGCTCGTCTGGGATGCCGGCTACGTCGTCCTCATCGACACCCTCTTGTTTCTCGCTGGCGCACTGCTGCTCAGCAGGCTTCCGCTCACCCGGCCATCGGGCCGTCCCGAGGAGTCGCTGCGCCAGTCGCTGGTCACCGGCTGGCGGGAGTTCGCCAGCCGTAGCTGGGTCTGGGCGACCGTGGCCAGCTTCGGTTTCTACCAGGGACTGATCCTGCCGGCGATCTTTCTGGTCGGGCCGGTCCTCGCGGCCGGTGAGGGGGGCATGGGCCCGACCGGGTGGTCCGTGGTTCTCGTCGCCCAGGGTGTGGGAGCGGTGCTGGCCGGAATCCTGCTCATGTGGTGGCGTCCCCGACGGCCGCTGCTCGCCTGCAACCTGCTGGTCGGCCTCGAATCCCTCTTTCTGCTGGCGATGATCGGCACTTCCCGGGTGGAGGGGGTGGCGTTGCTCGCCTTGATCGGCTCTGTCGGAGTGACCATGGCGGACGCGCTGTGGCTGAGCACCCTGCAGCGGGAGATTCCCGCTGCGGCCCTGTCCCGGGTCAGCTCGTACGAATGGCTCGGGTCGCTGGCTCTCTACCCGCTGGGCATGGCCGTCACCGGGTTGGTTCTCGCGGCCATCTCCCCGACGGCGATCGTCTTGGCCGTGGCGATGCTCAACCTCGTCGTGCGTGCGGCCGTGCTGTTGGCCCCAGGGGTACGCCAGGTCCGAAACGTCTCTGCTGCCGATCCGCCCACCACGAGAACGACCGACTCCGACCACGCGACCGCCGCTGCGCCTTAGCCAAAGAACAATTCCACCGCCGCCGATGCCTCCCAGCCACCTCCTGTTCCTCGTCACGTTCTGGAGTTCACCGTGTCCGCACCGTCTGTTGTCGCTGTCGTCGAGACCCACTGGCGTGCCGTCCTGGGCACCAGCGTGAGCACCCCGCAGGACCGCTTCTTCGAACTGGGCGGTGATTCACTGCTCGCCATCGATCTGCTCGAGCGGATCGAGCGGGATCTCAAGGTGGAGGTCCCCATTGACGCGCTGTTCCTGGACGGCACGCTGGCCGCTCTCGTTCGGGCCACCACCGAGGCTGTCGAGGGATGAGAGCAGGCGACCGCCTCTTCGCCCCGGACGGCTCCCCGGCCACCTCCGCCTGGACGACCGTGCGGGGCGGCGTGGACCCGGGCGGGGCCAGCCCCGAGGCCGGGCGGGCGAAGCCCCGAGTGGGCGTCGTGTTGTCACCACGGGGTGCGGCTGGGGTCCGCGACATCCTGATCGCTGCGGGGCGGGACATCGTCGTCGTTCCGGTGCTGCGCCGCGAGGTTTCGGCGCAGTGGCCGGGTCTGGCCACCGTCGCCGGCCGGCTCTTCGGTGAGGTGGTGGAGGTCGACGCCGCGGACCCCGTGGTGCCCGGGCCGCTCGCGGGGATCGTGACTTTCGGCGACGCCGAGTTGGAACTTGCCGCCGCGATCGGAAGCCGGCTCGGCGTCCGCCACCGGGACGCGGGGCCCGCCGACAAGTACGTGCAGCGCAGCACGCTGGCCCGGCACGGCGTGTCCCGCATCGGTGCACTTCCGCTGGCTGGCCCGGACGATCTCGACTCGGTTCGTGGAGAGTGGGGTCTGCCGTTCGTCGTCAAGCCGCGCCGCGGCGCCGGCGGGGCGGACGTGACGGTGGCCCGCACCGAAAGGCAGCTCCAGGAGATCAAGGAGTCCTGGCCGCGGCAGGGCGTCCGCTTCGCCGAGCAGTTCATTCCGGACGCCGCACACCGGGCCGGCGCGTGGCACGCGGACTACGTCTCGGTGGAAGTGCAGAGCATGTCCGGCCGGCACGACGTCATCACCGTCTTCGGAAAGTTCCCGGTCCACACCCGCAGCGGGGCTGCCGCTCAGGTCGTCACCACCGGGGACATCCTGCCGGACGCGCTGGACGAGCAGACCCGGCGTCAGGTGACGGATCTGGTGCTGAGGGCTCACGAGGTGCTCGGCATCGGTGACGGGGTGACCCACACGGAGGTCAAACTGGGCGCCGACGGACCGGAGATCATTGAGATCAACTGTCGGATCGGCGGCCATCTCAATCGGCTGCTGCGCCGTCGCAGCGGGTTCGACCTCGTACGGCAGGCCCTTCTGTGCGTGGCAGGACTCCCCCTGCAGCCGCTGCCCGATGCGGAGGGTGAGCGCGCGGTGGCAGGGCTGTTCATACCCTTCGCCAGCACAGCCGGCACCGTCGCGTCCCAGGTCTCGCCCGTCGACCTGCGGGCGGCGGGTGCCGTGGCCGTGGACGAGGTAGCTAGACCAGGTGCTTCGCGATCGGAGAGTGACGGTATCGCCTGCAACGTCGTCCTCGACGGCGCCGACCCGTCCGCGCTGCGCCACAGCGCCGCCGTCTTCCTGGAACGAGTCCGGGAGTTGTTCGCCGCGGACGGCGTGGGTGTCGAGGACTGGACCGAAGCGATGGTCGCCAAGCTGCGCGGCGAGCCGAGCGAGGCGCAGGCCTGACATGGGACACCTGTACAAGCTCTACGCCGAAGCCGCCGCCGATGCCGGGGAGGAAGTCGCCCTCGACGGGGCCGGTGGAACCCTGACCTACGCCGCGCTGATGAATCGCGTCGACGAGCTGGCCGCCCGGCTGACGCGAGCCGGCGCGGTCCCGGGACTGCGCATCGGTGTCGCCGACGACCTCGGCGGCGACCTGCATGCCGTGGCCCTCGCCGTCTCGGCGCTGGAGTGCTCGATCGTTCCCTACGTGACGAACGGGGGACCGGGCGAAATCCGGCGGCTGGACCGGCTGGGAGTGTGGGCGACGATCGGCACCGGCACTCCGGAGGTCACTCCGCTCGGCGGCGGGCGTCCCCCGCACCGCTGCGTGCAACCAGAGGCGTACGTGCTGTCCACCTCCGGCTCGACCAGCAGGCCCAAGGACGTGGCCATCGGCGAGCGGAACCTGGAGAGCTACGCGGAGCATCTGCGCGCCGTGGCCTGGATGGCTCCGGGCGACCGCATCGGCCAGAACTACCAACCCTCCTTCGACCCGTTCTACGAGGTGCTGATGACGGCCGCCCTGGGCCGTGCCACCGTGGTGCTGCCGGAGGGCCGCGAACACCTGCTCGTACAGCGTTTCTGCCAGCGTTGGGGCCTCACCGTGTGGAACTCCGTGCCGTCACAGATCGCCATGGCCCACCGGATGCGCCAGTTGACTCCCGGATCGCTGCCCGGGGTGCGGACGGCGGTCTTCGGCGGTGAGGCCCTCAGTGCCCGCTGTCTGTCGCTGTGGCGTGCCGCAGCGCCCGCCTCCACCGTGGTCAACAGCTACGGCCCGAGCGAGGTGACCATCGCCTGCGCGGAGTACGTCCTGCCACCCACCCGACCACCCGTCGGGGACGACGTTCCCATCGGCCGGGTGCTGCCTCACCTGGAGAGCCGTCTCGTCGCGCCGGACGATGCGCCGGACGAACGCGAGCTGTGCGTACGGGGGGTGCAGCTGTTCGCCGGCTATCTGGACCCCCGGGACAACATTGGCCGCTTCTATCGCGAGGAAGGCGGCCGACTGAGAGTTCTGCGCGGTGACACGCCTGCGCCCGGCGACTGGTACCGCACCGGGGACATCGTCGAGGAGACCGGGCAGGGCCTGGTCTACCGGCGCCGGATTGGTCACGAGACCAAGGTCCGCGGCAGGCGGGTCGACCTGTCCGCCGTGGAGGCCGAGTTGGGCCGCCTGCCCGGGGTGTCCGACGTCCGGGCCCTGGTCGTCGACGACGCCGTGCACGCGGTCGTCGAGACTCCGGACACCGGGGCCGGCCAGCCCTTCCCCGAACTG
The DNA here is from genome assembly GCF_050941805.1 of Micromonospora sp. KLBMP9576. Classification (NCBI taxonomy): domain Bacteria; kingdom Bacillati; phylum Actinomycetota; class Actinomycetes; order Micromonosporales; family Micromonosporaceae; genus Micromonospora; species Micromonospora sp. KLBMP9576. Next base: position 4,881,923 of record NZ_CP194567.1, on the reverse strand, counting down.
CCCGGGCTGCGGGACTACGCGCGGCCACGCACTCTCGTCCGCACCGCCGCGTTGCCCCGACTCGGCAACGGCAAGAGCGACCTGCGCGCCATTGAACAGCTGATCCGGCAGAACCTCGACCGGTCTGCCGCGACCGTCACGACGAACACGGGGTAGATGTATGAACGTCGACACACTGCGGGCGGCCATGGTGGCCGTACTGCTCCAGCAACTCGACCGCGAGGACCGGCGCGGCACCGTCGCCGACACCGGTTGGTCCTGGGCCCGCAACGGGGGCACCTCTCTGGAGGCGTACGCCGCGGTGATGCGGATCGAACAGGAGTTGGGGATCGCTATTCCGGTGGCGCGGCTCCTCGGTCCCGCAGCGCTGGACGAGGTGCTCGCCTCGGCCCTGCAGTTCCCGGTCCAGCGGGACCGGGGGGAGACCTGGACGAGCGGGGATACCGTGCCGGCGACCGCGTCCCAGTGCCGGCACTGGCGGCACGCGCAGGGCGAGGGGTCGGCCGCTTTCCTCAACATGGGGCAGGCCATCCGCTGCCGGCGGGACTTCGACGCCGACCGCGCCGAGTCCGCCTTCCGCGCCCTGGTGTCCCGGCACGAGTCGCTGCGCAACCGTTACGTGCTGGATCCGGACGGCCGGCTGGTGCTGCAGGAGGTCGCGGACTGGCCGGACCAGGTGGCGTTCGAACGCCACCCGGCCGCGGTGTCCATCGACGCTGCGACCACGCTGATCCGCACCGCCGTCGGGCGGCCCTTCGCACTGGACCGGGAACCTCCCGTCCGTGGCGGTTGGGTACCGCTTCCTGACGGAGCGGCGGTGGTGTACTACGTCATCCACCACATCGCGGCGGACGGCTGGTCGACAGACCTACTGACCAGTGAGTTCCTGGACTTCTACACCACACCGCACGTCGTACCCGCCCCGGCCACCCCCTTCAGCGCCTACGCCGCGATGCTGGACGCCCGCGCCCGGGCGGGGATCTACGCGGACGACATCGCGTACTGGCGCAGGAAGTTCGAGCGGGTCTCCGCCGATTTCACCATCGCCCGACGCGACGCGCAGGCCGGTGGTCAGCGGGCCGGGTCGCTCCGGCTGGGCTGGGACGGCGCCGGAGAAGCCGAGGCCGTCCGCACTGCGGCCCGTGAATACGGTGTCACGACGTACAGCTTGCTGCTCGCGGCCCTGCTCGTCGCGGCCCACGTGGTGTCGGGCGAGGACGACGTGGTGGTGATGAGTGGAGTCGCCAATCGCAACTCCGCACGCGTCCGGGAGACGGTCGGCCTGTTCACCAACCAGATCTTCTTCCTGGGCGACTTCCGCCGTACCGACGTTCCAGTCCGTTCCTACCTGCAGGACGTGCACGCGGACGTGGTGGAGAGCCTGTCGCGCAGCGAACTGCCGGTCGAGGTCGTGCTTGATGGGCTCGATGCCTATGCCAGGGCCCGCACTCTCGCCCCGTACGCCAACGTCCTCTTTCAGGCGGCGGACGCCCCCATCGAACCGCCCGCGATCCGCGACGGCAGCTGGATCGTGCACCCGCTGGGCACCGGCACCATCAAGCGGCACTGCAACATCCACCTTGTCGACACGCCGGGGACCCTCGCCCTCGAGTTGGACTACAGCCTCGCCCTGGTCGGACCGGCGGACGCCGATCGGCTGCTCGCCACCGTACGGGCCGGCGTGGAGCAGTTGACGGCCTCGCCCGACGCATCCGTCACGCAGCTCGTGCGGTGTCTGCGCGAGACGGCGGGGGAGCGTGGCCCGGAACTCACCGTGTTCACCGTCGACTATCCCGGCGCACGCAGTGAACCGGCGCTCGCGTCGATCGTCCGGGAGTCGTTCCCCGAGTGCCACGTGGTGGAGCTGCCCGTGCCCAGGAGCCTGGACCCGGAGGAGTTCGAGAAGTGCCTGAGGCGGTGCCGGGAGGCCGTCGATCGGGTGGACGGACCAGCCACCGTGCTGTCGTACTGCTCGGCGTCGGCGTGGGCCCGGTATCTGACCGCTGAACTGTCCGACCGGGCGCTCCGGCTGATCACGGTGAACGGGAACGCGGTGACCACGGTCGACTGGGCCGAGGAGTGCGCCGCCGTGATACGCCTGCTGGCCCCGGCGATCGCACCGTCCCTGCCGCCGGTGGAGCCGCTCGACGGAACCGCCGAGCCCGCGGAGCAGTGGGCCGCCGCCGGACGCATCCTCGCCGCCATGAACCGGGCGCTGGAGTCCGCCTACCGGATGCGCTTCGGTGGATCGCTGAGCCGCGTCGCCCGCGAAACCATGGGGGTCCAGTTGGCGTGGCTCGCGTACCTCGGCAGCTGCGTCGTGGTGGGCAACCGCACCGCAGCCGAGGGCGGGCAGACCCTGGTGTTCCCCGGTGACCTGCGGGACGGCGGGGCCGAACTCGTCGCGAGGTTGCGGCCCGAACTCGTGCGGTGCGGACGACGTGGAAGAGCGGCGAGATGAGCAGTGACGAGTTCATCGAGCGGGCCCTGGCCGCCCATCACCTGCAACGGTCGCGGTGCCGGGATCCCCGTCAGGTGACCGCAGCGGTCTTCGACGATCTGCTCGACCAGGCCCAGGGCACGGCGTTCGGCCGAGACCACGGCCTGCGGTCCGTGCGGACCCCGGCGGACCTGGCCGCCGCGGTTCCGGTCCGCGACTACGAGGCGTTCTGCGGCTATGTCGGACGTATCCGGGAGGGCGAGGACCGGGTGCTGACCGTGAGCCGGCCGTACGCACTGCACCCCACCTCCGGCACCACCGGCAGGCCCAAGTACGTACCCACCACCCGGCACTGGCGCGATCGCTACCGTGGGCCCGGCCTCTACGCCCAGTGGGGCCTCTACCTGCACCGCCTGGGGCTGAGCCGTTACCACCCCGGCAACGTGTTCGACCTGTCCTGGGAGCGCGCCGAGCTGGACGACCCATGGACGTCGGGGGACACACTTCCGGTCTACAGCATCACCAAGCGCCCCTCCTCGGTCGGGCCGTGCGACTGGACACCGCCGTGGTATTTCGAGCCCTGGTTCACCGTCGAACCGGGCGAGCGGCACCTGTACACCCGGTTGCGCCTCCTGGCCAGCTCGGACGTACGGCTCGTGGTGGCGGTGAACCCGTCACGGATCACCGCTCTCGGGGAACTCCTCAACGCCGAACTCGACTGCCTGGTCGAGGACCTGCGGAACGGAACCGTCGACGGGAGATCCGACCCGCGGACCCGCCCCGACCCGCGCACTGCGGCGCGACTGAGAACCGCGCGCTCGTTCGGGGCCCGGGTCACTCTGACCGACCTGTGGCCCGGGCTGTCACTGCTGGTCTGTTGGAACTCGGCCTCCGCACGCTACTACCGCGGCTGGCTGGAGCAGATCGCCCCGGACGTCCCCCTCATCCCGTTCAGCACCACCGGGACCGAGGGGATCGTCACACTGCCCGTGGACTCGCACACCTCGGCGGGCCCCCTCGCGGTCGATCAAGGGCTCTTCGAGTTCGTGCCATGCGACCCCGCCGATCCGGGCAACCCACTCTCCGCTTCCGTCACCACCTACGGAGCCGAGGAGTTGGAGCACGGCGCCACCTACCGGCTGGTGATGAGCCAGGCCAACGGCCTGTACCGGTACGACACCGGCGACATCTACCGGGTCGTGGGCCGGGTCGGCCGCCTGCCGCGCCTGGACTTCGAGGGCCGGGCTGGTTCGGTCACCTCGTTCACCGGGGAGAAGCTGACAGAATCCGACGTCCACGCGGCGATCCGCTCGGCCGTCGGCCACGCCTCGGTCAGCGGTGGCTACTCGGTGATCCCGGTGTGGGGTCAGCCCCCGGGCTACACCCTCCTCATGGAGGAGCACGAGGCGACGGCCCCGGCGTACAGCGCGCGTTTCTGCGCGCGCGTCGAAGCGGAACTCGCCCGCCTCAACACCGAGTACGCGGACAAGCGCCGATCCGGACGGCTGTCCCCGCTGCGGGCCCAGGTGGTCCGAGCGGGCACCTACCGGGCACTGACCGAGCGCAGGGTGGCCGTGGGCGCGTCGGCGGCGCAGGTCAAGCACCGCTGGCTGCACCCCGACGACTCGTTGCTGCGCGAACTCGAGGCCGCGCCAGGCTCACCGCCCCCACCGATCAGCAACCAGCCACCCGGCCAGCAGAGGAGTACAGAATGACTGTTCCGTCGACCCTGGTTGAGGACTTCCACCGGGACGGCTACGCCGTGGTGCGCGGCATCCTCGACGAGGCGGACTTCACCGCCGTACGCGAGGAGTACGCCCATCTGATCGAGGAGCGCGCGGCCCAGTGGCGGCGCGACGGACGACTGGCCCCGGGCGAGGACCTGGCCGGTCGGCCCTTCGACGAGCAGCTGATCGCGCTCGCGGCGCAGCCGGACTTCGACCCCGCTCTGCTGAGCGAGCTGGACATCACCTTGCCCCACATGCCGTTCACCTCGCTGCAGCCGGACAGCGAGGTGCACACCGGTCCCGGTGTCCTCGGCCTGCTGCGCAATGCCAAGGTGCTCGACGTGGTGGGCCGGCTCGTCGGTGACGAGATCTCGGCCAGTCCCAACCAGCACGTCCGGCTCAAGCTGCCGGCCCTCGGCACGGCGAGCCGCTTCGGGGCGCGGCGCGGCGAGACCCTGCACGCGCCCACCCTGTGGCACCAGGACGCCATGACGCAGATGCCGCAGTCCGACGACACCACCCTGGTGACGTGCTGGATCCCCCTGATGGACGTGAGCGAGGAGCACGGCTGTCTGCTCGTCGTCCCGGGCCGGCACCACGAGGAGAAGTTGCTTCCCTGGCCGATGGATCCGGAGACGGTGCGCGGCCTGGAGGCCGAGGCGGTGCCGTTGCCGGTGCGGCAGGGGGACATCGTCCTGCTGCACAAGCGCACCCCGCACGGCTCCACCGTCAACCGCTCCTCCCGGCTCCGCTGGAGCTTCGACTTCCGCTACTTCCCCAGCCACGAACTCTCCGATCGGCCCTGGTTTCCCGCGGTGGTGGCCCGTAGCGCCTCCGCCCCGCAACTGGCAGCCACCGATGCGGACGCCTGGCGCCGTCAGTGGGAGCTGGCGCGCGAACTCTTCGTCAGCACGGGCCAGATGGTGCCGGGTCGTCGGGAGTTCTCCCAGCTCGTCGCGGACTCGCTGATCGCACGCTGGGAGTCGGGCGACCATCCGCGCCTGGCGCCGGAGGACGCTCGTGCGTGAGCCGTCGGCCGTCACCGGCCCGATCCTGCGCTACAAGAAGCGTGCCGACGTGCGCCTCGCGGTGCAGCGCTGGGGCAGCGGCCCGGCCGACCTTCTCTACATTCATGGGCTGCAGAGCCACGGAGGCTGGCTCGCCGAGACCGGTCCCGCGCTGGCCGGCCGAGGGATCAGGGTGTCGGTACCGGATCGGCGCGGGTCGGGGCGCAGCAGCGGACCGCGCGGGCACCTGGCGGACGCTGCCACGGTCCTGGAAGACTACGCGGCGCACCTCGCGGACACCGTCGCCGCGGGGCGTGCGCCGATCACCGTCGTCGGCCAGAGTTTCGGGGGAAGCATACTGGCCGCGCTGGTCGCCACCGGACGAGTTCCGGTGGGGGTCCGGATCGTGTTCTGCGCCCCCGCGCTCGGGCAGCAGCGCGCCCGCCTCGACGAGGCGGCCCGGGAACGGGCGCGGCACCGGACCGGCACGGCATACTCCGTCGTTGGCCTGGACGATCGGCAGTACACCAACCTGCCCCGCTACCTGCGGGCCATGGCGAACGACGGGCTCATGGTCCGGATGGTGACGGATTCCTTCCGGGCCGTCATGATCGAGATCGAGGATCTGTACCTGAGGGCGGGCGCCGAACCCTGGGCTGGTCGCCCGGTTCACGTGGTCCTGCCGGAGCAGGACCCGATCATCGATCTGGCGGCCTCGACGCAGGTGCTCCAAGAGCTCGCCCCGCAGGCACGGATCCACCGGCTGAAGACCGTGTACCACTACGTCGAGTTCACCGACGTTCGCCAGGCGTACTGGGACTGGCTGGCCGGGGTGACCCATGCCGGAGTTTGAGCTCTACGTGGCGCGGGTGCCGATGGCCCGTGCCTTTCGGCACTTCACCAAGTCCCGCACCGCCTCCTCCTCGGTGCTGATCGTCGTCCGGGAGGGCGACGTCGAAGGCTGGGGCGAGTCGGCACCACGCCCCTACGTCACGGGCGAGACCGTCGGTTCCGTGCTGGCGGCGTTGGCTCGTCCCGAGGTGTTGCGCCCGGCCGCCGAGGCGCTCCTGCTGCCGCTCGACGATGCGCTGGACGCGGTGGCAGGGCTCCCAGCGCCGCCGGGGCCGGGCGGGGCGGACGTCGCGGCTCTGGCCGCAGCCGCCGGCCTGGAGACTGCGCTGCTTGATCATCTGTGTCGACGCGAGGGGATCACCGGATTCGAGGCCCTGCACCGCGCCGGCTTCGGCGACGTGCTCGCCGCGACGCCCGCCCCGGCCCCGGTGGCGACCGTGATCGATCTGGAGCGAGACCCGATCACCTATCTGGAGTCCCTGCCCGAGCAGTGGCGCATGGCGATCCCGCACGTGAAGCTGAAGGCGGGATCGGATCTGCGGGCGACGGCCTCGCTGGCAGCCCGGGTACGCGACCTGCTTCCGGTCACCGCCACTGTGTCGGTGGACGCCAACGGCGCCTGGGATCCGGCTGCGGTGCTCCGGCACGCGGATGCGCTGCGCGAGTCAGGTCTGACGTGGCTGGAGGAGCCGCTCGCGGCACGGCGCTGGGGGGATCTCGCGGCCCTGCGCGGCAGCGGGCTGACGGTGATGCTCGACGAGTCCTGCGCGTCGGCGCACGACCTGGCGGCCTGCCTCGCTCACGAGGCGGCGGACATGGTCAACCTGCGGGTCTCCAAGTGCGGCGGTCCGCTGCGGCTGTTGGCCATGCTCAGAACGGCCCGGAGGGCCGGGCTCGGCGTACAGATCGGCGTGCAGGTGGGGGAGGTGGGGCCGCTGTGGGCGACGGGCCGGCTCGTCGCGACGGCCGTTCCGGACCTCGCGGCCGTGGAGGCCGGACGGCAGGACGAGTGGTTCCCGCCGGACCTCACCACGCCGACGTACGCGGTAGACCGGGCCGGTTCCCTGGCCCCCGTCCTGAACGGTCCGGGTATCGGGGTGCGGGTCACGTCCGCCCTGTTGGAGCGGTGTACACCGCACCCGATCGGGTCCATCGACCGACCGGCGGGCACGACCTCACGGGGGCCGGCGTGAAGGGACGGCGGGCGTGGATCACCGGCGGAGGTTCGGGCATCGGGGCGGGGGTGGCCCGGCGACTGGCCGACCTGGGCGCCGTCATCGTCCTGATCGACCGCGATGCCGACGCACTCGCCGCGGCCCGCCGGATGCTCCCGGCGGGGACGACGGTCCTCGAGCTGGACGTCACCGCGACCGAGCGGGTCACCGAAGCGGTGGCGGCGACGGATCCGGATGAGTTGCCGGACATCCTGGTCAACTCCGTCGGCGGGGACACCCGGCAGATCCCCTTCACCGAGCTGCGCGAAGAAGACCTCATGCAGTCGATGACGGAGAACCTGCTGGGCTGCTTCACACTGACCCGGCTCTGTGCGCCCGCCATGCTCCGCCGGGGGCGAGGGCGGATCGTGAATCTGGCGTCCGTCGCGGGTCGCAGCTACTCGATCTTCTCCAATGCCGCCTACGTAGCTGCCAAGGCCGCGGTGATCGGCTACACCAAGCAGTGCGCGTACGAGCTGGCCGGCACCGGAGTGGTGGTGAACGCCGTCGCGCACGGCCCAATCGCCACGGACCGGCTGCTACGTGCGCAGCAGGCGATGTCGCCGGAGCGCCGGCGGGAGATCATGGAACGTTTGCCGATGGGGCGTTACGGCGCGGTCGACGAGGCGGTGGGTGCTGTGGTGCAGCTGTGTGGCGACGACGCCGGGTACACCACCGGCTGCGTGATGGACGTCAACGGGGGTCTGCACATCTAGGGGCGTCGCGGGACCGACCCGATTCCGGACGGCATCGGGGACAACTGACGAGTACGGGAAGGAAACGGGCTGTGCGTGAGGGAATTGCGACCATGCGGGACATGGGCCTTACCGACAAGGTGGTCATGGTCACCGGGGCGGGCAGCGGTATCGGGCGCGCGACGGTGGCCGCGTTGGCTGCTGTCGGCGCACTGGTGGTCGCCGCCGGTCGACGCTTCGAACCACTGGAGGCCTCGCTCCGGATCGCGGGCCTGGGCTCGGCGAACGGGCTCGCCGTGAGCTGCGACGTCACCGACGAGAGCAGCGTCGCCAATGCTGTCGAAACCGCTATCTCACGATTCGGTCAGCTTGATGCTGCGGTGAACACCGCTGGTAGTTTTGGGCCCATGAGCCGGCTCGCCGCTTCGCGTTACGACGACGTGATGGAGGTCGTCTCGGTCAACCTCATCGGGACGTGGCTGTGCCTCAAGCATCAGGCGAGCGCCATGAGCAGTGCGCGGGGGGGATCAATCGTGACCACCGGCTCGGTCGCCTCGTTCCTCGGCCACTCGGGCAGCCCCATGTACGCGGCGGCCAAGCACGGAATTGTCGGCCTCACCAAGTCGGTAGCGCTTGAACTCGCCCCTCGGAACATCCGGGTGAACGCGATCTGCCCGGGGTCCACCGACACTCCGATGCTCCACGAGCTCTATCCCGACGCGGCACAGCTTCAGGCCCGCGCCGACCGCGCCCCGCTGGGCCGCATCGGGCAACCGGAGGAGGCCGCCGCAGCGGCTGTCTGGCTCGCCAGTCCCTGGTCGAGCTATGTGACCGGCCAGGCTCTGGCGATCGACGGTGGCGTCACCGCCGGCAGCCCCGCGCCGGTCCGGCAATCGGCCGACTGAGGACGCGACCTCCGGCGACCCGATCCACACATAGGAGAAGCATGAGCGCCACGCTCTACGACAAGGTGTTCGACCTGCACACGGTGCACGATTACGGAGACGGGCGGGTCCAACTGTTCGTCGGGCTCCACCTGGTCCATGAGGCCACCAGCCCGCAGGCATTCGCGATGTTGCGTGAGCGTGGCCTGCCCGTGGCCATGCCGGAGCGCAACGTCGCGACCGCCGATCACGTCATCCCCACCGACTCCATCAGGCGGCCCTTCCTCGACCAGTTGGGCGAGGACATGCTCAGTGCGCTCGAGACCAACACCCGGGACTTCGGGATGCGCTTTCTCGCCCCGAGCGGCGCCGAGTACGGCATCGTCCATGTCATCGGCCCTGAGCAGGGCCTCACCCAACCTGGCATGACGATCGCCTGTGGCGACTCGCATACCTCCACCCATGGTGCGTTCGGCGCGGTCGCGCTCGGCATCGGCACCTCGCAGGTCCGGGACGTGCTGGCCACCCAGACCGTCACCATGAACCGGCTCAAGGTGCGGCGTATCCAGATCGACGGCGCGCTCTCCGCGGGCGTCACCGCGAAGGACGTCATCCTGCACATCATCCACCACCTCGGTGTGGTGGGGGGCGTCGGCTACGCCTACGAGTTCGGCGGCGCGGTCGTGGACAACATGTCGATGGACGAGCGAATGACCTTGTGCAACATGGCGGTCGAGGGAGGTGCCCGCTGTGGTTACGTCAACCCCGACAGGACGACCTTCGAGTTCCTCAAGGGCCGACCCTCCGCCCCATCGGGAGAGACCTGGGATCGGGCCGTCGAGTGGTGGCGGTCCATCGCCTCCGACGCCGACGCGGAGTACAACGACGTGGTGGTCATTCGGGGCGAGGACATTCGGACGATGGTCACCTGGGGCATCAACCCGGGCCAGTCCGTCCCCATCGACGGCGTGCTGCCGGACCCGGCGGCACAGGAACCCGAAGTCGCCGTCTCGTACGCCGAGGCCTACTCCTACATGGGGATGAAGCCCGGTACGAAGCTGAGCGACTATCCCATCGACGTCGCCTTCATCGGCTCGTGCACCAACGGCCGCCTCTCGGACTTCCTGACGGTGGCCGAGGCGCTTCAGCGGACCGGTGCCCGCGTCACCCCCGGGGTCCGCGCGTTGGCGGTTCCGGGCTCCAACGCGGTTCGCGAGGAACTGGTCCGTCTCGGTGTGGACAAGGTGCTCGAGGAGGCGGGCTTCGAGTTCCGGCTCGCCGGCTGCTCCATGTGTCTAGCGATGAACACAGACAAGCTCGTCGGCCGTGAACTCGCCGCATCCTCGTCGAACCGCAACTTCAAGGGACGGCAGGGATCTCCCACCGGTCGAACGATGATCATGTCGCCAATCGCCGTCGCCGCCGCCGCCGTTAACGGCTCAGCCATCGACCCAGCCGAGGTCTTCGGCACCGTTGCCTCCTGAAGGAGACCCTTCCATGAGCACCACTGCCGACCCGCGTATCCGATCGGTCTCCGGGACCACGGTGGTCCTCGACGGCCACGACATCGACACCGACCGGATCATCCCTGCGCGCTTTCTGAAGCATCTGACCTTCGACGCCCTCGGTGACCACGTCTTCGAGGACGACCGCAAGCAGCAGCACGCCCAAGGCGGGCTCCACCCCTTCGACGATCCGGCCCGGGCCGGTGCCGTTATCTTGCTGACCTCCAAGAACTTCGGCTGCGGCTCCTCGCGCGAACACGCCGCCCAGGCTCTGTACCGCTGGGGCGTCCGCGCCGTCGTGGGCGAAACCTTCGGCGAGATCTTCCGCGGCAACTGCGGAACCATCGGCCTGCCCTGCCTCAGCCTCTCCGCCGAGCACGCGCAGGTGGCCCGGAGGATCGCCGCGGCGGATCCGTCGGTCCGGGCCGAGGTCGATCTCGTGCCGGGCGTCTTCCGCATCGGCGACCAGGAGTTCCCGGTGGAGATCTCGCCCTCCCTGCGGGACGCTTTCGTCTCCGGCACCTGGGACACCCTCACCGAACTGCTCAAGACCGTGAGCGATGTTCGGGCCACAGTCGACCGGCTGCCTTACCTGACCGGTTTCCGGACGGCATGAGCGGATCGGTGCCCGGCGGGGGCGGGGCCCGCCCGGGCAGGGTGTGCGTCGGAACCGACCGGGTACTCGACGACCTGCTCGACGAGGTGGCCGACGAACTCACGCGACGCGGCCACGAGGTCGTCCGGGCGGACGACCCGTCGACCGTGACCGCGCCGTTCGACGCGCTGCTGGTGACGTCGCGTACACCCGTCGGTCCCGACCTCCTCGATCGTCATCCGGAGTTGCGAGGGGTGGCCTTCGCCTCCAGTGGAGTCAACTCCATCGACGTCCACGATGCCACCCGGCGCGGCATCGTCGTGGCCAACGGAGCGACCCCGCAGAACCACGGCAGCATGGCCGAAGCGACCATCATGCTCGCCCTGGCACTACGGCTGAGACTTCCGGACCGGATGGCCGCGCTCGCCAACGGCCGGCGGCGGCCACGCCCGGCGGAACTGGACAGCCACTCGCTGCTCGGAGCCACCATCGGGCTGATCGGATTCGGCCGGATCGCCCAGGAGGTGTTCGCCCGGCTGGCGGGCTGGAAGGTGGGGCGGATCCTGTGCCATACCCGCAGCCCTCGTCCGGAGGCGTGGCCCGAGGTGGAGTTCTGCCCACTCGACCGGCTGCTGAGGGAATCCGATGTGGTCAGCGTCCATCTGCCACTGACCGGGGCCACCCGCGGCCTGATCGGCCGAGACGAACTCGGGCTGATGCGTCGAGAGGCCACGCTGATCAACACCTCCCGGGGCGGCATCGTGGACGAGGAGGCACTGGCCGAGTGCCTGCACCAGGGATCGATCGCGGGAGCTGCCATCGACACCTTCCGGATCGAGCCACTGCCCGCCGACAGCCCCTTGCGGGACGCGCCGAACGCGATCCTCACCGACCATGTGGTCGGCCACACCGTCGAGATGTACCGGTCGCTCGTGCCTGCCGCCGTAGCGAACATCGAGCAGATCCTGACCGGAGGGCGGCCACCCCATCTCGTCAATCCCGATGCGCTCGCCTCATCCGTGGTGGCTTCCCGCTGACGGCTCGCCCGGCGCCGGTGTGCTGCACCGCCGCCAGTCACCCGGTGATGCCCTCCCTCCACCCACTCTCGGAAGGCCGTCCATGCTGGTGCTGTTCGAATGCACCTACGGTGCTCAGCGGATGATCGGTTTCGGCGTGCCGGTGGTCGGTGCGCCGGTGCGGATGTACCCCGCCCCAGCGGTCGGACTCGCCGACCTGCTGGGGCGGTTGCGCCACGACGAGACGGCGCTCCGCAGCGCCCTGACCATGGACCGGCCATCCGTCGAGGTGCCGAGCGCCGAGATCTCGGCGGTACAGATGCGGCCGCCGCTTCTTCCGGAAGAGGTGGGCGACGCTCTGGTCAGCGGGTTCATGATGACCCACAACGTCAAGGCCGCCGCCGACGTGCCAGAGCAGCCCAACTGGTTCGTGAAGGGGCTGGGCGACGTACTCAGGACGCCCGACCAGCCGCTGTCCGTGCCCGCCGACGCCGTGGCCGTCACCGAGGAAGCAGAGGTCGTCCTGGTCTACCGGGACGACGAGAACGCGGTCGCGCAATATGTCGGTTACACCTTCGGCAACGACCTCACCGACATCGGGTTGTTCAAGCGGCACGCGGGGCACCTGTCGTACGCCAAGCTCTGTGACACCGCCGTGGCGCCCTGGCTGCATGTCGGTCCGCCCCCGAAATCCGTCACGGGCGAGACCATCATCGAACGAGCCGGGCAGATAAAGTGGAAGAGCGCCTTCACCACCGGTACGGACGCGCTCCACTACGACCTGCACACGATGGTGAGCCGGCTCTTCTCCTACCGGTCCCTGCACCGGCCGGGCCGTGTGCACTACGTCTTTGTCGGCGCGGATCGGGGCAGCTTCCACGGCGGTTTTCGCGCCCAGCACGGCGACCGGGTGATCCTCGACTTCGCAAGCCACGGAGTGACGTTGTCCAACCAACTGGCGTGGGATCTTGGGCAGTGAACCCTCCGATGCTGCTGGTCATGCCGCCTGGCGTGTGCCCTCCACGGGAGCCTGCTGATGAGGCGCGCCACGGCCGCCGGCCGGCCGGTCCTGGTCACTTTCCTGGCGGTTAGGGGCGGGTCAGGCCGAGGGTGGCGGCCAGGCGGGTCACGTCGGCGGTGGGGGAGCCGGCGCGGAGCACGGCGGTCAGTGCGGTACGGGCGGCGGGGCGGATGCGGATTTCGGCGGGGGCGATGGCATCGGCGGTGACCAGGGCCTGGCCGGCGGCGTGCGGGTCGCCGAGGTCGAGGTGGGCGCGGGTGATGTCGATCAGGTGGGCGGCCCGGTGCTCGGCGGGGAGCAGGTGCCAGGCGTCGCCGATCGCCCGTCTGCTGCACGAGGTGGGCTGGCAGCCGGAGCACCTCGCTCGACGCCTCAACGAGTGCGCTGAACGGCACGGGCGCACGGAACGACTGCACCTCAAGACGCCGTACAAGTGGAAGAAGGGCGATATCCCCTCGCAGTCCGTGGCCTCGCTTGACGATGTGTCTCGTTTGGACTGGGCCGAGTTGACGTGGATGGATCGCGCTTCGGTGCGACGCAGTGTCGCGTTTCGACGACGGCCGTCCTCGCGACTGGTGACGTAACTCACGGGCAGCGTCCAGTTGTCGGCGTATGGGGCGACTGCTGAGCGGGCCGCCGACAGGCAGGAGCCATCGACTGCGCAGGGTGATGCTTGCGGCCCCCTGGCGGCGTCCGGATCTAGCCGATGAGAGTAGTCACGTCCTGGACGTCCAGGAGTTCTTTGGTTCTCATGGGCAACGTGAACTCGGGCCTGACTCTCGCTCAAGTAAGGCAAATAGAGAGATGCCCGAGTGTGACCGCTGATGCCCTTGATTTCCGGGGTTTAGGGCAGCCCCGGATCGTCGAAGACCACCTGGGCGAGCGGACTCCCGGCCATCCATGCCTCCACCGAGGTCCTGCGGCCGATCCGTGCCGGGTCGTGCGGCTGGTTCATGTCGGTAACGAAATGGGTGAAAGCCGCGCGCCGTTCCCCCTCGTCGGTGACGATCCGGGCGGTGGCCGAGAGGTCGGCGTGGACGCCGTGCTTGAGGTGGAACGTGAATTGGGGGGTGGCTTTGAGATTGGCCAGCCAATTGCGCCGGCCGGGTAGGCCGCTGAGGTAGATCCGGTCCTGAAAGCGGTAGAACCAGGTCTCAATCCTGCGGGGGCGTCCCGTACGCGCCCCGACGGTGGTGATGTCGACCGTTCGCTCGCGGGCGCTGGAGGCCAAGCCGATGTCCAGCGCCCGGTGGATCGACTCGCTCATGCCTGCTCCGTCGGCAGCACGCGCAGCTCAGCGACCGCGACGTGCCTGGGGCGGGTCACGATGTAGCCCACCGTGTCCGCCACGTCGTGCGCCTGCAACGTCTCCATGGAGGCGTACCAATTCTGATTCGCCTGCCGCACTCCGTCGCGAATGTGATCGGTGAGCTCAGTGCTCACCGCCCCTGGCTCGACGGCCGACACCCGGACGTGCTCACTGCCGAGCTCTTGACGCAGGGCCTCGCTGAACGCCGTGACCGCAAACTTCGACGCCGAATAGACCGCCGCACCACCGTAGGCCGACCGTCCCGCCACTGAGCTGATGTTGACGATGTCGGCCACCGATCGTGGCGAGGTCTGTGCCGCCTCACGCAGATGAGGTAGGGCCGCGTGTGTCAACTCCAGCAACGCCGAGACGTTGAGATCGACGGTTCGCTGCCATTCCTCCAGCGGCGCTTCGACAGCGGGCCCGACCAGCATGACGCCAGCCGCGTTCACCAGGGTGTCCAGCCGCCCCATCTGGTCGACGATTCTGCCGAGCAGGCTTTCGCCGCGCACGGCGGTGATGTCGGCTGCGAAAGCCTCTGCGCGGGCGCCTCGGGACCGCAGTTCGGCGGCGAGCGCCTCGATGTGTTCCGCGCGGCGTGCCACCAAGGCGACAGCAGCCCCCTGGTCAGCGAGAGCCTGAGCCACCGCATACCCGATGCCGCTGCTGGCTCCCGTGATCACTGCGGCTGTCCCGTGGAGACGACTCGCCGTCTGCTGTAGTTCACTCATTTTTCCTCCGATACGAACTAGTTCGTATCGAACGATAACGCCTTCACCGGGACGAGGCAAACGAACTGGTTCGTATATCTTGGTGAGATGGATCGCTCCGAAGCCAGCCGCCGGCGCCTGCTCGAAGCCGCTACTCGTGAGTTCGCGGATCACGGCATCGCCGGAGCCCGCGTCGACCGCATCTCCCGCGAGGCCCGGGTGAGCAAGAACCAGATGTACGCCTACTACACCAGCAAGGAGGGTCTCTTCGAGGCCGTGCTCGCTGACGTGGTCAACGGCGTGGTCGACGACGTCCCCCTCACCACGGACGACCTGCCGGGCTACGCAGTTCGCCTCTACGACGCTTACCTCGAGCGGCCGGAACTGATTCGGCTATCCATGTGGGCTCGTCTGGAATGCACTCCGACCGGGCCGCTCTTCCCAGTGGACCCCGCCAAGACGGAGGCCTTGAACCAAGCCCAGAAGGCCGGCACCGTACGAGCGGACTTCCCGGCCGTTGACATCCACGCCCTGGTCATCGCCCTTGCGCTTGCGTGGTCTCCGGCAAGCCTCACTGACGCGGTCGACGCCGGGGCACCGACGGCAGAACACGACCGGCGCCGCAAGAGCCTGGCTGCCGCGGTCCGGAGCGCCTTCACCGCCGCCTGCAAGGTGAATCCCTCTCCGATGCCCCATTTCGTGGACGAGGCTGCGGCCCCGTAGCCGGGCAGCAAGCCTCTTCCAGAGCCTCGGGCAACTCGGAGATCGTTCGGCGCTCAGCCACGCTATGGTCGGTCGTGGTGGCCAGGCAGGCGACGGCCGTTCATTTCGCGAGGCGCCAGGTCGCCCTTTCCGTACGTCATGGCTTTGATCCTGCTCAGGATCGTTCCAGCGGGCACCGTGATGATGCCGATCAGGTCGGTTGGCGGGTGTGATGGCCCAGTACCCGGCTCAACAGGTGGGTCAGTTGCTCGCGCTCGTCGGCCGAGAGCGGTGCGAGCAGCTCGTCCTGCACCCTGGCGAGCTGCTTCTCCAGCCGACGCAGTTGCCGTCGCCCGGCGGGGGTGACGGTGATGACGTTGCGTCGCCGGTCGGCGGGGTCGGGGGCGCGGGTGACGAGTTCCTGGTCGGCGAGTTCGTTGACGGCCGCGACGATGTCGCTGAAGTGGATCCCGCTGCGGCGGCCGAGGGTGGCCTGGCTGGCGGGTCCGAACTCGTCCAGGGTGGCGAGCAGGCGGTAGTGGTGGCCCCGGGCGTCGACCGCCGCGAGGCCGGTGCTCACCAGCCGCCCGGCGTGCATGGCGGTCTGCGTGATCAGCCAACTCGGCAGGCCGGCCAGGCGGGCCGGTGTCAGGTCTGGGGTCGGAGCTTCCATGTGACCAGCCTAGACAGGCTCGTTGGCGCGACTAACGAACTCGACACGATCGGCCTGCTAACGTTGGTACGACAAACGTTAGTGGGACCAATGACCGACAGTCTCGGAGATGACCTTGATCAAGCCGTTCCGCGTCGACATTCCCGCCGCCCACCTCGATGACCTGGCCGGTCGGCTGGCCCGCACCCGCTGGCCGGACGAGCTGCCCGACGCCGGGTGGGACTACGGCCTCCCGCTGGCCCGCGTACGCGAGCTGGCCGAAAACTGGCGCACCGCGTACGACTGGCGCGAGCACGAGGCGGAACTCAACCGGTACCCGCAGTTCACCACCGAGATCGACGGGCAGAACGTGCACTTCCTGCACGTGCGGTCCGCCGACCCGGACGCGCTGCCGCTGATCCTCACCCACGGGTGGCCCGGCTCGGTCGTGGAGTTCCTCGACGTGATCGGCCCGCTGGCCCAGCAGTTCCACCTTGTCGTCCCGTCCATCCCGGGGTTCGGGTTCTCCGGCCCGACGCGGGAACGCGGCTGGGACGTCACCCGCGTCGCCCGCGCCTGGGCCGAGCTGATGCGCCGGCTCGGCTACCGCCGGTACGGCGCCCAGGGCGGCGACTGGGGTTCGGTGATCTCCAGCAGGTTGGGTGGGATCGCCCCGGAGAACGTCGTCGGCGTGCACCTCAACTACCTGCCCACGCCCCCGCCGCCCGGTTGGGCGGGGGAGGCCGACCTGTCCGCGGGGGACCAGGCGCGGCTGGCGCGGATCAAGCAGCTCATGGCGCAGCGGCACCCCCACCAACTCCTCTACGCCACCCACCCGCAGACGGTGTCCTACGCGCTGATCGACTCGCCCGTCGGCCAGCTCGCGTGGATCGCCGAGAAGTTCGCGGAATGGGCCGACCCGCAATCCGCGATCACCACCGACCGCATCCTCACCAACGTCGCGCTCTACTGGTTCACCGCGACGACGGCGTCCGCGGCGCGGCTCGTCCGCGAGAGCGCATTCGGCGGCCCACCACCGCCCTGCCCGCCTCCGGTGGGCGTGGCCGTCTTCGCCCACGACATCACCCAGTCCGTACGCCCCCTCGCCGAACGGAGCTACCGGATCACCCACTGGAGCGAGTTCGATCGCGGCGGCCACTTCGCCGCCATGGAGGTGCCCGACCTCTTCGCCGACGACGTCCGGGCGTTCTTCCGCGACCTGCGATGACGCCTGCCGACCCGGGTGGCACCAGGCCCGCAGCCGTCGCCAGGGCGGCGGTCCCGCGGCCCAGCCCAGGATGATCACGACGCCACGGACCCCGAAAGGGCCGCGAGACGTCCGTGGCGTCCTGATCAAATGGACGCCGGCGCGGCGGGGCGGCCGGTTGAGCGGGCGCCGCCCGTACGAACCGGGGTCTGGCGCGGCAGTCGGTCGCGTACGACAATCTCAGGACGCTGGCCGTGCCGTCAGCCGCAACGGTCGGATTTCACGAGGGAGCTGAGCAGACATGGGGCTTATCGCGTGGCGTAGGTCGACCCGCTCGGGCGACAGCGGCCGGTGCGCCGAGACGCGGGACCGCGATGCCCTGCTCGACGTGCGCGACCGCGAGGCTCCCGCCGTCGGGATGCTGAGCTTCGAGCATGCCGCCTGGGGCGCGTTCGTCACCGGCGGCAAGGCGGACGGCGACCGCCGCCGCTGAGCTGCGGCGGCACGGATAGTCGACTCTGCGGCTCTTCACCATCTACGAACGGGAACTCGACGACGCCCGCCGGGCCGCCGAGGTCTTCGCCGCGATGCGCGTCTCGTCGGCGAGCGGTAGGGCATCGGGACGGCGGTCCACCGCCCAACCGCGGCCGGGTCTACCGCGGCAGCAACTGAAGGCCGAGCCCCCGTCACCGGTCTCCGGCGGCACCCGTCGGGAGCACGGCCTCCCGCCCCGCGATCGTGCGCGCCCGCTGGCTCAGCTCGTCGACGCGCCCGACGAGCCCGCGTACGGCCGCGTCGTCGTCCGCGCCCACCGCCGCGACCCGGTCGAGCAGCGCGGCGTAGTCCGAGGCCAGCGTCAGGTACCTGCCACGGAACGCCCTCCCCGCGCGGGTCCGGCGCGGTGCCGCCGCGTACCGCTGGTCGAGGTCGATGATCTGCTGCGCCAGCACGGCGATGGCGGCGCTGAGCGCGCCGCGACCGTCGGCGATCTCCTCGCGGCGTCGGCGTCGGGCGTCCGCCAGCCGGCCCGCCCGGCGGCCACCCAGGTAGAGCGCCGCCGCCCCGACGACGACGGCCACGATGGCTGCCGCCGCGAGCAGGAAGCGGGGCAGCGACGGGCTGATCGTGCGCGCGCCGTCCGGCACGGTGCCGGCCTTCACCAGCAGGTCGTAGTTGACGGTGACGACCTTCAGCGCCTCCAGGGGGCGGTCGGCGAAGGTGTCGACACCCCGGTCGATGATCATCTCTGCCACGGCGGCCCGGCCGAAGTTCTCGTCGTCGCGCTCGGGCAGCAGCGCACACCCGTACGTGTCGTAGTCGTCCCCGTCGCGACTCAGCAGCAGCACGACGTTCCCGTCGGCGGCGCGTTTGACCTGGTGGCATCCCCGCCTGAGGTCGGCACCCGGGGCCAACAGCAGCACGACCAGCCGGCGGTTGCCGATGATCCGTTCGGCGGCGGCCCGGTCCAGTTCGACGCCCGGTGCCGCGTACACGGACGAGGTGCGGACCTGCCGGGCGGCCGGACCGTCGAGCAACCCGCCCGTCCACGACGCCCAGCCGGCCAGCACCAGGCAGGCCAGGGTGGCGAGGCCGAAGGGCGTGGCGAACGCCGCACCGATCCGCTGGCGGTGCAACCGGGTCACGACAGCCTGCCCTGTAGGTAGAGTTCCGGGCGGTAACCGGCGAGCCCCACCGTCTGGGCGCTGTCGTCCAGTTCGTCGGCCGCCTCGTTCAGCAACGCCCACACGTGCCGCTCCGGCAGCGCCTCGTCCAGCGCGGCACGGGCCGCCTGGAGCTTGCCGATGCCCCGGGTCAGCGCCGGATCGCTGCGGGTGTCGGTCAACAGGGACATCTCGACGGCGAGCGCGGTGAGACCGGCCAGCCGGGCCGGCGCGCCTCCCCGCCGGATCCCCGCGTTGACCGGCCGGCGCAGCGACCGGACCGAAAGGGCCAGGAACGCCGCCACGCAGCCCGCGAAGAGCCACGGCAGCGCGGGCAGCGCCACCCGCAGCGGATCGACCGGCCGGTACGGCAGCGGCCGGTCGAACAGCCCCGAGTAGCGGATGTCGGTGACCCGGTCCAGGTAGACCGCCAGCACCTTGTCCTGCGAGTAGTCGTACTGGCTGATCCGGTCGGCGAAATGGCCGTAGAAGCTGGCCCCGGCCACCTCCGCGAAGTCCGCGGCCGGGCCGTGGTATTCGATCCAGAGGCCGTACATCACGATGATCGGGGTGTCCGGGAACAGCCCGGTCAGGGCCGGCCCGTACCGGGGCAGGGGTTCGCCGAACGGCTGCGCGGGAAGCGCCACGTACCGGGCTCCGCCCGGGAACGCGGTCTCAGCGGTCTCGGTGGGCACGCCGGTGAGGGTCGCTCCGGCCGCGGCGTGCAGGCCGGTGGCCCGCAGGTCGGCGGCGACGGTGGCCAGCTCCCGGTCGCTCGGCTCGCGCCACCGCAGCTCCTCACGGTCGGCTGGGACGGGCACCTCCCGCAGCTTGGCGATCAACGTGACCAGCGGGCCCGTCACGTCGACGGTGGCGAACTGCGCGCGCCAGCCGGCCAGATCGTCGAGTGTGGCGCGGTAGAGGTCGCCGACGACCTCGGTGCCGATCACCACGATGGTGGCGTTCTCCACGTCCCGTACCCGGCGTTGTTCGTCCTCATCGAGAAAGGGCGGCGCGACCAGGATGCGCAGGGGGTGGTCACCGGCCGCCTCGCGGACGGCCTGCTCGTTCCAGCGGGCGGTCGCGCCGGGCAGCCGCACCACGGGACTGGCGGCCACCAGCGCGGTCATCTCCTCCACCGACGGTACGCTCGGGTCGCCCAGCCTCGGGGCCGGTCCCTTCCCGACCTTGGCCGAATCGGCCGGCGAACGCCCGTAGCTGACCTCGATGCCGTGCTGCTGCTGGGCGTGCAGGAAGACCACCAGGACGACCGCGGCGATACCGAGGAGCACCCAGCGCAGCAACTCCCGGCCGGCGGTCACGGGTGCGCCCGCCACAACCGGTCGGCCTCCCGGGCGTGCTGCGCGGCCAGCCGCGCGGCGGACACCCCGCCACCGGCGGCCGCGATCAGCTCGGCGCGGCTCAGCGACTGCTCGGCCGCCGGCACCGGGCTCGTCGCCGCGTCCCGGCTCACGGCCGCGCTGTCGATGGCCGCGCGGGCGGCGGACCAGGCGGTCCGCCGTTCCCGGTCGCGCGCCCGCCGCCCGGGCAGCAGGGTCGTCGCGACACCCGCGCCCACCAGCAGGACACCACCGACCAACCAGACGAAGAGGGTGTGGGACATGGGCTCCAACCGTCGGACGAAGGGTACGGGGGCGATCGGCAGTCGATGGGCGGGCACGGGTACGACCGAGTCTGACTGACGGAGTCGAACCTCGTGCCCGAGCCGGCGGGCGCCGTCTCGGAGTTCGCCCGCGTCATCCCGCCCGGTGGGGTGGCAGCCGCTACGTGGCGCCGGACGGGTCGATCCGGCTCACCGCCCGGGCGTGGGCAGTCCGGGGCACGACACCGGCCTGAGCCTCGGCCGGGCTGGTGCTGCTGTTGACCACGCCCGACATTCACCCTCGACTGCCGCGCCGCCGCCCCCGGTCGACCCGGGGGCGGCGGGGGCGTCAGCGACCGCTCTTGGGCAGGTCGAACTGGTCGGCGGCCCGGCAGTCACGCTGGCCGCCGACCGCGTCCGGCCCGGCCCGGTCGAGCGCCGCGCGCGCCCGGACGCGGCCGAGGTTCCAGGCGTACCAGGGGTCCTGTTCCTCCAGGTCCTTCGCGATCCAGCTCAGCGTGCAGCGGCGCACCGGACCGGGCAGGCGGGTCAGGGCCGGCGTGGCGTCCGCCGAGAGCGCCCGCAGGTACCAGGCGTCGATCTTGCCCGTCTGCTCGTACCGGGCGATGTTGCGGCGGGCCGCGTAGTCCTCCGGGTTGAGTACGGCCAGGCCCAGCAGCATCACCACGGCGAGCGCCACGGTCGTGCCGGGGATCCAGGCCCCGCGCCAACGCAGCCCGGCCACCAGGATCATCAGGAAGACGGTGCCGAGCAGCAACTCGAACGCCATCACGAAGAGCCGCTCGCCGGTGAAGCTGTAGACCTTCTGGTACGTGTACATCCGCGACAGCGCCGACACCACGATGACGAAGCTCAACGCGCTGAGCAGGCCCAGCAGGATGCGCAGCAGGTGACGCTCGGTGGCGCTGTCCCGCCGTGCCCAGCGGGCCACCCCGCCGAGCACCGCCAGCGTCAACATGGTCACGACGACGAGCTGCCAGAAGCCGCTGCGCGCGTACTGGGCGTAGCTGAGGCCGGCGGTGCGCAGCACGTGCCGCTGCCCACCGAACAGGACGGTGAACTGCACCGCCACGAAGCCGGCGAACAGCAGCGTCAGGGCGGTGATGACCGGAGCCCACTCCACGAGACCGAAGCGGCGCGTGCCGGGCCGGTCCACCGTCGACAGGTCGACCGGCGCGGCCAGCGTGTAGACGGCGGCGACGGCGCTGAGCCCACCCACGGCGGCGAGGAAGATCCAGCGGACGACCGTGCCGACGTTGACCTCGGGAATAACCTCGCCGAGCAGTACGGAGAAGGCCCCGTCGGCCGAGGAGAGCAGCGCGCCGAAGACGACCAGCGCGGCGAGGGTGGCGGCGGCCGACCCGACGACGCGCCGGGCCAGGCCGGGGTTCACGGAACCGCGCAGGTGACCGCGTACCCACGGCTGTCCCCGGAACGCCGCGAACGGCGCCGCCACCATGCTGAACAGGATCGACCGGACCCGTTTGCCGCCGACGATCGCCAGGGCCGCGCAGCCGAGCGCGCCGAGCACGCAGAACGTCACCAGCCACCAGGCGTTGCGGAAGGTCAGCACCGACAGCAGCGCGAGCGCCGCCACCGCCCAGCCGGCGCGGAGCCGCCGGTCGGTGCGGGACAACTCCGCCCCCGTGCGCCGGACCGCGAGGAGCACCGCGACGGTCAGCACGAGCCAGCCGAGGAACCAGCCGATGCCGGTGCGGGTGAGCGGCACGAAGAACGCCAGCCCCAGCGCCCCGGCGAGGACCGCGGCCGGCACCGACCGGTCCCGGGCGGCCTTCGGCCCCGGCCAGCGGGTGGCGAGGAACGACGGCTGGCGAGGCGCCGGCTGGCGGCTGCCGTACGGCCTGAAGGCGCCAGCCGGCTCCCCCGTCCAGTAGGGCCCGTGCAGTTGGGTGGTGACCGGGGTCGCGGCGGCCAGCGGCGGGTGACCCGCGGGGGTTTCGGCGGTGACCGGCTCGGTGACGGCTGCCGGGGCGGCGGCGGGCGTTTCGGTGGCGGCCGGCGCGGTGCTGGCCGGCGGCGCGGTGGTGGGCGCCCCGGTGGCGGTCGGCGGCGTGGTGGTGGGCGCCTCGGCGGCGGTCGGCGAAACGGCGGCGGTCGGCGCGGTGTCGGGTGCCGGCGGCGCGACGGCTGACGGCGGGCCGTCGGCCTCGGGCACCGGGGCTCCGGTCGGCCGGGACCCCGCGACCGGCGTGGCGGCGACCGGCGTGGCGGCGACCGGCGTGCCGCCCTTGTCCGGCTCCACGACGGGTGCCGGGGCGGGCGGAGCCGTCGACCCGGACGACGTCGCCTCAGGGGCGACCGGCACGAGCGGGATGAACACCACGTAGCCGCGCGTCCCGGCCGGGATGTCGACGGGGATCGCCCAGGCGGGGGCGCCCTCCGCCCCGGGCCACACCAGCGGCGGCGGCGCACCCTCGGTGGCCGGCATGGCGAGCAGGTGTGGCGTCGCGGCCCGACGATCGTCGCCGCCGGCGCTACCGGAGGTCTCGCCGGAAGCTCGGGGTTCCGGCACCGGAGGCGGCTGAGTCATGGAACCCCTCTCTGATCAGTTAGGTCGGCACACTGTACGGCTGGGCCAGGCCCGCTGCCGCCCCTGACGGGGCAGGCGCGCCGTCGATCCCCGGTGACGGGCACCGCCCTGGTCGGCGGCACGGCCCGCGGCACCTGTGGGCGGCCGTGCCGCACGGGCAGGTCAGTCACCTGCCGGCGTCGCTCGCCGGCCCGCAACCATGGCCTCGGGCTGACCAGGGTGGCCGCGCAAAGGACCCCCCGTTCGCCAGGGTGGACACCCCGATGCGCCGCACCCGCCACCCCGGAGGCGCCCCGCGCCCGGACGAGGTCGTGGCCAGGGCGGGGTCGGCACAGCTTCGGCCGGAGCACAACAACCTCCGGCCGTCGGATGACCGACAGGACGCCGAGCGCCTTCCCGACGCACTGTTATAGCAGGTGAGAGGCGTAAGGATGGCGGTCCACATCCACCCCTCGGGCCCGGCGGGGACAGCAGCGTCCCCGCCGACACCGCCATCACCGAGCCCGACCCCATGACGGCCCCGGCGTAGCGTAGCGCCGGCGCACCCCACGGACCTCCGCGCTTCGGTGGCCTCGGTCCGGTCGTCGCCCCGCCTCATCCTCCCCGCCGGATCCGCCGTGGACACGAACCGGCCGGTCCGGTGACCGAGCACGAGAGGAGCCGGCCATGGCCGCTCCCACCGTCACCGCCTCCCTGAACGCCTCCACCTACTCGCCCGGCGACCAGATGACCATGACGATCACCTACGGCGACGCGGACACGAAGCCGGTGACCGTCACGATCGTGGTCACCGACGCGCAGGGCAACAGCAGTGCCCCGGTCAAGGTCACCGCCGTCATCGACCCGCTCACCGTCACCGTCGCCGACGACTCGGGCCGCACCTGGAACAGGGTGTCCGACAACGGGTCGGTCGCCGTGCACCGGGCGGTGGCGTGATGCCCCGGGTCACCGTCACGGTGCGCGACAACGGCGGGCGTACCGCCACCGCCACCGCCGACTACACGATCGCGTCCCCGGTGCTGGGCGGCTACTACCTCTCCGGCGGCGCCGACCCGACAGCCGACATGGCCGGTGGGAACTTCCGCTCGCTGACCCAGTACCGCAGCTTCGCCGACGGCTACATCTTCCCCGGCTATCAACGCCCGTGGCTGATCACACTCGGCCGCGCGGGGGTGCGGATGAACATGGTGCTGGAGCTGAAGCACTACGGCGCGCCCAATGCGGGGCCACAGACCTTCACCGTGGACGGCGTCACCTACACCGTCCCGGCGCCCGCGATGACCATCCAGCAGCGCCCCGGCACGACCTGGCCCCGGGCGTACGGCTACGGCCAGGTCCTGGCCGGGCACTGCGACGGGCTGTTCGCCCGCGCCCTGTCCCAGTACCGGACCCTGGGCTTCGGGGTGAACATCCAGCTCGCCTCCGAGCTGGACACCGACCACGAGTTCGGCACCACCGAATCCGGCGTCGCCTACACCTGGGCGCAGTCGGACGCCCGCGCGGTGCAGGCGATGACGTACATCGTGAACTGGTTCAAAGCCCGGCAACTGCCCGCCGGCAGCACCTTCTCGGTGGGGGTCGGCGGCTTCGACCGGGCCTGCTACCAGCGCACCCACCCGGAGGCGCTGATGGCCCGGCTCGACTTCCTCCAGTGGAACGTCTACGCCACCAGCCCCACCCACACGGCGCTGGCCCGGTTCCGCCGGACGAAGGACTGGGCGGTGGCCGACCTCGGCCCCGTCGCCCTGTCCCGGCCGGTGATCATCGCCGAGTGGGGCGTACGGGTGGCGGAGGTGCCGGACCAGGCGGCCTGGATCGCCACCGTGCCGGCCGCGATCACCCAGCTCAACGCCGAGCGGGGTCCCCGGATCGCGCGCACCAACTACTTCAACTCCGGCTGGGGGACGCTGTCGCCGAAGCAGGCGGGGCTGGCCGCGTTGCGGCGGGCGTACGCGACCCGGCCGTACGTGTAGGGGGAACCGGCCGGCGTCGGGTCCGACGCCGGCCAGGCCCGTCCCGGCGTCAGTAGGCCAGCTCCACCGGCCGGCCCAGCACCCGGGCGCCGTTGTTGGCGAGCCAGCCCTCGGCCGCCGCCGCGTGCTGGCTGAAGGTGTGGACGTCGCGGAACCGCCGCTGCAACGGTGACGAGTCCCGGGCCGCCCCGCCGCCGGCCGCCCGGTAGCAGGTGTCGACGGCGGCGGTGGCCCGCTCCGTCACCCAGGGCAGCGCGGCGGAGATCCGGGGGTGCAGGGCGGGGATCGTCGTCGGGTCGGTGGCGCAGGCCGCCCAGAGTTCGTCGGCCAGGTCCCGCAGCAGCGCCCGGGCGGCCCGTACGTCGAGGTCGGCGCGGCCGAGCTGGAGGCGGAAGGCCGGCGAGTCGGCGAGCGCCTGCCGGGCGTAGAGCCGCTGCCGGCCACCGTCGAGCAGCGCGACCATGTCGTCGAGCGCGCCCTGCGCGATGCCGACCGCCACCGCACCGAGGTGCAGCACGAAGTGGACGAGCGGCGCCACGAAGCCCGGCCCCGGTACGCAGGGCACGCCGGTGAACAGGTCGAAGCTCTCCGGCCCGGGGCAGAACTCGTCGGCGACCTCGATGTCGTGGCTGCCGGTGCCGCGCAGGCCCAGCACGTGCCAGGTGTCGTGCACGGTGACCCGGGCCGCCGGGAAGAGCATCGAACGCACGGCCGGCGGCTCGCCGTCCCCGGTCAGCAGGCAGTTGCCGAAGAGCCAGTCGGCGTGCCGGGAGCCGCTGGCGAACGCCCACCGGCCGGTGACCCGGAAGCCGCCGTCGGTCGGCTCGGCCCGCCCCTGCGGCGCGAACCCGCCCCCGGCCACCACGTCCGGCCCGTCGGCGTAGATCTTGTCGAACCGGTCGCGGGACAGCATCGCCAGCAGGTGCGGCGTCTCGGCGCCGATCATCACCGTCCAGCCGGTGGAACCGTCGGCCCGGGCCAGCGCCTCCAGCACCCGCAGGCCGGTGCGCAGGTCCGCCTCGTACCCGCCGTGGCTGCGGGGGACGAACATCCGGAAGCAGCCGGCCGCCCGCAGCGAGTCGAGCAGGTCGGCGGGGAGCGCCCGGGCCGCCTCGATCTCACCGGCCCGGCGGGACACCTCGGGCAGCAGCGCGTCCACCGCCCCGACCAAACGGTCCCGGTGCTGGTCCTCCATCGGTTCCTCCCCGCCTCGTGGCCTGGCCTCCACTCTGGACCGGAGCCCCGGCCGGTGGCCAGGGCACCCGCTATCGGATGCCCGCCACTTCGCCGGCCCCTCGCCGCTCCAGCCGCCGGTCGGCCCGCCCGCCGTGGGGTTGGGCCGGATCCGAGCGCCGGGCCGGGGCGGCTCCCTATGCTCGAGGCATGGAACTGCGGATCTTCACCGAACCCCAGCAGGGCGCGACGTACGACGACCTGCTCGCCGTGGCCCGCTGCGCGGAGGACGCCGGCTACGGCGCCTTCTTCCGCTCCGACCACTACCTGAAGATGGGCGCGGTCAGCGGCGACCCCGGTCCCACGGACGCGTGGACCACCCTCGCGGGCCTGGCCCGCGACACCCGGCGGATCCGGCTGGGCACTTTGATGACCGCCGCCACCTTCCGGCTGCCCGGCCCGCTGGCCATCACCGTCGCGCAGGTCGACCAGATGAGCGGCGGCCGGGTCGAGCTGGGCATCGGCACCGGCTGGTACGCCGAGGAGCACACCGCGTACGGGATGCCCTTCCCGCCGCTGGGGGAGCGTTTCGACCGGCTGGAGGAGCAGCTCGCGGTCATCACGGGGCTCTGGGCGACGCCGCCCGGCGACACCTTCGACTTCGCCGGCACGTACTACCCGGTCAGCGACTCGCCGGCGCTGCCGAAGCCGGTGCAGAGCCCACGCCCGCCGATCCTGCTCGGCGGCATGGGCCCGAAGCGCACGCCCCGCCTGGCCGCCCGGTACGCCGACGAGTTCAACCTGCCGTTCGCCTCGATCGAGGACTCCGTCGCCCAGTTCGACCGCGTCCGGGCCGCCTGCGCCGGGGCCGGCCGGGACCCGGGCGAGCTGTGCTGGTCCAACGCCCTGGTGCTGTGCTGCGGGCGGGACGACGCCGAGGTGGCCCGGCGGGCCGCCGTGATCGGCCGGGACCCGGCCGAACTGCGCGAGAACGGCCTCGCGGGCACCCCCGCCGAGGTCGTCGACAAGATCGGCCGGTACGCCGAGATCGGCAGCGAGCGGCTCTACCTCCAGGTGCTCGACCTGGCCGACCTGGACCACCTGGAGCTGGTCGCGGCCGAGGTCAAGCCGCAGCTCTGAGAAGCCGCCCCCGCTCCCCGGCGAGCCGTCAGGGGCGCGTCGGTTCGACGCCCGCGCGGGGCGCCGGCCCCGGGTGGGGCACCGGGCGCGGCGCGGGCGGGGGCGCCGGCGTCGGCCGGGGGCCGGGGGAGGTGCGGGCGGCCGGATCGCGGTAGCTGCTCATCGGCGCGGGGTTCCCCGGCCGGCCCGGCGTAACCCTGCCCGATCGACCGGTTTCCGTGCGGCCGTCGGTCGTCGGATGATGCGTCGGGTGAGCACCCCGGCGGCCGTGCCGCGTCACAACTGGGCGGGCAACGTCCGCTACGCGGCGCGCCGCCGCCACCGCCCGACGTCGGTGGACGAGCTGCGCCGGCTGGTGGCGGGCAGCGACCGGCTCCGGGCGGTCGGCACCGGGCACTCCTTCAACCGCCTCGGCGACACTACCGGCGACCTGGTCTCGCTGGCCGGGTTGCCCGCGACGGTCGAGCTCGACCCGGACCGCCGGCGGGTCACCGTGCCGGCCGCCATGCGGTACGGGGACCTCGCGGCCCACCTGCACGAGCGGGGGTACGCCCTGGCGAACCTCGCCTCGCTGCCGCACATCTCGGTCGCCGGGGCGGTCGCCACCGGCACCCACGGCTCGGGGGAGACGGTCGGCAACCTGGCCAGCGCGGTCGCCGGGCTGCAACTGGTCACCTCCGGCGGTGACCTGCTGACCGTGGACCGGGCGGCTGACGGGGACACCTTCGCCGGGATGGTCGTGGCGCTGGGTGCGCTGGGTGTCGTCACCCGGGTCACCCTGGACGTGGTGCCGGGCTTCGCCGTCCGCCAGCACGTCCGTCTCGGGCTGTCCCGCGCGGCGCTGGACGCGGCGTTCGCCTCGGCGTACAGCGTCAGCGTCTTCACCGACTGGCGGTCGCCGCTGCTGCGGGAGGCCTGGGTCAAGCAGCGCGCGGACGCGGACCCGCTCCCGGCGGACTGGCTCGGCACGACGGCGGCCGACGCGCCGCGGCACCCGGTGCCGGGCATGCCCGCGCGGCACTGCACCCCGCAGCTCGGCGAGCCCGGTCCCTGGCACGAACGGCTGCCGCACTTCCGCCTCGGGTTCACCCCCAGTAGCGGGGCGGAGTTGCAGTCCGAATACCACGTGCCGCGCGCCTCGGGGGCGGCGGCGCTGGCCGCGCTGGACCCGGTGGCGCACCTGATCGCGCCGGTGCTCCAGGTCTGCGAGCTGCGGGCGGTGGCCGCCGACGGGTTGTGGCTCAGCCCGAACCACGGGCGGGACAGCCTGGCCATCCACTTCACCTGGACCGCCGACGCGGCGGCGGTGCTGCCGGTGGTGGCGGCGGTGGAACAGCGGCTCATGCCGTTCGCGCCGCGCCCGCACTGGGGGAAGGTCTTCGGTCTCGCCCCGGCGGCGGTCGCCTCCGCCTGGCCCCGGTACGCCGACTTCCTCGACCTGGCCCGCCGGCTCGACCCGGACGGCACGTTCCGCACGGATCTGCTCGACCGCTACCTCGTGCGGTCCTAGCGGCCGGGCCGCACGGCCGACTGCTCCCGGAGGCTGCCGCGCTGCACGGCCCGGCTGATGTCGCTCGGGGAGACGATCCCGACTAGCCGGCCGTCGGCGACCACCAGCGCCCGCCCGTCGGCGCACTCGCTGAGCCGGGGCAGCAGTTCGTTGAGCGACTCGTCGGGCCGGGCGAGCACCAGCTCGTCGGCGCGGCAGGCCACCTCGGCCAGCGTGGTGCTGGCCCGGCGCTCCGGCGCGATCCCGCGTACCCGGTCGAGGGTCACCAGGCCGACGGGCCGTTCGTCCTCGGTCAGCGGCAGCGCCGTGTGCCGGTACGCGAAGAGGTAGTGGTCCACGAAGTCGCCCACCGTCATCTGCCCCGAGGCGGTCTGCGGCTGCGGCGTCATCACGTCGGCCACCCGCACGCCCTGCAACGCGCTGCCCATCCGGGCCTGCCGCTCCTCCATGCCGGCGGCGCCGATCAGGAACCAGCCGATCAGGGCCAGCCACAGCCCCCCGAAGCCCACGCCGGCCAGGAACTGCCACAGCCCCAGGCCGATCAGCACCGCGCCGAGCACCCAGCCGGCCCGGGCGGCGACGACGGACGCCTTCGTCCGGTCGCCGGTGAACTTCCAGACCGCCGCGCGCAGCAGCCGACCGCCGTCCAGCGGGGCGGCCGGCAGCGCGTTGAAGACGGCCAGCAGGACGTTGATGCCCGCCAGCCAGGCCAGCGAGCCGAGCAGCAGCCCCTGCACCCCGGCCAGGGCGAGCGCCACCGCGATCGCGCCGAAGAAGAGCCCGATCAGCAGGCTCACCAGCGGGCCGACGCCCGCGATGCGCAGCTCCGCGCCGGGGTCGCGCGCCTCGCCGCGCAGCTCGGCCACCCCGCCGAAGAGCCAGAGGGTGATCCCGCCGACCTCCAGCCCGTTGCGCTTGGCGACGATCGCGTGCGAGACCTCGTGGGCGAGCAGACCGAGGAAGAAGACGACCGCCGCGGCGAGCCCCGCCAGGACGTACGCGACGACGGACTCGTCCGGGTAGGCCCGGGGGAACTGGTTGGCCGCCAGCCCCCAGGCGATCAGCGCGAAGATGACCAGGACGCTCCAGTTGACCCCGACCGGTACGCCCGCGATCCGGCCGAGCCGGAAACTCGCCCTCATGTTCGGGTACTACCCGCGACAGCCCAGCCCATGCCCGCGCGGGTCAGGCAGTCCTGCCGGCCGGGGAACGGGCGGATCGAGGCGGTGCCGGGCGGAACTGTGCGCAGGCCCGTCGATCGCCGGGGGCCCGTCAACCGTCCGACGGTATTTATTTAGATATTTACATGTATTACAGTGACGCCGTGCCTACCCGTACGGGTAGGGGCGGCCCACGGTGGCCTCCCCGGCACCCTACCTTCTGTGGAGAGGTGCTCGTGATCAGTAACTCCTCAGCGCGTCGTCGTACCCTGCTGGCCGCCGCCGCGGGTCTCGTCGTGGCTCCGTTCGCGGCGACCGGGACCGCGCAGGCGGCGGTCCCGAAGGTCTACCTCGACCCCGGGCACGGCGGCACCGACCCGGGCGCCGTCGGCAACGGTCTGACCGAGAAGGCCCTGACCCTCAGCATCGCGCTGCAGACCCGCGACATCCTGAAGGCCAACTACAGCGTCGACGTGCGGATGTCGCGCACCAGCGACGTCACCCGCAGCCTCTCCTCCCGCACGAGCGACGCCAACGCGTGGGGCGCCACGATCTTCGTCAGCATCCACATCAACTCCGGCGGCGGCACGGGCTTCGAGAGCTACCGCTACCCGGGCACCGGCAGCGCCCTGCACAGCGCCATCCACTCCCGGGTCCTGTCGGGCATGCGCAGCGTCGCCTCGGTCACCGACCGCGGCCTGAAGACCGCCAACTTCCACGTGCTGCGCGAGACCGCGATGCCCGCCGTGCTGACCGAGAACCTCTTCATCGACACCCTGGCCAACGCGAATCTGCTCAAGCGCGCCGCCTTCATCACCGCCACCGCCCGGGGGCACGCCAACGGCATCGCCGCCTACCTCGGTCTGTAGCGGGCCGAGCAGCAGAACGCCGGCAGGCCGCGACGGGTCCCGCGGGACCCGTCGCGGTCCTGGCCAGGTACGTGCCGCCGACACCCGCGCCGCGCTCCTCCGGTCCCCCGCTCCGTCGCCCTGCCGACGGGCGACCCGGCTCGGGCGCGGGTCGTCCGTCGGGGATAGTGACGAGGTGGCGAGGCAGACCGTGGAGACCGACGACCCGTACCACTGGCTGGAAGACCTTGACGGCACGGACGCCGCGCGGTGGGTACGGGACCGCAACGCGGAGACCGTGGCCGCCCTGACCGGCGGAGAGGCGTTCGTGGCCCTGCGGGCCGAGCTCCGTCAGGTGCTCGACGCGGACGACCGCATCCCCTACCCCGGGTGGCGCGGCGACCACCTCTACTACAACTTCTGGACCGACGCGACGCACCCGCGCGGGGTCTGGCGGCGGACGACGCGCGAACAGTACCGCCGGCCGGAGCCGGAATGGGACGTGCTGCTCGACCTGGACGCGCTGGCCGCCGAGGAGGGCGAGAACTGGGTCTGGGGCGGCGCGACGGTGTTGCGGCCCGGCTACGGGCGCGCCCTGGTGAGCCTCTCCCGGGGCGGCGGCGACGCGGTCGTGGTGCGGGAGTTCGACCTCGACCGCCGCGTCTTCGTCGCGGACGGCTTCACGCTGCCCGAGGCGAAGAGCGACGTGGACTGGATCGACGCCGACCACGTCTACGTCGCCACCGACTTCGGGCCCGGCTCGTTGACCTCCTCGGGCTATCCCCGGGTGGTCAGGCGGTGGCGGCGGGGCACCCCGTTGGCCGAGGCCGAGGTCGTCCACGAGGGGCACGCCGACGACGTCGCCGTGTGGGCCGCGCACGACCCGACGCCCGGCTTCGAGCGCGACTTCGTGGGCCGCCGGCTGGACTTCTACCGCTCGGAGCAGCACCTGCTGACCGCATCGGGCGAGCGGATCCGGATCGCCGTGCCGGAGGACGCCGGGTGGGACGTGCACCGGGAGTGGCTGCTGATCCGGCCGCGCTCGCCGTGGACGGTCGGCGGGGCGACCCACCCCGCGGGCGCCCTGCTGGCGACCCGGTTCGACGCGTTCCTCGCCGGGGAGCGGGAGATGACGGTGCTCTTCCGCCCCGACGACCGTACGGCGCTCAGCGGCTGGTCCTGGACCCGTAACCGGCTGATCCTGGCCACCCTCGCCGACGTGCGGAGCCGGCTGGAGGTGCTGACGCCCGACGGGGAGGGCTGGCGGCGGGAGAGCCTGCCCGGGGTGCCGGAGTTCGACCACAGCGAGATCGTGGACACCGACCCGGACAACGAGGACGCCTACCTGCTCACCTCGGAGGGGTTCCTCCAGCCGGCGACGCTGCGCCTCGGGCAGGTCGGTGGCGCGGTCGAGACGCTCAGGCGGGCACCGGCGTCCTTCGACGCGGGCAACCTGGCGGTACGACAGTTCTTCGCCGCCTCGGCCGACGGCACGCGGGTGCCGTACTTCGTGGTCGGGGACCCGGACGCGCCCGCCGGTCCGACGCTGCTCACCGGCTACGGCGGGTTCGAGATCCCCCTGACCCCGCACTACAGCGGGGTGATCGGCCGGGGGTGGCTGGCCCGGGGCGGCACCTACGTGGTGGCGAACATCCGGGGCGGCGGGGAGTACGGCCCCGGGTGGCACCGGGCGGCGCTGCGGGAGAACCGGCCCCGGGCGTACGAGGACTTCGCGGCGGTGGCGGCCGACCTGGTGACGCGGGGCATCACCACGCCGGAACTGCTCGGCGTCGAGGGCGGCAGCAACGGCGGGCTGCTGGCCGGGGTGATGCTGACCCGCTACCCGGCGCTCTTCGGTGCGGTCGCCGCGCACGTGCCGGTGCTGGACATGCGGCGGTACCACCGGCTGCTGGCCGGTGCTTCGTGGCTGGCCGAGTACGGCGACCCGGACGTGGCGGCCGACTGGGAGTTCCTGCGCGGCTACTCGCCGTACCACAACGTCGAGGGCGACCGGGCGTACCCGCCGGTCCTGCTCGTCACCTCGACCCGCGACGACCGGGTGCATCCCGCGCACGCCCGCAAGATGGCGGCCCGGCTGCGCGAGCACGGCCACGACGTCTCCTACTACGAGAACGTCGAGGGCGGGCACGGCGCGGCGGCGAACAACGAGCAGCGCGCCTTCGTCTGGGCGCTGACCCTGGATTTCCTGTGGCGGAAGCTGGCCGGACGACCGCACCAGCCCCTGCCGCGCCAACTTGTGCTGGATGACGTCGAGTCGGCTACCGGGGTGTCAGTCGGCGGTGCCGGCCGGGACGACCCAGGTCGTGGGCTGACCGGTGATTGAGGTGATCATGTCGAAGTCGCCGTCGTAGTGCAGGACGGTGACTCCATGTCGCTCGGCGGTGGCCGCGATGAGCAGGTCCGCCATCGAGAGCGCACGGTGGTTGCCCTTGTGTAGCGCCTGCACCTGGACGTCGATCGCTCGGTCCCAGACCTCGTCGGGCATGGACAGCCACCGGAAGCCGCTCAGCAGCCACCGTGCACGCTGTGCGTCCTTGGCGGTGCGGGCGCTGTGGATGACCTCGATCTCGACCGCCCCGCACACCGCGAGGAGCCCCCGCTCGGAGAGTTCTTCGAGTACCGGGGCCACGCGCGGCTTGGGCCAGCGGGCGAGGGCTGACTTGTCCAGCAGGTAGTGCTCGTGGTTCACGCCGCGTCCGGCTTGGTCACCTCGACGGGGCCGGTGAGATCGGGCAGCCCTCCGCTCTTGAGCCAGTCGGCGAACTGCCGCCGCTTCTCGCGGTCGACGATCGCCTTGAGGGCTGCGTTGACGGTGGCCTTCTTGGTCGTGGTGCCGAGGATCTTGCTGGCCTCGGCGAGCAGTTCATCATCGACGTCAAGGATCGTCCGGCTCATGGGTGACTCCCTCCGGTAGGTGATACCAGCTGATGATATCCATCTGACGTCTCTTTGATATCTGCAGCCAGGCGCGCCACGCAGTGCGCGGGCGATGAGCCCCCGAGCAATATCTACGGATTCGTGCGGTTCGTGCGATAAAAGGGTGTGAGTGCGGTCGGGCGTGCCGGCGCAGCGGTGCAAGCCGTCAGGGCTGCGCACGGCAAGCTCGACGTGCCGAAGGAACGGTTCATCTCGTACCCGCAGGCGGGGCGGGACAGCGGCGGCAGCGAGCTGCTGGGCTGGGCCGGGTGGGACCACCTGGCGCAGGCGCTTGCCACCGTCTACCTGGACCGCAAGACGCAGGAGGCGTGGCCCGCCGAACGGCTGCTGCCGCTGCTCGCCGGGCTGCTGTAGATCGAGCCGATGCGCGGGCAGCCTAAAGCTGCCCGCGTTGGCTCCCAACGCTCAGCCGATCCGAACCGGCTTCAGCCGTGAGCCGGCTCCGCCTGCTGACCCCACGGGCTTGGGCCGGCCGCGCCATGAACTGCTTCGCGTAGCGGGTGCAGGAATGGCGCCTGTTGCCACTGGCTCGGTCCGTACCGCGCATAGGCGAACATGACGGCATGGCACCAGATGGACGGGCCGGAAAGCCGTAACGGTTCCACATCGGCGAAGGACAGGATGCAGTTGAGCCCATCGATGGAATAACTGAGAACCACATCATGGTCGAACGCCAACCAACGGCCGCTCAGGCAGCACCATGTCGTGGTTGACGTCACGATGACCCGGACGTAAGCGAACTCCCGCCATTGCGCCTGCGCCAGGCTGGCTGCGCGGGACCGAGCGATGCTGCCACCAATGAGGTTGCCGACGACCGCGCCGGTGACGACCGCTGGCGAACCGTAAACGAAGGTTCCGCCCTGTTCGTAGCTGACCGTGGTGCCGTAGAAGCGGGAGTAGGTGAACGGCGCGTCGAGGTAGATGGCACCCGGCCCGATGAATCCGGGCGCGACCACGGTGGGCGGTGGCTCGCCTTTTGCGAGCCGCTGGTAAAGATGGATCGCCTCGATCCAGCCTTGGTGCTGGGCGGCCACGGAAGGGGGCGGTCGGTATTCGGGTGGTCGGAGAGCAGGCAGTAGCCGGCCCAGCCCGTAGGCGAGGGCGTAGGCAAACATCGCCCACGGCCCGGCAATGCCTACCACGATGGCGTACACCCAGCGGCCGTGCGCGAAGCGGTGTCGCGCGCGCCCGTCAGTGACGCCGAGGACGAAGCCCACGATGACGGTTGCCGCGATGACCGTGATGAAGCCGAGCGAGAAGGCGCCTGCCCACATCATGACCGTGTAACACGGTCCCGTGACGCCGTTGATGTTGTCGGCCGATGCCGCTCCGTGCTCTGCAACACACCTTTCGTACTGCCCGTTCAGCCGGATGGCAAGCAGTCCCAACAACTGCAGCGCGGGCATGCCAGCCGCGGCGACGATCCAGTGTCGCCCGCCGCGGCGTTGGGGCTGCGACCGGCGCTGGGCGCTGCCGGGATGTGGTCCATGGGCCGACCTGCTACCGCTCGGCGGCCTACCATCCGCTGCGGCCGTGGCAGGTGCGGGAGCGGCGGTTCCGGCCGACGCCGTTCGGCCGGCGCAGGCTCGACCCACAGGAGGTGACGGAGTTCCTCGGCCGGGTCAGGGACGCGCTGCGCCGCTGGCAGTCGGAGCAGGCGCGTGCCCGCAACGAGCGGAGCTATGGCCGGTGAGCGAGCGTTGGGTGGCCCACCTGCCGGTGGTGGCCGGTGACCTGCTCGCCGCGCAGCGCCTCGCCCGCGTGGTGGCGCACTGGACGCACGTGCTTCCGCAGACCGATCCGGCGGGCACCACCGTGTCGGCCGAGGACGACCAGAACGCACGCCACTGGGTCTTCTGTGACCGGCGCCTCTCCAGCGGCCTGCGGTGCCTGCTCTGGCCCGACCACGACGGCGAGTGCTCGCGGCGGCCGAGGTGGCGGTGAGTCCAGGATCGGTGGACCGGCACCCGGGCGACGTTTCAGGCGGTCGGGGGCGGGGCCGGCAACTCGTCGACCACCACGACCTCGGTGCCGGGGCGCACCTCGGCCAGCAGTTCCCGCTGCCCACTCTTGGTGAGCCGGATGCAGCCGTTGGTGGTCTTCCTGCCCAGCTCGCCGTCGTGGTACCAGCTGTGGATGCCGATGTGCGCCCCGCGCAGGCCGGTCGGCACGGCGTCCGGGTCGTCGGGCACCGAGCCGAGGGCGTAGATGTCGACGCCCCCGTACACGCCCTCGGGCGGCGGGGTGCGGCCCAGGACGAAGGTGCGGCCCAGTGGGGTCTCCTGCCCGCGTTGGCCCAGGCTGACCTGCCAGGTGCGCATGGCGCGGCCGGCGCGGTACCAGGTGAGCCGGTGCGGCCTGCGCTCCACCACGATCTGGTCGGGCAGCGCCACCGTGGTGTGGCCGCCGGGCGGCAGCCAGGCGAGCGTGCGGTTGGCCGAGGGGAGCAGCACCGCCGCCCAGCCGGCCCGGCGTTCGGCGACGGGCATGGTCAGCTCGACGCCGCTGATGGTGGGGTCGAGGAACGCCAGGGGCCGGCCCCCGGGGGCGGTGTAGGCGGCGATGCGGCGGGTCGGGTGCAGGCCCTCGGTCAGCGGCGTGGGGTCCAGGGCGTCCGGGTCGGCCGGGAAACCGGTGGGCGCCGGTCCGTAGTCGACCACCGGCAGGTCGTCCGGCGCGGGCGCGGCCACGGGCACCCGCTGCGGCGTGGGCGCGGCGCTTGTCGGTGCCGCCCGGGTCGCTCCGGCGGGAGGCGGCGCGGTGGGCGCGGTCTCCGGCGTCAGCGCCCAGCCCGTCGCTCCGGCGGCCAGCAGGAGCAGGGGTACGCCGACGACGGCCAGCACGCGCACCTGCCATCGGTCCATTCGGTCAAAACGCACAAACATACTCTAACGGCCAGAGGGTGGCGAAAACCCCGCCCAGGCCGAATGTCGGCCGGGACGGGGCTCGCGGTGCCTCCCCGCGTCACGCCAGCCGGGCGCCCACGTGGATGGCGACGGCGTCGTGGGCGGGCACGTTCGCGGCGAACCAGCCGTTGCCGTCCACGGTGACCACCGGCCCGCTGCACGTACCCGCGCTGAAGGTGCCGTGGATGACGTCGCAGTAGCGGCCGGCCGGCAGCCCGCTCTGGTACGACCGGCCGTTGACCGCGGAGTCCTCGTCGTTGATGGTGACGTAACCCTTTCCGGCCCGGCCGAAGGCGATGTGGTTGTTGCCGTTGTCGTACCAGTTGACGACGCCGGCGCCCTCGGTGGCGTTGCGGAAGCCGACCATGTTGGCGATCGCCGCCCAGCGGTGCTCGCACTCCCAGCCCGAGTAGCAGGCGGCGTTGAGGGTCTTGCCGGAGCCGTCCGAGGGCGGCCCCTGGTCGCGCTGGCTGAACGTGTAGCTCGACATCACCGTGGGGGAGCCGTACGGCCAGGCGAGCATGAACGCGTTGGCGAGCGCGTAGATGCCCCGGTCGCGGTAGGTCAGCACCCCGCCGACGTCGCGCTGGGTGTCGTGGTTGTCCACGAAGACGGCCGCCGAGGCGCTGGGCAGGTGCCCCCAGCCCGTACCGAAGTTGCGCAGGTAGGCGAGCTTCTCCGAGCGGAAGACCCGGGCCAGGTCCTTGCCGTAGCGGAACTCGTGCACGTCGCCGTTGCCGGTGTACTCGCCCGGCTGAATCGGCTCGCCGGCACCGTGGATTACCTCCTGCACCACGTACGCCGAGCGCGACAGCTTGCCCTTGATGGCGGCGATGTCGGCGGCCGGCATGTGCTTGCTGGCGTCCATCCGGAAGCCGTCCACGCCGAGGGAGAGCAGGTCGTTGAGGTAGCCGGCGATCTTCGTGCGGACGTAGTCCGACTCGGTCTTCAGATCGGAGAGGTTCACCAGTTCGCAGTTCTGCACCTCCCACCGGTCGTTGTAGTTGGCGATGTCGTCGCCGCCGTTGCGACCGCAGTGGTGGAAGTCCTGCGTCTGGTAGATCCCCGGGTAGTCGTAGTGCCCGTACGACGAGCCGGCCCAGCCGGTGCCGCCGTTGTCCTGCCCGGACATGTGGTTGACGACCGCGTCGACCACCACCTTCACCCCGGCGGCGTGGCAGGCGTCGACCATGCTCTTGAACTGGGCGCGGGTCCCCTTGCGGGACTCGATGCGGTAGCTGACCGGCTGGTACGCCAGCCACCACTGCGAGCCCCGGACGTGCTCCTGCGGCGGCGAGACCTGCACCCAGCCGTAGCCCTTCGGGCCGAGCGTGGTGCGGCACTCGGTGGCCACCGAGGCCCAGTTCCACTCGAAGAGGTTGGCGATGACCTTCTTGGCGCCGGCCGGGGCCGCCGTGGCCGGGGGCGCCGTGGCGGCGGTGGGGACGATCATGCCCGCGATCACGCCGAGGGCGACGATCGCCGACAGACGTCGACGTCTCTGCATCGAAGGACTCCTGACGGGGGTGGGGTGGCGGGTACGGGTGGGGCGGTGGGCCCGACCCGGAGACGCTGGTGCTGGTGCTGGTGCTGGTGCTGGTGCTGGTGCTGGTGCGGGGTGTTGGTGCTGGGCGTCGGGCGGGTTGACGGCTGACCGCGTGAGCCGGGTGCTGGGAGTGGGCCGATGGGGCGGCCGGGCGGCTGGAGCGGAGTCGATGCGGGTGGTCCTGAGGCTGTCAGGATCTTGCAGCGTGGATGGAAAATTTCCGAAAGGTTACAAGCTTATTGCAACCACTGTCAATGAATGCCTATCTGTCGATGTCTGTCGTGTCGAGGGTGCCGTCGACCAGGGCGTCGCCCTTGCGGGGCGGAGTGTCTCTGCACGGGGGTGTGTTCCTGTGGCGGCGTGCCCCCGGTGGCGTGCCTCCTGCGGGGCGCATCATCGCCAGGGCAGGGCAGGATCGTTCAGAAGGTCATCGAGGGTCTCGGTGCTCTATCGAAGCGTCCAAAGCGAGTAGTCCATTGTCGCCGTCATCGCTGATCTGGGGCGTTGGCGTGCGTGCCGCTGGGCATCGTCGCGCCCATCGTCGCCGCCGGGCTGCCGCGCGCGGTATGGCCCCGGCCAGCCAGTCGCCCTTCTCGATGCAGCGACCGGCCTCATCGGAGATCTTGGTGGAAACA
Organism: Micromonospora sp. KLBMP9576; assembly: GCF_050941805.1. Lineage (NCBI taxonomy): Bacteria > Bacillati > Actinomycetota > Actinomycetes > Micromonosporales > Micromonosporaceae > Micromonospora > Micromonospora sp. KLBMP9576. The sequence continues at coordinate 4,842,702 of NZ_CP194567.1, read as the reverse complement.
GGCCCCTCCAGGGGCCGTTTCAGGCCAAGATCTACCTTCATCCTAGTTAGTGGAACGCATATCCCGGAAAGTAGACCTGCTTCGGGCAGGATCGGCAATGGGCCGGTAGCGAGCACCCCTGGGCAGCGAGCACCTGGGGGCAGCCAGCATTCTCCGGCAGTGAGCCGTCGGAGGGGTGCTCGGCGGCTTCCGGTCCCGTCCCGCAGCGACCCCGCCCCAAGATCGCGCACTCGGTGATCCAGCAAAGGGAGCTGCAAGATCGAGAGCGGCAGCGGAAGCGGGGGCGACGGCGACGGCGGGATGGGTCAGCGGGGGGTGAGGCGGTCGGTGCCCAGGCGGTCGCGGAGGACCTCGGGCACCACCACCGACCCGTCGGGCTGCTGGAACTGTTCCAGGATGGCCGGGAAGAGCCGGCTGGTGGCCAGGGCCGACCCGTTCAGGGTGTGCACGAAGCGGGTCTGCTTGCCGCCCGGCTCGCGGTAGCGGATGGCTGCCCGGCGGGCCTGGTAGTCGCCGGCCCAGGAGACCGACGACACCTCCTTGTATTTGCCGGTGCTCGGCATCCACACCTCGATGTCGAGGGTCTTCTTCATCGACGCGCTGGCGTCGCCGGCCGACAGCAGGGTGCGCTGGTAGTGCAGGCCCAGCTTCTCGACCAGGCTCTCCGCGTGCAGGAGCATTTCCTCCAGTGCGGCGTCGGCCTGATCCGGCAGGCAGAACTGGAAGATCTCCACCTTGTTGAACTGGTGACCCCGGACGGTGCCCCGCTCGTCGGAGTGCGACCCGGCCGCTTCGCGCCGGTAGCACGGGGTGTAGGCGAACGCCTTCAGCGGGAGCTTCGGCGTCTCCAGGATCTCGTCCTGGTATGCCCCCAGGATCGCCGTCTCGGAGGTGGGCAGCAGGAACTGTCCGCGCGGGGCGGACTCCCGGTCCAGGTGGTAGACGTCGTCGTAGAACTTGGGGAACTGCCCGGCGGCGAAGCCGGCGGTGTCGAGCAGCAGGTGCGGCGGGAGCAGGAACTCGTAGCCGGCCCTGACATGCTCGTCGACGAAGAAGTTGAGCAGTGCCCATTCCAGCCGGGCGCCCATGCCCGTGTACATCCAGAAGCCGGAACCGCCGAGTTTCACCCCGCGCTCGTGGTCGACCAGGCCCAGCATCCGGCTCAGCTCGACGTGGTCGCGGATCTTCTCGATGGGCGGCGGCTCGCCGAAGGTGTGGACGACCCGGTTGGCCTCCTTGCCGCCCGGCACGACGTCGTCGGCCGGGAGGTTGGGCAGCTCGCTCATCACGGCGCGCAGCCGGGACTGCACCTCGTCCAGCTCGGCTTCCAGCTCGGCGAGCTGCTTGCGGCCCGCCTCCGGCGCGGAGACCTCCGGCTCGGTGCCGGCCCGCTTCGCCGCCGCGTACGCCCGGGACTCCGCCTTGCGGCGCTGCCGCTCGCCGTCGATCCCGCTGATCAGGGCGCGACGTTCCTGGTCGAGCCGCTGGATCTCGTCCAGGGTCCGGTTGACCTCGGCGGGATCCAGTCGCTTCGCCAGCGCGGTCGCCACCGCCTCGCGATCCTTCCGGATCAACTCCATGTCGAGCATGCTGCTCCGTACGCTCCGTCCGGACGTCGGGTGGACCCACCGATGCTACCGTCGCGGCCGATCGGGCCCCCGGCCCGGTCTCGCCAACCCCCGACCGACCCGGCGCGGCACGCCGGCTGGGCCGACCGGCACGGCGGTCAGAGCCGGATCGGCATCAGCACGGAGAACGCGTCCGCGTCGTCCGGGCGGCGCAACGCCAGCGGCGCGATCGGGCCGTCCCACTCCAGCAGCAACTGGCCCGGGCCGGCCGCGGCCACGGCCTCGAGCAGGTACCCGCCGTTGACCCCGAGGCGGAACGCGTCGGCCTGCCCGGTCAGCTCGTCGGGCCCGAGCAGCCGCACCCCGCCCCGGCCGTCCGGTCCCAGCACGGTCACCGCGAGCGGTACACCGTCGTGCCGACGCGTGACGACGGGGGCGTCGGCGCTGGTCAGGGCCGCCCGCAGGGCGTCGGCGTCGACCGTGAGCCGGTGCGCCGGCCCGCCGTCGGGCGTCCTGCGCAGCAGGCGGCGGTGATCCGGGAAGTCGTACGGCAGGACGTCGGCGTCGACGGTGCGGCCGGCGACGCGGAGCGAGATCGTGCCGGCCGCCACCGTCAGCCGTGCCTCGGCGACGAGCCCCACGTCACCGTCGAGCAGGGCGCGCAGTTCGTCGACGAAGGCGACCGGGGCGAGTACCCGCACCGCCGGCCCCTCGACGCGGGCGGTGGCCCGCGCCACGGCCAGCCGGTACCGGTCGGTCGCGACCAGCCACACGCCGGCCGCGTCGGATTCGAACAGCACGCCGGCCATCGCCGGCAGGTCGACGTCGGTGCCGACCGCGAAGCGGACGGCGTCCACGGCGGCGGCCAGGTCGGCGCGCGCCGAGACGAGACGGGTGGTCATGGCGGGCTCCTCGGCGTCGATCAGGGCACGGACGCGGGACAGCTCCCGGCGGGCGTCGGCGAGGCCGTCCTCCAGCCGGCGCAGGTGCGCGTCGAGCAGGCGGTGCGCCTGCGCGGGCTCGGCGCGCAGCGCGGCGGCGATCTGCGCGACCGGCATGCCGACCCGGCGCAGCCCCGCCACCAGCCGGGCCGGCGTCACCTGGTCGGTCGTGTACCAGCGGTAGCCGGTCACCGGGTCGACCAGGGCCGGGATCAGCACCCCGGCCGAGTCGTAGAACCGCAGGGCGCTCACCGTCAGCCCGCTGGCCCGGGCCAACTCGCCGATGCTACGCAGGTCGCTCTCCACGGCCCCGATCCTGCCGCCTCAACCTGGTCGAGGGTCAACCCGGCGACCGGCGGACGCACCCGCCGACCGGCCGGGCGGGATCTAGCGCGGCCGGTCCAGCACCCGGAAGGTCATCCCCGCCCGCACCAGCCGGTCCAGCAGCGCGTCGCCCATCGCGGTCACCGGGGTGACCTGGCCGGCGGTGGCCGGCAGCTCGTCGGTGGCCAGGCAGAGCGCCGACTCGGCGAGCATCTTCGCCGTCTCGTCGTAGCCGGGGTCGCCGCCGGCCACCTCGGTCAGCACCCGCCGCCCGCCGCCCGTGGCGACGAACCGCACCCGGAACCACGATTTCGCCCGCTGCTGCGGCGTCGGCCCCTGCCCGGAGGCGAGCCGGCCGAGCAGCCAACGCCGCGTCGGGGCCAGCTTCACCAGCGCCACCAGGCCGCCCATGCCCACCCCGGCGGCCAGCAGGGTGGGCACCCGCTTGACGGCGGCGAAGTGCCGGTAGCGGAAGTCCGGCCCGTACTCGGCGCGGGCGGCGGCCGATCGGCGCACCACCTGCGGGTCGATGGTCGGCAGGGGCACGATCCACATGCCCAGCTCCTTCGACCGGGACACCCGGCCGGGCACCGCGCGCACCCGCCGCCCCGTCGGCCGCGGCTCGATCTGCCGCCGCTCGCGGGCCGCCCGGGACGCCTGCGCCGTACGCGAGAAGGCGGTGAGCGCCGAATGGTACGTGCCGGCGGAGAACCGCCCGCCCGCCCGGACGAAACCGTCGACGGCGATCGGCCCGTCCTGCGGGAGGTGCCTGAGTGTGAACCAGACCCCCAGGTCGTGCGGGATCGAGTCGAACCCGCAGGCGTGCACCAGCCGCGCCCCGGTGCGCTGCGCCTCGGCGTGGTGGCGCACGTACATCAGGTCGACGAACTCCGGCTCGCCGGTGATGTCCAGGTAGTCGGTGCCGGCGCGGGCGCACGCGGCCACCAGCGGCTCACCGTGGTGGACGTACGGGCCGACGGTGGTGGCGACCACCCGGGCCGCCTCGGCCACCGCGCGCAGCGACTCCGCGTCCGTGACGTCGGCGGTGAGCAGGGGCAGCCCGGCCAGCGCCGGGTCGATCGCGGCCAGCCGGTCCCGGACGGCCGCCAGCTTGCCGGGGTTGCGTCCCGCGAGCGCCCAACGCAGCCCGGGCGGGGCGTTGCGGGCCAGGTATTCCGCGGTCAGCCCCCCGGTGAAGCCGGTGGCCCCGAACAGGACGACGTCGTACGCCCGCTGCTCACGCATCCGCCGAGTGTGCCACCCGGCACGGCGGCCCGCAGCGCCGTGCTCAACCGCCGGCCGCCGGGAGAGCGGGGTCGAGCACGGCGCGGACGCAGCCGTCGGCCCGCTCCCGGAACAGTGCGTACGCCTCCGCGCCCCGCTCCAGCGGCAGCCGGTGGGTGGCCAGGTGCTCCGTACGCAGCTCGTCGCGGGCCATCCGCCGCAGCAGCATCGGGATGTAGCGCTGCCCGTGCTGCCGTGCGCCCCGCACCGTCAGCCCCTTGTTGGTAACCGCACCGAGCGGGAAGGCGTCGACGAAGCCGGTGAACTCGCCGAGCAGGAAGACCGAGCCGCCCTTGCGGCACGCCTGCACCGCCTCGCGTACGGCGGCGGGCCGCTCGGCGCCGCCGGTGAACCGGTCGGCCAGCGACCGTGGACCGTGCCCGTTCCAGGCCGCCCCGACCGCCTCCACGCACACGTCCGGGCCCCGCCCGCCGGTGCGCTCACGCAGCTCGGCGGCGACGTCGGCGAGCCCGTGGTCGATCGTCTCCGCGCCGGCGTGCCGCTCCGCCATCCGCAGCCGGTCCTGTTCGGTGTCGATGACGATGACCCGTTCCGCGCCGAGCAGCCGCGCGGCCCGGGCCGTGAGCTGCCCGACCGCGCCCGCACCCCAGACCGCCACCACGTCGCCGGGGCGCACCCGGCCGAGGTCCGCGCCCATCCAGCCGGCCGGCGCGGCGTCCGAGGCGAACAGCGCGCGGTCGTCGCTCACCGGCTCCGGCACGGCGAACGCGCCGACGTCCGCGTACGGCACCCGGACGTACTCCGCGTGGCTGCCGGCGAAGCCGCCCAGCGCCCGGGGCTGGCCGAACGCGCCCGCCGTGGGGTGACCCCAGGTCGCCTCGGAGAGCGCCGGGTCCGCGCTGCCGTTGTCGCAGCAGGAGGGCAGGTCGCGCCGGCAGTACCAGCAACTGCCGCAGGCCACCGACGAGCAGACCACCACCCGGTCGCCGGCCCGGTGCCGGCGCACCTGCGGGCCGACCTCGACGACCTCGCCGAGGAACTCGTGCCCGAGCACGTCGCCGACGGCGAGGAAGGGCACCCGCCCGGCGAGCAGCGGCAGGTCCCCGCCGCAGGTGGCGCTCTGCCGGACCCGGACGATCGCGTCGTGGCCGTTGCGCAGCTCCGGGTCGGGCACCCGCCGTACCGCCAGCTCGCCGGCGCCGACCCAGCACAGCGCCCTCATCGGGGTGTGCCCGCCGGACGGTCGGCTGCGGCGCGGTCCGCGCGCAGCGCCTCGCCGGTCTCGGCGAGCTGCCTGACCTCCCACAACGCCCGGCGCACCAGCAGCCCCGGATCGTCGCCGACCAGGTGGGCGGCGAGCCCGGCGGGTGCCGGCGCGCCGGCCAGCGGCCGGGCGGCCAGCTCCGTGCCCCGGCAGCCGGGGGCGGGCCGCAGCTCGACCTGCACCGCGCCGCCGAGTCGACGCAGCGGCTCCGGCCAGCGTCCGCCGGGCAGCACCTCGCCGGGCGCGCGGTCGATGGTCACCACCTGCCAGCGCCCGGGCTGCGGATCGGCGCCGGCCGCGCGGGGCCAGGACGACCCGCGTCGCCGTACGACCAGCGTCCGGCCAGCCGCCGCGACGGCCAGTGCCGCCCCGGCCGTGCCCGCGACGCGTCCCATCCGTGCCCGGCGTCCCCGCCCGTCCACCCCGGCCCGCCTTCCGTCGGTTGCGACGCCGGGCGCGCACCGGGGCGCGCGGCCCGGCCGTCCGCGTACCACCCAGGCTCGGCGGTGACCGGGTGAAGCCGGCTCCCCCCGAAGGGGTGAACGCCGCCGGGCCGGGTAACCGCCGCCCGCAGGGCCTGGGGTGTGGACGCGTCCGTGGGGGTGGGGCCGGGTGGCGGAGGACGTACGGGACACGGGAGTGGTCGCCTTCGCGCGCGATCCGGCCGGTGCGCCGGTGCTGGCGTCCCGGCTGACCCCCGCCCCGACGCCGGAGCCGCTGGTGTTGCGGCCCCGGCTGCTGCGGGCGCTGGACGAGGGGACCGCCGGGCCGGTCACGCTGGTGCGGGCCCCGGCGGGGTGGGGCAAGACGACCCTGCTCGCCTCCTGGTTCCGGGCCGTCGGTGCGGCCGGCGCGCACCGGGACCGGGTGGGGGAGGGGCCGGTGACCGCCGCCGCCGGGGGAGCCCGGTCCGACGTGTCGGTCGGCGCCGCCCCGGGCGACTTCGGTGCGGCGGGCGACGTCGGCGTCCCGGCGGATCCCGACGGGCCGCGGGCGGCCTGGGTCTGCGTGGAGGCCGGCGACGACGGGCAGCGGCTCTGGTCCTACCTGGCGGCGGCGCTGCGCGCGGTCGTGGCCCCCACCGACGACGAGCCGGTGCCCGACCGGTCGCCCCGGCCCGACCAGTTGGAGCTGCTGGCCGCTGCCCTCGCCGCCCGGGAGCGTCCGGTGCTGCTGGTCCTGGACGACCTGCACCGGATCGCCGACCCGCAGGCGCTGAGCGGCCTCGAGTTCCTGCTCCGCCACGCCGGGCAGCGGCTGCGGCTGGTCGTCGGCGCCCGCGCCGGGCTGCCGCTGGCCGTGCAGCGGCTGCGGCTGGCCGGGGAGCTGACCGAGGTCGGCCCCGACGAGTTGGCCTTCAGTGACGACGAGGTCGCCGACCTGCTGACCGCGCACGGGGTGGCGCTGCCGGCGGCCGGGGTACGCCGGCTGCGGGAACGCACCGGCGGCTGGCCGGCGGCCCTGCGCTTCGCCGCGCTGGCGTTGCGCGGGCAGCCGGACCCGGCCCGCTGGGCCGCGCAGTTCGGCGGCGACCAGCCGGAGGTGGCGGGCTACCTGCGCGAGGAGGTGCTCGCCGGGCTGGACCCGGACGCGCGGGACGTGCTGCGCCGCTGCGCCCTCGCCGACGCGGTCTGCGCCGGCCTCGCCGACGCGCTCACGGGGCGGGCCGACGCCGAGCAGACGCTGGCCGCCCTGGCCGGTGACGGCGGCCTGCTGCGCCGCGACGACAGCCGTCCACCCTGGTACCGCTGCCCTCCGCCGCTGGCCGACCTGCTGCACGCCGAGCTGGGCCGGCTGCCCGCCGACGAGCTGCGTGGCCTGCACCTGCGGGCGGCCGGCTGGTACGCCGACAACGGGCGGCCCACCGAGGGGCTACGGCACGCGCTGGCCGGCGGCGACCACGCCGGGGCCGTCGCGCTGTTCGTGGCCCGCTGGCCGGATCTGGTCCGGTACGACCGGGAGGCGTTCGCCGGCCGGACGCCCCCGTCCCCGCCGCCGGAGGCCGTGCGTCGCGACCCGGAGCTGGGGCTGGCCTGCGCCGCCGAGCGGGCCGGGGCCGGCGACGCCGCCGCCGCCACGGCGCACCTACGCGCCGCCGTCGAGGCCGCCCGGACGCTGCCCGCGCCCCGCCGGGACCGGTTCCGGCGGCTGGTCACCGCGCTGGAGCTCACCCTGGCCCGGCTCGCCGACGACCCCGAAGCGGTACGCGCCGCCGCGTCCCGGCTGCTCGCCACCCGCCCCGCGCCGGCGGGTCGGGCGCCGTCGTCGATGCCGGCGGGTCCCGGTCCGTCCCCGGCGCCGGCCGAGCCGTGGGGCACCGCCGCCGAGGACGCCGACGTGCGGGCGGTGGCCGGCACCGCGCTGGCCCTCGCGGACCTGGCGGACGGGGACCTGGGCGCCGCCAGGGTCGCCTTCGCCGGGTCGTTGGGGGCGGCCCGGGAGGCCGGGCGGTCGCGGACGGAGCTGGTCTGCGCCAGCCGGGCGGCCCTGCTGCACGCCGTGTGGGGGGAGCTGCGGAGCGCCGAGGGGCTCGCCCGCGACGCCCTCGCGATGCCGCCCTGCCACGGCTGGGCCTGCCGCGACGACTGCGCCCACGCGTACCTGGCGCTGGCCCTGGTCGCCCTGCACCGGGACCAGTCCGAGGAGGCGGCGGCGAACCTGGCGCTGGCCGCGCCGGCCACCGGCGATCCCGTGGTGGGTGCGCTGGCGGCGCTGTGCCGGGCGTACCTGCTGCGGGACGCCGGCGACCTGCCCGAGGGGCACCGGGTGCTGGCCGAGGCGCGGGAGCGGCTCACCGGCCGGCCCCGGGCCGGCGAGCTGACGCACTGGCTGCTCGCCGTCGAGGCGGACGTGCACGGGGCGCGGGGTGACCTGGGCGTAGCCCGGGAACTGCTCACCGAGCGGGTACGCGACACGGCCCCCGCGCCGCTTGCCGTCGCGCTGGCCCGGGTGGAAGTCGGCGCCGGCGACCCACGCGCCGCCGGGTACGCGCTGCCGGACTGGGAGTCGCCGGAGGCGGCCGGGTGGCCGCTGCCCGTACGCCTGGAGGCCGCCGTACTGGACGCGGTGCTGGCCCGGGACGCGGGCGACGAGCGGCGGGCCGGGCGGGTGCTGGAGCGGGCCCTGGACCTGGCCGGGCCGGAGGGCTTCCGGCGGGTTTTCACCCGCGCCGGGCCCGGGGTCCGGGACCTGCTCGCCGCGCACCTGGACGCCGGCACGGCGCACTGGTCGACGGTCAGTGACCTGGTCCGGGGCGCCGACGCGCCGGCCGAGCGCGCCCCGGCGCCCCGGGCCGCGGCGCTGGACGAGCCGCTCACCGAGCGGGAGCTGACCATCCTGCGTTACCTGCAGAGCATCCTGTCCAACGTGGAGATCGCGGCCGAGTTGTCCCTGTCGGTCAACACGGTCAAGACCCACGTGCGCAACATCTACCGCAAGCTCGACGCGGGCCGCCGCCGCGAGGCCGTCCGCCGCGCCCGCGACCTGCACCTGATCTGAACCGCCGCCCGCCGCTTCCGGCCCCGCCCCGTCCGGGCGTCAGGGGGTGGCGGCGTCGACCGCCGCCAGGAGGTCGGCCACGTCGTAGTCCCCGTCGAGGCGCTCGCCGTTGACGAACAGGGTGGGCGTGGCGTCGACGCCGCTGCGGATGCCGCCCACGAAGTCGTGCCGCACCCGGTCGCCGTGCGCCTGCCGCCGTACCTCCGCGGTCACCTCGTCGCCGGGCAGGCCGAGCTGCTCGACGCCGAGCGACAGGTGTACGGGGTCGAGCTGGTCCTGGTGCTCGTAGAGCCAGTCGTGCATCGGCCAGAACGCGCCGCGCCCGCCGGCCGCCTCGGCCGTCTCGGCGGCCTGTTCGGCGTACGGGTGCAGGTTGGTGATGGGGAAGTGCCGGTAGACCAGTCGCACCGTGTCGGCGCGTTGCCGCAGCAGTTCCCGCAGGTTCGCGTACGCGGCACCGCAGAACCGGCACTGGAAGTCGGCGTACTCGACGATCGTCACCGGCGCGTCCGCCGGCCCGCGGGCGTGGTCGTGTCCGGTCACCGGGGTCCGCAGGCGGGCGGTGACCTGGAGCGGGGTGGTCATCGGGTCGTCACCTCAGTCATGTCGTCCAGCCTTCCCGGCGGTGGGGTGAGGGTTCCTCACCCCACCCGGATGGTTCGGCGGACCGGGGCCTCCCGGGTCGCCCCGGCGCTTGGGAGCGCTTCCAGAGGGCCCGGTGGGTCGGTTAGGGTGAGCCCGTTCCTCGGGTGCGGGAGCCGTCGCGCCGATGCCCGGAGCCAGGGCAGCTCCGGCGCGATCCCGCACGTCTCCGTCGCCGGGCCGTGGCCGTCACCGCGTCCGCCCCCGGCGTCCGAACCCGGAAGGAACCGTCGATGCGCAGAAGTCACCTCGGCGCGGTCGTGTCCGCGCTACTCGTCGCCGCGGCAGTCGTGGCGACCCCGTTCACCGCCGCCGGCGCGCCCGCCGCCGCAGCCGAGTCGTACACCTGGAAGAACGTCCGGATCGACGGCGGCGGCTTCGTCCCCGGCATCGTCTTCAACCCCACCGAGAAGGACCTGATCTACGCCCGCACCGACATCGGCGGCATGTACCGCTGGGAGCAGGCCCGGCAGTCCTGGACGCCGCTGCTGGACTGGGTCGGCGCCGACAGGTGGGGCTGGAACGGCGTGGTCAGCGTCGCCACGGACCCGGTGCAGACCAACCGCGTCTACGCGGCCGTCGGGATGTACACCACCGGCTGGGACCCGGACAACGGCGCCATCCTCCGCTCGGCCGACAGGGGCGCCACCTGGCAGGCCACCGAACTGCCGTTCAAGAACGGCGGGAACATGCCCGGCCGGGGCATGGGCGAGCGGCTCGCCGTCGACCCCAACAGGAACAGCATCCTGTACTACGGCGCCGAGGGCGGCAACGGCCTGTGGCGCAGCACCGACTTCGGGGCGACCTGGGCCAAGGTGACCAACTTCCCCAACGTCGGCAACTACCGGGCCGACCCGAGCGACCCGAACGGCTACAACGGCCAGAACCAGGGCCTGACCTGGGTCAGCTTCGACAGGAGCACCGGTACGGCCGGCACGGCCACGCAGACCGTCTACGTCGGCGTGGCCGACAAGGAGAACCCGGTCTACCGCAGCACGAACGGCGGCGCGAGCTGGGAGCGGATCGCCGGGCAGCCGACCGGCTACCTCGCGCACAAGGGCGTCGTCGACCCGGTGGGCGGCTTCCTCTACATCGCCACCAGCGACACCGGCGGCCCGTACGACGGCGGCAAGGGCGACGTCTGGAGGTTCGACCGCGCCACCGGCGCGTGGACGCGGATCAGCCCGGTCCCGTCCACCAGCACCGACGCCTACTTCGGTTACAGCGGCCTCACCATCGACCGGCAGCGGCCGAACACCCTGATGGTGGCCACGCAGACCTCGTGGTGGCCGGACGCGATCTTCTGGCGCAGCACCGACGGGGGCGCCACCTGGACCCGGATCTGGGAGTTCACCAGCTACCCGAACAGGTCCAAGCGCTACACCATGGACGTCAGCTCGGTGCCGTGGCTGACCTTCGGCAGCAACCCCGCCCCGCCGGAGGAGGCCCCGAAGCTGGGCTGGATGAACGAGTCGGTCGAGATCGACCCGCACGACAGCAACCGCTTCCTGTACGGCACCGGCGCCACCATCTACGGCAGCACCGACCTCACCAGGTGGGACGCCGGCGACCAGTTCACCATCAGGCCCATGGTCAAGGGCCTGGAGGAGACCGCGGTGCTCGACCTGGTCAGCCCGCCCTCCGGGGCGCCGCTGATCAGTGCGCTCGGCGACATCGGCGGCTTCCGGCACACCGACCTGGACGCCGTGCCGCCGATGATGTTCACCCAGCCGAACTTCACCAGCACCACCAGCCTGGACTACGCCGAGACGAAGCCGGCCGTGCTGGTGGGGCCGGCAACTTCGCCGACGCGGACCGCCCCGACGACAGCCACGTCGCGTTCTCCACTGACGGCGGGGCGACCTGGTTCCAGGGCACCGAGCCGTCCGGCGTCGACAGCGGCGGCACGGTCGCCGCGTCGGCCGACGGCAGCCGGTTCGTCTGGGCGCCGGGCGACGCCGGCCAGCGGGTGGTGCACTCGGTCGGGTTCGGCACCTCGTGGGCCGCGTCGACGGGCGTCCCGGCCAACGCGACCATCGAGTCCGACCGGGTCAACCCGAACAAGTTCTACGCCTTCGCCGGCGGCATGCTCTACGTCAGCACCGACGGCGGGGCGAGCTTCACCGCCTCGGCCGCCGCCGGCCTGCCCACCACCGGCAACGTCAAGTTCAAGGCGCTGCCCGGCAGGGAGGGCGAGTTGTGGCTGGCCGGCGAGGGCGGGCTGTGGCGCTCCACCGACTCCGGGGCCACCTTCGCCAGGCTGGCGGCGGTGAGCACCGCCGGCAACGTCGGCTTCGGCAAGGCCGCGCCCGGCCGGACGTACCCGGCGCTGTACCTGTTCGGCACCGTCGACGGCCGACCCGGCGTGCACCGCTCGGACGACACCGGCGCGACCTGGGTGCGGATCAACGACGACCGGCACCAGTACGGCAACGCGGGGGAGGCCCTGACCGGCGATCCCCGGGTCTACGGCCGCGTCTACCTCGGCACCAATGGCCGGGGCGTCCTGGTCGCCGACCGGCTCGGCGGCACCCCCGACCCGACGCCGACCACCTCCACCCCACCGCCGACGACCCCACCCCCGACCACCCCACCCCCGACCACCCCGCCGCCCACCAGCGGGTGCGCGGCGACCTACCGGGTGACCGGCTCCTGGCAGGGCGGCTTCCAGGGCGAGGTGGTGGTCCGCAACGCCGGCAGCGCGGCGATCGCCGGCTGGACGGTGGGCTGGACCTTCCCGGACGGTCAGAAGATCACCCAGCTCTGGGGCGGCACCCACACCCAGACCGGGGCGAGCGTCTCCGTCCGGGACGCCGGCTGGAACGGCGCCCTCGGCGCGGGTGCCACCGCCACCGTCGGCCTCCTGGCGACGACGGCCGGCACGAACACCGCCCCGGCGACCGTCACCTGCGCCGCCCGCTGACCGCCTCCCGGCCGCGTCGTCACGACCGGGGCGGCTCGGTCCCGCCCGCCCTCGCGCGGTGTGCGCCGGGCGGGCGGGACCCTAGGCGCGGGGGACCATCCGTCGAGGGAGGGCTCGTGGATCCGATCCGGGCCGAGCGCGCGCCGGCGAGCATCGCCGCCCTGTGAGGGGCCGGGCGTAGGCGGGGGCCGTCGCCCGGTGCGGTGCCGGGCGCGGGCGGGGCGTCGCCCGGCACGGCACCGGGCCCCGGCCGACCCGCTGGGGGTCGTCGGGGCCCGGCGCCGCGAGCGTGTGTCGGACCGGTCAGCCGTCCAGGCCGGCGGGGGAGTTGGGCCGGTCGACGTCGACGAACTCGATGTCGTCCATCGCCCGGTCGCCCCGGCTGCCGGCGGCCCGCGCGGCGGTGCCGGCGGCCCAGCCGAGCGCCGCGCCGACCAGCGCGGCGCTGATCAGCAGCGTCCAGGGCAGCGCCGGCCGGCGGCCGGCCAGCGCGTCGAAGGCCAGGGTGGCCCGGCGGCGGGCCTGGTCCGCCGCGGAACCCACCAGGTCGCCGGCGTCGCCGGCGAGGCCGGAACCGCCCTGGCGGGCCGAACGGGCGGTGTCGCGGACGCTGTCACCGGCGGAGCTGACGGCCGAGGCCAGGTGCTGCCACGCCTGGTCGGCGATCCGCTCGGGCTTGCTGCGGCGGTCCAGCAGGTTGGTTCCGAACATGGTGGATTACCTCCTCGGGTGCCGAAACCGGCGGCCACTTCGGACTCCGGCGTCTCACCGGTGAATGCGGTTCGCTCGTTTCCGCCTGTGCCCGGTGGGGCGGCTGCGCAAACCCCCGCCGCACACGCCGGCCCGCCACGGCGGGTGGGGGTCAGCCAAGGACGACCGCCGCCGGCACGCCCCGCGCGAAGTCGTCGTCATCGTCGTCGTCATCGCCTCCGCCGCCGCCGAACCCGCAGGCGAGCACGAGAGCCAAAAGCGCGCCGACGCCGGCCAGTGCGGCAAGTCTCCTGAGCATCGATGGTCCTCCGGTCGTAGTCGGGTCTCCGAGCCGATGCTAGGCAGTGCGGGCAAGGCCGGGGCCGAAGCGGCACAGGCCACGCCGGGGGACGGCTGCTGGGCGCTGTCAGGTGGGCCGGCTACCCTGGGGCCCGACGCGCCAGCGCCAGCTGGCCGTGGGGTGATAAGACCAATAGTCCGGATGAGGGCGGTTTGTTCACGTCCGCGTTCGTGAATTGCTCATCCCGAGGGGTGGCGACCGAGGCCATCGGAGGAATACTCTCGGTCGCGGCCCGCGTACTGATGAGGCGCCCGTCGGACGGGCGAGTGGAGGTGCTCGCGTGAGCCTGTCGATCGTGAAGTCGGTCCTGCCGGGTGGGGTCATCGAGATCGCCCCGCGGGGCGAGATCGACGTCGACACCGCGTACGAGGTGCGCGAGGCGATCGCCGAGGTCCTGACCAAGGGGCGCCCGGCTCGGATCGAGCTGAACATGCGCCTCGTCACCTTCATCGACTCGGTGGGCATCAGCGCGATGGTCGCCGGCTTCCAGACCGCCGAGGTGAGCGGCGTCAAGCTCGTCGTCACCGAGCCGAGCCGGTTCGTGCACCGGCAGCTCTGGGTGACCGGCCTGCTGGGCCTCTTCGGCGCCCCCGAGCCCTACTACGCCGGCGCGGCCACCCCCGAGGTCCTCCCCGGCGCCTGACCGCCGCGGCAGCCCACCCGCCCGCGCCCGGCCGCACCGCCGTCGGCCGCACCCGCCGTGACCGGCGCCAGCGAGGCGGCCGGCGACGTTCAACGGGCAGGCAGCACGCTGACGGCCCCGCAGCAGCCGCGACGCCACGCACCCGACGCACGCCACGCGACGCAGGCGACGCACGGGACGCACGCGACGCACGCGAGGCACGCGGCACGGCACGGCGCGCGGAAGTGTGCGGCGCTCAGTCGTCGCCGAGGCCCGACAGGTCGACGTCCGTCACCTCGGTGACCGCGCGGATCGCCGTCACCGAGGCGTACCCGCCGGCCAGCAGGGCCAGGTCGGTGCCGGACTGCACGGCCTGCCCCGGCTCCTCCAGCGACGTGCGGACGAAACCGTGCCCGGCCTCCGCCACCGTCATCTGCACCTGGCCGAAGCTGGCCAGCGCGCCCCGGCGTACCCCGCGCAGCCGGTCGTGCGGCAGGTCCGGCGCGTTCACGTTGAGCACGCTCTCCACCGGCCCGGCGGTGAGCCGGGGCAACAGGTCCAGGGCGACCCGGGCGGCGGTCGCCCAGTGCCGCTCGGCGTCGCGGACCCGGGCGGCGGCGGCCACCGCGGCACCCCCGCTGGCGGCCGTGGCCTCCCCGGCCGAGAGCACGTCGAGCGAGACGGCCATCGCCCGGCAGCCGTTCGCCGCGGCGGTGAAGGCGGCGCCGACCGTGCCGGAGTGCAGCACCGCGCGGCCGGCGTTCGCGCCCCGGTTGATGCCGGAGAGCACCACCGACGGCGGCGGACCGAAGGCGCCGTGCAGCGCGATCAGCGTGATGAAGCCGGGGGAGCCGCCGACCCCGAACGCCGGCACCTCCGGCAGTTGTGGCAGCGGGTGCTCGTGGACCACCACGTGCCCGTCGCGCTCCACGGCGGTCATCGCGGCGCTGGTGCCGCTCGCCTCCTCCAGCGGCGCGGCGACGACCACGTCCAGGCCGCGGTCCGCCGCCGCCCGCGCCAACGCCTGGATGCCCGGCGCGGCGATGCCGTCGTCGTTGGTGATCAGCACCCGCAGTGTCATCGCTCGACTGCCCGGCCGGCCAGTTCGTCGGGGGTGGTCCGCTCCTGCGGCCGGCAGCCGGCCGGTACGAGGCGTACCCGCTCCACCAGGCCGGTGATCGAATCGATCCGGCCGGTGCCCAGGCCGTGCCGGGTCACGTTGAGCGCGCCGGCCGCCGCCCCGGTACGGATCGCGGTGCGCACGTCCCCGCCGCGCGCCACCACGGCCGCCACCCCGGCGGTCATCGAGTCGCCCGCCCCGCGTGGGTCGGCCGCCTCCAAGTGGGGCATCTCCACCTCGAAGGCCTCGCCGTCGACCAGGGCGAGCGCCGGCTTGTCGGCCCGGCTCACCACCACGTTCTCGGCGCCGGCGGCGTGCAGGTCGTACAGGGCGCGGGTGAGCTGCTCCTCGTCGTCGCCGTCGGCGCGACCGTCGGCGATCAGCTCCTCGTGACTGATCTTGAGGAAGAAGACCCCGCTGTCCAGCACGGCGTCGAGGTGCTCGCCGCAGAGGTCGACCACGACCCGGCTGCCGTTGGCCCCGAGGTCGGCGGCGAAGCGCCGGTAGAGGTCGGCCGGGACCAGCGACGGTTCGTTCGGTCCGCTCAGCACGCTGACCGTGGCGCGCAGCCCCTCGCCGAGCGCCAGGTTGTAGAGCTCGTCCAGCTCGTGGCGGCTGAGCGGCTGGCCGGGCACGTCGACGATCTCGTGCCGGGAACCGTCGCGGCGGTCGTGCACGTACCCGCCGCTGCCGGACTCGCGCAGCACGACCTTGAGGTCCACCCCCTCGCTGACCAGCAGCGGCTCAAGCACCTGGCCGATCTCGCCGCCGAGGGCGGTGCAGAGCACCACGTCGACCCCGAGCGACATCACCATCCGGGCCTGCCAGACGCCCTGCCCGCCGGGGTGCAGGTGCAGCTCCGGCGCCTCGCTGGGCTGGTCGACGGTCACCGTCAGCCGGGGCGTGGGCGCGAAGACCATCACGTGCCCGCTCATCCGTCGTACCCGCCCATACGCCCAGTCCTCGCCAATCGACACTTTTGGGGACAATCCATGAACTGACCGTAGCGGGAGCGGTGCCCGGACGTCCGGACTCCGGGGGCGATCGGCGCGGCGTTGCCAGCACGCCCGGCATACGCGACGATCGGGCGACCATCGACGGTGGGAGACGGCGTGCTCAGGCGGGACTGCTTCAGCTACACCATCCAGGCGCGCTGCTCCGTCGCGCGGGCCGCGGCGTTGCTCGTGGACCTGCGCCGGCAGGAGGACCTGCATCCGCTGATCGTCCGGGTGCGCCGGGTGCCGCCCCGCCCCGGCGCGCGCGCCAGCTACGACATCACCGATCGGCTGCCCGTCGGGCCGGTGCGCCTGACGACCACCTACCGGGCCGACGTCCTCGTCGACGACCCCGACGAGATCGTCACCGTGGCCCGGCAGTGGCCCGCCACGACGGTGCGCAACCACACCCGACTGCGGGCGGAGCCCGACGGCGTGGTCCGCATCGACGTGGAGATCACCCTCGCCGCGCCCGCACCGCTGTTCGGCTACGCGTTCCGCCAGGCCCGTGCCGCACACCTCGGGCTGGCGGCCCGCCTCGGCGCCGCCCTCGACCGGCACCCGCCCGAGCCGTCGACCGACTGACCCCACGACGGCGCCGGCCCCGCTCGCGGCGGACGCGATCGGGGCCGGTCAGGTCGGGCGGTCCGCCCGGTGGCCCGCGTCGTGCGGGGTCACCGGGGGCGCGGGCGTCAGTACACCGACAGGTGCACGTGGTTGGTGTGGTCGCTGGAGGGGTCGCCGTTGGCTCCGCTGTAGGACTTCCACCCGCTGCTCGGCAGCCAGATCTGCCTGTACCAGATCACGTAGAGCACGGCGAGGCGGTCGGCGTTGCCCACGAAGTACGCCGCCAGGTTGTTGCCGTACGTCCGGTCGCCGCCGCTGGCGTCGCCGCCGAAGCCGCCCTTCTGGGCCGCGAAGTCGCAGGCGCGGCCCTTCGGGTGCTCTCCGGAGCCGCCGGAGCGGTGGCAGGAGACGTAGCGGGTGAAGCCGGCGGCCTTGGCCTGGTTGAGCGCGTGCAGCGTGCGTGGGGTGATGCAGCCGTTGGCGGGGGTGGGATCGTTGACGCTGCACGACTCGGAGGGCCAGGAGCCGTCGGAGTTGCGCGGCGCGGCGCGCGCGGTCTTGTTCGAGGTGCCGCCCGGCGAGGTGCCCCCGCCGGCCGACTGCTGCCGCTGCTGGTTGTTGGCGACCGTCAGCGCCCGTTCGGCCTGCTCCTTGCGCTTGGCCATCACGGTGACCTGCTTGCTCTGCTCCCGGATCTCGCCGTCGAGGGCGAGCTTGGTGCGGGCGACCTCGTCGCGGGTCTCCTGGAGCTGACGCAGTGCGCGGTCCTCGTTGGCGGCCACCGCGTCGAGGGCGGCGGCGCGGTCCATGAAGCCGTCGGGGGAGCCGCTGTTGAGCAGGGCGGACGCGACGCTGAGCCGGCCGGTGCGGTAGGCGGCCTCGGCGATCTCTCCGACCTTGGCCGTGCGCGAGGTCATCTCGACCTCGGTGCTCTTGAGCTGCGTGGCGAGCTGCTGTTGCCGCTTCACCGACGTGCCCAGGGCGCGTTTGGCGTCGAGGTAGCCCTTGCTGGCGGCCTCCAGTTGGGACCGCAGGGCGGGGGTGCCGCCCTCCTCGTCCTGGCCGGGTGCCGCCGCGGCCAGGCCGGCCCGGGCGGCTGTAGCCGGGGCGGCGGTGACCGGTGCCACCGCGCTGCCGAGGGCGAGCGTCGTGGCGATCAGGGCCGCCGTACGGGCGGCGCGTCGTCGTACGGGTGCCATCACTGGCATACACGTGTCCTTCCGTCAGCCGCCGACCGGGTTAGCTGACGGGTTCGGGACGGAAGATCCCTACCGCTGACGCGGATGCACCCCACGAACATGGTTCCCCGGTTCGCCCCGTCGGGCGATTAGGCGGCGGCCACCGCCGGCACCGGTGGGTGCCGCCTGGCGGAGGCCGAAGCCGAGCCTACCGGTGCCGGTGTGACAGGGGCAGCCCAGGTGACGTACGGTGCGCGTCTGCTGTCAGTCAAATCCGGCATAAGCCCACAATACTCTCCCAGACTTAAGGTTGTGCTCATTACCACTCGACTGCCTCACAGGCCCCGGGCGACGCTCCGGGTTCGAGTTGCAGCGTGGCGTGCGCGATCTGGAAGTCCTCGCGCAGCGCGGCCCGGGCGGCGGCCAGCACCGCACCTACCTCCGCGTCGGGGGCCAGGCTCAGGTGCGCCGAGACCACCTCCATCCCGGAGGTCAGCGTCCAGACGTGCAGGTCGTGCACCTCGGCGACGCCCGGCACGGCGGCCAGCCGGTCGTGCACCGCGGTGACCTGGAGGTGCTCCGGTGCGGCCTGCACCAGGATCCGCAGGGCGGCGCGGGCCAGCCGCCAGGTGCGCGGCAGGATGAACGCCCCGATCGCGACCGCCACCAGGGGGTCGGCCCACCACCAGCCCGTGGTGACGATCAGCAGGGCGGCCCCGATCACGCCGAGCGACCCCAGGAGATCGCCGAGCACCTCCAGGTACGCGCCCTGGAGATTGATGCTCTCCTTCGCCCCGGCGCGCAGCAGCGCGAAGGCGCCGATGTTGGCGAGCAGGCCGAGCACGGCGACCACAAGCATCGGGCCCGCCAGCACCTCCGGTGGGTCGCCGAAGCGGCGGACGGCCTCGATCACGACGTAGACCGCGACGCCGGAGAGCAGTACGGCGTTGGCCAGCGCGGCCAGCACCTCCAGCCGGTAGAGGCCGAAGGTGCGCTGCGGGTCCGTGACGGCCCGGCGGGTGGCGGAGATCGCGGCGAGCGCCATGCCGATGCCGAGCACGTCGGTGAACATGTGCCCGGCGTCGCTCAGCAGGGCCAGTGAGCCGGTGCGGAAGGCGGCCACCGCCTCCACCACCATCAGGCCGGCGAGCAGCCCGAACGCCGCCCAGAGCCGGCCCCGGTGGCGGTGTGCCGCGTTCGCCACCGACCCGTGATGGTGGTCATGACCTGCGCCCACGCGCCCATCCTCCCTCGGGGGATCCGGATTCGCGTTCAATTTATGCTCACATCGCTATGTGTGCAAGTAAGGGGTCCTCAGTCGATCGGGTCGACGGTGGTCAGCCGCTGGGTGGCCCGGGACAGTGCCACGTAGAGCGTCCGCACCCCCGACCCGGGGTCTGCCCGGATCTCGCCCGGAGCGACGAGGACGACCCCGTCGTACTCCATGCCCTTGGCCTCCAGGCTCGTCACCACCTGCAGGCGCCGCGCGTCCAGCCCGCCCAGCCAGCCGGCCACCTCGTCGCGCCGGGACGCCGGGGTGATCACACCGACCGTGCCCTCGACCTCGGTGAGCACCGTCGCGGTCGCCGCCACCACCGTGGCCGCCAGCTCCGGGTGCGGCACCGTCAGCTCGACCGGGTCGACACCCGTGGAACGCACCGCCCGGGGCAGCGGCAGATCCGGGTGCAGCCGGCGGATCTCGGCCGCCGCCACCGCGAAGATCTCCGCCGAGTTGCGGTAGTTGGTCGTCAGGGTGAAGTGGTGCCGCTTGCGCCGGCCCAACGCCTGGTCCCGGGCCCGGGACAGCTCCTCCGGGTCCCCCGTCCACGCCGTCTGGGCCGGATCGCCCACCACCGTCCACGAGGCCAGCCGGCCGCGCCGGCCGACCATGCGCCACTGCATCGGCGAGACGTCCTGCGACTCGTCGACCACCACGTGCGCGTACTCCCGGTAGTCCTCCGGACGCTCCCGGCCCGCCTCCCGGGCGGCGCGCTGCCGGTCGGCGTAGGTGCTCAACTCGCGGACCCCGCCGGCCAGCTGGTACGGGTCGCGCTTCGCCCGGGCCGGCCGCATCGGCTTGCCGAGCAGCGCGTCCAACTCGTCGAGCAACGCGATGTCGGCGATCGTCAGCCCCGCGGAATCCAGGCTCCGGTACGCGTCGGTCAGCAGCCGGATCTCGGCGCGGGAGAGGATCCCGTCGGCGTAGCGGTGCAGCCGGTCCGGGCGGGCCAGCCAGCCCAGCACGTGCCGGGGGTGCAGCCGGGGCCACCAGGCCTTGAGGAACTCCCGGAAATCCGACCGCTCGGCAAGCTCGCTCTCGAACGCGCGCTGCTCGGGCAGCCGGCCGACGCCCAGCCGCCGGGCCTGCGCCCAGAGCGCCGCGAAGACCCCGTCGAAGCCGACCCGGCGCACCTCGTTACGCCGGGCGCCCCGCGACAGCGCCCGCTCCCGGATGCCGTCCAGCTCGCGACGCTCCAGCCGCAGCAGCGACCCCCGGTACAGCAGGCGCAGCTCGCCCGGGCCGTCCGGCACCGCGTCGCGCGCCGCCCGCTCCAGCACCCGCCGCATCCGCAGCGAGCCCTTGACCGCCGCGACGGCCGGCGAGTCGGCGCGGGTGGCCGCCATGCCCGGGAAGAGGGTGCCCAGCGAGTGCAGGGTGGCGGTGTTCTCGCCGAGCGACGGCAGCACCGAGGCGATGTACTCCACGAAGACCGAGGACGGGCCGACCACCAGGATGCCGCCGCCGGCGTACCGGCCCCGGTCCGAATAGAGCAGGTACGCGGCCCGGTGCAGGGCGACGGCCGTCTTGCCGGTGCCCGGCCCCCCGGACACGATCGTCACGCCCGAGCCGGGGGAGCGGATCGCCTCGTCCTGCTCCCGTTGGATGGTGGCGACGATGTCGCGCATGCCCCGGCCGGTGGCCTTCGACAGCGTGGCCAGCAGCGCGCCGTCGCCGACCACAGCCATCTCGGCGGGGGCGGCGACCGGATCGAGCAGGTCGTCCTCGATGCGGGTGACCCGCTCACCCGAGGACTGGATCGTGCGCCGCCGCACCACGCCCAGCGGCTGCGCGGGGGTGGCCTGGTAGAAGGCGGCGGCGGCTGGGGCCCGCCAGTCGACCACCAGGGTCGACGCGTCGCCGTCCCGGATGCCCAGCCGGCCGACGTGCAGCACCTGCCGGTCGAGCAGGTCCAACCGGCCGAAGACCAGGCCCTCGTGCTCGGCGTCCAGCATGTGCCGCCGCCGCGCGGCGTGGAACACCATCGCGTCGCGCTCGACCAGCGCCCCGAAGTTGCCCACCCGGGCGTGCCGGTAGCCCTCCTTCTCGGCGTCGACCGCCGAACGGCGCAGCTCGGCCAGCCGGGCGTACACCCGGTCGAGATGCCGCTGCTCGACGGCGATCTCCTGTTCCAGGGTGGTCTGGTCGGTCACCGCTCGCTCCTCCTGACGTCGGCGGCGCGCGGCGCGAACCGCGCCAGGCCAACCGCAAGAGGGTACGGCCCCCGCCCCACCGGCGGCGCAACCGGTACGGGAAAGAAACCCTCGTCACGGCGCCGCGCTCCCGGGCGGGCGGCTCACGCCTCGCGGGTGCCGGCCGTCCGGGCGGTGCCGGCGTCCTCCGTCGGCGCGTCGGTGGCGGCCAGCACGCGACGGAGCACGCCGCCCAGCGCGGCGTTGACCTCGTCGGGGCGCTCCATCATCAACATGTGCCCGGCGCCGGGGCACACGGTCAGCTCGGTCGCCGGCAGCGCGGCGGCGATCGACTCCGCGCACGGCGGCGGGGTGAGCCGGTCCCGGTCGCCGACCAGGGCCGCGGCCGGCAGGTGGGCGAGCGCGGCGAGGGTGTCCAGCCGGTGCTGCGTGCCGATGGAGGCGCGGAACCCGCCGATCGAGCGCAGGGACGCGCGGGCCACCGCCGAGGTGACCAGCCGGATGTCGTGCGCGTCGCAACGGTCGCCGAAGAGCATCCAGCGGATGCTGGGGCGCAGGGCGCGCAGCAGCGCCCGGGGCGGACGCCAGGCCCCGCACCGGGCCAGCACGCCGGCCCCGGTGGTCTCGGCGAGCCGGAGCAGCCGGGCGATGCGGGGCGAGAGGCCGTAGACGGTGTGCGTGTGGCCCTCGGCCGTGGTGGAGACGAAGACCAGCCCGGCCGTGCGGGCGGCGAAGTGCCCGGGATGCCGGTGGGCGTACTCCATGATGGTCATTCCGCCCATCGAGTGGCCGACCAGCACCACCCGGCCGGTCGGGGCCACCTCGTCCAGCACGGCGGCGAGGTCGTCGCCGAGCTGGGCGACCGTCGCGGTGGGCAGCGGCATGCAGCTCGACCGGCCGTGCCCGCGCGCGTCGTAGCTGACCGTCCGCACCGCGTCGCCGAATCGTTCCCGCAGGTCGGCGAGCTGCCGGTGCCAGGCCCGCCCGTCCAGGGTCCACCCGTGCAGCAGCACGACGGTGACCTCGGCGTCGACCGGCCCGCTCGCCTCGACATGCAGGCGTACGTCGTCGGGAAGCCGTACCTCGACGTGCTCCGGCATTGCCACCTCCCAGGTCGCAGTCGACCGCGACACCGGGGATACCCGGTGGTAACACCGGCTACCCGCCATGAGACCACGACAATCGTGTCCGTGTGAAGATTGGCGACCCGCTCGCGGGCGCCCGGCGCGCCCGCAAAGCTGGGGGCATGGGATCGCCGCAGGCAGTGCCGCCCGGGTCCGCGTCTGACGGGCGTGCGTCCGGCGGCACGCCCCGGGCCGCCCTGGCGGAACTGCTCGCGGGAAACCGTCGCTTCGTCAGCGGCCAGCCGATCCACGGCCACGACGTCACCGCCGCCGCGGCGGCGGCCTCCGGCGACCAGCAGCCGTACGCGGTGCTGCTCGGCTGCATCGACTCGCGGGTGCCGCTGGAGGCCATCTTCGACCAGACCTTCGGTTCGATCTGCGTGATCCGCACCGGCGGGCACGTGCTCGACCGGGCGGTGCTCGGGTCCATCGAGTACGTGGTCGGTGAGCTGGGCGTGCCGCTGGTGATGGTGCTGGGGCACGAGCGGTGCGGCGCGGTGGCCGCCGCCGTGGACACCCTGCGCGGCGGTGGGTCGCCGGGCGGGGCGCTGGCGTACCTGGTCGACCGGATCGCCCCGGCGGTGGCCGAGGCCGGCATCGACGATCCCCAGGTGCACCCGAAGGCGCTGCGGCGGCACGTGCTCCGTACGGTGGCGGCCCTGCGGGCCGACGCCCTGCTCGTCGGCCCGGTCGCCGCCGGCCGCCTCGACGTGGTCGGTGCCCTCTACGACCTGGCTACGGGCGAGGTCGCCCTGACCGGGGGGTGAGCGGGGGCCGCCGGACGCGGAAACGCCCGCCGGGTGCTCCCGGCGGGCGTTCGCGGTGTCGCGTGGGGGTTGCTCAGCCCTCGAAGACGCCGGCCTCGACGAGGCGCTTCTCGGTGGCGTCCCAGCCGTCACCCGGGTGGGTGGCGTTGAGGTTGTTGAGCTCGACCCGGATCTTCGTGGCGTGACCGGCGGCGGCCAGCACGCGGATCTCCTCGATGAAGGCCTCGGAGTCGGTGCGCAGGTGCGCGGTCTTGCCGTTGGTCAGGTTACGCACGTAGGCGTGCTTGCCGCCGTTGAGCGGGATGACGTACTTGAACTCGCCCAGCACGCTGAGGGCGCCACCCTGGCCAGCCTGGCCGGCCCGGACTGACGCGCGCGCGGTCTTAGAGGTGTTGCTCGCCACGGAGGTACTCCTTGCAAGACGTACGGGAGGACGGAACGTCCGGGGGCTGTGCGGGTCGCACCCGGATGGGCGGGCCCGCGAAGATGTGCGCGGCACAGGCCGCCGATGGAACTGTACACGAACGCGGTCCCTGGCTGGTCACCGTGTCGTGAGGGGTAACCCGGGCCGACCGTCCGGCTATTCCGGGGCGCGAATTTTCCGATTCCCTGGCGCACCATCCGTCACTCGGGTCATCATGTGTTCCAGAAACCACTCGGTGGTCGAGGTCGTAGGGGAAGACGCACCTCGCTCTCCGGGAGGTCACCGTGCCAACGCGTGGCGTCGTATACGTCCACTCGACCCCGCTTGCCGTGTGCTCACACGTCGAGTGGGCGATCGCGCGCGTCCTCGCCGCGCCGGTCAACCTGCAGTGGACGGCTCAGCCCGTCGACCCCGGCGCCCGCCGGGCCGAGTGCGGGTGGACCGGTCGTCCGGGGACGGGTGCCGAGCTGGCTGCTGCCCTGCGGCAGTGGCCCATGATCCGTTTCGAGGTCACCGAGGAGCCGAGCGTCGGCGCCGACGGCGAGCGTTTCATGTACGTGCCCGGGCGGGGGCTGTTCCGGGCGACCGTCGGGGCGGCCGGCGACATCCAGCTCGGCGAGGACCGGTTGCGCAGCATCATGGCGGGCGCGCGGGCGCCGGAAGCCCTCGCGCACGCCCTCGACAAGGCCCTCGGCACCGCGTGGGACGCGGAGCTGGAGCCCTACCGGTACGCGGGCGACGGCGCGCCGGTGACCCTGCTCACCCGGGTGGGCTGACGCCCAGGCCGGGTGCCCGACCGGGTGAAGGTCAAGTTGCCCCGAAAAGGGGTGAACTGGTGGGATGGGGCACGTGTCGACTTCACCGCGACGTGCCGGCGTCGCGTTCGCCGCCCTGACCGCCCTGCTCGTCTCCGGATGCTCCGGGCCGGCGGACCGCCGCCCCGATCCCGCGTCGACGACGAGCGCCCCCGCGCCGACGGCCGGCCCCACACCCGCCGCGGCCGACCCCGCCGCCCGCGCCGCCGCCCTCGTCGGCTCGCTCACCGACGAGGGCCTCGCCGGCCAGGTGCTGATGCCGTACGCCTACGGCGACGCGGCCACCCGGGTCTCGTCCGGTTCGGCGGCCGGCAACCGGGCGCTGGCCGGGGTGGACACCCCGGCCCAGATGGTGGAGAAATACCGGCTCGGCGGGCTGATCCTGGTCGGCTTCAGCGCCGACGACCCCACCAAGGGCAACCAGGAGACGACGAACGTCGACAACCCGAAGCAGGTGCGCGCCCTGACCGACGGCCTGCGCGCCGCGGCCGACAGGCTGCCCGCCGGCTCGGCGCCCTTCCTGATCGGCACCGACCAGGAACACGGCGTGGTCACCCGGATCACCGAGGGGGTGACGCTGCTGCCCAGCGCCCTCGCCGCGGGCGCCGCCGGTAAGCCCGAACTGACCGAGGCCGCCTGGCGGGCCGCCGGCGCGGAACTCGCCGCGATGGGCATCAACCTCGACTTCGCCCCCGTCGCCGACGTGCTCGCCACCCGCAGCACCGTGATCGGCTCCCGGTCGTACGGGGCGAACCCCGGGACGACGGCGGGGCAGGTCGCGGGCGCGGTCCGGGGCCTGCAGGCCGCGGGCGTCGCGGCCACCGTCAAGCACTTCCCGGGACACGGGCACAGCGCCGCCGACTCCCACGAGGGCCTGCCGGTGCTCGGCCAGCCCCGCAAGACCCTGGAGAGCGGGGCGTGGCCGCCCTTCTCCGCCGGCATCGACGCGGGCGCGATGGCCATCATGTCCGCCCACCTCGACGCGCGCGCGGTGGACCCGGGCACCGCCGCGACCTTCTCGCGCAAGCTGCTCACCGACGTGCTCCGTGGCCAGCTCGGCTTCCAGGGCGTGGTGATCACCGACGGGATGAACATGCCGCCGGCGAAGCGCTGGTCGCCCGGCGAGGCCGCGGTGCGCGCCCTGAAGGCGGGAAACGACCTGATCCTGATGCCGCCGAACGTCGGCCAGGCGTACGACGGGCTGCTCGCCGCGCTCCGCGACGGCTCGCTGCCCCGGGCCCGCCTCGTCGACGCCGCGACCCGCGTGCTGACCATGAAGTTCAAGCTCGCCGACCGGCCCACGCCCGAGCTGTCCACGCTGGGCGGCCCGGCGCACCGCAAGGCGGCGGACGACCTGGCCGCGGCGGCGGTGACGGTGCTGCGCGGCGCCTGCGGCGGCGGCGTACGGGGCCCGGTGACAGTGACCGCCTCCGGCGGGCGGGAGCACACCCGGGCGGCGCTGACCGAGGCGCTCAAGGCGGCCGGGGTCAAGGTGGTGGCCGGCGGCGGCACGGTGGTGCACCTCGTCGGGTACGGCGACGGCGCCGGCGACCTGCGCGCCGACGCCGCCGTCACGGTCGCCATGGACACCCCGTACGTGCTGGCGAAGGCCAAGTCGCCGACCCTGCTGGCGACCTACTCGTCCGGCCGGGCCTCGATGACCGCACTCGCCGGGGTGCTCGCCGGCAAGACGCGCCCCGACGGCCGCTCCCCGGTGCCGGTGACCGGCCTGCCGGCCACGACCTGCGGCACCTGAGCCCGTCAGTCGCGGTTGATCCGGGCCGACTGCCGCACCAACTGGTACGCCGGCAGCAGCTCGGCGCGCCCCGCGCCGTCCAGGCTCAGCACGATCGGGCCGTAGAGGGAGGAGACCGCGACGGCCCGCTCGTGGACCTTGCTGCCCTCGCTCTTGCGGTAGCTCGCCTCCACGGCGTCCACGCTGCCGGCCTTCCCGCGCCGGTACGTCAGGTCGGCCGCCTTCGGCGCGTACGCGCCGACGAAGTGCTTCAGGTGCGCCTCGGCGCCCCCGGCGACCCCGTCGACGCGCCACAGCCGCAGGCTCCCGACGGCACCGGACGACGGGGCCTCGATCTCGCACAGCAGGTGGGCCTTGCCGCGGTTCGTCGGACTCCCGGCGGCCTTCACCTTCCACTTCGCCGGCACGGAGAAGGTGACCGGCAGCTCGCAGGGCGTGCCCTTCCGGCCCACGGTGGTGCCGGCGGGCGCGGCCACCACCTCGTCGTACCAGGGCGGCCCGGGGGTCACCGGGGAGGCGGTGGGGCTCGGCGCGGCCGACGGGGAGCCACCGGCCGGCGCCGGCTCCTTCGCGTCGGCGCAGCCGCCCGCCAGTGCGATGGTGAGCGCCGCGAGCACGGCGGCGCGGGTACGACGTCGCATGTGGAGGTCCATTTCCCGTTGACGATGAGCCGGCCCATCAAAGCGGCACGGACGCGCGCCGTCAACCCGCCCACCCGCCGGGTCGCCCCGCCCGGCCGCCGGGCGACAGTCGTTCACCCGGCGTCCGCGAGCCCCCGCGTCGCCAGCCGGTACGCCGGCAGCACGTCGTCCCGCTCGGCGATCAGGCCCTCGCTGACCGTGATCACCAGCGTCGGCCCCTCCGTCCGGACGGCCAGCGCCCAGCCGCGCGACTCCTCGTCGATCAGCGTGCTGGTGGCCAGCCAGGTGGCCTCCGTCGCCTCGAAGGCCCCGGCCCGGACCTCCCGGAACTGCTGACCGCTGAGCTTGTCCTCGGTGCCGGCGACGAACGCCTCGAGCGCGGCGCGGGGCGCGACGCCCGGCTGGTCGGTCGCCCACACCCGCAGGAAACCGCCGCCACTGCTGCGCCCGTCCACCTCGCAGCGGGCGGTGGTGCCGCCCCGCTTGGTGAGCGCGTCGCCGAGCAGCTCCGCCAGCTCGCCGGTGGGGACCTCGACGGCCTTCGCCTTCCAGCCCTTGGCCAGGGGGAACGAGACCGGCAACGGGCACGGCGTCCCCGCACCGCCCACCGTGCCGTCGCCCGGCGCCCCGGCGGGCACCTCGTCGTACCAGGGCTCACCCGTCGCCTGGGGCGCCGGCCGGTCGCTCGCCTGGCCGGCGGGGCGTCCGGTCTCCTCGGCGCACCCGGCGAGCAGTCCGATGGTGAGCGCCGCCAGCACGGCGGCGTGGCTACGAGGTCTCATGTTTTCCATTCCCCCTTGACGATGGAAGCCGGCTCATCAAAGCGGCACGGCGGGGCGCCGTCAAACCGGGTGGTCGCCGGGCCGGGCGGGTCGCCGGGAAAACGGGTCGCGGTGGGCCGCCCGCGCTGGCACCGTCGGCGCACATGGGGACAGCAGAGAATTTCGCGTACGTCGAACGGGCCGACGGCACCGTGGTCATCACGCATCACGGCAGGCCGGCGGGCACCCTGCGCGGCGGCCGTGCGGCGCAGTTCCTCGCCGAGGTCGGCGACGACCCGCAGCTCGTGATGGCCCGGTGGACGGGCAACTACCGCCGGGGCAACGAGCGGACCGCCCGCCAGCACCCCCGCAACCGGGGCTGAGCGGTACGGAAGGGTGAGCGGGTCTTCCGGTGGCACGTCGGCCCGCCCGGTGCGGGCGGATCCCCGGCCGCCCGGTGTGGGCGGATCCCCGCCCGCCCGGTGGGGACGGCTCCCGGCCGGCACGCGTCCTGCCTGATGCCGGCGTCGGCCGGGTCGCCGCGCCCGGCGCGGTGGTCGGGCTAGAGGGGGATGTTGCCGTGGGCGCCCCGGGCGGCGGGGGCGGCGGCGAGGGCCTCGGCGATGCGGCGGCGCGTCTCGGCGGGGGCGATGACGTCGTCGACGACGCCGATCTCGAGGGCGCGGTTGACGCCGCCGGCGATGCGGGTCTGCTCCTCGACGAGGTGCGCACGCAGGGCCTCGCGCTCCTCGGCGGGGGTGGCGGCGAGTTTCTTGCGGTGCAGGATGTTGACCGCGGCGCCGGCGCCCATGACGGCGACCTCGGCGTTGGGCCAGGCGAACACCGCGGTGGCGCCCAGGGAACGGGAGTTCATCGCGATGTACGCCCCGCCGTAGGCCTTGCGGGTGACGAGGGTGACCCGGGGCACGACGGCCTCGGCGAAGGCGTGCAGGAGCTTCGCACCACGCCGCACCACGCCGTCCCATTCCTGGCCGAGCCCGGGCAGATAGCCGGGGACGTCGACCAGGACGATCAGCGGCACGCCGAGGGAGTCGCACATCCGCACGAACCGGGCGGCCTTCTCGGCGCTGGCGGCGTCCAGGCAGCCACCCAGCCGCAGCGGGTTGTTGGCGACGACCCCGACGGTGCGTCCGGCGAAGCGCCCCAGGGTGGTCACCACGTTCGGTGCCCACCTGGCGTGCAGCTCCACCCCGGGGTCGTCCAGCAGCGCCTTGACCACCGGCCTGACGTCGTAGGCCCGGTTCGTCTGCGCCGGGATCGTCGCCGTCAGGTCGTGCGCCCCCTCGTCCCGGGCGGCCACGTCGTCGGGGGACAGGCGTCCCTGCCGGCCCAGCAGCGCGGCGAGCCTGCGCGACTCGCCCAGCGCCGTCTCGTCGTCGGCGCAGGTCACATGGACCACCCCGGAGCGGCGGCCGTGCGGCTCCGGCCCACCCAGGCGGGCCATGTCGACCTGTTCGCCGGTGACGCTACGCACCACCTCCGGGCCGGTCACGAAGATCCGGCCCGCGCCGCTCATCACCACGATGTCGGTGAGCGCCGGGCCGTACGCCGCGCCACCGGCGGCCGGACCCAGCACCGTGGAGATCTGCGGCACCCGCCCCGAGGCGCGCACCATCGCCGCGAACACCTGACCGACCGCGTCCAGCGCGACGACGCCCTCGGCCAGCCGCGCCCCGCCCGAGTGCCACAACCCCACCACCGGCACCCGCTCCCGCACCGCGGTGTCGATGGCGTCCACGACGTGCCGGCACCCCTCGGTGCCCAGCGCCCCGCCCATCCGCGTCGCGTCCGTCGCGTACGCGACGACCGGGGAACCCTCGATCTCGCCCCGCGCCCACAACGCCCCCGAGGTGTCCCGGGGCACCGACAGGCGCAACGAGCCCGCGTCGAACAAGGCCCGGAGCCGGAACTCCGGGTCGCGGTGGTCCACGACGGGAGTCTCGTCCACGCCGACGGCGGTGGTGGTGGTCACGTGAGCCTCCAGGGCGGTGGTGCGCTCAGGCCCGCGTGAAGACGAGAGCCACGTTGTGTCCGCCGAAGCCGAACGAGTTGTTCAGCGCGGCCGGGATGTCCATGTGGCGTGGCTTGTTGGCGGCCACGTCCAGGCTCAGGCCGTCGTCCGGCTCGTCTAGGTTGATCGTCGGAGGCACGACACTGTTGCGGATCGCCAGGATGGTGAGGATCGACTCCAGCGCGCCGGCCGCACCGAGCAGGTGACCGGACATCGACTTGGTGGAGGTCAGCACCGGGTGGTCGCCGAGCGCGGCCCGCAGCGCGGTGATCTCCGCCAGGTCGCCGACCGGGGTCGACGTGGCATGCGCGTTGACGTGGACGATGTCCCGCTTGTCGATGTCCGCGTCAGCGATCGCCTTCGCGATCGCCCGGATCGCGCCCTCGCCCTCCGGATGCGGCTGGACGATGTCGTAACCGTCGGAGGTCAGGCCGGCGCCGGCCAGCCGGGCGTAGACCCGGGCGCCCCGGGCGGCGGCGTGCTCCGCCCGCTCCAGCACCACGATGCCCGCGCCCTCACCGAGCACGAAGCCGTCGCGGCCCTTGTCCCACGGCCGGGAGGCCCGCTCCGGATCGTCGTTGCGGGTCGACATCGCCCGCATCGAGCTGAAGCCGGCGATCGGTAGCTGGTGGATGACGGCCTCGGTGCCGCCGGCCACCACCACGTCGGCCCGACCGGCGCGGATCATGTCCATCCCCAGTGCGATGGCCTCCGCCCCGGTCGCGCAGGCGCTGGCCACCGAGTGCACCCCCGCCTTCGCGCCCAGTTCCAGCCCCACCCAGGCGGCGGGACCGTTCGGCATCAGCATCGGGATGGTGTGCGGGGAGACCCGCCGCGGGCCGGACGCCTCCAGGATGTCGTCCTGGGCGAGCAACGTCAGCGCGCCGCCGATGCCGGAGCCGACGCTGACGCCCAGCCGCTCCCGGTCCATCCCGGAGTCGGCCAGGCCGGCGTCCGCCCAGGCCTGCTGCGCCGCGATGATCGCGATCGCCTCGGAACGGTCCAGCCGGCGCAGCTTGACCCGGTCGATCAGGCCGGTCGGCTCGACCGCGAGCCGGGCGGCGATCCGGACCGGCAGTTGCGCGGCCCACTCCTGGGTGAGCGAACCCACCCCGGAGCGGCCGGCGAGCATGGCGTCCCAGGTCGACGCGACGTCCCCGCCCAGCGGGGTGGTCGCGCCGAGCCCGGTGACGACGACGTCGGTGTGAGCCATGATCAGGACTGCGCCTCGATGAAGCTGACGGCGTCCCCGACGGTCTTCAGGTTCTGCACCTCGTTGTCCGGGATCTTGACGCCGAACTTCTCCTCGGCCGCGACCACGACCTCCACCATGGAGAGCGAGTCGACGTCCAGGTCGTCGGTGAAGGACTTCCCCTCGGCCACGTCGTCCGGGTTCACCCCGGCAACCTCTTCGAGGATCTCGGCGAGGCCGGCGGTGATCTCGTCACGGGTCATTGCGGTTGGTTCCTTTCATCGGTGGATCGTTCGACGGCCGACGACGTCGGCCGTCACTCCCCGGCGCGGCGGCCGGAGGGGCTTTCAGGGGCAGCGGACGACCTGACCGGCGTAGGTCAGGCCGCCGCCGAAGCCGAAGAGCAGCACCGGGGCGCCGGACGGCACCTCCCGCCGCTCGACCAGCTTGGACAGGGCCAGGGGCACGCTCGCCGCCGACGTGTTGCCGGACTCGACGATGTCCTTCGCGATGATCGCGTTCGGGATGCCGAGCCGCTTGGCGATGCCGTCGATGATGCGGGTGTTGGCCTGGTGGGGTACGAAGGCCGCCAGCTCCGACGGGTCCACCCCGGCACGCTCGCACGCCTGCCGGGCCAGCGGGGCCAGCTCGGTGGTGGCCCAGCGGAAGACCGACTGGCCCTCCTGCCGGATGTACGGGCGCCAGCCCTCGATGCGTACCGCCTCGCCCTTCTCGGGCACCGAGCCCCAGACCACCGGGCCGATGCCGGCGGGCTCGCCGTCGGCGACGGCCGACACCACGGCGGCGCCGGCCCCGTCGGCGAAGATGATGCAGGTGGAGCGGTCCGTCCAGTCGATGATGTCGGACAGCTTCTCGGCTCCGATGACCAGGGCGTTGCGCGAGGCCCCGGCCCGGATGGCGTGGTCGACGGTGCCCAGCGCGTATGCGAAGCCGGAGCAGGCGGTGTTGAGGTCGAACGCCCCGGGCGCGGCGATGCCGAGCTTGGCGGCGACCCGGCAGGCCACGTTCGGGCTGCGGTCGGCGGAGCTGCACGTCGCGACCACGACCAGGTCGATGTCGGCGGCGGTGAGCCCGGAGTTGGCGAGTGCCTTGCCGGCGGCGGCGGCGGCCATGTCGGCCACGGTCTCGCCGTCGGCGATCCGCCGGCTGACGATGCCGACGCGGTCCCGGACCCACTCGTCGTTGGTCTCCACCAACCGGGCGATGTCGTCGTTGGTGACCACCTGCGAGGGCTGGTAGTGCCCCAGCGCGACGATCCGGCTGCCGGTCATGCGTGTCCTCCGATGCGGACGAGCGGTTGCCCCGGCGCGACCGGGTCGTCGTGGTGGGCGAGCCACTCGGTGAGGACGCCGCTGCCGTGCGCGGTCACCTCGACCGGGCCCTGCCGGGTGGCCACCCGGCCGACGACCTGGCCGACGTGCAGGGTGTCGCCCTCGGCGAGCGCCCCGGCCGGCTCGAAGGTGCCGGCCGACGGGGCCACCACCACGCGGAAGTGCATGGTCGGCTCGTGGCTGGGCGCCATGCCGTGCCGGGCGATCAGATCCCGGGCGGCCGGCAGGTCGTCCGGGGTGTTGAGGGTGACGACCTCGGGGGCGTCGGCCCCCTTGAGTTCCCGCTTCACCAGGCCGGCGAGGGTGCCGGCGGGCGGCAGCTCGATCACGCCGGTCACCCCGGTCCCGGCGAGGGTGCGCATGCAGAGGTCCCAGCGCACCGGCGCGGTGACCTGGCGGACCAGCCGCTGCACCATGTCCCGCCCGTGGTTGACGGCGGTGCCGTCGAGGTTGGACAGCAGGAGCCGGGCCGGATCGGCCGGGGTGATCCCGGCGGCCACGGCGGCCAGCGCCGCCTCGGCGGGGGCCATGTACGGCGTGTGGAAGGCGCCGGCCACCTTCAGGCGGATCACCCGGGCCTTCGCGGGCGGCTCGGCGGCGAGCTTCTCCAGACCCTCGATCGTGCCGGCGGCGACGAACTGGCCGGCGCCGTTGCGGTTGGCCGGGTGTAGCCCGTGGGCGGCGATCGAGGCGAGGACCTCGTCCGGGTCGCCGCCCAGCACGGCGGCCATCCCGGTCGGCTCCAGCGCGCAGGCCGCGGCCATCTCCCGGCCGCGTAAGCCGGCCAGGGTGATCGCCGACTCGGCGGGTAGCACCCCGGCGAGCGCCGCCGCGCCCAGCTCGCCCACGCTGTGTCCGGCGGTGAGCGTGACGTCGTGCATCGGCAGGTGCTCGGCGGCGAGCAGGGCGGCGGCGACCAGCAGCGGCTGGGTCCGGGCGGTGTCCCTGATCTCGTCCGCGTCGGCGGCGGTGCCCAGGTGCAGCAGGTCGACCCCGGCCAGCGCCGAGAACCAGCGCAGCCGCGACTCGGCACCGGTGAGGTCGAGCCACGGAGTCAGGAAGCCGGGTTTCTGGGAACCCTGGCCGGGCGAGAGTACGGCGAGCACGCCTATGACTCTCCCGGATACGCGCGGGTAACGCTGTGCCGCCTCCGACCAAACCGCACTAGAACCTTTGGAGGAATCCTACAAAGATCGGCGGCGATCATCGCCTGTGTGTGCCGTTCTGGGGGGTCCGGAGCTGTTTGTCGGGGTTGGGGTGATCGGGACCACCGGGTCGAGTCGCCCGACGGTGAGGGCCACCTGGAGCGCGAACGCGTCGCGGGCCGTGAGCGGCGAGAAGCCGGTGACGTCGGAGACGCGCCGCAGCCGGTAGCGCACGGTGTTCGGATGCACGAAGAGGGACCGCGCCGCGCTCTCCAGCGTGCCGCCGGCGGCGAAGAAGGCGTCGACGGTCTCCAGCAGCTCCCCGCCGGCGCGCACCAGCGCGGCGTAGACGTCGTGCCGCAGCCGGCGGCGTGCCTCCGCGTCCCCGGCCAGCGCCCGCTCGGGCAGCAGGTCGTCGGCGGGCACCGGCCGGGGCGCGGTCGGCCAGGCCGGTGCGGCCCGGAAGCCGGCCAGGGCGGCACGCGCCGACTCCGTCGCCTCGTCCAGGCTCGGTACGGCCGGACCGACCACCACCGGACCGTCCCCGAACGCGCCGAGCAGCTTGCCGGTGGCCTCGATCGGGTCGGCGGCGCCGCCGAGCACGATGACCAGGCGGTCGCCGTGCACCCCGCCGATCACCTCCGTGCCGATGCGTCGGGCCTGCCGGTGCACGGTGTGCAGCACGGCGGAGACCTCGCCGCCGGGGGAGCGGCCGACCGCCACGGCCACCGGCGGGGCGTCCGCCCAGCCGAGTGCCGCCGCCCGGCTCGCCAGCACGTCCGGCGAGTCGCCGCGCAGCAACGCGTCCACCAGCAGCGCCTGCAACCGGGCGTCCCACGAGCCGCGGGACTCGGCGGCCCGGGCGTACACGCGGGCGGCGGCGAAGGCGATCTCCCGGGAGAACCGCAGCACCGCCTCGCGCAACTGCTGCTCCTCGCCCTTCGCCGCCAGGTGTGCGACCTGCTCCTCGACCACGTCGATCATCACCTTCACCAGCGCGACCGTCTGCTGGAGGCTGATCGACCGGGCGAGCGCCTGCGGCGCGGTGGCGAAGACCTCGTCCGAGACCTCCTGGGTGCTGTCGGCCGTGCCGCCACCGTCGCGCAGCCACTGCACGAGGGAGCGGGCGCCGGCCTGCGCCACCAGCATCACCCAGGAGCGGTGGTCCGGCGGGAGGTCGCGGAACCAGGGCAGCGTCTCGTCCATCCGGGCC
This sequence comes from Micromonospora sp. KLBMP9576, assembly GCF_050941805.1. Taxonomy (NCBI): domain Bacteria; kingdom Bacillati; phylum Actinomycetota; class Actinomycetes; order Micromonosporales; family Micromonosporaceae; genus Micromonospora; species Micromonospora sp. KLBMP9576. The sequence goes on along the minus strand of NZ_CP194567.1, from coordinate 4,808,110 downwards.
ACGCTGGCGCTGGACAGGGCCCCCGCCGCCCGCTCGATCTTGCGCAGCGTGGCCGACAGTTCCGTCCCGCCCGGCTCGCTCACCGCCCCAGCCTGACACGCCCCGACCTGCGGCTCCACGCCGGGCGGACCCCGGCCGTCACCACCCGGCCGTCACCACCCGGCCGACCCCGGCCGCCGCGACCCGGCCGACCCCGGCCGGTCACTGTCAGGCGGGCGGCGGGGCGGGCAGCCCCAGCTCCTGGGCCAGGATGGCGGCCTGCACCCGGCTGCGCAGGTCCAGCTTGGCGAGGATCCGGCTGACGTGGGTCTTGGTGGTGCTCTCGGCCATCGCCAACCGGTCGGCGACCTGCTGGTTGGACAGCCCCAGCCCGAGGCAGGCCAACACGTCGCGCTCCCGGGGCGTCAGCGCCTGCACCGCCCGTCGGGTCGCGTCGGAGGCGCTCGGAGCGGTCGCCGCGAACGCGGTGATCAGCCGGCGGGTGACCGCGGACGCGATGAACCCCTCGCCCCGGGCGACCGTGCGTACCGCCGCCACCAGCCCCTCGGCGTCGGTGTCCTTGAGGATGAAGCCCGCGGCGCCGGCCCGCAGCGCCCCGAAGACGTACTCGTCGAGGTCGAAGGTGGTGAGCACGAGCACGTCGGCGAGCCGGCCGGCGGTGATCTCCCGGGTGGCCGAGATGCCGTCACGCCGGGGCATCCGCACGTCCAGCACGGCGACGTCCGGGCGCAGTTCCCGGCACAGCCGGACCGCCTCGGCGCCGTCCTCGGCCTCGCCCACCACCTCGACGCCGGCCGCGCCGGCCAGGATCAGCGCCAGCCCGGCCCGCACCGCCGGCTGGTCGTCGGCGAGCAGCACCCGGATGACCCCGGCCCCGGCACGCGCCGTCACGTCGTCGCCCCGGTCGGCAACTCCACCCGTACCCGCCAGCGGCCCTCCGCCGGGCCGGCGGCGAAGCGGCCGTTCAGCAGCAGCGCCCGCTCCCGCATCCCGACCAGGCCGGCGCCCGCGCCGGTCAGCGCGCCACGGCCGGCGCCGACCGGGTTGTCCACGCCCACCACCACCCCCGCCGGCTCGTACGCGACCAGCAGGTCGGCCTCGCCGCAGCCGTGCTTGAGGGCGTTGGTCAGCGACTCCTGCACGATCCGGTACGCGGCCAGGTCCACCCCGACCGGCAACGCGCGCGGCTCGCCGCGCCGGGTCGCCCGGACGGTCAACCCGGCGGCGCGGGCCCGGTCGAGCAGGACGTCCACCTCGCTGAGCCGCGCCCGGGTGGCCTCCTCCGCCGGGTCGACGGCCGGTGCGCCCTCCGCCGGTTCCCGCAGCAGGCCGATCATCTGCCGCATCTCGCCGAGCCCCTGCACGCTGCTCTCCCGGATCACCCGCAGCGCCGAATCGACCTGCGACCGGTCGAGCCCGGGCACGGAGAGCACGGCCGTGGCGTGGATGGCCACCGCGCTCAGGTGGTTGGCGATCACGTCGTGCAGCTCCCGGGCCATCCGGGCGCGCTCCGCGCCGACGGCCTGCCGGCGGTCCAGCTCCACCAGCCGGGCCGTCTGCTCGGCCCGGGCCCGCTCGGCGGCTGCCTGGTCGCGGGACTGCCGCACGCTGATCCCGGTGAGCACCGGCAGCAGCCCGGCCAGCACCACAGGCATCCCGAAGCCGACGCCTCGCCAGTCGCCCGTCACCAGCATCCCCGCCGCCGTGCCGGCCAGGCTCAACCCGATCATGATCAGCAGCAGCCGTCGCCACGTCCGGGTCGAACCGAACACGCACGCGTCGTAGAGCACCTGGGTGTAGACCAGCAGGGTGGCCAGGGAGCCGCCCATCGCCAGGTCCGCCAGCGTGGCCACCGTGCCGAGGGTCAGGCTGCTGCGGGTGGCGACCCGGCGTACGCCCACCGCCGCGCAGGCGACCGCCAGCGGCAGCAGGAACAGCGGCTCCGGCAGTCCCGGCTGCCAGACGAACTGCGGCTGGGTGTCCAGGCCGTACATGACCGCCCCGCCGACCAGGGCGGCGCCGGCGAGCGTGAGGTCCCGGCCGGCGGTGCCGGGCCCGAGCCGGATCGGCGGACGCATGGGCCGATCCCACCACACCTTCCGCCGGCCGGGCTCAGCCGGCGGGAGGAGCCCGCCGCCGCCGCATCCTCCGAAAGACCTACGCACAGCGCCGTCCACCGGCCCTGACCGGGGGCCTTGCCGCGCGACCGGGTCCGGCTGCACGCGCCGTCGGTCCCGGCCAGTACGGTGGCAGGGCCCGTCGGAGCGACCCCGGCGGGCGGGGCGAGCGTGAGGAGACCGGGATGGCGCACGGGGAGGCCGAGCAGGGCTGCGCCCAGGGCGAGCCCTGTCGGCCGGGCCACCACGAGCAGCCGGCGGCGGCCAAGCACCGCCGGCTGACCGGCGGGTTCCCGGCCCACTCGGCGGAGCACCCGGCCCGCGCGCCCGAACGGGCCGAGGACGACGTCGCGGTGCCCCGCCAGCGCGGCACCGAGCCGGCCGAGGCCGGGTCGGCCGCGCCGCAGGGCTGCCAGAGCGACCTGCCCGGCTGGGCCGGCGCGCACCGCCACGGCCCGGTCCGCCCCCGGCAGCGTGACGCCCGCCGCGAAGGGCCCCCGCGTCGCTGGTGCTGAGCACGGGAGCGCCGTCCGACCGCTAGCGTGGTCGGTGTGGAGGCGATCGCGATCGACACGTACGGCCCGGCCGACCTGCTCGCCGTCCGGGAGCTGCCCGACCCACCCGTCGGCCCCGACACGGTGCTGGTCCGGGTCAGGGCGGCCGGGGTCAACCCGGTCGACTGGAAGGTGCGCGAGGGGCATCTGGCCGGGGCGATCCCGGGGCACTTCCCGCTCGTGCCCGGTTGGGACGCGGCCGGCGTGGTCGAGGCGGTCGGGCCGGCGGTGACGGGGTTCGCCGTGGGCGACGAGGTCGTCGGGTACGTCCGGCGCGACCACGTCCAGTACGGCACGTACGCCGAACTCGTGCCGGCCCCCGAGCGCACGCTGGCGGTCAAGCCGGTCCGGGCGTCCTGGGCCGAAGCGGGCGGGCTGCCGCTGGCGGGTCTCACGGCGTACCAGGCGCTCCAGGCGGCCCGCACGGGTGCCGGCGACACGGTGCTGGTGCACGGGGCGTCCGGCGGGGTGGGCCACCTGGCGGTGCAGATCGCCCGCGCGCTCGGTGCCGACCGGGTGATCGGCACGGCCGGTCCCGCCAACCACGACTTCGTCCGGTCGCTGGGCGCCGAGCCGGTCGCGTACGGCGACGGGCTGGCCGACCGGGTCCGTGCGGTCGCGCCCGACGGGGTCGACGTGGTGCTCGACCTGTTCGGCGGCGACGCCCTCGACGTCTCGGCCGAGCTGGTCGCGCGCCCCGCCCGCGTGGTCTCCACCGCCGACCCGGAGCACGTCACCCGGCTGGGCGGCAGCTATCTGTTCGTCAAGCCGTCGACCGTCGACCTGGGGGTGCTCGCGGGGCTGGTCGACGCCGGCCGGCTGACCGTCCACGTGCAGCGGACGTTTCCCCTGGCGCGGGCCGCGGACGCGCAGCGCCTGGTGGCGGCGGGGCACGTGCGCGGCAAGGTGGTCCTGGAGGTCTGAGCCCCGGGCGGCGCGTGCGCCGGCCGGGGCACGGCGGTCAGCGGGTGCGGCGGCGGACCAGCAGGGCGATCCCGGCGAGGCCCGACGTGATGACCAGCACCACCGCGATGTTGAGCAGCATCAGCCGCTGCAGCTCGCCGAACGCCTCGTCGAGATCCTTGGTCGGGTTGAGGGCCTCCTCCGGGATGACCCGCTCGCCGCCGCCGGCGCCGCCGCTGACGGCGTCGAACTGCCGCTCCAGCGGCACCCCCGCCGTGCGCAGGGTCTCCGACATGTTGAGCCGGCCGAGGAACCAGCCGGCGGTGGTCTTGCGGGCGTCCGGCTGCTTGGCCGGGCGGAAGACGCGCGGGCCGCCGACCGCCTTCGGATAGAGGTCGTAGGTCTGCTTGGCGACGTCACCGGCGAACACCACGACCGTGTACCTGGGACCGAGGTCGGCTGCCTTCGGGCCCTTGGCCTGCCCGGTGCGGGTGAGGAAGTTGACCTGGTCGATGAGCGCCACGACGTGTGCGGGGCGGTCGTCGGCGCGCAGCCGCAGCGGCTCCGCCAGGCCCTGCCCGGTGATCTCCACGCCGGCGGGTGGGGGCTTCGGCGCCGCCCGCGCCGTCTCGGCCAGCCCGAGCGACAGGACCGCCGCCGCGAACCCGCCCGTCAACACCGCGACCAGCCGCCGCACCGTTCGGACCATCGCCGCCTCCTCGCCCCGTTCGATGGGTGGCTTGCTGCAGGTCACGTTGATCGGCCGACGGGGGTGACCGGACCCGGCCGGGTGCCACCCTCTAAGACTGCGCAGAACGTCGATCTCTTGCAGCTTGTGGAACAGTAATTGGAACTATCTGTGATCCCGGACCGACTAACCAGCGGCAACGATTGATCAGCGGGCGGATCGTACCTTTACGGAGGGGTTCATGGGGGGCAGGTTTCCACGTGCGGCGCGCACCTGGGCAGTGGTGCTCGGCGTGGCGCTCGGTGTGTCGTTGTTGCTGCCGGCCGCGCCGGCGGCGGCCCACAACTCGCTGACCCGCAGTGATCCCCGCGACGGGGCCCGGGTGGCCGAGGCGCCGGCCCGGATCGAGCTGCGGTTCCTGGCCCGGGCGGACCCGAACACGACGAAGATCACAGTTACCGGGCCGGACGACGTGGCCGCGCTGGGCGGGGCCCCGAGCTTCGCCGGCTCCCGGGTGAGCGTCCCCTTCAAGCCGGGCCGGGCGGGTCTCTACATCGTCGGCTACCGGCTGGCCTCCAGCGACGGGCATCCGGTCACCGGCGAGGTGCGTTTCACGCTGACCACCGGCACCCCCGCCGAGCCGCCGGTCACCGCCGGCCCGAGCGCTCCGGCTGCCGTAGCGCCGTCGGGCGGGACCGGGCCGACGTCGGCCGCGCCCGACCCGGCGGGCTCCGGCACGCCGGCGGCCGTGGCGCCCGCCGCGCGGGAGAGCGACGGCGGGACCGGGCGTGGCTGGCTGTGGGCCCTCGGCGGCGCGCTCCTGCTCGCCGCCCTCGCCGGGGGTCTGCTGTGGCGCCGCCGAGCCGCCCGCCGCTGAGCGGGCACCAACGCGTCAGCGCCCGGACCGGCCGGTCCGGGCGCTGACGCGTGCGTCGGCTGGGCGGGGGCTCAGACCAGGCGGAGCCGGGCGGCGCGCAGCCGGGCGAGGCTGCGTTCGCGGCCCAGCACCTCCAGCGACTCGAACAGCGGCAACCCGACGGTGCGGCCGGTGACCGCGACGCGCACCGGGGCCTGGGCCTTGCCGAGCTTGAGGCCGCGTTCGGCGCCGACCGCCTCCAGCGTCGACTTCAGCGTCTCCGCGTCCCAGGACTCCAGTGCCTCGAACGCCGCCGTGGCGGCGTCCAGCAGCTCCGCCGAGCCTTCCTTCATCGCCTTGGCCCAGGCGGCCTCGTCGATCAGCGGCGAGGCCAGGAAGAGGAAGTCGACGTTCGGCACGATGTCGCTGAGCACCGCGATCCGGGTCTGCGCGAGCGGGGCGACGGCCGCGAAGGCGTCCGCGTCGAACTCCTCCGGCTGCCACGGCGGCGGGGCGATGGTGCCGGTGCCGGTCAGCCACGGCTGGCAGGCGTCGACGAACTCCTCGACGCCGAGCGCCCGGATGTATTCGCCGTTGAACGCCCGGAGCTTCTTCTCGTCGAAGAACGCCGGCGAGGGGTTGACCTCATCCAGCCGGAACTCGTCCTCGATCACGGACCACTCGACGATCTCCCGGTCGCCCGACGGCGCCCAGCCGAGCAGCATCAGGTAGTTGCGCATCGCCGCGGCGAGATAGCCCTCGTCCCGGTACGCCTCCAGGGCCACCTTGTCGCGCCGCTTGGAGAGCTTCTGCCGCTTCTCGTTGACGACCACCGGCACGTGTGCCCAGATCGGCGGCCTGACGCCGAGGGCGTCCCAGAGCAGCTGCTGCTTCGGGGTGTTGGGCAGGTGTTCCTCGGCCCGGATCACGTGGGTGATCCCCATGGTCATGTCGTCGACCACGTTGGCCAGCAGGAAGACCGGCGAGCCGTCACCCCGGGCGATGACGAAGTCCTCGATCAGCTTGTTGTCGAAGGTGGGCTCGCCGCGGATCAGGTCGACCACCACGGTCGCGCCCTCGTCCGGCGTGCGGAAGCGCAGGGCGCGCCCCTCGCCGGGCGGCAGGCCCCGGTCGCGGCAGAAGCCGTCGTAGCCCTGGTACTGCGAGCCGGTGCGGGCCTGCACCGCGTCGCGGGTGCAGTCGCAGTAGTAGGCCCGGCCGGACTCGTGCAGCCGGGCGGCGGCGGCCCGGTGCTCGCCGGCGTACTCCGACTGGAAGTACGGGCCCTCGTAGCTGTCGCGCTCGATACCGATCCACTCCAGCGCGGTGAGGATGCCCTCGGTCCACTCCGGCTTGTTGCGGGCCGCGTCGGTGTCCTCGATGCGGAGCACGAACACCCCGCCCTGTTGTTTGGCGTAGATCCAGTTCTGCAGCGCCGAACGGGCGCCGCCGACGTGGAACATACCGGTCGGGGAGGGGGCGAAGCGTACACGCACAGTCACGCCCCCAGCCTACGGCGACCCGCGACCGGGTTCCGCCAGGGGTGCGGCTCAGGGCACCGAGCGGATCTTCAGGACCAGGACGCTGCCCAGCACGGTGACCACGGCGGTGACCGCGTAGAGCGCCGGGTAGCCGCCGAGGTGCACCACGAGCGGTGCGGAGAGCGCCGGGCCGAGCACCTGCGGGGCGGAGTTGGCAATGTTGATCACGCCCAGGTCCTTGGCCCGGTCGGTGGCGGTCGGCAGCACCTGGGTGATCAGCGCGGCGTCCACCGACAGGTAGACGCCGTAGCCGGCGCCGAGCAGCAGCGCGGCGACCACGGCCACCGGCCAGACCGGCGCCACGGCGAGCAGCAGCGCGGCGACCGCCATGATGCCGCCGGCGGTGATGACGAAGACCTTGCGCCGGCCGGACCGGTCCGACAGCCGCCCGGCCACCACGGCGGTGGCCGCCAGGCCGGCCGTGTAGAGCAGGATCAGCACCAGCAGCCCACCCTCGGGGTCGACGTGGCGCACCTCGTCGGTGAGGAAATAGAGCAGGTAGAGCGTGCCGAGCGCGTTACCGAGCTGCACCAGGAACCGGGTGATCCAGGCCCAGGCGAAGTCGGGATGGCGGCGCGGCGAGATCCACATCGACGCGAACAGGGCGCGCCAGCGCAGCGCCGGGCGGTGTGCCCGGGGCAGCGGGTCGTCGGTGGTGAGCAGCGCGAACGGCAGGGCCAGCAGCAGCACCGCCGCCGCCATCGCCGCGTAGCCGGCGGCGGTGCCGCCGACCACGGCGGTGACCAGCACCACCCCCAGCACCAGCCCCAGCGCCTGGGGGATGCCGACCCAACCGGAGACGCCGCCGCGCTGGGTCACGGGGACCCGGTCCGGCACGGCGGCGGTCAGGCTGGCCAGCATCGCGTTGAAGCAGACCTGCGCGGCCACCCAGGCGAGCGCGACCCCGGCGACCGTGCGTTGCTGCGCCAGCAGCACCAGGGCCGCGGCGCCGAGCAATGCGCCGCCGGCGGTCCAGACGTGCCGGCGGCCGAACTCCCGCCCGGCCAGCCGCAGGCAGGTGCGGTCCGACAGCGCACCGGCGAGGGGGTTGGCGAGCACGGCGGCGAGCGCGCCGAGGCCGGTGACCACGGCGAGCGCGGCCTCCTTGTCGGCCGGCGCGATCTGCCCCAACTGTTGCGGCAGCAGCACCTGGATCGGCGTGAAGAACGCCATCCAGACGCCGAGGTTCGCGGCGAAGATCAGCGCGATCCAGCTCCGTGGCACCGCGGCGGTCGGCTCGGCCAGCGCCGCCGGCACCGGGCCGGCGGGCCTCACGGCCGCCGGATCAGGTCACGAAGCCAGGCGTACGAGGACTTGGGCGTGCGCAGCTGGGTGTCGAAGTCGACGTGCACGAGGCCGAAGCGCTTGGTGAAGCCCTCCGCCCACTCCCAGTTGTCCAGCAGGGACCAGACGAAGTACCCGGTCACGTCGACGCCCTCGGCCATCGCGGCGCGCACCGCGCGCAGGTGCCCGTCGAGGTAGGCGATGCGCTCCGGGTCGTGCACCCGGCCGTCGGCGTCGGGTCGGTCGTCGTACGCGCAGCCGCTCTCGGTGATCTGGATCGGCGGCAGGTCGTCGGCGTACGTGCGGTGCAGCCAGCCGAGCAGCTCGTGCAGCCCGTCGGGGGCGACCGGCCAGTCGAAGGCGGTACGCGGGTATCCCGCCACCGGCACCAGCTCGAACGGCAGCGGCGAGCCCTCCGGCGCGGCGCGTACGCCTGTGGGGTTGTAGTAGTTGACGCCGAGCACGTCGATCGGCGCGGCGATCGCGTCGAGGTCCCCGGCGCGCACCACGCTCGTGTCGAAGCCCAGCTCGGCGGGGTAGCCCCGGCCGAACAGCGGGTCGGTGAAGAGCCGGTTGTGCAGCGCCTCGTACGCGGCGACGGCCGCCCGGTCGGCGGCGGTGTCCCCGGCCGGCCGCACGGGGGAGTAGTTGTTGGCGATGGCGATCGGGCTGGCGGTGTGTGCCCGCAGCGCGGCGACGGCGAGGCCGTGGCCGAGGAGCTGGTGGTGGGCCACCGGGAAGGCGTCGAAGAGCAGGGTCCGGCCGGGGGCGTGTTCGCCCGTGCCGTGCCCGAGGCTCATGTGGACGAACGGTTCGTTGAGGGTGATCCAGAGCTTCACCCGGTCGCCGAGGCGGGCGGCGGTCGCGTCGGCGTACTCGGCGAAGCGGTGGGCGGTGTCGCGGGTGAGCCACCCGCCGGCGTCCTCGAGGGCCTGCGGCAGGTCCCAGTGGTAGAGGGTGGCGACCGGGTCGATGTCGTGGGCGAGCAGGTCGTCGACCAGCCGGTCGTAGAAGTCGAGCCCGCGTGGTTCGACGGGGCCGTCGCCGGTGGGCCGCACCCGGGGCCAGGCGATCGAGAAGCGGTACGCCGAGACGCCCAGCCCGGCGAGCAGGGCGACGTCCTCGGCGTGCCGGTGGTAGTGGTCGCAGGCCACGTCGCCGGTGCTGCCGTCGGCGATCCGGCCACCGGAGTGGGCGAAGGTGTCCCAGATGGAGGCCCCGCGCCCGCCGGCGTCCACGCCGCCCTCGATCTGGTAGGCGGCGGTGGACACCCCCCAGCGGAATCCGGCGGGGAACTCGGGTATCGCTGCGGTCGACATGCGCCCTCCCGGCTGACGTGAATCCTGCTCGCGACCTTAGGGCGAGGCCGGTCGATGCGCCATAGGCCGTAGGGCGTTCCAGCGCAATGGATTTCGGCGTGTCTTTTCCGAACCCGTCCTGTTACGTCCGAATTTGCGCATAGAGTGCCGATATCGTGGGATGTCCTCACTGGAGGAAAGACGGAAATGATCCTCGTGGAACGCAGTGCGCACGTGATGGCGCCGGTGGAAGCGGTCTGGGACGTCGTGCAGCGGGCCGAGCAGTTGCCGGCCTGGCTGGCGGGGGTCCGTGCGGCCGAGGTGCTCTCGGGGGAGGGCTTCGGGCGACGACAACTGGTGCAGGCCGGGCGCGGCGCGGCGCACGAGGCCGAGGTGATCGCCTACCAGGAGCCGACCCTGATCGGCTGGCGTGAACGCGCCAAGGGTGCCGGCTCCCGGTCGGAGGCGCGCACCGAGATCTACGTCCAGCTCACCGCGGACGAGGAGGAGGGCGGAACCATCGTGCGACTCATCGTGGTGCGCTGGCCGGCCGGCCCGGTCAAGGCCGCCCTGCTCCGCCTCGGGCTGCGCAGGGTCGGCGCGGACCTGGAGGACTCGCTCGCCCGGCTGACCGATCTGGCCGCCGTCGGCTGAGCCGGGCACGTCCTGGCGTCAGCCGCGACGGCGGTGCCCGGTGTCCCCGCCAGGGACCACGGCCACCGTCGGTCCGCCGCCGGGAAACGACGAGGGCCCGGCGCAGGGGGTGCGCCGGGCCCTCGTTCACGTACGTCCTAGCTGTCGCCGCCGGTCTCGCCGATCGGGGCCGCCTGCACGTCCTCGATGGCGTACTTCTTGGCCGCCTCGGCCGGCACGCCCGCCGGCACCGTGCCGCGCAGGGCGAGCTGCCGCAGCGTCGCCACCACCACCGACTCGGCGTCGACGTGGAAGTGCCGGCGCAGCGCGTGCCGGGTGTCGGACATGCCGAACCCGTCCGTGCCGAGGGACGTGTAGTCACCCGGCACCCAGCGGGCGATCAGGTCCGGCACCGCGCGCATCCAGTCGCTGACCGCGACCTTCGGCCCGTCGGCGTCGGCCAGCTTGCGCTGGATGTACGGCACCCGCGGCTCGGCGCCCGGGTTGAGCAGGTTGTGCTCCTCGCACTGCACCGCGTCGCGGCGCAGCTCCGTCCAGGAGGTCACCGACCAGACGTCGGCGGCCACGCCCCAGTCCTGGGCGAGCAGCTGCTGCGCCTTGAGCGCCCACTGCATGCCGGTGCCCGAGGCGAGCACGTTCGCCCTCGGCGCGTCGTCGGCCACCGACGGGGCGGGGGAGTAGCGGTAGATGCCCTTGAGCAGGCCCTCCACGTCCACGTCCGCCGGCTCCGCCGGCTGCAGGATCGGCTCGTTGTAGACCGTCAGGTAGTAGAAGACGTTCTCCTGCGCCTCGCCGTACATCCGGTGCAGGCCGTTCTCCAGGATGTGCGCGAGCTCGTACGCGAACGCCGCGTCGTATGCGACCACCGCCGGGTTGGTGGCGGCGATGAGCAGCGAGTGGCCGTCCTCGTGCTGGAGTCCCTCGCCGTTGAGCGTGGTCCGCCCGGCGGTGGCGCCGAGCAGGAAGCCCCGGGCCATCTGGTCCGCGGCGGCCCACAGCCCGTCGGCGGTGCGCTGGAACCCGAACATCGAGTAGAACATGTACATCGGGATCATCGGCTCGTCGTGCGTCGCGTACGCCGAGCCCGCCGCGGTGAACGAGGCGACCGAGCCGGCCTCGTTGATCCCCTCGTGCAGGATCTGCCCGCTCGTGGACTCCTTGTACGACAGGAACAGCTCCCGGTCGACGGCGGTGTACCGCTGGCCGTGCGGCGAGTAGATCTTCTGCGTCGGGAAGAGCGAGTCCATGCCGAAGGTGCGGGCCTCGTCCGGAATGATCGGCACCCAGCGCTTGCCGAACTCCTTGTCCTTCATCACGTCCTTGAGCAGACGGACGAAGGCCATCGTGGTGGCCACCTTCTGCTTGCCCGAGCCGCGCTTGACGTCGGCGAAGCGCTCGGGACCCGGGATGGTCAGCCGCTTGCTCCCCGGCCGCCGCGACGGCAGGTAGCCGCCGAGCTGCTGGCGGCGCTCCTTGAGGTATGCGATCTCCTCAGACTTCTCGCCCGGGTGGTAGTAAGGCGGCAGGTAGGGGTTGTCCTCCAGCGCCTTGTCCGGGATGTCCAGGTAGAGCCGGTCGCGGAAGGTCTTCAGGTCCTCCAGCGTCAGCTTCTTCATCTGGTGGGTGGCGTTGCGGCCCTCGAAGTGCGAGCCCAGCGTCCAACCCTTGATCGTCTTGGCCAGGATCACGGTCGGCTGGCCGGTGTGCTCCATCGCCGCCTTGTAGGCCGCGTAGAGCTTGCGGTAGTCGTGCCCGCCCCGCTTGAGGTTCCAGATCTCGTCGTCGTTGAGGTCCTCGACCATCTTGCGGGTCCGCTGGTCGCGGCCGAAGAAGTGCTCCCGGACGTACGCCCCGGACTCCGCCTTGTAGGTCTGGTAGTCACCGTCGGGCGTCGTGTTCATCAGGTTGACCAGCGCGCCGTCGGTGTCGGCGGCGAGCAGCGGGTCCCACTCGCGGCCCCAGACCACCTTGATGACGTTCCAGCCGGCGCCCCGGAAGAACGCCTCCAGCTCCTGCATGACCTTGCCGTTGCCGCGCACCGGCCCGTCGAGGCGCTGCAGGTTGCAGTTGATCACGAAGGTGAGGTTGTCCAGCTCCTCGCGGGCGGCCACGCCGATCGCGCCGAGCGTCTCCGGCTCGTCCATCTCGCCGTCGCCCAGGTATGCCCACACGTGCTGGTCCGAGGTGTCCTTGATGCCCCGGTGGTGCAGGTAGCGGTTGAACCGCGCCTGGTAGATCGCGTTCAGCCCGCCGAGGCCCATCGAGACCGTGGGGAACTCCCAGAAGTCCGGCATGAGCCGCGGGTGCGGGTAGGACGGCAGGCCGCCACCCGGGTGCGACAGCTCCTGGCGGAACCCGTCGAGCTGGTGCTCGCTCAGTCGCCCCTCCAGGAACGCCCGCGCGTACATGCCGGGGGAGGCGTGACCCTGGTAGAAGAGCTGGTCGCCACCGCCCGGGTGGTCCTTGCCCCGGAAGAAGTGGTTGAAGCCCACCTCGTAGAGCGAGGCCGAGCTGGCGAAGGTGGAGATGTGCCCGCCGACGCCGATCTCGGGGCGCTGCGCCCGGTGCACCAGCATGGCCGCGTTCCACCGGACGTACGCCCGGATCCGCCGCTCCACGTGCTCGTCACCCGGGAACCACGGCTCGCGCTCCGGCGGGATGGTGTTGATGTAGTCGGTGGTGGTCAGCGACGGCACCCCGACCTGGCGTTCGCGGGCTCGCTCCAACAGGCGCAGCATGACGTATCGGGCGCGCTTCGTCCCGCGCTCGTCGATGACACCGTCGAGCGACTCGACCCATTCGCCGGTCTCTTCAGGGTCGATGTCCGGAAGCTGGCTCGGCAGACCAGCGGTGATCACCGGGCGCTTGCGTTCCGTAGCCACAGGCGTTCCCTCGGTTCTGTGTGGGATAGGTCTCTAGCGCCATCCTGCCTCCTGGTGCGGGGGCTCGTCACCTCTACCACCCCCAGACGCGACGCGCGACACAGGTACCCGTCGGTAACCTCCGCCTGCGCACGCCCGGTGACCGCCGCCCCCGCAGGGTCGCGGCCGGTGCCGGGGGACGCGCCCGGCCTCGGGCAGAATGCGCTGTATGCGTACCGAGGTGATCACCGTCCAGACCGGGTCCCACCCCACCGTCCGGGACATCACCGCCGAGGCGGAGCGCTTCGTGCGCGGTGCCGGCGACGGGCTGCTGCACGTCTTCGTGCCGCACGCCACCGCCGGCCTCGCGATCATCGAGACCGGCTCGGGCTCCGACGACGACCTGCTCGCCGCGCTCGACGACCTGCTGCCCACCGACGACCGCTGGCGGCACCGGCACGGCTCGCCCGGCCACGGGCGCGACCACGTGCTGCCGGCGTTCGTCCCGCCGTACGCGACGCTGCCGGTGCTCGACGGGCGGCTGGCGTTGGGCACCTGGCAGTCGGTCTGCCTGGTCGACCCCAACGGCGACAACCCCACCCGCTCCGTCCGCTTCTCGTTCCTGCCCGGCTGACCGGCCTGCCCGCAGTCAACAGTGAAGGTGCTCAACTGTTGACGCCGCTAGAATGTGGGCCATGGCGCAGCCCACCGTCCCCTCGGCACCGCCGGATCCCACCAGCCGCGCGGCGCTGACCGAGGACGTGGTGGGCCGCATCACGCACCTCGCCTCCGCGCTGCGCCACCACCAGAGCGAGGAGATCGCCGCACTGGGGCTGACCCCCGCGACCGCGCGGGCGCTGCACGAACTGGACCCCGACCGCCCCCTGCCGGCCCGCGATCTCGCCGAGGCGCTGGGCTGCGACCGCTCCAACGTGACCGCCCTGGTCGACAAGCTGGAACGGGCCGGGCTGGTCGAGCGGCGTACCGACCCCACCGACCGGCGGCAGAAGACGCTGAGGGTGACCGGGCCGGGGCGGCGGGTGCGGTCCCGGGTGCGGCAGGTCATGTCGGACTCCCGACTGCTGGCCGGTCTCACGGACCAGGAGCTGGCCGTCCTGCGCGAGCTGGTCTGGAAGGTCTCCGACGGCGGCTGCCCCGACAGGTGCGACGACGACTGACAAAGGCCCCGACGGACGTGTCCGAGTGGGCGCGGGGGCCGCTTGTCGGTAATGCTGTCGGACGTGACCACCCCGCAAGATCTCGACGACCGCTTCCGGGAGACGCTGGCCGCGCTGGCCGCCGGGCCGCAGCGGCGTGACCCGGCGCTGCCGGTCACCGACGACACGACGCTGACCGGCGCGCGGGCCCTGGACCTCTTCGACGCCCAGGCCACCAGCCGCCAGCTCGACCTCGCCGCCCGCTGGCTGCGCAGCTTCGACGAGGGGTTCTACACGATCGGCTCCGCCGGCCACGAGGGAAACGCCGCGATCGCCGCCGCCCTGCGTGTCACCGACCCGGCGCTGCTGCACTACCGCTCGGGCGCCTTCTACTGCGTGCGCGCCGCGCAGGCCGCCGGTGCGGCACCGGCCGACCGGCCCGACGCCGGGGCCGCCCAGCCCGGTGCGGCCGACCGGCTCGCCGCCCCGACCGACCGGCAGGCGACGCCCGGCGGATCTGCCCTGACGGACCGGGAGGCCGCCCCGGGCAGTGCTGCCGCCACGGACCGGCAGGCCGCGCCTGGCGGGTCCGCCGCACCCAGCCCGGACGCTCTCGATCCGGACGCTCCCGACCCGGACGGTTCGGCCGCCGGGCCCGACGCGGCCCGGCCGCTGGGCCCGGGGCACGCCGACGCGGCCCGCGACGTGCTGCGGGGCATGGTCGCCTCCAGCCGCGAGCCGGTCGCCGGTGGGCGGCACAAGGTCTTCGGGCGGGCGGACCTGGCCATCGTCCCGACCACCTCCACCATCGCCTCGCACCTGCCCCGCGCCGTCGGGATGGGGCTGGCCGTGGAACGGCTGCGCCGGCTGGACACCGCCGGTCGGCGGGACGGGACAGCCGGCGGCGGCGGGGCGGCCACGCCGGCGCCCTGGCCGCCCGACGCCGTCGTAATCTGCTCGTTCGGCGACGCCTCGGTCAACCACGCCACCGCCACCGCCGCGTTCAACACCGCCGGTTGGTACGACCACGCCGGCCTGCGCGTCCCGGTGCTCTTCGTCTGCGAGGACAACGGCCTCGGTATCAGCGTGCGCTCCCCGAAGGGCTGGGTGGAGACCACCCTGCGCGCCAAACCGGGCATCCGCTACTTCGCCGCGGACGGCGACGACCTGCTGCGGGCGTACGAGGTGGCGTCCGAGGCGGCGGCCTGGGTGCGCCGGCACCGGCGTCCCGCCGTGCTGCACCTGTCGACCGTGCGGCTCATGGGGCACGCCGGCGCGGACGCCGAGACCGCCTACCGCAGCACCGGCGAGATCGCCGCCGACCTCGACCGGGACCCGCTGGTCGGCACCGCGCGCCTGCTGGTCGCCGCCGGGGTCGCCACCGGCGACGAACTGATGGCCCGCTACGACGAGATCGGCTGGCACGTGCGCCGGATCGCCGAGGAGGTGCTGGACGAGCCGAAGCTGACCACACCCGCCGAGGTGGTGGCCCCGCTCGCCCCCCGCCGGCCGGCGCGGGTGACCCGGGCGGTCGCCGACGCGGCTGCCCGCGCGGGTGGCCCCGGGGCGGCGGCCCGGGCGGCGGCGTTCGGCGGCAGGCCGCCGGAGCTGACCGGCCCGCTGACACTGGCGCAGAGCATCAACGCGGCGCTCGCCGACGGGCTGCTCGACCACCCGCAGATGGCCGTGTTCGGCGAGGACGTCGGCGCCAAGGGCGGCGTCTACGGGGTGACCAAGGGGCTGCGGGACCGCTTCGGCGCGGCCCGGGTCTTCGACACCCTGCTCGACGAGACCTCGATCCTCGGAGTGGGGCTGGGCGCCGGGCTGGCCGGGCTGCTGCCCGTACCGGAGATCCAGTACCTGGCGTACCTGCACAACGCCGAGGACCAGTTGCGTGGCGAGGCCGCCACGATGCAGTTCTTCTCGCAGGGCGCCTTCCGTAACCCGATGGTGGTGCGGGTGGCCGGCCTGGCGTACCAGGAGGGCTTCGGGGGCCACTTCCACAACGACAACTCGGTGGCCGTACTCCGGGACGTGCCGGGCCTGGTGATCGCGGTGCCGGCGCGGCCGGACGACGCCGCGCCCATGCTGCGTACCTGCCTGGCCAGCGCGGCGGTGGACGGCAGCGTCTGCGTCTTCCTGGAGCCGATCGCGCTCTACCACTCCCGCGACCTCTACGCCCCCGGTGACGGAGAGTGGCTGGCTCCCTACGCCGAGCCCGGCGCGTGGGCCGGCGGGCACGCGCCGATCGGCCGGGCGCGCGTCTACGGCGTCGGCTCCGCCGAGGACGTCACGATCATCACCTTCGGTAACGGGGTGCCGATGTCGCTGCGCGCGGCGGCCACCCTCGCCGACGAGGGGATCGGCACCCGGGTGGTGGACCTGCGCTGGCTCTCCCCGCTCCCGGTGGCCGACATCATGCGGGAGGCGGCGGCGACCGGCCGGGTGCTGGTGGTGGACGAGACCCGCCGGTCCGGCGGGGTCGGCGAGGGGGTGATCGCGGCGCTGGTGGACGCCGGGTACGTCGGAGCGGCGCGGCGAGTGGCCGGAGTTGACTCCTTTGTACCATTAGGTCCGGCGGCCCGTCAGGTGCTGGTCACCGAGGAAGCCATTACCCAGGGTGCCCACACACTCCTGGCACGGTAAATTCCGTTCCACCCGGTGCGCCACTTGCGCCGGGAGCCACAACTGTGTGGACTTTGCCTGACGGCGTCGCCCTGACGCCGCGGGCAGGGACGAGATGAGGAGGCACGCGACAGTGAGCGCGACCGCTGGTCAGGCCGCCGACGGGGTACGCAGCCTGGCGGACCGGTTCGGCATCGAACCGGGGATGGTCGTCATGGAGATGGGGTACGACGACGACGTCGACCAGGATCTCCGCGACGCCCTGACCGACCGCTGTGGAGATCTGGTCGACGAGGACACCGACGAGGTGGTCGACGCGGTGCTGGTCTGGTACCGCGACGGCGACGGTGATCTCTTCGAACTCCTCGTCGACGCCCTCGGCCCGCTGGCCGACAACGGCGTCGTGTGGCTGCTCACGCCCAAGGCCGGGCGTGAGGGGCACGTCGAGCCGAGCGAGGTCGCCGAGTCCGCGCCCACCGCCGGCCTGCAACAGACCTCCACCGTCAACGCCGGGCGGGACTGGAGCGGTGCCCGCCTCGTCCTGCGCCGCGGGGTGAAGGGCAAGAAGTAGACCGTCGCGGTCGGCCACCCGGCGGCACCCGCCGCCGGATGTGGCAGGCTGTGTTGTCAATCCGACCCCCGTTGCGAGGAGCTCGCATGCCGATCGACGTTGGCGCCGAGGCGCCCGACTTCGTGCTCAAGGACCAGAACAACCAGGAGGTCCGGCTCTCGGACTTCCGCGGCAAGCGCACGGTGCTGCTGGTCTTCTACCCGCTCGCCTTCACGGGCATCTGCCAGGGCGAGCTGTGCGAGGTGCGGGACAACCTCAACGACTACGTCAACGACGACGTCCAGGTGCTGACCGTCAGCGTCGACTCCGTCTACGCCCACAAGATCTGGGCCGACAAGGAGGGCTACCAGTTCCCGCTGCTGGCCGACTTCTGGCCGCACGGCGCGGTCGCCCAGTCGTACGGGGTCTTCAACGACGTCGCGGGCATCGCCAACCGGGGCACCTTCGTGATCGACAAGGCCGGCGTGGTCCGCTTCGCCGAGATGAACATGCCGGGCGAGGCGCGCGACCAGCAGGGCTGGCGCAAGGCCCTCGGCGACGCCGTCGCGGCCTGATCCACCGGGCACTCCGTACGACCGGGCGGGTGGGGGCAGGGTAAGATTGCCTCCCTCCGGCCCGGTCGTACGGGTTCCGGGCGCGTAGCTCAGCGGGAGAGCACTCGCCTTACAAGCGAGGGGTCGCAGGTTCGAAACCTGCCGCGCCCACCCATCACCACCAGCACCGACACCAGGCCCGAAGGTCAGTGACTCGGTCGGTGGCAACAGTTTGATTCATGAAAGCCACCGTCGAGCTTGTCGAGCGCCTCTCGCACGGCATCGAGGTCGGCGTGTGAGTAGATCTTCAGGGTGATTATCGGGTCTCTATGTCGGGCGGTCTCCTGCATGACGTGCGGCGGAGCACCCAGCCCTTTCAGCCGGGACACGATCGTGTGGTGGCCAACAGCCTCGCCGCCGCGCAGGGCCTGATCGTCGTCCTCGACGGAGCGACCGCACGCACGGACACCGGCTGCGTTCAGGGCGCGGCCTGGTACGCGGCGAAGCTGGGATCCACGATCGCCGGCCTCGCCATCGACGGCGAACGCAAGCTCGGCGACGTCCTGACCGATGCCATCGGGATCACCGCGAGGATGCCCCCGGAGTGCGATCTCTACCATCCCGGTAGCCCGTCAGCGACCACGGCGCTGATCCGGCTGACCGAGGATGAGTTGCAGTACCTCGTGCTCGGTGACACCACCGTGGTGGTGGGGACGACAGACGGCATCGAGGTCGTCAACGACGACCGGGTCGATACGACAGCCCGCGCCGAGCGTGTCGAGGCCAACCGATACCCGTTCGGCTCCGCACAGAAGCAGGCAGCTCTCCTGCGGATGAAGCGCCTCGCCGGCCATGGCGTGGTCATCACGGGGCCGTTCACGACGACTTACCTTCAATTCTCGCTCGCGGTCCTCCCTCTCCTTTGCGAGTCGCCTTTCATATTCCGCTTTAATTCGCTCCAGTTCTTGCGCGACCTTGGCGGCCGACTCCTTCTTGGCGTCGCGCCGCTGTAGTCGGTAGATGACGGCTACATTGTGCCTTACTCGGAGTCGGCGGAGATCCGTCGCTTGGTCCTGCTGATTGGCATCTCACGGCGGGTGCGTCGTGCCTTCGGGTCGGAGGAAGGTACGTGCCCGATGCGTACCCGACCCAGAGGTCAGCACCGGTCAGCAGAGGCACCCGGGTTGGCCAGGCTTATCCCGATCTTCGCTCGCTGGGCAGGTAGCACGACTACCTCGGATGTAGATCAATCCGATTCCCAAGCTGACAGTATTTAGGGCAGACTGGCGGCGGACCGGTGGCAGAGCCGGGTTATTGCAGCGCTGAGAGGCCGAGTGGCCGTGCCCGCGGCGGCTCGAAGCGCGTGGGGCCACTGGCATGCCATGCCCCACCGGGGGTTCAAATCCCCTCCGGTCCGCTCTCGGTCCCCGGCAGAGGCGGGTGACTATCTGGATGGCAACCGGGACGGACGCCCGTGGACTGTACCGGACACTGCGGGACAGCTCCCGATGGCGCGTCACCATACGGTTCTGGCACCCTGCCGAACATGCCCGACACTGCCGCCCCGCCGCGCAGCCTGCCGAGCTGCGGTCGGGTCAGGTGCCTGTTCTTCTGGGGCGCCAGCCCCAACCGGACGGCAACATCGGATTGGGGTGTCTGAGCCGATGGGTGGTCGGCCCCAGTCGTCCTAGACGGGATCCGGTACGCCACCGCCGAGCATTACATAATGATCGGCAAGGCACGCCTATTCGGCGACGAAGCGGTTGCCGAGCAGATGCATATGGCGCCACCCGGGTTCTGTCAAGGCCCTGAGCCGGCAGGTTCGCGACTTCGGCCAGGCCACCTGGGATACGCACACTCCTTCGACCTGGTCGTCGCACGCGCACACGATCCCGCCCAATGGCGCGGCCGCAATCTCCTCGGCTTCGCGCTAATGCACGCCGGCGCGCAGCTCGCCACCAGATGAACCGCAAGATCCGCGTACATCAGGGACGGCTCGGCGCCGAACAGTTCCGCGTCATCCGCCCAGCCAAGCCGGTGACCGGCGCGGTGCTGGCCGACAAAAACCCCTGGTTCGTCCTGGAACTCGACGCCGACGCCGCGTTCGCCATCACGGGCTTGTGGATGCTGGCAGCCCGGTCACGCCACACGCTGGTCCATCTGCCGCTACGGGGCAACACGCCACCGGAGCCTTCCCTCGCCACCGTGACCGCCGGTGAGCTTGACCTGGTACTCAGTCACCGCGACCTGCAGTTCGCCCCGAACCGGTGGAAGCAGCTACGCCACCGCCTGGGCGCCGGGACTCCGCACACCATCTCCTGGAACCCGAACGACGTCCCCACCTGGGACGAGGTCCACGAACTCAACCGCCAAGCCCGTCGGCGTTCCTCCCACAGGGACAGATTCCACCAACGCCTGCACGCACACACCCTGTTCATGGCCGGCAACGCGGTCGCGTTCCGGCGTACAGCCCGGTACGTCCTCGACATGGCGCTTCGGCGGCCCGACCCCAGCCACCTCGGCACCTACCACTCCGCGACAGTGCATCCCGCGGACGGCCACTTCGCCACCCCCGGGCAAGGCATCTACCTCATCAGGTGGCGGTAACGGCCCCCCGGCCGAGACGACGTCTTCAACCGTAGCGACGACGGCGACGGGCCCGTCGACTTGCCCGCCCGGACTCGCGGAAGCGCTCGCGGACGACGCCTGAGGCCGGCGGTGGCGTTCAGGTCAGTTCGGCGATCACCGCGCGGGCCATCCGGCGGCCGTGCTCGGCCATCCGGTGGAAGGTGTGCCGGTAGTAGTCGATGCCGATCAGCGACGGTGCGAGGGCCCAGCCGCAGGCGCGGCGCCAGGTGGCCTCGTCGTACCCGACCGCCTTCCGGTACGCGTCCCGTGCGGTGCCGGTGAAGGTCCACAGCGCCGGTGCCACGTCGGGCGCCGGGTCGCCGACGCCGAGTGCCCCGAAGTCGACGACGGCGGCCAGCCGGCCGGCGTCGATGATCAGGTTGCCCGGTTGCAGGTCGCCGTGGATCCAGACCGGGTCCCGGTCCCAGTCGGGCGCGGCCAGGCAGGCGTCCCAGGCGGCCTCGGCCGCGCCCACGTCGAAGCCGTCGTCGTGCCCGGCGAGGCGGGGCAGCACCCGGCGGACGTCCGCGTCGACGTGGCGCAGGGCTGCGCCACGGGAACCCGGTCGCTTGACCGGCCCGCCGGCCGGATCCACCCGGTGCAGGGCGGTCACGAAGGCCGCCACGTCGTGGGCCAGGGGGACGTCGTCGCAGCCAAGCCGGGGCGGGGTCTCGCCCGCGACCCACGGCACCACCGTCCACCGCCACGGGTAGCCCGCGCCCGGCTCGCCGACGTGCAGCGGAACGGGGACCCGCACCGGCAGGTGCGGCGCGAGCACCGGCAGCCACCGCGCGTCGGAGTCGGCCTGGTCGACCGCCCAGGCGACCTTGGGCATCCGGGCGACGAGGTCGTTGCCGATGCGGAACAGGACGTGGTCGGTGCCTTCCAACTCATCGGCCAGGGGAGTCACGGCAAGGCCGGCCCACTGCGGGCACCGGGCCGCCACCAGGCGGCGTACCTGACCGACGGTGGCGCGGACCTCGTCCTCGTGGATGGGCACGACCGGCAGGGTAGTGCGGTGTGCTGGCGCGGTGCCAACCGATTTCGGGGAACGGCGAGCGCGGCCCGACCCCGGTCCCGCGTCGGCAGGGCCGCTCCGGCGACGAAGAGATCAGGAGCGGTGGCCGGGCGCCTGCACGCCATCATCAAGGAAACCGCCCCGGGGTTGGCGCCCATGCTGTGGTACGGCCAGCCCGCGTACGCCCGGGCCGGAAAGGTGTTGTGCTTCTTCCACAGCGGTCAGGTGGATGGACAAGGAACGCTACTCGTCCTTCGGGTTCACCACCGAAGCGAAGCTCGACGAGGAACACGGCATGTGGCCCACGTCCTTCGCCCTCACGCGGTTGAGCGAGAAGGGCGAGACGGCGATCAGGAAGCTTCTCAGGCGGGCCGTGGACTGAGGTTCCCGTCAGTGCGGAAACGAACGTGGCCGCGTCCACGCGGTGACTCCGCCACGATGCGGTCGGGTCCACCAGCAGCACCGTTCGTCGGGGCCGCCGTGGACCGGCCGGGCTGTTAGCGTGACCCGGCTAAACCGACGATGGGGTGATGCCGACAATGCGCTCGACCACGTTTCGTGTTGGTGGGGACCTCAAGGTGCGGCGGCTGGGGTTCGGTGCCATGCAACTGCCGACCGACCCCGGCCCGGCCCGCGAGGCCTCCGTGCGGGTCGCCCGCCGAGCCGTCGAGCTGGGCGTCACCCTGATCGACACCGCCCATCTCTACGGCGGCGGGGCCAACGAGGAACTCCTCGCCGAAGCCCTGCATCCCTACCCGGAGGACCTGCTCGTCACCACCAAGGTCGGTGTGGCGCGCACGGGGGGCGAATGGCGGCTCGACGGTCGGCCGGAGGTGCTACGTGAGCAGGTCGACCATGCGCTGCGTCGGCTGCGCGTCGAGCGGATCGAGCTGCTCCAACTGCACCGCATCGACCCGGAGACACCGCTCGCCGACCAGGTCGGCGCGCTGCGCGACCTCCGGGACGCGGGCAAGATCGGTCGGATCGGGCTCTCCGAGATCTCCGTGACCGAACTCGACGAGGCGCGTCAGATTGTCGACATCGCGAGCGTGCAGAACCGCTACAGCCTGCTCGACCGCGAACACGAGCCGGTGCTCGTGGCCTGCGAGGCGGCGGGGATCGCGTTCCTGCCGTGGCGGCCCGTCGCCGGGGCGGCCACGGGCGCGCCGGACGGGCTCACCGCCGTGGCGGCGGAACTCGCCGCCACCCCCGCGCAGGTCGCGCTGGCCTGGCTTCTCGACCGCTCCCCGGTGGTGCTCCCGATCCCGGGCACCGCCCGGGTCGACCACCTGGAGGAGAACGTCGCGGCGGCCGACCTGCACCTGGACGCGGCCCAGCGTGAGCGCCTCGACCGGTTGCCCGGGCGGGCCTAGCGTCCCGACTGTTCGCGCGCTGGCGGGCCCGGTGGCCGTCGTGTCCGGGCCCGCCGCCGGCGGGCCGTGTCCGTTCCCTCCCCTCCGGGCGGCTCGGCCGGAGGGGCTGAAATACGGTGTCGGGGTGACGCTGAGACTCGAGCCGATGACCGACGAGCAATACCTCCGCTACCGGCGGCAGGCGGAAGGCACCTACGCGCGGAACCTCTCCGACTCGGGCGCGATGCCGCTGCCGGAGGCGGGGGAGAAGGCGCGCGAGGAGTACGCGAAGCTCCTGCCCGGCGGTCTGGCGACGCCGGGCCACCACCTCTGGACGGCCTACGACGGCGACGACGAGGTCGGCATGCTGTGGTTGCACGTCGAGCAGAAGTCGGACGGCCCGCACGCCTTCGGCTACGACTTCGAGGTGCTGCCGGACCTGCGGCGTAAGGGCTACGGGCGGGCGATGATCGAAGCCGTCGAGAAGCGGTGCCGCGAGTGGGGGGTCGTCTCGATCGGCCTGAGCGTCTTCGGCTTCAACCTCGGCGCCAGGACGCTGTACGAGCAGATGGGCTTCGAGGCGACCGCCATCCAGATGCGTAAGCGCCTGTAGCTCCCGGTAGCGGGTGGCGCCCGCCGCCCGTGTGGACACCGCCGGCGGGGTGCCCGGCTCGGGCGGTCCGGTCAGCCGTTTCAGGCGGGGCGGGTGTAGTGGAGCAGGACCGCCCCGCTGTCGAACGGGCGCGCGTCGACCAGCGTGTACCGGTGCGGGTCGAAGCCGCGGTCGGCGAGCGGGATCCCGCTGCCGATCACGAGCGGGTAAAGCTTGATCATCAGCTCGTCGACCTCGGGCAGGAGTTGGCCGACGAGTTGGCCGCCACCGCAGAGCCAGATGTCGCGCCCGTCCCGCCGCTTGAGCTCGCGGACGAATTCCAGCGGGTCGGCGGAGACGATCTCCACCTCGGGCTCGGCGGCCGGGGGCAGCGTGCGGGAGAAGACGTACTGGGTCAGGTGGGCGTACGGGCTGGTGATGCCGTGGCTGAGCGCCGGCTCGTAGCTGCCCCGGCCCATCAGCACGGCGTCGAACCGCCCGTTGGGCGCGTCGATCCCGAGAGCCGACCGGTGCACGGTGGGCACCACCTCCGGCAGGAGGTTGTTGACGTGTGCGCTGAGGTCGGCCTCGATGGGGAAGAAGTCGAACGACCCGTCGGGGCCGGCGATGAAGCCGTCGAGGGTGCTGGCGACGTAGTACACGAGCTTGCGCAAAGGGGCTCCCAATCACTACGGATGTCGTGAACAGCTCCGACACTACTACACCCGTAGTGGTTCCGGTAGGGTGTCGTCATGGCGCGAAACGTGGAGCGACGGGCGGCCCTGGCCGACGCGGGGCTGCGGGTCCTGGCGGCGACGGGCGCGCGCGGCCTGACCCACCGGGCCGTCGACGCCGAGGCGGGTGTGCCCACGGGCACCGCCTCCAACTACTTCCGCTCGCGCGACGCGCTGCTCGGGGCGCTCGGCGAGCGGATCATGGAACGGTTCGCGCCGGACGAACGGGTCCTGGCCGAGCTGGCCGCCCGCGAGCCGTCCCTCGAACTCTTCACGGACCACCTGCGGTACATCGTCGAACGCACCACCCGGCAACCCGACCTCACCCGGGCCCTGATCGAGCTGCGGTTGGAGGCGGCCCGCCGCCCCGACCTGGCCCGGATCCTCGGCGACACCCTGCGCCGGGGCTACCGCGCCGACGTCGCCTTCCACCTCGCCTCCGGCATGCCGGGCGGCGCGTTCGAGGTCGCCCTCCTGCACTACGCCATGGACGGGCTGCTGCTCGACCTGCTCGGCACCTCCATCGAGGCGGGATTCGATCCCGACGAGGTCGTCGTGGCGTTCGCGTCCCGGCTGGTCGCCGGCGCGACCGACCGGTGACCAGGGAGGCGACCATCGGGACGTGGGGGACCGGACGGGACGCACCGCCCGCCCGGTCCGCCCGCGTCAGGAGTGTTCCCCCGCGCAGCGGGAACCCCGCCCCGGACGCACCTGGGGAGGAGCGACGGATGACGCATGGTGGCGGACTGACCATCGGTGTGCTCGGCTCGTACGGCGGTCGCAACCTCGGTGACGAGGCGATCCTGACCGGCCTGCTGGCCGACCTGCGCCAGCAGGAGCCGAACGGGCGGATCATCGTCTTCTCCCGGAACCCGGAGCACACCCGCCTCGCCCACCCGGACGTGGAGGCGGTGCCCTGGGAGGGCATCAGCCGCGCCGACTCGGCGGTGGTCCTGGCCCAGCTCGACGTGCTGATCCTCGGCGGCGGCGGCATCCTCTACGACCGGGAGGCCCGCCGCTACCTGCGGGTGGTGCGGGTCGCCCAGGAACGCGGCCTGCCGTTGCTGACGTACGCGGTGGGGGTCGGGCCGCTCAGCGAGGACGTGGACACGGGCATGGTGCGCGAGACCCTGGCCAGCGCCGTCCAGGTGACCGTGCGGGACCAGGAGTCCCGGATGGTGCTGGAGGAGGCGGGGCTACTCAACCCGATCACGGTGACCGCCGACCCGGCGTTCCTCATCGAACCCGAGGACTTCCCGGCGGAACTGCTCCGCGAGGAGGGTGTGCCGGCGGGCCGGCGGCTGGTCGGGATGAGCGTACGGGAGCCCGGCCGGGCCGCCGAGCGGCTCGACGTCGACGGCTACCACCGTCTGCTGGCCCAGATCGGCGACTTCCTGGTGCACCGGATCGACGCGTACGTGCTCTTCGTCCCGATGGAACGCGACGACATCCGGCACTCGCACGGCGTGCTGTCGCACATGGTCGCCGCCGAGCGGGGCCGGATCCTGCACGGCACCTACTCGCCGCAGCAGGTGCTCGGGCTGATGCGCCACTTCGACCTGGCCGTGGGCATGCGGCTGCACTTCCTGATCTTCGCCGCGATGGCCGGCACCCCGTTCCTGCCGCTGCCGTACGCCGGAAAGGTCTTCGACCTGGCCCAGCGGCTCGGGGTGCCGGCGCTGCGCGGCGTCGAGCGCGAGGTCGAGGGCCCGTTGCTGGCCGAGGTCGACCGGCTCTGGGACGAGCGGGAGCAGCGGGCCGAGGCCACCGCACTCCGGGTGGCTCAGGTGTGCGACGAGGCCCGGGGGACCTCGCAGGTCACCCGGGCGGTGCTGGACAGCCTGCGCGCCCAGGCCCTGACCCGGGTGGGCTGAGCCGTCTCAGACCGCCGGCCCGCGCCAGCGGTAGCACCACGAGTCGGCGCCGGCGTCCACGGACTCCAGCTCGTAGATCTCCGCCTCGGCCAGCCCCTTCGCGCCGAGGTGGTGGTGGGTCAGCGGCGGGCGGCCGTTCGGGTCCAGCTCCACGGTGACGGTCTCGCCGTCGGCCACGCCACCGAACAGGGGGATTTCTGCCGTTGATGCCATGCGCCCCATCCTGCCCCGCCCGGCCCGACCCCGCAGCGGATAGCGGGGCAGCGCCCCGGGCCGGCCCGGCACTAGTGTCGGTGAATGGTGGAGATAGAGATCGATCCCACGCTCGGCCCGGTGTTGGCGCGCACCGGTGACGAGCGGGCCGTGCTCGAATCCTTCCTCGATTTCCACCGGGGCGTGCTGCTGCGCAAACTGCGCGGGCTCTCCGACGTCGACGCGTCCCGCCGGTTGGTGCCGTCGGCCACCACCGTCGCCGGCCTCGTCAAACACCTGACCACGGTGGAGGGCAACTGGTTCCCGGGCCTGCTCGACCCCGGTCCGGGCGAGACCCACCGCACCACGATGGAGGACGCCCTGGCCAGCTTCACGCTCGCCGAGGGCGACACCGTCGACTCGCTCGCCGCCGCATACGAGCGGGCCTGCGCCCGGTCCCGGGAAGTGGCCGCCCGGTTCGACCTCGACCACGTCGTACCGCAGCCGCAGCTCGGTGAGGTCTCGCTGCGTTGGATCCTGGTGCACATGGTCGAGGAGACCGCCCGGCATGCCGGGCACGCCGACATCCTCCGCGAGCTGACCGACGGCACCACCGGCGCGCTCTGAGCGTCGCCCGGCGTCGTCAGCGACGTGGCAGGAGGCCGGGCGGATACTCCATGCCGTCGTGGGTGCAGGCCGCCGCCGCGACCCGGGCCGCGTACGCCGCGGCATCAGCCAGTGACGCGCCGCGCAGCCGGCCGGCGATCACGCCCGCCGCGAAGGCGTCCCCCGCGCCGTTGGTGTCGACGACCGCCCCTGGCGGCACGGCGGCCGGCACCAGCGTCGGGTCGCCCGCGCCGGTGTGCAGCTCCGCGCCGTCGGCACCCCGGGTCACCAGCACCGGGCGGGGCGCCAGCGCGGCGGCGAGCACGCCGGCCCGCGCGCCCAGCCGGACCGCGCTGACGAAGACCAGGTCGGCCGCCTCGGCGAAGGGCCGGTGGTACGCGTTCGCGCCGTCCCAGTCGTGCAGGTCGGTGGAGAGGACGCCCCCGGCGGCGCGCAGGGCGGGCAGCAGCGGAACCGTCCAATCCATGATCGACAGGTGTACGTGCGCCGCCTCCCCGGCCAGCGCGGCCAACTCGGTCGCCGGGAAGGGTGCCGGGCCGTGCCAGGGGCGCGGGTCGTACAGCGACATCCGGCGGCCCGTCGGGTCGACCATGTTGACCGACCGCCGGGTGCCGGCTGAGGCGTCGCCCAGCACGGCGTGCACACCGGTACGGGCCAACGCGGCCCGCACCACGTCGCCAGCCGGGTCGGCGCCGATGACGTCGATCACCGCCACCCGCAGCCCGAGCGCGTGCGCAGCGAGGGCCACCCCGGCACCGGTGTTGCCGATCCGCAGCTCGATCGGGTCGACGGTGACGGAGTCGGCGGCCGGAAGCGGGATCGCGGGTACCCGCACCCGCACGTCGACGCCGAGCCCGCCGACCACGAGAAGGTCGTACACGCGCCCGAGGCTAGTGCCTCGTCTGTGACCGTTGGTGGGGTGATCCCGGGCGACGGCGGAGGACCCGCCCGCGAGACGCTTTGGAGCTGATGTCGTAAACGACTCACCGGCCGGCCAGTCGATTCGCTGGCCGGGTATGAGACTTGCCAGTCGATGGGCGACCCACCGGTCCGGTAGGGCGAGTCGCGAGTTGGGTGCTGCCCCTGCGGCCGATACGCCGTCTGATGTCATAACCGACTCAGCTCCAAAGCGTCTACGACCTCTCCCCACGACCCACCTCGGCCACCACCACCGGCGCACGGAACACGTGCCTCCGACGGTCACGGCCACGAGCGCCATTCCCAACGCCACGATTTATCCAAGGGGCGCCGCGACTGCGGCGGGGGCTCCCCGTGGGGCGGGGTCGGGCGGCCGGGTAGCAGCGACCGCTGGTCGGCGGGCATACGCCGTTCGCGGCTTCGATCGGCGTGCTGCCGGGCACTGCGCGGCTCTGCCGTGAGCGGCCGGATATCCTCGCCGGGGTCGCCGGGAGGAGGGGTCACGTGCTGGTCGTCCACGGGGTCTGGCGCGCGGGCGTCGGGCTCGCGGTCTGGGCCGAGGACAGCACGCTGCCGGCCCAGGCGCCGCGCCGCCCGGGCCGGGCGCCCCGGGAACGGCCACACCCGTTCGCCGCCGGCCACGCCGCGCTCGCGGCCACGCTGGCCGGTGCGGCCGAGCCCGCCGATCTCGGTACGGCGCTGCTCAGCCTCCCGACCAGGGCCGGCACGCCGCTGGACTCCCCGGAACTCGTCCGCGCCGAGGCCGGCGGCGCGGTCCGGGGGGCGGTCAGCCTCGCCGGGTGGCGGGTTCCCGTCCTCTGGTACGCCCCCGATGCCGCCCTGCCCCTGCTGCGCGGCCTCGACGCGGTGGTCGCCGCGCCGGGCGCGACCCTGCGCCACCTCGCCCAGTTGGCCGACTTCGCGGTCGACCTGGCCGCCCGGGGCCGGGTCCTGCCCGGCCTCGCCGAGTCGTCCCCGGCCCGAGCGGCCGGCGTCGCCGAGCCGGCCCGATCCGGCGCGGGCTGGCGGCGGGCCACTGGGGGGTCGTCGGCCGGTTCGGCCCGGGTGACGGTCGATGCCCGGGCGGTGTGGCGGCCGTTGCTGACCGGGACAGACGCCGCCTGGGCCCGGGCGTTGGCGCTGGCCCTGCCCCCGGCCGCCCGCGCCGCCACCGGGCCGGACGAATCGGGATACCCCGGTGCCGCTGCGGGTGCCGTCGCTGCCGCCAGCGCCAGCGTGGGCGTCGGTCGCCGTCGCCCCGTGCGACCCGCCCCGCCCGCCGGAGGCCGCCGGGGCGGGTCGGCTGGCGACGACGGCTCCGCAGCGCTGGTCGCCGACGCGCTCGACGCGCTCACCGACGCCGCCGTCCGGGCGGCCCTGGCGCAGGCCGCGCTGGCCCGGGGCGTACGCCCGAACGGCGCGGTGCCGGCCTGGCTGGCCGCGCTCTCCGGAGCGGTGCGGGAGTTCACCGCCGACCCGGCCGAGTTGGAGACCCTCCGCGTCGCACTGGACGCGTGGCAGCGCGACGCGGCCGGCGGCGCGGTGCGGGCGAGTTTCCGCCTGGTCGAGCCGCCGGCCGACGAGGTCA
Organism: Micromonospora sp. KLBMP9576; assembly: GCF_050941805.1. Lineage (NCBI taxonomy): Bacteria > Bacillati > Actinomycetota > Actinomycetes > Micromonosporales > Micromonosporaceae > Micromonospora > Micromonospora sp. KLBMP9576. Next base: position 4,778,945 of record NZ_CP194567.1, on the reverse strand, counting down.
CCGAGGCGGTCGTCGTGGTACCCGCCGACCCGGCGGCGACGCTCACACAGGCCGGGCGGTGGCGGGTCGAGTTCGGCCTGCAGGCGGCCGACGAGCCGAGCCTGCACGTGGACGCGGGGCAGGTCTGGCGGGCGCCGGAGACCGTCGCCGGGCTGGCGGGGCGCGGCGACGACCCGCAGGAGACCCTCCTCGCCGAGTTGGGGCGCGCCAGCCGGCTCTGGCCCGAGCTGGACACCGCCCTGCGTACGGCCGCGCCGCAGACCCTGGAGCTGGACGTCGAGGGGGCGCACCGGTTCCTGCGCGAGGGCGCGCCGGTGCTGCACGCCGCCGGGTTCGCCGTGCTGCTGCCCTCCTGGTGGCGACGCCCGTCGTCCCGGCTCGGCGCCCGGTTGCAGGCCCACGGCCGGACCGCCCCCGGCACCGTCGCCACCGCGAGCGGCCTCGGACTGGACGCCCTCGTCGACTACCGATGGGAGGTGTCCCTCGGCGACCAGCTTCTCACCGCCGAGGAACTGGCGTCGCTGGCCGCGCTGAAGACCCCGCTGGTGCGACTGCGCGGAAAGTGGGTGGAACTCGACCCCAAGCGGCTCGCCGCCGGCCTGCGGCTGCTGCGTTCCTCCGGCGAGCTGACAGTCGCCGACCTGCTCCGGCTCGGTCTGGCCGACGCCGAGCAGCCGGACGCGCTGCCGGTGCTGGAGGTCAGCGCCGACGGGGCCCTCGGTGACCTGCTCGCCGGGGCGGTGGAACAGCGGCTCACCCCGGTGGATCCGCCGCCGACGTTCCACGGCACGCTGCGGCCGTACCAGCGGCGGGGGCTGGCGTGGCTGGCGTTCCTCCAGTCCCTCGGCCTCGGCGGGGTGCTCGCCGACGACATGGGGCTGGGCAAGACCGTGCAGCTGCTCGCCCTGCTCGCCGGGGACCCGCCGGGCACCGGCCCGACCCTGCTGGTCTGCCCGATGTCGCTGGTCGGCAACTGGCAGCGGGAGGCGGCACGGTTCACGCCGGGGTTGCGCGTACACGTGCACCACGGCGCGGAACGGGCCCGGGGCGCGGCGTTCACCACGGCCGTGCACGACGCGGACCTGGTTCTCACCACCTACTCGGTCGCGGCCCGCGACGCGGTCGACCTGGCCGGAATCGACTGGCGGCGGGTGGTGATCGACGAGGCCCAGGCGATCAAGAACGCCGCGACCCGGCAGGCCGAGGCGGTCCGCGCGTTGCCCGCCCGGCACCGCATCGCCGTCACCGGCACGCCTGTGGAGAACCGGCTGGCGGACCTCTGGTCGATCATGCAGTTCGTCAACCCGGGCCTGCTGGGGCCGGCGGCGACCTTCCGCAAGAAGTACGCCGAACCGATCGAGCGGCACGGCGACGCCGAGGCGGCCGAGCGGCTGCGCCGGATCACCGGCCCGTTCGTGTTGCGCCGGCTCAAGACCGATTCCTCGATCATCTCGGACCTGCCGGAGAAACTGGAGATGGAGGTGCTCTGCAACCTCACCGCCGAGCAGGCCTCGCTCTACCGGGCGATCGTCGACGACATGCTGGCGCGCATCGAGTCCAGCGACGGCATCGAGCGGCGGGGGCTGGTCCTCGCCGCCATGACCCGGCTCAAGCAGGTCTGCAACCATCCGGCACAACTGCTGCGCGACGGCTCGGCGCTCGACGGTCGCTCCGGCAAGCTGGCCCGCCTGGAGGAGATCCTCGACGAGGTCCTCGCGGCGGGGGAGCGGGCCCTGCTGTTCACCCAGTACGCCGAGTTCGGCGGGATGCTGCGTGGGCACCTGTCGGCCCGCTTCGGACGCGAGGTGCTCTTCCTGCACGGCGGGGTCGGCAAGGCCGACCGGGACGCCATGGTCACCCGGTTCCAGTCCCCGCACGGCCCGGCGATCTTCGTCCTGTCGCTGAAGGCCGGCGGCACCGGCCTCACCCTCACCGAGGCCAACCACGTGGTGCACGTCGACCGGTGGTGGAACCCGGCCGTCGAGGACCAGGCCACCGACCGGGCGTTCCGCATCGGCCAGCGGCGCCGGGTGCAGGTCCGCAAGTTCGTCTGCGCCGGGACTGTGGAGGAGAAGGTGGCGGCGCTGATCGCCGAGAAGCGTAGCCTCGCCGCCTCGGTCGTCGGCGCCGGCGAGCAGTGGGTCACCGAGCTGTCCACGACGCAGCTTCGGGAACTGTTCACGTTGGCGCCCGGGGCGGTGGTGGAGTGAGCGGGCAGCCGGAGCACGGGGCGAGCGGCGGGTTCGCCGACTACGGGCCGCCGCGTCGGGTCGACGGCGGGCTGAGGGCGCGCAGTGCCCGGGGGGCCATCGGCCAGTCCTGGTGGTCCCGGCGTTTCCTGGAGGTCCTGGAGTCCTTCGCCCTGGGCACCCGGCTGACCCGCGGCCGGTCGTACGCGCGGGCCGGGCAGGTCCTCCGCCTGGACGTCGCCCCCGGCGCCGTCACCGCCTCGGTGCAGGGTTCCCGTGCGCGGCCGTACGAGGTGAGCATCGCCCTGCGCCCGTTCCCGGCGGCGCTCTGGGCCCGCATCGAGGCGGAGTTGGCCGCCCAGGCGTTCTTCAGCGCCCGGCTGCTCGCCGGCGACCTGCCGGCGGAACTGGAGGCGTTGTTCGTCGCCGCCGGTGCCCCGCTCTTCCCCGCCGACGTGGCGGAGCTGCGGCAGCGGTGCAGTTGCCCCGACCACGCCGTCCCCTGCAAGCACCTCGCGGCCACCTTCTACCTGCTGGCCGAGGCGTTCGACGCGGACCCGTTCCGGCTGCTGCACTGGCGGGGGCGCAGCCGGGCGGAACTGCTCGACCGGCTGCGCGTCCTGCGGGCCGTCCCCGGCGGCGACCGCCCGGACGCGACCGCCGCCGCCCCGTCCACCACGGATCGCGGTGAGCCGCGCGCCGGTGCGGAGCGTGTCGGGTCGGACGTCGGTCCCGCCGGCGGTGCGGAGCGTGCCGGGTCGGACGCCGGACGGGACATCGTGGACGTCCCGCCGGTCGGGGCGGCACGGGCGCTCGCCGGCCTGCCGCCGGTGCCGCTGGCCGAGGCGGTCGACCGGTTCTGGCTGCCGCCGGTTCCGCTGCCGGACCGGCCGCCCAGCCTGTCGACCGGGCCGGATCTGCTGCTGCGGCAGCTCGGCGCGCCGGCCCCCGCCATCGGCGGGCCCGGTCTGCTCGAGCGGCTGCGGCGGGCGTACCGGCTCCTCGGCCCGTAGGGCCGGCGGCGCGACCGTACCCGACGGCGGGTCACAGCCAGCGGCGGCGAAACCGCCACATCATGGCGGCGTTGGCGACCAGGGCCACCGCGCACACCGCCCCGGCCAGCGGCCCGGCCAGCACGGTCATCGCCGGCAGCGCGGCCCACAACACGAGCGTCAGCAGCATCAGCCACCGGCCGCGCCGGGCCCTGGCCCGGTTGTCGAGCCGGGCGAAGAACGCCGGATCGCTCTCCCGGAGCTGACGGGTTATCTGGTCGAACCTGCGCTGATCCTCTTTGCTGAGCATGTGCCTTCCCCTCACGTGTTCAGCGGTTCGGCGGCATACCCGTTGCGGCGGCGGCTCACGCGCTCGTCCTGCTGCTTCTTTGCGGCACCGCCCGGCCGGGCGCGGGGCGTGGGGTGGGTGGGCGGAAATGTCTCAGCGCATGCTTAGCGGAACCTTAAATTTACCTTTGCCGATGTGCGTGTCCTCCCGCGTCGACTGGGAGGCGAACGCCGGGTCCGGGCCGGGGTGTGCCGGGGACGCCCTGCTCGGGGGGTTCGTGCCGGACCGGGCGGGCACCCCGGGCCGGCGGCACCGTGCTGAGCGGCGCCTTAAGTGCGGTCCTGGGCGCTTGCGGCCCTGCTTGAAGGGGCCCGGACGCTTCACTACCTTCCGGTGCAACCCCCTCAGGCACCAGCCGCCGCACGTGCCCCCCAGTGCCCAGTGCCAGGCGTCGCGGCGCAGCAGAACGGATTGGTACATGGCCGACCAGAATGTGCCACCACGTCGACCGCGGGACGACCGCGGATGGGACGGACGGCAGTACCCCGCCGCCGACGGTCACCACGACCCCTCCCCGTACGGCGCCCACCCCCGAGCACCGCAGCAGGGTGGACACCCCACCGACCCGCCCGGTGGGTACGCCCACGTCGGGTACCCGCCGGCTCCCGGGCCGCAGTGGGTCGGCCCCGACGGCTTCACCCGGCAGACCAACGCGCCGTCGCCCGGCCCTGGGCTGCCCCACCTGGACGACGACGAGCCCGGCCGTGGCGTCGGCCGCCGCAGGGCCCTCGCGGCCCTCGGTGGTACCGCGGCCGTGGTCGCCGGTGGCGCCGCCCTGGCGATGACCCCGCAGATCCGTGGCCTCTTCGGCGACGACGTGGTGGCCGGCGACGCCACCGCCGCCACGGTCACCGACGGCACCCCCGCCCGCCCGAGCGGCCAGCAGCCCAGCACGGTGCGCACCTACACCGAGCAGAACGAGAGCTACATGGGCTCCCGGGCCGGCGAGGCGCTGAAGAAGAACGCCCCGAGCGGTGGCCGGACCTTCTCCGGGCCGGCGGCCGCCGCCGCGCAGACCAAGGTGACCGTGAAGACGGTGCTCGCCAAGGACCCGGTGCTGCACCTGGCCCGGCGGGCCACCTTCGGCGCCACCAGGCAGGTCGTCGCCGAGATCAAGGAGCGGGGCATCGACGGCTGGCTGCGCTGGCAGCTCGACCCCGACAAGATCGCGCCGACGAGGGCCGAGCTGAAGCTCGCCGACCTGCCGACGCTCAAGCTGGGCACCGCGCAGCTACGTGAGCAGCGCGAGCAGCTCAACGAGCGGGGCGCGCACCCGGAGAAGGAGATGGTGGACGCCACCGTCGCCCGGCAGATCTGGTCCAACCGGCAACTGTTCGAGGTGATGGTCGACTTCTGGAACGACTTCCTGCACGTCGCCGCGGACTTCGACGGCGGCGAGGTGTACCGCGCCTCCTTCGACCGCGACGTCGTGCGGGCGCACGCGCTCGGCAGCTACCCCGAGATGCTGCTCGCCGCGAACCGGCACCCGGCGCTGCTGCTCTACCTCAACCAGAACGAATCCCGCGCCGACGCGGTCAACGAGAACCTGGCCCGGGAGAACCTGGAGCTGTACTCGGTCGGCGTCGACGGCGGCTACAGCGAGAAGGACGTCCGGCAGGCGGCCCTGCTGCAGACCGGCCGGGGCGTCAACGACGGCAAGTACGTGTTCCGCCCCGACCGGCACTACGTCGGCAAGGTGAAGATCCTCGGTTTCACCCACGCCAACAGCAGCAAGGAGCCGAAGAAGGCCGAGGCGGCCATCGACGCGTACGTGACGTACATCGCGACGCACCCGTCCACCGCGAAGTACGTGGCGCAGAGCCTGGCGACCCGGTTCGTCTCGGACACCCCACCGAAGTCCCTCGTGGACCGGCTGGCGCAGACGTACACCACCAACAAGGGCATGATCAAGCCGGTGCTGATGACCCTGTTCAGCTCCTCGGAGTTCTGGGCGGCGGTCGGGCAGAAGGTACGCCGGCCGATGGAGTACCTGGTCGCCACGTACCGGGCCCTGGGCGTCTCCCCGGAGGCGTCGCCGAAGCACGACAACGGCGACAGCAAGCGCACCCCGTACGCCCGGGGGCTGCGCCAGGTCCACGACCGGATGCGCGAGCTGGGCCAGTACCCGATGGGCCAGCCCACCCCCGACGGCTACCCGGACGTCTACGTGGCCTGGACCTCCGCCGGCACGATGGTCAACGGCTGGAACGAGGCGGGCGAGCTGCTCGCCGGCCGGCGTACCGTCTTCACGTACACCCCGGCGGAGAAGCTGGTGGCCCGGCCGCCGGCCACCGCCGGTGCCTACGTGGACGCGCTGGCCCTGCGGCTGGTGGGTCAGAAGCTGAGCGCCCGGGAGCGGTCCCTGATCCTCGGCGTGGCCGGCATGTCGGCCGGCGACCGGGTCGACGCCACATTCGACGGGGCCGTCGCCGCAGTGGCGCGGGCGATCCTCGCTTCCCCCCAGCACCACCTCCGGTGAGGCACCCGATGGAGAAGACTGTGCACACGTTCCCCCTGCACCCCGACTGCCCCGACCTGCGGCGGTTGGCCGACGACCCGGCCGAGGCGCTGCTGCGGGCGGAGGCCGACATCGTCGCCGCCGAGAACGCCGCCGAGGCCGACCGCTACCGGCGGCTGGAGGACCTGGAGGAGGCCCAGCAGGACGGTCGCGGCGTCACCCGGCGGACGTTCGTGGCCGGCGCCGCCGCCACCGCCACCGCCCTCGCGACCGCCCAGTTCGTCACGACCTCGGCCTCCTTCGCCGCCACCAAGACGGGCACCCTGATCCACGTCTTCCTCTACGGGGGGCTGGACGGGCTGAGCCTGGCCGCCCCGGCGGACGACCCGGTGCTCGCCAAGGCCCGCCCCGACCTGCTGCTCGGCGAGGACTCCCTGGCGTTGGGCCGCGGCTTCAAGCTGACCAGCGCCTTCAAGCCGCTGGAGAAGTGGCTCAAGAGCGGCAACCTCGGTTTCCTCCCGGCGGTCTCCGACGAGCGGCTCTCCCGCAGTCACTTCCAGGCCGCGGACGCCTGCAACCTCGGTGGCCTGCCCAGCCAGACCGGCGGCCGGGGCTGGCTGGACAGCCTGGTCGACACGCTCGGCACGGGCACCGCGTTCCGCAGCGTCGGCATCGGCAGCACCCTGCCCCGGTCGCTGGTCGGCAACAACGGCGCGCTGTCGCTCAACAGCGTCGGCTCCCTGCGGCTCAACGGCGAGGACCGGTACCGGGCCGCGACCGAGAAGGCGATCAAGGGGCTCTTCACCGGGATCAACCATCCGGTGCAGGAGGCCGTGCAGGACGGCCTGGGCGCGCTGGCCACCGCGCAGCGTCTGGCCGCGAAGCCGTACGAGCCGGCGGAGGGCGTCGAGTACAAGGGCGTCGGCTACGCGTTCCAGCAGCTCGCCCAGCTCATCAAGGGCGGGGCGAACGTCCGGGTCGCCACCGTCGGGATGGGCGGCTACGACACCCACGAGAACCAGGGCACCCGCTCCGGGGGCCAACTGCACCGGCGGCTCAACGAGCTGGCCAGCGCCATGGCGGCGTTCTTCACCGACCTGGGGGAGCGCTCCGCCGACGTGACCATCATGGTCTCCAGCGAGTTCGGCCGACGCGTCGCCTCCAACGGCGGCGGCACCGACCACGGCCACGGCAACGTCGTCACCGTGCTCTCCGGCCGCAAGCTCGCCGGCTCGCTGATGGGCACCTGGAACGGGCTGAAGGACCTGGACTCGGGTGACGTGCCCGAGTACAACAACATGTTCAACGTCTACGGGGCCGTCGCGCAGGGCCGCTTCGGGCTCACCAACGCGCAGGTGGAGAAGATCTTCCCCCGGCAGAAGTTCACCCCGATGAAGCTCTACGCGTGACGTACCCGCGCGCCCACGCCGCCGGCCGCCGCGCCGGGACGATCCCGTCCCGGCACGGCGGCCGGCCGGCTGCGGACGTACGCCCGCTGGTGCCGCCGCGGCGCGGACCCGGCGGCCGGCGGCTGCTGGCAGTCCTGCTCGTCGTGGGACTGCTGGCCAGCGTGCTGCCCTGGTGGCTGGGCACCCCGGCCGGTTCGCTGCGGTCGACGGCCGCCACGGTCACCGCCGCCGGCCGCATCGCCGGGTTGATCGCCGGCTACCTGCTGCTCGTGCAGGTGCTGATGATGAGCCGCCTGCCGGTGCTGGAACGGTGGGTCGGCGGCGAGCACATCGCCCGCTGGCACCGCGACGTCGGGGCCACCCTGCTGGTCGCCGTGCTCGCGCACGCGTCGCTGATCCTGGTCGGCTACGCCGGCCTGGAGGACAACTCCGTGCTCACCGAGGCGGGGGTGCTGCTGCGCGACTACGAGGACATGGTCTCCGCGTTCGCCGCCGCCGGCATCCTGGTGTTGATCGGCCTCACCAGTGTCCGGGTGATCCGCACCGCACTGCCCTACGAGCTGTGGCACGGCCTGCACCTGGCGAGCTACGCGGTGCTGCTGCTCGGCTTCGGCCACCAGTTCAGCAACGGCGCGCAGCTCTTCCGTTCCGGCCCGGTGCGTACCGGCTGGATCGCGATGTACGCGTTGGTTGTCGCCGCCCTGCTCTGGGGTCGGGTGGTCGCGCCGCTGACCGTCAACCTGCGGCACCGGCTGCGGGTCGCCGATGTGGTCGCGGAGAGCCCGGACACGGTCTCGATCTACCTGACGGGGCGACGGCTGGAGCGGCTGGAGCTGCTCGGCGGGCAGTTCTTCCGCTGGCGCTTCCTCACCCGGGGCTGCTGGTGGCAGGCCCACCCGTTCTCGGTCTCCGCCGCCTCGAACGGCCGCTGGCTGCGGCTCACCGTCAAGGTGGTCGGCGCGTACACGGCCGACCTGCGTGATCTCGACCCGGGCACCCGGGTGTGGGCTCAGGGGCCGTCGGGCACCTTCACCGCCGCCCACCGGACCTGCGAGCGGGCCCTGCTGATCGCCGGCGGCAGCGGGATCACCCCGATCCGGGCGCTGCTGGAGGAGCTGCCGCCCGGGGCGGCGCTGGTCTACCGCGCCCGCACCCCCGCCGACGTGCTGCTGCAACGGGAGCTGGACTGGCTCGCCGAGGCCCGGGAGACCGCCATCTGGTACGTCGTCGGTTCCCGCCACGATCCCGGTCCCCGTCAGGTGCTGAGTGCGCAGGGGCTGCGCCGGCTGGTGCCCGACGTGGCCGGCCGAGACGTCTACCTCTGCGGACCACCCGGCCTGGTCGCGCAGGCGCAGCGGGCGCTGCGCGGGGCCGGCGTGCCCCGCCGGCAGATCCACCTCGCCACGTTCGAGCTGTAGGAAGGCACCCATGCGTCGCGTCCTGCTCGCGATCACCGGCCTGGCCGCCGGCACCACCGCCATGGTGGTGCTCAAGGGCTCGCCGGGCGTAACCCCGGTGGCCCAGGACCTGCCGACCGGCCGTCCGCCGGTGCTTCCCACGCCGGCCGGTGCGGCCCCGACCGGCGAGGCCGCCTCCGCCACCCCGTCGCCGTCCCGCCGGGCCGCGTCCCCCCGGCCCGGCCGCACCGCCACCCGGACGCCGGCGAGCCGGCCCAGCACCACCACCCGGGTGCCGTCCGCGCCGCGTACCACCAGCAAGCCGCCGCCCGCGCCGAAAACCCGCACCGTCGCCGGCCCGGTGGTGGAGAACGAGTACGGCAACGTCCAGGTGCAGATCACCCTCTCCGGTACGCGCATCGTCGACGTGGTGGCCCTGGAACTGCCGGAGGAGACCGCCCAGTCCGACCAGCGCAGCGAGCAGGTCGACGGCCGCTACAGCGGCAGCTCCGGGCTGGTGGTGCAGCGGCAGAGCGCCGACGTGGACACCGTCTCCGGGGCGACGACCACCAGCGGCTCCTACAAGCGGTCGTTGCAGGCCGCGATCGACAAGGCGAACTGACGTGCCGACGGTGGCCGCGGGGCTCAACGCGGCGGGTCGGGTGGGGCTGCGCCGGGTGGAGCAGGTCATGGGCACCGCGATCAGCGTCGACCTCGCCGACGACCGGCCCGCCGCCGAGTTGGCCGAGCTGGCCGACGACGTGTTCGCCTGGCTGCGCGACGTGGACGCCCGGTTCAGCACGTACCGGGCCGACAGCGAGGTGTGCCGCGTCGACCGGGGCGAGCTGCCGCTGGCCGAGGCCGGCGCCGACCTGCGGGCCGTGCTGGCACGTTGCGCGGACCTGTGGCGGGCCACCGACGGTTTCTTCGACGCGTACGCCACGGGGCGGCTCGACCCGTCCGGCTACGTGAAGGGCTGGTCGGTGCAGGTCGCCTCGGACCGGTTGCTCGCGGCGGGGGCGGTGAACCACTGCCTCAACGCCGGCGGCGACGTGCGGGTACGCGGCCACTCCTCGACGGGGCAGCCGTGGCGGATCGGCGTCAGGCACCCGTGGGACGCGATGTCCACCTGCCTGGTGCTCAGCGGCACCGACCTGGCCGTGGCCACCTCCGGCGTCTACGAGCGCGGCCACCACGTGCGCGACCCCCGCCGGGGCGCACCGGCCCGGGGCCTGCGCTCGGTCACCGTGGTCGGCGCGGACCTGGGGCTGGCCGACGCGTACGCCACGGCGGCCGTGGCGATGGGCCCGGCCGGCATCGGTTGGCTCGACGCCCTGCCCGACCACCAGCACGCGGTCGTCACCGACGACGCCCGCCTCCTGCACTCGACCGCGCTCCCGCTGGCACCCTGAGCACGCCCCACCGGCCGCCGATCGCAGCGCTGCGGTGCGACAGGCCGCGTGTTGGCGGTGCGACAGGTCCGCGTGCTGGTGGGGCTAGCGGTGCTGTCGGACGGTGACGGTCGGTGAGAGCCGGCCGCCGGGACAGGGTGCTACGACGCTTTGGAGCTGAATCGTCTACGACATCAGGGCTGCCTGAATCGTTTACGACATCAGCTCCAAAGCGTCTCAGGTGTACATCCCCGGCTCATGGGCGTCGGTGGGCGGTCAGTGGGACTGGGGTGGGCGATCACCGGCGGTCGCCGAAAGTCGGCCGTGGGCGCGCAAGGCGGTCGCCGAAAGTCGGCCGTGGGCGCCGGAAACCGGCTGGGTGGTCACCGGACGGGGCGGGTGGTCACCGGACGGGGCGGGTGGTCACCGGACGGGGCGGGTGGTCACCGGACGGGGCGGGTGGTGGCGGGGCGGGAGCCGAGGGGACGCGGCCGGCCCGGCCGGGAACCGTAGGGCCGGGTGACCGGCCAGCGGCGACGCGGCCGGTAGTGCCGGGGTGGCGGCTCCGCGCCGTCCGGCGGACGCGTGGTGTCGTCGGTGGACATGTAACCCCCGCTCCCGGCGCGGGTGCGCCGCTGCCGTGCTCAACGAGTGCCGGGCTCCCGGCGTCGCTGTCGAACCCCCGTCATCTCCCGGCGGCTCCGGGCGACTCGCGACGGCTCCCGGCTACTCGCCGCGACTCGCGGCGGGTGGGCGTCACCTGCCGCGGCGGGGCAGTGGCAGGTGGCCGGGGAGCAGATCGGAGGTGACCGTGACGCCGGTGGCGCGCAGGGCCTCGATCAGCGCGTTCTGCACCAGGTACGAGTCCGGCAGTTGCCAGCGGGCCTGCTCCGGCGCGACCGCCCAGCGGACGGTTCCCTCCGGCAGCCGGGTCGGCGGCGCGGGGATCCACGAGCCGGGGCCGTGCCGGACCACGTGGAAGCAGTGGTCCAGCTCGGGCCGCAGCGGGTCGCCGGGGCGGACCAGGAACATCCAGCGGCCGGTCGGGGTCACCACCACCGGGCCGCGTACGCCCACGCCGGCGGGGTGGGTGCGGACGGCGTCCAGCACGTGCCGGCCGAGGTGGGTGGGGACCTCCAGCACGTCGAACGCCCGCCCGGTGGGTAGCAGCACGCCGTGGGGCCGGGCGCGCCACCAGGTCGCGACCCGGGCCGGGTCGGCGCTGGCCGCGTACTCCCAGTCTTCCAGGGCGGGGTGGCAGCCGACCGTCGGACAGCCGGCCCGCCCGCAGACGAAGCGGCTGCGGGCGAGACAGGCGCCGGGGGTGACGTCCCAGCCGTGCAGGGCGTACCGCACGGCGACCCGGCGCAGCCGCACCCGCTCCAACGGCGACAGTTGAACGACGCGTGGCGCGACATTCCCCCACATGTGCCATCTCCCCTCGCCGGACCCGGCCGGTGCCCAGGTCGCATGTCGAGCACCGTCACTGCCGTAACCCGCGATCGTTGAGTTGACGAACGGCTGATGCAAGTTGCACGAAAACTATGAGGACTGACCGCACGGGTGACGTACATGCTGTGCGACCAGCGAAAATCTGAGACGTACGAGCGCCGCACCCGGGACGACCGGTTGGCACGCAGGCCGGAGCGGCCAGGGGAGGGACGGGTAGATGGACGAGTTGCCCATCGGGCGGCGGGTGGCCTACTGGCGCGGGCGGCGCAAGATGTCGCAGCAGGTCTTCGCCGATCGGCTGGGTAAGTCGAAGAGCTGGGTGGACAAGGTCGAGCGCGGGGTGCGCCGGCTCGACAAGTTCTCCGTCCTCTACGAGATCGCCGACATCCTCCAGGTCGACGTGCAACTGCTGGTCGGCAAGGATCCGGAACGGCGTACGGACGCGTTGAACTGCATCGACCAGGTCGAGGTGGAGGAGATCCGGGCGGCCCTGGAGCGGTACGACTCGATGAGCGCGTACTTCAGCGCCGCGCCGTGCCCGCCGCCGCTGGCCGACATGCGCAAGGCCGTCAACCACGCCTGGCTCACCTACCAGTACGGCCGCCACGCGATGCTCATCCGGGCGCTGCCGAAGCTGCTGCGCGACGCCCAGGCCGCCGACGCGGGTTACGGCAACGACCAGGCCCGCGAGGCGGCCCACCTGCTGGGGCAGGTCTACCAGATCGCCTCGTCGGTGCTGCGCAAGCTGGGCGAGTGCGAGCTGGCCTGGCTGGCCGCCGACCGCTCGATGGCGGTCTCCCAGCGCGCCGACGATCCGTTGCTGGCCGGCATCGCCACCACCCGGGTCTGCAACGCGCTGGTGGCGATGGGTCGGCCGCGGCCCGCGCTCGAGCTCAACGTCAGGATCGCCAACCAGCTCGCCCCCGGCGGCGGCAACGAGGCGTCCCCGGCCCTCCTGTCGGTCTACGGGATGCTGCTGTTGCAGGGCGCGATGGCCGCCGCCCGGCTCGGCGACGCCGCCACGGTCGACGACCTGATCGGCCTCGCGCAGGAGGCGGCCATCCTGCTCGACGGCGACCATAACCACTACTGGACGTCGTTCGGGCCGACCAACCTGGAACTGCACCGGGCGGCGGCGGCGGTGGAGCTGGGCGACGGCGGCCGGGCCGTGGAGGTGCACCGGTACAAGATCCTGGAGCCGGCGTTCAACGCGTTGCTGCCCGAACGCCGGGCCCACCACCTGCTCGACATCGCCCGGGGCTACGCCCAGATCGGCGACGTCGCCAACGCCGGCGAGATGCTGCTGCGCGGTGACCGGCTCGCCCCGTCGGAGATCCGCTGCCGGCCGATCTCCCACGAGGTGATGGCGGAGATCCTGCGTCGCACACGTGGTGCGCCGCCTTCTCCGATTGCGGAGTTGGCTGAGCACATGGGAGTAGGGGTATGAGCGCGGAGCCGGCCTGTTGACCGGCCCGCAGCAGAGCAGCGAGCGCCACCAGGTGCTCTACGTCATCGCCTGCGGTTCGCCGCTGGCCCGCCACGTCGGCCGGCTCGTCGAGCTGGCCCACGAGGACGGCTGGGACGTCTGCGTGGTGACCACACCGGACGGCGCGAAGTTCGTCGACCGGGCCGCGCTGGCCCGGCAGACCGGCCATCCGGTGCGCACCCACTACAAGAACCCGGGCGATGTCGACGTGCTGCCGCAGGCCGACGCGATGCTCGTCTGCCCGGCGACGGTCAACACCGTCAACAAGTGGGCGGCCGGGATCACCGACACGCTGGCCCTGGGGCTGCTGGTGGAGGCGCAGGGCCTGGGCGTGCCGGTGGTGGCGGTGCCGTACACGAACGCGGCGATGGCGGCCCACCCGGCCTTCCGGGCCGGCATCGCCCGGCTCGCCGAGTGGGGTGTCACGGTGCTCTTCGGCGAGCACGTGGTCCCGTTGCACCCACCCGGCACCGGCGAGCGGCACCTGCACGCCTTCCCGTGGGCCGCGGGCCTCGCCGCCCTGCGGGACCGGTGCGCGGACGGGACCCTTGCCGAGGCCGTGCGTTAGCAGGGGCGCCTCTCCCACTTCAGCGTGCCGTGGCGTCGGTGGGCGACGCCTCCCGCCACGGCCCGCGCCGGTAAGCTGGCCCGCCGTGAGCACCAACGCAGTTTCACCCACCGTCGCCGACGTGGTCGCCGAGTTGGAGCGGCGGTATCCGCCGGCCTGGGCCGAGGAGTGGGACCGCGTCGGGCTGGTGCTCGGCGAGCCGTGCGCCCCGGTGCGCCGGGTGCTCTGCGTGGTCGACGTGCTGCCGGAAACGGTCACCGAGGCACTCGACGCCGGCGTCGAAATGATCGTCGCCCATCATCCGCTGCTGCTGCGGGGCGTCTCCTCGGTGGCCCCCACGACCTTCAAGGGCCGGATCGTCCACCGGCTGATCAAGGCCGACGTGGCGTTGTACGTGGCACACACCAACGCCGACGTGGCCGACCCGGGGGTGTCCGACGCCCTCGCCGCCCGGTTCGGGCTGACCGGGCTGCGCCCGCTGCACCGCCCCGCACCCGGTGCGCCCGCCTCCGGCGGGGGGCGGGGGATCGGGCGGATCGGCGAGCTGCCGGAGCCGATGACCCTGGCGGAGCTGACCCGGCACGCCGCCGCCGTGCTGCCCGCCACCGCGTGGGGAGTTCGCGCCGCCGGGGATCCCGGGCGTATGGTTCGTACCCTCGCGGTCAGCGGCGGCGCGGGGGACGGTTTCCTCGCCGACGCGACCGCGGCCGGGGTGGACGCGTTCCTCACCGCCGACCTGCGCCACCACCCGGCCGGCGAGCACCTGGCCGCCGACGGCCCGGCCCTGCTCGACGCCGCCCACTGGGCGACGGAACGACCGTGGCTGGACGACCTGGCCGCCCTCCTGCGGGAGGCGACGGGTGTCGAGACGCTGGTGTCCGACCGGGACACCGACCCGTGGACCGTACACGCCGCCCCACCCGCGGTGGACGACAAGGAGCCCCGACCGTGAAGGCTGACCCCCAGGTCCAGCGCCGCCTGCTCGACCTTCAGGCGATCGACACCGCCCTCGCCCAGCTCGCCCACCGCCGCCGCGCCCTGCCCGAGCGGGTCGAGCTGGACGCGTTGGCGCGGGAGTTGTCCGCGCTGGAGGACCAGCGGGTACGCGCCCAGGTGGCGGTCGACGACCTGGACCGGGACATCGCCCGACAGGAGAAGGACGTCGAGCAGGTGCGGGTCCGCAAGGCCAAGAACGAGGCCCGGCTCGCCGCCGGCAGCGGCCCGGCCCGGGAGCTGGAGGCCCTGCAGCACGAACTGGTCTCGCTCAACCGCCGCCAGGGCGACCTGGAGGACGCCGAGCTGGAGCTGATGGAGCAGCGGGAAACCGCACAGGCTGTCCTGGACGACGTCGAGAAGCGGCTCGCGGAGGTGCGGGAGAAGCGCGCCGCCGTCGAGTTGCGCCGCGACGAGAGTCTCGCCGAGATCGCCAAGGAGGAGGAGTTCAAGCGCGGCGCCCGCCAGCCGCTCGCGGGCGACCTCCCGGCCGACCTGGTGGGCCTGTACGACAAGATCCGTTCGGACACCGGGCTCGGCGCGGCGCTGCTCACCGCCGGTCGCTGCGGCGGCTGCCGCCTGGAGCTCTCCGGCGCCGACGTGGCCCGGATCCGCAAGGCCGCCCCGGACGAGGTCGTCCGCTGCGAGGACTGCCGGCGGATCATGGTCCGCACCAACGAGTCCGGCCTGTAGCCCGTGGCGCCGCGCGTGGTCGTCGCCGAGGCGGACGGTGGTTCCCGGGGCAACCCCGGCCCGGCCGGCTACGGCGCGGTCGTCCGCGACCCCGACACCGGTGAGGTGCTGGCCGAGCGGAGCGAGTCGATCGGCGTCGCCACCAACAACGTCGCCGAGTACCGGGGGCTGATCGCCGCGCTGGAGGCCGCCGCCGAACTGGGCGCCGCCGAGGTCGACGCGCGGATGGACTCGAAGCTCGTGGTCGAGCAGATGTGCGGCCGCTGGCAGATCAAGCACCCCGGGCTGCGCCCGCTCGCCGCGCAGGCCGCCGGGCTGGTGAGCCGCTTCACCGCCGTCCGGTTCCACTGGATCCCGCGCGAGCGCAACCGACACGCCGACGCCCTCGCCAACGCCGCCATGGACGCCGCCGCCGGCCGTTCCCCGGCCCAGGCCGCCGTCGCGCCGCCGCGTGTCGCGGAGCCGCCGCGCGAAGTCGCCGGCCCGGACTCGCCGGCGCGGGCGCGGGCCCGTGAGGTGGCCGCCCGCGCCGCGTCGACGAGCACCGGCACCGACCCGGCCACCGCGCCCGCCTCCTGGGAGCCGCGGCCGAGTTTCGCCGCGACCCGGCTGATCCTGGTCCGGCACGGCGAGACCGCGTACACGGCGCAGCGCCGCTACTCCGGCCGGGGCGACGTGCCCCTGTCGGAGCGCGGCCTCGGCCAGGCCCGGGCCGCGGCCGCCCGGGTGGCCGCGCTGGCCCCGACCGTCGCGGCCGTGGTCAGCTCACCCCTGTCCCGTTGTACGGCGACCGCCGAGGCGATCGCCGGCGCGCTCGGCGGTGCGCCGGTGCGCCGCGAGGACGACCTCGTGGAGTGCGACTTCGGGGACTGGGAGGGGCGTACCTTCGCCGAGGTCCGCGAGCAGTGGCCGGGGGAGATGGACGCGTGGCTCGCCTCGGCCCGGGTGGCCCCGCCGGGCGGCGAGTCGTTCGCCGCCGTCGCCGAGCGCTGCCGGCGCGCGGTCGACGGGCTGTGCCGCGCGTACCCCGGGGAGACCGTGGTGGTGGTCTCGCACGTCTCGCCGATCAAGCTGGTGCTGCGCGACGCGCTCGCGGCCGGTGACGGTTTCCTGCACCGGCTGTTCCTGGACCCGGCCGGCATCTCGGTGCTCGACACGTGGCCCGACGGCGGCGTCGCGGTGCGCTCGGTCAACGACACCGCGCACCTGGACGGGGTCGGCTGACCCTCGGCGGCAGCCCGTCGTCCGACCCCCGCGCCCGCCACCTCCCGCCGGCGGGCTCGCGAGCTTCTTGTAGCAGGTCAGGGCGGTGGCCATGGCCAGGCCTCGGCTCTGCCGGTCGTTGCGGATTCCGTAGGGGATCTTGAGACCGCGAGTAGCCCATGGCAGGCTCATGCCGCGTGATCGATGATTTCGCGAAAGCCAACCTGCACGGGAGACTGCGGCGGGACCGCAAGGCGCTGCTCTGGAAACTCGACGGCTTGTCCGAATACGACGCCCGCCGGCCTTTGACAGCGACCGGGACCAACCTCCTCGGCCTGGTCAAACACGTGGCCACCGTCGAGGCCAGGTACTTCGGCGAGGTCTTCGACCGCCCTTCCCCGGAACCGCTGCCCCGGTGGCAGGACTCCAACGGCAGCGATCTGTGGGCGACCGAGGACGAGACCCGCGATCAGATCATCGCGTTCTACCGGCGCATGTGGGAGCACTCGGACGCGACGATCAACTCGCTTCCCCTCGACGCCCCCGGCCACGTGCCGTGGTGGCCGGAGCCTTATGCCGACACGAACCTGTTCGCCATCATGGTCCATGTCCTCGGCGAGTCCATCCGGCATGCCGGGCACGCCGATATCCTGCGCGAGGGCCTCGACGGCCGGACCGGGTTGCGCGCCGAACACGAGAGCCAGATCGACGGGGAAGCCCGTGCAGCCTACTGCGCGAAGATCGAGCAGGCCGCCAGGTCGGCTGACCAGGCGGCCTGACCTGACCGGCGGGCAGTGGCTGTTCTGGCTCTGCCGACAAGGGCCTCCACCAGCTACGCCACGTCGTCGAGAACGGCATCAACAGACTCAAACGCCACCGCGGCGTCGCCACCCGCTACAAGAGACTGGCAGTCCGCTTCCACGCCGTCCTGACCATCACGATCATCACTGAGTGGCTCTGACCGGTTCATGAACACGCCGTGCCCCGCGCCCGCCGCCTTCCGCCGTGCCCGCGCCCGCCACCGGGCGACGTTCGCGGTGACCGCCGTCCGGCGCACGTCGCCGGCCGTTCGGCGCAGCGTCAGGCCTCCATCGAAGGTGACCGGGGTCACAGGGTCGTAGCCTCCGGCCGTCCACCAATGTCGATCTATGACACGGGAAGGTTTGTCGCAATGGCCGAACCCGAACCGGAGGCGCCGACCGTGGCGCGCACCAGGGCGAAGGACCACAGCCCCTGGAACTGGTTGCTCTTCCTCCCCATCCTGGTGCCCCTGGTCCCGGTGTTCTTCAACGCCGACTCGCCCCGGCTGCTCGGCTTCCCGCGCTTCTACTGGCTCCAGCTCACCTACATCCTGCTCGGCGTGACCACGACGACGTTCGTGTACCGGATGACGAAGAAGCGGGGTGGCCGGTGAGCGCGAGGAGTGAGCCGGGCCTGCGAGCCCCGCAGTCGCGAACGAAGGTGTCGTCGGTGAGCGCGAGGAGTGAGCCGGGCCTGCGAGCCCCGCAGTCGCGTACGAAGGTGGTGCGGTGATGTGGCGCGACCACCTCACCGAGATCATCGTCTTCTCGGTGCTCTTCCTGCTGGTCAGCGGCATGGGGTTCGTGGCGGCCCGGTGGCGGGCCCCGAAGGACATGGCCCACCTCGACGAGTGGGGGCTGGGCGGGCGCAACTTCGGCGGCTGGATCACCTGGTTCCTGGTCGGCGGCGACCTCTACACCGCGTACACCTTCGTGGCGGTGCCGGCGCTGATGTTCGGGGCCGGCGCGGCCGGCTTCTTCGCCGTGCCGTACACGATCGTCGTCTATCCGCTGGTGTTCCTGGTGCTGTGCCGGCTCTGGTCGGTCTCGCACCGGCACGGGTTCGTCACCCCGGCGGACTTCGTCCGCACCCGCTTCGACTCGCCGGTGCTGGCCCTGCTCATCGCGATCACCGGCATCGTCGCCACGATGCCGTACATCGCGCTGCAACTGGTCGGCATCGAGGCGGTACTCAAGACCATGGGGGTCACCGGCGAGAGCGCCCTGGCCCGGCACCTGCCGATCATCATCGCGTTCGCGATCCTGGCCGCGTACACCTACCAGTCGGGGCTGCGCGCGCCGGCGCTGATCGCGTTCGTCAAGGACACGCTCATCTACATCGTGATCCTGGTGGCGGTGCTGTACCTGCCGTACAAGCTGGGTGGTTGGGGGGAGATCTTCGACGCCGCGGAGGCGAAGTTCGACGCGTCGCCCAACCCCAACGACGGGGTGCTGCTGAACACCAACAACCAGCTCCAGTACGTCACGCTGGCGTTCGGCTCGGCGCTGGCGCTGTTTCTGTATCCGCACAGCATCACCGGCGTGCTGGCCAGCCGGAACCGCTCCGTGATCAAGCGGAACATGTCGGCGCTGCCCGCGTACAGCCTGTTGCTGGGGCTGATCGCGCTGCTCGGCTTCATGGCCATCGCGGCCGGGGTGAAGCCGCTGCCGGGGTCGTCACCGGGGAGCGTGGACAACAACACGGTGGTCCCCGTCCTGTTCGACCAGCAGTTCCCCGACTGGTTCGCGGGCGTCGCGTACGCGGCCATCGGCATCGGCGCGCTGGTGCCGGCGGCGATCATGTCGATCGCGGCGGCGAACCTGTTCACCCGCAACATCTACAAGGAGTACCTGAAGCGGGACGCCAGCCCGGCGCAGGAGGCCACCGTCTCCAAGATCACCTCGCTGGTGGTGAAGGTCGGCGCGGTGGCCTGCATCGTCTTCCTCGACCCGCAGTTCTCCATCGACCTCCAGCTCATCGGCGGTGTGATCATCCTTCAGACGCTGCCGGCGGTCGCCCTCGGCCTCTACACCCGCTGGTTCCACCGGGACGCCCTGATCGGCGGCTGGGTCGCGGGCATGGGGCTGGGCATGTGGATGCTCTACCAGATCCCGAACGCCGCCACCGGCCGCAAGCACTTCGGCGGCTCGGCGTTCCCGCTGTCGGACTTCGGCTTCGACACCTCGAAGACGATCTACGTCGGGATCGTGGCGGTACTGGTCAACCTCGCGGTCGCGGCCCTGCTGACGCTGGCGCTGCGCGCCGCGAAGGTACGCGACGGCGGCGACGGCACCACGTCGGACGACTACTTCGCCGACGAGGGTGACCCCCGCGTCGTACCCGGCCCGCGCCGCGCCGCCGACGCCGCCACCCCGGAACCGGCCGCGTGACAGGAAGGGCCCCCGCCCATCGCGGTTCGACGTGCGGGGGCCCTTCCCCGCACCGGCAGGCCGGGGCCGGCTCGGCGCTGCGCCCACCGGAGCGGGCGCGAAGCCGCCTCGCCCCGCCGGGGCGGCGCGCATAGGATCCGGCGATGACCAACGAGCCGCCGGACCGCCCGCAGCCCGCCGGGCGGGGCCCGACGCGGCGGCCGGCCAGCATCGTGGTGAGCGTGTCGCTGCTCGCGCTCTGGTGGGCGTACGCCCTCGCGGTCGACATCGTGCTGCTCGGTGCGGTCGGTGGCGCGGGAAACTGGCTGGCCCTGGCCTGTTGCACGGTGGCGGCCGTAGCCGTGCTCCGGGGGCTCTGGCACGGCGGCCCGCTGGCGTGGCGGGTGGTGCACAGGTTCGCCGCGCCGGTCGCCGTCGCCGTCCTCGGCGGGGCCGGCATCATGCTGCTCCTCGGGCCGAGCCCCGGGTCGCTGATCACGCCGCCGGTCGATCCGGCGTTCGTCGCGGCGGCTGCTGGCGGGCTGCTGACGGTGCTGGCGTTGCTGGTCAGCGGGCTCCTGGTCCGCACCGCGCCGGCTCGTGCCTGGTGCGGTCGCGGCTGAACCCCGCACCCGTCCCACGGATGCGCCCTCCCGCCCCGAGGCGACGCCACCTGACCCGGCCCGGCCGGCACGGGCTCAGCGCACCGCGCGCCACAGCAGGTAGAGGCCGATCGCCGTGCCGAAGACCACGATCAGCACCTTCAGCACCACCGGCGGCAGCCGGCGGACCAGCCGCGCGCCCGCGTACCCGCCGACCAGCGTCGCCGGCGCGACCACCGCGACGGCCGCCCAGTTCACCGGCCCGAACAGCGCGAACACCACAAGCGTGGTCAGCCCGACCAACGCGGAGAGCAGGTTCTTGATCGCGCTCACCCGGGCCAGCGTCGCGTCCAGCACCAGGGCCAGGCCCGCGACCAGCATCACCCCGAGCGCCGCGCCGAAATAGCCGCCGTACACCGCGCCGACGGCGACCATGGCCTGCACGGTGACGGTACGGCGGCGGGCCGGCAGGTCGCGGGGATGCCCGACCAGCCGGCGCAGCGGATCCTGGAACGCCAGCACCGCCGTCGCCCCGAGCACCAGGAAGGGCACCACCAGCTCGAACGCCCGGGCCGGGGTGGCCAGCAGCAGCAGCGTGCCGGCGATCGCGCCGACGATCGTGGTGGGCACCAGCGTGGCCAACGCCCGCCGGGGCGGCAGATCCTGCCGGCTGCCCGCCACACTCGCCACGTACCCCGGGAAGACCGCCACCGAATTGCTCACGTTGGCCGGCACCGGCGGCAGGCCCACCGCGATCATCGCCGGGAACGTGATGAGCGACCCCCCGCCAGCCACCGCGTTGACGGTGCCCGCGGCGAGACCGGCGGCGAGCAGCAGCGCGGCGTCGGAGACATCCATGGTCACCAGAGGCTAGTACGCGCCCCGGGCGGAGCGGCTGCCGGTGCGGCGTGGCGGACACACCGCCCGCTGACGTGCGCGCCCGGCACCGGCCCCGGGGCGGCAATAGCCGCGCCCATGGCGTCGTTAGGATGGGTACGCGACGGACGAGTCGACCGGGCGGTCGCGTCGGCGGGCTCCGGCCCGCCGCCGAGGAACGTCCGGACTCCACAGGGCAGGGTGGTTGCTAACGGCAACCCGGGGCGACCCGCGGGACAGTGCCACAGAAAACAGACCGCCGACCCCATCGGGGACGGTAAGGGTGAAACGGTGGGGTAAGAGCCCACCAGCACCCCGGGTGACCGGGGTGGCTCGGTAAACCCCACCCGGAGCAAGGCCAAGTAAGGGCCGTCATCAGCAAAGGTGACGACCCCGCGCAGACGCTTGAGGGCTGCCCGCCCGATGTCTGCGGGTAGGCCGCTTGAGCCTGCCGGCAACGGCAGGCCTAGATGGATGGCCGCCGCCGGCGCGAACCCCTCGGGGCACGTGCCGGTCACAGAATCCGGCGTACAGGTCGACTCGTCCGTCGCCCACCAGCTCAGAGCCGCGATAAGGCTCTGAGCTGTTTCCATGTGCGGGCGTCGATGGGGGTTCTTGGTCAACTTTGCCCGACGGTTGACGCCCTGCTGGCGCCTGAGCTTGGGGCCGGGCGGTAGGTGGCAGGCTCGTCGGGTCGGTGGAGATCGATGTCGTGGGGTGATACTTCCTCGCAGAGCCGCCCACCGTCGCGACGGTCGGTTGCCGGGGCGGCGGAACGGGGGATCTTGCATGCTGACTGATCCAGTCGGTACGTCGCCGGCCCGGAACGGACGGTCGGTCCGTTGGCTGCCGGCGGCCGTACTCGCCCTGCTCATGTTCGTGCTCGGGGGCCTGACCGTTCCGACCGCTGCCACCGGCCCTGCCGGGCGGCTGCCGGCCACGCTGCCGGTCGCGACCACATACGGCCCGTTCGACGTCGGCTTCGCCGAGGGCAGTGGTCTGCTCGACGCCGATCTGACCCGCCGGCTGGACGACATGGTCGCCTACCTGCCCGGCCGTTCGCCGATGATCCGCGTCGACCTCGACTGGTGGTACGTGCAGCCGTGCCGCACCTGCGCGCTGCGCTGGGACCGGCTCGATCCGGTGGTGGACGCCGCCAGGGCCCGGGGCATCCGGGTGCTGCTGGTGCTCGCCTACGCGCCGCCCTGGGCCAACGGCGGGAACAGCACCGACAAGTGGTTCCCCACCGACGACACCGACTGGACCGCGATCGTCGACGCGACTGTGCGGCGCTTCGCCGGTCGGGTGCACGCCTACGAGGTCTGGAACGAGCCCAACAACGGGCGCACCGGCGACTATGAGGGCTTCGGCAACTACGCCACCGACCGGAAGACCCGCTACTGGCAGTTGGTCCGGCTCGCCTACCCCCGGATCCACGCCGCCTGCCAGGACTGTGTGGTGCTCGCTGGCGCCTCGGGCAACGGCTCCCCGGTCACCGGCACCGGCAACCCGAACGAGTCGGCGTTCTGGCTGGACTGGGCCTATCGCAACGGGTACGGCCCGTACTTCGACGCGGTGGCGCACCACCCGTACCCGGCATGGAACTCAGGTCTGGGCCCGGCCGCGCCGGAATGCGTCAACCGCTGGTGGAACCTCTTCGGTCCGCCCAGCGAGAACCCGCCCTGTGGGGAACTCGCCTACCTGCGCTCGGTCATGCTCAAAAACGGTGCCGGGGCGAAGAAGATCTGGGGCACCGAGTTCGGCTACCCCACTTCGGGGGCGACGGGGCTGAGCCGGGAGACGCTCCGGGACCACCTGGTCCAGGCGGTGCACATGTGGCGGGCACTGAGCTACACGGGACCGTTCTTCGTCTACTCCTACCGTGACGCCTGCGTCGACCCGGCCAATCCGGAGTGCAACTTCGGGGTGGTGACCCGCGACTTCAGCCCCAAGGAGCCGATCTTCAGCGATCTCTCGGTCAAGCTCTCCGACGCCGTACCGGCTGATCTGCGCACCGGGCAGACCCTGCGCCGCTGGGCCGGGCTGCGCTCCCTCGACGACCGCTTCGAGCTCTGGTTGCAGGCCGACGGCAACCTGGTCCTCTACCGCAGAAGCACAGCCACCGCGCTCTGGGCGAGCAACACCCGCGACGGCGTGCGGCTGGTCAACGGCTCCGACGGCAACCTGGCGCTCCACCGGGCCGACGGAACAGTCACCTGGTCCAGCCGGACCGGGGGGCACGGCCCCACCACGCTCTGGCTACAGGAGGACGGCAACCTGGTCCTCTACCGAAACAGCGACGCGGAGCCCGTCTGGGCCAGCGGCAACACGGGCTGACCGACCCAGACGGTACGGCGGCCGTTGCGCACCCGCGTCGACGGCCGCCGTACGCACCCCTTACCGCGCACCCGGCCCCCGCCCACCGGCGGCGTCCGGCTCCACGCGGAGTTGTCGCAGCGCCGCTGCGAGATGAGCGCGGCTACCCCGGCGCCCTCCTGCCCGCCGACGTTCGCCGGCCGGGTCGCCGAGGTCGCTTTTCGTGGCTGCTGGTGTGTGGTGGCGCGAAGGAGTGTGGTCCGGGATAGCCTTGGCGCATATGGCTACCTATCGCAGCGCCTCAGTGCTTCTTTCCTCGGACGGCACCAGGACCCCTGGCACCGCCGCGCTCTTCGCCGAGCCCGCCCGTAGGGGTGGTACGCCGCCGTGGGCGGGTGACTTCCGGCCCGCCAACAGTGCCGGCAGTGGTCCCAAGAACGCGGTCGGGAAGACCTTCACGTTGGAGTTGCCCGACGGCAGCACCGGTCGGGTCGTCGTCCAGGGCCTCAAGAGCGGTAAGGGCGGCGTCGTGCTGGCGCTGATGGGCGAGGACGCGCCCCCCTTCTGACCAGGAGACCGACCCCCTCCTGAAGCTCATGTCCCAGACCACGTCGGGGCCGGCTCCCGGGCGCCGGCGCCCGACGCGGACCCTGCCCTCTCCTCCGTGTCTGACGTGCCGGCGGTGCTCCTACGATGCCGGCATGTGGTCAATGGGACTGAGGTGGGACCCGGCTGCGGGAGACCCCACCGTGCACGCCCTGCACAGGGCACTGCGCAGCCGGAACTGGGCCGAGGCGCGACGGGTGGTCGACGCGACCCCCGGCGACGAGCGCATCGCGCTGATCGACGGGTTCGCATACCTGCCGAACGCGTACGCGCTGGCCAGCGGCTGGGTGGCCGCGGAGTCGCACGACAGGTTGCCGGCACTGGTGCAGGGGGCGGCAGGCGTCAGATGGGCCTGGGAGGCCCGGGGGGCCCGCGTCGCCAAGCTGACCCGGCAGTCGCAGTTCGAGGAGTTCCACCGCCGGCTCGCACTCGTCGAGCGGACGTTGTGGGAGGTGGTGGCCGACGATGAGGACGATCCCGCGCCATGGACCTTCCTGGTGAAGTCGGCACGCGGCTCACGGGCCGACCGGGGCGAGGCGCAGCGACGGTTCGTCGGCGCCACCCGGCACGCGCCGTTCAACACCGTCGCGCACGCGCACATGCTGCAGTACAGGTGCCGCAAGTGGTTCGGTAGCCACGAAGAGATGTTCGTGTTCGCCCGATCCGCCACGAGAACGGCACCGGCCGGCAGCCTCCTGCCCGTCCTCGTCGCGCTCGCCCACTCGGAGCGGTGGGTCAGCTCCGGTGGCGAGGAGGTCTGGAACTACATGCGTGCTCCCGAGGTGCGGGCGGAGCTGCGCGCCGCCGCCGAGCGGTCGATCTGGCACGCCGACCACCGCCACAGCATCGGCTGGCCGAGGGCGTGGAACTCGTTCGCACTCGCGTTCAGCGTGGCCCGGGACTGGCCGTCGGCGGCCAGGGTCTTCGATGGCCTCGGCAACCGGGTCACCGACGACTGGCACTACGTTCTCGGCCCGGCCCGCCTGCGGTTCCGCCTGGCCCGCCGCAAGGCGTATGCCAACCGCGACCTGCCGGTGGCGGCGTGAGGACCCGGCCGCCGTGCTGTCGCCCGCCGGCCGATCCGACCTGTCCGGGCACAGCATGTCGGGTCGGGCGGCCCCCGCGCGCCTAGCGTTGCGGCGGTGACAGGGGAGGAGCAGCGGGTGCTGGAGCGGCTCAACGAGGCCATGGAGCACATCGAGCGGCACCTCGATCAACCGATCGAGGTGACCGAGCTGGCACGGATCGCGGTGACGTCGGAATACCACCTCCGGCGGCTCTTCTCCGCGCTGGCGGGCGTCGGCCTGTCCGAGTACATCCGGCGGCGGCGGCTCACGGTCGCGGGCGCGGAGGTGCTCGCGGGGGAGCGGACGCTGCTCGACGTCGCGGTCCGCTACGGCTACGGCTCCACCGAGGCGTTCGCCCGGGCGTTCCACGCCGTGCACGGTGTGGGCCCCGGCGAGGCCCGGCGTACGGGGGCGGCGTTGCGCTCCCAGCCCCGGATGTCCTTTCGGCTCGTCGTCGAGGGGAGCAGCAGCATGCGGTACCGGATCGTGCGGAAGGACGGGTTCCACCTGGTGGGCCGCACGGCCCGCGTACCGCTGCGGCACGAGGGGATGAACCCCGCGATCGCCGCCTTCGTCAAGGGCCTCGACACCGAGACGGCACGCCGGATCGGGGCCCTGTCCGACCAGGAGCCGCAGGGCATCGTCAACGTCAGCGCCGACGTGGCCGACGGGCGCGCGGAGGGTACCGAGCTGGACTACTGGCACGCCGTGGTGACCGGCGCGGACGTGCCGGAGGACCTGGACGCGTTGGCTGTGCCGGCGGGCGCCTGGGCGGTCTTCGAGACCGCCGGGGCGTTCCCGCAGGCGGTGCAGTACCTGTGGCGGGACGTGTTCACCCAGTGGTTCCCGTCCAACCCGTACCGCAGCCGGCCGGGACCGGAGATCTCGCGTACCCGGCTGTCGGCGGACGGCACGCAGGCGGACGCCGAACTCTGGATCCCGGTGGAGCCCGTGACCGACTGACACCGGGGGGCCCGCCGAAATTGGCGGGCCCCCCACCCTATGTAGGGTTTCGATATAGTCCGGCCGTGCGCATCACCATCCCGGTCGCGCGGGTGCTCGCCGCGCTGCTGACCGAACCGGACGTCGAGCGCTACGGCCTGGACCTGATCGCCATGACGGGCCTGCCCAGCGGCACCCTCTACCCGGTGCTGCACCGGCTCCGGTCGGCCGGGTGGCTCACCGCCGAGTGGGAGGCCGTCGACCCGTCCAGCGTGGGCCGGCCGGCGCGACGCTACTACCGGCTGACGGCGGAGGGGGTGGCCGCCGCCCGGCGCGCACTGGCCGAGCTGCGGGCCCTGGCCCCCGACCCCCGCCCGTCCGGGGGCGGCATCGAGCCCACCGGGGCGCCGGCATGGTGAGCCGACGCGTGGCCGCGATGCTGCTCGCGGTCGCGCGGCGCCGCTGGCCGATCGAGCTCCGTGCCGAGCTTGGCCGGGAGTGGGCCGCCGAGCTGCAGGTCCTCGCCGAGCGGGGACAGCGGGTGCGGATGTTGCGCTTCGCCGCCAGCCTGGCCGTACGCCGCTCCGGCGTCGATGCCCCCGACCACGCGCCGATCGCCCGCCGACTGCTCCGGACGACCCTTCCGCTGCTGCTCGCCCCGTCGGCTTGCGTCGGGGTGGTGCTCGTCAGCCTGTTCGCGATGAACGTCGTGGTCGAGTGGCTGAGCTGGCGGGTCGGGTGGGCGTTCGACCTGCAACTGCCGATCGCCACCGTACTGACCCTCTGCGGAGCGGTGGGGCTGGCCGTGTGCGCGGAACGGCTGGCTCGCGGCGGCGCGCCCGCCGGAGGCTGGCGCGTGTCCTTCGGCATCGTGGTTCCCGTCGCGCTGACCCTCGCGGCGGCCGGGCGAGCCGTGATCGGGGACGCCGACGCGCTGGCCCGCGTCGCGCCCGGGCTGGTGCTCTGGCTCGCCGGGCTGGCCCTGGTCCTACGGGTGACGACCAGGCTGGCCGGGCGCGGCCGGGTTCGGCTCGCGTGGTGCGTCGGCGTGCTCGGCGCGATCGTCGTGGCCGACCTGGCGACGGTCGTCGCCGTGTTGAGCCACGTTCCGGCGGGCACGGGGACCGTCGTCTACGGGGTGCCGGAGGGCGTGGACCCCACCTTCGCCCCGCTGTGGCTCCTCGCCTGCTACACCGACTCGGCGCTCGGCCTGCCCGGACCGACCGAACAGGAGATTTTCCTGATCACCGACGCGGTCCTCCTGGAGCCCCTGCTCTACCTCGCCTGCACTCCCTACGCGCTGGCCTGGGCGATCCGGGCCGCCCGAGGCCGGCCGGAGCCGGCCGCCGACCACGCCGTCCCCGAACCGGTCGTCCGTCCGTCCTGACCCGACCGCGAGGCGGGGCGACCGGTCGCGGCCGGCCGCTGCCAAACCCCGGCCCGGCCCGGGCCGCAGGTCACACCGCCGCAGCGCGGATCTCGTCCAGGACGCGCCGTTGGAAGGCGCGGGCCTCGGGACCGCCCGGCGGCGGCCCGCCGGCCCGCGCCGCGATCGACCGTTCGATCAGGTTGGCGGCCCCGCCGCCGGTCGGGTCGGCAGCCGCGTCGCCGTCGGTCGCGTCGGCCGGCCGGCTGTCGGCGAGCAGCCGGCGGCCGGCGTCGACCTTCGACAGCCAGATGCCGTGGCGGAGCCTGACCAGGGAGCGGCAGGCGCCGAGCACCGCGTCCTCGGCCCCCGGGGCGGGACCGTCGCCGGGCGGGGTCGGCAGGGCCAGCCACCAGCGCAGCGCGTCGGTCAGCAGGCGGCGCAGGTCGGCGGGGGAGAGGTCGGCGAAGGCCTCGGCGGCCGGCGGCCCGAGCAGGGCGTACCCGCACTGGTGCAGGATGCTGCGGTCCAGGCCGTACCAGAACCTGCCGTCCTCGGCGGGTCGGTCGGCGGCGGCCCACGTCGCCCGGAACGGCATCCGCGCCCCGGTGTTCAGCTCGACCTCGAAGCCGGGTTCCGGCGTGCCGGAGCGGGCGACCGCCCGGCGGTAGACGACCAGTTCCAGTCCGCGCGCCGGGCAGGGCAGCGCCTCGTGCCGCAGCCGCGCCACCAGCTCCCGCCTGCGGGCGAGGTCGAGGGCGTCGGCGCAGACCAGCGCGACGTCGACGTCGCTGCGCCCCGGCTGGTACGCGCCCAACCCGACCGAGCCGGCCGCGTACGCCCCGACGAGGTCGACGCCGAGGACGTCGCGGGCGGCGGCGACCAGGTCGCCGAGGTAGCGGCGCAGGGGCGCATCGGGCCCGGTCATCTGCCCGCGCGGCGCGACCGCCGGCCGTCGCGCGGGGGTCGGCTGCCGCGCGGGGGCCGTAGGGCGGCCGGCCGGGTCAGTCGGGGCACGACAGCCGTTCGAGGGCGGCCGGGTCGGCGTCGGGCGGCACGGCCAGCGCGAAGCACGCCGCCGAGTCGGCCCGCTGCCAGCCGAAGACGGACGCCGCCGTCTTGCTGACCCGGACGCGCAGGACCAGCCGTACGGTCGGCTCCGAACGTGGCCCGCCGCTGTCGACGGTCAGCACCTCGACCCCGTCCACCGCGTCGGCGGCCTGCCGCAGCGTCGGCTCCCCGGCCGCCGGGTCGGCGAGCACCCGCGCGCGGGCGAGTTGCGCGGTGGCGGTCACCTCCCGCTCGGCCCGCTGCTCCAGCCGCTGCTGCGACCGCTCCCGCAGCAGCGGCAGCCCGACGGCCGCCCCGATTCCCGCCAGCACGATCGTCAGCAGCGCCACCGCCAGCCCGCGCCGCAGCCGTACCGAAATCCCACCCCCGTGTCGCACCCGGGGATTGTGCGGCACAGGGGTGTCCCGCGGCTGCCCCGTTCCGGGACGACGGGGCGCCCCGGGGATCCCGCAGGGCCTGTTTTCGCAGTTCCCGCCCCTGCCGGCGGAAGCACGTCTACTGTGGAGAACATCGACGACTTGTCGTGTTCCGGTGGCGGCCGGGTGGTCGGCGGTGCACAGTGATCCCATGAGCGACAGCGAAAGCGGTGCGCACTTCTACTGGTGTACCCGGCACCACCGGGTCGAGACCGACGCCGACGTGTGCCCCGCCAGGCACGTTCTGGGGCCGTACGCCTCGGCCGCCGACGCGGAGAACGCCCTGCAGACGGTGCGGGAGCGCAACGACGCGTGGGAGGCCGAGGACGCCCGCTGGTCCGGGGAGGGCAGATAGGCGGCGCGGGATGGCCCGTGCCGAGGTACGTGGTGCTCCGCGAGGGCGAGAGCACCTCCCCAGGAAGGGAACCAAGATGGCCGAAGCACAGCAGGCCACCACCCGCCCGGCCGCCGGACGCACGACCGCCAGGAAGACCGCCGCGGCGGAGCGGACCGCGGGCACGGCGCGTACCGCGCGCGGGTCGGCCCCGGGCACGGCGGCGAAGAAGGCCCCGGCGAAGAAGGCGGCGGGCGGTGCGGGCCGGGCCCCGGCGAAGAAGGCCACCGCCACGAAGGCGCCCGCGCGGCAGAGCACGGCGAAGAAGGCGCCCGCGAAGAAGACGGCGACCGGGGCCGCCACCGCGGCGAAGAAGACGACGGCCGCGGCGAAGCGCACGGCCGCCACCGCCGCGAAGAAGGCGCCCGCCGCGGCGAAGCGGACGACGGTGGCCGCCAAGAGCCCGGCGGCGAAGAAGAAGACCTCGGCGAGGACGCCCGCCCGGCAGGCGGCGGCGGTGGCCGCCACCACGGCCAGGAAGGCCACCGCCCCGGCCAGGAAGGCCAGCACGGCGGCGAAGCAGGCCCCGGCGAAGAAGACCGTGGCGCCGAAGGCCACGTCGGCGGCGAAGAAGGCCACCTCGGCGGCCCGGAAGGCCACGACGAAGACCACGTCGGCGGCGACGAAGGCCCCCGCGAAGAAGACGACGCCCGCCAAGAAGGCGACGCCGGCCAGGAAGGCGGCCGCGACCCGGCCCACCGGTGGCGCCCGCAAGGCCGCCGCGACGAAGGCCCCCGCCAAAAAGGCCACCGCGACCTCCTCGGCCACCACCCGCAAGGCGGCGGCGAAGAAGGCGCCGGCGAAGAAGACGACAGCCGTCAAGGCCCCCGCCAGGAAGGCCACCGCCCGCAAGGCGCCCGCGCCGACGGCCGCCGCCCGCGCCACCGCTCCCAAGGGGGTACGGGCCACCTCGCGTCGGGCGACCGGCTGACAACCGCCGCCGGGCCGGATGCTCGCCGGCAGGCGGATCATCCGCCACACTGTCAGGATCGACCCCGTGGTGATCCGACGCGTACTCGCCCCCCGCATCGACTTCGGCGCGCTGCGCCGCGAACTGGGGCTGCCCGAGGCTTTCCCGGCCGCGGCGCAGCGCGAGGCGGACGAGGCGGCGTCCGCGCCGCCCCGGCCCGCCGCCGACCGCACCGACGTGCCGTTCGTCACCGTCGACCCCGCCGGCTCGCGCGACCTCGACCAGGCGATGCACCTCGCCCGCCGCGCCGGCGGCGGCTACCGGGTGTCGTACGCCATCGCCGACGTCGCCGCGCACGTCCGCCCCGGCGGCGCGCTCGAGGAGGAGACGTGGCGGCGCGGGCAGACCGTCTACCTGCCCGACGGCACCGTGCCGTTGCATCCGGAGACCCTCAGCGAGGGCGCGGCGAGTCTCCTGCCGGACGTCGACCGGGCCGCCGTCGTGTGGACCGTCGACCTGGACGCCGACGGCGGCACCGTCGGGGTGACGCTCTGCCGCGCGCTGGTGCGCAGCCGGGCCAAGCTGGACTACGTCGGCGTGCAGGCCGCCGCCGACGCCGGGCGGCTGCCCGACCCGATCGCCCTGCTGCCCGAGATCGGTGCTCTGCTCACCGCCCGTGGGCTGCGCCGGGGAGCGATCAACCTGCCGCTGCCCGAACAGGACCTGGAGGCCGACGGCGACGGCTGGCGGCTGGTGCTGCGCGGGCCGGCGCCGATGGAGGAACACAACGCCCAGATCTCGCTGCTGACCGGGATGGCCGCCGCCGACATCATGCTGGCCGGGGGGATCGGGCTGCTGCGGACGATGCCGGCGCCGAAACCCGAGGCGGTGACGCGGCTGCGGGCCGCCGCCGCCCCGCTGGGCGTGCACTGGCCGGACGGGGCCGGCCCCGGCGAGGTGATCGCCGGCCTGGACCCGTCACAACCCCGGGCCGCCGCCTTCGTCGACCAGGCCGCCGAGCTGATGCGCGGCGCGGCGTACACGGCCTTCGACGGCGGGCCGCCCGAGCAGCGCGAGCACGGCGGGGTCGCGGCCGCGTACGCCCATGTCACCGCGCCGCTGCGGCGGCTGGCCGACCGGTACGCCACGGAGGTCTGCCTGGCCCTGCACGAGAGCCGGCCGGTGCCCGACTGGGCCCGCGCGGCGCTGCCCCGGCTGCCCGACGTGATGGCCAGCACCGACCGGGCCGCCTCGGCGGCCAGCCGGGGCGCCATCGAACTGGCCGAGGCGGTGCTGCTCCAGCACCGGGTGGGGGAGAGCTTCGACGCGGCGGTGCTGGACGTCGACGCGCCCCCGAACGGCCGCTCCCGCCCGGGCCGCCCGCCCGGCGGCACCGTCGCGCTGGACGACCCGCCGGTGCGCGCCCGCTGCCTCGGCGAGCTGCCGCTGGGCGAGCGGGTCCGGGTACGGCTGGTGACCGCCGACCCGGTCACCCGCGCGGTGGCCTTCGAGCGGGCCTGACCCCGCCGCCTGCCCGGCCGTTCGCCGTCTGCGGTTCGCGGTTCGCGGCAGCGGGGATTGTCACAGGGCCAGCCGCTGCGGCCGGCGTCACGGGTTTGCGAGGATGACGGCATGGCTTACGACGCGAGCACGCTGCCCGACGTGTCCGGGCTGACTGTCGGCATCATCGGCGGCACCGGCGACCAGGGGCGGGGCCTGGCCTACCGGTTCGCCCGGGCCGGCCAGACCGTGCTGATCGGCTCCCGCTCCGCCGAGCGGGCCGCGCAGTCCGCCGAGGAGATCGCGGCCCTGCCCGGCGTGGCCGCCGGGGCCCGGGTCACCGGCGCGGGCAACGAGGAGGTGGCCCGGCGCAGCGACGTGATCATCATCGCGGTGCCGTGGGACGGGCACGCCGCCACCGTCGCCGCGCTCGCCGAGCCGCTCGCCGGCAAGATCGTCGTGGACTGCGTCAACCCGCTGGGCTTCGACAAGCAGGGCCCCTACGCGCTCCCGGTCGCCGAGGGCAGCGCCGTGCAACAGGCCGCCACGCTGCTGCCCGACTCCCGGGTCTGCGCCGCGTTCAACCACGTCAGCGCGCCGCTGCTGGCCGACCCGGAGATCGACCGGATCGACCTCGACGTGCTGATCTGCACCGAGGACCGGGAGCTGGTGGGTGTGGTCGCGGCGCTGGCCGCACGGATCCCCGGCATGCGGGGCATCTACGCCGGCCGGCTGCGCAACGCCCACCAGATCGAGGCGTTCACCGCCAACCTGATCGCCATCAACAAGCGCTACAAGGCCCACGCCGGCATCCGCGTCACGGACCTCTGACAGCCCCCACCTGCTCGACGCCGCCCCGCTCGGCTGCGCTCTGCTGATCTGTGCCCGGCCTTCGGCCCGCCCCGCCCTCGCCTCGCCCGGGATCCTGGCAGGGAACGGCCCTCCGGGGGGCC
Source organism: Micromonospora sp. KLBMP9576 (assembly GCF_050941805.1). NCBI lineage: Bacteria > Bacillati > Actinomycetota > Actinomycetes > Micromonosporales > Micromonosporaceae > Micromonospora > Micromonospora sp. KLBMP9576. Next base: position 4,746,176 of record NZ_CP194567.1, on the reverse strand, counting down.
ATTTCCTGCCAAGGTTTCTACCGGGCAGGCCGCCGGGCGGGGCTGCGTGCGCCGGGGCTGCGTGAGCCGGCGGGCGGGCGGGCTGCACGCGCTGTCGTCCTGTCGTACCGGCGGGGCAGGATCGGGGCATGACATGGCAGCTCACGATCGACTGCGGGGACCCGGGCCGGCTGGTGGCGTTCTGGGCGGAGGCGCTGCGTTACCGGCCCGCGCCCCCGCCGGCCGGGCACGCGACCTGGCGCGAGTGGTACCTGGCGACCGGCATCCCGGCGGACGAGCTCGGCGAGGGTGACTGTCTCGACCGGATCGAGGACCCGACCGGGGCCGGCCCACGGATCTGGTTCCAGCCGGTGCCCGAGCTGAAGTCGATCAAGAACCGGCTGCACATCGACCTGACGGTCGGTGGCGGGCGGTCGGTGCCGGTCGCGCAGCGCCGCGAGCGGGTGGACGCCGAGGTGGCCCGGCTGACAGGGCTGGGCGCGCGGGTGCTCGGCAGCATGGACGCCCCGGAGAACGACCACTACTCGGTGCAGCTCGCCGACCCGGAGGGCAACGAGTTCTGCGTGGTCTGACACCCCGGTGGTGCGGCCGGTGGGGCCGCACCACCGGCGGCGGTCAGAAGGTGTGTTCCGCGGCCGGGAAGTCGCCGCCCCGGACCTCGTCGGCAAAGCGTCGCGTCGCGTCGGTAAGCGTGCCCGCCAGGTCGGCGTAGCGCTTCACGAAGCGTGGTGCCCTGCCGGTACGCAGGCCGGCCATGTCCTGCCAGACCAGCACCTGGGCGTCGGTGTCCGCGCCGGCCCCGATGCCCACGGTCGGGATCGGCAGCTCCGTCGTGATCCGCTTGGCCACCTCGCCGGGCACCATCTCCAGCACCACGGCGAACGCGCCCGCCTCGGCCACGGCACGGGCGTCGGCGATCACGTCGTCGGCCGCGTCGCCGCGCCCCTGCACCCGGTACCCGCCGATTGCGTGCTCGCTCTGCGGGGTGAAGCCGACGTGCGCCATCACCGGGATGCCGGCGCCGGTGATGGCGGCGATCTGCGCCGCGCAGCGCCGCCCGCCCTCCAGCTTCACCGCCTGGCAGCCGCCCTCCTTCATGAACCGCACGGCGGTACGCAGCGCCTGCGTGGGGCCCTCCTCGTAGGAGCCGAACGGCAGGTCGCCGACGACCAGCGCGTGCCGGGTCGCCCGGACCACCGCGCGCACCAGCGGGAGCAGTTCCTCGGCGGTGACCGGCACAGTCGTCTCGTAGCCGAAGACGTTGTTGGCCGCCGAGTCGCCGACCAGCAGCACCGGAATGCCGGCCTGGTCGAAGATCGAGGCCGTGTACTGGTCGTACGAGGTGAGCATCGGCCACCGCTCGCCGCGCTCCTTGGCGGCGATCAGGTCGCGGGTGCGGACCCGCCGGGTGGCCGGGCCGCCGTAGAGGGCGGTCACCTCGGACGGGGTGGATTCCACCATGACTCTCTCCTTCCTCGAGGCCGCGTACGCGGTCCCCGGGTTCCGTCGCGATCGTCGCACCCGACGACCGTGCCACGGCAGAGCGCAGTGGAGGATGTCACTCCCGGGCCGCCCCGCCGGCCCGGGAGCCGACCGGTTCAGCCGTCCTCGCGCCAGCGGTTCGTGATCGGCAGCCGCCGGTCGCGGCCGAACGCCTTCATCGAGATCTTCGTGCCCGGGGCCGACTGGCGGCGCTTGTACTCGGCGGTATCCACCATCCGCAGCACCCGGTCGACGATGGCCGGGTCGTGGCCGGACGCGACCAGCCCGTCGCGGCCGAGGTCGCCGTCGACGTAGCCGATCAGGATCGGGTCCAGCACGTCGTAGTCGGGCAGGGTGTCGCTGTCGAGCTGGCCGGGGCTCAGCTCGGCGCTCGGCGGCTTGCCGATCGAGTTCTCCGGGATGGGCGGCGTCTCGCCCCGGCGGGCGGCGTCGGCGTTGCGCCACTTCGCCAGCCGCCAGACCAGCGTCTTCCAGACGTCCTTGACGGGGTTGAAGCCGCCGACGGAGTCGCCGTAGAGAGTGGAGTAGCCGACCGCCAGCTCGCTCTTGTTGCCGGTGGTCAGCACCAGGTGCCCCTCCTGGTTCGACAGGGCCATCAGGATCACCCCGCGGACCCGCGCCTGGAGGTTCTCCACGCTGACCCCGGAGAGCGACAGGTTCGCCAGGAAGGTGTCCACCATCGGCTGGATCGGCTCGACCCGGTAGTCCAGCCCGGTCCGCTTCGCCAGCTCGGCCGCGTCCTCCCGGCTGTGCTCGGAGGAGTGCTGGCTGGGCAGCGACACCCCCACCACCCGGTCGCCCCCGAGCGCGTCCACGGCCAGCGCGGCGACCACCGCGGAGTCGATGCCGCCGGAGAGCCCCAGCACCACGGAGGGGAACCGGTTCTTGTTGACGTAGTCGCGCAGGCCGAGCACGAGCGCCTGCCAGACCTCGGCCTCGTCGGCCACCGGGGCGATCGTCCCGCCGCTGGCGGCCGGCCCGGTGGGTGCCGGCGGGACGTCCCCGGCCTCGGCCCGCACCACCCGCATCCCGTCGGCCAGCACCTGCTCCGGGGCGGCCGGCTCGCCGGCGGCGGGCAGCTGCACGTCGTGCACCAGCAGGTGCTCCACGAACTGGGGGGCCCGGGCGAGCAGCGCGCCGTCGGCGCTCACGATCATCGAGTCGCCCTCGAAGACCAGCTCGTCCTGGCCGCCGACCATGTTGACGTACGCGACGGCCGCCCCGGCCTCGGCGGCCCGGCGGCGCACCAGCGGCAACCGCACGTCGTCCTTGTTCAGCTCGTACGGGGAGCCGTTGACGGTCAGCACCAGACCGACCCCCGCCTGGCGGGCGGCGGCGAACGGGCCGCCGGCCTGCCACAGGTCCTCGCAGATGGTCAGCGCCACGTCCACCCCGCCGACGCGGACCACGGTCAGCGCGTCGCCGGCGACGAAGTAGCGGTCCTCGTCGAAGACCCCGTAGTTGGGCAGGTGGTGCTTGAAGTAGCTGGCGACGATCTTCCCGTGGTGCAGCAGGGCCGCCGCGTTGCGGGCGCCCCGCCCGGGCTCGGCATCGCCGCTGACCTGCGGCGGCCCGTCGGCGTCCAGGTAACCGACCAGCACCGGCAGCCCGCCCAGCCCGTCGGCGACGAGGTCGGTGGCGAGGCGTTGCAGCGCGGCCTTCGACGCGGCGACGAAGGACCGGCGGAAGACCAGGTCCTCGACCGGGTAGCCGGTCAGCATCATCTCCGGGAACGCGACGATCTGGGCGCCGGCGTCGGCGGCGCGGCGGGTCCAGTCACGGACCAGGCCGCAGTTGCCGGCGAGGTCGCCGACGGTCGGGTTGACCTGGCACAGGGCGAGACGCAGGGTGGGCATGTCCCTCATCTTGCCCCAGCCGCCCGTCGCCGACACGGCGGGCGGCGCGGCGGGGCGCGGTGCGTGGGACAGGGCAGGACGCCCGCCGGCGGGTCGCGTAACGTCGGCGTAACGAGGCCGGTGGAGACTGGGCGGTCAGGCCGGGAAGGTTCCCGGTCGCCGGTGGGCAAGGTGTCGCGAGGGGTGGAAGTGGACCGTCAGCAGGAGTTCGTCCTCCGTACGCTGGAAGAGCGGGACATCCGGTTCGTCCGGCTGTGGTTCACCGACGTGCTGGGCACACTCAAGAGCGTGTCGGTGGCGCCCGCCGAGCTGGAGTCGGCCTTCGACGAGGGCATCGGCTTCGACGGCTCCGCGATCGAGGGGTTCGCCCGGGTCTTCGAGTCCGACATGGTGGCCATGCCCGACCCGACCACCTTCCAGGTCTTCCCGTTCGAGGGCGGGGCCAGCGGTGAGAGCGCCCGGATGTTCTGCGACATCCTGCTCCCCGACGGCGGCCCGTCCTGGGCCGACCCGCGGCACGTGCTGCGCCGGGCGCTGTCCCGGGCGGCCGAGAAGGGCTTCACCTTCTACACCCACCCCGAGATCGAGTTCTTCCTGCTGGAGAACGGCCCGCTGGACGGCTCGGTGCCGGTCCCGGTCGACACCGGCGGCTACTTCGAGCACACCACGCACGCGGTGGCGCGCGACTTCCGCCGCCAGGGCGTGCTGGCGCTGGAGCGGATCGGCATCTCGGTGGAGTTCAGCCACCACGAGGTCGCCCCCGGCCAGCAGGAGATCGACCTGCGCTACGCCGACGCGCTCACCACCGCCGACAACATCATGACCTTCCGGCACGTGGTCAAGGAGGTGGCGCTCTCCACCGGCGTGCAGGCCACCTTCATGCCGAAGCCGTTCACGGACCAGCCGGGCAGCGGCATGCACACCCACCTGTCGCTGTTCGAGGGGGAGCGCAACGCGTTCCACGACGCCGGTGACCCGATGAAGCTGTCGAAGGTGGCGCGGGCGTTCATCGCCGGGTTGCTGGTGCACGCCCGGGAATACACGGCCGTCACGAACCAGTGGGTCAACTCCTACAAGCGGCTCTTCCCGCAGGCGCTGCCGGACCGGGTCACCGAGAGCCCCGCGTACGTCTGCTGGGGTCACCTGAACCGGTCGGCGCTGGTCCGGGTCCCCGCCTACGGCAAGCCGAACTCGGCCCGGGTGGAGGTCCGTTCGCCGGACTCGGCGGCCAACCCCTACCTTGCCTTCGCGGTGCTGCTCGGTGCCGGGATGAAGGGCATCGAGGAGGGCTACGAGCTGCCACCGGGTGCCGAGGACGACGTGTGGTCGCTGACCAGCGCCGAGCGGCGGGCGATGGGCTACGAGCCGCTGCCGGAGAACCTGGCCGAGGCGATCGACGTCATGGCCGGTTCGGAGCTGGTCGCCGAGGTGCTCGGCGAGCACGTCTTCGACTTCTTCCTGCGTAACAAGCGGGCCGAGTGGGAGCAGTACCGCCGCGAGGTCACCCCCTACGAGCGGCAGCGATACCTGTCGCTGTAGGCCTGCCTCCGGGCGCCGCGGCGGGGCTGCCGCCGCTGGCGCGGTCCCGCTATCGTCTCGGTCACCGCGCCGGCATTCCCGCCGGGCGCATAGTTCGGGAGGCAGTCGGTGCTGGAGGACCTGCTCAGCGGAGCCTGGCAGAGCGTCGTGTTCGGGGTCGTCGGGGTGGGGCTGATGGCGGCCGGGTTCGGGCTGGTCGACGTGCTCACTCCCGGCCGGCTGCGGGACCTGATCTGGGTACGGCGCAACGGCAACGCCGCGCTGCTGCTCGCCGCCAACCAGCTCGGCATCGCCGGGATCGTGTTCACCGCGATCCTGACCAGCTACAGCGACTTCGCCCGGGGTCTCGCCTCGACGATCGTCTTCGGCCTGGTCGGGCTGGCCATCATGGCGCTGGCGTTCTTCGTGCTGGACCTGCTCACCCCCGGCCGGCTCGGCGAGATCATCGGCTCGGACGAGCCGCACCCGGCGGCGCGGGTCAGTGCCGCCACGCACCTCGGCGCCGCGCTGATCGTCTGCGCCTGCATCGCCTGAGCTGCTCGTCCGTCGCCGGGGCGGTCGCGGCACACCCCGCCCGAGCCGCTCGTCCGTCGCCGGCGGGCGGTCGCGTCGCACCCCCGCCGTAGGTTGCGGGGGTGAACCGGACGGACCGCCTCTACGCCCTGGTCGAGGAGCTGCGTGCCGTGTCGCCACGGCCGCGCAGCGCCCGCTGGCTCGCCGACCGTTTCGAGGTCAGCACCCGCACCATCGAGCGGGACATCGGCGCCCTGCAACAGTCGGGGGTGCCGATCTGGGCGGAGCAGGGCCGCACCGGTGGCTACGCGCTCGACCGGGCGCGCACCCTGCCGCCGGTCAACCTGACCCCCGTCGAGGCGGTCGCCATGGCGGTGGCGTTGCACCGGATGCGCGGCACGCCGTTCGCCGCCTCGGCCGGCACCGCACTGCGCAAGCTGCTCGCCGTGCTGCCCGCCGCCGACGCCGCCGAGGCGCAGCGGCTCGCCGCCCGGGTGCACCTGATCGGCGACGGGCCGGTGACGCCCGTCCCGGCCGCCGTCGCCGACGCGGTGCGCGCGCGGCGCGTGCTGCGCATCCGGTACGCCGACCGCGCGGGCGCCGGCTCGCTGCGTGACGTGGAGCCGTTGGGCTACCTCGGCAACCCCCGGCACTGGTACCTGCTGGGCTGGTGCCGGCTGCGCCACGGCGTGCGCGCCTTCCGCACCGACCGGATCATCTCCGTCGGCACGTTGGCCGAGCGGGTGCCGGAGCGGGAGCTGGCCCCCGGCGACCTCGACATCCCCGGGGAACGGATCCGCCGCCTCAGCCTGGTCTGAGGAGGCCGCCCGCTGCCCGACCGCGTGCCGGGGTGTCCCCTCGCGGCGGTCTCCCGGGCAGGCCGTGGCCGCCTCCTGCCCCGGGACGACCCCGTGCGCAAACACCGACAGGACGGTGTCGCGGACACCGTCGAGGCTGACTCCTGACGGCGTCGGCCGAGCGGCCGGCGTACGAACGGGAGGCGACACATGTCCACGATCAGCAACGCGGTCACCTGGTTCGAGGTCGGCACCGACCGGCCGGAGGAGACCGAGCGGTTCTACACGGACCTGTTCGGCTGGGTGTTGCGCGAGCAGGGCACGCCGGGGGCGTCGTACCGGGTGGCGGAGCCGGGGCCGGAGGGTTCCATCCAGGGGGCGATCCGGGACACGGGCGGGGCGAGCCCGAACTACGCGGTCTTCTACGTGCAGGTCGCCGACGTGGCTGACACGCTGCGGCGGGCGGTGGCGGCCGGCGGTCGCGTGCTGGTGCCGACGAGGTCCAACGACGACGGCATCACCCTCGCGCACCTGGCCGACCCGGTCGGCAACCACTTCGGCGTGTTCTCCCCGCCGGCGGCCTGACACCCCGCGCGTGGTGGCGGATCGGGGCGCGCCGGCGACCTGAGCCGGGTTGCCGATGGTGGCCGGGTGGCGGTCGTGGGTGGGTGGCGGTCGTGGGTGGCCTGAGCCGCGTCGTCCGCCCCGGCGTGGGTGCCGGGGCGGACGACGTGCGGTCACCTGCCGGCCGGGCCGCCCTGCCCGCCCGGGCCGGTGAAGACGCCGGCCTCGGCGGCGGCGGTGACGGCGTCGGCCTGCTCCTGGGTGAGCTTGCCGTCCTCGACGGCCTGCGTCAGGCGCTCCTTCAGCGCGGCCTGCCGGTCCGTGGCGTCGCCCCTGTCGTCCTTGCCGGGCCGCTCGCCCTTCTGGCCGTGCCCGCCCTTGCCGGCGTGCTCGCCCTTGCCGGGCCGGTCGGCCGGCCTGTGCTCCTCGTGCAGCTTCTCCAGCGCCGCCGTCACCTTGTCGGTGTCGACGCCCAGCTCCTCGGCCAGCTTTCCGGCGAACTCCGCCTGGCGGTCGGCCCGCTGCTGCTGACGCTCGTCGCTCCCGTTCTCGCTGGCGCTGGCGCTCGGCGCCGGGGTGGCGCCGTCGGCGAACGCGACGGTCGGGGCCGCGATCCCCACGCCGAGTACGCCGGCTGCGGCCAGCCCGGCCAGCAGGTGCTTCTTGCTCATCGTGCGGGACATGCCGTCCTCCAGCTCGTCGTTGTTCGGTGCGATGACCTCACCGACAGTGACGAGCCGGGCTGAGGGGAGGCCGTGGCGACCCTGTCAGCCGGCTGGCAATCTGACCCGGCGAGCCGGACAAACGGGTTGCCGGCGCGCACTGGGGCGGTGAAAGTGTGCTTTCGGCGGGCCCCGCGGGGCGAAGCAGGTGACGGAAGGTGACTCCTCTTGACGACCGAACCGAAGATCCGGGAAGTTCCGCTGACGGGTGCCGGCGCCGGCCCGTACGGCATCACCGTCGGTCCCGACGGCGCGCTGTGGCTGACGCTGGTCCACGCCGGCGAGATCGCCCGGGTGGGCGCGGACGGCGAGGCGCGCACCTGGCCGGTCGCGGCGGGCAGCCGGCCGTTGATCATTACCTCGGGCCCGGACGGGGCCCTGTGGTTCACCCGCTCCGGCGACGACCGGATCGGCCGGATCACCACCGACGGCGAGCAGAGCGCCGTCGCGCTCCCGCCCGGCACCGGCCCCTGCGGCATCGCCGTCGGCCCCGACGGCGCCCTCTGGTACGCGGGGATGAGCTCCGACACCGTCGGCCGGGTCACCACCGGCGGGCAGGTGACAAGTTTCCCGCTGCCGGTGAGCGGCGGCTTCGCCTCGATGGTGGCCGCCGGCCCGGACGAGGCCGTCTGGTTCACGCTCAACCAGGCGGACGCGGTGGGCCGGATCGACCCGGACGGCGCGGTGAGCCTGCACCCGCTGCCGACGCGGGAGGCGGCGCCGGTCGGCATCACCGCCGGGGTGGACGGGGCGCTCTGGTTCGTCGAGATCGGCGCGGGTCAGCTCGGCCGGATCACCCCGGACGGGCGGCTCGACGAGTACCCGCTGCCGGACCGGGCGGCCCGGCCGCACGCGATCGTCGCCGACCCGGCCGGCGGCTGCTGGTACACGGAGTGGGCCGGCAACCGCATCGGTCACGTCGCCCCGGACGGGGCGATCACCACCCACGACCTGCCGACCCCGGCGTCGGAACCCCACGGCCTCACGATCGCCCCGGACGCCACGGTCTGGGCCGCCCTGGAGGTGGGCGCCCTGGCCCACCTGACCCCCTGACCACCCGCGTCCCGGGGCCAGCGGGGTCAGCGGACGGCGGGGGCGATCGTGAGGGTGGCGGTCTGGGTGTCCAGGGTGGCCTCGGTGCCCACCGGGACGGTGAGCTGGCCGGGGCCGTGGCCGATCGGGAGGCCGCCCAGGACGGGGACGCCGAGGTCGCCGAGGCGCTCGGAGAGCACGTCCGCGGCGCCGACCGACCACCCGTCGGCGCAGTCGGTGAACTGCCCCACCGCCACCCCCGCCAGCCCGTCCAGCACCCCGGCGCGGCGGAGCTGGGTGAGCATCCGGTCGACCTTGTAGGGCGGTTCCTGCACGTCCTCGATGAGCAGGACCGCCCCGGTCAGGTCGGGCATGTCGGGGGTGCCCAGCGACGCCGCGATCAGGCAGAGGTTGCCGCCCAGCAGCGGGCCGGTGGCCCGGCCGGGCACGCGTACCGCGAAGGTCTCCTCCTCGGCGACGGGGCTCACCGTGACCGGTTCGGTGGTCATCAGGGCGGCGCGCAGCGACTCGGCCGAGCGCAGCGGGGTGCGTTCGTCCAGCCAGGCCGCCCCGGGGCCGTGCACGCCGGCCAGCCGGGCGCCCCGCCAGAGCGCGAACTGCACCGCGGTGATGTCGGAGAAGCCGGCGACCACCTTCGGGTCGCGGCGGACGGCGGCCATGTCGATCGCGTCGACGATGCGCTGGGCGCCGTAGCCGCCCCGGGTGCAGATGACCCCACGCACCTCGGGGTCGGCGAACGCCGTGTTCAGGTCGGCGGCGCGCAGCGCGTCGGTGCCGGCCAGGTAGCCCTGCCGGGCGTACGCGTGCGGTGCCAGCACCGGCCGCAGCCCCCAGCCGGTGAGCAGCTCGACGCCCCGGGCCACCCGCTCCGGCCTCGTCGGTCCGGACGGCGACACCAGCATCACGGTGTCGCCGGGGCGCAGCACCGGCGGGCGTACGGCGGGTGCGGTGGGGGTGCGGTCGGCCACAGCGGCAGAGCCTAGCCGCGGCGGTTCGGGTCGCCACGTCCCGGTCGGCCCAGTCCGCCGACGGTGTGACGGGCGCGACGACGTCGATGGGTCACCGCCGGGTTGAGCGGGAGCCCCCGCACTACGCCCCGGGTGCCGCGGGAGTGGTCGGGGCCACCCCGGCCGGCGGGTGGGGCGCCGCGTCGTGGAGGCGTTCCGGGGCGCGTCGGCGGGACCGGCTAGCCTCGACGTCGTGGCTACCGCGCTGGTGATCGAGAACGACCCGACCGACGACGCCCGGCGGCTGGGTGAGTGGCTGACCGAGGCGGGCCTCGACCTGTGGGTGGTACGCGCCCACGCCGGTGACGAGATCCCCGCCGATCTGACGGGATACTCCGCGCTGGTGGTGCTCGGCGGCGCACTGGCGCCGTATCCGCTGCCGGACGGCTCGCCCGGCGCGCCCTGGCTCCCGGCGCTGGAGGGGCTGCTGCGCAAGGCCGTGCGGCACCGGGTGCCGACGCTCGGCATCTGCCTCGGCGCGCAACTGCTCGCCACCGCGCACGCCGGCGAGGCCGCGCGCAGCCCGAGCGGCCCGGAGGTCGGCCCGACCGTGGTCGGCAAGCGGGACGCCGCCGACACCGACCCGCTGTTCCGTTACGTCCCGCTGATGCCCGACGTGTTCCAGTGGCACGCCGACGAGATCACCGTGCTGCCCCGGGGCGCCACCCTGCTGGCCGCCTCCACCCGCTACCCGCACCAGGCGTTCCGCCTCGGCGACCGGGCCTGGGGGCTGCAGTTCCACATCGAGTGCGACACCGCGATGATCGCCGACTGGGCCGTCGACTCGGCGCTGGTGGCGGAGCTGGGCTACGACCCCGACCTGGTGGTGGCGGCCTGCCACGACGTGATGGTCGACGTCGAGGAGGTCTGGCAGCCGTTCGCCGCCCGGTTCGCCGCGCTGGCCCTCGGTGAGCTGGACGACGCCGCGCCGCGCCGCAGCCTGCCGCTGCTCGGGCAGGGATGAGCCGGCCGGCCAGAGCCACGGGCCGGCTCGCCCGCTACGGCTTCAACACCGACGGCGTCGGTGTGGTCCGTGCCGCCGACCTGCTGGGCCCGGACGGGCTGGGGCTGTGGCGGCCGGAGGTGCAGGAGCCCACCGACGAGCGGGCCGCGGAGCTGCTGGCCGCGCTCTCCCGGGCCGCCGACCCGGACCTGGCGCTGCGCCAACTGCACCGCATCGTCGAGGCCGAGCGGCGCGGCGCCCCGGAAGGCGCGGCGTCCGCGCTGCTGGTCGCGCTCGCGGACGACCCCGGCCTGCGCCGCCGGCTGATCGCCGTCCTCGGTGCCTCCGCCGCGCTCGGCGACCACCTGGTCGCCAACCCCGATCACTGGCCGGCCCTGCGCACCGCCCCCGACGGGTTGGCGCCGACCGCTGAGGGGCGGCTGGAGCTGTCCGGCGACGGGCCGCCGGTGGCGGTGCTGCGCAGCGCGTACCGGCTCGCCCTGCTGCGCATCGCGGCGGCCGACCTGACCGGCGGCCGGGTCCTGGAGCAGACGATGGGCGCGCTCTCCGCGTTGGCCGACGCGACCCTGGCGGCGGCGTACGAGATCGCGGTCGGCGAGCTGCCGGCGGGCACCGACCGCCCCCGGCTCGCCGTCGTGGCGATGGGCAAGTGCGGCGGCGACGAGCTGAACTACGTCTCCGACGTGGATGTGATCTTCGTGGCCGCGGAGGACGACGACCTTCCCGCGGCGACCCTGGTCGCCACCCGGCTGATCCACGTCTGCGGGCTGGTCGCCTGGCCGGTCGACGCCGCCCTGCGCCCGGAGGGCAACCGGGGGCCCCTGGTGCGGACGCTGGCCAGCCACCTCGCCTACTACCGGCGTTGGTCGCGCACCTGGGAGTTCCAGGCCCTGCTCAAGGCCCGGCCGGCGGCCGGCGACCTGGCGCTGGGCCGGGAGTGGATCGACCAGCTCGCCCCGCTGGTGTGGCGGGCCGCCGAGCGGCCCGAGGCCGTCGAGGACGTCCGCGCCATGCGGCGCAAGATCATCGACAACATCCCGCCGAAGGAGCAGGAGCGCGAGATCAAACGCGGGCCGGGGGGCCTGCGCGACATCGAGTTCGCCGTGCAACTGCTGCAACTCGTGCACGGCCGGGGCGACGAGTCGCTGCGGGTGCCCGGCACCATCCCGGCGCTGCGGGCCCTGGTCGCCGGCGGCTACGTCGGCCGGGCCGACGGCGAGGCGCTGCTGCGCGGCTACCGCTTCCTGCGCGGCGTCGAGCACCGCCTCCAGCTCCAGGGGCTGCGCCGCACCCACACCGTGCCGACCGACCCGGCCGCGCTGCGCTGGCTGGCCGCCGCGCTGGGCCACACCGCCACGCCGGGCCGCAGCGCCGTCGAGGAGTTCCGCGCCGAGTGGGTCACCCACGCCGCCGAGGTACGCCGCCTGCACGCCAAGCTGCTCTACCGGCCGCTGCTGGAGTCGGTCGCCCGGGTGCCGGCCGACGGGCTGCGACTGACCCCCGAGGCCGCCCGGCACCGGCTGGAGATCCTCGGCTTCGCCGACCCCGCCGGGGCGCTGCGTCACCTCCAGGCCCTCATCGGCGGGGTGAGCCGCACCGCCGCCATCCAGCGCACCCTGCTGCCGGTGCTGCTCAGCGAGTTCGCCGACGCCCCCGAGCCCGACCGTGGCCTGCTCAACTACCGGCAGGTCTCCGACTCCCTCGGCAGCACCCCCTGGTACCTGCGCCTGCTGCGCGACTCCGGGCCGGTGGCCCGCCGGCTGGCCCGGGTGCTCTCCTCGTCCCGGTACGCCGCCGACCTGCTGGCCCGCGAGCCGGAGGCGCTGCGGATGCTCGCCGAGGAGAGCGAGCTGACCCCCCGGCCCAAGGGCGTCCTCTGCGAGGGCTTCGCCGCCGCGGCGGCCCGGCACGGCGACCCCGTCGAGGCGACCCGGGCGATCCGCGCGTTGCGCCGCCGGGAGCTGGTCCGGATCGCCTGCGCCGACCTGCTGAGCCGGGCCGGTTCGTTGGCTCCGGCGCCGCCCCGGCCCGACGGCGGGCGGGCGGTGCCGGGCCTCGCCGACGTGACCGCCGTCGGCACCGCCCTGGCGGGTGTCACCGACGCCACCCTGGCCGCCGCGCTGCGGGCCGTCCGGGCGGCCCGACCGACCGTGCCGGGGCTGCGCTTCGCCGTGATCGGCCTGGGCCGGCTCGGCGGGTACGAGTCGAACTACCTCTCCGACGCCGACGTGCTCTTCGTCTACGACGCGCCGCCCGACGCGGGCGACGGCGCGGCCGGTGCCGCCCGCGCGATCGCCGAGGAGCTGCGCCGACTGCTCGCCATGCCCGCGCCCGACCCGCCGCTCGGCGTCGACGCCGACCTGCGCCCCGAGGGCCGGCAGGGCCCGCTGGTGCGCAGCCTCGCCGCGTACGCGCAGTACTACGCCCGTTGGTCGAAGGTGTGGGAGGCGCAGGCGCTGCTGCGGGCCCGGTTCGTCTGCGGTGACGCCGACCTCGGCGCGCAGTTCGAGGCGATGGCCGATCCGGTGCGCTATCCGGCGGACGGGCTGACCCGCGAGCAGGTGGTGGAGATCCGCCGGATCAAGGCGCGGGTGGAGCACGAGCGGCTGCCCCGGGGCGCCGACCCGGCCACCCACACCAAGCTGGGGCGGGGTGGCCTCGCCGACGTCGAGTGGGCGGTGCAACTGCTCCAGCTCCGGCACGCCGGGGCGGTGCCGGCGCTGCGCGGCACGCGTACGCTCGACGCCCTCGCGGCGGCCCGGGAGGCGGGCCTGGTCGACCCGACGGACGCCACCGAGATGGCGGCGGGCTGGACGCTTGCCGCACAGGTCCGCAACGCGCTGATGCTGGTCCGGGGCCGGGCCGGCGACCAGCTGCCCCGGCACGGCGTCGAGCTGGCCGGGGTGGTCCGGCTGCTGGGCCGCGACGATCCGGGCGAGTTCCTCGACGAATACCTGCGCACCTGCCGCCGTTCCCGCTCGGCCATGGAACGCGTGCTCGACTCCTGACCCGGCGCGGCCGGCCCGCCGAACGGCCCGGCCGCCGCCGGGGACTACCGCGTGCGGCGCACGAGCACCACGTGGTCGACCAGCTCGCCGGTCTCGCCGTGCGGGCCGGTGGCCTGGCGGCGCGGGGCGTCGAGCCGCTCGGTGTCCCACCGGTCGGGGTCGAGGTCGAGCACGGCCAGGGTCTCGCTCGGGGTGGAGAAGCGCGCGTGCGCGTGGTCGTGCCGTCCCCACGGCGGCACCTCGCCGTGCTCGACGATGAGCAGCCGGCCGCCGGGGGCCACGGCCCGGGCCGCCGACTGGAGCAGCTGCGCCCGGGGCAGCTCCAGCGGCGACTGGAGGAACTGCGCGGAGACCAGGTCGTACTCGCCCGGCGGGAAGGTCCGGGTGAGGTCGTGCCGGCGGAACTCGATGCGGGACTCGACCCCGGCGGCGGTCGCCTCCTCGGCCGCCCGGGCCAGGGCGGTCTCGGCGACGTCGACGGCGGTCACCCGCCACCCCCGCCCGGCCAGCCAGATGGCGTCGGCGCCCTCGCCGCAGCCCAGGTCCAGCACGGTGCCGGCCGGCAGCGGCGTGGCGACCTCGACCAGGATCGGGTTCGCCCGGCCGCTCCAGACCCGCTCGTTGCGTCCGTAGTGCTCCTCCCAGAACCGCGCGGTCTCGTCGCCCACGTCCGGCTGCCCGGGCTGGCCGGCGCTCGCCGTGGGGTCGTGCCGGTGTCCTGCGGTGTCGTGGTGCCGCACGTCTCGTCCTCCTGGTGTGCCGCCTGGGTGACCTGCCGGGCCGATCGTGCGCGCCGACGGCGCAGGGAGCAAGTAACGTTGCCGGATCGGCAAAAGTCGGCGCCGGTCAGCCGCCGAGCCGGTACTGCCCGGCACGCGGCACGGTCACCACCGTCCAGCCGCCGTCGGCGGCGACCGTGGCCCCGCCCGAGGCGGTCAGCCAGCGGCTGTGCCGCACGCGCACCGGCACCGTGCCGGCGGCGGGCGCCCGGAACGTCACCGAGGCGCCGTCCTGCGCCACCAGCTGGGCCGGGGGGCCGACGACCGGGGTCGGGTCGGTCACCGCCCAGACCCGCCAGTGCGGGCCGGACCAGACGGGCGTCAGGTACGGCAGCCCGCCCGCGACCAGCTCGGCCTCGGCCCGCCCGACCCAGGACAGCGGGGCGTCCGGCACCGCGACGAACTGCACGGCGTTGTCGGCGAGCCAGTCCCGGTAGCTCGCGGCGGTCAGCGGCACCCCTGTGCCGGCCGCCCCCGGCACGCTCGTGAAGAACAGCGGATTGCGGTCGATGTCGGCCTGTCGCAGCCAACCCCGGGCCAGCGGCACCTCGCCCAGCGAGGCGGCCTCCCAGTAGTTGCGGGTCGGCGGGACCTCCACCCGACCGGTGAGCCGCTGCCCGTCGAGGAACGCCCCCAGCGGCGCGAAGTAGGCCGCCCGGCTGGTCGGGTCGTCGACACTGCGCAGGTCGGCGGGGGACACCGGCGGCTGCCACCAGCACACGACCGCCAGCAGCACGGCCAGCGCGACCCCACCCCGGGCGGCTGAGGCGCGGTGGGCGGCGGACGACGCGCCGGGCCGGCGGCGCCGGGCGAGCCACGCCGTCAGCCCGGCCGGGGGGCGGGCGGCGGCGGCCAGCAGGGGCAGGGCGAACATGACGGCCAGCCGGGTGGCGTTCAGCCCGACGGGGGTGTGTGCCAGCGCCGCCGCCAGCACCCCGGCCGCCGAGAGCAGCGCCCCCACCCGCACCGGCCGGTACCCCACCAGCGCGGCGACGAGCAGGCTGGTCAGCACGGCGCGGACCGTGTCGGTGCGGCTGATGTTCATCCAGCCGCCGTCGCCGAAGAGCAGGGCGGTCACCCCGAGCGGCAGCGCGGCGGCGACGCCGAGCACCATGCCGTCGGCGTACCGGCGGGTCAGCAGCAGCGCCGCGCCGGCCAGGCCGACGAAGAGACCCGCCACGGGGCTGGTCGCCGACGCCAGCAGCGCCCCGGCCGCCGCCAGCCCGAGCCGCCCGAGCCGCCGACGCCGCACCCGCCCGGCCGCGCCGGCGTCGGCCGGCGCAGCAGGGCCGGCGTCGGCCGGGGCGTCCGGGCTGGCGTCCGTCTGCGGGGCCGCGACACGGGGGAGGGTGAGGGCGAGCAGCGCCCCGAGGCCGAAGGCCACCCCGAGGCCGTACGTCACCCGCCCCGAGACCAGGTTGCCGGCGATGGTGAGCACCCCGACCAGGCTGCCGAGCAGCGGGCGGGGCACGCCGGTGCGCACCAGCAGCGCCGCGAAGGCGGTGGCCGCCGCCACCAGGGCCAGCGCGCCGGTGACCCGCGCCCCGAGCAGCGCCATCACCGGCTGGGAGAGCAGGCTGTAGCCGAACTGCTGCACGCCGCCGTACCAGCGCAGGTCCACCGGGGCGAGGCCGTGGGCGGCGAAGAAGTCGGCCCGCGCGACCTGCGCGGCGAGGTCGGAGCCGGTCGCCGGGAGGGTGAGGTAGGCCACCGCGAGCAGCACGGCGGACGCGGCGGCCACCGCCACCACCCGACTGCGCCGCATGCCCACCTCCGTACCGCGACCACCGTACTGGCAGCATGTCCGGCGTGTCTCACCACCTCGCGCGCTGGCTCGGCCTCGCCGGCTCGACGCTGCTCGCCGTGGCCGCGTTCCTCGGCGGCGCGTTCCCCGGCGGCGACCTGCGCCCCAACCCGGTCAGCATCTGGCAGGGCCCGCACGGCCCGTTGATCATCGGCGCGTGGGCGGTGGGCACCGCCCTGATGTCGTACGCCTGGTGGGCGCTGCGCGACCGGGTGCCGTCGACCCGCTGGGCGCTGGTCACCGTCGGGCTCTGGCTGCTGCCGCTGCTCATCACGCCGCCGCTGGGCAGCCGGGACGTCTACGCGTACGCCTGCCAGGGCGCCAGCTACGCCGCCGGGCTCAACCCGTACGAGCAGGGCGTCTCGGCGCTGCCCTGCCCGTGGCTGGACACCATCTCCTACATCTGGCGGGACACCGCAGCCCCGTACGGGCCACTGTTCGTGCTGCTCGCCGGGGCGGTGGTCGAGGCGACCGGGTCGCTGGTCGGCAGCATCGTGCTGTTCCGGCTGCTCGCCGTGGCCGGGGTGGGGCTGGCTGCGGCCACCCTTCCGGTGCTGGCCCGCCGCTGCGGCGTACCGGGCGGCCGGGCGGTCTGGCTGGCGCTGGGCTCGCCGCTGGTCGGGGTGCACCTCGTCTCGGGGGCACACAACGACGCGCTGATGGTGGGGCTGCTCGTCGCCGGGCTGGCCGTGGTGGTGTCCCGGCCGGGTCGCCCCGGCCCGCTGCTCGCCGGGGGAGTGCTGCTCGGCCTGGCCACCGCGATCAAGGTGACCGCGCTGGTCGTGGTGCCCTTCGCCGCGCTGGCCGCGATCGTCGGGGCGTACTCGATCAGGGCGCTGGTGCGCGACGGCGGGTGGGTGGTCGGCGGGGCGGTCGCCGCCGTGGTCGGCGCGACCCTCGTCACCGGCCTGGGCTTCGGCTGGGTGACCGGGCTGGAGCAGGGCGGTCTGGTGATCGCCTGGACGTCGCCGCCGACGGCGGTGGGGCAGACCGTCGCCTACCTCGCCGCGCCGTTCGGCTGGCACGGCGACCCGCTGCCGGTCACCCGGGGGATCGGCATGGCGGCGCTGGCGCTGGTGCTGCTCTGGCTGTGGTGGCGGGCCCGCCACCGGGAGCCGATCTGGCACGCCGGCGTGGCGCTGGCCGCCACCGTCGCGCTCGCCCCGCTGTTCCACCCCTGGTACTGGACCTGGCCGCTGGCCGTGCTCGCCGCCTCGGCGCGGCGCACGGGCTGGTTCGCGGTGGTGACGATCGTCTCGGCGTTCCTGGTGCTCGCCGACGGCACGGGGCTGGCCCGCTACACCAAGACCGTCGGTGCGCCGCTGATGACGCTGTTGGTGATCGTGGTGGTGGTCCGCTTGGTACGGTCGGCTCGGGCGGCCCGCCGACCGGCCGCCGTGGACTGAGGAGAGGGCCGCCGGTGACCGCGTCGCCGGGCACCCCGCAGCCTGACCCTTCGCCGGGCGCTGCCCGGCTCGCCCGCTACGCCGGGCTGGCCGGGGCGGTGCTGCTGGCCGTCGCCGGCTGGCTCGGCGGCGCGCTGCCCCGGGCCGCTCCTGTGCCGGACCCCTGGGACGAGCCATGGACCGTCGCGCTGTGGCTGGCCGGCACCGGGCTGCTGGTCGGCGCCTGGTGGGCGCTGCGCCGGGGCGCGCCGTCGACGCGGTGGGCGTACCTGACCGCCGGGCTGTGGGCGCTGCCGCTGCTGGCCACCCCGCCGCTGGGCAGCCGGGACGTCTACTCGTACGCCTGCCAGGGCTGGACGTACGCGCACGGCGTCGACCCGTACGCCACCGGTGTGGCCGAGGCCGGCTGCCCCTGGGTGGACGCGGTCGCGCCGATCTGGCGGGACACGCCCGCGCCGTACGGGCCGTTCTTCGTGCTGCTCGCCGCGCTCGCCGTGACCCTCGGCGGCGGCCTGGTCGGCGCGATCGTGGCGTTCCGGCTGCTCGCGGTCGCCGGGGTGCTGCTGGCCGCCGCCTGCCTGCCGGGGCTGGCCCGGGCCACCGGTATGCCCGCCCGCCGGGCGGCCTGGCTGGCGCTGGCCGGCCCGCTGGTCGGGGTGCACCTGATCGCCGGCGCGCACAACGACGCGGTGATGCTCGGACTGCTCCTGGCGGGCCTGCTGCTGCTCGTCCGCCGCCCCGGCCGGCCCGGCCCGCTGCTGCTGGCCGGGGCGCTGCTGGGGCTGGCGGTGACCGTGAAGGCCACCGCCGTGGTGGTGCTCCCGTTCGCGGCGCTGGCCGCCGTGCCCGGCCGCCACACCGTCCGGGCGCTGCTGCGCGCCGGCGGCTGGCTGGCCGGCGGGGTGCTCGGCGCGGTGGCGGTCACCTCGCTGCTGTCCGGCCTCGGCCTCGGCTGGATCGGCGGGCTGACCCGCAGCGGCGACTCCGAGCAGTGGACGTCCCCGCCGACGGCGGTCGGCTTCGTGATCGACTACGCCGGCGGGCTCGTGGGCCGGGAGCCGGGCGCGGTGCCGGCGACTCGGGCGGCGGCGCTGCTGCTGCTCGCCGTGACGGTTGCGGCGCTGTGGTGGCGGGCCTGGTCGGAGCCGCGCCGCCTGGACGCCGCCCGCCTGGACGCCGCCCGCCCTCGGGTCGCCCTGCTCGGGGCCGGGCTGGCGTTGGTCGCCACGGTCGTGCTCGCGCCGGTCTTCCACCCCTGGTATGCCACCTGGCCGCTGGCGCTGCTCGCGGTCGCCGCGAGGCGGACCACCTGGTTCGTGGCGCCCTGCGCGGCGGCGGCCCTCCTCGCCCTGCCCGACGGCGCCAACCTGGCCCGGTTCAGCAAGGCCCCGGGGGCGCTGGCGATGACGGCGCTGGTGCTCGGGCTGGCGGTGTGGGGCCTGCGACTGGGCCGCCCCGGTGCCGCGCGTTCCGGCTGACGCCCCTGTCCGGCTGGCGGATTCGTGCCGACACTCCGGCGGGCGGGCCGTTGCGGCCTGGCGGGTTCGTGTCGGGTTCCGGCCGGCGGTGTGGCAGCGGCTCATCCCGCCGGACCGGGAGGAACTCGTCTGCCACAACGACGTGGCCCCCTGGAACCTGATCAGGGCGGACCGGGGCTGGGTCCTGATCGACTGGGACGGCGCCGCGCCGGGCTCGCGGCTCTGGGACGTCGCGTACGCCGCGCAGAGCATGGCCGGCCTGCGCCCGGCCCGGCCGGTGACCGAGTCGGCGGCCCGGCTGCGTGCCTTCGCCGACGGCAACCGCCTGGACGAGGCGTCCCGCCCGGCCCTGGCCGTCACGCTGGGCCGTCGCGCCCGGGCCATGTACGACCTGCTGCGGGAGGGTGCGGAACAGCGGCGCGAGCCGTGGGCCCGGATCTGGACCGAGGACGGCCCGTACTGGCTGGCCACCGCCGACCACCTCGACGCCCACACCGAGGCATGGGAGACCGCCCTGGGCTGACCGCCCCGCCGCCGCGCGAGCGGTCTCGCGGCGAGCGCCGATCCGCGCCACCACCCGCCGCCGCGGCTCGGCCGGGGCGAGTGGAACGCCATGGTTGTCAAGACCTGCCGGTGACACCCACGGCGTTCCACCGGTCGCGCGGATGCCGCCGCTGCGGTCTAAGGGACCCGTTCGGCGGTGTGTCCGCAGGTCGGGCAGCGGTCGCCGGATCGGGCCGGGCCGGGCCGGCGTATCCGCCCGCGCAGGGTGATCGTCAGCGGCAGCAGCGCGGGGCCGAGCAACCCGACCACGACGGCCGTCGCGGCGAGCGCGGCCCAGCCCGGGGTCGTTGCGCCGTGCAGGAGGCCGTCCGCCGCACCGGCCAGAATGTGCAGCGAGAGCAACCCCAGCGGGGTGACCAGGGTGGCCAACGCCCAGCCGCCCCGATGGTCTGCGCGCAGGGCCAGCCCGGCACCGAGCAGCAGCACCACGGCGAGTATCACCGCGGCAGCCCAGGGCAGGATCTGTCGCCCGACCCACTGGTAGGAGGTCGCGACGAAGTCGACCGGCGGTTGCAGGTTGAGCTGTGCGAACGCCGCGGCAGCGGCGGCGAGCAACGGCACGCTCCGCATCGGCGCCGGCAGCCGGTCGGGCAGAGCGAGCGCCACCAGGCCCAACCCGACCTGCGGCACCAGCACCAGAAGCGGCGGTCGGGGCAGGCCGGCGAGGGCGGCGACGGGCACCACCGCGAGGGTCAGCAGCATCGCGGCGGCGATGACGCGCCGTGCCCAGCGGGCGGGTGCGACGGCGTACGCCGCCGCGGCACAGAGCCAGGCGGCCCACACCGCGACGCCGATCGAGACGAACGGTCCGACCGTCCGTACACCCCAGGCGGCCGGTGGCGGACGCAGCTCCAGCACCGACCAGGCCCCCGCCAGGGCGGTCGCGGTGAGGAAGGCGAGGACGGCGGCGAGGCGTACGCCGGGGATCAGGTCGTCGGCCCCGGCGGCCCGCAGCCGCTGGCGCAGCCCGCCGCGCAGGAGGTCCGCGGCGTCCGCCGGCGAGGGCCAGCGCCGGCCCGGCCCGGCCAGGTCGAGGTAGGTGCCGACGATCTCCGCGCCGCGCGCCCGCCGGTATTCGGCCGGGTAGGCCCGCAGCAGGCGCTGGTAGCGCCGCTCCAGCCCGCTCACGCCAACCCCCCGGCGGTACGCGGGGCGAGCGGTCGGGCCGCGCGGGCGCGCAGCCGGGCGGTGGCCGCCTCGACGTTGCGGCGCAGGCGCTCGGTCTCGGCGCTCAGCGTGGCGTCGCCGGCGGGGGAGAGGCGGTAGTAGCGGCGCAGCCGCCCGTCCACGACCTCCTCCCGGTCGGCCTCGACCAGGCCCGCGTCGGTCAGCCGGTCGAGTGCGCCGTAGAGGGTGCCCGGCCGCAGCGACACCCGCCCCTCGGAGAGGGCGGCGACCTCGCCGATCAGGCCGTAGCCGTGCATCGGCTCCCCGGCCAGCGCGGTGAGGATCAGGAAGGTCGGTTCGCGCAGCGGTGTGTCCACCCCCGCAATATAACGGACGCGAAGGTATCCGATGGCCGTTGCGCCCGGTGTTCCACCGGCCGCGCGAGTCGGCAGTGTCGACAAGGCGGTCTCGGCAGGGCGGTGTCGGCACGAAGGAAGGCCCCGGGCGGACCCGGGGCCTTCCTGTGGTTCTGCTGCGTCAGCAGTCGGAGTGCGTCAGCAGTCGTAGTACATGGCGAACTCGTGCGGGGTCGGGCGCAGGCGCACCGGGTCGACCTCGTTCGTCCGCTTCCACTCGATCCAGGTGGAGATCAGGTCGGGCGTGAACACCCCACCGTCGAGCAGGTAGTCGTGGTCGGCCTCCAGGGAGTCGAGCACCGCCGACAGCGAGCCGGGCACCTGCTTGACGTCGCCCCACTCCTCCGGCGGGAGGTCGTAGAGGTCCTTGTCGATCGGCGCCGGCGGCTCGATCTTGCTCTTGATGCCGTCCAGGCCGGCCATCATCATCGCCGAGAAGGCCAGGTAGACGTTGGCCGACGGGTCCGGCACGCGGAACTCGACGCGCTTGGCCTTCGGGTTGCTGCCGGTCACCGGGATGCGGGTGCAGGCGGAGCGGTTGCGCTGCGAGTAGACCAGGTTGACCGGCGCCTCGAAGCCCGGCACGAGCCGGCGGTACGAGTTGATGGTCGGGTTGGTGAACGCCAGCAGCGACGGGGCGTGGTGCAGCAGGCCGCCGATGTACCAGCGGGCCATGTCCGACAGGCCGGCGTAGCCGGTCTCGTCGTAGAACAGCGGCTCACCGTTGAGCCAGAGGCTCTGGTGGGTGTGCATGCCGGAGCCGTTGTCGCCGAAGAGCGGCTTCGGCATGAACGTCGCGGTCTTGCCGTTGGCCCAGGTCTCGTTCTTCACGATGTACTTGAAGAGCTGGAGCTGGTCGGCGGCGTGCAGCAGCGTCGAGAACTTGTAGTTGATCTCGGACTGGCCGGCGGTGCCCACCTCGTGGTGCGAGCGCTCGACGGTGAAGCCGCCGTCGATGAGCCGGCGCACGATGCTGTCGCGCAGGTCGGCGAGGTGGTCGACCGGCGGCACCGGGAAGTAGCCACCCTTGTACGGGGTCTTGTAGCCGCGGTTGCCGCCCGGCTCCTCGCGGCCGCTGTTCCAGGCGCCCTCGATCGAGTCGATGTAGTAGAACGACTGGTGCGCCGAGGTCTCGTGGCGGATGGAGTCGAAGATGTAGAACTCCGCCTCCGCGCCGAAGTAGGCGGTGTCGGCGATGCCGCTGGCGGCCAGGTACGCCTCGGCCTTCTTCGCCACGTTGCGCGGGTCCCGGCTGTAGGCCTCGCGGGTGAACGGGTCGTGGATGAAGAAGTTGAGCGCGACGGTCTTCTGCGCCCGGAAGGGGTCGATGAAGGCGGTGGCGACGTCCGGGAGCAGGAGCATGTCCGACTCGTGGATCGCCTGGAAACCGCGGATCGACGACCCGTCGAAGGCCAGGCCGTCGGTGAAGAAGGCATCGTCGACGGACTCGACCGGCAGGTTGAAGTGCTGCATCACGCCGGGCAGGTCACAGAAACGTACGTCGACGAACTTCACGTCCTCGTTCTTGAGGTATCGCAGGAGTTCCTCGGGATTGGCGAACACACGTCCTCCTGGCACGTCCACGGGTGGCTGGGCTCCTGGCGACGCTATGGCGACGCGGTTGCCCGGCCATGTCTTGAGTGTTTCTGCCGTGTTACGTCCCTCGCGGAGCGTCATCCGCGCCGCTCGGACGGCCCGGACCCCGCGACGGGACGCCGCCGGCCGTGCCATTGTATTGACACTTGCTCGCTTTCGCCCCTTTTCGCGCTCCGGGCCTGCCCGGAGCGCCGCCGGGCGGGCCACGTCGGCGGTTGCCCCGGCCTGCCTTGGACCGCCGCCGGGCGGGCCGCGCCGGTGGGTGCCCCCGGCCTGCCCGTACGCCCTGGATACCCTTGACCGTTGTGACGAACCCGCCTGATCGCCCCGTGCCGCCCGCGACGGATCCCGCCTTCACCCCGCCCAGCCTGGGGCGCCGCTTCGGCGCGCTGGTGATCGACTGGGTGCTCTGCCTGCTGGTCGCCATGGGCTTCGCCGACCCGGTCCGCGACGGGTGGGCGCCCGTGCTGGTGCTGATCGTCGAGTACGGCTTCTTCCTCGGCCTCTTCGCGCAGACGCCGGGCATGTTCATCACGAAGATCCGCTGCGTGGCCTGGGCCGACGGGGGCCGCATCGGCGTGCTGCGGGCCCTGCTGCGCGGTCTGCTGCTCGCCCTGGTCGTCCCGGCCCTGCTGATGGACGGCCACCGCCGTGGCCTGCACGACCGCCTCACGGGCTCCGTCATCACCGACGCCCCCCGCCCCTGAGCCGCGAGAAGCCGGGCCCGACGGGCCCGGCTTCTCCGGCGTACGCGGTGGGTCAGCGACCGCGCGACTGGCGGAACGCGCCACCCGCGGGGCGCATGTTCTTCGGGATCGCGCCCTTGGGCATCTGCGGTCGGGCGGTGAGCGCCTTGAGCCGCCTGTCCAGCGCGTTGACGTCCTTGCCGGTGAGGTTGCGCGGCAGCCGCATCAGGGTCATCCGCAGCTTGCGGATCGGCAGCTCGCCGTCCTCCTGGCCGATGACGTAGTCGAAGAGCGGGGCGGAGCCGATCACCTTCGCCAGCCGCCGCTTCTCCTGCCCCAGCAGGCTGCGCACCCGCTGCGGGTTGCCCTCCGCCAGCAGGATCACGCCGGGCCGGCCGATGACCAGGTGGATCATGTCCATCTGCGTGGTGGAACTGACCGCCGGGGTGACCCGCCAGTCGCCACGCATGTTCTCCATGATCTGGGCCGCCGCGCCGGGCTGCCCCTCGGCGGCGTTCATCATCGCCCGGTTGGACCGCAGGTTGAGCACGATCAGCAGGCAGAGCAGGGCGAACAGGATGCCCAGGGGCAGCCAGATCCAGCCCCAGAGCAGGACCGCGACCACGGTGAGCGCGAGCGGGATCAGCACCGCGCCGGTGGCCATCGGCGCGAACCACCGGTCCTGCTTGGCGGTGAACTTGAACACCATCCCGATCTGCTTCAGCCGCTGGCCGAACGAGACCTTCTCCTGGGGCTTTGCCATACCGCAGAGTCTAGTGGTCGCCGCGCGTCGCGTTGTTCGCGGCCGGGCTGAGTACCTTACGCCGCCGAGGCGGCGGTGCGGGGCACAGGTAAGGAGGGTCCGCGGACGAAGATCAGGCGGCGCACCGATGCTCCCGGGGGGCCTTCCGGCGCAGAGTCGAAGTCGACAGGGACGACGAGCTCAGGGAGCCACACATGTTCGGCAACGACGCGGACTTCATCCTCTCCATCCACCGTACGCACGCCGCCGAGCTGCGCGCCGAGGCCGCAGTCGACCGGCTCGCCCGGGCGCTGCCGCGCCGCAACACGCGCGCCTGGCTGAGTCGACGGCATCGCCCGGGACACGCCGGCGGCGCCACCCGGTGACCGCCCCAGCATCCCCGACGGTCGCCGCCCCGCCAGGCCACGAGCGCCCGCCGGCGGCGCTACCGATCGGCCCGGCGAGCGGCCCGGCGGTCCCGAGCGGCCCGGCGGTGCCGGCCGCGAGCCGCGCCCGGGGTCGCCCGCTGAGCGGCCGGTCAGCGGGGTCGGCGGCGTGGGACGTGGCATGCTCGGTGCCGTGACCGCACGCGCCGCCAGCACCGTCCTCGTGGGCCGCCAGCGGGAGCTGGCGGCCCTGCGGGACGCCCTCGCGCGGGCCCGCGCCGGAGAGCCCGCCACCGTCCTGGTCGGCGGCGAGGCCGGGGTGGGCAAGACCCGGCTGCTGGAGGAGTTCGGCCGCTCGGCCACCGGGGCCGGCGCGCGACTGCTGGTGGGCCAGTGTCTCGAACTCGGTGAGGCCGGCCTGCCCTTCGCACCGTTCGCCGCCGCGCTGCGGGCGGTGCTGCGCAGCGACGGCGCCGGCGTCTTCGACGGGTACGAGGCCGAGTTCGCCCGCCTCCTGCCGGAACTCGCCCGGGGGCCCGGCGGCGTCGCCGCACCCGCCCCGGCGGCGCTCTCGGACACCCCGCGCGGCTACCTGTTCGACCTCGTCGCCGAGCTGTTCCAGCGGCTCGCCGCCGGGCAGCCCCTGGTGCTGGTGATCGAGGACCTGCACTGGGCTGACCGCTCCACCCGCGACCTGATCGCCTTCCTGGTGCGCGCCGCCCGCCCCGCCCGGCTGCTGCTGGTCTGCACCTACCGCACGGACGAGCTGCACCGCGGGCATCCGCTGCGGCCCTTCCTCGCCGAGCTGGACCGCGCCCGCGACGTCGAGCGGGTCGAGCTGGGCCGCCTCGACCGCGACGGCACGGGGGCGATCCTGACCGACCTGCTCGGCGGCGAGCCGCTCGCCCGCGCGGTCGACGACATCCACCAGCGCACCCAGGGCAACCCGCTCTTCATCGAGGAGCTGGTCGCGTCCGGCGGCCCAGCCGGCTGCGCCACCCTGCCGGAGACGCTGCGTGACCTGCTGCTGGCCAAGGTGGACCGGCTGCCCGACAGCGCCCAACGGGTGCTGCGCATCGCCGCCGCCGGTGGCACCCGCTTCGCCCACCAACTGCTCGCCGAGGTTGCCGGGCTGCCCGAGGCGGAGCTGGAGGACGCGCTGCGCGCGAGCGTCGCCGCGCAGCTCGTGGTGGCCGACCCGGAGGGCGACTACGAGTTCCGGCACGCGCTGGTGCGCGAGGCCGTCCACGACGAGCTGCTGCCCGGCGAGCACGCCCGGCTGCACGCCCGCTGGGCGGCGGCCGTCGAGGCCCAGCCGCACCTGGTCGCCGCCGGCCGCGCCCCGGCCGAGATCGCCCACCACTGGTACGCCGCCCACGACCACCCCCGCGCCCTGCTGACCGCCCGTACCGCGGCGTGCGCCGCCGCCGACCGGTACGCGTACGCGGAGCAGAGCCGGCTGCTGGAGCGGGTGCTGGAACTGTGGGAACTGGTGCCCGACGCCACCGACCGGCTCGACATGGACCACCTCGCGGTGCTGGAGGAGACCGTCGCGGCGGCCACCACCGCCGGCAACTACCAGCGCGCCCTCACCCTGACCCGGGCCGCGCTGGCCGAGGTGGACGTCGAGGCGGAGCCGCTGCGGGCGGCGCGGCTGCTGGACCGGCGCGGCCGGATGCTGGCGATGCTCGGCACCGGCGACGGCGTCGCCGAGCTGCGGGAGGCGTACCGGCTGTGCCTCGGGGCGCCGGACGGCCCGGAGCGGGTCCGGCTGCTCGCCGACGTCGCGGTGCAGTTGCTCCGGCTCGAACCCGAGCACGCCGGCCCGCTCGCGGCGGAGGCGGGCAGGGCCGTCGAGGCGCTCGACGACGGCCTGGAGCTGCTGCCGACCCGGATCGCCATCCTCAGCCGCACCGAACCCGCACCCGAACGCCGCCTGGCCGGGCTGCGCCTGGCCGAGGAGCGGGCCCGGGCCGCCGGCCACGCGCCGGCACTGGTGAGCACGCTCGTCCACCTTTCCGACGTGCTGTTCGAGCTGGGCCGCTACGCCGAGTCGGCGCAGACCGCCGCCGACGGGACGGTTGAGGCGCGGCGGGTGGGCATCAGCCGCTCCACCGGCGCGTACCTGCTCTCCAACCAGGCCGAGGCGCTGATCGCCCTGGGGCGCTGGGACGAGGCCGACGCCGCCTGCGCCGAGGCGGCCCGCATCGACCTGCCGGGCGTGTCCGGACTGCACTGGCTCCAGCTGCGTGCCGGCCTGCGGCTGGCGCGCGGGCACCGCGCCGCCGACGAACTGGTGGACCGCGCCCTGGCCTTCCTGGCCCGGCCCTTCCTGTGGCCGAACCACCGGCTGCCGTTGCGGGAGCTGCGGATAGAGGCCGCGCTGGCGGCGGACGACCCCGCCGAGGCGGTGCGCGCGGCGCACGCCGCGCTGGCCGACGAGCGCCTGCCGCAGCTTCCCCGGGAAGGCTGGCCGGTGCTCAGCGCCGTCGCCCGCACCGCCGCGCGCACCGGGGACAGCGCGCTCGCCGGCGAAGTGTCCGCGTTCGCCGCCGGCCTGCCGGCCCGCCATCCGGCCGAGCGGGCGCACGCCACCCAGGTGGCCGCCCTCCTCGGCCCGGACGGCGAGACCCTCGCGGCATGGCGTACGGCGGTGGCGGCGTGGCGGGCCGACGGGCAGCCGTACCCCCTCGGACGGGCGCTGCTGTCGTTCGCCGAGGTGGCTGCCGCGGCCGGGCGGCGGGACGAGGTGGCGGCGGCGGTCGCCGAGGTCGCCGTGCTGGCCGGTGGGCTGGGCGCGGCACCGCTCGCGGCGCAGGCCGCCACCCTGGCCCGCCGGGTCGGCCTGCGCGGGGCGACCGGGGGCCGCCCCGGCGCGGGCCTGCTCACCCGGCGGGAACGGGAGGTGCTGCTGCTGGTCGCCGAGGGGCACAGCAACAGCCGGATCGCCGAGCGGCTCTTCATCTCGCCGAAGACGGCCAGCGTGCACGTCTCCCGGATCATCGCGAAGCTCGGCGTGCGCAACCGCGTCGAGGCCGCCGCCCTGGCCCACCGCCTCGGCCTGCTCGGCGAACCCACCGCCCCGCGCTGACCGTCGTCGGCGCGTGTCGCGGTGCGGCGGGGGACCGGCCGGGCCTCGTCAGCGGCGGGGGAGGTAGATCCGCCAGCCGGGGACGGTGACCAGTTCCAGGGCGGCCGGTCCGGCGCGCCGGTGCTCGTCGAGGCGCGCGGCCAGCGGCGAGCCGTCCGGCGCGACCCAGGCCGGGGCGTGCGCGCCCCGCACCGCCCGGCGGTACGGCGGGTACCGGTCGTGCCCCGGGCGCAGGTCGTCGCCGACGACCGCGCAGAGCACGTCCTCCCCCGCTGGCGAAGATGAGCCGGTTGCAGGTCCAGTAGCCGCCGTACACGTGCCGGACGCCCCGCTCGCGTAGCGCCGCGACCAGGCCGGCGTGCCGGGCCTCGGCGGCGCGGGCCGCGGGGGCGGCGTCGAGGGCGCCGGCGGTGGCCACGGCGGCGGTGCCGAGCGTCGCCGCCAGCGTCACGACCGCCGTGACGCGCGTCGCGGCCCGCCCCGGTCGGGCCGTCCCGTCACGGGCCCCGGGCGTGCCCGGCGCGCAGGGGTGACGGGCGGTCGACCGGCGGGCCGCCGACCAGAGCGGCCAGAGCAGGGCCGGGACCGATATGAGCAGGCAGGACAGATACCGGGAACTCTCCACGGGGGTGCGCCCGGCGGCGCTGCTGGCGGCGTAGGCGGCGAGCGTGCCCACGGCGGCCCCGACGAGCGCGAGCCGGACCGCCGCGCCCGCAGATCTTGGAGCCTCGCCGTCGGCTCCGGCCGGCGACTTGTCGGCATCCGTGGCGGGCGGGGTGCGCAGGGTGCGCCAGGCCGCGAGGCCGGCCGCCGCCAGCAGCAGGGGGAGGGCGACCGCCCACCAGAGCTGGGCGGTCGTGCAGCGGCCCGGGGAGCAGAAGCCCATGCCCAGCGGCGGGCCGAGCACCAGCGCCCCGTGCAGCCGGTCCGCCCAGCCGGCGGGTTGCCCGGAGCCGCCGGCGGTGAGGACCGCCGCGAGCGGGTTGCGTCCCGTCGCCAGGCTGTGCGCCAGCAGCGGCCCGGCGCCGGCCAGCGCGGCGGCCCCGAGCAACGCGCCGGCCCGGCCGCGCAGCTCCCGCCAGCGGTACGCGAGAAGCACCGCGCCGGTCGCCGCCACGTACGGCAGCACCAGCGGGTCCACCCAGAGCATCAGCCCGGCCAGGAAGCCCCACGCCGCCCAGCGCGGCAGCCGGCGTCCCGGCCGGCCGGCCGCCAGGTCGTACGCCAGCACCGCGAGCGCCACCCCCGCCGCGTTCATCTCCGGGTAGCCGCCCCCGGCGATGAGCTGGTTCTTCACCACCCGGTCCGAGCCGAGCGCCAGCAGCACCACGACGAGCAGGGCGAACCAGCGGTCCCCGGTCAGCCGCAGCGTCAACCGCCAGGCGAGCACGACGAAGATCGCGTACAGGGCGAGGGTGGGCAGGCGCAGCCCGAGGGTCGACGGGCCGGCCAGCGCGAACACCGGCGCGGCCAGGTACGCCTCCAGGGTCCCCATGTACGCCTGGCCGTAGAACCAGACGGGGAACTCCTGGCCTCGGGAGATGTGCAGCGCGGCCAGCCCCATGGTGGCCTCGTCGCTGTTGGTCGGCGGCGCGTCGTGCAGCAGCAGGCCCAGGCGGTAGCCGATCCCGACCACGACGGCGAGCGCGGCGAGGAGCGTCGGCAGCGGGGGCCACCGGCCGGGCGGGAGCGCGGGACGCGAGTCACGTCGCTGCGTGCGTACCCCGGCGGTCATGCGCCGATCATGGCACCTGGCCGCCGGCCCGCGGTCGAGCGGTGCCGGCGCGTCGGTCGGGGTGGGTCAGGCGGCGGGGACGGTGGCGCCCGCGCGGGCGTCGAGTGCCTGCCGGTAGAGCCGGCCGGCGCGGTACGACGAGCGCACCAGCGGCCCGCTCATCACGCCCGCGAAGCCGATCTCCTCGGCCTCCTCGCGCAGCTCGACGAACTCCTCCGGCTTGACCCAGCGGGTGACCGGGTGGTGCCGGGGGGTGGGGCGCAGGTACTGCGTGATGGTGATCAGCTCGCAGCCGGCCTCGTGCAGGTCGCGCAGCGCCTGGGTGACCTCGGCACGCTCCTCGCCCATGCCCAGGATCAGGTTGGACTTGGTGACCAGGCCGTCGGCGCGGGCCTGCCGGATGACGTCCAGGGACCGCTCGTAGCGGAACGCCGGACGGATCCGTTTGAAGATCCTCGGCACGGTCTCGACGTTGTGCGCGAGCACCTCCGGCCGGGCGCCGAAGACCTCGGCGAGCTGCTCCGGGACCGCGTTGAAGTCGGGGATCAGCAGCTCGACGCCGCAGCCGGGCTGCAGGGCGTGGATCTGCCGGACGGTCTCGGCGTAGAGCCATGCGCCGCCGTCGGGCAGGTCGTCGCGGGCCACCCCGGTGATCGTCGCGTAGCGCAGGCCCATCGAGACCACCGACTCGGCGACGCGGCGCGGCTCGTCGGCGTCGAACTCGGCCGGCTTGCCGGTGTCGATCTGGCAGAAGTCGCAGCGCCGGGTGCACTGGTCGCCACCGATGAGGAAGGTGGCCTCCCGGTCCTCCCAGCACTCGTAGATGTTGGGGCAGCCGGCCTCCTGGCAGACGGTGTGCAGCCCCTCGCGCGAGACGAGCCCGCGCAGTTGGGTGTATTCCGGCCCCATCTTGGCCTTGACCTTGATCCATGGCGGTTTGCGCTCGATCGGTGTCTCGGCGTTGCGGGCCTCGATCCGCAGGAGGCGCCGCCCCTCGGGGGCGGGCGTCACCGTGCGCGCTGCCTGGCCGGTCGTCGGCGCGGAGTCCTCGATCGTCACAAAACCGAGCCTACGCCCGACGTCCGCCGTCGATGTAGCACAGGCGACCGGCGTCACCCCGGGAGTCTTGTGACGCCGGACACCGCAGGCGCTAAAAACCCGTCACAGGGACGCCGGCGGGGGTGTTAGCGTGCCCGGCAGAGCTGTGACGGAGCCGAGTAGCGCACCGGGCCGCCAGTTGAAGAGAGCCGCCGGTTGCTGCGAGGCGGTCTGGCCCCGGCGCGCGAAGACCCTCCCGAGCTGCGGGAAGAACGGCAGGTCGGGAAGGACGCCCTTCCGGCCGCGCCAAGTAGAGCCCGCCCGGCTGGCCCCGGTGAAAAGGCGACGAGACGAGGCCCCCGTCCGCGGGGGCGAAGGTGTGGTGGCACCGCGAGGTTTCCCGCTCGCCCACACCTGACGGGGCTGAGGCGATGCTTCGCCGCCCACGGGCGGCGCAGGCGTCGCGATCGATCGAGGAGCAGCCCGCCGTGCAACGCATCCCTTCCACGCAACTCTCCACCCATGTCGGCGTGCCCGTCCGGATCGCCGGCTGGGTGCACCGCCGCCGGCTGCTCAAGTCGGTGGCCTTCCTGATCGTCCGGGACGCGGCCGGCCTCGCCCAGGTGGTGGTCGTCGACCCGGCCGTGCGCGCCGAGGTGGAGGCACTCACCGAGGAGACGGTCGTCGAGGTCACCGGCACGGTGGTCGCGAACCCGACGGCCCCCGCCGGGGTCGAGCTGACCGGGCCGACGGTACGACCGCTCGGGCCGCCCGCGCAGCCGCCGCCGTTCGACCTGTACCGGCCGGCGTTGACCGCGAGCCTGCCCACCCAGCTCGACCACGCGCCCGTGGCGTTGCGCCATCCGACCCGCGCGGCGGCGCTGCGCGTCTCGGCGGCGGCGGTGTCCGGGTTCCGGGCCACGCTCGACGCCCGCGACTTCGTGGAGATCCACACGCCGAAGGTGGTCGGCTCGTCCACCGAGAGCGGGGCGAACGTCTTCGCGCTGGACTGGTTCGGCCGGCCCGCGTACCTGGCCCAGTCGCCGCAGTTCTACAAGCAGCTCATGGTCGGCGTCTTCGAGCGGGTCTACGAGGTCGGGCCGGTGTTCCGGGCCGAGCCGCACGACACCGTGCGGCACCTGGCGCAGTACACCTCGCTCGACGCCGAGCTGGGCTTCGTCACCGACCACCGCGACGTGATGGCCGTGCTGCGGGACACGGTGGCCGGCATGCTCGACGCCGTACGCGGGCGGGCCGCAGCCGCGCTCGCCACCCTCGGCGTCGAGGCCCCCGAGGTGCCGGCGGAGATCCCCGCCGTGCACTTCACCGAGGCGCTCAGGATCGCGGGGGCACCGGCCGACGAGCCCGACCTCGCCCCGGCGCACGAGCGGGCGCTGGGCGAGTGGGCGCGGCGGGAGCACGGCTCGGAGTTCCTCTTCGTCACCGGCTACCCGATGGCGAAGCGCCCCTTCTACACGCACCCGGACCCGGCGCGGCCCGCGTACTCCAACGGGTTCGACCTGCTCTTCCGGGGCCTGGAGCTGGTGACGGGCGGGCAGCGGCTGCACCGGCACGCCGACTACCTGGCGGCGCTCGCCGCGCGCGGCGAGCCGGTCGAGCCGTACGCCGGCTACGTCGACGCGTTCCGGCACGGGATGCCGCCGCACGGCGGTTTCGCCATCGGGCTGGAACGCTTCGTGGCCCGGCTGACCGGCGCGGCCAACGTCCGGGAGGTGACCGCCTTCCCCCGCGACCTGCACCGGCTCACCCCGTAGGGCGGATCGCCGCGACGGCTGGGGGGGTGACGTCGGGCGCTGCGGCGTCGTCCCCCGGCCCGCGCCGGAGGTCAGCCCCGGGCGGCCAGCCGGCCCCGCAGCGCCCGGCGGGCGAGCGGACCCAGCTCCTCGACCACCTCGACGAGCACCGCGAGGCGTTCCAACGAGTCGAAGGCGTCGCCCGCGCCGCTCGGGTCGACCCCCTCGAAGAGTTCCAGGCCGACGAACGCGGCCGAGATCGCGCGGGCCAGCCCCGCCGGGTCGGCGACGGGGGCGAGCGGCGAGTCGCGCAGCAGCCGGCGCAGCACGGTCTCGATCTCGGCCGTCCACAGCCGCAGCGCGGCGGCGGTCGACTCCGCGAGCCGCTCGTCGGTCTGGGCGCCGGCGAGCAGTTGGGCCAGGACGGCGACGTTGCCCCCGGCCCGTTCCTGTTCGTGCAGGGCGCGGCCCAGGTCGAGCAGCTCGCGCAGGGACCGTACCGCCGCGAAGCGTTCGCGGTAGACGGCGACGCGGGCCGTCGTCGCGTCGCGGCACGCCTCGGCGAGCAGGGCGTCGACGCTGCCGAAGTGGTAGAAGACCAGGGCCTGGTTGACCCCGGCCGCCGCGGCGATGGTGCGGGCCGAGGCGCCGGCGATGCCGTGGGTACGGATCGCCGCGAGCGCCCCGTCGATCAGCTTCTGGCGGGTGGCGGCCATGGGGTCCTCTCCGTCAGTCCCCGGGATTCTCCCGCAGTGGCCGCACCGCCGCCGGCACGGGTGCCAGGTCGGGCCGGACGTAGCGGACGGTGAAGCTGCCCGTGTAGCCGAACAGCGGCCCGACGAGCGGGTTTGTCACCCGCACCTCGATGCGGAACCGTCCGCTGCGCTCGTCGTACCACTCCCGCAGGTGCGCGCGGCCGGTGAGGGCCGCCGGGCAGGGCACCCCGCCGCGGAAGCGCTGGGCGCCGCTGCGCACGGTCAGCGCGCCGGTCGGATCGACGCCCAGGTGCAGGTCGACGGCGAGGTGCTGGTGGGTGCCCAGGTAGTCGACCAGGACGCCGCGGCGCGGGCTGTAGACCATCGTGGCGTCGAAGCGGCGGCGACGGTGCGTCGCCACCTCGAAGGTCCGCACGAAGGTCAGCGTGGGCCGGCGGTACGAGTCGGCGTAGGCGTAGCTCTCGATGGTGAACGGGACGTCCACGCCGGTCTCGGGGAACAGGATGTGCCGCAGGGTGCCCAGGCGCAGGAACGGCGCGGTGAAGGCGGGGCCCCGCCAGACGCGTTCCATGACGCCGGTGCCCACGCAGCCCACGTCGGTGCCCCCGTCGACGCCGAAGCGACGCCGTAGCCGGGGGTGCAGTCGGTCGAAGTCGGCGCCCAGGGCGCGTTGGAAGACGGAGGTCACAGCTTCTCCAGCAGGGACGGCGGTCGGGCGGCGAGCCGGTCGGGCGGCCGGCGTCGGCAGCGGCGGGCGGCCGGGGTGTGCGGGTGGGGTGGCAGCGCCACCGCGAGGACCGTGGCGGCGAGCGCCGTGAGCGCCGTGGCGATGGGGTCGTCGGTGGCGCGGGCGGTCAGGGCGCCGACGCCCGCGACCGCGAGCGTCCGCAGGGCGACGTCGCGGGCGGCGTTGCCGAGGGCGCGTTCCGGCGGTACGCCCTGCTCCAGCCAGAGCCGCAGCCGGTC
This sequence comes from Micromonospora sp. KLBMP9576, assembly GCF_050941805.1. Taxonomy (NCBI): domain Bacteria; kingdom Bacillati; phylum Actinomycetota; class Actinomycetes; order Micromonosporales; family Micromonosporaceae; genus Micromonospora; species Micromonospora sp. KLBMP9576. The sequence continues at coordinate 4,712,386 of NZ_CP194567.1, read as the reverse complement.
GAACGACCACGCCGTCGCCCAGCCGAACGCCGGGCGGAACGCCAGGTCGGCGAGCCGGCCCCAGGGCCCCCAGCGGGGTGCGTACGTGTAGCCGGTCAGGAAACGCACCCCGGCCGGGCCGGGCACGTACCGCCAGTAGCCCGAGCCGGACGCGATCAGGGAGCGGCGGTCGTCGGAGCCGAAGCGCAGTGCCGAGGTGCGGGTGCCGTCCGGCCGGGTCCGCTCACCGGCGTGCACGCCGTAGCCGCCGATCCGTACGGCGGGCAGCACCCGCGTGGCGTAGCGGAACCGGGCGGGCGTCGAACCCGGCACGGGGTCGATGCTGGTGAACCTGGCGTCCCAGCGCGGGTGCGTCGCGGGGTCCTGCGTCGCCCACCACACCTGTTCCATCGGCGCGTCGACGAGCGTCTCGACGTAGATGGTCGGCACGCGGGCCTCCTCCCCCTTGTTGAGCGGTCGCTCAAACGGGAGCGTACCGGTATTTGAGCGAACGCTCAAGACGCCGGATCGCCGGTCGACGACTTCGGCGTCCCGCCGCCCGGGACCGGCCCGCGGGGTAGGAAGAAGCGGTGGGCCGGCGGACCGGCAGGGCGACGGGTGGGCGGCTCCGGGTGGCGCTGCGCGACCTGCTGCACCTGCGCGCGCAGCCCGGCGCCCACCGCGTCGCGCTGCGGGCCGGGATCAGCGTCCTCGTGCCGCTGCTCACGGTGCTGGCGGCGGGCCGCCCCGACTGGTCGCTGTACGCCGCGTTCGGGGCCTTCACCTCGCTCTACGGGCGCAACCACGTGCACCTGTCCCGGGCGGCGATGCAGGCGAGCGCCGGGGTCGCGCTCACCGCGTCGGTGATCCTCGGCGTGCTGGTCGGCTCGTTGGAGTCGCGCACGTGGATCCTGGTGCCGGTCGCGGCGGTGGTCGCGGCGCTGGGCGCCGTGCTCGCCGCCGCGCAGGACTGGCACCCGCCGGGCCCGCTCTTCCTGGTCTTCGGCTTCGGCGCCGTCGCCTCGGTCCCGCATCCGCTCGCCGAGGTGTCGACGGCGGCGGGCGTGGCCGGGCTCAGCGCGCTGTTCGCGCTGCTCGTCGGCAACGTCGGCAGCCTCCTGCGGCGGCAACGCAGCCGGCCGGCGCGGCTGCGGCACGTCTGGTCCTGGGAACCGGCGCGCTACGCCCTGGCCGTGCTGCTGGCCGGCGGCACGGCGACGGCGGTCGGGATCGGGCACCCGTACTGGGCGATGGTGGCTGCCGTCGCGCCGCTCAGCGCCCGGGGCGTCGCCGCCCAGCTGGTGCGGGCCGGGCACCGCATCATCGGCACCCTGCTCGGGCTGCTCACCAGCGCGGCACTGCTCGCCCCGGCGTTGTCGCCGGTGGCCACCGTGCTGGTGGTGGCGGCGCTCCAGATCGTCGCCGAGTTGCTGGTGGGGCGCAACTACGGGCTGGCGCTGCTGTTCATCACGCCGATGGCGCTGCTGATGGGCCAGCTCGCGGCGGCCCGCCCCGTGGGGTCGCTGCTGCTCGACCGGGGGGTCGAGACGGTGATCGGGGCCGGCATCGGCGGGGCGATCGTGCTGTGCCAGCCCTGGCTCCGGCGGCGCGGCGTCGCGCCGCCCGCCGAGGCGACCTGACCGCGCGGGGCCGGGCCGGGCAGGCCCCGGTGACTCCCCGTGAAGAGGGCGACGGCGGGGTCGTGCTCGGCCACGACGACGTGACCAGGTCGATCCGCGCCGGTCAGCTCGTGACGAGGGTGGACAGGTGGCGCTCGACCACCGGCAGCACGTCGGCCACGCCGACCGGGCGGCCCAGCTCGGCGGTGAGCGAGGTGACCCCGGCGTCGCGGATGCCGCAGGGCACGATCCGGTCGAAGTGCCCCAGGTCGCAGTCGCAGTTGACGGAGAAGCCGTGCAGGGTCACGCCGCGGGCGACCCGGATGCCGATCGCGGCCACCTTGCGGGCCGGACCCCGCTCGTCCTGCGGCACCCAGACCCCGCTGCGCCCCTCGACCCGCCCGGCGGTCAGCCCGAACTCGGCGCAGACGTCGATCAGCAACTGCTCGGTGCGGCGGACGTAGGCGACCACGTCGACCGGGTCGGGCAGCCGCACGATGGGGTAGCCGACGAGCTGCCCCGGGCCGTGCCAGGTGATCTTGCCGCCGCGGTCCACGTCCACGACCGGGGTGCCGTCCATCGGGCGGTCCCACGCCTCGGTGCGCTTGCCGGCGGTGTAGACGCTCGGGTGCTCCAGCAGCAGCACCGTGTCGCCGCGCTCGCCGGCCACCACCGACCCGTGCAGCCGGCGCTGCTCGTCCCAGGCGGCCTGGTAGTCGAGGACACCGGCGCGGACGGCCGTGAGGCCGGGGGTCGTCGTGGTCACGCCGCCAAGCCTAGACCCGTACCGGCCGGTCACCTTCGGTGACGCGGCTCACGACCGGGCCCGTCGGCGGGGCCGCGACCGGACCGGTCGGCGACGACTCAGCCCTGCGGGACACGCCACAGCCACACGTCGTCCACCCGCTCGGGCGGGCCGAGCAGCGCGGTCACGGTGCGCCGCACCGCCTCCTCGTCGACCGGCCACTTCGCCCCGTGCGCCTCGTCGGCCAGCACGACCGTCTCGACCCGCCAGTACCGCAGGTCGGCGCGGGTCTCCAGGATGCTGCCCTCGGTGATGATCGGCACCAGCCCGGTCCGGCCGGCCTGGTCCACCAGCGCGGCGAACGGGCGCGGCGGCGGGCCGATCCGGCCCCGCCCGTCCGGGCCGCCGGGCCCGAGGAAGAAACCGGAGGGGATGGCGAACTCGCCCTGCCGGTGCGCCAGCGCGTACGCCTGCCAGCGCTGCCCGTCGGGGTAGACGTCCAGGGCCAGCGGCACCGGGGTCAGCACCCCGCCGGGCGAGACGTACTCCCGCCAGGTCCCGGCGGTGATGAAGCGCGGGATCGGCTCACGCTCGGTGGTCAGCAGCGGCACCGGCACCAGCGGCACCAGGGCCAGCGCGAACGCCGCGCACCAGGCCAGCCGCGTGCGGCGGCGCCGGGGCCCGTCGGCGCGCAGCCGGTCGACGGCGTACGCGAGCAGCACGCCGATGACCGGCGCCACGACCAGCGCCAGCCGGGCGGGCAGGGCGGCGTTCACCACCGGCAGGTGCCCGAGCAGGTCGAACGGCAGCGGCAGGTCGAAGCGGCGGCCGTCGACCTTGGCCACCGGGCCGAACGACAGCACCGTGAAGACGACGGCGGTCACGCCCAGCGCCCAGAGCGTCGCCCGGCGGCCCGCGTCGGCCCCGCGCCACAGCAGCACGAAGCAGGCGACGGCGAGCAGCAGCAGCGGCAGGCCGAAGAACGAGTTCTCCTCCGTCGGGTTGGGCGCCAGCCGGGTGCCCAGCCCCACCTCCCCGGCCAGCGACCGGCGCGGGTACGCCCCGTACGCGGCGACGTCCTCGGAGTGGATCACCGCGTCGAAGCCGGTGCCGTGGAAGCGCTGCGGGCCGGCGAAGTGCAGCCACAGCGGGTACGCCAGCAGCACCCCCGCCACGACGGCGGCGGCCCCGAGGCCGCGCAGGAAGTTCGGCAGCGCCGCGCGGGCCTCGGCGCGGCGGGCCGGGTGCAGCGCCCAGACGGCGACGAAGACGCCGAGCGCCAGCGCGGTGAAGAAGAGTCCCTCGGCGGCGATGGAGAAGGCGACGGCGACGAGCACGCCGAGGATCGCGCCGTCGCGCAGCGGGTGCCGGGAGCGGCGCAGCGCGAAGGTACGCCAGATCAGCAGCGGCACCAGCCAGCCCGCCGTCCAGTTCAGGTGGGCGTTGGCGTGCGAGACCATGCCGGGGGAGAAGCCGACGAACAACCCGCCGACGGCGGCGGCGAACGGGCTGCGGAGCAGGTGCCGGGAGAGTAGCCAGTACCAGGCGAACGCGGTGGCGGCCAGGTTGAGGGTGAGGATCACCAGGAACGTGGCCGGCGGCCCGATCAGGTACGTCAGCGGCGCGAAGACCACCGCGTACACGGTGATCGAGGTGTTGACCGCGAGGTTCACCCCGTCCGGGACGTTGACCAGGTAGGTGAAGAGCGGGTTGTCGCCGTGGGTCACCGCGTGCCCGCCGAAGGCCAGCAGCCACTCGAAGAGCGCCTGGTCGCTGGAGTTGACCGTGATGGTGCGGGTGTTCGGGTCCCGCCACAGCCCGCTGGTCACCCAGACGGCGAGGGCCAGCGCGACCAACGCCACGGCCAGGTCGGCCCGCCGGTGACGGCCGACGCGGGGCGGCGAGGCCGGCGAAGGCGCCAGGGGCGGGGAGGTCGGCACGCAGCGGACGTTACCAACCGCACCGGGGCAGGCCGGTCAGGACGCCCATCCTTCCGGCCGTGGATGTGTGACCGTGCTCTATGTCACAGCGCCGCCCGGCCCGCTTCGGCCCCGACGGCGGGGTGCCCGGCCTCCGTGGGGGCCGGGCCCGCCGCCCGGGCGGCCCGGCCGCTGATCGCACGCAGGTACGCGACGAGTTCCGGCGGCTCGTGCACCTCGAACTCGCAGCCGAGCGTCAGCAGCCGCCAGGCCAGCCATTCCAGTGTGTCGGTGTGCCCGCTCAGCCGGCAGCTGTTGGCGTCGATCGGCACGAGATCGCCGGGCGCGTCGCCGACCCGGCCGGCCATCGCCTCGACGGGGGCGTGCAGGGTCGCCACCGCCCGGTGCGTCGGGGTCCGTTCGAGCAGCTTCTTCGTTACGTACGCGGCCAGGTACCACCGGCGTCCCGCCGACACCAGCCGGTGCGGCTCCACGCGGCGTTCGGCGGCCACGCCGTCGTGCCGGCGGTAGGCGAACCGCAGCCGCTCGCGGTTGGCGATGGCGGCGGCGAGCCCGGTCAACTGCTCGGGACCCACCGTCGGCCGGCTCCAGGTCAGCATGGACTCGGTCGCGGCGCTCAGCGCACCGACGCGGTGCCGCAGCCGGGCGGGCAGCACCTGCTCCAGCTTTGTCAGCGCCCGCACCGACGCCTCCTCGATGCCGGTCACCGCGTGCCCGGCGGCGGTCCGCAGGCCCACCGCGATCGCCACGGCCTCCTCGTCGTCGAGCAGCAGGTCGGCTGCCACCCGCGCTCGCGGCGCTCGCGAAGCGTTTCGGTGTCCGCGACGCCAGCCTCTACACCCACATTCGGGGCCTCGCCGACCTGCAGGAGCGCGTGGCGCTGCTCGCGCTCACCGAATGGGCCGACGCGCTGGGCGCCGCCGTGGCGGGACGCTGCTACGCGCTGCTGCGCGGCTACGACCTCTCCGAACCCGACGCCACCGACGCGGTCCGGTTGCTGCGCAGCACCTTGCACGGTTTCAGCGACCTGGAGGCGCTCAGCGGGTTCACCGCCGGTCGCAGTGTCGACGCCTCATGGCGGCGGGCGGTCGACACGCTCCACCACACGCTGGCCAACTGGTCGAAGATCTAGAAACCCGACAGGAGAAACCCATCCTCACCGGCACGCTCACCCTCGACGGCACTCCCATCGACTACCGCGACCGGGGGGACGGTCCTCCGCTGCTGCTCCTGCCCGGCGGCGTGGGCCACGCCGGCATCCTCGACGGGCTCGCCGCGCACCTGGCCGATCGCTACCGCGTCGTCGCCATGTCCAGCCGGGTGGTTTCGGCCCGGCCGGGCACGGAGCACGGCGACCAGCACCCGAGGACCTACGCCGAGGACACCCTCAACCTGATCGAGGCGCTCTTCGACGAGCCGCCGACCGTGTTCGCCTTCAGCGCCAGCGCCATCACCACCCTCGAACTGCTGGCCCGCCACCCCGACCGCCTCCGCCTCGCGGTTGTCCACGAGCCCCCGGTGCTCGGCCTGCTGCCGGACGCCGGACGCCACCGGGACGCGCTCGAAGCGGTCCGGACAGCCGCGCGTACCCGGAGGATGGACGAAGCGGCTCGGCTCATGGCCGAGACCATGACGGCCCTGAAGCCCGGCACGGACTCCCCGGACCTGCGCCACCCCGGCGACTGGCTCGACGGCTACACCGAAACCCTCCCCGAACCGCCCACCCCGGAGCTGCTGGAGCTGCTCTCGCTGCTCAGCGAGCTCCAACCGCTGTTCCTGGAACACATCCTTATCCCGTTCACCACAAGTGAGGTCAACCTGGCCGCGCTCGGCGCGGCGGGCCCGCGACTGGTCCCCGTCGCCGGCGTCGACTCCCGGGGCCAGCTTCCCTACCGGGCCGCCGCAGCCCTCGCCACCGGGCTCGAACTCCCCCTGAACGAGCTCCCCGGCGGCCATCTCGGGCCCATTGAACGCCCCGCGCAGTTCGCCGGCGCGCTCAGGGCGCTCATCGAAGGACGCTGACGCGAGGGGGGTGGACCTAGTTGGTGAGGGCGGCGCGCAGGGCACCGGCCAGGTCGGGGTGGCGGTAGGTGAAGCCGGCCCCGGTGAGCACCCCCGGCAGGACGCGGGTGCTGGTCAGCGCCTCGTGGGCGAAGCCGCCGAGCGCCAGCTTCAACGCCAGCGCCGGGATGGGGACGACCGCCGGCCGGTGCAGTTGCCGGGCCAGCTCCCGGGTGAACTCGGCGTTGGTCACCGGGGCCGGCCCGACCACGTTGACCGGCCCCGCGACGTCGTCGCGCGCCAGCAGGAACCGCACGGCGTCCAGCCAGTCGGTCATCGAGATCCACGGCAGCCACTGCCGGCCGCTGCCGAGCCGGCCGGCGATGCCCAGCCGGAACGGCAGTAGCTGCGGCTTGAGCAGCCCGCCGTCGCGGTGCAGCGGCAGCCCGGTGCGCAACCGCACCACGCGTACGCCCGCGTCCTCCGCCGGCCGGGTCGCGGCCTCCCAGACCCGGCAGACGTCGGCCAGGAAGCCCTCGCCCGCCGGGGCGTCCTCCTCGACCACCCGGTCGCCGGTGTTGCCGTACCAGCCGACGGCCGAGGAGTTGAGCAGCGCCCCGGGGCGGTCGCCCGGCGGCAGTGCGGCGATGGCGCTCGCCAGCGCGGTGGTGGTGTCGACCCGGCTGGACCGGATCAGTTGCCGGTACCTGTCGTCCCACCGCTTGTCGCCCACGCCCGCGCCGCCCAGGTTGAGCACCGCGTCCGCCCCGGCCACCACCGCCGGGTCGAGCTGCGCGGCGGCCGGGTTCCAGCGCCGCTCGGCGGGGGTGCGCGGCGGCCGGCGGACCAGCCGGGTGACCTGGTGCCCGTCCGCCGAGAGCCGGTCGGCGAGCCGGGTGCCGAGGAAGCCGGACGCGCCGGCCATGAGGATCCGCATACCCCCATCTTCGGGTACGGGGCCCGGCACGGACGCGCCGAGCGGCACGAGCCACCGCTGACGCCTGCCGCCCGAACCACGTCGACCCGGTCGTCGACGGGTTTGGCTACGACCCCGTCGGCGCGTCCGACCGTCACCGGTCCTGGCTGCGGAGGTCGGCCAGGAGGCGTTCGACCTCCGCGAAGGCGTCGTCGGGCAGCGGCCCGAGGGCGAGGGTGGCGAAGTTCTCCCGCGCCTGGGCCACCGTCCGGCAGCCCGGGATCGGCACCGCCCGGGGGCTGCGGGCGAGCAGCCAGCCGAGCGCGCCCTGGGCGAGGGTGCGGCCGTCGGCGGTGAGCGCCGCCCGGATCCCCTGCACCCGGGCCGCCCACGCGGGAGTCGGCCGGCCGTCGGTGAACCAGCGCAGCCACTCGGGGGCCATCCCGCGCACGTCGTCGCGGCCGACGGCCCGGGTGGAGCCGCTGAGCAGCCCCATCGCCAGCGGCCCCCGGTTCAGGGCGGCCAGGTCCGCCGCCTCGCACACCGCCAGCATCCGGGCGTTGTCCAGCAGCACCGACTGGTCGTGCTGGATCGCGGCGCAGTGCGCTCCGGCCGCCGCGAACGCCTCGGCCGACGCCGGGTCGTCGGTGCTCCAGCCGTACGCCCGGATCTTGCCCTGGGCGACGAGGTCCTCCAGCGTGCCGACCAGGTCGAGCGCGGCGGGCACCGGCAGGTCGTTGATGTGCAACTGGTAGAGGTCGACGTGGTCGGTGCCGAGCCGGCGCAGCGACTCCTCCAGGCTCGTCACCGCGTAGGCGGGGCTGGCGTCGGTGCCGGTCCACCGCCGCGTCGCCTCGTCGGCGCGGTTGCCGAACTTGGTGGCGATCACCGCCCGGTCGCGACGGCCGGCGAGTGCCCGGCCGAGGACCCGCTCGCTGTGCCCGGCGCCGTAGTTGCTGGCCGTGTCGAAGAGGGACACCCCGAGGTCGAGCGCGGCGTGGACGGTGCGGACCGACTCGTCGTCGTCCACCTCACCCCAGCCGAACGGCTGCCCTCCGTCGCCCCACAGGGGCCCACCGATCGCCCAGCAGCCCATACCGAGCGCGCCTACCTCGATTCCGCTGCGGCCAAGAACTCGTGTCGTCGTCATGCCCCACAGCGTTCAACCTGGAGTGCGCTCCAGGTCAAGTACGCTGCCGGAATGAGTGGCTACGGACCCTCCGAGGCGGCCCGGCGCAGCGGCTTCAGCCTCGACACCCTGCGCTACTACGAGAAGATCGGCCTGCTCGGTGGGATCGGGCGCACCTCGGGTGGTCGGCGCGTCTTCACCGACGACGACCTGGGCTGGCTGGTGCTGTTCCGCTGCCTGCGTGACACCGGCATGCCGATCGCCGAGATGACCCGCTACGCCGAGCTGGCCCGCGAGGGCGGGCACACCACGGGCGAGCGCCTGGCGCTGCTACAGGGGCACGCGGAGCGGGCCGAGGAGCAGATGCGCCTGCTGCAACGCCAGTACGACCACCTGCGCGAGAAGATCCGCTTCTACGAGCGGCTACCGCCCCCACCTGACGCCACCGCCCCGCCCACGCCCGCCCCACCCACGACCGCCCTGAGCGCCGCCGCAGGGGCCGCTCCATGATCGGATGATGTCCCGCCGGGGCTGAGCCGGCGCTGGGGCCGGTGCTCCGTCAAACGATCACGGCTCGCTGAGTCCAGCGCAGAGAGACGCGGCGTCGGGGGCGGGTCGTCGTGGGGGTAGCTGGCGCCCGCCGTCGACCCGGCGGCTCTGCGCCCGCTCGTCGGCCGAACCGCCCGCTCGCCCGGCGGATTCGACCGGTCGGTGCGGCTGGCCGGTCAGCGAGCGTCACCGGCGCCAGCGCCTCGGTCGCGTCCGTGATCGGATGACGTTCCGCCGGAGCTTTGCCGGCGCTGAGCCCGGCCCTCCAACAGAGGATCATGGCCGTCGGGGTGGAGCGGCGACGGCGGGGGAGCGGCGACGGCGAGGGTCGGCGGGGAGCGGCGACGGCGGGGGTCGGCGGGGAGCGGCGACGGCGGGGTCGGCAGGGGTTCAGGGAGCGAGGCGGGGCAGCACCGGCGTGAGCGGGTCGAGCGCGTCGGCGCGTACGACGAAGCGGGTGATGCCCCAGCGACGCCGGTGCACGGCGACCGCCGCGACGATCTCGTCCTCGGTGCCGATGAGCACGAACGGGGTGGCCAGCAGCTCGGGCACGCTCAGGCCGACGTCGGCCGCCGTGGGCGCGGCGGCGGCCTCCGCGTCGTCGGTGACGATGGTCTGCTGCACGAGCGCCTCCAGCGCCGGTGGGTCGGCCCGCCCGGTCGCCCCGGCCGCCACGCAGCCGAGCTGCTGCTCGATGTCCGCCTCGCGCCAGCGCACCTCGTGCGCGTAGCCGTCGGGCAGGGTGCGGCCGAGACCGGAGAGACCGACCACGTCGGCGTGGGCGCCGGCCCAGCGCAGCAACCGGGAGTTGGCGGTGCCGATCGTGAGCGGGATCCGGGCCCGCACCGGCCGGGGCTTGTCCAGGCGGGCCGCCCGCATCGTCAGCTCGGGGGAGTCGACGGTGACCTCCTCGCCGTCGAGCAGGGCGCGGACGGCCTCGGCGACGGCCAGGCAGCGGCGTACCCGGCCGGCGACGTCGGGGCGCTCCCGGCCGACCGCGAGCCACTCGGCCGGCGTGTGGCCGGCGCCGAGGCCGAACCGGGCCCGCCCGCCGGAGAGCAGGTCGAGGCTGGCCACCTCGGAGGCGAGCAGCATCGGCTCGCGGACGCCGGCGTTGGAGACGTACGAGCCGAGGCCGATCCGCTCGGTCACCGCCGCGGCGGCGGCCAGGGCGACGAACGGGGACGCCGCCAGGCCGGGATGGTCGGCGGTGGACAGGGCGTCGAAGCCGGCGGCCTCCACCCGCCGGGCCAGGTCCAGCCAGCTCGGGCCGTCGGACGGGGTCGCCTGGAGGGTGAAGGTCGCCATCCGCCCACCCTGCCGGGCATCGGGCGCGGGACAAAGCCCGAAGACGGCGATTCTGCTACCGGCAGACCGACCCGCCGGACCGGGTCACCCGGCCGGTCGACCCGGTGAGCATGCTCTGCCGCGCAGTGATCCCGGTCGAATGAGTTACGCGGTGCCGTGCCGCCGTGGCGGGCGCGCACGGGTGGTTACGCGGTGCCGTGCCGCCGTGGCGGGCGCGCACGTGTCACGTCGACGGTTCGTCCGGCGCGGGTTCGTGCCAGCGGGCCCGCCAGGCGGCCTCGTGCGCCTCGTGGGTGGCCTTCTCCTCGAAGACCATCTCGCGCAGCGCGCGCCGGGAGTCCGCCATGACCACCGCCTCGATCGTCACCAGCCCGATGCAGATGGCGGTGAGCAGGGCGAAGGCGGCCAGTGCCGGCAGGCGTTGGCCGACCGGGATGGTGGCGGCGAGCAGCAGCACCGTGCCGAGCCGCGTCCAGGACAGGGTGCGCAGGGTGCGCAGCTGGAACAACATGTTCGCGACCAGGTAGCAGATCACCCCGCCGAACAGCAGCGGCACGCCGGGGCCGTGCGTCGGCTCGGTGACCGGTGCGGCGGGGTCGGCGATCTGGTGCACCAGCTCCTCGGCACCGAGGGAGAACATGATGATGCCGGCGATCATCGGCAGGTAGAGGTAGGCGTACGCGTCGCGGGCCATCGCCACCCGGGCCGGGCCCTCGGCCGCGTGCAGGGCGATGCGGGCGGCGGGCCCGACCACGTCGTAGTGTGCCCACCACAGGGCGGCCGTGAAGAAGATGCCGAGCACCGACGCGATGACCTCCGGCCAGCTCGGTGGCCGGCCGAGCAGGTTGCTGCCGACGCCGACGGAGATGACCGACTCGCCCAGGGCGATGATCAGGATGAGGTCGTACCGCTCGGTCCAGTGCTCCGCGGAGGTCAGCGTCCAGCCCCAGTTGCGGGCGAACACGCTTCCGCCGTACTGGAGCACGATGACGCTGATCCAGAGCCCGTCGCGGACGACCCCGGCCCGGTCCGGGTCGGCGATCTGCGGCGGGACCAGCGCGGCGGCGGTGAGCAGCAGGGTGCTGACCACCAGCTCGGGGAGGTACCGCACCAGCAGCCGTCGCTCAACCGGGTCGTCCCTGGTGAAGTTCCAGTGCAGCAGCAGGTGCACGGCGCGGATGACCACGTAGCTGACCGCGACGACGATCGGCCCGGCGGCCACGTCCTGCAGGTCGCCGAACGCCTGGGGCAGCGACAGCGCGAAGCTGAACAGCGCGGCCATGGCCACGACCATCAGCACCGGTACGAAGCCCTCGCCGAGCCGGACCCGGGTGGCCACCACGGAGTGCACCACCCAGATCCACCACAGCACGGCCAGCACCAGCAGGGCGTGCAGGAGCTGCGAGCCGGTGATGTTGGCCGCGGTGGCCCTGGTGATGATGAAGAACGAGAAGACGAAGACCAGGTCGAAGAAGACCTCGAACCGGTCGACCCGGGCCCCGGGGGCGATCGAGACCGCGGGTCCCAACCGCCCGCGCCACCGGAAGCCCGCCATCCCACCACTCTGGCAGCGCCCCGATGCCCCCGGGACAAATTCGGACAGCCGGCCGGACGGCGAAGGGCGCCCCGGTCGACCGACCGGGGCGCCCTTCGTGTGTCGCTACCGGGTCACAGACCCAGCTCGGCCTCGAAGCTGCCGGACTCCAGCCGCTCCTTGATCGCGACCAGGAAACGGGCGGCGTCCGCGCCGTCGATGATCCGGTGGTCGTACGACAGGGCCAGGTAGACCATCGACCGGACGGCCACGACCTCGCCCAGCTCCGCGTCGTTGACCACGACCGGCCGCTTGACCACGGCACCCGTGCCGAGCATCGCCGACTGCGGCGACGGCACGATCGGGGTGTCGAAGAGGGCGCCCCGGCTGCCGGTGTTGGTCAGCGTGAAGGTTGCCCCGGCCAGCTCGTCCGGGCTGATCTTGTTGGTCCGGGTGCGCTCCGCCAGGTCGGCGATCCGCTTGGCGATGCCACCCAGGTTGAGGTCGCCGGCGCCGTGGATCACCGGCACCATCAGGCCGCGCTCGGTGTCCACGGCGATGCCGAGGTGCTCCGAGTCCGGGTAGGTGATCGTGCCGGCGTCGAGGTCCATGCTGGCGTTGACGATCGGGTGCGCCTGCAACGCCTCGATGGCGGCCAGGGCGAAGAACGGCAGGAACGACAGCTTCACGCCGTGGCGCTGCTGGAACGACTCCTTGGCCTTGGCCCGCAGCTTGGCGACCTTCGTGACGTCCACCTCGACGACCGTGGTGAGCTGGGCCATCTCGTGCAGCGACTCGTGCATCCGCTTGGCGATGACCGCGCGGATCCGGGGGAGCTTCTCGGTGCTGCCGCGCTTCGGGCTCGGCTGCGCCTTGGCGGCCGGCTTGGCCGGGGCCGCCGCGGGCTGCTGCTGCGCCGGGGCCGGCGCGGCCTTGGCCGCCTTCGCCTTCTCCGCCGCCTCCAGCACGTCCTGCTTGCGGATCCGGCCGCCGACGCCGGTGCCGTTGACCGAGGAGAGGTCGACGCCGTGCTCGCCGGCCAGCTTGCGCACCAGCGGGGTCACGTAGCCGGCGGCCTCCTCGCCGCCCTGGGCGGGCGCCGACGGGCGCTGCGCGGCGGGGGCCGACGGTACGGCCTTCTGCTCGGCCTGCGCGGGCTGCGCCGAGGTCTCAGCCTCCGCCGACGGCTCGTTGTACGACATGCCCGGGGTCGGCTCCTCGACCTTGGGCTCGGGCTTCGGCTCCGCCTTGGCCTCGGGCTTCGGCTCGGGCTTCGGCTCCGCCTTGGCCTGCGGCTTCGGTTCCGCCTTGGGCTCCGGCTTCGCCTCGGCCGGAGCGGCGCCGGCGGCACCGATCACGGCGAGGTCGGCGCCGACCGCGGCGGTCTCGTCCTCCGGGACCTTGATCTCCAGGACCGTGCCGGCCACCGGCGACGGGATCTCGGTGTCGACCTTGTCGGTGGAGACCTCCAGCAGGGGCTCGTCCACCTCGACGGTGTCGCCGACCTGCTTGAGCCAGCGGGTGACCGTGCCCTCGGTGACGCTCTCGCCGAGGGCCGGCATCTTGACCGGGGTGCCCTCGCCCGACGGTGCCGGCTCGGCCTGCTCCTGGGCCGGCGGCTCCTCGACGGCCGACTGCTCCGCCTCGGCCTGCGGCTCGGCGGCGGCCTCGGCGGCCTCCTCGGCCGGCTCCTCCTGCTGCTGCGGGGCGGCCTCACCGCCGCCGGTGGACTCGCCCTCGCCCGCGATCACGGCCAGCTCGCTGCCGACCTCGGCGGTCTCGTCCTCGCCGACCACGATCCGGCTCAGCACGCCCGCCGCCGGGGACGGGATCTCGGTGTCGACCTTGTCGGTCGAGACCTCGAGCAGGGGCTCGTCGACCTCGACGGTGTCGCCCTCCTGCTTGAGCCAGCGCGTGACGGTGCCCTCGGTGACGCTCTCACCGAGCCGGGGCATGGTGACCGATACCGGCATCTTCAAAGACTCCTTCATTTCCCTGGTGGGATCATCGCCCGTCGCCGGACGCCGCGGTTGTCGTGATCAGGCGTGCGCGTGCAGCGGCTTGCCGGCGAGCGCCAGGTGCGCCTCGCCCAGGGCCTCGTTCTGCGTCGGGTGGGCGTGCACGAGCTGCGCCACCTCCGCCGGGTACGCCTCCCAGTTGAAGATGAGCTGCGCCTCGCCGACCATCTCGCCGACCCGGGCGCCGACCATGTGCACGCCGACGACGGGGCCGTCGGACACCCGGACGAGCTTGACGAAGCCGGCCGTCTTGAGGATCTGGCTCTTGCCGTTGCCGCCCAGGTTGTAGTTGTAGGTCTTGACCTTGTCGGCGCCGTACTGCTCCTTGGCCTTCGCCTCGGTGAGGCCGACCGAGGCCAGCTCGGGGTCGGAGTAGGTGACGCGGGGGATGCCGGCCTCGTCGATGACGGCCGGGTTCTGCCCGGCGATCTCCTCGGCGACGAAGATGCCCTGCTGGAAGCCCCGGTGGGCGAGCTGGAGGCCGGGCACGATGTCGCCGACGGCGTAGACGTTCGGCACGCCGGTGCGCAGCCGCTCGTCGGTCAGCACGTAGCCGCGGTCGGTCTTGACGCCCTGCTCCTCGTAGCCGAGGCCGGCGGTGTTCGGGCCGCGCCCGACGGCCACCAGCAGCAGCTCCGCCTCGACGGTCTCGCCGCCGGCGATGGTGACCTTGACGCCCGTGTCGGTCTTCTCGACCTTCTCGAACGGCTTGCCGACCTTGAAGTTGATCTTCCGCTTGCGGAACGCCCGCTCCAGGGCCTTCGAGGACTCCTCGTCCTCCGCCGCGACCAGCCGGGGCAGCGCCTCGATGATCGTGACGTCCACGCCGAAGGACTTCCACACGCTGGCGAACTCGACGCCGATCACGCCGCCACCGAGCACGATCGCCGAGGCCGGGATCCGGTCGAGCGTGAGGGCGTGGTCGCTGGTGATGACGCGCTCGCCGTCGACCTCCAGCCCGGGCAGGCTCTTGGCGTACGAGCCGGAGGCCAGCACGACGTTGCGGCCGGTGTAGCGCTTGCCGTCGACCTCGACGACGTTCCTGCCGACCAGCTTGCCGTGGCCCTCGACGATGGTGATCGCCTTGTTGCCCTTGAGCATGCCCTGCAGGCCCTTGTAGAGCCGCGAGACGACGCCGTCCTTGTACGCGTTCACCCCGGCCATGTCGATGCCGACCAGCTCGGCCTTCACGCCGAACTGCTCCGACTCGCGGGTCTGGTCGGCGATCTCCGCCGCGTGCAGCAGGGCCTTGGTGGGGATGCAGCCGTTGTGCAGGCAGGTCCCCCCGAGCTTGCCCTTCTCGACCAGCGCGACCGTCAGGCCCAGCTGGACGGCGCGCAAGGCGGTCGCGTAGCCGCCGCTGCCACCTCCGAGGATGACGATGTCGAAGGTTGCGTCGTTCGGCTCGCTCACGTCCAACTCCCAGGTCGCGTCGCTGCTTCGGGGGTCACCGTGGGGTAACACGGACACACCCCACCTCGGTCATCTTGTCACCACCGCCCGCCGCCCGCGTAGTGAGGTGCCCAACGACACGTCCGTGACACGTACGCTTGGCGTTGGTTTCGAGCACGACTGACGGCCCGTCCCGCAGGACGGGCGAAGGGGGAGACGCGCGGTGGGACTGTTCCGGCGACGCAAGAAGGCGCGGGCGGTCAGCCTCGACCGCGCCGCCGACCGCGCGGACCTGGAGCACCTCGAGGGCTTCATCCGCAGCCGGCGGGGGGTCGAGGCGTACATCGAGCCACGGACCACAGTCACCGAGACCACTGTCATGCTGATCGCCGACGACGGGGAGTGGACCCGCCGCCGCGTCGACGGGCCGGACGGCGCGCGGCGCTTCGCGTACCGGATGGGCATTCCGGTCTACGACGTGCGGCTGATGGGCTACCCGCAGCGGATGCGCGACTACAACGAGCGCCGCAAGCGCCGCCCCGAGCTGTTCTGATCCGGTCTCCGCGCCGGCCACGGGAAACGGAGAAGGGCCCCCCGTCGCCGAGGGGCCCTTCCGTGCGTCAGCCGTTGGCGGCGACGTCCTGCACGAGCTCGACCAGTGTGCGCACCGGCACGCCCGTGCCGCCCTTGGTCCAGTAGCCGGTCGGCTCCCCCGAGTGGTAGCTCGGGCCGGCGATGTCGATGTGCGCCCAGGCGACGTCGTCGGTGACGAACTCCCGCAGGAACACACCGCCCTGCAGCATGTGACCGGCCCGGTCCATGCCGGCGTTGACCTGCGAGATGTCGGCCACCTCGGAGTCCATGCCCTTGCGCACGTCGTCCGGCAGCGGCATCGGCCAGGCCGGCTCGCCGACCGCGTCACCGGCGACCTTGACCCGCTCGCACAGCTCGGGGGTGCCCATCACGCCGGCGATGCGCTTGCCCAGCGCGACGACCTGACCGCCCGTGAGGGTGGACGTCTCGAAGAGGTAGTCACAGCCGTCCTCGCAGGCCCGCGCCATCGCGTCGCCCAGGACCATCCGGCCCTCGGCGTCGGTGTTGAGCACCTCCACCTTCTTGCCGTTGTACATGCTGATCACGTCACCCGGCCGGTACGACCGCCCGGACGGCATGTTCTCCGCCATCGGCAGGTATCCCGTCACGGCCACCGACGGCTTGAGCGCGGCGACCGCCAGCATCGTCGCGGCCACCGCGGCGGCGCCACCCATGTCGGACTTCATCTCCCACATGCCCTGCGCCGGCTTGATCGAGATGCCGCCGGTGTCGAAGGTGATGCCCTTGCCGACCAGCGCCACCCGCTTGCCGTTGCCGCCGTCCGCCGGCGTGTAGCTGAGCTTCACCAGCCGCGGCGGGGCCTCCGAGCCCTGCCCGACGGCGACGATGCCGCCGTAACCGCCGGCGACCAGGGCGGTCTCGTCGAGCACCTCGACCGTCAGGCCGGCCTCGCGGGCGGCGTCGGCCACCGAGTCGGCGAAGGACGGCGGACGCAGCTCGTTCGGGGCCGTGTTGACCCAGTCCCGGGTGCGCCGGACCGCGCCGCCGACCACCTGGGCGCGGGCGATCTCGGCCTGCGCACCGGCGTCACCGGCATCCGGCACGGCGACGAGGACCTCGGCCACCGGCTCGCGCCGGGTCGGCTGCGGCCGGGTCTTGTAACCGGCGAAGCGGTACCCGCCGAGCAGCGCGCCCTCCGCCACCGCCCGCAGCGCGGCCGGCGCGTCGGCGTCGTCCGGCAGCGGCAGCGCGAGGGCCACCCGCGGGGCACCCGCGAGCGCCCGCACGGCCGCGCCGGCGGCCCGGCGCAGGGTCTCCGGTGCCGGGGCGGCGCCGGTCGGCTCCGGGCCGAGCCCGACGGCGGCGATCACCGGGGCGGTCACGGTGCCGAGCGTGGCCAGCTTGATCACCTCGCCGGGGCCACCGGTCGCGCCGAGCAGGGCCAGCGTCTCGGTCAGCTTGCCGTCGAAGGCGACCGCGATGCTCTCCGCGCCACTGGCCAGCAGCAGACCGCCGGTGGCGGCCTGCTCTCCAGTGTGGCTGTGCAGGCCGATCACGATCGCGTCGACGGCGAGTTCGGCGGGGTCGGTGTCGACCAGTCTCAGGGTGGTGCCGGGCGATGTCACTGAAGCTACTCCGGGCGGGCCGGGCCGGTCGCGTCGTCGCGTACCGGCGATGGAGGTCTCCGGCGGAACGTACCCGCCGAAGGTCGGGGCTGTCCCGCCGACGACTCCGACGGGTCCCCGCCGATGCTAACCAGCCGGCCACCCCCCGGTAAGTTCCCACCATGACCGACGTGACCTCCGCCGCCGCCGCGACCCGGCCGCGCCGCTCCCCGCTGCACGAGCGGCACACCGCTCGCGGCGCGAAGTTCGCCCCGTTCGGGGGCTGGGAAATGCCCCTGGAGTACGCCGGCGGCGGGGTGCTGAAGGAGCACGCCGCCGTGCGGACCCGGGTGGGTGTCTTCGACGTCTCGCACCTGGGCAAGGTGCGGGTGACCGGGCCGGGCGCTGCGGAGTTCGTCAACGCCTGCCTCAGCAACGACCTGGGCCGCATCGGGCCGGGCCGGGCGCAGTACACCCTCTGCTGCGACGAGGCCACCGGCGGCGTGGTGGACGACATCATCGCCTACCTGCACGCCGACGACCACGTCTTCCTCATCCCGAACGCCGCGAACACCGCCGAGGTGGTGCGCCGGCTGCGCGCCGCCGCCCCGCCGTCGGTCACGGTCACCGACGAGCACGAGGCGTACGCCGTCCTCGCCGTGCAGGGGCCGCGCTGCGCGGAACTGCTCGGGACGTTGGGCCTGCCGACCGGGCACGACTACATGAGCTTCTCCACCGCCGTCCTGGACGCCGCCGCCGGCCCGGTGGAGCTGACCGTGTGCCGCACCGGCTACACGGGCGAGCTGGGCTACGAGCTGGTGGTGCCGGCGGGCGACGCGGTCGCGGTCTGGGACGCGCTCTTCGCGGCGGACCCCGAGCTGCGCGCCTGCGGGCTGGCCGCCCGGGACACCCTGCGCACCGAGATGGGTTACCCGCTGCACGGCCAGGACCTGTCGCCCGAGATCACCCCGGTGCAGGCCCGCTCCGGCTGGGCGGTCGGCTGGGACAAGCCGGCCTTCTGGGGCCGTGACGCGCTGCTCGCGGAGAAGGCCGCCGGCCCGAGGCGTACGCTGCGCGGCCTGGTGGCGGTCGACCGGGCCATCCCGCGCCCCGGCATGACTGTGCACGTCGGCGACACGCAGGTCGGCATCGTCACCAGTGGCACGTTCTCACCGACGAGGAAGCAGGGCATCGCCCTCGCCCTGCTGGACACGGACCCGAAGCTCGCCGACGGCGACCTGGTCGAGGTCGACATCCGCGGCCGCCGCGCCCCCCTCCGCCTAACCCGCCCCCCTTTCACCACCCCCTCGGTCAAATAACCCCCCACGCTGCGTTGATCATGAAGTTATTGCTGCGACACGCCGATGTCGAGGGCAACAACTTCATGATCAACGCGTGTGGGTGGGGGTGGGTGGGGGTTAGAGCTGGGGGTGGGGGCGTTCGCCGGCGTCCAGGACGGCCTGGGTCCAGCCGCCCTCGATGACGCCGGTGCCGTCGAGCACCGCCCAGTCGACGACGTCGGCCGCCGCCACCACCACTGGCGAGCCGATACGCACCGTGGGGTCGGTGTTGGCGTCGCAGGCGCCGGCGGCCACGATCCGCTCCGGCTCCTCCCACGAGGTCACCCCGGCCCAGACCAGCTCCGGCCCGTCGTCGCCGGGCAGGCCGTACTTCACCACGAGCTGCGTGTCCGGCGGAAGCTGACCGGCGAGGAACCGGGCACGGATGTCGTCCAGCGAGGCCCGGGCGGTGGCGACCGCCCGGCTCATCGCGTCGCCCGACCGGGCGTAACGCACGTCCGGCTGGATGCCGCTGAAGAGCGTGGCGCAGGCGGCGGCGAAGTAGCGGCCGTCCGGCCCGGTGTACCCGGCCGGCGGGCGCAGGCTGAGGAACGAGTCGGCGTCGGGGTCGGTGGCCGGGTCCAGCTCCAGGCGCAGCAGCACCGGCGCCGTCGCCCCGTGCTGCTCCGGATTGCCGTACGCGACCGCGATGTCGTGCCCGGTCACCGTCGCCAGCACCGGTAGCTGCACGAACGCGGGCACCTCCTCGCCGGAGAGCCCGTCGGTCCAGTCGCGCAGCAGCCGCCGGGCCGCGCCGGTCAGCACCGCACCCCAGGCCCGGGTCAGGTGGTCCGGCACCCCCTGGGTCTGCAACTCCAGCAACCCGAAGCGGCGCAGCCCCTTCGTGGTGAACCAGAGCCCCTCCGCGTCGGAGGAGTAGGGCACCAGCACCCAGTCGACCAACCGGATGCGCCCCTGCTCGTCGGGGAGCGAGCGCAGCGCCGTCGCCGGGTCGAGGAACCGGAGGCCGAAGACGTCCACCACGTCGCCGTCGACGGATTCGGCGACGGCCGCGGCGACCGCCCGGGCCGCCCACTCGTGGGCCGGCGGCCAGCCCGGCCGGTATTCGGCCTGCACCACCACCAGGTGGCTCGCCGCCGCCAACCGGGCCAGCTGCGCCTCGGTGGCGCCGAACGCGGTGAGCAGGTCCGGTGGCAGCGCGGGGAACTCGGAGATCGGCCGGGTGTCCACGCTCATCAGCGGGCTGTCGAGCATGTGCCGCGCCAGCCCGTGCACCGGCTCGGCCAGCCGGCCGCTGAGCCGCTCGACGGCGGTCTTCGCGCTCACCCTCGGCAACCCCGTCATGGGCACCAGGTAGGTCGCGCTCAGCGACTCCGGAACCGGTACGGGCAGGAAGTCGTCCGTGATGAGCATGTCGTCTCCCGGATGGCCGCGCCGGTGCTGTCGTGGGAGAACGCTACCCGGCGCGGTGCGCACCGCTCAGCCGGACAGCACCACTCCCAGGTAGACCAGCGTGGTGACCACCTCGACCGTCGCGCCGAGCACGTCGCCGGTGACGCCACCGAGCCGGCGTACCACGTGGCGCAGCAGTCCCGCCGCGACGGCGAGGGCGACGGCGACGGCGAGCGGCCCCTGCCAGGGGCGGCCCGGCACGGCCGCGAGCGCCGGCAGCGCGACGGCGACCGCCCCGGCGGCCAGGGCGACGGGCCCGACGGTGCCCGCGACCAGCGCGCCGAGCCCGTCCGGGCGGGCGGCCGGCACCCCGCGCCGGCAGGCCAGCGTCACCCGAACCGGCCGGCGGCGGTCGCCGCGACGACCGCCGCGAGCGCCGCCGGCCACGACCGTTGCACCAGCTCCGCGAGGGCGGCCGTCTGCACCAGGAGTACGACCACCAGCGCGGCCACCCCGAACGGGCCGACGTCCGGCTTCTTCATGATCTCCAGCGCGGCTGCTCCCCGCCGGTACGACCCCAGCGCGTCCACGGTGTCGGCCAGCCCGTCGAGGTGCAGCCCCCGGGTGAGCAGCGCCCCGGCCCCGACGGTCACCGCCGCCGCGACCAGCGGGGGCGCGAGCGCACCCGGCAGCAGCAGGATCCCGGCGAGGACGACGCCGAGCAGCGCCCCGACCGCCGGGGCGAGCGCCATCGCCGTGGCGGCCACCGAGCGGTCGAGGCGACCGGCGCGTACCGGCAGGATGGTGAAGGTGGTCAGTGCCAGCCGTGCCCCGTCGGCGAGCCGCGACTCAGCCGGCACGCCGGCCGGACGGGTCCACCGGCTCCGTCTCCGGCCCGACGGTGGTCGGACCCGGGCCGGCGGGCTGCGGCTCACGGAAGTCGGGTTCGGTGCTGGCGGGCTGCGGCTCACGGAAGTCGGGTTCGGTGCTGGCGGGGCCGGTGCTGGCGGGGCCGGGACCGGCCGGCTCCGGTTCGGAGAAGTCGGGCTCGTCGGCCGCCGGCCCGCCGTCGCCGTCACCGTCGAGCGCCGGGTGGGTCGGCAGGGCGGCGGCCAGCGTCAGCACCGAGCGCAGCAGCGGCAGCGCGGCGAGCGCGTTCGCGCCCTCACCGAGGTCGAGCCGCAGGTCGAGCAGCGGAGTCAGGCCGAGCACGTCGGCACCGAGGCGGACGGCGGGGTGCCCGCCGTGGTCGGCCAGCAGGCACCAGTGCCGAGCCTGCCCGGCCAGGTCGCGGGAGACCATGGCGGCGGCCACCCCGACCGGGCCGTCGAGCATGACCGGCAGCCGGCGGGCGGTGGCGCCGAGCAGGACACCGGTGGCCACGGCGACGTCCCCGCCGCCCAGCTCGGCCAGCACGTCCTTGGCGCTGCGCGGTGACTGCCGGGTCCGGTGCAGGGCGTCACGCACGGCCGCGCAGCGCCTCATCCAGGCCGCGTCGTCGATCTCACCCGATCCCGTGACGACCCGGCCGAGCACGGCCGGCGCCTCGGCACCCGCCGTCGCCACCAGCACCGCCGCGGCGGCGGCCTCCGTGCCGGCGCCGCACGCCCCCAGCACGAGCAGCCGTACGCCCGCGTCGGCGGCCTCCTCGGCGAGCCGCCAGCCGTGGCGCAGGGCCGCCTCGACCTGCTCCCCGGTCAGCGCCGGCCCGGCCTCCATGGGTGCGGACGCCGGGGCACGCACCACCTCGAGTTCGGCGCCGCTCTCGGCGGCCAGGCGGGCCAGCGCGCCCCGGCCGGAGCGGGCGTCGCGGGCCCGGCGTGCCGACTCGCCCGGCACCGTGCCGGCGGCGGCGTCGCCGAGATGGTCGCCGTGCAGCAGCAGCACCCGCACCGGGTGCCACGGGGCGGGGGTGGCGGTGCCCTGGGTGGCGGCGGCGAACCCGACGGCCCGTTCCAGCACGCCCAGCCCCGCCCCCGCAACGTCCAGGGTGGCGAGCCGTTCGATCGCCTGCGGGCCCGCGTACTCGTCGGGCATGGGCAGTTCCATGCCGGCCTGGATGACCAGGCCGGTGGCGACCACCGGCAGCGCCATGGTCGGGGCGGCCCAGTCGCCGCCATCGGAGGTCTCGGTGCCGCCTCGGGTCTCGGCGTCGCCGGCCGGCTCCGTGGCGGGAGTGAACACGTCCGGGGCGGGTCCCGGGGTGCCCGGCGCCTCGACCGTGCCGGCGGCCGGGGGAGCCGGGGTGGACCGCGCCGCCGCCGCGCCCGCCTGCGGGGCGCCCGGCTTCAACCAGACCGCCTGGCCGGCGACCACGAGGACCACGGCGTCGCAGGCGTCCGCGATCGCCCGGTTGGCCGCGCCGAGCGCGTCGGTGAACGCCCGACCGAGTGGGGTGGTGGGCACCAGCGACAGCCCGACCTCGGGGCTGACCAGCACCAGCCGGGCCGGGCAGGCCCGGACCGCCGCCGCCAGTTCGGCGATGGTGGCGGTGTCGTCCGCCGGCTGGTGGGCCGGGTCGAGCAGCACCGTCGCCCAGCCGCCGAGATCGTCGACGAGCAGCGTCTCGTTCGGCCGGGCGGCGGCGACCACGTCCGCGAGGCGGCGCGGGTCGTCCGCGGTCTCCTCGGTGGTCCAGGTCTCCGGTCGACGGCCGCGGTGCGTCGCCAGCCGGGCCGCCCACTCCGCGTCGTCGGCGGGCGCGTCGGCTGCGGTCGCCACGTAGCGGACCATCGGCGCGTCGGCGACCAGGGACTCGGCGAACTCGGACTTCCCGGACCGGATGCCGCCGAGCACCAGGACCGTGTTCCACCCGTCAACGGACATCCCCGTACTTTAGAGCCAGCGCCGCGGTGCGGCCCCCCGGGAGGTACGGGCCACCGCCCACCGGCAGGGCGGCCCGACCGTCCTCCCGCAGGGGTCGCCCCCGGGCCGGGACTCAACCGCAGTGCTCGAACCCGCTGGCGTAGCTGGCACCGCCCGTGGATCCGCCCCACCTGACGCAGACCCCGGCGGCCCTGGCCCGCACCGGCCCGGCGTAGTAGGAGAACGAACCCCGGTCGGTGCCGCGGGCCCGCCCCCGCACCTCCAGCCAGGCGGTGGCGGCCGTCGCCGTGCCCACCGAGGTCTCCTTCATCGTGACCACGCAGTTGTTGCCGTTGCCGGCGTGGTAGAGCAGGTACACCCTGCCCCTGCGGGTGCCCGACGCGGTCAGGGCGGCCGAGTCGATCACCTGGTACCCGCTGCCGCACGCCTCGACCGGCGTGTACGGGTTGGGCTTCGCCGGCGGCCTGGACGTCGGTGTGGAACCGGGCGGCCCCGGAGCGGTCGCGGTCGGCCCGCCGCCACCGGGGGGTGGGGCCGGCGCACCGCCGGGCGGCGACGCGGACGCGGTGGCCGACGTCGACGCGGACGCAGCCGGCGAGCGGGAGGGACCGCGCGAGGGAGCGACGCGCAGCTCGCCCGAGCCGTCGTCGACCGCCGCGCCGGGCGGATCCGAGGCGGCGGGCTCGCCGGCCAGCGCCGCCGGCACGTTCCCGCCGGCCGGGCGGTCGCCGCCGGAGAAGACGGCGACCGCCCCCACCACCCCGGCCAGCACCGCGAACACGGTGGCCGCCGCGCCGACCAGCGCGCCCCGGCGCCGCCGGGACGGCGGTGGCGCGCCCGGGTCCCGCCGGGTGGACGGTACCGATGCCACGGTGCCGCCCGCCGGGTCCGGCCCCGGGCCGCCGAGCGGGCCGACCGCGTGCGGCATCGCGGTGGGCGTCGACGCGTCGGCGAACGCGGGCAGCACGGCGGCGGGCGCGGTGGACGGGGCCGGCATGGGCCGCCCGGCGCCGGGGACCGGCCCCGCCGCCGCGGGGTCGACGGGCGGCAGCGGCGCCCACAGGTCCGGCAGTGCCCCCGGCCCGGCGACGGACCATGGCGGGCGGGCGGACCGCGGAGCCACCGCCAGGGTGGCGTCGCGTGCCTCGGCCGCCGCGTCGGCCAGCGCCGCCGCGTCGGGAAACCGGTCGCCCGGGCGCTTGGCCATCGCCCGCCGCACCAGCGCGGCCACCGCCGGCGGGATGTCCGACGGCAGCGGCGGCGGCTCGTCCTGGACGTGGCGCAGCGCCACCTGCAGCGGGTTGTCCCCGTCGAACGGCGGCTGGCCGGCCAGGCAGGAGTATGCCACCGCGCCGAGCGCGTAGACGTCCGTCGCCGGGGAGACCCGCTGGTTCGCGGCCTGCTCCGGCGACATGTACGAGGCGGTGCCGAGCACCACGTTGACGCCGGTGATGCCCGCCGTGGTGCCGGAACGGGCGATGCCGAAGTCGACCAGCACCAACCGCCCGTCGGTCTTCACCAACAGGTTTCCCGGCTTCACGTCCCGGTGCACGATGCCGGCGAGGTGCGCCGCGTGCAGCGCC
The DNA here is from genome assembly GCF_050941805.1 of Micromonospora sp. KLBMP9576. NCBI lineage: Bacteria > Bacillati > Actinomycetota > Actinomycetes > Micromonosporales > Micromonosporaceae > Micromonospora > Micromonospora sp. KLBMP9576. Next base: position 4,687,995 of record NZ_CP194567.1, on the reverse strand, counting down.
TCGGCGGCCTGCGCCACCACCGACATGGTCGACGTCGGATCGAGGCGCCCCGCGCGGCGCAGCCAGGCACTCAGCGGCCGGCCCTCGACGTACTCCATCACCAGGTAGTCGACCTGGTTGCCGTCGGCGAGCACGGCGCGGCCCACGTCGTGCACCGCGACCACACCCGGATGCCGCAACGCGGCGAGCATCCGTGCCTCGGCCCGGAAGCGGCCGGTGAACTCGGGATCCACGCTCAACGCCGGCAGCAGCACCTTCACCGCCACCCGGCGTTCCAGCATCAGATCCGTACACCGCCAGACCGCCCCCATGCCGCCGGTCGCCACCCGGTCGTCCAGCCGGTAGCGGTCACTCAGCACCAGTCCGTGAGTAAGCACCGCGACACCGTACCGGCCGGGCGCGACACGGGCGGCCGCCCGACGACCGGTGCCTACCGGGGCGCCTGGTAGCGGAAGTCGTTGGGATTGACGGCCGCCGGCTTCGGATCCTCCTGCCAGGCACCCTCCCCGGGACGGGCCACGAGAGCGTCCAGCAGCTCCTCCCGGTCCATCCGCTCGGTGCCCTCGATGCCGCCGCGCGCCGCCATCCTCCGCAGCGTCTCGGTGTCCTTGTCGTGCATCGGTTCGTCCATCGTCGCCTCCTTACGGCCCGGTGGGCGGTTCCGCGACCGCCCGCGCGTCCTGCGGGCACGGCCGCCGCTCGCGTCACGGGGCCCATACCCGCACCGGGGGCGGGGAACCCTCGCCGTCGGCGCCGCACGGGATGGTGAGCCGCCCCGCGCGGAGCCGACTACGCTGGCGGGGTCCGTCCCAAGGACATCAGCGGCGAGGGGAGACGCGGCATGGCGTGGAGCTGGCGGTACGAGGGCGCGAACGGCGAGGCGGTCGAGGGGCCGGCGGAGTCGTTCGGCAGTCAGGCGGACGCCGAGTCCTGGATCGGCCAGGCCTGGCGGGAGCTCGCGGCGTCCGGCGTCACCTCGGTCGCGCTCGTCGAGGACGACCGGGTGGACTACCACATGAGCCTGCTGCCCCCGGCCGAGTGATGGCGGGCGACCGCCCGGGCGGCGAGCCGCTGGTGCTCGGCGTGCCCCGGGCGGCGCTGCGGCCCAGCCCGGTCTTCCTCGCCCTGGTCGCGCTCTTCGTGACCAGCGGGGTGCTCACCTGGAACCGGATCGGCAACGTCCGGCTCGACGTGTTCCTCTTCGTGGTGTCCGGCTGGTTGGTGTCGCTCTGCCTGCACGAGTACGCGCACGCGGTCGTCGCGTTCCGGGCCGGCGACCGCAGTGTCGCGCATCGCGGCTACCTGACACTCAACCCGCTGAAATACAGCCACCCGCTGCTGTCGATCGCGCTGCCGGTGGCCGTCGTGCTGCTCGGCGGCATCGGCCTGCCCGGCGGGGCGGTCTGGGTGGACCGGCACGCCATCGCGGGGCGGCTGCGGCACACCCTCGTCAGCCTCGCCGGCCCCGCCACCAACGTGCTGTTCACGCTGGTCCTGGTGCTCGCCGTACGCCTCGGCGCGGCCGACGACCAGCCGGTCGAGTTCTGGGCGGCCGTGGCGCTGCTGGCGTTCCTCCAGCTCACCGCGAGCGTACTGAACCTGCTGCCCGTGCCCGGCCTCGACGGCGGCAACATGATCCAGCCGTGGCTGAACCCGCAGTGGCGCCGGATGTACGACCTGTTCGCCCCGTTCGGCTTCATCCTGCTGTTCGCGCTGCTGTGGAATCCCCGCATCAGCGGCTGGTTCTTCGGCGCGGTGTTCGCCGTCGGCGACGCCCTCGGCCTGCCACCGTGGCTCTACGCCCTGGGCCTGGACCTGATCCGTTTCTGGCAGGGCTGAGCGCCGCCGCCTACCCCCCGGGGGACGCCGGGCCTACCCCGGGGACGCCGGGCCGGCGCGACCCGCGCGCCGGCCCGGCACCGCCTCACGGCCGCTCGGCCGGGCTCTCGGTCTTCGCCGCGTCCCGCTCGACGATCGGGTCGAGGATCTCGTCGACGGCCTTGATCAGGTCGGCGTCGAGCTTCACACCCGCCGCCTTGACGTTGTCGCGCACCTGCTCCGGGCGGGAGGCGCCGATGATCGCGGAGGAGACGTTCGGGTTCTGCAGCACCCACGCCACGGCGAACTGCGCCATGCTCAGCCCGGCCTGCTCGGCCAGCGGCTTGAGCCGCTGCACCCGGGTCAGGACGTCGTCGGTCAGGAACCGGGAGATGAAGCCCGCGCCCGACTTCTCGTCCGTCGCCCGGGAACCGGCGGGCGGGGGCTGGCCCGGCAGGTACTTGCCCGACAGGACGCCCTGCGCCATCGGCGACCAGACGATCTGCCCGACGCCCAGCTCCTCGCTGGTGGGCACGACCTCGGACTCGATGACCCGCCACAGCATCGAGTACTGCGGCTGGTTGGAGACCAGCGGGATGTGCAGCTGACGGGCGAGCTGGTGGGCCTCGCGGATCTGCGACGCCTTCCACTCCGAGACGCCGATGTAGAGCGCCTTGCCGGAGCGTACGACGTCGGCGAACGCCTCCATCGTCTCTTCCAGCGGCGTGTGGTAGTCGTAGCGGTGCGCCTGGTAGAGGTCCACGTGGTCGGTACGCAGCCGGCGCAGCGAGCCGTCGATCGACTCCATGATGTGCTTACGGGACAGGCCCCGGTCGTTGCGGCCCGGCCCCGTCGGCCAGTACACCTTGGTGAAGATCTCCAACCCCTCGCGCCGCTCGCCCTCCAGCGCGCGACCCAACACGTCCTCGGCGCGGGTGTTCGCGTATACGTCGGCGGTGTCGAAGGTGGTGATGCCGGTGTCGAGGGCGGCCCGGACGCAGGCGAACGCCGCATCCTCCTCGACCTGCGACCCGTGGGTGATCCAGTTGCCGTACGAGATCTCGCTGACCATCAGGCCGGAACGGCCCAGGTGACGGAATTCCATACCCCGACCCTAGCCCGGACGGGAGCACACCCGAAGCCCGCGACCGTCGGCGCCGCCGCTCACAGCACGGGACTGGCGTCGACGAGCAGACGTTCGATCTCGGCGGTGACCTCGTCGCGGTCGTGGTGCACCGGATCGATCAGCGGCTCGCCCCGGCGGTCCAGCGCGCCCCAGCGGCCGGTGCCGTCGCCGACCAGGAACGCGACCGGATGGACGACCAGCGCCGCGTGGGTGGGCGGGACCAGCACCTTCCCGGCCCGGTTCACCACGCCGAGCAGGCCGGCCACCTCCACCACGGCCAGCCCCTCGTCGGTGAAACCCTCGACGTGCCGGCCGTCGACCAGGAGCGTCGCGAACCCCTGGTGCCGGGTGGGCACCACGATCCGGCCGTTGCGGTCGACCGCGCCCCAGCCGTCCCGGCGGACCACCGCCACGCCGCGCCGGAACGGGCGCACGTCCGCGAAACCATGCGCCACGACCACGTCGCCGGTGGCGTCGATCGCCACCCAACCGGCGTCACCGCCGTCCGACACCCAGGCCAACCCGTCGGAGAACGAGCGGACCGCCGGGTACGCCGCGTCGAGCACCGTCACGCCGGCGCGGTCGATCAGCGACCACCGCTCGGCACCCGGACGCCGCACCCAGGCCAGTCCCTCGTGGAACGGCTGCGCCTGCGCGTACCCGGCCGCGACGACCATGTCACCGTCCGGGTCGGAGAACCCCCACAGGTCGCCGTCGCGGGCCGGCACCGGGGGTCGGTCACGCTCCAGCACCTCTTCGCGACTACGCGGGTACGGCCCGAAGCCCGTCCGCGCGACCCGCTCCGCCACCGCGTCCAGGCTCAGCCGGATCCGGGCCTGCAACTCGGGATCCTCGGTGCCGCGCAGGTCCAGGGCCCGCTCGAAATGGTGGCAGGCCTCCATCAGCCGGCCCTGGTCGTAGCAGCACCGGCCGGCGTGCTCGTGCAGCACCGCGCGCAGCCGCTGCGGCAACTCGGTGGAGTTGGCCTCGGCGAAGAGCCGGTCGGCCTCGGCGAACTCGCCCCGCCACCGCAGCACGTGCGCCAGCCGCGCCTGCGCCACCGCCGTACGCCGCAACTCCCCGGTCGCCTCCGCGTACGTCAGCGCGAGCCGGCCGTCCGCGAGGGCGTCGTCCAACTCGCCCAGGATCCGGGACACCACGGCCCGCAGGCTCAGCAGCCGGGCGCGCGTCCTGTTGTCCACGGCCGTACCCAGCTTTCCGGTCAGCCGCCGCCGGATCGACCGGAACTCGTCCGGCTCCGTCACGACCTCCCGGAGGGTCGCCGGATCGAGTCGCCAGCGGTACCTCGCGAGCACCTCCTCCGGATCGCCCTGCGCCCCGACGGTGCTCGTGGCGTTGTCACCCGTCGTGGCGTTGCCGCCCGCGACGGCCTCCGTTGCGGCGCCGTCCGAGGCACTGCCGCTGGTCGTGGCGCTGGTTCTCGCAGTGTCGGGTGTGGTGTCCCTGGTGGTGGCGTGGCCTGAGGCGGTGATGTCGGCTGTGGTGCCGCCGGGCGTCGTGCTGGCTCCTGCGGTGGTGTCGGGTGTGGTGCCGCTCGTCGTGGCGCTGCCCGGTGCGGGGCTGCCCGTCGTGACGCTGTCCGTCGCGGCGGGGCTGGGCTCGGGAGTGCGCGCCGGGGCGGGCGCGTCGGCGGTAGGCGGCGGGGACCCGGGACGGATCGGCGGCTCTGGGTCGGACGGTACCGGCAGGGTCCGGGCGGGCGGCGCCGATTGCGTCGGCGACGCGGCACCGGGTCGGAGCGGCGACGCCGGCCCGGGGTCCGTGACGGGTGTGGCGACGGGCTGCGGTGCGGGCGTCCCGGCCGGCGCGGTTCCGGCGTGGGGGTGACCGGCCGCGGCGTGTCCGCCCTCGTCGGCGCGGTACTGGTCGGCGCGGTCCGGGTGGGCGTGGTCGGGCTGGGGCGTCCTGGCCGGCGCGGCCCCGGTGAGGGCAGGCGATGCCTGCGGTGTGCCGGGCGCGCCCTCGGTCGAGGTGACTTCTGGTGCCGACGGTGTGGCCGGCGCGGTCCCGGTCGAGGTGACGGGCTGTGTGTCCTGCGGCGCGGCGACCGGTGCCGGCGGCGGGGGCGACGCGCTGTCGGCCGGTGGGGCGGTGACCGGTGCGATCGGCGGGGCCGACACCGGTGCGGCCCGCTGCGCGGCGGCGGACGTGGCCGGGTACGCCTCCACCGGTTCGGCCGAGGAGCCGGCAACGGGGAAGGCCGACGCCGGCATCGGGATGGCCACGCGGGCCGGCGGCCCGGACACCGGACGCGGATCGGTCGGCACGGGTGGAACACCACGGGTGTCAAGAGCCTTGGGTGACAACCAAGGTGTTGCACCGACGGGTTCTGCCGGGGCGTTCGGCGCTCGCTCGGTGCGATTCGGGCCGGGCGTCGTCGGGACGTGCCCGGTGGGGGCCTCCGCGCCGGCCGTACGCGGCTGGGTAGGAGCCACGCGGGGGTCGGCGGTGCCCGTGGCGGGGCCGGGTGGGGTCGGCAGGCCGGTGCCGGCGGCGTCCGACACCGGGGGACTGTCGTCGGGCTCGTGAGTGACGGGGGCTCCGAGGGTCGGCGGTGCGACTCGGGGTCGTACCGCCGCATCCGGCACGTTCCGATCCGTTGCCCCGGGATCGGGGCGGGCCGGGTCGGCCGGGACCGCTTCCGACGGCGGTCCGGACGCCGGGCCGGCGACCGGCGCCGGGCCCGGTGGGACGGACGGTGCTGGCGGCGTGAGCCGGTCCGGGGCCGCCGAGACCGCGGGCGCTGCGGGTGCGAGCCGCTCGCGTGGGGTGGTGGCGGGTGCCGCGAGGTCGGGGCGCTCGGATGGGGTGGTGGCGGGTGCCGCGAGGTCGGGGCGCTCGGGTGGGGTGGTGGCGGGTGCGGATGCCGTGGGGACCGGCCGAGCCGACGGCGGGGTCTCCGGCTGCCTGACCGGGGGTGCGGCCGGGACGGCGCTCGCAGGGGCGGCCGGGGCAGGCACGGGGACCGGCCCGGCGGACGGACCGGGCACCGCGAAGGCCCGCTCGCCGGCTTCGGAGCCGGCCCCGGTGGAGGGCTGGGGGACCGCGCGAGCGGGCTCGGGAGAGGAGGGAGCCTCGTCGGCGGGCCACGGGTTGGGGGCGTCGTGACCCGGCACCGGGGCCGGCTGCACGCCCGCGGCGGGGAACCCGGGCGCGTCACCCGCGGCAGCGAGCGGCGCTTCGTCCGGCACGGTCGGAGCCGCCACGGGCTGGGACGGCCGGAACCAGGCGTCGGGCCCGCTCGAAGCGGCTGGCTCGGGGCGTGGCGGGCCGGCCGACGCTGGCGGGTCGCTCGGCGGTGGCGGGACGTACCGCTTGGGTTTGTCGGGTCCGATCAGCGGCGGCGGCGGGGCGTCCGGTGCGGTCGTATCCGCGGTTGGCGTCGGTGCGGCCGGCGGGGCCTGCGTGGCCGGCCCCGGGCGTAGCGGTGCCGGATCGCGTACCTCGCTGGTCGTCGCCCCCGACGGCGCGCGCAGGGCGCTGCCGGGCGTCTCCTCCGGCGCGGGCCGGGACTCCACGGGCCGCCGGCCGGCGGAAGGCGCGCTGGCGCGCTCTGCCGGGGCGGAGTGCGGCGTGCCACCGGTGGGTGGGAGGGATTCCTCGTGCGCCGGTGGTCCCGGCCGGGCGGGGTGCGGGCCCACCGGCGCCACGGGGCGTCCGGCGTGCGGACCCGCCGGCGGCGTCGGGCGCTGGACCGCCCCATCCGCCGGCGGCGTCGGGCGTTCGGCCCTCGGCCGCACCGGCGCGACGGGCTCCGGCCGGTCAACGGACGGCCGGTCGGACTGGGGTCGCTCGGCGGGCGGTCGGTCGGCGGGCGGTCGGTCGGGTTGGGGTCGGCCCGGGGCGGGGGAGACGGGGTGGCCTGGGACCGGGGCGTCCCCGACCGGGGGCCGGAAGTTCGTGGGCGCGGCCGGGCCGGAGACCGGGGAACCGTACGTCGATGATGGCCGCCGGTGGTCGTGGCCGGGCGGGGCGGGTGGGACCGCGGCGTCGTCGGGGCGCTCGACCGGTCGCCGGTACTCGGGGCGGGGCTCGGCACGCCGCGGCGCGTCCCGGTCGAAACCGGGCTGCACCGGGCCGGGCGACGGCCAGGGCAGGCCGCCGTCCTGCTGCGGATGCCCTCGGGTCTCCCGGTAGGCCTCGGCGTCCGGCCGGGTCGCGCGCCGACCCCGATCCGGGTACGTCTCGGCGCGCGCCGCCTCGTGCGCCCGCCGGGGCTCGTCCGGCTCCTGCTGCCACCGTTGCCCGTCGGGGCGCGGGTGCTGCCCGGCGGCGGGAGCCCGATCGGCGCGTCGCCACCCGTCGGCGGGCACGCCGGACTCGCGGCCCCGCCCGCCGCGACCGTCCTCCCCCCGCGAGTCGGCAGAGCGGTCCCACCGCGAGTCGGCCGGGCGTTCCTGCGGGTTGTGCGGCGGGCGCTCGCGCATGCCGTCGGCCGGGCGTTCCCGGGCGATGTCGGAGGGGCGCTCCCGCGACCCGTCGACGGGTCGCGGCGCCGGGGCTCCCCACTGGTAGCGGGGACGGTGATCGTCCTCGCCCGGCCGGCGGTCGTCGGCGGTTCCCGGCCGGCGCTCGGGCCCGGACGCCGCCGGTCGCTCGTGGCCGCGCTCGTCGAGGCGGTCGCGGCCGGGGCCCGGTCGGCGGTCGTGGCCGGCGTCCGGCTCGTAGGTGGACGGACGGCGGCGGGGCGCGTCGTCGACGGGCTCGGGGACCCAGCCCGCCTCCGACCTGCCGGCGGGGGAAACGGGGCGGTCGCGCCCGGTCGGCTCGTACCGGGGCGTGCGGGTGTCGTAGCGGTCGTGACCGGCGTGGTCTCGTGGCCGGGGCGAGTCGACGGGCCGGTGGGAGTCGACCGGCCGGTGGGAGTCGACCGACCGGGCGGGGGTGTCGAAACCGCCCCGGTCGTTGCGGTACGGCGGTTCCTGCCGGGGCGGCCACTGGCGGTCGTCGTCCTGCCGGCGCGGCTGGGCGGGCGGGTGGCGGTACGAGTCGTCGCCGTGTCGTCGCGCGTCGAGGCCGTCGGGCCGACCGGTGGAGCCGTCCTGGCGAGCGCTCCAGCCGTCCTGCCGGCCGGGCCGGCCGTCGGGTAGGTCGTCCCAGGAACGGCCGAGGTAGGTCCCGTCGGGTCGGGTCGGTGCGAGCGGGGGCACTTCGGCCCGGCCGACGGCGGCGGGCCGGCTGCGGGGCGCGTGTTCGACGCCGATGTCGCCCGCGTAGCGCTGGCCAGGGAACTGCGGGTGCCACTCGCTGGTGGGCTCGATCATCCAGGCCGGCTCGCCGGAGTCGCGCCAGTGGTCGACGTAGCGGCTCATCCGGTCGGCCTGCCGGCGTCGGCGCGGCGCCCGAGGGTGGCCCGGGACGGTGGGGACGTGACCCGTCGGCCACCACGGAGGGTAGGCGGGACAGCCGTGGCGCGCGGTCCGCGAGCGGGCGTGCCCGGGTGCCCGGCAGGCGTCTGCCCGCTCACGGCGGCGCCCCGTCGGCCGGCCCGCGTCCGCTCGCTCACGGCGATGTCACCTCAATGCACATTGTCCCGCTGGGCGCTCCACGTGCCGGTAGAGTCGCCCTCTCCGGTACGGCCCTGCTGCGCAAGGAGGGTAACGGCGTGGGCTTGCCCACCGCCACTGTGGCACCGCCCACCGCCCCAAACGTTATCCTACGGTTCCGGACATTTAAGTCTATAACCGGAACGCGCTTTTGTCGTTACGCGCCGTGCCGGTGGCCGTCGTCGGCGGGCGTGGTGACCATGCCGGACGCCGGTTGCGCGTACCGCGTGGGTGAGGCCGGGGCGTGGTTGGTCGTGGGGGCGGCTGCGGCGCGGGGTGGCCGCCGGGCCCGACGCGTCGGGTGCCCCCTCACGCTGGCGCGGGAGGGGGCTTCGTACGCGGCAGGCTCAGACCGGGTCGCCGATGTTGACCTGGGGCGCGGGGGCCCGCATCCGGCGGAACGTGATGGACCGCATGACGGCGTAGAGGTAGAGCGAGCCCATCCGCTGCCCGGTGTTCGGGAAGCGCTCCCGGACCAGCTTGCGGATCTTGCGCGAGATCAGGACCGAGTCGATCACCACACCCAGGGCGAGCGCGCCCCAGAGGATGTTGGAGACCAGGCGGATGACCGGGGGCATGGCGGCGTTCGAGCCGATCAGCACGATCAGCGCCCCACCGAAGAACCAGGTGCCGACCGTACGCCGGGAGTCCACCACGTTGCGGGCCAGCAGCCGCTCCGGGCCACGGTCGCGGGGGCCGCCCTCCCGGCGGAACTCCGCTGCCGCCTCGGCGCGCAGCAGGCGCTTGCGCTCCCGCTGCTCCTCCTTGGTCAAGGGCTTGCTGGGCGCGGTCGGCCGGCGGCCGGCGACGGGACGCTTCGGGGTGACCCTGCCCAGCTCCTTCTTGCTCGGGGTGTAGCCCCGGGGCTGCGCGGGCGTGGACTCCTCGCCGGGGGTCACCGGAGTGACGGCCTCGTCGGCGAGGTCGGAGGACTTGCGGCGAAACAGCGACGGCACCCGGAAAGGGTAGCTACCCGCCGGCGCCCGGTGCACATCGCGGTGCACCGGGCGCCGGCGGGAGCGGACGTTACGGACGTTCGGTGTGCGCGCCCAGGTCGGCGAGCTTCGCCTCGAAGTCCTCGTAGCCCCGGTTGATCAGGTCCACGCCGTAGACCCGGGAGGTGCCCTCGGCGGCCAGCGCGGCGATCAGGTGGCTGAAGCCGGCCCGCAGGTCGGGGATGACCAGGTCGGCGGCGTGCAGCTTGCTCGGCCCCGCGATGACCGCGGAGTGCTTGAAGTTGCGCCGGCCGAAGCGGCACGGGGTGCCGCCCAGGCAGTCCCGGTAGACCTGGATGTTGGCACCCATCGAGTTGAGCGCCTCGGTGTAGCCCAGCCGCTGCTCGTAGACCGTCTCGTGGACGATGGACAGGCCCCGGGCCTGGGTGAGCGCCACCACCAGCGGCTGCTGCCAGTCGGTCATGAAGCCCGGGTGCACGTCGGTCTCCAGGGCCACCGACCTCAGCTCGCCGCCGGGGTGCCAGAACCGGATGCCGCCCTCCTGGCCCGGGTCGCCCAGCTTCGGCGGCCGGGCGTCGGTGACCTCGTACTCGCCGCCGACGGAGCGGAAGATGTTCAGGAAGGTCATCATGTCGGCCTGCTGCGCGCCGAGCACCTCGACGTGGCCGCGGGTGGCGAGCGCCGCCGCCGCCCAGCTCGCCGCCTCGATCCGGTCCGGGATCGGCCGGTGCGTGTAACCGTGCAGCTTCGGCACACCCTGGATCTCGATGACCCGGTCGGTGTGCACCTTGATGATCGCGCCCATCTTCTGCAGGAGGCAGATCAGGTCGATGATCTCCGGCTCGACCGCCGCGTTGCGCAGCTCGGTGACGCCCTCGGCCATCACGGCCGTCAGCAGCACCTGCTCGGTCGCGCCGACGCTCGGGTACGGCAGGGCGAACTTCGTGCCGTGCAGCCCGTTCGGCGCCGACAGGTGCAGCCCCTCCGGGGTCTTGTCGACCGTCGCCCCGAACTCCCGCAGCGCCTGCAGGTGGAAGTCGATCGGGCGCGGCCCGATGTGGCAGCCGCCCAGGTCGGGGATGAAGGCGTGGCCGAGGCGGTGCAGCAGCGGCCCGCAGAACAGGATCGGGATCCGGCTGGAGCCCGCGTGCACGTTGATCTGGTCCGTGCTGGCGCTCTCCACGTTCGCCGGGTCGAAGACGAGCTCGCCGTCCTCCTCGCCGTCGGTGACCTTGACGCCGTGCAGGCCGAGCAGGCCACGGACCACCTCGACGTCGCGGATCTTCGGCACGTCGAACAGTCGACTCGGGCTGTCACCCAGCAACGCGGCGACCATCGCCTTCGAAACCAGGTTCTTCGCGCCGCGCACGCGGATCCGCCCTTCGAGCGGAGTCCCTCCGTGTACGACCAGGACGTCGTCGGTCAATGCAACCTCCAGCGCGTCGGTGCTGCCGTGTTGTTGGTGGGGATCGCGACAGTCATCGCTCCCCGGAACGCGGCCATGTCGGAACGGCCCGCGTGAGTCGTCGCACCGGCAGCATAGCCCTCGGTGACGGCGATGGACCCGGTCACATCACCCCGGAGGGTATTAATCGGTGATCGGACCCTTTTCCGTGCCAATATCGCTACTGACGGTGATCAGCTCGCCGTCGGTGGTGGGGTGTCGGCCCCGGGCAGGGCGAGCATCTGGTCCAGCGCCGCCCGGGCGTGGTGCGCGGTGTCCGGATCGACGGTGATCTGGTTGACCACGCGGCCCGCCACCAGTTCCTCCAACGCCCAGACCAGGTGGGGCAGGTCGATCCGGTTCATGGTGGAGCAGTAGCAGACGGCCTTGTCGAGGAACATGACCTGCTTGTCCGGGTGGGCCAGCGCGAGCCGGCGGACCAGGTTCAGTTCGGTGCCGATCGCCCAGGCCGAGCCGGCCGGGGCCGCCTCGACGGCCTTGATGATGTATTCCGTCGAGCCGACGAAGTCGGCGGCGGTGACCACCTCGTGCCGGCACTCCGGGTGGACCAGCACGTTCACCCCCGGCACCCGCTCGCGCACGTCGTGGACGCTGTCGAGGGTGAACCGGCCGTGCACCGAGCAGTGCCCGCGCCACAGGATCATCTTCGCGTCACGCACCTGCTGCGGGGTCAGCCCGCCGTTGGGCTTGTGCGGGTCGTAGAGGACGCAGTCGTCCAGTGCGAAGCCCATCTCCAGCACCGCCGTGTTGCGGCCCAGGTGCTGGTCGGGCAGGAAGAACACCTTCGACCCCTGCTCGTACGCCCACTGCAGCGCCCGCTTCGCGTTCGACGAGGTGCAGACCACGCCGCCGTTGCGGCCGACGAAGCCCTTGATGTCCGCCGAGGAGTTCATGTACGTCACCGGCACGGTGTCCGCCGCGACGCCCAGGTCGGTGAGCACGTCCCAGGCGGCCTCGACCTGCGACAGCACCGCCATGTCCGCCATCGAACAGCCGGCGGCCAGGTCCGGCAGGATGACCTTCTGCGCGGCCGAGGTGAGGATGTCGGCGCTCTCGGCCATGAAGTGCACGCCGCAGAAGACGATGTGCTCCGCGTCCGGCCGGGCCGCCGCCTCGCGGGCCAGCTTGAACGAGTCACCTGTCACGTCGGCGAACTGGATCACCTCGTCGCGCTGGTAGTGGTGCCCCAGCACGAAGACCCTGCTGCCCAGTTCCGCCTTCGCCGCGGTGGCCCGGGCCACCAGATCCGGGTCGCTGGGCGCCGGCAGGTCACCCGGACACTCGACGCCGCGCTCCGTGGCGGGGTCGCTGCCCCGGCCGAGCAGCAGCAGTGCCGTCGCGGTGGCGGAGGGTTCCATCCAGGTCGAAGTCACATGCCCCATGGTCCCACAGCACGGTCCGGGCGCAGCCCGCACCGGTGTGTGCTGCCACACTGCTGGGCATGCGCGTGCTGCTCTGCCCCGACAAGTTCGCCGGCACCCTCTCGGCCCCGCAGGTCGCCGACGCGGTGGCCGCCGGCTGGCGGGAGATCGCTCCCGGCGACGACCTGCTGGCCCGGCCCCTGTCCGACGGCGGACCGGGCTTCCTCGACGTGCTCGCCGACGCGCTCGGCGGACGCCGGGCACCCGTGTCGACAGTCGACCCGCTGGGCCGCCCGGTGACCGGTGAGATCCTGCTCACCGACGACGGCGCGACCGCCTGGCTGGAAAGCGCCCAGGCGTGCGGGCTGCACCTGCTCGCCACGGGCGAGCGCGACCCGAAGAGCACCACCTCGTACGGGCTGGGGTTGCTGGTCGCCGCCGCCGTGGAGGCGGGCGCCCGGACGGTCGTGATCGGGCTGGGCGGCTCCGGCACCAACGACGGCGGCGCGGGCATGCTCACCGCCCTCGGCGTGACCCCGCTGGACGGCACCGGCAGCGCGCTGCCGTACGGCGGGGCGGCGCTCGGGGCGACGGCGGCCCTCGACGGCACGCCCCGGCTGCGCGACGCCCGCCTGGTGGCCGCCACCGACGTGGACAACCCGCTGCTCGGGCTGCACGGGGCGAGCAACGTGTTCGGCCCGCAGAAGGGCGCCGACCGGGCCGACGTGCTGCTGCTCGACGCCGCGCTGGAACGCTTCGCCGCCGTGCTGGAGCGCGACCTGCCCGGCTGCCCCGAACGGCTCGGCGCCCTGCCCGGCGGCGGCGCGGCCGGCGGGCTGGGCGCGGCCGTCCTGGCGCTGGGCGGGCACTGCGAGTCGGGCATCGGCCTGGTCACCCGGGCGATCGGCTTGGACGCCACGCTCGACGCGGTCGACCTGGTGATCACCGGCGAGGGTTCGTTCGATCACCAGTCGCTGCGGGGCAAGGTGGTGGCCGGGGTGGCCGGCGCCGCCCGCGACCGGGGCGTGCCCTGCGTGGTGCTCGCCGGCCAGGTGAGCACCGGCCGGCGGGAGGCGGGGGCGGCCGGGGTTACCGACGCGTACAGCCTGGTGGAGCACTTCGGCGGCGAGGAGCGCGGCGGGCTGGCCGCCGCGATGGCCCGCCCGGCCGAGGGGCTGCGGGCGCTCGGCACCCGGCTGGCCCGGCAGTGGAGCCGCTGACGGCGGGCGTGGCGGCCCCAGCTCACGCCGAACGGGTGGGTCCGGCTTCGGCGGCGTAGGATCGGATCCGGACCACACCGGGAATCGCTGGGCGACACGAGACGTTGGCCAGTGCGTCCGGACCCAACCCGCGCAGGGAGATTTCACGTGACCACGCCAGCGCAGACCGACTCGACCGAGGCCAAGGCCCCGACGTCCGTCGTCCTCACCGACGTCGCGGCGCAGAAGGTCAAGGCCCTGATCGAGCAGGAGGGCCGCGACGACCTGCGGCTCCGGGTCGCCGTGCAGCCGGGTGGCTGCTCCGGCCTGCGGTACCAGCTCTTCTTCGACGAGCGGTCGCTCGACGGTGACGTCGTCACCGACTACGACGGGGTCGAGGTCGTCGTCGACCGGATGAGCGCCCCCTACCTCAGCGGCGCCACCATCGACTTCGCCGACCGGATCGACGCACAGGGCTTCACCATCGACAACCCCAACGCGGGCAGCTCCTGCGCCTGCGGCGACTCCTTCAGCTGAGCACCTTCCGCTGACCACGGCGGGGCCGTCCTCCGGGGCGGCCCCGCCGTCGTGTTGCGGCCGGGCCGTCGTCTTGTGGCCCCGCCGTCGTGTTGCGGCCGGTCCGTCGTGTTGCGGCCCGGCCGACGGCGCGGGTGGCCGCCCGCGCCGACGTCCGGCACCACCGGGGCGGGGCGGGCCGCCGGGAAGGCGACGAATCATCGTGCGCGCGGGGGGCCGGTAGGCTGACCGGCGCCCCGCTCCCGACCCCGAGGTTGACATGAAGATCGCCGTGACCGGCTCGATCGCCACCGACCATCTGATGAGCTTCCCCGGTCGCTTCGCCGACCAGTTCCTCGCCGACCAGCTGCACAAGGTCTCGCTCTCCTTCCTGGTGGACGACCTCGTGCTGCGCCGTGGCGGGGTGGCGGCCAACATCGCCTTCGGCATGGGGCAGCTCGGCATGCGTCCCGTCCTGGTCGGCGCGGTCGGTGCGGACTTCGCCGACTACCGTTCCTGGCTGGAGCGGCACGGGGTCGACTGCGACTCGGTGCACGTCAGCGAGGTGGCGCACACCGCCCGGTTCGTCTGCACCACGGACACCGACATGTGCCAGATCGCCTCGTTCTACGCCGGGGCGATGAGCGAGGCCCGCAACATCGAGCTGATGCCGGTGGCCCGCCGCCTCGACGGGCTGGACCTGGTCCTGGTCGGCGCGAACGACCCGGCGGCGATGCTGCGGCACTCCGCCGAGTGCCGGGAGCGGGGCTACCCGTTCGCCGCCGACCCGTCGCAGCAGCTCGCCCGCATGGACGGCGAGGACGTCGTCGCGCTGATCGAGGGCGCCGACTACCTGATGACCAACGACTACGAGAAGTCGCTGCTGCAGAGCAAGGCGGGGCTGACCGACGCGCAGCTGCTCGACCGGGTCAAGGTCCGGGTCACGACGCTGGGCAAGCACGGCGTGGACATCGCCGGGCGGGACTTCGACCCCATCCACGTGCCCATCGCGCGGGAGATCCGCGCGGTCGACCCGACCGGTGTCGGCGACGGCTTCCGGGCCGGTTTCTTCACCGCGCTCTCCTGGGGCCTCGGGCTGGAACGGGCCGCCCAGGTCGGCTCCCTGCTCGCCACGCTGGTGCTGGAGACCGTCGGCACGCAGGAGTACGAGGTCCGCCGCGACCTCTTCGTCAAGCGCCTCGCCGAGTCGTACGGCGACGCCGCCGCCGAGGACGTCCGCCCGCACCTGCTGCCCTGACCCCGGCGCCGGTCGCGATCGCCGGGCCGCCGGGGCGGGTGGAGCCGCACCCCCTCCGGCGGCCTCCGCCCGGTCAGTGGCGGCGGCGGACGTCGTAGGCGGGGCCGTCGGGGCCCTGGATCGTGCCGAGGAACTCGTGGCCGCGCATCCGGCACCAGGCCGGGAGGTCCACCGCCGCGGCCGGGTCGTCGGCGAGGACCCGCACCACCGTGCCGACGGGCAGCCCGGGCAGCCGCCGGGCGACCGCGATGACCGGCAGCGGGCAGCGCTGGCCACGGCAGTCGAGGATCTGCGCCGGCGCGGTCACAGCCCCACCACCCCGGCCTCGGCGCGCAGCCCCGCCACGACGCCGGGCAGTTCGGTGAGGAACCTCTCGACATCGGCCTCGGTCGTCTCCCGGTGCAGCGAGACCCGCACGTTGCCGTGCGAGAGCACCCCCATCGCCTCCAGCACGTGCGAGGGCCGCAGCGTCGACGACGTGCACGAGGAGCCCGAGGAGACGGCGAAGCCGCGACGGTCGAGCGCGTGCAGCAGGGCCTCGCCGTCGACGTAGAGGCAGGAGAAGGTCACCAGGTGCGGCAGGCGGTTCCCGGGGTCGCCCACCACCTCCACGTCGGGCACCTCCGCCGCCACCCGGGCCCGGATCCGGTCCACCAGGGGCGTCAGCCGGGCCGCCTCGGCCGCGGCGTCGGCCGCCACCGCGCGCAGGCTTGCCGCCGCCGCCACCACCGCCGGCAGGTTGAGTGCTCCCGGCGTACGCCCCGCCTCCCGGTCGTCGGCCGGCCAGGGCGACTCCCACCGGGTGCCCTTGCGCACGACCAGCAGCCCCACCCCGGGCGGCCCGCCCCACTTGTGCGCGCTGGCGCTGAGCACCGACCACCCCTGCGGCACCGGGACCCGACCCACGACCTGGGCGGCGTCCACGTACAGCGGCACCCCCGCCGCGACACACTCGCGCGCGGCCTCCGGCACCGGCTGGAGGGTGCCGACCTCGTGGCTGGCGGCGATCAGCGCGGCGAGGGCCACCCCCGGCGCCCGGACGGCCGCCGCCCACCCGCCCAGGTCGAGCCGGCCCGCCCGGTCCACCGGCACGGACGTGGCCGTGCCGTCCGCCGCGACGTGCTTCTCGGCGGCGTGCAGCACCGCCGAGTGTTCGATCGCGGAGTGCACCAGGGTGGGGCCGACCCGCCGCCGGCCGGCCAGGCCACCCAGCACGGCGGAGTGCGCGGCCGCCGTACCGCTGGGGGTGAAGGAGAGCTCGTCCGCGCGGACGCCGAGCGTCTGCGCGGTGGCCTCGCGGGCGGCGTCGAGCAGTTGCCGGGCGCGGCGCGCCCGGGCGTAGAGCCGCCCGGGGTCGGCCCAGCCGTCGTCGAGGGCGGCCAGCAGCGCCTGCCGGGCGACCGGATGCAGCGGCGCGGCCGTGGCCGCGTCGAGGTAGACCGGGGATGCGCTCACGGATGCCAACGTATCGCGCCGGTATGCCCAAGATCCCCCCGATGGGGGCGGACGGTGACCCCAACACGGTCCAGCCCGTCATGGTCGAGTAATCTGCGACCGTCGGTGACGCCTTTGCCGCTGGTGCTGTCGCTCCGCAGGCGGAGGGCAGGGGACAGGACACCGCGGCGCGCTAGGGAGGCAGGACCAGGTGGTCGCAAGGAGTTCGGAGGTACGGCGGTCAGCCGTACGGCACAGCGCTTCCCGAGGCGCCGATGGGCGCCGGGGACGTCGTGTCGCTCGGATGGCCGGGCTCGGCCTCGGCGGAGCGGCGCTGCTGGTCCTGCTCACGGGCTGCAACGTCGGTTCGGCGTTCGGTGGCTTCGGCTGGCCGCAGGGCGGCATCACGCCGGAGGCCCACCGGATGTACGACCTGTGGATCGCCTCGTGCATCGCGGCGCTCGCGGTCGGCGTCTTCGTGTGGGGCCTCATCTTCTGGTGCGTGGTGCGCTACCGCAAGCGTGGCAACGAGCTGCCGGTGCAGACCCGCTACAACATGCCGATGGAGTTCCTCTACACCATCGCGCCGATCCTGATCGTCTCCGTGCTCTTCTACTACACGGCGATCGTGCAGACCGACGTGGTGCGGACGACCAAGAACCCCGACGTCACGGTCGAGGTGGTCGCGTTCAAGTGGAACTGGCAGTTCAACTACCGCGACGGCCAGGGCCAGGACGCCAACACCGTGGCCTCCGTGCTCGGCACCAGCGACGTCATTCCGATCCTGGTGCTGCCGACCGGCCGGTCGATCCGGTTCGAGGAGACCAGCCGCGACGTCATCCACTCCTTCTGGGTGCCGGAGATGCTGTTCAAGCGCGACGTCTTCCCGGGCAAGATCCGCAACGTGTTCGAGGTCTCGGAGCTGGAGTCCGAGGGCGCGTACGTCGGTCGCTGCGCCGAGCTGTGCGGCAGCTACCACGCGTTCATGAACTTCGAGCTGCGGGTCGTCTCCCCGGAGGCGTACGACCAGTTCCTGGCCGCCAAGCGGGACGGCAAGTCCACGCAGGAGGCGCTGAGCGCCATCGGCCAGGACCCGTACGCGAAGACCACGAAGCCGTTCGAGACGCGTCGCACCGAGGCCAACTTCAACCCGGACGACGCGCCGGCCGGCGCGGGAAACTGAGGGATCGGGCATGAAGACCGAGTGGCGCATCTTCCTGGCCATCGCCGGGTTCCTGCTCTTCGCGACCTTGCTCTACGGCGGGTGGACCGCCGCCGACGCCGGGGGCCAGGTCGAGTGGGTCGGCACTGTCGCCCTGCTGCTGAGCTTCCTGCTCTGCGCCATGTGCGGCGGCTTCTTCTGGTTCGTCTCGCGCCGTATCGACCTGCGGCCGGAGGACCGGCCGGACGGTGAGATCGCCGATGGCGCGGGCGAGGTGGGCTTCTTCAGCCCGGGCAGTTACTGGCCGTTCGGGCTGGCGATGGCCGTCGGGCTGGCCGGCTTCGGCATCGCGTTCTGGCAGTTCTGGATGATCGGCCTCGGCCTGGTGGCGGTCACCTTCTCCGTCTGCGGCCTGCTGTTCGAGTACTACAGCGGCACCCGGCGTACCGCCGAGCACTGATCCGTCGGTCCCGCCGACGGCTCACCGCGAACATCACGAAGGCCCGCCTCCCGAGGGAGGCGGGCCTTCGGTCGTTGGGGTGGCAGGCCGTCGGCCAGGTGCCTCGTCGGGCCCGCCCTCTTGATCGTTTGCTGCTCACCCGGCGCAATCCGCATCCGGGACCCAGGTAGGCGACAAACAATCTCCGCTGCCTGGCCCCGGCCGGCCACTTCTGCCCCGCCGGCCGCTTCGGCTCCGCTGGCGGGACGACCGAAGCTCGGCCACCTTCCGCCATTCCGCCCTGATCTTGAGGCCGACGGGAGATCTTGCCACGAATCGGCCCCCACAGGGGCAATTCCGGTGCCAAGATCTCCCGCCCGGTCAGTCGTGGCGCCGGAGGTGGCGCTCCTGGCCGTGGTGCTGTGGGCGCGTGGGCTCAGCGCCGGCGGGCGTGCGGCAGCCGGCGGTCAGGCGGCGCGGCGGTGGGTCGCCCGACCGGGCCGGCCGGCCGGGCGTGCCAGGTGGACCGTGAAGGTGGTGACCAGCAGGGCCGCACCGCAGCCCGTGCAGGCCAGCTCGGGGCAGTCGGCGCCGTGGCCGTCGGCGCACGGCGGCGCCTCGAACGGCTCGACGCCCTCACAGGTGTCGCAGTAGAGCTCGCGTACCGACACGGGCGTCTCCTCTCGCTCCGGTCCCGCAGGGGCCTCGCACCCGCCCGGCGGGACGCCGCACCCGACGGCGCGGCGGGGTTGGATGCCGCACCCGACGGCGCGGTGGGGTCGTATGCCGCACCCGACGGCGCGGTGGGGCTGCGGGAACTACTCGGCTGTAGTTTCCCACGGGGGTCCGACAACCTTCCGCGCCGCCCGAGGGCGCCCGGCGCTCACTGGGAGCGCGCGACCTCAATCCAGCGGTCGAGCACGCGGGCGGCGGCGCCGGAGTCGACGGATTCGGCGGCCCGGTCCAGCCCGGCGCGCAGCGCCCCGGTCAGGTCGCCGTCGAGCGGGCCCTGCGTGGCCAGCGCCGCCGCCGCGTTGACCAGGACGGCGTCGCGTACCGGGCCGCCCTCGCCGGCCAGCAGTCGGCGGACCACGTCGGCGTTGAAGGCGGCGTCCCCGCCCCGCAGGTCGGCCAGGGTGGCCCGGGGTACCCCGAGGTCCCTCGCGTCCAGCAGGAACTCCCTGACCACCCCGCCCTGGGCCGCCCAGAGGCGGGTCGGCGCGGCGGTGGTGAACTCGTCCAGCCCGTCCTCGCCGCGCATCACCAGCACCGAGTCGCCGCGGGCGGCGAATACCCCGGCCATCACCGGGGCCATCCGGCGGTCGAAGCAGCCGACCGCGCCGGCCCGGGGGCGCGCGGGGTTGGTCAGCGGACCGAGGAAGTTGAACACGGTGGGCACGCCCAGCTCCCGGCGCACGGGGCCGGTGTGCCGCATCCCGGGGTGGAACCGGGCGGCGAAGCAGAAGCCCATGCCGGCCTCGGCGACGCACCGGGCCACCCCCTCGGGACCGAGGTCCAGCGGCACCCCGAGGTGCTCCAGCACGTCGGCGGTGCCGCACGAGGAGGAGGCCGCCCGGTTGCCGTGCTTGACCACGCGCACGCCGGCGCCGGCCACCACCAGCGAGGCCATGGTCGAGATGTTGACCGTGTGCGCGAGGTCACCACCGGTGCCGACCACGTCGAGGGCGGTGGCGCGCAGGTGCTCGGGCAGCTCGACCGGGACCGCCCGGCCGAGCATCGCCTCCACCAGCCCGGCCAGCTCGGCCGAGGTCTCACCCTTGGCGCGCAGCGCGACGACGAAGCCCGCCATCTGCGCCGGGGCGGCCGAACCCGCCATGATCTCGCCCATCGCCCAGGCCGTGTCGGCGGTGGCGAGTTCCTCGCCACGCAGCAACGCGTTGAGCAGGTGCGGCCAGGTCCGATCGCCCATGGCGGGCCTCCCGAGCGTACGAGATGCGGGTGTGCGGGAACCGGCACCGGTCGGCCCGCCGCCGGGGCGGGGCGGAGCGGGAAACGTCAGGCGGGCGCGTGCGCGTGCAGCAGCTGGGCCACCGTGGTGCCGGTGGTCACCGGGTCGAGCGGGTGCACCAGGGTGGCGTCGACCTCGGCGTAGGCGGCGAGCCACCGGTCGGCGGCGCGCGCGATCACCACGCAGGTCGGGGGAGCGTCGTCCCGGTCGTCCTTGATCTGTCGGGCGATGCCGATGCCGCCGCCCGGGCTGGCCTCGCCGTCGAGCACCAGCAGGTCGATCTCGTAGTCGTCGACGAGCCGGACGCACTCGGCGTAGGCGGACGCCTCCACGAACTCGATCCGTAGGCCGGGCGCGGGGCGTGGCCCGACGGCGAGCCGCATCTGGTCGCGGACCTGCGGGTCGTCGCTGTAGAGCAGGACGGTGCAAAGACGATCGCTCATGCCGACACTCCGCTTCGCTGCGTGCCCCGTAGAGGCACCATCGCAGTGATCTCGATTCGTTCGCCGCGCACGCTCGGGGGCGGGAATCCGGCCCCCACCTCGTGGCTGCCCGCTGATCGTACCGGTCCGTGTGAGGTGTGCGACGTCCGCCCGGCGGCGGTGCCGGGGCGTACCGCCGGCGGGGTTCAGGCGGGGGACTCCGCGGCGCGCTGACGGGCCTCCTGGCGGTCCAGGTCGCGGTCCACCCGGCGGGCCTCCCGTTCCGCGTGCCGCATCCACTGCACGACGAGCACGGCGAGCATGGTCACGCTGACGAACTCGCCGCCGGCCCAGAGGATGCCGCCGGCGACCACCTGGTCCTGCCACGGGTCCGACCAGGTCAGGCCGAGCGACGGGTACCAGTCGCCGCCGAACAGGGTGGTGCTCTGCATGATGGTGAGCCCGAGCACGGTGTGGAACGGCACGGAGAGCAGCATCAGCAGCGCCCGGGCCGGATAGGGCCAGCGTCCCGGCAGCGGGTCCAGGCCGAGCAGCGGCCAGAAGAACACGCAGCCGGTCATGATGAAGTGCGCGTGCACCAGCTCGTGCGCCCACACGTGTTCGAGGGTGTAGCGGTACAGGTCGGTGAAGTAGAGCGCGAACGGGTTCACCACGAAGATGGCGAAGGCCACCAGCGGGAAGCTGTAGATCCGCGCGATCCGGCTGTGCACGACCGCCAGCAGCCGCTTGCGCGGTCGGGGCGGCAGGGTGCGCAGGGCCAGCGTCACCGGGGCGCCCAGCGCGAGGAAGATCGGCGCGATCATGGAGAGCACCATGTGCTGGACCATGTGCACCGACAGCAGCGCGGTGTCGTACGCGTGCAGGCCGCTGACGGTGACCGCCGCGATGCCGCCGAGGCCCGGGCCGAGGAAGAAGATCGTCCGGGCGATCGGCCAGCGGTCGCCCCGGACCCGGAGCCGGTGCACCCCGTAGAGGTAGAGGCCGGCGGCCAGCACGAGGCCGACGGCGAGCCAGCTGTCCAGCTTGGTCTCGGTGAACACCGAGGTCACGGTGAACGGCGGCGGGGTGGCCGCGGTCGCCGCCGGCGCGGCTACCGTGGCTGCGGCGGAGATCGGATCGGCGAGCAGCACCTTTTCAGCCTAGGTCAGGCGAACCGGACTACCCCGTTCGGGCTGCGGATGCCACGGGTTTGGCCCCCCGCTGATCGCCGGCCCCGGTCAAGGGCAATAATGACCGCGTGACTGCGGCCCCAGCCATTGACAAGAGCCGGATCCACTCCCTGACCCGACCGAACATGGTCAGCGTCGGGACGATCGTGTGGCTCTCCAGCGAACTCATGTTCTTCGCGGCGCTGTTCGCGATGTACTTCTCCATCCGCGCGGCGGCGCCCGAGCAGTGGGCGGAGCACACCGAGCACCTCAACATCCCGTACGCGACCACCTTCACGGTGATCCTGGTGATGTCCTCGGTGGCCTGCCAGATCGGTGTCTTCGCCGCCGAGCGGGGTGACGTGCACGCGCTGCGGCGCTGGTTCACCATCACCTTCGTGATGGGCCTGATCTTCGTCCTCGGTCAGCTCAACGAGTACCGCGAGCTGGTGCACGAGGGCATCAAGATCAACGGAGACGGTTACGGCTCGGTGTTCTACCTCACCACCGGCTTCCACGGCCTGCACGTGGCCGGCGGTCTGGTCGCCTTCGTCATCTTCATGATCCGCACCACCATGGGCCGGTTCACCCCGGCGCAGGCCACGTCGGCGATCGTCGTGTCCTACTACTGGCACTTCGTCGACGTCGTGTGGATCGGGCTCTACGCCATGATCTACTGGCTTCAGTGATCTTGGCGCGTCACGAACCGCGCCGCTGCTCCGTCCCCTGAGACAAGGTCCAACCGGTTAAGGACACAGGTCATGACTTCTGACAACGACCGCCGACGCGGTCTGCTCGCGCGGCTGCGCGAGCGGCCCGCGGCGCGCAGCAGGGGCCGCCGCCGGCTGGGTGCCGCGGTCCGGCTGTTCGCCGCACTGATGCTGGCCGGCGGCGCCTACACCGTCTTCGCCCCCGGCGTGCAGGCACAGGACACCCCGCTTTCCGGCGCCGCCGCGGAGGGCAAGGCGCTGTTCGACGTGAGCTGTGTGACCTGCCACGGCCTCAACGCCCAGGGCATCGAGGGACGCGGGCCGAGCCTGGTGGGCGTCGGTGGCGCCTCGGTCGAGTTCCAGGTCAGCACCGGCCGCATGCCGATGGCCCGGCAGGAGGCCCAGGCCCAGCGCAAGCCGGAACTCTTCACCGACGAGGAGGTCCGCCAGCTCGCGCAGTACGTCCAGGAACTCGGCGGCGGCCCGGTGGTGCCCGACGGCACCGACCTGCACGCCGACGGCAACGTCGCCGCGGGTGGCGAGCTGTTCCGGATCAACTGCGCGCAGTGCCACGCCTTCGGTGGTGGCGGCGGCGCCCTCTCCTCCGGCAAGTACGCGCCGAGCCTGCGCCCCGCCAGCGACCGGCAGATCTACGCCGCCATGCTGAGCGGCCCGCAGAACATGCCGGTCTTCGGTGACAACCAGATCTCCCCGGACCAGAAGGCCGACCTCATCGCCTACATCCAGGAGACCCTGAAGCACGACCGGGACCCGGGCGGCTTCAACCTCGGTCGGTACGGGCCGTCCACCGAGGGCCTGGCGATCTTCCTGGTGGGCATCGTCGCGCTCGTGTTCGCGAGCCTGTGGATTGCGGGCAAGTCGTGACCGGGCTGCCCATCCGATTCAGCGCCGTGGTGCCGCAGGCCGGCACCGCCCGTAGCGAGGTGACGGCATGACCGCGCACACCGAGCACCAGGCCCAGCAGGGCCGGGAGCCGCTCGACGTGAACACCCCCGGGCTCAGCCAGTTCGACATCGTCCGCGAGGGCGCGCGCCGGGACGACATCGAGATCGTCCACTACGAGCCGCAGGTGGCCCCGGGCAGCAGGGCCGAGCGCCGGCTGACCCGCACCGTGGCGTCGTTCTTCCTGCTGACCGGGCTGGCGGCGACCGCCTTCCTGGCGATCTACATCTGGTGGCCCTGGGAATACACCCCGGGCAGCGGCGGCGACAAGTGGTACACGCCGCTGCTCGGCGTCACCCTCGGCGTGGCTCTGCTCGGCATCGGCTTCGGCATCCTCACCTGGGGCAAGAAGCTGCTGCCGAAGGAGGTCTCGATCCAGGACCGGCACGAGGGTGCCGTCGCCTCCGACGACCGGATCATCACCGGCCAGACCATGCTCTACATGGCCGACGAGTTGGGCGTGAAGCGCCGTCCGCTGCTCGGCATCTCGCTGCTGGCCGGCCTCGCGCCGGTCGGCGCGGTCGCCGCGGCGCCCCTGGTCGGCGGGCTGATCTCCCAGCCGCACAAGAACAACCAGATGTTCACCACCGGCTTCGCTCCCGCCGAGGGCGGAGAGAAGATCCGGCTGGTCCGCGAGGACGGCCGGCCGGTGCGCCCGGCGGACGTCAGCGCGGGCGGCCAGATCACCGTCTTCCCCGGCATCCCGCACGGCGTGAGCAACCAGCACGCCGACTCGCCGACCCTGCTCATCCACCTGCGGGACTCGGACGCGCAGAAGTCGCGCCAGGCCAACGAGCGTGAGCAGCACGGCGACTACATGTGGGGCAACTTCGCCGCGTTCTCCAAGATCTGCACGCACGCCGGTTGCCCGGCGAGCCTGTACGAGCAGCAGACCAACCGGCTGCTCTGCCCGTGCCACCAGTCGCAGTTCCTGATCACCGACAACGCCCGGCCCATCTTCGGCCCGGCCAGCCGCCGGCTGCCGCAGCTGCCGATCGAGGTCGACGCCGAGGGCTACTTCGTGGCCAAGTCCGACTACACCGAGACCGTCGGGCCCGACTTCTGGGAGCGGCCGTGAAGCGGCGCAAGTTTGAGATGGCAGCAGTCCCGGGCAACGCCGCCCGGGGAGTGGACGACCGTTTCCAGGTCGCCACCCCGCTGCGCCGGCTGCTGAACAAGGTCTTCCCGGACCACTGGTCCTTCCTGCTCGGCGAGATCGCGCTGTTCTCGTTCGTCGTCCTGCTGCTGACCGGCGTCTTCCTGACGTTCTTCTACGAGCCGGCGATGACCGAGGTGGTCTACAACGGCAGCTACGCGCCGCTGCGGGGCACGCCGATGTCGGCCGCGTACGCCTCCAGCCTGGACATCTCGTTCGATGTCCGCGGTGGCCTGATCATGCGGCAGATGCACCACTGGTCGGCGCTGCTGTTCATGGCCGCCATCGTGGTGCACATGCTCCGGGTCTTCTTCACCGGCGCGTTCCGCAAGCCGCGCGAGACCAACTGGGTCATCGGCTCGCTGCTGTTCTGGGTCGGCTTCCTCGCCGGCTTCACCGGCTACTCCCTGCCGGACGACGGCCTCTCCGGCACCGGCCTGCGGATCGCCTCGGCGATCATGCTCTCCATCCCGGTGATCGGCTCCTGGGTCACCTCGTCGATCTTCGGCGGGGAGTTCCCCGGCATGATCATCATCAGCCGGTTCTACATCGCCCACGTGCTGCTCGTCCCGGGCCTGCTGCTCGCGCTGATCGGCGCGCACCTGGGCCTGGTCTTCAAGCAGAAGCACACCCAGTGGCCCGGCCCCGGCCGCACCAACGGCAACGTGGTCGGCGAGCGGATGTTCCCCCGCTACGCAATCAAGCAGGGCGGCTTCTTCATGGTCGTCTTCGGCGTGATCGCGCTGATGGGCGGCCTGTTCCAGATCAACCCGATCTGGCTGTTCGGCCCGTACGAGGCGTGGGTGGTCTCGGCCGCCAGCCAGCCCGACTGGTACGTCATGTTCCTCGACGGTTCGACCCGACTGATGCCCGCCTGGGAGATCAACATCCCGATCGGCGACGGATACGTGATCCCGCCGCTGTTCTGGCCGACGGTCGTGCTGCCGGGCATCCTGGTCGGGATGTCGACGCTCTACCCGTTCCTGGAGGCACGCCGGCTCAAGGACACGCGGAGCCACAACCTGCTCCAGCGGCCCCGGGACGTTCCGGCCCGGACCGCCCTGGGCGCGATGGCGGTCTCGTTCTTCATCGTGCTGACCCTCTCCGGGGCCAACGACGTCATCGCCGACAAGTTCCAGATCAGCCTGAACGCGATGACCTGGGCCGGCCGTATCGGCCTGCTCATCGTGCCGCCGGTGGCGTACTACGTCACCTACCGGCTCTGCCTGGGCCTGCAACAGCACGACCGTGAGGTGCTCGCCCACGGTGTCGAGACCGGCATCATCCGGCGCCTGCCGGACGGCCGGTTCGAAGAGGTGCACCAGCCGCTCTCGGCCGACGGGCACGGCGACGGGCACGACGCGTTGCCGTACGCCGGCTGGGTCGTGCCGAAGAAGATGAACCGGCTCGGCGCCCTCGGCCCGGCCATCCGGGGCTTCTTCTACCCGATCGAGAAGCCGGCCGAGGCGCCGGTCTCGCCGGGCCACCCGCCGGTCGAGCCCCGCGCCGACCGGGAGGAGATCGGCAGCGGCGACAGCCGCCGCTGACCCTGCGACACCTCGACGTGGCGCCCGCCGGAGTTCTCCTCCGACGGGCGCCGCGTCCGTTTCCGCCCCCCGACACCTCGACCCTGGCGGGTCGGCCGGTCGCCGCCCTCGTCGGGGGATCGCAGGAATAACCCCGGCCAGCCGGGTAACCGTGCGGTCCAACGTCTCAAGGGGGAGGAAGCATGTTGGGTATCAAACGCCTCGGCCTGCTGGCCGCGCTGCTGCTGGTGGGGGTCGCGCCGGCCGCGGCGGCACAGGCCGCGGTGCAGCCGTCACAGCAGGACACCCAGTACCTGCAGGCCATTCACCAGGTCAACCTGTTCGAGATCACCGCAGGGGAGCTGGCCCAGCAGAAGGGCCAGGACCAGGGGGTCAAGGACCTCGGTGCCCGGCTCAAGACGGACCACACCGAGCTCGACCAGACGGTGCAGCAGACCGCGTCCCAGCTCGGTGTGCAGTTGCCGAGCGAACCCACCGCGGATCAGCAGTCCGTCATCGACCAGCTCAACAACGCCAGCGGCGAGGAGTTCGACCGGCTCTGGGTGACCAGCGAGCTGGCCGGCCACGTCCAGGCCATCCAGGCCACCCAGACGGAGATCTCGCAGGGCTCCGAGCAGTCGGTGGTCCAGCTGGCCCAGACCGCCCTGCCGACGCTGCAGGCGCACTACGACGCGCTGGTGCAACTGGCGGAGCAGCTGGGCATCCCGGTGCCGCAGACCAGCGCCAGCGGCACCCCGAGCCCGGGCGGCACGACGCCGGCTCCGGGCGGCACGACCGAGGCTCCGGCCCCGGGCGGCACCACCGAGGCTCCGGCCCCGGGCGACACCTTCGAGACGCCGGCTCCCACGCAGAGCTGACGTCAGCGCACCACGGCGGCCGGCCCATCCCTCAGGGGTGGGCCGGCCGTCGCGGATCCGTGCCGGGTCGCGACGACCGGCCCGGCGCCCGCGTCAGTCGGCGTTGGAGAGGCCGATCGCGAACGCCTCCTCCAGGTCGTGCTGGGAGTATGCCCGGAAGGCGATGTGCGACTCGGTGTTGAGCACCCCGGGCACCTTCGAGATGCTGCCGGCGATCACCTGGGCGATCTGGTCGAACTCCCGGACCCGGACCATCGCGATCAGGTCGACGTGGCCGGCGACCGAGTAGACCTCGCTGACGCCGGGCAGGTTGGCCAGGTTCTCGGCCACCTCGGGGATCGAGTCGGTGGCGCAGTCGATCAGCACGATCGCGGTGATCACGGGGCTTTTCTCCGTTCGTGGGCGTCGTCGCCCATGCTAGATGCTTCCCCGGTCCGGGGTCGGTGCTGTGCCGGGGACGGTGAGGGCGGCGCCGGCGCGGACCGCGTCGTGCAGGCGCTCGCCGGGGCCGACGGTGCCGCCGGGCCAGACGACCGCCCGCCGCACGTCGCCGCGCACGACCGCGCCCGCGCCGATCACCGCAGCCTCGCAACGGCCGGTCACCGTGGCCGTCGGGTCCAGCAGGTTGCCGCCGCCGGCGGCGTGCAGGTTGGCGGCCAGGTAGTCGGCCGGGGTGCCGGTGTCGTAGAACGTGCCCGGGTACGGCACGACGGTCAGCGCCCCGGTGGCCTCCGCCGGCCGCCAGAGGGCCCGGACGAGGTCGCCGAAGCCGACCGGCAGCTCCCGCACCAGCCGCCACGGCAGCAGCGAGAAGCCGGTGAACACGTGGCCGTCGAAGGTTCCCGGCGCGCTCGGATCGGCGGCCGGCTGGCCGAGCAGGCGTACGGTGTCGCCGTCCCAGTCGCGCAGCAGCGCCGCGATGTCGGGGCCCGGAGGGCGGGCCGGGTCGGCGAGGTACGCGTCGGCGTTGCCGACCAGGACCCCGCGTCCGGCGATCCAGTCCCGCAGGTTGGCCACCCCACCGGCGGTGCCGAGCGGCTGGCCCGGCTCCACGGAGAGGTGGGCGCGGCCCCCGACGTGGCGGACGACCTGCTCGCCCAGGTAGCAGGCGTTGACGGCGACCCGGCCCGGCCCGGCCAGGCCGAGCCCGGCCAACCGGTGCAGCGCCCGGTCGAGCAGCGGCACGTTGCCCACCGGGCAGAGGGCCTTGGGCAGCCGTTCGGTCAGGGGGCGCAGCCGGGTGCCCTCGCCGGCGGCGAGCACCACCGCGCAGACCTCGGCCCGGCCGGCGGCCGGCGTCGAGCCGGGGCCGGGGTGGGCGGTGTCGGCGCCGCCGGGGTTCACGGCCTCGTGTCGGGCACCGGCGGCGGGAACTGCCCGGCCAGCGGTCCGATGTCGTAGTACGCGAGCAGCCGGGCCGTCGGCCAGGTCAGCTTGGGCAGGTCGTCGAGCGGGTGCCAGGCGGCCTCGAGGACCTCGGCGCCGTCGACCTTCAGCTCGGTGCTCGACGCCGGCACCTCGGCGGTGAACACGACGTCCACCCAGCCCTTGGCGTGCACCACCGCGTTCGGGACGGCGGGGCTCAGTTGCCGGGGCGAGAGCCGGACGCCGGACTCCTCGTGCAGCTCCCGGGCGGCGCCCACCACCGGCGCCTCGCCCTTCTGCAACAGGCCGGCGGGCAGCCCCCAGCCCCGGCCGGGCGGCTGGCGCAGCAACAGCAGCCGGCCGGCCCCCTCGGCCTCACTGTCGCGGACCAGGGTGACCGCGCCGACGATGTACTTCGGCACGGCCAGCCGGACCAGGTTGCGGCGCAGCGGCAGCGGCAGCCGGTAGAAGACCTGGTAGGCGAAGGCCCGGCCGGTGGCGCGCGAGCGGGGGATCATGCGTCCAGGCTAGTGGCCGCGAGGATCGTTCGGAGCACCCGGGCCGCAGCGGCGGTCACTGCCGGTGGTCGACCAGGTCGATGAGCTGGCGTACGACCGTGTCGGGCTCGATCGCCCGGTCGAAGACCGCGACCAGCAGCGTCTCCAGGTCGGGGTAGCCCAGCTCCTCCGACAGTCGCAGCAGCGGCAGGTCGCTGGCCAGGCCTCGGTCGTGCTTGCGCAGGGCCAGCCCGATGGTGGCCCGGCCGAGGCGGACCTTGTCGGTGATGGAGATGCCCGGCTCGGTGTGGTCGGCGAACCAGCGGCTGATCTGCATCTGCGCCTGCGGGGACTTGACGAAGCCGAGCCACTCCCGGCGGGGCCCGGGCGGGGCGGCGTCGGCGTCGAAGCCGTTCGCCGCGTCGCTCTCGGTGAAGATCTCCACCACGTCGCCCTCGTCCAGTTCGGAGGAGAGGGGGGCCAGCCGGCCGTTGATCCGCGCCGCCAGACAGTGGTCACCCCGCACGGCGTCCAGTTCGTACGCCAGGTCGACCGGGGTGGCTCCGGCGGGCAGCACGACCTGCTGCCCGTCGGCGAAGACCTGGATCTGTGCCTCGGCGAGGTCACAGCGCAGTGATTCGAGGAACTGGGCGGGGTCGGCCGCGTCCTGCTCCCAGTCGAGGACCCGGCGCAGCCAGTCGAGCTGCTCCGCGCGGCCCACCGTGGCGTTGCCGGAGCGCGAGAAGCGGAAGTCGACGGCGACGCCGTACTCCGCCGTGCGGTGCATCTCCTCGGTGCGGATCAGGACCTCCACCGTGCGGTCCCTCGGCCCGCAGACGCTGGTGTGCAGGGAACGGTAGAGGTTGTTCTTGGGGGAGGCGATGAAGTCCTTGAACCGGCCGGGCACGGGCCGCCACAGGCCGTGGACCGCGCCGAGCGCGGCGTAGCAGTCGGTCTCCGGGCCGTCCACCACGATCGCGATGCGGGGCAGGTCGAAGGGTGCACTGTGGCCCCCGGCCACGGTGTCCTTCCAGATGGAGTAGAGGTGCCGGGGACGGGGGGTCACCGCCGCGTCGACGCGGCTGCGGCGCAGGGCCGACCTGGCCCGGGAGACCACCTCGGCGAGATACGCGTCCCAGCCCGGCCGGTCGTGCACGTGCCGGGCGATCCGGGCGTGCTCGTCGGGCTCCAGGTGCAGCAGCACCACGTCGTCGAGCTCACGCTTGAGCGTCTGGATGCCCAGCCGGTCGCAGAGCGGGACCAGGACCTCCTGCGTCTTGCGGGCGATGCGTTCCCGCGACGCGGCCGACCGGACGCCCAGGGTGCGCATGTTGTGCAGCCGGTCGGCCAGCTTGATGATCAGGACCCGGACGTCCTTACCGGCCGCGATGATCATTTTGCGGATCGTCTCGGCCTCGGCGGCCTTGCCGTAGAACGCCTTGTCGAACTTGGTCACCCCGTCGACCAGGTGTGCCACCTCGGGCCCGAAGTCCTCGGCGAGCGCCTGGAGGGTGTAGTGGGTGTCCTCGACGGTGTCGTGCAGCAGCGCGGCGACCAGGGTGATCGCGTCCATGCCGATCTCGGCGCAGATCTGCGCCACCGCCAGCGGGTGGGTGATGTAGGGCTCGCCGCTCTTGCGGAACTGCCCACGGTGCATGTTCTCCGCGATGGTGTAGGCCCGGCGCAGCACGGACGGCTCCGTGCCGGAATGGATCGCCCGATGGGTCCGCACGAGGTGACTGACCGGGTCGGTGTCGGCGGTCGGCCAGCTCAGCAGCGCGCGCAGGCGACGGGCCAGCGGCATGTCGCCCGCCTGGGTCGGAAGGGCGCCCCCCAGGGCGGCGCCGTGTCCGGCGTCGAGGTCCACGCGGGACACCTCCTCACCCCGGCTCCACGGCCGCCGACTGCCGGCAACCGGGAGCAGGCCCACGAAACGGGCAGGACTGCACTTCTCTAACAGCCTAAGGGAGCCTAGGTGGTCCGATCGGTCACTTGGTCATGGGCGTTCGGTTGAGCTTTGCTGGGACGAGGCGTTTTCGGCCTTACGTAACAGGTCGCGGAAGCGGGCCGCACCGGCCACCGGGGACGCCCACCCGGAGGACATCTCCACCAGCCGGGTCTCCGGCCGCTCCAACCAGGACAGGATGCGTTCGGTCTCCTCCGCCGAGGCGCGGGGGATCGGCCCGTGGCCGGGCGGGACCGTCTCGGCTGTCGCCCGGATCGCGGCGATCGTCGGGCGGGGGTGGGCACCGGCCGGCGAGACCCCCGCCCCGGCCAGCCGGCCGTGCCGCACCAACGCCAGCTCCCAGCCCCCGTTGGCCGCCGGGCGCGCGGCGGCCAGCTCGGCGATTCCGGTCAGCGCGGTCAGCCGCTGCATCCGCACGGTGGCCCGCAGCACCGCCGCCAGCCGGGACCGGGCCACCGCCGCCTCCTCGTAGCGCCGGGCGGCGCAGAGCACGTCGATCCGGGCGAGCAGGGCGTCGACCACCGGCCGGGGGTCGCTGACCGTGGCGGTGCGAAACGGCGCGACCGCCCGGGCGTCGTACTCCTCGGGGGAAATCTTGTGCTCGCAGGGCGCCGGGCAGCGACCCAGCTCGGCCAGCGCGCAGGCCGGCGTGAGGGTGCGCAGCGAGAGCCGGTGGGTGCACTGGCGCAGCGGCACGGCGTCGTGGAACCCGGCGGCGGCCAGCTCTGCCGCCCGGCGGGAGCTGAACGGGCCGAGGTAGGCGGCGTCGCCGGGGGAGATGGCCCGCACCACCGACAGCCGGGGGTAGGGCCCGTCGGTCAGCTTGAGCCAGAGCACCCGGTCCGGAAACTTCGACCGCCGGTTGTACGGCGGGGCGTGTGCCCCGATCAGCCGCAGTTCGCGGACCTCCGCCTCCAGCGAGTGGGCGCACTCCAGCGCCTCCACCCGCTGGGCCGCGGCGAGCATCTCGGAGATCCGGGCCCGCTTCTCGGCCGCCGTGAAGTAGCTGCGCACCCGGGTCGCGATGTCGCCGGAGGTGCCGACGTAGAGCGGCCGGTCGTCGGCCGCCCGGAAGATGTAGACCCCCGGCGCCTTCGGCAGCCCCTCGGCCAGGTGCCGCTTGCGCCGCTGCGTCGCGGTGACCGCCCGGGCGAACTCGATGGCGTCGCCGACGGTGTCGACCCGGTGCCCGCCGAGGCGGGCGATCAGCCCGTGCAGCACGTCGACGGTGGCCCTGGCGTCGTCGAGCGCCCGGTGGTTCGGCTGGGTGACCGTGCGGAAGTAGGCCGCGAGGGTGCCGAGCTTGCGGTTGGGCACCTCGTCGCGGGTCAGCACCCGGCGGGCCAGCGCGGCGGTGTCGAGCACGCGCGGGTTGGGCCAGCGGTAGCCGTGCTTCGCGCAGGCGGCCTTCAGGAAGCCCACGTCGTAGGGGGCGTTGTGGGCGACCAGCACGGCGTCGGCGATGAACTCCAGGAAGCTCGGCAGCACCTGCTCGATCGGCGGGGCCGGCATCAGCATGGCCTGGGTGATGCCGGTGAGCACGGTGATGAACGGCGGGATGGGCACGCCGGGGTTGACCAGGGTGGCCAGCACGCCCAGCTCCTCGCCGCCGCGAACCTTGACCGCGCCGATCTCGGTGATGCCGCCCCCGTCCGGCGCGCCGCCGGTGGTCTCCAGGTCGACCACCACGAAGGTCGCCGCGTACAGCGGCAGGGCCGGGTCGATCCCGCCCGGGCCCGGGTCGAAACCGGCCAGCGGCTGCTGGACGTACTCGGTCTGTGCCATCGGCGGCACGCTAACGTTCCGGTCCGACACTCCCGTCGCATCCGCACCAGAGATCGCCATCCGTCTAGGATGAGAGATCGGCTCACTCACCGGGCGGTGGGCCCGGCCGCGGTGGGAGACTTGCCACATGCCCCTCACCGAGCCGCACGACGACCGCCTCCGGCAGGAGGACCCGGTCGACGCTGCGCGTGACCCGGGTGAGGGCGCCCCCCGCGACGCGGGCCCGCCCCGGAGCGCGGACGCCACCACCTCCGGCGACGCCACACCGGCGGGCGACCCCGAGGTCTCCGGCTCCCAGACGCCCGGCCCCGAGCCCGCCGGTGCCGAGTCGCCCGAGCCTTCTGAGGCGGCGGCGTCCGAGCCGGAACCGGTCCTGCCCGAGCCGGTCCGGCAGCGCATCGTGGCGCTCACCGCGGCGGTGCTGCCCGGGCTGCCCGCCGACGAGGTGCCGGTGCCGCTGCGCCGGGTGGCCAAGTTCGCCCCCAACCGCCGGGCGCGGCTGGGGGCCCCGGCGATCGCCGCCCAGCTCACCGCGGACCCGCTGTTCCGTCAGCGGATCACCGCCCGGGTGCTCGCCGACACCGGCGACCTGGGCGCGGCGGTGCTGGAGGGCACCGCCCCGGCCGCCGCCGACCCGGTCGAGGTGGCCGCGCTGGCCTACCTGGCCCGGCCCCGGGGCTGGCGGGAGCTGATCGAGGCCAGCGGCGCGGCGGTCCGCGCCGAGGCCGACAGCGCGGTCGTCGCCGAACTGGTCCGGGAGGCCGAGCAGCGGGCCACCCGCGCCGAGCACGACCGGGCGGTGGCCCGGGTCGAGGCGGAGAAGCTCCGCGACGAGCTGGCCCGGGTCCGGGACGAGGTCGGCCAGCTACGCGAGGAGAGCCGGCAGCTAACCCGGTCGCTGCGCGAGACGCAGGCCCGCGAGCGCAAGGCCACCGAGCTGCTCGCCACCGAGCGGGGCCGCGCCGCCCGCGCGGCGGCGGACGCCGACGCCGAGCTGCGCCGGGTCCGGGCCCGGCTGGCCGAGGCCGAGGGGGCGGCCGGAGTCGCCCGGGCCACCGCCAAGGAAGCCCGCTCCGTCGACGACGCCCGGCTCTGGCTGCTGCTGGAGACCATCGGGCAGGCCGCCGTCGGGCTGCGCCGCGAGCTGGCGCTCGACCCGGTCGACAAGCTGCCCGCGGACTTCGTCGCCGACGCCCTCGCCGAGCCCTCCACCGCGCCGGCCAGCCCCGCCGCCCGGGCCCGGGACACCGACGATCCGGCCCGCCTCGACCAACTGCTCGCCCTGCCCCGTGCGCACCTCGTCGTCGACGGCTACAACGTGACCAAGCGCGGCTTCGGCGAGATGTCCCTGGAACAGCAGCGCAAGCGGCTCATCACCGGCCTGGGCGGGATCGCCGCGCAGACCGGCGACGAGGTCACGGTGGTCTTCGACGGCGCCGAGCGGATGCACGGGCTGCCGCCCTCGCCGCGCGGCGTGCGGGTGCTCTTCTCCCGCAAGGGGGACACCGCCGACGAGCTGATCCGGCACCTGGTCCGCGCCGAGCCGCCGGGCCGCCCGGTGGTGGTGGTCTCGTCGGACCGCGAGGTCGCCGACGGCGTACGCCGGCACGGCGCGTACCCGCTCGGTGCCGACTCGCTGCTGCGGCGGCTGGCCCGGTCCTGATCGGGCCGCTTGATCGCTTTCGAGCCGTCCGCGACCCGTTGTCCCTTTTCTGTCGTACCCCGCGCCTAGCGTCGTGGTGACCGAGGGTGCTCGGGCGGCGACGGTGGCGTCGCGCCCGGGCCGCCGCAGCGCACCAGGAGGCGAGATGCTCATCGACTGCGCGGGATGCGGGATCCGGGGGAGCGGCTGCGCCGGCTGCCTGGTGACCGCCCTGTTCGACGATTCGTCCCCGGCCGCCGGGCTGGGCGGCGCCGAGGCCCGGGCGATCGAGGTGTTCGCCCGGGCCGGTTTCGAGGTGGAGGTGCTGCCCGAGCCCCGGCCGGCGTCCCGCCGCGCCCGGCCCCGCGCCGCGTAGCGGCGCCCGGCGCAGCCCTCGGCATCGCCTGCGGCCCGTCGCCGCGCCATGCTCGGCCGGCAGGTGGGTGCCGGCCCTGGCGGCCTGCCGGCGTCGTCAGTGTGTCCGGGTCTCCCAGGCCGGCTGCTGGGGCACGTCGTTGTGCACGATGATGTCGACGTGATCGGTCGGGCGGACCATAGCGAGGTACAACCGTTGGGAGGGGATGTAACGCTCGCGCCAGCGCCGTTCGACTTCGGCGCGGGATGACACCCGGCGCTCCCGGAACACGGCCCGATCCACGGTCTTCTCGAGTGCCATCGACACGAAGATGCGCAGGTCCCATCGGTCGATCAGTTCCGGGCGCATGAGGAAGACCCCATCGAAGACCAGCACGGCGTCGGCCGGTGCAGTCACGACCGGCGGGGAGAGCGCGGTATCCGCACCGCGGTCGTAGATCGCGGGTTGGAAGCGTCGATCTCCGCCCGGGCCGAGCGGACCGAGCAGAACCCGGTTCAGTGCGTCGTGGTCATGGGCGTCGTGGTAGCAGCCTTCGGCCGAGTACTCGTCGCGCCGATAGCGCTGTGCCCGGGGGAGGAGGAAGTCGTCGATCGTCGCGCGGATGACGTCGCGCCCCTGGCCGCGCAACACGACGGCCAGTTCGTCGGCGAGGGTGGTCTTGCCTGCGGCGGGCGGTCCGTCGATGGCAACCCGCGTCGGGTGCGCGACTGTGACGGACCCTACCGCCTCAGCCAGGCAGCCGAGCATCTCGTCGCGGGCGCCCTGCTCCACGTCCTTTCCCCCAGTCCTGGTCGCGGGAAGCTGACGGTGTCGAGCCGACCTTATGCCCGTGAGCCTTTCCGCGCCGGCCAGGAACAGGGCGCGACGCCGCGACGCGGCGGCCGTCGAGTCGGCAATAGGATGGGCGGTCACGGCGGAGGGAGCGGCGGCATGACGCTGGTACGGCGCACTGGTGACAGCCCCGCCGCGATCGGCGGCGATCCCGGCCCACGACGGTCCCACGTGCCGGGCCCGGCTCCCGGCGTCGCAGGCCTTCGCCGGCGCGACACGGTGCGCCTCCCCGATGGTGACGAGGTCGTGGTCGCGTACGGGCCTGCCCGGACGAACGCGGCGGTCGCGGCGCCAGGGGGGTCGCGGTGACCCCGCGCGGCTGGGCACTGGTCACCCTCGCAGGGCTGGTCGTCGCCCTGGTCGTCGCCGCCGCGCTGCTGATCCCGTGGCACCGGCCACCGGCACCCCGGGCCGACCAGCTCGCCGCGCTGGGCGACCTCCCCGCCGACCAGGTGTCGCGGGGCCGGGAGTTCCGCGCCGCGCTGCGCCCCGCCGGCTGGGCCGCGATCGGCGTCGGCCTGCTGGTGGCCCTGCTGCTCGGTCTGACCCCGCTGGGCAGCCGGCTCGTCGAACTGGCGGGCCGCCCGTTCGGTGGGCACTGGGCCGCCCAGGCCGCGTTCGGCGGGCTCGCCGTGCTGCTCGTCGCCGACCTGATCACCCTCCCGTTCGCCGCCTGGCGGCAGTCCGTGCTCGCCCGCGCCGGGCTCAGCACCAACGGCTGGGGCGGCTGGGCCGTCGACCTGCTCAAGTCGTACGCGGTCAGCGCGGTCATCGGCGCGGTGGCGCTGCTGGGTTTCTACGCCGTCATCCGGCTCGCGCCGCGCTGGTGGTGGGCCTTCGGCGCCGCCGGCGCGGCGACCCTGGTGGCGCTGCTCTCGTTCGTACTCCCGGTGCTCGTGGAGCCGGTCTTCAACAGGTTCACCCCGATGGAGCCGGGCCCGCTGCGCACCGAGCTGACGCAGTTGGCGGCCCGCGACGGCGTGCCGGTGCGCGACGTGCTGGTCGCCGACGCGTCGCGGCGCACGCGGGCGGTGAACGCGTACGTCTCGGGGCTCGGGCCGACCCGGCGGGTGGTGGTCTACGACACGCTGCTGCGTGAGGCGACGCCGGCCGAGGTGACCGCAGTGGTGGCGCACGAGTTGGGGCACGCCAAGGACCGGGACGTGGCGGCCGGCACGTTGACCGGGGCGCTGGGCGCCGCCGCGGCGGTGGTCGCGCTCTACCTGCTCGGCTCCGCCGGCCCGCTGCTGCGGTTGGCCGGCGTCGACTCGGTCGCGCAGCCGCGCGCGTTTCCCCTGCTGCTCGCCCTGGTGACGGTCGCCGGGGTGATCGCCGCGCCGGCGCAGGCGTTGATGTCGCGGCGGGTGGAGGCGCGGGCCGACGCGCACGCCCTCGCGTTGACCGGCGACCCGGCCGCCTTCGAGGCGATGCAGCGGCGGCTCGCCGGCATCAACCTCGCCGACCCCGACCCGCCGCGCTGGGAATACCTCTACTCCGCGACGCACCCGTCCACCGTCGAGCGGATGGCCGCCGCCCGCGCCCACGCCAGGGAGGCCGGCCGATGAGCCGCACACTGCTGATCACCAACGACTTTCCGCCCCGCCCGGGCGGGATCCAGTCCTTCGTGCACAACCTCGCGGTACGCCAGCCCGCCGGGTCGGTGGTGGTCTACGCCTCGGCGTGGCGCGGCGCGGAGAAGTTCGACGCCGACCAGCCGTTCGAGGTGGTCCGGGACCGTGCCCGGGTGCTGCTGCCCACCCCGCGGGTGGCCCACCGGGCCGCGCGGCTGGCGCGCGCGTACGACTGCGACACCGTGTGGTTCGGCGCGGCGGCCCCCCTCGGGCTGCTCGCCGCGGGCCTGCGCCGGCGCGCGGGCATCCGTCGGGTGGTGGCGCAGACCCACGGTCACGAGATCGGCTGGGCCGCCCTGCCGGCCGCCCGGGCCGCGTTGCGCCGCATCGGGCGCGGCGTCGACGTGACGACGTATCTGGGCGAGTACACCCGGGTGCGGCTGGAGCGGGCGCTGCACGGGGTGACCGACCTGCGCCGGCTCGCCCCCGGGGTGGACGTGGAGGCCTACCACCCGTCCGTCGACGGCGAGGCGGTCCGGCTCCGGCTCGGGCTGGCCGACCGCCCGGTGGTGGTCTGCGTGTCCCGACTGGTGCCGCGCAAGGGGCAGGACATGCTGATCCGGGCGCTGCCGGAGATCCGCCGGCGGGTGCCCGACGCCGCGCTGCTGGTGGTCGGGGGCGGCCCCTACCGGTCCACGTTGGAGAAGCTGGCCCGCCAGTCGGGAGTGGAGCGGGACGTGGTCTTCACCGGTTCGGTGCCCTCGGCCGAACTGCCCGCCCACTACGCGGCCGGCGATGTCTACGCCATGCC
Organism: Micromonospora sp. KLBMP9576; assembly: GCF_050941805.1. NCBI lineage: Bacteria > Bacillati > Actinomycetota > Actinomycetes > Micromonosporales > Micromonosporaceae > Micromonospora > Micromonospora sp. KLBMP9576. Next base: position 4,650,057 of record NZ_CP194567.1, on the reverse strand, counting down.
CTGCCGCACCCGCAACCGCGGCCTGGACGTCGAGGGGCTCGGGATCGTCTACCTGGAGGCCTCCGCGACCGGCCTGCCGGTGGTCGCCGGCGACTCCGGTGGCGCGCCCGACGCGGTCCGCGAGGGCGAGACGGGGTTCGTGGTCCGCGGCCGGGACGTCGCCCAGCTCGCCGACCGGGTGGCCACGCTGCTCGCCGACCGGGACCTGGCCCGGCAGCTCGGCGAGGCCGGTCGCTCCTGGGTGGAGCGGGAGTGGCGCTGGGAGGCGCAGGCGCAGCGGATGGCCGCCCTGCTCGCCGGCTGACGGCTGCTTGCGTCGGCGCCGTTCGGCCCCGCCGAGGCGCAGCGCCACCTGCGGTCGTTTGCGTGGCCGCGCCGGGGCGCAGCGCCACCTGCGGTCGTTTGCGTGGCCGCGCCGGGGCGCAGCACCACCTCCGGACGCCACGACGACAGGAGGAAACGACATGGAGCTGCTGCTGGCCACGGGGGGAACCGCGAGGACGCCGATGCCCGCACCGGTCATGTACGGGTTCTTCCTCCTACTCATCCTCGCGCTGGTCGTCATCATGATCCTGCGCAGCCGGCGGTAGCCCGGCAGCCGGTGGTGTGGCGGGCCGTCAGCCCAGGCGGGCCAGGACGCGCTCGGCGGAGCCCGGGCGGCCGAAGTGCCAGCCCTGGCCGGCGTCGCAGCCGATCGCCCGCAGCCGCTCGGCCTGCCCGGCGGTCTCCACACCCTCGGCGGTGACGGTCAGGTCCAGCGCGTGCGCCAACGAGACCAGCGAGGCGAGGATCCGCTCGTCCGCGCGGGCCTCCGGCGCCCGCAACCCGGTCACGAACTGCCCGGCCACCTTCAGCTCGGTCACCGGCAGGTCCCGCAGGTACGCCAGGTTGCAGTAGCCGGTGCCGAAGTCGTCGATGGCGATCCGGACGCCGAGGTCGGCGAGCGTCCGCAGCGCCCGCACGGGCTCCTCGATGGTGCTCATCATGGTGCTCTCGGTGATCTCCAACTGGAGCCGGTGCGGCGCCAACCCGGTGTGCCGCAGCAGCGCGCGCACCTCCTGGACGAGCCCGGCACGATGCACCTGCCGCACGGCCAGGTTGACGCTGACGAACGGGGGCGGCCCGTCGCCGGCGGCCCAGCTCGCCGCCTGCCGGCAGGCCTCGGCCAGCACCCACCCGCCGAGCGGGATGATCAGCCCGGTCTCCTCCGCCAGCGGGATGAAGCTGTCGGGTTGCAGGACGCCCAGCTCCGGGTGCCGCCAGCGCACCAGGGCCTCCAGGCCGAGCAGCCGCCCGTCGCGCAGCGAGGTCAGCGGCTGGAAGTCCAGGTAGAACTCGCCCCGCTCCAGCGCCGCCGGGATGGCCGCGCAGAGCGCGTACCGGGCCAGGTTCCGGCGGTCCCGGTCGGTGTCGTAGAGCGACCAGCGGGCCCCACCGGCGGTCTTCGCCCAGTGCAGCGTGCTGTCGGCCGCCCGCATGAGGTCACCGGGGGAGGTGCCGGCGGCCTCCCGCTCCACGATGCCGATGCTCGCCGACACGCACAGCTCGTGCCCGTCCACCAGCACCGGCTCGCCTACCGCCGCGAGCGCGGCCTCGGCCACGGCGACGGCGTCGGCGGTGCCGGTGGTGCCCTCCACCAGGACGACGAACTCGTCCCCGCCGAGCCGGGCGACCAGGTGCCCGTCGAGGGCCCGGCGGAGCCGGTCCGCGACGGCCACCAGCAGCCCGTCGCCGACCTGGTGCCCGTGCGAGTCGTTGACCACCTTGAACCGGTCGAGGTCGAGGAAGCAGACGCCGAGGCGCGCGCCCGCGGTGCCGGAGTCGATGGCGGCGCTGAGGCGCTCCGTCAACAGCGTGCGGTTGGGCAGGTCGGTCAGCGGGTCGTGGGTGGCCTGGTGGCGGAAGCGGGCCTCGCTGGTGCGCAGCGCCTGCTCCGCCTCCGCGCGGGCGGTCATGGCGGCCCGGCGGATCGTCTCCTGCTCGTCGAGCGTGCGGTCGCGCAGCGCACGGGCGTAGCCGGTGGTCACGGCGGCCAGCAGCCGGGCCAGCCGGTCCTCGACCTCCTCGGCGACCAGCCCGAGGTCGCGGATCAGCCGCAGTTGGAAGACCTCGACCGTACGACCCAGCGCCTCGGCCGACGCGATGTGCGCGGCGACCAGCTCGGTGCCGACCCGGTGCCCGACCCGCAGGTCGATGGGCTCGGCCAGCAGCGCCCCGGCGAGCTGCTCGGTGAGGCGTTGCAGCAGCACCTCGAGCTGGGCCTGGGTCATCGGCAGGTAGCTGGTGCCGGAGACGGCCCGGGCCCACGCCCGGGCGAAGGTCCCCGGGCGGTTCGGGCGCGCCCCGGTGGCGCCGGCCGGGGCGACGGTGACCGCCCCGGGCGGCTCATCCACCGAGTAGTCCGACGCCGCCGATGAAGGCCGCCCGCTCGGCGTCCTCGGTGCTGTCGGGGGACTCCGGGCGCCACCGCGGCACCCAGACCACGCCCGGGTCGACCAGTTCGAAGCCGTCGAAGAGGGCGGTCAGCTCGTCGTGACTGCGGATCCACAGCGGATTGTCGGTGCGTCGGTAGACCCGCTCGGCGTCGGCCCGCTCGTCGTCGCCGCGCCCGTCGCCGCTGGCCTGCGACAGCACCAGGTAGCTGCCCGGCGCCAGCGCCTCGCGCAGCGTCCGCAGCAGGTCGGCGGGCCGGTCGTCGTCCGACACGAAGTGCAGCACCGCCACGATCATCACGGCGATCGGCTGGTCGAAGTCGAGCAGTCGGCGGACCTCGGGGTGGGCGACGATGCGCTCGGGGTGCCGCAGGTCCTCCTGCACCACCACGGCGTGGTCGTTGCCATCCAGGATCTCCCGGCTGTGGGCGACCGCCACCGGGTCCACGTCGACGTAGACCACCCGGGCGTCGGGGGCCTCGCGCTGGGCGATCTCGTGCACGTTGCCGACGGTGGGGATGCCCGAGCCGATGTCGAGGAACTGCCGGACACCGGCGTCGAGGAGGAACTGCACCGCGCGACGGAGGAACGCCCGGTTGGCCTGCGCCATCAGCGGGGCCTCCGGCACCGCCGCCACCATCGCCTGGGCGGTCGCCCGGTCGACGGCGAAGTTGTGTGAGCCGCCGAGGTAGTAGTCGTACATGCGGGCCACGCTGGGGCGTTCGATGTCGATCTCGTCGGGTGCCCAGTCCGGCCGCTGCATGCGTTCACTCCTCCTGTCGGCGTGCGGACGCCACCGCCCGCGCCGGTATTCTGCCGGCTGATCGCCGGGGAGACCATAGCGCGCCGTGCCGTACACCGCCGCCGTCGATCGGATCGACGACGACAGGTCCGTGCCCGCCGGGCGGGCACGGACCTGTCGGTGCTACGTCGTCGGCCTCCGGCCGCGGCGGGTCAGAACTTCGGGGCGTCCGGCGCCTCGAGCAGACCGAGCCGCAGCGCGGTCATCAGCGCCTGGGCCCGGTTGGCCGCGCCCAGCTTCTCGTAGAGCTTCGAGATGTGGGTCTTGGCGGTGGACTCGCTGACGAAGAGCTGCTTGGCGATGCCGGCCACGCTCATCCCGTCGGCGAGCAGCCGCAGCACCTGACCCTCGCGGGGGGAGAGCTGCGGCCCGGACGGGGCCAGCCGGCGCTTCATCGCCTCGGCCAGATCGGCGGCGGTGAAGGCGCTGGGCGAGGAGGCGGCGTGCCGGGCGGCGGCGACGACCTCGTCGGCCGGCGCGGTCTTCGGCACGAAGGCGCTGGCCCCGGCCTCCAGGGCGCCGAAGAGCTGGTCGTCGCCCGCGTACATGGTGAGCACGACGATGCCCATCGAGGCGCTGGACTTGCGCAGCGCCCGGGTGGCCTCCAGGCCACTGCCGTCGGGCAGCCGGAGATCCATGATCACCACGTCCGGCTGAAGCGCACCGGCCTGGCGTACGCCCTCCGCCGCGGTGGCTGCCTCACCGACGACCTCGAACTGCCGGTCACGCTCGAACGCGTGCCGCAGGCCCTTGCGGATCAGGTCGTGGTCGTCGACAAGGAGGACCTTGGTGCGGGTGGCCGGTGTCGGACTTGTGGTCATCCTCGGGTTACTCCCCTTCTGCTGCCGCTACGCTACCGCGCACGTTATCGCGCCGGGGCGATGAGCCGAGCACCACCGCGACGGTCGTGCCGCTCGGTTGCCTCGGCCTGATCTCCAACCGGCCCCGGATACGTTCCGCCCTCTCGGCCATGATCGCAAGGCCGTAGTGCCCGTCGGAGCGCTGGTCAGCGATCCCCTGACCGTCATCCGACACTTCAATTTGCGCGTACGGGGGGTCGACCGCACAGGTGACCCAGAGATTCGACGCGCCCGCGTGCTTGCGCGCGTTGGTGACCGCCTCCTGGGCGATGCGCAGCAACTCGGCCTCGGTGGCGGCGGGCAGCCGGGCGGTGGTCTCGTCCAGGGACAGGTGCACCCGCAGCCCGCCGGAGGCGCCGACCGTGCGGGCGTACTCGGCGATCGCGGCGGTCAGGCCGCCGTGCCGGTCGACCTCGCTGCGCAGCTCGAACAGGCTCAGCCGCAGCTCGGTGATCACCCGGGTCACCTCGCCGCGCAGCGTGCGCAGCGCCTCGGCGGTCTCCTTCGGGTCCTCGTCGATGTACGCCAGCGCGTTGTCGATGCCGTAGCCGACCATCACCAGTTCCTGCGCCACCCCGTCGTGGATCTCCCGGGCCAGACGCTGCCGCTCCTCGTTGGTGGCCAGCGAGCGGACCTCGTCGAAGAGCAGCGCCGCCTCCAGCCGCAGCGCGGCCGGGCGGGTCAGCCCGGTCACCCGGGACACCACCGGCGGCGGGTACGCCTGCGCCACGTCCGCCTCCAACACCACCAGGCCGACCGTGCGCACCCCGGCCACCAGCGGCACGATCAGGGCGGAGACGTCTCCGCCGCGGTGCGAGCGGGCCTGCGACCGGGCGGCGGTGTGCGGCTGCTGGGTGGCCCACGCGTCGGCGATGGCCGAGTCCGCGTCCAGGGTCGTCTCCCAGTCGACCCGGTCCACGCCCACCTGGGCGAGCACCACCAGCCGACCGCCGCCGCTCGCCGACAGCACGGCCGCCCGGTCGGCGCGGGCCACCGTGCGCAGTTCCTCCAGCAGGTGCTCGGAGATGCCGCCCGGGTCCAGGGTGGCGCCGGGCAGTTGCCGGGCCACCGTGCGCAGTTGGGTGAGCAGGCGGGTCGCCTCGGCGTACGGCTGGGGTTTGCCCTCGTTGCGGACCTGCATCACCCGGTGCAGGCCGATCGCGGCGGCGAGCCCGAGCCCGGCCAGGATCAGCCACTGGGCGCAGACCGCGAGGTAGCCGGGTTGGGCGAGCTGCCGGTCGCCGTCGACAGCGGTGAGCGCGCCGGCCACCAGCAGGGTGGCCGCGGCGACCGCCAGCAGGGCGACGCCCTCGCGGAACCGGCGGCGCAGCGCGGTGACGGTCACCGGGACGGCCAGGTAGGGCAGCACCGCCGAGGCGCCCAGCCCGGCGACGTCGCCGCCGATGGTGGCCACGGCGGCCACCTGGCTGGCGGCCAGCCCCAGCACCAGCACCTCGGCGACCCGGCTGAGCGGGCCGACCAGCCGGTGTTCGGGCGCCAGCAGGGCCGGCAGCCCGGCGACCGCCAGCAGCGCGACCCACCAGAGCTGGCCGGGGTCGTGCGTGGCGAAGAGCGTCAGGACGGCGACGAGGGCCAGCATGACCACGCGCGCGGCGGCGGCGAGGGGATGCGACGGGGGCCGGGGAGGCATCGAGGCGGGCACGTGACGGATGGTAGTCAGCCCCGGTAGATCTCGGCGATGTCCGCCGCGTACGTCTTGTGGACGACCTGCCGCTTGACCTTCAGCGACGGGGTCAACTCGCCGGTGGCCTCGGTGAAGTCGTGGGGCAGGATCCGGAAGACCTTGATCGCCTCGGCCTTGGAGACCGCCCGGTTCGCGGCGTCGACCGCGCCCTGGATCTCGGCGCGCAGCCCCTCGTGGTCGCGCAGCTTCTCGACGGGGGTGTCCGCGGGCAGGCCGGCCGAGTCGAGCCAGCGCGGCAGCGCCTCCTCGTCGACGGTGACCAGGGCGGCGATGAACGGCGCCCGGTCGCCGACCACGACACACTGGCTGACCAGCGGGTGGGCCCGGACCTCGTCCTCGAGCACGGCCGGGGCGACGTTCTTGCCGCCGGCCGTCACGATGATCTCCTTCTTCCGGCCGGTGATGCTCAGGAAGCCGTCGTCGTCGAGCTGGCCGAGGTCGCCGGTGCGGAACCAGCCGTCCGGGCTGAGCGCCTCGGCGGTGGCCTCCTCGTTGCGCCAGTACCCCTGGAAGATCAGGTCGCCGGCGATCAGGATCTCGCCGTCGTCGTCGATGCGGACGGTGACGCCGGGCAGCGGGCGGCCGACCGTGCCGATCCGGGTGGCGTCGGGCAGGTTCGCGGCGGCGGCCGGGGAGGTCTCGGTCAGGCCGTAGCCCTCGCACACCGTCACGCCGATGCCCCGGAAGAAGTGGCCCAGCCGGGCGCCGAGCGGGGCGCCGCCGGAGATGGCGTCGCGGCACCGGCCGCCGAGCGCCGCGCGCAGCTTGCGGTAGACCAGCTTGTCGAAGAGCACGTGCTGGGCGCGCAGCACCAGCCCGGGACCGCCCGGGGTCTCCAGCGCCTCGCTGTAGGCGACGGCGACCTGCTCCGCGCGGGCGAAGATCCCGCCCTTGCCCTCGGCCTCGGCCTTCTGCTTGGCGCCGTTGTAGACCTTCTCGAACACCCGGGGGACCGACAGGACGAAGGTGGGCCGGAAGTCCTGCAGCTCCGCCACCAGGTTCTTGCTGTCCGGGCAGTGCCGCATGGTGGCCCGCGCCTGCACCACGCCGATCTGGATGAGCCGGGCGAAGGCGTGCGCCAGCGGCAGGAAGAGCAGGGTCGTGGCACCCGGCCGGAACAGGTTCGGCAGCACCGGCACGGCGTTGGCGATGTCGGCGTACATGTTCCGGTGGGTCAGCACGCAGCCCTTGGGACGGCCGGTCGTGCCGCTGGTGTAGATGATCGTGGCGACGTCGTCGGCCCGCCGGGCGGCCCGCCGCCGGTCGACCTCCGCCGGGTCGACGGACTCGCCGGAGCGGACGAGCTGGTCCACGGCGTCGAGGTCGAGCTGCCAGACGTGGCGCAGGTCGGGCAGCCGGTCCCGGACGCCGGAGACGAGGGCGGCGTGTGCGGTGCTCTCCACCACGCAGGCCACCGCGCCGGAGTCGGAGAGGATCCAGGCGGCCTGTTCGGCGCTGGAGGTCTCGTAGATCGGCACGGTGACCGCGCCGGCCGCCCAGATGGCGTAGTCCAGCAGGGTCCACTCGTAGCGGGTGCGGCTCATCAGGCCGACCCGGTCGCCGGGCTGCACGCCGGCGGCGACGAGGCCCCGGGCGGCGGCGACGACCTCGTCGCGGAACTGCCGGCAGGTGACGTCGGCCCAGGTGCCGCCCGTGCCGGTGGGCCGGACGAACTGGACCTCGTCGGGGGCGACCTGGGCGTTGTCCCAGACCGGATCGGTGAGGTTGGCCGCGTCGCCGACGGTGACGATCGGCGGGACGGAGAACTCGCGCACCTGCACTCCCTCGTGCTCGCACTGGCCGGGCGGGCCGGCCACCGCGGGTCGGCTGCGTCGAAACCTACCCGCCCGGGCGACGGGAGCGAAAACGCAGGTCGCCCCGGCCGCCGGCGGGTCACCGTCACGCCCCGCCCGCAGGGCGCCGGGGGCGGGCGTGACGGCCTGCCGGGGGCGGGGCGTCGCGCGGTGCCGGGTAGCCTCGCCCCATGGCGGACACCTCCACCCAGTCGATCATCATCGGCGCGTCACCGGAGCGGGTGGCGGCGGTCATCTGCGACTTCCCGAGCTACCCGCGGTGGACCGAGGCGATGCGGCGGGCGGAGGTGATCGAGGAGTACGAGGACGGCTACGCCAGCCAGGTCCGGTTCACCATCGACGCCGGCGTGCTGGCCGACGAGTACGTGCTGGCCTACGAGTACGCCGAGGATCTCTCCCGCATCGAGTGGCACCTGGTGGCGCCCTCGAAGATGCAGAAGTTCCAGCGCGGGTCGTACGACCTGGCGGGCAACCCCGACGGTAGTACGACGGTGACGTACACCCTGGCGGTCGAGCTTTCCGTCGGGATGCTCGGCATGTTCCGCCGCAAGGCCGAAAAAATGATCATGGATACGGCGTTGAAGCAGCTCAAGCTCCGGGTAGAAGCACCCGGTGCGGCGCAGTGACGCGGCCGGCGGCAGGTTAGGGGAGCCGACGATGGATGCGACGGATCCGGGTTCGGCCCGGGAAGAGGCGGAACGGCTGGTCGCCACGGCGCTGGCCGCCGCCCGGCTGGCCGCGGCCGGGGCGAAGGCCGGCCAGTGGGGTCCGCTCGGTGGGATCGTGTCGGGTGTCCTCAGTCACAGCGACGGCCCCGGTGGGGCGTCCGCGGGCGGGTTCGCCACCGGTACGGCCGAGTGCTGCGTCTGCCCGGTCTGTCGGGGCATCGCCGCCCTGCGCGACCCGAGTCCCGAATTCGCCGAGCGCCTCGCCACCGGCGCCGGCGACCTGGCGGCCGGGGTGGCGAGCCTGCTGCGCGCCTTCGCCCCGCCCGGGCCCTCCGCCGACTCCACCGCGGCACCGGCGGCGGACCCGGCCCCCGGTGACGCGGACGACCACGTGTGGCGCGAGGCCACCCGTAGCGGGCATGATTCTCAGCCGGCACCGGAGCGGGACGTCTGGTCGGCCGCCACCCGGGCGGAGGACCAGCCGGCCGCGCCCACCGTGCCGCCCGTCGACGCCGCCGGGCCGGCCGCTGCGGTGACCGTCCGGACGTCGCCCGACGGACCCGTGCTCCCCGCGTCCCGGGCCCCCGGTGACGCGGGCGGGCGACCCGCGGGCGACGGGGCCTGACCACCGCACGTCCCGACCACGCACCGGTCCCGTACCGGCGCCGGTGCGGGCAGCACAGCAGAGGGGAGTGGCAGCGGTGACGCTGACCATCGGAGTCGACGTGGGTGGCACGAAGGTGGCCGGCGGTGTCGTGGACGACACCGGTGCCGTGCTCGTGCAGGCCCGCCGGGAGACCCCCGCCGACGACGTCGCCAAGACCCGCGACGTCATCATCGAACTGGTCGCCGAGCTGTCCACCGGGCGCCGGATCGAGGCGGTCGGCGTCGGCGCCGCCGGTTGGATCGACGCCGGCCGCTCGACCGTGCTGTTCGCCCCGAACCTCGCCTGGCGTGACGAGCCGCTGCGCGACTACGTGAGCGCCGCGACCGGACTGCCGGTGATCGTGGAGAACGACGGCAACGTGGCCGCCTGGGCGGAGTTCCGCCACGGCGCCGCCCGCGACGCCGACGACTCCATGGTCATGTTCACCATCGGCACCGGCGTCGGCGGCGGCATCGTGCTCGGCGGCGAACTGCTGCGCGGCGCCAACGGCATCGCGGCCGAACTGGGTCACATGCTGACCGTGCCGGACGGCCACCAGTGCGGCTGCGGCCGGCTCGGGTGCATCGAGCAGTACGCCAGCGGCAGTGCCCTGGTGCGCTTCGCCCGCGCCGCCGCCCGGCAGGAGCCGCAGCGCGCCGCCGCCCTGCTGGAACTGGCCGGCGGTGACGCCGAGGCGGTCACGGGGCACATGGTCACCGCCGCCGCGCAGGCCGGCGACCCGGTCTCCGTCGAGGCCTTCGCCCAGGTCGGGCGCTGGCTCGGCACCAGCCTCGCCGACATGGCGCAGATCCTCGACCCGCAGGTGCTCGTCGTCGGCGGCGGCGTGATCGACGCCGGTGACCTGCTGCTCGGCCCGACCCGCCGGTCGTTCGCCGACGCCCTCGCCCAGCGCAGTCGCCTCCCGGTCGCCGAGATCCGCCCGGCCGAACTGGGCAACACCGCCGGCGTCATCGGCGCCGCCGACCTGGCCCGCCGGATCTGAGAGGTTAGACCGTGACGCAGACCCCCGGCGTGCCCCTGCGCGTCGTGTCGTACAACATCCACAGCCAGCGCGACGACACGGCCGCGCTGGCGGCGGTCGTCCGCGACGTGCGGCCGGACGTGGTGGTCGTGCAGGAGGGCCCACGCCGGTTCCGGTGGCGGCAGAAGTCGGCGGCGCTGGCCGAGTCGTTCGGCCTGGTGGTGGCCGCCGGCGGGTTGCCGTCGTTGGGCAACCTGCTGTTGACCAGCCTGCGGGTGCGGGTGGTGACCGAGAGGTGCCAGCGCTTTCCGCTCACCCCCGGCCGGCACCTGCGCGGCGCGGCGTACGCCGACTGCGTGGTCGCCGGCGCGGCCCGGTTCACCCTGGCCGGGTCGCACCTGTCCACCGATCCGGCCGAGCGGCCCGCCCAGGCGGCACTGCTCAAGAGCGAGCTGGACGCCGCCGCCGGGCCGGTGATCGCCGCCGCCGACCTCAACGAGGGGCCGGACGGGGCGGCCTGGGCCACCGTGGCGCGCGGGTTGACCGACGCCGCCGTGGCGGCGGACCGGGCCGACCGGCTCACCTACTCCTGCGCGGACCCCCGGCGGCGCATCGACGCCCTCTTCGTCGACCCGCGGATCACGGTGGTCGACTACGACGTGGTGGACACCCCGCAGACCCGCCGCGCCAGCGACCACTTCCCGGTCCTGGTCGACCTGCTGCTGCCCGCCGCCGACTGACCGTCCGCCGCGTCCGGGGCTGGACAACGCGCGCCGTTGTGGGGAGGATGCTGCGCGACCCGGCACTCGTTGCCGCACAAAAGGAGATCCCGGTGTCCACCTCCACCGACCACGGCCAGCCCGACCCGGAGGCGAGCACGCCCTCCCTGACCCGCGACGGTCGGCCGGTCTCCGACCGGGGCGACACCGTCTGCGTCGTCGGTGCCGGGCCCAGCGGTCTCACGGCCATCAAGAACCTCAAGGAACACGGCTTCGGCGTCGACTGCTACGAGCGGGAGACCGGCGTCGGCGGCGCCTGGAACTGGCGGCACGACCGCAGCCCGGTGTACGCGAGCACGCACCTGATCTCGTCCCGCCCGTTCACCCAGTTCCCCGACTTCCCGATGCCGGACGACTGGCCGGACTACCCGCACCACAGTCGGCTGCTGTCGTACTTCGAGCGGTACGCCGACCACTTCGACCTGCGCGGGCACGTGTGGTTCGGCACCGAGGTCGTCCGGGTGGAGCCGGTGGCGGGCGACCGGTGGGACGTGACGACCCGCAGCACCGGCGGCTACGGCCCGGAACGCACCTCCCGCTACGCGGCGGTGGTGGTCGCCAACGGCCACAACTGGTCGCCGAAGCTGCCTCGCTACGAGGGGCTGGAGGAGTTCCGGGGCGAGGTCATGCACGCCTCGTCGTACAAGGACCCGGCGCAGTTGCGCGGCAAGCGGGTGCTGGTGGTGGGCGCCGGCAACACCGGTTGCGACATCGCCGTCGAGGCCGCCCAGCAGGCGTCGCGCTGCTGGCACTCCACCCGCCGGGGTTACTGGTATGCCCCGAAGTACGTCCTCGGCCGCCCCGCCGACCAGGTCAACGACACGCTGCTGGCGCTGCGGGTGCCGCTGCGGGTGCGCCAGTGGCTCTACCACTGGACGCTGCGGCTGACCGTCGGCGACCTGACCCGCTTCGGCCTGCCGAAGCCCGACCACCGGGTCTACGAGACGCACCCGATCGCCAACAGCCAGCTCGTCTACTACGTGGGCCACGGCGAGATCGCCCCGGTGCCGGACGTGGCCCGCTTCCACCCGTACGCCGTCGAGCTGTCCGACGGCCGGGAGATCGACCCGGAGGTGGTCGTCTTCGCCACCGGCTACCTGCCGCGCTTCGAGTTCCTCGACCCGTCGGTGCTCGGCGACGACGGGGGGCAGGGCCGGCCCCGGCTCTGGCTGAACGCTTTCGTCCCGGAGCGGCCCACGCTGACCGTGGCCGGGCTGGTGCAGCCGGACTCGGGCCTGTTTCCCCTGTCGCACTGGCAGACGGTGCTCTTCGCCCGGCTGCTGCGGCTGCGGGTCACCCGTCCGGACCGGGCGGCGGCCTTCGCCGCCCGGGTAGCGGCGAAGGCGGGGGAGCGCTACGCCGGCCCCGTCAAGGACAGCAGCCGGCACTGGTTCGAGGTGGGCCACGCCGACTACCTGCGCGCCGTGCAGCGCGCGCTGCACGACCTGGAGGGTTCCCGGTGAGCGCGAGGAGTGCAGCGCAGCGGAGCCCCGCAGTCGCGAGCGAAAGGCCGGACCGGTGAGCGCGAGGAGTGCAGCGCAGCGGAGCCCCGCAGTCGCGAGCGAAAGGCCGGACCGGTGAGCGCGAGGAGTGCAGCGCAGCGGAGCCCCGCAGTCGCGAGCGAAAGGCCAGAACAGTGAGTCAGGTGCGGATCATGCGGGGGCGGGAGTGGGCGCGCCCCGTGCGTCCGGTCCGGCGTGAGGTGCTCAGCGCGGCCCCGGGGGCGGAACAGGGGCGTCCGCCGTTGCTCTTCGTGCCGGGCTTCGGGCACGGCGCGTGGGCGTTCGCCGAGCACTGGCTGGGCCACGCCGCGTCGCGGGGCTTCCCCGCGTACGCGGTGAGCCTGCGCGGGCACGGCGACAGTGGCCCGGCGCCGGAGGCGACGCTGCGCGCGTACGCCCACGACGTGACCCAGGTGGCGGCGGGCCTGCCGCGGCAGGCGGTGCTGGTGGGGCACGGTGCCGGGGCCCTCGTGGTGGCCCACGCGCTCGCCCGCTATCCGGCCCGTGCCGCGGTGCTGGTCGCGCCGGTGCTCGGCGGCTGGGCGACGTTCGGCGCGGCGCTGCGCCGCAATCCGGTCGGCACGCTGCCGGCGGTGTTCGGCGGGCCGCTGCGGCTGCACCGCCGCCAGTTGTTCAGCCGGGAGCTGCCCGAGGCCGAGGCCCGGCGCTACGCGGACCGGCTGGGCCGGGCCGGCCGGCGGGCCCAGTGGCAGCTACTGACCGGTGGGGTGGCCGAGCCGGCGGTGGGCGACCCGCCGGTGCTGGTACTGGGCAGCCCCGACGACCGGGTCGTCCCGACGGCGGCGCTCACCCGGGCGGCCCGGCGGTACGGTTCGGCGCCGCTGCTCTTTCCCGGCATGGGTCACGACATGATGCTCGACGCGCGGTGGCGGGAGCCGGTCGACGCGCTGCTCGACTGGCTGGAGAAGGAGCCGGCCCCCGCCGGGCGCTGAGCACCCCCGCGCTCGGGCGCGGGTCGCTTTCGCGCTCCGGCGCGGGTCGCTTTCGCGGGGCCGGTGGCGCCGCGCCGGTTCGGCCGTCAGCCGGCGGCGCCCAGCCGGGTCAGCAGCGAGCCGCTGTCGTCGAGGGCGGCGAGGTAGGAACGGGCCCACGCCCGGATGTCGTGCCGGTGCAGGTGCGCCCGCATGGTTCGCATCCGTGCGCCGAGGTCGTCGGGGCCCGCCCGCAGCGCCGACAGCAGCCCCTGCTTGAGCCCCTCCAGGTCGTGCGGGTTGACCAGGTACGCCTGCGGCAGTTCGGCGGCGGCGCCGGCGAACTCGCTGAGCAGCAGCGCGCCCGTGTCGTCGACCCGGGCGGCGACGTACTCCTTGGCGACGAGGTTCATGCCGTCGCGCAGGGGCGTCACCGCCATCACGTCGGCGACCCGGTAGAGCGCGGCCAGTTCGGTGCGGTCGAACGGCTGGGTGAGGTAGTGGATGGCCGGCTCGCCGACCCGGCCGAACTCGCCGTTGATCCGCCCGACCTCGCGTTCGACCCGTTCGCGCAGGATCTGGTACTGCCCGACCCGTTCGCGGCTGGGCACCGCCACCTGCACGAGCACGGTGTCGCGCACCTTGACGTGCCCGCTGGCGATCAGCTCGCTGTACGCCTTGAGCCGCTGCTCGATGCCCTTCGTGTAGTCCATCCGGTCGACGCTGAGGATCACCTGCTCGGGATCGCCGAGGTCGCGGCGCAGCCGGACGGCCCGCTCGGCCACGTCGGGCCGGGCGGCGAGCGCCTCCATCTCGGCGGTGTCGATGGAGACGGGGAAGGCGCCGATGCGGACCTCCCGGTCGTCGACGGTGATCCGCCGGTCCGTGGCGGGAACGTCGAGCACCTTCGCCACCAGTTGGGCGAAGTTGTGCGCGGCCTGGGAACGCTGGAAGCCGATCAGGTCGGCGCCGAGCATCCCGCGCAGCAGCTCGGCGCGGCGCGGGAGCTGCATGAACAGCTCGGGCGGCGGGAACGGCACGTGCAGGAAGAAGCCGATCCGCAGGTCCGGCCGCAGCGCCCGGAGCAGGCCGGGCACCAGTTGCAGGTGGTAGTCCTGCACCCAGACCATCGCGCCGGGCTCGGCCACGTCGGCCGTGGCCTCGGCGAACCGCTGGTTGACCCGCTGGTAGGCCTCCCACCAGCGCCGATGGTATTCCGGTTGCTCCACCGAGTCGTGGTAGAGCGGCCAGAGGGTGGCGTTGGCGAAGCCCTCGTAGTGGTCGCGCAGGTCGTCGGTGCTCAGCGGCACGGTCTGCATCCGCACGCCGTCGACGTCGGGCAGGGCGGGCGCCGGGCCGGTGCCGCCGGCCCACCCGACCCAGGTCGCCGGGGTGTGCCGCAGCAGCGAATGCAGGGCGCTGACCAGGCCGCCGGGGCTGCGACGCCATTCGCAGGCGCCGTCGGGCGCCACACTGTCGTCTATGGGCAGGCGGTTGGCAACCACCACGAGGGAACTCTGTCGCATCTCGGGCATTCCGATCAGCAGGGGAGCGACCGCCGCAGCGGAGGAACAACCGGGCAGTCAGCGAGGGATGTGACGGACAGCGGTATTCCTACTGACAGTAAGTTACACCAGTGTTGCGTCCCGGGCATGGGCGCCCGCCGTCCCGGGATGCGGGCGGGACGTGCCGTCGGGCGGGGACGGTCAGACGACCGCGCCGTCGTCCGGGTCGCGATCGTCGTCGCCGCCGGGGCGCAGCCGCCAGATCAGCGCGACGAAGCCGGCCAGGATGCCGGCGAAGCCGAACAGGTTGACCAGCGAGGGATCGGCCACCGGGAAGACCGAGGGGAACAGGAAGAGCACGAAGCCGAGGACGATGGCGAGCACGCCGACGACCGCGTACTTCGAGAAGCGCGGCAGGGGCGGGGGTGGCGGCGGGGTGTAGCGCTCGTCCTCCGACGCGTCGTCGGGCAGGTCCGCGCCGAAGGTGTCCAGCCCGTCGAGCAGTGACGGCTCGTCCTGCGGGCCCCGGGAGACGGAGACGCCCGAGACGTCCGCCGCGTAGGGCAGCCGACGCACGTCGGTGGCCGTCGGCCCGGCGGGCTCGTCGGGCGTGCCGATGGCCACCTGGCCGCCGGCCGGCCCGCGCGTGTCGTCCACGTCCTCGGCGGCGGGCCACGGGTGGTCACCGCCGCGCGGCGTGGTGGTGTGGAAACCGGCGACGATGCGGGCCCACTCGGCCTCGATATCCGGTTCGTCGGGGCGCGCCGGCTCGGTCGCCGTCTCGTCGGCGAGCTGGGTGAGGTAGTCCCGCGCCGTCACCAGGTGCGAGCGGTCGACGTAGAGCCGGTCGACGGGGCGGGACGGCACGGTGGTGGTGCGGGTGATCGGGTTGAGGTCGGCCGAGGGCTGGAGGTAGGCGGCGATCCCACCGGCGGCCAGGACGTCGAGCAGGTGCTCGCCGACGCGCGGATCCACGTCGCCGGCCACGGCGTACTCGCTCGCGTCGAGCCCGTTGTCCCGCCGTCCCCGGCGGGCACCACCCGCTGACACCCGGAAATCCTCCTCATCACGCGCCCGCGGCGCGTCGCCTGAGCCCCCTCGGCGCCGAGCCGCGCGCCGTGCCTTGAATCGTGACACGTCCGGGGCCCGTTCCGGGAGTGCCTTGTGGCGCGGCGTACGAAGTCAGGAGCCCTCCCGCAGGTCGCGGCGGCGGATTTTGTCCGTTTTTGCTGAGTGTTTTTCAACGGAGCCGATCGCCGAACGGCGCCGCCGGGACGCCACCGCGCCCCGGCCCCGCCGTTCGGCGTCCGCGGCGCAGGTGCGGGGCTCCCGCGGCCCGCCGGACGTTGTGCCGTGCGGCGTCCGGTTCGTAGGCTCAGGCCACGATCGGCCCCGCGCCGACCGCGGCGCCGCCGCGACGACCTTCGGAAAGGACGCCGGTGCTGTACTGGCTGATGAAGTACGTCCTCCTCGGCCCGCTGCTGAGGCTGGTCTTCCGCCCGCAGGTCGAGGGGCTGCACCACCTGCCCGACACCGGCCCGGTCATCCTCGCCAGCAACCACCTCTCCTTCTCCGACTCGATCTTCACGCCGCTGGTGGTGCGGCGGCGCGTCACGTTCATCGCCAAGGCCGAATACTTCACGGGCAAGGGCGTCAAGGGCTGGCTGACGAAGATGTTCTTCGTGGGCTCCGGCACCATCCCGGTCGACCGCTCGGGCGGCCGGGCCGCGAGGGCGGCGCTGGACACCCAGCTCAGCGTGCTGCGCGGCGGCGGCATCGCCGGCATCTATCCCGAGGGCACCAGATCCCCGGACGGGCGGCTCTACCGGGGCAAGACCGGTGTCGCCCGGCTGGCCCTGGACAGCGGCGCCCTGGTGGTCCCGACGGCCATGCTCAACGCCGACGAGATCCAGCCGCCCGGCAAGCTGATCCCCAAGATCGCCCGGGTGCGGATCCGGTTCGGCCCGCCGCTGGACTTCTCGCGCTACGCAGCCATGGTCGGTGACCGGTTCGTCGAGCGCGCGGTGACCGACGAGATCATGTACGAGCTGATGGAGCTCTCCGGCCGCGAGTACGTCGACACCTACGCCCAGCAGGCCAAGAACGCGCCCGCCGCCCCGGCCCCCCGCCAACCGGTCCCCGCCTGAGCACCCGCCCCCGCCGGTGTCAGCAGACCAGGGCCGGGCCGGCCGGGCTCTTCGGCGGGCGGGGCAGGTCGAGCAGGGCGGGGGCGTTGTTGCGCAGCGCGAAGGCGCGCAGCTCGGCCAGCTCCGCGCGGCCGGCCGTCGGCTCGCCGGCCCGCTCCAGCTCCACGGCCGCGAAGGTGAGCGCCAACATCCGGTCGGTCACGTCCGGGATGCCGGCGTAGATCTCGGCGCCGGCCAGGTGCAGCTCGGCGGCCCGGCGGTGATCGCCGTCCGCGGCGGCCAGCGCACCGGTCACGGTCCGCAGCGCCGCCTCCGACCAGGGCGTACGGTGGCCCACCGCGTCCAGCATCGCGCGCACCCGGGCGGCCGCGTCCCGCCCGGCGAGGCTGGCCGCGTACCCGGCCGCCGCGATCCACTCGCCGCTGGCCAGGGCGGGCACGGCCGACCAGGAGGTGACCAGCTCGTCGATCAGCGCTGCCGCCTCCGCGCGGCGGCCCTGCAACGCCCGGCAGAGCGCGCCCATCCCCAGCATGGTCCAGTGCGGCCGGTGGAATCCGCTGCGCCGGGCGGCGTCGAGTGCCGCCGCCACGTCGTCGCTGAACGTGGCGGCGGCGTCGTCGTCGGAGTGCGAGCGCGCCGGCGGCACCCGCCCGCCGCGCAGCACCAGCAGACACGCGCGCAGGCCCCGCACCTGCATGTCCCAGCTCCCCGTCGGGGTGTCCACGAACGCCTCGGCGGCGGCGAGCAGCCGGTCGAAGTCGCCCTCGAACCAGGCGCGCATCGCCTCCGCCGAATAGCTGGTGGTCAGCGTCTGCCCGCTGGCCTTGCGCGCCGGCAACGACGAGAGCAGCGCCTTCGAGCGCAGCCAGTCGCCCTCCTCGCAGACGGCGTAGACGAGGTTCTGGATGGCCCGTGGCAGGGCGATCAGCCGGTTGGCGCGGCTGAGCTCCACGATCGCGTGCAGATCGTCCAGGCCGGAGCGGTCACCCGCCTGGTAACGGGCGACGGCCGAGGTGATCCGGGCGTTGGTGTGGGTCTCGGTGAGGCCCAGCCGCTCGCCGATCTCCACCGCCCGTTCGGCGGCGGCGACCGCCGGGTCGCGCTCGTAGTTGAGCATGTGCAGCCGGCCCAGCTCGGCGTAGGCGTCGGCCTTCTGAGGGCTGTCCGGCAGCGGGGCGAAGAGCTGGACGGCCCGGCCCAGGCAGGCCAGGGCGGCGGCCCGGTCGGCACGCAGCCACGCGGCCTGGCCGAGCAGCGTCCAGGCGCGCGCCGCGCAGGCGTCGTCGCCCTGTGCCAGCAGCCGCTCGGCGAGCGCCTGCACCTGCTCGGGGCCGCCCCGGGACAGGAAGGCGTTGCCGTCACGGTAGAAGGAGATCTCCGTGCTGAGCAGCTCGAGCTGGGCCCGGCCGAGCGGGTCGGAGTCGTCGGCGAGCCCCAGCGCCCGGTCCGCGTGGCCCGCCGCCACGTCGAGGCTGTGCAGCGCGTACGCCCGGCGGGCCGCCCGGTGCAGCGCGGCCCGGGCGGCGGCGGCGAACCGGCCGTCCTCCAGGCCCAGCGTCCGGGCGATCTGGTGCGCGGCCCACCGGTGGTGGGCCAGCACCTCCGCCAGGTCGGTGTCGCGGCTCTGCGAGAGCATGTCCAGCCACTGTGCCGTGCGCTCGTGGCGTGCCACCCGCTCGGTGCGGGGCAGCCGCTGATAGCAGACGTCGCGCACCAGCACGTGCCGGAACCGGTACTCCGGCTGCCCGGCCATTGTCGAATCGGCCTGCTCGTGCACGAAGTCACGCTGCTCCAGCCGGCGCAGCGCGCGCTCGACCGACTCGACGGACTGCCCGAGGGCGGCGGCCACGGCCGCCGGCCAGAACTGCACGCCGACCACGGCGGCGGCCAGCAGCACCGTGCGTTCCTTGGCGTCGAGCAGGTCGATGCGGTTGGCGATGACGGCGTGCACGCCCTCCGGCATCGGCAGGTCGAGGTGTTTCTCCAGTGACCAGCCCAGCCCGGACTGGCGCAGCGCGCCCTGCTCGATCAGCATCCGCACGTACTCGTGGGCGTAGAGCGGGTTGCCGCCGGCCACCTCGATCAGCGGGGTGAGCATGTCGGCGGAGAAGGCCGCCCGGCCGAACATGTGGGCGTAGAGCGCGGCGATGCCCGTGTCGCGCAGCGGGGGCAGGGTGATGGTCGCCGAGCCCGTGATCGTGCCCGCCCAGCTCGGGTCCCGGTCGACGAGTTCCGGCCGGGCGGTGCAGAGCAGCAGCAGGGGCACGTCCCGGGCTGCGGTGCCGAGCAGTTCCACGAAGCGCAGCATGGCGTCGTCGGCCCAGTGCAGGTCCTCGAAGACCAGCACGGTCGGTCGGCGCGCGGCCAGCGCCAGCAGGAACCGCCGCCACGCCGACTCGGTCTCCTCGGCCGGCAGCGCGGTCCCCGCCAGGCCCACCAGCGGTCGCAGGGCGTCCACCAGGCGCTGCCGCTCGCCGGGGCCGACCAGCTCGTCGACGGCCGAGGCGAGCCGCTGGGCGGCGCTGGACGCGGGGTCGGTGTCCAGGATGCCGGCCTCGGACTTGACGATGTCGGCCAGCGCGGCGAACGTCACGTTCTCGCCGAACGGCGGGCACCGCCCGATCCGCCAGGTCAGCGGCTCGTCGACCAGCTGTTCGGTGTGCCGGTACAGCTCCCGGACCAGGCGGCTCTTGCCCAGCCCGGCCCGGCCGAAGACGGTGACGACCTGCGGGCGCCGGTCGCGCAGCGACCGGTGCAGGGCGTTGACCAGCATGCCCAGCTCGTGTTCCCGGTCGATCAGAGGCGTGACGTCCGGCTGCCGGTCGGTGGGTTGGCGGCGGACGGGGGACAGGGCCAGCCACACCTCGGTCGTCGTCGAGCGCCCGCGCAGGGTGACCGGCGGTTGTTCCGAGTAGCGGATCGCCTCCCGGGTGAGGGCGTGCGTCATGCCGCAGACCAGCACCCCGCCGGGCGGGGCGACGGACTGCATCCGGGAGGCCGTGTTGACCACGTCGCCGGCGACGATCGCCTGGCCACCGTCGCGGGCGGCGGCCACGTCGACCAGCGCTTCGCCGGTGGCGACCCCGACCCGGAAGCGCAGCGCGTCCGAGCCGGTGGGGGTGAAGCGGGTCAGCACCCGTTGCAGTTCCAGGCCGGCCCGCACGCAGCGCAGCGCGTCCGTCTCGGTCGCCACCGGGGCGCCGAACAGGGCCATCACCGCGTCGCCGATGTATTTCTCCACCACCCCGCCGTACTGCCCCACCACCCGGCGGGCGGCCGAGAAGAACCCGGTCTGCATGCCGCGGACCTGCTCCGGGTCGGCCCGCTCGACGTACGGGGTGAAGTCGATCAGGTCGACGAAGAGCACGCTGACCCGGCGGCGGTCCTCCTGCGGGACGGGCTGGCGCCCGGCCCCCGGCCGGGCCGCCCCACAGGAGGTGCAGAAGGCCACGTCCCGGGCGAGCGGGTGCAGGCAGTGCGCGCAGACCGCGCCCAGTTCGTTGCCGCAGCCGCCGCAGAAGCGGTCGCCGGTGGCGGCCGTGCGTCCACAGCGGTCACACTGCGTGGCGATGACACCCTCCACTGGCGGTCCTCCCGGTGCCTGGAGCGGCACCGTCGCGGTGTCAGTATCGCCGTCTGCGCTGCTGTCGGGTACCGGGCTGTTGGTTTGTGGACAGTCCACCGGCCGGCCCTGCCGTTACAGTCAGGCGGCTGAATTTCGACGCTCGACCACAGGGGGATCTTCCGATGGTGTACGTGATGTTGCAGAGCGACTGGACCGACGGCAACGGGGTGAGCCACCTCGCGGGCGACTCCGTCGACGTGGACGCCGCCACGCTGGCCGCGTTGCAGGCGCAGGGCGTCGTCAGCGAGCAGTCCGGCGGTGGCAAGGACGGCACGGAGTGGGTCGGTCCGGGCAGCACCAACTGGGTCGGTCCGGGCAGCAACACTCCCTGACACCTGACGTACGGGAAGGGGCCGCGGCAGCCGCTGCGGCCCCTTCCCGCGTACGCCTTCAGCGCTCGTTCATGCCGGCCCGGCGGCGCAGCGCGGCCACGTCGGTGACGACGATCCGCCGGCCCTCGGTGCGCAGCCAGCCCCGGCTGGCGAACGACCCGATCGCCTGGTTGACGCTCTGCCGCGAGCCGCCGGCCATCTCCGCGAGCTGGCTCTGGTTGAGCTCGATGGTGATCATCGGCGCCTGGCTCTCGCCGGCCAGCCGCACCAGGGTCTTGGCGACCCGGCCGGGCAGGTCCAGGAAGACGTGGTCGGCGTTCTGCTCGGTCAGGCGGCGGATCAGCCCGCCGAGCGAGCGCATCACCGCGTCGAGGATGCGCGGATTGGAGTGCACCAGTTCCATGAACGCGCCGCGGGACAGCGCGAGCGCCGCGCAGTCCTCGATCGCCTCGGCGGAGGCGGACCGGGTGGAGGCGTCAAGCAGGGAGACCTCGCCCAGCACGTCCGGCGGACGGATGACCGACAGCACCGCACGTTCGCCGGTCGGCGCGGTGCGGAAGACCGCGACGGCGCCCCGACGCAACACGATGAGTGACTCGCCGGGGTCGTTCTCGACGAAGAGCAGCTGGCCCTTGCGGTATGTCCGGGGGACCGCCGCGGCGATCACCCGCTGCCGGACCTCCGGCTCCAGCCCGGCGAACATCTCGACACCCGTGAGCGCGTCGCCCGGCTCCGGTAGGCGCATTTCCACGGGACAACCCCTCCCCGGTCAAGGACCACAACTCGCTCACCGGGTGAACCTGAAGGCCCTCGACGAGGTGAAATGACACCGGTTCGGCGTCCGGTAGCGGTACACATCAGATCATGACGGTCCCGTCGCTTGCTGTACACCCCTCAAATCACTTCCGTGACAGTCCCGAGCTGCGGCGACCGGCGCGTCCGCCCCGGTCGCCGGGGTGCGACGGGCATGGGCGAGGATGACGGGCGATGGTCTACCGCTATTTTTACGACTGCGAGTTCATCGAGGACGGCCGGCTCGTCGACCTGGTGTCGATCGGCGTCGTCGACGAGTACGGCCGTGAGTTCTACGCCGTCTCGACCGAGTTCGACGACTCGCGGGCCGTGCCCTGGGTGCGCCGCAACGTGCTCGACAAGTTGCCGGCGCCGGCGAACCGTGCCTGGCGTTCCCGCGAGCGTATCCGCGACGAGCTGCACGACTTCCTCCTCGAGCCCGTCCGGGACCGCCCGGGCGAGCAGTTGGAGCTGTGGGCCTGGTACGCCGCGTACGACCATGTCGTCCTGGCGCAGTTGTGGGGCGCGATGCCGGCGCTGCCCCGGGAGATCCCCCGGTTCACCAAGGAGCTGCGGCAGCTCTGGGACGACCGGGGCCGCCCGCCGCTGCCGGACGCCGACGCGGCGCGGCACGACGCGCTGGTCGACGCCCGGCACAACCTGGCCCGGTGGCGGGCGATGACCGGTTCGTAGGTTTGGTCGGTTCTGTCCCGGGCACCGGTGCGACGTCGAGCCGATGTGAGGGAGAGTCCCATGAGCAACGAACCGACCAACGCCGCCGAGGCCCGACGCCGGGTCACCGAGCTGGTCCGGCAGGCGCGCATCTGCATGCTGACCACGAACGCCGTGGACGGGCGCATGGTGAGCCGACCGATGGGGCTGCAGGAGGCGGAGTTCGACGGTGACCTGTGGTTCTTCGCGTACGCCGATTCCCACAAGGTCCGGCAGATCCGGGTGAACCCGGAGGTCAACGTCGCCTTCTCCGACTCGAGGCGTAACTCGTGGGTGTCGCTGGCGGGCACGGCCCGTGACGGCTACGACCGGGCGAAGGCCGAACAGCTGTGGAGCCCGGTGCTCAAGACCTGGTTCCCGGACGGCCTGGAGACCCCGGGGCTCACGCTGATCCGGGTGCACGCCAGCTCCGCGGAGTACTGGGACTCGCCGTCGAGCACCGTGGTCAACCTGTTCGGCTTCGCCAAGGCGGCGGTGACCGGCAGGCCGCCGAAGGCGGGGGAGAGCCACGAGGTCAGCTACTGACCGGTAGGTGGAACCGGCCCGGGGCGCGGTGTCGGGGTATCCCCGCGACGACTACAGTGCGCAGTGACGGCCCGCCCCGGGCCGGCAACGGCGCCGATGGTCTGATCCGACACATATCCTGGGGCAAATCGGGCTTCACCTGATCCCAGGAGGATGAGCAGATCATGCGTATCGGCGTGCTCACCGGCGGCGGCGACTGCCCAGGTCTCAACGCGGTCATCCGGGCGGTGGTCCGCAAGGGCGTCGCCAGCTACGGCCACGAGTTCGTGGGCTTCCGGGACGGCTGGAAGGGCCCGCTGGAGGGCCTGTCCCGTCCCCTGGGCATCGCGGAGGTCCGCGGCATCCTGCCCCGCGGCGGCACCATCCTCGGCTCGTCCCGGACCAACCCCTTCAAGATCGATAACGGGGTCGAGCGGATCAAGGACAACCTCGCCGCGCAGGGCGTCGACGCGCTCATCGCGATCGGCGGCGAGGACACCCTCGGCGTGGCCACCAAGCTGCACGAGCTGGGCGTCCACGTGATCGGCGTGCCGAAGACGATCGACAACGACCTCGGCGCCACCGACTACACCTTCGGCTTCGACACCGCCGTCAACATCGCCATGGAGGCGATCGACCGGCTGCACACCACCGCCGAGAGCCACCACCGCACCCTGGTGGTCGAGGTGATGGGTCGCCACGCCGGCTGGATCGCCCTGCACGCCGGCCTGGCCGGCGGCGCCAACGTGATCCTCCTGCCGGAGCGCAAGTTCGACGTCGAGCAGGTCGCCGGCTACGTCGAGAAGCGCTTCCAGCACCAGTACGCCCCGATCGTCGTGGTCGCCGAGGGCGCCCAGCCGCTCGACGGCCAGATGGTCCTGCACAACCAGGAGCTCGACGCGTTCGGCCACGTCCGCCTCGGCGGCATCGGCCAGTGGCTCGCCGAGCAGCTGGAGGCCAAGACCGGCAAGGAGGCCCGCACGGTCGTGCTCGGGCACATCCAGCGCGGCGGCACCCCGAGCGCCTTCGACCGGGTGCTCGCCACCCGGCTCGGCCTGCACGCCATCGACGCCGTCCACGAGGGCGACTGGGGCAAGATGGTCGCCATGCAGAGCACGGACATCGTCCGCGTGCCGCTCGCCGAGGCCACCCGCGAGCTGAAGACCGTGCCGCTGGAGCGGTACGCCGAGGCCGAGGTCTTCTTCGGTAGCTGATCGACCCACGGCGTCGCGGCGGGCCGTCCGGTCCGCCGCGACCCGGCTCACGGCGAGAGGGGTACGACCGCGATGGCGGGTTCGGTGCACACGGTGGCGGTGATCGGCGCCGGCAAGATCGGTGAGCTGATGCTCTCCGGGCTGCTGCGCTCGGGCTGGCCGGTGGACCGGCTGCTCGCCACCGCCCGGCGGCCCGCCCGCGCCGAGGAGCTGACCGCCCGGTACGGGATCCGGGTGGTCGACAACCTCACCGCCGTGGACGAGGCCGAGGTGATCGCCGTCTCGGTCAAGCCGCAGGACGCGGCGACCCTGCTGGAGGAGATCGGGCCGAAGGTGCCCGCCGACAAGCTCGTGATCTCCCTCTGCGCCGGGCTGCCGACCGGTTTCTTCAACCGCCGGCTGCCCGAGGGCACGCCCGTGGTGCGGGTCATGACCAACACCCCGGCCCTGGTCGACGAGGCGATGACCGCGATCTCCGCCGGCGCGCACGCCACCGAGGCGCACCTCGCGCTGGCCGAGGAGATGTTCACACCCCTGGGCGCGACCATCCGCGTGCCCGAGTCGCAGCAGGACGCGGTGACCGCGCTCTCCGGCTCCGGGCCGGCGTACTTCTACCTGCTGGTCGAGGCCATGATCGACGCCGGCATCCTGCTCGGGCTGCCCCGGCAGGTCGCCCACGAGCTGATCGTGCAGACCGCCATCGGTTCGGCCGTGATGCTGCGCGACTCCGGCGAGCACCCGGTGAAGCTGCGCGAGGCCGTCACCTCGCCGGCCGGCACCACCATCTCCGCCGTGCGCGAGCTGGAGAAGCACGGCGTACGCGCGGCGCTGCTGGCGGCCCTGGAGGCGGCCCGCGACCGCGCCCGCGAACTGGCCGCCCAGGCCGACTGACTTCTTCGGCGTCGGCCGCCTCCGGGGGCTCTCTGGAGCCCGTGGCGCAGCCGACCCGTGGTGCCGATTCTGGGCGGAGCGGACCGGCCCGGTCAGGGCGCGTATCGGGTCGTCATCAATGAGCATCGCAGCTTCCGGGCGGGTGCCCGTCCAGGTATGGGCCCGGCGATCTGCGGCTGCGCCGTGTGGGCGCGAGTGACCGGAAGCGATGCCATGGGCATGCAGCGGCGGGCGCCCGAGGGCCCCGGCCGCATGCCCGCCGGGATGGTGTGTCAGACCACGGCGAGCCGGTCCACCAGCAGCTCCACCCTCGGCTCGGTGTCCTCCGGCGGCAGCCGTCCCGATCGGGTCAGGGTGGCCAACCCGTGCAGGGCCGCCCAGAACACCTCTGTGAACAGTGCCGAGTGGACGCCGTCCCCGGCGACCTCGCCGAGGCTTTCCAACAGGGCGGCGAAGGCGTCCTTGAGAGGTTGTGGGGTGTCCTCGCTCGCGAAGGCCAGGCCGCCGTCGAGCTCGAACATGGCGTCGTAGACCGCCGGGTTGCGTGCGGCGAAGTCGAGGTAGGCGCGGGCGAGGGCGGTGACCCGGGCGCGCGGGCCGTCCGCGGCGGAGGCCGAGGCCCGCAGCGCCGCAGCCATCTCGGCGGCGCCGTCGAGGGCGACGGCGCCGATGATCTCGCGTTTGCCGCGGAAGTGGCTGTAGAGGACGGGCTGGCTGTATTCGATGCGCTCGGCGAGCCGGCGGGTCGTGACCGCGTCCCAGCCCTGCTGCTCGGCGAGTTCGCGGGCAGTCGCCACGATGAGGCGCTCGCGCGCCGCCCGTTCGCGCTCCTTGCGTTCCTGTACCGACATGATTCGATCCTAGCATCGCTAGATAATCAAGCGGCAGCAGTGCTAGCGTTGCCTCATCATCTAGCAGCACTAGATTTCAGAAGGGTCATCATGCTCAACGCACTCGAGGTCTTCGCCATCGTGATCGTCGGCCTGATGGTGGGGGTGGAGTTCTCCGTCGCCTTCGTCATCAACCCGATCCTCAACGCACTCCCCGGTGACAGCGGCCAACTCGGCCGCTCCCACGGGGGCCGGATGCTCGGCGCCGTGATGCCGGTCTGGTACATCGCCTCGCTCGTCCTCGTCGCGGTCTGTGCCATCGCCGGATGGCGCTCCTACGGCAACGGCCTCGTCGTCACCGCCGGCGCGCTGCTGATCCTCAGCGTGATCATGTCGATCCTGCTGCTCGTCCCGATCAACAACCGGGGCAAGACGTGGACCCCTGACAACCGGCCCGCCGACTGGAAGCAGCAGATGAACCGCTGGGACCGCCTCCACTACGTCCGCGTCGCCGTCATCATCGCCGCCTTCGCCCTGCTGGTCGCCGCCCTCACCTGAGCCCGCAGGCCGACACCGCCGGAGCTGGCGCAGGGCCTCGCCCAGTGGCAGGCGTTCTCGACCAGGGTCGGCAACCACCTCTCCACCGGCGACACCGGCGACGACCTGTCACTGCCCCACCCCCCGGAGCGCCGAGAAGAGGACGCCGTGAACTCCACCCCCCGAACCCCGGCCGGGTCCCGAGAGGTCTGGCAGCGCCCGTCCGCGCAGGCCGACCGGAAGTGGTGCGACGACTTCGTGATCGAGCTACGGCTCCGGGACGTGCCCGTCCCGTGATCGGAGAGCACCTGGGCGAGGTCGAAGCCCACTGCGCCGAGACCGGCGAGACACCCTCGGAGGCGTTCGGGATCCGACCGACTACGCCAGGTGGCTCCACGAGAGCGGCTCACCGGCGCCCGTGACGGGGGTCTGGAAGATCACGGTCCTCTCGGCCGCACAGGTGCTGGCAATGCTCGTCGGCACCGCGGCGGTCGCCCCCTGGGCGCGCGGCGAGCGGCTGAGCTGCAACGCGGTCCAGCTCGCCTGCCTCGGGGTGTTCCTGCTCGTGCTCCTGAGCCAGCCCAAGCTGCTGTCGCCCCTGATGCGTCACCCCTTGGCGGTCGGTCTTCCCCTGGCCGCCCTGATGGTGCCCCTCGTCGCCGTGGGGGCAGCGGCCCGGCCTGCCGGCCGTACTGACCCTTCCCGCCCCGGCGCTCTCCCTCGGGCTGTTCGTGGTGGTCGGAGTCCTGGCGTTCGTCGAGCACTGGGAGTTGGCACGCGACGGGGACGGCGACCTCGTCACCTCCCCTTCGCCCCCGTGCCGGGAGCACCGCGGGTGGGCGAGAGGCGTCGACGACTGGCCGCTCTCGTGCCGTCCTGCTCGGTCCCCGTCGCCTACCTCGTCCTGGCCGCCGTCAGCTGGGTCTTCGCCTGAGTCACCGGTAGAGCAGGTACGGCTTGCGTCGGCGGTTGAAGTCGGCCAGCTCGCCGGCCCAGGCGCCGACGACGTCGTCCACGTCGGCACCGGAGTCGATCATCGTGCGCAGCCGTGGCGACCCGGTCAGCTTGTCGATCCAGTACGGCCGCACGGTGTCCCAGGAGTCCTGCCGCCAGGCGAACGCCGCGTACTTGCGCGCCTCCACCAGCATCGCGACCCCCGCGCGGATCGGGTCGTACCTCGCCCGGTCGACGACCTTGACCTCGACCCCGGCGCAGAGCTTGTTGAGCAGCGCGGGCTTCTGCCCGGCGGACGTCGGCGTGAAGTACGCCTCGCGGAACTCGACGCCGGGCAGGCCGCGGGCGTTGAGCCGGTCGGACCAGTGGTAGTCGAAGTCGTCGGCCAGCCCGCCGATCAGCTCGAACGGCTTGCAGGTGCCCCGGCCCTCGGTGAGCGAGGCGACGCCCTCGAACAGGCCGGTGCCGGGGTAGGCCAGCGCGGTGTCGGTGGTGGGCATGTTGGGGCTGGGCATCACCCAGGGCAGGTCGGTGTCGGCGGCCAGCCGGTCGCGCTTCCAGTGCCGGCACTCGACGACGTGCAGGTCGACGCGGCGGCCGGCCTCGGCGGGCAGGAACTCCGCGTTGAAGAACCGGGCCAGCTCGCCGACGGTCATGCCGTGCTGCTGGACGATCTCCTTCAGCCCCACCCCCGAGGTGTAGCCGGCGGTCATCATCGGCCCGTAGGCCCGCCCGCCGATCGGGTTGGGCCGGTCCAGCACCACGTACCGCTTGCCGACGCGGGCGGCGGCCATCATGGACGTGTACATCGTCCAGATGTACGTGTAGAAGCGGACGCCCACGTCCTGGATGTCGAAGACGACGGTGTCGACGCCGGCCTCGGTGAACATGGTCTCCCACCGGGCCTGCGAGGCGCCGTACGCGTCGTAGACCGTGATCCCCGTGCGGGCGTCGATGCCGTTGCCCTCGCTTCCGCCGGCCTGCGCCGAGCCGCGGAAGCCGTGCTCGGGGCCGAACGCCGCGGCCAGCCGCACCGAGCCGGCGGCGTGCATCAGGTCGACCAGGTGCCGGTAGGCCGAGTCCACGCCGGTGGGGTTCGAGATCACGCCCACCCGCTGGCCGGCCAGTTCCGCGAAGTCGGAGCGGACGAGCACGTCGAGGCCGGTCTCCACGTGCCGGATGCCGGGTGCGGCGTGCCCGGCCGCACCCGGGGCCGTCGCCGCGACCGCGCCCGCGGTCACCGCACCCGTCGCGGCCAGGAACCTTCTGCGCTCCATGTCGACCTCCCATCGGTTGGTCGAAACTTAGCTACATGCAGATGCGTCGTCAAGGAAGGTTAGCTACAGGGCTCGCCGGTGCGGGACAGGGACGAGGACCAGCTCCGGCGGCGGACCGTCGGCCAGGATCTCCCTGCCCACGGTGGCCTGGCCGGCGATGACGTCCGGGTCGTCGAACGGGTGCCGCAGGTGGTAGCCGCGCTGCGTTGTTGCTGCCGGCGGAGAATGCGGTCAGCCCGGCCGGCACCCCGTCGCGTTCGACGTCGTCCGCTCTGGTCAGTCGTGCGGTCGCGGCCCAGCCACGCTCACACGGCCGCCCCGGTCCGAGTCGGACCGGGGCGGCCGTCGGAGCCGTCGAACGGGACCGGGCGGGCCGGTCAGCGCCGTGGAACGGGACCGGGCGGGCCGGTCAGCGCCGTGGAACGGGACCGGGCGGGCCGGTCAGCGCCGTGGAACGGGACCGGACCGGCCGGTCAGCGGGTGGAACGGGACCGGACCGGCCGGTCAGCGGGTGGCTTCGGTCAGGGCGGCGCGCACCCTGGCGGCGTCGGCCGGCGCCTCGCGCTCCCAGTTCGCCGGGTCGGCGGAGTAGATGCTGCCGTACGCCGGGGTGTCCGGCTGGTAGCGCCAGCTCTCGGCGAGGGTCCCGGCGTCCACGGTGTCGTAGCCGATCCGGTCGAGGAAGGCCGTGGCCTCCGCCTTCGCGCCCGTGTCGTCGCCGGCGACGGGCAGCGCGCTGCGGTCGTCGGCCCCGGCCGGCCGGGCCAGCGCGTGCAGGTGCTTGAAGTAGATG
Organism: Micromonospora sp. KLBMP9576; assembly: GCF_050941805.1. NCBI lineage: Bacteria > Bacillati > Actinomycetota > Actinomycetes > Micromonosporales > Micromonosporaceae > Micromonospora > Micromonospora sp. KLBMP9576. The sequence continues at coordinate 4,620,802 of NZ_CP194567.1, read as the reverse complement.
TTGTTGAACACCTTCACCACCCGCGACTGCGGCAGGTGCCGCTGTAGCAGCTCGCTGCTGGTGGTGGCGCCCGAGTCCAGCTCGGGGAACCGGCCGTCGCGCTCCGGGTAGTAGTTGTTGGTGTCCAGCACCAGCTTGCCGGCGAGCGGCTCCACCGGCACGTCCCGGTACGCCTTGAGCGGGATGGTGACGACCACCAGGTCGCCGGCCTCCGCGGCCTCGCGGGCAGTGGCCGCCCGGGCACGCGGGCCCAGCTCCTCGACGAGGTCCTTGAGGGTCTCCGGGCCGCGCGAGTTGCTCAGCACCACGTCGTAGCCGGCGGCCACCGCCAGCCTTGCCACCGTGCCGCCGATGTGTCCACTGCCGATAAGTCCCACAGTTGTCATGCCATCCCCAACCCCGTTCGCGGCGACGATGTTCCGCACCGGTCCTCGTCCGGGGGCCGAGGTGGGAGTCAGGGCCGGCGGGGCCCGGGCGGGACCCGCCCGGGCCGGACGCCCGGATCGCCGTCGCGGGGGACCGGCACCACCACCCGCTCGACCCGCTCGCCGGTCGCCGGGTCGGACCAGGCGAACACCACCGGTCGGGCCGCCGCGAAGAGCGCCCAGACGAACGTCGGCAGGTCCTCGGGCGGCATCCGGATGTAGGACGGCGCACTGTCGGCCTGAGCGAGCAGGTGGTCCAGGACGAAGCGCCGCCGCCCCGCGTCGTCGAGGTGCCCGGGGGCCGGCGGGAGGTGCCGCGGGCGGCCGTGGTCGCGCAGGACGTCGTCGGGCACCGCGGCGTCGAGCACCACCCGGCCGGCGTCGAGCGGGCCCTGGATGCTGACGTGGTGCGCGGGCGGCACCCCGCCGGGCGGGAGCGTCTCCCGTACCGCGAAGAACATCCCGCCCCCTCCGCCCCGACCAGATGCAAGGTGTCGCCGATCGTAGTCCGGTCGGCACGCAGTGGCACGGTCGAGCCCACCCGGGAGGCGCCCCGTGGGGGCGGTCAAGCCGCCGGGGGCAGCACCTTCTCGATCGCGGCGCGCAGCTCGGCCGAGGTGGGCTCGACGGTGGGCGCGAACCGGGCCGCCACCGTGCCGTCGGGGGCGACCAGGAACTTCTCGAAGTTCCACCGCACGTCGCCGGCGTGGCCCTCGGCGTCCGGGGTCTGCACCAGCGCCGCGTAGAGCGGGTGGCGGCCGGGGCCGTTCACGTCGACCTTCTCGGTGAGCGGGAAGGTCACCCCGAAGTTGACCTGGCAGAAGTCGTCGATCTCGGCGGCGGAGCCGGGCTCCTGGCCGGCGAACTGGTTGCAGGGCACGCCGAGCACCACGAGGCCGCGGCCGGCGTACTCGTCGTGCAGTGCCTGGAGGCCGGCGTACTGCGGGGTGAGGCCGCAGCGCGAGGCGACGTTGACCACCAGCAGCGCGCGTCCGCGGTGCCGCGTGAGGTCGGCCGGGCCGCCGGCCAGGGCGTCGATCGGGGTGTCGAAGACGGTCATGGGCCGAGGTTACGCGGCACCGCGGCGGCGTGGCCGCGACCGGCGGCCGGCGGGCGGCTCGGTCACGCTCCCAGAGTAAATCGATACATGCACATCTTGACGAAGTGATGGCGGCGTGAGTAGCGTCTCACCATCAATCTGGAAAGTTTCCTAACTAATAGGGAGACGCCGCATGAAGAGATCGTTCCGCCGGGCCCTCTGGGTCGGCGCCGTAGTGGCGGTAACCGCCGCCACGATCCCGATGACCAGCGCGTTCGGCGCCGGCAGCGTGACCGCCGGGTTCGCCAAGACGCAGGACTGGGGGACCGGTCACGAGACGCGGGTGACCGTCACCAACGGGACGAGCGCCTCGGTGAGCACCTGGCGCATCGAGTTCGACCTGCCGTCCGGCACCAGCGTCAGCAGCTCCTGGGACGCCGACGTCACCCGCACCGGCGACCACTACGTAGCGGTCAAGAAGAGCTGGGCCGGCCCGCTCGCGCCGGGTGCCACGTTCAACTGGGGCTACAACGGCACCGGCGCGTACAGGGCGCCGCTGAACTGCACGATCAACGGCGCCCCGTGCGCCGGCGGCACGCCGCCGCCCACCAGCGCGCCGCCCACCAGCACCCCGCCGACCTCGGCGCCGCCCACCACCCCGCCGCCGACCACCCCGCCGCCCACCACGCCCCCGCCGGACCCGAGCGGCAAGAAGGTCGTCGGCTACTTCGCGCAGTGGGGCGTCTACGCCCGCAACTACCACGTCAAGAACATCCACACCAGCGGCTCGGCCGCCAAGCTGACGCACATCATGTACGCCTTCGGCAACACCACCGGCGGCCGCTGCACGATCGGTGACAGCTACGCCGACTACGAGAAGGCGTACACGGCGGCGGACAGCGTCGACGGCGTCGCCGACACCTGGGACCAGCCGCTGCGCGGCAGCTTCAACCAGCTGCGCAAGCTCAAGCAGATGTACCCGAACCTGAAGGTGATCTGGTCCTTCGGTGGCTGGACCTGGTCCGGCGGCTTCACCCAGGCCGCGCAGAACCCGGCCGCGTTCGCCGAGAGCTGCCACAACCTGGTCGAGGACCCGCGCTGGGCGGACGTCTTCGACGGCATCGACATCGACTGGGAGTACCCGAACGCCTGTGGGCTCACCTGCGACAGCAGCGGCCCGAACGCCTTCAAGAACGTGGCCGGCGCGCTGCGTACGAAGTTTGGCTCGTCCGCGCTGGTCACCGCCGCGATCACGGCGGACGGCAGCAACGGCGGCAAGATCGACGCCACCGACTACGCCGGGGCGGCGACGCACCTCAACTGGATCATGCCGATGACGTACGACTACTTCGGCGCCTTCAACGCGCAGGGCCCCACCGCCCCGCACTCCCCGCTCACCTCCTACGCCGGCATCCCGCAGCAGGGCTTCTGGTCCGACGCGGCGATCCAGAAGCTCAAGAGCAAGGGCATCCCGTCAAACAAACTGCTGCTCGGCATCGGCTTCTACGGCCGGGGCTGGACCGGGGTGACGCAGGCCGCACCCGGCGGCAGCGCCACGGGCCCCGCCCCGGGCACCTACGAGCAGGGCATCGAGGACTACAAGGTCCTCAAGAACACCTGCCCGAGCACCGGCACGATCGCCGGCACGGCGTACGCCAAGTGCGGCAGCAACTGGTGGAGCTACGACACCCCCGCCACGATCAACGGAAAGATGACGTACGCGAAGGACCAGAGCCTCGGTGGCGCCTTCTTCTGGGAGCTCTCCGGTGACACCGGAAACGGCGAGCTGATCGGCGCCATCAAGGGCGGTCTCGGCTGAGCCGAGCGCCGACGCACCACCCACCCGGCGGGGAGGGACCACGCACCGGTCCCTCCCCGCCGGCCGTGCCCGGTCGGCATGTCCGGTCGCGCGTCGGCGGGGCAGGCCCGGGCCGATGTGACAGACTCGCCCCTCGACGGGCGAGACGCCCACGGTGACGGAGGTGGCGATGCACGCGACGCGTGGCAGGCTGGCGGCGGGTGCCGCGCTGCTCGGAACCCTTCCTCTCGCCCTGCTCGGCTGCGGCATCGGCGAGAAGGACGACCCGGCCACCAAGCCCGGGCGGGCCCCGGCCGAGGAGGCCGCCACGAAGTCGCGGGAGCGGGTGCAGGCATACCTCGACGCGATGACGGCCAAGGACGTCGCGGCCGGGCGCAGCCAGCTCTGCGCCGTCCTGCAGGAGAGCTTCGACGCGGCGGCGACCGGCCCCAACGGCGACTTCGCCGACCACTTCACGGTGCCGCAGGCCGAGATCACCGACGTCCGCTCCGGCCCCCGGGGCCAGGAGGTGAGCACGTCGGTCTCGGTCGCCGCCGGCTCCCGCACGCTGACCCGGCCGCTGCTGTTCACGGTCACCCGCGACGGCGCCGACTGGTGCATCGCCGCCGAGTCGCCGGGCGGCAACACCCCGGCACCGGGTGAGAGCGCCCCGGCCGGCCCCGCCTGACCTGGGCCCGGGTGACTCGACTCTCATCTACCGGAACCGTCCCCCTCGCTGCCCGGTCGCCCGGCCGGTCGCCGTACGCTTCCTGTCATGCGCCATGAGTGGCACCAGCTGAGCCATCCCGCGGTGGGCAGTCCTGCCCTGCAGACCAGCCGTCCGACCGTCGACTCCGCCGAGGACGAGGCCCTCGGCCTCGACCGCTGGCGGGAGCTGCCCCGCGCGCAGATGCCGCCCTGGCCGGATCCGGCGGGCGTCGCCGAGGTCTGCAAGGTGCTCGACACCGTGCCCTCGGTGGTGGCGCCCTACGAGGTCGACCAGCTCCGTCAGCGACTGGCGCTGGTCTGCGAGGGCAAGGCGTTCCTGCTTCAGGGCGGCGACTGCGCGGAGACCTTCGCCGACAACACCGAGAGCCACCTGCTGGCCAACGCCCGCACCCTGCTCCAGATGGCGATCGTGCTCACCTACGGCGCGTCCCTGCCGGTGATCAAGGTGGCCCGGGTCGCCGGGCAGTACACCAAGCCCCGGTCGCTGCCGACCGACGCCCGTGGCCTGCCCGCCTACCGCGGTGACCTGATCAACTCGCTGGAGGCCGCGCCGGAGGCACGCGCCGCCGATCCGCAGCGCATGATCCGGGCGTACGCGAACTCGGCCGCCGCGATGAACATGCTGCGCGCGTACCTGGCGGGTGGACTTGCCGACCTGCATGCCGTGCACGACTGGAACAAGGGCTTCGTCAAGAACTCGGCGGCCGGCGAACGCTACGAGGCGATCGCCCGCGAGATCGACCGGGCGATCGCCTTCATCCGGGCCTGCGGGATGACCGACGACGAGGCGCTGCGCACCGTCACCCTCTACTGCTCGCACGAGGCCCTCGCCCTGGAGTACGACCGGGCGCTGACCCGGGTCTCCGACCGTCGGGCCTACGGCCTGTCGGGGCACTTCCTCTGGATCGGCGAGCGCACCCGGCAGATCGACGGGGCGCACATCGACTTCATCTCCCGCATCGCCAACCCGATCGGCGTGAAGCTCGGCCCGACGACGACCCCGGACGAGGCGCTCGAACTCTGCGAGAAGCTCAACCCCGACAACATCCCCGGCCGGCTCACCCTGATCAGCCGGATGGGCAACCACCGGGTCCGCGACGCCCTGCCGCCGATCGTGGCGAAGGTGACCGCCGCCGGCGCGAAGGTGGTCTGGCAGTGCGACCCGATGCACGGCAACACGCACGAGTCGTCCAACGGCTACAAGACCCGGCACTTCGACCGCATCGTCGACGAGGTGCTCGGCTACTTCGAGGTGCACCGTGGCCTGGAGACCCACCCCGGCGGGCTGCACGTCGAGTTGACCGGTGAGGACGTCACCGAGTGCCTCGGCGGCGCCCAGGGCATCGAGGACCTCGACCTGCCCGGCCGGTACGAGACCGCCTGCGACCCGCGGCTGAACACCCAGCAGTCGCTGGAGCTGGCGTTCCTCGTGGCGGAGATGCTCCGTGGCTGACGCGAGGAGTGAGCTTGCGAGCCCCGCAGTCGGCGGCCGAAGGGATGACAGTGGCTGACGCGAGGAGTGAGCTTGCGAGCCCCGCAGTCGGCGGCCGAAGGGATGACAGTGGCTGAACCAATCATCGACCTTCGTTCGGACACCGTCACCCGGCCGACGCCGGGGATGCGGGAAGCGATGGCCACCGCCGAGGTCGGCGACGACGTCTACGGCGAGGACTCGAGCGTCAACGCCCTGGAGGCGGAGGTCGCCGCGCTGTTCGGGCACGAGGCGGCGCTGTTCGCGCCGACCGGTTCGATGGCCAACCAGATCGCCCTGCAACTGGTGGTGCCGCCGGGCGACGAACTGCTCTGCGACGCCGACGCGCACGTGGTGACGTACGAGATCGGGGCCGCCGCCGCGTACGGTGGCATCTCCTCGCGGACCTGGTCACCGGTGGGCGCGGACATCGACCCGGACGTCGTCGCCGCGATGATCCGCCCCGAGGGTTACCACGCCGTCCCGACCCGGGCGGTCGCCGTCGAGCAGACCCACAACCGGGGCGGTGGTGGGGTGATCGCGTTGGCCACCCTGCGCGAGCTGCGCCGCACGACCGACGAAGCGGGCGTGGCGCTGCACTGCGACGGGGCCCGGATCTGGCACGCGCACGTCGCCGACGGTGTGTCGCTGGCCGACTACGGCGCCCTCTTCGACACCCTGTCGGTCTGCCTCTCCAAGGGCCTCGGTGCGCCGGTCGGTTCGCTGGTCGTCGGCAGCGCCGACAAGATCGAGCGGGCCAGGACGATCCGCAAGCGGATGGGCGGCGGGATGCGGCAGGCAGGTGTCCTCGCCGCCGCCGGCCGGTACGCCCTGGCCCACCACGTCGACCGGCTGGCCGCCGACCACCGGCGGGCGGCCCGGCTCGCCGAGGCGCTCGCCCCGTTCGGGGTGCTGGCCACGACCGTCCGGACGAACCTGGTGCCGCTGGACCTCACCAAGACGGCACTGGACGCACACGGACTGGCCGCCGCCGCCCGCGCCGAGGGCGTCCTGGTTTCGGTGCTCGGCCCCCGCACGGCCCGCCTGGTCACCCACCTGGACGTCGACGACGCCGGCGTCGACCGCGCCACCGAGGTGCTCGCCCGCATCCTGCGGGGCTGACCAGGGGTTCGCGGCTCGGGGCTGACCAGGGGTTCGCGCCCGGGTCGGTCGGCACCGTCGCTGTCGGGGCGGTGCCGCCGCCCTCGGCGTCAGGGGTGCAGACGCCTGAGGGTGGCGATGTCGGCGGCGTGGCCGACGTGCTTCTCCGTCGGGGTCTCCACCACGATCGGAACGCCGGCGGTGGCCGGATGCGCCATCAGTTCGGCGAACGCCGGCTCGCCGATGGCACCCCTGCCGATGTTCTCGTGCCGGTCGCGGGTGGAGCCGCACAGGTCCTTCGAGTCGTTCGCGTGCACCAGCCGCAGCCGGTCGGCCCCGACCGTCGCCACGAGGGTGTCCAGCGTCGCGGTCATGCCGCCCTCGGCGGCCAGGTCGTGCCCGGCGGCCCAGGCGTGACAGGTGTCGAAGCAGACCCCGAGCCAGGGGTGCCGCTCCACCGCGTCGAGGTAGGGCCCGAGCTGCTCCACCCGGGAGGCGAGCGACCGGCCGCCGCCCGCGCTCGGCTCGACCAGCAGCCGGGGGCCGTCCGCCGTCGCCGCCTCGTCGAGCAACGGCAGCAGCGTCTCGCGTACCTGACGCATGGCAGCCTCGGCGTAGCCCTCGGCGACCGCGCTGCCGGCGTGGAACACCACCCCCTCGGCGCCGATCGCCCGGCCCCGGCGCAGCGCGTGGGCGAGCGTCTGCGCCGAACGTTCGACAGTGCCGGCGGTGGGGGAGCCGAGGTTGACCAGCAGCGACGCGTGGATGAAGACGGACACGCCCCGCTCGGCGCAGCCGTCGCGGAACAGCACGTCCTGGGCCGGGTCGCCGTCCGGCAGCGCCCAGCCCCGCGAATTGGAGACGTAGACCTGCACGACCTGCGAAGCGGCCGCGTCGACGTACGGCAGGGCGGCCTTCGCCAGGCCCCCCGAGGTCGGCGTGTGCGAGCCGACCGGGCGGTGAGGTGCCGGCATCCCTACATACATCCGAGGGTGACCGGGGTGCCCGGCGGCACCTGCGTGTTCTCCGGCGGGTTCTGGAACCGGGCGACGCCGTTCGGGTTGAACTGGATCACCACGGGGAAGCCCTGGCTCTCCAACAGCTGCTTGGCCTGCTGGCACGGCAGCTCGACGGCCCTGGGGACGGCGACCAGCGGCGGGCCCTTGCTGAGTTCGAGCTTGACCTTCGCGCCCCGCTCCACCCCCGTGCCGTCCGCCGGGCTCTGCCCCAGGATCTCGTCCTTGGGCTTGTCGGAGTCCTTGTAGGTGGGCGGCTCGACCAACTCCAGGCCCAGTTGGGCGAGGACCGTGCGGGCCTCGGCCAGGCCCTTGCCGACCAGGTTCGGCACGGAGATCGGTGCCCTGCCCTTGCTCAGCACGACCGTGACCTTGTCGCCCGGCTTGACCTCGGCGCCGGCCTTCGGGTTGGTGTCCACCACGACGCCGGCGGGCAGGTCGTCGTTGTAGCGTGCGGCGCCCTTCGCCACCACCAGCTTCGCGTCGAGCAGATCCGCTTCGGCGAGCTCGAACTCCTTGCCCACCACGTCCGGCACGGGGTAGCGCTCCGGGCCCAGCGAGAGGGTCAGCGTGATCGTGCTGCCCTTGACGATCCGGGCGGCGGAGACCGGGTCCTGTGCCAGGACGGCGTCCTTCGGGACCTTCTCGTCGTGGCGCGGGTCGGCGAAGTCGAGGACGAATCCGGCGCGGTCGGCCTGGGACTGCGCGTCGGCCTTGCTCATCGCCACCAACTGCGGCGCCTGCGTGTAGCGCCCGGCCGCAAGCCACCAGCCGCCGCCGGCGGCCACCAGGACCAGCACCACCACGGCGGCCATGACCGCCATGCGGCCCCGCGGGTCGCCCAGGACCCGGGTACGCAGCGCGGACAACCGCGACCAGAGGCTCTCGTCCGGCTCGGGCTCGGCCCGGCGCCGGCCCGCCCGGGGAGCACCGCCCTCGGGCAGTCGGGCCCAGGCGGGCCGCTCGGCCGGCCGCACCGCGGCGACCATCATCGTCGGCCCGGCCATCGGCTCGTCGGTGATCCGGCGCAACACGGTGGTACGCGTGTGCGCGTCGCCCAGGTCGTCGCGGACTGCCTGCACCTCGGCCAGCAGGCTGCCGGCATCGGTCGGCCGCGCGCCCGGATCACGCCGGGTGGCGCGGGCGACCAACTCGTCGAGCGCCTTGGGCAGGCCGGGCACCAGGGTCGACGGCGCCGGGACGTCCTTGTCGACGTGCTGCCAGGCGACGTCGACCGGGCGGTCCCCGTCGTAGGGCACCCGACCGGTGAGCATCTCGAACAGCACGATTCCGGCGGAGTAGACGTCGGTGCGGGGGTCGGCGTGGCCCTCGGTGACCAGCTCCGGGGCCACGTACGCGACCGTGGCCATCAGCTGGCCGCCGTTCTCGTCGTCGGCGCTCGCCTCGACCGCACGGGCCAGCCCGAAGTCGGCGACCTTGACCACGCTGTCGACGAGGTTGGCCGCGCCACCGGTGGGCGCCTCGGCGACCAGGACGTTCTCCGGTTTCACATCGCGGTGCACCAGACCCGCCCGGTGCGCGGCGGCGATCGCGGCGAGCATCTGCTCGGCGATGGCCAGCGCCTCGTCGGGGCTGAGCCGGCGCCGCTCGGCGAGCACGTCACGCAGGGTGCGACCGCGGACGTATTCCATCACCAGGTAGGGCAGGCCGGAGTGGGTGCCCTGGTCGTAGACCGCGACGACGTTGGGGTGGGTCAACCGGGCGATGGTCTTCGCCTCGTCGGTGAACCGCTCCACGAAGCCCGCCGTCCGCGCGCGCGCCTCCGGCGCCTGGGACGGATGAATGATCTTGAGCGCCACGGTGCGCTCGAGGCGCTCGTCGGTGGCGGTGTACACAGTCGCCATGCCGCCACGCGCCACGCGACCGCGGATGCGGTAGCGCTCGTCGATAAGCGAGCCCAGCAACGTGTCGGCGACCTGTGTGTCCATCGGCAGGCAGTCTATGTGTCCAGGAGGTGAAGGTTGAACAGGATGCTACAACTGAGGTACGACGATGGCTGCCCCGGCGCGCTCGTAGCCCTCGTCTGCCCTGTTCAGCCGCCTTGTCGGGGTGCCGTTGGCGCCGGCCGGACGGGACATGGCAGGGTGGTCCGGTGACCGACTCCGTACCCGCCGACCGGGCCGTGCCCGGCGCCGAACTCGCCGGCCCCGCCGACGCCGCCGACTGGCTGACCCTGCCGGACGTGGCCGAGCGCCTCGACGTGTCGATCAGCAAGGTCCACCAGATGATCCGGGACGGGGAGCTGATCGCGGTGCGCCGCGACGGCATCCGCCGGATGCCCGCCGACCTGGTGGCCAACGAGACGGTGCTCAAGCACCTGCCCGGCGTGCTCAACCTGCTCACCGACGCGGGCTACGACGACGAGGCCGCGCTGCGCTGGCTCTACGAGCCGGACGACTCCCTGCCCGGTGCCTGTGCCGCGAAGGCGCTCGGCGGCGACCAGGCCCGCGAGGTGAAGCGCCGGGCCCAGGCCCTGGGCTTCTGACCCCACCCGACCTTCCGTTCGCCCTGCCCTCTGGCACCCTGCCGACGGGACACCTAAGCGACGCGCCGACGCGCTGAGGGCGAGGGCGAGCAGACCTTGGTGAGAAAGGGCCCTCGAAGGGGCCGTTCTTTACCAAGATCTCCGCAGCGCGCCGTGTTGACCTCGGGCAGGGAGCCGCTGCGAGGGGTGCGACTCCGCCCCGGCTGGTGCTCGCCCCGGCTGCCGCTGCCTGCGGGGCACCGGGAGGGGCGAGACGGGAGTCGGGGGATCGCGGCGGCCGTGGCCGTGTGTCGGTCAGTCGGCGCGGCGGGTGGCGGCGACGGCCAGGTCGACCAGGGCCTGCCGGGCCTCGGTGTCCAGGTCGACGGCGTCCAGCGCGTCCAGCGCCGTGTCGGTCAGCGTCCCGATTCGCTGCTCCGTACGCGCCAACGCCCCGCTGCCGTCGATCAGCTCGCGCAGCCGGGCGACCCCGGCCCCGTCCAGCGCCGGGTCGCCGAGCCCGTCGAGGAGCAACTTCCGGCCCACCCCGTCGATCGTCTCCAGGGCGGCCGCCACCAGGTAGGTCCGCTTGCCCTCGCGCAGGTCGTCACCGGCTGGCTTGCCGGTCTGCGTGGGGTCGCCGAAGACCCCCAGCACGTCGTCGCGGAGCTGGAACGCCTCACCCAGCGGCATCCCGTACGCGGAGTACGCCGCCCCGATCTCCGCGGGCGCGTCGGCCAGGGCGGCGCCGAGCAGCAGCGGTCGTTCGATCGTGTACTTCGCGGACTTGTAGCGGGCGACCTTGCTGGCCCGCTCGACCGAGGTGTCCCCGGTGACCTGGGTCAGCACGTCGAGGTACTGCCCGACGGTGACCTCGGTGCGCATGGCGTCGAAGACCGGCCGGGCGCGGGCCACCGTGCGCGGGTCCAGCCCGGCGGAGTGCAGCAGCTCGTCGGACCAGACCAGGGACAGGTCGCCCAGCAGGATCGCCGCGGCGTCGCCGAAGCTGTCCGCGTCGCCGCCCCAACCGGCCGCCCGGTGCCGGGCCGCGAACCGCCGGTGCATCGCCGGCTCGCCGCGCCGGGTGTCGGAGCGGTCCATGAGGTCGTCGTGGATCAACGCGCTGGCCTGCACGAACTCCAACGCGGCGAGGGCGGTGACCACCTGGTCGGTGTCGACCCCGCCGGCCCCCCGGAACCCCCAGTAGGCGAACGCGGGCCGCAGTCGCTTGCCGCCGCCGAGGACGAACGCCTCGATCGCCTCGGCGAGCGGAGCCAGGGCGTCGTCGACCCCGGCCATCCAGGCGCGCTGGTCCGCCAGGAACTCGGCCAGGGCCTTGTCGACCCGTTGGCGCAGCCCGGCGCGGTCGACGGGGGAAACATGAGCAGCGTGGGTCACGCCACGACGCTAGCCGGTCGGGATGGATCCCGTCGCGCCACCGGGGGGCCGACGCGCCGTACGCCACCCCTCCGGTGTCCGTCGGCCGACCGGCCCGGACGTCGGCCCCGAGCGGGGCAGGTACGCGGCGGCCGTGGCGGCGAGCGCCCGGTAGCGCCGCACGGCGGGCTCGTCGCCGTGCCCGGCCAGCCGCCTGCGTACCTCGGCCAGCTCGCCCAGCGCGCGGGGCGACCCGGCGCGCACCGCGTCGAGCAGCGCCTCGCCGGCCACCGCGCAGGCCCGTTCCACCTCGCCGAGTTGCAGGTAGCCCCGGGCCAGCCAGCCGCCGTAGATCGCGGAGGTGCGGGGGCTGCGCCGCCGGACGGCGTGCAGCGGGGCCTCGGCCGGGCGCGGTCGGCCCAGGGCGACCAGCGTGCGCCCGGCCATCGCGGCCAGCTCCGGCCCGTCGAGCCAGTAGAGCCACGGCGGCTCCCGGCCCGGCTCCGGCGCGTCGGTCACCCGGCGGGCCGCGTCGAGCGCCTGCCGGGCCGCCCCGGCCCGGCCGGCCAGCGCCGCGGCCAGGGCCACCCGGTGCAGCAGCAGGGCACGCAGGCCGGGGCTGGCCGATCCCCGTGCCCCGGCGTACGCGGTGCGGGCCAGCACCAGCGCGTTCCCCGGGTCGCCGCTGCCGGTGAGCAGGTGGCTGGCACAGCCGAGCACGTGCCCGGCGAGCCCCGGGTCGCCGGCCGTCGCGGCGGCGCGCAGCGCCAGCCGGTAGGTGCCCAGCGCGCCGGCGGCGTCCCCGGCGTCCGCGGCGAGCCAACCGGCGAGTTGGGCGGACTCGGCCAGCTCCGGCAGGAGCCGGCGGCGCGCGGAGGGTCCGCGCCCGGACATCGACCGCACCGCCCGCCCCAGCCGGTACGCCCCGAGACCGGCGAGGTCGGCCCCGCCGACCAGGTCGTCGAGCCGGCGCAGCTCCGCCAGCCGCACGGGCCCACCCCACCCGCCGGCGGCTTCCCGCGTCGCCGCCGTGGGCGGGCCGGGCAGCAGCACGGCACGGGGGTCGGCCAACCACCGCTGGGCCAGGGCGAGCAGCGCGGCCCGGGGCCGGGACCCACCGGAGGCCGGCGGCGCACCCAGGTCGCGGGTGCGGGCCGCGGCGGCGGTCAGCAGGTCGACCGGCACCGCCAGGACGACGGCGAGCCAGCCGAGCCAGAAGTCGCCCGGGAGGCGCAACTGCCGCTCCCACCGGGAGACCTCGTGCCGGCTGAGGGTCGGCACACCGGCCGCGGCGCAGAGCTCGGCCGCGACCCGCGACTGGCTCCAGCCGTGGGCCAGCCGGAGCCGGGCGAGCAGCGGCCCGAGCAGCAGCGGGCCGGGCGGCGGGGGCGGGGTCATCGGTCCTCCGGACGGGTGTCGGCTCGGCGGCGGCGCGGGGTCCCGCAACGGGACCCGGTGCGCCACCGGTGGATGCTGACCCCCGCGCGTGCCCCCGGCGGGCCCGCCTCCGGCCGGACCCGCCCCGCGCAACCACATGACTACTCCGTGGGTACGACGCTTCGCCGACGGCGCTACGCGCGGTGCGGCGTCCGCCGGCGTGGGAAGCGCTCGGTCCCCGGCGGCCCGGCCCGCTAGAGTCGTGGCGTGGCGCTCGGTCTCCCATCGGTCCTCCCCAATCCGCAGCCGGCGATCGGGGAGCTGATCCGTGAGCGCCGACCGACGTTCTCCTTCGAGTTCTTCCCGCCGAAGACCGCGCAGGGCGAGCGGCTGCTGTGGCAGGCGATCCGCGAGTTGGAGTCGCTGCGTCCGTCGTTCGTCTCGATCACGTACGGCGCGGGCGGGTCGACCCGCGACACCACCGTCGCCGTCACCGAGCGGATCGCCACCGAGACCACCCTGCTGCCGATGGCCCACCTGACCGCGGTCAACCATTCCGTGGCCGAGCTGCGCCACGTCATCGGCCGGCTCGCCGGGGTCGGGGTGCGCAACGTGCTCGCCGTGCGCGGCGACCCGCCGGGCGACCCGGGCGGCGACTGGGTGTGCCACCCCGAGGGCGTCCCGTACGCCGAGGACCTGGTCCGCCTGGTGCGCGACGCCGGCGACTTCAGCGTCGGGGTGGCCGCGTTCCCCTACCGGCATCCGCGCTCGCCCGACGTGGCCAGCGACACGGAGCACTTCGTCCGCAAGTGCCGGGCCGGCGCCGAGTTCGCGATCACCCAGATGTTCTTCGACGCCGACGACTACCTGCGGCTGCGCGACCGGGTCGCCGCCGCCGGCTGCGACACCCCGATCCTGGCCGGCGTGATGCCGGTGACCCAGATCGGCACCATCCAGCGTTCGGTGCAGCTCTCGGGGGCGCCCTTCCCGCCGGCCCTGGCCGAACGGTTCGCAAAGGTCGCCGACGACGCGGAAGCGGTGCGCCGCCTCGGCGTCGAGCAGGCCAGCGAGATGTGCCGGCGGCTGCTCGACGAGGGCGTGCCGGGGATCCACTTCATCACCCTCAACCGCTCCACCGCCACCCGGGAGGTCTGGCGGAACCTCCAGGTGGGTGCACGGTGACGACCCCGCCGCCGCGACACCTGAGCAGCGGTGCGACGGTTGTTCCGTGGTGGGCACACAGCTGAACTGGGACGAGTACGCCACGGCCTGGGCGCGCCTGCACGGGGGCTTCGACCCTCGTGCGGCGACGCCGGTCGTCCGAGCCTGGCTGCGGTTCGCGTACCACGTGGGGTTCGTGTTGGGTCGGCTACGGGTCGGCCCGACCCCGGTCACCGTGGTCGGGGTGCTGCTCTGCGCCTGCGTGCCGCTGTTCGTCGTACGGCCGCAGAACGGCCCCTTCCTCGCGGCGCTGTTCGTGCTGCTGGCCGCCGTGGCGGACAGCGTCGACGGCGCGGTGGCGGTGGCCACGCACCGGACCACCCGGCTCGGCTACGTCTACGACTCCCTCGCCGACCGGCTCGGCGAGATCGCCTGGCTGGCCGCGTTCTGGTTGATCGGGGCGCCGGGGGCGCTCGTCGTGACCGCCGGTGCGCTCTCCTGGCTGCACGAGTACGTCCGCGCCCGGGCGGTCTCCGCCGGGATGCGGGAACTCGGGGCGGTGACCGTGGGGGAGCGCCCCACCCGGGTCTCGGTGGCCCTGGTGGGGTTGCTGCTGGCCGGGCTGACCGGGCTGATCGAGCCGGACCTGGCCGCCGGCACGATCACCATGGCGACCGCCGTCTGGGTGCTGCTGGCGGGGTTCGGCCTCGGCCAACTGCTCTCCGCCGTCCGCCGGGCCCTGATCGACGCCGACTGACCGGCGGGCCGTCCCCTACCAGGCCGGGCCGATGTCGTCGGCGACGATCTGGGCGGAGAGCGTCACCATCGGCAGGCCGCCCCCCGGGTGGCCGGAGCCGCCGACCAGCCACAGCCCGTGCGCCGGGCCCCGGTTGGCGGGGCGCAGCAGGCCGCCCGCGGTGCCGTAGATCGCCCCGCCGGGCGCGCCGGTCGCGTCGTGCAGGTCGGCCGGGGTGCGGACCTCCCGGAACACCAGCCGGTCGCGCACGTCGACGCCGCGTTCGGCCAGCACGTCGAGGACCCGGTCGGCGTACGCCTCGGCGAGGCCGGGCCGACGCCAGTCGACGGCGCCGGGGGCGGTGCCGTGCCGGGGGGCGTTGACCAGCACGAACCACGCCTCGTGGCCGGCCGGGCGGACCACCGGGTCGTCGGCCACGGTGACGAAGACGGTGGGGTCCGCCGCGGGTCGGGCCCGTACGCCGCGCCCCGGGTCGCCGAAGACGGCGTCGAACTCGGCGTCGTAGTCGCGGGGGAAGAACACGTTGTGGTGGGCCAGCCCGGAGTCCCCGGCGACGCCGAGCAGCAGCACGAAACCGGCCAGGCTGCGGTCGGCCAGCCCGGCCAGCCGGCGCGGGTCGGGCAGCAGGTCCCGGTAGAGGGTGAGCGCGTCGACGTTGGCGACCACCACGTCGGCGGGGATCGGCGCGGTGCCACCGCGCAGGCGTACGCCGTGCACCCGGCCGCCCGCGGCGTCGATGCGGGTGACCGTGGCGTCGGTCCGCACGACCACGCCGAGGTCCAGACACCGGGTCAGCAGCGCGTCGGCGAGCGTGCCCAGCCCGCCGCGCAGGTACCAGCCGCCGAAGGTCAGCTCGGCGTAGGGCACGGCGACCAGCGCGGCCGGCGCCCGGCGCGGGTCGGCGCCGGTGTAGGTGGCGTACCGGTCCAGCAGCATCCGCAGCCGGGGGTCGGACAGGTGCCGTCGGCCCAGCCCGCGCAGCGTCCGGCCCGGGCCGATGGCGGCCAGGTCGCCCAGCCGCCAGGCCAGCGCGGCCAGGTCCAGCGGGGAGTCGATCGGGCGGCGCAGGATGTCGCGGTGCGACGCCTGCCACACCCGTGCGGCCCGGCGCCACAGCCGCTGCCAGTCGTTGGCGGCCCGGTCGCCGAAGGCCGCGCCGATCCGGGCGGCGAACTCGGCCGGGTCGGCGCACGAGTCGAGGGCCGGGCCGCCGCCGGGGAAGACGTGCCGCACGATGGGATCCACCGGCGTCAGGTCCAGGTACTCGTCGAGTTTCGCGCCGGTCGCCTCGAACAGCTCGTGGAAGACGTCGGGCAGGGTGAGCAGGCTCGGCCCGGTGTCGAAGTGGAACGGGCCGGCGGGGGTGTCGTGGACGTACCGGGCGAGCTTGCCGCCGACGGTGCCCGCGCGTTCGAGCACGGTGACCTGGTGTCCGGTGGCGGCCAGCCGGGCGGCGGTGGCCAGGCCTCCCACCCCGGCGCCGACGACCACGATCCGCGCCATGGGCGTGCCTCCTAGGTGACGGGGCGGCCACGCCAGGAGAGGCGACGCCGCTTTCGCAGATGGTACGACCGCAGGGTCAGCCAGCCGAGGACCACGACCGACACGGGGTGTGCCAGCGCGTCGGGCCACCACCGGCCGCCCGTCGCCCGGGCGGTGACCGCCCGCCCGGTGACCCCGAGCAGGTAGGCGGCGCCGGCGGCGGCGGCCACCGCCGGCGCCCCGGCGGCCAGGGCCGCCACCGCCAGCAGTGGGGGAGCGGTGTAGAGCAGCAGCAGCGCGCCCACCACGGCGGCTGCGGCGGCGGGGTGGCCGAAGGTCGCCCAGAGCGACTTGGAGTAGCCGTCGCGTAGCTGCGGCCAGTCCTCGTACATCCGGCAGGCGGCCAGCCGCGAACCGTCGGCGAGGGCGATCCGGCCACCGGCCCGCTTGACCGCGCGGGCCAGCTCGATGTCCTCCAGGATCTTCTCGGCCACCGCGGCGTGCCCGCCGGCGGCGTCGTAGCCGGCCCGGTCCACGACCAGGAACTGCCCGCCGGCGGCGGCCAGCGACGGCCGCCGCGAGCGCTCCATCGCCCGCAGCGGCAGGAACGTCAGCCACAGCCACTGCAACAGCGGCTGGACCAGCCGGTCGGCCGCCGTCGCCACCAGGATCCGGGGGTACGGCGACAGCAGTGTCGCCCGCGCGGCGCGCAGCTCGGTGACGGCCGCCGCGACCGCGTCCGGGGCGAGCACCACGTCGGCGTCGACGAAGACCAGCGCGGTCGCCGTGGGGTCGGCCCGGGTGGCGAGCTGCCAGCAGGCGTGCGGTTTGCCCAGCCAGCCCGGCGGCGGGGCGACCCCGTCGAGCAGGGTGACCCGGGGATCGTCGCCGACCACCGCGCGGACCACGTCCGCGGTGGCGTCGGTCGAACCGTCGTCGAGCACCACCACGCGCAGCCGCGGCACGCCCCGCTGGGCGAGCAGCGCGCGCAGGCACGGGGTGACGCGCCCGGCCTCGTCGCGCAGCGGCAGCAGCACCGCCACGCACTCGGTGACCGGTGCCGGCCGGTCGGCCGGGCGGCGCAGCCAGCGGCCGGCGTTGACGAGGGTGTGCGCGGTCAGCGCGGCCACGGCGAGCAGCAGCGCGAGGACGCCGGTCATGCCGTCGCGTCGACGCCGGAACGCTGCGGCTGGCGGGGCTGGCTTCGGTCGCCGCGCCGGGCGCGCAGCAGCGTGACGGCCAGCGGCACGGCGGCCACCGACATGCCGACCGCGCCCCAGAGCGCCGAGGCCGGCAGGTCGAGGAAGACCGCGTGGGCCAGCACGCTGGAGAAGTACGTCCACAGCCAGAGCGCGAACATCGGGGCGTCCCGCCCGTCGGTGGTGGCCACGGCGGGCCCGGCCAGCGGGCGCAGCGCGCTCATCACCAGCACGGCGAAGAGCAGCCAGCCCAGGTAGTTGCTCACCGGGATGCCGGGCAGCCCGGGCAGGGCGGGGGTGGCGTCGCGCCAGACCCAGTAGCCCTCGGCCACCATCTGCGGGTCGAGGAAGAGGTCCCAGGCGGCCAGCCCGACGGTGGCCAGCGCGATCCGCCGTAGCGGGAACGCGCCGCCGCGCCCCGCCGGCCGGCCGGCGGCGCCCCCGGTCAGCCGGGTGGCGGCCAGCCAGGCCGGCCAGGCCATCCAGGTCCAGGCCAGCGGGATGATCAGCGGCACCCCGGCCAGCTTCGGCCCCAGCTCGCCGGAGTAGTCGTAGCTGCCGAACGGGAAGCCGGTGGCCACGCCGAGCGCCTCGATGGCGAACCCGCCGAGCGTGGCCACCGCGACCAGCGCCGCCGCCGTACGCGGGCCCCGGCTGAGCAGCGCGTGGCCGACCGAGAGCAGGTAGCCGAGCACGACGGTGGCGACGGTCAGCCGGGCCCGGGTCTCCCCGGTGGTCAGCGGGTAGCAGATCTGCGCCAGCACCAGCACGGCCAGCAGCGCCCAGGAGAGCCGCCGGGTCACGACGCGGCCCCTCCGGGCGGGGCGGGTGCCGGGGGTTCCAGCGGCAGGGCCCGGCCGAGCACGCCGAACGGGCGTTCGTCGCCGGGGAAGTGGAAGTCGCGCAGGACGTCGGTGAAGCCGAACCGGCGGTACAGCCGCCAGGCCCGGGACCGCTGCTCGTCGGCCTCCGGGGTGGAGAGCAGCGTGGTCGTGCCCTCCGCGAGGCTGAGCAGGGCCCGTAGCTGACCCGCGCCCAGGCCGTGCCCCTGCGCGGGCGGACGGACGTGCAGCTCGACGACCTCGAAGCAGTGGGTCAACCAGCGCTGCCGGGCCGGGGTGTCCAGTGCCCGCCAGACCTGGTCGTGCCACCACTGCCCGGAGGCGCCCAGGTAGCCGTAGCCGAAGCCGGCCAGGCGGCCCTCGCTGGTCAGGCTGGCGACGGCACGGAAACCGGGCCGGCGTACGTGGCTGGCGATGTAGCCACGCCGGGCCTCCAGCAGCTCCGGACGGTATCCCATCGCCTCGCCGTAGACGGCCACCACGTCGTCCAGCCGTCGGACGAGATCGTCCGGGGTCCACCGCACCAACCTCATGCCCGCGCATCCTCCGCCGCTCCCGGGTCGCCGTCCGCGACCCACCCCAGCACCGCCCGGTCACCCACCACGTCGCGCACCTCGAACCGCGCGAAGAGTTCCTCCGCGTACCA
Source organism: Micromonospora sp. KLBMP9576 (assembly GCF_050941805.1). Lineage (NCBI taxonomy): Bacteria > Bacillati > Actinomycetota > Actinomycetes > Micromonosporales > Micromonosporaceae > Micromonospora > Micromonospora sp. KLBMP9576. The sequence goes on along the minus strand of NZ_CP194567.1, from coordinate 4,601,897 downwards.
GCCCTCGGTGGGGGTCCGCATGATCGCCGCCCGATGCTCGGGGTGACGGTACGCGAACGCCACGAGGTCCGCCGGAGCACGCCACACGCTCACGGTGCCCTGCCAGCCCAGTGGGGCCTCGCCGACGCCGAAACGGGCCAGCAGGCCGGGCGCGGCGTGCAGGGCGGCGGCCACCGGGGGGACCGCCCGCCAGAAGGTGGCCGCCCGCCGTGGCCGCAGCCGGGCCCGGGTCAACGCCAGCACCGGGCCGGTGACCCGGCCGCCGGGCGGCTCCCCGAACGGCCGGTGGCCGGACCACTCGCCCCGGCTGCTCAGCGGGCGCAGGTCGACCCGTACGTGCGCGCGGGCGAGCCGTGCCCAGGCCCGTCCCACCGGCGAGCCGTCGAAGCCGCCGGCGGCGGCGGCGGAGTCCCACACGGTCAGCGCGGCCCATCGGGTCAGGTCGGCGTCGCCCGGCCCGAAGCCGGTGCCGGTCCCGGTGCCGAGCAGCTTGCCGAACCGCACACCGGGCAGCGCGCGCAGTCGACGGGGGTCGACCGCCATCCGGGCCAGCGCCCGGGGCAGCGCGGCGCGGGAGGTGCGCCACACGTGCAGCGTGACCAGCTCCGGTACGCCGCTCACGCCGCCGGTCCCGCTCACGCCACCTCGGCCGGGGCGCCGCCGGTGACCCGCAGCAGCTCCGGGTACGTGGTGGGGAAGACCGCCTGCGGCACGCCGCCGGCCGCCCAGACCTCGTCGTACTCCCGCAGCGCGGTGTCGACCAGGGTGCGCAGCGGGCCTGGGTGGCCGACCGGGGCGACCCCGCCGATCACCTGCCCGGTGTGCGCGCGGACGAACTCGGGGGCGGCCCGGCGCAGCCGGGTGATCCCGAGGGACGCGGCCAGGCCGACGGTGTCCACCCGGTGCGCGCCGGAGGTGAGCACCAGCAGCGGCACGCCGTCCGCCTCGAAGACGAGCGAGTTGGCGATCTGGCCGACCCCGATGCCGAGCGACTCGGCGGCGGCCGCGGCGGTGTGGGCGGCGTCGGGCAGCAGGCGGACGACGCTCGGCGCGCCGGACCCGTCCCGGGCGCCCGCGGCGTCGAGCACGTCCTGTACCGCCCGTACGTTCGGGTGTGACTGCATGCCGGCCATTCTTCCCGGTACGTCGGGCGACGGCTCATCCGGTCGGACCGTACGGATCAGTCCGGGCGCCACGACGCGGTGGCGTCCGGCGGTCCCGGCGCGCGACGGCGGCGCGCCACGCGTTGCATTTTCGTCGGCGGAAGGGTGTACTGTCAGCATCAGTTAGAACGAGTGTTCGATTGACTCGAACGCCCGTTCCAACGACCCGGGCGGTGTTTCGCGGCACCGGCCCGGGCGGTGCGGCTCCGCGGGCCGCACCTGGGTCTCGGGCAGTCGCGAGCCCGGTCCCGTCAGGCAGGAGCGTCGCCCGCCGCCCACGACCCCCGGGCGGCGGGCGACGAACCCGCCGGCAGCGCCGGCCGGGTGTGGTGTGGGGAAGCATCCACACCCGGCCGGCCACCCCACCGGTGCGTCTTCCTCCGCACCATTCGACCCGGCGTCCCGCCGTCGGCCCAGGGGCCGTCCCGCTGGCGACGCCTCGGCCACGCGGAGGAGACAGTCCCATGCCGACCAACCCGGCTCAGGCACCGACGGTGCCGGCGCACGTGCTGCCGCACCGCACCCCCACCCAGCTTCTCGCGGTTGCCCGGCACGGGCTGGCCGAGGCCGCCCAGACCCGTCCCGACGGCCTGCGTTACGCGGCGGCCCACCTGGCCGCGCTCCGGGCGGCCGCCGCGGTGCTCGCCGCCCGTGCGCGTCCCTCGTCCACCCGCCGTAACCGCGTCACCAACGTCTGGGTCCTGCTCTCCGGCGTCGCCCCCGAGCTCGACGAGTGGGCCCGGTTCTTCGCCCTCGGGGCCGGCAAGCGGGCCGCCGCCGAGGCCGGCATCCCGCGGGTCGTGACCGCCCGGGAGGCCGACGACCTGCTGCGCTCCGCCGAGCAGTTCGTCACGGTGGTGGAGACCGCGCTCGGCGTGGCCCACCAACCGGCGCTCGACGGCCTCGCGGCCTGACCCGGGCGCGCCGCCCGTCCCGGGCGGTGTCCGGGCGCACGCACGTCTGATCCGACAGCACGACGGGGGGTAGGTCCGATGGCGGGCCGTATGGTGGTCGGTTCCGCCGCACTGGCCGCGCTGGTGCGCCCGGCGAGCGCACCGGACCTGGCGACCGGTCACCGGATGTTGCCGGTGGCCCCGGAGCTGACCGGGCTGCTGCCCAACCGGGGGCTGCGACGGGGCAGCACGGTCGCGGTCGCCACCGGCCAACCCCGGCGCAGCGGCGGCACCTCGCTGGTGCTGGCGCTGCTCGCCGAGGCGTCCCGGTCCGGCTCGTGGTGCGCCGTGGTCGGGGTCCCGACGTTCGGGGCGGGCGCCGCCGCCGAGCTGGGCATCGCCCTGGACCGCCTCGCCCTGGTGCCACACCCGGGCCCGGAGTGGGCCACCGTCATCGCCGCGCTGATAGACGGGGTGGACGTCGTGGTCACCGCCGTGCCGACGGCGGTCTCCGCCCCGGTCGCCAACCGGCTGGCCGCCCGGGCCCGGCAGCGGGGCAGCGTCCTCGTGCCGTACGGGCAATGGGCCGGCGCGGACGTGACCCTGCAGGTGGTCCGGGGTTCCTGGGAGGGGCTCGGGCCTGGGCGGGGCAGGCTGCGTCGCCGCGAGGTCACCGTCTCCGCGCGCGGACGCGGGGCCGCCGCCCGCCCCAGGGAGATCAAGGTCTGGCTGCCCGGGGACGGGCTGACCCGGCTCATCCCCCGCTCCGCTCCTCCCACCGTCGTCTCCGTCACCGGCCGGTCGAGCGCGGGGCGTCTCCGCCCGGTCGGCCCGACCGTCGCCGCCACGCCCCCCGACCCGTCGCCTCGCGGCGCGCTCACCCTGGTCGGCCCGGCGTGACCGGCACACCGGTGCGCACCCTGCTGCTCTGGTGCCCGGACTGGCCGGTGCTCGCCGCGGAGATCGTCGACGGGGTGCCCGCCACCGACCCGGTGGCCGTGCTGCACGCCAACCGGGTGGTCGCCTGCTCCGAACGGGCCCGCGCCGAGGGGGTGCGCCGGGGGTTGCGCAAACGGGAGGCGCAGGGGCGCTGCCCACAGCTCACCGCCGTCGAGCACGACCCAGGGCGGGACGCCCGGGCGTTCGAACCGGTGCTCGCCGCCGTCGAGGAACTGGTCGCCGGCGTCGAGGTGGTACGCCCCGGCGCGTGCGCGGTGGCGGCCCGGGGGCCGGGCCGCCACCTCGGGGGCGAGGAGATGGCCGCCGAGCGGATCATCGAGCACGTCGCCCAGACCTGCGCGGTGGAGAGCCAGGTCGGCATCGCCGACGGGGTCTTCGCCGCCGGGCTGGCCGCCCGCGAGGGGAGGGTAGTTCCGCCCGGCGGGACCCCGGGTTTCCTCGCCGACCTGCCGGTCGAGGCGCTCGGCCGGCCGGCCCTGACCGACCTGCTGCGCCGGCTCGGCGTACGCACCCTGGGCGACTTCGCCGCGCTGCCCGCCGGCGATGTGCTGGCCCGGTTCGGCTTCGACGCCGCGCTGGCCCACCGGCTGGCGGCCGGGCGGGACCACCGTCCGCTCGTGGTCCGAGAACCCCCGGTCGACCTCGCGGTCACCGCCGACCACGACGAGCCGCTCGACCGGGTCGACGCGGCGGCCTTCGCCGCCCGGGCGCTGGCCGAACGGCTGCACGACCGGCTCGCCGCGCACGGGCTGGCCTGCACCCGGCTGGGCATCGAGGCGGTGACCGCGCACGGGCAGGAACTGCACCGGGTCTGGCGGCACGACGGGCTGCTCACCGCCGCGGCCATCGCCGACCGGGTGCGCTGGCAGCTCGACGGCTGGCTGTCCGGCAGCACCGGCCGGGCCGGCACCCGCCCGACCCGGCCGACGGCGGGCATCATCCGGCTGCGGCTGGTCCCGGACGGGGTGATCGCCCAGGCCGGCCTGCAACCCGGTCTGTGGGGGGAGACCGGCGAGGATCGGGAGCGGGCGCACCGGGCGTTGAGCCGGGTGCAGGGTCTTCTCGGTCCCGAGGCGGTGGTCACCGCGGTGCTCGGCGGGGGGCGAACGCCCGCCGACCAGGTGCGCCTGGTGCCGTGGGGCGACGAACGCCTACCGGCCCGGCCCGCCGCGCCGCCGTGGCCGGGCCGCCTGCCGCCACCCGCGCCGGCCGTGGTGCTGCCCGACCCGCTCGCCGCGCTCGTGCACGACGCCGACGGCGAGCCGGTCGCGGTCAGCGCGCGCCTCCAGGTCAGCGCCGAGCCGGCCCGGCTGACCGTGGGTGCCGCCCGGCCGGTCGGGATCGTCGGCTGGGCCGGTCCGTGGCCGGTCGACGAGCGCTGGTGGGCGCCGGCCGAGGCCCGCCGCCGGGCCCGGTTCCAGGTCAGCCTGGCCGACGGTACGGCACTGCTGCTCGCCGTCGAGGCCGGTCGCTGGCTGGTGGAGGCGATCTATGACTGAGCGCCCGCTCCACCCCCGCCGCCCCGGCCGGTGCGGTGCCCTGTCGGCGTGCCGCCCCGGCGGCGGGCGGGCCCTGCCGAACTGCCCCGTTGACGGGGTCACCGGACGCCGACTCTCGGATCTTGGAGAACTCCGGCCCCTCCGGAGGCCGAAATCGTCCAAGATCTCTCCGGCCGTCCGTTCGGAGGGGCTCCGATGAGCTTCCACAACCCGGAGCTGCCCTGGTCGGAGCTGGAACGGCTGCTCTCCGGCCGGCCCGGCGCCGGGCGCCCGACCCCGGGCCTGCCGGGCACGGGCCTGCCGAGGAAGGGGCGGGACGGTGGGGCCGGCGGCCGGGGGCGCGACGAGCGGCACCTGCACGCGGTCGATCCGCTGGCCGTGGACGCCGACGGCGGTGACTCGCCCGCCTGGAGCCGTCGACGGGAGCACTACCAGCCGCCCGAGGTGGCCCGCCCCGACGACCCGGTGCCGTACGCCGAGCTGCACGCGCACACCAACTTCAGCTTCCTCGACGGCGCCAGCCATCCCGAGGAACTGGCCGAGGAGGCGGCCCGGCTGGGCCTCACCGCGCTCGCCGTCACCGACCACGACGGCTTCTACGGGGTGGTGCGCTTCGCCGAGGCGGCCCGGGCGCTGCACCTGCCGACGATCTTCGGCGCCGAGCTCTCCCTGGACCTGCCCGGCCCGCAGAACGGCGAGCCCGACCCGCTCGGGCGGCACCTGCTGTTGCTGGCCCACGGCCACGAGGGGTACGCGCGGCTCGCCACGACCATCGCCCGCGCCCAGTTGCGCGGCGGGGAGAAGGGCCGCCCGGTCTACGGTGAGCTGGAGGAGGTCGCCGCCGAGCTACGCGACCACGTGCTGGTGCTCACCGGCTGCCGCAAGGGGCACGTGCCGGCGGCGCTGCTCACCGAGGGGGTGGACGCGGCGGCCCGCGAGCTGGACCGGCTGGCGGCCCTGTTCGGTCCGGAGACGGTGGCGGTGGAGCTGACCGACCACGGGCACCCGGTCGACGCCGACCGCAACGACGCGCTCGCCGAGCTGGCGGCGGCGGCCGGCCTGCCCACGGTGGCCACCAACAACGTGCACTACGCCACCCCGGGGCGGCGGCGGCTGGCGAGCACCGTCGCGGCCGTGCGGGCCCGACGCAGCCTGGACGAACTCGACGGTTGGCTGCCCGCGGCCGGCACCGCCCACCTGCGCGGCGGGGCCGAGATGGCGGCCCGGTTCGCCGCGTATCCCGGTGCGGTGGCCCGGGCCGCCGAGTTCGGCGCGGGGCTCGCCTTCGACCTCCAGCTCGTCGCGCCCCGGCTGCCGGCGTACCCGGTGCCGCCCGGGCACACCGAGATGAGCTGGCTGCGCCACCTGACCCGCGCCGGCGCCCGCGAGCGCTACGGCCCACCGGAGGCGCATCCGGGGGCGTACGCGCAGCTCGACCACGAGCTGGACATGATCGAGGCGCTGGGTTTCCCCGGCTACTTCCTGGTGGTCTACGACATCGTCACGTTCTGCCGTGAGCAGGACATCTACTGCCAGGGGCGGGGCTCGGCGGCAAACTCGGCGGTCTGCTACGCGCTGCGGATCACCAACGTGGACGCCGTCCGGCACCGGCTGCTCTTCGAACGTTTCCTCGCCCCGGAGCGCGACGGCCCGCCGGACATCGACGTGGACATCGAGTCCGGCCGCCGGGAGGAGGTGATCCAGCACGTCTACGCCCGCTACGGCCGCGAGCACGCCGCCCAGGTCGCCAACGTCATCTCGTACCGGCCCCGCTCGGCGGTGCGGGACGTGGCCAGGGCGTTCGGGTTCTCGCCGGGCCAGCAGGACGCGTGGAGCAAGCAGATCGACCGCTGGGGGTCCGTGGCGTCCGTCGACGTGGCGGACATCCCGGAGCAGGTGGTCGCGTACGCCGACGAGTTGCAGACCTTTCCCCGGCACCTGGGCATCCACTCCGGCGGCATGGTGATCTGCGACCGGCCGGTGATCGAGGTGTGCCCGGTGGAGTGGGGGCGGATGCCGGGCCGCAGCGTGCTCCAGTGGGACAAGGACGACTGCGCCGCCGTCGGCCTGGTCAAGTTCGACCTGCTCGGGCTCGGCATGCTCTCCGCGCTGCACCACGGCTACGACATGATCGGCCTGAGCCTGGATCTGGGCGACATGACGCTGGACGATCCCGAGGTCTACGACATGCTCTGCCGCGCCGACTCGGTGGGGGTGTTCCAGGTGGAGAGCCGCGCTCAGATGGCCACCCTGCCCCGGCTGAAGCCCCGCGAGTTCTACGACCTGGTGGTCGAGGTGGCGCTGATCCGGCCCGGCCCGATCCAGGGCGGCTCGGTGCACCCGTACATCCGGCGCAAGAACGGTCAGGAGCCGGTGACGTATCCGCACCCGCTGATGCGCAACGCGCTGGAGAAGACCCTCGGCGTGCCGCTGTTCCAGGAGCAGTTGATGCAGCTCGCCATCGACCTGGCCGGCTTCGACGCGGCGGGGGCCGACCAGCTGCGCCGGGCGATGGGCGCCAAGCGCTCCGCCGAGCGGATGGCCCGCATCGCCGACCGGCTCTACGCGGGCATGGCCGAGCGGGGCATCACCGGCGAGCTGGCCGACGACGTCTACCGCAAGCTCTCCGCGTTCGCCAGCTACGGCTTCCCGGAGAGCCACGCGATGAGCTTCGCCTACCTGGTCTACGCCAGTTCCTGGCTCAAGCGTTACCACCCGGGGCCGTTCCTGGCGGCGTTGCTCAACGCCCAGCCGATGGGTTTCTACTCGCCGCAGACCCTGGTCGACGACGCCCGCCGGCACGGGGTGCAGGTGCGCCGGCCGGACGTCAACGCCAGCGGCGCTCTGGCGGTGTTGGAGTCCACCCCGCAGACCCGGTGGGGCAGCGTGGCGGGGGAGCCGCCGCACGCCTGGGGGCTGACCGGGCCGGCCGTCCGGCTCGGGCTGTCCGGTGTGCGTACCCTCGGCGGCGGGGTGGCCGAGCGGATCGAGGCGGAGCGGGCGGCGCACGGGCCGTACCGCGACATGCCGGACCTGGCCCGGCGGGTGGGTCTGGCCGCCGGGCAGCTGGAGGCGCTGGCCACCGCGGACGCCTTCGCCTGTTTCGGGCTGTCCCGGCGGGAGGCTCTCTGGGCCGCCGGCGCGGCGGCGCAGGACCGGCCGGGGCGGTTGCCGGGCACGGTGACCGGCGTCGCCGCGCCAACCCTGCCCGGGATGGAGGCGGTGGACCGGCTGGTCGCCGACGTCTGGGCGACCGGGCTGTCGCCGGAGAGCCACCCGGTGAGTTTCCTGCGTCCCCGGCTCGACGTCCTCGGTGCGGTGCCGATCGCCCGGCTGGGGCGGGTGGAGCCGGGGCGGCGCATCCGGGTCGGTGGGATCGTGACCCACCGGCAGCGGCCGGCCACCGCCGGCGGGGTCACCTTCCTCAACCTGGAGGACGAGACCGGCATGCTCAATGTCACGTGCTCCCCGGGGCTCTGGCAGCGCTACCGTCGAGTTGCCCGCACCAGCAGCGCGCTGGTGGTGCGGGGGCGGTTGCAGCGGCACGAGGGAGTCACGAATCTCACTGCCGACCGGCTGGACGCGATCGAGGCGCCGGTCAGCCCCGCCTCCCGCGACTTCCGCTGACGGCAGTGATCCACGTTACGGTTTCCCGCGCCCGATGGAGGGACACTCCAGCTCGCGCGGGCAGAGCGGCCCGGGTGAGCAAGAGGAGACGAACGGATCTATGGGAAACAACGAGCACAGCGGCGCAGTGGCAAACTCCCGGCGGACCCGGCTCGGCGCCGGTTGGACCCCGAGCCACCACACCGAGCCCCGCGAGTACGAGATCAACGAGGGCCCGGTGGCCAACGCCCTGCGGTCGCGGGCCGAGGACGACGCCGTCACCGGCGAGTCCTGACCTTCCGTCCTTTACCGGCCGGCGGCCCCCCGGCGGGGCCGGCGGGCCGCCCACGGGAGGCCCGGTCCCGCAGAGCCGAGGACCGGCCGGGGCCGGATCGCCGCGGACGCGGCGCGGCCGGGCTGGACCGGGTGACTAGGCTCGACCGGGTGGAGCAGACCCCAGGCCGGCTCGCCGGGCCGTCGCTGACCCCCCGTACCGCCGTCATCTGGTCGGTGCTGCGCGCCGAGTTGGAGCGCCGCGCCGGCAGCACCCTGACCGTGCTCGATGTGGGTGGCGGCACGGGCGGCTTCGCCGTTCCGCTCGCCCAGGCCGGGCACCGGGTCACCGTTGTCGACGCCAGCCCCGACGCGCTCGCCGCACTGACCCGCCGGGCCACGGAGGCCGGCGTGGCCGAGCGGATCCGTGCCGTGCAGGGCGACGGCGACGCGCTCGCCGGCCTGGTCGAGCCGGGCGCCGCCGACCTGGTGCTCTGCCACGCCGTGCTGGAGGTCGTCGACGACCCGGCGGCGGTGGTGGCGGCGCTGGCCGCCGCGCTGCGCCCGGGCGGTGCCGCGAGCGTGTTGGTCGCCGGCCGGGCCGCCGCGGTGCTCGGTCGGGCGATGAACGGGCACCTGGACGTCGCCGCCGCGTTGGCCGCCGATCCGGCCGGCGCGGCCGGCACCCGCGACACGCTGCGCCGGCGCTACGACGCCGACGGTGCCGCCGCGCTGCTCGGCGCCGCCGGGCTCGTGGTCGAGGAGGTCCACGGCGTACGCGTGCTCGCCGACCTGCTGCCCGCGGCCGTCGCCGACGGCCAGCCCGCCGCCCTGGTCGAGTTGGAGCGGGCGCTCGCCGCGCGGGCACCCTGGCGGGACCTCGCCGCCCAACTGCACGTCTTCGCCCGCCGCCCGTGACGGACCCGCTGGAGATCGTCGGGCCGCGCTACGGTGACGGCAGCCTCGCCGACATCCTGCCCGGCGCGCTGGCCGCGCTGGGGGTGCCCGGCGCCGCCGACCCGCTCGGGCTGGCCGCCGCCCTGCCCGGCGTACGCCGGATCGCGGTGCTGCTCGTCGACGGCCTCGGCTGGCATCAGATCCCGACCGCCGCGCCGTACGCGCCGACCCTGGCGGGGCTCGCCGCGACCACGGGCCGGCCGCTGACCTCCGGTTTCCCGTCGACCACGCCGACGAGCCTGGTGACGCTCGGCACCGGCGCCGCACCCGGCGCGCACGGCGTGCTCGGCTTCACCGTGCGGGTGCCGGGGACCGACCGGGTGCTCAACCACGTCGAGTGGGCCGCCGACCCGCCGCCGCCGTGCTGGCAGCCGGTGCGCACCCAGTTCGAGCGCGCGCGGGCGGCCGGGGTCGCGGTGACGGTGGTGAGCCGGCCCGAGTTCGGCGGTAGCGGGCTGACGCTGGCCGCCAACCGGGGCGGCGACTACCGTGGCGCGGCCGGCGTCGATGCGCTCGCCACCCGGATGCTCGCCGCCCTGGCCGCCGGGCCGGGGCCCACGCTGGTCTCCGGCTACCACCCCGACCTGGACCGGCACGGGCACCTCACGGGCGTCGACTCCGTGCCCTGGCGGGTCGCCGCGGCCGAGGTGGACCGGCTGCTGGCCCGGCTCGTGGACGGGCTGCCGGCCGACGCGGCGCTGCTGGTCACCGCCGACCACGGCCAGCTCGACGTGCCGGTCGGGCACCGGATCGACCTGGACGCCGACCCCCGGCTGCGCGCCGGGCTGGAGGTGGTCGCGGGGGAAGCCCGGGTCCGCTACCTGCACGTGACCCCGGGCGCCGTGGACGACGTCGTGGCCGCCTGGTCGGCGGTGCTCGGGGCGGCGGCCCGGGTGCGCACTCGCGACGAGGTGGTGGCCGCCGGCTGGTTCGGCCCGGTTGCCGAGGAGCACCTGGCCCGCATCGGCGACGTGGTGGTGATCTGCAACGCCACGTACGCGGTGACCGCCTCCCGGTCCGAGCCGCCGGCGGCGTCCCGGCTGGTGGCATACCACGGGGCGGACACGGCGGCCGAGATGACCATCCCGCTGCTGGTCGTACGCGGCTGACCGGGCCGCACCCGTTCGGCCCGATGTCGCAGGTCGGGGCTAGCCTGCGGGAATGGGTCGCAGCCAGTCGTTGCCCCGGGGCGGCGATCCCCGGTTCGGGCCGGACGCCGACGATTCCGGCTGTCCGATCCTGCACGTCGACATGGACGCCTTCTTCGCCTCGGTCGAGGTCCGCCGCCGCCCCGAGCTGCGCGGCCGGCCCGTCGTGGTCGGCGGGGTCGGCCCGCGCGGGGTGGTGAGTTCGGCCAGCTACGAGGCCCGTCACTACGGCGTACGCAGCGCCATGCCAACCGCCCGGGCCCGGGCGCTCTGCCCGCACGCGGTCTACCTGCCACCGGATTTCGCCCAATACTCGGCAGCCTCCCGGGCGGTCATGCAGATCTTCCGGGACGTGACCCCGCTGGTCGAGCCGCTCTCGCTCGACGAGGCGTTCCTCGACGTGGCCGGGGCCCGCCGGCTGTTCGGCCCGCCCGCGGCCATCGCCCGGCGCGTCCGCGAGCGGGTCGTCGCCGAGCAGGACCTGACCTGCTCGGTCGGGGTCGCCCCGAGCAAGTTCGTGGCCAAGCTCGGCTCGACCCGGGCCAAGCCCGACGGCCTGCTCGTGGTGCCGGCCACCCGGGTGCTCGACTTCCTGCACCCGCTGCCGGTGTCGGCGCTGTGGGGGGTGGGGGAGCGCTCCACCGAGACGTTGCGGCGGTTGGGCCTGGCCACCATCGGCGACCTCGCCGAGGCGCCCCTGGGCATGCTGCGCAAGGCGCTCGGTGCGGCGGCCGCCGCCGGCCTGCACGAACTGGCCTGGGGCCGGGACCCGCGCCGGGTCAGCCCCGAGCAGGTGGAGAAGTCGATCGGCGCCGAGGTGACCTTCGACGTCGACGTGGGTGACCCGCTGGAGATCCGGCGGGCGCTGCTCGCCCTCTCCGAGAAGGTCGGCATCCGGTTGCGTCAGGCCGGGCAGGTCGGGCGGACCGTGTCGCTGAAGGTGCGGATGGCCGACTTCCGCACCGTCAGCCGGTCCCGCACGGCGGGCGGGTCGACCGACGTCGCCCGGGAGATCTTCGACACCGTCTGGGCGCTCTACACCGCTCTCGACCCGGCTGAGCGGATCCGACTGGTCGGCGTACGGGTCGAGGGGCTCGCCGCCGCGCAGGAGACGCCGCGTCAGCTCGCCCTCGGCGCGCCCGAGCGGGGTTGGCGGGAGGCGGAGGCCGCAGCGGACGCCGCGGCTGCCCGTTTCGGGCGGTCCGTCATAGGTCCGGCCAGTCTGCTCGGGTTCCGGGAGGGGGGACGAAATGAAAATCCACCCCGACCATAGGTCGTCCCGCTTTCCGACGCGGGGGGGCCCTCGTAGACTTGCGGGTAAGCAGCCGGATGGCTGCCACGGTCTGCCGGCCCGACCGGGCCGACCAACGTGACCGGGGAGGAGTGCCGTGCCGCTCTCGGAGCACGAGCAGCGGCTGTTCGAGCAGATCGAGCGGTCGCTTGCCGAGGACCCCAAATTCGCCTCGGCCGTGCGCGCCAGCGACCCGCGTTTCCATACGCGGCGTCGCCTGCTCGTCGCCGCCGGCGTGATGATCGCCGGATTGGCCCTGTTGGTCTACGGCGCGGTGATCAAGACTCCGCCGCTGGCAGTGGCGGGGTTCGTCGTCATGCTTGCCTCGGCCGCGTTCGCGGTGCAGTCGCACCGTCGGGCGCAGTCACCGGACCTGCACGTCGTGGGCGGGACGACGAGTCGTCGTCGCCCCCGGGGCAAATCGGGTGGTCGGCGGCCCTCCATCCTCGACCGGATGGAGGATCGGTGGCGGCAGCGCCCGGAGGGGCACCGCTGAGCCCGACCCGCTGCTGAGCCCGACCCGCCGCTGAGGCGGGCGGCCCCGTGACGACGCTGGTCCGCGCGGCCGGCGACGCCCCGGGCGGGCGTTACCGGCCGGTAGCGGTCGCCGACCTCGTTCGCGGGCGGAAGGTTCGCACGACGCTGTCGAACTGAGTCGTCTGTGTCATCAGGTGGCGTCGGGGCCGCTGTGGCTCCTGAATCGTCTGCGACATCAGCTCGACAGCGTCCCGTGCAGTCGACCGATGCGACTTCAGCTCGGCAGCGTCCCGGCCCGTCGGTCAGCGGGCCACCCGGCTGGCCAGCAGGCGGCGCGGGCTCCAGCGCAGCAGCCGGTGCCGGGCCCGGCCAGCCGCCGCCACCAGCCGCGACGACGCCTCGGCCGTGGTCCGGCGCCACCGCAGCAGCACCGACGGCGGCAGCAGCGCCGCCACCAGCCGGGTGCGCCGGTCGGCCTGGGCGGCGAGCGCGGCCCGAACGGCGCGCAGGGCCGGCAGGAACTGCTCCCCGGTGATCGGATCGCGGGCGTAGCGGGCACGTTCCTCGGCGCGGCCGAGCAGGCGTACCGCCGTGATCGCCGCCGCGTCGGCGGTGAGCGCCTCCCGCGAGAGCCGGGCGGCGGTGGTCCGGGGTGTCTCCGTGCGGTCCATCCGGACCCGGTAGTCCACGAGCGTGTCGAGCAGCTCGTCCCAGGCGGCGTGCGCGTCCGCGCGGGCCCGTTCGGTGTCCGCCAGCACCACCATGCGCCGACCGTCGGCGGGCCCGTCCCCGCCGCCGTCGGTGGCGGCCCCGGCGCCCACCGGCGCCACGGTCGGTGCCGCCGCGCCGCCGCCGCGCCGCCGGCGCAGGGCCGCCCGGCGCAGCGCCGGCACGGCGAGCAGGAACAGCAGGGCCAGCGCCGCGCCGGCGGCGTACCAGGGCCACCTCGGGGCCTGCTCGGTCGGGGCCGCCCCGCCGAAGGCCGCACCGGGGTCGATGTCCTCCTCCAGGTCCTCCCGCCTCGCCGGGTCGGCCGCCGGATCGCTACCGCCGGGGGCGCTCGACGCGCCGGGAACCGGCGCCTCCTCCTCCGGGGCGTCGATGTCCGGCGCCCAGGCCGACCGGGACGAGCCCTGCACGCCGTACGCCGGGGTGGCGTCGAAGGGCACCCAGCCGACCTCGTTGAAGTAGACCTCCGTCCAGGCGTGCAGGTTCCGGTTGGTCAGGGTGTACGGGCCGTCGCCGGAGTTGCTGCCGTTGGCGAAGCCGAAGGCCACCCGCGCCGGGATGCCGGCGGCCCGCACCAGCCACGTCATCGCGGCGGCGTACTGCTGGCAGAAGCCGACCTTGTTGTCGAGGAAGTCGACGATCGCCTGGCCGCTGGTGCCGCTCTTGGTGCTCAGCGAGTAGGTGAAGCCGTTGTCGGCGGAGAAGTGGTCGTAGATCGCCCGGACCTTGTCGTACTCGGTGTCCTTGCCCCGCACGAGCGTGGAGACCAGCGCCTCGACCTCGGGCACGGCCGGTGGCGCGGGATGCAGGCGCCGCACCGCGTGGTCGGCCGGCAGCGGCAGGGACCGCCGCAGGGCCGCGGGCGTGTACGTCGAACGCACGTAGTCGAACTCGTAGCGCTTGTCGCGGGAGTTTTCCCGGTTGGAGAAGACCACCTGCAGGCTCGGGTCGTACGCCCAGTTGCCGCTCAGGTTCTCGGTGCCCACCGGCTCGCTGTAGACCGGCAGCAGCGGCATGTTGAGGTTCTTCGACACCTCGACGCTGGCCCGGTATGCCTGCTGCTCGACGCCCCGCGCCGACGGCGCCGGCAGGTCGCTGACGGGGCGGCCGGTGGGGATGCTGAACCGGAAGCCCCCGCCCTCGAGCTTGTCGGCCACCCCGAAGCGCAGGTAGAACGGGTTCTTCTCGGTGGTGGTGACCTTGACCAGGTCGGTGACCTCGGACTGGTTGAGCTGCCCACTCAGCGCCGCGAACAGGTCGATCCTGCCGGTGCCACCCTGCCCGGGACGGCCGTTGCCGTCGCCGTTGCCGGAACCGCCGCCGATGCTGTCCAGCAGCCCGCCGGTCATGCCGGGCACGGCCAGCGGCAGCGCCACGGCCAACGTCACCCCCACCACGGCCAGCCGCCGGCCGGCGGCGGCCAGCGGTGAGGCCTCCCAGACGTCGACGTCGCGCCCGTCGCCGGTGAACCGCCGGCCGAACCGGCGGACCCGGTCGACGTTGTCGGTCAGCAGCAGCCAGAGGTAGCCGGCGGCGCCCACGACGAACGGCACCGCCGGGACGCTGTCCACGTAGACCGCGACGGGCACCGAATAGATCGCCAGCATCGGCAGGCCGGCGAGCGCCGGCCGGCGCAGCCCGACGGCGAGCACGTCGACCAACGCGGCGACCCCGCCGACCCCGAGGACCGTGACGAACAGCAGCGGTTCGGTGTCGGGCACCTTGATGCCGTAGGAGCGCATGTCCTGTAGCGAGCCGCTGAGCAACTCGCCGAAGTGCGTGAAGGTCGACGGGGCGGGCACGATGCCCAGCAGCTCGCCGCCGCCGGGGAAGAGCCAGGTCAGGGCCAGCGTCAGGCCCGCCAGCATGGCCAGGGGCTGGGCCCACAGTGGCGCCCGGGCCAGCCGGGCGAGCGCGGCCACGGCGGCGACCACGGCCACCGCGAGCGTCGCCTCGATCAGCCACGTCCAGCGTTGGAAGATGGCCGACAGCGGGGCGGCGGCGAGCAGCGTGGCCACGGCGGCCACGAAGCCCAGGTTCCGGTGGGCGATCATGAGGGGACCCTTCCGTTCATCGCATGCCGCCGGCCACCGTCTCGGCCATGGCCGCCCGCAGCGCGAAGCCCTGCGAACCGCGGGCCGCCTGCGGCCACAACGCGGGCAGCCCCGCGCCGTGGTCGACCCCGATGACCCGCCAGCCGCTGCGCATCATGGCCAGCGCGGCGGCGCCGTGCGCCTGGTCGGCCTCGGTCCGCGCCTTGGCCGGCAGGTGCAGCCAGGTGGAGCTGTCGAGCAGGAAACCGACGCAGGTGGCGCCGTTGCCCCGCAGCCCCGCCAGCAGTTCGGCCTCGGCGGTGCCCAGCGAGCCGAACAGCCCGATGATCAGGCCACCGTCGGACCGTTGCCGGACCCGCTGCGCCAGGCTGGTGAGCTCGCCGGTCTTGTCGAGCCGCACCTCGGCGAGGTGGTCGAGCAGCATGCCGTCGCCGGCCGCCTCGGACGCGTCCACGTCGGCGCCGGAGCCGGTCACCAGGCGCAGCTTGTAGCCGGCCTGGCGCAGGTGCACCGCGATGCTCGCCGCCGCCGAGACCGCCCACTCGAAGGAGGCCGTCGGCCCGTCGCCCCGGTGACCGTACGCGCGGGTGTCCAGCACGACGGTGGCCCGGCTCTCCCAGGGCTGTTCCTCCCGGCGCACCATCAGCTCGCCGGTGCGCGCGGTGGACTTCCAGTGCACCCGGCGCAGGTCGTCGCCCATCCGGTACTCCCGGGTGGCGGCGTCGTCCTCGCCGTGCACGGCGACGGAGCGGGCCCGGCTGTCGCCGCTGCCGGCGTACTCGCCGGGCAGCCGCACCGCCGGCAGCGGCGTGACCTGCGGGATGACGGTCAGGTGATCGATGCTCGGGAAGGCGCGGCTCAGCTCGCACAACCCGAACGGGTCGGTCATCCGGACCACCAGCGGACCCACCTCGTAGCGACCGCGCACGTCGGCGCGCACCGTGTAGGCCACCGAACTGGCCTGGTGGGCGCCGAGGCGTTCCAGCACCACCCGGGGCCGGCTGCCCAGCGCGTACGGCAGCCGGTCCTCCAGCAGCAGGGTGCCGGTGGGCAGCCGGGAGAGGTTCTGTAGCCGCAGCACCACCCGGGAGCTCGCGCCCACGGGCGCCCGGTGCGGGTCCAGCGACCGGGTGCAGGCCAGCTTGTAGCGGCTGCGTCCCACGTAGGCCGCGGCGAGCAGCGGCAGGATCGCCAGCAGCACGGCCACCCGGAGCAGGTCCTTCTCGCCGAGGATGCCGGCCGAGATCGCCGCCGCGACCGCGGCCGCGAGAAACGAACGACCGCGGGTGGTCAGCCCTCGCAGCCCGTCGCGCACGTCATCGCCTCCGTGGCTCGTACGTGGCTCGGCCGTTGCCCTCGCCCGGAGGGCGGGTGTCGTAAGGGGAGCGCCCGCGGTCGTGCGGCAGCGGCAGGCGGTGCACCAGGTCGGAGACGATCGCGTCCGTGGTGCGCCGGGCGAGCTGCGCGTCGGCGGTCGGGATGATCCGGTGGGCGAGCACCGGCACCGCCAGCGCCTGCAGGTCGTCGGGGAGGACGTAGTCGCGGCTCTCCAGCGCGGCCACCGCACGGGCGGTGCGCAGTAGTTGCAGGGTGGCCCGGGGGGACGCGCCGAGGCGCAGGTCGGGGGCCTCCCGGGTGGCGGTGACGAGGTCGATCGCGTACTGCTTGACGGCCTCGGCGACGTGCACCTGCCGGACGTGGGCGATCAGCCGGCGCACGGTGTTGGCGTCGGAGACCGCGTGCAGCTCGTCCAGCGGGTCCGTCGCGCCGTGCCCGTCGAGCATCGCCAGCTCGGCGCGCGGATCCGGATAGCCCATCGCGATGCGGGCCGTGAAGCGGTCGCGCTGCGCCTCGGGCAGGGGGTAGGTGCCCTCCATCTCGATCGGGTTCTGGGTGGCGATGACCATGAAAGGCGTCTGCAGGTGGTAGGTCACGCCGTCGACGGTGACCTGACGTTCCTCCATGCACTCCAGCAGCGCGGACTGCGTCTTGGGCGACGCGCGGTTGATCTCGTCGCCGACGACCAGATTGGCGAAGACCGCGCCGGGGCGGAACTCGAAGTCGTGCGTCTCCTGGTTGTAGACGCTGACCCCCGTCACGTCGCTGGGCAGCAGGTCGGGGGTGAACTGGATGCGGCGCACCGAGCAGTCGATCGAGCGGGCCAGGGCCTTGGCGAGCTTGGTCTTGCCGACCCCGGGCACGTCCTCGATCAGGAGGTGACCCTCGGCGAGCAGGACGGCCAGGGCGAGCCGCACCGTGGCGGTCTTACCCTCGATGACCTGCTCGATGTTCGACACGATGGCTTCGCTGGCGGCGCGGAACTCGTCGTGCGGCAGTAGGCCGCCCACCTCGTCCCTGGTCTGTTGTGTCACGGGCCTCCTCCTCGTCGCCGAACGGCAGCTCTGTATAGAGCAGTTGGACCCGCCGTAGGGTTCGCGACGCCGAGCCTCGTATGCCGCAGGAATCTCACTGGCCTCTCAGGCTAACCATGTTTCTCGCTGTCGCCGACCCCCGCAGGTAGACGGTCGGTTACGCACCGAATATTCGCCGGTCGGGGGAGCGGGCGCCGGCTCCCGGCGCCCGTCGCGGTCCGCGCGGGCCGCGACGGGCGCTCACCTGCGGGCCCGGGCGTCCCGGCCGACGGGTGGCGGGCGACGTGCGGGAGCCGGCGGCGGGGTACACTCCCGGTCATGGCCGGATTCTTCCTGCTCCTTACCGGGCCGTGCTGATGCGCTGACGCGCGACAGCACGGCGGCCCCTCCTGCGCGAGGGGCTTTTTTGTGCCCGCTGCCGGACGCCCCGGTGGCCGGCACCCCCACCGGGGCGCGGGCGCGGCGCCGGCGGCGGGCAGAGCCGGACCATACCGACATGACCGCGCCGAGCGAGGTCAGCACCCAGCCCGGCCGCGGCGCGGCCGGCGGCGACGAGCGAAGCGAGGAGACGCCATGAGTGAGGCAGCACCGGCCGACATTCCCCCGTTCCGATACACCGCGGCCCTGGCCGAGGAGATCGAGCAGCGTTGGCAGGACGTCTGGGCGCGCGAGGGCACGTTCCACGCCCCGAACCCGACGGGCCCGCTGGCCGATCCCGACCATCCCCGCGCCGGGGCGGAGAAGCTGTACGTCCTGGACATGTTCCCGTACCCGTCGGGTGCGGGCCTGCACGTCGGGCACCCGCTGGGCTACATCGGCACCGACTGCTACGCCCGCTACCAGCGGATGGCGGGGCGCAACGTGCTGCACGCGATGGGCTTCGACGCGTTCGGCCTGCCCGCCGAGCAGTACGCGGTGCAGACCGGCACCCATCCCCGCACCACGACGGTGCAGAACATCGAGCGCTACAAGGAGCAGCTGCGCCGGCTGGGCCTGGCCCACGACGAGCGCCGCTCGGTGGCCACCATCGACACCGACTTCTACCGCTGGACGCAGTGGATCTTCCTGCAGGTCTTCAACTCCTGGTACGACACCGAGGCGCGGCGGGCCCGCCCCATCGCCGAGCTGATCGCCGAGTTCGAGGGCGGCCACCGGCCGACCCCCGACGGCCGGGCCTGGGCGGAGCTGTCCGTCGCCGAGCGCCGGGCCGTCGTCGACGACCACCGGCTGGCGTACGTCTCGCAGGCGCCGGTGAACTGGTGCCCGGGGCTGGGCACGGTGCTGGCCAACGAGGAGGTCACCGCCGACGGCCGCTCCGAGCGGGGCAACTTCCCGGTCTTCAAGCGCAACCTGAAGCAGTGGATGATGCGGATCACCGCGTACGGCGACCGGCTGCTGGACGACCTGGACGCGCTGGACTGGCCCGAGCCCATCAAGCTGATGCAGCGCAACTGGATCGGCCGCTCCACCGGCGCCCACATCGGCTTCCCGACCACCGTCGAGCCGATCCGGGTGTTCACGACCCGGCCGGACACCGTCTTCGGCGCCACCTACCTGGTGCTGGCCCCCGAGCACGAGCTGGTCGACGCGCTGACGCCGGCGGCCTGGCCGGCCGGGACCGCGGACGCGTGGACGGGCGGGCACGCCAACCCGCGCGCCGCCGTGGAGGCGTACCGCAAGGCGGCGGCGGCCAAGACCGACGTCGAGCGGCAGGCCGACACGAAGGAGAAGACCGGCGTCTTCGTCGGGGCGTACGCCACCAACCCGGTCACCGGTGGGCAGATCCCGATCTTCGTCGCCGACTACGTGCTGGCCGGCTACGGCACGGGCGCCATCATGGCGGTGCCCGCCCAGGACGAGCGGGACTGGGCGTTCGCCGAGGTCTTCGAGCTGCCCATCGTGCGTACCGTGCAGCCGCCGGAGGGCTTCGACGGCAAGGCGTACACCGGGGACGGGCCGGCGGTCAACAGCGCCGCGCCCGCAGGCGGCCCGGACCTGAACGGCCTGGCCGTCGTCGACGCGAAGGCCCGGATCATCGAGTGGCTGGAGGCCAACGGGCACGGCGCCGGCGCGGTGACCTACCGGCTGCGCGACTGGCTGTTCTCCCGGCAGCGTTACTGGGGCGAGCCGTTCCCCATCGTGTACGACGCCACCGGCGCGGCCATCGCGCTGCCGGAGGAGATGCTGCCGGTCGAGCTGCCCGAGGTGGACGACTTCTCGCCGCGCACCTTCGACCCGTCCGACGCCGACAGCAACCCGGAGACGCCGCTGTCGCGCCGGCGCGACTGGGTGGAGGTGGAGCTGGACCTGGGCGACGGCCCGCAGCGCTACACCCGCGAGACCAACGTGATGCCGCAGTGGGCCGGCTCGTGCTGGTACGAGATGCGCTACGTGGACCCGACGAACTCGCAGCGTTTCGTCGACCCGGAGAACGAGGCGTACTGGATGGGGCCGCGCGGCGAGGGCGACTGCGGGGGCACCGACCTGTACGTCGGCGGCGCCGAGCACGCCGTGCTGCACCTGCTGTACGCCCGGTTCTGGCACAAGGTCCTGTACGACCTGGGGCACGTCTCGTCGTTCGAGCCGTTCCGCAAGCTGTTCAACCAGGGCTACATCCAGGCGTACGCCTTCCGGGACGCCCGGCAGACACCGGTGCCGGCGGAGGAGGTCGTGGAGCGCGACGGCCGCTACTTCCACGGCGACCAGGAGGTCACCCGCGAGTACGGCAAGATGGGCAAGTCCCTGCGCAACGTGGTCACGCCCGACGAGATGTGCGCCGTGTACGGGGCGGACACGTTCCGCGTCTACGAGATGTCGATGGGCCCGCTGGAGGTGTCCCGCCCGTGGGAGACCCGGGCGGTCGTCGGGTCGTACCGGTTCCTGCAGCGGGTCTGGCGGGCCGTCGTCGACGAGCAGAGCGGCGCGCTGCGGGTCACCGACGTCCCCGCCGACTCCGCGACCCGGCGGCTGCTGCACAAGACCGTCGACGGGGTCCGTGGCGACATGGAGGCGATCCGGTTCAACACCGCCATCGCCAAGCTGATCGAGCTGACCAACGGGCTGACCCGGCTGTCGGCGACCCCGCGGGAGGTGGCCGAGCCACTGGTGCTGATGGTGGCGCCGTTCGCCCCGCACGTCGCCGAGGAACTGTGGCGGCGGCTGGGGCACGACACCTCCCTGACGTACGCCGACTTCCCGACCGCCGACCCGGCGCTGCTGGTGGCGGAGACGGTGACGTACCCGGTGCAGATCAACGGCAAGGTGCGGGGCCGGGTCGAGGTGCCCGCCGACGCGACCGAGGAGACCGTCCGCGCGGCGGCCCTGGAGGCGGTCGCGGCGGCCCTGGCCGGCAAGGAACCCCGCAAGGTCATCGTCATCAGGGGCCGCATGGTCTCCGTCGTGGCCTGACGTCGATTACCCGCGAGGGTCCCGTCCCGCCGGCTCCCGGACAGGACGGGACCCTCGCCCGCGCCTGGCGCGCCGGTCGCGGGCGTGGCGGTCAGGGGTCGCGGCGGTGCACGAGGGTGACGGCTGCCAGCGCCGCTACCAGGGACCAGGCGGCCAGGGCCAGCCAGGAGCCGGCGACCGTGGCCGGGTACGGGACCGGGTTGACGATGTCGGGATGCACCTCGATCAGTCGTAGCCAGGCGACGACGGGCAGGGTGTCGTACAGCTCGGCGATCCACCGGTGCTCGTCGCGGTCGACCACCATCGGCAGGAGCAGGAGCACCGTCGTGGCCGCGAAGACGGCTGCGGCGGCGTGCCGGGTGAGCGCCCCCATGCCCATCCCGACCAGCGCGCACACGGGCACCACGACGGCGCTCGCCACGACGGCGCGCAGCACCCCGGGTTCGCCGATCGACCAGCTGGCGCCCCGATCGGCGAGGATCGCCTGGGACACCCAGAACGACGTCGCCGCGGTGAGCGTGCCGAGGCCGAGCATGACCCCGGTCAGCACGGCGGCCTTCGCCGCGACCACCGCCCGGCGGGCGGGCACCGCGGCGAACGTGGCCCGGATCAGCCCGCTCTGGTACTCCCCGACGATCGTCAGGGCACCGACGGTGGCCGAGGCGAGGATCAGCAGCAGGTAGCCGGCCTCGGGGAAGGCGTCGCGCACCGGCCCGTACAGGCGGAACATCTCCCGCCGCTCCTCGGGGTACGTCGGCCAGTTGCGGTGGTCGGCGAGGCTGGCGTTGACGCTGACCCCGACCACGAACAGGAAGACCAGCGGCAGCGTCCACCGGGTCGAGCGCAGCGACCACAGCTTGATCCACTCGGCGGCCAGCAGGTCGCGGAAGCGGGCCGGGGCGTCGGCGCGGGTCGGCCGGCGGGTCAGCTCGGTCCCGGCGGTCATCGGGTCTGCTCCCCGGCGAGGTACTCGACGCTGTCAGCGGTGATCTCCATGAAGGCTTCCTCCAGCGAGGCGGTGCGGGTGGTCAACTCGTGCAGCCCGATGCCGTGGGCCAGCGCGAGGTCGCCGATCCGGGCGGCGGTCAGGCCGGTCACGACGAGCGCACCGGCGTCGGCCGGCCGGACGTCCGCGCCCTCGGCGGTCAGCGCGGCAGCCAGCGTCGTCGCCTCGGGCGTGCGGACGGTCACGCTGGCCCGGGTGCTGCCGGCGGCGAACTCGGCGAGGCTCTGCTCGGCGATGAGCCGGCCCCGGCCGATCACCACGAGCCGGTCGGCGCAGTGCTCCATCTCGCTCATCAGGTGGCTGGAGACGAAGACCGTGCGCCCCTCGGCCGCCAGCCGCCGGAACAGGTCCCGGACCCAGCGCACCCCCTCCGGGTCGAGGCCGTTGAACGGCTCGTCGAAGAGCAGCACGGGCGGGTCGCCGAGCAGCGCGGCGGCGATGCCGAGCCGCTGCCGCATGCCGAGGGAGAAGCCGCCGATCCGGCGCCGGCCAGCGGCGGCGAGCCCCACCTCCCGCAGCACCTCGTCGACCCGGCCGCGTGGAATCCCATTGCTGCGGGCCAGGGCCGACAGGTGCGCCACGGCGCTGCGTCCACCGTGCACGTCGCCGGCGTCGAGCAGTGCGCCGGCGTGCCGAAGCCCGCGCGGCCGGTCGGGGAACCGGACCCCGTGCACCGTGACGGTGCCGCCGGTCGGCGCGGTGAGGCCGAGGATCATCCGCAGGGTGGTGGACTTGCCGGCCCCGTTGGGGCCGAGGAACCCGGTGACGTGGCCGGGGCGCACGGTCAGGGTGAGGTCGTCGACGGCCGTCGTGCGGCCGTACCGTCTGGTCAGGGCTCGAAGTTCGATCACCTGGCCCACGCTGCCGGGCGGCGGCCGGCACGGCGTCGCCCCGGCGGTCACAACCGGCGGCCGGCCATTCGCCCCGGGGCGTACGCCCACGGGCCGATGCCCCGGCGGCGGCGGGCTGGCTACCGTGTGCGGCATGGATGCGACCACGCCGCCGCGCCGCGCCTCGGCGCTGGTGCGGGTGGTGCTGCCCTGGGTCGGCGTCGCGGTGCTGCCGGTCGCCGTGCTCCTCGCCCCGACGATGGCGTGGAGCCGGAGCGGCGTGGGGTTCGGCGACTGGTGGTTTCCCGAGCGCTACCTGGTGCCGCTGTTGGCCGTGGCCCCGCCCGCCGGCCTGCTGCGCCGCCGGCCGGTGCTGGCCCTGGCCCTGATGGTCGTCGCGGCGTGCGTGGTCACCGCCGCCGTCAACGTCCCGGAACCCGGCTACCAGACCGACATCTGGTACGCGCAGTTCCTGGCGGTCGACCTGGTGGTGGGGCTGATCGCGGCGAGGAGGTCGCGCCGGGTCTCGGTGCCGGTGGCCGTCGGGGCGCTCGTCGTGCAGATCGCCGCAGGCTTCGTCAACCCCTCCAGCGACCCGGTGAACCGGGCCGCGTTCTCCGTGCTTGCGGTCGTCACCGCGTGGACGGTCGGCAACTCCGTGCGGGCCCGGCGCGGCTACGCGGAGGCCGTCCGGGCACACACCGCCGCCGAGGCGGTCACCGCGGAGCGGCTGCGCATCGCCCGCGAGCTGCACGACATGGTCGCGCACAGCATCGGGGTGATCGCCATCCAGGCCGGCGTGGGCGCCCGGGTCATCGACACCCAACCGGCGCAGGCCCGCGCCGCGCTCGCCACCATCGAGGCGACCAGCCGCGACACCCTGGCCAACCTGCGGCGTACGCTCGGCGCGCTACGCCGCCCGCAGTCGGAGTCGGCGTCGCTGGATCCGACGCCAGGGCTGGACGACCTCGACCGGCTGGTCTCGGCCGCCGCCGACGCCGGGGTGCGGGTGGAGTTGCGGCGCGACGGCGCCCGGCGGCCGGTCCCGGCCGATGTCGACCTCGCCGCGTTCCGGATCGTGCAGGAGGCGCTCACCAACGTGGTACGACACGCGGGCACCGACCGCTGCCGGGTCACCGTCGAGCACGGCCCCGACGAGGTCGCCGTGGAGATCGTCGACGAGGGCCGGGGCGCCCGGGTCGGCGGCGAGGGACACGGAATCCTCGGCATGCGCGAGCGGGTCGCCCTGCTGGAGGGCCGGTTCCACGCCGGACCGGGTCCGGAGGGCGGCTTCCGGGTGGCGGCGTGGCTACCGGCACCAGCGGCGACAGCGACGCCGACCACCGCGACAGCGATGATGGTGACGGAACCGGTCGGATCACGGGCCGGAACGGGGGAGCGGTGAACGTCCGGGTGCTGCTCGTCGACGACCAGCCGCTGGTCCGCGCCGGCCTGCGGGTGCTCATCGCCGATGCCCCCGACATCGACGTGGTCGGCGAGGCGGGCACGGGCAGCGAGGCGGTGCGGCTGGCCCGCGAGGTCGTGCCGGACGTGGTGCTGATGGACCTGCGGATGCCCGGCATGGACGGCATCCAGGCAACCCGCGCGATCACCGCGCACGGCGGGTCCACCCGCGTCCTCGTGCTGACCACCTTCGACGACGACGAGCACGTGCACGCCGCGTTGCGCGCCGGCGCGAGCGGGTTCCTGGTCAAGGACATGGCGCTGGACGACATCCTGGCCGCGATCCGGGTGGTCGCCGCCGGGGACGCGCTGATCGCCCCCGGGGTCACCCGCCGGCTCATCGCCGAGTTCGCCCGCCGGCCCGGCCCCGCCGCCCCGGCCCGATCCCTCGACGGCGTCACCGAGCGGGAACGCCAGGTGCTCATCCTCGTCGGCCGGGGCCTGTCCAACGGCGAGATCGCCGCCGAACTGGTGATCAGCGCGGCCACCGCCAAGGCGCACGTGGCCCGGTTGTTCAGCAAGCTGGGTGCGCGCGACCGGGTCCACCTCGTCATCGCCGCCTACGAGGCGGGGCTGGTTGCCCCGGCGGCCTGAGGCGGGGCTCCGCCGCTCTCAGCTCGGGCCGAGGCGGCGTTGCCGTTCGGCCCGCCACCAGCGGCGGATCAGCACGACGCTGGCGACCAGGCCGAGCGCGGCCGGGGCCGCCCCGAACCAGTTGACGTCGCCGGGGGTGGTGACCGCCGCGCCCACCGCCGCGTAGCCGAACGCGGTGGGTGCGGAGGCGAGCACGCTGCCGGCGAGGAACGGCAGCACCCGGGCGGCGGTGGTGCCGTAGCCGTAGCTGACCAGCCCGAACCCGGCGATCGGCAGCAGCCGTACGGTGATCACGCCCAGGACGCTCTGCCGGGCGAACCAGCCGTCGAGGCGGGCCAGCCGGCCGCGTACCCGGCCGGCGACGAAGTCCCGCCCGAGCAGGCGGCCGAGCGTGAAACCCAGCGCAGCCGCGAGCAGGGCGGCACCCAGCGCGTACGCGGCGCCCTCCAGCGCGCCGAAGACCGCGCCGGAGGCGAGCGTGATGAAGGTCCGGGGCACCAACGCGACCAGCAGCAGCGCGCCGCCGAGAACCGCCACCACGGGGGCGGCGCCGCCCAGCCGCTCGGCCAGCCGGGGCAGTTCCTCCGGCGCGGGCATGGGCACGACGAGCAGCGCCGCCCCGAAGGTGACGAGGAGGAGCAGCAGCAGCGCGAACCGCACGGCCGACGGCTGCCGAAGCAACCGCCGGACGGCCGGGATCATGCCCGGGCGGCGGCCGCCACCGCGGCGCGGCGTTCGGCGCGGAGCCGGTCCGGCCAGGTGTCGTCCAGCGGCGGAAGCTGGTGTGCGCCGGTGGCCCAGCGCAGCAGCAGGTCCGCCAGGGCGGGATTGCGGGCCAGCGCGGGGCCGTGCGAGTACGTGCCGAGCAGCTTGCCCCGCCACGCCCCCTCGGTGGCGCCGTCGTTGCCGACTCCGGCGGTGACCCGGGCCAGCGGGGAGACCCCGGGGCCGAGGTGGGTGCGCCCGCCGTGGTTCTCGAACCCGGTCAGCGCCGGCACGCCCAGGCGCGGGTCGATGTCGCCGGCCAGCTCGCCGACGGCGCGCGTCGGCCCCCGGTCGGAGGAGAAGTCCAGCAGCTCCAGCCCGGGGCAGAGGGCGCCCTTGGCGAAGAAGGAGGTGCCGAGGAGTTGGTAGCCGGCGCAGACACCGAACACGACCGACCCCTGGGCGGCCGCCCGGTGCAGGCCACCGTCGGCGAGCAGCCGCTGCGCGCCGAGCGCCTGCGGGCCGTCCTCGCCGCCCCCGATGAGGTAGATGTCGGCGGTGGAGGGCAGGCGCTGGTCGGAGCGGACCTCCATCACCTCGACCGGGAAGCCGCGCTGACGCGCCCGGCGGGCGAGGATCAGCGCGTTGCCGCGGTCGCCGTAGGTGGAGAGCAGGTCGGGGTAGATCCAGACGATGCGCAGGCTCTCAGTTGACACGGTCCAACTCCGCTCGGATGTCCTGGAACGCGGTGTAGTTCGCGATGACCTCCAGGCGCCCCGGGGGCACCGACCGGACGGCGTCGGCGAACGTCCGCACATGCTGGAAGGGCACGTCATTGACCTCCAGCCGGACCGCGAGGTCGTACGCGCGGTCGCCGGTGATCAGCACCTGCCGGCCCCGCAGCGGGGCGAAGTCGACGTCGAAGAGCCAGGAGGTGTCCATCCCGTCGGGATCCCGGGCGTTGATGGAGAGCAGCGTCGGCGCCAGGTCGGCCATGTCGAACGCCTCCAGCCAACTGGCCGGGTTCTTCGCCAGCAGCAGCCGGATGTTGCGGCCGTCCCGGTCGACCTGGGCGTAGCGGCCGGCCACGGAGGAGACGGTGCCGAGCTGGAGCACCGCGTCCACGGGCCGGACGCCGAACTCGGCGGCGACGGCCAGGGCGGTCGCGGCGTTGCCGACGTTCACCTTGCCGGGCAGTTGGAGCTGCACCTTGTGCCAGGCGCCGGTCGGGTCGACCACGCCGTCGTCCTCCACCGTCCACTGCGGCTGGGGCCGGCGCAGTGGGCAGCCGCTGCACCACCACTGGTCGCCCGAGCGTTGGATGGTGGAGCCGCACTCGGGGCAGACCCAGGAGTCGTCGTGCCAGCGTTGCCCGGCGCTGAACCAGGTGACGTGGGGCGGGGCGATGCGGTGGTCGTGGTTGGGCGGCGGGGTGGCGGCCCACACGACCATCGGGTCGTCGGCGTTGGCGATGATGCGTACGTCGGTGTGCCGGACCAGCGCGGCGCGCCAGAGCTGCGCCATCATGGCGACCTCCTTGGCCCGGTCGAGCTGGTCGCGGGAGAGGTTGAGCAGCGCGACCACGTGCGGCTCGGTGGCGTCCAGCACCTGGGCGAGGTAGTGCTCGTCCACCTCCAGCACCGCGTAGGGGGTGCTGCCGGCCTTGGCGAGCGCCGAGGTGTGGCCCGTGGGCATGTTGGCGCCGAACGAGTTGGTGGCGACGCGCCCGAGCACCCCGACCGCCGCGGCGGTGAGCCGGGTGGTGGTGGTCTTGCCGTTGGTGCCGGAGACCAGGGCGATGGCGCGCCCGCTCGACAGGTGGGCGAGCAGGTCGGGGTCGATCTTCAGGCCGATCCAGCCGCCGATCACCGAACCGTCGCCGCGGCCCGCGGCCCGCGACAGCGCCGCGGCGGTACGCGACACCGAGCTTGCCACCTTTGCCCGCAGGGGCATCTTCGCGTCCGTCACCCGAGCGAGGTTACCGGACCGGCGCGGGCGGTAGATCGGCGCGACGGCGAACCGTTCGGTCGGGGTGGCCCGGCGGGGTGGCCGGATCGCGCCCGGCCGGATGGAGTCGATCTATGTCGGAAAGCGGACGGCCGGCGGGGCCCGCGCCGCCCTCCACTCCGCTCCACCCACGTTGACGTGCTGTTTTGCGCGCCGAAAGGCCGCGCCGCGCGGGCGATTCTGGTTGCGGGTGGAGGGAAGTGGAGTAGAGTGGGGCGCGATGGTGAGGCCGGGAGGCCCACCGGCCCGGGGGGTCAGCGGCGCCGCGAACGCCGCTCGAGGGCGAGGGGGTTGGGCCGATGTTTCTCGGCACCCATACCCCACGCCTGGACGACAAGGGCCGGTTGATCCTCCCGGCGCGGTTCCGGGACGAGTTGGCGGGGGGTGTCGTGATAACCAAAGGACAGGATCGCTGCCTCTACGCCTTCCCGATGCCCGAGTTCCAGCGGATCGCGGAGCAGTTGCGCGCGCAACCCATGACGAACAAGGCGGCCCGGGCCTACAGCCGGGTCTTCTTCGCCAGCGCGCACGACGAGGTCCCCGACAAGCAGGGCCGGGTGACGATCCCGGCCCACCTGCGGGCCTACGCCGCTCTCGACCGGGATCTGGTCGTGATCGGCGCGAGCACCCGGGTGGAGATCTGGGACAGGGTCGCCTGGGAGACCTACCTCGCGGAGAGCGAAGACGACTTCGCCGACATCGAGGAGGGGGTGCTGCCCAGCGGTCTGTAGGGCGGGACGACGCCCGACGTACGGCGAGATCTCCACCCGCTTTCGAGTTCCTGGCATCCCTTCCCCGGTGCCAGGCGCACGATCCGGTCGGAGGGCCCCGGCCCCCGGCGGACGAGAGCGGATGGGGATCTGGCGGTACGACGGCACGGCGTCGCTCCGGCGACGGACGCATGACGGACAGAGGGGTCACAACCAGTGGGGGTCGACATGGGGGAGCTACGCGGCACGCATGTGCCGGTGCTGCTCGAGCGGTGTCTCGAGTTGCTGGCCCCCGCGCTGGGCCGGGGCGGGCGGACGGTCCACGTCGACGCGACGCTGGGCCTGGCCGGGCACGCCGAGGCGGTGCTCGAGGCGCATCCGGAGACGGTGCTGGTCGGGCTGGACCGGGACACCGAGGCGCTCGCCCACGCGCGCGTCCGGCTGGCCCGCTTCGCCGACCGCGTCCACCTGGAGCACGCCGTCTACGACGAGTTGCCGGAGGTGCTCGACCGGCTGGGCTACCCGGCGATCGACGGGATCCTGTTCGACCTGGGTGTCTCGTCCCTGCAACTCGACGCGCCCGACCGGGGGTTCGCCTACGCGCAGGACGCCCCGCTGGACATGCGGATGGACCAGACGCGGGGGGTGACCGCCGAGGAGGTGGTCAACAGCTACGCCCATCCGGACCTGGCCCGGGTGCTGCGGGTCTACGGCGAGGAGAAGTTCGCCGGCCGGATCGCCTCGGCGATCATCCGGGAGCGCGAGCGGGCGCCGATCACCTCGTCGGCGCGACTGGCCGAACTGGTCAGGCAGTCCATTCCGGCACCGGCGCGACGAACCGGGGGACACCCGGCCAAGAGAACGTTTCAGGCTTTACGGATCGAGGTAAACAAGGAGCTGGCGGCGCTGGAGACGGCGCTGCCAGCCGCGCTCGACAAGCTCACCGTGGGCGGCCGCATGGTGGTCCTGTCCTACCACTCGCTGGAGGACCGGCTCACCAAGGCGGCGCTCAGCGACCGGGTCCGCAGCAAGGGCCCGGTCGACCTCCCGGTCGAACTGCCCGGGTCAGGTCCGACGTTCCGGCTGCTCAGCCGGGGCGCCGAACTGCCCGGGGAGGCGGAGGTCGACGCGAACCCGCGCGCCGCCTCGGTGCGGCTGCGGGCCGCGGAGCGACTCGACCCGGACGCGGTGGAGCAGGGGCGTACCGACCGCGAACGGTACCGCCGGCGGGTGAAGGCGATGCACCAACCAGGGGTGGGATCCGGTGGATCCGAGACGGATCCGACGGACCCCGGGGGACGGGACAGGGACGGACGCAGAGGGGGAGGGACATGACGATTGACAAGCGCGACCGCCGGGACGTGACCGGCGGCCGGCAGCGCACACCGCGGTCGGGGGGCCGGACCGCGGCGGAGCGCGCCACGCGCATCGAGACCGGTACGCCGCGCGCGGACCGGGTGAACCGGCAGGGCGACACTCGCGCCCGGGGGGCGCGCGAGTTCCCGACCCAGGGCAGCGCCGCGCTGCGGCCGGTGGAGCGGGCCAACGCCGTCGAGGCGCCCGCGCCCCGACTGCGGGTGGCGCCGCCACCGCCGGTGCGGGTGCCGCGCGCGCCCTTCGCCGCGCTGGTGCTGGTGCTGGTGGTCGGCGGGGTGCTCGGCATCCTGCTGGTCAACACGAAGATCAATGAGAACGCCATCCGGATGGAGAAGCTCCAGGAGCAGCAGGCCAAGCTCGACGTGGAGCAGCAGCAGCTCAACAAGCAGATCGTCGACGCGGAGGCCCCGGGCAACCTGGAGGCCCGGGCCCGCCGGCTGGGTCTGGTGGAGGCCGGTGAGCCGGCGTACATCCGGCTGCCCGACGGCAAGGTGATCGGCGTGCCGCAGCCGGCCGAGGGCCAGCCCTCGATCACCAGCCAGCAGGGCGCGGGAGGCTGACGACAGTGCCGCCGAGATCGGAGGAACCGCGCCGGGACGCCACAGGCTCCCGGCGTGGTTCGTCCCGTGACACCGGCCGTCGGGGCGCCCAGCCGCGGGCCGGTGAGCCGGGCGTCGGCGGCATCTCGGATGCCCGGGCGTACACGCCGCGCGGGCGCACGGTGCGTGAGCAGCGCGCCGGCGGCCGGGCCGCGCCCGACGCCGACGCCGGCCCCGCCGAGCAGCGCCGTACCCCGCGCAGCACCCGATCCGGCGACCCGTTCCGCCCCGCCCTGCAGGTGCTCGACGGCGGGCGCGCGGGCGCCGGTCGGGCCGGCCGGCGGGAGGCGGCCGGGCGCCCCGGCGTCGTGCGTACCGTCACGCCGCGCGCCCCCGGTCACGACGACCCGCCGCCGCGCCGGCGCGCCGCCGCGCCGCGCCCGGCGCGCCGCCCGGACCGCCCGGCCGCCCGGCGCCCGTCACGCAAGCGACCCAAGCCGCCCCGGCTCGCCGATCCCCGGCTGAGGCTGCGGCTGGGCACCGTGCTCACCCTCGTGCTGTTCGCCGTCATCGGCATCCGGCTGGTCGTCCTGCAGGCCGTGGAGACCCCGGCGTACGCGGGCGGCGGCCTCGTCGACCGGCTGCGCACCGTCACGCTGCCGGCGGCGCGTGGCGGCATCTACGACCGCTCCGGCGCCCCCCTGGCACACAGTGTCGAGGCCCGCTACGTCTACGCCGACCCCACCCAGATCGAGGACCTGCCGGCGACCGCCCGGG
The DNA here is from genome assembly GCF_050941805.1 of Micromonospora sp. KLBMP9576. Lineage (NCBI taxonomy): Bacteria > Bacillati > Actinomycetota > Actinomycetes > Micromonosporales > Micromonosporaceae > Micromonospora > Micromonospora sp. KLBMP9576. The sequence goes on along the minus strand of NZ_CP194567.1, from coordinate 4,571,058 downwards.
CGCTCTCACCCCTGCTCGGCATCCCCGCGTCCGAGCTGGCCGAGAAGATGAAGCCGCGCAAGCGGGACAGCGGCGAGGACTCGCGGTTCGAATACCTCGCCCGTGGGGTGGACATCGGCCAGGCCCGGCGGATCACCGGGCTGGAACTGGCCGGCATCTACACCCAACGCGACGAGCGGCGCGAGGTGCCCGGCGGCGACCTCGCGGCCAACCTGCTCGGTTTCACCAGTCAGGACATGGTCGGGCTGGAAGGGCTGGAGGCCCGCTACGACGACCTGCTGCGCGGCAAGGACGGCAAGCGGGTCTACGAGGTCGGCCTCGGTGACCTCGCCGCCCCGATCCCCGGCGGCTACAGCGAGACGACCGAGGCCAAGCCGGGCAGCTCCCTGCAGCTCACCATCGAACGCGACCTGCAGTTCATGACGCAGCGGATGCTCAGCCGGCACATGACGCGCAGCAAGGGCAGCACCGGCGCGGCGGTGGTGATCGAGATTCCCTCCGGCGAGGTGCTGGCCCAGGCCAGCCACCCCACCTACAACGCGGCGAAACCCGTGCCGAGCGACCCGACCGACCGGGAGGACGCGGCCACCAGTTTCGTCGTGGACCCCGGCTCGGTGCACAAGGCGATCACCTTCGGCGCGGCGCTGCAGGAACGCGTGATCACGCCCGACACCACGCTGCCGATCGCCAACAGCATCCAGAAGGGTGACACCCCGTTCGCCGATACGCACCCGGCCAACGGGCGGCGGATGAGCCTGCCCGGCATGATGGCGTACTCGTCGAACGTCGGCACCATCCAGATCGCCGACAAGCTCGGCCCGGAACGCCTCATCGACTACCAGAAACGCTTCGGCCTCGGTGAGCCGACGCGGGTCGGCATGCCCGGCGAGGCCAGCGGGCGGCTGCTGCCGGTCGAGGAGTGGAGCGGCTCGTCGGCCGGGTCGGTGCCGATCGGGCACAGCGTGGACGCCACGCCGCTGCAGATGGCCGCCGCGTACGCGACGATCGCCAACAACGGCACCTACGTGCAGCCGCGCCTGGTCAAGGAGGTGATCGGGCCGGACGGCAAGCGGACGCCGACCGAACCCCCGGTCACCCGGTCGGTGCTCAGCCCGGAGAACGCCGCCGCGCTGCGGCACATCCTGGAGGCGGTCACCACGGTCGAGGACGCCACCGGCCGGGCCGCGGCGATCCCGGAGTGGCGGGTCGCCGGAAAGACCGGCACCGGCTGGCGGCTGGTGGACGGGCGCAGGCAGTCCGGCGAGGTGGCCTCGTTCATCGGGATGGCGCCGGCCGAGAATCCGCGCTACGTGATCGCGGTCTTCGCGCACACGCCGTCGGGCGGGGGCGGGGACATCGCGGCCCCGGCGTTCCGGGAGATGATGCAGTACACGCTGCGTCACAACGGCGTGCCGCCGAGTGGGCAGAAGGCCCCGAAGTTCACGGTCTATCCGCGCTGAGCGGCCACGTCGCGACATCATCGGTGAGTGCGGACGAACCACCGGGGCGGCAGTGCGGTCGGAACCGGACGACCGGGTAGGGTCTGACGCCGTGCCCGGCAATCCTCGTCCACACAATGTGCCCGGTCTCCGGCTCGGCGAACTCGCCGTCCGGCTCGCCGTGGAGCCCCCGCCGGAGGCCGCCGCGCTGGTGGTGACCGGGGTGACCCACGCCAGCCAGGAGGTCCGCCCCGGCGACCTGTACGCCGCCCTGCCCGGTGCCCGCCGCCACGGGGCGGAGTTCGCCGCCGCCGCCGCCGCGGCCGGTGCGGTGGCCGCGTTGACCGATCCGGCGGGCGCCCCGGCGGTGGTCGAGGCGGGCCTGCCGGCGCTGGTGGTGTCCGACCCGCGCGCGGTGCTGGGCACCCTCGCGGGGGCCGTCTACGGCGATCCGACCGAGGCACTGACGGTGATCGGGGTGACCGGCACGGCCGGCAAGACCTCGACGGCCTACCTGGTCGAGTCGGGCCTGCGCGCCGCCGGCCACACCACCGGCCTGATCGGCACCGTCGAGACCCGCCTCGGCGACCTGGTGATCGACAGCGTGCGCACCACGCCCGAGGCCACCGACCTGCACGCCATGCTGGCCGCCGCCCGCGAGCGCGGCGTCACCGCCGTGGTCATGGAGGTCTCCAGCCACGCCCTGGCGATGGGCCGGGTCGGCGGCGTCCGGTTCACCGTCGGCGGCTACACCAACTTCGGCTCCGACCACCTCGACTTCCACGCCGACTCGGCGGACTACTTCGCCGCGAAGGCGCTGCTGTTCGACGGGCGCTGCGCGGTGGAGGTGCTCAACCACGACGACCCGGCGCTGAAGCCGCTGTACGGCCCGGCGACGGTCACCTACTCGGCGGCCGGCGACCCGGGCGCCACCTGGTGGGCCGACGAGGTCAGCGGCGAGGGGTACGCGCAGCGGTTCACCGCGCACGGCCCGGGCGGGCTGGTCCTGCCGACCGGCGTGGCGCTGCCGGGCCGGCACAACGTGGCCAACGCCCTGCTGGCCCTCGCCCTGCTGGTCGCCGCCGGGGTGGATCCGCGGGCCGCCGCCGCCGGCGTGGCCGCCTGCGGCGGGGTCCCCGGTCGGCTGGAGCTGGTGGACGCGCCCGGCCCGGTGCGGGGCGTGGTCGACTACGCGCACAAGGCGGACGCGATCGTCGCCGCGCTGGCGGCCCTGCGGGAGTTCGGCGCCGGCCGGTTGATCTGTGTGATCGGTGCCGGCGGGGACCGGGACCGGGGTAAACGGCCGGTGATGGGCGCCGCCGCGGCGGAGGGAGCCGATGTGGTGCTGGTGACCGACGACAACCCGCGCACCGAGGACCCGGCGGCGATCCGGGCCGAGGTGCTCGCCGGCGCGCGCCGGGCCGGCACGACGGCCCGGGTCGAGGAGGTGCCCGACCGCCGCAGTGCCATCGAGGCGGCGGTCCGGCTGGCCGGGCCGGGTGACGTGGTCGCGGTGCTCGGCAAGGGCCACGAGCGCGGGCAGGAGATCGGCGGCGAGGTGCTCGCGTTCGACGACCGCACCGAGCTGACCGACGCGCTGCGTGCCCGCTTCGCGGACCCGGCGGGTCAACGGTGATCGCGCTGAGCCTGGCCGAGGTCGCCTCGGCGGTCGACGGGCGGCTGGCCGGCGCCGACGGGCAGGCCCGGGTCACCGGTCCGGTCGAGTTCGACTCACGCAAGGTGTGCCCCGGCGCGCTCTTCGTCGCCTTCGCGGGCGAGAAGGTGGACGGGCACGACTACGCGGCCGGCGCGGTGGCGGCCGGCGCGGTGGCAGTGCTCGGCACCCGGGAGGTGCCGGGCGTGCCGATGGTGCTGGTCGACGACGCGTTGGCCGCGCTCGGCCGGCTGGCCCGCGCGGTGGTCGACCGGCTGCCCGGGCTCACCGTCATCGGGTTGACCGGCTCGTCGGGCAAGACCACCACCAAGGACCTGATCGCCCAGCTCGCCGCACGGCTCGGCCCGACCGTCGCACCGCCCGGTTCGTTCAACAACGAGCTGGGGCACCCGTACACGGCGTTGCAGGCCGGCTCGCAGACCCGCTACCTGGTGATGGAGAAGGGCGCCCGCGGGGTGGGGCACGTGCGCTACCTGTGCGACGTGGTGCCGCCGCGGATCGCGGTGGTGCTCAACGTCGGGGTGGCGCACATCGGCGAGTTCGGTTCGGTGGAGACGATCGCGCTGGCCAAGGGCGAGCTGGTCGAGGCGCTGCCCGCCGACGGGCTGGCCGTGCTGAACGCCGACGACCCGCTGGTCGACGCGATGGCCGCGCGTACGGTCGCCCGGGTGGTCCGCTACGGCGAGGCGGCGCACGCCGACGTGCGGGCCGAGGACGTGACGCTGGACGACCGGGCGCGGCCCGCGTACACCCTCGTCACGCCGGAGGGGCGCGCGCCGGTGCGGCTCGGGCTGACCGGCCGGCACCAGGTGTCCAACTCGCTGGCGGCCGCCGCGGTGGCCCGCGAACTGGGCATGCCGCTGGCCGAGACGGCGACCGCGCTGGGTGCCCTGGGGCTGGTCTCCACCCGTCGGATGGACGTCTTCGAACGCGTCGACGGGGTGACCGTCATCGACGACTCGTACAACGCCAATCCCGCCTCGATGGCGGTCGCGCTGCGCGCGCTGGCCGGCATCGGGCGGGATCGGCGCACCATCGCGGTGCTCGGCTACCTGGCCGAGCTGGGCCCGTTCGAACGTGACGGGCACGTCGAGGTCGGCCGGCTCGCGGCCGAACTGGGCGTCGACCGGCTGCTCGTGGTGGGTGAGCCGGCCGCGCCGATCCATGAGGGCGCGACATCGGTAGGTAACTGGGGAGGAGAGTCGGTGCTGCTCACCGATCAGGCGGCGGCCGTCGAGGTGCTGCGGAGCGAGTTACGGCCGGGCGACGTCGTCCTGGTGAAGGGCTCCCGGTACCGCACCTGGGAGGTGGCCGACGCGTTGCGCGCCGACGCCGCCGGCACCGGGGCCGATCCGACGGAGGGTGACGCCGCATGAGGGCGGTCATCGTCGCCATCGGGGTGGCCTTCCTGGTCTCGCTGTTCTGCACCCCGATCGCGATCAAGGTGTTCGCCCGGCTGAAGGCCGGCCAGCCGATCCGATCAAACCTCGGACTCGCCAGCAACGAGGGCAAGAAGGGCACGCCGACGATGGGCGGCGTGGTGTTCATCCTCGCCACGGTCATCGCGTACGTGGCGGGCCACCTGGCCCTGACCACCCTGCCGGACGCGCAGATCGCCCAGGTCGAGCCGACGATCACCGCGCTGGTGCTGCTGGGGCTGATGGTCTTCTCCGGCGCCGTCGGTTTCATCGACGACTTCCTCAAGGTGCGCAAGCGGCACAGCGGCGGGCTCAACAAGCGCGGCAAGCTGCTCGGCCAGATCCTGGTCGGTGCGGTCTTCGGCGTGGTGGCGCTCTACTTCCCGAGCACCATGACCGACGCCGCGGGGGCCGAGACCAACACGGAGACCGTGGGCAGCACGACGCTCAGCTTCATCCGGGACATCCCGGCGCTGGACGTCACCAAGATCGGCGCGGTGGTCATCTTCATCTTCGTGGTGATGGCGGCGACCAACGGAGTCAACCTCACCGACGGCCTCGACGGCCTGGCCACCGGCGCCTCGGTGATGGTCCTCGCGGCGTACGCGCTGATCGCCTTCTGGCAGTACCGGCACTGGTGCGCCGACCCGAACTACACCCAGGACTACTGCTACGCGGTCCGGGATCCGTTGGAGATCGCGCTGATCGCCGGCGCGGCGGCGGGTGCCTGCGTCGGCTTCCTGTGGTGGAACACCTCGCCGGCGCGGATCTTCATGGGCGACACCGGCGCGCTGGGCCTCGGCGGGCTCATCGCCGGCATGGCGATGTCCACCCGGACGATCCTGCTGCTGCCGATCATCGGTGGCCTCTTCGTGATCATCACGATGTCCGTGGTGATCCAGATCATCTCGTTCCGTACCACCGGCAAGCGGGTGTTCCGGATGTCGCCGTTGCAGCACCACTTCGAGCTCGCCGGGTGGAGCGAGGTCAACATCGTGGTGCGGTTCTGGATCATCGCCGGCATCGGTGTCGCCATCGCGCTGGGCCTGTTCTACAGCGAGTTCCTCGCCAACATGGCCTGAGCCGGTCGGCACGCCCCGTCGCGGGGCCCGGGCGCGCGTCGCCCGGGCCCCGCGACGCGTCCGCCCGGACGCCGCCGGACGGCCCGACACGCCGACCGGCCGGTTGCGCAGGTGGCGGCCCGGCGAAACCGCCATGATGTTCCCGTGGGGGAGGGACGAGGCATCGAGGTCACGACAGAGTCAACGCCCGGGCGGTCACCGGGGGGCAGGCGGTCGCGGGCCGCGCCCGCCGCGACGCGTGCAGCGGAGGGCCCGGGTCCTCAGGCGTCGCGCGGCCTGGACGCCGCGGGTGGGCTGGCCGCGTTGCGCGGGCTGCTGGAGCGGCCGATGGCCTCCTACTACCTGCTGCTGTCCAGCGCCGGCCTGCTGCTGCTGATCGGCCTCACCATGGTCTTCTCGGCCACCAGCGTGCGGGACTACGCGACGAACGGCAACGCCTCGACGTCCCTGGTCAAGCAGGCGATCTTCGCGGTGATCGGCATCGTCGCGTTCTGGGCCTGCCAGCGGCTGCCGGCGACCACCTACCGGGCGCTGGGCCGGCCGCTGCTGTTCACCGCCGTCGGCCTGCTGCTGGTGCTCAACCTGCTGCTCGTGTACGCCCGGCTGACCAAGCAGGAGTCGGCCCAGTTCGGCCCGATCGAGGCCCGGCTGCTCTGGCTCTTCATCGGCGGCATCCAGGTGCAGCCCTCCGAGCTGGCGAAGTTCGCGCTGGTCCTCTGGGGGGCCCACGTGATCGCCCGCAAGGGCGCCGCGCTGGGCTGGTGGCGCGAGCTGGCCACGCCGCTCTTCCCCGTGGTCGGCCTGCTCTTCGTCCTCGTCGGCTACAACGACCTGGGCACCATGCTCTGCCTGCTCTCGCTTGTGGTGGGGCTGCTCTGGGCGGCCGGGGTGCGCAAGCGGGTCTTCGCCGCGCTCTCGGCGGTCGGCCTGCTCGGCATCGGCCTGCTGGTCGCGGTGGCCTCGCTCGGCGCCGGTTCGGGCGAGAAGGGCGCGAAGAACTACCGGCTGGCCCGGCTGACCGCGTTCATCAACCCGCCGCCGCCGGACCAGTGCAAGCTGGAGGATTGCTACCAGATCGCCCAGGCCCGGTACGCGATCGAGAACGGCGGGTGGTTCGGCGTCGGCCTCGGCAAGAGCATCGCCAAGTGGGAGTGGCTGCCGGCGGCGGAGAACGACTTCATCTTCGCGGTGGTCGCCGAGGAGCTGGGCGTGGTGGGCTGCGTCGTGGTGGTGGCGCTCTTCGCCGTGCTGGCGTACACGGGGTTGCGGATCGCCCGTCGGGTCGAGGACCCGTTCCGCCGGCTCGCCGCCGCGGCGGCGACCACCTGGCTGGTCGGCCAGGCGGTGATCAACATCGGTGGGGTGGTCGGCCTGCTGCCGCTGACCGGCGTGCCGCTGCCGTTCATCTCCGACGGCGGCAGCGCCCTGGTGGTCACCCTCGCCGCGATCGGCATGCTCGCCTCCTTCGCCCGCGCGGAACCCGACGCGGCCAGAGCACTGCATGCCCGTCCGCCGGCCCGATGGGTCCGACTACTCTGGGCCCCGTTGCCGCCGCTTCCCGGTCGGCGCCGCCGTCCGGCGGCGCCCCCGGCTGCCCGAGGGTCCGTACCCCGGGCGCGGGAGCGGCGGCCGGACGATGTGGCCGCACCACGCGGCGTCCGGCTGGCCCGGACCCGCGGCGGGTCGGCGGACGAGAGGAGACGTTGATGGGTCCGCTGCGTTCGGTGGTGCTCGCGGGAGGTGGCACCGGGGGGCACATCTACCCGCTGCTCGCCTTCGCCGACTGCCTTCGCCGACACGACCCCGGCGTCCGGATCACCTGCCTGGGCACCCCGAAGGGCCTGGAGAACGAGCTGATCCCGCCGCAGGGCTACGACCTGCGCCAGATCCCGGCCTACCAGCTGCCCCGGTCGGTCAACCTGAACCTGGTCAAGACCCCGGGTCGGATGTGGACCGCGGCCCGCGCCGCCGGCAAGGTCATCGACGAGGTGCGCGCGGAGGTGGTCGTGGGCTTCGGCGGGTACGTCTCCGTGCCGGCCTACCTCGCCGCCTGGCGGCGCGAGCTGCCGATGGTGATCCACGAGGTGAACGTGCCGCCGGGGGTCGCCAACCGGCTCGGCATGAGGTTCACGAAGCATGTGGCGGCCGGCTTCCCGCACCAGCCGGCCCAGTCCGAGGCCCTGCGCGACGCCCGGGTGGTGGGTGTGCCGCTGCGCCGGGGCATCGCCGGGCTGGACCGGGCCGCCATGCGCGACCGGGCCAGGGCCCACTTCGGGCTGCGCCCCGACCTGCCGGTGCTCTTCGTCGCCGGCGGCTCGCAGGGCGCCCGCTCGATCAACCTCGCCGTCGCGGGGGCCGCCAAGGAACTGGCCCGCAACGGGGTGCAGGTGCTGCACGTGATCGGCGCCCGCAACGAGCCGGTCCCGGTCCCCACCGACCTGCCGGTGCCGTACGTGACGCTGCCGTACCTGTCCGAGATGGAGGCCGGCTACGCCGCGGCCGACCTGATGCTCGGCCGGGGCGGGGCGATGACGTGCGCGGAGGTGGCCGCGATCGGGCTGCCCACCATCTACGTGCCGTACCCGCACAGCAACCAGGAGCAGAAGCGCAACGCGTTGCCCGTGGTGGAGGCCGGCGGCGGGCTGCTCGTGGACGACGCCGAGCTGACCCCGGACTGGGTCGAGCGGACCGTTATCCCGCTGATCCGCGACCGGCACCGGTTGCACGCGATGGGCGTCGCCGCGTCCGCGTACGGGCGTCGTGACGGCGACGAGGCACTGCTCAACTTCGTCTACGAGGCGGTGGCCCGATGACCGAGGGCACCGCGACGGGAAGGTACCCGGCATGAACACCGCACAGTTCACCCCGGCCGGCACGCTCACGGCGGAGGACCTGGGCACGATCCATCTGATCGGCGTCGGTGGGGTCGGCATGAGCGGCCTGGCCCGGCTCTTCCTCACCCGGGGCCTGCGGGTCTCCGGCAGCGAGCTGCGGGAGTGGCCCTCCCTGGCTGGCATGCGCGCGCTCGGCGGCACCGTGCACATGAGCCACGAGGTGAGCAACCTCGACGGCGTCGACACGGTCGTCTACTCCTCGGCGATCCCGCAGGACCACCTGGAGATGGTGGAGGCGCGCCGGCGCGGCCTGCGCGTGCTGCACCGCTCCGAGGCGCTGGCCGCCGCGATGACGGGCCGCCGGACGGTGGCGGTCGCGGGCACCCACGGCAAGACGACCACGACGTCGATGGTCACGATGGTGTTCCAGCAGGCCGGGCAGGATCCGTCCTTCGTGATCGGTGGGGAGATCTCCGAGGTCGGCTCGGGCGCCCACCACGGCTCGGGCGAGTACTTCGTGGTCGAGGCGGACGAGAGCGACCGCTCCTTCCTGATCTACCGCCCGTACGTGTCGATCATCACGAACGTCGAGGCCGACCACCTGAACACGTACGGCGACCTCGCCACGCTGGAGGGGGCCTTCGCCGAGTTCGCCCGGCTCACCGACCCGGAGGGCTTCATCATCACCTGCGCCGACGACCCGGGCGGGCGGCGGCTGGCCGAGACGCTGCGCGCCGAGGGCCGTCGGGTGCACACCTACGGCGAGGCGGCCGACGCCGACCTGCGGCTGACCGACGTGGCGTCGTCGGCGCGCGGGGTGCGATACCTGGCGAGCATCGACGGGCGGTCCCTCGGCGAGTTCCGGCTGCCGGTGCCCGGGCGGCACATGGGGCTCAACAGCGCCTCGGCCGTGCTGGCCGCGTACCTGCTGGGGTTGCCGCTGGAGGCGGCGGAGGGCGCGCTCGCGGCGTTCCCCGGCGTGCGGCGGCGCTTCGAGCGCAAGGGCGTCGCGGACGACGTGCTGGTCTACGACGAGTACGCCTACCACCCGACCTCGATGACGCTCGCGTTGCAGACGCTGCGCGAGGTGGCCGGGCGCGGCCGGGTCATCGTGGTCTTCCAGCCCTACCGGGTCTACCGCACCCGGGAGTTGCAGGCGGAGATCGGCGCGTCGCTCGCCATCGCCGACGAGGTGGTGCTGCTGGAGGTCTTCGGCCCGGGCGAGTTGCGCGAGCCGGGTGAGGGGTCGGCGGCGCTGATCGAGGCGGTGCCGTTGCCGGCGGAGCGGAAGGTCTTCGTGGACTCCTGGGACGCCGCGCCGGTGGAGGCGGCCCGCCGGGCCCGCCCGGGCGACGTCGTGGTGACCATGGGCGCCCCGCCGATCTCCCTGATGGGGGACCTGCTGCTGGACGCGTTGTCGGCGCGTACCGCCGGTGCGGCGACGCCGACGGGCACGACGCCCGGCGGGGACGCCGGCGGGGCGACGAGCATCGGTGGCACCGTCCCCGGCGTCGGCGGTGCGGTCGCGGACGGCGCGACGCCCGCGGCCGGATGAGTCCCGGCCCGGCGCGGGGGCGCACCACCGGCGCGGACGGCGGCGGCCGGCGCGGGCCGGAGCGCCGGTGGCGGCTGGTCCGGGCGGGCAGCGACGCGGTCCCCGCCTCCACCCGCCGGTTCATGGCCCGGGCCCGGCAGCGCCGGATGCGCGCGGCGCTGCCGTGGGCGGTCGCCGCGGGCGTGGTCGTGGCGGCCGGGATGCTGGCCTGGGCGCTGCTCGGCACCGGCCTGCTGGGGGTGCGCGAGGTGCGCGTGGAGGGCGCCGAGCTGGTCACCGCCGTGCAGGTCCGCGACGCGGCGGCGGTGCGTGACGGCGCTCCGCTGGCCCGGGTGGACCTGGCGGCCACCGGGCGCCGCGTCGGCGCGCTGCCGGCGGTCCAGCGGGCCGTGGTGACCCGGGACTGGCCGGACACGCTCGTGGTGCGGGTGACCGAGCGCACGGGCGTGGCGGCGGTGCCGCGCGGGGAGCAGTTCGCGGTGATCGACCGCGAGGGGGTGGTCTTCCGAAGCGTGCCGCGGCTCCCGGACGGGCTGCCGGTGGTGCGGCTCGCCGAGCCGGGACCGGGCGACGGGCCGACCCGGGCGGCGCTGGAGGTGCTCGGCGTGCTCACCCCGCAGCTGCGGGCCGAGCTGGTGGACGTGACCGTCGAGGGGCTGGCCCGGATCACGCTGCGCCTGCGCGGGGACCGGGTGGTGGTCTGGGGGGACGCGACCCGGGGCGCGGACAAGGCCCGGGTGGCCAGCGCACTGCTCGACCGGAAGGCCGAGACCATCGACGTCAGCGCGCCGGACGTGGTGACCCTGCGGTGACCGGTGGACGTGAGCCGTCCCGCTCCGGCTGCGACACGCCGAGCGGGTCCTTGGCTCATCGCGTGAGGGCGCTTACGTTGCCCCGAAGGGGATCAGTGGTTGACATAACAGTAAGCCTCTAGTAGAGGGTGAGGGTTTACCCCTGATTCTCGCTGGTGCAGCTGTCGTCGGCCGCTGGTCTGGCCAAGCCGTAAATCGGTCGGCCCATGCCAATCTCGAAGGAAAGGACCGGAGATGACACCTCCGCACAACTACCTGGCGGTCATCAAGGTCGTCGGCATCGGTGGCGGCGGCGTCAACGCCGTCAACCGGATGATCGAGGTTGGGCTCAAGGGCGTCGAGTTCATCGCGATCAACACCGACGCGCAGGCGCTGCTCATGAGCGACGCCGACGTGAAGCTCGACGTCGGCCGCGAGCTGACCCGCGGGCTCGGCGCGGGCGCCAACCCCGACGTCGGCAAGAACGCCGCCGAGGACCACCGCGACGAGATCGAGGAGGTGCTCAAGGGCGCCGACATGGTCTTCGTCACCTGCGGTGAGGGTGGCGGCACGGGCACCGGCGGTGCGCCCGTGGTGGCGAACATCGCCCGCAAGCTCGGGGCGCTCACCATCGGCGTGGTGACCCGCCCGTTCTCGTTCGAGGGCAAGCGCCGTCAGGTGCAGGCGGAGTCCGGAATAGACGAACTCCGCAACCAGTGCGACACGCTGATCGTCATCCCCAACGACCGGCTGCTGGCGCTCGGCGACCGCAACATCAGCATGATGGACGCGTTCCGCACCGCCGACCAGGTGCTGCTCTCCGGTGTCCAGGGCATCACCGACCTGATCACCACCCCGGGTCTGATCAATCTGGACTTCGCCGACGTCAAGAGCGTGATGAGCGGGGCGGGCAGCGCGCTCATGGGCATCGGCAGCGCACGCGGCGAGAACCGCGCCGTCGAGGCGGCCGAGGCGGCCATCTCCAGCCCGCTGCTCGAGCAGAGCATGGACGGCGCGCGCGGCGTGCTGCTCTCCATCGCCGGCGGGTCCGACCTGGGCCTGTTCGAGATCAACGACGCGGCCCAGCTCGTCACCGACGCGGCCCACCCGGACGCCAACATCATCTTCGGGGCCGTCATCGACGACGCCCTCGGCGACGAGGTGCGGGTCACCGTCATCGCGGCGGGCTTCGACGGGGGGACCCCGGCGTACAAGGCGGTCGAGTCGCCCCGCAAGAGCAACCAGAACCAGCCGGCGCAGCCGGGCACCCCGGTCGCGCCGCCGGCTACCATGCCGGCCCCGCAGCAGTCGCCCCGCCGGGTGCTCTTCGACGACGTCGACGTGCCCGACTTCCTCAAGAACGGTTCCTGAACCGCGCCGATGGACAGTCCAGTCACGGTGGACCCGGGCCGCAGCGCGGAGATCGCGGCCGGCCTGGCCCACGTACGGTCCCGGATCTCGGCCGCCTGCGCCGCCGCGGGGCGCACCGACTCCGAGGTCACCATGATCGCGGTGACCAAGACCTACCCGGCCGGGGACGTGCTGGCCCTGGCCGGGCTCGGCGTCCTCGACGTGGGGGAGAACCGCGACCAGGAGGCGTCCGCCAAGGCGGCCGAGGTGGCCGAGGCCGGGCTGACCCCCCGGTGGCACTTCATCGGGCAGCTACAGCGCAACAAGGCCCGCTCGGTGGTCCGCTACGCCGACGCCGTGCACTCGGTCGACAGCGTCCGGCTGGCCCGGGCGCTGGACGCGGCGTCGGCGGCCCACCGGGACCGGCCGCTGGAGGTGCTGCTCCAGGTGAGCCTCGACTCCGACGCCGCCCGGGGCGGGGCGCTGCCGGACTCGCCCGATCCGGGCGTCGGGCTCGGCGCGGTGGCCGAGACGGTCGCCGGCGCGCAGGCCCTGCGGCTGGCCGGCCTGATGGCGGTGGCGCCGCTGGGCTGGGAGCCGGAGCGGGCGTTCGCCCGGCTGGCGGAGGTGGCCGCCGGGTTCCGGACGGTCCATCCGGGAGCCGTCGCGCTCTCCGCCGGGATGAGCGGCGACCTGGAAATCGCGATCCGGTACGGCGCGACACATGTCCGCGTCGGCAGCGCGTTGCTCGGAATGCGTCCCACGCTGCGGTAGCCTGACCCGCGAGAAGCAAATTACATCTGTGTTGTTTGAAGGAACGGCGTCCCGTTGTCCGGGGCGTGGCGTGCGACGCGAATCGCGTGCCAGGGGATTGCCGGTCCGCTCCGGTGGGCAGAAGTGGTCCACTCGCGACAAGCGACACGGCACGGGGGCGCATGCCGCACGGCGGACGGGAAGGGCGCGGGATGGGTGCACTGCGCAAGGCGGGGGTCTGGCTCGGTCTGGTCGAAGAGGACGACGAGCGGGCCTACGACGACGGTGGTTACGACAAGGGCGGCTACCGCGATTCGCGTTACCGGCAGAGCCGGTACTCGGAGGAGTTCGCCGACGAGGACGAGGACGACTCCGACGAGCCGCCGGCGCCCCGGTCCCGGCTCGGTGACCGTGGTCGGCTCTCCGAGCGCGCCAGCCGGGCGGCGGAGGCCGAGCGGGGCGACACCGACCGGCCGGAGCGGAGCGAGCGGTCCAGTGTCCGCTCCATCACCCGGCCGTCGACCGCCGACACCTCGGGCGCGCTGACCTACCACACCCGCGACAACCTGGCCCTGGCGCCGCAGTCGCAGCCCCGGGAGCGGGCGATGATCGCCGAGGAGGAGCAGCGCTACCAGATCACCACGCTGCACCCCACCACGTACCGGGAGGCGCGCACCATCGGTGAGCACTTCCGCGACGGCGTCCCGGTGATCATCAATCTGACCGAGATGGACGAGGCGGACGCGCGCCGACTCGTCGACTTCGCCGCCGGTCTGGCGTTCGGGCTGCGGGGTACGATCGAGCGCGTGACCAATCGGGTGTTCCTGCTCTCACCGGCCAATGTCCAGGTCACCGCTGAGGACAAGGCCAAGATCGCCGAGGGTGGCTTCTTCAGTCTGAGCTAGCCCCGCCCGACCCGAGGGACGTCGCCTGCCGTGTTGTCGATCGTGCTGCAAGTGCTGTATCTGGTGCTCTATTTCTTCCTGCTCACCCTGCTCGCCCGATTCGTCCTGAGCGCCGTCCTGCAGTACGGCCGGCGCTGGCAGCCGGGGCGCGGGGCATCGGCGGGGTTGGAAATCGTGTGGAGCGTCACTGATCCCCCCCTCAAGGCGTTGAGGCGTGTGATCCCTCCGTTGCGAATTGGTACCGTGAGCATCGACCTGGCCTCACTTGTGCTCCTGGTTATCCTGTTCGTGCTGATGGAGTTCGTGTTGAGGCGGTCGATCATCGGCACCGTCTGATGACCGACGCGCTTTCGCGGCCGCAACTGACCCGAGGAGTTTCGATGCCGCTGACCCCGGCCGACGTCCACAACGTCGCCTTCAAAAAGCCGCCGATCGGCAAGCGGGGCTACGACGAGGAGGAGGTCGATGCTTTCCTGGACGAGGTCGAGCGTGAGCTGGCCCGTCTGATCGAGGAGAACAACGAGCTGCGCGCCCAGGTGGAGCGCGGCGGCCGTGGTGGCGCTCCCGCCGGACCTGTCGGCGACCCGCGTCTCGCGGCGGAGCTCAACGACGTCAAGGCCCAGCTCGACCGGGTGCAGCGCGACAAGGCGGCGGCCGAGCAGGCCGCCCGCGCGATGCAGGCCGAGCTGGAGCAGGTCCGGTCCGCCGGTGGCCCGGCGGTCGGCGGCGCGGACGGTGAGCAGCAGGCGCTGCGGGTGCTGATGATGGCCCAGCGGACGGCCGACGACCACGTCTCGGACGCCCGCCGTGAGGCCGACCAGTTGCTCTCCGAGGCCCGCTCCAAGGCCGAGGACGTCACCCGCGAGGCCCGCTCCAAGGCTGACGCCCTGGAGCGCGACGCCCGCCAGCGGCACCAGGAGGCCATGGGCGGCCTGGACGCCAAGCGCACCGCGCTGCAGAAGCACATCGAGGAACTCAAGCAGTTCGAGCGCGAGTACCGCACCCGGCTCAAGGCATACCTGGAGAGCCAGCTGCGCGACCTCGACGGCCGGGGTCAGGGCCTGGAGGCCGAGATGACCCGCGGTGGCGAGGGTGCTCGCGCCGTCGGCGGCAACGGGCTGGCCGCGGCCGGTCTCGCCGGTTCCTACGGCGGCGGTCGCTCCGGCGCCCTCGAATCCGGCCGCTGAAGCACCGGTCGGCGACCGTCGTTCCCATGACGGTCGCCGACCTCGGCCTCATCAGCACGACGCGGCGGGGGTGAGCCGTCATGGTCGCCAGTCTTCTGCTCATCCTCGTCGCGGTGGTGCTGTTGGTGCTCGGCCTGGCCAGTGGTTCCAGCGTTTTCCTGACGATCTCCATCGCGGCCAGTCTGCTGGCCGCCGTCGCGCTGGTCGCGGGCGCCCGCCAGGCGGTCGCGGCCCGGTCGGCGGCGGTGGATCCGGGTCGGCCGCGATGGCGGCCCGGCCGGCCGGCCCGTCCGGGGGGTCCGGTCCCGGCGGCTGCGCCGCCGGCCGAGCCGGAGATTCCCGTCCAGCACGTTCGCTCCACGATCGACCCCGACGGCACCGGGCGGCGGCAACCGCCCGAGCCGTCGGTGATCGACGGCGAGGTCCCGCTCACCGCGTACGGTGCCGGCGCGGCCGCGCTGTACGACGAGCCGCCCGCGCAGGAGGTCACGCCGATCGAGGCCGCCCGGGTGGCCCGCCTCGGCGCCCAGGTGTGGGTGATCGACGGGCGGCCCCGCTATCACCTGTCGGACTGCGCACACCTCACCGGGCGCGAATACGAGCCGGTGCCGGTCGCCGAGGCAGTCGATCTCGGCTTCACCCCGTGCGCCCGCTGCGCGCCCGACACGGCCCTGCTCGCCGACGCCGGCCGGGCATGAGCGGCGGGACAGGCCCGTGGACGACCCCCTGACCGTCGCGGTCCGGGTGAAGCCCGGCACCGCCCGGGCCCGCGTCGGCGGTCGTTTCGACGGGCCGTACGGGCCCGCCCTCGTGATCGCGGTGCACGCGCCGGCCGTGGACGGTCGGGCCACCGAGGCGGCCCGACGGGCGTTGGCCGGCGCGCTGGGCGTACGGCCGGCGGTGGTGTCGCTGCGGGCCGGCGCGGCCAGCCGCGACAAGCTCTTCCTCGTCGAGCGCCCGGCACCGGGGTCGGCCGGGGCGTTGCGCCGGCTGCGCGACGGGGCCGCCGCGTGAACGACGCGGGTCGCCCGCTGGACGTGGCCGCCCCGGGCCGACCCGCCGGTTGCCGAGTACGGCCGGGGCCCCGCCGGAAGGTCTGCTAGCGTTCCTTTTGCCCGGTTAGGCATAATCAGGGCCCGAATGCCGGTGCGGCGGTGCGGCACGTTGTCGTGCGCCTGTACGTTCCGTATTCTTGCGAATCTCCGGAGTGCGCGGCCCGTGGCCGCGCGCCCCTTTTGTTACCTGGGTGCGCCGATGTCGGCGGCCCTGTCCAGGTGCCGCGGACCGCCGCGGCTCCGCGGCCGAGGGAGCGACTATGGCCAAGCCAGCCGACACCAGGACCGCCGGCCGCAAGTCGGCGCCGAAGGCCACCCGCAGCGCGGCGGAGACCGAGAAGATCCGGGCTGCCCTGGCGGCGCGGCGTGACGAGTTGCGCGCCGAGTACGATCGGACCCTGAGCGAGATCACCGAGCTGCAGCGCGACCGGCTGACCGACTCGGCCGGGGACGACCAGGCCGACACCGGGACCAAGACGTTCGAGCGTGAGCAGGAGATCTCACTCGCCAACAGCATCCTGGAACGGATCACGCAGGTCGAGCGGGCGCTGGAGCGGCTCGACGAGGGCGGCTACGGCTGGTGCGAGCGGTGCGGCAACCCCATCCCGGTGGAGCGGCTCGCCGCCTTCCCGTCGGCCACCCTCTGCGTGACGTGCAAGCAGCTGGCGGAGCGGCGCTGAGGCCCGTTCCCCGGCGGCCATGAGAGGCGGCGCCTGAGCGCCGCCGCGAGCGTCGATGGGGAGCAGATGTCCGAAGCACCACCCCCCGGCCCCGGCAGCGCCGAGCCGGGTCCTGGCAGCGAGCCGGGTCCTGGCAGCGCCGAGCCGGGTCCCGGCACACCCCACCGCCGGGCCGTCGCGATCCTGTTCGGTGTCGCGGTGACCGCGTTCGCGGCGGACCTGGTCACCAAGCACCTCGCCCTCGGCGCACTGGAGGACCGGGAGCCGGTCCGGCTGCTCGGCGGCGCGGTCTACTTCAGCCTGGTGCGCAACAGCGGTGCGGCGTGGGGCATCGGCGCCGACCACACCTGGGTCTTCTCGCCGATCATCCTCGGGGTGGTCGGCTGGATCCTCTGGATGGCGCTGCGCCTGCGCTCGCTGCCCTGGGCGATCTCGCTGGGCCTGGTGCTGGGCGGGGCGCTGGGCAACTTCGCCGACCGGGTGTTCCGGGCTCCGGGCTGGTTCGTCGGGCACGTGGTGGACATGATCAGCGTCTTCGCCCCGTACGGGCGGGTGTTTCCGGTGTTCAACCTGGCAGACAGCGCCCTGGTCTGCGGCGTGCTGCTCGCCCTCCTGCTGGAACTGACCGGCCGGCAGCGCGACGGCAGTCGTATCGGCAAGGACGAGCCCACCCACGAGGCGACGCAGGTCGGCGCCGGGCAGGGGGAGCGGGCATGACCGCCGCATACGCCGCCCCGGGCGACCACCGTTCCCTGCCCGTGCCGGACGGCCTCGACGGCACGCGGCTCGACCAGGCCGTGTCGCGGCTGTTCGGGCTGTCCCGCACCGCCGCCGCCACCCTGGTCGACGCCGGCGACGCGCTGGTCGACGGGATCGTGCGGGCCAACTCCTACCGGGTGAAGGCCGGCTCCTGGCTGGAGGTGACCCTGCCCGCGCCGGTCGCGGCGCCCACCGTGGTGCCGCAGGCGGTGCCCGGGCTGCTGGTGGTCTACGCCGACGACGACATCGTGGTGGTGGACAAGCCCGTCGGCGTCGCCGCCCACCCGAGCCCCGGCTGGACCGGACCGACGGTGATCGGCGCGCTGGCCGCCGTCGGGCACCGCATCTCGACCAGCGGCGCGGCCGAGCGGCAGGGCGTGGTGCACCGGCTCGACGTGGGCACCACGGGCATCATGGTGGTGGCCAAGAGCGAGCAGGCGTACACCGCGCTGAAGCGCGCGTTCAAGTACCGCGAGGTGGAGAAGCGCTACCACGCGATCGTGCAGGGCCACCTCGACCCGCTGCGCGGCACCGTCGACGCCCCGATCGACAGGCACCCCACCCACGACTACCGCTGGGCGGTGGTCTCCGGTGGCAAGCCGAGCATCACCCACTACGACACGATGGAGGCGTTCCCGGCGGCGAGCCTGGTCGACGTCCGCCTCGAGACCGGGCGTACCCACCAGATCCGGGTGCACTTCTCCACGCTGCGCCACCCGTGTGTGGGCGACCTCACGTACGGCGCGGACCCCACCCTCTCCGCCCGGCTCGGCCTGACCAGACAGTGGCTGCACGCCCGGTCGTTGAGTTTCCTGCACCCCCGCTCGGGGGATGAGGTGCGCTTCGTCAGCGACTACCCTGACGACCTGGACCGAGCGCTCGAGATCCTGCGCGACTGAGCGACGTCCCGCCCGAGAAGATCCGACGAGGGGATCCCGCCCGTGCGCCCCGGCGACCCGCCGTGCCAGCCGACCCAGCGAACGCTGGCCCGGCGGGGCGCCCGGCGCGTCGACGCCGGCAGCGGCGGTGGGCGAAACGTCGGAAGCCGCACCGGAGGTGACAGAGCCGTCACCGGCGGCGGCGGGTCGGCGGACGGCGGGAGGCCGCCGCTGGCCTCGGTGGACGGTGGCGTGACTGAGCCGGTGCCGTGACGGGAAAGGGAACCGGAGGTGCGCGCACGGGTGTGGTCCGAATAGGGTTTCGTTCGTAGCCTGTCAGACGGGTATCGATGTGCTGGGAGGGGCGAGCCGTGGAGGGCAGCGAGACCGGCTGGGGGCGGCCGGCCGAACCAGCACCGCGGTGGCGGGCGCTGCTCGACCGGGCCCGGCACGGCGGCCGTAACGCTGAGCAGGCCGAGGCCGACCGGCACACCGAGCCGCCGCCGCTGCCGCCGGAGCCGCTGCCGCGCCGCGCATCGGGAAACGGCTACGCCGCGCGGGTGCCCGCCGTCGGGCGGGCCACCGAACCGCCGTACGCACCGGAGCCCGGCCCGCCGTCCTACGGCCAGGAGTTCGGCCACCCGGTCGACGCCGGCTACCGCGCCGAGGCCAGCTACCGGGTCGAGCCGGCCTACCGGGTGGACCCGATAGAGCCCGACTACCGGGGTGAGCCGGGCTACCGCGCCGGTCCGATCGAGCCCGACTACCGGGGTGAGCCGGCCTACCGTGCCGCTCCGATCGAGCCCGACTACCGGGTGGACCGGGGCGAGCCGGCCTACCGCGCCGATCCGATCGAGCCCGACTACCGGGGTGAGCCGGCCTACCGGAGCGAGGCGGAATATCCGGCCGAGGCCGCCTACCGGGCGCCGGTCCCGCCGCCGCGCACCGAGCCCGAGCCGCGCCGTGGCGCGGGGCCGGTCGAGTCCCGCTACGCGGTGCTGGACAACGGCTACCGGGCCGGGTCGGCGCCGGTCGAGTCCCGCTACGCCGTGCTGGACAACGGCTACCGCCCGCCGCCGGCCCACCAGGCGCCACCCCCACCGCCGGCCCACCAACCGCCACCGCCGGCCCACCAACCGCCACCGCCGGCCCACCAACTGCCACCGCCATCGCCGCCGCCACCGTCCCCGCCGCCGTCCGCCGCGTCGGCGGTCGCCCAACGCGGCTACCCGGCCCAGGTCGAGTGGCGCCCGCGCGCCACGGAGATCGAGCTGGAACGGGCCGTCGGGGCGCTCCGCCGGGACCTGGGCACCCCCCGGGTGCTCGCCTTCGCCAACCCGAAGGGCGGGGTGCACAAGACCACCGCCACCGTGCTTGCCGCGGCGACGATCGGCAGCGTACGCGGGCGTGGCGTCCTGGCCTGGGACGACAACGAGCTACGCGGCACGCTCGGGCTGCGCGCCGGCAGCGCCCGGCACGCCCGGACCATCCGGCACCTGGTGGCCGACCTCGCGCACGTCGAGATCAAGGAGGGCCCCGAGCTGCTGGAACGCCTGGACGACTACCTGCGGCACGCCTCCGACGGCTCGTACGACGTGCTGGCCGGCGAGGAGAGCCCCCGGTTCGCCCAGCGCCTCGACCAGTTCACCGTCCGGCGGGTGCTGGAGCTGCTGCGTCGCACCCACGACGTGGTCTGCGTGGACACCGGCAACAACGTGGAGAGCGCCAACTGGCGCACGGTCATGCAGGCGGCGGACCAGCTCGTGGTGACCACCGTGCCGCGCGAGGACGCCGCGTTCAGCGCCGACTGGATGCTGGACCTGCTGCACGAGGTGGGGATGGGGGAGCTGGCCGACAACGCGGTCACCCTGATCTCCTGCCCCACCCCGGGCCGCTCGCCGCTGCAGGACGACCTGGAGCGGCACTTCGCGACCCGTACCCGGGCCGTCGCCGTGGTGCCGTACGACCCGGCGCTGGAGACCGGCTCCTCGATCGAGTACCACCAGCTCCAGCAGGAGACGCGGCAGGCGTGGTTGAAGGCTGCGGCGACGATGGTGGAGCCCTTCGCCCGGTGAGCGGGTGTGCCGCCACCGGACACCCGCCACACCCGCGGGCCTGAGAGGATCACCGGGTGAGCGCGGACAGCCCCGAGACCGACCGGCCCGACGAGTCGGTGACGCCCGCCGCCCGGGCGGAACCTGACGCGCCGCCCCGGGACGCCCCCGCCGGCCCGTACGCCGGCGCCCCCGACCCGCCCGCCCCCGCCGGCCCGTACGCCGGCACCCCCGACCCGCACGCCCCCGCCGGCCCGTACGCCGGCACCCCCGACCCGCACGCCTACGCCCCCGGCGGGGCCGGCCTGGCATACAGCGCCGGTTACCCGAGCGGGCTGCCGGTCGAACCGGACCTGCCGCGCGGGCGGGCGGCGCGGCTCGCGGCGCTGGCGGTGCTCGCGTCGAGCGTGCTCGGGGCACCGCTCGGGCTGCTCTGGGCGGCGCTCGCGCCGGACACACCGGTGATCAAGGTCGAGGGCGGGGCGATCTACGCGCAGCCGCAGCCGGAGCAGCCGATCGCCGCCGACGGCTGGTTCAGCCTGCTCGGGCTGGGCTTCGGGGTGCTCGTCGCCCTCGCGCTGTGGTTCCTGCTGCGCCGGGTGCGCGGGCCGCTGGGCCTCTTCGCCGCCGTGCTCGGCACGTTCGGTGCGGCGCTGGTCGCCTGGCAGGTCGGCCGGCGGACGGGGCTGGCCGGCTACGAGCGGCTGATGGGGAGCGCCCCGGTCGGTCGGGCCTTCGACAAACCGGCCGACCTGCGGGCCGGCGGGATCGAGTGGGTGCTCGGCGTGCTGCCGGTGCCGTTCGGCAGCCTGCTGCTGCCCGCGTTCGGCGCCGCCGTGGCGTACACCCTGCTGGCCGGTTGGTCGCGCTGGCCGTCGCTGCGTCGGGAGCGCGAACCCGGCGAACCGGAGCTCAGTTGGGCGTCGGCGGCGACGCCAGCTCCCCCAGCGGCACCGGAACCGCCCGCACCTGGCGCAGCAGTGCCGCCTCCCGGTTGAGCAGGCGCAGCTCGGCGCGGAGCCGGGCGGCGGTGTCGTCGATGGCCAGCAGCCGTTGCCGGTCGTCCACGGTCAGCACGGCCGTCGCGGCCACCAGGTGCGACAGCACCGTCGGGTCCTCCGGTAGCTGCTCGGAGAGTTCCTCGGTCTCGGCGCGGATCAGGCCCAGGTACTGCCGGAAGACCGAGATCACCCGGGTGGCCAGCAGGTCGGCGGCCTCGTCGGGCCCGCCCGGCTCGGGCAGCCACTCCACGTCGGCGGTGAGGTAGGGCTCGGTGTCGCGGTCGACGTCGGCGACGCGGAACCTGCGCCTGCCCACCGTGACGATGTCGTAGCCGCCGTCGGGGCGCTCGGTGACCTGCCGCAGCTCGGCGGTGCAGCCCACCTCGTGCAGGGTGACGTCGCCGCCGGGCAGCGGCCGGCCGTCCGGCCCCGTCGGGGCGACCTCCCAGCCGGCCCGGATGGCGACCACGCCGAACTCGCGCGGGGCGCCCTCGGGCAGCGCCACCAGGTGCCGGACCAGGGCGCGGTAGCGCTCCTCGAAGATGTTCAGCGGCAGCACGAGGCCGGGGAAGAGGACCATTCCGAGCGGAAACACCGGCAGCCGCGCAGTCACGCGTCGAGCGTAGCCCGATCCCGGCGCGGGGGCGTGTCCCGGCTCACGGTCCCGGCCCCCGGGCGGCGCCGGTCGCCGTCCGGACGGGCCGCCTAGACTCGCAGGAGTGTTGAACCGGATCGACCTGCGCGGCGGCGTCCGTGACCCCCGCCGCCTGCTGCCCCGTGCCCAGCTCGACGTGTCCGTGGCCGTCGAGCGGATCCGCCCGCTCGTGGAGGCGGTCCGGGAGCATGGCTACCCGGCCATCCGGGAGGCCAGCGAGCGCTTCGACGGCGTGTCGCCCGAGGTGCTGCGGGTGCCCGCCGAGACGGTCGCCGAGGCGGAGGACGCCCTCGACCCCGAGGTGCGCGCCGCGCTGCTGGAGTCGATCGCCCGGGCCCGCAAGGTGCACGCCGAGCAGCGCCGCACCGACCACACCACGCAGGTGGTGCCGGGCGGCACGGTGACCGAGCGCTGGGTGCCGGTCGACCGGGTCGGCCTCTACGTCCCCGGTGGCCTGGCGATGTACCCGTCGACAGTGGTGATGAACGTGGTGCCGGCCCAGGCGGCCGGGGTGCGCTCGCTGGTCGTGGCGAGCCCGCCGCAGAAGGACAACGGCGGCCTGCCCGATCCGCGGGTGCTCGCCGCCTGCGCCCTGCTCGGCGTCGACGAGGTCTACGCCGTCGGCGGCGCCCAGGCCGTGGCGATGCTGGCGTACGGCGCCTCGGTCGACGCCACCGGCGACGCCCGCTGCGAACCGGTCGACATGATCACCGGCCCGGGCAACATCTGGGTCACCGCCGCCAAGCGACTGCTGCGCGGCGTCGTCGGCATCGACGCCGAGGCCGGCCCGACCGAGATCGCCATCCTGGCCGACGACACCGCCGATCCGGCGCACGTCGCGGCCGACCTGATCAGCCAGGCCGAGCACGACCCCCTCGCGGCCAGCGTGCTGGTCACCCCGTCGGTCGGGCTCGTCGAGGCCGTCGAGCGGGAACTGGCCCGGCAGGTGCCGGCCACCAGGCACACCGAGCGGGTCACCACCGCGCTCACCGGGCAGCAGAGCGGCGTCGTCCTGGTCGACGACCTCGACGCCGGGCTGCGGGTGGTCGACGCGTACGCGGCCGAGCACCTGGAGATCCAGACCCGCGACGCCCGCGAGTGGGCGCTGCGGGTGCGCAACGCCGGTGCGATCTTCGTCGGCGCCTGGTCGCCGGTGTCCCTCGGCGACTACTGCGCCGGCTCCAACCACGTGCTGCCCACCGGTGGCTGCGCCCGGCACTCGTCCGGGCTGTCGGTGCAGTCCTTCCTGCGCGGCATCCACCTGATCGACTACTCCGAGCAGGCGCTGCGTGAGGTGGCCCCGCACGTGGTCACCCTGGCGAGGGTCGAGGACCTGCCGGCGCACGGCCGGGCGGTCCAGGTGCGCTTCCCGGGGGAGCTGGGATGACCACCCTCGACGACCTGCCGATCCGCGACGACCTGCGCGGGCTGTCGCCGTACGGGGCACCGCAGCTCGACGTGCCCGTGCGGCTGAACACCAACGAGAACTCCCACCCGGTGCCCGAGCCGGTGGTGGACGCGATCGGCAAGGCCCTCGCGGCCGAGCTGCGCGACCTCAACCGCTACCCGGACCGCGACGCCGCGGCGCTGCGCGCCGACCTGGCCGGCTACCTCGGCCACGGGCTCACCGTCGACGGGGTGTGGGCGGCCAACGGCTCCAACGAGATCCAGCAGCAGCTGCTCCAGGCGTTCGCCGGGCCGGGGCGCAGCGCGCTCGGCTTCGTCCCCGCGTACTCGATGCACCCCCTGCTGGCGCTGGGCACCGGGACCCGGTGGGTGCCGGCGCGGCGCGGCGTCGATTTCGGGCTGACCGCCGACGAGGCGGTCGCCCAGGTCCGCGAGCACGCCCCGGACGTGGTCTTCCTCTGCTCGCCGAACAACCCGACCGGCACGGCCCTCGACCCGGCGGTGGTCGCCGCGGTGCTGGCGGTCGCGCCCGGCATGGTGGTGGTCGACGAGGCGTACGCCGAGTTCGCCCGCCCCGGCACGGTCAGCGCCCTGGCGGTGCTGCCCGGACACCCGCGGCTGGTGGTGACCCGGACGATGAGCAAGGCCTTCGGGTTCGCCGGCGGTCGGCTGGGCTACCTGGCGGCCGACCCGGCGGTGGTGGCGGCGGTGCAGCTCGTCCGGCTGCCGTACCACCTCTCCGCGCTCACGCAGGCCGCGGCCCGGGCGGCGCTGGCGCACCGCGACGCGCTGCTCGCCACGGTGGCCGCGATCGTGCGGCAGCGCGACCGGATCGTGGCGCGGCTGCGCGAGGTCGGGTTCCGGGTGGCGGACAGCGACGCCAACTTCGTGCTGTTCGAGGTCGGGGGCGACCAGGCCGCCGCCTGGCGGGTCCTGCTCGACGCCGGCGTGCTGGTGCGCGACGTGGGCCTGCCGGGCTGGCTGCGCGTCACCGCCGGCACCCCCGCCGAGACCGACGCCTTCCTGACCGCCATGGAGAAGCTCCGCCGGGAGCACGGGTGAGCCCGCGAGCCCCGCAGTCGCGATCGAAAGGTGAGCAATGAGCCGGACCGCCCGCGTGGAGCGGATCACCAAGGAGACGCAGGTCCTCGTCGAGGTCGATCTCGACGGCACCGGCCGGGCCGAGATCGGCACCGGCGTCGGCTTCTACGACCACATGCTGCACCAGATCGCCCGGCACGGCGGCTTCGACCTGACCGTGCGCACCGTGGGCGACCTGGAGATCGACGCCCACCACACGATGGAGGACACCGCGCTCGCCCTGGGCGCCGCGTTCGACCAGGCGCTGGGGGACAAGGCCGGCATCCGGCGGTACGGCTCGGCCACCGTCCCGATGGACGAGGTCCTCGTCCGGGCCGCCGTCGACCTCTCCGGCCGCCCGTACGTGGTGCACGACGAGCCGGTGCTGGCGCCGTACATCGGGCCGGTCTATCCGACCAGCATGACCCGGCACATCTGGGAGTCCTTCGGTCAGGCGGCCCGGATCACCCTGCACGTGGACGTGCTGCGGGCGGCCCGCCCCGGCGGCCACCCGGACGCCCACCACGTGGTGGAGGCGCAGTTCAAGGCGGTCTCCCGCGCCCTGCGCGAGGCCACCGCGATCGATCCGCGCGCGGCGGGCGCGATCCCCAGCACGAAGGGGGCCCTGTGAGCGCGAGGAACGCAGCGCAGCGGAGTCCCGCAGTCGCGAGCGGAAGGTTGGCCCGGTGAGCGCGAGGAACGCGGCGCGGCGGAGTCCCGCGGTCGCGAACGGAAGGCGGAGCTGATGGGCGGGGTGTTGCCGTCGTTGCTGCTGATCCTGGCGGGTGTGCTGGTCGGTGGGGCGTGGTCGCTGCACCGGCAGGGCGCCCCGCGCGGCGCGGTGGTCATCACCGCGCTGCTCGCCGTCCTGGCCACGGTCGGTGGCGTGCTGTGGCTGCTGCCGGGGGAGGGCGCGTGAGCGGCCGGGCGACGCGGCGGCGCGGCGCCGACCGGGGCGTGGTGCCGGTATGAGCCGCGTGGTGGTGCTCGACCACGGGTCGGGCAACCTGCGCTCGGCGGAGCGGGCGCTGGCCCGCGCCGGCGCGGACGTGACGGTGACCGGCGAGCTGACCGCGGCCGCCGAGGCGGACGGGCTGGTGGTGCCGGGCGTGGGCGCGTTCGCCGCCTGCATGGCCGGGATCGAGGCCCTCGGCGCCGGCCCGGTGATCGCCGAGCGGGTCGCCGCCGGCCGCCCGGTGCTGGGCATCTGCGTGGGTATGCAGGTGCTCTTCGAGCACGGCGACGAGCACGGGGTGGTGACCAAGGGTCTCGGGCTGCTGCCCGGCGGGGTGCGCCGGCTGGCCGCCGCCCGGCTGCCGCACATGGGCTGGAACACGGTCGCGGCCCCGGCGGGATCGATGCTCTTCGCCGGCCTGCCCGCCGACAGCCGCTTCTACTTCGTGCACTCGTACGCGGTGGGGGAGCCGGGCACGCTGGCGGAGGCCGGCGCCACGGTCACCACCGCCCACCACGGCACCGACTTCGTGGCGGCCGTGGAGCGGGGCCCGCTCAGCGCCGCGCAGTTCCACCCGGAGAAGTCCGCCGACACCGGTGCCGCGCTGCTGCGCAACTGGCTGGCCACGCTGCCCACCGGTGACTGAGCGCCGGCCCGCCCCCGCGTGCCGGCGGGGCGCGCGGTGAGCAAGGAACGGGCCCGACGCCGGGCGGCGCGGGAGGCCGAGGCCGCCCGGGAACGGGCCGCCCGCGAGCGGACGGTGGCCCGCCGGGCGCGGCGGCGGGCGCTGGTCCGCCGGTTGACGCCGTCGCTGCGCCGGCGGCGGACGGGCCGGCTGCCCCGGCACAGCCGCGGCGAGCGCACCGCCATCGTCATGCTGACCCTGTTGGCGCTGGTCCTGATCTGGTCGCTCGTCGACGACGTGGCGCTGCGGATCGCGCTGGTCGTGCTGTTGCTGCTCGTACTGCCGGCGATCGTCGTGATCGCCCTGGACCGTCGTACCTGAATTCGAGGAGAACAACCGTGAGCCTCACCCTGTTGCCTGCCGTGGACGTCGCCGACGGCCAGGCCGTCCGACTTGTCCAGGGCGCCGCCGGCAGCGAGACGACGTACGGCGACCCGTTGGAGGCCGCGCTGGCCTGGCAGCGGGACGGCGCCGAGTGGATCCACCTGGTCGACCTGGACGCCGCGTTCGGCCGGGGCTCCAACGCGCACCTGCTGGCCGAGGTGGTGCGGCAGCTCGACGTGAAGGTGGAGCTGTCCGGTGGCATCCGCGACGACGAGTCGCTGCACGCCGCGCTGGGCACCGGGGCGGCCCGGGTGAACATCGGCACCGCCGCCCTGGAGGACCCCGCCTGGTGCGACCGGGTGTGCGGTGAGTACGGCGACCGGGTGGCGATCGGGCTGGACGTGCGCGGTCGTACCCTCTCCGCCCGGGGCTGGACGCGTGACGGCGGCGACCTCTTCGAGGTGCTCGAGCGGCTGGACTCCGCCGGCGCCCGGCGTTACGTGGTCACCGACATCACCAAGGACGGCACGATGCGCGGGCCGAACCTGGACCTGCTGCGCGAGGTCTGTGCCCGTACCGACGCGCCGGTGATCGCCTCCGGGGGCGTCTCCACGCTGGACGACCTGCGGGCGCTGGCCGCGCTGGAGCCGCTCGGGGTGGAGGGCGTCATCGCCGGCAAGGCGCTGTACGCGGGTGCCTTCACGGTGGCGCAGGCGTTGGAAACCCTGGCGCCGGCGTGACCGTCACGCGGCTCGGCTCGGGTGGCCCGTGGGAGTCGGTGTACGGCTACTGCCGGGTCGTGCGGGCCGGGGACCTGGTCTGGACGGCCGGCTGCACCTCCACTGTCGACGGGGTGGTCACCCACGTCGGGGACGCGGCGGCGCAGACCGCCCAGGCGCTGCGGATCGGCTTGGACGCGCTCGCCGAGGTGGGCGCGGAGCCGGGGGACGTGGTGCGGACCCGGATGTACGTGACGGACCGGGTGTACGCCGACGAGGTGGGCCGGGCGCACAACGCGGTCTTCGGTGCGGTCCGCCCGGCGGCCACGATGGTGGTGGTGGCCGGCCTGCTCGACCCGGAGCACCTGGTCGAGGTGGAGTTGGAGGCGTACGTCGGCGACCGCTGAGCGCGGGACGGCGGCGGCGACGCCGTCTCCCACGGCCAGATCGGTTGTGCGCAATTTAATTGTGAGCTACGGTTCCGTCGTGACCGATCATCTGGTGCTGCGTCGGCAGGTGTGCTTCGCGCTCTACTCCGCGTCGCGCGCCCTCACCGACGTCTACCGGCCCGTCCTCGACGAGTTCGGCCTGACCTACCCGCAGTACCTGGTGCTGCTGGTGCTCTGGGAGCGCGACGACGCACCCACGGTCTCCGAGCTCGGCACCGCCCTGCGGCTGGACTCCGGCACGCTCTCCCCGCTGCTCAAGCGGCTGGAGGGGGCGGGGCTGGTCGTCCGGACCCGCTCGGCGCGCGACGAGCGGCGGGTGGAGGTGGGGCTGACCGGCGACGGGCGGGCCCTGCGGCACCGGATGGGCGGGGTGCCGGAGCGGGTCGCCCGCGCCACGGGCCTCACCGAGGCGGAACTGGTCGCCCTGCGCGACACCCTCACCCGGGTCACCGAGACGATCCACCGACAGAAGGAGCAGTGACGATCATGCAGGTGCTCTACACCGCGTCCGCCCGGGCCACCGGCGACGGTCGGGACGGCAACGTCCGCACCTCCGACGGCACCGTCGACCTGGCGCTGGCCGTACCGAAGGAGATGGGTGGCGCCGGCGGCGCCGCCAATCCCGAACAGCTCTTCGCGGCCGGCTACGCCGCCTGCTTCCACTCCGCGCTGCGCATGGTCGCCCGCAAGGCCCGCGCCGACGTCGCCGGCTCGGTCGTCGAGGCCGAGGTGGGCATCGGCGCCAACGGCAGCGGCGGCTTCGGCCTGACCGTCACCCTCGTGGTCGACCTGCCGGCCGTGCAGCGCGCCGCCGCCGAGCAGCTCGTCGCGCAGGCCCACCAGGTCTGCCCCTACTCCATCGCCACCCGCGGCAACATCGAGGTCGCCCTCACCGTTCGCGAGGCGCTGTGAGCAGCGGCAACCGCGAGTTCCACCTCGCCTCCCGCCCCGAGGGCTGGCCCACCGCCGACAACTTCCGGCTGGTGCAGACCGAGGTGCCCACCCCGGGCCCGGGCCAGATCGTCGTCCGCAACCAGTACATGTCGGTCGACCCGTACATGCGAGGGCGGATGAACGACGTCAAGTCGTACGTGCCCCCGTTCGCGGTCGACGCGCCGCTCGACGGCGGGGCGGTCGGCGAGGTCGTGGCCGGCGAGGCCGGGGGCCTCCGGCCCGGCGACACCGTCGTGCACGGCCTCGGTTGGCGCGAGTACGCGCTGCTCGACGCGAAGTCCGCCCGCAAGGTCGACCCCGACCTCGCGCCGGTCACCGCCTATCTCAGCGTGCTCGGCATGACCGGCCAGACCGCGTACGCGGGGCTGCTGGAGGTCGCGGCGATGAAGCCGGGGGAGAGCGTCTTCGTCTCCGCCGCCGCGGGCGCGGTGGGCAGCCTGGTCGGCCAGATCGCCAAGCTCAAGGGCGCGGGGCGCGTCATCGGCAGCGCCGGCTCGGCGGCGAAGGTCGAGCGGCTGCGGGCGCTCGGCTTCGACGCCGCGTTCGACTACCACGACGGCCCCGTGCGCGAATCGCTGCGGGCCGCCGCCCCCGGCGGCGTCGACGTCTACTTCGACAACGTCGGCGGCGACCACCTGGAGGCGGCGATCTCCGCGATGAACCTGCACGGCCGGGCCGCGATCTGCGGCATGATCGCGCAGTACAACGACACCGAGCCCCCGGCCGCGCCGCGCAACCTGGCGCTGGTCATCGGCAAGCGGCTCACCCTGCGCGGGTTCCTGGTCGGCGACCACGGCCACCTGCGTGCCGAGTTCGTGCGCGAGATGTCCGGCTGGCTGCGGGACGGCAAGCTCTCGTACGACGAGACGATCGTCGACGGCTTCGAGAACGCCCCGGCGGCGTTCCTCGGCCTGCTGCGCGGCGAGAACCTGGGCAAGATGCTCGTCCGGGTGTGAGGCACGCCTCCCCGCCGCCCGGGTGGCGGCGGGGTCCTCGCCGGCGACGGTGGCCGGCCTCACCGGCCGGTCACCGTCGCCCACGGAAAAGATAGGCTCGCGGCATGACGGTGGCGGTACGGGTCATCCCGTGTCTTGACGTGGACGCCGGTCGGGTGGTCAAGGGGGTCAACTTCCTCGACCTGCGCGACGCCGGCGACCCGGTGGAGTTGGCGGCGGCGTACGACCGGGCCGGCGCGGACGAGCTGACCTTCCTCGACGTCACCGCCTCCTCGAGCGACCGGGGCACCATGCTCGACGTGGTCCGCCGGACGGCCGAGTCGGTCTTCATCCCGCTGACCGTCGGCGGTGGGGTCCGGCAGGTGGCCGATGTCGACACGTTGCTGCGCGCCGGCGCCGACAAGGTCGGGGTGAACACCGCCGCGATCGCCCGCCCCGAGCTGATCGCCGAGATCGCCGACCGGTTCGGTCGGCAGGTGCTGGTGCTCTCGCTCGACGTGCGACGCGCACCCGGTGGCGGCACACCCAGCGGTTTCGAGGTGACCACCCACGGCGGCCGGCGCGGCACCGGCCTGGACGCGGTCGAGTGGGCGCGGCGCGGCGCGGAGCTGGGCGCGGGGGAGATCCTGCTCAACTCGATGGACGCCGACGGCACCAAGGCCGGCTTCGACCTCGAACTCATCGGCGCGGTGCGTCGGGTGGTCGACGTGCCGGTGGTGGCCAGCGGCGGCGCGGGGCAGGTGGCGCACTTCGCGCCGGCGATCGGTGCCGGCGCGGACGCGGTGCTCGCCGCCAGCGTCTTCCACTTCGGCGAGCTGACCGTCGCCGAGGTCAAGGACGCGCTGCGCGGGGCGGGCCACGCCGTACGCTGAGCAACCCCCGCGACCGGTTGGCGGATCCCGCCCGGCGCGCGGGCGGTGGTCAGTCCGGGCGGGGCCGGTTCTCAGGGGAGCGCCGGGGCGCCGGGATCGACCCCACCACATACTCCTGGACGGCGGCGGCGTGGTCGTCCTCCGCGAGGTGCCAGTCCGCGTTGACCGGCGTGTGCCGGCGGGTCAGCACGCCCTGCACCGTGTCCACCGTGGTGGCCAGCCCGGCGCTCGGCCGGGTGCGCCAGAGGCGCTCACCGTCGGCGGTGACCCGGAACCAGCCGTCGGTGACGCTGACCAGGCCGGCCCCGACGAGTCGACGGACCGCCACCTCCACCTCGTGCCGTTCGGGGATCGTCTGGTTGAGGTGGTCGGCGGTGGAGAGCACGTCGGCGAGGCGCACCCCCTCGGGGCGGCGGCTGGCCGCCGCGCGGCGGTGCCGCCCCGCGCCGCTGGCGATCACCACCGAAACGAAGATCCAGGCATCGGTCCGGCGCCACCCGTTCTCCCCCATGCGAGGATTCTGCCGGGCGTGGCGTCCGAAGGGAACACCGGTACCCGGCCCGTGTCCCCCGAACAGGGGTCACGGCGCGGGCGCCGGGTAGGGGTCGCCGCGACGGGCGGGCCGGAGCCGTCGCCGACGGGGCTCCGGGTGCCGCGGTCGACCGGTCGAGGTCAGGTCGCGGGAAGCGGCGCGGCCGGGTCCGGGGCGGGTCGCCGCGGCCCGGGGACGGTGAACAGCGGCAGGAAGAACTGGGTCAGCGGGCCGATGGCGAGCGCGTAGGCGACGGTGCCGACGCCCACCGTCCCGCCGAGCAGCCAGCCCAGCGCCAGCACGACGACCTCGATGACGGTGCGGACGAGCCGCACCGAGCGGCCGGGCCGGCGGGCGACGTAGCCGGTCATCAGGCCGTCGCGGGGTCCGGGCCCGAGGCGGGCGCCGAGGTAGAGGCCGGTCGCGGCCCCGTTGGCCACGATGCCGGCGGCCAGCATCCCGACGCGTACGGCCAGCGGCCCGCCCGCCGGCAGCAGCGCGAGCGTCGCGTCCACCACCAGCCCGATCACCAGGACGTTGCTGACCGTGCCGAGTCCGGGGCGCTGGCGCAGGGGTATCCAGAGCAGCAGCACCAGCGCGCCCACCGCGATGGTGACGGTGCCGAAGGAGAGACCGGTCAGCTCGGACAGGCCCTGGTGGAACACGTCCCAGGGGTCGAGGCCCAGCCCGGAGTGGATCATGAGGGCCATGCTCAGGCCGTAGAGGACGAGGCCCGCGTAGAGCTGGGTGAGCCGCCGCGCGGGGCGATGCCGGAGATTGCGAATCGGTGCCACCCATGCCACGCTAAAGGCCAATTGGCTCAGCGTAAGAGCCAATCCCGGGGGAGTGGCCATGACGAGTCAGGTGCGGGGGGCCCAATTGGCCCGGCTCCTCGGTCAGTGGCATGCCCTTCCCGGTCGCCGCCGCAGCCCCGACTATGCCGCGCTCGCGGGCGCCGTGCGGGGCCTGCTCGCCGACGGCCGGCTCCCGCTGGGCGTGCGGCTGCCCGCCGAGCGGGAGCTGGCCGAGGCCCTGAAGATCAGCCGGACGACGGTCACGGCCGCCTACCGCGAGCTGCGCGAGAGCGGGCACCTGGCCAGCCGGCGGGGCGCCGGTAGCTGGACGATGCTCCCGGGCACCCACCGGGTGGCGAGCACCGGCCTGTGGACCCCGCTCGACGACCGGGACATGATCGACCTCGGGGTGGCCGCGCTCGCCGCGCCCCCCGAACTGCTGCCGGCGGCCCGCGCCGCGGCCGAGGACCTGCCCCGCTACCTGGGCGGCGCCGGCTACCACCCGACCGGGATCATCGAGCTGCGCGAGGCGGTGGCCCGCGGCTACACCGCTCGGGGCCTGCCCACCTCGCCCGACCAGATCATGGTCACCAACGGGACCCAGCACGCCCTCGACCTGGTGCTGCGCCTGGCCCTCGCCCCCGGCGGCAACGTGCTCGTCGAGGCGCCCAGCTACCCGAACGCGCTGGCCGCGCTGGCCGCCCGCCGGGCCCGGATCACCACCCACGGTCTGGCCGCCGAGGAACCCGGCTGGGACGCCGACCTGCTGCTCGGCGCCCTGCGGCAGTCGCGGCCCAAGCTGGCGTACCTGATCCCGGACTTCCAGAACCCGACCGGGCACCTGATGCCGGCGCCGCTGCGGGAACAGGTGGTGGCCACCGCCCACGCCGTCGGCACCGACCTGGTCGTCGACGAGTCGTTCGTGGACCTGCCGCTGGACGGCACGGTGCTGCCCCCGCCGACGGCCAGCTTCGACCGGCACTCGCGGGTGGTCACCATCGGGGGGGTTAGCAAGCCGTTCTGGGGCGGCCTGCGCATCGGCTGGGTCCGCGCCTCCGCCCCGCAGGTGCAGCGGCTGGCCGCCGCCCGGGTCGGTGTCGACATGGCCAGCCCGGTCCTGGACCAACTGGTCGCCGTCCACCTGCTCGCCGACGCCCCGACCATCGTCGCCGCGCGCCGGATCCAGCTCACCGCCCAGCGCGACGCGCTGCTGGCGGCGCTCGCGCGGCGCCTGCCCGAGTGGCGGGTCACGGTCCCGCACGGCGGGGTGACCCTCTGGGCCGAGCTCGACGGGCCGATCTCCAGCGCGCTGGCCCGGGCCGCCGAGGAGGTCGGCGTACGCCTGGCGCCCGGTCCCCGCTTCGGCCTGGACGGCACCCTGGAGCGCTTCCTGCGGCTGCCGTTCACCCTGCCGGCCGCCGACCTGGTCGAGGCGGTCGGCCGCATCGCCGCCGTCCGCTACGACCTGGACCGGGGCGGCCGGTCGCAGTGGCGGGAACCGGCGGTCATCGCCTGAGTGCCGGGCCGGAACTCGCGGCCCCGTCGGTCAATCGCGCCTGCGCGCACCCCAGGGCTGGGAGACTGCGCAGGTGGGGGACGCGCGGGGGATACGGTGGCCGCGCGGGATCCTGCCGAGCGCCCCGGGCTCCCGCACCACCCGGCTCGAACTCTTCTACGACCTCGTCTTCGTCTTCGCCTTCCTCAACGTCACCACGGTGACGGCCGGCAACCCGACCCCCCGCGGACTGGTCCAGCTCCTGGTGGTGCTCGCCCTGCTCTGGTGGTGCTGGAGCGGCTTCGCCGCGCTGGGCAACGTGGTCCGCACCGACCAGGGGCTCGCGCCGCTGGTCGGCTTCGCCGTCTCCGCCGCCGTCTTCGTGCTCGCGCTGAGCCTGCCGAAGGCGTTCGCCGACCGGCCCGGCGGGCTGCCCGGCCCGGTGGTCTTCGCCGTCTGCTATTTCCTGGTCCGCGCGACCCAGGTGACGGTCTTCCTCTGGGCCGTACGCTCCGACCGGGAGGTGCGCCGGCGGATGCCCGTGCTGGCCCTGCCGTTCCTGCTGGCGACGGGCTTCATCCTGACCGCCGCGCTGGTGCCGCAGCGCCTCCTCGACGGCCGCGCCGAGATGCTGCGGCTGGTGTTGTGGCTCGCCGCGCTCGGCGTCGAGTACGGTTCCGGCCTGGCCCAGCACCGCGCGGGCTGGACGGTGCTCTCGGCGGGGCACTGGGCGGAACGGCACGCGCTGATCATCATGGTGGCGCTCGGTGAGTCGATCATCGCGTTGGGGATCGGGCCCGGCACCACCGCCGCCCTGCCGCTGACCTGGCCCGTGATCGTCGCGGCGTTCCAGGGCATCGCGGTGGTCGCGGCGCTGTGGTGGGCGTACTTCGACACCCTCGCCCTGGCCATGGAGCAGGTGCTGCACCGCACGCGGGAGCGGCGTACCCGCGCCGGGCTGGCCCGGGACGTGTACACCTACCTGCACCTGCCGCTGATCACGGGCGTGATCCTGTTCGCCCTGGGCCTCAAGGGGCTGATCCACGAGGGCGCCGACCCGGCGACCCCGCAGTGGGGGGTGCCGCTGCCCGGCTTCGACATGCTGGCCCTCTTCGGCGGGGTCGCGCTCTACCTGCTCACGCTGGTCCTGCTCGGCAGCCGGATGCTGGGTGCGGCGCGCTGGCCGTCGATCGCCGGGGTGGTGCTGATCGTCGCGCTGACCCCGGTGGCCGGGCGGCTGCCGGAGCTGGTCGCCCTGGCCACGCTGGCGGTGGCCGCCACGCTGACGGTCGCGGCGCAGACGGTCGTCGACGCGCCACGGCGGCAGCGCGTGCGGCAGGTGGCGCTGGAGGAGCAGCTCGCCTCCGAGGCCGAGCAGACCCGGTGGCGGGGCGACCACCTCTGACTCCGACCCCGCTGCGGGGGACGGGCCCGACTGCGGAGCCGGCCCCCGGCCCCCGGCCCGAGGCGGAGCATGGGGCGCAGGCCGACGTCGGCGGTCCCGCACCGCAGCGCGGGCCGCCGACGTCGCGTGCTCAGAGCTCGGCCAGCGTGCCCGCGTACATCTTCTCGATCTCGCCGGCGAAGTTGCTCTCCACCCCGCGGCGCTTGATCTTGAGCGACGGGGTGATCTCGCCGTCCTCGATGGTCAGGTCCCGGGGCAGGATGGCGACCTTCTTGATCGTCTCCCAGCGGTTGAGTTTGGCGTTCAGCTCGGCCACGTACCCCTCGACCATGGCCTTCGCCTCCGGCGAGGTGACGATCTCGGCGTAGTCGCGGCCCTCCAGCGGGGTGCCGGCCGCCCAGCCCTTGATCGCGTCCGGGTCGAGCGTGACCAGCATGGTGCAGTAGTTGCGGGCCTGGCCGACCACCACCGCCTGCGAGGTGTACGGGCAGGTGGCCTTGAACATCCCCTCGATGTGCGACGGGGCGACGTACTTGCCGCCCGAGGTCTTGACCAGGTCCTTCTTCCGGTCGGTGATCTTCAGGTAGCCGTCGGCGTCCAGCGTGCCGATGTCGCCGGTGCGGAAGTAGCCGTCCTCGGTGAACGCGGCGGCGGTCTCCTCGGGCAGGTTGTGGTAGCCGCGCATCACCGGCCGGCCGCGCACCAGGATCTCGCCGTCGGTGTCGATGCGGCACTCCAGGTCGCCCATCGCCCTGCCCACCGTGCCGATGCGCAGGCCCTCCGGCGGGTTGACGAAGTTGCCGGCGCTGGTCTCGGTGAGACCGTAGCCCTCGGAGATCGGCAGGTTCGCCGCGGCGAAGAAGGTGGCGATCTCCGGGCTGAGCGGGGCGGCGCCGGAGACGAGCACCCGGATCCGGCCGCCGAGGCGCGCCTGGAGCTTGCTGAACACCAGCTTCTCGGCCACCGAGTACTTCAGCTTCAGCCCTCCGGGGACCGGCCTGCCGGCCTGCTCCAGGGCGACCTTCTCCTTGCCGACCCGGACACCCCAGGCGAAGATCTTCGCCTTCGCGCCGCCGCCACCCTGCGCGGTGGTGACCGTCTTGTTGTAGACCTTCTCGAACACCCGGGGCGCCCCGCACATCAGCGTCGGGCGGATCACCGAGAGCAGCTCGACCAGTTTGTCGACCCGGCCGTCGACGTACGTAGGCAGGCCCACGTGGATCGCCCCGCAGAGCAGGGTCTTGCCGAACGAGTGGGACAGCGGAAGCCACAGGTATTGCAGGTCGTTCTCGTGCAGCAGCCCCACGTCGGCCTGCGCCACGCCCTCCCAGCACCAGCCGCCGTGCAGCAGCTCGACGCCCTTGGGGCGCCCGGTGGTGCCGGAGGTGTAGATCAGCGTGGCCAGGTGGTCGGGGCCGATCCCGGCCACCAGCATGTCGATCAGATCCGGCTCGGCGGCCAGCGCACGGGTGCCCCGCTCCTCCAGTTCGGCGAGGGTGAGCTGGGGGAACGCGGCGGACGGGTCGGCGGCGCCGTCGAAGAGCACGACGTGGGTCAGCGCCGGCAGGTCCGCCCCGGCGATCTTCGCGGCCTGGGCCGGGTTCTCCGCGAACAGCACCCGGGAGCCCGAGTCGGCGATGATGTAGGTCGCGTCCTCGGGCTCCGTGGTGGGGTAGACGGTGGTGGTCGCGCCGCCGGCGCACATGATGCCGAGGTCGGCGAGCACCCAGTCGAGCCGGGTGTTCGCCAGGATCGCGACCGGATCCTCCAGGCCGACACCGAGCCCGTGTAGCCCGGCGGCGATCGCCTTGGCGCGGTGGGCCACCTGTTCCCAGCTCAGCCAGACCGGACCCGAGTCGTCGGGGGCCGGGTGGGCGAAGGCGTCGCGGTCGGGGGACGCCGCCACACGCTTGAGGAACATGTCGGGGATGGAGCGGTACGGTACATCGAGAGCCATCGCTGTAGCCGCCTTCGGGGGTGGATACGTGAGCATCGTCACGTCGTGTTCGTTACCGAAGGGTATTGCCTGCGCCCGGGCATCGGCTAGCCCCGTCGATCACGGCTGGGCCACTTATCGGCCGCCGCCATGCCCGAGTCAGGCGTACCGGGCGGCCCCGACCGACCAGTCGTAGGTGGCCCGGATCCAGTTGCGTCGCGCCGTGAGGGCCGGGCGCAGGCCGCCGTCCCCGGTGGCGAGCAGCCCCGCCTCCACCGCCAGGTACGCCGCCATGGCCTCGTTGAACCGGCCGACGGCGGCCCGCAGGGCCGACCATTCGTCACCGTCGGTCCGCCCGGCGGCGATCACCACGATCAGGTTGTGCCCGTCCGTGTGGGTGCGGGTCTCCTTGCCGTACGAGAAGACGTCGTTGCACCAGCACACCAGGTCGGCGGCGAGCAGGTCGAGCGGTGCAGCCGGTGCCCGCTACTGATCAGTCCGTGCCCGAGCGCCCACTCGGTGCTCTCCCGCGCCATCCGTGCGGTGGCGTCGTGCTGGCACGCGGGGAAGGGGGGTTCCCGTAGCGCCGACAGCGCAAAGGTCCGCATGACGCCCCCTGTCGCGCCGCCCCGTGACGGGACGGTGCGGGACAGCGTACGGGAGGAGGGAATCGGCCGCGATCGTTGGGAGGACCCCTCCCGTGGCTGTCTGGGTGACCGCTTCCGTGCAGGCGTCACATGCCCAGGTGGGCGCTGCGGAGTCTGTCGGCCAGCGCCGCCGGCCCGTCGATCTGCACCCGGGAGACCCGCTGCCGACCGCTGAGGAACAGGATCAGCTCGCCGGGCGCCCCCACGACCCGCACGGGGTCGCCGCCCCGGCCGGCCGAGACCTCCCCGTGGCCGGGCGCCTGGATGAGGACGGCGGCCGGGAACCGGCGGAGCGCCAGCCGGGCCATCCCGCTGGCCCGCTTCCACAGCGCCGCGCTCAGCCCCGCCGGCAGGTCCCGCGGCAGCCAGTCGGGGCTGGCCCGGCGTACGTCCTCGTGGTGGATGAAGAACTCCATGGTGTTGGCCAGTTCGTCGGTGACCGGGTTGCTGACCGGGCTCCACACCGGCGGCCGACGCACCTCGTTGAGCAGGCGTGACCAGGGGCGCGCCGCGATGCGTAGGCGCACCCGCTCGGCGTAGCCGCGCAGCGGCGGGAGCATGATGCCCCCGGCGGCGTCGGGTCGGCGCTCCCGCAGCACCAGGTGGGCGGCGAGGTCACGGGTGGTCCACCCCTCGTTGACCGTCGGGGCGTCCGGTCCCAGTGTCTGCATCAGGTCGGTGAGCGCCTCGCGCTCCGATCGGGCGTTGCGCGGCATGGCACCGATCGTAGGCGCGCTCGGTCGGCTCGGCGCGCTGAGTGGACGTGGCGGCGGACATAGCGAGCCGGGTCGGCGGGGGTGGCCCCGACCGGTAAGGATGAGGAAGATAATTGCGGCTTACGGCGGGGGAGAGCGTGGCGAGCAGGACAAGTCGGGACGTGCTGGTCCGGGGGCTGGCAGTCCTCGGGCGGGCCATTCGGGAGGAGCCGCGCATCTTCGCGGTCGCCGTCAGCGGCAGCGTGCTCTTCGGCGCCATGACGGTGGCCAGCGCCTACGTGGTGGGCGCCGTCGTCGGCGACGTGGTGGTGCCGGCGATCGAGCGCGGCGCGGTCGAGGTCGGGGCGCTCGCGCTGGCGGCCGTGGCGGTGTTCGGCATCAGCGTGCTGCGGGTGGCCGGCATCTACGGCCGCCGGCTCGGCGCGGGCTACATGCAGTACCGCCTCCAGGCCGCCTACCGGCGCCGGGTCACCCGCCGCTACCTGGAGCTGCCACTGTCCTGGCACCACCGCAACGCGACGGGCACGCTGCTGTCCAACGCCAACTCCGACGTCGAGGCCGCCTGGCATCCGATCGCCCCGCTGCCGTTCGCGGTCGGCACCGTGGTGATGCTGGTCGGCGCGGTGGGCCTGCTCTTCGCCACGGACTGGGCGCTGGCCCTGGTCGGTCTCGCGGTCTTTCCGGCGCTCTTCGCGCTCAACGTCGCCTACTCGCGTCGGATGGCCCCCCGTCAGGCCCGGGCCCAGCGCCTGCGCGCCGAGGTCAGCGGCATCGCCCACGAGAGCTTCGACGGTGCCCTGGTGGTCAAGACGATGGGCCGGGAGGCGCAGGAGACCGACCGGTTCGCCTCCCGCGCCGGCGAGCTGCGCGACTCGCTGGTGGCGGTCGGGCGGCTGCGTGGCGTCTTCGACCCGTTGCTGGAGACCCTGCCGAGCCTCGGCACGCTCGCCGTGCTGGTGGTCGGCGCGATCCGGTTGCGCCAGGGCGCGATCAGCGTGGCCGAGCTGATCAGCGTCGCCTTCCTCTTCACGGTGCTGGCGTTTCCCGTGCGGGCCATCGGCTGGGTGCTGGCGGAGCTGCCGCGCAGCGTCGCCGGCTGGGACCGGGTCCGCCGGGTGCTCGACGCCACCGGCGAGATGTCGTACGGCGACACGACGCTCGACGTGGCGCCGCCGCGCCCGGCCAGCCTCACGTTCGCCGGCGTCCGCTTCGGCTACGAGCCGGCCGAGGCGCACCTGCCCGGCACCGAGGTGCTCGGCGAGGTCTCCTTCACCGTGCCGGCGGGGAAGATCGTCGCCCTGGTCGGGCCGACCGGCTCCGGCAAGTCGACGATCGCCGGGCTGGCCGTGCGGCTGGTCGATCCCCGGGTCGGCGCGGTGTGCCTGGACGGGGTCGACCTCCGCCGGCTCACCGCCGCCTCGCTGGCGGGCACCGCCGCGCTGGTCGCGCAGGTGCCGTTCGTCTTCGACGACACGGTGCGCGCCAACGTGACGCTGGACCGGCCGGGCATCGGCGACGACGACGTCTGGGCGGCGCTGCGGCTGGCCGAGGCGGACGGTTTCGTCGCCGCGCTGCCCGACGGCCTCGACACCATGGTCGGCGAGCGGGGCACCTCGCTCTCCGGCGGCCAGCGGCAGCGGCTCACCCTGGCCCGCGCGCTCGCCGGCCGCCCGCGCCTGCTGGTGCTCGACGACGCGACCAGCGCCGTCGACCCTCGGGTGGAGGCGGCCATCCTGGCCGGGTTGCGCTCCTCGGGGGCCGACGCCGGGGTGCCGGCCGCGTCCATCCTGGTGGTCGCCTACCGGCGGGCCACGATCGCGCTTGCCGACGAGGTGGTCTACCTCGAGCAGGGGCGGGTGCTCGCCCGCGGCCCGCACGCCGAGCTGCTTGCCACGGTGCCGGGCTACGCCGACCTGGTGACCGCCTACGAGCAGGCCGAGGTCGATCACGCAAAGACCGAGACGTACGAGGAGACGGCCCCGCTTCCCTCGGGCCTGGAAATCGAGGTGGACCGGTGAGTGCGAGGAGTGCGGCGCAGCGGAGCCCCGCAGTCGCGAACGAAGGGCCGCAACGGTGAGTGCGAGGAGTGCAGCGCAGCGGAGCCCCGCAGTCGCGAACGAAGGGCCGCAACGGTGAGTGCGAGGAGTGCGGCGCGGCGGAGCCCCGCAGTCGCGAACGGGGCCGGGCCGACCGAGGTCGCCGGGTCGCAGCCGGCCGAGCGGGTGGAGACGACCTGGCAGACCCTGCGCCGGGGGCTGGCGCTCTCCCCGGAGCTGCGGGTCGGCCTCGCCGGCACGCTCGGCCTGGCCCTGGTCTACATGGTGGGCCGGGTGGCGGTGCCGGTGGCGGTGCAGCGGGGCATCGACAACGGCATCGTCGGCGGGCTGGACCTGAGCGTGGTCTGGACGGTGGTCGCCGCGACCGGCGCGGTGCTGGTGGTCACCACGCTCTGCGGATACCTGATGATGCGTCGGCTCTTCACGGTCAGCGAGACGGCGCTGGCCAATGTGCGGATCCGGGCGTTCCGGCACGTGCACGACCTGTCGATGCTGCACCAGCAGTCGGAGCGGCGCGGTTCGCTGGTGTCTCGGGTGACCAGCGACGTCGACCAGATCACCCAGTTCCTGCAGTGGGGCGGCGTGATCCTGCTGGTCAACCTGGGCCAGTTGGCGGTGACCACGCTTGTCATGTTCGCGTACTCCTGGCAGTTGGCCCTGGTGGTCTTCGCCGCCTTCCTGCCTGCCGTGTTCGTGATCCGACAGCTCCAGCGCCGCCTCGCCGGGGCGTACGGGGTGGTGCGGCAGCGCACCGGGACGCTGCTCGGCGCGATCGGGGAGAGCGTGGTGGGCGCCCCGGTGATCCGGGCCTACGGGATCGCCGGTCGCACCGCCCGGCGGCTGGACGAGGCGATCGACGGTCAGCGCCGCGCCCAGCAGCGGGCGATCCGGATCAGCATCCTGGGCAGTTCGACCGGGGAGCTGGCGGCGGGGCTGGCGCTGGCCGGGGTGGTGGTGCTGGGGGTGTCCCTCGGCGCCGACCGCACCCTGAGCGTCGGCGAGGTGACCGCCTTCCTCTTCCTGGTCACGCTCTTCATCCAGCCGGTGCAGATCGCCACGGAGGTGCTCAACGAGGCGCAGAACGCCATCGCGGGCTGGCGGCGGGTGCTGGACGTGCTGGACGTCGAGCCCGATGTCGCCGACCCGGGCGAGCAGGGACGCGACCTGCCGTCCGGCCCGTTGGACATCCGCTTCGCAGGGGTGCGGTTCGCGTATCCGGGCGGGCCGCCCGTGCTGCACGACGTCAGCCTGGAGATCCCGGCGAAGAGCCGGGTGGCGGTGGTCGGGGAGACCGGCAGCGGCAAGACCACCTTCGCCAAGCTGCTCACCCGCCTGATGGATCCGGCGGCCGGCGAGGTGCTGCTCTCGGGCGTGCCGCTGGACCGGGTCCGGTTCGCCTCGCTGCGGTCGCGGGTGGTGATGGTGCCGCAGGACGGCTTCCTCTTCGACGCCACGGTGGCGGAGAACGTCCGCTTCGCCCGCCCGGAGTTGACCGACGAGCAGCTCACGGCGGCCTTCACCGAGCTTGGGTTGATCGACTGGTTGGACGGGCTTCCGTCGGGGCTGCACACCCCGGTGGGGGAGCGGGGCGAGGCGTTGAGCGTGGGCGAGCGGCAGTTGGTGGCGTTGGCCCGCGCGTACGTGGCCGATCCGGACCTGCTGGTGTTGGACGAGGCGACCAGCGCGGTGGATCCCGCCACGGAGGTGCGGCTGCAACGCGCCCTGGACGCGGTCACCCGGGGGCGCACCACCCTCGCGATCGCGCATCGGCTCTCCACGGCACAGGCGGCCGACGAGGTGATCGTGGTGGATCGGGGCCGGGTCGTGCAGCGCGGTCCGCACGACGAACTGGTCCGTGACCCGGATTCGGTGTACGGGCTGCTCTACGCCTCCTGGCTGGAGCAGACGCGCTGAGCCGGGGCGTCATCCGGGTGGGCGGGGTCGCCGCGTCGACCGGGCCGGGCCGCACCCCGCCGGAGCGATCCGGTGGGTACGGCCCGGCCCGTCTGCGGCGGTCAGCGGGAGTAGTACTCCACCACGAGCTGCTCGTCGCAGATCACGGGCACCTCGTGCCGGGCGGGCTCGCGCAGCAGCGTGGTCCGTAGGTCGGGCAGCGCCACCGACAGGTACGGCGTCGCGGGTCCCTCGGTGGCGTTGGCGCCGGCGGCGGCGAGTTGGAACGGCGCGGCCGTGCGGCTGCGTTCGCGTACGGCCACCACCTGCCCGGGGCGCAGCCGGTACGAGGGCCGGTCGACCTTGCGCCCGTCGACGGTGAAGTGGCCGTGCGCGACCAGTTGCCGGGCCTGGTAGATGCTGCGGGTCAGGCCGGCGCGGTGGACCACCGCGTCGAGCCGGCGTTCCAGGAGTGCGACGAGGCTCTCGCCGGTCTTGCCGGCGCCCCGGGCGGCCTCGTCGAAGGCGCGCCGTAGCTGGGTCTCGCTGACGTTGTACTGGTGCCGCAGCCGCTGCTTCTCCAGCAGCCGCACCTGGTAGTCCGAGGTCTTGCGGCGCTGCCGGCCGTGTACGCCGGGCGGGAAGGGGCGCCGCTCGAGGTACCGCGCGCACTTGCGGGTCAGCGGGATGCCGAGGGCGCGGGAGAGGCGGGCCTTGGGCCTGGGTTGGTTCACGCTGGACGTCTCCGATCCGGTGCTCTAGTCTCCGAGTTAGTTAGGTAAGGCTAACCTATGTGAAGGAGTTGGTCATGCGGCCCAGCCCGGCGGAGATCGTCCGCACCCTCGTCGCGGGCCGGCTGCCCGGCATCGCCCACGTCGCGCACCGCCCCGGCCCGCACCAGGTGCGGCACGTGACCGACCCGGACGGCCGGGTGCTGCTGCTGGTGCCGGTGGTCAGCGATCTCGCCGCCGCGCTGCGCCCCGCCGACGGCGACTGCGAGGTCGCGCTGGTGCTCGACGTGCTCGACCTGCCCCCCGCCGCCGGCGCGCCGAGCCTCGGCCGGGCCTGGGTCTCCGGCTGGGCGGCCCGACTCGACGGGGACGAGGAGCGGGCCGCCGCGCTGGACTTCGCGGCCATGGAACCGACCGGTGACCTGCTCGACGTCGGCACCCGGTTCCGGCTGCACCGCTTCGAGGTGGTCGAGGCCCGCTGGGAGCGCGGCGACGACGTGCGCAGGATCGACCCCGAGGCGTACGCCGAGGCGGAGCCCGACCCGCTGCACCCCGTCGAGGCCGCGCTCCTGACCGACCTCGCCGAGCACCACGCGGCCGAGGTGGCCGGCTACCTGCGCCGCCAGCTCGGCCTCGCCGACGGCGCCCGCGACACCGCGCCCCGGGTGGTCCGGATCGACCGGTACGGCCTGCTGGTCGCCCACGGCCGCCCCGGCGCCCGCCGGCGCGTGCGCCTGGCGTTCCCGCGCCCGCTGGACTGCCAGGAGGAGCTGACCCGGCTGCTGCACCCGTTGGTCTGCCGGCACGCCTCGCCGGACCGCGCGGACCACGCCTGACGGGGCCGGACGCCGGCGGTCGCCGGACCCGGGACGCCGGTGCGGCTGATCGGGCATTAGGCTTCCGACCGGACACCGGGTCCGTCACCGGTCATCCGGCGCGGCATCGGGCATTGCGCCCTGATCGGGCGTGCGGCACGATAGCGCCGTGGGTCACGCTGTGTCACCGGACGAGGGGTTCCTCGGGGAGTGGGCCGCCCGGCTGCGGGCCGGTGCCGAGCAACCCGTGGTCGGCATCATGCTGCGCGGCAGCCACGCCCGACGGGCCGCCACCGCACACAGCGACGTGGACGTGGACGTGCTGCTCGGCGGCGCCCCGTACGCCGCCCGCCGGGCGTACCTGACCGAGCACGCGGGCCGGCTGACCCACGTCTCGGTGGCCGCCCGCGACGTCCGCTCCTGGCTGACCCGCCTCGGCGAGCCCGCCGACTGGGCGTTCGGGCTGCCGGTGACGGCGCCGGCCCGGCTGCTGTGGGCCGACCCGCACTGGCGGCCCAGGATCGACCTGCCGGTGCTCTGCCAGCCCGCCGGCGCGCCGCAACTGGAGGAACTGGTCGCGACGCTCGGTAAGGTGGCCGGCGCGCGCGACGCCGAGGACCACTTCGGTGTCCGGCTGGCCGCCGCCGACCTGGCCCGGCTCTGCCCGTCCGTGCTGCGGCTGGCCAACCCCTCGGTGCGGGTGGCGTCGCGGCGGGTGGCCCTCGCCGCCGCCCTCGACCTGCCGGTGGCGCCCCCCACCTACCGGGAGGACCTGCTGCTCTGCCTCGGGCTGCGGCCCGGCTCCGTCGGCCAGCTCTGCGCCGCCGCGGCCCGACTGGTCGCCGGCGTCCTGCCGCTGATCCGCCCGTACGCCGCCGAGGTCGCGGCCGCCGCCGGCGCGGACCTGGCCGCCGCCCTGGCCGACGGGCGGCTGGAGCGCTACGTCGAGCAGCTGGCCCGGCCCGCCCACCTGCCCGGACGGGAGCCGTCGCCCGTGCCCGCCCCGCGTGCGGGACAATGGGTCACTGTGCCCGTACCTGACGCGCCCGTGACCGGCGCCCACCCCAGCTCGCAGGAGCCCGCCGCCGCCGACCGCGCGGTCGTCCGCGCGTCCCGGCTCGACCCGGCCATCGCCGCCCGGCTGCGCCGCACCCCCGACGGCCTGGTGGCCGCCGTGGTCCGCCAGCACGACTCCGGCGAGGTGCTGATGGTCGCCTGGATGGACGACGAGGCGCTGCACCGCACCCTGACCACCGGCCGGGCCACCTACTGGTCGCGCAGCCGCCGGGAATACTGGGTCAAGGGCGCGACCTCGGGAAACCACCAGTACGTCC
The DNA here is from genome assembly GCF_050941805.1 of Micromonospora sp. KLBMP9576. Classification (NCBI taxonomy): domain Bacteria; kingdom Bacillati; phylum Actinomycetota; class Actinomycetes; order Micromonosporales; family Micromonosporaceae; genus Micromonospora; species Micromonospora sp. KLBMP9576. Next base: position 4,526,231 of record NZ_CP194567.1, on the reverse strand, counting down.
GGGCGGTCGCGCTGGACTGCGACGGCGACGCGCTGCTGGTCGACGTCGACCAGGTCGGCGCGGCCTGCCACACGGGCCAGCGCACCTGCTTCTTCACGGAGCTGCCGGTCGGCGGCGACGCGGCGGGCTCCCGGTGAGCGCCCCGTCGCCCGCCCCCGCCGGGCGGTCGCGCACCGACGGCGCGGTCAGCCCCGACCCGGCCGCCTTCGCCGAGCTGGCCGCCCGGTGGCGGGTCGTCCCGGTCACCCGGCGGCTGCTCGCCGACGCGGAGACCCCCGTCGGCGTCTACCGCAAGCTCGCCGGCGGCCCGGGGACGTTCCTGCTGGAGTCCGCCGAACAGGGCGTCGGCTCGGCCGGCCTGGCCTGGTCGCGGTACTCGTTCATCGGGGTGCGCAGCAGCGCCACGCTGACCGAGCGTGACGGCGTCGCGGTGTGGACGGGCAACCCCCCGGCCGGCCTGCCCGCCTCCGGTGACCCGGTCCGGGTGCTGCGCGGGACCGTCGAGGCGCTCGCCGGCCCGGCCTCGGACGCGGCCGGCGGGATGCCGCCGCTGACCGGGGGCATGGTCGGCTACCTGGGCTACGAGCTGATCCGGCGCTTCGAGCGGCTGCCGGAGCTGACCGAGGACGACCTGGGCGTGCCCGAGCTGGGCATGATGCTCGCCGTCGACCTGGTGGTGCTGGACCACTACGACGGCTCCGCGATCCTCGTCGCCAACGCGATCCTGCCACCGCTGACCGAGCCGGACCGGGAGTCCCTGGTCGCGGCCGCGTACCACCAGGCGGTCGGCCGGCTCGACGCGATGACGACCGCGCTGTCCCGGCCGATCCCGCCGATGGTCTCGACCGTCGGGCGTCCGCCGGCGGGCGAGGTGCGCAGCCGTACGCCCGAGGGGGGTTACCCGAAGGCCGTCGAGGCGGCCAAGGAGGCGATCCGGGCCGGCGAGTGCTTCCAGATCGTGCTGTCGCAGCGCTTCGAGCGGGAGACGCACGCCGACCCGCTGGACGTCTACCGGGTGCTGCGCACCACGAACCCCAGCCCCTACATGTACCTGCTGCGCTTCGACGGTTTCGACATCGTCGGGTCCTCGCCCGAGGCGCACCTGAAGGTGAGCGCCGACGCCGACTCGGGGCGGCGCGCGCTGCTGCACCCGATCGCCGGCACCCGCCCGCGCGGCGGCACCCCCGAGGCCGACGCCCGGCTCGCCGCGGAGCTGCTCGCCGACCCGAAGGAGCGGGCCGAGCACGTGATGCTGGTCGACCTGGGCCGCAACGACCTGGGCCGGGTCTGCCGCCCGGGCACCGTGCAGGTGCCCGAGTTTGCCACGATCGAGCGCTACAGCCACGTCATGCACATCGTCTCCACCGTCGTCGGCACGCTGCGCGAGGACCGTACGGCCTTCGACGCGCTGGCCGCGACCTTCCCGGCCGGCACCCTCTCCGGTGCGCCGAAGGTGCGGGCCATGGAGATCATCGAGGAGCTGGAACCCGTCCGGCGGGGCCTCTACGGCGGCACCGTCGGCTACTTCGGCTTCGGTGGCGACCTGGACATGGCCATCGCCATCCGCACCGCGCTGCTACGTGACGGCAGGGCCTACGTGCAGGCGGGGGCGGGCGTGGTGGCCGACTCGGATCCGGCGGCCGAGGACGAGGAGACCCGCAACAAGGCCGCCGCCGTGCTCGCCGCCATCGCCGCCGCCGAGACCCTGCGGCCCGCCCGGTGACGGCCGGCGAGCCGCGCGCCGCGCGAGCGGGAACGGTCGCGGCGACCGATGCAGGACGCCGCGCCGCGCGGCGCGAGCTGACGTACGCGGTGCTGCTCTGCGTGGCCGGCGCGGGCCTGGCACTGTGGGCGTCGACGCGTGTCTGGGCGGTCGAGCTGACCGCCCGGCCCACCCCCCTGCCGCCGCTGCGCGACGCCCGCACGGGTGGCGTCCTGCTGCCCTGGCTGCCGGCGCTGGCGCTGGTCGGCCTGGCCGGGGGCGGCGTCGTGCTCGCCACCCGCGGTCGGTCCCGGCGGTTGCTGGGCGGGTTGCTCTGCGTGCTCGGCACGGCGGTGGCCGCCGGTGGCGGCTACGGCCTGCTCGCGGCCCTCGACGGCGAGCCGAGCCGGCAGTGGCCGGCGCTGTGCCTGCTCGGCGGGGCGCTCGCGGCGGCGGGCGGCCTGCTGACGGTGCTGCGGGGCGGCCGGTGGCCGGCGATGGGCGCCCGCTACGAGCGCCGGGCCGGTGGCGACGCCGCGCCGGTCGCCCGGGGCGGGGACGACCGGGTGACCGGCCGGCACACCACCGAGGCGTGGGACGCCTTGGACCGGGGCGAGGATCCGACGGTCAGCTGACCGGCTGGCGTTCGCGGGCGGCGGCGCGGGCCGCGGCCAGCTCCGCCACCAGGCGGTCGAGTTCGGCCCGCTGCTCGGCCCGTGCCCGGTCGGCGCAGACCGCCGCCCAGGCGTTGCCCTGCGCGGTGCGCATCCGTGCCTCGCCCACCACGGCGCGTTCCAGGGTGTGCACCACGCCGACGGCGAGCGACGCGACGGTACGCGAGATGGTCGTCAGCCCGAGGCTCTCGTGTGGTTCGGCAGTGCTCATGGGATCACCCCGCGGAGGATCGTCGGTGCCGGTGGGCAGGCGCGTCATCGAGTCTGCCCGAGGACCAGGCTCGCCGGTCCACGTTTCGCCGTGGTGACCGACACGTCAACTCTGTGCGCGGGGGCCCCACCAGGCAAAGGGCCGTTCGGCCTTGAGGTAGGTCACAGGGCGCGGGGGGCGGCGGGCCGCCGGGCCCGGCGGCCCGGCGCGTTGCGGGATAGGATCATGTCGATGCGCGGGCGGGCGGAGGTGGGGGTGGTCGGGTGCGACGGTCGTCGGTGGGCGTGGTCGCCCAGCGTGACATCCCGTTCACGGAGGTCGGCCATTATGCCCCAGCCCATCTCGTGAGGCACGCCATACCCCCGGCACCTGTCGCCAGGTGGCGCCCCCTAGCATCGGCCCATGACACCCGGAGAGGGGAGTCCGTTGGTGACTGCTGAGCATGCGCACGCGGAGGGGGACGAGGCCGGTCCGGCGGCGTCCGTAGGCGTGCTCGACGAGATCCTGGCCGGCGTACGTGAGGACGTCGCCCGGCGACAGGAGCAGGTTCCGCTGGAGCGGATCCGTGAACTGGCTGCCGCCGCGCCGCCGCCGCTGGACGCGTACGCGGCCCTGCGCAGGCCGGGCGTGGCGGTGATCGCCGAGGTGAAGCGCTCGTCGCCGTCGAAGGGGCGGCTGGCCGAGATCGCCGACCCGGCGGACCTGGCCGGCGACTACGCGGCCGGCGGCGCGCGGGCGATCAGCGTGCTCACCGAGGGGCGCTGGTTCGGCGGTTCGCTCGACGACCTGGCCGCCGTCCGGGCCGCCGTCAGCATCCCGGTGCTGCGCAAGGACTTCGTGGTCTCCAGCTACCAGGTGCACGAGGCCCGTGCGCACGGCGCCGACCTGGTCCTGCTGATCGTCGCCGCCCTGGAGCAGAACGTCCTCGTGGGCCTGCTGGAGCGCATCGAGTCGCTGGGCATGACCGCGCTGGTCGAGGTCCACGACGAGGAGGAGGCCGACCGCGCCCTGGAGGCAGGTGCCCAGGTGATCGGGGTCAACGCCCGCAACCTGCGTACCCTTGAGGTCGACCGCTCGGTGTTCGAGCGGATCGCGCCCGGCCTGCCCAGCAGCGTCGTCAAGATCGCCGAGTCGGGGGTGCGCGGTCCGCACGACCTCATCCGGTACGCCTCGGCGGGCGCCGACGCGGTCCTGGTGGGCGAGGGCCTGGTCACCCAGAAGAGCCCCCGCGAGGCGGTGGCCGAGTTGGTCAACGCCGGCAACCACCCGGCCACGCCCCGCCCGGTGCGCTGAACCCGCGCCGGCTCGTCAGCACCGAGAGGACGATCCCATGAGCGAGCGCAGCGGGGTGCGGGCATGAGCGCCGACGCCCCGGCCGGTCCGCTGCCCGACACCGCCGGTCATTTCGGCCGCTACGGCGGCCGGTTCGTGCCGGAGGCGCTGGTCGCGGCGCTCGACGAGCTGGACGCCGCGCACCGCACGGCGATGGCCGACGAGTCGTTCCGGGCCGAGTTCGCCGCCCTGCTGCGTGACTACGCCGGCACCCCGTCGCTGCTGTACGCGGCCGAGCGGTTCTCCGCCAAGGTGGGCGCGCGGGTGCTGCTCAAGCGGGAGGACCTCAACCACACCGGGGCGCACAAGGTGCGCAACGTGCTCGGCCAGGCCCTGCTGACCCGGCGGATGGGCAAGCGCCGGGTGATCGCGGAGACCGGCGCCGGTCAGCACGGCGTCGCCACCGCCACCGCCGCCGCCCTGTTCGACCTCGACTGCGTGGTCTACATGGGCGAGGTCGACACCGAGCGGCAGGCGCTCAACGTGGCCCGGATGCGGATGCTCGGCGCCACCGTCGTCCCCGTCACCAACGGCTCGCGCACCCTCAAGGACGCGATGAACGAGGCGATGCGCGACTGGGTCGCCAACGTCGACGACACCCACTACCTGATCGGCACCGCCGCCGGGCCGCACCCCTTCCCGGCGATGGTCCGCGACTTCGTCCGCGGCATCGGCGACGAGGCCCGCCGGCAGTGCCTCGAGGCGACCGGCGCGCTGCCGGACGCCGTCACCGCCTGCGTCGGCGGCGGCTCCAACGCGCTGGGCATCTTCCACGCGTTCGTCGGCGACCCCGACGTGCGGCTGTACGGCTTCGAGGCCGGCGGCGACGGGGTGGGCACCGGCCGGCACGCCGCCAGCATCACCGGCGGCTCCGCCGGGGTGCTGCACGGCGCCCGGACGTACGTGCTCCAGGACGCCGACGGGCAGACGTGCGAGTCGCACTCGATCTCCGCGGGGCTGGACTACCCGGGCGTCGGGCCGGAGCACGCCTGGCTGCACGACAGCGGTCGCGCGACCTACCTGCCGGTGACCGACGACGAGGCGATGGCCGCGTTCGAGCTGCTCTGCCGCACCGAGGGCGTCATCCCGGCCATCGAGAGCGCGCACGCCCTCGCCGGCACCCTCAAGGTCGCCCCGAAGCTCGCCGCCGAGCTGGGCCGGGTGCCCACCATCGTGGTCAACCTCTCCGGCCGGGGCGACAAGGACGTGCACACCGCCGGCGACTACTTCGGCATCCTCGACAGGGAGCAGTGACGACGTGAGCCGGATCGGGGTCGCCTTCGACAAGGCCCGCGCGGACGGGCGGGCCGTGCTGGTCGGCTGCATGCCGGCCGGGTTCCCGACCGTCGAGGGCAGCATCGCCGCCATGACCGCGATGGTGCGGGCGGGCGTCGACGTCATCGAGGTCGAGATCCCGTACTCCGATCCGGTGATGGACGGCCCGGTGATCCAGAAGGCCAGCGACATCGCCCTGGCCGGCGGCGTACGCACCGCGGACGCGCTGCGCATCGTCGAGGCGGTCGCGGCCACCGGGGCGCCCGTGGTCACGATGACCTACTGGAACCCCGTCGAGCGCTACGGTGTCGACGCCTTCGCCCGGGACCTCGCCTCGGCCGGGGGCACCGGCCTGATCACCCCTGACCTGATCCCCGAGGAGGCCGGCGAGTGGCTCGCCGCCTCGGACGCGTACGGGCTGGACCGCACCTTCCTGGTCTCGCCGTCCTCGACCGACGCGCGGCTGGCGATGACCGTCGGGCACTGCCGGGGCTTCGTCTACGCCACCGCGATCATGGGGGTCACCGGCGCGCGGGCGCAGACGTCCGACGCGGCGCCGGTCCTGGTGTCCCGGGCACGGGAGGTCACCGACCTGCCGGTCGGCGTCGGGCTGGGCGTCGGCACGGGCGCGCAGGCCGGTGCCGTCGCCGGGTACGCCGACGGCGTCATCGTCGGCAGCGCCCTGGTCCGCTGCGTGCTCGACGCGCCGGACGAGGCGTCGGGGCTGGCGGCCCTGCGCGCGCTCAGCGCGGAACTCGCCGAGGGCGTACGCACCCCCGCCCGCTGACCGGCGTACCCGGACAAAGGGTGTGGGGCGCCGCTGACCAGAAGCCGCCGGCGGCGGTGGGCGGCGGCCCGGGGTGCCGCCGCAGGGGTCGGCGACGGTAGCGTGTGCACCCGTGACTCTCGCCTCGCTGCCCGCACAGGCGGCCCTGCCCAGCCCCAGCACCGCCGTCTGGCAGCTCGGACCGGTGCCGATCCGGGCGTACGCGCTGTGCATCATCGTCGGCATCGTGGTGGCCTGCTGGGTCACCGAGCGGCGGCTGCGCCAGCGCGGCGTCGCTCCCGGCGCGGTCCTCGACATCGCGGTGTGGGCGGTGCCGGCCGGCATCATCGGCGCCCGCGTCTACCACGTGATCACGTCGCCGGAGAAATACTTCGGCAGCGGTGGCGATCCGCTCAAGGCGTTCGCCATCTGGGAGGGCGGTCTCGGCATCTGGGGCGCGGTGGCCGGCGGGGCCGTCGGGGCGTGGTTCGCGGCCCGGCAGCTCGGCATCCCGTTCACGGTGGTCGCCGACGCGCTGGCGCCCGGTCTGCCGCTGGCGCAGGCGATCGGCCGGCTCGGCAACTGGTTCAACAACGAGCTCTACGGCGGCCGGACCAGCCTGCCGTGGGGGCTGGAGATCCACCGGATGGACCCGGACAATCCGGGTCACGCCCTGCGCGACGACACCGGCCAGCCGATCCTCGAACCGGGGCTGTACCACCCGACGTTCGCCTACGAGCTGTTGTGGAACCTCGGCGTGGCCGCGCTCGTCCTCTTCCTCGACCGCAAGCTGCGTCTCGGCCGTGGGCGGGCGTTCGCGCTCTACGTGATGGGCTACACGGTCGGGCGCTTCTGGATCGAGCTGATGCGCACCGACGAGGCGAACACCATCCTCGGCGTCCGCCTGAACGTCTGGACCGCCGGCCTGGTCTTCCTCGGCGCCCTGGCCTACTTCGTGCGGGTGCGCGGGCCCCGGGAATACCTCGTGCCGGTCGGCGCCGCCGCGACGCCGCAGCCGGCCGTCGGCTCCGACGTCTCACAGGTCGACCTGTCCGCGCGGGCGACCGGCTCCGAGCCGGCCGCGCCGGAGGGCTACCGGGTGGTCAGCGAGGAGCAGTACCACCACTGGCGGGAGACCGGCGAGCCGCCGGCCGAGCCGGGCGGGGAGCCCGCCCCGGACGGGACCGACGCGCCGTCGGCCGACGCGGACGCGCCGGCCGGCTCCGACGACGACGCTGCCGGGCCCGCCGGGCCGGACGCCACCGGCGAGACCCGGCCCGACCGGGCCGGGGCACCGGGCGCCCGGCCCGCCGAGCGCGACAGCTGAGGAGGGGCACCGGATGCGTAGCGCGGTCGTGGTCGGCGCCGGGATCGGCGGCCTCGCGGTCGCCGGCGCGCTGGCCCGCTCCGGCTGGCGGGTCACCCTCCTGGAGCGGGCCGACCGGGTCCGCCCCGAGCCGACCGCCGTGGTGCTCTGGCCCAACGGCGTACGCGCGCTGCGCGCCCTCGGCCTCGGTGCCGGCCTGGAGGCGATCGCCACACCGCTGCCCGACGGCGGGGTGCGCCGCCCGGACGGGCACTGGCTGGTGCAGCCCCGCCCGACGCCGGCCGACCGGATGCCGGTGGTGGTGCACCGGGAGGACCTGCACGACGCGCTGATCGCCGGCCTGGGCGACGAGGTCGAGCTGCGCACCGGGGTGATCGTGCGGACGGTCCGCGCCGCGGCGGGGGAGCGCCCCTCGGTGGGCGACGGCCGGCACACCTTCGAGGCCGACCTGGTGGTCGCCGCCGACGGCACCGACAGTGAGATCCGCCGGCAGCTCGCCCCGGAGTCCGCCGTGGTCAGCTCGGGCTGCGCCGCCTGGCGGGCGGTGATCCCCTGGTACCGGGCCCCGAAGCTGCCCGCCGACCGGCCCGTCGGTGGCGAGGTGCTCGGCGCCGGCTACCGCTTCGTGTCGGCCTCGCTCGGTGAGCGCGGCTCCTCCGGCGCCTCCAGCCGGGGCGGCATCTACTGGGTGGCCACGGCCGTCGGCGCGCCCCGCCCGGAACCGCCGCAGACCCAGCTCGCCCTGCTGCGCCGCTGGTACGCGGGCTGGCCCGCGCCGATCGGCGACCTGCTCGACGCCACCGACCCGGCGGACCTGGTGCAGCAGGAGATCCGCGAGCTGCGACCGCTGCCCAGGTCGTACGGCTTCCCGGCCGGCCCGGGCGGGGTGGTGCTGCTCGGCGACGCCGCGCACGCCATGCCCCCGCACCTCGGCCAGGGCGCCTGCCTCGCCTTCGAGGACGCCGCGACCCTCGCCTCGCTGCTGCGCGAGTCGCGGCTGCCCGACGCCGTGGTGGCGTACGACCGGACGCGCCGGCCCCGGGCGACGACGGTGGTCCGGCAGACCCGCCGGATGTCGGCGGTGCTGAAGGCCCGGGGCCCGCTGGCGCTGCGCGCCCGCGACGCGGCCCTCGGCACCCTCAGTTCCCGCCTGCTCTCGACGGCCGCCGCCACGGCCGCCCAGTGGCGACCCCCGGCCTGAGCCGGGCGGGACGCCCCCGCCGCACGGTCAGGGGGTGACCGGGGCGGGCTCGGCGATGCAGGCGGTGCCGACCCGGCGGAAGCCGACCCGCAGGTAGACGCGGGCGATGTCCACGCTGCCCGCCGAGAGGAAGATCAGGTCGGTGCCGGCGGCCAGCAGCTCGCGGGCCAGCGTGGCGGTGACCGCCGCGCCCAGGCCCCGGCGGCGGGCGGCCGGCAGGGTGGCCACCCCGGCGATCTCGGCCACGTCGCCGACCCGCATCGCCATCCCGCTGGCCAGCGCCCCCTCGGTGGGGGTGACCGCCAGCACGGACAGCCGCCGGCCGTCGGCGACGCGGGTGCGCTCCTCGTCCAGGGCCGCCTCGTCCAGCTCCGCCAGCGCCGCGTCGCGTTGGGCGGGGCCCGCCGCGCCGGGCGCGGTGCCGGCCGCCGCGAACCCGACGGCGGCGACCGCCCGCCGTGCCGCCACGTCCGCCGCGAAGCCGGGCGCCGCCGCGTCGAGCAACCGCAGCGGTACGTCAGTGAGGGTGCCCGGGTCCGGCAGGGCGGACGGATCGAGCACCATCAGCGGCGCCTGGAGCACCGACAGCCCTGCCGAGCGGGCCACCGCCAGCAGCTCCGGGGTGCTCTCGTGCACCCATTCGAAGGCCTCGGGCAGCCCGAGCGCGCGCTGGCGTTCGCGTACCGTCGCGACGTCGGCCAGCGACGGCGGGCCGGTGGCGTCGAGTCGGGGCCGGGCGTACAGCGGCCAACCCGCGCCGTTCGGGACGAACAGCACCAGGGTGCCGTGGTCCTCCGCGCGGGCCGTGTCGCGGGGCACCGCGTCGTAGAAACGCTCCAGCCGGTCGAACGGGCCCGCAGGCGGAAGATCCATCGAGCGAGACTACACGTCCCAGAGTCTGGAAGTGTGATCAATCCGCCCTGGCCTTGCGGTGCCGACCCTAACGTAGACTCAATAGACCCTTGAGGGCCGACGTCGTCCCGATCGAGATCCACCCTGAGCGACGACAGGAGGCCCGGTGGCCTTTCCGTACCCTCACCACAGCCCGCGGCAGGCCCCGCACCTCGGCCCGGGAGCGCCCGCGGCCGGGCTCTACGACCCCGCGCAGGAGCACGACGCCTGCGGGGTGGCCTTCGTGGCGGACCTGCACGGGCGGCGCTCGCACTCGGTCGTGGCCAACGGGCTCGACGCGCTCTGCCGGCTGGACCACCGGGGAGCGCGGGGCGCGGAGCCGAACACCGGCGACGGCGCGGGCATCATGATCCAGATCCCGGACGCCTTCCTGCGCGCGGTGGTGGACTTCCCGCTGCCGCCTGCCGGCGAGTACGCCACCGGCCTGGTCTTCCTGCCCGACGACGACGCCGCCGAGGCCCGTGCCCGCCGGGTGGTCGAGAAGTACGCGCTGGTCGAGGGCGCCGACGTGCTCGGCTGGCGGGACGTGCCGGTGGACCCGGGTGGGCTCGGCGAGACCGCCCTCGCGGCGATGCCCCGGGTCCGGCAGCTCTTCCTCGCCGCGCGCCGGCTCACCGGCTCCCCGGCCGGGGCGGCCGGGGCGGCGTTGAGCGGCATCGAGCTGGAGCAGGTGGCGTTCTGCGTGCGCAAGCAGGCCGAACGGGAGAGCGCCGAGCGGGGCGTGCCGGCATACTTCCCGTCGCTGTCCGGGCGGACCATGGTCTTCAAGGGCATGCTCACCCCCGATCAGCTCCCCGCGTTCTATCCGGAGCTGACCGACGAGCGCGTGCACAGTGCGATCGCGCTGGTGCACTCCCGGTTCTCCACCAACACGTTCCCGTCCTGGCCGCTGGCGCACCCGTACCGGCTCATCGCGCACAACGGCGAGATCAACACCATCCGCGGCAACCGCAACTGGATGCAGGCGCGTGAGTCGATGCTGGGCGGCGGCGGGGAGCTGCCCGGCAACATCCGCCGGATCTTCCCGATCTGCACCCCGGCCGCGTCCGACTCGGCGAACTTCGACGAGGTCCTCGAACTGCTGCACCTGGCCGGGCGGAGCCTGCCGCACGCGGTGCTCATGATGATCCCCGAGGCGTGGGAGAACGACCCGGACATGGGCGCGGAGAAGCGCGCCTTCTACCGCTTCCACGCGAGCCTCATGGAGCCGTGGGACGGCCCCGCCTCGGTCGCCTTCACCGACGGCGAGATCGTCGGCGCCGTGCTGGACCGCAACGGGCTGCGCCCGGGCCGCTGGTGGCGTACGGCCGACGGGCTCGTGGTGCTCGGCAGCGAGGCGGGTGTGCTCGACCTCGACCCGGCCCGGGTCGTCGCCAAGGGTCGCCTCCAGCCGGGCAGGATGTTCCTGGTCGACACCGTGGCCGGGCGGATCGTGCACGACGAGGAGATCAAGGCGGAGCTGGCGGCCGAGCAGCCGTACGCCGAGTGGCTGCACGCCGGCCTGATCGACCTGACCGACCTGCCCCCGCGCGAGCACACCGTCTACACCCACGACTCGGTGCGCCGCCGTCAGCAGACCTTCGGCTACACCGAGGAGGAGCTGAAGATCCTGCTCGCGCCGATGGCGCGCACGGGTGCCGAGCCGCTGGGCTCGATGGGCACCGACACCCCCATCGCCCCGCTGTCCACCCGGCCGCGGCTGCTCTACGACTATTTCCACCAGCTCTTCGCCCAGGTCACGAACCCGCCGCTGGACGCCATCCGCGAGGAGCTGGTGACCAGCCTGGCGTCGACGATCGGGCCGGAGGGCAACCTGCTCGACCCGGGTCCGGCGAGCTGCCGGCAGATCGTGCTGCCGTACCCGGTGATCGACAACGACGAGCTGGCGAAGATCCTCTGCATCGACGAGGACGGTGACCTGCCCGGCTTCAAGGCCGTCCGGGTCTCCGGGCTCTACCGCGTCCGGGAGGGCGGCGCCGGGATCAAGGCCCGGCTGACCGAAATCTGCCGGCACGTCTCCGAGGCCATCGAGGACGGCGTACGCATCCTGGTGCTGTCGGACCGCGACTCCAACGCGGACCTCGCCCCGATCCCGTCGCTGCTGCTCACCGCCGCGGTGCACCAGCACCTGGTGCGCGAGCAGACCCGCACCCAGGTGGCGCTGGTCGTCGAGTCCGGCGACTGCCGCGAGGTGCACCACGCGGCGGTGCTGATCGGCTACGGCGCGGCGGCGGTGAATCCCTACCTGGCGTTCGAGTCGGTGGAGGACATGATCTCCACCGGGGCGCTGGTCGGCGTGGCACCGGCCAAGGCCGTGCGCAACTACGTCAAGGGCCTCGGCAAGGGCGTTCTGAAGATCATGTCCAAGATGGGCATCTCGACGGTGTCGTCGTACTGCGGGGCGCAGGTCTTCGAGGCCGTCGGGCTCGACGCCCGCCTGGTCCAGCGCTACTTCCGGGGCACCCCGAGCAAGATCGGCGGGATCGCGCTGGACGGCGTGCACGCCGAGGTCGCCGCCCGGCACGCCGTGGCCTGGCCGCCGCCGGGCGCCCAACCCACCGGGCGGCTGGAGGTGGGCGGCGAGTACCAGTGGCGTCGCGAGGGCGAGCTGCACCTGTTCAACCCGGAGACGGTCTTCCTGCTCCAGCACGCCACCCGCACCCGCCAGTACGACGTCTTCCGCCAGTACACGGCCAAGGTCGACGAGCTGGCCGCCCGAGCCGGCTCGCTGCGCGGGCTGTTCACCCTGCGCACCGGCGTGCGGCCGCCCGTACCGATCGAGGAGGTCGAGCCGGCCACCGAGATCGTCCGGCGCTTCGCCACCGGCGCCATGTCGTACGGGTCGATCTCGGCGGAGGCGCACGAGACCCTCGCCATCGCGATGAACCGGCTCGGCGGCAAGTCCAACACCGGCGAGGGTGGCGAGGACGTCGAGCGGCTGCACGACCCGACCCGCCGTTCCGCCGTCAAACAGATCGCCAGCGGCCGGTTCGGGGTGACCAGCGAATATCTGGTCAACGCCGACGACCTCCAGATCAAGATGGCGCAGGGCGCCAAGCCCGGCGAGGGCGGGCAACTGCCCGGCAACAAGGTCTGGCCGTGGATCGCCCGGACCCGGCACGCCACCCCGGGCGTCGGCCTGATCTCCCCGCCGCCGCACCACGACATCTACTCCATCGAGGACCTGGCGCAGCTCGTGCACGACCTCAAGTGCGTCAACCCGACCGCCCGGGTGCACGTCAAGCTCGTCAGCGAGGTCGGCGTCGGCACCGTGGCGGCGGGCGTGGCCAAGCTCAAGGCCGACGTCATCCTGATCTCCGGCCACGACGGCGGCACCGGCGCCTCGCCGCTCAACTCGCTCAAGCACGCCGGCACCCCCTGGGAGCTGGGGCTGGCGGAGGCGCAGCAGACGCTGCTGCTCAACAAGCTGCGCGACCGGGTCACCGTGCAGGTCGACGGGCAGCTCAAGACCGGCCGGGACGTGCTGGTCGCGGCGCTGCTCGGCGCCGAGGAGTTCGGCTTCGCGACGGCGCCGCTGATCGTCGAGGGCTGCGTCATGATGCGCGTCTGTCACCTGGACACCTGCCCGGTCGGCATCGCCACCCAGAACCCGGTGCTGCGGGAACGCTTCGCCGGCCGGCCGGAGTTCGTGGAGAACTTCTTCCTGTTCCTCGCCGAGGAGGTTCGCGGCTACCTGGCCGAGCTGGGCCTGCGCTCGATCGAGGAGGCCATCGGGCAGACCGAGCTGCTCGACCTCGCCCCGGCCATCGCGCACTGGAAGGCCGGCGGGCTGGACCTGAGCCCCGTACTGCACCTGCCGGAGCTGCCGGCGGGGGCCGCGCGCCGGGGTGTCCGCGCCCAGGACCACGGCCTGGAGCTGGCGCTGGACAACGAGCTGATCGCCCTGGCCGGTCCGGCGCTGCGCGACGGCACGCCCGTGCGGGTGACGGTGGCGGTACGCAACGAGCACCGCAGCGTCGGCGCGATGCTCGGCGGCGAGGTCACCCGTCGCTTCGGCGGCGCGGGCCTGCCCGCCGGCACGATCGAGTTCACGCTGCGCGGCACCGCCGGGCAGTCGTTCGGCGCGTTCCTCCCGCCGGGGGTGACCCTGCGGCTGCACGGCGACGCCAACGACTACGTGGGCAAGGGCCTCTCCGGCGGCCGGCTCATCGCGCGGCCGGACGCCGCCGCCCCCTTCCTCGACGGCGACGCCGCCCCGGGGCAGCGGGCCGAGGACCAGACCATCGCCGGCAACACAATCCTGTACGGCGCCACCGCCGGCGAGCTGTTCCTGCGCGGCCGGGTGGGTGAGCGGTTCGCGGTGCGCAACTCCGGGGCGGTGGCCGTCGTCGAGGGCGTCGGCGACCACGGTTGCGAGTACATGACCGGCGGGACCGTGGTGGTGCTGGGGCCGACCGGGCGCAACTTCGCCGCCGGCATGTCCGGCGGCACGGCCTTCGTGCACCGGCTCGACCGCCGCCGGGTCAACGCGGAGCTGGTCGACCTGGCGCCGCTGTCCGAGGAGGAGCAGGCGGTGCTGCACGAGCTGGTGCAGCGGCACTTCGCCGAGACCGACTCGACGGTCGCCGAGGGGCTGCTGAAGCGCTGGCCGGAGGCGGTGGCGGAGTTCACCGCCGTGGTGCCCCGCGACTACCGCCGGGTGATGGAGATCATGCGGGCCGCCGAAGCCGCCGGCCGCGACGTCGACGACGCGGTGATGAGCGCGCTCTCCGCGCCCGCCGCGAAGTCCGTGCCGACCGCGCCCGCCCCGCGGGCGACGGTCCAGGAGGTGGCTCGTGCCTGACCCGACCGGCTTTCTGCGCTACGACCGGCGGCTGCCCGCGCGCCGCCCGGTGCCGGTGCGCATCAGCGACTGGCGTGAGGTGTACCCGCCGGCCGGCGAGGAGCTGATCCGCGAGCAGGCGACCCGCTGCATGGACTGCGGCATCCCGTTCTGCCACGACGGCTGCCCGCTGGGCAACCGCATCCCGGACTGGAACGACCTGGTCCGCACCGGCAACTGGGACGCCGCGGTGGAGTCGCTGCACGCCACCAACAACTTCCCCGAGTTCACCGGCCGGCTCTGCCCGGCGCCCTGCGAGGCGGCCTGCGTGCTCGGCATCGGCGGCGGCCAGCCGGTCACCATCAAGCAGGTCGAGGTGGAGATCGCCGACGCGGCCGTCGCGCGGGGCGGGCTGTCGCCGCGCCCGGTGCCGGCCCCGACCGGCCGGTCGGTGGCCGTGGTCGGCTCCGGGCCCGCCGGCCTCGCCGCCGCGCAGCAGCTCGCCCGCGCCGGGCACGCCGTGACGGTGTACGAGCGCGACGACGCGGCCGGCGGCCTCCTGCGGTACGGCATCCCGGACTTCAAGCTGGAGAAGGTCCACATCGACCGGCGGTTGGCCCAGCTCGCCGCTGAGGGCGTGCGCTTCCGCACCGGGGTGGACGTCGGCGTCGACGTCACCGCCGAGCAGTTGCGCGCCGGGCACGACGCGGTGCTGCTCGCCTGCGGCGCGCTGCGGGGCCGGGACACCCCCGAGACTCCCGGGCGCGGGTTGCGCGGCGTGCACCAGGCGATGGACCACCTCGTGGCGGCCAACCGGGTCGTCGCCGCGGCGGCGGGCGGCCGGCCCGACCCGACGGTGCTGCCCGACGGCGCCCCGATCGACGCGGCCGGGAAACACATCGTGATCATCGGCGGCGGCGACACGGCGGCGGACTGCCTGGGCGTGGCGCACCGCCAGGGCGCGGCCGGCGTACACCAGCTCGACCTCTACCCGCAGCCGCCGCAGGCCCGCGACGAGGCCCGGGACCCCTGGCCGACCTGGCCGTGGCTGCTGCGCAGCTACCCGGCGCACGAGGAGGGCGGCGAGCGGGTCTTCGCCGCCGCCGTGCAGGAGTTCGTCGACGACGGCACCGGCCAGGTGCGGGCGGTGCGGATCGCCGAGGTGACAGTGGAGAAGCGGGACGGCCGACGGGTCGTCACCGCGCTGCCCGGCTCGGAGCGGGAGTTGCCGGCCGACCTGGTGCTGCTGGCGATCGGTTTCGAGGGCACCGAGGAACAGCCGCTGCTCGACCAGTTCGGGGTCGGTCGCAACGCGCGCGGCGCGGTGGACGCCCGCCCCGACTGGCAGACCGACGTCGACGGGGTGTTCGTCGCCGGCGACATGCACCGGGGCGCGTCGTTGATCGTCTGGGCGATCGCCGAGGGCCGGGCCGCCGCCGCCGCCATCCACGCCCACCTCGGCGGGACGGGCGCCCTGCCGGCCCCGGTCGACCCGGCCCGGCAACCGCTGGCCGCGCGCTGACAGCCGCGTCCCTTCTTTCCGCCGCCGCCCCGGCTCGGTGATCAGGAGGTTCGCGCCAGGTGGGAACCCGGGCCGGTTCCGCACCTCCTGATCACCGGGGCGCCCTACGGGGCCGACCCCCGGTGTGCGGCGCGGGGTCCGGGGGCGGGCGTCCGTGGCGCGCGGGGCCGGGCGGGGTCCGGGGGCGGGCGTCCGTGGCGCGCGGGGCCGGGCGGCGGCGGGCGGGGGTGAATCGGCTGCGACATCAACTCCACAGCGTGGACGCAGACTCGCGTGGACCGCCCCCGCCCATTCCATGGATGGAGATGTTTCGATAGGCTTACCGCCTGGTAACACGCACTCCGTCCCTGGCCACGCGCGCGGTCACCGGTCCCCACCGTTCCCTGTCCCGTGGAGGTCCCGCATGCCCCACCGCCCGCTGGCCCGCGCCCTCGCCGCCCTGATCGCCCTGTTCACCGCCGCCCTCGGCGCGGTGCTCGCCCCCGGCACCGCCCAGGCCGCCGCGGCCGTCAACTACGTGGCCCTCGGCGACTCCTACTCCTCCGGCGTCGGTGCAGGGCCGTACGACCTCTCCACCTGCCTGCGCAGCCAGAAGTCGTACGCCCCGCTGTGGGCCGCCGCCAACGCGGTCACCAGCTTCACGTTCCCCGCCTGCGGTGGCGCCGTCACCGCCGACGTGATCAGCAACCAGGTCGGTTCGCTGAGCGCCAGCACCACCCTGGTCACCATCACCATCGGCGGCAACGACGCCGGCTTCGCCGACGTGATCACCAGTTGCCGCTTCGGCAGCACCTCGAACTGCACCACCGCCGTGAACGAGGCCAAGGCGTTCGCCACCACCACGCTGCCCGGCCGGCTGGACGCCACCTACGCCGCGATCCGGAACCGGGCGCCGAACGCGCGGTTGATCGTGCTCGGCTACCCGCGCCTCTTCGAGACCGGCTCCTGTGGCCTGCTGGCGATGAGCAGCTACAAGCGGACCATCCTCAACGAGGCCGCCGACGTGCTCGCCACCGTCACCTCCGGCCGGGCCGCCGCGGCCGGCGCCACGTTCGCCGACACCCGGTCGTACTTCGCCGGGCACGGGGTCTGCGCGGCCGATCCCTGGATCCGCGACGTCAGCGGCGTCATCGAGGCGTACCACCCGGACGCCGACGGCTACCGGTTCGGCTACCTGCCCGCCCTGAACGCCGCCACCGCCTGATCGGGCGGCAGGGAGGGCCTTCCCGACGGGAGGGCCCTCCCTGCCGGCAACGGCTCGTGCGGGGCACGACGCGCCCGCCTCGGCACTGTCCGGGTGTCGCCGGTGTCCGTTAGGGTCCTTGGGGACCAGCGGGGCGACGGCGACGGGAGCAGAGGGTGGGCAGGCTCGCGTCGGCGTACGGGCAGGCGGTCGCGGCCCACCGGGCCGCCCGCACGCACCTCGACAGCGCCCGCCGGGTGCTCGCCGGGCAGGCACCCCAGGCCGCCCCGGCCGGCACACCCGAGCTGGTCAGCCGCCTGTCGGCGCTCGGCGGCACGCTCGCCACCCCCACTCCGGGAGCCACCCCCGTGGCCGCCGCGCCCGTCGCCGTCCGCGTCGGCGAGGCGTCCACACCCGATGGTGGGTTCCCCGCGCTCGTACCCCTGGGCGGCGGCCACCACCTCGCCGTCGATGCGGACGCCCGCGACCCCCGGGTGGCGGGCCTGCTGCGGGCGCTCGTGCTGCGGCTGCTCGCCACCGCCCCCGCCGGCCGCGTCCGGGTCGTCGGGATCGACACCGCCGCGCTCGGCGCCACCTTCGGGCCGCTGCGCCCACTTGTCGACGCCGGCGTGCTCGACGCGCCCGCCACCACCGAGGCCGAGGTGGCGGCCCTGCTCGACGCCGCGGAGCGGCACGCTCGCACCGCCCGGCACGCCGAGCGGTCCGACCAGGAGCTGCTGCTGGTCGTCGCCGCTTCGGCGCCGCCGCCGCGCGAGGCGGCCCGGCTCGCCGCGCTCACCCACGCCGGGCCGGCCGCTGCGGTCTGCGTACTGGTGGCCGGCTGGCAGCCCGCCGCGCCGGGCGCGCCGGCACCGCAGCTCGGCGCCACCACCACGCTCCGACTGACCGAGCGCCACGCGCACGTCGGCGACCCGCCCGGCGCCCCGTTCAGCCACGACGGCACCGGCCTGGCCGCCCCCGTGCTGCTCGACGGCGATCCGCCGACCGCGTCGGTCGCCGCCCTCGCCGCGCATCTCGGCGCCGCCGCCCGGCGCAGCGACACGGTGGGCTTCACCGAGTTGCTGCCCGAGCGGCGGTGGGTCGAGTCGGCGGGCAACGGGCTGCGCACCGTCGTGGGCCGGGCCGGGCGCGACCGGGTCACCGTCGCCTTCGACGACGCCACCCCCCACTGGCTGGTCGGCGGGCGCACCGGCGCCGGCAAGACCGTCTTCCTGCTCGACGTCCTCTACGGGCTGGCTGCCCGCTACTCGCCGGCCGAACTCCAGCTCTACCTGCTCGACTTCAAGGAGGGGGTGAGCTTCACCGAGTTCGTGCCCACCCCGCGCGACCCGTCCTGGCTGCCGCACGCGCGGGCCGTCGGCATCGAGTCCGACCGGGAGTACGGCGTCGCCGTGCTGCGCGAGCTGCGCCGCGAGCTGTCCCGGCGGGCCACCACGCTCAAGCGGCACGGCGTCACCAAGCTCGCCGACCTGCCCCGCGACACCCCGGTGCCCCGCATCGTGGCGGTGATCGACGAGTTCCACGTGCTCCTCGCCGGCAACGACGCGCTGGCCCGCGAGTCGGTCGACCTGCTGGAGGAGCTGGCCCGAAAGGGCCGCTCGTACGGCGTGCACCTGGTCCTGGCCAGCCAGAGCATGACCGGCGTCGAGGCGCTCTACGGCCGGGCCGAGGCGATCTTCGGCCAGTTCGCGCTCCGGGTGGCGCTGCCCGGCGGCGGTGGGGTGCTCGACGCCCTGAACGAGGCCGCCCAGACCCTGCCGGTCGGCTCGGCGGTGCTGAACACCGCCGCCGGCGCGGTCGGCGCCGACACCGTCGTCCGCTTCCCCGACGCGCACGCCGCCGCCGGCGAAGTGGCGCAGCTGCGCCACGAGCTGTGGCGGGCCCGCCCGGCGGGCGCACACCCCCCGTCGGTCTTCAAGGGCTACGAGGCCGCCCACGTCGAGGACGACCCGACCTTCGCCGGGCTGCGCCCGGGTGGGCGCCGCCCCCTGGCCCTGGTCGGGCGGACGGTCGACGTCAACGGGACCTCCGCGTTGTTCCTGATGGACGCGACCCCCGGCCGGCACCTGGCCGTGGTGGGCACCTCGGTCACCGGCGCGGAGGTGCTGCGCGCGGCCACCCTGAGCCTGGCCCGGCAGCACGCCCCGGGCGACGCCCGGTTCCTGCTCGCCGCGCTGGTCGCCGCCGCCGAGCCCGCCGCCGCCGACACGGCCGCACTCCTGGCCGCCGCCGGCCACCAGGTCGACCGCCTCGACGCGGCCGACCTGCGCCGCCACGTCGGCGCGCTCGCCGCCGCGCCGGCGGTCCCGGCCGAACCGGCCGGCTTCGCGGCGGGCAGGGCCGAACCGGTCGCCGGCCGCACCTACCTTGTCGTGTTCGGCGTGGACGCCGCCAGCGGCGCGCTCGCCGCCACCGACCCCGACACGTTCCGCTCCGGCCACGACGACCTGCGGAGCCTGCTGCGGCAGGGGCCCGCCCGGGGGGTGCACCTGCTCGGCTGGTGGCGGGGGCTGCGCCGGCTCGCCGACGACCTCGGCGGCGCCCACAACCGCGACGACATGGCCTGCCTGGTCGCGTTGAACGTGACCGGCGCCGAACTCGGGCTGCACCTCGGTGTGCACGACCTGGCCTACACGCCCCGGCCCGACCGGGCGCTGCTTGTCGACCGGCACGACCAGCGCATCCGGCTCATCGTGCCGTTCGCCCGCGACGGGCACGGCCCGGACGGGGAGGACTGAGGCGGTGTCCACCTTCGACGAGTACGCGGCGCTCGCCCGGCAGTTCGCCGAGCGGCGGCGGGCCGGCGAGCGCGGGGCCGCCGCCGACGCCGAGCGCCGACGCAACCTGCACGCCACCGCCGACTACCTCCAGCACCGGCTGACCGCCCAGGGGCAGCGCCTGGACCAGCTCGGCCAGGCCATCGGCATCCCGGCGTCCAGCGTGCCCACCGGCCCCGCGCCGCAGATCAGCGCGCCGCAGGGGGGTGCGCCGCACGGGGGCGCGCCGCCGGGGGGTGCGCCGCACGGGAGCGCGCCGCACTCCAGCGCCACTGCCGGGGCGGCCGGCGGGTTCTCGGGTGGTGACGGTGGCATCGGGAGGGCCGGGTTCGCCGGTGCCGGGCCGGGGGAGGTCGCCGGCGCGGCCGGCGTCCCGGGGCGGCCGGGGGTCGGGGCGTACCCCCAGGTCGGGGCGGGGGAGACGAGGCTGGCGCTGCCGACGGCGGTGAGCCCGGCGGCGGGCGGGGTGCCGGCCCCGCGTCCGGCGGAGGTCGACCCGGCGGTCGAGCTGGAGCTGGCGCGCCGCTACGCCGACGAGTCCGACCGGCACGGGCAGCAGACCGAGCTGCTCGCGCAGCGGCCGGCGCTGCTGCCGGACTGGTCGCCGCCGGCCCGGGCGGTCGCCGTCTACGCGGGCTGTGCCGCCGCGGGCGCGGTCATCATGATGATCATGGTGCTCGCCTCCGGTGTCGGCCTGGTCGACGGCTTCACCCTGGGCGCCTGGATCTGCGCGGGCCTGCCGGCGCTGTCCTTCTTCGCCGGCTACCTGGTGCTCGGCCGCTGGGGGCGGCCGGCCATGGTCGCGGGCACCCCGCCCCGGTACGTGCACCTCGGCTTCCTGATCTGCTTCGCGGCCGTGCCGGTCGCCTACGTGGCGTTCCTGCTGCTGTTCCGCGTCCTGCGCTGACGGCGAGCACGGCGGGACCAGGTCAGCGGCGGTGTACTGGCAGCATTGGGGCGTTCTGCCGCCTTTCGTGGGGCTGACCTGTCGCGAGTCAGGCTAGCCGGCGCACGACGGGGCGGAGGGCGGTGACCAGCAGGCTGATGTCCGCGGTGGCGAGGTGCGTCCGGCATGCCTCGATGTTCGTCGCCGGGTTCAACTCGGACCAGTCGAGCAGGTACCCGGCTGCCGCAGCGAGTTGTCGCAGGAACGCACGGATGGTGCGGCCGTTTCCTTCGCGGAACGGGTGACAGACGTTGAGTTCGCCGTAGTAGTGCGCCAGGGCCTCGACGAACACTTCCTGTCGTAGGCCGAGGAGGTAGCCGTCCTCGACGAGCCGGCTGAGGATCGCGCTGACCTGGTCGTCGATGTACGGCCAGTGGCAGAAACGAGCACCCGGTTTGCTGATGTCGACAGTTCTGCTCTGGCCGGCCCATGGGTAGAGGTCTGAGAAGAGGTGCCGGAAGGTTTGCAGGTGCTCCAAGCCGTAGCCACCCGGGATGATCAACCGGGCTGCCTGGATCTCGCGGACCGACACCAACCGGAACTCGACCTCTCGGAGCTGGTCAGGGTCGGTGATGCCCAGCTTGTTCTGCAGGCAGTCGCTGTCGGGCCAGCAGTAGGGGTCAGCGCTGCTCACTGCTGATCCGGGCGATCTCCTGGGCGATCAGATCGTCGGCACTGATGACACCGGCCGCGACATCTCGAAGCCTGTCCTGCCAGTCCTCGTCGAACTCCGCTCCTTCGAGGGCGGCGTTGGCGGAGGCGAGGACCACGGCAGTCTCGACGCCCGCCACCTGCCGGGCGTAGTACGACCTCATGATGTTGACGTCGACCTGCTCGGTGGAGGGTGCAGACTCGGGCAGCGCGCCGCGCGCAAGACGCCACGGAAGCTCATTGTGATTCATCGTCGACAGCTCGGCGGCGGAGAATCGGCCATAGGTCTCGGTAACCCAACGGACGGTGTCGACCTGGGCGGTCGTCAGGTGGGACGCCTCGCCGAGTGGCCATTCGTTGACGCTGCGTTGCCCGCGATGCTGGCGGTAGAGGTGCGGGACCACCGGGCCTTCGCGCCATGCCTCGATCGGCTCCTGGAACAGCGGGCGGCCGGTCCGCGCCAGGTGCCATCCCTGGCAGTAGTAGACGAGCTTCTCCAGCTTCATCGCCGTCATGGTCCCGAGGTGCCCCAGGATCGCCGCTGCGACGTCATGCGCCGTTGCCACCGATGGCACCTCCTTTCTGGGTTCTGCTCCGAGCCTAACGAGTCAGGCCAACCAGGTGGGCCCGACGGTGTCAGATAGGCGACCTGCCGGGTACGCACAGACTGACAGGCGGCCATATCCTGACGTGTTCATCGCCCCGCTCGTCGGCGAACGGTGGGACCTGCGTCGAGGTGGCCGACAACCTGGCCGGCGTCGTCGGCGTACGGGATTCCAAGGACCCGGCCGGTCCCGCGCTGGTCTTCACCCCGACCGCCTGGCGGGCCTTCGTCGCCCAGCTCCCCGACCGCGCCTGACGCGCGGCTGACCGGAGCGGGCGCCTGTCGGCTGACGACGCGGACGCGCCGCTGCCGCCCGAGCCATCGCGTGGAGAGCGTGGCGGCACCCCGGACACCGGCGTGTGCGATACGCCGACCGAGTACCCGTATGATCGACGGCGGTATATGTCCGTTGACCATACGGGGGTTTCGATGGGAATTCGACAAGGAATAGCCGGACTGGTGGCCTTGGCGTCGGTGGTGGCCGGCGCGACCGGTCTGCCGTCGGCCGCGTCGGCGGCGGAGGGGGCCGCGACGGCGGCCGACGTGGGTCCACCATGCGTGCGTGAGAACCTGGCGCTGCCCGCCGGGTCGTGGCAGCGGATCAACGTCGTCCACGCCGACCCCAGCGGCCGGTTCCAGCTCGCGTACGGGACCGACACCTCCTGGCGCGGGCACGTCGTCCGGTGGGACAACGGCGTGCCGACCAACCTCGGCACGCCGCCCGGATCGCTCGAGGAGATCAACGCGCAGGGGGACTTCGTCGGCAACAGCTACTCCGAGGACGGGCTCTACCGCAGCACCGCGTGGCGATACTCCGCCGGCCAGGTGACCACGCTGCCGGGTCTGCCCGACAGCGTGCAGACCATCGCGAGCGCCATCGCGGGGGACGGCACCGTGGCCGGGTGGGTGCGCTCCGCCGACGGGCGACCGACGGCGGTGACCTGGTCCCCGGACAACACCGTACGGGCGTTGCCGGGTGCCGGCGACAGCCGGGCGATCGACGTCGACGCCGACGGCACCGTCATCGGTCACCTGGCCGGCAAGCCGGTGCGGTGGGCGCCCGACGCCCAGCCGGAGCAGCTTCCCGGCTACGCGGGCGACCCGGACGCGTACTGGGAGCTGGCCGGGATCAGTGCGGGTGTGGTGGCGGGCCAGGAACACAGCGGGAACAGTTCCCTCGCCCTGGCGTGGGCGCCCGGCGCGGCCCCAACCCTGCTCGCCGAGGGTGCGGTGACACACGCGGTCAACGCGCGGGGCTCGGTCGCGTACGGGCAGACCTATGAGAACAAGCAGTGGCTCCGGCAGAACGGCGTCGACCGGGCGCTGCCGTTCGGGTCGTCGCCCTATCCGATCGCCGAGGTCGCCGCGCTGACCGACGACGACATCGCGTACGGCAACGTCTCCTCGACCCCGGTCCGGTGGGTCTGCGCCTGACCCGGTCGGTCCAGCCCCGGGCGTGACGCGCAGGCCCGGTTCGGATCTCCGAACCGGGCCTGCGCCGTGGCTGCCAGCCGGGCGAATCAGGCGCGCTCGACGATGACGACGGGGATCTCCCGGTCGGTTTCCTTCTGGTAGCGGGCGTAGGTCGGGAAGACCTCGGTCATCGCCTGCCACAGCCGGGGCCGCTCCTCGGCGGTGGCGGTGCGCGCAGTACCCCGGAACTTTTCGGCCCCGACCTGCACCTCTACCTCCGCATCGGCGCACAGGTTGAGGTACCAGTTGGGGTGCCGCGCCGCCCCGCCGTTGGACGCCACCAGCAGGTAGCGGTCGCCGTCGCGGCCGTAGATGAGCGCGGTCCGCCGCAGCGTGCCCGACCGGCGCCCCCGGGTGGTGATCAGCAGGGCGTCGTAGCCGTGGTACTTCCCGCCGTCGGCGCCGTCGGTCTCCACGTAGCGGCGCACGTGACTGGCCACCCACCCGACCGGGCTGTCCTCAATGGTCTCCGCCATCCGGCCAGCCTAACGGCCGTCAACGGTGACCGTCGGCCCGTCGGGCTGCGCCGAAGCGCGAGAATCGGCTGGTCAGTCGTCGGTGAGCAGCAGCCAGTCGTCGTCGAGCGGGGCGACCTGCGTGCCCTCGGGCCAGACGTGCCGGCCGGCGGCCGTCGCCCGCGCCTGGTCGACCAGGGCCCGCCGGGCGAACGTCGCCCCGTCGAAGGTGACCGAGCCCTGGAAGCGGGCCCGGCCGAAGTTGACGGCCCCCTCGAAGCGGGTCCGCTCGAACCACGTCTGGTCGCCGAACCTGGTCCACCGGAACAGGGCCAGGTCCGCGAATCGGGTCTGCCGGAAACCGGCGTAACCCGTGAACGTGGCGTAGTCCAGGGACACTCCACTCAGGAAGGTCGCCTCGCGGAAGCTGGCGCTGCCGGTGAAGCAGGTCGCGTCGAAGCTCGCCGTCCCGTGCAGCGTGGCCCCCCGCCACGAGGCCCGGGCGAACGTCGCGCGCCGGCACGACAGGACGCCGCCGATCTCGGCCCGGTCGAAGCTGACCCGCCCGTCGACCCGGGCGTCGTCGAGGACGACCTCGGCGTCGCCGCGCAGGTCGTCGCAGATCAGGTCCGCGAAGGTCGCGCCCAGGGTCAGCCGCCCCCGCACTGTCGCGCCGGCCAGGCTGGTGGTGCCGGCGCAGACCGCGCCGCCGAGGTCCGCGTCGACGAGCGTGCAGCCGGCCGCGTCGAACCCGTCGAGCCGGGCGCCGGTCAGGTCCAGCCTGACCCCGGGCCAGAAGGCGTCGCCGTCCGCGCGCAGGTGCCGGGTCAGGACCCGCTGCGCGGTGCGGCGCACCTCCGCCTCGCGCGCGTCGTCGTCCGGCGCCGGCATCCGCAGGTACGCGCAGAGCACCGCCACGATCGTCTCCCGCTGCGCGGGATTGTCCTGCCCGAGCCGCTCCAGGGCGTGCAGTCCACCCAGGCGTACGGCCGCGTTGTCGTTGCCGAGCAGCCCGACCGCGCCGGTGTACAGCTCGGTCAGCCGGCGCTCGGCGGCGTCGTGCTCGGCGGCCCCGGCCTGCCGCTCCTGGTGGCGCTGCCCGGCCTCGGCGACCGCCTCCGCGTGCGCCTGCACCCGTTCCCGGTGCGCCTGGTCCTGGGCGGCGACGGCCTCCTGGTGCCGCTGGGCGCGCTCGCCGATCCACTGTCGCCGGGCGGCGAGCAGCAGCGCGAGCCCACCGCCGGTGCCGGCGACCACGGTCAGCCCGGTCCGGATGGCGTCGATGCGCAGCGTGGCGCGGGTGTCCGGCTGGGCGGCGCGGTCGGCCTCGCCGAGCAGCCAGTCGAGCACCAGCCAACCCAGCAGCGCGGCGAGGAACAGGCCGACGAGCACCAGCCACCACGGCATCACCCGCAGCGGCCCCTCGCGGGGCGGGATTGAGCGCACGGTTCACAGCATGCCAGCAACCAGCCGTCCGTCGGCCTGGCCGACCGGTCACCAGCGCGTGGCAACGCGATGACCGCCGAGCCGCCCCGACCTCGCCCCCCACCCGGCCCCACCCGGGCACAACCCGGGTCGGGTGGTCCGAGGGATCGGGGCCGGGTGGTCCGAGGCTGGGTCGGGTCGGTTTAGGACGCGGCGCGGCGTCAGGCGGCCTTGGCCAGGGCCTCGTACTCGTCGTCGGTGAGCCGCACCTCGGCGGCGGCCACGTTCTCCTCCAGGTGCGCCACCGACGACGTGCCGGGAATCGGCAGCATCACCGGCGAGCGGCGCAGCAGCCAGGCGAGGGCGAGTTGGGCGGGCGTCGCGCCGTGGTCGGTGCTGATCGCGTCCAGCGGGCCGCCCGGCCGGGCCAGGTCGCCGGTGGCCATCGGGAACCAGGGGATGAAGGCGAGGTCGTTGCGTTCGCAGTGTTCCAGGACGGCCTCCGCGCTGCGGTTCGCCACGTTGTAGAGGTTCTGCACCGAGACGATCGGGGTGATGGCGCGGGCCGCCTCGATCTCCTCGACGGTCACCTCGGACAGGCCGATGTGCCGGATCTTGCCCTCCTGCCTGAGCAGCGCCAGCTCGCCGAGCTGGTCGGCGAGCGGCACCTGCGGATCGATGCGGTGCAGTTGGTAGAGCGCGATGGCGTCCACCCCGAGGTGGCGCAGGCTCAGCTCGCACTGCTGGCGCAGGTATTCCGGGCGCCCGACCGGCCGCCAGTCGTCCGGGCCGGAGCGGGTCAGGCCGGCCTTGGTCGCGATGACCAGGTCGTCGGCGTACGGGTGCAGGGCCTCCCGGATGAGCTGCTCGCTGACGAAGGGCCCGTACGAGTCGGCCGTGTCGATGAACGTGACGCCCAGCTCGTACGCCCGGCGCAGCACCCGTACGGCCTCGGCCGGATCCCTCGGGTCGCCCCACACGCCGGGACCGGTGAGCTGCATCGCCCCGTAGCCGAGCCGGTCGACCTGGAGGTCGCCGCCGATCCGGTACGTCCCGGAGGACTTGGCGGGCTGCTTGCCTGCGTCGTTCGCCATGCGTGGATTCCCCATCCTGTTCGTCTCGGTGTGCCCGGTCGCCATCGTCCAACCCTAGGACGGGTGGCGGGTCGGCGCAGCTCATGGCGGTTGGTGCCAGCGGTCGGGCCGCGGGTGGGCGACAGGGCCGGTGCCGCCGCGATGTCCCGGCGCGCACGGCGGCCGACTGGTCCCGGCGCGGCATTGCGGTCGAGTGGTCCCAGCGCGGCATTGCGGTCGAGTGGTCCCAGCGCGGCATTGCGGTCGAGTGGTCCCAGCGCGGCACGGCGGTCGACGCCGTAGCGGGTCAGCTCCAGGTCACCGAGCTGGAACAGTCGTCAGCGGCGACCGGCTTCGGGGCGGATCTGGACCGAGCACGGGTCCGGTCCGGACAGGTGGCGCGAGCGGGCCGGGAGTCAGCCGGCCTCGGGCCGGACGTGCAGCGCAGCCGGCAGGTGGTCGAGGTGGGCGTGCCGGAAGGGCCGGGTCAGCGGGCACGGGTCCAGCCGCAGCGCGTCGAGGATCGCCCGGTGCTGGCACTCGGCGAACAACCGGGGAGCGTCGTCGGGCGGGACCTGCCCGCGCAGGGCGGCGCCGAGCGCGACCAGGTCGACCGCGCCGACTCCCAACGGCGCGAACACGGCAGGGTCGTCCCCGCTCGGGCCGGGCGGCGGCGGGGCGTCCACCGGATAGATCGTGCCGTCGAAGCCGGCGAGGACCTCGTTGTCGTCGTCGTCCCAGTATTCGGTCACCCAGCCCCGGTCGGAGAGGAAGCGGTGCGCTTCGTGGCCGTCGACGTGCAGGGTGGCCGTCATGACGCTGGAGTCGAAGACGTCGAAGGTGACCGCCGGCTCGCCCGTGCGCAGCGTGATCAACTGTGCCAGGTCGTCGACCTCGGCGTAGCCGCTCTCCTCGGCCTCCCGGGGGACGACCGCCCAGCGGCGCTCGCCGACCGCCGTCACGTAGGCCTCCGTGTCGACGTCGGTCAGCACCGTCTGGATCTGCGCCAGCTCGCCCGAAGCCAGAATCGTCTGGTAACTCGTTCCCACGCCGGCAGGATAGGGCGGGGGCCGGACATCCTCGGCCGTCGCGACACCGACGCCCGGCCGCCGACGACGCCCCGCCCGGGCCTGACCGGCGGCCCCTGGTCCGATCGGCGGCCCCTGGCCTGATCGCCAGCCTCCGGGCCTGATCGGGGTGTACCGGGGGAGCGGCGCGGACCAAGTTGACCGGAGCGGCCGTGCCGGCCGGCGACCCGTGCGACGCTGGGCCGTGCCGGCTCGGCGTCGGCCACGGGTCGCCGCGCGCGGCGCGACGCGGGAGGGAACACCATGACGGGAGCGCCGCAGGTCGACTTCGCGCTCGACACGTACGAGTGCATCGTGCTGTATCCCGGCGCGGCCGGGCGGGCGCTGCCGGCGGAGACCGTGCAGCGGCTACAGGCCGAGCACCTGGCGCACATGCAGGCCCTGCAACGGCGGGGGATCATCCTGGTGGCCGGCTCGGTGGACGGCCCGGCCCGCGAACCCGACCCGCCGATCGGCTTCGGCCTGGCCCGCACCGGCTCGGTGGACGACGTGCGCAGCGTGCTGGAGGCCGACCCGGCCGTCCAGGCCGGGCTCTACCGGGTGGACGTGCTGACCTTCCTCTGCCCGGCGGGTTCGCTGGAGTTTCCACTGGTGAAGACCCAGAGCTGAGCCCGCGGGTGGGCGTGGGCCGGCGGGGGCTTCCCCGGCGGGGCGGACCGGCCGGCGCCGCCGCCCCCGCTCGGCAAGGGGCGCAGGCCGACCGGGGGCCGCTGCGGGCGGCGGGAGCGCCCGGCTGTCCGGTGGCGGCGGGGGCGTACGATTCCGGCGCGCGGTCGCCGATGCCCGCTGCCTCGACGTTTCCGGTGTGGGGTCCGCCCGCCGGCTGCGCGCCCGACGTGCACGTCGATTGGCCAATGTTCCGCAGTCCGTAAGGGGTCGGCCCACAGCCCGACCCGGAGGAGAGACTAGCCTGATGGGCGTGACACGCCGCGCGAAGATCGTCTGCACTCTTGGTCCCGCCACCTCGTCACCGGAGCGCATCCGTGGGCTCGTCGAGGCCGGCATGAACGTGGCCAGGCTCAACTTCAGCCACGGCAGCCACGCCGACCACGAGGCGGTGTACCGGCTGGTGCGCGAGGCCGCGGAGGCCGCCGGGCGGCCGGTGGCCGTGCTCGCCGACCTGCAGGGCCCGAAGATCCGGCTCGGCCGCTTCGCCGACGGCCCGCACGAGTGGCGCACCGGCGACTCCGTCGTGATCACCGGTGACGACGTCGTCGGCACCAAGGAGCGGGTCTCCTGCACCTACCGCAAGCTTCCGCAGGAGGTCAAGCCCGGCGACCGGCTGCTCATCGACGACGGTCGGGTCGCCGTCGAGGTCACCGACATCACCGGCAACGACATCCGCTGCCTGGTCACCGAGGGCGGCCCGGTCTCCAACAACAAGGGCGTCTCGCTGCCGAACGTGGCGGTCAGCGTGCCCGCCATGTCCGACAAGGACGCCGAGGACCTGCGTTTCGCGCTCGGCCTGGGCGTGGACATGATCGCGCTCTCCTTCGTCCGCGCGGCCGACGACATCAAGCTGGTGCACAGCATCATGGCCGAGGAGGGCGTGCACCGCCCGGTGCTGGCCAAGGTGGAGAAGCCCGAGGCGGTCGACTGCCTGGAGCAGATCGTGCTGGCCTTCGACGGCGTCATGGTCGCCCGGGGCGACCTCGGCGTCGAGCTGCCGCTGGACCAGGTCCCGCTGGTGCAGAAGCGCGCCGTGCAGCTCTGCCGGGAGAACGCCAAGCCGGTGATCGTGGCCACCCAGATGCTCGACTCCATGATCGAGAATTCCCGGCCGACCCGCGCGGAGGCCTCCGACGTGGCCAACGCCGTGCTCGACGGCGCGGACGCGGTGATGCTCTCCGGCGAGACCAGCGTCGGCAAGTACCCGGTGCTCACCGTCAGCACCATGGCGAAGATCATCACCACCACCGAGTCCGGCTCGATCGGGGTGCCGCGCCTGCAGCACGACCCCCGTACGCACGGCGGCGCGCTGACCGTCGCCGCCTCCTCGATCGCCCGGGCCATCGGCGCGAAGGCCCTGGTGGCCTTCTCGCAGACCGGCGACACCGTGCGGCGGCTCTCGCGGCTGCACTGCGATCTGCCGCTGCTGGCCTTCACGCCGGTGCCCGAGGTGCGCCACCAGCTCGCCCTCTGCTGGGGCGTGGAGACGTTCCTGATGCCGTTCGTCGAGCACACCGACGACATGTTCCGCCAGGTCGACCAGGCGCTGCTCGGGCTCAACCGGGCCAACCCCGGCGACTACGTGGTGATCGTCGCCGGCAGCCCGCCCGGCACCCCCGGCTCGACCAACACGCTGCGCGTACACCAGCTCGGGTCGCTTGTCGATGCGGCGTCGGCGCGGGCCTTGCAGTGAGCGACGCGGCCATCGCGGTCGGGCAGGCCGCGGTCGACCAGCTCCTGGAGGTGCTCGACCTGGAGCACACCGGCGGGATGAGCTTCCGGGGGATGAGCCCCCCGGTCGGCCCCCAGCGGGTATACGGCGGTCAGGTCGCCGGCCAGGCGCTGGTGGCCGCCGGGCGCACCGTCGACCCGGCCCGCTTCGTGCACTCCCTGCACGGCTACTTCGTGCGTCCCGGCGACCCCACCGAGCCGATCGTGTACGACGTGGAGAACGTCCGCGACGGCCGCTCGTTCTCGGTGCGCCGCTCGGTGGCGCTGCAGCACGACAAGCCGATCTTCTTCATGTCGGCGTCGTTCCAGCGCACGGAGGAGGGCCTGGAGCACCAGGCCCCCACCCCGCCGGACGTGCCGGGGCCGGACGAGGTCCCGACGATGACCGACCGGCTCTCCCGCTATCCGGAGCGGCTGGGCATCTGGGCGCAGATCCCCCGCCCGATCGACGTGCGCTACGTCGGCGAGCCGGGCTGGGTGCGCCCCGGTGACCGCCCCGCCGACCCGCACCAGCGGGTCTGGATGCGGTTCGACGGCAAGCTGCCCGACGACCCGCTGCTGCACGCCTGCGCGCTGACCTACGCCTCCGACCTGACGCTGCTGGATTCCGTGCTCTCGGTGCACGGCGAGGTCTGGGGTCCGGGCGGCGTCGTCGGGGCCAGCCTCGACCACGCGCTCTGGTTCCACCGGCCGTTCCGCGCCGACGACTGGTTCCTCTACGACTGCTGGAGCCCGTCGGCCTCCGGGGCGCGAGGGCTCGCCACCGGCCGCATGTTCACCACCGACGGCCAGCACATCGCCAGCGCCGTGCAGGAGGGGCTGCTGCGCCGCGTCGGCGACTGACCGTCCCCGGCACCGTCGGGTCGGCGTGGGCTGGCCGCCCGCTGTCGGGGCGCCGGTCGTGCGGGTCGTCGTCCCGTCGTCGGCCGATCGGCTGAGGGGTGATCGTCCGGGCGGGGCGGGCCGGCGACTAGCCTTGCCGGCATGCGCCTCTCCGCCCGGGTCGACTACGCCCTCCGCGCCGTCGCCGAGCTCGCCTCGGTGACCGCCGCCGCCGGGCCCGGGCGCGGCCGGCCCGTGACCGCCGACCAGATCGCCCGGGCGCAGGTGATCCCGCCGAAGTTCCTGGAGAGCATCCTGCTGCAACTTCGCCGGGGCGGCATCGTGCAGGCGCAGCGCGGCCCGGAGGGCGGCTACTGGCTGGCCCGCCCGGCCGCGGAGATCTCGCTGGCCGAGGTGATCCGGGTGATCGACGGCCCGCTCGCGCACGTGCGCGGGCAGCGGCCCGAGGACCTCGGCTACCACGGGGCGGCCCGGGCCCTCCAGGAGGTCTGGATCGCGCTTCGGGCCAGCGAACGCGAGATCCTCGAGCTCGTCACCGTCGCCGACGTGGCCGGCGGCACCCTGCCCGACCGGGTCGTCGAGCTGGTGGCCGACCCCCGCGCCTGGACCTGAGCCACACCCGGCCCCGGTCGCCCCGCCGCGCGACGTCGTCCCCGCCGCCGGTCCGCCCGAGGGGCTTTCGCGCCCGCCGGCGCCGGTTTCGTCCCGGTGCCGGGGGATGCCGGCGCGACATCTGTCGTCTCACCGACCGGTCGGCGGCTTGACCGGCGCCCGCCCCGTGCCGCATTGTCGACCAAGTCGATAGGAGATGCCGAAAAGACAGGGGGCGCTCGTGCGCAAGCTGCTGGTCCTCGCGCTGGTCGGGCTCGCCGCGCAACTCGTCGACGGCGCGCTCGGCATGGCGTACGGGCTGACCTCCTCCACGTTGCTGCTGCTCGTCGGGGTCACCCCGGCCGCCGCGTCGGCCTCCGTGCACCTGGCCGAGATCGGTACGACGCTCGCCTCCGGGGTGGCGCACTGGCGGTTCGGCAACGTCGACTGGCGGGTCGTCGGCCGCATCGCGCTGCCCGGCGCCGTGGGCGCGTTCGTGGGCGCGACCCTGCTCAGCTCGATCTCCACCGAGTCGGCCGCGCCCTGGATGGCCGGCATCCTGTTCACCCTCGGCGCGTACCTGCTGGTGCGGTTCTCCCGTCCACTGCGTACGCAGCGGCGCGGCGGCCGGCTGCGGGGCCGCTTCCTCGGCCCCCTCGGGCTGGTCGCCGGTTTCGTCGACGCCACCGGCGGCGGCGGATGGGGCCCGGTCGCCACGCCCGCGCTGCTGGTCAGCGGGCGGCTGGAGCCGCGAAAGGTGATCGGCTCGGTGGACACGTCCGAGTTCGTGGTCGCCGGCGCGGCCAGCCTCGGCTTCCTGATCGGCCTCGGCTCGGAGGGCTTCCTGCTGCCCATCGTGGGCGCGCTGCTCGTCGGCGGCCTGATCGCCGCGCCCCTCGCGGCCTGGCTGGTCCGGGTCGTCCCCGCCCAGCTGCTCGGCGCGACGATCGGCGGCGTGATCGTGCTGACCAACGCCCGCACGCTGATGCGCGCGGCCGACCTCGGCGGCCCGACCCCGCCGACCGTCTACGTGCTGCTGGCCGTCGCCTGGGCGGTCGCCTTCGCCCTGGCCGTCCGGGCGCTGCTGCGCACCCGACGCGAGCAGGGCGTCGCCCCGACCCCGAACCCGGCCGCTGCCGAGCCGGCCGTCGCCGGCCGCCGCTGACCGGCCCGCCGGGCAGATCGGCGAACGGACGCGCCCCGGCGGGGCCACCTCCCACCGCAACCCACGGACCGGACGCGGGACGCGGCGGCGGGGTCAGCGGGGCAGGAGGGCGGTCGCCGTGTCGGCGAGGAGGGTCCACGCCTCGTCGATGTCGACCTCGGCGGTCTGCGGTGAGCCGACGGCCAGCCGCAGCGTGTAGCGACCGTCGACCCGGGTGTGCGTCAGGTGCACCTGGCCCGTGGCGTTGACCCGGGCCAG
Organism: Micromonospora sp. KLBMP9576; assembly: GCF_050941805.1. NCBI lineage: Bacteria > Bacillati > Actinomycetota > Actinomycetes > Micromonosporales > Micromonosporaceae > Micromonospora > Micromonospora sp. KLBMP9576. Next base: position 4,493,573 of record NZ_CP194567.1, on the reverse strand, counting down.
CAGCTCCTCGTTGACCTCGTCGCCCGCCGCCAGTCGGAAACACACCAGCGAGTACGGGTGCGCCCCGACCACCGTGAACCGGTCGTCGGCGCGGACCCGGTCGGCGAACCGGGCGGCGAGCGTCACCCCGGAGCGGATGTGTGCCCGCAGCCCCTCTACGCCGTACCAGCGCAGCACGAACCAGAGTTTCAGCGCGCGGAACCGGCGGCCCAGCGGCACCTGCCAGTCCCGGTAGTCGATCACCGCGCCGGACTCCGTGGCGGCGTTACGCAGGTATTCGGGCAGTACGCTCAGCGCCTCGATCAGCTCGGCCGGGTCGGCCACCCAGAACGCGTCGCAGTCGAAGCCGGTGAGCAGCCACTTGTGCGGGTCGAAGCAGTACGAGTCGGCGTACTCGAGGCCGGCGTGACCGAAGCGCAGTTCCGGGCAGACCGCCGCCGCCCCCGCGTACGCGGCGTCGACGTGCAGGAAGATTCCGTACTCGGCGCAGATCGCCCCGATCTCGGGCAGCGGGTCGATCGCGGTCGTGGAGGTGGTGCCGACGGTGGCCACCACGATCGCCGGTACGACGCCGGCGGCCACGTCCGCCTCGATCGCCGCGCGCAGCGCCGCCGGGGACATCGCCAGCGTCCGCGGGTCGACCTCGACCGGGCGTACCCCGTCGGCACCCAGCCCGGCGATGCGGGCGGCCTTCTCGATGGACGAGTGGCCCTGGGTGGAGGCGTAGGCGCGGTAACGGCGGTCGACGCCGACCTCGCGCCACCGGCCGCCGCCCGCGCGGTGCAGCGCGACCAGGGTCGCCACCAGCGTGGCGGAGGACGCCGAGTCCTGGATCACCCCACCGCCGCCGGAGCCGGAGTGGAACCGTGGCGGCAGGCCCAGCAGGTCGGCGAGCCAGTCGAGCATCACCGTCTCCAGCTCGGTGCACGCCGGTGCGGTCGCCCAGAGCATCCCCTGTACGCCCAGCCCGGCGCTGACGAGGTCGCCCAGCACGCTGGGGCCCGACGTGTTGGCCGGGAAATAGCCGTAGAAGCGCGGATGCTGCCAGTGGGTCAGCCCCGGCATGATCAGGGTGTCGAGGTCGGCCAGGACCGCCTCGACGGGTTCGCCGTGCTCGGTCGGGCCGGCCGGCAGCCGGGCGGCCACCGCCCCGGGCGGGTCCTGCGCGGTCACCGGTCGCCGCCCCACCGTCGCCCAGTAGTCGGCGACCCAGTCCACCACGGCGTGCCCGGCGCGGCGGAACTCGTCCGGGGTCATGTGCTCAGCCACGGGCTGAGTCGATCAAGAATCGGGCCCGGAGGCAAGGTCGCGACGGATTGTGCCGAGAAAGCGCTTGCCCTAGCATCGCAGGTGCGCGGAGCCACCCCCCCCCGACGCCGCCGCGCCGCAGCACGGTGCCGCACCAGCGGTGCCGGGGCCGCAATCGGCGACGTCGGACACACCGCCGCCAGCGCGGCGTGCCTCCCGCCGGCAAGGGCAGGCCGGCGGCGACGGTCGCCGCGCGCCCGACCTCCCCGGAGGCACCCCCATGCCCGTCACCCCCCGCCGGGTCGCGCTGCTCACCGCCGCCGCACTCGTCGCCGCTCCGCTGCCCACCCTCGCCGCCGCCGCGTCCGCCGCCGGCTGCCGCGTCGACCACCGGGTCACCAACGAGTGGCCCGGCGGCTTCGGCGCCGACGTCACCGTCACCAACCTGGGTGACCCGGTGAACGGCTGGACCCTCACCTGGTCGTACGCCGCCGGCCAGCAGGTCACCCAGGCGTGGAACGCCGTCGTCAGCCAGTCCGGCGCCCAGGTCAGCGCCGGCAACGTCGACTACAACGCGGTGATCGCCACGGGCGGCAGCGTGGGGTTCGGCCTCACCGGCTCCTGGGCCGGGAGCAACCCGCCCCCGACCGGCTTCGCCCTCAACGGCACCACCTGCGCCGGCGCCGGTCCCACCGTCGGCCCGACCACCCCGCCGCCGAGCAGTCCACCGCCCACGACCCCGCCGCCGCCCACGACCCCGCCGCCCACCACTCCGCCCCCGGCCGGGGCGGTGCAGATGGAGGACCTCGACCGGGGGCTGGTGAGCGTCCGCTCCGGCACCGGCAACCTGGTCTCCTGGCGGCTGCTCGGCACCGAGACCGCCGGGGTGGCCTTCAACCTCTACCGTGGCGCGACCAGGGTCAACGGCAGCCCGATCACCGGGGCCACCAACCACCTCGACAGCGGCGCGGCGGCCGACGCGACCTACACCGTGCGCGCCGTGGTCGGCGGCGTCGAGCAGGCCGCCTCCGCGGCCGCGCTCCAGTTCCCCGCCGGTCACCTCGACGTGCCGTTGCAGGTGCCGCCGGGCGCGAGCACGCCGAGCGGCGAGAACTACACGTACACCGCCAACGACGCCTCCGTCGGCGACCTCGACGGCGACGGCGACTACGAGTTCGTGGTCAAGTGGGAGCCCTCCAACGCCAGGGACAACTCCCAGTCCGGCCACACCGGCAACGTGTACGTCGACGCGTACACCCTCACCGGCACCCGGCTGTGGCGCGTCGACCTGGGCCGCAACATCCGCGCCGGGGCCCACTACACCCAGTTCCAGGTGTACGACTACGACGGCGACGGCCGCGCCGAGGTGGCCATGAAGACCGCCGACGGCACCCGCTCCGGCACCGGGCAGGTGATCGGTTCCGCCACCGCCGACCACCGCAACTCCAGCGGCTACGTCCTCGCCGGCCCCGAGTACCTGACCATGTTCGACGGCCGCACCGGCGCGGTCCTCTCCACCGTCGCCTACGACCCACCGCGCGGCACGGTCTCCTCCTGGGGCGACAGCTACGGCAACCGCGTCGACCGGTTCCTCGCCGCCACCGCCTACCTCGACGGGCGGCGTCCCTCACTGGTGATGGCGCGCGGCTACTACACCCGGGCGGTCGTGGCGGCCTGGGACTTCCGCGACGGCACCCTGCGCAAGCGCTGGACCTTCGACTCGAACGCCTCGGGCAACGGCGCCGCCTTCGGCCAGGGCAACCACAACCTCTCCGTCGCCGACGTCGACGCCGACGGCCGGCAGGAGATCGTGTACGGCTCCGCCACCGTCGACGACGACGGCCGCCTCAGGTACGCCACCGGCTTCGGTCACGGCGACGCCCTGCACGTCGGCGACCTCGTCCCCGGCCGCGCCGGGCTGGAGGTCTTCACGATCCACGAGTCCGGCAACCAGCCGGCGGCCGACCTGCACGACGCCCGCACCGGCCAGGTCGTCTGGCAGCGGCCGAACAACGGGGGAGCCGAGGGCCCCGGCCGGGGCGTCGCCGCCGACGTGTACGCCGGCAGCCCCGGCGCCGAGTTCTGGGGCGCCGGCACCCACATGGGCGACCTCTACAACGCCGGCGGAGCCGCGGTCGGGCGCCGGCCGTCCTCGGCGAACTTCCTCGCCTGGTGGGACGGCGACCCCGTCCGGGAACTGCTCGACGGCACCCGCATCGACAAGTACGGCACCGGCGGCGACACCCGCCTGCTGACCGGCAGTGGCGTGGCGGCCAGCAACGGCACCAAGTCCACCCCGGCGCTCTCCGCCGACCTGTTCGGCGACTGGCGGGAGGAGGTCGTCTGGCGCACCAGCGACAGCCGCGCCCTGCGGATCTACAGCACGCCCACGCCCACCGGCACCCGGATCCACACGCTCATGCACGACCCGCAGTACCGGGTCGCGGTCGCCTGGCAGAACACCGCCTACAACCAGCCCCCGCACCCGGGCTTCTTCCTCGGCGACGGCATGGCCGCCCCGCCCACGCCCGACATCCACCTGCGCTGAGCGGGTGTTCGGCCGGCGACGGCGCCTCGTGGCGCTCCGCCGACCGGTCACGGGGTGAAACAGGCACCGGGCCGCAGCCGCGGAATCCGCACAGCTCCGGCCCGGTGCCCCACACCGCGGCATCCCCGACCCGTCCCGACCGGAGCTGCCGTACCACCACCGAGTAAGAGACTAGGCAGGGCGCGCGTCGCCCCGGTGACGGCGACGTGAAGATCGTGTTTCAGCCCTCGCGGCGCAGGCCACCGGCCACCTGCTCGGCGATCAGCTCGTACGAGCGCACCCGGTCGGCCACGTCGTACACGAGGGTGGTCAGCATCAGCTCGTCCGCGCCGGTGCGCGCCAGCAGCTCGCCGAGCTGACGGCGGACCGTCTCCGGCGAGCCGGTGGCCTGCCCGTCGCGGCGCTGCCGCACGAACTCCCGCTCCGCCTCCGTGTACGGGTACGCCGCCGCCTCGTCCGGCGTGGCCAGGGGCTCCGGCCGGCCCGAGCGCAGCCGCAGGAACGACAGCGCCGCCGGCCCCGCCAGCCACAGCGCCCGCTCGTCGGTGTCCGCGCAGACGGCGTTGACGGCCACCATCGCGTACGGCTCGTCCAGCCACTTCGACGGCCGGAAGTGCTGCCGGTAGAGCGCCAGCGCGGGCACCGTGTTCTGCGCGCTGAAGTGGTGCGCGAAGGAGAACGGCAGGCCCAGCAGGCCGGCCAGTTGGGCGCTGAACCCGCTGGAGCCGAGCAGCCAGACCGCCGGCTGCTCGCCGAGGCCCGGGGTCGCGGTGATCTGCCCCGGCCGCTCGCCGCTGAAGTAGTTCATCAGGTCCGCCAGCTCCCGGGGGAAGCCCTCCGCCGACAGCCCGTCCATGGTCCGGCGCAGCGCCAGCGCGGTCACCTGGTCGGTGCCGGGGGCGCGGCCGATGCCGAGGTCGATGCGGCCCGGGTGCAGGGCCTCCAGCGTGCCGAACTGCTCGGCGACCACCAGCGGCGCGTGGTTGGGCAGCATCACCCCGCCCGAGCCCAGCCGGATCGTCGACGTGTTCGCCGCCAGGTGCGCGAGCAGCACCGCCGGGGCGGAACTCGCGATCGCCGGCATGTTGTGGTGCTCGGCGACCCAGAACCGGCGGTACCCGAGTTCCTCGGTGCGCCGGGCCAGCTCGGTGGTGTGCCGCAGCGCCTCGCCGGCGGTGGCGCCGGCCGCGACGGGGGCGAGGTCGAGGACAGAGAGCGGTACGTTGATCACACGGTTGGTCAACCCCGCCCACCTCGGGTTTGTTCCCCCGCCGGGCCGCCCCGCGCGTCGGGTCATCCCATGCCGCGCGCCTGCTCGAAGATCAGGCTGGTCTGGGTGTGCAGCACCGCCGGGTCCACGGCCAGGTGGTCGAGCACGAAGTCGCGCAGGGCGTCCGCCGAGGCGGCCCGCACGTGCAGCACGTAGTCCTCCGCGCCCGCCACGTGGAACACCGCCACCACCCCGGGCAGCCGCACCGACCGGGCCCGGAACGCGTTCACCGCCGCCCGCTCGTGCGCGGTCAGCCGCACCGACACCAGCGCCTGCAACGGCAGCCCCACGGCCGCCGGGTCCACCTCCGCGTGGAACCCGAGGATCGCTCCGCGCTCGCGCAGGGCGCGGGTGCGGGTCAGGCAGGTCGAGGGGGCCACGCCGACCCGCTCGGCGAGGGCGTTGTTGGGCAACCGCCCGTCGGCGGCCAGCTCCGCCAGGATCGCCCGGTCAGTGTCGTCCAGGTCGGCGAACCGCCGCACATTCTTCGTCGCAATGGGCATGCGGGCATCCTCCATCGAACGAGCCGCGCCACCAAGGGAAATTTCCGAATCATCTTCGGAACTATTGTCTCCGGTCGGTGCTCCGTTCGATCCTTCCGGCATGACGACCGTGGACACCAGAGCCGTGCACGCCGGCCGCGACGACCTCGCCGCCCTCGGCGTCCACGTGCCACCGATCGACTTCTCCACCACCAACCCGCTGCCATCGGTCGACGCCGGCGGCGACGCGTACGAGGCCCTCGCCACCGGAGGCACGCTCCCCGCCGGCGGCAGCGCCGTCTACCAGCGGCTGTGGAACCCCACCGTGGCCCGCTTCGAGACCGCCCTCGCCGAACTGGAGGGCACCACCGACGCCGTGGCCTTCGCCAGTGGCATGGCCGCCCTCACCGCCACCCTGCTCGCCGCCGCCCGCGACGGTCGGCGTCACGTCGTCGCCGTCCGGCCCCTCTACGGCGGCACCGACCACGTGCTCGCCACCGGCCTGCTCGGCACGACCGTCACCTGGGCCCGCGCGGAGGAGGTCGCCGCCGCCGTCCGCCCCGACACCGCCCTGGTCGTCGCCGAGACCCCGGCCAACCCCACCCTCGACCTGGTCGACATCGCCGCGCTCGCCCGGGCCGCCGGCGACGTTCCGCTGCTCGTCGACAACACCGTCGCGACCCCCGTGCTTCAGCAGCCCACCCGGCACGGGGCCGCCCTCGTGCTGCACAGCGCCACCAAGAGCATCGGTGGGCACGGCGACGTCCTCGCCGGCGTGGTCGCCTGCGACGCCGACTGGGCCGCCCGGCTGCGCCAGGTCCGCGCGCTCACCGGCGCGATCCTGCACCCGCTCGGGGCGTACCTGCTGCACCGTGGCCTGCAGACCCTGCCGCTGCGGGTCCGCGCCCAGCAGGCCGGCGCCGAGAAGCTCGCCGCCTGGCTCGCCGCCCACCCGGCCGTCGCGCGGGTGCACCACCCGTCGCTGCACGACCCCGCCGGGCTCGTCGGACGGCAGATGAGCGGCACCGGCAGCCTCTTCGCCTTCGAGGTACGCGGCGGCGCGTCCGCCGCGTCCGCCGTCGCGAACGCCTGCCGGCTGATCACACACGCGGTGTCGCTGGGCGGCGTCGACACCCTCATCCAGCACCCGGCCTCGCTGACCCACCGGCCCGTCGAGGGGGAGGCGAAGCCGTGCGGAGGGCTGCTGCGTGTCTCAGTGGGCCTGGAGGACCCGGAGGACCTGCGCGCGGACCTGACCCGGGCCCTCGCCGAACTGGGCTGACCTGGCAGGTGCGCCCGCCGGATCAGCACTTCGGGCCGACGTGGCGGTCGAGAGTGACGACGGCTTCCCGGCGGGCCACCGACAGGCAGTTGCGGCGGTTCATCCGCCAGGCGACGCCGAGCAGGTCCAAGGCCCACCGGCAGAGGCCCATGATGTCGGCCGACTCGTTGACGAACATGTAGCGCGGGTAGACGTACTCCCTGCCGCGCACCCGCACCCGGTTGGCGACCCGGCACCCGTCGGAATGGAACAGGCCGCGGAGGAAATCGCCGGGATGGGCGCCGACGATCGTCCGCTGCCACTCGGCGAGCCTGATCGGCCGGTCGTGCTTCATGCCCGGCCCGTGCTGCGGCAACAGGCACGGCCAGTGCTTGCCGTAGCTCTGCACGCTGACGCAGCCCTGCTGGCGGACCCGCTGGACCTTCGTCGCCAGCACCGCACGCATGGCAAGGTCGCAGGCGCCGATCAGGCCCGGCCAGGCGTTGCCGCAGGAAATCCGCAGCACCGGCACCCGCGCGGTGACGACCAGGTGGCCGTCTCCCAGATAAAGGCCCAGCAGGTAGCTGTAGGCGCGGGGGTCTGTCGGATCACCGACGTCACGACGGCAGCGGAAGCAGCGCTCGGCCGTGGGTCGGATCAGGGGCTCCGGCCGTTCACGGCACCACTCCCACACCGTGCGGTAGGGGAGGCCGACGGCCCGGGCGGCCGCTGCGACCGCCCGCCGGCGAGGTGGATCCTCCGTGCGCGGGCGCGTGTCTCTGGTGCGTGCACAGGACGAGTCTCGTGCGACCGTACGACAGTTCTGGTGTCCCCGGTGGGATTCGAACCCACACTGTCGGAGGTTTGAGCTCCGTTTCTCTGCCATTGGAATACGGGGACGGCCTCGCCCAACGCTGTGGCGGCGCCACATAGGTTACCCACTACGCTAAGGGTGGCGACACCCGGCACCGCGGGTGTCGAGCACAGACTGGTGGGAGTGGCTCGTGGCCGAGACGCAGACGGACGTCGAGCGCAGGCGTGTGCTGATCGCCGAGGACGAGGCGCTCATCCGGCTCGACCTTGCCGAGATGCTCGTCGAGGAGGGGTACGAGGTCGTCGGTGAGGCTGGCGACGGGGAGACCGCCGTCCGGCTCGCCGAGGAGCTCAAGCCGGATCTGGTCATCCTCGACATCAAGATGCCGATCATGGACGGGCTGGCCGCCGCTGAGCGGATCGCGGGCGCCCGGATCGCCCCGGTGATCATCCTGACCGCGTTCAGCCAGCGTGACCTGGTGGAGCGGGCCCGGGCGGCGGGCGCCATGGCATACCTGGTGAAGCCCTTCCAGAAGAGCGACCTGGTGCCGGCGGTGGAGATCGCGTTGTCGCGCTACTCGGAGGTCGCCGCCCTGGAGGCGGAGGTCGCCGGGCTCACCGACCGGCTGGAGATCCGCAAGACGGTCGAGCGCGCCAAGGGCGCGCTGATGACGGCGTACGGGATGACCGAGCCGCAGGCTTTCAAGTGGATCCAGCGCACGGCGATGGACCACCGGATGACCATGAAGCAGGTCGCGGAGCGGATCCTCACCGAGACCGCCGGCGGCGAGGTCGCCCAGCCGACCGCCTGACGCGCCGCCGCGCTGCCGGGGAGCCCGCTGCGGAGCCGTCGATCGATAGCATCCCATGCATGCGGATGCGGCGGCGGGTGGCCTTGCTCGGGTTCCTCGCGGTGCTGGCCGGGTGCGGGCGGGCCCCGGTGCCGCCGGCCGACGAGCCGTTGCGGCCGCGGTGGCAGCCGCTCACCCTGCCGGCGTCGCCGTCGGGCGGGCCCGGCCGGGTGCTGCTGCGTGACGCCGTGAGCTGCGGCGGGCGGTGGTACGTGGTCGGTGCGCTGGCGAACGCGGCGGGGCAGACCCGGCCGGCGGCCTGGCACAGCGGGGACGGCCGGTCGTGGTCGGCGCTGCCGGTGTCGCCGTCGAGCTTCTACGGTCGCCAGCACGTGCTCTACGCCGCCGCCTGCCGCGACGGCCGGTTGGCGGCGCTCGGGGCCAAGAACGGCGGGGCGCACGGCAATCCCCGCACGGGCACCTGGTCGCAGTCGTCGGGCGGGCAGCTCCGGGAGGCGCCCGCCCCCTTCGAGCTGTACGCCGGGCCGCGGGCGGTGAGCGTGGCGCGGTTGGCGGCGGGTCCGGCCGGTTGGTTGATCGCGGGGACGCGGGTCGGCGGGGCGGCGGTCTGGACGTCGCCGGACGGCGGGCGGTTCACGATCCGGGAGGGCGTGCCGGAGCTTGCCGGTGACGGTCGCGGGCGGACGTTCGCGTACGACGCGGTGGCGGTGCCGTCGGGTTGGTGGGTGGTGGGGGCGGTGCTGCCGCCCGGCGCGACGGGGCTGGCGCCGCTGGCCTGGAGTTCGGCCGACGGGCGGGCGTGGCGGCGGGTGTCGCTGCCGGCGCCGGACGGTGGCGGCCCGGCGCAGCGGGTGGCGGTGGTGGACGGCGCGGCGGTGGCGGTCGGGCCGCTGGCCGACGGGTTCGGGGTCTGGCGGCAGGCCGGTGACGGGTGGCGGCGGGTGGGCGGCTTCGGCGCGACCGGGGCGGGGGTGTCCTCGGTGGAGAGCCTGGTGGCGGCCGGGCGGGGGTTGGTCGCGGTGACGGGCGACGGCGACGGTCACGGACTGTGGGTCGGTGTGGACGCGGGGGGCCGGTGGCGGGCGGCGGTGATGCCGGCCGCGGTCCCCGCCGGCGGGGACGCCGCCGTGGCGGTGGCGGCGCAGGGCGATCGACTGTTGTTGGTCTCCGACGACGGGAAGGCGTCGCATGCCTGGTCAGCGACAGTGCCGACTGTCGATCGGTAGGGGGCGGACGGGCTTCGAGGCGTTACCGACGATCCGAAGGTGAGGAGCCGTCGCCACCGACGGTTCTTACAGTGATCGTTTCGAATCCGCCACGGCGTGTAACGGTTCGGTCAACCCCCACCCCTGGGGCTTTCATCACAGCTGAAAGGTGGGATAGCGTCCGGCCCCAGACCGGCGACGACGGTCTGGTTCGTCCGTCCCCGCAAGGGCCAATCGGCAGCGGGTGGTTCGGACCTGGGACGGAGGAGGGGTTCGGGCCTTGAGGCAGAAGCTCGCGCGCGTTATCGGCGGAGTCGCCATGCTGGCGCTCGTCGCTGGCGGCACCGCATGCTCCAGCGGTAGCGACGACACGGCGTCCGGTGGCGACGCCTGTGGCAACAAGATCGCGTTCTTCGGCGCGCTGACCGGCAGCTCGGCGGCGCTCGGCATCAACGAGAACAACGGCGTCAAGCTGGCGGTCGACAAGTACAACAAGGAGAACGCCGACTGCAAGGTCGAGCTTGTTCCCCTGGACTCGCAGGGCAGCCCGGACCAGGCCCCGCAGCTGGCGTCCAAGGCCATCGACGACACCAAGATCCTCGGCATCGTCGGCCCGGCCTACTCGGGTGAGTCGGAGGCCGCCGGACCGCTGTTCAACGAGGCCGGCCTGGTGACCATCACCCCGTCCGCCACCAACCCCACCCTGGCGAAGCAGAGCTGGAAGACCTTCTTCCGCGCGGTCGGCAACGACCTGAGCCAGGGCCCGGCGGCCGGCAACTACATCAAGAACGTGATCAAGGCCGACAAGGTCTACGTCATCGACGACCAGTCCGCCTACGGCGCCGGCCTGGCCGACGAGGTCAAGAAGCTGCTCGGCCCGGCCGTCGTCGGCTCGGACAAGGTCCAGGGCGAGGGCAAGCAGACCGAGTTCTCCGCCGTGGTCACCAAGGTCAAGGCCGCCAACGTCAAGGCGATCTTCTACGGCGGCTACTACCAGGAGGCCGGCCTGATCCGCAAGCAGCTCACCGCTGCCGGGGTCACCGCTCCGCTGGTCGCCGGCGACGGCGTGAACGACGCCGCGTACATCACCTCCGCGGGTGCGGCGGCGGCCGAGGGCACCATCCTCACCTGCCCGTGCCAGCCGGCCGCCGAGGCCCGTGGCACGTTCATCGAGGAGTACAAGGCCCTCAACGGCAGCGAGCCGGGCACCTACAGCGACACCGCCTACGACGCGGCGAACATCCTGCTCGCCGGCATCAAGGCCGGCAAGACCACCCGTCCGGCCCTGCTCGAGTTCGTCAAGGGCTACAGCGGCGAGGGTGTCGCGGCGTCCTACAAGTTCGTCGAGGGCGGCGAGCTCGACCCGGCGCAGGTGAAGGTCTGGGCGTTCAAGGTCGTCGGCGGCAAGGTCGTTCCGGACCAGGAGATCCCGAAGTCCTGACGCCGGTCGCTGCGACGGCGATTGAGTGGTGATCGCGGGTGCGGCCGGGAGCCTCGCTCCCGGCCGCACCCCATTTTTCTCTCCAGACCCCGATGGAGCGTCCCTTCATTGAACTTCGACGACCTCTTCTCCAACTTCGGCACATACACGGTGACCGGCCTGACCCAGGGCGCGATCTACGCCCTGGTCGCGCTCGGCTACACGCTGGTCTACGGCGTGCTGAGACTCATCAACTTCGCGCACTCCGAGGTCTTCATCGCCGGCGCGTTCGCGGCGATCTGGACCTGGAACGGCTTCGGCCTCGACCAGGACTCGCAGGTCAGCGGCATCGGGTCGATCATGTTCTACCTTCTGGTGGCCATGATCGTCGCGGCGATCGCCTCCGCCGGCACGGCCACCGTGATCGAGCGGGTGGCGTACCGGCCGCTGCGTAAGCGCAACGCGCCGCCGCTGGCCTTCCTGATCACCGCGATCGGCGCGTCCATCGCCATCTCCGAGGCGTTCGGTGTCTGGACCCGCCGCCGCCCGCAGGGCGCCCCGATCCTGGTCGGCCAGGACCCGCTGTTCCACGTCTTCGGCGTGCCGATCGACGCGGTGCAACTGCTCACCCTCGGCTCCGCGCTGGTGATGATGGTCGCTCTGGACATGTTCATCAACCGCAGCCGGGTCGGTCGCGGCATCCGGGCGGTCGCCCAGGACGCCAACACCGCCGCGCTGATGGGTGTGAACAAGGACCGGATCATCCTGATGGTCTTCATCGCCGGCGGCAGCATGGCCGGCGTCGCCGGCCTGCTCTACGACGTCCGGATCCAGACCCTCACCTACAGCGTCGGCTTTCTGCTCGGCCTCAAGGCGTTCACCGCCGCGGTGCTGGGCGGCATCGGCAACCTGCGCGGCGCGCTCGTCGGCGGCCTGCTGCTGGGCGTGATCGAGAACTACGCCTCCGGCCTGTTCGGCAGCGAGTGGAAGGACTTCGCCGCGTTCGCGCTGCTGGTGGTGCTGCTGATGTTCCGGCCGACGGGCCTGCTGGGTGAGTCGCTGGGGAGGGCACGAGCATGACGACCGTCCTGGACAAGGTGCGCTCCGGCCGCGAGGCGGCCGGGCAACGGTGGCGCGGAGCGCCACGCTGGGTGCGCTGGGCGCTGCTGATCGCGGTGATCGCGTTCTTCTACGCGCTGCCGAACAAGGAGTTCTACCAGTACCTCGGGCCGATCCCGACCCCCGGCGCGAACTTCACCCAGGTGATGTTCACCGTCTCGATCTACGTGCTGCTGGCCGTCGGGCTGAACATCGTGGTCGGCTTCGCCGGCCTGCTCGACCTGGGCTACTTCGGCTTCTTCGCCGTCGGCGCGTACACCGTGGCGGTGCTGACGTCGCCGAGCAGCGACGTCAAGGCGCTGTGGCCGTGGCTGCTGGCGGTGCCGGTGGCGATCGCCCTGACGATGCTCTCCGGCGTGATGCTCGGTACGCCGACCCTGCGACTGCGGGGCGACTACCTGGCGCTGGTCACGCTCGGCTTCGCCGAGATGATCCGGATCGGCGCGGTCAGCTCGGAGTTCCTCAAGGGCCAGCGGGGCTTCAACCAGATCCCGCACCCCCCGGGGGAGTACGCCGACGGCCGGCCGGTCTTCGGTGTGCTCGACGCCCGGCCGTACTACTGGCTGGTGCTCACGCTGATCATCCTGGTGGTGATCGGGGTGCGGAACCTGACCCACAGCCGGGTCGGGCGGGCCTGGATCTCCATCCGGGAGGACGAGGACGCCGCGCAGCTCATGGGCGTGCCGACGTTCAAGTTCAAGCTGTGGGCGTTCGCCGCGGGCGCCGCGATCGCCGGCCTGGCCGGCGCGCTCTTCGCGGGCAAGCAGAACTTCGTCAACTCGCAGAACTTCGAGATCCTGAACTCGATCATCATCCTGGCCGCGGTCATCTTCGGCGGCTCCGGCAACATCGTCGGCGCGATCGTCGGTGGCGGCCTGGTGGCGTACATGATCGAGCGGTTCCGGGGCATCGAGCTGTTCGGCATCGAGCTGTACGAGTACCGGTTCCTGTTCTTCGGCCTGGTGCTGGTGATCATGATGATCTTCCGGCCGGAGGGTCTGATCCCCAACCGACGACGTGCGGCGGAGTTCAAGGATCGCCGCAAGGAGGTGACCGTCGGTGAGTGACACCGAACAGACGCCGGTGGTTCCGGCGCAGGCCAGCGCGCCCGCCGTGGAGGCGGTGCCCACCCGGGAGCCGCTGCTGGAGGTCGACAAGGTCACGCTGCGCTTCGGCGGCGTGGTCGCGCTCAACGAGGTGGACTTCACCCTCTACAAGGGCGAGATCCTCGGCCTGATCGGCCCGAACGGCGCCGGCAAGACCACCTGCTTCAACGCCATGACCGGCATCTACCAGCCCACCGAGGGGCAGATCCGGTTCCGTGGCGAGCGGCTCGGCGGCAAGAAGCGCCACCAGATCACCAAGATGGGCATGGCGCGCACGTTCCAGAACATCCGCCTCTTCCCGGAGATGACGGCCCTGGAGAACGTCCTGGTGGGCGCGGACGCGCACAACAAGACCAGCGTCGTCTCCGCGCTGTTCCGCCTGCCGAGGTACTGGAAGGAGGAGCGCGCGAGCCGGGAGAAGGCCGACCGCCTGCTGGAGTTCGTCGGCATCCGCGACCGGACGCACGAGTACGCCCGCAACCTCTCCTACGGCGAGCAGCGGCGGCTGGAGATCGCCCGCGCGCTGGCCACCGACCCGGTGCTGCTCTGCCTGGACGAGCCGGCCGCCGGCTTCAACCCGGCGGAGAAGGAGGAACTGCTCCAGCTCATCCGGCAGATCCGCGACACCGGCGTGACCGTGCTGCTCATCGAGCACGACATGCGCCTGGTCATGGGGGTCACCGACCGGATCGTGGTGCTGGAGTTCGGAAAGAAGATCGCCGACGGGCTGCCCGCCGAGGTGCGGGAGAACCCGAAGGTGATCGCGGCGTACCTGGGGGTGCCGGACGATGCTGCTTGAGATCGACGATGTGAGCCTGCTCTACGGGCGGATCCAGGCGCTGCACGGCATCAGCCTGACGGTGGACGAGGGCGAGATCGTCGCCCTGATCGGCGCCAACGGCGCCGGCAAGTCGACCACGATGCGGGCCATCTCCGGGATCCGGCCGGTCGCCAGCGGCAGCATCCGCTTCGCCGGCGAGGACATCACCAAGCTCCGGGCGGACCTGCGGGTCCGGCGCGGGCTGTGCCAGGCGCCCGAGGGCCGCGGGATCTTCCCGGGCATGTCGGTGCTGGAGAATCTGGACATGGGTGCGTACACCCGGCGCGACCGGGCCGGCATCGCCAAGGACCTCGACCGGGTGCTGGGCCTCTTCCCGCGCCTGGCCGAGCGGCGCAAGCAGGCCGGCGGCACCCTCTCGGGCGGCGAGCAGCAGATGCTGGCCGTCGGGCGGGCGCTGATGAGCCGGCCGAAGCTGCTGCTGCTCGACGAGCCCTCGATGGGTCTGGCGCCGATGCTGATCCAGCAGATCTTCGACATCATCGTCGAGATCAACGAGCAGGGCACCACCGTCCTGCTGGTGGAGCAGAACGCCCAGCAGGCGCTGGCCCGGGCGCACCGGGCGTACGTGCTGGAGACCGGCCGGATCGTCAAGACCGGAACCGGCGCGGAACTGCTGCACGACCCGGCGGTCAAGGAGGCGTACCTCGGCGTGGCCTGACCCGCCGCAGTCGAGGAGCGCACCCGTCGCGGCGGGTGCGCCGGGTCGGTACCGCCGGCGCGGCCCCATCCGGGGCCGCGCCGGCGGTCGCTGTCACGGCCTCCGTGCGCCCGGCCGCGTCCGCCGGGTCCGCCCGGCCGTGCGCCCGGCCGCGTCGCCGGGCGCCAACGTCCGCCGGTCCGCGTCGCCGGGCGCGAACGTGCGGCGGGTCCGCGTCGCGGCGGCGGGTCCCGCGTCCCGGCGTGCGGGGTCCGGCAGGGTGCGGTGGGTCCGTGCCGGTGTCCCGGAGTGTCACAGCGGACGGCTAGAGTCGCTGCCGTGACAGCTACGACGCCGCGCCTGCTCCTCGTCGACGGACACTCCCTGGCATACCGGGCGTTCTTCGCCCTGCCGGTGGAGAACTTCTCCACCACGACGGGGCAGCCGACCAACGCGGTCTACGGCTTCACGTCCATGCTGATCAACGTGCTGCGCGACGAGCGGCCCACCCACATCGTGGTCACCTTCGACGTCTCCCGCCGTTCCTTCCGCACGGAGAGGTACGCGGAGTACAAGGCCGGCCGCAGCGAGACCCCGACCGACTTCAAGGGTCAGGTGAGCCTGGTCAAGGAGGTCCTCGCGGCGCTGCGGATCCCGGTGGTGGAGAAGGAGGGCTTCGAGGCCGACGACGTCATCGCCACCCTCGCCTGCCAGGCCCGCGACCAGGGCATGTCGGTGCTGATCAGCACCGGCGACCGGGACGCGTTCCAGCTCGTCGGCGACCAGATCACCGTGCTCTACCCGCGCAAGGGCGTCTCCGACCTGGCCCGGATGGATCCGGCGGCGATCGAGGCGAAGTACGGCGTCGCCCCCGAGCGCTACCGCGACCTGGCCGCCCTGGTCGGCGAGACCAGCGACAACCTGCCCGGTGTGCCCGGCGTCGGCCCGAAGACGGCCGCGAAGTGGATCAACCTCTACGGCGGTGTCGACGGGGTCGTCGCGCGGGCCGACGAGATCAAGGGCAAGGCCGGCGACAGCCTGCGCGAGCGGCTCGCCGACGTGATCCGCAACTACGAGCTCAACTGTCTCGTCTCCGACCTGGAGCTGCCGCTGCGCCCCGAGGACGCGCGCTGGGAGGGCTGGGACCGCGAGGCCGTCCACCAGGTCTTCGACACCCTCGAGTTCCGCATCCTGCGCGACCGGCTCTACCAATACCTGGAGGCGGTGGAGCCGGAGGCCGAGTCCGGCTTCGACCTGGCCGGCGAGGTGCTCACCGAGCCCGGCTCGATCGCCGGCTGGCTCGAGACGCACGCCCCGGACGGCACCCCCGTGGGTGTGGCGGCGAAGCTTGACACGGGCCCCAACCGGCGGCACACCGCCTCGGTGACCGGGCTGGCGCTGGCCGCCGCGGGCGGGGGCGCGGCGGCCTGGTTCGACCCCGCCACGCTGGAGCCGGCCGACGAGGCGGCCCTGGCGGCCTGGTTGGCCGACGCCGGGCGGCCCAAGGTGCTGCACGACAGCAAGCCGGCGCTGCTGGCGTTCGCCGCGCACGGCTGGAGCCTGGCGGGCATCCTGCGCGACACCCAGATCGCCGCCTACCTGGCCCGCCCGGACCAGCGGTCCTACGACCTGACCGACCTGGCGCTGCGCTACCTGCACCGCGAGCTGCGCGTCGACGCCCCCGAGACCGGCCAGCTCACCCTCGAGGGGCTCGGCGACGACGGCGCGGCGGAGCAGAACCTCATGCTCCAGGCGCGCGCCACCCTCGACCTGGCAGACGCGATCGACGCCGAGCTGTCCCGCGACGGCGAGCAGTCCGCGCGGCTGATGGCCGAGGTGGAGCTGCCGCTGATGCGGGTGCTCGCGGGCATGGAACGCACGGGCATCGCCGCCGACACCGACTACCTCTCCGAGTTGGAGGCGCACTTCGCCGCCGAGGTGAAGGCCGCCGCCCAGGGGGCGTACGAGGCGGTCGACCGGGAGTTCAACCTCGGCTCGCCGAAGCAGTTGCAGGAGATCCTCTTCGGCGAGCTGGGCCTGCCCAAGACCAAGAAGATCAAGACCGGCTACACCACCGACGCCGACGCCCTCCAGTGGCTGCACGCGCAGAACCCGCACCCGGTGCTGGGCCACCTGCTGCGCCACCGGGACGTGGCCAAGCTCAAGACGACCGTCGACGGGCTGCTCAAGTCGGTCTCCGACGACGGCCGCATCCACACCACCTTCAACCAGACGGTGGCGGCCACCGGCCGGCTCTCCTCGACCGAGCCCAACCTGCAGAACATCCCCATCCGCACGGAGGAGGGGCGGCGGATCCGCCGCGCCTTCGTGGTGGGGGAGGGCTACGAGTGCCTGCTCACCGCCGACTACAGCCAGATCGAGATGCGCATCATGGCGCACCTGTCGTCGGACGAGGCACTCATCGAGGCGTTCAACTCCGGCGCCGACTTCCACGCCGTCACCGCCTCGTCGGTCTTCGGGGTGCCGGTCGACGCGGTCACCGCCGACCAGCGCCGCAAGATCAAGGCCATGAACTACGGCCTGGCGTACGGGCTGAGCGCCTTCGGCCTCTCCCAGCAGCTCGGGATCACCGCCGAGGAGGCGCGCGGGCTGATGGAGAACTACTTCGCCGGCTTCGGCGGGGTGCGCGACTACCTCCAGGCGGTCGTCGAACGCGCCCGCCGCGACGGCTACACCTCGACCATCCTGGGCCGCCGGCGCTACCTGCCCGACCTGGTCAGCGACAACCGGCAGCGCCGGGAGATGGCCGAGCGGATGGCGCTCAACGCTCCCATCCAGGGTTCGGCGGCCGACATCATCAAGGTCGCCATGCTGCACGTCGACACCGCGCTGCGTGAGGCGGGCCTGCGCTCGCGGATGCTGCTCCAGGTGCACGACGAGCTGGTCTTCGAGGTCGCCCCCGGCGAGCGGGAGGCCCTGGAGGCGCTGGTGCGCCGGGAGATGGGCGCGGCGCACCCGCTCTCGGTGCCGCTGGAGGTCTCCGTCGGCGAGGGGCGGGACTGGAACAGCGCCGACCACTGACGCCTCCCCGCGCGCTCACTTGAGGGGGTCGTGGCCCCAGTTCATCAGCGACCAGCGCCACTTCGTGTCGCGTACCTCGCCCGAGGGGCGCTGCGCCATGTGCCGGCGGACGTAGCCGACGACCTTGCGCATGTGCCGGTAGTCGCCCTCGGAGAGTTCGCCGCGCCTGCGCCGCAGCAGGTTGATGATCTTCCGGCCGGAGTCGTGCCCGACGGACTCGCCGCCGCCGGAGCGCCCGCCCCTGTGCCAGCCGACGCGCTTCGACTCGTCGGTCTCCAGCCACTTCGACAGCTCGGCCGGCTTCATGTTCACCGCCTCGGTGAACTCCCGGTAGGTGTCGCGCCCCTCGTCAGCCCCGCTCATGGCGCAGCGCCTCCGGTCGGTGGGCGACGTCCCGGCCCGAGTCGGCGTTGCGGATGCGGTACTGCGGGCGGTCGGGGGACGCGTTCGCGGTGTGTCCGCGTACCCGCGTCCGTTCGGTGATCTTTTCCTGGACCACCCCGTGCGCCCGGCCGCCGTGGCTGGCCCAGGAGACCCGGTCGCCCTCGCGGAACTCGTGCTGCTCGGCCATGGCGCGCGGTTACCCGGCGCCGATGGCCCGAAACGGCGGGCGTCGCCGTTCAGGCGGGCTTCTCGGCGACGAAGATGGCGGTGCCGGGGAAGAGGCGGCCACGCAGCGGGCTCCACTGCCCCCAGATTCCCTCGTGCCCCTCGGGCCACTCCGGTTCCACCAGGTCGAGCAGGTGGAACCCGGCGCTGACCAGCTCCCGCAGCCGGTCGCCGAGCGTCCGGTGCTGCTCGACGTAGGTGGCGTCGCCGGCCTCGTCCTGCTCGACGTAGGGGGAGCGGTCGAAGTAGGAGTGCACGGCCGTCAGCCCACCGGTGCCGGGGTCGTCGAAGAAGATCCACCGCATCGGGTGGGTCACCGAGAACACCCACCGGCCACCCGGGCGCAGCACCCGGAACACCTCGCGCATGACCGCCGCCGAGTCGGCCACGAACGGAATTGCCCCGAACGCCGTGCAGGCCGTGTCGAACGCGGCGTCGGCGAAGGGCAGCGCCAGCGCGTCGGCCTGCACGAGCGGCACGCGTACGCCGGTGCGTGCGGCGGCGAGCGCGGCGTGCCGCAGCATCCCGGCGGACAGGTCCAGGGCGACCGGTCGGGCGTCCTGGGTGGCCAGCCACCGTGCGGCGGCGGCGGCACCGCAGCCGAGCTCCAGCACCCGCCGCCCGGCCAGGTCACCCAGCAGCCGTACGTCGGCCTCCCGCACGCCCTCGGGGCACCAGACGAAGTCCAGGTCGCCGAGGAAGCGTCCGTGCTCGGCCTGGTAGTCGTCGGCGTCGCCGTCCCACCAGTGCCGGTTGGCCCGGCGGGCCTCGGCGTTGCCGACCCGGCGCCGGGTCACCCGGTTGTCGTCATCCACGCGCCCACGCTAGGCCCCGGCGCCGCCGCAGGCCGGTAGGCCCCAGCCGTACGGCTGGTCGGGCGCGGCGTTACCGTTCACGACGGTGCGGCTGTGACGGACGCGACATGCGGGACGGCATCCTGCCGAAATCTCCGCTTTCGCAGCAGGCGAGGCGTCGAGAGGACGGGAGGGCTTGCACGCTGTGGTAATGCAGCGGGTAGGCTGGACGATGCGCTCGCGGATCGTGTGCCTCGGCAGGGAGCAGGTGCGCGGTCAACCGGAGCCACTAATGATCTTCTCACGGCGATCGTTCGGTGTGCCCGGCGACGGATCCGCTGGCGCGAACAGGTCACTGCGACACACCAGCCTGCTGTGACACACCATCCGACCGGAGCAACCGCCCACATGACGAGCAGCATCGAGGCCCCCTCGAGCGCCACCCGGGTCACCCACGACGATCTCGGTTCCGAGGAGGCTTTCCTCGCCGCGATCGACGAGACCATCAAGTACTTCAACGACGGCGACATTGTCGAAGGCACCGTCGTCAAGGTCGATCGGGACGAGGTCCTGCTCGACATCGGCTACAAGACCGAGGGTGTCATTCCCTCTCGTGAGTTGTCGATCAAGCACGACGTGGACCCGGCCGAGGTCGTTTCGGTTGGTGACCACATCGAGGCCCTGGTCCTCCAGAAGGAGGACAAGGAGGGTCGTCTGATCCTCTCGAAGAAGCGGGCGCAGTACGAGCGGGCCTGGGGCACCATCGAGAAGATCAAGGACGAGGACGGCGTCGTCCGCGGCTCGGTCATCGAGGTGGTCAAGGGTGGCCTCATCCTCGACATCGGGTTGCGTGGCTTCCTGCCCGCCTCGCTGGTCGAGATGCGTCGGGTGCGCGACCTGCAGCCGTACGTCGGCCGCGAGCTCGAAGCCAAGATCATCGAGCTGGACAAGAACCGCAACAACGTGGTCCTGTCCCGCCGGGCCTGGCTCGAGCAGACGCAGTCCGAGGTGCGCACCGAGTTCCTCAACAAGCTGCAGAAGGGCCAGGTCCGCAAGGGCGTCGTGTCCTCGATCGTCAACTTCGGCGCGTTCGTCGACCTGGGCGGCGTGGACGGCCTGGTGCACGTCTCCGAGCTGTCCTGGAAGCACATCGACCACCCGTCCGAGGTCGTCGAGGTGGGCCAGGAGGTCGAGGTCGAGGTCCTGGACGTCGACCTGGACCGCGAGCGGGTCTCGCTGTCGCTGAAGGCGACCCAGGAGGACCCGTGGCGTCAGTTCGCCCGCACCCACGCGATCCAGCAGATCGTGCCGGGTAAGGTCACCAAGCTGGTGCCGTTCGGCGCGTTCGTCCGGGTGGACGACGGCATCGAGGGTCTGGTCCACATCTCCGAGCTGGCCGAGCGCCACGTGGAGATCCCGGAGCAGGTCGTCCAGGTCGGCTCCGAGGTCATGGTCAAGGTCATCGACATCGACCTCGAGCGTCGCCGGATCTCGCTGTCGCTCAAGCAGGCCAACGAGGGCTTCGTCGAGGGCGAGGAGCACTTCGACCCGACCCTCTACGGCATGGCCGCGACGTACGACACCGAGGGCAACTACATCTACCCGGATGGTTTCGACCCGGAGACGGGCGAGTGGCTCGAGGGGTACGACAAGCAGCGCGAGACCTGGGAGCAGCAGTACGCCGAGGCCCGGCTGCGCTGGGAGGCCCACACCAAGCAGGTGCAGACCTCCCGTGCCGCCGACGCCGAGGCTGCCGCCAACCCGGCTCCGCCGGTCACCGGTGGTGGCACCACCACCTCGACCAGCGCGGCCCCGAGCCGCCAGGCCGAGGAGCCGGCCGGCACCCTGGCCACCGACGAGGCGCTCGCCGCTCTGCGGGAGAAGCTCGCCGGCGGCAAGTGACCCGCTGAGTGACGCACGGGCCCCGTCCCCGCGATCGTGAGATCGCCGGGGGCGGGGCCCGTCCGCTTCTCCCACCCACCCTTCCGGTGCGGCGGCGACCGGTTGCCTCAGGGGTGCGCCGCCGCTCGGGTGGGACGCGACGGAAGTCGCTGAGGTAGATCCCGTGGTGTCCGTCGGCCGTCCGGAGCCCGTTGCCGGTGCTGGCGGCGAGCGGCCGCGGTGCCCGGTGTTGGCGGCGGCGGGGCCGATCCGGTTGACTGGTGCGGTGCTGAAGGTGGGACTGACCGGGGGAATCGGGTCCGGCAAGAGTGCCGTGGCGACCCGACTGGCCGAGCGCGGCGCGGTGGTGGTCGACTCCGACCGGCTGGCCCGCGAGGTGGTGGCGCCCGGCACGGCAGGGCTGGCCGAGATCGTCGCGGCCTTCTCCGAGCGGGTGCTCGACGCCGACGGTGCCCTCGACCGGGCGGCGCTGGGCGCGCTGGTCTTCGCCGACGAGGCGGCCCGCCGGCGGCTGGAGGAGATCACCCATCCCCGCGTACGGGCCCGCGCCGCCGAACTGTCCGCCGCGGCGGCACCCGACGCGGTCGTGGTCAACGACGTGCCGCTGCTGGTGGAGGTGGGGCTTGCGCCCACGTACCACCTGGTGGTCGTGGTGCAGACGGAGCTGGCCACCCGGTTGGCGCGGCTGGCCCGGAGCCGGGGGATGGACCGGGCGGAGGCCGAGCGGCGGATCGCCGCGCAGGCCGACGATGCCCGGCGCCGGGCCGCCGCGGACGTGTTGCTGACCAACGACGGCAGCCTCGCGGACCTGCACGCGGCGGTCGACGCGCTGTGGGAGGGGCGGCTGCGGCCGTTCGCGGCGAACCTGCGCGAGCGGCGGCCCGCCCGCTCGCATCGGGTCACGCCGGCGCGGGTCGACCCGGACCGGCCGCAGCGGTACGCGCGGCTGGCCGCCCGGATCCGGCACGCGATCGCCCCCACCGAGCTGCGCATCGACCACGTCGGCGCGACCGCGGTCCCGGGGCTCGCGGCCCAGGACGTGATCGACGTGCAGCTCACCGTCCCCACCCTCGCCGACGCCGACGGCCCGTTGGCCGAGCGGCTCGCGGCGGCGGGCTTCCCGCGCCTGCCCGCGCAGGGGTGGGACGGCCGGCGGCCACCGGGCGGCGGCCGGTGGGAGCAGCGGCTGCACGGCAACGCCGACCCGGGCCGCCCCGTGCGCCTGTACGTGCGCCCGGTGGACTCGCCCGGCTGGCGGCACGCGCTGCTGACCCGCGATCACCTGCGCGCCGACCCGGACGAGCGGGCGGCCTACCTGGCGGCACGGCAGCTCGCCGACGCCGTCCCGGACGGTGCCACCCCGACCTGGGCGCCGGATCCGTGGTTCGCGCAGGAGCACCCGCGCGCCGAGCGGTGGGCGGCGCGGACGGGCTGGCGTCCCTGACCGTTCAGCGACCGCCGTCCGGGCGGGGCGGGGCCGGCGCGAGCCGGGGCACCGTGGCGGGCGTCAGGTCGAGCTGGGCCCAGACGCCGGTGCGGGTGCGCGACTCCAGGCGGTGCAGCCCGCCGGACCGGTCGATCCAGTAGCGCAGCAGCCCTCCGGAGGCGCGCAGTTCCACGATGTCGACGGTCTTCCCGGCGATGGTGTCGCCCCGGACCCGCATCGCCCGATGCCGCTGGCCGGGCGGGCGGGCGGCCCGCAGCGCGGCGTCGAGCAGCCGGCCCACCTCGCCGGCGCGCTGCGGATCGGCGAGCCAGCCCCGGGCGGGCGGCGGCAGCGGCGGCCGGCCGGGCGACCGCTCGGTGCCCGGGACCGTGGCGGTGGGCACCTCCGCCCGTCGCACGCCGGTGTCGTCGACGCGCAGCAGCGTCCGGCGGTTCGGCCCGCCGAGGCCGGCGACGGCCAGGTACGCGGCCCGGCCGCGCCAGCTCACCCACCCGGCGCCGCGCAGGTTCGCGGTGGCGGCGACGGGCGCGGTCAGGGCCACCGCGGCCCCGCCACGGGCGCGTAGCCGGGCGGGCAGCCGCTCCAGCCGGTCCCGTTCGGCGGCGGTCAGGGCGCGGGGCTGCCCGGGCCGGCCACCGAGGGCGTCGACGGGGCGCAGGCTGGGCCGGTCGGCCCGGTTCAGCTGTACGGTCACCGGTCCGACGCCGGCCAGCCGGAGCTCCATCCGGTGCAACCGGGCGTCGTGGTCCAGCCAGTAACGCGGGTGCCCCCCGGCCGGAGCGGGCGGCGCAGACGTGCCGGGGGTGGGCGGCGGCGACGTGTCGGGGGTGGGCGGCGGTGCCTGGAGGATGTCGACCGGCAGCGTGCCGATCGTGGCTCCGCCGACCCGGCGGGCGGCTCCGGACGGCGGCTCCGGACGGTCCGCGGCTAGGCGGAAGAGCAGGTCGAGCACGGCGGCCAGCCCCTGACCGGGGAGCGGGTCGTGCCGCCGCCACCGGTCCGCCGGCGGCACCGGCGGGGGCGGCGCGGGGGTCGGCACCGCCGCCGGGTCGGGGCGCAGCAGGACCACCGCCGGGGTGGCCTGGATCAGCCCGCGTTCGACACCCGCGCCGGGCCCGCCGACATCAAGGTAGGCCAGCGTCCGGGACCAGTCGACCCAGCCGACCAGCTCGCGCCGCGTCGCCCCGGTGCCCGCGGTCACCCGTACGCCGGCCCGCAGGTCGCGGTAGTTGGTGACCCGCATCGCGGCCAGCCGCTCGCGCTCCTCGCCGGTCAGCGCCCTGGGCTGCTCCGACCGCTCGGGTGCCCAGCTCAGCCCCACGACCAGTGCGGCGCCGGAGAGCACGGCGGCGGCCGCGAGCAGCAGCAGGACGGTGCGTCGACGGCCGGTCACCACCCGGGGGACGCTGCCGGTGTGGGCGTCGTCGGGCGGTGGACGGTGGCGCGGCGGGTGTGTCGGGCCGGGGCGGGTGGCCCGGGCGGCGGAGGTCTCCACGGAGGTTGAACGGGACTCACCCCGGTGGGGTGACGTGCAGGGGCGCTCGCGGCGGCCGGTCGGCGCGTCGGGCGCGACCACATCGGGTGCGCACGCCGGTCGTGCCGGGTGCTGCGACCCCCTGTGCCGGGGGCGGGCCGGCCCTTGACGGCCTGGCCACCTGCCCGGTCGGCCGCCGCGAGCGGCCTACACGAATAGCGTAGTCCGGTGAGATGCGCCACACAATGCGAATATCGAAGCAGATGAGCGGCCCCGCGTAGTCGCGGCGCGCTGTCGGACCCTCGGCGTACCGTTGGGGTCATGGCGCTCGACATTCCCCGGCTCGACGGCCGTTTCCAGGTCGTCAGCGATTTCCAGCCGGCTGGCGACCAGCCGGCGGCCATCGACGACCTGGAGCGTCGGGTCCGACGCGGCGACCGCAACACGGTGCTGCTCGGCGCGACCGGCACCGGCAAGAGCGCCACCACCGCGTGGCTGATCGAGCGGGTGCAACGGCCGACGCTGGTGCTGGCGCCCAACAAGACGCTCTGCGCGCAGCTGGCCAAGGAGTTCAGCGAGCTGCTGCCGCACAACGCGGTGGAATACTTCGTCTCCTACTACGACTACTACCAGCCCGAGGCCTACATCCCGCAGACCGACACCTACATCGAGAAGGACTCCTCGATCAACGAGGAGGTGGAACGGCTGCGGCACTCGGCGACGATGTCGCTGCTCACCCGCCGCGACGTGATCGTGGTGGCCACCGTCTCGGCGATCTACGGACTGGGCACCCCGGAGGAATACCTCGACCGCGCCGTGCGGGTCGCGGTCGGGCAGGAGCTCGACCGCGACCAGTTGCTGCGCCGGCTGGTCGACATCCAGTACACGCGCAACGACATGGCCTTCAACCGGGGCACCTTCCGGGTCCGCGGCGACACGCTGGAGATCATCCCGGCCTACGAGGAGCTGGCAGTCCGGATCGAGCTCTTCGGCGACGAGGTGGAGAAGCTCTACTACCTCAACCCGCTGACGGGGGACGTGGTCCGGGAGGTCGACGGTCTGGTCATCTTCCCGGCGACCCACTACGCGGCCGGCCCGGAGCGGATGGAGCGGGCGATCCGCGACATCGAGGCCGAGCTGGCCGAGCGGCTGGCCGAGTTGGAGCGCCAGGGCAAGCTGCTGGAGGCGCAGCGGCTGCGGATGCGCACCACCTACGACATCGAGATGATGCGCCAGGTGGGGTTCTGCTCCGGCATCGAGAACTACTCGATGCACATGGACGGGCGGTTGCCGGGCAGCCCGCCGCACTGCCTGCTCGACTACTTCCCCGACGACTTCCTCACCGTCGTCGACGAGTCGCACGTGACGATCCCGCAGATCGGCGGCATGTACGAGGGCGACGCGTCCCGCAAGCGGATGCTGATCGACCACGGCTTCCGGCTGCCGAGCGCGGCCGACAACCGGCCGCTGCGCTTCGACGAGTTCCTGGAGCGGGTCGGCCAGATGGTCTTCCTCTCCGCCACGCCCGGCCCCTGGGAGCTGGAGCAGGCACAGGGCGAGTTCGTCGAGCAGGTGATCCGGCCGACGGGGCTGATCGACCCGGAGGTCGTCATCAAGCCCACCAAGGGCCAGATCGACGACCTGATGCACGAGATCAAGCTGCGCACCGATCGTGACGAGCGGGTGCTGGTCACCACCCTGACGAAGAAGATGGCCGAGGACCTCTCCGACTACCTCCTGGAAAACGGCATCCAGGTGCGCTACCTGCACTCCGAGGTCGACACGCTGCGCCGGGTCGAGCTGCTGCGCGAGCTGCGCAAGGGCGACTACGACGTGCTGGTCGGCATCAACCTGCTCCGGGAGGGTCTCGACCTGCCCGAGGTGTCGCTGGTCGCCATCCTCGACGCCGACAAGGAGGGCTTCCTGCGCAGCGGCCGGTCGCTGATCCAGACGATCGGCCGGGCGGCCCGTAACGTCTCCGGTCAGGTGCACATGTACGCCGACAAGATCACCCCGTCGATGGCCCAGGCGATCGAGGAGACGGATCGCCGGCGGGCCAAGCAGATCGCGCACAACGAGGCGCACGGCATCAGTCCGGAGCCGCTGCGCAAGAAGATCCACGACATTCTCGACGACATCTACCGCGAGGCGGAGGACACCGAGAACAGTCGGGTCGGCGGGGCGGTGCGCCAGCTTTCCCGGGGCAAGGCGCCGGTCAAGGAGACCCGCAGCCGGAGCCGGTCCGGCGGCGCGGGGCCCGCCCGGGAGGGGATGGCCCGGGCCGAGCTGGCCCAGCTCATCCAGGAGCTCAACGACCAGATGCTGGCGGCGGCCCGGGAGCTCCAGTTCGAGCTGGCGGCCCGGATCCGCGACGAGGTCTCCGACCTCAAGAAGGAGCTGCGCGGCATGGACGCGGCCGGCGTGAAATAGCTGACCCGGCCGGCCCTGGTTGCGGTACGCGAGCAATCTATTGCGCTCAGTGATCGTCCTGCGTAGTCTCCCTCGGTGGGGAGGCTGGGGATGCCGTTGCCAACGAGTCCGGTCATTCGTCGCGCCCGGCTGGGCGCCGAGCTGCGTCAGCTGCGCCGGGGCGAGGCGCTGACCCTGGAACAGGTCTGTGACCGGCTGGGTTGGGCCTCGACCTCGAAGTTGTCCCGCATCGAGCTGGGGCAGAGCCGGCCGGACCTGGCCGACGTGCTCGATCTGCTCGACGTCTACGAGGTGGCGCCGCCGCAGCGCGACGCGCTCATCGTCATCGCCCGCGACGCCGCCACCAGCCGGGGCTGGTGGAAGGCGCTGGGGGAGATGGGGGAGCGGCAGCGCACCTACGCCGAACTGGAGGCGGGGGCGGCGGCCATCGTGGAGTGGCAGCCCGCCGTGGTGCCGGGGCTGCTCCAGACCCCGGCGTACGCGCGGCTGCGGATCGCCGCCGCTCACCTGCTCGACCCGGGCCTCGACGTGGACGCCGACGTGCGCGCCCGAGGGCTGCGCCACGAGGTGCTGCGACGGGCCGACCCGCCCCGCTACACGGCGCTGCTCGCCGAGGCGGCCTGCGCGGCCGGCGACACCCCGACGCAGGTGTGGCGGGAGCAGGTGCGGCACCTGCTCGACCTGGCCGGGTTGCCGCACGTGACGATCCGGCTGCTGCCCCGGGGCGCCGCCGCGGCGGGCGGTGCGCAGCCGCTGACGCCGTACTCGTGCTACTCGTTTCCCGACCCGGCGGACCCGCGCACCGTGATGCTGGAGGCGCTGACCACCGACGTGCGCCTCGCGACGGCGGTCGACGTCGACCGCTACGAACGGCTCACCGGCTGGCTGCTGGACGCGGCCCTCGGCCCGGAGGAGACGGTCGCGGAGTTGGCCCGGCTCGTCGCGGAGTGAGCGTCGGTCAACCGGGCGCTGTGCTTCCGGGGCCGGCGGTCATCGCCGCGTGGGCGGCCGGGCCCGGCGCCCCCGAGCCCGTCGGGACCGGCGGCCGACGCGTGCACGGCGCACTGTAGAACAGGGGTACGACAGGCTCAGGCCGGCACGTCCACGAAGTGCTCCACCAGCGGCGGCCCGGCGAAGTGCGGGCCGATCAGCGCGCGCCAGCGGGCGAAGCGCTCGGTGCCGCGGAAGTTGTCGTCGTGTGCCTCGACCGAGTCCCACTCGACCAGCAGCACGAACCGGCTCGGGGACTCCACGCCCCGGGTCATCCGCACCGACCGGCAGCCGGGCGTCCCGGCGAGCACCGGATGCCCCTGCGCGTACGCGGCGGCGAACTCGTCCTCGTGTCCGGGCAGTACGTCGATGAGCGCGACCTCAAGCACCATGCCGACAGCCTTTCACGCCCCCGCCGTGGGCGGCACGGCGTGGGTGCCCTCGCCGGCGTGGGGGCCGCCGCCTCCCGGCCAGGTCCGGGCCCTTCACCTAGCCTCCTAGGATGGCTTGCGGGTGGCGTACCCCGTCACCCCCGTCGCCAATAGACGGGCACGAGTGGGGAAGGACACCGGCCGCCCGGGCTGCGAGGGCTCGCGTCGATGCGAAAGAATGACGTCGAGGAGGGGAGTATTCCCCCACGACGGAGTCGTCAGCACGGTCGAGCGCCGATCCTGGACGCGCGGCCCGGCCCGTCGGTCACCGCCTGCGGTCGGTGATGGAAGAGACCTCCGACAGTCACCAGTGTCAGCGTCGCGGCACGCCGCGCCCACGCAGGGCGTACGGTGTGCCCGTCGTTGCGTGTCTGCCGGAGGAATGAACCTTGGACGTGTCCGGACTCGTCTGGGCGGGGACGCTTCTCGCCCTGACCGGGATTCTGCTCGTGGATCTGCTGATCGTCGGTCGGCGACCGCACGAGCCCAGCGTGCGCGAGTCCAGCCTCTGGGTCGGCTTCTACGTCGGCCTGGCGCTCCTGTTCGGCGCGGGGGTCTGGCTGGCCTCCGGGGCCAGCGCGGCCGGGCAGTTCTACACCGGCTGGCTGACGGAATACAGCCTCTCGGTCGACAACCTCTTCGTCTTCGTGATCATCATGGCCCGGTTCGGGGTGCCCCGGCAGTACCAGCAGAAGGTGCTGCTCATCGGCATCGTGCTGGCGCTGGTGATGCGGGGCGGCTTCATCGCGGCCGGCGCCGCGCTGATCTCCCAGTTCTCCTGGGTGTTCTACATCTTCGGCGCGTTCCTGATCTACACCGCGATCAACCTGGCCCGGCAGGGCGAGCCCGACGAGGGTGAGTTCTCCGAGAACATGCTGATCCGGTGGAGTCGCAAGGCGCTGCCGATCTCGAAGGACTACGACGGCGCCCGGTTGACGACCCACGCGGCGACCGGCAAGCGGATCTTCACCCCGATGCTGATCGTCATGATCGCCATCGGCACCACCGACCTGATCTTCGCGCTCGACTCGATCCCGGCGATCTTCGGCATCACCCAGGAGCCGTACCTGGTCTTCACGGCCAACGTCTTCGCGCTGATGGGCCTGCGGCAGCTCTACTTCCTGCTCGGCGGCCTGCTGAGCCGGCTGATCTACCTCAGCTACGGGCTGGCCGTGGTGCTCGGCTTCATCGGCGTCAAGCTGGTGCTGGAGGCCCTCGCCGACAACCGGCTGCCGTTCATCAACGGCGGCGAGCACGTCTCCTGGGCCCCGCACATCCCGATCTGGCTCTCGCTGACGATCATCCTCGGCACCCTCGCGGTGGCCACCGTGGCCAGCCTGGTCAAGTCCTCCCGGGACCGGCGGCGGTTGCTGCTCGACGCCAACCACTGAGGCGTACGCGACGAGGGGCGCTCCCGGTCCGGGGGCGCCCCTCGCGTCGTCGGGGGGTGGGTCAGACCCGGTGCGCGCCGACCAGGGTGGCGGTGCGGTCGTCGGGCAACCGCTCCTCCAGCACCCGGCGCTGCAGGTAGCAGGCGTGCAGCATCCGCCGGTCGTCGCCGGGGCGAGGGTCGGCGGTGACGATGCCGATGTGGTGGATCCGGCGCCCGGGCCGGGCGAAGAAGTAGAGATCCCCGGGGCGCTCCGTGCCCAGCGGCACGGGGGTGGTCGCCGTCGCCTGGTCGCTGGCGTCGCGCGGCAGCAGCACGCCGAGCCGCCGCCAGGCCAGGTGGACCAGTCCGGAGCAGTCGATGCCGTAGGCCGACACCCCGCCCCAGACGTAGAGGACGCGGACCAGCCGCTGGGCCACGGCCAGCACCTCGTCGGCCGTCGGGGGCGTGGTGGGCACCGGCACCACGTCGCCGGCGGGCAGCCAGAGCGGTGCGGCGTGGCCCGGCGCGTGCACCGGTTGCCAACCGTCGACCGCCGGCCCGGCGGGGGGCAGGTAGGTGCCCAGGACCACCCCGGGAAGCACCTCGGCGCCGCCCGGCGAGGCGCGCAGGGCGGTGACGGTGGCGTCGACCACGAGCGGGTCGGCGTCGACGGTGTCGGTGGCCGGGGCGAGCTGCTCGACGGGCAACCAGCCGGGGTAGCCGCGCGGGTGCAACTGGGGGGCCGGCTGCTCGACCGCCACCACGTGCGCCCAGCCGTCGGGGCGTAGCTCGGTGACGAGCACCCGCTCGCCGAGCAGCAGTTGGCTCAGCACGCAGTCGCCGACCTGCTGGTCGCTGTCCATGCCCGAGATCCAGGCGGCGATGTCGGTGCGCGCGCTCAGCGCGGGGCCGTCGACGGGCCGGACGGCCTCGGGGCGACTCCAGAGGGTCGCGATCGCGACCCGGACCATGGCCTCCCGGCCCGGTTGCAGTTTCACGTGCGCCCCCAGCTTCCGCCGAATGTTCCCACGACCATATGAAAGTTTCTGACAAGCATCAACTAGGCCGCTGCACCTTTACTTCACTCACCGAGCTGATGCCGAGGCCCGGCGCGGCCGGCAGCACGACGGACGCGCCGTCGTACCGCAGGCCGCCGCGCACCGGTGACCACGCCAGCCACCAGGCGGCATCCAGATCGGCCACGGCCGTGGTGCCGTAGGCGGCGGCCAGGCTCGCGGCGGCGCCGATGCCCACCTGACTCTCCATCATCGACCCGACGATGGTGCCGAGGCCGTGCGCGGCGGCCAGGTCGAGCAGGGTGCGGGCCGGCTGGAGCCCGCCACACTTGGCGAGCTTGACGTTGACCATGTCGGCGGCCCGCCGGCGGATCACCTCGACCATGTCGCGGACGCCGAAGACCGCCTCGTCGGCGAGGATCGGCACGCCGACCCGGTCGCTGACCCAGGCCAGCCCGTCCAGGTCCCAGCGGGCGACCGGCTGCTCGACGAACTCCACGTCGAGCCCGGCGTCCTCGATGCCGCGGATCACCCGGACCGCCTCGCGCGGGGTCCAGCCCTGGTTGGCGTCGAGCCGGATGCGCACCCCGCCGCCGACGGCGGAGCGCACGGCGCGGACCCGTTCCAGATCGCCGGCGGCGTCGGTGCCCACCTTCAGCTTGAGCACGCCGAAGCCCTCCGACCGGCGCTGCCGGGCCGCCGCCGCCAGGTCCACCGCCTCACCGGCGGCGAGCGTGACGTCCGTCGGCACCCGCATGGCGGTGCCCCCGAGCAGCCGCACCAGCGGTACGCCGAGCCGCCGGGCCGCCAGGTCGTGCAGCGCGACGTCGACGGCCGCCTTGGCCGACTCGTTGCCGACGACCATCCGCTGCAACTCGGCGCAACGGGCCACCAGGTCGTCGGCGTCGCGACCCGTGAGCGCCGGGCCGATCAGCCCCCGCACGCACTCCTCGGAGCCGGCGACCGACGCCCCCGTCACCTGCCACACCTGCGGCGCCTCGCCGTAGCCGGAGCGGCCGTCGGTGTCGACGACCTCCACGACCAGGGTCTCCACTGTGGTGGTACGGCGTAGTGCGGTCACGAAGGGCGTGTGCAAGGGTGCGGACAACCGGTGGGTGCGTACCGCGGCGATCGTCATGTCCGGCACCCTATACGGGCACGGGAACGCACAGGGGAGGCCGGCATGGGCGAGCAGATCATCGGGTGTGGGGCGGCGCTGCCGCCCGGCGGCACGCGGCGCGGCGGAGCGCCGGCATGAGTGGGCGGGACTGGACGCTGGTGGGCGCCCCGAGCGCGCGGGACCTCGGCGGGCTGGTGGGCGCCGACGGCCGGCGGGTACGGCGGGGCGTGCTGATCCGCACCCCGGCGCTGGGTCGGTTGACCGACGAGGACCTGCTGGTGCTGGCCGAGCTGGGCCCGGCGTGCGTGGTGGACCTGCGGGACCACTCGGAGATGGCGGTCGCCCCCGCCGACCGGCTGCCCGGTGCGCCACGGGTGGTGCACCTGCCGGTGCACGACGCCGAGCATCCCGTCTTCACGTACGTCTCGGCGGTGCTGCTCGGGCACGACCTGGGCGCGTACGCGGCCCTGGCCCGGGAGGGCACCCCGGCGGCGATGGCCGCGATCTACCGCTGGTTCGTCAGCGGCGAGTCGGCGCGGGCGAGCTTCGGCGCGGCGGTGCGGCTGGCGGCGGCGGGGGAGAACCTGCCGTTGGTCTACCACTGCTCGGCGGGCAAGGACCGGACCGGCTGGTTGACGGTGCTGCTGCTCAACGCGCTGGGCGTCGACGAGGCCACGATCCGGGCGGACTACCTGGCCAACAACCGGCTGACCGAGAGTCTGCGGGAGGTCATCCTGGAGGCGATGCGGCGCCGGATGCCGGGGCTGGACGTCGAGGCGGTGCGCCCGGTGCTGGAGGTGCGCCCGGAATACCTGGACGCCGCGTACGCGGAGGTGCGCCGGGTGCACGGGTCGTTCGGGGCGTACCTGCGCGACGGGCTCGAGGTCAGCGACGACGTGGTGGCGGCGCTGCGGGCGAACCTGTTGCGGTGACGCCCCGGGCGGCCCCGCCCCGGTGCGTCACAGGTCGTGGCGGGCGGCCCAGGCCGCGGCGGACACCCGTGCGATCAGCCGGCAGGCGTCGTCCTCGTCCTCCCCGCTGGGGCCGCCGTCGGCGAGGTCGGTGGTGGTGCAGACGGCGATGGCGTACGGCGGCGCGTCGTCGGGGAAGACCACCCCCGCGCCGTGCCGCACGCCGCGCACCCACCCGTTCTTGTGCGCGATGCGGGTGCCCTCGGGCAGCCCGGCGGCCAGGTCCTCGCGGTGTTCCTGGGCGAAGAGCACGTCGAGCATGGCGGCGCAGCCGGCCGGTGCGGCGAGCGGGCCCGGGGCGTGCAGGCCGGCGGCCAGCCCGCCGAGCAGCGCGGCCAGGTCGGCGGCGGTGACGAGGTTGTCGACGCCCGCCTCGCGGGCCGCGAAGTCCTCGATGCCCCGGCCGGTGACGCTGTGCCGGGCCCCGGCGAGGTCCCACACGCGCGCCACGGCGGGCAGCCCGACGTGGCTGATGACCAGGTTGGTGGCGAGGTTGCTGGAGCGGGTGATCATGCGTTCGGCGAGCCAGCGCAGCGACGCGTCACCGCCGACCCGGTCCCACACGGCCTCGTCGTTGTCGTAGTGCCGGGCGCAGGAGAACCGGGGGGCGCCGGGCAGCGCCGAGTCGAACTCGTTGTGCACCGGCAGGGGTGCGTCCAGGTCGAGGGCGTCGGCCTCGGCGGCGCGGTACAGCGCGACGAGCACCGCCGCCTTCATGGTGCTGGCCGCGTAGTGCGTCGCGCCGGGGTGCCGGGTCCAGGTGGGGGCGGCACCGACGCGCCCCACGTACGCCGACACGGTGCCGGGGATCCCGTCCAGGTGGGTGTCGAGCTCGTCCCAGGTCATGCGGCTGACCGTAGCGGATCGCTGACGGGCCGGCGGGCCGGGGCGATGGGTCGTACGGTGCGGGAATGGGAGTTGCCGCCTACGACGCGTACGCCGACTGGTACGAGGCGTACGCGTCCGACACCGCCAACGCCTACCAGACCCAGGTCCGCGGCCGGCTGCGTGACCTGCTCGGTGCGGGCTCCGGAAGCTGCCTCGACCTGTGCTGCGGCACCGGGCTCCAGGCGGCGGAGCTGCGCGCGCTGGGCTGGCGTCCGGTCGGGGTCGACCTGTCCGCGGGGCAGCTACGGCACGCCCGGCCGCGCCTGCCGGTGGCCCGGGGCGACGGGGCGGCGCTGCCGGTGGCCGACGCCTCGGTGCCGGCGGTGGCGTGTGTGCTGGCCCACACCGACGTGCCGGACTACCCGGCGGTGGTCGCCGAGGCCGCGCGGGTGCTCGCGCCCGGCGGGCGGTTCGTCCACGTGGGGGTGCACCCGTGTTTCACCGGGGCGTTCGCCGACCGTTCCGACCCGGAGCGGATCGTGATCGACGGCGGCTACGCCGACCGGGAGCGCAGCTTCCGGGCCTGGTCGCCGCACGGGGTGCGGGTGCGTGTGGGCGCCTGGCACGTCCCGCTGGCCGACCTGCTCAACGCGGTCACCGACGCCGGCCTGACCCTGGTCCGCACGGCCGAGGCCGGTGTCGGCCCGGTGCCCGACCTGTTCGCCTTCCTCGCGACCCGCCCCAACTGACAGCGGGGCGCGACGGGCGGAGCCCGGACCGCGCGGGGCGGTCCGGGCTCCGGGTGGCTGTCGTCGTACGGTCAGCCGGCGTGCTTGCGGCGGGCGGCGGCCCGGCCACGGGTGGTCTGGTCGAGCACCACCTTGCGGATCCGGATGGCGGCCGGGGTGACCTCGACGCACTCGTCCTCGCGGCAGAACTCGAGGGCCTGCTCCAGCGACAGCTTGCGCGGCGGGATCAGCTTCTCGGTCTCGTCGGACGAGGACGCCCGCATGTTGGTGAGCTTCTTCTCCTTGGTGATGTTGACGTCCATGTCGTCGGCGCGGGAGTTCTCCCCGACGATCATGCCCTCGTACACCTCGGTGGTCGGCTCGACGAAGAGCTGACCGCGCTCCTGAAGGTTGATCATGGCGAACGAGGTGACCGCGCCCGACCGGTCGGCCACGAGCGAGCCGTTCTGCCGGGTGCGCAGCTCGCCGAACCACGGCTCGTACGCCTCGAAGACGTGGTGCAGGATGCCCGTGCCCCGGGTGTCGGTGAGGAACTCGGTGCGGAAGCCGATCAGGCCGCGGGCCGGCACCAGCCACTCCATCCGGATCCAGCCGGTGCCGTGGTTGACCAACTGCTCCATCCGGCCCTTGCGGGTGGCGAGGAGCTGGGTGATCGCGCCCAGGTATTCCTCCGGGGCGTCGATGGTGAGCCGCTCGACCGGCTCGCAGGTCTTGCCGTCGATCTCCCGGGTGACCACCTGCGGCTTGCCGACGGTCAGCTCGAAGTTCTCCCGGCGCATCTGCTCCACCAGGATGGCCAGCGCCAGCTCACCACGGCCCTGCACCTCCCAGGCGTCCGGCCGCTCGGTGGGCAGCACCCGCAGGGACACGTTGCCGACCAGTTCCTTGTCGAGCCGGTCCTTGACCATCCGGGCGGTGACCTTGGCGCCCTTGACCCGGCCGACCAGCGGCGAGGTGTTGGTGCCGATGGTCATCGAGATGGCCGGCTCGTCGACGGTGATCAGCGGCAGCGGGCGCGGGTTCTCGGCGTCGGCCAGAGTCTCACCGATCATGATCTCCGGGATGCCGGCGACCGCGATGATGTCGCCCGGCCCCGCCGAGTCGGCCGGCTTGCGCTCCAGGCCCTCCGTCATCAGCAGCTCGGAGATGCGCACCCGCTGGGTGTTGCCGTCGGCGCGGCACCACGCCACCGTCTGGCCCTTGGTGATGGTGCCCTGCCGCACCCGGCACAGCGCCAACCGGCCCAGGAACGGGGAGGCGTCGAGGTTGGTGACGTGCGCCTGCAGCGGCGCCCCCTCCTCGTACGAGGGCGGCGGGATGGTGCCCAGCAGGGTGCGGAACAGCGGCTCCAGGCTGGTGCTGTCGCTGGGGACCGAGCCGTCGGCGGGCTGGGTCAGCGAGGCGATGCCGTCGCGGGCGCAGGCGTAGACGATCGGGAAGTCGATCTGCTCCTCGTCGGCGTCCAGGTCGAGGAAGAGCTCGTAGGTGTCGTCCACGACCTCCTTGATCCGGGCGTCGGGGCGGTCCACCTTGTTGATCACCAGGATGATCGGCATCCGGGCCCGCAGCGCCTTGCGGAGCACGAACCGGGTCTGCGGCAGCGGGCCCTCACTGGCGTCCACCAGCAGCACCACGCCGTCGACCATGGTCAGGCCGCGTTCCACCTCGCCGCCGAAGTCGGCGTGGCCGGGGGTGTCGATGATGTTGATGGTGACGGGGTCGGAGCCGTCCGCCGGCAGGTAACGCACGCCGGTGTTCTTGGCCAGGATGGTGATGCCCTTTTCCCGTTCCAGGTCACCGGAGTCCATCACCCGCTCGGTCGTCTCGCCGCGCCCGCCGTAGGCGCCGGCCTGCCGCAACATGGCGTCGACCAGGGTGGTCTTACCGTGGTCGACGTGGGCGATGATGGCGACGTTGCGGAGGTCGGTGCGAAGCTGCATACCCTCCATACTCCTGTCTACGGTTGCCGGGGCACGCGTCGGGGTCTCCCCCCCAGATGGCCCGGATCTCTGCCGAAACTGATGTTCCGACCGTTTCAGCGCCTGGCATGCTGACCCCCGTGGGAATGGGGGCCCGATGCACGACCTGCTGACCTCGCTACAGGGCCTGCCGCCCCTGCTGATCTACGTGATCGCCGCGATTGTCGTCGCGGGGGAGACCGCTGTGATCTTCGGTCTGCTGGTGCCGGGCGAGGCGACCCTGTTGCTGGTCGGCTTCCTAGCCTACGCGGGAACGCTGCGGCTCGTGCCGGCGCTGGCGGTGATGATCGTTGCAGCCGTGATCGGCGACACACTCGCCTATCGCGCGGGGCGGCGGCACGGCCCCCGGCTGCGCGCCGGTCGGTTCGGCGCCCGGGTGGGCCACGAACGGTGGGCGCGGGCGGACACGATGCTCGGTCGGCTGGGCGGGCGCGGGGTGTTCACCGCCCGCTGGGTGGCGTTCGCGCGGACCCTCGTGCCCCGGCTGGCGGGGGCCTCCGGGATGCCGTACCGGCGGTTCGCGCCGTGGAACCTGGCCGGGGTGGTGACGTGGGTGGGTGGTTCGGTGCTCGTGGGCAATCTGGCCGGCGAGTCGTACGAGACGGTTTCCCGGCTGCTCGGGCGGGCCACCGGCGCGGTGCTGGTGCTGGTGGTCGCGCTGGGGGCGGTGGTGCTGGCGGGGCGGTGGCTGGGCCGCAACCCGGATCCGGCGCGGGCCCTGGCGGCCCGGGCCGCGGGGCTGCGGCCGGTGCGCTGGCTCAGCGGCCGCTACGGGGTGCTGTTCTTCCTGCTCGCCATGTACGTCGGGCCGGCCTGGACGCTGCTGATCAACCTGGTCGCCGGCCTGCTGCTGCTCTTCGTGGCGGGGTTCGCCATCGCCTGGGTGCTCGGGGCGGTGGTGCGGCACAGCGGCCTGGCGGTGCTTGACGGCGCGATCGCCGACTGGTTCGCCGACCGGCGTACGCCCGGGGCCGTCGATGTCACGCTCGCGGTGGTCTCGGCGCTGCGCGGATCGTCGTTGATCGTGCTGGTGGCGGTCGTCGCGGCGGTGCTGGCCTGGCGGAACCGGCCCTGGCGGGCGGACCTGCTCAGCGTGGTCGGCACGGTCGGGGCGTTCGTGCCGTTGGTGGTGCTGGCCGTGGTCGTCGATCTGGCCGGGCCGGCGGGCGGGGAGGCGGCCCAGTTTCCGGCGCAGAACGCCGTGGTGGCGGCGAGCCTCTGCACCCTCGCCTGGCTGCTGTCCCGGGGGGCGCGCTGGCCGCGGGCGGTGGCCGCCTGGACCGCCGCGGCGGCCGGGGTGGTCGGCATCGCCGGTGCCCGGCTCTACCTGGGGTTGAGCACCGCCAGCGGCAGCGTCACGGCGGTGCTGCTCGGGGTGGCCTGGACGGCGTTGTTCGTGGTCGCCTGGGCGACCCGGGACAGGGCGGTGGGCGCGGAGGCGGCAGAGCCGGAGGCGGTGGCGGTGCGCGCCGACGCGTGAGGCGGTCGTGGCGCTGCGGACGGGGCCGTGGCGGTGACGCCACGACCCCGTCCGCGAGCGGTCAGTCCCGGGTGTTCGCCGGCTCGCGTCCGGCCGACGTGTCGTTGACGGGCTTGCGCGCGATCCGACCGGGCCACCAGAAGCGGTCGCCGAGCGTGAATGCCAGCGCCGGCACCAGGATCGTCCGGACGAGCAGGGTGTCCAGCAAGACGCCGACGCAGACGATGATCCCGATCTGGGTGAGCAGGATCAGCGGCAGGACGCCGAGGACGGCGAAGACCGCGGCGAGCAGGATGCCGGCACTCGTGATGACGCCGCCGGTGACCCGCAGGGCCGAGAGCATGCCGTCGCGGGTGCCGCTGCGCCGGGCGTCCTCGCGGGCCCGGGTGACGAGGAAGATGTTGTAGTCCACGCCGAGCGCCACCAGGAACACGAAGGCGAGCAACAGGACGCCGCTGTCGAGCGCCGGCATGTCGAACACGTGGTCGAAGAGCAACCACGACGCGCCGATGCTGGCGAAGAACGACGCGATCACGGTGAGCACCAGCAGCACCGGGGCGACCAGACCGCGCAGCAGCAGCACCAGGACCGCGCCGACGAGCAGCAGGATGATCGGCAGGATCAGCCGCAGGTCCTTGCCGTTGGCCTCGTTCTCGTCGTAGGTGGCCGCGACGGCGCCACCGACCAGCGCGCCGGCGGGTGCGGGTGCGCCGTCGACGGCCGGCGGGGCGGATCCAGGGATCGTCTCGACCCTGTCCCGCAGCACCTCGACGGCCCGGTTCGCGGCGGCGGTGCCCGGCTCGGCCTCCAGCACGACGTCGACCTGGGCGACCTGGGCGCCCGCCGGACCGGGGCGCGCGGAGGCGACGCCCGGCACCTCCGCGAGGGCGTTCGTGACGGCCTGCAGCGCGGAGGGCGTGGTGAGCACGGCGACCGGCTGGGTCGTGCCGGCGGGGAAGGACCGGGCGAGGGTCTCCGCGCCGGCGACCGCCTCCGGCTTGACCCGGAACTGTTCGGTCTCCGACAGGCCGCTGCGGATGCCGAGCCCGCCGAGGGCGAGACCGGCGAGCAGCAGCGTCGCGAGCAGCGCGACCGGCACCGGGCGACGCTCGACGGCGGCGCCGAGGCGGCCCCACAGCCGGCCCTCGCGGGCCGCGCTGCCCACCCGGGGCACGAACGGCCAGAACAGGCCGCGTCCGAAGATCAGCAGCGCGGCCGGGAGGACGAACAGCGCCGAGAGCATGGCGAGGATGACGCCCGTCGCGCAGGCGATGGCGAGGGCGCGGTTGAGTTCCTGCTCGGACAGCAGCAGGGTGAGCACGCCGAGGACGACGGTGGAGCCGCTGGCGATGATGGGCTCGGCGACCCGGCGCAGCGCGGCGCGCATCGCCACGAAGCGGTCCTCCTCGCGGCGCAGCTCCTCGCGGTAGCGGGCGATGAGCAGCAGGGCGTAGTTGGTGGCGGCGCCGAAGACGAGGACACTGGCGATGCCGGTGACGGCGCCGCCGGGCTGGTTGATGCCGAAGGCCGGCACGGCCGTCTCGAGGGCCCGCAGGGTGAGCTGCTCCGTCGCCGCGACGACCACCAGCGGCACGATCCACAGGAACGGGCTGCGGTAGGTGATGAGCAGCAGCAGCGCCACGACGCTCGCGGTGACGGCGAGCAGCGTGATGTCGGCGCCGGCGAAGACCTTCGTCAGGTCGGTGGCGAAGGCGGGCCCGCCGGTCACCTCCACGTTCAGCCCGGCCGGGACGTCGTCCAGGGCGGTGCGGAGCTGGTCGATGCGGGCGGAGGTCTCCTCCTGCCCGCCGACGGTGGAGAGCGGCACGGCGACGAGCGCGACGGTGCCGTCGGGGGAGACCTGCGGTGGGCTGACGCCCCCGCCGACGGCGAACTGGCGGAGCTCACCGGACTGCTCGGTGAGCGCGGCGCGGTCGACCTCGGTCAGGGCCGCCCGGTCGGTGCGGCTGACGACGACGAGCGCCGGCTGCACGTCGCGGGAGGGCAGTTGCTCCTGGAGGCGTTCGGCCTGGGTCGACTGCCACTGCACGGACAGCCCCGTGCTGGAGACGGGCGCCGGGTTGTCGGGTTTGGGCAGGCCGAAGACGATGGCGCCGAAGACGATCGCGGCGAGCACGGTGAGCCACGCGGCCTGCCGCCCGCGTACCACGCGGGTGAACACTGACATCGGATGCCCTCACGGTCTATTGGCGGATTTCCTGACGAGCCCGAGACTTAGCGTACGACGCAAAATCCCGAGAATCGAGTATCTCGATAACCGAGATTATCGGGTGTTGAGATAGGCTGCAACCGGAACGGACGTCAGGAGGCGCGACTCGACGTGGCAGCTCACGGGATGTACCGCCGGCGCGACACCCACCGCGAGCGGCTGGTCGCGGAGATAGCGGCTGAGCTGCGCCGCTACTCCGTCGACGCCCAGCACATCGGGCATGGCTTCGCCGGCCTGCACGGGCTCAACGCTACCGACCTGCAGGCCCTGATCGCGGTGATGGACGCGGAACGGTTCGGCCAGCCGATCACCCCGGGCGGCCTCGGCGAGCAGCTCAACCTCTCGTCCGGCTCGGTCACCGCCCTGATCGACCGGCTGGAGCGCGGCGGGCACATCCGCCGTGACCGTGACACCGCCGACCGGCGCAAGGTCTTCCTGCGCTACGCCGAGCGGGGCGCCGCGCTCGCCATGGACTTCTTCCGCCCCCTGGGGCGGCGCACCGACGAGGTGATGGCCGACTTCAGCGACGACGAGCTGGCGGTGGTGCACCGCTTCCTGTCCGCGATGACCACCTCG
Source organism: Micromonospora sp. KLBMP9576 (assembly GCF_050941805.1). Lineage (NCBI taxonomy): Bacteria > Bacillati > Actinomycetota > Actinomycetes > Micromonosporales > Micromonosporaceae > Micromonospora > Micromonospora sp. KLBMP9576. The sequence continues at coordinate 4,453,371 of NZ_CP194567.1, read as the reverse complement.
ATGGGGGAACACCGGGACGCGGTACGCCGCGCCGCCCGCGACGAGCCGGCCCGGCGCGCGAACGGCTGACGGCGTGCTCGACCGGTTGGTGACGCGCCTGGCCACCGCCGCGCTGCGCCTGCCGCCCGCCCGCACCCGCCGGGTCACCCGCACGGGGGCCATCCCGGTGCGGGTCCGCGACGGCGTGCCGCTGCGCACCGACCACTACGCGCCGGACCTGCCCGGGGCGCCCACCGTGCTGATCCGCACCCCGTACGGGCGGGGCGGGCCGATGCGGCTGCTCGGCCGCCTCGCCGCCGAACGCGGCTTCCACGTGGTGATCCAGTCCTGCCGCGGCACGTTCGGCTCGGGCGGCACGTTCGACCCGCTGGCGCGCGAGCGCGAGGACGGCCTCGACACCCTCGACTGGCTGCGTCGCCAGCCCTGGTTCTCGGGCGCGTTCGGCATGTTCGGCGCCAGCTACCAGGGTTTCGTGCAGTGGGCTGTCGCCGCCGACGCGGGGCGGGAGCTGCGGGCCATGGTCGCGGTGGCGACGGCCTCGGGCACCCGCGACTCGACGTACGCCGGGGAGTCCTTCGCCCTGGACACCGTGCTCACCTGGGCCGAGCTGCTCGAGGCCCAGACCGTGCCGTGGCTCGCCCGGCAGTGGGAACTCAAGCGTGGCCAGCCCCGGCTGGCCGCGGCGCTGGCCCACCTGCCGCTGGCCGAGGCGGACCGGGTCGCCACCGGCGTCACCGTGCCGTTCTTCCAGGAGTGGCTGCGCCACCACACCCCGGACGCCGACTACTGGCGCACGCGGGTCTTCGAAGACCGCATCGCCGAGGTCCGCGCGCCGGTGGCCATGGTCAGCGGCTGGCACGACATCTTCCTGCCGGCCCAGCTACGCGACTTCGCGGCGCTGCGGGCGGCCGGCGCCGACCCCCGGCTGACGGTCGGACCGTGGACCCACGGCAGCCCCGGGCTCTTCCTCGCCGCGCTGCGCGTCGGGCTGGACCACCTCGAGGAGCACCTCGCCGGCCGTCGCCCGCCCGCCCGCGCCGCCGCCGCGACCGCCCCGGTCCGGGTGTACGTCGGTGGCGCGGGTGGTGGCTGGCGCGACCTGCCCGACTGGCCGCCGGCGGCGGTGCCGACCCGCTGGCACCTGCACCCGGCCGGCCGGCTGAGCACGGCCGCGCCGGTCCCGTCCGCGCCGGAGGGCTTCCACTACGACCCGACCGACCCGACCCCCTCGCTCGGCGGCCCGCTGCTCGTCGCCCAGCGGGCCGGGCCGGTGGACAACCGCCCCGTCGAGGCCCGGCCCGACGTGCTCACCTTCACCGGCGCGCCGCTCGACGCGCCCGTCGAGGTGATCGGCCCGGTCCGCGCCGAGCTGCACCTGCGCAGCGCACTGTCCCATCTGGACGTCTTCGTGCGGCTGTGCGACGTGGACCGACGCGGGCGGTCCTGGAACGTCTGTGACGGGCTGGTGCGGGTCACGCCCGACCGGTTTCCCGCCGACGCGGCGGGCGTGGTGCGCGTGCCGGTCGAGCTCTGGCCGACGGCGCACCGGTTCGCGCCGGGGCACCGGCTGCGGGTACAGGTCTCCGGCGGCGCCCATCCCCGGTACGCGCGCAATCCGGGCACCGGTGAACCCCTCGGTACGGCCATTACCCTGCGTGCCGGCTGGCGGGAGGTCCTGCACGACCCGGAGCGTCCGTCCGCAGTGGTCCTGCCGGTCGCGCGGTTTGGCACCCCGCCGAAATAACCCGCTCTGAGCTGGGCATTCGTCTATTTGATGGCTACGGTTGCACCAGGGCCCGATGCCGTGCACCAGCCGGTCGGGTCGGCGTTGCAGCTTCCGCGACCCCTACGCGTCGTCACCGCCGGATCCGGCTCCCGACCATCCACAAGGGGGACCCATGACGCGGGCTCCGCAAAACCTGCTGGCCGTGCGCCGCCTACTGCTCGACCGCCTCAACGTCGATCCCGGCACCTCCCGGGGCCAGGACCTCGAACCAGCCGAGGTCGGCATCGTCGGCGATCCCGCCCACCGCGGCGGATACCACTGCGGTTCCGACCGGGTGACGGCGAGGGACTACTCCGTCCACGAGTCGCCCCGGGACTCCCGCGGGCTGACCCTCGACGCCGCCGCGCTCGACGTCGGCTCCTTCGAGATCCGCGCCGGAGGTCGCACACACGACCTGGGCAGCTTCTCCGCCTGGTGTGCCGCGCAGTGCGTGGCGGGGACCCCGGACAGCCGGGACATCAGGGAGATCATTTACTCCCCGAACGGCGTGGTCGTGCGGCGCTGGGACCGCCTGCGCAAGCGCACGAGCGGTGACAACTCCCACCTGTGGCACACCCACTTCAGCTTCTTCCGCGACTCGGTGAAGGCGAACCGGGACCAGACCCCGCTGTTCCGCCGCTACCTGACCAGCATCGGATTGATCGCACCCCCGGCAGAGGAGTCCGACATGGAGCAGACCGACAAGCTCGTCTACAACACGGGTTCGCCCACCCGTACGGTCGGGCAGGTCCTCGCCGACCTGGAGAACCTGCGCAACTGGCTGGTCTCGCCGACCGGCACGGCGGGTCTGCTGACCCCGCCGATGGAGGGGTCGCCGCTGATGCTCCTGCTCGCCATGACGCGCGGGTATCCGGCTCTGGTCGCGCAGGTCGAGGCCCTCTCCGACGGCGGATTCAACGACGAGCGGGCGATCATCTCCGGGGTGCTGGCCGGCCTGACGCCGGAACAGATCGCGGCGGCGATCCCACCCACCGTCGCCCAGCAGGTCACCGACGAGTTGGCGCGTCGCCTGACGGCCTGATCCGGCGCGCCGGCCGGGCCGGGCTGGCCCGACGGTGGCACCGGGAATCAGCAACGATCGTTGCGAAATGCCTGTTGCGCAACGATCGTTGCCGGTGTCAGGCTGGGCGCGTGACCACACCCGACGTACGCCACGTGACCGACTCGCGGGTGCTCGCCGCGCTCTCCCACCCGCTGCGCCGCCGGATGATGGACGTGCTCAAGGTGCACGGCCCGTCGACCGTCGGCCTGCTCGCCGAACGCACCGGCCAGGCGTCGGCGAACGTCAGCCACCACCTCAGGGTGCTGGCCGGCGCCGAACTGGTCGAGGAGGCTCCGGAACTGGCCCGCGACCGGCGGGAACGGTGGTGGCGCCTGGTCACCCGCGGCGTGCGCTGGTCGCAGTCGGACTTCGACGCGGATCCCGCCGCCCGGGCCGTCGCCGACGCCGCCACCTCGCTCAACCTGGACCGGCACGTCGCCCTCGCCCGCGCCTGGCACGCCACCGACGAGACCAGCCAGGCCGCCTGGCCGCAGGGGCCGTTCTCCACCGACCGTTGGCTGCACCTGACCGACGCGGAACTCGCCGAGCTGGCCCGCGAGATGAACGAACTGCTCGCTCGCTGGGGCGACCGGGACGTGCCCGACGACGGGCACAGACGCGAGCCCGTCTTCCTGTTCGCCTACGGCATGCCGGCCACACCGTGACGCCCGTCCGCTGCGCCGACCGGTCCGTGACGCCCGCCCGCTGCGCCGGCCACACCGTGACGCCCGTCCGCTGCGCCGACCGGTCCGTGACGCCGGCCCGTTGCCCGGACCAGTCCGTGACGCCGGCCCGTTGCCCGGTCACGTCGTGACGCCGCCCACCGTGCCGACCAGCGGCGCCGCCGCCGCATCGAGCGCACCTCCGACCCCGGCCGCGGCGGTGGCCCCCGGCGGCGGGCTGCTGCGGCACCGGAACTTCCGATTGCTCTGGGCCGGGCACACCGCCAGCGCCGTCGGCAGCAACGTCACGGCCGTGGCGCTGCCCCTGGTCGCGGTGACAGTGCTCGACGCCAGCACCTTCGTCGTCGCGGTGCTCACCGCCGCGGCCTGGCTGCCGTGGCTGCTCGTCGGGCTGCCGGCCGGTGCCTGGGTGGACCGCGTGCCGCGCCGCCCCGTGATGATCGTCTGCGACCTGGCCGCCGCGCTGCTGTTCCTCAGCGTGCCCGCCGCCGCCGCGCTCGGCATCCTCACCGTGACGCAACTGCTGCTGGTGGCGCTGGGCGCCGGCCTGGCCCGGGTCTTCTTCGAGACCGCCGACCAGGTCTACCTACCTGTGCTGCTACGCCCCGAGCAGGTGCCCGAGGGCAACGCGAAGCTCCAGGCGACCCAGACGGCGAGCTACGTGCTCGGCCCGGGTCTCGCCGGTGTGATCGCACAACTGGTCGGCGCCGTCACCGCGCTGCTGCTCGACGCGCTGAGCTTCCTGTTCTCCGCCGCGTGTCTGCTGCGCATCCGTGCCGTCGAGCCGCGTCCCGAGCCGGCCGGGCGCGCCCGGTCACTGCGGCGGGAGATCGGGGAGGGGATCCGGTTCGTCGCCCGGGACCCGTACCTGCGGGTGCTCACCGCCTTCGGGGCCGCCAGCAACATCGGGCTGATCGGCTACCAGGCGGTCCTCGTGGTGTTCCTGGTCCGGGAGGCGCGGCTCGCGCCGGCGTCGGTGGGGGCGCTGGTCGCGGCGATGAGCCTCGGCGGCATCCTCGGCGCGCTGTCGGCGACCACGCTGGGCCGCCGGCTCGGCAGCGCCCGGGCCCTGCTCCTGGCGGCGGCGCTGACCGGACCGCCGGCGTTGCTGATCCCGTTCGCCGGGCCCGGCGGGCGGCTGGCCCTGCCGGCGATCGGCGGAATGCTGGTCAGCCTCGGCGTGGCGATCGGAAACGTGCTCAAGGGCAGCTTCCGGCAGACCTACACGCCGCACCACCTGCTGGGCCGCGTCACCGTGAGCATGCACATGCTCAACTACGGCACGATCCCACTGGCCGCGGTGCTGGCCGGGACGGTCGGGGCGACGTACGGGGTCGGCACCGCCATCGCGGTGATGACGGGGTGGCTCGCGCTCACCCCGCTGCTGATGCTGATCGGGCCGCTACGGCGACGACGGGACCTGCCCGTCGCGCCGAAGCGGCCCTGAGCGCGCTGCGGCGGCGGCCAGCATCCCGGCCGCCGCCACCGGCACGGGATCTACAGCGGGCGAACGTTGTCCGCCTGCGGACCCTTCTGACCCTGGGTCACCTCGAACTCGACCTTCTGGCCCTCGTTCAGCTCCCGGTAACCGCTCGACGCGATGGCCGAGTAGTGGACGAAGACGTCCGGCCCTCCGCCATCCTGCTCGATGAAGCCAAAGCCCTTTTCCGAGTTGAACCACTTAACCGTGCCGGTTGCCATGCATCTCTCCCTGTTCCAAAGCGGGTGACCCGCGGTCGTCGACCGAAGATCGCCCGGTGCCACCCCGAGAGTAACTGGCCAAACCCGGATCTGCTGGCCGAAGTGCCGCAGGCAATGCAGTGAACATTCGCACGCCGGGGCGCGAAAGCCCGTCGGTTGCTGGTCGGCTGGGGCATGCTTGCCCCGATGATAGGTGCCACAGCCGACGCGCTGACCGAGCTGGAACGGGAAATCGACGCTCCCGGCGACGGGATGGACCGGCTCCGGCTGGTGCGGATCCCGTTCGTCCCCGAGGTCCGGCTGCACCTGGCCGAGGACGCCATCGTCTGGTGGGCCCGGATGGAGGCGGACGCCGGGCACGCCCTGCCCGCCCCCTACTGGGCCTCGGTCTGGGCCGGCGGCCAGGCCCTCGCCCGGCACCTGCTCGACCATCCCGAACTCGTGGCCGGGCGGCGCGTGCTCGACCTCGCCGCCGGGTCCGGCCTGGTGGCGATCGCCGCCGCCCTCGCCGGCGCCGAGCGGGTGATCGCCAACGACATCGACCCGTACGCCGTCGCGGCCGTCACAGTCAACGCCCGGGCCAACCGGGTGCGGGTCACGGCCACCGGCGACGACCTGCTCGACGCCGTCCCCGACGAGGTGGACCTGCTGGTCGCCGGGGACGTGCTCTACGACGCGACGATGGCCGCGCGGATGCTGCCCTTCCTGTGCCGCACCGCCGCCACGGGCACCGACGTGCTGGTCGGCGATCCTGGGCGGGGTCACCTGCCGCCGGGCCTGCTGGCGGCGGTGGCGAGCTATCCCGTGCCGACCACCGAGCCCGCCGTGGACTCGCCCGTGCGCCGGGTGCAGGTGCTGCGCCCCTGCTGACCCCCGGATCTCCGGGACGACCCTGAGCCCGACACCGGGGGCCGCTCAGGGATCGGACCCGATGCCCGTGGTGGCCGGGCGGCCGTAGCGTACGGGGCATGGCGCATTGGCTGACCCAGCTCGGAGAGCTTCCCACTACCTTGCTGATGGGGGCGCTCGGAGTGGTGATGCTCCTCGACGCCGTACCGCTGCTCGGGGTGTTGGTCCCGGGCGACGTGGCGGTCCTGGCCGCGCTGGGCGTCGGCGGCCCGGCCAGTGGCGTGGCCACCTTCGCGGTCGTGGTCACCGGCTGCCTCGCCGGCTGGTCGTTGAGCTTCCTCGCCGGCCGCCACTACGGCGACAGTCTGCGGCGCAGTCGCTTCGGGGGCTGGGTCGGCGAGGAACGCTGGACGGCGGCGGAGGGCATCCTGCGGCGCGGTGGCGGCCGGATGGTGCTGGTCGCGCCCTTCCTGCCCGTGTTCAACACGCTGTTGCCGCTGGCAGCGGGCGGGCTGCGCATGTCGTACCCGCGTTTTCTCGGCTGCGCGAGCCTCGGCGCGGCGGCCTGGGCCGGTCTCTACCTGGTGCTGGGCGCGGCCTCGCGGTCGCTGGCCGGGCTGCTGCCGGGGGAGCTCAGCCCGATGCTGGTCACCATGACGGTCGGCCTGCTGCTGGCGGGCCTGGTGCTGGTGGGCACACGCCGGCTGCGGATGGTCACCGGGGCGTGACCCGCTGCGAGCGGGCGCGGGAACCGGGGGGTGGGGTCGACGGGGGAGCGGGGCCGGGGCGTGTGCCCCGGCCCCGCTGACGGTCACCAGCCGCGCGCGCGCCACTGGGGCAACGCGGGGCGTTCCGCGCCGAGCGTGCCGTCCTTGCCGTGCCCCGGGTAGAACCAGGTCTCGTCGGGCAGCCGCCCGAAGAGCTTGTGCTCGACGTCGTCGATGAGCGCGCCGAACCGCTCCGGGTCCTGGTCGGTGTTGCCGACGCCGCCGGGGAAGAGGCTGTCGCCGGTGAAGAGGTGCGGCGTCCCGGCCGGCTCGCGGTAGAGCAGTGCGATCGAGCCGGGGGTGTGGCCCCGGACGTGGATGACCTCCAGCGCGCACTCGCCCACCGCCACGCTGTCGCCGTCGGCGAGCGCCCCGGCCTCGATCGGCAGCCCGGCCGCGTCGTCGGCGTGCACCAGCGGGCGGGCGCCGGTCTTGGCGGCCACCTCCTCCAGGGCGACCCAGTGGTCCATGTGCTGGTGGGTGGTGACCACGGTGGCCAGCCCCGCGTCGCCCACCAGTTCGAGCAGCCGGGGTGCCTCGTTGGCGGCGTCGATGAGCACCTGCTCGCCGGTCGCCCGGCAGCGCAGCAGGTAGGCGTTGTTGTCCATCGGGCCCACCGACACCTTCGTGATGGTGAGCCGGTCGAGCTCGCGTACGGCCGGCGCGCCGCCGGGCGTGACGTCTCCGCTGTAGGTCATGAGGTCGTCTATATCCATTCCGGTGGTTGCGGCAGGGGGCCGTCGGGGGTGACGGCCAACACGGTGCCGGGGCTGCGGCCGATCAGCCAGGCGGCGAGTTCGGGGGCGGCGCCGGTGAGCGTGGGCGCGGCGGACCGGTCGCCGATCACCAGCTCGTGCCGGCTGCCGTCGAAGCGCAGCACCATCGGCGGGGCGTCGGCGCGGCCGTTCAGGCTCGCGGCCACCTCGTGCAGCAGCCGGTGGCCGAACCCCTCGGGCCAGTCGGCCGGCCGGTAGCCGGCGTCGAGGTCCACGTGGTGCACCTCGATCTCGCGCAGCCGGCCCCAGACCAGCATGGCGGCCGGCCAGGGCCCGAGCCGCGCCTGCACGGTGGCGGTCCACGCCTCGACCGGCATCGCGGCGACCGCCTCGGCGAACCGGTCGGCCGAGCGGCGCAGATCGTCCAGGTGGGCCTCGGGTGGGCGGGACGCGCCGGCGCGGATGTCGGCGTCGCGGGCCGCCGCGGAGGCGTACATCGGAATCGACTCGCCGGTGCGGGCCGCGGTGAGCAGGTTGACGAAGCCGTCGGCGCTGCGGGCCAGGTGGGCCAGGACGTGGCCCCGGCTCCAGGCGGGCAGCAGCGACGCGGCGGCGAGGTCCGGGCCGTCGAAGGTGGCGGCGGTCCGCAGCAGACGGTCCGTGGCCGCGTCCACCTCGCCCGTCAGCAGAAGCGGATCCATGGTCACCCACCGAGCCTATCCGCCGGGTGGCCCCGCGTCGCCGGGGAAATCGCTTTCGGCACGTCGCGGCGCGTCTTACCGTCGGCGTGGAACGCGGCACCGGACGGCGGGGGAGGTGGTGACCATGCCGGTGGCAGCACGTGTGCGTCAACCCTTCGAGACCGATGAGGATGCCATGACCATCGACCTGACCGCCCTCGGCTGGGACGCCGACCGGGCGGCACACGCACCACGACGCGGCGGGCACCGGCCGGGCCGGGTGGCCCGGGTGGACCGCGGGGTCTGCACCGTGCTCTGCGCGCACGGCCCGGTCCGCGCCACCCTGGGCGGGGCGGTCCTGGCCGCCGCCGCCCGCGACCTGACGCACCTGCCCTGCGCCGGGGACTGGGTGCTGCTGGGCACCTGGCCCGACCGTAACGTCACCGTGGAGGCGGTGCTGCCGCGGCGTACCGCCCTCGTGCGGCGCACCGCCGGCAAGGACGCCAGCGGCCAGGTGCTGGCCGCCAACCTGGACGCCGCCGCCGTGGTGGAGCCGGTGCACCCGGAACCGGACGTCGGCCGGATCGAACGGCTGCTCTCCCTGGCGTACGAGTCCGGGGCCCGGCCGCTGGTCGTGCTCACCAAGGCAGACCTGGCGGCCGACCCGGCGGCCGTCGCCCGTCAACTCGCCGAGGTGGCCCCCGGGGTGCCGGTGCTGGCCGTCAGCGCCGAGCGGGGCACCGGGCTCGACCCGCTGCGCGCCGAGGTGGTCCCCGGGCGCACGCTCGGCCTGCTCGGCCCGTCCGGCGCCGGCAAGTCGAGCCTGGTCAACGCGCTCGCCGGGGTGGCGCTGATGCCCACCCAGGCGATCCGGCGCGTCGACGGCAAGGGCCGGCACACCACCACCTGGCGGGCGCTGCTCCCGGTGCCCGGCGGCGGGGCGGTGCTGGACACCCCGGGGGTGCGGGCGGTGGGTCTGCTCGACGGCTCGGCGGGCCTGGACCGGGCGTTCGCCGACATCGCCGAGCTGGCGACCGGCTGCCGGTACGCCGACTGCGGGCACGACCGGGAGCCCGCCTGCGCGGTGCGCGCGGCGCTGGACGACGGCGAGCTGCCGGCGCGGCGCTGGGAGAGCTGGCGAAAGCTGCAGCGGGAGTTGGCCTTCGAGAGCCGGCGGCGGGAGGTCCGGTTGGCCGCTGACCGGCGTGGTGGTTGGCGGCGCGGGCGGCGGCCCACCGCTCGGCCCTGATCTTGCGGGTGGCCGTGCCGCGGGTGGTTGTGAAAGATTGACCATCGAAGGGTGTGTGTCCCTTTCCGTTGATTGGAGCTGCATGAAAAGACGATGGTTTGCCCCCCTCATCGCGGGGCTGCTGCTGGCCGGGATCGCGAGCCCGGGGGTGGCTCAGGCCCAGGCGGAGAAGCGCGTCCACAACGGAATGCAGATCGTCTTCAGTGCGACGAACCCTGGGTTCTGCACGATCGGCGCGGTCGGCACGGACGACTACGGCCGTGAGATCGCCATCTCGGCGGGCCACTGCATAAAGGATCTGGGGTACGCCGACCGGGAGGTCCACGAGGACATCTTCCCCGTCTATCACCGGCAGGACGTCGCGTACGGCCCGATCGGGTACGTGCGGTATTTCAAGGACGCCGAGGGCTCGATGACCGGTCACCTGACCAAGGACTACATGGTCATCGAGCTCGTCGAGAGTGTGACGCTGTCGTCGCAGGGGCCGCGTCTCAAGCAGACGGGTGAGATGGAGGTCCCCGGCGGCACCGTCAGCCCGAACGCCCTGAGCCCCGCGCTGGACAACGAGCGGCTGCTCGGGGCCGCGTTGTTGAACAATAACGAGCTGGTGGTGTCGGGGCAGCTTGGTATCTGGTACGGGCGGGTCACCAACAACACCAACGGCGTCTACCAGTGCTGGGCCAAGGCCAAGGCGGGTGACTCGGGCGGGCCGGCGATCTGGCATGTGCCCGGCAGCGCCTACCCGTCGGAGCAGAACGGTGGTCAGGCCGAGGGGCCGTGGGCCGGGATCACCAAGGGGATCATCGTGAGCCTGCCGCTGTACGTCTACACCAGTTCGGCGAACATCCTCGCCGACCTGCGGGCCCGCGACGCCGCCGACCCCGCCGACGTCTACGGAGCGGGTTTCGAGGTGACCGACAACCCGTAGGCGGCCGACCGGGCGCATTGCGCCACCGTCCGGGATCACCAGCCGAGGCTGATGATGACGGGGTTGAGCTGCCGCAACGAGTCGGCGCGGGAAAGTGTCGGAGCCCGGAGCTAGAGTTGCCGGGGCGACTTTCCTGCGCCGACTCGACCGCTCGGTATGCCATCAGAGCGGGGCAATAACCTCATCCTCGTCAAACCTGGAGTAGTTGGACAGTGGCCGACCGACTGATCATCCGTGGCGCGCGTGAGCACAACCTGCGTGACGTCAGTCTCGACCTGCCCCGGGACGCTCTGATCGTCTTCACGGGGCTCTCCGGGTCGGGCAAGTCGAGCCTGGCCTTCGACACGATCTTCGCCGAGGGGCAGCGCCGCTACGTCGAGTCGCTGTCGTCGTACGCGCGGCAGTTCCTCGGCCAGATGGACAAACCGGACGTCGACTTCATCGAGGGCCTGAGCCCGGCGGTCTCCATCGACCAGAAGTCCACCTCGCGCAACCCGCGCTCGACGGTGGGCACCATCACCGAGGTCTACGACTACCTCCGGCTGCTCTTCGCCCGCATCGGCGAGCCGCACTGCCCGGTCTGCGGTGAGCGGATCTCCCGGCAGACCCCGCAGCAGATCGTCGACCGGGTCCTCGCGATGGCCGAGGGCACCCGGTTCATGGTGCTCTCGCCGGTGATCCGGGGTCGCAAGGGCGAATACGTCGACCTCTTCGCCGAGTTGCAGGGCAAGGGCTACGCGCGGGCCCGGGTCGACGGGGTGGTGCACCAGCTGACCGAGCCGCCGAAGCTGAAGAAGCAGGAGAAGCACACGATCGAGGTGGTGATCGACCGCCTCACCGTCAAGCCGAGCGCCAAACAGCGGCTGACCGACTCCGTCGAGGCGGCCCTCGGCCTCTCCAACGGTCTGGTGCTGCTCGACTTCGTCGACCTGCCCGAGGACGATCCGGAGCGCGAGCGACGCTACTCCGAGCATCTGGCCTGCCCCAACGACCACCCGCTCGCGATCGAGGACCTGGAGCCCAGGGTCTTCTCCTTCAACGCGCCCTACGGCGCGTGCCCCGAGTGCACCGGCCTCGGCACCAAGAAGGAGGTCGACCCCGAGCTGCTCGTCCCCGACCCGGAGCGTTCCCTGCGCGACGGCGCGATCCTGCCCTGGTCCACCGGTCACAACCTGGAATACTTCCTGCGTCTGCTGGAGGCCCTCGGCGCCGCCGAGCACTTCGACGTCGACACGCCCTGGCGGGCCCTGCCGTCGCGGGCGCAGAAGACGATCCTGCACGGCTCCGACGACCAGGTGCACGTGCGCTACCGCAACAAGTTCGGCCGCGAGCGCTCCTACTACACCGGCTTCGAGGGCGTGGTGCAGTGGATCGAGCGCCGGCACACCGACACCGAGTCGGAGTGGTCGCGGGAGAAGTACGAGGGCTACATGCGCGACGTGCCCTGCGCGGCGTGCGGCGGCGCCCGGCTCAAGCCCGAGGTGCTCGCGGTCACCCTGGCCGGCAGGAGCATCGCCGAGGTCTGCAACCTCTCCGTCGGGGAGGCCGCCGACCTGCTCGCCGGCATCGAGCTGACCGACCGGCAGAAGATGATCGCCGAGCGGGTGCTGAAGGAGATCAACGCCCGGCTGAAGTTCCTGCTCGACGTCGGCCTGGACTACCTCTCGCTGGACCGCCCGGCCGGCACCCTCTCCGGCGGGGAGGCGCAGCGCATCCGGCTGGCCACCCAGATCGGCTCCGGCCTGGTCGGCGTGCTCTACGTGCTCGACGAGCCGTCGATCGGCCTGCACCAGCGCGACAACCACCGGCTCATCGAGACCCTGGTCCGGCTGCGCGGGCTGGGCAACACGCTGATCGTGGTCGAGCACGACGAGGACACCATCCGCGCCGCCGACTGGATCGTCGACATCGGCCCGGGCGCGGGGGAGCACGGCGGCAAGATCGTGCACAGCGGTTCCGTGCCGGCCCTGCTGGACAACCCGGAGTCGGTGACCGGGGCCTACCTGTCGGGTCGCCGGTCGATCCCGACGCCGCAGACGCGTCGCCCGCAGACCCCGGACCGGGAGCTTGTGGTGCACGGCGCGCGCGAGCACAACCTGCGCAACCTGACCGTGTCGTTCCCGCTCGGCCAGCTCATCGCGGTCACCGGGGTCAGCGGATCCGGCAAGTCCACGCTGGTCAACGACATCCTCCACGCGGTGCTGGCCAACCAGATCAACGGCGCCCGGCTGGTCCCCGGCCGGCACACCCGGGTCTCCGGGCTGGAGCACGTCGACAAGGTGGTGGGCGTCGACCAGTCGCCGATCGGCCGCACGCCCCGGTCCAACCCGGCCACCTACACCGGGGTCTGGGACCACGTCCGCAAGCTCTTCGCCGAGACCACCGAGGCAAAGGTCCGGGGGTACGGCCCCGGCCGGTTCTCGTTCAACGTCAAGGGCGGTCGCTGCGAGGCGTGTTCCGGCGACGGCACGATCAAGATCGAGATGAACTTCCTGCCCGACGTGTACGTCCCGTGCGAGGTCTGCAAGGGCGCCCGCTACAACCGGGAGACGCTGGAGGTGCGCTACAAGGGCAAGACCGTCTCCGACGTGCTGGAGATGCCCATCGAGGAGGCGGCCGAGTTCTTCTCCGCCATCCCGGCCATCCACCGGCACCTCAAGACGCTGGTGGACGTCGGCCTCGGCTACGTCCGGCTCGGCCAGCCCGCGCCGACGCTCTCCGGCGGCGAGGCGCAGCGGGTCAAGCTCGCCTCCGAGTTGCAGAAGCGCTCCACCGGGCGGACGGTCTACGTGCTCGACGAGCCGACCACCGGCCTGCACTTCGAGGACATCCGCAAGCTGCTGATGGTGCTCGAGGGGCTTGTCGACAAGGGCAACACGGTGATCACCATCGAGCACAACCTCGACGTGATCAAGACGGCCGACTGGCTCATCGACATGGGCCCCGAGGGTGGCCACCGGGGCGGCCTGGTGCTCGCCACGGGCACCCCCGAGGAGGTCGCCGACGTGCCCGAGAGCCACACCGGGCACTTCCTGCGGCAGGTGCTCAGGCTCGACGGCGCGGCGAAGGGCGCGGCGGCGGCCGTCTCCCGGGCGGCCAAGGCCAACGGCGCGAAGTCACGCGCCCGCAAGGTGCCGGCGGGAGCGCGCTGACGCCCGGTGGCCGATCTGGTGGGCCGTCGGGCAGAGTGATCCGGGTACGGACACGGCCGCGGAGCACACCAGTCGGCGGCAGCCGAGAGAGAGGCGAGGCATGAGTGACGATCAGGCACTGACCGGGCCGGTGGCGCGGACGCGGCGCACCCTGCTCACGGGTGCGGGCGCCGTCGGCGCGGCGGTGGTCCTCGCCGCGTGCGGCAGCGACGACTCGGGCGACGGGGCGGCCCCGATCAGCGGCGGCCCGGCGGTGCCCAGCACCGGCGACGCCGGCGGTGGCGACCGCGAGGGCGCGCAGTCGCTGGCCCGTACGGCCGACATCCCGGTCGGCGGCGGCGCCGTCTATCCGGCGCAGGGCGTGGTGGTCACCCAGCCGCGCGCGGGCGAGTTCAAGGCCTTCGACTCGATCTGCACCCACCAGGGCTGCCCGGTGACGAACGTCGACGGCGGCACCATCAACTGCACCTGCCACTTCAGCAAGTTCTCGATCGAGGACGGCTCGGTAAAGGGCGGCCCGGCGACCAAGCCCCTCCCCGCGAAGAACGTCAAGGTCACCGGCGACCGGATCTCGCTGGCCTGACCGGCCGGCCGGCGACCCGACCCCGGGCCGCCGGCCCGCTCAGTGCGCCGTAACGCCGACCGTCGCCCGCGCGCCCGCCACCGGCTCCCGCAGGGCGTCCGGCAGGGCGCGTTCCAGCAGCAGGATGCCGGCGACGGCGGCGGCGTTGAGCAGCGCCAGGGCCAGCCAGGGTGCGGCGGTGTCGACCTCGTACAGGGTGCCGAAGAAGGCCGGCGCGATCATTGAGGCGATGGCGAAGGAATACTGGAAGGCCGCCAGGTAGCGGCCCCGGGCGGCGGCCGGCGCGACGGCCGCGGCCAGCGCGGCGGAGGCCGGCGCGTGCACCAGCTCCGCGACGGTGAACAGCAGTGTCGCCGCGACCAGCAGCGCGGCCACCACGCCCAGGCGTCCCGGGCCGAGGGTGGCCATGGCGAGACCCCAGAGCGTCCAGAGGACCGCCGCCAGCGCGATCGCGCGGGTGCGCCGGTGCCGTGGCAGGCGGGTGCCGACCGGCGCGGAGAGCGCGGCGACGAGGAACGCGTTGCCGGCCAGGACGGCGGAGGTCAGCCAGGCGGGACCCCGCAGGTCGGTGAGCATCACCGTGGGCAGGGCCAGGGCGAGCATCATGCTGCTCAACGCGAAGACGGTGTTCAGGCCGACGAGGGCGAGGAACGGCCGGTCACGCAGCAGCGCGGCGTACCCGCCCCGCCCCGGGCCCGGCGGGTGTGCGGCGGCCGGCGGGACCCGCACGCACGCGGCGATGAGCACCGCGGCGAGCGCGAAGCAGGCCGCCGCCGCGTAGGCCACCGCCCGGTAGGTGCCCGCCCGCCCGTCGGCCACGACCACGCCGGTGGTCAAACCCCCCACCGCCAGCCCGGCGGTACGCGCGCCGTTGCTGATCGCGTACCAGGTGTCCCGGGTCCAACGCCCGGGGCTGCCGTCGGCGTAGTCGGCGATCGTGGTGAAGACGGCGGACCAGAAGAACCGGACGCCGACGGCGACCACCGCCGCCGCCAGGAAGACGCCGACCGGCCCCCGCACCCAGGCGTACGCCAGGTAGCCGGCCGCCTGGAGCAGTTGGGAGGCGACGACCACCGGCAGCGCGCCCACCCGGTCCGCCAGCGCCCCCGCCCACAGCGGCACCGGGAGGGTGAGCACGGTGGCGGCGCTGAGCAGCACCCCGAGCAGGGCCAACGGCACGTCGGTCAGCCGCAGGAAGTACACCAGCGACAGGGGCAGGAAGAGCCCGTTGCCCACCGAGTCGACGGTGAGCGCCGCCACGAGGACGGCTCCGCCCCGGCTGCGTCCCGTGCCGTTGCCGCCCATCCCGTGCGCCTCCTCGCGTCGGTCGCCATGGGCGGATGCTAGCCGAGGGCCGCTCCGGCGGGCACCGCGTTTTCCCGGCGGCCCGGACGGCGGCGGCCGGCACGGACATCCGTGCCGGCCGCCGCCGTCGCGCGGGTCAGCGGGAGTACACCGACAGCTCCCACAGCGAGAAGCCGTACTCGGTGGCCCGGGTCAGCCCGCGCATCCGCACGTAGCGGGCCGTCTCGGCGGGGAACGCCAGCACGTCGGTGCCGCCATCGCCGGCCGTGGTCGACCAGGCGGTGCGCCAGGTCGTGCCGTCGGCAGAGACCTCGATCCGGTACGACCTCGCGTACGCCGCCTCCCAGGCCAGGGTCACCCGGCCCACCGCCCGGGCGGAGCCCAGGTCGACGGTGAGCGTCTGGTCGTCATTGCGGGAGCTGGCCCACCGGGTGCCCAGGTTCCCGTCGACGGCCCTGGCGGCGGGATAGCCGAACTGGGTGCTCGACGCGGTCACCGCCCTGCCGGCGGCCAGGTTGGTCAGGTCGTCGCCGCGCTTCGCGGGGAACGAGACGACCTGCTGGTAGGTGGGCCGGTTCTGCCAGGCGATCAGGTCGTGGGTGATCCCGCCCAACGGCGACTGGACGATCGCGTCGGCGCACCACTGGTCCCCGGCGGAGCAGGTGTCGTCGCCGGGGTAGGTCTCGGCGGCCGGGGTCGTCGCCGCGCTGCGCAGCGTGTCGAGCAGGACCTGCCGGCAGCCGGCGAGGCTGCCGCCGCCGCAGTGGGTGCGGCCGAGGCCGCCGGAGACCGGGTCGCCGAGCACCGCCCGCAGGTCCTTGTCGACGTAGCCCCACCAGCCGTACTGGAACGCCGAGCCCTTGTGGGTCTGGGCCGGGCCGGTGGAGCCGGGCACGTTCGACGTGTCGCCCTGCTGCTGCCCGGACGGGGACTCGTTGATCTGCATGGCGTTCACCAGGGACTGGTACAGGTCGGGGCCGAGCGGCGTGGCGAACATCCCCCGCACCAGCAGCGGCCACCAGGCGTCGAAGGTGCGGATCGCCTCGGCGTGCCGGTACACCTTCGAGCCCTTGGCCGTCTCCACGCGCAGCGCGCCGTCCTGCCGCCACGCCCGGAGCCGACCGATCTCGGCGGCCAGGGCGGTGTCGGCGACGGGCTGGCTCTCCAGCACCCGGATCAGCTCGTCGAGCACCTCGACGCCGCGCAGGTCGGTCAGCCCGGCCCGCTGCACCAGTTCGGTCAGCGACGCCCGGTCGTACTTCTTCCCGGCGGCGATGCCCGCCCGCAGCGGCCGGTCGAGCAGGTCGCCCCGGTGCACCGCACCGAAGCTGAAGTTGCCGTCGGCGGCCCCGAAGTCCTTGGCCTGCTTGTTGTTCCAGCTCACGTAGTAGTCCTGGTCGACCGAGCGGGGGTGGGCCGACAGGGGGGCGTACGTGGCGGTGTTCGTCGCCGGCTGGTAGCCCTGCCACTCGTATGCGGGCTCGGCCTTCATCGGCAGGTTCGGGTTGGAGCCGGCGGCGCGTACGGGGTTGAGCCCGGAGGTGAAGAACGCCGACTGGGTGGAGTTGACGTAGAACCAGTTGAACGCGTACTCGACGTGGTGCGCCGAGGTGACGAAGGCGTCGGCGGAGCCCATCGCGGCCGGGTCGTTGAACAACTGGAAGCCGATCGCCGAGTCGGCCTCGTGCCGGTACGTCGAGCGGAGCTGGGTGAAGGCGTGCGGCTTGCCGCCGACGGTGCCGCGCCAGGCGACCAGGCCGAGTTTCGTGCGCCAGGCCACCAGCTTGTACGAGCCGGCGGGCGTGCTGTCGGCGACCGTCGGGCTCCATTTGTTGGTGTGCGCGAGCTGCTCCATCGCCACGCACTGGCCCCGGTGGAGGTAGCGGTTGCTGGCGAGGGTGGGCGCGCTGCCGTCGGTGGTGCACAGCGGCACCGCGTACGTGTCGGTGATGTCGTGGGTCGACGAGGTGGCGCTCCAGGCGTAGTCCTGGCCCCGGCCGAGCAGCACGTAGAGGTTCAGGCCGGCGAACGCGGCGCCCCGGGCGCTGATCCCGGGCCCCTGCAACTCCTGCACCATCAACAGCTGCGGGGAGAAGTAGCCGGTCTGCGGCCCGAACACGGCCACCGGGTGGCCGGTGGCGGAGTGCCGGGCGGAGACGACGGCCGCGTTGGACATGCCCCGGTGGGCCGGGCCCACGGTCAGCCCCGACAGCGCGGCGGCCAGCTCGGAGCCGCGGCTCGAGGTGGTCCTGGCGGTGGCGGAGCCGGTGGGGTCGGTGAAGACCGGCTCGGGCCGGGTGGAGCCGGCGTCGGGCAGCGCCACGCTGGCGGCGTTCGGGGAGGCCGCGCCGTAGGGGAAGCTCTGCCCGTCGTGCAGGGTCAGCACCGTCTCGGGGTCGTTCTCGTTGCGGAAGGCCGCCCAGACCCGGTCGCCCTCGACGGGGCCGTACTTGGCGCGGGCGGCGATGCGGACCAGCGCGGACTGCATCTCGTTGCCGCCCCCGCCGCCGAACAGGCCGCCGACCACGCCGGCGATGGCGATCAGGTCGGTCATCCGGAACGGCTCCGGGCCGCCCTTGTTGGTGATCGCGTCGAGGTGCCCGGTCAGCACGTACTCGCCGGGGCAGTTGCGGTCGGCCATGCAGACGCCGATGTAGGCGTTGATGCCGGCGATGTACTCCTGCACGTCGGTGTAGAGCTGTTGACCGCGCGGGCCCTTGGTGCGCAGGGCGTCGACCTGGGCCTGGAGGTCCGCGTCGGTGTACGGCGAGTTGCGCCACACGCTCTGCTCCAGCGCCCGGTTGCCGGGGGAGCCGCCCGCGAAGGGGGTGAGGGTGCCCCGGCCGACGTGGCGCAGCAGGTCCATGGTGAACAGCCGGTCCTCGGCGCCGGCGTACCCGGCCCCGTACATGGTGCCGCCCCGGGTGGTGCCGGTGATGTGCGGGATGCCGAGTTCCCTGTCGCGCACGATCCGGACGTCGGAGCGGGGCGAGTAGTCGCGCTCGACCTGCCCGGACGGGACGCCGAAGGAGGCGTCGCCGAAGAAGCTGCCGATCTGCTCCTCGCGCAGCCCGGCGTAGCCGTAGACGAGGTCGGCGTAGCGGTCGAGCTGGTCGGCGGAGTGCCGGGGCATTGTGCCGAGGGTCTGGTGGGCGAGGATCTCGACGAGGGTGGCGTTGCCGTTCTGGCCGGGCGGCACGATGTCGCCGCACTCGCCGAGGCAGTAGTCGTTGGCGGCGAAGGCAGTGGTGGCGGCTGCGGCTGCGGCGGCCGGGGCGGCGGTGGCGGCGGGCGGGGCGGGGGCCACGAGCAGGGCCGCGACGCCGAGGGCGGCGGTCGCGCCGGCCAGCAGGCGGCGCGCGGTGCGGGGACGGGGCATGGTGATCCTCTGGGGGATGGGGATCAGGGCGTGGGGCGGGTGCCGATCATTACGCGAAGAACATTCGGTTACCGGATGGTAATCGGAGGGGGGCGTGATGGGAAGGCATCGATCGCCATGTCGCCGACGGTGCCGTGAGCATTGAGCTGGGTGGATCCACTCGGCGAGATTCCCCACCGCCCCGCCCGCCCGGCGGGCGGGGCGCCGGGTTCCTCGGCCGGGCCGGCGCCGAGGTCGACCAGCTCGGCGCGATCGGGGCTGTCGGGGCCAGCGGCTAGTCTCGGAGCGTGGCTGACCCCTCGACCTACCGTCCCGCGCCCGGCACCATCCCGGAGTCACCGGGGGTCTACCGATTCCGCGACGGCACGGGCCGGGTGATCTACGTCGGCAAGGCCAAGAGCCTGCGCAGCCGGCTCAACTCCTACTTCGCCGACCTGTGGGGCCTGCACCAGCGCACCCAGCAGATGGTCACCACGGCCGAGTCGGTGGACTGGGTCACCGTCGGCACCGAGGTCGAGGCGCTCCAGCTCGAATACACCTGGATCAAGCAGTACAACCCGCGCTTCAACGTCCGCTACCGCGACGACAAGTCCTACCCCTACCTGGCGGTGACCCTCGACGAGGAGTTCCCCCGGTTGCAGGTGATGCGGGGCGCCAAGCGCAAGGGGGTGCGCTACTTCGGTCCCTACTCGCACGCCTGGGCGATCCGCGAGACGCTCGACCTGCTGCTGCGGGTCTTCCCGGCGCGCACCTGCTCGGCCGGGGTGTTCAAGCGCGCCAGCCAGGTCGGGCGGCCCTGCCTGCTGGGCTACATCGGCAAGTGTTCGGCGCCCTGCGTCGGCACCGTCACCCCGGAACGGCACCGGGAGATCGTCGACGGCTTCTGCGACTTCATGGCCGGCCGCACCGACACCATGGTGCGCCGGCTGGAGCGGGAGATGACCGAGGCCAGCGAGCAGCTGGAGTTCGAGCGGGCGGCCCGGCTGCGCGACGACGTGGCGGCGCTGCGCCGGGCCATGGAGAAGCAGACCGTCGTGCTCGGCGACGGCACCGACGCCGACGTGGTCGCGTTCGCCGACGATCCCCTCGAAGCGGCCGTGCAGGTCTTCCACGTCCGCGACGGCCGGGTCCGGGGCCAGCGCGGCTGGGTGGTGGAGAAGACCGAGGAGCTGAGCACGGGCGACCTCGTGCACCACTTCTGCACCCAGGTCTACGGCGGCGAACAGGGCGAGGCCGACGTGCCCCGCGAGCTGCTCGTGCCGGCGCTGCCCGCCGATGCCGACGCGCTGGCCGTCTGGCTCTCCGAGCACCGGGGCAGCCGGGTGAGCCTGCGGGTGCCGCAGCGCGGCGACAAGCGGTCGCTCATGGAGACGGTCGAGCGCAACGCCAAGGACGCCCTCGCCCGGCACAAGCTGCGTCGCTCCGGCGACCTGACGACCCGGAGCAAGGCGCTCGACGAGATCACCGAGGCGCTCGACCTGCGCACCTCGCCGCTGCGCATCGAGTGTTTCGACATCTCCCAGATCCAGGGCACCGACGTGGTGGCGAGCATGGTCGTCTTCGAGGACGGGCTGCCGCGCAAGAGCGAATACCGGCGCTTCATCATCCGGGGGGCCACCGACGACCTCTCCGCCATGTCGGAGGTGCTGCGCCGCCGCTTCGCCCGCTACCTCGACGCCCGCGCCGAGACCGGCGAGGCGGGGGTCGAGCCGGCCGACGACCCTGTCGCCCCGGCCGGGCAGGCCGCGCCGGAGGACCTCGCCGCGCCGGCCGGCGACCTCACCGCCCCGACGGGGACCGACGAGCCCAGGGTCGGCGTCCTGATCGACCCGACCACCGGGCGGCCGCGCCGGTTCGCGTACCCGCCGCAGTTGGTGGTGGTCGACGGCGGCGCGCCGCAGGTCGCGGCGGCGGCCCAGGCGCTGGCGGAGCTGGGCGTCGACGACGTGGCGCTGTGCGGGCTGGCGAAGCGGCTGGAGGAGGTCTGGCTGCCCGACGACGAGTTCCCGGTCATCCTGCCGCGCACCTCGGAGGGGCTCTACCTGCTGCAACGGGTGCGCGACGAGGCGCACCGCTTCGCCATCACCTTCCACCGGCAGCGGCGCTCCAAGCGGATGACCGAGTCGGCGCTGGACCGGGTGCCCGGCCTGGGGGAGGTGCGGCGCAAGGCGCTGCTGCGGCACTTCGGCTCGCTCAAGCGCCTCTCCGCCGCCACCGTGGAGGAGATCACCGAGGTGCCCGGCGTGGGCCGGCGCACCGCCGCGGCCGTCCTCGCCGCGTTGAGCGGCGAGGCGAAGGCCCCGGCGGGGGACTGACCGGGCGGCCGGCGGGCGCTCACCCGGCCAGGACGGCCAGGATCTGCTCGCCGTACTTCGCGAGCTTGTTCTCGCCGACGCCGTTGACCCCCGACAACTCGGCCAGTGATCCGGGTGCGTCGGTGGCGATCTGGCGCAGCGTGGCGTCGTGGAAGATCACGTACGCCGGGACGCCCTGCTCCTTGGCGGTGGCTGCCCGCCAGGCGCGCAGGCGCTCGAAGAGCCCGGCGGCGCTCGGGGACAGCTCGGCGACGACGGTGGCCGCCCCCCGCGGCTTGGCGGACCGGGACGACGCGACCTTCTCCGGCTCGCGGCGCATCATGACCGTGCGGCGGCGGCCCAGCACCTCCGCGCTGGCCTCGGTGAGGGCCAGGGTGCCGTAGTCGCCCTCGACGGCCAGCAGCCCCTCGGCCAGCAGTTGCCGCACCACGCCGCGCCACTCCGCCTCGCGCAGCTCGTCGCCGATGCCGAAGACGGTCAGCGAGTCGTGACCGTGCTGGGTGATCTTGTCGGTGGTGCGCCCAAGCAGGATGTCGACGCAGTGCCCCGCGCCGAAACGCTGGTTGCGTTCCCGGTCGAGCCGGAAGACCGTGGAGAGCAGCTTCTGCGCCGCGACGGTGCCGTCCCAGGACTCCGGCGGGCTGAGGCACGTGTCGCAGTTGCCGCAGGCGCCGGTGGCCTGCTCGCCGAAGTAGTCGAGCAGTTGCCCGCGCCGGCAGCGCACCGTCTCGCAGAGGGCGAGCATCGCGTCCAGGTGGGCGGCGAGGTTGCGCCGGTGGGCGAGGTCACCCTCCGAGGTCTCGATCATCTTGCGCTGCTGCACCACGTCCTGGAGCCCGTACGCCAGCCAGGCGGTCGACGGCAGCCCGTCGCGCCCGGCGCGGCCGGTCTCCTGGTAGTAGCCCTCGACCGACTTGGGCAGGTCGAGGTGGGCGACGAAGCGGACGTCGGGCTTGTCGATGCCCATGCCGAACGCGATGGTCGCCACCATCACCAGACCGTCCTCGCGCAGGAAGCGCTGCTGGTTGCGGGCGCGGGTGCGCGCGTCCAGCCCGGCGTGGTAGGGCAGCGCGGCGACGCCGTTGGTGGTGAGGAACTCCGCCGTCTTGTCGACCGAGGCGCGGGAGAGGCAGTAGACGATGCCCGCGTCGCCGGGGTGCTCGTCGCGCAGCAGACCGAGCAGTTGCTTGCGGGGCTCGCGCTTGGGCACGATGCGGTACTGGATGTTGGGCCGGTCGAAGCTGGCCACGAAGTGCCGGGCGTCGGTGAGCTTGAGCCGGGTGGCGATCTCGTCGCGGGTCGCGCTGGTCGCGGTGGCGGTCAGCGCGATGCGGGGCACGTCCGGCCAGCGCTCGTGCAGCATCGACAGGGCGAGGTAGTCGGGGCGGAAGTCGTGCCCCCACTGCGACACGCAGTGCGCCTCGTCGATGGCGAACAGGGCGATCCGGCCCCGGTCGAGAAGCTGCTGCGCCCCCCGGGTGCCCAGCGCCTCGGGGGCGAGGTAGAGCAGGTCCAGCTCGCCGGTGACGAACGCCCGCTCCACGGCCCGGCGGGCGTCGAGATCCTGGGTCGAGTTGAGGAATCCCGCCCGGACGCCGACCGCCGTCAGCGCGTCGACCTGGTCCTGCATCAGCGCGATCAACGGGGAGACCACCACCGCCACGCCGTCGCGGACCAGCGCCGGGATCTGGTAGCACAGCGACTTGCCGCCACCGGTGGGCATCAGCACCAGCGCGTCGCCGCCGGCCACCACGTGGTCGATCACCTCCTGCTGGAAGCCGCGGAAGGCGTCGTAGCCGAAGACCCGGCGCAGCACCTCCAGGGCGTCGGAGGAGCGCAGGTCGGTGGGGGAAGCCATCCGGTGATTCTACGAACCCACCCCGACAGCCCGACGACCCGAGCGGGCGGGGCGCGCCGAGCCCCGGTGACGTCACCGACCGGCGGTGGCGTCCCCGTCGCCCCAGCAGAGCCCGCCGATGCCGGCCGCGCTGTGGAAGCCGGGATGCCCGCTCACGTCCATGCAGATCTCGTTGTCGGGGCCGGTGCGGCCACAGAAGACCGGCTCCACGTGGTTCCAGGCGTCGGCCCGGGACAGTAGCGCGGCGCTGGCGGCCAGCTCGGCGCGGAGGATCGTCAGCCCCTCGGTGTAGACGACCGCCTGCTCCCGGGCCTCCCGCACGTCGCCGGCCAGGTAGGTCAGGTGCAGTAGCGGGCCTTGCTGCCCATCCGGAACGCCGTGGCCGCCGCGTTGATCTCCTCCAGGGTGTCCGCCTCGACCATCGTCACCTGGTCGTATCGGCCGTTGACGCCGGTGCAGACCACGTGGGTGAGTTGCTTGGCGAAGCGTGCGAGGTCGCGGGCGTGCTCGGCGGAGACCTCGTGGATGCCCTCCCGGCCCAGCGCGAAGTACTCGGGGTTGATCTTCATGAACAGGAAGCCGATGTATTTGTTCTTCTCTGCCAGATCGTGCACTGCGCCTCCCGGATAGTGGCCGCCACCTGCGGTTATAGCGTGCAGGGTGTGGATGATTACTGAATGTAATCAAGGGCTCCGCCTGTCGGGAACGCGACTCTCGCGCCGCAGGGTACGGCCGGTCCGTGCGCCGGATCGCCACCGGCGACGGTGACCCGGCGCGGGGCGTGTCGGCAGCGCACGGCCGGTGCGGGATAGAGTCGCAGATCGACCACGCGCGGCCGGAGTGCCGGCTGCGGCGCCACGGCTTGGGGGTAGTAGGTGAGCGAGGCGCGTACGGCCCAGGAACGGGGCGCGACGGCGACCGGGCAGCAGACACCGGCGGAGTCGGACACCACCCTCGTGGTGGTGACCGGGCTCTCCGGAGGTGGCCGCAGCACGGTGGCCCGGGCGCTGGAGAACGTCGGCTTCTACGTGGTGGACAACCTGCCCCAGGCGCTGATGCTCGACATGGCCGAGCTGGCGTTCAAGGCGGGCGGGGCGGCCCGGCGTACGGCGATGGTGCTGGACGTGCGCTCGCGCGCCTTCTCCACCGACCTGGCGGGGGCGATCCGGGAGCTCAAGGAGCGCGGCTTCTCGCCCCGGGTGGTCTTCGTCGACGCCGACGACGAGGTGCTCATCCGGCGGTTCGAGAGCGTCCGGCGCTCGCATCCGTTGCAGGGCGAGGGGCGGCTCGCCGACGGCATCGCGATCGAGCGCGGCCTGCTGGAGGAGGCCCGCGACCAGGCCGACGTGATCATCGACACCAGCCACCTGAACGTCAACCAGCTACGCCGCCGCGTCGAGGAGCTCTTCGGCGGCGAGGACGCCCGCCGGCTGCGGGTCACCGTGCTCTCCTTCGGCTTCAAGTACGGCCTGCCGACCGACGCCGACTTCGTGCTCGACGCCCGGTTCCTGCCCAACCCGTACTGGGTGCCCGAACTGCGCGAGCACACCGGCCGGGACGAGGCGGTCAGCTCGTACGTGCTGGGCCAGGAGGGCGCGGACGCCTTCGTCACGTCGTACGCCGACCTGGTCAACGCGACCACCGGCGGCTTCGAGCGGGAGGGCAAGCGCTACCTGACCGTGGCGGTCGGCTGCACCGGCGGCAAGCACCGCAGCGTGGCCATCGCCGAGGAACTGGCTGCCCGGCTGCGTCACTCCGGCCTGGCCGCCAACGCCCAGCACCGCGACCTGGGGCGCGAGTGACCGCGACGCGGGTGGTCGCCTTCGGCGGCGGGCACGGCCTGTCCGCCTCGCTGCGCGCCCTGCGCCGCTGCGCCCCCGAACTGGACCTGGACATCACGGCGGTCGTCACCGTCGGCGACGACGGCGGCTCCAGCGGCCGGCTGCGCGCCGAACGGGGCGGCCTGCCCCCGGGCGACCTGCGGCAGGCGCTGGTCGCGCTGGCCGGGGACCACCCGGCGACCCGGCGCAGCGCCGGGCTCTTCCAGCACCGCTTCCGCCCGGTGCCGACGCCCAACCTCGACGCCGCCACCGCCGCCGTCGGTGGCGGGCACCCGCCCGACGTCTCCGGCGGCGCGACCGCCCCGGCCCGGCGGCCCGGTCAGGGCGGCGGGCTGGCCGGGCACGCCGTGGGCAACCTGGTGCTCGCCGGGCTGATGGAGCTGCTCGGCGACCCGGTGGCCGCCCTGGAGCACGCCGGCGCGATGCTCGGCACGGTGGGCCGGGTGCTGCCGATGTCGTGCGACCCGGTGGGAATCGAGGCCCGGGTCCGCGGCGCCGACCCGGGCCGGCCCGACGAGGTGCGCACCATCACGGGCCAGCACCAGCTCGCGGTGACCACCGGCCGGGTGGAGTCGCTGCGGCTCACGCCGATCGCGCCGCGGGCCTGCCCGCAGGCGCTCGACGCGATCGGCGCGGCCGACTGGCTGATCTTCGGGCCGGGAAGCTGGTACACGAGCGTGCTGCCGCACCTGCTGGTGCCGCAGCTCGCCGCCGCGATCGTCGCCAGCCCGGCGCGCCGGCTCGTCACGCTGAACCTCGCCGCCGAGAAGGAGACCTCCGGGCTCTCCCAGGCCGACCATCTGGCCGCGCTGCGCCGGTACCTGCCGAAGCTGAGGGTCGACCATGTGGTCGCCGACTCCAAGGCGGTGGGCGATCCCGCCCCCGTCGGGCGTGCGGCAGAATCGCTGGGTGCCCGACTGGTCCTCGCTCCCGTCGCGGTCACCGACGGCACTCCCCGTCATGATCCCGCCGCATTGGGCGCCGCACTGGTGCCTGTCCTGGGCGCCGATCGTTAGACACGTACGTAATCTCCGGCGACACGCCGGAACAGGTCCGTGAGGGGACGCACAATGGCGATGACGGCTGCGGTCAAGGACGAGCTGAGTCGGGTCGACGTGCCCAAGCCCTGCTGCAGGCGGGCGGAAATGGCGGCGCTGCTGCGCTTCGCCGGCGGGCTGCACATCGTCTCCGGTCGGGTCGTGGTGGAGGCGGAACTCGACACCGGGGCGGTGGCCCGACGGCTGCGGCGGGAGATCGCCGAGGTCTACGGCTACCAGAGTGAGATCCACGTGCTCGCGTCCGGCGGGCTGCGCAAGGGCAGCCACTTCATCGTCCGGGTGGTCAAGGACGGCGAGTCCCTGGCGCGGCAGACGGGGCTGCTCGACGTGCGGGGACGCCCCGTGCGCGGTCTTCCGCCGCACGTCGTCGCCGCCAACGTCTGCTGCGCGGTGTCGGCCTGGCGCGGCGCGTTCATGGCGCACGGCTCGCTGACCGAACCCGGCCGCTCCAGCGCGTTGGAGATCACCTGCCCCGGCCCCGAGTCCGCGCTGGCCCTGGTGGGTGCGGCCCGTCGCATCGGCATCACCGCCAAGAACCGCGAGGTGCGCGGCGTGGACCGGGTGGTGGTCAAGGACGGCGACGCGATCGCCGCGCTGCTCACCCGCATCGGCGCCCACTCCAGCGTGCTGGCCTGGGAGGAGCGCCGGGTGCGCCGCGAGGTGCGGGCCACGGCCAACCGCCTCGCCAACTTCGACGACGCCAACCTGCGCCGCTCGGCGCGGGCCGCGGTCGCCGCCGCCGCCCGGGTGACCCGGGCGCTGGAGATCCTCGCCGACGAGGCGCCCAACCACCTCACCTCGGCCGGCCAGCTGCGCCTGGAGCACCGGCAGGCATCCCTGGAGGAGCTGGGCGCCCTGGCCGATCCGCCGCTGACCAAGGACGCGATCGCCGGCCGGATCCGCCGGTTGCTGGCGCTGGCCGACAAGCGCGCGCGGGACCTGGGCATCCCGGATACGGAAGCGGCCGTCACGCCCGACATGCTCGTGGTCTGATAGGACGGTGCGGGGCCGGCGGCGCCGGTGCGGCCACCACCCGGCGCTGCACGGCGCCGCACGCTCGGATAGGGTCGCTGCGTACGGCAAGGGGGCCGACACAGGCACCCTTCGCCGGGTAACACCGCCTCGGGCGGTCAGGTCCTTCGAGACCGCGGCGGGGTGGCCGAGATGAATCGTCGACGGCCGGCTCGACCGGTCGGCGCACACACCTCCGCCGGCCCGGTTCTCACGCCGGCGGACCAGAACGCGAGGAGATGGGACCTGTGACCATCCGGGTTGGCATCAACGGCTTCGGCCGGATCGGCCGTAACTTCTTCCGGGCAGTGCTGGCATCCGGCGCTGACATCGAGGTCGTGGCGGTCAACGACCTGACCGACAACGCGACGCTCGCCCACCTGCTCAAGTACGACAGCATCCTGGGCCGGCTGCCGCACGAGGTCAAGGCCACCGCCGACGAGATCATCGTGGGTGGCAAGAGCATCAAGGCGTTCGCCGAGAAGGACCCGGCGAAGCTGCCGTGGGGCGAGGCCGGCGTGGACGTGGTCATCGAGTCCACCGGCTTCTTCACCGACGCCACCAAGGCGAAGGCGCACGTCGACGGCGGGGCCAAGAAGGTCATCATCTCCGCCCCGGCGAAGAACGAGGACGTCACGGTCGTCATGGGCGTCAACCACGACCAGTACGACCCGGCCAAGCACACCATCATCTCGAACGCCTCCTGCACCACCAACTGCCTCGCGCCGATGGCGAAGGTCCTGCACGACACGTTCGGCATCCAGCACGGCCTGATGACGACGATCCACGCGTACACCCAGGACCAGAACCTCCAGGACGCGCCGCACAAGGACCTGCGCCGGGCCCGCGCCGCCGCGCTGAACATCGTGCCGACCTCGACCGGTGCGGCGAAGGCGATCGGCCTGGTGCTGCCAGAGCTGAAGGGCAAGCTGGACGGCTACGCGCTGCGGGTGCCGATCCCGACCGGCTCGGCCACCGACCTCACCGTCGACGTCAACCGGGAGACCACGGTCGACGAGGTCAACGCCGCGCTGAAGGCCGCCGCCGAGGGCCCGCTCAAGGGCATCCTGGTCTACAACGAGGACCCGATCGTCTCCTCCGACATCGTCACCGACCCGGCGTCGTGCATCTTCGACGCGCCGCTGACCAAGGTCGTCGGCAACCAGGTCAAGGTCGTCGGCTGGTACGACAACGAGTGGGGCTACTCCAACCGCCTGGTCGACCTCGTCAAGCTGGTGGGTAGCTCGCTGTGAGCATCCGTACCCTCGACGACCTGCTCGTCGAGGGGGTGTCGGGTCGGCGCGTGCTGGTGCGCGCCGACCTGAACGTCCCGCTCGACAAGCAGTCAGGCGACATCAGCGACGACGGTCGCATCCGCGCCGTGCTGCCGACGCTCGGCGCGCTCGTGGAGGCCGGCGCGAAGGTGGTCGTCTGCTCGCACCTGGGTCGTCCCAAGGGCGCCCCGGACCCGCAGTTCAGCCTGCGTCCGGTCGCCGGGCGGCTCGGTGAGCTGCTCGGTGTGCCGGTACGTTTCGCCACCGACACCGTCGGCGAGTCCGCCCGCTCCACCGTGGACGCGCTCGCTGACGGCGAGGTCGCCCTGCTGGAGAACCTGCGCTTCAACAAGGGCGAGACCAGCAAGGACGACACCGAGCGGGGCGCCTTCGCCGACCAGCTCGCCGCGTTCGGCGACGCCTACGTCGACGACGCGTTCGGCGCGGTGCACCGCAAGCACGCCAGCGTCCACGACGTGCCGGCGCGGCTGCCGCACGTCGCCGGCCGGCTGGTGCTGCGCGAGGTGGAGGTCCTGTCCCGGCTGACCGGCGAGCCGGAGCGCCCGTACGTCGTGGTGCTCGGTGGTTCGAAGGTCTCCGACAAGCTCGCGGTCATCGAGGCGCTGCTGCCGACGGTCGACCGGCTGCTCATCGGCGGCGGGATGTGCTTCACCTTCCTCAAGGCCCAGGGCCACGAGGTGGGCTCCTCGCTGCTGGAGGAGGACATGGTCGAGACCTGCCGCAACCTGCTGGAGCGCTCCACGGGCAAGATCATGCTCCCGGTCGACGTGGTGGCCGCGGAAGCGTTCGCCCCGGACGCCGCGCACGACACCGTGGCGGCCGACGCCATTCCGGGCAACCGGGTCGGGCTCGACATCGGGCCGGAGACGGTCGCCGGGTTCGCCGCCGCGCTCAAGGGCGCGCGGACGATCTTCTGGAACGGCCCGATGGGTGTGTTCGAGATGCCGGCGTTCGCCCACGGCACCCGTGGCATCGCCGAGACGATCGCGAAGAGCGACGCGTTCACGGTCGTCGGGGGCGGTGACTCCGCTGCGGCGGTCCGCGCGCTCGGGCTGGACGAGTCGTCCTTCGGGCACATCTCCACGGGCGGCGGCGCCTCCCTGGAATACCTGGAGGGCAAGACCCTCCCCGGCATCGCGGCCCTGGAGAACTGATGGCGAGCGTCACCCGCCGGCCCCTGATGGCCGGCAACTGGAAGATGAACTGCAACCACCTCGAGGCCAACCTGCTGATGCAGAAGCTGGCCGCGAGCCTCACCGAGAAGCAGCTCGCCGCCGTCGAGACGGTGGTCCTGCCGCCGTTCACCGACCTGCGTACGGTGCAGACCGCCGTCGACGGCGACAAGCTGCTCATCGGCTACGGCGGGCAGGACCTCTCGCCGCACGCGTCGGGCGCCTACACCGGCGACATCTCCGGCGCGATGTTGGCGAAGCTGGGCTGCACCTACGTGGTGATCGGGCACTCGGAGCGGCGCGCCTACCACCACGAGGACGACGCGATCGTCAACGCCAAGGTGCAGGCGGCGCTGGCCCACGGGCTCACCCCGATCCTCTGCGTGGGGGAGGGGCTCGACGTGCGGGAGAACGGCACCCACGTGGCGCACTGCAGCGACCAGCTCGACGGCGCCCTGAAGGGGCTGACCGCCGAGCAGGTGACGAAGGTCGTCGTGGCGTACGAGCCGGTCTGGGCGATCGGCACGGGCAAGACCGCCACGCCGGAGGATGCCCAGGAGGTGTGTGGCGCGGTGCGTCAGCGCCTGGCGGAGTCCTTCGGCCAGGACACGGCCGAGCAGGTCCGGGTCCTCTACGGCGGGTCGGTCAAGTCCTCCAACGTCGCTGCGATCATGGCCCAGCCGGACGTCGACGGGGCCCTGGTGGGCGGCGCGAGCCTGGACGCCGAGGAGTTCGCGAAGATCTGCCGGTTCCCGGAGCACATCACCCGCTGATCGCTCGCTATCCTTGACTCCGCCCGTCCGTCGGTCGGTGCCCCCGTGCCCGATCTGTCCGGGCGAGGATCGTAACGAGAGGACTGACCCCAGCCATGCCGATCTGGTTCGCATACACGTTGATCGTGTTGCTGGTCATCACGAGCGTCCTGCTGACCATGCTCATCCTGCTGCACCGCGGTAAGGGCGGCGGGTTGTCGAGCATGTTCGGTGGTGGCGTCAGCTCCAGCCTCGCCGGATCCTCGGTGGCGGAGAAGAACCTCGACCGCTACACCGTCCTGGTGGGCATCGTCTGGTTCGCCTGCATCGTCGGGCTGGGCCTCTGGCTCCGCCTGCAACAGGCCAGCGGCGTCATCTGAGCCCGCCGAGTCGTACAATCTGCGCGCGGTCCGTCGACGACGGGCCGCGCGCAGTTCGTCTCACCCGCTGCACCGCGTCGCCCGCCGCCCCCTCCGCGGCGGTCCCCTCCGACGACAGGAGCGAGCAGCCGTGTCCTTTGGCAACGTGATCCGGGGCAGCCGGGTCGGGTCCACGCCCGACCGCCGCGCCGAGCGCCACCAGCCGGCCCCGTGCCGGACCGTCACCTACTGGTGCCGCAACGACCACCGGACCGGGATCCGGCTCGCCGCCGAGGTCGAGGCGCCGCCGCTGTGGGACTGCCCCCGCTGCGGCCTACCCGCCGGGCAGGACGCGCAGAACCCGCCGGGCCGCGCCCGGCTCGAGCCCTACAAGACCCACCTGGCGTACGTGAAGGAGCGGCGCACCGCCGAGGAGGGGGCGGCCCTGCTGGCCGAGGCCCTCGCCGCCCTGCGTCGCCGCCGCCGCGGCTGAACCCTCGTCGGGTGGCCCGGCACGGCTGATCCGCGCTCGGTGGGGCGCGGTGGTCGCCTCCCGTGGGGTGGTGGGTCCTGGCGGCGCGGCCCACCGGACTGTAGGTCGTGCGACGCTTTGGAGCTGAGTCGTTTACGACATCACGTGGTGCGGTGGTCTGGGCCGCCGTGGGCGCCAGATGGCCGGTGAATCGGTTACGACATCAGCTCGAAAGCGCACGCGTGCATATGGTCGCCCGCCAGCCGCCAGCCGCCAGCCGCCAGCCGCCCGTCGCCGGTCACCCGCCCGCCCGCAGTCAGCCGTCACCCGCCCGCCGTCCGCCGTCCGTTCGCCAGCCGCCGGCCGATGCCCGCCAGCCGACGCCGGCGGTCCGCCAGCCGACGCCGGCCGGGTGGCAGCGGGCGTCGGGCGGGCGGTGACGGTAGTCCCGGCTCCCGGGTGCGTCCTGGCCGAGCCAGCGATCCGGGTGCCAGGTGCGGTCAGCGCAGGCTGCGCAGGCGGGCCGGGACGTCGGCCGCCGCCGCCCGGTCCAGTAGCCAGAGCGTCCGACCGGTGCCCCGCACGCCCGCCGCCGGGAGCTGAACCGACCCGGCCCCCGCCAGTGCCATGCCGACAGCCCGGGCCTTGCCGGCCCCGCTGGCCACCAACCAGACCTCCTCGGCCGTGTTGATCGCCGAGAGGGTCAGCGTGGTCCGCAGCGGCGGAGGCTTGGGGCTGCCCCGCACCGCGCTTACCGGCCGGCTGTCGTGGTGTACCGGGTGCTCGGGGAAGACCGAGGCCACGTGCCCGTCCTCGCCGACACCCAGCATCAGCACGTCGAAGTGGGGCAGCGCGGCGTTGCCCGGTCGCGCCGCGCGGGCCAGCTCGCCGGCGTAGCGGGCCGCCGCCTCCTCCGGGTCCGGGCCGGCCGGGCCGTCGGAGGCGGGCATGGGGTGGACCCGGGCCGGGTCCAGCGGCACCGCGTCCAGCAGCGTCGCGCGGGCCTGCGTCTCGTTGCGCTCGGGATCGCCGGCGGGCAGGAACCGCTCGTCGCCCCACCAGACGTCCACCCGGGACCAGTCGACGGCGTCCCGGGCCGGCAACGCCGCCACCGCCCGGTGCACCGCCGCGGCTATCCGGCCGCCGGTCAGCACCACCGACGCCTGGCCCCGCTCGGCCTGCGCGTCGAGCAGCCTGACCAGCAGCCGGGCGGCCACCGCCTGGGCCAGCAGGTCGGCGTCGGCATGGACGGCGACACTCGCCTCACTCATCTGATGTGCCTTCGTTTCTCCGGCCGCCGCGCGGCCGGTGTCGCGTGGTGCCGGCAGCCGGTGTGCTCAGTGCTCGGCGCTCGTACCCGTGTGCGCGGTGACCCCCGCCTCGGCCCGCTGGGCCGTGGCCGGATCCTTCCAGACGTGCACCCGCTGCGTGGGGTGCTGGTCCAGCCCGGCCAGCCCGGCCGCCGCGCCCAGCGCCTCCGCGTATACCTGGTCGGCATCGAGCCGGCGCAGTTCCTCGGCCAGTTCGTCGCCGAGCGGGCGGCGGACGAGCGGCAGTTGCCGATCGTCCTGCCCGGTACGTTGGAACGTCGCCACACTGTCGTCGCGGGTCAGGGTCAGCGTGTCGCCGTTGGCGCAGCGAAGCTGCACCTCCCGCATCCGCGGCCACTCCCGGCTGTGCTGCCACGTCGGCGTGATGCCGAGCCGCGCGGCCAACCAGCCCTGCATCAGCGCGGCCGTCGGGTCGGTGGGCGGTGCCACCACCCTCGCCTCGGTCACCTCCGCCTGGGTGGCGTCGAACGCCCCCGCCACGAGGGTGCGCCACGGGGTGATCCTCGTCCACGCCAGGTCGGTGTCGCCGGGCGCGTAGTCCCGGGCCCGTTGACGCAGCGCCTCGACCGGGTCGGCGGCCTGCGCGGAGTCGGTGATGCGCCGGTCGGCGACCACGCCGAGGAAGTCCGTGGCGATCTCGGTCGGGGGATCGCCGTGCCACCACGTCACGACCGGCACGTCCGGCACCAGCAACGGCATCACCACCGACTCGGCGTGCAGGGCCAGCCGCCCGTACATCCGGGTCACGACCGCCTCGCAGGGCCCGAGGCGGCCACCGACGACGATCTCCGCGTCCAGCCGGTTGCGCTCGCGCTCCACGTCGGAGCGGACCACCACCACCAGCCGGCAGGGGTGGGCGGCGGCGGCGATGGTCGCCGCCGCCTCCGCCTCGCGGACCCGTTTCTCGTCGACCACCACGATCAGGGTGAGCGCCATTCCGCTGGCCACCCCGCCGGCGCTGCGCCGCTCGGCGGCCAGCGCCTTGACCACCTCGTTGCCGGTGGTGTCCCACAGGCCGATCAATGGAGCCTCCTGGTTTGCTCGCTGCGCCTGCTCACGGCACCTGCCTTCGTTCGCGACTGCGGGGCTCGCAGAACCGGCTCACTCCTCGCGCTCACGGCACCTGCCTTCGTTCGCGACTGCGGGGCTCGCAGAACCGGCTCACTCCTCGCGCTCACGCTCTGCGCCAGGCCCGGCCCTCGCGGGCGAGCATCTCGTCGGCGGCCCGGGGACCCCACTCGCCGGCCCGGTACGGCTCCGGCGTGGTGCCCGCCCAGGCGTGCTCCAGCGGGTCGACGACCTGCCAGCTCTGCTCGACCTCGGCGGCGTCCGGGAAGAGGGTACGGTCACCGATCAGCACGTCCAGCACGAGCCGCTCGTACGCCTCGGGGCTGGACTCGGTGAACGCCTCGCCGTACTGGAAGTCCATCGCGATGTCGCGGACCTCCATCGTGGTGCCCGGCACCTTGGAGCCGAACTTGAGCACGACGCCCTCGTCGGGCTGCACCCGGATCACGAGCTGGTTGTTGCCCAGCGACTCCATGTCGGCGTCGTTGAACGGCAGGTGCGGCGCCCGCTTGAACATGATGGCTACCTCGGTGACGCGTCGCGGCAGCCGCTTGCCGGCGCGGATGTAGAACGGCACCTCCGCCCAGCGGCGGTTCTGGATGCCGAGCCGGACCGCCACGTAGGTCTCCGTGG
The DNA here is from genome assembly GCF_050941805.1 of Micromonospora sp. KLBMP9576. NCBI lineage: Bacteria > Bacillati > Actinomycetota > Actinomycetes > Micromonosporales > Micromonosporaceae > Micromonospora > Micromonospora sp. KLBMP9576. The sequence continues at coordinate 4,419,386 of NZ_CP194567.1, read as the reverse complement.
TCGAGTCCTGCGGGACGCCCTCCTCCTCCAGGTAGCCGACGGCCCGCTCGCCACCCACCCAACCCGGCAGGTACTGCCCGCGCACGGTGCCCTCGGCGATGTCCTTCGGCAGGGTGATGGCCCGCAGGACCTTGAGCTTCTCGGTGCGGATCTCGTCGGCGTCGAAGCTCGTCGGCTCCTCCATCGCCACCAGCGCCAGCAACTGGAGCAGGTGGTTCTGGAGCACGTCGCGGGCCGCGCCGGCCGAGTCGTAGAAGCCGGCACGGCTGCCGATGCCGACGTCCTCGGCCATGGTGATCTGCACCGAGTCGACGTACTTGGAGTTCCACAGCGGCTCGAACAGGTTGTTGGCGAACCGCAGCGCGAGGATGTTCTGGACGGTCTCCTTGCCGAGGTAGTGGTCGATGCGGAAGACGTCCTTGCGGGTGAAGACGTCGTCGACCAGGTCGTTGAGGGCCTTCGCCGAGGGCAGGTCGTGCCCGAAGGGCTTCTCCACCACCACCCGGCGCCAGCCGCCGGACTTGGCGTTGTCGGCCATTCCGGTGCGGGCGAGCTGCTTGAGGACCACGGGGAACGCCGCCGGGGGGATGGAGAAGTAGAAGGCGGCGTTGCCCGGGATGCCGTGCGTCTGGCGCAGCTCGTCCAGCATCTCGGCGAGGTGGTCGAACGCGGCGTCGTCGTCGAAGGAGCCGCCGACGAACTTGACGTTGCCGACGAGCCGCGCCCACACCTCCTCCCGCCAGGGGGTGCGGGCGTGCTTCTTGGCGGCCTCGTGGGCGAGCGACTCGAAGTCCCCGTCACCCCAGTCGCGGCGGGCGAAGCCGAGCACGACGAAACCCGGGGGCAGCAGCCCCCGGTTCGCCAGGTCGTACACGGCCGGGAGGAGTTTCTTGCGGGCCAGGTCACCGGTGACTCCGAAGATCACCAGAGCGCACGACTCCGGAATCCGTGGCAGCCGGCGGTCCTGCGGATCGCGCAGCGGGTTCACGCCGCCTCCTCGCTCCGCGTCGTCCATGGTCCTCATCGTCACGTCCGCAACGCCCCCACCGCATCGAGCAGCTGGGCCACGCCCGCCGACCGGTCGGTCAGGTGCAGCCGCACCACCGGGCGCTTGCGCTCGGCCAGGGCCTGCCGGTCGCCGGCGGCCTGCGCCGCCTGCAACTGCCCGAAGGTGTACGGCCGGCCCGGCACCGGCAGGTCGTCGGCGACCGCGCCGGTGAGCTGGAGGTAGCTGCCGACCTGCGGGCCGCCCTTGTGGTACTGGCCGGTGGAGTGCAGGAACCGTGGTCCCCACCCGAAGGTGACCGGACGCCCGCCGGCCGAGGCCAGCAGGGGGCGCAGCCCGGCCGCGTCGGCGTCGGCGAACCGGTCTAGGTACGCCAGCACCGCCAGGTAGCCGCCGTCGCCCACCCCGTCGACAAGCTGACGCAGGACGCCGGCCAGATCACCCGGGGCGCCCTGCGGCGCGTACACCTCGATCGCGCCCTCGGTGAACGACGGCGTCTCCGCCGGCGCACCCGAGGCGAGGATCCGGTTGGTGTTCTCCTTGGACTCGGTGACGTTGGGCTGGTTGAACGGGTCGATGCCGAGCACCACGCCGGCGATCGCGGTGGCGTACTCCCAGGCCAGGAAGTGCGCGCCGAGCGGCCCGTTGACCGCCACGTCGGCGTCGGCGCCACCGCCGGGGACGGCGCCGGCGGCGAGCGCGCCGCCGTAGGTGACGGTGAGCACGTCGTCGCCGGTGGCGCCGGGGCTCTGCGGCGACTCCACGACGACCGGCAGGATGCCGACCCCGGCCTTGCCGGTGGACTCGGCGATCAACTGTTCGGCCCAGTCGCCGAGGCCCTCGATGCCGGTGCCGTCGGAGACCAGGGCGATCTTGTCCCGGCCCATGGTGGCCGCCGCGCCGAGGGCCGCGCCGAGCGCCAGGCCCGGGTTGTCGCGGTCACCGCCCAGCGACCGCGCGAGCGCCTCCGCCTCGTCGAGCAGCTCGGCCACCTCGACGCCGGCCAGGGCCGACGGGACCAGCCCGAACGCGGTCAGCGCGGAGTATCGCCCGCCGACGTTCGGGTCGGCGAGCACGGTGAAGGCACCCATCTCGGCGGCGGTGGCCTCCAGCGGCGAACCCGGGTCGGTGACGATGACGAAGTGCCGGCCGGCCTCCGCCTCGCTCAGCCCCGCGTCGAGGAACGCCTGCCAGTAGGCCCGGCGGTGGCTGTCGGTCTCGACCGTCGAGCCGGACTTGCTGGCCACCACGACCACGGTGCGCTCCAGCCGGTCGGCCAGCGCCGCCCGGACCTGCCCCGGGTCGGTGGTGTCGAGCACGGTGAGCTGCTTGCCGAGGGTACGGGCGATGACCTCGGGGGCCAGCGACGAGCCGCCCATCCCGGCGAGCACCACGTGGTCCAGGTCGGCCAGCTCGGCCTTCAGCTCGGCGAGCTGGGGGAGCAGGTCGCGGCTGCGCAGGTGGACGTCCAGCCAGCCGAGGCGGACCTTCGCCTCGGCCTCGGCGTCCGGGCCCCACAGGGTCGGGTCCTTCGCGGCCAGCTTGGCCGGGACGCCGGCGCTGACCAGCGCCTCCCGGGTGGAGGCGGGGGCCGACCCGTCGACCGTGTCGGCCCCGTGCACGCTGAGCCCGGCGGCGGCCTCGACCGCCCCGTTGAGGAGGTCGCTCACCGCGCCGCCCCGTTTCGCCCGGCGGAGTGCGACGCCACGCCGCTGATCCTGGTGATCGGCTCGCTCACGCGTTGCCTCCCGCCTGCTGGGCGGCCTGCGCGTTGCCCTTCGCGGCGTCGCCCGGGCGGCTGGCGCCCTGGCCCGCGGCCGACAACGACTTGCGTACGCCGTCGAGCAGTTCCTGCCAGCTCGTCTCGAACTTCTCCACGCCCTCGCGCTCCAGGACCCCGATCACGTCGGCCAGGTCGACGCCGACCGACTCCAGGTCCGCGAAGACCTTGCGGGCCTCGTCGTACGAGCCGGTGATGGTGTCGCCGCGGGTCTCGCCGTGGTCGGCGTAGGCGTGCACGACCGGCTCCGGCATGGTGTTGACCGTGCCGGGGGCGATCAGCTCCTCGACGTAGATCACGTCCCGGTAGTCCGGGTTCTTGGTCGAGGTGGAGGCCCACAGCGGCCGCTGCGGGTGCGCGCCCGCGTCGGCGAGAGCCTGCCAGCGGTCGCCGGAGAACACCTCGCAGTAGCGTTCGTACGCCAGCTTGGCGTTGGCGACGGCGGCCTTGCCGCGCAGCTCCTTCGCCTCGGCGGAGCCGATCTTCTCCAGCCGCTTGTCGACCTCGGCGTCGACGCGGGAGATGAAGAACGACGCGACCGACCCGATCTTCGACAGGTCGTGCCCGTTCGCCTTCGCCTGCTCCAGGCCGGCCAGGAACGCCTCCATCACCTGGGAGTAGCGGTCCAGCCCGAAGATCAGCGTGACGTTGACGCTGATCCCCTCGGCCAGGGTGGCGGTGATCGCCGGCAGGCCGGCCTCGGTGGCCGGGATCTTGATGAAGAGGTTGGGCCGGTCGACCAGCCACCACAGGGCCTTGGCCTCGGCGACGGTCTTGTCGCTGTCGTGGGCCACCCGCGGGTCCACCTCGATGGAGACGCGACCGTCGACCCCGCCGCTGCCCTCGTACGACGGGCGCATCACGTCGCACGCCCAGCGCACGTCGTAGGTCGTGAGCATCCGCACGGCCTCCTCGACCTGCACCCCACGGGTGGCGAGGTCGCGCAGCTGCCAGTCGTACTCGTCGGCGTCGCTCAGCGCCTTCGCGAAGATCGTCGGGTTGGTGGTCACCCCGGCCACGTGCTTCTCCCGGCGGAGCTGGTCCAGCCCGCCGGAGGAGAGCCGTACCCGGGAAAGATCGTCGAGCCAGACCGCCACGCCTGCGGCGGTGAGTTCACTCAGCCTGTCCGTCATGCCGTCCACGCTCCCCTCAGTTGCCGGTCGTGAAACCGGTGATGTCGCCCACCCGGGTCAGGGCCGCGTGCGCGGCGGCCACGATCCGGTCGGGGGTGAAGCCGAACTGCTCGAAGAGCACGGAGTGCGGGGCGCTGGCGCCGTAGTGCTCCAGGCTGACGCTCTCGCCGCAGTCGCCGACGATGGCGCGCCACGACATGGCGATGCCCGCCTCCACGCTCACCCGTGCCTTTACCCCACGGGGCAGTACCGACTCCCGGTATGCCTCGTCCTGCTCGAAGAACCACTCCTGGCAGGGCATCGAGACGACCCGGGTCGGGGTGCCGTCGGCCTCCAACCGCTCGCGCGCGGTCAGGCAGAGCTGCAGCTCGGAGCCGGTGCCGACGAGGATCACCTGCGGCTTGCCGTTGGACGACTCGGCCAGCACGTAACCGCCCTTGGCCGTGCCCTCGGCACCCGCGAGGGTGGACCGGTCCAGCGTCGGCAGGGCCTGCCGGCTCAGCGCCAGCGCCGTCGGCCGGTCGGTGTGCTCCAGGGCCTGCCGCCAGGCCCAGGCCGTCTCGTTGGCGTCGGCCGGGCGGACCACGTCCAGGCCGGGGATGGCGCGCAGCGCGGTCAGGTGCTCCACCGGCTGGTGGGTGGGGCCGTCCTCGCCGAGGCCGATCGAGTCGTGCGTCCAGACGTAGACCACCGGCAGCTTCATCAGCGCGGCGAGCCGCACCGCCGGGCGCATGTAGTCGCTGAAAACCAGGAAGGTGCCGCCGTACGGGCGGGTGCCGCCGTGCAGGGCGATGCCGTTGAGGATCGCGCCCATGGCGTGCTCGCGGATGCCGAAGTGCAGCGTGCGGCCGTACTCGTGGCCGGGGAAGTCCTTGGTGGCGTGCACGGCGGGAACGAAGGACGGCTCGCCCTTCATGGTGGTGTTGTTGCTCTCCGCCAGGTCGGCCGAGCCGCCCCACAGCTCCGGCAGGACGGGGGCGAGCGCCTCCAGGACCTTGCCGGAGGCAGCCCGGGTGGCGATGCCCTTGGCGTCGGCCGGGAACTGCGGCAGCGCCTCGGTCCAGCCGGTCGGCAGGACCCGCCCGGCCATCCGGTCGTAGAGCGCGCGGCGCTCCGGCTGGGCCTTCGCCCACGCGTCGAACGCCGCGGTCCACTCCTGCTCGGCCTCGGCGCCGCGCTCCATGACCAGGCGGGCGTGCCCGAGCACCTCCTCGTCGACCTCGAAGCTCCTGGCCGGGTCGAAGCCGAGGAGCTGCTTGGTGGCGGCCACCTCGTCGCCGCCCAGCGCCGAGCCGTGGATCTTGCCGGTGTTCTTCTTGTTGGGCGCGGGCCAGCCGATGATAGTGCGCAGCGCCACGAAGGAGGGGCGGCCGGTCTCGGCCTTCGCCGCCAGCAGCGCCCGGTACAGGGCTTCGACGTCCTCGTGGTAGTCGCCCTGGTCGGCGTCGCCGGCGCGCCAGTCGACCGTCTGCACGTGCCAGCCGTACGCCTCGTAACGGGCCGCCACGTCCTCGCTCTTGGCGATCCGGGTGTCGTCCTCGATCGAGATCTCGTTGTCGTCGTAGATCACCGTGAGGTTGCCGAGCTGCTGGTGCCCGGCGAGCGCGCTGACCTCGTGGCTGATGCCCTCCTCGATGTCACCGTCCGAGGCGATGCACCAGATGTCGTGGTCGAAGACCGACCGGTCCGCCTCCGGGTCGAACAGGCCGCGCTCGCGGCGGGCGGCCATCGCCATGCCGACCGCGTTGCCGAGGCCCTGCCCGAGCGGGCCGGTGGTGGTCTCGACGCCCGGGGTGTGCCCGTGCTCGGGGTGCCCCGGGGTCAGCGAGCCCCACTGCCGCAGCGACCGCAGGTCCTCCAGGGCCAGCGGGTAGCCGGAGAGGAAGAGCTGGATGTACAGGGTGAGGCTGGAGTGGCCGGCGGAGAGCACGAAGCGGTCCCGCCCCGGCCAGTTCGGGTCGGCCGGGTTGTGCCGCATGACCCGGTTGAAGAGCAGGTACGCCGCGGGCGCGAGGCTCATCGCGGTGCCCGGGTGGCCGTTGCCGGATTTCTCCACGGCGTCCATGGCCAGCACGCGGACGGTGTCGACGGCCCGGCGGTCGAGGTCGGACCAGTTGAGTGCGGGGTGCTCGGGTCGGTTGGCAGCCACGATGCTTGTGCTCCTCGGCAGATGGGCGGAACCCTCACTGATGACCCTATCGAGCCGTCCTAAACGTCCGCCCAGGGATCTCTGCATGCTGTCTGTGCCGGTGGCGATGCGCCTCGACGGTGTGACGGCCCGCACCGTTGTCGGGTCGCCCGGGCAGCCAAAACGACGACGCGTAGTGTGTGGTGCGGTGTGTGGCCCGTGCCCGGGCCCGACCCGATCTGACCTCCCCTGCCGACGCCGGAAGGTGGCAATCCGTGAGCATGATCACCGAGCGCCCCGTCAGCAACTCTGCCGGGCAGCCGCCGGTGCCGGCCGCGGGGGCGTCGGCGGTGGCCCGCCGGGACGTCCGGGCGGTGGTCGCGGCGTACGTGACGCTGACCAAGCCGCGGATCGTGGAGTTGCTCCTCGTCACCACGGTGCCGGCGATGATGCTCGCGGAGGGCGGCGTGCCGTCGCTCTGGTTGATGGCCGTGGTGCTGGTGGGCGGCTCGCTCGCCGCCGGCGCGGCCAGCGTCATCAACTGCTACATCGACCGGGACATCGACCAGTTGATGCGGCGCACCAAGCGCCGCCCGCTGCCCACGCACACCGTGACGCCCCGCAACGCGCTGATCTTCGGGTTGGTGCTGGCGACGGTGTCGGTCGCGTTGATGGCGGTGTTCACCAACCTGCTGGCCGCCGCGCTCACGCTGGCCGCGATCCTCTACTACGACCTCGTCTACACCCTCTGGCTCAAGCGGACCACGACGGCGAACACGTTCTGGGGCGGGGCCTGCGGGGCGGCGCCGGTGCTGATCGGCTGGGCGGCGGTGACCGGGACGCTCGCCCCGGCCGCGTGGGCGCTCTTCGCGGTGGTCTTCTTCTGGCAGATGCCGCACTTCTACCCGTTGGCGATGAAATACAAGGACGACTACGCGCGCGCCGGCATCCCGATGCTGCCGGTGGTGGCCTCGACCCGCCGGGTGAACGCCGAGATCATCGGCTTCGCCTGGTTGACCGTGGCGTCGTCGCTGGCGGCCTGGCCGCTGGGGATGAGCCTGATCTACGGCGTCCCGGCCGTGGTGGTCGGTGCCATCTTCGTGGTGGAGGCGCACAAGCTGGCCCGCCGGGCGGCGCGGGGGCAGGCGGTCAAGCCGATGCGGCTGTTCCACTGGTCGACGACCTACCTGACCATCCTCTTCGTAGCGGTTGCCGTCGACGCGCTGATCTGATCCCGGCTTCGTGACGGTAAATCAGCATCCTGTATGGCATGTCCGGGTTTCTTATCATATTGGGTTACCCGTCGGCTTGGGCCCGCAACTGCGCGGATGACCCGGGTAGGGCGGCCTTGGGTGCGGTTCTTTGGGCGGGCAAGTCGGATATATCCGGGCCTGTTGCCCGTGGGCGTCCTTAAACCTCCAGGTAATTGGCATCACAAAAGGTTCATGGTTCTCGCCCGGCCGGGGGTAAGTCTGCTTACGCTTCCCGACATGGCAGATGGTTCCGATACGACGCTGATGGCCGAGCAGACCGCCAAGACCCCCCAGGGGCTGGTCGCGGGCCTCAGGTCGTTCGCCGCCGAGCACGGCGGCGCGAAAGCGGTCATCGAGTACGTCGGCAAGCGTGGCGCGCGCATCGTCCTCGTGGGTGAGGACGGGGTGTGGGGCGACCAGTTCGCCGGCGACACCGGGGTGGCGCGGCGGGCCTGCGCGGAGGCGGGAGTCACCGTCGAGAACGCCTGGGAGCGGGAACTGATGGACCAGATGCGTTCGAGCAACGACCTGTGGCGCTCGATGGGCCGGCGCCCGATGTCCCGCTGACACACGTGGCCGATCACCACCAGTCGACCCGGGGGGAACCCCGGGTCGCTCTCGTCACCTGTGCCTAACCGCCCGACCTCGACCCCGACGGCTGGCTGCTGCTCGAACCGCTGGCGCGCCGCGGCGTGAGCACCGAGGCGCTGGACTGGGCCGACACGCCCGCGGCGAGTACGTCTTCGAGCCGGCCGCCGGCTCGGCCCGCAGGCCCCGGCTCAGGCCGGGACCGGGGCGGACGTCCGGCTCGGCGCGGCGGCCCGCGCCGGCGGCGGCGTGACCGGCCGGCGTTCCCGGATCGACCACAGCACCGCCAGGGTGGCCAGCCAGACCAGGCAGGACCCCAGCATGTGCGCGCCGACCAGGACAGCCGGGAGATCCGTGAAGTACTGCACGAAGCCGACCACGCCCTGACCCAACTCGACCAGGAGCAGCACCGCGGCGGCGCGGACCGCGGCGGCCGGTGCTCCCACCGCCCGTAGGGCGAGCCACAGGGCCGCGCTCAGGCCGAGGAGCAGGAACACCAGGTCGGCGTGAACCTGCGAGATCGTCTGCGGATCCAGCCCGTTGCGGACCGCGTCGGCGTCACCGGCGTGCGGACCGCTGCCGGTCACCGCCACCCCGACGACGATCACCGCCGCGCTCGTCGCCACGGTCGCCCGGACCAGCGTCCGGATCGGTTCCGGCACCAGGAGGACCTTCGGGGCGTCCGGCTCGCCGACCCGACGCCAGAGGGTGTACGCGGCGAGCAGCAGCAGCATCGAGACCACGAAGTGGATGCCCACGATCGAGGGGTGCAGTTGCGTGCGCACCGTGATCCCGCCGATCACGGCCTGGGCGACGATGCCCACCACGACGGCGATCGCGGGCAGCACCACGCTGCGCCGGCGCGGACGGTGCAGGAGTGCCGCCAGCAACGTCGCTCCGGCGATCAGCACCAGGACGAACGTGAGCAGGCGGTTGCCGAACTCGATCACCCCGTGCACGCCCATCTCCGGCGTGGTGGTGTAGGACTCATCGGTGCACCGGGGCCAGGTGGGGCAGCCGAGACCGGACGCGGTCAGTCGGACGGCGCCGCCGGTGACGACGATCGCCACGTTCGCGACGATGTTGGCGTACGCGAGACGGCGCAGCAGGGTGGTGGAGACCGGGAACCGGACGGGTCGCTTCACGGCGCAATCCTACGCACGGTAGTGGACCCCGATCGGGCGACTCCGTGGGCGCGGTGGCTCGGATCACCGGGACCCCGGTTTGCGGGCCCCGGGGTAATTACGTAACGTTGGCGTTGTGAAAAACGCGGCGGCGCTCTCGGGGCACCAGCCGGCGGTCGTCCCGACCGCCGGTCAGTCCGCGTCCGTCGCGGATCTCTCCACCCGTGACCGCGTCACCCAGCTCCTGCTGGAGCGGGGTGCGACCACCGCCGTGCAGCTCGGTTCGGCGCTCGGGCTCAGCCCGGCCGCGATCCGCCGGCACCTCGACGCGATGCTCGCCGACGGTGACGTGCTCGCCCGCGAGCAGGCCGTCCGCGGCCACCGGGGGCGGGGCCGGCCGGCGAAGGTGTTCGTGCTGACCGACGCCGCCCGGGGCCGCTGCGGCACCCACCACTACGACAACATGGCCACCGCCGCGCTGCGCTGGATCTCGCGCAGCGGCGGCGCGGAGGCGGTGGAGGCCTTCGCCGCCGACCAGGTCGCCGCCCTGGAGAGCCGCTGCCGGGCCGCCATGGAGGACGCCGGCGACGACCCGCTCGCGCGGGCCGAGGCACTCGCCGGGGCGCTGACCGCCGAGGGTTACGCTGCGAACGCGTCCACGATCGCCTCCGGCGGCCAGCTGTGTCAGCACCACTGCCCGGTGGCGCACGTGGCCGCCGAGTTTCCCCAGCTGTGCGAGGCCGAGACCGCGGTCATCTCCCGCCTGGTCGGCACCCACGTGCAGCGCCTGGCCACCATCGCGCACGGCGACGGGGTGTGCACCACGCACATCCCGGCCCAGCCGGGGCGCCAGTCCGCAAAGACCGTCACCACTGTGAGGACAGATAGATGACCGAGCAGATCGTCCAGCCCCAGACCCAGGAAGAGCAGCTCGCCGCCCTGGGTCGCTACGAGTACGGCTGGTCCGACCCGGACGCCGCCGGGGCCGTCGCCCAGCGCGGCCTCAGCGAGGCGGTGGTGCGGGACATCTCGGCCAAGAAGAGCGAGCCGGCCTGGATGCTCGACCTGCGGCTCAAGGGCCTGCGACTGTTCGGTCGCAAGCCCATGCCGGCCTGGGGCGCCGACCTCACGGGGATCGACTTCGACAACATCAAGTACTTCGTGCGCTCCACGGAGAAGCAGGCCACGAGCTGGGAGGACCTGCCCGAGGACATCAAGAACACCTACGACCGGCTGGGCATCCCCGAGGCGGAGAAGCAGCGGCTGGTCGCCGGCGTCGCGGCGCAGTACGAGTCCGAGGTCGTCTACCACAAGATCCGTGAGGACCTTGAGGAGCAGGGCGTCGTCTTCCTCGACACCGACACCGCGCTGCGGGAGCACGAGGACGTCTTCAAGGAATACTTCGGCACGGTGATCCCGGTCGGCGACAACAAGTTCGCGGCGCTGAACACCTCCGTGTGGTCCGGCGGCTCGTTCATCTACGTGCCGAAGGGCGTGCAGGTGGAGATCCCGTTGCAGGCCTACTTCCGGATCAACACCGAGAACATGGGCCAGTTCGAGCGGACCCTGATCATCGTCGACGAGGGCGCGTACGTGCACTACGTCGAGGGCTGCACCGCGCCGATGTACTCCTCCGACTCGCTGCACAGCGCCGTCGTGGAGATCATCGTCAAGAAGAACGCCCGGTGCCGCTACACGACCATCCAGAACTGGTCTAACAACGTCTACAACCTGGTCACCAAGCGCGCCGTCTGCCACGAGGGCGCGACCATGGAGTGGGTCGACGGCAACATCGGCTCCAAGGTCACCATGAAGTACCCGGCGGTCTACATGACCGGCCCGCACGCCAAGGGCGAGGTGCTCTCGGTGGCCATGGCCGGCGAGGGCCAGCACCAGGACGCGGGCGCCAAGATGGTGCACGCCGCGCCGCACACCAGCAGCACGATCATCTCCAAGTCGATCGCCCGCGGTGGCGGCCGCACGTCGTACCGGGGCCTGGTGCAGGTGCTGGAGGGCTCGCACAGCAGCCGGAGCACGGTCAAGTGCGACGCGCTGCTGGTCGACACCATCTCCCGCTCGGACACCTACCCGTACGTCGACATCCGCGAGGACGACGTGTCGATGGGGCACGAGGCCACCGTCTCCAAGATCAGCGATGACCAGCTCTTCTACCTGATGAGCCGGGGTCTGAGCGAGGACGAGGCGATGGCGATGATCGTGCGTGGCTTCATCGAGCCGATCGCCAAGGAACTCCCGATGGAGTACGCCCTGGAGCTCAACCGTCTGATCGAGCTCCAGATGGAGGGCGCGGTCGGCTGACGCCGGCCCCCTTCCGGTCAATGACACCGTCGTCGCAGAACAGAGCAAGGAAGAGATGACTACCCAGGCTTCCGCCCCGCCCAGCACCAAGTCGCAGGCGCTGCGCTCGTACGACGCCGCCGACTTCCCTGCCCTCACCGGCATGGAGGAGGAGTGGCGGTTCACCCCGATCAAGCGGCTGCGCGGGCTCGCCGGTGGGCCGCAGGCCGCCGCCGGCACGGTCCGTCACGAGCACGGCGACCTGCCCGAGGGCGTCGTCGTGGGGCGGATCGGCACCGACGACCCGAGGGTCGGCAGCGTGCTCACCCCGGTCGACCGGGTCAGCGCGCTCGCCTACGGCGGGGCCGGGCAGGCGTTGCTGGTCCAGGTCGCCCGCGACGCCGTGGTGGCCGAGCCGGTGAGCCTGCGGGTGGTCGGCGAGGGCGCCGAGGGCGTGGCCTTCGGGCACACCTTCGTCGAGGTGGGCCGGTTCGCCGAGGTGACCCTGGTGCTGGAGCACGTCGGTTCGACGACGCTCGCCGACAACGTCGAGGTGGCGGTGGCCGACGGGGCGAAGCTGACCCTGGTCACCGTCGCCGACTGGGCCGGCGACGCGGTGCAGGCCCAGCACCTGAAGATCAAGCTGGGCCGGGACGCGAAGGTGGTGCACGTCCAGGTGAGCCTCGGCGGCGACCTGGTCCGGCAGTACACCTCGGTGGAGTACACCGAGCGGGGCGGCGAGGCCGAGCTGTACGGCCTCTACTTCGCCGACTCGGGCCAGCACCTGGAACACCGCCAGCTGGTCGACCACAGCGTGCCGGACTGCCGCAGCTACGTCGGTTACCGGGGCGCGTTGCAGGGCGCGAGCGCCCGTACCGTCTGGGTGGGCGACGTGCTGATCCGCGCCGAGGCGACCGGCACCGACTCGTACGAGATCAACCGCAACCTGCTGCTGACCGACGGCGCGCGGGCGGACTCCGTACCCAACCTGGAGATCGAGACCGGCGAGATCGCCGGCGCCGGGCACGCGAGCGCGACCGGGCGCTTCGACGACGAGCAGCTGTTCTACCTGATGGCCCGGGGCATCCCGGAGTCCGAGGCGCGGCGCCTGGTGGTCCGTGGCTTCTTCGCCGAGCTGATCAACAAGATCCCGGTCGAGTCGCTGCGCGAGCGGCTGGGCGACGCGATCGAGGGCAGGCTCGCGAAGGCCGGCGCCTGATGATCCGCCTCTGCTCCACCGAGGACGTGCCGAAGGGCACCGTGGTCAGCGCGGATGTCGACGGCACGCCGATCGCGCTGGTGCACGGCGAGGACGGCGCCTTCTACGCCGCCTACGACGAGTGCTCGCACGCCGCGGTCGCCCTCTCCGAGGGGGAGGTCGAGGGCTGCACGCTGGAATGTTGGCTGCACGGGTCCCGTTTCGACCTGAGGACCGGCGAGCCGACCGGGCTGCCCGCCACCGAACCCGTTCCCGTCTACCCCGTCGAAGTCCGAGACGGCGACATCTACGTCAGTCTCACGCCGAGCAATGGAGTGACCCGATAATGAGCACCCTGGAGATCCGCGACCTGAAGGTGTCGGTCAAGCTGCCCGAGGGTGAGCTCAAGCCGATCCTGCATGGGGTAGACCTGGAGGTGAACTCCGGTCAGACTCACGCGATCATGGGCCCGAACGGCTCCGGCAAGTCCACCCTGGCCTACTCGATCGCGGGCCACCCCAAGTACGAGATCACCGGCGGTTCGGTGACGCTCGACGGCGTCGACGTGCTGGCCATGTCCGTCGACGAGCGGGCCCGCGCCGGCCTCTTCCTGGCGATGCAGTACCCGGTCGAGGTCCCCGGCGTCTCGGTCGCGAACTTCCTGCGTACCGCCAAGACCGCCATCGACGGCACCGCGCCGAAGCTGCGCACCTGGGGCGGCGAGCTGCGCGGGGCCATGGAGCGCCTCCAGATGGACCCGGCGTTCGCCCAGCGCAACGTCAACGAGGGCTTCTCCGGCGGCGAGAAGAAGCGGCACGAGATCGTGCAGCTCGAGCTGCTCAAGCCGAAGATCGCCATCCTCGACGAGACCGACTCCGGCCTTGACGTGGACGCGCTGCGCGTGGTCAGCGAGGGCGTCAACCGGGTCCGCGACACCGGCGACACCGGGATGCTGCTGATCACCCACTACACCCGGATCCTGCGCTACATCAAGCCGGACTTCGTGCACGTCTTCGTCGCCGGCCGGATCGTCGAGCAGGGCGGCCGGGAGCTGGCCGACAAGCTCGAGGAAGAGGGCTACGAGCGGTACGCCGCCGGAGCCGGCGCGGCGCGGGCCTGAGTCCCCTCGGAAGAATGGGTGGGCCGGTCGACATGACTTCCATCGCGATCCCGGCGGGGATGCCGCAGTACGACGACGTGCCGCGTTACGACGTGGCGAAGGTGCGCGCCGACTTCCCGATCCTCGACCGGGAGGTCAACGGCCACCGGCTGGTCTACCTCGACAGCGCCAACACCTCCCACAAGCCGCGGCAGGTGCTCGACGTGCTCGGCGCGCACTACGCCATGCACAACGCCAACGTGTCGCGCTCGGTGCACACCCTGGGCACCGAGGCCACCGAGGCGTACGAGGGCGCGCGGGCCAAGATCGCCGCGTTCGTCAACGCGCCGAGCGTGGACGAGGTGGTGTTCACCAAGAACTCCACCGAGGCGATCAACATCGTGGCGTACGCGTTCTCCAACGCCTCGCTGCGGCCCGACGCCGACCCGCGCTTCCGGCTCGGCCCCGGTGACGAGGTGGTGATCTCCGAGATGGAGCACCACTCGAACATCGTGCCGTGGCAGCTGCTCTGCGAGCGCACCGGCGCGACCCTGCGCTGGTTCCCGGTCACCGACCAGGGGCGACTGGACGAGTCGGGGCTTCAGGACCTGGTCACCGAACGGACGAAGATCGTCTCGCTGGTGCACATGTCCAACATCCTCGGCACGGTCAACGCCACCTCGCGGATCACCGCGCGGGTCCGTGAGGTGGGGGCGCTGCTGCTGCTCGACTGCTCGCAGTCGGTGCCGCACATGCCGATGGACGTGGTCGAATACGACGCCGACTTCGTCGTCTTCACCGGGCACAAGATGTGCGGGCCGACCGGCATCGGGGTGCTCTGGGGTCGCGCGGAGCTGCTGGCGGCGATGCCGCCGGTGTTCGGCGGCGGTTCGATGATCGAGACGGTGTCGCTGGCGGGCTCGACGTTCGCCGCGCCGCCGGCGCGGTTCGAGGCGGGCACCCCGCCGATCGCCGAGGCGGTCGCGCTCGGCGCGGCCGTCGACTACCTCACCGGCGTCGGGATGCGGGCCATCCAGTGGCACGAGAAGGAGCTGACGGCGTACGCGCTGGACGCCCTCGCCACGGTGCCCGGCCTGCGGATCTTCGGACCCACCGTGCCGGTGGGCCGGGGCGGCACCATCTCGTTCGCCCTCGGCGACATCCACCCCCACGACGTGGGGCAGGTGCTCGACTCGCTGGGTGTGCAGGTGCGCGTCGGTCACCACTGCGCCAAGCCGGTCTGCACCCGCTTCGGCGTGCCGGCCATGACGCGGGCCTCGTTCTACCTCTACACCACCACCGGGGAGATCGACGCCCTGGTGGAGGGCCTGGCGCGGGTGCGGAAGGTGTTCGACTGATGCAGCTCGAATCTCTCTACCAGGAGATCATCCTGGACCACTACAAGCACCCGCACGGTCGCGGCCTGCGCGACGCGGACGCCCGGGTCGCCGAGGCGCACCACGTCAACCCGACCTGCGGTGACGAGGTGACCGTCCGGGTGGCCACCGACGGCGACGTGCTGCACGACGTCTCGTACGACGGGCTGGGCTGCTCGATCAGCATGGCGTCGGCGAGTGTGCTGCACGAGCTGCTGGTGGGCCGGGGCGCGGGCGACGCGTTCCGGGTGCACGAGGCGTTCGTGGAGTTGATGTCCGGCCGTGGCCAGGTCACGCCGGACGAGGACGTGCTCGGTGACGGGGTCGCGTTCGCGGGCGTCGCCCGCTACCCCGCCCGGGTCAAGTGCGCGCTGTTGCCGTGGATGGCGTTCAAGGACGCCGCGGCACGCGCCGGTGTAAGCGTGAGCCCTTCGGAGGTTGAGGCATGAGCAGCGAGGACACCGCCACCGAGGCGACCCCGACGACCGAGGGCGGGACCGCCCCGGCCGTGGACGCCGCACCGGCCGCGACCGGTGCGCCGGCCGCCGGCGGGAAGGCCGCCGTCGCCGACATCGAGGAGGCGATGAAGGACGTCGTCGACCCCGAGCTGGGCATCAACGTGGTCGACCTCGGCCTGTTGTACGGCGTGCACGTCGGCGACGACAACGTCGCCACCCTGGACATGACGCTGACCTCGGCGGCGTGCCCGCTGACCGACGTCATCGAGGACCAGACGCGGCAGGCGCTCACCACCGGCCCCGGTGGGGGCCTGGTCGGCGACATCCGGATCAACTGGGTGTGGCTCCCGCCGTGGGGCCCCGACAAGATCACCGACGAGGGGCGCGACCAGCTCCGTTCCCTCGGCTTCAACGTCTGACGCTGCATCGTCGAGCGCGGCACCCCGGTTGGGGGTGCCGCGCTCGACGCGTCACCGGACCATCCCGTGACAGGGGCTACGGGCGGCCCAGAAGTCCGTCCGCGTCGCGGCCGTCGACGAAGCTGTAGCCCTGGATGAAGGCTCGCCCCGGTGCGACTCCGGAGATGCCGGAGTTGCGCGGGTGCGGCAGGACCAGTCGGGCGGTCGTCCGGCCGGTGCGCGCGTCGAGCACCGTGATGAGGCACGCGTCGTGCTCTCCGGTGAGTTCGGTGAGCCGCTCGCCCGGGCTCGACGCCACCACGACAGCGCCCGGCCCAAGAGTGAGCATCGTCGGATAGAGAGGGCCCGGAGCGCGGAAGGTCCAGCGGGCCTGGCCGGTGGCGGCGTCCACACCGGTGAGGGTCCGGCCGCGTCGCTCGACCCACATCTCGTCGCCGGCCACACCCGTCGTGCGATGCGGAAGGAACCGGCTGTCGAAGTCGGTCTGGAGAGGGCCGGTCGCGCGCCACTGACCGTCGTCGAGACCGACCGTGACGGTGCCGGTCCATTCGTCGTCGGTGAAGTACTTGAAGTAGAGGCGCTTCTCGAAGTATCTCGGGTTTGCCTTCCAGGCACCCTTTGTACAGGGCAGGCCCTGGGTGGTCCAGATGGCCTTGCCGCCCCGGACGGCGGCGAGCTGGCATCCGCCCACGTCCAGCACTACCGTCTCGCCGATGACGGCGGTCGCGTTGCCGCGTGTGGTGCCCAGGATCCGTCCGTCGGCCCCGCGTACCGTGGTCGTCCTGATGAGGGTCGCATGCTCACCGATGGGCGGGTTCGGGTCGATGGCGACGACAGTCGGAGCGACCCGGAGGAGCGTACTACTGATGTGATCGTTGCCGACGGGGCCGAACTGGGTTTCGCGGTGGGCGCCGGTGGCCGTCCACAACACCGCGGCGGACGGCCCGTGCCCGGTGTAGACGCACGAGTCCTTGAGGCAGTCGCGCAGGACGATGGTGCCGTTGCCCATGGCGACCAGTGCGCGCTCGACAGGGACACCGGAGGGGTGCGCAAGCTGCCACAGCAACGAGCCGGCGGCGCTGTAATATCTGATTTCGTCGCTGTCATACACCGCCATGTTTCCGTCCGGGCCGACGAAAACGCGACCGTCCTTGGTCCAGATCGCGAACGTGCTCTCGCCCGTCTGCGGGTCGCGCCCCCGCAGCCCGCCACGGGTCTTCATGAGTAGCACGTGTGGCAGTGCCTTGACCTCGTCGACGAACGCGCCGAACCTGTCGTCGCCGGTGCCTCTCGACGAGTGCCACACGTACGGCCCGTCCGACTGGGACATCACCAGGCGTGGTGCCTGGACGAGTGCCCCGGCGGCGAAGGTGGCGAGGACGACCGTGGCGACGAGCAGTGGCCGTGGTCGGGTGCCGCGCAGCCCGCCGGAGATCCTGAAGACGATCACCGCGACGCCCGCCGCGGCCGTCACGGCGCCGACGCCGTACACCTCCCGGAGGGGAAGCCACCAGCCGAGGAGAAGCAGGGCCAGCCCCAGGGGCACCCAGAGCATGTCCCGTACCCGCAGCCGCCGGGAGTCTTCCGTCGCGGCGGGATCGGCTGCGCTCGAAGCCTCTGCGCCGCCCGGCGGGTCCGCACTCGTCCCGACCGGGTCGCCGACAGGACTCTCCATCCCACCCGTTTCCGCCCCCATGCCTGCCTCCCGTCGATGGTTGCCGCGGCGAGATACGACCGCCCGGAACCGGCCCCGATCCGGGGAGCCGGCCGGCGGCGAGCGTACTAGACCCGGTCGATGTCCCGGATCCGTAGCCGTCCTGCCGGGCGACCGCCGGAGGCGGGCGGCCGAGAGTGGCGTACCTTCGGGCCTATGAGCAGCAGACCGGCGGCCGGGGGAGGCCGGTGGGTGGACGTCGAACCCGGCCGGATCGGCCGCTGGGTCGAGGGCTTCGCCGACCGGCACGGCCCGCCCACCACCACCTCCCAGGGGTACGGCCTGCTGCTCGTCGCGCCGGACGGCACGACCGCCGAGCTGCACACCCCGCCCGGCGCGCCGGTCACCTCGGACGTGCCCGACTTCGTGGTCGCCGCGACCACGCCCCGCCGGATCGGCCTGCTGCTCGCCCGCAAGGGCGCGGTGGCGGTGGGCGTCGCGGCGGGGGACGAGCTGGTGGTCTCCAAGGTGGACACCCGCTACGTGCAGGGGCGCACCGCCGCCGGGGGCTGGTCCCAGCAGCGCTTCGCCCGCCGACGCGACAACCAGGCGAAGGCGGCCCTGGGCGACGCGGCCGACCTGGCCGTACGACTGCTGTTGCCACAGGCGTCGTCGCTGGACGCGCTGGTCTGCGGCGGCGACCGGCGGGCGGTCGACACCGTGCTCGCCGACCGGCGGCTCGCCCCGCTGGCGGCGCTGCGCGTGGACCGACTGCTGGACGTGCCCGAGCCCCGGCACGCCGTGCTGGTCGGCGCGATCGCCGCGGCCCGCGCGGTCCGGGTCCTGGTGCGCGACCCCGCTCCGGCCTGACCACAGCCACGGCGACCGCCCGACACACGGCACGGGCCCGGTCGCCGAACGACCGGGCCCGTGCCGTGGGGTGCCGCGGCGGCGCTCAGCCCGCCGCGCCCACCGCCCTCACAGCGCCCCGCTGAAGGTGTCGCAGGACTTGGGGTCGCCGGTGTCGTACCCCTTGCTGAACCACTGCTTACGCTGGGCGGACGAGCCGTGGGTGAACTCGTCCGGGTTGACCGGCCGGTTGGCCCGCTCGGAGATGGCGTCGTCGCCGATCTTCTCGGCGGTGTCGATGGCCTGCTGGATGTCCTGCTCGCTGATGCTGGTGAAGATCTTCTGACCGCTCGCGTCGGCCGTGCCGGTGGCGTTCTTCGCCCAGGCACCGGCGTAGCAGTCGGCCTGCAACTCCAGCTTGACCGAGAGCGCGTTCGCGTTGTCCGGGTCGCGCTGCTGCTGGCGGCGCATCTGGGCCTCGGTGCCGAGCAGGTCCTGCACGTGGTGGCCGTACTCGTGGGCGAGCACGTACGGCTGGGCGAATTCGCCTTCGGCGCCGAGCTGCTGCGCGAGGACCTGGTAGAAGGTCAGGTCGATGTAGACGAGGTCGTCGGCGGGGCAGTAGAACGGCCCGACGCCGGAGTCGGCCTGCCCGCAGGCGGTGTTGACGCCCTGGCTGAAGAAGACGGTGCGCGACGGGCGGTACTGCTCGCCGAACGCCTCTGGCAGGGCCTTCTGCCAGTAGGCCTGGATGGAGTTGACGTAGAGAGCGTTGCGGCAGTCGAGCTGCTGGAGCGCGTCGTCGGCCGCGCACTTCTGCTCCAGCGACGCGTTGTCGCCCTGCGGCTCGTCGCCGCCGCTGGTGGCCGCGTTCAGGCCGAAGCCGCCGCCGACGAGCGCGACGAGCACGGCGATGACGATGCCGACGATGCCGCCCCGGCCACCGCCGATGGGGATGGGGATGCCGCCCAGCCCGCCGCCCCCGCCGGATCCTCGCCGGTCGTCCACCTGGCTGGTGTCGACCCGTGCGTTCTCGTTCAGCTCCATGTCTACCCCGATCACCCGATTTGATCCGTTTGGTGGTTGCGGTACCGGACCGGGTCCGGACGGCGTTTCGGGTACCCGATGATCTTGATTGGTAATCCGGCGGGCCGCCCGCGCGACGCCCGGTACACTTGGCGGGTGCTGCTCTGCGAAGGCTGAACCGCCCCGCGCCGACGGGCCTCGTGCTCGCCGGCGCTTTCGCGTGCCCATGAGTCAGCCCTTCCAGACCCCGAGAGCGAGTCGTCCGACATGATCACTGCCACCGGCCTGGAGCTGCGCGCCGGCGCCCGCATCCTGCTCTCCGACACCACCCTGCGCGTGCAGCCGGGCGACCGCATCGGCCTGGTCGGCCGCAACGGCGCCGGCAAGACCACCACGCTCAAGGTGCTGGCCGGCGAGGGCCAGCCATACTCCGGGCAGATCGACAGGCGCAGCGCCATCGGCTACCTCCCGCAGGACCCGCGCACCGGCGACCTGGAGGTCACCGGCCGCGACCGGGTGCTCTCCGCCCGGGGCCTGGACGTGCTGATGGCCCAGATGAAGGAGGTCGAGGAGAAGCTCGCCGAGGGCGCCGACGACGACAAGCTGGTCCGCCGCTACGGCACGCTGGAGGACCAGTTCGCCTCCCTCGGCGGGTACGCGGCCGAGGCCGAGGCCGCCCGGATCTGCGCCAACCTCGGCCTGCCCGACCGGGCGCTCGCCCAGACCATCGGCACGCTCTCCGGCGGTCAGCGCCGCCGCATCGAGCTGGCCCGGATCCTGTTCCGCGACGCGGGCGAGAACGGCGGCGGCATCCTGCTGCTCGACGAGCCGACCAACCACCTCGACGCCGACTCGATCACCTGGCTGCGCAGCTTCCTCGCCAACCACAAGGGCGGCCTGATCGTGATCTCCCACGACGGCTCCCTGCTGGAGTCGGTGGTCAACAAGGTGTGGTTCCTCGACGCCACCCGCTCCGTGGTCGACGTCTACAACCTCGGCTGGAAGGCCTACCTGGAGGCCCGCGAGACCGACGAGCGGCGCCGACGCCGGGAGCGGGCCAACGCCGAGAAGAAGGCCGGCGCGCTGATGGCGCAGGCCGACAAGATGCGGGCCAAGGCCACCAAGACCGTCGCCGCGCAGAACATGGCCCGCCGGGCGGAGAAGCTGATCTCCGGCCTGGAGGAGGTACGCGTCTCCGACCGGGTGGCGAAGGTGCGCTTCCCGAACCCGGCCCCGTGCGGCAAGACCCCGCTCACCGCGACCGGCCTGTCGAAGTCGTACGGCTCGCTGGAGATCTTCACCGACGTGAACGTGGCGGTCGACCGGGGCTCCCGGGTGGCCATCCTCGGGCTCAACGGCGCCGGCAAGACCACCCTGCTGCGGATGCTCGGCGGCCTGCTGGAACCGGACACCGGCGGCGTGCACGCCGGCCACGGCCTGCGGCTCGGCTACTACGCGCAGGAGCACGAGACGCTCGACGTGGACCGCTCGGTGCTGGACCACATGCGCAGCGCCGCCAACGAGCAGACCGACACCGACCTGCGCAAGATCCTCGGCGCGTTCCTGTTCTCCGGCGACGACGTGGAGAAGCCGGCCGGGGTGCTCTCCGGCGGCGAGAAGACCCGGCTGGCGCTGGCCACCCTGGTCTGCTCCGGGGCGAACGTGCTGCTGCTCGACGAGCCGACGAACAACCTCGACCCGGTCAGCCGGGAACAGGTGCTCGACGCCATCGCCCGCTATCCCGGCGCGATCGTGCTGGTCACCCACGACCCCGGCGCGGTCATGGCGCTGAAGCCCGACCGCGCGATCCTGCTCCCCGACGGCGACGAGGACGCCTGGAGCGACGACCTGCTGGAACTCGTCGAGCTGGCCTGATCCCCGCCACCCCTCGGCGTTGATCATGAAGTTGTTGCACTCCGCCCCGGCGTGTCGTGGCAACAACTTCATGATCACGCGTGGGGCGGGGGTGGGGTGGGTGGTCACGCTATCGGGAAGTGGACAATGCATAGCGTGTCGGTTGGCGAAGAGTTGATATCTGGCGCATGATCGTTCGAGGCGGTCTAATAGGTGGGACCGTATCCGAACCGCACAGTCTGGGACGTGAGGACACAACATGGCAGCCACTGGCACAGCCACCAGCACTGAGAAGGGTCGCCGGATCGTCGGAGCCGAGCGTCAGACGCTCGCCAAAGACCTGGTAAAGCGGTACACCTCTGGTGAGAGCATCCGCGCGCTCGCGGCCTCGACCGGCCGTTCCTACGGGTTCATCCACCGGGTGCTCACCGAGTCCGGCGTGCAGCTGCGACAGCGTGGCGGCGCCCGCCGCCGCAAGAAGGCGTGACCCGCCCACCAACGTCGTCCGTCAGCGCCGCTCCCCAGGTCGCCCCATGACCGCCGAGGCGACCGGGGTCCGGCTGCAATGCGACGGGCCGGTCGCGACGGTCACGTTGTGTCGGCCCGACGTGCTCAACGCGCAGACCCCGGCGATGTGGCGCGCGATGAGCGACTTCTCCCGGGACCTTCCCGGCGACGTGCGTGTCGTCGTGGTCCGTGGGGAGGGGCGGGCGTTCTCGGCCGGCCTCGACCTGTCGGTGGCCGGTGCCTCCGGCCCGGGGTCGTTCGCCGAGCTGGCCAGCCTGCCCGAGCAGGAGTGCGCCGACCGGATCGCGGAATACCAGGGCGGCTTCACCTGGTTGCACCGCCCCGACGTCATCTCCGTCGCCGCCGTGCAGGGGCACGCCATCGGCGCCGGTCTCCAACTGGCGCTCGCCTGCGACCTGCGCGTCCTCACCGAGGACGCGAAGCTCTCCATGGCCGAGGTGACCCTCGGCCTGGTCCCCGATCTCGCCGGCACCGGGCGCCTGGTCGACCTGGTCGGCTACGCCCGCGCGCTGGAGATCTGCGTGACCGGCCGACGGATGGACGCCGCCGAGGCCGACCGGATCGGCCTGGCCACCCTGGTGGTGCCGAACGCCGAGCTGGACGCCGCGGTGCGCGACCTGACCGCCGGGCTGCTGGCCAACGACCGCAACGCGGTGGTGGAGATCAAGGCCCTGCTGGCCGGCGCGAGCGGCCGGTCCGCCCGGGAACAGCAGCGGGCCGAACGGGAGGCGCAGACCCGCCGGCTACGCGATCTCACCGGACGGGGAGAATAGTAAGGACCCTTCGGGAAGATCAGGGTTACGACCGAGGTTGTCAGAGTCGTCGGGAGAATCGACCCTGACGATGCGGTCAACCCGACGACCCGGAGGTGAACGTGTCCCACTCGATGTCCGGCGGCGGCATGACCGGCTGGAGCATGCTCCGGTCGATACGCAGTCGTGACGAGATCTCCACCCACCGGCTCAAGCGCGGGGTCGCCCGCCGGATCGTGGCCTTCGCCCGCCCCTACCGCCGGGACATCGTCGTCTTCCTGGTCACCGTGGTGCTGGCCGCGGTCATCGGCGTCGCCACCCCGGTGCTCGCCGGTGACGTGATCGACACGATCACCCGCGGCGGCACGGACGCCGGCAGCGTGGTGGTCCGGCTGGCGTTCGTCATCGCCGGGCTCGCGGTGGTCGACGCGCTGCTCTCCCTGGCCCAGCGGTGGTATTCCGCCCGTATCGGCGAGGGCATCATCCTCGACCTGCGCACCCGGGTCTACGGCCACGTCCAGCGGATGCCGCTGCAGTTCTTCACCCGTACCCAGACGGGTGCGCTGGTCAGCCGGCTCAACAACGACGTGCTGGGCGCGCAGCGGGCATTCACCTCGACGCTGTCCGGGGTGGTCAGCAACGTCATCCAGCTCGTGCTCACCGCGGCGGTGATGTTCACGCTCTCCTGGCAGATCACCGCGCTCTCGCTGGTGCTGCTGCCGGTCTTCATCATCCCGGCCCGCCGGGTCGGCAAGCGGCTCGCCGAGATCACCCGCGAGTCCTACGACCTCGACGCGAAGATGAACGCCACGATGACCGAGCGGTTCGGCGTCTCGGGTGCGTTGCTGGTGAAGCTCTTCGGCCAGCCCGAGGTGGAGGCGCGGCGCTTCGCCGGGCGGGCCGAGCGGGTCCGCGACATCGGCATCCAGTCCGCGATGTACTCGCGGACCTTCTTCGTGGCGATGCTGCTGGTCGCGTCGCTGGCCCAGGCGCTCACCTACGGCCTCGGCGGTTGGCTGGCGGTAACCGGCAACGTCAGCGCCGGCACCGTGGTGACCCTCGCCCTGCTGCTCACCCGCCTCTACGGCCCGCTGACCGCGCTGTCCAACGTCCGGGTCGACGTGATGAGCGCGCTGGTCTCCTTCGACCGGGTCTTCGAGGTGCTCGACCTCAAGCCGACGATCCAGGAGAAGCCCGACGCCGTGCCCGTGCCCCGGGCCAGCGGTCGCGTCGAGTTCCGCGACGTGCGGTTCCGCTATCCCAGCGCCGCCGAGATCTCGCTCGCCTCCCTGGAGGAGGTCGCCACGCTCGACCGCACGATCAACGAGCCCGTGCTCAAGGGCGTCTCGTTCGCCGTGGAGCCGGGACAGATGGTGGCGCTTGTCGGCCCCTCCGGCGCCGGCAAGTCGACGCTGTCCATGCTGATCTCCCGCATCTACGACGTCACCGACGGGCAGGTGCTGGTCGGCGGGGTCGACGTCCGCGACGCCACCCTCGACTCGCTGCGCGACGAGATCGGCGTGGTCACGCAGGATTCGCACCTGTTCCACGAGACCATCGCCGAGAACCTGCGCTACGCCAAGCCTGACGCCACCGACGACGAGATCTGGGCGGCCCTGGCCGGGGCGCAGGTCGCCGACCTGGTCCGAGCCCTGCCCGACGGGCTGGACACGCTCGTCGGTGAGCGCGGCTACCGTTTCTCAGGTGGCGAGAAGCAGCGCATCGCCATCGCCCGCCTGCTGCTCAAGGCCCCGTCGATCGTGATCCTCGACGAGGCGACCGCGCACCTCGACTCGGAGAGCGAGGCCGCGGTGCAGCGGGCGCTGTCGGTGGCGCTGACCGGGCGTACGGCGCTGGTGATCGCGCACCGGCTCTCGACCGTCCGCGACGCCGACAAGATCCTGGTACTGGACGACGGGCGGATCGTCGAGCGGGGTCGGCACGACGAACTGGTGGCCGTGGGCGGGCTGTACGCCGAGCTCTACCGCACCCAGTTCGCGGTCGCCGACTCGCCCACCCCGTACGCCGACGCGACCGGGCCCGAGCCGGTGGCCGTGCCACCGCTGCGGCCCTACCTCGCCGACGAGGCGCTGCCGCCGGCGGCGGCCAACTGACGGCGCTGCCGCCGGCCGCGCCGACCCCGGCCGCGTCGGCCGGCTGGCTGCCCGGTTCAGCCGGCGGCGACGGCCGCCCGCAACTCGCCGAACGCGGCCCCGAGTGTCTCGGGGGTGAAGTGCGCGTTCAGGCCGCTGGGGTTGGGCAGCACCCAGAGCCGGGCGCCGGCCAGCGGCTCCGGCTGCGGCCCGAAGGCGGCCTTCGGCCGGGCGAACCCGATCCGGTACGCGGTCACCCCGACCACGGCCACCCAGCGGGGGCGGTAACGGGCGACCTTGCCGGCGAGGATCCGCGCTCCCTCGACCAGCTCGGCGGGGGTCAGCTCGTCGGCTCGGGCGCTGGCCCGCGCGACCATGTTGCTGATGCCCAGGCCGTACTCCGGCAGCTCGTCCTGCTCGCTGGGGTGCAGGAGCCGGGGCGTGAAGCCACCCCGGTGCAGCGCCGGCCAGAAGCGGTTGCCCGGCCGGGCGAAGTGCCATCCGGTCGCGGCCGACCAGAGCCCGGGGTTGATCCCGACGAAGAGCACGTCCAGGCCGGGGGCGACGACGTCGGGGATGGTGCGCTCCGCCGCCGCCGCGAGATCCTCCCGGCTGGGCCGCGGATACGTACGCGCGGACCCGGTCGCCCGCCGCCGGGTGGGGGAGCCGGGGTCCCGACCGTCGGCGGGCGTGACCATCACAGGCCCCGAAGCGCGCCGCCGTCGACCGGTACGGTGACCCCGGTGAGGTAGCTGGCGGCCGGGGAGAGCACGAACGCGGCGACCCGGCCGAACTCGTCCGGCGCGCCGATGCGGCGCAGTGGGATGGCCGCCTCGGCCTGCGCGCGCGCCCGGTCGGGGTCGCCGGTGGCGGCGAAGAGCTCCACGTTGCGGTCGGTCAAGATCCGTCCGGGCAGCAGGCCGACCACGCGCACGCCCCGGGGGCCGTACTCGTCGGCGACGTCCTTGGCCACGCCCGCCAGGCCGGGCCGCAGGCCGTTGGAGACGCCCAGGCCGGGCACCGGCCCGCGCGCCGAGGTCGACAGGACCAGCCCGACCGCGCCGCCCCCGCCGTCGGCGAGGTCGTCGGCGACGGTACGGACCATGCGGACGGTGCCGAGGAAGACCGTCTCGAAGGAGCGGCGCCACTGCTCGTCGGTGACCGATGCGGCGCTGCCCGGCGGCGGCCCGCCGACCGAGACCAGCGCCCCGTCCAACCGTCCGAAGTGTTCCCGGGCCGCAGCCACGAGGCGCTGCGGCGTCTCGGCGTCGGTGAGGTCGGCGGCCAACCCGACGGCCCGTTCAGGCCCGCCGAGGCGCTGGGCGGCGGCGCTGACCGCGTCGGCGTCGCGGGCGCAGAGCACGACGCGGGCGCCGTCGGCGACGAGGCACTGCGCGGTGGCGTAGCCCAGCCCCCGCGAGGCGCCGGTGAGTACGTACACCCGATCGGTCAGTCCGAGATCCATGCCGTCGATCCTGCCGTATCAGGTCGGAACCGCCACCGGGCCCCCACGGCGCGCTCCGCCCACCGGCGGGGCGGGGCGGTGGAGCGTTCAGGGGCGTGGCGGGGCGGTGGAGCGGGCCGGCGGCGAGGCGGTGGAGCGTTCAGCGGCGGGCGGGGCGCAGCAGGCGTACCCGGCCGGCGACCTGGACCGCGACGGCCCCGCCGGCCCGCCCCCAGCCGGGCAGCCGGCGCCGGCGCGGCGCAGCGTGCCCGTCGTAACGGTTCGCGGACTCGCGCGCGGCCAGCTCCTCCGCGCCCAGCGGCGGCAACGTGCCCCGGTCGCGCAGGTCGCGGGCCAGGTCCCAGCCGTCGCGCAGCGAGCCGGGGGACGGCCGTCCCGCCGCCCACCCGGCGAACGTCGCCGGCCACCGTGGGCCGAGGCCGGCGGCCAACAGCGGCCAGTGCCGGGCCACCTCCCCGGCGCGCTTGCGCAGCAACGCGGCCCCGGCGGCGGCGAGCGCGGCGGGGTCGAAGCCGGCCGGCGCCGGGGCGCCGGCCACCAGCGCGGCCACCAGCGCCGCCTGCCGGCCGGCCAGGTCGCCGCTCACGTCACCACCGGGAAACCGGACGCGGCGGCGAGGGCGTCCAACTCGCCGCGCAACAGGGGAGCGGGCGGGTAGTGCCCGTCGCGTTCGAGCAGGAGTGCCGGCGGCCGGTGGCGGGCGCACAGCTCCCGCAGCAGGTCGAGCACCGCCGGAGGGACCGCATCGGTGTGCGTGTCGTGATAGAAACCGGCGTGCTCGGCGCCGCCCGCGACGTGCGCGTAGGCGACCCGCTCCAGCGGCAGCCGGTCGAGCAGGGCCACCGGGTCGGTGCCCCGGTTGCGGGCGTTGGCGTACACGTTGGCGACGTCGAGCAGCAGGAACGCGCCGGTGCGCTCCAGGATCTCGGTGAGGAAGTCGGCCTCGTCCAACTCGTCGTCGGGCCAGTCGAACAGCGCCGCTACGGGTTCCAACGCGATCGGTACCGGCAGCTCGGCCTGTGCGCGGGCGACGTTGGCGCAGACGACGTCGACGGCCTCCCGGCTGCGGGGCAACGGCAGCAGGTGCCCCGCCTCGACGCCGCCGGCCCGGACGAAGGCGATGTGCTCGCTGACCAGTGGCGCCCCGACCAGCCGCGCCACTGCGCCCAGGTGGGCGACGCGCGCCGGATCGACGGGCTCCGCGCCGCCGAGGGAGAGCCGCACGCCGTGGGGTACGACGGTCACGCCCCGCTGCCGCAGCGCGGCGAGCCCCGCCGGCAGGGGGCCCGTGGCGCTGATGCCCTCCGCGACGACCTCCACGAAGCGCAGCCCGGGCAGGTCGGCGACGAGACCGGCGATCTCCGGCCGCCAGCCGATGCCCACGCCGTGCGGTCCGTTCATCCGCCGCACCCGCCGCCGCATCCCCCGCCGCCACCACCGCCGCAGGAACCGCCACCGCCGCAGGAACCGCCGCTGTCCCCACCGGCGGACCCGCCGGTGCTGCTGATCGCCTGCCGCTGGATCTCGGCCTGCTCGGCGAAACCGGGGTCCATCACCCACAGCGTCGCGGGGCCGAACAGCGCGACCCCCATCGCGGCTGTCGTCGGTCCGTACATGGAGTAGGCGGGGTTCGAGGCGGGCGCGAGGTGGATGTGCTGCTTGCGGAGGCTGCGCAGCGCCCGGGTGGCCGCGTGGGTGCGCCGGGGCACCCGGTTCACAAGGAAGGCGACCACGATCAGCGGGAGCTGGCTCAGCGCGAGCCAACCCACCGGCTGGTCGTTGGCCAGGCCCGCCACGATTCGTGCGACCCCGAGCAGTACCAGGACGGCGAGCAGGCCCGCGCGACGGTGCACCGAGGACTGGATCTCGGGGGTGATCACGAGGCCGCGCTGCTCCAGATCGATCCTGAGCTGGCGGAGTGCCCGGCGGACCCACTCGTCGCGGCCCAGTTCCCTGCTGACGGCGTGCCGGCTGGCGGCGAAGTGGACCGCCCGGTCCAGGCGCGTGAGCCCGGGCGGCGGCGGACCACCCGTGGTCAGCCGCCGGTCCGGCCGTACGCCGATCGCCCCGCTGCTGCGCAGCCCGCCGAGCGAGGCGCAGATCGCCAACCGCTCACCGCCGTTGAGATAGGCGACCTGCTGCGGGTCGAGCTGACCCAGGTCGGGCGTCGACGGGCCGGCGAGGACCCGGCGGCGCTGGACGACCACGCCGATGATGATCACTGCGGCGGCGAGGAGGTAGAGCCCGAGGAAGGCGGGGCCGGGGATGCCCCAGGTGTCACCGGGGGCGGCGAGGAGGCTCATGTGCGGCTCCTGTCGATGCGGGGGTGCCGCTCAATTGTGGAGCAGGCACACCAGCCCGCGTTCGCCCGCCCGAGCGGGTGGCGGCGGACGGCCTTCGCGGACCGGCCGGGCGCCGGTTCGCTGGCGGTGGCCGTCCCGGAGCGACCGGGCACCGGTTCAGCGGCGGCGGACGGCCTCCTCGACCAGGTCGAGCACCGGGCCGAGATCACCGGCCGGGCGGCCCATCGCCAGGTGCAGCACCAGGCCGTCGTAGGCGAGTTCCAGGAACTGGGCCAGCACGTCGATCGGCACGTCCTCGCGGAGCACGCCCGCCTCCCGCTGCCGGGCCAGCCGGTCGCGGGTCGCCTCGGCGACCGCGGCGGAGCGCTCCGCCCACCGCTGGGCGAACGCCGGGTCGGTCCGCAGCCGCCGGGACACCTCAAGCTGGCTGCCGAGCCAGCCCGTGGTGTCGGGGGAGACCGAGCCGGCCAGCAGGTCCCGCATGACCTGGACCAGGCCGTTGCGGGCCACCGTTTCCACCATGGCCGCCGCGTCGTCCTCGGCGACGGCCAGGAAGAGCGAGTCCTTGTCGCGGAAGTGATGGAAGATCGCGCCCCGGGACAGCCGGGTGGCCTCCTCGAGCCGGCGGACGGTCGCGCCTTCGTAGCCGTGCCGGGCGAAACAAGCCCGCGCGGCGGCGAGGATCTCCTGCCGGCGCGCGTCGAGCTGGTCCTGACTTACTCTGGGCACGGGTCGATCGTGGCACCTCACCCCCTCGCCATGCAAACCGTACGTACGGCTTGGTTTGACCGCCGGTGATCGTCTTCCCGGGGTGCCCCGGTCTACGATCGCCCGATGACGCAGCCCCCCACCGCCGTCGCGGTCCCCGCCGCACCCCTGACCGTCGCGGCCGTGCAGGCCGAGTCCGTTCCCGGCGACGTGGCCGGCAACGCGGCGAGCGCCGCCCGGCTGGTCCGCCACGCGACCGGGCGGGGCGCCCGGGTCGCCGTGCTGCCCGAGCTGTTCCTGCCCGCGTACCACCTGCCGACGCTCGCGGCGGACCCGGCCGGCACCGACGTCGCGGCCGACGCGGCGGGCACCGTCGACGACCCGCGGCTGGACCCGCTGCGCGAGGCGGCCCGCGACGGCGCCGCCGCCGTGGTGGTCGGTGCGGCCGTGCGGCATCCCGACGGCCGGCGCACGATCTCCGCGCTGCTGGTCGACCCCACCGGCGACGTCCGCGTCGGCTACGACAAGCAGCAGCTGTGGAGCGGCGAGCAGGAGTTGTTCGTCGCCGGCGACCGGGGCGCCACCCTGCTCGTCGACGACTGGCGGCTGGGGCTCGGCATCTGCTATGACGGTTGCTTCCCCGAGCACGGCCGGGCCGCCGCGGCCGACGGCGCGCACGGCTATCTCTGCCCGAGCGGCTACCTGGCCGGCTCCGAGCACCGCCGCGACCTCTACTACGCGGCCCGCGCGCTGGACAACACGATGTACGTGGTGTTCGCCAACCTGGTCGGCGGCACCGATCCGTGGCGGTTCAACGGTGGCGCCGCAGTCTACGACCCGCAGGGCCGTCCGTTGGCCAGGGGCGCCGACACCGGCGAATCCGTGCTGGTCGTCGCGCTCGACCCGGAGATCCTCGCCGCGAGCCGGGCCGCCCACCGCATGCTGCTGGACCGCCTGCCCGGGCAGGGGGGCGCCCGGACGACGCTGACGGCCTGACCGCGCGACGTCCATCCGGTGGGCTCGGCACTGTCGGCGGGGGGTCCCGGTCCCGTAGATTGCCCGAGTGCCGCTCCTCCTCCTGGACCTGGACAACACGTTGCTCGACCGGGCCGGTCCGTTTCGCGCCTGGGGGCAGCGTTTCCTGGCCGGGGTGGGCGCGCCGCCGGCCGACATCGACTGGCTGCTCGCCGTCGACGCCGACGGGCTGACCGACCGGTGGGACGTGGCGGATGCCGTGCGCGAGCGCTACAGCCTGCGGGTGCCGTCCATCGACCTGGTCGAGGAACTGCACGACGGCGTGGTGGCGAACATCCGGCTCGATCCGCTGGTCGCCTGCGCGCTGCGGATCGCCGGCGGGGCCGGCTGGACGCCCGTGGTGGTCAGCAACGGCGGTGTGCGGCAGCAGGAGGCCGTCATCCGGCGTACCGGGCTGGACCGGCTCGTCGCCGACTGGGTGATCTCCGAGGAGGTGGGCGTGAGCAAGCCCGATCCGAGGATCTTCACGCTGGCGACCCGGCGGGTGCGGCTACCCCTGCGTGGTGCCTGGGTCGTCGGCGACGGCCCGGAGGCGGACATCGGGGGCGCCGTCGCGGCGGGCCTGCCCAGCGTCTGGCTGCACCGGGGACGGCGCTGGGTCGAGACCCGGTTCGCCCCCACCCGCACCGTGGACGGCGTGATCGCCGCCGTCGCGGCGGTGCTCGCCGCCTGAGCCGACGGCGGTGCTCGCCGCCCCGCAACGGCGGCGGTGCTCGCCCGCAACGGCGGCGGTGCTCGCCGCCCCGCAACGGCGGCGGTGCTCGCCGCCCCGCAACGGCGGCGGTGCTCGCCGCCCCGCAACGGCGGCGGTGCTCGCCGCCTCGCAACGGCGGCGCGGCCGGGGTGGGTTAATTCGGTTGACCAGGCCGGCGTCGGACCGTGAGCATGGTCGACGCATCGTGCACCCGGGCCCGCGCCCGGTCGAGGAGAGGGGGTCGGTCATGGCCGTCTTCACGGGTCGTTTCCACCTGCCCCCAACAGCCTCGAGCAAGGGAACACCACACCAGTGCGCGATCACGACCTTCCGGCGCGCGAGCGCCGTAGCAGCGGCAGACGCCGCTTCGACGACGACGAACCGCTCTTCCTGAAGCGGGGCCGGGCCGCCGCGCCCGCCCCCGCCGATCCCGACGCCGAGCCCGATCCCGACACGGGGGAGCGCTGGTCCTCCTGGGACGACGCCGTGCACGGCCCGCAGCCCCACCCGGACTGGCTGGTCACCGACCTGGCCGCCAGGGACACCGAGTTGGGTGTGCTCAAGACCGGCAAGGAGGCGGACGTCCACCTGGTGCGCCGGGCGGTGCCCGGCACCGACCGGTCCTGCCTGCTGGCGGTCAAGCGCTACCGCGACGCCCAGCACCGGCTCTTCCACCGCGACGCCGGCTACCTGGAGGGTCGCCGGGTCCGCCGCTCCAGGGAGAACCGGGCGATGGCCGGCCGCACCGCCTTCGGGCGGCAGATGATCGCCGGGCAGTGGGCGGCGGCCGAGTTCGCCGCGCTGGCCCGGCTCTGGGAGGTCGGCGCGCGCCACGGCACCATCACCGTGCCCTATCCGGTGCAGGTGCGCGGCACCGAACTGATGCTGGAGTTCCTCGGCGACCCGGACGAGGGGCTGGCCGCGCCCCGGCTGGCCCAGCTCCGGCCGGACGCGGCGCAGGTGCGCGAGCTGTGGGAACAGCTCGTCGACGCCCTCGTGGTGCTCGCCCGCGCGGGTCTCGCGCACGGCGACCTGTCGCCGTACAACCTACTGGTGCACGCCGGGCGGCTGGTGCTGATCGACCTGCCGCAGGTCGTCGACGTGGTGGCCAACCCGCAGGGGTCCGAATTCCTGGCCCGCGACGTGCGGGTCGTCGCCACCTGGTTCGCGGCCCGGGGCCTGCCCCCGGCACAGGCCGACGCGGGCGCGCTGACCGCGTTGCTGCTGCGGGAGGCGGGGCTGCGCTGACCGCGGCGTCCGGGCGGCCGCCGTGGGCCGCCCGGGACACCGGTCACTGCAGGTAGCGCTCCACCTCGGGCTTGGGCCGCATCCCCTGGGCCTCCGGGTCGGCGTGGGTCTGCCGGGCGGCCCGCCGCCGGCGGAGCAGGTCCCAGCACTGGTCGAGGGACTCCTCCAGCTCGCGTAGCCGGGTACGGGCGTCGTCGTCGGTGCCCGGCTCGCCGGTCTGGGCGTCGCCGCGCAGCCGGTGCTCCTCGTCGACCAGCTCGGAGATCCGGTTCAGGATGGTCTTGTCGTCCATGTTCTGAGCCTGGCACAGCCCGGGCGGGCGCGCCCGCGTTCCCGCGTCGCGCGCCCCGACCGGGGAGCCGACGGCGGGGGCGCCGGAAGTGAGACTTGCCACGGGATCCTTCATGGACGCGTCTTCCCATGAACAAAATTCTCATTCGGTGCCTAGCGGAGCCTCGACGGGTGATGGCATGCTTCCTCGGCATCGTGACGCAAGGCAGCCGTACGCATGACGGTCTGTCACAACGGAGCGTGACATCGAGCGGGAGGAGTCAGGGGTGCGGGATGCGACGGCCGGGCCAGGTGCCGACGACCCAGGGGGGCGGGCGACCCGGCCCGCACCACTGTGGAGGAGGCTGCCGGCCCTGCTGCGTGATCCGTTGGGCCAGCTCGTCGCGATGGCTGATGCCGCCCCCGGCGAGGTCCTGCGGCTCAACCTCGGGACGATCCGCCCCTACCTGGTCGCGGAGCCGGCCCACGTACAGCACGTGTTGCGCGACAACGCCGCCAACTACACCCGCGGCGGCCGGAGCATGCTGTGGCGGTCGGTCCGCCAGCTCACCGGCGACGGCATCATGGCCGACGGGCCACGGTGGCAGGCCAGCCGCGGCCGGATGCAGCCGCACTTCACCGCCAAGCGCATCGACTCCATGGTGGACTCGATGAGCCGCGCCGTCAGTGATGCCGTCGACGAACTCGACGAGCCGGCCCGCACCGGCCGGTGGCTCGATGCCGGCACCGAACTGGGCCGGGTCATCTGCCGGTCGGTCAGCAGCGTCTTCTTCGCCGATCGGGTGAGCCTCGCCGACCAACTCCGGATCGTGGCCGCCCAGGACGTCATCGTGACCGCGCTGCGGTTGCGGCTGCTCCTGCCCTTCGTGCCGAACGCCGTGCCGGTGCCGGGCGACCGCGCCCTGCGCCGCGCCGTCGGCGTCGTTGACGACATCATGCTGCCCCTGGTGCGCGCCGAGCGGGCCCGGCCGCGCGACGGCGACGACCTGCTCGCCGCGCTGGTCAACGCCCGCGACGAGGATGGCCGCCCGCTCGATGTGCAGGGGGTACGCGACGACGTGGTGTCCGTGTTCGCCACCGCGACCGAGACGACGTACGCCGTGCTGACCTGGCTGTGGCCGATCCTGGACGCCAACCCGGAGGTCGCCGACCGCCTCTACGCCGAGCTGGACGAGGTGGTGGGCGCGGACCGGGTGATCAGCCGGGAGCAGTTGCTCGCCCTCACGTACACCCGGCAGTTCGTCGACGAGCTGCTGCGCATGTACCCCGCCGGTTGGCTGGTGCCCCGCGCGGCGGTGGCCGACGACGTCATCGGCGGCACCAAGATCAAGGCAGGCAGCGTGGTCGCCGTCAGCTCCTACGTCACCCAACGGCTGGCCCGGTACTGGGACCGCCCGGACACCTTCGACCCCGAGCGGTTCCGCGACGACCAGCCGCGCCGGGCACGGGCACACCGGTACGCGTACTTCCCGTTCGGTGGGGGCCCGCACCAGTGCCTCGGGCAGTACCTGTTCAACCTGGAGGCCCCGCTGGTGGTGGCGACGATCCTCAGCCGGTACCGCTTCCGCCTGCGCGACGCCGGGATGCCACCCAAGCAGCTGGCCGCGACCCTGCGTCCGGGGCGGCCGGTGGTCGTGGCACTGACCCCGGTGCGCGAGCGGAGGCCGGCATGAGCGCCGTGCCGGCGCCCGACCGGCTGCGCGCGGTGATGGCGGCGGTGACGCCGGGCGGGCGCGACGAGCTGCGTGACGCCCAGGAGCAGGGCCGCGTCTGCGGCCTGGCGGTACGCGGCCAGCGCGACCTTCAGGCGTCGGCCGCGACCCACCCCGAGCTGTTTCCCGCCGACCCCTTCGACACCATGCTGTTCACGAACATCTCGCTGGCCCTCGCCTTCGGCGCCCCGTGGTGCACGGCGGAGCAACTGCGGGCCGCGAACCGCACCGTGCTGTGGGGCTTCGCCCTCGACTGGCTGGTCGACCACCGGGCGCGCACGGGCGACGAGGTCGACGGGCTCGTCGCGCGCTGCCGCGCGGTCGCCGCCGGCGACGCACCGGCCGCCGACGACCACCTCGGCGCCTACCTGGCCGCCCTCCAGGACGAACTCGCGACGTCCCCCGCCTTCGCGGCGCACCGTCCGCTGTGGCGCGACCGCCTGGACGCCACGGTGTGCGCGATGGCCCGCGAGTGGCGGTGGAAGGCAGCCTGGCGGCCCGGTGACCGCTCGTCCCTGCCGAGCCTCGACGCATATCTCGACAACGCCGACAACCACGCGTGCACGATCGTCAACGTCGCGCACTGGCTCTACACCGGTGACGAGAACACCCTCGCCCGGCTCGACGAGCTGGTCGCGGTCAGCGACCAGGTGCAGCGCGCCCTGCGTCTCGTCAACGACCTCGGCACGTACGAGCGTGACCTGCGCTGGGGCGACCTGAACGCGCTGCTGCTGGTCGAGGACCGCACGGAGGTGGAGCAGCGGCTCGCCGACCTGGTGGACACCTGCCGCCGGATGCTGGTGCCGCTGCGCGCGTCCTGCCCGCGCGAGGCGGACTACCTGGCCCGGCAGGTCGGCTTCAGCAGCGGCTTCTACCAACTGGCGGACTTCTGGGGGATGTTGTGACGGCGCCCCCGGTCGCCGTCGGGGAGCTGGCCGGGCAGGGGCTCGCCGGGGCCGGCCGCCGACTGGTGGCGGCGATGCTGGACGCCCCCGCTGGCACGGTCTCACCCTCGGTCTACGAGACCGGCCGGCTGGTCAGCGACGCGCCCTGGCTGCCGGGGCACGCCGAGCGGTTGCGCTACCTGCTGGACACCCAGCGCGCCGACGGCGGGTGGGGGGCGCCGGGCGCGTACGGCCTGGTGCCGACCCTCAGCGCGGTGGAGGCACTGCTGGGCGCCCTGGACGGGCCGGGAGGCGTCGGCCCGCGGGAGGCGGGCCGGCTGTCGCCGGCCGCGCGGCGGGGCGTGGCGACGCTGCGCGACCGGCTGCTGGTCGCCGCCGAGCCCGTGCCGGACATGCCGGGCGTCGACCTGATCGTGCCCGCCCTGCTCGACCGGATCGACGCGCGCCTCGGCGCCGGGGCAGGGCGCCAGCCGGCGCTGCCGATGCCGCACGGCATGACCCGGCGCCGGGTCGAGGCCGTCGGGCGGCTGCTCGCGGCGGGCGCTGCCGTGCCGCAGAAGCTGTGGCACGCCTTCGAGGTGCTGGACGAACGGGCGCGGCGGCACCTGCGGGCGACACCGGTGGCCGGGGCCGTCGGCGCCTCGCCGGCCGCCACCGCGGCCTGGCTGGGTGATCCCGCCCGGCCCGACGCGGACGGGGCCGCGCTGGGCTACCTGCGGGGTGTCGTCGCGAGCGGCGGCGGGCCGGTGCCGTGCACGACACC
Organism: Micromonospora sp. KLBMP9576; assembly: GCF_050941805.1. Classification (NCBI taxonomy): domain Bacteria; kingdom Bacillati; phylum Actinomycetota; class Actinomycetes; order Micromonosporales; family Micromonosporaceae; genus Micromonospora; species Micromonospora sp. KLBMP9576. Next base: position 4,383,646 of record NZ_CP194567.1, on the reverse strand, counting down.
CATCGCCGTGTTCGAGCGGGCCTGGGTGCTCGGCAGCCTGGCCCGCGTCGGCGCGGCGGTGGACGTGCCCGCCGAGCTGACCGTCGGCCTGGCCGCCGCGCTGGGTCCGACCGGCGCGGCCACCTCGCCCGGCCTGCCGGCCGACGCCGACACCACCGCCGCGGTGCTCTACGCGCTGGCGCGGCTCGGCCGCCCGGTCGCGCCCGAGAGCCTCCTGGCGTACGACACCGGCGCGCACTTCTGCACCTGGCAGGGCGAGGACGGCGCCTCCGTCACCACGAACGCCCACGTGCTGGAGGCGTTGGGCTGGCACGCCCGACACCGACCGGGTCGCCCGCACGCCGACGTGGTGCGGCGGGTGGCCGGCTGGCTGGTCGACGGCCAGCGCGCCGACGGCTGCTGGACGGACCGTTGGCACGCCTCGCCCTACTACGCGACGGCCAGCGTCGCGACGAGTCTTGCCGGGTACGGGCCCGACGGCACGGGTGCCCGGCTCGACCGGGCGGCCGGGTGGGTACGCGACACCCAGCGCGCCGACGGCTCGTGGGGACTGTGGGCGGGTACGCCGGAGGAGACCGCGTACGCCCTTCAGGTGCTGCTCGGCACCGGGCGGGCGGCCCGCGCGGGCGACGCGACGGTGGTGCGCCGGGCGCTCGCCTACCTCGACGAACACCGCGACGCGACCGGCGGGAGTCCACTGTGGCATGACAAGGATCTCTATCATCCGGTGCTCATCGTGCGGGCCGCCGTGCTTGCCGCGCGGCACCTGGCCGTGTTGACCGGGCACGCGGGGCGCGCGGCCTCCGATGAGGACGCGCCGGCCATGTCCCGCTCATGATCAGCACTGCTTGAGTGATCCTCGGGACACTGCTACCGTGCGCCGGTCGGTCGATGCGCCATGCGGAAACCGCCGATCGGACGAATCAGGCTCCCGGCGAGGGATGGTTTCAATGAGTTCCCGCAGTTCCAATCTGCGCCGGAAAGTCGTGGCCCTGCTGGCGTCACTCGTTGCGCTGTGGGCGTTCGCCGCGTGGGTGACCCTCCGGGAGGGCGTCAGTCTCCTCTGGGTGCAGGTGCTCGACGCGCAGGTCGCCCAGCCCGGTGAGCCGCTCGTGCTGGAGTTGCAGGCGGAACGCCGGGCCTCCGCGGCCTACCTGGGCGGTTCGGGCGCCGCCGAGCGGGAGCAGCTCGACGCGCAGTGGCGGCGGACCGAGGGCGTCGCCGACGACTTCCGCAAGTCCGTCAGCAGTTGGCGGGTGGACCTGGCGGCCGAGGAGAGTCAACGGCAGATCGACGTGGTCGTCAGCGGCCTGGACCAGCTCGGCGAGGTGCGTGAGTCGATCCGCGACCGCCAGGTGGACCGCGCCGCCGCCACCCGGGAGTACACCGAGCTCATCGACTCGGTGCTGCGGATGTACGGGTCGTTGGGCAACCTCGACGACGATCGGTTCACGCAGGAGACCGCCGCGCTGATCCAGCTCGTGCGGATCCGCGAACTCATGTCCCAGCAGGACGCCCTCGTCACCGGTTCCCTGGCCGCGGGCCGGATGACGCCCGAGGAGACCGCCGCCTTCGCCCGGGCCGCCGGCGCCCAGCGCTACCTCGACAGCCAGGTCCACAGTGAACTGGCGAGCACCGACCGCACCCGCTACGAGGCGCTGCTCGCCAGCGAGCCGTTCACCGCGTTCCGGTCCCTCGAGGACCGCATCGTCCTGCAGGGGCGGGCGGGCGGTACGCCGCCCGTGTCGGCGGCCGAGTGGCGCGCGGCGGCCGACGTGGTGGCCGAGCAGCAGCAGGGCTTCATCATCGAGGCCGGCGACGCGCTCGTGGACCGGGCCCTGCCGATCGCCGTCGGCGTCGTGCTGCGGCTGGTGCTGGCCGCCGGTCTGGGCCTGCTCGCCGTCATCGCCTCGATCGTCGTGTCGATCACCACCGCCCGCGCCCTGGTACAGCAGTTGGAACGGCTGCGTCAGGCGGCCTTCCAACTCGCCAACGAGCGGCTGCCCGGCGTGGTCGAGCGCCTCGGCCACGGCGAGGAGGTCGACGTCGCCAAGGAGGCGCCGCCGCTGGAGTTCGGCGACGACGAGATCGGCCAGGTGGGCAAGGCGTTCAACGCCGTGCAGGAGACCGCGATCCGCACCGCCGTCGAGCAGGCCGAGCTGCGCCGCAACGTGCGCGACGTCTTCCTCAGCCTGGCCCGGCGCACCCAGGCGCTGGTGCACCGCCAGCTCACCCTGCTCGACACGATGGAACGCCGCGAGCACGACGCCGAGGAGCTGGAGGACCTGTTCCGGGTCGATCACCTGGCCACCCGGATGCGGCGCAACGCGGAGAACCTCATCGTGCTCTCCGGTTCCACCCCCGGTCGGGCCTGGCGGCGCAACGTGCCGATGGTCGACGTCGTGCGCGGCGCGGTAGCCGAGGTGGAGGACTACACCCGGGTCAACGTGCTGCCCCTCGGCGCGGTCTCGCTCACCGGCCGCGCGGTCGGCGACGTCATCCACCTGCTCGCCGAGCTGATCGAGAACGGCCTGTCGTTCTCCCCGCCGCACACCTCGGTGGAGGTGCGCGGGCAGTTGGTGTCCAACGGTTTCGCCATCGAGATCGAGGACCGTGGCCTGGGCATGAGCGAGGAGGACCTGGCCGCCGCGAACGACCGCATCGTCGACCAGTCCGAGCTGAACCTGGCCAACGCCTCCCGGCTGGGGCTCTACGTCGTGAGCCGGCTGACCGAGCGGCACGGCGTGCGGGTGCAGCTCAAGGAGTCCGCGTACGGCGGCACGACCGCCGTCGTGCTGATCCCGGCCGAGCTGGTGACCACCGACGAGACGGACCCGAACACGTCCGGCGGGTTCCGCGCCGGCCTGCCCACCGGCCCGGTGCCCGGCGCGTCCGGCGAGGCCCCGCCCGCCGCCCCGCAGCCGCACCCGTCGGCGTCCGTGGCGCTCGCCGAGGCGTCGCCGGTGTCCGGGCCGCGGTCGACTCCCGACGCCGGCGTCGACGGCGACGTCGACGGCGAGGCGGGGGGCCTGCCGACCCGCTCGCGCGGCCGGAGCCTGCCGCCGGCCGGCCCGGCCCTCGACGCGCCGCTGCCGGCCCGACCCGATGGCGAGTCCGAGCGGTACGCGCTGGACGGCCCGACCTTCCCCACCGGCCTGCCGGTGACCGCCGCCCGGCCCGCCCCACCGGCGCCCGCTGCGGCGGAAACCCTCGCCGGGGCGTCCCCGGCGCTGGCGGCCGGCAGCGGGCCCGCGACGGCGGGCGGCCCGGCGCCGGCGGCCCGCGAGGTGACGGCACGCACCGACACGGGGCTGCCGGTGCGGGTCCGGCAGGCCAGCATCGTGCCGGAGCTGCGCGACGATCCGGCGACCGCCGGCGACGCGGACGGCGGCGGCACCGACGTGGTACGCCCGCCGGAGGAGGTACGCCAGATGATGAGCTCCTATCAGACCGGCACCCGGCGCGGCCGGACGGACGCCGCCCGGCTGGCCGGCACGACGGACGACAGCCGAACCCAGGCCGGCGAGGAACCCGACGCCGGCGACGACCTGCAAGCGACCTGACCGGCAGAGCCGCGGTACGGGATCTGTCCGCCGAGGCGGGCAGCCGAGACGAGCACGGCGACAACAGCCGGGGGAGAAGAGGACGACGAGTGGCGCAGAAGACGGCTTCGAGTGCCGACCTGACGTGGTTGCTGGATGATCTGGTCAGCCGGGTGAAGCAGGCCGACCACGCGGTCGCGCTCTCGACCGACGGCCTGTTGATGGCCGCCTCGCGAGGGCTCGGCCGGGACGACGCCGAACACCTGGCGGCCATGGCGGCCGGCATCCAGAGCCTGGCCCGGGGGGCGGGCAAGCGTTTCGGTGGCGGGCAGGTGCAGCAGACCATCATCGAGATGCAGTCGTCGTTCCTGTTCGTCACGGCGGCCGGACGCAACGCCTGCCTCGCCGTTCTCGCCAGCGAGGAGGCCGACGTCGGCCTGATCGCCTACGAGATGGCCATGCTGGTCACCCGCGTCGGCAAGTACGTCGCGTCGCCGTCCCGCAGCGGCGAGCAGCAGACCGGCGAGAAGTAACCGCGATGACGGCGCGGGGGGACTCCTCGGAGCACCAGTGGGTCGACGACCATGCCGGCCCGGTCGTGCGACCGTACGCGATGACTCGCGGCCGGGCCCGGCCGGTCACCGGCACGTTCGACCTGATCTCCCTGGTGACGGCTACCCGCTCCGACGTGACCCCGGAGGTCGGGCTGGGCCCCGAGCACCTGGCGATCGTCGGGCTCTGCCAGCGGATCCAGTCCGTCGCCGAGATCGCCGCCCACCTGGACCTGCCGGTGGGCACCATCCGGGTCCTGCTCGGTGACCTGGCGGCCCGCAGTCTCGTGCAGGTGCGCGAGCCGTACACCACAGCCGGCCTTCCCGACGACAGCATCTTCGAGGCGGTAATCAATGGACTACGGGCACTCTGAGCGGCCGGCGGGAGCAACGCCGCTGCCCACCGCGATCAAGATCCTCGTTGCGGGCGGTTTCGGCGTGGGCAAGACCACAATGGTCGGTGCGGTCAGCGAGACCCGCCCGCTGCGTACCGAGGAGGTGTTGACCGAGTCGGGCGTCGGCATCGACGACCTGTCCGGGGTGGAGGGCAAGACGACCACCACCGTGGCGATGGACTTCGGCCGCATCACCATCAGCGACGACCTGGTGCTCTATCTCTTCGGCACCCCGGGGCAGGACCGGTTCTGGTTCGTCTGGGACGAGCTGGCCCTCGGCGCGCTCGGTGCGGTCGTGCTCGCCGACACCCGGCGGCTGGCGGACTGCTTCCCCTCCATCGACTACTTCGAGGGCCGGGGCACGCCGTTCGTGGTGGCGGTGAACTGCTTCGAGGGGGCCCGGCAGTACCGGCTCGACGAGGTGCAGGCGGCGCTCAACCTCGACCCGGGGGTGCCGGTGCTGCTCTGCGACGCCCGGCAGCGGGAGTCGAGCAAGGAGGTGCTCATCACGCTGATGGAGCACGCCATGAAGACCCGGGAAGCCCGCCGCCGCACCGCCCTCCCCGCCCCCGAGTAGGCACGCCGCCGCGCCCCGGCGGGCGCCGTCTCCTGCTACCTGGTGGCCCGACGGACGCCTGGTGGCCCGACGGACGCCTGGTGGCCCGACGGACGCCTGGTGGCCCGACGGACGCCTGGTGGCCCGACGGACGCCTGGTGGGAGACGAAGGGCCCGGTGTCACCGCTCAGCGGCGACACCGGGCCCTTCGTCCACCTAGTGCGTCAGTCGGCGATCATGCGACGCAGGACGTACTGCAGGATGCCGCCGTGCCGGTAGTAGTCCGCCTCGCCCGGGGTGTCGATGCGGAGCACCGCGTCGAACTCGACGCCGGTGTCGGTGCTGACCCTGACCGTGCGCGGGGTGTCGCCGTCGTTCAGCGCGGTCACCCCGGCGACGGAGAAGGTCTCCGTGCCGGTGAGGCCGAGCGACTCGGCGGTCTCGCCCGCCGGGAACTGCAACGGGAGCACACCCATGCCGATCAGGTTCGAGCGGTGGATCCGCTCGTACGACTCGGCGATGACCGCCTTGACCCCGAGCAGCATGGTGCCCTTGGCCGCCCAGTCCCGCGACGAACCGGAGCCGTACTCCTTGCCGGCCAGGACGACCAGCGGGATGCCCGCCTCCTGGTAGGCCACCGAGGCGTCGTAGATCGAGCTCTGCTCGCCGGTCAGGTGGTTGACCGTGAAGCCGCCCTCCACCCCCGGGACGAGCTGGTTACGCAGCCGGATGTTGGCGAAGGTGCCCCGGATCATCACCTCGTGGTTGCCCCGGCGGGAGCCGTACGAGTTGAACTCGTGGCGCGGCACGCCGTGCTCGGCGAGGTACGTGCCGGCGGGCGAGTCGGCCTTGATGGAGCCGGCCGGCGAGATGTGGTCGGTGGTCACCGAGTCGCCCAGCTTGGCCAGCACCCGGGCCGAATCGATGTCGGAGACAGGTGCCGGCAGCCGCTCCATGCCCTCGAAGTACGGGGGCTTACGGACGTAGGTGGACTCGCCCTCCCAGGCGAACGTGTCGCCGGTCGGGGTGGGCAGCGACTGCCAGCGCTCGTCGCCGGCGAAGACGTCCGCGTACGCGGCGCTGAAGCCGGTGGCGCCGATCGCCGAGGCGATGACGTCCTGGATCTCGGCGCTGTCGGGCCAGATGTCACGCAGGAACACCGGGTTGCCCTCGGTGTCCTCGCCGATCGGCTCGTTGGCCAGGTCGATGTCCATCGTGCCGGCCAGCGCATACGCGACCACCAGCGGCGGGGACGCCAGGTAGTTCATCTTGACGTCCGGGTTGATCCGGCCCTCGAAGTTCCGGTTGCCGGAGAGCACGGAGACGACGGCCAGGTCGGCCTCGTTGACCGCGGCGGAGACCTCCTCCGGCAGCGGGCCGGAGTTGCCGATGCAGGTGGTGCAGCCGTAGCCGACCAGGTGGAAGCCGAGCTTCTCCAGGTAGGGCGTGAGGCCGGCCCGCTCGTAGTAGTCCATGACGACCTTGGAACCCGGGGCCAGGGTGGTCTTCACCCACGGCTTGCGGGACAGGCCCTTGTCGACGGCGTTGCGCGCCAGCAGGGCCGCGCCGATCATCACCTGCGGGTTCGAGGTGTTGGTGCAGGAGGTGATCGCGGCGATCACCACGGCGCCGTGGTCCAGCTCGTACTCGACGCCGTCGGCGGAGGTGACCCGGGTCGGGTTGCTGGCGCGCCCGCCGGAGCCGACCGCCGCCGTCTCCAGGTCACGCGGCGCGTCGGCCGGGTCGCTGACCCCGTTCGCCGGGGAGTCGCTGGCCGGGAAGGACTCGGCGCTCGCCTCGTCGGCGTGGCCCCGCACGCCGAACGGCTTCTCCTGCTGCGGCACGCCCGGCTTGCGGCCACGGTCGCCGCCGGTCTCGTCGGCGGCCACGTAGTCGGTCAGCGCCGAACGGAACAGCGTCTTGGCGTTGCCCAGCGGGACCCGGTCCTGCGGGCGCTTCGGGCCGGCCAGGGACGGCTCGATCGTGCCCAGGTCCAGCTCCAGGCGCTCCGAGTACTCCGGCTCGGCGTCCGGGTCGTGCCAGAGGCCCTGCTCCTTGGCGTACGCCTCGACGAGCGCGACCTGCGCGGCGTCGCGGCCGGTCAGCTTGAGGTAGCGGACGGTCTCGGCGTCGATCGGGAAGATCGCGACGGTGGAGCCGTACTCCGGCGACATGTTGCCGATGGTGGCCCGGTTGGCCAGCGGCACGGCGCTCACGCCCGGCCCGTAGAACTCGACGAACTTGCCGACGACGCCGTGCTTGCGCAGCATCTCGGTGATGGTGAGCACCAGGTCGGTGGCGGTGGTGCCGGCCGGCATCTCGCCGGAGAGCTTGAAGCCCACCACGCGCGGGATCAGCATGCTGACCGGCTGGCCGAGCATGGCGGCCTCGGCCTCGATGCCGCCGACGCCCCAGCCGAGCACGCCCAGGCCGTTGACCATCGTGGTGTGCGAGTCGGTGCCGACCACCGTGTCCGGGTACGCCTGGCCGTTGCGCTCCATGATCGTCCGGGCCAGGTACTCGATGTTGACCTGGTGCACGATGCCGGTGCCCGGCGGGACCACCTTGAACTCGTTGAACGCGCTCTGGCCCCAGCGCAGGAACTGGTAGCGCTCCTTGTTGCGCTCGTACTCCAGCTCGACGTTGCGCTCGAAGGCGTCCGCGCGCCCGAACAGGTCGGCGATGACGGAGTGGTCGATGACCAGCTCCGCCGGGGCGAGGGGATTCACCTTGGTGGCGTCGCCGCCGAGGTCGCGTACGGCCTCCCGCATGGTGGCCAGGTCGACCACGCAGGGCACACCGGTGAAGTCCTGCATGAGCACCCGCGCGGGGGTGAACTGGATCTCCACGCTCGGGTCGGCGCCGGAGTCCCAGGCGCCGAGCTGCCGGATGTGGTCGGCGGTGATGTTCGCGCCGTCCTCGGTCCGCAGCAGGTTCTCCAGGAGGACCTTCAGGCTGTAGGGGAGCCGTTCGTGGCCCTCCACCTTGTTGATCTTGAAAATCTCGTAGCTCGCGTCTCCGACGCGTAGCTGGGTCTTCGCACCGAAGGTGTCGAGGCTCGCCACGTCGTACTCCTTCACACCAGCGACCGTGAGTAGTCCTGAGCAGTCTGTCGCACCGGTCGGGGCGTCGCCGTGGTTAGGGGACACTTACCGCCGATTCTCATCAACAAAACCGTACGTCCGTCTTGCTAACTTCGCAACCTCGCGCCATCGTTCGGGACGAGGAGGCGCCACCATGATCCATCACGCGCGGCTAGCCGGCCCGCGCGGCTCCGGGGGGCCGTCCCGGCTCCCGTGCGCCCCCACCCTCAGGCCGTCTCGGCTCCCGTGCGCCCCCACCGTCAGGCCGTCCTGGCTCCCGTCCGCCCCCGATCCTGAGGGTGGCCGTCCCGGCTCCCGTCCGCCCCTGGTCTGAGGATGGCCGGGCGGCGGGGCATGCCGAAAGGGCCGGCCCCCGGGGTGGGGGCCGGCCCTCGTCGTGTGCGTGTGGTGGGTCAGGCGGTGTAGCCGCGGGTGGCGATCCAGTCGGCGAGGTTGTTGACGCTCATGCGGTAGGAGGCCTGGTGGGGGTTGGCGGAGTCGGCGATGGTGACGGTGTTGCCGTTGTCGCGGTAGCCGACGACGCTGATGTAGTGGCCGCCTTCGAAGGCGTGGGTGGTGCCGTCGGTGTCGGTGGCGGTGCCGGCGATGTTGGCGACGATGGCGTGGCCTTCGTCGATGGCGGTGACGATGTCGGTGCGCAGCTTGTCGGTCTGCTTGTCGTCGGCCTTGGTGCCGGGGATCTCGACGGACTGGTAGGCGTCCTTGCCGGTTTCCTTGTTCAGGATGGGGGTGATGTCGTTGATGGAGTCGGTGCCGGCTTCGGTGGTGCCCATGCGCTGGGCCATGCCGTGTACGTCGATGTTCTTGCCCTGCACGCTCAGGGCGTTGCGGGCGGCGGCGGGGCCGCAGTAGTAGAAGTTGGGCTGGGCTTCGTAGCGCACGCCCAGTTCCCGCTCGTGCTGCTTGCGGTCCTGGGTGACGGGCTTGGCCTCGGCGGGTGCGGCGAAGGCGGTGGCGGGGCCGGCGATGGCGCCGCCGGTGACGGCGAGCCCGGCCACGGTCAGTGCGGTCCTGCGGAAGATGTCGGTACGCATGATGGTGGCACCTTTCGATCGGGGGTACGCGACACCCACCAAGGGGGGTGGGGGCGTCGCGGGCGAAGGGAAAGGTCAAACTCAGGGGGCGTCCCGGCGGGGCCGGGGCCTGGGTTGCGGGGGATGTAACGACGCGGGTCCGGCCGGCATTCCGGGCCGTCGCCCGGGCGTCGGGAGGGCTGCGGGGGGTCACGCGCTCACGATGGTTACAACGACCCGGGCCCCCGACCCATGCCCGCCCGGCCGGTGACCCCGACCACCACAAAAGCCCACGAAGCGGACGCGCTGGCCGAATGCGTCGGCCCCGAACCGGACGCCGCCCCCCGAAACGCCGCCCGCCCGGCAACCGGCACCGCAAACGCGAGGTGGACGCATCGTGATCAGGACGCCATGGACGTCATCCGGCGGTTTAAGGTCCATGGCGTCCTGATCACGATGGCGGAGCATCGTCGACGGCAGCGGACGCCCGCCCCCGCGGAGGAAGCTTCTCGGGGCTTGGCCCGGTCCTAGCGGTTGCGCGCCGGAGGGCAGGAGTAGCGGTGCGGCAGGGGGGTTCCGGGCGGGGTGGCGGGAGTAGCGGGGCGGGGCGGGGGTGGCGGGAGCAGCGGGGCGGCGGGGGTTCCGGGCGGGCGGGGCGGTTGCGACCATGACGGGCATGGAGATCTGGAACAACCCGTCCTGCTCGAAGTGCGTCACCGCCCGCGCCGCGCTCGACGAGGCCGGGGTCGGGTACGCGGTACGCCCGTACCTGGACCGGCCGCCGAGCGCGGCGGAGCTGACCGAGGTGCTGCGCCGACTCGCCGCCCGTCCCTGGGACGTCTGCCGGACACAGGAGCCCGCCGCAGTGGCCCTGGGCATGGCCGGGTGGCCGAGGGACGAGGCGGCCGAGCCGCGCTGGATCGCGGCGATGGTGGCCGCCCCCGAGTTGATCCAGCGGCCCCTGCTGCTACTCGACGACGGGGGCGCGCTCGTGGGGCGTACCGCCGGCGCGCTGGCGGAGGCGGTGCGCCGCACCGGCCCGGTGCCCGGCACCGCTCTGGCGCCCGGCACCGGCCCGGTGCCCGGTACCGGCGCAGGGCCTGGCACCGGCGCAGGGGCTGGCACCGGCTCGGAGGTCGGGTAGCGGCGCGGGGCCTGGTACCGGCTCGGGGGCTGGCACCGGCTCGGGGTCCGGTAGCGGCTCGGGGTCCGGTAGCGGCGTGGCGGCCCGTTGCGGTGCGGGGCCGGTGGGGTAGCGCGTTTCCGGGCGGGCGCGGTGGGAATGCGCCGAACGCCGACGGGCGACCGTACGTCGGATAGGAGGGTCGGATGCGGCACCAGGATCTGTCCACCGCCACCCCGAAGCGGCTCACCCCCGTTGCCGGGGCGCCCCTGTGGTGCGACGCGCGGGAGTTCGGGCTGCGCGGCGACGGCGTGACGAACGACCAGCCGGCGCTCGCCGCCCTGGTCGACCGCCTCGGCGAGGGCTACGCCGCCGACGGGCGCGCCCGGGTCATCCACTGCCCGCCGGGGATCTACTCGATCCGTGACGCCGGCACGGTCTGGCGCAGCGGGGTGTCGCTGATCGGCGCGGGACCGGGGGCGACGCGGTTCCTGCTCAGCAACGCCGGCAACCGGGCGGACCCGACCCCGCTGGCCTTCTGGACCACCGTGCAGCACGGCGCGAGCCGCGACCGGTACATCGCGGACTGCACCTTCGCGGACTTCGAGATCGACGGCTCCGGTGTGGCCATGGTCGAGTACGACTATCTCGCCAAGGGGCTCGGCCTCCAGTACGTGGTGCGTGGGGTGTTCCGCAACCTCTACATCCACCACACCGGGGCGACGGGCCTCGGCTGCGACTTCCTGCAGGACAGCCTGATCGACGGCGTGGTCGTGGTCGGCTGCGGTCGGCTCGACAACGGCGAGGAGATGGGCGGGGCCGGCATCGGCGTCGGTATCGGTGGGTGGGGAGACGTGGAGCGGCTCACCATCGCCAACTGCACCGCCGTCGGCAACGGCACCAACGGCATCTTCCTCGAACTGCAGAAGGACTACTGGACGCCGCCGCGCGGCTACCGCATCGTCGGCTGCCACAGCCAGGCGAACCGCTTCGGCATCTCCGACTGGGGCGCCGACGGCCTGATCGTCTCCGCCTGCACCCTGACGGGCAACCTGGAGGCGGGTTTCGACGTCTCCGGCAACGGCACGGCGGGGGTGGCCGGCCGGGGCGGCATCATCAGCGACTGCGTCGTCGACCGCAACGTGCGCGACGGGATCAGCGTGGGCAACACGCCCGGCCCGTACACGGTCCGCGGGAACCGGATCAGCGCCAACGGCACTCACGGCTACCACCAGCACGACCTCGGGCACGGCGGCCCGCAGGTGGCGGCGGGCGTGGTCCTCGACGGCAACGACTTCTGGGACAACGGCCTGGACGCGATCCGCATCGACCGGCCGATGACCGACGCGATGGTGGTGAACAACCGGATCCGCAACAACGGCCGGCGGTGCGCCCCGGCCGCCACCGGCGGTGGCGAGTCGGTGCGCTACCACCACCGGTCCGTCACCGACCGCGCCGCGCACTGGCCGCACGACGGGCACCGGGGCAAGGTGGTGCGGGTCGGGTCCCGGATGGCGGTGGTGGTGTCCAACACCGACACCGACCTGACCCTCGCCGAGGTGCGGGCGGATTCACCCACCGGCTGGAACGAGGACACGCCGCCGCCCGGCGCGTCGTACGAGCTGCCGGCGGCCCCGCCGATCCGGGCCGGCCTCACCGTGAACGCGGCGTTCGACTCGGCCTCGGTGCGCGGTAACCGGATCTGGGACCACCGCGACGAGGCGACGCAGACCCACGGGATCTGGATCACCCCGGCCGGCAGTTGCGTGTCCTGCCGGATCGAGGACAACGACCTCGCCGGCAACGCCGCCGGGGCGGTGCGGCTCGATACCCCGCCGGTCGGCGGGCGCTGGGACCGCAACCACGAGGACGTGGACTGACGCCGGGGTCAGCGCCCGTCGTCGCTGGGTGTCGCCGCCTCCGCGTGCCGGTCGCGCAGCCGCGCCCGGATCTCCTCCGGCGTGTACGCCCGGCGGCGCCGCTCAGCCCGGGCGATGACCACCCCGGACGCCGCGACGCCGGCGAGACCGGCGAGCCCGAGTACCTTCCACCACCGCATCCGTTGCCGCATCCGCCTAGGGTAGACCCCCATGAGCATCAGCCTGGACGAGGCCGTGGAGCTGACCCGTACCGGCGACGTGTGGGTGTTCCGGGGGCGCAGCGTGCCGGATCGAGCCATCCAGTTCACCACCAACAGCCCGGTCAACCACGTCGGCATGGCGGTCGTGCTGGACGACATGCCGCCCCTGATGTGGCATGCGGAGCTGGGCAGGTCGCTGCCCGACATGTGGACGGGCACCCACCAGCGCGGCGTGCAGCTGCACGACCTGCGCGACGCCGTCTGCGTCTGGGCCAACCGGTACGGCCAGCGGGGCTGGCTGCGCCAGCTCGACCCGGCGGCCGACGCGGAGATGGAGAAGGCGGTGCTGCGCACGGTAGCCCGCCTCGACGGCACCCCGTTCCCGTCCACCGCCCAGCTCGCCTGGCGCTGGCTGCGCGGCCGGGTGCCTGCGGTGCGGCTGCCGGCGGCGGTGCGGCTGCCGGCGCTGCCCGGCCGGCAGCCGGAGCCCCTTCGCGCGCCCGCCGGCGGGTCCGGGCCTGGCCGCGCCGGTGCGGGGGACCGCGCGCTGGAGACGGCGTACTGCGCGGAGGTGGTCGCGGTGACCTACGAGGCCATGGGGCTGCTCCCGGCCGGGCGGCGTCCGAACTGGTACGACCCGGGGCGTTTCTGGAGCGGTGACGACCTCGGGCTCGCGGGCGGCGCCCGGCTCGGGGCCGAGATCGAGGTGCGGATCCCGCACTGAGGTTTGGCCAGCCGCCCGGGAGGCAATTGCTGTGCGCGTGAGAGCCTCCACCGACCTCGACATGCTGGCCGACTTCTTCGACCGGTACGGCGTGGCGCTGACCACCGGCGACGTGCCCGCGATCGCCGGCTGTTACGCCCTGCCGGGGCTGGTGGTCGCCGACACGTACAGCTTCTCGTTCAGCTCGCCGGCGGCGGTGGCGCTGTCCTTCGTGGGCGCGGCCCCCGACTACCAGGAACGCGAGCTGGTCGCGGCGCACGCGGCCATCGAGGACGTGCAGCCGGTGTCGGCGCTGCTGAGCATGGTCGCCGTCGAGTGGGAGTTCCTGGACAGCCAGGGCCGGGCGGTCCGTGGTGAGCGCTACCGCTACCTGCTGCGGGCCACCGATGACGGCCCCGTGATCTGTACCGTCCTGCGGACCGGCTGAGCGCGGACCGGCGGACTGTCGCGCCGGGTCGCCATGGACCGTTACGCTGCCCCGGGACATCCAGGTCCTTCGCTGCCCGCACGCGGGCGGGCTGGACGAGCGGGGGAGGGGGAGCATGCCCGGCACGCGCCACGGGTCGCGCACGTCCTACGGCACGACCGTCATCTCGTCCTCGCCGTGGATCGTGGTGTCCGTCGGCGTCGTCGTGATGGTGGTCCTGCTGGCCATCGCGCTCGGCAGCTACCGGGGGCGTGGCCCGTCGTACGAGGCGCGGCCCGGCCCGCCACTGCCCACGATCGGCCTGGCGGAGCCGGAACCGTCGGCGACCAGCCCGACGGCGACGCGGTCCCCGCAGCCGGCGGCCACGCCGTCGCGCCGGGCGACCGGCCGGCCCACTCCGCAGCGGTCCACGCCCGGGCGCGCCAGCGAACCGCCGTCGGCCACCCCCGCCCGCAGCCCCGACGCGGCGCTGATCGCGCCGCCACCGGCGCCCGCGACGACGGTGACCGGCCGGTACCGGTTGGTCGAGTCGCACGCCGCCGGCTTCGTCGGGGAGCTGCTGGTCAGCAACTCCTCGACGGCCAGCCTCGACTGGGCGGCGCGGCTCACCTTCGCGGACGGGCGACTGGTCACGGCGTGGGTCGAGGGCGCGGCGCAGGGCACGGCGCGGCGCATCGACGACGGCTTCACCTACCACAGCGGCCAGGACCTGCCCGGGGGTGCGTCGGCCACGCTGCGGTTCTACGTCGAGGGCGGGCAGGGCCGCCCGACGAACTGCACGGTCGACGGCGGCGCCTGCCGCCTCTAGCGTGCGGTCCATGGCGCTCACCCGCGCAGGATCGGTATGCGGAACGAGGGCCGGATGCGCGGCACCGCCCCGCATCCGCGACGGCTGGCGCGACTCGGATCTGTACGCCGTCCTCGCCGACGACTGAGCCCGGGGACGGCCCCGCCTCGGCGGACCGTCCTTGCAAGCCCACTGTCGTGTTACGACTTTGTTTGCAAGGTATTGCAGAACCTTTCGGTGAGGGCTAGCGTGCGGGCCAATCAGCGACCAGAGGAAGGCCGTCGATGAAACCCCCGCCCGCACCGCGCAGCACCCTGCTCGCCCTCGTCTCCCTGCTCACCCTCGCCCTCGTCGGCACCCCGGTCGCCGTACGCCCGGCCGGCGCCGCCCCCGCCGGGTCCGACCCGCTGAGCGCCGCCGGGTGGCGCAGCGAGCCCTCGGCGCAGGCGCTGCTCGCCGCCGGCAGCAACCAGGCCCGTGCCGAGCAGTTCTACTTCGTCCTGCCGGACCGGTTCGCCAACGGCGACCGGCGCAACGACACCGGCGGCCTCACCGGCGACCGGCTCGCCACCGGCCTCGACCCGGAGGACAAGGGCTTCTACCACGGCGGTGACCTCAGGGGCGTCATGGACCGCCTCGACTACATCGAGGGGCTCGGCACGACCGCCATCTGGCTCGCCCCCATCTTCAAGAACCGTCCGGTGCAGGGCACCGGGGCCGACGTCTCCGCCGGGTACCACGGCTACTGGATCACCGACTTTACCCAGGTCGACCCGCACTTCGGCACCAAAGAGGACCTCAAGCGGCTGGTCGCGCTCGCCCACCGGCGGGGGATCAAGGTCTATCTCGACGTCATCGTCAACCACACCGCCGACGTCATCACCTACGCCGAGGACAAGTACAGCTACGTGGACAAGACGACGTCGCCGTACACCGACGCGCGGGGCCGTCCCTTCGAGGACCGCAACTACGCCGACGGCAGCCGGGGCTTCCCGAACGTGGACACCACGTCGTTCCCGTACACCCCGACGTTCGCCAACCCGGCCGACGCGAAGGTCAAGGTCCCGGCGTGGCTGAACGACCCGACGATGTACCACAACCGGGGCGACTCCACCTTCGCCGGGGAGAACAGCGAGTACGGCGACTTCTTCGGCCTCGACGACCTGTGGACCGAGCGCCCCGAGGTGGTGCGCGGCCTGACCAAGGTCTACGCCGACTGGGTGGCGTCCACCGGCGTCGACGGCTTCCGGCTGGACACCGTCAAGCACACGAACCTCGACTTCTGGCCGCAGTTCAGCCAGGGCGTCGAGCGCGCCGCCGCGCGCGCCGGCAAGAAGGACTTCTTCATGTTCGGCGAGGTCTACAGCGCCGACCCGGAGATCACCTCGACCTACGTGCGGCGCGGCGGCCTGCCGGCCACCCTCGACTTCGCCTTCCAGGAGGCGGCGCGCGGCTACACCGCCGGCGACGGCTCCGCCAGGGCGCTCGCCGACGTGTACGCCCGCGACGACCTCTACCGCGCCCGCGACACCGACGCGGGCCGGCTGACCACCTTCCTCGGCAACCACGACATGGGTCGCATCGGCTCGTTCATCGCCGGCGGCGGCACCGACCCGGCCACCCACCTGCGCCGCGACCAGCTCGCCCACGAGCTGATGTTCCTCACCCGGGGCCAGCCGGTCGTCTACTCCGGCGACGAACAGGGCTTCACCGGGCCGGGCGGCGACAAGGACGCCCGGCAGGACATGTTCGCCTCCCGCACGCCGGACTACCTCGACGACGACCTGCTCGGCACCGACCGCACCCACGCCAGCGACCGGTTCGACAGCGCCCACCCGCTCTACCGGACCATCGCCGAGCTGGGCGCGTTGCGCCGGGCGCACCCGGCGCTGCGCGACGGCGTGCAGGTCGGCCGGTACGCCGCCGACGGCCCCGGTGTCTTCGCGTTCTCCCGGATCGACCCGAAGCAGCGCACCGAGTACGTCGTGGCGGTGAACAACGCCGCGACGGCGCAGACGGTCACCGTGGACACCTGGTCGGCCGGCGCCACCTTCACCGGCGTGCACGGCGCGTCGGCCGCACCGGTCGCCGGCACGGACGGCCGGCTCACCCTGACCGTGCCGCCGCTGTCGGCCGTGGTGCACCGCGCCGGCACGCCGATCGCGTCTCCCGACGCCGCGCCCCGGCTCACCCTCACCGCCCCGGCGCCCGGCGAGCCCGTCGCCACGAGGGCCGCCGTCACCGCGCAGGTCACCGGGGACCCGCTGGCCACGGTCACCGTCGCCGCCCGGGTCGCCGGCGGCCGGTGGACGCTGCTCGGCAGCGCCGAGACGGCCCCCTACACCGTGCACCACGACCTGACCGGGCTGGCCGGCGGCACGCGGATCGAGTACAAGGCCGTCGTCCGCGACGGGAAGGGCCGCACCGCGAGTGCCCGGTCCACCGCAACCGTGGGCACCCCGCCCACGGCCGCCTCCCGCGACTGGGCGCTCGTGCACTACCAGCGCCCCGCCGGCGGCTACGACGACTGGGGCCTCCACGCCTGGGGCGACATCGACCCCGCGTACGCCACGGAGTGGCCCAAGGGGCAGCCGTTCGCCGGGGAGGACTCCTACGGCCGGTTCGCCTGGGTGAAGCTCAAGCCGGGCGCGAAGTCGGTCGGATTCCTGGTGGTCGACAAGTCCGGGAACAAGGATGTGGGACAGGATCGGACGATCGACGTGACGAGGACCGGGGAGGTCTGGGTGAAACAGGGCGACCCGGCGACCTACCCGAGCCGGCAGGCCGCCACCGGCGAGCCCGACCCGCCGGTCGCCGACGGCACCGCCGTCATCCACTACCGCCGCGCCGACGGCAACTACGCCGGCTGGGGGCTGCACCTGTGGGACGGCGCGGCGAACCCGACGGACTGGGCCGCCCCGCTCGCCCCGGAGCGCGTCGACGCCTTCGGCGCGGTCTTCCGGGTGCCGCTCGCGGCCGGGGCCACCGGGCTGAGCTACATCATCCATTCCGGCGACGAGAAGGACCTGCCGACCGACCAGCGGCTCGACTTCGCCAGCGCCGGCCGCGAGGTGTGGCTGCTCGCCGGCACACCCGGACGGCTGCTGCCGTCCACCGTCTCCGGCGCCGCCCGCGACGTCGACATCACGAAGCAGAAGGCGCACTGGATCGACCGCTCGACCGTCGCCTGGCAGGCCGGGCCCACCGACGGCCGGACGTACGCCCTGGTGGCCGCCCCGGCCGGCGGGGTCACCGTCGTCGACGGCGAGCTGGCCGGGACGTACACCACGCTGCCGTTGGCCGCGCAGCGCAACGGGCTGACCGAGGCCCAGCGCGCGGCCTTCCCGCACCTGTGGGCGTACGGCGCCCTCACGCTCGACCGGCGGGACCTGGCGAAGGTCCCGGCGGCCCTGCGCGGGCAGCTCCTGGTGACCGAGCGGGACGCCGAGGGCGACCTGCTCGCCGCGACGGGCGTGCAGATCCCCGGCGTGCTCGACGACGTCTACGCCCGGGCCACCGACGCGCGGCTCGGGCCGACCTTCGCCGGCAGGGTGCCGACGCTCGCGCTCTGGGCACCGACGGCGCGGCAGGTGTCGTTGCAGCTCTTCGACTCGCCGACCGCGACGCCGAGGACGGTGGCGATGCGCCGGGACGACCGCACCGGCGTCTGGTCGGTACGCGGCGCCCGCGACTGGACCGGCCGGTACTACCGCTACCAGGTGCAGGCGTGGCAGCCGGCGGCGCAGCAGGTGGTCACCGCCGCCGTGACCGACCCGTACTCGCTGGCGCTGGCGCCCGACTCCACGCACAGCCAGATCGTGGACCTCGCCGACCCGGCGCTCGCGCCGCCCGGCTGGGCGCGGCTGCGCAAGCCGGCGGCGGTGCCGGCGGCGAAGGCGCAGATCTCCGAGCTGTCCGTGCGGGACTTCTCCATCGCCGACGCCACGGTGCCGGCCGAGCGGCGGGGCACCTACCTCGCCTTCACCGACCCGGGCACCGCCGGCATGAAGCACCTGAAGGCGCTCGGCGACGCCGGGGTGACGCATCTGCACCTGCTGCCCGCGTTCGACTTCGCCACGATTCCCGAGCGCCGCGCCGACCAGCGGCAGCCGGCCTGCGACCTGGCCGCGCTGCCGCCGGACTCCGAACAGCAGCAGCGGTGCGTCGCGGCCGTGGCCGACACCGATGGCTACAACTGGGGGTACGACCCGCTGCACTACACCGTGCCGGAGGGTGGCTACGCCGTCGACCCGGCCGGCGCGAAGCGCACCACCGAGTTCCGGCGGATGGTGGCCGGCGTCAACGGCGCCGGGCTGCGGGTGGTGATGGACGTCGTCTACAACCACACCTCGGCGGCGGGCGTCGACGAGAAGTCGGTGCTCGACCAGATCGTGCCCGGCTACTACCACCGGCTGCTCGACGACGGTGCCGTCGCCAACTCCACGTGCTGCGCCAACACCGCCCCCGAGCAGGCCATGATGGGCAAGCTGGTGGTGGACTCCCTGGTCACCTGGGCCCGGGCGTACAAGGTGGACGGCTTCCGGTTCGACCTGATGGGCCACCACCCGAAGGCGAACATCCTGGCCGTACGCGAGGCGCTCGACGAGCTGACCGTCGCCCGCGACGGCGTCGACGGCAGGAAGATCCTGCTCTACGGCGAGGGCTGGAACTTCGGCGAGGTGGCGAACGACGCCCGGTTCACGCAGGCCACCCAGGCCAACATG
Organism: Micromonospora sp. KLBMP9576; assembly: GCF_050941805.1. Lineage (NCBI taxonomy): Bacteria > Bacillati > Actinomycetota > Actinomycetes > Micromonosporales > Micromonosporaceae > Micromonospora > Micromonospora sp. KLBMP9576. The sequence goes on along the minus strand of NZ_CP194567.1, from coordinate 4,364,620 downwards.
GCCGGCACCGGGATCGGCACCTTCAACGACCGGCTGCGCGACGCGGTGCGTGGCGGCGGGCCGTTCGACGCCAACCCCCGGGTGCAGGGCTTCGCCTCCGGCCTGTTCACCGACCCCAACGGCGACGACGTGAACGGCTCCGCGGCCGAGCAGCGGGCCCGGCTGCTGCACCAGCACGACCTGATCAAGGTGGGGCTGACCGGCAACCTGCGCGGCTACCGGTTCACCGACTCGGCGGGCCGGCAGGTGACCGGGGCGCAGGTCGACTACAACGGCTCGCCCGCCGGCTACACCGCCGCGCCGGGGGAGGCGGTCACCTACGTCGACGCGCACGACAACGAGATCCTGTACGACGCGCTGGCGTACAAGCTGCCGCAGGACACCCCGGCGGCGGACCGGGCCCGGATGCAGGTGCTGGCGCTGAGCACGGTGGTGATGGGGCAGGGCACGGGCTTCGTCACCACGGGCACCGAGCGGCTGCGCTCCAAGTCGCTGGACCGCAACTCGTACAACTCCGGTGACTGGTTCAACCAGATCCGCTGGGACTGCGCGCAGGGCAACGGCTTCGGCGCCGGCCTGCCGCCCGAGCAGGACAACCGCGACAAGTGGCCGTACGCCAGGCCGCTGCTGGCCGATCCGGCGCTGGTCCCCGACTGCGCGGCGATCAACCTGGCCGACGCCCGGTACGCCGAGCTGCTGCGGATCCGGGCCTCCTCGCCGGTCTTCGGGCTGAGCACGGCCCAGCAGGTGCAGAAGCGGGTCGCCTTCCCGCTCTCCGGCACGGGCGAGACCCCGGGCGTGCTCACCATGACGCTCGACGGCCGGGGCCTCGACGGGCGGTGGAAGTCGGTGACTGTGGTCTTCAACACCACCCCGGACACGGCGCGGCAGCGGCTGCTCGGGCTGCGCGGGGCGGACGTCGCGCTGCACCCGGTGCTGCGGACCTCGGCGGACGAGGCGCTGCGGGCGGCCTCCTTCGACCGCGCCAGCGGCACGTTCACCGTGCCGGCGCGCAGCGTGGCGGTCTTCGTGCAGCGCTGAACCTGGGCGCACGGGGCCGGCTTCTTTCGTCTCGCGGTCGGTGGGAGCTGGTGCTCCGTTCCGGTCCGCTCAGCCCTGGCAGTTGGTGATCGCGGTGCCAGCGCAGTTGTTCGGGTTGTTGCGGAACACCAGCGTCCGGACGTCGATGGTGGCGACGCCGCCGTTGAAGATGCCGCCACCGGTGCTGCCGGCCTGGTTCTCGGTGATGATGCCGCGCTGGACGACGAGCGTCGCCCCGGCGGCGTTGTAGATGCCGCCACCGGCGTTGGCGGCCTGGTTGCGCAGCACGACGCTGTCGGACAGCGTGAGGGTGCCGCCGTTGTAGATGCCCCCGCCGTTGGTGCCGGCGACGTTGCCGAAGAACGTGGTGCCGTTGTGCTGCTCCGCCTTCTTCTCGTACTCGACGCCGACCGGGCCGGCCTGCTTGCCGCCGTCGGCCTGCTTGCCGCCGTCGGCCTGCTTGCGGCCGTCGGCCTGCTTCTTGCCGTCGCCGCTGTCGCCCTTTTCGCCGCTGCCGCCCTTGCCGCCCTTGCTGTCCTTCTCCTTGGCGGCTTCGCCCCGGTACTGCTCGGACAGCTCGGTCGACCACCGGTCGTCACCGGGCAGGATCGTCGTGGTGGTACCGGCGCCGGTGTACAGGCCGGCACCGGCGAGGATCGCCGTGTTCTGCACGAACTTGACGTCGCGCAGCTGGAGCGTGGCCCCCGTGTTGGCGATACCGCCACCGTTGCCCAGCGCGACGTTCAGCCGGAAGGTGCTGTCGCTGACGTCGGCGGAGCCACCGGTCAGCAGCAGGCCGCCGCCGTTGCCGGCGGTCTGGTTGCCGACGAACTGGCTCTTGCGGATGGTCACCGATCCGGCGGCGCTGGCGATCGCACCGCCACCTGAGGGTGCCGGGCTCTGGGCCCGGTTCCCCTCGAAGTAGGACTTCTCCACCGTCAGGGTGCCGGTGTTGTACACCGCGCCGCCGCTGGCTCCGGCGTTGTTGAGGGTGAAGCTGGTGTCCTTCAGGGCGGTGGTGCCCAGGTTGGTGATCGCGCCGCCGTTGACCCCGGCGGTGGACGCGTTGTTCTGGGTCAGCTTGACGTCCTTCAGCTCGGCCCGCCCACCGGCCTGGACCAGCAGCGCCCCGCCGCCGGGGGCGGCGGTGACCAGGCCGTTGCGCAGGGTCGTGTCGCTCAGGCGCAGGCTGCCCCCGGCGTTGACCTGGAAGATGCGGAACAGGGTCGGTGCCGCGCTGGCCAGGTCGAAGGCCCGTTCGAGGACCGAGTGCTCACCCAGGATGGTGATGTCGGTGGTGATCGGGGGCAGCGCGTTGCTGCCGGTCGCCGTGGCGGTGCCGTTGCGCAGCTCGTACCGGCAGTTGCGGGCCAGCTTGAGCGTGCCACCGAACTGCTGGTTCGCCTCGTTGATGGCGGCGAACAGGGCGGTGACGTCGCACGGCACGGATGTGACGCGCCTGCCGTCCTGCCCGGAGTGGCCACCGTCGCGTCCGTCCCAGCCGTTGCCCGAGCCGTCCTTCTGGCCCTGCTTTCCGCCGAGATCATCGGACCGACCGTCGGCGCTGGCGTTGGTGGCGGCCAACATGCCCAGGCTGACCATGCCGGTCAGACCGGCGACGCTGATGGCGAGCCACTTCTTACGGCGGTTGCTCGACGCCGGGTTGGCGGCGTCGGTCTTCTTAAGGTGATTGGACATCGGAGCTCTCTGCCCTCTCCTCGCATCAGACAAGGTCGCTCGCCGCGGCGAGGCGCCCCTTGGCTACAAATCGGTTGTAGCTGCAGAAATCACCGTAGAAGAGCTTTTTTCGCTTCGCGGGCATATCCGATAAAAACCCGCATTAGATGTCCGAGGCGGCCCTGGGCGGAGCAGACGGGACTCGAGGCGCGCGGCGCACCCCAGGGACGGAAGGGCGCGTACGGGGCGGTACGGATCGGGGCCTGTGCCCGGACTCGTCGTCCGCGGCGCAGGCCCCGCGCTATGTGGATCAGCCGACACCGGAGGTGGCGTCGACGTGGCTCGCCGGCGGTGCCGGCGACTGGAACGGTGGATGGATCGGTGCCGACAGGTCGTGCCGTTGAAAACACCGTAGCGACCGAACCGCCCCCAAGGCGGACGTATCCGAAGAAACTCCTTATTCGGCGCTTTACCCCCGTCTCCGGGACGAGCGTCGCCGCCCCCGTCAGTCCGGCAGGCGCGGGCCCGCCTCGCGCTGCTCGGCCAGCCACGTCTCCACCTCGCCGGCCGCGCGCGGCAGGCCGGCGGAGAGGTTCACCGCGCCGGCCGCCGTGACCAGGATGTCGTCCTCGATCCGGATCCCCATGCCACGCAGCTCCGCGGGGACCAGCTCGTCCTCGGGCTGGAAGTAGAGGCCGGGCTCGACCGTGAGCACGTGGCCCGCGCGCAGCATGCCGTCCCGGTACGTCTCCCGGCGGGCGTTCGCGCAGTCGTGCACGTCGAGGCCGAGCATGTGGCTGGTGCCGTGCAGCGTCCAGCGCCGGTAGACCGTCGACCGCCCGTCCATCGCCTCGTCCACGCCCACCGGCAGCAGGCCCAGGTCGGAGAGCGCCTGGGCGAGCACGCGCATGGCCGTCAGGTGGACCTCCTGGAACGCCACGCCCGGCCGGATGGCGTCGATGCCGGCCTGCTGCGCGGCGTGCACCGCGTCGTAGACCTGGCGTTGCAGCGGGGTGAACCGGCCGTCCACCGGCAGCACCCGGGTGACGTCGGCCGTGTAGAGGTTGCGGTTCTCCACGCCCATGTCCATCAGCAGCAGCTCACCCGGGCGCGTCGCGCCGTGGTTGTGCACCCAGTGCAGGATCGTGGCGTGTTCGCCGGCGCCGACGATCGAGCCGTAACCGACGTCGTTGCCGTCGTGCCGGGCGCGCAGCGCGAAGATCCCCTCCAGCAGGCGTTCCGAGACGCCCCGGTCCGCCGGCAATGCCCGCGCCACGTCCTCGAACCCGCGGACCGTAGCGTCGACCGCGTCCTGGAGCTGGGCGATCTCCCACTCGTCCTTGACCAGCTTCAGCTCCGAGATGGCGATCGCCAGTTCCCGGTCTCGGCCCGGCCGGCCCTCGGCGCGGCCACCGTCGTAGGGGTGCACCGACGCGTCCACCCGCGCGTCGAAGCCGCGCAGCACGCGCGTACGCCCCGGCGCCAGGTCGGCCAGCGTCGTCTCCAACTCCACCAGGTCGGCCGTCGGCAGGCCCAGTTCGGTCGACTTCTCGGCCAGCGTGTGCCGCCGGCCGACCCACAGCTCGCCGTTGCGGCTGCGGAAGAACTCGTCGGTCAACCGGGACGAGCGGGGCCGCAGGTAGAGCGTCGCGTCGTGACCCGTCCCGTCCGGCCGCATGACGAGCACGCTGTCCGGGTCGTGGTCGCCCGTCAGGTAGACGAAGTCGCTGCCGGGCCGGAACGGGTGGGCGGTGTCGTTGGCGCGTACCTTCTCGCCGCCGGACGGGATCACCAGCGTCTCGCCCGGGAAGGCCGCCGAGAGCGCCGCGCGCCTCCTGGCGTGGTCCGGCGCCTCCGGCCGCGGCCCGACCGACAGGGCGGTGTCCCGCCAGCCCTGCCGCATGAACGTCAGGAACGCCTCGGGGAAGTCCGGGTCGTGCGACCCGGTGCCGTCCGCCGGCCCGGCGGGTTCCTCGTTCATGCTGGCTCCCTTCGCGTCGTTGCAGCTCAGAACGCTACCGCGCGGCGTTCGGGGTCGTCCCGGGCGGGATCGGGCGGGTGGCGCGACCCACGGCGCGGGCCCCGTGGGCGGGGCGCCGACGACTGCCCAGGGGACGGGGCCGGCCACGCAGCGTTGCCGTCGGCGAGAGCCCAGCGGTGCCGCGACGCCCGCGCGGGCCGCGTGGAAAGATGGCCATCATGTGCGGACTCCTGGCCTTCTTCAGTGCGCGCGGCGACGCCGCCGCCCACCGCGACAACATCGCCGGGGCGTTGGAATGCCTGCACCACCGCGGCCCGGACGAGACCGGTGTCGAGGTGGTCGGCGACGCCTCCGGCCGGTACGCGGACGGGGTGTTCGCGCACAAGCGGCTCGCCATCATCGACGTGGCCTCCAGCCAGGAGCCGCTGCCCTACGCGAACGGGCGTTACCTGCTCACCTTCAACGGTGAGATCTACAACTACATCGAGCTGCGTGAGCAACTGGCCCGGGAGTTCGGCGCGCAGTTCGCCACCGCCGGTGACGGTGAGGTGATCGTCGCCGGCTACCACTTCTGGGGCGAGCAGGTGCTGACCCGGTTGCGGGGCATGTTCGCCTTCGTCATCTGGGACCGGCAGGAACGCCGGGCGTTCGGCGGCCGGGACTACTTCGGCATCAAGCCGATGCACTACCTGGAGACCGCCGACGGCCTCTACCTGGCCTCGGAGAAGAAGGCGCTGCTGCCCTTCGCGCACTCCAACTACCAGGGCGACGCCGGCATCGACGCGGCCAACCTCAGCCACTACCTGACCCTGCAGTACGTGCCCGAGCCCGGCACCCTGCACAAGGGGATCAACCGGATCGGCTCCGGGGAATACCTGACCTGGACCCCGGGTGGGCGCATCGACGTGCGCCGGTGGTACCGCCCGGTGTTCCGGCCCACCCCGGTCGACGACGAGCAGCGGCTCTACCACGAGATCCGGGAGACGCTGCGGGAGAGCGTCCGGATGCACATGCGCTCCGACGTGCCGGTGGGCTCGTTCCTCTCCAGCGGCATCGACTCGACCGCGGTGGTGGCCCTGGCCCGCGAGTTCAACCCGAACATCCTCACCTTCACCGTCGGCTACGACGTGCCGGGCTACTCGGAGATCGACGTCGCCCAGGACTCGGCCCAGCACCTCGGCGTGACGATCATGCCCACCAAGATCGGGCCGTACGACATGATCGAGGCGCTGCCGAAGATCGTCTGGCACCTGGACGACCCGGTGGCCGACCCGGCGCTGGTGCCCCTCTACTTCGTGGCGAAGAAGGCCGCCGAGCACGTCACGGTGGTGCTCTCCGGGGAGGGCGCCGACGAGTTCTTCGGCGGTTACACCATCTACCGGGAGCCGCTGTCGTTGAGTTCGGTCAACGGGCTGCCGGGCGGGATGCAGAAGGGCCTGCGGGCGGTCTCCAAGGCCATCCCGCAGGGGGTCAAGGGCAAGAGCTTCCTGGAGCGCGGCACCACCCCGATCGAGGAGCGCTACTACGGCAACGCCCGGATGTTCACCGAGGAGGAGAAGCGGCACCTGATGCGCCGCTACGACCCCTCGGTGCGCTACACCGACGTCACCGCCCCCATCTACGCCGAGTGCACCGAGCTCGACGACGTCACCAAGATGCAGTACGTCGACCTCTACACGTGGCTGCGCGGCGACATCCTGGTCAAGGCCGACCGGATCTCGATGGCCCACTCGCTCGAGGTGCGGGTGCCCTTCCTGGACCGGGCCGTCTTCGACGTGGCGTCGAGGATCCCGGTGGACCTGAAGCTGCCACCGCGGACCGACGCCACCAAGTACGCGATGCGTCAGGCCCTGCAGGGCGTGGTGCCGCCGGCCATCGTCAACCGCAGGAAGCTGGGCTTCCCGACCCCGACCCGGGTCTGGCTGCGCGGCGAGATGTACGAGTGGGCCCGGCACGTGCTGTCCACCTCCGGCGCCGGTGACCTGCTCGACCTGTCGTACGCGATGCGGCTGCTGGAGGAGCACAAGCGGGAGGAGGCCGACCACTCCCGCAAGATCTGGACGGTGTTGATCTTCTGCATCTGGCACGCCATCTTCGTCGCCAAGACCCTCGACCCGGGCATCCAGCGCAACCAGTCCGCCCTGCTCACCAAGCCGGTGGTCGGCTCCATGGTCCGCTGACCCCTCCGGGCCGGACCCGCCCCGGACCGGTTGTCGATCAGGAGGTTCGCGCCACCGGAAGCGATTCCGGTGGCGCGAACCTCCTGATCATTGTCGGGCCGGTGGGGCGGGGTGCGTCAGCTGCCGGAGCAGGTGACCGTGGGCAGGGTGTTGGTGCCGTTGGTGGTGGCCACGAAGCCGAAGGTCGCGGTGCCCTCCGGTGCGAGCACGCCGTTGTGTGCCGCGTTGGTCACGGCGACAGTGGCACCGGAGCCGTTCAGCGTGCCGTTCCACAGGTTGTTGATGCGCTGCCCGCTGGGCCACGTCCAGTTTGCCGTCCAGCCCGACCATGCCGACGCGGTGTGATTCATGATCATGACTTCGCCCTGGAAGCCACCGTTCCAGGAGCCGACGACCTTGTAGACCGCCATGCAGTCCCCGCTGTGCGGCGGCGGCGTGGTCGGGTTGGGCGGCGGGGTCGTCGGGTTGGGCGGAGGAGTGGTCGGGTTGGGCGGCGGGGTCGTCGGGTTGGGTGTGGGCGGCGGCGTGCCGCCGGGGCCGACGCCGGTCACCTCGCCGTTGCCGCCGTCGAAGGTGACGTCCGAGCAGCCGAAGAAGTTCTCCTGGCTGTCCGAGCGCACCCACCGCGAGTAGATGACGTGCCGGCCGCTCTTGTTGGTGGGCAGGTTGCCGCTGAAGTAGTAGTGCCCGTCGTTGGTGCCGACCCCGCCGCGCTGCGGCGGGTTCGTCACCGTCAGGAACGGCTCCTCCAGGTCACTCCAGGCCAGCGGCCGGTCCGGGCGCCAACTGTCCTTGGTCACATAGAAGTAGAACGTGCCCGGGTGGTGGGCCCAGTTGCTGTAGCGGAACTCCATGTTGGCCCCGGCGGTGAGGTGGGTCAGCGGCCAGTCCGTGCGGGCCAGGTCGAAGCCGGTGTAGCCGGGGTTGCCGCCGCTGCACAGCTTGCCGTCCGGGATGAAGCCGACGGTCCGGCCGCCGGCGTCGGAGCGCAGCACGCTGAACCAGTTGTAGAGCGAGTTGGCCCCGCTCTGGGCCACGGCGGCGGAGCAGGCCGGGTTGTTCGGGCGGATCTCACCGGTGCTGGAGAGGCCGTCCTTCCAGCACAGGAACGTCCGGCTGCCCGGGGTCATGGCGGTGCCGTGCGCGGCGGCGGGTTCGGGCCCCGCCGTCAGGGCGACGGCGGCACCCAGGAGGAGGGTGGCGGCCGCCGTGAGCAACGCGGCCGTACGCGATCGGTGGGACACGGGTTCTCCTCACTCGCGGGACGCGGACGCCCCGCGGGCAACGCGCGGGAGGCGGCCACGCCGGCCGCCCCGCTGCGACGCGGATACGACGGTCGCGGCGGACGTGCCCCGGCGCGGATGGCCGGCGTACGTGCGCCGTCGGTGGTCCGGCTCGCGGACCATGCCCTCGCGTGGTGTGTAACCCGGCGCCGGCGGCACGGCAGCCCCCGCGCCACCCGGCAAGCGCCATCCCACCACGGGGCGCGACGACGCGCAATAGCCGTTGCTCGATGTGTCAGTAGCGCTGCGCGAGGTGCTCGCGGCCGGCCGGCGGCTCGTAGGGCTCCGGCCAGAACTCGGTCACCTCGCGGACGAGGCCTGCCTCGTCGAGGTCGAAGAAGGTGGTGGCCGTGAGCTGCGCGCCCTCGTGGGCGCAGCTGACGAGGCTGGCGGCGTGCCGGCCCGCGCCGATCACCCGGGTCACCGTGAGGTGCCACCCGTCGGGGTATTCCCGGTTGAACCGCACGAGAGCGGCGCGGCCGATGATCCGCTCCCGGGTCTGCGGCAGGTGGTAGACGGCGTCGTCGGCGAGCAGCCCACCGAAGGTCTCCCAGTCCCGCGCCTCGCAGGACTGCCAGTAGGCCAATACGGTGGCTTCAGCGCTCGTCATGGCCGGCACTGTGCCAGCCTGGTGCGACAAGATCGTTCGGGCGCGCGTGGACGGAGGAGCCCCATGGGATACGCGGTGGTGCTCGGCGAGGCGCTGGTCGACCTGCTCGACACCGAGCGCGACGGCGAGCCGGTCTACCGGCAGGCCGTCGGCGGCGGCCCGCTGAACGTCGCCGTGGCCGTCGCCCGGCTCGGCGGCGCGGTGCAGTTCGTCGGTTCGCTCGGGGACGACGTCCTGGCCGGGCGGATCCGCGACTTCCTGACCGGGGCGGGCGTCGGCCAGGCCGGCGCGGTGACCGTCGCCGCCCCCACCGCGCTGGCGGTGGCCACCTTCGCCGGCCCCGAGCCCGACTTCCGGTTCTACGGCGAGCCGCCCTCCTACGGCCTGCTCGGCCCCGACGACCTCGACGCCGACCTGGTCGCGCGCGCCGGGGTCGTCTACTGCGGGTCGATCGTGCTGCTGCGTCCGCCGACGCTGGCCGCCGCGCGGCGGGCCTGGGGGCTCGCCGGCGGGCTGCGCGTCTTCGACCCCAACGTGCGCCCCCGGCTGCTCGACGGGCCGGCCGCGCTGGCCGGGCTGCGCGAGGTGGTGGCCGAGTTCGCCGCCGCCGCCCACCTGGTCAAACTGAGCGCCGCCGACGCGGAACTGCTCTACCCGGGCGAACCCGAGGAGGGCGTGGCGACCTACCTGCGGGAACTCGGCGCGGGCACCGTCGTGGTCACCCTCGGCGCCGCCGGCGCGGTGCTCGCCACCGCCGGCGCCGACCCGGTACGCGTACCCGCGCCGAAGGTCGTCGCGGTCGACGCCACCGGCGCCGGTGACTCGGTGATGGGCGCGCTCATCGCGGACCTGCTGGCCGACGGCGCACCCGCCGAACCGGCGGGCTGGCCGGCGCGGGTGGCGTTCGCGCTGCGCGTGGCCGGACTGGTCTGCGAGTCGCCCGGCGGCGCGACCGCCATGCCCACCCGCGCCGACGTGCTCGCCCGCTTCACCGAGACCGGCTGAGCGCGCCGGCACGCGCCGGGTCGGCTCAGTCGGCGCCGGGCACGGGATCGATCAGCGGGTTGAGGTGCCCGGTCGGGCTGATCGGCGCGGCCAGCATGCCGGCGATGGCGTCGGCGAGGAAGCTGCCCACCGCGAGCCAGCGCGGCCCCTGCCCGTCGCGCTCGAGGCGCGCCTCCACCTCGGCGGCGGCGGTCGTGACGATGCGGGTGATCAGGACCGACCGGCCGGCCACCACGTCGGGGTCCAGGTGGGCGAGCCGGGCGCGCAGGGACAGACTCAGGCGTACGCCGTCGCGGGAGGCCATGGCGGCTTGCATCACGAGGGTGCGCAGGGCCGGATCGTGCAGGGCCTGGCCCAGGAACCGGGCCCGCCAGCTCGGTCGGGGCAGCGTGTCCAGCACCTTCATGGTGGGCATGACCAGGTTCCGCACGTCGCCCAGCACCGAGTCGCTGTCCTCGTGCGTCTGAGGTGCCCAACTCTCGACGGCCGTCGAGTGGCGTTCGATCAGGGCGTGCAGCAGGCCCTCCCGGCCGCCGAAGTAGTAGCGCACCGCCGAGTGGTTGGTGTTGCCCGCGGCCTCGGCCACCCGGCGGTCGGAGACCTGGGCGATGCCGGACTCGGCGAAGAGCCGTTCCGCGGCGTCCAGCAGCGCGGTGCGCGCCGCCTCCGATCGGGCCATCGCTGGCACCCCCTTCCTGCTCGTAGCGATGAAGCTAGCCGCTGCGCCGGTGGCGTCGGCCACCCGCCCCTTTGTAAGTCGACTGACTTACGCTAGCTTGTAAGTCGATTGACTTACTAGCCTCGGGAGTGCACACCTATGGAGCCCGCGATCGACACGTCCGGCGCCGTCGCGCCCGGAAGCGATGCGCCGGGGGCGGACCGCAAGGAACGGATCGTTCGCACGACCTTCCTGTTCGTCATCCCGTTCCTCATGATCACGATGATGTTCGCGACCTACATGGCGACCATGCACAGCCCGCACCCGCGGGACATGCCGGTAGCCGTGATCGGCGGCGGCGCCCAGGCGCAGACGATCGTCGACCAGCTCAACGCCGCGCCCGGCGCCACCACCGAAGCCCGCCTGGTCGCCTCCCGCGACGACGCCGTCGACCTGCTGAGGGACCAGCAGGTCACCGCCGCGCTGCAGCTTCCCGCCAGCGACGGAAACACCGCGACCATCCTCACCGCGGCGGCTGCCGGCGCGTCCCAGGCCAGCACCGCCCAGCAACTGCTGGCCCCGGTGGCCGTCGGTGCGAACTGGACGACAACCGTCGAGAACGTCGCGCCGCTGCCCGACGGGGACATGGCGGGCATCGGGGTCATGTTCGCCGCCATGGGCATGATGCTCGCCGGGTACGTGCCGCTGAGCGTGCTGTTGATGGCCACCCCGCACCTGCTGCGGGTACGTCGCTTCCTGCCCCTGCTGGCCGGCTGGTCGGCGGTGACCAGCACGGTCATCTGGCTGATCCTCGGGCCGATCGTCGGCGCGGTCGACGGCCACTACCTGACGTTCCTCGGCGTGGGCATGCTCGCCACCGGTGCGGTCGGGCTCGCCCAACTGCTCTTCACCAAGCTGCTCGGGCCACTCGCGGTCCTGCTCGGCATGCTGCTCTACGTCGTGTTCGGCATGCCGTCGTCGAACCTCGCCCTGTCCGTGCACACCATGCCCGACTTCTTCCAGTTCCTGCACGGCGTGCTGCCGCTGCCGGCGGCGGGAGAGGCGCTGCGCTCGGCGCTCTACTTCGACGGCCGGGGCCTGCTGCCGCACCTGATCACCCTGGGCGTCTGGATCGTCGTCGCGCTCGCGCTGAGCCTGCTCAAGGAACGCGGCGCCGGCGGGCAGACCCTTCCCGGTGCCGCCCCGGTCACCGACCCGGACGTCGAGCTGCCGGCCCTCGCCGGCGGTCCGCCGCGCTCGAAGCGGTTCCGGTACGCCACCGTAGCCGCCTTCCCGCTGGCGATCCTGGTGCTCGTCGTCGGCCTGATGAGCTTTTCGATGCACAAGCCGCAGCCGCACGACATCCCGGTGGTGGTCGTCGGCGCCACGACCGGTCAGGCCGAACAGGCCGCGGCCGGACTGCGATCGCAGCTCGGCGGGATCCTCGACGTCGGCGTCGCCGCCTCGGTCTCCGCGGCCACCGACCGGATCCTCGAACAGGATCTCGTCGCCGCCTTCGTCCTGCCCAGCACGCCGGGCGGCGAGGCCGAGCTGTACTCCTCGTCGGCGGCCGGCTCCAGCCAGCAGATGGCGGTACGGGGCGTCTTCCAGCAGGTCGCCGCAGCCCAGCAGACCCCGCTCACGTTGACCGACGTGCAACCGCTCAACGACACCGACACCGCGGGCAGCAACAGCCTGTACGTCGGCATGTCCTGGATCATGTCCGGTTTCCTGCTGATGGCCGTGCTCCGCGGCGGCGCCCCGCACCTGCGCCGGCTGCGCCAGTTCCTGCCGTTCCTGGGTGGCTGGGCGGTCGGCATGGCGGTGTGGCTGTGGTTCCTGTTCGATGTGCTCATCGGCGCGGTCAACGGCAACGCCTGGGAGATGATCGGCTTCGGCGCCGTCACCATCTTCGCGGTCTCCCTGGTCACCGGCGCCTTCACCCGCACCTTCGGTCTCGCCGCGATCATCCCGGTGATGGCGGTGATGATGATGGCCGGCGTGCCGGCCTCGGGCGGTGGCCTGTCCATCTACATGGTCCCGGAGTTCTTCCGGACCCTGCAGGACGTCCTTCCGCTGCCCGCGGCGGTGGACACCGCCCGATCGCTCACCTACTTCGACGGCTCCGGCGTCGGCCGCAACCTGCTGACCATCGCGATCTGGGCCGCCGCCGGCCTGCTGCTCAACCTCGGGGTCGACCGGTTGCTCAAGCGCCGCGAGTCCCGTGGCGACCCGACCGACCCGGGCGCCCCGCTCGGTGCCGACGCGACGCCGCCCCGCGCCGGCGAGCTGCTACCGGCAGCCGCGCACTGAACGCCGCCGGGGCCCGTCACCCGACGGGCCCCGGCCCCGCCCCCGTGGAGCCGGCGGCCGTCCCGCCCCGGAGCGCGATCGGGTGCTCCCGCCGCCCGGGCCGGTGCCGTCAGACGGTGCCGTCGAGTTCGGCGTAGCCACGGCGGGCGGCGGGCAGGGCGGCGCGGGCGCCGAAGGGCGCCTCGGCGGCGACGCGTTCGGCGGGAGCGCCGCCGGCGTGCCCGGCGCGGATGAGCCGGGCCAGCTCGACGAGCTGGGCGTGCTGGGCGCGGACGAACCCGGCGTCCACCGGATCGCCGTGCCCCGGCACGACCACGGTGGCCCCGGTGGTCATCCGCAGCAGCTCGGCCACCGTGTCGGGCCACTGCAACGGGTACGAATCCTCGAAGGCCGGCGGGTCGCCCTGCTCCACCAGGTCCCCGGCCACCAACACGTCGACGTCCGGCACGTGCACCACCAGGTCGCCGGCGGTGTGCCCGCGACCGGGATGGCGCAGCACCACCCGCCGGCCGCCCACGTCGAGCACCGTCGCGCCGCGCACGGTGTGCGTGGGGGCCAGCGGCACGGTCCGGGCGACCTCCTCGGCCAGCGCCGGATGCGGGCCGCGCAGCTCCGCGTACGCCTCCCGGCGCAGCCGCTCCGGCGCACGCATCGCCTCGGCGGCGACGTGGTGGGCGTACACCGGGCGGGGCGGATCGGCGGCGAGGGTGGCGTTGCCGAAACAGTGATCGAAGTGGTGGTGGGTGTTCACCACCGTCCACCCGGCGGTGGTGACCGCCCGCGCGGCGTCGGCCAGCGCGGCGGCCTGACCGGCGGTGGAGAGCGTGTCGACCAGCAGGGCCGCCCCGTCGCCGACGACGAGGGTGACGTTGACCTTCAGCAGCGGCTCGCGCAGCACGTGCACCCCGTCGGCGACCCGCACGAAGCGGACTGTCACGACGGCCGTGCGGCGCGTTGCACGAAGCGCCGCCGGTCGACCAGCACCCGCTCCACCCGGCCCTCGGCGACGGTGTCGTCGCCGTCGCTGACCCGCACCTCGAAGTGCAGCCGCCGGCCGTCGACGGCGCTCAGCCGCGCCTGCGCCACCACCGTGCGCCCCACCCCGGTGGCGGCCAGGTGGTCCAGCTCGACCCGGGTGCCGACGCTGGTCGACCCCTCGGGCAGCCGGGGGGCGACGGCCGCCACCGTGGCCGCCTCGGCGAGGGCGAGCACCCGGGGCGTGCCCAGGACAGGCACGTCCCCGGAGCCCAGCGCCTCGGCGGTGTCGCCGGCGGTGACGGTCAGCTCCACCCGGGCGGTCAGACCCGGCGTCAGCGCGGTCTCCGGCTGCTCCTGCATGATCAGAGCCTAGACGAGACGGCCCCGCACGGCGGGCCGCCGGCGGCGGGTGCGGCGTGGGTCGATGCCGCCCGCGCCGCTAACCTTGACCGCGATGTCTGTCACGACCGACCCTGAGCCCCCCGCCCGGACCGAGCCGCCCGCCTCGCCCGACGGCGGGCGCCGCCGTGTGATCGCCATGACGGTGTGGGGGGTCGCCTTCGTCGTCGGCTGGTTCGGCATCGGCCTGCCCACCGACCCGGCGTACGCGTTCCTGTGGATCTGGGCGGGCACGATCGCCTGGAACAGCAGCCGGCCGTGGCGCAGCCATCTGCGCTTCGCACGGGACTGGGTGCCGGTGGTGCTGCTGCTCGCCGTCTACAACCTGTCCCGGGGCTTCGCCGACAACGGCGCCACCCCGCACGCGTACGAGCTGATCGTCGCCGACCGGGTGATGTTCGGCTGGGCCACGGGCGGCCAGGTGCCCACGACCTGGCTCCAGGAACACCTCTACCGGCCGGAGGTGCAGTGGTGGGACGTCGCGGTGAGCTGGGTCTACTTCTCGCACTTCGTGGTGGCGCTCGCCGCCGCGGCGGTGCTCTGGCTGCGGGACCGGGGGCGGTGGGCGGCCTTCATGCGACGCTGGGGCTTCCTGTGCGCCAGCGGGCTGGTCACCTACTTCCTCTACCCGGCGGCCCCGCCCTGGTGGGCGGCGCAGAACGGGCTGCTGGAGGAGGTGGCCCGGATCTCCACGCGCGGGTGGAAGGCGTTCGGCATGCACGGCGCCGGCAACCTGCTCAACGCCGGGCAGATCGCCTCCAACCCGGTCGCCGCGATGCCGTCGCTGCACACCGCGTTCGCGCTCTTCGTGGTGCTGTTCTTCCTGCGGCAGACCCGCCGCCGCTGGTGGCCGCTGCTGCTGGCGTACCCGCTGGCGATGACGTTCACCCTGGTCTACTCGGGTGAGCACTACGTCATCGACGTGCTGGTCGGCTGGGCGTACGTCGGGTTGGCCTTCCTCGTGGTCGGCCTGGCGGAACGCTGGTGGTCGGCGCGGAAGGCCCGCCGGGCCGCGGTGGCGCCCCAGCCCGCCGTGACCGACCCACCGGCCACCGCCGACCCCCTGGCCGCCGCCGACCCGCCGGTGACGACGGCCCGCTGAGCGAGCGCGCGCCGGGTCAGCCGGAGCGCCGGGCGGCGTGCTCCCGGGGTCAGCCCGTGCGGCGTGCGGCGTGCGCGCGCGCCGTCAGCTCCGCCGCGAGGGCCCACGCCTCGGCGAGGTCCCGGTCCCGGGCGGCCGCGCCGGCGCCGCCGGCGGTGTCGGCGTGCACCGTCGCCAGCCGCAGCCGCCGTTGCAGCGGCCCCTGCACGACGCGCACGCTCTGGATCCGGGCGTACGGCACCAGCGCCAACTGCCGGGTGAGCAGGCCGGACCGCACGGCGAAGACCCGGGTGTGCAGCCCGGCGCCCAGCACGCCCCGGCTCAGCGGGTTGACCCAGCGGGCGCGCGTCGGCGGCGGGCTCAACGGCAGCGCGGCCAGCGTCACCCCCGGCAGCACCTCGGCCACGATCGCCTCGCCGGTGGCCGCGTCGCCGACGGGCAGCAGCCGGTCGGGTCGGCTGCCCTGGTCGGTCTCGCCAGCGGAGTAGCCCGCCACCTCCAGCCGCAGCCGCAGCCAGCCCTTGACCCGCCACAGCAGCGGCCAGGTCACGCCGACGGTCTGCACCCGGTCCAGCGGCACGGTCTGCGCGCGGGTCTCCAGCAGCCCGTTGCGGACCCGCAGGGTGCCCTCGTCCCGGGCCAGCCGGAAGTTCCAGTCGTCGAGCACCCGTCGTACCGGTTGCAGCAGCACGCCCGCCATGGCGGTCAGGGTGCTCGCCAGCGCGATGAACGACCAGGAGTCCTCGGAGAGAAACTGCACCACCAGAAAGGCGACGCCGAAGGGGATCATGAAGGCCTGCGGGGTGAGCAACTGGCTGACCAGCAGGTCCTTGTTCCTGACGGTGTGCAATGGCCGGCCCGGCGGCGCCGACGGCGGGCTCGCCGCGGTGACGGGGCCGCCCACCGGCGGCGGACCCGCCTCGGCCGTCACCCGACCGGCGAGGGCGAGCAACCGTTGGCGCAGCGCGGTCGCCTCGGCGACGCTCAGGTATGCCAGCGGGGCCTCCGTCTTGCCCCCGCCCACCACCTCCAACCGCAGCTCGGCCAGGCCGGTGAGCTGGGCCAGCAGCGGGCGGACCACCTCGACGGCCTGGAGCCGTTCCAGCGGGATGGCCCGGGTGCGCCGCCAGATCAGCCCCTCGTGCACCCGCAGTTCGCGGCCGACCACCTGGTAGCCGGTGAAGTACCAGCTCACCACGGCCAGCACGGTGGTGCCCAGGGCCAGCACCGCCGCCATCACGGCGAACCAGCCGAAGCCGACCCGGGACAGCGTCGACCAGGACAGCCCGGCGATCACGACGACCAGGGACTTCGCGCCGTGCAGGGCGGGGCTGAGCGGATGCAGCCGCTGCCGCGCCTCGGCGTCCTGCGGGCCGGTCCCCGCCGGTGGCGGGTGGAGGCCGCCGGGCGTCGGGTCAGGTGGCGGGTGGAGGCCGCCGGGTGTCGGGCCGGGCGGCTGGTGTGGGCCGCCGTGCGTCGGGCCGGGCGGCCAGTGGGGGTGCGCCGGCGGGACCACCGGCTCCGCGGGGGCCGGCCCGGGATGGTCCGTGCCCCGGGCGGCGGCCGGGTCGCTCACAGGCCCTCCGCCCGGTCCTCGCCCAGCGTCGTGAGCCGGTCACGCAGCCGGGACGCCTCCGCCGGGCGCAGCCCCGGCACCCGCGCGTCGCTCGCCGCCGCGGCCGTGTGCAGCTGCACGGTGGCCAGCTTGAACGCGCGCTCCAGCGGCCCCGCGCTGACGTCCACGAACTGCATCCGCGAGTACGGCACGATGGAGAGCCGCCGCACCAGCAGCCCGTGCCGGACCAGCAGGTCGTCCTCCCGTTCCGCGTAGCCCCAGGCCCGTACGGCCCGCCCGATCGCCACGCCCCGCAGGACGCCCAGCAGCAGCAGCACGGCGAGGGCCGCGCCGAGGAACCCGCTGCCGCTGAGCGCCCAGCCGACGCCGAGGCCGAGGCCGAGCACGAGCAGCACCATCGCCAGGCGGATCAGTTCCACCCAGATCAGGTCGGACGAGATCGACTGCCAGCGGACGGTGTCCGGCCATGGCCGCAGGGGATCCGCCGGCGGCAGGGGCGGCGCCGGGGGCGGGCCGGCGGACCCGTCACCGCTCACCGGGAAAATCCGTTGGACGCGTTCACCCTTCGAGCGTAGGCGATCCGGACGCCGGCACGACCTCCCGGAGGAAGCCGCGGGCGTCGAGGAAGTCTCCGAGGGACACGCGGTGTTCGGCGCACGCAAGCCAGGTCTTACGCCGCTCGGCGTCGTGCAACCGGGGATTGTTCCACCTCAGCGCCCAGTGGGCGGGGGCGCGGCAGCCGCGCGACGAGCAGATCAACGGCGCGTCGGCGGGGAGGGCGGTGCTCATCCTGGCCAGTGTAGGGGCGGCGGCACCGGGACTTTGAGCGCCGGGCGGCCACGGGGGGAGCCGCCCGGCGACGGGGTGAATCGTACACACGCCCAACCCGTCCCTGTCCACCCGTGACCGGCGTTTTCTCGTCCCGCGACGGCGTGGCGGCCCCGCGATACGGCCCTCGGTGACGGTACGGCGAGAATCGGGTTCTCCCCACCTCGGCACTCAGCCGGGCATGCGAGTCTTGATACGCACCAGCCGCGCGACAACCGATCATGCTGTGGAGGACCGGTGGCCCAGCCGACCACGCCCGACGCCCCGACGCCGAACGGGGCGGGCCCGGAGACACCCCGGCCGGTGACGACACCGGCGGAGGACGCGACCCTGCTGGAGCGGGCGCTGTTCGAGACCAAACGGGTGATCGTCGGACAGGACCGGATGGTGGAGCGGATGTTCGTCGCGCTGCTCGCCCGGGGCCACTGCCTGCTGGAGGGCGTGCCCGGGGTGGCGAAGACCCTCGCGGTGGAGACGGTCGCGACAGTCGTCGGCGGCTCCTTCGCCCGGGTGCAGTTCACCCCTGACCTGGTGCCGGCCGACATCATGGGCACCCGGATCTACCGGCAGTCCAGCGAGAAGTTCGACGTCGAGCTGGGGCCGGTGTTCGTCAACTTCCTGCTCGCCGACGAGATCAACCGGGCGCCGGCCAAGGTGCAGTCGGCGCTGCTCGAGGTGATGAGCGAGCGGCAGGTCTCCATCGGTGGCGAGAGCCACCGGGTGCCCGAGCCGTTCCTGGTGATGGCGACGCAGAACCCGATCGAGCAGGAGGGCGTCTATCCGCTGCCCGAGGCGCAGCGGGACCGCTTCCTCATGAAGATCGTCGTCGGTTACCCGACCGACGCCGAGGAGCGGGAGATCGTCTACCGGATGGGCGCCAACCCGCCGCGGCCGACGCCGGTCTTCACCACCGGCGACCTGATCGCCCTGCAACGCAAGGCCGACCAGGTCTTCGTGCACAACGCCCTGGTCGACTACGCGGTCCGGCTGGTGCTGGCCACCCGGGCCCCGGCGGAGCACGGGATGCCCGACGTCGCCCAGCTCATCCAGTACGGCGCCAGCCCGCGCGCCTCGCTGGGCCTGGTCCGGGCCACCCGGGCGCTGGCGCTGCTGCGCGGGCGCGACTACGCCCTGCCGCAGGACGTGCAGGACATCGCGCCGGACATCCTGCGCCACCGGCTGGTGCTCAGCTACGACGCGCTCGCCGACGACGTGCCCGCGGACCACGTGGTGCAGCGGGTGATGTCCACCATCCCGCTGCCCTCGGTCGCGCCCCGGCAGCAGGCCACCGCCGCGTCCACCGCGCCGCCGGGCCCCGGTTGGTCCGGGCAGCGCCCGTGACCCCACCCGTCCGTCGGCCCGCCGACGTCCCCTCCGACCGCACCGAAGCCGTCCTGTCGCGGCTGCAACTGATGGTCACCCGCAAGCTCGACGGCCTGCTCCAGGGCGACTACGCGGGCCTGTTGCCCGGGCCGGGCAGCGAGGCCGGGGAGTCCCGGGAATACCGCCCCGGCGACGACGTGCGCCGGATGGACTGGCCCGTCACCGCCCGCACGACGACGCCGCACGTGCGGCGCACGGTGGCCGACCGGGAGCTGGAGACGTGGCTGGCGGTGGACCTCTCGGCGAGCCTGGACTTCGGCACCGGCCGGTGGCTCAAGCGTGACGTGGTGGTGGCCGCGGCGGCGGCGCTGGCCCACCTGACCGTCCGGGGCGGCAACCGGATCGGCGCGGTGATCGGCAGCGGCGGCGGCGCGAGCGCGCCCCCGCGCCGGTGGCGCACCGCGCCGCCGCCCCCCGCCCCGGACGTCTACACCCGGCTGCCCGCCCGCTCCGGGCGCAAGGAGGCGCAGGTGCTGCTGCGGGCGATCGCCGGCACCGAGATCCGCCCCGGGCGCAGCGACCTGGGCGCGCTGGTCGACATGCTCAACCGGCCGCCCCGGCGCCGCGGTGTGGCGGTGGTCATCTCCGACTTCCTCGCCCCGACGGCCGGCTGGGCCCGGCCGCTGCGTAAGCTGCGCGTCCGGCACGACGTGCTCGCGATCGAGGTCGTCGATCCCCGGGAGCTGGAACTGCCCGACGTCGGGGTGCTGCCGGTCGTCGACCCCGAGACCGGCGAGCTGCACGAGGTGCAGACCGCCGACCCGGGGCTGCGCCACCGCTACGCCGAGGCGGCAGCCGCCCAGCGGGCGGAGATCTCCGCGGCGCTGCGCGGCGCGGGCGCGGCCCACCTGCGACTGCGTACGGACCGAGACTGGCTGCTCGACATGGTGCGTTTCGTGGCCGCGCAGCGGCACGCCCGCACCAGGGGGACGACACGATGATCCGCTTTCTGCAACCGTGGTGGCTGCTGGCCGTGCTGCCGGTGCTCGCCCTCGCCGCGTTCTATGTCTGGCGGCAGCGCAACCGCCGGGCGTACGCGCTGCGGTTCACCAACGTGGACCTGCTGCGCACCGTGGCGCCGAAGGGGCTGGGTTGGCGCCGGCACGTGCCGGCCACGGCGTTCCTGCTCTGCCTGCTGGTGCTGGCGACCGCGCTGGCCCGGCCGTCGATCGACACCCGGGAGCCGCTGGAGCGGGCCACGGTGATGCTCGCCATCGACGTGTCGCTGTCCATGCAGGCCGACGACGTGGCGCCGAACCGGTTGGAGGCGGCGCAGGAGGCGGCCAAGCAGTTCGTCGGCGAGCTGCCGGAGAGCTACAACCTGGGGCTGGTGTCGTTCGCCAAGTCGGCGAACGTGCTGGTGCCGCCGGGCAAGGACCGCGACGCGGTGACCAGCGCCATCGACGGGCTGGTGCTGGCCGAGGCGACGGCGACGGGGGAGGCGGTCCTGACCTGCCTGGAGGCCATCCGGACGGTGCCGGCCGACGGGGCGGCGGGGATCCCGCCGGCGCGCATCGTGCTGCTCTCCGACGGGTTCCGCACCTCAGGGCGGTCGGTGGAGGAGGCGGCCACCGCCGCGCAGGCGGCGAACGTGCCGGTCTCCACCATCGCCTTCGGCACCGACTCGGGGCAGGTGGACATCGGTGGCCAGCAGCAACGGGTGCCGGTGGACCGGCTGGCCCTGGCCGACCTGGCCGAGGCCACCGACGGCTACTTCTACGAGGCGGCCTCGGTGACCGAGTTGAAGCAGGTCTACCAGGACATGGGCAGCTCCATCGGGTTCCGCACGGAACCCCGGGAGGTCACCCAGTGGTACGCGGGCGTCGCCCTGCTGTTGGCGCTCTGCGCCGGCACCGTCAGCCTGCTGTGGTCCTCGCGGATGCTCTGACGGCGGGGAGGCGACCGGCGGCGGCCGTGGCCGCCGCCGGCGGCGATCGGTGGGCGGGCCCGGTGTTCGGTGCGGCACGGCGGGCGTCAGCGCGCGGCACGGCGGGCGGGCGTCAGTGCGCGGCGCCGCCGGCGAGGACGAAGACGACGGCCACCCAGACGGCGGCGAGGGTGAAGCCCAGCGGGGCGACGTAGCGGCTCATGGACGGCTCCGGGTGGCGACTGGACGGTCCGCGCGTGCGGGGGCGGACCGCAGAGGGGTGGATCAGAACGCGCACACGAAGTCGTGACCGGGCGGCTCCCGCCGCGGCGCGGTCATCCGGCGTGGGGCCGGTGAGCGGGCGGGGGCGGTAAGCGGAGACGGGTCAGCTCACCTGCTGAGTCGTGGCTCAGCGGGGCTGACGTTCGGCCCGGCCACGACTGGGAGGATCGCTATCTCGCACAGCGATCACCTCCTGCGGTCGGCGGGGCCCGGAACGCGGGCCACGCGGCCCGCAAACGCGGATGATGCTACACCGCGATGATCGGCGGGCGGCAGCGGGCGTGCGGGCCGACGGGCGACTGGCACAGCGCGATGTGGACGGCTCCGGCGGATGCTGTCGTTCCTGGCAACCCGGGCGCTCGGCGGGCCGCCAGGGTGCGAGCCGCAGGTCGTACCAGGGGGCGGCCCGGGCGGCGTTAGCGCTTACCTGCCGGTAACGCCTAGGCTCCGACCGACCGGGAGATCACTGAACTACAGGGGGAACCGTGGCCCGTACCGTCCTGGTGACCGGCGGCAACCGGGGGATCGGCCTGGCCATCGCGCAGGCCTTCGCGAAGCAGGGCGACCGGGTGGCGGTGACCCACCGCAGCGGCGAGCCCCCGGAGGGGTTGTTCGGGGTCCGCTGCGACGTGACCGACTCCGCGTCGGTCGACGCGGCGTTCACCGCGATCGAGGCCGAGCTGGGCCCGGTGGAGGTGCTCGTCGCCAACGCCGGGATCACCGACGACACGCTGCTGCTGCGGATGGCCGAGGAGCAGTTCACCCGCGTCCTGGACACCAACCTGACCGGCGCGTTCCGCTGCGCCAAGCGCGCCTCCGGCAAGATGCTGCGCGCGAAGTGGGGCCGGATGATCTTCATCTCCTCGGTGGTGGGCCTCTACGGCGGCCCCGGCCAGGTCAACTACGCGGCGAGCAAGGCCGGCCTGGTGGGCGTGGCCCGCTCGATCACCCGCGAGCTGGGCAGCCGCAACATCACGGCCAACGTGGTCGCACCCGGCTACGTGGAGACCGACATGACCGCCGGCCTGCCCGAGGACCGCCGGGTCGAATACCGCAAGGCCATCCCCGCCAACCGGTTCGCCCAGCCCGACGAGATCGCGGGCGTCGTCACCTGGCTGGCCGGCGACGCCGCCGCCTACGTCTCCGGCGCCGTCATCCCGGTCGACGGCGGCCTCGGCATGGGGCACTGACGACCCGTCCAGGCACTGACGACCGGTCATTGAGAACTACGGAGGAAACCTGCATGTCCGGACTGCTCGCCGGTAAGCGGCTGCTGGTCACCGGCGTCATCACCGACGCCTCGATCGCCTTCTCGGTGGCGAAGCTCGCCCAGGAGAACGGGGCACAGGTCGTGCTCACCGGCTACGGCCGGCTCTCCCTGGTGGAGCGGATCGCCCGGCGGCTGCCCGAACCCGCCCCGGTCATCGAACTGGACGTGACCGACGCCGATCACCTCGCCGGGCTCGCCGACCGGGTCCGCGAGCACGTCGACGGCCTGGACGGGGTGGTGCACTCGATCGGCTTCGCCCCGCAGAGCTGCCTCGGCGGCGGCTTCCTCGACACCCCCTGGGAGGACGTGGCGACCGCCCTGCACGTCTCCACCTACTCCTACAAGTCGCTCGCCATGGCGGCGCTGCCGCTGATGTCGGCCGGCGGCGCGGTCGTCGGCCTGACCTTCGACGCCACGAAGGCCTGGCCGGTCTATGACTGGATGGGCGTGGCCAAGGCCGGGCTGGAGTCCGCCTCCCGCTACCTGGCGCTGCACCTGGGCAAGCAGGGCATCCGCAGCAACCTGGTGGCCGCCGGGCCGCTGCGTACCATCGCCGCCAAGTCGATCCCCGGCTTCGACCAGTTCGAGCAGGCCTGGACCGATCGCGCGCCGCTGGGCTGGAACCTCACCGACCAGGAGCCGGCCGCCCGGGCCTGCCTGGCGCTGCTGTCCGACTGGTTCCCGGCCACCACGGGGGAGATCGTGCACGTCGACGGCGGCTACCACGCCATCGGCGCCTGAGGTGTGCGCGAGGGCCCCTGCCGCCGGCAGGGGCCCTCGCTTTCACCCGCAACCAGGGGGCCGCGCCCGGCGGGCACGGCGACGGGGAAGAATGGGGCCATGGCGTACGACGCGGTGGTCCTGGTGTCCTTCGGCGGGCCGGAGCGGCCCGAGGACGTGATGCCCTTCCTGCAGAACGTGACCCGGGGTCGGGGCGTGCCGCCGGAGCGGCTGGCGGAGGTCGTCGAGCACTACCAGCACTTCGGTGGCGTCTCCCCGATCAACCAGCAGTGCCGGGAGCTGCTCGCGGCGATCCGGGAGGACTTCGCCGCCAACGGCGTGGACCTGCCGGTCTACTGGGGCAACCGGAACTGGGACCCGATGCTCGCGGACACCGTGGCGCGGATGCGCGACGACGGGGTCACCCACGCCCTGGCGTTCGTGACCAGCGCGTACGGCGGCTACTCCTCCTGCCGGCAATACCAGGAGGACATCGCCGCCGCCCGCGCGGCGGTCGGCCCGGGTGCCCCGCTGGTCGACAAGCTCCGCCAGTTCTGGGACCACCCGGGCTTCGTCGAGCCGCACGCCGACGCGGTGCGGGCGGCGCTCGGCCGGCTCGACCCGGCCAGGCGCGACAGCACCCGGCTGGTGTTCACCGCGCACTCGGTGCCGAACTCGATGGCCGCCAGCGCCGGCCCGCACGGCGGCCGGTACGAGGCGCAACTCGCCGAGGTCGCCCGGCTGGTGCACGCGGCGGCGGCCCCGGACCTGCCGTGGGACCTGGTCTGGCAGAGCCGCTCCGGCCCGCCGCAGGTGCCGTGGCTGGAGCCGGACGTCAACGACCACCTGCGCACGCTGGCCGAGGCCGGCACCACCGGCGTGGTGGTCAGCCCGATCGGGTTCGTCTCCGATCACCTCGAGGTGGTGTGGGACCTGGACACCGAGGCGCACCAGACGGCCCGGCAGCTCGACCTGGACTTCGTCCGGGCCGCCACCCCCGGCACCGACCCGCGTTTCGTCACGATGGTCCGTGAGCTGGTCCGGGAGCGCACCGACCCGGACGGGGTCGGTCTGCGCCGCCGCCTCGGCGAGTTGCCGATGTGGGACAGCTGCCCCACGGTGTGCTGCGTCCCGGCCCGCCGCCCGACCGCCGCGAACCCGCCCTCCTGACCGCCGCGAATCCGCCCCCCTGACCGCCGCACCGGCCCGCCGGTGAGCCCGACACCCCTGGAACGAGTGACGATGCAGGACCGCAGGCCCGTGGAGAGTTGGCTGACCGACATGGACGGCGTGCTGGTGCACGAGGGCGAGCCCGTGCCCGGCGCGCCGGAGTTCGTCTCCCGGCTGCGCGCCTCCGGCAAGCCGTTCCTGGTGCTCACCAACAACTCGATCTACACCCCCCGCGACCTGCGGGCGCGGCTGAACCGGATGGGCCTCGACGTGCCGGAGCAGGCGATCTGGTCGTCCGCGCTGGCCACCGCCCAGTTCCTGGCCGACCAGCGGCCGGGCGGCACCGCGTACGTGATCGGGGAGGCCGGGCTGACCACCGCGTTGCACGCGGTCGGTTACGTGCTGACCGACTTCGCCCCCGACTACGTGGTGCTGGGGGAGACCCGCACCTACAGCTTCGAGGCGATCACCAAGGCGGTCCGGCTGATCAACGACGGGGCCCGGTTCATCTGCACGAACCCCGACGTGACCGGCCCGTCGATGGAGGGGGCGCTACCGGCTGCCGGGTCGGTCGCCGCGATGATCTCCAAGGCGACGGGCGTCGAGCCGTACTTCGTCGGCAAGCCGAACCCGATGATGATGCGCTCCGCGCTGAACACCATCAACGCGCACTCCGAGACGACCGCGATGATCGGCGACCGGATGGACACCGACATCCTGTGTGGGCTGGAGGCCGGTCTGGAGACGATCCTGGTGCTGACCGGGATCAGCAGCCGCGTCGAGGCGGAACGCTACCCGTACCGCCCGTCGCGGATCGTCAACTCGATCGCCGACCTGGTCGACGAGATCTGACCGGCGCTCAGGGGCGCAGCGGGGCGTTGCAGGCGGCCACCAGGGCCTGCCGGCAGGCGGTGGTGAGCGGGCGCAACGCGGCGTCGCGCTGCTGCGCCTCGTGGTTGTTGATCGCGCCGCCCGGCGCGGCGTGCCCGGCCAGCGCGAGCACCCGGTCGAGCACGGCGGCCCGGGCGAAGAGCCGCCGGGCGCGCGGGTCGAAGCCGGGCGGCAGGTCGGTGGCCCCGTCCGGGCGGCGCAGCGCCTCCAACGCGCCGGCCAGCTCGGGGCGCCACTGGGCGACGTCCAGCCTGGTCAGCGCGGCGGTGGTGTCGGCCAGGGCAGCCGCCAGCTCGGCCTCGGCCTCGGCCGCGCCGGGCAACGTGAGGGAGGCGGCCGGGGCGTCGGCCGGCAGCGGGTAGACCCGCCACAGCACCGTCTCGAAGGTGTCGCCGGAACCGGACGTGTGGGTGCGCACCTGCGGGATCAGCCCGAGGCCCCCGGCGACGACGGCCTCGCCGGCGAGCAGCGCCGCGCCGGCGAAGTCGCCCGGCCCGGGCAGCCCGCGCGGGTCACCGGGCGCGGGCAGCACCAGCCGGATCTCGTCGGGCGAGAGTTTGGCGAGGGTGGGTAGCGCCTGGGGCAGGGACACGTCGGTCCAGGTGCCGGGCGCGTCGGCGACCAGGTGCTCCTCGTGGCCGGCGATGGCGTCGGCGACCTCGTCGAAGGGCACCAGCCCGGCGCGCCACGCGCGGACCCAGGCAACGAACCGGCTGGACCGGCGCGGTGTGAGAGTGGCCGCGCCCGCTGCGGGGGTGGACATGCCGAAAGGGTACGTGGTCATCGCCGCCTCTGTCTCGACTGCCGCCCCGACCGTCCGCCGCTGCGTCGATCATGCCATTCGGCTGCGCCCGTTCTCGATGCTCCGGCCGACCGCACAGCAGACCCCGGTGGCGAATGCTCCCTGGAGGGGCCGATTCCCACCAGGGTCCCCGTCATCCTGAAGGGCGGAACGGAACTCCCGCGAGGTGGCGGCGTGTCGGGTGCGGGGGTGCGGGCGGGGGGATAGCTTGATCGGCATGGGGCGGCGGTATACGGACGATGTGCTGGCGGGGGACTGGCGGCGGCGGAAGGTCACCCCCGAGGTGGACGCCGAGCCGGACCTCGTGGTCGAGGACGCCGACTCCGGCTTCTGCGGGGCGGTGGTGGGCTTCGAGGCCGGCGCGGTGGTGCTGGAGGACCGCCACGGCCGCCGGCGCAACTTCCCGCTGCTGCCGGCGGCGTTCCTGCTCGACGGGCAGCCGGTGACGCTGCGCCGGCCGGCCCGCGCCCCGGTGCCGGCGGCCCGCCGGCGCACCGCCTCCGGCTCGATCGCCGTCGCCGGGGCGCCCGCCCAGGTCGCGAAGGCCAGCCGGATCTGGGTGGAGGGCATCCACGACGCCGCCCTCGTCGAGCGGATCTGGGGCGACGACCTGCGCGTCGAGGGCGTGGTGGTGGAGCCGTTGGACGGCATCGACGCGCTCGACGCCGACGTACGTGCCTTCGCCCCCGGTCCGGGCCGCCGCCTCGGCGTGCTCGTCGACCACCTGGTCGCCGGCTCCAAGGAGAGCCGGATCGTCGCGAAGGTGACCTCCCCGCACGTGCTGGTCACCGGGCACCCGTACGTGGATGTGTGGCAGGCGGTGAAGCCGGCGGCGCTGGGCATCCCGGCGTGGCCGGTGGTGCCGCCGGGACGCCCGTGGAAGGAGGGTGTCTGCGCCGCGCTCGGGGTCGCCGAGCCCGCTGACATATGGCGGCGCATCCTCTCCCGGGTCGACAGTTTCGCCGACGTGGAGACCCCGCTGATCAACGCGATGGAACGCCTGATCGACTTCGTCACCGAACCGGCCTGAGCCCGGTAGGGCGAGCCGTGCGCCCGCGGGGGCGCTGCAATGGGTCGGACGACGCTTTCGAGCTGATGTCGTAGACGACTCAGCTCGAAAGCGCCTCGCGCGGGTCCGTAGCCGGCCGTCGCGGGGGTCTAGCCGGGGGCGGGCGCTCAGGGCCCCTGGTCGGGGGTGCGGGCGAAGACGAAGGTGGCGATGTCGAGCGCCACGGCCCGCCCCGCCTCGTCGCGCAGCACCGACAGGATCTCGCCGTTCTCCGGTCCCGAGCACCCGCGCCAGCGGTCCGGCCCCTCCGGGGTGAACCGGCTCTCCCGGTCGCCGCGCACGCGGGCGACCAGCTCGCCGGCGACCGCGTCCCAGGTCAGGTCGAGCGTCAGGCCCATCCACCACCAGCGCCCGCCCACCTCGTCGACCTCGGCGCTCGGGGCGGTGGCCGGCAGCCAGGGCCGCGGGAGGGCCGGCTCGGCGTCCAGTACGGTGCCGAGGACCCGCTGCGCGAGCCCCCCGATGCCGAAGCCGTACGAGTTGGCGAAGCCGATCACCGCGGTGCGGGACGGGCGGTGCACCGTCAGGGTGGCCACGTAGCCGGGCATCGAGCCGCCGTGCCCGACGTACACCCGTTCGCCCTGCCGGTAGAGCTCAATTCCCAGGCCGTGTCCGCCGGTCCAGGAGTCGGGGTCGCTGATCGCCACCGGCACGCACATCTCGGTCAGGGTCTGTGCGGCCAGCACCTGCGGGACCGGGTCGGACAGGAACGTCGCCCACCGCGCCAGGTCCTCGGCGGTGGACCAGAGCTGCCCGGCGGGGGCCATCGCCCCGGTGTCCGTACGCGGCTCCTCGCGCAGCGTGTCGTGCCAGGGGTGCACCACGTAGCCGCAGGCGAACGGTTCCGTCGCCGCGTAGGTGGTGCGGCGCATGCCGAGCGGCTCCAGTACGCGCTCGCGCAGCAGCTCCGGCCAGGGCGTGCCGGTGATCCGTTCCAGCACCCCGCCGAGCAACCCGTACGCCAGGTTCGAGTAGTGGTAGGAGCGGTGCGCAGGGTAGGCGATCTTCTCGGCGCTCATCCCGGCCAGCAGGGTGGCCAGGTCGACGCCCTCGGTGCGCTCCCACCACCGACCGTCCGGTTCGCGCCGCAGGCCGCTCGCGTGGCCGAGGAGTTGCCGCAGGGTGAGCCCGCCCACGCCGGTGCCGGGCAGGTGCCGCTCCAGGGGGTCGTCGAGGGCCAGCCGGCCGGCGTCGCGTTCCTGCATGACGAGGGTGGCGGTCATCGTCTTGCTGATCGAGCCGAGGCGGTACTGGAGGTCGGCGTCGGGGCGCGGGTGCTCGCCGGCGGTGGCGAGATGCGTCAGCGCGCCGTCGCGCACCACGCCGATCAGCAGCGACGGGGTGTGGCCGGCGGACTGCGCCTGCGCGACGAGGACATCGACCTGACGGGTGGTGGCGGGCAGCAGGGACACGGGCTCTCCTCGATGGGGACTGCGGTGACGCCGGTGGCGTTTCCGGCCGCGCGGGGGGCGTCGCCGAGCTTACTGATCTTCGCGGGTGGGCTCCACGTGCTTTGACGTGTCACGATCGGGTGGTGGACGCCGTGTTGTGGATCGTGCTGGGTGTCGTTCTGGCGGTCGCTGAGATCTTCACGACGACGCTGTTTCTGATCATGTTCGCGGTCGGGGCGCTGGCCGCCGCGGGCGCGGCCGCGCTGGGCGCGCCGGTCGAGGTGCAGGCGATCGTCTTCGCCGCGGTGTCGGCGTTGACGACACTTGGGGTGCGCCCGACGCTGCGCCGGCACCGGCGCTCCGCGCTGGAGAGCGGTGAGCAGGCCTTCGGCGTGGAGGCGATCGAGGGCAGCACGGCGCTGGTGCTGGAGCGGGTCGACGCCGGGCAGGGCATGGTGAAGATCGACGGTGAGCTGTGGCAGGCCCGTTCCTACGACGCGAGCCA
The DNA here is from genome assembly GCF_050941805.1 of Micromonospora sp. KLBMP9576. Classification (NCBI taxonomy): domain Bacteria; kingdom Bacillati; phylum Actinomycetota; class Actinomycetes; order Micromonosporales; family Micromonosporaceae; genus Micromonospora; species Micromonospora sp. KLBMP9576. Next base: position 4,335,639 of record NZ_CP194567.1, on the reverse strand, counting down.
GCACTTCGCGCCCGGCGACCGGGTGCAGGTGATTCAGGTGAGGGGCGCCACCGCCCTGGTGTGGCGGGACGACGTTTCCCCTTCCGGCGAGCTACCCGAAGCGAAAAGGTGAGTACATGGAACTTGTGATCCCGGTCCTACTGATTGCCATCGCGCTGATCGGGGTGATCACCCTGGCCAAGTCGGTGCGCATCGTTCCGCAGCAGCGTCAGGACGTGGTCGAGCGGCTCGGCAAGTACAAGCGCACCCTCAACCCGGGTCTGAACATCCTGGTCCCGTTCGTCGACGCGGTGCGCACCAAGGTCGACATGCGTGAGCAGGTGGTCAGCTTCCCGCCGCAGCCGGTGATCACCTCCGACAACCTGGTCGTGTCGATCGACACGGTGCTCTACTTCAAGGTGGTCGACGCGGTCCGGGCGACCTACGAGATCTCGAACTTCCTCCAGGCGATCGAGCAGCTCACCGTCACCACGCTGCGTAACGTGATCGGCTCGCTGGACCTGGAGCGGGCGTTGACCAGCCGCGAGGAGATCAACCGGCACCTGTCGGGCGTGCTGGACGAGACCACCGGCCGGTGGGGCATCAAGGTCACCCGGGTGGAGATCAAGGCGATCGAGCCGCCGGCGAGCATCCGCGACTCGATGGAGAAGCAGATGCGCGCCGAGCGGGACCGTCGCGCGGCGATCCTCACGGCCGAGGGGCACAAGCAGTCGCAGATCCTCACCGCCGAGGGTGACAAGCAGTCCGCGGTGCTGCGCGCCGACGGTGACCGGCAGGCCCGGATCCTCGAGGCGGAGGGTCAGGCGAAGGCGATCCGGACGGTGTTCGACGCGATCCACCAGGCCAACCCGAGCCAGAAGGTGCTCGCCTACCAATACCTCCAGGCGCTGCCGCAGATCGCCAACGGCACGGCCAACAAGGTCTGGATCGTGCCGGCCGAGCTGACCAAGGCCCTGGAGGGCATGGGTGGCGCGCTCGGCGGGCTGAACCGGATGGTCGGCGACGAGCCGGCCCCGGAGGCGGCCGACCGGGCGAGCGCCGTGGAGCGCGAGGCGGCCGAGGCCGCGCAGGCGGCGGCGGACGCCGCCCAGCAGATCCACGACGAGGTACGCGTCGCCGAGGCGCAGGCGACCGGCGGTAAGCCGCAGGGGCTGCCGGCCCCGGAGCCGGTCTCCCCGGCGAGCCTGTTGACCGACCCGGCCGCCCAGCGCGAACGGGGCTGACCGGGCCGGGCGTCGACCGCCCGGAAACGCGAGAAACACTCATGGGGCGCTCCGGTGCCTGCCACCATCGGTCCTAGGACGGGCGGTGAGCAGGCGCCGGGGCGCCCCGGCGCGTTCCGCACCGCTCTTCGAGGAGCGAGGTGACGCATGAAGGATCCGGCGAAGCGGGCGAGTTCCTCGCCCCCGGTGCCCGGTGCGCACGACCCGACCGGGCCACTGGGCAGCAGGCGCACCGGCGGCGGGTTCGGCGTGCTGCCGTTCGTCGAGGCGACGCCCGTCGCGCCGGCCACCAACGCCGCCTGGGCCTGGTCGCTGCGGCGGCTCGCCCGGAGCGCGGTGTGGCTGCTCCCCGCGTACGCCGTCCTCTACGCCGCCGTGGCGATGGGCAGCGACGGCGGGGTGGGCAACGACCCGTATCCGGCCGACGGCCGGCCCCTCTACCTGGTGGGTTGGGTGGCGGCGGTGTGGCTCGGGCTGCTCGCCCTGCTGGCGCTGACGGGGCTGCTGGCGGCGACCCGCAGCCGCCGGGCGGCCGTCGCCGGCCTGCTCGTCTCCATCGCCGGCACCGTGCTCATGCTGCCCTTCGCGGGGCTGGCGGAGCAGACCCCCGTCTTCGGCGCCACCGCCCGCACGCTCGTGCTCGTCGGCGCCACCTGCTACAGCCTGGGTTGGCTGCTCACCGGCTGGTCGGTGGCCCGGTCCGGGACGTTCAGCATCGGCGACGGCGCCATGCTGATGATCGCCGCCCCGCTGCTGGGTGTCGGTGGGGCGCTGATCGGCTCGTTGCAGACCTTCGGCGCGATCTTCGTGCTGATCGCCGGCATCGGCATCGGTTACCGCTCCGGGCGCCTGGTGCCCCGCGACATCGCCCGCGACGCCGCGAGCGCGAGCATCGCCGCCGCCCCGGCCGCTCCCGGCCCGAACGGGCCCCTGCCCACCTGATCCGCCGCGCCGCGCCCGGAGCGACCGGAGCCGCGCCGTGCGGGTCGCGAGGCCGCCGGGGCTGGCGGTGACGTTGGGGCTCCTGGGATGGGAAGCCCCTGGTCACGGGCGGTGAAATTGCTGACAACCGGACTCTGGAGGTGGCCGCTTGGCCCGTCACGTGGCAATCCTGGGGAACATGGCCCCACCCCGCCCGCCGCTGTCGCGGCTGTTCACCGTGCTGCTCGCCGGCGTCCTCGCCGGTCTCGTCCTGGCGGTCGCCGCGCTGCCGGGAAACCTGCTGCTCGGTTTCGCCGCCAAGGCCGCGGTCGGGTCGTACGACGCGCTGCCCGAGGCGCTGCGCACCCCGGTCTCGCCGCAGCGCTCCTACCTCTACGCCAACGACGGCAAGACACTGATCACGACGTTCTACGACGTCAACCGCACGGACGTGCCGCTCGACGAGATCGCCCCGGTCATGCGGGAGGCGATCGTGGCGGCCGAGGACCGGCGCTTCTACGACCACGGCGGCGCCGACCTGCGGGGGTTGCTGCGCGCCGTGGTGTCGAACGCCTCCGGCGGCCAGCAGGGCGGCTCCACGCTGACCATGCAGTACGTGCGCAACGTGCTCAAGAACGACCCCGGCCGCACCGCCGAGGAGCGGGCCGCGGCGACCGAGCAGACCGTCGGGCGCAAGATCCAGGAGATCCGGTACGCCACGGCGCTGGAGCAGCGCCTCAGCAAGGACGAGATCCTCAACGGTTACCTGAACATCGCGTACTTCGGCTCCGGGGCGTACGGCGTCGCGGCGGCCAGCCAGCGCTACTTCGCCAAGGCCCCCGCGGAGCTGACGCTCGGCGAGGCCGCCCTGCTGGCCGGCCTGGTGCAGTCGCCGGAGGCGTACAGCCCGATCGACGGCGACGTGGACGCCGCGCTTCAGCGTCGCGGCTACGTGCTGGACTCGATGGTCTCCACCGGCGCGATCACCGCCGAGGAGGCCGAGCGGGCCCGGGCCGAGAAGCTGACGCTGCGCCCGACCGCCCAGCCCAACGGCTGCACCGCGGTCGCCAAGGGGCACGACGACTGGGGTTTCTTCTGCGACTACCTGCGGCAGTGGTGGCTCGCGCAACCGGAGTTCGGCACGAGCGTCGACGAGCGCGAGCAGGCGCTGCGTCGCGGCGGCTACACGGTGGTGACGTCGCTGGACCCGCAGGTCCAGGCCACCGCGCAGCAGCAGGCCACCGCCGTCTACTCCTACGACGACAAGCGCGCCCTGCCGATCGCCGCCGTCGAGCCGGGCACCGGCCGGGTGCTGGCGATGGCGGTCAACCGGCACTACAGCCTCGACGCCAACCCGAACCGGCAGGCCAACCGCCCGAACACCGTCAACCCGCTGATCTCCGGCGGCGGCAGTGTGGCCGGCTACCAGGCCGGCTCGACGTTCAAGCTCTTCACCATGCTCGCCGCGCTGGAGGCCGGCAAGCCGCTGTCCACCGGCTTCGACGCGCCCAGCCGGCTGCCCACCCGCTACGCCGCCGAGGGCGAGGGCGTCTGCGACGGCCGGTGGTGCCCGGCCAACGCCAACCCGGAGTGGATGGACGGCTACCGGATGATGTGGGACGGCTTCGGCCGCTCGGTGAACACCTACTTCGTCTGGCTGGCCGAGCAGGTCGGGCAGGAGAAGGTGGTGGAGATGGCGCAGCGCCTCGGCATCGCCTTCCGGGCCGAGGCCGACGCGGACTTCGCAAAGAACAATGCCGCGGACTGGGGTTCGTTCACGCTGGGCGTGAGCGCGACCACCCCGCTCGACCTGGCCAACGCGTACGCCACCGTGGCCGCCGAGGGGACATACTGCGCGCCACTGCCGGTGGTCTCGGTGACCGCCCCGGACGGCGCGCGGGTGCCGGTCGGTGACCCGTCCTGCCGGCGGGTGCTCGACGCCGACGTGGCCCGGGCCGCCACCGACGCGGCCCGCTGCCCGGTCGGTCAGCAGTCCACGCTCGCGCAGTGCAACGGGGGCACGGCCACCTCGGTGGACGACATCCTCGACGGGCGGCCGGTGGCCGGCAAGACCGGCAGCTCGGAGAAGAACGCCACGGAGACCTTCGTCGGTTTCACCCCGCAGGTGGCGGTCGCTGGCATCGCCGCGAACCCGGACGACCCGACCGACTCGGTGGGCTCGGCGGTGCAGGCGCGGGTGATCGCGGCGGTCGCCCGGGTCATCGGCACCGCGGTCGCCGGTGCGCCGGAGAAGGCGTTCGCCGCCCCGAGCAGCGAGCTGGTCGGTGAGCCGCGCCGCCCGGTGCCGCGCCCGCGGGTCGAGCAGCGCCGCCCGTCCGAGGAGCGGCAGCAGCCGTCGGCGGACGAGCGGCTGTTCGACCTGCGCCGCTGGCTGGAACGTCGCGGCTGAGACCGCCGGGCCGCCTGACGCCGCCGCCCGCCCCGGCTCCGGCCCGGGCGGCCCGCCGCCGTACTTGACGTGTGCAGGCGGCGAAGCCGGCGGTCTCCTCGTGCCGCACCTGGACGAACTGCGCCCGTTCCCCGGTGCGTTGCAGCGCCGAGGTCAGGCCGTTGATGCCGTCGCCGGGATAGCCGAAGTAGCGGCGGACGCCCCAGCCGGCGAGGCGGTGCACGACGTGCCCGGCGGTGCCGGCCGCTGGCGGCCCGGGGGCCGCCCTGGCGCATCCGGCAGAATCGTCGGGTGCCCATCCACCAGATCACCGACCCCGACGACGACCGGATCGCCGACTACCGCGCGCTGACCGACGTCGAGCTGCGCACCCGCTGGGAACCGCCGCACGGCCTGTTCATCGCCGAGGGGGAGCTGGTGCTGCGCCGGGCGCTGCGGGCCGGCTACCCGGCCCGGTCGTACCTGGTGGACGCCAAGCGGGTCGACCAGCTCGCCGACCTGGACACCGGCGACGCCCCCGTCTACGCCGCCACCCAGGACGTCCTGCAACGGGCCACCGGCTTCCACGTGCACCGGGGGGTGTTGGCGTCGTTCCGGCGCAAGCCGCTGCCGAGCGCCGCCGAGGTGCTGGCCGAGGCCCGGCGGGTGGCGATCCTGGAGGACGTCAACAACCACACGAACCTCGGCGCGGTGTTCAGGGGCGCCGCCGCGCTCGGCGTCGACGGGGTGCTGCTGTCGCCGACCTGCGCCGACCCGCTCTACCGGCGCAGCGTACGGGTCAGCATGGGGGAGGTCTTCGCGGTCCCGTACGCCAAGTTCGCGCACTGGCCGGCGGGCCTGGACCAGGTGCGGCAGGCCGGTTTCACCGTGCTCGCCATGACGCCGGCCCCGGACGCCGTACCGATGCAGCGGCTTACCGCGGCGCAGCGTGAGCGGGCGGCGCTGCTCCTCGGTGCGGAAGGCCCCGGCCTCACCTCGGCGGCCCAGTCGGCCAGCGACGTGCGGGTGGTCATCCCGATGCGGCGCGGGGTCGACTCGTTGAACGTGGCCGCCGCCGCCGCGGTCGCCTTCTGGGAGCTGGGCCGCGACGATCCCCGGTGAGGCGGGGCGCGGCGCGGCGGCCTGTCCGGCCCGGCGACGGGCGCGGGTCGCCCGACCCGCGCGCTACCGCCAGGTGGCGGTGTCCGGGTCGATGTCGTGGGCGCGCGCGTTGGCGTCGACGCTCAGCCGGAACCAGGTGGCGAGGCCGGGGCGGATGCCGTCGTAGTGGGCGGCGAACGCCGAATCGGCCTCGTACATGCGGCCGAGACAGACCTGCATCTGCCGGGTGAGGGGAAAGTGTGAGGCGAACACCTCGCGGTGCCGCTCGATGAGGTGATTCGCCTCCGGGCTGCCGGGGGCGACACCGGCGTCCATCGCGTCCGCGAGGGCACGGTCGAGCTGGGTGATGGTGTCGGCGATGGCCTGCCACTGCTCGGGGGTGCGTGAGGCTGAGCGTTCGGCGTACTGCTGCCACTGCGTCGTGTCTCCGTAGCGCTGACGGGCCTGGGCGGGCCAGTCCGGGTTCCACTGCGGACCGAAGATCGCGGCCTGCTGCTCGGCGGTCAGCAGCAGGCCGCGCTCGTGGGCGGCGATCATCCGGCCCAGGCCGACATCGAGCTGCTGGAGGCGGTCGATGCGCTGGGCGACCTGGGTGCGCTGCGCGCGCAGCGCGCCGGGCACGTCTGCGGTCGAGTCGTCCAGGATGGTCCGGATCCGGTCCAGGCCGAGGCCGACCTCCCGGTAGACGACGATGCGGTGCAGGCGTTCCAGGTCGGCAGCCGTGTAGAGCCGGTAGCCGGCAGCCGTGCGCAGCGACGGTCGCGCCAGGCCGATGTCGTCCCAGTGGTGCAGCGCACGCACTGTCACGCCGAGTCGCGCCGAGACCTGACCGACGGTCAGGCCATCGGCGTCAGTGGCATCAGACATGCTCCTCATTGTCGCTGGGTCGGGAGCCCGGTGGGGTGATCCCGATGGCTGCGAGGTTCCGCGCCTCCTGACTGGCCGGGTCGAAGGGCTTCCCGGCGGTGAAGATGATCCGCGCGTTCTCGGGGGTGATCACCTCCACGTCGCGGGTGTTCCAGGGGGTGTCGCGCGGGCCGTCGACCGAGTTCGGGCGCACCGCACGGCAGGCCTCGACGAGCGGATCGATCTGGTTGAGCACGCACGAGAAACTCACGCTCATCGCCGGTGGCTGTGCCGGCGTCTCCGCCGCCGAGACGAGGAGGACGTCCTGGAACGCCCAGCGGCGCAGGTGCACGAGCGTGCCGGGGATGCTGAACAGCTCGAAGAACCCCAGGCCGCGTACCCAGAAGTCCGTCGACGCGGCCAGGTCGCCCGTGGGGATCGTCGGGAACGCGGGCATGCCGTAGATGCCCCGGCACAGCTCGGGCGCCACCGCGTCCGGGCCGGGCGTGGGCACGGGACTCATCTCGAAGGCGTCGTAGTAGTTGCTCATGCCCCTACCCTCCGGCCTCACGCTGCGTGAGGGTCAAGCCGAATCCGGGAGGGTTGTGGAAACCGGGTTGATTTGCATGACCATGCGGCCTGGTGCATAATATTCCCGTGTCCAAGGTTCTCACCTCCCTGCCCATCGGCGAACGTGTCGGCATCGCCTTCTCCGGCGGCCTCGACACCTCGGTCGCGGTCGCGTGGATGCGCGACAAGGGCGCCGTCCCCTGCGCCTACACCGCCGACATCGGCCAGTACGACGAGCCCGACATCGACTCGGTGCCCGGCCGCGCGCTCAGCTACGGCGCCGAGGTCGCCCGACTGGTCGACTGCCGCGCCGCCCTGGTCGAGGAGGGCCTGGCGGCGCTGACCTGCGGGGCCTTCCACATCCGCTCGGGCGGGCGGGCATACTTCAACACCACTCCGCTGGGCCGGGCGGTGACCGGCACCCTGCTGGTCCGGGCGATGATCTCCGATGACGTCCAGATCTGGGGCGACGGCTCGACGTTCAAGGGCAACGACATCGAGCGGTTCTACCGCTACGGCCTGCTGGCCAACCCGCAGCTACGGATCTACAAGCCGTGGCTCGACACCGACTTCGTCACCGAGCTGGGTGGCCGCAAGGAGATGTCGGAGTGGCTGCTCGAACGCGGCCTGCCCTACCGGGACAGCACCGAGAAGGCCTACTCCACCGACGCCAACATCTGGGGCGCCACGCACGAGGCGAAGACCCTGGAGCACCTCGACACCGGCATCGAGACGGTCAACCCGATCATGGGAGTCCGGTTCTGGGACCCGTCGGTGCAGATTCCGACCGAGGACGTCACGATCGGCTTCGACCAGGGTCGCCCGGTGACGATCAACGGCAAGGAGTTCGGCAGCCCCGTCGACCTGGTGCTGGAGGCCAACGCCATCGGCGGCCGGCACGGCCTGGGCATGTCGGACCAGATCGAGAACCGGATCATCGAGGCCAAGAGCCGTGGCATCTACGAGGCCCCCGGCATGGCGCTGCTGCACGCCGCGTACGAGCGGCTGGTCAACGCCATCCACAACGAGGACACCCTGGCCAACTACCACAGCGAGGGCCGCCGCCTCGGCCGGCTGATGTACGAGGGCCGCTGGCTGGACCCGCAGGCGCTGATGCTGCGCGAGTCGTTGCAGCGCTGGGTCGGCACGGCGGTCACCGGCGAGGTGACGTTGCGGCTGCGCCGGGGCGAGGACTATTCGATCCTCGACACCACCGGCCCGACGTTCAGCTACCACCCCGACAAGCTGTCGATGGAGCGTACCGAGGACTCGGCGTTCGGCCCGTCGGACCGGATCGGCCAGCTCACCATGCGCAACCTGGACATCGCCGACTCGCGGGCGAAGCTGGAGCAGTATGCCACCCTCGGCATCGTCGGCGGTGCGGCCCCGCAGCGGATGGTGGGCGCCGCGCAGGCCGCCTCGACCGGCCTGATCGGCGCGATGCCGCGGGGCGGCGCGGAGGCCATCGCCTCCCGGGGCGTCTCCTCCGCCGACGACGAGGCGCTCGACCGCGCCGCGATGGAGTTCGGCGTCGACTGAGCGCCGCCCCCGGAAGCCCCTCGCGCGAGGGGCTTCCGGGCAGGGTCGGTCAGGCGCGCTTGGCGTCGGCGAGGAACGCCGTCCAGGCGGCCGGGTCGAAGGTGAGCGCCGGGCCGGCCGGGTCCTTGCTGTCGCGGACGGCGACGACGCCGGGCAGGTTGTCGGCGACCTCGACGCACTCGCCGCCGCTCGACCCGCTGCGGGTGGACTTGCGCCAGGTGGCGTCACTGAGGTTCATGGCGGGCCTGCACTTCCTTCATCAGGTCGATGGACTGGCGGCGGGGAAGGGCCTCGGTGCGGACATTCTCCCACCTCGCCAGGAGGGCGGCCACCCCCTCCTCGTCGTCCACCACCTCCCCGCCGAGCTGGTGCTCCAGGTGCCCGACCCAGCCGCCGTCGGCGGAGCGGGCCAGCGCGAACGGCCCCGACGACCCGATGTGCAGCCCGGTGCTCCTCGGCACGAGGTGGACGTGGACGTGCGGCAGCTCCGCCAGCTCGACCAGCCGGCCGATCTGCGCCACCATGATCCCGCTGAGCCCCTCGGCCGTCCGGCTCAGCACCGACTCGTCCAGGACCACGACGACCTGCGGCGGGTCCGCGCCGGCCAGGACGTCCTGCCGGGCCAGCCGGGCGGCCAGCTTCCGCTCGACCTCGGCCTCGGAGAACGTGTCGTTGAAGCGCAGCACGGCGCGGGCGTAGTTCTCCGTCTGGAACAGGCCGGGAATCAGAGCTGGGTTGAAGTATCGGAGTTGCCTGGCGGCCCGCTCGGCCTCCAGCCACGGCCTGAACCACGAGGGCTCCCGGTCGCGCTCGGCGATCCGCAGCAGCGCCACGAGCAGGTCGCCGGACCTGAGCACCTCGTCCGCGCGGGCCAGGAAAACCCGGTCGAGCGGACGGGCGCCGGTCTCCACGGCGGACACCATCGACGCGGAGTAGTGCACCATCCGGCCGAACTCGTCCTGACTGAGGTTGGCGTTCATCCGCATCCGCCGGAGCTGGGCGCGGATCAGGTCGGCGGTCGGCTCCTCCACAGTTCCTCCACACAGGTCGCATGAGTTCCACTCGGGATTCCGGCTGCGCGTACCGCCGCCGAGGCCCGGCCACGACCGGGCCGAATGCCTTCCGACGGTAGTCGTGTCCTCACCAGACTGTCACGCAGGCGGACCCGCCCGTCGCCACCGAGGGCTCGGGCGGGTCCTGCCCCGGGCCGCCCCGATCCCGCGCGGCCCGCTCCCGCCGATGGAGGTCGACGTGCCCGTTCCCTGGTACCAGCGCATGTTCACGGTGCTGCCCACCCTGCCCAGGCGCGTGGGCGGGGAGAATCCCGCAGCGGTACACGAAGGGGGGCCGCCCATCGCGACGGTCCGGGTCGCCGGCCACGTGGCCGGATCGCCCGACTGGCGCTGCCGGCGCTGCGGGGAACCCTGGCCATGTTCCGCGCTGCGGGCGATGCCGGACCCCGCGACCCGGGAGCTGCTGCCGGTGGTCTCGGTCGTGATCACCGCCGCGATCCGCGATCTCCGGGGCCGCCCGGGCGGCCCCGATCCCATCGACGTGGTACGCCGGTTTCTGTGGTGGCTGCCGTTGAGCCACGACGAGGCCCGCGCCATCGCGCTGCGGATGCGCTGATGACGTACCGCACGATTCCGCACGGGCCGATGCGCCCGTTCTGGCGGTGCCGCAACTGCGGGGCGGAGTGGCCCTGCCAGCCGGCCCGGCTCGGCCTGCTCGTGGAGTACCGGGGCGACCGCACCGGCCTGCTGCTGCACCTGGGCGGGCTGATGGCCGAGGCCCGCGCGCAGCTCACCCAGCTCAACCCCGAGCGCCCCCTCGACCTGCACGAACGCTTCCTGGGCTGGGCGCGGGCCAGGGACTGAGAGCGGCCCGGGTGAGGGCTGGTGGCGCGGGTGGGAGCCGCGTGGCGCGGGCGGGCTGCGCCGCGCGGGCCGGAGAGCCCGTGACATGACAGCGCGGCGCGGGCCGGAGAGCCCGTGACACGGCACCGGGACGGGGCGGCTGCCCGTGCCGAACCGACATCACGGAGGGTAGCGTGTCGCCCGTGTTTCCTACCGTCCGTGAGGTTCTCGCGCTGGACCCGGTCCGCCACGGCGCTCCGCGTCTGGTCGCCGGGGACGCCGGCCTCGACCGCCCGGTGCGCTGGGTGCACGTGACCGAGGTACCCGACATCGCCCCCCTGCTCGGCGGCGGGGAACTGGTGCTCAGCACCGGCATCGGGTTGCCCGCCGACGACGCCGGACTGCGCGCGTTCATCGGCGACCTGGCGGACGTCGGCGTCTCCGGCCTGGTCGTCGAGCTGGGACGCCGGTACGTCAGCGCGGTGCCCCGGGTGATGGCCGCCGCCGCCCAGCGGCGCGGGCTGCCCCTGGTCGAGCTGCGGCGGGCCACCCCGTTCGTCCGGATCACCGAGGCGGTGCACGCGCTGATCGTCGACGCCCAACTGACCGAGCTGCGGGCGACGGAGGAGATCCACCAGCGCTTCACGGAACTGTCGGTGGAGGGCGCCGGCCCCGGCGAGGTGATCCGGCAGGCCGCCGAACTCTCCGGCTGCCCGGTGGTGCTGGAGAACCTCTCCCGGCAGGTGCTCGCGTACGACCCGGCGGGGGAGAGCGCCGAGCTGCTGCTGGACTGCTGGGAGCAGCACTCCCGGCGGATCCGGCCGGCGGGGCGGACCGCGTACGACGGCGACAGCGGTTGGCTGGTCACCACGGTCGGCGCCCGCGGACAGGACTGGGGCCGGCTGCTGCTGCGCTGGCCGGGCGGGGGCGACCTGGGAGGCGGCGAGCGCGGGGGGGTCGCGCCGGCCGAGGAGGGCGGCGCGCCCGTCGGCATCGCCGCACCGCCCGTGGCCCCGCCCACCCGGCTGACCATCCTGGTCGAGCGGGCCGCCTCGACACTGGCCCTGGGCCGGCTGATCCGCCGCGACGCCGAGGGCCTGGAGCGGCAGATCCACCGTACGCTGCTCACCGCCCTGCTCGACCACTCGCTGCCGGTGGACGAGGTCGCCCTGCGGGCGCGGGCGCTCGGCGTGGTGCTGGACCGCCGGCACCTGGTCGGGGTCGTCGTCCGGCACCGCGGCGACGAGCCGGTGGGGGAGGGCGGCCCCGCCCCGGAGCCCGGGCACCCGGCCGACCAGGGCTCGGGCGGCCCGGCGGCGGGACCGGCGCGCCTACGCGATCTCGCCGAGGCCGTCGGGCAGGCCCTGCACGAGGCGAAGCTGACGGGGCTGACCGGCGCCATCGACGACCAGGCGGTCGGCGTGCTGCTCGCCCTGCCCGAGCCGGCCGCCGAGGAGCGGGCGCTGGCCGCGTTCGCCACGGCGCTACGCCGTACCCGCCCGGAGGCCCCCGCCCGTCCCGACGGCCCGATCCGACCGGACGGCTCCGGCCGGTCGCCGGGGGGCGGGGCGGTGCTCGTGGCGGCCGGGTCGGGGGTGGTGGGTCTGCGCGAGGCGCGACGGTCGCTGATCGAGGCCCGGCAGATCGCCGACGCCGCCCGGCGCGACCGGCGGGACCTGCCGGTCTTCCGGCTGCCGCACGTCGGGCTGGCGGGGCTGCTGCACCTGCTGCGCGACGAGCCCCGGTTGCAGACCTTCGTCGAGCGGGAACTCGGCGCGCTGCTGGCCTACGACGCGCAGCACCCCCGGGAGCAGTTGCTCGGCACCCTGCGCGCGTACCTGGAACAGGGCCGCAACAAGTCGGCGGCGGCCGGCGCGGCGCACCTGTCCCGGCCGGCGTTCTACGAGCGGCTGGCCCGGATCCGCCGCGTCCTGGACGTGGACCTCGACTCGGTGGAGGCCTGCCTCTCCCTCCACGTGGCCCTCCTGGCCCTGGACGCCATCCGCACCCCTAACCCCCCACCCAACCCCCACCCACCTCGTTGATCATGAAGTTGTTGCGCTTCGCCCCGGCGTGTCGTGACAACAACTTCATGATCAACGGCGCTGGAGGGAGGGGAGGGAGGTGGTGTAGGGGGTGGGGATGTGGTTGGGGCCGCCCGGGGTGAAGACGTCGGAGGTGGCGGCGGCCGACCAGGCCGTCTCCGGTACGGCGTCGACCAGGGCGCGGACCACCGGGGCGTCGCGCCACTGGTCCTGCTCGGCGAGCAGGCTCAGGGCCACCACCGACTCCTCGACCTCGCCGACGCACTCGAACGGCTTGTGCCCGTCGACGCCCAACAGCTCCCGGTAGCCGGGGATCTGCGACTCGTCGGCCAGCAGGTCGCCACCGAAGATGTGGGTGATCCGCTCGCGGGGCATGAACGGCGCCATGGCCAGGTAGACGAACCGGCACTTCGGGCAGTCGCGGCACCAGCGTTCGCTGGCGTCGCGCAGCTTGAACGCGGCGTTGCAGCTCGTCACCACGTCGTCATAGCGGTCGATGCGGGCGAAGAGCCGGGCGATGTGCAGCTCCGACAGCGACCGCAGCAGCGAGAAGTACGGCTCGGTGAGCCCCGCGTGCTCGGCCAGCGCGGCCCGCAGCAGCCCCTCCGCCGCCACACCCTTGGACCACTGGTGGTTGATCTCGTGACCGTCCCAGACCAGGTTCGGATCCGACGCCGAGCGCTCGTTGGACATCACCACCGGGCCCAGGCCGTGCAGCACCGCCGTGGCGACGGCGATCAGCGAGTTGATCGCCGTGACCGGGATGTGGCCGTTGAGCGCGCCGGCGGCGTTCAGTTCGAACAACACGGGGTCGATGCGCCGCCGGGCGGCCAGCGGCGTCAACCCGGACGCCTCGTTGACCGCGACGATCACGTGGTTCGGGTTGACCGAGAACGGCACCGGGTCGAAGCCGGCGTCGCGCAGCGCCTCCAGGCTGACGATGGAGTCCTTCCCGCCGCCCACCGCCGAGAGCGGACGCCGGGCGGAGTTGTCGTACTCGCGGGCCGGGGAGACCGTGCCGGCCGGCACCTCCGGGCGCAACCGCAGCACGTGCGGCAGCCGGTTGCGGTACGCGTACTCCGCGAGGCCCTGGGTGTAGACGGCGGTGACCAGCTCGGCGGCGGCCACGCCCAACGGCGCCGGCAGCACCAGGCGGGGCGGGGCGGCGGTCTTGTAGTAACTGACCCCGGCGACGACGTGCAGCAACTCCAGGACCCGGCCGAGGGTCGCCACGGTCTCGTCCGACGGCGGCGCGTCGGGCAGTGGGAGGGTGATCGCCTCGGTGAACCGCTGCTCGCCGTCGGGCCCGGTGAGGGCGTAGTCGAGGAGCACCTCCCCGGTGGAGAGGTCGACCGAGTAGGACGGGAAGGTGAAGGCGTCCATCCGCCGTAGCTGCTCATTGGGCACACGCCATACTAGGCCCTGGTTCGTCCGGCCGTGTCCGGCTGTGCCGGACGTGCCGCTGCCCCGCCGCCGACATCCCCGAGGAGAACCAGTGCGCCTGTCTGACCTGCGCGGACGTGCCGTCGCCGTCTGGGGGGCCGGCCGGGAGGGCCGGGCCGCGGTGACCGCGATCGCCGCGCACGGCCCGGCCGACCTGGTCGCCGTCGACGACAGCGCCAACTTCCTCAGCCTGCCCTGGGAGGGGCCGCTGGCCGAGGCGGCCCCGCTGGTCACCGGCGAGGAGGGCTTCGCCCGGCTGGCCGCCGCCGACGTGGTGGTCCGCTCGCCCGGGGTGCCGCAGACCCACCCGTGGCTGGTGGAACTGCGCCGTCGCGGCGTGACCGTCACCCAGGGCACGGCGCTGTGGATGGCCGACCACGCCGCCCGCACCGTCGGCGTCACCGGCAGCAAGGGCAAGAGCACCACCTCCAGCCTGATCAGCCACCTGCTCGCCGCCGTCGGCCGGCCCAACGTCTTCGGCGGCAACATCGGCGTGCCGACGCTGGACCTGCCGGAGGCGGAGCTGTACGTGCTGGAACTCTCCAGCTACCAGTGCAGCGACCTGACGGACTCGCCCGGGGTCGCCGTGGTCACCTCGCTCTTCCCCGAGCACCTCGACGCGCACGGCGGCGAGCGGGATTACTACCGCGACAAGCTGAACCTGCTGGCGCACGGGCCGCACACCGTGGTGGTCAACGGCACCGACCCGAGGCTCGCCCGCGAACTGGGTGACCGCGCGGCGGTCCGCGCCGGCCTGCCGGACACCGCCCACGTGGCTGACGGCCCGGACGGCACGCCCTGGTTCCACCTCGGCGACCGGCCGCTGTTCGCGCGCTCGGTGCTGCCACTGGTGGGCCGGCACAACGAGGGCAACCTCTGCGTCGCCCTCGCCGTGCTCGACGCGCTCGGCGTCGACGTGGCCGCCCGGGTGGACGCCCTGGCCGCGGCGGTGGCCGGGTTCCAGGGGCTGGCCCACCGCCTCACCGAGATCGCCGACCCGTCCGGCCTGACCTTCGTCGACGACACCCTGGCCACCAGCCCGTACGCGGCCATGCACGCCATCGACGCGTACGAGGGGCGACCGCTGACGGTCATCGTCGGCGGCACCGACCGGGGGCTGGACTACGCCCCGCTGCGCGAGCACCTGGCCGAGCGGGAGATCACCGTCGTCGGGATCCCGGACAGTGGCCCCCGCATCGTGGAGGCGCTCAGCGGGCTGCCCGAGGTGCGCACGGAGGTGGTCGACGACCTGGCCGCCGCCGTGCGGCTGGCCCGGGAGCTGACCCCGGCCGGCGGGGTCGTGCTGCTCTCCCCGGCCGCGCCGAGCTACGGGCGGTTCCGCAACTTCGAGCACCGCTCCGAGGTCTTCGCCCAGGCCGTACGCGACACCGCCGGCTGAGGTCCGCAGGGGAGAGGATCGCGCTCCCACCCGCCGGCGGAGCGGGGGGCGCGCATGGCAACGCGGGGACGGCGACGCGGGCAGTGCCCAGGTCGGACGGATCGCGCCGGTGGGTCGTCACCGTGGCCGTAGGGCCCGCGGCTCCTCGGCGGTCAAGGAGCAGGTCGGCTGACTCAGCCGCGCTCGGCGGGGGCCGACGCGGGCGCCTGCCCGCCGGGCAGCAGCGCGCCGCCGACATCGTCCTGGTCGTCCGCGGGCTCCCGGTGCGGTGGCGCGTCGGCTGTCGCCGTGTCGCCTGCGGGTCGGCTGCGCTTGTCGGGCGTCCAGGCGAAGGCGAGCGCCCCGCCGACCAGGGCCAGCAGCATGCCGATCAGAAAGCCGCCCAGGTTGGAGGTCAGCCAGGAGACGAGCCCGAGCACCAGCGAGAGCACGGCGTAGAAGACCCGCTGCTGCGGGGTGGCGATCAGCAGCACCCCGCAGAGCACCAGGACGGTCGGCACCAGGTACGCGGCGAGCCCCTGCGGCCCGATGTGCAGCAGCACCCCGAGCGGCGCGCGCAGGGTCACGAGCATCTCCACGCCGCCGAGCGCGATCAGCACCCCGGCGGTGAACGGGCGTCCCCGCCGCCAGCGGCGCCAGCGCCCGCCGAGGTGGCGGGCGGCTGGCGCCGGGTGGTGTCGTCCGGTGGTCACGGTCAGCATCCGCCCTCGGTGAACGCCATGCGCAGGTTGGGCAGGTTGAAGACGGCCGCCGTGGTGGCGTAGTTGTTCTGCCGCAGGTTGCTGATGGTCACCGTGTCGGCCTGCTGGGAGAAGACGCCGGGGTTGCCCTTCACACCGGGCACCTTGTCGAGGGTGCTGGCGTCCTGCCCGACGCTGATGTTCTTGAAGGCGGCGTTGCCGGCGACCTCGTCGCCGTCGACGACCAGGGTGCGGGCGGTGACCGGCGTGCCGCCGCCGCCAGCGGTGATCCTGAGGTGCACGCCGCCCAGGTTGATGCTCTGGCAGAGGTTGGTCAGCTCGGCCCTGTCGATGGCCGAGACGATCACCAGGACCTGCCCGCCGGTGTCGCCCTGGTTGGGGCTGTCCGGAATCATCTGGTCGAGGGTGGCGAACTGTTCGAACCCGGTGCCGGTGAGCTTGTCGGCGGTGACGGTGAACGGCATGCCGGAGATGGCGAACTGCGCGCCCAGCACACCCTGTGCGGTCAGCACGACCATGCCCGCGGCACCCGCCACGACGGTGCCGAGCGTGACGGCGAATCGGCGCCAGCGCACGCCGCTGCGCGGCGGATCGGGTGCGGTCGGTTCGGTCTGCTCCGACATGGCGACTCCCTTTCGAGATCAATTTACGAGCGACAATCGAAAATTGGCCAGGACCTGCGCAGGGTGAAGTTACCGCCGGGTAAAGGTTGGGTCAACCGCTGGTGTCGACTGGTTGGAGCGGCATTTGCCAAATGCGGCCAAAGTGAAAAACCGCTGCGGTTTCCGACCGTGCCGTCAGGGGAGGGCCGGCGCCTCGCCGGTCGGCGCGCACGGCGCGGCGGTGCGCGGGCCGTCGTCGGGGCGTGCCGCCCGGGTCGCCCGGGCCGCGCCGTCGGTGCCGAGGAACGGCGCGGTGGCTGCGTAGGTGAGCACCGGCAGGAGCCGGGGCAGCTCCGCCGCCCGGCCCTGGGCCACCCAGCCGCGCACGGTGGCGTGGATCCCGCCGACCACTGTGGACACCAGCGCGTCGCGGTCCAGGTCGGGGGCGGTCGGGCCGGGGCCGGCGTCGGCGAAGAACCGGCGGAAGCTGCCGAGCAGGGCGTCGCGCTCGCGGCGCGCGTCGGGGCCGGCCGCGTCCACCTCCACGAGCGCCATCCGGGCGAACGCGGGCACGCTCGCCAGCACCTCCAGCAGGGTGCGCAACGCGGCGCGGGCCGCGTCCGACCAGGTCGGACCGGCCTCCCGGTAGGCGCTCTCCATGAGCTGCGACAGCACGGCGATCCCGTGCCGGTATGCGGAGAGGAACGCGTCCTCCTTGCCGGTGAAGATGGCGTAGAACGCTGGCCGGGTCACCCCGGCGGCGTGGCAGATGTCGGTGACCCGGGCGTTGTCGTAGCCCTTCGTCGCCACCTCCCGCACGAGCCCGTCGAAGAGCCGATCGCGCTGGGTCGCGGCCACGGCCTCGGCGGAGACCCGGCGCGGGCCGCGTTTGATCGCGCGGTCGGGGTCGCGGCCGGGGCGTGCGCCCGGCAGGGGGACCGGCGCCGGTCGCGGGCGGCGCTGCATGCTCAATTGATCGACCTCTCTCGATTTATTTGACTTTACGACCCTCCGGGGTTTATATCTTTCTGCACGTTCGGTTGGCACGTCGTCACCGCAGGTGATCTTCCGGATGGTCACCTGTGGCTTCGTCGGAGGAGGGCTCGCCGGCTGCCATTATCGCGGAACAGGAGCGCCCTCCCAAGGCCGAAAAGGTGCAGGTGACGCGGCTGTGCCGCAGTGCGCCACACCGGCCTGCCCGCTGACGCCGCAGCACCCCGATCACCGCCGTGCGGCCCCGACGGCCGCTCGGCACCCACCACCGCCGTCCGCCACGGACGGCCCCGGATCGCCGCCCGGGTAACCCCCCGCCCGGGCGGTCCGACCGGCCCCGTCCCTCCCCCGGAAGGAAGAACCATGCCCAGGTACGGACGAATCGGCGCGGGCCTCGCCGCCCTCGCGCTGCTCACCGGTCTCGCCGCCGCTCCGGCCTCCGCCGCCCCGGAGCCCGCCGCCGCCCCGGCGCCGTTGGCCAACAACGTGCTGACCTACTCGGCACCCGCCGGCAGCGCCGTCGCCGTCAACGACGTCATCCAGGCCAGCCTCAGGAGCGGCACCAACGCCACCTTCTACTCCTCCGCCACCGGCAGCACCGGCATCCGGTGCGCCGCGTCCACCTTCAGCGCCAAGGTGCTGACCAACCCGGCGGCGCCCGGCACCGCCACCGAGAGCCTCACCGCGCAGAGCTTCACGAGCTGCACCAGCAACATCTTCGGCACCACCGGGGTGCAGAGCGTGACCGTCCAGAACCTGCCGTACGCCACCTCCGTGACCAGCGCCGGCGTGGTCAGGATCTCCGGCACGACGGCGGCGCCGATCCAGAGCACCGTCGTGCTCAACTCGCTGCTCGGCCAGATCACCTGCGTGTACCGCACCGGCACCAACAGCCTGACCGGCACGGCCACCAATGCCAACAACTCGATCACCTTCACCAACCAGACGCTGACCAAGTTCTCGGGCCCGAGCCTCTGCTTCGGCACCGCGTACTTCTCCGCGGCGTACTCGCCGGTGCGCGACGTCACCAAGGGCAACAGCCCCGTCTACGTGAACTGACCGCGCCCTCCGGGGCCGGCGTGCGGCGACCGCCGTGCGCCGGCCCCCGGCCGTGCGCCGGTCAGCCGGCGGCCACCGTCGCGTGCAGGGCGCGCATCGACCGGATCGCCGAGCGGATCTCCTGCAGGTAGCGCCCCGTCGTGAGGGTGGGCTCCGGCACCCGCGGCGTCTCCAGCGCCGGATCCACCCCGACCGTGTTGATCCCGCAGCCGTACGGCACGGCGAGGGTGCGCAGCGCGTCGCAGTGCTGGAACGGCACGTAGATCGGCGCGGTCACCACCAGCACGGTGTCGCCGGGAGCCAACCGGACGTGCCCGGCCCAGAACCGCTGGGTGTCCGCCGTGTGCGCGCGCCGCCGCTGCGGATCGCTCGACGGCGCGGCCAGCACCCGCACCGGTGGCGGGCCGGCCGGCAGATAGCCGCGCGACGACCAGGAGCGGTGCGGGTGGCCCGCGTCGACGCCGTCCTCCCGGGCCGCAGCCGTCACCCCGAACGCCAACCGGACCGCCGCGTCGAGGGCGTCCACCTCCGTCTCGCAGCCGGGCGCACCCACCTCGGCCAACGTCCGGCGCTCCACCTCGGACAGCGGCCGGAAGCTGCCCAGCACCGCCACCTCGCCGGTCACCCCCAGCCCGCCGCGCAGCAGGTGCGCGGCGTACGCGACCCGGCGCAGGCAGGCGTGCGCCAGCCCGCCGAGCACCACGAGGTGGGCGTACCCGGACCGCGCCGGTGGCGCCGGACGGACCATGCCCAGCGCGGCGGCGACGCCCCGCACCAGCTCCACGGTGGCCGGATCGAAGCCCGGTTCCCGGGCGTCGGGGCGCTCCCGGCCGCCCCGGAAGTCCCAGTGCCGCGCCGAGAAGTCGTCGAGATCGGCCAGCACCGCCGCGACGTCCCCGCCCGGCCAGTCGCCGCCGAAGTGGTCCACGAGGGCACGCAGCGGCGCCGAACCCACCCAGGCCCCCACGCCGGCCGCGACCGCCTCGGCGTCCGCGCCGGCCGGCAGCGCCACCGCGGCGCGCAGCGCCTCCGCACCGATCCGCACCGCCGGATCGTACCGGCGGCCGGCCCCGGGCGCGGCGGGGTCAGCCTCGGCCTGCCCACCCGGACCTGAGCAGCCGCAGGGTGCCGGCCCTGGCCAGGTACGCCACCAGCGCCGGCGCCGGCACCCCCAGCGCCTCGGGCGCCGATCTCGGCGTCTCGGCGTTGGCCACCAGCGCGTACACCACGGCGGCGAAACCGGCGGCGGTCAGTGCGGTGCGCGCGGTGGCCCACCGGCCGGGGCCGCCCGGCGCACGCCCCGCGGACGACCCGCCGCCTCCGGTGCTCCCGCTGCGGCCGGTGCGGGCCTCGACGGGGCCGAAGACGGCGACCAGGACGGCCAGCACCACGACCAGCATCAGCACCCACGGCACCCGCCAGGCGAACCAGGCCGCCGAGCCCACCGGCGGGGTCGGCAGCCGCCCGACCGCGTCCAGGGCGCCCACCAGCAGGATCACGGCGGTCAGGTGCCAGAGGAACACGGTGAGCACGACCGAGTTCACCGCGATCACGGCCTGCCAGGGGCGGGGCCGGCGCAGCCAGCGCTCCGCCGGGGCGCGCAGCAGCAGGATCAGGCCGAACTGGGCGGTGGTCAGGGTCAGCAGCGCCAGGCTGGGCGGGGCGGCGTTGTCCAGGCGCTCGCCGGGCACGTTGAGCATGCTCATCGGGTACGGTCCGACTGTGGTAAGCAGCACAGTCGCGGCCAGCCCGCCCAGCAGCGCCGCCGCACCCGCCCGCCGCGACGTCGGCAGCCGGCGTGCCGGCGCCCCGCCCGGGGTGGGCGCGGCGCGGGGCGGCGCACTGTCGGGTGTGCCCGGCGGCGCGGGGCGGGCGGCGTGAGGCCCGGCGTCGGCGTCGCGCCAGGCGATCCCGAGCTGGTGCACGGCCAGCCAGCCGAAGACGTAGTTCGGCAGCGCCAGCCCGGCGGGGCCCAGCGCCCGGCCCACGTCGCCGGCGACGACCAGCGCGGCGAGGACCAGTGGGACGAGCAGGCCGAAGCGGCGGTGCAGGGCGTGCATCGCCGGGGTCAGCGGCACCACGATCAGGTAGGCGGCGAGGAACCACAGCGGGATGGTGGCGAACCAGGCGACCGTACGCACCAGCGTCGCCTCGACACCGGCCAGCGACGCGAGCGCGGCGCCGCCGGCGATCACCAGCAGCAGCGCGGTGGTGGGGCGCAGCAGCCGGGCGCCCCGGGCCAGCAGCCAGGCGGTGGCGTCGACGCCGGCGGCCCGGCGGGCGGTCAGCGAGGCGGTGTTGGCGTACCCGCCGACCAGGAAGAAGACCGGCATGACCTGGGCCAGCCAGGTCAGCGGGTACGCCCACGGCAGTTCGGGCAGCGCCGAGCGGCCCGTCGGCCGGCCGGTGGCGTCCTCGCCGATCGCGGCGACCGCCCAGTGGCCGAGTACGACCATGCAGATCGCGAGCGCCCGGAGCAGATCGACGTAGCGTTGCCGACCAGCCGGGGTGCGCGCGGCGAGTTGCCGCAGGCGGCGCATGGCCCGAGGCTACGTCAGCGGTGGACTGTCCGGTGCTGATAACGGTTCGGTCGTCGGGGGTTGAAGTCCGCGCCCTGCTGCCGTAGAAATTCTTCAGCAACATCTTTCGAACTGAAGAGAAATTCCCCCCTGCGCCTCGTGCGGCGGTCCCCAACCCCCATCCGGCGACCGCCCGGACCGATCCGAGGAGACACCATGAACAGGCGTGACATCCTGCGGCGCACCGCTGCCGCCGGCCTTCTGGCCACCCCCGCCGCCGCCCTGCTGACCGGCTGCGCCACGGGCGGTGGTGACGACGACAAGGGCGGTGCCGAGACCCACAAGGGCACCAAGAGCGAGCAGAACCCGCTCGGGGTCAAGGAGGACGCGCCCCTCGAGGTGGTGATCTTCAGTGGCGGCTTCGGCGAGGACTACGCCAAGGCCCACGAGGCCATGTACACCGAGAAGTACCCGAAGGCGACGATCAAACACTCGGCGACGCAGGAGATCGGCAAGACCCTCCAGCCGCGCTTCGTCGACGGCACCCCGCCGGACGTGGTGAACAACTCCGGCGCCGGCCAGATCGACTTCAACGGCCTGGTCTCGCAGAACGCCATCGCCGACCTGGGCGAGCTGCTCGCCGCCCCGAGCCTGGACATCCCGGGCAAGACGGTCAAGGACACCCTGCTGCCGGGTGCCGTCGAGGTCGGTTCGTACGACGGCAAGTTCCTGGTGATGAACTACACCTACACCGTCTACGGCATCTGGCACTCCACCAAGCTCTTCGCCGAGCGCAA
This sequence comes from Micromonospora sp. KLBMP9576, assembly GCF_050941805.1. Classification (NCBI taxonomy): domain Bacteria; kingdom Bacillati; phylum Actinomycetota; class Actinomycetes; order Micromonosporales; family Micromonosporaceae; genus Micromonospora; species Micromonospora sp. KLBMP9576. The sequence goes on along the minus strand of NZ_CP194567.1, from coordinate 4,313,615 downwards.
GTGGGAGTACGCCAAGACCTGGGACGACCACATCGCCCTGTGCAAGCAGATCAAGGCCGCCGGCATCGCCCCCTGGACGTACGCGGGCGCGCACCCCCGCTACATGAGCTGGCCGGTGATCTCCACCGCGATCAAGTTCGGCGGCCCGTCGGTCGCCACCGCGATCGACAACCTGGAGCCCAACGCCTGGAAGTCCGACGCGATGAAGGCCGCGGCGGACGCCTGGCACCAGATCGTCAAGGACAAGTACATCCTGGAGGGCTCGCCCGGCCTCGACCACAAGCAGTCGCAGACCGCGTGGTGCCAGGGCAAGGCGGCCTTCATCTCCTGCGGCTCCTGGCTGGAGAGCGAGCAGAAGGACGTCACCCCGGCCGGCTTCAACATGACCGTCCAGCCGACGCCGAGCCTCGGCAGCGGCGACAAGCTGCCGTTCGAGGCCGTGCGGGGCACCGCCGGTGAGCCGTTCATGGTGCCGGCCAAGGCCAAGAACGTCGCCGGTGGCCTGGAGTACTTCCGGCACATGCTCTCCAAGAAGGGCGCGCAGGACTTCACCAAGAAGGTCGCCAGCCTGACCGTGGTGGCCGGCTCCAGCGAGGGCGTCGAGCTGCCGTACGGGCTCTCCACCGTGACGAAGGCGCTGGAGGCATCCGGCAGCAACGGCTTCAACTGGGTCTACCCCAACTACTACCGCAAGCTGGAGCGCAACCTCATCGACGCCGCGTGCGGCGAGTTCTTCAGCGGGCGCATCGGCCCGGCCGAGTTCCTCGACCAGTGCCAGAAGGGCGCGGACTCGATCGCCCAGGACAGCTCGATCAAGAAGTACAAGCGGGCCGTCTGACATCCGGCCCGGTGGGGGGCGGGGACGACCCGCCCCCCACCGGGCTGCCGCGCAAGAGGTAGGACCCCATCGTGAGACATGGCAAGTACCCGCTGATCGTCACCTTCCTGGTGCCGCCGGTGCTGCTCTACGTCGTCTTCGTCGTGTCGCCGTACCTGCAGGCGTTCCAGATCTCCACCACCGACTGGCTCGGCTACTCCGCCGGCGCCAACTCCGTCGGGCTGGCGAACTTCAAGGCGCTCTGGGACGACGGCTACTTCTGGAACGCGCTGAAGAACAACGCGATCCTGCTGGTGTTCGTCCCGGTGTTGACGATCGTGCTCGGCCTCTTCTTCGCCGCCATGCTCAACATGGGCGGGCGGAAGGGGCGGGCGGGCGTCGGCGGGGTGCGCGGATCGTCGTTCTACCGCACGGTCTACTTCTTCCCCCAGGTGCTCTCCGTCGTGATCATCGCGCTGCTGTGGAAGGAGATCTACCACCCGAACAAGGGCCTGCTCACCAGCGCCATGAACGGCGTCGGCCTCTCCGCGCCCACCTGGCTCGGCGATCCGAGCACCGCCTTCTGGTGCGTGCTCGCCGTGATGATCTGGAGCAACGTCGGCTTCTACGTGGTGCTCTTCGGCGCGGCCATGTCGGCCATCCCGAAGGAGATCTACGAGGCGGTCATGCTCGACGGCGCCTCCCGGCTGACCACACTGACCAAGGTGACCATCCCGCTGCTCTGGGACACCGTCCAGGTCGCCTGGGTCTACCTGGCCATCTTCGCGCTGGACGCGTTCATCCTGGTGCAGCTCATGACCAACGGCGGCCCCAACTTCTCCACCGACGTCATCGGCGTGCGGATGTACGACACGGCGTTCGGCAGCGAGACCAAGTTCGGTTACGCATCGGCGATCGGCGTGGTCATGTTCTTCCTGACCCTCACGGTGGCGGTGCTGGCGCTGCGGGCCAGCAAGCGAGACAGGATCGAATACTCGTGACGACTCTGGACAAGCCCGCCCCGGTGGCGCCGCCCGCCGAGGGGGCCGGGCCGAAGGACCGCCCCATGCGCCGCGAGCGCGGCGTCGCCAACGTGCTGTCGCACGGCTTCCTGCTCTTCTGGGGCGCGCTGACCGTACTGCCGCTGCTCTGGATGTTCATCAGTTCCTTCAAGAGCAACGCGGAGATCCTGGCCGACCCGTGGGGGTTGCCCGGCGCGCTGCGCTTCGACAACTGGGTCCGCGCCTGGAACGGGGCGCACATCGGCCAGTACTTCCTCAACAGCCTGGTGGTGGTGGCCGGCTCGGTCACCCTGACCATGCTGATGGGCGCCGCGGCGGCGTACGTCTTCGCCCGCTACGAGTTCCGGGGCAAGCAGGTCGTCTACTACCTGTTCGTCGGCGGGCTGATGTTCCCCGTCTTCCTCGCCCTGGTGCCGCTGTTCTTCGTGGTGCGCAACGCCGGCCTGTTCGGCACCTGGACGGGGCTGATCCTGGTCTACGCGGCCTACTCGCTGCCGTTCACGGTGTTCTTCCTGACCGCGTTCTTCCGCACCCTGCCCACCGCCGTCGCGGAGGCGGCCCTGGTCGACGGCTGCGGTCACTTCCGGCTCTTCTTCCAGGTGATGCTGCCGATGGCGCGGCCGGGAATAATCAGCGTCGCGATCTTCAACTTCCTCAGTCACTGGAACCAGTTCCTGCTGCCCCAGGTGCTGATGCAGGGCGACGAGTCCAAATGGGTGCTCGCCCAGGGGCTCGCCGCGCTCTCGGTCAACCAGGGCTACGCCGGCGACTACGCGCAACTCTTCGCCGGCCTGACCATCGCGGTGGTCCCGGTCCTGCTGGTCTACATTCTCTTCCAGCGGCAGGTCCAGTCGGGCATGACCGCGGGCCAGCTCAAATAGCCGAAAAGAAGTGGCGGGGCGGGGGTCAAGGCCTCGATGAGGGTTTCGGAGGCGCTCTCCGAGGTGGAGTGATTTAGTCTCCGCCCGCAAGTTGGGGTCGCCGGAGGGCCATCGCAATTATTAGCCTCATCCGGCACCGCATGTCGCTATCGGCAATGCGGTAAACCCGGAGCATGATTTCATGCTCCGGGTTAACCCATCAATTGCGTCTTCGACGCGTTCCCTTACGCCACTGCTTCGTCGCGCCGGCACGGGCGCCGCCGTTCGGCGGGCGCCCCCCAGGGCCCCGGCGGGACCTGTCCACTGCGCGACTCCGCCCGGGCCCTGGGGGCGCCCCCGCCCCGGATCTCAGGTCGGCGGCAGGGGGACCAGCCGGCGGTGCGTCGCCACGGGGTCCGTCACCTCGGGAAGGTCGCGGGCGGCGAGCCAGGCCGCCGCGGCGGCGCCGTCGCCGGCCGAGTGCAGGGGCGCGTGCGGCCAGCGACGGCCGACCTCGGCCCGGACCGCCGTGGCGAGCGGCGTGGCGCCGGTCAGCAGGCCGCCGCCGAGCACGATCGGGGAGGCATCGCCGGGCGGGCGGATCCGCGCCGTGCTCTCCACCAGGTGCGCGGCGGCCTCGTCGACGAGGCCCCGGGCGACCGGATCGCCGTCGGCGGCGGCAGCGACCACCAGGGGCGCGAGCCGGGCCAGTTCCACGGCGGGCCGGCGGGTCACCGCCTGTACGAGCGCGTCGACGGTGTCGCGGGGGCGGGCGGCCACCTCGGCCGGGCCGAGCAGTTCGGTGAGTACCCCGGTCGCCAGCCGGCCGGGCGCGTGCCCCCGGTCTAGGTCGGCCAGCAGCCGGCGGACGGCCTCGCGGCCCAGCCAGAAGCCCGAGCCCGCGTCGCCGAGCAGCCAACCGTGGCCGTCGGCGACCCGGTCCAGCCGTAGCTCGCGGACCTCGGCCGCGATCGCCCCGGTGCCGGCGATGAGCACCGTGCCCTGCGGGCTGGCGGTGCCGGAGGCGTAGGCGACCAGCGCGTCGCCGTGCACGGCGTAGGGGCAGCGCAGCCCGGCCTCGTGCCAGGCACCGTCGAACGCGTCCCGGCCGGCCGGATCAGCGAGCAGCCGGGCGGCCCCGGCCAGCCCGATCGTGCCGCCGCGCACCCGGGTGGGATCGACGTCGGCGAGCGCCTGGCGCAGGGCGGACAGGAGTTCGGCGGCGGCCCGTTCGGCACCGTGGCTGGTGGGGTTGCCGCCGCCGGCCCGGCCGCCGCCCAGCCGCCGCCCGTCGAGGGCCAGGGCGGTCGCCCGCGTGGACGTGCCACCGACATCGAGACCCACCACGACGGTGTCGGACATCCGCACCCACCCTCCGATCGACGCCCGTTCATGCTGGTCGGCCCGGCCGCGACGGGCAAGGGGCGGACGGCCTCCGGAGCGTATGCGCCAGGTAACAGTTTGAAAACTTCGCCCATTCCCTTGACACGGAGGGTCCTTTAGTAAGAACTTTTACCACTAACAGTAAACCTTCCTTTCCGAAAGGTGCCCCATGGTTGATCACGAGGTGGACGCCGTCGCGGGGACCGCGGTGGTCGACGCCGGCGCGGTCGACCGACGGGAGGCCGTCGGGGTCGCCACCGGCGGGGTGCTGGCGCGGGTCCGCGCCGGCGCCGGCCAACTGACGGGAGCCCTGCGCCGCGTCGCCGAGCACGTGCTCAGCGACCCGGAGGCCGCCGCCCGGGCGACCATCGTCGAACTGGCCGAACGCAGCGGCACCTCCCCGGCCACGATCACCCGGTTCTGCCGGGCGATGGGCTTCGAGGGGTACGCCGACCTGCGACTGGGCATCGCCGCGGAGACCGGCCGGGCCCGCTCGGCGGGCTGGACCGTCGACATCGGCCGCGAGATCCAGCCGAGCGACCCCCTCACCCGGGTGCTCGACCAGATCATGGCCGCCGACACCCGCGCCATGCACGACACCGCCGCCCTGCTCGATCTCGCCGAGGTGGAACGGGCCGCCGTCGCCATCGCCGGCGCGTCCCGGGTGAACATCTTCGGCGCCAGCGGCAGCGCCCTGGTCGGCGAGGAGATGCAGTTCAGCCTGCACCGCATCGGGGTGGCGGCCTGGGCCTGGAACGACGTGCACGAGGGCCTCGCCAGCGCCGCCCTGCTGCGCCGCGGCGACGTGGCGCTCGGCATCTCGCACACCGGCCAGACCCGGGAGACCATCGAGATGCTCGCCGAGGCGGGCAGCCGGGGCGCGAGCACCGTGGCGCTGACCGGGTTCCCCCGCTCGCCGCTGGCCGAGCTGGCCGACATCGTGCTGGTCACCGCCAGCCAGGCCACCACCTTCCGCCCCGACGCGCTCTCCGCCCGCCACCCCCAGCTCGTCGTGCTCGACCTGCTCTACATCGCCGTCGCCCAGCGCACCCACGACCGCGCCCACGCGGCCTTCCGGCGTACCGCCCAGGCCGTCGACGGGCACAAGGCCGCGAAGGGGGGCGGCGCGTGATCAGCGCCCAGGCGTACGCCGACGCCGTCCGTCCGGTGCTCGACCGGCTCGTCGACACCAGCGCCGCCGCGATCGGCGCCGCCGCCGACCTGATCGCCACCAGCCTGCGCGCCGGCGGGATGCTCCAGGCCTTCGGCGCCGGGCACTCCGAGGTGTTCGCGGCGGAGCTGGTCGCCCGGGCCGGCGGCCTGGTCCCCGCCAACCGGCTCTGCCTGCGCGACCTGGTGCTGCACGGCGACGCCCCGCGCGACGTGCTCGCCGACCCCAAGCTGGAACGCGACCCCGCCGTCGCCCACCAGCTCTACACGCTGGCCGCCCCCCAGCCGTCCGACGTGTTCGTGGTCGCGTCCCAGTCCGGCATCAACGGCTCGGTCGTCGAGCTGGCGACGCTGGTCACCGGGCGCGGCCACCCGCTGATCGCGGTCACCTCGGTGGCGCACACCGCACGGGTCGCCCCACGCCACCCGTCCGGACGGCGACTCGCCGACCTCGCCGACGTCGTGCTGGACAACGGCGCGCCGTACGGCGACGCACTGCTGCCGCTCGAGGGCGGCGGCGCGGTCTGTGCGGTCTCCTCGGTCACCGCGGCGCTGCTGGCGCAGCTGCTGACCGCCGAGGTCGTACGACGGTTCCACCAGGCCGGGGAGGTAGCTCCCGTCTACCTCTCCGCCAACGTCCCCGGCGGGGACGAGCACAACCACGCCCTCGAGTCGCGGTACGCCGGGCGTCTCCGGCGGACCGCCTGACCCGCACATCACAAGGAGAGACGACGATGTCGAACACCCCCGACAGCCCGGTCGACCTGAGCCGCCGCAGCGTGCTGCGCCGCGCCGCCGCGGTGGGCCTGCTCGCCACCCCCGCCGCCGGCCTGCTGAGCGCCTGCGCGACCAGCGGCGACGACGAGAAGAACGACCAGGTCACCGGCGGCACCAAGAGCGCCACCAACCCGTTCGGCGTGCCGGAGGACGCACCCATCGAGGTGGTCATCTTCAACGGCGGCTACGGCGAGAAGTACGCCACCGACGTGCACCAGCCGCTGTACAAGAAGGCGTTCCCGAAGGCCGAGGTCAAGCACCAGTCGACCCAGGCCATCTCCACGGTGCTCCAGCCGCGCTTCGCCTCGGGCAACCCGCCGGAGTTCGTCAACAACTCCGGCGAGAAGCTGATGGACTTCGGCGCGCTGGTCGCCGACGGTCAGCTCCAGGACCTCACCGAGCTCTGGGACGCCCCGTCGGTCGACGACCCGAACAAGAAGGTCCGTGACACGGTGGTGCCCGGCACCGTCGACGTCGGATCCTTCAACGGCAAGCCGTACGTCCTGTACTACGCCTCCACCGTCTTCGGCATCTGGTACTCCGGCAAGCTGTTCAAGGACAACGGCTGGGCGCCGGCGAAGGACTGGTCGGAGTTCACCGCCCTGCTCGACAAGATCAAGGCCAAGGGCATCACCCCGTACGGCTACGCCGGGTCGAACGCCGCCTACTACCAGTGGAACGTGATCCTCACCCAGGCGGCGAAGATCGGCGGCACGGACGTGCTGAAGAACATCGACAACCTGGAGGACGGCGCCTGGCAGCAGGACGCCGTCAAGCAGGCCGCGGAGGCCTGGGCCGAGATCGGCGCGAAGTACTCGGACAAGAGCTTCGAGGGGCTCAAGCACACCGACGTGCAGCTGCGGCAGAACCAGTACAAGCTGGCGCTCTACCCCAGCGGCGACTGGCTGGAGGGCGAGCAGAAGAAGGACACCCCGGCCGGCTTCGAGTACCAGCTCATGCCGGTGCCGAGCCTGTCCGCGTCGGACAAGCTGCCGGCGACGGCGCTGCGGGCCACCGCCGCCGAGGGCTACTTCGTCTCGGCCAAGAGCAAGAACCCCAAGGGCGGCCTGGAGTACATGCGCCAGATGCTCTCGGTGGCCGGCGCGAAGGGCTTCACCGAGATGGTCAAGGCCCCGACCGTGGTCACCGCCGGCTCGGAAGGCTTCGCCTTCCCGCCCGGCGTGGCCAGCTCCCAGACCGCCCTCACGGCCGCCGGCCAGGACGTGTTCAACATCTACTTCGACGGCTGGTACAAGGAGCTCGACAAGGAGGTCCGCACGGCCACCAACGAGCTGATGTTCGGCAGGATCAAGGCGGACGCCTTCGCGGAGCGGATCCAGAAGCGCGCCGACGCGATCAAGAAGGACAGCTCCGTCACCAAGTTCAAGCGCTGAGCGATCGGAGCCCAGGGGTCATGCGGCACGGCAAGTATCCGTTCGTGATCGGGTTCCTCTTCGCCCCGGTCACGCTGTACGTGGTCTTCGTCATCGCGCCGTACGCGCAGGCGTTCCAGATCTCGATGACCGACTGGCGGGGGCTCTCCGCCCCGCAGTGGGTGGGCTTCGACAACTTCCGGAGGTTGCTCGACGACGACAGCTTCTGGAAGGCCGTCCAGCACCACGGCGTACTGCTGCTTGCCCTGCCGCTGATCACCATCGCCATCGCGCTGCTCTTCTCGTTCCTGCTCAACGTGGGCGGCAAGAGCAGCGGCGGGCAACGCCAGGGGGTCTGGGGGTCGAAGTTCTACCGGGTGGTGTTCTTCTTCCCCCAGGTCCTGGCGGTCGCCATTATCGCGGTGCTGTTCCAGATGGTCTACCGGCCCAACGAGTCCGGCCTGATCAACGGCGTCCTGATGAAGATCGGCCTCGACCCGGTGCTCTTCCTGGTCAGGCCGAACCTGGCGCTGTGGTCGATCCTCGCGGTGCTGGTCTGGCAGGCGGTCGGCTTCTACGTGGTGCTCTTCTCGGCCGGCATGGCCTCCATCCCCGGCGAGATCTACGAGGCCGCCGAGATGGACGGCGCGACCCGGGTGACGCTCTTCTTCCGGGTCACGTTGCCGCTGCTCTGGGACACCCTCCAGGTCGCCTGGGTCTACCTGGGCATCGCCGCGTTCGACGCGTTCGCCATCGTCTCGGTGCTCTCGGTGGACGGCGGCGGACCGGACGGCGCGACCACCGTGCTGGCCATGGAGATCTACCGCAACGCCTTCGTCTACTCGAAGTACGGCTACGCCTCCGCGATGGGCGTGGCGTTGTTCTTCCTCACCCTGACGTTCGCGGCACTGACGCTGCGGCTGACCAAGCGGGAAAGCGTGGAGTACTGATGAACCCGCAGACGACGCAGCCGCCGGCACCGGCGGCGCTACCGCCCAGGACCGTCAAGCCGGGCGCCGCGGGTCGGCGCGCGGACGGGGGCCGACGCTCGGAGGTACGGCTGCTCGCCCGCCTCGGGCACGTGGCGCTCGCGGTCTGGGCGGTGATCGTGATCGTGCCGATCCTCTGGACCTTCCTCGCCTCGTTCAAGAACACCACGGAGATCTTCAGCAGCCCGTGGACGCTCCCGGCGGAGCTGCGGTTCGAGAACTACGTCCGGGCGTGGAACACCGCGAACGTCGGCCGCTACTTCCTCAACAGCGTGATCGTGGTGGCGTGCAGCACGTTCGGCACCATGCTGCTGGGCTCGATGGCCGCGTACGTGTTGGCCCGCTACAAGTTCTGGGGCAACCGGGCGGTCTACTACCTGTTCGTCTCGGGGCTGGCCTTCCCGGTCTTCCTCGCCCTGGTGCCGCTCTTCTTCGTGGTGAAGAACCTGGGGCTGCTGGACACCCACACGGGGCTGGTGCTGGTCTACGTCGCGTACTCGCTGCCGTTCACCGTCTTCTTCCTGACCGCGTTCTTCAAGACGTTGCCGATGTCGGTCGCCGAGGCGGGGATGATCGACGGCTGCTCGCACACCCGGCTCTTCTTCCAGGTGATGCTGCCGATGGCCAAGCCGGGCCTGATCAGCGTGGGCATCTTCAACATCATCGGCCAGTGGGCGCAGTACCAGCTGCCGCTCGTGCTGCTCTCCAACGCCAAGGAGAAGTGGGTGCTCACCCAGGGCATCGCGGACATCTCGGTGAACGCCGGCTACGAGGCGGACTGGTCCGGCCTGTTCGCCGCCCTGACCATCGCCATCCTCCCGATGATCGTCGTTTACGCGGTCTTCCAGCGCCAGATCCAGTCCGGTCTGACCTCCGGCGCGGTGAAGTGACCCTCGGCGGTCAGGGGTGCCAGGAGCGCCACAGGGCGGCGTACGGGCCGCCGGCCCGGAGAAGGTCGTCGTGACTGCCGAGTTCCGTGATCCGGCCGTCCTCCAGCACCGCCACCCGGTCGGCGTCGTGGGCGGTGTTGAGGCGGTGCGCGATCGCGATGACGGTCCGCCCGGTGAGCAGGGCGGCCAGGGCCCGCTCGGTGCGCCGGGCGGTGCTCGGGTCGAGAGCGGCCGTGGCCTCGTCGAGGATCAGCGTGTGCGGGTCGGCCAGCACCAGCCGGGCCAGCGCGAGCTGCTGGGCCTCGGCCGCCCCGAGCTGGTGCGCCCCGTCGCCGAGGAGGGTGTCGAGGCCGTCGGGCAGGCGGGTGTGCCAGTCGGCGCCGACCGTGGCCAGCGCCGCGCGCATCCGGTCGTCGGCGGCGTCCGGGGCGGCGAACGCGAGGTTGTCGCGTAGCGAGCCGATGAAGACGTGGTGCTCCTGGGTGACCAGGGCGATGCGCCGCCGCCGCTCGGCCGGGTCCAGGTCGATCACCGGGCAGCCGCCGACGGTGACGACACCCGCACGGGGCGCGTCGATCCCGGCGAGCAGCCGGGCCAGGGTGGACTTGCCGGCCCCCGACGGCCCGACGAGCGCCAACCGCTCGCCGGGCCGCACCTCCAGGTCGATGCCGTGCAGCACGTCGGGCCCGTCCGCGTAGCCGAAGCGGGCACCGTGCACGACCAGGCGCTCGTCCACCGGCGCGGCGGCCCGGCCGGGCTGCTCCGGCGGCACCTGGCCGACGCCCAGCACCCGGGCGAACGAGGCGAGACCCCGCTGGGCCTGCTCCGTCCACATCAGGATCCGGTCCAGCGGGTCGATCGCCTGTTGCAGGTAGAGCACGGCGGTGACCACCGCGCCGAGGGTCACCTGGCCCCGCGCGAGCAGCAGGCCACCGACCAGCAGCACCGCCGCGACGGGCAACGGGTAGCTGGCCTCCACGACGGTGAAGAAGACGGTCCGCAGCGCGAGCGTCGCCCGGCGGGCGGAGAACACCCGGGCGATACGCGCGTTGCCGTGCCCGATCCGTTCGTCGCAGAGGCGGAACGCCTCGACCGTACGGGAGCCCTCCGCGGTGCTGGTCAGCGTCTCGGTCAGCTCGGCGGCTGCCGCCCCCTCGGTCAGGTAGGCGGGGCTGGCCCGCCGCAGGTACCACCGGGTGACGAGCACGATCGTCGGCAACCCGGCCAGGGCGGTCAACCCGAGCACCGGGTGCAGCAGGAAGATCGCCCCGAACAGCAGCGTCAACTGCACCGAGGCGATGACGATGGTGGGCACGACGTCCCGCACGGTGACGCCGATCGTCGACACGTCGACCGAGCTGCGGGTGACCAACTCCCCGGAGCCGGCCCGTTCGACGACGGAGACGGGCAGGTCCAGCGTCCGGTCGACGAACTCCTCGCGCAGCCGGGCCACGGCCCGCTCGCCGAAGCGGTGGCCGGCGTACTGCGCGTAGCGCGACAGTAGCGCCTGCACCAGCACGCACCCGACGATGGCCAGGGCGAGCCGGTCGACGGTGGCCACGCCCGTGCCGGCGGAGACCCGGTCGACGATGGCGCCGAGCAGCCACGGCGGGGCGAGCCCGGCGACCGTGGCGGTCGCGTGCAGGGCCAGCACGACGCCGACGGCGCGCCGGTCCTGGCCGATCAGCCTGCGCGTCGCCCGGAGCACGGTGGCCCGGTCGGCGACCGGCAGCCCGCTCACCGCAGCGCCTGTTCGGTGTCGGCGTCGCCCCGCGCCACCAGCCGCCGGTAGCCGGGGTCGGTGTCCAACAGCCCGGCGTGGCTGCCGGTGGCGGCGGCCCGCCCCGCGCACAGGTGGGTGACCTGGTCGGCCCGCCCGAGCAGCAGTGGTGAGGTGGTGAGCACGACAGTGGTCCGTCCGGCCCGCGCGTGGCGCAGCCGGTCGGCGATGCGGGCCTCGGTGTGCGCGTCCACCGCCGAGGTCGGCTCGACGAGGATCAGCACCTCCGGCTCGGCGAGCAGTGCCCGGGCCAGCCGGACCCGTTGCCGCTGCCCGCCGGAGAGCGTACGGGCCCGGGTGTCGAGCGGGGTGTCGAGCCGGTGCGGTAGGGAGTGCACCACGTCCTCGGCTGACGCGGCGCGCAGGGCGGCGCCGATCCGTTCGTCGTCGGCGTCGGAGCGGGCGCCGCGTAACACCTCCCGCAGTGTCCCGGCGAACAGGTACGCGTCGTGGTCGGCGACCAGGATGCGGGCCCGCACCTCGTCGAGCGCGACACCGGTCAGTGGCACGCCGCCCCAGGTGACGTCGCCGGCGGCGTACCGGCCGAGCCGGTCGGCCAGGGCGACGGCGTCGGCCGGGTCGTCGGCGGCGACCGCGGTGAGGTGGCCGGCCCGGACGGTCAGCCCGCTCGACGGGTCGTGCAGGTCGGCGGGGCCCGCCGGGGCCGCGACCGGACCGGCCGGCGCGGCGGCGTCCGTGGGCCGCCGGGCGGCGGGAACCGTCGCCGCGTCGGGGCGGTCCGACGGATGGCGCGGCCCGCAGCCGTCGTCGGGCGCGACGGCCAGCAGGGCGATGATTCGGCGGGCCGCGATCCGACCGCCGATCAGCTGGTGGCCGGCCTCCAACAGGAACCAGACCGGCACGACGAGCGTCGCGACGTAGCCGTAGACGGCGACGAGTTCACCGACGCTGATGTCGCCGGTGAGCGCCATCCGGGCCGACAGCCACACCACCACCGCGAGGAAGAGCCCGGGGACGGCCACCGTGGCCGCGTCGATCCAGCTGTTCACGCTGCCCACCCGGTAGCCCTCGACGAGCAGGTCGCGGGAGCGGGCCGCGTACCGGCGGGCGAACAGGCGCCGGCCGCCCACCCCGGCGAGCACCCGCAGCCCGGCCACGATGTCGCCCGACCGGGCGGTCAGCTCGCCCTGCTGCTGCCGGTAGACCGACTCCGCCCGCTCCAACCGGCGCAGCAGGGGCGCGACGACCAGGCCGACCGACGGCACACCCACCAGCACGCAGAGCGCGAGCAGGGGCGAGATCGACCAGAGCACCACGGCGACCACGAGGTAGGCGATCACCGCGCCGACGCCGGGCCCGGTCACCGTCAGCACCTGCGCCGCCCGGTCGATGTCGGTGCCGCCGACCGTGGCCACCTCGCCGGCCGCGGCCCGGCGCGGTAGCACCGCCCCGACCCGGGACAGGTGCCGCAGCACCACGGCGGCCGAGCGGGCCTTCGCGTCCTCGCGGATGAAGGTCATCGTGCGGTGTCGCATGATGCCCAGCCAGGACAGCCCCACGCCGGCGACGACGATCGCCGCCGCCCACAGGGCCAGGGCGCGGGTGTCGCCGGTGCGCAGCCCGTCGTCCACGGCACGGGAGATCAGGTATGGCCGGACCGACAGGCAGGTCATCCAGGCCGTGCCGAGCAGGCTTCCGCGCAGCACCCGCCACGGCTGGCGGCGGACCAGCCACCACAGGTACCGCAGCGGCCCCCGGACGTCCGCGGTGCCGGGCTCGGGATGCGGGATCTGTAACGGCACCGGCTCACGCTACCGAGCCGGGCGCCGCCGCACTGCCCGGTGCCGGAGGGGTGGAGTGTCGCAGGGACGAGGCAGAATCACATCCGTGCTGGTGGCGGTGGTCTCGGACGGGCGGGGCGGGGGAGCGTTGCGGCCCCTCGACGACGCGGGGTCCCCGGCCGGCCCGGCGCAGCCGGTCACCGACCTCGTCGCCGCCGTCGCGGCCCGCGAGTCGGCCGACCGGCCGCGCTGGGTGTGGGCCTGCGGCACGTCGCTCTACCCGACGCTGCTGCACGCCGGGGTGCGCGTCGAGCGCTGCCACGACGTGGAGCTGACCGAGGCGTTGCTGCTCGGGCACGCCGGCCGCTGGGGTGAGCCGCGCTCGCTCGCCGCGGCCTGGGCCCGGCTCACCGGCGCCCCCGTGCCGGCCGACCCGCCGCCGCGTCCGGCCGCGCCGCCCGGGCACGGCCAGGGCGCGCTCTTCGACGCCCCGCCCGGCCCGCCGGGCCCCGGCCTCGAGGCCCTGACCCGGGTGTACGCCGACCAGCTCGCCCGGATCGCCGCGACCGGGCATCCCGGCCGGTTCCGGCTGCTGGTCGCCGCCGAGTCGGCGGGCGCGCTGATCGCGGTGGAGATGGGTGCCGCCGGGCTGCCCTGGCGGGTCGACGTGCACGACCAACTGCTCGCGGAGCTGCTGGGCGAGCCGTCACCGGTGGGCGGCCCGCCGCGCCGGTTGGCCGAGCTGGCCGCGCGGATCGCCGACGCGTTCGGCGTACGCCAGTTGCACGTCGACTCCCCGGCGGAGCTGTTGCGTGCGTTCGCCCGGGCCGGCGTGGAGCTGCCGAACACCCGGGCCTGGGTGTTGCGCGGGGCGGACCATCCGGCGGTGCCCCTGGTCCTGGAATACAAGGAGCTCTACCGGATCTGGACGGCGCACGGCCGGGCGTGGTGCGACGCCTGGGTGCGTGACGGCCGGTTCCGGCCGGAGTACGTCCCCGGCGGGGTCGTCTCCGGGCGCTGGGCGACCCGGGGCGGCGGCGCGTTGCAGATCCCCAAGGTGATCCGGCGGGCGGTGGTGGCCGATCCGGGCTGGCGGTTCGTGGTCGCCGACGCCGGCCAGTTGGAGCCGAGGGTGCTGGCGGCGGTCTCCGGCGACGCGCGCCTCGCCGCGGCCGGTGGCGCCGGTGACCTCTACGCCGCCCTCGCCCGGGACGCGTTCGGCGGTGACCGGCCCCGCGCCAAGGTGGCGCTGCTCGGGGCCATGTACGGGCAGACCGGCGGGGCGGCGGTGCCGGCGCTGGCGGTGCTGCGACGCAGCTACCCGACGGCCTTCGCCCACGTGGAGGCGGCGGCCCGCACGGGCGAGGCCGGCGGGCTGGTGCGTTCCTGGCTGGGGCGCACCTGCCCGGCCGGCACCGCCGGGTTCGGCGACGTGGACGCCGTCCTGCCCGACGGTGGCGGCGATCCGCAGTCGCCGCGGGCCCGGGCGGCCCGGTCCCGGGGGCGGTTCACCCGTAACTTCGTCATCCAGGCGACCGCCGCCGAGTGGGCCTCGACGCTGCTGGCGACGCTGCGCGGCCAGCTCGTCGGCACCGGCGCCGAGCTGGTCTTCTTCCAGCACGACGAGGTGGTCGTGCACTGCCCGGCGGAGCGGGCCGACGCGGTCGCCGAGGCGGTGGTGCGGGCCGGCGAGCGGGCCACCGCCCTGCTGTTCGGCGACACCCCGGTCCGTTTCCCGCTGGACCTGTCCGTCGTCGACTGTTACGCCGACGCGGCCTGAGGCTTCTCGCGGGACTGCCGGCTCCCCGCTGCCGGCTGCGGGCGGGGCTGGCGGCTTCCCACCCCGGATGGGGACGTCGCCAGGCTCGGGTCCGCCGGCATCCACCCGTGCCGTCGTCCGGGGCAACCACGCCCCCGGGTGACGCCGCCCGGCGCGGCCGGACCTGCGCCTGCCGCGCTGTAGAGCTGATGTCGTAGACGATTCACCGTCGTGGGTACCTTCGATGCGCCGATGGCCCCCGCCGCCAAGCGGCGCAGGGCGATGGCCCGCGGTGCGTTCGGGCGGACCGCACCGGCCGAGGAGCCCGCCCGGGCCGCGATCTTCGACCGCTTCGCGGGACCGCCCGGGGCGCTGCGTGATGTCGTAACCGACTCAGCTCGAAAGGACGGTAGGGGTCGACTGCCCGCCGAGGACGCGACGGCCCGGGCGGTACCCGGCGGAGTACCAGGCTCCCGCCCCAGCGGTCGTCGAACGGCACGAGGCGGGCCAGGGCCGGGCGCGGGCCAGGGCGAGGCGGGGCAAGGTCGGGCGCGGGCCAGGGCGAGCCGGACCGTCGGTCCCGAGCCGGTAACGATTGCACTATTTTCCCTTTTCGCCCCGCTACCCGGCCGAGCTGGTCGTCGTTGCTCCCGATGTCCGTAGGACGGAACGGGCCGGGCTTCGCGCCGTGGCCCGTTCCACGGTGGAGGGGGCCCAGCTGAACCGGATCGCAGGAATGATCATCGCCGCGGGCGGGGGTCGCCGCATCGGCGGCCCGGAGGCCCTGCTGCACCAGGGGGAGAAGCCCCTGGTGAACCAGATGATCGACACGATGACCCAGTCGGGCTGCGAGCGGATCGTGGTCGTGCTCGGCGCCGCGGCCGAGCAGGTCCGTGAGACGGCGGACCTGAGCCGGGCCACGGTGGTGATCAACCGGGCGTGGGGGACGGGCGTCGGCTCGTCCATCCGGGCCGGTCTGGCGTCGCTCGACGACGACGGTATCGAGGCGGTCGTGGTGGTGCCGGTCGACATGCCGGGCCTGACCGTCACCGCCGTGCGCCGGGTGACCGCGCTGTCGTACCCCGACGTGCTGGTCTGCGCGACGTACGACGGGCTGCGCGGCTACCCGATGCTGTTCGGACGCCGGCACTGGGCCGGCATTGCCACCCTGGCCAACGCGGACGTCGGCGCCCGGCCCTACCTGCTGGCGCACAAGGACCAGATCGTCGACATCGCCTGCGACTCGGTGGCCGACGGCAGCCGCGTCGACACCCCGGAACTGATGGCGCTCTACGGGCTGACCGTCCCGCCCCAGCGCGTCGGCGTCTAGGTGTTGCGGGGCTGGAGGTCGGTGACGCCTCTGCTGGCGGCGATGGTCGGCTGATGCTTGACGGCCCACTCCGCGAGCGCCGAGAGCGGCTCCAGTAGTGACGTGCCGAGCGGCGTGAGGCGGTATTCCACACTGGGCGGGTTGGTGGCGAAGACCTCTCGGTGCACCAACCCGTCCTCCTCGAGTCCTCGCAGCGTGCGGGTGAGCATGCGCTGACTGATGGCCGCGATACCCCGGTGGAGATCGTTGAACCGGTGCGGCCGTTGCCCGAGCAGCACCACCACCAGCACCGTCCACTTGTCACCGACCCGACGGAGGACGTCGGTCACGGGGCACCGGTCGTGCTCGTCGCCGGGCACGGGGCTCGGTAGCGCCGTGCCTAGCAGGGCAGGCACACCGGTGTTCGTTGCTGACATCGAACTGCCTTCTTCCGCGATCCGCACCGCTTACTGATGATGGAGGTACTTACCAACAGTAACCGGGGGTTCGCATGGTCGACCGGCAACAGGACAACGACGTCGACGCCGCGCGAGGAACAAGGGGCGTCGTCGTCACCGGCGGAACCGATGGCATGGGCCGAGCGCTCGTCCTGGGGCGGGCCGCGCGGGGGGACCGCGTCCTCGCCGTGGGCAGCAACCCCGCCAAGGGCGACCAGTTGCTCACCGCGGCCGAGGAGGCCGGCCTGGGGGACCGTGTCGGGTTCCTGGCCGCAGACCTCAGCACCATCGCCGGAAACGACAAGGTGATCAAGCACGTCACGGCAGAATACGACGCCATCGACGCCCTGGTGTTGGCGGCGAACCGGCACTTCCCCGAGCGGACCGAAACCAGCGAGGGCCTGGAGTCCACCTTCGCGCTCTACTATCTCAGTCGCTACCTCCTCGGCCACGGGCTGATGTCCACGCTGGCGGCCGGACCACGTCGCCCGGTGATCATCAACATCGCCGGCGTCGGTCTCACCTCTGGGCGCATCCACTGGGACGATCTCCAGCTGCGCGGGCGCTACCGCACGATCACCGCGCAGCTCCAAGCTGGTCGTGCGAACGACCTGCTCGGCGTCGCGATGGCAGCGCGGTTCGGTCGGCAGGCTTCCTACGTCCTCTACCACCCGGGATTCACCAGGAGCGGCTACTCCGCGATGGAGCAGATCAACCCGCTGACCCGAGCACTCATCAGGACCATCGCCAGGGCCGCTGCCCGGCCTGTGGAGAAGGCCATCGCGCCCGTCCACGACTTCATCGACGCACCACCCCCGGCTCCCTTGACCGCCGTCGACCGCGGGAGGCCCGTGCCGCTGGACCGGCAGACTCTCGACCCCGCCGCTGCCCGCCGGCTCGCCGAGGTCACAGCAGGGCTGCTCGTCGCCGACCGGACCCACCCGACCCGAGGGAACGACGCACGGTGAGCCGCGCGACGAGACTCCCCGGGCGACCCCGCGCCCTCCAACCGTCCATCCATGGCCCCGTTCTCGCCGGGTCGGCGGCGCGGGGTCTCCCCGGCCGGCGTCAGGAACTGGTGAGGATGACGAGTTGCTGGGTCGCCCGGGTCATCGCCACATAGCGGTCGACCGCTGCCTCGACGCCCTCGCCGAACGCCTCCGGGTCGACGAGGACGACCAGGTCGAACTCGAGTCCCTTCGACAGTTCCGGGGCCAGCGACCGGACGCGGGCCGTGGCCGGGAACGTGGGATCGCCGATGACGCAGGCGGTCCCCTCGGCGTGCGCGGCGAGCCAGGTGTCGAGGACCGAGTTCAGCTCAGCGACAGACCCGCGTACGACAGGAGCGCCGCCGCTGCGGATGGAGGTCGGCACGTTGGCGTCCGGGAGCACGGCGCGGATGACCGGTTCGGCCTGCGCCATGATCTCTGCCGGCGTCCGGTAGTTGATGTTCAGGGCGGCCAGCTCGATCCGGTCGAGCCCGATCCGTCCGAGCCGTTCCCGCCACGACTCCGTGAACCCGTGCCGGGCCTGGGCACGGTCCCCCACGATGGTGAAGCTCCCCGACGGGCACCGCAGGAGCAACATCTGCCACTGCGCGTCGGTCAGTTCCTGTGCCTCGTCCACGACGACGTGCGCGAACGGGCCGGCGAGCAGGTCCGGACCGGTGTCCGGCGGCACTCTCTCGCCGATCAGGGCGTCGCGCAGGTCCTGCCCGTGCAACATGATCATCGCGCCCTCGTTGTCGTACTCGGCCTCCAGCAGGTCCTCGACGACCCTGGTCATCTGCTCGCGCCGGGCGGCGACGGAGGCGTCGTGCCGACGCTGACGTCGTACCGCCGCCGGGTCACCGAGCCGCTGGCGTGCCGCGTCGAGGAACGGCAGGTCGGACACCGTCCAGGCCCGGGGGTCCGCGCGCTGCAACCGCCGTACGTCCTCGGGGCTCAGCCACGGCGCGCACATCCGCAGGTAGGCGGGGACCGACCACAGGTCTCCGACGAGGTCGGCCGCGTCGAGCAGCGGCCACGCCCGGTTGAAGGCGGTGAGCAGTTCCCGGTTCTGCCGCAGCGACCGGCGGAGCAGGTCCTCCGGTTCGTCGCCGTCGTACCTGTCGACGAGGATCTCCAGCAGCCGCTCCCAGATCTGCTCGCGCGCCTCGTTGTGCGGGGTGCCGGGGTCCGGGGTGTCGAACGCCTCGGCCCAGTCGTCGGCGCCCAGCGGGATGTCGGACCAGTCGGTCGCGACCGTCATCGGGGTGCCGGGCGGCTCCTCGTAGAACCTGACGGCCGCCTCGACCGCGCGCACCAGGCTCGCGGACGACTTGAGGGCGGTGACCCGCGGGTCGGTCTCGGCGGTTGCCGTTGCGCCCTCGACGACGAGGTCGCGCAGCGTGCAGATCTGCACGTCCTCCTCGCCGAGGCTGGGCAGGACGTCGGCGACGTACGCCAGGTAGGGCTGGTGTGGACCGACGACCAGCACGCCGCCCCGGCGGTGACCGAGTCGTGGGTCGGAATAGATCAGGTACGCGGTGCGGTGCAGGGCGACGACGGTCTTGCCCGTACCCGGGCCGCCGTCGACGACGAGCGCGCCGCGGGATCCCGCGCGAATGATGGCGTCCTGGTCGGCCTGGATGGTGCCGAGCACGTCTCGCATCAGGGGCGACCGGGTGCTGCCGAGGCTGGCGATGAAGGCGGACTGGTCGTCCAGCGCGGCATGGCCCGCCCACCCGTCCGAGGTGAACACCTCGTCCCAGTAGTCGCTGATCCGGCCGCGGGTCCAGCGGTACCGGCGGCGGCTCACCAGCCCCATCGGGTTGGCGTGCGTCGCGCCGAAGAACGGCTCGGCCGCGGGGGAGCGCCAGTCGAGCAGCAACCGCCGGCCCGCGCCGTCGGTGAGGCCACGCCGTCCGATGTACACGGGCTCGGGGTCGTCCGCGGCGACCAGGTGCCCGAGGCAGAGGTCCAGACCGAAGCGGCGCAGGTCGCGCAGGCGGGCGGTCAACCGGTGGATCTCCTCGTCCCGGTCCATCGCGGCCTGGCCGGTGCCGCCCGGTGCCCGGCGCTCGGCGTCGAGGCGCTCGGACAGCTCTGCGATCGACTGCCCCATGGTCGCCGCGAGGGCCACGAAGTGCCGCTCGTCGCGGGCGATCAGCGTCGGGTCGGCCTTGGGGGCGAGGTTTTCGGGAAGGTTGAACACACTGGTTCTCAGCGGATCCACTTCATCAGTCCGTTCCCATTTGCGCAGGTCATGGCTTCGGTCGAGCATTCTGCGCCACGACCGGGGTCTTGCCGCAAGCCCTCCGGTGCGATATATGTTGATGGTGGAAAGGAGCGGTTGCTTCCTTTCCCCTCTTTTTGTCCGTCGCGGCCGGACGACCCCCTCGGCAGCGCACCCGGCCTACCCCACGGCGGGCGGTCCTTTCGGTAGCGTCGCCGGGTGCGGCGCGGTCGCCGAACGGCAACGCCGGCGGACGCGTTCCCGTCAACCGCCGAGTAGCTCAGCCACCACACGATCGACGGGCCCAGCGGGTCGGCGGAGGCTCGGGCCGCCCGGGGAGAAGGGTGGGGCCGTCAGACGTCGATGTTGAAGCGTTGCAGTACCGACGGGGCGACCAGCCCGGCCGCCGCGAGCACCGAGATCGCGGTCAGCACGGCCCGGACGACCACCACCTCGGTCTTGCTGCCGGCCCGCAGGGCGATCTTGTTCGGCAGGCCGATCGGCGTCCACATCCGGCGCTTGATCGGAATGGGCCAGAGGATCGGCACCCCGGCGCGAGTGATCATGTCGCCGAGGATGTGCACGAAGCAGCCGACCCCGACGGCGGTGCCGATCAGCGGATAGCCCCGGCCGCCGGGCAGGTTCACGAAGGTGAACCAGGCGGCGGCGGCCGACGCGAGGGTCACGATGACCCAGCCGGCGCGCTCCGCCCACTTGTCGAACAGGCCGCGCAGCGCGAGCCCGAACATGAAGAACAGGACACCGATGACCGCCCACTTGCCGTACGCGGCGCAGAGCGTGGTGGTGCCCCAGCCGACGAGCAGGGTGAACGGGATGGTGTGGGTCAGGGTGCGGTGGCCGTTGTTGCGGCGCGGATCCTTGCTGAGCTTCGTCGCGTAGTAGACCCCGAGCGAGACCTTCTCCATCACCTCGGCGATGAAGAGCGAGAACACGCCGAAGGTGCGGGCGACCGTCGCCCCGCCCTGGTTGCGGGTCACCTTGCCGGACAGGTCGAGATCGGGGAAGAGCGCCCCACCGGCACAGACCGCGGTGCCGACGGCGAGTTCCAGCGGCGACTGGTGGTAGTCGGCGAACTGTTGCAGCGCCCAGGACCCGGCCAGCCACACCGCCGCGCCGGACAGCGCGTGGGACGGTCCCATCATGTCGGCTCACCCTCCCCAGGGATCTTGAGCGCCAAAGCTACGCCACTGTAGTTCGCCGGTGTGGCGCAGGGGCATCGCCCGGACGGTCCACCGGGGACGGTGATGGGGAAGGGGTGGGTGGTTCTGCCGCACCGGCAGGAAGTATGCCCTGCCCAGCACCCGACGGGGCCGGTGTGTCGGGCATCGGACGGCGGTGCGGGCGCGGTCCTGACGGTCGCCGAACTGCCCGTGGGGAGGCGACCGCGGTGCTCTCCGCTCAGCGGGCGGCGCCGACCGCGAGCAGGTTCCCCTCCGGGATGGTGATCTTCTGGTGGGCCCCGCCGAGCCGGGCGGCGGCGCGGCGGGCCCGCGTCGGGCCGTGCTCGCGACGGGCGGTCGCGTACGTGCCCGCGGTGCGGGCGGCGATGGTCGCCCAGCCGTAGCGCTGGCCGACCATGGCGCGCGCCCGTCGGGCGACCCGCCGGGCGAATACCTCGTCGCCGAGGAGCTGGTCGACGGCCGCGCCGAGGGCGACCGGGTCGCTGTGCGGGAACGTCACCCCGGTGACGCCCGGCTCGACGATCTCGGCGAGACCGCCGGTGCGGGCCACGGCCAGCGGCGCACCGGCCGCCGCGGCCTCCAGGGCCACCATCCCGAACGGCTCGTAGAGGCTGGGCACCACGGTCGCGTCGGTGGCGCCGAGCAGGGCGGGCAACCGGGTCGCGTCCAAGAAGCCCGCGAAGCGGACGGTCTGCCCGAGCCCGAGGCGGTGGGTCTCCTCCGCCAACTCGGCGCGGTGGGGGCCGTCGCCCGCGATCACCACACGCAGCCCGGGGTGCCGCTCGCGCAGGTACGGCACGGCACGCACCAGGTGCTGCACGCCCTTCTCGTAGACCAGCCGGCCGGCGTACCCGACGAGCGGGCCGTCGCCGGCGAAGCGGGCCCGGGCGGCGGTGACCGCCCCCGCCCCGGCCCGCCAGGCCCGGCCGTCGACCCCGTTGGGCACCACGTCGACCTGCCCGGCCGGCACGTCGAAGAGCGTCGTGACCTGGTCGCGCATATAGCCGGAGCAGGCGATGACCCGGGTGGACGCCCGGCTCAACCAGTGCTCGACGCCGTGGATGGTGCGGTTCATCTCCGCCGGCAGCCAGCCCTGGTGCCGGCCGGCCTCGGTGGCGTGGATGGTGGTCACCAGAGGCAGGTCCAGGTGCTCGGCGAGAGTCGCCGCGGTGTGCGCGACGAGCCAGTCGTGGGCGTGCACGACGTCGTAGGCGCCGGCCTCGGTGGCGCGCAGCGCGGCGCGGGTGAGGGTGTGGTTGAACGCCATCGTCCAGGCCAGCAGGGAGGAGGTGGCCAGCGGAAAGGTGACCGGGTCCTCGGCGGCCCGCAGGATCCGGACGCCGTCGGCGTACTCCTCCAGGGCGGCGCCGTCGGTGTGCCGGGTGACGACTGTGACCTCGTGCCCGGCGGTGGCCAAAGCCACGGACAGGGCGTGCACGTGCCGCCCGAGCCCACCGACCAGGACCGGCGGGTACTCCCAGGAGAGCATCAGCACCCGCTGTCGCCGGGCGGGACAGATGTCGATCACGTCGGCGTCAGGTGACATGCAACCCCCTTGAGTTGTCCCCCGCCTGCGCCCGCCGGGCACCGCAACCGGCGCCCGTGGCGGGCACGACGGGATCGGGACCCATCCTGCTGGTGGTCGGTCAACCGGTGGAGACGCCGCCGTTGCGGTCGTGTAAAGCGCTACCGGCCGTCGGCGCGGACGCGCAGCAACTCGGCGACCGACCACGCCTGGAAGGGACACCCGGTGGCGGCGTGCGGCGCCAGGGCGTCCGCCGTCTCGCTGACCGAGCCCAGGCCGTACTCGCTCAGGTGGGCCTCGAGGCCGACGAGGACGTCGTCGGCCGGCATCCCGGCCCGCCGCGCGGCGTCGACGTACGGGCCGACCAGCCACGGCCAGACGGTGCCCTGGTGGTAGGCGCCGTCCCGCTCGGCCGGACCGCCCCGGTGCCGCCCCACGAACTCGGGCGAGTCGGGGGAGAGGCTGCGCGGGCCCAGCGGGGTGAGCAGCCCGGCGGCGACCCGGCGCACGGTGGGCTCGTCGGGCGCCAGCGGGGCGTACGGCAGCGACCAGGCCAGCAGCTGGTTGGGGCGCAGCAGGTCGTCGTCGTGGTGCGCGGCCCCGCCCAGCGGGTACGCCGGCGCGGGCGCGTCCAGCACGTCGTGCAGCCAGCCCGTCGGGGCCGGGAACCGGTCCCGGAACGAGGTGACGGCCCGCCCGTGCAGCCGCCACAGCCCGCCCGCGTCGCGCCCCGCCAGCTCGGTCAGCTCGGCCAGGCCGGCCAGCCCGTTGACCCAGAGCGCGTTGACCTCCACCGGCTTTCCGGTGCGCGCGGTGACCGGCACCCCGTAGACCCGGGCGTCCATCCAGGTCAGCGCCGTGCCGGGGGTGCCGCCCTGGGTGAGCAGCCCGTCGGCCGGGTCGACGGCGATGCCGAAGCGGGTGCCGGCGAGGTGCGCGTCGACGACCCCGTGCAGCGCCGGCAGCAGTTCGTCGCCGAGGTCGGTGTCGCCGGTGACTGTGACGTGCCGGCTCACCGCGTGCAGGAACCACAGGGTCGCGTCGACCGTGTTGTATTCCACCCGCCCGGTGTCGGCGGTGTTGGCGAGCATCCCCTCCGACAGCGTCGCCGCGTACGACCGCAGCAGCTCCCGGCCCTCGTCGGCCCGGTTCGTGCAGAGGAGGAGCCCCTCGTAGGAGATCATCGTGTCCCGCGACCAGGCGCCGAACCACGGGTAGCCGGCCACCACGTCGGGCCCGTTGGCGGTGTCGACCACGAACGCGTCCGCGGCCAGCGCGAGGGTCTCCCCGACCGGATCGGCCGGCTTGGCGGCGGCCACCACCCGCCGGTTGCGGGCCCGGCGTGCCGCGACCACCTCCGTCGCCGGGGGCGGCTCCTCGGCCAGCTCGCCGGCCCAGGCGAGCACGGACACCGTGTCGCCCGGGCGTTGCAGCTCGCCCGAGAACCGGCCGGCGTACCAGAGGTCCTCGTCCGGGTTCAGGCCACGCGCCGCCTCCTCCCGGTGGTGCGCCCCGACCCACCACTGGCCCTGCGGGGTCCAGTCCGGCCCGGCGAGCCGGTACGCGCCCTCCACCACCGCACCGCCCGGCACCGGCTCCACGCGCGGGGCCGGGCCGTCGGCGCGGCGTTCGCCGTGCGCGTCCCGCCACGTGCAGACCGCCGCCAGGTCCAGGTGCACCGGGGTGCCGCAGACCAGTCGGTGCACCACGGCCACGCAGGAGCGGCCGTGCGTCATCGCCAGTTCCCGCTCGATCACCACGTCGCCGATCCGCCAGCGCCACCGGGGCAGACCGTCGGTCAGGTCGAAGCGTTCCAGCAGCTCGAAGCCGCGCGGGTCGACGTCGCCGGAGGACCACTCGTGCGCACCGAGGCGCACCCGGGCGCCGGAGGGGAACACCACGGCCGGGTCCAGGCCGACGAGTCCCACGCGGCGGGACGCGGGCGTCTCGCCGGCCGCCACGAGCAGGCCGTGGTAGCGGCGGGTGCGCAGCCCGCTGACCGTGCCGGTGGCGTACCCGCCGAGACCGTCGGTGACCAGCCACTCCCGGGCGGCCCCGCCGGTCAGGTCGCCGCACACCTGCGGGCCGAAGCGAATGTCGATCAACTTTCCTCCACCGGCGGCGGCGTGTAACACGCCACGACGAGAACGGCTCCCTTGGTGAAGTCCCCCGCCGGCGTCGAAGATGTGCGAGTGATCACCGACGCGCCGACCCCCGACGACACCGCGCCCGACCCCGAACGGCTCCGGCTGGCTCAGGCCGACGCCGGGGAGCAGGACTGGCGCGCATGGGGTCCCTATCTGTCCGAGCGGGCGTGGGGGACGGTACGGGAGGACTACAGCGAGCACGGTACGGCCTGGGACTACTTCCCGCACGACCACGCGCGGTCGCGAGCCTACCGGTGGAGCGAGGACGGCATGGCCGGGGTCTGCGACGAGCGGCAGACGTTCTGCTTCGCCCTCGCCCTGTGGAACGGCAGGGACCCGATCCTCAAGGAGCGGATGTTCGGCCTCGGCGGCGACAGCGGCAACCACGGCGAGGACGCCAAGGAATACTGGTTCTACGAGGACTCCACCCCCACCCACTCGTGGATGCGCTGGCGGTACCACTACCCCCAGACCGCCTTCCCGTACGACGAACTCGTCGCGGTCAACGCGCTGCGCGGCCGGGACGACACCGAGTACGAGCTGGTCGACACCGGCATCTTCGACGACGACAGGTACTGGGCGGTGACCGTCGACTACGCCAAGGCGACCCCCACGGACATGTGCGTCGTCGTCACCGTCGCCAACCGGGGCGACCGGGCGGCCACCCTGCACGTGCTGCCCACCCTGTGGTTCCGCAACACCTGGGCGTGGGGGCTGCCCGGCGGTGACCGGGTGCCCCGACTGGTCGGCGAGGGGTCGCGGCTCGTCGGCGAGCACCGGGTGCTGGGCCAACTGCTGCTGGAGGGCGACGGCGAGCCCACGCCGCTGCTCTGCGACAACGACAGCAACGCCGAGCGGCTCTGGGGGCTGCCCGGCCGCTCCCGCTACCCGAAGGACGGCATCAACGACCACGTGGTCGACGGGGCCCCGACGGTCAACCCGGCCCGGGAGGGCACCAAGGGCGCGCTGCACTACGTGCTGGACGTGCCGGCCGGGGCGCAGCGGCGCATCCGGCTGCGGCTGACCCGTACCGCCCCGCCGCCGGCCGCCGCCCCGCCGCCGCCCGCGGACCTGGGCGACGGCTTCGACGCGGTGGTGTGGGCCCGCCGGGCGGAGGCGAACCGGTTCTTCGCCGGGGTGATCCCGGCCGCGGCGACCCCGGACGAGACCCTGGTCGCCCGGCAGGCCTTCGCCGGGCTGATGTGGGGCAAGCAGTTCTACCACTTCGACGTCAAGCGCTGGCTGGAGGGCGATCCCGGCTCGGCACCGCCGTCCGGGCGCCGGCACGGGCGCAACAGCGCCTGGTGGCACATGACGAGCTTCGACGTGATCTCCATGCCGGACCCGTGGGAGTACCCCTGGTACGCGGCCTGGGACCTGGCCTTCCACTGCGTCAGCATCGCCCGGGTCGACCCCGGTTTCGCCAAGGAGCAACTGCTGCTCCTGCTGCGCGAGTGGTACCTGCATCCCAACGGCCAGATCCCCGCGTACGAGTGGGCGTTCGGCGACGTGAACCCACCGGTGCACGCGTGGGCGGCGCTGAAGGTCTTCGAGATCGACGGCGGTCGGGACCACGAGTTCCTGGCCCGGGTGATGCACAAGCTGCTGCTCAACTTCACCTGGTGGGTCAACCGCAAGGACACCGGCGGCAACAACGTCTTCGAGGGCGGCTTCCTCGGGCTGGACAACGTCGGCCCGTTCGACCGTTCGGCGGCGCTGCCGGTGGCCGGCGTGCTGGAGCAGTCCGACGGCACGGGCTGGATGGCCATGTACGCGCTCAACCTGCTCGACATCGCCGTCGTGCTGGCCGAGCACGACCGCACCTGGGTCGACACCGCCACCAAGTTCTTCGAGCACTTCGCCTACATCGCCGCCGCCGCGTACGAGCAGGGGCTGTGGGACGCCGAGGACGCGTTCTTCTACGACGTGCTGCGGCTCGCCGACGGCACGAAGGTGCCCCTGAGGGTCCGCTCGGTGGTCGGCCTGCTGCCGCTGGCCGCGACGACCCGACTCACCGCCCGCACCCTGCACCGGTTGCCGGAGCTGAGCGCCCGGCTGCGCTGGTTCCTGACCAACCGGCCCGAGTACGCCGACGTGATCGGCACCCGGCGGCTCGGGCCCGACGGCCGCCAGCACCGGCTGCTCTCCATGGTCGGTCCGGAGCAGATCGTCCGGCTGCTCGCCCGGATGCTCGATCCCGACGAGTTCCTCTCCGAGTACGGCCTGCGCACGCTGTCGCGCGCGCATCTCGACAAGCCGTTCTCGGTGACCCTCGGCGGCCAGGAGTTCAGCGTCGGCTACGAGCCGGCCGAGTCGACCAGCGGCCTGTTCGGCGGCAACTCGAACTGGCGCGGCCCGATCTGGATGCCGACCAACTTCCTGCTGATCAGCGCGCTGCGCGACTACGCGGCCTTCTACGGCGACGACCTGCGGGTGGAGTATCCGACGCACTCCGGGGTGAAGCGGACCCTCGACGAGATCGCCGACGACCTCTCCGCCCGGCTGATCTCGCTGTTCACCCGGGACGGCTGGGGGCGGCGGCCGATCTACGGCGCCGCCCAACTCTTCCAGACCCACCCGGACTGGCGGGACCTGATCTCCTTCCCCGAGTATTTCCACGGCGACAACGGCGCCGGGCTGGGGGCCTGGCACCAGACGGGCTGGACGGCCCTGGTCGCCGACCTGATCCTCACCCTGCGCCGCTAGCCGGGCGGTTCGCCGCAGAGTCGTCAATCCGTCGCGATGCCCTCACGGGCGGTGACGCTCGCTAGCATCGACGGGGTGTCGCCAGCAGACGGAGCAGACGCCGAACCGGGCGATCGGGAGCGCGTCGTCCTCGCCGCCCGGGAGTTGGCCGAGGCCGAGGGCTGGGTGGCGGCGACCCACCGCCGGCTGGCCGAGCGGGCCGGCGTCGACATCGAGGCCCTCTACCGCCGCTTCCCGGACCAGGCCGCGCTCATGTCCGCCGTGGCGGTGCGCGGCTTCGCCGACCTGGCCACGGTGCTCGCCGCGGCCCGCGCCACCGCCGCCGGACGCGGAGACTGGCCGGCGGTGGTGGCCGCCTACCTGGATTTCGCGTACGCCAATCCCGAGGTGTACGACGCGATGCTCGCCCACACCGCGGACCTCACCCTGGGCCGCGATCCGGGCCCGGGCGCGCCCCGGGCCGCCTTCGCCGAGTTGCGTGCCGCGCTGTCGCCACTGGCCGCCGGCCGCGATCCCGACACGCTCGCGGAACTGGGCTGGGCGCTGCTGCACGGCACGGTCATGCTCACCCGGGGCGGGCGGTTGCGCCCCGACAAGCAGGAACAGCGCGAGGACATGATCATGGCAAGACTGCTCGCCGGCCCGTGAGTCGGACGCCCGCCGACAGCGCGCAAAATCGCCTGCCGGGGCCGACGCCGCCCAGTATCGTGGCCCCCGCCGACACCAGGGGGAGGAAAACCATGGGGTACGCGACCGGCCGGCGCGACGGGCAGGTGCTCGTCTTCGACGCCGACGACACGCTCTGGGAGAACAACGTCCTGTTCGAGCGGGTGATCGACGACTTCCTGGAGTGGCTGGACCATCCGACCCTCGACCGGGCCGAGACCCGGGCCATCCTGGACGACATCGAGCGGGCCAACGCGGACGCGCACGGCTACGGCAGCAAGGTGTTCCTGCGCAGCCTGGCCGAGTGTCTGGAGCGGCTGCGCCAGCGGCCCGCCACGGAGGCGGAGCGGCGCGAGATCGACGGCCTGGCGGCGGCCCTGGTCGCGCACCAGGTGGAGCTGATGCCCGGGGTGGCCGAGGCGCTGGACGCCCTGGGCACCCGCCACGACCTGCTGTTGCTCACGAAGGGCGAGCGCGAGGAACAGCAGCGCAAGCTCGACGCCTGCGGGCTGCTGCACCACTTCCGGGCCGCGCACATCGTGCCGGAGAAGGACGTCGAGACCTACCGGTGGCTGACCCGGGAGCACGGCGTCGACCCGGCCGTCACCTGGATGGTCGGCAACTCCCCGAAGTCCGACATCCGGCCCGCCCGCGCCGCCGGGCTGAACGCCGTGTTCATCCCCAACGACAACACCTGGGTGCTGGAGCACGACGAGCTGGACCCGACCGACCCGGGCGTGCTGCGGCTGTCGGCCTTCCCCGAACTGCTGCACCACTTCTGAGGCGCAGCAGTCCGGCTCCCGACCGGAAACCGCCGCACCGCCACACCGCCACACCGCAGCGGCGGGCCGCCGCACCGCCGCACCGCCGGGCCGGTCAGCCCGGCTGGCGGTGCACCTGCAAGGGCGCGACGCTCTGCGCGACCGGCGTCAGTTCGATGGTGTTGACGTTGACGGTCTTTCCGGTCTTCCGCGGCGGTGGCCCGCGCCTCTTCGACGACGGCCTGCCCGGCAGGGCGGTGGGCGCTGGCCAGCCAGGAAGCAGGCGCGCACGGCACGCTGGCGCTCGTCTACGACCGGGTCCGCTGAGCCGGCGATCAGCGCACTCAGCCGGACGGCCACGTGGCGTGGGTCGGCGCCGACCAGGACGGGACCATGAGCACGGGGGAACCGCACGGCCGGTGATGCCGGGCGGTTCCCCTGTGACGCGTTTCGCGGTGCGGGTCTTGTCCTTGCGGTTGGTGGAGGGGGCAACCTGGTGTCATGTTGTCGATCAGCGAGTTCAGCGAGATGTGCCACCTCTCGCCCCAGGCCCTGCGCTTCTACCATGCCGAGGGCCTGCTCGTGCCCGCCGAGGTCGACGAGCGCACCGGCTACCGCTCGTACGCCTTCGAGCAGGTGGAACGGGCCATGCTGATCACCCTCCTGCGGGACACGGGGATGAGCGTCAAGCTCGTCCGGCAGGCCCTCGACGAACCGGACCGCGCGGCTGCCCTGCTCGTCCGGCACGGCGACGAGGTACGTCGCCAGCGCACCGCCCAGGACGAGGCGATCCAGGCGGCTCGTGCGGTCTTCGACGCGCAGCCGGAACCCCGGTTGCGACGGGTGCCGGCGATGACCGTGGTGGCCAAGCTGGTGCACGGCACACCTCGTGGACGTGACGCCCGGGAGTGGGACGAGGCCGAAACCCTCATCGAGGCGACCCTGACCGAGCTGG
Organism: Micromonospora sp. KLBMP9576; assembly: GCF_050941805.1. Taxonomy (NCBI): domain Bacteria; kingdom Bacillati; phylum Actinomycetota; class Actinomycetes; order Micromonosporales; family Micromonosporaceae; genus Micromonospora; species Micromonospora sp. KLBMP9576. The sequence continues at coordinate 4,284,108 of NZ_CP194567.1, read as the reverse complement.
TGAAGACCGTGCGGGAGGGCGGCGTCACGACGCTGGGCAGGCCGTGGCGGAGCCTGGCGATCGAGACCCAGGAACAGGACCGCCGCGTCCTCGACGGCGAGGGGCCCTTCTGGATGGTCAAGGTTCCGGTGGTCGCGCCCGAGGAGGCGCTGGTGGCGCTGCCCGCCGAACTCCTGGTGCAGGAACAGGAGGCGTACGACGAGCTGTCGATCTTCATGCCGGGGCGCAACACCATGGCCAAGTACTGCACGGTGATCCTGCGCCTGCTCAACGCAGCCCCGCTCGACGGCGAGGCGTTCGTGAACCTCGCGCGACTGCGCCACGAGGTCCATGACGACGGTGTCCTGACCGGTGCCCCTGTCGAACGACGACCGCAGTGACCAGGCTGCGGGCCACAGGTTGGATCTGCGACTCGCGCGGGGCCCGATCCCGTTCCCGCTGAGGAACAGCGACCGGCGGCGGGGCGTTGACGCAGGCATGATCACTTGTGTCGTGCGCTACACCATCGATCCGGCCAAGATCGAGGACTTCGAACGCTTCGCCCGGGCGTGGATGCGGCTGGTGGCCAAGCATGGTGGCGTGCACCACGGCTACTTCCTGCCCGCCGAGGGGGCGAGCGACCAGGCCGAAGCGTTGTTCAGCTTCGAGAGCCTGGCCGTCTACGAGCGTTATCGCGCCCGCTTCGGCACCGACCCGGAGTTCCTCGCGGCTGATCGTATTCGCGACGATTCGGGCTGCGTCGCCCGGTACGAGCGCACGTTCATGCGCCCGCTCCTGCCGACTGACTGACCGTCCACCGTCAATCGATGCCGGAGAGCCCCAACAGGTCGTGCACCGCCACCTTTCCGGCCGGCGTGAGCCGCACCGCCCGACCGGACCCGATGCGCACCACCCAGCCGTTGCCGAGGAACGTCTCGCACACCCTCGCGCCGGCCAGCCCGGCGAGGTGCTGCCGCCGTTCCGTCCAGTCGAGGCAGCCGCGGGCGAGGGGGCGTCCGCCGGGCCGCAGGCTCTCCGGGCTCAGGCCCAGTGCGTCGGTCAGCCAGGCCAGGCCGGCCGAGGTGAGGGCGAAGCCGCCGGTCTGCTCCAGCAACCCGGCGGCGGTCATCGCGTCGGTCACCGCCACGCCGAGCCGCCCGGCGAGGTGGTCGTAGCAGGTACGACCCCGTTGTAGGGCCGTGCTGGCGGTGACGGCCCGCAGCCCGCGCGGCGAGGCCGCAGGGCGCTCGATCCGGCCCGCCAGGTCCTCGAGGAGTTGCGCGACGGACGCGTCGGCGAGTTGCACGTAGCGGTGCCGGCCCTGGCGTCGCTCGACGAGCAGCCCGCCGTCGATGAGGCGGTGCAGGTGCTCGGTCGCGGTGGAGGGCGCGACGCGGGCGTGGGCGGCCAACTCCCCGGCGGTCCACGCGCGGCCGTCGAGCAGCGCCAGGCACATGGCCGCCCGCGTCCGGTCGGCCAGCAGCGCCGCGAGCGACGCCAGGTCCGCGGCGGAAGTCACCCCTGCAGCCTAGGTCCCGTCCGTTCGGCCGCTGCCGAAGCGTCCGGGCCGTAGTTTCGCCCCATGCGCCAGATCAACGACCACGATGCCGCCCTCGCCGTGCTTACCGACCCGGCCTTCGTCGTGCCGCCGGTCCCACCCGCCTGCGCTGGCGTTGCCTGGCTCCGCGCCACGGTCGGCCGGTTCAGCACCGGAGAGACCCACGAGCGCCGACGCGCGTCGGCGGTCGCGGTCCTCGACGCGATCGCGCCGGAATCCCTCAGGAGCCATGGTGCGACGGACCCGGTGGCGGCCCTTGCCCTCGAGATGGGCATCGACGAGCCCGTCATCGATCTGGTGCGGGACGTCGCGCAGGCATACCAGCCGGGTACGGGAGACGAAGCCAGGGCAGACGCGGCGGTTCCCGGGTTGGTCGCGGCCCGCGGTGGCGTCTTCGACGAGCCGACGGCAGCTCGCATCGGGGTGCTCGTGCAGGCTTGCCAGCCCACCATGACCCTGATCGAACGCGCCCGGCGCCGACACGTCGACGACGTGTTGCGCGACGACCCACCGGTCCCGACGACCAGGCGGCAGGCGCTCGTCGCCACGACCGTCGGCGGCGTCCCGGTCGAAGCCGGTGCGGTGGTGCGGGTGCGCCTGGCGGCCGACCTGGCGTTCGGCGCCGGGGCACACCGCTGCCCCGGCCGCGAGCACGCCCTCGCCCTGGTGCGGGGACACCTCGGATGAGGAGCTTCGCCGACCTGCACCGTCTGGGAGACCCGCTCGTGCTGCCGAACGTGTGGGACGTCGCGTCGGCCCGCTGCCTGGCCGGGGCCGGCTTCGCGGCGCTCGGCACCACCAGCCTGGGCGTCGCGGCCGCGGGTGGCCTGCCCGACGGTGTCGGCGCCGCCGACGCGGAAACCCTGCGCCTCACCCGCAGCCTGGCGGAGCTGCCCGTGCACCTCACCGTCGACATCGAGACCGGTTCGGTCGGCGCCGCGGTCGCCGTCGCGGCGGCCGGGGCGGTCGGCGTCAACATGGAGGACGCCATGCGTCCCGCCGCCGTGCACGCGGCGTTGATCCGATCGGTGAAGCAGGAGGTGCCCGGGCTGTTCGTCAACGCCCGGACCGACACCCACTGGCAGCGCACCGGCGAGCTCAGCGAGACCCTGCTCCGGGTACGGCGCTATGCGGACGCCGGCGCCGACGGGGTGTTCGTCCCCGGCCTGGCGGAGCCCGCCGACATCGCCGCCGTCGTGGCGGCGGTGGAGGTGCCGGTCAACATCCTGTTCCTGCCCGGCCGGCACACCGTCGCCGCGCTGACGGAGCTGGGGGTACGGCGGATCAGCACCGGCTCCCTGCTCTTCCGCGCCGCGCTGGCCGCCACTGTGGACACCGCGCGGGCCGTCCGCGACGGCCGAACCATCGGCCCGCACCTGCCGTCCTACGCCGAGGTCGCGGCCTGGTCGCCGCCGGCGTGACACACCGGCTGTGGTGGCACGCCCGCCGGACCCGCGGTGCCGGGAGGCGGGTGGTGCCGCCTCGACGGGAAGTAGCGTCTGCCCCGGGGGCCGCGTTACGTCGACCTGCCGCTTTTCCACCTTGACGTCAACCCCGCCCGGATCGTCCTTGTCCGGACCGGTGCGCACGCCTAACCTGATCCGGCGCTCGCGGCCCGTCGGGGTGGGTCGGGGGCGTGCCGAAGTCCGGCGGTCGGGCACAGTGGAGCTGAGTGCGGGCGGCGGGCTCACCATGTTGGGCCCGGCGTGCCACGCCGAGGCGCTCATCCGGCGACGCCCGCCACCACGCCGGACGGCTGGGGCAGGATCGGGGAGTTGCGGCCCCGGTCCTGACCACCCCTTCGGGTCGATGCACACCCCCGGTGCCACGTCGAGATCGGGGTAGACCGTGCTGCGTAGGGATCATCAGAAATCGGGTCGGCTGTCAGATTGGCCGGCGTGAAGCGGAGGACCTTCATCCTCGCCGCCGCCAGCGGCGCGGTGGCGCCCGCCCTCGTCGCCCCCCGCGGCGAGCGCGGCCACGGCGACCGGGGACGCGACCTGGAGCACGACCACCACGGGCCGCTACCCCGCCGACCGGCGTATGTGGGTCGAGCCGGGCAACCGCGCCGCCGCGCTGCGGACGCTGCCGGTGCAGACCAGGCAGGTCATCATCGTCGGCGGCAACGGCTACGCCACCACGCACGCGACGCCGGAGACGTACACGAAGGTGTTGGGCCACTGGCGGCGGATGTCGGCGGCGTTGCCCGCCCGGATCGGGTCGAAGGGGTTCAGCGACAACCACGTGGAGGGCGTGCCGACCACCCCGACGGGGGTCTACTCGATCGGCCCGACCATGTACGGCATCGCGGCCGACCCGGGGGTGCGGTATCCGTACCACCGGCTGGTCAGCGGCGACTGGTGGAACGAGAACCCGCCGGCTGGTTCCGGTCGTTGGTCGCCGGTCGACGGCTGCTGCTCGTGGTGGACGGGGTCACCCGCGCCGCCCAGGTCCGCCCGCTGCTGCCGGCCGGGCCGGGCCCGGGCCTGATCGTGGTCGGGCAGCGCCGGTTGGGCAGCCTGGACGGCGTACGGGGGGTGCCGCTGCGCCCGCTCGCCGCCGCTGACGCGCATGACCTGCTGGCGGCGCTCGCCGGCCCGCAGCGGCTGGCAGTCGACCCGGCGGCCACCGGCGAGCTGGTGCGTCTCTGTGCCGGATCGGTGCTCGCGCTGCGGGTCGCCGGCACCCGCCTGGCGGCCCGACCGGGGCTCTCGGTGGACACCCTGGTCGGTCAGCTCGCCGACGGGCGGGAGCGGCTGGACCTGCCGGACTACGAGGACCTGTCGGCGCGGGCCAGCCTGGACACTGCCGTCGCCGCCGTCCGCGCCGACGACGAGGCGGCCGGGCGGCTGCTCGCTCTGCTCGGCGCGAGGCCCGACGCCCTGCTCCAGCCCGAGCGGGTCGGCCGGCAGCTCGGGATCTCCGCCGCGCGGATGCGCCGCACCCTGGACGACCTGGCCGACGCCCACCTGCTCCAGGTCCGCCGGACCGAGCCCGGGGGTCACCTGCTGCCGGCGCTGGTCCGGGAGTACGCCGCCGAGCTGGCCGCCGTACCGACCGTGGCGGCACACCCGTTGACCGGCGCGCGGGTCGACCCGCGCGCCGCCTGAGGGGCGCAGCCCGCGACGTTCGGCCCCGGCCAGGGCATGACATGCCAGCGTGCGGGTCGCCTCGGTGCACGTGGGTCGGAGCTGACACGCGTCGACCGCGCCGGCCCGGGAGCCGGCACGGTCGGATGTCGCGTGTCTCAGGAGCCCTCGCGGCGCACGATCGCCACCGCCACGCGGCAGAACTCGTCCATGTCCGGGTTGAACCCGGCGGCGATGTCGGGGTGCAGCCCGGAGCGGGTCTCGTCGAGCAGCCGCTGGCAGATCTGCTCGACCGGCTCGCCGGCGTAGCTGGCGCTGACCCGTTCCGTGGCGGCCTGCAACGCCGAGGTCAGCTGGTCCTCCAGCGGGCCCCGCAGCTTCTGCTGCACGGGGTCCAGACCGCGAGGGTCCAGCGTGACATGTGGCTCCGACATCGGCACTCCCTTCGTCGGCGTCCGCGGTACCCCACGACGGCAATCGGTCAAACCACAGTGGCAGGCCGCGCGCCCCGGGCGTCGGCACGGCAGCGTGGGTGCCCGGCACGACGGGCGCCTCCTCGTTGGGGCCGATCCTGCCCAACGCCCGGGGTGGCAGCAGGAGGTTCGGCGAGAATCAACCGATCGGGCGGGTACGGATCGGCCCGTCGGGCGGCCCCGCCGGTCAGTGGCCGGGGCGTGGGGCGAAGGCGCAGAACTCGTTGCCCTCGGGATCGGCGAGGATCCACCAGCTGATCGCGTCGTCCGGCTCGCGCAGCAGCGTCGCGCCCGCCCCGACCAGGGCCGTTGGCGCCGGGTCGGTCAGGTCGACGTCCCAGTGCAGCCGGTTCTTGACCGTCTTACGCTCGGGCAACGGCTCGAAGACCCACCGCCGCCACGGAAACCCGGCGGCGTCCACCACGGACGCGGCGCCGATCGCGCCCTGCACCGACGCGGTGCCGGTGTCGCCCGCCTCGACCGTGCCGCCGGTCACGCCGGCCCACCAGGCGGCCTGGGCGGCCGGGTCCGCCGCGTCGACGACCAGCGCGAACGGGCCCGGGCGGGCGCCGTCGCGGGGCGGGAACGCGCAGAACAGGTTGCCGTCCGGGTCGGCCAGCACCCACCTGTCGCCCTCCGCGTCGGGCTCGCGGACCAGCCGGGCGCCGGCCGCCAGCAGCGCCGCCGGATCCGCGCCGGCCAACCGCAGGTCGAGGTGTACGCGGGTCCTGCCCGTACGCGGCTCGGGCACCGGGTCGACCCAGATCGACTCCGCGTCGGAACGGGCCGCCCGAGGGACGATACGAACGCCGCCGTCGCCGACGTCCACCAGATCGCCGTCGAGCACCCGGCTCCAGAATCCGCCCAACTGCCGGGCGTCGGTCGCGTCCAGGCAGACGTCCTTGAATCGCGCGATCATCCGCCCATCCTGCCACCCCGGTCATGGAGTCGGCGGTGGCGGAAGCGGGCGGGGCGGCCGTCCCGGCGCCTGACCGGACGCCGCCCCGCCGAGGGTCAGTGGCGGGCGCGCTTGATCTCGTGGAAGGCGGGCATGCGGATCAGCGGGAGCAGCGAGTCCCAGATCGTCAGCGCGTCGTCGGTGCCCGGCACCTCGGTCAGGATCGGGCCGTGGATGCCGCGCTCGGCGCCGGGCACCATGAGCACCGGCGCGCCGATGTCCGGGCCGGCCGAGGCGTACGCCAGGGCATGTGACTCGCGTACGGCCTCGTCCCAGCGGTCGTCGTCGAGGGCCGGCGCCGCGGCACCCAGGCCGGCCGCCTCGACGGCCGCGGCCACGATCCCGCTCGACAGCGGGTTGCCGGCGTCGTGGCTGCGGGCGCCGATCTCGGCGTAGACCCGCGCGATGTCGTCGTGGCGGCCCTCGGCGCGCAGCGCCTCCACCAGTCGCAGCGCGCGGCTCGATGCCGTCATCGCGTCGGCGTACTCCGGCGGCACCTGCCCGGCGTTGAGGATGGACAGGCTGAACGCCCGCCACTCGATGCGCAGGCCGCGGGCGTCGGCGACCGCGACCAGCCAGCGCGAGGTGCGCCAGGTCCACGGGCAGGCGGGGTCGAAGAAGAAGGTGGCGTCCATCGGCCGAGACTACGGCCCGCCGGTGGCGGCCGCAGCACGGTGACCCACGGCACACGCGGCGTTGTCGGCCCCGTCTCCGCGGCGCCAGGTTTCGTGCCCGCGCTGCTCGGGCAGTGTCTGTGCCACGAAACGTCCGGGGCGACGAAACCGCTGGTCAGCCGCTCCGAGCGGCTCGCCGTGCGCCGGGGCGCGGAGCCCTCACCCCGGTTGGCAGAAACGAGGGGAGGGGCGATGAGCGACCCTGGCAGGGCCCGCCGGCGGCGGCCACGCGTGCGCGCGGTGGCCGCCGCCGCGGCGTTGACGCTGGTGGCGCCGATGGCGGCGGCCTGTGGTTCCGGCGAGGACGGCGGTACGCCCACGATCAACCTGTACCACCCGCCGGAGCAGAACATGCAGAGGGTGGTCGACGACTGCAACGCGCAGGCCGGTGGGCGCTACAAGATCGTCTACCGGGTGCTGCCCCGGCAGGCCGACGACCAGCGGGTGCAGATGGTGCGTCGGCTGGCCGCGCAGGACACCGGCATGGACGTCCTCGGCCTGGATGTCACCTGGACCCAGGAGTTCGCCAGCGCCGGCTGGATCCGGGAGTGGACCGGGCAGGACCGGGCGGAGGTGGAGCGGGGTACCCTCGCCGGCCCCCTGGAGACCGCCCGCTACGAGGACAAGCTCTACGGGGCGCCGAAGAACACCAACGTCCAGCTGCTCTGGTACCGCAAGGACCTGGTGGCGCAGCCGCCGAAGACGTGGGACCAGATGATCTCCGCGGCGCAGGAGCTGAAGCAGCAGGGCAAGCCGCACCAGGTGCTCACCATGGGCGCCCAGTACGAGGGCCTGGTCGTGCTCTACAACACCCTCGCCGAGAGCGCCGGCGGCAAGATCCTCAGCGACGACGGCAAGCAGGCCGTGATGGACGCCGGCACCGTGCGGGCGCTGGAGCAGCTCCAGCGGTTCGCCACGTCGGGCGTGGCCTCACCGTCGTTCAGCAACGCCACCGAGGACCCCGTGCGGCTGGAGTTCCAGTCCGGCGACGGCGCGTTCCAGGTGAACTGGCCGTTCGTCTACCCGGCGATGCAGGAGGCCAACCCGGAGCTGGCGAAGCAGGTCGGCTGGGCGCGCGTCCCCGGCATCGACGAGAACACCCCGAGCAAGGTCACCATCGGCGGGGCCAACATGGCGGTCAGCGCCTACTCGGAGCACCCCGAGGAGTCCTTCGAGGCGGCCCGGTGCCTGCGCAACGAGAAGAACCAGAAGTTCTCCGCCATCAACGACGGCGTGCCGCCGACCATCGAGAGGGTCTACGACGAGCCGGAGATGGCCGAGGCGTACCCGATGCGGGACGTCATCGTCGAACAGCTCAAGGAGCCGGCGGTCCGCCCGCTGACCCCGGCGTACCAGAGCATCTCCACCGTCATGTCGGCGCTGTTGTCGCCGCCGTCGGCGATCCGCCCCGAGCAGACCGCCGGCGAGCTGCGCGACGCCATCGCCGACGCCCTCGAGTCGAAGGGGGTCCTGCCGTGAGCGTGAACGCCACGCCCGCGGGCGCCGACGTGACGGCCGACGAGACCGCCCGCCCCGGCGGCGACGCCAGGGTGCCGGCCCAGCGCTCCGGTGGGGGCCGCAAGGCCCCGCTGAGCGAGAACAAGAAGGCCGAACGCCGGCTGGGCTGGCTGCTCTGCGCGCCCGCCGCGCTGGTCATGGTGCTGGTGACGGCGTACCCGATCATCTATTCGGTCTGGCTGTCGTTGCAGCGCTTCGACCTGCGCTTCCCCGACGAGCGCGAGTTCGTCGGGCTGGAGAACTACGTCACCGTGCTGACCAACGAGTTCTGGTGGACGGCGTTCGGGGTCACCGCCCTGATCACGGTGGTCACCGTCGTCATCGAGCTGGCGCTCGGCATGGGCCTGGCGCTGATCATGCACCGGACCCTGGTCGGCCGGGGCATCGTGCGCACCGCCGCGCTGATCCCGTACGGCATCGTCACGGTCGTCGCCGCGTTCTCCTGGCGGTACGCGTGGACGCCCGGCACCGGCTACCTGGCCAACCTGTTCAGCGACGGCGCGCCGCTGACCGAGCGGGCCAGCTCGCTGGCGATCATCATGCTGGCCGAGATCTGGAAGACCACGCCGTTCATGGCGCTGCTGCTGATGGCCGGCCTGGCCCTGGTCCCCGAGGACCTGCTCAAGGCCGCCTCCACCGACGGCGCCACCGCCTGGCAGCGCTTCACCAAGGTGATGCTGCCGGTGATGAAGCCGGCGATCCTGGTCGCGCTGCTGTTCCGCACCCTGGACGCGTTCCGGGTGTTCGACAACATCTTCGTGCTGACCGCGGGCGGCAACGAGACCTCGTCGGTGTCGATGCTCGCCTACAACAACCTGATCCGGGGTCTCAACCTCGGCATCGGGTCGACGATGTCGGTGCTGATCTTCCTCACCGTGGCGGTCATCGCCTTCGTCTTCGTGAAGCTGTTCGGTACCGCTGCTCCCGGCAGCGACGACGGGGAGAGGCGCTGAGATGGCTGACACCGCCACCATCCGGGCCAAGGCGCGCTGGGGGCTGCTGGACGCCATCGTGGTCGTCTTCGCGCTGGTCCCGGTGCTCTGGATCATGTCGCTGTCGTTCAAGACGCCGGCGACCCTGACCGACGGGAAGTTCATTCCGCAGGAGTGGACGCTGGACAACTACCGGTCGATCTTCCAAACCGACCAGTTCGTCCGCGCCCTGTTCAACTCGATCGGCATCGCGCTGATCGCCACCGTGATCGCCGTGGTGCTCGGCGCCATGGCCGCGTACGCCATCAGTCGGCTGGACTTCCCCGGCAAGAAGCTGCTGGTCGGCGTCTCCCTGCTGATCGCGATGTTCCCGCAGGTGTCGCTGGTGTCGCCGCTGTTCGAGATCGAGCGGCAGCTCGGCCTCTTCGACACCTGGCCGGGCCTGATCCTGCCGTACATCACCTTCGCGCTGCCCCTGGCGATCTACACGCTGTCGGCGTTCTTCAAGCAGATCCCGTGGGACCTGGAGAAGGCGGCGAAGATGGACGGCGCCACCCAGGCCCAGGCGTTCCGGCGGGTCATCGCCCCGCTGGCCGCGCCGGGGCTGTTCACCACGGCGATCCTGGTCTTCATCTTCTGCTGGAACGACTTCCTCTTCGCCATCACGCTGACCTCCACCGAGCGGGCCCGCACGGTGCCGGTGGCGCTGTCGTTCTTCACCGGCGAGTCGCAGTTCGAGGACCCCACCGGGGCGATCTGCGCCGCCGCCGTGGTGATCACCGTGCCGATCATCCTGTTCGTCCTCTTCTTCCAGCGCCGCATCGTGTCCGGCCTGACCTCCGGCGCTGTCAAGGGATAGGTGGTACTCATGGCTGACATCGTGCTCGACAAGGTGAGCAAGAGGTTCCCGGACGGGACCGTCGCGGTGGCCGACGTCGACCTGGAGATCGCCGACGGCGAGTTCGTCATCCTCGTCGGCCCGTCCGGTTGTGGAAAGTCCACCACCCTGAACATGATCGCCGGTCTGGAGGACATCAGCTCCGGCGAGCTGCGCATCGGCGGCCAGCGGGTCAACGACAAGGCCCCCCGGGACCGGGACATCGCCATGGTGTTCCAGTCGTACGCCCTCTACCCGAACATGACCGTCCGGGAGAACATGGCCTTCCCGCTGCGGCTGGCGAAGCTCGACAAGGAGACGATCCGCCAGAAGGTGGAGGAGGCGGCGAAGGTCCTGGAGCTGACCGCGCTGCTGGACCGCAAGCCAGCCAACCTCTCCGGCGGCCAACGCCAGCGGGTGGCGATGGGGCGGGCGATCGTCCGGCAGCCCAAGGCGTTCCTGATGGACGAGCCGCTGTCCAACCTCGACGCCAAGCTGCGCGTGCAGATGCGCACAGTCGTGTCCCGGCTGCAGAAGAAGCTCGGCACCACCACCGTCTACGTGACCCATGACCAGACCGAGGCGATGACCCTCGGCGACCGCGTGGTGATCATGCGAGGCGGCGCGGTGCAGCAGGTCGGCCCCCCGCAGGAGCTGTACGACCACCCGCGCAACCTCTTCGTCGCCGGGTTCATCGGCTCGCCGTCGATGAACTTCCTGCACGCCGCCGTCGAGGACGGCAAGCTGCGTACGGCGCTCGGCGACGTGCCGATCGGCGAGCGGCTCCGCCGCGAACTGGAGGGCGCCGACGCCCCACGCGAGTTGATCGTCGGCGTCCGGCCGGAGCACTTCGAGGACGCGGCGCTGATCGACGACGACACCCGCCGCCGGGGCATGGAGTTCGAGGCGCCGGTCGACATCGTCGAGTCGATGGGCTCCGACAAGTACGTCTACTTCAGCATCGAGGGGGAGCGGGCCAGCGCCGCCGAGCTGGAGGAGCTGGCGGCCGACGCCGGCGCCGACTTCAGCGGCGGCGGCACCAGCCTGGTGACCCGGCTGTCGGCCGAGTCCCCGGTCGAGGAGGGCCAGACCCGGCGGGTCTGGTTCAACCTGGAGAAGATCCACCTGTTCGACCCGTCCAACGGGCGCAACCTCACCCTGCACGAGGGCCGGGCGGCCGGCGCGCTCGCCGACTGACGTACGCCGCACCGGGCGGGTGGTTCGCACCGATCCACCCGCCCGCCGCCGTGTCAGCGGCGGGACGGCTGGTCGCGGTGAGTGGACGGCCCTCCTGGTCACGACGGTCGCGTCGTGCCCGGGGTCAGCCGGGCCAGTCGATGTCAAGCGGCAGGCCCAGGAAGTCGGCGTAGCGGCCCAGCGCGCCCGCGACGCGGGCCCGGCTCCGCTCGTCGAGGGGCACCAGCGGGAACACCGTGACCGTCGCCCGGGTCCTGCCGACCACGCGCTTCCAGGTGCCCACGACCCGCCCGTCGTGGACGACCGTGGCCCGGAAGACGCCGTTGCGCCCCGGCACGATCGCGTCGGCGTGGGCGGGATCCAGCATCAGCGAACGGTCCTTGAAGCCCAGCAGGTATTCGTCGAAGCCGGGCAGCACCAGCAGGTCGTCGACCGGCTCCCGGGGCGCGTCGAGCAGGGCCGCGTCGACCAGCGCCTCCTGCCCGTCGACCCGCACCACGGTCAGGGCGTCGCCGGCCGCCGCGAAGCCCCGGCGCGCGTCGGTGAGCGTCAGCCCCGTCCAGCCGGCGAACTCCCGGGCGGTGACCGGCCCGTGCCCGCGCACGTAGCGCAGGGCGAGGGTCGCCAGCGCCTCGTCCCGCTCCGGCCGGCGCGGGTCGGGCGCCCACTCGTCGAGCAGGGCGAAGGTCTGTTCGGTGCCCACGTTGGGTGCCAGGCAGGTGACGCCGCGCACGCTCGCGTACCAGAGCAGGTGGTAGCCGCGCTGGCCGCCGGTGTCGATGCCGGCCGCCCGCAGCGCGGCCAGGCAGTGCGTGCGGGTGAGCCGGCCGCCGCCGGCCAGCGCGACGCCGAGCACGTCGAGCGCGCGTTCCGCGTCGGCCTCGGGCAGCCCGAGTTGCGCGCGGCGGGCCGTGACGGTGGCCAGCGAGCGCACGCCTGTCAGCTCCAGCATCCAGCGGGCGTCGCGGGGCGGCACGAGGTGCACAGTGCCCCGCATCGGCCAGGTGCGCATCGCCTCCCGGCGTTCCAGCGCGGCGTGCACGTCGGCGTGCCCGAGCGCCGGCAGCCGCGCCCCGAGCGACCACATGCCGCTGGCCAGGTCCTGCGCCTGCATGGCCCCGAACCACTCCACCACGCCCGCCACCCCGCCCGGGCACACCGTGGGGTGCGGGCGAAGCAGCAGGCTGGTCATCCGTAGCGCGAGCGCCTCGCGCCCGGTCAACTGCGCGGGCATGGCGCTCCTCCGGGTCAGGTGAGGCCCCAGCCTAGGGCCGACCCCCGACATCCGACGCATGACCGTCGCGGCAGCGGGAAAGCGGCCGGCCAGCAGGCGCGCCGTCCGCGCGCCCGAAGGGAGCGACATGACCGCGTCCAGCGAACCGGCCCGGGGTGCCGGCGTACCGGGCCGTGCCGGCCGTCGCGGGCCGACCGCGAAGACCAGCGCCGCCGCCGCCTTCGCACTGGTGTTCGGGGTGGCCGCGCTGATCAGCGTGCTGACCGTGATCCTGTCCTGGATCGGTCTGCTGCTCGGCGTCATCGGCGTGATCCTGGGCATCGTCGGGCTCAAGATGGCCGCCCGGCCCGGGGTGACCGGCCGGGGTGTGGCGATCGGTGGCCTGGTGCTCAGCGCCCTGGCGGTGCTGATCGGGCTGGCCTTCGCCGCCGGGATCAGCACCTTTCTCAACAACGAGAGCGGCGTGGACCGGATCCAGGAGAAGGTCGACGACCTGCGCGACCGCCTCGACAACTGACCCGACGTGAGGAGGGAACACCCGATGGCTGCCCAGACCAAGGTCGCGGTGATCTACTACAGCGCCACCGGCATCACGTACCAGATGGCGCAGGCGGCGTGCGAAGCCGCCGGCGAGGCGGGTGCGGAGGTGCGGCTGCGCAAGGTCCGCGAGCTGGCGCCGGACGAGGCGATCCGCTCCAACTCGGGCTGGCAGGCGCACCGCCTGGAGACCCAGGACGTCATGGAGGCGGAACCGGACGACCTGTCCTGGGCCGACGTGGTGATCTTCGGGACCCCGACCCGGTACGGCGTGATGGCCGCCCAGCTCAAGCAGTTCATGGACACCACCGGGCCGCTGTGGTCGCGGGGCGCGCTGGCGAACAAGGTCTATTCCGCCTTCTGTTCGACGGCCACCTCGCACGGCGGCCAGGAAGCGACCCTGCTGTCCATGTTCAACGTCTTCTACCACTGGGGCGGAATCGTGGTGACGCCCGGCTACACCGACCCGAGCCAGTTCGTCGCCGGCAACCCCTACGGCGCCTCGCACACCAGCAACAACGGTGAGACGGCGCCGGACGACATCGCGCTGGGCGCCACCGCGCTGACCGCGAGGCGGGCGGTGCTGATCGGCGCGGCGCTGAAGGCGGGCCTGGCCGGCTGAGCCCGGTGGCGACCGGCGGTCCGGGCGGGGGCTCTCGACCCGTGCGGACCGCCGGTCGCAGCACCCCTACCCCCGGCCGTCGCGACTATGCGTGGTCCGCCGCCCCCGACAGCCGCCCGGCCGGCAGCAGCCCGCTCAGCAGGTCGGCGAGGACGGCCAGGCCGTCGGGGCTGAGCACCGACTCGGGGTGGAACTGCACCCCCGCGAACCCCCGCCCGCGCAGCGCGTGCACGGCCCCGTCCGCCGGGTCACGGGCCAGCTCCACCGGGCCGTACGGGGTCACCAGCCGGTCGACGTCGGCGCGCGCCGTGAAGGTGGCGTAGAAGCCGACCCGGCGGCGCGTGCCGAAGAGGTCCACCTCCCGCTGGAGCCCCTGGTAGGGCGCGTCCCGGCGGTGCGACGCCAGCCCGAGCAGGCCGGCGAGCAACTGGTGGCCCAGGCAGACGGCCAGGGTGGGCCGGCCCTCGGCGAGCAGCCCGGCGAGCAGGGTGCGCATCGCGCGCTGCTTCGGCGCGGTCGTGCTGCCCGGGTCGCCCGGACCGGGGCCGACCACCACCAGGTCGTGGGCGTGCACCGGGCCGGCGGCGTGCCACGGCCGCAGCGTCACGGCCAGGCCGAGCGCGCCCAACTGGTGGGCCAGCATGCCGGTGAAGGTGTCCTCACCGTCGACGATCAGCACCCGCCGGCCGGTCAGCCCGGGTGGCCCGCCGGCATCCGGCGAGCGCTGCTCCAGCCAGAACCGGGCCAGCGGCGCGTTGCGCGCGGCCAGCGCGGCCCGCACCGCCGGGTCGTCGGCGAGGCGTACGGCGGGTTCCGCGCCGGTGGCGGGCGCCTGCGGGCCGAGGCCCAGCGCGGCGAGCACGCCGGCCGCCTTGGCGTGCGTCTCGGCCACCTCGCCCTCGGTCGTCGAGTGCCGCACCAGCGTCGCCCCGACGGGCACCCGCAGCGCACCGGCGGGGGAGATCTCGGCGGTGCGGATCAGGATCGGCGCGTCCAGGGTCTGCCGGCCAGCGTCGTCGCGGCCCAGCAGCGCCAGCACCCCCGCGTAGTAGCGCCGCCCGGTGCGCTCGTGCCGGGCGATGACCCGGCAGGCGTTCTCCATCGGGCTGCCGGTGACGGTCGGCGCGAACATGGTCTCCCGCAGCACCTCCCGCACGTCCCTCGTGCCGCGTCCCGCGAGCAGGTACTCCGTGTGGGCCAGGTGGGACATCTCCTTGAGGTACGGCCCCACCACCTGGCCGCCGTGCTCGGCGACCGTGGCCATCATCTTCAGCTCCTCGTCGAGCACCATGTACAGCTCCTCGACCTCCTTGGGGTCGGCGAGGAAACGCAGCAACGCGCTCCGGTCGGCGGCCGTGCCGGTGTGCCGGAAGGTGCCGCTGATCGGGTTCATCATGACCAGGCCGTCGTGGACGCTGACGTGCCGCTCCGGGCTCGCCCCGACCAGGATCCGGGTGCCGGTGTGCACCAGGAACGTCCAGTACGCCCCCCGCTCGGCCACCAGCAGCCGGCGCAGGGCGGCGAGCGCGGCGACCAGCGGGTCGCCCTGCACGGTGGCGCGCAGGCAGCGATGGATGACGAAGTTGGCGCCCTCGCCCCGCCCGATCTCGTCGGCGAGCACCCGGGCGACGGTCGCGGCGTACTCGTCGTCGGCGACGTCGAAGGCGGCGTCGGCGGTGCGCACGGGCACGTCGGGCAGGGCCGCGAGCGCCTCGGACAGGGCGATTCGCTCGTGCCCGACGATCTCCAGGAACTCCAGCGGAACACCGTCGTCGACGCAGGCGAAACCCCGCTCGGTGATCTGCCGGTAGGGCACCAGCGCCAGGGTCCGCGGGCCGGGCGCCCCGTCGGGCAGCGGGAGGTCGGCGAGCCGGTCCGCCGCGCGTACCGGGCCGGTGAACAGCTCCAGGTGGGTGCCGCCCTCGCCGCGCACGAGCGCGAACGGGCCGGGGTCGACGCCGTCGGCGACGGCGGCGAGCAACTCGGTCAGGTGGGTCATGGGTCTCCTCGGCCGGGCGGCGTCCGGTGGGGCGACCGGGAGGGCCGGGGAGAGACCGGCGGCCGCCTCGTCGGGCGGCCGCGTGGGAAGCTACGCGCGGGAGATGGCCGCCGGGTCGGCGGGCCACCAGCAGGACAGGTGCGCGAGCATAGGGTCACCCTACGGCTCCCCGCGCACCCCGGGAAGCCCGTCGGGCGTACGGTCCATCGGCTGGGACGCGGGCCACGGGCACACCGGGTAACTTGACCCGCGATGAACATCCTCGCGCTCGACCTGGGCACCTCCTCGGTACGCGGGCTCGTGCTGGACGCGGACGCCCGCCCGCTGCCCGGCGCGCTGGCCCGGCGGCGGCTGAGCCTCGCCGCCGCCGACGACGGCACCGGCACCCTGGACGGCCCGGGTTACCTGGCCTGCCTGGTGGAGTGCCTGGACGAGCTGGCCGCCGGCGGGCACCTGCGCGAGGTGTCGCTGGTGGCGACCTCCGCGCAGTGGCACTCGGTGCTTCCCCTCGGGGCCGACGGCGCCCCCCTCGGGCCGGTGCTGACCTGGTTGGACACCCGCCCCACGGCCCCCGCCGGGGCCACCGGCCCCCTCGACGTCGACGACTTCCACCGGCGCACCGGCACGTGGTGGCACCGCTGCTACTGGTCGGTCCGGCTGCCCTGGCTGCGGGAGCGGGCGGGCGCCCCGATCGCCCGGTTCGTCGGCCTGGCGGAGTACGTGCTGGGCGAGCTGCTCGACGCGGCACCCATGTCGATCTCCCAGGCCTCCGGCACGGGCCTGCTGGACCTGCGGACGCTGGACTGGGACGCCGAGGCGTTGGCGCTGGCCGGCAGCCGCGCCGAGGAGCTGCCCGAGTTGGCCCCGCCGGGGTGGCGGGGCCGGCTGCGCCCGGCGTACGCGCGGCGCTGGCCGCAGCTCACCCAGGTGCCGTGGGCCGCCCCGGTGGGCGACGGCGCGGCGTCGAACGTCGGCTCCGGGTGCGTGCGGCCGGACCGGGTCGCGGTTACGGTCGGCACGTCGGCGGCGGTCCGGCTGGTGCAGCGCGTACCGGCCGGGCAGGAGATGCCGCCGCTGCCCGCCACGCTGTGGCGCTACCGGGTCGACCACGAGCACGTGGTGACCGGCGCGGCGTACTCGTCCGGCGGGAACCTCTTCGCCTGGGCCGACCGGGAGCTGCGGCTGCCCCGGGGCGCCGAGCTGGAGGCCGCCCTGGCCCGGGTGCCGCCCGACGGGGGTCGGCCGGCGAACGTCCGCTTCGGCGGGGACCGGCCGCCCGGTCTGGTGCCGGCCGGCTCGGGTGAGCTGCGGGGCCTGAGCTTCGGCACCACCGCGGTGGAGCTGCTGGCGGGGCTGATGCGGGGCCTGTGCGACCTGGTTGCCGAGGACCTCGTGGTGCTGGAGTCCACGGTCGACGGGCCGGTCGAGGTGGTGCTCGGCGGGGGAGCGGTGGCCGCCTCCCGTTGGTGGCGTACGACGTTCGCCGCGGCGCTGGCGCCCCGACCCGTGTGGCACGGGCGCAACCCCGAGGTGGGGGCGAGCGGCGCGGCGCTGGTGGCGTCGGGCCGCCTCGGCGACGCCCGCCGGCTCGCCGCCATCGGCCGGACGGACGAACCCGCGTCGCCCTCCTGAGTCGCACCTCAACCCGGCCCGTTGACACAGCTCGCGGGACTGATTGGATGGACTCCGCTCCCCGGTCGCGGCGGACGCGAGACAGGCAGGAGACAGGGTGGGGCAAGGTCCGGAACCATCCGCCGGGGAGGTGTCGGCGCACCGCCGGCGCCGGTTCGACGTCCGGGTCGTGCCGCACCGCCGCCGCTCGCCGTTCCGGCTGCGGGACTGGCGGATGCGCACGAAGCTCGCCACCGTGCTGGTCATCCCGTCGGTCGCGTTCCTGGTGCTGGCCGGCGTGCAGACGCACACCCTGGTCGGGCGGACGACGGCCCTGGGCGACTTCGCCCAGCAGGTGGGCATCGGCCGGGAGATCGTCGCGGCGGTGCACCAGCTCCAGGAGGAACGCGACCAGGCCGCCGGCGAGCTGGGTGAGCTGCGCCGCGGTGGGGCGGGCGCCGACGACCGGGACGCGGCGATCGTGGTGCTGAAGCCGTTGCAGAACGCCGTCGACCAGGCGCTGCGCGACCTGCGCCGGGCCGCCGAGCCGCTGACCGACGCGGACGCCGCCTGGCGGGTCGCCTACTCGCAGGTGCTGGAGGCCTACGACCAGGTCATCTACATCCGGGCCGCGATCCCTCCGGCGGTGCTCGGCACCGACACCATCCTCGGCCACTACCACCGGGCCGTCGACGCGCTGCTGCGCCTGCTCGCCCAGCCCTCGCCGGGCGAGGACCGGCCCGCCCTCAGCGACGCGGTGCTGCGCTACGTGCAGCTCGCCCGGGTCAAGGAGCTCTCCTCACGGGTGCGGGCGGAGCTCTACGAGGCCGCCCGCGCCGGCCGGTACGGCGTGGAGGACCAGGTGGTCCTGACCGACCTACGCGCCCAGCAACTGACCGCGTTGGGCGCGTTCCGGGCCGCCGCCACCGCCGAGCAGATCGGCCGCTACGACGAGACCTCGGCGGACCCGGCGTTCCTGGGCGCCGGCCGGCTGGAGGAACAGAGCCTGCTGGCCGGCACCGCCGCGCCGGCCGTGCTGCCGGCCACGCAGTGGTGGGCGGCGGGCGGGCAGCGTCAGGAGCTGCTGCGCCGGGTCGAGGCGTCCGTGCTCGACGACGCCGTGCGCCAGGCCGACGAGGTGAGCGCGACGCAGTTGCGTACGACCCTGCTGGTCGTCGGCGGCATCGTCGCGGTGCTGCTGGTCGCCCTGCTCATCTCCGTGCTCGTCGGCCGCTCGATCGCCCGGTCCATGCGGCTGCTGCGCGGGCAGGCGTTGCGGATCGCCCAGCTGGAGCTGCCGGACGCCCTCGACCGGCTGCGTACCGTGACGGGGGGCGTGCCCACGATCGAGGTCGCGCCGGCGGTGGTCCGGTCGCTCGACGAGATCGGCGAGCTGGCGGAGGCGTTCGTCGCGGTGCACCGCAGCGCGGTCAACGTCGCAGTCGAGCAGGCCACCACCCGCCGCAACGTCAACGCGATGTTCGTCAACCTCGCCCGGCGCAGCCAGGTGCTGGTGGAGCGTCAGTTGGAACTGCTCGATGACCTGGAGCGTGAGGAGAGCGATCCGGGGCAGTTGGAGAACCTGTTCAAGCTCGACCATCTGGCCGCTCGGATGCGGCGCAACGACGACAGCCTGCTGGTGCTGGCCGGCACCGAGTCGACGCGCCGGTGGAACCGGCCGGTGGGGCTCGGTGCGGTGCTGCTCGCCGCCAGCGCCGAGATCGAGCAGTATCAGCGGGTCCGGCACGCGGCGGTGGCGGACCTGCACGTCGTCGGCCACGCCGTCGCCGAGCTGATCCACGTCCTCGCCGAGCTGCTCGAGAACGCCACCGCCTTCTCCCGACCCGACACGGTCGTGGCGGTCACCGCCCGGGCCGACGGCGCCGGGGCCGTCGTCGAGGTCACCGACCAGGGGCTCGGGATGAGCCCGGCCGCGCTGGCCGAGGCGAACGCCGTCCTCGCCACCCCACCGGCCGCCGACGTGGCGGCCGTGGAGCGGATGGGGCTGTTCGTGGTCAGTCACCTGGCCGCCCGGCTCGGCGTGGAGGTGCGCCTGGCCGGCGGGGAGGACGGCCTCGTCGCCCGGGTGCGGTTGCCCGCCGACCTGCTGGCGTCGGCGCCGCAGCGGGAGGTGTCGGTGCCGACGCGGATGCGCGTCGCCGTGGCCGCCGGCGTGACCGGGGACCCGACGCGGGCTTCCGGCGTGCCGCCGGTGGCGGGGTGGGCCGGGGCGTTGCCGGTGGCCGGGCGCCGTCCGGAGGCCCCGTCCCGGCCGGCCCCGTCCGCGCCGACGCCGGTCCCGGCGCGGGCCGGGGAGACGCTCGCCCCGGTGGCGGGGGCGAGCGCGTCGGCGGGTGGGGGCTGGTGGTCCCGGCAGGGGCCGGCAGGCGGTCCGGTCCCGCAGGGCTCGCCCACGCCGCCGGCGGTGCCGGTCACCGGCGGAACCAACGAGCGCGGCCTGCCCGTCCGGGTGCCGATGGCGCAGCTCTCCGCCGTCACCGGGCCGGCGCAGCCGCAGCCGCAGCGCTCGGCGGTGCGCCAGGACCCGGACCCGGAGGCGGTCGGCGGCATGCTGTCCCGGTTCTACGGCGGGGTGCGGCGGGCCGAGGCCGAGGAGACCATGGAGATCTTCATGCCGCCGGGCGGCGTACGCACCGAAGGGGGACAGCGATGACGACGTTGAGTCGGGAGGCCCGCGACCTGAGCTGGCTGGTCAGCGGGTTCACGGAGCGGGTGCCGGGGGTGGTGCACGCCATCGTGGTCTCCTCCGACGGCCTGCTGGTCGCGATCTCCGAGCACCTGCCGCGCGACCACGCGGACAAGCTCGCCGCGGTGACCTCCGGGTTGATGAGCATCACCGCGGGCGCGGCCCAGATGTTCGACGGGGACGTGGTCAAGCAGACGGTCGTCGAGATGGGGCGCGGCTACTTCCTGGTCATGCAGGTGCGCGACGGGTCCATCCTGGCGACCCTGGCCGGCACGGACGCCGACATCGGGGTGGTCGGCTACGAGATGGCGCGGCTGGCCAAGCAGGCGGGGGAGATGCTCACCCCGGCGCTGCGGGCGGAGTTGCAGCGGGCCCTGCCGCGCTGACGCGGGACGTGCGGCGGGACGCCGGGGCTCGGCGGCCCGCCGCTGACGACGGGCTGACCGGCGTGCCGGCGTCCCGCTCGCCGGGGCGACGCTCAGATGCCGTTGGCCGCGATGACCCGGCGGTACCAGTGGGCGCTGCGCTTGAGCACGCGCCGCTGGGTCTGGTAGTCCACGTGGACCAGGCCCCAGCGTTCGTCGTACCCCGCGTCCCACTCGAAGTTGTCGAGCAGGGACCAGACGTGGTAGCTCTCCAGCGGCACGCCGTCGGCGATGGCGCGGTGCGCGGCGGCGAGATGGTCGCGCAGGAAGGACACGCGTCCGGCGTCGTCGACCGTCCCGTCGGCGCCGAGGGTGTCGGGGGTGGGCAGCCCGTTCTCGGTGACGGTGAGCGGGACCGGGCCGTAGTCGCGGGTGACCCGGGTCAGGATGTCGTACATGCCGTCGGGGTGGATCTGCTGCCAGGCGGCCTGCGAGGTGGGCCAGCGCGGGAGCGTCGTGCCGTCGGCGGTGACGTAGTACGGGGTGTAGTACTGCACGGCGAGCAGGTCCACCGGCGCGGCGATGGCCGCCAGGTCACCGTCGCGGATGCCGCGTGCCAGCCGGCTGTCGCCGCCGAGGTCGTCGAGCACGTCCTGGGGGTAGCGGCCGGTGAGGACCGGGTCGAGGTAGAGGCGGTTCTCGTAGCCGTCGTGAATCCGGGCCGCCCGGGCCGCCGCGGGCGAGTCGTCGGCCGGGTAGCAGGGATGCAGGTTGAGCGCCGGGCCGATCCGGCCGGCGCCGGCGGCGCGGTGTGCCGCGACGGCGAGCCCGTGGGCCAGCAGCAGGTGGTGGGCGACCAGGTACGCGGCGGCGGGGTCCTGCCGACCGGGGGCGTGGTGCCCGACGAGGTAGCCGTTCTGCACCACCGTCTTCGGCTCGTTGACGGTCAACCAGACCGGCACCCGGTCGCCGAGCGCGCGGAAGACGATCTCGGCGTAGTCGGCGAACCGCAGGGCGACGTCGCGCGACTCCCAGCCGCCGGCGTCCTGGAGGGCCTGGGGCAGGTCCCAGTGGAACAGTGTCGCCATCGGCGCGATGCCCCGCTCGTGCAGCCCGTCGACGAGGCGGCGGTAGAAGTCCAGGCCGCGTTGGTTGGGCGCGCCGGTGCCGTCGGCCTGCACGCGGGGCCAGGAGATGGAGAACCGGTAGCTGCCCAGCCCGATGTCGCGCATCAGGTCGAGGTCCTCGGCGTAGCGGTGGTAGTGGTCGGCGGCGACGTCGCCGGTGTCGCCGTTGCGGGTGCGGCCCGGCGTACGGCTGAAGGTGTCCCAGATCGACTCGCCCCGGCCGTCCTCCTTGGCCGCGCCTTCGACCTGGTACGCGGACGTCGCCGCCCCCCAGGTGAAGCCCGGCGGGAAACGCAGCCCGGCCGCGGGCGTCTCGGGCGCGCGTGTCGCGGCGGCACCGTGGCCGGCGGTGGTGTCCGGCCCGGTGCCGGGCGTGACCTCGGGGGCGGCGGGCGCGGCGCCGTGGGGCGGGCGGGGGCTGGGCATCGACATCGGTCTCTCCTTGTTTTCTGCGTGGCCACCGCCGGGCCGGGAGCGCTCCCAGCATAGGGCAGGAGTCGGGGCCGGTCGCCCTCGCCCGCGTCGGCGGGACGGCCGGGGCGGGATGCGCCCGCAGGGGGCGGGCCGGGAGCGGGTGTGCGGTGCCGCGCCGGCGCTGCGGACGGCCGGGCGCGGGCTCCCGGGGCCGCGACGTGCGCCGGGTGCCGGACGCGCGGGTGCGACGGACGCGCGCGCAGGTGTGAACGGTCTGGCCGGGGATTCGGGCGCGAGCCCGGGGCCGGGTGGTGGGCGGGCCCGGTCGGATGTACGACCGGGCCGGTCCCGTTGGCCTCTTTTCCCGTGGTGTCGGTGGGATTAGTGTGGGGACGGGGGAGGGCAACCCCCGTCCCCACCATTGCGGCACACGCACGTGCGGAATTGGCGTCCTGTCGTGCGTGTCGCGCGGGAGCCGGGCCACGCGAGTGGCTGGGGCATCCACCTCCCTCCGTGTCGGTGGGATGGCTGACGGCGGTGTCCGGGCTGGCCCGCCGTCAGCCCTTGGCTGACTTCCCGGTTCCCCGTCGGTGACGGACCGGGTGATCTCCTTGGTTGAACCCCGGTCGATGGAAGCGCTCCCATCGACCGATGTTGCGACTGTAACCTCCGTCACGCCTTTGTGAAAGCCCCAAAACGAGATCGAAACACGTTGCTGCTCCCGTGCGCTCCGGGGCATTGTGGGAGCGCTTCCATGCATGGCACACTGTCGCCACCGCGACGCGGAGCCAGATCGCGCACGCGTGGGTCGCCGAGGGCAGCCGGTCACCGGCACGGCATCCGACGCAGCCGGTGGAACCGCCGCCCCGGCAGGGGCGGCCACCGCCGGACCCCCGGCCCGGGCCGGGGCGACCACCATCCCCGGGCGCCTCGAATCCGTTCACGGGCGGGCGCCCCGCCGGGACCCTTTCGTCCCCGGCCAGGTCCGAGGAGACACCGCGCACATGAAAAATCTGGCAAGACGTCGCCGCCTGGCGATGGTCGCCGCCGCCACGCTCGTCGTGGGCGGGGTGACCCTGCCGGCAAGCGCCGCGCAGGCGGCCCCCGCCTGCGACGTGGTCTACGCGACCAACGACTGGAACACCGGCTTCACCGCCAACGTGACCATCAAGAACCTCGGTGACCCGATCAACGGCTGGACGTTGACCTTCGCCTTCCCCGGCGACCAGCGGGTGACCCAGGGCTGGTCGGCCAGGTGGAGCCAGACCGGCAACCAGGTCACGGCCACCAACGAGTCCTACAACGGCAACCTCGGCACCGGGGCCTCGACCAGCATCGGCTTCAACGGCACGCACGGCGGCGCCAACCCGAAGCCGACGTCCTTCGCGGTCAACGGCGTTACCTGCGGCGGCACCCAGCAGCAGCCGCCGACGGTCGGGCTGAGCGTGCCGGCCGGTCCCTTCGAGGCCCCCGCCGACGTGCCGCTGAGCGCCACCGCCAGCGACCCGGACGGGACGATCACCAAGGTCGAGTTCTACCGCAACGGCCTGCTGGTCAACACCGACACCACGGCACCGTACGGCTACACGCTGGAGGACCTGCCCGCTGGCGCGTACACGGTGCAGGCCAAGGCGTACGACAACGCGAACCTGACCGCCACCGCGGAGAAGGCCTTCACCGTCACCGCGGCCTCCGGGCCGGTGCTGGTCGCCACCCCGTCGGCGGTGAGCGTGGCCGAGGGCGGCAGCTCGACGGTCAACCTCAAACTCAGCGCCGCGCCGGCGGCCAACGTGGCGGTGTCCCTCGCCCGCAGCGGCGACACCGACATCACCGTCTCGCCGGCCTCGGTGACGCTGACTCCGAGCAACTGGAACACCGGGGCGAGCGTCACCGTCGCGGCGGCCGAGGACGCCGACACGCTCGGCGGCACCGCCACCCTGACCGCCTCGGCCACCGGCTACGCGCCGCTGGCGATCACCGCCACCGAGGTCGACAACGACACCGGCGGCGGGGACAACACCTGGGTCACCCGGTTCCTCGACCAGTACGGCAAGATCAAGAATGCCGGCTACTTCAGCCCCGAGGGCGTGCCGTACCACTCCATCGAGACGCTCATCGTCGAGGCGCCCGACCACGGCCACGAGACCACGTCGGAGGCGTTCAGCTTCTGGCTCTGGCTGGAGGCCCAGTACGGGCGGGTGACCCAGAACTGGGCGCCGTTCAACAACGCCTGGACGGTGACGGAGAAGTACATCATCCCGTCGCACGCCGACCAGCCGACGGCCGGCTCGGCCGGCACCGCGCAGTACGCCGCCGAGCACGACCTGCCCAGCCAGTACCCGTCGGCGCTGGAGCCGTCCGTGCCGGTCGGTCAGGACCCGCTGCGCTCCGAGTTGCAGAACACCTACGGCACCGGCGACATCTACGGCATGCACTGGCTGCTCGACGTCGACAACACCTACGGCTACGGCCGCTGCGGCGACGGCACCACCCGGCCGGCGTACATCAACACCTTCCAGCGCGGCACCCAGGAGTCGGTGTGGGAGACCGTGCCGCAGCCGTCCTGCGACACCTTCGCCCACGGCGGTCGCAACGGCTACCTGGACCTGTTCGTCAAGGAGGCGAACGCGCCGGCCAAGCAGTGGAAGTACACGAACGCCCCCGACGCCGACGCGCGCGCCGTGCAGGCCGCGTACTGGGCCCTGACCTGGGCCAAGGAGCAGGGCAAGGAGGCCGACGTGGCGGCCACCGTGGCCAAGGCCGCCAAGATGGGCGACTACCTGCGCTACGCCATGTTCGACAAGTACTTCAAGAAGATCGGCAACTGCGTCGGGGCGTCGGCCTGCCCGGCCGGCACCGGCAAGGACTCGGCGCACTACCTGATGTCCTGGTACTACGCCTGGGGCGGCGCGTACGAGCCGAACCAGAACTGGTCGTGGCGCATCGGCTCCAGCCACAACCACTTCGGCTACCAGAACCCCTTCGCGGCCTGGGCGCTGACCAACGTCAACGAGCTCAAGCCGAAGTCGCCGACCGCGGTCACCGACTGGACGAAGAGCATGGAGCGGCAGCTGGAGTTCTACACCTGGCTCCAGTCCGCCGAGGGCGGCATCGCCGGCGGTGCGACCAACAGCTGGGGCGGCAACTACGGCCAGCCCCCGGCCGGCACGTCGACCTTCTACGGCATGTACTACGACGTCGACCCGGTCTACAACGACCCGCCGTCGAACCAGTGGTTCGGCATGCAGGCCTGGTCGATGCAGCGCATCGCCGAGTTGTACCTGGAGACCGGCAACGCCAAGGCCAAGGCGCTGCTCGACAAGTGGGTGCCGTGGGCCATCGCCAACACCACGCTGGGCGCCAACTGGTCGATCCCGTCGGACATGAAGTGGACCGGCCAGCCGACCACCTGGAACCCGGCGAACCCGCAGCCCAACACCAACCTGCACGTCGAGGTCACGGTCAAGGGACAGGACGTCGGCATCGCCGCCGCCTACGCCCGCACCCTGATCGCGTACGCGGCGAAGTCGGGCAACGCGGCGGCGAAGACCACCGCCAAGGGGCTGCTGGACGCCCTGCACACCGCCAGCGACGCCCAGGGCGTCTCCACTGTGGAGAAGCGTGGCGACTACCGTCGCTTCGACGACGTCTACGACGCCGGCACCGGCCAGGGCCTCTACGTGCCGCCGGGCTGGACGGGGACGATGCCCAACGGTGACGCCGTCGCCGCGGGCAAGAGCTTCCTCGACATCCGCTCGTTCTACAAGAACGACCCGGCCTGGCCGAAGGTCAAGGCGTACCTCGACGGTGGTCCCGAGCCGGAGTTCAAGTACCACCGGTTCTGGGCGCAGGCGGACGTCGCCATGGCGTACGCCGACTACGGCAAGCTCTTCCCCAACGGCTGAACCGGCTCCCGTGGGTGGGCGGCCCGTCCGCCCACCCACGGCCCCGGGCCAGGGGCGCCCACCCACCCGGATACGCACCGGGCGCGAAAACGCCCGAAAAACCGGCCACCACGGGATCACGGGTGGCACCGGGACGGAGTAACGTACGTCACCGGAGAGGCCGCTCCCCCCGTGGCGGCCTCTCCCTTATCTTGTCGTCGGTTCCGCCGCTTCCGCCGGCGCGACGACCGGGTGGCGCAGCCCCGGATGACCGGCCGGCAGCGACCGGCGCAGCACCACCCAGCTCACCGCGAGCGCCCCCGCCACCAGCGGCCACGACAGCGCGACCCGGGCCACCGTCAGCGCGACCACCTGACCGCCGAGCCACAGCGGCAGGAACACCGCCACCCGCACCACATAGGTCGCCGCCCAGACCCAGCTGGCCCGGCCGTACCCGCGCAGCAACGTCGGATCCCGCCGCCACCGGGTCCGCTGACCCAGCGCGACACCCACCACCACCCCGAGCAGCGGCCAGCGCACCACGATGCTGACCGCCCAGGCCAGCGCGCTCGCCGCGTTCGACAGCAACTGGACGAGGAAGAAGTCCTCGGCGCGGCCGGTGCGCAGCGCGACCAGCGCGGCCACGCAGACAGCCAGCAGCCCGACCAGCACCGAACGCGGCCGGTCGCCCCGGTGCAGCCGCCAACCGGCCAGCGCGGTGCCGGCGACCACCGCCGCGCCCACCCCGCCCCACAGCCCGCCGAGCAGCCAACCGAGCGCGAACGCCACCGGCGGCAGGCTGGCGTCGACGGCGCCCCGACGCCCGCCGAGCAACTCCGCGAGCGTCTCCGGCCGGTCCGCCGGGGTCGTTCGACCCTCCGGTGCACGCCTCACCGCCGCCTCCTCACGTCCGTCACCAACCTATCCGTGGCGAACGGCAGGGCATTGGTCGACCGGCTGGTGGCTGCCGCTACGGTGTGCGGGTGCGAGCGACGGCAAGAGGTTGGACCGCGGTCTGGTTGGTCGTCCTGGCCATGGCCCAGGCGGCGGCCTTCATCGCCGTGTGGCGGGTCGCGATGCACGGCGAGGTCGGCCAGTGGGTCGACACCGTCGCCCTGACCGGCAACCGGATCGGACAGGACCGCATCGACGGGCCGGTGGACCGGATCCTCAACGCCATGTCCATCGTCTCGCTGCTGGCGGCGACCGCGGTGATCGGCTTCATCGCCCTGATCCGGGGCCGCATCGCCCTCGCCGTCACGGCCACCCTGCTGATCGGCGGCGCCAACGCCACCACCCAACTGCTCAAGTACGGCCTGGTCCGGCCCGACTTCGGCATCGACCCCGAGCGGATCTACGCCGGCAACAGCCTGCCCAGCGGGCACGCCACGGTCGCGGCCTCCGTCGCGGTGGCCCTGGTGCTCGTCCTGCCGCGCACGGTACGGGTGTTCGGCGCGTTCCTCGGTGCCGGCTACGCCGCGATCGCCGGGGTGGCCACCCTCTCCGCCGGCTGGCACCGGCCCAGCGACGCGGTGGCCGCGTTCCTGGTGGTCGGGGTCTGGGCTGCGCTGGCCGGGCTGGTGCTGCTGATCACCCAGCGGGAACAGGCGCAGGTGGAGTCGGCCGACGCCCACCGGGTCGCCGCGACGGTGCTCGGCATCGGCGGCGTGCTGGCGGTGGTGGGCTGCGGCCTCGCCCTCGCCTGGCTGGTCGACCTGCGTGGCACCCCACCCGCCGAACTGGGCCGCCGGCCGCTCTTCGTCGCCTACGCCGGCAGCGCCGCCGGGATCGCCGGCACCATGGGCGTGGTGATGGCGCTGGTGCTCACGGCCGTGCACCGGCTGGTGCCCCGGGTCAAGGGCTGACCGCTCAACGGGAGTAGGTGCCGACCATCGTCCCGCTCGCGACGTCCCGCTCGACGAGCAGGCGGTGCACCTCGTCCGCCCGGGGTGCCCCGGGCAGCTCCAGCGGCGGCGACACGTTGCCGCCCTCCTTCGAGAAGCGGGTCGGCAGCATGTCGTGGTCGTTGAACGCGGTGCTGCGCAGCATGATCCCGGCCATCCCTGGCGCTCCTCTCGTCGGCCCGGCCGGGACGACGCCGAAACGGCGGGCGGCGCGCGAGACCCGGTGTGAGAGGGTGCGAGCGCGTAAGGGCGAAAGGCGCGGACGGGGGAGGACCATGGCGGGCGTACGGGCGGCGTTCCGGAACGAGTGCGCGCGACTGGGCGAGGCGCTGCGCGGCGTCGACGAGGCGGACCTCGACCGTCCGACCGACTGCCGGCCGTGGACGGTGCGCGAGCTGCTGGCCCACGTACGCACCGGCGCGGGCCGGCTGGTCGACATGCTCGCCGCGCCGGCCCCGCCCCGCGCCGCTGTCGACGCCGCCACCTACTACGGCGCCGCCAAGTTCACCCCGCGCGTGGACGCCGCCCGCGTCGACAGCGGCCGGCGGGAGGCCCGGGAACTCGACGGTCCGGCCTTGGTGGCCGACTTCGACCGGGCCTGGCGGGCCGCCCTCGACGCCGTCGACGCCGCACCGCCGGGTCGGGTGGTACGCACCCGGCACGGTGACGCGATGGCACTCGACGAGTTCCTGCGTACCCGGGTGGTGGAGGTCGGCGTGCACGGCCTGGACCTCGCGGCGGCACTGGACCGGCGGCCGTGGCTGACGCCGAGCGCCGCGGATGTCGTCGCCGACCTGCTCACCGGCGGGCGGGCGGTCCCGCCCGGGCTGGGCTGGGACCGGCTCACACTGATCCGCAAGGCGACCGGCCGGGCCCGCCTCACGGACCGTGAGCGGGTCGTCGCCGACGCCGCCGGCTTCCGCTGGCTCGCCTTCGCCGGCTGATCCGGGCAGGTCCCCGCCGTCCCGCAGGGCCCATGCGCCGCCGCCCCGCGGACCCGTCCCCGCCGCCCCGCGAGGTCTGGACCGGATGCCCCTAGGCCGGGACCGGGGCGCCGCCCGGCGGGCGGGTCAGGCGTCCGCGCCGAGCGGGTCAGCCGCCGGGCGCGGAGCGGGCACGTGCGGGGCGGCCTTGCGCAGGTGGTCCAGCACGACCGGGTCGATCCGGCCGGGCACCAGGCGCTCCTCCAGATTCTCCAGGCCGGCCCAGGAGAAGAGCGCCTCCTCCGGTCGCGCCGGGTCGACCTCGTGACCGAGCGCACCCAGCAGCGCGCCGACCTCGGCGGCGACCACGCCCGTCAGGTCGAGCAGGGTGGCCGGGTCGGGCCGGCTGAAGAGCAGGGTGTGCATCGCGAGCAGTCGGCCCAGCTCGGTCACCGGATCGGGGTGGTCGTCGATCCGCAGGTCGACCAGCACGTCGCCGGTGCCGTCGTACCCGCCGCCGCGCTCGACCACCAGCAGCCCGGCGCTCTGCCGGCCGCGCCGGTCGCCGCCGGCCCGGTCCCCGGCGCGCAGCGCGGCCAGCAGCCGGTCGGCGAACGGCAGCGCGGCCCCGCCCAGCCAGGCGTCCCGGATCGCGTCGATCACCTGCGGGCCGACCAGGATGTTGCCCTGCGCCGCCCAGCCGTCGCCGGCCTGGCCGCCGGCCCAGGGGTGGCAGGTCGGCCCGGTCCAGGTCGCGCCGGGGCCGGTGACGGCGACCACGCCGAGCTGGCGGTGGTCCCGGTCCGCGTCGGCGGCGACCAGCCCGGCCACCACATCGGCCGCGGCCACCCCGGTGCGCAGCAGCGTCAGCCCCTGCGGACGGTAGGCGAGGTTGACGTGCGCCTGGGTGGCGAGCGCGCCGACCTCGGCCTCGGCGGCCGGCACCAGCGCCCCGGCGGCCAGGAACCGGCTGGCCACGACGACGCCGTGCCGGCGGCCGTCGTCGGAGCGGGCGACGAGCGAGAAGGTCACGCATGGAGACTAGCTCGCCCCGCTGCGTGCATATCCCTCAGCTTTGATGCGGGTGGAATCCCCGACGGGATCTTGCTCTGCGGCGCGCCGAGCGGGCACGATCGACCGATGACGACGCGATGGGGCATGACCGTGCCGCTGGACGGCATTCCGCTCGCCGAGCACGCCGCGGTCTACGCGGCCCTCGACGCCGCCGGATTCACCGACGTCTGGTCCTCCGAGGTCAACGGGGCGGACGCGTTCACCCCGTTGGCGCTCGCCGCCGCCTGGCAGCCCCGGCTGCGCCTGGGCACCGCGATCGCGCCGGTCTTCACCCGGGGGCCGGGCCTGCTGGCGATGAGCGCGGCGGCGCTGGCCGACGCCGCGCCGGGCAGGTTCGCCCTCGGCATCGGCGCGTCCTCGCCGGTCGTCGTCCGCAACTGGAACGCCGTGCCGTTCGACGAGCCGTTCCGGCGCACCCGCGACGTGCTGCGCTTCCTGCGCGCGGCGCTGGCGGGAGAGACCGTGGACGAGGAGTACGACACCTTCACCGTGCGCCGCTTCGTGCTGGACCGCAAGCCGGCCGTGCCGCCGCCGGTGCTGCTGGCCGCGCTGCGCCCCGGCATGCTGCGGCTGGCCGGCACCGAGGCCGACGGGGTCATCCTCAACTGGCTCGCCGCCGCCGACGTGCCCCGGGCGCTGGCCGAGGTGGGCGAGCGGCGCCCCGGCTTCGAGGTGGTCGCCCGGATCTTCGTCTGCCCGACCGCCGACGCCGCGCACGCCCGCGCGCTGGGCCGGCGGCTGATCACCAGCTACCTCACCGTCCCCGCGTACGCCGCGTTCCACCGCTGGCTCGGCCGGGAGGAGGTGCTCGGGCCGATGTGGCGGGCCTGGGCCGCCGGGGACCGGCGCGGCGCGGGCGCGGCGGTGCCCGACGACGTGGTCGACGCGCTGGTGCTGCACGGCACGCCGGAGCACTGCCGCGAGCAGGTCCGTCGCTACGCCGACGCCGGCGTCGACGTGCCGGTGCTGGCCCTGCTGCCCACCCCCGAACTGGCCGCCGGTGGCGCGGCGGCACTGGGAGACCTCATCACCCGCCTGGGCGGGGGTGGGTCGCGGTGAACCTCACCGACCGGGTCGTGGTGATCACCGGCGGGGCCGGCGGCATCGGCTCCGCCCTGGCCCGCCGCTTCGCCGCCGAGGGCGCCGCCGCCGTGGTGGTGGCCGACCTCGACGCCGACGCGGCCCGCGCGGTGGCCGACGGTCTCGGCCCGCTCGCCCACGCCGTCGGGCTCGACGTGACCGACGAGGAGCAGGTCCGCGCGCTGGTCGCCGACACCGAGCGGCGGTACGGGCGCATCGACCTGTTCTGCGCCAACGCGGGCGTCACCACCGGCGGCGGGATGGAGGTCGACGACGCCGGCTGGGACCGCGCGTGGCGGGTGAACGTGCTCTCCCACGTCTACGCGGCCCGCGCGGTGCTGCCGGCGATGCTGGCCCGGGGCGGCGGTTACCTGCTGCACACCTGCTCGGCGGCGGGCGTGCTGACCTCGGTCGGCGACGCCCCGTACGCCACCACCAAGCACGCGGCCGTCGGCTTCGCCGAGTGGCTTTCCGTCACCTACCGCGACCAGGGTGTCCGGATCAGCGCGCTGTGCCCGCAGGGGGTGGACACGCCCATGCTCGCCGACGGGCTGGCCGCCGGGCACCTGGGCGCTCGGGTCGTGGCCGCCTCCGGCGCGGTGCTCACCGCCGACCAGGTCGCCGACGCGGCGGTCGCCGGCCTCGCCGAGGAGCGTTTCCTCATCCTTCCGCACCCCGAGGTGGCCGCCTACGCCCGGCGCAGGGCAGAGGACCCGGACGGCTGGCAGTCCGGCCTGCGCAAACTGGTCCGCCGCCTGCGCGCCTGAGGTCGCGGGGTCGGGTTCGTCGCACCGGGCGCGGGGCCTGGCTGCGCGGCGCTAGAAGCTGCTGACGAGCTTGACGAACGCGTCGTCGATCTTCGCCGGGTCGCGGGCGTCGAACGCCTTGCCCGCGGACGCCTTGGCGATCCGGTCCAGCGTCCCGAAGTCGGACTTCTCGTCGAAGGCGATGCAGAAGATCTTGATCGGTCGCTCCGGGTCCAACGCGACATCCTTCAGCAGCCGGGCGAGGTTGTTGTCCTTGGTGTACTCGTTCGTGCCGTCGGTCAGTACGACCACGGCGTTGATCCGGGACTGGTCGTAGTGATCGAGCATGTGCCGGTGTGCCGCCCGTACGGTGGCGTACAGCGCGGTCCCGCCCTCGACGTGGAGATTTCCGATCTCCCTGGTGAGCGCCTTCCGGTCGAACGGCGACAGGCGGACCTCCTCGCTGTACGGCGACTTCGGCCGCTGCGGGGTCTCCGACGAGAACGACCAGAGCGCGACCTTGTCCTCGGAGTTCAGCAGGCCGAAGCCCTTGGCGGCGGCCCTGGTCGCCACCTGGAACCTGGTCCGGTCACCGATCTTCGCGTTCATCGAACCGGACGTGTCGACGGCCACGAGGATGTTGGCCTTCTTCCGCAGCGTGCCCCAGCCGGTGAGGATCGCCTTGACCACGGTGGGATCCGGCGGGTCGAAGTAGGTGAGGTTCTCGGCCCCCCGCCCGCCGACGGCGGCGATCAGCGGGCCGGCGCGTTCCGTTCGTGGTCGCGGAACCCGTGCCGGCCGAAGCTCTGCTGCTGCGGCGGCTCCTGGAGGAACGTCAGGAAGTCGGCGGCGGCGTCACGTTGCTCCGGGCTGGCCGAGGGAAGCACCACGTACGGGTGGTCGAGGTTGAACGTGCCTTCCTTCGGATAGATCGCGACCAGCGGGACCCTCGGCTTCTCGCCCAGGGTCGGGCTCAGCTTCCCCTCGTTGTACAGGTAGACCAGTTCCTCCTGCGTCACCACCGCGCTCATGTCCGTCGGTGCCGCCGTGTCGGCGCTGGACAGGTCCGCCTCGGCGCGGTCCTTCAGCAGGTCCACGATGTCGTCGCTGTAGTGGGACACGTTGGCCTCGATGCGGCGGACGAACTGGGTCACCGCCGGATTCGCGACGTCGCTCTCGGTCAGGTCGCTGGCCCGGTTGATGGCCGCGTAGTAGCTCGCGATCGTGGCCGCCAGCCCGGAGGTGGACAGGTTCGGGTTGACCTTGCCGAAGCTGAACCGCCCCCAGTCGGGGCGACCGAAGGCGGCCCAGCCCGTGCGCCCGGACGAGCCCAGGACCTCACCCCAGCCGAGTGGGCCCTGTTGCTGGAGGTGCCTGCCCTTCGACTGCGGCATGGCGATCACCAGCGGGCTGTTCGCGATCGACGGGTGCCGGCCGGCGGTCTGTGCCGGGCGTCCGGCGGCCTCGTCCAGCAACGTCAACTGCCCGGTCCACAGGCTCGACGTCGGCAACCACACCTGCGGCCGTGGCAGGTTGGGCTGCTTGACCGCCCAGTCGCCGGCCAGCGCGGCCGTCGAGGCGCCGGAGGCGAGGCCGTGCACGGTCACCACGGCGCACCGGCCGTCGACTCGCCGATCGCTCCTGTTGTAGCGTTCCGCCAGCTCGCCGAGCAGCACGTCCTTCTCGATCGACGCGCTGACCTCCAGCGGCGTGCACCCGGCGTCCGCCGCCGGTCGGACGATCAGGTAGGCCGCCGCGATGACCGCGGATCCGGCCAGGATGGCCGCGGTGTACGGCAGCCACGGCCGGGCGGTCGGTCGACCTGAAACCATCTGGTCCTCCAGGGGTGCGGTGATGGCGTCGGCGATGGCCTGCCGGGTCGCCCGCCGCCCGGCCGCCGTGTGCGTCCCTGCCCGGGTGGACGACGCCCCGGCCACCCGCTGAGCTGGCAGGGCCCCGCCGTGCGCGGATCACCCGGACGCGGCGGCGTGGTGCCCGGCCAGCCCAGCCGTCCGACCCCACCGAAACCTTGACGAGCCGCGCCGGTGCGACGGACGACACAGGTATGGTGTCACGGCCCGTCAGCCCGAAAGTCACTCGCGTCCGGCGTGTCGTGCCGTCTCCCGGCTCGACCGGACGCAACGATGACGGTGCATCCGTCACGCGGGCGGGCGGTGGGTGGTTCGTCCGCCGGCAGCCGGTCGCGGAGCCCGTGCCGCAGCGCCGTTCACAGTCGGACGACCTGACCCACGCGCGGCGGCGTCCGGCCGGCGAGGACTTCCAGCCAGGCGCGCTGCAGGGCGTCGGGCCCGGATCCGGTCCGGACGTCGAGCCATCCGCCCACGACCCCGGCGAACCGTTGCCAGGCGTCGGTGAACCGCCGGTCTAGCCCGTCGCGGCCCCAGTCCTGGCGGCGCTTGCGCATCTGCACCGGGGCGAAGAACACCTCTCCGGCGGCGTCGGCGTTCGGGATCCGGGTGGTGAGTCCGACCGCGACGTCCCGCACGAGCCGGTCGCCGAGATGCTCCCGCAGGGCGGCCCGGGTGGCGGGCGCGCCGGACAGGTCGAGATAGGCGGTCGGTACGGCGTCGAGGGAGTGGACGTCGTCGTAGGAGACCACGTCGTCGTAGCAGCCGAGCGACCGGGTGAACGCGAGGTTGCCGGGTGAGGTGAGCCCCACCAGACGCGGGCCCCGGCCGTGCAGCTCGAAGGCGGCGGCGTACGCGGTCTTGCTCGACGCCGACGACAGCACCAGCGACCGCGCCCCGTGGAAGTCGTTGTCGACGACCTGGTCGGCCAGCATGAAGGAGGTGAAGAAGAGCGGCCGGAACAGGACCAGCAGGTCCTCCTGGTCCTCCCGGTACGCCGGGTCGCCGGTGGTCGCCCGGTACACGTTGTACGGCGAGGGCAGGTCGGCCCGGTGCGCGCTCGCGTCGCGGAACCCGGAGGCGTCCACCCGGTCCGGACGCACCACCAGGTGACCCGCCGGCGGGAGGTAGCCGTAGACCCGCTGCCCCGCCGTGACCCCCTCTACCGTGGACTCGACCACCTCGGCGAAGCCCCACAGCGGCGGGAGCCCCCACTGCGGGCCGAGCCCGCGGGGGCCGGGCGGGAAGAACTCCCAGTACCGCATGGAGTCGCCGAGCACCGCATAGGTGACGTTGTTGGCGGTCAGGCCGACGCGGTCCACCCGCAGCAGTGCCTCGCCGTCGGCGAGGGTGGGCGTCGTGGCGTCGACGAGGGTGGTCCGGCTCAGGTCGTCACGGGCCACGGCGAAGGTCCAGGAAGCAGGCATGGGCCGACGCTAGGCAGCCCCGACGGGCGAGACAAGTGCACTGCGAGTGCAAAATCCCACTCGGCGGCCGGGTTGACGGGACGCCGGTTCAGCGAGGCCAGCGGAGGGGACCGGGGCGTACGGACCACAGGAGACGCCGCCACCAGGGGCGGGCGGCGCGCAGCGCGGCGACGTAGTCGCCGGCCGTCGTGGCGGCCCGGGCCGCCTGCTGCGCGCTGGCCGTACCCGGGGCGAACGCCGTCTGGTTGAGCAGCCCCGCCAACTCGTCGACCCCCGCCTCGAGGTCCCCGCCGCCGGCCGGGTGGCCGGCCGTCCCGGCGCGGGCCTCCGCGACGGCCCGGCGGGCGTGCACGGCGACCTCGGTGGCGGAAAGGTCCCCCCGGACCGGCCGACCGGCCAGCCGCAGCGCGTCGGTGACCTCCCGCCAGGCGCCGGCGATCCGCTGGCCGGGGTCGCCCCGTTCCAGCCGCCCCCGGGTCAGTGCCCGGCGCATCAGCAGCAGGACGAGCAGCGCGGCCACGACCAGCAGCAGCATGCCGCCCGTCCCGCCGCCCACCAGCAGCGCCCTCGACGGCCCACCGCCCCCGGCCGGCCCGCCCGGCCCGGCCACCGGCTCCGGGGTCGCGGTCGGCTCGACCGTCGGCTCCGGCACCTCCGACGGGGGCGGATCGTCCGGTGCGGGGCGGAAATCCTCCTCCACCGGGCGCGGCTCCTCGTCGGGGCGGGGCAGCGGGTCGAACGGCACCCAGCCCAGGCCCTCGAAGAGCACCTCCGGCCAGGCGTACGCGTCGCCGGCCCGGACCGGGCCGTCGCCGGCGGCGCGGAAACCCACCACCACCCGGGTCGGTAGCCCCGTCAACCGGCCCAGCACGGCGAACGCCGCCGCGAACTGCTCCGAGGTGCCCCGCTGCCCGCCGGCGTCGCGGGGTCCGAAGAGGAAGAAACCCAGATTCGGGTACGCGTGCCCGCTCGGCGCGTCCGCGACGAGGCGGTAGTGCTCGGCGAGGAACTGCTCCACGGCGGCGGCCCGCGCATAGGGGGCGCCGTTGGACTCGGCGAGCTGGGCGGCGAGCCGGCGCACCGGTTCGGGCACCCCGTCCGCGACCCGCAGCACCCGGGCCACCTCCTCGCCGGCCGGCACGTCCGCCGTGCCGAGCAGGTTGCCGTCGGGGCTCTCCAGCGCCGAGGACACCGTGTAACGCAACCCGGGGACCAGACCCTCCGGTCGGATCAGCGTCCCGGTCGACGGGTCGTACGCCACCCGGGCGCCGGTGACCTCGCGCGGGGTGGCGACGGCGGGCAGCAACCGGCCGCTGAGCCCGGCGACGGTGATCTCCTGCCGTACCGTCTCCACGGTGCTGTCCGGGGCCGGCGCCGTCGCGGGCAGGATCCGCCCCGCGTTGCGGTACGTCGCGCCGACCCGCCAGGTGACCCCGTCGTAGTCACTGAGCACGGCCAGCCGGATCGGCACCGGGGGGTCGGCGCCGCCCGGCGCGGGAGCGGCACCCGGCTCCGGGGCGGTGACCGGCCCGCCCGAACGGTACGTCCGTACGTCGAGCAACTGCTGTCGCGGGTTCAGCGCCCAGCCGGAGATGCGGATCAGCGGATTCTCGTCGAGCGTCTCCACCCGCGGCGGCTCGACGTAGCGCCGGGGGTCCACCGGCCGGCCGTCGACCTGGCCGGCGACCAGCGGGCCGAGCAGCGCGGCCAGCCCGACCACCACGGCCAGCCCGGCGGCGGAGGCGGCGGCGGTCCGGGCCCGCACGGCGGCCCGGACCGCCGGCGTCAGTCCCGCCGCCAGATCGGCCGCCGGGTCGGCGC
Organism: Micromonospora sp. KLBMP9576; assembly: GCF_050941805.1. Taxonomy (NCBI): domain Bacteria; kingdom Bacillati; phylum Actinomycetota; class Actinomycetes; order Micromonosporales; family Micromonosporaceae; genus Micromonospora; species Micromonospora sp. KLBMP9576. The sequence continues at coordinate 4,247,510 of NZ_CP194567.1, read as the reverse complement.
CGGCGGTGGCAGCCCGGCCGGCCGGCACCGCCAGGCCGAGCACCGCCACGGCCACGAAGGCAAGCGTCGGCCCGATGGCCGGATCGGCGTTCGGGCCGACGACGTAGAGCGCGGCGACGTAGAGCAGCGCCGGCGGGAGGTAGCCGGCCAGCCTCCTGCCGGCCCGCAGCGCCACCTCCGCCGCGGTGAGACCGGCCAGCCACGTGGCGACCAGCGGCACCAGCACCGTGTCGGGCGTCGGCTCCACCGGGATCATCGCCGTCAGCAGCCGGGGGATGCCGTTCGCGGCGGCGTCCGCGCCGACCTCGGCCAGCCCGCCGGGCAGCCCCGCCCGACCGGCGGTGAACCAGAGCGACCAGGCCGTCCACGCGGCCATCGCGAGCACCGAGACGGGGGCGACCAGCCACGAGGGCAGCCGGCGGGCGGCCACGCTGATCAGCACCGAGCCCGCCGCGGCCCCGAGGACCAGCAGGGTCAGCAGCGCGCCGGCGTAGACCCGGCCGAGCACCACGCCGGCCAGGCCGATCATCGCGATCAGCGCCAACGGCGCGGGTGCCTCCCGCAACACCCGCGTCAGCGCTCGCCGCGGCCCGCGGGCCCGGCCGCGACCGGCCGCCCCGTTCGTCCCGTCGCCGGCCGTCGCTCCGCCGTCGCCGGTCCGCGCTGCCGGGCCCTCGGACGCCGTCACCACCTGCGCACCCCATCCCACTCGGCGGCGAACGCGGCCCCGTCGGCGGCGTCGATCACCACCAGGCCGGCCGCGCCCGACGGTGCCGGCTCCGCCGCCCCGAACACCCCCACCACCACCGACGGGTACGCGGCCCGCAGCGCGCCCACCGCCCCCAGGTCGTCGCGGCCACCCGGCCCGGTGAGGAAGACCAGCGTGTCGCCGAGCCGCTCCCGCCGCAGCCGGGCGGTGGCGGGCCGCAGATCGCCGTCGTCGGCGAGCACCACCGCCGCGAGCCGGTCCAGCGGCCCCCGCGCGCCCGCGCCGCCCGCCATCTCGTCGCCTGTCGCCACGGTGCCGTCCCGGGCCGGCGGGCCGGCCGGTTCCGCCGCGACCAGCAGCAACACCACCGGCAGACCCTCGCGGTACGCGGCGACCAGCACTGAGGCGGCGGCCTCACACGCCGACTCGAACGACTCGGCCACCCCGTCGACGCGCCCCGGATGCGCGCCGGACCGGTTGTCCAGCAGCACCACGAGCCGGGGCAGGCTGGTGTCCACGTTCTCCCGCACCATCAGCTCGCCCACCCGGGCGCTGGTACGCCAGTGCACCCGGCGCAGCTCGTCACCGACCACGTACTCCCGCAGCGAGTCGAACGTGATCGACCCGTGCGGCACCCTGTCCACCCGCCCGTCCAGGCTGCGCCCCGCCCCGGTGGGCACCGCGTTCAGCGGATGCACCCGCGGGTACACCCACACGGGCACCGGTGCCCCGTACGAGCGGGCCAGCGCCACCAGGCCCAGCGGATCACGCCGGGTCACCCGCAGCGGCCCCACCGCCACCACGCCCCGCCGGGACGTCGGCACGTCGTAGCGGACCGTGGTGTCCCTACCCGGGCGCAGCCGCAGCAGCGGCACCGGGACCGCCCGGTCCCCGCACCGGTCCTCGGCCACCAGGCTCGCCGCCCGCAGCCGCCCCGCGTTGCGTACGGTCAGGGTCATCGCGGCCGGCTCGCCCCGCGCCACCCGGTCCGGGTCCGCGCTGCGGCTCACCTCCAGGCGGGGCCGCCAGGCCGCCGTCAGCACCGCGTAGCCGACGGCGATGCCGGCCGCCGCCCCGAGCAGCGTCAACTCCGGGTACGCGAAGCGGAAACCGGCGCCGAGCAGCACGACGGCGGCGACGAGCAGCCCGACACAGCGGGCGGTGAGCGCGGACACCGGCGTCGCCGGTCAGCCCTGGACCGGGGCCGGCTGGCCCGAGGGGAGCGGCACCGGCACCGAGGCGACCGCCTGGCGCAGCACCTCGGCGGCCGTCACCCCACGCACCTGCGCGTCGGGGGTGAGCAGCAGCCGGTGCGCGAAGACCGGCCCGGTCAGGGACTTCAGGTCCTCCGGCATGATCCAGCCCCGCCCGTCGGTCAGCGCGTACGCGCACGCCGCCCGGGTCAGCGCGATCACGCCCCGGGGGCTGACGCCCACCCGCACCTGCGGATGGGTACGGGTGGCCGCGGCGAGCCGCACCGCGTACGCGTAGAGCGGCTCGGCGATGTGCACCCGGCGGGCCATCCGGACCATCTCCCCGAGGGTGTCCGTGTCGGTGACGGCGGTGAGCGCCTCGGGGGAGCGGACCGTCGCCCCGCGCAGCACCTCCACCTCGACGGCCTCGTCGGGATAGCCGACGGAGAGCTTCACCAGGAACCGGTCGAGCTGGGCCTCGGGCAGCCGGTAGGTGCCGTCCATCTCCACCGGGTTCTGGGTGGCCACCACCAGGAACGGCTGCGGCACCGGGTGCCGGACCCCGTCGACGGTGACGGTGCGCTCCTCCATCACCTCCAGCAGCGCCGACTGGGTCTTCGGCGACGCCCGGTTGATCTCGTCGGCGATGACGATGTTGGCGAACACCGGCCCCGGATGGAACTCGAAGCCCCGGGTGGCCTGGTTGAAGATCGTCACGCCGGACACGTCGGACGGGAGCAGGTCGGGCGTGAACTGGATGCGCCGCCACTGCCCCTTGACGGTGGCGGCGATGGCCCGGGCCAGGGTGGTCTTACCCACGCCCGGCACGTCCTCCAGCAGCACGTGCCCCTGGGCGAAGAGCGCCGTCAGCGCCAGCCGGACCACCTGCGGCTTGCCCAGCACCACCGAGTTGACGTTCTCCGCGAGCCGGGCGGCGAGGGCGGCGAAGCCCTGCACCTCCGGCTGGCTGAGCGGTTCTGCGGTGTTCACTGCGGTGGTGCTCCTCGCCTGGGGTGGGTCAGCAGGTGGGCAGGGCCTTGATGTCGTCGCCGCCCTCCAGGTTGAGCCAGGCCCAGGGGATGTAGTTCTTGCCCTTGAAGTCGACCCGCACCCACCAGTTGCTCTGCTTCTGGTCGTTGTAGATCCAGGAGTCGACGTTCTCGCCCGACTTCTTGCAGTGCGCCTTCAACCGGGTGCCGGGCTTCGCCCAGCCGACCTGCCGGTCGTTGTCCTGTCGGGGCACGGAGAAGACCTCGTTGCCGTTGCGGCCGTCGACCTCGGAGTCGCAGTACGTCCGCTGGTCGTCGTCGGGCCCGTTCTCGCACGTCGCGATCCCGTAGAGGGCGGTCGTGGCCTGGGTGCGCGCGGCGGTGCCCTTGCCGGCGGCGTTGCTCGCCGTCACCGTGAACGCGTACTTCGTGCCGGGGGCCAGGCCCGTCATCGTGATGGCGGAGCAGTTTCCCGCCTTCACGGGCTCGCCGCCCGTGCTCAGCGTGCAGGTCGCCCTGCCGCCCCCGGCGTCCACGGTGAACGTCACCGTCGCCGACGTCGCGTTGGCCGACGAACCGGTCACGGTGACGCGGGGCTGGGCCACCGTACGCGCCGTGGTGGTGGCCTCCGGGCCGGGACCGGCCTCGTTGACCGCCTTCACCTGCACCGTGACGTTCTGACCGTTGCCCAGCCCCTGCACCGTCGTCCGGGTGTCGGTCGTCTCGCTGGTGCGCCCGCCGACGTCCACGAGGTATTTCGTCACCGGCCGGCCGTTCGCCACCGCCGGGGACCACTGCACCGCGACGGCTCCCGGCTGGTCGGGCACCGTGGTCGCCCGCAACTGCGCCGGGCGGTCCGGTGCCGCGTACGGCACGACGGTGTTGCTCACGGGCGAGGCCGCCGAGCCGGCGCCCCGGTCGTTGACCGCCACCACCGTGAACGCGTACTGCGTGCCGTACTCCAGCTCGCCCGCCGGCACCACCAGTTCGGTCCTGCGGGACTCGCCGGCCGGCGCGTTGGCGCCCGCCGAGGTGGCCGTGACCGCGTACTTCGCGATCGTGTTGCCCTGCCCGTCGGCGGCCGGCCACTTCACCAGCACCGTGCCGTCCGGGCGCTCCTGGGCGGTGACGCCGGCCGGCGGATCCGGCACCGCGGCCGTCGGCGTCACCGGGTTGCTGTTGCGCGCGGGGCCGTCGCCCTTCGCGTTGACCGCGTGCACCGAGAACCGGTAGGTCTCGCCGTTGCTCAGGTCCTTGATCTCCACGGCCCGCTGGTTGGCGCCCACCTCCACCCGCTGGCCCGCGCCCTGCACCACGTACCGCGTGATCTCCGCCCCGTTGGCGGGGGCCGGCCGCCAGCTCACCCGGGCCTGGGCGTTGCCGGCGGCGGCGGTGACGCTACGCGCCGCGCCCGGCTTGCCCACCTTCGGCTTCTTCGGCGGGGGCGGCGGCGGGGGAGCCGGCGGCGGGTCGCCACCGAGCACGTCGTTGGCGTACTTGTCGACCTCGCGGACCTGGTGCCGGTCGTCCACCACGCGGGCGGTCGCCGCGTCGGGGGCGTTGATGAACAGGTGGTTCTCCCGCACCTCCAGCTCCAGCGGACCGGCGCCCCGGCCCCGGATGGTGTCGACGAGTCGGCCACCGGAGTCGAAGGCGTAGACCGTGCCGGACGCCGCGTCGGCGCAGTAGTATCGGCCCGCCCACGCCACGGCCGGGCTGAGCTGGTCGCCCGTGCCCGGAACAGCGAAGGCCCGCACCGCGCCGGCGTCGTCGACCACGTGCACCCGCCGCTCGCCGGGCACCGTCACCGGCACGTCCGGCCCGCTGGTGCGCGCCGGCAGCTCGCCCGGCGCGGTCATCGTCAGCCGCGTGGTCCGCACCTCGCCGCGCTGTACGGTGACCAGCGCCCCGGCCGTGCGGTCGAGCACCGCGACGCCGTCGTCCAGGGTGGAGACGACCAGTTCGTGGCTGGCGTCCGCCACGTCGTGCGTCTCGACCTTCTTCGGGCTGAGGCCGGCGCCGGCGGGCGCCGCCGACGCGGGCGTGGCGGGCAGCGGCGCGGCGGTGACCGCCGAGACGGTGCCCTCGCTGGGCACCGCGATCCAGAGGCGCCCCTCGCCGTCGAAGGCGCCGCCGGTGATGCCCGGCGGGTAGCGCACCGGCTCACCGACCGGGGTCAGCGACCGCGGGTCGAGCTGCCGGACGACGCCCTGCACGGCGTCGACGACGAACGCCGCGTCCTCGTGCAGGGCGACGTTGACGCCCAGCCCCGGGGTCGTGGGGGTCGTCGCGGTGATCTGGAGGGTGGCCAGGTCCAGCGAGCTGACCTGGCCGGTGTTCAGGTCCCGCAGGACCAGCAGCCGGTCGGTCTGGGTGACCTGCATCGGGTGCCGGCGGGCCGCCGGGACCGCGACCCGGGTGTCGACCCGCGCGGTGATCCCGTTGACCCGGGCCAGCTCGCTACGCGCGGCGCTCCAGAGCCAGGAACTCGCGTCATGGCTGGCCACCGCGTTGTCCGCCGCGCCCAGCCCGAGGACGGTGAGCCCCATGGCCGCCAGCAGGGCGCTCACCGTCGCGATGGTGACGGCCCCGCCGCGCATCCGCCGGGGCCGGGGTCGCGGGGAACCGGTGCCGGCCTGCCCGGCGTCATCGATGGTGGCCACTACCGGCTGCCTCCCGTGTCGTCCCTGGCAGGTGGCACGCCGTGCGCGGCGACCCTCCCCTGAGCCGGGTGCCATCATATGGCCCGGTCAGGGGCGGGGGAACCCGCACCGTCGGCCTGTGGACACCGAGCGTGCGCGCCACGCCGCCGTGCCGGTCAGCTCGACGGCGTGTCGCCCTCCCGCTTCGTGCACACCTGCCCGGAGGTGGCGAACGAGTCGGTCGAATAGACGGCCAGCACGGTGAAGCAGTAGTCCACCCGCGAGCTCAACCCGTTGACCGTGTAGCTGGTCTGGCCCGGGTCCACCGTGGCCAGCACACCCAGCGCCTGCCCGACCCGGCCGCCCGCCACCATGAACGGCACCCCGCCACCGGCCGGGTCCCGCCAGTTCAGGGTGATCGTCGCCGAGTCGTCCTTGAGCGTCAGCCCGTCCGGCGGCGGCCCGGTGGCGGTCGCCGCGGACGGCGTCGCTGTCGCCGGCGCGGCCGGCGCCGCCGCGTCCCGGTTGAGCACCAGCACGCCCACCCCGACCAGCGCCGCCACCGCGAGGACCGCGACGACCACCGCGACGACGATCGCCGTCCGGTTCCGCCCGCCCTCCCGGGACCCCGCCGCGTCGGGGTACGCCGACGCCGGCGGGAAGGCCGACGCCGGCGGGAAGGCCGGTGGCGGGGGCGGACGGTCGGCTGCCGCCCGGCGGGGCTGTGCCTTCATGGGGAACGTCTCGTCGATGTCGAGGTACGCCGGCGGCAGGTCGTCCGCCTGCTCCCGCTCCGTCTCCGCCGGCTGCGGCAGCGCCTGAGCCAGTTCCGCCCGCTCCCGTTCCGCCTGCTCCAGCGCGTCCTCGACGTCAGCCGGCGCGTCGTCGTCGGTCGTCGGGCCGGTCAACGCCTGCGGGGGTGCCGTGCTGCTCCACGGTGGCGCGGACATGCTCCACGGTGGCGCGTCGCCCGCCGCAACCGCCGGAGGCGCGCTCACCGGCGGCGGAGGCGCGCTGAACTGCTGCGGCTGGCCGGGCGGCGCGCTGACCGGCGGTCGCATCACCGGCGGTGGCGGAATCGACGGCGGCGGCGGTGGCGGAACGGCGCCGCGCGGTGGTGCGCTGACGGGCGGACTGCTCGCCCAGTACGCCGGTGGCGCGCTGACCGGTGGTGTCGGTGGCGCGCTGACCGGTGGCGCGGGTGGCGCGCTGACCGGTGGCGCGCTCACGGGTGGCGCGGGTGGCGCGCTGACCGGTGGGGCCGCGTGGGCCGCCGCCGGGGGCGTGGTGTCCGGCGACGAGGCCCCCGACGACCGGGCGGGACCGGCCGGCGCGTTCGGGCCGGCGTGCCTGCCGGCGGTCCGGGCGGCCTCCTCGGCGAGCAGTGACTCGATCTGCTTGACCTGGATGGTCGGCTTGGCCCACCCGGGCGGGGTCCCCGCCGGTCGCCCGGCTGCCTCCGACTGCCCGGCTGCCTCCGACTGCCCGGCTGCCTCCGACTGCCCGGCTGCCTCCGGCTGTGGCGTTGCCTCCGAGGGCGTCCTTGGCTCCGAGGGCGTCCTTGGCTCCGAGGGCGTCCTTGCCTCCGAGGGCGGCGTTGCGTCCGGCAGCGGTGCTGCATTCGACAGGGGTGCTTCGTCCGACTGCGGCGGTGCCCCGGTGCTCGGGGTCGATGAGTGTGCGCCCTCGGGGGCGGGCCGGGACGGCCCTGGCGCCTCGACGGCGGGCGCGGACGGCTCGGCCCGCGTCGCCGTACCCGCCGCACGCGCAGCCGTCCCGGGCGGGCCGGCGACCGACGGTGTCGCGGGCGCGGCGGCGTGATGCGGGACGGCGACGGGCGGCGTCTCAGCGGCCGGCGGCGGCCCCCAGGGCTTCTCCGCAGGTGCCGTGGACGCGTGCCGGCCGATCGGCGGGACGGGTGGTGCCGTACTCGCCGTCGCGGCCGGCGGAGCCGACACCGCAGCCTCCGGTGCCGGCGGAACCGACACCGGTGGGGTAGGCGTCGGCGGGGCCGTCCTCGGGGCCGGCACGACCGGAGCGCTCCCCGCCGCCGGGGTGGGGCGCAGCGGGCCCTGCGGCGCCGGCGCGGTCCCCGTCGCGGGTGGTCGGGTCGCACCGGGTGGGGGACCCCAGGGGGATTGCGGGGAAACGGGCCCGGACCGTTGCGACGGGACGACCGGAGGCGGCGGTACGGGCACCGCGGGGGCGGGTGGCGGTGGTGCCGGGGCGGCGGCCGAGGGCGGTGGCATCACCGGTGGCGGGGGCACCGAGGCGCGGCCCTGCCCCGAGGGCGCGGGCACGACCGGCGGCGGCGGGATCGGTGGCGGCGGCGGGATCCGCTGCGGCGCCGCCGCGTACGGGTCGGCTCGTCCCCACCCACCGCTGTGCGGCGCCGGCGCCTGGGCGGCCTGGGGCTGTGCCGGCACCTGGGGCGGCACCGGCGGTGCCCACGCCTGGCGTGGCCCACCGGGGACCGGCGGCGGGGGCGGTACCTGCGCGGCCTGCGGCGGCTGGGCGGCCTGCGGCGGTGCGGGGTACGGCTGTGATTGCGCGGGGTACGGCTGCGCCGGCGCGGGTGGTACCTGCGGCACGTGGCCGGCCGGGTGGGGCTGATACGGGGCGGGGGGCGGCGCGACACGCGGTGCCGGTGGCACGGGGGCGGCACGCCCCACCCCGCGTGCACCCGGAACGGGCGGGGGAGGCGGGATCGGCGGAGCGTACGGGGACGCCGGCGGGCCACTTGCGACGTGCGGCGGCGTCGGCTGCGCGGCCGGCGGCTGCACCGGGCCGACCGCGCCCGGCTCGTGCGGTCGCCAGGCGGTGGAGAGGACCGCCAGCGACATCGTCGGCTCGGAAAGCGCCGCCATGCCCGGCCGCGCGCCACCAGGGGCGGGCGGGGGAGCGGCATCGCCGAGATACTGCCGTGCGGTGCGTACCGCCGGGTGGTCGACGCCGAGCACGGCGGGCCCGAGGGAGGCGACGCGGGCGTAGTTGCGCCGGGCCTCGTGGCGGTTGCCCAGTTCGTCGGCCACCGCGGCCAGTTCGAAGGAGAGCGCCAGCATCAGTGGATCGGAGGTCGGCCAGAGCCGTTCGCCGGCGGCGAACGCCTCCTCCAGCACCCGCCGGGCGGCGCCCGGGTCGTCCGCCTCCCGATGCAGTCGGGCCAGCAGATGGGCGGAACTCAGCACATCCGGATGATCCTTACCGTACGGCGGCCGCGCGGAACCGACGGCGTCGGTGAGCAGCCGACGGGCGGAGGTGAGATCGCCCGCGGCGCGATGGGCGAGGGCCCGGTGCTGCACGGCGGCCAGGGGAGAGGGTTGTGACACGTGGCCATGCTGCCGCGTGAGACCCGTCGGACGCTACCCAGGTCCGCCGGTTGACTGCGGTTCACGCGGGTCGCGGCCCCCCGGTGAGCTGCCTCGACCACCCGTCGGAAGCCGATGTGCATGATCCATCCGGGGCGTGTACAGTAACTCCCCGTGCGGCCCACCAGGGCGGCCGGCGGTGGAGAGGTCACCTCGGTCGACACGGTAGGCTGTACGAGCAGGTCCGGGTGGCGGAATGGCAGACGCGCTAGCTTGAGGTGCTAGTGCCCGTATAGGGCGTGGGGGTTCAAGTCCCCCCTCGGACACAAATTTGCGGCATCCATGCCGTCTCTTACGTACTGGTGGTCAAGTCTCCTTGACCACGTGGATCTGATCTTCCGGACCAACCTCGCCGACCCTGTGTCGGTCGACGGTGGTGGTCGCTGTGGCTGATCCCTCTCTGGCTTCCGTCGTTCCCCCGGTTCTTCTGCCGGACCGTGGGCGAAGCAACCCTCGTGACTCACACGCACCCCTGCGACGGGCTCCGTTACCGATGCCAGCGGTCGCGCAGCAGCGGACCGAGGCCAAGGTGTACCGCCTAGCGGCGGTCGATGCCAGCGGCCGAATCCGTGATCAAGGCATCGTCCGTGCCCTGGCTTGGGAGCCGGGTGCCCGACTGGAGATCCGCGAGAGAGCTGGCGTCATTGTCGTGCGTCGGGATCTCGGTGGAGTTTTCGCTCTCACCGGTCAGGGACACCTGTTGCTGCCGGCTGCGGTGCGGCACTGGTGTGGGCTTGTAGCTGGGGATCGGGCCTTGTTGACCGCCGATCCTGTTGCAGACCTGCTCGTGGTGTATCCGCCGACGGCCTTGGACGACATGGTCGCCCAAGCTCAGCGTGCGGTGTTGGGTGGTGATGACGCATGAGCGCGGCGATGGCAGGCAGGGCGGAGTTGGATGCCGCGCGGTTGTTGCTGGCGCGGATGGGGATCTCGCCGGCGGATCTGGTGGGGGCGGCGTCGGATCGCCCAGCGGTGCCGACGTTCGCGGAGTACGTGCCGGTGGTGGCGGCTGCGGTCACGGTCGGCACGCGGCGGGCGTACGGCTCGTACTGGAAGCGTGTGGTTGAGCAGTGGGGTCAGCGGCGTATCGATGAGCCGACGCCGTCGGAGATCGAGCGGTTGGCGGAGTATGTCAAGGCGCATGTGGTGGCTCGGCGTAACGCGCGGGGTGGGCGCAGTGCGGCGGAGCATCTGATCGCGGCGTTGCGTTGTCTGTACCGGCGGGCGGTCGCTGACGGCCTTATCACGGAGGCGGACAATCCCGCGTTGAAGGTGGCGAAGCCGCGGCGGTTGCCGAGTACGCGGCGGGCGTTGGCCGACAGCCGGCTGGCGGAGATCAATGAGGTGGCGGCGTCCACGGGTGATGATCCAGCGTTGGACAGTCTGCTGCTGCGGTTGCACATCGAGACAGCGTGCCGTCGGGGTGGGGCGCTGGCGTTAAGGCCAGTGGATCTGGACCGGGATCAATGTCTGATCATGTTGCGGGAGAAGGGCGAGACGGTGCGGTGGCAGCCGGTGTCGCCGACGCTCATGCGGTACCTGCAGCGGCATGCGGAGCAGCGGCATGCCACCGAGGCAGGGCCACTGTTCCGATATCGCAGCGGGCAACCCATCACCTACCGGCGATATGACCACCTGTGGGTGCGCATCGGTGAGCGCCTGCCGTGGGTGCACGCCCAGCAGATCAGTACGCACTGGCTGCGGCATACCACGTTGACGTGGGTGGAACGGAATTTCGGCTACGCCATCGCCCGTGCATATGCCGGTCACTCGGGCAGCGGTGGCGACACCGGCACGACCGCTACCTACGTCCGAGCGACAGTCCATGAAGTCGCCGCCGCACTCGCGGCACTTACCGGTGAGCCGCACCCGTTGGCGTGAAGCGGGCCCGGAACAGGTCTCCCCAACAGAACAGGCACGATGACCCGATGAGCAGCCCCTACGAGACCGGCAGATTCACCAACATCCGTCCCGACGAGGTCAGCCACGTCACCACGCACACCGACGCCGCCGACATCGTCGGCCGGATGCTCACCGACCTGCGCACCCACCCCACCGAGTGGGAGAACCACACCCTCGAACGCTTCCTGGGCGCACTCGAGTCCTCACTCAAAGCCCTGCCCGGCCTCTACCTGAACCGAGGAGAAGACTTCCCCGACCAGCCGACCTGGAAGCAGTTCACCGAGGCCCTCATCATGGCCACCGGCCGCGAATAGCCGTCCGGCAGCAGCGCCGACCGGGTCGTGGGATCAGCCCCGCAGGCGCGGGGAGCAGCCGGGGTGAGCTTCGCGAAGTCGATCCCTCCGGATTCTCCCCGCGTACGCGGGGAGCAGCCTGCGGCCTTGGGATTAGAAGTTGGATCCCGGCCATGATTGCCTGTGATTGACAATCCACAGGGGTGTCTATCTGTCCTGGTAGACACCCCTGTAGGCGCCGGTGGATGCTAAGTGGTGCCGCTCAATCCGTAGGCGTCCGGGCTCACATCGGGCTCACCGCGCCGCCTTCAGGCAGCACAGACGCCACCGGGCGACGCGCAGGTCAATGTGGACGGCCACTCTGCCTCTTGATAGCTTTCGGGCTGCTTGCCCATGGGCGGGTGCCCGGCAACGCCGCGAGTAGCCCCGATGAGCGAAGCTGGCGCCCACGCACTCAGCCGTTCGGCGGACGCACTCTTCGCCCAGCCTGTCGATGAAGGGGTGCGCCAGTCGAAGCCATTGATCCCTCGGGATACCGTCCAGGTCAACGATCGATTCGGCTACCTCGTCAATGTCGTCGTACGACGCACGGAGGTGCGGTCCCACCAGCCATGCTCTGATGCCATTCCACCTTCGACCACTTACGCCGCGGGCTGTCTCGGAGGATCCCCTGGACTTCGCAGTAAGCGAGGCTGGCCTTGATGTGCGGGAAGAGTTTGGCCGCCGGCGGGAAGCTGCGCCAAGCGTGCCGGAAGCTCTGGTCTAGCGCCTGAGTATTCGTGGTGATGGCGGTGACGCCTAGGTCGGGCAGCCGACGGCAAGGCCGTCCCCAACAAGGTTGAGTTGGTCGGCGTTGGTGAATTCGCGGAGCATGGCGATGATTATCCCGTGGTTGGGCGCCAGCCATAACCTTCCGTTGGTCAGCGGTCTATTGTCGGACGGCCAGCCTCGGATGTGCTCGCGGTCGAAACCGAGCCGTTCTCATCCTGTGTAGCAGACGCCTTCGGCGTCGGTACGCCTGCAAGGCAGGCTGCAAGCATCCGCGACTACCCTAGGTCACCGCAAGCGGGGACAGCGGTGTCCGGATTTAGCCGATGAGAGCGCCCGTGCTTTCGCTGAGCCGGCTTATGACTCGGTCTGGTGGGCGCTGACGATGCGTTTCAGGACAGTTGCCATCGACGTCCCGGACGACATCGCGCACGAGCCCGACGGCACCCCCGCCAATATCACCGCCGCGCTGAGCTGGGCCCGCCGAATCCTGGCACAACGACAGGGAACCACCCGCCTGGATACTCTCATCGGCAACCGCGACCGCATGCTGCGCCAGCTCGAAAACACCACGCGCACCGTCAACCAGGCCCTCGCCGCGTTCGACCAGCAACTCGACATCACCACCCTGGAGAACACCGACTGGCGCCGCGTCACCCTCGCCGCCCCCAACGCCGCCGTCGGCGACGACCTGCGCCACGCCACCGCTACCCTGCGCACCACCGTCGCGGGCCTGGAAGCCGACCTCCGTCACGACATCAAAGGCATCCTCAAAACCTCGACATTCATCCAGCTGCGCCGCGACATCCAGCAACGCCGCGAAGCCGCCCAAGAGCTAGTGCGCCAGATCCGCACAACCCTGCAGAACGTACGCACTGGGGTCGCCCGCGTCGGCGTGCAAGTCGACTGGAAAGTCCGCGAGGACGACAATGCCCGCCAGATGGTCGACCTGCTCACCGCCCCGCCCTCCGACGAGGTCTTCGAGTCGATGTACGACGTCCTGCGCCGCCGGATGGAAGAAGCCGGCGATGAAACCTGGACCGACCGCGTTGCCCACACCTTCGACTACCGCTCCTGGCACGAGTGGCACATCAGCGTCACCCATAGCAGCTTCGGCGTCGACCAGTTCAAACCCGTCAACGCCCGCTCCAACCCGCTCAAGAGCCTGTCCACCGGCGAATCACGTCTGGCCACCATGCTGCCGCTGCTCGCCGCTGCCTGGTCCATGTACTCCGGCACCAACTACCAGGGCCCTCGCCTGCTGACCATCGACGAGATCGACGCCGCCTTCGACGACAAGAACCTGCGGCAGGTCCTGGCCCTGCTGCGCACCTGGAATTTCGACGTGCTCGCCACCACCCCGTCGATCGCCCCACTGATCAAACGCGAATCCCGCGACGTCGTCATCCACGAAGTCATCACCACCGCCGGCCGTCATCGCGTCACCATCCCCTGGCTGTGGAACGGCGCTGGCGAAGCCACCCCCGTCACCCTGCCGCTACCAGCCACCCGAACCGAGAGCTGACCCACGGTGCCCACCGAATTGACCTACCTCGCCGCCGACACCGACCTGCACCCTCTCTGGCAGGCGATCCACGACCGGCTGTGCGCCGGCACCACCCCCGAAACACTCACCACCGTTCGCGTCACCGACATGAACCACGCCGGCCTCGCCCAACTGCGAACCTGGCTTGACACCACCACCCGGCGCCGCCGCAGAACCTCAGCCGTCACCGTCACCGTCGACACGATCACCGTGCCCGTCCGCGATCTGCTCACCGTCCTCGACCTCACCCCTGACCAACTCGTTACGATCGTGGAACTCGCCATCGACGCCCCGATCATCGACCGCAGCGCCACAGCGCGCACCGCCGCCGCCCACCGCGAACAGCTCTGGCAGTACGCCGCCGACCAGCTTCCCGGGCTCTCTCAGCTGATCACCCGCATGCGCACCGCAGGCCTCGGTGAAGACGACACCGACATCCGCACCACCATCGCCGCCCTGGCTGCGGTTTTGAAACAGCTGCCCGTGACCCCGCCGAAGCCGCTGGCGAAACTGGCCCACGACACCGTCGGCGATCCGCACTACTTCGACCTGGACCGGCTCGCCGGTAGACGCCTCGTTGCCGCGATCGCCGAACACACCGGCCAAGCCGTACCAGCCCGACCCGACCTCGTACGGGCGCTGCTGGCCGAATCCGGCATCGTGGCCGACCGGTTGTCGGCCACCGTGCTGCTGTTCAACGTCCACACCACCGGTGACGGTCCCATCGACCGGCGGCTACGCGACAGCAGCACCCCCGTCGCCCTCACCCTGCTCGACCTCCTGCAGGAGCCGCCAACCCTCGGCCCGCAAGTTCTCACCGTCGTAGAGAACCCGTCGGTGCTGGAAGTCGCATACCTCAACGGCTCACCCCAGCCGCTGGCCTGCACCAGCGGACAACTTCGCGCCGTCGACCACACCCTGTTCCGCCTCGCCGTCCACCACGGCGTTCGCGTGCGATACGCCGGCGACATCGACCACGCCGGCCAGCACATCGCCGCCATCGTCGCCGATACCTACGGCGCTGAACTCATTGCTATGGACGCTGACACCGTCCAGCAAGCCCAGCAGCGGCCACCAGCCGTCGCGTCCGCACCTGCCACGCAGGCTGACACACCGGCGATCTACCAGGAACACGACGTCCTGCTGCACCGCATTCTCCAGTAGCGCCTCAGCTCAGCAGTGCGATGGCGGACGCTTAACTCCTCGCTCGCGGACTCCGTGAGTCGGCCAGTGCGGCGGTATCGGTCGGTGCCCAGCCAGCGTCTGCGGCGGGTTGCGCCCGTGAGCTGACCGAGGAGCCGGGCTGGTCGTCACCCTCACCAACCCGCGGGTCGAGACAATCGATCGTCAAGAAGTTCCGGAGTCACGGCAACGTTTGCTGGGGTCGAGAGCGTAAGTAGTGGCCGTGAGATTGAAACCGAGGGTGCGGGTGGCTGATGCATGATCGCGAGGACAAGGAGGTGACAGCCTTTGTGCGGGCGCGTTACGGATCGCTGCTCCGGACCGCCTTCCTGCTGTGCGGAGACCGAGGGAAAGCCGAGGATCTGGTCCAGACGACGTTGGCCAAGACGGTTGTGGCGTGGCCTCGGCTGCAACGCTCGGAAGGCGTCGATCACTACGTTCGGCGCATCCTAGTCAATACTTTCGTGTCCTGGAGGCGGCGCCGATCCTGGTGGGAGCAGCCTTTGGGTCGGCTGGTGGAGAGTCAGGCGCGCGACGAGTACGTGGGGGTGGAACAGCGGGACCTTCTCCGCCGGGCGTTGGACGGGCTGCCAGCACGCCAGCGTGCCGCCGTCGTGCTGCGCTTCTACGAGGACCTGTCCGAGCAGGACACGGCGCACGTGCTGGGTTGTTCGGTTGGCACGGTCAAGAGTCTTTCTTCAAGGGGTCTGCAGACTCTGCGTAAGCAGTGGGTTGAGGCCGACGCTGTTGCTGATCAAGAGGTGCGCTATGCGTGACACGACCGAGTTGCGTGACGGCCTGGCAGATCTGGCCGAGTCGGTGGCACCGACCGAGGGCTATGAAGGCAAGATCATGCGGCGGGCAGAGCGGCGTCGCGGGCGGCGGCGTATCGCCGCTGGAGCTGCGGCTGCGGTATGCGTGGCGGTGCTGGTCACGATGGTTCGGGTTGTCGGATTCGGGCCCGCACCGCAACTCGCTGCACCGCCGCCGGACGGCCCGTTTCTAGGCTGGTCCCCGGTGGGAGACCTGGACGCTGACCTGGTACATGAGGCCACCAGCGTCTGGGACCGCACCAACTCGGCAGGCCCGCACACTGATGTTCGGGCCCTTGTCGCGACGCGCCATCCACGCCTGCGCTCGACGGTGGTCGTCCTGCAGGGATACGACAAGCAGGGCAACGCGCGGTTGGCGTTCTTCACCGGTGATCTTGATGCGGCGGACGCCTTGCGGATGCGGGTTGATCGGCCGGCGCCCGACCCGGTGAAGACTCAGGCGATAAGCCTGGTCAGTCCACGGTTGTCCGGAGCCGCCGGCGAGGTCAGTAATGACCCTGCGGGCACCTACGCCATCGCCATCGCCATGCCAGGCGTGACAGCGGTGCGGGTGTCGAATACCGCAGTCGATAATGAAATGTTCCAAGAACCGGAGGGATCCACCAGTCGTCTTGTGGTAAAACGATTCCCGCTCACTGCGACCGCGCAGACGACGACGATCGCGGGGTTCACCAAGCCGAAGCGGCCGTTCGCCAGCCTCACGAAGGTGTTCGAGGTACCTGGTGAGGACGGCGTGGACGGCGACGCGCGGGCCGTACCCGCTGAGGTGCTCCGCAGGAACGGCCAACAGATTATCGTGGCGTTTCCGAAGGATCAGGGAGTCCAGCGAGGGCAACTAGCTGTTGTCGCCGAAGGTTTGGTCGGACGCGTAACGGCAGTCGATACCGTCCGCGGCGAAGCCACTGTCGACCTCATCACCAGCACCGGCTTCACCGGCCAGGTGCACACGAATATCAGTAATGTTCCGGGTTCCGTACGCGGCACCGGCGGAAAGCTGGTCATGGAAGGCGTTCCCGCAGACGGTGAGATCTACCAGACCAACCGTGTCTTGATGCCAGATCCGTCCCAGCAGAGCAGCCAGGTTGGCGCTGTCACGATCGGGCGAGCGTCTGCGGACAAGGCGGCAGGCGCGACCACGGTGGAACTTACGCCGACAGCCGACCTTGCCAACCTGACCAGATTGTCGATCATGACGCCATCCGCCCCTTGACGGCGACCCGCCGACGCAAGGATGGCGCGGAGGCGACTCGCCTCCGCGCCATCCTCAACAGGCCTGTAGATCAGTAGTGGACCGAGCCGCTGCCGGAAGCCTTTGCGATGTCACCGCCGGAGTTGCCCGTAGAGAAGTAGGTGAAGTGCATAGTTGTGTTCGTCGGAACGCTCGACCAGCACCAGGTGCGCGTTACGCCGTCAGTGGGAACGGTGATGGTCCCGCCCGCTGAAAGGCTAACCTTAAACTGGTGATGCGACCCCTGGGGGTAATCCCACGTGGCTTCAATGTCCTTGCAGAAGCTCGTCTGCGTGGACTTGAAGTCTCGGCCGTCCAGGCTCCACGCTCCATCAAAGGTAAAGGAGAACGGAATTGTGGCCACCGCGAAAGGAGTCATTCCCGTCGTGACCGTAGGGCCGTTCTGAGTGTAGTGGTCGGTCGGGCCCTGAAGCTTGGGCATCTTCCCGACAACCTTCATGGTCACGTTCGGCGGCAGCGACGCCCACACGGCGGCATTGTTCGCCTCGATCTCGGCGGCACTGGCCGTGGGTTTCGCCGGCTCGCCGCCGGCGGCCTCGGTTTTAGGTGCCGCTTGAGCCGGAGCAGCCAACAGCAGCAACCCTGTGGCCGCGGCAGCGACGGTGCCAAGAGACCGCTTCATCAACGAGTGTGACACTCTGTGATCCTCCCGTGCGGTTTGTGTGATGGCCTGACCCTGTCATCAATCGGGCCATTGCCGCAAGAATGACTATTATCTATATTTGTGCGACTTTTCACCAGCATCGGGTCAGCGCGTCCGGCGAACGTGTGGTATGGCCAGAAATCTTTGCGTGGGGGTCGGCTCGGGAGGCGGCTCCGGCAAGCGTGTCAACGCGAGGAATGCCTGCGCGAACAGCTCGGCGGTCGGCTGGCACGATTTCGTTGACGTCGACCTGCCCGGGATCATTGAGCCTTTTCCAAGTTGAGCCGGCAGTTCAGGGCGGGTGCGGCGAGCCCGGAGGTCGATGAGGGTGAGGCTCCGGGTAGGGCAGCAGTCGACCAAGATCCGATGCCCGGACCGGGAGCCTTGCTGTGCTGTCTTTTCCTTCCACGATCTCGCTGTCCAGCCGCGCCCTGAACCACCTTGCCAACCTCGTCCGCCAGCACCACAATCAGCATCGATCCTGCCGGTTGCTTGGCAGCTACCTCTCTGGGCGCTGTCCGAGGTTCGACACCACAGCTCGCTGCTGCACCGCAGTCGTGCCCAGCACCGTCCCCGCAGGCCCGTCGGCGGTGTCCGCCACGAGGTAACTGCGCTCACCGAGGTATTCGTACGTATGTTCATCGAAGATCCACTCTTTGCGCCGGCTCCGCTCGGTGTACGCGGCAGCCCCCCCCGCCGCCCGGCCGCGTCCGTGACCCCGCGAACCACCTCGACCCCCGGAATCTTCGCCGTGGCCTGGTAGAGCGCGGCAGCCGTCTGTGGCGGTACCAGTGACTCGCGCAGGATGTCGCCGATTGCGGTAAACGCCGCACCGTCGCGGCTGTTGCCTCTGCCACGCTCGTCGCGCTCCCGGTAGAGCTTCTCCAGCAGGGCGTCCGGATTGCTGGGCAGATCGACGAGTGCCGCGTTCGGCGTTACGTCCGTGAGCGTCTCCCGCTCCGGGATCACACCGATGATCGGTACGTTGAGGAACGGCTGACGGAGCAAGCCGTCACGGCGGCGGCAGATAACCGCCGCTCCATCAAGGCGGGAGAAGCTTAACTGGCAGACATTCAATGCTTCGTCAAGAAATGAGTAATCGGGAGTCCTGCCCACTCCGACCGCCGGCTAATTCTCCACAGTGCCCGCTGACTACTGTAGGATTACGGCATGAGCACCCATGCTGAGCATGGGTGCCGCAAATTCGTGTACGAATCCCCCCTCGGACACAAACGATAACCCCACGGTGTGCGCTGAGATCGACTTCAGCGCGCACCGTTTGCGTTTCCGGCTGGTAGTTCAGTCGGAGGCCGAGTTGTCGGTAGACCTCGGCTTTGTCGGCTGGGTCGGCGTTACGGAGCACGGTGGTGATGTCGCCGAGCGCGGTCACCAGGGTTGTGATCTCTCCTTGGCTCATCCGGCGCGGGGTGGTGCGCGCGATGGCGCGTAGTTCGGTTTCCGCGCGGGCGCGTTCGGCTTGGGTCTGCGCGATCCAGGCGGTGACCACGGCCGGGTCGGCGCCAGCGTCGAGGGCGGCGCGGTAGCGCTCCAGTTTGGCGTCGCACTCGGTGATGATTGCTTGGGTTGTGGTGCTGCGCTCATGGCCGAGCGGGGACTCGTCGCCAGAGCGAAACGACGCCGGCGTGGCCTGACTCGGCAGGGCAAGCGGCCGGCCGCCCCCGATCTGATCAAGCGGAACTTCACCGCGCCCGCGCCGGACGTGGCCTGGTGCGGCGACATGACCGAGATCGTCACCGGTGAGGGCAAGCTCTACCTCGCCACGGTCATCGACCTGTACTCGCGGCGGTCCTCGGCTACGCCATGGGCGAGCACCACGACGCCGGCCTGGTCGTCGCCGTGTTGAACATGGCCGCGGTCACCCGTGGCGGGGACGTCGCCGGAGTGATCTTCCGCTCGGACCGGGGCAGCGAGTACACCTCGGCTGACTTCGCCAGGGCGTGCGCCCGGTGGAAGGTGCGCCAGTCGATGGGTCGGGTCGGGTCGGCTCGTGCTTCGACAACGCCGTGGCCGAGGCCACCTTCTCCACCATCAAGGTCGAGTACGTTCACCGTCACCAGTTCCGCACGCGCACCGAGGCCCGGCTGAAGATCGCCACCTGGATCACCGACTTCTACAACCGCCGACGCCGCCATTCCGTCTGCGGCGGACGCGCACCGATCGACTACGAGCGATCGGCTATCCGCGCCCTGGAGGACCAGGCCGCATAACCGAATCCTCCACGATTACAGGGGATTGACAAAGAGTTAGGAGTTGTAAGACGTGCCATCGGGCATGCGCGTCGACCGCAGGGCTGTTGCAACCTTTCGCGTGACCCGGCTCAGTGATCCTGCGCACGTTCGTGCCGATGAACGGATGTCGGCCGCTGTGCTCCCGGACATCCGACTGTCCGCCGAGGCATGATGATCGGCATGCGTTACCTGCTGCCTCACCCCGACGCCGTGGCCGACCTCAGCGATCTTGACGTCGGGCTTTACGACGGCACGCAACCCCTCCCAGAGAACCTGGACGACGTCGAGTTGTACGCAGTGCCGTACGGGATCATCGATCCGCGCCTGTGTGAGCCGATCACTCGGATGCCTCGGCTCAACGTTGTGCAGGCAGTGACCGCTGGTTACGACCACGTCCTGCCATTCCTGCGGCCTGGTCTGACCCTGGCCAACGGCCGGGGCGTTCACGATGCGGCTACCGCCGAACTCGCCGTGGCGCTTACGCTCGCCGCCCGGCGCGGACTGCCGCAACTCGTTCGGGCGGGCGACGAGGGCCGCTGGGACCCGTGCTGGTCGCGTGGACTAGCTGACGCCCGAGTCCTCATCGTCGGCTACGGCTCGATCGGCGCCGCGATCGAACGCCGGCTCGCCGGGTTCGAGGTAGCCGTCAGCCGGGTGGCCCGGACTGCCCGCCCTGGGGTCCGGCCGATCTCGGAGATCGCGGACATGCTGCCGCACGCGGACGTCGTCATCCTTGCCGCACCGCTAACCCCGGAAACCGAAGGCATGGTGAACTCGGACTTCCTAGCCAAGATGGCCGACGGGGCCCTGCTGGTAAACGTGTCAAGGGGCCGAGTGGTGGACACCGACGCGCTGCTCACCGAACTCAGCAAAGGCCGGATGCACGCCGCCTTGGACGTTACGGAGCCCGAGCCGCTGCCCGCTGGTCACCCGCTGTGGTCCGCGCCGAATGTCCTTATCAGCCCGCACGTCGGCGGCCTGACCGCTGCGTTGTCACCCCGGGCTCGCCGCTTGTTGGTCAACCAGGTCCGGCGGCACGCAGCGGGCGAACCACTCGCGAACGTTGTCGTCGCGCCATGATCGCCCACTGCAGACGTCCGAGGTAGCGGCGACCCTCGCCCACGGGCACGTACCGCTGATGCTTCAGCCCAGGGCGGACGGGCCGGTCGAAACAGTGACCCAGGCTTGAAAGGTCAGACCCGGGTGTATGCATCGGCGCGCTGGGGCAGCTGGTGTTCGAAGCGAGGCTTCCTCTGGTGACGAAGCATGCGTGCAAATTGACGCTGGGATCGGTCCAGGCGGCAGGCCAGATCGTGATGCTGGCCGGTCGCACTACGCCGGTGCCTCGCTGAAAGAACTCGTGCAGAGCGCTCGCCATCAGGTCGGGGCTGCCACTGGGACGGATCTGTGCTGTCGTCGGTGAGTGCCGTGAGGTCGTGCAGCCAGCCGATCGCCGAGCTCCGCACGCGCGGTATCACACCTGTCATCGCCCGACGCGGCATCGTGCACGGCTCTGGACTCGGCACTCGACGCTGGGTCGTCGTGCAGACCATCGCCCTGCTGCACTGGTTCCGGCGCCTTCCGAATCCGCTGGGAGATCCGCGACGACATCCACGAAGCGTTCCTTACCCTCGCCTGCGCCGTCATCTGCTGGCGCCGACTCCAACGCTCAAAGAGTTAGGAGTTCTAAGTGCGGACCGCGGCGAAACTACAGCTGGCTGTACCTCAGTTCCGGTAGTAGGAGGTATCAGCCCAGGCCGCCGCCACTCCTAGCATCGGACGGCATGAGATCAACGAGGGACCCGTCGAGACGGCGCGTCCCGCACGCCGAGACCGCCCCGACCGACTCGCCATACACCCGCGCATTGCCGACATCGGGGGCATCGTCGGGGGCTGTCTCGCTAACGGTGTTTCCGGCGATCTTGTTAGTAGGTTTCAGCGGCTGGGAAGCGGTCGCTGAAGGTGATGGCGAAGGCGTTCAACGCGGGTTTCCAGCGCATCGTCCATCGGGTTCTGCCTGCTCCGGTGGGGTCCAGGGACCGGGTCACCAGGTACAGACACTTCAGCGCGGCCAGCTCGTTGGGGAAGTGGCCGCGGGCCTTGACCGCCCGCCGGTAGCGGGCGTTGAGGGACTCGATCGCGTTGGTGGAGCAGATGACGGTGCGGATCTCCGCTGCCGGCCCACAACCCGAGGATGTCCTTGTCGCCGTCGAGGGTGACTCCGATCGCGGCGTAGAACGGCCGGTTCGCGACCTGTCCGTCACGGACCTTGACCACGATGGCGTCGATGAACACCGCCGCGTAGATCTCATCGAGGGCCGATGCGACCAGTCGGTCATCTCCTCGATCACCTTGTCGGTGATCCGCGAGATGGTCTCCTTGCTGACCGAGGCCCCGTAGATCTCCGCGAAGTGAGCGCTGATCTCCCCGGTCGTCAAACCCTTGGCATACAACGACAACACGACCTCGTCGACCCCCGACAACCGGCGCTGCCGCTTCTTGACGATCTGAGGCTCGAACGTGCCAGCCCGATCTCGCGGCACGTCGATCTGCACCGGCCCCGACGCGTCGGTCAACACCGTCTTCGAGCGAGTGCCGTTGCGGATATTGCCCGACTCCACCCCAGCTGACTCATGTTTCTCGTAGCCCAGGTGTTCAGTCATCTCCTCGTTCAACGCGGTCTCCAGGACCGTCTTGGTCAGCTGCTTGAGCAGCCCGTCCGGGCCGGTCAGGGACAGCCCTTGCTCCTTGGCAGCCCGGACCAGGTCCGCAGCGGCCTTCGCCTCCGCCGAAGGCTCGGGTCGCTTCTTACGTCCGGTCTGGTCGTTCAGTGTCGCGGTCATCACGGCACCCTCCTCACCAGGCATAACGCCCGGCGGGTCAGGCCGGAAACACCGTTAGATCCACAGTGCCCCTGCCACCCACAGACGTTTGTTGGGTGGCAACCGCAGGCGCTGCCAGATCGCTGGGGTGACTGCTCGGTCTCCGGATGACGGTCCGTGTCGCCGCGTGGACGCTCGTCGCCCGGGAACGAGGTAGCGGCTTGCGCCGCCGCTGAGCAGCACGCCGAGCGTCCACGACAGAGCCGCGACGAACGCGAGATCAAAGGTCGTATTCCGTGTGAAGCGGCCGAGGGCCCAGGCAAGGGCAGCGAGAAGGTGACCACGACCTCGGGGTAGGAGGTGTGGACGCCGCGATCGACGAAGTACCGCCCAGTGTCGATACGCAGACGGCGTACGTCCGCATGGGGTGTGTACAGCTCGCCGACGCGCCCGTCGGCGTCGGTGCAGGCCCGGGCGAGGTGCTGCCACGCGTCGCCATGACAGCGCTCGACGACGACCGCGAGTTCCGGCGCGGGAGGCCTGTGGTGATGTCCAATACGTGAGTCAACAGGCTCATCAGCCCTCCGATCGCAGGAGTTTGCCCAGCCGCAGGCGGTTGATCTCGGCCAGTTCGGTGAGCGCTACCGGCGTTCGGTTGCCGGGCCGTATCCAGATCGCGTCGAACCGCCTGCCGACGCTCAGGTCGCCGACCTGGTCCCGCAGGCCCAGAGCCTGCGCCCCCGCTGTCGTGGCCAGGTACAACAGGTGCGCCGCGGTGAGTGGCACGCCCTCCGCTCCGTGCAGGCGTCGCAGAAGGTACGTCTGCAACCCTTCCTTCAGAAGTGAGAGCCGGTTCCCGCATCCCCATCGCCACCGAGTGCCACGAGCGCGCCATGGGCGAGGTGGCGGTTGAGCGGGAACATGCCGCTGCCCAGCGCCGCGTTGCTCGTTGGGCAGTGCGCAACGCTGGGCAGGGTCTCGGCCAGTCGCTCAGCTCGGTGCCGATCGAATGTACGTTGTGCGCGAAGACGCTCTGTCGGCCAACCAGCCCGTGCCGGTCGTAACAGTCCAGGCGGTTGGCCGTGCCGGACAGTCGCCGGACCGTGGCGACCTCGTCGACGTTCTCGTTCAGGTGCGACGTGAACCAGCTGCCCACCACGTCCCGGTGCAACTTCGTGGTCGGGTCCTCCGGTTGGGTATTTGGCGTGGGGCGGGCGCGGAGGTGTGCGCGTCGACGGTCCGGAGGTCTACCCGTGTCAACAGCGGGTGCCGGCGGCGGACGTCCTCGATGGGGTTGAACCGCACGTTGTAGCTGGCGTCGGCCGCCGTGAAGTGGCGGTGTCGAGGGCTCGGTGATTGACGGCCGTCGCTTGCACTGGGTGCGCTCTGCCCGTGAGGCTGTGAGCGATAACAGGACCGCAGCTGGTCGCGCCTTCGGTAGCGATCCGATCCGGCTCGCCGAGCATTTCGTGAGGCAGGGGCGGCCGAGCGGCTGGGCCGCTCTGATGGATGGGTGCGTTCTGGGGCCTGGAAATAGATGATTCGTTACGTCTTGACGAACGTGATGTTATCGCTCACCCTCGATGTCGAGGATGACGGCACCTGTGGCTTACCGGGCGAGCCCTCGCTGGTCGACCTCGCGATCATGACGTCCCCCAGGGCATGCGGACGTCGCCTCAGGACATCCGCTGGCGACAGCGACCGGACTCGCGTGTCGGTGCCTCCACCTCACTGACCGTCAGCGAGCCGCGCCCGCCGTTCCGGACCGGCTTGCCTGAGCGAATTGGCACATCATCACCGGATTCCCAGACTGGGAAGGAACGTCATGAGATCCAAGAGAACCCTGCTGTCGACGATGGCCCTCGCCGTCGCGCTGACTGCGGGTATGACGGTGGCGCTGGCCCCGACGGCCAGTGCCGGGACGACCCTGAAAGCGTCCGCCGCCGAGAAGGGTCGCTACTATGGCGCGGCCGTCGCGACGAGCAAGCTCTCCGACAGCCAGTACGTTGGCATTCTCAACCGCGAGTTCAACAGCGTTGTCGCCGAGAACGAGATGAAGTGGGACGCCACCGAGCCGC
The DNA here is from genome assembly GCF_050941805.1 of Micromonospora sp. KLBMP9576. Classification (NCBI taxonomy): domain Bacteria; kingdom Bacillati; phylum Actinomycetota; class Actinomycetes; order Micromonosporales; family Micromonosporaceae; genus Micromonospora; species Micromonospora sp. KLBMP9576. The sequence goes on along the minus strand of NZ_CP194567.1, from coordinate 4,223,044 downwards.
AACAGGGTCGGTTCAGCTACACGGGCGGTGATCGTCTCGTCAGTCACGCTCGGGCCAACGGCATGAGCGTGCGGGGTCACGCCCTGCTCTGGCACGCGCAGCAGCCGGGTTGGGCGCAGAGCCTCTCCGGTAGCGCGTTGCGCAACGCCGCGATCAACCATGTCACCCAGGTCGCCACCCATTTCCGAGGCCAGATCCACTCCTGGGACGTGGTGAACGAGGCGTTCGCCGACGGTGGCAGCGGCGGTCGGCGTGACTCCAACCTGCAGCGCACGGGCAACGACTGGATCGAGGCGGCGTTCCGCGCCGCCAGGGCGGCCGATCCCGGCGCGAAGTTGTGCTACAACGACTACAACACCGACGGCGTCAATGCGAAGTCGACCGGTATCTACAACATGGTGCGGGACTTCAAGTCCCGGGGCGTGCCGATCGACTGTGTCGGCTTCCAGTCCCACCTGGGCACCTCGCTCCCGGGTGACTACCAGGCCAATCTGCAGCGCTTCGCCGACCTCGGGGTCGACGTGCAGATCACCGAGCTCGACGTCATGAAAGGCTCCAACCAGGCCAACATCTACGCCGCAGTCACGCGCGCCTGTCTGGCTGTCTCGCGCTGCAACGGCATCACCGTGTGGGGTGTGCGGGACAGCGACTCCTGGCGCGGCACCGACGACGCCCTGCTCTTCGATCGATCGGGCGACAAGAAGCCGGCGTACACCTCCGTCCTCAACGCCCTGAACGAGGGCGGCAGCCCACCCACCACGCCGCCACCGGGCTTTCCGGTGGACACCAGTGCCTGGTATGTGCTGCTGAATCGGAACAGTGGCAAGGCGTTGGATGTGTACAACCTCGCGACCAATGACGGTGCGCGGATCACGCAGTGGGCGCGGAACAACGGCAACCAGCAGCAGTGGCAGTTCGTGGACTCGGGTGGCGGCTACTACCGGTTGAAGTCCCGGCATTCCGGCAAGGTGCTGGATGTCTACAACTTCTCCACCTCCGACGCCGCGGCGATCGTGCAGTGGAGCGACGGCAACGGCACGAACCAGCAGTTCCGGCTCGCCGAATCAGCCGGGGGTTACGTGCGCGTGATCAACCGTAACAGCGGCAAGGCCGTGGAGGTGCAGGGTGGGTCCACCGCCGACGGGGCGAACGTCGTCCAGTACACCGACTGGGGCGGCAACAACCAGCAGTGGCAACTGATCCGCATCGGGTAGCTGGTCCTCCGTCCGGTGCGCGGGCGGCATCCGTTCGCACCACCGCAGGCGGGCAGCCGGCCAAGGACGTGCGCCGGTGGCCGCATCGCGCTCGTACGACGAACACCGTGCTGACGCTGGACGTCGGCACGCACGCCAGGCCATCCGCGTGCGTTCCGCTCGCGGGTGACCCCGACCAGAGGAGTGGACCATGAGTGCCATCGGTGCGGCTCGTCCCGCCCTTCCACGCAGACATCGCTGGCGGTCAGGGCTGGCCGCAGCGGCTGCGGCGGTCATCGCGGCCGGCACGTTGGTCGCCGTGAACGCGGCACCTGCGGCCGCGGCGACCGTGGACACCAGCGCCTGGTACGTCTTGCTGAACAGGAACAGCGGCAAGGCGCTGGACCTGTACGCCTCGGCCACCAACGACGGTGCGCGGATCAGCCAGTGGACGCGGAACGACGGGGCGAACCAGCAGTGGCAGTTCCTGGACTCAGGTGGCGGCTACTACAGGCTGAAGTCCCGGCACTCCGGCAAGGTCCTCGATGTGCACAACTGGTCGACCGCCGACGGCGGAGCGATCGTGCAGTGGTCCGACACCAACGCCACGAACCAGCAGTTCCGGCTCGCGGACTCGGACGGCGGTCACGTCCGGCTGATCAGCCGGCACAGCGGCAAGGCCGTGGAGGTACAGGGTGCCTCCACCGCCGACGGCGGCAACATCGTGCAGTACTCCGACTGGAACGGCGCCAACCAGCAGTGGCAGCTTGTCCGCGTGGACAGCGGCAACCCGCCGTCGGGAGGTACCGGGTGCGGTAGGGCACCGACGCTGTCCAGCGGCACGCACACGATTCAGAGCAACGGCAAGAGCCGCTCCTTCATCCTGCGGGTGCCCACCAACTACAACAGCAACAACCCCTACCGGCTGATCTTCGCGTTCCACTGGCGCGGCGGCACCATGCAGGAGATATCCTCGGGCGGCACCAGCGGGACGGCCTGGTCCTACTACGGGCAGCAGGAGCAGTCGAACAACAGCGCGATCTTCGTGGCGCCCCAGGGAATTGGCAACGGCTGGGGCAACGCCGGCGGTGAGGACGTCACCTTCGTCGACGACATGATCAGACGGATCGAGAGTGACCTCTGCGTCAACCCGAGGCAGCGGTTCGCCCTCGGCTTCAGTTGGGGCGGCGGCATGAGCTATGCGCTCGCCTGCGCGCGGGCCTCCGTCTTCCGGGCGGTCGCGGTCATCTCCGGCGCACAGATCAGCGGGTGCAGCGGCGGTACGCAGCCCATCGCGTACTTCGGGCTGCACGGCATCTCGGACAACGTCCTGAACATCTCGCAGGGGCGGTCGTTGCGCGACACGTTCGTCCGGAACAACGGTTGCACCGCCCAGAACCCGCCCGAGCCGGGGCCGGGCAGCCGTACGCACGTCACGACCGCCTACTCCGGCTGCAGGGCCGGCTACCCGGTCCAGTGGGCCGCGTTCGACAACGGTCACATGCCCGGACCGGTGGACGGGACGTACGCCGAGAGTGGCGTCACCACCTGGACCAAGGGTGAGATCTGGAGGTTCTTCGCGCAGTTCTCGTGACGCAGACGGGTCAGGCGGCGCCGGCTCCCGCGACGCGGGGTCGGCGCCGGCTGGTGTTCTCCGTCGCTGGTGATCTGGCGGGGGCGGCCGCCTCCGCTCGCCCGACGATCACCGGCGCCGCGCGGTCACCGGTTGGTCGCTCGCCGGCTCCCAGTTCGTGAACCTGGGGCAGACGGCCATCGGCATCGGCAACGACGCCAACGGTCACACCAGCGGCGTCGGCCTGGGCGCCAGCAACATCACCGTCACCCGCTCAGAGATCGCCCGCAACTCCGCGGGCGGGATCGTGCTCGGCGGCGTACGAGGTAAAGTTGTCCTCGTCATGCCCGGTGTAGACGTACACCCGGCCGTTGTGCGCCATCGGCGCCGGGTCAGCGGTGTGGATGTTCTGCACGATCGGGTTGTCGGCCCGTGCCGGGCCCGGCAGCACGGCGACTGCGCAGGCAATGCTCGCGATTGCGGCGACCGAGCGCCGGAATCCCCGTCGGGCCGGAGCGGGCTCGCGATTCACGACGTACCCCCAGAATGTCGAGCGGTTTCCATTTATCGGCCCGCCGGCCGGGTGGACGTGCCGTCCACCCGGCCGGTCTGAGGTCAGCGGCCGGAGGTCACACCCGGCTCCACCGCTGGTTCGCGTTGCCGTGGCAGGACCAGAGAATCACCGCCGTGCCGTTGGCGGTGCCGCCGTTGGTGACGTCGAGGCAGAGCGCCGGGAAGCGGACGTTGCTGACCGTGCCGTTGCCGTTGAACGTCCACTGCTGGTTGGTGCCGCCGTTGCAGTCCCAGATCTGCACCCGGGTGCCGTTGGTGGCGGTGGTCGGGACGTCCAGGCACTTGCCGAGGATCCGCAGCGTCTGGCCGTTCTGGCTGATCTGCTGGTTGGCGTTGCCGTGGCAGTCCCAGATCAGGGTCCCGGTGCCGTTGGCGCTGTTGGAGTTGTCCAGGTCGAGACAGCGCCCGGCCGACTCGCTGCGCAGCCGGAACGTGGTGGGCGTCGGCGGGTCGGTGGTGCCGCCGCCGCTGACCCGGTACACCACGGTGCCGTGTGCCGGGACGCTCGCGGAGATGCTCCCGGTCGTCGTGGAGGTGGCGTTGGTCCACGCGTCCCGCAGGGTGAACGAGGTGCCGGTCTTGCCGATCGCCGCCGCCGTGGTGGAGATCGTCGTGGCGGAGCCGCCCTGGTTGAACAGGGCGACGGCGACGTCTCCGTTGGTCAGCCGCTTGGCCAGGATCCGCCGGGTGCCGTCGTTGGATACCTGGACGGCCTGGAGTCCGAGCGGGTCCTGGTTGATGGCGGTCAGGTTCTGGTTCTTCAGGATGGTCAGCGTCGCCGCACCGGCCGAGCGCAGGTCGTTGCCCATCATGAGTGGCGCCGCCATGATCGACCAGAGCGCGAAGTGGCTGCGCACCTCGGCGTCGGTCATGCCGCCGTTGCCGACTTCGAGCATGTCCGGGTCGTTGAACCCACCCGGTGCGGCATAGCCGGCCAGCGGCACGTTGACGTTGACGATGTTCTGGACGCCCATCGGGTAGCCGTTGCTCTGACCGGTGTTCCACGCGTTGGTGATGTCCTCGGTCGTGCGCCAGAGGTTGGCCACGTCACTCCAGTCGCGCTGCGGCCCGGTCTTCTCGTGGATGCTGTTCGGGTTGATGCTGTAGACGATCGGCCGGCCGGTGGCGGCCAGCGCGTCGCGCATGATGCCGAACCTCGCCACCTGGTCGTTGATGGTTCCGGTCGGTGAACACCAGTCGTACTTCAGGTAGTCGACGCCCCAGGCGGCGAACTGCCGGGCGTCCTGGTATTCGTGCCCCAGGCTGCCGGTGGAACCGGGGAAGGCATCGAAGTACTGGGCGCAGGTCTGATCCAGCGGCGCCTGGTAGATGCCGAACAGCAGGCCCCGCGAGTGCAGGTAGTCGCCGAGCGCCTTCATGCCGCTGGGAAAGCGTTGCGGATGCGCCTGGAGGTTGCCCTGCGCGTCGCGGTCCGGGTTGAACCAGCAGTCGTCGACGACGACGTACTTGTACCCCAGGTCCCGCAGGCCGTTGGTCACGATCGAGTCGGCCATCTGACGGATGAGCGTTTCATTGATGTTGCAGCCGAACGTGTTCCAGGTGTTCCAACCCATCGGCGGCGTCCGGGCGACGCCGTTGTTCAGCGCCTGCGCCGGTTGCGGCGCGACGACACCGCCGGCGAAGGCGGTCGCGGCCGCCACCGCCAGGACGCCCAGGACAGCGTTCATCCATCTCTTGTGTCTGTACACGTGTTCCTCCTCGGGAGCTCCGGCGTCGGCGGTCGATAGCCGGTGCCGTGACTGATCGGTAGGGCTGGGGCCGTTGGCGGGGACGGTTGTGCCCGTCCGTGCTCGCGGCAGGTTGCTGTGTGAGAGGCCGCCCCGGCCACGTGCAGAGCCGAGGCGACGATGCTCCGGTCGCGTCGGTCGCCCCGCTGTTGCCAGCCTGTCGGCTCCAGCCGCGCTGCCGTTCGCGGATGACGGGGCGATTGCAGTGATGTTATCGCTCACATTTATTCATGTAAATTACTGGCGATGATATCCCTGGGGAGGCGGCGGGTTGCCCGCCATGCGGACCGAGGCGGCTTCCTCGCAAATCACCACCGGTGTGATCGGAAGTGCCGAATCGGGGCGTGGGCCGGCCGCCCTGATGAAGCAGCACCTCTACCCGACGGTTGCGCCTTGACTAACAGCGTGTTATCGCTCACAGTCGATGGATCGGAACGGTGGCCTGTCGGTGGTGCCGGTGCTCAGCTGGCTTTCGAGCCAGGTGACCAGCGTCGTGCTGTACTGACTGCTGATGCTCGCGATATCTTCGCGCTCGTCGAAGCTCGGCAGGTGGTCGCATCCATCGAGCCGGCAGATCGTCAGGTCCAGCGCGCCGGTGGTGGCGGCACGCCGCCAGGCGGCGATGCTCGCATCGACCGGTACCCAGGCATCGCTCGTTCCGTAGAACAACAGCACTGGACAGTTCGCCCGCGCGAACACCGGCTCTGGATCGAAGTCCATGTCGGCCCAGGTGCCGGGCTCGGTGGGGAGCTCGCGAGGTAGCCACGCCAGCGGAAACCACGGGCGCGCTGCGACCCGGTCTACGGCGTGCTGCGCCGTTGCCCGGCCGGTGTGCCCGCGCAGGTACTCCTCGACCGTGCCGCGCAGATGGTCCAGGTCTGCTCATGCAGGCGGCCACCACCCGGTCGTCAGGTGCGCTCCTTCGCGACGCCAAGGCGGAGGAGATTCCCGTGGTCTCCTCCATGAAGGACATCCTGCCCGGCGCCGCCACCATCGACCTGTGGGTCGCCAACACCTACGAGCCGGGTGGAGGCTCGGGACCCATCAAGGTCGGGTAATTTCCAGGCGAGCGGGAAAGCGAGATCGACCACACCGAGACGTCGTCCAGCAGAACCGCCGGTCAACACCGTCCACCGGGCGGCTCTGGTCGATGTCCCAAGTGCGAGCGCAGAGCACATGTGAAGAAATCCGTCCTCGCTGCGATGTGATGAGATGGTCGTCGATGTTCGTGGCGGCGGATGCCGCGGCGGCTTCGTCCACACCGTCACGATCACGACCGGAGGCCGCAGTCATGGCGCACATCGATCTTGGTATCGACGAGACGCAGTTCCCCGGCGTCTCCGGCCTGATGCGATACCGGCCGGAGACGGCAAAGCCACTCAACGAGCTGGCCGAGGTGCTGCTCCGTGGCCCTCATTCGCTCTCGCCCGGTGAACGTGAGTTGATAGCCGCCTACGTTTCCGGGCTGAATGAGTGCACGTTCTGTTGCACGTCGCATTCGACGTTCGCGGCGGTGCAACTCCAGGACGGCATGCCGCTGGTCGACCAGGTGCGCGCCAATCCCGATGCCGCGCCGATCTCCGTCAAAATGCGGGCTCTCCTGCGTATCGCTTCCGCGGTACGAATCAGTGGTCGAAACGTGACCACCGCGATGGTCGAAGACGCCCGCGCGGAGGGCGCCACCGACCTGGAGATCCACGATGCCGTCCTGATCGCCGCCGCCTTCTGCATGTTCAACCGCTACGTCGACGGGCTCGCCACGTTCGCACCCGATGGTCCCGACGTCTACCTCGAGTCGGCACGCCGAATCGTCGAGTTCGGCTACGGATCCGTTGGATAGATCGGCGCACCACAGCACACAGCACGCGCACGGATGACCTCGCTCGATCCCTCTGTCACGGTCGGTGGACCAGACCCGCCCACACCTGGCTGGAGGGACCGATGGACCATCCCCGCGCTCTGCTCGGCGCCGCGCGGCGGCTCCGGGAAGACATGGTTGCCCGCCTGGGTGCTCTCGTCACGTCCGAGTCGGCACCGGGTTCGCTGCCCCACCTGGTCGCCTGTGCCGATCTGCTCGCCGGGTGGGGAACGGAGGTGCTTCGCCGATCTCCCCGCCGTGTCGTGGTCGACGGCCTGCCACACCTGCTGTGGTCGGCCGAGCGCCAGGACGTGCTGCTGCTGGGTCATTTCGACACCGTGTTCCCGATCGGCACGATCCGATCCAGGCCGTTCACGGTGCGCGGGAACATCGCGACGGGCCCGGGCGTGTGCGACATGAAGGCCGGCATCGTGCAGATGTTCGGGGCGCTCAGTCTGATCGCGGACACGTCGGCGGTCGGCGTGCTGCTCACCTGCGACGAGGAGAGCGGTTCCGTCACGTCACGGTCGCTCATCGAACGTGAGGCACAGCGATCGGGGGCCGTCCTGGTGTGCGAGGCGGCCACGCCGGACGGAGGCGTGAAGGTGGCCCGGAAGGGCGGGTCGGTGTACCGCCTCACCGTTCAGGGCCGGGCCGCCCACGCCGGTACGGAACCGCACCGCGGGGTCAACGCCACGGTCGAGGTCGCCCATCACATCCTCACGCTGCGGACCCTCGACGCGGCGGCAAGTACGGGCACGTCCGTCACACCCACGCTGCTCTCCGCCGGCACCACGACCAACACGGTCCCAGAGCGCGCCAGCGTGGCCGTCGACGTGCGGGCGTGGACCAGTGCTGAACTCGACCGCGTCGATCGCGCCATCCGTGGGCTCGAACCGGTCCTCACCGAGGCCGTGCTGGCTGTGGACGGCGGCATCAACCGACACCCCATGTCACCGGAACTCGCCCGGCCCCTCCTGTCGCTGGCGCAGGACGTCGCCGCCCGGCTCGGCATCCCGGCCCTCACCGGCGCACACGTGTCCGGCGCGTCCGACGGCAACTTCACCGCCGCGCTGGGCGTGCCGACCCTCGACGGCCTGGGTGCGGTCGGTGGTGGCGCGCACACCCCCGAGGAGTACGTGGACCTAGACCACCTACCCGAACGAACCGCCCTGCTGGCAGGAGTCGTGAGCCGCCTGACCACCCCGGCCGGCGTCGGACAGCGAACCGGGCACCGAGAACCGTAGGGTCTCCCTGTCGACGCCCCGTCGGCGGAGAGGGCCGGTCAGCATGGTCACGGGCCAGAGATCACGATTCTCCCTTCCCCTGCTCGGCGTCGAGGAGGAGTTCCTCGTCGTCGACGCCGGCAACGGCGAGGTGGTGCCGCAGGCAGCCGCCGTCATCGCGCGGGCAAGCCGGAGGCTCGGGGCGCGGGTCGGCGGTGAGATCACGAAGCTCCAGGTCGAGACCCGCACCGATCCCTGCCGTACGATCGCCGACCTCGAGGCGCAGCTCGCTGACGGGCGTGCCGTGAGCCAGTCCGCCGCCGTGTCTCTGGGGCTACGGGTGATCGCGAGCGCCTCACCGGTGCTCGGGCCGGCCGTGCCGGCACCCATCACCGAGGGGCCACGTCAGGACCGTGGCAACGCCGCCTTCCGGGGGCTGCACGACGACGTCGCCACCTGTGCCGTGCATGTGCACGTGGAGGAGCACGACCGGGACCGCGCCGTGCTGATCAGCAACCACCTGCGTCAACACCTTCCGGTGTTGCTGGCGCTCGCGGCCAACTCGCCCTACTGGTCGCAACGCGACACCGGTTACGCGAGTTGGCGCAGCGTCATCTGGCAGCGTTGGCCGGTCGCCGGCCCGCCGCCGTTCCTGACGTCTGCCGCGCAGTACGACGCCCACGTGGACACGTTGTTGGAGGCAGGCGCACTGGTCGACCGCGGCACCATCTTCTGGGATGTCCGCCCGTCGGCGCACAAGCCCACACTCGAGGTGCGGGTGGCCGACGTGGCCGTCACCGCAGTGGACGCCGCCGCGCTCGCTGCCCTGGTGCGGGCCCTGGTCATGATCGCCGGCTCAGCGGTCGACAGTGGCGACGAGGGGCCAGCACTCCTGCCGGAGATGATGCGGCTGGCGTACTGGCGGGCGGCACGAGACGGGATGGGCGGCCACGGCGTCGACGTTCTCACCGGCCGGCTGCTCCCCGCCGCGGCGCTCGCCGCGCGGTTGGTCCGGCTCGCTCAGCCGGCGCTGGAGGAGACCGGAGACCACGAGCGTGTCCAGGGGTGGCTGGCACGTCTGGCCTCGACCGGCGACGGGGCAGCCCGGCAGCGCGCGGCGGCGGCACGCCGAGGACGCCTCGGCGACGTGGTCGACGCACTCGCGGCCTGGACCGCGCCCGGCCTGCCCGTACGCGAAGAGAGCACGCTGACGTAACGACAGGCCCCCGGTCTTCGGCATGCTGGTGGCAGAGATCCCGGTGGCAGACGCATCATCTCGCCCAGCACCCGGCATCGCCTGACTCTCGCAGGAGGCGCCCGATGACCGACCTGATCGCACCGGCCACGGTCCCGGTTCCCTACGACCGCAGGCCCCCGGCGGAGATGGTGCGTGAGGCGGAGGCCTTCGCGCACCGGATGGCGCGCCGACGTTCGGTGCGTGACTTCGCCACCGACGCCCTGCCCGACGGGGTGATCGAGGCCGCGATCAGAGCCGCGTCGACCGCACCCAGCGGGGCCAACGTGCAGCCGTGGCGGTTCGTCGTCCTGACCGACGCCGCACGCAAGCGCCGGCTGCGCGAGGCGGCGGAGAGCGAGGAGCGTGAGTTCTACCAGCGCCGTGCCTCGCCGGAATGGCTGGGTGCGATCGCCTCACTCGGTACGGACTGGCGCAAGCCGTTCCTCGAGACGGCGCCGGCCGTCATCGTCGTCTTCGAGGTGCACCAGGGACCACACAGTCCCAAGCCGTACTACGTCAAGGAGTCGGTCGGCATCGCGGTCGGCCTGTTGATCTCCGCGCTGCACCTCGCCGGACTCGTCACTCTGACCCACACCCCCAGCCCGATGCGCTTTCTCAACAGGGTGTGCGAGCGACCCGCGGAGGAACGTCCCTACCTGGTGATGCCGGTCGGTTATCCGGCACCCGGCGCCCGGGTCCCCGACGTGGACCGCAAGCCGCTCGACGAGGTCATGGTGCGCTGGTGAGGTTGGCGGTCAGGAAGGCGACCAACGGTTCGACGTGGCGGTCCGGGCGCCGCCACTCGGCCAGCAGGTCCTCCAGCAGGTGCTGCTCGGCGCGGCAGTCCGGGCCACGGTAGCGGCGGATCACCGGGTGGATGAAGGCGCTCTCGGCGGCCCGCTCCGGAGTCGGGTGGCGGTCGATGGCGAAGACGTCACCGTAGTCGTCGCGGCCCCACCGCAGCGTGACCGTGTACCAGTGCGCGGCCCTCCCGAAACGCTCGACGGCGTAGTCTTCCGGTACCTCCTCGTAGTGGTGGAAGTCGCCGGTGGCGTCGTCGCGGACGAAGACGTCGCACAGGTACTCGAACTGGGTCCACAGCGCTGAGCTCCAGTTGACCCGGTCGAGGATGAGCTTCGCCAGGGACGTGGCGTCGGCTGGCGTCGTCGTGAAGGGCAACGGCACGTCGTGGTACCGCTCGCGCAGGATCCGGCTCAACGTGCGCAGGTTGTACCGGAAGCCGTCGATGAACGGTGACGAGGCATGTTTGACGTCGCGGGCCTGGGCGATGGTGCCGGCAAAATACAGCCCGTCGATGTTGCTGGACTGCCAGTCCGGGCGCAGGGCCGGCATCCGACCATCCCGGACCATGTCAGGTCGGCATTGCTCGTCGAACAGTGCGGTGTCCATCCGAAAGCCGGTGCACCGCAGCACCGCGTCGTAGTCGAGGACGGCGGTCTCCCCGTCAGCGTGGGTGTAGGTGATCGCCACCTGGAACCGCCCGTCGACAGGCCGGATCTCATCGATTGTGCAGTCCAGGACCGAGTGCAGGGTCTTGAACTGGTAGCTGTCGAGGATCGCGCCGTACTGGCCCCGGACGTCGCCGGGGTGCTTGGTGTTCCAGGCCAGCCGCAGCGGCCGTGGACTGGCCAGGTGCACCATGGACGCCTTGCCGAGGATCGCCGAGGCCGTCTCGAACGCGGAGTTGCCCTTGCCGATGATGAGGACACGCTTGCCGGCGTACACCTCCGGGTCGACGTCCATGTCCTCGTAGCCGACCGCGTGGTCGATGCCCTTGATGGCCGGCACGTACGGCAGGCCCCAGCCTGTCGCGACGACAAGGCAGCGAGCGCGCACCGCACCGGTGTCGGTGTCGACCGTAAAACCATCTCCGGTGCGCGTGATTCGGTCGACTGTCGTGCGGTATCGAACATTGAGCTGGCAGGAGCGCTGGAATTCGGCGAGATAACGCACCAGATCATCGGCTGCGGGGAGATAATCGTCGCTGAACTTCGGAAACAGCAGGTCGGTGGAGTCGTTGAGCAGTGAGTTCCAGTCCCAGCGGAGTCGGATCTCGGGATCCGTGCTGTCGACGTGCACCTTGTTGAGGGAGATGAGTCGGCGGTGGCGCGGGAAGTGCCGGAAAAATCCGCCCGGCCCGTCGCCACTCTCGAGCGTCACGTAGTCGGCTCCGCGTCGCTGCAGGTAGTAGCTCAACTGCAGTCCGGCCGGTCCGGCTCCCACGATGACGTACGTGTGTTCGTCGACCACCGCACAGTATCCCTTCGACGGGGCAACAGGTCCTCAGACCATGCAGGCGACGAAGGGATGTGTCAATGAGTTGCTGACGGAGGGGCTCGGCGCGCCCTGCGCGGGTCGCGCGCCGACCAGAAGGCATCGAGGTCAGCGGCTAGGACGCTTGCGCGCCATGTTCGTCGGTTCGCGATGGTGCCGCATCGTGGGCCGCGGCATCGGCCACCGGCGTCGCGTCTGCCGTGTCGCGCTCGGCCTTCGCCGAGACGAGCTCCAGCAGCGCGGCCCGACGCGTGTCCTGCAAGCGGTCCGGCTCGAAGCGCCCGGTCATGGAATCGATGAGCGAGCGGGTCATGGCCAGCTCCGTCGGTTGCACCGCGTGGACCGTGGCGGCGGGGTCGAGCAGGGGCGTGCGGATCTCGTCCGGCCATCGCATGGTCTGCGCGACGAGGAGGTCACCGCGTACCCGGATCACCGCGAGGCGCTCCACGTGCCGCAGTGCGATCTTGGCGATCGCGACCCGCCCGCTGCCGCGCAGGGCGTTGAGCAGGAGAGCGTACGGGGTCGCTGCGACGCCGTCCGGCTCCACGTAGTACGTGCGATCGTAGAGAATCGAGTCGATCTCTTCCGCCTGGACGAATTGGAGCACTTCTATCGTGCGCAACGTGGGCAGCGGCAGGCTGGCCAGATCGTCGTCGTCAACGACGACCAGCCGTCCGTCCACGAATTCGTAGGCCTTTGCGATGTCGGCGTAGGCGACGTCGTCTCCGCAGACGTCACAGCGCCGGCGGATCGATATTTTGCCTCCGTCGTCGCGGTGCACCTGGCGGAACTGCACACCCCGGTCCTCTGTCGCGGCATACAACCGAACGGTGATCGACATCAGTCCTACGGCGATCGCGCCCTTCCACATTGCCCGCATCCGCGCCCCCAAAGAGTCGATTCGCGTCTCCGTTGTCAGCGTGGCATCGGCACTGCGCGGGGTCGTCCTTCTGTGTGCTCTGTCGCGGGCGCCCGCGCACCGTGGAAGGTGAGCCGTCGCGGCACGTGCGGCGACGATCAGGCTGATCCACCACGGGCCGGTTGCGCCGGACGCGGCGTGGGGCGACGGAGAGGCGGAAGCATGGGTGTAGCCGGCGGTGGCGCTGCCAAACACGTACCGGTCAACCGGGTGCTGCAGGAGTATCTGCTGGCCTCGATGACCCCTCCCGATGCGGTCATGACGAGTCTCGTCTCCGCGACAGAGGCACTGGGAGAGGTTGCCGGCATGATGGTGCCGATCGAGCAGGCCGGCCTGCTCACGCTGCTCGGCAGGATCTGCAACGCCCGCACGGTGGTCGATCTCGGTACCTTCACCGGGCTCAGCGCCCTGGCGCTCGCCCGCGCTCTTGCGCCGGGCGGACGCGTCATCACCTGCGACAACAGCGACCGTTGGCTGGGTGTGGCGCGGGCGCACTGGGACCAGGCCGGGGTGAGCGACCGCATCGACTTCCGACTCGGACCGGCGGCCCGGACGCTGCGGACACTGCCGGCCGCCGGCGTCGACATCGTCTTCGTCGACGCGGACAAGCTGAACTACCCGACCTACTACGACCTTGCGGTGCCGCTGTTGCGTCGTGGAGGGCTGCTGCTGCTGGACAACGTGCTCCTCGACGGCTTCGTGACCGCGCCACACCTGGCAGCCGAGCCACTTCAGCGCCGGTGCGCGGCAGTGATGCGTGAGGTGAACGCCGCCGTGGCGGCCGACGAAAGGCTCGAGGCCGTGATGCTGCCCCTGGCCGACGGGCTCACGGTGGCGATCAGACGCTGACCGGATGCCGTCCCGAGGGGCACCCCGCCGGCCGGCGGGGTGCCCCTCGGTTGCTCAGAGCGACTCGGGCAGGTCGAACGAGGCGAATACCTCGGGGGAGAAGGCGGTGATCTCGGCGATCATGCCGTCCTCGATCCGGAAGACATTGAGCACCTGCGGACGGTAGACGGACTCGCCGGGGCGCCGTACGTAGCCGGCGACGGCCGGCTGGCCGTTGGCGCGCGCCGGCAGGGCTCGCCACGTCCCGAAGTACGCCGGTGAGGCCGGGTCGAACTGTGCGACGAGACCTGCGACGAAGACGTCCCGGCCGACGATCCAGAACGGGTCCGGTGGCATCGTCACCCGCACGTCCTCGCGGACCAACTTCGCGAAGTTTTCGGCGTCGGCGTTCTCGAGGGCCTCGATGCAGCGCTGCACGAGTGCTCGCTCGGCCTCCGCCGGATCCGTTGTGGCGCCCCAGTCGCTCGGCCGAGGGGGCAGGCGGTCCTTCAACGTCGCCCGTGCGCGTTGTAGTGCGCTGTTGGCGGAGGCGACGCTGATGTCCAGCATCGCGGCGGCCTCGACGGCGGGCCAGTCGAGGACGTCCCGCAGGATCAGCACCGCCCGCTGCTGCGGGGGCAGGTGCTGAATCGCCACGAGGAAGGCGAGCTCGATCGTCTCCCGCGCCATGATCTGGAAGTCGGGCTGCCGCTCGGCGGGCGCGGCAGGCTCGAGCAGGTGGTCAGGGAAGGGCTGCAGCCAGGGAACCTCGTCCGTCGGAGGCGGGGGAGTGGACGGTCCGGCGCCCAGCGCCGGCTGGCGGTGCGGAACCGGTGCGCGGGCGGTACGTCGGAGAAAGTCGAGGCAGACATTGGTGGCGATGCGGTAGAGCCACGCCCGGACGCTGGAGCGTCCCTCGAACGTCTCACGCTTGCGCCACGCCCGCAGGTAGGTCTCCTGGACCAGGTCCTCGGCATCCTCGAACGAACCGAGCATGCGGTAGCAGTGGACGTGTAACTCGCGTCGATGTCTCTCGACAAGGGCCGTGAAGTCGTCTTCGCCGTCGAGGTTGGCGGTGGACCGCTCTGCGCCGGGCTGTGACGCGTCTGCACCAAGGGTCACTATCTGTCCCTCTTCCTCCACTGGCGGACCAAATATACACGTCACCCTATACCGCTCCAGGACCTTTCACCAGGAAGGTGACACGCGGTGTGACGGACTCCGACCCTTGTGTCGCCTCGCGCAACGCCGAAGATGTCCACCCCCGCTGGGGTTGCCACGATGGTCTGGTGATCAGGCCATGACACGCGACGGGAGCGAGGACCCATGGACGCGACGGCACCGACCATCGAGGACATCGGCCGGATGTACGACGAGAGTGCCGCGCTGTCGCAGCTCTTCATCGACGGCCAGGAGCACCTGCCGTACTGGTACGACCACCGTGACGAGACGCCGGTGGTGGAGGCGGCGAGGCGCATCACCCGTCGGGTCGGCGCGGCGATCGGTCTGCGTAGCGGGGAGCACGTCCTCGACGCGGGCTGTGGCGTCGGTGCCCCGGCGGTACAACTGGCCGAGGAGTACGGCGTGCGGGTCACCGGCGTGACAGTCAGCGCCGTCCAGGTCGGTGAGGCGCGCCGCCGCGCCGGCGGCAGCGAGTCGGCTCCGAGGGTGGTGTTCGCCCAGGGCGATTACAACGACCTGGACTACCCCGATGGCACGTTCGACGCGGTCGTGGCGGTGGAGTCACTCATGCACGCCGGCGAACTCGCCACACCTCTGGCCGAGTTCCACCGCGTACTGCGTCCCGGGGGTCGACTGGCGATCGCCGACTGCACGCGTGAGGCGCACGTCGGGGCGGAACGGGCCGCGCGGTTCATGGCGACCTTCCAGATCGGCCAACTGCTCTCGGTGCCCGAGTGGATCTCGCGCCTGCGTGGGTCGGGCTTCGACGTCGAGGAGTACACCCAGTGCGGACCGCGGGTGTACGGCATGGGGCTGCGCTACCTCGACCGCGCGGACGAGCTGCACGACGAACTGGCCGCCCGGTTCGGTGCCGACACCGTACGCGAGCTGAAGCAGTCGTACCGGGACTACTTCGGGTGGGGCACCGACATCGGCTACGCGATCATCGCCGCACGTAAGCCGTACGCCTGAGCGTTCGGCGCGTCGCCGGGCGGGCAGCGGCCCTGACGGGGCGCGCGCCCGCCCGCCGGCGTGACCGGGGCCCGGCGGCGTCCTACCAACGGCTGATCCCCCATCGCCCGGTTGGGCGGGGATGGCCGAATCCTGCACGATCGCGTCCGAAACCGATGAGTTACCGGCGGCGCTGACGTCATAAGAGACGTGGCAGGTGCGCCAGGCGGTCGACGGGCCCGTCCGTCGCGGCACCACGTCCCCCTGTGGGCCGTGGCCGTGGCCCGCGTCGAGGAGCACCCGGCCACCGGCTCGATCCCATGACCGCGCCGGTGCCGCGCCATGGACCATCCGCATCGGTAAATCCCAAGGAGCGATCATGTCTGAGAACGAGCAGCAGATGCCCCCACCGCCGCAGCCGGAGCCGGCTCTGCGCCGCCTGGACTACCTGGTCGGCACCTGGAAGCTCAGCGGCAAGACCGAGGCCGGCCCCATGGGCCCACCGGCCGAGCTGTCGGGCACCGAGACCTTCGAGTGGCTTGAGGGCGGCTTCTTCCTCGTGCACCGGTGGAACTGCGCCATCGACATGGGGCCGGCGGGCAAGATGCCGGACGTCGGGTACGAGTTCTTCGACTTCGACCCGGAGACCCAGAAGTTCCGGTCGCACTACTTCAGCAGCTTCGGGCCGTACAACGAGCAGCAGAGTCACTACGTCGGTGGGTTCGAGGACGACAAGTTCGTCCTGGTCGGCCCGGCGAAGTACGTCCGCAAGCTCAACGAGGACGGCTCCATCAGCTACGACTGCGACTTTCCGCTGCCGGACGGCACCTGGGTTCCGTTCATGCACGCCACCCTCACGAAGGTGTCCTGACCACATCGACGTGACGGGCACCGCGCGATCAGTCACACCCCAGAACGATCGCGCGGTGCCCGTCGGGCGTGGGGTACCGGGCCCACCACGCCGCGTCGCGCCGACCCGGCCGGCGCGAGGTGGCGGCTCCTTGCGGAGCGGCCACCAGGCTTCACCCCGGTACGGAGGAGATAAGTCCACCGTCGACGAGCAACTCCTGACCGGTGATGTACGCCGACCGGTCGGACAGCAGGAACATGACGGCCTCCGCAACGTCCTCCGGCCGACCCAGCCGACGCAACGCCACCTGGTTACGGGCGGACTCGCGGGCCTGCTCGGTCGTGGCGATGTCGAGGAACATGTCGGTCACGATGTAGCCGGGGCTCACCGCGTTGATCCGAATGCCACGCGTACCCAGGTCGCCCGCGAGCGATCGTGCCAGGTTCACCACCGCTGCCTTGCTCGCGGCGTAGATCGGCGTGGTCGCCAGGCCCCGATGCGCCAGCCAGCTCCCGTTCACCACCACCGCACCACCGTCGGCCAGCAGGGGCAGCGCCTTCTGCAGCGTGTGGAAGACGCCCCGCAGGTTGGTGCCCAGGACGTCTTCGTACTCCTCTCCGGTCACCACGGCGCTCGGGTTGAACCGCGCGACGCCCGCGTTGGCGAAGACCCCGTGCAGGAGACCGAACCGACGCCGTACCGTCGTCATCAACCGGTCGACATCACCGCCACGACGGACGTCCGTCGCCACGGCCAGTACGCGATCCGGCGCGCCGAGCGCCTCGACGGCACCGTCCAGGCGGGCGCTGCTGCGACCGGCGATCACCACCTGCGATCCGGCCTGTAGTAACCGGCGCGCGGTGGCCAGGCCGATGCCGCTGCCCCCTCCGGTGACGAGAACCGTCCTGCCGTCGAAATCCGCCATGCACACAGGGTTGCAGGCCTCGCCGGGCCGGAGCACCTCCGTAAGTGCGCCACCGGATGGCGGTCGCACGCCCGGAGATGCGCGTCCTGCCGGAGGGTTGCGAGGGTCGTTGGCGGAAACGTCGGACGGCACCGGGCCGTGCGCTGCGATCGGCCGGAGCGGCGCACCGTCCCGGCTGCGGCGCCAGTTCGTTCGACTCCGACGCGACCACGCACAGGTGTGCACCGCGACAGCACGTCACCGAGGAGATTTCATGACACCTGGTTCACGATCCGCCGCCGGTGCCGGAACAGTCCGGTCGGTCGGGGTCACCTACGACACGGGTACGAACTTCGCCACCGGCCAGGGGGAGCTGTCCCGCCTCGTGTGGAGCCGGGACCTGATGAGCGAGGAGATCGGCGCGATCCGTCGACAGCTGCGGTGCCGCTCGGTCACCGTCTACGGCAGCGACCTCGCACGGATGGCCGACACCGCGAGCGCGGCCGTTGACGCCGGGCTGCACGTGTGGCTCCAGCCCCGCCTCGTCGACCGCCCGCAGCGGGAGATCGTCGACCACCTCGTCGAGGCGGCGCGGATCGCCGAGGGGCTGCGCGACGCCGGGGCGCCGATCGGCCTCTCGATCGGCTGCGTGCACACGGTCTTCACCCCCGGCATAGTGCCCGGCGGCCGCTACCACGAACGGATGGCGAACATCTTCGCCGACGCCGACCATCTCGTGCTGGTACCGACGGGTGTGGTGGATTTCGGTGACGCGAACGCTCGCCTCAACGAGTTCCTCGACCGGGCGGTCCGATCCGTCCGGTCGGTCTTCGACGGCGAGACGAGCTACGCGGCCGCCCCGTTCGAGGACGTCGACTGGCGGCTGTTCGACTCGGTCCGGCTCATGCACTTCTACGCCTTGGCGTACCCGGCGGACGACGCCGTGCACGCCCGCGACCTCGCTCGCTACCATCGCTGGGGCAAGCCGGTGATGATCGCGGAGTTCGGCACCGCCACCCACCCCCGCGCCAGCGAGATGGCGTTTCTGTCCTTCGACGTCGTCGACCGCGGTGGTGCCGTGCACCGGGTCAACGAGGGCGTCCTGCGCGACGAGCATGCCCAGGCGGCCTTCCACCGCCGGATGCTGAACGTGTTCGAGCGGGCCGGCCTGCACGGCGCGACGGTGAGCGAGTTCATCCATCCGACGCACCCACACTCGACGGATTCCCGACTGGACCTCGATGTGGCAAGCATGGCGCTGGTCAAGAGCATTCGCGAGGACCACCTCGACCCGGCGTCGTCGTACCGCTGGGAGCCCAAGGAGGCCTTCCGGGCCTTGGCCGCGCGCAACGCCCGGTTCGCGGGCCACGACACCGATCTCCGGCTGCCCGGATAGCGGCCGACCGGGTCACCGGTGCGACAGAAGAGCACGGTGGGCCCGACCCTGCCGGTCGGGCCCACCGGTGCCACCGCGTGCGGTCCGTCGCCTACCAGGCCACCGGTAGCACGGCGAGCCGTTCCATGGGGCCGGTGACGCTGGTACGGATCTGGTCGGCCGCAACGGCGAGCCGCAGACCGGGGACGCGTCGGGTCAGCGTACGGAAGGCCAGCTCCAGCTCGATACGGGCGAGGTTCTGCCCGATGCACTGGTGGACACCGAAGCCGAAGCCGAGGTGGTGCCGCGGCGACCGGGTCACGTCGAGGCGGTCGGGGGTGCGCACCAGCTCCGCCGAGAAGTTCGCCGCGGCCGCACCGATCAGGAGGCCCTCGCCGGCCCTGATCCGGTGGCCGGCGATGTCGATGTCCTCGACCGCGACCCGGGAGATGGCCTCGATCAGCGACACGTAGCGCATGATCTCCTCCACGGCACCCGCCGCCAGATCTGGGTCGTCACGGAGCCGGGCGAACTGGTCCGGGTGCTCCAGCAGGGCCAGGACGCCCAGTGCGATCACGTTGGCGGTGGTGTCCTGTCCCGCGATCAGCATGAGCATCGCGTAACGCACCAGCTCCTCGTGGGACAGCGCGCCGGTGCGGACCGGTCCGGCGATCAGGTCGTCGAGTAGCCCCACGCCCGGGTCCGCCACCTTGCGCTCGATGAGCTGCCCGAAGTATTCGCTGAGCGCCACCATCGCCGCACCGGCCCGTTCCGGATCGGTGTCGAAGAGGCTCCGGGCGGGCCCTTCGAACGCGTCGCGATCCTCGTAGGGAACGCCCAGCAGTACGCAGACCGCCATGGCAGGCACCGGCAGCGCGAAAGCGGCGACCAGGTCGACTGGGGGACCGGCGGCCAGCATGGCATCGATGCGTTGATCCACGATCTGCTGGATGGCGGGCCGCAGCGCGTTCATCCGGCGTACCGAGAAGCTGGGAATCAGCATGGCGCGCTGGCGGGTGTGCACCGGCGGGTCGACACCGATCAGGACATCGGTGTAGCCCGTGTTCTCCAACCCCGCCATCTCCGCACTGAGCGCGGGGAAGCCGTCGAGGCGGGGATTGATCGAGACACGTCGGTCGGCGAGCAGCGCGCGTGCCTCCCGGTAGCCGGTGACCAGCCATGCCACGCTGCCGTCGTAGAGCCGTACCCGCGACATGGGGCCCTCGGTGCGGAACGGGGCGTAGCCGTCGGAGGGCCGGTAGGGGCACTGCCGGCCGATGGGAAAGGCCCGGGGCTCAGCCGGTGTCGCTGCTGGCGTCGACATGCGATCTCCTCAGGTCGGGCTCGGTGGCGCCGCGGGTCAGGTGGCGTCGTTCCGCGGCGCGAGGGACGGGCGGCGGACGCCACGGCCCACAGAGGTCCGCCAATTCCTGGTCAGCCTGCCGGGGCGGCCGGCCGGTGTCTTCTTCCCCTGTGCGGCACCCCCGCGGCCGCAGCGTGGGAGGTGTCGAGCGCCGCGCGCAACACCGACCATGGTGGACGCGGTCGGCGGTGGCACCGCCGACCTGGCGGGTGCGCGCCCTCTCGGGTGCCGGCGCCGGAGCAGGGAGGACATGGACGCGTTGACGTATCGAGGCCGCGCGAACCCTCTGTCGCGACGAGTCGGTGCAGCCGCAGGGCGTCGATGTGGTGCTGCCCAACGGTGTCCGGCTGGACCACCGCGTGGTCCGCCGGCCGGACGGCGCGTTCGCGGCCGTCACCCGGGACGAGCGGGTGCTTCTGCTGACGCTGTTCGCGCCGCTCTGACGTATCGCCGTACACCGTCTGCATTTCTCGCCGAATTGTCCCACGTGCCGAAGGGGGTGCGCTTTGGGTGGCGACGCTGTTCAGTCAATCGGGTAGGGGGGCGGAGCGCTATGACTATCGCTTTCTACTGATGTGTGCCGATAGACTCCAGGCGTTGTGCAGGGCGGTGCAAAGTGCCCCAGCATCCGTGTCGTGAGAACGTTCCGAAAAATGACTGAAGGGTGTGTCATGAATTCTGCTGTCTCCCACGCCGCCACCCATTCCGAGCGCGGTCGTACCCCCCGGTGGCGTGCACGCGCGCTCGGCGTGCTGCTGGCCGTCCTGGCCACGGTCCTGATCTGGGTCGTGGCGGTTCCCGTCGCCGGTGTCGATCTCGAGGCGACGGTGGCCGAGGGCGAGCCGCCCATGCAGATCGGCCTCGGCGCGGTGATCGCGACGTCGTTGCTTCTCTCGCTGCTCGGGTGGGGGCTTCTCGAGTTCCTGGAGCGGTTCACCCGTCGCGGCCTGCGCATCTGGGTGATCGTGGCGTCGGTCTTCACTCTCGTCTCCCTCCTCGGTCCGACCACGGCCGAGAGCGGGAGCGCGATGCTGGTACTCGCGCTCATGCACCTCGCGCTCGGCGCGGTTCTCATCGCGGCGATGACCCGCACCACCCGGGGCTGACGCCCACACCGGCTGTTCGTTCCGGCCCACCACCGTGCCCACCCTCGCGCCGAGGGTGGGCACGGACGGTCGTGCCTGCGCCGACGGCGCAGGCACGACCTGGGAGGGCGGCGATGGATCAGCTGAGGGCCAGGGCCCGGTTGTAGACGGTGGTGACCGACTCGGTGGCGAGCCGCTCCGTCGGCTCGACGGACCAGATCAGCAGGTCACCGTTCGCGGTCAGAGTGAGCTGTGCCTCGCACTCCTGAGTGAGGATCTCGTTGCTGGCCGCGCTCTTCGTCGTGGGCAGGACGGTCGTGAGGGTCGAGGCGAAGGTGCGGGCACCGTCCAGCACCGGGGCCTCGTGCTCGGCGTAGGAGATGCTGCCCTTGAGCGGCTGACCCGCGCCGGTGTCGAGCGTGATGGTGCCCGCGCTGCAGGTGCGCAGTACCTTGTTCACCTTGTCGATCGCCGCCTCCGCCCCACCCGGGATCTGGAACACGGCGGTCATGAAGTACCGCTGCAGGCTGCCCGGAGCGGCCTCCTCCGAGCGCTCGCCCGACTGCATGAAACCGAGGGTCGCGCTGAGGTCGCCGAGGGCATCGGTCATGTTGAGGCAGCCCTGGGGCTCGGACGTCATGCCCGGGCCGGACGCGAACTGCCCGGTCGCCACAGCCTCCTTGATGCTGATGATGGGCTGGGTGTTCGTGCTGGCCGTCTGCAGGGAGTCGGTGGGCTCCAGCAGTTGCCGCAGCTCCGCCTCCTCGAAGTGCATCGTCGCCGCCATGTTGTCGCCGGGGCCGGCGGTGGCCGCTCCGTTGCCAGCCAGGAACAGTGTGGTGAGAGCCGCGGCTGCCACCGCGGCGAGTGCGACTGCCGTACGCTTTTTGCGCATTTTTTCTCCACTTTCGGTTACATGTGCCCGTGGCCGCGTCATACGCGGAATTGTGTCGAGGCGGAGGGCCGCCCTCCCAAATTTCCGCCTGTCTTGAGTATGTGCTGCGGGGTGGGGCGATTTCGCCTCCCGTATTGCTCGTCGCTGCATTTTGTGTGACCTGTTTGCGTGGCTGGTTATTGTGGAATCCGTTTATCGAAGTGATGTTTTCTGCCGGCCCTGCGGACGCGACGGCAACACCGGCCCGATCAATTCCGCGCCCGTCGGACGAGCAGTGCGTGCAGTGCCTCGGCGAACTGGTACGGGTGGGTGACGTGTCCGAGGTGACCGCCGGGGAAGTCCACCATCGGCACGTCGAGCAACCGGGCCAACTCCCGGTTGGGGCGGTACGCGTACTGCTCGCGGGAGTCCTCCCCGCCGGCCAGCACCAGCCGGTCGGCGTGGCGGCGCAGGGCCGCCAGATCAGGCTGGAAGGCCGGGAAGCTGCGGGTCTCGTGCTCGAACCAGAACACCTCGTTGCGGCGTAGCCGCGCCAGCAGTTCCTCCAGCTGCGGCGCTGGCAGCACCGCGTCCTGCGGCGGCCGGGTCTGACCGGCCAGGCCGACGTGCTCGCGGAACATCGCCTTCGCCGCCGCGACGCCCGACTCCCGGTATGTGGCGTGGAGCCGTTGGTAGAAGTCGAGCCAGTGGGTCGCGTCCGGCAGCACCGACGCCAGCGGGGGCTCGTGCGCGACGAGAGTCCGCAGCCGCAGCGGGTGCGCCTGCAGCAGAGCCAGTGCCACGATGCCCCCCGAGCAGGTGCCGAAGACCGCCGCGGGCTCGTCCGTGAGGTGGTCGAGCAGGGCCCGCGCGTCGCGCGCGTCGGCCTGGACCCGCTGGTCGTCCGGGACGACGTCGTGGGCCGTACTGCGGGAGAAGCCGCGACGGTCGTAGGTGATGACTGTGTGATGGGCGGCCAGGGTGTCGGCCAGCGGACCGAAAGGGGTCGCGTCGCCGTTGCCCGTGGGGATGCAGAGCAACGGCGGCCCGTGGCCGCGAACCTCGAAGTACAGGGTGGCGCCGGGTACGTCGAAAGTGCCGTGGCGGGGCAGGGGCATGAGACCTCCTGAGAGCCGGGAGAGGAAGAGCCCGCACGCCCATGGCGGGCTACGGACGCGGCCGGTCCGCGCGCGCCAGGCGGGCTCCGGCGGGGCGTCGCTGTCGCCCCTACGATGCCGACGGACGATCGGGGCGGCCGTCTGCGCTCTGCCTCGGGCGCGGCGTCGCCGATCGGCTCGCGCCAGCGCCGTGCGGCGTGCGGGTGCCCGCCGTGCACCGAGGATAGGAGCGCTGCCCGGGCCGTGCACCCTGCCGAGTGCGTCGATGGCCGTCTGTGATGTCGTGCTCGAATAGCCCGATCGGCGCAATGCGAACAACCCCGCCTCGGGAAATTGTTCGAGTGCGGCGTTCGGTCGACTCCTGCACCCAAAAAAATGTTCCGGGCCATGCGTAAGCATGACCCGGAACAGTCGAACGGATATTCCTACCTCCGGAAGGAGATCGCGGCCCCGGTGCCCTCGCCGAGATCGTTGAACATGCCGATACCGCACTGGGCGGTGCGGCAGTCCACGGTGCCCCACGGCGTCGCGTCGGGGCCCAGGGTGCCCTGGTAGACGCGGCGCACGGTGAGCGTGGTGGTCAGGTTGCCGGTGCTGGTGGAGCTGACGTGGATCGTCCCGGCGCCGTTGCACGGCAGGGCGTCGCCGATGATGGCGCATTGGCCGATGTGGTAGACGGTGCTCGGCCGCAGGCCGGTCGTCGCGACGGTCACCACCGAGCCGTCGACCAGGTTCGTCGACGGGGTGATGGTCATCTTGGCCGCGGCGACTGTGACATCGCCCTTCGGGGCGGCGACCGCCGGGGCCGCCGCGACGGCGGTCACGCCGAAGGCCACCGCGGCGCCGAGGCCGAGTGCGGGCAGGAGGGTTCGATTCCACTTCTTCAGGGACATGCTGAGCTCCAATTCAGGTTGACGGCACACTGTGGTCGGGACCCGGGGTGTGGCATCCGTCGCAACGGAGGGTGATGCGACACGACGGCAGAACAACGTGCATCCGTGTCAGGGCGTATAGACGACCGTCGAGCCGCATCTGAGCGCTCTGACAGTTATGACGATCGCCGGCCCGGCGATTTATCGGTCCGCGGGAAGAATCTTTTCTGCAACCTGCCGCACGGGTGGTGGGCGGCGGCCCGGTGCGACCTCGTCAGGTCGACGGGGCCAGGAGGAGCCGCAGCGCCCTCTTGTCGGGCTTGCCGAGCGGCGTGTGCGGCAGGGCGTCCAGGACGACCAGGCGTTCCGGCACCTTGAAGGTGGCGAGCCCGCGTCGCGTCAGGGTCGCGACGACCTGGTCCAGGGTCAGTGTCCGTCCCGGGTGCAGGCGGACGACCAGGCACACCCGCTCCCCGAGCGTGACGTCGGGAACAGACACGGCGGCGGCCTCGGCCACGCCGGGGATGTCCTGCGCCAGCGTCTCGATCTCGGCGGCGGAGATCTTCTCGCCCGCCCGGTTGATCACGTCCTTGATCCGTCCCCGCACGACCACGTCACCGAGGGGAGTGACGCTGACGAGGTCCCCGGTGCGGTACCAGCCGTCGGAGGTGTAGGAGGCCGCGTTCTGTTCCGGCGCGCGGTAGTAGCCGCGCGGCGTGTACGGGCCCCGGGTCAGCAGCTCGCCTGTCGCGCCGGGCGGCAGCGGCCGCAGCGTCACCGGATCGACGACGCGCAGTTCGTCGAACGGACTGAGCGGCCGACCCTGTGTCTTGCCGCGGACGTCGAGGGGCGCGTCGACCGGCGTGTAGCAGACCAGCCCCTCGGCCATCCCGTACACCTGTTGCAGCTCACAATCGAGGGCGGGGCCGATCGCGGCGGCAACCTCCGGTGCCAGCATCGACCCCCCGACGTGGATGTACCGCAGGCTGGACAGGTCGTACGGGGTGTCCACGGCGGCCTCCATCCAGCGCACGGCCACCGCCGGCACGACCGATGTCGCGGTGACGCGCTCCGTGTCGATGGCGGCGAAGGCCTGCTCCGGGCGGGGCGAGGCGAGCATGACCACGCGCCCGCCGCTGTGCAGGGCTCCCAGAACGCCCGGATTGGCCAACGGGAAGTTGTGACCGACGGGCAGGACGGCCAGATACACCGTCTGGCGGTTGAACCGGCAGACGACGGCGCAGCGCCGGATGTTGTATTCGTAGTCGTCGTGCGTGCGGGCGATCACCTTCGGCACGGCGGTGGTGCCGCCGGACAACAGGAAGAGCGCCACGTCCGACGCGGACGGTGCGTGGGCGTCGAGCCAGCGGCGCCGCCCCTCGACGTCGCCCCCGCTGCGCATGAGGGCCCGCACATCGAGCGAGCGCGGACCGACGTCGGCGCCGACCACGAGAACAGCCGGCGTGTCCGGCAGGGCCGCCGCCGTGCGGTGCGCCAGCGCCTGGTGGTCGTATCCGCGCCACGTGTCGGGCACGACCAGCGCCCGCGCCCCCACGTGCCGGGCGATCCCGGTCAGCTCGTGCGCCCGGTGCTGCGGCAGCATCATCACCGGTGCCACGCCCAGCCGGAGGGCGGCGAAGGTGACGACGAGGAACTCCCAGCAGTTCGGCAGCTGGACCAGGATGCTGTCGCCGCGGCGTAGGCCCTGATCCGCGAGCTGCACGGCCAGGGCGTCGCTGAGCACGGCCAACTCCCGGTAGGTGAGCCGCCGGTCACCGTCGACCACCGCGACGAGGTCGCCCCACGCCTCCGCCCAGTCCCACAGGTACGCACCCAGGGGCCGCCCCCGCCAGCAGCCGGCCGTCCGGTACGCGTACGCCAGATCCTCGGGCCAGGGCACCAGGCCACCGTCGATCACGCTTCGGTTCCTTCCGGTCGGGACGCCGCCGGCGCCAACCGTGCGGCCAGGTACGCGGCGATCGCCGCGACGGTGGGCTGGTCCCACAGCAGCGTCGCCGGCAGCGCGAGCCCGAACTCCTGTTCCAGGGCGTGCCGGACCCGGGTGGTCATCACCGAATCCAGCCCCATCTCGGACAGCGGGCGGTACGCGTCGACCTCGTCGACCGGCAGGGCCGTCTCGTCGGCGACGTGCTCCCCGATCCGCCGCAGCAGATGGGCCTGCAGCGCGTCGGGGTCCAGCTGCGCCCAGCCTGGCGCGGCGCCATCATCAGCCTGCTCGGGCGGCGACGTGGCGCGATCGGCGAGCAGGGCGACGCGTCGCCCGCGTGGCGCCGCCGCCAGCACCCGCAGGACGGCCGCCTCGGTCAGGTCGTAGCGCTCCACCAGTTCCCAGGCGGCGAAGGCCTCGGCCGCGGTGATGTCCGCGGTTCCCCGGGCGGCCAGCTCGACGTCGATCACCGTCGTCGAGGTCGACATGCCCAATCCGCGCCAGGACGTCCAGGCGATGCTGCGCGTGCCGCGGTCGCCGGCCGCCCTGCGGTATCGGGCGAGACCATCGAGGAAGGCGTTCGCCGCGGCGTAGCTCGCCTGGCCGGGCAGGCCGAGGAGCTGGCCGGCCGAGGAGAAGAGAACCAGGAAATCCAGACTGCCGGGCGGGAAGATGGCGTCCAACGCGAGCGCGCCCGCGACCTTCGGCCGCAGAACCCGCCGCAGTGACGTGTCGTCGAGGTCGCGGACCTGCCGGGCATCGAGGACCCCTGCGGCGTGCACGACGCCGCAGACGGGAGGCAGGCCGAGCGCCGCCGGCCGCAACTGCCGCACGAGGGCCTCCCGGTCGGCCACGTCGACCGCCACCACGGCGACCGTCACCCCGGCGCGTTCGAGCGTCCGGATGGTGTCGACGGCGGTCCGCTGCCCCGGGTCGGTGAGCTCGTCCCACCCGTCCCGGTCGGGCAGGCCGTGCCGGCCGGCCAGCACGAGGCGCCGGGCACCCCGGGCCGCCAGCCAGCCGGCCACCTCCAGGCCGAGTGCGCCCAGGCCGCCGGTCACCAGGTACGTGCCGTCGGCCCGGCAGGTCACCGGCGGCAGCTCGGACACGGACCCACCGGTACGGAGGCGAGGCACCGAGACCACCCCGTCCCGGACGGCGACCACGTCCTCGCCGTGGCTGTCCCCGATGATCTCCGGCAGCGGCGTGAGGTCGTCCGGTCGGGGCCCGACGTCAACGACGCCGCCCCAGACGTCCGGGTGCTCGCCGCCGATGATCCGGCCCAACCCCCAGAGGGCGGCGTGGCCGAGCGCCCGGGCGTCCCCGCTCTCGAGGACGCCCTGCGTCACGCACCAGAGGCGCGCCGGCCGCGACGATCCGGTGCGGGTCAGCCGCTGCGCCGTACGGGCGAGCAGCCACACGTTCCCGGTCACCGACCCGGCGGTGTCCCCGGCGGACGTCGGCCCGGGGACGACCAGGCAGCTGCCGTCATCGCCGACGTCGGTGTCGGCCAGCTGATCGGGATCGGTGACCTGCCGGCACGGTATGTCCGCCGAGCGTAGTCGTGCCAGGAGGCTGTCACTGAGCGTCGTGACGGGCCCGACCACGACCACCGATCGCGGACGGCGCACCGCCAGCGTGGCCGGCTGCCAGACGGTCCGGTGCACGAGCTGCGCGGGGTTACCGGTCTGGTCGACGGCGAGGTCGAGCACCCCGTAGCGCAGCCCACCGAGCCGGCCGATGATCCGGCCCGACGGGTCGAGGATGGTCACGACGACGACGTCGTCGGCGGTGCGACGCACGACGATCCGGGGCCGGTGCGGCACAGCACCCGCGAGCGTGACGCGGTGGACGTGCGCGGGCATCCGCAGCACCGGCGCTCCGGGGAACACCACCGACGCGACGGAGAGCGCGGCGTCGAGCACCGGCGCCCAACTCGGCCGCGCACCGTCACCCTGCGCGACGTCGACGTCGGCGACCAGTCCGTCGGCGGTGCGGACGAGACGGCGTACGTGCCAGGCGAACCCCATGGCGGCGACCCCGAGCGTGCCCAGCCGGTCGACGACGTGATTGTCGGCCAGCGCCTCCCCGTCGTCGTCAGGGTCGGTCTCGTCAGCCGGCAGCGTCGCGGGGGCGGCGACGCCGGCGGTCGTGTGAGTCACCCAGCCCTCGTCCCCGCCGTCGTCGGCGCCAGCGAGGATCCGGGAGTTGATCCGCAGCGTCCCGCCCTGACCTACCACCTGGATCTCGCGGGCCCGGGCCACGCTGATCGGCACCCGCAGCGCGACGTCCACCAGGTCGACATCGTGGCGATCAGTGGTGGCCGCGGCGAGCAGGGTGGTGAGCAGCACCGCCGCCGGCACGATCTCCACGTCCCGTACGGGGTGGTCGCCCGGGTACGGCCGCGAGGCGCGGTCCAACCGGGTGGACCAGACCTCCGTGCGCGTGGCCCCGTGCACGACGGTGCGTCCGCCCAGCAGGGTGTGGCTTCGCGGGTCGTGTCGGCGTGCCACCGACGGCGTCCGCGGTGCCGCCGCCGTCCAGTGCCGCCTGCGCTGCCAGGCGGGGGCCGGAAGATCGGCGAGGCTGCCGTGGTGCCACAGGAGCGACCAGTCCACGGCGCCGCCGTGGCAGTACAACTCGCCGAGGTTGCTCAGCAGGACGCCGAGGCCGGGGCGGTGCCGTCGCAGGGAGTAGGCCACGTGGGCGTCGTCGAGCCCGAGGGTGTCCAGGGTGGCACGG
The DNA here is from genome assembly GCF_050941805.1 of Micromonospora sp. KLBMP9576. Lineage (NCBI taxonomy): Bacteria > Bacillati > Actinomycetota > Actinomycetes > Micromonosporales > Micromonosporaceae > Micromonospora > Micromonospora sp. KLBMP9576. Next base: position 4,194,330 of record NZ_CP194567.1, on the reverse strand, counting down.
ATCGAGTGCGCTACGACCGGGTGGGCGGAGACCTCCAGGAAGAGCCGGTGGCCGTCCTCGGCCGCGGCGACGACCGCGTCGGCGAATCGGACCGTCCCACGGAGGTTCCTCGCCCAGTAGGCGGCGTCCCGGGCAGCGCAGGATCGCGGATCGCTCAGCGCGGTGGTGTAGACCGGGACCGAGGGTGCGGCGGGGGACAGGTCGGCCGCGGCGACGACCAGCGGGTCCAGCAGCGGGTCCATGTGCGGGCTGTGGAAAGCCACATCGGAGTCGACCCGCTGGACCGTCACCCCGTCTGCGCGCCACCGCTCGGTGACGTCGGCGATGCCCACGACGTCACCGGAGAGCACCGCACTCGTGGGGGACGCGGCGATCGCGACGACCACGTCGCGACGTCCGTCCAGCCGGCGGGCCGCCTCGTCGGCGCCGACGTCGACCATCACCATCGCACCGGCGCCCGCGACGCGGCGCAGCAGCAGCGAGCGGCGGCAGACCAGCCGGGCGCCCTGCTCGACGGTGAGCATTCCTGCGGTGACCGCCGCGGCGATCTCCCCGACGGAGTGGCCGATGACGGCGGCGGGACGCAGCCCGGTCGCCCGCCAGGTCGCCGCGAGCGCCACCTGCACAGCGAAGATCATCGGCTGGATCACGTCCACCGGCTGCGGGTCGTCGTCGAGCAGTGCCGACCGCGCCGACCGACCGAGTTCGGCCGCGAAGACCGGATCCAACCGGTCGAAGACCCCGGCGAACGCCGCGTCGGCGGCGAGGAGGTCGCGTGCCATTCCCGTCCACTGTGCGCCGTGCCCGGAGAAGACCCAGACCACCCCACGCTCGCCGCCGCTCGGTGCCGTACCTGTCGGAGCGTCGCGACCGGTGGCGGCATACGCGCGCAACCGCCGCACCAGGTCGGCGCGGTCGGTCGCGATCACTGCCGCGCGGTGCGCCAGGTGACTGCGTCGGACCGCGAGGGTGTGGCCGACGTCCCGCACGGTCAGGGTCGGATCCGCCGCGAGCCGTCCGGCGAGGCGGTCGGCGTACTGGCGCACGGCCGTGGCGCTGGCCCCCGACAACGGCACGAGGTACGGCCCGGGCCGCTCGGCGTCGCCAGCGGTCCGGGCGGTGGTCTCCTCGTCGTCGAGGATCAGGTGCGCGATGGTGCCCCCGTAGCCGAATCCCGACACCGCCGCGCGTCGCGGCGTGTCCCGCCGCGGCCACGGCGTCCGTTCGGTCACCACCCGCAGGCCGGAGGACTCCCCGCTCACCCCCGGGTGGGGGCGGTGGAGGTTGAGGTTGGGTGGGAGTTCACCGTGCTGGAGCGCGAGCACCGTCTTGATGACCCCGGCCACCCCGGCGCCCGCCTCCAGGTGGCCGATGTTCGGCTTCGCCGACCCGATCAGCAGCGGGCGGTCGACCGGCCTGTCGGCGCCGAACACCGCGGCGAGTGCGCCCGCCTCGAGCGGATCACCGACCGGGGTTCCGGTGCCGTGCGCCTCGACGTAATCGACCGTCAGCGGGTCGACGCCGGCATCCGCGCAGGCGCGGCGCATCAACAGTTCCTGTGCCTGCCCGTTCGGCGCCATCATGCCGTTGGTCCGGCCGTCCTGCCGCACCGCGCTGCCGCGCAGGACGGCGAGCACACGGTCGTTGTCCCGCTGGGCGTCCGCGAGGCGGCGCAGGACCACCACACCGCCTCCCTCACCCCGGCCGTAGCCGTCGGCGTCGGCGTCGAAGGACTTGCTCCGGCCGTCGGGCGCGGTCGCGCCGGCGGCGTCGAGCACGAGGGTGAGGCCGGGTGCCGCCATCACGAGCACCCCACCGGCGAGGGCGACGTCGCACTCGCCCCCGCGCAGGGCCTGCGCCGCCAGGTGGATCGCGACCAGGGAGGAGGAGCAGGCGGTGTCCACCGCCATGCTTGGCCCGTGCAGGTCCAGCGCGTACGACACGCGGTTGGCAACGGCGCAGTAGGCTCCGCCGATACCTGTCCACGCCTCGATGCGCGGCAGGTCCTCCAGCAACCGCCGCCCGTAGTCGTCGGTGCCGACGCCCATGAACACACCTGCGTCGGTGCCGGCCAACGCACGCGGCGGGATGCCGGCGTGCTCCAACGCCTCCCATGCCAGTTCCAGCACGATGCGTTGCTGCGGATCCATCAACGCGGCCTCACGGGGTGTTATCTCGAAGAAGTCGGCGTCGAATCCGGCGATGTCGGTGAGGAAGGAGCCCCGCGCAGTCGCCGAGGCCACCGCCTCGGCATAGTCCGGCCCCTGTTCGGCGTACCAACTCCAGCGGCCCTCGGGTAGGTCCCCGACGGTGTCGCGGCCGTCGCGCAGGAGTGTCCAGAACTCCTCGGGCGAGCTGACACTGCCGGCGAACCGGCAGGCCATGCCGACGATGGCGATGGGTTCGGTCGGAGTCATGAGACGTTCTCCTTGGCGCGTCGCGATCGCAGGGGGGTACGTGCGGGTGGGCTGCCGCGCGAGGTCCTACCGGCGGCCCACGACGAGCGCGTGGCTGAAACCCATGTCCTCGTACCGCTCGGTGTGTGCGAAGCCCGCATCCCGCAGCGCCTGCTCCATGTCGGCGGCCGAATACGCCATGCCCTCGCCAGAGGCGAGGGTGAGGAAGTACGGGGACACCAGCCCGGCGCTCATCGGGCCGGTGCCCGCGTCGTTCGAGACGAAGTTGTAGACCAGGCAGACACCGCCGTCCGGCAGAGCCGCCCGACACGCACGCAGCAACTCTGTGTTGCGCTCCCGGGACCAGATCTCGAATATGTGGAAGACGAGTACCGCGTCGGCGCCGGCGGGGAGCGGGTCGGTGAGGATGTCACCGGGGTGAAAGCGGATCCGTCGGCGCAGGTCGGGATCCTCGATCCGGTCGGCCGCCAGGCGGGTGACGCTCTCGTGGTCGAAGACGGTGACCGTGAGGTGCGGGTGACGCCTGGCGAGTTCGATGGCGTTGGTGCCATCGCCACCACCGACGTCCACCGCATGCCGCACCGTGCTGAAGTCGTAGCACTGTGCCAGCGGGGCGAACGCCTTGCGCGATGCGTCGCCCATGTTGGTGTAGAACACCCGCTGCAGGTCGGGGTGCGCGGTGAGCCGCTCGTACAGGGTCGTCCCCGGACCCGGCAGGTGCCGGAGGCCGACGTTGGTGCCGTGGCGTACCGATTCAGCGAGATCCGGCATGGCCTGGTTGATCACCTTCGCCTGCACGTCGACCAGTGGTCCGAGGTGACGAGGGCTCGACCGCAGCAGCTTGTCCCGGGTCATCCTGGAGATGACGTACACGTCATCGCGCTTGTCGACCAGCCCCAGCGCGCAGAGCCCGAGCAGCATGACGCGAGCCGGCTGCACCGGGACGTCGATGGCCTCGGCCAGCCGCGCCGGATCCATCCCGCCCGCGCGGTCCAGCTGCTCGAAGATCTCGAGTTCCAGGCTGGCGCGCACCAGCTCGAACGCGGTCGTGCCATGAACCAGCAGGCGGAGGTAGTCGGCCTCCGTCAGCGACACGTGCCGATCGGTGCCCATGCTTCTCCTTTGCGGCCCTGCCGGGGAAGGACCAGCGATCCCGCCGCACGGCGTGGCTGCCCCCGGGACGCTCCGATCGTGGTCGCGTCGCCCGGTCGCGGGCACCTCCGTGTGTGCGCGTCGTCCGGCGTGTGGGCGTCGGTCCGCCCCCGCCCCGCTGCGCATCGGGGAAGATGCCGCGCCGGTCCGGCCGCTGTGATGATCGAGCCAGCCGGACCGCGTCGGCGCGGGAAGCGGCGCGGTCCGGCGACATCAGAAGGCGGTGCGGACATGGGTGGCGCGACGCGGGTGGCCGTCATCGGTGCCGGCCCCGCCGGTCTTTTCCTGGCGCGGCTGCTCGGTCACGGGTTGCCGGGCACGCGGATCGACGTCTACGAGCGCGGCCGACCCGGCGACGGCAGCGGCTTCGGTGTCGCCCTCACCGAGCGGACCCTGCGGGACATGACGATGTGGGATCCGGCGGTGGCGGCACGCCTCGGGCGCGTGGTGCGGTCGTTGTCCGCCATCGAGTTGCGGCTGCCGGGTGGATCGCTGCGCTATGACGGCTTTCCGATGTCGACGGTCTCCCGCACGGTCCTGCTGGCGCTGCTCGTCGAGGAGGCACGCCGGGTCGGGGTCCGGTTCCATCACGGATCCGACGTGCAGGTCTCCGACCTGGACGCGGACGTGATCGTCCTCGCCGACGGCGCCCGCTCGACCAACCGCAGCGATCGGGCGGTCGCGTTCGGCACCACGGTGAGCAGCGGCGCCGCCCGCTACATCTGGCTGGGCGCCGCCGCGGACGTCGGCGACGCCGCCACCATGTTTTTCGTGCCCACCAGGTACGGGCCGATGGCCGCCCACGTCTACGCCTGCGGTGCGGGGCCGAGCACGGTGGTGGTGGAACTCGACGAGCAGACGTGGCGACGGGCCGGTCTGGACGCCATGACCCGCCCCGGTGGGTCACCGGGCGAGATCGGTGCGGACGGGTTGGCGCTACTGGACGACGTCTTCGCCACCCGAATCGGCGCCCCCCTGGTGAGCAACCGGAGCCGATGGGCACGGTTCGACGTGGTGACGAACCGGCGCTGGTCCGACGGCAACGTGGTGCTGGTCGGCGACGCCGCGCACACGGCCCACTTCACCGTCGCCTCCGGCACCACGATGGCTCTCGCGGACGCGGCGGCGCTCGCCGCGGCGCTCTGCGAGCACGACAGCGTCTCCGCGGCGCTCGCCGCCTATGAGCAGGCCCGCAAGGGGCCCGTGGCACGTGTGCAGCGGGTGGCGGAACCCAGCATGCGGTGGTGGGAGACGTACGGCAGTCGGCTGCACCTGCCACCGGCCGAATTCGGCCTGCACTTCATCAGCCGCAGCACCGCCGTCGGTTTCCGCAGCCTGCTGCGCCGTTGCCCGGCACGGCTCGCCGAGGCAGAGGCGGCCTACCGGGCGGCTGCCGGTTCCGCACGGACGGGCACCGCCCGTCACGCCGTGGCGGAGCCGCTCACCGTCGGCGCCCTACGCCTGCCGAACCGGCTGCTCCACCTCGTCGGGACGGATGTCGGCCGCCCCGACGGATCGCCGCCCGACGGAAGCGACGACGGGCCGGGGCTGCGACCGGCGGCCACCCTGCGTCCGCTTCCGTCGGATCCGGTGGTCGACCGGTGGGCACCGGGCATGGCGGGGCGACTGACGGCCCGGGCGGGTTCGCCCACGCTACGGGTCGTGGCGGTGGCGCCCCCGGAACCGGAGGCGACCCGGACCGACTGGGAGTCGGCGCTCGAGCGGGTCCGGGCGCTGCGGGTGCGGGGGGTCGACATCGTTCTGCTGCTGCCGGCTCTCGCAGTGCCCGACTGGTGGGAACGTGCGGTCGAGTTCGGCGGTCGGATCAGGGCGGAGACGGCGATGGTGGTCGCCGGCTGCGTGCCGGAGGACTGGGCGATCGACCTGTGCCGCGATCTGTCGACGGACACGTGGACAGAACGGGTTCACCTGGCGCTGATCACCGGGCGCCTCGACCTCGTGGCCCAGTGGCACGGACTCGCGGCAGCGGCCGCCACGCCCCGGTAGGCGCGTGGCGGCCGGGCCGCCGGGCTCACCCGACGCAAGCGCGGGTCAGCCGGCCTCACCGGACTCCGACGTGACGGCGACGTGCCGGGTCCCGTCGAAGGGCGCCGCGGCCAGGCGCAGCGCTACCGGCGGCGGCACCGACGCCGCCTCCACGACGTAGACGACGTCACTGGTACCGAGGCCGCCGGCGGTGAACTGCTCCAGCCAGGAGTCGGCACTCGCATGGTCCCTCACCTCGGTGAGGGTCTGCACGTGGCCGGTCTCGATGTCGTACAGCCTGATCGACAGCATCGCCTGCTCCTTCCTGCGTCGACCGCGGTGCCTCGGTGGAGCACTCGGGCTAGCCGGCGGGCCCCGCCCGTCGCACCACCTCGTCGACGAAGGTCCTCATGTCGGGGTCCTCGAAGAGGATGGCCGCGTCCACCTCGATGCCGATCTCCTCCTCGATTCGGCCGACAATGCGGACGGCTGAGATCGACTGCCCCTGCAATTCCAGGAAAGTGGCGTCGGGGGAGGCGTCCCGCGCGTTCAGGACGTCCCGCCAGATCGTGCTGATCCGTCGTCGCAGCTCCGCTCCTTCCACGTGGTCATCGGCGGTTCCCGCAGCGTCGTTCATGTCGAGTCCTCCAGCATGCGCTCAGTTCTGGGGCCATCCTCAGCGACGGTGACAGTGGCCGGCATCTCTGCGAATGCGCATTCCAGAAGATCGGCTCACGTCGACACCGATCGCCGGGCGCAGACCAGGCGACGGCGCAATCCGAGAGGTGCCCGACCGCCTGGGCACGCCGAAGAATCTGCTGCGTGACAATCGACGCATCGCCGCTGACGGCCGCCGCCTCGGACGTGCAGCAGGGCGTCTGGTTCCTCACCCGGCTGCGTCCGGACGCACCGCCAGCGGTCGCCCGTCACTCGTACTGGGTCAGCGGACCGTTGGACGTGGACACGCTGGGCGCGCTCTGGCGGGTGGTGCTCGAGCGGCACGCCGTGCTGCGGATGACCGTGGCAAGCGTCGACGGCACACCGCGACCGCGTGTCGGGCCCGCCCACCGCGACGCCTTCGACGTACGGCGGGTGGGGCAGGGAACACCGGCGGTGCTGCCCGGTTCCCTCGACAGGGGACCGCTCGCCCGGCTCGTGGTCCACCGGATCACGTCCCGACATCACCGCGTCGACCTCGTCGCGCACCGCGCGGTCGCGGACGACGTGTCGCTGACGCTCGTCGCGCAGGAACTCTCGGCCCGCTACGCCGAGGCCATCGGCGCCCCCGCCCCTCCTCCGATCCCTGGCCGCCTCGCCGAGCACCCCCAGCCGGGCGGTGCCGACGTGCCGGAGCGCTCCGCGGTCGAGCCGTGGTCGACCGCGTCGGCCGTGTCGCTGCCGGTAGGTCGGGACGTGCCCGGAACACCGGCGGCCCTCGACGAGATCGTCTTCGACTGGGGCAGCGAGGCCCACCGGCGCGTCCGGGCCCTGGCCCGGGCAGAGGGCACCCGCCCCGCAACGATCGTGCTGGCGGCGCTGCAGATCGTGCTGGCCCGGCACGGCCGCGACGACACCGGCACGGTGGGCCTGCCGGTCTCGCTGCGCGGGCCGGGTGAGGAGTCCACCGTCGGCCCCCTGTCCACGGTCGTGCCGGTGGTCGGTGGGCCGACCGCCGACACGACGTTCCGGCAGCACCTTCGACGGACGGTCCGGCGGTGTCCGCGCCCCGCGACGACCGACCCGCTGGGAGGCCCACGCCTCGATCCCTTCTCTCTCGCCGAGCGGAACCCGCCGTACGACGCGGTGCTCGCCGTGGCCGAGCGGACCGACGCACCCCTGCAGTTGGCCGGCGCGGCGGTCCGTGAACTGGCGACACCACGCGGGACGCTCCTGGCCCATCTCACGTTGACCGTCGCCACCGGCGGGCCCACCCTGGGCGGCGCCCTGGCCTTCCGCACCGATCGGCTCGAGCGCCGCACAGCCTCCGGCCTCCTCGGGCACCTGCACACCCTCCTGGTGGCGGCCGTCGGCGACCCTGACCGCACCCTGGCCGACCTGCCGCTGGAGACACCCGCGCAACTCGCCGACGCGGCCCGTGCCGGTGATGCCACGGCCCACGGCCCGCAGCCGCGTCCGGTGCCGGAGCTGGTCGCCGAGTGCGCCGAGCGGTTCCCCCACGCCCTGGCGGTCCGCGACGAGGTGGAGCCCCTGACGTACGCCGAACTCGTGACCCGCGCGACGGGCCTGGCGGCGTGGCTGCAGGCCCGAGCAGCGGTAGCCCAACGGGCGGTCGCCATCCGGCTGTCGATGGGATCGACGCTGGTGGCCGCCTCCCTGGCCGTGCTGCAGGCCGGTGGGCACCTGGTCTGGCTGAGCCCGCGCGACCAGGGGCAGCGGGCCCGAACGGTGTTGCGCGACCTGCGGCCGGCGGTGCTGCTGGTAACCGGCGATCCCGACGACGACCCGACGGCTCGCTGGTACCGCGACGAGGAGGGTGGGCAGGTGCTGGCCCTGGCGGCGGAACCGCCCGAGGGCTCGACGGCCACCCGTCCGACCGACCCCGCGGGCGCGGCGTACGTCGCCTTCACCTCGGGCTCGACCGGGCGGCCGAAGGGGGTCCGGCAGACCCACGCCGCGCTCGCGCAGTTCGCCACCTGGCTGGCCCACGTCGGTGGACTCCGGCCCGGCGCCCGGGTGGCACAGTGGGCCGCCGTCGAGCACGACCCCAGCCTGTGCGAGGTGTTCGCCACCCTGGTCGCCGGCGCAACGCTGGTCCCGGTGCCGGACCGGGTCCGGATCCACCCCGAGCGGTTCGTGCGGTGGCTCGAGCGCGAAGGCGTGACGTTCTTGCAGACCGTACCGAGCTTCGCCCGGGAACTCGTGGCGGCGCTCGAGCGCAGAGGTGCGCCCCCGCACCGCCTGGCCCACCTGGTGCTCATGGGTGAGACGCTCGGGGTGGATCTGGCGAACCGGCTGCGTGACCTGCTGCCGCACGCGCGGCTGTGGAACGTCTACGGGCCCACCGAGACGGTGGCGGCGACCGCGTACCAGATCCTCGCGCCGGTCGCCGGCGAGCGGACGCCGATCGGCCAGGCGATCCCCGGCCGGCAGATCCTGGTCGTCGACGGGCAGGACCGCCTCTGCCCGGCGGGGGTGACCGGGGAGATCGTGGTCCGCAGCCCGTTCGCCGTCTCCGGCTACCTTCCCGTCGCCGGGGGACACGGGCCGGAGGGTGCCCCGTTCCGCCCGCTGCGCGCTGTCGCGCCGGCCGCCGTCACCGACGCCCGCTGCTACCGCACCGGCGATCTCGGCCGTCGTCGCTTCGACGGGGTGCTCGAACACGTCGGTCGGGTGGACCAGCAGGTCAAACTCGCCGGGCACCGACTGGAGCTGACGGCGGTGGAGGCGGCCCTCGCCGAGCTTCCGTCGGTCGCGGACTGCGCCGCGACCGCGGTGACCGATCCGGACGGGCTCGTGAGCCGCCTCGCCGTCTTCGTGGCGCCCCGAGGCCGCGGGGACCGGGCGACGCTGGTGGCGTCGCTGCGGGCGCGGTTACGCCACCGCTGCGGGCCGGTGCTCCACCGCACCACATTCGCCCTGCTCGACCGGATCCCTCGCAACGTCGGCGGCAAGGTGGACCGCGCCCGGCTGCCCGACCCCACCCGGATGGTCGATGCCGCCGCGCGGCTCACGCCCGACCCGGTCGAGTGTGCGGTCGAAGAGATGTGGGCGGCACTGCTGCCGGCCCCTCCAGCGGACCGGCACCAAGAATTCTCCGCCGCCGGCGGGCACTCGCTGCTGCTGGCCCGGCTCGCCCACCTGTGCACCGCGCGGTTCGGCGTGGATGTCGCGCTGGCTGAGCTCCTGGCTGCTCCGACAGTCGCCGGGATGGCGGCGGCGGTGCGGTCTGCGGTCGACGCGAACGGCGACCCGACAGTCGGTGGGTCACTCGGTGCCACCGGTCAACCACGACGATGGGAAGAGGACCATGGCTCAGATTGACAGCCGCGCGAAGCCGGTTGTCCTGGACGGCGACGGACTCACGATCGCCCAGCTGCGACAGGTGGCCGAGCAGAGCGCCGCCTGCGTCGTTCCGGCGGGCTCACTGGCCCGGGCGGCGGACAGCCGGCAGCGTTTCGAGGACATCGTCCGACAGGGCATCCCGGTGTACGGCGTGACCACCGGGTACGGCGAGATGATCTACATGCTTGTCGACCAGTGCAAGGAGGTGGAGCTCCAGACCAACCTGGTCCGGAGCCACAGCGCCGGCGTCGGGCCCTACTTCTCCGAGGTGGAGGCGCGGGCGATCCTCGCCACCCGGCTCAATGCCCTCGCCAAGGGCTACTCGGCGGTGCGCCCCGAGTTGATCACCCGACTTGAGCTGTACCTCAACCTCGGTGTCACGCCGGCGATCCCGGAGATGGGCTCGCTCGGTGCCAGCGGCGACCTGGCGCCGTTGTCACACATCGCCAGCACCGTGCTCGGGGAGGGCCGCGTCCTGCGCGACGGACGACCCGTGCCGACCGCGCAGGTGCTTCAGGAACTCGACATCGTGCCGATGGAGCTGCGGTTCAAGGAGGGCCTGGCGCTGATCAACGGCACCTCGGCCATGACCGGCCTCGGTGCTCTCGTGGTCGGGCGAGCCACCGAACAGGTACGCCAGGCCGAGATCGTCGCCGCGCTGGTCATCGAGACGCTGCGCGGATCGACAGCCCCGTTCGTCGCCGAGGGGCATGATCTCGCCCGGCCGCACCCGGGTCAGATCGACTCCGCCGCCAACATGCGGGCATTGATGGGTGGCAGTGCGCTGACCGTCTCCCACACCAGCCTGCGCGAGCAACTCGCCGACGAGCGACGACAGGACGAGGCGGTGCAGCGTACGGAGATCTACCTGCAGAAGGCGTACTCGCTGCGCGCGGTGCCGCAGGTGCTGGGGGCGGTACGGGACACCCTTGCCCAGGCGCGGGCGACGGTCGAGATCGAGCTCAACTCCGCCAACGACAACCCGCTGTTCTTCGGCGAGGGCGAGGTGTTCCACGGCGCGAACTTCCACGGCCAGCCCGTCGCCTTCGTGATGGACTACGTGACCATCGCCCTGACCCAGCTCGGCGTGCTCTCGGAGCGGCGTACGAACCGCCTGCTGAACCGCCACCTGAACTACGGCCTGCCGGAGTTCCTCGTCATGACCGAGCCGGGACTCAACAGTGGGTTCGCCGGCGCCCAGTACCCGGCGACGGCCCTGGTCGCGGAAAACCGCACGATCGGACCAGCCAGCATCCACAGCATCCCGTCCAACGGCGACAACCAGGACATCGTCAGCATGGGCCTGATCGCCGCACGTAACGCGCGTCGCGTGCTGACGAACAACGACACCATCCTGGCCGTGGAACTCCTGGCCGCCGCCCAGGCGGTCGACGTGTCCGGGCGCCACGCGCAGCTCAGCCCGGCCGGACGGGCCGCGTACGACCTCACCCGGTCCATCGCGCCGACCCTGCACCGCGACCGCCACATGGCCGACGACATCGCGGCGGTGGCGACGGCGCTGAGTCGCGCAGACCTGCTTGACGCGGTCCGGTCCGCCGGCGTTGTCCTGCGCTGACCCGAACCACTGTGTGATCTTTGGAGGACGTCACATGAACAACGACGCATTCGACTACGACCTCGTCGTCGTGGGCGGCGGGCCGGCCGGCTCCACTGCCGCCACCCTGGTCGCGATGCAGGGACACCGGGTCCTGCTGCTGGAGAAGGAGACCTTTCCCCGGTACCAGATCGGGGAGTCGCTGCTGCCGTCCACCGTGCACGGCATCTGCCGGCTGACCGGTGTCACCGACGAACTCGCCCGCGCGGCCTTCCCGGTGAAGCGCGGAGGCACGTTCCGGTGGGGCCGCAACCCGGAGCCGTGGACGTTCGCCTTCGCCATCTCCCCGAAGTTCGCCAGCGAAGGCGCCACCGCCTACCAGGTGGAGCGGATGAAGTTCGACCAGATCCTGCTCGACAACGCCCGTCGAAAGGGGGTGACGGTCCGCGAACGATGCGCCGTCGTGGACGTCCTGGAGGATGGCGACAGGGTCTGCGGGGTCCGCTTCGATGACGAGGACGGCATCCGACGTGAGGTGCGCAGCCGCTTCGTCGTGGACGCCTCCGGCCACCGCAGTCGAATCCACAAACGTATCGGTGGTGATCGGCACTACTCGGAGTTCTTCCGCAACCTTGCGCTCTTCGGGTACTTCGAGGGCGGCAAGAGACTTCCCGAACCCAACGGCGGCAACATCCTCGCCGTCGCGTTTCCCAGCGGCTGGTTCTGGTACATCCCGCTGAGTGACACGCTGACCAGCGTTGGCGCCGTCCTGCGCCCGGAGGCGCTGGACCGGATCCGGGACGGCGACCGCGAGGCGGTCCTGCACCAGCTCATCGCCGAATGCCCGATGATCGCCGACTACCTCGCCGACGCCACCCGCGTGCAGAGCGGTCCGTACGGGCAGGTCCGGGTGCGTAAGGACTACTCCTACATCCACGACACCTTCACCCGGCCCGGGATGCTCCTCGTCGGCGATGCCGCCTGCTTCATCGACCCGGTCTTCTCCTCCGGGGTGCACCTGGCGACGTTCAGCGCGTTGCTCGCCGCCCGCTGCGTCAACACCTGCCTCGCCGGGGAACTGGACGAGGAGGCGGTCCTGGCGGAGTTCGAGGCTCGCTACCGCCGCGAGTACGGGCTCTTCCACGACTTCCTGGTGGCCTTCTACGACATGCAGCAGGACGAGGAGTCGTACTTCTGGACCGCCAAGCGGCTCAGCGAAGACACCGTCGCCGACGCCGTGGCGGCATTCGCGCAGCTTGTCGGCGGTGCCGGATCGCAGGAACGGGCACTGGTGGACGCCCGGTCCTACGTCCAGCACCGTCAACCGGCCTTCCGGCAACTCGCCGACGTCGTGCAGGAGCCGGTCGCAGAAGCGGGCGAGGACCGCGAACTGCTCGGCGCGTCGATGCTGAAGGAGGTCCTCAAGGAGGGCGTCCGGGTCCAGACCCAGGCAGCCCTGGGCGGCAACGTCGACGAACAGCACCCGATCCGCCCGGGCGGGCTGGTCCCGTCCGAGGACGGCATGCGGTGGCGGCGCCCGGCGGGCTCGACACCGTCGGCGCCGACCGGCGGCACCGGGCATGCCGGCGGATGACCCCCGTCCGGCGGCGCCCCTGTGGGCGCTGCCGGACGACGTGGCGCTGACGGCGCCGCAGGCGCAGCCGTCGCCCGCGCCGGAACCGGGACAGCGCTTCCCACTCTCCCGCCAGCAGGAGTTCCTTCGCATTGTCGACACCGGAGACGACGCCGGCCCGTTCGGACCCCGGTACACGATCGTCGGTGGCTGGCGGATCTCCGGACCGCTCGACGTCGGCTCGCTGCGGGTGGCACTTCACGACGTGGTCGAGCGACACGAGGCCCTGCGCACCAGGATCGTGCGGAAACCGGGGGAGGCACACCAGCGGGTGTATCCGCCGCTCACCCCCCGCCTCGACGTCGAGACCGTCGCTGTCCCGGCCGCCGGTCGCGACCGGCTGGCCGAGACCCTGCTCAACGACGTGGAGGCCCACCCGGTCGCGATCGACGACTGTTCGACGCTGCGAGCCCGGCTGGTGCGCTTCGACGGCGTCGACTCCCTCCTGGTGCTCGCCGCCCACCACACCGCGGTCGACGGCTGGTCCATCCAGGTGGTGCTGCGCGACCTCGCACTCTGCTACGCCGACCGGCGGGCGGGTCGCCGACCGGCCCTGTCACCGGTCCGCCAGTACCGGGACTACGTGCACTGGCAGCGGGGCGCTGGGGCGTCACCGGCCTTCGCCGAGGCCAGGGAGTACTGGCGGCACCGGCTGCGGGAGGCCACGGTGACCCCGATCCGGATGGACCGGCCGCGCCGTGACCAGATTCCCGACGCCACGTCCTGGTACCGGTTCCGCTACGACGACGACCTGGGACGCCGGGTACGCCAGTACGCGAGACACCGGCGTTGCACGCCGTTCATGGTGCTGGCCGCTGTCTACGTACGGCATCTCGCGCAGCTGACCGGACGTCCCGACGTGGTGATGCCGACCTTCACCCCCGGCCGGCGGCCGGCCTGGACGGTGGACATGGTCGGTTCCTTCTTCAACATGCTGCCGCTTCGGGTGCGGGTCGACGCACACGACCGCTTCGACGACCTGGTCGACCGGGTCCGGGCGGCCTGCATCGAGGCCTACCGGTACGAGATCCCCTTCGTCGACCTGCTCGGGGTGGCACCGGACCTGATGGCCGACGCGGCCGGCGACGATCACGCCGCCTGCGTCTTCCAGCTGGTCCAGTCGCCGTTCACCGCCCGCGGTGAGCGGTTCGGTGACCTCCACTACCGGGCGATGCGCCGACGCCTGCAGTTCCAGCCGGTGGGCTCGCAGATCCCGGACGGGGCGCTCTGGGCTGTCGAGTTCGACGGCGGCGGGATCGTCGGCAGCGTCGGGTACGGCCGCGGTCAGTTCCGGACCGAAACGGTGACGGGGCTGGTGGACGGCTACCGCGAGGCCCTCGGCCGGGTGTTGCCGGCCTAGCAGTGCCGGTGGGGCCCGGCCGCCACACCGGTCCGGGCCTCCACCGGGGGAGAAGACGCCCACGAGCCGACACGACGACCAGCACCGGCCTCCGACGACCGACGTCGGCGGACCGCAACGACCCATCCGGAGGTGACCATGCCCGTCGAGGCAGGCGAATCCACGTTCTACGATCTCACAGACGGCGGCGACCGTCGCGACCACGCCGCGGAGGCAGAGGCGGTATCGCGTGTAGTCCAGGCCCGCCGCCCGGGCGCCACCGCACTGCTCGACGTCGCGTGTGGCGCGGGAGAGTACCTGCGGCACCTCATCCCGCACTTCGCGCTTGTCGAGGGGGTCGCCACCGGCCCGGCCACGGCTGAGGCGGCCCGCCGTGCGCTGCCGGACACGACCGTCCACGAGGGGACACTGCCGCAGCTCGACCTGGGGCGCACCTACGACGTCGTCGCCTGCCTGCACGACGAGTCGGCGAGGTTCACGCTGGCCGGGTACCGCACCCTCCTTCGAGCGTTGGCGCGTCACCTGACGCCGGGGGGACTGCTGATCGTCGCACCCTTCTGGATGCCGGACACGGTCATCCGCCGTACCGCCACCGAAGCGCTGGTCCACGACGACGGCCGGACGGTAAGTCGGATCGAACGGGGCCGGCCGCGCGACGGAGCCCACCACATCGAGCGGCACGTCCTTGTCGCCGACGGGGACAGTGTGCGACACCTGGCCGACACGCGGCTGCTGCACTCATTCGCGCGCCAGGAGCACCTCACCGCATTCGCGGCGGCCGGCTGCGGTGGCGAGCTGCTCCCCACCGGTTTGGCCGGACGGCCCCTTCTGGTCGGGGTGCGCCGTTGACCGGGCGGACACCGAATCCCGACAACCGACCCCAACCCCAGCGAGGAGAGAGCATGCGCGTCCTGTTCGCCATCGACCCATCGATCGCCCACCTGTATCCCATGGTTCCCGCCGCGTGGGCACTGCAGAACGCCGGTCACGAGGTGCGCCTCGCGTCGCTCAGCGGCTTCGCCGACCGGATCGCCGCCACCGGCCTGACGCCGGTGCCGCTCGGCGACGCGTCCTGGGCCGCCCGGATCTCCGACGACCCCTTGGAGCCGCACGGCCCGCACGAGGCCCAGCGCTACGCGGAGGTCCTCGGGCTCAACCCGGAGGAGCGTGAGTACTGGTATCTGTTCTACCAGTACCTGTTGACCCCGACCGGCGACTACCTGCGCCCCGACCGTCCGGAGCCGCACGCGCTGATCGAGTACGCCCGCGCCTGGCGCCCCGACCTGATCGTCTGGGACCTGACCCAGGCCGCCGGAGCGGTCGCCGCCCGGGTCTGCGGCGCGGCACACGCCCGACTCGTCTTCGCGTACGACCCGTCGGGGTGGAGCCTGGACCGTCTGGCCGCCGGCCGCGGCGCCCTCACCGAGGCCGGCCTCGACGAGAACCCGCTCGCCACGCTCGTGCGCCCGCTCGCCGAACGCTACGGCGTTGACGTCGACGACGAACTCCTCGTCGGGCAGTGGACCATCGACACCGCCCCACCCGGCCTCGGCCTGTCAACGCGGACCCGCAAGGTGGCCCTGCGCTACGTGCCGTACAACGGGGCGGAACCGGTGCCGGACTGGCTGCGCGAGCCGCCGCAGCGACCGCGGATCTGCCTGACCCTGGGGGAGTCGTACCGGCGGTTCATCCGCGGCGACTGGAATCGGACCCCGATGCTGCTCGAGGCGCTGGCCGAACTGGACGTGGAGGTCGTCGCCACGCTCAACGACGTGCAGCTCGACGGCTACACCCCGCCGGACAACGTGCGCCTCGTCGAGTACCTTCCGCTCAACCAGATCCTGCCGACCTGCTCGGCCATCATCCACCATGGTGGCCTCGGCACGTTCCAGGCGGCCGTCGCCAGCAGGATCCCCCAGCTCGTCTGCGACACGTCGGAGTCCATCCTCCTGCGTTTCGAGGAGGACACGGCGCACGACGAGTCGGACGACACCGGGGTGTACCGCTCCGGTGTCGAGTACGGCGTGCGCGAACCGGACGCCCACGAGAATCCGGCCATCCGGTGGGTGATGCCGGCGAAAAAGCTCGAGGCGACACCGGTGGCGGACTACGTCGTATCCCGGGGCGCCGGAGTGCGGTTGGACCACCAGACCCAGTCGGTGGCCGACCTGAGGGAGGCGATCCTGGACGTCCTGCGTGATCCATCCTACCGACGGGGCGCCGAGGCGATCCATGACGTCTGGCGCGCCATGCCGGGCCCGAACGATGTCGTACCGGTCCTCGAGAGCCTCGCGGCCGACGCCCGCAACCGCAGGTGACAGGGGATGCTTGGCCCGGCCGGTGACCGTCGAGTTTCGCGGCGAGTTCGGGTGAGACACATCGCCGCCAGGATCGTGGCCCACGACGTGGGGGAGACGGCGACGGCCATGGCGATGGACCGGTTGTAGACCTCGCCGGGCGTGCCGCTCCGGGTGACGGGAGGCGGCACGCCCGGTCGGGGCGCGGCAGCTCAGTCGTGCCCGTGCAGCCCCTGGTTGCGGTAGGCGAGATCCGGAACCCGCCAGCCGTCGAGGTCGTACTCGTCGAGGCACGCTTCCGCGAGCGCCTTGTAGCGGTCCAGGTCGCCACTGGCCATCGCGCCCGCCAGCAACTCGACCCGGGTGTTCTCGTGATTGCCGGCGTAGTTGCGCTCATACAGCTCGTGCCGGCCACCGAACTCGGAGCCGACCGCGTCCCACAGCAACTTCATCACCTTGACCCGGCCGACTGCGTCGACGCCCTGCGAGCCACGCAGGTAACGGTCGAGGTGCGGGCGCAGTTCCGGGTTGCGAAAATCCTCGGCGCCGGAGTTGACGTAGATCAGGCCACTGGCCACGTCCTGCATGATGATTTCGCGGACCCGCGGGTAGCCCACCTGCATGAACCAGCGGTAGGCCATGCCGTACCGCGGATTGGGCAGGACCGCCCCGTCGTGCCACGGCACCGGATCGCGTGCGGCCGCCTCGGCCAGACCACGGAACAGGTTGCGCCACGCCAGTACCTCGCCCAGCCGGCTCTGCACGCCCCGGAAGTCGGCGGTGCCGGTCGTTTCGAGCGCCTTGGCCAGCAGGCCGGCGAGGAACTCCAGCTTCACCGACAGCCGGACGCAGCCGTGAAAGGTGAAGCGCTCACTGAAGCCCGACCGCCCGGCGAAGGTCTGCACCTTGGCCAGATCGCCGTAGACGAAGACGTTCTCCCACGGGATGAGGACCCGGTCGAGGACGAAGATGGTGTCGTTCTCGTCGAGTCGCGACGACAGCGGGTAGTCGAAGGGGCTTCCGGTCGCCTCCGCGTTCGCGGTGTAGGAGGGCCGGCAGATCAGGGTGACCCCGGGTGCGTCCGTCGGCACGGCCGCCACCAGCGCGAATTCTCGCTTGGCGACGGGGAGGCCGTAGTGCGCGATGAAGGTGTGGTGGGTCAGGGCCGAGCCGGTCGCCACCACCTTGGCGCCGCTGACGATCACGCCCGCGTCGGTTTCCCTCTCGACGTGGACGAACACGTCCGCCACCTCGTCCGGCCGGCGTGTGCGGTCCACCGGCGGGTGCACGATGGCGTGGCTCCAGTAGAGCACCTTCTCCTGCGACTCCCGGTACCAGCGCCGCGCGTTCGCCTGGAACGGGTCGTAGAAGTCGGCGTTGGCGCCCAGGGTGCCGAGGAACGAGGCCTTGTAGTCCGGGCTGCGTCCCATCCAGCCATAGGTCATCCGCGCCCAGGTGTCGATGGCCCGCGCGTCGGCGACCAGGTCCTGCGCGCTGCGCGGCGTGGTGAAGAACCGGTGCGTGTAGCCGTTGCTTCCCGGCGCGTCGCAGGCGGTGGTCAGCGTCGACCGATGCTCCGCGCTGTGCAGCGCGTCGTACAGGCGCGCGGTCATCCGCACCGGGTTGCGGAAGGCGGGGTGGCGGGTGACGTCGCGGATCCGTTCACCGTGCAGGTAGACGGCCCGCCCGTCGCGCAGCGACTCGACGTACTGCTCCCCGCTGAGGGGCCGTGTCCCGTCGCTCACCGGCCGGCACCGCTGTCCGGCAGGGCCAGCCACCACGGGTTGGCGCGAGCCCACCGTACGGTGCGGTCCAGGCCGTCGCGCAGACTGGTTTCCGCACTCCAGCCGAGCAGCGTGCGGGCGCGGGACGCGTCCGGGACGCGCCGGGGCAGGTCCTGGTACTCCTTGCCGAGGTGCGCCGCGGTGTCGAGGCCGACGACGCTTCCGTCGTCCCCGCCCACGGCAGCGACAAGGGCGATCGCCTCGGCTATCGTCGTCTCGCGCGTGCCGCCGATGTTGAAGGCCTCGCCGATGCCCTGGTCGCACGCTCCGACGAGGATCGTGCCCTCGACCGCGTCGGCGACGTACGTGAAGCTGCGAGTCTGCCCGCCCTGGTCGTAGACGACAGGTGCCCGGCCGTTGAGCATGCGGTGGATGCTGCGGCTGATGACGTACGCGGGCCGCTGCCGGGGGCCGTAGACGTTGAAGTAGCGCACCACGGAGGCGGCGAGGCGGTGACGGTGCACGAAGGCGAAGGTGAGGTGTTCGGCGAGGGCCTTGCTGGAGGAGTAGCACCACCGCTGTGCATTGGTGGGACCGAGGACACGGTCGGCGTCCTCGCGCCAGGGCACGGCGGGGTTCTTGCCGAAGATCTCGCTCGTGCTGGCGACGACGACCCGGGCTCCGACCTGCGCGGCGCGTTCCAGCACGCGCTGGGTGCCGACGAAGTTGACGTCGATGACGTCCAGCGGATCGCTCAGATAGGTGTCCACGCCGACCTGCGCGGCGAGGTGGTAGACGATGTCCACGTCGGGGGTGATCGCCTCGGCGAGCCGCCGCTGGTCGCGGACGTCACCCTGGACGAGCCGGGTGTGCCGGTGCAGCACGTCGAGATGCGGCGGCGCGGCGCCACCGTCCAGGATGGTCACCTCCGCCCCCGCTGCGACGAGCCGTTCGGCGAGGTGACTGCCGATGAAGCCGTGACCGCCTGTGACGACGGCCCGGGGAGCGCTCACCGCCCCACTCCGCGGTAGGTGTAGCCGAGCGTGCGCAGCATGGCGATCTTCTCCTTGGAGAGGTAGGCGCGACCGTCGAGAACGAGGCACCCGTCGGCGACGGGAAGTCCGGCGAAGTCGACGGACTCGAACTGTCGGTGCATGGCCAGCAGTGCGACGCAGTGCGCGTCGCGCACGGCCTGCCGCACCGTGGCGGTGACCGACAGGCCGAAGACCTCGCGCGCGTCGTCCGGGTCGACAAGTGGATCGTGGATGCGCACCCGTACCCCCGCATCGCGCAGGGCGTCGACCACGTCGCGGGTGGGCGTGGCCCGCAGGTCGCCTGTGTCGTTCTTGAAGGACAGCCCGAGGACCGCCACCGTGGCCGCGTAGGCGGGCACGCCCCGGGCGGCGAGATCATCGAGGATCAGCCGGGCCACGTGGCCGGGCATCCGCTGGTTCACCTCGCGACCCACGCGGGCGGTGGCGATCTCCACACCATGGCGTCTGGCGGTCCGCCAGACCATCCAGGGGTCCTTGGTCAGGCAGGAACCACCGACACCGACACTGGGGCGCAGGATGTTGACATGTCCGCTGCCCTTCGGGATGGAGTTTGCGGCAGCGATGACATCCAGCACGTCCACCCCGAACAGGTCGCAGAACATGGCCAGTTCGTTGGCGAGAGCGATGTTGAGGTCGATCCACCAGTTGTCCGCGAGCTTGACGATCTCGGCTGCCTCCAGCGACTCCTGCGGCAGGACGGTGGTCCCGAGCGCATCGTGCAGGAATTCGGCGGCGGCGGACGTGCTGTGCGGGTCCAGGCCGCCGACGACGACGGGCAGGGCCTGCAGATCGGTAAGCGCGGTGCCTTCGGCCAGCCGCTCCGGCGCGAAGGCCAGGGTGAAGTCCGTGCCGGCCCGCAGACCACCCGTCTCGAGCAGAGGCAGCACGAGGCCCCGGGTCGTACCCGGGGGGACGGTGCTCTTGAGTATCACCAACTGTCCGGGCCGCAGGATCGACGCCACCGCCAGACAGGCCGCCCGCAGGTGCTCGTCTGCCAGTGAGCCGTCGGGCCGTACGGGCGTGGCGACGGTCAGGAGGATGACGTCGGCGGCTGCCGCGGCCCGATGGTCGGTGGTGGCGCGCAGGCGTCCACCGGCGACCCCCGCCGCAAGCAGGACATCGAGGCCCGGCTCATGCATCGGGGTGCTGCCGTCGTTCAACCGGGCAACGAGCTGGCTGTCGACGTCGACGCCCACCACGTGCAGCCCACGACCGGCGAGCGTCGCGGCGACGCAGGAGCCCACGTAGCCCATGCCGACGACGGCAGCCGTGGCGGCGCGGTCTCTACGTCCGGGCGACCCTCGCGGGTGCGCGGGCCGCGCCGATGCGCGTTGCGGCGGATCCGCCGCAGCGTCCGCTGATCCGGCACTGGACATGTGCGTTCCCTCCGGTTGCGGGTGAAAGACCAACTCCTGGTCCGGCGCTGTTGCCGCAGCGCCGGACCAGGAGGAGAACGGGGGGATCGGCAGCCATGAACCGCAGCGGTTGCAGAGGTGAACTGGGATGTGCTGCGTCCCGCCCGATGTCCACAGATCCTGGTTGCCCGACGACGGTGCCGGCATCTTCCTGTTTGCGGTAGCGGCGCCCCCTGAGATCGGGCAGCCGGGCGGGAAGAGCGGCCTGCCTCACCGGACAATCCCCGCAACCTGGGATGTGCCAGGAGGCCAGGTTGTCGCGACGATGTCGGGTGACGGCCGCACGCCTCGCCCCGGTACGACCGCCGGCGGGCCGGGAAGCGCCGGGGCGTTTCCGTTGCCGTCCGCCCGTCACCGGATGCCGGGGATCCCCGTGCGGCCCGCGGCCAGGTGGCTCACGCTGCGCGACACCCCTAAGGAGCACGACGTGAATGGCCCTGACCTGACATCTCCCGCGCCGGTGTGTCGGCTGTGCGCGGGACCGGTACGCCAGTGGGTCGACCTCGGTAGGCAGCCGGCTTCCAACGCCTTCCTGCGGCCCGAGCAGCTCGACTCCGAGACGTTCTTCCGGCTGGCCGTCGGCATCTGCGCCGACTGCACGATGGTGCAGCAGTTGGAGGCGATGCCCACCGGCAGCATGTTCCGGGCGGACTACCCGTACCGGTCCTCCACCTCGTCCGGGTTGCGCCGTCACTTTCAGGACGTGGCCCGGACCCTACGTGCCACCGAACTCGCCGGCCCCGGGGACCTGGTCGTCGAGATCGGCAGCAACGACGGTGTCCTGCTGCGCGCGCTTCACGCCGACGGCGTACGGCATCTCGGGATCGATCCGTCCGCGGAGGCCGCCGCTGCTGCCGCCGCCGACGGCGCCAACGTGCGGGTCGGCTTCTTCGACGAGCAGTCCGCCGCGGCGATCGCCGCCACCGAGGGCCGCGCCAAGGTCATTTTTTCGGCCAACACCATAAGCCACGTCGCGCGGATCGACACGATCTTCCGCGGGGTCGACCTGCTCCTCGCCGCCGACGGGGCCTTCATCTTCGAGGACCGGTACGTCAGTGACATCGTCGAGTTCGGTTACTTCGACCAGATTTACGACGAGCACTTCTACCTGTTCGCCGTGCGGTCGGTCGCCGCGATGGTGGCCCGTTTCGGTTTCGAACTGGTCGACGCGCAACGGATACCGATCCACGGCGGGTCCCTGCGCTACACGGTCACCCGGCGCGGGGCGCGCGAGCGCCGGGCGAGCGTGGCGCGGCTGCTCGACGAGGAGGCCCGGTACGGTGTCGCGGAGTACGAGACCTACCTGCGTTTCGGGCGGCAGATCGACCGTGTCGGCTCGGACCTTGTCGCGCTCCTGACCGATCTGCGCGACGCCGGACGCCGGGTGGTCGGATACGGCGCAACCTCCAAGAGCGCCACCGTCACCAACTACTTCGGGATCGGGCCGGCTCTGGTGCCGTTCATCTGTGACACCACGCCGGAGAAGCAGGGACGGCTCTCGCCGGGAGCGCACATTCCGGTCCGGCCATACGAGGCATTCGCCGAACCCTATCCCGACTACGCGCTGCTGTTCGCCTGGAACCACGCGGCGGAGATCATGGCCAAGGAACATCGGTTCGTCGCGCAGGGCGGCCGGTGGATTCTCTACGTCCCGCACGTGCGCATCGTCTGAGCGGCGACCCGCTGCGGCGGCCGGTTCACCGGCCGCCGCAGCGTCGCGTACGCCCTTGTCGTCCCGCGGGTGCGCGGCGCGACGCCCCGGCAGCGAGTCGCGTCGGTCACGGCGGCGGGGAGGCACGGAGCGCAGGCGTCGGCTCGCCGCCCTCCATCCGCAGCAGCCGCCGCCGTTCCTCCGGCTCGACCCGCACCCGGCTCAGGGTGAGCCGCAGCAGCGGTGGGGCCATCACCGAGGTCACGATGGCGACCAGCACGATCACGGTGTACATCTCGACGTCGAACAGGCTCAGCTGCAGGCCGACCATCGCCACGATCACCTCGACCACGCCCCGGGCGTTCATGCCCGCCCCGATGGCCAGACCCTCCTGGCTGGACAGCCCGCCGAGCCGGGCACCCAGGTAGGCGCCGACGAACTTGCTGGTGATTGCCACGGCCACCACGGCCAGCGCCGTCAGCGCCAGACCGGGATCCCGCAACGCGGTCAGATCCATCCGCAGGCCGGCGCCGGCCAGGAAGATCGGCGCGAGTACGGCCAGCACCACCGTACGCAGTGGCGCCAGCTTCGCCGGGTCCGGGGAACGAGCGAGCAGTCCGGCGACGAAGGCCCCGAACACGGCTTCCATGCCGAGTGCGTGCGTGATCGCCGCACCTGCCAGCACGATGATCACCGTCGCCGCGACCGTGGCTCCCGGCCCCTCCGTGCGGGCGGCCCGACGCATCACCGCCCGCACCACCACCCGTCCGACGGTGGCCGCTACCAGGACGAAGCCGACAAGCGCCGCGATCGCACCGACCACCGCACCGGCGCTCAACCCCACAGTGGCCGTGACGGTCAACAGGGAGAGCAGGAACCAGCACACGGCGTCGTCGACGGTGCCGGCCATCAGGATCAGCTGGCCCACCGTGCGGTGCAACAGCTTCATGTCCGTGAGGATCTTGGCAACGACCGGCAGTGCCGTCACGCCCATCGCCACCGCGAGGAAGAGTGCGAACACCACCCGGTCCGCCGGTGCGTCACCGGCCGGCGCGGGCAGCACCAGACCGAGGCCGGCGCCGCAGGCCAGTGGCAGCAGCAGCCCGCAGAGGCTCACCGTCACCGCGGTCCGCCGGTGTGTCCGGAACAGCCCCGGGTCCAGATGGGTGCCGGTGACGCCGACGAGGAGCAACACGCCGAGCTGCCCCACGGCGTCGATCAGGTGCATCTGCCCGCCATCGGACGGCAGAAGCAGTCCGGCCACCTCGGGCAGCACGTTCGCGAGCAGGGACGGCCCGAGCAGTACGCCGGCGAGCAACTCGCCGACGACAGCCGGTAGGCCGAGCCGGCCGGCGAGGTGCCCCAGGACGCGGGCGGTCAGCAGGAGGGTGGTCAGGCCGACGAGGAGACCGAGCAGCGCGTCGCCTCCGAGCGGCGCGAGGATCTCGCCCGTCACCTGCCGGCCCTTGACGGCTCGGCGCCGAGCGAGCCCTGCCACGCCGCCCACAGGTCGTGACCGGCTCGCCGCGCCGCCGCCAGGCTCGCCCACGAGACGAGCTCCACCAACGGGCGGTCACCCGGGCGGTCGACCCGGAAGGCCGCCACTTCGGCGTCGGTGACCCGCCAGGAGAAGAAGGCGGTGTTCAGGGCCAGCCGTCCGGCGGCCCGGTCGGCCTCCGGCAAGGTGGCGAGAACCGCGTCGACTCCGGCCCGGTCGGTGAGCGAGCGCAGCCCGTCCGGTCCGGCCAGCAGACGCAACACAAGGCTACGCACGCCCGCCGGCACCGCGTCTCTGCCCGCGGCGTCGATCGCGACGGCGGCGCGGGCGAAGGCGGCGGCCAGGATCGGATTGCCGTGGGCCCAGTCCAGGTCGGGCGGCACCGGCGCCGGCGGCAGCAGATCCAGGTCGGCCCCCGGTGCGCCCCGCCGGCGGGTCAGCCGCGCCATCGTCACCGCGGCCAGCCGATGCACCACCCGGGCCGCTGCCGGCGGCATTGCCGGCAGCGGGGACCCCGTGAGAAAGACGTTCACCATCCGGTTGAGGTAGTGGAACAACACTGAGACGCCGATGAGTTCGACCACCTCGGCAGTGCCGAGGTGCGCCGGTACGGCAGCGGCACCGCCGTGCCGGAACCATTCGGCGACCGCCCGCAGCCTCGGCTCCCGCACCTCGCCGAGCCGGTCGTCGGTGAGCGCGCGGGCGTCCGGACCGCGCAGCAGCCCGTGCAGGGCGGTGCCGTGCACGTCCACGCAGTACGGACAGCGGTTGACGAGCGACACGGCGGCCGCGACCGCCTCCTTCGTGTCCCGCCCCACCCGTGCGTGCACCAGTAGCGCCTCGCGCAACATCAACCAGCAGCCGGCGAGGACGGCCGGCGCGGCCGCGTGCAGCGCCACCGGCGGCGCGAGCAGGCCGAACTCCTGCTCGAGCCGTCGGTAGACGTAGCGCACCTCGCCCGTCGCGTCGCTGACCCGAACGGGTGTCAGGCGCTCGATGTGACGCTGCGTGATCCGGCGGGTCAGCCGGGCGAGCGGCCTGTCGCTGGGCCGCCACCGGCGTGGGCTCCGGCGGCCGCTCACGTCGCCGGCCGAGCGTTCGTGCGGGTGCCGCCGGGCGACGGAGCGCCGTACGTCACCGCGACGCCCCGCTGCTGTGCCGCCCGCACCAGCTGCGGCACCGCGCGCTCGGCCAGGGCGGCGATCGTCAGCGCCGGGTTGACGGTCAACGCCCCCGGCACGGCCGAGCCGTCGGTGACGAAGATGCCCGGGTGTCCGCGCAGCTCGTGCCGGTCGTCGAGGGCGGACGTCGCCGGGTCGTCGCCGATGCGGCAGGAGGAGAGCGGGTGCACCGTGTACGCCCCCACCTGCTCGTTCGTCCACGGCCGTACCCGGGCCAACCCGTCGCGTTCGAGGATGTCCCGGACGTCGGCGTCGGACGTGGCCCAGCCCCGCAGGGTGTTCTCCGTCGGGTCGTAGCGCAGTGAGCCGCGTCCGAGCATCTGCTGAGCGATCCGTTCGGCGTTGCCGCGCGTCGGCGGTGTCCCGAAGACGCCCTCGTTGTCGTCCTCCGTCATGGCGAAGACGGTGAGCCAGGAGCGCCACTGGCGCAGCATCTTCTTTTTCTCCCGGCCGAACCACGTCGGTGCGGTGGCGCCCGGGGCCTGGGCGAGGATCGTGCCCAGACCCGGCGGGAAGTACAACTGTTCCAGCGAGTACCGGTGATATTCGGGTAGCGACCCGTCGAGCCTGTCCCAGGTGGCCACGCAGGGCCCCTTGCCGATCTGGTGTGCCTCGTAGGCCCGGCCGTCACCCCGGTCGAGTCCGAGGAGCTCGCGGGCGCGGTCGTCGTCCACCACGGCCGTGTTGAGCCGTTCCCCGTTCCCGGAGAAGTAGCGCCCGACCGCCCGCGGCAGCGCGCCGAGCTCGGCCTCCGAGCGTTGCAGGATGATCGGCGTGGCGCCGGCACCGGCCGCGAGCACCACGATCTTCGCCTCGATCACGCCGCTGCCACGGGTGAGGCGGTAGTCCTCGTCGTCGACGATGTCGTAGTGGACCCGATAGCCGCCCTCGGGGGTGCGGGACAGCCGCTGCACCTCGTGCAGGGGGCGGATCTGGGCACCGTGCCCGAGAGCGGCCGGTAGGTAGTTGAGCAGCAGCGACCGCTTGGCGTCGAAGCGACAGCCGGCCATCATCCAGTTGCAGTTCGTGCACTTCGGCTTGTCGATCGCCGAGGGGACCGGGTTGGCGGTACGGCCGGCACGGGCGCAGGCGGCAGCGAACAGGCCACCGGCGAAGGGCACGTCGTGCCAGGACTGCTCGGTCACCGGTAACGCGTCGCTGACGACGTCGTACCACGGGTCGAGGGTGTCCCGGTTGATCGAGGACGGCCACATCCGCCGTCCGATGCTCCCGGTGCGCTCGAAGACGAACCCGGGCGCCCGGGGCATCGTGGCGAAGTAGACGACGCTGCCGCCTCCGACACAGTTGCCGGCGAGCACGCTCATGCCGTCCCCGACGACGAAGTCGAAGATCCGGGTGTACGACGAGCCGAGGAGGAAGTCGTGGTCGAACTCGTCGCTGTTGAGCCACGGTCCCCGCTCCAGCACCACGACGCGTGCGCCACCGGCGGCGAGGTGGTACGCCGGGATCGCACCGCCGAAGCCACTGCCCACGACGATGATGTCGGTCTGCTCGATGGTGGTCATGTGGGACTTCCTGTCGCTGTGGTCCGCGGGTGGGGATCGGCGAGCCGCCGCTGGTAGGAAAACTCGGGGAAGCGCCAGAGCCCGTCCTCGCCCGGCGGCTCGAAACCGATGAGGGAGAGTCCGGGGTGCCCCTGGGCGAACGCCTCGACGGTGGGGAGGTGGGGGGCGCTGTCGAAGGCCATCGTGCAGAAGAGCGCCACGCCGAACCACACCTCCCGTTCCGGGTGCGCGGGGTCGGTGAGCTCCTGCACCAGCGCCGTGCGCTCGTCGAAGTCGAGCGCGACGAACGCCGGCACGGACGGGTCGAGGGCGAGCCGTCGTGCGCGGGCGTGGTTCTGGGCATGCATGTTGAGCAGCCCGGCCATGCCGTCCAGAGCGTCCGCCAGACCGAGGGCGGGATGGGCGAGCAGCGCCAGGGCGCCGGCCTCGACCGCGCCGGCGTCCTCCTCGACGCCGGCGATCGCCCGGTCCTCGGGGTGGCGTTTCACACCGGGCAGGATCGTGTCGGCGAACGCCTCCAGCGTCTGGGTCCGGGCCAGATCGTGCTGCCCGCCCGCAGCCGTCACGACTGCCCACCCGCGGCGTCGGGTGACGGGACCTGACCCGGCCGGCGTCCCGGCCCGGCGGGCCCGCGGTACGCCTGGGCGATGTCCAGCCACTGGTCGGCGTCGGCACCGACGGCGGTCAGGGCCAGGTCCTCCCGGTGCCGGCGACGGGTGGCGAGGAGGCAGAGGTCGACGGCGGGGCCCGTGATCACCTCGGCGTCGTCCGGTCCGTACACCCACAGCTCACCGGAGGGCGCGGTGATCTCGAACCGGAAGCCGCGCGGCGGCGTCCGGTCGCGGCTCAGGTAACCGAAGTCCCAGGTCTGTACGACGAAACCCACCACGTGTCGGATCCGGTCGGTGTGCCCGCGCCGGAGCCCCAGCGCATCGGCGATGTCCTGGCCGTGGGCGAACACCTCCATCGACCCGGCGGCCGCGAGCACCGGTGCCGGCAACGGACGGACCAGCCAGGGCACCACCTGATCCGCCGGCACGGCCGCAAGCGCCTCGACCGCGCCGGTCCACTCCGTACGCCACCGTCCGGGCAGCGCCCCCGCGCCGGTGACGAGGTACGGGGACAGCGCGGCCGTCACGTTGTCGTCGAAGTCGTCACCGAGTTGTGCCACGGACGCCCGGAAGGCGGCCGCGTCGGAGGCGGCCACGGCGGCCATCCGGAAAACCGCGCACAGGTGCGCGACCTGGTGTCTGACCTGCCAACCGGGCGCCGGCGTGTCGCGATTCCAGTCGCCCGGATTCAACCCGGTCAGGATCTGGTCGAGTTCCGCGCAGTCGTCGGCCAGGTCGGCGAACACGTTTTCGTTCTCCATTTGTCCTCCACGGATTGATGTCGGCCCCGCGTCCGACCGGCACCGGCCTCGCCGCGACGGCGGTCACAGGCGGTCGGGGGGGCGTGAGAGGGGGCGCGGATCTCAGCGTGCCGACGACCCCTGGGCCCGGTCCTCTCCCGCTGTGCGGTCCTGACGCCGCCCGCGCCGGCCCCCGGTTTCCCGGGTGCACCCGCCGCGCGGCAGGTCACCTGGTCCAACCGGGGTCACTACGCACAGCGGGAGAAGAATCCCGCGCTCCGGTGGCTGACGATGGAGCGTGCCGGCCGCCGGTGGCGACGCCCGGCAAACCCTCGGAAGGAGGGCGGGAACGATGCCGACCATCACCGGTTCGCTACGTCGGCTGGCGCTGGCCCCCTCGCTGCGGCAGGTCGGCTTCGCGGCACGCCGGTTCCCGGTCGCGCCGTCGGCGCAGACCCGCCGGCTGGAGGCGATCCCGCAGGCAGTCGTGTGCGGGTTCGAATGGGGCATCGAGGCCCGGGACCTGTGGGAGGTGGAGCGCCGCCTCGCGTTGGTCGATCCGCACATGCGCGGCTTCGGCTACGAGGGCGCGACGATGGCGTTCAGCATCCGGGACGCGATGGCGATGCACCGCACCTCCTGGACGCGGGAGCTGCTCGCCGGGCCGGGACGTCCGCACGTCTTCCTGAACTACATCGGGATCGGCTTCGCCATGGCCCGCCTGCCCCGGCCGTTGTGGCGGCGGGTGATGCCGGACCTGAACGGGGTGCCGTACCACCCGACGATGAGCTGGCTCGCGGTGGACGGCTACGGATTCGACCGCGCCTACTTCGACACCGACCGCTGGGTCACCCGCCTGGACCGGCCCGCGCCGTACCCCTGGGAGGGGCGCTCCGACTACTTCCTGCGCGCCGTCGACCAGGGCGTCGGCCGAGCACTCTGGTTCATCCATGGCGGCCGGGTCGACGACGTCGCGGCGGCGGTGCGACGTTTCCCGGTCGAGCGGCGAGACGATTTGTGGAGCGGCGTCGGACTGGCCGCCACGTTCGCCGGTGGCTGCGACGCCGCAGCCCTGGTGGCGCTGCGGAGACTGGCGGGCGTCCACCGGTCACACCTGTCGCAGGGCGCGACCTTCGCCGCCCGGGCCCGGACGTTCTCCGGCGCGGTGCCCGCGCACACGGAGGAGACCGTCGCCGCGCTGACCGGGCTGTCCGTCGCCACCGCGTCGGCGCTCGCCGACGACGTCGCGCTCGACGGGTTCGCGTCGGAGCGGGAACCGGCGTACGAGACGTGGCGCCGACGGGTGCGGGCCCACTTCGACGCGCAGCCGCCGGAGGCATACGCGATCTGACCATGGCGCGACGGGCCGTCCCCGCCGCCGACCACCGTCGCCGGCGAGCCGCGCGCAGCATCCGCGGATCGCCCGCTCGACGCTGAGCATGTAAGGGGTACCAGTGGGTTCCATCGGTTCGCTGCGTCGCGCCATCCTGACGCCGGGCGTGCACAACACCGACCTCGATGTCAGGGGATTTCACGCGAAGACACCCGAGGCACGCGACCTGCTCGAGACCGTCGGCCGGACCTTCCTCAGGGGCTACGGCGAGGCCGCCGAGGCCGCCCGGGTCGTCGACGTGGCACCGGCTCTGAACCGGATTCCACCACGGTTTCGCGGTTTCGGTTACGAGGGCGCGGCGATGGCACTCGCCGTCCGCGACGCGTTGCCGTTCGGGGGCGGGAAGCTCGCGCAGTTCCTCGCCGGCCCCGGCGCCGAACACGTCTACATGGCCTACGTCGGGATCGGCTGGGCGATGGCGCGTCTGCCGCGGTTCCGCTGGCCGCGGCTGCACGTCCCGGACCCGTTGCTGCGCTGGCTCGTGCTCGACGGGTACGGCTTCCACCAGGCGTACTTCCGCACCCACAGGTACGTAGTCCAACAATTTCGCGCGGAGCGGTTCCCGTGGCCCGCCGACGACGACAAGGGGTACGCGACCCGGGCCATCGACCAGGGAATCGGTCGGGCCCTGTGGTTCGTCGGCGGGACCGACGTGCTGCAGGTGACCCGGCTGGTGGAGGGGTTCGCCGAGATCCGCCACGCCGACCTCTACAGCGGCATCGGTCTCGCCGCCACCTACGCCGGCGGTGCTGACGAGGCGGAACTGCGCGAGCTGTGGCGGCGGGCCGGTCGCCATCGCGCCCACCTGATCCAGGGCAGTGCCTTCGCCGCGACGGCACGTGTGCGCGCCGGACTGGTGGTGCCGCACGTGGAGATGGCGGCCCGGCTGTTCTGCGGGATGTCGGCGCTGGACGCGGCGGCGGTCACCGAACGGGTGCGGCCCGGTCTGTCGCTGCCCGGTGAGCCGGTGGCGTACGAGGTCTGGCGGGAGCGGATCCGAAGGACGTTGGCGATCAGCCGGTACGACCAGGCGTCGGAAAGCCGCTGAGGCCGTGCTCGCGAACGCGAGCAGATAGGAGTTGTGCGCACCATGACGAGCATTGCCATCATCGGCATGGCCTGCAGATACCCTGACGCGGCATCGCCGAGGGACCTGTGGGACAACGCCATCGCCGGGCGGAGAGCCTTCCGCCGATTGCCCGACAGCCGGATGCGGCTCGCCGACTACTGGTCAGCGGACCCCACCGCGCCGGACCGGTTCTACGCCCGCACCGCCGCCGTGCTGGAGGGCTGGGAGTTCGACCGGGTCGCCTTCAAGGTGGCCGGTAGCACCTTCCGGTCCACGGACCTTACGCACTGGCTCGCCCTGGACGTCGCCGCCGCGGCGCTGGCCGACGCGGGCTTCCCGATGGGGACGGGGCTGCCGACCGAACGGACCGGTGTGGTCGTCGGCAACAGCCTCACCGGTGAGTTCGCGCGCGCCAACCAGCTGCGGCTGCGGTGGCCGTACGTGCGCCGGGTCCTCGCCTCCGCACTCACCGAGACCGACTGGGACGAGCGACGGCTGGCGGCGTTCCTCGACCGCGTCGAGGCCGACTACAAGCGACCGTTCCCACCCATCGACGAGGACACGCTCGCCGGTGCGCTGTCCAACACCATCGCCGGCCGGATCTGCAACCA
The DNA here is from genome assembly GCF_050941805.1 of Micromonospora sp. KLBMP9576. Taxonomy (NCBI): domain Bacteria; kingdom Bacillati; phylum Actinomycetota; class Actinomycetes; order Micromonosporales; family Micromonosporaceae; genus Micromonospora; species Micromonospora sp. KLBMP9576. The sequence continues at coordinate 4,163,433 of NZ_CP194567.1, read as the reverse complement.
CTTCGACCTGCGCGGTGGCGGCTGGACGGTCGACGGCGCCTGCTCCTCGTCGCTGCTGTCGATCACCACCGCCTGCCGCGCGCTGGTCGACAGCGACGTCGACGTGGCCCTCGCGGGCGGGGTGGACCTCTCGATCGACCCGTTCGAGATCATCGGTTTCGCCAAGACCGGCGCGCTCGCCACCGGCGAGATGCGGGTGTACGACCGTGACTCGAACGGGTTCTGGCCCGGTGAGGGCTGCGGCATGGTCGTGCTGATGCGGGAGGACGAGGCGCGGCGGGCCGGGCACCGGGTGTACGCCACCATCGCCGGTTGGGGTGTCTCATCCGACGGCAAGGGCGGCATCACCCGACCGGAGGTCGGCGGCTACCGGCTCGCGTTGCAGCGGGCGTACGCCAGGGCCGGATTCGGGGTGGCGAGCGTGGCGTTGTTCGAGGGTCACGGCACCGGGACGATGGTGGGCGACGCGACCGAACTGTCCGCCCTCTCCCAGGCGCGTCGAGAGGCCGACTCCGCGGCGGCGCCCGCGGCGATCGGGTCGGTCAAGGCGATGATCGGGCACACCAAGGCAGCGGCCGGCGTCGCCGGTCTGATCAAGGCCGTGCTGGCCATCCACCACGAGGTGCTGCCGCCGACGATCGGCTGTCCGCAGCCGCATCATCTGCTCACCGCGCCCGACCGTGCCCTGCGGGCGCTCCCCGAGGCGGAGGCGTGGCCGGAGCACGCTGCGCTGCGCGCCGGCGTCAGCGCGATGGGCTTCGGCGGCATCAACACCCACGTCGTGCTGGCCGGCGCGCGGTCCCGGCGTTCCCGCGGCCTCGACGCCCGTACCGCCGCCCTCACCACCGCCGCTCAGGACGTCGAGCTGCTGGTCGTGGACGGTATGTCCCGGGAGGCGCTGCGTGACCGGGTGGAGCAGTTGGCCACCTTCGCCGGGGCCGCCTCCTACGCCCAGCTCAGCGACCTGGCCGTCGCGCTCCGCCACGACCTGCGTGATCTGCCGTTCCGGGCCGCTGTCGTCGTCGACACGCCGCAGGACGCGGAGCGCCAACTCCGGCAGGTGCTGGACGCGATCGACGCCGGGGAGGCGACGCTGGTGTCCGGGCAGACCCGGGCCTTCCTCGGCCGGGTCGGTGGCCGGGGCCGGATCGGTTACCTCTTTCCCGGCCAGGGGTCAGCGACGAGCGTCAGCGGTGCGGCGCTGCGCCGCCGCCTCCCCGCGGTGGACGACGTCTACCGACGTGCGGGCCTGCCGGCCGGCGAGGGCACGGTGGCGACCGAGGTCGCCCAACCCCGGATCGTCACCGGCTCGATGGCCGGTCTCGCCGCGCTGTCGACGCTCGGCATCGACGCCACCGTAGCGGTCGGGCACAGCCTCGGCGAGCTGACCGCCCTGCACTGGGCCGGCGTCATGGACGAGGCGACGCTGCTGAGGCTGGTCACCGATCGGGGCCGGGTCATGGCGGAGCACAGCGCGGCGGGCACGATGGCGGGGATCGCCGCTCCACCGGAGATCGTCGCCCGGCTGGTGGCCGGCTCTCCGGCCGTCGTCAGTGGGTACAACGGCCCCGGCCAGACGATCGTCTCCGGCACCGCCGACGCGATCAGGGAGGTCTGCGCCCGGGCCGCCGCCGACGGCGTCGCAACCGTGCCGCTGGCGGTGTCCCATGCCTTCCACTCACCACTGGTCGCGCCGGCTGCCGACGCGTTCGCCGCCACACTGGTCGGGGTCGACCTGGGCACCGTCGAACGGCGGGTCGTCTCGACGGTCACCGGTGAACTGCTGCCCGCGAGCACCGACGTGGTGTCGCTGCTGCACCGGCAGATCACCGAGCCGGTGCGGTACAGCCAGGCCGTCATCGCCGCAGCCGAGGAGGTCGACCTCTTCGTGGAGGTCGGTCCGGGCCGGGTGCTCTCCCGCCTCGCCGCCGATGTCACCGATGTTCCGGCCGTCTCGCTCCACACCGACGACGCATCGCTCACCAGCCTGCTGCGGGTGGTCGCCGCCGCATACGTCTGCGGCGCGGCCGAAATTCCCGCGCGGTTGTTCGAGGACCGTCTGGCCCGACCGGTCGACATCCTCGCGTCACCCGCGGTGCTGGCCAGCCCCTGCGAGGCGGCCCCGCTCACCGACCTCGGCGGTGGGCAGGGAGCTGCCATCGCCGGACCGGAAGCCGATGGTCCGGACGTCACCGTCCGGGCGGCGCAGCCCGCGCCGGCGGTCACTGCACCGGAATCGACTCTCGACCTGCTACGCCGCACGGCCGCCGCCCGGGCCGAGCTCCCGGTGGAGATGGTACGACCGGACAGCCGCCTCTTGGACGACCTGCATCTGAGTTCGATCACTGTCGGGCACGTCGTCAACGAGGCGGCCGAACGGCTGGGCATGCCGCCGGCGCGTACCCCGTTGAACCTGGCGACCGCCTCGGTGCGCGAGCTCGCCGAGATGCTCGACGAGCTGCGGTCCGGTACGGCAGAGGGCGCACCGGAGGCGGTGTCGCCCGTCGCCGGCGCGGGCAATTGGGCCCGGGCCTGGCGGCTCGACCTGGACCCGGCCCCAGCGCCGGAGCCGATGGAACCTGTCGGCTGCGGTTCGTGGCGGTGGTACGCCCCGGCGCGGCACCCGTTCGCCGCGGCACTCGCCGAACGGCTGGAGAACGGCGGAGTCGGGTCGGGTGTGCTCGTCTGCCTGCCGGAACAGTGCCCGGAGTCCGCCCTCGAACTCGCGCTGCGGGGCTGCCAGGAGGCGCTCGCCGGTCGGAGCGGCGAGCGATTCGTCCTGGTGCAGCGGGGCCGCGGCGCGGCGGGCATGGCCAAGACCCTGCGGCTGGAGGCGCCCCACCTGCGGGTGACGATCGTCGACCTGCCCGCCGACGAACACGCGGTCGGACGCGTGCTCGACGAGGTGCGCGGCACGGACGGGTTAGTGGAGGTCCACTACGACCACGACGGGGTCCGCCGGCAGCCGACGCTGCGCGCCATGCCGGTGCACCCGGAGCAGAGTCGGCAGCCCCTCGACGACTCGGACGTGCTGCTGGTCACCGGGGGCGGCAAGGGGATCACCGCCGAGTGCGCGTTGACAGTCGCCGTCGACACCGGGGCGCGGGTCGCGGTGCTGGGCCGGTCGGACCCCGCGCGGGACACCGAGTTGGCGGCCAACCTGGAGCGGATGGCGCACCACGGTGTGCGGACGCACTACGTACGGGCGGACGTCACGGACCCGGGGCAGGTCCGCGCCGCCGTCGAGGAAGTCGGCCGGGTGCTCGGTCCGGTCACCGCCGTCCTGCACGGGGCCGGACTCAACGAACCGGCGGCGCTGCCGAACGTCGACGTCACCGCCGTGCAGCGGGCCTTCGCCGCGAAGGTGGGCGGCCTTCGGGCCGTACTGGCCGCCGTCGGGCCGCGGAACCTGCGTCTGCTGGTCACCCTCGGCAGTATCATCGGCCGCGCCGGGCTGCAGGGCGAGGCCCACTACGCCACGGCCAACGAATGGTTGGCCGACCTGACCCGCGAGGTCGGCCGGGAGAACCCGGGCTGCCGCAGTCTCTGTCTCGAATGGTCCGTCTGGTCCGGGGTGGGGATGGGGGAGCGGCTGTCAGTGGTGGAGAGCCTGGCCCGTGAGGGGGTCACGCCGATCACTCCTACCCAGGGAGTGGAGCTCCTGCGGCGGCTGCTCGTCGATCCGGCGGCGCCGTCGACGGTGGTGATCAGCGGGCGCACCTCCGGGATCGACACGGTCCGGTACGAGCCTGTCGAGCTGCCGCTGCTGCGGTTCCTGGAGCGGCCCCTGGTCCACTACCCGAGGGTGGAACTCGTCTGCGAGGTGGAGTTGACCGCGGGCGGCGACCTCTACCTGCCGGATCATCACCTGGACGGCAACCTGCTGTTTCCCGCAGTCTTCGGCATGGAGGCGATGGCACAGGTCGCGTCGGCCCTCACCGGCCACCGGACGGTGTCGGCGATCGAGGACGCCACGTTCCTCCGACCGATCGTCGTGCCGCCCGCCGGGGCGACCCGCATCCAGATCGCGGCGGTGGTCACCGACACCGAGGTGGTGGAGGTCGCGATCCGCAGCAGCGAGACCCGGTTCGCCGCCGAGCACTTCCGGGCCCGGCTGCGATTCGACGGCCGGCCGCCGGCCGCCGGCCCGCCCGAGCCCGACGCGGGGGACCTGCCGGCCGTGGCCCTGCGGCCGGCCGAGGACCTCTACGGTGACCTGCTCTTTCAGGGCCAGCGATTTCATCGGGTGCTGCGCTATCACCGGGCGGCGGCCCGCGAGGTGGACGCGGACCTGGTGGCGGAACCGGTCGACTGGTTCGCGCCCTTCCACCCGGACATCCTCGTGCTCGGTGACCCGGGCCTACGGGACGCCCTGATGCACGGCAACCAGGTGTGCGTCCCGCAGGCCACACTGCTGCCGATCGGCGTCGACCGGATCAGCCTGTCGACGCCGGTGGCCGGGCCGGGGGAGTACCGCTACCGCGCCACCGAACGCTCACGCGACGGCGACACATACGTCTACGACCTGGCGCTGCGCGCTGCGGACGGCACGGTGGTCGAGCGCTGGGAGGGACTGCGTCTGCGGGCCGTACGCAAGCGCGACGGCGGGGGCCCCTGGGTGCCGGCGCTGCTGGGACCGTACCTGCAACGAGCCGTCGGGGACCTGACCGGCGTCGAGGTGTCGGTCGCGGTGGAGCCCACCGAGGCAGACGGGGGCGGATCCGTTGACGACCTGCGGGCGCGCCGTCGCGCCCGCTCGGCCCGGGCGCTGGCCGGGGCCACCGGACGGGTGACCCGGGTTCGGTACCGGGGCGACGGACGGCCGGAGATCGACGCCGGGCAGGTCTCCTTCGCACATGGCGCCGGGGTGACCGTCTGCGCGACGGCGCCCACGGTCACCGCCTGCGATGTGGAGCCGGTGGTCGCCCGGACCCCGGTCGAGTGGCGCGGCCTGCTCGGCGCGCACGCCGAGTTGCTTCCGCTGCTGCAGGCCGGGGACGCGGACGAGAACGGCGACGTCGCGGCGACGCGCGTCTGGACGGCGATGGAGTGCCTGCAGAAGGCGGGCGAGCCGCCGGGCGGCACCCTTACCGTCCTGCCTGAGCAGCAGGCCGGCTGGGTGGTGTTCACCGCCGGACCGATCTCCGTGGCGACCGTCGCGACGAGCCTGCGCGGCCGGTCGGAACCGGTGGTGTTCGCCGTGTTGACCAAGGAGGACCGGTAGCATGTCCCGCTACTTCGAGTACCGGCATGTCGTCGGGTTCGAGGAGACAAACCTCGTCGGCAACGTCTACTACGTCAACTACCTGCGCTGGCAGGGGCGATGCCGGGAGTTGTTCCTCAAGGAGCGCGCGCCGGACGTGCTGGCCGATCTGCGGGCCGACCTGAAGTTGTTCACCCTGCGTGTCGACTGCGAGTTCTTTGCCGAGCTGTCGCTCTTCGACGAGCTGGCGATCAGGATGCGTCTGGTCGACCTCGCACAGACCCAGGTGGAGTTCGGGTTCGACTACGTGCGGCTGGACGGCCCAGACGCCGAGGCACTGGTGGCCCGGGGCATGCAGCGGGTCGCGTGCATGCGGGGCCCGAACACCAGGACGGTGCCGGCGCGGGTACCGGATCCTCTCCTGCGGGCGCTGCTGCCGTACTCGGCGCGGGCGGCGTCGTGACGACGCCGCCGAGCGGTGGGTGGCCGGACCCGCTGCCACGAGCCGATGCGGAGGCCCGCCGCGCACTCCGGCGTCTCTTCGGAATTTTCGCCACCGGTGTGACGGTGGTGACCGTCGGCGGCACCCGACCGCACGGCATGACGGCCAACTCCTTCGCCTCGGTCTCCCTGGATCCGCCACTGGTACTGGTCTGCGTCGATCGCGGCGCGGTCATGCACAGTTGTCTGGACACGGCGACGGCCTTCGGGATCTCGGTGCTGACAGCCGGTCAGGCGCGGCTGGCGCGCTATTTCGCCGATCCGCACCGGCCGGTCGGAGCGGACGAGTTCGCGCAGGTGGCAATGGTGGCCGGGGAGCGGACCGGCGTGCCACTGATCGCGGATGCCCTGGCGTGGTTCGAGTGTGAGCTGTGGCGCCGCTACGACGGGGGCGACCACACGATAGTGGTGGGTCGGCTGCTCGCCGCCGAGCAGCCGAGGGACGCCGAAGCCCTCTTGTTCCACGAGGGGCAGCTCCGCACGACCAGCTCCGACCGGAAGGCGACATCATGAACGTCCGGAGTGACCGACCTCTGGCTCCGCCTCCGCCCGGTCCTCCGCGTCGGGCGGCTCTGCGCATGCTGGCCGTGATGGCGCGGGATCGGCTCGGCATGATCGGCGACGCCGTCGACCGGTACGGCGACGCGGTGCGACTACCCGTCGGCCACAAGAGCCTGCACGTCTTCAACCGCCCCGAGTACGCGAAGCACGTCCTGGCCGACAACAGCGGCAACTACCGAAAGGGGATCGGCCTGGTCCACGCGCGGCGTGCACTTGGCGATGGGCTGCTCACCAGCGACGGCGAGTTGTGGCGTACGCAGCGTCGCGTGATCCAACCGGCCTTCCATCCGCGGCGGGTGGCGCAGCACGCCGATGTCGTCGCCTTGGAGGCCGAGTCGCTGATTCACCGGCTCCAGCGGCGGCGCAGTGAGGGTCCCGTCGACATCGTCACCGAGTTCACCGGGCTGACCCTGGGCATTCTCGGCCGGACCCTGCTCGACGCCGATCTGACCGCTTTCGGCTCGATCGGGGAGGCGTTCGCCGCGGTGCAGGACCAGGCCATGTTCGAGCTCGCCACCCTCAACGCGGTGCCGACCTGGCTGCCCCTGAGCCGCCAGCTGCGGTTCCGTCGGGCCCGGCGTCAGCTGCAGGTGGTGGTCGACGAACTGGTCGCGCAGCGGGAGAGCCGGCCGATCGGTGACCACGAGGACGTGCTGTCCCGGCTCATCCTGTCGACCCGCGCGGAACCGGATCCTCGGGTGGCACGCCGCCGGCTCCGCGACGAGCTGGTGACACTGCTACTTGCCGGACACGAGACCACCGCCAGCACGCTCGGTTGGACCCTGTATCTCATCGACAACGAGCCGGAGGTCCGCCGGCGGCTGCGGGAGGAGGCGGATCGTGTCCTCGGCGGCCGCCGGCCGACCTACGCGGACCTCCCCCACCTCCGGTACACCACGATGGTGGTTGAGGAGGCGATGCGCCTGTACCCGCCCGTGTGGCTGCTGCCACGGCTGGCGGTGGACGCCGACGTGGTGGGCAGCTACGGGGTGCCCGCCGGGTCGGACGTGGTGATCCTGCCGTACACCCTGCACCGGCACCCCGAGTTCTGGGCGGCGCCGGGACGGTTCGACCCCGAGCGCTTCGATCCCGTCCGGGCGCGGGAGCGTCCCCGGTACGCCTACATACCTTTCGGGGCCGGCCCACGGGTCTGCGTCGGCAGCAGCCTCGGTCTGATGGAGGCGGTGTTCGTCCTCGCGATGATCGCCCGGGAGCTGCGGTTGTCAACGCTGCCGGGTCACCAGATCGTCCCCGAGCCGATGCTCTCGCTGAGGATCCGTGGCGGGCTACCGATGCTGATCAGTGGCTCGGACGGAGGGTCGTGACGACGCTCGTGCGAGGACATGCCCTGGATCCGTAGCACCGCCTGGGGCGGGAGGTCTATGAGGGAGTGTAGTGCGGGCGGATCGACGTCACGCGGTGGACGGATCATGATGTTCACCGCGCCCAGGCTGGTGCTTTCGCCGACCCGGACCGGCCCGTACCGAGCCACCGCGATGATGTCGTCGGCCTGGTCCACGTTGCGCGGTCGTGTCCCGCCAACCCGTAGCGAGTGCGCGATGACGTGCCAGGTGCCGGAGTGGACGCCGGAGAGCCGGTAGGGGCCGGGTCGGTCCACGACCGCCCAACTCGCCGGCGGCCCCTCGGCGATGGCGTCGGGAAACAGCCCGATAAAGATGGGTGCGGCAAAGTGCGGACAGAAGGCGCCGACCTCGCCGGTGATGACGGCACCAGCACCGGTTCTGGGGATGCGGTCACTCGGCAGCGATTCCGGGTAGTGCCGCCGATACGCGGCGGGGGATACTCCGACACTGCGGTGGAATCGGGAGCTGAAGGTGCCGAGACTGGTGTATCCCACGGACGTGCTGATGACGGCGACGGTCAGTGACGTGGTGACGAGCAGGCGTTTGGCCTCCTGAATGCGCAGGGCCGCCAGGAACCGCCCGGGTGAAATTCCGGTCACTTTGCGGAAAAGTCGGGAGAAGTGATATCTACTGAACATCGCCGCACTGGCCAGATCGTCAATCGTCAGTGGCTCGCTAAGCCTCTCCCGCATCGTCCAGAGAGCACGCCTGACGGCAACTTCGCCTATTAACATTGCGCCCTCTCCGTCGTCGGACGCGGCGTTGTCCGACTGCGCCGACAACGCCGCCCGACGGTGTTATGTGCTCAATATTGATTGATGGCAACCCTTATCGATCTAGATCTTGCAGTGGCTAGATGCTAGCGCCCGCAAATCGACGCGGCAACTCCCTGTCCGGAAATTCTCTCCGAGCGTGGAGGTGGGGTCACCAGATGTGACCGAACTTGCTCATTCACCGGCCACTGGGCCGGTCGAGCGGGTCCGCACGGTCCCACGCCTCGACGAACTCGGCGCCCAGGGCGTCGTCGTCCTCGCAGATCGCGAGGGCGCCCGCGTTGGTCGGCAGGAGACCACCGGGCCGGTCTGGTCGAGCCGGCCGGCAACCAGGGACTCGGAGCCGCCGCGCGGGACGATGGGCCGGCCGTCTGCTCCGGGCCGCAGAGCGTGGTGGACGGGCGCGTCAATTAACCGGCGCTAATGGCAAGGTGCGAGAAGACCGACGTTCCTTTCTGGGTCATGCTGTTGTTTGTTCGGGACCACGCGCGTAATGCGGCCGATCGTCCCCGAAAAGGTTCCACTGCGGCGCGCTGGTTGAACTGGCCGGGTACGGCCACCGCGCGTGGTTGTGGCGGCCGTCTTCCTGGTGCGGCGCCTGGCGGATGTTCAGATCTCGCGACAGTGGCGGTGGTCCCGAACCTTGAATTCGAAGCGGCGTGCGGGTGTCGTCCCGGCTGGCGCCGCCTGTTCCGAGGGGGAGTTGTTGGCACCTCAACCGGTCGGCATCCTACGCCGACTAACACCTGCGATCATGGCGCTCGTGCTGATGGGCGGCACGTATGCCGTCGCCCGGCTGCCGGTGGCGTCGGCGTCGGAACGTACCAGGCTGGCGGCGCAGTTCGAGTTCACCGAACTGCCCATCGTCCTTCCGGCCGGACTGCCCGAGCGTACCGTCCGCACCGTCAACCCGGAGTACGAGCACATCCGTTCCTGGGTGTCGTCCGTCGGCGCCGCCGTCGCCGTCAACGACCTCGACGGCGGAGGCGTGGCCAACGACATGTGCCTGGTCGACACCCGCAGTGACAGCGTCATCGTCACACCGGCACCCGGCAGCGGGAACGTCTACCAGCCGTTTGTCCTCGGCCCGGCACCATTGCCGGTCCACCGCGCCATGGCGCCCATGGGATGTGTCCCCGGCGACTTCAACGAGGACGGCTGGACGGACCTTCTCGTCTACTACTGGGGTCGCACGCCCGTCCTGTTCATGCACCGAGGCGAGCCCGCGACGGTCCTGGGCCCGGGCAGCTTCCTGCCGACGGAACTCGTCGGACGGACCGGTGCGGGTGACGGCTACGACGGCCCGCTGTGGAACACCAATGCCGTCTCGGTGGCCGACTTCGACGGCGACGGCCATGTCGACCTGGGCATCTTCAACTACTTCCCCGACTCGCAGGTGCTCGATCCGGACGGGCTGTCGGGCGTGCAGATGAACCATTCGATGTCCCACGCCCGCAACAGCGGGGGCGCCCACATCCTGCGGTGGGTTTCCGCTCAGGCGGGCGACGCTCCCTCCGTCACCTACGAGGATCAGAAGGCCATCGACCCGGCGTTCGCGACCGGCTGGACGCTCGGGGCGGCCTCGGCGGATCTCGACGGCGACCTCCTGCCAGAGCTATACCTGGCCAACGACTTCGGCAATGACCGTCTCTTGCACAACAGGTCGGTTCCCGGCCGGATCCGGTTCGGACTGGTTGAGGGCGAACGTGGCCCCTTCACGCCGAAGTCGCTCGTTGTCGGCCACGACTCCTTCAAGGGCATGGCGATCGAGTTCGGCGACCTCGACGGCACCGGCCGGTTCGATGCCTTCGTCAGCAACATCACGACCTCGTGGGGGCTCGAGGAGAGCACCTTCGTCTGGCGCAACACGGCCACCGGTCACCGCGAGGCCAAGGCGATGCTGCGCAAGGGCCGGGCGCCCTACGAGAACGTGGCCGCCGAACGCAACCTCGCGTGGTCCGGCTGGGGCTGGGACGCGAAAATGGCGGACTTCGACAATGACGGCTCCGTCGAGGTCGTGCAGACCAACGGTTTCATCAAGGGCAGCCTGAACCGCTGGGCCTGGCTGCAGGAGCTGGCGATGGCCAACGACCTCATGCTGCGCAACCCGGCGATGTGGCCGAAGGCGGGTCCCGGGGACGACATCGCCGGATCCCAGCCGATCGCCTTCTGGGTCGCCGAGGGCAACGGCCGGTACGCCAACGTCGGTGCTGAGCTGGGCATGGGCGACGACACCCCGAGTCGCGGTGTCGCGGTCGCGGACGTGGACGGCAACGGCAAGCAGGACTTCGCGGTCGCGCGCCAGTGGGGGCCTCCGAGCTTCTACCGCAACACGACATCCGATCCCGGAGACTTCCTGGGGTTGCGCCTGTACCGGCCGCCGGCATCCGCGGAGGCCATCGGCACGCCGGCCTACGGCGCCCAGGTGCGGGTACGGACTCCGGACGGCCGGGTCCGGCTGGCCCAGGTCGACGGCGGTGGCGGCCACTCCGGCAAGCGCAGCTTCGACATCGTGGTCGGCCTCGGCGAGATCGGCAGCCAGCCCGTCTCGGTCGAGGTGACGTGGCGCGATCTGAAGGGGGTCGTCCACACCCGGACGCAGGAAATGACCCGGGGGTGGCACAACTTGATGCTCACCGACCAGGTGCAGGAGGTGCGGCGGTGAGCGCCCGATCCGTCGACGAACACGCCGCTGCGGCGCGACCGGAACGCGTGGGGGACGTGCCGCCCACGGTGGCGGCACCCAAGGACCCGCGCTACATCGCGTTGCGCAACTTCGCGCTCTCGATGACGGTCTTCAACATCCTCGGTTACACGGTGCTGGGCTTCGAACAGCCGTGGACCTGGCCGATCTTCGCGCTCCTGGTCGGCTACGCGGCGGAGATCCTGATCGAGTTGGTGGCGGCCGCGGCCCACCGTCGCCCGCCGGAATTCGCCGGCAAGGGACTGCGGGGCATCTACGTCTTCCTGTTGCCGACGCACATCACAGCCCTCGCGGCCAACATGCTGCTCTACGCCAACGACCGCTTCTGGCCCATCGCCTTCGCGGTGCTCGTGGCGATCGCCCAGAAGGCGCTGCTCCGGGCCCCGATCAACGGACGGATGCGGCACTTCATGAACCCGTCCAACCTCGGTATCTCCGCGGCGCTCCTGGTGTTCCCGTGGGTGAACGTGGCACCGCCGTACCACTTCACCGAGAACGTGCCCGACGCCATCAGCATCGTGATTCCGCTCGTGATCATCACCTCCGGCACGGTCCTGAACGCTCTGCTGACCAAGAAGGTGCCGCTCATCCTGGGATGGGTCGGTGGTTTCGTGATCCAGGCACTGATCCGGCACTGGACTCTCGACGTGGCGTTGTGGGCCGCCCTGGTGCCGATGACCGGCGTGGCCTTCGTCCTGTTCACCAACTACATGATCACGGACCCGGGAACCACGCCGTCGAAGGGTTGGCACCAGTTCGCCTTCGGCTCCGCTGTCGCCGCGGTCTACGGGATCCTCATTGCCCTCAACGTCGTCTACACGCTCTTCTTCGCGGTCACCATCGTGTGTCTCTTCCGCGGAGTGATGTGGTGGGTCATCTGGCTGCGCCGTCGCGGTGACGGTCCGGAGGGTCCCGTCGTGGTCCCGGCGCTCGTGACCGCACGGGGATGACGGTGCGCCGGCCGGCGCACCGCCGGCCGGCGCACCGCGCGGCGTCGTGGCCGAGTGTCAGCCCCTGGCGGGCTCGACGACGCGCGAGCCGCAGCCGGTGCGGGCCCGGCCGGCGGCCGGAATCGGGTGGGCCAACGCATCGGTAACATCGCCGAGAGATGAACGGCGGTGGCCTTCGGCGTTCTCGTGATGTCTAATGAGGCGTTGGTCGTCAATCACGGGAAATCATGCTCGTGTGACCGAACGTCAGGTAGCCCTCAGTGTAGGAATGTCTACCTGTACATCAGTCGTTAATACCGTGGGTAACGATTAACGGGCCCTCTACGCGCGTGGTGTCAGTTTAGGTTGACGGAGCGTGGAGGGTGGGCGGCGACTGTCGGTGAGGGTGCCCGACAGATTCTCCTCTCCTTTGTGACGCACCGTGACCAACGGCGGTGCGCACATTTCTTTGCGGGCGCGCGGCGCGCGTGATGCGTGACGCTTCACCCTTCTTCGGCCGTGCGGAATTGACCGCACTTTTCGAGATGCTGTCGTGTTACCTGTCCCGCGAGGATTACCGCAATCGCAGATGCGAGCCCTGCCGAGTCAAAGGGGAGTGGAGCGTGGCAGCTGGCGGTACATATGTTCGACATCCGGTGTGAGGCGACAAAGCGTGCCGCCGTGGAAAAGGCAGTACGGAGCCGGCGGGTGAGGCATCCCCCGCGGCGATCGCCGCGGTTGCGGAGGGGCGGGCGGAACGGTATGCCGTTCTCGCTCGGCGCCCCCGCGCAGGTGTAGTCCGCGCGAGTCATTCCGAATCCCGCCAGGGCATCGAGTCGAATCGGCGGGATGCGCCCGAATGCTCCGCGGTCCTGATGGAGGGTCGAGAATGCGTCGGTCTTGGGGGGCGTGGTGAGCAGCCATTTCGTTGATGCTGTCGAGCGATCAATCAATCTGATGCGGGAGAATCTCGGAGAACAGTTGACGGTCGACGACATGGCCCGTGCCGCCATGTTCAGCAAATTCCATTACACGCGGGTGTTCCAGCGGATAACGGGTGTCTCGCCGGGCCGGTTCCTGTCGGCGCTGCGACTGGAGCGTGCGAAGACGCTGCTGCTGTCGACGTCCCTGAACGTCGCGGACGTCAGCGTGCACGTCGGATACAACAGCGTGGGCACCTTCAGCTCTCGCTTCACCCGCAGCGTCGGCCTGTCGCCCACCGAGTATCGGCGCTGCGGCGGCGTCGCGCCCTGTATCGCCGTCGCCGGATCCGACCGGACGCCGATGCGCGCCGGCGGCGTCGTGTCCGGGATCGTGTCAGCGGTGTCTCCGGTGCCGCCGGACACAATCTTCCTGGGGCTCTTCAAGAGCCGAATACCTGAGGGACGTCCGGCGAGCCTTACCACCCTGTCGGGCCCTGGCCGGTTCCTGCTCGACAAGGTCCCGGAGGGCACGTGGTACCTGCTCTGTCGTGGCGTGGGGACGAGCCGGGCCGCTGACGACGTCCCCGAGGGGGAGACGGTGTCCCAATTCGGCAGTCACGGTCCTTTCCGGATCAATGCCGAACAGACCGTGGACGTCATGGTGCGACTCGGACCTGCCCGCCTCTGCGACCCACCGATGCTGCTGGCGCTGCCCGACGTCCGCACCGCCGCACCAACCCGCCGCCTCACCTGGAACGACGTCGCTTTCGGCCGAGCGGCTTGAGGGGTGTGCGGCCCGGTTCTGCACCGGCCGCCGGCCGCACTCAGGGGGTTTCGACCAGCCGATGCGGGCGTCGACAGTGACGTCCATCGGATGAACGACCGTCTCCGGCCGGCGGATGCCCGCGCGCCGGTAGGCGCCAGGTCCGGCCGCACGGAGCGGACATCGATGAGGAGGCGCGATTTGACCACCGACCGACCCGAGCACGCGGAGCTGCTCCGCCGAGCATCCGAGCTCGTCCCGACACTGCAGAAGTTCTCCACCTGGAACGAGGAAAACCGGCGGATCCACGACGAGGTGATCGCCGCCATCGCGGCGGCGGGCATCTTCCGCCTGCGTACCCCCTTGCGGTATGGAGGCTATGAAGCTGGCACCCGCACCCTGGTCGACGTCGCCGCCACGCTCGCCCGCGGCGACGGCTCCACGGCCTGGGCGGCGTCGGTCTACTGGATTCCAACGTGGATGGCCTCCCACTTCCCGGACCACGTCCAGGACGAGGTCTTCACCAGCCCCGACAGTCTGATCTGCGGGACGCTGAGCCCCAGCGCGATGGCCGCTCCCGCCGACGGCGGGGTCGTCGTCAACGGCAAGTGGGGCTTCATCACCGGCGCCCTGCACAGCCGTTGGCAGGTCATCATCGCCGTCCTGGTCGCGCCCGACGCCGAGCCGATGCCGATCATCGCGGTGGTGCCCACCGCGGAGCTGCACATCGTCGACGACTGGCACACCGCCGGCCTGAAGGGCAGCGGCAGCGTCAGTACGCTCGCCCAGGACCTCTTCGTGCCGCAGGATCATGTCCTGCCGCTGGGCGCGGTTCTGCAAGGGCAGGGCGCATCGCACGCGAACGCCGCCAGCGGGATCTACGGCGCGCCGTTGCTTCCGGTGGCCGCCGCGTCGTCGATAGGCGTCGCGCTCGGGCTGGCGCGCGCGGCCCTCGACGCCTTCACCGCCCAACTCGCTGATCGCAAGATCACCTACACCGACTACGCGAGTCAGCGCGAGGCGCCGATCACCCACCTCCAACTCGCCGACGCGGCGACCCGGATCGACGAGGCGGAGTTCCACGCCCACCGGCTCGCGGACACCGTCGACCGCAAGGCGTCCCGCCAGGAGCAGTGGACGATGCGCGAGCGGGTGCTGGCCCGGGCCGACATGGGCGCCGCGGTCGAGCGCGCCAAGGAGGCAGTCGACATCCTGGCCAACGCCAGCGGCGGATCCTCCATCTACCTCGACCGCCCCGTCCAGCGCATCCAGCGCGACATCCAGGCGCTGAGCCTGCACGCGCTCATGCACCCGGACACCAACCGGGAGCTCCACGGCCGCCTGCTCAGCGGGCTCGGGCCGAACACGCTCTACGTCTGAACCCTGTCCCGTCAACCAGGAGGAGTCCCACGTGTCCGCAACCCATCAGACCTTCCGTGCCAGCCCGGCAGATCACGCCGGCGTCGCCGCCCTGCCCAACCGGATCGTGGCGGCCTGGGCGGAGCAGGATGCCGATGCCTTCGGGGCGGTCTTCGTCGAAGACGGCACCATGATCCTGCCGGGCCTGTTCCTCAAGGGCCGCGACAACATCGTCGGCTTCATGCGGGAGGCCTTCGCGGGTCCTTACCGAGGAACCCGGGTAACCGGCCAGCCGATCGACGTTCGCATCCTCAACAGCGAGGTCGCCGTCGTGCTCACCGACGGCGGCGTACTGGCGCCGGGCGAGACGACCGTGGCCGATGAGCGAGCCGTCCGTGCCAGCTGGCTCATGGTCAAGCGTGACGGCGGCTGGTCGCTCGCCGCCTACCAGAACAGCCCCAGCCTCTCCGCCTGACGGCGTTCTTCCCGGGCCGGCCACCGCACGGGTTCCGCTCCTCCCGAGCGGCTCGTGCGGTGGCCGTTCGTCGTCCTCCGGACCCGACCCGTCGACGGAAGCACCCGGGAACGCCGCCGTGCCGCGCCGGCCACGTCACCGGCAGAGCGGTGAGGGGGTGGCTGCCCACCCCCTCATGCACCTGCCGGCACCAGTCATCTACTGCCGTCAGGGCCTGAAGCCATTGCAGGTCATCTATTCCATTGGTTCACCTTCCGTCGTGCGAGGAGGTGCGCGTCCCAGGCCAGCCGAGCTCTGCCGTTGCGGCACGAGGAGAGGTGCCGTCACCAGGGCGCGGTGGGAGCGTGGCGACAGGGCACACGGAGCGGGCGTGGACGGGACCGCACCGGCCACCCACCACGATCCCTGGAGGACGCGAATGGACGTCACCAGCCCGGCGTACGACGTCGAGCGAATGCGGTCGGACTTTCCGATCCTGCGCCGCAACGTCCACGGGCGCGGCCTCGTCTACCTCGATTCGGCCAGCAGTTCCCAGGCGCCACGCCAGGTGCTCGATGCGATGTACCAGCATCACCGTGGCCACCACGCCAACATCGGCCGGGCCGCGCACGCCCTGGCGGCGGAGGCCGGCGCCGCCTACGAAAACGCCCGGTCGAGGGTCGCCGCATTCGTCGGCGCCCGCCCCGGGCAGGTCGTCTTCACCGGGAACGCGACGGAGGCGATCAACCTCGTCGCGCACGCCTTCGTCGCCCGCGAGTCCCGCCAGCCCGCGGATCCCAGATTCCGCCTCGGACCAGGCGACGAGGTGGTGGTCACCGAGATGGAGCACCACTCGAACCTCGTACCGTGGCAGCTGCTGTGCCAGCGCACCGGCGCCACCCTGCGCTGGATTTCCCTGACCGACGACGGTCACCTGGACCTGTCCCGACTCGACCGGGTGATCAATCGACGGACCCGCCTGGTGTCCTGGGTACACGTGTCGAACCTCCTCGGCACCGTCAACCCGACGCGCGAGATCGTTGACCGGGCCCGAGCGGTCGGAGCCCTGACACTGCTGGACGGGTCCCAGTCGGTGCCGCACCGACCGGTCGACGTCCGGGCGCTCGACGTGGACTTTCTGGTCTTCACGGGGCACAAGATGTGCGGCCCGACGGGGATCGGGGTCCTGTGCGGGCGTGTGGACCTGCTCGACGCGATGCCACCGTTGCTGACCGGGGGCGGCATGGTCGCCACCGTCGACCTGACCGAGGCGACCTTCCTGCCGGCGCCGGCGCGATTCGAGGCCGGTACGCCCGCCATCACCCAGGCGGTGGGGCTCGCCGCGGCCGTCGACTACCTCAACGCCCTCGGCATGACCGCCGTACGCGACCACGAGCGGCAGCTGACCCGGTACACCCTCGACGCTCTCGGAACCATGGCGGGTCTGCGGATCCTGGGGCCCCCGGCCACTGCCGAACGGGGCGGGGTCGTCTCCTTCGTCGTCGATGGTTGGGAACCCGCCGCGGTGGCGCGGCACCTCGACCGGCACGGTGTGCAGGTGCGAGCCGGCCGCCACTGCGCCGCCCCGGTCTGCCGCCGGTACGGGGTGCCCGGCACCGTCCGCGCATCGTTGCATCTCTACAACACCCGCGCCGACATCGATCGGTTGGTGGCCGCCCTGCCGGACGTGACGACGGCTCGCCACCGCCCGCTCCCGCCCCCGGGCGTGCCGCACGGCGAGAGGTGCCCGTAGCCGTACTGCCTCCCGATGATTGATGCGAAGGCAGGTCCGGACGCGGTGCACGCTCCGGAGGCGGGAGGTCAGACGCGGTGAGGGAGATGTGCCGGATACCCGGCGGGCAGTTCCGACAGGGCAGCCCGGACTGGGTGCTCGACTGGCTCGAGGCCGCCGACCAGCCCCTGCCCCGGCAGTGGTTCGCCGACGAGACACCGCAGGTGACCACCGTGGTCCGGCCGTACCTGATCGACCGCTTCCCGGTCACCGTCGGCGAGTACGCGCGGTTCGTCCAGGACACCGACTATCGGACCGAGGCGGAGCGGCGAGGCTTCGGGCTGATCTACACCGAGCGCGGCTGGGTCGAGCGCGCCGGAGTTACCTGGCGTACGCCAGGCGGGCCGGGCACCGGTGGCCAGGACCTGAACGAGCACCCGGTCGTACACGTCGCCTGGGCCGACGCCACCGCGTTCGCGACATGGTCCGGACGGCGACTGCCCACCGAGGCCGAGTGGGAGTTCGCCGCTCGCGGGCCGGACTTCCGGATCTGGCCCTGGGGCGACGCATGGGACGCGGACGCCGCCAACACCGCCGAGCTGCGCGCCGGGCCACTGAGCTCGTTGTCGGCGTGGCAGAGCTGGTGGCGGGCGGAGTGCGCACGCAACGGCCCCGTGCCCCGCACGACCGCGGTCGGATCCTTCGGCGCCCGGGGGGAGAGCCCCTTCGGCTGCGCCGACATGGCCGGCAACGTCTACGAGTGGACCGCGACCCTGTCCCGGCTCTACGCCGGCAACAGCGGGTGCGACCCGACGGTGCGGATGGCGATGGGACGGTACCGCGTCATCCGCGGTGGCTCGTGGATGAACTTCCGATACCAGGTCCGGTGCAGCGAGCGGATGCACGGCGACCCGACCGGGTGGTCCAGCTTCGCGCACGGATTTCGCTGCGCCGCCGACGTCTAGGAGCGAGAAGACATGGTCACAATCGTGGTACCCGCCGTCTGGACCTCCCGGGGCCGCACCAGATTCGAGGGGACGGCCGGCCCGCTGGACGCCCTCATCCGCGACTTCGCCGCACGCCATCCCGAGCTCGCGCAGCGGCTGCTCGACGCCGACGGGGTGCCGTTGGGATACCTCACCCTCTGCGTCGACGACGACATGATCCCGCGCAACCAGCGCGCCGCCACCACGGTGCCGCCCGGTGCCGTCGTGACCATCATCGCCCCGATGGCGGGCGGCTGATGACGTCGGCGGAGCGCTCCGGCCCGGCGCTGCGGCGGGTGGTGATGGAGTCGTACGGCGATCCGGACGTCCTTGCGGTGCGGGAGGCCGACCTGCCACAGGTGTCCGCGGAGCTGGTCCTCGTCCGGGTGGCCGCCGCCGGCGTGAACGTCGTCGACCTGTACCAGCGCAGCGGCGTCTACCGGGTCGACCTGCCCTTCACCCCGGGTATCGAGGGCAGCGGGACGGTGCTCCAGACGGGCACCGGTGTCGCCGGGATCGCCGTCGGGGACCGGGTCGCGTGGCTGGGGCAGCCAGGCGCGTACGCGACCCACGTTCTCCTGCCGGCGTTCCGCCTGGTCCCCGTACCGGACGGGCTGAGCCTCACCGACGCGGCGGCAGCGCTCATCCACGGTATGACCGCGCACCTGCTGACCACCGACGTGTACGCGCCCACCGAGGGCACGGTGTGCCTGGTGCACTCGGCGGCGGGCGGTGTCGGCGGCATGCTCTCCCAGTACGCGAGGCGGCGCGGCGCCACCGTGATCGGCACGGTGTCCCGCGACGACAAGGCGGCCGCGGCCAGGGCGGCCGGTGCGCATCACGTGGTCAACTACGAACGCTCCTCGTTTCCCCGCCGGGTCCGTGAACTCACCGGGGGGCGGGGCGTGGACGTCGTGTACGACGCCGTCGGGCGGGACACCTTCCTCGACGGCCTGACCTGCCTCCGACCGGGCGGCACCTGCGTGCTCTACGGGCAGACCAGCGGGGCGGCCGACCCGATCGACCCACAGCTGCTCAATTCGTCCGGGTCGCTCTTCCTCACCAAGCCGTCGCTCAGCCACTACGACCATTCGCCCGAGCTGGTGCGCCGCCGCGCCGCGACAGTGTTCGAGGACGTCGTCGCCGGACGGGTGCGGGTGCGGGTGCACGCCACCTATCCGCTGGCGGACGCGGCAGCCGCGCACCACGAGATGGCAGCACGCCGCACCCGCGGCAAGATTCTGCTCCTGCCCTGATCCGGCTGGTCACCGCCGGCCCCTGGCCGCCGCGCCGGAACATCTCGGTGTGCGGGAACCGGCCGCCGGCCGGCCCCTGCAAACCGATGGGAGAAATTCGTGAAAGCCCTGGTGTTGTCCGGCGGCTCAGGTACCCGACTGCGGCCGATCAGCTACTCACTGCCGAAACAGCTCCTACCGCTGGCGAACCAGCCACTGCTCGCGCACGTGCTGCGGGGCATCCGCGATCTCGGCATCACCGATGTGGGCGTTGTGGTCGGCGACCAGGGCGCCCAGATCCGGAAGGCGATAGGTGACGGCGCCGACCACGGCGTCGCCATCACCTATCTGACCCAGGACTCACCGAAGGGCCTCGCCCACGCCGTACAGGTCGCCCGCGACTACCTGAGGGACGACGACTTCCTGCTCCACCTCGGCGACAACCTGCTGCCGGACGGCCTGGGCGACGGCGCGGTCGAGTTCCGCCGTGGCGGAGCGGCGGCGCATCTGCTCGTGCAGAAGGTCCCGGACCCGCGGCCGTTCGGCGTGGTCGAGCTCGACGACGACGGACGGGTGCGGCGCGTCACGGAGAAGCCGCAGCGTCCGCGGAGCGACCTGGCGATGATCGGCGCGTGCTTCCTGACCCCGGCCATCCATCGCGCCGTCGACGCCATCCGGCCCGGTCGCCGAGGGGAACTGGAACTGACCGACGCGGTGCAGTGGCTCGTCGAGCATGGCGTGATGGTGCGCGCGAGCGAGTACGTCGGCTACTGGAAGGACCTGGCCGACAGCGAGGACGTCCTGGCGGCGAACCGCCGGCTGCTCGAGGCCGTCGAGGCGCACTGCGGCGGGGAGGTCGACCGGTTCAGTGCTGTCGGTTCCCGGGTCGCGATCGGTCCGGGTGCCCGGATCATCCGTAGCCACCTCGAGGGACCGGTGGTCGTGGGCGCCGGCTCGGTCATCGAGGACAGTCGGGTCGGCCCGTACACCTCGGTGGGGCGTGACTGCGTGGTGCGCGGTAGTGAACTGACCGGATCGGTAGTCATGGACGGCGCGGTGATCTCGAAGGTCACCCGGTTGGCGGATTCGATAGTTGGCCGCGGGACCGAGATCGGTCGGGGTGACCGGCGGGTGGGCCATCGGATCGTCGCCGGCGACCACTGCCGGATCGAGGTGCCGTGGTGAGCCGTCGCGTCGTGGTGAACGGCCGGTCCGTGGCGCCGTGGCCGGCCGGCGCAGCGGACGGGACAGCCTTCCTCGCGTTGGTGACCGCCGCCTGGTCCTGAGGGCCGTACGAGCGGGGGCCGCCCGGCCATCGGGCGGCCCCCGTCGTGTTTCGCGGCCGGTGACAGCGGTCAGGATGCCCGACCGCTGGCGACGTCGGGCAGCGGGCCCGCCGGGTTCCGGCGATCATCGCGCTGCCGGGGGCGGGACCAGCGCCGCATGACCGGCTGCTCGACCAGCGCGTACAGGATCGCCGCGAGCACCAGGCAGAGCAGGTACGTGGCGATCAGGACGAGAATGCCGGTGCCGAGGCCGAAGGTCGTGCGGGTGTACATGCCCACCACACCGTTCTCCCCGCTGAATGACGCGTGGACCATGAACATCACCGTGACGTGGATGACGAAGAAGGCGTACATCCGTTCGCCGAGCCAGACCATCAGCCGGCTGCTGGCCAGCGTCCGCCGACCACGCACGTCCGCCATCGCGAAGGCGGGGATGAGCAGCGCCATCGGGATGAGCGGCACGAAGGTGTACCCGTAGAAGACCGGCACGTCGAGGGTCGCCAGGTAGTACCCCGCGGTCAACAGGGTGGCGGGTAGTGCGCCCAGGCCGATCCACCGCCCGGTCAGGACGATCCGCGCCATGATGATCCCGACCACGAACTCCAGCGCCCGGGTCAGGGGGAAGTAGAAGCCGAACCAGTGCTGGGGCCAGGACACCTCAGGTGCGACGAGCGACGGCGGCTGGTCCGGCAGGAAGGCGTTGGCGACGAACGGGACCAGCGCCGACAGCGCCGTCACGCCGATGGCCCAGGCCCACAGCCGGTTCGGTCGAATCTTCTTGACCAGGACGTACAGCAGGGGGAACGCGGCGTACGCCAACACGTCGATGTTGGCCGACCACATCGGACCGTTGAGGTTGCCGAACAGGAACGGCTCCGACGGGAACCACGCGCTGATCAGCAGGAGCCCGGCCAGTGCCTCCAGCGCCTTGATCGGTACGCCGGTGGGAATCCACAACGCCAGGATGATGAGGTACACGACCACGTGGTTGGGGAAGAGCTTGAAGAAGCGGCGTCGCCAGAACAGCCACGCGCGATCCTGCGACGACGCGGTCCAGGTCACCACGAAACCGGTGAGGACGAAAAAGAAGCTCAGCCCGAACATGCCGGCGTTGGCGCCGTAGCGTACGTACTGCATGAGAACCGCGGGATCGATGAACAGGCCCAGGGCGAGCCCGTGCGTGATGAACACCGACAGGCCCGCGACGGCGCGCAGACCGGTAAGCGACGGTAGGCGGGAGCGGTCCTGCGCTCCCGGGCGACTGTCCGGTTGCGCTCCGGGTCGTGTGATCGTCATTGCGGCACCTCCGGGTGCGGTTGTCCGTCGGCGTCGCCGACAGGTGACGGGTCGGGGCTCAGACCGCGGTGGGCACCGCCCCGGACGGTCGGTGCCCACCAGCGGGCGGTCATCAGACGGGGGCGCCCTGCGGAGCCGGCCGGGAATTGCGCAGGACGCGAAGGAGCATGCCGGGACGCATCAGCGCCTCGAGCGGGTCGACCAGGCCGGCCGAGCGCATGAACTGCTCGGTCACCGCAGCGTCCCGGGTGGCGGCGACCTGCACCCGGTACATGTACGCCTGCATCAGCTTGAGCATCGGGGTGCGGTTCCCCTCGACACCGGGAAAGCTCAGGTTGACGCCCTCGGTCATGTCCCAGGCCGGATCGATGATCCGCCCGACCTCCCGCATGAGCCGCAGTGAGTCCGGGGCGGTGCCCCGGCGGAGCTGGTCGCGCAACGCCAGGGCCTGCAGGGCGGCGAGGCTCTGTGCCTGGGCGAACACCGGGTTCGGCGTGCAGACCGCATCACCGAGCACGATCAGCCGCTCCGGGAAGCGCGTCATCTTGTCGTAGCGCCGCCGCAACGTCGTCGGGAACCGGAACAGCACCGGGTCGTCGAGCGGCTCGGCCTCGATGATCGCCTCGTGGATCTCCTTGGCCGCCAGCGTCGAGACGAACGCGTTGAAGCCGTCGGGGTCGGTGGGCGGGTGGTCACCGAGCAGCCCGTACGCGGTCAGCTCGACCAGGCCGCTGTCGGTCTTGGTGAAGATGGCGCCGCGCGGCAGGGTCGGGTTCGCGACCGCGATGATCGAGTGGTCGGTGCCGAAGGGGTCGGTGCGCAGCCGGTAGTGCCGCGTCACGTACCCCAACCCGATCTTCGTGCCCTCCTCCTCGACGCGGGGGTAACCCAGGGACTCGAGCCACAGGGGGGTCCGTGAGCCGCGGCCGGTGGCGTCGACGACCAGGTCGGCCTCCACCGTCTCCTCCGTGCCGCCGTCGCGCCGCTGTACCCGCGCGCCGGTCACCCGGGAGCGGTCCGGGCTGGTCGCCAGCCCGGTGATGTCGTACCGCTCCATGAAGGTGACATTGCCGAGCGCCTGGACGCGCTCGCGGACGTGCGCCTCCATGACGGGCCGGCGGGCTCCCACATTCGTCAGGCCGGCGCGGACCTGCTTGAGCGGCTTGCCGTTGAAGTACCAGCGCACGGTGCCGGACAGGTCGGTCTGCGGGCAACCGGCGCTGATCATCTGCGCGGTGATCTCGGGGAACAGCTCTTCCATGGCGCGGGCGCCGCGAGCCAGCAGCCCGTTGATGTGCCGCGCCTGGGGCGCCCCGCGCCGCGCCTCGCGTACGCCCAGCAGCTCGTCCCGGTCCACCACGACGACCTCGCGGTAGCTCTCGGACAAGGCGCTGACGGCGAAGAGCGCGGTGATGCTGCCACCGAGCACCACCGCTCGTTCTCCGACGAATGTGCTCATGAAAGATCGTCTCCCTTGTATGGATAAACGAATTCGACGGGGATGAAAAACCGTTTCGGCGGACGTGCGGCGTCGATTCGACGTCCGGGCCGGCCCTGTGTGGGATCGTTTCAGTTGGGACAGCCGCACGGCATCTTCCTGGCTGCCCATGGCGACCGTGTGACCTGCGGTTCGCGTCGGCACGATGCGGCGCGCGCACCCGGGCGCCCGCCTCGCAAGGCGGTGGCCGCGGCATGCTATTCGTCGACGTCCGGCAGCGGCCCGGCGGGCTCCGGTGGTGTACGCAGGGGCGCGGCCCCCGCCTCGGCCAGCAGGTCATGCAGCCACGCGGTGGGCTTGTGTAACGGTCCGGTGTCCAGGCGGCACGGGCGGCGCTGCGCGTCCCGCCGACGCCGCACCAGGCCGGCCCGTTCCAACACCCGCAGGTGACGACTGACCGCCGGCATGCTCATCGCGAACGGGGCGGCCAGCTCGGTCACGCTCGCCTCACCGGAGACGAGCCGGGCGAGAATGGCCCGCCGGGTCGGATCCGCCAGCGCGGCGAGGATTCGGCTGAGATCGTCGGTTGCCACAGCTGATGGCCTCCTGTTCGGAGCGGGTGGTCGACCAGCAGGCGAACCCTCACCTGGCGAGGGCCTCGGCGAGACACCGGTCGACGTGCTCCGGCCGTGCCGGACGGGTCCGCATCCGGGCGTGGCGGTGCCGCCCGCCCGCGGGGACCGTGGCGTCGAGGCCGAGTTTGGCAGTCGTCCCACCGACGGAGGACGGGTCCAGGCTGCTGCCGGCGGCCCCGGACACGACGATGACGTCCCGGTCCGCCTGGACCCGTGTCGCCACCGCCCACCCCACCTGCTCGTCGTCGTGGATGTCCACGTCGTCGTCGACCACCACGGCGTGCTTCACGACGGTGGAACCTTCGAGCGTGGCCAGCAGGATGTCCACCGCCGACCTGGTGCTGCCGGCGCGCACCGACACGACGGCGTGCAGCCGGCATGAACCGGCCTCCGGCAGCCGCACGGCCGTCACCTCGGGGTGGGCGCGACGCAGCGTTCGCAGCAGGGCCGCCTCCCGTGGGACACCGCCGATCAGGAAGTGCTCGCGCCCGCCGGAGAGGATGGTCTGGAACACCGGTGACTCGCGATGCCAGCCGCCGGTCAGTTCGATCACCGGGGCCGGCGCGCTGGGCCCGTAGGTGCGTGGGAACTCCCCGAACGGGCCCTCCGGCTCCCGTACGTCGGCGCGGAACCGCCCCGCGAGGACGAACTCGGCCTCGGCCGGCACCGGGAGTCCGTTACCCGGGCAGGCGACCACCGGCAGCGGGGTGCAACGCAGGGCACTGGCGATCTCGAGGTCGTCCAGGGTGGGGTCCGTGGCCGGGGCCTGACTGGCCATGGCCAGCAGCGGGTCGACGCCCACCACGATCGCCACGTCGAGGTCGAGCCCTCGACGCTCGGCCGTGGAGAGGATCCGGCGTAGCCGCCCCGGTAGGACCAGCGTCCGCAGTGTCCGCTCGCCGACGGCGAGCATGCGGTTGATCGACAGGTTCGTACGGCCGGTCGCTGGGTCCCGGACGACGAGCAGCGCCGACGTCAGATAGCGCCCGGCGTCGTGTTCGTGCTGCACGGTGAGGGGGAGGCGGGACAGCAGCACGTCGTCGTCGAACCGGTGGGCGAGCACCGGGGCGGCGGTGCCGGGCAGCGGCGCGCACGGCCGCGGTGCCGTCAGCCCCCGCAGGTAGCGCGTCGTCGTCTCGTGCGGCAGGCAGCCCATGGCCCGGGCGAGGTCGCCGCGGTCGAGGACCAGGTTCCCGGCGAGCGGAAACGGTGCGCCGGCGACGTCGAGGAAGAGCACGGAGCGTCGGCCGTCGAGTCGCTCCAGGACTGCCGAGACCTCCTGGTCCGGGTCGACGCGGGACCGTACCCGGCCGAGCAGACCGGCTGCCTCCCGGAGAGCCATCCAGGACCGCAGGTCCTGCTGGGCCGGCCAGTTGGGCGACGCCGCCGCGGACGAGGTCACGGTCGACCGTCCGAGGCACGCGCGGCGAAGTGGATGTGTTTGAGCTCGGTGAACTGTTCGAGACCGACGACGCCGCGGGTGCGACCGATGCCGGAGGACTTGACTCCTCCGCTGGGTATCTCGGGGTACGAGTGGTGGTGACCGTTGACCCAGACGGTGCCGGCCTCGATGCCGCGGGCGAGGCGCCACGCGCGATCGAGGTCGCGGGTCCAGACACTCGTCGCGAGACCGTACGGCGTGGCGTTCGCCAGGTGCAGCGCCTCGGCGTCGTCGTCGAACGGCTCGACGGTCACCACCGGGGCGAACAGCTCGCGCTGCACCACGGGGGAGTCCACGGGCGGCTCCACGACGACGGCCGGCCGGACGAAGCACCCGGCGAGGCCGTCGAGGTGCAGGCGCTGACCACCGTGCACCCGCAGCCGCTCGCTGGCCGCGCCGAGCACCTCGGCCAGACGGTCGCCGGCGTCTGGTGACACCAGCGGCCCCATCTGGGTCGAGGGGTCGGCCGGATGGCCGACCCGGATCCCGGCGAGCCCGGCGGTTACCGCCGCCAGCACGTCGCGGTGCACCGGACGGTCGACAAGGATCCGCGTGCAGGCCATGCACATCTGCCCGGCGGTCACCACGGCTGCCCGGACCGCCGCGGTCACCGCCGCCTCCACGTCGGCGTCGCGGCAGATGACGACGGCCGCCTTGCCACCGAGTTCGAGCAGGGGCCGCTTCATCCCGGTGCCCGCTGCCCGCAGGATCTCCGTTCCCACCCGGGTCGAGCCGGTGAATGCGACGGCCCGTACCAGGGGATGCTCGACGCCGGTCTGCCCGACCTCGGGTCCGCCGACGACGAGATGTGCGACATCGGCCGGAAGCCCCGCCTGCCGGCCGAGCGCCAGCATCCGGCCGGTGACGCGAGTGCTCTGCGGCGCCGGCTTGACCAGGGCGGTGACGCCGGCGGCCAGTGCCGGGGCCAGATCTCGGATCAGCAGCAGCATCGGCCAGTTCCACGGCACGATGAACATGGTGACCCCGACCGGTTCCCGCACGACGTGTGCGACCGAGCCGTCGGGCAGCGTCCCGGCCATGCCGCCGAGGTGCCGGGCGAGGCCCGCGTTGTAGGTCAGGGCGTCGACGCAGGCCGCGATCTCCAGGTACGCCTCGGCCACGGTCTTGCCGGTCTCGGTCACGAGCGCGTCGGCCAGTTCCGGCGTCTGCGCGGCCAGCGCCTCGCCCCACAGGTGCAGCACCGCCGCGCGGTGACGCGCGTCGGTCGCCCACCGGCCGCGTCCCGCCGAGTGCGCCCGTGCCGCCGCCTCGTCCAGCTCGGCCGCGCAGGTGACCGCCACCGGTTCCAGCGGCGCGAGGGTCGTCGGGTCGAGCGGTCGCACGTACCCGTCGACGGCGGCCCGTCCGGGTGTCCCGAGGCTCACGCGAACACCTGCCCGCCGTCGACGATGACGGTCTGCCCGGTCACGAACGCGGCGGCCGGGGAGGCCAGCCAGAGCAGGGGGCCGACCAGATCGTCGGCCTGCATCGGCCGGGACAGCGCCCGGGCCTGCGCTGACGAGTCGAGGTACGACCCGGTGTTCAACGCTCGGCTCGCCTCGTTGTCGACCAGCCCGGGAGCGAGGACGTTGACGCGGATGTGCTGGTCGCCCAGCTCCCGGGCTGCGGCACGGGTCAGGCCCTCCACGGCCGCCTTGGAGGCGACGTAGTGGGCGAAGCCGACCGCGCCGACGCGACCGACCACCGAGGAGACGTTGACGACGCATCCGCCACCGAGGTCGGCCATCACCGGCGCCACGGCACGGATGCCCAGCCACGAACCGCGTACGTTGACGGCGAAGACGTGGTCCCACTCCTCGACGCCCAGTTCGGTCAGCGGACGCTTCGCGCCGATGCGCCGGTAGACGGCGGCGTTGTTGACGAGCACGTCCAGGCCGCCGAACTCCGCGACGGATCGCTCCACGACAAGCCGCCAGTCCGCCTCCGAGGTGACGTCGGCGGGGGCGAAGAGCGCACGTCCGGGACCGGTGCGGGTGGCCTCCCGGGTCACGGCCAGGGCCTGTCGGGCGGTGCGTAGCAGGTCGACCGCGACGACGTTGGCCCCGGTCGCGGTGAACGCCCGCACATAGGCGCCACCGATCTCGGCGGCGGCACCGGTCACGATGACCGTACGACCGGCGAGAGCGGTGGGGGACGCCGGGCGGATCGGCAACACACTCATCCGGGTACCTCCGGGTCGTGACGGGATGGGGCATCGGGGGCGGCGGTGTCGGCGAGCGGTTCGTAGCGGCCGTCGGCCAGCTGCCGGCGCAGGATCTTGCCGACGGGGGAGCGCGGGATGCGGTCGACGGCGATGATCCGCTTCGGGCGTTTGAGCGATGGCAGTCCGGAGGATGCCCGGACGAATCGCTGCGTCTCTCGAACCGCGTGGGCCGGGTCGACGCCTTCGCGGGCGACGACGAACGCGGTGACCACCTGTCCCCACCGTTCGTCGGGGAGCCCGACGACGACGGTGTCACTGACGGTGGGTACCGCGGCCAGCGCCGCTTCGATGTCGGTGGGGTAGAGGTTCTCGCCACCGGAAATGATCATGTCGTCGACCCGGCCCTGGTACCAGAGATCGCCGTGTTCGTCATGCACCGCGAGGTCACCGGTGTGGTACCAACCGTCGCGAATGGCGCTCTCGTCGGCGTCGGGGCGTCCCCAATAGCCCGCGAACGCCTCCGGGGAGGCCATCGAGGCGATCACCTGACCGGGCTCGCCCGGGGGCACGACATCGTCGGGGCCGGCGCCGTCGCTGGTGTGGATGACGCGTATCCGGGAGAACAACCCCGCCCGGCCGGCGCTGCCCGGCCGGGCGGTGACGTCGGGCTCGACGGTGAACGTGTAGATCTCGGTGCTGCCGTAGTGGTTGACGAAGGCGGCCGGGCGGACCGTCTCGGCGAGGCGGCGGGCGAGGTCGGGGGCCATGGGTGCTCCGGCGTACCCCAGCCGGCGCAGCGACGGCAGTTCATGCAGCCGGCCGGTGTTGAGCAGGGACCAGTAGACCGTGGGCACGAGGTACAGGGCGGTGACACCCTCCCGCAGGATCAGCTCCACCGACTCGTCGGCGTCGAACCGGCGTTGGGGAACCCAGGTCCCGCCGGTCAGCACGCTCGCCAGCAGGGTGCGCAGGCCCATCGTGTGGAACAGGGGCATCACTCCGAGAGTGACGTCCGTGCCGGTGTGGCCGGACTGGACGACGTGCGCGACGGTGGCCGCGTGTTCGGCCGCGTGGGTGCGCGGGACACCTTTGGGTTGTCCCGTCGTGCCCGAGGTGTACAGCAGCACGCTCAGGTCACGGTCGTCGACGGTGACGGGCACCGGCGTGTCGGTCTGGGTCCGCACGAGCGTGGTCAGTGCGACGGCGCCCTCCGGCGCGTCACGCGGATCGCCGACGTACGCCCGGATCGGCGCTTCGGCCGCGTGCGCCGCCGCCGTGGCCGGCCGACCGGAGGTGTTGGCGTCGGTGACGAGCAGCGCGGGCGCGCAGTCGCGTAGGCAGTGTTCCAGCTCCGCGGCGCCCAACCGGGTGGACAGAGGCACCGCGACCGCTCCGAGCTTCTGCGTCGCCAGGTAGACGCCGGCCAGATCCGCTCCGTTGCCCAGATGGAGCGCGACCCGCTCGCCGCGTCGGACGCCGAGTGCCGCCAGCGCCCGGGCGAGCTGGTTGGTGTACGCGTCCCACTGCCGGAAGGTCAGGGACGGCTCTCCCCCCACCGCGAGTCGCTGCGGATGCCGCGCCGCACTCCAGGTGAGCGTCCGACCGATGTCCATCGCTCACCCGAGGTTTTCGACGGCTTGGCGGATGCGCTCCAGGCCCTCGTCGAGGACGTCGTCCGGCACGGCGTACGTGATCCGCACATGTCCCTCTCCCCGGTCACCGAACGCCGTCCCGGCGACCACGCCCACCGAGTGGTGATCGATCAGGTGGTCGGTGAGCTGCTGTGCGGTCATGCCGGTGCCACGGATGTCCGGGAAGACGTAGAACGACCCGTCGGGCGTGGGGCAGGTGATTCCGGGCATCGCGTTGAGGGCCGCCACCGTCCGGTCGCGCTTGGCGCGTAGCCGGTCGCGCGTCGCGATCACGTGGTCCTGCGGTCCGGTGAGCGCGGCGAGAGCGGCGTGCTGGACGAAGGCCGGCACATTGGTCACCGAGTTCTGCTGGAAGATGTCCATGGCGGTGATCAGGTCCCGGTTGCCCACGCACCATCCGATACGGAAGCCGGTCATGATGTAGCTCTTGCTGAAGGTGTCGACCAGGAGAGTGCGTTCGGCCATGCCCTCGACTGCGGCGATGGTCTGGTGCCGGGCGGGCGGGTACACCATGTGACTGAAGATCTCGTCCGAGATCACCGTGACGTCGTTGAGCTGGCACAGCTCGCCGATCTCGGCCAGGCGGTCGACGGTCATTCCGTTGGGCCGCTGCGGCGTGTTGAGGATCAGCACCTTGGTGCGGTCGTTCATCAGCTTGCTCAGCTGGTCGATGTCGAAGTGGAAGTCGGGTTCGACCAGCGGCGCGTAGACCACCCGACCGCCGGCGTAGGTGATCCAGAACTCGTCCGGCGGGTAGCCCGGGTTGGGAAAGACGGCCTCGTCGCCGTTGTCGATCAGGGTGAGCAGGCTCTGCGTCAGAGCGTGCTTGGCGCCCATGGTGACCAGGACCTCCTCGCGGGAGGTCGGGCGGCCTCGGCGGGTGGCCTCGGCCGCGATCGCGTCCCGCAGCTCCGGGAGGCCGGGGCCCGGCACGTAGCGCACGTGCCCGTCGTGTACCGCCTTGACGCACGCTTCGAGGATGTGCGGCGCCGGGCGGAACTCGTCACCCTGGAAGTCGCCCTTCTCCAGGTGGATGACCCGGTTACCGCTCTCCCGCTCAAGCTGCTCGGCGCGGCGCATGGAGGCCCACTGCCGCGGTAGGACGAAGTGCCGCGTCCGGCTCGACAGTGGGCTGCTCGTGCTCCGGCCAGGGCTGTTCGGCGTCGTCACCCTTGATCACACTCCTCGTGTTCCGGTGGGAAGGGACGTCATCCGGCAGCCGGTGACGTCGCGTTCACGATTCCAACCGCCGCATGGACCGGCATCTCTGTGCGTGCCGTTGTCGTCGCTGTCACTCGCACCGGCAGGGCGTCGGAGCCGGTGCCGGCGATGCGTCGATGAACATCGACCGAGCCGAATTCCTTGACGATCAGGCCTCCCAGGATGCCGCCGGTCGCGCCGCACTCCGGAAGATGCGTCCGCCGTCGGCCCGGTGCCACCGTCATGGTCGGCGCCGGCAGGTTCCGACCGCGCGTCGTCCCGGTACGGGTCGGGGGACCGCCGGAGGTCTGCGCTTGATGTGAACCGATCCGGGCGTCATCCACGAGGAGAGGGAACCTTGCAACCATTCACGGTCAATATCCGGCAGACCGAGCTCGACGACCTGCGCCGCCGCCTGGCACAGACCCGGTGGTCGCCGGATCTCGAAAAGACGGGCTGGGCACGAGGGGTGCCGCTGGCGTACCTCAAGGACCTGGTGGCGCACTGGCTCACCAGCTACGACTGGCGTCAGGCGGAGGCCCAGCTCAACCGCCTGCCGCAGTTCACCACGACCATCGACGGCGCCAACGTCCACTTCGCCCACGTACGCTCACCCGAACCGGACGCCGTGCCGCTGATCATGACGCACGGCTGGCCCGGCTCGGTGGCGGAGTTCCTCGACGTGGTCGGCCCGCTCACCAACCCGGCGGCCTACGGCGGCAACCCGTCCGACGCGTTTCACCTGGTCATTCCCTCCATTCCCGGCTTCGGCTTCTCCGGTCCGCTGCCCGCGGCCGGCTGGACGATCGACCGGGTCGCCGGGGCGTGGGTCGAGTTGATGCGCCGGCTCGGCTACGAGCGCTACGGGGCTCAGGGCGGGGACTTCGGCTCCCCGATCTCCCTCGCCGTCGGCCGACTCGACCCGGAGCACGTCCTCGGCGTGCACAGCAACATGCTCACCGTTCTCCCGTCCGGTGACCCGGCCGAGTTGGCGGGCCTGAGCGAGCAGGACATGGCCCGACTGGGCCGGTTGGCCCGCTTCGACGCCGACGGATCCGGCTACCGCAAGCTGCTCGCCACCCGCCCACAGACCGTCTCGTACGCCCTCAACGACTCGCCGGCGGGCCAACTGGCGTGGATCGTCGAGCGGTTCAAGGAGTGGACCGACGCGGCGCTGCCCGACGAGGTCATCGACCGGGACCTGCTGCTGACCAACGTGATGATCTACTGGCTGACCAACACCGCGGGCTCCTCGGCCCAGCTCTACTACGAGGTCACCGAGCAGCAGCGCCAGGCGACCGAGGACCCCAACGCGGAGATGCTGGCCGGATACCGCGAGCGGCCCCTGGTCGTGCCGCTCGGAGTGGCGGTGTTCCCGGGCGACTGCATCCTGCCCATCCGTCGCCTCGCCGACCGGGACTTCTCCACCATCACGCACTGGACCGAGTTCGACCGCGGTGGGCACTTCCCGGCGATGGAGGTGCCGGAGCTGCTGGTCGACGACATCCGGATGTTCTTCCGGTCGCTGCGTACCGCATAGGACGAGAGCGGCAGCACCGCTCGAGACACCGGGGCACCGCCTGCCGGCTACGAGATCCCGGTGCCCCGACCTACCACTGAACACCTCGACGGAGGGACCGCAAGGTGACGACAGGTGATATGGAAACCCGGGCGGGTCGCCGGGAATGGATCGCGCTCGCTGTCCTGTGTCTACCGACCCTGCTCACGACGGTGGACATCAGCGTCCTGATCCTCGCGCTTCCGCGGCTCGCCGTCGACCTCGGGGCCAGCAGCACCCAGCAGCTGTGGGTCACCGACATCTACGGCTTTGTGATCGCCGGCTTCCTGGTGCTCATGGGCACCCTCGGCGACCGGCTCGGCCATCGCACCGTACTGCTGGCAGGCGCGGCGGGCTTTCTGGTCGCGTCCCTGCTCGCCGCCTACTCCACCTCGATCGAGATGCTGCTGGTCTCCCGGGCCCTGCTCGGGATCGCGGCGGCGACGGTGATGCCCTCCGTGCTCGCCCTCATCAGCCAGCTCTTCCCGAATCCGGCGCAGATGGGCGCCGCGATGGGCGTCTGGGGCACGACCATCATGCTCGGCGTCATCCTCGGCCCGGTGGTGGGTGGCCTCCTGCTCGACGCCTTCTGGTGGGGATCCATCTTCCTGATGGGCGTTCCCGTCATGGCGCTGCTGCTGGTCCTGGGCCCGCGGCTGCTGCCCAAGGCGCGCCACCCGCATCCCGGGAGGCTCGATCCGCTCAGCGCGGTGCTGTCACTCGCCGCGCTCCTGCCCCTGGTCTACGGACTCAAGGAGATCGCGCGCGCCGGCTGGCAGGCCGAGCCCGTCGGCGTCGTCCTGGTCGGCCTCGCCTTCGCCTCGGCGTTCGTCACGCGTCAGCGGCACCTGACGCATCCGATGCTGGATCTCGAGCTCTTCCGGAATCCGGTGGTGAGCACCATCGTGCTGCTCGGTCTCGCGTTCGGGTTCATCACCGCCGGCACCGGCCTGGTCTCCACCCTCTACATGCAGCTGGTCGAGGGGATGTCGCCGCTGAGCGTCGCGCTGTGGATGCTCATCCCGGCCGCCGCCATGATCATCGGAGGCAACGTCGGCCCGGCCGTCGCCCGTACCGTCCGACCCGCCTACGTCCTGGGGGCCGGAATGCTCCTCGCGGCCGTGGGTGCACTGATCATCACTCAGGTCAGTGCCTCCGGGGGCCTGGCGACCCTGATCACCGGCCTGGTCGTCATGTACGTCGGCGGCAGCCCGAGCGCCACCCTCGCCAACGCGGTGCTGATGGGCGCGGCGCCGCCGGAGAAGGCCGGCGCCGCCGGATCGCTCTCCTCCACCGGCGGGGAGTTGGGGGTGGCGCTCGGTGTGGCGATCCTCGGCAGCGTCGCCGGGACCGTCTACGGTAGCGCCGTCGAGGTGCCCCCGACGGTCCCTCCGGTCGAGGCGATGGTGGCCGGGGAGAGCATCGTCGGCGCCGCGACCGTCGCGGAGACGTTGCCGGAGCCCGTAGCCGGGCAACTGCTCGACTCCGCGCGGGAGGCGTTCACCCAGGCCCTGCACGGCGCCAGCGTGATCAACCTGGTCCTCTTCCTCGCGGTCGCGGCCCTGCTGGTCTTTCGTCTGCGCGTCGTGCCGCCCACCGGCGCCGCTCACCCCGCCCTGCCCGCCGAGGCCGGGCCCGGCGCTTCCTGACCTGTCGCGCCGGCGCGTGGTCCCGCGATCGCGACGCCGGGCACGGATCCCATCAACCGGAGAGGAAACCTTCATGTCCCGTCGTCGAAGATTGCGTACCACCGTCGTGGCAGCGGCAGCTGCCCTGGCGGCGATGGCGCTGGTCATCGCCCTCACACCGCGACCTGCGGTGGCGAAGGGCCCCTGGGTGGAGGTCTGCCTCGCGCCCACGGTGGCCAGCCGCGTCGAGGTCGACGTCACCGTACCGAAGAAGGTCGCTGACACCCTCCTTCGCCGCACTGCCTCCTACCCGGGGGTCTGCGCGCTGTACGGACAGCGCACGCGGATGGGTGACGGCACGATCGCTGCCTTCTCGCAGTCCCGCAAGGGGGTTCCCCACACCGTCGGTCTGGTGATGAGCGACAGCGCGCTGTCCGGTCTGCCGAGGCATCCGCCGACCGCGGGCCTGTGGTGCTACGACGTCAACGGCGACGGCGACACCGATCAGCACACCGAGTGCACCGGAGGGTACGAGCACCCGCTGCGGCTCAGCGACCAGTTCCGCGCGCGGGTGGACACCCCGTTCCAGTACGTGCTGATGAACTGGAATCCGGCCGGCCACCTGCCGGAGCACATCTACGATCGCCCGCACTTCGACGTGCACTTCTACATGAACTCCAACGAGGAGCGTATGGCGATCCGCCCGGGGCCGTGTGGCCTGCTCGTCAACTGTGAGGACTGGGAGGTCGGCCGCCAGCCCCTGCCGCCGCAGCACATGCCGGCCGATTACAGCGACTTCGGTGCCGTCGAGCCGGGCATGGGCAACCACCTGATCGACCTCACCGGACCTGAGATGAACGGCCAGCCCTTCACCCACACCTTCATCTACGGCTCGTACGGCGGGCAGTTGACCTTCTACGAGCCGATGATCACCGAGGAGTGGTACCGAGAGGTGGCCGCGGGCACCAAGCCGGGGGGCTGCTTCCCCATCAAGCAACCGCAGGCGTGGAAGACCGCCGGTTGGTACCCCACCCGCTACTGCGTGCGCCACCGCGAGAACCGGTTGGAGATCGTCACCACGCTGGAGGGCTTCGTCCGCCGGGCGGCGGGCTGAGGCTTGCCCGGGCACGGGTGGTGGTGCGGGGCGAACCCGGCCCACCACCCGTGCCGCGGCGGAGAGCGCGGTCGCTCGTGGCGACGACCGCCACGGCTCGACTTCGGTATGCTCACCACGGGTATCGATCTCGGTGCGGAGGCGAACATGGGCAAGGTCGACAACACCGTAAACAAGACCGCGGAGGTCGACGCCTTCATGGACAAGCTCGATCACCCCTTCAAGGTGGAGGTCGAGATGCTCCGGGAGAGCATCAAGGCCGTCAACCCGAAGATCACCGAGCAGGTCAAGTGGAAGGCGCCCTCGTTCTCCTACAACGGGGCGTACCTGGCGACGTTCAACCTCTGGGCGAAGGAGCACGTCCACCTGGTCTTCCACAACCCACTGGTGCTGGACGTCGACAGCGCGCTGCTGGAGGGCAACTACACCGATGGTCGGCGGATGGCGTACTTCCAGGACATGAAGGACGCCAAGGCCAAAAAGACCGAGCTCAAGCGCATCATCAAGACGCTCATCAAGGCGATCGACAATCAGTGATCATTCTCATCCACACCTCCAAGGTGATGCGTTCGGCGCCCCGGGGAGGTGCGGCACTGACCACCCCCGCTCTGCTCGACCGGGCCGAGACGCTGGCGACCTATCTCAAGAGCCTGTCGGCGGAGCAACTGGCCGCCGTCATGGAGATCTCGCCGGCGCTCGCCGGCAGAACCCACGCGCTGCTCGCCGACTGGAGCGTCGAGGCGGCGCGGCAGTCCCCGGCAATCGACAGCTTCGCTGGAGACATCTACAGCGGCCTGCGGGCATGTGACCTCTCTGCCGCCGACCGGGCCTACGCGGCGGACCGGCTGCGCATCCTCTCCGGGTTGTACGGGATCCTCAGGCCCCACGACGCGGTCCAGCCCTACCGGCTGGAGATGGGCTATCGCCTGCCCGACCGGCCCTACGACAACCTCTACCGGTTCTGGGGCGAGTCCATCGCGCGGTGTCTGCCGCCGGACGGCCCGATCGTCGATCTCGCCGCCGTCGAGTACAACAAGACCGTCACGCCGTTCCTGCCCCGCGAACGGTTCGTCAGTCCCCGCTTCCTGACGGTGCACCCAAAGACGGGCGAGCCGCGGTTCGTCGTCGTGCATGCCAAGATCGCCCGGGGCGCCTTCGCGAGATGGTTGGTGACGGCCCGGGTCGAGGACCCGGCCGACATCGTCGGCTTCGCCGAGATCGGCTACCGGCACGACCCCGCGCTGAGCAAGCCCCGCCAGCCGGCCTTCGTGTGCAGAGAGTTCGAGGGCAAGGGCCTCAGCGTCCGCCTGCACGACATGGGATGACCTCCTCCGGTCAGGGCGCACACCGCAATCTGAGAGTCACCCCCGGTAGTTCTGCTGTCTAGCGTGGACCGAAACCATCGGTGTCCACCTGGAGAAACAATGGCAGTCTCAGCGGAAAGGGTGATCCCCGGCGCCCGGGGATTCCTCAACGGCGGCGTTCACCGTGCCGCCCTCAACATCTACATGGTGATCGTCGTGGCGCACTGGGCGGAGCATCTCGTCCAGGCGTACCAGATCTGGCTGCTCGGCTGGCCACTGCCGCAGGCCCGCGGCGTCCTCGGGATGCCCTTTCCGTGGCTGGTGAGCTCCGAGTGGCTGCACTACGGCTACGCGGTCGTCATGCTTGTCGGACTGATCCTGCTCCGGCCGGCGTTCGTCGGCCGTGCCAGGGCATGGTGGACCGTCGCCCTGACCCTCCAGTTCTGGCATCACATCGAGCACGCGCTTTTGCTCCTGCAGGCCCACACGTCTTTCCGGCTGCCCGGCACCACCGTCCCGACCAGCCTGCTGCAACTGATCGTGCCCCGGGTGGAACTACACCTGTTCTACAACTCGGTGGTGTTCATCCCCATGGTGATCGCGGTCTACCTGCACCTGCGGCCCAACGAGGCCGAGCGGAAGATGGCGGCCTGCAACTGTGCTCCTCGCCCTCGTCCCGCCACCCGCGGGCGGTCCCTGCTGGTTGCCGGCGACTGAGCCCGACCAATGTCGATCGCGAGACCGATCTACACCGGTGCCGCCGTGACCGTGGCGGCGCTGGTCACGTTCCTCGCACTGTTCGCGCGATTCACCGCGGAACCGTCCGCCGGCACCGCATCCGAGACCCTCTCGATCACTCCCGCCGACAACGCGGTCCTGGCCGGCCCGCCATCGGCGGTCGAGATCCGCGTGTCGGGCCAGCCGGACCTCGACCGGTCACATATCGCTGTGCGAGGAAGCAGCCCCGACCCGCTGACCACCGGGCCGCTGACACCCGTCGGCGCCGACGGCCTGCGTCAGAACCTGACCGTTCCCGGACCCGACGAATTCGTCATCGCCTACCACGTGGTCATGGTCGACGGACGTGACGTCTCCGGCATTGCCCGATTCACGGTGGGGGCACCGGGTGACCGGCAGCCGCCGTCGCCGCCCGCCACACACGCGCACGGCGTCGATCGGGTTGGCGCCGCCCTGCTCATCGTGGACGGCGTCGCACTC
This sequence comes from Micromonospora sp. KLBMP9576, assembly GCF_050941805.1. Classification (NCBI taxonomy): domain Bacteria; kingdom Bacillati; phylum Actinomycetota; class Actinomycetes; order Micromonosporales; family Micromonosporaceae; genus Micromonospora; species Micromonospora sp. KLBMP9576. Next base: position 4,126,012 of record NZ_CP194567.1, on the reverse strand, counting down.
CTCGCCGTCCTGGCACTTTTGGTGCGCCGGCCCGAGCGCGTCCGCCGCAACCCCTTCTGACCCGTCCCGTCATGTGCCCGAGAATCCCGCTCACCCGTCAGAAAGGTACGTGCCGATGAGTCGAATCGGAGTCCGCGCCATCGTGCTGGGCGCAAGCATGGGCGGCGTCCTCACGGCCAGGGTCCTGGCCGAACACTACACCGAGGTCGTCGTCATCGAGCGGGACGCGGTGCTGGGCGTGGCTACCCCCAGACGAGGTGCGCCGCACACCGTCCACGCCCATGGCCTGCACGCACGGGGGCATCTCATTCTCGAGGAGCTGTTTCCCGGCGTGACCGACGAGCTGCGCGCCGCCGGGGTGCCCACCGGTGATCTGGGCGAGATGCGCTGGTTCTTCAACGGCCGCAAAATCCAGCCGGCCCGCACCGGCCTGGTCTCGGTGACCGCCCCCCGCCCGGTCCTGGAGAACCACGTCCGCAACCGGGTCGCCGCGCTGCCGAACGTCACGTTCACGCAGGAGTGCGACGTGCTCGGCCTGGTTGCCACCGACGATCGCGAGCAGATCGTCGGGGTCCGGGTGCAGCGCCGCAGACCCGGTGCCGACGTGGAGGTGCTGGAGGCCGACCTGGTCGTCGATGCCACCGGTCGTGGCTCCCGTACCCCCGCCTGGCTCGCTGAGCTGGGCTACCAGCGCCCGGTGGAAGAGCGGGTCAAGGTCGGCCTCGCCTACACCACCCGGCACTACCGCACCCGTCCCGACATGTTTGACGGCGTGCAGTCGATCAATCCGGTTGCCTCGCCGGGACACCCTCGGGGCGCCTTCTTCGGTCAGGTCGGTCCAGAAACCTGCATCCTGTCGCTCACGGGCGTGCTCGGCGACTACCCGCCCACGGAGCCGGATGCGTTCCTCGAGTTCGTCAGGTCCCTGCCGGTGCCCGACGTCTACGAGGCGGTCCGCGACGCCGAGGCAGTGGACGATCCGGTCTCTTTCCGGTTTCCCGCCAGCGTGCGACGACGTTACGAGCAACTGCTGCGATTCCCTGACGGGTACCTGGTCATCGGCGACGCCGTCTGCAGCTTCAACCCCGTCTACGGTCAGGGAATGAGCGTCGCGGCCATCGAGGCGATGACGCTCCGTGAGCACTTGCGACAGCGGCACGCGCCGACACCGCACCACTTCTTCGCCGACCTGGCCAAGGTCATAGACGCCCCGTGGGGCATTGCCGCCGGCGGCGACCTCGACTTTCCGGGCGTCGAGGGCAGGCGGACCCTCAAGGTCCGCGTCGGCAACGCCTACATGGCGCGTCTGCAGTACGCCGCCACCCGCGATCACAAGGTGACGGAGGGGTTCATGCGAGTGGCGGGCCTGATCGACCCGCCCGAGGCGCTCATGCGGCCCGCAATGGCAGGCCGGGTGCTGCGCCACGCGATCCTGCGCCCGGCCCCCGGCCCGTCCTGGCACGGCGCGCCCGCCACTCACGGCACCACGCCGCAGGCGCGTTGACCTCTTTTCTTTTTGCCCGTCATCGGCTCCGGTCGCGCTTCGTCAGCGCGACCGGAGCCTTTCGCGAAGGCCTCGGAGTCGACGACGCGTACCGTGTCGGACATCGGCGTCGACTGTATTCCGCCGCTTGTCGGACGGGTTTCTCCCACGCGGGTCGGAGCCCGGGGTCATCCCCGGTGGGGAGGCCGACATGGGTCCGCAGACTGACGCTTTCGGTTGGCGGCCCTGGGCATCATGAGCGGCAGATACGTCTACACGGGAGGCGACATGCACCTGTCACGCCGCAGTTTCCTGCTGGCCACCACCGGTACGGCACTCGCGACGCCCCTGCTGGCCGGTGCCGGGCCGGCGCTCGCGGCCGGCCGTCCGCCCGCCGGGTCCCTGCCGGACGCGGCGCTCACCGCCGAGCTGCGCGCGATCACCGAGGCCGGCATGCCCGGTGTGTTCGCCGAGGCCCGGGACGCTCGGGACCGGTGGCGGGGCGCCAGCGGGGTGGCCGACGTGACGACCGGTCGACCGGTGCTGGCCGGTTTTCAGCATCGGGTCGGCAGCATCACCAAGACCTTCGTGGCCGCCACGCTGCTGCAACTTGTCGGTGAGCGTCGGATCGCGCTGGACGCGCCGATCGGCAGGTACCTTCCGGAGTTCGCGGTCACCGGGGTGACCGTCCGGATGCTGCTCGGCCACACCAGCGGGATCAGCGACTACGACCACGTCATCTTCGCCACCCCGGAGGACATCGAGCGGCACCGGTCCACCACGTTCACACCGCGCCAACTCGTCCGGGCCGGCCTCGACCAGCCGCCGACCGGGGCGCCGGGCGCGGCTTTCTCCTATTCGAACACCAACTACATTCTGGCCGGGCTGATCATCGAGCGGGTCACCCGCCGGTCCGCCACCGACGAGGTGCACCGGCGGATCATTCGGCCGCTCGGGCTGCGGCAGACGTACTTCCCCGGCCGGCATCCCCGGATCACCGGCCCGCACAGCAGGGGTTACGTCCCGTGGTACGAGGGCGAGCTGCGCGATTTCAGCGTCAGCAACATGTCCTGGGCCTGGACGGCCGGGGCGCTCGTCTCGACCATGGCCGACCTGAACACCTTCTTCCGGGCGCTGCTCGGTGGCCGGCTGCTCCGCCCGGCCCAACTGGCCGCGATGAAGACCACCGTGCCGTTCGATCCGACCCAGCCGGAGGCCGCCGGCTACGGGCTCGGCCTCTACCGGATGACGTGGCCGACCGGCGACGTCTGGGGGCACGACGGCGTGGTCTTCGGGCACAGCGCCATCTCGCTGCACACCCCGGACGGTCGGCGGCAGGTGAGCCTCGCCCAGAACGTGACGCACTACGCGCTGCCCGGCACGCCGGACCCGATCGGCGAGGCCGTCGGCAGGTTCCTGAACACGGCGCTTGTCGGTGAGAGCCCCGTCGCGGCGCGGACCACCAGCACCGCCCGGGTGCCGGCGGTCGTCCCGGCGCCGGGCGCACCGGCACTGCTCAGGCCCCTGCCGCAGCGCTGACGCTGTCACCCGGCAGCCGCGACCGGACACCGTGCTCCGGTCGCGGCTGCCGCCCGGCCGGGTGCCAGCCCCCGGGACCTGCGCGATGCCGCTAGCGCTCCGGCCGAATCGTGTCCGGCCTGGATTGACGGCGGTAGTCGTCATCGCCCGCGGCCCTGCGCGCCAGGCGTGTCTCACGAGGCTCGGGGCCCCGTAGAGCCGCAGGGATGGCCAGTGGCGTGCCTGCCCAACGGTGAGAGACGCGATCCGTCGTGACGGGTTTCCACGATGCCTGCCATTGCGCAGGCCATGAAGTGATCAGGAATGGAGAAGCCGCGATACACCGGGGTGTGACTAGCCTGAGGGGCACGATGACGGCAGAGAGGAGCGGTACGAGGTGAGCACGGCGTCGAAAGCCAGTAAGGGTGGTAGGCCGGCCAACTCTTCCGAGGATGGGTTCTCCGAGGTCGAGCGCGCTGCCATCAAGGACCGCGCGGTCGAGTTGAAGTCGGCGGCGCGACGCGGCAGGAGCGCGGACAAGGCTGCGGCCGACGAGAAGGACGTGCTCGCAAAGATCGCCGAGATGGGGCAGCCCGATCGAGCGGTGGCCGAGCGCCTGCACGTCATCATCAGGGAAGTCGCTCCCGAGTTGGCGCCGAAGCTGTGGTACGGCCAGCCTGCCTACGCCCGGGCCGGAAAGGTGATGTGCTTCTTTCGCAGCGGCCAGGCGGACAAGGAGCGCTACTCGTCATTCGGGTTCACGACGGAGGCGAAGCTCGATGAGGAGCACGGCCTGTGGCCGACGTCCTTCGCTCTGACGGAACTGAGCGACAAGGGCGAGGCGACGATCAGAAAGCTTCTGAAGAAGGCCTTGGCCTGAGGGCCACCAGCAGAAAGAGCCACCCGGTGGCGTACACGACGAACCCGCCGATCACGCTCTCGGACGATCTCGCGGCGGTCTGACCACCATGACGCATCTGGCCTGTGAGCAGGGGCAGAAGGTCCTGTCGATGGTGGTGACCGCCGGGCATCGGGGTGACAGTCCGCAGTTCATCCCGGTCCTGCGCCGTAGCGTGGGATTAAGACCTGCATCCCGAGCAAGGCCGACCAGGACGCCCACCGCAAAGCCAAGGGCAGCCGCGGCGGACGCCGGCCGAAGTTCGACCGTGACCTCTACCGGATGCGACATGCCGTCGAGAACGGCATCGCCCGACTCAAGCGCCACCGCGGCGTGGCCACCCGCTACGACAAGTTGGCCGTCCGGTTCCAAGCCGTCCTGACCATCACCATCATCTGCGAATGGCTCTGACCGGGCTTATGAAACACGCTTAGGTGCCGACCGGTGACCAGCGGCGCGTGCCGTGATGCGGCGATCCGGGATCTCATCGCAGCGACCGATCAGGTTGCTCGGGTATCCGGGCGCGAGCCGTGGCGCGAGTTCCTGCTCGGGCTGACCCGCGGCCGGTGGCCGCAACGCCACGGCTGGCCGGTCATCCCCCGCCTGGCCACGCCGTGGCAGGACACCGTCTCCGCGGAGCGGCCCGGCTGACGGATGCGGGCGGCGAATCTGCGCTACGACGACGGCGGCGGCCTCGACCGCGACGAGTTCGCCTTCGCGGTCGACTACCAGCCGTGCCACCGGTGCGAAATTGGCTGGGTGGAGCAGCCTTACACCCTACCGGCCAATCAACGGCGCGGCCTCGCCGCTGCGGGCCTGGCGGCGCTGGGTGCGGAGAACACTCCGGCATCGCCGAGGCGGTCAGGTCGTCGCTCGGCCCATCAGACGCTGCTCTGGGCGCGACCCCCGGTTCCTTCCGGTCCTGCACAAGATCCGCGTGAAGCCGGTCGGCGGTGGCCGGCTGCGAACTCGCCCGGACCGGGTGCTGGTCGACGAGGCGTACACCGGCAAAGGCAGCCGCGCTCATCTGCGCGCCCGCGCGATTCAAGGCGTGCCTCCCAAAGCCCGACTAGCGGACGCGAAGCCCGACCACGAGGAGGCCGACCAGGCGGCGTGCGTCGTAACGGGGATCGTTGCCCGCGCCGATGCAGAGATTGCCGACGCCGCGCAGCAGTCCGTAGGCGTCCATGTCGGGGCGGATCTCGTCGGCGGCGACGGCGGCGTCGAGGAGCTGGTCGCAGACCGGGACGAGCCGGTCGAGGAAGTAGGCGTGCAGGGTCTGGAAGGCGGCGTCGTTGGACTGTAGTGCTGCGGCGAGGCCGTGCTTGGTGACCAGGAAGTCGACGAACAGGTCGATCCACTGCGTCAGGGCGGCGTGCGGTGTGTCGCTGTCGGCCAGTAGGGCCGGTCCCGCGTCGGCGCATGCCTCGATCTGGTGGCGGTAGACGGCGACGATGAGGTCGGCTCGGGTGGGGAAGTGGCGGTAGATCGTGCCTACGCCGACCCCCGCCCTGACGGCGATGTCCCGCACGGGGACGTCGACGCCGGAGGTGATGAACGCCGCGGCAGCGGCGTCGAGCAGGGCCTTTTCGTTGCGCCGGGCGTCGGCCCGCTTGCGCGGGACCGGTTGCTCCGAGCCGCTGTCGATACCGGCCACGTCGCGTTACCTCCGTCACTCCGTTTGGCATTCGGAACGCTGTTCCGTATGGTGTTTATCGGAACAGCGTTCCGAATGCTCAGCATACTTACCGGCCGGGCTGTCACCAAACCGGGCACCGCCGGACGTCTGAAGGGGAAACAGTCATGCAGTACCGCACCTTGGGTCGCACCGGTGTGCAGGTCAGCACCCTCGCACTTGGCGCAATGAACTTCGGCAAGATCGGCAACACCACCCAGGAGGAGGTCACCGCCATCGTCGACGGCGCGCTCGAGGCGGGGATCAACCTCGTCGACACCGCCGACGCCTACAGCGGCGGCCAGTCCGAGGAGATGGTCGGCAGGGCCATCGCCGGCCGTCGGGACGACGTCGTCCTGGCCACCAAGGCGACCCTGCCGATGGGCGACGAGCGCAACCAGCGGGGTGGCTCGCGCCGCTGGCTGGTGACCGCACTCGAGAACAGCCTGCGCCGCCTCGGCGTCGACCACGTCGACCTCTACCAGATGCACCGGTGGGATCCGACGACCAGCGACGGTGAGACGCTGTCGGCGCTGACGGACCTGCAGCGCGCGGGCAAGATCCGCTACTTCGGCTCCTCGACGTTCCCGGCCTACCGCATCGTGCAGGCGCAGTGGGCCGCCCGCGAGGGACGTCTGAGCCGTTACGTGACCGAGCAGCCGAACTACTCGATTCTGCAGCGTGGCATTGAGACCCACGTGCTGCCCGCGACGCAGGAGTACGGCATGGGCGTGCTCGCCTGGAGCCCGCTGGCGTCGGGCTGGCTGTCCGGGGCGATCCGCGCCGGCCAGAGAATCAGCACGAACCGCTCGGGCTTCATGCGGCAGCGCTTCGACGTCAGCATCCCCGCCAACCGTGCCAAGCTCGACGCCGTCGAGCAACTCGCCACAGTCGCCGACGAGGCTGGCCTCAGCATCATTCAGCTCGCGCTCGGCTTCGTCACCGCACACCCGGGCGTGACCAGCGCGATCATCGGCCCCCGCACGATGGACCACCTCGGCTCGCAGCTCGCCGCCGTGGACACGGTGCTCTCGGCCGACGTGCTGGACGCGATCGACGCGATCGTGGCTCCCGGCGTCGATCTCGCCGCCCACGAGAAGAACGACACCCCGCCCGCTCTGCTCGAGCCGGCGCTGCGCCGCCGCTGACCACTCGGCACGGCAGTGACCACTCGGCCCGGCAGTGACCAGGCGGCAGACGGACGTGCGCCCGCGCGACCGCCTGCTGCCTGACACGCCGCACAGGAAACCCCGGCCAAGCAAGCGTTCGCCCAGCTCCGGGCTCATGGGCTGCCCCGATCCAGGGTCAGCAACACCGGTCCACCGAGATGGAAATGATCAGCTCCCGCCAGGACGCACCTGACGAGGATCCGACTCGTCCTCTCGACTTCGATGACTAGTTGGTGGGGCCTCCCTGAAGCGCAGGAGCAGCTGATCCGGCAGTGGCGCCGTGTCATCCGAGCACGCGCGCAGCAGGCTGGGTGCCATGGTCAAGCCACCTCCGCCGGTGTACGCCCCCGAGGTCGTCGCGGCGAGCATCGTCTACGCGGCCACCCATCCTCGCCGGGAGATCCCCGTCGGCGGGGCCGCCGTCGGGTTCCTCCTCGGTCAACGCCTGTCTCCCGCGCTCACCGACGCCCTGCTGTCCATCCGCCGCCTGGGCGTGGCCACCCTGCGCGCCGACCGGCCGGACAACGGCACCGACAACGTCGACACGCCGATCGACGAACCGGGGCAGGTCCACGGCAACCATCCCGGTCGGGTCCTGCGGCACAGCCTCCTCACCCGACTGATCGGTCGCCGCCCCCGCCCAGGGGAACTCCTCACCGCCGCCCTGTCCCGACGGCGGCGGGCCCGTGCCACCGAACACCCTGTGGCTCACCCGGCCACCACTCCCTGAGCCGTGGCCCGTCATGGCCCGGACCTCACGATCGGAGGCGGGCGCGCTGCGCCAGCCCGGCACACCTGCCGGGCTGGCGCCTCCTGTCTCAGTCGGGGAGCATGCGGCGTAGCACGCGGCTTCCTTCCACGGCCGGTGTTCTAGCTCTCTCATCGGCTGCCCACCGCGGCTTGGTGTGGCTCTCATCTGGCATACGTCCTGCCAGCCAACGAGGCGCGGAGAGGCCAAGAGGGGTCTGCCCAGCTCGAAGTAGCGCTGCCCTCCTCACCGGATTCAGCTCGGTTCTGAACGAGGAGGGTCGGCGGGCTACAGGTTGTTGATTCGGGCCAGTAGGTCCGCCTCGGTCAGGTTTTCCAGGACCGCGTCCTGCTTGCGGGCCAGGGCCGCCAGCAGCTTCTCCTTCTCCAGCTTCTTGGCCGCCGCCGCCTTCGCCGCCTGGTCCTCCGTGAGGCGGACGGCGATGAGGTGCTTGACGACCTCCAGCTTGGCCTCCAAGGTTGCCTTGGCCGGATTGGCCTCGGTGGCCACGAACGACTCGGTGTCGACGGCCTTGAGCTCGGCGTTGACCGCCTTGGCCACATCATCGAGGCTGAAGCCGGACCTGGCGGTGAGCGGAAGCTCCCACAGCTGTTCGGTGGTCAGCAGTCCCTTGGCCGACGGATAGCGGAACTTCTCCCGTGTGGCCTTTTCGAAAATGGTCACGGTAGCCTCTCTGGAATATCTGGGTAGGGAATCAGAACTGGATGCTGATGAGGCGGCGCCGGCCGCCGGTCGTGGTCACCTTGGCGACCACTGAGCTGCGGACCGTGGAGCTGAAGCCGACGCCGGAAAGCTGATCCGGAGACGGCTCGCACTTGGTGCGGTCGCCGAGAACCTCGAACACCTTGCGGTGCGGTTGCAGGTCGCTGCGGAGGAACTCGTTGTAGATCCCCCGCGTCGGCTGGTCGTTCACGCACCCCTTCAGGATGAAGAAGTAGTGCCGGTTGCCGACCTCGTTGTCGTCGAAGTAGTTCGGCGAGTACATGATGGTGGACACCGGTACGAACTGTTCGGTGGTGATGCCCCACAATTCCTTGCCCGCACTGCCCGGCTGCACGTCCTTACCCGGCCGGAAAGCGGTGATCACCCCGCCGGCAACCGTCATCCGGCCCACCTCGACGGTCTCCTTGTGGCCGACCGCGCGCTCGTGGCTGTAATGCTCGATCTTCCCGTTGCTCTCGGTCTCTATCACGAAGCCGACCTGGGTGCTGTCCCGCTTTCGGTACTGGTTCACCTCGATCCGGTACTCACCGTCGGGGACACGGTCGGTCCAGGTGACGTTCTCCACCGGCTCACGGGAGAGCGTCCCGCCGGCGTTCATGTCGACGTCCAGCTTGTTGCGCTTCTCCTGGTACCAGATGTGGTCACCGTTGGGTTCGTACACGTGCAGGTCCAGGTCGTCGTGGTTGAACCAGGACAGGCTCACCCGCAGCTTGCCGGTGACGTTGCCGCCGGCCCGCTTGACCTTCTCCCTGATCGAGTCGGTGACGTTGCCGCCGTACGACCAGCCGAAATCGTTGTCCCACTTGAACAACCGCGGAGCAGCCGGGCACCGGCCGGTGGTGAGGCTGACGAAGTGCGGCTCGTAGGTGTTGGCGACCCACAGGTCGATGGTGGCGGCGCCGGGCAGGATGTCCTTCATGAAGGAGACCACGGGAATCTCCTCCGCCTTGGCGTCGCGAAGGAGTGCACCTGACGACCGGGTGGTGGCCGCCTGCATGAGCAGCCCTTCGATGCCGTCCTTCATCCGTGCCTGGGTGTCGTTGTCGACCCACAGCACATTGGTGACCGACACGTCGGACAGCCTGGCGAACCGTCGCTGCAACGACTCCTCGATACCCAGCTCGGCAATGGTCCTCATGGCGGCCTTGACCATGCCCGGGGTGATCAACGCTGTGGGGCGCTGGTAATTCTGCGGCGCCACCTTCGCCTCGAACGACCGGACCGCCTGCTCCAGGTCGATGCCCGCGGAGAGATCCTGGACGAGGGTGCCGATCACGGTGTTGCGGAACCGGGCCGCCGGGTTCATGGCGTTGGCGAAGACGAAGGCACGTCGGTCGGTCGCCTGGGTCCACCGGTTCTGCAGCGAGCGGAACTCGGTCACCGCCCGGCGATGCTCCGCGCCACGGTAGAGGGCGTTGTCGTCGACGAGGTCGACGACGGTGTCCAGAGCGTGCCGGGCCAGCTCGGCCAGGCCACGCTGGAAGACCTGCACCGCGGCGTCGAAGTTGCCCTGTGCCGCGCCAACGTCCTCGATGTGATGCCGCTTCTCCACCCGGCCGTGCAGGTGGTGCCACACCTCGACCTGGTCGTCGCGCAGTGTTCGGGTGGTCTCCGTCCCGTACTGCGCCTGACTGGACCGGAAGACGGTGGACAACGGCAACGAAAGAACGAACTCGTCCAGAGCGGCGGCGACGACGGAGAAGACCGGGTCGGATGCCGACACCCCGGACCAGACGGTACGGACCCGCCCGTCGTGGATCTCGACGACGTTGCCGAAGTGCTTGATGAAACCGCGGCAGGTCGAGCAGTCGTACTCGGATCGCTCACGAAACCGCGGATTGGTGCCGGCCGGAAAGGAATCGAGAAAGGTGAGCCAGAGTGAGTCCCGGTCGAGACCGTCGCCGACGACGTACAGCTCGCCCTTTGACATCGCGGACAGACGTATAGTCACATCCGTCACGAACTGCTGGAAACCGCCCACTGCGTCATCCTCCTTGATCACCGGAGATCCTACGAAGTGCCTGCAATCGGAGAAACGCATTTCCGGGTGTCCGCACGGTCACGGACGGGCGCCGGTGGGCCGGCGGCCAGTCGACCGGAGCGCGTACGGCGGTGGGGCGCCGGGTCGGCGGTCAGCAGTTTCCGCCAGTTTGGCCGGTGCCGCCGTTGAATACATCTCGACTCACGCACTGCGATCACGCTTGCTGCCGCTGCGGCCCTTCGCGACATGGGTTCGTCCAGCGCGAGTGTGCGCGTGGAGAGTTCCCTACCTACACCTCGGCCGCTTCACGCCGTCAGACGAGGTGGCCGATCTGCGCGGCGTTCCCGGTGAACACCGGGCGGAGGGCGATACCCCTCGGGCCGGCTGCCGGAAGACGCGCCAGGGAGGAGTCAGCCGGCGTTGGCCGGGGTTGAGGACGAGGCCGCACCCGCCCGGACCGCGGTGATGCCGTCGGTGGCGATCGCCATGCCGTGGCGGGCCATGTATGTGTTGCCGTAGAACGGCGCCAGCCACAGCATCAGCCCGATGAGCACAAAGAACTGGATGGTGGTCACCATCGGGACCACATCTACCGGCAGGGTGTACGCGAAAATCACTTGAATAACCGCTTCGAGGACAAATCCTGCACCCAGATGACCGTCGTCGCACGCATCACGTGCCTGACCTCGGGTACCTCACGCCAATTGCGCTCCCAGGCGGCGATCGCCGCGTCGCTCGTCTGGAAGGTCAGGATGCCCTCCAGGGCGATCGTGCGGCCGCGTAGCGACCAGAGCAGCCAGAGGCCGATGATGCCGGTGTAGACGCCGCCCTTGGCGAGCAGCCACCGCGGGCTGCCGGTGATGAGCGACGCCAGCGCGCCGGCCACCAGCAGGCTGAGCGTGAACAGCGAGATCTTGTCGATCCTGCGCTGCCGGATCACCGTCCAGAGGGTCTTGACCAGGGCCGGCGCGCCGCCGACGAGCAGGGCAATCACCGGGTCGACGCCGACGGCACGGAGCAGGTAATAGAGGCCGACCGGCAGGACGAAGCCGGTGACCACACCCAGGATCATTTCGCGGCGTGAATGCGTCGGCCGGGCCGGCGGCTCGACCGCAGGAGGCGCCTGCGACCGCAGCGCGCCCTCGGTGCCCGTCCGCAGACGGGCACCGAGGGGCAGGTATCGCGACGGTGATGGATAGCCGCCTGCGATCAGTGCGCTACCGCCGGGCCGCGGCGGCCCGCTGGCGTGCCGATTCGTACAGCACGACAGTCGCGGCGGTCGCCGCGTTCAGGGAGCTGGCGGACCCGGACATGGGGATCCGCACGAGTTGGTCGCATGCCTCGCGCCACCCGGAGCTGAGGCCGGTGGTCTCGTTGCCGATCAACGTCAGGGTGGGTTGTGTGAAGTCGTACTCGGCGGCGTCCAGGATGCCGCGCTCGTCTGTCCCCATGATGCCGATGCCGATGCCGTCGGCGCGGACGTCGGCGACCCAGGATAGAACGGCCTGGTGGGAGGGCACCCGGACCACGGGCAAGGCGAACAGCGAGCCGGTGCTCGCCCGGACCGCCTTCGGGTCGTACACGTCGGCGGCGTGGCCGGTGACGATGACGCCGCCGGCGCCGAAGGCGTCCGCCGACCGAACGAGGGTCCCGATGTTGCCGGGGCTGGTGGGCCGATCGAACACGACGGTGAGCATGGTCGGACCGACCGGGATACGGCGCAGGTCGTCCTCCGGCAGCGCGACCACGGCCAGCAGCTCCGGAACCGTGTCTGCCTTACCCCCCAGTTCGTGCATCAGCTCAGGCGAGACGGCGAACTTCTCGGCCCGGACTGTGCCCAGGGCCTCGCGTGCCCAGCCGGACAGCTGAGCGCTCGTGTCGTAGAGCAGCTCCCGGATCTGCCAGCCGTGTTCGACGGCCATGGTGATCGGGCGCACGCCCTGCACCAGGAACTCACCGCGTCGCTGCCGCTTGGTCCGATTGTCGAGGAGAGCTTTCCACTGCTGGAACCGCGCATTGCGGCCACTCACTCGCAGAACCACTGCCAACCCCGCCTCCGTCGTACGTAGCCCGCCCATGCCCTGCCTGCCACACTTCACCAGCCGCCGGCTCCCGAGGTTTCCGCCAGGGCCTTCGGCCAGGCGCTCAGGAACCGACGTGGCTTGTCATCCCGGTGCCGCGGTCGGTGCCGTCTCCGCCCGGACCGGGGGCGTGCGGTCCGAGACCCTGACGGATCGCGATCTCTACGGGTGAGTATGCGCCGTCGGCCCGCTCCAGTTCGTACGGCGCGGCTGGCATCAGCGGCGGTTGGGCCATGAAGCGTGGCCGCGTTCCGTGGTGCGGTTGCGCCGCGTGCACCAGGAATGGGTGGCACAGGAAGACGTCGCCCGGAGATCCGGTGGCGAGGGCGAGCGGCCGGTGCTCGGACGCCGCCACCAGGTCGGGCGCAAGGGCCAGCCCGCTCGCTCCCTCCTCCCCGTACTTCTCCAGCACCTTCGGCACGTCGAGGTGTGAGCCGACCCGGATGCGGGTCGGGGCGTCCTTCTCGCCGACCTCACTGAACAGGAACAGCATCAGCAGTGCCCGGCCCCGGGAGCGCAGATTGGTGAAATACCAGCTCTCGCCCTCCGGCAGGTAGCTGCCCTCGATGTGCCAGCCCGCGTCGTCCGGCTCCTCTTCGTGCGGGAAGCGCAGCGGGAACGTGCCCAGCGAGTAGCGCGGCTCCCAGCGGCCCGCACCGACGAGCAGGTCGTACGCGTGATGGAGGAACGGGGAGTTGGGAGCGGCGGCGAACGGCCCCTGCGCCATGCCGGGCACCCAGTGCACGGGCTGCGTCCACGTCGCCGGATCGTCCGGGTCGCAGCCCGTCTCCCGCCACAGCAGCCGCGCGCAGTCGGCTGCCACGCGCGGCGCGACGGCGCCCTCCAGCTTCACGAAGCCGTCGCGAAGAAAGCGGGATACCAGGGTCGTGTCATCCATGCTTCCATCGTGCGGCGGCGCCAGCCTCGATCACCCGACATTTTCCGCGCCGCTTCTGTCGGGTGCTGCCCGGTGCGCTGCGACCAGGGTCGAGGTCGGCCGGCGGCTTGATGATCTCGACACTCCGTCTGACCGTCGAAGGGAGCGAACACGTGGACAACCGCATCGTCGACCATCCCGAGTTCCGGCTCGTGGGGCACGCGGCCCGCGTCCGACTGGTCCATCAAGGCATCAACCCGCACATCCAGCGGCACGTCACCGCACTGCCGACGGAGGAGCACCTGCGCCTGAAGGCCCTCGGCAACACTGAGCCGAGCGGCCTGCTCGCGGTCAGCGACGACCTTGACCCCGACTACGCCGAGGGCAGCGAGCTGACCTACCTTCACGGGGTCGCCGTGTCCCCGGGTACGCCGGTCCCCGCCGGCCTCGACATCATCGAAGTTCCGGCCGGCAGATGGGTGGTCATCCGGGCCACGGGTCCGCATCCGCAGACCCTGCAGCAGGCCTGGGCCACGGCCGCCGCCGCGTGGTTCCCGTCCAACCCGTGGCGTCTGCGGCCAGGTCCGGAGATCGTCGCGGCGCTTGAACGTACGACCGACTTCAGCACCGCGACGTGTGAACTCTGGCTGCCCGTGGAACCGGCGTAACGATCTGGCGAGCATCCAGACAGCATCAGGGCGACCTCAGCCCGAACGAGTACGAGGCCGCCTGGCACCGCCGCCAGACGGCACCGACCGAGCCACCTACGGCCACCCCTGCGTCAGCCGACAGCAGGTAGCCACCGCTCCATCGAAGCGGGGGCAACTCAGGTACAGCATCGACTGGCGCATGGGCTACGGCGAGTGGCACCTGATGGTCTGGCGGCACTGGTGGGAGTCCGTCCCATGGACGAGGCCGCAAGGATCGCCTACTTCCAAGCCGACGAACCACCCCACGAGTGGCTGGACTGGGCCGCGGACCAGGTCTGGCCGGATGAGTTCGTTGAGGCGGGCGTACGCCGCCTCGCCGGATACGGGATCGGTGCGCGTCCGCTGCTGTTTCTCGACGTGGACGGAACGATCCTGCCGTTCGCCGGCGCCGCTGCGCAGTTGGACGACGAAGCCAACCCGCTGCTGGCCGGGCTCAGCCCCGCACACGGCCGCCGCCTGGCCCTGTTGTCTTGCGACCTCGTCTGGGCCACGACCTGGATGGCCGACGCGAACGAGGTGCTCGCGCCACGGCTCGGCCTGCCTCAGCTCCCCGTCGTCGACTGGCCGGACGAAGACGACGACTACGGTCGGCTGCACTGGAAGACACGCCACCACGTCGAGTGGGCCGCGGGGCGCCGGTTCGTCTGGGTCGACGACGAGATCACCGACGCAGACCGGACATGGGTGGCGGACAACTACACCTCGCCCGCGCTCCTGCATCGTGTCGACCCACGCCGTGGCCTCACCGACGCGGACTACAGCGCCATCGCGGAATGGCTGATGAAGGATGGCTCTATGACCATCGGCAACGGCGGCTCGGTCAACTCGTCGGAGGTCCGGCAGACGAGGTGCGGGTCGTGCCCTCGATGGACCGCGTGTAGCGGGGCCGGGCTGTCACTCGGCGCCCACAGCGGTGATGAGCACCAGGATGGAAGCCACAATCTCGATGATGCCGACGTGCTTCGGTGCCATCCGGTATCGGGGAAGCAGGGCCGAGCGAATCAGCAAGAGCACAAAAACGGCCCCGGTCGGGATGCTGAGGAAGGCCGCGATACCAAGCGCGAGGACGTGGTAGATCACCGATGCCCACTGGTACGGGGCCTTTCCGCGCTCACGGATCATGGTCTTGACGTAGAGGACCGTTCCGGCGAAGTACAGCAGGACAGCGGTGAACGCTGACGTGACGTGGCTGACGCTGACGCCGGCGATGGTCGCCGCGACGAAGACCATGAGGCAGCTCTGGACGACGGAGGCCAGGTCGTTGAGCAACGCACGGTCTTGGCGCCGCCGCGCGTAGAGGACGTTGAGGGCCAGCAGTAGCGCGTAGGCGGGGGCGTAGACCAGGAGTGCTGGTCGGATGACCACGACGAGCAGACCAAGTGCGGCGGTGGTCGGCCCGTACAGCAGCAGTTGCGGCTTGAAGCGGGACAGCCGACGGGTCTTGATGGCCTGCAAGACGTAGTAGGACAGCAGGTAGCCGGCGATCCAAACACCGAGCAGTGGCAGGTGCGTCCAGCGGAATCCCGTGACCAGGACCGCCGCGGACCAGGGGACGAGGAGCATGGCCCAGGCGCCGTGCTGCGGTGGAACGAACTGTCGTACCGTCTTGCGGCGGGTCGGCGGCCTGCGGGCGTCGGCAGTGATGTTCTCGGTTCTCATCCGGCGGTTCACCTGACCTGGATGGTGCCGCGGGCGCCGCGTTCGGCGTCGACCATGACGTGGCTGACGAACGGGTAGTGGCCTGGTGCGGGCAGGACCGTCTCGACGAATCCGCCGGCTGCCGGCGTGAGATCGAGCACCTGCGCGGCCCCGGGATCGGTGGGGCGTAGGTGCCATCGGCCTTCCCGGTAGAGGGTGTCGAAGTGGGCGCCGACGATGTGGAACGCGCTGGTGCGGTTGGGGCCGGCATTGAGCACCCAGATGCGCACGCGCTGGCCGGGGCGGGCGGTGAGCGGGCGGTGGGCGTACTGGGCGACATAGCCGTTGAACGCGACGGCGTCGGGTCTTTCGGCCTGCATCTTGGCGAGGTCGCCGGGTTCGCCGTCGGGGCCGAGATACAGCTCGGACTGGACGAGGACGTATTCGCGGTCCACGGCGGGCAGGTCGGGTGGGTCGATGATGACGGCGCCGTACATGCCGTTGCCGATGTGGTGCAGCATGGGCATGGTCGAGCAGTGGTACATCCAGATGCCGGCCTTGGCGGCAGTGAATTTGTAGGTGAGCCGTTGTCCGGGGTCGATCGGTCGCATGGGTTCGTCGGGGGCGAGTGCGCCGGCGTGGAAGTCGACGCCGTGATCGATGCTGCCGTCGTTGATGAGGGTGATCTCGAAGGTGTCGCCGACGCGCCCGCGCAGCACCGGGCCGGGGGTTGTGCCGTTGAAGGTCCACATCTTCTGTCGTACGCCGGGGGCGACTTCGCGCTGTACCTCCTGCACCCGCAGGTCGAGGCGGTGCAGCCGGCCGGTGGGCCGTACCGGTGCGGTCGCGTCGTGGGCGACGAAGCCGGCCGCCGGTGTGGCCATCGCGTCGATGGTCGGGGCGGTCGTTACCGGCGCGGCCGGGTGATCGTGACCGGCGGCCCCGGCCTGACCCGCGGCTGCCGCCTGCCCGGCGGTGCCAGTGACGGTGATGGTCAGCCGCATGCCGGCCTGGCGGTGGCCGGGTAGTGAGCACCAGCCCTCGACGGTGCCGTCGATGACGTCGACGTCCAGGCGGGCGGTCTCGCCGCTCGCCAGGATGGGGGATTTCGGGCCGGTGGCCAGCACGAGGTCGTGGCGGCGCCGGTCCTTGTTGGTCAGCTCGATGGTCAGCCGGTCGCCGACGGGGACGGTGATGCTGCTCGGGTGGTAGCGCATGCCGTCGGCGGTGACCTTCACGGTGGTGGTGTGCCCGTTCCATGCGACGCCGGACGTCCCGGAGGCGATCGCGGGCTGGGAGGTGGTGATGCGTTGGGCTGCCGCCCCGAGCAGCACGGCGACCAGGACGAGCGCGAGGCCGGCCGCGATGCCGCCCAGCGGGCGGGCCGGGGCGGTGGTCGGCGGGGACGGGAGGGGTGGTGATGTCACGGTCGTCTCCGAGCGAGCAGGATGCGGACGGCGGGGATGAGGAACTGCACCAGTGCGGCGAGGATCAGCAGTGAGACGGTGATCCGCACGTACGGCGGCGCGGGTAGGACGAAGACGGCCAGCGCGGCGTTGGCCATGGCCACCCTTTGGGCCCAGTGCCGGTCCAGTCGCTCGGTGCGTTCCCGCACGACGGCCGGGCCGCCGCCCAGGGCCATCGGCAGAAGGTACGCCATCGCCCCGAGCAGGGTCTGCGCGACGAAGCCGACCAGCAGCGGGACCAGCACGACGCTGAAGCGGTCGGCCGCCGCGGTCGCGCCGGGAGTGGACAGCAACGTCCATGCGTCGACGCCGAGGGCGATGAGCAGCCAGCCGCCGGCGGCGGCGATGGACCAGCCGGGAAACGAGGCCGGTGTCTTGCGGCGGGCGGTCTGCACGGCCGGGCGGACGATGAGCACGACGGCGGCGGCGACCAGTGCCAGCCCGCCGGCGGCCAGCGGCGGCCACCAGGCCAGCACTGCGATGCCGAGCACCGCGAGCCCAGCAACCGCGACCGGCAGCGCGCGGCGAGCGGCGGCGGTGGCGCCGTCGGCCATCCGGGTGCGCAGGATCGTGGGCCACAGGGTGAGCAGCGTGCCGAGCACGGTCAGCGTCACCCAGCCGAGCAGGTTGACGTGGGCGTGGAACAGCAGCAGCCGCGGCCGGCTGTGGTCGTCGGCGACGAGCATCCAGGCGCCGACCGGGACACCGATCAACAACGCCACCGCCGCGGCGACGTAATAGTGCACGGTGATCGTGAACCGGGCCGGTAGCGCCGCTCTCAGCCGGGCCGCCAGCCATGCCAGGTGTGCGGCGATCGCGGCGAACACCAGCCCGGCTCCGACGACGCCCAACCACGGCCGGTCGGTCGTGCCGCCGGCGAGAACACCGACGACGCCCACGTTGAGCAGCCCGAGCCGGAGGGCCTCGCCGCGCCGGCCGACCGGCGGCGGCGCGCGCAGCACCGCGGCGGTGAAATGGGCGCT
Source organism: Micromonospora sp. KLBMP9576 (assembly GCF_050941805.1). Classification (NCBI taxonomy): domain Bacteria; kingdom Bacillati; phylum Actinomycetota; class Actinomycetes; order Micromonosporales; family Micromonosporaceae; genus Micromonospora; species Micromonospora sp. KLBMP9576. Next base: position 4,108,041 of record NZ_CP194567.1, on the reverse strand, counting down.
CCAGACGACGATGGCGTTGGTGACGGCGCCGAGCAGCAGCAGGTGGATGGCCAACCACCGCCAGGTCGGCAGGAACGGGTGGACCAGTGCGACGGCGACCAGCGCCGCCAGGTATGCCAGCGGCAGCATGCCGGCGCGGCGGTGCCAACGGGCTCGACCGGTGCGCCGGGCACCGCTGTCGGACGGCTGCACGCCGCTGCCGACGGTGGCCTTCATGACCCGGCCACCACGGCGGCCGGTCGACCCGGCCCGCCGGCCCGCCTCATTGCCGTCAGGGTCCGCTGCCACCGTGACACGGTGACAGCGCACGCGGCGAAGGCGAGCACCGCGACGACGTTGCCGATGCCGGCCCAGCGCCATACGTGCCGCAGGCCAGCCGCGTCGCCCAGGCCGATGCGTACCAGCAGCGACGCGTGCAGCAGGGCCAGTGGGGCGTACATCAGCCGGTGGTAGGGCAGTGGCCGGCGCAGAACGGCGGGCAGGATCACCGGGGCGTGCACGAAGATCATGGACATGGTGAAGCCGAGGAAGACCGCGTGCAGCGTGGCGTCATAGCGGGGACCGTCCATGGTGGGACCGGCGCCTGCCCACAGCAGGCCGGCCAGCGCCAGCCATCCGTAGCCGGCCAGCAGACCTGCGGCGATGTAGCGGGGTAGGCCTTTCGCTCGTACGGTGTGCCGGGCGACGTCGAAAACGGCCAGCCAGGCCGTGACCGCGAGCAGTCCGGCGCCGAACAGGTGCGCCCCGATCGCGGGCCACAGGGTGGTGGCGGTGGCGCCCACCAGAATGGCGGCCAGAGCGGCCAGGAACCACCGCTCGGCGTGCCGGTCGCGCAACGCGACGTGTGCGAGTTCGAGGCGTTCGCCGGCGATGGTGGCCACCACGAACGCCGCCATCCACGGCACGATCTCCGCGACCGAATACCCGGCGAGCCACAGCAGCGTCGCCGCGTACCAGCCGAACGCACCGCAGATCTGGGCGAGCAACGCGATGCTGGGCTGGCGATGCCACAAGGCCCGGTAGATGCCGAGCAGCACCACCGACGCCGCCATGAGCAGCGTCATGCTGGCCAGGTTTGCCCCGGTCGTCACCAGTACCAGTCCGCCGGCACCGGAACACGCTGGGGCCAGTAGCGCCCAACGGGCACCGAGCGCGACGGCGCGTTCCAGGGCGATCAGGGTGCCGACGAAGCCGAACACCATCAGCGGCCCGTGCACCTGCTCCACCGCCCCTGCTGGCGCCGGCACCGCGGCGCCCAGCAGCAGCAAGCCGGTGTATAGACCAACCAACAGCGCGAGGGCTGCGGCGGCCAGGGCGGGCACCCGCCACCGGACCGGTACCCCCGCCGAGCGGCTCACGACGGCCTTCGCGCCGCTGGGCGTACCGGTGCCGGCAGGCGCACGACGCACGCTGCCGGCGCTCCGAAGGGCTCCAGCACCACGGAGTCATCCGATATGCCGTCGCGCTCGAGGATTCCGCGCACAACGCCGAGATGGAGCCCGCACATGGCGTCAGGATTCTGGCCCACGAGTTCCAGGAACGGACAGGTGTGCAGGTGCACCTGCACAGCGCCCGTGGTGTCGGGCGGCTGGCGGCGAGGGCTGAAGCCGAGCCCGTCCAGCACGGTGATCACCGAATCGACCGGGTTGCCGCGATCGGTACCGGCCGTCGCGAGATGCCGGCCCCATCCCTGGCCCACCTGCGCCGCGGCTTCGCGGACGTCGCCACCGCCGCCGGACAGATGTTGCAGCAATGCGGCAGCCAGAGCCCGGTACGGCGCCGGCGCCGGGTCTGCCGCCGCTGCCCGGTACCGCCACGCGGGCCGGCCGGGCTGCCCGCCGCTGGCCCGTGCCTTCACCAGGAGCGCGGCTGCGGTGAGCCGGTCCAGGTGGGCGCGGGTGGTGGACAGGTGCTGCCCGGTCCGGGCCGCGACCTCGGCTGCCGTGACGCCGGTCCCGGCCGCCCGCACCAGCCGCAGGATCGTCACCCGGCTGCTCGAACCCAGCGCCCGGTGACGTGGCGTGTCGATCGTCTCGCCGCTGGGGCCCGTCCGCGGTGTTTCCATGGTGGTTGACGTTATAACGCCAATCGGCGTCAAAACCCCTGGGAGGGTTCCATGTCACAGTCCGGCTTGCGCGGGGCAGGTGGTGGGGGAACGGCTGCAGGAGGGCCCGGATGCCCGGCAGGTCCGCCTGCGACGGCAGCCCAGGGCCGTAAGTCCCGCACCAGCGTCCAGCACCCGGCGGCCGGCGGGATGGTGATTCAGCCGGTTCGGGACTTTGGTCCCGGTGGTGGGGGACCACGGCACCTGAACTTGGTAGGCACGCCGGGGGCAATCTTGCGGAGTGCCGAGCCACCGCCTGGCACCGATGGCTCGCCGGCCGTCGCCGAGCGACGCAGGAGAGCGCCGTGTCAGCACACCGCACACCCGACGCCCCAGGGGCCCCCGCGACGGACCAGGTTCCCGGCGCCGCGCCGCTCCTGGCGACTCGCCGCTTCCTGACCCGCGAGACGGTCGGTGACCACGGCCGCACCCTGCACCAGGTGGACGGCAACAGCTGGGAGTCGTTCTACCGGGATCGGTGGCGCTACGACCGGGTGGTCCGCTCGACCCACGGGGTGAACTGCACCGGGTCCTGTTCCTGGAACGTGTTCGTCAAGGACGGCCTGATCACCTGGGAGCACCAGGCGACCGACTACCCGACGACCGGTCCCGACTCACCGGACTACGAGCCGCGGGGCTGCCCGCGTGGTGCGTCCTTCTCCTGGTACGAGTACTCGCCGTCGCGGGTGCGGCACCCGTACGTGCGCGGTGTGCTGGCTGAGATGTTCCGGGAGGCGCGGCAGCGGCTGGACGACCCGGTGCTCGCGTGGGCCGAGATCGTCGAGACGCCGCTGAAGGCGCAGGCGTACAAGGCGCAGCGTGGCCGCGGCGGTTTCGTGCGGGCGAGCTGGGACGAGGCGATCGAGATGATGGCGGCCGCACACGTCTACACCACCAAGACGTACGGCCCGGACCGGGTCGTCGGGTTCTCGCCGATCCCGGCGATGTCGATGGCCTCGTTCGCGGCCGGCACCCGCTATCACGCGCTGCTCGGCGGCACTCTGCTGAGCTTCTACGACTGGTACGCCGACCTGCCGATCGCGTCCCCGCAGATCTGGGGCGACCAGACCGACGTGCCCGAGGCCGGCGACTGGTGGAACGCCACCTATCTGATGATGTGGGGCTCGAACATCCCGGTGACCCGCACCCCGGACGCGCACTTCCTGGCGGAGGCCCGCTACAAGGGCACGAAGGTCGTCGCGGTCAGCCCCGACTACGCCGACAACGTCAAGTTCGCCGACGACTGGCTGGCGCCGCACCCGGGCACCGACGGTGCGTTGGCGATGGCGATGGGCCATGTCGTGCTGGCCGAGTTCTTCCGCGACCGGCAGGTGCCCTACTTCGCGGAGTACGTCCGCAAGTTCACCGACCTGCCGTTCCTGGTCACGTTGCGCAACGCCGGCGACGCATGGGTGGCCGACCGGTTCCTCACCGCCGCGGACCTCGGCGAGAACGACGGCGAGCACAAGACGGTCCTGATCGACGAGCGGACCGGCGAGCCGGTGGTGCCGAACGGGTCGCTGGGTTTCCGCTACGGCGAACCCGGAAGCTGGAACCTCGACCTCGGTGACGTCGTCCCCGCGGTCGGCCTCGACACCGCCGGGGAGACTGTCGAGATCGACCTGGCCCGCTTCGACGTGGGTGAGACCGAGGGTGGCACCACGATCCGCCGCGGCGTGCCGATCCGCTGGATCGCCGGTCAGGCTGTCACCACCGTTTTCGACCTGCTGATGGCTCAGTACGGCGTGCGCCGCGGGGACCTGCCGGGCCAGTGGCCGACCGGCTACGACGACGCCGAGTCGCCGAACACCCCGGCCTGGCAGGAGCGCATCACCGGTGTGCCGGCCACCCTCGCAGCCCGCATCGGCCGGGAGTTCGCCCGCAACGCCGAACGTAGCCGGGGCCGCTCGATGATCGTGCTGGGTGCCGGCGCGAACCAGTGGTTCCACTCCGACATGACCTACCGGGCGTTCATCTCGCTGGTCACGCTGACCGGCTGCCAGGGCGTCAACGGCGGCGGCTGGGCGCACTACGTCGGACAGGAGAAGGCCCGCCCGCTCACCGGTCAGCAGCACATGTCGTTCGCGTTCGACTGGCAGCGGCCGATGCGGCATCAGGCGAGCACCCCGTTCTGGTACCTGCACACCGATCAGTGGCGCTACGAGCGGATCCCGGCCGACGAACTGTCGTCGCCGCTGGGCACCGGCCGGTTCGCCGGCATGGCCTTCGCCGACACGGTCGCCGCCGCGCAGCGGATGGGCTGGAGCCCGGGGCACCCCTTCTTCAATCGCAACCCCCTGGACCTGACCGACGAGGCTGCCGCGGCCGGCGTCCCGGTGGCCGAGCACATCGTGGCCTCACTCAAGGACGGGACGCTCAAGCCGGTCGCTGAGGACCCGGACGATCCGGCGAACTTCCCGCGCTGCCTGACCCTGTGGCGGGCGAACCTGCTCGGCTCCTCGGGCAAGGGCAACGAGTACTTCATGCGCCACCTGCTCGGCGTCGAAGGCACCGCCACCGCCGACGAGTGCGACCCGGACCACCGGCCGCGCGACGTGGCCTGGCGCGACGACGCGCCGATCGGCAAGCTCGACCTGCTCACCACGTTGGACTTCCGGATGACCAACACCGGCCTGCACTCCGATCTGGTTCTGCCGGCCGCGACCTGGTACGAGAAGGACGACATCTCCACCACCGACATGCACCCCTTCGTGCACGCCTTCAGCCCGGCGGTGGAGCCGCCCGGCGACGTGCACACCGACTACGACACGTTTCTCGAACTGGCCGACAAGGTCAGCGAGCTCGCCGCCGACCACCTCGGTGTCCGCCACGACGTGCTGGCCGCACCGCTGCAGCACGACACCCCGGACGAGCTGGCGACGCCCAGCGGCCGGGTACGGGACTGGAAGTTCGGCGAGTGTGAGCCGGTGCCGGGTCGCACCATGCCGAAGCTGGTGGAGATCGAGCGGGACTACACGCTCATCGGCAAGAAGATGCGCACGGTGGGCCCGCTGCTGGACAAGATCGGCACCACGACGAAGGCGATCACCGTCGACGTCAACGCGGAGATCGAGTACCTGCGCCACCAGAACGGTGTCATCGACGGCCGGCCATCGCTGGAGACCGCCGACCGGATGTGCGAGGCGATCCTCGCGCTGTCCGGCACCACCAACGGGCGGGTCGCCGCGGCAGGCTTCGCCGACCTCGAGAAGCGAACCGGGCAACAGTTCACGGACCTGATCGCCGGTCACGAGGACGACCGGATCACGTACTCGCAGACGCAGGACGCGCCGCAGCCGGTGTTCACCAGCCCGGAGTGGTCCGGCTCCGAGAAGGGCGGCCGCCGCTACTCGCCGTTCACGATCAACGTGGAGCGGCTCAAGCCGTGGCACACCATCACCGGGCGGCAGCACTTCTTCATCGAGCACGACTGGGTGGCCGAGTTGGGCGAGCAGCTGCCGGGCTTCCGGCCGCCGCTGAACATGGCCCGACACTTCGGCAAGCCGGGAGAGGCGGTCGACGGGGGAGTGACGGTACGGTTCCTGACCCCGCACGCGAAGTGGTCGATCCACTCGATGTACCACGACAACGAGCTGATGCTCGCACTGTCCCGGGGCGGACCGGTGATCTGGATTAGCGTCCAGGACGCCGCCAAGATCGGCGTCCGCGACAACGACTGGATCGAGGCGCACAACCGCAACGGCGTCGTCGTCGCCCGCGCCGTGGTCAGCCACCGCATGCCCGAGGGCACCGTCTTCCAGTACCACTCACCCGAGCGCACGGTGAACGTGCCGAAGGCGGAGCGGAGCAAGCGGCGCGGCGGCTACCACAACTCGATGACCCGGCTACTGATCAAGCCCACCCATCTGGCCGGTGGGCACGCCCAGCTCACGTACGCCTTCAACTACTACGGCCCGATCGGCAGCCAGCGCGACGAGATCACCGTGATCCGTCGTCGCACGCAGGAAGTGGAGTACTGATGCGGATCCGCGCGCAGGTCGCCATGGTCATGAACCTCGACAAGTGCATCGGTTGCCACACCTGCTCGGTGACGTGCAAGCAGACCTGGACCAACCGGGAAGGCACCGAGTACGTCTGGTTCAACAATGTCGAGACCAAACCCGGCATCGGCTACCCGAAACACTACGAGGACCAGGACCGCTGGCACGGCGGCTGGATCCTGGACGCCAAAGGCCGGCTCACGTTGCGCTCCGGCGGCCGGATCAAGCGGCTCAGCCGGATCTTCGCCAACCCGGACCTGCCGAGCATCGACGACTACTACGAGCCGGCCACCTTCGACAAGGACGTCCTGGTGAACGCCCCGGGCGGTCTGAAGGACACCCCGGTCCAGCGGCCCTACTCGGCGCTGACCGGTGAGCCGATGGCCGTGACCTGGGGTGCCAACTGGGAGGACTCGCTGGGCGGAGCGCACGAGCGCGCCGACGGCGATCCGAACCTGGGCAAGATGCCCGCCGCGGCCGCCGAGAAGGTCAAGTTCGAGTTCGAGAAGACCTTCATGTTCCACCTGCCGCGCATCTGCGAGCACTGCCTCAACCCCGCCTGCGTGTCGGCCTGCCCGTCCGGGGCCATGTACAAGCGCGAGGAGGACGGCATCGTCCTGGTCGACCAGGACAAGTGCCGCGGCTGGCGGATGTGCGTGTCGGCCTGCCCCTACAAGAAGGTCTACGTCAACCACGCCACCGGCAAGGCCGAGAAATGCACGTTCTGCTTTCCGCGCATCGAGGCCGGCCAACCGACCATCTGCTCCGAGACCTGCGTCGGTCGCCTGCGCTACCTGGGCATCGTCCTGTACGACGAGGACGCCGTCCTTGCCGCCGCCTCGGTCACCGACGAGCACGACCTGCTCGACGCCCAGCGCGCTGTCTTCCTCGACCCGCACGATCCGGTTGTCGAGCGGGCCGCCCGCGACGCCGGCCTGCCGGACGAGTGGATCGAGGCGGCCAAACTCTCCCCGATCCGCAAGCTGATCACCGAGTACCGGATCGCGCTGCCGCTGCACCCGGAATACCGCACGCTGCCCATGGTCTGGTACGTGCCGCCGCTGTCACCGGTCCTGGACGCGGTCGGCGCGGCCGGACGTGACGACTCCGACGCGGACGACGTCTTCCACACCATCCGTGAGCTGCGCATCCCGGTCGAATACCTGGCCGAATTGTTCACCGCGGGCGACGCCGACGCGGTCGCCGGGGTGCTGATGAAGCTCGCCGGCATGCGCTCCTACATGCGGACCCGCACCCTCGACGGCACCGTCGCCCAAGACCTGCTGGACAGCCTCGGCATGACCGCCGAGCAGGTCGAAGCCATGTACCGGCTGCTGGCGATCGCCAAGTACGAGGAGCGGTACGTCATCCCGGCCGCACACGCCAAGGACGCCGCCGCGCTGGAGGCACAGGCCGCCGGGCACGACGGATGCGCCCTGGACTCCGAAGGCGGACCCGGCATGACCGACGACTTCCACCTGACCGAGGGCGAACGCACCGGGCTCTTCCGCCGCACCGACGGCCGGCGAGGACTGGCCCTCAACCCGCTGCGCGGCCGCTCATGACCACCACTACGCCGGCCGACCGGGCCCGGATCTTCCAGTTGACGTCCCTGCTGCTCACCTACCCCGACAGCGAGCTGCTGAACGCGGGCGGGCAGTTGCGCGCAGCCGCCGCCGGCATCGAACACCCGACGGCGCGGGGTCAGATCACCGAGTTTCTGGACCGGCTGCTGGCCAGGACAGCGATCGAAGCCCAGCGCGAGTACGTGCAGACCTTCGACCTGCGTCGCCGCTCCGGCCTCTACCTCACCTACTACCTGCACGGCGACACCCGCAAGCGCGGGATGGCGCTGCTCGTGCTCAAACAGCGCTACCGCGCACACGGGCTGCGGCTCACTGACGGCGAACTGCCCGACCTGCTGCCGGTGGTCCTCGAGTTCGCCGCCACGGTCGGACCGGGCGCCGGAGAAGCGCCGTTGCGCCAACACCGTCAGGGTCTCGAACTGCTCCGCGCGGCCCTGACCGAATCGGGCACGCCCTACCGGTTGCTGCTCGACGCCGTCTGCTCGTCGCTGCCCGAACTCACCGACGACGACCGGGCCGCCATCACCGCCCTGGCCTTCGACGGGCCGCCGGTGGAGACCGTCGGCCTGGACAGCATCGGCGCAGGGCCCGACCTGCACGACACCCACCTCGCCCCGTACCCCGCCTGTTCCGCCGCGGAGGCCTCCCGATGAAAACCCTGCTCTGGGTCGCACTGCCCTACGCGTGCCTCGCCGTGTTCGTCGTCGGGCACGTCTGGCGCTGGCGGCACGACCAGTTCGGCTGGACCACCCACACCAGCCAACTGCTGGAGAACCGGTTGCTGCGCCTCGGCTCGCCGCTGTTCCACCTCGGCGCGCTCGGCGTCATCGGCGGCCACGTCATGGGCCTGCTCATCCCCGCGTCGTTCACCGGGTGGCTCGGTGTGTCCGAACACGTCTACCACCTGGTCGCGGTCACCGGCGGTACGGTCACCGGTGTCATGCTGGTCGCTGGCCTTGCGTTGCTGATCGCCCGCCGCCTCGTCAACGGCCGCATCCGACGCGTCACCACGACCATGGACAAGGTCCTGTACGCCTGCCTGACCGCCATGGTGGTGCTCGGCATGACGGCCACGGTAAGCAACCTGCTCGGCGGCGGATACGACTACCGCGAAACCATCGCCGTCTGGTTCCGCGGCGTCTTCTGGTTCCAGCCCCGCACCGAGCTGATGACCTCCGCCCCGCTGGTCTACCAGCTGCACGCCATCGGCGGCTTCCTCTTCCTCGCCCTGTGGCCGTTCACCAGGCTGGTGCACGTCTGGTCCGCGCCGTTGGCGTACCTCTGGCGGCCCTACGTCGTCTACCGCGCCCGCCGCAACCCCACGCCGGCACCGCAGCCCGCGCCGGCCGTGGTCCGCGACGCCGACCGGCCGCCGGCATCCTCGTCGTCCAGACGGTAGCGAACGGTTCCATCCGGGCGCAGCGACCGGCACCGCCGACTAGTGTGTAGGGGTTGATCACACCGGAGGCGACATGGACAACGGCTACCTGCCCGGCATCTACCAGCAGTTCCTCGACCGGTTCCCGGACGTGGCCGACGCCCAGGGCAACCTGGCCCGCACGATCCGGGAGAGCAACCCGTTCGACGACAAGACCGACCGGTTGATCAAACTCGCGATGGCCGTCGGCGCCGAGGCCGAGGGCGCGGTCCGCTCCAACGTCCGCAAGGCGTTGCAGCATGACGCCACCCTCGACGAAATCCGCGCGGTCGCCCTGGCCGCCATCACCACCTGTGGATTCCCCACCGCCATCGCCGCTCTGCGCTGGATCGAGGAAGTCGCCGAGGCCGCATGACAGCGCCCGGACAACCCATAGCTCCGTAAGGTCACTGAGACCCCGGCCACTCCAGTGGCACGTCCAGCGGCCGCGTGACATGGCCGCCCGCCGCGCCGGCCTGGCCGCCGCGGTATCCCCGACGGCTTCGACGGGATCGTCTCCGCCCTCAACCTGACGACCTTCGTGGTTTCAGCCACCCGGCACGGGATTCTGCGCCGATCGCCGCCCGGATCGGACTCCCCGGTCGTTCTTCTCTCCCCGGCCTGACCAGCGACGGGACAGTCCCGGACGAGGTCCCGTCCAGTCGGGCCGAAGGTCCCTACTGGCTGCCGTTTCACTACCGCATTCTGGTATCTAGCGTCCGTTGATGACCCGCCGGCGCAGATCATCGAACTGTGGAGACGACATGACCACCACACCCGTGCAGGGCACCAGGCGCGGCAGCACCGCCGGTGTGATGCTGGCCCTGGCGACGATCGGATTCGCCGTCAACTTCTGGGCGTGGGCGCTACTCAGCCCACTCGCGACCACGTTCACCACCACCCTGCACCTGAGTTCGTTCCAGCAGTCCCTGCTGGTGGCCGTGCCCGTCGTGGTCGGCTCGCTCGGACGCATCCCGATCGGCGCACTGACCGACCGGTTCGGCGGCCGGGTCATGTTTCCCCTGGTGTCGCTCTCCACCATCATCCCGGTGCTCTACCTGGGGCTGCTCGGCCACGACTCGCTCGCAGCGATCCTGGTCGGCGGCTTCTTCCTGGGCATCGGCGGCACCGCGTTCGCAGTCGGCGTGCCGTTCGTCAACGCCTGGTTCCCGCCTGCGCGCCGCGGTCTCGCCGTGGGCGTCTTCGGCATGGGCATGGGCGGCACCGCGATCAGCGCTCTGACCACGGTGAAGCTGGTCAACGCGCACAGCATGCAGACCCCGTTCCTGATCACCGCCGCCGTGCTGGCCGTCTACGCAGTCGTCGCCTGGCTGGTGCTGCGCGACGCACCCGACCGCGTCGTGCCGTCCACCCCCCTGACCGCCCGCCTGGCCGTCACCCTGAAGCTGCGCATCACCTGGCAGGCCGCAGCCCTGTATGCGGTCGCGTTCGGCGGCTACGTCGCCTTCTCGGTGTACCTGCCCACGTATCTGAAGAACGCGTACGCACTGACCCAGGCGGACGCCGCCAACCGGATGGCCGGCTTCGTTCTGCTCGCCGTGCTGATGCGCCCGATCGGTGGCTGGCTGTCCGACCGCTTCGCCCCCACCCGCGTGCTCGCCGCCACGCTCGGTGTCGTCGTGGTCGGCGCCCTCGTCCAAGCCTTCACGCCGGGCCTCGCACCACTCGGCACCATTGCTTTCCTGGGCATGGCGGCCGCGCTCGGCACCGGCAGCGGCGCAACCTTCGCCCTGGTCGCCCAACGGGCCCCGGCGAACCAGGTCGGCTCGGTCACCGGCGTGGTCGGCGCGGCCGGCGGACTGGGTGGCTTCGTCCCCCCGCTGGTCATGGGCAGCATCTACGGCAGCTACAACTCGTACGCGGTCGGTCTCGTCCTGCTCGCCGTGGTAGCCCTCGCCGCGCTGGCCCTGAGCGTGTTCTCGGTCGGCGGCCGCGAGCCCGCCGCCGCCTGAGCCGACCATGTGCGAATACTGCGGCTGCCAGGCCGTCACCGCGATCAACGAACTGACCCGTGAACACGACCTGGTCGTCAACATGATCGGCGAGGTACGGTCCGCCTACGCGGCGGACGACACCGACCGGATGGCCGCCCTCGCCCGCGGTATCGCCGCCGTGCTGGCTCCGCACACCGAAGTCGAGAAACACGGCCTCTTTCCCCTGCTGACCGACGAGTTCCCCGACCAGGTGGCCGCACTGGAAGCCGAGCACCGCCGCAATCGAGGCGGTGCTCGGCACCGCTGCCGCCGGGACGCCGACCGACCCGGCGTGGCCGGGACAGCTCATCGAGACGCTCGACCTGCTCCGCGAGCACATCCTCAAAGAGCAGGACGGGGTGTTCCCGGCCGCGCTGGCCAGCCTCAGCGGCACCGACTGGGACACGCTCGACGAGGTCCGGGCCAGGGTCGGAACCCGTGCCCTATACGGCTCGTCAGTCAAGGTACTCTTCGGACTCATTGATGATCACTCACCCTTTCCATCCATTGAAAGGTCAGCGCTTGACCGTGCTGTTTTCGCAGCGCAAGCGCACTGGGCTGTTCTTCGTGTGCGAGGTCGAGGGGAGGCGACGGGTCACGTCTCAGGAGTGGACCGACCGCGGCGTGCCTGCCTCGACCGATCGCCTCGCGGTGGACGGCTTGACGGCGGCGCGATCGCTGGTCGATGCGATCGAACCCAGCGGGACACCGCCCGGTAGAGGTGGCCGACACCGCGGATGACAGGGGTGACCGTCGGGGAACGGGAGCAGATGTCGGGTTGGGATCGTCGCCAGGCGGTGATGGCGGTGGCGAACATGGCCGAGTCGTTGCTGCGCGGCAGCGGGCAGGCCGGCGGTGAACCCGACGGCGAAGGTCAGCAGCTCGCATCTGTCGAGGCTGGCGATCGTGTATGTGCGGCAGTCGACGGTGGCGCAGGTGCGGTTCAACACCGAGTCGACCCAACGCCAGTACGGCCTGGTCGGCACCGCCGCCGAGTTCGGCTGGCTGGCCGAGCAGATCGTCGTCATCGACGCCGACCTGGGCGTGTCCGGCCGGTTCGGCGCCGAACGCGACGGCTACCGGCAGATCGTGGCCCGGATGTGCATGGGCGAGGTCGGCGCGGTGTTCGGCCTGGAGGTCTCCCGCTTCGGCCGCTCGAACGCCGACCTGACCCGGCTGATGGAGCTGGCCCGGTTGACCGACACGCTGCTGATCGACACCGACGGCGTGTACGACCTGGCCAACGTCAACGACCGCATCGTGCTCGGCCTCAAGGGGCAAATGTCGGAAATCGAACTCGATTTCCTGTTGGGGCGGTTGCATGGGGCGAAGCTGGCGGCGGCGCAGCGCGGTGAGCTGCGGCATCCGCTGCCGGTCGGGTTCGTCTACGACTACGACCACACGGTGGTCAAGGACCCCGACGAGCAGGTCCAACGGGCGGTCACCGACCTGTTCGCCGAGTTCGAGCGCACCGGGTCGGCGTTGGGGGGTAGTCCGCGCGTTCGCCGAGACCGGCCGGCTGTTCCCGCAGCGGGCGTGGGGCGGCGCCTGGGCGGGGCAGCTCAAGTGGGGCAAGCTGACCCATGCCCGGGTGCTGCAGGCGTTGAAGAATCCCACCTATGCCGGCGCGTACACGTTCGGCAAGACCCGCGAGGTGCGCCGGGTGCAGCCCGACGGCAGCGTCCGCTCCGCACGCCGCAAACGCGCCCGCGAGGAGTGGACGGTGGTGATCGAAGACCACCACGAGGGCTACCTGACCTGGGCCGACTACCTGGCCGTCGAGGCGAAACTGTCCGCCAACAACACCCAGAAGAACGCCCGGCCTGTGCGCGAAGGCACCGCGTTGTGCCAGGGCATCATCTTCTGCGGCGTGTGCGGGGGCCGGGTCGGCACCCGCTACGACCGAAGGTTACCTACAGCTGTCAGGTCAAGGACTCCGCCCGTACGCCGCAGTGCCGCAACTTCTCCGCGACGGCGGTGGACGACGCGGTCGCGGCGTTGTTCCTGGACACGATCACCCCCGAGCAGATCGGGGTGGCGGTGACCGCGGCCGAGGAGGTCGCCGAGCGGCACACCCGCAGCCACCGCGCCGCCGAACTGGCGGTGCAACGGGCCCGCTACGAGGCCGACCGCGCCGAGCGGGCTTTCAGCAATGTGGAGCCGGAAAACCGTTTGGTGGCAAGGACTTTGGAGTCGCGGTGGGAGACCAGACTCGCCGCGCTGACCGAGGCGCAGGCCGCGCTGGCCACCGCGCAGGCCGCCAAACCGGCCTTGCCTGCCACCACCTCGTTGCAGGCCCTCGCCCAGGACCTGCCACGGCTGTGGCACGCCGAGACCACCAGCCCGCGCGACCGCAAACGGCTGCTGCGCAGCCTGATCGCCGACGTCACCCTGCTGCCCGAGCCGGATGCGCACACCATGCGCATCGGGGTGCGCTGGCACACCGGCGCCACCGACGAACTGGCCGTCGCCCGCCCCGGCCCCGGCCGCACCCCCGACGCGGCGCTGGAGTTGATCCGCCGCCACGGCGCCACCCACGCCAGCGCCGAACTCGCCGACCTGCTCAACTCGGCTGGGCTGGCAACCGGCAAAGGCAAGCCGTTCACCGCGGGAGGCGTCGCCCGGGTCCGCGACGCCTACAGGATCTTCGGACCGCGCACCGTCGCCGTCCACGACGGCGAGGTCAGCGTCAAGCAGGCCGCCGCCGACCTGGGCATCCCCGCCGCCGCCGTCTACAACTGGCTGCGACTCGGCCAAGTACCCGCCCGACGCGGCCCCAGCGGACGCTGGTGCATCCCCTGGGATCCCGCCACGCAGGAGATCTACCGGCAGAAGGTCACCGGCTCCTTCCGGCTCAAGCCGGTCCCCACCGGCACAACCAACCACAGCCAGGACTGACTGTCCAGGCCAGCGCCGGTCGGGGGTGACCCCGACCGGCTGCATCAAAGCGCGCAGGAACTGCGGAGGTACTTCGTGGCCGGTTGGCCTTGGCCTATTTAATGGATCATGCGGAGTGAGGCGACGCCCGAGGCGCAGCCTTCAGCGCAAGGTGATCGCGTTCTTGGCCCGCTCGGCCGACTCGGGCGAGGGCGGGCCGCCCGGGTTTTCGGTCGCCAGCGCTTGGTTCAGCTCGACGAACGGGCGCATCCGGCGGTCGTATGCGGTAAATCCGGCTCGATGGTCGTCACCGGCCGCGGCCAGTTCGGCGGCCAGCACGTAGGCGCCGACCAAGGCCAGGCTGGTGCCCTGGCCGGAGAGCGGCGAGGGGCAGTAGCCGGCGTCGCCCAGCAGGGCAACCCGGCCGGTGTGCCAGGACGGCATCCGGGTCTGGGCCATCGCGTCGAAGTAGAGGTTGGGCGCCTGCCACATCGCGTCGAGCAGGCGCGGGGTCTCCCAGCCGACGTGGGCCAGGCGTTCCTGCAGCAGGCGTCGCGGGGCGTCCGGGTCGCGCCGGTCCCACACGATCGGCGGTGACTCGAAGCCCAGGGTGACCCGGATCTCGGTGTTGTCTCGAGCCGAGTAGATCGCATAGCCGACGCCGTCGGTCTTCAGCCAGACCTGCCACTCGTCGAGGTCGAGGAAGTTGGGTGCGGCGAACACCCCGAGGTACGCGCCGAGGTGATGGACATACCGCTCCTCTGGCCCGAAGGCGAGCCGCCGGACCGCCGAGCGCAGGCCGTCGGCGCCGATCACCAGGTCGAAGTCGCGCGGTTCGGCCCGTTCGAAGGTGACCCGCACCCGGTCGCCGGTCTGGTCGAGCCCGGTGATCGAGTCACCGAACACGTAGGTCCCCTTGGAGTGGGCGCTGAGCAGGCCGGCCAGGTCCTCGCGCAGCACCTCGATGTCGGGGCCGTCGAGGCGGCCGCTGCTCCACGCCTCCTCGGTCGAGCGCATCAACTCGACGCCGGCGCCGTCCACCATGGACATGCCGCGCATTCTGGTCCGCATCGCGCGCAGCTCTGGCAGCAGACCCATCCGGTCGATCACGTCGAGGGCCGTGCCGCGGACGTCGACCGCCTGGCCGCCCGGGCGGATGGCGGGGGCTCGTTCCACGACCGTCGGTTCGAAGCCGTGATGGTGCAGCCAGAAGGCGAGGGCGGGGCCGGCGATCCCGGCGCCCGAGATGAGTACGGTTCGCATGACCCGGAACGTACGGCGTACGCTGCCGTGCGGAAAGGATATGGCGCTTCCCTGCGATAAGACAGGACAGCTGTGTATCAATACAGGCAGGCACCCTACCAACGGATCGCCGACGCCCTGCAGCGGCAGATCGTGAGCGGTGAGCTGGCCCCTGGCGACCGACTGCCGTCGACACGCGCGCTGGCCGCCGAATGGCAGGTCGCGCCGGGCACCGCGGCCAAGGCGCTGGCCGAGCTGCAGCGCCTCGGCGTGGCCCGCGCCCAGGCCCGGGTAGGCACCGTGGTCATGCCGCCGAAGACCGCGCGTGCCAGGCAGCCGGCGAGCCGGCAGCTCAACCGCGAGCATCTCGTCCAGGCGGGCATGGCGATCGCCGACGCCGAAGGGCTGGACGGGCTGTCGATGCGCACGGTCGCGGCCCGGCTCGGCGTCGCGACCATGTCGCCCTACCGATACGTGAGCGGGCGCGACGAGCTGATCATGTTGATGGCCGACGCCGCATACGGCGAGGGCCGCTATCCAGCCCGGCCGCCAGCGGGGTGGCGGCCCCGGCTGGAGATCAGCGCGCGCCTGCTCTGGCGGCTCTACCGACGGCACCCCTGGCTGGCCCGTCTGGGCCCGCTGGGCCGGCCGTTGCTGCTGCCCAACCTACTGCGCCACGCCGACTGGATCGCGGCCGCGCTGCACGGCCACGGCCTGAGCGCTGAGCGGATTCTCGACCTGCACATCCTGCTCTACAACCACGGCCAGGGGCTGGCCGCGAACCTGGAACGAGAGGCCCGCGCGCAGGCCGACAGCGGGCTGACGGCCGAGAACTTCGAGCACACCCAGGCGGCCGAGCTGCAGGGCATCGTGGCAGACGAGCGCTACCCGCACTTCGCCGAGATGCTGGCCGGGCTGGACGGCGGCTACGACTTCGACCTAGATGCGCTGTTCGAGTTCGGGTTGCACGCCCTGCTCGACGGGTTCGCCCGGATGATCGACGGTTAACCTGAGCACCCACTGCCTGTCCGCCTCGGTCCCACTTGTCGACAGCAAACAACCCACGCAGTAGCCTCCAAGCCCGACAACTCTCGCCAGAAACAACTTGAAGACAGAACCGTCCGCAATCCGAACAACGTTCACAGGGAAGGCAGCATGAAGCGCCCGTCGGCACCCTGCTTCCCGCCGAGGACGACGCCGCATTCGTCGATCGGGGCCGTGCGGCACATCCGACGAAGGACCGCGGCACGGCGACGACCCGGTGATGAACTGGGCAACAACGTCGTGATCGACTATGGCCTCCGGAGTCGAGACGAGCGCTCCGCTCTGCGCCAGGCAGCAGCAGACCCGGGTGCGACGATGGAGATGCGCTACTTCGAACTCAGCCCAGCCGAGCAGCGGAGACGACTCGATCAGCGCCATGCCGAAGCGCCACACACGACCTGACCCGTGTCCGAGGAGGAACTCACCGAGTGGGCTGCCAACAGGAAGCGGCCTGAGCCGTCGGCGGAGGCTCAGCCTCGACGCTGAGCCTGTGCGTCCTGGCCGTCGAGCACCGCCGGTCCTGACCTCCGGGGGGACGGCTCACCCACCCACGCCCTGACGCGAGCGGCCCCGGAAGACCCGCCGGAGAGCCAGGTACGTGGCACCGCCGGCCAGCACCCAGGGCGCCGCCACGATGATCGGGTCGAGCAGGTGGTGCGGGCGGTCCACCCGCCTGCCGCGCAGGCGCGACGAGAGCCCACGGTGGGTGAACTCGCTCAGCACACCCGTCTCGGTGAGCAGGTTGTCGGGGTGACGGGTCAGGAACGAGCCGAGGGTGCTCTCCACCGTGTCCACCCGGTCCGCCGCGAGCAGGAGCAGCCAGTGCGCGGCGCGTCCCTCGCTGTACCGACGGTAGGAGTACCGGCGGATGACCCCGGACAGCCCCTTGGGCGGGCACGACGTGCCGAAGACGGGGGTGAGGAACCTGTGCTCGACCGACCTCTCCCGCGGCCATTTCTCGGGCTGCCGCTCGGGGAACTCCCAGTGCACGCCGTTGAGGTTCACATCGAAGCGCTCCTTCGGCACCGAGGGTCGGTCCTTCGGGTCCAGGTCGACGCCCCAACCGGGGATACGGGCGCGCAGTTCGTCGCTGGATTCGGCCAGTTTCGGCTTGTCCGGTGTGTAGGGCATGGTCGGGCTCCCGGTCCGGTCAGGCGGCGTTCGGAATGATCAGCGGCTTTATGCAGCCGTCGAGCTTGGCGGAGAAGATGTGGTAGGCCTCGTCGATGTGCTCCAGCGGGATCCGGTGGGTCACGATGTCGCTGGGCTTGAGGTACCCGTTGCGGATGTGCTCGAACAGGCGCGGCCACTGCCGCTTCACCGGGCACTGGTTCATCCGCAGGGTCAGTCCCTTGTTCAGCGCGTCGCCGAACTTGACTGCGCTGAACATCGGTCCGTACGCGCCCATCACCGAGATCGTGCCGCCCTTGCGTACCGAGTCGATCGCCCAGTTCAGGGCGACCGGCGAGCCGCCCTGAAGCTTCAGCTTCGCGGCGGTGACATGCTGCAGGAAGTTGCCGTCCGCCTCGGCTCCGACGGCGTCGATGGCCACATCGGCACCGAGGTGGTCGGTGATCTTCTTCAGGTGGACGACGATGTCCTCGTACTCCGCGAAGTTGTACGTCTCGGCGTGGGCGAACGACGCCGCCTTCTCCAGCCGGTAGTCGAGGTGGTCGATGACGATGACCCGGCCGGCGCCCATCAGCCAGGCCGACTTCGCGGCGTACAGGCCCACCGGCCCGGCACCGAAGACCACCACCACGTCGCCCTCGACGATCTCGCCGAGCTGAGCCCCGAAGTAGCCGGTGGCTAGTGCGTCGGTGAGCAGGACGGCGTCGTCGTCGTCCATCCACTCGGGGATCGGACTCGGGCCGACGTCGGCGAACGGCACCCGGACGTATTCGGCCTGACCGCCGTCGTAGCCGCCGCAGGTGTGCGAGTAGCCGTAGATGCCGCCCACGGCGGTGGCGTTGGGGTTGACGTTGTGGCAGTTGCTGAAGAGCCCGCGGGCGCAGAAGAAGCACGATCCGCAGTACACGTTGAAGGGGACCATCACCCGGTCACCGGGCTTGACGTTACGCACCGACGGACCCACCTCGTCGACCACACCGACGAACTCGTGACCGAAGGTCATGCCGACCCGGGTGTCCGGCATCATCCCGTGGTAAAGGTGCAGGTCCGAGCCGCAGATGGCCGCGCGGGTCACACGTACGATCGCGTCGTTGGGGTGTTCGACGGGTGGGCGGTCCTTCTCCTCCACCCGCAAGCGGTAGGGGCCGCGGTAGACCATTGCTCGCATTGGCTGCCTCCTGTGCCAGCGGGCCGGATGTCTGGCTTCGGGTTCGTTCGGAGCACTGCGAGTGGTACCCGTGCATTTTGGTGACAAACCGTCGCCGCTACCGGCCGGTCCGCCGTCGGCTCGGCGAGTGGCTGGGCGTCGTGCAGGGGCGCACGGGCCGACCGGCCCCGGGCTGAACGCCAGTTTGACGCCCGGACGAAAGACCCGCTGATGAGGCATGCAATGACGGCGGCGGCGCACACCGAGTGGTTTCCTACAGCAGTCAGACCGCGAGTATGAGCAGACAGACGCGGA
Source organism: Micromonospora sp. KLBMP9576 (assembly GCF_050941805.1). Taxonomy (NCBI): domain Bacteria; kingdom Bacillati; phylum Actinomycetota; class Actinomycetes; order Micromonosporales; family Micromonosporaceae; genus Micromonospora; species Micromonospora sp. KLBMP9576. The sequence goes on along the minus strand of NZ_CP194567.1, from coordinate 4,089,183 downwards.
CGGGAGCTTCCCGAGGCGGCGCGCCGGCATGCCGGGCGCTCGTCCGGGTACCTGCCGACGGTGACCTTCTCGATCGCCGCGCGGTGTCCGCGTACCGGTCAGCTCGGGGTGGGAGCTCTGACGGCCAGACCCGCGGTCGGCAAGCTCGTCGCACACGTGCACTCCGGCGGTGGGGCGGTGGCGACCCAGGCAACCCCCAACCCGTTCCTGGCCTACGACGGCCTGCCGCTGCTCGGCGAGGGCCGTTCTCCACAAGACGTCCTGGCCGAGCTGCTTGCCCGGGACCCGGGCCGCGAGGTGCGGCAGGTCGGCATGGTCGACCGCCAGGGTCGGTCGCACGCGTTCACCGGTTCCCTGACGAAGGACTGGGCGGGGCACCGCATCGGCCCGGGTTACGCGGTGCAGGGAAACCGTCTGGTGGGCCCGGAGACCCTCACGGAAATCGTCCGGGTGTTCGGGGGCAGCCGGGAACTCGACCTGGCGGAGCGGCTCGTGTTGGCCATCGAGGCCGGCGAGGAGACCGGCGGTGACCGGGACGGGGCACGCTCGGCGACCGTCACGGTGATCGGCGACCAGCCCTACCCGCTCTGGGACGTACGGGTTGACGACGCCGAGCATCCGGCACTTGAACTGCGCCGGCTGCACGGCGTCTTCCAGGAGGAGGTGCTGCCCACCATCCAGTGGTTGCCCACCCGTGACGACCCGATGGGCGAGGCCGCCCGACAGGCCCTCGAAACACAGGGGGGACACCGGACGCTGTCGGACGTCGTCAATCAGGGAGCGACGACGGTGGCTGACGACGCCCTGTGAGCAGACGGTCGAGCGTCATGCGTCGCAGACGCCCGGTCGGCCGGCAGTGCGGTGGCGCATCCGGCCGTCGCCGAACTCGACATGATCGCCAACGGGATCCGCCGCGGCCCGGGGGACCGCCACGTTCACCGAACTCGCCCACGCAGTCTGACCAGCGCCCGCTGACACGGCTCGGCGTGCCCGCCGATCCGCCAACGCGACAGACCATCTGGCGGTCACGGCGAGTTCGCCGGCTTGGCCTTCTGCGGGTAGATCGTCTCGTGCCGGGCCAGCATGGCGACGAACTCGCCGATCTTCCGCTCGCGGGTCTCGGCCCGTTTGACGGCGTTGATGCGGTGGATGAGGGCGAACCGGTTGGTCTTGGTGAGGATGTCGAACATGGCCTGGGCGGCGGGGTCGGCGGCGATGGCGGCGAGCAGGTCGGCGGGCATCTCGGCTTCCGAGGGCGGGGCGTAGGCGGCCGCCCACCGGCCGTCCGCCTTCGCGGCTTCCACCGCGGCGCGACCGGAGGGCCGCATCCGCCCCTGGGCCTCCAGCCGGGCCACGTGGGCGACGTTGCGTTGCGACCAGGAACTGCGGGGCCGGCGAGGGGTGAACCGGATCCAGGAGCTTTCCTGGTCCCGTTTCCGGGCCTGCCCGTCGATCCAGCCGAAGCAGAGGGCTTCGTCGACCGCCTGTTGCCAGGTCAGGGTGGTGACCGTGCCGCCCTTCCTGGTCAGGGCGAGCCAGACGCCGGGCGACGTGGCGTGGTGGTCCGACAGCCAGGCGCGCAGCGCGTCGGCGTCCGCGACGATCAACTCGTCCAGTTCGGCGCTCGTCATGACGGCAGGCTATCGCTGCGCCGTCGCCGCACGCAGCCTCCGCCTGTGGGTCGGCCCGCCTCGCGGACAGCCCGGCAGAGCGTCGGGGCGGCACCTCGATGCCCACGTCGGTGGCGACGTCGGGCCGGCAGACAGGATCCTTCGCAGGAGGGGGCGTCCGTCGGCCCGGTCGCCCGCGTCGCCGACAGGTGCGATCGGTGTGGGGCCGGGTGTCCTCGTCGTGTCGGGCGGTGGGCGGCTGCTGCTACAACCTCCGGTATGAGTGCGGAACCGGACGTCACGAAGGCCCGGGGCGGCCCGTCGATACCCGGGCGGCCCCTCCTGGGGCAGCTCGGCGCGGTCTGGTTGCTCGGGTCGGCGCTGCTGACCACCGCCGTCCCCGCGCTGGCCCCGCTGCTCTTCGTCGGTTGGGGCGCGGTGCTGGTCGGTTCGCTGGTCGTCCTCGTCCTCGGCGTCGGGCTGCTGTGGCTGATTGCCCGGTCCACGGCGTCCGTCACGGTCCTCGGCGCCCGTCCCGGCCTGTGGGCGCTGCTGGTCCTCGTCGGTGGGCTGGCCCTGGCCCGGCTCGGCTGGCGCTGGACCGACGAGGTGGGGCTCGGCGTCAGCTCCGACGCGACGCTCACCCTGCTCCTGGGCGGCGTGCCGTACGTCCTCGTCGCCGGGCTGCTGCTGCGCGGTTGGCGGCCGCGGGTCGCCGCGGGGCTTGCCCTGGTCGGCCTCCTGGGCTTCGGCCTGGTCGCGCTCGCCGGTTCCGGCCCCGACGAGGTCACCGAGCGGCTGCGGTACGCGGCCCAGGACCGCCGGTTCGCGTACGTGCTCGAGGTCCCCGGATACCGCCCCGTCGACCCCGCGTACGGGGGCGGACTGGGCGCCGGGGAGTTCGTGCCCGCCGACCCGGCCGCGGTGCCGCCGGCACGCCACGTCAACGTGATCGCGGGCCCGGTCGTCGGCGAAGCGCGGGGGGAGTGCGGCCAGCCGCACCTCGACGCCGCTCCGGCGGCAGAGAGCTGCGCCACCGAAGCGGGCGGGGCGGTCTATCTTCGCGGGGTCGTCGAGCACGGATACCAGGTGACCCGCGGCGACCACGGCGTCGTCGTCCTCGGCTCGCTGGCCGTCGACCGGGACCTGCTGCGCCGCGCCACCCGCACGCTACGCCCGGCGACCGCCGTCGACCTGCCCACCGAGGAACGGCCGGCCGACCTGTTCGTGGTCGACCTGCCGGGTTACCGGGCCCAGCCACTCGGCATCCCCCGGGGCGTGGGCTACGCTCCCGCCGACCACACCGGCGGTGCCGCCAGCGTGCGCGTGGCGCTGCACGTCACGTTCGCCGGGCAGGACCCGTGCTTCCAGGCCGCCTGCACGTCCGAGGGCGCCGGGCTCACCTACGTCCGGCGCGAGGACAGCCACACGTACGTGCTCCGCCGGGGTGATGTGGACGTCGGTGTCACCGGCGGTGTCGCCGTCGGTCGGTCGCTGCTGCGGGATGCGGCGCTGGCGGCCCGTCCGGCGAGCGAGGACGAACTGCTGCGAGCCCTGCCCCCGCCGCCCGACCGGGATCTGCTGGACCGGCTGCGGGCCTGGCTGCGGACCCGCACCTGACGGCTGTGCCGATCGCCTCGCCCGTTGCCGTCGCCCCGTCCCGTGCCCGCCAGCGGTCAGCGTCACGACCGCCTGGCGGTACGTCCGGGAAGCCGTCGACCTGCTCGTCGCGCACGTCGGGGACCCGCACGCGGCAATGCGGCGCATCGCCCGGCTCGGCGTGGGTCTCGAACCCGAGGGAGACACTGACCGGGTGGCGTCGATCTTTTCAGTCCCGGTAGCCGTTCCGGTGGATGCCGTCCTGCCGGGGCGCGCCGTACGAGCCTGGGAACCCGTCGCCGACCGGCACGGTGCGCAGCACCGCGGTCGGAGCGTCGGCCATGCCCCCACCGGCCGGCGCCGACAGTTGGGTCGTCGGGGGAACACCCGCCGCTGCCACCGCGTCCGGTGCGTTCCGCCGCCGCACCACGACCAGTGCGAGCGCGCCCAGGCCCGCTGCGACCAGCAAGCCCCCCAGGAGGAGGAACAGCGACGAACTGCCTCCCTCGTCGCTGACGGCCTTGAGGGTGGGCGGCGCAGCCGCGGGGGTGTCGTCGCCCGCCGCGGCGACAGGGCTGGGCTCCGCCACGGGCGACGGCGACTTCCTGGCGGGCGCTGCCACCGCGGCGAGGGTCAGCCGCACGGTCACGGCGTCACCGGCGCCGCCCCGTACGGTCGTGCGAGCGGGGCGGTAGCCGTCCACGGCCGCGCGGACCGTGATGGGGCCCTCGGCGATCGTCCTGCCGGCGCTCGACGTGATCGAGAACTGGCCGCTACGGCTGCTGGTCGTCCGGTACTCGTGCCCGGCGCTGTCCCGGATGGTCAGGTCCACGCCGCCGATCGCCTTTCCGTCGGCGTCGCGGACCCGGCCGGAGACCCCGCTCACCCCGGCCGCCGGCTTGTTCCCGCCGGACGGCGCCGCACCCGGGCCGTGGACATAGACCATCTTGTGGGCAAAGCTGTTCTGCCCGCCGAGCCGCACGCCGACCGAGATGTTGAGGCCGGTGGTCTCACCCGGGCGAGCCTCGGGGGCGACGAGCGTCGTGTCGAAGGTCTGGCTCCGGCCGGGTCCGAGGTTCGGCTCCACCCGGCATCCGGTGGCGCATCGCAGGCCGCCACCGATCACCACGATGGCCGTCTCGGCCCGGCTTCCGTTGTTGGTGACGCGGAACCGCAGGCGTACCGTCTCGTCGGGTTTCACGTTCTCCGCCGACACGCTCAGGATGCGCACGGTCTCCGGGGCGGCCGTCGCGGGTGCCGCCGACATCGCGAGCGTCGCCCCGGTCAGCGTGATCAATGCGGCCGCCCGGGCCCATCGGACACTTGAGCGCGTCGTCACTTCCCACCACCTTCTCCGACAGCAGGCGACACCGGTCGATGGCGCCGCGGGCCACTATGCCGTGTCCGGAACGGGTTGCGCGACCCACCTCCGACGTCCGGCCGCAGGACCCGACCGTGCCAGGTACGGGGTTGGCGGCAGGACAGCTCCACTGCGGACCGGTGCTGTCGTCCCTACGACTCCCGTACGCGGTTACGGCGGTGGTGGACGATCAGCGCGACCCCGCAGAGCACGACCACCAGGCCGAACGCCGAGCTGATCCACTGGTTGTCCCCCGTGGTCGACAGCACCACGTTGGCCGCCCCGCTGACGAAGAGCACCAGCCACAGCAGCGGGCGTAGCAGGCCGCCCGGCTTCTTCGGCGCGGCGACCGGGGCCTCGGTGATGCGGTACGGATCGGTCATGACTGCCTCCTTCGGCGAACGTTCCTCGATGCCGTCAACGCTAGGCGGGCGGCGCGGCGGGGACGATCCCGCCAGCTCGACGGCCCTGGTACAGCAGGCTGTACCTTCCGCCGGGCTTTGCTGGACGGGGCCGGCGGTGGCCTATGTTGGCGGGGGAGGTGGGTCGATGGCGTACGTGCGGGGCCGGGTTCGCGCCGCGGTCGACGCCCTGGAGCACCTCGTCGGAGGGCTGGGCACCGCCACGCTGGCGCTGGGCGCGCTGCTCTGGGCGGCGATCGTGGCGGTGACCTGCCTGGGCGGGGTGGGGCTGCTGGCGGCGCCCGGTGCGTTGCGGGCGGTGCGCTCGGTGGCCGACCGCGAGCGCGCCCGGCTGTCCCGCTGGGGCGGGCCGGTCCCGACGCCGGGGCCGGTGCCGGCCGGGCTGCGGACGGCGGCGCGCGATCCCTTCGTGCGCCGGGAGCTCGGCTGGGTCGCGTTGTACTCGCTCATCGGCCCGGTGACCGGGCTGGTCGGCCTCGCGCTGCCGATCTACGCCGTGCAGGACGCCACCTTCCCGCTGTGGTACCGGCTGATCCCCGCCGACGCCGGCGCGCCGGGGATCGTCTGGTGGCGCATCGACGGATTGTCCGAGGCACTCGCGGTCGGGTTGCTCGGGGTGGGCTGGCTGGCCGCCGCGATCTGGTTCAGCCCGGCCCTGGCCCGTCTCCAGGCATGGCCGGGCCGGTGGCTGCTGCCTCCGCCGCCGGGCGTCGACCTGTCGCTGCGGGTGGCCGAGCTGACCGCCACCCGCGCTGCGGCCCTGGACGCCCACGCGGTCGAACTGCGCCGGATCGAGCGGTCGCTGCACGACGGCACCCAGAACCGGTTGGTCGCGGTCAACGTGTTGCTGGGCGCCGCGCGCAGGGCCGTGCGTCGCAATCCGGACCGCGCCGACGAGATCCTCGGGCAGGCGCAGGACGCCGCCGAACAGGCACTCGGCGAGCTGCGTACGGTGGTGCGCGGGATCCTGCCGCCTGTGCTGGACGACCGGGGTCTCGCCGGTGCGCTGGCGGGCCTGGCCGGCAGCTGCGCGGTGCCCTGCCGACTCGAGGTGGACGTGGCCGTGCGGTGCGCGGCCTCGGTCGAGGCCACCGCGTACTTCGTGGTGGCCGAGGCGCTGACCAACGTCGTTCGGCACAGCGGTGCGAGCCGGGTGGACGTGGCCGTGCGCCGCGAGCGCGCCCGGTTGCTGGTGAGCATCGAGGACGACGGGCGCGGCGACGCGGACGAGGCACGTGGCTCCGGGCTCACCGGCATCCGCCGACGGGTCGAGGCGTACGACGGCCGGATGACACTGACGAGCCCACCGGGAGGGCCGACGAGAATGGACGTGGAGCTGCCGTGCGGATCGTGATCGCCGAGGACGACCCGCTGCTGCGTGAGGGGTTGGCGCTGCTGCTGCGGGCGGAGGATCTGGACGTGGTCGCCACGGCCGGCACTCCGGGCGAGTTCCTGGCCGCCGTCGACGAACACGCGCCGGACGTCGCGATCGTGGACGTACGGATGCCGCCGACCCACACCGACGAGGGCATCGTGGCCGCGGTGGAGGCCCGCCGGCGCCGTCCCGGCCTCGCGGTGCTGGTCCTGTCGGCGTACGTGGAGCAGGCGTTCGCCACCGACCTGTTCTCCGTCGGCGCCGTCGGGCTCGGCTACCTGTTGAAGGAGCGGGTGGGCCGGGTCGAGGAGTTCCTCGCCGTGCTGCACCGCGTCGCAAACGGCGGCAGCGTGATCGACCCGGAGGTGGTGGCGCAGTTGCTCGCCGGCAACCGCCGGACGGACACGGCGCTGAGCGAGCTTACGCCGCGTGAGCGTGAGGTGCTGGGGCTGATGGCCGAAGGGCTGGGTAACAGCGCGATCGCCGAGCGGCTGTTCGTCACCGACGGCGCGGTGCACAAGCACATCCGCAGCATCTTCTCGAAGCTTCAGCTTCCGCCGGACGACCACGCCGACCGCCGGGTCACCGCGGTGCTGCGCTACCTGAACGGCGATCGGCGGTAGCGCCTGCTGTACCCGGACCTGGCAGCCCGCGGGATGGTCGCCGTTCTCCCACGTCAATAGCGTTTCTGGTGCGCGCAGTTCTTGGGCGAAGACACGGAGAGAGGCCACCAGAATGCCGGATCATCCGGGACAGACCATCGAACCGGCGGTACGCGTCGAACGACTCACCCGCGTCTACGGCGCCGGCCGTAACCAGGTGACCGCGCTCGCGGGCATCGACGTCGGCTTCGACCGGGGCACCTTCACGGCGGTGATGGGACCCTCGGGATCCGGCAAGAGCACGCTGTTGCAGACCGCGGCCGGGCTCGACCGGCCCACCTCCGGCCGGGTGGTCATCGGAGGCACCGAGCTGTCGGGGCTGTCCGAGACGCGCCTGACCGAGCTGCGCCGTACGCGGATCGGGTTCGTCTTCCAGGCGTTCAACCTGATCGGCGCGCTCACCGTCGAGGAGAACATCGTGCTGCCCCTGCGCCTGGCCGGCGTCCGTCCGGACCGGGCCTGGCTGACCCGGGTGGTGGAGCGGGTCGGCCTAACCGACCGACTGCACCACCGTCCGGCGGCGCTCTCCGGCGGCCAACAGCAGCGGGTGGCGATCGCCCGGGCGTTGGCCACCCGCCCTGAGGTGATCTTCTCGGACGAGCCCACCGGAGCCCTCGACTCGCGGACGGCGGGGGAGGTGCTGACGCTGCTTCGCGCGGTCGTGGACGAACACGGGCTGACCGTGGTGATGGTGACCCACGATCCGATCGCCGCGTCGTACGCGGACCGGGTGCTCGTGTTGGCCGACGGTGCGATCGTCGCCGATCTTCCGCAGCTCGGCGCCGCAGGTATCGCCGAGCACCTGGCGTCGCTGGATCGGCGGGTCCTCCGATGACCGGGCTCGCCGCCCGCCTGCTGCGGCACCGCGCCGGTCCCGCCAGCGCGACCCTGCTAGCCCTGATCGTCGGCGTGCTGATCCTGGTGGCGATGGGCACCCTCGTCGAGTCCGGGCTGCGTTTCCGCGCGGAGCCACGGCTCTGGGCGACGGCCGACGTGGTCGTCGCCAACCGCACGATCAGCCACACGTTCCGGGAGTTCGACGGCGGCACCACCACGAGCACTGTCACGCTGCCCGAGGGCGGCACGGTGGACGCGGCCCTGGTGGGCCGGATCCGTCAGGTGCCGGGCGTCGCGGCCGTCACCGGCGACGACGGGGTGCTGATCGGTTCACCCGCCGCGGTGGGGCACGGTTGGGACACCTACGCCTTCACCGGTCGTCCCATCGCCGCCGGCGCCGCGCCACGGACCGACGACGAGGTGCTGGTCGACACCCGGCTCGGCGTGGCACCCGGCGACCGCGTCGACCTGGTCGTCGGCGGGGTCGGGCGGTCGTACCGGGTGAGCGGAACCGCCGAGACCGGTTCGGCGGCGGTGTTCTTCACCGACGCGCAGGCCGCCCGGTTGTCCGCCCACCCGGGCCGGGTGGCCGCGATCGGCGTGCGGATGGCGCCCGGCGCCGACCTCGGCGTGGTACGCGAGATCGCGTCGGCGGCCGGCGCCGCGACGTACGCCGGGAAGGACCTCGGGACCGTCGAGCAGTCGGAGAACCAGGCCGCCCGGAGGTTGCTGGTCGAGGCCGGGTCGGCCTTCGGGGGCTACGTCGTCCTGCTGATCGTCTTCGTGGTGGCCGGCACCATCGGGCTGTCCGTGCGGCACCGTCGACGTGACCTGGCCCTGCTGCGCGCGGTCGCCGCCACGCCGGGGCAGGTGCGCCGCATGCTGGTCGCCGAGGCCGCGCTGCTCGCCCTGGTCGGCGCAGCGGTGGGCGGCCCGGCCGGGGTGCTGGCGGCCCGTTGGGTGCACGGCGAGCTGGTCGGGCGGGGGTTCGTGCCGGCCAGCTTCCCGATGGCCGGCGGCCTGTTCGCGGTGCCGGCCGCGGTCGGTACGGCGGTCCTCGTGGCGGTGCTCGCCGCGCTGGTCGCCGCGCGTCGGGTCACCGGGATCAAGCCGATCGAGGCGCTCGGCGAGATCGCTGTCGAGCCCCGGCGTAGCGGCCGGGTGCGGCTGATCGCCGGCGTGCTGACGCTGGCGGCGGCCGGCACCTCGGGGGCGTTCACGCTCGGTGCCGGCGGGTCGACCGGGGCGCTGGCCGGCGCGGTCGGCATGCTGTACCTGTTCGTCATCGCGGTGGCGCTGCTCGCCCCGAGGATCAACGCGTACGCGGCCCGCCTGCTCACACCGTTGTTGCCGCGGGTCTGGCGGGCCAGCGGCTACCTGGCCGCGGCCAATCTGCGGGCCAACGCGCAGGGCATGGCGACCGTCCTGACCGCCCTCGTGCTGTCCGTGGGGTTCGGCGGCTCGGTCTGGTTCCTGCAAACCAACCTGGAACGGCAGACCGCCGCGCAGAGCAGCGCGGGAACCCTCGCCGAGCGGGTGCTCGTCGCCCCGGGTGGGCTGCCGGCGGATGCGGCGGGGGAGATCCGCGAGTTGGCCGGGGTGCGGGCGGCCACCGGTGTGCGCCGTACGCAGGTCGTGGTGCGGGCGCTCGGCGGAATCGAGCCGGTCAGCGCGCAGTCTGTCGACCCGGCGGGCGTCACGTCCACCATGGACCTCGCCGTGCGCGAGGGCAACCTGGCCGACCTGCGCGCGGGCACGGTCGCCCTGTCCGCGACACAGGCGTCCTCGTCCGGCTGGGAGGTCGGCGAGCGGGCGGAACTCTGGCTGGGCGACGGCACCCCGGTCACGTTGGACGTCATCGCGATCTACGACCGTAACCTCGGCTTCGGCGACGTCACACTGGCTGCCGAGACGGTCGCCGGGCACACGGCGGGGGATACCGACGACGAGGTCCTGGTCCGCGCCGGCCCGGAGGCCGACACCGCGTTGGCCACGTGGGTGGCTGGGCGACCGGGCACCGAGGTTCTCGACGCCGCCACCCGCACGCGCCTGATGAGCACCGACCTGGCCCTCGGCGCCTGGCTGAACCGGCTGCTGATCGGCGTGATGGTCGGGTACGCGGCGCTGGCGGCGGCCACCACGATGGTGCTGGCGGCGCTGGCCCGCCGCCGCGAGATGGCGTTGCTGCAACTGGTCGGGGTCACCCGCCGTCAGATCCGGGGAATGGTCCAGGCCGAACAGGCCGGGCTGCTCGGCACCGCGGTGCTGATCGGCGCGACGATCGCGGCGCTGACCCTGAGCGCGGTCGTCAACGGATTGACCGGCAACCCGATCCCGTACGTCCCGCCGCTCGGTGGGGTGGCGGTGCTCGGCGGCACGACACTGCTGGCGTTGGCAACCACGGTGTGGCCCGTCCGGCGGCTGCTCGGCGCCCCTCCGATCGACAACATCGGTGTGAAGGAGTAGGCGTCGTCGGTGGGGTTCTCGGCTCATCCGCCGTCCGGGATTTCGCCCTCGGCGTGCAGGCGGAGCCGAACTCCTTTCGCAGATCGACGAGCCGCGGCTGTCCCCGGGACCGCGGCGGTGTCCCCCGATTGCGGACCTTTATCTCTCCCGCCTGGCGAGCTGATGATCCGCCCATGGCAACCGATGAGGCTGAGGCCGGGAGTTACCTCTTCCAGCCTCTGCGGTACGAGAACCCGTTCTGGGGCGAGGCCATGCCGCTGATCGTCGATCTCACCAACGCGACGCTCTCCGTGTGGGAGGACGCGACCGACAACGTCGATCTGGCGGTGGTCAAGGCGGTCACCGGCGTGGGCGGTGCGGTGGCGCTCTGGCGGGCGTATCAGCGGGATGCCGACGACGGCGTCGCGCCCGTGCGCCGGGTGTACGTCGTCGAGGCCGGGGACCCCGACGTGGTTCCTGACCTGGCGGCGGCGGTGGCTGCCGCCGGTGCGGACGACGCGGTGGTCGAGTGCTTCCCGACCGGAGGGGCCGGTTCGCCGCTCGCCGCGGCGGCACTCTGCAACTCGGCGCTGCTGTGGGCCGCGAGCGCCGGCGAACCCGTCAGGATCGCGCAGCTTTTCGACCACGATGATCCGGAGACCGGACCGGCGTGGACGGACGACCACCCGTTGCTCGGCGGTGCCGAGGCGGAGGCGGTGCTGGCGTATCTCGACAGCGGCACCGAGATCGTGTCCACGACCGACGTGATGGTCGATTTCCGGGATCCGGCCCGGGGCATGGTCGTGCCGATGAGCTTCAGCACCGATGGCAGGTGGGTCTGGATCGACGCGGTCGCCTACTACCTGCGAAGCCATGGCCTTGCGCCGGAGCCGGAGTTCCTCGACCACATCCGCCAGGCGCGCGTCGTCCCGGCGCCGGTGCCGCTGGTTGACGCCCACCGCGTTCTCGCCGCCCTGGTGATTCCGCAGGCCGAGGAGCCCCCCTTCGAAGCGTCCGGTGTCGGATGAAGAGGGGATTTGCCGGTGACCCCGGTGAGGCGGGCAGGCGTCGTTCGTGAGCGACAGGGCAGGGGAGATGTGACGTGGGAGTGCTGCAGGATTGCGACGAGCTCCTCAGCCCGGTGGGACCCGGCATGGTCCTCTACCGCACCAACGCCAGCGGCGAACGCGTAGACGAGCGGGTGAATCAGCTCGCCGAGCAGGTCACGGTGCCGCCCCGCGACGTTGCGATGCTCGTTTCCGAGCCGGCCACCAACGCCGAAGGCCTTCCCGGGTACCTGCACGGGCTGGTGACCCAGGGCGTGCAACTGGTGGTGATGCCGTTTGACCCGGTGACCTTCACGTTTCTCGACCTGGACGGTTCGGCGCGGGTACAGGACCGATTGGGCGTCGTCGTCGGCGTGCCGGAGAGCGCCGTCGGCGGTCCCGTGCCGGAGGACCTCGCCGACCGTCTGGCGCCGGTCGATGCGACGGGCCGGATCGAGAGGACCGGGCGGCCGCCGGCGGCTTATCGCCTGCTGCCCGCGGGTCTGGTGACGGACCGCCGGCAGCTCGCCGGGTTGGCCACCGAGCCGCCCTCGGTGGCCAGGCTCATCCGCCATCTCCCGCCCGGTGGAAGCCGGACGGCCGGTGACGGTGCGCGGACGGGCGACCTCTCCGCGCTGGCCGGCGTCTACTACGCGATCTTCGGCGATCTGCCCGGACTCTCCCTCGCGGGCCTGCTCGCCTCCGCGGGCCCGCTCTCCCGGCCGGGCCTGCACGCCGCCCTCGGGGCAGCGCCGAAGCCGATGTCGTTCAGGACGGTGCTGGGGGAGTTCGAGTCCGGCCTGGCGGCCGCCGCCCTGGTCCACCCGCCGCACGGCGCTCCGGTGGCCGATTCGTTCTGGCTGGTCAGGGACGGCGCGGGGGCGCTGTGGTGGGCGACCGGCAACCAGCGGCTCGAACCGGTGGTTCTCGACGGGGCCGTCGACCGGAGGACGGCGGTGCTGGAACACCCGCACAACGAGATCGTGCTGATCGGGCCGGACGGGGTGCCGTACGAGCCCGAGCTGGCCGTTCGGGAGACGTGGGCACCGCGCGCGGAGGTAACGGACCGGACCGGTGAGCTGATCCTGCTCGGCCCGGAGGGTCGTTCTCCCGCGTTGGGCGAACTCATGGCCGGACTCGAGCAGCACAACAGGCCGACGATCGTGGTCAGCGTGCGACGTGGCGCCGCGCTCGAGGGAAGGTCCAGGTTGGATCCGCTGATCGCCGAGAGTCTGCGATTCGCCCTGGCGAAGCACCCCGAGATCGCGGTGGTGGCCGCCACCGAACGCAACGACGAGCTCGAGTTTCTCGTTGCCGACCAGTACGGACGGTCGTCGGTGCAGCCAGCGACGGTCGGTCTCGGCCGTGGATGGGACGTGCAGGGTGGCCGGTCGGTGCATCGTGAGCTGTACCGCACCCTCACCGGGGGCGCGCTGACGCGAGCCGCGGCATTCGCCGATCCGCCGGGACCCGGTCCATCGGAACTGGTCGGCGGGCTCCTCAAGCAACTGACGTGGAAGGACGTGGCGGCCTTTCTCGACGAGTTCAGAACCGGGTTGCGTAGGCCCGAGGTCGTCCGGGAACTGGCTGATCTGCAAGCAGCCGACCGGGCAAACGGTGAACGGCTCGACCGGTTCGGGAAGGGCCGGATCAAGGACGATCCCTTCTACCAGCGCGACCGGATCCTGGGTGGCATCAAAGGTGTGATCGAGCAGGAGCAGCGGGCGGCGGCCGATCCGACGCTGGCCGGCAAAGCCCCACTGGAACCGCAGCACCCGTGGCCGACCGAGCCGATCCGGCGGCATACCCAGACCGCCGACTCCGGTTTGTTCATCGGCTACCTCACCGGACGCCCGCTGGACGCCACCCGGCTCGGCAGGGAGGTCGGCCGCCGCGAGACGACCCTGCTGTGGGCGCGGGAGCTGGTCGAAACCGGCAGCAGCGGCGACCTGACGAAGGCCAGCATGACCAGGGTGGCCGCGGTGATGGGTGCCAAGGGTGAGCTCGAGGGTGAACGGGCGGCGCGTCGCCCGGGTGAACCCGAGACCTACCGCGCGTACGGCGGCATCGCCGAGATCATCGCCGACGTCACCGACCGTGGGGAAACGGTGGACGACATGAGAGACCGGATCAGGGCTGCCGACTGCCTCACCGGGCAGGATCGTGTCGCCTGGCACTACATCCTGCGAGACGTCGTCAAGCGGGCCTACGCGGCGCACTGGCCGACGTTCGAGAAACTGCAGCGGCACCTCCTGACGTGCTTCGACAGGAGCTCTGCGTAATGGCCCCCCCGCCGCTCTGCCGCTACACGGTGGTCCCGTCCGGCATGTACATCGGGCTGGAGGACGAGTCGGTGCCTCCCCATGCCCTCCAGGCCGTACGCATCGACCCCATCGTGCAGGTCCACCTGAACCGCGAAGCGGTGGGCGCGGAACGGGTGATCGACTTGCTGGGCAGTCAACCTCCGGCAACCGTCGCCCGGATGACCGTGGTGCTTTCGCCGGACGAGACCCGGATCATCGACCGGAATACGGCCCTGGCCTTCGTCAGGGCCAACCGCCTGTACCTCGATCTGCCTGGCCGTCCGGACCTGCTCAGCGACGACGAGGACCAGTTCCTACCCATCGACGACATACGTGACGTTAGCGATCCGGGTTCCGCGACCGGCGTCCGAGTGATACCGGTGAACCACCTGGTGCACGACCTGCTCCCCGGTGCAAAAGAGGCGGATGCCTATCCGCCCATGCGGGGTCAACTGCGGCTGAGGCAGCAAACCGTCGAGATCGGCCTGCCGCTCGGCGGCGCTGCGGCGTCGTCAACGTCCCACGACGCCGCAGCGCCGCCCGCGCTTGCGGCACCGGTGACCGTCCGCAGCTACGCCGACTTGGTGTCACGCCTCGACGGTCTCGCTCCCGACCAGCGCGCGAGCGTCACTGTCACCACCTCCGACGCCAGGAGCACGGTCGTCGCGACGATGCGCAAGAGCGGCCTGGTGGTGCCGATGCAGCTGCCTCAGCGCAGCGAGTCGATCGAGGTGTCGCTGCCCGCCCGGCCCGTCGCCGCCGGGAGTCACCTCGGCACGGACCAGGCCCTGCCGGCAGCGCCACCGACCACCACACCCGCAGGCGCCCGGCAGTCGATCGCGGCGAGCTGGCTGCAGGCCAGGGCGACGGCTAGCCAGCCCTCACCGGACCTGCCGGTCGGGTTTGCCCCCCGCACCGGCGAGCCGACGAGTCGGCTGGGCTGGGGTGAGCGCGGCCTGGTGAAGAAACTAGGCGATCTGCCGCTGGCGGCCGGGGCCGACCTGGTGGCGGCCGAGGTGGTCAGGCACCGTCCTCGACTGGCCTCCGAGGTGGCGCGCGATCGGACCAACGAGGAGATCCGCGACCAGCTCCGCAACCGTTACGACGCCCTGGGGGCGGACGAGTTCGGGCGTAGGCTGACCGGGCTCGGCCTGCACGTGTGGATCACCGGTTCAAGCGGCCCGGGCTCGCGGATGACGGTGCGGTTCGAGCTGGACCTCTCCTCCGGTGCGGATGACCGTCGGCCCCAGCCGGTCCCCGCCGTCGAGGTGGAAAGATCGCCGGCCGGAGAGTTCACCGGAACGTCGATCGACCCCGCCCTGCAGATGGTGGCGCTGACCGGAGAGACGACGTCCAGGGCAGGGGCGGCTGCGTTCCCGGTGAGCGGCGCGCGGGCCCTGCACGGCGTCGCTCCCTGGCTGTCGTGGGTGCAGCTCGGCGTTACGGGGGGTCTCACCCTGGAGAGCCAGGAGTCGCACCGCTCGACTCAGGCGTACACCGGGCAGCGCAGCCTGATCCTGGCCGGCCCGATGCGCTACTTCCGCGTCCGGGGCGAGTGGGTGTACAGCTATTTCAGGGCCGGGGCCTCCCAGCCGTGGGTGTCAAACAGGATCCCCGCAAAGGCCACGGCGGTCCTGGCGTTCCCGGCCGAGCATCTGGAGCTGTCCGGCGCGGTACGCCCGTCTCCCTTCCAGGTCAGCCTGCCACTGAATCCCAACGCTGATCAGCATCGGTGGATCAGGCGGGTGATCAGTATGTCGGCACCGGAGTCCATCGCCGGCCTGCCGGCGCTGGCCGAGAAGCTCGTCAAGCAGCTCGATCTGTCCGACGACGAGGTGCGCCACGACATCGAGGACTGGATCGGCAGCGAGACCCGGATGTTGGAGGCGTACCTCAACGTCGTCGGTCCGGGCGAATGGACCCGCGAGTTCCGCGCCGGCACGCGGGATGTCGCGTTCGTGATCTCGGCGATTCCGCGCGGTGTGCGGTGGGTGGACGAGCGACCGGACCGGGAGGTCAAGGACGACTTCCGGCTCCGGCAGCAGGAGGGTTCGGGCAGGGGGTCGGGCACATCGGTGAACGCGACGCCGTACGGGCGGCCGGCGGTGTATCAGGACATTCTGCGGAAGGTGGGAATCGATGCCAAGACCAACCTTTCCGGCCGATTCAGCGCGGGGGAGACGCTCTCGGCCAGCTCCGCCAAGGGCATCACCACCTGGCATATCACCACGGAGACCGGGCCGATGGCGGTCTACGAGGTCGATGTGACGCTGAAAGCCGAGGTCATCTCCGCCGACGCCAGCGAGTCCGGCACCTCCGTGAGCGTCGACGGCCGGATGGTCGTGCAGGTGGCCCGGCCCGACGCGAGCAGGTTCCAGGAACTGCTGCGGCTGATCAACCTTGGGGCTGCCCGGGTGGCCCTGTCGGGTTCGGACCGGCAGCTGCAGGCCGAGGGCCTGCGGAAGAGCGACCTCCGGCACGCGCCGGCCGAGATCCAGCACCGCGTTTCGCTCGACGGGGGCTTGATCACCGGGCTGCCCGGCCTTGAAGAGGTCATCCCGCAGATGCTCGACCTCGTGCGATCTGTCGAGGCGAACACGCCCAGGG
Source organism: Micromonospora sp. KLBMP9576 (assembly GCF_050941805.1). NCBI lineage: Bacteria > Bacillati > Actinomycetota > Actinomycetes > Micromonosporales > Micromonosporaceae > Micromonospora > Micromonospora sp. KLBMP9576. Next base: position 4,072,917 of record NZ_CP194567.1, on the reverse strand, counting down.
CTACCCGGCGTACCGCCCTTGAGCTGCATCAACTTGGGCGGAAGTTGTCCGCCGTGTACGACCCCTACGGGCTGCGCGCCAACCAGGTCCTGCTGTACGGGCACTCGAGCGGCGACGCGGCCAACGCGGGCGGCGGCAACGAGTACGCCTACGGTCTGCCGTTCGTCGACGTCCGGAAGACCGAGGGCAGGGTGGAGCGCCTCCGGTTCGACCTTTTCCTGCGCCGCGGACAGAGCGCGCAGCCGCCGTCCCACCATCAACCGCGCGAAGGCTTCATGGTGAAGTTTTCCGGGCCCACCGCCGAATTCCAACAGTCGGACAGGCATCAGAGCGGCCGTGCGTTCGACAGTTCGCTCCGCCTTGTCGCCGACGCATCCGAGCACACGCCCGGCGGGCACCTCGCCGTCGGATGGCAGGCCGGCCACAACCGCAGCCAGTCCAGCGCAGAGCAGGTGCAGGCCGGCCAGAACTCGATGATGGTGCGGGCGGTCTCGCACCAGGGCAAGATGTATCCATTCGGCGTGGACATCGAGGCCGTCATCCGGGTGAGCCTCGAAATATCCACTACGACAGCCGGCAGGACGCGCAATACGGAGGTCCCACCCCAGGAACGGGTGCTTGAGGGCCAGGCGAGGATCACGGTTCCCGAGGCGTTCACCCTGCGCGAACCCCCTAAGGCGGGGGACGCAGCGAAGATCCAGGTGACGACGGTCTCCGTGCCTGGCCCGGTCTCCGTGCCTGGCCCGGTCTCCGTGCCTGGCCCGGCAACGCGCGGTCAGGCCGCGATCGAGCTGGACCGGCTGGACAGCGGTGTCATCTCGCTGGGCCCCGACGATCTGATCGGGTACGCGCTCGGGGGAGCGGCGGTGGCCCGCGTGTTGCGCGACACGCCACCGGCCAGGATCGGTCCGGACGGCCTCGCGGCCCTGATCCGGCTGATGGCGAACCCGGACTGGCTCGCGCTGGTCGTCCGCGGCGAGGCGGCGCCTGATCCCGGCAGCGGTGTGACCCTGACCGCCAAGCTGTTCAACCTGCGGGAGGCCGGCCCACGAGGGATCGCGGGACGCGGATGGGGCGTCTGGGAGCGAGGGGTGCAGCGCGGCGTCAGCGAACAGAGCGGCCACGTCCGCGCCTCCGAACGTCCGCCGTTCTATGGCGCACCGAACGTGGTGGAGGGGGGCACGGCTCCCGGCTCGGACGGTCGCCAGGAAATCGCGTTCCTTCCCCTGAACACGCGGACTGTCGGTCACGACTCCCAGACGCGCGGCAGAGCGAGCCTGCACGAGCAGTCGATAGGCAGGTGGGAGGAAGTCGATGCCACATACAACCGGTGGCTGGTCGACCTCGTGTGGACGATGAAGGTCGACAGCGGACCGCCGGTGGAGATACGCGTCGATCGGGTGCCGGTGCTCCGCCGGCAAGGCGTGACGGCGCCCGCGTTGCCGGCCGGTGTACCTCGGGTCCTGGCAACGTCGCGCATCCCGGTGTTGTCGTCCACCCGGTCGTTGGTGCCATTCCCCGGGGGATCCCAGGCCAACCCGTTACGCACGCTGATCGAGTCCCAGCTCACCCACAACAACCTGGCCGGCCTGGTCGACGGACCCAGGTGGCGCGACTGGTTCGGCTCCCCCTCGGAGCTGAAGGAGCTCGGCAAACTCGTCGACCTGGTCCAGTTGCAGACGATGATGCCGACCATGCTCGGCCCCGGCGTCACCCTCCTGTCCGAGAACGGCGCGATGATCATACTGCGGGCGGAGCGCGGTGCCCGTTACGCCCATGCCGGCAGGGAGTCCGACAGCACGATCATCCGTTTCCGCGCGACGACGGTCACCGAAGAGTCGATGACGGCCGGTCTGACCCAGCACGGAAGGCTCGCGACCCCGTTCCTCGTGCAGGCGCTGCCCGGCGAAAGCGCGGTCAGCTCCTTGCGAGTGCACGGCGAAGGCCAGAGCCGGTCGAGCGGCTCCGACGCGATGACTGTCACGCAGCGGGACATGCACCGCGACTTCCTCCAGATCCACGACAGACACACCCACGAGTACATCGGCGACGTCGAGATCATCGTCACTCTCGTCGAGCCGAAGGGGATGGTCAGCAACCTGCCGCGGGTGGTGCGGGGCCTGGCCACGTCCGTGCTTTCCGCACAGCCTTCGAACGTGAAGGAGATCGGCAGGGTCTCGCTTCGGGAACGGGTCGGCATCCCGGAGACCGTGCTGCCGGCTCAGCAAACGGCGACCAAGGTCGCTGCGCCACTCACGGCGACACTGTTGGGGCCGCGGAATCCGGGGGATCGGCGGCGCGCCGGGATCGCCGTGAACTGGTTCGATATCGAGGCGCGTGACATCCGGGAAGGCCGGGTGCTCGTGCTCGATTTCGATCCGGGCTCCGTACGGGCGTTGTATGACGGGATCATGAAGGCCCTGGGCTCGTCGCCGGTCCGCCCGTGGCTACTCGACGGGCTTCCGAGGGTCACTCTTCATCAGCTCATCGAGCAGCTCCCGGCGCCGGTCACTGTCCTGGGCGCGTTGGGAGGGGGCGGCTACGCGGTAGAGACGGGCCGGTCAGAGGGATTGCTCGCCGGCGTCCCCGGCACGATGACGCTCCACTTCGACTTCTTCGACGCCGCAGCCGAGAAGTTCGTCGAGATCACCCTGCGGACCGAACGCGGCGGCAAACCCGGGGCGGCGAGCGGGCAGAACAGCCAGAAGCTCACGCGGGCGAAGGTCGATCTGGTGCCCAGCGTCGCCGCACCCTCGCTGGGAGGCCAGGCGGCCGGCCCTACACGTGACGTGCTGCCGGTCGACCTCAACATCGAGGGACGCTGGCAAGAGTCGCGGGAAAGCGTGGCGGCCGACACATACCTGTACGGCACCTTCCGGGAACGCAGAAGCCCGTACCTGCTGTCGAAGGCAGGCGTACTGGTGACGTTCCGGGTGGACACCGGCGGTAAGGAGGTCGAACAGCGCTTTCGTCTCGACAGGGCCGCGCTGCTGCTGGTCGACCCGGAGACGGCGGTGGCCAGGGCCGGCGCGTTCCACCCGGCGGGCCGGCGGGTCGAAGCCGTGCTCGACGAGGGCATCCGCACCTCCGCCGGGTTGTATCTCGCCGCCACCGGGGACACGGCCGAGACCTACCAGGCAGCCCACGCGCAGCAGGCGATCGGACAGTCGGTGATGGTGTCCGGCCGGTACGATCCGTCAGCCGACCAACTCAGCGGTCGGGACGTGGCCGCCGTGTCCCGTCTGCTGCTCCCGTTGCTCGGCGAACGCAACGTGGTCGTCCTGCCGGTGGGCGGGGTTGGCGACATCCGCGCGCTCTACCCCGGGGGCGCGACGGACCTGACGCACCAACGCTCGTTCGCCGCCCGGCTGGCCGAACGACTCACGCACGACGCGCGGGGAAAACGCGTTCGGGTCATTGCCCCGGCGCACCTCGACGATGTCCTGCAGACCTCCGCCGTGCCGGACGGGCGGAAGCCGTCCACCCAACTGGTCGCGGTGCGCTTCGCCGCGACCGGCGACGGCGGAGCGCTGGGAAAGGTGGACGCGCTCGGGAATTTCGGGGAGCACCTCGCGGACGGGACCTTCCGGCCACTGTCGCACGACCTGACCGCGATCCTGTCCGGAGCCGCTGACGGGCAGCAGCAAGGGCTGCCGGCGGCCCCCCGGGAGCAGGCGCTTCCGATCCGGGGTGCCCGTCCGCCGCAGGACGGATATCGCTGGTCTGCCGAGCGGCCGGTCCCGCCCGCCAACGGATCGACACCGGCCGCGAGCTGGATGACCGGCGCGTCCGTCATCGGCGGACAGACGTCCGACCGCATCCCGCAGCCGGCCGATTCCAGAATTTCCGGCGTGTCGCCGGTGTACGTCCGAAGCGGAACGCGGGGTGAGTTGGTCTTCGGCGCACTCGGGTTGGTGGCGGAAAGGATCGGGAGCTTCGAGAACGTGTTGCACGTGCTCACCGTCGACGGCGACGGCCTCGCCGTGCGGCCCGACGCCGACTACGCCGGCTCGCTGTTGCAGTTGATCGGGGACCGCTATCGCATCAGAGTGGAAGCCCACGACGGGATGGGCGCGGCTGGGGTCCAGCGCGGAGACGCCGCCGGTGATGGCGCCTCCCAGGTGGTCGGTGAGCAGCGGTCCGTGACGGGAAAGGAGCCGATCCGGTCCCCGAAGGGGAAAGAGGCGATTGGCCCGTCGCTCGCCCTCGAGCCGGCTGCATCGGTACTCTCCGACGGGGAGCCGCAGTGGCTGCGGGACTCGCTCGCCCGGCTCCCGAGACCGGACCAGGAGATCCCGAACCTGCTCAGTGACGCGTCGGTGTCCGGTGTCACGGCGGTGCAACCGCCGGACAGCCTCAAAGCCGTCGCGCGCCGGCATCGGGACCAGTACTTCGTGTGGCTCAGCACGGCGCGTGACAGCCCGGTGAACCCGGCGGTGTTCGACTGGCTGAACGAGCGGTTGGAGCAGTTCGCCCAGGCCCGCAGGACACCCATCGTGGTGACGCGCGGCCGAACTACCGCCGGTGGCGTCACCGGGCCGGCCGAGGGGATGCGCGCATCCGGGAAGCACAGCCTGCTCGCGCTGCTGGGCACGTACGGTGCCGCAGTCATACACGAGGTGCCCCAGGGACACGGCGCGTCCAGCGGGTTGAACATAGACAACAGTTGGCGGGTGAGCGGTTCCACGGGCACCGCGGCGGCGGGCACGGAGGCGGGGGTCATCCGGCCGAGGATCGACTCATTTCTGGTGGCTGCCGCCCGTGACATGACCCGGCCGACCACAGCCGTCCACCCGGTTTCCGAGGTGTTCGGCGCGCTCGTGTGGGGCGCGCAGAGCGTGCGCGAGCAGCTCGCGATGTTGAAGTCGCACCGGGACGATCTGCAGAACCCGACGAGCCTGGAACAGGCTGCCCGGATGGCCGAGCGGGTCCCGACCAGCATGAACGTTGCGCTGGTGAAGCCCCTGCTGCGGTTCGGCCCGGACCAGGAGGTCGTGGTCGAGTTCACGCAAGCCTCGCGGATTGCGCAGCCGGGCACGCTGCTGCGGGCGGTCGGTCGGCTCGGTGACACCGCCATGGGCCCCCAGGACACCGGCGTCGCCATGGGCGACTTCGTGGACCTGGTCAAGGCGGTCCGGCTGGGCGCGGCGGAGGCAGATCGCGGCGACTTCGACTTCGCCGTGTCATTGCTCGACGCCATAGACAAGGTCAAGGCCGGCGCGTTCGACGAAGCGGATGCGTTCGTCCGGGAGAACAAGCCGCGGCTGGACGGGGGCCAGAAGGCCATCTGGATCGAGGCGCTCGACGATCTCCGTGCGGATATGACCAGTGACGATCAGCGAGACAACCTGGACAAGGTGCTGAAGGCGGTCGCCGCGTGCTGATCGGGCGTCCCGCGGCCGGCGCGGCAGCGGGGCGCCCGGCGAGCGGCGAATCAGGCCGGCGGGGGGCCGTCGGCAAGCTCTCGCCGCAGGGTGGGCAGCACCTCGGCACCGAGGATGTCCAGTTGTTCCAGCACGGTGGCCACCGGCAGCCCGGCGTGATCGATCAGGAAGAGCTGACGATGGTAGTCCCCGACGTACTCCCGGTAGCCGAGGACCGCGTCGATGATCTGCTGCGGGCTGCCCACCGTCATCGGTGTGGTGCTCATGTGCTCCTCCAGCGAGGGGCCGTGGCCGTAGAGGGGCGCGTTGTCGAAGTACGGCCGGAACTCCCGCACCGCATCCTGTGACCGTGGCCGGACGAAGACATGTCCGCCGAGCCCGACGACCGCCTGCTCGGCGGTGCCGTGACCGTGCGCGGCGTATCGCTCGCGAAAGGTCCGGACGAGCCGGGCCGTGTGCTGCCAGGGCCACATGATGTGGTTGGCGAAGAAGCCGTCACCATGGGCGGCGGCCAGTTCCGCGGTCTCCTCGCTGGCAACCGACGCGTGCCAGACGAATGGCGGTCGGCCCGCGAGCGGTCGCGGCACCGCCGTGAAACCCCGCAACGGCGTACGGAACTCGCCGGACCAGTCGACGGTGTCCTCGTCCCACAGTTGGCGCAGCAGCCGGTAGTTCTCCGCGGCCAGCCGGTGACTGTCGTCGGCGTCGCGGCCGAACCACGAATACACCGAACCGGAGATGCCCCGCCCGAGCATGAGGTCCAACCGGCCGTCGCACAGATGCTGCACGGTCGCGTAATCCTCGGCGACGCGGACCGGGTCGTTGGTGGTGACCAGCGCCGTCGCCGTGGAGAGCAGCAACCGGCTTGTTCGCGCGGCCAGATAGCCCAGCAGCACGGCCGGCGCGGACACGGCGTACGACGGGGTGTGGTGTTCGCCGACGGCGAAGACGTCGAACCCGGCCGCCTCGGCGTGCTCGGCGATCCGTGCCGTGTTGTATAGCCGCTCGTGTTCCGTCGGCACCCGGCCCGTCACCGGGTCGGGGGTGCGGTCGCCGAGACTGTAGACACCGATCTGCATACCCCCCAGACGAACGGGGCCAGCGACCGGTTCAGATCGCGGCCCGGCTCATCGGCCGGGAGTAGCCGTCGTACCCACGTCGCGGGGCAGGTATGCCGTGACGACGATCCGGGTGCCGCGGGTGACGGCGAAGTGCGAAAGATCGGCGATGCCGACGGGCAGCTCACCGTCGACCTCCTGCACGCCGGCCCGGCCGGTCCAGTTGACCAGCGGTCGCTGCCGGCCGTCGAAGGTGTAACCGTAGAGCCGGTAGCCGACGCCCTTGTCCAGGCCACTCAGGGTGGCCCGCACGGTGACCCTGTCGCGGTCTTCGGTGAGCAGTACCGAAAGGGTCGCGCCGGAGTCCTGGTCTGTCGCGGAGGCGACGGCGGTGCGGACGGTGGCCGTCTGCACTGCCGGGGCCGGCGGGTCGAGCAGGGCCTTCGCCGAGAACCCGGCCACCGTGAGGGTGAGCAGAAGCAGAGCGCTCAGGCCCGCGACGGTGACGGCACGCCGGAAGCCGAGGCGCTTGCGTGGAGACTCGGCGCGTTGGTTGTTGTCAGGACGTTGGATGTCCGGCGGGCGGTCGAAGCTGGGTCGGGAGGGGCGCGCGGCAGGTCGTTCGGCGGCCGGCTTCGGCGACGGCGTGGCCTGTTCGCGGACGGGCGCGGGCTCCCGGACCGGTGCCACCGGTGGGGGAGCGACCCGCTGCTGCGCCGGCTCTCTGCGCCCCGTCCGGCCTCCAGCGGCGGCGGATTCCTCCCGGATGCCCGCGCCCGTGCCACCGCGTCGCAACCGGAACCGGCGCCGGTCGGTCTCCGGGGCCTCATCGCGAGGCGTGCCGGCCGGCTCCTGCGGCGGCTCCTGCGGCGCGAACCGGGCCGGAAAGGCCGGCGGCGCCGCCGCTCCCAGCGCCCCGTACAGGTTGAGCAGGCGCTCCCGATCGTCGCTGAGCAGGGCCAGCGCGCCGAGCGTCTCGCACACCTCGGTCGCCGCCGCCCGGCACTGCGGGCACGACTGGAGATGGCGGGCGACCTGCTCCCCGCTATGCCGGTCGAGCGCGTCGAGATGGTAGAGGGCCAGCAGGTCCACCACATGGGCGTCCGTACCGGAGACGTCTTCCACCCGCATCAGACCCCCGGCTCACCGGCTCTCGGCCGTCATCGCTTGACACGCGCACCGCGGAGGCATCTTCACCTCGGCGGCATGAAACCCGGGGCGATGCCGTTGAAGACATCCTGCAGGTCGGACATTCGGCGTTCCCCGATCTCACGCAGCTGTACCGTAACGTCGCGCAGCGCCGCCAGCACAGCGTCCTCGACCTCTTCCCGGCCCGCCTCGTACACCTCCGGGTCGATGCGAACCGACCGGTACTCGCCGATCGCGTTGACCCGAACCCGGACCGCACCGCCCGCCGCCGACCCGACCAGCTCGGCGTCGGCCATCCGGTCGCGGATGGCGTTCATCTCCGCCCGCATGCTCGTCGCCCGGTCCAACGCCTCTCGCATACCCGGATCGGTCACCGCACCCTCATCTCCCTCGACCTGCCTCGACCCACGTCAGCCTGCCACCGGGCGGCCGAGGCGCTGTAGTCCTCCATGTGGGGACGACAACCATGTCCCCGCGCGCTCAGCAGTCCATGATCAGGTAACCGAGCCGGGTGAGCGTCTCCGTCGCGGACGGGTCGTCCCGCGCCCGCTCCAGCACCCGTTCCATCAGCATCGTCTTGATGTCACCGGGTATCTCCTTGAGCCAGGCAGGCACCCGGCTCGTGCCGACCGGCTCGCCCAGGACGACCCGGTGCACCAGATCCAGCGCCCGCGCGGCGGCCACGTCCAGCGAGGTCGGCGCGTCCAGTCGGTCGACCAGGCGCGGCAGGACGGCCAGCACGCCGCGGTCGGCCGTACGCACGAGGTCGATCAGCAGGCGGTTGCGTACCTCCGCGTCCGGCTCGGCGAGGAACCGCCGCGCCAGTTCGGTGGAGCCGGCATCGACGAGCGGAAGGGCCTCGGCAGGACCGGAGTCGGTGGGCGGAAGGGCCCCGACGCCGACCGGCCGCGCATCGTCGGTCGCAGCTGCCGCGCCCGTAGCCCGTGCCAGCAGTCGCAGCCGCTCGGTGCGACCGGCGCCGGGACTGTGCACTCCGGCGAGCCATTCCCCGGGCTGCCCGAAGAACTGGTCGAACCGGATGAGCCACTCCTGGATGAACTCCTCCGCCAACGCCTGCCGTGCCGGATCCGCCGGGCCAGCGGCCCCCGGGAGGTCGGCGAAGGTTCGCCGCGCCCGGCGTGCCTCCCGTGCCAGTTGTGCGTCCTGGAACAGCCGCAGTGGCACGGTCTCCGCCAGGGCCTCAGTCAGCGTCGCGAGTCCGTCGGCTCCGGCCGCGACCGCCGCCGGAGCGAATCGGAGCCGTCGCATGCTCGCCACCGCCCGGTGTAACGCATGGTCCAGCAGCTCGGTGCTCTCGTCCGTCAACCTCTGGCGTGTCGCCTCGTCGACATCGCGGTCGACCCGGGTCAGGGCCGCCAGTACCGTCGCCTCCGCTCGGCCGCGGACAACCTCGATCCGCTCCCGAACCTCGGTCGGCGCGCCCGTCCAGTCGACGGCCCTGGGCACAGTGGGCGTCTCCGTCGGCGCCGTGCCGTTATGGAGGTAGTGGGCGTAACGGGTCCGCAACGCCTGGATCTCCGCGGCCCACTGACTCCCGCGCACCTCGTCCGGGCCGCCGGAGAGCTGACTGCTCAGGTGCAGCAGGCCGATCTCGTCCTCGATCCGTGCGGCCAGCTCGGCCCGGACAGCCAGGGTGGTCTCGGGCGCGAATCCGGCCGCGTGGGCCGCCAGCCAGGCGTCGGCCGTTCCAGCGCGGGCGGCCTGCCAGATCTTGGCTCGGTCGGCGGGGTCAACGGAACCCAGCAGCCCGTCGATCCCGAAGGTCGCCTGACGCACGGCCTGATCGACGGTCTCCCGGACCTGAAGGGCGAACGCCAGTACGTTCTGGACCACCCGCCGGTCGTCGTACGGGCCCGGCACCGCGTCCAACAACCCCCACAGGGCCCGCAGCGCGTCGGCGTCGACGGTCTGGGCCATCGGCAGCACCGCATCGAGCAGCCGCCCGGGCCTCACCTCACGCAGCACCGCCCGGCCAGTCGGCGAGTCGGACAACGTGCGCAGGTCGGGGTTCGCCAGCCAGGCTTCGACGGTCTTCTTGATCCGGCCTTGCCGCTGTTCGAGCAGCCGCTCGACGTCCTCTCGCCTGTACCGGAAGGCGGCCGCGTCGGCGTGCAGCCCGGCCAGGACGGAATCGGAGCGGGTCACCCGGTCTATGAAGGCGTGGACAGCCTCGGTCTGTTCCCCGTCCACATGCGGATGCGCTGCGCGCCCGGCGTCCAGGACTGTCGCCACCGCCTCCGTCAGCCGCTGCCCCAGTTCCTCACGGCCGGGCAACTCCCGGACGATCGTCGCCAGATGCCGGTGCAGCCACTCCGCGGCCCCGGGCTCGGCGAGACGGTCGCGCAGGCCCAGCAGGACCGCCCGCGCGTCGTCGGTGACGGTGTCGGACGACGACGGCGGCAGGCCCGCCACGAAGACGCTGTGGACTCCGGCCCCGTTCAGAATGTGCCGTAGGGCCGCTGCCCCCCGCCGGCCGACGACAGCTTCCGAGTGCGCGTCGACAAAGTCCAGGTACGACCGCCGCGCTACCTCGCGAGCGGTGGCGTCCAGCAGCACCCTCTCGGCGGCCTGCCACGCCTCGGCGGCCTCCGCGAAGTCGCGGTTGGCCGCGGCCCCCCGCGACTTCGCGGTGGCCAGCGCGGTCTCGTGCCCTCTGAGTCGATCGACCAGATCGCGGTACCGCGACTCGAACAGCCGTGCCGCGGCCAGTGGGCGGTCCATCTCGAAGGCCGCGGCCGAGAACGCCTGCTCGGCAAGCCCCCGGGCGGCCGACTCCCATTCGGCGGCCAACCGAGGGGCGGTCTCCGGGTTCTCCCGTGTCCACCGGGCGGAAAGGCCGCCGAGCCGTCGCCGGATCGCCGCCACCTGGTCGGCGAATTCGGAGCGTAGCCGGAACTCCCGGATGAGCTCGAGGTAGGTGTTGTGCCGCGCGGGGTCGTTGTCACTCCGGTCGAACGCCTCGCCGGCGCGACGGAGGAAGTCGTCGAGGACTTCTCCCTGGTGTTGGCTGAAATCCCCGCTGAGGACACGGTGGTGGAAGTCCGTGGTGAGGTCCGGCCGGTTCGCCGGCGGCGAGGAAGGACCGGGGCGGCCGGGGCGCTGCCCGTCCGTGATCTGCCCGGCGGGCTGCGGGTACCGCTTGCGGATCATGTCCAGGAGTTGGCCCCGTACCCGGTCGTGAACCGCGCGGACGGAGCGGCTGATCTCGCCCGCACCGACCCACTCGGCCGTGCGGTGCAACCGCTTGCCGACGGCGTCGGCCAAGGCGCCCTCGCCCCGGTTGGTGCTGATGGGGCGGAGCAGGCCCGCGAGGTCTTCGGTCAACCGCCGGGCGAGCTCGTCGAGCTGGGCGAACTCCCACTCGTCGACCACCTGCCGGCGCCAGGCCGCTCGATGCTCGCTGACGGCCCGGTCTGCCAGTGTGGTGAGCGAGGCGACCATTTGCCGGTCGGAGAGGTGGCGGTCGAGTGCCGTCCGCAGGCGATCCCGGGAAACGATCCAGGCGCGATGCTCGGCAGCCCCGAACTCCTCGCTCTTGGCGACATGTCGATCGAAGATCGTGAGTAGGTCCTGCTTGATGGCCGCGCTCTCCGCATCGGTGACGCCGGGACCCGTGCCTGGCAGCCGGGCCACGGCCATCAGGTGGTCGATGAGCGTGGCGAACGCGAGGCGGGCCGCCGCCTTGCGCGCGTGCGACCTGACCCAGCCGTCCGCACGGGTCAGGTGCCCGGCGAGGACGTCCGGCCAGGGCGGCTCCGATCGGCCCGGTGCCCGCGACCCGCCGGCGGCGTCCTGGTTCACCTTGACGTGGTGCTCCCGCAACGCCGTGGTCACCATGTCGAGGAAGGCCCGCTCCGACGCCGGGTGCTGGCTGGTGTCGGCCGGCCCGCGCCGTGCCGCCACGGCGACGCGGGACTGGATCCACGCGTCCGCGACGGACAACTCGCCCGCGACGTGTCGTTCCCAGTCGGCGCGGTCGAAGTGCCAGGACTTGGCGCGGCGCTGGATGGCGTCACTGCGGAGCAGAGCGGCGAAGTCGCCGGCCGCCTGTCGGGCGGCGGCAGCATCCGGGCCGGTGAACCGGGCCACCAGCTTGGCCGTGACGTCGTCGACCCGTGTGGTCACCACCGCCAGTTCGGCGACGAAACCGGAGCTTCCGGATACGGAGATCGGGTTCGTGGCCACCGAGCGCAGGAGATCGGTGCGCAGTCCGTCGGCGACGCCGGCCACCCTGACGACGGCGGCACCGATCTCCTGGGCCAGAGACTTCTGTTCGGCGACCCCGAGGGACGGAAGCGGCGCCGGCCGCCCCACGTCGAGCAACGGCCGGAGCACGTCGTCGACGGCGGCGGTGAGATGCCCACGTGTCGCATCGTCCACCGCCAGATCCTCGATGAGCGCCCTGGCCCGTCCGCCGATCAGGTGTGTGCTCAGCCAGGCGTCCGCGGTCACGAGGAACCCGTCGAGACGGAGGTCCCACGTGCGCGCGTCGTCCTCGGTGAATCGCTCGAGCCGTGGGTACGCCCTCTCGAAGTGATCAACGACTTTGGCGTGCAGGGCCGCGGCCGCTTCCTCGGCAGCCGGCCGGGTCAACTCCGGCTGCCGGGCGAGCACGAGCGCCGTGGTCTCGTCGACCTTCGTCGGGATCCGGGCGAGCGCGGCCGACCTGCGCTCGTGGGTCGCCTTCCAAGCGGAGGCGCCGTCGAGGTGCTGTTGTAGCTTCCTGGTCCAGGCTCGGTCATCCAGTTCCCACCACCGTGGCCTGTGGGCGTCGAAGTCGGCCAGGATGTGGTTCAGGAGAGCGGCGCCGGCCGGGCCGTCACGCAACTCCTCGTGACGCTCCAGGCGCCGCCGCAGTGCATCGCGCGCGGACTCGCCCGTCGGCACCGGGACCGGTTCGGCCGCAAGCAACCAGACGGCGTCCGCCGCCCCCTCGCGTACGGCGGCGTGCACCTGATGATGGTCCTTCCCACGCGGGGCGCGCGGCTGTAGATGCGAGGTAAGGAACGTCGCCAGGCGATGCTGTTCCGCCTTCTCGAGGCGGGGCCAGAGCCGTGCGGAAGGCGCCTCGCCGAGCGTCGCGGGCAGCGTCAGCACATTGGCGATGCGCTTCTCCACCTCGCCGTCGACCGATCGGGTGATTGCCGTGCGCTCCGCTGGTGACAACCGGGCTTCGTCCCGCAGCCGTTGGTCCACCATCCGCGTGACGTCCTGCCGTAGCTGCTGCCCGAGCATGTCTACGGCAAGCCAGGAGTCCACCCCTTCGGTCAGCGAGCGGGCTTTCTCGCGCCACTGCGCCGCAAGGCTGTCGGTGAAGTGGTGGCTTGGCGCTCCGAGCGTCTGCCGTACCGCGTCGGTGAAGTGGCCGACCGCGGCGTCCGCGGCGGTCTCCTGACCTTCCTTGATGGTCATCCTTGTCAGCGCCTCGTTCGCGTTGCGCCGCGCGTCGGCGACCAACTGCTCGTGGAGCTCGAACGAGCGGCTCCAGGTGTCCCGGTTGGCGACATTGTGCTCGAAGCTTTGCCACCACGGCGCCCGGTCGAAGTTCCAGTCCTCGGCGTACGCGGCGTCGAAGCGCGCCAGTTCGGCATCGCGGAAGGCAGCCCCCGCGGCGTCGTTGGTGACGATCTCGCGCAGGCGCTGCTCGAGCGCGGCTCGTTCGGCCCTGCCGGCGGCCTCGTCCAGGACCGGACGCTCTGCCGCCGCACGCACCAGGTCGTTGCGCAGCGCCTCGCGGATCCGGCCCAGATGGTGGTTGGGCCTGCCCGGAAGGTGCGCGATGAACCGCGCACTGATCTCTGTCACCAGTGCCTCTTCGTCCACCCAGGTCGCGTTCAGTGCGCTGCGGCTGATGGTCTGGTAGCGGGAGAGCACCTCCTCCACGCTTCCGGTCAGGGCGGCGATCAGGTGCGGCCGGGGATTCTCACCCTCGGCATGCCAGCCGTTGCGGCGGGCCTGCTGATGCACGTGTGCGTGGACGAGCTGGCCGCGGACGTGGACCGTGAGCCATCCGGAGAGCGTCTCGGCGTGCGCCTGGTACCACTCCCTGATCTCTTTCACGTCTGCTGCGATGTAGGACTTCCCGGGGGCGGTGCGTTCACTTAGGTGCTGCTGGGCCTTTCGACGGAACGTGTCGGCGGCATTCTGCAGTTCGTCGTTCATCCAGTCCCGGCGTGGAATCTCCTGCATCGCGCGGCCCAGGTCGGCGTCGAGCTTGGCGGAGAGTTCGGTTTTGAGCAGGTGCATCGGCACCCAGGAACGGAACGAGCCGATCGCCTCGTCGTAGCGCTCGCGCCACTTTCCGTGATCGAGGGGTCCGGGCATCTGCGGATAGGTCGAGTGGAACAGATCGTCCACCGTCTTCTTGAAGGCGGCACCGGCCTCGAGGTGTTCATGGGTGGGCTCGCCCGGCGTGATCTTGGAAAGCTGGTCCCTGAGGTCGCGGTCGAGTAGGTCGGACAGCCCGCGTTCCTCCTGGATCCGTCGAGCCGACGGCACGATGGCGGCGTGCAGCGCCTCCGGCTCCAACCTTTCCCGGAGCGTGGTCGCCCACCGGGTGCGGTCGAAGTTCCAATCCTTGGCATGCAGCGCATTCAGATCGGCAAGAATCCGCTCACGGACGAGGGCGGCTGCCGCCTTATGATCGGCGCTCTGATCGATGGTCGTGGGCGGATTTTCCCGCCACCGTTTCAATGCCTTGTCGAACGCCTCGGCCGCCTGGGTGTGTGCTGTCGGCAGACGGGTGGCCGCCACCGGGCTCTGCCGGAGCGACTGCGTCAGGACATTAATCAGTGCCACCACGTCCGGACTGCGCACGCTGGCGGGGAGACGGCCCTCCACCTCCTCCACCAACCGGATCTGCTCGGCGGGCCCGACCGCCCCGGGGGCCAGCAGGTGCGCCCGCAGGCCGAGAAGCGGCGTCAGGGCCCCCGTGACCGCCTGCCGTGCCCGCTCGAGGCGCTCGCCGTGCAGGCCGGCGACAACCATCCCCTCGGCCCGGGCTCTCACCAGATACACGCTGGCCCAGGAGTCGGACGAGGCCATGGCTCTGGCATAGCGTTCCTGCCACGCCTTGTGGTCGGCGAGGCTCGGTACCGTCGGATAGGTCGAGCGGAACAGGTCACGCACGGCGGACGTGAAATGTGCGCTGGCAAACTGGATCTGCACTTGTGGCGTCCGGTTCTGCTCCATCCGACCCATCTGCCGCAGGACGGCGCGATCAAGATCCTCGCCCAGCGCCAGCTGCTCCCGGATGCGCCACCTCGTCGCCGCTATGGACACGCTGAGACTCGCCACTGCGGAACGGAACTCCCGGTGTCGCTCCGCATGGTCGTGATCCCAGCCCTGGGCATACCGGGAATCGAGTCGGTCGAGGATCCTGTTCCGGACGGTGGTGGCCGCGTCCCGGCTCACGTGGTCACCCGCCGGCACCGTGTCCAACAGCCCGGCCAGGGCGCGGTCCAGCTTCTGCTCCGCCCTGGCGCGTTCGGCGGCGAACCCGGTCCCGGCGGCGAAGGCCGCCGGTTGCAGACCCGCGAGCTGCGCGCCCACCCGGGCCTGTACGTCGGCCACCACGGAGGCCGCTGCGCCGGCTGCCGCGTCGGCCGCCATGCCAGCCTCCACGCCGGGCACCGTCGCCGCGACCAGGTCCGGCGCCTTGACGTTCTGCCATATCTGCGACAGCAGGCTCTGCTGCTCCGCGGTCCCGAGTGCCGCCGGGAGGCCCTTGGTGATCTGCCCCTGTAGGGCACCGTCGAGGTGGGTCTTCAGCGCGTCGACGGAGCCGCGCACCTGCTCCAGAGCGTGCGCTCCGAGACCGGCCGGCGTCCCCTCGGCGAGCGCCCGATCCACGACCTCCGCCACACGACGGCGCATCAGCTGCGCCGTCAGGTGCGCGTCGGCGGTGCGAGACAGCGTCGCGTACTGCTGCCGCACGGCGTCGAGGGCCTCGACGCTCCCGGACGCCGCCTTCGCCGTGTCGTCCAGGCTGCTGAGGAACCGCGTCGACACGGTCTGCGCGGCGTTCTGCAGCTCCCGCAGGTCGGCGCCGGACACCTGGAACCGGCTGATCGCTGCCTCGAGTTCTCGGCGCAGGGCTGACCCCAGCTCCTCCCGCAGCCCTCTCCACCGCCGCTCGTTCAGGGCGCGGCCGAACTCGTCACCGTGCGCCTTCTCCCGCTCCAGCCACCACCGCCGGTCCGCCGCTCGCGACAGCGAGGTGTCGTGAGCGGCGAGGAACTCCTCGCGATGGACGACCGCCACCTCGGCGACGTACTCGGGGCGCTGAAAGCCGACCGAACGGGCCGAGGCGGCGAATTCGATCTCCTGGAACTCGGCCGCGGCGGCCCGCAGGTGTGTGTCGGCCACGCTCAGGTGATCGGTGTGGCGCCGCAGGTCGGCGCGGAAGGCGTCCTTGCGGGCCGCCCACTCGGCGTCGAGTTGTACGCGGGGCACGTCACCACGATCGGCGGCGTGGAAGATCTCGTCGTGGGCGCGCTTGAGGCTGATCGCCAGATGGGTCTCGGCGAGCGGCCAGTACCTGGTCTCCAGGGAACGGTTCGCGTCATCGAGCGTGTTGAGCGCCCGCTCATTGGCCATGACGTCGTCGAGCGCGGCGCTGACCCGTCCCTCGCGGGCGATCTCGTCGAGTTCGGCCCGGAGCCGGTCGCCGGTCAGGCTGTCGAAGGACGACCTGAACTCCGCTACCCGCGTCTCGGCCCGGTCGCCGGTGACGTCGGCCAACCTGTCCTGCGCCATCGCCTCCGCGCGTTCGCGCACGCTGTGTCGCAGCCGGGTGAGCTGGGCGTCGGTCAGGTCGGGAGTGAAACCCTCCGCTCGGCGTGCCGCATTTCGCGCGGCGACCGCCTCATCGACCCGTATGTTGATCTGATGCGCGAGCGCCAACCTGGCCTCCGCACCCACGGAGCCGAGGGCCTTCACCTCGCTCTCGATCCCGGCGCTGGTGGGTAGCCGGAATTCCGCGCCGGCCCCGGAGCCGCCGGTGGGCCGCCACGGATTCTCCGCGGCAACTGTGCCGGCCTCGACGTCGATCCTCGCCGCGGCGCTCAGGAACCCGGGATCGTGCTGGACAAGCAGGTCGTACGCCGCTCGTACGTCTGTCTCTACCTTGAGCGTCCGGTTCGGCGCGAGAAGCTCGTCCAGCCGCGTCGCCCAGACGCTCTCCACCGCGGGCGCGTCCGGCGACCACCGCTCCATGCTCAGGTCACCATCGGCGCCGAACAGCCTCTCGTGCTCCTGCCGGACCATCTGGCGCGCGGTGGCGCGCAGTTCCGAGAGAACCACAGCCGGAACGGGAAGGTCGTCGGTGGCCGTGACAGCGAGGGCGACACGGTCGCCGTGTGCACCCGCTTCCCATCCCGCCAGGTAGCGCTCGACGCGCCGGGTCAGCTCCACGTCCAGCAATGTGTCGAGACGCTCCCGGATCTGCTGCTCGGGGGTCGGCTCGCCCCCGGTGGCAACCGGAGCGCGCGGCACCGCCACGTCGCCCTTGGCGACGTCGTCCAGGGACCGGGTGATGAAGGCCTCGTACCGCTCCCAGAACGCATCGCGTACCGCCGTGTCGGACTCCGCGTCCCGGACGCCGAGCAACCGTGTGCGGTCGCCCGTCGCCAACAGCCGGTCGAACACCTCGTCGACGCGGGCGCGGGCCGCACCTGCCTGCTCGTCCCACAGCGCCCGGGCATCGAGTCTTTGCTGGTGGGTGTCGATCAGCTTCTGGTAGGCACCCTGGAAGCCGACCACGTCGGAGTGATCGTGCCAGGTGGTCTCGCCCAGATAACGCTTCGTCAGGGCCCGGACGTCGGCGAGGAACGCCTCCTGAACGGCGTCGTAACCCCGCGTCGACGGCACCATCGCATTCCCGGTCGCCCCGACGGGATCGAATTCGTCCCGCGCGCGCCCCAGGAGCATCTGCACGGTGTTGTGCAGGTCAAGCTGACCTTCGGTTTTCTGCCGCCGGACCGCGTCGGGGCTCTCGTTGACCGGACCCTGCATCGGTGCGCCGGCTTCGTCCGGGCGCCCGCCCAGCCAGACGATCCGGTCGCCGCCACGGGGCGGCAACTGCCGCGCGAAGGCTTCCGCCTCAGCGGCCACCCACGGCGGGGTGGGTTGTCCCTTGACGCCGACGACCACGTCGCCGTCGCGTGCGTAGGCGCCGCCGCGGATGTCGACGGCCTGGTCGATCGGTGCGTTCGGCGGCCGGAACCACACACCCAACCGATCGGACACCCGCGTCCAGCCGTCGAACAGCGGGCGGGAGCCCAGGCTGCCCGGCTGCCCGGGACCGGCCGGTGCCGCTGGTCGGGGGCTCCCGCCGGACGGGCGGATGTGCCACTCCGCGGCCAGGTGCGGCAGCGTCGGCCGACCCTCCGCGTCGACAGGTGTCGCCCGCGCCGCAGCCGACAGGTCCGGTTCGGGGGGCCCGGCCATGGCGACGGTCAGCCCGATCCGATCCGCCAGGGCCGCCTGTTCCACCGGTTTGAGGAAGGGGGCGTGCACCACGGTGCGCGGCCGTACCGCCGGCGTGAGCCCGGACAGGGGCGCCTCCGGGTCGACGCCGGCGCCGAACACCACCCGGTGGCGGCCGGGCAGCTCGGAGAGCTTGGCGGCGGCTGCCACGATCTCCCGGTCGGCGGGAATCTGGGTGCCGTCCACATGGACGACGGTGCGGCCGCTCATCGAGGTGATGCCCGCGCCGCTGCCTTGCAGGTGGGACCGGATCACGCCCGCTTCCACCGACGGTGAGCGGCCCGGCCGTACCAGGTCTGCCGCGACGTCGCCGGCCGGCAGCGGCTGTTGTGCCACGACGGCGCGTTCCCGCACGTACGCCGCCGCCAGGCGGCTCACCGCGTCGTCGGGCACCAGCGCCATCGCGCGCGGATCCAGGCGGCCGAAGTCGGCGAGCGCGGGATGGCCGGCCACCGGCGGGGCGGCCGGCCCGTCGCCAGGCGTGCCCCCGCCCGGCGTCGCCGGCGGCCGGACCTCGTCCACCGGCTTCGGCGCCGAACCCGCCGCTGTCCGGCCCTCCTGGACGGCCCCGTCGGTGAAGTAGCGCGGAATCCGGTCATGCATGTCCCGCTCGAACGAGTCCCACCGCCGCAGCGTCTTCGCGTCGAACGCCGGCCCCCGGTACGACAGGTGCCCGCCGGATCGCAGCAGATCGGCGACCCGGGCGTGGATGTGTTCGTGCGCCCGTTGCAGCGCGGCGACCCGGTCGGCCTCACCCACCCCGCGCGCCGCCGCGTCGGCGTATGCCTGCTCGATGTGTTTGTGCAGGCGGGCCGTCTCGTGGTGGGCGACCCCCTGTTGGACCAGCTGAGCGCGCAGGTTGCGTAGACCATCGGCGAAGGTGATCTCCGCGAGCTGGAACTGCCTGCTCCGGGGACCCAGGCCGGCGGCGATGACAGGCCCGAACGTCCGGTCGAACAGGCCGTCCACCGCCGCGCCGTGCTGCGCGCGGAAGCGTGCCGCGTTCTCTGCGCCCAGGGATTCGAGCGAGAACAGACGTTGCTCCCCGTCCGGCCCGCGCGAGCGCCCGGCCAGATATCCGGCATGCCGCTCCGCCTTCGCGTACTCCACCGCGATGTTGGGCCGCAGGCCTTCGGCGCTCGCCGCCGAACGAAGCGCCGCGGTGTATCTGGTGTCCACCTCCCTGACCGAGGCGGGTGGGGGAGACGGATGCGTGACGTACGCCGTCTGCGCCTCACGGACGAAGTACCCGCCGAACTTCTGCTTGAGGGCGCGGAACTCCTTGTCCCGGCCGGTGGCCCACTTCTGCGCCGCCCGCTCGTCGTCGCCGTGCAGAACGCGTCCCTCGGCGAGCGTGCGGTCCCGGTCGACGGCCAACGCCGGAGAACGCACCTCGGGGGATTCCCCGGACCGGTGCGCGCGCAGGCCCGCCCGGAAGTCGTCGATCGCCTCGAGAACCTTCCCCGGTGACCGGCTGCTGAACCGGTCGGTGAGGGCGGCTGTCTCCTTGGGCCCCATTCCGGCCCGACGGGCGATGTCGGCGGCGACCTTCCCGAGCGCGTCCTGCATCTCGCCGTGGCGCAGCTGGCCGAAGTCGCGGTGCACACCATGCCGGATCTCGTCGATGTGCCGGGCCACCCCGGCCTCGGCGGCGAAGAAGTCGACGAACCGGTCCAGCCGCCGGGCGGCCAGCGCGTTGTGCTCGGCCACCGGGTTCGGTGCCAGTTCCCGCAGGGCCATCCCCTTGACCGAGGGCCAGAAGTCCTGCCGCATCTCGCTGAGGCGTTCGGATCGCCAGGCGCGCTGGCGCGCACCGTCGGTCACACCCCGTACGCTGCCGTCGCCCACCTCGGCGAGTCGGTCGTGCCGAACGGTGTTGTTCTTCGCCGCCGTCTCCAGCAGCGCGTGGGCTTCACGGACCCTCGCCGCACCGTCGACGCCCGTGCCGACGCCGTGCTGCCCGGGGCGGGAGTCGGCGGGTGCGCCGGGGTGGCCGCCCACTGCCCGGGGGAGCTCCGGCGCCACGGGCACAGGGGCGTCGACGGGATTGCCCGCGACGCCGGGCTGCTGGCGGAGCTGCGCCGGCTGGGCGGCGACACCGTGGCCGCCGTTGGCACCCGCCGCCGTACGCTCGACGGCCAGCGGCTCGCTGCTCACGCCGGGATGGCCGTCGCGTGGTGGGGTCGCTGGCGGGCTGCCGTGCTCGGTGGGCAGCCGGCCGGGTGCCGTCGGATGCGCCCCCTCGGCGGGGACGTTGCGGGTGCTGGCGGGGGCGGTCGTTTCGGTGGGGACGTTGCGGGTGCTGGCGGGGGCCACTGTTTCGGCGGGGACGTTGCGGATGCTGGCGGGGGTGCTTCGGGAGCCCTCCGGGAGGTTGCCCGGCGCGCCCGGCTCGGTGGCCTGGACCCGGCTGGGCGCCGGTGACTCATGTCCGGCCTGGAGGCTCGGGCCGGTGCCCCGCTCGCCGGGAGCCGGCGCCCGGGGGCCGACCGATGCGGCGTCGGGCACCGGGCCGGGCGTCTCGGCCCGCGCCCCCTCCGCGCCGGGCGGCCCGTCGGCGCGGAAACCGGCTGGGGCGGTGGTGGTGGCGTGCGGGGGCGGGGTGGTGGGGTGCGGGGTGGTGTGCGTCGGTGCGCTGGCGCTGGCGCTGGCGCTGGCGCTGGTGTGCGGGGGTGGGCTGGCGACCTTGCCGCCGTCGAAGACATCGTGGGGGGTCATCGGCATGCGCCCCGGGGTCGGCTGGGCCAGTGACCGCGGCAAGTCGTCCAACACGCGCTGCACCCGCGCCGGGTCCGGCCCGCCGCCCACGGTCACTCCCGGATCGACCTGTCGCACGGAGACCGGCAGCTCGCCGACCGGATGCGTCGCGCCCACCCGGCCCGTGCCGGGGCTCCCCGCGTCGAGGTGCGGGGTCGGCGGCAGCGGCGACGATGAGCCGTGCGGCGGGTCGACGCGACTCGCCGACCCGGCCGGCGACGACACGGTTGGTGACGGTGGCTCGCCGTGAGCGGTGGTGGGCCGGCCGGCGTCGAGCCGGGCCGGCGCGATCGCGTGCGGCCCGGCCGGCGAGGGAAGTGACCCGCCTGGGGTGTCCCCGACGGGGAGCGGGCGGCTGGTCGGCGGTGGGGACTGGGCGCCGACCGAGGGAACTCTGTCGATCTGCCGGTCGGTGTCCAGCCGCGCCGCGGGGTTGCCACGAACAACTGACGTGTTGGCCTGCGGAGCCATCGGCACCCCGGCACCGCTGCCGGCACTGGCGACATGGGTCTCCACTCTGCCCGCGACGCCGGGGGACCCGCCCCCGATGTCGACCCTGCCAGAGATGTTCGCCGCGGTCTCCGGGTTGACGGCCGTGCTGCTGACCGCCCGGGACGGGTTGACGTTGATGTCCAGGCCGAGGTTCCCGGTGGCCGGGCCGCCGACATTCGTCTGCGCCGGACGCACGGACATGCTGAGGTTGGGCATCGCCGTGTCGCCCGAGCCGGTGCCGGGACGCTGGACGCTGTGCAGGCCGGTGCTCTGCTGATTCGGCCTGGCCACGTTGGACGGCAGCGTGGCCGGCACGTCGGTGATGCCCGGGTTCGCATCCATGGCACGCAGCGCGGAATAGTTGATCGAGAACAGGCCGCCGAGCAGCGCACCGAGCCCGACGCTGATTCCTTCGTACTTGTTGATGTGGAAGGTGCTGTCGGTGGCGAGCGCGCCGATGCCCTCGGCGACCATGTCGATGGCGAAGGCCTCGATGCCGTAGACGACAAACCCGGCGAGGAACTCGACGAACATGCGCCCCAGCGCGCTGGAGAGGCTGACGATCCGGGGTACCACCTGGACGGCCAGCCAGGTGATCGCCGCCGGGATGAGGAAGAAGTCCAGCGGCAGCATCACGAAGAACAGCAGGGCGCTGACCAGCGCCATGATGAACTGCTTCTCGAGCTCCTTGATCCGCTTCTCGGTCTGGTTGGCCATGTACCGGAGCTGGTTGGCCCAGGAACGCGCCGAGTCGGCGACCTGGCCGAGGACGACGTTGAGGCCGTTCGCCGCCTTACCGGCCGCCGGACCCGCCTGGCCCGACCAGACCGTGGAGTTGACCGCCGCCAGCACGTTCTGGCCCAGCAGCACGAGCCGGTCGGCCTGGGCGTCCCACTCCGCGGCCTCGGCCCGCAGATTCGCGGGATCCGGAAGAACCGGTTCGACGCTGGCCACGACCGCCTATTCCTCCGCAGTCCCGGTCAGCCGACGCCGGGGGGCAGCGGCAGGGGAGTCGTACCCTCCGTGCTGAGCCTGTGGGTCTCGCCCCTGTCGTCCACCCACGTCGCGGCCTCGACCCGGTAGATCTCCTTGTGTGCCTTGCCCTCCTCGTCGATCCGGGTCTCCTCGACGCCGTACGCCCAGACGGTGATCGTCTCGCCGTTGTGCTCGTACGTGAAGTCGGTGAGTTCCGGCTTCGGCGTCTTTTCGCCCTCGTACAGCAGGTGGATGCCTCCGGACGAATCCTGCCACTGACCCACGATGTCGCGGTTGTCGTACCGGACGCCGTTGTGGTTGTCGTAGTGGATCGAGATGGGGCCACCGTCGACGTCCTGGGGGACCTGGGCGCCGGGTTCGGCGGGGGCGCCGAGCTCGTTGAGAAAGTCGTCGAAGATCTTCGTGACGGTCATCTCGGCCTCGTAGTAGCTGGCGGAGGCGTGCACCGCGACAGCCCGGGAGAGCCGCATGATGCCGGGCTGGTCCTGATCCTCGGTGGCGCCCTTCTTGCCGAACATCTCGTTCTGAGCCGTCTGCAACCGGTCGTTGAACTCCTTGGCCGCCTCGGAACTGCTGCCGGTCCAGCCCAGCTTCAGTTCCTCCCAGACGTCGCCGATGCTCTTCCAGTTCTCCTCGATGTCGGCGATGACGCCGGGCATCCACCGATGGGCATACTGGTACATGGCGTTGGGATAGATGACGAACGTCTTCTCCGGGGCGGAGCTGTTGTAGTCGGACGGAGAGTTCGCAGAGAACTCGTTCGGCACGATCCCTGTCCCTCCGCGCACTGACGTCAGCCTTGAGCCGATGTTACGTAACCGCCGGCCGGGCGGACAGTTCCCCGTTCGCGTACGCGCCCGTCACCCCAAGAGGGACGTTGTCCCCGCCGCCAGCACCGGCGAGCATTCGGGGATGGCAGAATCGGACGACTATGTCATCAATCCTGCGGAGAACCAGGACGGCGACAAGCTCGTCGACCTGACCCAGAACTGGCCTACCGCACGCACGGTTACCGGTGAGAGTTCCGACCTCGTCACTCCACCGCCGGCCCCGGAGGTCAAGCAGGAGTCCGACGGCAGCTACTACGTTCTCGGCGAGAACGACGAACACATCCCCACCGACGGCCAGGGTGTGCCGACTCCGAAGACCGATCCGACCAGCGGGGAACCCCTCGACCCGGCGGAACCGGGCGATGTCACCGTCAAGGTGAATGTCGGCAGTCTCTACGACGCCGAAACCGCGATTCTTAGATTGACCAACGCGGCGATTGACGACTTCGAGAGTTTCAAGAACGGCCGCCTGGACAACGAAACGTGGGTTTTCTATGCCAAGAACAGGGAGTCGACCATACCTCGTCACTATTTGGACGAAACCGAGGCCGGTGAGGAGTGGATGATGCCCACAGAGGCCTACGGGCCGGACGTCGAGGATCCGGATCCGGAGAAGACGGCCGAGATCGTCCAGACCCAGAACGCGTTGCTGCAGGCTATCGGTGGCGCCATCCAGCGGGTCGGTCGGTTCGCCGGCATGTACAACGACGCCGCGCAGATCTACGCCGCGGCTGACCGTAGCTCCTGGATCGACTGACATCGGTCACGCAGCAGATCGCCGCGGCCCTCGGGGCCGCGGCGGAGCTGCTTCGCCAGGTCAGCGGGTGGGTAGCCACGTCTTGACGTTGGCCCACTCGCAGTCGGAATAGTTGGCCCAGCTCAGATTGAGCGCGTAGGCGATCTTTCCGAGCACCCCGGTCGGGCCGAACAGGCCGTCAGCCGCCAGGTTCCACTCACCCTGCAGGCCTTCGTAGTGCGTCTTGGCCGTACCTGTCCAGGTCTGTGAGATCGGCCCCAGCTGTGTCTTGAGATCCTCCAGCCGCTGGGTGATCTGATCCGCCTTGGCGTTGATGTCGTGGCCCGCCCTCTCAAGTTCCATCGGAACCTTGAGATTGCTGGACGCGGGATCCGGCATTGTCTACTCCTTGTCTGCCGTGCGGCCGCCACCGGCTCCTGCTACAGGCGGGCGCCCGGGATGTCGCCGTTGACCGCCTGCAACTGGTTGATGTTCGCCCACTCGGCGTCCTCGTAGTTCACGGCGTTGCCCCGCAGGCCGCTCGCGATGTCGGTCAACGAGTTGTGCAGCATCCGGCCGTAGATGTCGAAGTCCGTCATCAAGGCGTTCCACTGATCCGCGGCCACACCGCCCCAGATCGAGTGCATCTGGGTGACGTACGCCTTCAGGCTGGCCAGTTCGGCATCGATGTCGGTCGCCGTAACGTCACAGCTCGTCGCCGCCGCGGTCACCATTTCCGGTGTTACGTTGACCGGAGTCATGCCCATGGATGTTCACCTGCTCCCGATCTCTCATGACATGCCGGTCAAGAGTCGCGTGACAGCGCGGCGTCAGTCGACGTCCCGCTTAGGGGGACAGCATCTGTGCCACGCCGCCTACTTCGGCGGGGGGCGGTTGCCGTCGGATGACGTCGGCGAGGATCTGCGCCACGACGGCCGCGTTGTAGGTGTCGGAGGACGACGCCGGAATCAGGTTGTTGAGGTTGCCGCCCTCGGCTTCGAGGTAATGGTCGTACGATTTCTGCATCGCCGTGACAGAGTCTTTCAACACCTCGTTGATTTTGTCGGAGGCCGCCTGGAGAGTGGTGGCCGATTCGGCGAAGGGGTCGCCCGCGGGGCTGTCCCAGGAGTCCGTGATGGCGCTGTAGTGGTTCTTGATCGACCTGAGGTCCCCCTCGATGCGCTCCTGTCGCTGCGCCACCATCTCCTTGGCGAGCTTCAGCTTCGGGATCTCCACCGCGAAGGCCGCCGGCACACCGTCGACGATCTGGAAGATCGGGCGGCCGGCGGCGTCCGTACCGATGATGCTCCAGTGACCGTCCGGCGTGATGAAGGTCGACTCCGTGATCCCGTTCGGGTCGTACTTGATGGTGACCTGCTCACCGTCCCTGGTGCCGTACAGCGGGCGGCCGTCGGCGTCGAAATCCGTGTAGGTCCAACCGCCCTGCTCCAGCTTCACGACGTCCCCGGCGGTGTCGCGGGTCAACACGGTCGTGGCGCCCTCGCCGTCCACGTACGTCCAGACACTGCCGTCCCTGTTGTACTCGATCATCACCGACTCCGGCTTCCCGCCGTCCTCGCCCGGCTTCGACCCCCGCAGCGGCCGGTCCAGCGAATCGAACTCGCTGAAGGTCCACCCGCCGCTGGTCATCAGAATGACCCGATCGTCGGTGTTCTTGGTGATGACTGTGACATTGCCCGTGCCGTCGTCATAGGTCCACCGGCTGCCCGCCCCGGTGTACTCGACCTTCACCGTCTCACCGGGCGCGCCGATCCTGTTGCCGCTCAACGGCTTGCCGTCGGCGCTGAACTCGGTGAAAGACCAGCCGCCCACGTCCATGCGCGTCGTGTTGCTCAGAGCATCACGAAAGATGAGCGTCTTGTCGCCCGTACCCTCGTCGGTGAACGTCCAGGTGCTGGTGCCGTCCTGGTTGTAGGTCACGTCGATCGTCTGTGCGGGCCTGCCGTCCCTCGCCGGGACGAATCCGTGCGAGGGGTCGCTGTTCTCGTTGAAGGCGTCGTACACCGTGCCGTCAGGGAGCTCCTGCCGAATGACGCGATCGTCAGCGTCGCGGAAGACGTTGGTCATCCCGTCCGGACCTGAGTACGTCCACTTCGACCCCGATGCCGAGTATTCGATGGTCACGTCCTGGGGGCCGCTCTTGCCCGGCGCCTGACCGTGTGTGGGGTCACCATCGCTGTTGAACCTGTCGTAGACGGTTCCGTCGGACATTTCCTGCCGGACAACGTGATCCTGCGCATCTCGGTAGACGGTCGTGGAACCGTCCAGGTCCGAGTATGTCCACTTCGATCCGGCGGGGGAGTACTCGATCGCCACGTCCTGCTGTGGATTGCCGTCACTCGCCGGCACGGTGCCGTGGAGCGGCCTACCGTCGGCGTCGAACCGATCGAACTCGGTGCCGTCGGACGTAAGCATGCGCAGCGGGTTGCCTTCGGCGTCCCGGTTGAGGGTGGTGCCGTCGGTGTAGGTCCAGGTGCTCGCGTCCCCGTGGTAGGCGATGGCCACGTCCTGCCCGGGTGAGCCGTCTTCGCCGGGCATGGTGCCGTGGGTTGGTCGGCCGTCGGCGTCGAACCGGTCGAAGGTGGCGCCCTCGGAGGTGCGCATGTGGGTGACTTGGCCGTCGGCGTTGCGGTTGAGGGTGGTGCCGTCGGCGTAGGTCCAGGTGCTCGCGTCCCCGTGGTAGGCGATGGTGACGTCCTGCGCGGGCTCGCCATCGGTGCCGGGCATGGTGCCGTGGGTTGGTCGGCCGTCGGCGTCGAACCGGTCGAAGGTGGCGCCCTCGGACGTACGCATGTGCGTGACTTGGCCGTCGGCGTTGCGGTTGAGGGTGGTGCCGTCGGCGTAGGTCCAGGTGCTCGCGTCCCCGTGGTAGGCGATGGTGACGTCCTGCGCGGGCTCGCCATCGGTGCCGGGCATGGTGCCGTGGGTTGGTCGGCCGTCGGCGTCGAACCGGTCGAAGGTGGCGCCTTCGGAGGTGCGCATGTGGGTGACTTGGCCGTCGGCGTTGCGGTTGAGGGTGGTGCCGTCGGTGTAGGTCCAGGTGCTCGCGTCCCCGTGGTAGGCGATGGCCACGTCCTGCCCGGGTGAGCCGTCTTCGCCGGGCATGGTGCCGTGGGTTGGCCGACCGTCGGCGTCGAACCGGTCGAACGAAGCGCCCTCGGAGGTGCGCATGTGGGTGACTTGGCCGTCGGCGTTGCGGTTGAGGGTGGTGCCGTCGGTGTAGGTCCAGGTCGAGGCGTCACCGTGGTAAGCGATGGTCACGTCCTGCCCGGGTGAGCCGTCTTCGCCGGGCATGGTGCCGTGCGTCGGTCGGCCGTCGGCGTCGAACCGGTCGAACGAAGCGCCCTCGGAGGTGCGCATCTGCGTGACCTGGCCGTCCGCGCCGCGGTTGACGGTGGTGCCGTCGGTGTAGGTCCAGGTGCTCGCGTCACCGTGGTAAGCGATGGTCACGTCCTGCGCGGGTGAGCCGTCTTCGCCGGGCATGGTGCCGTGGGTTGGCCGGCCGTCGGCGTCGAACCGGTCGAACGAAGCGCCCTCGGAGGTGCGCATCTGCGTGACCTGGCCGTCGGCGTTGCGGTTGACGGTGGTGCCGTCGGTGTAGGTCCAGGTCGAGGCGTCACCGTGGTAAGCGATGGTCACGTCCTGCCCGGGTGAGCCGTCTTCGCCGGGCATGGTGCCGTGGGTTGGCCGACCGTCGGCGTCGAACCGGTCGAACGAAGCGCCCTCGGAGGTGCGCATCTGCGTGACCTGGCCGTCGGCGTTGCGGTTGACGGTGGTGCCGTCGGTGTAGGTCCAGGTCGAGGCGTCACCGTGGTAAGCGATGGTCACGTCCTGCCCGGGTGAGCCGTCTTCGCCGGGCATGGTGCCGTGGGTTGGCCGGCCGTCGGCGTCGAACCGGTCGAACGAAGCGCCCTCGGAGGTGCGCATCTGCGTGACCTGGCCGTCGGCGTTGCGGTTGACGGTGGTGCCGTCGGTGTAGGTCCAGGTCGAGGCGTCACCGTGGTAAGCGATGGTCACGTCCTGCCCGGGTGAGCCGTCCTTGCCGGGCATGGTGCCGTGGGTTGGCCGGCCGTCGGCGTCGAACCGGTCGAACGAAGCGCCCTCGGAGGTGCGCATCTGCGTGACCTGGCCGTCGGCGTTGCGGTTGACGGTGGTGCCGTCGGTGTAGGTCCAGGTCGAGGCGTCACCGTGGTAAGCGATGGTCACGTCCTGCCCGGGTGAGCCGTCTTCGCCGGGCATGGTGCCGTGGGTTGGCCGGCCGTCGGCGTCGAACCGGTCGAACGAAGCGCCCTCGGAGGTGCGCATCTGCGTGACCTGGCCGTCGGCGTTGCGGTTGACGGTGGTGCCGTCGGTGTAGGTCCAGGTCGAGGCGTCACCGTGGTAAGCGATGGTCACGTCCTGCCCGGGTGAGCCGTCTTCGCCGGGCATGGTGCCGTGCGTCGGTCGGCCGTCGGCGTCGAACCGGTCGAACGAAGCGCCCTCGGAGGTGCGCATCTGCGTGACCTGGCCGTCCGCGCCGCGGTTGACGGTGGTGCCGTCGGTGTAGGTCCAGGTCGAGGCGTCACCGTGGTAAGCGATGGCCACGTCCTGCCCGGGTGAGCCGTCTTCGCCGGGCATGGTGCCGTGGGTTGGCCGACCGTCGCCGTCGAAGCGGTCGAAGGTGGCGCCCTCGGAGGTGCGCATGTGGGTGACCTGGCCGTCGGCGTTGCGGTTGAGGGTGGTGCCGTCGGCGTAGGTCCAGGTGCTCGCGTCACCGTGGTAAGCGATGGCCACGTCCTGCGCGGGCTCGCCATCGGTGCCGGGCATGGTGCCGTGCGTCGGCCGACCGTCGCCGTCGAAGCGGTCGAAGGTGGCGCCCTCGGACGTACGCATGTGCGTGATGGCGCCGTCGGCGTTGCGGTTGAGGGTGGTGCCGTCGGTGTAGGTCCAGGTCGAGGCGTCACCGTGGTAAGCGATGGCCACGTCCTGCCCGGGTGAGCCGTCCTTGCCGGGCATGGTGCCGTGCGTCGGTCGGCCGTCGGCGTCGAACCGGTCGAACGAAGCGCCCTCGGAGGTGCGCATCTGCGTGACCTGGCCGTCCGCGCCGCGGTTGACGGTGGTGCCGTCGGCGTAGGTCCAGGTCGAGGCGTCACCGTGGTAAGCGATGGCCACGTCCTGCGCGGGCTCGCCATCGGTGCCGGGCATGGTGCCGTGGGTTGGTCGGCCGTCGGCGTCGAACCGGTCGAAGGTGGCGCCTTCGGCGGTGCGCATGTGGGTGACTTGGCCGTCGGCGTTGCGGTTGAGGGTGGTGCCGTCGGCGTAGGTCCAGGTGCTCGCGTCCCCGTGGTAGGCGATGGTCACGTCCTGCCCGGGTGAGCCGTCTTCGCCGGGCACGGTGCCGTGGGTTGGGCGGCCGTCGGCGTCGAACCGGTCGAACGAAGCGCCCTCAGTGGTACGCATCTGTGCCAGGGCGCCGTCGCCGTTGCGCTCGACGGTCGTGCCGTCGCCGTAGGTCCAGGTGCTCGCGTCACCGTGGTAGGCGATGGTCACGTCCTGCCCGGGTGCGCCGTCCTCGCCGGGCACGGTGCCGTGCGTCGGCCGGCCCTCGCCGTCGAACCGGTCGAACACTGCGCCGTCAGCGGTCTGTTGACGCACCGGGTCACCGTCGGCATCGCGGGTGACCCGGCTCCCGTCGCTGTACGACCAGGTGCTCAGGTCACCGTCGTACGTGATGGCTACCCGGTCGCCGGACCCGGCGAGAACGGCCTGTCCGGGGCGGCCCGCCGCATCGAAGTGGTCGAAGACCGTGCCATCGGGGGTGACCTGGCGGATTGCCCGGCCGTCCGGGTCGTACGTGACGACCGAGCCGTCGGACATCGTCTGGGTGCTCTCCGGCACAACGCCTCCTCGCATGCGCAGACTGCTGCGATCGAAGGCTAGGAAGGGGGCCGGGAACGGCCGCAATCCCTTCTTCGGGGCGGGGTACGTCCTCGACGGGGCGACCGGCAGATTTTTTGCTCGACCGTGAACCGGGGACAGCCGCCCGCCGTTTGATGGCTGCCCTCACCGTGCCCGGGTGGGGGGCAGAAGCCTGGAGGAGCACGTGTTCACAGTTGCGATCGTCGCGGAGCATCCGATCTCCCGCGCCGGCATGGAGAAGTTGGCGTCCGACGACGCCAGCATGCGGGTGGCGGCCGCCGTCGCGTCGGTGGCGGAACTCGACCGGACACCGGACTCGTACGACGTGGTGGTGTTGGATCTTCCGCACATCGACGTGGCGACGGTGGCTCAGATAGCGCAGGTGGCCACCGTGGGTCGGCCGCTGATCAGTGCGGCGTGGACCGGCTCGCCGACGTTGCTGGCCACGATCCGGGCGGGCGCGCGCGGCTGCATCAGCCGGTTCGCCGAGCAGGGCGACGTGCGTGAGGCGATGCGGGTGATCGTGCAGGGCGGCTTCTACCTGTGTCCGAAGATGGTGGGCCGCTTCCAGTCGGAGCTGACCAACTCAGGTGACGAGGACACCAACGGCCTGGCGCCGCGGGAGATCGAGACGCTGCGTCTGATCGCGTCGGGGTTCACCCACTCGCAGATCGCGACCCGGATGGGCCTGTCGCAGGCCACCGTCAACACGTACGCGAAGCGGATCCGCGCCAAGCTCAACGTCAACAACAAGGCCGACCTGACCCGGATGGCGATCGAGCTCGGCCACTACTCGCAGGGCCGGCGGTCCACCTCGGCCGCGTGACCGGCTGACGTGGACCGCCGGTTCAGAAGAGCGTGCGGCCAAACCAGACGAGGTCGCTGAAGACGCCGAAGACGCCCATCGTCAGGGGGGCCACGGCCACGGCGGCGATCGCCCCGATCACCTCCGACCGGCTGCGCTTGCGGGGCTTGCGGGGCCGGTCGGCGTGCGGCTCCGGCTGGTCCGCGGGGGACCGCAGCAGGATGCTCGTGCCTATCCCGATGGCCAGCACGACGAGCCCTGCGACGAACAGCAGCGCCTGGGCGGCGGTCCCGGTGACACCGATCAGGCGCACCATCGGGATCAGCAGCGTGAACAGGCCGATCATCGCGGCGCCGCCGGCCATCAGCAGTTCGTTGGTGAAGGCGGCGTGTCGCGCCCGGGCCAACAGCCCGATGGTGAGGATGACGGCGCTGGCGAGGGCGAAGGCGCGGCCGGAGAGGGCGAGCATCGGCAGGGTCACGGCGAGCGCGAGCGTGGGCCCGGCCATCACCACGGCCAGCACGCGGCTCGAGAACGACACCATCCGGGTGGTGGCCGCCGCTGCCGCCTGCCGGCCCTTGGGGACCCGGTTGCCCCAGGCGGTGAGCATGGCGGCGATGCGCCGGGAGATGGCGAGCAGACCGACGGCGACCGCGGCGACCAGGGCCGCCGTTTCGACCCGGTCGGCCTCCAGGCCGAACGCCAGCGGTACGAGGACGGCGGCGACGGCCAGTTGCGCCTCGACGGCCATCAGGACGACGCCGGGACCGGCGGCGAGGGCCATCAGCACGGCCAGGTTGGCGCCGGCCACGGCGCCGGTCCACCGGTGACCGGGTCCGAGGATGTTCTCCGCGATCTGCATGCCGGAGACCGCGAAACACGGCACCGCGGCCAGTGCGACGACGTGCGTCAACCAGCCCGGGACCGCGCTGGGGCGTTGGCGCAGGCCCCAGCCCGCGCCGAGCAGCAGCAGCCCGACGAGCAGCAGGGTGATCGCCGAGGCGGCGTTCGCGGTGGTGCGCCAGCCGGTGAGGACGGCCGCCGCGATCAGCCAACCGAGTCCGAGGGCGAGAATGACGGGCCCGGCGTGCATCCGCTGGCGGCGTAGCCGTCCGGCCTCGTCGGCGACGACCTCGTCGACGTCCATGACGACGGGTGGGTCGCCGGGTTCCACCGCGATGTCGCGCAGGTACAGCACCTGACCGTCCAGGATGCCCATGTCGGCCAGAGTGGCGTCGAGGGGGATCGCCGGTGCGTAGGCCGGCGCCAGCGACCAGGCGGCGGGCATGGCCGGGGATTCCTCTTCGCCGCACAGTGCGACGAGCTGGGGAACGAACTCGCCGATGGGTGTGGTCGCGGGAACCGCAAGGTCGATGCGCTGCCGCGTGCCGACGACGGTGATCCGGCTCTGCTCGGTGGCCATCACGTTCACCTTCCGTACGGGTGGGGGGTCGTCATGTGGTGGCCGTCACCGCGGCCGGGGTGGGGTCCGTGACGGCGACCTGGATGAGCCGGCCCGGGGCGCCGCGGCGGACGAGGACGCCGCGTCCCGGGGGGCGCTGGGCGGCGCGTTCGTCGCCGAGCACCACGCCCTCGCGGTGGTCGCCGGAGAGCACCACGCCGCCGGTCCCCATGTCCCGGATGCCGGAGATGAGGGGATCGCTCATGAACCGGGAGACCCCGGCCACCCGGCGGGTCAGTAGCACGTGCAGGCCGATCTCCCGGGACTGCGGGATGAACCGGGCCAGTGGCTGCAACGGGGACGACGCGCCGCCGCCGATCATGTCGTAGTCGTCGACCACGACGTACAGCTCGGTGCCCTCCCACCAGTCCCGCGCCCGTAGCTGGGCCTGGCTGAGGCCCCGTGGCGGCACCCGTTCCTGCAACTTCTCCACGACCTGCTTGACGTAGACCTGCGCGCTCGCGGAGTCTCCCGCGTACGCGCCGAGGTGCTCTTCGGGGACCACGTCGAGCAACGAGCGCCGGTAGTCGAACAGCACCACCCGGACGTCGTACGGGGAGGTCCGCTCGGCCAGCCCGGTGAGGAACGTGCGCAGCAGCGTCGACTTGCCGGAGCCGGCGTCGCCGTACACCAGGAAGTGCGGGTTGTCGCCGGTGAGGTCGATGCTGACGGTGTCCATGTTGGGCTCGGCGATGCCGATCGGCACCGCGTCGCCGGCCGGTGCGGCATCCAGCTCACCGACCCCGATGCGCGTCGGCAGCAGGCGCACGGCCGGCGCACGGGTTCCGCTCCAGTGGCTGTCGATCGCCGCCAGCGCCGCGTCCTGGGCCTCGCGCAGCCCGTCGGTGGTGTCCTGGCCGTCCAGCCGGGGCAGCACGAACTGGAAGAAGGCTCCCGGCGCGCTGATTCCCCGACCGGGGACGTCGGCCGGCACCCGCGAGGCGACCCGGCGGTTGATCTCGGATTCGCTGGGGTCGTTGAGCCGCAGCTCCACCCGGGTGCCGATGCTGTCGCGCAGGGCCGGCCGGATGTCGTTCCAGCGGGCCGCGGTGAGGATCAGGTGCACGCCGGCGCCGAGACCACGGGCGGCGATCTCCGTGACGATCCCTTCGGCGTGTTCGTACTCGCCGCGCATCGCGCCCCAGTTGTCGATGATCAGGAAGACGTCCGCGGCGCGGATGCCGGCGGGTAGCGTGCCGGCCCGGCGCCGGTCCCGGAAGTCGGCGATCGAGTCCACGCCGAGGGAGCGTAGGACGTGTTCGCGCTTCACGATCAGGCTGCGGATCTCGCTGAGGATGCGGTGCGTGAGTTCGGCGTCGTGGCGGCCGGCGACCGAACCGACGTGCGGGGCCTGGGTGAAGGCGTGCAGGCTGCCACCGCCGAAGTCGATGCAGTAGAACTGCATCTCGTCGGGGGTGTGGGTGAGCATGCTGGAGAGCATGATGGTGCGCAGCAGGGTGCTGCGTCCGGTACGCGGTGCGCCGACCGCGGCGATGTGCCCGTGCGCGCCGCCGAAGTTCATCATCAGCGTTTCCTGCTCCTGCCGGTGCGGCAGGTCGAGCAGGCCCAGCGGGATCGACAGGCTGCCGCTCATCGGCCAGTGCGCCGCGGCGTAGCCGCGGTCCTCGTGTGGCCGGGGTCGGCCGACGAGGTGGTCGAGGGCGAGCGCCCGGGGCAGCGGCGGCAGCCAGACCTGGTGGGCCGGCGTGCCGACCGTGTGGAGCCGGTCGACGATGATCTGCAGCTCGGTCGGGCCGGTCGCGGCGTGCGTCTCGGTGTCGCCGGCTTCGTGCTCGATCTGCTCCGACGCCGTCCGCAGGTCGAAGGGCGCCAGGGTGGGACCCTGTCCGCCGCTGGCCGCGGCGCGCTCCTCGGAGCTGAGGTACGGCGTGGAGACGTGCGCCACACGCAGCCGCTCGTAGATGGACTCGTCCACCTTCAGGTATGCCGAGCCGGGGATCGACGGGAGCTTGTAGGCGTCGGCGTTGCCGATCACCGTCCGACTCTCGGAGGCGCTGAACGTGCGCAGGCAGATCCGGTACGACAGGTGTGAGTCCAGCCCTCGCAGCCGTCCCTCCTCCAGCCGCTGTGACGCCATCAGCAGGTGCATGCCGAGGCTGCGGCCGACGCGGCCGATCTGGGTGAACAGCTCGGCGAAGTCGGGGCGACCCGACAGCAGTTCGCTGAACTCGTCGACGATGATCAGCAGGTAGGGCAGGGCAGCAAGCGGCTCGCCGAGGGTGTCGGTCCGGCCCGCGGCGCGCCGGACCTGGTACTCGCGGATGTTGTCGACGTTCCCGGCGTCGCGCAAGGCCTGCTGCCGCCGTTGCTGCTCACCCATCAGCGCGGCCAGCACCCGGTCGATCATGGCCGCGTCGTCGGCCAGGTTGGTGATCAGCCCGGCCACGTGCGGCAGCCCGCTCAGCGGCGCGAACGCGGCACCGCCCTTGAAGTCGATGAGGACGAAGCTGAGCAGGTCGGGCGGGTGGGTGAGGGCGAGACCGGTGACGAGGGTACGCAGCAGCTCGCTCTTGCCGGAGCCGGTGGCGCCCACGATCAGCCCGTGCGGGCCGGAGCCGCCCTGGGCGGATTCCTTGATGTCGAGGACGACCGTCTCACCGTCACCGTTGGTGCCGATCGGGGTGCGCAGCAGCCCGGGATCGGTCGGCCCCACCCAGCGGCTGGTGACGTCGACGGAGAACGGCTGCGGCCCGAGCACCATCTCGCTGAGCGCGGTGACCCGGGAGAGCACCTGTTCGCGTTCGTCGCTGAGCCGCAGCGGCGCGAGATTGCGCGCGATGAGCTCGGCGAGGTCGGGGGTGACGGCGTCCGGCGTGCAGCCCAGCGCGGGCGCGGTGACCAGGGCGGGATCGCCCTCGGTGAGCAGTTCGCCGTTGCCGTCCAGCCGGATCCGCAGGTCGACCCGGCTGGGCTCGTCGGCGTCCCGGTCGGCGAGGAAGATCAGCGTCACCCCCGAGGCGGCTCCGGCGAGGGTGAGCAGGGCCCGCATCAGGTCGGAGCGCCCCCACTCGGAGACCGGTTCGAAGCTGGTGAAGACCATGATCAGCCGCCGGACGCGCGGGGCCTGGCCCCCGACGCCCTGCAGCCGGCCGCGGTTCTGCAACTCGGCCCGCTGGGCCACCTCGCGGTGCAGGAACGGGGCGAGCAGTTCGGGCTCGGGCGCGACGAGCGACACGGTGCCGGCCTCACCGCGTACCTTCGGCTCGAAGGTGTGCGGCAGCCATTTGGCCCAGTTCCACTGCGGTGATCCGCCGGTGTCGACGGCGATCGTCACGTCGTCCGGGGCGTGCAGCACCGCGATGTGGCAGAGCAGGGCCCGCAGCAGCGGCTCGGTGCGCGCCACCCCGCCGGACAGGCTGATCACCCCGGCGCTGCCCACGTCGATCACCATCGGCTGGTGGTCCACCCGGCCCATCCGGTCGATCAGGTTGGTGGCCGCCTGCAGGGAGTCCCAGTCGTACTCGGCCAGCGGGTCCAGCCGGTCGTCGATCTGGATGGGGGTGGCGAGCTGCACCGCGCCGTGGCCCAGGCGTACGTGCAGGAAGTCCTTGTCGTGCTGCCGGCGCTCCCACACCCGGTGCCGGGTGGTGGTGATGGACCACAGCCGTACCGGTTCCGGGTTGGCCAGGGCGGCGACCGTGCGCTGACTCGCCGCCACCGCCCGGGCGCTGTCCCGCGACAGCTTCAGGTGCGCGCGGTAGCGGGCCCGCTGTTTGCGTACCGCCTTGCTGGCGACGCTGCGCTGGTTGGCGCGCATCGCGATCACGGCACCGGCGGACGTCACGAAGAACAGAACCCCGATAATGATCATCGCGGGTCGCCCGAACGTCACCATGTACGCCGACATGCCGATGCTGCTGAGCAGCGGCAGGACCAGCGTCCAGCCGTTGTTCTGCGGATTGTCCTGCGGCTCCTCGGGCGGGGTCGGCAGCACCACCCGGTCGGTCGGCAGGTCGGGCAGCAGGAACCGGGCCGGGCGGTGGAAGGCGAAGCGGCTCACTGTTCTCCTCAGCCACGGACGTCGACGTCGACGAGATCGCTCGGCTCCAGGGTGCTGAGCTGCTCGTCGGTCGGGTCGGCCAGCGCGGTGACACGTCCGGCGTGCTGCTCGGTCATCTGCTGGAAGAGCTTTCGCGCGAACCGGCCGTTGCCGAAGCCCTCGCCGCGGTCGACCGCCGCCAGGTAGTCCCAGAGCGTCGCCCGGGCCTCGTCGGACAACCGGTAGTCGTGTTCCCGGGCCTGGACCTCGACGATCCGCACCAGTTCGTCGGCGGAGTAGTCGTCAAAGGTCAGCGTGCGGGAGAACCGCGACGACAGGCCAGGGTTGGCGGCGATGAAGTGCCGCATGTGCTCCGGGTAGCCGGCGACGATGACCACCACCTCGTCGCGGTGGTCCTCCATGAGCTTCACCAGGGTCGAGATGGCCTCGTACCCGAAGTCGCTGCCCTGCCCGTCCGGCACCAGGGCGTACGCCTCGTCGATGAAGAGCACCCCGCCGAGGGCGCGGCGGAACGCCGCCTGGGTCTTGGGCGCGGTGTGTCCCACGTACTCGCCGACCAGCGTTCCCCGGTCCACCTCCACCAGATGGCCGCTGGTCAGCATGCCGAGCTCGGTGAGGAGCTGGCCGTACAGCCGCGCCACGGTGGTCTTGCCGGTGCCCGGGTTGCCGGCGAAGACCAGGTGCCGGGACATCGGTGGCGGCGACAGCCCGGCCTCGCGGCGGCGCTTGACCATCTGCACCAGCTTGACCATCGTGCCGACGTCCTGCTTGACCCGGGTGAGGCCGACCAGGCCGTCGAGCCTGGTGAGCAGCTGATCGAGGTCGCCCGGCTTCGCCGCACCGCGGTCGGCCCCCGCCACCCCGTTCGCGACCGATCGGAGATCGCGCCCGGCGGCGGGCAGCGCGCGGGTCACCGCGCCGGAGGCGGGGAAGGTCGCGTCGGCGACGTCGGTGCTCCAACAGCCCTCGTACGTCGCGGCCGCATCGTCGGCCCGGCTGACGTCCTCGTCGGCGTGGTGGACGTGGCAGCGTACGAGGGTCGGATCCGCGCCGGAGCCCACGTAGATCGCCGGGTACTCGGTGCCGGACACCTCGCAGTCCACGAACCTGCCGTGTGCCCCGGCGGCGAAGTAGAGCCCGTTCTTCCGGCAGTCCGCCACCCGCAGCCCGCGGACGCTCGGCCGGGCCCCACCCCAGACGGCGAGGCCGCTGCCGCCGGCGCCGGCGACCGTGCACTCCTCCAGCAGCGGCTCGGCCCCCTCGTCCAGGAAGAACCCGGCCGCGCCGCAGCCCGAGACACGGACGTCCTGCACCGTGGGTGCGCCCCCGGCGGCGATCTCGACGCCGGTCTGCGTCACGTCGCGGATGTCGCAGTCCCGCAGCAGCGAGCGGTGCGGGGTGTCCAGGTGCACACCCACCTTGCCGCCGGTGATGGTCAGGCCCTCCAGGACGACGTCCGCGGTGTCGCTGATCTGCACCCCGCGCAACTCCGCGCCCTCCACCGCGCCGCCCCGCACCCGCACCAGCGACCGGTCCACCGCCCGGATGCCGATCTCCGGGGTCACGGCGACTACGCAGCCGGACAGCGCCACCGAGGCGGCACCGAGGACGTGCACGGCCGTGCGACCGGAGCGGCGCAGCTCGCAGTCGCGCAGCAGCACCCGCCCGCCGGAGGCGTACAGGGAGTTGGCGGCGGAGTCGTGGAACCTGGCGCCAGCGGCCCGGACCTCCGCGTCGTCGCAGACGGCCAGCGCGGTCTGCGCGCTGTCGGTGATCCGGATGTCGGTGAGCTCGGCGCGGGACTGGTCGGCGGCGAGGACGCCGGCCACGCCGGCCCGCTCCACCTGGGAGTCGGAGAGCAGCAGCTGGGCGGTGCCGCCGAGCCGGATGCCGGCGCCCTCGGTGCGGCTGACCCGGCAACGTTCCAACCGCACCCCGCCCACGGCGCCCGCCTCACCGGTGCCCGTCTGCGGCACCTTGAGCGGCGGCAGCGGCTGCCACCAGCCCGCCGCGAAGGGGGCGCCGTCGTGCACGTGGACGCCGTCCCCGGCCAGGTCGTGGACCGTGGTGTCCCGCAGGTGCGCCTGCCCGGCCCCGGTCACCTCGACACCGGCCGGCCCCACGTGCCCGATGTCGCAGTGTTCCAGCACCGCCGTCGCGCTGTCGCTGACCCGTACGCCGACGCCCGTGACGGCGTGCAGGACGGCTCGGGACAACTCCACCCGGGCGGCGCCGGAGGCGGCGATTGCGGCGCCGTCCACGCGCTCCAGCCGCAGGTCGTGTGCCGCCAGCTGAGCGCCGTCCCGCGCGGCCAGGCCGACGCCCACGGTGTCGGAGACGGTGCATCGGCGCAACGTCACCGCCGCGCCGCCGCTCACCTCGACCCGCCCACCGGTCACCACCGTCTCGTCCAGCGTGAGCTGACCGGCGGTCACCTCGACGGCGACGGCGTCCGCCCGGGCGCCGCGGACCGTCAGGCCCCGCACCAGCGCGGTCCCGGAGCGCACCGCCAGCGCGGGACCGTCCGGGCAGGCCAGCTCGACGGCGCCGCCGCCGTCCTCGGCCACGATCGTGACCGACCGGTCGAGCACCAGCCGTTCCCGGTAGACGCCGGGCGCCACCGTGATGACCGTGCCCTCCCTGGCGGCCCGGACCGCCGCCCCGATGGACCGGTGCCGGCTCCACGGGCGCGTCGAGACGCGTTCCACCCGTCCGCTCGTGGTGATGCCGGACTCGGCGCTCGCCGCGACGCTGCGGCCCGGGCCGTCACCCACCGCAGTCCACCTTCAGCTGGCCCAGCATCAGCCGGCTGTCGCGGTCGCCGCGGCTGCCCGCGGGATCCAGTCGGACAGCTAGCTCGGTCTGGTTGACGGGAAACGAGCCGACGTCGACCCAGCGGCCGGCCTGGGCGCCGACGTCGACCGTGAAATGGGCGTACGCGACGCTTCCCGCACCGGGCATGACCGAGTAGGCGACGTCGCCGGCCCGGGGGACACCCGGGGCCGCGGCCGGCACGTGCACGAAGATCCGGCACGCCCTAGTGCCCGTGGGTGGCCGGAACCACCAGAGCGCCGACTGTCGGCTCTTCTCGTCCCGCATGGTCCGCAGCGGCGCGGTCGCGTACATGCCGCGGCAGCCGTCCTGCGCCCAGCCGCCGGAGCCCACGGTGCGCCAGTCGCCGTCGCGGCCCTCCGCCGTGAAGCCCCGGTCCGGCGTCGCGGCGCAGTCCCAGCCCGCGACCGCCGCCCACCTGTCGACCCGCGCCGGGGCGGGGGCGACCGCCCTGCCGTCGGGCCGCCTGTCGCCGGGTTTGAGCGGACGGATGAGGTTCCAGAAGACGCCCACCACGATGGCGACGACCGCGACCAGCGCCGTCACGGTCATCAGCGTGGGCCAGCGCACCGTGAGGCGTTCGCTGGCCGGCACCTCGGTCGCGTGCTCGACGAACGCCCGGACGAACTCGTTGCGCTGGGTCAGCTTGGCGGACGGGGCGCCCGGGTCGCGCGGCGGCATCACCACCGGCGGCCCGGAGCGGATGCCGGTCATGACGCGTCGGGACGCTGCTGGGGCGACCTGGCCCCGATCGATGCCTTCGGCAGGGCCACGGTCTCGCCCCGGGTCCCCGGCTCGGCGCTGACCACGGACGCCGGACTGTCGGCCTGCTCGTCGTCCGGGTCGGGCTTCCCGCCGTCCGGCGGCGGCGGATCACCGCCGGCTTGACGGGAGACCGATGGCGCCCGGGGCACGGAGGCCGGCGGCAGGGTGCCGCTGCGCCCCGTCGGTGCGGCGGTCACCGGCCGGGGAGCGTCGTCGTCACCGTCGTCCTCGTCGTCCCCGGTCTCGTCGCGCAACAGCCGGCGGATCCGGAACACGAGCAGCACCGCCGCCGCGAGCGCGACCAGCGCCACGATGGCCAGCAGGGTCGACCGTCCGCCCGAGCCGCCGGAGGTGACCTTTCCGTCCGGCTCCCGGCCCGACGAGGCAGCCTCGGCCTCCTCGGGCAGCACCTTGGTGACCGCGGTGGCGGGACTGATCATGCCCCAGCCGTAGCGGCCGTCGGGCTGCGCGCCGTCGCCCATCTTGTCCGAGGTCACCTGGAGACGACGGGCGACCTGCTCCGGGTTCAGGTCCGGGTACGCGGCCCGGACCAGCGCGACGGTGCCGGCGACGAAGGCGACCGCGTACTGGGTGCCGCTGCCCGCGACGGCGCCGACCCCGGTGATGCCGACGCTGTTGACGTTGACACCCGGGGCGACCACGTCGATGCCCCCACCGCGGTAGTCGGCGGCGCGCTGGCCGTCGACGGCCACGCCACCCACCCGCAGGACACCGGGGCCGATCGCCGCGTCCGGGTTGACCGGCACCGAAGCACGTGACGCGCCGACCACCACGACGACGTCCCGGTCGACCGCCGCCATGATCGCCTTGGCCACCTCGGGCTTGGTCGTGTCGACGAAGTTGCCCAGCGCGATGACGGTCGCGCCGGCTTCGACGGTGGCCTCGATGGCCGCTGCGCCGTCGGCCGGCTGGACCTTGGCGTCGTTGCCCACGACCCGGACCGGCATCACCGTGGCCTCGGGGGCGACGCCCTTGACGCCGTCACCCTTGGTGGACTGCCCGACCACCAGAGCGGCCATGGCGGTGCCCGAGCCGAGGCAGTCGGTGTCGCCGCGGCCGCTGCCGCTGACGATGTCCATGCCGACGGCCACGTGACCACTGAGCGCCGGCAGACTGCCGTCCACACCGGAGTCGATGATCGCCACGAGCTGCCCCTTGCCGCGGCTCTGCGGCCAGGCCTGGTCGGCGGCCAGGCGCAGGCTCGCCCAGTCGGAGCGGCTGCTCGACGCCGCCCTGGTCGCACACTGCCCACCCTTCGCGCGGCGCGGCGCCAGCGCCTTGCTCGGGACCGTGGCGGCACCGGCGACCCGCGCGGGTGAAACGGTGGGTGGGGCCTTGGCGGTCGGTGTCGCCCTGGGCCTGTCGGGCTTCGGTTCGACCGGCGTGGCCGGGGCCTTGTCGGGCAGCACACCGTACCGGACGCCCTCGCCGACGGCGTCCCACGGCAGCACCAGCAGCCAGCCCGCCCGCAACCGGTCCGGGTCCCTGAGGATGCCGCCGTCGGGTTGCCGGCGGCCCGTGTTGAGGTTACGGATCTCGACGGAGCGGGCCCCGTCGTTGAGGAACCGGGCGGCGATGCTGGTGAGGTTCTCCGGCTCTCCCTGGTACGACGACCCGACGGCGTAGAACTTGACGTATTCGTCGGCGGCCGAAGCCGGGGCCGCGGCTCCCACGATCAGAGCCATCATGACGCACACCGCGAGGTAGGCACCGCGTGCCGACCGGGTGATCCCGAACATTCCCACTTCCCTTTGTCGTCGCCCAGGGCGGATCCGCACACAAGACGGCGGATACGGCGCCGTGGTTCACGGCCGGAACGCTTTCTGCGCCGGCGTCGCGATCCCGTCCTGCCACGCCGCCATCCGGCGCACCCGCTGCGAAGGCGGACGTCAGCGCGGGGCCGCGGGCGAGGCCCGGGGGAGATGCACCGTGACCGCCGGAGGGCCGTTCGCCGCGCTGACCGTCACGAAGGCCAGGTCGCCAAGTGCCCCCGGCAGGTCACCGGAGACCTCCTGCACGCCGTCGGTGCCGGTCCACTTCGCGATCTCGCGCGCCTGGCCGTCGAGCGTCACCGCGTACAGCTGGTAGTCCGTGCCCGCGCGCAGGCCGGTGACCGTGACCCGCACCCGCACCCCGCCGTCGGTCTCCGACGCCAACACCGAGGCGGTCGCACCGGTGCGGGGCTCACTCCCGGTCGCCGCGACCGTCACCACCTCCGGCCCGGCCTCGTCGCTCGCCCGCTCCATCACGAAGAGGGCGCCGAAGCCGACGAACAGCACCACCGCGAGCGCAAGACCGGCCCGCATCAGCGCGAGCCGCTGCCGCCGCGGCCGCGGTTGCCGCCCGGGCCCGGCGGGCACCGAACGCCCGCCGGCCGGCCGGACCGCGTCGGCACGGCCGCGGCGGGGAGCGGGCGCCGCCGGCCTGGCGACCGGCGACGCCTCCCCGACAGCGACATCGTCGGTGAGCAGCGCGAGGGCGGCGACGACCTCGCACACCTCGCCGGCCGCCGCCCGGCACTGCGCGCAGTCGCGCAGGTGCCGGTCGACGACGTCACTGTCAGCCGGATCGAGGGCACCCATGTAGTGCGGACCCAGCAGGTCCGTCACATGTTCACCCGGGGCGAGTGGGTCCGGCACGCCGCTCAGCTTCCCGGTCCGCCGCGCCCGGCCGGCATCACTGCTTCACGAATCGCCACTTCTGGTCTCTCTGGTTGTCACGGCGCTCCAACTGTTCGACCCAGTATCCGTTCCAGGTGGTGCCGTTCTCCTTCGGCGGGCCCAGGTCCTCGCCGAGCAGCTCCATCACCTGGCCGGAGTGCCGGTTGGTCATGACCACGTTCCCGCCGCCGACGTCCTCGATCAGCCACTGCTGATTGTGGTCGTTGTCGTCACGCGCGTACACCGCCATCTTCGCGTTCTGCTGCATGGACCGGTCCTCCACGGCCAGCGCCATGTTGTTCCACGCGTTCGCGATGACGACGTGCCGCCTGTCCGGCGCCGGATAGAGCCGCCAGCGCTGGTCCTCGTACCCCTCGTCCTTCCACAGGTGGACCCGGCTGCCGGGCCGCGTGTTCTGGTTGATGCCCGGGAGTTCCACGAGCGACCCGGCCCACGAGCTCACGAGGCGGTACGTGGCGCCTGCCTCGTACGCGA
The DNA here is from genome assembly GCF_050941805.1 of Micromonospora sp. KLBMP9576. Lineage (NCBI taxonomy): Bacteria > Bacillati > Actinomycetota > Actinomycetes > Micromonosporales > Micromonosporaceae > Micromonospora > Micromonospora sp. KLBMP9576. The sequence continues at coordinate 4,030,026 of NZ_CP194567.1, read as the reverse complement.
ACAGCTTCGGCCCCCGGGGCTTCTCCTCGACGGGCGAGCTGGGCTTCTTCGTGGGCTGGGCGAGCGGGCCCCTGCTCGGCGAGGCCTCGACGCTCGGGCTCGCCGACGGCGTGGGGCTCGGCTTCGCGGCGACCCTGGCCAGCCGGTGGTCCTTCTCGTACTCCGCGACGTGGGCCGGAACCTCGTCGGCCAGTTGGCTGACGTTGACGCGGGGCAACCCGGCCGCGCGCCGCACCGGGTCGATGCCCCACTGGTACGCGCTCAGCGCCAGCCGGTACGGATCCTCGCCGTTGAGCTCGGAGAGCTGCTGCGCCATGTCGCACATGGCGACGCCGAGAGCCGGGATCGCGTCCGCGGGCCGCCACACCGACGTGCCCGTGCCCGGCTGGTACTGCTCCCACATCGCGGACGTGAACTGGGCGACGCCCTGGCGGTCCGACGTTCGCTTGTTCACGTCGAAGCCGGACAGCGTGCGCAACTGTGCCGCGATCCGGGCCGGCGTGATCTGCGGACACATCTTTCCGGCGGTCTGGATCGGCTTCACTAGAGCGTCGGGCACCTTGAGTTCGCCGGCCGCGCCGGTGCCGGCCGGCTGGGCCCTGGCCTTCTCGGAGAACTGCGGCTGCTCGGCGTACCAGGACGCGTACGCCTTCACCTTGTCGACGTGGGGCTTGGCCGCCTTCGGGATGCCGCGGGCGTCGAGCACCGCCTTGATTCCGACCCGCTCCGCCGCGATGGCGGCCGGCCAGAGGTCACCGTCGAGGTCGGCGGCGCGCAGGTGGCCCACGTTCTCACAGGTCCGGTGACCCAACGCGACGATGTTCGCCCGCCGGTCGGCCCGGCTGGCATCGGACGAGGGGCGCCACTTCTCCCACGCGGCCTCGTCGAGGCCGGCGATCGTGTCGGGGCCACCCTTGAAGCCGGACGCCGCCATGATCTGCGCGGCGAGCTTCGGCGGATTGAGGGCGGGGCAGGACAGGGCCGCCTCCACGATGGCGGGCACGTCGCCGTCCGGAACCGCCTCGCCGACCAGCTTGTCCGGGTCGGCGGTGGCGGCCATTTCCAGACCGACTGCCCCGCACGCCACGATGATGCCGACCAGAGCCACGATTTCGACACGCCTACGCGTCGACGACATGAGCCGTCGCCACGGGCGGCGCTGGCCACTTGCGGATGCTTTCATCGACTCACTCTTACGCTCAGTGGTGGTGGAGGGGTCTCGTGCACCTGACGGCCCGGCACCCACCCCGGTTCACGGCTGCTCGGATTTTCTTGGCTCACCCCTGACCGCCTCGCCATTGCCGGTTGGTCGGCGCTGACCCGCGGGACCGAAATCGAAACCACGGCCGACGAGCGCCTCTCGCATGGCCCGCAGCGCATAGAAGGTGCGTGACTTGACGGTGCCGGCCGGGACGTCGAGCGCGTCCGCGGCCTCAGCTACCGACCGTTCCCGGAAGAAGATCTCGACAAGCGTGATACGCAGCCGCTCGGGCAGGGAGTCGAGCGCGGCCCGCACCTCACGCGCGTCGAGCAGACGCTCGAACGCGTCGTCCGGCTGTGCGTGATCATCGATGTAGCCGACCGGCAGCTCGGCCGGCCGGACGTCGGCGGAGCGCATCTGGTCGATCAGGATGCGCTTGGCCACCGTGAACAGCCAGGCGCGGTTCCAGTGCCCCTCGGCGTTGCGCGCCTCCGGATTCCGCCACGCCCGCAGCACCGTTTCCTGCACGATGTCCTCGGCGCGGTGGACGTCACCCCTGGTCAGTCGAGTCAGGAAGCTCAGCAGCACGGGCGCGTGGACCTGCTGAAGGTGCCGCAGTGCGGCGGCCTCTCCCGGCCGGTCCGTGCTCGGAGCCGCACCGTCCGCGGGGGACTCCGCACCGGCCGCCGTACCGCTGGCGCCGCTGACTTCTGGGGAGGGTCGCACGCGGCAAAGACTTACACCGGGATTGCCGATTGTCTACTCACCGACACTCGACGAGGACGGCCAGACCTGCGAAGGCTCGGAGCAGACCGTCGACCATGGAACTGCGTCCGGCGGTGTGGTAGCCGACGAAAGAGTGTGCCGTCACGGGTGGTCGCGCCCGGGCCATGGCGCTCCGGCGATGGGCGCGCCGGTCCGGTCGCCCACGGCTGCGTCGACGAGGGCCACTTGCCCTGCGTGCGCGCCCCCGCGTCGAGCCCAAGGGCGACAGGCGGTGGCGGCTGCTCGGCGCGTCCGCGGGACCGGCTGGCAGCGCGGCCGGTGCGGGCCCACGTGCGGTGTACGGACCGGTTCTGCAGGCATCCGCGGTGTCAAGCGAACGACACGGCGGGTAGTCCCTTGGCGAGCTGATCCAGCACTGGTGACAATCCCCACGCCGACGAGGACCGACGCCGGGAAGAGCCGGCGCCAGCCGCCGGCCGTCGCCTTCTCGCGCGGGGGCGCCCGGCGCTCGGAAGCGGTGACCTCGCCCCGCGCTGCGGTCTCGCCCCGCGCTGCGGCCTTGCCCGGCGCGGTGATTTTGCCCGGCATGGTGGTCTTGCCTAGCGTGGCAGCCTTTCCCCGCGTGGGGCCCGCCGCTCGCGTGAGCGCGAAGGTGATCAGGACGTCATGGACGTTATTCGGCAGTTTTAACGTCCATGGCGTCCTGATCAGCTTTGGCCGGGCCGTGATCTATTGGGGCGTTCGTGGGTCGCGTCCCTGGTCAGGGGACAATTCGGGTCGGGTGCCGCAGTACGTCGTCGGCCGTGAGGTGCAGCACCATTCAGCCCCCAGAGACCCCCTGGCTGCACCCGATGTGTGGGCATGGGCGGCCGGCCCGACTGCCGGGCGACGAGCGCGGGGGCGTGACGGCGGTTAGAGTCAGCGCCGTCAATCCCCGACCGAGGAGCGTTCCGTGTCGATCCAGGCATTTCTCTACGTCATCGCCGTCATCCTGATCGCGCTCGCCGCCCTGCCGCTGCCCACCCGAGGCGTTTCGCTCGCGCTCCTGGGTGCCGCCTGCGCCCTGCTCGCCTACGCCTGGCCCGTGATCACTGCCTGATCGGGATGACCGTGATGGGCGCCTCCGCGACGGACCGGCCGGCGCCGGCGTCCTGCCCCGAGCCGCCGGTGCCACCGTCCTGTCCCGAGCCGCCGGTGCCCTCCTGATCGGGTCGTTCGGCGTCACGCGGCCTCCTCGGTGACGGGGTGAAATGTCTGGTCCTCGGCCGCCACGCACGCGGCCCGTGTGCCAGTATCCGATTTACCCACGGCGATGCAATCGGTGTGGTGGCATTGTTGACAGCCGATGGACGTATCTATCTGATTGGTTCCGTCGTTCATTGTTCGACCTCGCTCCGGCTGGTCGTGCCGATGGAACTGACGCCCGCCCCGGTGCCACCGCTCGTCCACCTCGGGGCGCTCGTCGAGCTCTCAGCGCGCAACCACACCGGCGCCGGTCGCGGCCGGCATCCCACCACGAGTCAACCCCTGGAGGACGAATGCGAATGCTCGCGTGGACCGAACCCTGGCGCCCGCGCCCACGGCTCCTGGCGGCGGCGGTAGCCACGGTGGCGCTGCTGACGGTGGCCGTCGGTGTGCCGGCGTCGGCAGCCGGCCCCTCGACCGTGGTCGGTGCCGCGTCCGGTCGTTGCCTGGATGTGGTGGGCAACTCCAGGACGGCCGGTGCGGGGATCAACATCTACGACTGCAACGGGCAGGCCAACCAGTCGTGGACCCTCACCGCCGCCGGTGAGCTGCGGGTGTACGACGCGACGATGTGCCTGGACGTGGTCGGCGGGGACACCACCTCGCCGGCCGCGGCGCAGATCTACGGCTGCCACGGCGGGGACAACCAGCGCTGGCGGATCAACACCGACGGCACCATCGTCGGCGTGCAGTCGGGCCTGTGCCTGGACGTGACCGGGGCGAAGATCGCCAACGGCACGGTGGTCGGCCTCTGGACCTGCCACGGGCAGGCCAACCAGCGATGGACGACGCCCCTGGGCGGCGCCGACAGCCAACCGCCCTCGGTGCCGGGCAACCCACGGGTGAGCGGCTTGACCTGCGACTCCGTGACGTTCGCGTGGAATGCCTCGACGGACGACGTCGGTGTGGCGTTCTACGACATCTACCACGACGGCCAGTTGATGAGGTCGGTGCCCGGCGGCACGCTCTCCACCCTGCTCACGGTGGTCCCGGGCGCGACGTGGGGCCTGTACGTCAACGCGCGCGACGCCGCCGGCAACGTGTCGCAGGCCAGCGCCACGGTGACCATCACCCCGCCGCAGTGCCAGGCCGACACCGTGCCGCCGACGGCACCGGCACAGCTCACCGCGTCGGCGTCGGGCACCACCGTGACGATGCGCTGGACCGCGTCGACGGACAACGTCGGGGTCCGGGCCTACGACATCTTCCGGGACGGCGTGAAGGCCGGCACGGTCACCGGCGCCCCTCCGTCCACCACCTTCGTCGACAGCGGGCTGGCCGCCAACCGGAGCTACCAGTACCACGTGGTGGCTCGCGACGCACAGGACAACGCCTCGGCGCGTAGCAACACCGTCACGGTGACCACCGGCGCGGCGTGCGGGGGCGCGGTGTGCGCGGTGCGGCAGGTCGCCACCGACACCGACATCCCGTGGGGGCTGGTGACACTGCCGGACGGGACGGTCCTGTACAACCGCCGCGACGCGCACGACATCATCCATCTCAACCCCACCACCGGGGCGAAGACCACCGTGGGCACCGTGCCCAACGTGCAGAGCACCGATGGTGAGGGTGGCCTTCTCGGCCTGGCGATCTCGCCCGGCTTCGCCAGCGACCACTGGCTGTACATCATGCACACCTCGCCGAGCGACAACCGCATCGTCCGGATCAAGATCGAGAACAACCGGCTCGCGACCGCCACCGAGCAGATCCTGGTCAGCGGGATCCGACGCAACAAGTTCCACGACGGCGGTCGCCTGCGCTTCGGCCCGGACGGCAAGCTCTACGCCAGCACCGGGGACGCGCAGAACGGCAACTACGCGCAGGACAGGAACAGCCTCGAGGGCAAGGTCCTGCGACTCGACCCGGACGGCGGCGTTCCCTCGGACAACCCGTTCGGCAACTACGTGTGGAGCTACGGGCACCGCAACCCGCAGGGTCTGGCGTTCGACTCGCAGGGCCGGCTGTGGGAGCAGGAGTTCGGCAACTCGGTCATGGACGAGACCAACCTGATCACCAGGGGCGGCAACTACGGCTGGCCGGCGTGTGAGGGCACCAGCGGCACCTGCGACACACCCGGGTTCATCGCGCCCGCCCGCACGTACCCCACCGCGGAGGGCTCCTGCTCCGGCATCGCCATCGTGCGCGACGCGCTCTACGTGGCCTGCGCGCGGGGCGCCCGGATGTACCGGGCGGTGATCAGCGGCGGAAGCCTGACGAATGTGCAGACCTACTTCAACGGCACCTACGGGCGGCTGCGCACCGTGGAGCCCGCGCCGGGCGGCCTCTGGCTGACCACCACGAACGCCGGTGACAAGGACAGCGTCCCGAACAACAGCAACGAGAAGATCCTGCACGTCACGCTCGGCGGTTAGCCGGGCGGCAGCGGCGGTTCGAACCGACCGACGAGGCGGCTGCCCGCCGGCGGTCCTCCGACGACGTGGGGGCCGCCGGCGGACGCCCGGCCCGGACCACCACCGAGGTCGTCGGGCCGTACCGCGAGGGGGTCCCGGGCTCCTCCGCGCGGGCCTCGCATGCGTCGGCACCGGCCCGGCCGCAGACGCGTCGCCCGGCTGACGGTCGGCGCCGGGGTCATCTCGTCGCTCGCCGGGCAGCGGTGGTGAGCATGTCCCGGCGGATGCGGGGGTGCGAGATCCGGTCGGCGTCGCGAGCACGACCCCGTACCCGGGGGCACCTCGCGTGCCGCAACCGCCGGCCCGGTGCCGGTCGCGCACCACCGGGCCGTGATCGGCGGCCCTCGACGACGGTCCGGCCGGCGGACTGACGGCATCGGGCCGGTCCGGCCTGCCCTGGTGGCTGGCGTCGGACCGGCCCGCTTGCCGCTACCGGGTGAGGTAGCAGGACTTCGGCACGCCGGGCAGCGGGTCGCCGCCGAACGCGGCCGTGGAACACGCGGCGCTGCCGGTGAAGCTGCGGTAGGTGTACCTGCCGCGGGCGCCGTACGCGACGGTCTGCTGCCCGGAGAAGGTGCAGGTCCCGGTCTCGGCGGCGCAGGCGGTGTCGTAGCCGCCGGGGCCGCCGGTGGTGCGCCAGTAGCAGGCCTTCACCGTACGGTCGATCGGGTCGCCGAACGTGGCGTTCGTGCAGGAGATGTCTCCGGTGGCCGTCCGGTAGGCGAACGCGCCGTTGGCGCCGTACGCGACGGGCTGGCCGTTGGCCGCGGCGCAGGTGCCGAACTCCGCCGCGCACTGCGTCCAGCCGCCGGCCGGGCCGCCGCCCGGCGGCAGGTAGCAGGCCTTCGCGGTGTGGTCGAGCGGATCGCCGAACACCTCGTTGGTGCACGCGGTGCCGTCCACGGCGAGCCGGTGGCGGAACGCGCCGTTTGCCCCGTACGCCACGTTGCGGGTGCCGGCGAAACCGCAGGTGCCGTCCTCCGCGGCGCACCGGGTGTAGCCGCTGGGGCCGCCGAGGGGCGCCACGTAGCACGACTTCACCAGGTTGGCGGCGGGGTCGGCGTTGAACGCGGTGCTCGTGCACGCGGTGCCGTCGGTGACCGTCCGGTAGGTGTAGGTGCCGGCCCCGTAGGCCACCACCCGGGTGCCGCTGAACGAGCACTGCGCGTTCTCGGCGGCGCAGCGGGTGAATCCGACGGGGAGGTCGATCCCGGCCGGGGTGGGCGGCGGGTTGCCCAGGCCGGTGGCGGTGAACGTGTAGCTGCCCGGGGTGACGCCGGTCAGGTACACGTACCGGGCGTCCTGGGTGCCGCCGCCGATGCCGGGCCGCGGGTGGAAGGTCCCGTTGCTCCAGACGACGGCGCCGTTGACGAGGACCGTGATGTCGCCGGTCAGCTTCGGGATGCCGACCCGGCCGGTCGTACCCGCCGGGCTGGTGATCTGGGCGGCGAAGGTGCCCGCGGACGGGTTGCGCGACCAGGCGGCGTCGACCGCGCCCTGCGGCATGGTGATGCGCCCCTCGACGCTGGTGAGATCGCCGGGATGGGGCACGAAGCGGTAGTGCCCGATGGTCGGCTCCGGTGCCGTGCCGAGGACGTGGAACGTCAGCGCCGACGTCGGCCCGGTCGACCAGCCGTGCGCCAGGCTCATGAACGACGGGTTGTAGGCGAGCCCGCCGGTGGCGCTGATCCCCTCCCACATCGTGCTCTTCGTGCCGATCGGGCTGTCGAGCATGTGGCCCCACGTACGGCGGATCTGCGCCAGGGCGGTGTCGTCGTCGTTGGCGGTGAAGTGCGCGTGCACCTCCATCGAGCCCGGGAACGGGTGGACGTCGCCACCCCATTCCGGCGTCGTCGCGCCGTACGCGTTCCATCGCTGCGCGAGGCGCCGCACGATGCTGGTGTTCTTGGCCGTCGTGTCGGTGAGGCCGTACCAGACGGCCATGGAGTTGCCGTCCTGCGGATGCACGCTGCTCGTGGGGTTGTCCCGGTACATGCCGGCGGTGGCATCCCAGAGCCGCGAGTTCGCGGCCGCTCTCAGCGCCGCCGCCCGGTTCGCGTACGCGGTCGCCAGCGTGCTGTCCCCCTGGGTCGTCGCGAGCCTGGTCGCACCGACGAGCGTGGCGTACATCAGGGCGTTGGCCTGCAGGTTGAGCCCGCCCTGACCGTTGCGGGCCCAGTCGGCGGTGTTCGTGACGTTCACCAGCCCCGTGCCGTCGGTCTTGGCGGCGATGTAGGTCATGGCGCGGGTGAACCGCGGCCACACGCTGTCGAGCCACGCCTTGTCGGCGGTGTAGTTGTAGTACGTCGCGCTCACGTTCAGGGTCCACAGGTGGTACGTGTCCGAGCCCCACAGGTTGAACGGCGGGCCCGCGTAGGGCAGCTCACCGGAGGCGTTCTGCATGTTGTAGAGGGTGGTCAGGGCGTTGCGGGTGGATTCCATCTCGTTGGTGGACGCGTACGCGGTGGGCGTGGCGATGCCGAGGTCGCCCGGCCACACGTTGCGGTCGCGCTTCGCGGCGTCCGACAGGATCGCGGTGCCGACGCCGGCCACGGCGGCGTTGTTCCACAGCGTCGCCGGGGCGGGCCAGGCCCGGCCCTGATGGGAGGCGATCGTGTTCAGCTGCACGGTGTAGGCGCCGCCGTACCAGATGCGGTTGAGCAGGTCGTCGTTGGAGTAGAAGTAGTTCGCGTAGTCGGCCGGGTTCGCCTTGCCGGGCGCGGCGGTGAAGTTCAGCGAGACCCGGGTCAGGTCGACCCAGCCGGGGGTCCGCAGGAAGACCGTCAGGTAGCGGAAGCCACCGCGCAGGTACTCAGCCGGCATGGTGTAGGTGCCGTTGGCGGGCGCGGCGGCGGTGAGCGCGCCGTCCCCGCGACCCTCGTGGGTGGCGCTGGTGTCGCTGTCGTTGCCGACGAAGAGCGAGGACTCGGTGAACGCCAGCCCGAGTCGCTGGCCGCCGTCGCTCGCCGCACCGAAGGTCAGCGTCGCCAGGCCGCCGACCTCCTTGCCGAAGTCGAGCGTGATGGACGAGTTCGTGCCGGTGAGCCGCGTCGCGAGCCCGGACAGGACGTTCTGCGGGTTGGCGACCGCGCCGGTCGTGCGGTAGATCGCCGTCGGGCGGACCACGCGCGAGGTGGGCGACAGGTTCAGCGCCTCGATCGCTCCGGGGGGCGGCGCCGCCACGACGCGCGCGCGTTGGCCCGCAGTCGCCCGGGCGACCTGGCCCGGAGCCGCGACGGCGGGTAGCAGTGCTGCTGCCAGCGCGGAGCAGATGATGAGGGAAGCGCTCCGGCGGACGGACAATCTGCGCATACCTACTCCCGGGGGTGTGGTGATCGGCGCGTGTCGAGGCAGTCGGATGGTTTGGGGGAGCAGGAGCGCCGCCGCCGTGCGGAGCTGCGACGACGGCCGGCGTGGGAAGCGCCGCGGCGTCGCCGGAGGTGGTGGGGTGTGGCGGCTCCGGGAGTGCGATTGTAACGTTTCAGACTGTGCCGTCGTGGGCCCGCACTTGTCAAGGCGCGGACGGAAATCAGTTAACAAACTTCGGTGTTCATGGCCGTCGACCCCGAGGCGGAACCGGTGGTCGTGGGGGTGGCGGGCGTTAGCGCCCGGGCGAGGACCGCCGACCGCTCCCGGGAACAGCGCCGGCGCGGCAGGCGCGGCACGGCGGCACGCTGCTGACGCCGACGGCCCGCGCCGCCGAGCGCGGGCCGTCGGAGGAGGTCAGATCAAGACCGTGGCGAGGGCGCGGAACGCGTCGGCGGGGAACACCTTGGCGTCGCCGCCGTTGAGCACCTGGACCGCTATCTCGTCCGCGCCGGCCTGGTAGTGCTTCTCCAGCCCGGCGGCGACCTGCTCGGCCGTGCCCCAGGGGATCAGGGCGTCGACGAGGCGGTCGCTGCCCCCCGCAACGAAGTCCTCGTCCGCCCAGCCGAATCGCCGCAGGTTGTTGGCGTAGTTCGGCAGCGCGAGGTACGGGCTCATGTACTGCCGGGCCGTGGCGCGCGCGGTGGTGGCGTCCGGATCGAGGACCACCGCGACCTCGGGCGCGAGCAGCCGGTCGGGGCCGATTACCGCCCGGGCCTCGGCGGTGTGCTCGGCGGGGACGAAGTACGGGTGCGCCCCGGCTGAACGGTCGCGGGAGAGCTGGAGCATCCGCGGGCCGAGCGCGGCCAGGATCCGCCGCTCGGGGGGAAGCCCGGCCGCGTCGAGGCCGTCGAGGTATTCCACCATCTTCGAGTACGGCTTGCGGTAGGCGGTGCCGGTGCCCTCCACCGCCACGGCGTGGCTGGCGCCGAGACCGAGCAGGAACCGGCCGGGATGGGCCCGTTCCGCGTCCTGGACGAACGCCGCCGCCTCGGGGGGCGACGAGTGCCAGATGCTCACAATCCCCGACGCGACCCCGATGCGGCTGGTCCCGTCCAGGATCTCGCGGAAGCGCGGGGCGACGTTCTCCTGGAAGCCGCCCGAGAACCAGAGCCGTGAGTAGCCGAGCTCCTCCAACTCGGTCGCGGCATCGACGGCCGCGGCCTGACTCTCGCTGCCGAGGAAGAAGGGTTGCCATACGCTGACGAGTCGTTGTGCCATACCGGAACACTACGCATCGGTTCCTGTCGGCGCGCGGATCCCGCACCACCGGCGGTGGCCTCGCCGCCCGCGCAGCCCGTCACCCGGGGGCGCGGCCGGCAGCCCGTCACCCGAGGGCGCGGCCCGCAGCCCGTCACCCGGGGGCGCGGCCCGCAGGACGCGCAGCCCGTCACCGCCGGGCTCGGCGCCCGTCCGGGTCCGGATGGCTGTCCGGGGTGTGCCGGTCGGTGCCGGCCCATGAGTGGCGGGTCACGGGCCCGGACGGCTGGTGACGCCGTCCAGGATGGTGGTCAGGTTGTGGTGGAAGGTCTGCTCGGCGTCGAGGTGGGCGCCGTCGACGACGAGCCGGGCGACCGTGGGGTAGCGGCCTGTCTCGAGCATGCGTGTCAGGTAGGGCCCGAGGGCGGCTTGCCAGGCGGGCACGTCGGTGCCGGTTGAGCGGGCGGTGCGACGCTCGGTGATCTCCCCGCGGAGCGCTCCGACGATGAACGCGTTGAGGGCGCCGACAGCCCGCTGGAGGTCGTCGGTGCCGTGGACGCCGGGGGCCCGGCTGAGCGCGGCCGCGGTCGATTCGCCCACCGCGAGCGCGTGCGGCCCCAGGTGTGGCCTGGCGCCCAGCAGGTCGGCGAACCACTCGTGATCGAGAGCGGCCTCGCGGGTCCGGTGAGCGACGGCCAGCACCGCGGCCCGCCACTCGGGGTGCTGGTCGGCCTCGGCGATCCGGGCGTACACGGCGTCGACCATCAGGTCGAGTAGCTCGGATCTGTTGCGCACGTAGTCGTAGAGCCGCATCGGGCCGATGCCGAGTTCCTTGGCGATCTTGCGCACGGACAGCCCGTCGAGGCCGTGCGCGTCGGCGAGCCGGATCGCCGTGGCGGCGATCTTCGCGCGGCTCAGCGGCACCGGCGCCGCCCGCGGCTGAGGCTCGGGCCGTTCCCAGACGGGCAGCGGTGCGCTACCGTACGGCGTATCCATAAGGTACAGCGTACGGTAACGGGGGATGACGATGCGAATGGCGATCGCCGGCGGCGGCCTCGGCGGCCTGACACTGGCCCGGATCCTGCACCTGCAGGGCATCGACGCGGTGGTGTACGAACGCGAGGCAGGCCGGTCCGCCCGAGCGCAGGGCGGATCGCTCGACCTGCACCCGGAGTCCGGGCAGCGGGCCCTGGCCGATGCGGGCCTCGCCGACCGGTTCCGGTCCGAGGCGCGGCCGGAGGGCGAGGAGCATCGCATCCTCGACCCGGCCGGACGCACCCTCGTGCACCACCGGCCACCACCCGGCTCGTTCTCCGGCCGCCCCGAGATCGACCGCAGCGCGCTGCGCGATCTCCTGCTCGACTCGCTGCCTCGTGACACGGTCGCGTGGCGGCACCGGGTCGTGGCGGTGACGCCACGACCCGAGGGAGGCTTCGTGCTGACGCTCGACGGCGGCGACAGCGCCGACTGCGACGTCCTCATCGGCGCGGACGGCGCGCGCTCGGTCGTCCGGTCGCTGCTGACCGACGCGGAACTGTCCTCGGTGGCCACCCTGGTGGAGCTGAGCATCAGCGACGCCGACCGGCGTCACCCGGATCTCGCCGAACTGGTCGGCCCCGGAAATCTGTGGTGCGTCGGCGTGAACCAGATCCTGGCCGCGCAACGTCTCGGTGACGGCAGCATCCGGGTCGGGATCACCCTCCGCGCCGACGGGCGTCACCTGGACGCCTACCGTGGCAAGCGCGCTCTGTTGGACGTGTTCGATGGCTGGGACCCCGGCCTCACCGCGCTCATCGAAGCCGGCGACGCCCCGCCGAAGCCACGCAGGATCGAGGTGATGCCGGCCGGCACCCGCTGGGCCCACCAGCCGGGCGTCACCCTCATCGGTGACGCCGCGCACCTCATGCCGCCGGTCGGCGAGGGCGCCAACCAGGCCATGCTCGACGCCGCCGAACTCGCCGCCGAACTCGCCGGCAGCCGCGCCGACCCCGAGCCGGCGATCCAGGCGTACGAGGAGGCGATGTTCGCCAGGATCCTCCCGATCGCCGAAATGTCCGCGCGCGTGCAGGCGATGATGCTGTCCTGCACCGCAGCCGACGACATCGTCCGGTTCTTCACGCCACAGCCCACCGAGCCGGCGCCCGCGAACTGACGACGCGCGTCACGGCGAGTCATCCGTGCCGGCCCCGGGTCGGCGTGCGGTCAGGGCCGAAGGTCGCGGGTACGCCGCGCCGGCTGCCCACCTGGCCGGTCGTCCTGATCGTTCTCCCCGCGTTCCACGGGCTCGGGCGTTCGCCGGGGAGCCGGTGTCGTCGGCACGCGTGCCGCCGCCGACTGCCGGTCCTGGTGGGTCTTGGTCGCCACCAGCGAGATCAGCAGGATCAGTTCGAAGAAGTTGGTCGCGGCGCCGGTGGGCAACGGGAGCGGCACGGCGCTCGCGACGATCATGAGGGTGGCGCCGATCATGAACCACGGCCAGCGCTGCCTACGGAAGACGATCACCGAGGCGATCAGCTGGACGAGGGCGATCGTCAGCACCATGATCGGGGGGCCGTCGGACTCCGCCGGCGCGTACCGCAGCACGCCGTGTTCGAGGGTCGGCTCCAGGGTCAGCTTCGCGAGCTCGGTGACCAGTTCGATGGTCACCAGGGCGAGGGTGAGCAGCACGGCCCCGGCCGCCGCGATCCGGGTGCCCGCCCAGCGCACGCCCGCGCGCCGGACCGCGTCCCACGCGAAGATCGTCAGCAGCGGGGTGAGCAGCGCGTGCGACCAGAAACGGACCAGGTTGAGGTTCTCCAGCAGGGGCCCCTCCCCGATGAGGGTGCCCAGCGCGATCAGGCCGTTGTCGTAGAGCAGCCCGGCGACCACCGGTAGCAGCACGACGGAGGGAGTGGCGAAGGCGTGGCGCGTGCCGAGCCGGATCAGCCAGGCGAGCAGAACGACGTAGGCGAGCGCGTAGAACACGAAGAGGGCGACGTCCATCCGGGCGCTGCTCCAATCATCGGGTGGCGATGCGCCCAGGGTGCCATCGCCACCCGACGATTGGTAGGGCGGGTTTTCGCGCGGGTCCCGTGCGGGGCCGCACCCGGTGTCACCGCTGGTCGGTGTCGCCGATCGCGCCGGGCCCGCCCACAGCGGCAGCCCGTGTCGCGACTCAGCGTTGCAGGGTCAGCAGGCCCGGTCGGTAGGGCAGGAGGCCGTAGTCGCCGCCGGAGTTGGGGGAGCGCCCCTGGTAGAGCAGCCGCAGGTCGCAGGGGTCGACGGTCATGCTCTGGTCGGCGTTGCGGCGGATCAGCTCGCCGTGGCTGATGTCGTTGGTCCAGGTGGCGCCACTGTTGGCCCTGCCGGCGAAGGGGTTGCTCTCGGTGGCGGCCTGCGGTGTCCACGTGCCGCCCAGGCTGGTGGCCGTGAACGAGCGGAAGTAGCGACCCTGCGCGCCGATCGCCTCGACGAGCATGAGGTACCGGTTCTGGCCCTGGAGCCGGTATACCTGAACCGCTTCGAACAGGTTGTTCGTCGTGTCGCTCATGATGGTCGTGTAGGTCGAGCCGAAACTGCCCGGGAAGTTCCCGATGGGCATGCTGGCCCGGTAGATCTTGCCGTTGTCCCCGGCGAAGAACAGGTACATGTTCGTGTCGTCACCGATGATCGCCTGGTCGATCGGCCCCGTACCGGAGCCGGAGATGCTGCCGGTGAAGAGCGCCTGCTCCGACGACCACGAGTTGACGTTGGTGGGGTCGGTCGACGTCCGGTAGGAGAAGGCGGTCCCACCCCACTGATAGGCGAGGACCCAGATGTTCCTCGGCGCGAAGTAGAACAGGCTGGGCGCCACAGCGGCGAAGGGCATCGTGTTCTGGCTGGCCGAGCCCATCTCGGACCAGTTCGAGAAGAGCCCGAAGTTCATCGATCCCCACCTCGTGCCCGTGTCGTGCGTCGTCGCGTAGACGAGCTGCCGGCCGTTGTAGGGGGCGTGGGTGAAGTCCTTGAGCGAGACCCACCCCGACTTCGGGTTCGCCAGTTGGCCGGTCGAGTTCCAGCGGTACGTCGACGGCAACGCGCAGGTGCCGGGCGGTGGGGTCGTCGGCGGTGGAGTGGTCGGGTCGCCCCCGCCGCCGACGCGGACGAGCTGCCACTGCTGGTTGTTGCCGTTCCAGTCGTCGTACTGCACGATGTTGCCGCCGTCGGCGGTCGAGCCGCCCTGCACCTCCACCACCTTGTTGCTGTTGCGGTTGATCAACCGGACGTGGCCGTCGGCGGAGTCGGCCAGCCGGAACTGCTGGTTGGTGCCGTTACCGTCGGTCCACTGCACGATGCTGGCGCCGTTGGCGGTGGAGTAGTTGAAGACGTCGAGCACCTTGCCCGAGTGGCGCGATTTCAACCGGTAGTAGCCGCCGCCGGAGTCCACGAACTGCCACTGTTGCTGGTTGCCGTCGTTCCGGGCCCACTGGGTGATCCGTGCGCCGTCGTTCGTGGCGAGGTTGTAGACGTCGAGGGCCTTGCCGCTGTTGCGGTTGACCAGCACGTACCACGCGCTCGTGTCCACCGTCGCGGCGGCGGCGGGTGTCGACGCCACCGCCGTGACGGCAGCACCGGCCAGCATCGCCGCCGCGCCGGCGGCGACGACCCGTGGCAGCCACCCTCGTCGCCGCGTCGGCGGCGCTGTCGATGGAGATGTACCTGAGGCAGACATGTTTCTCCTTTGCTGGCCGAGAGCCGAACGCTCTACCCGAAGTGGGGCGCAGCGCGACGCGGTGGCCGGGCGCAGGCGTCGACGGGACGCCCGCATGCCCGGCGCACGGCGGATCCGAGGTTGACGAAGCGGGCTCGCCCGGTAAGCCACAGGCGTCGTCGTCCCTGGCCATCGACTGTGAGCGATAACATCGCGTACGTCAAGTCGGGACGTTCCCGCCGCCCGCCGGTTGGCGCGCCCCGTTCGCGGGCGGCCCGCCGGTGGCGCTCCGAGCGGTGCGCCTTCCCGTGCTCGAGCCGGGGACGCCCGACGCGGGTTGCGGCGCGCGAGCGGTGCCATCGGTGCGGGGAGCCGTCCGGGCGCTCGATTTTCGAAGCCGGGCGAGGTGAATCGCCTCGTACCAGCCGGCCGACACCCGCAAGGTCATCGATATGCGTGCATCGTCGGGGCTTGCCGGCGCAATCATTTCGTTCGATACTCGAAATGCTCGCAGGGTCAGGCGGGGCGAGGGCGACGGGCGGTCCCCGGCTCAGCCTCCTGCGGATCCAGCTCAGGTGGCGCGGGATCGACGGGGTCGCTCGCGTGGGCGTCAGGCGGTACCTGACGTTAGCGCTAACAGCACTGGGTGCAACGCTGCCTCGGCCGGTTTCCTGAGCAGGCCGCGCCGGGCGCGCCCGCCTGCGCGCCTCGAAGTGCCGCCGGGGGTCCACAAGGTTCGAGGTTCCGCTCGGCCGCAACCGGTGCGGGCACCGCCGTCGACCCGACTGGCTCTAGCATCGTCGGTATGGCAACGCGGCTCGTGCAGATCAACCTGAAGGCCCGGGACGACTCCGCGCTGGGCGGTTTCTGGGCGGAGGTGCTCGGCTGGGGAGTCTCCAGCGAGGGACCGGGCGTGACCAACCTCGAACCCGAGGGCTTCGTCTACCCCGACCCCGTCGCTGTCTGCATCGACCTCGTCGTCTCCCCGGAACCCAAGACGGTGAAGAACCGCGTGCACGTCGACCTCGCCACCACCTCGGCGGCCCATCAGGCGGAGGTGGTCACGCGCCTGCGGGACCTCGGCGCGACACCTGCCGACGTGGGCCAGGGCGACGTCCCCTGGACGGTCATGGCCGACCCGGAGGGCAACGAGTTCTGCGTGCTGGATCCCCGACCGCTCCACCGGGACACCGGGCCGATCGCCGCGGTGGTGGTCGACTGCGCGGATCCGCGCGCCATGGCCCGCTTCTGGGGCGAGGCCATGGACTGGGCCGTGCACGAGGTGAGCGACCACACGGCGGTCCTGCGCTCCGCCAGGGGCGTCGGCCCGTACCTGCGGTTCCTCCGCACACCCGACGTGAAGACCGGGTGGAACCGCGTCCATCTCGACGTCCGCCCCTACCCCGGCGACGACCCGGCAGCCGAGGCGGCCAGGCTGCGCGCGCTCGGCGCCACCGCCGTCGACCTGGACCCGGACGTCGCGTGGACCGTCCTCGCGGACCCGGAGGGCAACGAGTTCTGCCTTCTCGCCCCGAGCTGACCCGAGCCCGCGCCCGCGCCAACCGTCCACCACGGCCTCCGGCCGCGCCGTCGCCAGGTCGCCCGCCGGCCGTCGCCACGGCGCCCGGCCGGGCCGTCGCCACCGCGCTCGACGCGTACCTCACCAGCCGCGCCGGATCCGTCGTGCCCCGGCGGATCGGCCGGGCACTATCGTGCT
This sequence comes from Micromonospora sp. KLBMP9576, assembly GCF_050941805.1. NCBI lineage: Bacteria > Bacillati > Actinomycetota > Actinomycetes > Micromonosporales > Micromonosporaceae > Micromonospora > Micromonospora sp. KLBMP9576. The sequence goes on along the minus strand of NZ_CP194567.1, from coordinate 4,013,491 downwards.
GACCGTGCACATCAGTTTCGACGTCCCAGCCGATCCCGCCTACCCGGGCCGCGTGGCCGCTGCCCTCAGCGGTGTTCGACTGCGCAGGTACGGCTACATCGGCGCGGTGCTGGCGGCGGTCGGAGCGCTCGGTCTCGCCGTCTCGCTCGGGTTCTCGTGGGGCGATCAGGTCTCGTCGCTGTGCATGGCGATGGTCATGGGTGGCCTGCTGTCGATGCTGTACTCACCGTGGGTGCGGTTGCGCGCCCGGCGTCGCTCCGGTCGCTACGCTGTCGAGGGCGGCTACGACATCACGGCCGACAACATCATGATGCGCAGCGGGTCGGAGTCCGGCGGCATCGCCTGGGACGGGGTCACCCAGGTAGGGGACACCCCCGAGTTCTGGATCGTGTACGTCGACCGGATGCCGGCGACCGTGATCCCACGCCGCCTGATGTCCGGCGAGGACGCCGCGACGTTGCGAGCCTTCATGGCCGAACGCGGGTTGCTCCAGCCTCGGTGAGATCGATCCCGGCCGACCCGGCCCACCGAGCGGTGCCCGCGCCCTCGCGGGTGCCAGCACCGCTCGGGACGTTCAGCTGATGGTGGCCAGCAGGTCACGGCAGGCCCGCTCGCAGGCGCGGCACGCGTCGGCGCAGATCCGGCAGTGTTCGTGCATGTCGGCGTGCCCGGCGCACTCGTCCCCGCACGACTTGCACGCCGTGGCGCACGCCTCCAGCAGGGCGCGGCTGATGTTCGCGTCGTAGCCGGTGTGGCGGGAAAGCACCCGGGCGGTGGTGGCGCAGATGTCGGCGCAGTCCAGGTCCGTCCGGATGCACTTGGTCAGCTCGGCGACCATGTCCTCGCTGAGGCAGGCGTCCGCGCACGCGGTGCAGGCCTGGGCGCAGTCGTTGAGGGCGTCGATCGCCGCTGCCAGCTTCGCGCGGTCCAGATTGATCGACTTCGGGTACGTCTTGAGCATGGGCATCGTGGTGCTCGGCATCAGGGAATCCTCTCCGTCGGCTGCCTTGGCCCTACCCGAAGCTGTCGGGGACACACCTCCCGGGCACCGGCGGAACGGCGTGCGGCTCCGCGGGGACGGTCCACCTCGCCCACCCGGGCACGGCACCGTCAGGTCCGGGACGCCCCCGTGGCGCGGTCGACCAGGGCCTGGGCCACGTCGCGGACCTTGCGGTTGGAGTCCTGCGAGATCTTCGCCAGGATCTGGAACGCCTCGCTCGGAGTGCAGCGGCGCTCGGCCATGACGATGCCCTTGGCCTGCTCGATGACCGCCCGGTTGGCCATCGCCTCCTGCATCTGCCGGGCCAGCGTGGCGGTGCTGTCGTAGAGCTGCGCGTTGGCCAGGGCGACCGCGGCGTACGCGGCGAACGTCCGCAGCACCGCCACCGCGTCGTCGTCGAAGGCGTGCGGTGTGGGCGCGTACACGTTGAGCGCGCCGACGACGGCCTCCTGGATGGGCAGGCCGACCGAGACCGAACTGCCGACTCCGGCCTTGCGGCCCTGTGCGGCCCAGTCCGGCCAGCGGTCCTCCGCGCCGAGGTCGGGCACGGTCAGGATGTCGCCGCTGGTGGCGGCGTCCAGGCACGGGCCACCCCCCTCGGTGTACTGCCGCTCGTCCATGCTGCGGGACAGGTCGTCGGTGAACGCGGCCGTGTGCCCCGTCCCGCCGCGTACCAACGTGACCGACACCTCCACCGGGACGGGCAGGACGCGTTTGGCCAGCTCGGCGACGCGTTGCAGGACGTCGTCGAGGCCGACCTCGCCGAGCTTTATGCGGCCGAGCTCGGCGAAGGCGTCAGCGGGGTCGGTGGGCGGGTGGGTCATCGAGCTGATCCTCACGGCCGGCGCCTGCCCGTTCAAAACTCGAGGTCGGCGCGGGCACGCGAGTGGCAGCCCGCGCACGCGGACCGCTGAACGGGCCCACCATCGGCGGAGCCGGGACCCACGCCGCTTGCTCGACGCCGGTTCGCTACACCCGGTCCTGCGGGTGCGGGCTACAGTTCCGCCAATGTACACGCTCCGGCCGCCGGGAGGCTCCGGCGGCCGGCTGCGCCGTCGGCCGAACCGGTCAGAAGGCGATCGGCGGGACGGCCGCCGTGCCTGCTCCGGGGACCGCCCCGGCGGATCGCCCGGGCACGCCCGCGAGGTGTCGTCGCCGTGGTGGCGGGTAGCCGACGAACATGTCACCGCGCAGCAGGATTCCCGTCGCCGGCGCGACCGGCGCACGCGCCGCCGACCGGATCGCCGATCTCGTACCGCGCCCGGCCCGGGGCACGGTCGTGGCCGCCGCTCGCAGGGCGCTGCGATGACCTCCCCGGCCAGCGACGAGCCCGTCGGTGAGTTGGCGGTCGTGCACACCTTCACCGGGCCGATGCCGACCGGCGTGAGCGTGTCGCACACGGGGCGGGTCTTCGTCAACTTCCCGAAGTGGGGCGACGAGGTGCCCGCCACGGTGGTCGAGCTGCGCGACGGCGCGGAGGTGCCGTTTCCCGACCAGCGGTGGAACAGCCCGTCGGCCGACGACGACGCCCGGGCGTTCGTCTCCGTGCAGAGCGTCGTCGTCGACCCGGCCGACCGGCTCTGGGTGCTCGACACCGGCAGCCCGATGTTCCAACCCACCCGGCCCGGTGGGCCGAAACTCGTCCGGGTCGACCTGGACACCGACACCGTCGCCCAGGTGATCACCTTCCCGGCCGACGTGGCGCTGCCCAGCACGTACCTCAACGACGTGCGCTTCGACCTGCGCCGCGGCGGGGCCGGCGTCGCCTACGTCACCGACTCCTCCGACTCCGGCCCGAACGGCCTGATCGTGGTCGACCTGGCCACCGGCGAGTCCTGGCGGCGACTGCACGAGCATCCGTCGACGAAGGCGGAGCCGGTCGAGACGTTCCGCCCGGTGGTCGAGGGACGACCGTTCCTCGAGCGTCCCGCCGACAGCGCCCCGAAGCCGGTGAGCATGGGCTGCGACGGCATCGCCATCGCCGCCGACGGCTCCCGCCTCTACTACTGCCCGCTGGCGTCGCGGCGGTGGTACAGCGTCGCCACCGACGCGCTGGCCGACCGCACGGTCGGCGACGACGAGGTGGCCGCGACGGTGCGCGACGAGGGCGACAAGGGCGGCGGCGCGGACGGTCTGGAGACCGACGACGCCGGTCGGATCTACCTGACCTCCTACGAGCACGACGCGGTGCTGCGCCGCCGCCCCGACGGCGGGTACGAGACGGTGCTCCACGATCCGCGGCTGTTGTGGCCGGACACCATGTCCGTGGCCGTCGACGGGCACCTGTACGTGACCGCCAACCAACTGCACCGCCAGGCGAAGTACCAGCGCGGGCAGGACCTGCGGCGCAGGCCGTACGTCCTGTTCCGGACCCGCATCGACGCGGGCCCGGTCCTGCTGCGCTGACCCCGCTGGCGGCCTGTGTCGCCGGCGCACCGCCGGTCGACGGCGCCCGCGCCGCGGCGGACTTCGCCACCGCGACGCCTCCCGGGAGAGTTGACGGCACGCCGGTTCCATGGAAACACTGTTGCTTCCATGGAAACGCGACCGAGGTGCCGGAGGTGGGCGTGCCGACCACGATCGTTGTGGGCGCCGGGCCGGGTGGCCTGGCCTGTGCCATCGCCGCCGCCGACGCGGGCGGCACCGTGCTGCTGCTGGAGAAGGCGCCGGACGTCGGGGGAGCCCTGCCCTACTCGGGCGGGCACCTCTCCGCCGGCGGCTTCTCGCTGCAACGGGCGCGGGGCATCGACGACGACCCCGAGCGGCACTTCGACGACGTCTGGCGGATCAGCCGGGGCACCGCGCGGGCGGACCTGACCCGGCTGACGCTGCGCGAACAGCCGGCGGTGCTGGAGTGGCTGCTCGCCGCCGGGCTCAGCGTCGATCCGGAGACCCCCCGCATCGTGTACGGGCACGAGCCGTACCGGACGGCGCGGACCGTGCACGCCAGCACCGTCCCCGGCGGCTCGGCGATCCTGGCCGCGCTGCGTCCGATGCTCGACGCGCACCGGGCCGCCGGCCGCATCGACCTGCGGTGCGGGGTGCGCGTCACCGAACTGCTGACCGAGGGCGGGGCGGTGTGCGGGGTGGCCACGGCCGGCGGCGCGCGGTGGCGGGCGCCCACCGTGGTGCTCGCCACGGGCGGCTTCGGCTACGCGCCGGAGCTGTTCGCCGAGCTGGAGGGCGCCCCGCTGACCACCTCCGCGGCGCCCACCTCGACCGGCGACGGCCTGCTCATGGGCCGGTCGGTCGGCGCCGGCCTGCAGGGCACGGGCCGCTACATCCCCACCTTCGGCGGCCTGCCCCCGGTCGGCGGCGACCTCCGGGTCGACTGGGTGCACCGGCCGCACCTGGTCGCGCCGGAGCGGCCACCCTGGGAGATCTACGTCGACGGGGCCGGGCGGCGCTGGATCGCCGAGGACGAGCCCAGCATCGACCGCAAGGAGCGGGTGCTGACCACTGTCGACCGGATGACCTTCTGGACGGTCTTCGACGCCCGCGCCCTGCGCGAGTCGCACCCGATGGTGCACGGCTGGAGCGCGGCCGAGCTGGACGCCCGCTGCGGACGACGCCGGGGCGTGCACCGGGCGGCCGGGCTGGCGCAGCTCGCCGGGCTGGCCGGCATCGACCCGGCGGGGCTTTCGGCCACGGTGGCCCGCTACAACGGTTTCGTCGCGGCCGGGCGGGACGCCGACTTCGGCCGGGCGCACCTGCCGGCGCCGATCGTCGAGCCGCCGTTCTACGCGCTGGAGAACCATCCGGTCACCCTGATCACGTTCGCCGGCCTGGACGTGGACGAGACGCTGCGGGTCCGCCGCGCGGACGGCACGACGATCCCCGGCCTGTACGCCGTCGGCGAGGTGATCGGCTCCGCCGCCGTCAACGGCAACGCGTTCTGCTCCGGCATGTGCCTGACGCCGGCCATGGCGTTCGGCCGGCTGGTCGGGCGTCACCTGGCGCGATCCGCGAGCTGAGCCGGTCCCGGCCGGCCGGGTGCGCCGGGGGCCGGTTTCAGTGCGCGAAGGCGAAGCCCTCCGCGCGCAGCTTGCCGGAGCTGATCGGCACGAACGGGGTCCTGATCTCGCCCCGGTAGGTCAGCGCGGGCCAGCCCCCGGCGGCGCAGAGCCCGTCGAGGACGGTCTGGTTGGTCTGCGGCACGACCGCGTCGGGCACCACGTTGAACACGCCGGTGAGGTCGCGGCCGACCACGAAGTCGAGTGCGGCGGCGGCGTCGCGGTAGTCGATGCGGTAGTGCAGGGCCTCGGCCGAGAACGGCACGCTGCCGCCGAGAATCTCGTGGGCCAGCTTCACCCGGGTCGGATAGTCGAGGTCGCGCGGATGCCCGTACACGTCGGGGATCCGCAGCGCGGCGCCGCGTGCGGTGGCCAGCACGGCGGCCTCGGCGGCGATGAAGTTGCGCGGTGAGGCGTCCGGGTCGTCGGTGACGGGACTGGACTCGTCGACCAGTTGGCCGTGGCCGGCGCCGTAGACCGACACCGAACTGGTGAAGACCACCCGGGGGTGCACGGCGGCGGCGGTACGCGCGGACGCGGTGAGCGTGTCGGCGTACTCGGCGACGCGCTGGTCGGCGTCGAACGCCCGGGCGATGCGCGGGCTCACGGTGAGCACGACCGCGTCGGCGTCCCGGGTGGCCCGCTCGACGGCCGCGCGGTCGCTGCCCCGCAGGACCGCCACCTCGGTGCAGACCGGCGTCAGCTCGGGCACCCGCTCGGGGGAGGTGGTGGTGCCGACCACGTGGTGGCCGGCCGAGACCCAGTGACGGGCCAGCTCCATGCCGACGTTGCCGCAACCGATGATCACATAACGCACCTGGACCTCCTCAGGGAAACGCTGTTTCCCACTCTGCCCCATCGCCCGCCCCCTGCCAAGGCCGGAGCCCGCCGGCGACGCCCCGCCGTCGGCGAAGTCGATCGCATCGCCCGACGTCAAATCGCCTGTCGGGCTATTGACAGGAGGGCGTGCCGGCTGCGTTTATGAAACCTATCCAATTTTGGAAACCGCTGTTTCCATCAGCGAAACAGCGGCCAGGGGTGCACCGTTCCCCACAGGAAGGAGAGCGGGACCGCAATGGGATTGCTCAGAACAACGGCAACAGCGGTGGGTGTGGCGGCCTTGGCCGTCGCCGCGACCGCGGTCTGCGTGTCCCCCGCGCAGGCGTACGGCCCCACCCCAGGCAACCTGGGCTGTCGGCTGTACTTCAACGACGCCGGTACCGGCAGCTCACCGACCAACTGGGCCGACACGTTCGGGCTCACCCAGACGCCGGCGACGCCGAGCCCCGGACAGACCGTGACGGTGACCTTCACCGCGGCGACCGGCCCGAACAACGGCCCGGTCGCGATCAACCCGGGTGACGTGCCGATCGTGGTGGAGGCGGCACTGGGTGGCTCGCAGAGTGGCCCGGTCACTCTCACCCAGACCAACTACCCGGCCGCCCCGATCCCCGGCAACGCCCCCACCGGCCCGATCACCGCCACCGGCACCTACGTGGCGGGAACGACGACGGGAGCCGCGACGCTGACCGTCAACCGGGTGATCCTCAACAACCCGATCGCCAAGACGTACTGCTCCGCGGCGGGCGACCGGGACCACAAGGCGGCACCGGTCCCGACCTCCATCGTGGAGAGCTTCACCGTCTTCGGTGGCACGGTCTCGGTCACCTCGGTGACCGGCCAGACCGTGACCGGGCACGCCCGGGCCGGCAACGTCGTCAACTACGCGGTGACCGGCCTCGCGCCGTCCACCGCCCTGACCGCGACACTGCGCGCACCCGACGGCACCGGAACGCCCGACGGCTCCGGCACGGGCACCACGGACGCCGCCGGCGCCGGCACCGGCACCCTCACGGTGCCCAGCGGCGCCACCACGGGAGCACGTACCCTGGCGGTCTCGGACGGGACCAACACGGTCTCCGTCCCGATCACGATCCTCGGCTCGCCGAGCATCGCGATCACCCCCGGCGGTGGCGGCTCCGGCACCGTGGTGACGGTCACCGGCACCAACTGGAACCCGGGCAGCACGGTCACGATCCGCGGCTTCCAGGCGCTCACCGGCGCCCCGCCGCCGCCCGCGACGAGCGACCCGGCGACGACGGCCACGGCCGGCGCCACCGGTGGGATCAACGCCACCTACACCGTCAGCGACAGCACCACCGCGTACGTCGGCGCGCTCTCCGGCGCCCTGTTCGCGATCTCGGCGTGGACGGGGTCGGCTGACTCGTGCACCGCCAAGACCGGCTCGGCCACGACCGGCAACTGCACCCTGTCGTACAACCTGTCGGAGACCGTGACCGCCGGAAACCTGTCGATGGCTCGCGCCGCCGGCACCGGCAACATCGCGTTCTCCGGCGTCACCGTCGGCGGCACCGTGCAGACGGCGACCGGCGACCTGCCGGCCGTCACGGTGACCGACCACCGGGGCAGCACCTTCGGGTGGAGCCTCGTCGGCACGGTCACCGACTTCACCGGCACCCCGGGCGGCACCATCGCCAAGAGCAACCTGTCCTGGACGCCGGCCTGCGTCGACACGGCGGGCGCGACCAACGCGGTCACCGCGGTGGCCGGTACCCCGGGCACGGTCGACACGGCGACGCTCTGCTCCGCACCGACCAGCGCCACCGGCACGGGCGGCAGCTTCGACGCCTCGGCCGGACTGACCCTCTCCGTACCGGCGAACCAGCTCGCCGGTACCTACGCCGCGACCCTCACGCTCACCCTGAGCTGAGGACCGCCTCGAGGTGGGGGCGGCCGGTGCGAGCCGACCGCCCCCGCACCGACCAGTCGAAGGGTGCAACCGCGTGCGTCACCCACTCTGGCCACGTCGCCTGCGCACCGGTGCGGCGGCCCTCGCCGCCGCTGTCGCCACCGCCGCGCTGACCGTCGTCCCGGTCGGGCCGGCCGCCGCAGCGGACAACGGCGAGTGGGCCGTCGTACCCACTCCACCGACCAACGCCGGGCCCACCCCCCGGCTCTACTTCTTCCTCGAGTCACCCGCCGGGCGGACCCTCGCCGACTCGGTGCGGGTGATCAACCGCACCGACACCGAGCGCACCTTCACCGTGTACGGCGCGGACGCCTACAACACCGCGCGCGACGGCGGGTTCGCGCTGCGCCGGTCGGACGAGAAGCAGTCGGACATCGGGGTGTGGACGGCGGTCGGCGCCGGCACCGTGGTGATCCCGCCCAAGGCGCAGGCCGACATCCCGTTCGTCATCACCGTCCCGACGAACGCCAGCCCCGGCGACCACGTCGGCGGCATCGTCGCGATGGAATCCGTCCCGGGCGGCCGGAGCGAGAGCAACGGCGTCGCCATCGCGGTGCAGCGGGCCGTCGGGGCCCGCATCTACCTGCGGGTCGCCGGGCCGGAGGTGCCCGGCCTCAACCTCGCCGACCCGGACCTGACGCACCCGACGCCGTGGCTGCCCACGCCGGTCGACGGCGCCCTGGAATACACCCTGGCCAACACCGGCAACCTGCGCCTCGCCCCCGCCGTCACGGTCACCGCGTCCGGCCTGTTCGGACACCGGATCCGGCAACGGGGCGCCACGCCACAGCTCGACCTGGTGCCGGGCGCCGAGGCGCGGATGCGTGCCCCGCTCACCGGGCTGTGGCCGGTCGACGTCGTCACCGCCACCGTGACGGCGAAGGCCGACGGCGGCGTGCTGGCGGTGCGCACCACCCGTACCGTGGTGGTCTCCTGGACCGGCCTCGCCGTGCTCGCCGCGCTGATCGCCGCCGGGGTCGTGGCCTGGCGCAGACGCCGCCGCGCCCTGGTGGCCCGCCCCCGGGGCGTCCGGCACGACCGCGCGCACGCGGAGGTCGGATGACCAGGATCGCGCGCGCCCTGACCGCCGCCGTGTGCGGGCTGGCCTGCGGGCTGGCCCTGCCCGCCGCACCGGCCCGGGCGGCCGAGCAGCTCATCCTCGCCGCCGCCGCGGCGGCACCCGGCGACCGGCTGGGGGTGACCGGCGCCGGCTGGCCCGCCGGCGCGCTGGTCCAGCTCGTCACCTGCGGGCAGCTCGCCATCGGCGGATCGGCCTCCTGCGACACGCGGGCCGCCCTGGCCGTCCCGGTGCGCCCGGACGGCACCTTCGCGGTGCAACTCGTGCTCGGCACCCCGCCGGTGCCCTGCCCGTGCGTCGTGCACGCCACGCTGGTCGGCGGCGCCGCGCGCGGCCAGGCCGACGCGCCGCTGGAACTCACCGGGCACGCCACGGGGGAGACCCCCACGGTCTCGGCCGCCCCCGTCCGCCTCGACCTGGTCGAGGCGAGGATCGCCGGCCGGCAGGGCTGGCGGAGCCTGTTCGGCGCGGCGGCGACCCGGACCCTCGTCTACACCGTGCACAACCCCGGGCCGCAGCCGCTGCCCGACCCGCCCCTCAGCGTCCGGGTCGGCCGCGACGGCGGCGGCGACCGGGTGAGCACGCCCGGCACCGGCATCCGGCCGGGCGAGACGCGCACCTACCGGGTGCCCGTCACCACCCCGTTCGCCGCGTTCGGCCGGTACACCGTGCAGGCCGACCTGGGCGGGTTCGCACCGGCCGAGGCGACGCTCCGGACATACCCGTGGGGCCTGTTCGTGGTGCACCTGCTCGGCGGGGCGCTGATCGTCGTGGGCCTCGCCCGCCGCCTCGCCGAACGCCGCGACCGCCCGCCGACGCCCGCGACGGCCGCCGCCCCGGCCGGCACGATGCTGCCGTCCGTCGTGCGGGTCGGCTCCCTCGGGGCGTACCTCGTCTTCGACGACGCCCCCGGCGCCGGTCAGCTACGTCGGCGGGCCGGCGCCCACCTGAGCGTGGCCGCGCTGCGCGACCTGCTCGGCGACGCCGGAGCGCCGAACGGCTCCGGCACCGGGCCGGCCGCCGGGGCCGCGGTCGTCGACCTCGCCGCCCTCGACGCGGTGCTCGCCGCCCGGCCTGGCCCGCCCACGCCGGCCGGAGCCCACGGCGGCAACCAGTCCGCCGCCGCCGTGATCGACCTGGCCGCGCTCGACACCCACCTCGGGAGCCCTCGATGAGCCGTGATCCCGGCATCCCCGCCACCGGTCCGGACCGGAGCCTGACGATCCGGGCGGCCGTCGCCGCCGTCGCCGCGCTCCTCGCCTTCGTCAGCTGCGGCGCGGTGCTGCCCGGCGTGGGCAGCGCCGACGGCACCGGCGTCGGGCCCGGCGTCACCGCCGACACGGTCACCGTCGTCTTCGTCGGCACCGACCTGACCAAGACGGCGAACCTGACCGGGTTCAACACCGCCTCGGCCGGCGACCCGGTGCGCCAGATGCGGGCGCTGGAGAACCACGTCAACGCCAACGGCGGCATCGCCGGCCGGCGGCTACGGGCGGTGTTCCGCAACTTCGAGGCGAGCGACGACTCACCCGCCGCCGAGGAGAAGCTCTGCAACCAGATCACCCAGGACGACCGGGCGTTCGCGGTCGTGCTCACCGGCCAGTTGCAGGCCAACGCCCGCCCCTGCTACGCGCAGCGGCACACCCTGGTGCTGGACGCCACCCTGATCACCATCGACCAGGCGACGAACGAGCGGCTCGCGCCGTACCTGTTCGCCCCGGCCTACCCCGCGTACGACGACTTCGTGCGCGCGTACCTGCCGGCGCTGGCCGCGCAGGGCTTCTTCGACGGGGCCCGGCAGGCGGGCATCGTCGCGGTGGACGCGCCGGCCAACCGGTCGATGTACGCGCAGCACGTGGTGCCGTACCTGAGGCAGCGGGGCGTCACCCCGACCGTGGCCTGGATCGACTCCACCGACCTGGGCACCCTCAACACGGGGCTCAACCAGGCCGCCGTCGACCTGCGGGCCAAGCGCGTCGAGCGGGTCTTCTTCCTCGGCGGGACCCGGCTGGCGTCCTTCTTCCTGACCTCGGCCACCGCGCAGGGCTTCACGGCCCGCTACGGCATCTCCAGCTACGACAATCCGAGCTTCCTGATCGGCAACCCGGACATCATCCCGCGCGAGGCGCTGACCGGGGCGGTGGGCATCGGCTTCAACCCCAGCCAGGACGTCGCCGACCGGGAGTACGCCTTCCCCGCCACCGACGCCGAGCGCACCTGCCTGGGCATCTTCGCCGCGGGGGGCGAGTCGTTCGGCACCCGCGAGAACGCGCGGGTGGCCTTCCCGTACTGCGACGCGATCCTGCTGCTGCAGGCCGGCGCGAAGGACCTCGGCGCGGACCTCAACGCGCACCGGTGGCTGGCGGCGGTGGGCGGGCTCGACACGACGTTCCAGCCGGCGACGGGCTTCTCGGGGCGGCTCGCGGCGGGCCGGTTCGCCGCCTCGAACGGCTACCGGGCGTTCGGCTACGACAGCGGCTGCGCCTGTTTCACCTACCGCGGGGAGGACGTGTCCTTTGCGACCCGATGACAACACCCGCCTCAACGCCCGGCCGGGCGTCGCGCCCGACGACGCGGCGACATGGCGTTCCCGCGGCGCGGGCTGGGGCGCGGGCACCGCCGGCGGCCTCCTGACCGGGGTGCCGCTGCTCGGCGCGGCGGGACTCGCCCGGGGTCTCGGTGTCGACCTGACCAGCGTCCTGGCCGCGGTGATCGCCGCCGCGGTGGTCGGCGCGGCCGCGACCGTCGCGGTCGTGCAGCGGGTACCGCACCGTCATCCGGTACGGGTCGCGCTGCCCGCCGGTGCCGGGCTGGGTGCCGGGCTGCTGCTGGTGGTCGACGTCGTCGCCCCGGTGCCGGGGCTGTTCGCCCTCACCGCGTTCGGGTTGCCCTGGGCGGTCCTGGTGGTGGCCGGCCGCGCGGTCGCCGCCGCGACGAGCACCCTGCGGTACTGGCACGTGGGGCTGCTCACCGGGCTCGGCCTGGCCGCGCTGCTCGCCGCCGGCACCGGCGGTGGGTCCGGGTACCACCGGGCGGCGGCGGGCGTCCTCGTGGCGCTCGGCGTGCTGGCCGGGATGACCGCCGGGGAACTGCCGGGCGACGCCGAGTGGCCACCGGCGCTGCGTACCCTGTTCGACAACGCCACCCGCCCACCGACCGCGCGTACCGTCGTGCTGGCCCAGGCCGGCCTCGGCATGGTCGTGCCCGGCGCGTTGGTCTTCGCCGCCGACGTGCTGCGCACCCGCTTCGGCCTCGGTCCGCGCGGCGCCGTCGGTGTGGTCGGTGACGCCCTGCTCGCCGGGGCCGCGCTCGCGGTGCTGCTGCGCGGCGAACGGGCACTGCGCCTGGCCGTCTTCGCGGCGCCGGCCGGGTTGCTCGTCTGCGCCGGCGCGCTGCGCGTCGGGGCCGCCCCGGCGGCCGGCGTCGTGCTGTTCGCCTCGGGCCTGGCCGTCGCCGTCGGCGCGCTGGTCGCGCTCGCCGTCGCGGGGGAGCGCGTCGCCGCCGAGGTGCTCCACCCGGACGCCCGCCCCGCGTTCGTGGCGGCGACGTCGGTGCTGTTACTGGCCGGTGGCCTGGGCGGCGCCGGCCTGCTCACCCTGATCGACGCCCGCTACGGTGCCGGTCCGGCGCTGGCGGTGGCCGCGGCGGCGGTGCTGGCCGGTGCCGGCTACGCCCGTCGGCTGCGGCGCACCGCCCCGGCCGACGCCGAGCGGTTGGCCCGGGTGCTCGCCGACGAGGCGGAGGTCGCCCGGCTACGGCACGGCGGCGCGCGTCCGGCCGCCCTCTCCTGCTCCGGCGTCGACGCCGCGTACGGTCCGGTCCAGGTGCTCTACGACGCCGCCGTACGCGTCGACGACGGCGAGATCGTGGCGCTCTGCGGCCCGAACGGGGTCGGCAAGACCACGCTGCTGCGGGTGCTCTCCGGGCTGCACCGCCCCGCCGCCGGGGTGGTCCGGCTCGGCGGGGTCGACGTGACCGCGCTGACCGCGCCCCGCCGGATCGAACTGGGCATGTCCACGGTGGTCGGGCAGGCCGTGTTCGGCTCGCTCACCGTCACCGAGAACCTGCGCATGCACGGCTACGCGTTGGGTCGGCGCAGCGACGCGGTGCACCGGGGGGTCGACGCGGCGTTCGCCGTCTTCCCCCGCCTCTACGAGCGGCGCGACCAGGTCGCCGCCACCCTGTCGGGCGGGGAGCGGCAGTTGCTCGTGCTCGCCAAGACGCTGATCCAGCGCCCCCGGATGCTGCTGGTCGACGAGCTGTCGCTCGGCCTGGCCCCGGTCGTCGTCGGCGGCCTGCTGGAGATGCTGCGCCGGCTCAACGCGCGGGGCACCTCGCTGCTGGTGGTGGAGCAGTCGGTCAACGTGGCGCTGTCGCTGGCCGACCGGATCTATTTCATGGAGAAGGGTGCGATGGTCGCCGAGCACACCGCGGGCGAGCTGGCCGGCCGGCCGGACCTGGTCCGGGCCCTGATGCTCGGCGGCCACGCGGCCGCCGGGCCCGCGCCCCGGGCACCGGACGCCGAGACCGCGTCCCGGGCTCCCGAGGCCGGGCCCGCGCCCCGGGCTCCCGAGGCCGGGCCCGCGTCCCGGGCACCCGACGCCGAGGTCGCGCCGCGGGCCGCCCCGACGGACGGGGCGGTGCTGCGGTGATCGCCGGTTTCGACTTCGGCCCGGACCGCATCGTGCTGGGCCTGTTCACCGGCCTCACCTACGGGCTGCTGGCCGTCGGGCTGGTGCTGGTCTACCGCTCCAGCCGGTTCGTCAACTTCGCCCACGGCGCGGTCGGGGTGTTCGGCGCCGCCGTGCTCGGCCGGCTGGTCGGTGACGGCGTGCTGCCGTACTGGCTCGCCCTGCCGGCCGGGATGCTCACCGCCGCCGCGGTATCCGCCGCGATCGAGCTGAGCGTGGTGCGCCGGTTGCGGCACCGGCCACGGGTGATCGGCATGATCGCCACCCTCGGGCTGTCCCAGTTCGTGCTCGTGCTCGCCCTGCTGGTCAACAGCTCCGGGGCCAGCGGCCCGGCGTTCCCGGTGCCGCCCGGCATGCCGTCGTTCACCGTCGGCAACACCCCGGTCGGCCCGGCGTTCACCGCGATGCTGCTGCTCACCCCGGTGCTGCTGGTCGGGCTCGCCATGTTCCTCAAGCGCAGCCGGTTCGGGCTGGCGATCCGGGCCGCCGCCGACGCCCCCGACACGGCCACCCTCAACGGCGTCACGGCGGCCCGGATGGCGACCCTGGCCTGGTCGATCGCGGGCGCCGTGGCCGCCTTCTCGGCGATCCTCGTGGCGCCGACCCAGGGCACCCAGTCGATCGAGTCGCTCGGCCCGGCCCTGCTGGTACGGGGGCTCGCCGGCGCGGTGATCGCTCGGTTCTCCTCCGTGCCGATCGCGTTCGGCGCCTCGCTGGGCATTGGGGTGGGGGAGCAGATCCTGCTGTCGGGGCAGTCCAGCGGCGGCCTCGTGGAGCTGGCACTGGTCGGGGTCATCCTGGTCGCGCTGCTCGCCCAGCCGGTCCGCGCGCGCCGCGACGGCGAGGACGGCGGCTGGGGCCGGATCGGCGCACCGCCGCTGCCCGCCGCGTACCAGCGGATCTGGCTGCTGCGCAACCTTGGCCGGGTCGTCGCCGGGGTGGGCTTCGCCGTCGCCGCCGCGCTGGCCTTCGTGATCAGCAACGAGAGCGCCTCGGTGCTCATCGCGATCATCGGCTTCACCCTGGTCGGCCTGTCGATCGGGCTGGTCACCGGCGTGGCCGGCGAGCTGTCCCTGGGCCAGTTCGCGTTCGCCGGCATCGGCGCCGCGGTGTCGGTGCAGGTCTCCGTGCGCACCGGCAACCTGTTCCTGGGGATCGTCGCCGGCTGCGTGGCGGCGGCGCTGGCCGCGGTCGCGGTCGGGGTGCCGGCGCTGCGCCTGCGCGGGCTCGCCCTCGCCGTCACCACGCTCGCCTTCGCGCTCGCCACCAGCGCGTTCCTGCTGCGGCAGGGGTGGCTGCTCGGCGACGGCGCGCAGGTGCCCAAGCCGCGGATCTTCGGCCACACCTTCGAGCTGGCCACCGACTACTACCTGCTCGCGCTGGTGGCGCTGCTGCTCGGCCTGTGGGTCACCGCGAACCTGCGTACCGGTGCCTTCGGGCGGATCCTGGTGGCGCTGCGCGACAACGCCGACGCCGCCCGGGCGTTCACCGTCGCGGTGCCGGTGCGGGTCCTGCAGGCGTACGCGGTCGCGGGTGCGCTGGCCGGTCTCGGCGGGGCGGTGATCGGCCACGGGCAGACCCAGCTCACGGTGAACACGTTCCCGGCCTCGGCCAGCATCGACGTCGTCGCCACCGTGGTGGTCGGCGGGATCACGCTGCTGGCCGGCCCGCTGCTCGGGGCGTTCCTGATCATCGGTGTGCCCGGGTTCGTCGAGTTGGACATCATCGGCCAGGCCGCGCTGACCCTGGTCTGGCTGGTCGTGGTGATCGCGCTACCGGCCGGGCTCGGCGGGCCGGTGCTGTGGCTGCGTGACCGCATCGCCGCGCTGGTCGCCCGCGGCCGCGGCGCAGCGGTGCCGTCCGCCGCCGATCCTGCGGACGGGCAGGACGCCGGGCCCGCGTCGGTCACCGCCGGGCAGGACGCCGGGCCCGCGTCGGTCACCGCCGGGCAGGACGCCGCGCCCGCGTCGGCCACCGCCGGGCAGGACGCCGGGCCCGCGTCGGCCACCGCCGGGTCCGGTGGCGCGATCACGCTGCCGCCGCGCACCGTCGGGCTGCGGCCGGCGGTTGCCGGCGAGCCGCTGCTCTCGGTACGCGGGGTGGCCCGCTCCTACGGGGGCGTGCGGGCCGTGGCCGGTGCCAGTCTCGACGTCGCCGCTGGCGAGGTGGTCGGCATCATCGGCCCGAACGGGGCCGGCAAGACCACGCTGTTCGAGATCGTCGCCGGCTTCACCCGCCCGGACCGGGGCGCGGTCCTGTTCACCGGCCGTCCGGTCACCGGGCTGTCGCCGCAACGGCGGGCCGGTCTCGGGCTGGTGCGCTCGTTCCAGGACGCCCGGCTCTTCGCCACCCTGACGGTGCTGGAGACCGTCATGGTGGCCGGCGAACGCACCGCGCCGACCAGCCTCGTCGCCGCCGCGCTAGGCGCAGGTGGCCCGGACCGGGCCAACCGCCGGCGGGCCGGGGAACTCGTCACGCTGATGGGTCTGGCCCCGCTCGCCGACCGGCTGGTCGGGGAGCTGTCCACCGGTACCCGCCGGATCGTCGAGATCACCTGTCTGCTGGCGCTGGAACCGTCGCTGCTGCTGCTCGACGAGCCGTCGTCGGGGGTGTCGCAGGCCGACGGCGTCGCGCTGGGCGAGGTGCTGCGCCGGGTCCACGACGAGCTCGGGGTCACCATGGTCATCATCGAGCACGACCTGCCGCTGCTCGCCCGGCTCGCCGACCGGCTGGTCGCGATGGACGGCGGTCGGATCATCGCCGACGGCACCCCGCAGGAGGTCCGCTCCCACCCCGACGTGGTCCGCTCCTACCTCGGCACCGACCACGCCGCCGTCAACCGCTCCGGCGTGCCCGTCCAGAGTGCGGCGGTGCCGTCGTGAGCCCCGTCGCCCCGCCCCTTGCCCGCGCCGGCCTGCGCCGAACCTGTCAGGAGATCGCCGTGCGAACCATCCGCCGACGGGCGCTTGCGCTCGCCGTCCTGCTCGCCACCAGCGGCGGCCTCGCCGTCGTGGCGGCGCCACCGGCCGCGTTCGCCGCGCCGGCCCTCACCGTCAGCGTGACCACCGGGCTGACGGACAAGCAGCAGGTCGTCGTCAACGGTTCGGGATTCACCCCGAACCTGAAGCAGATCGCCGTCGGCCAGTGCGTCGCCGGCTTCAAGGGCCCGACCGACTGCAACCTCGCCGGCGGCGCCGCGTTCGTCAACGCCGACGGCAGCGGGAAGCTGCCCACGGTCACCCTGAAGCTGTCCCAGAAGTTCGGCGCGTTCGACTGCACCGCGCGCGAGTGCGTGGTCGCGGCGCAGATCCTGCCCACGAGCGGCAACGCCGACCAGGTGGAGGCCAACAAGGTCTCGGTGGCGTTGACGTTCGGCAAGAAGCCGGCGCAGAAGCCCGCACCGGCAGCCCCGTCCGCCACCCCGGCCGCGCCGGCGGCACCCTCGGCTCCGCCGGCGGCCACCGCGTCCCCCTCGGCCACGCCGGCGGGCGCCGCCGGCACGTCCGCTCCGACGTTGGTCAACGCCAACCCGGTGAACGCCGGCCCGGACCGGTACGCGGTCACCGTGCTGGTCGGCTCCGGCCTGCTGTTGCTCTGCATCGGCCTGCTCGTGCTGATGCCCTACCGGAACCGGAGGTCCACATGACCCGACGTCGTCTTCCCGCCCGGGTAGCAGCGTCCGCGCTCGTCGCGGCGCCGCTGCTGCTGCTACCCGCGCTACCGGCGGCGGCTCCCGCCCGGGCGGCGCCGCCGGCCGCGGCGGTCGGCCCGACGGCCGCCACCCTCGGCTGCCGGCTCTACTTCAACGACGCCGGCACCGGCAGCTCGCCGACCGTCTGGCAGGACACCTTCACCCTGACCCAGTCGCCGGCCGAGCCGAAGGTCGGCGACACGGTGACCGTCACGCTGAAGGCGCAGGCCGGGCCCGACAACGGGCCGGTGGGGCTGAACGCCGGGGACGTTCCGGTGGATCTGACGCTGGCTCTGGGCGGCGTACTCTCCGGCAGCGCGACGCTGCGGATGTCGTCGTACCCGGCGAAGGCGGTCGCCCCGGCGGCGCCGCTCGGCCCGATCACCGCGACCGGCACCTACTTCGCCGCCGCCGCCGGAGCGGCGACGCTCACCGTGCAGCGGATCAGGTTCGCCAACGCCTCGGCGACGACGTACTGCGCGGGGGCCGGTGACCGCGACCACAAGGCCGCGCCGACGCCGACCTCCGTCGTGGAGCGTCTCACCGTCGGCGGCACCGGCACCGCGAGCCCACCGCCGGGCCCGTCCGCCTCCGCGACGCCGTCGCCGTCCGCGTCGCCGTCCGCGTCGCGGTCTCAGCCGCCGTCGCTCTTGCCGTCCGCGACGGACGACCCACCGCCCACGACCAGCGATGAGGTCGACACGCCGGCCGAGCCGTTCGGCCCGAAGAGCGTGAAGCTGAACTGCAAGACGCTGAGCAGCCTCTCGGCGTGGACCGCGACGCACACGTTGAGCATGTCGCCCACCAACCCCGGGCGGGGCGCCAGGGTGACGGTGAGCCTGAAGTTCTCGGCCGGCCCGAAGAGCGGACCGGTGCCGGTCGGCGCCGGTGACCTGGTGCCCAAGGCGACCGTCAAGGTCGGCGGCGTGGGCAGCGGCACGGTCAACCTCCAGGGCCCGGCGTACGGCGCGATCGACGCCAACGCCGTCCTGCCCGGCGCGACGCTGACCGGGACCTACACCACCTCGCAGCCGGGGCTGGTCTCGCTGACCGTCACCAACGTCGTCTTCGACCACCCACAGGTCGACACCGAGTGCAACGCCGGCACCGACCCGGTGACCGGCCCGAAGGCGACGTCGATCGTCGCCAAGTTCACTGTGAAGTCGCGGGCCGCGACCGACGACGAGGGCAAGGGCGACGGCGGTGGCAGCGGCGACGGCGGCGGGTCGCTGCCGACCACGGGCGAGGGGGGCGTGACGGCGCTGCTGCTGCTCTGGTCGAGCGCGGCGCTCCTGCTCGGCGTCGGCCTGGTCGTGGTGCTGCCGAGGCGCCGCCGCCTGCTGCGCGGCTGAAGCCAGCAGACGGTGCGGGGACGGGGACGCGTCCCCGTCCCCGCACCGGGTGCCTTCCGCCCGTCTGATTGGCGACTTCCCGCTGACGCACGCCGACAGCGACGCATAGCGTTACGGAGTGCAGCCGAACGAGCCGTTCCCCCCGCAGGCCTCGAGACCCCCACCGGCATCCGTCCGACCCGCTTCCCTCAGGCCGGTGCCGGTCCACCGCGACGAGCCGAACCGCCCGCCGTCGGAAACCGTCGGCCCCGCACCGGCCCAGGCACCAGCCCCGCGTCCGGATCAGGCACTGACGGCACGCCTGGCGCACTGGTCCGCAGCCGCGCAGGTGGTCACCGATGTGGTGCACGCGCTCAACACCACGCACGGCACGCGGCTGAGCGTGGCCATTCTCGACAGTCCCGTCGGCAGTGACTACCTGCCGGCCACCAACACCATCGTCCTGTCCACGAAGTACACCACGTCGGCGCTCGCCAGCATCGCCGACAAGCTGATCCTCTACCGGTTGGCCACAGCATTCGAACAACTCGGCGTGGACACGCGCGATGCGGAGGCACTCGAGGCATACAGAGGGCGGCAGCTGCGGCTGTGGCAGTTGGCGAACCCGCCCCAGGACCCGCCGCCCGAGGACGTGTACCGGTTCTACCACGGCACCAACCGATGCAACTACTACGGCGATGGCATCCAGGTCACGGGTCTGACGCCGGGTAAGGCCGGCAGCGACATCGGCTGCAAGCGTTGGGAGAAACACGACCTCGCCAGGGAGAGCAAGGACCAGGGCTGGAACACGGTCACCCGCGACTTCGGCACGGCGCTGTCCTACGCCCGGCAGCACACCGAATGGGCCATGGGGAGGAAACGCAACGAACCGACCCTGCGCGACGTCGCCGACCAGGGCGGGCTCGTCCTCGCCTTCGACCTGCCGAAGTCCGCCGTCGACGGCAACGACCGGTGGCGCCGGGACCGCAGCGGCGACCCGAACAACTTCCAGACCGTGGAGGCGATACCGGCGGCCGGAATGTGGGTGGTGGAGGAACTGGGCATCCCCGGGCCCGTCACGGCCATCGTGCCACCCGCCATGGGGGCGGGAATCATGGTGGGCCCGACGCCGGGCGCCAAGCGACGCCACTACCCGAACTCGACATCTTAAGGGCCATGACCACATGCTCCAGGAGACGAACCACCGTTTCGCCACCACGTCGTGGATGTGGCTGACCGACCCGGACGAGATTGAGAACGACGAACTCATCCAGCCGTTCGACTGCGAGATCTTCCGGATGGTCCCGGCCCGGACCGCACAGGCCAACCCGACCGCCGTACCCACCGGCGACGAATACCAGTTGGACGACGACGACCAGGCCAGGTTCGACGCGATCCACCGGCCGGCGCTCGCGCGCGCCGTAGCCACGCTGCCGCACGACGGTCGGATCGCCGCCGGAAACACCGCCCTGCTGCACCCGGATGCCGAGGCAGGCATGGAGACCGGGCCGACCGCCGCTGTCGGGGCGACTGCTCTCGTCGGCACCAGCGGGGTCAGCACATGCGTCGCCGTGCTGGCGCGCGCGCCCGTCGGCGGCGGTCGGTGGCGGGTCGCCTGCAGCCACCTGAGCGCCAATCAGATGAGCAGCCTCCAGGGGGCCAGAGACGCCGTCGACCAGCTACTGACGAGCCTGGCCGCGGTCAGCCGCGACCCGTGGAACGCGCCAGCCGAGCTCTACGTGGTCGGGGGCTGCGAGGACGAGGATGTCGCGTACGAGGAGTTCGGGCGGGTCGTCGCCGCCGCCCAGTTGCGGGCGGCCGGCCCCGGCCCCGACCAGGCGCTGCTCGCGGGTGCCCGGGTGCCGGCCTGTGCCGGCGAGCAGTACGTCGACGTGTACATCGGTACGGACGGTGTGACGTACTCGGTCCATCGGGGCAACTGACCCGCCAACCCGCAGCACTGAAACCGCCTGGCGCCGGCCCACCCCGCGGCGGACGGTCAGCCCCGAACCACTCCTCAGTGCTCGCGCAGCAGGGAACCGGCGCCGTACACCTTGTCGTCGATCCCGTTCTCCCGCAGCGCCATCCACCAGGTGGCGGCGTTGATGGCGATCACCGGCTTGCCGAGCCAGCGTTCGGCCTCGTCGGCCAGCCCGACCATCGACAGGTTGGTGCCGCACTGGACCAGGGCGTCGACGTCCGGGCCGTCGACCGCCAGCAGCGCCCGGCGCAGCTCGTCCTCGGTAACGTGGGCGATGGAGACCGCGGTCGGGCACTTCAGCCCCTCGATCGCGGCCACCTCGAACCCGATCTCGGAGAAGAACTGCACGACGTTCGTGTCGCCGATCGGCTGGTACGGCGTCACCACGCCGATGCGGCGCGCGCCGTAGAGGCGCAGTGCCCGCTCGCACGCCTCCGCCCCGGTCGCCACCTCCAGCCCGGTGGCCGCCTTGATCTGGGCGACGAACTGCCGGTTGCCCTCGACACCGCCCCAGAACGTCTCCGCTGACATGCCCATCACCATGTAGTCGGGCTCGCAGGTCAGGACCCGCTCGCAGGCCGCGCCGATCTCGCCGCGGATCTGCGTCAGGAGGTTCTCGAAGTTGCTGTCGCTCGAGAGGTCCTGGTCGCGGATGTGGATCCGGGAGAAGTGCGCGGTCACCCCGGGCACCGTCATCCGGTAGAAGTCCGGCTCGACGATGGTGTTGGTGGACGGGGCGATGACGCCGAATTTGCGGCGCCAGCCGAGCGCGTCGGTCATGACCTCACGGCTCCTTCCTGGGCGGGGGTCGGGTGGGCACTGGCCGAGGCCAGGGTGTGGGCGCGTACGGTCAGCCACGCCGCGAGCAGCAGCGCCGCCTGGCCGAGGGTGTTGGTCCCCTGCTCCGCCCACTGGATGGCAAGGGTCTCGTGATCGGGGTGGTTGCGCAGCGGCACCAGCAGCAGCACGCAGGTCAGCCCGGCGACGTAGAGCGCCACCGCCCCCCAGGCGCGCAGCCGGCCGGCGATGATCGCGGCCAGGACGCTGATGGCGGTCACGCTCGTGGTGGCGAGGGCGAAGACCGGCTCGATGAGGGCGTACGCGATCGCCACGCCGGCGGTGACGACCAGCACGGCGGCGAACGGCCACCACCGCACGGCGCGCCCGGCCAGCGCGCTGGACAGGCCCCAGAGCAGCCCGGCCGCGCCGAGCGCCATCAGCGGGAACAGCGCCGCCTCCAGCCAGGGCAGGTCGATCGAGAACCCGGCGAGCAGCAGCTTCCAGGTCGACTTGGCCAGGCCGCCGAGGCCGATCAGGACGGCGCCGACGCGGGCGACCGTGCCCACCCGGGGCACGACCCGACCGGACAGGTCGGCCAGGAGCCAGTACCCGGCCAGCGCCAGACCGACCGGCACGAAGTCCTCCAGCGCGAGGACGATCGTGTAGTCGTTGTCGTTCACGACGCACGCTCGCGCCGGGTCACCGGGGGCCTCCGGTGGAGTCGCCGAAGAGGTCGCGCTTGCGGAAGCCGGCGAGGGCAAACCGGGCGGCGGCCTTGCGGTTGGTCAGCCAGGCGGCCCGGCTGCCGTTGCGGCCTCCGGCGAGGACCCGGTCGGCCAGCCACGGGGTGACCGTCTCCACCCGGTCGCCGAGGATGTTGAAGACCTTCTTGGCCTTCGCCAGCTCGTCCGGCGGGTAGTCGCGGGTGAGCAGGTCGGTCACGACGATGCCGGGGGAGAGGTGGTGCACGGTGACCTTCCCGGCGACCCCGGCGGCGGCGAGTTCCTTGGCCAGCCCGTCGGTCAGGTAGGTGACCGCGCGTTTCGACGCCCCGTACCCGGTCAGTCCCGGCCGCGCCTGACCGTTGGAGCCGAAGCCCTCCATGTTCCACAGCGCGCCGTGGCCCTGCGCGAGCATCGCGGCGAGCACCACCGCGCTGGCGCGGGCCACCCCGCCGAGGTTCGCGGCGAGCACCCCGTCCAGATCCTCCGGCGCCAGCTCCCACAGCGGGCGGCGGGCGTGGTTCGCGCCCGCGTTGTTGATCCAGATGTCGACGCCGCCGAACGCCTCGGCGGCGGCCGACCAGAGCGCGGAGACGTCGGCGCGGTCGGTGACGTCCGCGCGTACCCCGATCACCTCGGCGCCGGCCGGCGTCGAGGCGTCGGAGCGCAGCGCGGCGAGCGCCGTGGCCACCGACTCCGCGCCGCGCCCGCAGAACGCGACGCGGGCGCCGCGGGCCAGCAGCGCGCGTACCAGGCCGGCGCCGATGCCGCGGGTGCCGCCGGTCACCACCACCGTGGTCATCCGGCGGCCTCCCAGGTGAGCAGGCCGTGCAGGACGCTGTCCAGTACGTTGCCCCGGAACAGCTCGTACACCACGGCGAGGCGCCCGCCGGCGGACATGCCCGGCTCGGCGTCGATGGCGAACTCGCGGCCCTTGACCTTCCACACGTCGCCGCCGTCGGCGTGGAAGTGCCAGGACGGGTAGCTGGCCCGGCCGAAGCCCTGGGCGTTGCCCCAGGCGTCGGGGCCCTCGAAGAACAGCCGGTCGCCGTCGCGGCGCTGCTCGACCACGTACCGCCGGTCCAGGTCGGCGCCGACCCAGCTCACCACCCGGCGGGTGCGCAGCAGATTGATCGGCTCCAGGCCGAGGCGCACCGCGACCTCGCCGCGCAGCTTCTGGTCGGCGCCCCACAGCTCGCAGCTGCCGGTGAACGCGCCGGCCTGCTTGGTCGGCAGGATGTACGGCACCGGCCCGCGCCGCTCCTCGGCGGTCAGGAACCGCGCCACCCGCTGCCGGGTGTCCGGGCTGGTCTCGTGGTCGAAGCTGCGGGTGTAGACGCCGTTGAAGCAGCCCACCACCGCCCAGCCCTGGTGCAGCATCGACGAGTAGACCTGGGTCTCACCGTCGGGCAGCACCTGGTTCCAGGTGTTGAGGTCGACCTGCCAGCCGGGGCCGTAGTAGTGCGAGTCCACGAACGAGCCGTACGGTTGGCCGGTGCCGAAGAAGTCGGGGCCGGTGTAGACCCGGTCGGCGTCGGAGTCGATCACGCCGAAGGCGAACGGGGCGCCCAGCCGGTAGCGCCCGGCCAGCTCGCCGCCGCCGACCAGCCCGCCGTCCATGTAGTAGGTCGTGACGCCGTCGGCGTGCACCGAGGAGCGGTGGATCTCCTCGTAGCCCTGCCAGACGCCGGTGGCGGTGAACAGCGACGGCCGGCCGTGCCATTCGCCGGCGATCCGCTGCTGCCAGGCGCTCGGCTCGGTGGCCGCCGCTGCGTTCGGTTCACTCATTGCCGATCAGCTCCGCCCGGATCCGGTCGGTCGCCGGCTCGCCGATCAGCCGGGTGACCCGGGCCCAGACCGGGTCGACCTCGGGGCTGAACAGGTTGACCCGCACGGCGGTGTCCCGGGCGGCCAGGTCGGTGTCGGCCAGGCCGGCCACGACGTCGGCCGGCAGGCCGTCGGTCACCAGCGCGGACCAGTGCTCGGCGTACGCGGAGACGGCGGCTCCCATCTTCCGGAACGCCTCCTCGGTGGCCCGGCCGACCAGCATCCACGGCGACATCAGCGCGTACTGGCGTGGCCCGATGTCGGCCCGGCTCAGCCCGTCCATCGCGCCGGCCTCGGTGAAGACCTCGGTGAGCGGCTGGTAGGCGGCGTCCATGTAGGACAGGTGGCTGCTCAGCTCGGCCCGGGGAATCAGGTCGAGGTGGTAGGCGTGGTAGTCGCCGCCGTACACCGAGTCGAGGGTGAAGTGCGGGATCGCGCTGTCGGCGGCGGTGAAGGCGAAGACCATGTGGCTGTCGAGGTGGATCATCGGCACGACCAGCCCGACGTAGACCACCTTGACCACCGGCTGCCCCGGCGCGCCCCGCCAGACCCGCAGCGCACCCACCGGGTCGGGCGACATCGGGCTGCTCAGCGGCTCGTCGATGACGGCGGTGAGCGGGTGGCGGGTGGTCAGGTGGGCCACCGCGTTCTCGCAGAGTTCCAACGGGAGGCTCATGCCTGCTCCTTCGTCGCGCTGGTGGTCGGCTGGGGGCTGGTCTGCGCCTCGGCTCCCGCGGCGGCGTCGGCGCCCTCTTCCTCGGTGATGCGTTCGAGCCCGATGCGCTGCGACTCCGCCACGCTCGGGTGCTCGCCCCTGGCCTTGTGCACCCAGGCGCGGGCCAGCTCCGGGTTCTCCCGGCGTGCCGGCGAGGGGATGACGGTGGCCTCCCGGCGCGGCACGTCGCCCGTCACCCGGTCGGCGTCGGACAGCATCCAGCCGCGCTCGGCCAGCTCCTGGCGGCGTCGCCGGTAGTGCACGGCGATGAGGTCGCTCTTGACGTGCAGTTCCGCGCCGAGGTCGAACGGGAGCAGCTCGGGGCGGACGTTGTTGACCACCTCGGCGTCCTCGTAGAAGATCCGGATCACGCGTTGCACGGCGTTGCGGTTGGCCCAGGTGCCGGTGAAGAAGGTGCGCAGCGCGACCCACTTGACCAGCGTGGTGGTCTCGTCGATGGGGATGTTGGTGTCATAGATGATCAGCTCGCCGATGGGGAGCCGGACGTGCAGCTTGATCATGTTGGGCAGCATCCAGCCGGCCGAGGTGACCACCGGCGGGCGGTTGGCCAGGTCCGCGTTGTTGCGGTTGACAAGCGACCAGAGGCCCTTGGAGCGCGGCGGGTGCAGGCTGACCGTGGCGAACGCCGACCACTCGTCGGGGATCTCGACCTCGTACTCGGGAACCTCGGGCTTCTCCCGGTTGCCGAACACGTTGCCGTGCACGAAGGGCGCGTGCGCGATGTCGCAGCCGTTCTCCAGGATCCGCTCGTAGTTGGCCTTCCACAGGAACTCGCCGGTCACCGCGCGGTACTTGCCGTCGTTCTCCACCAGGTGGTCGAACTCGGGCCAGATGGGGATCGGCGGCCGCTCGGCCTCGGGCAGGTCGCCCATGAAGACCCAGACGAAGCCGTAGCGCTCCTGCACCGGATACGAGTCGACCCGGGCCTTGTTGGGGATGCCCCGGCCGGGCTGGTTCGCCGGGATCTTCGTGCACGCCCCACCCGGCTCGAACTCCCAGCCGTGGTAGGGGCAGACGATGTTCTCGCCGGCGGTCGAGCCGCCGGAGAGCGCCGCGCCCCGGTGCACGCACAGGTCGGACAGGGCCACCACGCGTCCGCGCGGGGTGCGGTAGAGGGCCAGGTACTGCCCGAGCACGGTGACCCGGGCCGGCTTGGTGGTGACCCGGTCGGAGAACTCGACCGCGTACCAGAAGTTCTTGAGCATGGTGGCTACCTCCGCCGGAACGAGGCGATCGAAGAGGTGGTGTCGAGCGTTGCCAGCAGCCGGTCGAAGCCGTCGGCCGGCTCGCCGCGAAGGTGGACGGCGAGGAACCCGGACAGCAGGTCGGCCAGCAGTGCGCGGGTGGTCTCCGGGTCGACGCTCGCCTCCTGGTCGAGGAAGGCACGCGCCGAGGTGTGATCGGGCGGGTGCACGATGCCGAAGTGGTTGGCGCCGGTCAGCCGCACCAGCAGGTTGGTGCCGTCGGCGTCGGGCAGCGCCTCGTCGAAGGTGCGGGTGATCGGGTCGGCGCGGGTGGCCGCGTCCTCGCCGTACCGGTCGGCTGAGCCGTTGATCACGCCGTCGTTGGTGCCCGCGAGCAGCATGACCGGGCAGTCCACCTGGGCCGGCAGCACGGTGCCGGCCGGCCAGCCGAGCATGGTCGCCACCATGGTGTGCGCCCCGTAGGTCGCCACCGCGCGGACCTCGGGCAGGAACCGCGCCGACTGGAGCGCCACCGTGCCGCCGGCCGAGTGGCCCAACAGCGCCACCCGGTCGAGGTCGAGCAGCCCGTCGAGCGGCCCGGTGAGCTGCGCCAACGCGTCGAGCACCGGGCGCAGCGAGGGGCTGGTGGGGCGGTTGCCGTAGCCACCCGGGCGGGCCGCGTCCAGGTCGACGCCGGGAGTTATCCCGTGCAGGCCGGCGAAGAGCACCCCGACCCAGTCGTAGGTCACCGCGACGACGCCCCGCGCGGCCAGCTCCACCGCCAGCCAGCGGTAGCTGTCCTGCCCGACGTTGACCCCGGAGACCAGCAGCACCACCGGGTACGGTGCCCCGGCCGGGTCGGCCGCCAGCACCCCGCTGAGCCGCTCGGCGTCGGAGCCGGTGGGCCGGGCCGGGTAGTGGACCCGCAGGTGTGCGGTGTCGAACGGGGCCGGCGCCCCGGGGATCCGCGCGGCCCACCAGAGCGACCGGACACCGCCGCGGTGCGGAGGGCTCATGCCGAGGGCCGGGGGAGTTCGCGGTCGCCGCCCCAGAGCCCGCGGACGAGCCGGTTGGTGGTCTCCTCGCCGAAGTAGCGCACGCCCATCACGTTCGCCGGGTCGCGGTCGGTGATGTTGCGCCGGATGCGCAGATCGGTCTCGGCGAGCGCGGCCCGCTCCTCGGCCGGCACCGGCTCGGCCTCGTCGACCCAGCGCAGCCAGCGGTCGACGTGGGCGTGGGTCACCTGGCTGACCTTCTCGATGTTCTCCGGGCTGCGGTCGAAGGAGTAGCAGTGCGCCGTCGGCGACAGGCTGGCCCGGATGAACCCGGCCCGGCTGACGAAGTAGTCGAAGGCCGGGTCGGCGCGCAGTTGCAGCCACTCCTCGTTGACCGGCTCGTAGTACCGGTCGTAGTAGTCGCCGTCCTCCACCATGTTGACCCGGGGCACGGAGTCGACGTAGAACCAGCCGCCGGGCCAGACGAGCAGGGCCAGACCCAGGTGCGGGACCCTGACCTGCGGGCCGAGCCAGCACGTCAGGTGCAGGTTGGCGAAGCTGGCCGCCGGGTTGCCCAGCCAGGAGTGCACGAGCCAGTCGACCTCGGGGCCCGTGTACGCGGCGAGCGAGCCGCCCGGCCCGTTCGGGTAGTCCCCGTAGTGCTCCAGCGGCTCGGTGGACGGGTCGCGGGTCAGCTCGAACCGTGCGGTGATCTTGGCCTTCAGCTCGTCCAGGAGCACCTGGTAGCGGTGGAACGTCTCGTGGACGTCGACCGTGGGGGAGTCGTCGAGCATGTCCTCGACATGTTTCATGGTGTCGGCCACGGTTCAGCGCCTTTCGGTGAGGGCCTGGACGAGCCGCCACGGGCGGCCGTCGACGAGGTCGGTGCGGCGGGAGACGAGCCGGTTCGCGGCGTGTGCCGGGGCCACCACGGCTTGCGTGACAGGCTGGTCGGCGGCGATGTCGGTGCGCAGCGGGCTGCTGATCCGGCCGGTGAACGGCCCGGCCCAGGTGGTCCAGAGGGTGAAGTCGGCGCTGAGCGTGAAGACCGCCGCGCCCGTGCCGAGCGGCCCGGCGGCGATGAGGTTGAGCCGGTTCTCCGCGGCCCGCTCCGGCAGGCCCAGCGCCAGCTCCCAGGGCTCGCGCGGAGTGAACGGCACGGCGACCACGTCGGCGTCGGCGAGGGCGGCGAGCCGGAACGTCTCCGGGAAGATCGCGTCGTCGCCGACCACGATCGCCAGCCGCCCCCAGGGCAGGTCGAAGGTGCGCAGGCCGTCGCCGGGCCGGGCGGCGTCGCGGGCCGCGCCGGCCCGGTGCAGTTGTGGTTGCTCGCCGAGCACGCCGTCCGGGCCGACGAGCAGCCCGAGCGGGCCGTCGGCGCCGCGGGCGGTGGCCACGGCGTACGCCTCGGTGCCGCGCAGCGCCGGTGCCAGCGCCGCGGCCACCTCGGCCGGCGTGGCGTGCGGGCCGAGGGCGTTCTCGGCGAGTACGGCGAGCAGTGCGCCCCCGGCGACCGACGTGCCGAGCAGGTCGGCGGCCTGGCCGGGGTCCCGTGGCCGGACCACGGCGACCGGCAGGCTCGCCGCGCCGGGCGGGCGGCGACGGCCGGTCGGCGCCTCCCCGAGCGGGCCGTAGAGTTCCGGCCGGCGGGCCGCGAGGATGTCGGTGCCGTCCGGGCGCTGCTTGTCGTCGGCGCGTTCCACGTCGATGTCGGCGATGACGACGGCCTCACCGGTGCGCGGACCCCTGGCCACCACCGTGCCGTCCGGTGCGACGATCTGCGACTCGCCGGCCCCGTGCAGCCACTGCTCCGGCACGCCGAGGCCACGGCTCATGGCCGGCAGTTGCGCGGCGGGCAGCAGCGGGCCGACCTTGTTGGCGGCGATCACCCAGGCCCGGTTCTCCGCGGCCCGCACCGGGATGTGCAGCGCGGCCTCGTCGGTGGCGAACGAGTTCAGGCTGTTCAGCAGCACCTGCGCGCCGCGCAGCGTGAGGCCGCGGGTGGTCTCGGAGATGACGCCCTCCATGCAGGCGTACATGCCGAGCCGGCCGATCGGGGTGTCGAGCACCGGCCCGACCTCGGTCGCCGGGTCGAGGTGGTCGTTCTCGGCGCCCATCAGGACCTGCTTGTCGCAGCTTCCGAGCACCGCCCCGTCCGGGCCGAAGAGGAAGTTGGTGCCGCCGGTGCGCCCGTCGGGACGGGCGTGCGTGACGTTGATCTTGATGTACACCCGGTGTGCGGCGGCGCTCGCCGAGACGGCGGTGAGGAAGTCGTCGCCCGGCCGGGTGGCCAGGGCGTGCGCCTGGGCGCGGTCGGCGTACCAGGCGAGGTGGTTGCAGAACTCGGGCAGCACCACGAGTCGCGCGCCCCGCCGGGCGGCCTCGGCGACCAGGCGCAGGCAGGTGGACAGATTGGCCTCGATGTCCTGGCCGGCTTCGAACTGTACGGCGGCAACCCTGATGGCCATTCCCGCTCCGGTTCCCCTGGCGAAACGCTGTTTCCAGAACATACACTCGGGCGACGCCGGGGAACAGGGGGAAGAGCAGGTGTTTACCCACGTGGTACTGATGAAGTTCGCCGATTCGGCCGATGCCGTCGAGGCGAAGTCGCTGCTGGAGGGCCTGGTGGGCACAGTGGACGAGATAGCGACGCTGACGGTCGCCCTCGACACGCTACGGACCCCGGTCTCCTACGACCTCTGCATGATCAGCACGCACACCGACGCGGACGCGCTGCGCGCCTACCAGGCGCACCCCGCCCACCTGGAGGTGGCGGGCTGGCTCAAGCCGCGCCTCGAGGCCCGCGTCGTCGTCGACTACTGACGCGGGACCCGCCGACGCGGCCCGGCCTCAGCCCGGGTACGCGTCGGCGGGCAGCCCGGCGCCACCGGGCCGGAACGGGCCGGGGGCGTGCACGACGCAGGTCTGCGCGTACTCGGCCAGCCCCTCCTCGGCATACTCGCGGCCGTAGCCGGAGCGCTTCACCCCACCGAACGGCGCCCGCAGCGACAGCCCGGTGCGGTTGTGCGTGTTGACGAAGACGAAACCCGCCTCGACCCGGCGGGCCAGCGCGAACGCCCGCTCCTCGTCGGCCGACCAGACGGAGCCACCGAGGCCCAGCTCGTCGGCGTTGACCCGGGCCAGCAGCTCATCCTCGTCGTCGTAGCGCAGCAGCGGCACCGTCGGCCCGAACTGCTCCCCGGCGACCACCTCGGCGTCGTCCGGCACGTCCAGCACGAGCGTCGGGGCCACGAAGTATCCGCCGGCCAGGTCGGTGCCGCCGTCGACGGTGCCCAGCGGCAGCGCGGTGGCTCCCCGGGCGACGGCCGCCGCGACGATCCGCTCGACCCGGGCGGCGGCGCCGGCGGAGACGACCGGGCCCATGCTCACCCCGGGTGTGAGCGCGTCCCCGACACGCAGCACCTCCGCGGCGGCGTCGGCATACGCCGCCACGAACTCGTCGTGGCGGCTGCGGTGCACGTACAGCCGCTTCGCCGCCATGCACACCTGGCCGCTGGTGGCGAAGCTCGCCAGGACCAGCCGGCGCATCGGCTCGGCGCCCAGGTCGGCGTCGGGCAGGAAGATCGCCGCGTCGTTGCCGCCCAGCTCCAGCACGACCGGGGTGGTCTGGGTGGCGGCGGTCGCCGCCACCTGCCGGGCCGCCGGGCCGCCGCCGGTGAAGGCCACCTTGCGCACCAGCGGGTGCCCGACCAGCGCCGCCCCGGCGGCGGC
Source organism: Micromonospora sp. KLBMP9576 (assembly GCF_050941805.1). Lineage (NCBI taxonomy): Bacteria > Bacillati > Actinomycetota > Actinomycetes > Micromonosporales > Micromonosporaceae > Micromonospora > Micromonospora sp. KLBMP9576. Next base: position 3,982,960 of record NZ_CP194567.1, on the reverse strand, counting down.
GTCGCCGTGGACGACCGCCAGCGTCGCGTCCGGCAGCGCCCCGGCGAGCAGGCGCAGCGCCTCCGAGACCGCCAGCGGGGCCAGCGGCGAGGGCTTGACCACCACCGCGTTGCCGGCGGCGAGGGCCGGGGCCACCTTGAGCAGGGTGAGGATGATCGGCGCGTTCCACGGCGTGATCGCGGCGACGACCCCGTACGGCCGGGGCAGCCGCAGGAGCCGGCCGGCCGCGTCGTCGATCTCCCGCTCGGCGTATGCCGCCGGGGCGTGCTCGACGACCCAGCGCAGGTACGTGGCGGCGAAGCCGACCTCGCCACGGCAGTCGGCCAGCACCTTGCCCGACTCCCGGGCCAGCAGACCGGCCAGCGCCTCGCGCCGTGCCCCTATCGCGTCGGCGCCGGCGGCCAGTGCGGCGACCCGCCGCGCGATGCCGGTGGCCGCCCAGCCCCGCTGCGCGGCGTCGGCCCGGCGGACCAGGGCGTCGACCCGCGCGGGCCCGCTGACACCGACCGTGCCGACCAGCTCGGTGACCCGGGACGGGTTCTCCCGCTCGATCACCGCGTCGTGCGGGCCGTCGCCGGATGCCGTCATGCCCGTGCCGCCGGCGCCCCGGCGTCGGGGCGCAGCGAGGCGATCATGGAGCTGCGCAGCAGGTGTGCCCGGGCGGCCACCGGATCCTCGGCCAGCGCGCGCAGGCCGGCGAACTGCGCCGACCGCACCTGCGGATCGGTGGTCCGGATCCGGCGGTAGTTCTGGTCGGAGACCTCCTGCACGTAGGTCAGGGCGATCCGGCGCCGCTCGGCGGCCACCGCCGTCACCGCCCGGTCCAGCTCCCCGCCGTCGGGTGCCGCGCCGCCCGGGGCCAGCACCCGCGCGTACGCGACCGCGTCGTGGATGCCCGAGTTCATGCCCAGCCCGCCGAGCGGGTTGTTGACGTGCGCGGCGTCGCCGGCCAGCAGCACCCGCCCCTGCCGGAACGCCCCGGCGACCCGCTGGTGCACCCGGTAGAGGCTGGCGTGCGCCACCCGCCACGGCCGGCCCGGGTCGGCGATCGCCCGCAGCCGCCGGTCGAGCCGGCCCAGCTCGTGGGCGTCGGGGGTGTCCTCGGGGGTGGGCAGCAGCACCCGCCAGTGCTCCGGCGTGCGCAGCAGCACCGACCACTCGACCGGGTCGAAGACGTAGTTGACGTACGCCAGCGGGCCGAGCAGCGCCGGCAGGTCCTCGTCGGTGGAGGCCACCAGGAACCGCTCGGGATAGGTGATCCCGTCGAACGGCAGCGCCAGCGCCCGCCGTACCTGGGAACTCGCGCCGTCGGCCGCGATCAGCCAGTCGCCGGCCACTTCCCGGCCGTCGGCGGCGACCGCGACCACGCCGTCCGGATCCGCGCCCTGCCGCACCGAGTCGACCGGCCAGCCGAAGTGGACCCGGGCGGCCGGATGGCGGGCCAGGTGGGCCAGCAGGATCCGGGTCAGCTTGGACTGCTCGCACTGCACCCGGTACGGGTACGGGGTGTCGCCGGCGAGCAACGCGAGGTCCAGCTCCGCGATCAGCCCCTCCCGGCGGTCCCGGTAGGCGAACGTCGCCGCGACCAGCCCGCGCGCCAACAGGTCCGCGCCGACCCCCAGCGCGTCGAGCATCTCCAGCGTCGGCGGGTGGAACGTGGAGGCGCGGGACTCGGCGGCGAGCTGGTCGCCGGCCTCCAACACGGTCACCTCGCAGCCCCGGCGGGCCAGCGCGAGCGCCGCGGTCAGCCCGACGGGCCCCGCTCCGGCGATCAGCACGTGCATCAGGCGTACCTCCGATCGAGAGTCAACGCGTCGTCCTGGCCGACCAGTGCGGTGAACGACGACCAGGCGAGCCGGGGCACCGCGTCGGCGTGACCGTCCCGGCCGATCGCGGCATAGGCGGCGGCAGCCGCGGAGAGCGCGGCCAGCATTGGCGCGACGGGGTGCAGCACGATCCGGACCCCGAGCGCGCCGAGCGCGTCGTCGGGCGGGAAGGCGCGCCCGCCGGCCGCCTCCGAGCGGTTCACCACCAGGGGTACGCCGGGCAGCGCGGCGCGCGCCGCCGCCAACTCCTCGGCGGTGTCCACACCCTCCAGGAAGACCGCGTCGGCGCCCGCGGCGGCGAACCGGCCGGCCCGTTCGATCGCCTCGTCGAGGCCGGCCACCGAGTAGGCGTCGGTGCGGGCGATCAGCACCAGCCCGGTGCCCGCATCGGCGACGGCCCGGATCTTCGCCGTCGCGCCCCGGACGTCCAGCAGCTCCTTGCCGGCCAGGTGGCCGCAGCGCTTCGGGCTGACCTGGTCCTCCAGGTGCAGCCCGGCGACGCCGGCCGCCGCGTACCGCTGGGCGGTCCAGACCGCGTGCAGCGGATTGCCGTAGCCGGTGTCCGCGTCGGCGATCAGCGGCACGCCGGCCAGCGCGGGGACCAGCCGGGCGGCCCGCTGCGCGACGTGCGTGCCGTGCAGGTAACCGAGGTCGGGCAGGCCCAGCTCGACCGCGGCGCAGACCGCACCGGACAGGTGCGCGGCCCGGTGCCCGGCCTCGGCGGCCAGCGCGGCGGTGAGCGGGTCGTGCACGCCGGGGGCGTGCACCGGCGAGGCCCCGCCCAGCAACGCCCGCAGCACCTCGGCGGGGCGTGCGGGCGCGACCGGGGGAGCATCCCTCGACGGGACGGTCTCGCCCGGGCTCATGGCCGGCCGTGCAGCGCGAAACCGCCCTCGACACCAACGACCCGCGGGTTGGTGAAGAACCGCAGGGTCTCGGTGGTGCCCTCCTCGCCGTACCCGGACAGCCCGAACGCCGGGCGCGGGCTGAACAGGTGCAGGCTGAGCACCGAGGAGCCGTTCACCTTGACCTCGCCGGCCCGGATCCGGCGGGCCACGGCCAGCGCGGCCTCCTCGTCCGCACCGAGCACGTACGCCTCCAGCCCGTACGACGTGCCGTTGGCCAGCGCCACCGCCTCGTCGACGGTGCCGTACGGGTGCACCGCCGCCACCGGCCCGAAGATCTCGTCGCCGGTGTGCGCCGCGGCGACGCCGGTGACCAGCGTCGGGGCGAGGAAGTTCCCGCCGGCCAGCGGCCCGGTGCCCGGCAGCGTGGTGCCGGTGACCGCCGTCCCGCCGTGGGCCAGCAGCTCGTCGCGGGCGGCCACCACCCGGGCCAGGTGCCGGGAGTGCACCAGCGGGCCGAGGTCGGTCGCCGGGTCCAGCGGCGCGCCGGCGACCAGGCCGGCTAGCCGCTCGGCGATCGCGGCGACGATCTCGTCGTGCCGGTCGGCGGGCACGATCAGCCGGCCCAGCGCCCGGCACCACTGGCCGTTGAGCGTGCTGAGCAGGTCGACAGCGGCCCGGGCGACGTCGGCGACGTCGGCGTCGGGGAGCACGACCAGCGGGTTGTTGCCGCCGAGTTCGAGCTGCACCGGCTTGATGTCGTAGGCGCAGGCCGCCGCGACCGCCCGCCCGGCGGCGAGCCCGCCGGTGAAGGAGACCGCCCGGATCCGGGGATCGCCGACGAGGGCCGCCCCGGCCCCGGCACCGCCGTGCACGAGCTGGAACACCCCGGCCGGCACGCCCGCGGCGGCGAGCGCCGACCCGACGACGGCGGCGAGTCGTTGGCTGCCGTGCGGGGCGTACTCGCTGGGCTTGAGGATCGTGGGGCAGCCGGCGGCGAGCGCGTTCGCGACCTTGTGCGCGGCCATCGGCGCGGGCGCGTTCCACGGCACCACGCAGGCGGCCGGGCCCCAGGGCAGCCGTTCGGCGTGCGCGATCCGGCCGTCCTCGCGGTGGAACTCCTGGCTCTGCGGGCCCTGCCGGAGCTGGGCGGCGGCGAGCCGGAACGCGCCGCCGAGGATCACGCCCAGCGGGGTGGTCTGCCCGATCGGCACGCCGGTGGTCGCCGACTCCAGCGCGCAGATCTCGGCCGCGACGCCCTCGACGGCCTCGGCGACGCCGTCCAGCACGTCGGCGCGGGCCGGCGCCGGCAGCGCCGCCCAGCCGCCGGCCTCGTGCGCGGCCGAGGCGGCGGCGACGGCGGCCCCGATCCGCTCCGGCGGCGTGCCGGCGGCGGGCCGCCGCACCGCGCCGGTCGCGGGATCCTCCAGGTCGAACCCGAGCGGTGCGTCGCTGCGCGTCCAGACCCCGTCGACCAGGTCGGCGAGGTCGGGCAGGTCCGGCTGGTCGGAGCCGGTCACCCGGCCACCGCCGCGAACAGGTCGTTGGCGCGGTCGCTGGTGATCATGCCGGCCGCCTCCAGCCGGCCGCGCTCCGGCGGGAACGTCATCACCAGCCCCATCGCCAGGTCGCGCAGCGCCCGGCCGACGGGGCCGTTCATGGTGGCGCTCGACGTGCCGGACGCCTTGAGCGCGCCGACCGCCACGTCGAAGCACGCCTCGCAGATCGAGCCCTTCGCCAACCGCCACTGCCGGTAGACCTCGGCGTGCGGGCGCAGCGGCGGCTCGCTGGTCTCCAGCAGCAACTGGCGACGCAGCCAGAGGTACGCCGTCTCCAACCGTTCGGTCATGTCGCCGATGAGCACCTGGTGCATGGGGCTCTCCGCGATCGGCCGGCCGGTGTCGGCGAAGGTCTTCTGGGTGAGCCTGGTCAGCGTGTCGTCGTAGACGCCCTGGGCCGCGCCGACGTAGACCGCCGTGATGGCGAGCTGGTTGCCGACGAAGCTGCCCCGGCTGCACTGCAGCATCTTGACGAACGCGCCGGGCACGGTGAGCGCCTCGTCGGCCGGAACGAAGACGTCGTCGAGCCGGATGCCGTGGTTGGCCGAGCCGCGCATGCCGATGCCGTCCCAGACGGGCCGTGAGGCGACCCCGGCGGCCTCGCGGGGGACCAGGAACAGTGCCAGCCCGTCCGCCGTCTCGTGCCCGGCGAGCCGGGCGGTGACCAGATAGGTGTCGGCGACGCCGGTGGCGCAGCCGAACGACTTCTCGCCGCTGAGCGACCAGCCGTCGACGCCGTCGCGGCTGGTCGGGGTGGCGGTGGTGGAGATGGCGATGTTGGCCGACGAGCTCTTCACCGCCTCGCTGGCGAAGTTGGCCAGCCACATCCCACCGGCCATCCGGGTCAGCACCTTCTCGGCGAAGGCCCGCACGGCGGGGACGTCGGCGTCGTCGAAGAGGCCGCGCTCGATCGCCTCGAGTGGCAGCAGACCCCGGGATGCGCTGGTGTTGTGGAAGAAGAAGGCCAACGCCGTCGACGGGCACGCGCTGCCCATCGCGAAGGTGGCGGCGGCGAGGTCGCGCAGGCCGCCGCCGAGGCCGCCGTACTCCTCGGGGACGACCAGGCCGAGCAGCCCGGCATCGCGCAGCAGCGCGACGTGCGCGGCGGGGAACACCCCGTCGGCGTCGGCCTGCGCGGCGGCGGCCCGCAGCGCGGGCAGCACCTTCTCCACCCGGGCCGCGCGATCCTGCTCGGCCGGGGTGAGGTCGTCGATGAGCCGTCCGCCGGTGGACATGTCTGTCACTCCTCTGGTTTGTTGGCGGGGAGCCGGGGACAGGACACCCCGAGTTGCCGGGCGAGAAAGACCAGGTCGCGGGTGCGCAGGGCGCCCGCCCGGCCGCCGAGGGTGGTGTCGAAGCCGGTGACGCCGCTCTTCATCGCGACCGTGGCGTTGACCAGGCCGAGACCGCGCTGGGCCCGCAGCCGCACCCGGAGGGAGGCGCGCCGGGCGCGCACGGTGGCGTCCGCGAGTACGGCGCGCACCTGCACGGGGCTGGCATCGGCCTGCTCGACGAGGGTGACGGCGGTGTGCCCGGCGTGCAGAAGCTGGTCCAGCTCGGCGAGGGTGGCCTCCTCGCCGCCGGGCCGGAAGGCGTCGGCGATCAGCGGGCCGGGGGCGGCCCGCACCGTGAAGCCGGCGGTCGCCAGGGTGCTCGCGCGCAGGCGGGAGAGCCGGCCTCCGATCGCGATGTCGATGCGCTCCGGCAGCGGGTCGGCGAGCTGGCTCCACGCGCTGGAGTGGAACAGCAGCGGGGCGCCGACCCGGGGGGTGCTGGCGGCGAGCACCTCGCCGACGAAGATCGTGTGGTCGCCGCCGGGGTAGGCGTGCACGACCCGGCAGTCCAGCCAGGCGGTCGCGTTGGACAGGACCGGGCAGCCGGTCTCGGCGTGCGCCCAGTCCAGCCCGGCGAAGCGGTCGGTGACCTCGGGACGCATGCCGGCGAAGCGCTGGCCGATGCCGGCCTGGCCCTTGCCGAGGAAGCTGATCGCGAAGACGCCGGCCCGCTGCACCAGGGCGTGGCTGGGCAGGTGGACGCCCAGGCAGACGGAGACCAGCGGCGGGTTGAGGCTGACCGAGGAGAACGAGCTCGCGGTCATGCCGTGCGGCTGGCCGTCGATGACCGTGGTCACGACACCGACGCCACTGGGCCACTGGGCGAGCGCCGAGCGGAACGTCATGCTGTCGACCGACACTGGCAGCTCTCCGTTTCGCATTAGGAAACGCCGTTACCAGAAACGTAACGAGGGGCGCTTCGTGTGTCAACCGCCGTTCGGTCCGGGTGCCCGGCCCGCCGCGGACCGGCCCGCGGCGGGGCGGCGCGGCCGTGCGTCGACGGCGTTTCAGGACACGCCGTTTCGCTGGGTGGAATTAGACTGCTCGGGAGACCGGACGGACGAACAGCGCTGTGGAGGCCCACCCATGACCAGTCGGACATCCGAGGCGACGGTGCCCACCGTGGCGGAGGACGGCGACGGCCAGTCCCGCTCGATCGCGGCGGTCGAGCGGGCGATGGACGTGCTGCTCCACTTCGGGCGCAGCGGGCGCCCGGACCTGGGCGTCACCGAGATCGCCACCGCGCTGGGGCTGACCAAGGCCGCCGTGCACCGCATCCTCACGGCGCTGCGCAGTCGGGACCTGATCATCCTCGACCCGAGCACCCGTCGCTACGCGCTGGGTCACGCGGCCGTCACGCTCGGCCGGGCCTACCTCGCCCGCACCGACCTGCGCGCGATGGCCGGCCCGGAGCTGCGCGCGCTGGCCGCCGAGTCCGGCGAGACCGCCACGCTGTCGCTGCGCCGGGGCGACACCCGGCTGTATGTCGACCAGGTGGTGCCCGAGCACGAGCTGCGGCTGGACGTCAACATCGGCATCCCGTACCCGCTGCACGCCGGCAGCTCGTCGAAGGCGTTCCTGGCCTTCGTCGACGACGACGAGCTCGACGCCTACCTGGCGCGGCACCGGCTCGACGAGCTCACCGACCGCACCATCACCGACCCGGCGAAGCTGCGCAAGGAGCTGGCGGCCATCCGCAAGCGCGGCTACGCCACCTCGCGCGGCGAACGCCAGCCAGGCGCGACGTCGATCGCCGCACCGGTCTACGACCACGACGGGCACGTGGTGGCGGTCGTCAGCGTGGCCGGGCCGGTGGGGCGGTTCAAGCCGGAGTCGCCCCAGCTGGCGAAGTCGCTGCTGAAGGCGACCAGCCGGATCTCCGCCCAGCTCGGCTACAGCGGCGCCTGACCGGCCTGCCCGGGTCACAGCGCCGCGAGCGGCTTCAGTACGCCGAGCGCCGCGGCCGCCAGCACGCTGCCCCAGATGCCCCACACGTACGGTAGGCAGCCGTCGATCGCCTGCCGCATCGTGCGCTCCACCTCCGGCGTGGAGCCGGTCGTCATCAGCGCCCCGAAGGCCGGCCCGAACGGGCGCAGGGTGAGCCGGATGCCCAGCCCGCAGGCGATCGCGACGCTGTAGAGCAGGATCTTGCCGCCGAGCCACTTCGGGTTGGTGTCCACGCCGAACGGCGCGGCGGCGAGGAGCGTGTAGAGCGAGACCCCGGCAAGCCCGGTGATCAGCGCGATCCGGACCGTCCAGTCCGCGCGGCGCACCCACGGGCGGCGGCCCGGGTGGTGGTGGTCGGAGATCGTGGCGGCCAGCCAGGCCGCCGCGAACACCCAGAGCAGCGCGACGACCGGCCAGCCGAACGGGTTGATCCCGAACACGCGCGCGCCGTGCGGGTCCAGCGCCATCAGCGTGACGCCGCTGGGCAGGAAGAGCACCAGGCAGATCTTGGGACCCAGGTCCAGCCCGCCCATGATCTTCAGGGCGGTGGCCCGGGCCGCCGGCGTGAGATCGGGCTTGAGGACGAACCGGCTCGACCAGAAGACCCCGAGATCCCCGCCCAGCCAGAAGACGAAGAGCACGATGTGCAGCAGAATCCACCAGCCGTACGGGTGCGGTCCCATGAAGCCTCCTTGACGTCTCGACCACTAGTGGAAACACTGTATTCGTAGTCGAAACAATGCCCGGCATCGCCGGGGCACCGCCGAGCGGAAGGCCGCACGCCGTTGAGGTCGTACCTGTACGTGCCCGGGAACGCGCCCGACAAGCTGGCCAAGGCGGCGGGGCGCGGCGCGGACGCGGTGATCGTCGACCTGGAGGACGCGGTGCCGCCGGCCGGCAAGGACGGCGCCCGCTCGGCGGTCGCCACCTTCCTGCGCACCGCGCCGCCCGGGGTCGCCTGGTGGGTGCGGATCAACCCGGGCCGGGCGGGCCACGTCGACGCGGCGGCCGTCGTGGGGCCGCGGCTCGCCGGGCTCTGCGTGGCGAAGGCCGAGTCCGCCGCCGAACTGGCCGCCCTCGACGAGGTGCTCGACGCCGCCGAGTCGGCGGCCGGGCTGCCGGCGGGCACGACCGCCGTGGTGCCGCTGCTGGAGTCGGCGGCGGCGGTGGTCGCGGCCCTCGACATCGCCCGCGCCCCCCGGGTGCGGCGGCTGCAGCTCGGCGAGGCGGACCTGCGCGCCGACCTCGGTGTCACGCTCGGGCCGGACGAGCGGGAGCTGCTGTTCGTCCGCTCGCAGGTGGTGCTGGCCAGCGCCGCGGTCGGCATCGAGCCCCCGGTGGCGCCGGTCAGCACCGACTTCCGGGACCTCGACGCGCTGCGCGCGTCGACGATGGCGCTGCGGCGGCTCGGCTTCGTCGGCCGGGCCTGTATCCACCCCGCGCAGGTCCCGGTGGTGAACGGGGCGTTCACCCCCGCACCCGACGAGGTGGCCTCGGCGGCGGACCTGGTGGCCCGCTTCGACGCGGCGGTCCGCGACGGCGCGGGGGTCTGCCTCGACGCGCGGGGCCGGCTGGTGGACGAGGCGGTGGTCCGCTCCGCCCGGCGCCTGCTCGCCCTGGCGGTGTAGGCCGCCCGCGCCGGGGTCTCCCGGCGCGGGCGGCGTGGGGTGTGGCGGGCCCGGAACCGTCAGCCGGGCCGGGGCCGCCCTCAGGCAGCCGGCGCGGTCAGCGCGAGGAGCGCCGATGGCGTCACCCCCGCGCCGGTGGCGCCGAGCACGGCGTCGCGCAGCGCGGCGATGCGCTCCGGTGCAACGGCCCGCTCGGCGTTGAGCTGGAACTTCGTCGCCAGGTCCGCCGCGCTCAACGGATGCTGCGGCCCGCCGCGCGACGAGTCCACCCGGTGCTCCAGGACGGCGCCGCCGCGGGTCCATACCCGCAGCACCGCCGCGAACGCACGCGGGAACAACTCCGACGCCCGGGGATCGGCCACGCACCGGACCCGGGCCGCCAGCGCCAGCCGGTCGGCCGGCAGCTCGCCGGCGAAGTCGTCGAGCGACAGTCCCAGCCCGCCGCCGCCGAGCAGCGCCGCCGCGATCGTGTACGGCCCGGAGAACTTCGCGTGGTACGCGCTGCGCGGCCGGATCTTCTCGGCGATCGGTTCGGCGATGGTACGCAGCACCGGGGCGGCCACCCCCAGCTCGATCTCGGCGACGTCGGCCGGGTCCAGCCCGCCGGCCCGCAGCGCCAGCGCGCAGTCGACGCCGGGGTGGGTGAAGTGGTTCGACGGGTACGGTTTGTAGACCGTGCGCAGCACCTCCCAGTCGGTGCCCAGCCCGCCCAGCAGCGCGTCGGCCGTGAAGTCGCCGGTGTGCGCGGTGAAGAAGCCGAACCGCCCCTCCAGTACGGTCGGTGGCCCGGTCAGCCCGTCGGCGGCCAGTACCGCCGCGCTCACCCCGGCGTGCGCGGCCCAGCCGCAGTGGGCCTGCTTGACGGAGCCCCCGGTGCGGTTGGCCTCCAGGATGCCGGCGCCCATGCTCGCGGCGATTCCGATGGCGTGGCCGATGCCGGCGGCGTCCAGGCCGTGGAGCAGGCCGGCGGCGACGGCCGCGCCGATCGTGCCGCAGATCGAGGTGGCGTGCTGGCCCCGCTCGAAGTAGACGTTGACCCCGGTCTCGGGCAGGTAGCCGGCCATGCCGAGCCGGTTGGTGACCTCGATCCCGGCGGCCACCGCCGGGACCAGGGCCGCGCCGCCGGCCCCGACCGCCTCCGCGGCGGCGAGCGCGGCCGGCACGACGCTGGCGCTGGGGTGCAGCACCGAGGGCAGGTGCGTGTCGTCGAAGTCCAACGAGTGGGCCAGCACGCCGTTGACCAGTGCGGCGGCCGGTGCGGGCAGCCGGTCGCCGGAGCCGATGACGGTGGCCTCGCCGACGCCGCCCCAGCGCCGCACGGAGCGCAGCGCGGCCGCCGCGGCCTCGGCCCCCGGGTCGGCGTGCGCGGCCAGGGCCAGACCCAGGATGTCCAGCACCCGGCCGGGGATGTCGGCGCGCACGGCGTCGGGCACCCCGTGGTCGCGGCAGTCGACCGCGAAGCGCGCCAGCCGGGCGCTGAGCGTGGGCTCGTGCGTGCCCGCGGCCGCCGTCACGGCAGGACCGCCAGCGGGCGGACGGGGGCGCCGGTGGCCCCGACGATGGGCAGCGGGTTGAGCACGAACAGGAACTCCCGGGCCCCGGTGTCCAGCAGCGGGGCCAGGTTCATCGTCTCCACGATGTTGATCCCCGCCTCGACCAGCAGGATCCGGTGCACCGGCAGGGCGGCGTGCCCGCGGCCGGGCGGGAGGTGCTCGAAGGCGATCGTCTCGCCGCCGACCACCCTGGGGGCGCGCTCGGCGAGCCAGCGCGCGGCGGCCACCCCGGGACCGGGCACGCCGTCGGCGAGCCCGACGAAGGCCGCGCCCTCGCTCCACCGGCGCGACCAGCCGGTGCCGATCAGGACCGCGTCGCCCGGCGCGATCCCGGTGTGCCCGGCGGCCCGCTCCAGGTCGTCCGGGGTGATCTCGTAGCCCGCCGGCAGCACGGCGGTGGAGTGCACGGCGGCGACGTCGAGCAGCACGGCCCGCCCGACGTACGGGTCGAACGTCTCGATGCCCAGCTCCGCGAAGCCCTCGTGCGACTGCGCCGCCGCGGCCGGCCGGCCGCCGTGCACGAGCCCGTCCTGCGAGACGTGGGCCAGCGCGTCGACGTGGGTGCCGACGTGCCCGCCGGTGATGATGACCTCGTTGGCGGCGCTGCCGCCGTCGGCGCGTACCAGGTCGCCGTGGCGGCGCTCGATCACCATCCGGAACGGCGGGTGGTTCGGCGACTGGGGCATGCCCCGGCGCATCGGCTGGGCCAGGTCGACGACCCGGGCCCCGGCCAGCGTCGTCCACAGCGCGGTGAGGCCGGGGGCGAGCTCGGGTTGCGGTCCACCGGTGCGTGGGCCCACTCAGATCACGCCTCTCGACTGCAGGTCGGCTAGCTCGTCGGCGCTGAGGCCGAGGCGGTCGCCGTACACGGACTGGTTGTCGGCGCCGGCCGGGCGCCCGGTCCACGCGATGGCGCCGGGTGTCTCGGACATCCGGTACAGCACGTTGGGCATCCGCAGCGGGCCGAGCACCGGGTCCTGCACCGTGGTGACGGTGTCCAGGGCCTGGTACTGCGGGTCGGCGAAGACGTCGGCGATGTCGTAGATCGGGGCGACCGCCGCCTGGGCCGCCTCGAACTCGGCGACCACCTGGTCGAGGTCGCGCTCGGCGATCCAGCCCCCGACGTAGCCGTCGAGCTCGTCGGCGTGCTGCGCCCGGCTGACACCGCTGGCGAACCACTCCTCGTCGATCACCTCGGGGTGCCCGACGAGGCGTAGCACCCGTTCGGCGATCGCCTGGGCGCTGGTGGAGATCGCCACCCAGCGGCCGTCGCGGGTGCGGTAGGTGTTGCGCGGGGCGTTGTTGACCGACCGGTTGCCGCTGCGCTGCTGCACGGTGCCGAGCTGGTCGTACGCCATCGCCTGCATGCCGAGCACGGTGACCAGCGGCTCGATGATCGCCAGGTCGATGACCTGGCCGCGGCCGCCGCCGGCGGGCCGGCCTGCGTCGCGGTGGTAGAGCGCGGTCGTGACGGCCTGGGCGCAGGTGAGCGCGGCGATGCCGTCGGCGAGCCCGAACGGCGGCAGCGTCGGTGGCCCGTCCGGCTGGCCGGTGATGGCCGCGAAGCCGCTCATCGCCTCGGCGAGGGTGCCGAAGCCGGGCCGGTCACGGTACGGCCCGTGCTGGCCGAACGCGGTGACCCGGGCGACGACCAGCCCGGGGTTGTGTTCCCGCAGCGATTCCGGGGCCAGGCCCCAGCGCTCCAGCGTGCCGGGCCGGAAGTTCTCGATCAGCACGTCGGCCTGGGCGAGCAGCCGGCGGGCCAGCGCGGCGCCGTCGGGCTGGCCGAGGTCGAGGGTGACCGTCTGCTTGTTGCGGCCGAGCATGGCCCACCACAGTGGCACGCCGTCCTTGGCGGGGCCGTGGCCCCGCGCGGGATCGTTCTTGACCGGATGCTCGATCTTGATGACGTCGGCGCCGTAGTCGCCCAGGATGGTGGCGGCCAGGGGGCCGGCGAAGAGCGTGGAGGCATCCACCACGGTGATGCCGTTCAGTGCACCGGGCACGGGACCTCCGCTGGGGACCGTTCGAGGTTCGGGACGCCAATCTAACCGCCCTTTCCCGACAATGGAAACCCCGTTACATTGTCCGAAACGCTGAAGGTGAAGGGGGTGCGCGGTGGCGCGTTACGACCTGCTGGTCAAGGGCGGCACGCTGGTGTTGCCGTACGTGGGGACGGTCCGGGCCGATCTGGCCACCCGGGACGGCCGGATCGCCGCCATCGGGACCGATCTCGACCCGGCCGACGCCGCCGAGGTGCTCGACGCCGACGCCAAGCTGGTCTTCCCCGGGGCGGTGGACGCGCACTACCACCTGGGCATCTACCGGTCGCTCGCCGAGGACGCCGCCGAGGAGACCCGCTCCTCCCTGGTCGGCGGGGCGACCACTGTGCTGTCCTACTTCCGCACCGGCCAGCACTACCTCAACCGCACCGGCGCGTACGCGGAGATCTTCCCGGAGGTGCTCGCGGCCGTGGGCGGGCGCGCCTACACCGACTACGGCTTCCACCTCGCGCCGATGGACACCGCGCAGATCGGCGAGGTGCCCGCGCTGGTCGACGGGCACGGCGTGTCGTCGTTCAAGTACTACATGTTCTACAAGGGCTTCAACCTCAGCGCGGACTCCCGCGACGCCAAGTCCTTCACGATGAGCGACGAATACGATCTCGGGCACCTCTACCAGATCATGGAGGCGGTCGCGGCGGCCAACCGCACGGACCGGCGCGTCTCGCTGTCGCTGCACTGCGAGCAGGCCGAGCTGATGCGGCTGTTCATCGACCGGGTCCGGGCGGCCGGCGACCCGCAGACCCTCAAGGCGTACTCGGACGCCCGCCCGCCGCTCACCGAACGGGTCGCGATCGGCGAGGCCACCACCCTGGCCGGCGCCACCGGCTGCCCGGTCAACCTGCTGCACCTCTCCTCGGCCGACGCGCTCGACGCGGCCCGGGCGGCCCGCGCCGCGCTGCCCGGCGCCGACATCCGGGCCGAGGTCACCCTGCACCACCTCTGCCTGTCCTACGACGCGCTGACCGGGCTGGGCGGCAAGGTGAACCCCCCGATCCGCACGGTGACCGACACCGAGGCGCTGTGGGCCGGCGTGCGCGACGGCTCGGTCGACTGGGTGGCCTCCGACCACGCGTGCTGCCTGGAGGAGAACAAGGGCGACGCGCTCTGGCCGGCCCTGCCGGGCTTCGGCGGCAGCGCGCTGCTCTATCCACTGCTGATCAGCGAGGGGATGCACAAGCGCGGGCTGTCACCGACCCGGATCGCGGAGCTGGCATCGGCGAACCCCGCGCGGGCCTACGGGTTGTGGGGGCGCAAGGGCAACCTCGTCGTGGGCGCGGACGCCGACCTCGCGATCGTCGACCCGGAACTGGAGCGGGAGGTGACGACCGACCTGCTGCTCTCCGGGCAGGACCACTGCCCGTTCGAGGGGCGCAAGGTCCGCGGCTGGCCGGTCGCGACGGTGGTACGCGGGCACGTGGCGTTCCGCGACGGGGCGGTCGTCGGCGAGCCGCGGGGTGCGTACGTCGCCCGGTAGCCGGAGCCGCGGGCACCTCACGGGCGGGTGATCGACCCGGCGCGACCCGGGGCCGGGGCGCGCCGGGCGTCCGTGCCGCGGGTCGGCTCGTCGTCCCGGGCCATCGGGGACATCCGCCAGCCATCGGGGACATCCGCCAGCCGGCGGGGGGTCCGCAGGGCGGGCGCGGTCGGGATGTGCCACGGCCGCCGGCCGCGGCACATCCCGTCGTCGTCACATGCCGTCGCCGGACCACGGGCCGCGCGAACGGGACCGCACCGGCAGGCTGGAGATGACCGGCGCCTCGTCGTGCTCGTGGTAGTTGGTCGCCGTGCCGCCCCACTTGACCCACTCGTCGGTGGTGTACCAGTTGACCAGCTCGCCGTCGGAACGGATGATCCAGTCGATGTCGGTCTCGGCGACGAAGTGGCCGTGCTTCACCCCGGCCGGCCGAAAGCAGTAGGTGCCCTCGTCGATGTCGCCGAAGTTGTACGCCATCTTCCCGCCGAGCGTGTAGAACTCCTCGTAGCAGGGGTGGTGGGCCAGCCGGTGGTCGCTCCAGCCCTTGTGGGCGCGGATCAGCCGGGTGTAGAAGTTGGTCACCGGGTCGCGGTGCAGCAGCTTGATGTAGAGCGGGGTGATCGGCCCGATCGTCGGCGCGGCGGTCCACTCCATGGCGTTGGAGTCCACCACCGACACCTCGCCGACGGCGGTGTCCCACCGCGCCGACACCGGGTCCCACTGCGCCTTCTCGACGTCGAAACCGCAGTCGCCGTACTCGCGCCAGTGCAGCACCGACGAGCCCTCGCGGATCTTGATCCAGTCCATCGGCACGCCCCGCGGCACCTGTAGGTAGCCGCCGGGGCCGATCTCCTGACCGCCGTAGGTCAGCGAGCCGGACTGTACGAAGAACTCGGTGTCGGCGTGCGGCACGCCCGGGCCGCGCCCCCAGTCGCTGTCGAACCGCAGTGACAGCGAGGACGACCCGTCCTCCTCGTCGGTCGAGAGCCGGCGTTCGCGGACCCCGCCCTCGCCGTGCGGCAGCTCGCCGACGTGCCAGATGTAGTCGTTCTCGTGAATCAGTTCGACGTGCGCTCGCACCGCTGCTCCTCAGTTCGCGTTACAGGGTCTTCCCGGCGGCGTCGCGCCCGGTGCGCCCCCGGTCACCGGGCACCGGGGCGCCCGGTGACCGGCGATGGTGACTTCGGTGCCGCCCGGGACCAGCATGGCTGCAATGGAAACACTGTTTCCACGGGCGCGGCAAGCCCGTCGCCCGCATTGTTCCCCCTAGCGAAACGCCGTATCCGAGGCATACGATGCGTCGGACGACTGCGCCGAGCTGTCCGTCCCGGCGCCGTCAGCCGGGCCGGGTCGGCACGACGACGAGGTGCACCGGCCTGCCCGGGTCCGACGTCGAGCGGCGCGCCGCCCCGCGCGCGGAGGGATGGTCTGAGATGTCCGACGGCACGGCGCTCGGCGCCGACTACACCGGTGCCGGGTTCGCCCGCCGGCTCGGCTGGGGCACCCGGCCGGCGCTCGTGCTGGTCGACCCGGTCGCCGCGTACGCCGTACCCTCGTCGCCGCTGTTCCTGCAGACCGCGCAGGCCGCGCTCGCCGCGATGGCCGCGCTGGTGGCGGCGGCCCGCGCGGCCCGGGTCCCGGTGGCCTTCACGGCGGTGCGCTACGCCGACGAGTCCTGCGCCGAGGCGCCCCTGTTCGCCGCGAAGGTGCCGGCGCTGGCCGCGTTCGCCGCCGGCAACCCGCTCGGTGACTTCCCGGCCCAGGTGACGCCCGCCCGGGGCGAGCACATCGTGTACAAGCACTACGCCAGTGCCTTCGCCGGCACCGCGCTGGCCGCCTGGCTCACCGCGGCCGGCATCGACACGGTGGTGCTCGGCGGCTTCTCCACCAGCGGCTGCGTCCGCGCGTCGGCTGTCGACGCCCTGCAGCACGGGTTCCGCCCGATGGTGGTGCGTGAGGCGTGCGCCGACCGGCATCCCGGCCCGCACGAGGCCAACCTGTTCGACCTCGACGCCAAGTACGCCGACGTGGTGCCGCTGGCCCAGGCGGCGGCCCGGCTGGCCGGCGACTGACCGGACCCGCTCATCCGACCTGGACAGGAGCCGTCATGCGTAAGGCAGTCATCACCGGCAGCACCAGGGGGATCGGCTTCGCGCTCGCCCGCGAGCTGCTCGCGCGGGGCCACCGCGTCGTCGTCTCGGGGCGCTCGCGCACCGCGGTGGACGACGCCGTCGCCCGGTTGCGCGGGCGGGCCGAAGCGGCGCCCGCCGTGCACGGGTTCGCCGCGGACGTCACCGACGCCGCGCAGGTCGAGCGGCTCTTCGGCGCCGCGACCGACGCGCTGGGCGGCGTCGACCTGTGGATCAACAACGCCGGCGTCGCCAACACCACCCGGCCGATCGTCGAGACCACGCCGCAGGACGTCCGCACGATGGTCACCACGAACATGCTCGGCACCGTGTACGGCTCGCAGGTCGCCGTCCGCGGCATGCTCGCCGCCGGCGGCGGCCAGGTCTTCAACGTGCTCGGCGGCGGCAGCGACGGCCGGATCCGCCCCGGCATGGGGGTCTACTCGGCCACGAAGCGCGGTCTGGACTCCTTCACCCGGGCGCTGGCCCGGGAGGTCGCCGGCACCGGCGTGCGGATCGGCCAGATCCGCCCCGGCATCCTCATTACCGAGGGGTGGCTGCGCGAGGCCGCCACCGCGCCGGAGCAGGTGGCGCGGCAGCGCAGGCAGCTCAACATCCTGTGCGACCACGTCGACGAGGTCGCGCCCTACCTGGTCGAACGGATGCTGGCGAGCACCCGCAACGGCGACGCGATCGCGTGGCTCACCACCGCACGGATGACCCGCAAGTTCCTCACCCCCGGCAGGCGGGACGTGCTCGCCCGCTACGGCCTCTGACCGGGCCGGGCCCACGCTCACCGACGATGCAGCCCGAACCGCGTCACCAGCAGCGCGTACACCGCGCACAGCGCGATGATCCCGCTCGCGCCGGTGAGCACCAGGGTCAGCGACGTGTCGCCCAGCGCCAGCCCGGTCGCCACGGAGGCGCCGCCGAGCGCTACGAACGCGCAGACCATCCAGGCGGCGTAGGTCTCGGCCCGGCGGTGCGCGGGAGCGTACTCGCCGATCAACCGGTTCGCGCCGAGCAGCGTGAGCCCGCCACCGAACCCGATCAGCGCGGTGCCGGCGAACGTCGCCGGGGCGCTGGCCACGTGCAGGGCGAGCGCCGTGGTGGCCGTGCCGGCCGCGGTGCCCAGCACGCCGAGGCAGGCCGACCGGGCCGCCGGCAGCCGGTGCAGGGCGAGCTGCGCGAGCAGCGTCGAGCCGAGCAGGAGGCTCAGCAGGCCACCGGTGCCGCCGGTCGAGGCGCGGCCGGCGCCCTCGGCGAGGATGCGCGAGCCGAACGTGCCGAACAGCGCCATGCAGCCGTTGAACATCATCAGCGACAGCGCGGCGACGCTGAACGGGAGCCAGATCCCGCGCGGGACCCGGACCGCCCGGACCATCCGGGCCCCACCGGTGACCCGCCGGTCGCCGGGTGCCGGCAGGACGAGCGCCAGCGGGGCGAGCGCGAGGGCGGCGAGGACGGCGTACGGCACCACGAGCGGGCGGTCGGTGCCCTCGGCGAGCACGCCGGACAGCAGCGGGCCGAGTCCCATCCCGACGGTGGTGCAGACCGCGTGGGCCAGGCTGCCGGCCCGCGGGCCGCGCGGATGGAACTCCAGCAGCGCGGCGGCGCTCGTGCTGGCGATCAACCCGGTCGCCATGCCCTGCACGATCCGCCCGGCCACCAGCGCCGGCAGCGACCAGGCGGCGGCGGTCACCACGAACGCGGTCAACACGAGCGCGGCGCCGAGCAGCAGCATCCACTTGCGGCCGATCAGGTCGGACAGGCCGCCGAGGAGGGTCATCACGATGAGCACGCCGACGGGATAGCCGGCGAAGGCGACGCTCACGTGCGCCGGTTCGAGGTCCCAGGCCGCGCTGTAGAGGGGGAAGAGCGGCGTCGCGGCGAAGCTGCCGAAGAGCGCGACGAGCTGGAGCGCGCCGGCGCCGGCCGCCATGAGCGGCGAGGACTGTCGCCCGCCGTCGTCACGCACGCGTCGTCCCGCTCGCGTGCCCGGGCCGGCGGGGTGCGCCGCCCGGTGTCCAACCGCCCGGTGTCAACACATCGGCACCGCCTTCCGGCGAAAAGTCTGAGGAAAGGGTGGCCGACCTGTCAAGGTCGGCGCGATGCCCGCGTATGCGTGCCGTCTGGCACCCAATGCGCGAACAAAGAGCCGATCGGGTGCTGACTGTGGTGCCCGCCTTGACTAACGTCAGACATATTGGGCCACGAGGAAGGACGGCACCGGGTGAAGGGTGTTCAGCTCAACATGGCCGCCGGGATCCGCGAGTTCGGTCGGGCCACCCCCGACCGGGTCGCGGTCGTCGACGGCGGGAATGCCGTGACGTTCGGCGCGCTCGACGAGCGCTCCAACCGGCTCGCGTCCGCGACGCTCGCGCGCGGCATCGCCCCCGGTGAGCGGATCGCGGTGCTGAGCAACAACCGCCACGAGTACTTCGAGATAGCGGCGGCGATGGCCAAGGCCGGCATCCCGACCGTGCCGCTGAACACGAAGAACAACAGCTCGGACAACGCCTACATCCTCGCCCACTCGCGGGTGCGGGGGATCATCCTGGCCGACGAACTCGCCGGCAACGTCGACGGGCTGCTCGACGACCTGCCGCTCGTGCTCAGCTTCGCCGGCGGGGTCGGCGAGCGGTACGAGACGTTCCTGCAGCGGGGCCGGGCCGTCGATCCGCAGGTTCCCGTCGACGAGCTGGACCCCTTCTGCGTCACGTACACCTCCGGCACGACCGGGCGGCCCAAGGGTGTCCTGCTGACCCATCGGGGACGGGTCCTCACCGCGTTCGGGGTCGGGCTGGACTACGGGCTCGGCCCCAACCGCAGCACCATCGCCGTCGCGCCGATGTACCACGGCGCGGGGTTCGCGTTCGCCTACGCCGCCCCGATGCTCGGCGGCTCGTGCACGGTGCTGCCGACCTGGGATCCGGAGCGGCTGCTGGACATGATGGTGGCCAGCCGCGCCTCCACGGTGTTCCTGGTGCCCACGCACGCCCAGCACATCCGCCGGTTCTGTGCGGAGCCCGCCGCCCGGTACGACCTGTCGGCGCTGCGGACGCTCTACTTCAACGCCGCCGCGTTGCCGGTCGCGCTGAAGGAGTGGGTGATCGCCGCGTTCCCCGGCGTCGAGGTGCACGAGCTGTACGGCTCGACCGAGTGCTCCATCGTCACCAACCTGCGCCCGGAGTTCGCCCTGCGCCGGGCCGGCAGCGTCGGGCATCCCTGGTTCTTCAACGAGGTGCGGCTCACCGACGACGACGGCAACGAGGTCTCCCCGGGTGAGCCCGGCGAGCTGTTCGCCCGCTCGCCGCTGCTGATGGCCGGCTACCTCGACGACGAGGAGGCCACCCGGGCCGGGTACGACGCGGACGGGTTCTTCTCCGTCGGGGACGTGGCGGTGCGCGACGAGGAGGGCTTCATCACCATCGTCGACCGGAAGAAGGACATGATCATCGCGGGCGGGATCAACATCTTCCCGCGCGAGATCGAGGAGGTCATCGCCCGCCACGCGCCGGTCGACGACGTCGCCGTGCTCGGCGTACCCGACGAGACGTACGGCGAGCGCGTCGCCGCGTTCGTGGTCGGCCGCCCGGGGACGCGGATCGACGTCGGGGCCCTGGAGGGCCACGTCCGGCAGCACGTGGCGCGCTACAAGGTGCCCCGCGAGTGGCACGTCGTCGACGCGTTGCCGCGCAACCCGAGCGGCAAGATCCTCAAGCGGGTGATCCGCGACGAGTACCTCGCGGGGGGCGACGTGGCGCGCGGGCGAGGGTGATGCGCCGGCACCCCGGTGGGCATGCCCTACCGTTGTTGGGTTCGTGACGAACCCCCGCGGGTCGACGTGGCCGCAGGATCGGGCTTGTTCCGGCCGGGTGCGCGGGCCGGCAAAGCGTGAGGAGCCGAGGTCAGCATGGCGAAGGACGTGAGCACCGGTCGCGCGCGGCGGCCCGTGGGCACCGGCGCGGGCCGCCCCGGCGCCGCCGGGCCGCTGGCGGTCACCCGCGTGCTGCCCGCGTACCAGCAGGTCGCCGACCAGCTTCGCGACCGGATCCTCGACGGCTCGCTGGCCTCCGGCGACCGGCTGCCCACCGAGGTCGAGCTCGCCGAGATCTTCGGGGTCAGCCGCAGCACGGTCCGGGAGGCGCTGCGCGTGCTCGCCTCGAAGGACCTGATCCGCACGACGCGGGGGATCACCGGCGGCACGTTCGTCGCGCGGGTGCGCTTCGACCAGGTCAGCGAGTATCTCGAGATGAGCCTCGGGCTCATGTCGGGCGCCCGCGACATCGCGCTCGACGACCTGCTCGAGGCGCGCGAGTGCATCGAGGTCCCGGCGGCGGCGCTGGCCGCGCTCCGGCGCGAGGACCAGCACGTCGAGCTGATGCGCCAGGCGGTCGAGCGGGAGAAGCTCACCCGGGCCCGGGGGACGAAGTTCCGCGAGCACCGCAACTTCCACGGCGTCCTGGTCGACGCGACCGGCAACCAGTTGCTCGGGGTGATGTCCGAGCCGCTGTTCCGGGTGTTGCAGGCCCGCACCGAGCAGCACGACATGCCCGCCGACTACTGGTCGCAGATCGACGCCGAGCACACCAGGATCTGTTCGTACGTCGAGTCCGGTGACGTCGAGGGGGCCCGCACGGCGATGCGCGAGCACCTCGCCACCGTGCGCCGCGCGTACGAGGGGACCGACCCTCTGTCATAAAAGGTCAGGGTTTTTCGGTCGAGACACCGGCGGATCATCGTCGTGTCGCCTAACTCCCTGGTGGCGGGCGTCGTGCATCGATGCGGATCCTTGACAGCTAAATGTCTGACAAATAGGCTCGGGGCCGGTGTTCGGTATCGGGAGGAGATCCGCCGGTGGGACTCAGGCAGGGCTGGACCGGGCGGTTCTTCGAGGACTTCGAGGTCGGAGACATCTACCAGCATCCGCTGGGGCGCACCGTCACCGAGACCGACAACACCTGGTTCACGCTGCTGACGATGAACACCAACGAGATGCACTTCAACGCCGAGTACGCCGCCCGGTCGGAGTTCGGCAGGCCGCTCGTGGTGTCGACCCTCACGGTGGCCATCGCGGTCGGGCAGAGCGTCACCGACCTCACCCAGAACGCGTTCGCGAACCTCGGCTGGGACGAGATCCGGATGACCCACCCGGTGTTCGCCGGCGACACGCTGCACAGCGAGTCGCTCGTGCTGGCCAAGCGCGAGTCCGCGTCCCGCCCGCACGCCGGCATCGTCACGGTGCGCACCCGCACGCTCAACCAGCACGGCGACGAGGTCTGCTCCTTCAAGCGCACGTTCTACGTCTACCGCCGGGGTGCCGAGCAGGTCGAGAACAACTTCCCCGTCGGGAAGTCCCCGCTGGCCCCCGAGCGCGACGGCAGGGAGACGGCATGAGGCTCACGTACCAGCCGTGGGGTGCGACGCTCGCGGAGCTGGCCGACGCCGGGCGCCGGGCGGAACACGCGGGCGCCGAGGTGCTGTGGGTCTCGGAGCTGCACCGCAGTGCGACCGGCACCGCCGCGGCCCTGGCCGGGGCGACGTCGACCGCCCGGATCGGCACCTCGATCGTGCTGGCGTTCACCCGCAGCCCGATGATCACCGCCCTGGAGGCGCTCGACCTGGACGAGCTGTCCGGCGGCCGGTTCGTGCTCGGCATCGGCTCCGGGGTGCGCCGGCTCAACGAGGACTGGCACAACGTGCCGTTCGGCCGGCCGGTCGGTCGCCTGCGCGAGACGGTGCGCAACATCCGGCTGTTCTGGGACGCCTGCGCCACCGGCGCCGAGATCCGTGCCGACGGCGAGTTCGCGCCGATGCTCGTCCGCGGCTACCAGCGGCCCTACCCGGTGCCGCAGCGACCGATCCCGGTCTACCTCGCCGCGATGGGCCCCCTGATGACCCGGCTGGCCGGCGAGATCGGCGACGGCTGGATCAGCCACGAGCTGTGCTCACCGGGCTACCTGCGGGAGCAGATCCTGCCCGACCTCACGCTCGGCCTGGACCGCGCCGACGGCAGGGCACGCCACGACCTCGACGTGGTCGTCTCCGCGTGCTGCGCGGTCGCCGCCGACCCCGCGCTCGCCCGCCGCCGCGCCGCCGGGCTGGTCGGCTTCTACGCCACGGTCCGCACGTACGCCGACTTCTTCGCCTTCCACGGCCTCGCCGACGACCAACAGGCCGTCATCGACGCCTTCCGCGCCGGTGCCGGCGCGGGCCAGCTCGCCGACAGCGTCAGCGACCGGATGGTCGACGCGCTCACCATGGCCGGCACCCGCGACGACGTCGCCGCCCGGATCGCGGCCTACGACGGCATCGCCGACACCGTGAAGCTGAGCCCGCCGACGCACGGGCTGCCGCCCGCCGAGATCCGCGCGGCCCAGGACGAGATCATCGCGCTGATCGGTGAGTTGACGGGGGCGTCCGCATGAGACCGCTGGAGGATCTGCGCATCATCGCGGTCGAGCAGTACGGCGCCGGGCCGTTCGGCAGCGTGCACCTGGCCGACCTCGGGGCCCAGGTCATCAAGATCGAGGACCCGGGGGCCGGCGGCGACGTCGGCCGGTACGTGCCGCCGTACGCCGAGGACGAGGACTCGCTCTTCTTCGAGACGTTCAACCGCAACAAGCGCAGCATCTCCCTCGACCTGAACACCGCCGCCGGGCGCGGCGTCTTCGAGCGGCTCGTCGGGGTCTCCGACGTGGTCTACTCCAACCTGCGCGGGGACGTGCCGGAGAAGATGCGCATCCGGTACGACGACCTCAAGCACCTCAACCCGCGCATCGTGTGCGTGTCGCTCACCGGGTTCGGGATGACCGGCCCGCGCAAGCGGGAGCCCGGCTACGACTACGTGTTGCAGGGTCTCGCCGGATGGATGGAACTGACCGGCGAGCCGGACGGGCCGCCCACCAAGTCCGGGCTGTCGCTGGTGGACTACTCGGGCGGCTTCGTGGCCGCGATCTCGCTCCTGGCCGGGGTGCACGCCGCCCGCCGCGACGGCGTCGGCATGGACTGCGACGTCAGCCTCTACGACACGGCGGTGTCGATGCTGACCTACCCCGCGACATGGCACCTGAACGCCGGGTTCCGGCCGGTCCGCACGCACCACTCCGCGCACCCGTCGCTCGTGCCGTTCCAGGCGTTCGAGGCCAGGGACGGCTGGCTGGTCGTCGGCTGCGCGAAGGAGAAGTTCTGGGCCCGGCTGTGCCGCATCGTCGGCCACCCGGAGTGGGCCGAGGCCGGCTCGCCGTACGCGACCTTCGCCACCCGCCGCGAGCACAGCGCCGACCTGGTGCCCCGGTTGGCGGCGATCTTCCGGCAGCGGACGGTCGACGACTGGCTCGGGCAGCTCTACGCCGCCTCGATCCCGTGCGGCCCGATCAACGACGTCGGCGCGGCCCTGGCCGACGAGCACACCGGCGCCCGCAACCTCGTGGTCACCACGGACCACCCCCGCTACGGCGAGGTGCGGCAGCTCGCGTCCCCGGTGCGGGTCGGCGACGAGCCGCCCACCTACCGCCGGGCACCGCAGCGCAACGAGGACGTCGCGCTCGTCACCGGTGAGATCCTGGGCCTGGACGCGCAGCAGGTGGCGGCGCTGCGGGCGGCCGGCGCGTTCGGCGCCGCCGGGCCGGCACCCGGCGCGTTCGGCGCCGCCGGGCCGGCACCCGGCGCGGGTGCCGCCGACAACCCCGAGCCGACGGCCGCGTCACGATGATCGCCGAGGAACTCGCCGAGTGGGGGACCGGCCACGTCGAGGTGCCGGCCGAGGTGCGGGCCGCGGCGCTGCGGCACCTGCTCGACGGGGTCGGCACGGCACTGGGCGGGTTGCGCGCCGCCACGCCGACGGCGGGGGAGCCCGGCGGGTGGTCCCCGATCCCGGCCGTCGCCGTCGCCCGGGCGCTCGGCGGGCCGCCGGAGGCGACGATCATCGGGTCGCGGGACCGGGTCGGGGCGCCGGCCGCCGCGCTCGCCAACGGCACGCTCGTGCACGCGCTGGACTTCGACGACACCCACGCCGGCGGCCTCGTGCACGCGACAGCCGTGGTGCTGCCGGCCGCGTTCGCCGTCGGTGAGCAGGTCGGCGCGGCCGGCCGCGCCGTGCTCGAGGCCGCCGTCGTCGGCTACGAGACCGTGTGCCGGGTCGCCGCCGCCGCGCCGCACGGCTTCCACGCCCGCGGCCTGCACGCCACGATGGTGGCCGGCGTGTTCTCCTCGGCGATCGTCGCGGCCCGGCTGCTCGGCCTCGGCGCCGCACCGACCGCCGACGCGCTCGGCATCGCCGGCAGCCAGGCCGGCGGGCTCCTCGCCTTCCTGCACGGCGGGGCGTCGACGAAGCAGCTGCACCCGGGCTTCGCCGCGCACGCCGGCATCCTCGCCGCCCGGCTGGCCGCCGCCGGGGCCAGCGGCCCGGCGAACGTCTTCGACGGCCCGCACGGCGTGTACGAAGCGCTCGCCACCGGCCCGGTCGACCTCGCGTCCGTCACCGCCGGGCTCGGCACCCGCTGGGAGACCACCCGGATCGGCATCAAGCCCTACCCGGCGTGCCAGCTCTCGCACGCGGCGATCGACGCGGTCCGCGACGCGGTGCGCCGGGGCGGGGTCGGGCCCGGCGACGTCGCCGCGATCGACGTCGACGTGCACCCCGACTCGGTGCCCACGGTCTGCGACACCCGCCGGGACCTGACGCGGCCGGCGTCGCCGTACGCGGCGAAGTTCTCGCTGCCGTGGAGCGTCGCCGCCGCCGTCGTCGACGGTGACCTGGGCACTGCGACGTACGAGCCGGGCTCGCTCGGCCGGCCGGAGGTGCACCGCGTGGCCCGGCTGGTGCGCTGGCACGTCACCCCCACCGGCGGGGCCGCGGCCGACGCGCCCGGCGCCGCCCGCGTCACGCTCCTCGACGGCTCAACCGTCACCGGGGGCGTGCCGCGCAGCGGAGGCGGCCCGGACAACCCGCTGACCGACGCGCAGCTCCTCGCGAAGTTCCGCGCCAACGCCGGCGGCGACCCCACCGAGGTCGTCGACCTGCTGCGCCGCCTCGAAGAGCTGGACACCCTCGAACCGCTCATGGCGGCGCTGGCCGCCGCCGGCACAGGCAGGGACCGCCCGTGACACCACACGCCATCAGACCGCAGTCCTTCCCCTGGTTCCCGTACGACAGCTTCACGTTCTGCCTCGGCCTCGCCGAGGGCGACGCGGCCTGGACCTCCGGGCACACCTCCGCCGCCCTCGACGAGGCCGTCGGCAGGATGACGGTCACCGGGGACATGGCGGCGCAGGCACGCACCGCGTACGAGAAGGTCCTGACGATCCTGGCGGCGGCCGGGTTCGGGCCGCGGGACGTCACCCGGGTCACCGAGAACGTGACAGTCGCCGGGCTCGCCGAGTACGAGGCGGCGGCGACGCTGCGGCGGGAGGTCTTCGGCGACCACGAGCCCGTGCTGCGGACGGTCGTCGTCGAGCGGCTCGTGCGGCGTACCGCGCTGCTGGAGGTCGAGCTGCACGCCGTGCGCGGCGGCGGCGAGCTGCTGGTCGCCAGCGAGCCCCGGCGGTCCGGCACCTGGCGGGCCAGCACCGCGCGGACCGGCCACGACGGCGCGGTGTACCTGCCGACGATGCTCCCGGTCGACGCCACCGGCGCCGTGGTCCACCCCGGCGACTTCGCCGCGCAGTACGCCTACTGCCTGGACCGGGCGGGGGACCTGCTCACGGCGGCCGGGCTCTCCCTCGACTCGGTCGTCACGACCTACGACTACTCGACCCCGCGGACCCGCGACGTCTACCGCCGCACGCACCGCGTGCGCAGGGAACGCCTCGGCGGCGCCGGCGTCTACCCGGGCGCGGGCGGCATCCTGATGAGCCGGCTGCACCACCCGGACGCGCTCGTCGCGATCGACGTCACCGCCTCCCGGCACCCCCTGGAACTGGTCAACCCCGGCTGGTCGCGTTACGACACGCTCACCTACGCCCCCGGGGTCAGGGCCGGCCGGACGCTGTACATGTCCGGCTTCGCGGCGCTGGACATGCAGACGCAGCAGGCCCTGCACCCCGACGACATCGTGGCGCAGGCCGAGGCGACCTACGGCGCGATCCTGCACCTGCTGCGCCACGCCGGTCTCGGCCCGGAGCACCTGCTGGAGACGACCGAATACTGCGTCGAGTCCGCGCTGCCGGCGTACCGGGGCGTGGCCGCCGTGCGGGAACGGCTGCTGCGCCCGCCCTGGCCGGCGTCGACCGGGGCGATCTGCAAGGCCCTGCTGCGCCCCGAGTTCCTGTTCGAGGTGTTCCCGACGGCGGTGTACCCGGCAGCGGCGCCGTCCGGCGTGGGGGAGGAGCCGGCGTGAGCCTGCTGACCGACGACCTGCGCGCGCTGCTGGGCACGAGGAAGGTCTACACCGCCCCGGAACCGCTCGGCGCCGCGGCCGGCCGATACTTCGGCCTGGCCGTCGGCGACGACAATCCGCTGTACTCCGACCCGGAGTTCGCCCGCGCGCAGGGCCTGCCGGGCGTGACCGCCCCACCGACGCTGATCTGCGAGACCAACCAGTACGCGAACCTCCCGATGGACGGCGACGGTTACGCCGGGCACTCCTGGCGCCTCGACGTCCCCGGTACCCGCCAGGTCCGCGGCGGCAACAGCTACACGTTCCACCGCCGGGTACGCCCCGACGACGTCATCACCGCGACGTGGGAGATCCACGACCTGACCGAGAAGCAGACCCGCACCGGCGCGGACATGCTCGTGGTCTCCTCGCGCGCGACGTACACCAACCAGGACGGCGAACTGCTCGCCGTCAACGAGGAGACGATCATCCTGGTCGGTCTGGACGGTGCCGGATGACATCCCGGGTCACACCGAACGTCGGGGACGCGCTGCCCCCGCTGGAGCGCACCATCCGGCTCACCGACATGGTCGCCTACGCCGGCGCGACCTGGGACTGGTACCGCCTGCACTACGACCCCGAGTTCGTCGCCGCCGCGCGGGTCCCGGGGCCGGTCGTGGACGGTCAGGTCTTCGGCGCGCTCTTCGTCGAGCTGCTGCAGGACGCGCTCGGCCCGCGTTGCTTCGTGCACGAGCTGTCGTTCACGTTCCGCAACCTGATGTTCGCCGGCGAGACCGTGCGGTGCGAGGGCACCGTGGTCGAGGTCGGCGCCGACCGCGTCCGGGTGGACCTGCACGCCACGATCCTGGCCAGCGGGTACGGCCCGCAGCGGCCGGCGGCGCGCCCCGCGCACGCGACGGTCCTGCTGGGCGCCGCCGACGGGCCGGGCGCGCGGTGACCGGCGCCGCGATCGTCGGTGCGGCCGAGTGCGACCTCGGCAGCACCGGGAAGTCCACGCTCACGCTCCAGACCCAGGCCGTCACCCGGGCGCTCGCCGACGCCGGGCTGACCCTCGCCGACGTCGACGGGCTGGCCACCACGGGGGTGTCCCGCTTCTCCACCACGCAGCTCGCCGAGTATCTCGGGGTGCGACCCCGCTGGGTGGACTCGACGTTCGTCGGCGGGTCGGCCGCCGAGATGATGGTCGCCCGCGCCACGCAGGCGATCGAGGCCGGCCAGGTCTCCACCGTGGTGATCAGCTTCGCGTCTAACCAGCGCTCCGCGCGCTCGCGCAGCCTCGGCGGGACCGCCGAGGAGCACACCCCGCAGGCCCAGTTCGAGACGCCGTACGGCCCGCTGTACCCGCTGTCGTACTACGCGATGGCCGCGCAGCGGTACCTGCACCGCTACGGCGGGACGCGCGAGAAGCTGGCCGAGATCGCCGTCGCCGCCCGGCAGTGGGCGCTGCTCAACCCGGTCGCGTTCCGCCACGGCGCCGGGCCGCTGACCGTCGACGACGTGCTCGCCGCGCCGATGGTCTCCAGCCCGCTGACCGTCGCCGACTGCTGCCTGGTGACCGACGGCGGCGGGGCGGTCGTGCTCACCGCGCTGGAGCGGGCCCGCGACCTGCGGCACCCGCCGGTGCGGGTCCTCGGCTACGGCGAGCTGTCGACGAACGCGTCGATGACCGCCGTCGACGACCTGACGGTCACCGGCGCGCGCGAGTCCGGCCGGGAGGCGTTCGCCCGGGCCGGCATCACGCCGGCCGACGTGGACGTGCTCCAGGTGTACGACTCCTTCACCATCACCGCCGCGCTCAGCATCGAGGCGCTGGGCTTCTGCGGACCGGGCGAGGTGCTCGACCTCATCTCCGGCGGCCGGATCCGCCCCGGTGGCGAGTTGGCGCTGAACACCTCCGGCGGCGGCCTGTCGTACTGCCACCCCGGCCAGTTCGGGGTGCTGCTGCTGGTGGAGGCGGTCCGCCAACTACGCGGCGAGGCGGGCGCCCGGCAGGTGCCCGACGCCCGGGTGGCCGTGGCGCACGGCACCGGCGGGATCCTCTCCACGCACGCGACGGTCGTGCTGGGGGTGGGGTCATGAACGTGCCGCCGCCCGACGACGTGACGGCCGGCTGGTGGGACGCCACCCGGGAGCACCGCTACACGCTGCAGACCTGCGGGTCCTGCGGGCATGTCCAGCACCCGCCGCGAGCGCTCTGCGTCGGCTGCTCGTCCACCGCCGGCCTCGCGTTCGTCGAGGCTTCCGGCGACGGCGTCGTGGACACGTTCACCGTCGTGCACCGGGCGCCCGCGCCGGGGGTCGCCGTGCCGTACACGGTGGCTCGGATCCGCCTCGCCGAGGGGCCGATCGTGCTCTCCACGCTCGACGGCCCGGACTGGCGGATCGGCGAGCCGGTCCGCGTCGGCTGGCGCGACCTCGACGACGGCCGGGCGCTGCCGGTCTTCCACCGCTGACGGAGGCTCACAGATGGACTTCACGCTCACCGAGGAGCAGCAGGACTTCCGCGCCCTGCTGCGCACGTTCGTCGACCGCGAGATCATCCCGGTGGCGCGGGAGTGGGAGCAGGCCGGGCGCTACCCGACGGAGATCGTGCGGGGGATGGCCGAGCTGGGGCTGTTCGGCATCACCGTGCCGGAAGAATACGGCGGCCTGGACCTCGACCCGGTCTCGTTCGCGCTGGTGTTCGAGGAGCTGGCCCGGGGCTGGATGGGCATCGCCGGCATCCTCGGCAGCCACTCCCTGGCGTGCCGGATGATCGCCATGCACGGCACCGAGAAGCAGAAGCGGGCCTATCTGCCCGACCTCGCCACCGGCGCCCGGCGCACCGGCATCGGCCTGACCGAGCCGGACGCCGGCACCGACCTGCAGGGCATCCGCACCACCGCCCGCCTCGACGGCGACCACTACGTCGTCAACGGCACCAAGATGTGGATCACCAACGCGCGGTACGCCGACCCGCTGCCGGTGCTGGTCAAGACCGATCCGCACGCCATCCCCGCGCACACCGGCATGAGTGTGCTGCTCGTCGACGCGACGCTGGCGGGCTTCGCGGTCCTGCGGGACATCCCGAAGCTCGGCTACAAGGGCACCGAATCCTGCGAGGTCCTCCTCGACGACGTGCGGGTGCCGAAGGACCGGTTGCTCGGCGGCGTCGAGGGCGTCGGCCTCAAGCAGACGCTGTCGGCCCTGGAGTGGGGCCGGGTCAACATCGCCGCGCGGTCGGTCGGCATCGCGCAGCGCGCCCACGACGAGGCACTGGCGTACGCCCGGCAGCGCAAGGCCTTCGGCAGGCACATCGCCGAGTTCCAGGCGGTCCAGCTCAAGCTCGCGACCATCGCGATCCAGTTGCAGGCCGCCCGTCTGATGGCGTACTGGGCGGCCGACGCGGTGCGGCGCGGTCGCGCCGACGGGCAGACCGGCATGGCCAAGGTGTTCTGCTCGGAGGTCGCCCTGGAGGCCGCGATCGACGCGATGAAGGTGCACGGCGGCTACGGCTACTCCACGGAGTTCGAGGTCGAGCGCCTCTACCGGGACTCGATCCTGATGAGCATCGGCGAGGGCACGAACGACATCCTGCGGACCGTCGTCGCGAAGGCGCTCGTGCGCGGCGAGGTGACCGTCTGACGCTTCCGTGGCCCGACCCGGCGAGGAGGCACAGGGGGCGTTCGCGCTGTTTCTCCACAGTGGATGGCATATAGCATGACGCACGCCTGAATGCGGCGGGTTTCACCGCTGTCGTACCGGCCAGCCGACCACAGCCTCGACCGGAGGAAACCCCTGAATGAATCATCTCCCAGAGCCGAGGAGCGCGCCCCGGCGCCGTCTCCTGCCGGTGGCCGCCGCACTGCTGGCGCTCCCGCTGCTGGCCGTGACCGCAGCGGCGGTCGTGCCGCAAAGCCCTGATCCCGACACCTCCGTGGCCGCGCCGATCGCCGGCACCCCCACCGCCCCGACGCCGCCCCGGCCGGCTCCTGCCGCCCCGGCCGGCACCGCGGTCGCTCCGGCCGCCGCCGCGCCCGGGGCCACTGCGGCGGCCGCCCCGAGCGTGGTCACCGCGGACGCCACCGCGTCCCGGCCCGCGCAGGGCGCCACCCCGGCGGCCGGCACGGAGATTTCCGGCAGCTACATCGTCACCGTCAAGGCGGCCAAGGCCGACCGGATCCGCTCGGACGCCCGCGACCTGGCCGCCGACTACTCGGGCAGGCTCGGCGATGTCTGGACCGCCGCGCTGCACGGCTTCTCCGTACGCATGTCCGCCGCCGACGCCGAGCGGCTCGCGCACGACGCCCGCGTGGCGACCGTGCAGCCGGACCTGGTGGTCACCACCACCGGCACCCAGACCAACCCGTCCTGGAGCCTGGACCGGGTCGACCAGGCCGTGCGGACCCCCAGCGGCACCTACGACTACGACAACGACGGCTCCGGCGCGCACGTCTACGTGTTCGACACCGGCGTGCGCGCCACGCACTCTGAGTTCGCCGGCCGGATCGGCAACAGCACTCCCGGCACCGACCACAACGACTGCGGCGGGCACGGCACCGCCGTGGCCAGCGCGGCCGCCGGCACGGCATACGGGGTGGCGAAGGAGGCGACCGTGCACCCCGTGCGGGTGCTCAACTGTGCCGGTGCCGGTGCGGCCGCCGACGCGCTGACCGCGATCGACTGGGTCACCAGCAGCGCGGCGCGCCCGGCCGTGGTGAACATGAGCTGGTCCACCGGCCCGCAGGATGCGCTGGACGACGCGATCCGCACGTCGATCGCGTCCGGCGTCACCTACGTCATCGCGGCTGGCAACTCCAACAACGGTGCCTGCGCGACCTCGCCGCAGCGCGTCGCCGAGGCGATCGTCGTCGGCGCCACCGACGACCGGGACCGCCGTGCGGGCTTCTCCAACTACGGTTCGTGTGTCGACATCTTCGCGCCCGGCACCGACATCAGGACCGGCGCCTGGACCGCCGACGACGCGACCGTCGCGTCCAGCGGCACGTCGCTGGCCGCACCGATCGTGGCCGGCGCCGCCGCCGTCCACCTGGCCGCGCACCCGTCGTCCGCACCCGCGCAGGTCCGCGACGCGCTGGTCAACTGCGCCACCACCGATGTGATCTCCGACCCGGGCGCCGGGTCGCCGGATCGGCTACTCAACACGCGGTGCGCCAACCCCACCGTCACGAACCCGGGCGCGCAGTACACCTCGATCGGTCAGGCGGTGACGCTGAGGAAGGTCGCCTCGCCGACCGCGGTCCGCTTCGCCGCCGCCGGCCTGCCCGCCGGCCTGTCGATCAACACCACGACCGGCGTGATCAGCGGCACCGCCACCACGGGTGGCACCAGCACCGTGCAGGTGACCGCGACCAACGCCGCCGGCGCCAGCACCACCGCGTCGTTCCGCTGGACGGTGATCCTGGGTCGTGGGGCGTTCACCGGGCCGGGCTCCATGTGCGTGGACAACAAGAGCGGCATCACCACGGACGGCAACCCGCTCCAGCTCTACTTCTGCCTCGACAACAACCCCCCGCAGTTGTTCACCGCCCACCCTGACGGCCGGTTCGAGGTGCAGGGCAGGTGCATGACCGCCGGGGCCGAGGTGGTGCTGCGCGGCTGTGACGGCTCCAGCGCGCAGGTCTGGGCCACGCGCAGCAGCGGCGAGCTGCTCAACCCGGCCACCGGGCGGTGCCTGACCGCAGCAGCCGCGACCTGGGAGGCGCGGCTGTCGCTGGCGACCTGCACGGCCGGGACGCTCCAGCTCTTCACACCGCCGGCCGGGTTGCGGCAGGACGTCATCTCGGTGGAGAACCCCGGCTTCCAGGGCACCCCCAGGGGCAGCACGATGCGCAAGGCGATGTTCGTGTCGAACCTGGACACCACGCAGCGGCTCACCTGGTCGGCGACCGGGCTGCCGGCCGGGCTGTCGATCCACCCCTCGACCGGGATGATCAGTGGCACGGTCGGCACGATCAGGACCTCCGCGGTCACGCTGACCGTGACGAACGAGGCCGGCCGCACCGGCACCGCGTCCTTCACCTGGCAGGTCGGCGACGGGCGCGTCCTCGGTGTCAACGGGCACTGCGCCGAGTCGGCGAACGACCGTGGCGACAACGGCAACCCGATCCAGTTGCAGAACTGCAACGGCGGCAAGGCCCAGGTCTGGACGGTCCGCACCGACGGCCGCCTCGAGGTGTACGGCAAGTGCGTGACCGTGGCCGCCGACGGCGTCGCGGCCGTGCTGAGCGACTGCGGCACCGCGGCGGCGCAGGTCTGGGCCGTCTCCGGCAGCACGCTGCGGCACACCGCGACCGCGAAGTGCCTCACGGCGCCGACTGCGGACGCCAACGTCAAGCTCACGGTCGCCGCCTGCAACGCCCGCGCCGGCCAGGTCTGGAACCTGCCGACCGCCCCGGTCGTGCTCGACGGCGTCTCGAAGCGGCAGTGGGCGACCTCCGCCGCCGCGGCGCTGACCATCGGCGCGCGCTCGGCGAGGACGATCAGCCGGTACGCGGCCACGGGCCTGCCGTCCGGCGTGACCCTGAACGCGTCGACCGGCGTACTGTCCGGCACGCCCACGGCCGTCGGATCCGGCGAGGCGATCGTCACGGTGACCGACTCGGCCGGCGGCACCGGCGCCACGTCGTTCCAGTGGACCGTCCTGCACGGTCAGATCCGCAACGCGAGCGGTTGGTGCCTGGACAACTCGCGCGGCGGGACCGCGGACGGCAACCCGATCCTGGTCTGGCGCTGCGGCGACAGCGAAACGCAGCAGTGGATCGTCCGCTCGGACGGCGCGCTACAGGTGCAGGGCGGCTGCATGGTCGCGTCCGCGCTCGTCACGCGCGGTGCCTGCGACGGCGCCGCGAACAAGGTGTGGCAGCCGACCGGGAACGGCGAGCTGCGCAACCCGGCCTCCGGCAAGTGTCTGACCGCGCCGTCGCTGAACTACGACGTGCAGTTCACGCTCGCGGACTGTGCGGCGACGGAGCTGCAGGTCTGGGCGCTGCCGACCGCACCGCGAATCACCACGCCGGTCCCGCAGCAGTCCGTCACCGGCACGGCCGTGTCGCTGGCGCTCGGCGTCACGGCCAACGCCGGCCAGACGCCCACCGTCACCGCGACCGGGCTGCCGGCCGGCCTGACCCTCACCGGGACCACGATCTCGGGCACGCCGACCACCACGGGCAGGTACCCGGTGTCGGTGCGCGCGCAGTCGACGTCCGGCGTGAGCACCGCGTCGTTCGAGTGGTTGATCGTCGCGCCGGGCGCACCCGGGCTGATCATCCACCCGGCCGGCAACTGCGTCGACCGTGGCGGCCCGAACCGTAGCCTCTGGCTGTACGGGTGCAACTACACCAACGCGCAGCTGTGGACGATCCGCGCCGACGGCCGCGTCGCGGCGGGGAACGACTGCATGATGCCGCTCGGTGGCGCCACGGCGTCCGGCACGCAGGTGGGCACCAGCGCGTGCGGCACCACGGACGCGGCCCAGCTCTGGGCCGTCGAACCCGGCAACGTGCTGCGGCACACCGCCTCCGGCCTGTGCCTGACGGCGCCCAGCCCGAACAACCTGGCCGGGCTCTACCTGGGCTCCTGCTCGGGCAGCACCTGGGCGCTGCCGACCCGGGCCTGACGAGTGTTGGCCGGGCCGCGCGACGCGGCCCGGCCAACCGGCGACCGAGCGACGGTGCGCCGTCAGGCGGGAAACCGACCCGCGCGCAGCAGTGCGCCCGCCAGATGCTTGCCGAGCCGGCCTTCCAGCCAGGAGACGGCCGAGGTGAGCTCCGCCAGATCCAGGCCGGTGGGCTGCCCCATCCGGTCGAAGAGGTAGACGAGATCCTCGGTGGCGACGTTCCCGGTCGCCGCCGGCGCGAACGGGCAGCCGCCCGTGCCGCCGATGCTGGCGTCGAGGGTGGTGACACCCGCCTGGACCGCCGCGACCGCGTTGGCCACGCCGGTGTGCCGGGTGTCGTGCAGGTGCAACCGCAGCGGCGTCCGGGATTCCGTGACCTCCCGGGCGAGCGCCAGCCGATCGGTGACATCGGTGGGTACGGCCACCCCGATGGTGTCGGCGAGGGCCAGCTCGTCGGGGCCCGCGTCGCGCACCCGGGCGAGCACCTCCCGCAGCCGGCCCAGCGGGACCTCACCCTCGAACGGGCAGCCGAACGAGGCGCCGATGGTCACCGTGGCGAACACCCCCGCGGCCCGAGCCGCCTGCACCAGCGCCGCCGCCGTGTCGCAGGCCTGGGCCGTGGTCGTGCCCTGGTTGCGGCCACAGAAGGTGTCCGTGGCCACGACGACGACGTTGATCTCGTCGACGCCCGCGGCCAGGGCCCGGTCCAGGCCGCGGCGGTTCATCACCAGGCCCGCGTACCGGACGCCGTCGTGGCGGGGGAGCGCGGCCATCAGCGCGTCCGCGTCCGCCATCTGCGGTACGCGGGCCGGGTTGACGAAGCTGGTCACCTCGACCCGCCGGGCTCCCGCGCGTACCGCCCGCCCGATGAGCTCGATCTTGTCGGCGGTGCCGAGCAGCGTCGCCTCGTTCTGCAGGCCGTCGCGGGGCGAGACCTCGACGATGTCGATCATGGGTGTCATCAGATGACGCCGGCGGTACGCAGCGACGCGATCGCGGCGTCGTCGAGTCCCAGCAGGTCGCGGTAGACGTCCTTGTTGTGCTCACCGAGCTCGGGGCCGACGTGCCGCACCCGGCCCGGGCTGTCAGAAAGCCTGGGTACGACGTTGTGCATGGCGAACTCGCCCAGGTCGGGGTGGGTCAGCCGGACGATCGCCTCGCGCGCGGCGAAGTGCGGGTCCTCGAGCATGTCCCTGGCCCGGAAGATGCGGCCCGCCGGAACGCCGTGGGTGTGCAGCCGCTCGAGCAGCTCGTCGGAGGCGTGCGTGGAGCTCCATTCGGCGACCAGGCCGTCGAGCTGCTCCATCCAGCGTCCCCGGGCGCCGTGGGTGGCGTACCTCTCGTCGGTGGCCAGCTCCACCTGCCCCATCGCCTCGGCGAGCCGGCGGAACACCGTGTCCTGGTTCGCCGCGATCAGCACCATCTCGCCGTCGGCCGTCGGGTAGACGTTGCTCGGGGACACGTTGGGAAGGGTCGTTCCGGTCCGCTCCCGCTGGTAGCCGGCGATCTGGTATTCGGGGACGAGGGACTCCATCATCGCCAGCACGGCCTCGTAGATGGCCGAGTCCACCACCTGGCCCCGGCCGGTGCGTCCGCGCTGGTGCAGCGCCACCAGGGTGCCCAGGCAGGCGAACGTCGCCGCCAGCGAGTCGCCCAGGGAGACGCCGGCGCGGGCCGGGGGGCGGTCGGGGTCGCCGGTCACGTAGCGGATTCCGCCCATCGCCTCACCGATCGAGCCGTATCCGGCGCGTGACGCGTACGGGCCCGTCTGCCCGTAGCCGGTGACGCGGGTGACGATCAGGCCGGGGTTGATCTCCCACAGCCGCTCCGGGGCCAACCCCCAGCGTTCCAGGGTGCCGGGGCGGAAGTTCTCGATCAGCACGTCCGCCCGGGCGATGAGCCGGCGGGCCAGGTCCTGGCCCCGCTCGGTCCGCAGGTCCGCGGTCACGGACTTCTTGTTCCGCGCCACCACCGGCCACCAGAGCGACTTTCCGTACGGCTTCTCGCGCCCCCATTGCCGCATGGGGTCACCCTGACCCGGGTCCTCGACCTTGATCACCTCGGCGCCGAAGTCGCCGAGGAGTTGACCACAGAACGGCCCCGCCAGCAGTTGGCCGAGCTCGATGACCCGGATGTCGTCAAGCGGCAGCGCGGTGCTCATACCGTCCCCCAGTCAGCCTCTGTTTGCATGCAATCGGTCAGCCCCGGATGGGGTTGCCGTGTGCTGTGCTGGGAAAATAGGCTTCGTCCCGCCCGGTGTCAATGCTCGGCAGGGTAATTGCATACAACCTGCCGCGTTGCTACGGTGCCGGGCATCATGAGTGACCCCACGCCGCCGCGGGAGGCCGACAACGGCCACGCCGCCGCCGATGCCTACCGGCGGATCCGCGAACAGATCCTGTCCGGGCGACGGGCGGCCGGCGAGTGGCTCCGTGAGGGCGAGCTGGCCGACTCGATCGGGGTGAGCCGGACGCCCGTGCGGGAGGCGCTCAGACGGCTGACGGCCGAGGGGCTGGTCCGCCACGAACGCAACCGTGGCGTGCAGGTCCAGACATGGAGCAGCCGCGATCTCGACGAGATCTTCAGCCTGCGGTCCGTGCTGGAGCCGTGGGGCTGCCGGCTGGCGGCGAGCGCCGGCACGGTCGACGTCGACGCGCTCGACGCGCTGGCCCACCGGATGGACGAGGTCGCGCCGGGCGGACGACCGAGCGACGTGGACGAGCTCACCGCGTTGAACAACCGGTTCCACCGGATGATCCTCGAGGCGTCCGGCAACAGCCGACTGGCCGGCGTCGTCTCCTCGGTGATCGAGATGCCGCTGGTCTGGCGGACCTTCTCCCGGTACAGCCCGGACGCGCTGCGCCGTAGCCTGGCGCACCACCACGAACTGGTGGCGGCCCTGGCCGCGCCCGACCCCGACTGGGCGGAGTCCGTCATGCTCAGCCACGTACGCGCGGCATGGCACTCCATTCGACTGCGAGACGGCTGCGACCAGGCACCTGGGCCCGAACTGCCGGACTAGCGCCAGCGACACGTCGGCCGAGTCGGTGACCGTGACGATCGCCTCGCCGGATCTGACGGCCGTGGGCGTGCCGGACAGTACGCCGGTCGACACCTCAGGCTCACGCTGGACGGCAGGCTGAGATACGTCGTACTAGTCTTCGCCGCATGGCCTTGAGACCGGACGAGTTCTACGACCACGCAGTCAGCGTCGCGGACGGCGAGCGCCGGCTTCCGTTGGCACGCATGACGGGGTGGGAGATAAGCCCGTTCGACCCGGACGGACTGCGCGTGGCGCCGTTGCGCCCGCCGGTGCTCCCGGAGCCCGCGCGACACGGCGAGGATCCGTCGGATTGCGGCTCCTGCCGGGACCGGGACGAAGGGATCTGGTTCAACGATCGCTGGCGGCTGGTCCGGATAGCGGGCGTGGGGGTGCCGTTGGCGCTCATGCTGCATCCGCGAGATCACTACGACATGGCGGATCTGCCTGACGACCTGGCCGCCGAACTGGGGCTGTTGAGCACCCGCATCGTCCGCCACATGCAGGCACTGCCGCACATCGCGCGGGCCCACGTCTACCGCGTCGGAGATGGTGGCGCCCACCTGCACGTCTGGTTCTTCGCCCGGCCCGAGGGACAGACCCAGTTGTACGGGTCGTGGCTGGTGATCTGGGACGACCTGCTGCCGGAGTATCCAGCGGACGTCGCAGAAGCCGACGCTGAAATCGTGGCAGACGCGTTGGTCGCGTGCCACGGCGGCCGGCGGTCGCCCACCGGCAGACCGGACCAGCTCCGCGGTGATCTCGATCCCGACATGGGTTTTGCAGGGCGACAGTAGTCGCGGACGCACCGGCTCACCCGGAGCCGGTGCACCCAAAGCGTGCCGCGGTGCCGGGGTCGGCTGTGGTTCTCGTGAACCGGCGGGCGAGGTGGGCGAAGGCGTTGGTGAGTTCGTCGGGGCCGATGACTTCGATGTCGGCGTCGTATCGGGCGATGGCGGCGGCCAGGCTGGGCCAGGACCAGGACCCGAGGGTGAGCCGGCAGCGGTCGGGGTCGATCTCCTCGACGAGCCCGTCGCGGGTGTGGCGGGCCACGGTGGTGGCGGGCAGGTCGAGGATCACCGTGCCCTGGCAGGGCCAGTTTCCCGAGGCGTCGCCGGAGCCGCGGAACGTGCTGGTGACGAACGTGGCGACGTCGCCTCCGGGCAGCGCGCGTGGGGTGAAGCGGGGCCCGTTGGGGCTGCGCAGGTCGATCCGGTCGGCGCGGAAGGTGCGCCAGTCCTCGCGGTCGAGGTCCCACGCGATGAGGTACCAGCGCCCGTCCCAGGTGATGACGTGGTGGGGTTCGGCGCGGCGCGGTGGTCTGTCCGCGCCGCCGGAACCGTAGCCGAAACGCACGATCTCGTGGGCGTGGACGGCGGCGCTGAGCGCCAGCAGCAGCTCGCCTTGGGCCGGTGCGGGTGGCCGGGTGGCGGGCCGTTCCACGGCGGTGACCCGCAGCGCGTCGACGCGGTGCCGTAGCCGGGCGGGCATGACCTGCCGGATGGTGTTGAGGGCCCGCTCGGCGGCTTCGGCGAGGCCGTTGCCGGGGGTGGTGGCGGAGATCTGCAGGGCGACGGTGAGGGCGACGGCCTGTTCGTCGTCGAACAGCAGCGGGGGTAGTTCGGTGCCGGCGCCGAGGCGGTAGCCGCCGTCGGGTCCCTTGACGGCGGCGATGGGGTAGCCGAGCTCGCGCAGCCGGTCGACGTCGCGGCGCACGGTGCGCAGGCTGATGCCGAGGCGGCCGGCCAGCACCGTGCCGGACCAGTCCCGGCGGGTCTGCAACAGAGACAGCAGGGTCAGCAGCCGGGCGGAGGTCTTCGGCACGATTCCGATCCTGCCAGCAGTAGGTGACACAACCTGGCACCTACTGCTGCGAATCTTGGTCCCGCACCGGCCACCACGGCGTAGCTACCACGTCACCGGCAGGCTGACATCAACGAGGAGTCGACACATGGCCATCTCCACGACCACCCACCTGAACTTCCGCGGCGACGCCCGCCAGGCGCTGGAGTTCTATCAATCCGTGTTCGGCGGCCAGCTCACGGCCATCGCGTACGGCGACTTCGGCATGCCGAAGGACCTGCCCGACGCCGACAAGATCGTCTTCGGTCAGGTCACGGCCGACAACGGCTTCAGCGTCATGGCCTACGACGTACCCGGCCAGGCGACCCCCGCCGCCGCGCCGGCCACCACCACCCGCGAGAACGGCATGACCCTGACCGGCGAGCGGTTCTTCGTGTCCGTGCGCGGCGACAGCACCGAGGAGGTCGGCGCGCTGTGGGACAAGCTCGCCGAGGGCGCCGACCTCATCGAGAAGTACGGCCCGTCGCAGTGGGCCCCGGGGTTCGGGATGCTGACCGACCGCTTCGGCGTCACCTGGATCCTCGACGTCGCCACCCCGTACGCCGGCTGACCGCACCGCGCCGGTCCGGTCCGAGGCGTCCGTCCAGGCCGCCTCGGACCACCCCTACGGCGTCAGCCCCCGCACGATCACTGCCTCGCCAGTCGGTCCGACTGGCGAGGCGATGATCGCGGGATGCGGGCTACTTCTTGACGATCTTGATCGTCGCCGTACGGTAGTTGTTGCGCTTGTTCTTCTTCGTCGGGTCGTAGTTGTTCTCGATGTTGCCGGCGCTGTCCACCGAGAACCAGCGGAACGTCGTCGTCTCGGTCACGTGGAACACCTGCCCCGGCTCGCGGAACGCGGTCGCCGCGTAGCGCGGCGACTGGAGGGTGGGCCGGCTGCCGTCCGTCGTGTAGTAGATGGTGGCCGGCTCGCTCGTCTCGAA
Organism: Micromonospora sp. KLBMP9576; assembly: GCF_050941805.1. Lineage (NCBI taxonomy): Bacteria > Bacillati > Actinomycetota > Actinomycetes > Micromonosporales > Micromonosporaceae > Micromonospora > Micromonospora sp. KLBMP9576. Next base: position 3,942,809 of record NZ_CP194567.1, on the reverse strand, counting down.
GCGCACGTCGACGGGCCCGGAGTATCTCCCGGCGCCGGGGACGAGCCGGGCCGTCGGGTCCTTCTTGTCCTGGCCCCAGTCCGCCGCGACCCGGAACATCTCCATGATCCCGTTGGCGTACTCCATCGTCTCGGCGTGGCCGCTGACGAGCTCAGGATTTCCCACCCAGTCCGGCTGGAACGAACCGCCCTGCCAGTTTCCGGTGGCCGGGTTGTAGACGGAACCGCCGACCTCCCAGCCGTACGCGTAGATCCCGTAGGTGTGGTAAAGGTCCTCGCGCACGTTGCCGGCGGAGGAGTAGAGGACGTCGGACGAGCCGCCGACGTTCTCCGGCGTGACGACGGTCTCCCGGTGTGCCTTGACCTGCGACAGGATCCTGGCGGCCGACTGCCAGTAGAACGCCTCGTCACCGAGCGGCGGGCGCGGCGTGGTGATCCGGCCGTCCGCGATGTAGGCGCCGGGCTGCCAGAACAGCTGGCCGCCGTTGGAGTGCACCGACATCATGAACTTGATGTTCTTGTACTTCTCGACCAGCCAGATGATGTTCTTCGACTCGGGCTCGGAGAGCTTCTCCGGGCCCTGGTAGGTGCCGCTGGTGCACACCGTCGAGCCGCCGGCGTAGCCGTCGTGGCCCGACCCGACCCGGTAGTTGCGGTTCAGGTCGACGCCCCAGGAATTCCGCTGGCCCGGATCGGCGCTCGCGTCCGGGCAGTGGTTCGTCAGGTTCTTACGCTGCGAGGCGAAGTTGTAGAAGCTGTAGTTGGCGCCATCGGGGTTGTTGGAGAGGATGAAGAAGACGTCGGTGTTGTCGACGATCCGCTTCGTCTCCCGGTCCGACCTGTAGTTGTGCACCAGCCGCTCGGCCGACTCCAGGCTGGTCGTCGCCGGCACCCACTCGCGGGCGTGGTCCTGCGCCTGGATCAGGACACCGGGCTTCTTGCCGTCGCGGTGCTTGCCGATCCGCAGGACGGGGATCGTGGCCGGGCCCCGGGGCACCTCGCCCTCCGGTGCGCCGACACGCTTCTGGTCGAGGAAGTCCGTCAGCGCGACCGGGCCGGACGTCGGTGCGACGATGCCGGTGCCCGCGTTGGTGCGGTACGGGTGTGCCCGGTCGATGAGGCCCTGGGACCGCGTCCGCAGCGCCTGGGCCACCTGGGTGGCCGTGCTCGCCAGCGCACCGGAGGCGTCCTTGGCGAGCATGACGCGGACCGCCTTGCCCCCGACCTGCACCCCGAGCGGGAGGTTCGCCCCCGGCCGCTCCACGAACTCGACCGTGACGTCGTTGCCGCCCTGGTGACCCCAGGCCGCGGAGGTGACGACGACCGCCTCCTGCCCCGTGCCGCCGATTGTGGCCTGCGCCTTGCGCTGGTAGCCGTTCGTCTGGTTCGGCAGGTAGACGATCTCGGCGATGCTCGGGTACTGGCGGGCGATCTCCTTGGCGCGGCTGTAGAGCTGCTGCGGGTGCCGGTAGCCGTCGACGAAGTTCCACTTGTAGGACGGCTTCGCCGTCAGCGGCGGCGCGCCGTCCTCCAGCCAGTCGGAGACGCGGCCGGTGGTGACCCCGCCGGTGGAACTGGTGACCCGGATCTCGTGGGGACGCTTGTCGAGCTTGAACAGGTTCCGGTGGAACATGTACTGCCCGGAGTCCACGAACCGGCTCATCGTCCGCGCGTCGCCGAACGACGTTCCCTTGCCCCCGTCGTTTTCGAGCTGCATCCCGACGATCGGGTCCGCCTGCTGTCCCTCGGTGGTCCGTGCCTCGACGTAGAGGAAACCCTGGCCCTTCGTGGTGAACCAGTCGGCGCGGGCGATCCGTACCGTCGCGGCGTGGCTCGCCGGCTGGGCCGCCCGCGCGGCAGCGCCCTTGATGCCGCCGTCGGCCTGGTCGCTCCACTCGAAGCCCGCGTCGTCGCCGAGGACCTCGACGCCCAGCGCCTTCAGCTCGGTGATCTGCTCGGCGGTGACCACCGCCTCGCCTTCGATGCCGGTCGGCACTCGCTTGAGGCCGTGCTCGAGGTCGAAGCCGGCGGCGACCACCTTGTCCAGCATGTCGGCGCCGGCAAGCTTGATGTGTACGAGGCGTACCCGGTTCCGATCCTCCAGCGGGGACCGTCCGGAGCCGGCCGTGGCGGTCGACTCCGTGGGATCCGCGCCCGCGGGCCCGGTCCCCACGAGGACGCCCGCCACCAGGGCGGGCAGCGCGAGAAGCGCGATGCGCCCTTGTATGCGTCGCATTTCTCCCCTCCTTCTGCTTGCTACGTGTGATGGATGTGCTGGCCGGCCCTCGTGGAGGTCGCTGCCCGGTCGACGGCAGGCGGTCGGAGTTCGCGTACGTCGTGCCTGCGTACGGCGATGGTTGTCGTTACGAGAAGGGGTCGGAAGGGCCGCGCACGAGCTGAGTGCGGTGAGCGTATGGGGGGGTCCGGCAGCAGTGGATCGGTTGTCCTGAATTTGAGCATTCCTTGAGGCGGCGGCACCCGGCTCGACCTGGCTTTCGCCGTGTTCGAGGAGAACTTCGCGCAACCCGAGGCGGTCGCCGCCGGGCCGGACGCGGGCGCGTTCGGCCGGCTCTGGGACCGCCTGATCCAGATGACCGTGGAGTCCGCCGCGTTCGTGGAGATGGCGGTGGACGCCCGGCGCAACATGCCGGAGTACGCCGGCGCCACGCGTCTGCACTCCCTGGTGCGCGACACCCTCCCGCGCGCGCAGGCGGCCGGGCTGGTCGACCGCCGCATCACCGTGGACGACGTGCTGCTCGCGCATCGGATGATCTACGGCGTCATCGTCACCGCTGTGGATCCGGCCGAGGTCGGGCAGGCCGTGGGTCGGGCCTCGTGCCTGCTCCGGCAGAGTGCGTGAGACGGGGCCGACGCGGTCGCCCGACCACCTGGCGTGCGCGCCTACTGGCGTCGCCAACCTGATGCCGGCAAACGTCTTGACGGTTATGGATGTGAGCGTTAACACTAGGGTCCGTCAACGGTGGAGGTGGACGTGAACCCTGCGGACGGAGCCGGCGAGCACTACGTCGTCGGGGTCGACTTCGGGACCTTGTCCGGGCGGGCGCTGGTGGTCCGGGTCGGTGACGGCGCGGAGCTGGCGACCGCCGTGCACGAGTACCGCGACGGGGTCATCAGCGCGGCGCTCCCCGGAGGCCGGGCACTGCCGCCCGACTGGGCCCTGCAGAATCCCGACGACTACCGCGACGTGCTGCGCCACGCCGTGCCGGTGGCCGTCTCCGCCGCCGGGGTCGATCCTGCCGCGATCGTCGGCATCGGCATCGACTTCACCGCCTGCACGGTGCTGCCGACGTTGATCGACGGCACCCCGCTGTGTGAGGTGCCGCAGTTGCGCGACCGCCCGCACTCCTGGGTCAAGCTGTGGAAGCACCACGCCGCCCAGCCGCAGGCCGACCGGATCAACGCCCTGGCCCAGGCGCGTGCAGAGCCGTGGATCGGCCGCTACGGCGGCAGGATCTCCGCCGAGTGGCAGTTCGCCAAGGGCCTGCAGATCCTGGCGGAGGACCCCGAGGTCTACCACCGGGCCGAGCGGTTCATCGAGGCCGCGGACTGGATCGTCTGGCAGCTCAGCGGCGCCGAGACCCGCAACGCCAGCACTGCCGGATACAAGGGGATCCGGCAGGACGGCCGTTACCCGTCGGCGGATTTCCTGACCGCGCTCCACCCGGGCTTCGGCGACTTCGTGGCCAAGCTGGACGGCCCACTGCTGCCCCTCGGCGCCCGGGCCGGCACGCTCACCGCACGCGCGGCGGCCTGGACCGGCCTGCCGGCGGGGATCGCGGTGGCCGCCGGCAACATCGACGCGCACGTCACGGCCGCCGCCGCGCAGGCCGTGGAGCCCGGCCGGCTCGTGGTGATCATGGGTACCTCGACCTGCCACGTGGTCAACGCCGCGCACCCCGCCGAGGTGGCCGGGATGTGCGGCGTCGTCGACGGTGGCATCAGCCCCGGCGCGTGGGGTCACGAGGCCGGGCAGAGCGCGGTCGGCGACATCTTCGGCTGGTTCGTCGAGCACGCCGCCCCGGCGGGGGCGGACTCGCACGAACGCCTCACGGAGTTGGCCGCCCGCCAGCCGGTCGGCGCGCACGGACTTGTCGCGCTGGACTGGTGGAACGGCAACCGCTCGCCGCTGGTCAACCACGACCTCAGCGGGATGATCGTCGGGATGACCCTGGCGACCCGGCCGCAGGACGTCTACCGGGCACTGCTGGAGTCCACGGCGTACGGCACGCGAATGATCATCGACGCGTTCGACGAGGCCGGCGTGGCCGTGCACGACCTGGTGGTCGCCGGCGGTCTGACCCGCAACGAACTGCTGATGCAGATCTACGCCGACGTGACCAACCGGCCGTTGAGCATCATCGGCTCCGCGCAGGGGCCGGCGCTCGGGTCGGCGATCCACGCCGCCGTCGCCGCCGGCGCGTACCCCTCGATCCACGAGGCGTCGCGGGCGATGGGCCGGGTGCACGAGGCCGTCCACCGGCCGGATCCCGACCGGGCACGGGCGTACGACGCCCTCTACGCCGAATACCGGACGCTGCACGACCACTTCGGTCGCGGTGGCGACGACGTCATGCTCCGCCTGCGCGCGATCCGCAACGCCGCCCTGGAGGCCGGTGCCGCCAGCCACGAGACCGCTCTGGAGGTGCCCGCGTGAGCGCCGAGGTGACCCGGCTGATCGGCGAGCTGCGCGAAACGGTCGCCCGCCTGCACGCCGAACTGACCCGGTACCGCCTGGTGGCCTGGACGGCCGGCAACATCTCCGCGCGGGTCCCCGGCCGGGACCTCATGGTCATCAAGCCGAGCGGGGTCGGCTACGACGAACTCTCGGCGGACGCCATGGTGGTCTGCGACCTCGACGGCGTCCTCGTCGAGGGCGACCTCGCCCCGTCCAGCGACACCGCCGCCCACGCCTACGTCTACCGGGCGATGCCGCAGGTCGGCGGGGTCGTGCACACCCACAGCACCTACGCCACCGCCTGGGCGGCCCGGGGGGAGGCGATCCCGTGCCACCTGACCGCGCAGGCCGACGAGTTCGGCGGCGAGATTCCGGTGGGACCGTTCGCCCTGATCGGCGGCGACGACATCGGCAAGGGCATCGTCGCCACGCTCGCCGGGCACCGCTCGCCCGCGGTGCTGATGCGCAACCACGGCGTCTTCACCGTCGGTCGTGACGCCCGGGCGGCGGTCAAGGCCGCCGTCATGTGCGAGGACGTCGCCCGCACCGCGCACCTGGCCCACGCGCTCGGGCCGCCGGTGCCGATCGCGCAGGCCGACGTCGACGCCCTTCACCACCGCTACCAGGACGTCTACGGTCAGCGACCGGTCCGCCCGGCGGGTTCCTGACCGACCACCGGCCACCGGCCGCGCCCCGGCCGGCGGCACCACCGGGACACCGGTACGCACCACCCGCGTACGCCGCTCCGCGCACGTCGGCGGTTGGCGCGGTCACCCACCACCCCGAGCCAAGGAGATCCCGATGCGAAAGATGCGACCGCCCACCGCCGCGTGGCGCGCCACCGCGGTCCTCGCCAGCGTGTTGCTCGTCGGCAGCGTGGCAGCCTGCGGCAACAGCGACACCGGCGGGGCCGCCGACGGCAAGCTCACCCTGGGCTTCTCCCAGGTCGGTGCGGAGAGCGGCTGGCGTACCGCGAACACCACCTCCATCAAGGACTCCGCCGCCGCGGCCGGCATCGAGCTCAAGTTCGACGACGCGCAGCAGAAGCAGGAAAACCAGATCAAGGCGATCCGCAACTACATCCAGCAGAAGGTCGACGTGATCGCCTTCTCGCCGGTGGTGGAGTCCGGCTGGGACACCGTGCTCAAGGAGGCCAGGGACGCCGGCATCCCGGTGATCCTGACGGACCGCTCGGTCGACTCGGCCGACAGGTCCCTCTACAAGAGCTTCATCGGTTCGGACTTCGTCAAGGAGGGCCGGCTCGCCGGTGAGTGGCTGGTCGAGCAGAAGAAGACCGCGCCCGGTCCGGTGAGCATCGTCGAGTTGCAGGGCACCACCGGCGCGGCACCGGCCAACGACCGCAAGAAGGGCTTCGCCGAGGCGATCGCCGCCAACCCGAACCTGAAGATCGTCGCTTCCCAGTCGGGCGACTTCACCCGGGCCGGCGGCAAGCAGGTCATGGAGCAGTTCCTCAAGGCCAACCCGAAGATCGACGTGCTGTTCGCGCACAACGACGACATGGGCCTGGGTGCGCTCGAGGCGATCACGGCCGCCGGCAAGGTGCCCGGCCGGGACATCACCATCATCACCGTCGACGCCGTCAAGGACGGCATGCAGGCCCTCGCCGACGGCAAGTTCAACTTCATCGCGGAGTGCAGCCCACTGCTCGGCCCGCAGCTGATGGACCTGGCGAAGAAGGTCCACGCCGGCGAGGAGGTGCCGGCCCGCATCGAGACCGAGGAGACCACCTTCACGTCCGAGCAGGCCAAGGCGGCCCTGCCCAACCGCAAGTACTGACCGACGCCGGGGTCGCCGCGCTCGCGTGGCGGCCCCGGCCTGTCGCCCAGGGCACTTCCGCGTCGACAACCAGAAGAGGTCTGATGGGATGACGGGTAGCCGTCCGGTCCTGACGATGACCGGGATCAGCAAGTCCTTCCCCGGGGTGCGCGCACTCCACGACGTCGACTTCCGGCTCTTCCCCGGCGAGGTGCACGCCCTGATGGGCGAGAACGGCGCCGGCAAGTCGACCCTCATCAAGGTCCTGACCGGCGTCCACGGCACCGACGAGGGTGTGATCACCCTCGGCGACGAGCCGGTCTCCTTCACCGGGCCGATGCGGGCCACGGCCGCCGGGGTGAGCACCGTCTACCAGGAGGTCAACCTCTGCCCCAACCTGTCGGTGGCGGAGAACGTCTTCATCGGGCGCGAGCCCCGCCGGCTCGGCGCCGTACGCTGGGGCGAGGTGCGCCGCCGGGCGCGTACGCTCCTGGCCCGACTCGACCTCGACCTCGACGTCAGCGCGCCGCTCGGGACGTACTCCCTCGCCATCCAGCAGATGGTCGCCATCGCCCGCGCGATCGACATCCGGGCCCGGGTGCTGATCCTGGACGAGCCGACCTCCAGCCTCGACGCCGGTGAGGTCGCGCGGCTCTTCCGCATCATGCGCCAGCTACGCGACCAGGGCATCGCGATCCTCTTCGTGACCCACTTCCTCGATCAGGTCTACGGCATCGCCGACCGCGTCACGGTGCTGCGCAACGGCGGGCTCGTCGGCGAGTACCCGATCGCCGAGCTACCCCAGCTCACGCTCGTCGAGAAGATGATCGGCAAGGAACTCGACGTGCTCGACGGGATCGAGGAGCAATCCCGGCGGGACGGGACGGCCCCCGGACAGGGCGCCCCGCTGCTCGCCGTGTCGAACCTCGGCCGCTCGGGGGCCGTCGAGCCGTTCAGCCTCACCATCCACGCCGGGGAAGTGGTCGGCCTGGCCGGCCTGCTGGGCTCCGGGCGTACCGAGGTGGCCCGGCTGTTGTTCGGCGCCGACCGGGCCGACGGCGGGCAGGTCAGTGTGGACGGCGTCGCGACCGGCCTCCGCAACCCCGCCCAGGCCGTCGGCCACGGCATCGGTTTCTGCTCCGAGAACCGCCGCGCGGAGGGCATCGTCGCCGACCTGTCGGTACGCGAGAACATGATCCTCGCCATGCAGGCCGCGCGCGGCTGGCTGCGGCCCGTCCCACGCCGCCGCCAGGACGAGCTGGTCGAGAGATACATCAGGGCCCTCAGCATCCGGCCGTCCGACCCGGACGTGCCGGTGCGCAATCTCTCCGGCGGCAACCAGCAGAAGGTGCTCCTGGCCCGGTGGCTGATCACCGAGCCGCGGCTGCTGATCCTCGACGAACCCACCCGGGGCATCGACATCGGCGCGAAGACCGAGATCCAGAAGCTCGTGACGCGGTTGTCCGACGGCGGGACGGCCGTGCTGTTCATCTCCGCGGAACTGGAGGAGGTGCTGCGCCTCAGCCACCGGGTGGTCGTCATGCGTGACCGCCAACTGGTCGCGCAGCTCGCCAACGACGACAGCCTCGACGCCGACCGCGTCATGCGGACCATCGCCAGCGGGTCACACCGGGAGGAGGCAGCGCGATGAACGACACCATGGGCCGCTACCGGACGCTGCGCGCACACCGGCTGTTCTGGCCCGCCGCCGTGCTCGTCGCCCTGCTGGCCGCGAACACCGTCCACCGGCCCGGGTTCCTGTCCGTCGAGGTCGCCGACGGGCACCTGTACGGCACGCCGATCGACATCCTGCGGCTGAGCGCACCGCTGATCCTCGTGGCGCTGGGCATGACCGTGGTCATCTCGACCGGCGGCATCGACCTCTCGGTCGGCTCGTTGTGCGCGATCAGTGGCGCGATCGCCTGCTCGTACATCAGTCAGCAGCCCGACCAGAACAGCCCCCAGGTGGTGCTGACCGCGCTCGCGGCGGCGCTCGGGGTGGCGCTCGTGCTCGGCGCCTGGAACGGGGTGCTGGTCGCGGTGATCGGCATCCAGCCGATCATCGCCACGCTGATCCTGATGGTGGCCGGCCGGGGGCTCGCCCAGCTCATCACCGAGGGGCAGATCATCACGATCAACTCCGGCCCGTACCGGGCGATCGGGCTGGGTCACGTGTTGACCCTGCCGCTGGCCATCCTCATCGCCCTCGCCGCGGCCCTGCTCGTCGGCGCGTTCACGCGCCGCACCGCGCTCGGCATGATCATCGAGTCGGTGGGCGGTAACGCCGAGGCCAGCCGGCTGGCCGGCATCCGCTCCGGCCGGGTCGTCTTCCTCGCGTACGTGCTCAGCGCCGGCTGCGCCGCGGTCGCCGGCTTCATGATGACGGCCAACGTCTCCAGCGCCGACGGCAACGCCGCCGGCCTCTGGGTGGAGCTGGACGCCATCCTCGCGGTCGTCATCGGCGGCACGTCCCTCGCGGGTGGCCGGTTCTTCCTCGGCGGAACCATTCTCGGCGCGTTGATCATCCAGACCCTGACCACCACGGTGTACGCCATGAACATCTCACCGCAGACGGCGCTGTTGTTCAAAGCGGTCGTCGTGATCGCCGTCTGCCTCATCCAGGCCCCGGCCTTCCGGGCCCGCCTCACCCGTCGAGGCGGCGGTGCCCGGCCGCGCGGCGCCGCCGACAAGCCGAAGGCACAGGTGCCGGCATGACGACTGGACCGCTCACCGCCCGCCGTGGCGGGTTCCGGCTGCCCCGGCGGCAGGTGCCGGTGCTGGCCACGCTCGCGCTGCTCCTGGTCATGTACGGCGTCGGGGTGTCCCAGTACCAGGCGTTCTCCAACGTGCAGGTCATCTTCAACGTCTTCATCGACAACGGCTTCCTGCTCGTCGTGGCGGTGGGGATGACCTTCGTGATCCTCACCGGCGGCATCGACCTGTCGGTCGGCTCCGTCGTCGCCATGACGGCGATGGTGTCGGCCGCACTGCTCCAACAGGGCCTGCCGGCGGCGCTCGTGCTCGTCGTCGCGCTGCTCATCGGCCCGACGCTCGGCCTGCTGATGGGCTGCGCCATCCACTTCTTCGACATCCAGCCGTTCATCGTCACGCTCGCCGGGATGTTCTTCGCCCGGGGGATGTGCACGTTCATCTCCGGGTCGTCGATCCCGATCACCGACGGGTTCTGGACCAGGATGTCGCAGGAGCGGATCGGCGATCCCCGCGGCAACTTCGTCTCGATCAGCGTGCTCATCGCCTTCGTCGTGGTCGCCGTCGCCGCCTACACGCTCGCGTACACCCGGCTCGGGCGTGGCGTGTACGCCATCGGCGGCAACCCGCAGTCGGCGCTGCTGATGGGCCTGCCGGTGGGGCGTACCCGGATCGCCGTCTACACGATCAGTGGCCTCTGCTCCGCGATCGGCGGGATCCTGCTGTCGTTCTACACCCTCTCCGGTGCGCCCCTGATCGCCGTCGGCATGGAGCTGGACGTCATCGCCGCGGTCGTGATCGGGGGCACCGTCCTGACCGGTGGCGCCGGCTACGTCTTCGGCACGGTGCTCGGGGTGCTGGTCCTGGGTGTGATCCAGACGCTCATCACCTTCGACGGGAGCCTCAACTCCTGGTGGACCAGGATCGTGATCGGGGGCCTGCTCTTCGCGTTCATCCTCCTTCAGCGCCTCGTCGGAATCCGCTACACGTGACCGCCCCTCTCGCGGAAGGCATCCCCATGACAGCACGCACCGAACCCGAGATCTGGTTCCTCACCGGCAGCCAGGGCATGTACGGCGAGGAGACCCTGCGGCAGGTGGCCGAGCAGTCCCGTGTGATCGCGGGCGTGCTCGACGACTCACCGCAGATTCCCGCCCGGGTCCGTTGGAAGCCGGTGCTGACCAACAGCGGGGAGATCCTGCGGGTCTGCCGCGACGCCGCCGCACAGGGCGCGGTCGGGGTCGTCGCGTGGATGCACACCTTCTCCCCGGCGAAGATGTGGATCGCCGGCCTGGACGCGCTGCGTACGCCCCTGCTGCACCTGCACACCCAGGCCAACGTCCTGCTGCCGTGGGACGAGATCGACATGGACTTCATGAACCTCAACCAGGCCGCGCACGGCGACCGCGAGTTCGGGTACGTCCAGACCCGCCTCGGTGTCGCCCGCAAGACCGTCGCGGGGCACGTGCGGGACCCGCGCGTGATCTCCCGCGTCGGCGCCTGGTCGCGGGCCGCGCTCGGCTGGTCGGCGATGCGGTCGTTGCGGCTGGCCCGCTTCGGCGACAACATGCGCGACGTGGCGGTGACCGAGGGCGACAAGGTCGAGGCGGAGCTGCGCTACGGGGTCTCGGTCAACACCTACGGCGTCAACGACCTGGTCCAGGTGGTCGACGCGATAGCCGACGCGCAGGTCGACGACCTGGTCAAGGAGTACGACGACACCTACCGCGTCGTCGGCGAGCTACGTGCCGGGGGCGCGCGGCACGACTCGCTGCGGTACGCCGCCCGCCTGGAGCTCGGCATGCGGGCCTTCCTGGACGAGGGCGGGTTCCGGGCGTTCACCACGAACTTCGAGGATCTCGGCGGCCTGCGTCAATTGCCCGGCATCGCCGTGCAGCGGTTGATGGCGGACGGCTACGGCTTCGGCGGCGAGGGCGACTGGAAGACCTCCGTGCTGGTCCACACCCTCAAGGCGATGTCCGTGGGCGTCGACGGCGGGACGTCGTTCATGGAGGACTACACCTACGACCTCACCCCGGGTGAGGAGCTGGTGCTCGGCGCCCACATGCTCGAGGTCTGCCCGACGATCGCGGCGGGCGTGCCCGCGGTGGAGATCCACGCCCTGGACATCGGCGGGCGGGAGGACCCGGTCCGGCTCGTGTTCGACGCCGCACCCGGGCCGGCGGTGGTGCTCGGACTGGCCGACATGGGGGAGCGCTTCCGGCTCGTGGCCAACGAGATCGACGTGGTGCCGCCACCGCAGCCGCTGCGGCGGCTGCCGGTGGCCCGGGCCGTCTGGCGTCCACGACCGCACCTGCCCGGTTCGGCCGAGGCGTGGATCACCGCGGGTGCGCCGCACCACACCGTCCTGTCGCAGGCGGTGGGCGTGGCGGAGTTGCACGACCTGGCCGAGATGAGCCGGACCGAACTGGTCGTCATCGACGCCGACACCGAGCCCCGCCGTTTCGCCGACGAGATCCGCTGGAACCAGGCCTACTACCGGCTGGCCCGCGGATTCTGACCGCGTACGTCCCGGGCGTCCACGACGGGTGGCCCTGGCCGCCGCCCGCCCGCGCGTCGTCCGGTCGGCGGGCCGCTGCGTCGTCCCCGCACGGCCGTGCCGGGTTCGGCGCGGCGTAGACTGGCGGCGATCCAGCGCTGGTCACCTGGGATTCGGCCCGGCGCGGTGGCTGAACGAGAGGGATCGGCCCGGGCCGCTCCCGTCGACGTCGAGGGGCGCGCGGGCCCGAGATGTAGCGGGGGAGTGAAATGGCTGTCCACGGTCCGGCGATGACGGACGTCGCCCGGCTGGCCGGCGTCTCCCACCAGACGGTGTCGCGGGTGCTCAACGGGCACCCCAATGTGCGTGAGCAGACCCGGTTGCGGGTACGGGCGGCGATCGCCGAACTCGGCTACCGGCCCAACGGCGCGGCGCGGGCGTTGGTGACCGGCAGGTCGCAGGTCATCGGCGTGGTCGCGCAGAACACCACGCTGTACGGCCCGGCGTCGTTGCTGGCCGCGTTGGAGCAGACCGCCGCGGAGGAGGGCTTCGCGGTCAGTGTGGGCAGTGTGCGGGACCTGGACCATCGTTCCATCTCGGCCGCCGTGGAGCGGCACCTGTCGCACCGGGTCGCCGGCATCGTCGTCATCGCGCCGGTCGAGTCGGCCGGCGAGGCGCTGGAACGCCTGCCCAAGGACGTCCCGCTGGTCACCGTCGACGGCGATCCGCGCCGGCCGGTGCCCCTGGTGACGGTCGACCAGGCGGCTGGTGCCCGGGCGGCGACGCAGCACCTGCTGGATGCCGGGCACCGCACGGTCTGGCACGTGTCGGGGCCGGCCGACTGGTTTGACAGCGTCGGCCGGATCGAGGGCTGGCGGGAGGCGTTGTCGGCCGCCGGGGCGGAGCTTCCACCGCTGATGCCGGGGGACTGGTCCGCAGCCTCGGGATACCGGTGCGGGCAGATGTTGGCGCGGATGCCGGAGGTCACCGCGATCTTCACTGCCAACGACCATCTCGCGCTGGGCGTGCTGCGGGCGTTGCACGAGCTCGGTCGGCGCGTGCCGGACGAGATCAGCGTGGTCGGCTTCGACGACGTGCCGGAGGCGGCATACTTCATCCCGCCGCTGACCACCGTCCGACCGGACTTCGACGCGGTGGCCCGGGCGAGCCTTCAGCTGCTGCTGGCCCAGATCGAGACGGGCACCGCGGGGGCGCTGCGGCAGACCATCGCCCCGACCCTGGTCGCCCGCGACAGCGTCGCCCCGCCGCCCGGCCACTGACGGCTGCCGTCCCCGCCACTGACGGCTGCCGTCCCCGCCGCCCCGCTGCTGACGGCTGCCGTCCCGCCGCCCCGCCCGCCTCGCCGCGCGGCCCCGGTCCGCAGTGGAGGAGGCGCTCGCAGCTTCGCTCGCCGGGGGTTTCCGATACGAGACTGCGGCGCCGGTATTTCGGAGTAGGTGTTGACGTGCTCGGTGTGAGCGCTAACACTACCCGAAAAGGTGACAGCTGGCCCCGGCAGTCGACGGGGAGTCCGGAGAGGAGAAACCCGTGCGCAGGAAATTCCTGGCTGCTCTCGGCGGCGCGGTGCTGGCGCTGAGCCTGGCGGCGTGCAGTGGCGAGGGTGCAGGCAGTGGCGGTGACACCAGCGGAGAGAAGCCCGGCGATCTGACCATCGGTGTCGCGATGCCGACCCAGACCTCCGAGCGGTGGATCGCCGACGGCAAAGCGGTGAAGGAGAAGCTGGAGGCGAAGGGCTACAAGGTCGACCTCCAGTACGCGGGCGACGACATCCCGACGCAGTCCCAACAGGTCGACCAGATGATCACCCAGGGCGCGGACGTCCTGGTCATCGCGGCGATCGACGGCACGGCGCTCAGCGGCCAGTTGCAGGCCGCAGCCGACGCGAAGATCCCGGTCATCGCGTACGACCGGCTGATCCGCGGCAGCAAGAACGTCGACTTCTACGTCAGCTTCGACAACTACAAGGTCGGCGTCGCCCAGGGCACCGGGCTGCTGGTCGGTCTCGGCCTGCTGAACAAGGACGGCTCGAAGGGCGCCGCGAAGGGCCCGTTCAACGTCGAGCTCTTCGCCGGGTCGCTCGACGACAACAACACCCAGTACTTCTTCGGCGGCGCCATGGACACGCTGAAGCCGTTCGTCGACGCCGGAACCGTGAAGGTGAAGTCGCGACAGACCACCATCGAGCAGGTGGCGACCCTGCGGTGGCAGCAGGAGACCGCGCAGAAGCGGATGGAGGACCTGCTCACCTCCAGCTACAACGACGGCGCGCGGGTCGACGGGGTTCTGTCGCCGTACGACGGCATCTCCCGGGGCATCATCACCGCCCTGCAGAACGCCGGCTACGGCAAGGCGGGCAAGAAGCTCCCTGCGGTGACCGGCCAGGACGCCGAAATCGCCTCGATCAAGCTGATCAACGACGGCGTGCAGACCTGCACCGTCTTCAAGGACACCCGGCTGCTGGCCGAGCAGGCCGTGAACGCCTCCGAGGCGTTCCTGCAGGACAAGCAGCCGCAGGCCAACGACACGCAGACGTACAACAACGGGGTCAAGGTGGTGCCGTCGTACCTGCTGCCGATCGTGACCGTCTACAAGGACGAGATCAAGTCCGCACTGGTCGACTCGGGCTACTGGACGGCGGAAGAGGTCGCCGCCGGTCAGGCCAAGAACTGACCCGTCCGCCGGGCTCGGCACCACCGCCGGGCCCGGCGCCATGGGCACCGCGTCCGTACCTGACAGAGGACAGTGAGCATGGACGACACCATCCTCGAGATGCGTCGCATCACGATGACCTTCCCCGGGGTCACCGCGCTGGAGGACGTCACCCTCGCGGTGCGCCGGGGCGAGATCCACGCCATCTGTGGTGAGAACGGCGCCGGCAAGTCCACCCTGATGAAGGTGCTGTCCGGCGTCCACCCGTCCGGCTCGTACGGCGGCGAGATCCTGTTCGACGGCAGGCCGATGCAGTTTCGCGGCATCCGCGACAGCGAGGCCAACGGCATCGTCATCATCCATCAGGAACTCGCCCTGGTGCCGTACCTGTCGATCGCCGAGAACCTCTTCCTCGGCAACGAGCGTCGTGGCCGCAGCGGGCTGATCGACTGGAACCGGGCCAACGCCGACGCGGCCGACCTGCTGGCGTCCGTCGGGTTGCACGAGAACCCGGTCACCCCGGTCATCCAGCTGGGCGTGGGCAAGCAACAGCTCGTGGAGATCGCCAAGGCGCTGTCGAAGAAGGTGCGCCTGCTCATCCTGGACGAGCCGACCGCCGCCCTCAACGACGTCGACTCGGCTCACCTGCTCGACCTGTTGCGACAGCTCAAGGCCCGGGGGATCACCTGCATCATGATCTCCCACAAGCTCAACGAGATCACCGCCATCGCCGACTCGACCACGGTCATCCGGGACGGGCGTGCGGTGGAGACGCTCGACATGCGAGCCGACGACGTCACCCAGCAGCGCATCATCCGGGGGATGGTCGGGCGCGACCTGGACAGCTTCTACCCCGACCGGGTGTCGTCACCCGGCGAGGAGGTGCTCCGGATCGAGGACTGGTCGGTCCGGCACCCGACCCAGAACCGGCTGGTCGTCGAGGGCGTCGGCCTCCGCGTACGGGCCGGCGAGGTCGTCGGCATCGCGGGGCTGATGGGGGCCGGTCGGACCGAGCTGGCGATGAGCGTCTTCGGCCGGTCCTACGGCCGCGACATCGCTGGCCGGATGTTCGTGCACGGGCGGGAGGTCACCGCCCGTACCGTCGCCGAGGCGATCGACCACGGCATCGCCTACGTCACCGAGGACCGCAAGCGGTTCGGCCTCAACCTCATCGACGACGTCCGGCGCAACGTCTCCGCCGCCGCCCTGAGCCGGCTGGCCCGGTGGGGCTGGGTGAACGGCAACGAGGAGATCAGGGTCGCCGAGGCCAGCCGGCGGGAGATGAACATCAAGGCGCCCAGCGTCATGGCCCTGGTCGGCAAGCTCTCCGGCGGCAACCAGCAGAAGGTCGTGCTGTCGAAGTGGCTCTTCACCGACCCGGACGCGCTGATCCTGGACGAACCGACACGCGGGATCGACGTCGGGGCGAAGTACGAGATCTACACGATCATCAATCGGCTGGTGGCCGACGGTAAGGCGGTGATCATCATCTCTTCGGAACTGCCGGAGCTGCTCGGGATGTGTGACCGCATCTACACCCTCGCCGCGGGCCGGATCACCGGCGAGAAGCCGGTGGGCGAGGCGACCCAGGAGAGCCTCATGGAGCTGATGACCAAGGACAAGGAGCTCGTCGGATGACCAGCATCAAGACCCGCCCGACGACCCCGGACGGCGCGCCGGCCGCCGCTCTGCGCACCGGGACGAGCGACCTGCGGGCCCTGGTGCTCGACAACCTGCGGCAGAGCGGGATCTACGTCGCCCTGGTCGTCATCGTGGCGCTCTTCGCGATCCTGACCGACGGGGTGTCGCTGAGCCCCGGGAACATCACCAACATCGTCCTGCAGTACTCGTACATCCTGGTGCTCGCGATCGGGATGGTCATCCTGATCATCGGCGGGCACATCGACCTGTCGGTGGGGTCGGTGGTCGCGCTGACCGGCGCGGTCTCCGCCGTCCTGGTGATCCAGCAGGGCTACCCGTGGTGGGTCGGCATCCTGGCCGCACTGGCCGTCGGCGTCGCGGTCGGGGCCTGGCACGGCTTCTGGGTGGCGTACGCCGGCATCCCGGCCTTCATCGTGACCCTGGCCGGGATGCTGCTCTTCCGTGGCCTCACCCTGCGGGTGCTCGACAACATCTCGCTGTCGCCGTTCCCGGCCGAATACCAGCTCGTCGCGGCGGGATTCCTCAACGGACTGCTCGGCGGGCAGGGCTTCGACGCCTTCACGCTGCTGATCGGCGCCGTCGCCGTGGCCGGGTACGCGGTCAGCGGATTCCGTACCCGTGTCGCGCGTATCCGCTACCAGCAGCCCGTCGAGTCGTTCCCGCTCTTCGTCGCCCGGGTCGCCGTGGTCGGCGCGGTCATCATGTACTTCGCGTGGCAGTTGGCGCACGCCCGTGGGCTCCCGATCGTGCTGATCGTCCTGGCGGTCCTCGTCCTGGTCTACGGCCTGCTCACCCGGCGTACCGTCTTCGGCCGCCAGGTCTACGCAATCGGCGGCAACCTGTCGGCGGCGGCGCTGTCGGGGGTGAAGGTCCGCACCGTCAACTTCTGGATGTTCGTCAACATGGGTCTCCTGGCGGCGGTCGCCGGCGTCATCTACTCCTCGCGGTCCAACGGCGCGCAGCCCGCCGCCGGCAACATGTTCGAGCTGGACGCGATCGCTGCGGCCTTCATCGGCGGCGCGGCGGTCACCGGCGGGGTGGGCACGGTGGTGGGCGCGATGGTCGGTGGTCTGATCATGGCGGTGATGAGCAACGGCATGCAGTTGATGGGCGTCGACCAGTCGACACAGTCGGTGGTGAAGGGGCTCGTCCTGCTGGTCGCCGTGGCGTTCGATGTCTACAACAAGCGCCGTGCCGGCGCGGCGCGCTGAGCCGGCGGCCGCCCCGACGGTAGGGAGAAGTCGGGACACGGCTCGGTGGTCGGTCAGGGCAAGATCTCGACGTACCCGTCGGTTCCGTGCAGGCGAATTCGCTGCCCGTCCCGGATCAGCGTGGTCGCCTGCTGCACACCGACGACGGCGGGCAAGCCATACTCCCGGGCGAAAACCGCCCCGTGGGTCATGAGGCCACCGACCTCCGTCACCAGTCCGTCGACCGCGACGAAGAGGGGAGACCAGCTCGGGTCGGTGTACGTGGTGACCAGGATGTCGCCTGGTGCGAGATCGGCTGCGGCCAGGTCCAGGATGACGCGTGCTCGTCCCTCGACGATTCCGCCGGAGACCGGGAGACCGACCAGCGCGCCGGTCGGCACATCGTCGCGCCGGTACGCCCCGGCGACGCCCTCACCTTCCGACGTGAGCACCCGGGGCGGTGTGAGCGACTGATGCGACCTGAACGCGTCCTTCCGCCGGTGGATGAGCTGATCATCCGCCTGGTGCGTGCGCACGACGTCGTGAAGCTCCTGGAACGTGAGGTAGAAGATGTCCTCCTTCTCCGGGAGCACGTCGGCCTGCACGAGGCGCTCGGGTGGCCCGGGAGCCGTAGTGGCCGGTCACCACGTAGGTGCGGGTCGGCGACGTCTCCCCGCGCAGGGTCGCCACCACGTTGGTGATCACGGTCGGGACCGGGATCCGCGACGCCGGCTGCTGGAGGTACGACTGGAGTTCGACCGTCATCCGGCCGCCGGAGGCGGCGGCGTACGTCCGCATCCGTTCGTGGATCCAGTCCCGGGCCGCGCCGATGCCGCGCTCGGGGTCGTCCTGGCTGGAGAGGGTGTGCCGGGTGCCGAACGCGGCCAGCCGGCGGACGATCGCCTCGATCCGACGCTGGTCGACCGCGCCGAGCAGGTCGCGCAGCTCGCGGCCCGGAGGCTGCGGGCGGACGGGACGGCCGGGGCCGGGCGGGGTGGTGCCGCCGGCCACGGCCGGGTCGGCGAGCGCGGGTGCGGCAACGGCGGCGGGTACGGCAACGGTGGCGGCGGTGAGAAGGGTGCGGCGGGTGGGCCTCGTGGGCCGGGCGCCGCTGTCGTCAGTTCCCATGACCGCATCCTTGCCATCGACGATCGTGTTTGTCTATATCGTCCGACATGGATCCTGTATGGCTCTCGCCCTGCCCCTCACACCACGTCGGCCACCCGCGTCAGGTTGGTCCACTGCCACCCGCCGTCGCCGACGGGACGCGACAGCAGCTGGACGTTGCCGTTCGCCGCCGTGTAGGCGATGTGCCGCCGGGTGCCGCTCAGCCACGCCGACAGCAGGCTCCGACCCACCGGCGGCATACCGTCGACCCACACCTGCTGGGCCTGCCAGGTGTCACCGTCGCCGTGCAGTTCCCACAGCCCGCCGTCGAAGTCGGCGAAGACGACCAGCCAGGTCTCCGTGGCCCCTGGCGCGCCGGGCAGCCGCTGCACCGTCGACGCGCTGCACTCCGGCAGGCCGAGTTCCGCGGTGAGGGAGCGGGTGTGCCAGGCGTCGTCGTCGCCGACGGCGTACATCCGGATGTCCTGCCGGTGGTCGATGCCGAACACCCTGTGCCGTTCGCCGGCCCGGTGCATGCCCCACAGTGGGGACATCGTCAACGGCAACGGGTTCTCCGCCTGGGTGGCCCAGGTGAGGGAGATCTGCCCCCAGCCGTCCGGGCCCTCCCACAGCATCCGCAGGTGCTCCTCGGCGTCCCGGTAGACGATCACGTCGAGGCCGGTGACACCGTCGACGTACCCGAACGGGCTGCCGTCGGGGACGGCCGCCCCGGGGACCGACACGTCCTCCCAGATCCAGCCCTGGCCGGGCGCCTGGGACAGCCGCACCACCCGACCGTCGGTGGCGCCGTAGACGACCCGCTGGGTGTCGCCGTTGCGGTAGGCGTGCGGGTAGTACCGGATGGCGGGCGCGCCGCCGCTCTCCGTGGTGAGGTCGGCCCACCACCACTGGCCCTGGTCGTACCAGATCTGGAGCACATGGCCGTTGTCACCCGCGTAGACGTACGACGGGATGCCGTCGTGGGCGAAGAACGCCGACGGGGCCGTGCCCCGGCTCATCCGGGGCGCGCCCACCTCGGCGGTGAGCCGGCTCCACGTCCAGCCGTCGCCCCGTGGATGGTGCACCACGAGGTGCCGTTCGCAGTCGGAGTAGGCGACGTGGTCCACACCCGGGAGCACCTGCAGGCCGACGCCGTCGGTGAAGGGCAGCCGCCCGTACATGCTGAAGAAGCCGTTGCGGTCGTCGGACTTGGGCACCCGGTACCAGCTCGCGTTGCGGTGCATCACGTTGCCGCGCTTGCCGTGGTTGAGCCCGAACGCGTGGCCGATCTCGTGGGTGGCGACGTGCCGGAAGTCGGGCCCGTACCGGTCGACGTCGAAGTACCCGTGCGCGTCCCAACCGATCTTGCGGTTGAAGATGATCGGCAGTTGGCCGCCCTGCTCCGGCCAGCCGGGGGCGGCCCCCCATTTGGTCACGGCGTAGACCGTTCGGAACCAACCGGTGTCGTGGAAGACCGGGTCGTCGCCGACGGAGAAGAGGATGTCCGCCTCGGCCGGGTCGAGGACCGGGGTGAACTCGAACGGCCCGTGCCAGTTCTCGCCGACCACCGCGCGCCACTCGTCGAACGACACCTTGATCAGCTCGTGCTTCAGCTCGTCGGTGAAGTCGTCCCGGGCGAACGGCATCGCCATGTTGCCGAGGTGGTAGGTCAGGTTCGTGTGCCTGAAGTGGTGGCCCTCCAACACGAAACCCGCCGTGGTCGGCCGGTCCGGATTGCCGCAGCCGGGCGCGGTCAGGTGGGCGGCGGTGACGGCGTCGGGCCGCCCGGTCACCGGCAACTCGTGGAACGTCTGGTAGGCCCGCAGCGCCGCCCCCAGCCCGGCCGTGGGGGCGAAGCCCGCCTCGGTGAGCAGCGTGGACACCGCGTCCAGGGGCAGGTCCGCGACGTCCGGCCGGATCAGCGACACCGTGCCGTCCACCACGTCGCCCACGTACGCCGTGCCGTCGGTGGTCACGGCCACCGCGTACGGGGCGTGGCCGGTGGTGATCGGGTCCAGCGTCTGCGGCGCGTACGGGTTGACGGTGTCGATGAGCTGCACGCCCTTGTCGGTCGCCGCCCAGGCCCGGGACAGCCCCGGGACGGTCGCGAGATCGCGGACGCCGGCCGCGGTGCGTACGGAGCCGAGGCGCTGACCGGTGTCGGGGTCGTGCACACCGGCGAGCGGGTGGACCGTGCCGCCGCCGAGCGCGCCGACGTGGACCATCCCGTCGTGGGCGACGGCCACGGCGCCCGGTTGCAGGTGCGCGGGCACGATCGGCGCCACGGTCACCGTGCCGTCGGGACGGACCACCGCCAGCGCGTCGTCGGCCGGCACGAGACCCTTGACGTACAGCGTCGCGTAGACGGTGCCGTCGAGAGCGACCGCGAGGCGGATCGGTGCGGACGGCAGCGGCACGGTGCGCCGCTGCGTCGGGTCCGCCAACTCGATCACGTGCAGCCGCTTGTGTGCCCAGTCGGCGGTGTAGAGCAGGTCGGCCGCCGGATCCACGGCGATCGCGATCAGCCCGAAGCCGATCGGGATGTCGGTGACCGTCCCGGTGCGCAGGTCGCACCGGGAGACGCTGTAGCTCTGCACCCCCCGGTTCATCACGTACGCCTGTTCGCGTCCCGGGTGCCAGGCCACCGCCCGGGGCTCGTGGCCGACCGGCAGCGACGGGCGAACCGGGGCGAGGGTGCGCGGGTCGAGCACGTGCAGCCGACCGGCGCCGGACGCCGGGTAGTGGGTGACGAGCAGCGCCGTGCCGGTGCCCGTGAGGGCGTGCACCGAGCCGGGGTCCCCGGCGGTGCCCAGACCGACCTGGAGCTGTGGTGGTGGCGTGGGGCCGGGAAGCGTCATGACCGTCTCTCCACTGCGAGGAACTGTTTCGTAACCGACGGTAGACCACGTCCGTGACCTGCGGGTTCTTCGTCGTTGATCCGCCAGTACCGGCCTGCTGCCGGTTCGGGGTCAGCTCGGGGTGCCGCCGTGCCTCCGGGTCGTTGAGCACCGCCTCGCCCCTTGCCGAGACCCATTCGCGAGCGTAGGAAGAACACCACGCTCCATCACCACCGTTGAACCCGCACCGAACAACCGTCCAGTGTCGAAGGAGACGCGCGTGACCACACCCAGACGGCTCCGTCTCGCCGTGTCCGCGCTGGTGACCGCAGGCGCCGTCCTGCTCGGCGCGACCGCTTACGCGGCACCGCCCGCGGGTTCCGCACCCGGCGGGCAGGGGTCCTGCGACCCGATCGACCCGACGGCCTGCCTGCTGCCGTTCCCGAACGACTACTTCACCGTGCCGGACCGGAGCAGCCCTACCGGCAAGCGGGTGCGGTTCGCGGCCTCCGCGATGCCCGCCAACGTGACGGGAGCCCGGATCGACCCGACGGAATGGAACCGGCAGGACGGGTTCAGCCCCGGCTCGCCGATCCTGGTGCGCGTGCCCCGCCTCGACGCCGCAGCGACCGGGATCGCGCCGGTCACGGACATCGGCCGCTCGCTGGCGCCGGACGCGCCGATCGTGCTGCTCGACGCGCGGACCGGCAGGCGGACGCCGTACTGGGCCGAGCTCGACGCGCGCGCGGCCGACCAGCCGGAGCGGCAACTGCTGATCATCCGGCCGGCGGTGGCGCTGACCGAGGGCACCCGGTACGTCGTCGGCCTGCGCGGCCTGCGCGACGGCAACCGGGCGCTGATCCGGGCGCCGAAGACGTTCACGGCGTACGTGACCGGCGCCGGCCTGGACCGTCGGGACGCTCGCGTTCCACAGATGAAGCGGATCCTGGCCGACCTGGGCCGGGCCGGCGTCAAGCGGCACAGCCTCTACCTGGCCTGGGACTTCACCGTGGCCAGTCGGCACGGCCTGACCGGGCGGACGCTGGCGATGCGGGACGGCGCGTTCGCCGCCCTCGGGCGGGCCGCGCCGTCGTTCACCGTCACCCAGGTGACCGACTACGCACCGGAGCAGGATCCGCTTATCGCCCGGCAGGTGACCGGCACCATCGGCGTACCGTCCTATCTGACCGGCGACGGCCTGCCCGGCTCCCGGCTGCACTACGGGCCCGCTGACGGCGACGGGACACCACCGACGCCGGACGCCCTGCCCACGCCGTCCGGCGCGACGGTGGCGGCGGACTTCGTCTGCAACATCCCGCGCAGCGCCTCCGCCGCGAAACCGGCGCATCTCTCGCTCTACGGGCACGGCCTGCTCGGTCGGCCAACCGAGATCAACGCCGGCAACGTCAAGACGATGTCGCACACGTACGACTTCACCTTCTGCGCGACCAGCTGGATCGGCATGGCCGCCGCCGACATCTCCTACGTGGCCGGCGCCTTCACCGACCTTCGTGCCTTCCCCGCGGTGGTCGACCGGTTGCAGCAGAGCTACCTGAACTTCCTCTTCCTGGGCCGGACGATGATCCACCCGGGCGGGTTCGCCGCCCATCCGGCGTTCCGGGACGCCACCGGACGGTCGCTGATCGATGTGGCCGGCGGGCTGCACTACGACGGCAACAGCCAGGGCGGCATCAACGGTGGCGCACTCACGGCCATCGCCCAGGACTGGACCCGGTCGGTGCTCGGCGTGCCGGCGATGAACTACTCCACGCTGCTGCAACGCAGCGTCGCCTTCACCCCGTTCCAGGCGACCCTGGACCGCTACTACCGCGACAAGACCGACCAGCAACTGATTCTCGCGCTGCTGCAGATGCTGTGGGACCGGTCCGAGGCCAACGGGTACGCCCAGCACATGACCGACCGGCCGTTGCCTGGCACCCCGGCACACCAGGTGCTGATGCACGTGGCCTTCGGCGATCAGCAGGTTTCCCCCGCCGCGGCGGAGGTCCAGGCCCGCACCATCGGCGCCCGCCTGCACACTCCCGCGCTTGCCGACGGCTGGTCACCGGACGTGCGGCCGTACTGGGGCATCACGCCGATCCGCAGGTACCCGTACACCGGCTCGGCGATGGTGATCTGGAACAGCGGCGCGGCGTACGCGCCACCGCCGACCAACCTCGCCCCGGCCGGGCCGGAGTACGGCGACGATTCGCACGAGTTCCCGCGCGCCCAGGCCGGCGCCCAGAAACAGAAGGCGGTGTTCCTGCTCACCGGCAGGGTCATCGATGTCTGCGGGCGGGCGCCCTGCCCGTGACGCGGTAACCCGTCACGCGGAGCCCGCCGACCGCATTCTCGGAGGTGGTGACGAGCCATGGGATCAGCAGATCTGTGAGCATGGCCGACCCGACCACGTCGTCGACTGGCCGGACGACGAGGACGACGGCGGTCGGCTGCACTGGAAGACGCGCCGCCTCGCCGAGTGGGCCGCAGGGCGGCCGTTCGGTTCGCCGAGCTCGGGTTGCGCGACCGGGTGCAGGCGGTGGTGGTCGCCTACGAGACGGGCCTGGTCAGCCCCGGCTCGCCGGAGGACTGACCCGATCTCCCGGCGGGATGGCCCGATCCCGGAGGACCGCCCAATCCCCGGCCAGACGGCCCGGCCTCCGGCGCGATGGGTCGCGCCCTTCGCCTCCGCCCGCCCGGGACCTTCGGCCCTGCGGGCCGCGGCCTCCTGCGAGCAGGATGGGAAGCGGAGGCTCCCGTAGGGACATGGGCAGACAAGTCCGCCGCGGGGGCCGGGGATGGAGAACGATCATGAGCGAGCAGCGCTTCGCCGGACGGGTCGCGATCGTGACCGGAGCGGGATCGGGGATCGGCCAGGCGGTCGCCCGCCAGCTCGCGGTGGAGAGTGCCACAGTCATCGGCTGTGACGTCGACGCCGAGGGTCTCGCCACGACCGCCAAGCTGGTGGAGGAGGACGGCCACACCGCGACGATGGTCGTCGCCGACATCACGGCGCAGGCCGACATCGACCGGATCGTCGCCGCGCTGCCCGAGCAGCGCCTCGACCTGCTGGCCAACGTGGCGGGGGTGATGGACCACTTCCTGCCCGTCACGGAGCTGGACGACGCCACCTGGGACCGGGTCCTGGCGGTGAACCTCACCGGTCCGATGCGGCTCTGCCGGGCGGTGCTGCCGCTGATGACGGCGCGGGGCCGGGGCGCGATCGTCAACGTCGCCTCCATCGGTGGCCTCACCGGGGCGGTCGCCGGCAGCGCGTACGTCTCCTCTAAGCACGGGCTCGTCGGCCTGACCCGCTCGATCGCGAACCTGTACGCCGAGGACGGCATCCGGGCCAACGCGGTCTGCCCGGGCGGCGTCCAGACCAACATCGGCCGCAGCGCCGCGCCGATGGTGCCGTGGGCGTACCAGCGGCTGGAGCGCTCGTTCGGCCGGGTCACCCGGACGGCCACGCCTGCCGCGATCTCCACGCTCGTCTGCTGGCTGGGCTCCGACGAGGCGGTCAACGTCAACGGGGCGATCGTCGCCTCCGACGGGGGCTGGACCTCCTGATGCGGGGCCGCAGCGGACGCCGGCCGGACGCGCGGTGTCCGCTGCGCCCGGGTGAGCCGTGCACGCTGTGCCAGATCGACGTCACCGGCCCGCAGGACTGCCCCCTCGTCTACCTCGTCATGACCGACGACGAGCTGCGCCAGGGGGTCCAGGACGCCCGACGCGGGCCAGGGTCGACCCGGAGGACGACGACTACGCCGGACACGACCCGAAGCACAGCAGGGGCGACCAGGTCGGATCCGGCCTTCGACTCGCGTGCAGATGGGGCTGCCCGGACCGGCTTCCCGCAAGCAGGCCGCGACGAAGGGCGGCAAGCCGGCGGCCACCGGCGTGGCCGGATGGCTGGATACGCTGCCGGCCACGGCCGGGCGGCCGGGCGGCCGCCTTCGACACCGTCACCGGCACCGGGTTCTTCTCCGGCTCCGCCGCCAAGGGCATCCAGAAGCGGCTGCGCCGCCACCAGGTGGAGGTGGTCGCGTCTTCGTGGCGGACTTCAGGGCAGGCCAACTTCATCGAGACGGTGCCCGAACGCATCGAGGGCACGACGGCGACGGTGTCGGTGCTCGGGCGGCAGCTCACCGTCGAGGCGCACCCGAAGGTCGCGTCGGGCAGCACCGGCGCGTATCTCATGGTGCGACCCGAGACGATGCGGCTGAGCGCGGTGACCGACGGCGGTACCGGGCTCGGCGTGGTGCTGCGCTCGACGTTCCACGGGCCGAGCATCGACTACGAGGTGGAGACGACCGGCGGCACCATCACCGTGACGGAGCAGGGCATCGACCCGCGCGACGCGGTGGCCGAGGGCGCCGCCGTCGACGTCACGTTCGATCCGGGGCGGGCGTACCTGCTGACCCGGGACTGACCGGGCGGGGAACTGCCGGATTGGCGCGCTCAGGCGAATGGAAAACGCCGGAGCGCGCCAATCATCTTGTGTCGATATATGTCCTTGGCGGGCGTCGACTAGCGCCGTCCGCACCCCACGTCTCCGGGTCGAGGAAGGGCCGGGCCGTCAGGTCGGGGGCCTGCGGCTGGCGGCCGGAGGAATCGATCGAAGTAAGCGTCTTCACAGGACCGTGGCGAGCGCGTAGCCTTCCTGAAACGATTCATATTCGAGGACGCCTGCTCCACCCGGCGGGGACCCCCAAGAGGATGAGGACCAGGAATGATGCGCATGACGCGGCGTCGCGCCGCACCCTCCGCGCTTCTCGTGCTGCTGCTCGGCCTGACGCCGACGGTGGCGCCGGGCCCGGCCGCCGCCGCGCCGGCCGCCCCCGCGCTGGTGGTGACCGGGCTGAGCACCGAGCGGGCCGCCGAGCCGATCGGGCTGGACGTGGCACGACCCCGCCTCGGCTGGCGGATCGAGTCCACCGCCCGGGGCGTGGTCCAGGAGTCGTACCAGGTGCGCGTCGCCACCAGCGCGGACCGGCTGGGCGACGCCGACGTCTGGGACAGCGGCCGGGTCCGGTCCCGGGAGAACACCCTCGTCGCGTACGCCGGCCCGCAGGTGAGACCGCGCACCCGCTACGCCTGGCAGGTGCGGGTGTGGGACACCGCCGGGCGTGACTCCGGGTGGAGTGCCCCGGCGTCCTGGGAGACCGGCGTGGGCGGCGGCGCCGGCTGGGAGGCCGACTGGATCGGCATGCCCTCACCAACCGAGTCCTGGACCGACTACACGGTGCAGACGACGGTACGGCTGGAACGCGACGCCGCCGGGATCTTCCTGCGCGCCCGCGGGCCGGGCAACTCGTACATGTGGCAGTTCTCCATCGCCGGCGGCCGCGCCACGCTGCGCCCGCACGTGCGCGTCGGCGGCGCCTGGACCCTGCTCAAGGAGGTGCCGCTCGGCGCGGTCGTACCGGCCGACAAGCTGACCGCGCCGCACACCCTGCGCATCAGCGCGGCCGGTGACGCCATCACCACCTGGGTCGACGGCATCCAGGTCGACGTCACCCGCAGCACCGCGCACCGGGCCGGCTCGGTCGGCCTGCGCACCAACGGGGCGGAGACCGGCGTCTTCTCCGACTTCTCCGTGACCAGCGGCGGCGACACCCTCTTCGCGGCCCCGCTGACCGACGGCACGAACCCGTTCGGGGCGGGCACGGCCACCGCCGCCGGCCTGCGGATCGGTGGCGACACCGAGGCGATGCTCACCGCGCTCAACGCGAACCCGCTGCTGCGCCGGGGCTTCCGGGTCGACGGCACGGTCGCCCGGGCGCGGATCTACGCCACCGCGCTCGGTGTCTACGAGCTGTCGCTCAATGGTCAGCGGGTCGGCGACCACGAGCTGGCACCCGGCTGGACCGACTACGCCAAGCGGGTGCAGTACCAGACGTACGACGTGACCCGTCAGCTCCGCGCGGGCGACAACGCCATCGGCGCGCAGCTCGGCGACGGCTGGTACGCCGGCAGCATCGGCTGGTTCGGCAGCGGCATCTACGGCTCCCGCCCGCACCTGAGCGCCCAGCTCCGCATCGACTACACCGACGGGCGCAGCGCGACGGTCGACACCGACGGCTCGTGGCGCGTCACGCCCGGCCCGTTCCTGCAGAGCGACCTCATCCACGGCGAGACCTACGACGCGCGGCGGCTGCCGGCCGGCTGGGACCAGCCCGGCTTCGACGACTCCGGCTGGTCACCCGCCACCGTCGACGACGTCGGCGCCACCGACCGGATCGTCGCCCAGGTCGACCCGCCGGTGCGGGTCACCCAGGAGCTGCCGGCGAAGGCGCTGACCCAGCCCACCCCCGGGACCTGGATCTTCGACCTCGGCCAGAACATGGTGGGCAAGGCACGGCTGACCGTCGACGGGCCGGCCGGCAGCACGGTCCGCCTCCGGCACGCCGAGGTGCTCAACCCGGACGGCACCGCCTACACCGCCAACCTGCGCTCGGCGCGGGCCACCGACCACTACACGCTGCGCGGCGGCGGCGAGGTCTACGAGCCGAGCTTCACCTTCCACGGCTTCCGTTACGTCGAGCTGACCGGATACCCGGGCACGCCCGACCTCTCCACCGTCACCGGCCTGGTCATGCACACCGACGGCGAGCTGACCAGCGAGTTCGAGACCTCCAACGCGATGGTGAACAAGCTGCACAGCAACATCACCTGGGGGCAGCGCGGCAACTTCCTCTCCATCCCGACCGACACCCCGGCGCGGGACGAACGGCTCGGCTGGACCGGCGACATCAACGTCTTCGCCAACACCGCGACGTTCAACATGGAGAGCCTGACGTTCCTCACCAAGTGGCTGCAGGACCTGCGCGACGCCCAGGCCGCCAACGGCGCCTATCCCGACGTCGCACCCCGCGCCTGCTGCGGGGACGGCGCGACCGGCTGGGCCGACGCCGGCATCACCGTGCCGCACGCGCTCTGGCAGCGCTACGGCGACACCCGCGTGGTCGAGGAGCACTACCCGTCGATGGTGCGCTACGCGTCCTGGTTGGAGAGCGTCAGCTCGGGCCACCTGCGCACCAACGCCGGCCCGTACCTGGACTGGCTTAACCTCGACGACCCGACGCCCGCCGGCGTCGTCGGCACCGCGTACTACGCGTACAGCATCCGGTTGCTGGGCGAGATGGCCGCCGCCATCGGCAGGGACGCCGACGCGGCCCGCTACGCCGCGCTGTCGAAGGACATCGCGCAGGCGTTCGTCCGGGCGTACGTCTCGGCCGACGGCACGGTGCAGGGCGACAGCCAGACCGGGTACGTGCTGGCCATCGGCATGGGTCTGCTGCCGGACACCCTGCGGGGCAAGGCCGCCGACCAACTCGTCGACACCGTGCGACGGCGCGACTGGCACCTCTCCACCGGCTTCCTCGGCACCCCCGACCTGCTGCCCGCGCTGAGCGCCACCGGGCACCTGGACGTGGCCTACCGGCTGCTGCTCAACGACACCTACCCGTCGTGGGGCTACGAGATCGCCAAGGGCGCGACGACGATCTGGGAACGCTGGGACTCGATCAAGCCCGACGGCAGCTTCGGTGACGTGGGGATGAACTCCTTCAACCACTACGCCTACGGCGCGGTGGGTGACTGGATGTACCGGACGGTGGCCGGCATCCAACCCGACGCAGGCAACCCCGGCTACGCGCACCTCACCTTCGCCCCCCAGCCGGGCGGCGACCTGACCTCGGCCAAGGCGTCGTACCGCTCGGCCTACGGGACGATCGGCAGCGACTGGGACCTCGACGTGCGCGGGGACATGCGGCTGCGGCTCACCCTGCCGGCGAACACCACGGCGACGGTGCGCCTGCCGGCGCCCGGCCGCCACGCGGTCACCGAGGGCGGCCGGCCGGCCGAGCAGGCCGACGGGGTGCGGTTCGTCCGGATGGACGGCGCCGTCGCCGTCTACGAGATCGGCTCCGGTTCCTACTCCTTCGCCGTCGACCGGGTGCTCGGCGACCTGGGCGACGCCGACCAGGCCGTACGCGAGCTGGTGGCGCTCACCGGCGAACTCGCCGGTGCGGTGGGTCGGCCGGTGACCGAGTACCTGCGGGCGCGGCTCGCCCTGCTCGGCGCGCAGACGAGCGGGGCACGGACGGCGTACCTGGCGGGCAACTCCCGCTCCGCTGCCGGCGACGCGCACCGGGCTCTGGCGATCGCGGCCGACACCGCACGGTGGCTGCGGACCCAGGTGGCGGCGGGGCGCCTCGAACAGGCCCACGCCGAGAAGTTCACGGCGCTGCTCACCCGGATCGACAAGCGGCTCTCCACGGCGTCGTCGGCCCTGGTCGGCGCGGTGGTCACCCTCGACCTGCCGGTGGGGGAGCGGCTGCCCGGCGACGTCGTACGCGCTACGGTCCGGGTGGCCAACGGTGGCTCGTACCCGCTCACCGGCGTGACCTCCGACCTGCGGGCACCCGCCGGCTGGTCGGTGACACCGGTCGGCGGGCGGGCCACCACGGTCGCACCGGGCGGCACCGTCAGCCACCGCTACGACCTGCGGATCCCCGCCGGTCAGGCGCCGGCGACCGGGTCCGTCGACGGCTCGGTCAGCTACCGCCACCGGGGCGGCGTCGCCACGTTGCCGGTCGCGGGGACGCTCGTCGTGGCACCGGCCGTGCAGGTCGTGTCGGCGGCGCCGGTACCGGCCGACGTCGCGCCCGGCGCCGCGACGACCATCGGCACGGTGCTGCGCAACCGGGCCACCGTGCGGATGGCGGGGCAGCTCACCGTCACCGCGCCGGACGGCTGGCGGGTGACGCCGCCGACCAGCGGGTACGACCTGGCGCCGGGCGCGCAGGTCACCGTGTCGACAGTCCTCACCGCTCCGGTGTCGGTGACGCAGGCGCCGGTGGAGGTCACGGTCGCGACCGGCGACACGCCGGCCGAGCGGCGCACGGTCGCGGTCCCGGTGCGGTTCGACAACCCGCCGGCGGGCGCGTACGACCACGTCGACCTCGGTGATCCGGCGTCGGAGCAGGCGCACCGGCTCGCCGCCTCGCCCTATTCGGCGACCAGCGTCGAGGCGGGCCTCACCCGCCGGTACACCGACGTGACCCGTCCCGGCGGTTGGTTCGAGTTCGATCTCGCGGTGCGGCCCGGCGAACCCTTCGTGCTGCGCGCTCGTGAGACGTACGACCGGCCGCAGCTGAAGGACTACGAGGTGGTCGTGGACGGGGTGGTGGCACACACCCGCTCGTGGCGACGTACGGCGGAGGGGGCCGGCGCGGTCAGCCACCAGTTCGTCGTCGACCTGCCGGACGCCACCCGTGACGGGGTGGTGCGGGTACGGTTCCGCGACACCGGTGACGGCTACGACCCGTCGATCGCGGACGTCTGGTCCACGGCCGTCCCGGCGGCCTGATCCGTTCGCGTACCGACGAGGGGCCGGGCGGGCGACCGTCCGGCCCCTCGTCGCCGGGAGGCCGGTCGGTCAGCGCCGGGTCTGGTCGCTGGAGCGGCGGACGACCAGTTCCGGCTGGAACACCACGTGCCGGTGCTCGTGCGTGTCGCCGGCGTCGGCCTCCTCCAGCAGCAGCTTCGCCGCGGTGCGGCCGAGCTGGTCGCGGGGCTGGCGCACGGACGACAGCGGCACCGCGGCCGCGCCGGCGAACTCGATGTCGTCGTAGCCGACGATCGCCACGTCCGCCGGTACGCGCAGCCCGCGCGCCGTCAACTCCTGCAGGACGCCGAGGGCGATCAGGTCGTTGGCGCAGAAGACGGCGGTGGGGCGCTGCCGGGCGGGCAGCGCCAGCAGTTCCCCGGCGGCGCGCCGGCCGGCGGCGACGGTCAGGCCGGTGGTCACCGCCACCCGGAGGTCACCGCCGCCCCGTTCCTCCAGCGCCGCGGCGGCACCGGCGTGCCGATCGGCGACCTGGGGGATGGAGAGCGGGCCACCGAGGTAGGCGATGCGGTGGTGACCCTGGTCCAGCAGGTGGTCCATGGCGAGCCGGCCGCCGAGGACGTCGTCGACCGCCACCGAGCAGCGGTTGACCCGGCCCGTGCCCCGGTCCACCAGCACCACGGGAATGCCGCGGTCGATGAGCCTGTCCAGGTCGGGCTGGGGGCCGTGGTCGACCGGGGTGACGAGCACGCCGCGGACCCGCTGCTCCTCCAGCAGCTCCAGGTGGCGGCGCTCGCGCGCGCCGTTCCCGCCGCTGTTGCAGACCACGAGCATGGCGCCGGCGTCCTCGATCACCTGTTCCGCGCCGCGCACGACGTCGGTGAAGAACGGGTTGGCCACGTCCAGGACGACGATGGCGACCGTACGGCTGTGCCCGGCGCGCAGTTGCCGCGCGGAGTCGTTGCGGACGTAGCCGAGCGTGGTGATGGCGTCGAGCACCCGCTGGCGGGTGGCGGGGGCGACCATGTCGGGCCGGTTGAGCACGTTGCTCACCGTGCCGAGGGAGACGCCCGCGTGCCGGGCGACCTCCTTGATGTTCGCCGCTGCCATGGCCCCCTCGACGTTTCGTGCGACGGTCGCTTCCCCGCGCCCGGCGCGGTGCTCCCGTCGAGCCCGATACGCGGGGCGCGGGACGCTCGACCGGGCGCCCCCGGCAGTGTATAGCTGCTAAAACGTTTCATCCAGCCGATCAGTGCGCGCCTCGGCCACCGGCCCTGGCTTCGCGCCGGTCCCGGCCCCGGTGCGGCCCCGCCACTGGCCGCGGTGGTCTGGTTGCAAGATCGGTTGACGAATAGCCGGGCCGCGAGGCCCTGCCGGACCGGTGGCACGTCAACTGGTCACGGTCGGTGGTGCGCGGCGGCCGGGGCCCGCGCGGGACGCGGGATCGCATCGGTAACAGGTGAGAAATCGCGGCGGAACCCTTGACGCTCACGAAGGCCTGCCCCTACCGTCCATGCACGACTCATGAAACGATTCAGGAGGGGGTCGGATGGCCGCCGACGCACCGGGCACGCACGGCGCTCCGCTGCTGGCCCTCGACGGCGTGACGAAGTCCTTCGGGGCCGTCGCCGCGCTGCGCGGGGTGCGCCTGGCCCTGCACACCGGCGAGGCGCACGCCCTGGTCGGCGAGAACGGGGCGGGCAAGTCCACCCTGGTGAAGATCCTGGCCGGGGCCCACGCACCGGACTCCGGTGAGCTGACCCTGGACGGGCGACCGCTGCGGCTGCGCGGCCCCGCCGACGCCCGGGCCGCCGGCATCGCGGTCATCTACCAGGAGCCGACGCTCTTTCCGGACCTGTCCGTGGCGGAGAACATCTTCATGGGCCGGCAACCGCTGCGCGGCCTGCGACGCATCGACACCGCCACCATGAACCGCGACGCCGAAGGGCTGTTCCAGCGGCTGGGGGTCCGCATCGACCCGACCCGCCCCGCCCGTGGGCTCTCGATCGCCGACCAGCAGCTCGTCGAGATCGCCAAGGCGATCTCCTTCGACGCGCGCGTCCTGGTCATGGACGAGCCGACCGCCGCGCTCTCCGGTGTGGAGGTCGAGCGGCTCTTCGCGGTCGCCCGCTCACTCTGCGAGCGGGGTGCGGCCGTGCTGTTCATCTCGCACCGGTTCAACGAGGTCTTCGACCTGTGCCACCGGGTCACCGTGCTGCGCGACGGCGCCTGGGTCTCCAGCGACCGGGCCGACGACCTCACGGTCGACGAGGTGGTGCGGCGCATGGTGGGCCGCGACGTCTCCGCGCTCTACCCCAAGCGGCCCGCCGAGCTGCGGGAGACCCTGCTCGAGGTCCGTGGGCTGACCCGGGCCGGCGTCTTCGCCGACGTGTCGTTCTCGGTGCGGGGCGGGGAGATCGTCTCGCTCGCCGGGCTGGTCGGCGCCGGTCGCAGCGAGGTCGCCCGCGCCGTCTTCGGCGTCGACCGCTACGACGCGGGCGAGGTGCTGGTGGCCGGCCGGGCCGTCCCGGGGGGCAACCCGGGCCGCGCGATCGCCGCCGGCATGGCGCTGGTCCCCGAGGACCGGCGGCAGCAGGGGCTGGTCATGGAGCTGTCAGTGGAGCGCAACGCCACCCTGGCCCGCCGCCGGGCACTGAGCCGGCTGGGTCTGCTGCTGGGCGGGGCGGAGCGCGCCGAGGCCCGCCGCTGGACGCGGCGACTACAGGTGAAGGCCTCCCGGCTGGGCGCGCCCGTGGCGACCCTCTCCGGCGGCAACCAGCAGAAGGTCGTACTCGCCAAGTGGCTCGCCACCGAACCACGGGTCCTGATCATCGACGAGCCGACGCGCGGCATCGACGTCGGCACCAAGTCCGAGGTGCACCGGTTGCTCTCTGAGCTGGCCGGTGAGGGCCTGGCCATCCTCATGATCAGCAGCGAACTCCCCGAGGTGCTCGGCATGGCCGACCGGGTCCTGGTCATGCACGAGGGGCGGCTGGTCCGCGAGCTGTCCCGGGCCGAGGCGGACGAGACCGCCATCATGTTCGCCGCCACCGGCCAGGAAGCGATCGCATGAGCCGCACCGACGCCGACGCGCCCGGGCGGGCGCCCGCGACGGCACCGACCGAACCCGGCGGGCGCCGCCGTGGCCTCCTCGAGCGGCTGCTCGCCGTACGCGAGCTGAGCCTGCTGATCGCGCTCGGCCTGCTGGTCGCCGTGACCACCGTGCGCAACGACCGGTTCCTCAGCGGCCAGAGCGTCAAGGACCTGCTGCTGGGCTGCGCGATCCTGGTGATCCTGGCGG
This sequence comes from Micromonospora sp. KLBMP9576, assembly GCF_050941805.1. Lineage (NCBI taxonomy): Bacteria > Bacillati > Actinomycetota > Actinomycetes > Micromonosporales > Micromonosporaceae > Micromonospora > Micromonospora sp. KLBMP9576. The sequence goes on along the minus strand of NZ_CP194567.1, from coordinate 3,909,007 downwards.
TCGGCCAGACCCTGGTCATCGTCACCCGCAACGTCGACCTCTCCGTCGGCTCGATCCTGGGCCTGGTCGCCTTCGCCACCGGCTCGCTGTTCCTCTCCGCACCCGGCACCCCGTGGCCCGTGGCGCTCGTGCTGGGTGTCGCGCTGGGCGCCCTGTGCGGGGCCGTCAACGGCGGCCTGATCGCGGTGGCCCGGGTGCCCGCCCTGGTCATCACCCTGGGCACCCTGTACGCCTTCCGAGGCGTCGACTACTACTGGGCGTCCGGCCGGCAGATCAACGCCGCCGACATGCCCCCGTCGTTCCTGCGACTGGGCAACCAGACGGTGCTCGGTGTGCCCGTGCTGTTCCTCGTCGCGCTCGTCGTCGTCGCCGCCGTCGGTTTCTACCTGCGCTCGTACCGCAGCGGCCGGGAGCTGTACGCGATCGGCTCCGAACCGGCCGCCGCCCGGCTCTCCGGCATCCCGGTCGGGCGGCGGGTCTTCGCCGTGTTCGTCGCCAACGGCGCCCTCGCCGGCCTCGCCGGCGTGCTGTACGCGGCCCGGTTCGGCACCCTCGACGCCGCCGCCGGCACCGGGCTGGAACTCCAGGTCGTTGCCGCGGCCGTGGTCGGCGGCGTGGCGATCTTCGGGGGCAGCGGCAGCGCCTGGGGCGCGGCGCTCGGCGCCGTGCTGCTGACCACGATCGGCAGCTCGCTCGCCGTCCTGCGCATCGACCCGTTCTGGCAGCAGGCCGCGGTCGGCGCACTCATCCTCGCCGCCATCGGGCTGGACCGGCTCCTGGCCCTGCGCGCGGCGGCCCGGCTCCGAGGGAGAAGCGCACATGGCGCATGACAGCCTGTACGCGGCGCCACCCGTCGCCGAGGCCGAGACCGGCCCGGGCCGCCTCGCCAACCTGCGCGGGCTGCTCGGTTCCTGGGACGCGGTGATCGTCGCCGCCCTCGTGGCGGTCGTGCTGGTCGCCAGCCTGGCCGTGGAGAACTTCGCCACCGGCCGCAACGCCCAGTTCCTGCTGCTCGATCTGGTGCCGATGGCGCTCATCGCGCTGCCGATGACCCTCATCGTGATCACCGGCGAGATCGACCTCTCGGTGGCCAGCATGGTCGGCCTGTGCAGCACCCTGATGGGGCAGCTCTGGCTCTCCAGTGGGCTCTCCCTGGAGCTGATCTGCGTCCTCGTGGTGGTGCTCGGCGCCGTGCTCGGCGCGGTGAACGGGCTCTTCGTCACCGGCTTCGGCCTGCCGTCGCTGGCGGTGACCATCGGCACGCTCGCCCTCTACCGGGGGCTGTCCTTCGTGGTGCTCGGCGACCAGGCGGTGGCGGACTTCCCGGCCGACTGGACCGCCGCCGTGGTGCGGAACATCCCCGGCACCCCGATCCCGGTCATGGTGGTCCCGCTGCTGCTGCTCGCGGTGATCTTCGGGGTCGTGCTGCACGCCACCGGGGCCGGTCGGGCGCTCTACGCCATGGGCAACAACGACCAGGCCGCGACCTTCACCGGCGTCTCGGTGGCCCGGACGAAGTTCTGGCTCTTCGTGGCCTCCGGTGCGGTGTGCGGGCTGGTCGGCATCTTCTGGACCCTGCGGTACGCCAGCGCCCGCGGCGACAACGCCACCGGGCTGGAACTGACAGTGGTGACCGCCGTGCTGCTCGGCGGCGTCTCGATCTTCGGCGGTCGGGGTGCGCTGCTCGGTGTGCTGGCCGGCGTCCTGCTCCTCGGTGTGCTGCGCAACTCGCTGCAACTCGCCGACGTCGACGCCAACGCGCTGACGATCGTGACCGGCACCCTGCTCATCGCGTCCGTCGTGCTGCCCAACGCCGTCGCGGACCTCCGCGCCCGGCTGCACCGCCGACGACAGCGGTACCGGCGTCGCTCAGTGACGTCCCCCGCGTCTCAACCACCCCCGGAAGGATGACGATGTCCGCGTACCGCAGAGGCCTCCGTGTCGGGGCCACCAGCCTCGCCGTCGCCGCACTGCTGCTCAGCGCCGCCTGCGGCGGCACCACCCGGGACGACGCCGGCGACGACGCCGGCGCCGGTGACCAGGCGAGCGGCGCCGCCAACCCCGATGCCGCCCTGAAGGAAGGGCTCAAGATCGCCTTCCTGCCCAAGGCGCTGAACAACCCCTACTTCACCGTCTCCGACAACGGCGGCAAGGAGGCGGTCACCGAGATCAAGGGCGAGTTCAAGGAGGTCGGCCCCTCCGAGGCCAGCGCCTCGTCCCAGGTCAGCTACATCAACACCCTGTCGCAGCAGGGCATGGACGTGATCGTCACCTCGGCCAACGACCCGAACGCGATCTGCGGTGCCCTGAACCAGGCGAAGGCGGCCGGCGCGAAGATCGTCACCTTCGACTCCGACACCAAGCCGGAGTGCCGCCAGATCTTCGTCAACCAGGTGACCGCCGAGGGCATCGCGGAGAACCAGGTCAAGCTCATCTCGCAGCAGATCGGCGGAGAGGGCGAGATCGCCATCCTCTCCGCGACCGCCAACGCGACCAACCAGAACGCCTGGATCGCGCTGATGAAGGAGCAGCTCAAGAAGCCCGAGTACAGCAAGATCAAGCTGGTCACCGTGGCGTACGGCAACGACGACGACCAGAAGTCGTTCCAGGAGACCCAGGGTCTGCTCCAGTCGTACCCCAACCTCAAGGGCATCGTCTCGCCCACCACTGTCGGCGTCGCGGCGGCCGGGCGCTACCTCAGCGGCTCCCAGTACAAGGGCAAGGTCAAGCTGACCGGGCTGGGCACCCCGAACCAGATGCGGCAGTACGTCAAGGACGGCACCGTCGACGCGTTCGCCCTGTGGAGCCCGGCCGACCTCGGCTACCTCGCGGCGTACGCCGGAGCGGCACTGGCCTCCGGCCAGATCACCGGCGCCGAGGGCGACAAGTTCAAGGCCGGCAAGCTCGGCGAGTACACCGTCGGCAAGGACGGGGTGGTCGTCCTCGGCCCGCCCACCGTCTTCGACAAGAACAACATCGACCAGTTCCAGTTCTGACCGCCCTCCCGGTCGGTGCCGGCGCGCGTCGCGCCGCACCGGCCGGGGGAGCCGACGGGAGAAACACCATGACGCAGCCCGACGCGCAGACCCTCGAGCGGGTCACGCGAGCCCTGCGCGGCCAGCGCATCGAGACCCCGTCCTGGGCGTACGCCAACTCCGGAACCCGGTTCAAGGTGTTCCCGCAGGAGGGTGTGCCACGCAATCCGTACGAGAAGATCGCCGACGCGGCGGTCGTGCACCAGCTCACCGGCATCGCGCCGACGGTGGCCCTGCACATCCCGTGGGACCGCGTCGCCGACTACGCCGACCTGGCCGCCTATGCCCGGGACCAGGGAGTCGGCCTGGGTGTGATCAACGCCAACGTCTTCCAGGACGACGACTACAAGCTGGGCAGCGTCACCAACCCGGATCCGAGCGTGCGCCGCAAGGCGGTGGACCACCTGCTCGAGTGTGTGGACATCATGGACCGCACCGGCTCGCGTGATCTGAAGCTCTGGTTCTCCGACGGCACGAACTACCCCGGCCAGGACGACATCCGCGCCCGGCAGGACCGGCTCGCGGTGGCCCTGCGGGAGGTCTACGACCGGCTCGGTGAGCACCAGCGGATGCTGCTGGAGTACAAGCTGTTCGAGCCGGCCTTCTACGCCACGGACGTGCCGGACTGGGGCACCGCGTACGCGCACTGCCTGGAGCTGGGCCGCAAGGCGCAGGTGGTCATCGACACGGGACACCACGCGCCGGGCACGAACATCGAGTTCATCGTGGCGATCCTGCTGCGCGCCGGCAAGCTCGGCGCCTTCGACTTCAACTCACGCTTCTACGCCGACGACGACCTGATGGTCGGCTCCGCCGACCCGTTCCAACTGTTCCGGATCATGCACGAGATCGTCCGCGGTGACGCGTTGGCACCGGAGGCCGGCATCGCGTTCATGCTCGACCAGTGCCACAACATCGAGCCGAAGATCCCGGCCATCATCCGCTCCGTGCTCAACGTGCAGGAGGCGACGGCCAAGGCACTGCTCGTCGACGCGGACGCGCTCGCCGCCGCGCAGCGGGCCGGCGACGTGCTGGCCGCCAACGCCGCGCTGATGGACGCGTACAACACCGACGTCCGGCCGTTGCTCGCCGAACTCCGTACGGACCTGGGCCTGGACCCGGATCCGATGGCCGCGTACGCCCGCTCCGGGTACTTCGACAAGATCCGGGCCGAACGCGCCGACGGCCAGCAGGCCGGCTGGGGCGCCTGAGCACCACCGAGAACCAGACTGAGGACGTGAAGACGATGCAACCCGAGGTTCAGGCGCTGATCGCGCGCAGCAACCGGCTCGGTGCCGACCCGACGACGACGAACTACGCGGGGGGCAACACCTCCGCCAAGGGTTCGGACACCGACCCCGTCACCGGCGGCCCCGTCGAGCTGCTCTGGGTCAAGGGCTCCGGCGGCGACCTCGGCACCCTCACCCCCTCGGGTCTGGCCGCGTTGCGGCTGGACCGGCTCCGCGCCCTCGTCGACGTCTATCCCGGCGTCGAGCGCGAGGACGAGATGGTCGCCGCGTTCGACTACTGCCTGCACGGTCGGGGCGGGGCCGCGCCGTCCATCGACACCGCGATGCATGCGCTCGTCGACGCCGCCCACGTCGACCACCTGCACCCCGACGCCGGCATCGCGATCGCCGCCGCCGCCGACGGACCGGAGCTGACCAAGGAGATCTTCGGCGACCGGGTGCTGTGGGTCGGTTGGCGGCGGCCCGGCTTCCAGCTCGGCCTGGACATCGCCGCCGTGGCGCGGGCGAACCCGCAGGCGATCGGCGTGATCCTCGGCGGGCACGGCGTCACCGCGTGGGGCGCGAGCGCCGACGAGTGCGAACGCCACTCGCTGGAGATCATCCGCTCGGCGCAGGCGTTCCTCGACGAGCGGGGCAGGGCGGAGCCGTTCGGCCCCGTCGTCAGCGGCTACGAGCCGCTGCCGGCCGACGAGCGGCGGAGCCGGGCGGCGGCGCTGTTCCCGGTGCTGCGTGGCCTCGCGTCCACCGACCGACCGCAGGTGGGTCACTTCACCGACAGCGACGTGGTGCTCGACTTCGTCGCGCGGGAGAAGCACCCCGCGCTCGCCGCCCTCGGCACCTCCTGCCCGGACCACTTCCTGCGCACCAAGGTCCGCCCGATGGTGCTCGACCTGCCGCCCAGCGCCCCGCTCGACGACGTGACCACCCGGCTCAGGGAGCTGCACGCCTCCTACCGGGACGACTACCGTGCCTACTACGAGCGACACGCCGGCCCGGACAGCCCACCGATGCGCGGCGCCGATCCGGCCGTCGTCCTGGTGCCGGGCGTGGGCATGTTCAGCTTCGGGCCCGACAAGCAGACCGCCCGCGTCGCCGGTGAGTTCTACGTCAACGCCGTCAATGTCATGCGCGGCGCGGAATCGGTGTCGAGGTACGCCCCGATCGACGAGGCCGAGAAGTTCCGGATCGAATACTGGGCCCTGGAGGAGGCGAAGCTCCAGCGCAGGCCGAAGCCGAAGCCCCTCGCCACCCGGATCGCCTTCGTCACCGGCGGTGGGTCCGGCATCGGCCGGGCGATCGCCCACCGGCTCGCCGCTGAGGGCGCCTGCGTCGTGGTCGCCGACCGCGACGCGCAGGCCGCCGCCGCCGTCGCCGCCCAGATCGGCACCACCGACGTGGCGGTCGCCGTCACCGCCGACGTCAGCGACGGTGCCGCCGTGGCCGCCGCCCTGCGCGCCGCGGTGCTCGCCTTCGGCGGTGTGGACCTGGTCGTGAACAACGCCGGGCTGTCACTGTCGAAGTCGCTGCTGGAGACGACCGAGGCGGACTGGGACGTCCAGCACGACGTGATGGCCAAGGGCTCCTTCCTCGTCTCGCGGGAGGCCGTGCGGGTGCTGCTGGCGCAGGGGATGGGTGGGGACATCGTCTACATCTCCAGCAAGAACTCCCTCTTCGCCGGCCCGAACAACGTGGCGTACGGCGCGGCCAAGGCCGACCAGGCGCACCAGGTCCGGCTGCTCGCCGCCGAACTGGGCGGCCACGGCATCCGGGTCAACGGCGTCAACCCGGACGGGGTGGTCCGGGGTTCCGGCATCTTCGCCGGCGGCTGGGGTGCCCGGCGGGCCGCCGTCTACGGCGTGCCGGAGGAGAAGCTAGGGGAGTTCTACGCCCAGCGCACGCTGCTCAAGCGCGAGGTGCTGCCGGAGCACGTGGCCAACGCCGTGTTCGTGCTGACCGGCGGCGAGCTGTCGCACACGACGGGGCTGCACGTGCCGGTGGACGCGGGCGTCGCCGCGGCCTTCCTCCGCTGAGCACGGCCGACCGACGATGAGGAGGACCTGGTGAGCGGGGCCGCGCACCTCGCCGCCGTGGACCTCGGCGCGTCCAGCGGCCGGGTCATGCTGGCCCGCGTCGAGCCGGGGCGACTGGAGCTGGCGCAGGCGCACCGGTTCGGCAACGAACCGGTGCGGGTGGCGGGCACCCTGCACTGGGACGTCCTGGCGCTGTACCGGGGCGTCCTCGACGGCCTGCGCGCCGCCGGCCCGGTCGCCAGCATCGGCATCGACACCTGGGCGGTGGACTACGGGCTGCTCGACGCGACGGGCGCGCTGCTCGGCAACCCGGTGCACTACCGCGACGGGCGTACCGACGGCGTCGGCGACCGGGTCGCCGAGCGACTGGGCCGCCAGCGGCTGTACGCCACGACCGGGGTGCAGCACCTGCCGTTCAACACCCTCTACCAGCTCGCCGCCGCCGCCGGCACGCCGCAACTGGACCTGGCGCACCGGCTGCTGCTGATCCCGGACCTCATCGCGTACTGGCTCACCGGCGAGATCGGCGCGGAGAGCACCAACGCCTCCACCACCCAGCTCTACGACCTGCGTCGCCGCGCGTGGGCGACCGACCTGATGGTCGATGCCGGAATCCGCCCCGAGTTGTTCGCGCCGCTGCGCGAGCCGGGCACCCGGATCGGCCCGGTCCGGCCCGAGCTGGGCCTGCCCGGCGAGCCCGCCGTGGTGGCGGTGGGGTCCCACGACACCGCCTCCGCCGTGGTGGGCGTGCCGGCGCAGGGCGAGCACTTCGCCTACATCTCCTGCGGCACCTGGTCGCTCGTCGGTGTCGAACTCGCCGCACCGGTGCTCAGCGAGGCGAGCCGGCGGGCGAACTTCACCAACGAGTCCGGCGTCGACGGCACGATCCGCTACCTGCGCAACGTGATGGGCCTGTGGCCACTGCAGGAGTCGTTGCGCACGTGGGGCACCGACGACCTGGCCACCCTGCTGCGCCACGCCGCCCGGGAGCCGGCCTTCCGCTCGGTCGTGGACCTGGACGACCCCGTGTTCCTGCCCCCCGGCGACCTGCCCGCGCGCATCGCGGACGCCTGCCGCCGTACCGGCGAGCCGGTGCCGGACACCCCCGCGGCCACGGTGCGGTGCATCCTCGACAGCCTCGCGTTGGCGCACCGGCGCGCGGTGCGACAGGCGCAGCTGCTGGCCGGCCGGCACGTCGACGCCGTGCATGTCGTCGGCGGCGGCGCCCGCAACGAACTCCTGTGCCAGCTCACCGCCGACGCCTGCGGCCTGCCGGTGCTCGCCGGGCCGGTCGAGGCCACCGCGTTGGGTAACGTTCTGGTGCAGGCCCGCGCCCTCGGTGTCGTCGGCGGCGACCTGCCGGCGCTGCGGGCCGTGCTGCGCGGGACCCAGCGGATCGTGCGCTACGAGCCACGGGGGGCCGAGACGGCGTGGCGGGCCGCCGACCGGCGGCTCGGACGGGAGGACCGAGGATGCGGATAGCCCTTTTCGTCACCTGCCTGGCCGACACCCTGTTCCCCGAGGCGGCCAAGGCGACGGTGCGGCTGCTGGAACGGCTCGGCCACGAGGTCGTCTTTCCGCGCGACCAGACCTGCTGCGGGCAGATGCACATCAACACCGGCTACCCGGACGAGGCGCTGCCGCTGGTGCGCCGGCACGTGCGGACCTTCGCACCGTACGACGTGGTGGTCGCCCCCTCCGGCTCGTGCGTCGGCGCCGTGCGCCACCAGCACGCGGCGGTGGCCCGTTCCGCCGGCGACGAGCGGCTGGCCAGCCGGGCCGACGAGGTCGCCCGGCGCACGTACGAGCTGTCGGAGCTGCTCGTCGACGTGCTCGGGGTGACCGACGTCGGCGCCTTCTATCCGCACCGGGTGACCTACCACCCGACCTGTCACTCGCTGCGGATGATCCGGGTGGGGGACAAGCCGCTGCGGCTGCTGCGGCAGGTCCGCGGCCTGGACCTGGTGGAGCTGCCGCAGGCCGAGGAGTGCTGCGGCTTCGGCGGCACGTTCGCCCTGAAGAACGCGGACACCTCGACGGCGATGCTGGCCGACAAGATGCGCCACGTGCTGGGCACCCGGGCCGACGTCTGCACCGCCGGCGACGCCTCCTGCCTGATGCACATCGGCGGCGGGCTGTCCCGCCTGCGGGCCGGGGTACGCACGGTGCACCTCGCGGAGATCCTGGCCAGCACCGAGCCGACCGGGGAACCGGTCGGGCCGGCACCGCGGCGGAGCGGTCGGGTGCGGGCGTGACGCGTACCTTCCTCGGCATGCCCGCCACCGCGCCGCGCGGCGTCGGGCACCTGCGCGGCGACGAGCCCTTCCCCGTCGCGGCCCGGCGGGGCCTGGCCGACGCCCAACTGCGCCGCAACCTCGGCCACGCCACCGCCACCATCCGCGCCAAGTCGGCGGCGGTCATCGGAGAGGTCCCCGACTGGCAGGAGCTGCGTGAGGCCGGCCGGGCCATCAAGGCCGACACGATGGCCCGGCTGCCCGAGCTGCTCGTGCAACTGGAGGCGGCGGTCACCGCCGCCGGCGGCACCGTGCACTGGGCCACCGACGCCGTCGAGGCCAACCGGATCGTCACCGACCTGGTCCGGGCCACCGGCAGCGACCGGGTCATGAAGGTCAAGTCGATGGCCACCCAGGAGATCGGCCTCAACGAGGCGCTGACGGCGGCGGGCATCGAACCGGTGGAGACCGACCTCGCCGAGCTGATCGTCCAGCTCGGGCGGGACAAGCCCAGCCACATCCTGGTGCCCGCCATCCACCGCAACCGCGCGGAGATCCGCGAGATATTCCTGCGCGAGATGCCCGGCGTCGACCCGGCGCTGACCGACGAGCCGGCCGTCCTGGCCGCCGCCGCCCGCCGTCACCTGCGCCGCACGTTCCTCAGCACCCGCGTCGCGGTCTCCGGGGCGAACTTCGCGGTGGCCGAGACCGGCACCCTGGCGGTGGTGGAGTCCGAGGGCAACGGCCGGATGTGCCTCACCCTGCCCGACACCCTGATCACGGTGATGGGCGTCGAGAAGGTCATCCCCACCTGGGCGGACCTCGAGGTCTTCCTGCAACTGCTGCCCCGGGCCTCCACCGGCGAGCGGATGAACCCCTACACCTCCATGTGGACCGGGGTCACGCCCGGCGACGGGCCGCGGGACTTCCACCTGGTGCTGCTGGACAACGGTCGCAGCGCCGTGCTCGCCGACGAGGTCGGTCGGCAGGCGCTGCACTGCATCCGCTGCTCCGCCTGCCTCAACGTCTGCCCCGTCTACGAGCGCACCGGCGGGCACGCGTACGGCTCGGTCTATCCCGGCCCGATCGGTGCCGTGCTGTCACCGCAGCTGACCGGCGTGGCGGACAACGCCTCGCTGCCCTTCGCCTCCTCGCTCTGCGGCGCGTGCTTCGACGCCTGCCCGGTGCTGATCGACATCCCGTCGATCCTGGTGCACCTGCGCGCCCGGGAGGTGGCGGCGTACCGCAGCGAACACCGGCTGCCGAGCGCCGAAGCGGTCGCCATGGCCGCCGCCGCGTACACCATGGACCACCGGCCGTTGTACGAGGCCGCGCAGCGCGCCTCGCGGGCCGCCCGCCTCGCCGGCAGGCGCGGCGGCGGACTTCCCCCGCCGCTGTCCGGCTGGACGGTCGGGCGCGACCTGCCGCAGCCGCCGCCGCAGACCTTCCGGGAATGGTGGGCGCGACGGTGACCTCCCGCGACGTGGTCCTCGGGCGCCTGCGCGCCGCTCTCGGCCCCGCCCCGGCCGCCCCCGCCGAGGTGGCGCGCGACTACCGTCCGGCCGGCGGCGGCGTCGACCTCGACGTGCTGGTGCGCCGGCTCACCGACTACCGGGCCACGGTGCACCGGTGCGCCGACGCCGAGGTGGCGCGGGTCGTCGACACGATCCTCGGCGGCCGGCGGGTCGTGGTCCCGCCGGGGCTGCCCCGGCACTGGCTGCCCGGGACCGTGGCGGCGCTCACCGACGACGACCTGCCGAGGCAGCAGCTCGCCGCGGTCGACGGGGTGGTCACCGCGGCGGCGGTGGCCGTCGTCGAGACCGGGACCGTCATCCTCGACGCGGGCGCGGACCAGGGGCGGCGGGTCATCACGCTCCTGCCCGACGTGCACGTGTGCGTGCTGCGTACCGACCAGGTCGTCGCCGGGGTTCCGGACGCCCTCGCGCGACTCGCCCCGGGCCGCCCGCTCACCTGGATCAGTGGCCCGTCCGCCACCAGCGACATCGAACTCGACCGGGTCGAGGGCGTGCACGGCCCACGGCACCTGCACGTGGTGCTCGTGCCCCGGTGAACCGCCGCGCGGGCGTCGGATCGAACCTCGCCGCTGCCGGGCGTCGGGGGAGCACCGGGTGGCCGACGGCGGCGGCTACCAAACAGGTCACGACGGCTTGACGTGATCTAGTTACTGACCTTCCGATCAGGTAGCGTCCCGTGTCACACCGTCTTCGCACCAATCCTGGCTGCCCACCACGACGGGGGGCGCCGAACCGGAGGGACACAGCCGTGAGGTTCCACAGCGCAGCCCGCAGGGCCGGCCTCATCGTGGCGATCACCGCCCTGTCGCTGAGCGCCGGATGCGCCAAGAAGGATGAGGGCGAGGTCCAGACGAGCGGGGTCAAGCTGGTCCAGGCGGGCAAGCTGACCGTCTGCACCCACCTGCCGTACCCGCCGTTCCAGTCGAAGGACGCCAGCGGCAAGGTGGTCGGGTTCGACGTCGACCTGATGGACCTGGTCGCCAAGGAACTGGGCGTCGAGCAGACGATCGTCGACACGCCGTTCGAGGGGATCAAGTCGGGCCAGGACCTCAACACGGGTAAGTGCGACGCGGCCGCCGCGGGCATGACGATCACCGAGGAACGGCAGAAGGTGATGGACTTCTCCGATCCCTACTTCGACGCCACGCAGGCGATGCTGGTCAAGACCGGCAAGCCCTACAAGTCGCTCGACGACCTCAAGGGCAAGAAGCTCGGCGTCCAGGCGGCTACCACGGGCCGTGACTACGCCCGCAAGTTCGAGAAGGAGAAGGGCCTCCAGCTCGTCGAGTTCGAGGACCTGGCCGCCCTTCAGCAGGCCGTCTCCAACGGCCAGGTGGAGGCCGCCATCAACGACCTGCCGGTCTGGACCGAATACCTCAAGGAGAACCCGGGCGGCTTCGTGGTCGCGGCCGAGTTCGACACCGGCGAGCAGTACGGGTTCTCGGTGAAGAAGGACGGCAACCCGGAGCTGCTGAAGAAGGCCAACGAGGCGCTGACCAAGGCCAAGCAGGACGGCACGTACGACACGATCTACGAGAAGTGGATCGGTAAGCGGCCGGCCGCGTGATTCACGGCGTATGACCGGAGGGCGCGCGCCGTGCGCCCTCCGGGTTGGCAACCTCGTGTAGCAAGGAGCACCGAACCCCGTGAAGCTGCGACGCCGCCAGCGAGAGCGGCTGTCCCTCTGGCTCCAGTACCTGGCCTTCATCGCCGTCATCGCGGTGGCGATCTACGCCGCGGACTGGGGCAGGCTGAGGGCGGCGTTCCTCCGCGTCGACATCATCGAGTCGATGTTCCCGACGATCATCACGGTCGCGCTGCGTAACACGGTGCTCTACACGCTGGGCGCCTTCGCCTTCGGCCTCGTCTTCGGCACCATCCTGGCGCTGATGCGGCTGTCCCGGGTGGCGCCGTACCGCTGGGTGGCGACGGCGTACATCGAGTTGTTCCGGGGCCTGCCCGCGCTGCTGGTGCTCTTCCTCGTCGGCTACGGCATCCCCATCGCCTTCCCGGAGCGGGAGATCCCGGGCGGCGTGTTCGGTTCGATCGCGATCGGTCTGGGGCTGACCGCCGCCGCCTACATGGCCGAGACCATCCGCGCCGGGATCCAGGCCGTGCCGAAGGGACAGCTCGAGGCGGCCCGCACGCTGGGCATGTCGCATTTCACGGCGATGCGCACCATCGTCATCCCGCAGGCGTTCCGGATCGTCATCCCGCCGCTGACGAACGAACTCATCCTGCTCACCAAGGACTCGTCGCTCGCCTACGTGCTCGGCGTGACGGCACAGACCATCGAGATCACGAAGTTCGGCCGGGACATGCTCAACGACCGGGTCAACGCCACCCCGCTGCTGGTGGCCGGCCTCGCCTACCTGGTCATCACGCTGCCCCTGTCCCAGGTGGTACGACGCCTCGAACTCCGCTACGCCAAGGCCCGGTGACCCAGATGAGCACGCCACCCCGACCCGCCGTCGAGATCCGCGACCTGCACAAGTCGTTCGGTCCGCTCGAAGTGCTCAGGGGCATCGACTTCGAGGTCGGCCACGGCGAGGTGGTCTGCGTGATCGGCCCGTCCGGGTCCGGCAAGTCCACGCTGCTGCGCTGCGTCAACCTGCTGGAGGAGCCGACCGCCGGCAGGATCTGGGTGGACGGCATCGAGATGACCGACCCGGACGTGGAGATCGACTCCGTACGGCGCGGTATCGGCATGGTCTTCCAGTCGTTCAACCTCTTCCCGCACCTGACCGTGCTGGACAACCTCACCATCGCCCAGCGTCGGGTGCTGCGCCGTGGCCGGGGCGAGGCGGAGCGGATCGCGCGCGACAACCTGGAGCGGGTCGGCCTGACCGACAAGGCCGCGGCGTTTCCCGCGCAGCTCTCCGGGGGGCAGCAGCAGCGGGCGGCGATCGCCCGGTCGCTGTCGATGGAGCCCAAGCTGATGCTCTTCGACGAGCCCACCTCCGCCCTCGACCCGGAGCTGGTCGGCGACGTCCTCACGGTCATGCGCAAACTGGCCGAGGACGGCATGACGATGATGGTGGTCACCCACGAGATGGCGTTCGCGCGGGACGTGGCCGACCGGGTCGTGTTCATGGACGGCGGCGTGGTGGTCGAGCAGGGCCCGCCGCAGGAGGTGCTCGGCGACCCGCAGCACGAGCGCACCCGCTCGTTCCTCTCCAGGGTGCTCGACCCGACCCATGTCGCGCAGCTCGGGCAGCCGGGCGAGCCCGCGCGGCCACCGGAGCCGCAGCGGTTGCCGGTCGACGACCGTCACCAGCTCTGACCCGGTCCGGTAGGGACGCCGCGCACGCACCGCACCACGGACCTGGTCCGTCGCGGGCTCGGCTAGCATGGCGGAGATCTGTGGCGGCTGAGACGAGGCGACATGCGGTGGCTCCAGCGGGTGCTGGGTAGGAAGCAGACCCAGCAGCAGGATCCGGGCCGGCAGGACGCGCTGCTCCACGACGTCCGGCACAGCTTCGGCACGGGCGCGCGGGCCGGCATCCCCGACCAGGTGGAGGCCGCCACGCGGCTGTTGGACAGCGACGACGGCCTGGTCGTGGCGGCGAGAATCGTTCACCAGTTCGCCGACGAGGCACACGCGGAACTCCTCGCCCAGGCGTTCGACCTCTACCAGCGCACCGGCGTCCGGGTCGTCGTCGACCGCCGGCACTATCGGCCTTCGTGGGAGTCGGCCGGGTCGGCGCTGCGCTGGCCGCTGTTCGCGTTGCCCTGCGGTTTCCACCCGTACGCGCAGGTGGCCGCCGCGGTCTCGGTGGTCGGCCTCCGGGCGTCCCGGTTCGTGCGGGTCACCGACCCGCGCCCGTTGCTGGCCCATGTGTTCGAGCTGCTCGACCTCACCGCCGTCGGCTGGCAGTTCGGTGGTGTCCGGGTGGACACCGACGCCGCGCTCCTGGCCGGCCGGCTGATCTCGACCGCCCGGGAGGTCCGCGTGGCCATGGAGGACCCGCCTCCGCTGCCGCCGTCGGCCCGGGACCTGATGCGGCGCAACAACACCCTCGACGTGCACGACCCCGGCAGCGGCCGGGTGGTCGGCGCGATCAACCTGGGCGCGGAGATGAGACCGGCCCTGTTGATCTGAGCGCAGGGCGGTCGGGCGCCTGCTCACGCTCCCCGCCCCCGGTGTCGGTAGCCGGGGAGGGAGGTCCTACGTGGTGGGCAGGGCCGCCAAGGGCTCGGCCACGTTGAGCCGCAGGGCGGCCGCGACGGCACCCAGGGCGCCGCCCTCGTCGCCGAACTGGGCCGTCACGACGTCCAGGAGACGCGGGTGGCGGGGGATCGCCAACTGGCCGATCGCCGCCCGCACCGGATCGAGGACCGTTTCGCCGGCATGGGCGAGGACGCCGCCGATGGCCACCTTGCCCGGGTCCAACTGCACCACCATCCCGGACAGGACCCGGCCGAGCAGCGTGGCGGCGTGCCGCACCACGGCCTCGACGGTCGGCTCCCCGGCGCGTGCCCGGGCCACCAGGTCGGACGGGTCCACGACGGTGACGCCACGGCGGGCGCACTGCTCGATGAGGGCCGAGGGGCGGATCAGCAGCTCGAGGCAGCCCCGACCGCCGCACGGGCAGGGGTCGCCGTCGGGTTCGACGCTGACGTGCCCGATCTCGCCGGCGGCGCCGTGCGCGCCGCGCGCGAGCCGGCCGTCGACGATGAGCCCGCCACCCACGCCGTCGCTCCAGCGGACGTAGATGGCGTCCCGCACGTCGCGGGTCGAGCCCCAGGTGCCTTCGGCCAGCGCGGCCAGGCGTGAGTTGTTGTCGGTGACGACGGCGACGCCGTACCGGTCCTGGATCCGGGTGCTGACCTGCTTCGCGGCCACCGAGGGGCTGCCGCCGGCCGGACCGCCCCGGCCGGCCACCAGGCCGGGCAGGCCGAGGCCGATCGCCTCCAGCGCGCGCAGGTCGATGTCGTGCTCGTGCACGAGGTCGTCGATCAGCTTGATCGCGGCGTTGGCGCGCCGGATTGGACCCGCGCTCAGCGTGACCGCGCGGCTGCCGCGGGCCAGGATGTCGTGGCTCAGGGTGGCGACGATGACGGTGATCGTCGCTCGGCCGAGGTCGATGCCGATGATCCGGCCGGCGGACGGGTTGAGGCTGACGGTGGTGGAGGGCCGCCCCCGGCCACGGTGGCCGGAGAGCGCCGGCTCGCGCTCGACCACCACACCGCGGGCGATGAGATCGCCGATGATGTCGAACAGCGTGGTGCGC
This sequence comes from Micromonospora sp. KLBMP9576, assembly GCF_050941805.1. Taxonomy (NCBI): domain Bacteria; kingdom Bacillati; phylum Actinomycetota; class Actinomycetes; order Micromonosporales; family Micromonosporaceae; genus Micromonospora; species Micromonospora sp. KLBMP9576. The sequence goes on along the minus strand of NZ_CP194567.1, from coordinate 3,893,689 downwards.
GACAGCCCGGTGAGCCGGATCAGCTCGGCCCGGCTGAGCGGGCCGGCGCTGCGGAGCTGGGCCAGCAGGGCCTCGGTGTGCGCGAGCCGCACGCGTTGCATGGCATCCGGGCGTTCGATCACCGCACCATCATGACCGATCCCCGCCTTCCTGCCGCGTCGCGGCACGACGTACGGCGCCGGCCCGCGGTCAGGCGGCGCGGACGGTGACGGTCAGCGGTGCCTCGACCGGGGGCAGCCCGGCCGAGCGCACCGAGAGCGTCCCGGTGTACGTGCCCGGCGTGCCGAACGTGCGCCGGGACAGCACGGTGAACGCGCTGTTGACCCGCATCGCCGGGATGCTCGGCTCGTGGGTGGCGGTCGGCGTCAGCGTCTCCACCCGCCCGTCACTCCAGGTGACCGTGGCGGTCAGGTCGGCGGAACCGGCCCCGGGGGCGGTGACCGTCCAGGCGGCGCCGGCCGGTGCGCCGACGGTGGCGGTGGCCGACCGGCCGATCGCCTGCCGACGCCACGCCACGTCGGCGGTGGGGAAGAAGTTGACGCCCTGCAGCGTCAACCGGCCCCCGGCCACCGACAGGCGCGTGGTGAAGTCGGCGTAGTCCCGCTGCGCCTGCGGCGTCCAGCCCACCTCGGCGGTGGCGATCAGGCGCGGAAGGCTGTAGTACTGCGCCTGGCCGAGGCGGCGGATGAACTCGCCCCAGAGCGCCGATTCGACGCCGAGCACGCTGGTCTCGGCGATGTGGGGGATGAAGGTGCCAGGGTCCCAGTTGTAGTGCCGGTCCAGCCCGCAGGGCCCGCCGCAGGCCCAGGTGCCGCCGAGCGGCTGGCGGGAGTCCTGCTTCTGCGGCACGTACGTGTGGGAGGCGGGGGAGAGGACGACCTTGGCGCCGCGCCCGGTCACCGCGTTGGCCACCGCGGTGCGGTCGCCGTTCCAGTACTGCACCACGGCCCTGTCCTGTGGCAGGGCGGTGCCGGCGTACTCGTTCCAGCCGACCACGGTCTTGCCGAGCGAGGCGACCGTGGCGTTGAAGGCGTCGACCATCGTGGTGTAGTTCGCGTGGCTGGTGACATGGGCCTCGTCGCCGCCGATGTGCAGGTAGGGGCCGGGGGTCATGGCGGCGATCTGGGTCAGGACCTGCGTGACGAACTCGTACGTCGCCGGGCTGGCGGCGTCGAGCGTGGAGTAGCCGACGTTGCCGGTGCCGTTGGCCGGGGCGGTGCGCGCTCCGGCCGTCGGCTTCGGCGCGGCACCGGCGGTGTTCAACTGGGGGATGGCGTGCAGCGCCGCGTTTGTGTGCCCCGGCATGTCGATCTCCGGCACGACCGTCATGCCGTTCAGGCCGGCGTAGCGCACGATCTCGGCGTAGTCGGCCTTGGTGTAGAAGCCGGTGACGCCCAGTTCGGTGCCCATCAGTTGGCCGTTGTCGTCGTAGGTCATGGCGGTGCGTCCGCTGACCGAGGTGAGCAGGCCGTAGTCGATGCCCGCCGGGTTGTCCGCCGGGTTGTCGAGGGCGATCCGCCAGCCCTGGTCGTCGGTCAGGTGCAGGTGCAGGCGATTGATCTTGTACTGTGCCGCGGCGTCGATGTACGCCTTGACCTCGTGCACGGGGTAGAAGCTGCGGGCGACGTCGAGCATCATCCCGCGGTGGGCGAAGCGTGGGTGGTCGGAGACGGTCACCGCCGGCACTGTCCACGCGGCGTCGACGACGGTGTCGGATTCCACCCACTGGGGGAGGAGCTGCCGCAGTGTCTGCACCCCGTTGAGGGCCCCGTTCGCCGTGTCGGCGCTGATCTGGATCTTCGCGGTGGTGACGACCAGCCGGTACCCCTCGGCGGCCTGTCCGGCGGGTCCCTTGCCGGCGCCGACCTCGACGACGATGGGCGCGGGCGCGGAGCTGCTGGTCAGCACCGGCAGCGCGTACCCGGTGGCCGGCCGTAGCAGGCCGGCGAGGTAGGTCGCGGGCGCGGTCGCCTGCGGCCCGACCGTGACGACGGGCGTGTTCCGGTTCAGGGTGTACGGCGTGCCGCCGGTCTCCGTCAGCGACACCGGTCTGGGCAGTAGGCCCCGCGAGGGCGCGGGTGCCGGCGCGTTCCAGATCTCGAACTCGGAGATCGAGTAGCCGTAGGTCGCCCACCGTTGGTGCCCCTGCATGCGTACGTGGGACACCGGCTGCGCCGAGTTCACGGCGATGACGTCGGTACGGGGGCAGGTGTCGCGCTGGACGCGGGCGACGTCGGTCCAGGTGGTGCCGTTGGCGGAGGTCTGCAGGGTGAAGTCACGGGCGCACGCGTTGGGCCAGGCGAGCACGACGTGGTCGACCGTGGCGGGGGTCGCCAGCCGCACCTGCACCCAGTTGTCGTCCTGGTACTTCGACGACCATCGGGTGCCGCGGTCACCGTCGTTGACCCGCGCGGCGACGAAGTCGGCCCGATCGAGTTCCACGCTCGACGCGGTGGCGGTGCCGGTGCGGGCCAGGTTCACCGGCGCGGTTGCGGCGGCGGCCGGGGCGCGGGAGGGGACGGGGGCGACGAGCGTCGCGGCGATCAGCACGGCGACGTGCGCCGCGACGGTCCGGCGTTTCGATCGGGGGCGGGAGCGCGGAACCGGCATGGGACTCCTTCGTCCGTCGCCCGGTTCGCCGGGGCGACTGGGTTGCTCGATACGCCGCAGTCTGGCCGCGCCCTCCAATGCCGTCAATGGGTCGCACAAAAATTGCCGGGCCGGCGCCCGTGGGGCGGGGCGTTGTCCGCCCCGCCCCGGCTCGTAGGCTGTCGGAGTCGAGAGGTCCGACGTCTTACGAGCGCACTGCGACGACGGGGCAGTTCGGCTGGCTCGGCAAATTTAGTCCGAAGGGTTGACATGAATGGCCGGGTGCCGAAAGATTCCCTTACCTTGAGCGCCGCCTGCCGGGAAAGGGAGGCGCCCTATCCGACCTGGGCTACGGAGGGCCACCGTGCCGATAGACGTTCAGCCACCCCGGACCCGCGGGCCGGAAACCACCCGCGCGGCGTCGCCGCCGCGCCGCCACGTACCGCTGCCGGTGTGGAACGTGCTCGCCGTCGTGTTCGGCCTCGGCATCTGGACGGTGCTCGCCCGGGTCGGCGTCTCGGGCCTGCCCGGGCCGCAGGCGGTGGCCGTCCGCTTCGGTGAACTCGCGGCGGACGGCACCCTGCTCGACGACAGCCTCGCCAGCCTGCGCCGGGTGCTCATCGGATTCGCGCTCGGCAGCGCCCTCGCGGTGCCGGTCGGCTTCCTGATGGGCTGGTACCGCACGGCACGCGGCCTGATCGAGCCCTACGTGCAGTTCTTCCGCACGATTCCGCCCCTGGCCGTCATCCCGCTGGCCATCCTGCTCATGGGCATCGGGGAGACCCCGAAGATCTTCGTCATCTTCCTGGCCGCGTTCCTGTCCTGCGTCGTGTCGACGTTCCAGGGCGTGGTGAGCGTCGACTCCACGATGATCAACGCCGCCCGGGTGCTCGGCGCCAACGACGCCGTGGTGTTCCGCCGGGTCGTCGTCCCCGCCTCCACCCCGTTCATCCTGGTCGGCATGCGCGTCGGCCTCGGCGCGGCGTGGGCGACCCTGGTCGCGGCCGAGCTGATCGCCGCGCAGGAGGGCCTCGGCTACCGGATGCAGCAGGCACAGATCTACTACGACCTGCCGAGCATCTTCGTCGGCCTGATCACCATCGGCGTGCTCGGCCTGATCATGGACCGGCTGCTGCTCGCCACGGAGAAGCGCCTCACCGGATGGCAGGAACGCCGATGACCGAGAAGATCTCCTTCCGCTCGATCAGCCGCACCTTCGAGGTGGGCGGCAAGCCGTTCCACGCGCTGGAGAGCGTCGACCTGGACATCGCCGACCGCGAGTTCGTCACCGTGGTCGGGCCGTCCGGGTGCGGCAAGTCGACCCTGATGAACATCGCGGCCGGCCTGGTCGAACCCACCGGCGGTGAGGTGCTCGTCGACTCGCGGCCAGTACACGGGCCCAGCCCGGAGCGCGGCGTCATCTTCCAGCAGTACGCGCTCTTCCCCTGGCTGACCGTGCGCCAGAACGTCGAGTTCGGCCTCCGGATCGCCAAGGTCAACCGGGCCGAGCGGCGCCGCCGGGCACAGCACTTCATCGACCTGGTGGGCCTCACCGACTTCGCCGACGCGCTGCCCCGGATGCTCTCCGGCGGAATGCGGCAGCGCTGCGCGATCGCCCGCGCCTACGCCGTCGACCCGGGCATCCTGCTGATGGACGAACCCTTCGGCGCGCTCGACGCCCTCACCCGGGTGCAGTTGCAGGATCAACTGCTGGCCACCTGGGGCTCCGAGAAACGCACGGTCATGTTCATCACCCACGACGTCGACGAGGCGGTCTACCTCGCCAACCGCGTCGTCGTCATGGCGGCCAGGCCCGGCCGGGTGTACGAGGTCATCGACGTCGACCTGCCGTACCCGCGTACCGAGGCCGTCCGCCTCTCGCCGGAATTCTCCCAGATCCGCAACCGGGTCTGGCGCGCCGTCTACCACCAGACCTCTCCGGAAGGTGCATCGCTGTGAGCCCTCTGTCCCGTCGTACCCTGCTGGCCGGCCTCGTCGGCCTCGGCACCACCGCCGCGCTCACCGCCTGCGGCGACGACGAGCAGTCCGGAGCCGGCGGCTCCGGCGGCGGCGAAGCGGTGAAGCTGGGCTACATCGCCGACTTCACCGGCGCCAGCCTCATGGCGATCGCCGAGGACAAGAAGCTGTGGGCCCAGCACGGCCTGAAGCCGGACCTGAAGGTCTTCACCAACGGGCCCCTGCAGGTGCAGGCGCTCGGCGCCGGCGACCTCGACTTCGGCTACCTGGGTCCGGGCGCGATGTGGCTGCCCGCCTCCGGCAAGGCCCGGGTCATCGCCATCAACTCGCTCGGTTTCGCCGACCGGGTCATCGCGCAGCCGGGCATCACCTCCATCGCGGCGCTCAAGGGCAAGAAGGTCGGGGTGCCGGAGGGCACCTCCGGCGACATGATGGTGCGGCTGGCCCTGCGCCGCGCCGGGCTCTCCATCGATGACGTCCAGAAGGTCGCGATGGACGCCAGCACCGTGGTGACCGCGTTCGGTTCCGGTCAGATCGACGCGGCCGGCATCTGGTACCCGCTGATCGGCACCATCAAGAAGCGGGTGCCGGACCTGGCGGAGCTGGCCAGGAACGAGGACTTCTACCCGGACATCAGCTTCCCGTCCGCCTACGTCGGGCGCAGCGACGTGGTGACCGGCAAGCCGGACCTGGTGAAGAAGGTGCTGGCGGTGCTGCGGGCCGCCAACGACGAGCGGGCGGCCGACGTCGACCGGACGGTCGAGGTCACCGCGAAGTTCCTCAAGTCGGCGCCGGTCGACCAACTGCGCGCCGAGGCCACCAACGCCCGGTTCCTGCCGTCCGCCGAGCTCGCCGCCAAGTCCACCGACGGTACGGTCGCGGGCTGGCTGACCGGCCTGAACACCCTGTTCAAGGACCTCGGAAAGCTGCCGGACGTGGTCGATCCGAGCACCTACTACGACGCCGCCGCGTACGCGTCCTGAGCACCAGCCGTTCGAGAGAGGACCAACCCGTGCGGCCCAACATCGTCTTCATCATGGCCGACGACCACGCCGCGCACGCGGTGGGCGCCTACGGCAGCAAGATCAACGAGACGCCCCACATCGACCGCATCGCGGCCGGTGGCGCCCTGCTGGAGAACTGCTTCTGCACCAACTCGCTGTGCGCGCCCAGCCGGGCCACCATCCTGACCGGCACCTACAACCACGTCAACGGCGTGCAGACGTTGTCGACCGAGTTCGACAACCGGCAGCTCGTCTTCCCGGAACTGCTGCGCCGCGCGGGCTACCAGACGGCCCTGGTCGGCAAGTGGCACCTCGGGCACGGCCGGGCGCACGACCCCCGGGGCTTCGACTACTGGGAGGTCGTGCCCGGCCAGGGCCGCTACCGCGATCCCGTCTTCATCGGCATGGACGGCGCCGAGCGGGTCCGCCCGGGCTACTGCACCGACATCATCACCGACCTGGCCGTCGACTGGCTCGACCAGCGGGACCCGCAGCGCCCCTTCTGCCTGCTGGTCCACCACAAGGCACCGCACCGCAACTGGGAACCCGACGACAAGCACCGCGACATGTACGTCGACGACGTACCCGTGCCGGGCTCCTTCGACGACGACCACAGCGGGCACGCCGCCGCCGCCCGCGCCGCCCGGATGCGGGTGGACCGGGACCTGACCGCCGACGACATCAAGCAGATGCTGCCGCCGGACCTGGATCCCGACGAGGCGGCGCTCTGGACCTACCAGCGCTACATCAAGGACTACCTGCGCTGTGTCGCCAGCGTCGACGACAACGTCGGCCGCCTGCTCGACTACCTCGACGAGCACGGGCTGACCGACGACACCATCGTCGTGTACACGTCCGACCAGGGCTTCTTCCTCGGTGACCACGGCTGGTACGACAAGCGGTTCATGTACGAGGAGTCGCTGCGCATGCCGTTCCTGATCCGCTACCCGGCGGAGATCCCGGCCGGCCGCACCGCCGACGCGCTCGCCATGAACGTCGACTTCGCCCAGACGTTCCTCGACTACGCCGGTGTGCCGGCCGACCCGCGGATGCAGGGGCGCTCGCTGCGCCCGCTGCTGCGCGGCGAGGACGTCGGCGACTGGCGGCAGTCGGTGTACTACCGCTACTGGGAACACGACGACGACGAACACCACGTGTGGGCGCACTACGGCGTACGCACCCACGAGCACAAGCTGGTCTACTACTACGCCGACGGGCTCGGACTGCCCGGCACCTCCGCCACCGCGCAGGAGCCGGAGTGGGAGCTGTTCGACCTGCGCGCCGACCCGTGGGAGATGCGCAGCGTCTACGACGACCCGGCGTACGCGGGGGTCCGGGCGGCGCTCACCGAGGAACTCGCCCGGGTCCAGCGGGAATGCGGCGACGCCCCGTGGCAGCCCGCGACGCCGGTCTCCGGATGACGGACGGGCCACGGTCGGCGGCGGCCGGCGGCGACGAACGGCCGGGGCCGGCCGACCGCCGCTGGCCGCGCCGGGTCTACGGGGTGGGCACGGAACCGGACCCGAGGTTCAGCCTCGCCAACGAACGCACCTTCCTCGCGTGGCTGCGGACCGCGCTGGGCCTCATGGTGGCCGCCGCGGCGGTCAGGGCCTTCGGTGCGGACGGCTCGCGGTGGACGGCGGTCGTGCTGGCGGTGCTCGCCGTCGGGGTGGCCGTCGAGGCGTTCCCCCGCTGGGCCCGTAACGAGCGGGCCCTGCGCCTGCAACAGCCGTTGCCGTCCACCCCCGTCGCGGTCGTGTCGGCGGCGGGGGTGGTCGCGGCCGGCGTGACGATCGCCGTCGTGGTGCTGATCTGATGGCCGTGCCGCAGCCCGCCGACCGGGGCGCGCAGGCCGAACGCACCCTGCTCGCCTGGCTGCGTACCGCGCTGGCGACGGCGACCGTGCTGGTCGCCGTCGGTCGTGAGCTGGTGGCGCATCATCCGGTCGCGGCGGGCCTCGTGCTGGCCTGCACCCCGGTGGCCGCCGTGGTGGCGGCGCTGGCCCGACGCCGGTACCGCGCCGTCCGGCTGGACAACCACCTCGGCCACTGCGGGGGCGCCGGGCTGCTGGCCGCCGGCGGCGCGCTGGTCGTGGCGGGCGGCGCGGCGGTCCTCGCCTACGTTCTCACCGGCTAGCTAGCGGTCGCGCGCCCCGACCGGCGGCGCCGCAGCCGAAGGCCCTGGTGCCCGGCGGCGCCGCCGGGCCGGTGAGTCGGCCACGACATCAGCTCGAAAGCGTCGCGTGGGCGTCGCCTCCGCCGGCCCGGCGCCAATTCGGGTGGACTGAGGGCTTTCGCCGGGAACCCGCGCCAGTTCGTGGTAATACTTGATTGATTCCAGAACAGTGGTTAGGTTGATCACATGCCGCCGGACTTCGAGACCCAGCTCCGGGCGGCCTCGTTACGCGTGACGCGGCCCCGGTTGGCGGTGCTCGCCGCGCTGCGCGACCATCCGCACGTCGACACCGACACGGTGATCGCGCTGGTGCGGGCGGCGCAACCCACCGTCTCCCACCAGGCGGTCTACGACGTGCTGCGGGCGCTCACCGACGCCGGTCTGGTGCGGCGCATCCAGCCCTCCGGTGCGACCGCCCGCTACGAGACCCGGGTGGGGGACAACCACCACCATGTCGTGTGCCGCTCCTGTGGCGCGATCGCCGACGTCGACTGCGCCGTCGGCCACGCTCCCTGTCTCACCGCCTCCGACGACCAGGGCTTCGTGGTCGACGAGGCGGAGGTCGTCTACTGGGCCACCTGCGCCGACTGTGCGACCGCACGCAACTCCCAGTGATCCGCCAGTTCGAGAGGATTTAGATGAGCGACACCCAGGACAACGCCTTCTCCAGCGCCCAGGGCGTGGACAAGAAGGCGGCGGCCGGCTGCCCGGTAGCGCACGACTCCGTGACCGCGCACGGCAGCGAGAGCGAGAACCCGGCGATCGACTCGCCGACCCCGAAGACCGGAGGTCGTCCGCGCACCAACCGGGACTGGTGGCCCAACCAGATCGACCTCTCGGTGTTGCACGCCCACTCGTCGAAGGCCAATCCGCTGGGGGAGGGCTTCAGCTACGCCAGGGAGTTCGCCAAGCTCGACGTCGAGGCCCTCAAGCGGGACATCGTCGAGGTCCTGACCACCTCGCAGGACTGGTGGCCGGCCGACTTCGGCCACTACGGCGGCCTCATGATCCGGATGAGCTGGCACTCCGCCGGCACCTACCGCATCCACGACGGGCGCGGTGGCGCCGGCGACGGCGGGCAGCGCTTCGCCCCGCTCAACAGCTGGCCGGACAACGCCAACCTCGACAAGGCCCGCCGGCTGCTGTGGCCGGTCAAGCAGAAGTACGGCCAGCAGATCTCGTGGGCCGACCTGATCGTGCTCGCCGGCAACGTCTCCCTGGAGTCGATGGGCTTCAAGACCTTCGGCTTCGGCTTCGGTCGGGAGGACGTCTGGGAGCCCGAGGAGATCTTCTGGGGCCCGGAGGACACCTGGCTCGGCGACGAGCGTTACGTCTCCGAGAAGGAGATGGCGCCGGAGGTCGGCGCGACCGAGATGGGCCTGATCTACGTCAACCCGGAGGGCCCCAACGGTAATGCGGACCCGCTCGCGGCGGCCCACTTCATCCGCGAGACCTTCGCCCGGATGGCGATGAACGACGAGGAGACCGTCGCCCTCATCGCCGGTGGCCACACCTTCGGCAAGACCCACGGCGCCGGCGTCGCCGACAACCACGTGGGCCCCGAGCCCGAGGCCGCCCCGCTGGAGGCGCAGGGCCTGGGCTGGTTGAGCACCTACGGCAGCGGCAGGGGCGGGGACACGATCACCAGCGGTCTCGAGGTGACGTGGACCGACGTGCCGACGCAGTGGAGCAACCGCTTCTTCGAGATCCTCTTCGGCCACGAGTGGGAACTCGCCACGAGCCCCGGTGGTGCCAAGCAGTGGGTCGCCAAGGACGCCGAGGCGATCATCCCGGACGCCCACGACCCGTCGAAGAAGCACAAGCCGACGATGCTCACGACCGACCTGTCGCTGCGCGTCGACCCGGCGTACGAGAAGATCTCGCGGCGCTTCCTCGAGCACCCCGACGAGTTCGCGCTGGCGTTCGCGAAGGCCTGGTACAAGCTGCTGCACCGCGACATGGGTCCGGTCAGCCGCTTCCTCGGGCCGTGGGTCGCGGAGCCCCAGCTGTGGCAGGACCCGGTGCCGGCCGTCGACCACCCGCTCGTGGGTGACGCCGACGTCGCCGCCCTCAAGGCGAAGGTCCTCGAGACCGGCCTGACGACCGCGCAGCTCGTCTCCACCGCCTGGGCCTCGGCTGCCAGCTACCGCTCGACCGACAAGCGGGGGGGCGCCAACGGCGCGCGGATCCGGCTGGAGCCGCAGCGCGGCTGGGAGGTCAACCAGCCCGAGCAGCTCGCGACGGTCCTGGAGACCCTCGAGGGCATCCAGCGGGAGTTCAACGCCGCCGGCGGCGCGAAGATCTCGCTCGCGGACCTGATCGTGCTGGCCGGCTCGGCCGCCGTCGAGAAGGCGGCGCGCGACGCCGGCGTCGAGGTGAGCGTGCCGTTCCACCCGGGTCGCACGGACGCCAGCCAGGAGCAGACCGACGTCGAGTCCTTCCGGGTCCTCGAGCCGCGCGCCGACGGGTTCCGCAACTACCTGCGGGCGGGCGACAAGACCCAGCCGGAGGTGCTGCTCCTCGACCGGGCCTACATGCTCAACCTGACCGCGCCCGAGATGACCGTGCTCGTCGGCGGCCTGCGTTCCCTCGGGGCCAACGTCGGCGGTACGCCCCACGGCGTGCTCACCGACCGGCCCGGCGTGCTCACCAACGACTTCTTCGCCAACCTGCTCTCCCCGGGCACGCGGTGGAAGGCGTCGGAGTCCGACGAGCACGTGTACGAGATCCGGGACCTGGCCACCGACGAGGTGAAGTGGACGGCCACCGCGGTCGACCTGATCTTCGGCTCCAACTCCCAGCTCCGGGCCGTCGCGGAGGTCTACGCCAGCCAGGACGCGCGGGGCAGGTTCGTGGCCGACTTCGTCGCGGCCTGGACCAAGGTCATGGAACTCGACCGGTTCGATCTCGCCTGATCCGACGACGCACGACGGGCCCCGGTCGATCCGCCAGCGATCGACCGGGGCCCGTCGCGTGATCGGCGCCGACGCGGCCCGGCGAGCCGGCCCGCGCCGGCGCCCCGTACGGGCTGATTTCCCCCCAAGAGCCCGTGCGATGATTGCCCGATGGGGAAGCAGCAGGACGTCGGCGGGCCCGACCGTCACACCGGGTCAGGTGCCACCGCCCACCGCGCGAGCGGTGACGGCGTCGAGGCGAGGCTCGCCCTCGCGCTGGATCCCGCGACGCCACAGATGACCCTCATCGACCTGGCGTCCGACGCGTCGGTCGAGGTCCGTAAGGCGGTCGCGGCCCGGGCCGACGCACCCGCGCAGGCGCTGCGACCGCTGGCGCGCGACCACGATCGTCAGGTCCGGGAGGTCGTCGCGCGAAACCCCTCGACCTCCGTCGGCAACCTGCTGCGTCTGGTGAAGGACGCCGACCGGTGGGTCCGGTGGGCGGTCGCCGGCAACCCGGCCTGCGACGAGTCGGTCCGCCTGGTGATGGCGGAGACGACCGACAAGGAACTGCGCGGCCTGCTCGCGGAGTCGCGGGACCTGGAGCCGGAGCTGGCCGCCAGGCTGATCGAGGACGTCTCGCCCGAGGTGCGGGAGCGACTCGCCACCCACACCCACGACCCCGACGTGATCACCGCCCTGATGGCCGACCGCACCGCGCGCGTCCGCAAGGGGCTCGCCCGCAACCCGCGTACGACCGACGAGCAGCGCAGCGCGTTGTCGGAGGACCCGGTGGTCGACGTCCGGGTCGCGCTGGTCCGCGCGGTCGAGCTGGACGAGGCGGATCTGGAGCGCCTGCTGGACGACCGTTCGGTGCAGGTCCGACTGGCGATGGCGACGTCCGAGCACGTCCCGGAGCACATCCGGCAGGCCCTCGGGCGCGATTCCGACGAGATGGTCGCCGACGCGGCACGGGACCCCCGCCCCGGGTCCGGCAACTCCCCGGCGCGCCGGGCCTCGCACGTCGGTCACCGCCGGCCGGGGGCCGGCCCGGGTCGACCGGGCGGCCCCGCGCGCTGAGGCCGGCGGCACGCCTGCCATAGCCGGTCATCGACCGGGTGGTCCCGGCCCGGTGCCGCGGTGCGGCATCCGGACCGGGGACGCACGGTCTGCTCAGGCTGCCTTGACCCAGTCGAGGGTGAAGCGGGCGAAGTGGATGCCCCCGGCGTTGCCGACCTCGTACAGGTTGCCGATCTTTCCGTCGGAGAGCACGGCCATCGTCGAGTAGCCCGCGCCGCCCGGCTTGAGCAGTGCCCGGGCCGGCCAGCTTGCGCCGTCGTCGGTGGAGAGCCGGACGGTCAGGTCGTTGCGCGCGGTCGGGTGCGCGTTGTTGCTGAACAGCGCCGTACGGGTGCGCACCGGCGCCCCGTTAGCGCCCACCTGCGACGGGCGCAGGTAGGACAGCTCGTCGGCGTTGCAGAGCGGATCGGTCAGTGCCGCGCTGGCCGTCGCCGCGCCGAACGTGGCGCCGCCGTCGGTGGACGTGGCGTAGAACCGGCTGCGGGTGCCGTTGTGGCGCATGTTCTGCACGACCGCTCCGGTCCCGCGCTCGATCGCCTTGCTCTCGTTGATGTTTCCGCCGGCGGATCCGCCGCGTCGCCACGTCACGCCGTGGTCGTCGCTGTAGATGTTGCCGGCGTGGCTGGTGCCCGCCGCGTCCCGGTAGGCGATCGGCTGGACCAGGCGTCCGGTGCTGGTCTGGATGCCGTGACCGGAGGAGAAGAACACCTGCCGCCAGGCCGGATCCTTGATCGCCGGGTTCAGCTCCACCGGGGCGCTCCAGGTGGCGCCGTCGTCCCTGCTGGTGATGTACCGCAGGTGCATGCTGTTCGGGTCGTCCGCGGTGTTGAGACCGGAGCCGCCCGACCAGAAGCTGATGCCGGGCCTGGGGGAGTAGGTGAAGAAGCAGTAGAGGGTCCCGGTGGCGCGGTCCACCAGCATGCTGGGATCGCCCACCCCCTCGCTGGTGGTGGCGGGGGCGTGGATGACGCGAGGCTGTTCGAAGCTGCGCCCGCCGTCGGTGCTGCGGATCATGACGATCTGGATGTTGTTGGTGCCGCCGCCGAGGTCGTAGGAGCCGTCGATCCGTGCGTCGGCGACGGCGACGACGGTGCCGTTGTTGGTGACGGCCATGCCCGGGATGCGGACCGAGGCGGCGGTGCCGTCGTAGCGGCCACCTGCCCCGTTGAGGTTGCGGATGACGGTCTGCGTGCTCAGCAGCGTCGTGACGGTCATCTGCGGCGTCCCGGCGGCCATGTCGCACGAGGTGGTGCCCCGCAGCGTGGTGTCGAAGCCCGCGGCGGTGACCCGCAGGGTGTACGGGGTGCCGGCGCCGACCGTCCAGTAGTGCAGGAAGTTGCCGCCGGCGGCGACCGTGCGGGTCCACGGGGAACCGGTGCGTCCGGGCCACGCGACGGTGAAGTCCCGGGCGGCCGTCGTGCGGTTCTCCAGCGCGAGCTGGAGGCGACCGGCGGTGCAGTCGAAGCTGGTGAGGGCGCTCATGCCCGTGCCGCAGTGGAAGATCCCGGCGGAGGTGTCGTCCAGTCCGGTCGGGGTGGTCGTCCGGAGCGTGTACGGCGTGCCGGCCGTCAGGGTCCAGTACAGCTCGGTGCTGCCGCCGGCGGCGACCGTCCGGGTCCACGGGGAGTTGGTCCGGCCGGGCCAGGTGACCGTGAACGTCTGTGTCGTGGTGCTGCGGTTGTCGAGCTGCAGGTTGAGCCGGCCGGTCGTGCAGTCGGCGCCGACCGTCGCGCTCACACCGGCGGGGGCGGCGTGGGCCGGCGTGGCGGGCAGGAGCGTGGCCAGGCCGAGGACGGCCGCCACGGCGGCCAGCATTCGGCGCGGTATTGCTCGGGCAGAAGACACGGGGTTCCTTCCGGGGGGCGGGGCGGGGGATCGACATCCGACGCAGCCATAAGACGTCGGATGTCCGATCTCTCGACGCTAGGGCGTGCCGCGCCGGCCGTCAAGAGATCGATGGGTGGTCACGCGCCAACGCCGTCGCGGGTCGCGCGGAACGGTCCGGACGCGAGGGGCGTCGGCCCGGTGAATGGTCCGGGCCGCGGGAGGGACGGTCGCGATGGTCCGTGCCGCGGGAGGGACGGTCGCGATGGTCCGGGCCACGGGAGGGATCGGTCACGGGGGACGGTCACGGGTCGTCAGGCGCAAAGTGCGGCAGGCGCGGGGCGTCGACGCGACACAAAGGACGGCCTGCGCGCGAGGCGCGGTTGCGACACAAGGTGCGGCCTGGGCGCGGGACGCGATCGGGACACAAGGGACCGTCGGCGCGCGGGGCGTGGTCGGGACGCGAGTGGCGGTCTAGCGCGAGGAGAGGTCTGGCCTGGGGGCAAGTTCTGCCCAGGAGGTCCGGTCGCGGGGGATCCGACACAAAGGACGGTCCGGACCCGCGGGATGGCCCGGACACGCGGGACGGCGGACGCGAGGGACGGTCCGGCGAGCGGGGCGGGTGTCGGGGGCGGCCGGGCCGAGGGTCGGCGAGAGGGCCTCGACCGGTGGGCGGCGTGGCGTCGTCGAGGCCGAACCCCGTCGCCGGGGGGCGTACTCCTAAACGGGTGGACCCCCGTGCGGCGTCGGGCTCGGGCCGGCCTCGCGGCCGGCTCAGGGGCGTGCGACGCGTGCGATGCTCGCCCGGATGGGCGCGTAGTGATCGGCGATGGCGGAGCGCAGTTCCCCCGCGTCGCCGGCGACGACGGCGTCCACGATGGTCCGGTGTCGCTGGGCGGTGATCACCCGGTCCTCCGGCTCGGTGCGCAGCGTGGGGGCCACGATGGCCTGGACCTGCCAGAACGCCTCGGTCAGTTGGAGGATCAGGTCGTTGCCCAGCGGCTCCATCAGCTTCAGGTGGAACGCCCGGTCGACCTCGAGGAAGTCCTTGCCCTGGGCGGCCAGGTTCTCCATCTCGTCGGCGAGCGCGGAGAGCTGCGCCCGGTGCTCGTCGTCGAGGGCGCCGATGGCCTCGGCCGCGAGCCCCTGCTCCAGGGTCTGCCGGACGTCGACGACCTGCCCCAGCACGTGGTGGTCCTCCTCGCCGCTCAGCAGGCCGCGGAAGGTCAGGCTCTCCACGAGGGCGTTGAGGGACATGCGGCCGACGAAGGTCCCGTGGCCGTGTCGTACCTCGACGATGTCGAGGGCGGAGAGGATCTTGACCGCCTCGCGGACGCTGGAGCGGCTGGCACCCACCGCCTCGCACAGCTCCAGCTCGGTGGGCAGGAGATTGCCCGGCTTGAGGCGGTTGCGCAGGATGTATTCCTTGATCCGGGTCGCGACCTCCTGCCGGCGGGGACCTGGGCGCTCCGTGCCGCGTAGCGGACTCGCGTCAATGGTCGTCATCTGCCCCTTGCCCTTCCCTCACGGATCTGCGACGCTCAGCCTATCGCCATCAGACGTCAGACGTCATACCCGTAACATCGATTCCCCGGCGCGAGCGGTCACGCGAGCGCATCAAGAGCCTATGGAGGCATCTCCGTGAGCACCACCGGTAAGCCGTTGCGGAGCCGGCGCGTCCCCCCGCGCCGGGTCCGCTCTCTAGCCATCGCTTCCGCCGCAGTGAGCCTGACGCTCGGGCTGACGGCTTGCAGTGGCGGCCCCGCCTCGACCAACGCTGTCGGAGACGGTAAGGGAGGGAAATCGATCGAGACCACGTTGGCGTTCACCCTCTCCAGCGGGTTCGATCCCGCGAACGCCTCCTCGGCGGTCGCGACGGCGGTCAACCAGCACATCTTCGAAGGTCTCGTGGATCTTGACCCGGTTACCCGGGAACCCTACCGCGCGTTGGCCAAGGAAGACCCGACGGCCAGCGCCGACGGGCTCACGTACACCGTGTCGCTGCGCGACGGCGCGAAGTTCTCCGACGGCACCCCGGTCACCGCCGAGGACGTCGCCTGGTCCTTCACCCGGGTCCTCGAGCCGGCGGATCCCAAGGCCCCGCCGCTGATGCAGGGCTTCGTCTCGTTCATCGACTCGGTCAGCGCCAAGGACGCGGCGACCGTCGAGTTCAAGCTGAAGTACCCGTTCGCCCTGTTCGCCGAGCGGATCTCGGTCATCAAGATCCTGCCCAAGGCGAAGACCGCGGACGCTGCGGCGGCGAAGGCCTTCGACACGGCGCCGATCGGCTCCGGCCCGTTCAAGATGGACAGCGCGTCCAAGGAATCGGGCATCAAGCTCAGCAAGAACCCGAACTACGCCGGTCCCCGCCCCGCAAAGGTGGAGACGATGACGTGGAACACCACGAGCGAGGCGTCGGCCCGGGTGTCGGATCTGCAGGGCGGCCGGGTGCAGGCCATCGAGTCGGTGCCGTACCTGAACGTCGACTCGCTCAAGGACAAGTACACCGTCGACGTGAAGCAGGCCTTCAACCAGGTCTTCCTCATGTTCAACAACGCGGCGGCGCCGTTCGACGACACCCGGGTGCGGCAGGCGCTGCACTACGGCATCGACAAGGACGCGGTCATCAAGACGGCGCTCAACGGCTACGGCAGCCCGGCGACGAGCTACCTCGACGAGGGCAACAAGGACTACCAGAAGGCCGCCACGGTCTACGACTACAACCCCGAGAAGGCCAGGACGCTGCTCGCCGAGGCCGGGGTGAAGAACCTGACGTTCCAGCTCGACACCACGGACAACTCCGTGGTCAAGGACGTCGCGCCGCTGGTCATCGAGCAGTGGAAGAAGATCGGCGTCACCGCCAGCCTCAACACGGTGCCCTCCTCGGCCATCTACGGCGACATCGTTCCGAAGGACACCTTCCGGGTGCTGATGGCCACCGGGGATCCCAGCGTCTTCGGCGTCGACACCGACCTGCTGATGCGTTGGTTCTACTACGGCGAAACCTGGCCGGGGCAGCGTTACCGGTGGAGCGCGGCGGACCGCAAGGCCATGGGCGACCTGCTCGACAAGGCGGCGAAGACCTCCGACGAGGCGACCCGCAAGACGCTGTGGAAGCAGGCCCTGGACAAGGTGGCCGGCGAGGTTCCCCTGTACCCGATCCTGCACACCAAGGTCGTCACCGCGTACGACCCCGCGAAGCTCTCCGACTTCTCGGGCGCGGGGACCACCGGCCTGTACTTCCTGGGCTCCAGCCGAAAGGGCTGAGCCCCGCCTCGGGGGCCCCGGACCCCGGCCCCTACACGTCCCGCCCAGCCCTCCGTCCCTCGGGCCGGGCGGGACGTCCCGGCGCCCTCGACGAAAGAAAGACACCATGCTGAGCGTTCTGAGCCTGGTCGCGCGACGACTCCTGACCCTGATACCCCTCGTGCTGGGTATCACGATCTTCGTCTTCGTGATCATGCAGTTCTCACCGATCGATCCCGCGCTGTCCGTCCTCGGCGACCAGGCGACCCCCGGGCAGGTGGCCGCGTTCAAGGCCGCCAACGGGCTCGACGACCCGCTGCCCCTGCGGTACCTGCACTTCCTGGGCGACCTGCTCCGGGGCGATCTGGGGATGACCTTCCCGCCGTCCGTCCCGGTCGCCGACAAGATCGCCACCGCGCTGCCGCTGACGATCCAGCTGACGACCCTCGGAATCGTCGGCGCGCTGGTCATCGCGTTGGCCCTCGGCATCACCGCGGCGCTGTACCGGGACCGCTGGCCCGACCAGGTCATCCGGTTCGTGTCGATGGCCGGGATCGCCATGCCGTCGTTCTGGCTGGCCCTCCTGCTCATCCAGGAGCTGTCGGTCCGCCGCCCCGTCTTCCCGACCGGCGGGTACGTCAACCCCGGCGACTCGTTCTCGCTCTGGCTGCAGTCCCTCGCCATGCCCGCGCTGGCGCTCGCCGTGCCGGTCGGCTGCTCGCTGGCCCGAATCGTGCGGACATCGATGGTCGAGGAACTCGACAAGGACTACGTACGCACCGCCATCGGCGCCGGGCTGCCGCCCCGCGTGGTGGTCGGACGTAACGTGCTGCGCAACGCGCTCGTCAACCCGCTCACCGTGCTGGGCCTGCGGATCGGCTACCTGCTGGGGGGCACGGTCGTCATCGAGGCCATCTTCTCGCTGCCCGGTATGGGCACCCAGATCATGAGCGCGGTGCAGCAGAACGACACCGCCCTCGCACAGGGGACCGTGCTGACGATCGCCATCTGCTTCGTCTTCGTGAACATGGTCGTCGACATCCTCTACCTCTTCGCCAACCCTCGACTGCGCGGAGCACACTGATGCGTCGAACACTCACCGCCCGGCTGTCGGCTCCCGGCATCGCCTTCAAACGGCTCGGTGTCACGGCCCGGATCGCACTGAGCTTCGTCCTGCTCATCGTCCTGGTGGGCATCCTCGCGCCCCTGCTCCTGCGGCACGACCCCGCGCAGGCCGGGCTCGGTCCCGCGCTCACCGGCCCCAACGGCGACTACTGGTTCGGCCTGGACAAGCTCGGACGCGACGTGTTCTCGCGGCTGGTCGCCGGAACCCGACGCTCGTTGATCGTGGGCTTCGGCAGCGCCGGCATCGCCCTGGTGGTCGGCGCGATCCTGGGCGCGCTGGCGGGAACCAGCCGGCCCGCGGTCGACGAGGTGGTGATGCGTGGCCTCGACGTCGTCATGGCGTTCCCCACCATCGTGCTCTCCGCCCTGCTGATCATCTCCTTCGGCAAGAACAGCCTGCTGGTCCTCGTCGTCGCGATCGGCTTCGTCTTCGTCCCCTCGATCGCGCGTGTCGTCCGTGCCAACGTGCTCTCGCAGTACCGGGAGGACTACGTCGCCGCCGAACGGATCATCGGCGCCCGACGACCGCACATCCTCTGGCGGCACGTCCTGCGCAACTGCGCCGCCCCGATCCTCGTCTTCGTCACCGTCATGGTGGCCGACGCGATCGTGTTCGAGGCGTCCCTCTCCTTCATCGGGGGCGGGCTGGCCCCTCAGGAGGCGGCCTCCTCGTGGGGCTCGGTCATCGCCTTCGGCAAGGAGATGGTCCAGATCGGTGGCTGGTGGGCCACGTTCTTCCCCGGCCTGCTGATCCTGCTGACCGTGCTCGCCCTGAACGTGCTCTCCGAGGGCATGTCCGACGCCTGGGCCGCCCCGGCGGCGCGGCGCGCCACCGCGACGAAGGCCGGCGACGCACAGGAGGAGGCTCAGCCCGGCTCCGGTGAAATGGTGCAGCTGCCCGGCCTGGCCGAGGCCGCGCAGCGACTGCGCGAGCGCGCCCGTCCGCTCCCGCAGGGTGCGCCCGTCCTCGAGGTCCGGAACCTGTCGATCGGTTTCGAGGGACGCCACCGGGGCGTCGACATCGTCGACGACCTGACCTTCGATGTCCGCCCCGGTGAGGTGCTGGGCCTGGTGGGCGAGTCCGGCTCGGGCAAGTCCCTGACCTCACTCGCGGTGATGGGCCTGCTGCCGCAGGGCGCCCGGGTCCGCGGCGAGGTTCGCTTCGCGGGCACCGACCTGCTGACGGTGGGCACCAAACGTCGTCGTGCCCTGATGGGGCGCGAGATCGCGATGGTCTACCAGGACGCGCTCTCGGCCCTGAACCCCTCACTGCGCATCGGCCCTCAGCTCGCCCAGATGATCAGCCGTGGTGGCACCCGGTCCGCCGAGGAGCTGATGGAACTGGTGGGCCTGGACGCGCGGCGCACCCTGTCCGCGTACCCGCATGAGCTCTCCGGCGGGCAGCGGCAGCGTGTGGTGATCGCGATGGCGCTGTCCCGGGACCCGCGCCTGATCATCGCCGACGAGCCGACCACCGCCCTCGACGTCACGGTCCAGGCGCAGGTCATGGAGCTGCTGCTGCGGCTGCGCGGCCAGCTCGGCTTCGCCCTGATCCTGGTCAGCCACGACCTGGCACTTGTCAGCGACGTCGCGGACCGCGTCGTGGTGATGTACGGCGGGCAGATCGTCGAGAGCGGTGTCACCGCCGACGTGGTCGGGGCGCCGGCGCACCACTACGCCCGGGGTCTCCTCGGCTCCGTCCTCTCCCTCGAAGCCGGCGCGGAGCGGCTCACCCAGATCCGTGGTGTGGTGCCGTCACCGGCCGACTTCCCGGCGGGATGCCGGTTCGCTGACCGCTGCCCCATGGTGACCGAGGTGTGCCGGACGGAAACGCCCCGCCTGGAGGGCGTCGCCGCCCACCGGCACGCCTGTCACCACCCGGCCGTCACCGTCAGGGAAGAGGAGTTGGCCCGATGAGTGCGACAGCCCCGCGCGACCCGATCGTCGAGCTGCGCGACGTCCACGTGGTCCACCGCGCCCGCGGGGGCGGCATGTTCGGCCGCGAGCGGGTCTACGCCCTCACCGGCACGGACCTGACCGTGTGTGCCGGCGAGACCATCGGGGTCGTCGGTGAGTCCGGCTGCGGCAAGTCCACCATGGCCAAGGTGCTGGTGGGCCTGCAACGGCCGACGAGCGGCACGGTCGCCTTCGGCGGCAAGGACGTCTGGTCGATGAACGCGTCGGAACGACGGCAGCACATCGGTGCCGGCGTCGGCATGATCTTCCAGGATCCGGCCACCTCGCTGAACCGGCGGATGCCGGTCCGCGACATCCTGCGTGATCCGCTCGACGTGCACCGCCGCGGCACCCGCGAGGAGCGTGAGGAGCGGATCCAGGAGCTGATGGCCCTGGTGGGGCTGCCCCGGTCGGTCGCCGACGTGCTGCCGAGCCAGCTCTCCGGCGGCCAACGTCAGCGGGTGTCCATCGCGCGTGCCCTGGCCCTGGAACCGGGTCTGGTCATCGCCGACGAGCCCACCAGCGCCCTCGACGTGTCGGTGCGGGCGCAGATCCTCAACCTGCTCCTGGATCTCAAGGAGCGCCTGAACCTGGCCATGGTCTTCGTCTCACACGACATCCAGACGGTCAAGCGGATCAGTGACCGCGTGGTCACGATGTACCTCGGCCGGATCGTGGAGCAGACACCCGCCGCCGGGCTCCCCGAGGTCGCACAGCACCCGTACACCCGGGCGCTGTTCTCCGCCACGCCGGGGCTGCTCTCGCCGCTCGACCCGATCCCGCTCGTCGGCCCCGTGCCCCTTGCCACCCGGCCGCCCAGTGGCTGCCCGTTCCGTACGCGGTGCTGGAAGGCCACCGACGTGTGCGCCACCGAGATGCCGTCAGCCGAGGCGGGCGCCGGCGGTGCCGGCTCCCACGAGTTCCGGTGCCACCACCCCGTGCCGGCCGGATCCAGCAACGCAGAGCTGGTCGAACTGGCCAAGGCGGCGACGGGCCGTACCACCCCCCTACATGTCGAGGAGACAGCGTGACCACCCCAGCCCCGCCGATCACCGGAGTCGTGCCGCCGGTCGTCACCCCCCTGACCGAGGAGGGCACGGTCGACGTCCGCTCCCTGGAGCGGCTCGTCGAGCGGCTGCTGGCCGCCGGCGTCGACGGCATCTTCGCGCTCGGCAGCTCGGGCGAGACCGTCTTCCTCACCGACAGCCAGCGGGACCAGGCTCTCGAGACGATCGTGAAGACGGTCGGGGGCAGCGTGCCCGTCATCGCCGGCTGCATCGAGCCGACCACCGGTCGGGTCCTCGACCGCGCCGAGGCGTCGACGAAACTCGGCGCCGAGGGCCTGGTGGCGACCGCCCCCTTCTACGCCATCGTCGGCCCGCACGAGACCGAGCGGCACTTCCGGTCGATCGCCGCCGCCGTCCAGCTTCCCCTCTTCGCGTACGACATTCCCGTCTGCGTGCACACCAAGCTCTCCACGGACCTGCTGACCCGACTGGCGGTGGAGGGGGTCCTCGCGGGCGTCAAGGATTCCAGCGGGGACGACGTCGCCTTCCGTCAGCTGGCGTTGGCGATCGCGGAACGCGCGCCGGGCACCGGCTTCAGCCTGCTGACCGGGCACGAGGTGGTCGTGGACGCGATGATGCTCGCCGGCGCCGCCGGCTGCGTGCCCGGTCTGGGCAACGTGGACCCGGCGGGCTACGTGCGACTGCACCGGGCCTGCGTCGACGGCGACTGGGACACCGCCCGGCGCGAGCAGGACCGCCTGACCCGGCTGTTCCGCATCGTGGACGCGGCCGATCCCGCGACGGCGGCCGGAGCGACCAGGGGCGTGGGCGCGTTCAAGACCGCCCTGGCCCTGCTCGGTGTCATCGACAGCAACGCCGTGTCACTTCCGCTGCGGCCCCTCGACGCCGACGAGACGGCCCGCGTGCGTACCCACCTGGAAACGGCGGGGCTGCTCTGAGCATGGCCGAGGCAGACACGCCCCGAGCCGACGCCGACGAGACGGTCGCCGCGCTCGACATCGGGGGCACCAAGACGACCGCCGCCCTGGTGACACGGCGGGGGGTGGTGCTCGACCGGGTCACCGCCCCGACCCCCGGCCGGGCCGGCGCGACCGCCGTCCTCGACACCGCCGCCGACCTCGTGCGCCAACTGAGGGCGCGGGCGGCGGGAACGCGCGTCCGGGCCCTCGGGGTCGGCAGCGCCGGGGTCGTCGACAGCCGGACGGGCCGGGTGCTCTCGGCCACCGACGTGCTGACCGGCTGGGCCGGCACCGACCTGACCGGGCGGCTGCGACAACTGCTGGGTCTGCCCGTCGCCGTCGTCAACGACGTGCACGCGCACGCCCTCGGCGAGGCGCGCCACGGCGCCGCGACCGGGCACGACACGGTGCTCTACGTCGCCGTGGGCACCGGCGTCGGCGCCTCGTTCGTCGCCGGCGACCGCGTGCTCGCCGGCGCCCACAGCGCGGCCGGGCACGCCGGGCACCAGCCCTCCCCGTACGCCGGGTCGCTGCCCTGCACCTGCGGGGGACGGGGGCATCTCGAAGCGATCGCCGCCGGACCCGCCCTCGCCGGCGAGTACGCGCGCCGCAGCGGCCAGCCGGTCGCCGACCTGCGGGCCGTGGCCGCGCGCGCCGACGGCGGCGACGAGACGGCCAGGGAGGTCGTCCTGCTGGGCGGGGCCGCCGTCGGTTCGGCCGTCGGCGGGCTGGTCAACGTGCTCGACCCCCACGCCGTGGTGATCGGCGGCGGGGTCACCGGCCTCGGCGGGCCCTGGTGGGGGGCCCTCCGGGACGCCGTGCGCCGGGAGGCGTTGCCCGTCCTGGCCGACGTGCCCGTCCTGGCCTCGGCCCTCGGTGCGGACGCCCCACTGCTCGGCGCCGCCTCACTCGCCTGGAAGGACGCGGAATGAACGCGCTGATCGAGCGGCTCCGGCACCGCCTGGTGGTCTCCTGCCAGGCCTACCCCGGTGAGCCGATGCGCGACCCCGACACGATGCGTCGGGTCGCCCTCGCGGCCGTCGAGGGGGGAGCCGCCGGCATCCGCGCCCAGGGGCTGGCGGACATCGCGGCCATCCGGGACGCGGTCGACCTGCCGCTGATCGGGCTCTGGAAGGACGGGGACGACGACGTCTTCATCACCCCCACGCTCGAGCACGCGCTGGCCGTGGCCCGGGCCGGCGCGCACATCGTGGCGCTGGACGGCACCTGCCGACCGCGACCCGACGGCCGGAGCCTCGGCGACACCGTCGCCGCCGTCCACGAGCAGACCGGTGCCCTGGTGATGGCCGACTGCGCCACCCTGGAGGAGGGGATCGCCGCCGCCGGGGCCGGCGCCGACCTCGTCGGCACCACCCTGGCCGGCTACACGGCGTACACCAGCAAGCAACCCGGCCCGGACCTGGACCTGGTCGCGCGGCTCGCCCGCGCCGTCGACGTGCCGGTGGTCGCGGAGGGCCGGATCCACACCCCCGCGCAGGCGGCGCAGGCGCTGCGGGCCGGCGCGTTCGCGGTCGTGGTGGGCACCGCCATCACCCACCCCACTACCATCACCGGCTGGTTCGCCTCGGCGATGGCCGACGCCGGCTAGCCGGCGAGGCGGCCCCGGTGCCGCGGCGATCCGCTCCTGGGTCGCCGCGCCACCCGACCCACCGACACCCGACCATCCTGTTGTCACGGAGGCCATGCTGTGGCTCTGAGCGATCTCACCCTCGCCGACTGCTGGGCGTACCGGCCCGACCTGGCCGTCCCCGCCGACCTGGGTGCCTTCTGGGCGCGGACGCTGGGCGCCGACGAACCCGGCCCGGCGGTGTACGAGCCCGTCGACACCGGGCTCACCCAGATCCGCACCCACTCGGTCACCGTCCCCGGCTACGGCGGCGAGCCCGTGCACGGCTGGTTGCACCTGCCCGCGAACGCCACCGGCCCGCTGCCCTGCGTGGTCGAGTACCTCGGCTACGGCCGTGGTCGAGGGCTGCCCCACGAGAAGCTGTTCTGGGCCGCGGCGGGCTTCGCCCACCTAGTCATGGACACCCGGGGCCAGGGCTGGAGCGCGGCGCCCGGCGCCACCGCCGACCCGCACCGCTATCCGGCGGGCACCGTGCCCGGCTTCCTCACCCGCGGCGTCACCGACCCGGAGGACTTCTACTACCGCAGGCTGATCGCCGACGCCGTGCGCTTCGCCGGTGCCGCGCGGGAGCATCCCGCCGTCGACGCGCAGCGGGTCGCCGTCACCGGCGTCAGCCAGGGCGGCGGGCTCGCCCTGGCGGTGGCGGCGCTGTTCCCGGGCGTGGCGGCGGCCATGCCCGACGTGCCCTTCCTGTGCGACTTCCGGCGCGGCGTACAGGTCGCCTCCCGTGGCCCCTACGGCGAGATCGTCCAGTACCTCAAGCTGCACCGCGACCGGGTCGACCGGGTGTTCGACACGTTGTCCTACTTCGACGCCGCCGTGCTCGCGCCCCGCGCGAGCGCACCCGCGCTGTTCTCCATCGCGATGATGGACCAGGTCTGCCCGCCCTCGACCTGCTTCGCCGCCTACCACCGCTACGGCGGCGACAAGGAACTGCGGGTGTACGAGTTCAACGACCACGAGGGCGGCGAGGCCGAGCAGCAGCTCGAACAGCTGGCCTGGCTGCGTAAGGTCCTGGGCTGAGCCACGCGGCGCGAGCCGTGGCGGTGGACCCGGCCGCCGCGCGACTACGTGGCCGGGGCCTGCGTGACCCGGAACTGGCTGGCCGGCGCGGCGTCCCTCCCCGTGATGGGATGCCCGACGTCGCGCCGACCGGCACCGGCTTCACCCGGTGTCGAAGTCCGACGGGTCGTACGGCCGGTCGTAGAGATCAGGGAACGGGTCGTGGTCGACCGACAGCGGTGCCCGGGCCGCCCGCAGCAGCTGCGTGACCGCCTCGTCCGACACGCCGTGCACGCCGCCGGTCATGCTGACGTGCTCGAGCCTCGGCAGGCCGTGCAGGCCCGAGATGTCGGTAAGCGAGGTGCACCGGTCGAGCGTGACCCGGCGCAGGTGTCGTGCCCCCTCGAGGAAGTCGAGGTTCCAGATGCCGGCCCCGCTGAGGTCCAGCGTCTCGAGCGACCGGCACTCCCGCAGGGCGGCAGCCGTCCGCAGGTTGGTGGCACCGGTGACGCGCAGCTCGGCGAGGCGGGGCAGCGAGCCGATCAGCGCGATCGAGTCCAGCTCCGTCGCGCCGTCGACCGCGAGGTGCCGCAGGTCGCGCAGCGCAGCCAGCCGGGCGAGAGCCGCTGTGGTCGTACGGCCGGACAGGCGCACCGACGTCAGGCCCGGCGGTAGCTGCGGCAGCGCCGCGCCGTCGGCCAGCCGCAGTTCGAGGCGCCGCAGCCCGCCGCAGGTGGCGAGCCCGGTCGCGTCGGCGACCCCCGGGGCGGTCCGCGCCCGCAGGGTGCGCAGTTCCGGCAGATTGGTGCAGATGTCGAGCGAGGCGAGGTCGCAGTCCGTGACCGACAGGGTGGTGAGGGCCGACAGCCCGGCGAGCACGGCGAAGTCCGCCACCGCGAGGGCGCCGTCGAGGCAGAGGACCCGCAGCCCGGCGAGCCCGCCGACCGGCGTGAGGTCGGCGATCTCCGGGCACTCGTCGAGGTACAGCTCGCGCAGCGCCGGCAGGCCGGCGACGGCGGAGACCTCGGCGAGGTGCGGATTGCGGCTGAGGTTGAGCCGGCGGAGCCGGGTCAGGGTCGCGACGCCGGCCGCGGAGCGCAGACTCGGCAGCCGCTGGGCGTCGAGGTCGCGCAGTCCGCGCAGCGGCGAGATGAACGACAGATCGGGCCGGCCGAGGTCGGTCGTCACCCGGGCCGCACGCAGGGTGGGCACGGATGCGGCGGCGGTCACCTGCTCCTGGGTGCCCAGCGGCACCAGCCGTTGGGAGAGGTCGATCCTGCCCAGCACCCGGGCGGCGTAGGCGGACGGTTCGAAGTAGCCCCAGCTGTCGACGAACACCTGGGTGACCTCGCGACCGCGCGCCGACTGGCTGTGCCGCGCGATCGTGGCCAACGCCTCCGGCCCGCCGATCTGCGCCGCCGCGGCGACGCACGCCTCGACCACCGCCGCAGACATCCCGTCGTGGACGTCGAGCCACGGCAGCAGCGCCTCCCCGAGGCCGGGCAGCAGTTCGGCTTCCGCCACCGAGCGCGGTGGCAGCACCGCCGACACCGCCTGGCGTGCCGCGGCCGCGACGTCGGGATCGACCTGCCCGGCGGCGGTGACGCACTCCGCGACCAGCAGGAGGATCTCGCGGTGCGAGGCGGTGCCCGGCTCGGCCGCCGCCAGCAGCCGCCGGACCAGCCGCGTCGCGAAGTTTCGTTGCCCGGCCGTGCCGGCGGCGAAGGCGAGCACCCGGCGCCAGTCCTGGGACTCGACGTTGCGCAGCAGCCCTTCGACGTCGCCGCGGTAGCCGAACGCCCGGCCGGTCAGGAACTCCTGGATCGACCGGTGCACGAAGTGGCCCTGATTGTGACCGACGCGCTGGAACACCACGCTGCGGTCGAGGAAGTGGTCGAGCACCTCACCGCCCGACATGCGGACGGCGACCATGCCCCTCAGCTCGGCGTCGAGCACCTCCAGCGCCGTCGGCTCGGTGATGTTGGCGGCGATCCCCGTGTCGAACCCGCCGCGCAGCTCGATCAGCCGCGCCAACGGCCGGAGGCGGACCGTCGCCTTCGACCGGACGGTCATGAAGGCGGCGAGCGACTGCAACAGCAGCAGCTTCTCCCGGGCGGCGAGCTGGAACTCGCCCTGCGGCACCTGCTTGCCGCGCTCGCGGAGATCGACGAGGGTCGTGACCACCTGGTCGTACAGGTCGACGCGGCTGTCCGGCGCCGCGCCGGAGAGCCGGTTGGCGTACAGGGCGCTCAGCATCGCGCAGAGCAGCGGGGTCCTGCTCAGGTCGATGACGTTGCGGTTGGTGCGCAGGTCGGCCAGGAGGTGGTCGCGGCGCTCGACGTACTTGGCCCGGTCCTCGGGCGAGCTCGCGCTGAGCAACGCCGTGAACCACCGGCGTACGCACTCCCGGGCCTCGTCCGGCGTGGTCTCGAGAAGGCTGAGCTGCTGGAACCCGTGCGCCGCGAACCGCGCGTAGTCGATGTTGTCGGGTCGGGACGTGACGACGTAGTGGGCGGCGGGATGGGCGGCGACGACCTTCTCCATCCACGCCATGGTCGGGCTGACGTCGTGCGGCGCCAACTCGTCGAGCCCGTCGAAGACGACGAGGGCGCGGCCGGTGTCGAGCTTCTTCTGGATCCAACCGACCAGCTCCGCCCGGCCGCGGTGCGCCGAGGCCCGCACCATGCTCCCGTACGACGGGCCGGCGCCCCCGCTGTGCACGTGGCGCAGCTGGACGACGACCGGCACGCAGTCCTGCAGGTGCGAGAGCGTCGCGGGGAGCCGCTGCTCGGCCAGTGTGATCGCGAGCCACTGGGTGATCGTCGTCTTGCCCGATCCCGCGACGCCGGTGAGCAGGAGGCGGACGCCGTCGGTGCCGCGTGCCAGGGCGGCCTTGACGGCGCGGCCCAGCGTCGCGTCGACCTTCAGGGGGTCCCGGTCGGCGCTCTCGGGGCCGCCGGGGGTGCCCGACGGCGCGCGCGGCGGCGTCGACCGCAGCCGCATGTACGCGACGCGTACCGGCTGCCGACGCAGTTCGGCCGGCAGGTTGAGGCCGATCAGCTCGGAGTACTTGTATTCGGTGACGATGTCCGTGCGGTATGCGGCCTCCAGCCGGCTCTCCTCCGGCAACGCGTCGGCGCGGTACTGCGGCAGGACGATGTTGGCGATCGCCGCCTCGAGCATGAAGTCGAGCTTGCGAGTGGTGATGTAGGTTTCCCAGACCACCTCGCTGTCGAACCCGGGCAGGTCGCGGACCATGCCGACGACGTACGCGCACGCCTCGCGGAGGAAGATCTCGCCGTACCGGACGGCGGCGTCGCCGAGCTGCGCCCGCCGCCACGCGTGTCGTGCCGCCGGGCGGAGCTGGTCGTACAGGACCTCCTCGGTGACCGCGTCCCGGACGAATCCCTCCACTGTGGGATCGGCCGCCTTCAACGCCGCGACGACGCCCTCCACCGCGAGGTCGCGCTCCGCCTCGTCGAGCGAGGGGAACTCGACCGCCTCGATCCGTTCGAGGCGCAACGCTATGTGGTCGGCCGCCTCCTCGAGGCGTCGCGGCAGGGCCCGGGCGGCCCGGCTGTTCTGGTCGAGGCCCGTGATGGCGGAACTGATGTCGCGGATCGCGTCGATCCGGTCGGCCGAACTCGGAAACAGCAGCTTGAACGCGGAGAAGACGATCGAGTTCGCGAGACCGTCCTGACGCGGTGTGGTCACCAGTTCCCCCTCGCCGGATGGCGGCGTCTCCGTTGTACCAACCGGCCGCCACGCGGACAATCGGGCGACCGGCCCCGCGGTGCGCACACACCCGGTGCGGGAGATCGCCGGGCCTGTTGCGCCGTCTGGTGGCGCTGCGGTGGCGGGCCCCCGGGCGCAGGTCGAGATCGCGGGCCGCCCTGGAATACTCGCCCCATGCGCGGTCGACTCTCCAACCTGGTCCGAAGGCCGCGCCCGTCCGGCGGCAGGCGGGTGCGCTGGCTGCGCCGCATCGTCGGCGCGGCCGTCGTCGGCGCGGTGCTGCTGACCGGTGGCGTCGTGGTCAGCGTGCAGTGGATCCGTGGCGGCGCGCAGGGGCACGTCTTCGCCGAGCACGACGTTCCCGAGGCCCCCGTCGCACTGGTGCTGGGCACCAAGGTCCACCCCGACGGGACCCCCTCGCCGTTTCTCACCGCCCGTCTGGAGATCGCCCGCCGGCTGCTCGCCGCCGGCAAGGTGCGCGCGATCCTGCTCTCCGGCGACAACATGGACCCGGAGTACGACGAGCCGGGCGCGATGCGGCGCTGGCTGGTCGACAACGGCGTGCCGGCGCAGCGGGTGGTGCTGGACCACGCCGGCTTCGACACGTACGACTCGTGCGCCCGGGCGAAGCGGGTCTTCGGGGTGGACCGGGCGACCGTGGTGACCCAGTCCTTCCACCTGCCCCGGGCCGTGGCGGTGTGCCGGCGGCTCGGCGTGGACGCCAGCGGGGTCGGCGACGAGACGGCCCGCCGGTACGACAGGACGTGGCGGATCAGCTCCACCCGGGAGTACGGCGCCTGTGTGAAGGCCGCCGCGGACCTCCTGTCCGGTCGCGATCCGGCGCACCTCGGCCGCCGCGAGACCGGTGTGCGGGACGCGCTACTCGGCGCGTGAGGCCGGGCGGCAGCGGCTCCGATCGACGGCCGGCCGGCCGGTCCCGCACCCGCCGGCCGGTCCCGCACCCGCCGGCCGGTCCCGCACCCGCCGCAAGGGTGACCTGGGTCACTCGAAGCCGCCGCTGCGGGTCGGGTCCGACGCCTCGCGGCGCGTGCGGGCCGGCGCGGACCTGCGGCTCCGTCGGGTCTCGTCCCTTTCGTCCGGCCGCCTGGGTGCGGTGCCCCTGCGGAGCGGCCCCTGTCGTGTCGGTCACTACTGTTAGCGTGCCTCACGTTGGTCGATCGCGGCCGGTTTCTCACGAAATCTGGCTGATTCGCCGTTGCGGAGGGTGTTCCTGATGGGCTGGCTACCGGTGGGAGACTCCTACGAGATCTCCCTTGTGGACGGAAAGGTGGCGGCCCGGTCCGTCGGCCCGCGCGCCGGCGGCCGTCCACTCAAGACCCTGCCGAAGGCGCTGCGCGACGATCCCGAGGTGGACCGGCTGCGCCAGCTCGCCCAGTGGCTGGACCGGCACGCCGCCGAATGCCTGGCCCGGGTCGACGCCTGGGTGATGTCCTCGCTGCCGGTGCCGACCGGGCTGCTGGCCCGGATCTGGCCGGACCCGGCCTGGCGGGACGCGCTGCGCGACCTGGTGGTGCTCGGGGACGACCCGGCCGAGCCGGGCCTGCTGCGCGACGTCACCGACGCCGGCGACCTGCGCGTGGTCAACCTCGACGGGGAGACCGTCCGGCTCTCGCCGGCCACCGCCACGCTGCCCCACCCGGTACGCCTGCCCCACCTGGCCGACCTGCGCGAGTTCGCCGACGAGCTCGACGTCGCCCAGCGGGTCGAGCAACTGCACCGGGGCACCTGGGGCAAGCCCGCCGAGCTGAGGGACCGGGACACCACGGTCACCGACTTCCGTGGCACCACGGTCCCCAACCGGCTGGCCGCGCGGGCCGCCACCTTCGGCTTCCGGGTCTCCGGCTCTCAGGTCAGGTGCCGGGTGTGGGAGGGCGGCCACACGGTGGAGGCAGCCCTGTGGTTCAGCGAGGACTACTGGGACTCGGAGGCGACCCTCGGCGCGCTCTCCTGGTCGGTCGTGGAGGGGCCGACGCTGAGGTTGGCCGAGGTCGGGCCGGTGGCCTGGTCGGAAGGCATGCGAATGGCGACGGCCCTGTCCGGCGCCCTGACCGGCAAGGGGGAGAAGGCGTGACCGGGATGACGACGTCGGCGGGCGAGGAATCGGCCGAGAGCCTGCTGGCCGCCGGCGCGGTCCTGCCGACCGGCACGGCCGGGGCCGGGGACCGGGCGGTGCCCCTCACCGCCCGCACCTACCGGCACCCGGCCCTCGACGACCGGCCCGTGGTCCGCCTGGTCGATGCCGCACTGGGCGAGGGCGAGGACATCGCCGTCGGGTTCCTCGGCCTGGCGCCGGCTGCCGAGCCGGCCGTCGTCGGGCTGGGCCCGCGCCGCCCGCTGGCCTTCCCGGAGTGGGTGCTGGTGCACCATCCGGCCGACGGTCGGCACGCCCTGGTGGTGGTGCCGGAGCTGCAGAAGCTCGCCAAGCAGGTGCGGTCGCGGCCGAAGACCGCCCTGGACGGGCACCAGAGCGTCGCGGACCGGTTCGCCCGTACGCTGCCGCACTTCCTGCCGACGTTCTTCGAGCAGGCGGCGCGGGTGTTCCTGGCCGCCGGGCAGGACGCCTACGCGACGCAGCTGTTCAACAAGGCCCGCAAGGCGGAGGCGCAGCACGGCCTGCCGGTCGACCTGGAGCGGCTGGACGAGGTCTACGTGGAGTTCGCGGCGGCCAGGGTGGTCTCCGCGACCGCGCTGGCCGGCCACGCGAAGGAGTTGGCCGCCCAGCTGCCGGCCGACGAGGCGCTGGAGCGGTTCTGCCGGCTGGCGCTGCGGGCCGCGGCGGCCGGCGTGGTGCCGTCCACCCAGTCGGCCAACGCGGTGACCCGGCTGGTCAAGGCCGCCACCAAGGCCACCAAGGCCACCGGCGCCGCCGCCGTCGCCGACCGCGAGGCGGCCTACCTGACCGCGCTGCTCCGGCTGCCGGTGGCCGCCGAGGCGCCGGCCGGCTGGTGGAAGGCGCACCTGCCGGCGGTGACGGCGCTGGCCGGCCGCGACCCGGCGATCCGGGGCAGCCTGCTCGACCTGATGCCCACCGATCGGGACAACCTCGTCGCGTGGCTGGCCCTGCTGACCGACACCGGCGCGCTCGCCGGGCTGTCCGACCCGGACGTGCCGGAGCCGGCCCGCCCGCAGGACGGCTCCGTCGGCTGGCTGCGGCGCTTCCTGAGCCGGGCCAACTCGGGGCGCGGTCATGGGCGACTGCCGGAGCTGTACCCGCTCGTCGAGCGGATGGCCGACCGGCTGCGCGCGGAACTGACCGACAGCGGCGGGACCCTCACCGCCGACGGCGACCTGGACCTGCTCGACCTGCTGCTCGCCCTCGGCCTGCCGGTCGCCGCGCCGAAGGAGGACGACGTCCTGGATCTGGTGCACTGGGCCCGCGTCGAGGGGCAGCGGGATCTGCTCGCCGTCGCCGGCGACGACCGGTTCGCCAGGGCCCTGCGCCGGGGCCTCGACCAGCTCGACGACCAGCAGCAGGCCCAGCGCCGGCTGGTCGTGACGCCGGGCATCCGGCCACTGCTGAGCGACTGGCTGCGGGCCCGCATCCGGAACCGGTTCGCCGCCGGGCTGCCGTACCTGCCGGCGTCGGTGACCTGGCTGGGCAGGATCTCGGTCGAGGCGCTGCGCCTGGTGTCCGACAGCCTCGACGGGGCCGGGGACCCCGCTGGAGGTGGCGAGCTCAGGGCGGCTCTCGACACCGACCTCACCGAGCATGTCACCCGCAGCCTGCGCGGCGGGATCATCGAGGAGCTGGGCTGGCCGGACTGGGAGCAGGCCTGGCTGGAGGTGACCGGCGGTGACCGCCGGGTCGAGCTGACCAGGCAGGAGGCCTGGCCGTACCTGATCCTGGCCGGGCCGACGACGGTGCGTGTGCTCGGCGCCGAGGGCATCGTGCTCCGCCACGACCTGCGCATCCCGGCCCGCGACATGTGGGGCACGCCCGGCTACCACTACGTCGATGGCCAACTGCTGGTCTTCTGGCGTTCCCGGGAGTGCGACTACAACCTGCGCGGCTACTGGCACTCGTCGCCCGGCGAGCCGCAGCCCCTGCGCGGCCCTCACCACGGCGGCCAGGCGCGCGGCAACCGCATCACCCTGCCGCTGTCCGGCGGCGGACGGACCACCGGCGACGGCGTCCTGCACGCCGGCGACACCGCCGTCCCTGAGCAACTGCCGGTCATCACCGACGGGACCTCCCACTGGGTCTACCGTTCCGGCGAGGAGGGCGGCGGCCCCGCCTGGCGCGAGTACGACCCGCTGCGCAACACCCACGGCCGGTGCAGCCTGCCCCGGTTCCTGGCCGACCTCCCGGTCGGCGGCAGCCGCCTCCACGAGTCGGCGAGCTGGCTGCGGCCGGCCCTGTCCGACCGGGTCACCCCCGCCGCCGCGCCGGTGGACGGCCTGCTCGGCTGGCGGGTGGCGACCCTGCCGGACGGCTCGGTACGCGGCGAGGACCTGGCCGGCCGTGGCGTCACCGTGGGCCCGGGACAGGAGCCCATCGCGGCGGTGGTGCTGCCCGGCGACGACCGGCCGCGGGCCGTCCTCAGGGGGTTCGTCCTGGTCCACCCGGACGGTTCGGCGTCGGCCGCCGCCGAGGCGTCGGCCGATCGGGACCGGACCCCCACCGCGGTGCCGCTGCCGGGGCCGGAGTTCCTCGGCAACATGCTGCCCCGGGACCCGGCCGGCTCCACCGCCCTGCGCGGGACGGACCGGGCCACGGCCGCCGCGCTCTTCACGGCCGCCCTCGACGAGCGCCGCGCCGCCCTGGCCGAAGCGGCCGCCCAGGCGGCGTCGCGCTCCGGGCTGACGGCGGCCACGCAGGCCAGTACCGGCCTTCCCGCCACCGTCGCGGCAACCACGGGCGGCGCACGACCCGGCGTGGGGGCGTCCGCCACCGTCGACGAGGACGACAAGGACGCGCTGGTCGAGCTGATCCGCTCGACGTTGCCGGCGGTCAGCCACGACGCCGTGCTGACCGGGGTGGCCGGGGTGCTGCGGATGGCCGCCCGGGTGCGCACCGACCTGGACGCGGTGACCGAGCGGCTCACCAGGACGATGTCCGCCCCGAAGGCGGAGGCGCCGGCGGCCGTCGTGGCCGGGCCCACCGACGAGCAGCTCAAACTGGCGCTGAACGGGCTGCACCCGGCCTACGTGGCGAGCAGCTCGACCTACGTGTTCACCCAGCTGCACGCGCTCGCCGCCCAGCGCCGCGCCGCCACCGCGAGCGGACCCGCCGCCCGGCTGCACCTCGACGGGCCGTCGCTGCCGTCCGCCCTGGACTGGTGGCGCCTGCTCGGCTCCGTCTCCGCCGTCGCCTACCGGGCCGTCACGGCGGTCACCCCGGACGAACACCGGGAGACGCTGTGCGCCCTGCTCACCGAACTGGACCGGCTCGGCCTGAGCGCGCTGACCGAACCGGCGCGGTGGCGCCGGCTCACCCTGGACCTGCTCGACGGCGACCTGGTTAACCCCGACGGCACACGCCGGTACCCCCGGCCCGGGATCCTGCCGCTGCCCGACGGGGCGTTCATCGCCGTGTTCAACTCCATCAGCACGCCTACCGGCTACTCCTTCGAGGCGCTGCACCACGACCCGGCCGGCGTGTTCGCCGTGCCCGAGCCGTACACGGTTCGGTCCTCGGCGCCGGTCGGCGACGAACGGCCCGCCGGCTGGCTGGCCGCCTTCCTCACCGAGCGGGCCGAGCGCGGCCCGCTGCCCTGGCGGCCGGAGGCGGCCGACCAGTTCGCCGAGCTGACCGGCCTCACCCCCACCGCCGCGAAGCTGGTGCTGGCCGGCCTGCTGTCCGGCGACTCGATGAAGGCCGGGCCGGCCGAGGTGCGCAAGGCGCTCGGCATCAGGAAGGTCAGCGAGGTCAAACTGGCCTACGAGATGCTGTACGAGGCCAGCCCGGCGGTCCGGTTGGCAGCGGTCTCGGCGCTGCTGCCCGACGACCCGGCCCGGCTGTGGACCGATGGCCCGGACGTGGCCGCCGCCGCGGCGGTCTGGACCGCGGCCGTGGGACGCCGGGTGGCGGTGCCCGAGGAGCTGCTCGCCGAGGCGGTGCGCGCGGTCCGCACCGGCTGGGGGCCCACGAAGGCCCTGCCGGCGCTGCTCGACCCCGCCCGTTCGGCCGAGCTGACCACCGATCTGGCCTTCGAGGTCAAGGGCGACCGGGCCCGGCAGACCGACGGCCGGGCAACGGGT
The DNA here is from genome assembly GCF_050941805.1 of Micromonospora sp. KLBMP9576. NCBI lineage: Bacteria > Bacillati > Actinomycetota > Actinomycetes > Micromonosporales > Micromonosporaceae > Micromonospora > Micromonospora sp. KLBMP9576. Next base: position 3,859,225 of record NZ_CP194567.1, on the reverse strand, counting down.
TTCACCGGTGTGGTGCTGCTCTCCACGGTCGCCCTGGCGGCCTGGGTCGCCCACCACACGCCGGCCGGCGACCCGTGCCGGGCGGCGCTGCCGGCCGCGCTGGCCGTGATCCGCGACCGGCTGACCAACCCCAACCTGCTGCTCGACCTCCACCACTACGTCTCCCTGGCCGCGTTCCGCCAGGTGGCGGGCACCGCCTCGGAGACCGGGCCGGGCTGGGAACGCTACGGCGCCATCGTCCTGGCCACCCAGTACAGCCAACCGTGGCCCGCGTTGCGCCCGGACCTGCTCGACGCCGACGGCACGGACCCGTACCTGCCGGCGTTGCGGTCGGACGCGGCCAAGCCGTACCCGATGGAGGTGGCGCTGCGCCTGGTCCGCGACGCGCGGTTCGCGGCGCTGCTCGGCGATCCGGGCGATCCGGCCGGCGGGGCTCGGTCCCCGGACGGGACCTGGTGGCCGCAGGACCCGACCCGGTCGGTGCCGGACCTGGTCGCGCAGGTGGCCGGGGAACACGGCCTGGGCGCCGACGCGGCGGCGGTGTACCTGATGCTGCTGGCCATGCCGGACCCGACCGACCGCGACACGGCGACGTGGACCGGCTGGAAGCCGGCCCGGCTGAAGGCGGCCCGCGCCGAACTGGCCGGCACCGAACTGGTCGTCGAGGCCAGCCGGTCCCGGGCCGGCCGGTCACTGTTCCTGCCCGGGCCGTGGCTGGAACGCGGCAGCGGGCAGGCGCCGATCGAGGGTTGGAAGACCGCCCTGTTCGACCTCGCACCCGACGGTACGGCCGGACTCGGTGTGACCGTGCCGTTCGCACCGGCCGCCGAGCTCTACCGGCGCGCCTGGCGACGCGTACGCGACGGCGACCGGCCCCGATTCGACAACCTGCCCACCCGCGGCACCCGCCGCTGACCCCCCCCCGAACCAGAGAGAGATCGAGGAACACCAGTGACCGTGACGGAACACGTCGGCCCCACCGTGGCGCCGGAGACCGCCGCCCAGGTCCTCTCCGCCGAACAGCGGTACGCCGACGAACTGGCCTTCCTGGCCGCGTACGACGACGGGGCCCGGCCGCCGGGCTGGGCGTTGACCCCGCGCGCCGTGGTCACCTTCATCCGGGGCAGCGACGGCGAGGCGTTGAAGCTGCCCGCCGACCGGCGCACCGGGGCCGGACTACCGGCCAGCATGACCATCCCGGCGAAGTTCGTCGGCGAACGGAGCCTGGTCGAGCGGTGCGTGGTCACCCTGGCCGGTGAGCGGGGGCTGCTGCTGGTCGGCGAGCCCGGCACCGCCAAGTCCATGCTGTCCGAGTTGCTGGCCGCCGCGGTCAGCGGCACCAGCGCGCTGACCGTGCAGGGCACCGCCGGCACCACCGAGGAGGCCCTGCGGTACGGCTGGAACTACGCGCTGCTGCTCGCCCAGGGGCCGACCCCGCAGGCCCTGGTCGACTCGCCGGTGCTGACCGCGATGCGCACCGGCCGGGTGGTCCGGGTCGAGGAGGTCACCCGCTGCCTGCCCGAGGTGCAGGACGCGCTGGTGTCCATCCTGTCCGACCGGCGGATGAACGTGCCGGAGCTGAGCGGCACGGAGGGCGACCTGATCCGCGCGGCGCCCGGGTTCACCGTGATCGCCACCGCCAACCTGCGGGACCGGGGCGTGTCGGAGATGTCCTCGGCCCTCAAGCGCCGGTTCAACTTCGAGACCGTCCACCCGATCGCGGACGCGCAGACCGAGACCGACCTGGTCCGCCGGCAGGCCACCGCCGCCGTGCAGCGCGCCGGTGCGGCGTACACGGTGGACGACGCGGTGCTCGACGCCCTGGTCACGGTGTTCCGTGACCTGCGTTCCGGCCGCTCGGGCGAGGGCTGGGACGTGGAACGGCCCGGCACGGTCATGTCCACCGCCGAGGCCGTGCAGGTGGCGGCGTCGCTCGGCCTGTCCGCCGCGTACCTGCCCGGTGGGGACGCGCTCGACCTGGTGCCCGGGCACCTGCTCGGCGTGGTCCGCAAGGACGACAAGGACGACCACGCCCGGCTGCTCGGCTACTGGGACGGCCCGGTGCGCCGCCGGGCCGAGGACGGCTCGGCGATGTGGCGCCGGCTCTGGGACCTGCGGGAGAGCCTGCGTTGATGACCTCCGCCAACACGTCGACCGAGGCGGTCCCGTCGGCCGTCGGCCCGTCGACTGTCGACCCGCGGGCCGTCGTCGACGCGCTCGCCGGTTGCCTCCGGCCGTACCTGATCGGGGTGCGGCACCACAGCCCGGCCCTGGCGGCGGCGGTACCGGCCCTGCTGGACGCCGCCGGGGCCGAGGTGGTCTGCGTCGAGCTGCCGGCCGATTTCCAGCGCTGGCTGCCGTACCTGTCGGACCCGGCCGCCCGGGCCCCGCTGGCCCTGGTCGGCAGTCACGGCGCCGACGGGCCGATGGGCTTCTACCCGTTCGCGGACTTCTCGCCCGAGCTGGCCGCCATCCGCTGGGCCCGGCAGCGCGGCGTCGAGGTGCTCTGCTGCGACCTGCCGCTGGCCGACCCCGGCTGGACCGCCGACCCGGTCGCCGGTGGCAAGCCCGAACCGGTCGCCGGTGACGAGCCCCGCCTGGACGCCGCCGGGCGGGGCCGGTCGGGCTACGCCGCCGCGCTTGGCGCCAGCGGCACCGGCCGCGACGGCGACGACCTGTGGGACCGGGTCGTCGAGGTACGTGCCCCGGGCTGCCCGCCCGAGGCGATCCGCCGGGCCGCCCTCGGCGTCGGCTGGGCGATGCGCGCCGACAGCGCTGGCGACGGCGTACCGGCCCGGGACCTGGCCCGCGAGCGGCACATGCGCCGGGTGCTGGCCGAGGCCGGCGCGGACGGTCGGCGGGTCGCCGCCGTCATCGGCGCCTTCCATGCCCCGGCCCTGCTCGACGCCCCGCCGACCGCCGACGTCGCCGCCGCGCCCGCGCGGCCCGGGACCGCTGCGGTCCGCTCCGCCACGACCCGGCCCGGAGCGCCCACCACCGGCGACGGGGGCGGTACGGCGGTCACCTCCCTGGTGCCGTACGCGTTCGACCTGCTCGACTCCCGGTCCGGCTACCCGGCCGGCATCCGCGACCCGCGCTGGCAGCAGTGCGTCTTCACCGCCGCCGGCGACCCGGAACAGATCAGGGCCGCCGCCGCCCGGGCCGTCACCGACCTGTGCCGGGAACTCCGGGCGGCCGGTCACACCGCCGGCACCGGCGAGGCCGCCGAGACGGTACGCCTGGCCGGCGACCTGGCCCGGCTGCGCAACCTGCCCGCCCCCGGCCGGGGCGAGGTGCTGGAGGCGGTGACCAGCGTGCTCGGCCAGGGCGAACTGCTCGGTCGCGGTCGGGCGCTGGCCAGGGCGCTGGAGACCGTGCTGGTCGGCGCCGAGCGGGGCCGGACCGCCCCCGGCACGCCCCGCTCCGGGCTCGGCCCGGCGGTCGAGGCGGAACTCGCCGCGCTGCGGCTGCCCGGCCCGGACAGCCCGAAGGCCCGCGAGGTCCGGCTGGACCCGCTGCGCACCGACCTGGACGGGCGGCGGGAGACCCTGCTGCAACGCCTGCAGGTCTGCGGCGTCGGCTACGGTGAGCCGATCGCGGTCGCCGGCACCGGCGACGGCGCCGCCCTGACCACCCGCTGGCAACTGGCCTGGACGCCGTCCGTGGCGGCCCGGCTGGACCTGGTCGGCGTGCGCGGCGTGACCGGGGCGCTGGCGGCGGCCGGCACCCTGCGGGAGCGGTTCCGGCGGGAGGCCGCCGACGGTGGGCCCACGGCCGCGCAGTTGCTCGCCGGGCTGCGCGACGCCGCCCGTTGCGACCTGCCCGAGCTGGTCACCGACCGGCTCGAGTCGGCCGCCGCGGTGCTGCCGGGCACCGGCACGCTGCCCGAACTGCTGGCCGCACTGGACCTGCTGGAGGCGCTGCGCCGGCAACACCTGCCCGGCACCACCCCCGACGGCCGGGTCCGGGCGGCCGAACTGGCCGTCGTGCTGCTCGACGCGGCGGTACGCGGGCTGCCCGGCCTGGCCGGCAGCGACGCCGCAGCCGACGCCGCCGCGCTGGTCGACCTCGCGGTGCGCGCCGGCGAGGATCGGATCGGCCTGCGCCTGGACGAGGCCCTCGGCCACCTGGCCCGGGCCGGCTCGCCGCTGATCCAGGGCGCCGCCCTGGCCGCCCAGGTGCTGCTCGACCTGACCGGGGTGGACGGTCTGGGCACCCGGGTGGCCGGGTGGATCGACGCGGCGACCGGGCCGGGCACCCGGCGGCACCTGCACCGGCTGCTCGGTGGCCTGCTCACCGCGGCGCACCCGCTGCTGCAGTCCGCCCCGGCCGCGCTGGACCCGCTGCTGGAGCGGATCGAGGGGCTCGCCGACACCGACTTCCTGGACCGGCTGCCGGCGTTGCGCGGCGGCTTCGACGTGCTCACCCCGGCGGCCCGGGACCGGCTGCTGCACACCGTCGCCGACCGGCTGGGCGACCGGGTCGATCTGGCCCTGTCCGCCCCGCCCGAGCTGCTGGCCCGCTGGACCGCCGCCGACCTGGCCGGCCGGGCGGCCCTGGTCGCCCGCAACATACCGCTCCCGGGCCCGCCGACCGGCGCCGCCCACGTCGAGGTGGGGTCGGGCCCGCCGACCGGCGCCGCCGACGCCGGATCCGGGCCGGCGACCGGGCTCACCCCCACGGACCGGTGGCGGCTGCTGCTCGGCCGTCAACCCGACCGGCTGCCGGCCGACGCCCGCCGCTACGCCCGTGCCCTCGACGAGCTGTACGGGGCGGGCCGGGGCGAGGGCGCCACCGACTTCGGCCAGGCGGCCGGCGGGGGGCAGGAAGCCTCCTTCCCGACCGCGCGCGAGTGGGCTGACGAACTCGAGGCGCTGTTCGGCACGGCGGTACGCGAGGAGGTCATCGCCCGGGCCGCCGAGAGCGGCCGTGCCGACGTGCTCGCCGAGCTGGACCCGGCCGCGGTGCGCCCCTCGATGGAGTTGCTGACCTCGGTGCTGTCACTGGCCGGTGGCCTGCCCGAGGAGCAGCTCCTCAGGCTGCGGCCACTGGTCCGTCGCCTGGTCGAGGAGCTGACCAGGCAGTTGGCCACGCAGGTGCGTCCGGCGCTCACCGGGCTGAGCAACCCGCGTCCGTCCCGCCGTCCCGGCGGTCGGATCAACCTCGCCCGTACGCTGCGGGCCAACCTGCGGCACACCCAGCGCCTCGACGACGGCCGGACGGTGGTGGTGCCGCAACGCCCGGTCTTCCACACCCGCACCCGTCGGGAGGCCGACTGGCGGCTGGTGCTGGTGGTCGACGTGTCCGGCTCGATGGAGGCGTCGGTGGCGTGGTCGGCGTTGACGGCCGCCGTACTGGCCGGGGTGCCCACCCTGTCCACCCACTTCCTGGCCTTCTCCACCCAGGTGGTCGACCTGACCGACCGGGTCGACGACCCGCTGTCGTTGCTGCTGGAGGTACGCGTCGGCGGCGGTACGCACATCGCCGCCGGGCTGGCCCACGCCCGCTCACTGGTGACCGTGCCGAGCCGCACCATCGTGGCGGTGGTCAGCGACTTCGAGGAGGGCTACCCGCTGGCCGGGCTGCTCGGCGAGGTCCGCACGCTGGCCGGTTCCGGGGTGCACCTGCTGGGTTGCGCCGCGTTGAACGACAGGGGAGTGCCCTGCTATTCGGTGCCGGTGGCCCAGCAGCTCGTCGCGGCGGGGATGCCGGTCGCCGCTCTCAGTCCGCTCGAACTCGCCCGCTGGGTGGGCGACCGCATCCGCGGAGGATCACGTTGACGGACAGCACACCCGCCGCCACGCACACCGACCGGCTGCCGCCGGTGCTGGCGGGAGTCGCCGCCGCGGCGGTGGCGGCCCTGCCACCCCGACTGCACCGGCGGCTGGACGCCACCGTCGAACGGGTGGCCGGCGTGCCGGTCGGCCGGGTCGACGGCGGGGCGTCGGTGGACTGCGGTGCCGAGGCTCTCGTCACCCTGGCGCCCGGCCCGACCGGCGCGGTCACCGACGGGGACCAGGCACGTTGTAGCTGCCTGTTGGCGCCCCGCTGCCTGCACCGGACCGCGGTCCTGCTCGCCTGCCCGGTCGCCGACCCGGCCATCCACGGCGCTCCGGCGGCGTCCACCGCCGCGTCGCCCACCCCGGGGGCTTCCGGGGGGCGGGGCCGTCGGAGCGGGAAGTCCGCGGCGACCGCCGGCGGCACGGCACCGACCAAGGCGCAACTGGCCGCGGCCGGCGCGCTGTGGCGGGCCGCCGCCGCGGTGCTCGCGGCCGGCGTGCCGGCCGCCGGCGCGGTCCTCCAGGCCGAGTTGCTGCGCGCGGCGCACAGCGCCCGGCTCGCCGGTCTGCCGAGGGCCGAGAGCGCCGCGCTGCGCGCGGTGCGTGGCCTGCGCGCGGACCGGGCACGACAGGCCGGCCACCGCCTGGCCGAGCTGGTCGAGGTGCTGCACGAACTGCTGTACGTGGCCGGTCGGCTCTCCGCCGCCGACTCCGACCCCGCGCTGGTGGGCGTCCTCCGGCGGCCCTACCAGCCGGACGGCGCGCTGGAGGTCCACGGCATCTGCCGGGAACCGGTGATCAGCGCGACCGGGTACGCCGGGGTGGTCACCCACCTGGTCGCCGCCGACGGGCGCCGGCTCTCCTTCGGCGACGTGAAGCCGGGCGGCCCGGAGCGGGCCCGGGACTGTGCCCGGGCGGTCACCGAGATGGGCGCGGTCGCGGTCAGTCACGCGGTGCTGGCCCGTGGCGGCCTGCGGATCAGCGGCACCACCGTCTCCCCGGACGGGCGGCTGGGTGCCGGCAAGGGGGTCCGGGCCACCCCGATCACCGGGTCGGGCTGGGCCGGCGGAACGTTGGCGGAATTGTTCGCGCGGCCGCTCGCCGAGGTGGTGACCGCCCAACTGGCCGCCGACGACCCGCAGGAACCGGGCCGGGCCGGGGCCGCGCTGGTCGGCGGTGACCTGATGGTCGTGGGTGCCGTCGGCGACCAGGTGCTGGCCCGTGAGCTGGCGCCCGCCGCCGACGCCGCGGCGGAGCGGGTGCCGGTGCCGGACGGTCCGGTGATCCGGCTGGCGCCGGCCGACTCCCACCCGATGCTGTCCCACGTGGCCAACCTGCGGCGGCTGGCCTCCTGGCCGGGCCTGCGGATCCGGGTGGTCGGCCGGCTGGACCCGGACCGGGCGGGCACGCTGCGCCCGCTCGCGGTCGGTCCGGTGCCCGGTGCCGCCGCGACGCTCCGGCTGCCGGCTGACTGGCACGGCCGGGCGGATCTCGGCTACGACGAGATCCAGGGCGGTCACCTGCCGCCGCGCGATCCGGGCGCGATGGTCGAGCCGATGCTCGCCGTCGGCGCCGACGCGGTGGCGGGCTCCCCGCTGTGGCGGGTCCGTCGGCTGGTGGAGCTGGCCGTCTCCGGCGGTCGTCGCGCCGTCGCCGAGGCGGCCCGCGGCGACGGCGCGGGGCTGGCCGGTCCGTTGCGTCGCGCCGGCTTCGCCACCGCCGCCGCGGTGGCCACCGCGCTCGCCGACGAGTCCGACCGGCGTGGCCGGGACGCGTTCGGCCGGCTGGCCGATCCCGACCCGGACCGGTACGCCTGGGCCTGGCTCGCCGTGACCGCCCACCTCGCCGCCGCCGAGCGGGAATTGGTCCGGTCGTCCTGGACCACCCCGTCCGTCGGCTGAGCCGCCGGCGGTCGCGCTGCGGGGCCGGCGGGCGACCGTGGCCGTCGCGCGGACCGCCCGCGTCGGCGCCCGTCCCGGGAATTCGGGTGGGCGCCGACGCGCGGGCCAGAGAACAGGGATGGGCGTGGCGCGATTTCGGCGCGTGGCGAGAGCGCGTGCCCGTTCGGGTATTCGAAGCCCGAATTCCCGAACGCTTTTCGACGCGCCATCGCGGAAAGATAAATCCGAAGTGGGATCGACAGCGGTGCTGGTTTGCGCTGATGTCCACAAAGGGACCGCGTCGCCGTGCGCGAGTCGGCTTCGCGCCGGCGGCTGCGCCGCGCCGATGGGCCCTCCGGCGTCGCCGCCCGGGTCTGTTCCACCCGATTGCACTGGTCGACGTGGTTGCCCGGTGATCTTGCGGCGGCGGGGCCGTTGTCGGGCACGGTCGCTGTGAGCGCGCCGCAATCGACGGTGGGGCGGCGTCGAAGGCCAGCGCGAGTTGCCTGCGGCCCCGGGGCCGGGGAGTTTCGCGGCGACGCCGTCCGGAAATCGAGGCAGCGCACGGAAGTCAATGGGCAAGCGGGCCTGATCGCGCCGCCCCGCCCCCTGTCATCGCCTGAATCGCCGGCGGCAGCCCCTATTCGACCCCTGTCTCCTGGTCGTGCGGCCTCCGGCGAGAAAGAGTGCGCGCGCGAGGGCGGCGACCGGCAGAGCCGGGCCGGTCGCACCTCGCACCTCGGCCGGCGCGCTCGTTCCTGTGGTATCCGAGGCCCACCGGCGACTCTCGCCTGAACCCTCGGCCCCGGGGGCGGTGTCGGTTCCGGACGGTCGCGCGGTCCGTCGCCCTGTCGGGCCCGGCCGGGTAGGTGGTCCGCCCGCGGGCGCGACACCGTGCCGGCGCCCGGTCCGACGTGCCGGGGTGCAGGTGGGGGAGCGTCGCGCGGCACCGGCCGCCGGCCCGACCCGTCCGGCCACCGGTGGGGCGTACGCGAACATTGCCGGATTGTTACGCCTTGACCGGCCGGAGCACTTGCGGATCATCTTCATATCGAAATAGGTTGCCGCCAACAACAAAAGCAGGTGAAGGTCCACGCTCCTCTTCCGGAGGCATTGATGACGTTGGCGAGGTGGTACGCATCATGAGCGACGTGCCGGTCCTCCTGGAGATGCACGCCATCACGAAGGAGTTTCCCGGCGTCAAGGCGCTTTCCGACGTCAACCTGGTGGTGCGCGCCGGCGAGATCCACGCCATCTGTGGCGAGAACGGTGCCGGCAAGTCCACGCTGATGAAGGTCCTCAGTGGGGTCTATCCGTACGGCACCTACGACGGCGAGATCATCTACCAGGGCGCGGAGACCCGCTTCTCCGACATCCGCGCGAGCGAGCAGGCCGGGATCGTGATCATCCACCAGGAGCTCGCGCTCATCCCGGGCATGTCGATCGCGGAGAACATCTTCCTCGGCAACGAGCCGCGCAAGCGGGGTGCGATCGACTGGAAGGCAGCGAACCGCAAGGCGCTGGACCTGATGGCCCGGGTCGGCCTCCGGGAGAACCCGGACACCCTGATCAAGGACATCGGGGTCGGCAAGCAGCAGCTCGTGGAGATCGCCAAGGCCTTCGCCAAGGACGTGAAGCTGCTCATCCTCGACGAGCCGACCGCGGCGCTGAACGAGGCCGACTCCCGGCACCTGCTGGACCTGCTGCGCGGCTTCCGGTCCCGGGGCATCACCTCGATCATGATCTCGCACAAGCTGAACGAGATCGCGGCGATCGCCGACCAGATCACCATCCTGCGCGACGGGCGCACGGTCGAGACCCTGGACGTGCAGTCGGACGGGGTCGACGAGGACCGCATCGTGCGGGGCATGGTCGGCCGCGAGTTGAGCAGCCGGTTCCCGGACCACACCCCGAAGATCGGCGAGGTCTTCTTCGAGGTGCGCGACTGGAACGTCCGGCACCCGATCTCCGCCGAGCGGCAGGTCTGCAAGAACGAGAGCTTCGTGGTGCGCCGCGGCGAGATCGTCGGCTTCGCCGGCCTGATGGGCGCGGGCCGCACGGAGCTGGCGATGAGCGTGTTCGGCCGCTCCTACGGGGTGTACGAGTCGGGCACGATCGTCAAGGACGGCAAGGAGATCGTGCTCAGGTCGGTGGCGGACGCGATCCGGCACGGGCTCGCGTACGTCAGTGAGGACCGCAAGGCGATCGGCCTCAACCTGCTCGACGACATCAAGGCGTCCACCGTGGCCGCCAAGCTGTCCAAGATCTCCCGTCGGGGCGTCCTCGACCAGGTCGCGGAGCACCGGGCCGCCGAGGCGTACCGCAAGGAGCTGCGGACCAAGGCCCCGACGGTCGACGAGAGCGTCTCCAAGCTCTCCGGCGGCAACCAGCAGAAGGTCGTCCTGGCGAAGTGGATGTTCACCGACCCCGACCTGCTGATCCTCGACGAGCCGACGCGCGGCATCGACGTGGGTGCCAAGTACGAGATCTACGGCATCATCCAGCGCCTCGCCGACCAGGGAAAGGGTGTCGTCGTCATCTCCTCGGAGCTGCCTGAGCTGATCGGGCTCTGCGACCGCATCTACACCGTGTTCGAAGGTGCCATCACGGGCGAGATCCCGCGCGCGGACGCGGACCCGGAAACCCTCATGAAGCAGATGACCTCGACGAAGAAGATGTTGACGCGATGAGTCGATTGAAGGACCTCCAGAAGAACCTGTTCGGGGGCACCACCTCCAACGCCCGCCAGTTCGGAATGATCTTCACGCTGGTGGCGATCGTCGTGCTGTTCCAGATCCTCACGGACGGCCTGACCCTGCGATCGGACAACCTGATCGCGCTGTTCCAGCAGAACTCGTACATCCTCATCCTGGCCATCGGCATGCTGATGGTGATCGTCGCCGGGCACATCGACCTGTCGGTCGGCTCGGTCGCGGCGTTCGCCGGCATCCTGGTGGCCAAGGCGATGGCCGACTGGTCGTTGCCCTGGCCCGTCGCCATCCTCTTCGGCCTCGCGATCGGCGCGGCCATCGGCGCCTGGCAGGGCTTCTGGGTGGCCTACGTCGGGGTGCCCGCGTTCATCGTCACCCTGGCGGGCATGCTGCTCTTCCGCGGCGGCAACCAGTTCATCGGCAACGCCGACACCATCCCGGTGCCCGAGGGGTTCCGGGTGATCGGCTCGGGGTTCCTGCCCGAGGTGGGCCCGAGCACCAGCTACAACAACCTGACGCTGCTGCTCGGCCTCGCGGCGTGCGCGGCGGTGGTGTGGCGTGAGCTGCAGGCGCGCCGGACGCGCCGGGAGATGGACGCCGCCCCGGCGCCGATGTGGATCTCGGTGCTGCGGATGGCCGTCATGGTCGGCGTGATCGTCTTCGCCTCGCTGCGCTTCGCCAGCGGCCGTGTCGGCACCAGTTTCCCGGTGTCGGGCGTCATCCTGGTCGCGCTGGTCCTGGCATACTCCTTCTACACCCGCAACACGGCCGGCGGCCGGCACATCTACGCGGTGGGCGGCAACTCGCGGGCCGCCGAGCTGTCCGGCGTGAAGCTCAAGCGGGTCAACTTCCTCGTCATGATGAACATGTCCGTGCTGGCCGCGCTGGCCGGCATGATCTTCGTGGCCCGCTCGGCGGCCTCCGGACCGCAGGACGGCAACGGCTGGGAGTTGGACGCGATCGCCGCCGTCTTCATCGGCGGCGCGGCCGTCTCCGGCGGCATCGGCACCATCAGCGGCTCGATCGTCGGTGGTCTCGTCATGGCCGTGCTCAACAACGGCCTGCAACTGCTGGGCGTCGGCACCGACCGCGTCCAGATCATCAAGGGCCTGGTCCTGCTGCTGGCCGTCGCGCTCGACGTCTACAACAAGAGCCAGGGGCGCTTCTCGGTCATCGGCAGCCTCACCCGTGCCGTCCGCCGGGACTCCGGTGCACCGCCCGGGGCGGGCGGCGGGCCCGCGACGACCTCGGTGCCCGGCCCACGGGGCGCCGACCTCACCTCCGTGTCATCTCACCAGAAGGGCAAGTAGCTCCCATGCGTAGTTTCCTCGGCAAGTCGATGGCCATCGGTGCCGTCGCGATGCTGGCTCTGACCGCGTGCGGCTCCGGCCGCGAGGAGGAGTCCGGCGGCTCCAGCGGCGACACCAAGGGTTTCGCGGCGAACTCCCTGATCGGCGTGGCGCTGCCGGCCAAGACCTCGGAGAACTGGGTCCTCGCCGGTGACCTCTTCACCAACGGCCTCAAGGAGGCCGGCTTCACCAGCGACGTGCAGTACGCCGGCGCGTCCACCACGGTCGCCGACCAGCAGGCGCAGATCACCGCGATGACCACCAAGGGTGCCAAGGTCATCATCATCGGCGCGACGGACGCCGCGCAGCTGTCGACCCAGGTCGCCGCGGCGCACGCGGCCGGCGCGAAGGTCATCGCGTACGACCGGCTGATCACCAACACGCCGGACCTCGACTACTACGTCGCGTTCGACAACTTCAAGGTCGGCCAGCTCCAGGGCCAGGCCCTGCTGGACGGCATGAAGGCCAAGAAGCCGACCGGCCCGTACAACATCGAGCTCTTCTCCGGCTCGCCGGACGACAACAACGCCGGCGTCTTCTTCAACGGCGCGATGGACGTGCTCAAGCCGGAGATCGACAAGGGCAACGTCGTCGTCGCCTCGAAGCAGACCGAGGTCAAGCAGACCGCCATCCAGGGTTGGAAGGCCGAGGGGGCGCAGGCCCGCATGGACCAGCTGCTGACCTCGACCTACGGCAGCAAGGAGCTGGACGGCGTCCTCTCCCCGAACGACACGCTGGCCCGCGCGATCATCACCTCGATCAAGGGCGCCGGCAAGCCGATCCCGGTCGTCACCGGCCAGGACTCCGAGGTCGAGTCGGTCAAGTCCATCATGGCCGGCGAGCAGTACATGACGATCAACAAGGACACCCGGAACCTGGTCAAGGAGACCATCAACATGGTCAAGGCGCTCCAGACCGGCGCCACCCCGCAGGTGAACGACAAGGAGTCCTACAACAACGGCAGCAAGGTCGTCGAGACGTACCTGCTCCCGCCGGTCGCCGTCACCAAGGCCAACGCCGCCGAAGCGTACGCGAACGACCCGAAGCTGTCGCCGCTCACCAAGTAGGTGCCGGTGCGGTAGTCGTTGACGACGGTGGGGTCTCGGAGAGCGCTTCCGGGACCCTTCGTCGTCGGGACGCCCCGTACGACGCGCGACCGACCCGGGAGGAGACCAGGCCGTGGCGACACCCGTGCGGTCCGCGACCTCCCGGGCCGGGCGCGACCCTGATCTCCCCCTGCCCCAGGCGCCCGGCGCCAGCCGCGAGGAGACCCGCCGGCAGAATCTCGGTGCCGTGCTGCGTTACGTGCACGTGCACGGCCCGACGTCCCGGGCCGAGCTGACCAGCCGGCTGGGCCTCAACCGCAGCACCATCGGCGCCCTCGCGGCCGACCTCGCCGCGGCCGGTCTCGTCACCGAAGAGGCACCCACCGGCACCCGTCGCGCCGGCCGGCCGTCACTCGTGGTGAGCCCCCGCTCCGGCGGGGTCTACGCGCACGCGCTGAGCATCGAGGCGTACCGGCTGCGGGCCGCCCGCATCGGCCTCGGTGGCCGCATCCTCGACCTGCGCGAGGCCTGCCGCCCCTGCGGCATGTCCGCGACCGACGCCGTCGCCCCGCTGGGTGGCCTCGTGCGCGACATGCGCCGCGCGGCCCGCGCGGACGCGCTGTTCGTCGGCGGCGCGGTCGCCGTCGCCGACACCACCCGCGAGCCCGATGGGAAGATCCGTGTCGGCGGCGCCGACCCGGTGTTCCGCGCGGCGCTCGCCACCGAGTTCGCCGGCGGCCCCGGCTTCGTCGCCGGCGACCTGGCCGACATCGCCGCCCTCGCCGAACACGTCCGGGGCGTCGCGGCCGGCGTCAACGACCTGATCTACCTGCACGGCGACCTGGGTGTCAGCGCCGGCATCATCATCGGTGGCCGGCTGTTCGCGGGCCACCGGGGGCACAGCGGCAAGGTCGGCCACATGGTGGTCAGGCCGGACGGGCTGCCCTGTGGGTGCGGCTCGCGCGGCTGCTGGGAGACCGAGATCGGCGAGGCCGCCCTGCTGCGGCACGCCGGCCGGGAGCCGGGGGAGCCTGGCGCGGTCGAGGAGGTCCTGCGCGCGGCGGCGCGCGGCGACCGGCGGGCCGTGGCGGCGGTGGAGCAGGTCGCCGGCTGGCTCGGCTTCGGCGTGGCGAACCTCGTCAACGTCATCGACCCGGCCACCGTCGTGTTCGGCGGTGCGCTGCGCGAGGTGTACGCCGCTGGCGCGGACATCGTCCACCGTCGCCTGCACGAACTGGCGCTGCCCACCTCCCGCGAACACGTGCGGCTGCGGGCGGCGGCGCTCGGCCGCGACGCCGCCCTGATCGGCGCCGCCGAACTCGCCTTCGACCGGTTGCTCGCCGACCCGCTCAACGCCGGGGCCGCCGGTTAGCCGGGTCGTGTCGGCGACTGCGCCCCACGGCCGGGCGGAGTCGCGGGTCGGCCCGCGTGGCGATAGCCTCATACGATCATTTTCCGGTCATCGCACCGGTGGTGACCGAGGACCGAGGAGTCGATCAGCGTGAACCCGCCGTCTCGTGCCATTCCTGTCCTTCGCGCCGCCGCGGTGGCGCTGACCGTGGGTGTCGTCGCGGCCGCGTCGGCCTGCACCACGTCGACGCCGCAGGCCGGGGACCCGACCGCTTCGTCGACGGCCCCGACGCGCGCCGACGGCACCGGCCCGACCACCGGCACGCCCACCGGCCCGGCAACGGGCGACGGGTCGTCGCCGAGCGCCCCACCCGCCGGCGCGAACCCGATCCTGCGGGGCGAGCGGCAGGTCGTGTTGCGGCCGATCGCCTCGTTCGAGTCGATCCTGGCGGTCGACGCCAAGGGCCGGCTGAACCTGACCGACGGCGGGAGCGACACCAGCCTGTTCGTGCTGGTGCCCGCCGCCGGCGACAGGCACCAGATCCGGACCGCGAAGGCGCAGCAGGACGGCGAGCCCGACTGCCTTGGCCTGCGCGACAACGGCAGCGCCCCGACGACGGTCGTGGCGACCGCCTGCGACGCCGGCCGGGCCGGTCAGTTGTTCGCCATCGCGCAGACGAAGAAGCGGGACGAGGGCCGCCCGACCTACACCATCGAGGGGGAGGGCGGGCTCTTCCTGCGCGCGACGGACCGGCAGGGCCTGACCGCCCAGCGGGTCGGCGGGAGCGACACCGGTGCCGCGCTCACCTTCGACTTCGTCGACAACGGCGTCGCCCCCGCCGGCCCCGGCGACTGAGCTCCGGCCGGCGGGCCGTCGGCGTCCTCCGGCGAGCGCTCAGCGCCGGAACAGCATCTCCGCCGGCCAGGCGTCGCCCGACGGGCACCGCAGCGTCCGCGGGGTCCTTTCCGAGCTGGACATGCTGAGGCACTTGCCGGTGGCCAGGTTGCGGTAGGCGACCACCGTGCCGGCCGGCGCCGGCCCGACGGCCGGGCGTGGCTGCGACACCCGCTGCCAGAGCTGGTGGTCGTTGGGGTTCAGGCACGGCAGGGTGTAGACTGCGCCCCCGTCGTTGCTGTCGAGGCAGAAAGCGGTCTGCTGGTCGACCAACCGGTACCACTCGGCGCTCGGCACGCTGTCCTCCGACAGCGGCTTGCCCTCGCGCCACTTCTGGCCGGACGCGCCGGTGCAGGCGGTGCCGAAGGCGTGTCCGCCCATGGGCGTGCCGTTCAGCGCCATCACCGGCTCGGTGTCGCTGTCCAGGCAGAGGCCGGTGGCCACGCTGCGCAGCGCGCTGGTGCCGGGACCGGAGGGCTTGGCCGGCGTGGACGCGGACGGCGTCGCGCTCCGGCTGGCCCGGCTCTGCGACTTTGCGGCGGTCGCGGTGGGGCTGGCGGCGGTGGCGGCGCGGGTGGTGGGGGCGGGCGCCGTCGGGCTCGGGCTCGGGCTCGCCGGGTCGCTGGTGCCGGAGAGCGCGACGTTCGTGGCCGGGCCGGTGGTGTAGACGTGGACGTCCCAGATCGAGTAGCCGTAGTCGCCCGCCCGGCTCGTGCCGTGCACGCGCAGGTACCGGCCGGTGCCGGAAACGGTGAGGTCCTGCGCCCCGCCCCGACCGGTAGTGGTGGACCAGACGCTGGTCCAGCTCGTGCCGTCGGCGGAGAGCTCGACCTGGAACGCCGTCGCGTGGGCGTTCTCCCACTCGATCGACACGCCACACACGTCGACCTGGTTGCCCAGGTCGACGCGGAGCCACTGCGGATCCCCGGCGGCACTGCTCCAACGGCTGGTGCTGTCGCCGTCGACCGCATTGGTCGCCGTGAAGCCGGCACCCACTTCGGAGGATGCGGTCACCGGACGGTTCAGCGCCGCGTCGGCGGTGCCGCAGACGGGCGGGTCGGCGGGCCAGAGTTTCGGCGCGACCAGGAACGCCACGACCAGCAGCGCGGCGAGCACCAGGAGCGCGGGCAGCAGGACGTAGCGCGACCCCGCTCGGCGGCGTACCGGAGCTGTCGCCGCCGGCGCCCGCCCGGACCCGTCCGCGGCGTCGCCCGGCGCACCGGACGGCGGCGCCGCCGAGGCCGCCACGACGGGCCCGGGGGCGGTCGGCCCGACCGGGGCGGATGCGGCCCCGGCCACGCCCGCTGCGGTCGCGCCGGTTGCGGCCGGGCCGGTTGTGGCCGCGCCGGCCCCGGCGGCGTTCGGCGGGAGCGCGGCGCTGACGGCCGGGCGCCGCGCGGAGCGGGCGGCGGCCGAGGTGGTCCGCGACCTCAGGGCGTCCGCGCTGAGCATGGCGGCGCCCAGCGCCACCGCGTGCTTCGGATGGGCATTGATCAGGATCGGCCGCCGCAGCGTGTCCCGCAGTACCTCGGTGACCCGTGGAATCTGCGACGAGCCGCCGACGAGCAGGACCGCGGTGAGGTCCTGCGGGGTGATGTCGGCGGACGTCAGGGCCCGCCGGAACGCCTCGACCGTGGCGTCGAGGGACGGGGTGATCGTCTTCTCGAACATGTCCCGGGTGACGGTCACGTGCCGAACGCCGTCGGGCAGGGGCACCGTGACCTCCGCCTGCAGGCGCGTGGACAGTGCCTCCTTCGCCAGGACGCACTCGCGCAGTATCGCGGCCAGCAGCGCGGCGGTACCGGGGTCGGCCGGATCCAGCCTGGTCACGGCCCCGCCCAGTTGGCGGTTGACGTTCTCCAGGATCGCCTGGTCGAAGTCTGCGCCGCCGAGCCATTCGATGCCCTCCGGGGTGCCGACGATCTCGAGCCCGTCGGCGCCGTTGCGCACGATCGCGCTGTCGAACGTCCCCCCACCCAGGTCGTAGACGGCGAGCAGACCGTCCGGGGGCAGCGGCTTGGTGGAACAGTAGTAGGTCGCCGCGGCCACCGGCTCCGTGACGGTGTCGACCGTCGTGCCGCCGGTGTGCGGGGCCGCCTCGCCGGCGTGCGGGTCACGCGGTCGGGGCAGGCCCGCCAGGGGCGCGACGGCGGCGAACTGCTCGCGCCGGTAGGGGCCCCACACGGCCGGGTGGGTCAGCACGACGTGATCCGGCGGCCCGCCCCGCGCCTTGCTCACGGTGTCCGTGATCGAGCGGAGCAGGGCGGCCATCAGAGCCGTGGGGGAGTGGGGCGCGCCGGCGAGCAACACCGGGGTGGGGTCGCCGAGGCGCCGCTTGAACTCCCGCGCGACCCGGCTGGAGTCCCGCAGACCGAGGCGGTCGGCGACCTCCCCGGTCAGCAGCACGCCGTTCTCGTCGAGGTACGCGGCCGAGGGGGTAACCACCGCCTGCCCACCGAGTCGTACCATGTCCAGGGCGCCGGCTTGCGCCACCGCCGCGGCGGCGAAACTCGTGCCCAAGTCGACGCCGACGCCGTACATCCGATCCTCCTCGTCCCGACCGTCACGGTCGGCCATTGCGGTCGAGGACACAATGGAAGCCTCCCCAGGGAGCACATTACGTCGGCGCGGCGGCGGTTCGGAACGACGGGTGCTGTTGTATGGGAGGCCGGCCATGGGGACGACGCCGGCCGACATGGCGATGATGAATGTCCGGCTGCCAGCGGGCGCGGACGGCGGGTCGGTGCCGGCCGGGCCGTTCACCGTCCTGGCCAGATCGCTGTCCTCGGGTGCGCCGCCCGCCGCTGACCGGCCGGACGACCGCCTGGGCGGGTACCGGCCGGTCGTGCGGGAGCTGCTGCGCGACCTCGGCGGTGCCCACGGGGCGCGGTACGCGGCGTTGTGGCTGCCCGGGACCGGTGATGCCCGATGGACCCCCGTCGTCGCCTGGCAGGCGCCGGGGCGGGCCCCGGCGGTAACGGCACCGGCCCGGGTCGACGACCCCGAGCTGCTGCTGACCCTGCCCGGCGTCGCCGCGGCGGTGGACGTGACCGACGGCGGGGTGCGGTACGGCGTGCTGGTGCTGGCCGACCGGGAACAGCCCGGTCACCGTCCGGCGCCGGTGACCCTGCTGGGCGAGACCGCGCTCTGCATCGGGCTGCTGCTGCGGCTGGCCCGGTCCCGCGCCGCGGAAGCCGCCGCGCGGGACCGGGCTGATCGGGCGCTCCGGCAGGCGGACATGGTCCGGCTGGAGCTGTCCGCGGTGCAGGCCGTGGAACGCGACCGGCTCGCCACGGCCGTGACGGCGACGCCGGGGCGGCAGATCCAGGTGCTCCTGGCCCACACCCGCGCCCTGGCGGACGCGCTGGCCGACGACCCGGCCGAGGCCGCGCCGATCGCCGCCACGATCCGGGCCCGCCTGCAGGAGCTGATCGAGGGCTTCCGGGCGGTGGTCCGCGGCGTGTACCCGCAGGTCCTGCGCGGTAGCGGGGTCGCCGCCGCGTTGGCGGAGGTGGTCGCGTCGCTGCCGGTGCCGGTGGTCTTCCACGGGCAGCTCGGCCGGCGTCAGGGCTGGGAGATCGAGTCCAGCCTGTACCAGGCGACGGCCTCGGCCGTGACGGCGCTCAGCGTGGGAGGCGCCGGCCCCGTCGGCGTCGAGCTGTCCCGGGAGGGCGACGTGCTGGTGATCCGGGCGCGGCGGGCCGAGGCCGACGCGGTCCGCGTCGCCACACTCCTACGGCACGACTCCCGGCGCCTGGCCGCGCTCGGCGGGCGGCTCACGGTCGGCCGGGCACCGGAGCGCGCGACGACAGTGGTGGACATCCGGTTGCCGGAGCGGCTCGGCGCGGACTGGCCGAAGCCGGCCCACCCCGCGACGCCGGCACCGCCCGATCCGCCCGATCCGCCCGATCCGTCCGCAGGTGATGCCGTGGCCGGTGTCCCGGTACGCCGCCTGCTCGGCCGGCTCGCCGGCCGCCGGGACGCGTCCGCGTACGGCGTGCCGGTGCGGGCCGCCCTCGAACGGCAGGACCACAGTGCCCGCGTGCTGGTGCTGGGGGCGCAGGCGGCGCAGTTGGTGCGGGTGCTGTGCGCGCTGCCGGAGGAACCCGGCTGGACGCCCCCGGCCGCGCTGGACGCGGTACCCACCTGCTACGAGCACGGGCCGCACCGGCGGATCACGCTGGAGCCGGTGCGCGGTGCCCCGCCCTGGCGGCCGGTACGGATCCCCGACTGGTCCGGCACCGCGTGGCCAGACGTGGCGGCCGGCCTCCACCGGCTCCTGGTCGAGACCCCGGCGGACGCGCTGCGCGGACTGCGGCTGTTGCCCTGCCGTGACCGTGTCGACGTCGGCCTCGCGGTGCGGTTGCGCCGCTGGTCGGACGAGGCGCACGGGCTGCCGGACGCGGTCCTGCTCGCGCTGGGCGGCCCGGCCAGCGCCGCGGAGTCGGAGTTCCTCACGGTGCTGCGGGGCCCGGGCCGGGGCGACGAGTTCGCTCCGGTGGTGGTCTGCGCGATGCGCGAGGGCACCGCCGCGAGCCGTGGGTCGCGAGAGTGGCTGGGCGCGATGAGCGACGCGGTCGTGGACTGGCATCCCGCCGCCGGCGGCGGTCACGGCGCCGCCGAGGCGCTGCGGACCCGGCTGCCGGCGTCGACGGGGGTGCTGGCCGCCCGATGGGCGCTGCGGGCCCTGCTGGCCTGCCAGGCCGCCGGGCAGGTGGACGACGAGATCGCGCACGCGGTGGAGGCTGCCGCGGCGGGCGCCTACCAGGTGGCGGAGCTGGATCTGTCGCAGGCGTTGTGGGGCCGGCGGATCAGGCTGCCCCGGGGGCACGACGAGGCCCTGCGGCTGCTCGGCGCGCACGAACCGGACGTCCGGTCCCGGGTCGGTCTGGCCGGTGACGCCGACGCCGGGCAGGTGAGGCGGGCCGTCGGCCGGGCGCTCGCGTTCTGGCGGGCGCAGTCCCTGTCGCCCGGCGCGGGACCGGAGGCGCGCGGCGCGTACGCGTTGCTCGTCCGCACCTGCGAGCGGCTGCTCACCGGCGGCGGCTGACCCACCGCTGGCCCGTGCGGGCGGGCGGCTCAGATCGTGACGAACCCGGTGACCCGGGTGCCCTCGCCCGGGCTCGACCGGACGCTCAGCGTGCCGCCGACCGCCGCCAGGCGGGCCGCGAGGTGGTGCAGGGGCATCCGCCCGCCCGTGTCGAATCCCGGCCCGGTGTCGGCCACCTCGAAGCCCAGACCCGCCGCGGAGCTGCGCAGCGTCAGGGTGACCTCGGCCCCGGGGGCGTGCTTGTGCGCGTTGCTGATCGCCTCCAGGCAGGCCAGGTAGACGGTGGCCTCCACCTCGGGTGGGTACCGCCGACCGGCCAGCAGCGGATCGACGTCGAGGACGATCGTCTCCAGCGCACCCAGCCGGGCCGTCAGCGCGGCCACCAGCCCGTGGTCGGCCAGGGGAAGCGCCAGCAACCCGGTCGCGGTGGTGTGCAGGACCTCCTCGGTGCTGGCGAGCAGCTGCCGCAGCCGGTCGAGGTGGTGGGCCGCCTCGGCCGTTCTGCCGACGCCGAGCTGGTGCTCGACCACGGCCAGCGACATCTGTAGGGCCACCAGGTGAGGCTGGGCCCCGTCGTGCAGGTCGCGTTCCAGCTGGAAGCGCTGCCGCTCGATCTCGCCGGCTGCCCGTGAGCGGGCGTCGGCGAGTCGGGTGGCGCTGCGGCCGACCAGCTTCCCGGCCTCGGCGGCGCGGAGCTGGGCCTGGATGTCCGCCAGCAGCAGCCGGACCACCGTCCGCAACTCGGGCCACCGGTGCAGCCGCTCGCCGGCGACCGCCGGCTGGACGGACACGTCGGCGAGGAACCGCTGGTCGTCGCCGAGCCCGGTGTCGGGGTCGCTCCGGCCCGCGGTCGCCCGGTCGTCATCCGGGGCGGCCCGTCGCTCGTCCCCGCCGGGCCGGTCCGGGCCGGCACGGTCGGGCCGGCCCCAGTGGTATCGCCGTACGCGGTCCCGGGTCGCCGTCGCGTCCGGGTCGCCGGTCGGCGGGAGGGGCAGCCGCAGGCAGAGGGTGACCGACTCGGCGTCGAGGCACTCGCCGAGCGCCCGGGCCAGGGTCGCGGCCTGCGCACCCGGCAGCGCCGTTCCCGGCAGACCGTGCACCGCCTCGACGACCCGCGCCACGGCCTGCGCCGGGGACGCCTCGCCGGTCGGTTCCGTGCAGCGGGGCATCGGGCCACCATACGTGCCGGTGGCGTCCCGGGCCCGGATCGGGTGACCCCGTTCCCGAGGTCGACGGGGGTGGTCCATCATGTGCTGACCCTCGAGGAGGCTGCCATGTCCGTCCCGCATCAGGTGCCGCCCCCGGCACCGCCGAGCGCGCCCGCGCGCGGCGGCGTCGACGCGCCCGCCGCCGGCCGGCTGCGACCCCGGGTCTGGGTCGCGGTGGTGCTGCTCGGCCTGGTCGGCCAGATGGCCTGGACGGTCGAGAACATCTACCTCAACCTCTTCGTCTACGACACGATCACCGACGATCCGACCGTGATCGCCACGATGGTCGCCGCCAGTGCGGCCACCGCGACGCTGGCCACCCTGCTGCTGGGGGCGTTCTCGGACCGCACCGGGCGGCGCCGGGAGCTGGTGGCGGGCGGCTACCTGCTCTGGGGTGTCTGCACCGCCGCGTTCGGCTTCCTCACCGTGGGCGCGGTGGATGACGTCGCGCCGGTGGCGGGCGTCGTGCTGCTCACCGTGCTCGCGGTGATCCTGCTGGACTGCCTGATGTCGTTCCTCGGCTCGGGCGCCAACGACGCGGCGTTCCAGGCGTGGGTGACCGACGTGACCCGCCCGGCCAACCGTGGCCGGGTGGAGGCGGTGCTGGCGACCATGCCGCTGCTCGCCATGCTGGTGATCTTCGGCGGGTTCGACGGGTTGGCCCGCGCCGGCGACTGGCGCGCCTTCTTCCTGATCATCGGGGCGGTGATGGCCGTGGCCGGCGTCGCGGCCTGGTTCCTGGTCGCGGAGAGCCCCACGCTGGTCCGCAACGACGCCGGCTACCTGCGCTCCGTGGTCCACGGCCTGCGGCCGTCCGTGATGCGCGCCAACCCGGGCCTCTACCTGGCCCTGGCCGCCTGGTCGGTCTGGGGCGTCTCGACGCAGGTCTTCCTGCCGTACCTGGTCATCTACCTGCAGCGCTACCTCGAGGTCGAGGGGTACGCCGTGGTGCTCGCCGTCGTGCTGCTGACCGCGTCGGTCGTCAGCGTGCTCTCCGGCCGGGTGATCGACCGGGTGGGCAAGGTCCGGTTCCTGCTGCCGGCCGCGACGGTCTACGGCACCGGGCTGCTGCTGATGTTCCTGGCGCGCGGCACGCTGCCGGTGATCGGTGCCGGGATCGTGATGATGTCCGGCTTCATGCTGGTGCTGGCGCCGCTGGGCGCGTTGGTGCGCGACCACACGCCGCCGCGGCGGGCCGGCCACGTGCAGGGGCTGCGGATGGTGTTCGCCATCCTGATCCCGATGCTGATCGGCCCGTACCTCGGCGCTGCGGTGATCAGCAACGCCGACGAGACGTACCAGGACCTCGGGGTGGTCAAGCAGGTGCCGACGCCCGGCATCTTCCTGATGGCGCTGGCCGTGCTGGCGTTCATCGTCGTGCCGGTGCTGGCGCTGCGCCGCCGGGGTGGGAGGGTCGGAAGATGACGTTGACGACCGAGTGGGGCGAGACCCTCGACCCCGAGCGGGTGCTGCCGGAATATCCCCGCCCGCAGCTGGTCCGCGACAGCTACCTCAACCTCAACGGCCGGTGGGCGTACGCGATCACCGACGACGCCCGGGAGCCGGCGCGGTACGACGGCGAGATCCTGGTGCCGTTCTCCCCGGAGGCGCCGCTGTCGGGGGTCGGGCGGCAGCTGCTGCCCGGCCAGACCCTCTGGTACCGCCGCGTCCTGCGGCTGCCCGAGGGCTTCCACCGGCCCGGCCACCGGGTGCTGCTGCACTTCGGCGCGGTGGACCAGAGCTGTTCGGTCCTGCTCAACGGGGTGCCGGTCGGGGGGCGCACCGGCGGCTACCTGCCGGTGGGCTGCGACATCACCGACGCGCTGCGCGACGGCGAGAACGTGCTGGTCGTCTCCGTGCGCGACGACAGCGACACGCGTCAGCACGCGCGCGGCAAGCAGAAACTGCGCCGGGGCGGCATCTGGTACACCGCCCAGTCGGGGATCTGGCAGACCGTCTGGGCCGAGAGCGTGCCCGCGGTCCACGTGCGGCGGCTCACCCTCACGCCCGACCTGGCCGAGGGCTGCGTCGAGGTGACCGTGCACGCGAGCGAGGCCGGGGGCGACGCGGAGATCCGGGTGCTGGCCGACGGCGCGGTGGTCGCCGAGGCGCGCGCCGCCGCCGGCACCGCGGTGCGCGTGCCACTGCCCGAGGTGCGTCCCTGGACCCCCGAGGACCCTTTCCTGTACGACGTGACCGTCGCGCACGGCGACGACCGGGTACGCGGCTACGTGGGCATGCGCTCCTTCGGGGTCGGGCCGGACGCCGACGGGGTGCCGAGGCTGCTGCTCAACGGGCGGCCGTACTTCCACGCCGGGGTGCTCGACCAGGGCTACTGGCCGGACGGCCTCTACACCGCGCCGTCGGACGCGGCGATGGTCGCCGACATCGCCGCGATGAAGCGGCTCGGCTTCACCATGCTGCGCAAACACATCAAGATCGAGCCGCTGCGCTGGTACCACCACTGCGACCGGCTGGGCATCCTGGTCTGGCAGGACATGGTCAACGGTGGCGGCCCGTACCGCCCGGTGGTCATCACCGCGCCGGTGCTGACGCCGCTGCGGCTGCCCGACCGGGGCCGGTGGCGGCGCTGGTTCGGCCGCGCCGACGCGGCCGGGCGCGACGAGTTCCGCGCCGAGGCGCGCGAGACCGTCGAGCACCTGCGCAACGTGGTGAGCATCGCCGTCTGGGTGCCGTTCAACGAGGGATGGGGGCAGTTCGACGCCGCCGAGGTAGCCCGGGAGGTGGCCGCCCTCGACCCGACCCGTACCGTCGACCACGCCAGCGGCTGGCACGACCAGGGCGGCGGCGACCTGCGCAGCCTGCACGTCTACTTCCGCCGCTTCCGCGCGCCCCGCGCCGCCGCCTCGGACGGGGACCGGCGGGCCCTGGTGCTCTCCGAGTACGGCGGCTACACCCTGCGCGTCGACGGGCACACCTTCGGGCCTGCCGAGTTCGGATACAAGCGGTACCGCACCGGTGCGGAGCTGGCCGGGGCGTTCACCCGGCTGCACGACGAGCAGATCGTGCCCGCCATCGCGGCCGGCCTCGCGGCCACCGTCTACACCCAGCTCTCCGACGTGGAGGACGAACTCAACGGCCTGTTCAGCTACGACCGGCGGGTGCTCAAGCTGCCCGAGGAGGTGCTCCGGCGGGTGAACGACCGGCTGCGGCTCTGAGCCGGGCGCCGTCGCCGGGCAACGCCGTCGCCGGGCGCCGCCCCCGGCCCGGCGGCGCTACCAGCGGTTGCGCGCCTCCTCGGCCCAGCCGACCAGGCCGTCCAGGTCGACCCGCTCGCCGTCGTCGGCCGCCGCCCAGCCGGTGAAGTGCCCGAAGCACTGGTGCGTCTCGCTGCCGAGCACCCCGAAGTTGGTCCGGGCGACCTTCTCGTGGAACGGGTGGAACTGCACCGCCACCCGCTCGCCGCTGATGTGCCACGGCCGCAGCCAGTCGGCGCGGTCGTACTCCCAGCGCAGCTCGTCGCCGATCTTGTGCAGCCGGCCGTCCACGAAGAGGCCGTTCTCGGTGGAGCCGGTGCCGTCGGTCCACTTGCCGCCGAGCTGGATGGCCCGCCCCGGCCCGCTGCCCGCGGCCCAGTTCCAGCGGACCGCGTACGGCCACTTGCCGCGGCCGTGGTCGAGGACCGCGAAGGAGTCCGTCTCGGCGACCGGGTGCTGCACCCCGTCCACCCGCAGGGTGCCGCGCACCGGGCGGCCGACGTCCTTGACCGTGTACTGGAACCGCCGGGTGCTCCAGGGCACCACCACGGCGAGCGACTCGTGCCCCGCCGGCAGCGGCACCACGAGGTCGACCTCCACACCGGGGGCGCTGGCGCGGATGGTGGTCCGCTCCGCCGTCTGGTCGATGTCGATCGAGAGCCCGCCACCGTGGGCGCGCACGGCACCGACCCCGCTGACGGGTGGGAAGACCGTGCCCCGGGCGAGGGGGACCACCGCGCCCCGGTCGATCTCGACCTTCGTCGCGCGGTCCAGCACGTAGAGGCCGTGCACGCCCGCGTAGTCCAGCGACGAGGCGACGAGGCCGACGATGTGGGTCGGGGTGACGATGCCCCAGTACTCCCAGCGCTTGTTGCGGCCCCAGCCGCGCAGGTTGGCCCGGTGCACCGGGTGGCGGCTCCAGCCCACCGCGTCGGGCCGGAGCCGTCCGCCCGGCAGGCACAGGTCGATCGGCTCGGTGATCTCGTTCTCGTGCGTCACGCGGCGAGGGTATCGCCGGCTCCCGGTGCCACCGGCGGCGCACCCGCCGCCGCGAGCCGGTCAGCTCCCCGGCGTACGCCCGGCGAACTGCTCTGGGGCACGCATGTGCCACGCGTCGGTGACCAGCTCGGTCAGGCGCGCGACGTCCACCCGCGCCAGCCGCAGCATGACCAGTGGAAGACCGTCGTACCCCGGCGTGGTGAAGAAGACGTCGGGCTCACCGAGGAGCAACGCCTGCTTCTCCGCCTCGTCGCCCACGTACAGCACCGCGACGTCGGTGCGGATCAGGCGCGGCTCACCCGGTCTGCGCTCCGGATAGGACCAGATGAATCCCTTGCCGCCGACCCGGAAGTCGAAGCCCTCGCTGTCGATCTCGACCACGTCCGGCAGGGCCAGTGCCAGCCGGCGGACGTCCTCGGCGTCAGCCATCGAATCCGCTCCGGGCCGTCTTGTCGCGCATGCGGGCAGGATAGTGCTTCGCGGCCTCGTGTTGGTCGGCTCGTCCGCGCTGAGCGTGGCGTACCGCCGCACCGTCGCTCGCCAGGTCGTTGCCGAAGCCGCTCTCGGCCCCCGCCGAGCGGCGGCGCTACCCCGGGCCGGCCCGCAACGGTGGTATCAAGGACCGACGCCAGCCGAGGAGGGGCAGTGCAGAGCTTCGCCCGCACGTTCGTCCGCAATCTCGGGCTCTTCGTCCTGCTCGGGGCGGCGGGGCCGATCCTGCTCGTCTGC
The DNA here is from genome assembly GCF_050941805.1 of Micromonospora sp. KLBMP9576. Taxonomy (NCBI): domain Bacteria; kingdom Bacillati; phylum Actinomycetota; class Actinomycetes; order Micromonosporales; family Micromonosporaceae; genus Micromonospora; species Micromonospora sp. KLBMP9576. The sequence continues at coordinate 3,833,010 of NZ_CP194567.1, read as the reverse complement.
GGAGCCGTGGGCCTCAGCGGCTCCGGTGCCGCCGGTGGGGCCGAGCGGGGTGTTCCGCTGGTCTTCGTCGTCGTCGGGCTGGTCGCCACCGTCGCGATGGGCGTCGCCGCGTTCCTCTTCACCCGCAGACAGCTCGGGGTGATCACCGACCGTGACCAGGTGTCCACGGCGCACCACTGGGACGACGACACGCTCGTCCTGTGGACCCCCCGCGCCCGGATCCCGACCCAGGGCGGCCGGCTGGGCACGGCGGAGGTGTGCGAGGCGACGCTCGCCTCGTACGGCGAGGACTGGGAGGCGACCTACCAGAGCTACGGCCGCGACCTCGACCCCGACGAGCCGAAGCCGCGCCTCCGGCTCCGGCTGCGGGTCCACCCGGACGGCGGCGAGCCGTTCGAGTCGACGCACACCTGGCGGGTGCCGTCGCTGTGCCTGGCGGCGGTCACCGTGGGTCGGCTCGTCGTCGTCGCCCATCCCACGGTCGCCGAGGGGTTCGACATCGACTGGCCGCGCAGCGCCCTGCTGTCGGGTGTCCGGACCTTCCGGCTGTCGGGCCTCGACGGCCGGCTCGTCGCGCTGACCGGGCGCCCCGATCTCCTACTGGAGCTGTGGCGGATCACCGGGGTCCACGGCCGGATCGGGATGGCCGGCGACACCATCGATCTGCGCCGCGTCGAGCCCGCCGTGGCGACCCGGCTACAGCACCTGGTCGAGCGGGCCGCCGGTGGGCGGCCGACGCCCGAGGCGACGCCGGTGGCGGAGCAGCGGGCCAGGTGGGTGGTCGACCGGCTGCCCGGGGAGAGGGGGGCGTTCGGCGGCGTGCCGCGCCGGTGGGCCCGCGCCGGCGGGCACCTCGCCCGGGGCCGGTTCCTGCAACTGCGGGCCACGACGACCTTCCAGCACGCCGGCCCGGTGCTGGAGACCGTCCTGCGCGTCTTTCCCGCCGACGACGCCGCCCCCGTCGACGTCGCCAAGAGACTGACGGTGCCGCTGACCTACCTCGCGGTGCTGCACCACACGCGGCAGCTCGTCCTGCGGGTCGGCCCCGACCGTCGCCCGTACGAGATCGACTGGGAGCGCAGCGCCCTCGCCGCCGGAGTGAGCCCGGCCGTCGTGATCGCCCCCGACGGCCGGCGGTTCGACCTGACCGGCCGGTTCGACACCCTGCTGGCGATCATGCGGCTGCTCGTGGTGCGCGGGGTGGGCGTCCCCGGCCCTATCCTGGATCTCCGCGACCGTCGACCCGCCACGGCGGCGACCCAGGTCATGGAGGTGGTCGGCGCGGCGGAACCCGACCACAGCCCGCGGCCCGGTTTCCCGGTGCCGTGAGCCGCGGACGACCGGGAACCGACGACCGCTGCCCGCCCGGCGGTTCCGGACAGCCGACAGGAGTGCCGGTGCGCCGTCAGCCGCTCGTCATCGCCGTCGCCCAACCACGGATCACGGCGTACGACGTCGTCGCGAACGCGCTCGCGCACGCCGACGCGGTGCGGGCCGCGCACGCGCGGGTGGTGGTCTTCCCCGAACTCTCGCTGACCGGCTACGAGCTGACCGCGCCCGCGATCACCGCCGGCGACCCGAGGCTGGCGCCGCTCGTCGCGGCGTGTGCCGAGACGGGGTCGACGGCGCTGGTCGGCGCGCCGGTCGAGGACGAAGCGGGTCGGGAGCACATCGCGATGCTGGCCGTCGACGACGCCGGCGCGCGCGTGGTCTACCGGAAGGTGCACGTGCACCGCTCCGAGGAGCGGTTCAGCCCCGGCGCGGGGCCGGTGGTGCTCCAGGTGGACGGCTGGCGCCTCGGCCTGGCGATCTGCCGCGACACCCGCTTCGCGGCGCACGACGCGGCCACCGCCGCGCTGGGCATGGACGTCTACGTCGCCGCTGTCGTCGACCACGCCCGCGACGCCCACGTGCCGGCCGAGCGGGCCCGGCGGGTGGGTGCCGCTCGGGGCGTGTGGGTCGCCACGGCGAGTTTCGCCGGCCCCACCGGCGAGGGGTTCGCCCGCACGGCCGGCCACTCGGCGGTGTGGGCCCCCGACGGCGCGATCCTCGCGCAGGCGGGGCCCGACGCCGGGCAGAGCGTCTCGGCCACGCTGCGCGACGCGGGGCAGAGCGTCTCGGCCATGCCGCGCGACGCGGGGCAGAGCGTGGCGGCCACGCTGCGCGACGCCGGGTCCTGACGGACGGCTCCGGGGGCCGGGGCGGTAGGACGCGCGGCGTCACCCGTCGCGGCCGGCCGCGCCCGACGTCGCTTTGCCAGTGGGGTCGCTGAAGGTGCTGACGCCGGGGACCAGCAGGGTGACGGCGCTGGCCGCGGCGGTCAGGACGGCCGCCGCGAGCAGGGTGGGCCGGACGCCGAACGCCGCCACCGCCGGCCCGGTGAGGGCGTAGCCGACCGGCAGCAGGGCGAAGGCGCTGAGCTGATCCAGGGCGAGGGTCTTGCCGAGCACCTCGGTGGGGATCGCGCGTTGCAGGGCGGACAGCCAGTAGATGAAGTAGATCTCCACGACGAACCCGCCGACGGCGAAGCAGATCGCCGTGACCGGTAACGGCAGGGCGAGGGCGAGGCTGGCGGGCAGCGCGGCGTAACTGGTCAGGGCGAGCATGCTGACCGTGCCGGGCCGCCGGGGTCGCCACCGCCCCGCCAGGGCGATGGCCGGCAGGGCGCCGCCGGCGGCGGCGGCGAGGACGAGCCCGTAGGCGAGTTCGCCACCGAGGCGTTCCGCGGCGACCAGCGGAAGCAGCGTGAGGCTGGGTGCGGTGCCGGCGAAGAGCTGGACCGCCACGGCAGCCATGACGGCGGCGACCCAGGGGCGGTGCCGGACGGTGGCGATACCCGCCGCGGCGTCGGCCAGGACGCCGCTCGGGGCCCGGGTGCCGGCGGCGGCGTCGGGTATGCCCAGCACCGCGAGGGCCCCGGTCGCGAACAGCAGGGCGGCCAGGCCCAACGCGGCGTGGATGCCGATGGCCGTGACGACCGCGGCACCGGCGAGCGCGCCGAGCAGGGTCGCGGAGCGCTGCACCGCGGAGACCATGGCGTTGCCGCGTTCCAGCAGGTCGGCGGGGAGCAGCGCCGGGACCATCGATCGCATGGCCGGTCGGGACAGCGACTCGGCCACCCCGGACAGGGCGGTGACGATGCCGAGCGCGGCCAGGGGCAGGTCGTCGAGGGCGAGCAGCGTGCCGACGACGATGCCGGTGCGCAGCACGTCGGCGGTGAACAGGATCCGGGGGCGCGAGACCCGGTCGGCGAGGATGCCGCCGGCGAGCAGGCAGAGCACCAGGGCGATCGCCCGGCCGGCGAAGATGACGGCGATGGTGCCGACGCCGGCACCGCGCTGTACGGCGTACAACGCGAACGCGACCGGCAGGATCTGGTCGGCGACCGCGCCGGCGGACTGGCTGGCCCACACCCGCACGAACCGTGGATGCGCGCTGAGCTTCGCCACGGTGGCGGTGGCGGGTCCGGCGGGTGCGCTCATGGTGCGGGGTGCGCCCGGCGGCGTCCGGTGACCGCGGGGTCGCCGGGGGGTGCCGGGTCGGCGGGTGACCGGTGCGCGCTGGCGGCGAGGCCGGTCGGTGGCGGGTGCTGCGGCAGGGCTGGTGGGGCGCCGCCGCCGGGCGCGGGATTGCCGGCGGAGAGCAGGTACGTGGCGAACTCGTGATCCGGGTCCACACCGAGCATCGCCTCGACGCGGCTGTCGTGGAACGCCACGGTCTGGAACGGCGCCAGGCCCAGCGCGGTGCAGGTCAGCGCGAAGGTCTGACCGTAGTGGCCGGCGTCGAACATCCACAGCCGGTAGGCCCGGGGATGCCGGTACTTCCAGGACAGGCGGGCGGCGACGGTGGTGGTGAGGCAGGTGAAGGCCCCCTGGTAGGAGGGCTCCTGCTCGTAGACCAGGCCGGCGATGCGTTGCCGGTCGACGGTGGCGTCGAGCAACTCCAGGCGGTGCACCTGCGGCGCGTAGTGGTAGAGGCCGGGCGGCACCCCGCTGACGTCGAAGACGGCCACGTAGCACTCGACCTCGTGCCGGCCACCTGCGGAGGCGCTGATACGTCCCTGTTGTGGGCCGAAGGCGCCGCCGTCGAGGACGCGCTGGGGCGCGAAGGTGCAGGCCAGGACGGTGGCGAGCGCGTCGACACCGACCGGGGTGCCGGCGAAGGCCCGGTGGGTGCGCCGGGCGGCGAACACCTCCTCGACGGGCGTACGCAGCGGCAGGGTGCGTCGGGGCAGGTGTACGGCCGGTGCGTGCGGATACCGCTTGAACGGCGCGGGAGGCTCGCCGTCGGCGGCGATCTGCACGGCGGTGGCATCCCGGTGCGGCGAGTCCACGAGGTAGTTGGCGTCGCGGGCCTCGGTGTGCAGGCGGGCGGCGATCGGCCCCCAGTGCTGCCACACGGGTGGGGTGTCGACGTCGTCGGTGTCGGCGACGAGGATGCCGGCGTCGCGGAGCTGCTGGACCGCCCGGGTGGCGGCGTCGGCGGCGTCGCCGCCGAAGTGGGCGGCGACCTTCTCGACGTCGGTGAAGTCGTCCAGGAGCTGCAGCAGACTCAGCAGGTCGGGGGTGACGCGCAGCCAGCGGCGTTCACCGGGCAGGGCGATCATCAGCGCATCGCGGTCCCAGCGACAGATGAGCTGGTCGCGGCGGCGTACCCGCATCGCGGTGTCCCTTCGACGACGACGCACGACGGACAGGACGGTGCCGGACCCGCACGCGGGTCCGGCACCGGGCTCGTCAGACGGCCCCGTGGTTCAGCACTACCTCGTTCGTCTCGACGATCACGATGTCGAAGGCCATGGCGGGTACCTCCTTTCCGGATTGGTGGGTCGGTGTGCCCCAGGACGTGACCGTCTCCGCAATCGAGAAGGGCGTTCGGGGGAATTCCAGTGCCACGAAAGCGAATTCCGGGACAGGTCCCGGGAAGCTCTCCCTCGTGGCAATAGAGAAGGTAGCGAATGCGCGGACCTCCTGCCAAGGGTTCGGCAACCATTTATTTCCTGTCGTACAGCGGGATTCGATGCGAATTCGAGGAGCCCGCGAGGGGTGGTGCCGCAGCCGCCAAAGCGGGCGCACGGCCGGCGTTTGAGCAGGTGAAGCGCGTGCGGCCCGCGTCCGACGGGACGAATTACCGCCCGGTGGGTTGAAGGGTGGACGGTATCCTACGCATCGGTGATAATCATTGCGTATTGTGTGCGCCGCCAGCGTGTCAGCGCCCCGTCCGCGCATTCCTCGGGCGCGTCGGGTGCCGGCGTGGCACCCCGATTCGGGGAATGCCGGCCGCGTTGTGGGCTGCCGAGAGTGGGCGCAGAACTGTGCCGGCCCGGGCTCCCGCGCGGCCCGTCCGGCGCGCAGCAGGGCGCCGGCCGACCCGGGTGGAGGTCGGGTCGGCCGGCGCTGCGGGCGTGCAGGAGGGGTCAGGCGGCCCCGACGGCGACCGGCTCGGGGGCGGCAGCCGGAGCGGGAACGGGTACGGACGCGGGAACCGCGACGGGAGCCGGCGTGGCGTCGGGCAGGTACCTGCCGAGCTTGCGGATCCGCCTGGCGTTGTTCTCCAGGACGTCGATCGACGGCAGGTCGGTGCCGACCCGCACGGTCGTCGGGCGCGCGGCGGCGGTGTGGATGTTGTGCAGCAGCGTGTGGAACGAGCGGGGGAAGAGCGAACTGATGAACCGCGACTGCTGCCGGCCGCGCCGGATGCTGGCGATCGGCTTCGACCAGTCGATCTGGCCGGGCCGGAACCGGTGCTGGCGGATCAGTTCGGCGCGGAACGTCGCCCACGACACCAGCTTCAGCCCGAACCGCTCGGCGATCTCCTGGCTGGTCACGGGGGTCACCGGGTAGCTGATCACCCGCGGCGCGGGCGACAGCGCGTTGGCCACCACCGACCGGGCCAGCACGTCACCGGCCACGACCGGGCTGGTGACCTCCGAGTCCCAGATCATGCCGAGCTGGAGGATGTGCGAGATCATGTTCCAGAACGAGTACTCCATGCCGGGGTCCTTGTACCCGGTGTCCGGGCCGCCCAGCGCGAACGGCGCCTGGTAGATGTGGATCGGCACGCCGTCGTTGTTCGCCCGCAGGCTGAGGTGCTTGACGACCCACTTCATCCGGCTGTAGCCGGTGTAGAAGAAGCTGTTGCGGTAGAAGTCGCGTCGCTGCTGGTAGACCTCGCTGCCGACCGAGCCGATGACGTGCAGGGTCTTGAACCGCTCGCGCATGCAGAACTCGGCGAGCCGGAGCGTCGGCAGGACCTTCTCCTGCCGGTAGCGGGAGTAGGGGTAGTCGTGAGTGGTCGCCCCCGCGGCGTCGATGACCACGTCCACCTCGGTGAGCAACTCGTCGTGCTCTGCGGGGGCGAGACCCATCGCCGGCTCCAGGTAGCTGCCCTCCAGGACGGACAGCTTCGCGGTGTCGGGCAGCTCCATCTTGTACTTGCGCAACTGCCGGGCGATCCGCTCCTCGCCGGACTTGTCGCCCTTGCGGCGCACCAGGGCGTAGACCGTCGCCACCCGGGGGTCGCCGAGAAGCTCGCGCAGCATGTGCATGCCGACGAACCCGTTCGCACCCAGCAGGAGCACGTTCCTTGGCTCGTCGTCGCCGCGTCGGGGAAGTCTCCGCGCGACCGCTCGCGGGTCCTCGGAGTAGCGCAGCGAGATCCGGTCGGGATTGCCGGTCGAGAGCGCGACGCGGTCGCTGTGGTGTCTTAGGGAAATGTGCATCGGTCCGCCTTTGCCTGATGGGTGAGGGGCGTGGAGCCAGAACGGACCGGGCGCGGGGCGCTAGGCCACGCGCCGGTCCAGGTGCTGCCAGTACCGCTCCCGCAGCTCCCGCCGGAGCAGCTTTCCGCTGGGATTGCGAGGCAGGTGGTCGACGAACTCGAAGCTCGCCGGGATCTTGAAGTCGGCGATCCGCCCCCGCAGGAACGACGTGAGATCGCGGGCGGTCGCGGGCTGGTCGGGGTGGGCCACCACGAAGCAGCGCACGACCTCGCCCCAGTGCTCGTGCGGCACGGCGACGGCGGCGGCCTCCACCACTCCCGGGTACGCGCAGACCGCGTTCTCGATCTCCGCCGGGTAGACGTTCTCGCCGGCCACGATGATCGTGTCCTTGATCCGGTCGCGGACGAACAGGAAGCCCTCGTCGTCCAGGTAACCGGCGTCGCCGGTGTGCAGCCAGCCGTCCACCAGGGTCTCGGCGGTGGCCTCGGGCAGGCCCCGGTAGCCGATCATGTGGGCGGGGGTACGCAGACAGATCTCGCCGACCTCGAACGGTGGCAGGACCCGGCCCGCGTCGTCGACGATGCGCACGCCGAACCCGGGGTAGGGCCGGCCCGCCGCCTGCATCCGCGCCCCGCCGACGACGTGCTGCTCCGGCGGCAGGCAGACCGCGGTGTTCCCGCTCTCGGAGAGCCCGTAGATCTGCGCGAACTCGCAGCCGAACATCTCCAGGCTGCGTTCGAGCAGCGCCTCCGAGATCGGTGAGCCGCCGTAGACGATCTTGCGTAGCGAGACGAAGTCCGCGCGCTTCGGCCGGGGCGGCGCGAGCATCATCTGCAACTGGGCCGGCACGACACACGCGGTGGTGACGCGGTGGCGCCGGATGAGGCGGACGGCCTCGTGCCCGGCGAACACCCGGACCGACACGTTGGTGACGCCGGCGCTGAACCCCTGGATCGACCACCACAACCCGCCGATGTGGAACCCGGGGATGCCGATCAGGCTCACGTCGTCCGGCCGCCAGTCGATCCAGTCCAGGCCCTCGGAGGCGAGCGCGTCGCGTACCGCGAAGAAGCTGCGGTGGGCCAGCACGACCCCCTTGGGGTTGCCGGTCGTACCGCTGGTGTACACCTGGGCCAGCGGTTGCTCGGCGGTCCAGGACGGGGCCAGGTCGCCGTCGTCGCCGGCCTGCCAGGCGGCGAAACCGGCCAGCGACACCACCTCGCGCAGCTCGGGCAGATCCGGCCGCAGGGTGTCGACGGTGGCCAGGAGGTCCTCGTCGCAGACGAGCACGGTGCTGCCGGAGTCGCGCAGGATGTGCCGGATCTCGCCGGCGCGCAGCCGCCAGTTGACGGGCACCAGCACGGTGCCGGTCTTCGCGCAGGCGAACAGGACGTCGTAGTAGTGCTCGGACTCCTTGCCGAGGTACGCGACGCGGTCCCCGGCCGTGACCCCGGCGCGCCGCAGGGCGTGCGCGGTGCGGTTGCTGGACCGGTGCAGCTGCGCGTAGCTGACCGAGCGGTCCTGGCAGTGCACCGCCGGATGGTCCGGCCGCCGCCCGGCGTGGAAGGCGATGACGTCGTGCACCGTGCGCAGGTGCGGGTGGTACGCCGTCACCGGCCCGCCCCGTCCGCGACACCCGGCGTCTGTTCGAGGAACCGCACGATGGCCGGGCCGGACGCGAGCGCCGGCAGCAGGTTCGGGTCGATCTCGATGCCGAAGGCCTTCTCGAGCGCCATCATGAGCTGGATCTGACGCAGCGAGGTCCAGCCCGCGACGGTGTCCGGGTCCAGGCGCTCGGGCAACTCGTCCGGTGCGACACCGAACACCGAGGCGACCACCTCGCGGACGCGGGTCTGCAACATCAGCTACTCCTTGGCTGTCTCGCCGGGACCCCGCCCCGGGGCGAAGAACCGTCGCGTGATGCGGGAAACGGTGCGCAGGTCGTCCGTGCTCACGTCGTCGAGGGAGATCTCCGTGCCCAGCTCCGCCTCGATCAGGTAGAGCAGTTCGACGAGGTGCATCGAGTTCAGGACACCGCTCTCCACGAGGTCGTCGTCGACCCCGACCGGGTCGGCGTCCGGGCATCTGGCGCGCAGGAACGCGGTGAGGAACTCCGGCGGCGTGACGGTCGTGAGCATCAGCTCTCCTCGGGGCGCGTCGGTGCGGGGAGGATGGTCGTGGCGATCCGGGCCGCCGTGGGCTCGCCGGCGCAGCGGTGCTCGGCCACGGCTTGCCCGGTGGGCAGGCCGGTCGGGACGAGCCGGTTGGTGCGCAGCGCGACGGCCGGGTCGCGCAGCAGCGGGTTTGCCCCGCGCACGGCGGCGGCGAACAGCGCGAAGACCGGGTCGATGACCTTGGTCGTGCCGTCGGCGTCCTCGACCTCGACCCAGGCGTGGACCAGGTCGAGCATGCCGACCACCCAGCCGATCCTGGTCACCGCCGGCAGGCCGGCGGCGACGCAGCGCCGGGCCAGGTACCGGCTCGCCGAGTCGCAGCTCGCCACCCCGTGCGTGGTCACCAGGTCGACGTCGTTGCGCAGGGCGGCGGGCAGCTTGACCCAGCGCAGCCGCATGGCGGCGAACTCGGCGACGATCGCGCGCAACTCCGGGCAACGCAGCTCGGCCTGTTCGCCGCGGGTGTGCACGGTGGCGGTGACGGCCAGCTCCGACGCCGTACGCACGACCGTGTCCCCGCCGACGTCGCCCGGCGCGGCGGGTTCGACACTCAGGTCGTGCAGTGCGCCGCCGAGGCGTTCGGGGCGCGGCAGGGCCAGCGTGCTGGTCGGCTGCGGGCCGCAACCGTCGGCGGCGCACGCGACGCGCAGCGCGAACCGGGAGGCGCGGGGCGCCAGCAGCTGCTCCGTCGACGAGCGCATCCACCGCAGCGAGTAGGCGAACGCCTGCTCCGGCACGGTCGTGCCGGTGCCCGAGTGCAGGGCCAGGTTGAACAGGTCACGCGAGTCGAAGCGTTCCGCGCCGGCCGGGCCGCTGGCCTGGAGCCCCCGGTCGAGCAGCGTGGACAGGGTGTCGTCGTCGCAGCCGAGGACCTGCCGCGCCGTGGCGCGGTCGGTGTCGCCGACGCGGTGCTGCGGCGGGACCGCGAACAGCGTGTCGAGGGCGCGGGACAGGCCGGCCGCGGTCATGACCGCGCCGGGGCGTCGCGCCACATCGTCCGGATCCGGCTGCCGGTGCTCAGCACGTACTCGTCCACCGAGGTCCAGCCGAGCATCTCGTTGATCTGCACCTGCTCCGGGCCGGCCGAGGTCTCCAGGTAGCCCGGCAGGCCGAGGGCCTCGGCCCGGGCCTGGCCGGCGCGGATGAGGACGTAGCCGACGCCGACCGAGTCGGTGCGCCGGCCCAGCACCGCGAACCACACGTGCGGGCTGCGGGGACGCAGCCGGTCCAACGCGTTGGAGATCCGTACGGCGTGCGCGACGGCCCGTGGCCCGGCCAGCAGGCACGCCCCCGCCCGCAGGGCCCAGCCCCACCAGGGCGTGGTGCGTTCGTCGCCGTAGAGGACCAGGATCCCGTCGAGCCGGTCGCCGCGGTACGCGGCGAGCGTGATGCCCGAGCTCATGAGCTGGGCGATCACCAGTTCGGCCAGGTACAGCGCGGTCAGCGCCGCGTTCCGCCGCCAGCGGGGGAGCGAACCGGCGGCAGCCCAGATGGCGCCGTCCTCGTACGCCCGGGCCAGCAGCCGCGCGCCCGCCCACACGGCACGCCATTCGAGGTCCCGGACATCGAGTCCGGGCGCCGCCCGGGTAGTTGCCTGACTGTTCACATCCCACCCCGAGTCCAACAAGGAATCCCGTTGACCTGGGTCAACCTATTTGGCGCGGGTAACCGGCCAGTAATGAAATGGCCTCTTTCGATATGTGCCCGGTGGCGGTGGCGGAGAGCGCGGCGCACCCCGGCGACCGGGCCGCTCCCTTCCCCCGGCCCGCCCCGGGTGGGAGACTGAGCCGTGCCGCGTGACGACGTCGGGAGCCCACCGCGGCACCACCGCGTCGAGTCGGTGCCGGCGTGATCGCCGGCCACTGGGAGGTCGTCGTGGTCGGCGGCCGGATCGCCGGCGCGTCCACCGCCTGGGCCCTCGCGCCGTACGCGGAGCGCATCCTCGTCCTGGACGCCTCGCGACCCACCGCGTTCTGGCCGCAGCAGTCCACCTGGGACCGCGCCGGCAACCTGGCCTGGGCGGAGCTCGGCCTGCTGGAGACGGTCCTGGCCTGCGGCGCGCCGCGCACCTACGGCGACACCCAGCGCATCGGCGACGACGTCGTCGAGCGGGTCTACCCGCGCGAGGACGAGCACTCGTACCGGATGAGCCTGCCCCGCGAGGTGCTGGACCCGGCGCTGCTGGCCGCCGCGCAGAGCCGGGGCAACGTCACGGTGTGCCGTCCGGCCCGGGTGCGGGCGATCACGATCGACGGGGGGCGGGTACGCGGGGCGACAGTCCGGCACGACGCCATCGACAGCCGGCTCACCTGTGACCTGCTGGTGCTGGCCGACGGCCGGCTGTCGCGCAACGCGCAGCGGGTGGGGGCGAGCGCCTACCGGGTCGTCGAGTCACCGTGGTTCGCGCTGCTGGCGTACTACGAGAACCTGCCGCTGCCCACCGACCGCTCGTACTTCTCGTTGCAGGACCGCAGCGTCCTCATCTCGACGCCGTGCGGCGACATGCGGTGGTGCGTCGCGCTGGACCTGCACCAGAGCCTGATCGACGAGACGGGCCGGCATCCGGGGCGCGCGTACGAGCGGATGGTGCGCGACGACCCGCACCTCCGTCCGGCCGTCGCCGCCGGCCGCCGGAGCACGCCGATCGGCGGGGCCGGCCGGCTGCGGATGCTGCGCCGGCCGATGAGCGGGCCGGGCTGGTGCCTGGTCGGCGACGCCGGTTACCACCTGGACCCGGTGACCGCCCAGGGCACCCGGGCCGCCCTGGTCACGGCCCGGATCCTCCGCGACCGGGTCGCGGACGCCGGCCGGGCCGCGGGCGCGGACCTGACGGGCCTCACCGGCGAGCGGGACGCCGCCCTCGACGCGGACTGGGCCTACACCGAGCGGATCGTGCGCGGCTGAGCGGCCCCGCGGCCGGCGTCGGCGCGGCGCGGGGACTAGCCGGTCGGCCGGCTGCCGTTGACGGTGACCCGCTGGCCGTAGCGCGAGTGCGGGTAGTAGTCCCACACCGCGTGGTGCTGGGTGCAGCGGTTGTCCCAGAACACCAACGTGTTCGGCGTCCAGCGGACCCGGCAGCTCAGGACCGGCTGCGCCACCAGGCCGAAGAGCAGGTCGAGCACCGCCCGGCTCTCCGGCCGGGAGAGCTGCACGATGTGCGAGGTGAAACCGGCGTTGACGAAGAGCAGCCGGCGGCCGGTCTCCGGGTGCCGCACCACCACCGGGTGCTCGCTCTTCGGCACCACGTACTCGGGCGGCGGGGTGTGCCCCTGCCAGGGGATCAGGCCGTCGTGGATCGCGGTGAGACCGTCGAGCAGGGCCCGCATCGGTGGGGAGAGCATCTCGTACGCCAGGTGCATGTTGGCCCAGAGGGTGTCGCCGCCGACGCCGATCTCCGGCGTCCTCGTGACGTAGAGCATCGAGCCCAGCGACGGCTCGGCCTCGGCGGTGCCGTCGCTGTGCCAGTCCTCGCCGGCCACGAACCGCGAGTTCCGGTCGGCGCTGACCTCGAGGATGGCGGGATCGCCGCCGTCGAGGTCGGCCAGGGGCTGGCGGCGCAGCTCGCCGAAGTGCCCGGCGAAGCGCTTGTGGTCCTCGGCGCTGAGCACCTGGTCGCGGAAGACCAGCACGTGGTGCTCGAGAAAGGCCCGCCGGACCTCGGCCACCTGCTCGTGCGACAGGTCGGTGGCGAGGTCGAGGCCGCCGACCTCCGCGCCGATGACCGGGGAGATCGGTCGGACGGTGATGGTGTCGTACTTCGCCGGCCCGCGGGTCGTCAGGCGCTCGACGGCGGCAAGGACGTGCTCTTCCATCTCGTAACCTCCTGGGTTCGGTGTCACAGCCCCCGCGCCAACAGGTCGGCCACGATCAGCCGCCCGAAGGCGAGGTTGCCGTGGATCGGGTCGTCCGGCTCGCAGAACGCGGCCCGCTGCCGGCCCGTGCCGTCGGTGGCCCGGGCCCGCACGTCCACGAGTTCCACGCCGAGCGCGTCGAGCGCGCGGCGGATCGTCTCCTGGGCCGCCGCGAAGACCAGCGGGTCGGACATGCCCGGCACCCGTTGCGGGGGCAGCACCGCGAGGACGCGCAGCCCCAGGCCGAGGGCGTGGCGGTAGAAGGCGAGCGCGCCGCGGGCCATGGCGCGCACGATGCCGTCGAACAGCTCGCTGGTGAGGAAGCCCGCGGGGAAGGCGCCGTCGCCGGCCCGGTAGATCCGCCAGTTCGCGCCGGTGGCGAAGAAGTGGACGCTGAGACCGAACGTCGAGACCAGCGGGACGCGGAGCTGACCGAGGTCCGTCACCGCCAGCTCGGCCAGGAACCCGCGGTGGCGTTCCTGCACGGCGGCGTCGCGGAACACCAGCGCGCCGTCGCGTACGTCGTGGAAACCGACGTTGAAGTCGCGCCCCGAGCCGACCGGGCCGCCGACGAAGGGCACCCCGGCCGCCGTCGCGGCCCGCCCGATCGGCCCGGCGTGCGAGTCGCCCAGCAGCAGGAACCTAGCCGGCGCGGTACCGGTCGAGGACGGCGTCGTCACAGTAGAGGTCACCCCCATCGGCGGCGTCGGCGACGCGGCGCCCGGGCACCGGCGCGGCGGGATCCGCCGCCCCGGTCCCGCCGCGTGCCCGGTCGAGGGCGTCGAAGAAGTGGCGCATGACGAAGGCGACCCCCGCCGGCGTCACGGCGCGCAGGTTCGGCGCGAAGAACACCCCCCGGAACGGCACGGCGGTGATCAGCTCGTACGAGGGGAAGTAGTCGACGTGCTCGTGTTCCTGGGCGAGCTGGCCCGCCGCGGCCCGCAGCACCGACTTGGAGTACGTGGTGGCGCTCAGCGCGTGCGCCCCGGTCGCCGTCGCGGTCAGCGGCACCGGCGACACGGTCAGCAGGACGCGTAGCCGGGGGTTGGCGGCCCGCAGCAGCGCGACGACGGCGTCGAGGTCCCGGTGCACCTCGGCGACAGTGAAGTTGTGGAAGGCGTGCCGCCCGGCGTCGAACGTGCCCCGGACGGTGCCCGGGCAGACCGGGTGGACGGTGCCGGTGATCCGGTCCCGCCAGGCCTCGGTCAGACCGAGGGTGAAGATGAGACAACCCGCCTCGGCGATCGCCGCCCGCATCGCCGTCAGCGTCGAGTGGCGCGCGGCCAGGGCGGTACGCGCCGAGGCGTACCCGTCGGGTTCGACCGACGGTCGGTACGCGTCGAAGAACCGCTCGCCCTCGCGCCAGAGATCGTCGGGGCCGGGGCCGTCCACCAGGGCCCACGTCAGCCACTGCCGCAGGGTGGCCGCCGTGTAGATGGCGCCCGTGCGGAACGAGAACGCGCCGTAGTGGCGGGCCCGGCGCTCGGCCTCGGTGAGCCCCGGCGGGGGCAGCTCCGCCTCGCGCCAGTTCATCCCCTCGTCGAGCAGGGCGGGACCGAGGTGCCGGGCGAAGCAGGAGCCGGCGGTGAGGACCGGATCGTCCGCGTCGATGGCGAACTTCGGCGTCCACACCTCCTCGATGGCCAGCATCTCCGGCTCGGCGACGGCGGTGCGCCAGAACGACCGGGGCGGCAGCGACCGGTACGGGTTCATCGCGCCGCCGCCCCGGCAGCCCGGCAGGTCCAGCGTCGTCGCACGGTCAGCTCACCGCCTCGTTGATGGTCTCGGCCACGCCTCGGGCGTGCGGCGCCGCGACGATGCCGTAGTGGGTGGTGTCGACGAGCTGCCACGCGAGCCCGGCCAGGTGCGTGCGCCACCGCCGGGCCTGCTCCGGCGGCGGGCCGAGCGCCGGCAGGCCGGCCGTCGGGCGGCCCGCCAACCAGAGCCGGGCGGGCGTGCCGGCCAGCCGGGGCAGGGCGTGCCCCGCCATGCTCGCCAGGTTGGCCCGGCAGCGGCGCGCCAGCGCGTCCGCGTACGCCGACGCCGCGCCGCCCGCCCCCGTCGCCGCCCCCAGCTCGTGGGCGAAGAGCGCGGCGAGCCGGTCCTCGTCGTACGCCCCGAGGACCGGCGCCGCGTCCGGCGGTGGCGGGTCGATCAGGTAGAGCTCGTCCGCCGGCTGGCCGGTGGCCTCCGCCTCCGCCGCCATCCCGAGCGCCACCCAGGCCCCGAACGACCACCCGGCGAGCCGCCAGCGCCACTCGTCGCGGGGGAACCGGGCCCGCAGCGCGGCGTGGTAGCGCGTTGCGCGCTCGGCGAGTGACCAGTCCGGCCACCCCGGGCGGGTCAGGGCGGGGTCGGCGATCACGCAGACGGTGAGCCGCGGGTCGAGCGCCGACACCAGCGACCGGTACGCCTGGACGTCGCCGCCGACGGGATGGACCAGGCAGAGCACGGTGCGTCCCCGGCCGGCCTGCCAGACCTGCACCGCCACGGCCGGCCCGGCGGGCTCGGCGACGCGGACCGGCTCGCCGAGCAGCCCCAGCATCTCGGTCAGGCTCACCCGGTGGCTGAGCTGCGACAGGCTGAGGCTGACGCCGAAGTGCTCCTTGGCCTCATCGATGAGGTCCAGCAGCAGCAGCGAGTCGGCGCCCAGGTCGTAGAGGGACGCGGCCGGGTCGATCGTCTCGGTGCCCAGCCGGTCACGCAGCCACCCGCCGACCCGCTCGGCGGCCGACGGTGCCGGCACGACGGGGTCGTCGTCCCGCGGCCCGGCCGGCGGCGCGTAGAACTCCCGCGCCCGATCCAGCGCCGTGGTGCAGACGAGCAGGTGCGGCAGCCGCAGCCGCAGGGCCTGCGCCAGGAGCCGCCGCCCCTCGTCCACCTGGAGGCCGACCGCCAGGTGTGCCCGGTGCCGGGCGTCGGTGGGCAGGGCGTCGCGGGCCATGCCCACCTCGCGCCAGACGTCCCAGTCCACACAGATGCGCGCCGTGCTGTCGGCGTCGGTCGCCCGGTGCCGGGCGAACCCGGCCAGCAGCCCGTTGGTGGCGGCGTAGTCGAGTTGCCCGACGCCGCCGAGTTGCGCCGACATCGACGAGCAGTAGAGGACGAACGCGGGGCGGTGGGAGGCGATCAGGCGCTCGACGAGCAGCGCGCCGTGGGTGCGGCCCGCCGTGGCGGCCCGCATCGCGGCGGCGTCCCGCCGGCTGATCAACCCGCCGGCCGCGACCCCCGCGGCGTGCACCACCCCGTCGATCCGGCCGGTCAGGGCGTCGAGCCGGGCCACCAGTTCGTCCGGGCCGGTCTCGGCCAGGTCCGCCTCGACGAGGTCGACGCGGTCGCTCCATGGCGTCAGCGCGGCCGGCAGCGACCCGTGCCGCGACAGCAGGATCACCCGGCAGTCGCCCTGCTCCAGCAGCCACGCCGCGATGCTGCGCCCGATGCCGCCGGTGCCGCCCAGGACCACGTGGACGGCGGGTCCGGGCGGCAGCGGCGGCGGTGCCGGTGTGGCCGGCGGGTGGACCGGCAGGAGCGCCTGCTCCCACCAGTAGCCGTCGCGCAGCGCGAGTCGCCGTGGCGGTGGGGTCTCCTGCGCCAGCAGCGCCGCCAGCGCCGGCGCCCAGTCCGCCGCATCCGGGCCGGGCAGGTCCAACCAGTGGCCCGCGACGGCGTCCTCCTGGGGCGCCACCTCGCACACCCCGGCGAGCAGGCCCAGCTCCGGCCGGTGCACGTCGCCGACGACGGGTTGCGCCTGCCGCGACAGCCACCAGGCCCGCAGCCGGGGCCGCCGCGGCAGCCCGGCGAGGGCCCCCAGCAGCGCCGCCGGGGCGTCGACGCAGGCCCGGTAGGAGTGGGCCAGGGTGTCCGCGCCGACCGGTCCCTCGACGGCCAGCGGCAGCGCGTGCACCCACTCGACGCCCCGGTCGGCGCCGGCCGACGCGTCCCGGGCCGCCCCGGCGGGTCGGGACGCCGCCAGCGCCTCGATCAGCAGGGTCAGCGAGGCGGGGTCCACCGGGTCGACCTCGTAGCTGTCCGGCCCGAGCCGGGCGAAGCCGTCCGCCGCGGTGACGGCCACGACCCGCTCGTGGGAGGCCGCGAACGCGCGCAGCAGGGCCGGCGACGGTGCGCCCGCCGTCATGACCACCAACGTCTCCGGGCGGCGGGCCGTGGCGTGCAGCCCCGCGTGCCGCCAGCGCACCCAGTGCGGTTGGTGCAGCCACTCGGACTCGGGCAGCCGGGCCGGCCACGGCTGATCGGCCGGCCCGCCCGGCGACGGCGTGGTCCCGTTGGCCGCCGACGCTGCGCCGTGCGGCGACGCTGCGCCGTGCGGCGACGGCGGTCCCGCGACGCGGGCGAAGTCGTGGTCGACGAGCGCGAACGCCGGCGGGGGGAAGTCCCAGGGCGGCTGCGCCGGCCCGGCCGGCCAGCGGATCGGGCACCCGGCCAGCCAGGCGGCGGCCAGCTCGGCCGGCGGCGGCGTACCGGCCGGGCCGGTGATCCCCGTGACCTCGACGGGCATGGCGTCGACGGGGGTGACCTCGACGGGCGTCGCGGTGCGCAGCCAGGCCACGGCGGCGGCCACGTCGGCGCAGCCGGCGGCGGCCCGCCAGCGGCCCGGCGACCGGCCGGCCTGCAGGTGACGCAGCACCTGGCGGTAGGCCTCGGGTCGGGCCGTGAGGTAGTCGGCGATCCGCTCCGCGTCGAGGCGCAGGGCGGCGGCGCTGCCGCTGGCGAGCACCACCACCGGTACGCCGGGGCGCGGCGGCACCCCCGGCCCGGCGCCGGCCGGCTCGGCCGCCTCGCAGACCAGATGGGCGTTGGTGCCGCCGATGCCGAAGCTGCTCACCGCCGCCACGCGCGGCCGGTCGACCGGCCAGGGCCGGGACTTCGGGGGGACGTAGAACGGGGTCGGATCGGGGCCCAGCCGCGGGTTGAGCCGGCGGAAGTCGACGTTCGGCGGGATCAGCCCGTGGTGCACGGCCAACGCCGCGCGTACCAGGCCGACGACCCCGGCCGCCGCGCCGAGGTGACCGATCTGGCTCTTCACCGAGGCCAGCGCGGTCCGGCCGGACTCGGTGAGGTCGAACGCCTGGCGCAGCGCCGCCACCTCCACCGGGTCGCCCAGCTCCGTGCCGGTGCCGTGCGCCTCCACGTAGCCCAGGTCGCCGCCGACCCGGCCGCTGCGGCGCAGCGCGGCCCGGATCACCTCGCGCTGGCCGGCGACCGAGGGAGCGGCGAAACCGAGCTTCTGCGCGCCGTCGTTGGTGACGGCCGATCCGGTGATCACCGCGTAGACGGTGTCGCCGTCGCGCCGGGCCAGCCGCAGGGGCTTGAGCACCACCACGCCCACCCCGCTGGCGCCGACGGTGCCGCCGGCGTCGTCGCTGAACGGCCGGCAGTGCCCGTCCGGGGAGAAGATGTGCTGGGGCTGGTAGCGGTAGCCGGCGCCCAGCAGCGGGTCCACCAGCACGCCGCCGACCAGCATCACGTCGCTGTCGCCCTGGCGCAGCAGCCCCGCCGCGACGTGCACCCCCACCAACGAGCTGGCGCAGGCCGCCTGCACGGTGAAGGCCGGCCCGGTCAGGCCCAGGTGGTAGGCGACCTTCGTGGCGAGGAAGTCCTTCTCGTGGTGCAGGGCCAGCTGGAACGGGTCCGGCAGCCGTGCCGGGTCGGCCTCGCGCAGCATCGTCTGGAAGTAGGTGTTCTCGCCGCAGCTCGCGAGCAGGCCGACCCGTCGGCCGGCGGGATCGGCGATGCCGGCGTGCGCCAACGCCTCGACACAGCTCATCAGCAGGTGCCGCTGCTGCGGATCCATCAGCCGCGCCTCGGCCCGGCTGATGCCGAAGTGCCCGGGGTCGAAGCCGAGCGGCCCGGCCAGCTGGGCGCGCGCGCCGACGAGACCGTCGGCGGCGTCGAAGTGCGCGATGCCCCGCTCGCCGGCCTCCACCATCGCCCAGAAGGCGGCCAGGTCGTCGGCGCCGGGCAACCGGACGGCCATCCCCACCACGGCGACCGGCTCGTCCGCCGGGCCCGCGGCGGCCCCGTCCCGTCGCGCCGCCAGCTCCGCCGCCCGGTGTGCCGGCCCGTCCGCCGGTGGCGTCGCCGCCGTCGGGCGGCTCGGCACCGGCGCGCCGGTGCCGGCCCCCTGCGCGCCGAGGAACCGGGCGAGGCGGCGGATGGTGACGTGCTCGAACAGGTCGGGGATGCTCAGCGGCAGCCCCTCGGCAACGCAGCGCAGGTGGAAGCGCATCAGGTCGAGGCTGCCGGCCCCCAGGTCGGAGAAGCGCCGGTCCGGTTCGACCGGCACCGCGACCACCTGCGCGAAGAGCCCCGCCAGCCGCGCCTCCAGCGCCGACATGACCGGTGCCGGCGCGGCGCCTCCCGGCCGCAGCTCCTCGCCCGGCGCGCTCGACGCGCGGCGGCGGTCCAGCTTCCCGCTGGCCGTACGCGGCAGCTCCGCCAGCCACCGGAACCGGTCCACCCGCACGTACCCGGGCAGCAGCCGCGCGAGGTGGGCGGTCAGCTCCTCCGGCGTGGGCGCACCGGCCCGGAACTCCAGGCAGGCGACCAGGTGCGGGTGCTCGTGCACCACCACGGCGTTGACGACCGCCGGGTGCGTCAGCAGCGCCGCCTCGACCTGGCCCAGCTCCAGCCGGTACCCGCTCACCTTCACCTGCTGGTCGTCACGACCCAGGTAGTGCAGCAGTCCGTCCCGGTCGAACCGGGCCTGGTCGCCGCTGCGGAAGAACCAGCCGAGCCCGGGCAACTCGACGAAGCGGGCCCGGTCGAGCGCCGTATCGTCGAGATAGCAGGGCGCCACCAGCTCCCCGCCGATCAACAGCCGCCCCGGGCAGCCCGGCGGCACCACCTCGTCGGCGGAGTCCACCACCCGCAACCAGGTGTTGGCGACGGGCCGGCCGATGGCGGGGCGGGTCGGCCAGGTGGCCGGGTCCCCGTCGAGGCAGAGGCCGCTGACCACGTGGGTCTCCGTCGGTCCGTAGTGGTTGAACAGGCGCGCGCCGGGCAGCCCCGCGAACCAGCGGCGGATGCTGTCGGTGCAGACGAGCTGCTCGCCGGCGGTGACGACCTCCCGCAACCGCGACGGATAGCGGCCGAGGCGCACCCCGTGCTCGGCCAGCAGTTGCAGGGCGACGTACGGCAGGAAGATCCGCTCGATGCCGGCGGCGTCGAGGTGTTCCAGCAGCGCCGGCATGTCCTGCCGCCGGCCGGGCCGGGGCAGGTGCAGGGTGCCGCCGCCGCAGAGCGTGCCGAAGATCTCCTGGAAGGAGACGTCGAAGGAGAGCATGGAGAACTGCACGGTCGCCGCCCGGCCCGCCAGGCCGCCGGCCCCGGCCTGCCAGCGCAGGAGGTTGACCAGCAGGGCGTCGCCGACCTGGACCCCCTTCGGAGTCCCGGTCGAGCCCGAGGTGAACAGCGTGTACAGCGGGCGGCCGGCGTACGTCGGGGCAACCGGCGTGCTCGACCGGGACAGGAGCACACGGTGGCGCGGGTGGCCGCCCCCGTCGATGGCGTCGAGTGCGGGCTCGTCGCCGGGCGCCAGCAGCACGCACAGCGGGTCGACCTGGCCCAGGACGTGGCGCAGCAACGCCGGTGGGTAGGACCGGTCCAGCGGCACGACGGTCAGGTTGAGCCGGGCCGCGGCCAGCAGCGCCACCACGTGTTCCACCGACGGCTCGAAGAACAGGGCGACGTGCTGCGGGCCGTCGGTCGGCACCGGATGGCGTCGCGCCAGCTCGGCGGCGAGCGACGAGGCGTACCCGTCGAGGTCGGCGTAGCTGAGCTTGCGCTCCCCGGCGACCAGCGCGGTGGCGGCCGGCTCCGCCCGGGCCCGTGCCGCGAAGCACTCGGCCACCGTCGCCGGCGGCCCGGCGCCGGACGCCGCCGACGGGAGGGCCAGCGGGGTACGCGGGCCCCGGCCGGGCTCGGGCAGGCTTCTGCGGTGCGGCCGCACCAGCTCGGCCAGCGTGCACGTGCCGGTGCCGGTCACCGCGTCCAGGCCACGCCGGAACAACTCGGCCGCCGCGGCCACGTCGGCGGCGTCGAAGTGCTCGTCGGCGTACTCCCAGAGACAGTCGAGCCCGGACTCGTGCTCGACGACCGAGAGGGTCAGCGGGCACTTGGCGTCGGTCGGCGCCAGCCACACCGGGCGGGACGCGCAGCCGGGCAGCGCCAGCGCCGAGAAGTCGGTGTTGTCGAGGACGAAGAGGAAGTCGAACAGCGGCGCGTCGGCGTCGAAATCGTGGTCGGCGACGGCGTGTGCGAGCGCCACGTCCCGGGCGTCGAGCACCACGCGTACGGCGTCGGCCTGTCGCCGCAGCTGCGCGCGCAACTCCTCCCGCGGTGCGAGCGCCAGGGGCAGCAGCACGGTGTTGGCGAACATGCCGACGCTGGCGGCGAAGTCGCGTACGGGGCGGTTCGCCACCGGGCTGGCGACGCGCGGATGGGTGCGGCCGGTCACCCCGTGCACCGCCCAGCCGAAGAGCGTCAGCAGCAGCGGGAAGCGGGTCAGGCCCAGCTCGGCGCAGAGCCGGTCGAGGGCGGCGCGGCGTACCGGGTCGATCGTGGTCCGCAGCAGGTGGTCCCCGGCGCCGCCCCGCCGTCGGATCGGTCGCAGCGGCGCGGAGATCTCCTCCACGGCGGCGTAGTGCTCGCGCAGGGCGTCGCGTTGCGCCCGGTAGGCCGGGTGGGCGAACCAGTCGGCCTGCCACCGGGCGTAGTCCAGCGGGGTCGGCGCGTCCTCGCCGGCGGGCGCGGCCCCGCCGTCCAGCGCCGCCGCGTACCCGGCCGACAGGTCGCGCAACAGCACGTCTAGCGACCAGCCGTCGACCGCGATGTGGTGCAGGTGCAGCAGCAGCACCCCGCCGCCGTCGCCGGCCAGCCAGTACGCCCGCAGCAGGCGCGGCTGCCCGAGGTCGAACGGGACGGCGAAGAGGGCGCGGGCGCGCTCGCGCCACCCGGCCGCGTCGGGGTCGGCCTCGGGCTCGCCCCACGGGTCGTAGGGCTCGCCCACCTCCTGGCGCAGCCCCTCGGGCGCGCCCCGGAACGCGGTACGCAGCGCCGCGTGACGCGCCACCACCCGGCGCAGCGCCGTGCGTAGCGCGCCGGCGTCGACCCGGCCGGTCAGCTCGAAGGCGAGCCCCACGTGGTAGGCGGTGGACGCGGGCGAGCGTTGCCGCAGCAGCCAGAGCCGCTGCTGTTCGGAGGTGGCGGGGGCGCTGCGGGCACCGGCCGGGGGAGCCGGCACCGGATACGGCGCACCGGTCGTGCTGCGGGCCGTCCCGATCGCCGCGGCCAACTCGGCGAGGTCGCCGCCCAGCACCACCGCCTGCGGCACCTCGCCGCCCCAGCGCCGCTGGATCTCGAAGCGCAGCCGCAGCGCCTTGAGCGAATCGCCGCCGCTGGCGATCCACCGGTCCGTCGGCCGCAGGTCGGGTACGCCCAGCACCTCGCCCGCCAGCCCGAGCACGGCGCGCTGCCACGCCGTGACGGGCGCCCCGGCGGGGTCACCGTCACGCCCGTCGTGTGGGTGCGGGCCGTCGCGCCAGGGCGGGTCGTCGCGGCGCAGCAGCGCGTCGCGGTCCACCTTGCCGTTGGCGGTCAGCGGCAGCGCCTCGACCCGGTGCACCCGCTGCGGGCGCAGGTACGCCGGCAGGGTCGCGCCCAGGTGCCTGTCGAACTGCGCGAACGTCAGGCCGTCGGCGGTCACCACGTACGCCAGCAGCTCGTTCGTCCCGTGCGTCGGGTCACGTCGGGTGTCCACGTACGCCTGCCGGACCCCCGGGTGGGCGAGGATCTGCCGCTCCACCTCGCCGGGCTCCACCCGGAAGCCGCGCACCTTGACCTGCCGGTCGACCCGGCCGACGTACTCGACGCGGCCGGCGGTGTCGGCGCGCACGAGGTCGCCGGTGCGGTAGTGGCGCTCGGTGGCGCCGTCCAACCAGGGCAGCCGGACGAACCGGTCGGCGGTCTGCTCGGGCAGGTTGCGGTAGCCGACGGCCAGCGCCTCGCCCGCGAGGTGGAGCTCCGCGACCTCGCCCGGGGCGGCGAGGCGGGCGCCGTCGACCACCAGGTGCGCGTCGGTGCCCGGCAGCACCCGGCCGATCGGCACCACCTCCGCGTCGAAGTCGCGGGGGATCGGATGGCACAGGGCGAACGTGGTCGCCTCGGTGGGCCCGTAGACGTTGTGCAGCCGGGTGCGGCTGGCGGGGTTGTCGCGGTACCAGCGGCGGATCAGCCGGGCGTTGAGCTGCTCGCCGCCGACCAGCACCCGGTCGACCCCGGCGAAGCAGTGCGGCAGCTCGCCGACCACCGCGTTGAACAGCGCCACCGTGATGAAGAGCGTGTCGATCCGCTCCCGGCGCAGCGCGGCGTCGAGCAGCCGCGGCGTCGCCACCGTCTCGTCGTCGAGCACGACACAGCAGCTGCCGGTCAGCAGCGGCACCCAGACCTCGAAGCTGATCGCGTCGAACGCCGGGTTGGCGAGGCTCGCGTAGCGCGTGGCCGCGTCCAGCTCGAGGTAGCCGGGCCGGGCCAGCCGCAGGATGCCCGCGTCGCGCACCTGCACGCCCTTCGGGCGGCCCGTGGTGCCCGAGGTGTAGAAGACGAACGCGACGGGGGTGTCCCCCGCTGGCGGTTGCGCGTCCGCGCCGGCCGGGGCGGGTGGTGCGTCCGGTTGTCCGGCGGCGACGGGTGGGACGGGCACCGGCAGCAGCGCGGCCACCGGCAGCGGCCGGACCCCGTCGGGAAGCCCGCCGGGCACGTCGCCGCCGTGGACCACCGCCACGGCGGCCGAGTCGCGCAGCATGTGCCCCCGGCGCTCGGGCGGGCTCTGCCGGTCCAGCGGCACCACGGTCGCGCCGAGGCGCAGGATTCCGAGCATGACGCAGACCAACTGCCAGCCGCGGGGCAGGTGCACCGCGACGGCCTGCCCGGGGCGGGCCCCGGCCCGGTGGAGGGACCGGGCGACCGCGGCGCTGGCGGCGTCCAGCTCGGCATAGCTGAGGCGCCGCTCGCCGTCGGCCACCGCGTCGGCGTCGGGGGTGCGGCGGGCCTGGGCGAGCACCGCGTCGGCGAGGCCGGTACGGGGTGCCATCACGCCTCCCGTCCGGCCGGCGTGGTCGCGCCCGCCGCCCGGAGCCGGTCCACCTCGGCGCGCAGCAGCGCGGCGACCCGCAGCACCACCGCGCTCTCCAGGATGTCCCAGTGGTCGCAGTGGACCCGATCCAGCAGGAAGTCGGCGTCGCCGCGTCGCCGCCAGAAGGCGCGTACCTCGCGCAGGAAGGCCTCGTCGCGCCCGGCGGTGGCCTGCAACAGCACCAGTCGGGCCGGCGAACCGGGGGCCGGGTAGTCGCGCATGGTCGAGCGGTTGTGGTTGTAGACGCGGTGGTACTGCGCGATCTGCTCGTCGTCGATGCCCGGGTACATCCCGTTGAACTTGACCAGCTTGTCGCGGAACTCGGCCATGTCCACCGGCTCGATGCCGCCCCGGTGGTCGGGGTCGTCGGTGCCGAGGGTGTCCAGCAGGACCACGCTCACCCCGGTATGCCCGGCGAGGGCCAGCCGGCGGCCCATCTCGTACGCGACCAGCCCGCCGTACGAGAGGCCGGTGAGCACCACCGGACCGTCGAGCAGGTGCGCGACCTGCCGCAGGTACGCCTGCGCCATCGCCTCGACCGTGGGCAGGAACTCCTCGCCCGGGTTCACCCCCGGGGACTGGATGCCGTACACGCCGAGGGACTCCGGCAGGGCCTTGGCCAGCGACAGGTAGCAGAACGCGGTGCCGCCGGCCGGGTGCACGCAGATCACCCGGCCGGTGCCGTCGCCCGCGCGGAACTCGATGAGGTTGCTCGGCGGCCGGCCGGACGCGCCCCGCCGCAGCCGGCCGCCGAGCGCCTCGATCGTCGGGTGCAGCATGATCTCGTGCACGGGCAGGGGCTCGCCGAACGCCTCGCCGATCGCATGGGCCAGCTTGATCGCCGAGATCGACGTGCCGCCCACGTCGAAGAAGCGGTCGGTGATGCCGATCTCCGGACGTAGCAGCAGCCGCTTCCAGATTTGGTAGAGGGTCAGCTCGATCTGGTCGCGCGGGCTGGCCAGGTTGACCTGCCAGGGCGCCCCGGCCCGGGCCAGCCGCAGCAACTCGGCCCGGTCGAGCTTGCCGTTGCCGGTCAGCGGCAGCCGGGGCAGCTCCACGAAGGACGACGGGATCATGTAGCCGGGCAGTCGCCGCGACAGCGCCTCGCGCCACTCGCTCGCCAGTAGCGGCGCCGCCCCGCCCCGACCGACCCCGGCGACGAGGCTCGGCTCGCCGGTGGCGTCGGCGTCGACGAGCACCGCCGCCTCGCGGACGTCCGGCCGGTCCCGCAGGGCGGCCTCGATCTCGCCCAGCTCGATCCGGAAGCCCCGGATCTTGACCTGGTTGTCGCGGCGGCCCAGGTATTCGATGTTCCCGTCCGGCAGCAGCCGGGCCAGGTCGCCCGTGCGGTAGACGCGTTCCCCCGGCACGAACGGGTCGGGAACGAACCGTTCGGCGGTCGCCGCCGGTCGGTGCAGGTAGCCGCGGGCGACGCCGACGCCCCCGATGTGGATCTCGCCGGTCACCCCGACCGGAACCGGCTCCAGCCGGTCGTCGAGCAGGTAGACGCGGGTGTTGGCCAGCGGCCGGCCGATGGGGCACCGCCGGGCCGTCGGCTGCGGGTCGAGGTAGGCGGTGCTGTAGACGGTGGTCTCGGTCGGCCCGTACCCGTTGAGGATCCGCAGGCCGGGCAGGGCCTGTTCGATGCGGTGCAGGGCCAGCTCCGGCAACGGCTCGACGCCGACCAGCAGGTGGCGCAGCGCGAGCCCGGCCAGCCGGCCCGCCGGGTCCTCGTCGATCCACCGGACGAAGGCCGGCGGCAGGTAGGCCTGCGCGACGCGGTGCTCGCGCAGCCAGCCCAGCAGCGCCGCCGGGTCGCCGCGCACGTCGTCGGGCACGAGGTGCAGCGCCCCGCCCGTGGCCAGCGGCAGGAAGATCTCCTGCACCGAGACGTCGAAGCCGACGCTCGACCAGAGCGCCGCCGCCTGACCGTCGGCGGCGCCGAGGCGCGACACCCAGTGCGTGATCAGGTTCGTGACACCGCCGTGGGCGACCGCGACGCCCTTGGGGCGGCCCGTCGAGCCCGACGTGTAGATCACGTACGCCAGGTTGGCGGGGTGCACGACGACGCTGGTCGGGCCGTCGTGGCGTCCCTCCGCCTCGACGGCGGCCAGGTCGCCCTCGCCGAGCACCAACGCCGGGGCGGCGTCCGCGATCATGGCGGCGAGCCGCTGCGGCGGCAGGGCCGGATCCAGTGGCAGGTAGGCGGCCCCGGCCTTGAGGACGCCCAGGATGGCGACGATCAGCCCCGCCGAGCGGCGCGCGTGCAGCCCCACCACCTGGTCGGGCCGTACGCCCCGGGCGATCAGGGCGTGCGCCAGGCGGTTGGCCCGCCGGTCGAGGGTGGCGTGGTCGAGCCGCTCGTGGCCGTCGGCCACGGCGAGCCGGTCGGGGTGCCGCCGCGCCTGCGCCGCGATGCGCGCCACCACGTCCGCCGGCCCGGTCAGCGGCCGTGCGGTGCGGTTCCACTCGACCACCGTGCGGTGCCGTTGCGCCGCGTCGAGCAGCGGCAGCGCACCGACCGGCGTGGACGGGTCGGCCGCGATCCGGCTGAGCAGGTGGACGAAGTGCCCGGCCAGCCGGGCGATCGTGGCGGCGTCGAAGAGGTCGGTGTCGTACTCGAAGAGGACGTGCAGCTCGTCGGCGTGCTCGAGCACCTCGACCGACAGGTCGAACTTCGCCGCGCCGGTGCTGCTGGACCGGGGCCGCAGCACCAGACCCGGCAGCCCGACCCGGCCGCGCGGAATGTTCTGCAGCACCAGCATCACCTGGAACAGCGGCGAGTAGCTGCTGTGCCGTTCCGGGTTGAGCGCGTCCACGAGCTGCTCGAACGGCAGGTCGGGATGGGCGTACGCGTCGAGCAGGTGCCGGCGGACGTCGGCCAGCAACGCCGCGAAGGACTGCTCCGCCGCCAGCCGGTTGCGGATCACCACGGTGTTGACGAAGTGGCCGATCAGGCCCTCCACGTCGCGGTGGTTGCGGTTGGCGAACGGGGTACCGACGCAGACGTCGTCCTGCCCGCTGTAGCGCCACAGCAGCACCGACAGGGCGGCCATGAGCGTCATGAAGAGCGTGGCGTCGCCCGCCCGGCCGACCTCCCGCAACCCCCGCAGCACCGCCGCGTCCACGGTCGTGGCGTGATGGTCGCCGCGGTAGCGCTGCACCGCCGGCCGGGGCCGGTCGGTCGGCAGGGCCAGCAGCGCGGGCGCGCCGGCCAGCGTCCGCGTCCAGTAGTCGAGCTGGCGGTCCAGCTCGCCGCCGTCGAGCTGCCGGCGCTGCCACAGCACGTAGTCCGGGTACTGCACCGGCAACGCCGCGAGTGCGGGGGCGTCGCCCCGCACGCGCGCGGCGTAGCACGCGGCGACCTCGCCGATCAGGAGGCCGACGGACCAGCCGTCGGCCACCATGTGGTGCACGGTGAGCAGCCAGCGGTGCTCGTCGGCGGCCAACCGGAGCAGGTGGCCGCGGACCAGCGGGCCGGTGGCCAGGTCGAACGGCGCCCGCGCCTCGGCCTCGGTGACCTCGTCGGCGCGGCGCGACCGCTGCGCGGCCGGCAGTGCGGTGAGGTCCGTGACCGGCAGGGCGACCGGCCCGGCCGGGCGCACGAGCTGGCGGGGTTCCCCGTCGACCAGGGCGAAGACGGTACGCAACGCCTCGTGCCGGCGGACCACCTCGGTCAGGGCGTGGGCCAGCGCCGACACGTCCAGGGCGCCCGTGACGTCGAACGCCACCGGGTTGTTGTAGAAGGGATTGCCGGGGGAGAGCTGGTCCAGGAACCAGAGCTGCCGCTGGGCGTACGCGACCGGCACCGGCGCGTCGGGCCGCGCCCGGCGGGGGATGGCGTCCGGGTCGGCGCCGGTCAGGATCGCGACCAGCTCCTGCTTGTGGGCTGTGATGTCGGCCAGCAGGTCGGGGGTGAGGACCTCGCGGGCGCCCGTGAGGCGCAGCCGGTCGCCGTCGACCCGCAACCCCACCGCGTGCCGGTTCAGCGTGTCGAGCAACTCGAAGGCGTTCACAGCTCCACCGTTATCGTGTCGGGGGCCGTGGCGCCGGGCTCGGGCGGGGCCGTTCCCGGACGGCCGCCACCGAGCAGCGCGTAGACCAGCCGGTGCGAGGTTTCCAGGTCGAACAGGGCCGCCAGCGCTGCGGTGTCCAGCGAGCCGATCCCGCACAGGCCGAGACCCAGGTCGGGGGCGGCCATCGTCAGCAACTGGGCCATGGCGCCCGCCTCGATGGCGGTGAAGGTCCCGCTCTGCTCCTGGTACAGGGGCTCGATGGCCGCGCGCTGCGCCACCAGGAAGAGCGCGAAGGCGGCGCTGTCGTAGACCGGCCGGTTGACGAAGTAGTCGAAGGCGTCCGGGCTCAGCTCGCGGTCGCGGCCGAGCGCCACCAGCCGGTGCGCCGCCGGGTCGTGGTAGTACGCCCCACCCGGCACGCCGCTGATGCGCCCCGCCTTGACCAGCACGTACGTCTGCACGGCGTAGGTGCCGCCGGCCGAGCCGTACTGGAATCGGCCCCGCCCGTCGGCTTCCCGCTCGGCGAGGGTGGCCAGCAGCCGGCCGAACGCCCCGGCCGGCAGCGGTTGCGCGTCGAACCGCCGCAGCGAGCGGTGCGCGGCGTAGCGCCGCACGTACGCCGGGTCGACCGGCGCGGCCAGCGCGACCGCCGGGGTGCCGGCCGGGAGGGCGCGGCGGCCCCGCCCGGCCGTCGTGAACGCGGCGCGGTCGGCCGGGTCCTCGACCACCGTGGCGGCCTGCCGCGCGGTCGCGACGACGGCCCGCTCGGCGGTGTGCTCGCGGAACATCCGCAGCAGGTCGGCGAGGGTCGGCTGGCGCATCAGCCGGGCCAGCTTCGGCCGGAACCCCAGCGAGCCGGCGAGGGCGTTGGCGATCCGCACGATGTCGATCGAGGTGGCGCCGAGCAGCAGCAGGTTGGCGTCGGGTGCGACGGCGGGCAGGTCGAGGATCTCGGCGACGATCTCCGCGAGCTGCTTCTCGGCCGGGTCGGCGAGCACCGGCGCCTCGCCGGTGGGGACCGCCGTCGGTGCGGGATCGGGGAGCTGAGCCCGGTCGACCTTGCCGTTGGCCGACAGCGGCAGCGCGTCGAGCAGGGTGAACGACGCCGGCACCATGTACGCCGGCAGCCGCCGCTCCAGGTACGCGACCAGCGCGGCCGGTTCGGGCGCGGTACCCGCGGGCACCACGTACGCGGCCAGCCGCTTGTCGCCCTGCGCATCGCCGAGCAGCCGCAGCGCGGCGGCGCGCACCGCCGGGTGGGCCTCCAACGCCGCCTCGATCTCGCCCAGCTCGATCCGGTAGCCGTGCACCTTGACCTGACCGTCCTCGCGGCCGAGGAACTCGATCGTGCCGTCGGGCCGCAGCCGGCCCAGGTCCCCGGTGCGGTAGAGCCGCGCGCCGGTGACCGGGTGCGCGACGAAACTGGCCGCCGTCGCCGCCTCGTCGCGCCAGTAGCCCAGGGCCAGCCCGGCGCCGCTGATGTAGAGGTCGCCGGTGGCCCAGGTGGGCCGGGGACGCAGTGCCTCGTCCAGCACGTGGACTCCCTGGTGGTCCAGCGCCCGGCCGTAGGGGATGCTGCGCCAGGCCGGATCGACCTCGTCGACCGGATGGTGGATGGACCAGATCGACGCCTCGGTGGCGCCGCCGAGGCTCTCCACCCGGATCGCGGGCAGCGCCCCGCGCAGCCGGTCGGGGAGGGTGAGCGGGATCCAGTCCCCGGAGAGCATGGCCAGCCGCAGCGACGCCGGCAGCGGGTTACCGGCGTCGGCGTGGTCGAGCAGGAGCCCGGCCAGGGCCGGCACCGAGTTCCACACGCTGACCCGGTGGGCGTGGGACACGTCCCGCCAGTGGGCCGGGTCGCGGGCCAGTTCCGGGTCGAGCGTCACGACCGCCGCGCCGGCCGCGAGCGCGCCGAAGATGTCGAAGACGGAGAGGTCGAAGCTGAGCGCGCTGACGGCCAGGACCCGGTCGGCGGGCCCGACGCCGAAGCGCCCGATGACGTCGAGGAGCGTGTTCACCGCGCCCCGATGGTCGATCGTCACACCCTTCGGCGTGCCGGTGGACCCGGACGTGTAGATCACGTACGCGACGTCGGCCTCGGTCAGCTCGACCGGCCGGAGCGCCGGCCCGCCCGGGCCGACGGTGTTCGCGTCCACCACCAGGCGCTCGACGCCGTCGGGCAGCGCCACCCCGTCGGATCCCACCAGGACCAGTCCCGCCCCGGCGCGCTGGAGCACCCGGTCCACCCGCTCGGCCGGCCAGTCCGGGTCGAGCGGCAGGTACGCGCCCCCGGCGTGCAGCACGGCGAGGGTGGCGACGACCTGCCGCCAACCCCGGTCGAGCAGCACCCCGACGAGCCGGCCGGGCCGTACGCCCCGCTCCTGGAGCCGCCCGGCCAGCCGCCGCGCCTCGACGCCCAGCGTGGCGTGGTCCAGCCGCCGGTCCGGGGCGAGCACCGCCGGCGCCGTCGGGGTCGCCAGGGCCTGCCGGTCCACCAACTCGTGCAGGAGCCCCCGGTCGGCCGGCGGGGCCGCCGGCACCGGCGGCGCGAGCGGCCCGTCCAGGGTGGTGTGCCAGGCGTCCGGCTCCTCCAGCCGGCGGAGCAGCGTCCGGTACGCCGCGAACATCTCGGCGACCAGGCCCGCGGGGAAGAGCTCGTCGATGCTGTCCCAGTTGACGTGCAGCCGACCGCCGGCCTCCAGCACCGTGTGGTCGATCCACACCTGCGGGGTCTGGGTGATGCCGTGCACGACCTCGCCGCCGAGCGCCGCCGCGAGGCCGCTGTCGCCGACCTCGGGTGCGGCCTCGGCCAGCGTGCTGTTGAAGACGACCGGCAGGGCGGCGTGCCGGGTGCCGCGGGCGCGGGCGAGTTCGCGGTTGACCCGTACGCCGCTGACCGCCGAATGGTCGATGTCCTGCCAGAGCTGCTCCTGCACGGCGCGGGCGCGGGTCACGAAGTCGACGCCGGCGGCCGCGTCGACCTCCAGCAGCACCAGCGAGGTGAAGTCGCCCAGCACGGCGTTGATGCCCGGATGCAGCGGCAGCCGGTTGAACAGCGGCAGGCTCAGCGTGAACCGCCGCTGGCGGCTCCACCGGGCCAGCACCTGCGCGAACGCGGTCACCAGCAGCACCGACGGGGTGACGCCGTGCCGGCCGGCCGTCGCCTTGAGCCGGCTCCAGCGCTCGGCCGGCAGCACCTCGTCGTAGCGCGTGAATCGGGGCCGCGCGACGCTCTCCGGCTGGCGTTCCAGGGGCAGCCCGGGGGCGGGGGCCAGCGTGGTGACCCGCTTGCGCCAGTAGTCGAGTGCCCGCTCGTGGCGCGGCGTGCGCCGCAGCGCCCGTTCGGCCAGCACGTAGTCGCGGAAGGTCACCGCGAGCGGCGGCAGGTCGGCGTCCGGCTCGGCGTAGAGGACCGCCAGCTCGTGTTCCAGGATCTGCCCGCTGGCCGCGTCGAGGATCAGCGCGTCGAGGCCGACGTGCAGGCGCACCTCCCCGTCGAGCAGGGTCACCGCGAACTCGAACAGCGGCCAGCGGCTCGCGTCGAACAACCTGTGCGACATCCGTTCCCGGGTCTCGCCCAGCCGGCGGCGCACGGTCTGCGGGTCGAGCCCGCGCAGGTCCTGCCGTGGCAGCGCATAGCGCGGCACGCTCCGCAGCACCCGCTGGGTGCCGTCGTGGAAGACGGCGCGGAGCATGTCGTGGCGGTTGATCAGCCGGTGCAGCGCGCGGGTGAAGCGTTCCTCGTCGAAGTCGCGCAGCCGCAGTTCGCTGTAGCCGTGCGCCCCGACCCCGCCGAGTTCGATGGTGGACCCGCGTCCCACCCAGTAGGCCTCCTGGATGTCGGTGAGCGGGAACGGCTCGTGCCGGCCGGCCGGGTCGGCGACGAGCGGCGGGAGGGCGTCGACGGCGACGGCGCCGGGGGCCGCCAGCTCGGCCGCCAGGTCCGCCAAAACCGGCTTCCGGAAGAGGGTACGCAGCGACAGTCGCGCCGACATCCGCTCGTTGATCGCGTGGACGAGCCGGGTCGCCAGCAGTGAGTGGCCGCCCAGCGCGAAGAAGTCGTCACGCGCGCCCACCCGGTCGCGGCGCAGCACCTCGGCCCAGATGGCGGCCATCCGGGCCTCCCGCTCGTCACGCGGCGCGACGTAGGAGGTGGCGACGTCGGCCTGCTCCGGCGCGCGCAGGGCCCGCCGGTCCAGCTTGCCGTTGGCGGTCAGCGGCAGCCGCTCCAGCACCACCCAGCGGGTCGGCACCAGGTGCTCGGGCAACCGGCGGCGCAGTTGCTCGCGGGCCGCCTCGGCGGTGACGTCGCCGACCAGGTAGCCGACCAGGTGCGGGTCGCCGGGGGTGTCCTCGCGCAGCAGGACGGCCGCCTCGCGCATGCCGGGAACGTGCCGCAGGGCGCTCTCCACCTCGCCCGGCTCGACCCGGAAGCCGCGCACCTTGACCTGGTCGTCGGCCCGTCCCACGAACTCGATGGTCCCGTCGGCGCGGCGGCGGGCCAGGTCGCCGCTGCGGTACATCCGCTGGCCGGGCCCGGCGAACGGATCGGGCAGGAACCGTGCGGCGGTCGCCGCCGGCTGGTTGAGGTAGCCGCGCGCCAGGCCGGCGCCGCCGATGTGCAGCTCGCCGAGCACACCGGCCGGCACCGGTTCGCCCCGCTCGTCGAGCACGTAGAGGCGGGCGTTGGCGATGGGCCGGCCGATGGGCGGCAGCGCCGGCCAGTGGGCCGCGGCCGGGGTGGCCATGGCGAACTGGCTGACCACGTGGGTCTCGGTCGGGCCGTACTGGTTGTAGAGGTACCGCCCACCCAGCCCGGCGACCAGGGCGCGGAGGCGGTCGTCGACCCGCAGCGCCTCGCCGGCGGTGACGATCTCGCAGCCGGGCGCGAGCGGGGTCGCGGCGGTGGTGAGGCCCGCCATCTGGTGCAGCACGGCCGCCGGCAGGAACGCCCGCCGCACCCCCTCCTCGGCGAGGAGGTCCCGCAGCCGGCCCAGGTCCCTGCCGCGTTCCGCGTCGATCAGGACCAGCGTGCCGCCCTGGCAGAGGGTGCTCCAGATCTCCTGCGCGGAGACGTCGAAGCCGATCGACGCGAACTGGAGCACCCGCCCCGGCGCGGGGCTGCCCGGCGCGGCGTAGCGGAGCTGCCAGTCGATCAGGTTGTCCAGGCACCGCCAGGTCTGGGCCACGCCCTTGGGCCGGCCGGTGGAGCCGGAGGTGTGGATGACGTAGGCGAGGTGGTCGGGGTGGGTGCCGGGGTCGGGGTCGGTGGTGGGTTTCCGGGCCCAGTGTGGGGTGTCGGTGTCGAGGTCGATCAGCGGTGCGGTGGTGAGGTTGTCGAGGGCGGCGCGGGTCGGGCCGTGGGTGAGGACGGCGACCGGGGCGCCGTCGGCCAGCAGGTGGGCCAGGCGTTCGGCGGGGTGGGCCGGGTCCAGGGGAAGGTACGCCCCGCCGGCCCGGGCGACGGCCAGCAGCGCGACGATCAGCTCCGGCGACCTGCGCAGGCAGACCGCGACGAGGGTGTCGGGGCCGACGCCGTGCTCGCGCAGGTGGTGGGCGAGTTGGTTGGCGCGCGCGTCGAGGTCGCGGTAGGTGAGCGCGGTTCCCTCGAACGTCACGGCGACCGCGTCGGGGGTCGCGGCGACCCGCTGCGCGAAGCGGTCGACCACGCCCCGCTCCACCGGGGACGGCGCGGCCTGGCGCAGCGCCTGCTCCCGTTCCCGCTCGTCGAGCAGGGTGAGCTGGTCGACCGGCTGGTCGGGGTGTGCGACGAGTTGGGTGAGGACGTGGCGCAGGTAGGCGATGTGCCGCTGGGCGGTGGCGGTGTCGAACAGGGCGGTGGCGTATTCGAGGCTGCCGGTGATGCGGCCGTCGTGCTCGGCGAGCGCGAGCGTGAGGTCGAACTTGGCCGTGGTGTGGGGCGGCGGCAGGGCGGTGACCCGCAGGCCCGGGAGGGTCAGCTCGCCGTCGTCGGTGTTCTGCCAGGCGAACATGACCTGGAAGAGGGGGGTGTGGGCGAGGTTGCGGGTGGGGTTGGTGGCTTCGACGACTTGTTCGAAGGGGAGGTCCTGGTGGTCGAGGGTGGTGAGGGTGAGGTCGCGGATGCGGTGTAGGAGTTGGGTGGTGGTGGGGTTGTCGGTGAGGTCGATGCGTAGGGCGAGGGTGTTGACGAAGAAGCCGATGAGGTTTTCGAGTTCGGCGCGGCGGCGGTTGGCGGTGGGGGTGCCGATGATGAGGTCGTGGTGGCCGGTGAGGCGGGACAGGACGATGGCCCAGGCGGTGAGGAGGGTCATGTAGAGGGTGGTGCCGTGTTGGGTGGTGAGGGTTTTGAGGGT
Source organism: Micromonospora sp. KLBMP9576 (assembly GCF_050941805.1). Taxonomy (NCBI): domain Bacteria; kingdom Bacillati; phylum Actinomycetota; class Actinomycetes; order Micromonosporales; family Micromonosporaceae; genus Micromonospora; species Micromonospora sp. KLBMP9576. The sequence continues at coordinate 3,798,761 of NZ_CP194567.1, read as the reverse complement.
GGTGGTGAGGTGGGTGTCGATGGTGATGGGGAGGTGGGCGCCGTGGTGGTTTTGTTCGGTGGGGCGGGGTCGGTCGGTGGGTAGGTGGAGCAGGGTGGGTGCGTCGGCGAGGGTGTGTCGCCAGTGGGTTTCCTGGCGTTGTGCGGTGCCGTCGGTGAGCCATTGGCGTTGCCAGGCGGCGTAGTCGGCGTACTGCACGGGCAGTGGTGGCAGCGGGTCGGGGTGGCCGTGGTGGTGCGCGGCGTAGAGCACCCCGAGTTCCCGCACGAGGACGCCGAAGGACCAGCCGTCGGAGACCACGTGGTGCATCGTGACGAGCAGGACGTGCCGGTCGGGGGCGAGGGCGACCAGGCGGCCCCGGATCAGCGGGCCGGCGGTCAGGTCGAACGGGGCCGTGAACTCCTCGTCCTGGAGCCGGGCCAGTGAGGTGGCGGCGTCGGACGCCCCGGTGAGGTCGTGCGTGTGCAGGGTGAAGCCGGCCCCGGGCGCATCGACGTGCTGGTGGACGTCGGAGCCGGCGGGGACGAGGCGGGTACGCAGGGCCTCGTGCCGGGCGACCAGGGCGTCCAGGGCGGCCCGCAGCGCGTCCCGGTCGAGCCAGCCGGCCAGCTCCAGGGCCAGCGGCATGTGGTACGTGTGGCCGAGACCGCCGAGCCGCTCCAGGAACCACAGCCGTCGCTGCGCGAAGGAGGGCTCCAGCGCACCGGTCCGGTCGACCGGGCGGATCGGCGGCAGCACGTCGCGGCCGTCCGGCGTCAAACGGGCGACGAAGGCGGTCAGGACCGGCGCCGCGAAGAGCGCCGCCGGGGAGACCTCCCGCCCCAGCACCTGCCGGATCCGGGCGACCAGCCGCATGGCGAGCAGCGAGTGGCCGCCCAGCGCGAAGAAATCGTCGTGCCGGCCGACCCGCTCGACCCCCAGCACCTCCGCCCAGACGCCGGCGACCATGGTCTCCAGCAGGCCGACCGGCTCGACGTGCCCGCGCCGGCCGAAGGCCTCCCCGTCCGGTGCCGGCAGCGCCATCCGGTCGAGCTTGCCGTTGGGCGTCAGCGGCCACGCGGTCAGCCGGACGTACGCGGCGGGCACCATGTGCTCCGGCAGTTCGTCGGCGAGCCGGTCCCGCAGCCGCGCGGCGTCCGGCGCCCGTCCCGCCCCGTCCAGCACGTACGCGACGAGCCGCTGGTCGCCGCCGGCGTCCGGGCGCGCCACGACGACCGCCTCCCGCACGCCCTCGACGGCCGCCAACCGGGCCTCGATCTCGCCCAGTTCGACGCGGAAGCCCCGGATCTTCACCTGGAAGTCGTCGCGGCCCAGGAACTCCAGTTCCCCGCCCGGCAGCCGGCGACCCAGGTCGCCGGTGCGGTAGAGCCGCTCGCCCGGCACGAACGGGTTGGCCCGGAAGCGCCGTGCGGTCAGCTCGGGCCGGTTCAGGTAGCCGCGCGCCACGCCCGCGCCACCGATGTGGATCTCGCCGAGGGCCCCGTCCGGTACCGGCTCGCCCCCGGCGTCGAGCAGGTAGACACGCACGTTCGGCAGCGGCCGGCCGATCGGCAGGCAGGTCGCCCCGGCGAGGCCGTCCACGGGAAGCAGGTGGCAGGTGCTGTCGACGGCCGCCTCGGTCACCCCGTACGCGTTGACGATCCGCACCCGCGGGCCGCACAGCGCCCGGAGCTGCACTGCGTTCGCGACGGTCCAGGCGTCCGAGCCGCAGACCACCGTCTCCAACCCGGCGAGGTTCCCGCCGGTGGACTCCAGGTGCGCCAGCAGCGGGTTGAGCACCGCCGGCACGAAGTCGGCGAAGTCCACGTCGTGGCGGCGCAGCAGGTCGTACAGGCCCGCACTGTCCAGCAGCAGCGGGCGCGGGCAGAGCACCAGCCGCCCGCCGAAGCCGAGGGACCGCACCACGTCGGCGGTGAAGACGTCGAAGGAGAAGCTCGCCATCTGCAGGTGCGTCAGGCCGGGACGCAGGTCGAAGAGGTGCTCCCAGGCGGCGGCGACCGCCACCACCTGCCGGTGCTCCACCAGCACCCCGTTCGCAGTGCCGGAGGTGCCGGACGTGTAGATGACGTACGCCAGGTGGTGCGCGCCCAACCCGTCGACGACCGGGTCGGTCGCCGGCAGCCCCGCCCAGGCCGCCGCGTCGAGGTCCAGGTCGACCACGGCAGTGTCGAGCCCGGCGAGCGCGGCGTGCAGCCGCGCGCGGGCCGGGCCGTGGGTCAGCGCCACCACCGGCGTGCTGTCGCGCAGCATGGCGGCGAGCCGCTCGACCGGGTAGGCCGGGTCCAGCGGGAGGTAGGCGGCGCCCGCCTTGAGGACCGCCAGCAGGCCCACCACCGTCTCCAGCGACCGTTCGACGCAGATCGCCACCAACCGGTCCGGCCCGACGCCCCTGGCCCGCAGGTGGTGGGCCAGCCGGTTGGCCCGCGCGTTCAGCTCGCCGTAGCTGAGCCGCTCGTCGCCGAGGACGAGAGCCACCGCGTCCGGGTCGCGGGCGGCCCGCGCCTCGACGAGGTGGTGCACGCAGCGCCCCGGCGGGTACGCCACCGTGGCGTCGTTGCCCTCCTCGACGAGCCGGCGGCGCTCGGCGTCCGGCAGCACGTCGAGCCCGCCCGCCGGCGCGTCCGGCGTGCCCTCCAGCGCGTCGGTCAGCGTCTCCAGCGCGCGGTGGACCATCGCGCAGACCCGCTCCGGCGCCACCCCGGCGGCGACGGCGACGGTCAGCACGACGTCGTCGCGCAGGTCGTCGACGTCCAGCGCGATCGGGTAGTTGCCGCGTTCCTCGGCTGCCACGAAGGTCAGCGCGTCGCCGCCGGGGTCCGGCGCGGGGGCGTCCGACTCGGCCAGCACCTCGGCGTGGCGGTAGTTGAGCAGGGCGGTGAAGAGCGGTGCCGGCGGTGCCACCCCGCTGCACGACTGCGCCAGCGCCAGCGACGCGTGCTCGTGCCGGATCAGCCCGGTCAGCGACCGGTGGGTGCGCAGCACGCAGTCCGCGGCGCCCGTGTCGCCGAGGGTGACCCGCAGGGGAAGCGTGTTGAGGAAGGGGCCGAGGATCCGGTCGCTGCCCGCGCCGGCGTCCATCCGGCCGGAGAGCACGGTGCCGAAGACCACGTCGCGCTGGCCGCCGGCCCGGGCCAGCACCTGGGCCCAGGCGACATGGAAGAGGCTGGTCATCCCGACCTGGAGCACCTGGGCGCGTCGCCGCAGCCGCCGCGTGAGCGCCGGACCGAGCCGCAACCGGGCGTCGCGCATGGTGTGGCCGTCGCCGTGGATGTCCCGCAGGCCGAAGGGCACGGTGGGGGTGTCGACGCCGGCGAGCATCCGACGGAAGAAGCTCTCCTGTTCGGCCCGGTCCGCGCCGCGCCGGATCCGCGCCACGAAGTCGCGGAAGGGCAGCGGCGGCGGCAGCCGGTCGCCCGCACCGGCCAGGTACGCGCGGACCTCGGCCCGTAGCTGCTTGAGTGAGGTGTTGTCGTCGACGATGTGGTGGATCAGCTCCACGGCCAGCCACCCGCCGTCGCGCGGGTCTTGGGCGACCAGCAGCCGCAGCAGCGGGGCCTGGTCCAGCGGCAGGCGGGCGTACTGCCGGTCGACGTGTTCGCGTAGCTGGCGGAGCGGGTCGCCGCCGGTCGGGTCGAGGGTGACCTCCTGCACCGGCAGGGGCGCGCGGCGCCACACCACCTGCACCGGCTCGTTGATGCCGTGCCACACCACGGCGGTACGCAGCACGTCGTGCCGGGCGACCACCGCCTCCAGCGCGGTGCGGTAGCGGTCCAACCGGCCCCGGTCGGCGAAGCGCAGGACGGTGGTGACCAGGTAGGGGTCGCGGTCGCGGGCCATCAGGTGGTGGAAGAGCATCCCCTCCTGCACCGGGGCCAGGGGGTAGATGTCCTGCACGTTCGGCGCCCCGCCGGGCACCGTGGCGACGACCGCGTCGATCTCCGGCTGGCTCAGCTCCACCAGCGGCAGCAGGTCCGGGGTGATCCGGTGGCAGCCGGCCGGGATGGGTTGAGCCGTCACGTCGGCCCGCTCCGCGTCGGCACCCACCGCGGCGGCCAGATCGGCCAGGACCGGCGAGGCGAAGAGCGCGCGTACGTCGGCGGGCAGGCCCCGGCGGCGCATCCGCTCCAGCACCCGCAGGGCCAGCAGCGAATGCCCGCCCAGCGCGAAGAAGTTGTCGTGCCGGCCGACCCGCTCGACGCCGAGCACCTCGGCCCAGATGGCGGCGAGGGCGGTCTCCGTCGCGCCGACCGGCTCGGCGTAGAGCCGGGTGGCGAAGGCCGTCCCGTCGGGGGCGGGCAGCGCGTGGCGGTCCAGCTTGCCGTTGGGCGTGAGCGGCCACTCGGCGACCCGCACGTACGCGGCCGGGACCATGTGCTCCGGCAGCACACCGGCCAGCCGGGTCCGCAGCGCCTCGGCGGTCAGCCGGCGCACCGACGCCGTGTAGTAGCCGACCAGGCGCGGCTCGCCCGTGGCGTCCGCCGCGACCGTCACCACCGCGTCGCGTACGCCGGGACAGGCGGCCAGCCGGGCCTCGACCTCGCCCAGCTCGACGCGGTAGCCACGGACCTGCACCTGGGAGTCGTTGCGGCCCAGGTACTCGAGACCGCCGTCGGCGCGGTGGCGCACGAGGTCCCCGGTGGCGTAGAGCCGGTCCCCGGCGACGAAGGGGCTGGGCCGGAAGCGCTCCGCCGTCAGCGCGGGCCGGTTGAGGTAGCCGCGTGCCACCCCCGCCCCGCCGACGTGCAGCTCGCCGACCACCCCGGGCGGCACCGGTTCGCCCCGCGCGTCGAGCACGTATGGCCGCAGGTCCCCGAGGGGTCGCCCGATCGGGCTCACCCCCGGCCGTTCGGCGTCGGCCGGGGTCAGCGGCCGGTGGGTCACGTGCACGGTGGTCTCGGTGATGCCGTACATGTTGACCAGCTCGGTGCGCCCGTTGCGCGCGTCCGCGTACCACGTCCGCAGCATCGTCGGGTCCAGCGCCTCGCCGCCGAAGACCACCGTACGCAGCCGGTGCGCCCCCGCGCTGTCGGCCTGCGCGGCGATCAGGCCCCGGAACGCGCTGGGGGTCTGGTTGAGCACCGTCACGCCCTCGTCGCAGAGCAGCCGGTGGAAGTCGGCGGGGGAACGGCCGATCGGCTGGGGCACGATCACCAGCCGGCCGCCGTGCAGCAACGCCCCCCAGATCTCCCACACCGAGAAGTCGAACGCGAAGGAGTGGAAGAGGCTCCACACGTCCGTCGGACCGAAGCCGAACGACTCCGCCGTGGCGGAGAAGAGCCGCGCCACGTTGGCGTGCGTGACCATGACGCCCTTGGGGCGGCCGGTGGAGCCGGAGGTGTGGATGACGTAGGCGAGGTGGTCGGGGTGGGTGCCGGGGTCGGGGTCGGTGGTGGGTTTCCGGGCCCAGTGTGGGGTGTCGGTGTCGAGGTCGATCAGCGGTGCGGTGGTGAGGCCGTCGAGGGCGGCGCGGGTCGGGCCGTGGGTGAGGACGGCGACCGGGGCGGTGTCCCGGAGCAGCTCGCCCCGGCGCTCGGCGGGATGGGCGGGATCCAGCGGGACGTACGCGCCGCCGGCCCTGAGGACGGCCAGCAGCGCGACGATCAGTTCGGGCGAGCGGTCCAGGCAGACCGCGACGAGGGTGTCGGGGCCGACGCCGCGCTCGCGCAGGTGGTGGGCGAGTCGGTTGGCGCGCGCGTCGAGGTCGCGGTAGGTCAGTGTGGTCGCCCCGCACGTCACGGCGACCGCGTCGGGGGCGGCGGCGACCCGCTGGGCGAACAGCGCGGGGATCGTCCGTCGCACCGGGTACGCGGCAGCGCCGTTCCAGGACGCCAGGAGTTCGCGACGCTCCGCCGGGTCGAGCAGGGTGAGCTGGTCGACCGGCTGGTCGGGGTGTGCGACGAGTTGGGTGAGGACGTGGCGCAGGTAGGCGATGTGCCGCTCGGCGGTGGCGGTGTCGAACAGGGCGGTGGCGTATTCCAGGCTGCCGGTGATGCGGCCGTCGCGCTCGGCCAGCGAGAGGGTGAGGTCGAACTTCGCGCTGTTCCACGGGCTGCGCAGGGTGCTCACGTCGACGCCGGGCAGGTCCAGCTCCACGTCGTCGGTGTTCTGCCAGGCGAACATGACCTGGAAGAGGGGGGTGTGGGCGAGGTTGCGGGTGGGGTTGGTGGCTTCGACGACTTGTTCGAAGGGGAGGTCCTGGTGGTCGAGGGTGGTGAGGGTGAGGTCGCGGATGCGGTGTAGGAGTTGGGTGGTGGTGGGGTTGTCGGTGAGGTCGATGCGTAGGGCGAGGGTGTTGACGAAGAAGCCGATGAGGTTTTCGAGTTCGGCGCGGCGGCGGTTGGCGGTGGGGGTGCCGATGATGAGGTCGTGGTGGCCGGTGAGGCGGGACAGGACGATGGCCCAGGCGGTGAGGAGGGTCATGTAGAGGGTGGTGCCGTGTTGGGTGGTGAGGGTTTTGAGGGTGGTGGTGAGGTGGGTGTCGATGGTGATGGGTAGGTGGTTGCCGTGGTGGTTTTGTTCGGTGGGGCGGGGTCGGTCGGTGGGTAGTGGCAGGAGGGTGGGTGCGTTGGTGAGGGTGTGTCGCCAGTGGGTTTCCTGGCGTTGTGCGGTGCCGTCGGTGAGCCATCGGCGTTGCCAGGCGGCGTAGTCGGCGTATTGGATGGGCAGGGGTGGCAGGGGGTCGGGTCGGCCCTCGTGGTGTGCGGTGTAGAGCGTTCCCAGTTCGCGGGTGAGGACGCCGATGGACCAGCCGTCGGAGACGATGTGGTGCATCGTGACGAGCAGGACGTGCCGGTCGGGGGCGAGGGTGATCAGGCGGCCCCGGATCAGGGGACCGGTGCTCAGGTCGAACGGTGCGGTGCTCTCCTCCTGCTGCAGGCGGGCCAGTCGGGCGTCGGCGTCGGGCGCGCCGGTCAGATCCTCGTGGCGCAGGGCGAACCCGCCCGGCGGGTCGATGCGCTGGCCCACGTCCTCCCCGTCGGCGACGATGCGGGTGCGCAGCACCTCGTGCCGGGCGACCAGCGCGTCCAGGGCCGCCCGCAGCGCATCCCGGTCGAGCCGGCCGTCGAGCTGGAGGGCGAGGGGCATGTGGTAGGCGTGGCCGAGCCGGCCGAGGCGTTCCAGGACCCACAACCGCTGCTGCGCGAAGGAGAGCGGCAGCAGACCGCGGCGGTCCGGCAGGCGCTCGATCTCGGCGGGTGTCCGTGCCGGGGGGACCCGATCGCGGGACGAGACACGCATCGGGTGATCTTCCGGCAAGATGTGCCCCCTCGAGTCCACGCCCGTCCGTCACGCCGGATGACATCGGCCGGCGTGGATCTACAGTAGACGACTCGGTAGGTCGAGACCAGGGACGGACGTACCGGGCCGGGCGGCTGGGTCGGACCCGCCGCTCAGGCTTTCGGCCAACCCCTCGGCGAGCCGCCCGTACGCCTCCCGGAGCACCCGCGGCGCATCGGCCGGGGCGGCCCGGTGCGCCTGCGCCAGGGCGTACGCGCGCACCAGGGCGGCCGGGAAGGTGCCGGCGTACGCCACCTGGTCGGCCACCGCCAGGGCGTCCGCCAGCGCGTCGGCGTTCGCGACGGCGTTGGCGTCGGCGAACGCCTCGGCGTTGGCCCCGGTGCTCAGGTCGGCGTAGTGCTCGGCGAACCCGACCACCTCGTCGGGCCCGAAACCGTTGGCGGTCGCGTAGGTGTGCGCGTCGGCGTACGCGACCGCCCGGGCCTGCGCGTACGGGTAGGCGGCCCGGTACAGCTCCCGCAGGACGGGCCGCAGCGCGCCGCGCCACTCGTCCGGCCCGACCCGCCCCCCGGCCAGCGCCCGGCGGAGCAGCTCACCCACCGGGCCGTCGGATCGCCCGACGGACGCCAGCCCCAGCAGGTGCGCGTGCCACCGGTACACGACCCGGAACGGCACCCGGCCGGCGAGCCGGTCCAGCGCGACGCCCACCCGCCGCCCGGCCCCCGACGCGGCCGGGTCGTGGCCCTCGGCGAGCGCGGCGAGCACCGCCTTCAGCCAGGCCGGCGGCTGCGGCGCGGCGCTCATCCGTCCCACCGCGACGGCCCCGACCGGTCCATGCCGGCGAGCAGGTCGTCGACGTCGTCGTCGGTCAACGCGTCGAGACCCGCCGCGCCGTTCCCCGCCACCGCGACCCGGGCACCCGTCCCGGCCCCGGCGGCGCCGAGGGCCGCGGCCAGCCCGGCCACGGTGGGGTCGTCGAAGAGGGCCCGGACCGGAAGATCGACCCCGTACGTCGTGAGGATCCGGGCCATCAGCTGGGTGGCCTTCACGGAGTGCCCGCCCAGCACGAAGAAGTTGTCGGCGACCCCGACCGGGCCGGGCAGGCCCAGCAGGTCCGCCACCGCCCCCGCCAGTTCCCGCTCCAGCGGGGTGCGCGGGGCCACCGGCGCCTGGCCCGGCCCGGCGTTTCGCGGCGGCGGTGGCAGGGCGCGCAGGTCCAGCTTGCCGCGGGAGGTCCGGGGCACCTCGGGCAGCGCCACGAGGACCGCCGGCACCATGTGCGCGGGCAGGAACCGGCGCGCGTGGTCGGACAGCCCCTCCGGGGGGTCGGTCGCGGCCGGATCGACGACGACGTAACCGACCAGCCGCACGCCGTCGTGCTCCACGTCGGAGACGGTCGTCACGACGGCGTCGCGGACCTGCGGGTGGCCACGCAGCACCGCCTCGACCTCCGCCGTCTCGACCCGGAACCCCCGCACCTTCACCTGCCGGTCCGCCCGCCCCAGCGGCTCGATCCGCCCGGTGGGTGACCACCGGCCCAGGTCCCCGCTGCGGTACAGCCGTCCGCCGGGGGTGAACGGGTCGGGCACGAAGCGCTCGGCGGTCCAACCGGGTGCCCCGGCGTAACCGCGCCCGACCCCCGCGCCGCCGATGCAGATCTCGCCGACCACCCCCGGCGGCACCGGCCGCAGCCACCGGTCCAGCACGTGGACCCGGCTGCCGGCGACGGCCGGGCCGAGGTCCGGCGGCGCCGACCCGCACCCGACCTCCGCCCCGGTCGAGTAGACGGTCGTCTCCGTCGGACCGTAGAGGTTCCACAGGCGGGTGCCCGGCTGCGCCAGGGCGTCGGCGAGCGCCCGGGGCAGCGCCTCCCCGCCGCTGAGGCGCAGCCGCACCCCCGCCGGCACCCCACCGGCCGCGACCAGCATCCGCCAGGTCGTCGGCGTCGCCTGCAACATCGTGATCCCGGCCGCCACGAGCAGCCGGCGCAACCGGTTGCCGTCGATGACGTCGTCGTCGCCGGCGACCACCACCGACGCCCCGCACAGCGGCGCCAGGAGCAGGTCGAGCAGGGCGATGTCGAACGCGAACGGGCTCACCGAGAGGACCCGGTCGGCCGGCCCCAGCGGGACCATCGCGCGCAACGCGTGCAACAGGTGCGCCACCGCGCCCTGGGTGACGGTGACCGCCTTCGGCCGGCCGGTGGACCCCGAGGTGAACAGCACGTACGCCGCCGCCGTCGCCGGCACCGCAACCGGCGGCACCGGCCGCGGTGGCGGGCCGGCCGGCTCCGCGGCGGCCAGGTCCAGCAGGGTCACCGCCGTCGCCAGTTCGGCCAGTAGCGGCGCGCCGACGGTGGCGCTGTCGGTGACGACCACCCGCACCCCGGCGTCGGCGAGCATCCCGCGCAGCCGCCCCGGCGGATGGGTCGGATCGAGTGGCAGGTACGCCGCCCCGACCCACCAGACGCCCAGCAGCGCGGGGAGCGGTCGGGCCCCCCGGGGCAGGACGATGCCGACGGTCTCCTGGACCCGTACGCCGAGCCCGCGCAGCCCGGCGGCGATCCGGCCGGCGAGCGCGTGCAGCGCGGCCCCGGTCAGGGTGGCGTCGTCGCCCCGGATCAGCACCCGCTCGCCGGCGTCGATGCCGGCGACGAGGGCCGTCGCGGTGTCCACCGGCGGTGAGGTCGACCCGGGCCGGGCGCACGGCCACACCCGGGTGACGAGGTCCGCCTCCGCCGGGGAGAGGAGGTCGACGTCGCTGACGCGGGTCTGCGGCGTGCTCGCCAGCGCGGTCAGGATCGCGGCCAGGGCGCCGGCGAACCGGCCCGCGCTGGTGGGGGTGAACAGGTCGGTGAGGTACCGCAGGCGCACCGTCAGCTCGCCCGGCCCGGCGACGGCGGCCAGCTCCAGCTCGAACTTGCCGGTGCCGGTGGGCACCAGCTCCGGCCGCCAGCGCAGCGCCCCCCGCTCCAGCGGTGCCACGGCCTCGTCCACCGTGCACATCACCTGCACCAGCGGCGCCCGGGCGGGGTGCCGCGGCGGCCGGCACAGCTCGACCACCCGCGCGAACGGCAGGTCCTGGTGGGCCTGGGCGCGCGCGGTGGCGGCGTGCAGCCGGTCGAGCAGTTCCGCAAGCGTCGGGTCGCCGTGCAGCACGGCCCGGATCGCGACGGTGTTGGCGAACAGGCCCGGCATCGGCTCGGTCTCGATCCGGGTGCGCCCGGCCACGGGCACACCGACCAGCAGCTCGTCCGCGCCGCTCAGCCGGGACAGCAGGGCGGCGTACGCCGTCAGCAGCACCGTGAACAGGGTGCTGTCCCGCGCGGCGGCCAGGCGGCGCAGCGCCCCGGCCAGGTCCCCGGCCACGGGCACCGCCACCTCGGCGGCGGCCGGCGACAGCCGGTCGGGGTACGGGTGGTCGACCGGGAGCGGCAGCTCCGACGGGGCCCCGGCCAGCTCGGCCGGCCAGAAGCGTTCCGCCTCGGCGTGGCCGCCCGCGTCGGCGTGCTCCCGCTCCCAGAGGGCGAAGTCCGCGTACTGCAGGGGCGGCTCGGCGGAGCCGGGCGCCCGGCCGGCCCGCAGCGCCTCGTAGTCGGCGCAGAGTTCGTCGAGGAGCAGCCGGACCGACCAGCCGTCGACGATCGCGTGGTGCGCCACCAGCGCCAGGACGTGCCGGTGTGGGGCGAGACGCAGCAGCCGGACCCGGGCCAGCGGGCCACGTTCGAGCGGCAACGGGGTGCGGGCGTGCTCCCGCAGCGCGGCGCGGGCCGCCGCCTCCCGGCCGGCCTCGGGAAGCCGCTCCAGGGACACGGTCTCCAGGCCGGCCGGGCGGGCGTCGTCGTCGATCAGCTGGATCGGCCGCCCGCCGTTGGCCCGGAACGTGGTGCGCAGGATCTCGTGCCGCTCGACGACCGCCGCCCAGGCGCCGTCGAGCGCGGCGGCGTCCAGCGGCCCGTCCAGCCACACGGCGAACCCCACGTGGTAGGTCGGCTGGCCCGGATCGAGCTGGTCGAGCAGCCACATCCGCCGCTGCGCGGCCGAGGCCGGGAACTCGAAGACGGCCATCTCAGCGCTCCTGCCCGTCGACGGCGACGACCCGCAGCTCGGCGGTGTACCGGCCGTCGGGGCCGGTGAGCCAGAGCTGGTCCGGTGCCGGCAGCATCTCCACCACACCCACCTTCGCGTCGTCGCCGGCGTGCCGGCGGGCCCGGCGGACCGACCGGGACACCAGGTCGACCGAGGCGAGGCTGGTCAGGTCGGCGTGGACCGGTTTCCGCTCACCCGCGCAGCGCAGGAAGACGTGTCGCGGCAGGCCGTGGGCGCCGGCCCAGGCCCGCGCCTGCCGGTACCGCAGCGCCTCGTCGCGGGTGTCGGCGAAGGCGAGCTCGGCGGCGGTGAACGTCCACGCCTCGCGGCTGACCACGAGGGAGTCGATGGTGACCCGGGGCTGGTGCGCCGCCGGGGGCAGGATGCGGAAGAGCTGGGACAGCCCGGCACCGACCACGTCGCCGAGAACGTGCATCAGGTCGACGTCGAACCGCCCGTCGCGCGAGCGCACCCGCAACTCGCCGCCGACGGTGACCAGGTCGCACTCGCCGACACGCACGCTGCGGCGCGGGTCGTGCCCGAACGAGTCGTGCGCGAACACCAGCCGGGTGTCGGCGTCTCCGGTGAGTCCGTTGCTCTGCCTCGTCGGCACGCCACCCTCCTGGCCGGTCTCGGCGGGATAGACCGCTGCGGCGCCCACGTCCCGGACCAGCGCGGCGCGCAGCGCGTCCACCTCGGGGTGGTAGGCCACCCAGGTGGCGTAGCGCAGGGTGTTGACGCCCGGGTGCAGCTCGCCCAGGACCCACTCGTCGCCGGCCCGCATCAGGTCCGGGCTGTGCTGGCGCGCGGTCGGCCAACCGGGCCGTCCCGGCGGGAAGGCGGCGGCCATCGCCGGGGCCAGCTCCGCCGCGGTGAGCCGGATCCGCCGGCCCGCCGGCAGCGCCAGCACGTCGGCCCAGCGCCGGTGCAGCGCGGCGGTCAGCAGCGCGGTCAGCCGCTGCGGCGGGTGGAACAGCGCCTCGCCGGCCAGCAGCCAGAAGTCGGCCAACGGCACCACGTCGGTGCCCAGCTCGGCGGCCCGGCGCTGGTAGATCTGCGTGCAGAGACGCCGGTAGAGCGTCGCGCCGGCGGCGGTGAACCAGCGCGCGCCGTCCAGCACCAGGGCGAGCGCGTCGCGGATGCCGTCCAGGCTCGCCTCGCCGACGCCGACCGTGCCCGCGCGCAGGCACTCCTCGTAGACGGGGGTGCGCCCGGCGTACATGGTCCCGGCGCGTCGGGTGGCGGGGACGCCGGCCAGCCGGGTGAACGTGGCCTCCAGCTCCGCCATCGCGCCGGTCAGCCGGTCGGCGTCACCGGCCGCGGCGGCGAGCGCGTCCCGGGCGGCGCAGAGTTCGTCCAGCGCGGCGAGCGCGGGCCCGCGTACGGCGTCGTCGGTGACCCGGGCCAGCCGGGCCCGCGCGCTGCGTTCGGGCCGGGTGTCGTGCGGCGCCACCTCCGGCTGCCAGGCGATCCGGTGGGCCCCCGCCAGGGTTTCCAGCACCTCGTGCACCTCGCGCGCCGACCGCGGTCCCGAACGCGGGTCGGCCAGCACGGCCGCGGCGACCTCGTGCGCGTCGCGGACCCCGTCGCAGGCCCGCAGCACCGCCGCCTCGGCGTCACCCAGCGGCACCGGCGGGGCGAGCGGCACCCGCAGCGTCGTGCCGGCGAGGTCCAGGAAGGGCATGAGCCGGGGTACGAGCCACGGTCGCAGCCGGGCCGCGTGCGGCGCCAGCACCGCGGCGACCGCCCACCCCTCCAGGTAGACAGTCCGCGCGGCGAGGAGCGCCGGCGGATCGGCGGGCTCCACCCGCACGTCGGCGCCCGGCTCGATCCGCGCCCAGCCGACCGGTCCGAAGAACCCGATTGTGTCGTTCTTCGCGCAGTAGCGCTGCAGGTAGCTGGTGACCAGCGCCTCGTGCTGGCGGTGCCGGGTGTTGCGGGTCGGGTTATCGGGGCCCCGGCGCAGCAACGCGTCGACGCCGGTGCGCAGCGCGTGCGGGTTCTGCCAGGCCACCGCCTCGCGGAAGCGGGGGTGCTCCGCCACCGCGTGCAGCGCGACCGTGAGCCGGCCGACCGCGTCCGGGAAGGCCGCCGCGTACGCCGCCTCGGCGGGTGCGATGCCGGCCGGGTCCCCGCCGGCCCGCGCCGCCACCACCCGATCCGCGGCGGCGGCCAGCTCCGCGTCGCCCAGCGGGGCCAGCAGGTCGAGCGGGAGTCCCGCGCCGCGCAGGCAGACGGTCCGCCACAGTGCCCACCCGTCGGTCAGCCGGGCCAGGTGCGCGGGCCGGTCCGGCGCTCCTTGCCGGGGGATCCGGTCGCGCCGGCGCAGCGCCGGACCGGCCGCCCTGCGCTCGCCCGGCCCCACCCCGGTCGTCGCCCGCTCGCCCGACCCCGCCCGCTCGCCCGACCCCGCCCCGGTCGCCGCGACGATCGCCGCCGCCGTGGCGGCCAGCGTCGGCGCCCGGTAGAACGACCCCACGCCCAACTCCACCTCGAACGCCTCGCGGAGGCGGAACATCAGCCGGGTGGCCGTCAACGAGTTACCGCCGAGGGCGAAGAAGCTGCTCCGGCGCCCGATGCCCGCCGGCGGGGGCCTGCCGGGCAGCAGCCGGGACCACAGCTCGGCCAACCGTTGCTCGGTCGGCGAGGCGGGCCCGGCGACGTCCGGATCCGTCTCGGCCGGGTCGGGCGCCGGCAGCGCCGCCCGGTCCACCTTCCCGTACGCGGTCAGCGGCAGCCGGTCGAGCACGACGAACCGGGCCGGCACCAGGTAGGCCGGCAGCCGGGCGGCGGCGTGGTCACGCAGGGCCGCCGGGGTCGGGGCCACCGGGCCGGCCGGCGTGACGTAGCCGACCAGGTGGCGGCCCGGCCCGTCGCCGCGGGCGCACACCGCCGCCGCGGCGACCTCCGGGTGCGACCTGAGCGCGGCCTCCACCTCGCCCGGCTCGACCCGGAAACCCCGGATCTTCACCTGGTCGTCGCGGCGGCCGAGGAACTCCAGCACCCCGTCGGCACGCCACCGGACGACGTCTCCGCTGCGGTAGAGGCGCCCGCCGGGCACCTGCGGATCCGGCACGAACGCCCGGGCGGTCGCCGCCGGCTCGCCGAGGTAGCCGCGCGCCAGCCCGTCACCGCCGGTGTACAACTCGCCGGGCACCCCGACCGGCACCGGCCGGCCGGCGGCGTCCAGCACGTGCACGGTGCTCTGCGGCACGGGGCGGCCGATCGGCACCCGCTCGCCCACCGGTGCGGGGCCGCTCATCAGGTGGCAACTGGTCAACGTCGTGTTCTCGGTCGGCCCGTACGCGTTGACCAGCGGCAGCCCGCCGCGCGCGGCGAGCACGGCGCGGACCGCGCCCGGATCGGCGACGTCGCCGCCGGTGAGCAGCTGCCGGACGCCCGCCAGCGCCGTGACGTCCTCCTCGGCGAGCTGCCGGAAGACCCCGGCGGTGAGGAAGGCGACCGTGACCCCGCCGGTACGCATCAGCGCCCCCAGCCCGGTGAGGTCCAGCGGGTCCGGCGGCGCGACCACCGCCGTGGCGCCGGTCAGCAGCGCGCCCCAGATCTCCCAGGTGGACGCGTCGAACGCGGTCGGGGCGAACTGGAGCACCCGCTCGCCCGGGCCGAGGGTGGCGAAGCCCGGGCCCGACACCAACCGCAGCACGCCCCGGTGGGTGATCCCCACCCCCTTGGGCGCCCCGGTCGAGCCGGAGGTGTGCAGGACGGCGGCGAGCTGCAACGGGTGGGCCCGTCCCGGCGGCGGGCCGGCCGGCGCCGGATCACCGGCCGCGTCGACGTCCAGCACCCGTACCGGGCCCAGGTCGGGCAGGTCGGCGGCGCGATCGGCGGTGGTCAGCAGCAGGCGGGCCCCGCGGGCGGCGAGGAGGCCGGCGGTCCGGGCCGGCGGGGCGGCCGGGTCCACCGGAAGGTAGGCGCCACCGGCCTTGAGCACCCCCAGCAGGGCCCGGACAAGGGGCTCGCCACGGTCGAGCAGCACGGCGACGGGGATCTCCCCGGTGACGCCGTGCCGGCGCAGCCTCCAGGCCAGCCGGTCGCTGGCCCCGTCCAGCTCGGCGTAGCCGACCGCGCGGCCGCCGACCACCAGCGCGGTGGCGTTTGGGTCGTCGGCCACGCGGGCCGCGAAGACCTCGGGAATGGACGCGTCGCGCGGGTAGGCCCGCCGGGTGGCGTTCCAGGCGGCGCGCAGCGGTGCCTCCCCGGCCGCGCCGAGGTGCAGGTCGGCCAGGCGGGCGTCCGGCCGCTGCGCCAGCTCGCGCACGGTGTCGTGCAGGTGCGCGAGGATCCGTCGCGCCGAGGCGGTCAGCAGCCGGCTGTCGTCCCACGTCACACCCAGGCGCAGCTCCGGCTCGTCGAAGGCGTGCACGGTCAGCGGATAGCCGGGCATGCGGTGCACCCGCGCCGAACGCCGGGCCGCCTCCGGGCCGCCCTCGGCCAGGGCGGTGGCGAGCCGCTGCCGCTCGAACACCACCAGGCTGTCCAGCAGCGGGGTGTCGGCGGTCAGGCCGGCCTGGTCGAGGATGGCGTGAAGTGGCGTGAGCTGGTGCTCGCGGAGGCGTCGGATCCGCTGCGCCACGTCGGCGAGGAAC
The DNA here is from genome assembly GCF_050941805.1 of Micromonospora sp. KLBMP9576. Lineage (NCBI taxonomy): Bacteria > Bacillati > Actinomycetota > Actinomycetes > Micromonosporales > Micromonosporaceae > Micromonospora > Micromonospora sp. KLBMP9576. The sequence goes on along the minus strand of NZ_CP194567.1, from coordinate 3,782,827 downwards.
CGCCGCACCGTCCAGCGTGGCGTGAGCCGGATGCGCAGCGGCACCGTGTTGAGCAGCAGGCCCACGATGTGCTCGGCGTCCGGGACGCTGGCGTACCGGCAGGATCTGGTGACCGCGAAGGTGACGTCGTCGACCCCGCCGTAGCCGCCGCGCAGCAGCGCCCAGGCCGCGTGGACCACGGCGGCGACGCCGACGCCCGCGTCGGCAGCGGCGGCGCGCACCCGGTCGGAGTCCGCCCGGGTCAGGGGGACCTCGTGCGCGGCCGGCACGCCGGGTGCGGCCGGGTCCGCGTCGAGGCGACCGGGCAGTGCCCGGGGCAGCGGGGCGCCGGTGAGTTGTCCCTTCCAGAAGGCCTCGCCGGTGCTCGTCTCGCGGCTTTCCCACCACCGCACGAAGTCGGCGAAGGGCGGCCGGTACGGCGGGTCCGGCACCCGGCCGGCGCGGCGGGCGGCATAGTCGGCGAGGACCTCGTCGAGCAGCATCCGGGTGGAGCGACCGTCGAGGATCGCGTGGTGGAAGGTGACCACGACGTGGTGGTCGGCGAGCGTGGTGACCCGGAGCAGGGGCGCCCGGCCGACGTCGAAGGGCTCGTGCCGGTCGGCGGGCAGGAAGCCGTCGAGTGTCGCCTCCCGCCACCGCAGGTCCGGCGCCACGTCGGGCCGGACGACCTGCACCACGCCGTGGTCGCCGTCGACCTCGAAGGCCGTCCGCAGCACCGCGTGCCGGCGGGTCGCGGCCCGCCACGCCGCGCCGAACGCCTCCCGGTCCGGCGTACCGTCCCACCTGATCGTGACCTGCTGGACGTCCACCCCGCCGGCGGGCTGCCGGAGGGTCTGCAGCACCATCCCGCGTTGCACGGAGAGGGCCGGATACCGCTGGGGACTGTCGTTCATGCGCCCTCGTCGTCAGGTGCGGTGGCGTCAGCCGGCGGCGGCGTGCTCGTCCATCCAGTGACGCAACGACAGCGGTCGCATGTCCGTCCACACCTCGTCGATGTGGGCGAGGCACTCGCCGCGCGATCCGGTGGTGCCCTCGCGCCGCCAGCCCGCGGGCAGCTCCCGATCGTCCCACCAGATGGAGAACTGTTCCTCGTCGTTCACGACCACGGCATACGTCCGGGTGTCGTCGTCACCGGTCATCGGGCCCTCCCTCGTCGGGGAAGGATTTCAGCCCCGTCGATTCCGTGTCAAGGAGTCCGTCGATCTCCCGTCGCCCGGGTGGCCCGGCCCCGCCCCGGTGGAGGATCCGTCGGCGGAACGCTTCCGAGCTGATGTCGTAGCCGATTCAACCGGCGGTGTCCGCGCGCAGCACGACGCGGTCGGTGGTCCGCTGCTCGATGTACGCGAGATCGGCGTCCCACCCGAGCCCCGGCGCGGTGGGCACGTCGACGAGCCCGTCGGTGCTGACGATCGGGCGGGTGGTGACGTCGCGGGCGTAGTACCTGTCGGAGCCGGAGACGTCCGACGGCAGCGTGAAGCCGGCGAGGGCGCTCAGCGCGACGTTGGCGGCCCGCCCGATGCCGAACTCGTGCATGCCGCCGCACCAGACCGGGACACCGTGCTCGCGCGCGAGGTCGTGGGCGCGTACGGCCTGGGTCAGGCCACCCATCCGCGAGACCTTGACGTTGAGGACCCGCACCGCGTCCAGGCGCAGCGCGGTGACGAGGTCGTCCACCTCCTCGACGGACTCGTCGAGGCACACGGGGGTGGCGATGCGTTGCTGCAGGGCGGCGTGCGCGACGAGCGCCCGTGGCGCGAACGGCTGCTCGATCATCAACAGGCCCAGCTCGTCGAGTTGCGCGAGGACGGCCCGGTGCTCCGCGACGTCCTCGTAGGCGCCGTTGGCGTCGACGTGCAGCGGCACGTCAGGGTGGGCCGCGCGGACGGCCCGCACCGGCGTGACGTCCCACCCGGGGGCGATCTTCAGCTTGATCCTGCGGTAGCCCTCGTCGACCCGCAGCCGGACCTGGGCGAGGAGATCGTCGACGGTGGGTTCGATGCCCAGGGACACGCCGGCCTCGACGGTGCGGCGCCGCCCGCCCAGCGCCCGCGCGAGGGGAACGCCTCCGACGGCCGACCAGAGGGCCCAGGCGGCGACGTCGAAACCGGCGCGGGCGAAGTGGTTGCCCCGGACCCGGCCGAGGGCGGCGGCCAGGTCCGCCGGGTGCTCCCAGTCGGTGCCGAGGACCAGCGGCGCGAGGTGGTCGCGGGCCACGGCCCAGCAGCTCTCGACGGTCTCGGCGCAGTAGAACGGGCCGCTCGGTGAGGCGATCTCACCCCACCCCACGGCGCCGTCGGTGTCGGTGAGCACGACCAGGATGTGCTCCAGTTCGCGTTTGGCGTGCGAGCTGGTCTGGAACCTGCGCACGAGCGGCAGGCGTACCCGGCGCAGCTCCACCGCCTCGACCCGGGTCACGCCGTCACCTCCGTGCGTGCGGCCCCGCCGGGTCGACGGCCCTGCGCCGGCCGGCGGCCCCGGGCCGGCCCGGGGGTGGACGGTTCGCGGTGCTTCGGGGCGGTCATGGCTGCTCCGGGTAGAGGTCGAGTTCGGCGGCGAGGGCGTCGCGCTCGCGCAGGCGGCGGCCGGCCCCCTTCGCGCTGGCGATGGTCAGGGTGGCGAGCAGGTGCAGCGCGAGCACCACCGAGGTGGGGGAGTTGGCGTACGAGGCGCTGCCGGTGCCCACGACGATGCGGGCGGCCGCGCTGGCGGCCAGCGGCGCGTCCTCGGCGTCGGTGACGAGGACCAACCGGCCGCCGTGCCGCACGTAGGCGGCGGCGACGTCGATCGTCTCGCGTCGGTAGCGGGCCATGCAGACGGCCACGAGCAGGTCACCCTGGCGGATGTCGCTGAGCACGTCGAGTGCGCGCAGCGCCGCGCCGTCGACGAGGTGTACGCCGGAGAGCCCGGCGCTGAGGTCGGAGGCGAGCAGGGAGGCGAAGCTGAGCGACTTGCCGTGGCCGAGCAGGTATCGCCGGCGGGCCGACACGATGAGCGCCGCGGCCTGCTCGATGGCGTCGTGCTCGGCGGCCCAGGCGAGCGCGGTGGCGAACTCGGTGCGCTGCTGCTCCAGGACGCGCTGCTTGAGCACCTGGGCGGACCTGCGCTGGACGTTGCGGTCGAAGCGCTCGGCGGGCGTCGATCTCTTCGGGGTCATACCGGATCCTGGGTGAAGAGGTAGCTGACCCGGTCGGGGGCGTCCACGCGCCGGGCGACGCCGACCAGCCGCCCGCCTTCGGCGAACCGGTCGCTCAGCTCCCGGCGCAGTCGAGCCCGGTCGCCGGGCCGTGCGGCGGCGGTACGGTCGTCGGCGGGCGCGTCCACGGCCACGTTTCCGGTGGCGTCCCGGGCCCCGTGCAAGGGGGGACCGGCGGGCGCCGGGGCGGCGGTCCCGGCGCGGTCGAGGTCCCATCGGACGAGGACCCGGTCGCTGGCGCCGTCGTCGTAGAAGTCGGGCAGGAACCGGATCCCGGTGGCGCCCAGCACGGCGAGGTTGAAGTGGGCGTTGCGTAGCGCGTACGGGTCGAAGGTCCACCGCATGGTGTGCGCGCCCGTGCGGCGTGCGGCGTCGGCCTGGGCGCGCTTGAGCAGGCGGCCGACGCCGCGTCCCTGCGCCCGCGCGTCGACGACGGTGGCCTGCGAGTAGTGGTAGAGCTGGCCCCGTTCCACGGCGGCGAAGCCGTAGCAGAAGCCGACGAGGCGGCCGGTCTCGTCGAACGCGCCGAGCACGGTGCCGGCGTTCTCGTGCAGCGCGGCCAGGAGGCGGGGGCTGACCGCGTGCTCGGGGCCGGCGTAGCCGAAGACGGCGCGGTAGAGGGCCGACCCCGCCGACCACTCGGCGAGCCCGGCGAGCCCACGCACCACGATCCCGCGGGTGGCACCGGTCATCGCGGCTCCCCTCCCTGGAAGATAGCGATCATATGTCGCAGATTCTGCCGCCGTGATGCCGCATTGACAAGGGGCACCATCAAACATAGCGTCCGGATATGTCGACATCACCCGCAGCGCCCGACCCCGCGCTCGACGCCCTGCGCCGCTACACGCTGCACGAGTCGCCGACCGGTGACCGGGGGGCGCTGGCCGCCCTGGCCGACGTGCTCGACGCCGACGCCGCCCGGGCCGGCTTCCACACCGTCCGGGTGCCGCACCCGAGCGGCGACCATCTGGTCTGGACCCTTCCGGCGCGCGGCGTCGGGGGCGACGCGGTGCTGCTGCTGACCCACTACGACACGGTCTGGCCCGTCGGCACGCTGGCCGGCATGCCCTGGTCCGTCGATGGCGACACCGTGCGCGGCCCTGGCGTGTACGACACGAAGGCCGGGATCGTCGCGCTGCTCGCGGCGGCGGCCCGCGTCGAGCGCTCGCAACTGCCGCACCCGGAGATCAGGGTCCTCGTCGTCGCCGACGAGGAGATCGGCTCGCCCACCGCCACCGGGCTGGTCCGGGACGAGGCGAGCCGGGCCCGCGCGGTGCTGGGCCTGGAACCGCCGCACCCCGGCGGCGACCTCAAGACCGGCCGGCGCGGCAGCACCCGGGTCCGCGTCGAGGTGACCGGGGTCGAGGCGCACGCGGCGCTCGACCCGGACGCCGGGGTCAACGCCATCGACGAGCTCGTCGACCAGCTCGTGCGGGTCCGCGCCCTCGTCGCCGACCGGCCGGTCCTGCTCAACGCCGGCGCGATCACCGGCGGGGGACGGACCAATGTGGTGCCCGGCGAGGCGCGCGCCGACCTCGGGCTGCGCTTCGCCGACCCGGAGCACGAGGAGGCGGTGCTCGCCGCCCTGCGGTCCCTACGCCCGGTCCGCGACCGTGCCGGGCTGACCTGCCGGCTGCTCTCGCACCGGCCCACCTGGCGCCCGGACGAGGCGGGGGCGCGCCTGCTCGGGCGCATCGTGGGCATCGCCGCGGGGCTCGGGCAGCGCGTCGCCGGCCGCCCGGCCGACGGCGCCGCCGACACCAACACGACGGGTGCGGCCGGTCGGCCCACGATCGACGGGCTGGCCCCGCCCGGCGGTGGCGCGCACGCCCGGCAGGAGTGGGTCTCGACGGCCGGCCTGCACGCCCGCACCGACCTGCTGGCCGCCCTGCTCACCGGGCTGCACGTCGCGGGCCAGGCGGGCGGGGAGGCCGCCTGAGCCCGCCGCCGGCCGGGCGGTGCCGGGTCGGCATTGTGACGATGCGCTTGCGGACAGTTACCGAGCGGTCGAGGGTCTAGCCACACCCACCCTTCGCAGCACGACGCATCCGAGGAGCCCCATGCAGCCGTTCGACCTGACCAGTGGCGACCAGATCCTCAACCTCAACGCGACCGCCAACAACGTCAACGGGATGAGCCTCTCCGTACGCACGGATCACGGCACGCGGGTGCAGGCGTGGCGGCCCGCGCCCACCGTCACCGGGGACGGGCGGTTCTTCTGCCACGGGTACGCGCTGGGCACCTTCGGCGCACACAACTACACGGTGTGGGGCGGCTTCCTGCCCCAGGTGCTGGCCGACGAGTACCAGGCCCTCGGGCGCATCGACCTGGCGCGCAACGTCGCGTCCCGCGACGTCCTCGTCTGGTGGCTGGGCAGCTCGGACGCGTACCACTCCGCCGTCGTGGAGCAGCCGGTGACCCTGCCCAGCGGCGTCCTGGACCAGACGCAGACGGTCGTCAGCTCGAAGACCGGCACCGGCGCGTTGTGGAAGGGCCTCATGGTCGAGGACGTCAAGCAGCAGTACCGCTCCGCGGCGTACATCGGGATCTATCGCCGAAACGCGTGAGCCGGCGCCGGGCGGTCGGACCCCGCGGGACGCCGACCGGTCGGCGACGGACCGCCCCGCCGGGCCCACCGGGCGGGGCGGGCACGACGGTCAGCGTGACCTGACCCGCCGTGCCCGGCCCAGCGCGAGCAGCGCCACGGCGACCAGCACCAGCCCGAGCGCCCCGGCCACCGCGACGGGGGCGGCCAGGTCGCGCAGGCGCGCCGCCCGCGAGCCGTCGGCCCCGGCGGGCGGCGTCGGCGTGGCGGGCGGCGCGGTGGACGCCACCGTGCCCGCCGGGAAGTAGCGCAGGACACGGGGCGTCGTCCCCGGCGGTTGGCTGGTGGTTTCGGACACGGTGAGCAGCGACCGCCCGTCGCGGTCGTAGGTGACCGACTCGCCCTGCGGCTCGTCGGGCAGCGCGGTGACCCGTGGCGTGCCGCCGGTCAGCGCGGCGACCACCTCGCCGTCGGCGACGTCGAACTCGTACGCGTCGGCGTAGGTGCGCAGCACCACCCGGCGGCCGTCCGGGGCGGTGGCGGCGCCGGTGACCGCCGTGGCGCCGAGCGCGCCGAACGGGTTGCTCGTCGTGGAGGCCGGCAGGCGGACCTGTCCCACCCTCTCCAGCGGCACCGTCGCGCCCGCCCGCAGGACCGCGCCGGGGACGTACAGGGTGGCCGAGTACTTGGTCACGACCACCGGCCGGCCGTCGCCGGTGACGAGCAGGGCCTCGGCGTCGTGCGGGCCGTCCGGATACGCCATCCGGTACAGCACCGGCCGGTCGGCCCCGGGCGGCAGTTTCCACACCCCGATCGTCTCCCGGGAGCGGCCGTTGTCGCCGATGTCCGCCACCCAGACCGTGCCGTCGTCGCCGACGGCGAGATCCTCGGTGTCGCGGGGGCGCGACGGATAGGACACCGTCCGGACGACGGAGCACTCGCGGTCGAGGAAGAAGATCCGGCGGCGGGCCTCGTCGTCGGCGCCGTCGTTGACGACGACGTAGCCGTCGTCCGTGGCGACCATGCCGGAGATCTCGGTCAGCCGGGCGTCGCGAACCTCGCAGACCGGCGTCGCGGGGACCGCGGTGGGCGACGGTTCCGCCGCCGTGCCCGGTGTCGCCGCCGCCGGGACGACGCAGGCGACGAGCGCCGCCGCCACGAGCCGCAGGCGCCGGGAGCTGCTGTCGCCTCGTCGCATCACCGGCGATCCTCTCACGGCCCGGGACGCCGCGACCGGCGCCCGTCCGGGGCGGGCAGTGCGGATCAGCCGCCGCCGTCGTACGCTGCCGCGATGACCGCATCCCGCATCCTGGTGTACGGGGTGTACGGCGCCGGCAAGTCCACCGTCGCGGCGCGGCTGGCCGAGCTTCTCGCGGTGCCGTGGTACCCGGTCGACGACCTGGTCTGGCGGCCCGGCTGGGTCGAGGTGCCGGTGGCGGAGCAGCGCAGCCGGATCGAGGCGCTCTGCCGGCGCGAGCGCTGGATCCTCGACGGGGCGTACCACGGGTGGCGCGATGTGGTCCTGGCCCGCGCGGACCTGGTCGTCGGCCTCGACTACCCGCGCCGGCTCTCCTTCTGGCGCCTGCTGCGCCGCACCGTCGGGCGGCTGGTGACGGGGGAGGAGATCTGCAACGGCAACCGCGAGACGCTGGGCAGCGTCCTGTCCCGGGAGTCGATCCTGTTCTGGCACATCGCCGCGTTCGGTGGGGTGCGGCGGCGGATGCGGGCCTGGCAGGCCGACCCGGCCGGGCCGCCGGTGGTGCTGTTCCGCTCCCCGGCGGACCTGGACCGCTGGCTGGCCGAGCTGTCCCGACGGTGAGCACGCTCCTGACCGTCGTGCTCGCGCGGCGCTGATCCCGGCCGTCGCGGTAGGCCACGCGCACCCTCTGGCCACCCGCCGTGCCCCCGCCGGTCCCCACGACCTGCCAGGAGCACGACGGCGGTGACACCCGCTGCCCGGGCGGTTGAAGGAGGCCCACCGGCAACGGGGGCCGCCCTGCCCATGGTGGCGGCGGACGGCCCCCCGTGCGGGGACGAGCCGGTCAGGCGATCGAGGCGGGGAACCTCTCCCACACCCGGTGGGCGGCCAGGAGCTGCCGCACGGCGGTGAGGACCTCGGCCCCGGAGTCGCCCGTGACGACGCCGGGCGTGCCGGTGACCCCCGCCTGCCGCAGCACGTCCGCGCCGGCACCCCACGCGCCGATCGCCTTGGCGTGCCGCCAGCACTCCTCGACCAGCAGCAGCACGCGCGGGTCGACGGTGCTGGAGTTGGCCGCGCCCGCCTTGGCGTCGCGCGCCGGCAACGCGTCCGGTGCGGGCGCCGGGGCCCCGGCCAGCAGGAGCACGTCGAACTCGACGGAACGGCCCGTGGCGAAGGTCCGCTGCACGGACAGGTCGCCCACCGTGCCGCCGTGCGGGGCGATCAGCAGCGGCACCATGCCGGCGGCGAGGACCGCCCGGCGCACCTCGCCGACATCGTCGAGGCCGGCGCCCGGGTCGACGACGATGCCGACCGTGCGGCCGTCGGCCGGCCACTGCCTGCCCACCTGCGACAGTGCGGGACTGGGCGCGGCGTCGGCGAGCGGCACGGTCGGCTCCGGGGCGGGCAGCCCCAGCCCGGTGGCCACCTGCGCGCACAGCACCGGGTCGATGTTGGCGAGGCACTGCAACTGGCGTTCCCGGATCGCCTGGTGGTAGCACTTGCCGAGCTCGAAGGTGTAGGCGCGCACGATGTGCTCCCTCTCGACCGGCGACATGCTCAGCCAGAACAGGCGCACCTGGCTGAAGTGGTCGTCGAACGAGGCCGGGCTGGCGCGTACCTTGGGCGCCTGCGCGACCGTGACCGGCACGTCGACGAACGCGTCGTCCTCGTCGCCGGCGGGGAAGGGATTGCCGCCGTCGAGCGAGTTCGGCCGGTACGGGGCGACCCCCGCGTGCACGGCCTGCTGGTGGAAGCCGTCGCGCAGCATGTCGTTGACCGGCGCGTGCGGGCGGTTGATCGGGATCTGCGAGAAGTTCGGGCCACCCAACCGGGTGAGCTGCGTGTCGACGTACGAGAAGAGCCGGCCCTGCAACAGCGGATCGTTCGTGACGTCGATGCCCGGCGGCAGGTGGCCGACGTGGAAGGCGACCTGCTCGGTCTCGGCGAAGAAGTTCGTCGGCGTCCGGTCGAGCGTCAGTTTCCCGACCGGCTGCACCGGCGCCAGCTCCTCCGGCACGATCTTCGTCGGGTCGAGCAGGTCGATCCCGGCGAAGGTCTCCTCGGGGGTGTCGGGGAAGACCTGCAGACCCAGCTCCCACTCGGGGAAGGCGCCGGCCTCGATGGCGTCGTAGAGGTCCCGGCGGTGGAAGTCCGGGTCCACGCCGCCGAGCAGTTGCGCCTCCTCCCAGGTCAGGGAGTGCACACCCAGCTTGGGCTTCCAGTGGAACTTGGCCAGCGCCGTCTCGCCGGCCGCGTTGACGAGCCGGAAGGTGTGGACGCCGAAGCCCTCCATCATCCGGTACGAGCGCGGGATGCCCCGGTCGGACATGTTCCACATGGTGTGGTGCTGCGCCTCGGTGTGCAGGGACACGAAGTCCCAGAAGGTGTCGTGCGCGCTCTGGGCCTGCGGGATCTCCCGGTCGGGGTGCGGCTTGCCGGCGTGGATGATGTCCGGGAACTTGATCGCGTCCTGGATGAAGAAGACCGGCATGTTGTTGGCGACCAGGTCGAAGGTGCCCTCCTCGGTGTAGAACTTCGTCGCGAAGCCACGGGTGTCGCGCACCGTGTCGGCGGAACCGCGCGAGCCGAGGACCGTGGAGAAGCGCACGAAGACGTCGGTCGTCGTGCCCTTCGCCAGGAAGCCGGCCTTCGTCACGCCTTCGGCCGTGCCGTAGGCCTCGAAGACGCCGTGCGCGCCGGCGCCGCGTGCGTGCACCACGCGCTCGGGGATGCGCTCGTGGTCGAAGTGCGTGATCTTCTCGCGTAGGTGGTGGTCCTGGAGCAGGACGGGACCGCGCGGCCCGGCCTTCAGCGAATGGTCGGTGTCGCGCAGCCGCGCCCCCTGTGACGTGGTGAGGAAGGCGCCCTGCTGGCCGTTCGCCGTCGTCGGGGCGCCGGTCGGTGCGCCGGTCGGCGTACGGGTCTGCGGTGCGCCCTGTTCGGGCTTCGGCGGCAACGGGTCGCGTGGCGTCGTCGGCTCCTCCACCGTCGGCGGGGCACTGCCCGGCGCGCCGGGCACGTCCGGGGTCAGCGCGTCGGTCACCTTCCCGGCTGCGGTCTCCACGACATCCCTGACCGCCTTGGCGGGCTTGCTGACATCCATCTGACGGGTTCCTCCACGAAACGGTGTTTGAGCAGTCAATACAGCCCCTACCCCCAGACGTGCGGGAGAAACGGGGGAGACGAAGACGGGTCCGCCGGGCCCGGCCCGGGAGTGCCGTCCCCCCGGGGCGCGCGCGGCGGTTCGACGCGGTGGAGGTCTGGCAGAGCGGCGCCGGTGGCCGTATGCTCGCGGCGATGACGACTTCCTCTCTCACCAGAATGGGGGCCCGGTTCTCGCAAGGTGAGTGCTGATGCGCTCACCAGCCGCGAATCCGGCTACTCGTTCGTCCTCCTGGCTGCGCGTGCGCGAGTTCGCCGTGCCGCCCTCCATGATCCAGCTCGCCACCGCCCGCCGCGCCGTCGGGGACTGGGCCGGGGCGTGCGCCGCCGCCCGTGTCGACGTCGACGTCGACCTGCGCTCCGTGGCCCGTGACCACGGCCGCGAACTCACCGACCGGCTCCGCACCGACCTTCGTCACCTCGCTCCCGACCTGCTGCGCTGGCACCTGCCGAGGATCGCGCCCGACGGGCTGCTGCGCCCCGGCCTGACCATTTCGTTGGCCCGGTACGACCCGGGGCGACACCCGGATGGCCCCGTGCACCTCGTGGTCCGTACGCCACCGGCCTGGGCCGACGGCGGGCAGCGCTTCAGCCTGGCGCTGTGGGACGGGTCCCGCTCCGGGACCGCCACCCGCCGCCACCCGCACCCCCACCCGGACCGCCGGTTCCGCCTCGACCTGCACCGCCACCTCTGGGATGCGCGGCGGGCCGCGGAACTGCGGGTCCGCGCGGGCGCGGACCGGCCCACCACGGACGCCCCGGAGCCGTCGGAGGCGGCGGGCCGGCGGCGGGGCTGGGCGGTGCACCGGTGGGCCGCCGAGGCGGCCCTCCTGCTCGCCGCCGAGGGCCGCGGCAGCGGCCCGGTCGACGTGCGGATCGGCACCCGGCGCCGGCTGCGCATCGAGGTGCCGCCGGCCGGCGGCGGGCCACCCGAGGTGCGGGTCGCCCTCTCGCCCGCCCGAGGCCGCGCCGACGGGCGCCGCGGGGCGACGTGCCCCGGCGGGGCCATGCCGGTGCTGCCCGACGCCGCGACCTGGGAGTCACCCGACCTGGAACTGCTCCGCAGTGGACTGATCGACGTCGACCGGCTGCACCCGCTGGTCGCGTCGGCCCTGGCCCCCGGCCGTCGCCCGGACACCGCGACCCGGCCGACGGACCTGGCGGGACAGGTGCGCCCGGTGCGGTGCCGGGGCGCCACGCACCGGATCGGCCTGGCCGACGGGACACTCGTCGCGCTGGACCACGACCCGGCCGAGATCCGCCGGGAGGAGCTCCTCGCCGCGCTGACCGGCACCCCGCTGCCGTGCCTGCGGGCCATCGACGAGGCGCACCGCCACCCGGAGAGCCTCCCCGACATCCGGGCCCGGCTTGACCACGGTGACACCGCCGGCGCGCTCGCTCTCGTCGAGGCCCTGCTGGGACCCGACGCGCTCGTGCGCGCCGGCGCGCTGCGGGACGAACTCGAGACGGCCGCGCAGGCGCGGGTCACGTACGGGCTGTTCCGGACGGGACTGGCCGGTCTCGGTCCGGGGCCGGCCGTCGCGCAGCCCCGCCGTACCCGCGACCGCCGCTCGCGCCCCCGCCACGGCATCGCCCGCTGACCGGGAGCCTCGGCTCCGCACCCCCTCGCCTCACCCACCACGAGCAGACACAGGTGATCACCATGCCCCTTGCCACCGTCACTCCCGTCGACCGGACCCCCGGCTCGCAGCTCGACGTCGCCGCCGAGCTGATCGCCCTGCTGCGCGACACCGGCACCGAACCCCGCCCCGACACGCAGTTGGAGGCGCTGACCCTGGCCGTCGCCGCCGACCTGCCCGTACTGCTGTGGGGCGAGCCGGGGATCGGCAAGACCGCGGCCCTCACCCAGCTCGCCACGGAGCTGGACCTGCCGTTGACGACAGTCGTGGCCAGCGTCCACGAACCGTCCGACTTCTCGGGGCTGCCGGTGCTCGGCGCCGATCCCGCCACGCAGGGCGTCCCGATGGCTCCGCCGGACTGGGCCGTGCGCCTGGTCCGGACCGGCCGTGGGCTGTTGTTCCTCGACGAACTCTCCACCGCCCCGCCAGCGGTCCAGGCCGCCCTGCTGCGCCTCGTGCTGGAGCGGCGGGTCGGCGCGCTGCGGCTCCCGCCCGGTATCCGGATCGTGGCCGCCGCGAACCCGCGTTCCTCGGCGGCCGACGGCTGGGAGCTGAGCCCGCCACTGGCGAACCGCTTCGTGCACCTCCAGTGGACCCACGACCACGAGGTCGTGGTGCGCGGCCTGGGCGGCACCTGGCCCCGCAGCATGCTGCCCCGGCTGCAGCCGCGGCGGTTGCCGGAGGCCGTCGCCTTCGCCCGGCGCGCGGTGTGCGGGCTGCTGGCCGCCCGCCCCGCGCTCGTGCACCGACTGCCCGGCAACGATACCCGCCGGGGCGGGCCGTGGCCCTCGCCCCGCAGCTGGGAGATGGCGCTGCGCCTGACGGCCTTCGCGACCGCCGCCGGCACCTCCCGCGAGGTGCTGTCCATGCTCGTGCGCGGCACGGTGGGCGACGGCCCGGGGCTGGAACTGCTCGCCAGCATGGATCGGATGGACCTGCCCGATCCCGAGACGTTGCTGGCCGACCCGGCGGCTGCCGTCCTGCCCGAGCGGGGCGACCTGCGCCAGGTCGTGCTCGACGGCGTGGTGGAGGCCGTGCGGGGCCGCCCGGAGCGGTCCCGCTGGGACGCGGCGTGGGCGCTGCTGGTCAAGGCGCTGGAGACCGGCCCCCCGGACCTGGTGGTCGTCCCCGCGAGCACGCTGGCCGCCCTGCGGCGTGAGGACTGGGACGTGCCGGCGGCCATCGACCGCCTCGCCGGGGCGGTGTCCGTGTCCCGAAGGGCGGACCAGGCGCGGGCCGCGACCGCCGCGGGCGACGGCAGGTGAGCCGGGGCACGCTGGACCGCGAGAAGCTCTTCGCCGCCCGGCTGCACGCCGTGCGGGTCCGCCCCTACCTGGCGTCGGCGCTGTTCGCCCTGCACGTGGTGCCGTCGCGGCGGGTGCCGACGATGGCGGTGGACCGGCACTGGCGCTGCTACGCCTCCCCGGTCTTCGTGGACCGCACCCCGCTGGCGGAACTCGCCGGGGTGTGGGTGCACGAGGTCTCGCACCTGCTGCGCGACCACCACGGGCGCAGTGACCGGGTCGCGCGGGAACGGGGGCTGACGGGGCCGGGGGAGCGGCTGCGGATGAACATCGCCGCGGACTGCGAGATCAACGACGACGTGTTCGGCGACGGGCTCGCCCGGCCCGAGGGCGTCGTCGACCCGGCGACGCTGGGGCTGCCCGAGGGGGAGCTGATGGAGGACTACCTGCGCCAGTTCCGGCTCGGGCCGCGTACGCAGGGGTGGGCCTGGCTGGACTGCGGCAGCGGCGCCGACGGGGCGCAGCGGGAGTGGGACCTGGGCGCGGACGGCGCGCACGGCCTCAGCGCGCAGGAACGCGACGCGGTGCGGTTCCGGGTCGCGCAGGGCATCATCGGGCGTCCCGGGAACGCCCCGAAGGGCTGGCGGCGGTGGGCGCAGGAGGCGTTCCACCCGCCCCAGCCGTGGCGGGACCTGCTGGGGGCGGCGATCCGCTCGGCGGCCTCCGGGCCGGGCGCGGGCGAGGACTACACGTACGGCCGGCCGGCGCGGCGCTCCGCCGGGGTGCCCGGCGTCGTCCTGCCGAGCCTGCGGCGCAGGCCGCCTCGGGTCTGCGTGGTCGTCGACACCTCCGGGTCCGTCAGCGACGCCGAGCTGGGCGGCGCGCTGCTCGAGGTGGCGGCGATCGCCCGCGCCGTGGGCGGCCGGCGTGACCTCGTCAGCGTGCTGTCGTGCGACGCGGCGGCCCGGGCCGTGCACGCGCTGTGCCGCGCCGAGGAGATCCCGCTGGTCGGTGGGGGCGGGACCGACCTGCGTACGGGATTCGCCGCGGCGCTGCGGGCCCGGCCCCGCCCGGACGTCGTCGTGGTCCTGACCGACGGGCAGACGCCCTGGCCGGTCGCGAAGCCGTCCTGTCGCACTGTGGTCGGGCTGTTTCCCCGCCTGCGCACGCGGCAGTGGGACGAGAGCGATCCCGGGTACGTGCCGGACTCACCGCCCGAGTGGGCGCGGGTGGTGGTGCTCGGGTCCTCCGGCGACGACAGTGGGTCCTAGGGTCTCGGCCGCGGCGGCCCGTGCGGGTGGTCGGTGAATCGGCTACGACATCAGCTCGAAAGCGTCTCGCGCGCACCTCACCGCCGGCCGGGGCACCCGGCGGTGTACGCCAGCGTCGCCCACGGGCCCGGCCACCGTGCCGCCGTCGACGGCGGCACGGTGGCTCGTCACCGGCCCTGCACCTCGGCGGCGAACTCGCTCAGCGCGATCCGGTTCGGCAGGCCCGTCTTGCCGAGCAGGCTGGACACGTGCCGCTCCACCGTGCGTGGAGAGAGGTGCAACCGCCCGGCGATCTCCCGGTTGCTCAACCGCCCGACCAGCAGCCGGAGCACCTCGAACTCCCGCACCGTCACACCCACCGACCGCAGCCCCGAGGGGATGTCGCCGGCACCCGAGCGGCGCTGCGCCACGCGTACGCCCGCCTGGCGCAGCAGCGCGCGGCAGGCACTGGCGACGGCCGGCACGTCGCCGCGGTGGAAGTGCTCCTCGGCGGCGCGCAGCCACAACACCGGCGCCCCCCAGCCGTCGGCGAGGGCCGACTCGCAGACCAGACGCAACGCGAGGTGCCGGCCCATCGCGTACGGCGCACCGGCGCGCATCGCCTCGGCCGCCGCCTGGGCCGCCTCCTCCGGCCGCCCCGCCCGGCCGAGCAGCACCGCCTTCGCGAACAGCGCGAACTGGAGGTCCCAGCGCAGCCGGCTCGCCGAGTCGCTCTGCACCGCCTCGTAGGCCGACCAGCCGGCCTCGCCGGACATCACCTGCAGCAGCAGGTGCAGGCCGTGCCGGCCGGAGAGGTGGAAGACCGTGGGGCTCTGCTCCTCGGCGGCGAACGCGCGGGCCAGCTCGTCGAGGGCGCGGGGCCGGTCCTCCTCCAGCAGCGCGCAGAACGCCCTGGCCAGCCCGTGCACCCGGGGGGCGTGCAGCGCCTGGTCGCCGTCCCACCGGCGGAACTCGCCCAGCGCGTGCTCCATCTCCCGGCGGCGGCCCCGGTGCCCCGCCAGCACCGCGTCGACCAGCAGCACGTACTGGGTGGTCTCCAGCAGCTTCAGCCGGGTGGTCGCGGCCAGCACCTGGTGCACGAGGGCGGTCGCGGTGTCGAAGTCGCCCCGCAGCACCGCGTGCAGGGCCAGGCTCGCCTCCGCCTGGTGGCGGGCCGTCACCGCGCCGGCCTGGGAGGCCCGGTCCCGGGCCTGTTCGAGGCGGTCGAGGCTGGCGTCGCGCAGCGCGTCGTCGTTGCCGAGCCGGATCAGCGCGTGGATCTCCCAGATCGGCAACCGGTGTTCCGCGGCGATCGCCAGGGCCCGCTCCAGGCACCGCGTCGCCTCCGCCGGATCGCGGTGCCGGATCAGCGCGCCGAGAAGCTGCCAGGCCTGGCACGCCACCACCGGCAGCGGGACGGTCTCGGCGACGGTCGCCGCCCGGTGCGCCAGCGCCTCCGCCGTCGCGAGCTGGTCCTGCCCGGCGGTGTCCAGCACCAGGTGGGCGGCGACCACGTCGATCGGGGCGGTGTCCTCCGCGGCGGCGTCCGGGCCGAGCAGCGACCGCGCCTGCTCCACCTGCGCCATGCCCTCGGCCGAGCGGCCGGCGACCGTCGCGGCCCAGGCCAGCCGGGTGTGTAGCTGCGCGCGCCGGCGTGGATCCACCCCACCGATCTGGTCGAGGGTGCTCACCGACGCGAGTGCACGCTCGACCAGTCCCGCCTCCGCCAGGGCGTGCAGCAGGGCCTCGAGGGCGGCCGCGCGTGCCCCGGGATCCTTGCCGAGCAGGCCGATCGCGCGATCCAGCAGGCCGACGGCGGTGGTGGCGCCGCCCTGCGCGATGGCCCGCCGCCCCGCCTCGGTGAACAACCGGCCGGCCGTCTCCGGGCTGTCGGCCTCCAGGTGCAGGGTGGCCGACACCTGGCACCACTCGCCGGGCAGGCCGGGGAAGACCGCCTCCACCGCGTCGGCCATCCGCCGGGCGAGCCGGGTCCGCTCGGCGGGGGCGAGGAGGCTGAGCAGCGCCTCCCGGGTGAGCCGGTGCCGGAAGGCGTACCAGTCGGTGAGCTGGTCGTCCACGGTGACCAGCCGCCCGGCCACGTCACCGCACAGGTGGTCGAGCACCGTACGGTCGCCGAGCCCGGTGGCCGCCTGCACCACGGCCAGCGGGAACCGCTGCCCCAGCAACGCACCCATCGAGAGCAGCTCGCGGGCCTGCGGGCCGAGCTGCTCGACCCCCTGCGCCATGCCCCGCGCCAGGGTGCCCGGCAGGACGGCGGGCAGTTCCTCGGACATCCGCCAGCCCTCGGGGCCGCCGATGAGCAGGGCGCTGTCGACCATGCCGGCGACCAGTTCCTCGATCAGGAACGGATTGCCGGCGCTGCTCGTCGAGACGAGCGCGTGCGCCGCCGCCGGCACCCGCTCCGGGTCGGTGTCGAGGCAGGCGCCGACCATCTGCCGCAGCCCGTCGTCGTCGAGGCGGCCCAGCTCGATGAGGGTGCACTGGCCACGCTGGGCGGCCGAGCGGGCGATGGACGACGCCGCGCAGGGCTCGGCCCGGACCACCCCCAGCAGCAGGGTCGGTTGCAGGGCGAGGTTGTCGATCAGGTATTCCAGCACGGTCAACGTCTCCGTGTCGGCGTCCTGGAGGTCGTCGAGCAGCAGCAGGCAGCCCCGGCCGGCGCCGGCCACCCCCGTCAACCGGAGGACGGCCTCCGCGAGGATCACCAGGGAGGCGTTCTCCTGGTCGGCCGGCGGCCGACCCCAGTCGGGGACGAGCCGGCCGAGGATCGGGCCGTACGGCCCGAGCACGGTGGGGTCGACCGGCCCGGACCGGAGCAGCGACAGCAGCGCCTCGGTGAGGGGCCGCAGCGGCACCGCCGTGCCGATCGTGCTGCCCCGGCCCCGCATCACGCGCATGCCCGCCCCGGTCGCCAGCTCCGCGACCCGTGAGGCGAGGCGGGACTTGCCGACGCCGCTCTCGCCGACCACGAACACCGCGCCGCCCAGCCCGGCCCGGGCCGACTCGATGCTGTTCAGCACCGCGCGGAGTTCGGCGTCCCGACCGATGAACTTCGAGGAGCGGTACACACTGCGCACGCTATCCGAGGAGGGCCGGCCGCACCCAACGCGGTGCTGCCGACACCCGCTCGGGGGCGGCTACCGCCGGATCACAGTGGACGTTCCGGACAGCAGGTCGTCAGCGGGGCGGCCTCGGCCACCGCGCCGCCGTCACCGACGAGGCTGCCGATCACCATGCCCACGGGCACGACCAGACCGGCCAGGGCGGCTGCGCGGAGGCCGAACGTCATGACGGGCTGCAGCCACGTCGACCCGGCCGGGTCGTCGACCGGCACGGCGGAGTCGGTCTCGTCGGCAGGGCGCGGGGAGATCTGCTTCTCGGACAACTGTCATTCCTCCTGTTGGTGTTGCTCGTGAGGATTTCCCGGAGCTGACCGCTCCATCGGAGATCGTCGTCGCCCGTCCGGGCGTCCGCCACCGGGCGGGCACGGTCGGGGGGTCGGCTCCAGCAGCAGCACCGACGGCACCGGCCCGGCTCCCGAGAGCCGGAGCAGCCCGTACCCGATGCCGGCGAGGCCGCTGAGCAGGCCGGGGGTGGGCACCCCACCCGGGGTCCCGCAGGACGCCCCGTACCGCTCGACGGCGTCGAGCACCCGGCCGGCGTGGCGCCGCGCCACGCACCCGTCGCCGTCGAGGAGGCCGGCCACCTCGGCGACGCCCAGCTCGCCGTGGCAGAGGCTGAGGTCGTCGAGCAGGGCGCGGTCGGTGAGCAGGCGCGCCGCCTCGTCGGGCGGGGTGTCGGCGCCGCGGACGTGATCGGCGAGCGCCAGGCCGGCCGCGCCGTGGCACCAGCCGTACCCGGCCTGTCCGGCCTCGGCCCGGTCGGGGACATCACCCAGCGCGCGCCGGGCCGCCCGCGCGTACCGGGCGCCGCCGGTGCGGGCGTGGCGGTCCAGCGCCCAGCCGATGCCGGCCAGCCCGTCGGCGAAGCCCACCCGGGTCGGCAGGCCGTCGCGCTCGACGGCGTCGACGAGCCGGTCGGCCCAGCCCCGGGCGAGTGACGCCGCCGGCGCGTCGCCCAGTTCCGCGTCGACCGCGGTCATGGCGGCGAGGCAGCCCGCACCCCCGTCGGCCCAGGTGAGGGCCGGGGAATCCGCGCTGGCGGCGGCGGCCAGCGCGACCGCCGCGCGGGCCTGCCCGGCGAGCTCGGCGTCGGCCAGCAGGGTGGACAGCCGGGCGAGTGCGTACGCGATGCCGCCGAGGCCGGACAGCCCGCCCGGGCCGACCGCGGCCACCAGGTCCGGGCGCGCGTCGAGCAGCCGGAACAGCCCGGGTACGCCGGCGACGGCCCGGCGCGCCAGTTCGGCGTGGCGCGCGGTGCCGGTGACGGCGGCGAGCTGGCCGAGGAACAGCGCGACGCCGAGGTGCCCGTGGGCCAGCCCCGCCCCCATCGGTAGGACGAGCCACTGCCGGTCGTCGACCAGTTCCAGGCCGAGCCAGTTCGTCCGCCGCCCGTCGGTCACGCCCCGGTCCTGGATGTCGTCGGCCAGCGCGCACGCCGCGGCGAGCAGGCGTTCCGGCGACGCGTCGATGCCGGTGACCGGCCGGTGTGCCGGTGTGCCGGTGTGCCGCCCGTCGACCGGGCGGCGGGTCGCCAGCGTCGCCGCGACGATCCACTCCTGGTGTCGACGGTCGGCCTCGTCCAGCGCGGCGATCTTGTCCAACGCGGCGTCGAGCCCGGTGCGGGCCAGCGGCACGGGCAGCGCCTCGCCGCCACCGGCCGCGCGTACGGTCCGGCTGCCCGGCGTGCCCTCGAACAGCGGGACGTCGCCCGCCCACAGCGCGGCGGCCTCGTGGCCCGGGAGCTGGGCGAGGAACGGGTGCGCGCGCACGCTCGACCAGAGGATCCCGAACGCGAGGTCCCGCTCCAGCGCGTCGCCGAGCACGTCCGGGTGGGTGGTTCCGGTGAGCAGGGCATGGTATGCCGAGGTGGGACGGGCGATGAGTCGCACCGGGACGTCGGCGCAGGCGGCGACCAGTGCGGTGAACTCCGGCCGGTGCGCCCGGATCACCTCGTACGCGAGCCGGAACCCCGCCTGCAACGCGGGCTCGTGGGCGCCGGGGTCGACGACGGTGTCGCCGAGGCGCGGGCGGTTGCGTCCACCGACGAAGTCCACCGCCCCACGGACCAACCGCATCCGGTCGGTGCCCGGCTCCGCCCAGTCGAGGGCGCTGGCGGGCGCCGTTCCGCCCTCGTCTCCGCCGACGCCGGACAGGTCCATCGTGCCCTGGTCGCCCACGACGACCACGGGCACCAGACCGGTGCGGTGCACCGAGGCGGTCAGCACGTCGGCGGCCGGGTCGCCGGTGCTCACCGGCTCGCCGAGCGGGGGATGGAAGAGCGTCTCGGTGTCCACCACGACGGGGGTGTCGCCGGCGGCGATCAGATTCTCGTAGTGCATGTCGGTGGCGTGCAGGGCGTGCAGCAGCGCGAGCAGGGCGCCCTGCCGCCGGTAGAACACGTCCGCCTGAGCCGGGTGACGCAGGGCCCCCGCGTCGACGTACTCCGACCAGCCGTAGCCCGGCCGGGTCAGGGCGGCGACCCCGCGCAGCCCCAGCCCCGGCGTGTGCTGATCCAGCCAGTCGACGAACCCGGTGAAGCGGGCCTGGCAGGCCAGGTCCCGTGGCTTGTAGACGACGCGCCGGCCGTCCGCGAAGCGCAGCACGGCGGTCGTCCGGCCACCGGCGTGGGGGTCACCCAGGTCATCGCGCACGGCGACGAGCGGGCCGGGGTCGCCGGCGCCGAGCAGGGCCGCGACCAGGTCGTCGCGATCGGCGACGAACCGGCCCAGGAGTTCGGTCCCGGACCGGGCGGCCGTCGTGCCGGCCTGCGCGAGCAGGCGGGCCAGCACGGGCTGGCGCTGCATCAACTCGGCCAGGCCGGTGGGGTCGCAGAGCTGCGCCACGAAGTCGGCGAAGCGGGCCTGCCCGTCGGCGCCGGTGAGCCGGCCGGCCGCCCGGCGGCGGTGCAGCTCGGTGACCAGCGTGCGGGCCGCGACGGCGAGCAGGCGGCGGCCCAGGGCGGCGGCGAACTGGCCGGTGAGGGCGGCCAGGTCGACGACCCGGTCCGTCGCGAGTGGCCCGGCGTCGGTGCGGAACCGGGCGACGGCGACGTCGACGAACGGCCGCAGCGGCGCGGAGAGGGCGGCCCGCCAGTCCGCCGGATCGGCCGGCGGGCGGGGCGTGGCGGCGGCCAGCGCCGCCTCGACGGTCCGCGCCCAGTCCGGGCGGGTGGTGCGGGCGGCGAGCGCGTCCCGGTCCTCGGCCAGCAGGTCGCGCAGTCCCGCCTCGTCCAGGCCTACCTCGGCGAGCCGGGCCGCCAGGCCCGCCCCGTGCCCGGCCCGCCACCGGGCCAGCCGCCGGTCGAGGTCGTCGTCGCCCGTGCCGGGCGGGGTGTCGGTCAGGTTCCGCCGCGCCCCGCGGCCCGCCCGGCCGGCTGCGCGTTCGCGCAGCGTGAGCCCCGGCGCCCACCAGTGCGGGGACAGCCGCACGCCGCGGGCGTGATCGGCGGTGCCGGCCGGGAGAGTCGAGGTCACCGTTGCAAGGTGCCAGAGCCGGACGCGGAGTTCATGCGTGGAAACTACCCACATTCGTGTTCCCGGCGCTGGCGGCGCGGCTGGCGGTCGACCCGGCGGAGCCCGGCGACGGCGGCCCGGGCGGCCTCCGGGGGCCGCTCTTCGACCGACGCGCAGCGTTCCCATCCTAGTCACCATCAGTGATCAATTGAACGGCCAGAGTGACGTGGGCGCGAAAATGGGTGCCGCTCACGCATGTGGGCGGGTGCCGGCGCCGATGAGTCTCGGACGACTGTTCTACCCGGGGCGGCGCGATGAACGGAGCCATGGATGGAGTTTCGGGTACTGGGGCCGGTGGGGGCCTGGCGCGGCGACGCGGAGGTGGCGCTGGACGGGGCCAAGCAGCGGACCGTGCTGGCGGCGCTGCTGCTCGCCGAGGGGCGTACGGTGCCCGACACCCGGCTGTGCGAGCTGCTCTGGGGGGAGCACCCGCCGGCCACCTTCGCCGCCCAGCTCTACAACTACGTCTCGCGGCTGCGTAAGTACCTGGGCGCCGAGGTGGACATCGTGCGGCAGTGGTCGGGTTACCAGATCCGGATCGGTGCCGCCCGGCTCGACCTCGACGAGTTCGAGCGCCTGACGGAGGCCGGGCGGGAGGCGCTGCGCGACGGTCTGCACGCCGAGGCCGCCGAGCGGCTGCACGCCGCCGTGTCGCTGTGGCGGGGCGCCGCACTGTCCAACGTGACCCCGCACCTCGCCGCGGCCGAGTCGCACCGGATGGCGGAGCTGCGGATGGCGGTCCTGGAGAGCCGGATCGAGGCCGACCTGCTGCTGGGCCGCCACGTCCGGCTGATCCCCGAGGTCACCCGGCTCGTCGCCCGCCACCCGCTGCACGAGGGGCTGCGGGCCCAGCTCATGACGGCCCTGCTGCGCTGCGACCGGCAGGCCGACGCGCTGGCCGCCTACCACGAGGGTCGCCGGGTACTCGCCGACGAACTGGGCGTCGACCCGGGACCGTTGCTCACCGAGGCCTACCGGAAGATCCTCGCCGGTCCCGCGTCGCCGGCTCCGGCCGCCGTCGCGGAGCCGAGCTGGCACGGCGTGCGGCCCGCGATGCTCCCGCCCGGCGTCGGTGACTTCGCCGGGCGGGAGGGGGAACTGGGCGGGCTGCTGCGGGTGCTGACCGCCGGACCGGCGGCCCGCCCGCCGGTCGCCGTGGTCACCGGGATGGCCGGCGTGGGCAAGAGCACGCTCGCCCTGCACGCCGCCCACCTCTGTCGGGCCGCGTTCCCCGACGGCCAGCTCTACGCCGACCTCGGCGGCCCGCGGGGCAACGCCGTCGAGCCGTACGACGTGCTCGGCTGGTTCCTGCGCAGCCTCGGCCACGCCGAGTCGGGCATCCCGAAGGGGCTCGGCGAGCGGGTCCGGCTCTACCGCAGCCAGCTCGCCGGCCGGCGGCTGCTGGTCATGCTCGACGGCGCGGCGGACTACGCGCAGGTGTGCCCGCTGCTGCCCGGCGACCCCGGCTGCCAGGTGGTCGTCACCAGCCGGGTCCGGCTGCCCGAGCTGGCCGGCGCGACGTCGATCGAGGTCGGCACCCTGGACCGGGAACAGGCACTCGGACTGCTCGGCCGCATCGTCGGGGCCGACCGGATCGCGGGGGAGGCCGAGGCCGCCAACCGGATCGTCGAGTCGTGCGGCCGGCTCTCGCTCGGCGTCCGGGTCGCCGGATCCCGGCTCCTGGCCCGCCCGCACTGGTCGCTGGGATACCTGGCGGACCGGCTCGCCGACGAGCGGTACCGGCTCGACGAGCTGCGGCTGGGCTCGATGGACGTCCGGGAACGGCTGGACAGCAGCTACCACCAACTGGCCGACCTGGGCCAGCTCGCCCTGCGCCGGCTGTCGTTGCTGCGCGCGCCGGCCTTCCCGAGCTGGTGCACCGCCGAGGTGCTGGGCGTGTCCCGGCACACCGGTGAGGAGGTGGGGGAGAAGCTGGTCGACGCGCGGCTGCTGGAGATCGTCGAGTCCGACGGTGGCCGGCGGCAGCGGTACCGCTTCCACGGCCTGGTGCGCGTCTTCGCCCGGGAGAAGGCCGACCAGGCGGACCGGGTGCTGATGGCCGGCGCCGGCGCGCTGAGCGCGGTGGGGAACTGAACTGGCGCCACCGCGCTGCCTGGCCGGCGTGGCGCGGCTCGCCCGGAGCGCGCGGGGGCGGGCCACGACCGGGAGACGGTGACCGGGCCGGGTTGTAGAGAAGATATAGCCGCCCGTCGCACGGTGGCCGGGTGAACGCCCTGACAACCGCCGACTACGCGACGGCAGCCCCCGTCGACGTGGAGCACGTCGCCCCCGACACGGTCGTGGCCCGCGTCCGCCCCGACCCCGACGACCCGGTCTTCGCCGGCCACTACCCGGGATTCCCGCTGCTGCCCGGGGTGCACATCTTCGAGTTCGTGCACCGGGCGGTCCGCGCCGTGGCCCCCGAGCTGGTGCTGGACGAGATCGTCAGCTGCCGTTTCCTGCTGCCCTTCCGGGGCGAGGACGAACTGGTCGTGACGATCCACCGTACCGACGAACTGTGGCGCGGCGAGGTCGCGGTGGCGGCCGTGCCGGTCGCCGAGGTGCTGCTGCGCTACCGGAGCGAGGAGTGACGACCATGATGGACATCGAGGAGATCAGACGGATCATCCCCCACCGGCCACCGATGCTGCTGGTCGACCGGGTCACCGAGCTGGTGCCCCGGCGGCGGCTGGTGGGTTCGCTCACCGTCACCGGTGACCGGCCGCTGCCGATGTCGCTGCTCCTGGAGTCCTGGGGGCAGGCGGCGCTGGTGCTGATCCGCCACGACCGGCCCATGCCGGACGTGCTCACCGGCGGGGTGCCGGTCGCCGGGGTGTTCGAGCACATCCGGTTCGGCCGGCCGGTGCAGCCGGGGGAGACGGTGGAGCACCACGTGACCATGAACCGGCTGGTCGCCGACACCGCCTTCGTCACCGGCGAGAGCGTCGTCGGGTCCACCGTGGTGCTGCGGGTGGGCCGGCTGGTCGGGGCGATGCGGACGGTGCAGTCGCTGCGCGCGTCCCTCGACGCGGCGGCCCGGGCACCGCGGCCGGACCCGGGCTCGCAGGCGGACCCGCGATCCCCGGCGCAGCTGGCCGCCCCGGTGGCGCGGTGAGCGCCGGGGGGCGCCCGGTCGCCCTGGTCACGGGCGGTTCGCGGGGCATCGGCCGGGCGGTGGTGCACCAGCTCGTCCGGGACGGTTACGACGTGGCCATGTGCTACCAGTCCAGCAGGGACGCCGCCGACGAGGTGGTCGCGCAGGCGGCCCTCGCCGGCGGGCGCGTGCTGGCCATGACGGTCGACGTCGCCGACCTCGTGGCCGTCCGGGAGTTCGTGTCGACCGCCGAGCGGGAGCTGGGCGACGTCGACGCGGTGGTGAGCGTCGCCGGCATCATCCGCGACAAGCCGCTGGCCCTGATGGCCGACGCCGACTGGCGCTCGGTGATGGGGGTGAACCTGGACGGCACCTACCACCTCTGCCGCGCCGTGGTACGCCGGATGATGCGTCGGCGTGCCGGGTCGATCGTCACCGTCTCGTCGGTGTCCGGCGTGGCCGGCAACGCGTTGCAGACCAACTACTCCGCCTCCAAGGCCGGGGTCATCGGCTTCACGAAGGCGCTGGCGAAGGAGGTCGGCCGGTACGGCATCCGGGCGAACGTGGTCGCGCCGGGCTACATCGACACCGACATGATCGCGGCCCTCTCCGGCGAGCTGGGCGCCATCGCCCGGGACCGGGTGGCCCTGGGCCGGCTCGGACGCAGCGAGGAGATCGCCGAGGTCGTCTCGTTCCTGCTGTCGTCGCGCGCGTCGTACCTGACCGGGCAGGTGATCACCGTGGATGGTGGCCTGGCGATGTGACGGGCCGCCGGCTGCGGCCGGAGACGGCCCTCGGATACCAGGGGCCCAGCAACCGGGTCAGGAAGTCGGTGCGGTACGCGTCCGCACCGATCAGGATCCGGGTCCGGTTGCGGGCCACCCCGCGCAGGATGGTCCGGGCCGCGTGCTCCGGCGTGAGGGTGACCGACCGCTCGAAGCCCTCCCGGACCGCCTGGTAGTCGCGCAACCCGTCGTTGCGCGCGTTGCGCAGGATGTTCGTCCTGATCAGGCCGGGATACACGCAGCTGACCCCGACCGGCACCCCGTCGGCGCGCAGCTCCTGCGTCACCGCCTCCGTGAAGCCCCGGACGGCGAACTTGGCGGCGTTGTACCCGCTCTGCATCGGCGCGCCGGCCAGCCCCAGCACGCTGGAGACGTTGACCAGGTGCCCGTGCGAGGCGGTCAGCAGCGGCAGGAACGCCCGGGTGCCGTGCACGACGCCCCAGAAGTCGACGTTCATCACCCACTCGAGGTCCTCCCAGGCGCCGTCGGTGACCGAGGCGAGCAGGGTGACCCCCGCGTTGTTGACGACCAGGTCGACGCGGCCGAAGTCGGCGTCGACCCGCTCGGCGTGCGCCAGCACCGCGGCCCGGTCCGTGACGTCCAGCCGGTAGCCGCGCGCCCCGCGCCCGGCAGCCGCGCAGCGCCGCACGGTCTCCCAGAGCCCCTCGTCGTCCACGTCGGAGAGGGCGAGCCGGGCACCCCGGGCGGCCAGCTCGACGGCGAGCGCGCGGCCGAGGCCGGAGCCGGCTCCGGTGACCACCGCCACCCGGTCGGTGAAGTCTCTCATCATGGACCCTTCCGCTCGGCCTTCGGGCCTCGACGGTCCGCGCCCGACGCAGGTTTTCCCCGGAGGCTATGGCTTTCCTATGCGGCGTCGATATGTAGAGAAGCTATAGGCGGTTGCCCGAGCCTCTCTCCCGGCAGACCTCGACGCGGCTGCCGGCCGCGTTGACGAAGGGAGAACGATGTCGAACATCTTCGGTTCGGCGATCACCGGGCTCGGCGCCTACCGGCCCACCCGCGTGGTCACCAACCCGGACATCGCGCTGCGCACGGAGGTGACCCCGGAGTGGATCGAGGAGCGCACCGGGATCAAGACCCGACACGCCGCCGGCCCGGGGGAGACCGTGCCGGTGATGTCGGCCGCGGCCGGCGCGAAGGCGCTGGCGATGGCGAACGTCGACCCGTCCGAGGTCGACCTGCTCATCCTGGCGACCGCCACCAAGCGGGACCGGATCCCGGGCGGTGCGCCGGAGGTCGCCCACCGCATCGGCATCCCGGCCACCGGCGCGTTCGACCTGAACGCCGCCTGCGCGGGCTTCGCCTACTCCGTGTCGGTCGCGTCGAACGCGGTCCGCCTCGGCGAGGCACGCAACGTGCTGGTCGTCGGCGCCGAGCACCTCACCGAGTTCATCGACCCCGAGGACCCGGCGACCTACGTCATCTTCGGCGACGGCGCGGGGGCCGCGGTGATCTCCCGCTCCGAGCGCCAGGACATCGGCCCCGTGGTGTGGGGCAGCGACGGCCGCCGGGCCCCCATCCTGGGCACCAAGTGGGGCAGGGACGGCAACGAGTACGCCTCGATGAACGGACCGCTGGTCTACCGATGGTCCACCAAGAACATTCCCCCGGTCGCCCGGGACGTCTGCGCCCGCGCCGGGATCGACCTGTCGGAGATCGACTGGTTCGTGCCGCACCAGGCGAACCTGCGGATCATCGAGCAGCTCGCCGAGATCCTGGAGATCCCGGAGGAGAAGGTCGCCCGGGACGTGGTCGACACGGGAAACACCTCGGCGGCCTCGGTGCCGCTGGCCCTGAGCCGGCTGCACGAGAGCGGCCGGACCAAGCCCGGCGACAAGGCGCTGCTGCTCGGCTTCGGCGCCGGCCTCGCGTACGCCGGCCAGATTGTCCGGATGCCCTGAACACCCCCCTCGAAAGGACACTGACATGACAGTTGACCAGGTGGCCGCCGACATCGAGCAGCTGACCCGCAAGCTGATGACCGACGACCCGCAGCGGCCGATCGCCGCCGACGACACCTTCGTGGAGCTGGGCCTCGACTCGCTCAAGCTGGTCGACCTGCTCGGCGCGGCGGAGGTCCACTTCGACATCGAGGTCCCGGACGAGGAGGTCGGCAACTTCGTCCGCGTCCGGGACCTCACCGACTTCGTGCTCGCCGCCAAGTGAGCGCCGGCGACGGGGACACCCGGGAGCTGTCCGTCGGTCAGGCCGCGCAGTGGGCGCTGTACCGGCTCGCGCCCGCAAGCTCGACCAGCAACGTGGTGACGGCCACGCTGGCCGCGCCGGCCTTCGACCTCGACGTGCTGCGGGCCGCCCTCGTCGCCGTGCAGGATCGGCACGACCTGCTCCGGTCCCGGTTCACCGAGACCGGTGCGGGGCCGGTGCGGCTGGTCGACCCAGTCGGCGCGGGCGCCGTCGAGGTACGCGACGTCGGCGACGTGGACGACGACGCCCTGCGTACGTTGGTCCGCGTCGTCGGCGAGCAGCCGCTCCGGCTCGAACGTGACGGCCCGCTGCGGGCGGTGCTGCTGCGCCGCCGGGCGGACTGCGCGCTGGTGCTGGTGATCCACCACATCGCCACCGACGGGCTCTCCCAGTGGCTGATCTGGCGGGACCTCGGCGAGGCGTACCGGATGGTGCGGGGCGGGGCCGCCGTCGACTGGCCGACGCGGCCGGACTACGACGAGTTCGTGGCCCGTGAACAGGCGCTGCTGGCCGGCCCCCGCCGCGCCGAGCTGGCCGAGCACTGGGCCCGCACCTGTGCCGGGGCCACCGCCGCCACCCTGCCCACCGACCGGCCCCGCCCCGCGGCCCGCTCCTACCGGGGCGCGTCCGTCGCCCGCACCCTGTCGAACGAGGTCGCCGGGCAGGTCCGCGCCACGGCGGCCGCCCTGGCGGTGACCCCGTTCGGCGTCCTGCTCGGCGTCTTCGAGGCGCTGCTGCACCGCTGCACGGGGCAGGGCGAGTTCACCATCGGTTGCCCGGTCTCCCTGCGGCGGGGGCGCGCGCTGCGGGAGGTGGTCGGGATGCTGGTGAACCCGGTCGTGCTGCGGTCGTCGTTCGTCGCCGGCACCACCTTCGCGCAGGCGATCACCGACGCGAAACGCCAGCTCGCCGAGGGCGTGGCGCGGGCCGGCTACCCGTTCGCCCTGGTCCAGGCGGCCCGCCGGGACCGGGACCCGCTGGTGCGGGTCACCATCACCCTGCTCACCCGCCAGCACGACGACACGCTCTCCGACACCAGCAACGGCTTCGTCGGACACCGGACCAACCAGGTGGTGGTGCCCTATGACGAGGGGCAGTTCGACCTCGCCGTGACGATCCACCAGTTGCCGGACCTGTCCCTGCGCACCGAGTTCAACTACGACACGGACCTGCTCGACCGCGCCACCGTCGAGCGGCTCTTCGACCAGTACCTGGTCCTGCTCGACGCCGCCTGCGCCGAGCCGGCCGCGACGGTCGACGACGCCTGCCTGGCGGGCGACACCGAACAGCGGATGCTGCTCGAACTCGGCATGAGCTGAGCACCTCCACGACCCGGCGCCCGTCATCGACGCGGCGCCGGCGACACAGCGCCCGCACGCGGCTGCGGGCGACCTTCCGTCAGCCCGGAGAGGGGGTTGAAATGGATCAGGGAATTCTCTCCACGGTGGGCAACACGCCCCTGGTGCGCCTGGACCGGTTGTTTCCCGAGTTTCCCGCCCGGGCGTACGCGAAACTCGAACAGTTCAATCCGGGTGGGAGCATCAAGGACCGGGCCGCGCTGAACATGCTGCGCGGAAAGATCGAATCCGGTGAACTGGTGCCGGGCCGTTCCGTGGTGGTGGAGTCCAGCTCCGGCAACCTCGCCATCGGACTGGCCCAGATCTGCGCGTACGTCGGCATCCGGTTCATCTGCGTGGTGGACCCGAAGACCACCCGGCAGAACCTGGCGGTGCTGGCCGCGTACCAGGCCGAGATCGACATGGTCGAGCAGCCCGACCCGGTGACCGGCGAATACCTCGCGGTGCGGCGGCGTCGGGTGCGCGAGCTGGTCGAGACGGTGCCGGGTGCGTACCGCCCGGACCAGTACACGAACCCGCTCAACGCCCTGGCCCAGCGGCAGACCATGGCCGAGATCATGACCGAGCTGGACGGCCGGGTCGACTACCTGTTCTGCTCCACCGGCACCTGCGGCACCCTGGTCGGCTGCGCCGACTACCTGCGCGAGAACGGCCACCCGACCCGGATCGTCGCGGTCGACGCCGTCGGCAGCGCGATCTTCGGCCACCCGCCCGCCCCCCGGCTGATCCCCGGGCACGGCGCCTCGGTGGTGCCCCCGCTGGCCGCCGCCGCCAGCCCGGACGAGGTGCTGCACGTCTCCGACCTCGACTGCGTGGTCGGGTGCCGGCTGCTGGCCGTGCGGGAGGCCATCCTCGCCGGCGGGTCGTCCGGGGCGACGGTGGCCGCGCTGCGCCGCCGGATGGCGGACCTGCCCGCCGGGAGCACCAGCGTCCTGATCTTCCCGGACAACGGCGACCGCTACCTCGACACCATCTACTCCGACCGTTGGGTGACCGAACAGTTCGGCGAGGTCAGCCACCTGTGGAAGGGCGACAAATGCTGATCATCGGTCACGCCGTGGTCCGGGACGTGCTCGACGGCGACGAGGCGGGCGTCATCGACCTCGTCCGGCGGGCGTACCTGCTGCACGAGCAGGGCCGCACGAGCGTGCCGCACTCGGTCTTCCTGCGCTTCCCCGACGACGCCCGCAACCGGATCATCGGCCTGCCCGCGTACCTCGGCGCCGACCCGCCGGCCGCCGGCATGAAGTGGATCTCCTCCTTTCCGGCGAACATCGAGCGTGGCCTGGACCGGGCCAGCGCCGCCATCGTGCTCAATTCGCTGGACACCGGCCAGCCCGACGCGGTCATCGAGGGCTCGGTCATCTCCGCCCGGCGGACCGCGGCCGGCGCCGCCCTCGCGGCGCGGTTGCTCACCGCCGGCCGCGCCCCCGACGGCCTGGCCCTGATCGGCTGTGGACTGATCAACCAGCAGGTGCTGCGCTTCCTGACTGCGGCCCTGGCACCGCCGGCCTCGCTCGTGCTGCACGACGTCGACCCGCGCCGGGCCGAGGCGTTCGCCGCCGCCGCGGCGGCCCTGCTGCCGGCCACCACGGTGCGGGTGGTCACCGACGCCCGACAGGCTCTGG
This sequence comes from Micromonospora sp. KLBMP9576, assembly GCF_050941805.1. Taxonomy (NCBI): domain Bacteria; kingdom Bacillati; phylum Actinomycetota; class Actinomycetes; order Micromonosporales; family Micromonosporaceae; genus Micromonospora; species Micromonospora sp. KLBMP9576. The sequence continues at coordinate 3,752,846 of NZ_CP194567.1, read as the reverse complement.
CCGCCCACCGGCTGGTCTCGATCGCCACCACCGCCAGCGAACCGCACCTGGAGCTGACCGCCTGCCAGCCGGCGGCCGTGGTGCTGCACCTGTCGCTGCGCGACCTGCACCCCCGGGCGGTCCTGGCGGCCCGCAACGTCGTCGACGACCCCGACCACGTGTGCCGCGAGCGCACCTCGCTGCACCTGGCCGAGCAGCTCACCGGCGGCCGGGACTTCATCCACACCACCATCGGCCGGCTGGCCGGCGGCGCGGCGCTGCCCCCCGCCGACGTGCCCGGCCCGGTGGTGGTCTCGCCGTTCGGGCTGGGCGTGCTGGACATCGCCCTGGCCCGACACGTCCGCGACGAGGCGGCCCGGCGCGGCCTCGGCGTGCGGATCGACGACTTCACACCCGTACCGGCCGCCGCCGTGGCGACCGCGCAACCCACGAGGGAGAGAACATGAGCGACGACGACCGCAGCTACCTGGTGGTGCTCAACGACGAGGAGCAGTACTCGATCTGGTGGAGCGGCCGGGCGCTGCCGGCCGGCTGGCGGGCCGAGGGCACCGAGGGCACCAAGGACCAGTGCCTCAGCCGGATCAACGAGCTCTGGACCGACATGCGGCCGAAGAGCCTGCGCCTGCGGATGGACGGCGCGTCCGTCTGACGGGCCCGCCGGAGGCCCGACCCCCGGCCGTCCGCGCTCAACCCCCACCCCGGAGGAGCACCATGAGCACCCCTTCGTCCACCCTGCCGGCCGCCGCCGCGGGCACGGCCCACCCCGTCGTGCTGCCGGAACTGATCGCCCGTCAGGCCGCGGCGACGCCCGACGCGACCGCGGTGCTCGCCGGCGACGTACGGGTCGGCTACGCCGAACTCGACCGGCGCGCCAACCAGCTCGCCCGGTATCTGCTCGGGCTGGGCGTCGGCCCGGAGTCGACGGTCGGCGTGCACCTGCGCCGGGGGGTCGACCTGGTGGTCGCCCTCCTCGGGGTGTGGCGGGCCGGCGGCGCGTACCTGCCGCTGGACCCGGCGCACCCGGTGGACCGGCGGCGGTGGATCGTCGCCGACACCGGGGTGGACGTGGTGCTCACCCAGGCCGACCTGCGCGACGACGGCCTGGCCGGGCCGTCCCACCTGGTCTGCCTGGACGCCGAGGAGTCCCGGATCGCCGCCGGGCCGGCCACCGCGCCGCCGGTGCGCGTCGGGCCCGACAACGCCGCGTACGTCATCTACACCTCCGGCTCCACCGGCCGACCCAAGGGTGTGGTCGTCACCCACGGCGCGATCGGCAACCGGGTGGCCTGGACGGTCCGGCAGCACGGCCTGTCGCCGGGGGACCGGGTGTTGCAGAAGACCGCGCTGAGCTTCGACGCCGCCGGCTGGGAGTTCTTCGCCCCGCTGATCTGCGGTGCGACGGTGGCGCTCGCGCCCGACGGCGCCGAACGCGATCCGGCCGCCCTGGTCGCGGCGGTGCGGCGCACCGGGGCGACGGTGCTGCAGGGCGTCCCGTCGGTGCTGCGGCTGGTCACGGAGGAACCGGACTGGCCGAGGTGCACCTCGCTGCGGCTGGTCTTCTCCGCCGGCGAGCCGCTGCACGCCGAGCTGTGCCGGCGGCTGGCGGTGGTGCCGGGGGTGCGGGTGTGGAACACCTACGGCCCGACCGAGTGCGCCATCGACGTCACCGCCCAGCCGGTCGACCCCGACCAGCGCACCGGCCCGGTGCCGATCGGCCGGCCGCTGGACAACCTCCGTCTCCAGGTGCTCGACGCCAACCGGCGGCCGGTGCCGATCGGCGTCGTCGGCGAGCTGCACGTCGGCGGGGCGGGCCTCGGCCGCGGTTACCTCAACCGGCCCGACCTGACCGCCGAGCGGTTCGTGCCGGACGAGTACGGGCCACCGGGCGCCCGGCTCTACCGCACCGGCGACCAGGTCCGCTGGCGCTCCGACCGGAGCCTGGAGTTCGTCGGCCGCACCGACGACCAGCTGAAGATCAACGGGGTGCGGATCGAACCGGGCGAGGTGGAGGCCGCGCTGGCCGCCCATCCCGACGTCCGGCGGGCGGTGGTCGTCGGCTTCGCCGAACCCGGCGGCCGTCCCCGGCTGGCCGCGTACGTCGCCAGCCGTCGCCCGCTGAGCACCGCGCAGCTGCGCTCCTTCCTGGCCGGCCGGCTGCCCGACGCCCTGGTGCCGGCCGTGTTCGTGCCGGTGGCGCAGTTCCCGTTGACCACCGGCGGCAAGGTCGACCGGGCCGCGCTGCCGCCGGTCGAGACCGCCGGGGGCACCACCTACCTGGCCCCGCGCACCGACGCCGAGCGCCTGGTCGCCCGGCTGTGGGAGGAGTTGCTCGACGTCGACCGGGTGGGAGCGCACGACGACCTCTTCCAGCTCGGCGGGTCGTCGCTGGTGACCATCCGGCTCGCCAGCCGGCTCGCCGCCGAGGCGGGCGTGCGGATCGAGCTGCGGGAGCTGCTCGCCGCCAGCACCGTCGAGGCGCAGGCCGCCCTGCTCAGCGGCGCCGCCCCCGTCGCGGCGGCGGTGGTCCCCGTGCCCCGGACCGCACCGCTGCCGCTTTCCCCGGCCCAGCGGCGGCTGTGGCTGCTGGACCAGCTGCACCCGGGCAGCCCCGAGTGGGTCGTGCCGCTCTACCTGCGCCTGCCCGGCTCGCTGCCGCCCGAGACCGTGCGCGCGGCGCTGAGCGCACTCGAGGCCCGGCACGAGGCGCTGCGCACCCGCTACCCGACCCGCGACGGCGAGCCGCACCAGCGCATCGACCCGCCCGGCCCGGTGGACCTCACTATCCGCGACGCCGCCGAGGCCCCCCTCGTCGACCTCGTCGACGCGCAACTCGGCCATGGTTTCGACCTGCGCGCCGGGCCGCTGTGGCGGGCCACCCTGGTCACCTCGGCCGGGGCGGACCACCTGCTGCTGGTGGCGCTGCACCACATCGCCTCCGACGCCACCACCGCCGCGGTCCTCGAGCGGGACCTGCGGGAACTCTGCGCCGCCGCCGTCGCCGGGCGCAGGCCCGACCTGCCGGAGCTGACGGTGCACTACGCCGACTACGCGGCCTGGCAGCACCGGCAGCTCACCGACGAGCGGGTCGAGCGGGAACTCGGCTTCTGGCGCGCACAACTGGCCGGCGTGCCCGCGCTGACCCTTCCGCTGGACCGGCCGCGCCCGGCCGAGCGCGACCCGCGCGGCGCGCACGTCCAGTTCGAGGTGCCGGCGGAGCTGGCGGCGCGGCTGACCGAGCTGGGCCGGCGCTGCTCGGCCACCCCGTTCATGACCATGCTGGCGGGCTTCGCCGCGCTGCTGGCCCGCCACAGCGGACAGTGGGACGTGGCCGTCGGCGCGCCCACCTCCGGCCGCCGGCCGGCCGAGGCGGAACAGATCGCCGGGGTCTTCCTCAACCCCGTGGTGGTGCGCTGCACCCTCGACCCGGCCGCCCCCTTCGAGGCGGCCCTGCGCGCGGTGCGGTCCCGGACCCTGGCCGCCCTCGCCCACCAGGACCTGCCCTTCGAGCGGGTGGTCGACGACCTCGCCGACCTGCGGGACCTCTCCCGCACCCCGCTCTACCAGGTGATGCTCAACGTCCAGGAGGGCGGCATCACCGGCCAGTCGAGCGACGACGAGGACCTGCTGGACGCCCTGCGCCGGGCGGCCCGGGTCGCCAAGACCGACCTCACCATGCACGTCTGGCCCGGCCCCGACGGTGCCCTGGCCGGCAGCCTCGAATACGCCACGACCCTGTTCGACGAGCGGACCGTCCGGTCGATGGCCGACCGCTTCCTGCGGCTGCTCGCCGCGGTGGTGGCCGCACCGCAGACCCCCCTCGACGACCTCGACCTGATCGCGCCGGCCGAACGCCACCAACTCCTGCACGAGGTGCACGGGCCGACCGTGCCCCGCGCCGCCGCCACCGTCTGCGACCTCTTCGAGGCCCAGCGGCACCGGAGCCCGGACGCGGTGGCGCTGCGTCACGGCGAGGGCACCACCACCTACGCGACGCTCGACGAGCGGGCCAACCAGTTCGCCCACCACCTGCGGCGCTCCGGCGTCGTCCGGGGCGCGGTGGTGGCCGTGCTGCTGGACCGGGGCGTCGACCTCGTCGCGGCGATCCTCGGGATCTGGAAGGCGGGGGCGGCCGTGCTGCCGCTCGACCCGTCGTACCCGGCCGGGCGGATCGGGCACATGCTCGCCACCGCCGGCGTGCGCCTGGGCGTCACCCGGTCCGCGTACGCCCCCAGGTTCACCGTCCCCACCCTGCACGTCGACACCCACCGGCTGATGGTCTGCGCCGGCCCCACCGACCGGCCGGACCGGGACACCGATCCGCTGGAGCCGGCCTACGTGCTGTTCACCTCCGGCTCGACGGGCCGCCCCAAGGGCGTCGTCCTGCCGCACCGCGCGATCTCCAACTTCCTCGCCTGCGCCGTCGAGACCGAGGCCCGAGGGGAGCGGGGCACGCGGGCCGGGCGGGGCGACGGCGCACCGCTGTTCACCACCATCGCCTTCGACCTGTCCATCCCCAACCTGTTCAGCCCGCTGGTGTCGGGCCAGACCGTGACCCTGCTGCCCGCCGACCTCGACATCGCCGAGCTGGGCGACCTGCTGGTCAAGTCCGGCCCGTTCGACCGGTTCATCATGACCCCGCCGCACCTGGAGCTGCTGACCGAGCAGCTCGACGACGAACAGGCCGGCCAGCTCGCCGGGCTGATCTGGACGGCCGGGGCGGCGCTGCGCGGCGACATCGCCAACCGGTGGCTCGACCGGCTCGGGCCGGGCGGGCTCACCAACAGCTACGGGCCGACCGAGACCACCGTGATCATGACCGCCCACCCGGTGCGTACCCGGCAGAGCGCCGACATCGTGCCGATCGGCCGGGCGATGGCCAACACCACCGTGCGGGTCCTCGACGACACGCTGCGGCTGCTGCCCGTCGGGGTGGTCGGCGAACTGCACATCGGCGGGGACTGCCTGGCCACCGGCTACGCCGGCCGGCCGGACCTGACGGCGGAGAGGTTCGTGCCCGACCCGTACGGGCCGCCGGGCAGCCGGCTGTACCGCAGCGGGGACCTGGTGCGGCTGCGCCCGGACGGGGTGCTGGACTTCGTCGGCCGCACCGACGACCAGGTCAAGGTGCGCGGCTACCGCGTCGAGCTCGGCGAGGTCCGCGCGGTCGTCGAGGAGCATCCCGGGGTGACCCGTTGCGTGGTCGTCGTCCACGAGGACCGGCTGGTCGCCTTCCACCTGGGCGAGGCACCCGACCTGGCCGCGCACTGCGCGCGGCTGCTGCCCGACTACCTGATGCCGAGCCTGCTCGTGCCGGTGGCCGAGATCCCGCTCAACGCCAACGGCAAGGTGGACCGGGCGGCCCTGCTCGGCCTGCTCTCGCACGCGGTGTCGGCGGGGGCCGCCGGCGCCGGAAACGCCTTCGTCGCCCCGCGCACGGTCGTCGAGGAGCGCCTCTGCGCGATCTGGAGCGACCTGCTGGGCGTGCCCGTCGGCGTGCGGCACAACTTCTTCGCCATGGGTGGGCACTCCGTGCTCGCGGGCCGGCTGGTGGCCGTCCTGCGGGAGGAGTTCGACCTCGATCTGTCGCTGCGGATCGTCTTCGCGCACCCGACCGTCGAGGCGATGGCGGGTGCGGTGGAGGACCTCATCCGGGCCGAAGTGGACGCGCTCTCCGACGCCGACCTGACCGAAGACCTGCGCCAGACCAAGGAGCACCAGGCATGACCTCGACCGCGAACCAGCCGAACCTGCGTGAGTCGCTCGTCCAACGCCGGCTGGCGGGCAGGGCCGCCGGTCGACGCGGCGCGATCCCGGCCGTCGACCGCTCGGGCGACCTGCCGCTCTCCTTCGGCCAGCAGCAGATGTGGTTCCTCAACCGGATGGACACCACCAGCCCGGAATACCTGGTCTCCTCGGCGCTGCGCCTGCGCGGCCCGCTGGACCGGGCCGCGCTGGCGCGGGCGTGGGACGCGCTGATCGCCCGGCACGAGATCCTGCGCACCCGCTACGCGCTGGCCGACCTGACGCCGGTGCAGGTCATCGACGAGCCCCACCCGCAGGAGCTGCCGCTGGTCGACCTGACCGCCGTGCCGCAGGCCGATCGGGACGACCGGGCCACCGAGCTGACGGCCGAGCTGGCCGCCATCGGCTTCGACCTGGCGACCGAGTGGCCGGTCCGGGCGACGCTGCTGCGGCTCGGCCCCGCCGAGCACCTGCTGGTGCTGGTGATCCACCACATCGCCTGCGACGCGCCCTCCATGGCGGTGCTCCTCGGTGACCTGGCCGAGCTGTACGGCGCGGCCGTGCGGGGCGAGGCCTCGCCGCTGGCGCCGCCGGCCGTGCGGTTCGCCGACTTCGCCGCCTGGCAGCGCGACCGGCTGCGCAGCGAGGTGCTGCAACGGCACCTCGAGCACTGGCGCGACCACCTCGCCGGTATCGCGCCGCTGGAACTACCCGCCGACCGGCCCCGCCCCCGGGTACGCGACTGGCGGGGCGCGTCGGTCCCGTTCGCGCTCCCCGCCGACGTCTCCGCCGCGCTGCGGGAGATCGCCCGCGGCGCGGAGACCACCCTCTTCGTCACCCTGCTGGCCGCCTTCCAGGCGCTGCTGTCGCGCCACACCGGCCGCACCGACATCCCCGTGGGCAGCGTGACGTCCGTACGCGACCGCGCCGAGCTGCGCGACCTCGTCGGGTACGGGATCGACAACCTGGTCCTGCGGGGCACCTGGACGGGCGACCCGACCTTCGCCGAGTTGCTGCGTGCCACCGGCGTCACCGTGCGGGACGCCTTCGCGCACGCGGACGTGCCCTTCGCGCTGCTTGTCGACGAGTGCGAACCGGAACGGGACCTGTCGCGCACCCCGCTCTACCAGGTCGCCTTCACCCTGGGCGACGACGCCCCCGCCGGCGCCTGGCCGGCCGGCCTCGCCGCCGAGACCCACTGGCCGCCGACCCGCGTCGCCAAGGTCGACCTGCAGCTACACGTCGTCGAGGGCGCCGACGGCCGGCTGCGCGGGCACCTGGAGTACGCGACCGCGCTGTTCGACGCGGCCACGGTGCGGCGGCTGGCGGGGCACCTCGGCCGGCTGCTGGCGCACGTCGCCGCCGACCCGGGCGCCCGGATCTCCGAGCTGCGCATCCTCGACGACGTCGAGCTGGCCGCGGCGACCCCCGCCCCGACCCGACCCGCCGCCACGGTGACCGGCACCGTGCCGGGCGCCTTCGCCGCCACCGCCGCCGCGCACCCCGACTCGACGGCCGTCGTGGCCGGCGCGCGACGCCTGACGTACGCCGAACTGGACGCCACCGCCAACCGGCTGGCGCACCACCTGCGGGCCGTCGGCGCCGGCCCGGAACGGCTGGTCGCGGTCTGCCTGGACCGCGACGCGCAACTCGTCGGCACCCTGCTGGGCGTGCTGAAGGCCGGCTCGGCGTACCTGCCGGTGGAGCCGGGCGTCCCCGCCGAGCGACGCGATTTCATGCTGGCCGACGCGGGCGCGCGGATCGTGGTGACCACCGAGGCGCACCGGGCGGGCTTCGCCGACTTCGACGGCGTCGTGGTGGTGCTCGACGACCCCGCGCACGCCGGGGAGATCGCCGGCCGCCCCGGCACCGACCCGGGCGTCGCCGTCGACCCCGACAACCTCGTCTACGTCATCTACACCTCCGGGTCGACGGGCCGCCCGAAGGGCGTCTTCCTGACCCACGCCAACGTGCTGCGCCTGATGACCGTGGCGCGCGACGACCTGGGCGCGGGCCCCGCCGACGTGTGGCCGCTGCTGCACTCGTACGCCTTCGACGTGTCGGTGTGGGAGCTGTGGGGCGCGCTGCTGCACGGCGGCCGGCTGGTGGTGGTGCCCCGCGAGGTCACCCGCTCCCCGGCAGACCTGCTCGACCTGCTGGTCGAGGAGCAGGTCACGGTGCTCAACCAGACCCCGACGGCGTTCCGCGGCCTGGTCGGGTCGGCCCGCGACGGCGACCCGCGCATCGACCGGCTCGCGCTGCGCGCGGTCGTCTTCGCCGGGGAGAAGCTGGAGTACGCCGACCTCGGCCCCTGGGTGGCCCGCCGTGGACTGGCCGCGCCCCGGCTGCTGAACCTCTACGGGATCACCGAGATCACCGTGCACGCCACCTGGCACGAGGTGGGCCCGGACGACCTGGCCGGCACCGGAAACCCGATCGGCGTCCCGCTGGCCGACCTGAGCATCCACCTGCTCGACGGGCACGGCAACCCGGTGCCGGTCGGCGTGACCGGCGAGATCCACGTCGGCGGCCCCGGCGTCGCCCGGGGCTACCTCAACCGCCCCGGGCTGACCGCCGAGCGGTTCGTGCCCGACCCGTCCGGCCCGCCCGGCGCCCGCCGGTACCGCAGCGGCGACCTGGCCCGCCGCCGCGCCGACGGCAGCCTGGAGTTCGTCGGCCGGATCGACGACCAGGTCAAGATCCGGGGCTACCGGGTCGAGCTGGGCGAGATCGAGGCCGCCATCTCGGCCCTGCCGGGGGTACGCGAGGCCGTGGTCGTCGTGCGCGAGGACGCCCCCGGCGACCGGCGGCTGGTGGCGTACTCGGTCGTCGACGGGCAGGTGGAACTGCCCCGGCCGGGGCAGGTGCGCGCGGCGCTGGCCCGCACCCTGCCCGAGTACATGATCCCGGCGGCGTTCGTGCCGCTGGCCCGGCTGCCGCTGACCGTCAACGGCAAGCTCGACAAGCGGGCGCTGCCGGCGCCCGAGCGCGCGGTGACCGCCACCGAGCGGCCCTACCTGGCGCCGCGTACCGAGGTGGAGGAGCGGCTCGCCGCGATCTGGGCGGAGCTGCTCGGGCTGGAACGCGTCGGCGTCGAGGACGGCTTCTTCGACGTCGGCGGCGACTCGATCCGTGCCGTGGCGCTGGCCGCCGCCATCCGCGCCGCCGGGCTCGACGTGCAGGTGCGCGACCTCTTCGAGCGTCGCAGCATCGCCGAGCTGGCGGAGTTCCTCACGGGCCGTCCCGCGCCGGCCGCCCCGCAGCCGGCCGTCGAGGCGTTCGCGTTGATCACCGAGGGCGACCGGGCGGCGCTGCCCGACGGCGTCGTCGACGCGTACCCGTGCACCCAGGTGCAGCTCGGCATGCTCGCGGAGATGCTCGCCGACGAGCGCCACCACTACCTCAACGCCACCACCTACCGGGTCCCCGACCGGGGCGAGTTCTCGTTCGACGCGTTCCGGCAGGCCGCGGCGCTGCTGGTGCGGCGCCACGAGGTGCTGCGCACGTCGTTCGACCTGACCGGCTACTCGGTGCCGATGCAGCTCGTGCACGCCACCGCCGAGATGCCGGTCGGCATGGACTTCGCGCGCGCCGCCGACCGGGCCGGCCTGGAACGCGAACTGCGGGAGTTCATCGCCGCCGAGCGGGCCGACATGTTCGACCTGGGCCGGCCGGCGCTGTTCCGGCTGCACGCGCGGGTCTGCGCGGACGGCAGCTGGTGGCTCACCCTCACCGAGTGCCACCCGATCATGGACGGCTGGAGCTACCACTCGTTGATGATGGAGCTGGTCGGCGCGTACCACCGCATCCGCGACGGGCTGCCGGTCGAGCCGCGCCCCACCCCGCCGGTGCGATTCGCCGACGCGGTCGCCGCCGAGCTGAGCGCCACCGGGGACGGACCGGACCGGGTGTTCTGGCACGGGCGGCTCGCCGGCGCGGACCGGTTCGCCCTGCCCGAGGGCTGGGGCGACCCGAGTGCCGCCGACGGCGCGCAGTACGACCACTGGGTGCCGCTGCACGACCTGGAGCCGGGCCTGCGGGCGCTGGCCCGTGAGACCGGCGTGCCGTTCAAGTCGGTGATGCTGGCCGCGCACCTGAAGGTGATGAGCCAGCTCACCGGCTCGGCCTCCTTCTTCACCGGCCTGGTGTCCAACATCCGCCCCGAGGTGGCCGGCGCGGACCGGGTCTACGGGATGCACCTGAACACGGTGCCGTTCGTGCACGACGCGGGGGCACGGACCTGGCGGGAGCTGATCGGGCGGACGTTCGCCGGGGAGCTGGAACTGTGGCCGCACCGCCGGTACCCGCTGCCGGTGCTCCAGCGCGAGGTCGGCGCCGGCACCCGGATGTTGGACGTCCGGTTCAGCTTCCACGACTTCCACCAGATCGACACCGACGAGATCGACTACGCCGACTCGATCGACGACAGTCCGAACGAGTTCCCGCTGGGCGTGATCAGCCGGCTCGGCTTCATCACCCTGGAGGCCAACCTGCGCCACCTCGGCATGGCGCAGGTCGCCCGCCTGGGTGGCATGTACCGGGCGGTGTTGGAGGCGATGGTCGCCGATGTGGATGGTGACGCGTCGGTGGTGTGTCTGCCGGCGGGTGAGGTGTCGGTGCTGTTGGCCGACGGGGTGCGGCCGGTGGAGCCGGTGTCGGGGTCGGTGCTGGACGAGTTCGAGGCGCGGGTGGCGGAGACGCCGTCGGCGGAGGCGGTGTCGGTACCGGGCGGCGCGGGGATCGACTTCGCGGAGCTGGACGCCCGCGCCGGGCGGGTCGCCCGGTGGTTGGCCGCCCGCGGTGTGGGTGCCGGTGCGGTGGTGGGTGTGCTGCTGGACCGTGGGGTGGAGCTGGTGGCGTCGTTGTTGGGGGTGTGGAAGGCGGGCGCGGCGTTCGTGCCGGTGGATCCGTCGTACCCGCCGGGTCGTATCGCCGCGATGCTCGCCGATGCGGGCGCCCGGGTCGCGGTCACCTCGCACCGGTACGCCGACCGGTTCGCTCCGGTCGGTGTGGAGGTGGTGCGGGTTGAGGACATCGGGGAGAGTGACGCGCCCCTGCCCGTCCGCGTCACTGATCTCGACGAGTTGGCGTATGTGATTTTTACGTCGGGGTCGACGGGGCGGCCTAAGGGTGTGCAGGTGTCGCATCGGGGTTTGGCGAATCATGTGCGGTGGGCGGCGGGTGTGTTGGCGTCGCGTGGTGCGGGTGGTTGTGCGGTGTTCTCGTCGGTGGCTTTTGATTTGCAGGTGCCGAATCTGTGGGCGCCGTTGGTGGCGGGTCAGCGGGTGGTTTTGGTGGGTCAGGATGTGGATCTGGCCGAGTTGGGTGTGGTGTTGGCGTCTTCGGGGCCGTTCAGTTTTTTGAAGTTGACGCCGGGTCATTTGGAGGTTTTGGGTCGGCAGTTGTCGGATGAGGCGTTGGCGTCGTTGGCGGCGGTGGTGGTGGTTGCTGGTGAGGCGTTGCCGGCGGCGTTGGCGAACCGGTGGTTGACGCTGTTGGGTCCGGGTGGGTTGGTCAACGAGTACGGGCCGACCGAGGCGAGTGTGGGTACCTGCATCTTCCCGGTGGTGGCCGAGCAGTCGGGTCCGGTGGTGCCGATCGGTCAGGCGTTGCCGGGTGTGTCGATGTATGTGTTGAATCGGGATCTGCATTTGTCGCCGGTGGGTGTGGTCGGTGAGTTGTATGTGGGTGGTGTGGGTGTGGCCCGTGGTTATGCGGGTCAGCCGGGGTTGACGGCGGAGCGGTTCGTGCCGGATCCGTTCGCCGGTGCCGGAACCGGGGCGGGTGCACGTTCCGGTGCCGGGGTCGGGGCGCGGATGTATCGGACGGGGGATCTGGTGCGCCGGATGCCCGATGGTGCGGTGGAGTTCGTCGGCCGCGTCGACCACCAGGTGAAGATCCGTGGCTACCGCATCGAGCTGGGCGAGATCGAGTCGGTCGTCGAGGGCGCCGACGGGGTCGGCGACGCGGTCGCCCTGGTCGGCGAGTCGGACCGGCTGGTGGTGTTCTACCGGCCGGCCGAGCCGGCCACGGAGCTGGCGGACCGGATCCGGCAGCGGTGCGTGGAGCATCTGCCGGAGTACATGATCCCGGCGGAGTTCGTCGCGGTGGAGGCGATCCCGCTCAACGCCAACGGCAAGGTCGACCGGGGCGCGTTGTGGGACGTGGCGGTGCCGGTGCGGCGGGCGCACGTCGCCCCGGCGACCGAGTTGGAGGCCGCGCTGGCCGGGATCTGGGGCCGGGTGCTGCACCTGGAGCAGGTCAGCACCGACGCCAGCTTCTTCGACCTCGGCGGACACTCCATCAGCGCCATCGCGCTCGTGGGCGCCCTGCGCGGCGCCGGGCACGCGGTCTCCGTACGCGACGTCTTCGTGCACCGCACGGTCGCCGCCCTGGCGGCGCACCTCACCGCCGGCGACAGCGAGGTGGCACCCGCGTTCCGGGCGGTCGCCCCGTTCGCCCTGATCGACGACGCCGACCGGGCCGCCCTGCCCGCCGGCCTCGCCGACGCGTACCCGTGCGCGCAGGTGCAGCTCGCCATGCTGGTGGTCACCCTCTCCGACGCCGACCGGAACACCTACCACAACGTCTCGGCGTTCCCGATCCGCGACGAGCGCGCCTTCGACGGCGACGCGCTGCGCCGGGCCGTGCAGACCGTGGTGGACCGGCACGAGATCCTGCGTACGTCGTTCGACCTGACCGGCTACTCGGTGCCGATGCAACTCGTGCACGCCGAGGTGCCCGTCGACGTCACCGTGCTCGACCTGGGCGACGGCACGGACGAGGAGGCCGAGCACCGGCTGCGGGCGCACCTGGCGGCCGAGCGGGCCCGCCCGTTCACCCCCGACCAGGTCCCGCAGATGCGCATCGCCGGGGCCGCCGGCCGCAACGGCACGTGGTGGTTCGTGCTGACCATGTCGCACGGCATCCTCGAGGGCTGGAGCCACCACTCGCTGCTGATGGAGATCCTCGACAGCTACCGCAGCCTGCGGGACGCGGGCGTACCGGCTGCCTTCGAGGCGCCCCCGGTGCGGTACGCGGACTTCGTGGCCGGCGAGATCGAGGCGCTGGCGTCGCCCGCGGACCGCGACTACTGGCAGGGCGTCGTCGCACGGCCGGTCTTCGAGCTGCCAGCCGGCTGGGGCGAGGACGAGTCCGTCCCCGCGTACGAGTGCGGCACCCAGGTGCCGCTGCACGACCTGATGGCCGACCTGCGGGAGCTGGCCAGCCGCACCGACACGTCCCTGAAGAGCGTGCTGCTCGCCGCGCACCTGAAGGTGATCAGCCAGCTCACCGACGAGCCGGTGTTCACCAGCGGTCTGGTCAGCCACGGCCGTCCCGAGGTGACCGGCGCGGACCGGGTCTACGGGATGCACCTGAACACGCTGCCGTTCGTGCACGACGCGAGCGCGCGGACCTGGCGCGAGCTGATCCGCGGCACGTACGCCGGGGAGCTGGAGCTGTGGCCGCACCGCCGGTACCCGCTGCCGGCCGTGCAGCGCCTCGGCGACGGACGCCGGCCGATCGAGATGCTCTTCAACTACCTCGACTTCGCGCAGGTCGACACCGAACGGGTCGACTTCGACGACGCCATCTACGAGGCCAGCGGCGAGTTCGGCCTGCACGTCTCCACGCTCGGCGGCGTCCTCAACATCCTGGCCCGGCCGCACCAGGTCAGCTACCCCAACGTCCTGCGCCTCGGTGGCATGTACCGGGCGGTGTTGGAGGCGATGGTCGCCGACGTGGACGGTGACGCGTCGGTGGTGTGTCTGCCGGCGGGTGAGGTGTCGGTGGTGCTGGCCGACGGGGCGTCGGCGGTGGCGCCGGTGTCGCGTTCGGTGCTGGCGGAGTTCGAGGCGCGGGTGGCCGAGGCGCCGTCGGCGGAGGCCGTGTCGGTGCCGGGCGGCCCGGGGGCGGGCTTCGCCGAGCTGGACGCCCACGCGGCGGCGGTCGGGCGGCGCCTGGCCGCCCGGGGTGTGGGTGCCGGCGCGGTGGTGGGTGTGCTGCTGGACCGTGGTGTGGAGCTGGTGGCGTCGATGTTGGGGGTGTGGAAGGCGGGTGCGGCGTTCGTGCCGGTGGACCCGTCGTACCCGCCGGGCCGCATCGCCGCGATGCTCGCCGACGCCGGTGCCGGGGTCGCGATCACCTCCGGCCGGTACGCCGACCGGTTCGCCGGCGCCGGGGTCGACGTGCTCCGGGCGGACGAGACCCTGGACGACGGCGTCGAGGAGGCCACGGCCGACGGTGCCGCGCGCGCGGCCCTGCCCGGGCCGATCAACCTGGACGAACTGGCGTACGTGATTTTCACGTCGGGGTCGACGGGTCGGCCGAAGGGTGTGCAGGTGACGCACCGGGGGTTGGCGAATCATGTGCGGTGGGCGGCGGGTGAGTTGGCGTCGCGTGGTGCGGGTGGTTGTGCGGTGTTCTCGTCGGTGGCGTTCGACTTGCAGGTGCCGAATCTGTGGGCGCCGTTGGTGGCGGGTCAGCGGGTGGTGATGGTGGGTCAGGATGTGGATCTGGCCGAGTTGGGTGTGGTGTTGGCGTCCTCGGGGCCGTTCAGTTTCTTGAAGTTGACGCCGGGTCATCTGGAGATTCTTGGTCGGCAGTTGTCGGATGAGGCGTTGGCGTCGTTGGCGGCGGTGGTGGTGGTCGCTGGTGAGGCGTTGCCGGCGGCGTTGGCGAACCGGTGGTTGACGCTGTTGGGTCCGGGTGGTCTGGTCAACGAGTACGGGCCGACCGAGGCGAGTGTGGGTACCTGCATCTTCCCGGTCGTGGCCGAGCAGCCGGGTCCGGTGGTGCCGATCGGTCGGGCGTTGCCGGGCATGACGATGTACGTGTTGAACCGGGACCTGCACCTGTCCCCGGTGGGTGCGGTCGGCGAGCTGTACGTCGGTGGCGTGGGCGTGGCCCGGGGCTACGCGGGCCAGCCGGCGCTGACGGCCGAGCGGTTCCTGCCGGACCCGTTCGCCGCAGCCGGAGACGAGGCCGGCGCCGGTGTCGGGGCGCGGATGTACCGCACCGGGGATCTGGTGCGCCGGACGCCCGACGGGGCGGTGGAGTTCGTCGGCCGGATCGACCACCAGGTGAAGATCCGCGGCTACCGGATCGAACTCGGCGAGATCGAGTCGGTCCTGGAGGGCACCGACGGCGTCGGCGACGCGGTCGCCCTGGTCTCGGGCTCGGCCGCCGAGGGCGACGCCCGGCTGGTGGCCTTCTACCGGCCGACCCTGCCGGCGACCCCCGGTCTGCTCGACCGGGTGCGGCAGCGGTGCGCGGAACAGCTGCCGGAGTACATGATCCCGGCCGAGTTCGTCGCCGTGGAGGCGATCCCGCTCAACGCCAACGGCAAGGTCGACCGGGCCGCCCTCTGGGACGCCGCGGTGCCGGTCGAGCGGGCGCACGTCGCCCCGGCCACCGAGCTGGAGGAGCGGCTGGCCGGCATCTGGGGCCAGGTGCTCAACCTCGAACAGGTCAGCACCCAGGACAGCTTCTTCGACCTCGGCGGCGACTCGCTGCGCGCGGTCGCCCTGGTCGGCGCGCTGCGCGCGGCCGGCTTCGGGGTGGCCGTGCGCGACGTCTTCGTGCACCGCACCGTCGCCGCCCTGGCGGCGCACCTCTGCGCCAAGGACACCGCCCCGGCGGCGCCGGCCTTCCAGGCCGTCGCGCCCTTCTCCCTGCTGGCCGCCGCCGACCGGGTCGCCCTGCCCGCCGGCCTCGTGGACGCCTACCCGGCCGGGCAGGCGCAGGTCGGCATGGCCGTGGAGATCCAGAAGGACCCCGGCAAATCGCTCTACCACATCGTCCGGTGCTTGCGGGTCAACGGTGGCCGGTCCTTCTCGGCCGACGCGCTGCGCTCCGCCGTGCGGGACGTGGTCGGCCGGCACGAGACCCTGCGTACCTCCTTCGACCTGACCGGCTACTCGGTGCCGATGCAGCTCGTGCACGCCGAGGCGCCGGTCGACGTGCGGGTCACGGAGCTGACCGGCGGGGACGCCGAGGCCCGGCTGCGGGCGTACGTCGACGCCGAGCGGGCCCGCCCGTTCGAGCTGGACCAGGCGGCGCCGCTGCTGCGGGTCGCCGCGCACCACGCCGGCGGGCCGGGCTGGTGGCTCACCGTCGCCGTCAGCCACCTGGTCACCGGCGGCTGGGACCTGAACAGCCTGCTCGTCGAGTTGATCGGCTGTTACGAGCGGCGCAGCGCCGGCATGGTGCCCGAGTCGCCGGAGCCGAGCGCCGTCCGGTACGCCGACTTCGTCGCCGCCGAACTGGCGGCGCTGGACGCCGGCGAGGACGAGGCGTACTGGCGCGGGATCGTCGACGGGTACGCGGGCTTCACCGCGCCGGACGGCTGGGGCCGCAGCGGTGGCCCTCGGGAGAGCCTGCGCACCCGGGTCAGCTACCAGGACCTGGAGCCGAAGCTACGCGCGCTCGCGTCGGCCCTCGACGTGTCGCCCAAGGCGGTGCTGCACGCCGCGCACCTGAAGGTGATGGGCCAGCTCACCGACCAGGAGCGCTTCTACACGGGCCTGGTGTGTGACGCGCGTCCGGAGGTGCGGGGCGCGGAGCGGGTGCACGGCATGTACATCAACGTGTTGCCGTTCGCGTACGCCGGTGGCGCGGGCACGTGGCGGGAGCTGGTGCGGTCGGTGTTCGACCGGGAGGTGGAGCTGTGGCCGCACCGGCGGTATCCGCTGCCGGCGGTGGCGCGGCTGGCCGGCGCCGGGTCCCGCCTGATCGACGTCGTCTTCGACTACACCGAGTTCCGCCGGGCCGGGGCGGTCGCCGACGAGTCCGTCGACTTCGAGGCGATCGCCGGTGAGGGCGGCACCGAGTTCGCCCTCCAGGTGACCGCCGCCGCCGGGTTCCTCGACCTGGTCGCCGACAGCCACACCTTCGACTCGGCCGCGCTGGCCCGGGTCGGGGCCATGTTCCGCCAGGTGCTCACGGCGATGGTGGCCGACCCGGACGGCGACGCCGTCGCCGCCCGGCTGCCGGCCGCCGAACGCCACGAGATCGAACGCTGGTCGGTCGGCGACCCCGCCGAGGTCGGCGGCTACGCGCCGGCGGCGTTCGAGGCACAGGCGGCGCGGCGCCCGGACGCCGTGGCGCTGACCCACGACGGCACCCGGATCGGCTACGGCGAGCTCAACGGCCGCGCGAACGGGTTGGCGCGTCACCTGCGGGAGCTGGGGGTTGTCCCGGAGGTCCTGGTGGGGGTGTGTGCGCACCGGTCGGTGGAGCAGGTCGTGGCGATGCTGGCGGTGCACAAGGCCGGCGGGGTGTATCTGCCGTTGGATCCGTCGTACCCGGCGGAGCGGTTGGCGTTCATGCTCGCCGACGCGGCGGCCCCGGTGCTGCTGACCACCGCCGAGCTGCGCGGCCAGCTCCCGGCGGCCGAGGCGGTCACCGTGCTGCTGGACGACCCTGCCGCCTGGGCCGGCCAGCCGGCCACCGACCCCGCGCCGCACGTCGACGCGGACAGCGGCTGCTACGTCATCTACACCTCCGGCTCGACGGGGCGACCCAAGGGCGTCGTCGTGCCGCACCGGGGGATGGTCAACCGCTCCGCGTACGCCGGCCGGCGGATCAACCGCCTCGACGAGCGGGCGGTGCTGCTGCAGAAGACCGAGATCGGTTTCGACGTCTCCCCGGCCGAGGTGTACGCGGCCCTGTCGGCGGGCGCCCGGATCGTGGTGGCCCGCCCCGGTGGGCACCGCGACCCCGCGTACCTGCGGGAGCTGATCGTCCGCGAGGGCGTCACCGCTGTCGAGCTGGTGCCGAGCATGCTGTCGGCGCTGCTGGCCGAGGGCATCGGCCGCTGCCGGTCGCTGCGGTCGGTGGCGGTGGGCGGCGAGGAGATCGCCGTCGACGTGGCGCGGGCGTTCCTGGCCGCGCTGCCCGGCTGCGAGCTGCACAACACGTACGGCCCGGCCGAGACCACCGTCGACGTCACGAGCTGGCTCTGCACGACCGAGGCCCTGGCGGGGCTGACCCGGGTGCCGCTGGGCACCCCGTTCGCCAACCTCACCGTCCGGGTGCTCGACGCGCACCTGCAACCGGTGCCGGTCGGGGTGCGTGGTGAGCTGTGCGTCGGCGGGGCCGGGCTCGCCCGGGGCTACCTCGGCGCGTCGGGGTTGACCGCCGAGCGGTTCGTGCCCGACCCGTACGGTCCGGCCGGGTCGCGGCTCTACCGCACCGGGGACGCGGCGGCGTGGCGGGCCGACGGGAGCCTCGACTTCCTCGGCCGCATCGACGCGCAGGTGAAGTTGCACGGCGTGCGGATCGAGCTGGGCGAGATCGAGTCGGCCCTGCGGGCCTGCCCCGGCGTGACCGACGCGGTCGCCGCCGTCCGCGAGCAGGACGGGCGGCGTACCCTCGTCGGCTACCTCGTCGCCGACGGCGGCTCCGCGCCCACCCCAGGTGAGCTGCGTGAGCGGCTGCTGGTGGCGTTGCCCGAGGCCATCGTCCCGGCCGCCTACGTCACGGTCGACGCCATCCCCGTGGACCCGCACGGCAAGGTGGACCGCCGGCAACTGCCGGCACCCGACGCGCGGTGCTACGCCCGGGGCCGCTACGAGCGGCCCAACGGCCCGGTGGAGTCGGCCATGGCCGGTGTCTGGTCGTGGGTGCTCGACCTCGACCGGGTCAGCGTCACCGAGAGCTTCTTCGACCTGGGTGGCGACTCGATGACCGCGGTGACCCTGGTCGGGTCGCTGCGCGCCGCCGGCCACGACGTCACGGTGCGGGACATCTTCGCCCACCGCACGATCCGCCGCCTGGTCACCGCCCTCGCCGAGGCCGACACCGCCAAGGAGGGGGCCTTCCGCCCCGTCGAGCCGTACGCGCTGATCGGTGCCGCCGACCGGGCCGCGCTGCCGGCCGGGCTGGTGGACGCGTACCCGGCGACGCAGGCGCAGGTCGGCATGGCCGTGGAGATCCAGAAGGACCCCGGCCGGTCGCTGTACCACGTGGTGCAGTCGATCCGGGTCGACGACGGCCGGCCGTTCGCCGCCGACGCCCTCCAGGCGACGGTCGACGCGCTGGTCGCCCGGCACGAGACGCTACGCACCTCGGTCGACCTGACCGGCTACTCGGTGCCGATGCAGCTGGTGCGGGCGAGCACCGCCGTGCCGGTCGCCGTGCAGCCGGCCGCCGGCCACACGGAGCACCTGGCCGCTGAGCGGCGTACCCCCTTCGACCTGGAGTCGGACGCGCCGCTGCTACGGGTCACCGCGCACGCCGACGACGGCGGGCCCTGGTGGCTGACCCTCGCGCTGAGCCACCTGGTGACCGGCGGCTGGGACCTCAACGCCCTGCTCGCCGAGCTGCTCGGCGAGTACGCGCGCCGCAGCCGCGGCGAAACGCCGACGCAGGTCGAGCCCCCCGCCGTCCGGTACGCCGACCACGTGGCCGGCGAGCTGGCGGCGCTGCGCTCGCCGGAGACCGCCGAGCACTGGCGGGCGGTGGTGACCGGCCGGCCGAAGCTGACCCTCCCGGACACCTTCGGCGACCGCTCCGGCGCGGCGGCGGTCTGCCGGTACACGGTGGACGTGCACGACCTGGACGCGGCGGTCCGCCGGCTCGCCAGCGACACCGGCACCTCGGTCAAGGCGGTGCTGCACGCCGCGCACCTGACGGTGATGGCCCAGCTCACCGCCGAGCCAACCTTCTACACAGGCCTGGTGTGTGACGCGCGCCCGGAGGTGCGGGGCGCGGAGCGGGTGCACGGGATGTACATCAACGTGCTGCCGTTCCCGCACGCCCGGGGCGCGGGCACGTGGCGGGAGCTGGTGCGGTCGGTGTTCGACGGTGAGGTGGAGCTGTGGCCGCACCGGCGGTATCCGCTGCCGGCGGTGGCGCGGCTGGCCGGCGCCGGGTCCCGCCCCATCGACGTCGTCTTCGGCTACGTCGAGGCCCGGCCCGACGGCGGCGGGGCGGTCGAGGCACCCGGCGCCGACCCGGTCGAGGTCGGCGGGCCCGGGGCCACCGAGTTCGGCCTCTCGGTCGGGGCCGGCGGCGGCACCCTCCGCCTGGTCAGCGACAGCCGGAGCGCCGACCCGGCCGCCCTGCTGCGGATCGGGGCGATGTTCCGCGAGGTGCTGACGGCGATGGTCACCGAACCGGGTGGGGACGCGGCCACGCCGTGCCTGCCGGCCGGGGAGCGGGCGGAACTCGCCCGGTTCGCCCGGGGGGACACCGTCGAGGTCGGCGGATACCTGCCGGCGGCGTTCGAGGCGCAGGCGGCGCGGCGCCCCGACGCCGTGGCCATCACGGCCGAGGGCGTGTCCTTCTCGTACGGGCAGCTCAACGGCCGGGCGAACGGGTTGGCGCGTCACCTGCGGGAGCTGGCGGTTGTCCCGGAGGTCCTGGTGGGGGTGTGTGCGCACCGGTCGGTGGAGCAGGTCGTGGCGATGCTGGCGGTGCACAAGGCCGGCGGGGTGTATCTGCCGTTGGATCCGTCGTACCCGGCGGAGCGGTTGGCGTTCATGCTCGCCGACGCGGCGGCCCCGGTGCTGCTGACCACCGCCGAGCTGCGGGCGCAACTGCCACCGGTCGACGCCACGGTGGTGCTGCTGGACGACCCGGACGCCTGGGCCGGCCAGCCGCCGACCGACCCGCAGCCGCTCACCGACCCGGACAACGGCGGCCTCGTCATCTACACCTCCGGCTCCACCGGCCGCCCCAAGGGCTCGCTGCTGTCGCACCGGTCCCTGGTCAACCGCACCGACCACGTCGGCGCGCGGATCTACCGGCTGGACGCCGACGCCGTCGTGCTCCAGAAGACCGAGATCGGTTTCGACGTCTCCCCGGCCGAGGTCTACGCGGCCCTGTCGGCGGGCGCCCGGATCGTGGTGGCCCGCCCCGGCGGGCACCGCGACCCCGCGTACCTGCGGGAGCTGATCGCCCGCGAGGGCGTCACCACCGTCCACTTCGTGCCGGCCATGCTTGTGGCCCTGCTGGCCGAGGGGCTGGCCGGGTGCCGGTCGCTGCGGTCGGTGGCGGTGGGCGGCGAGGAGATCGCCGTCGACGTGGCGCGGGCGTTCCTGGCCGCGCTGCCCGGCTGCGAGCTGCACAACACGTACGGCCCGGCCGAGGCCACCGTCGACGTGAGCAGCTGGCGGTGCACCCCCGACGCCCTGGCCGGGCTGACCCGGGTGCCGCTCGGCACGCCGCATCCGAACCTGCGCCTGCACGTCCTGGACGACCGGCTCGAACTCGTGCCGGTCGGGGTGCCCGGCGAGCTGTGCGTCGGCGGGGTCGGGCTCGCCCGGGGCTATCTGGGCCGGCCCGGACCGACCGCCGAGCGGTTCGTGCCGGACCCGTACGGCCCGCCCGGGTCGCGGCTCTACCGCACCGGGGACGCGGCGGCGTGGCGGCCGGACGGCACCGTGGACTTCCTGGGCCGGCTCGACGCGCAGGTCAAGCTGCACGGCGTACGGATCGAGCTGGGCGAGATCGAGTCGGCCCTGCGGGCCTGCCCCGGCGTGACCGACGCGGTCGCCGCCGTCCGCGAGCGCGACGGTCGACGCACCCTCGTCGGGTACGTGCTGGCCGGCGACGCGCCGACCCCGGCCGCGCTGCGCGAGCGGCTGCTGGCGGTGCTGCCCGAGGCGATGGTCCCGGCCGCCTACGTCACAGTCGACGCCATCCCGAAGGACCCGAACGGCAAGGTCGACCGGCGGCGGCTGCCGGACCCCGACGCCGGCTCGTACGCCGTCGGGACCTACCAGGCGCCGGCCGGCGACGCGGAGGCGGAGATCGCCGCGATCTGGGCGCGGGTGCTCGGCGTCGCGCGGGTCGGCGTCACCGACAGCTTCTTCGACCTGGGCGGTGACTCGATGCTCGCGGTCACCCTGGTCGGCACCCTGCGGGCCGCCGGGCACCCGGCCAGCGTGCGGGACGTCTTCGCGCACCGCACCGTCCGCCGGCTGGCCGCCGCGCTGACCGACGTGGACACCGAGGTCTTCCGGCCGGTCGCGCCGTACGCGCTGATCGGTGCCGCCGACCGGGCGAAGGTGCCCGGCGGCGTGGTGGACGCCTACCCGGCGTCGCGCACCCAGCTCGGCATGCTGGTGGAGTCGGCCGTCAGCGGCGACCGCGCGGTCTACCACAGCGTCCTGGCCCACCAGGTCCGCGACGGGCGGCCGTTCGACGCCGAGGCGCTGCGCGGCGCGGTCCGGGCCGTCGTCGCCCGGCACGAGATCCTGCGCACCTCGTTCGACCTGGTCACCTACTCCGTGCCGATGCAGCTCGTGCACGCCGACGCCGCACCCGACGTGCGCGTCGAGGACGGCCGCGGCGTGCCGGCGACGCGGCACGCCGCGCTCTTCGCGGAGTTCGTCGCCGCCGAGCGGGCCCGCCCGTTCGACGTCTCCGTCGCGCCGCTGCTGCGCGTCACGGCGCACCTGGAGGGCGACGAGAGCTGGTGGTTCACCTTCACCATCAGCCACGTCGTCACCGAGGGCTGGAGCAGCGCCCGGCTGGTCGCCGAGGTGCTCGACGGCTACGCCGAGCGGGCCGACGGCCGCCCTCCACGACCGGCCGGACCGCCGGCCGTGCGCTACGCCGACTTCATCGCCGCCGAACTGGCCGCGCTGGAATCGGCCGCCGACCGGGAGCACTGGCGCTCGGTGTGGGATGGGCGTGCCCCACTCACCCTGCCCGCCGGTTGGGGCGACCCGGCCGCACCGGACGCCACGGCCGACGCGACCGTGGACTTCACCGACCTGGACGAGGCGCTGCGTGCCCTGGCCCGCGACGGTGACGTGTCGGTGAAGGCGGTGCTGCACGCCGCGCACCTGAAGGTGCTCAGCCAGCTCACCGGCGAGCCCGAATTCCACGCCGGCCTGGTCTGCGACGCCCGCCCCGAGGTGCTCGGCGCCGACGAGGTGCACGGCATGTACCTCAACACGGTGCCGTTCGGCTACGACCGGTCCGCCCGTAGCTGGCGGGACCTCGTCGCCGCGGTGTTCGACCGGGAGGTCGCGCTGTGGCCGCACCGGCGCTTCCCGCTCGCCGAGATGCAGCGCGAGGCCGGGCACCGGCTGCTGCACGTCCTGTTCAACTACCAGGACTTCACCCGCGCATCGCGGGGCGACGGGTCCGCTCCGGTGGTCACCGGCGCCGCCGGGGAGGGCGCCACCGAGTTCGACCTCTCCTGCTTCGCCCAGCGGGGCCGCTACGCGCTCTCCGCCCGGGCGGGGCTGGTCAGCCAGGCCAACCTGGACCGGATCGCCGGCATGTACCGGGCGGTGCTGGAGGCGATGATCGCCGACCCCGACGGCGACTGCCAGGCGCTCTGCGTGCCGGGCGGCGAACGGGAGCGACTGCTCGGCGTCACCGACCCGGGTGTCGACGAGCCGGTGACCGGCACCGTGCTCGAGCTGTTCCAGGCCCAACTGGCCCGGGACCCACTGGCGGTGGCGGTGGTGGCCGGGGCCGTCGAGCTGACGTACGCCCAGCTCGACGCCGCCGCCAACCGGCTCGCGCACCACCTGCGCGCGGCCGGCGCCGGCCGGGAGACAGTGGTCGGTGTCTGCCTCGACCGGGACGACGCGGACCTGGTGCCCGCGCTGCTCGGCGTGCTCAAGGCCGGGGCGGCGTACCTGCCGCTGGACCCGGCGCAGCCCGCCGAGCGGATCGGCTACCTGCTGGCCGACGCCGGGGTGCGGACCGTGGTGACGACCTCGGCGCAGGCGGAGCTGCTGTCCGGCTTCGACGGGCTGCGGGTGCTGCTGGACGCCGGCGAGTTGGCCGGGCGGCCGGAGACCGATCCGGGGATCGCCCGCGACCCCGACGACCTGGTGTACGTCATCTACACCTCCGGCTCGACCGGCCGACCCAAGGGCGTCTGCGTGAGCGACGCCAACGTGCTGCGGCTGCTCGACGCCGCCCAGGAGCACTACGCGGTGGACGAGACCGACGTGTGGGCGCTGTTCCACTCGTACGCCTTCGACGTCTCCGTCTGGGAGCTGTGGGGTGCGCTGCTGCACGGCAGCCGGCTGGTGCTGGTGCCCCGCGAGGTGACCCGGGTGCCGCAGGACCTGCTGGACCTGCTGGTGGCGCGGCGGGTCACCCTGCTGGCGCAGACCCCGACGGCGTTGCGCGGGCTGGTCCGGCTCGCCGCCGAGGACGCCCCCGGCATCCGGGACCTGTCGCTGCGCGCGGTGGTCGTCGCGGGGGAGAGGCTCGACTTCGCCGACCTCGCGCCGTGGGCGGCGCGCCTGGGGCTGGCCCGGGTGGCGCTGGTCAACATGTACGGGATCACCGAGACCACCGTCTACTCCACCTACCACCGGATCACCCGCGCCGACCTCGCGCCGGGGGTGGGCAGCCGGATCGGCCGGCCCCTGTCCGGGGTGCGGATGTACGTCCTCGACGGCTACGGCCACCCGGCGCCCATCGGGGTGCCCGGCGAGGTCCACCTGGCCGGGCACGGGGTGACCCGGGGCTACCTGCACCAGCCCGAGCTGACCGCCCGGCGGTTCCTGCCCGACCCGTACGGCCCGGCCGGCAGCCGGATGTACCGCACCGGTGACCTGGCCGCCCGGCTGCCCGACGGCAGCGTGGAGTTCCTCGGCCGCCTCGACGACCAGGTGAAGCTGCGGGGCTACCGGATCGAGCCGGGCGAGATCGAGACGGCGCTGACCGCCGTGCCGGGCGTCGCGGAGGCGGTCGTCGTGCTGCGCGCCGACGAGCCGGCCGACCCGCGGCTGACCGCGTACCTGGTGGCCGGCGACGGGCCCGCGCCGCAGGCCGCGTCGCTGCGCGCCTCGCTGGCGCGCGTCCTGCCCGAGTACATGGTCCCGTCGGCGTTCGTGCTGCTCGACGAGTTGCCGCGCAACAACAGCGGCAAGCTGGACCGGCGGGCGCTGCCCGCGCCGACGACCGGCGAGCCGATCTCCGGCCGGGACCTCGTCGCCCCGGCCGGGCCGCTGGAGGAGCGGGTCGTCCGGATCTGGGCCGACGTGCTGGGCCTGCCGGCGGTCGGCGTCCGCGACGGTTTCTTCGACCTCGGCGGGCACTCCATCACGGCGCTGGTGCTGGCCGGCACGATGCGCGCGGCCGGGCTGGACGTGACGGTCGCGGACATCTTCCGGCACCCGGACGTGCGGGCGCTGTGCGAGGTGCTGGCCGGCCGGGACGCGCCGGAGCCGGCCGCCCGCCCCGTCGCGCCCTTCGAGCTGGTGGCCGCCGCCGACCGGCCGCTGCTGCCCGAGGGGCTGGACGACGCGTACCCGCTGTCGCGGGTGCAGCTCGGGATGCTGCTGGAGATGCTGGCCGACAACGGCCAGAACCACTACCACAACGTGGTGTCGTTCCTGGTCCCCGACGAGGAACCCTTCGACCTGGCGACGCTGCGGGCCGCCGTCGGCGAGGTGGCGGCCCGGCACGACGTGCTGCGCACCTCGGTCGACACCGCCGGTTACTCCGTGCCCATGCAGCTGGTGCACCGGGCGGTCGACGTCCCCGTCGGCACGCGCGACCTGCGCGGGCTGGCCGAGGCGGACCGGACGGCCCTGGTGCGCCGGCTCGTCGGCGAGGAGTACCAGGAGCTGTTCGACGTCGAGCGGGCGCCGCTGCTGCGGTTCACCGTCTGCCTGGAGACCGACCGGAGCTGGCGGCTGGTGCTCACCATCTGCCACGTGATCATCGAGGGGTGGAGCCTGCACGCCCTGGTGACGGAGGTCCTGGACACCTACCACGCGCGACGGGCGGGCGCGCGGTCCGACGTCGCCGCCCCGCCCGGGGTACGGTTCGCCGACTTCGTCGCCGGCGAGCTGCGCGCGCTGGCCTCCGAGACCGACCGGCGCTACTGGCAGGACGTGGTCGAGCGCCAGCCCCGGTTCCGGCTCCCCGCCGCGTGGGCGCCGCCGGCGCCGGCCGGCCGGGAGCCGTACACCGAGGTGGTGTCCTACGCGGACCTGGAGCCTCGGCTGCGGGCCCTGGCCTCGGCGACTGGGGTGGCGCTCAAGGCGGTGCTGCACGCCGCGCACCTGAAGGTGCTCAGCCAGCTCACCGACGAGCCGGCCTTCTACAGCGGGCTGGTCTGCCACACCCGGCCCGACGTGGTGGGCAGCGAGCGGGTCTACGCCATGTCGCTGAACACCCTGCCGTTCCCGCACGACCGCCGGGCGACGAGCTGGCGGGAACTGGTGCGGCGGGTGCACGCCCGCGAGGCCGAGCTGTGGCCGCACCGGCGCTACCCGGCGCCGGCGATCCGCACCCCCGGCGCCCGCCTCACCGACGTCTACTTCAGCTACCTCGACTTCACCGAGGTGGACGGCGGGCGCACCGCGCCCGTGCGGCGCATCGGCGCGAGCACCTCCGAGTTCGCGCTCGCCGTCGCCGCGGGGGCCGGCCGGCTCGAACTGAGCACCGACAGCCACGCCATGGGCCGCGGCGACGCCGCCCGGCTGGCCGGCATGTACCGGCTGGTGCTGGAGGCAATGGTGGCCGACCCCGACGGCGACCCCCGTGCGGTGTACCTGCCCGCCGGGGAGCGGCACGACGTGCTGGTGGGCTGGAACGCCTCCGCCACGCCGGGGTGCGCCGACCTGGTGCCGGCCCGGGTGGCGGCGTGGGCCGCGGCGACCCCCGACGCCGAGGCCGTCGACGGTACGACCTACGCCCAGCTGGACGCGGTGGCCAACCGGATCGGCCACCGCCTGCGGGCCGCCGGGGTCGGCCCGGAGCGGGTCGTCGGGGTGCTGCTGGAGCGGGGCGCCGACCTCGTCGCCGCCCTGCTCGGGGTGTGGCGGGCCGGCGGCGCGTACCTGCCGATCGACCCGGCGCACCCGGCCGAGCGGGTCGCCGCGATGCTCGCCGACGCCGGGGCGACGGTGGTGCTGACCTCGGCCGGCCACGCCGACCGGTTCGCCGGGGTGGAGCTGGTGCTGCTCGACCGCGACGCCGAGCGGATCGCCGCGCTGCCCGCCGACGCGCCGACCGGCCGCCCCGACCCGGACCACCTCGCGTACGTCATCTTCACCTCCGGCTCGACCGGCCGGCCCAACGGGGTGCAGATCAGCCACCGTGGCCTCGCCAACTATCTCGGCTGGGCGGCGGAGGAACTCGTCGCCGACCGCACCGGCGGCGCCGCGCTCTTCTCGTCGGTCGCGTACGACCTGGTGGTGACCAGCATCTGGGCGCCGCTGGTGACCGGGCAGCGGCTGTGGCTGCTGCCGCCCGACGCCGGCCTGGACGAGCTGGGCCCCAGGTTGGCCGACGCCGGCCCGTTCAGCTTCGTGAAGCTGACCCCCGGGCACCTCGACCTGCTGACCCGCCAGCTCGACGCGGACCGGGCCGCCGCCCTGACGCCACTGCTCGTGGTGGGGGGCGAGGCGCTGACCCGCCGGGTCTGCGACCGCTGGCACGCGCTCGCGCCGCACACCGTGCTGCTCAACGAGTACGGGCCGACGGAGGCGACCGTGGCGGTCAGCCGGTACCCCGTCACCGGGCCGCTGCCGGCCGACGTCGCGCCGATCGGCCGGCCGCTGGGCGGGATGCGGACCTACGTCCTCGACGCCGACCTGCAACCGGTGCCCGTCGGCGTGGTCGGCCACGTACACCTCGGCGGTCCCGGTCTCGCCCGGGGCTACGCCGGCCGGCCGGCCCTGACCGCCGACCGGTTCGTGCCCGACCCGTTCGACGCGGCCGGCGGCCGGCTGTACCGCACCGGCGACCTGGGCCGCTGGTTGCCCGACGGGCAGCTCGACCTGCTGGGCCGGGTCGACGACCAGGTGAAGATCCGCGGTCACCGGGTCGAGCCCGGGGAGGTGCGGGCGGTGCTGGTCGGGCATCCCGCCGTGCGGGACGCGGTGGTCACCGTCGAGGCGACCGGCCCGGGTGGGCCCCGGCTGGTGGCGTACCACGTCGGCGCCGCGCCGGACCTCGCCGAGCACTGTGCCCGGTGGCTGCCGGGCCACCTGGTCCCGAGCGCCTTCGTGCCGGTGCCGGCCATCCCGCTCAACGCCAACGGCAAGGTCGACCGCCGGGCGCTGCCCCCGGTCGACCCGGCCGGGCCGGCCGAGAACACCCCGCCCCGCCCCGGACCCGAGCGGCTGATCGCCGACATCTGGGCCGGGGTCCTGGAGATCGACCGGGTCGGCCGGCACGACCGGTTCTTCGCCCTGGGCGGGCACTCGCTGCTGGTCGTACCGGTGGTCACGGCGGCCCGGCGGGCCGGTGTCGCGCTGACGCTGCGCGCGGCGATGCGCGATCAGACCCTGGCCGAGCTGGCGGCCTCGCTCACCCCGGCCGACCCGACGGCGGCCGTCGCCGCGCCGGCACCGGCGCTACGGCCCGGCGCGGCACGGAGGGCGGCGGTGCTGCCGCAGATCGAACCGATGCTCGCCGCCCACCGGGTGCCCGGCGCGTCGCTGGCGCTGCTCGTCGACGGCGAACTGGCGGAGGTCCGTGCCGCCGGGCACCGGGTGGCCGGCGGCGACACACCGGTGACCCCGGCGACCATCTTCCAGGTCGGTTCGGTCAGCAAGCTGGTCACCGCGGTGGGCGCGCTGGCGTTGGTCGGGCGGGGGCTACTCCAGCTCGACACGGACGTCAACGCGTACCTGAAGGGCTGGCAGCTGCCCGCCGGCCGGCCGGTGAGCCTGCGGCAACTGCTCAGCCACGTGGCCGGGTTGACCCCGACGGGCAGCGCCGGGCACCCGCGCGGCGGCCCCGTGCCGACCCTGTCGGACGTGCTGCGTGGCCGGGGCGTGCCCACCGGCCCGGTCCGGGCGCTCGACGCGCCGGACCCGGTCGCGGTGGAGCGCAACAGCCACTTCGTGGTGGTGCAGCAGCTCATGGAGGACGTCACCGCGACGTCCTTCGCCGACCTGATGGCCGAGCTGGTCTTCGACCCGGCGGGGATGACCGGCAGCAGCTTCGACCAGGGCTTCCCGGAGACGTCCGGCCGGCCGGTGGCCGTCGGGCACGACCAGCACTGCGAGGCGCTGCCCGGCGGCTGGCAGGTGCGCCCGGACCTGGCGGCGGCCGGGCTCTGGAGCACCGCGGCCGACCTGGCCCGGCTGGTCGGCGAGATCCAGGTCGCCCACCGGGGCGGCCCGGCCCTGCTGAGCCGGGAGCTGGCGGTGGCGCAACTGACCACCGGGGCCGGCGGGTTCTTCGGGCTCGGCTGCCTGGTCGACCGCGTCGATCGGCCCACCGGGGCGCGGGTGGAGTTCACCCACCGGGGACGCACCGCCGGCTACCGGGCGCTGGCCGCCGGCCGGGTCCCCGACGGGTCCGGGCTGGTGCTGCTGACCAACGGCGACGCGGGAGACGACGTCCTGTCGCTGCTGGCGTCCGACACCGCACTGACGGAGGAGATGTGATGACGACCGCATCGAGCATTCCCGCGACGGTCACCGAGCCACCGGCCCGGCACGTGCGGCACCTGGTGTCGATCCGCGACCTGACCGACGACGACCTCTACTCGATCGTGGCGCGGGGGGCGCGGTTCGCGGCCGGCGAGACCGCCGACTCACTGGCCGGGCGGGTGGTCGGCACCTATTTCGTGAAGACGTCGACCCGGACGCGGACCGCGTTCACCGTCGCCGCGCTGCGCCTCGGCGCGAAGACCATCCAGTACGGGCCGGGCGACCTCCAGGTCAACACCGGGGAGTCCAGCGCGGACACCGGACGGGTGCTGTCGGGCATGCTGGACGTGCTGGTGGCGCGCACCGCCGCCGACCCGGCGGAGATGCGCGACTGGTCGCGGCAGCACCGGATGGCCGTCATCAACGCGATGAGCGCCGAGGAGCACCCCACGCAGGCGCTGGCCGACCTGACCACCCTGCTGCGGCGCTTCGGCCGCATCGAACGCCTGCGGCTGCTCTACCTCGGCGAGGCGAACAACACCGCGACCGCGCTGGCCCTGGCGATGACCCGTTTCCCGGGCGTGGAGCTGGAGTTGCGCACCCCGGCGGGGTACGGCCTGCCGGCGGGGATCGCGGCGGTCGCGCAGGCGCAGGCGCGACGCTGCGGGGCCCACCTCGTCGAGCGGCACGACATGAGCGGCCTGCCGGGCGACGTGGACGCCATCTACACCACCCGCTGGCAGACCACCGGCACCAGCAAGCCCGACCCCGACTGGCGGGCGCACTTCGCCCCGTTCCAGGTGGACCGGGAGCTGTGGCGGCGCAGCCCGCACGCGGTCTTCCTGCACGACCTCCCGGCGCACCGGGGGGAGGAGGTGACCGCGGAGGTGCTCGACGGGCCGGCCAGCATCGCCTTCCAGCAGGCGGAGAACAAGCTCTACAGCGCGATGGCCGTGCTCGACTGGTGTCAGGCCGCGCCCGCCGGGCAGCCGGCGTGAGCGCGGTCGGGCACCCGGCGGCCACGTCCCGGTCGGGCCGCCTGACCGGCAACCGTGACTTCCTGCTGCTCTGGGTCGGCTCCGGCGTCTCCGCGCTGGGTTCCCGGGCCACCTCGATCAGCTACACCCTGCTGGTCTTCTGGTCCACCGGATCGGCCACGGCCGCGAGCCTGGTCACCTTCGCCGCGCTGCTGCCCAACCTGGTCACCCAGTTGCCGGCCGGAGCGTTGGTGGACCGTTGGGACCGCCGCCGGACGATGGTGCTCTGCAACGTGGGCCGGATCGTCGCGATCGCCAGCGTGGCGGTCGCGGTCGCCCGCGACGCCGTGTGGCTGCCGCACCTGATGGCGGTCGCGTTCGTGGAGGCCAGCCTGGGCATCTGCTACGCGTTGGCCGAGCGCGCCGCCGTGTTCAACGTGGTGCCGGCCGACCGGTACGGGGCCGCGACGGCGGCCAACGAGTCGCGGGCCAACGCGGCCAGCATCCTCGGCCAGCCCGCCGGCACCCTGCTGTACGCGCTGACCCGTTGGGCGCCGTTCGGCTTCGCCGTGCTGATGCACCTCGTCTCGCTGGTCACCCTGCTGTTCGTCCGGCGCAGCCTGCAGGCGCCGAAGGCACGGGCCGAGGAACAAGGCGGTCTGCTCGCCCGGGTGCGGGAGGGCTTCGCCTTCATCTGGGGCCAGCTGTACCTGCGCCGCGCCCTGGGCCTCTACGCGGCGAGCAACATCCTGTTCCAGGTGCTGGGTCTGGGGCTGGTGGTCATCGTCCGGGCCGAGGGCGGTTCGCCGCCCACGGTCGGGATGCTGCTGGTGGTGAACAGCGTCTTCGGCATGGCCGGCGCGATGACCAGCAACTTCTATCTTGGCCGGTGGGGGATCCGCCGGATCATCATGGGCGTCAACATCGCCTGGGCGGTGCTGATGCCGCTGGTCGGGCTGGCCCCGGGGCTCGTCGTCCTCGGCGCGATCTTCGCGTTGATCCACTACGCCGCCGGCATCGGCAACGTGGCCGGGATGCTCTACGTGTTGCAGTCCGCGCCGGATCACCTGCGCGGGCGGGCCGGCTCGATCGTCATGCTGCTCACCTCGGGGGCCAACTCGCTGGGGGCGCTGTTCGCCGGTTTCCTGCTGGACTCGACGGACATCACGACGGCCATGCTGATCGTGGGCGGGGCGATGGGGGTGATCGCGGTGCTCGCGGTGCTCGGTTTCGGCGGTCGCACCGCCGCCGCCAGGGAGCGGGCGGATGCGGAGCAGGCGGATGCCGAGCGGGCGGATGCCGAGCCGGCCGCGGCGGAGCCGGCGGACGAGGCGCGGACCGGGGCGGAGCCGGCGGTGGGTGGGGCGCGCAACGGGTGAGCCGGGCACCCGCGCCGCCGGCCGGCGATATCGACAAAATATAGCGACCCGTCCGAGGCTGGGACGGATCGCACAGCCTCAGACGGTGGGGAGCCCCTGGAATGACCGAGCACGCGAGCTGGAAGCCGTTGGAGATCACCCCGGAGAGCGCCGGCTGCGCACCGAGCGCCGAGGGCCTGGCCGGACACCTTCGCGAGCTGGACCTGGCGGAGCTGCTCACCGCCGAGAAGGCGCTGGTCTTCCGGGGCTTCGGGGTCCGGCCGGACACCCTGGATCCGGTGATGGACCTGCTGCTGCCCAGGCGACTGGCCTACGTGCACGGCAACTCGCCGCGCACCAAGGTGGGGCGCAACGTCTACACGTCCACCGAGTACCCGGCCCGGTACACCATCTCCATGCACAACGAGCTGTCGTACGCCGCGCAGTGGCCGGCCCGGCTGCTCTTCTTCTGCCAGATCGCGGCCGAGACCGGCGGCGCCACCCCGGTCGTCGACGCCGAGCTGTGGTTGCAGTCGCTGGACCCGCGGTTGCGCGCCGACTTCGCCGGTGGCCTGCGCTACCAGCAGAACCTGCACGACGGCCTGGGGCTGGGCAAGAGCTGGCGGGAGACGTTCGAGACCGACAGCCGCGACGAGGTCGAGCAGTTCCTCGCCGGCGCCGGCGCCACCTGGGAGTGGACCGCCGACGGGCTGCGGGTGGTCCAGCTCCGGCCGGCGACCCTGCGGCATCCGGTCACCGGCGCCGAGGTCTGGTTCAACCAGGCCGACCAGTGGCATCCGGCCGGGCTGGACGACGAGATCGCCCGGGTGATGACGCAGGTGATGGGGCCGGACGAGCTGCCGCAGTCGGTGACCTTCGCCGACGGTTCCCCGATCCCCGACGAGTACGTCGCGCAGATCCGTGACCGGGGCCTGGCGGCCGCGGTCGACGTCGACTGGCGGGTCGGCGACCTGCTGCTGATCGACAACATCCTCACCGCGCACGGCCGGCGCCCGTACACGGGTGATCGGCGGGTGCTGGTGGCCATGTCGGACTGACCCGACACCGCAGGACCCGCACAGTGGAGGGCACATCATGACCGTAACGGACGCCGAGGCTACGCCGTCGCCTCTCGCGGAGCTGGACCAGGAGCGCTACGCGCAGTTCCGGGTCTCCTTCGACGCGGTGACGGACTTCGGCCGGCGGCTGCTGGCGGGCCGGCTGGCCGCCGCGGGCGTCCTGCCGGTCGCCGGGAGAACCGCGGGCCGCGAGGAGATCCTGGCCCGGCTCGCGGTGGCGCCCGGGTACGAGCGGCTCGCCGACGCCCTGCTCGACATGCTGGCGCGCGCGGGGCTGCTGCGCGGCGACGGTGGCCGGCTCGCCGTGTCGGATCGCGTCGCCGGGCTCGCCGGTGACGACGCGGTCGACCTCTCGGCTGCGGCGCTGCGGCGGGAGCACCCGGAGATCGCCGGGTACGTGCCGCTGCTGGTCGCCTGCCAGCAGCGGCTGGTCGACGTGGTGCGGGGCGACGCGCCGGCCAACGAGGTCCTCTTCCCGGGCGGCTCGACGGACCTGGTCTCCGCGATCTACCAGGACAACGTCCAGCTCGACTTCTTCAACCGGCTCTGTGCGGCGGCGGTGCACGGGCATGTCCAGCGGTTCCTGCGCCGCTATCCCCGGTCGGTGGCCCAGGTGATGGAGGTGGGGGCGGGCACCGGTGGCACCACCGGGCCCGTGCTGGACGCCCTGGCGGACCGGGCCGAGCGGCTGCGGTACCTCTACACCGACGTGGGGCCGGGGTTCCTGCGGCTGGGGCGGCGGTGCTTCGGCGCCGGCCGGCCCCACGTGGACTTCGCCCGCTACAACGTGGAGGGCGCGCCGGGGGAGCAGGGCTTCGAGCCGGGTTCGATGCACGTCGTGCTGGCCAGCAACGTCCTGCACGCCACGATGCGGATCTCCGTGGCGCTGCGGCACTGCCACGCACTGCTGCGGCCGGGCGGCATCCTGGTGATCAACGAGATGACCAGCCGGCTCGACTACAACACGCTGACCTTCGCCCTGGCCGAGGGGTGGTGGCGGCACGCCGACGACGAGCCGCGGCTGCCGGCGTCGCCGCTGCTGGACGTGGCGGGCTGGCGGGTCGCCCTGACCCGGGCCGGTTTCGTCGACGTGCGGGCGCACGCGGTGCCCGGGCTCGACGCCGACGAGCAGGCGCAGACGGTGTTCGTGGCGACGGCCGCGGGTGCGTGCGAGGCGTCCCGCTGAGGCCAGGGTCAGCCGCCCGCGTCCGCGACCCCGTTGGATATTACCGGTACCCCTAAATTTACCGGCAAGATCTTTCGCTCGTAGATATTCGGTGATATCAATCTCGCACTCGATTCTTCTACCCCCGGAGTGCGACGTGCGGAGAACCCGTCTCGTTTCCCTCGCCCTGAGCCTCGCCACGGCTCTCGGCGTCAGCCTCACCCTGGCCGCGCCCGCCCAGGCCGCGCCCGCCGACAACTACGTGGCGCTCGGCGACTCGTACGCCTCGGGCGTCGGTGCCGGCAGCTACACCAGCGAGAGCGGTTCCTGCCAGCGCAGCACCAAGGCGTACCCGGCGCTGTACGCGACCAACGTCAAGCCCGCGTCGTACCGCTCGGTGGCCTGCTCCGGGGCCACCACCACGAGCGTCATCAGCACGCAGCTCTCGGCGCTCAGCGCCAGCACCACCCTGGTCAGCGTGACGGTCGGCGGCAACGACGTCGGGTTCGCCAACATCATGACCACCTGCGTGCTGCAGGGCTCCACCAAGTGCGTGGCCGCCGTGCAGGCCGCCCAGGACAAGGCCCGCGCCGAGCTGCCCGGCCTGCTGCGCAACGTCTACAACGGGATCCGGGACCGGGCGCCCTCGGCCCGGGTGGTGGTCGTCGGCTACCCGGTCTTCTACCAGCTCGGCACCACCTGCGTCGGGCTGAGCGTCGCCTCGCGTACGAAGATCAACGAGGGCATCAACCTGGTCGACAACCTGACCCGCACCGCCGCCGTCGCCGCCGGATTCACCTTCGCCGACGTGCGTTCGAGCTTCGTCGGGCACCAGCTGTGCAGCGGCGGCGAGAAGTGGTTGCACGCCCTCAACTTCGCCACCATCGGCGTCTCGTACCACCCCACGGCGGCCGGCCAGTCCGGCGGCTACTACCCGGTCTTCCGCTCCGCAGCGGACTGACCGGCGCGCCCGCGTACCGCGACGGCCCGCCACCCCTCGGGGGTCGCGGGCCCTCGCGGTACGCGCCGCGCACGGTCCCGGCCACGCCTCAGCG
The DNA here is from genome assembly GCF_050941805.1 of Micromonospora sp. KLBMP9576. Classification (NCBI taxonomy): domain Bacteria; kingdom Bacillati; phylum Actinomycetota; class Actinomycetes; order Micromonosporales; family Micromonosporaceae; genus Micromonospora; species Micromonospora sp. KLBMP9576. The sequence continues at coordinate 3,718,146 of NZ_CP194567.1, read as the reverse complement.
GTCCGGGCTGCCGGCGGGCGCCATCACCCGCAGCGCGTTGGCGGCCAGGCCGATCCGGATCGGTGTACGGCCGCACAGCTCGCCGTCGACCTCGACGCGCGCCGGTCGGTCGGTCTCCAGCCACAGCTCCCCGACGGCGAGGAACGGCTCGTCGCCGACGGAGCGCCGGTGCCCGGTCGCCGCGTTGCGGGCGGTGTCGCGCAGCAGTCCCCGGCGGTTCGCGCCGCCGACCGGGTACGCGACCAGCAGCCGGTCGTCGGCGTCGGCGTCGGCGGCGATGGGGCGGCCGGCGTGGAAGCCGCCGTTGGCCACGTACACCTGGTGGGTGACGAACTCGTGCCGGGTGGCCCCGGCGCGGACGGTGACGCGCAGCGGCCGGTGTCGCGCCAGCAGGGCCAGCGCGGTCAGCGGGTACGCCAGCCGGCCGGTGGCCCGCTTGAGCCGGGGCGGCGTGCGGCGCATGATGTCGGCGGAGAGGCCCACACCGACGTGGTTGGTGAAGGGCAGGTCGCCGGCGAGGCCGAGATCGACGTCGATCACGGTGCCGCCGGCCAGCACCTCGACGGCCCGGTCGAGTTCGAGCGGGACGCCGACGGTGCGTGCGAAGTTGTTGGTGGTGCCCAGCGGCAGCAGGCCGAGCGCCATGTCCCGGTGGGCGAGCACCCGCGCGGCGGCGCTGAGGGTGCCGTCGCCGCCGCCGGCCACGAGCAGGTCGGGCCCGCGTGCGACGGCTGCGGCGAGGGCGCGTTCGAGCTGGCCGGGCTCGTCGACGGGGTGGTCGGCGAGCAGCCGGAAGCCGGCCGTCGTCAGTCTGTGCCGGGCCTGCTCGTGCAGTTGGCGGCCCCGGCGGGAGCGGGCGTTGACCACGAGGACGGCCCGCCGGTCCCGCCGGATGGCCGCGCCCAGTTCCTGCTTCGTCCGCATGGACCCCGACCCTAGCGCCCTGCCCGCCGGCGGCCCGGCCGGCCGGCGCGCCCGGCCGGGGATGACGCGCGTCACCGCCCGCGATAAAGATTGCAGAGACTGCAAGATCGCATGTAGCGTCTGCGCGTGACATCCGCCGGCACCGAACCCGCCTCCGGGCGGCGCGACCGCAGGAAGCGCCGCACCCGGGCCGCGCTGGCCGAGGCGGCGCTGCGCCTGGTGGCCGAGCGCGGCCTGGCCCAGGTGACGGTGGACGAGATCAGCGAGGCGGCCGACGTCTCCCCGCGCACCTTCTTCAACTACTTCGCCTGCAAGGACGACGCGCTGATCGGCGACCAGGCGAGGGAGGCGAAGCGCCTGGTGGCCCGGCTGGCCGCCGTGCCGCCCGAGGTGCCGGTGCTGGCCGCGCTGCGCACCGCGCTCGACGAGGTGGTCGACGAGGCGCGCGCCGAACGTGAGCTGTGGTGTCTGCGGATGGACGTGGTGGCACGCAACCCCGTGCTGCTGCCCCGCCTGCTGGCCGGCAACGCCGAGACGGAGCGGGCCATCGTCGAGGTCGTCGCGGCCCGGGTCGGCGTCGACCCCGACCACGGCTACCCGGCGCTCGTCACCGCCGTGACCGGTGCGGTGCTGCGCACCGCGATGACCAGGTGGGCCGGCCAGCCCGACCAGCCGGACCTGGCCGACCTCGTCGACGAGGCCTTCGCGGCCGTCGCCGCAGGGCTGCCACAACCCGGAAGAGCCTGACCCGCAAGCCCCTTCCGGGAAGGTTGAGCCCGGAAGGCCGTGAACCCATCATCCGGTAAGGAAGGTCAATGACCGCCACCGTGCCCGCCGCGACCCCCGAGGTCGGCGCCGGCCGTATGTCCCGCCGCGAGGTGCTTCAGGCACTCTCCGGCCTGATGGTCGGCATGTTCGTGTCGATCCTCGCCTCCACGGTCGTGGCGAACGCGCTGCCGCGCATCATCGCCGACCTGAACGGCACCCAGACCGTGTACACGTGGATCGTCACCACGGAGCTGCTGGCCATGACGGCGACAGTGCCGCTGTGGGGCAAGATGGCCGACCTCTACAGCAAGAAGCTGCTGATCCAGCTCTCCCTCGGTCTCTTCGCGGTCGGCTCGCTGATCGCCGGGTTCACCCCGAACGTCGAGGTGCTGCTGGCCAGCCGGGTCGTGCAGGGCATCGGCGCCGGCGGCATGACCGCCCTGGCCACCATCGTGATGGCGGCCATGATCCCGCCCCGCGAGCTGGGCCGCTACGCCGGCATCTTCGGCGCCGTGTTCGGCGTCGGCACCATCGCCGGCCCGCTGATCGGCGGCGTGCTCGTGGACACCTCCTGGCTGGGCTGGCGCTGGTGCTTCCTCATCGGTGTCCCGTTCACCCTGCTCTCCATCGTCCTGCTCCAGCGCACCCTGCACCTGCCGGTGATCCGCCGGAAGGTGAAGATCGACTGGCTCGGTGCGCTGCTCATCACCTCCGGGGTCTCCGCCCTGCTGGTCTGGTCGTCGCTGGCCGGCAACAAGTTCGCCTGGGCCTCGGGATGGACGGCGCTGATGGTCGGCGGCGGCCTCGCCCTGCTGGGGCTGGCCGTCTGGGTGGAGTCGCGTGCGGACGAGCCGATCGTGCCGCTGGACATCTTCCGCAACCGGACGGTCTCGCTGACCACCATCGCCAGCATCCTGGTCGGTGTGGCGATGTTCGGCGGCACCGTGTTCCTGTCCCAGTACTTCCAGCTCTCGCTCGGCAAGTCGCCGACGGTGGCGGGGCTGATGAGCCTGCCGATGATCTTCGGCCTGCTGGTCTCGTCGACAGTGGCCGGCCAGTTGATCACCAAGTACGGTCGTTGGAAGCGTTACCTGGTGGCCGGCGCCGCGGTGATGTCGGTCGGCATGCTGCTGCTGGCCACCATCGACGCCGACACCAGCATGCTGCTGCTCAGCATCTACATGGCGGTGCTCGGCATCGGCGTCGGCATGCTGATGCAGAACCTGGTGCTCGCGGCCCAGAACGACGTGCCGGCGCACGAACTCGGCGCGGCCACGTCCGTGCTGACCTTCTTCCGCAGTATGGGCGGCACGATCGGCGTCAGCGCGCTCGGCGCGGTGCTGGCCAACCGGGTCGGCACCCTGAGCGCGGAGAAGCTCGGCCCGCTGGCCGGCGGCGCCACGGGCGGGGAGGGCTCCACCGAGGTGCCCGACCTGTCCGCCCTGCCCGAGCCGGTATTGAAGATCATCCAGGACGTGTACGGGACCGCCACCGGCGAACTGTTCCTGGTGGCCGCGCCCTTCGCGGTCCTCGCCCTGGTGGTGGTGCTGTTCATCCGGGAGAAGCCACTGCACACCCTCAGTGGCGAGGAGCGGCGGGTCCGGGAGGAAGCGGCCGCCGCCGTGCCCGGCGCGCACTGACTCACCCGCTCGCGGGGGGCGGTCCGGCCTACGCCGGGCCGCCCCCCGCGCTCTGCGGTGCCGACGGCCAGGCCGCCGGGATGCGTTCCAGCACGCCGCCGGCGAAGACGTCGCGCAGGCCGAGCGGCTTGAGGTGAACGTAGCCGATGTGGCAGTCGCAGACGGCGTTGCCGCACGGGCGCGGTCGCAGGGCCGGGCGCCACGAACCGTCGTAGAGGTTGCCGATCGGCTCGTCGATGAAGTGGCAGCGGCGCACCGTGCCGTCGCCGCGCACCGAGATCGCCGACTCGCCCGCGTGGCACGGCCGGTCGAGCGACAGGTGCGGGCGGACGCTGTAGCCGAACAGCGGATCCAGTTCCGTCCAGGTCGCCTCCTCGGCCGTGTCGTAGCGCCAGCCCTCGGCGGCGTTCACCCACAGGTAGACCCCGGCGGGCAGGGCGGCCCGCAGCGCCCGCGCCTCGGCGAGGTGCTCCGGCAGACCGACCACCCCGACCGAGTAGCGCACACCCAACTCCGACAGCCGGGCACAGCGGCCCAGGAAGCGGTCCCGGTCGACCTGACCCGGGTGGTAGGTCGCCCACAGGGCGGCGGCACGCGGGTCGGCGTCGGCCAGCCAGTCCACCCGGGCGGCCAGGTTGGTCTGGATCACCACCCGCTCGACGTGCGGCAGGTGCGACAGCGACACCATGGCGTCCCGGTACCAGCGGCGGGTCAGCCCCTCGCCCCACGGCGTGAACAGCACCGACAGCCGTACGTCGGCGGTGGCCGTCACCCAGCCGGCGAACCGGCCCAGCGCCGCCCGGTCGGCGCGCAGCAGCTCCGGCGGGTCGCGCCGCTTCGCGAACGGGCAGTACGGGCAGTCGTAGTTGCAGCTCGCCAGGGGCCCCCGGTAGAGGATCGCCAGGTTCACCGCGGCACGTAGCCCGTCATGGCGTCACGCACCGCCGCCGAGGTCAGCCACGGGCCGATCGCGTCGGAGCGGGCCAATCCGGCCGGCGTCAGCCGCAACCCGCCCTCGCGGGCCCACCCCCGGTCGACCAGCCGACCCAGCTCGGGGAAGTCGTCGCCGGGCGGACCGCCGAAGCGGGCCCGGTAGGCCGCCGCGTCCACCCCCTCGGCGCGCAGCAGCGACTTCAGTAGCCACCGGCGGCGCTGCTCGGCGCCGTCCAGGGTGAACCCGAACTCGGCGTAGCCGAAGTCGTCCGCCGCCCGGGTCAGGTAGTCGTCGAGCACCGCGCGCACCTGCGACACGCCGACCGCGTAGTCGAACGAGTAGTGCAGGGACGTGGTGTAGGAGCGGGCGCCGCAGCCGAGGCCCACCATGCCGTCGTCCTGGCAGCAGTAGTCCGGTCCGTCCGGGGTGGGCGCGTCGGCGCGGCGGAACTGCCGCATCGACTCCTGCCGGTAGCCGGCCGCGCCCAGCGTCGTCACCGCCTGCTCGTAGAGCGCCAGCCGCTGGGCGTCCCAGTCCGCGCGGCCGTGCGCCCGGCGCCCGAGCCCCGTCAGCGGGCGCACGTACAGCGGGTAGAGGTACAGCTCCTCGGGCCGCCACGCCAGGGCTGCGTCGAGGCTCGCCCGCCAGGTGTCAGCGCTCTGCCCGTCGATGCCGTAGATCAGGTCGATGTTGAGCACGGGGATCCGGGCGGCGCGGATCGCGGCCAGGGCCGCCTCCACCTCCGCGCGGCGTTGCGGCCGGCCGGCGGCGCGGGCCTCGGCGTCGAGGAAGCTCTGCACGCCGATGCTCACCCGGGTGGTGCCGTGCGCGGCGAGCACCGCGAGCCGGTCCGGCGTCGCGGTGGCCGGCGAGGTCTCCACCGACAGCGGTACGCCCGGCAGCCGGGCCCCCATCGCGGTGGCGACGGCGAACAGCTCGGTCAGCTCGTCGGCCGTCAGATAGGTGGGGGTGCCACCGCCGAACGCCGCGCGGGCGTATCGGGCGTCGTCGCCCAGCGCGTCGGCGACCCGCCCGGCCTGCCGGCGCAACTGCCGCAGGTAGTCGGTCACCTGCTCGGCCGGCGCGTTGGCGCGGGTGAACAGGTTGCAGAACCCGCAGCGCATCTCGCAGAACGGCAGGTGGACGTAGAGCAGCAGCGCCCCACGCGGCTCCGCCCGCCACACGTCCGCCAACGCCGGGCGCGGACGCAGCGGCCGGTAGGAGGTCTTGTGCGGGTACGCGTAGAGGTACTGCTGGTACGGCGAGCCGTCGAGGCCCGTGCCGGCGCTGGTCACCATTCCCCCGGTCGCAGGACGAAGTGGGCGTACGGGACCGTCCACACCACGTCGTGGCCGATCCGGTGGCCGGTGTGGCCGTCCTCGCCGTAGGCGGTGCCGTGGTCGGCGCAGACGATCGCGAAGACCGGCCGGCCCCGCCCGGTGAGCAGGGCGAACAGCCGGTCGATGCGGCCGTCCACGTATTCCAGGGCGGCGGCGTGGCTGGCCAGGTCGTCGGCCTCGGCACCGGGCAGGTGGTGCCGGTTGGGCTGGTGCAGTGCCGCGACGTTGAGGAACGTGAACAGCGGCTGCGCCGCCGGCACCCGCGGCAGCACCTCGGCCAGCCGGTCGAGCTGGGCGTCCAGGCAGGTGGGGGAGGTGACCCCGAACCCGGGCTCCCAGTGCGCCTCGGCGAACAGGCCCGGCAGGACCGCCCCGAGCGGGCTGCGGCCGTTGAAGAAGCCGACCCCGCCCAGGCAGAGCGTGTGGTAGCCGACGCCGGCGAGGGCCGTCGGCAGGTCCGGCGCGTCGAAAACCCAGGTGTCGGCACCGGCGGTCTCGCTGCCCGCGAACGCCGCCGCGTACAGCCGCTCGTGCCGGCCCGGGGCAACCGGGGTGGGCAGGAAACCGGCGAAGAACGCGTGGTGCGCGGCGTAGGTGAAGCTGGCGGGGGAGTGCCGGCGCTCCCACCGGCCGCCGGGCAGCGCCCGGGCCAGGTGCGGTGTGCGGCCCCGCGCCGCCAGGTCGGCGGCGACGTCGTGGCGCAGCGTGTCGAGGGTGAGCAGGAGCAGGTCGTGGCTGCCGATCAGGTGCCGCACCCGAGCACCTCCCGTCGGCGCGACCAGCGGCCGTCGGTCAGGGCGCGGACCTGCTCGGCGTAGGTGTCCCGGCCGTCGGTGAGCACCCCCGGCAGCAGGTCGCCGAAGGCGTTGACCTCGGCCACCGCGTGCCGCCGCCAGCCGACGAGGAACATCAGGTCGATGCCGACCTGGAGGGTGCGGGGGAAGCATGCGGCGACCCGTTCGCAGGTCTCCATCGCCGCGGCCCACCCCGCCGGCCCGACGGCCGAGCGCAGCTCGGCGAGGTCACCGCGGGCGTTGCCGAGGTGCAGGTTGGTCAGCGGCCCCCGGGCGGCGCGCACCACGGCGTGGGTGGGCCGCCCCGCGACCGTCACCACCCGGACGTCGACCACCCGGTCGCCGAGCCCGGCCTTGGGCAGCCACCGTTCCACGTGCAGGCCATCCCCGGCGATCCGGTCGACGATCGCGGCGACCTCGGCCTCGTCGGTGTAGCGGCGGGGACGCAGCGAGTTGAACAGCCCCTCCGGGGTCGCCTCGATCGTGGTGACCGCCTGCACCCGCCGCCCGGCCACCGCCAGCGCGATGACCCCGGCGGCGGACGAGCCGTGCGCGGGCTTGACGAAGACCCGGCTCCGGCGGGCCGCCGCCATCGCCGCCCGCAGCTGCGCCCACCCGTGCACGGCGGGCAGCGCGGCCGGCACCGGCACCCCGGCGGCGGAGAGCCGGGCGTGGCAGCGCCGCTTGTCGCAGAGCACCGCGACGTCCGCCGGATCGTTGAGCAGTTCCGCGCCACCGTCGGCGACCCGGCCCAGGCCCCGCAGCAGCCCGGCGTACGTGTCGGCCAGGCCGACCAACTCGCCGTGCCGGGCGGGGGCGGTGGCCCGGCGCAGCAGGCGGTCCACCTCGGGGTCCTCGCCCGGGGAGTCGACCCGCACCAGCGCGTCGGCCGGCGGCGGCGCCGCCCCGGTCAGCACGTCGACCCAGGGCAGCACCTCGGGCCGGGGCAGGCCGGCGTCGAGGACCGCCCGGGTGAACAGGTCGACCCGCCGGTTGCCGGGGTTGGCGACGACGGTCAGCCGCACGTCACTCGCCCACGGCCGGGTGGCGATAGCTCTCGCCGTCGTACTCGTCGGGCTGTTGCGGGTCGGAGACGTCGACCCGGACGCCCGGCAGCGCGGCGGGCACCTCCTCGGAGAGCTCGTGTTTCCATCGCCGGCTATTCCCCGACCTCGGTGTAGCGGAAGAGGGTGCCGTCGTATTCGTCGGGGACCTGCGCGTCCGCCAGGTCGACCCGCACCCCCGGCAGCGCGGCGAGCACCGTCGCCGCCATCTCCTCCGACAGGAAGTGGTGGTGCAGGTCGAGCCGGGTCAGGTGGGTAAGCGGCTGGCCGGCCAGCAGCGCCCGCGCGCCCTCGTCGGTCAGCGTGCCCATCGACAGGTCGAGCACCTCCAGCCGGGGCACCACCGGCGCGGTGGCGACGGCCGCCGCCACCGCGTCGGCGATCTCGGCGTTGCACGCCCCGAGATGGCGCAGGGCGGGCAGGCCGGCGCCGGAGAGCACCCCGGCGAGGTCCCCGGCGCTCGCGTCGCCGCCGTAGTCCTGCCGGCCCAGCCACAGCTCCAGCCGGTGCAGGGCCGGCAGGTCGCAGGCGCCGACGGCGCGGACCACCTCGGCCGGCAGCCCACCGGTCTCGAACCGCAGCTCCCGCAGCCCGGCGTGCCGGATCGGTGCCAGCCGCAGGCCCTGCGCCCCGCGCACCCACAGCACCTCCAGCAACGGGTACGCCGCCAGCAGCCCGGTGATGTCACCGTGGGTCAGCCAGGAGATCTCGCACTGCTCGTAGGTCAGGTCGGCGAGGAAGACCGCCCGCAGCCCGGTCCAGTCACCGGCCGCCTCGACGAGCGCCTCGACCGGCAGTGCCCGCTCGTAGGACTCGCCCCACTCGCCGATCACCAGGGCGCGTACCGCGTTGGCCGGGACCTGCTCGCGCAGGGCGCGTAGGAGGTTGGCGAACTCCTCGGGCCCGGCGTCGAAGTCGTCCACATCCAGCCGCCAGGCGACCGCCGACGGATCGTCGGGAAGTGTCATCCCCGGGGCGAAGGCCACCACCGGCAATCCGACGAACGACGACACGTGCGAGCTGATCACGCCTACCTCCGGTCCGACTGGTGCAGCGGCGGCGCGACCGTAGCAGGTACGCCCGACACGATGATCAGCGATCCGGACGCCGGGGTCGGCGTCCGGAGAAGCCGCGCCGGACGTCGATCCGGTGCCCCGGGCCGGCCGGACCGGGCGTGCCGCTCGCGGACGTCACCGGGCGTGCGACGGCCGGCCACGCGGTGGGGCTGCGTGGCCGGCCGTCGGTGCGGTCAGGAGGCGGTGGGGGCCGCCGGCGGGTGCGCGTTGAGCTGGCGGGAGAGGGACAGCAGGGAGTATCCGATGAGGGCGAGCACCAGCCCGAGGCCCATCACCATCGCCGCGATCCCGAAGGACACGACCGACGTGAACAGGGAGGAGCGGAGGAACGAGCCGGTCATGACGGTCTGCCGGGTCGGGTCCGCCTTGTCGAGTTCGGCGTAGGTCTTGCCGCCGCTGGCCTCGAGCGAGTGCTTCTCGATGACCTCGGCCTCCGCGTACGCGGTCAGCGGGCCGTCGATCTTCTCGCCGGCGAACCAGTCCGCGTCGGCGGAGACGGTGATGCGTTCGTCGGCGAGCTGGCTCTGCACGGTGAACCAGGTGGCTGCCCCGCCGATCACCATGATCACGCCGGCCACGATGACCAGGATGGAAAGCAGCCGTACGGTGGAGCCGGCGGCTCGGGACTTCGTGGCGCTGTCGGTCATGGTGTTTCTCCTCTCGCGTGCCCCGCGACGGCTGCCACGGGGCACGGCGTGTGTTGTCCGAATCCGCTTCATTATCGACCCTGAGCTGCGGGCGGCTTGCGTCGCCCCGGTGGCCGGACGTGCCGCACCCGCCCGGGCGAGGCTCGGCCGGGCGGGTGCGGCGTATCGGGATGTGGGGGCGTCAGCCGCTGGACGAGGGCCGGCGGAGGGCGTCGCGCACCCGGTCGACGACGGCCAGCGCCGGCCCCGCCGCCAGGTTGCCCTTCGCCGACTGGGCGCTCGGGTGCGGCCGTGTCGGCGCGGTCGCCTCCGCCGCCCGCAGGGCTCCGGCCATTGTGCGCAGCCGGTCCGCGGGCACGTGCTGGCGCAGCAGCGGAAACTCCTGGCGTTCCTCGTACCGGGCGTGGGTGAGCACGGCGTCGCGCAGCAGGACGATGCCGGTGTCGAACCCCTCGGCGTCGACACCGCCGGCGATCAGGGTCTTCAGCGTCTCCTTGGCCTGGCGTTCCTCGGCGAGCCGCTCGTCGACCATGGCGTCGCCGCCCCCGCCGGGCAGGGTCCGGGCCATCGGGTGGACGACCTCCTCCTCGGCGGTCTCGTGTGCGGCGAGCAGCTTGACCAGGTCGTCGAAGGCGTCCCGGCGGGTCTCGCCGGTGCTGCCGACGACCAGCAGGAACAACTCCTCGATCCGGGCGTGCTGGGCCAGCAGCAGGTCGACGACGTCCTCCTCGGGCCCGGGCGTGGCCGGGGCGCCGGTGTCAGGCATGGCTGCCTCCCCGCGCGCGCAGCGACTCCACCGGGTGGGGCCCCTCGGTCTCGACGCGGTACTCGTCGCCGAACCGCTCCCGGTGCATGTCGATCACCTGCTCGCTCGGCGGCTTCTGCCCGCCGTGCACCTGCTGCTGCATGGCCTCGAACCGCTCGTGCGCCTCCCGCACGTACCCCTCGCCGAGCTTGTTGAGGTCGATCTGGGTGGCGAGCAGGTGGCGCAGGTATTCCTTGTTGGGCTCGAAGGTCAGCGGCTCGGGCAGGCCCGCGCTGCCGACGATCTCCTCCGGCTCGCGGCCGTCGTGGCGGCGCAGCAGGTCGGCGGCCTGTTGCAGGTGCGCCAGCTCCATCTGCAGGTGCAGCTCCCACACCGCCTTGATGCGCGGGTCGCTCTCCTGCTGCAGGAAGGAGTAGTAGAGCCAGCACTCGTTGTACTCGTGGGTGAGCAGCCGCTCCCACCAGTTCTCGCCCGGGTCGAGCAGCGACTCGTAGTGCGTGACGTGCTCCTGCTCGATGAGGCTGATCTCCTGGTAGAGCTGGCGCGCGATGGGCTCCATGTACTGCGGCCCCACGTTCATGTAATAGAACATGACCTGCTGCTCGGCCGACAGGATGGTCAGCGCGTGCAGCTTGGAGCGGGGGTCGACGCTGTTGCGGTCGTACGGGGTGCGCACCTCGTCGAACGGGTGCCGGTGCTCGACGATGGTGGGCCGGCCGGGCATGACCTCGGTCAGCCCCTGGACGATCTTGTCGGCCTTGCGGCGTTCCACCATCTCGTAGAGGTTGGCGTAGCGGTACAGGTGGTCGAAGTCCTCCAGGACGCCGAACTCGTAGCCCTGCTTCAGGTAGGGGTCCGGCTCGTGCCGGGCCACCCACGCGGTCAGGTCGACGGCGACCTGCTCGTAGCCGAGCGTCGTCTCCAGCACGCTCGCCGCGCCGGGCAGCAGCCAGTTCACCACGCGCTGCTGCTGGCTCTCGAGGTAGCGCACGTACGCCAACTGCCGGCGGACCTCCTGGTCGGGGCAGTTGCGGGCGAACTGGTGCTGGAAGTTGATGGCCTCGACCTCGATGCCGTTCATGGTGATGATGCGGCAGCGGGTGTACGGGTCGACCGCCTCCGGGTCGATCGGCTCCACGTTGAGTTCGCGCCAGTTGCGGAGCTGGCTCTCCAGTGGGATTCCCTTGTGCTCGAGTGGATTGAACACGGCGTCTCCTCCTAACCGGGGTACGCACTGCCCTACCCCCACCGTTGGGGCGAAAACGGCCGTCGCGGGTTCTTGTCGACAGCGGACTGGCGATTTTGCCGATGCGGGTCCGCCAGCACCACCCAAGACTGATGCATGTCGATATGCCCCGACCCGTAGGGAGTGCCCGACGTGTCATCAGCCACCACCACCGCCCGTCCCCGCCCCGCCGTCCGCCTCGCCGCGCTGGCCGTGGCCGCCGTCCTGGCCGCCACCGGCGCGCTGGCCGCCCCGCCGGCCGCCCAGGCCGCCGCCAACCCGTACGAGCGCGGTCCCGCCCCCACCGTCGCGTTGCTGGAGGCCAGCCGCGGCCCGTTCGCCACCGCCTCGCAGAACGTCTCCTCGCTCAGCGTCACCGGCTTCGGCGGGGGCGTCATCTACTACCCGACCAGCACCGCGGAGGGCACCTTCGGCGCCGTCGCCATCTCGCCCGGCTACACGGCCGCCTGGTCCAGCATCAGCTGGCTCGGGCCGCGGCTCGCCTCGCACGGCTTCGTCGTGATCGGCATCGAGACCAACTCGCGCCTCGACCAGCCGGACAGCCGGGGTCGGCAGTTGCTCGCCGCCCTCGACTACCTGGTCGAGCGCAGCTCGGTGCGCAGCCGCATCGACGGCAGTCGGCTCGCGGTCTCGGGTCACTCCATGGGCGGCGGCGGCAGCCTGGAGGCGGCCGTCTCGCGGCCGTCGTTGCAGGCCGCCGTGCCGCTGGCGCCCTGGAACCTCGACAAGTCCTGGCCCGACGTGCGGGTGCCCACGCTGATCATCGGTGGCGAGAGCGACAGCGTGGCGCCGGTCTCGTCGCACTCGGAGCCCTTCTACACCAGCATCCCGGCCTCCTCGGAGAAGGCGTACCTGGAGCTGAACGGGGCGAGCCACTTCTTCCCGCAGACCGTCAACACGCCCACGGCCCGGCAGGCGGTGGCCTGGCTGAAGCGGTTCGTCGACGACGACACCCGCTACGAGCAGTTCCTCTGCCCCGGCCCGAGCGGCTCGGCCGTCCAGGAGTACCGCAACACCTGCCCCAGCGCCTGACGCCGACCGGGGGCGGCCGCCGGTGGCGGCCGCCCCGTGGCGCGCGCACTCCCTGCCGGGGCGGTGCGTAGGCCGCCGGGCGCGCGGTCCCGGCCGGAGGGCGCACGCCGAGGTCGGGCGATCGGGGCATCGAAGGTATTGACGCCCCCGGCCGGAAACGTACACTCCCAGTGTAAATACTGGCGGCTGCCGGGGGGACGGGTGATGGAGCAAGGGCTCGCACTGCACCACATCGGGGTCCGCTTCGGCGGCCTCACCGCCCTCGACGACGTCTCGCTGCGGGTGCCGCCCGGCCGGGTGGTCGGCGTGATCGGCCCCAACGGGGCCGGCAAGACCACGCTGTTCAACGTCGTCTGCGGCTTCGTCACGCCCGACGAGGGCACGCTGACGCTCGACGGCCGCCCGCTGCGCCCGCGCCCGCACCGGCTGACCCGGCTCGGCATCGCCCGCACGTTGCAGGGCACCGGGCTCTTCGCCGGGCTCACCGTGCTGGAGAACGTGCTGACCGGGGCCACCCACACGGCCCGCGCCGGCTTCCTCGCCGCCCTGCTGGGCCTGCCGCGCAGCGACCGCGACGAGCGGCGGCTGCGCCGGCACGCCCTCGACGTCCTCGACGCCCTGGGGATCGCCGGGCACGCCGACGCCGCGCCGGGCACGCTGCCCTTCGCCGTACGCCAGCGGGTCGCCCTGGCCCGCGCGCTGGCCGCGCGGCCCCGGCTGCTCCTGCTCGACGAACCCGCCGGTGGCCTGGGCGCCGAGGACATCGCCGCGCTGGCGGAACTGGTCCGCGACCTGCCCCGGCGCGACGCCGACCCCTGCGCGGTGCTGCTGGTGGAGCACCACATGGACCTGGTGATGTCCGTCTGCGACGAGATCGTGGTGCTCGACTTCGGCCGGGTGATCGCCGCCGGCACCCCCGACGAGGTACGCGACGACCCGGCGGTCGCCGACGCCTACCTCGGTGCCGCCGTCGACGAGGCCGCGGCGTGACCGGCGGGAACCTGCTCGAGGTACGCGGCCTGACGGCCGGCTACGGCGGCGCTCCGGTGCTGCACGGCATCGACCTCACCGTCGCCCGGGGCAGCATCGCGGCGGTGGTCGGCGCCAACGGGGCCGGCAAGACCACCCTGCTGCGCGCCCTCTCCGGCATGCTGCGCCCGGCGGCCGGTCGCGTCGCCCTCGCCGGGACGGACCTGCGCGGCGTCCCGGTCGAGCAGCTCGTGCGCCGCGGCATGGCGCACGTGCCGGAGGGGCGCGGGGTGGTCGGCGAGCTGACCGTGGACGAGAACCTGCGCCTCGGTGGGCTCTGGCGGCGCGACCGGGCCGACGCCGCGCGCGCCCTCGACGAGGTCTACCAGCTCTTCGAGCCACTGGCCCGGCGGCGGCGCCACCACGGTCACCAGCTCTCCGGCGGTGAGCGGCAGATGCTCGCCCTCGGCCGGGCCCTCGTCGCCCGGCCGAGCCTGCTGCTGCTCGACGAGCCGTCGCTCGGCCTGGCGCCGCGGGTGGTGGCCCAGACCATGGCCCTGCTGCGCCGGCTGCGCGACGACACCGGGCTGACCGTGCTGCTGGTCGAGCAGAACGTGCGCAGCGCGCTCTGGATCGCCGACCAGGGCGTGGTGATGTCCCTGGGCCGGGTCGTCACCACCGCCCCGGCCGCCCGGCTGCGCGACGACGCCGACCTGCGGCACGCCTACCTCGGTTTCTGAAGACCCCGTCCCCGCAAAGGGAGGACCGTTGGACCGCTTCGTCTTCCTCACCCTCGACGGCTTGTCCAGGGGCGCGGTGCTCGCCGCGTTCGCCCTGGCGCTGGTGCTCATCTGGCGGGCGGCCCGGATCGTCAACTTCGCCCAGGGCGCGATGGCCGTCGCCACCGCGTACGTGGCCTACAGCGTCTCCGCCGCCACCGGCTCGTACTGGCTGGGCTTCCTGGCCGCGCTCGGCGCCGGGCTGCTCCTCGGCGCGGCGGTGGACCTGGTCGTCATGCGCTTCGTCGACCACGCCTCACCGCTCAACCCGGTGATCGTCGCGCTGGGGCTGGTGCTGCTGATCCAGGCCGTGCTCGGCATGGTGTACGGCAGCGAGTTCCTGCCCGCCGAGGCGCCCTTCTCCCGGTCCGCGCTCACCGTGGGCGGGGTGGCCGTCCTGTCCCCGTACGACCTCTTCGTCTTCGCGGCGGTCGCGGTGGTCGTCGTGGGGCTCGCCTGGACCTTCACCCGCACGGCGGTGGGGCTGCGGATGCGCGCGGCGGCGTTCGCCCCCGAGGTCTCCCGGCTGCTCGGGGTGAACGTCGGCGGCATGCTCACCCTCGGCTGGGCGCTGGCCTCCGGCGTCGGCGCGCTGGCGGGCATGCTCGTCATCCCCACCGAGCTGGGCCTGCACCCGCACGCGATGGACCTGGTCTTCGTCTCGGCGTTCACCGCCGCCGTGGTGGGCGGGCTGGACAGTCCACCGGGGGCGGTGGTCGGCGGCCTCGTGGTCGGCCTGCTGCTCTCCTACGTCAGCGGCTACGCCGGCAGCGACGTCAACCCGCTCGCCGTGCTGGTGCTGCTGCTGGCGGTGCTGCTGGTCCGTCCCGGCGGGCTCTTCGCCCCGGTCACCGCGAGGCGGGTGTGAGCGCCACCAGGGCGGCGACGCCGCCGGGCGCGCGCACCCGGGTCGACGACACCGGCCGGGCCGGGCGCCGCGGCGGCTCGACCCTGCTGCGCCACCTCGGCCTCGCCGCCGTCGCCGCGCTGCTGCTGGTGGCCGCCAGCTACGGCCTCGAGCCGTTTCGCAACTTCCAGCTCGCCACCGTGGCCGCCTACCTCTGCGCCACCGCCGGGCTGACCGTCCTCACCGGGCTCAACGGGCAGCTCTCGCTGGGGCACGGCGCGCTGATGGCCACCGGCGCGTACACCGTCGCCCTGTGCCAGAACGCGTTCGCCGACGCGGGGATGACCGGCGGCTGGCTGCTGCCGGTCTCGCTGGCCGCGGCCATGCTGAGCACCGTCGTGGTGGGCGCCGTGGTCGGCGTGGCCGCCGCCCGGCTGCGCGGGCCGTACCTGGCCGGCGTGACCCTGGCCGTCGCGGTCGTGGTGCCCGCGTTGACCGTCACCTTCGACGGCGTGTTCAACGGCGAGCAGGGGCTGGCGGTGCCGGTCGAGCCCCCGCCGGCGGCCCTCGGCGCGTACTTCCCCTACGAGCGGTGGCAGCTCTGGGTCACCGCGGCGGCCACCCTGCTGATCCTGCTGCTGCTGGCCAACCTCGTGCGCAGCCGCTACGGGCGCACCTTCCGGGCGGTGCGCGACGACGAGGTCGCCGCCCGCCTCGCGGGCATCCACGTCGCCCGCACCCAGGTCCTCGCCTTCGTGGTCAGCGCGGCCTGCGCCGGCCTCGGCGGCGCCCTGCTCGCGGTGCTCGCGCAGAGCGTGTCGCCCGGGGCGTTCTCGCTGACGCTGTCGCTGTTCCTGCTGATGGCGGTCGTCGTCGGCGGTCTGGGCAGCCTCGCCGGGGCGGCGTGGGGGGCCGTCCTGCTGGTCGCCCTGCCCGACCTGACGCACGCCCTCACCGAACAGCTCACCCTGTCGCCGGCGCTCGCGCAGCGGATCGAGGGGAACCTGCCGCTGGCCATCTTCGGCAGCACCCTGGTCGTCGTCATGATCGCCGCGCCCGGCGGCGTGCAGGGACTGCTGTCCCGGCTGGTCCGGGCCGCCGCCGCGCGGCGGCCGGGCCGGCGACGGCCCTGATCCGTGCCCACCCGTATCCGTCCATCCGCCATCACCCACCACCACCCCGAACCGAGGAAAGGCCGGTGTCTGACATGACACGAACGGCACGGCGCGGCCTCGCGCTCGCCACCGCCATCACCCTGCTCGTCGCCTCCGCCGCCTGTAGCGAGGACGCCGGTGGCGGCGGGGCGGCGGTGCCCGGCGTCACCGACACCGAGATCGTGGTCGGCACGCACATGCCGCTCACCGGGCCGGCCTCCGCCGGCTACTCCAAGATCGCCCCGGCCACGAAGGCGTACTTCGACCACGTCAACGCCAACGGGGGCGTGCACGGCCGGAAGATCACCTACAAGATCATGGACGACGGCTACAACCCGGCGAACACGCAGCAGGTCGTCCGCCAGCTCGTCCTGCAGGACAAGGTCTTCGCCGTCCTCAACGGGCTCGGCACGCCGACGCACACCGGTGTGCTCGACTTCCTCAAGAGCAACCGGGTGCCCGACCTCTTCGTCGCCTCCGGCAGTCGAAGCTGGGACCAGCCCGACCGGTATCCGGGCACGTTCGGGTTCAACCCCGACTACACGGTGGAGGGCAAGATCCTCGCCCACCACGTGAAGACCAGCATGCCGGGGCAGAAGGTCTGCTTCCTCGGCCAGGACGACGACTTCGGCCGGGACAGCCTCGTCGGCGTGGAGAAGGTGCTCGGGGCCGGCGCCGTGGTCGCGAAGCAGACCTACGTCACCAGCAACACCAACGTGGCGCCCCAGATCGGCGCGTTCAAGGCGGCCGGCTGCCAGGTCGTCGTCCTCGCCACCGTGCCCGGCTTCACCGCCCTCGCCGTGGGCACCGCCGCCCGGCTCAGGTTCCAGCCCCACTGGCTGGTCTCCAACGTCGGCGCCGACCACCCGACGCTGGCCAAGCAGCTCGGCGCCAACGCCGGGCTGCTGGAGGGCATGGTCGGCGGCAACTACCTGCCGATGCAGAACGACACCGCCGACCCGTGGATCCAGCTCTTCACCAAGGTGAACAAGGAGTACAACGGGGGTGCGCCCTTCGACGGCAACACCGTCTACGGCATGGCGGTCGGCTACCTCTTCGTGCAGGTGCTCCTGGCCGCCGGCAAGGACCTCACCCGCGAGGGGGTGACCGAGGCCGTCCGTAAGGGCGGCTACCAGGGGCCGGGGCTGGCCCCGCTGCGGTACTCCGAATCGGACCACTCCGGCTACGGCGGGCAGCGGTTGACCCGGGTGAGCGGCGGAACGCAGGCGTACTTCGGGCCGACGTACGAGACGGACGAGGGCGACGGGCCGGTACGCGAGCACGGTGCCGCGCCGGTGACCCCGCCGGCCAACGGGGTGCCGACGGCCTCCTGACCGCTCGTACCCGGCACCGGGCCGGGCGGGACGCGCCGACCCTACCGGCGCGCCCCGCCCGGCCCGGTGGTGCTGTCCGCCCTCGCCCGCGGTCCGGAAACCGGCCCGCCGCTCTGGCGTCCCCGTCGTTGACTGCGGTCGGACGCGCTCCTAATATCTGCACCGTGGATGCAAAATCCGCGTGGCCCGCGAGCGGACCCGCCCCCGTCGCCCGGGCGGTCGGGTGACCCCGGCGGGCCGGGTCCGGCCGACCGCGGCGCGCGGGTCCGCCCGCCGCGGCGGGCGGGCGACGGGACCGGCCGGCCGCCGGGCGGGCCGCGTCGTGGCGCGTCCGGGCGCGGCTAGACTCGGCGCGGCGGTACGGGCGACGTGACGGCGATGCGGAGGCGGGGGCGGATGGGTGGTGCCGAGGCGCCGGTTCGGGTCGACGGCCGCACCGCCCGTGCCGAACGCACCCGGGCGGCGATCGTCGAGGCGCACCTGGCGCTCATCTCCGAGGGCGACCTGCGGCCGACCGGCGAGCGCATCGCCGAGCGCGCGGGCATCTCCCTGCGGACGCTCTGGACCAACTTCAAGGACATGGAGACCCTCTTCGAGGCCAGCGGCGCGGAGCTGCTCCGGCAGCAGGACGCCGCCTACCGGCCGATCTCGCCCGCGCTGCCGCTGGCCAGACGGGTCGACGCGTTCTGCCGGCAGCGGGCCCGGCTGCTCCAGCTCATCGCGGCCTCGGCCCGGGCCGCCCAGATGCGCGAGCCGGTCTCCGGCCAGCTGCACCGCAACCGCCTCAAGCACATCGCCCGGGTCCGCGCCGAGGTGGAGCAGCTCTTCGACGCCGAGCTGGCCGCCGCCGGCCCGGCCCGGCAGCAGGTGGTGGACGCCCTGGTGGCGGCGAGCATGTGGCCGGCCTGGTCGATGCTGCGCGACGGGCTGGGGCTGGGCGTGGACCAGGCCCGCGCGGTCATGGCCCGCACGGTCGGCGCCCTGCTGGCCGACGTCGTCGCCCGCTGAGGGTGACGGCGGTGCCGCCACCCTTCCCATCGGGCCATCGATAGGTGACACTCGATGCATGGTTACTGCATCGACAGTGCAACTAACCGTGCTGCGCGGCCGGTCCGAGGAGCGGACGGCGATCCGGCGCCTGCTGGGCGACCTGCCGGCCGCCGGGGGAGCTCTGCTGTTCGAGGGCGAGCCGGGCTCCGGCCGCAGCGCGCTGGTCGACTACGCGCACCGGCACGCCGAGGGCTGCACCGTCCTGGCCGCCACCGGGCTCGCCGAGGAGGCGGACCTGCCGTACGCGGGGCTGCAACGCCTGCTGGAGCCGGTGCTCGACCGGTCCGGCACGCTCCCGGGACCGCAACGGCGGGTGCTGCTGCTGGCCCTGGCCGGCGCAGGCTGCCCCGCGCACCGGCGGCTGGCGCTGGCCCTGGCCGTGCTCAACCTGCTCGCCACCGCCGCGCGGGACCGCCCGCTGCTGTGCACGATGGACGACGTGGACCTGGGCGACCAACCCACCACGGACGCGCTGGCGGTCGTCGCCCGCCGCCTGCGCCGCAGTCGGGTGGCGGTCCTGCTCACCACGGCCACCGGCGTCGCGCTCGCCGGGGTACCCCGCTACCGGCTGCACCCGCTCGACGGCGGGGACAGCGTCGCCCTGCTCGCCGACCGGGCGGCCGGGGAACCGCCCGCGCCACCGGTGGCCGCCGCCCTCAGCGTCGCCGCCGGCGGCAACCCCCAGGCGCTTGTCGACCTGGCCGAGCGGCTCACCCCGGCGCAGCGCCGGGGGTCGGAACCGGTGCCCGAGGCGCCTCCGTCCGACGGTGGGCTGGCCCGCGCCTACCGCGCACGGCTGGACCGGTTGCCGGCCGACACCCGGCGGATGCTGCTGCTCGCCGCGCTCGACGAGGACGGCGACCTGGACACCCTGGTCCGGGCCGCCCGGGCCGCCGGCGCGGCGGTCGAGGCGCTCACACCGGCCGAACTCGCCGGCCTGGTCCGGCTCGGGCCGCGGCGGGTCGCGTTCCCGCAGCCCCTGGTCCGGGCCGTGACCGCCGCCGCCGCGCCACTGGCCGCGCGCCGCGCGGCGCACCTGCTGCTCGCCGGCGTGCTCGACGGGCCCGGGCACCGGCTGCGCCGGGCCGGGCACCTCGCCGCCGCCGCGCAGGGACCCGATCCGGCCCTGGCCGCCGAGCTGGAGCAGGCGGCGACCGGCGGCGCGGGCGGCGACCCGGCCGTCGCCTCGGCGGCGCTGCAACGCGCCGCCGAACTCAGCGGCGACCCGGTACCGGCGGCGGCCCGGCTGGTCGCCGCCGCCCGGTACGCCTGGTCGGCCGGGCGGGCGCACCGGGCCCGGCTGCTGCTGGGGAGCCTGCCCGCGACGGACGACGCCGCCGTGGCGGGCCGGGCCGGGCTGCTGCGGGGGGAGATGGAGCTGCGCGCCGCCCGACCCGGCCCCGCGTCGACCGCGCTGCTGGCCGCCGCGCGCACGCTGGCCGGCGTCGACCGTGCGCTGGCCCTCGGCGCGCTGGTGCGGGCCGGCGAGGCCGCCTGCTTCGCCGGCGACCAGTACCGCTACGCGGAGGTCGCCCGCCGGGCGGAGCCGCTGCGGCGGCCGGACGACCCGCCGGCGACCGAGCTGCTGAGCGCCTACGTCGCCGGGACCGCGGCCACCCTGCGGGGCGACCACGAGCGGGCCGGACCCGCGCTGAGGCGGGTGGTCGTGCTGGGCGCGAAGCTGGCCGGGCCGGCGCTGACCCCCGCGGCCCTGACCTGTGCCGCGGCGGCGGGGCTGCTGGTGGCGGTCGACGGTGCGGGGCACCGGCTCGCCGAGCGCGCCGTCTCGCTGGCCCGCGAGCGGGGCGAGCTGTCCGCCCTGCCGCGCGCGCTGGAGCTGCGGGCCGCCGCCGAGTACTGGCTGGGCCGGCACGACGCGGCGGCGCAGAGTTCCCGGGAGGGGCTGCAAGCGGCCCGCGACACCGGCCAGGACAACTGGGCGGGCGTGCACCTGGGCATGCTGGCGGTGCTGGCGGCCGTCCGGGCCGACCGGGACACCAGCCTGCGTCGGATCCGGGAGATCGGCGAGGCGCCGGGCGCCCACAGCCGGCCGTGGGCCCTCGCCCAGTGGGCGCTGGCCGTGCTCGACCTGGTCGACGGGCGCCCCGCCGCCGCCACCGCGCGACTGGCCGCCCTGGCGTGTCCCGGCACCGGCCGGGGCCAGGTGCTGGTCCAGGTGATGGCCACCCCGTACCTGGTGGAGGCCGCCGCCGCCGTCGCGGACGGGCCGGCGGCCGGCCCCGCCCTCGCCGTGTTCGACAGGTGGGCCAGCAGCACGGCGAGCCCGTCCCGCCGGGCCCTCTCGGCGCGCTGCCACGCTCTGCTCGCGCCCCGGGGCAGCGCCGAGGCGGAACGGGAGTTCCGCAGCGCCCTGCGGCTGCACCCGAACGACGCCGGCGCGTTCGAACGGGCCCGCACCGAGTTGCTCCTCGGCCGGGAGCTGCGCCGCAGCCGCCGGCCCCGCGCCGCCCGCGAGCACCTGCACGGCGCCCGGGAGACGTTCACCCTGATCGGGGCGGCCGTCTGGGCGGAGCAGGCCACCACCGAGCTGCGGGCGGCCGGGGAATCCGTCGGCCCCCCGGCGGAGTCGGCGGCGCGGCTGCTGACCGGCCAGCAACTCCGCATCGCCCGACAGGTCGCCGAGGGCGCCACCAACCGGGAGATCGCCGCCCGGATGTTCCTCTCCACCCGCACCGTCGACCACCACTTGCGCAACATCTTCCACCGGCTCGGCATCCGCTCGCGGACGGAACTGGCCCGTGCGCTGTCCTGACGCCGGCGGGTACGCCTCAGAGCAGCACGACGGTGCGCGCGCCCTCGCCCCGGGCCATCCGGTCGAACGCCTCGCCGGCGCCGTCCAGGGTGGTCCGGTCGGTGATCAGGTACGACAGGTCGAGGGTGCCGTCAAGCACGGCCCGGGCGAGCGCGGGCACGTCCCGGTCCGGGTCGGAGGAGCCGTAGACCGACGAGCGCAGCGTCCTCGCCGAGTGGAAGATGTCCAGCGCGCCCAGCCCGACGATGTCGTCCTTGGCGCCCATGCCGACGACCGTGACCTGCCCGCCCCGGCGCGTCGCCCGCCAGGCGGTGCGGATCGTGGCCGCGCGCCCGACGCACTCCAGCGCGTGGTCGACGCCCCGGCCCCCGGTCCGCTCCCGGACCGCCCGGCTCAGCGACCCGTCGGCCGGCAGGAACTCGGTGGCGCCGGCCGCGGCGGCCAGCGCCGCCTTGGCCGGGGAGACGTCGACGGCGAGCACCGGGTCGGCGCCGGCGGCCCGCGCGGCGGCCACCACCGACAGGCCCACCCCGCCGAGCCCGATCACGGCCACCGACTCGCCGGGCGACACCCCGGCCGTCCGGCGTACCGCGCCGACGCCGGTGAGCACGGCGCAGCCCAGCAGTGCCGCCGCCTCGAAGGGCAGCTCCGCCGGGACCCCGATGACGGCCTCCTGCGGCACCACCACCTCCTCGGCGAGGGCGCCGAGACCGAGCGTGACGTGCAGCGGCTCACCGGAGGGGGTACGGCCCCGCCGGGCCGAGGGCGACCCGGTGCGTTCGCACAGCCAGGGCTCGTCCCGCCCGCAGTACCAGCAGACGCGGCACGGCGGGGCCCAGTTCAATACCACGTGCGCGCCGGGCGCGACCCGCGTGACGCCCTCGCCGACCTCGACCACCACCCCCGCCGCCTCGTGCCCGAGCACCAGCGGGTACGCCGTCGTGAGCGTGCCGTCGACCATGGACAGGTCGGAGTGGCAGACGCCCGCCGCCCGGACGCTCACCCGCACCTCGCCCGGACCCGGGGCGGGCAGCTCGATCTCCTCCACCCGCAGCGGCGCGCCGACGGCCCGTACGACCAGCGCCCTCATCGCTGGATGGCCTTGACCTGGAGGAACTCCGCCAGACCGTGCCGGCCCAGCTCCCGGCCGAGCCCGGACTGCTTGTAGCCGCCGAACGGGGCGAGCGGGTTGAACGGGGCGCCGTTGATGTCGACGGCGCCGGTGCGCATCCGCCGGGCCACCCGCAGCGCCCGGTCGGTGTCGGCGGACCAGACGGCGCCGGCCAGCCCGTAGCGGGAGTTGTTGGCGATGCTGACCGCCTCGTCCTCGTCGTGGAACGCCATGACCGCGAGCACCGGGCCGAAGACCTCCTCCTGGGCCAGGGCGCTGTCGGGGTCGACGTCGGCGATCACCGTCGGCGCGACGAAGTGTCCCCGGTCGGGCAGCGGGGCGTCCGGCCCGCCGGCGACCAGCCGGCCGCCGTCGGCGAGGCCCCGCGCGACGTGCTCGTGGACCCGGTCCCGCTGCGCCGCCGAGACCAGCGGGCCGAGCCGGGTGGCCGGGTCGAACGGGTCGCCGAGCCGGTAGCCCGCCGTGGCCCCGGCGGCCAGGGCCAGCGCCTCGTCGTAGCGTTCGTGGTGCACCAGCAGCCGGGTCCAGGCGGTGCAGGTCTGGCCGGAGTTGAGGAACGCGTTGCCGACCCCGACCTTCACCGCCGCCGCCAGGTCGGCGTCGTCGAGGACGACGTTTGCCGACTTGCCGCCGAGTTCCAGGGTGACCCGGGCGATCCGGTCGGCGGCGAGGTGGGAGATCCGTCGGCCGGTGGCCGTCGAGCCGGTGAAGGAGACGAGGTCGACGTCCGGGTGTGCGGCGATGGCCTCGCCGACCACCGGGCCGGTGCCGGTGACCAGGTTGACCACCCCGGGCGGGAAGCCGGCCTCGTGGACGGCGTCGAAGAGCAGGTACGCCGTGAGGGGCGTCAGCTCGCTCGGCTTGAGCACCACCGTGCAGCCGGCGGCCAGGGCGGGTGCCAGTTTCGCGACGACCTGGTGCAGCGGGTAGTTCCAGGGGGTGATCGCCCCGACCACGCCGACCGGTTCCCGTACGACCAGCGAGTTGCCGATCGTCTCGTCGGCCGGGGGCGCGGCGGCCAGCTCGACGTAGCCGCGCAGGACGGTCAGCGGCAGGCCGGCCTGGACCCGGGTGGCCACCCGCAGCGGGGTGCCCAGTTCGAGGGCGACGGTGCGGGCGATCTCGTCGGTCCGGGCGGTGAGTGCGGCGTGCAGCCGGTCGAGGCACGCGGCCCGGTCGGCGGGTGCCGCGTCGGCCCAACCGGGGAAGGCGGCCCGGGCCGCCGCGACGGCCCGCTCGACGTCGGCGGCCGTGCCGGCCGGCACCGCCGCGACGACCTCCTCGGTCGCCGGGTTGTGCACCGCGACGGTCTCGCCGCCGCCGGCGGCGACCCACGCTCCGTCGAGGTAGAAGTCGGTGCGTGCGAGATCCATCGCGCCCCTCACGTACGTCGGCCAAACTAGCAGCGCAAGTTTTGACTCTAGTACGCGTCGTCGGCGGGCGGGAGGGGCGCGAGCGGCCCGATGTGCTCCTCGTAGGTGCGCGACAGGCCGTGGATCAGCGCGTCGAGGCCCAGGGCGAAGGCGCCCTCGTCGACTTGCTGCTGATGCTCGGCCAGCCGGTGGGCCTGGGTCAGGTGCGGGTACTGCTCCGCGTACAGCCCGGGGTCCTCGACGAAGCCCCGGGCGAACGAGCCGAGCGCCGAGCCGGTCACGAAGTAGCGCATGAGCGCGCCGATGTGGGTGGCCCGGGCCGGCGGCCAGCCGGCGGCGACCAGCCCGCCGTAGACGGCGTCGGCCATGGCGAGCGCGGCCGGCCGGCGCCCCGGTCCTCGGGCCAGGTGGGGCACGATGTTCGGGTGTGCGGCCAGCGCCGCGCGGTAGGAAAGGCCCCACCGGCGCAGCGCCTCGCGCCAGTCGACGGTGGCGAAATACGACACGTCCACCTGCCCGGTGACGCTGTCGGCCACCGCGTCGAGGATCTCGTCCTTCGTGGCGAAGTGGTTGTAGAGCGACGGTCCCCGCACTCCGAGCTCGGCGGCGAGGCGGCGGGTGGAGAAGGCCGCCAGCCCGTCGGCGTCGATCAGGGCGGCGGCGCTCTCGACGATCCGCTGGCGGCTGAGCAGCGCCTGCCGCGGCCGGGGCATGCGGTTCTCCTTCACTCGGTGTCCGTCGCAGACTCTGCCACACCCGGGTCTGGACGGAATTAAACTTCCACCGCTAGTTTAAGAGCCATGGATCTGCAACTCTCCACCGAGCAGGCGGCGGTGCGTCAGCTCGCCGCCGACTTCGTCGACCGGGAGGTGGCGCCGCACGCGGCCACCTGGGACCGCCGGGAGTCCGTCGACCCCGGCATCGTCGGCAAGCTCGGCGACCTCGGCTTCCTGGGGCTCACCATCGCCGAGGACGACGGCGGCTCCGGCGGCGACCACCTCTCCTACTGCCTCGTGCTGGAGGAGCTCGGCCGCGGCGACTCCGCCGTGCGCGGCATCGTCTCGGTCTCCCTCGGGCTGGTCGCCAAGTCCATCGCCGCACACGGCACCGCCGAGCAGCGCGCGCAGTGGCTGCCCCGGCTCTGTTCCGGGGCCGCCCTGGGCTGCTTCGCGCTTACCGAGCCCGACAGCGGCTCCGACGCCGCCGCGCTGACCACCCGGGCGGTCCGCGACGGCGCCGACTGGCTGATCACCGGGGCGAAGATCTTCATCACCAACGGCACCACCGCCGACGTGGCGCTGGTCTTCGCCCGCACCGGCGGCCCGGGGCACCGGGGCATCAGCGCGTTCCTGGTGCCCACCGACGCGCCGGGCCTGACCCGGCGCGAGATCCACGGCAAGCTGGGCCTGCGCGGGCAGGCCACCGGGGAGTTGCGCTTCGACGGCGTACGGGTGCCGGACTCGGCGCGTCTGGGCGAGGAGGGCGCGGGCTTCCGGCTGGCCCTGGGCACCCTGGCCAAGGGCCGGATGTCCGTGGCGGCCGGCTGCGTCGGCATCGCCCAGGGCTGCCTGGACGCGGCGGTCGGCTATGCCGGGCAGCGCACCCAGTTCGGCAAGCCCATCGCCGGGCACCAGCTCGTGCAGCAGTTGCTGGCCGCCATCGCCGTCGACACCGACGCCGCCCGGCTGCTCGTGTGGCGGGTGGCCGACCTGATCGACCGGGGCGAGCCGTTCGCCACCGAGGCGTCGACGGCCAAGCTCTTCGCCAGCGAGGCCGCCGTCCGCGCGGCCAACAACGCGGTGCAGGTCTTCGGCGGATACGGCTACATCGACGAGTACCCCGTCGGCAAGTACCTGCGCGACGCCCGCGTCGCCACCCTCTACGAGGGCACCAGTCAGATCCAGCAGCTCCTCATCGGGCGGGCGCTGACCGGCGTCAACGCCTTCTGACCAGGGAGAACCACCGCACCGACCGGAGGGGACATGGACTTCGCGCTCTCGGACACCGAACGGGCCATCCGCGACACGGCTCGTGACTTCATCGCCAGGGAGGTCATGCCGCTGGAGCAGGAGCTGCTGCGGCGCGAACGCGCCCACCAGCCCGGGCTGGAGCCCGACGAGCTGCGCGAGTTGCAGCTCAAGGCGCGGGCGTTCGGCTTCTGGGGGCTGGCCACCCCCGAGGAGTACGGGGGCATGGACCTGCCGGCCGTCACCCAGTCGCTGGTCTGGACGGAGCTCGGCCGCTCGTTCGTGCCGTTCCGCTTCGGCGGCGAGGCCGACAACATCCTGTTCCGGGCCAACGACGCGCAGAAGCGGGAGTTCCTGGTCCCGACGGTCGAGGGGGAGCGACGCAGCTGCTTCGCGATCACCGAGCCGGGTGCCGGGTCCGACGCCGCCAACATCAGGCTCAGCGCCCGGCTCGACGGCGGAGACTGGGTGCTCAACGGCGAGAAGACGTTCATCACCGGCGGCAACGAGGCCGACTTCGCCATCGTCATCGCCGTCACCGACCGGGAGCGGGGAGCCCGCAACGGGGGAGCCACCGCCTTCCTGGTGGACCGGGCGATGGGCTGGCGCTCGGAGCTCATCCAGACCATGGGCGAGGGCGGGCCGGCCGCGCTGGTCTTCGACGACGTACGGGTGCCGGCGCGCAACGTCCTCGGCGAGCCCGGCCAGGGTTTCGCCCTCGCGATGGAGTGGATCGGCAAGGGGCGCTACACGATTCCCTCGCACGCGGTCGGCATCGCCGAGCGGGCGCTGCGGATGGCGATCGACCACGCCAACACCCGGCGGACGTTCGGCAGGCCGATCGGCGACAACCAGGCGATCCAGTGGATGATCGCCGACTCCGAGACCGAGCTGGAGGCGGCCCGCTGGCTGATCCTGCGGGCGGCCTGGACCGTGGACCAGGGCGTGGACCCGCGGCACGCCTCCTCGATGGCGAAGCTCTACGGTGCCGGCATGGTCAACCGGGTGGTGGACCGGGTGCTGCAGATCCACGGCGGTATGGGCTACACCCGGGAGCTTCCCGTCGAGCGCTGGTACCGGCAGGTCCGGCTCTACCGCATCTTCGAGGGCACCGACGAGATGCAGCGCCTGATCATCGCGCGGGACCTGCTGCGCGGCTACACCCGGCTGGGCGGGCACCTGGCATGAGGATCTTCGCCTCCGTCGACGAGCTGGCCGCCGCGGTCGGCGAGACCCTCGGCCCCGGGCCGTGGCAGCCGATCGACCAGGGTCGCGTCGACCTGTTCGCCGACGCGACCGACGACCACCAGTGGATCCACCTCGACCCGCGGCGGGCGGCGGCCGGCCCGTACGGCGGCACTGTCGCGCACGGTTTCCTGACCCTGTCCCTGCTGCCGGCGCTGGTCGGCCGGCTCTATCGGGTGCGGGGCGTGCGGATGGGGGTGAACTACGGGCTCAACCGGGTGCGCTTCCCCGCCCCGGTGCGCGTCGGCACCGCGATCCGCGCCGTCGCCACCATCACCGGTGTCTCCCCGGTCGGCGGCGGGGTGCAGCTCGTCACCGCCGCGACCGTGGAGTGCGACGCGGGCGGCAAGCCGGTCTGCGTCGCCGAGACGGTGAGCCGGCTCTACGCGGAGCCGGCGAATTCCGAGTCGTAGCTCATGTTTTAAAGCTTTCTGTCGCTTTTATCCATCGCCCGTTCGGTTGATATGCGGGCGGCCGTTGGTCTAGGGTGGTGGCACTGCGGTCGCCGGTTCCTGGCGTTGCCGCAACTGCGGGACAGAAGGGACAGCATGATCACCACGAGCACCGCGCCGACCGTCACCACCACCGAGGCCACCACCACGGTGGCCGGCGACGAGACCCGCGCGAGCGAGCTGACCGCCGCCCTCGCCGCCATGCCGGAGGACCACCCCGGTCGGCCGGCGCTGCGGGCTCGGGTGATCGAGGCGTGGCTGCCGCTGGCCAACCACCTCGCGTTCCGCTACACCGGTCGTGGCGAGCCCAACGGGGACCTGGCCCAGACCGCGGCGCTCGGGCTGATCAAGGCCGTGGACCGGTTCGACGCCTCCCGGGGCGTCGACTTCGCCGGCTTCGCCATCCCGACGATCCTCGGTGAGATCAAGCGCCACTTCCGCGACCGCACCTGGAACATCCGCGTGCCGCGCCGCCTGCAGGAGCTGCGGCTGCGCATCTCCGAGGCCAACGGCACCCTGACCCAGACGCTCAACCGCGCGCCGACGGTCGCCGACATCGCAGCCCACCTCGACGTCACCGAGGAAGAGGTCCTGGAGGGGCTCGAGGGGGCCCGCGCCTACAACGCGGTCTCCCTGTCGACCCCCATCGGCGACGGCGAGAGCGCCACGGAGCTGGGCGACACCCTGGGTGCCGAGGACGGCGAGTTCGAGCTGGCCGAGCTGCGGGTCTCCCTCGGCCCGGCGCTCGCGACCCTCGACGAGCGGGAGCAGAAGATCCTGACGCTCCGCTTCTACGGCAACCTGACCCAGAGCGAGATCGCCACCCGGGTCGGTGTCTCCCAGATGCACGTCTCGCGCCTGCTCGCCCGCGCCCTGGGCAAGCTGCGCGGTCAGCTCGAAGCCAGCCACTGACGGGACCGGCGGTAGGGCGCGAGCGCGGCCAGCAACGCCGGCCGCGCGGCCGGGACCACCCGCTGCCCGGTCCGGGCGGTGGCGGGTCGGCCAGGCAGGCCAGCACCCGCCGCCGGACCTGCCCGGGCAGGACGGCCTCCCCGGCGAGACGGACTGCGCTCGTGGCCCGGGCGAAGGCGGCGGCCACGTGCGGCTGCCCGACCGCCCAGGCCAGGTCGGCCTCCGGCGGCGCGGGCGGCAACAGCTCCAGGGAACGGCCGGGCGCAGGGTGGCGACGGCGGCGCGCAGCCCGGCCACCGTCGCGCCGTGCACCTGGAGGCAGTACGGGCGCCGTCCGATCCGCGGGCTCAGCCCTTCGCGACCACCTCGTCCTCGGCGAGGCGCGCCGCACGCTCCTGGATCAGCGTGCGTAGCCGCTGCGCCTCGGTGGCGAGGCTCTGCGCGTCGTGCCCGTCGATGCTCGAGACCACCCCGGTCAGCTCGTCCAGGGCCGTGAGCGCCGTCCCGCCGGCGTAGATCTCCCGGTACAGCTCGCGGTAGGCATCCTCGTAGCCGGTCGAGAAGGCGGCGCTGGCGAGGAACCGTTCCTTGAGCTTGTGGCCGCCGCCGGCCCGCTCGCCGTCACCCTGCCCGGGTGCCCGACCCGGCGCCTGCGCGCCCTGCGGAGGCTGTCCGGCCTGCGGAGGCTGCCCGGCCGGTGGGCGTGGGCCGTCGGCGCCGGGGCGCGTCGGGACACCGCCCCCGGCCGGCGCGCCGGGAGCGCCGCCGCCCATCCGGCCCGCGTCGTGCGGCCCCTGGTCGGCGCTGCCGCTGAAGGTCAGGTTGTAGTCCCAGCCGACGACCGTGAACTTCCTGGTCGTCAGGTCGTACCAGAGGTAGTAGTTGCGGCCGGGCCCCGACATGTCGTCGAAGTTGAGCAACAGGTTCTGCGCCGCGACGTAGCGTGCGAAGGACCCCACGTTGACGTGGTCGGCCAGGTGCGCGTCGAATTCGGCGTCGCTGCTGTCGGCGACCCACCGCAACAGGTCGATGACGGGCTGGAGGTCCTGCTCGCCCTTGCCGGTGACCTGGCTGAAGTCGTCGTGGTAGTCCGTGGGGTCGTCGCCCTGGTCGGTGAAGTTCCCGGTGGCCAGGGCCTTGTAGAGCACCCCGTCGCCGTCGAGGCCGTCGGCGAAGTCCTCGTCCGGGTGCTGCACCACGAGCCGGGCCGTGGCCGGGCGGTCGTTGACGACGAACCGCGCGTACGCGTACCCCTGCGAAGCCTCCCCGGCGCCGGCGAGCACCCGCAGGGACACGGCCTCGTTGAGCACCGTCGCACCACCGCCCATGCCGCCCACGCGCACGGCGATCTCCCGGTGTCCCTGATAGCGGCGACCCTCGACGAACTCGTCGAACCGGATGAGCCAGGGCAGCGTCTCGGGCTCCTCCACCCTGAGCGCCGTGCGGGCGGCGCCGGGCCGGGCGGCGCCGGCCGCCGGGCCGTCGCCCTGCGCCGCCCGGCCCGGTGGTGCCGCGGGGGGTCCGCCCCGGGCAGCACCGCCGTCGGCCCGCCCGCCGGTCCTGCCGACGACCTGCCCGTCGCGGGTCAGCCCCGCCAGCGTCGAGTTGCCCTTGAGCCGGATCCCGACGCTCGGGACCGTGGTGCCGTCGATCGTCAGGTCGGCCTCCACGTACTCCTTCTCGCCCTCCTTGGCGAAGGCGTCGACCATCCGGTCGTAGTCCGCGGCGCGGAACGTCAGCCCGATACTGTGCGCGACGCCCGGGTCGAACAGGTCCCGGCTGCCGGCCAGGTCCTGGGTGACCTCGTCGCCGCCGCGCCCGCCGCCGCTGGTGACGTACGGCTGCACCCGCACCGTGCTGAACCCGACGGCCAGGACGGCGAGGAACGCGACGCAGCCGGCCAGCAGCCGCCAGTACTGCCGGACGCGGACCGGGACCCGGCGCCACAGGCGCCGGCCCGGGCCGGCGGCAGGTGCCGGCATCACAGGTCCGTCTGGTCGTAGCCGGTCAGCACCGTCACCCGCTGTCCCGACGTACGCTCGCTGAGCGCCGAGATGAGCTGGCCCGGCTCGTGGCCCTTGCGCAGCCGCACGGTGTACATGATCTCGGTGAGCGCGCCGCCGCGGATCGTCTCCATGCTGACCAGCTCGAACTCGCTGGTGTGCCGGATCAGGACGTCCTGGACGGACGCGCTGTGCTCGCCGCCCGGCGGCACCTGCACCTTGACCACCTGCCGCTGGACCTGCGAGGCGAACCAGTTGAAGCGGTACATGACCAGGACGACCAGGCCGATCGCCACGGCGGCGACGACGGCGAGGGTGTAGAAGCGGGTGCCGCAGGCCATGCCCACGCCCATGACGAGGAAGATGAAGCCGACGTCGCGCGTCTCCTTGATGGCGTTGCGGAAGCGCACCACGGACAGCGCGCCGACCAGCGCGAAGGCCCGGGCGATGTTCGACCCGACCACCAGCATGATCAGTGAGATGAGCATGCCGAGGAGAACCAGCGTCTGCACGTACGACTGGCTGTAGGACACGTTGCGGTGGGTGAACCGGTAGACCCAGCCGATGGCGGCGCTGAGCAGGAAGGACAGCGACAGGGTCAGCGCGACGTCCGCGACGCTGAACGTGCCGGACAGGTCCTGGAAGGTGAAGTCCATGGTGTTCTCAGGCCTCGCTCGTGACGGTGGTCGGGGACAGGTCGGCGGCGGGATCGTCGGCGACGACGTGGAAGACGGAACGGGGGGCCTGACCGAAGGCCTCGACGCTCTGGCAGTACTTGGAAATCCGGACGACCGACATGTTCGAACGGGCCGCCAGGTCGGTCAGCCAGGACGGCACCCGCTCGTTGGCCTTGATCTCCACCACCGACAGCTTCGCCGGCACGATGAGCCGGTTCTGCGCGTCGGCGCCCAGGTGGAAGTCCCGGTCGCGGCCCCGTACGCGGTGGTCCACGGTGACCCGTAGGCCCGTGTCGGCGGCCCGACCGACGAACGCCTCGCGCTGGTAGCCGGTCATCGCCACCGGTCGGAGGTCCAGCCCGCAGACCAGTTCGAGGACCTCCTCGACGAAGGCGCGCTGGGACTCGTCGTGCGCGACCGGCACGCGGCGGTCGCACAGGTCGCGGGCGAGCCGGTACGGCAGGGCGATCCGTCGTTTCTGGGTCACCCGGTTGACCCGCTGTTTGATCTCGACGTACACGGTGGTGTCGTCGGTGACGGCGAAGCGGTCACCGTAGTGCCGGATCCGCAGCTTGCGGCGGAACCGCAGGCCCTCGATCTTCTCCCAGTAGAAGCGCAGCCGGGGCGTGTCGTAGTACACGCTCCACACGCCGTAGCCGGTGTCGCCGCCGTGGCTGTCGAGGTCCATCCGGCGCGCGAACTCGTCGCGCAGGGCACGGGCGGCAGCGCTGTCGACCAGGTATTTGATCTCGTAGCGGTTGAAGGCGTGCAGCCGGCTCGGCGCCCGCAGGCTGTGCCCGGCCCGGTCGGTGTCGCGGTGCGGCGGTGCGCCCGGGTCCGGCGGTTCGTCCCGCACGGCGCCGGGCGGGGCCGGCCGGGCATGGAAGGGATTGCGCATGTGGCGACCGATCTCGTAGGTGGACGAGGCCAGGCGCCAGCCAAACCCCCCAACCTGTGCGAGACGTGTGGATGCCTTGTGAATTACCGATGATCATGTGGACGACGAGGGCCACCGGTCCGGTTGGGAGCGGCGGGCCCTCGTCGTCGGATCGTGCGCGTGCTATCGGACGCCGTCGGGCGTCGGGCCGGGGGCGGGGGTGGGGGTGGTGTGGCCGACGCCGGCCGCGCTCCGGTCGCGGCGGTCGGACGCGGCCACCCAACCGGTGGTGATGAGCAGCAGGGCCGCGATGTAGGTGATCATCACGGCCAGGCCGTGGCCGGGGATCCGCAGGTCCACGGCGTCCAGGCCGATCAGCAGGTCGGAGAGGAGGAACAGACCCCCGCCCAGCGCCACCCGCCGGGAGACGCCGTTCGCGGCGGCGGCCATCAGGCTCAGGGCGAGGCTGTAGCCGAGGACCGGCAGCCGCAGCGGGCCGAGGGCCCGCCACAGCAGCAGGTTGGCCACCGCCCACAGGGCGAGGTAGATGATCAGACCGGCGGCCGGCGGCCGGCGGTGGCGCAGGAAGGCGGCCAGGAAGGCGATCTGGGTGACGAGGAAGCAGCCCATGCCGACGAGGAAGGCCGTGTCGCCGGAGAGCAGCAGCGCGATGTCACCGCCGGTGGCGAAGACCAGGCCGACGGCGACGGGGTCGACCCGCCGCCGCGCCCGCAGCAGGTACACCAGCAGGACCGGCGCGAGCAGGGGCTTCGCCAGCCACTGTAGGAGGGTCGAGTCGGCGGCGACGCCGATCAGTTCGACGACGGCCACCACGCCGAACGGCCAGAGGCGCCTCACGGGGCCACCGCCGCCCGCGCGGCGGGCTGCCAGCCGGGGCGGCCGAGCACGTGCCCGAGGCGGTGCCGCCAGCACGAGGCGGACCGCAGGTCGGCCCAGATCGCCCGGTACTCGTGGGTCGCCACCCGCAGCGGATTGAACGTGTCGATGTTCTTGGTCAGGCCGTAGCGGACGGTGGCCCGCTCCGGGGTGAAGGTGCCGAACAGCCGGTCCCAGACGATCAGGATGCCGCCGTAGTTGCGGTCGAGGTATTCGACGTTGGCGCCGTGGTGCACCCGGTGGTGCGACGGCGTGTTGAAGACCCATTCGATGGGGCGTGGCAGCACGGTGATCCTCTCGGTGTGCAGGAAGAACTGGTACAGCAGGCTGATCGACTGCTGAAGGAAGATCATCCACGGGGGGATGCCGAGCAGCGCCAGGCCCAGCCAGAACGGCACGGCGGTCATCGGGGTCCAGCTCTGCCGCAGCGCCGTCGAGAGGTTGAAGAAGACGCTCGAGTGGTGCACGACGTGCCCGGCCCAGAGCAGCCGCACCTCGTGGTGCGACCGGTGGAACCAGTAGTAGGCCAGGTCGTCGGCGAGGAACAGCAGCACCCACGTCCAGATGCTGGTGGGGGAGAGCTGCACGGGCGCGGCCGTGTACGCGGCGGCGTAGAGGCCGATCGTCAGCAGCTTCCACGGCACGCCGATGATCTGGCTGCCGGCACCCATCGTCAGGCTGGTCGCGGTGTCGCGCAGCTCGTAGCCGCGTTCGTCGTCGTCCGGGGCGAACCGGTAGGAGACCGCCTCCACGACGATGAGCAGCAGGAACGCCGGTACGGCGTAGAGCACGGCGGGGATCATGCCAGGGCTTCCCTTCTCGGTGCGGCGGGGGCGGTGAGGGGAGCGGTGAGCAGGGCGCGCGCCTCGCGGGCGGCGTCGGCGCCCCGGCCGGTGACGACGGCGTCGGCGAGCCGGCGGTGGCCCGCCACGTCGAGCAGTTCCGCGGCCCGGCGCTCCGGTGGCGCCTTGCCGACGGCGAGCGTGCCGGCCACCAGGCTGTTGAAGGCCAGCAGGTAGGCGGTGTTGCCGCTGCCGGCGACGATGTGCCGCCAGAGCGCGATGGTGGCCTCGCCCATCGCGGCCAGGTCGGGCGCCAGATCCGCGTACGCCTCGACGGCGCGCGGAATGGCGGCCCGGAGGGTCGCCTCGCCTCGCTCGGCGCAGAGCCGGGCCGCGTCGACGCCGATGCAGGCCCGCATCTCCAGCATGTCGCGGACCAGGGTGTCCACCGGGAGGGTGTCGTGGCAGCGGGTGAGGGACAGGGCGAGGTCGAGCCCGGCGTGCACCCGCCAGTCCAGCACCCGGGTGGCACCGCCCTGGCTGATCCGCACGAGGCCGAGCTGCTGCAACCGGCGCAGGGCCTCGCGCACGGCGTGCCGGTTCACCCCGAAGGTGGCGGCCAGCTCCCGCTCGCCGGGCAGCGCCTCACCCGGTCGGTAGCGGCCATCGACCACGGCGTCGCGGATCTGGCCGAAGACGTGGTCGGAGACCGAGGTCCGGGGAGCGGGAGCGAAGGCCATGCCGAGGAGTGTGACGCCGCACACATCAACCCGTCAACTGGTTGGACCAGTCGGCACCGCCTCCACCGGCCCGCACCCCCGACGGGTCGCCCGCGCGGTCTGCCCACAGCGGTCAGTCGTCGATCCTGACGCTGGTGATCCAGGACGGTGGCTGCGGCGCGCCGGCACCGATCAGCCCCGCGATCACCCGGGTGGACTCCGGCGGCGAGGCCGGCCACGGCGTGAACCCGTCGGTCAGCACCACCACGATGTGCGGCCGGCCCGCAAGCGCGGCCTCGATCCCGACCCGCATGTCGGTCCCGCCGCCACCGGCCAACCGCACCTCGCCCACGGTGTGCACCCGCCGTACGACGTGCACGGCCGCGTCGCAGGAGAGCACGGTGACCCGGTTGCCGCCGACGCCGACGGCCCGCAGCACCCCGGAGACCTCGGTGAGCGCCGCCGCCAGCTCCGCCTCCCCCATCGAGCCCGACGTGTCCACCACGATCGCCACCCGTGGCACCGGCCGGCGCAGGCTGGGCAGCACCACCGGGCGCAGGGCTGCCGAGCGCCGCGAGGGGCGCCGGTAGGTGTAGTCGACCGCGCCACTGGCCCAGGCGGCGGCCTCGCGCACCGCGCCGGTCAGCGCCCGCCGCCAGTCCACCCGGGGTTCGAGCACCAGGGCGGCCCACCGCTGCCAGCCGGCGGCGACGGCGCCCCGGCCACGCACGTGGGTGCGTACCGCATGTGCCGTCTCCCGGCGGATCGCCCCCGCCTCCACCGCGCTGACCCCACCCGCGCCGCCGGTTTCCCACGGGCGGTCCAGACCATGCGCCCCGGAACCGCAGTCGGGTGCCCCGTCGCCCTGCACGTGCGCGGGCAGCAGCGACAGGTACGCCTCGAACAGCAGGCCCGCCGGCAGCCCGAAGGTCGCCGGCTCGATCCGGTCGGCCGGTAGCGGCAGCCGGTCCGCCAGCAGGTCGTCGTTGATCTCGCAGTCCTGGGCGACGTTGACGCGGTGATGGTCGTGTCGTGACCCCGCCGGGAGGCGGTCGGCGCGGCCGTGGTGCTCGCGCAGCAGATGGGCGACCTCGTGGATCCACACCGCCGCGAGCTGCGGCACCGGCAGCCGGTCGACGAAGTCCGGTGACACGTGGCAGCGCCACCGCCGGTCCACTCCCATGGTGGGCACGTGCGGGGCCTCGACCACGGTCAGGCTGTACAGCGCGGTGGCCAGGTAGGGCCGGTCCTGCGCCGCCCGGAACCGGGCCGCGAGCAGCTTCGTCCGGTCCAGCCGGGGACCGTCGGGGCTCATCCGCTCAGGCGCCCCGAGAGCCCCAGCACCTCGGCGAAGGCGTGGATGGCCGGCGGCACCGGCCAGGAGGGGTCGCGCAGCGCCGCGAGGTCCATCGCGGCGCGCGCCGCGACGTCCGGCACCCCGGCCTCGACCGCCTTGCCCAGCACCACCCAGCCGGCCTCCCAGCGCGACCGGTCGACCTTCGCCTGCACCGCCGAGATCACCGCGGTGAGGAAGGCCAACTGCCGGTCGCCCCGCTCGGGCAGCCGGAACGCCCCTGGGTCGGCGAGCACCCGCTCCGGGTCGGGCAGGTCCAGGTTCTCCAGGTAGGTGACGAACTCCAGCCCCGCGCCGTCGCCCACCGCGCCGATCACGGCCAGCGCCAGCGCCTCCGCCCCGGTCCCGGCGGCGTGGTGCAGGGCGAGCAGTCGCAGCACCATCTCCCAGGTCCGCGGGGACGGCCAGGCGCCGCCCCGGGCCTCGGCGTCGGCGGGCAGGTGGTGGGTCAACCCCGGCCGGGCGGTGAGGAAGCCCGCGACCGCCCCCCGGGCCCGGGCCAGCGCCGTGGCGGCCCGGGCGGGCCGGACCGCCGGCACCGCCACCGCCGGCCAGGTGCCGGCCAGGCCCCGCGCGACGGTGCGCGCGTCGTGCGTCCAGTGCAGGTGCACGAACCGGTTCGCCAGCGGCGGTGCGAGGTGCCAGCCGTCCGCCGCGCTGGTCGGCGGGTTGGCCGCCGCCACGATCCGCACCGACGGCGGCAGTGACAGGCTGCCGACCCGGCGCTCCAGCACGACGCGCAGCAGCGCCGCCTGCACCGCCGGCGGCGCCGAGGAGAGTTCGTCGAAGAAGAGCAACCCCGAGCCGGTACGCGTCAGCCGCACCGCCCAGTCCGGCGGCGCCATCGGCACCCCGTCGGTGGCGGGGGAGTCCCCGACGATCGGCAGCCCCGCGAAGTCCGACGGCTCGTGCACGCTGGCGATGACCGTCTCCAGCGGCAGGCCCAGCCCGTCGGCGAGCTGTTGCAGGACCGCGGACTTGCCGATGCCCGGCTCGCCCCACAGCAGCACGGGCAGGTTCGCCGACACCGCCAGGGCCAGCGCCTCGACCTTCGGATCGGCGGCCGGCTCCGTCCGCCACGCCCGCGTCGCGGCGACGAGGTCGTCCGCCGCGGCCAGCGCCCGCACCACCGCCGTCATCGGCTCGTCCACTCGGCCAGCACGTCCCGGATCTCGAACACCGGCCACACGTCGTCCCCGTCGTCGTCGTACATGCTCGCCTTCCCCTCCGCCAGGTCGCGGGCGGTGAGGTCGTCCCCGTCCGGGGCGTGCGGATCGGCGCCGGCCGCCAGCAGCGCGCGGACCAGCTCGGGGCTGCCGCCGTCGCCCACGGCCACGTGCAGGGCGGTGCGTCCCCGGCGGTCCCGCGCCCCGACCGGGACGCCGGCGTCGCACAGCCGCCGCAGCAGCGCGACGTCCTCCACGGCGCGCAGGTGGTGCAGCAGCGTCCCGCCCCGGCCGTCGGTCATCCTCGGGTCGAGCCCCGCGTCGAGCAGGGCGGCCAGGGCCGCCGCGCCGCCGTGCTGGATGCGGAGCAGCGCGTCGCGCCGCAGCTCGCGCAGCGGCCGGGGCAGCCGGACGGCGCCGCCCCGCCACGCCTGGACGGCCGCGAAGCAGCCGGTCGACCGCCCGCCGAGGACGCGCAGCAGCTCCTCCGCGGCGACCTCCTCGGCGGTGTGCGAGACCGGGTCGAGCCGGCCGTCGCCGTGCCGGAGGGTGTGCCACTCGCTCCCGCAGCGCACCGGCACGCTCACCTGCAGCCCCGACGCCGCCGCCAGCCGCGTCGCCGGTCCCACGGCCCCCGTCCCCGTCGGTCGCGTCGTCACCGGCCGCGGATCCGGTGCCCGGGCGGCCCCGCCGGCCGTCGGGGCCCGGCCGCTCGTCGGCGCGGCGGAGCGGGCCAGCGGCGGGGTCGTCGGTGCGGCGGAGCCGGCCACCGGCGGTGTCGCCGGGAACAGGGCCCGGCGCACCAGGGGGTGCAGCTCGGCGGGGTCGAGCAGGCCGTGCCGCAGCAGGTCCAGGTCGGCGGGCCGCCCGTGCACCAGGGTGGCGAACCGGGGGCGGGTGAAGTGCCGCCGGTCGTAGCGGACGAACGAGGCGGCCACCGAGCCGTCGCCCCGCCGGTGCGCCTCGGCCACCAGCTGCCACCGCGAGCCGATCATGACCTGGTCGACGCCGTAGCGGGCCTCGAGCCGGGCGAGCTCGGCGTCCAGCCCGAGCGGGACCAGGCGACCCCGCTCGGCGTCCGCCACACCGTGGTCGAGGCCGTGGACCGCCGGATCCAGGTCGACGCCGGCCACGGCCCACGCCCGGAGCACCTCGCCGCCGGCGACGAGCCGGTCGAAGACCTCCGCCCGGCTCGCCGGGTCGCCCGGGTCGACCGTCGTGGCGTACGACTCGAACGGCCGGAAGGCGCCGTCGGCCTCGAAGCCGGGCAGCCGGGCCGGCGAGCCGCCGTACGCGCCGACGAGATCGTCCACGTGCGAAGCGCTCCAGCAGGCCGGCGGCAGGTCCGGCCGGAAGCCGTCCTCGTCCGCCCGCACGGGACGGACGGTCAACCGCAGCCGCTGCGACCCGTCGACGGTCTTCGGCGTCTCCAGCACCAGCGCGACGTCGTCGTCGCCGAGGCGCCCCGCCGCCGCGCAGAGCAGGAACTGCTGGTGGGTGGCGAGGCTGGTGCGCCCGCCGAGCACCCGCGGCAGATGCCAGCGCAGCAGGTCCGGAGCGAGCACGCCGAGGTCCGCCTCGATCCGGCCGGCCCGGGCCCGGCCGTGCTCCCGGGCCACCCCCGCCAGGTCGAACGCCACGTCGATCCGCCCCGCGGCACAGGCGGCCCGCCAGTCGCCGGCCTCCCGGGCGGCGGTGCACGCCTCGATCATCGACGCGGGCACGGCGTACCGGCGGACGCGCTGCCAGGTGCGGATCTCGTCGATGACGGGCGGGTTCACCGGTAGACGCTCGCGATCGCCTGGATGTCCTCGTGTGGCGCGCCGACCGGCCGCTCGGCGAGCAGCGCGGCGGCCCGGCGGCGCTGCCGGCGCGGCACGCCGCCGTTGATGCCCAGGTATTCCAGGCTCGGGTGGCCCTCGATGGCCTCGACCAGCCGCCGGGCGCCCCGCCCGCCGATCTCCGTACGCCGCACGTCCAGCCGGCGCAGCCGGGCGGCGGGCAGCGCGTCGGCGAGCATCGCCGCGCCCTCGTCGCCGACCACGTTGCCACGCGCCCCGAGGGCCCGCTCCGACGGTGGCCGGGCCAGATCGAGCGCCCGCCAGGACCCCAGATGTCGGGCCAGCGCGGCGACGCCGGCCGGGCTGATCCCGTTGCCGCCCAACCCGAGCGTCAGCTCCACGCCGTCGGCCAGCTCGGCGAGGGCCGCCGCGCCAGCGTCCCCGAGGTGGTTGGCCGCCAGGTAGAGCTCCCGGACGCCGGCGGCGCGGATCAGCGTGCCGAGCACCGGCACGGCATCCGGCCCGAAGCCGTTGCCGCCGAGGAAGAGCCGCCGCACGGGTCGTTCCCGGGCGGTCAGCGCTGCCGCGAGGGCGGTCAGCCCCGGCACGCCCATGCCGACGTTGACCAGGTCGAGCGTGCGGATGGTCGAGTTCACCGCGAGCGCGTCGGCGAGCCGGCGCACGCCCTCGTCGCCGACCGGGTTGCGCTTGAGCCACAGCGCCCGCACGGTGTCGTCGCGGGCCAGCCGGTCGGCCAGCGCGCCGACCCCTTCCGGGCCGATCCGGTTGCAGCCCAGGTAGAGCGTCTGGAGGTGGTGGCCCGGACGCAGCGCCTCGGCGACCGCCCGGGCGCCGTCGGCGCCGAGGGCGTTGGTGCCCAGCAGCAGGTGCCGCACCAGCGGGGAGCCGGCCGCGGCGGCCACGATCCGGGCGGTCTGCACCGGGCCGAGGCCCTGCTTGCACAGGTCCAGTCGGCCGTCGGGTTGCACCGTGCCGCGGGGGAACTCCTCGGGGGCGATCACCGCGTCCGGCACGGCGAGGCGGACCAGCAGCGGATCGAAGTCGCCGGGGTCGGCGAGGCCGGCGTCGGGGTGGGTGATGGCCGGGCAGCGCACCGGCGTCGGGTCGGTCACCAGGGCACGCTCCGGTAGTCCTTGAGGAACTGGCCGCTCACCGGCGCGCCACGCACGCCGCGCACGATCGGGTCGTAGACCCGGGCGGCCCCGTCGATGACGTCGAGTGGCGGGCGGAACCCGAGGTCCCGCTGGGCGGTCTTGCCCGGGTGCGGCCGCTCGTCGGTGACCCAGCCGGTGTCCACGCTGTTCATGTGGATGCCGCTGGCCAGGTAGTCGGGCGCGACCGTGCGGACCAGCATGTTGAGCGAGGCCTTGGCCATGTTGGTGTGCGGGTGCCGGGTCGTCTTGCCGGAGCGGGCGTAGCTGCCCTCCATCGCGGAGACCTGCACGACGTGCCGCCGTGGGTGGGCGCTGGCCTGCATCAGCGGGCGCAGCCGGGAGGTGAGCAGGAAGGGCGCGAAGGCGTTCACCACGTGCGCCTGCAACCACTCGTGCGGGCTGACCTCGGCGTCGCTGAGCACCCAGGAGTTGACCTCGCGCAGGTCGAGCGGCTGACCCGTCTCGTCGGTCTGGCCGGCGGGGAAGAACGCGTCCAGCCCCGCCGGCAGCCCGGCCGTGGTGGCGGTGGCGGGCGCGGCACCGATCGCGATCCGGGCCGCCGGCCCCTCCAGCGCCACGGACTCGGCCGCGCGGACCTCCCGATGGTAGGCCGCCGGCCGGTGCAGCGTCTGCGCGGCGTTGTTGATCAGGATGTCCAGCCCGGCGAAGCGGCGCCCGACGAGCGCGACGAAGTCGAGGGCGCCGGCCAGGTCGAGCAGGTCCAGCCCGTGCACGTAGAGCCGGCCCGCCCAGTCGTCGGCGTCCGGCAGGGCGGCGAAGCGGCGGGCCGCGTCGCGGGGGAACCGGGTCGTCACGATCACGTCGGCGCCGTCACGCAGCAGCTTGAGCGCGGTGTGGAAGCCGATCTTCACCCGGCCGCCGGTCACCACGGCGGTGCGGCCGGTCAGGTCGCAGCGGGCATGGCGCCGCTCGCGGTTCTCCGCCGCGCACGGCGGGCAGATCAGGTGGTAGTCGACGTCCACCCGCCGGTAGGGCTGCTTGCACACGTAGCAGTGTCGTGCGCGGCGCAGCGTCCCGCGCCCGGCTGGGCCGGGGTCAGCACCGGGCGGGGGGTCCGCGCCGGCCGGTACGTCGGCACCGGACGCTGCCGGATCGGCGTTGGCCGGGGCGGTCCCGGCATTGGACGGTGCGAGGTCGACCTCGGACGGTGGCGTGGGGCCGGCTGCCGGCGGAGCGGGATCGGGGATCTCGGTGTGGAAGCGGGTGGCGCCGGCCAGCAGTGCGCGGTCCGCTGCTCGGGTTGTGGCGTCCCGCCGGGCCTTGGCGCGCCGCTTGACCCCCCGGTGGGCGGCCTTCACCGCCCGCTCCAGCTCCTGGCGGGTCGCCGCCTCCAGGTCGGCGTCGTCGAGTCGGGCCAGGACGGCCAGGCAGGCCGCCAGCTCGGCGTGATCGACGGGCACGGCGCTCCTTCGTGGGAGGTGGGTGGCGAGACCGGCCGGATTCGAACCGGCGTCCTCCAGCTTGCCGTCAAGGCGCGTCGACCTCTGCGCTACGGCCTCGCCGCGCGGGAGCCTACCGAAGGCCACCGACAACCGACCGCCTCCCCTCAGGTCGTTTCCCTCCGGACGGCGGCGAGCAGACGGGCGGCGGTGCGGCCCTGCTCGTCCACCGCGTCCGGATCGGCCCCGGCGGCGATCAGGACCTCCATCACCTTGGTGGCCAGCGCGCGGGCGGCGGCGTGCAGGGGGGTCTGCCCCTCCCGGTCGGGCGTGTCCAGGCCGAGCCCGGCCGCGACGAGCGCCGGCAGCACCCGCTGGTGGTCCACCCAGGAAAGCCAGTGCATCAGCGTGCCACCCCGGTTGTCGCGCAAATCCGGGTCGATGCCGTCGGCGAGCAGCGCGAGCAACCCGTCGGTGTCGCCGTGGAACGCGCGGGCGAAGAGGTCGCGTCGCAGCTTGCGGATCTCCTTCGGCACCGGCTTCGCCCCGGTACGCCAGGCGCGCACCGCCGCCGCGCAGCCGCCGATCGACCCGCCCAGCCCGGCGAGCAGGAACTCCCCGCGCAACTCCTCGTCGGTGTGCATTGTGGCGAGGCGACCGGCCGCGACCTGGACGAGATGCCAGTCCCGCCCGCACCGGATCCGCATCGGTGGGCCGGACGCCG
This sequence comes from Micromonospora sp. KLBMP9576, assembly GCF_050941805.1. NCBI lineage: Bacteria > Bacillati > Actinomycetota > Actinomycetes > Micromonosporales > Micromonosporaceae > Micromonospora > Micromonospora sp. KLBMP9576. The sequence continues at coordinate 3,676,373 of NZ_CP194567.1, read as the reverse complement.
GTTCCGGGGCCCGCCACGCCTGGGTGCGCTCGGGGAACAACGCCTCATGCACCAGCGGGTGCAGCTCGTCCGGGGCCAGGTCGCCCCAGCGCAGCAGCGCCACGTCGGCCGGCGCGGGCACCCCGAAGACGTACGGTCCGGCGGCGGGTACGTACCGGCCCTCCGGCCGGACGGTCAGCCGGCCGTCGGTGGCGACCTCGACGGCGAGCCGACCGTCCTGGCTGGACCATGTCGCCGTGCCGTAGCGGTGGGCGAGCCGGCGGGTCTCCTCGGCGAGCACGGGCAGCGCCGGCGCGTGCGCGGCGAGTACGGGCAGCAACCAGGCGGACTGCTGCCGGAGCGCGTCCGCATCGATGGCGAGACCGGCCGCCTCGTACGCCGCCACCGGCCGCCGGGCCGCCAGCAGCGCGGCCACCGTCTCCACCTGCCGCGCGCGGTCGTCGGCGGTCCCCGGGTCGCCCGTGGACACCGCCGCGGCCGTGCCGCCCTGCGGGTGCGGGCGGCCGTCGGGCGAATGCCAGGCGATCCGGCCGGCCGAGGCGCCGTAGGCCCAGCGGCGGGCGGCGACAGCGTCGGCGTCCCAGCACCAGTCCGGCAGGTCGTGCCACCGGCCCCGCAGGCTGCGGCTGTTGGTGACCCGCAGCTCGATTCGCTGCGGATGGTGATCGGTGGGCGGCAGGGTCACCACCAGCAGCGCGTCGCCCCGGCCCGGCGACCGACTGCCCGGTCGGATAAGTCGGGAGAGCACCACGGTGGCCCGGGGCAGCAGCGCCAGCGAAGCGGTGCGGGGCAGGAAGCGGCGCAGCAGGTCGGGGGCGAGGGCGCGCAGCTCGTCCTCGACGCGGGCGGCCTCGTCGGCGCCGTACCAGGCGGCCACGTCCCGCAGGTCGACGTGCGTGTCGACGGCCGCCGCGGCGCAGGCGCCCCGCCAGTCGCCGACGCCTCGACGGGCGGTGGCGGCGGCGACCATGGCGGGCGGGGAGGCATACCCCAGCAGCCGCAGGTGCCTCTCCCGTTCCCGGCGTCGTTCCATTTCGGCGTCCCCGTTCCGTCGGGTGCGGGCCGGCCGGATTCGAACCGGCGTCCTCCCGGTTTTGCAGACCGGGCGCGACGACCGCTGCGCTACGGCCCGCGTGCGGCGGGCGGGCCGGATTCGAACCGGCGTCCTCTTCCTTGAGAGGGAAACGCGACGACCTCTGCGCTACCGCCCACCGCGAGGAAGTGTAGGTCACCGCCGGCGCCGCCAGGGTCAGCCGGCGACCACCACCTGGTTCGCCGGCTGTGGTACCGGCCCGCCGGCGGGGGCCTGGTCGCGGTCACCGGGGGACGCGACCGCGTCGCCGGCCTCCTGCGGCACCGGCCCGTCGGCGGCGGGCACCACCGGTGCCGGCCGGTCGTTGCGCGCCCGGGTCGCGATCTGCGGGTACTCGGCGGTCTCGCCGCCACCCGTGGCGGCCGCCATGACCGCCGCCGCCGCGAGGTCGGCCACCCGCTTCGCCTCCCGCTTGACCCGGGCCCGGACGTCCTTGGCGTGCTGCTCGGCGGAGTCGCCGGCCCGCCGTGCCTCGTCGAGGCGGTGCAGTTCGTCGGCCAGCTCCTGCCGGGTGTCGGCGAGCCGCTGCTGCGCCTCGGCGAGTTCGGTCGCGGTGCTACCGCTGTCCTGCCGCGCCTGCGCGAGCTGCTGCTGCGCGGCGTCCAACTCGGACTGCATGCGGGCCAGCGCCTCGCGCCGGTCCCGCAGGCCCTGCTGCGCCGCGGCGAACTGCTGCTGGTGGGCCGCGGCCTGCTCGTCCGCGTGCTGGCGCACCCGGGCCGCGTACTGCTGGGCCTCCGCGATCAGGGTGGCGATCTCCTGCTCGGCCGCCGCGCGCTGGGCGCCGAGTTCGCGCTCGGCGGAGGCGAGCTGCTCGGCGATCTCCTGCTCGGTGGCGGTCCGCCGCTCGTTGATCTCCCGCTCCACACTGGCCTGCCACTGGCCCAGTTCCTGCTGGGTCTTCGCGCGGGCCGCCTGCACCTCCTGCTGGATCTGGGTACGGGCCGAGGCGAGGAACGCCTCGGACTCGACGCGCGCCTGCTCGACCTGCTGGGCGGTCTGTTCGTCGATCCGCTGCGCCTCCTGCCGGGCCCGCTCGTGGGCGGCCTCGCCGGCCGCGCGCAGCCGGTCCACCGCCTCCCGGATCCGGGCGAGCTCGGCCTGGGCGTTGGTACGGCGTTCCTCGTGTTCCCGGTCGTGTTCGGCGCGCCGGGTGGTCGCCTCCTCGGCCAGCTCCCGCAGCGTCGTGGTGGCGTGCTCGTGGGCCTCGACGAGCAGCCGCTCGGCCTCGGCCTCGAGTTCGGCGGCCCGCTGGCCGGCGGCGTCGGTGATGGCCCCGGCCTGCTTCTCGGCCAGGGCCAGGATCTGGTCGACCATCGGGCCGAGATCACGGAACGAGGCCCGGTCCGGCTGGGCCGGCTGGTCGCGCAACTCGGCCGCCTCGGCCCGCAGCCGGTGCAGCTCGACGTTCAGCTCGCGTAGCTGGGTCGACGCCCGTTCCCGCTCGGCGGCCAGCGCCGAGCGTTCGTTGAGGACCTGTTCGGTGTAGCGGTCCACCTGCCGCTTGTCGTAGCCGCGCAGCGTGAGGTCGAAGTTCGGCCGCGAGGCCGCGTCCTCGCGTGCCGCGAACGGGTCGTCGCCGTGGGACATGCACCCTCCTGGTTGCGATCGCGAGCGCCACGGCGGCGGAGATCCGCCCCACGGGCCGTGCTGTCGCGCCACGCTACCGTCGCGGTCGTCCGCCCGCGAAAAGGGTGACCCCGTGCGGCGGCCCCGCGGGCCGGATCGTCCGCGGGGCCGCCGATCACGGGGTACGGGCTACCGCCAGGTGATGTCGGATGCGGAGTAGAGGCAGTTCACGCCGTCGGCGCCCTCGCCGATCTCGGTGGGCTCGCTGCCCTTCGGCACGCCCCGGTACTTCACGCAGATCCGGGTCTCACGCTGCGGGTCGTCGAGGATGGTGATCCGGCTGAACCGGGCGGTGTCGCCCCAGTTGGTGTTGATGCCGACGAGGGCGTCCGTCGATCGCGCCGTGACGTTGTCCAGCACCACGTGCCGCTGGTAGGACGTGGAGCAGTTGCCGCAGGCGCGGTAGAGCTTGCCCGCGTTCTCCACCCGGAAGTTGCGGATGTGGACGGTGCCCGCGCCGTTGTGCTGGAAGACCTTGTCGCTGGCCGAACGGGCGCCGCCGCCGTCCACTGTGTACGTGGTGCCGCCGCGGAAGGTCGCCGCGTCCTCGCCGACGTCCTCCCACCACACGTTGGTAAGCGTGCAGTCGCCCTCGCAGTGCACGCCGTCACCGGCCGGGGCGCCGATGATCACGTTGCGCAGGGTGGCGCCGGGCGCGAGCACGAACATCGGGTCCTGGCTCTCACCCTGCCCACCGTCGCCGATGCCGTAGTACCGCTTGAGCCCGCCGTCCAGGCTGTCCGAAACCTGGATGGTGTCGTCGACCTTGACGTTGCCCGTCGGGGTGGGCCAGTTCGTCGGCGGTGGCGTGGTGGGTGGCGGCGTGGTGGGTGGTGGCGTGGTGGGTGGGGCGGCGGTCGACGGCGGCGTGGTCGGGGTGGATCCGCCGGAGGAGTCGACGGCCACGTCGTCGAAGCTGCCGCTGGCGTACGCCGTGACCAGCCCGATCCGCCCGGCGGCGGCCAGGGCGCTGGTGCCGGAGCCGACCTGGGTGCCGTTGACGAAGCCCCGGACGGTGCTGCCGGCGGCCTCGATGCGCAGCGTGTACCAGTTGCCGGCCGCGGCGCCCACGGACGCCGAGCCGAGTGACGTGACCTGGCTGCCGTTGACCGCCTGCAACTCGGCCCGGCCGGAGCCGAGCAGGGCGAGCCGGTACATCTTCGTGCTGCTGGTCGAGCGGGCGGCCAGTCCCACCAGGGCGCTCGACGAGCCGAACGACAGCGGCTTGACCCGCGCCTGGACCTGGTAGTCGGTCCAGCTCGTCTGGCCGGCGAACTGCCGGGTCAGCTCGCTGCCCGCGTTGGACTGCCGGAACACGCCGGAGCCGTCGGTGACGACCGACCAGGTGCCGCCGGACTTCGACCAGCCGCCGGCGTCGCCGTCGTTGAAGTCGTCCGAGAAGACGGTGGCGGCGGCGGCCGAGGCAAGGCCGGCGACCAGCGCGGCGGCGGTGGCCCCGGCGGTGAAGGCCGCCGCCAGGGCCCGCCGATGGGTGCGTCTCAGTTGCACGATGTCCTTCTCCTTCGCGGTGGGTGGTGGTCCGCGGTTCGTGGCCCGCCGGGCGGGCCGGGACGTACGTGGTGTGACCGGGACCCGTCGCGCCGTCGCCGCGGGCCCGGGTCCGGCGAGGCTCGACGGGGAGGTCAACTGCCCTGGAAAGCGCTTCCCCGGTGACTTCAGGTTAGGTTTCGGTCAAGAGGACGGTCAATGCCTGGCACGTGCAGGTCTGTTGCAGGCATCGCCCGGAGGGCGGCTCAGCTGCCGCCCGCTGCGGTTCCCCCCGCGGTCAGGTCCGCGCGGTGCGGTCCGACGGCCCACGGCACCGCCAGCTCCGACAGCAGCGCCCCCTCGTCGGCGGCCCGGCGCAGCAGCCGGTTGATCCCGCGCACGGTCAGCACCCGCTCCGGTCCGTCGCCCGTGGCGGCGACGAGATCGCCGCCCAGCAGCGTCGGCTCCGGCGCGGCGGTGACCGCCTCCAGCACCGCCGTGAACCCGGCGGTCCGCGCCAGCGGCGCGATCAGCGGCACCGCCGGGTTCACCCGGTGGTCGAGGAGGTTCGCCAGCAGCCCCTGCCGGCCCGGCACCTCGCGCGCGCCGGCGTCGCCGGGCAGCAGCAGCCGGTCGGTCGGGTACTCCAGCACCGCCCGCCCGGCGGTGCCGGTCACGATCACCTCCCCGGCGACGAAGTCCTCGCCGGCCAGGGTCACCGCCGCCAGGATCGGCGGCCCCGAGCGCGACGACACCCGCAGGGTCGCCGTGTCGTCCACCTCGATCGGCCGGACCCGGTAGCGTTCCACCTCGACGCGGGTGGGCTCCACCGGCGCGCTCCCGGCCGCCTCGGCGACCGCCAGGCACTGCATGACCGCGTGCGCCAGCGGGTTGGCCAGGGCGCCGTCGAGCACCGGCCGGCCGTGCAACGTCCGCCGCCCCGCCCACGGTGCCCGCGCGTAGTAGGCGTCGGCGCGCTGCCAGGCCGCCACCGTCGCGATGCCGGTGACGGTGCCCAGCCGGCCGGCCCGGACCGCGTCGGTCAACTCCGTCAGCGCCGCCGAGCCGAGCGCCTGGAAACCCACCTGGCACGCCCGGCCCGACGCGTCGAGCGCGGCGGCCAGTTCCCGGTGCTCGGCGATGGACAGCACCGGCGGCTTCTCCAGCAGCAGGTCGGCGTCGGCGGCCAGCACGTCCAGGGCGATCGGCAGGTGGGTGTGCGGCGGGGTGCAGACCACCACCACGTCCGGGCGGGCCGTCCGCAGCATCTCCCGGTGGTCCGTGTGCCGCGCCGCGCCGTCCGGCACCGGCGCCGCCGGATCCTCCTCGATCGGGCGTACGTCGACCAGGGCGACCAGCCGCAGCCGGCCGGCCGCGTGCAACGCGGCGATGACCCGCCGGTGCGAGCGCCCGTGCCCGTTGGCCCCGACGACGGCGACCCGGGGCACGGCGCCGGCCGGCGGCGACCCGGTGCCGGTCCGCGGGTACGCCGGTGCGGCCCGTCCCGCCCCGGCGTCCGTCACCGGGCACCCGCCAGCGTCGCGGCCACGCCGTGGCGTTGCAGGGCGGTCAGCCACCCGGTCACGTCGGCGCGAACCTCGTCGTCGCCGGCCACCTCGGCGGGGAAGACCTCGCGCAGCGCGAAGACCGCGTCCACGGCACCCACCGGGGTCGCCGGGGCGGCGGCGAGCGCCGCGCGGATCTGCCCGGCGAGCGGATCGGCCAGCGGCAGGGTCGCACCGTCGTCGGCGTGGCCCTGGGCGAAGCGCAGCCAGGCGGCGACCACCAGCGCGGCCCAGCGCGCCGACCGCCCCGCGGCCCGCAGGTCGGTGATGGTGTGCAGGACCCGCTGCGGCAACTTCTGTGAGCCGTCCATCGCCACCTGCAGGGTGCGGTGGTGCATCGCCGGATTCGCGAACCGCGTCAGCACCTGCTCGCCGTACGCGACGACGTCGACCCCCTCGGGCGGCGTGAAGCTGGCCGCCACGTCCTCGGCGACCAGCCGGCGCAGCACCGTGTCCAGGTGCGGCAGCGCCAGCGCGTCGGCGATGGTCTCCCGGCCGGCCAGCGCGCCCAGGTAGGCGGCGGCCGAGTGCACCCCGTTGAGGGCGCGCAGCTTCAGCCGCTCCCAGGGCTCCGCGTCGGCGGTGAGCACCGCGCCGGCCCGCTCCCAGGCCGGCCGGCCGCCCGGGAAGTCGTCCTCGATGACCCACTGCCGGTACGGCTCGGCGGCCACCGCCGCCAGGTCGGCCACCCCCAGCGCCCGCTCGGCGTCGGCGAGGGTCCGCGCCGTGCTGGCCGGCACGATCCGGTCGACCATGGTGCCGGGAAAGGTGACCCGCTCGCGCACCCAGCCCGCCAGCGGCTCCGGCACCCCCGCGTACGCCATCGACTGCTCGACCAGGCCGCGCAGCCGGCGGCCGTTCGCGGGCAGGTTGTCGCAGCTCACCAGGGCCAGCGGTGGGCCCTGCGCGGCGGCGCGGGCGAGCAGCCCGCGCAGCAGCAGGCCCGGGACGGTCAGCGGCGCCCGGTCGGTACGCAGGTCGGCGGCGACCTGCGGGTCCGGCCGCAGCAGCCCGGTCACCGGGTCGAGCTGGTACGCCTTCTCCGTCACGGTCAGGGTGACCACCCGGATCGCCGGGTCGGCCAGCAGCGCCACCACGGCGGCGGGGTCGCCGGCGGCGTGCCGCGTGCCGGCCAGCGCGCCGACCACCCGGGTGTGCCGCCCCTGCGCGCTGGTGGTGGTGACGCTGAACAGGTTGTCCTGCGCGGTCAGCGTCGTCACCACGTCGGGGTTGCGCGGGGCCACGCCGACGATGCCCCAGTCGCCGCCGGCCCGCGCGATCGCCTCCTCGGTGTAGACGGCCTGGTGGGCGCGGTGGAACGCGCCCAGCCCGAGGTGCGCGATCCCGGCGGGCACGCTGCCGGGGTGCAGCAGCGGGCGGCTGTCCACGGGCAGCCGGCGCAGGGTCCCGAGACCGAGCCGGGCGGCGCCGGCGATCATCGCCACACCGGCCCGTCCGGGAAGCGGAACCGCGCGACCGACTCGGGCTTCATGGTGGAGCTGTAGCCGGGCGCCTCGGGCAGCAGGTAGCGCCCCCCGCGCGTGCGCACCGGGTCGACGAAGTGTTCGTGCAGGTGGTCGACGTACTCCACCATCCGGCCGTCGAGGCTCGTGCCGACCCGCAGGTGGTCGAAGACCGCCAGGTGCTGGACGTACTCGCACAGGCCCACGCCGCCGGCGTGCGGGCAGACCGGCACCCCGAACTTGGCGGCCATCAGCAGCTCGGCGAGGACCTCGTTGACGCCGCCGACCCGGCAGGCGTCGATCTGCATCACGCCGATCGCCTCGGCCTGGAGCAGCTGTTTGAAGATGACCCGGTTGGCCGCCACCTCGCCGGTGGCGACCCGGCACCGGCCGTCGGTCAGCCCGGTCACCGCCCGCGCGATCCGGGCGTGCCCGAGGATGTCGTCGGCGTGCGTCGGCTCCTCGATCCAGTACGGGTCCACCTCGGCCAGCGCGGCCATGTTGGTGATCGCCTCGTCGACGTCCCACACCTGGTTGGCGTCCATCATCAGCAGCGCGTCCGGCCCGATCTCCGCCCGGATGATCCGCGCCCGGCGCAGGTCGTCGGCGGGCGGGCCGCCGACCTTCATCTTCATCGCCCGCCACCCGTCGGCGTACGCCTGCCGGGTCAGCGCCCGGACCTTGTCGTCCGGGTAGCCCAGCCATCCCACCGAGGTGGTGTACGACGGGAATCCGTCGCGCTGCAGCCCGGCGCGGCGCTCCGGTAGCCCGAGCAGCCCTTTGTCGAGGATGGCCGCCGCCTCGTCGGGGCTGATGGCGTCGCTGATGTGGTGGAAGTCGACGCTGGCCACCAGCTCCTCGGTGGGCAGTTCGGCGAGCAGTCGCCACATCGGCTTGCCGGCCAGCTTGGCCCGCAGGTCCCAGGCCGCGTTGACAAGCGCGCCGGTGGCCATGTGGATGACCCCCTTCTCCGGGCCCAGCCAGCGCAGCTGCGCGTCGGCGCTGAGCGAGCGGCAGAACGCCACCGGGTCGGCGAAGATCCCCTCGACGGTGCGGCCGGTCACGTGGTGGGCGAGGGCGCGGATCGCCGCGCAGGTCAGCTCGTTGCCGCGACCGTTGGTGAAGGTGAACCCGGCCCCGGTGACGCCGGCGTCGGTGCGCAGCTCGACGTAGCTGGCCGAGTAGTCGCCCCGGTTGATCGCGTCCGAGCCGTCGCCGGCGGCGGCGGTCGGGAACCGCACGTCGTGCACGTCGACGGCGGTGACGGTGACAGTCACAGGACCTTCTCTCCGATCTTGAAGACCTTCTTCGGCAGCCGGTACGCCAGGTCGACGATGGTCTCGGCGGCCTCGTCCTCGCCGAGGCGGTGCTCGGTGACCAGCCGGGCCAGGAAGCCGGCGTCGACCCGGCGGGCCACGTCGTGGCGTACCGGGATGGAGCAGAACGCGCGGGTGTCGTCGACGAACCCGGCGGTGTTGTAGAAGCCCGCCGACTCGGTGACCGACTCGCGGAAGCGACGCAGCACCTCCGGCGAGTCCAGGAACCACCAGGGCGCGCCGAGGTACACCGCGGCGTACCCGCCCGCCAGCGGCGCGAGTTCCCGGCTGAAGGTGTACTCGTCGAGGGTGTAGAGCACCACCCGCAGCCGAGGGTCGTTGCCGTAGGCGTCCAGCAGCGGGGTCAGCGCGTGCAGGTACTCGGTGGCCTGCGGCAGGTCGCCGCCGACGTCGCGGCCGTGCCGCGCGTACAGCCAGCGGTTGTGGTTGCGCACCGCGCCGGGGTGCAGCTGCATGACGAGGCCGTCGTCCAGCGACATCCGGGCGAACTCCAGCAGCATGTGCGCCCGGAACGTCTCGGCGTCGGCCGCGTCCGCGAGCCCCCGCAGGCCCCGGTCGTAGAGCCGCGCCGCCTCGTCCGCGCCGAGCGCGAGGGTCCGTGCCGTGGGGTGGCCGTGGTCGGTCGAGGTGGCGCCCGCCGCGACGAAGGCCTCCCGCCGCCGGCGCAGCGCCGCCAGGTAGCCGGCGTACGTGCCGGTGTCCTCGCCGCTGATCTCGCCGAGGCGCGCCACGTTGGCGGCCCAGCCCTCGAACTCCATGTCGGCCACGTTGTCCGGCCGGAACGTGGTGATCACCCGGCCGCCCGGCCCGCCCCAGCCGTCGGCGGCGAGCTTGGCGTGCTGCCCGAGGTCGTCCAGGGGCGACTCGGTGGTGGCCAGCACCTCGATGCCGAAGCGCTCGAACAGCGCCCGGGGCCGGAACTCCGGCTCGGCGAGCCGGGCCGCCAGCTCGTCGTAGACGGCGTCGGCGGTGGCCGGGGAGAGCGGGGTGTGCAGCCCGAACACGTCGCGGAAGGTCTGCTCCAGCCAGAGCCGTGACGGGGTGCCCCGGAACAGGTGCCAGTGCGCGGCGAAGCGTCGCCAGATGCTGCGCCCGTCGGTCTCCGTGGGGCTGCCGTCGACGGTGGGCACGCCCAGGTCGGCCGGGGGGACGCCCTGGCTGAGCAGCATCCGGGTGAGGTAGTGGTCGGGCACGATGAGCAGCCGCGCCGGGTCGGGGAACGGGCGGTCCTCGGCCAGGATCGACGGGTCGACGTGCCCGTGCGGGGAGATGATCGGCTGGGGGGCGGCCAGCGCGTACAGCCGCCGCGCCACCGCGCGCTGCGCGGGGTCGGCGGGGAAGAGCAGGTCGGTCGTGGGCACGGGCGGGGCTCCTCGGGAGGGTTCGCGGCTCAGGGCAGGTCGAGCAGGTCGGCGACCCGGACCGGGGCTCCGGTGACGAAGGACCGGTTGGCCGCCAGCCCGGTGAGCAGGGCGAGGGCGCCGTCGCGGGCGGTCGCGGCCCGCCCCATCGGGTCCGGCTCGCCGCCGATCAGCACCCGGGCCATCCGGGCGTCGGCGCCGCCGTGCCCGGCCCGGCGGTGCCCGGACACGGGTACGACCCGCGGCGGCGCCCAGAACGGGCGCAGGGTCAGCGTGGCGTGCCCGGCCTCGGCGGCGGCCTCGTCGCCGTGCAGGGCCGCGCCCTTCAGCGCGCCGGCGGACGCCGGGCTGACGTGGTCGCTCTCCACGACCTCCAGCTCCAGCCGACCCCTGCTGCCGTTGACCATCACCCGGTAGCCCTCGTAGGGGGCGTACGCGGTGAGGTGGTAGGTCATCGTCGCGCCGGTGGAGTAGCGGGCCAGCACCGCCATGTCGTCCTCGATGTCCACGCCGGGGGCGAAGACGTTGCGGTCGCGTCGGTAGCCGTCCTCGGCCTCGGCGTCGAGGTAGAGCTCGCGCAGTTTCGGGTGCGCGTCGAGCCGCAGCGCGAACGGGTCGTCGGCGGCGGCGGGGGAGCCGTGCGCCCGGTCGTAGTCGCGGGCGTAGCCGTGCCGGCGGCCGGCCTCGCCGTAGAAGAAGAGCCGGCCGGTGGCGTACACCTCGACGGGGGTGGCGTCGAGCCACCAGTTGACCAGGTCGAAGTGGTGGCCGGCCTTGTGCACCATCAGCCCGCCGGAGTGCGCCTTGTCGCGGTGCCAGCGGCGGAAGTAGTCGGCGCCGTGCCGCACGTCGAGCAGCCACTCGAAGTGCACCGAGCCGATCTCGCCGACGGTGCCGTCGGCGAGCAGTTCGCGCAGCCTCTCGTGCAGCGGGTTGTAGCGGTAGTTGAACGCCACCCGCACCTGCCGGCCGGTGTCGGCGACCGCGTCGAGGATCCGCCGGCAGCCGGCGGCGTCGGTCGTCATCGGCTTCTCGGTGATGACGTCGCAGCCGGCGCGCAGCGCCGTGTCGACGTGCGCGGCGTGGGTGTCGTCCACGCTCGTCACCACCAGCACGTCGACGCGCTCCTCGCCGAGCATGGCGGCCAGGTCGCCGGCCCGGTACGTCGGCACCGGCGGGTGCCCCAGCTCGCCGAGCCACCGGTTGTGGGCGTCCATGCGGGCCTGGTTGACGTCGGCGAACGCGACGAGTTCGGCGGTGTCGGCGTGGTCGCGTACCAGCGCCCGGACGAACATCTCGGCCCGGGATCCTGTGCCCACGAGGGCGTGCCGGACCCGCTGGCCGGTGCTGGACGGCATGACGACCGCCTCCGTTCCACTCCTGCAAAGGTTTGCAGCGAAATAACCATGAGCCGGGCGGCGTCGTCAACGATCGATGCCAAACCGGTGGCATAGATCCGTTTGATGGGCATCTGCCGCCTGGTGGGAGCGCGACCGAAACAGTTCCGCAATCATCGACCGTTGACACCGACGCAACCGTTTGCATTAATTGGCGGCACCTGACGTGATCCGAGCCACACTGGACGAAGGGGCCCCCGTGCCAGCCACCATCCGAGACGTCGCCCGGGCCTCCGGCGTGCACATCTCCACGGTCTCCCGCACGTTCTCGGCCCCCCACCTGGTCAACCCCGACACCCGGGGCCGGGTGCTGGCCTGCGCCGAGGAGCTGGGCTACCGGCCCAACCGCGCCGCCCGTGCCCTGATCACCGGCCGCACGCACAACGTGGGGCTGATCGTCGCGGACATCGCCAACCCGTTCTTCCCGCCGCTGATCAAGGCGGCGGAGAGCCAGGCCCGCCAGCGCGACTACCACGTCTTCGTGGCCGACAGCAACGAGGACCCGATCGCCGAGGAGGAGCTGGTCCACGCGCTGGCCAAGCAGGTCGACGGGGTGCTGCTGTGCAGCCCGCGGATGAGCAACAGCATGATCGAGCAGCTCAGCCGCGAGGTGCCGCTGGTGGTGATAAACCGGCAGGTCGCCGGGCTGCCGTGCGTCACCATGGACGTCGGCCAGGGCGCCCGGTCGGCAGTCGAGCACCTGCTCGGCCTCGGCCACCGGCGGATCGCGCTGCTCAGCGGGCCGCGCGGCTCGTGGACCAGCCGGGAGATCCGCCGGGCGGCCGGCGTCGCGGCGCGCGCCGGCGGCGCCGAGTTCACGGTGCTCGGGCCCAACCAGCCCACCGGGACCGGCGGCGCGGCCCTCGCCGACCAGGTCCGCCGCGACGGGGCCACGGCGGTGCTCGCCTACAACGACCTGATGGCGATCGGCCTGATCGAGGGGCTGGACGCCGCCGGGTTGCGCGTCCCGCAGGACGTCAGCGTCGTCGGCATCGACGACATCGCACTGAGCCGGCTCACCCGGCCCAAGTTGACGACGGTGGCCACGCCCAACGCGGCCGCCGGCCGGACGGCCGTCGACATGCTCCTGCAACACGACACCGTCGCCGCCCGTGGCTCACGGGGCGGCCGGGGTGTCACGAGCGACGACCGTCGCACCACCGCACAGGTAATGCTCCAGACCGAACTGGTCATCCGCGACTCGACCGCCGCCGCGCCGGTGGACGGTCGGAACCGCCCCGACGCCGAGTTGGTCACCCCGGGCCCGCATCGCCTTGCGGGCCCGGGTCGCCCGACCGCGGCCAATGGTGGCGTCGTCGCCTCCTAACGCCAAGGAGAGAGCGCACATGCACCCCGCAACGCCCCCCACCACCGGCACATACGCCGTGCCCGTTCACCGTACCCCCGTCCGCCGGCGGCGGCTGATCCGCGGCCTGCTCGCCACGGTCGTCGCCCTGCCCCTGGTCCTCGGTGCCGCCGGTTGCGGCGACGGCGAGGAGACCAGCGCCGACCCGAACGCCCCGGTCAAGCTGTCGATCTTCTGGTGGGGCGGGGACGCCCGCGGGAAGCTGACCGAGGAGGCCCTCGCCCTCTACACGAAGAAGCACCCGAACGTCACCTTCGAGAAGACCTGGCAGGCCAACCAGGGCTACTTCGACAAGCTGGCCACCCTCACCGCCGGCGGCAGCCCGCCGGACATCTTCCAGATCGACGACAACTACCTGGCCGAGTACGCCTCCCGCAGCACCACCCTCGACCTGACGTCCTACCGGGACTCCGGCGCCCTCGACGTGTCGAAGTTCCCCAAGAGCCTCTGGCAGTACGGCATGGTCGACGGCAAGCTCGCCGGCGTGGCCGCGGGGGAGAACACCCAGGGGCTGGTCTACAACAGGACGCTGCTGACGAAGAACGGCCTGCCCGAGCCGAGGACCGGGATGACCTGGGAGGAGCACATCGCCTGGGCCGAGCAGGTCGCGAAGAAGACGAAGGTGCCCGGCACCCAGGACCCGAGCGCCGACTACAAGGCGTTCTGGGTGTGGCTGCGCCAGCAGGGCAAGGACCTCTACAAGGACAAGGATCTCGGCTTCACGGCCGAGGACGTGACGAAGTGGTTCGACCTGTGGAAGGGCGCCCGCGACCGGGGTGCCACCCCGACCCCCGACGTCATCCACGAGGGCAACGCCACCGACATCACCAAGCAGCTCGTGGTCACCGGCAAGGCCGGCACGAGCTGGGTCTGGGTCAACCAGATGCCGGAGCTGAAGAAGAACACCAAGGACGAGCTGGGCGTCGTCGCCTACCCCGGCGACCCGAGCGCCCAGTGGGCCCGTGCCTCCATGTACTGGTCCGTGTCCAAGGGCAGCAAGCGCAAGGACGTCGCCGTCGACGTGATCAACTTCCTGGTCAACGACCCCGAGGCCGTGCAGCTGCTCGGCACCGACCGGGGCCTGCCGTCCAACCTGGACCTGCGTCGCGTGGTCAGCGACGACGTCACCGACCCGGCGATGAAGCAGTCGATCCAGGTGGAGTCCGACCTGGCGCAGAGGTTCGGCGAGTCGCCGCAGGTGCCGATCAAGGGACACAGCAAGGTCAAGTCTGAGCTGGTCAAGGCCGCCGAGAACGCCCAGTACGGCCGGGTCAGCTCCGCCCAGGCGGCGGAGCAGTTCCTCGCCGCCTGCAAGTCCGCCATCGCCTGACCCGACGCTCCGGAGAGGAACGGCTCGTGGCCCTGACCACGGCGCCCGGTCCGACCCGACGTACCGGATCCGTCCCGACCCCCGCCGGCAGGCGTGGGGTCGGGCGGGCCCGGCACGGCGACGGTCTGGCCGGCTACGTCTTCCTGTCGCCCTGGCTGCTCGGCCTGCTGGCCGTCACGGCGATACCCATGCTCCTGTCGCTCTACCTGAGCTTCACCGACTACGACATCCTCACCCCCCTGTCCGAAATCCAGTGGGTCGGTCTCGCCAACTACGAGCGCATGTTCACCGCCGACCCCTCGTACTGGCACTCGGTGCGGGTGACGCTCACCTTCGCCCTGGTCGCGGTGCCGCTGAAGCTGGCCGCGGCGCTCGGGGTGGCCCTGCTGCTCAACCGCGCCTGGCGCGGGGTCGGGCTGTTCCGCGGCCTGTTCTACCTGCCGTCGCTGCTCGGCGGCAGCGTCGCGCTGGCCATCGTCTGGGTGAACATGTTCAACCGCGAGGGGGCGTTCAACTCGCTGCTGGCCGTCTTCGGCATCGAGGGCAGGCCGTGGGTCAACGACCCCGACTGGGCCCTGCAGACCCTGATGGTGCTCGCCATCTGGCAGTTCGGCGCGCCCATGGTCATCTTCCTGGCCGGCCTGAAGCAGGTGCCCACCGAGCTCTACGAGGCGGCCTCCGTCGACGGTGCCGGGCGGTGGCGGCAGTTCGTCGCCGTGACCCTGCCGATGCTCTCGCCGGTGATCTTCTTCAACCTGGTGCTGGAGACCATCAACGGCTTCCAGGGCTTCACCGCCGCCTTCGTGCTGAGCAACGGCACCGGCGGCCCGGTCGACTCCACCCTGATGTACACGCTGAACCTCTACATCACCGGCTTCACCGACCTGGAGATGGGCTACGCCTCCGCGATGGCCTGGGTGTTCCTGCTCGCCATCGCGATCATCACAGTGATCTTCTTCAGCACCGGGCGGTTCTGGGTGCACTACTCCGACGGGGAGGACCGATGACGGCGACGGCATCCCCGGCGGCCACCGGCCCGCGCGGCCGGCGCCGCTCGGGCGGCGGGCAGGCCGTGCGCCTGCTCGTCCTGATCGCGATCGTCGCGGTCGTGCTCTACCCGCTCTTCTGGATGATCGGTACGTCCCTGAAGAGCCAGGAGGAGATCGTCAACAACACCGGCCTGCTGCCGAACGACCTCACCCCCGGCAACTACCTCGACGGGTGGACGAACTTCGACCTCAGCTTCGGCCGGTTCTTCCTCAACAGCGCCATGGTCAGCCTGCTGACCGTGCTCGGCAACGGGGTCTCCTGCCTGCTCGCCGCGTACGCCTTCGCGCGGCTGCGGTTCCGGCTGCGCGGCGTCTGGTTCGCCGTCATGATCGGGACGCTGCTGCTGCCCGGACACGTGCTGATCGTGCCGCAGTACATCCTGTTCCGCAGCCTGGGCCTGGTCGGCGGCGAGTGGCCGTACCTGCCGCTGCTGATCCCACAGTTCCTGGCCACCGAGGCGTTCTTCGTCTTCCTCATGGTGCAGTTCATGCGGGGCATCCCCCGCGAGCTCGACGAGGCCGCCAAGATCGACGGTGCGAGCGCCTTCGGCATCTTCCGGCACGTGATCCTGCCGCTGAGCCGTCCGGCGCTGGTCACCACGGCGATCTTCTCGTTCATCTGGACCTGGAACGACTTCTTCCGCCAGCTCGTCTTCCTCTCCGACCTCGGGGACTACACGGTGCCGGTGGCGCTGACCCTGTTCATCGACTCGACGAGCCAGAGCGCGGTCGGCCCGATGTTCGCCATGTCGGTGCTGTCGCTGCTGCCGGTGTTCCTGTTCTTCGTGGCCTTCCAGCGGATGCTGGTCGAAGGCATCAACACCAGCGGACTCAAGGGATGAGGCCGCGCCACCTCGCCGGGCCGGCGGGGAGCACCGGGCCGTACGCCGGCCGCCTGGCGGCGTCGGACGCCGGCCCGCAACCCGACGCGGGGCCGACCCGGCGCGACTGGCGCGACGTGCTCACCGACGCCACGGACCTGGCCGTGCTCGGCGTCGCGCTGACCCTGGCGGCGTTGCCGGTGCTCACCGCCGCGGCGGCGGTCGCCACCGCCAGCGCCGCCGTGCACGACCGGTACCACGGCGGTTCCTGGCCCGGCGCGCGGAAGAACCTGACCCGGTACCGCCGGGCGCTGCTGCCCGGCGCCGGCGTTGGCCTGCTGGCGGTCGCCGCCCTCGGGCTGCTGGCCGTGGACCTCGCGGCGGTGGCCGGCGGCCGGGTCCCCGGCGGGGCGCCGCTGCTGCTGCTCACCGTCGCGGTGGCCGCCGCCCTGGCGGGGTACGCCGCGCTGGTGG
>NZ_CP194567.1:2480000-3655000 GCF_050941805.1 Micromonospora sp. KLBMP9576 | reverse complement strand
CATTCACATTTTATCCTTGCTTGGACTTGATTCCTTGTGCAGGAGTGTGGATGGGTAGGGGAGCGTCGTGCCGGGGGTGAAGCAGCGGGGTGACCCAGTTGTGGACGCGGCACGAGTGAGAATGCAGGCATGAGTAGCGAAAGAAGGGTGAGAAACCCTTCCGCCGGATGACCA
This sequence comes from Micromonospora sp. KLBMP9576, assembly GCF_050941805.1. Lineage (NCBI taxonomy): Bacteria > Bacillati > Actinomycetota > Actinomycetes > Micromonosporales > Micromonosporaceae > Micromonospora > Micromonospora sp. KLBMP9576. Next base: position 3,654,826 of record NZ_CP194567.1, on the reverse strand, counting down.
AGGGTTCCAGGGCCAGGCTAATCCGCCCTGGGTGAGTCGGGACCTAAGGCGAGGCCGAGAGGCGTAGTCGATGGACAACGGGTTGATATTCCCGTACCCGCGAAAGAGCGTCCCTGATGAATCTCGTTGTGCTAACCACCCAAACCAGTTTCGGCCTTCGGGTTGAGGTTGGGGAGCGTGGGAACCTGGCGGGTAGTAGTCAAGCGATGGGGTGACGCAGGAAGGTAGCTGAGCCCGGCCGGTGGTTGTGCCGGGGTAAGCGTGTAGGCCGTACCATAGGCAAATCCGTGGTGCATGAGGCTGAGACGTGATGCCGAGCCGATTCAGGTGAAGTCAGTGATCCTATGCTGCCGAGAAAAGCCTCTAGCGAGTTCTTAGCGGCCCGTACCCCAAACCGACACAGGTGGTCAGGTAGAGAATACCGAGGCGATCGGGCGAACTGTGGTTAAGGAACTCGGCAAATTGCCCCCGTAACTTAGGGAGAAGGGGGGCCGGAGACGTGAAGCCCCATGCGGGTGGAGCGTTGTATGGCCGCAGAGAGCAGGGGGAAGCGACTGTTTACTAAAAACACAGGTCCATGCGAAGAAGTAATTCGATGTATATGGACTGACGCCTGCCCGGTGCTGGAACGTTAAGGGGACCTGTTAGCTCTTCGGGGCGAAGCGGAGAACTTAAGCGCCAGTAAACGGCGGTGGTAACTATAACCATCCTAAGGTAGCGAAATTCCTTGTCGGGTAAGTTCCGACCTGCACGAATGGCGTAACGACTTCCCCACTGTCTCAACCACAGGCCCGGCGAAATTGCATTACGAGTAAAGATGCTCGTTACGCGCGGCAGGACGGAAAGACCCCGGGACCTTTACTATAGCTTGACATTGGTATCCGAATTAGTTTGTGTAGGATAGGTGGGAGCCGGTGAAGTCCATACGCCAGTATGGGTGGAGGCAATCTTGAAATACCACTCTGGTTGATTTGGGTATCTAACTTCGGACCGTTATCCGGTTCAGGGACAGTGTCTGGTGGGTAGTTTAACTGGGGCGGTTGCCTCCTAAAAGGTAACGGAGGCGCCCAAAGGTTCCCTCAGCCTGGTTGGCAATCAGGTGTTGAGTGCAAGTACACAAGGGAGCTTGACTGTGAGACTGACAGGTCGAGCAGGGACGAAAGTCGGGACTAGTGATCCGGCACTTGCGAGTGGAAGCGGTGTCGCTCAACGGATAAAAGGTACCCCGGGGATAACAGGCTGATCTTCCCCAAGAGTCCATATCGACGGGATGGTTTGGCACCTCGATGTCGGCTCGTCGCATCCTGGGGCTGTAGCAGGTCCCAAGGGTTGGGCTGTTCGCCCATTAAAGCGGTACGCGAGCTGGGTTTAGAACGTCGTGAGACAGTTCGGTCCCTATCCGCCGTGCGCGTAGGATACTTGAGAAGGGCTGTCCCTAGTACGAGAGGACCGGGACGGACGAACCTCTGGTGTGCCAGTTGTCCCGCCAGGGGCACGGCTGGTTAGCTACGTTCGGAAGGGATAACCGCTGAAAGCATCTAAGCGGGAAGCTTGCTTCAAGATGAGGTATCCCACCCACTTTGTGGGGTAAGGCCCCCAGCTAGACGACTGGGTTGATAGGCCGGAAATGTAAGCCCGGTAACGGGTTCAGTTGACCGGTACTAATAGGCCGAGGACTTGACTACTAAGCTGCTACGCGTCCACTGTGCAACTCTAGACAAACGAACAACACACCCGTGTTTTGTGTGTGGTGTTGTTTGATATGTCTATAGAGTTACGGCGGTCATGGCGGAGGGGAAACGCCCGGTAACATTCCGAACCCGGAAGCTAAGCCCTCCAGCGCCGATGGTACTGCACTCGGGAGGGTGTGGGAGAGTAGGACACCGCCGGACAACTTTTCGGTTCAGGGTCACCCTTCGGGGTGGCCCTGAACTGCGTTACGGACCCTTTTGGTGGCCGGGGCAATAGTGGCCGGGGTAGGGGCGCGCAGAAGGTGTAGCGCATTCGGCAGCGCGGCACCTTTCGCGGTGATCAGGTCCGTCAGCGCCGTGACGTAAGCGTCCTTCTGGCCCGTGCGGTACCGCACGTTCCCGCCGCCGGTCGGCGACCACTTCGGCTGCTGTTCTGGCGCGGACCCCCGGGGCTGAAGTTGACGTGCACCTCGTGGCCGGGGGTGACCCACGACCAGCACGCCGCGCCGGCCGGCGCGTACCGCCGTGGCAGCCCGCAGACGCGCCGCCGGCCAGGTGGCCAGCCGTCCCACGGCACCCGACGCGACCCACTGCCGGCGCTGCCCGGCGGCCCGTCAGCGCTGCCGGGGGAGGGCGTGTGGCCGCGGCCCGGCGCCGACGGCCGCCAGCCCGGCGTCGTTCCCGGCCTCACCCGGGGCCAGCAGCCGGAGGGCCTCCGCCAGGCTGGCGAAGACCGGGAACAGGCCGTCGACCCGCATGGTGTGCAGCACGGTGAGGATGAAGCGGGACGGGGCGGCCAGGCAGAGCACGGCGCCACGGTCGCGGGCGTCGCGGTGGGCCCGGATGAGCAGCGCGAGCCCGCCGGCGTCGATGAGATGGACCCGGGTCAGGTCGACCACCACGTGCCCGGGGACGTCCATGGCGAGCCGGAGGGCCGCCCGCAGCTCGTCGGCCATGTCGGCGGCCGGATCGTCGGCGGCCGTGCCCCCCGCGACGTCGCCGAGGGGGCCGCCCGTCGCCCCGTCGGCGGACTGGTTGCCCTGACCGGCCACGCGCTCCCCGACGCGGGGGACCGGCATGCTGCAGGGCGGGCAGCGGTGCGGGCCCGTGGCGAACGGCGAGCCGCTCCACCCGTGCTCGGCGACCAGGGTCCAGACGACCTCGGCGTCGGGCAGGACGCATGCGGTTCCCGTGGTGGTGTCCCCGCAGCTGTCGCAGATCAACGTCATGAGGTGCTCGTCCGGTACGACGGTCATGGTGTCTTCCTCCACGGGAGGTCGGGCCGGTCCGCGACCGGCGGCGGAGCGGGGTCGAAGCCGGACCGAGTCGCGGCCGGCGGGGCCGCGACTCGGCGGGGGGCGGCGGTCGTCACCACGAGGATCACACCGAGAACCGCCGACCCGGCCGGCACGCCGACGCTCCACGGCCGGGAACCGGCGAGGTCGAGGCCGGCGATGCGGGCCAGGATGACGCCGGACAGGGCGGCGACGATCCCCACCACCAGGATCAGCCAGACCGGCACCCCCCGGCCGCGCGGGACGACCCGCCAACCGAGCGCGGCGACCAGGAGACCGACGGCGAGTGCGGTGACGAGATTGGCGGCGGTCATCCGCACCCCCTTCCCGGGATCGGCCGGCCGAACGGCGACCGGGATTGTCGTCAATCACCCTGCGTGCCGCGAGTGGCGTGGGCCACGCGATCGTATGACGGTTGCGTGACAAAACCGTCGATCGCCGGGCAGGGCTGGGCCACCGCCGTCGCCTTGGGGATGATGCGGTTATGACGGACGTGCTGGTGATCGAGGACGACGACCGGATCCGTCTGGCGCTGCTGCTCGCGTTGGAGGACGAGGGCTACCACGTGCGGGGCGCGGCCACCGCCGAGGAGGGGCTGCTCATGCAGCGCCGGCAGCCGGCCGACAACGTGCTGGTCGACCTGATGCTGCCGGGCCTGGACGGCTTCGAGTGCATCCGGCGGCTGCGCCGCGACGACGACGTGCCGATCGTGGTGGTCAGCGCCCGTGACGACACCCACGACATCGTCGCGGCCCTGGAGGCCGGGGCCGACGACTACCTGGTCAAGCCGGTGGCGATCAAGGAGCTGTCGGCACGGCTGCGGGCGCTGCGGCGCCGGGCCCGGGCGGTGCCCGACCCCGTCGCGGTGCTCGCGTTCGGACAGTTGGAAGTCAGCCCGGACGCCGGGGAGGTACGCCTGGCCGGCCGGCCGGTGCCGGTCACCCGCACCGAGTTCCGGCTGCTCTGTGAGCTGGCCGAGCACGCCGGCCGGGTGCTGTCGCGCCACCAGCTGCTGCAACGGGTCTGGGGTTACGACAGCGGCGACGAACGGCTCGTCGACGTGCACGTGGGTCGGTTGCGGCAGAAGATCGAGGACGATCCGGGCAACCCCCGGCACCTGGTCACCCTCCGCGGCCTCGGCTACAAGCTGATCCGGTGAGGCGGCTCGGCCTGCGGGCCCGGGTCTCGGCCGGCTTCGCCGTCGGCGCGTTGCTGCTGGCCGCCTCGATGGCGCTGGTCTCGTACGAGCTGACCAGGCGGTCCCTGCTCGACGAGCGGGAGCGTACCGCCGTTCGCGCGGCCTACTTCGACGCGGCGGTGGTGCGCGCCGGCTTGGACACGGAGGCGCCCGACGTGGTGGAGGTGCTGCGCTCCCTCGACACCGGCGGCAACCGTCGGCCGCTGCTGCGTCGCGGGGACGAGTGGTACGCCCGCACGGCCGACGCCGGCCTGACCGCCGCCATCCCCGTCGACCTGCAACGGCTCGTGCACGCCGGGGAACCGGCCGTGCAGCGGGTCCGGGTCAACGGCCAGCCCACCCTGCTCGTCGGCCTGCCGCTGGCGCCGTCCACCAGTTACTACGAGCTGACCTCGCTGGGCGAGCTGGACCAGACCCTGCGGGTCCTGGCGCTCGCGTTGACCGCCGTGGCCATCGTGGTCGCCGGGTCCGGTGCCGCCCTGGGCTGGTACGCCACCCGGCACAGCCTGCGGCCGTTGACGGCGGTGGCGGACGCCGCGCAGGAGATCGCGGCGGGCAACTTCTCCGCCCGGCTCGCGACGACCACCGACCCCGATCTGACCCGGCTCTCCACGTCGTTCAACCACATGGTCGACCAGCTCTCGCGGCGCATCGAGCGGGACCGTCGCTTCGCCGCCGACGTCAGCCACGAGCTGCGCTCGCCGTTGCAGACGCTGTCGGCCGCGGCGAGTGTCCTGGCCCGGCGCCGGGACCACCTCGACGACCGCACCGCCACCGCCGCCGGGCTGGTGGCCGACGAGATCACCCGGTTCCAGCAGTTGGTCAACGATCTCATCCAGCTCGCCCGCAGCGACCAGCCGGCTGACCGGACGCCGGTCGACGTGGCGGCGCTGGCCCGCCGCACCTGCCGGGTGCGCGGGCTGCCGGAGACCCTGGTACGCGTCGAGCGGGGCGTCGCCCCCACCTGGCTGGTCGACGAGCGCCGGGTGGAGCGGATCCTGGACAACCTGGTCGACAACGCGCTGCGCCACGGCGGCGGCCCGCTGGCCGTGCGACTGTCGCAGCGCGCCGGTACGGCAGTCATCGAGGTCGACGACGGGGGAGCGGGCGTGCCCCCCGACGACCGGGGCATCATCTTCGACCGCTTCGTGCGGGGCCGGGCCGCGCACTCGCGCGCCGGCGGTGACGGCACCGGGCTCGGGCTGGCCCTCGTGGCGGAGCACGCCGCCGCGCACCGGGGCCATGCCGAGGCGGGCGACCGCCCCGGCGGGGGCGCCCGCTTCCGGGTCGAGCTGCCGGAGGTGCTGGCGTGACGCGCCGCGTCCCGCCGTGGCCCGCCGGGCCCACGCGCCCGCTGTCCGTCGTGCCCGCGCACCGGCTGTCCGTCGCACCTGGTCGGGTGGCCGCACCCCCGCCGCCCGCCCCCGGCCGGTGGGCACGACGGGCCGGCCGGTGGCGCGGGGTGGGTGCGGCGCTGGTCGTCCTCGGGTTGCTCGGCGGCTGCGGCGTGCCGACCGAGGTCGCCCCGCGCGCCGTGGCGCCCCCACCCGGGTCGCTCCCCTCGCCGGGGGCGACCGCCGCGACACCGACACCCACCCTGATGGCCGGGCCCACGACGGAGCTGCTCTGCTTCGTCCGCGACGACCGGCTGGTCCGCGTCGAGCGCCGCGTCGACGGCACGCCCACCGTGGACGCCCAACTACAGCACCTGCTGGCCGGGCCGAGCGCCGCCGAACGCGACGACGGTCTCACCACCGCCCTGCCGGGGGCCGTGCCGGTCGCCGTGGCCCGGTCGAGCGGCACCGAGGTCGACGTGGACCTCGTCGGGGCCGGCGCCGAGACGGGCCGCAGCGACGAGGTCCTCGCGTTCGGGCAGATCGTCTGCACCCTGACCGCCCGCTCCGACGTGGACACCGTGGCCTTCTTCCGGGGCGGTGCCCCGCTGGGGGTGCCGCGCGCCGACGGCTCGCTGTCCCGCCGGCCCCTCGCCGCCGACGACTACGCCGGCCTGGTGGCGCCCCGCTGACGCGTACCGGATGGGCGGCGGGGGACCGCGACGTTCTCGGGTCGGCGACCGCCCGTCAGGCGGTCGCCCACGCCGTGGGTGCCGATCCCGGGCGGCGCGGTCAGCGCCGGCGGGCGTTGAAGGTCTCCCGGTCGAGGAAGAGCAGCCGGGCCCGCTTCCCGTCCAGGTCGACCAGCGGCCCGGCGACGAAGCCGGTGCGCAGCAGCCGGTGCACCGCCCTGTCGTTGCGCGCGTCCGGTTCCATCACGACGCGCCGGTGCCGGGGGTCGGCGAAGACGAAGCCGAGGAACACGTCCAGCAGGGTGCCCGTGAAGCCCCGCTCGACCGCGTCGGGCGGGCCGATCAGCAGGTGGGCGCCGTGGTCGCCGGGCTGCACCGGGTAGCACCCGCCCACCGGGTCGGCGGCCGGCTCGTAGGTCTGGAACAACGCGACGGGCGTGCCGTCGCGGTGCGTCAGCCAGGCGTGATGGGTGGGCAGCGAGTCCAGGTAGCGGTAGATCTCCTCGACCCGTTCCCGGTCGGCGTCGCGCATGCCCCAGAACCGGGCCCGCTCCTGGCTGACCCACGAATGGATCAGATCGATGTCGGTGTCGGGGTCCAGGGGGCGGATCGTCACCCGGCCGAAACCCTCGACGTCCTGCTCGTAGGCTACGGCGTCCATGCCCGTCACCGGCCGGCCGCCGTGCTCGCCGTGGCCCGGCGGCGGGCGGCGGGGACCACGAGGGGAGTGCCGCTCTCCGGGTCGTCGATCACGCGGCACGGCAGCCGGAAGACCTCCTCGACCAGCTCGGCGGTGACCACCTCCCGGGGCGCACCGGCGGCGACCACCCGTCCCTCGCGCATCGCGATCAGGTGCGTCGCGTAGCGGGCCGCGTGGTTGAGGTCGTGCAGCACCGCCACCAGCGTGCGGCCCTGCTCCTCGTGCAGCCGGGCGCAGAGGTCGAGGACCTCGATCTGGTGGGCGATGTCCAGGTAGGTGGTCGGCTCGTCGAGCAGGAGCAGGGGGGTCTGCTGGGCCAGGGCCATCGCGATCCACACCCGCTGGCGCTGCCCGCCGGAGAGTTCGTCGACGGGCCGGTCGGCCAGGTCCGCGACCCCGGTGGCGGCCATCGACTCGGTGACGACCCGCTCGTCCTCGCGCGACCACTGCCGCAGCAGCCCCTGGTGCGGGTAGCGGCCACGGGCGACGAGTTCGGCCACGCTGATGCCGTCGGGTGCGACGGACGACTGGGGCAGCAGGCCGAGGGTGCGCGCCACGCCCCGGGCCGGCAACCGGTGGATGTCCCCGCCGTCGAGCAGCACCGTCCCGGCGGTCGGCTTCAGCAGCCGGGACAGCGCCCGCAGCAGGGTGGACTTGCCGCAGGCGTTGGGGCCGATGATGACCGTGAAGGACCGGTCGGGCACGGCGACGCTCAGATCATGCGCGACGGTCCGCCGCTCGTAGGCGAGGGTCATCGCCGTGCCGCTCAGCCGGGACTGCATGCTCGGTGCTCCGTTCTCGTCATGGGTGGCCCGCGGGCCGCACCCGCTCACAGCCGGCCGGCCCGGCGCTCGGTGGCCAGCAGCCAGACCAGGTAGGCGCCACCCAGCACGCCGGTCACCACGCCCACCGGTAGTTGGTGTCCGGGGAACGCCCGCATCGCGAGCTGGTCGGCGGCGACCAGGAGCAGTGCGCCGACGGCCGCCGAGGGCAGCAGGTTCGGCCCCGGCGCCCGGGTCAGCCGCCGCGCCAGGTGCGGCGCGGTGAGGGCCACGAAGTTCACCGGCCCGGCGGCGGCGGCCGCGAGGGAGACCAGCAGCACCGCCGCCGCCAGCACGACCAGGCGCAGCCGCTCCACGCGTACGCCGAGGGCGGCGGCGGTGTCGTCGCCCATCTCGACCAGCCGCATCGCCGGCCCGTAGCCGGCGAGCATGAGTGGCACCAGCACCGCCAGCGCGATCAGCAGCGGCAGCGCGTTCGACCAGCCCCGCCCGTCGAGGCTGCCGGTGAGCCAGAGCACGGCGCGGGCGGCGTCCATCAGGGGGGCCCGGGTGAGCAGCCAGCCGTTGACCCCGGTGAGGATCGCCATGGTGCCGATGCCGACCAGGATCAGCCGGTATCCGTGCACGCCGCGCCGCCAGGACAGCGCGTACACCAGCGCGCCGGTGAGCAGCCCGCCGAGCACCGCCGACGAGGCCAGCGCCAGGCTGCTGCCGCCGAGCACCACCACGACCAGTGCCCCGGTCGCCGCGCCCTGCGTGAAGCCGAGCATGTCGGGGCTGCCCAGCGGGTTGCGCACCAGCGACTGGAAGACCGCGCCGGCCAGCGCCAGCGCGGCGCCGACGCAGAGCGCGGTGACCACCCGGGGCAGCCGCAGCTCGGTGACGATGAACTCCTCGGCCGGCGTGCCCCGGCCGGTGAGGGCGCGCAGCACGTCGGCGGGGCTCATCGGGTAGTCGCCGCTGCCGATGGCGAGCACGCTCAGCGCCAGGGCCAGCAGCACGCAGGTGACGCCGACGACCACGGCGCGGGGGCGCAGCCGCAGGGACAGGCCGCCGGGGGTACGCAGGGTGATCACGGGTGGGCCACCCGCCCGCGCAGCACCAGCCAGAGGAACAGCGGCCCGCCCGCCACGGCGGTCACGAGCCCGACCTGGAGCTCGCCCGGGCGGCTCAGGACGCGCCCCAGCACATCGGCGCCGAGCAGCAGCACGGGCGCGAGCACCGCGCAGTACGGCAGCAGCCAGCGCAGGTCGGGCCCGGTGAGCGCGCGTACCAGGTGCGGCACGAGCAGCCCGACGAAGACGATCGGCCCGCAGGCGGCGGTGGCGGCGCCGCAGAGCAGGGTGATCGCCACGATGACCGCCGCTCGTACGAGGGCCGGGCGGGCGCCGAGCGCGCGTGCCGCGTCGTCGCCGAGCGCCAGGGCGTTGAGCGGGCGCGCGACGGCCAGCGCGACCAGCAGGCCCGCCGCCATGAACGGCGCCACGGTGCGTACGGCCGCGGGCTCGGCGCTGGCCAGGGAGCCGACCGTCCAGAACCGCAGCCGTTCCAGCGACGCCGTGTCCATCAGCATCACCGCGCTGACGTAGGAGTAGAGGGTGGCGTTGAGTGCCGCGCCGGCCAGTGCCAGCCGGGCGGGGGTGGCCCCGCGCCCGCCGCCGACGGCGTACACGGCGGCGGTCACGGCCGCCGCGCCGAGCAGCGCGAACCACACCTGCCCGCCGACGCCGCCGACGCCGAACAGGAGGGCGCCGCTGGCCACGGCCGCCGCGGCACCGGCGTTGATGCCGAGCAGACCGGGGTCGGCGAGCGGGTTGCGGGTCAACGCCTGCATCACCGCACCGGCCACGCCGAGTGCCGCCCCGGCGAGCAGGCCGAGCAGGGTGCGTGGCAGCCGCATCCGGTGCACGACGGCGTACTCCGTGGCAGCGGGGTCCAGCAGGCCCGGCCACACCTCGGCGAGGGGGAGTTGCTTGGCGCCGACCGCGATGCTGAGCACCGCGACGGCCGCGAGCAGCAGCACCGACGCCGCGAGGCCGGCGGCGCGCAACGCGGCGCGGCTGCGCCGCCGCCCGTCGGGCGGCACGGCCGCGACGACACGGGGGGAGAGGGTGGCGGACAGTGTGGGCTCCATGTGGGGCGGAATCGCGGACGGCACTTGACAGTGGTTTAGGTTAGGTTAACCTAACCCCGCTGTCCATGGTCATTCGCCGACCCCCGATCGAAAGACACCACCATGCCGCATTCCGCGCCCGCCCGCCGCCTCTCCCGCCGTGGCCTGCTCGCCGCCGGCGGCGCCGCCGCCCTGGCCACGCTGCTCGCCGGCTGCGGCAAGGACGACGACTCCGCCACCCCCGCCGGGGCCGGCACCGGCGGGCCGTGGTCGTTCACCGACGACCGCAACGAGAAGGTCAGCGCCCCCGCCCGCCCGAACCGGGTGGTCGCCTTCACGGGAGTCGCCGCCGCGCTTGTCGACTTCGGGATCGACAAGCAGATCGTCGGGGTGTTCGGCGAGACGAAGCGCACCGACGGCAGCAAGGACCCGCAGGCCGGCGACCTCAACGTCGAGGGTGTGGAGATCCTCGGCAACGTGTGGGGCGAGTTCAACCTGGAGAAGTACGCCGCCCTGCGCCCCGAACTGCTCGTCACCCACATGTACGACCCGGGCGCCTTCTGGTACGTGCCCGACGAGAGCAAGGACAAGATCCTTCCGCTGGCGCCCACCGTCACCGTCACCACCGCCCGGGTGCCGATGACCAAGCCCATCGAGCGCTACGCGCAGCTCGCCGAGTCCCTCGGTGCCGACCTGTCGGCGAAGAAGGTCACCGACGCCAAGGCCCGCTTCGAGGCCGCCGCCGAGTCGGTCCGCCAGGCGGTCAAGGCGAACCCGGGAATCAAGGTGATGGCCGCCTCCGGCAGCCCCGACCTGTTCTACGTCTCCAACCCGAAGGTCAGCACCGACCTGATGTACTTCGCCGAGCTCGGCGTCGACATCGTGGTGCCCACCAAGCTCGAGGCCGGCGACTATTTCGAGGCGCTGAGCTGGGAGAACGCCGGCAAGTTCCCGGCCGACCTGATCCTGCTGGACAACCGCAACACCGCGCTGCAACCCAAGGACATGGCCGCCAAGCCGACCTGGCAGCAGCTCCCGGCGGTCAAGGCCAACCAGGTCACCGGATGGGACGCGGTGCCCCGCTTCTCGTACGCCGGCGCCGCCCCGCTGCTGGAGAACCTGGCCACCGCGATCAAGGGCACCAAGAAGGTGACCCCGTGACCACCGCCGTCGCCGTCCAGTACCGCCTCTTCGCCGCGCGGGTCGTCGGCGCGCGCCGCGTGGGCGCCTCCCAGATCCGGGTCACCTTCGGCGGGCCGGAACTGGCCGACTTCGCCGGCGGCGGCCGGGACCAGAGCGTCTCGCTGTTCCTGCCGCACCCCGGCCAGCGCGAGCCGGTGCTCCCCGCCGGTGCGGGGGAGGACTGGTTCGGCGCGTACCGGGCCATGGACCCCGACGTGCGCGCGGTCATGCGCTCGTACACCATCCGCGAGCAGCGCCCCGAGGTGGCCGAGGTCGACATCGACTTCGTCAGCCACGGCGACACCGGCCCCGCCTCCCGCTGGGCCCGGCACGCCCTGCCGGGCGACCGGGTCGTGCTGCTCGGCCCGGCCGTGCACGACAACCGCAGCGTCTGCTTCCGCCCGCCGACCGGCACCGACTCGGTCCTGCTCGTCGCCGACGAGACCGGGTTGCCCGCCGCCGCCGGCATCCTGGCCTGGCTGCCGGCCGGCACCCCGGTCCAGGCCTGGATCGAGGTCCCCGACGCGGCCGACATCCAGGAGCTGCCCACCGAGGCGCGGGCCGAGGTGCGCTGGATCGTGCGGGGCGCCACCGCGCCCGGCAGCACCCTGCTGGCGGACGCGGTGCGCGCCGCCCGGCTGCCGGCCGGCACCCCGTACGCCTGGATCGCCGGCGAGTCCTCGATGGTGCGCTCGGTGCGCCGGCACCTCGTCGGCGAGCGTGGCCTGGACCGCCGCCGGGTCACCTTCTCCGGCTACTGGCGCCGGGGCGCCTCCGAGGACGCCCTGCGTGCCGAGGCGACCTCCGCCGCCGTCGCCTGACGACCGGCCGGCCCGGCGGCGACACCCGGACGGGTGGGCCGCCGGGCGGGTCAGAACTCCTGGTACATCACGTGCAGGCCGACCCGGCCGAGGGCGGGGTGCGTGAACGCGCCGGGCACCGTGCCGACCACCGCGAACCCCTCCCGCCGATACAGCTCGACGGCCGAGGTGTTGGTCTCGACCACCGCGTTGAACTGCATTCCCGCGTAGCCCCGCGCCCGGGCCCAGTCGAGCGCGTGCCGGCACAGCGCGGTGCCCACCCCCCGCCCGCGCGCCGCGCGGGCCACCATGAAGCTCGCGGTGGCGACGTGCGAGCCCGGCCCGGGGCGGTTGGTGCCCATCTTCGCGGTGCCCAGCACCCGGTCGCCGTCGACCGCGACCACCGTCCGGCCCGGCGCGGCCTCCACCCACATGTCGTACGCCTGCTCGGCGGTCAGCTCCGGGTCGTAGGTGAAGGTCTCCCGGGCCCGGACCACCTCCCGGACGATCGGCCACACCTGGGCCCAGTCGGCCTCGTGGAACTCGCGGATCCGCATCCGGCGGATGCTATGGGCGGCCCGGCGCGGCGGCAAAGCGTTTACCGGCCACGGCACCGACGCGCCGTTGGACGGGACGTCCGCGCGCTACCCGTCGACGAGCTGCTCCCGGAGAATGTCCGCGTGCCCACAGTGCTGGGCGAGCTCGCGCAGCATGTGGAGATACACCCACCGCAGCGGAAGCGGGCCCCGCCGGTTGCCGTGCAGGATGTCGTCCAGACCCAGGGACGACGTCGCACGGCGTGATGCTTCGCAGGCTTCGCGGTGTGCGCGCTGGACGGTGGCGATCGTGTCGTCGGCATCGAGGACGAACGACTCGTCCGGCGTCGCGGGGATGCCGATCTCCGCGCGCGACCGGCACGTGACGGCCTCGTCGAACCAGACCTTCTCGACGAAGGTCGCGTGCTTCACGAGGCACAGCAGCGTGGTCCGGGAGGCCACCAACGACCGGCGCGCCTGTTCCTCCGTCAGCCCGTCCAGGCAGCCGTTGAGGGCACGACGGTGCTCGTCGAGGAACGCCTCGAACTGGGCGCGGGCTGGCTGGGTGACCACCTGGTCGGCGAAGGTGGGCGGGTAGGAGGGCATGGGAGAAGCATACCGTCGCCCGGGAGCAGTGTCGGACATCGGTGGGTGGCCCAGGCCGAGTGCGGGTGGTTCGGCTGCGCCCACGAGCACGTAGACCGCAGGGCGGCCGGCGGAGTCCAGGTTGTTTTGCGGGCTGCTCTTTCGACTTCTTGTAGGACCAGTCCGAGGGTTTGTGAGCGACGGTCTGCTGGCAGTGTTGCCCAGGCTCGTCGGGCGTAGGCGAGTCCACCGGGCCGATCTCCGGACCTGGTCATCATGAGGGCGCGGTGTAGCTCGATGTGAGTGGCGAACCGGGTCAGTGCTGCCGGTCGGAGCCGGTCGGCGTCGGTCTGGGCCTGTTCGCCTGGCGCGACCATGCCGAGTCGGGCGTAGAGCATCGACCGGAAGGTGGCCATTCGCCAGGTGTCGCGCGCCGCGGGGCGGGCGAGGGTGGCGAAGTCCGTGATGCTGGCCGCCGCGTACCGGATCGCCCCACCCATGATCGAGCACGGCACCCCACCCGAGCTGTCCCTGTGCGGGACCCTGCTGATTCAGGCCGCCCTGGCAGCCGCCCACATCGGGGACGACCGCACCGCCGCCGAGCTGATCGACGAAGCCGCCGACATGGCCATCCGGGTAGGTGACCGGCAGGAAAGTTCACACCTGCTGGTACCGGTTCCCCGTGGGTGCGCCTCGTCGGCGGTCGGCGGCTCAGCCGGGGCGTACCTGGGTCGGCCGTTCGGGCCGGACGACGCCGCCGATGGTCGTGCCGACCGGGGCGGTGGGTCGGGCCGGCACGACCGGCGCGTCCCGGCCGGTGCCCCGGTGGCCGTTCCCGTCGTGGCTCGACTCCTCGTGGTAGTCCTGCTCCACGTTGACGGACCACACGTCGTGGCGGGTGCCGCAGGCGATGTTCTCGGCGGTCAGCATCGCCGTCAGCATGGAGTGGTCCTGGTTGTTGTAGCGGTGCATGCCGTTGCGGCCCACCGGGTGCACGTTGGGCACCTCGCGGGCCAGCCACTCCCGGATCACGTCGACGTTGTGCTGGTAGCGCTCGTCGTAGACCGGGTACGCCTTCGGCATCCGCACCACGTACCCGGCCTCGACGACCCCCGGCCGGACCAGGCCGAGCCGCCCCAGCTCGGCCGTCGCGGCGGCGATCAGCTCGGCGTCCGGCGTACGCCAGGTCTCGTCGTCCTCGAAGACGAAGTACTCCAGGCCGAGGCAGGTGCGGCCGTCCTTGACCAGGTGCGGCGACCAGGAGCCGAAGTTCTGGATCCGGCCCACCTTCACCGCCGGGTCGTGCACGTAGATCCAGTTGTCGGGGAACGAGAACTCCTCCGGCACCACCAGCGCGACGGTCAGGAAGTCCCGGTAGCGCAGGTCGGCGGCGGCGGACAGCACCTCCGGCGGGGCCGCCGGGCGCAGCGCGGCGACCAGCTCGGAGATCGGCATCGACGACACGACGTGCGCGGCCGGCTCGGTGCGTCGCCCACCGGCCCCGTCGACGGTCACGGCGACCGCGCGGCGCCGCTGTGGGTCGCGGTGCACGGCGGTCACCCAGGTGCCGGTGTCCACCCGGCCCCCGCGCCGGCGCACCTGTTCGGCGCAGCGTTCCCACATCATGCCGGGTCCGAGCTTCGGGTACTGGAACTCCTCGATCAGGCTGGTCACGTCCTTGCGGTTGCGCTTGGGCAACACCGCGTTGCGGACCGCCTTGGCCAACGACAGGTTCTTGATCCGCTGCGCGGCCCAGTCGGCCTGCAACCGGTCGGCCGGCATACCCCAGACCTTCTCCGTGTAGGTCTTGAAGAACATCGAGTACAGCCGCCAGCCGAAGCGGGCCGAGACCCAGCCCTCGAAGTGCGACTGGTCCCTCGGCGGGCGCAGCCGGGCCCGTGCGTACGAGCCCATGCACAGGGCCGCCTCCCGCAGGCCGAGGTTGCGCAGGGCGTTCGCCGCGTTCAGGGGATAGTCGAACAGGGCGCCCCGGTAGTAGATCCGGCTCATCCGGGGGCGCAGCAGGAAGTCCTCGTCGGGCAGGATCTCGTGCCAGAACTCCTCGACGCGGGCCACCTTCGTGAAGAACCGGTGCCCGCCGATGTCGAAGCGCCACCCGTCGCGCTCGACGGTACGGCTGATGCCGCCCACCACCTCGTCGGCCTCGAACACCCGGACCGGGCTGTCGCGCCGGAGCAGCTCGTACGCCGCGGTCAGGCCGGCCGGCCCCGCCCCGATGACCACCGTGCCGCGTTCCTCGTCCATGCCCGTCGCCTCCCGCGTACGCCCAGTCCAGAGGCGCCCGCTTACCCGGCGTCGGGACGAATTCACCCCGACCCGCGACCGCGTCGGCGTGTCAACCGCCCCGGAACGGGGATGTGGCACCGTTCGGGCGGCCGGATCGGGAGACGCGCAATGGACAGAGGGCGGGCCGTCGCGCACCGGCGGTGGGGCGCCCTGCCCGCCCGGCTGACCGGGCGGGCGCGGTCCCTGCGGGCCGCGACCGCGCGGGCCGCCGCCCGGGTGCCGGCGCCGTGGCTGTTCGTCGTCGCCGTCTTCCTCGGCACGAAGATCGTGCTGAGCGGGGTCGGGGTGCTCGCGCTGAGCGCCTTCGACGAGGTGCCGTGGGCGCCGCCGCCGGACGAGGCGTTGATGCGCGAGCAGCAGCGGGCGATCTCCGGGCACCGGGCGGTCGGGCTCTGGTTCGCCTGGGACTCCTTCCTCTACGACCGGCTGGCCCGGCTGCCGCTCGACGAACCGTGGCCCGACTTCGGCTTCCCGCTGCTCTATCCGTTCCTGGCCCGGGCGCTGGCGCCGCTGCTGGGCGGGGACACCGCGCTGGCCCTGCTGCTCGTCGCCAACGTCGCGTTCCTGCTGATGCTCTACTACGCCCACCGGCTGGGTGAGCGGTTGCTCGGCGACGACGCCGCCGCCCGCCGGTTCGTCCGCTACCTGGTGCTGCTGCCGACGGGCTTCCTGTTCCAGGCGGCGTTGACCGAGTCGTTGTTCCTCTGCCTCGCGCTCGCGGTCTTCCACCACGCCGAGCGGCGGCGCTGGCTGCTCGTGGGCGTGGTCGGCTACTTCCTGGCGATGAGCCGCTCGGTCGGCTTCTTCGTCGTGTTGCCGCTGGCCCTGGTGCTGCTGCGGCAGCACGGCTACCGGCTGGGCCCGCGCGCGTGGTGGACCTACGTCCGCGTCGGCTGGCCGCTGGCGCTGGTGCCCGCCGGCTGGTTGACCTTCATGGCGTTCTGCCGCTGGCAGAGCGGTGACTGGCTGGCGTACCAGCACGCCCAGGAGAAGGGCTGGGGGATCCGGGTGCAGAACCCGCTGGCGGTGCTCTGGCACGGCCTGACCGACACCCCGGCGCGCGACGCCCTGCGGGTGTGGGCCGCCGTGGTGGTGCTGGCGGTCCTGGTGGCGGGCGCGCGCCGGCTCGGGCTGCCCTACTTCGTGTACGGGCTGACCATGGTCCTGGTGCCGCTGTCGATGGGTCCACCGGTGTACAAGAGCCTGCTGCGCTACCTGCTCGCCGTCTTCCCGGTCGCCCTCGTGCTGGCCCGATGGACCCGCGCCGCGGGCGCGGACGCCTGGTCGACCGCGGCCCTGGCGCTGCTACAGGGCGCGCTCTTCGTCACCTGGCTCGCCTACTGGACCCACTTCATCATCTGACCCGCGCGGTGCCGGGGCCGGGCCGGTGCTGTCGCGGCGCACCACCTCGGCGGGCAGCACCTCGACGCGGGGCGCCGCGGCCCCGGCGTCGAGCGCCAGCGACATCGCGCGGGCGCCCATCGCGACCAGGGGCAGCCGGACGGTGGTCAGCGCGGGGGTGACGTCGCGGGCGATCGGCATGTCGTCGAAGCCGATGACCGACACCTGCCGGGGCACCGCCACCGACCGGGAACGCAGCAGTGCGAGCGCACCGATCGCCATGGAGTCGTTGAGCGCGACGATGGCGGTCAGCCCGGGCTCGGCGTCGAGCAGGGCGGCAGTGGCGGCGACCCCGCCGTCGCGGTCGAACTCGGCGTGGCGCACGCGGTGCTCCGGCAGGCTCAGCCCGTGGGCGGCGAGGGCCTCCCGCAGCCCCGTGAGGCGGTCGGTGGTGGTGGTGAGCACCGCCGGCCCGGCCACCACCCCGATGGTGCGGTGACCGAGTTCGTAGAGTTCCGCTCCGATCAGCCGACCGCCGGCCCGGTTGTCCGGCATCACCGCGTCGCCGGAGTGCTCGTGGCGGCCGATGACGGCGACGCGTCCGCCGGTGGCCTCGTAGGCGGCGAGCTTCTCGTTGAGCAGGCGGGTGAAGGCGGCGTCGTGGTAGCCCGAACCGGCCAGGATGATCGCGGCGACCTGCTGGCCGCGCAGCAGCTCGACGTACTCCAGCTCGCGGTCCGGGTCGCGGTAGCTGTTGCAGATCATCAGCAGCCGGCCCTGGTCGGTGGCGACCCGTTGCAGTCCCCGGGTGATCTCGGCGAAGTACGGGTCCGAGACGTCGTGCACGATGACACCCACCGCCACGCGGTGCGAGCGGGCCAGCAGCTGGGCGTGCGCGTTCGGCACGTACTGCAGGTCGGCGACGGCGCGCAACACGCGTTCGCGCAGGTCCTCGGTGACGGGCTTGCTGCTGCCGTTGATCACCCGGGAGGCGGTCGCGGGCGAGACCCCGGCCCGCCGGGCCACGTCGGACAGGGTCGCCACTGCCGCCCCCTCGGTCGCTCTCGACGGCCGCGCCGGGTGCCGGCCATCCGTCACCGTACCGCAGCGGGAGCCCGGAGCCGATCAAGGCGAATGCGTCGGTGCCGCCAGCCGGCGTGACGGGCCCGGCATGGCTCTTGCCGGCGGGGGAGGCGCTCCCTACGCTGCTAGGAAAGCGCTTGCCTGGATTCGCCGCCGGGGAACCTCCCCGGGCGCGGGGCAGGCGTGCAAGAGGGCTGCGCCCGCCGCCGTCCCGGCCGGTGCGCGCCCGCGGAGGGGAAGGAACACCCATGACCCGCAGGTCGATAGGCATCATCGTCAACGGCGTCACCGGCCGGATGGGCTACCGGCAGCACCTGGTCCGCTCCCTGCTCGCCATCCGCGAGCAGGGCGGCGTGCCCCTGGCCGACGGCACGTCGATCTGGCCGGAGCCCGTGCTGGTCGGGCGCAACGAGACGAGGCTCCGCGAGATCGCCGAGCGGAACGGCCTGAGCGACTGGACCACCGATCTGAGTGCCGCCCTGGCCCGCGACGACGTCGAGATCTACTTCGACGCCCAGGTCACCCAGCAGCGGGAGAAGGCGATCCGCCGGGCGATCGAGGCCGGCAAGCACATCTACACCGAGAAGCCGCTGGCCGAGGACACCGGGGCCGCCCTCGACCTGGCCCGGGCGGCCCGCGCCGCCGGGGTGCGCACCGGAGTCGTGCAGGACAAGCTCTTCCTGCCCGGTCTGCGCAAGCTCAAGCGACTCGTCGACGGCGGCTTCTTCGGCCGGATCCTGTCGGTGCGCGGGGAGTTCGGCTACTGGGTCTTCGAGGGTGACTGGCAGCCGGCGCAGCGCCCCTCCTGGAACTACCGCAGCGAGGACGGCGGCGGCATCGTCGTGGACATGTTCCCGCACTGGCAGTACGTGCTGGAAGAGCTCTTCGGCCGGGTGCGTACCGTCTCCTGCCTGACCGCCACGCACCTGCCGCAGCGGGTCGACGAGGCGGGCCGCAGCTACCCGGCGACCGCCGACGACGCCGCGTACGGCGTCTTCGAACTCGACGGCGGCGTGGTCGCGCAGCTCAACTCCTCGTGGTGCGTGCGGGTGCACCGCGACGAGCTGGTCGAGTTCCAGGTGGACGGCACCGAGGGCAGCGCCGTGGCCGGGCTGCGTAACTGCCGGGTACAGCACCGGGCGGTCACCCCGAAACCCGTGTGGAACCCGGACCTGCCGGTCACCGAGCCCTTCCGCTCCCAGTGGACGGAGGTGCCGGACAACGAGGAGTTCGACAACGGCTTCAAAATGCAGTGGGAAGCGTTCCTGCGCCACGTCGCGGCCGACGAGCCGTTCCGGTGGGACTTCCTGGCCGGTGCGCGCGGCGTGCAGCTCGCCGAGCTGGGCCTGCGCTCCGCTCGTGAGGGTGCCCGGCTGGACATCCCGGAGCTGGACCTGTGAGCGCGAGGAGTGAGCCGGGTGTGCGAGCCCCGCAGTCGCGAACGGACGGCGCACCTGTGAGCGCGAGGAGTGAGCCGGTTTTGCGAGCCCCGCAGTCGCGAACGGAAGGCGCACCTGCGCGCGGGGCGGGGGTGGTGTTGCCCGGTGGGCGGCGCTACCAGCTCCGCGGGGGCACCGGCTTTGCGCGTCCCGCCGGGCCACCGAGCAGCCGGATCGCGTACGCCGCCGCGCATGTGGTGGCCGATCCGTCGGCCGAGAACACCCCGGGCGCGCCGGCCGTGCTCGACTGGGAGCGCACCCTGGCCTTCCGGCACCACCTGTGGTCGTACGGCTTCGGAGTGGCCGAGGCGATGGACACCGCGCAGCGGGGGATGGGCCTGGACTACCGGGCGACCCGTGAGCTGATCCGGCGCAGCGCCGCGGAGGCGCGCGCGGTCGGCGGGCGGATCGTCGCCGGTGTGGGCACGGACCAGCTTCCGCCCGGCCCGGCCACCCTGGCCGAGGTCGCCCGCGCCTACCGCGAGCAGCTCGACGACGTGCGCGCCGCCGGGGCCCGCCCGGTGCTGATGTGCAGCCGCCACCTGGCCGCCGCCGCCCGCGACAGCGGGGACTACCTGCGGGTGTACGACGAGTTGCTGAGCGCGGCCGACGAGCCGGTGGTGCTGCACTGGCTCGGCCCGATGTTCGATCCGGCGCTGGCGGGTTACTGGGGGTCGGCGGACCTGGACGAGGCCGCCGACGCCGTGGTCGAGCTGATCAAGGCCCACGACGGCCGGGTGGACGGCATCAAGGTCTCGCTGTTGGACGCCGACCGCGAGGTGGCGTTGCGCCGCCGGCTGCCCGCCGGGGTGCGCCTGTACACCGGTGACGACTTCCACTACCCGCAGCTGATCCGGGGCGACGCGGGCGGTCACTCCGACGCGCTGCTCGGGGTGTTCGCCGCGATCGCGCCGGCCGCCGCCGCGGCGCTGGCCGCGCTCGACCGGGGGGACCTGGCGGCGTACGACGAGATCTTCGCCCCGACCGTGCCCCTGGCCCGGCACCTCTTCGCGGCCCCCACCTGGCACTACAAGACGGGCATCGTGTTGCTGGCCTGGCTGGCCGGGCACCAGGACCACTTCACGATGGTCGGCGGGGCGCAGTCCGGCCGCTCACCGGCGCACCTGGCCACCCTGCTCACCCTCGCCGACGCCGCCGGGCTGCTGCCCGACGCGGAGCTGGCCGCGGCCCGCGCCCGGGCGCTGTTCACCGTGGCGGGGGTGGACCAGTGAGGGCGAGGAGTGAGCCGGTTTTGCGAGCCCCGCAGTCGCGAACGGAGGGTGGGTCATTCGGTGGCGGCGCGCTGCGGCGGTTCTCGTTCAACCAGGCCACGTCGCAGCACTGGGCGCTGCCCGAGGTGGTCGAGGGGTGCGTGGCCGCCGGCGTGCCCGGGATCGGGCTGTGGCGGGAGCCGGTCGCCGGGTACGGCCTGGCCCGCGCCGCGAAGCTGGTCCGCGACGCCGGCCTCGAGGTCACCTCCCTCTGCCGGGGTGGTTTCTTCACGGGCGACGGTTGGCGCGATGAGAACCTGCGGGCCATCGAGGAGGCCGCCACGCTCGGCACCTCGGTGCTGGTGCTGGTCTCCGGCGGGCTGCCGCCGGGCAGCCGGGATGTCGACGGCGCCCGGCGCCGGGTGGCCGACGCCGTCGCCGAGCTGGCCCCGCACGCCGCCGCGGCGGGGGTGAGGCTGGCGATCGAGCCGCTGCACCCGATGTTCTGCGCCGACCGGTGCGTGGTGTCCACCCTGGGGCAGGCGCTCGATATCGCCGAGGGGTTCGACCCGGGGGTGGTCGGGGTCGTCGTGGACGCCTACCACGTGTGGTGGGACGACGCGGTCTACGCGCAGATCGCGCGGGCCGGGGCCCGCATCGCCGCGTTCCAGGTGTGCGACTGGGTCACCCCGCTGCCCGAGGGGGTGCTGCTCGGTCGGGCGCTGCCCGGCGCCGGCTGCATCGAGCTGCGCCGGCTGCGGGAGGCCGTCGACGCGGCGGGTTACACCGGTCCGGTCGAGGTGGAGGTCTTCTCGGCCGAGGTGTGGGCGCGGCCCGGCCGGGAGGTTCTGGACGCGTCGGTGTCGGGATACCTGCGACACGTCGCCTGACGGGCGCCCCGGCCTGCATTCCGGAACCTCGATCCGGCAGCAACGAAGACCCGCCGAGTAGCTGACCATCGATAACCGACGATGAGAGGCGGCGGCAGGTGGTGCCCGGAGGGCCAGGCCGGGTGGTGCCGGTTCAACCTGCCGGAATCGCCCGGGTGAGGATGAGGGGGTGACCGACCGACGGGTGCATCTCGACGACCTCGGCGCGTGGCTCGTCAAGGGCAACGCGGACCGGACCGACCTGGCCGGCCGGTTCGCCCGGGATCCGCGGGTGACGAGCTGGTGCGTGCGCCCCGGCTACCGGGCCCGGCTGATGCGCGCCGGGCAGCCGGTGGTCCTCTGGGCCAGCGGCAGCCGGGGCGGGCTTGCCTACGGCGTCTGGGGGGTCGGAGTGGTGGCCGCCGCCGCGGTGCCGGGTGAGCCGGGCGCGGCCTGGACGGTGCCGTTGGAGCTGACGGTCCTCGACGGGGCGCACCGGATCCGCCGGGGGCTCCTGCGGGCCGATGCCCGGCTGGCGGGCGCGGAGGTGTTCCGGCAGCCGCAGGGGGCGAACCCGTCCTTTCTGACGGTGGCCGAGTTCGCCGCGCTGCGGGAGCACCTGCCGCCGCGCTGACGTCAGGTGCCCCCGCCGTCTTCGCCTCACCGGCCGCGGCTCTCTATGATCGGGATGAAAACTGTCGCCGTGTCGCCGCTTGTCGACTGGCAGAAACCTACGGGCGCGACCGGTGCGCCGGGAAGGGGTGGGCATGGCGCTCTCCGCGACCGTCCTCGCCGAGCTGCGCGGCATCGTCGGCCCGGCACACGTGCACGACGCGGCCGGCGACCTGGTGGCGTACGCGCGGGACGCGACGCCGCTGTTCTCGCACCGGCCCGACGCGGTGGTCTTCCCGGCCGACACCGCCGAGGTCGCCGCGGTGCTGGCCCTGGCCACCCGGCATCAGGTGCCCGTGGTGCCCCGCGGCGCGGGCTCCAACCTGTGCGCCGCGACCGTGCCGCTGCGCGGCGGGATCGTGCTCGTGCTGACCCGGCTCGCCGCCCTCCTGGAGATCAGCGCCGACGAGCTGCTCGCCCGGGTGCAACCGGGCGTGACCAGCGCCGCCCTGGCCGACGCGGCCGCCGCGCAGGGCCTGCTCTGGGTGCCCGACCCGGGCAGCCGCACCGTCGCCACCGTCGGCGGCACCATCGCCACCTGCGCGGGCGGGCTGCGTGGCCTGAAGTACGGCGTGACGCGCAACTACGTGCTCGGCCTGGAGGCGGTGCTGCCCACCGGTGAGGTGATCCGCACCGGTGGTCGGCTGTGGAAGGACGTCGCCGGCTACGACCTGACCCGGCTGCTCACCGGCTCGGAGGGCACCCTCGCCGTGATCACCGAGGCGACCGTGGCGCTGCTGCCCGCTCCGGAGTCGACGAACACCGGCGTGGCGTACTTCCCGACGTTGGCCGACGCGGGGCAGGCCGTCGCCCGGGTGATCCGGGCCGGGGTGGTGCCGGCGACGTTGGAGTTCCTCGACCGGGCCTGCATCCAGGCGGTGGAGGACTTCGCCCACCTGGGACTGCGTTCCGACGCCGGTGCGCTGCTGCTCTTCGGCGACGACGGCCCGCCGGACCTCGTCGCCACCCACCTGGACCGCATCGGCGCGGCCTGCGTCGAGGCCGGCGCGGTGGAGGTCACCACGGCCCGCGAGGTCGCCCAGGCCGAGGCGCTGCTGGCCGCGCGCCGCTGCGCGCTGCCGGCGCTGTCGCGCCGCGGCGGTGTCACCATCCTGGAGGACGCGACCGTGCCCCGGCCGCGGATCGCCGAGATGGTCGACCGGATCGACGCCATCGCCGCCCGGCACGGCGTCGCCATCGCCACCTTCGGCCACGCCGGCGACGGCAACCTGCACCCCACCTGCGTGCTCGACTCCGCCGAGGACCACGAGGCGGTACGCCGCGCCGAGGCGGCCTTCGCCGACATCTTCGCCGCCGCCATCGCGCTCGGCGGCACGATCACCGGCGAGCACGGGGTGGGGGCGGCGAAGCTGCCGTTCCTCGCCGCCCGACTCGGCGACGACCAACTCGCCCTGCTGCGCCGGATCAAGGCCGCCTTCGATCCGGCCGGCATCCTCAACCCCGGAAAGCTGGGATCGTGACGGGCGACGTGTTCGACCCGGAGCAGTTGTCCCGCTGCATCTCGTGCGGGTTCTGCCTGCCGGCCTGCCCCACCTACGCGATGACGGGCGACGAGGCGTCCTCGCCGCGTGGCCGGATCACCCTGATGCGGGCGTTGCAGGACGGCACCCTGCCGCCGGACGACCCCACCCTCGCCGAGCAGTCCTCCTTCTGCCTGGGTTGCCGCGCCTGCGAGCCGGTCTGCCCGGCGGGCGTGGAGTACGGCGACCTGCTGGAGCAGTGGCGGGTGCACCAGTGGCGGGGCTGGCGGCGGCCGCCGGTGGCCCGGGCGCTGATGCTGCTCGTCGAGCGACGGTGGCTGTTGCGGTTGTCCGGCCTCGTGCGTCGGGCCGCCCGCGGCCGGGCCGCCGCCGCGCCCCAGGCGGGGCCGACCCCCGGCGCGGCGACGTCGACCGCGTCGGCGCCGGGCGCGGCACCAGGTGCGCCGGGCGCCGCCGGCGGGACCGGCGCGCCGGGCGCGCAGCTCATGCTGGGCTGCGTCGAGCGGGGCCTGTTCCCGGCGGTCAGCCGGGCGGCGCACGCGCTCGCACCCGAGCTGGCCGTCCCCACCGCGCAGGGCTGCTGCGGTGCGCTGCACGCGCACAACGGCGACCTGGCCGGCGGCGAGCGGCTGGCCGAGCGCCTCGGTGCGGACCTGCCCGGCACCATCGTCACCACCTCCGGTGGCTGCGCCGCGCACCTGGCCTCGGTGCTCGGCCGGGACCGGGTCCGCGAGCTGTCCACCTGGCTCGCCGACCGGCCCGTCGGGGCCGAGCTGCGCACGGGTGGGCGGCGGGCCCGGGTCGCCCTTCAGGACTCCTGCCACCTGCGCAACGGCCTCGGCGTCTTCGCCGAGCCCCGGGCGCTGCTACGCCAGGTCGCTGAGTACGTGGAGCTGCCCTCGGCGGCCACCTGCTGCGGGGCCGCCGGCACGTACTCCCTGCTGCGGCCCAAGGAGTCACGGCGGATCCTGGACGCGAAGATCGACGAGATCGAGGCCGCCGGGGTGGACCTGGTGGTGGTGGTCAACCCCGGGTGCCTGCGGCAGTTGCGTACGGGGCTGCGGCGGCGCCGGTCGACGGTGCGGGCCGTGCACCTCGCCGAGCTGCTCACCCGCGTCGAGCCGCCGCGACCGGCCTGAGCGTTCCCCCGCGGCCTCCCGCGGGGTCCCGCTCAGCTCCAGCAGGCGGCGCACGCAGGGGGCCGGGTCGGGCAGCGTGAGGCGGCCACCGGCACGGGTGACGACCCGCCGCACCCGCAGCAGCGCGCTGATGCCGTGGGCGCTGAAGAACGTGACTCCGGACAGGTCGAGCCGGACCTCGCCCGCATGCCCGGCGCAGAACGACTCCACGAACTCGACCAGCAGGTGGGCGCTGCTCATGTCGAGCTCGCCACGGACCTCGACGAGCCGGGTCGTGGGCTGCACGGTCACCCGGAGCGAGACGATGGGCGGGCCCGCGCGGCGCCGGCCCGCCGCGGCCGGGTGCCCCGCCTCGCCTGGCAAGAGTGTCGACATGACGCCCTCCCGAATGTGGACAACGGGGTAGCGGGGCGGCGGTCCACCACGCTCGCGGTGGGCACCGATCCCTGGGCGCATGTCTTGACCCGGACCAGACGTTACCCCCGCCGCCGGGTCTTCCACACCTGGCGGGCGGGGCGACGGATCGGCGCTGTGTGCACGTACGACGGGGTGGGCCGGTAGGTTGGGGCCGTGCAGAGCCGATCCCGGCGTGAGCGGCCGGTGCGCCGACCGTGAAGGGGGCCGACCCGATGGAGCAGAGCCCGCACGGCTCCCGGGAAGCGTTCGCCGAGCTCGGCCGGATCGGGCTCGGGGACGCCGGCCTGGAGACGGTCCTGTCGCGGATCGCGACGGCGGCCCGGCGGGGCGTTCCCGGCTCCGAGGAGGTGTCCGTGACCCTGCTGCGGGGGGAGGCCCCGCAGAGCGTCGCGTACACCGGCACGATGGCGCGGGAACTCGACGAGTGGCAGTACGAGAACGACCGGGGCCCGTGCCTCGACGCGTCGGTGAGCGGGGGCGTGTTGAGCCTGCCGGACATGGGCACCGAGGACCGGTGGCCGGGATGGGCCGCCGAGGCCCGCGACCGGGGGGTGCACAGCTCGCTCTCCATCGGCCTGCCGATCCAGGAGGCCGTGGTCGGGACGCTCAACGTCTACGGCACCCGGCCGTACGCCTTCGATCAGGCGGGGATCGAGCTGGCGAAGACCTTCGCGGCGTACGCGGCCGTCGCCCTGGCCCACGCCCACCTCTACGAGAGCACCACCACCCTGGCCCGGCAGATGCGCACCGCGATGGAGAGCCGCGCCGTCATCGAGCAGGCCAAGGGGATCGTGATGGGCGAGCGGCGGTGCACGCCCGAGGAGGCGTTCGCGTTGCTGTCCAGGATGGCCCAGGACAGCGACCGCAAGGTCCGGGACGTGGCCAGCGCGCTCGTCGGGCGGGCCACGGGCCACCAGCCGTAGGCGCCTACTGCTCCCGCTCCCCGGCGGCGCCACGGACCAACGCGTCCGCCACCTCGCGTACCTTCCGGTTGGAGTTCTGCGAGATCTTCGCCAGGATGCTGAACGCCTCCTCCGCCGTGCACCGGCGTCGGCCCATGATGATGCCCTTGGCCTGCTCGATGACGGCGCGACTCTCCATCGCCACCTGCATCTGCTGGGCGAGGGTCGCCGTGCTCTCGTAGAGGTGGGCGTTGGCCAGGGCGATCGCGGCGTATCCGGCGAAGGTCTGGGCCGCCGCCGTGACCTCGTCGAACGCCCCGGGCTCGGTGCCGTAGACGTTCAACGCCCCCACGACGGCCTCCTGGATCGGCAGGCCGATGGACATCGAACTGCCCGCCCCCGCCGCGTACGCGGCCCGGGGCGGTCCGTGGGCACGGACCGCTGTACCGGAGTCCATGCTCGGATCCGGGACCGGCGCCGCTGCTTGACGCGCGTTCGCGACGCCCCTTTCGGCGTGCGCTACAGGCCCACCAGTTTACGGCGCGGCCCGGGCGGCGGCGCGACCCGGCCGGCGGGTGCGCCGGCCGGGTCGCCGGCTCACTCGGTACGGATGCCGTCGGGCCTGGTCAACCGCCACAGCACCGGCAGGCTGAGCCCGGTGACCAGCAGCACCACCGCCGCGCCGAGGCCGGTGGAGACGGCCAGCACCGGCCAGGCGACCGTGACCGGCGTCTGCACCATCCGCAGCAGCACCGCGCCCAGGCCGAGCCCGAAGACGACCGCCAGGGCGAGCCCGATCACCACCGGCACGGCGCTCTGCCACAGCACCGACCAGCTCAGCGTCCAGCGGCGGGTGCCCACCGCGACCAGCATCGCCAGCAGCCGGCGGCGCTCCCGGAGCTGCTCCAGGACGCCGACGAGCATGCTGGCCCCGATCAACAGCAGGGTGACCACCGCACCGATGTAGAGGCCACGCTGGATGTTGACGAACCGGGTGGCCTGCCGGGTCTCGGTCAGGGTGAGCACCAAGGCGTACGGGTCGACGTCGGCGGCGGCGTTGCGGACGTGCTCCACCGCGTCGGGCCGGTCGGGCGCGAGCCGCAGGTACACCTCCGCGTCCAGCGGGGACAGCCGGACCGCGTCGATCGCGCCGGGGGTGACCAGCAGGCCGGGCTGGCGGAAGCCGGCCGGGTCGGTGCGGACGGGGACCTGGCGGGTGGTCCGGGGAACGCGCCAGGTCGACCCGCCGCCGTCCCCGACCGCGACCGTGGTGTCGGGCCGGATGCCGGGCCGCTGCTCCTCGGGATCCGGGGCCAGGAACGCGTCGCCGTCGGCGCACCGGTCGAGCTCGGCGAACTCGGCCAGCGCCGCACAGTCGCCGATGCGCAGCGTGGTGGACGCCTCGCCGGCCGCGACCACGGTGGTGCGGGTGGTGGTGCTGCCGGTGACCCCGGGCGCGCCGACCAGCCGGTCCAGGGCGGCGGGCGCGCCCGGGAGCCCGGGAAGCTGCACCTGCACCTGGGCGCGGGAGGTGTCCTGCCCGGTGTCGAAGGTGAACCTGCCGGAGATCCCGGCGAAGAGCATCTGCAACCCGATGGTGCCCGCCACGGCGACCGCGATGCCGTTGACCAGCCGGGCCGAGGCGGCGCTGTCGAGCTGGAGGCGGCGCACCGCGAGCTGCCACGCCACCGGCCCGCCGCGCAGCCGGCGTACCAGCAGGTCGGTCAGCCAGGGCAGCAGGGTTACCACCCCGACCAGCAGCAGCACGGCGCCGGCCGCCGTCTGTTGCTCGCTGCCCAGCGGCGCGATTCCGGCGGCGCCGGCCAGCAGCAGCCCGATCCCGGCGGCCGGCAGCAGCAGTCGCCACACCAGCCGGCGGCGCACCGGCGTGGCGCGCCGGGTCACCCCGAGCGGCTCGATCAGCACGGCGCGCATCGACACCAGCGTCACGACGACGGCGAGCACCGGCACCGCCACCACGACGGCGGCGACCAGCGGCAGCGGCGGGCGCACGTCGGCGGCGTACACGCTCAGGTCCATGAGGGTGACCAGCGGGACCACCTGCCGGCCGAGCGCGAAGAGCAGGCCGCCGGTCGCGACGCCGAGCAGCGCGCCGGCGGCGGCCTCCCCGGCGGCGATGCGGCGGACCATCGCGGCGTCGGCGCCGACGAGCCGCAGCGCGGCCAGTCGACGGTCGCGCCGCTCGCCGCCGAAGCGCACGGCGGCGGCGAGGAAGACCGCGATGGGCAGCAACAGGACCACGAAGATGACGACCACCAGCACCATCAGCACCGGGTCGAAGGCCTCGCCGGGCAGTCCGCCGCCGAAGGTGTCCAGCCGGGTCGCGTCGTCGACCGTGAGGGTGCCGCTACCCAGGTAGTAGGCCAGCTCGCGCGGACCCGCCAGCCCCTCGTCGGCGATGACGCCGGTGACCGTGGCCCCGCCCAGCCGGGGGGCGAACAGCGCGCCGTCGGTGGAGTCGAGCAGGTCGCGCAGGGCGGGGGAGACCAGCACCTCGCCGGCGCGGGGCAGCGCCGCGACCCCCGGCGGGATCGGCGCGGCCGGTCCCTCGGGCCGCAGGAGCCGGCCGCGCACCGGCTGCCCCCGGAACTCGGTGTCGGTCTGGCCGATCAGCAGGGTGTTCGCGGCGGCCGGGATCCGCTCGCCCATCCGCAGGTCGTCGCGGGCGTCGCCGCGCGCCTGCCGGGCGTCCAGCGCGCCGGGCACCGCGGCGGCGAGCAGCAGCATCGCCACCCCCACGCCGACGCCGACGGCGGTGAGCACCGCCCGCAGCCAGCCGTCCCGGCCGCCGGTGAACGCCATCCGGGCGCCCATGACCAGGTCGGCCGCGCGGTCGCGCAGCCGCGTCACGCCGTGACCTCCAGATCGCGGGTACGCCCGTCGCGCACCACCACCTCCCGATCGGAGTACGCGGCCACCCGCGCCTCGTGGGTCACCAGCACCACGGCCGCCCCGCTGTCCCGGGCGGCGGCGGTGAGCAGCCGCATCACCCGCTCGCCGTTGAGCGAGTCGAGCGCCCCGGTCGGCTCGTCGGCGAAGACCACCCGTGGTCGGGTGACCAGCGCCCGGGCGACCGCCACCCGCTGCCCCTGCCCGCCGGAGATCTCGCCGGGCCGCTTCCCGGCCACCTCGGCGACCTCGAGGCGGTCCAGCCACTCGGCCGCCCGGCGCTCCGCCTCGCGGCGGGCGACGCGGCCCAGCCGCAGCGGCAACGCGACGTTCTCCACACAGGTCAGCTCCGGTACGAGCTGGCCGAACTGGAAGACGAAGCCGAACTCGTTCCGGCGCAGCGCGCTGCGTTCGGCGTCGCTCAGGGCGGCGAGGTCGCGGCCGGCGTAGCGCACCACGCCCGAGTCGGGTCGGGTGATGCCGGCGAGGCAGTGCAGCAGGGTGGACTTGCCGGAGCCGGAGGAACCCATGACGGCCAGCACCTCGCCCGGGTGCACGCGCAGGTTGGCGCCGGCCAGCGCCCGGGTCGGACCGAACGCGAGGTGCAGGTCCTCGGCGAGCAGCAGCGGCGCGCTCACGACCGGACCGCCGTGGCGAGTTCGTCGAGGCGGGCGGCGGTCAGTTCCAGCCAGCGCAGGTCGGCCTCCAGGTGGAACAGCGCGTGGTCGCAGACCAGCTGCTCGGCCAGGTCGCCGTCGCGCTTGCGGCGGGTCAGCTCACGCATCATCCGCAGGTGCTCGGCGCGTTGCACGTCGAGCACGTCGGCGGCGGGGCGGCCGGTCAGCAGGGCCAGCACGACCTTGGTGTAGAGGGTGCTCTGCAGATACGGCTCGGGCTTCTCGGCCCGGGCGAGCCACTGTGTGACGTCGGTGACGCCGGCCTCGGTGATCGCGTACCGCTTGCGCTCGGGACCCTCGCCGGGCTCCACCGACTCCACCTCGACCAGGCCGCCGCGCAGCAGCCGGGACAGGGTGGCGTAGACCTGCCCGTACGCGAGCGGGCGGGCGTGACCGAAGCGTTCGTCGTAGAGGCGTTTGATGTCGTAGCCGTGGCGGGGGTTGGCCTCCAGGAGGCCGAGGAAGGTCTGTCCGATCGACATGCCGGGGACTATACACACCGCGTATACCTCGCGTGTATACCGGTACATTGCCCGCTCGACCGTCTGCATCGGGAGGTCACGTGTTCGCCCTGTCCCTGACCGAGGACGCCGAGCTGCGTCCCCTGGAGCCGTGGCGGGCCGAGGAGTTCCTCGCCCACCTCGACCGGGCCCGTACGCACATCGCGCCCTGGGTCTCGCCCTCGTTCGTCGTCGGCGACCTCGACTCCGCCCGGGCCGTGCTCCAGGGCTACGCGGACCGGTGGGCGTGCGACGCCGGCGGCATCTGGGGCATCTGGCGGCGGGGCGACCTGGTCGGCGGGGTCATGTTCGTCTCGTTCGACGTCGCCCGGGGCGTCTGCGAGGCGGGCTGCTGGCTGGAGCCGGCCGGGGAGGGCCACGGGCTGGTCACCCGGGCGGTCGGCCGGATCGTCGACTGGGCGGTGCGGGAGCGCGGCATCCACCGCGTCGAGTGGCGCACCAACGCGCGCAACGCCCGCAGCATCGCGACCGCCCGGCGGCTGGGCATGCGCCTCGACGGGACGCTGCGCGAGATCTACCCGGGGCCGGCCGGGCGGATCGACCTCGAGGTGTGGTCGGTGCTGGCGCCCGAGTGGCGCGGCGTGCGCTCAGACGCCGGCGAGCACCGCGTCGAGTGAGCGGGGCACCCGGTCCGACTCCAGCGCCGCCACGAGCAGCCGCGCGTACGCGCTCTTGCGGCCGGACCGGGTGCCGAGGAAGCGGCGCAGCTGTGCCTCGACGGCGCGCCCCCGCTGGGCCGGCTGCCGTTGGAAGCGGTCGAACGAGCGCAGCTCGCCCTCCGCGGCGAGCACCGCCCGCACCCCGACGACGCCGACCGCGCGGATCAGCTCGTCCTCGAGGTCGGCCACGCAGACGTGGAACCCGAGGGTCGCCAGACCGGCGCGGGACAGGTCGGCGCCGAGGCCGCAGCGTTCCAGCCCGCGCCGGAAGAAGCCCTCCTCGGCCTCGTCGTAGAGGCCCGCCAGCCGCAGCCCGCGTCCCGCCGGGCCGAGCTGGTCGAGGAAGTGGCCGATGTTCGTCGCGCCGCCCATGGCCACGACCCGTACGCCGTCGGCGTCGAGGTCCCGGCCGCGGCGCGCGGCGAGGGTCTCCAGGGCGGCCCGGTCGCTCGCCCCCTCGACGAGCACCACCGCCCGCGCGTCGATCCCGGCCGCCAGCTCACGGATGTCGCGCACGCTCGCCTCCCGCCCCGGACGCCGCCGCGCCCGGCCGCGCGGCCGGGCGTCGCTCCGGGCGGTCCGGTCCCGTGTCCGCCACGCGATGGTGGCCGGACCGGCCGGCGGCGCAACCGGGTTCCGGCGGCGCCGACGGGCGTGCCGCGTCCCGTCCGTCGTCGGAATGGTGCCGTTTTCAGGTCGGGGCCGGGCCGCCGTCCGGGCCGGGCGGCCCGGACGGCGGCACCTGCTCAGGGCAGCGCCCGCAGGAACGGGCCGTGGCTCAGGCGGAACTCCCACGCGTAGAACCGGTCCCAGTTGATCGACCAGGTCATCAGGCCCCGGAAGGCGGGGTTGGTGCCGCTGCGCGGGGTGTACGGGCCGCAGCCCTGCCCCTTCACCAGGCAGGTCACCGCCGCCTGCACCCCGGCCGGGGCGAGGTATCCGTTGCCGGCGCTGGGGGAGGAGGGCGCGCCGAAGGCCACCTGGTCCTCGCGCAGCGGCGGGAAGACGCGGTCGGGGTTGCCGGCCACGGGGAAGCCCGCGAGCAGCATGTCGGTCATCGCGATGTGGAAGTCCGCGCCACCCGTCGTGTGGTACTGGTTGTCGAGCCCCATGATCGGCCCCGAGTTGTAGTCCTGCACGTGCAGCACGGTGAGGTCGTCGCGCAGCGCGTGGATCACCGGCAGGTACGACCCGGCGCGCGGGTCCTGCCCGCCCCACGGGCCCGACCCGTAGAACTGGTAGCCGAGCTGGACGAAGAACGTCTCCGGCGCCATGGTGAGCACGAAGCCCGCCCCGTACCGCTGCTTGAGGGTGCGGATCGCGGAGATCAGGTTGACGATCACCGGCGTGGTCGGGTTGCGGAAGTCGGTGTCGCCCGCGTCCAGATAGAGCGAGTGCCCCTCGAAGTCGATGTCGAGCCCGTTCAGGCCGTACCTGTCGATGATGGCCGACACCGACCGGACGAAGGTGTCCCGGGCGGCGGCCGTGGTGAGCTGCACCTGGCCGTTCTGCCCGCCGATGGAGAGCAGCACCTTCTTGCCCTGCGCCTGTTTGGCGCGGATCGCCGCGACGAACTCGGCCTCGGTCTCGACGTCGGGGCACTCGGCCGGCGGGCAGAGCTGGAAGCGGATGTCGCCGGAGGTGGCCGTGGTGGGTTCGCCGAAGGCGAGGTTGACGATGTCCCAGTCGGCGGGCATGTCGGCCATCCGCAGGTAGCCGGAGCCGTTGGCGAAGCTGGCGTGCAGGTAGCCGATCAGCGCGTGCCGGGGCAGCCCGCCGGGCGGGGGAGTGGTGGGCGGCGGCGGTGTGCTGGGTGGCGGGGTGGTCGGCGGTGCCGTGGTGGGCGGGGCGGTCGTGGGCGGTGCCGTGGTGGGCGGGGTGGTGGGCGTGCCGCCCGAGCAGGGCGTGCCGTTGAGCGTGCAGTCGGTGGGGGAGCCGGAGCCGGTGGCCAGGAAGCCGAACGACACCGAGGCGCCGGGGGCCACGGTGCCGTTCCAGGAGCGGTTGGTGAAGGTGTGCCGCTGGCCGGAGCTGCTCACCGTGGCGTCCCAGTAGGAGCCGAGCGTCGTGCCCGCCGGCAGGGTGAAGGCGACCTGCCACCCGGTGATGGTGCCCGGGCCGCCGTTGGTGACGGTGTAGCGCCCCTCCCATCCGGCGCCCCAGTCGGCGGTCTTGGCGAAGGTCGCGGTCGGGCCGGCGGCGCGGGCCGGCGCGGCGAGGGTCAGCGTGGTGGCGGTGACGGTGGCGAGGGCCGCCACGGCGGCCAGCAGCAGGTTTCGGGCGGGGCGACGCATCCGGACCTCCCGGTACGAGGGCAGTCGGATCGACGGATGCACAATTATTAGGATTGTTAACTGTAGTTGTCCAGTGGCGTCGGCCGATGCGTCCTGCCGTGCCCCGGCCCCGGCCCGCCGGCGGGCGCGCCCCGGGGCACGCCCGCCGACCGGGTCAGCGCCGGCCCGCGCGGCGCTTCAGGGTGCGCTCGTAGTCCTGGAACCGCGCCTTGGCGATGACCGAGCGGTCCGCCGCGCGCAGCACCAGCCCCTCGCCGCGGCCGGCCGGTCCGTCCAGCGCCGCCAGCGTCCGGGGCAGGCGGCCGGCCAGGAACGCGTGCGTCCCGTCGAGGTCGCGGGGCAGGTCCGCGGCGTCGACCGTGGCGAGCCGGGGCACGGTCGGCAGACCCAACGCGTCGGCCCGCCCGACGAGGTCCGCCTCGCCGAGGAAGCGCTGGCCGCCGCCGTCGCGCCAGGCCGAGATCCGCGGGGCCGGCCAGTCGAGCATCGGCGCGGGGTCGGCCAGCACGGCCACGTCGAAGAGCCGGTGCCCGACCCGGCGCTCGGCGGTGTAGTTGCGCGATCCGCCGGTGACCTTGCCGCCGTACACCTCCAGGTGGAACACCGTGATCCGGTCGTCCGCCGCCGCGACGGTCAGCCGTTCGGCCACGTCGCGCAGGGCGTCGGCGATGCCGAGCGCGGGGTTGCCGATCAGGTCGCCGCGCGCGTACAGCAGCTCCTCGCGGCTGCCGATCAGGTACGCGCCGCCGGGCAGCACGACGATCCGGGCGTTCGTACCGTCGATCTTCTCGGTGAGGGTGACCGGCCCGGTGAACGCCACGCACTCCGCCAGCAGCCCGCCGTCGCGGGGGTCCAGGGCGTGGTAGGTGGGGATCGACGGATACTTGGTCAGCGAGTTGATCGCGCGCAGGTCGACCGTCCGGACGTCGAGGCGGGACACGGCAGCTCCTTCGTGGTGGGTCCGCCGCGCCGGTTCGCGGTGCGGCGTCGGGCGGGCAGCGTATCCGCCGCGAGGGCCCCGGCTCGCGCCAGTTTTCCGGTCCGCACGTCCAACCTGGACCGTCGGCGTGCGGAAATGTCGTACCCGACGGCGACCATCCATCCATGGCTGTCCCCGCTCTCACCCCGCACACCGACCAGCCGCGTTCGGTGCCGCTGCGCGAGGCGCGCACCCGGCTCACCCAGCTCGTCGCGCTGGCCGAGTTGACCGACACCGTCACCGTCGTCACCCGCGACGGCGATCCCCGCCCGGTGGCCGCGATCGTCCCGGCGGCCGCCGCCCGCAGCGCCGCCCAGGCGCGTGCCGACACCGATCGCCTCGCCGCCGTCACCGCCGGCTGGGCCCGGCGCCTCGACGAGGCGCACCGGCGCAGCAGCCGCCGGCACGCCGCCGAGCTGCGCGCGGTCACCGCCGCCCTCGCCGAGGTCTGGGCCGAACTCGACCGCCGGGCCACCCCCGGCGGCGACCCCCGCCTGGCCCGGCTCCGCGCCGCCCACGCCGACCTGCTGGCCGCCGGCCCCGCCGCCTGACCCCGCCCGGCGTCCGCGCCCGCCCGGCGTCCGCGCCGCCTCGCGGGCGCGCCCCGTGTCCGAGCCGCGCGGCGTTCGCGGCCGGAGCACTGTGCGTCGGGCGCCGCTGCCGGCCGCAGGGACGGCAGGCGTCAGCCGACGGGGTACGCGTGGGTCTGCGCCGCCGGCACCGAGGCCCACACCTGCCGGCCGGGTGCCAGGCGCAGTCCGGCGGCCGCGACGGGCGTGACGTCCGCGTCGATCCCGATCGGCCCGTCGAGGCGCACCCGCAGGTTGTCGCCGTGCCGCTGGACCCCGGCCACCGTCGCCGCCCAGGTGTTGGGTGGGCCGCCCTCGGGCCGCGACGGGCGCAGGGCCACCGCCGAGGGCCGGAAGGCGACGAAGACCTCCCCGTCGAGCCCGCCGGCGACGGTGAGGGTCAGCCCGTCGGCGACCCGCACCCCGTGCCCGTCGGCGCGGCCCCGGTGCAGGTTCAACCCGACGAGCCGGGCCACGTAGTCCGTGCGTGGCCGGGCCGTGACGGTCGCGGCGTCGCCCTCCTGCACCACCCGGCCCTCCTCGACGACCACGAGCCGGTCGGCCAGCACCAGCGCGTCCAGCGGGTCGTGGGTGACCAGCAGGGCGGCCCCCGGGTGCGCGGCCAGGTGCCGGTGCAGCTCCGCCCGGGTGTCCAGCCGGGTACGCGCGTCGAGCGCGGCCAGCGGCTCGTCGAGTAGCAGCAGCGCCGGTTCGACGGCGAGCGCGCGGGCCAGCGCGACCCGCTGCGCCTGCCCGCCGGAGAGCTGCCGGGGCCGGCGCTCGGCATGCTCGGCGAGACCGACCCGGCCCAGCCAGTCGTGGGCGATCCGCCGGGCCGTACGCCGGTCGGCGCCGTGCCGCCGGGGCCCGAACGCCACGTTCTCCCACGCGCTGAGGTGCGGGAAGAGCAGGTAGTCCTGGAAGACCACGCCGACCGGCCGGCGCTCGGTCGGCGTCCAGGCGCGTCGCGCCGGCCGGTCCAGGTCGACGCCGTCGAGGGTGAGGTGCCCGGCGGTCAGCGGGAGCAGGCCGGCGAGCGCGCGCAGCGCGGTGGTCTTGCCCGCCCCGTTGGGGCCGAGCAGCGCGACCACCTCGCCGGCGGCGACCCGCAGCGCGACGTCGAGGCGGAACCCGCCCCGGTCCACCACCAGGTGCGCGTCGAGCAGGGACGCGCTCACGGGCCGGTGATCCAGCGGTCGCGCAGCCCGGCGAGGATGGCCACCGAGACGGTGAGCAGGACGAGGCTGAGCACCACGGCGGCCTGCACGTCCGTCTCCAGCGCCAGGTAGACGGCCAACGGCATGGTCTGCGTCCGCCCCGGATAGTTGCCGGCGAAGGTGATGGTGGCGCCGAACTCGCCGAGCGCCCGGGCCCAGCACAGCACCGCCCCGGCCGCCAGGCCGGGAGCCACCAGGGGCAGGGTGACGTGGGTGAACGTCGTCCACCGACCGGCGCCGAGAGTCGCCGCCGCCTCCTCGTACCGGCCGTCGGCGCCGCGCAGCGCCCCCTCGACGGCGATCACGAGGAACGGCATCGCCACGAACGCCTCCGCGAGCACCACGCCGGCGGTGGTGAACGGCAGGGTGATCCCGAAGGTCGCGTCGAGCCAGCCGCCGAGCAGGCCGCGCCGGCCGAAGACCAGCAGCAGCGCCACCCCGCCGACCACGGGCGGCAGCACCAGCGGCACGGTGACGAGGGCGCGTACCAGGCGTCGGCCGGGGAACTCGACGCGGGCCAGCAGCCAGGCCAGCGGCACCCCGAGCAGCAGGCAGAGCAGCGTGGCCAGGGTGGCGCTCAGCAGGGACAGCCGCAGCGCGGTGAGCACGCCCGGCGCGGTGAGCCGCTGCGGCAGGTCGGCCCACGGCGTACGGGCCAGCAGCCCGACCAGCGGCAGCACGAGGAAGACCAGCCCCAGCACGGCCGGCAGCAGCAACGCGAGCGGCACCCGGGCGCCCCGCCCTCCGTGGGTACGCGTCACGGGGCCTGGAACCCGGCCCCGGTGAGCACCGCCCGCCCCCGATCCGAGCGGACGTACGCGACGAAGGCCCGCGCGCCGTCGGGGTTCGGCGCGTCGCGCAGCGCGACGATCGGGTAGTCGTTGACGGCGCGGGCGGACTCGGCAAACTCCACGGCCGTCACCTCGGCCGCGGCGGCCAGCGCGTCCGTGCGGTAGACGAGGGCCGCGTCGACCTCGCCGAGGCGCAGCTTGGACAGCGCGCCCCGCACGTCGCGTTCCAGGGTGACCGGGGCGAGGGTGACGGCGGCGGCGTCGAGTGCGGTGCGCGCCGCCGCGCCGCAGGGCACCTGCTCCGCGCAGAGCGCGACCTTGACCCCCGGCCGGCTCAGGTCCGCCAGCCCGGCGACGGCGTGCGGGTTGCCCTTCGGCACGGCGACGACGAGCTGGTTGCGGACGAGGACCGCCGGATCGCCGTCGGCGTGGCCGGCCTCGGTGACGGTGGCCATGTTGGCGGTCGCCGCCGAGGCGAACACGTCGGCCGGCGCGCCCTGGTTGATCTGGGCGGCCAGCGCCGCGCTGCCGGCGAAGTTGAGGACCACGCTGGTGCCCGGGTGGGCGGCCTCGAAGTCCCGGCCGAGCCGGGTGAACGACTCGGTGAGGGAGGCTGCGGCGAACACGGTCACCGCCCCGCCCGCCGAGCCACCGCCGGAGCTGTCTCCCGCCCCGCCGCACCCGGTCAGGGCCACCGTCGCCACCACCAGCGTCGCCGCCGCCCGCAGCCGTGCCCTCACGAGCCCTGCCTGCCCCGCGAGCCCGCCGCCGGGTCGGCGCGTTCCACCACCACCGTTGTCGACTTGATCACCGCGACGGCCAGTGAACCCACGCGCAGGTCCAGCTCGTCGGCCGCCTCACGGCTCATCAGCGACACGACCCGGAACGGGCCCGCCTGGATGTCGACCTGCGCCATCACGGTGTCCCGCACGACGTTGACCACGATGCCACGCAGCCGGTTGCGGGCCGAGGAGACGTCCGAGCGGTCCTCCGGGTCGGTGCCCTTACCCCGCGCGAAGGCGGCCAGGTCGACCCCGTCGATGACCCGATGGCCGTGCCCGTCGCGCCCGGCGGCGAGCCGCCCGGCGTCGACCCACCGGCGTACGGTGTCGGCGCTGACCCCGAGCAGCTCGGCGGCCTCCCCGATGCGGAACGTCGTCACGAGGCACACCCTAGCGCCCGCACCTGCGAGGGCCCGTGGTGGATCCCGCTTGCTGAAGCGATGGTGGAACGGCTCCGCCCCTGGCGATCGCGTCAGCGGGCACCGTCCGGGCCGGTCCCGTCGCCACCGGGCCGGCTAGTTGACCCGGACGGCCGCCCGTTCACCTGCTGTCGCCGCGTCGCGGGATAGACCACAATGAGGGGCTCGCACGGGGGGACGGCGACCGGGAGGGTCGAGTTGGGTCAGGACGAGGAGAGCGGCGCGAGCCCGTCGGTGCCGTTGCCGGCGCCCGGCCGCGCCTGGCGGTCCCGGCAGGTGCGCCTGGCGGCCCTGCTGCTCCTGCTGGTGGTGGTCGTGACGGCCACGGTCCGGGTGGTAGTGGCCAGCGGCCCGCCGACCTGGGACGAGCTGCGCGAGCGGGCCGGACTGACCAACCGGGACAGGCTGATCATCGGGGTCAAGGACGACCAGCCGGGCGTGGCGCAGAAGCTGGAGAACGGTGCGTTCGAGGGCTTCGACATCGACATCGCGTACATGATCGCCGAGGACCTGGGCTTCGACGCCCCGGAGGTGACGCTGCTGTCGATCGAGAGCGAGGACCGGGCCCGCCGGCAGGCACGCGACGCCGACGGCAGCTTCGTCACCGTCGACCTGGTGATCGCCTCCTACAGCATCACGGAGCAACGCCGGGAGCAGGGCGTGGTCTTCTCCTTCCCGTATCTGGAGACCGAGCAGTCGGTGCTGACGCTGGCGTCCGACCCCCGGCAGGTCGCCAGCCTGCGCGACCTCGACAAGGCGAAGGTCTGCACGCTGGGTACGTCCACCTCGGAAGAGCGCCTGCGGGAGGCGGGCGCGAGCCCGATCGGCCGCAATCGGATCAGCCAGTGCGTCCAGGCGCTCTACGACGGCGAGGTGGACGCGGTGACCACCGACGCGGCGATCCTGGCCGGCTTCGTGGGCCCGCGCCCGTCGGGGGAACTGCCGCCGGCGACGAAGCTGCTGCGGCGCAAGGAGTTGCGGCACTGGGACATCGGCGCGGAGTCGGCGGAGAAGTGGGGCGTGAACACCGGCCCCGTTCCGGCGATGCGGGACCTGGTGAACCTCTCCCTCTACCAGTCCGCGAAGGGCCCCGACGGCGATCTGTGGAAGGCGGCTTTCGACCGCTACCTGGCCTCGGAGCAGCAGTACAGCAACCCGCAGCAGGTGGCGGTCGGCCGGCAGCCGGAGCCCGAGGAGAAGGTGGAGGTGCGGCAGTGGCCGTGGGAGAGGTGGGCCCTGCCGTCTCCGAGCCGGCCGCGACCGGGCGCCCAGACCGCCGCCCGGGCACGAGGCAGGCGCAACAGGCGCAGCAGTGGCTGCTGACGCTGCTGCCCGCGTTCCCGGTGCTGCTGCTGGTGCTGCGGCTCTGGCGGCTCAGTCGGCAGGACATGCCGACGATGCTGCTGCTGGTGCAGTACGTCAGCCCGCTCGGACTGCTCAGCGCCCTGCTGATCGCGCTGGTCTGGGCGTTTCCGCTCGTCGTGCTGGTGCTGGCGGTCCTCGGCCGGCTGCTCCAGGTCAGCGCGCCTGACCGGTTCGACCCGGAGCGCTCGCTGCTCGCCTACGGCACCGTGCGTACGCCCGGCTGGGTTCTGGTGTCGGCGGTCGCGCTGGCGGCGCTCACCTGGCAGTTGCGGTTCCTGCCGCTGCTGGTGATGCTCTCCCTCTGGGTGCTGGCGCTGCGGACCCGGCTGCGTCACCCGGACCGCCCCCGGCTCCTGCTCGGCACCGGGTTGGTGCTGCCGGTCGTGGCGGCGGCCGCGAGCTACGCCTGGCTGGGCCCCGCCGTGCCGGCCGCGGTCCGCGGCGGCGAGCTGGCCACGGCCCTGCTGCTGGTGGTGCCGCCGCTGGGGGCGGTGGTGCTCACCGGCCCGGTGCCGGGCCCCGTCGCCCCGGCGCTGACCCGCACCCTCGCCTACGTGGTGGCCGGCGTGGTGCCGCTGGTGATGGGGGTGGTCTTCCTGCGGGTGCCGCTGCTGCCGGCGGTCGCCGTCGAGGTAGGCCCGGAGGCCGGCCCGGTCCGGGAGGTGGTACGCGGCCAGGCGGTCGCCGTGACCGACCGGATGACCATCGTGCTCGACGGGCGGGGCGAGGTGCGTTTCCTGCCCAACGACCGGGTACGCGGGCAGTTGCTGTGCCCGGACCCGGGACGCGTCCCGGTCAGCCGGGTGGACGTGTACGGCTGGCAGGTGGAGGAGACGGCGCTGGACTGGTTGATCCCCCGGCAGCCGGTGGGGCG
The DNA here is from genome assembly GCF_050941805.1 of Micromonospora sp. KLBMP9576. NCBI lineage: Bacteria > Bacillati > Actinomycetota > Actinomycetes > Micromonosporales > Micromonosporaceae > Micromonospora > Micromonospora sp. KLBMP9576. Next base: position 3,614,979 of record NZ_CP194567.1, on the reverse strand, counting down.
GACGGACCCGCGCTGTCTCGGTCGGCTGCCGGCCGCCGACCCCGGCGACCCCTTGACGCCCGGCTCGTCGACGCCCGGCCCCGCCACGTCCGTCCCCGCGTCCCCGGGCCCGCGTTGACGGTCGTTCCGGCCGGCCGGGGCGGTTGTCCCGGCGCCCCGGCCCGCCCGCCGAGCGCCCTGACCGGGCGGCTCGGCCCCCGTCCCGGGAGGTTCGCGGGGGCGGTCAGCCGCGGCGGGCGGTGCGGCCCTTGAGGTGGCGGCCCAGCTCCCGGGCGATCTCCCGCTCGGCGTCCCGCTCCGCCAGCGCCTGCCGCTTGTCGTACGACCTGCGGCCCTTGGCCAGGGCCAGCTCGACCTTCGCCCAGCCGCCCGAGAAGTACATCGACAGCGGCACCAGGGTCAGCCCGCCCTCGCGGGTGCGCTCCAGGATCCGGGCGATCTCCACCCGGCGCAGCAGCAGCTTGCGGGTGCGCCGGGGCGCGTGGTTGGTCCAGCTACCGAAGCCGTACTCGGCGATGTGCAGCCCGTGCAGCATCAGCTCGCCGTCGTGTTCCTGGGCGAACGCGTCGACAAGCGACGCCCGGCCCTCGCGCAGCGACTTGACCTCGGTGCCGGCCAGGACGAGGCCCGCCTCGTAGGTCTTGAGGATCGTGTAGTCGTGCCGCGCCTTCTTGTTCGAGGCGATCAACTTGCGCTCGGTCTGCCGGGCCGCGTTCACCCGGTGGAGGATATCGGCCGGCCGGTGGCTCGCGGCGGTCGACTCCCGGCGCCGGCTGCCTCCACCCGCAGATTGGCGAGCAGCCGGTCGACCGCCGGCGGACGGTGCCGCCCGGCGGCGGTGGCCGCGTACACCCGCCGGGCCGGCGCGTCGTCGCCGTGCAGGCGCAGCAGCACCAGGTCGGCCGGGGCGGCCCGGACGGCGAGCGCGGGCACCAGCGCGACCCCCAGCCCGGCGGCCACGCAGCCCAGCTTGCCGGTCCAGTCGGCGGCGACGATGTCCGTCCGGGGCCGGAAGCCGGGTGGCATGGTGGCGCGCATCAACGGGTCCTCGCCGTCGGCCGACCCGGCGACGAACGTGTCGTCGGCCAGCTCGGCCAGCCGCACCGTGCGGCGTCGGGCAAGGCGGTGGTCCCGGGCCACCGCCACCAGCAGGCGCTCGTCGAGCAGGTGCCGCAGCTCGAGGCGTCCGGCGTCCAGCGGCCGGTCCGGCGGCGCGCTCACCACGGCCACGTCGGCGTCGCCGGCGAGCAACCGTTGCAGCAGGTCGGGGGTGCGGCCCTCGACCACCGAGAGGGCCACCCGGGGGTACGCGGCGCGGAACGCGGCCAGCGCCCGGGGCACGAGGGCGGCCATCGCGGTCGCGAACGCCCCCACCCGCAGCCGGCCCCCACCGAGCCCCCGCAGCGCGTCCAGGTCCCGGTGGGCGGTGGTGAGCCGGTCCAGCACCGCCTGCGCGTGCGGCAGCAGGCACCGCCCCGGCTCGGTCAGGGCGACGCCGCGCGGCAGCCGGTCGAACAACGCCACGCCCAGCTCCGCCTCCAACGCCGCGATCTGGCGGGACACCGCCGACTGGGTGTAGCGCAGCTCGCGGGCGGCGGCGGTGATCGAGCCGTGCCGGGCCACCGTCCGGAACACGTCGAGGGCGAGCGGCTGCATCCGCCGAGCGTACCCACGCATGCGTCGCACGCATGGCTGCCATCCCGATGATTCGCTGATCGCATGGCACCGCCCGCCCTACGGTTTCCCCCATGACAGAGATCGCCGTACTCGGCACGGGCCGGATGGGGGCGTCGATCGCCGTCGGCCACGCCGGCGTCGTCATCACGATGCTCGCCGACGCCGACGCCGTGCAGGCGGTGCTGTTCGGGCCCGACGGGGCCGCGCCGGCCCTGCCACCCGGTGCCTGCCTGGTCGAGATGTCCACCAACGGTCCGGTCGCCGTCCGCGAACTCGCGACGCGCCTACCCACCACCGTGGACCTGGTCGACGCCCCGGTGGCCGGCAGCGTGGCCGCCGCCCGCGCCGGCCAGCTTCGGGTGCTCGCCGGCGGCGCCGATGCCGCCGTCGACCGGGCCACCCCCGTCCTGGGGGCGCTCGGCACCGTACGCCGTTGCGGCGACACCGGCGGCGGGGCCGCGCTGAAGCTCGTGCTCAACGCGGCGCTGCTCGTCGCGGTCGCCGGGCTGGCCGACACCCTGGCGGTCGCCCGCGCCGTCGGCGTCGACCGGGCGACCGCCCTCGACGCGCTGGCCGCAGGCCCGCTCGGCGGAGTGCTCACGCGCGCCACCGCCACCGACGCCGACTTTCCGCTCGTCCTCGCCGCCAAGGACCTCGACCTGGCCCGGGACGCGCTCGTCGCCACCCCGGCCCCGCTGCTGCGCGCGGCCCGGAGCACGCTGGCCGCCGCCGACCCGACCGCCGACATCGCCACCCTCGTAGCCCTGGAGAACTCGTGAGGCGCACCCTCGACAACCCGCCCACCGTCGCCGCCCCGTTCGGCGACCGGTTCGCCCACGTGGCCCGCGTCGACCTGCCCGGCGGCGCACTGCTCATGCTCGCCGGGCAGGTGGCCGTCGACGACGACGGCCACCTGGTGGGGCCGGGCGACGTCGTCGCGCAGTCGGAACGGATCTTCGAGATCGTCGAGGGCGTGCTGGCCGGCCACGGCGCGGGCCTGGCGGACGTGCTGCACGTCCGGACGTTCATGACCGACCTCGGCGACCTGCCCGGGTACGCCGGCGTGCGGCGTCGGCTCTTCACCGCCGTGCCACCGCCCGCCAGCACGACGGTCGAGGTAAGCCGGCTCTTCCTGCCCGGCGCGCTCGTCGAGGTGGAGGTGGCGGCCGCCGTCACCGGCCGGTCCGCCGCCTGAGCCTGCGCGTCACCGCCCTGCCCGGCGGGTGCCGCCGGCCGCGCTCGCCGGCGTCGTCGCGTCCGCCGAACCCGGTGGCGTCGGCCGCCCGACGCGCGCGAGACTCTGTCGATGGATCACCGGGCGATGGTGCGGCTGAGCAAGCGGATGTCCCTGGCGCTGCGCCACGTGCCGGCCCGGTTCGGCCTCGTGCCCGACCGGGCGGGCTGGGTGCCGGTGGAGGCCCTGTGTGCCGCGCTGCGCATCGACCGTGCCGACCTGGACCCCGTGGTGGCCGGCGACGACAAGCAGCGCTTCGCCGTGCAGCGCGGTGCCGACGGCGTCGAGCGGATCCGGGCCAACCAGGGGCACTCGATCCCGGTCGAGCTGGGGCTCGCGCCCGCCGTGCCGCCGGCACGGCTCTACCACGGCACCGGTCGCGCAGCGCTCGACTCGATCCGGGCCACCGGCCTGCACCGGGCCGGTCGGCACCACGTGCACCTGTCACCGGACGTGGCGACCGCCCGACGGGTGGGTGCCCGACGGGCGGGCGAGCTGGTGGTGTTGACGGTGGACGCGGCGGCGATGGCCCGCGACGGGCACATCTTCTATTGCAGCGCCAACGGTGTCTGGCTCACCGACGCGGTGCCCGCCCGCTACCTGACGGGCTGAGCGCTCCGGCTCAGCCCGGGTGCCGGGCGAGGAAGTCGGCGAGCATCCGGGTGTGGGTGGAGAAGGCCAGCTCCGTGGGTTCGGTGAGCACCAGCCACTCGGTGGCCTCGGCGGTCGGCGCCGACGGTGGCAGCGCGTCGGCCCGCCGCGTGGGCAGCTCGCCGAAGACCATCATCGTGCCGCCGGCCGGGGCGCCGTGCACCGCGAGCAGCCGGGCGTCGGCGGCGTCGGCGCGCAGGCCGGTCTCCTCCCACAGCTCCCGGACCAGCGCCTCCTGCCACTCCTCGCCGTACTCGACGAAGCCACCCGGCAGGGCGAGCTGGCCGCGGGCCGGCTCGATGTCGCGGCGGACGACGACCACGCCGAGACCCCGGGCCGTGCGGACCGGCAGCACCGCCACCGCGACGGGCAGCGGGTTGCGCCAGACCGTCTCGCCGCAGGCCGCGCAGACCCGCGGCCACCCGGCCGCCGCCGGGTAGGCCGCGCCGCAGTAGGAGCAGTGGGAGTACGGCGCGCCGGTCATGCCGCAGCACGTTACCCGCCGGCCGCGACTCGCCGTCTCGTGGCGGGCCGTGACCGGCGTCGCGCCCGCGCTCAGGGCATCGGTGTGCCGGTGTAGAAGGCGGTGGTGCGGGCCACGGCGGCCCGGGCGGCCTCGGCGTCGGTGCCGTCGGCGACGCTCGCCTCGCCCCAACGCTCGCTGCTCGCCGTCGCGAACCGCCGGCCCTGCTCGGAGACCGCCCATGCCTCGCCCTCCTGCGGCGTGACCCCGCTGCCGTCGGCGGCCAGGTGCGAGGCCAGGCCGAGCAGCGCCAGGTCCCAGCCGACCCCGAGCGCGCCCGGGCCGAACTGGTCCCAGCGTTCCTGGTCGACGTGCGCGACGTGCTCCAGCTCGAAGCGGGTCCGACCGTCCCCGGCCGGGGTCAGCCGCACCTCGATCCAGCTCACCTCCTCGCCGTACTCCCAGGTGGCGGCGAAGCCCTTCGGCGGGTCGCAGCGTTCGATCGTACCGCCGGCGTTGCCCTCCAACTGGTAGCGGCCGTGCAGCCGCAGGTCGCCGGAGACCGGCATGAACCAGCGGGGGATCCGCTCGGCGTTGGTGCAGGCGTCCCAGAGGTCCGCCAGTGGCGCGTCGTACGTCTGGCTGATGGTCATCACCCGGGCCTCGCCGGCCTCCAGCACCCGCCGGCCGAGCTGGCGGCGTACGGCGTTGATCTGCTCGGTGGCGTCGATCATGCGTCTCTCCTGTCATCGGGCGGTCTGTCGGTCACGTCCGGCTGCGCGCGTAGCCGCCGTTCGCGCTTGCCTCGGGCCAGTTCGGTGGCGAGGGCGTGCAGGGGCGGCGTCCAGAACCGGCGGAAGTCCGCCAGCCAGCTGTCGACCTCCCGTAGGCCGCGGGGATCCACGGCGTAGAGCCGCCGGGCCCCCGCCGGCCGGACGGTGGCGAAGCCGTTGTCGCGCAGCACCTTCAGGTGCTGGGAGACGGCCGGCTGGGAGATCCCGAACTCCCGCCGGATCACGTCGCACAGCCCGCCGGCGGTCATCTCGCCGTCGGTGAGCAGTTCGAGGATGCGGCGCCGCACCGGATCACCGAGTACGTCGAAGGCGTGCACGCGCTCTTTCTATCACACATGGCTTATATAAGCGGGCCCTGATAAAGGGCGTCCGCGGCCCCGGGTTTGCCTGCCGGGTGGCCGGGAACCCGGGGCACCCCGGTAGCGCGGCGCCGACACGCCGCCCGACGAACGGACGCCGAGCGCCCATGACGTACCGCCCGGCAGTTGCCAGCGATCTAGAGCCGGCGGCCCCGCTGACGCTCGGGGTGGAGGAGGAGTACCTCCTGCTCGACGCACGCACGGGGGAGAGCCTGCCGGTCGCCGACCAGGTGCTCACCGCCCTGTCCGGCGCCGCTCGGGACCAGAGCCGGCAGGAGTTCCGGCACAGCATGGTGGAGATGGTCACGCCCGTCACCGTCGAGCTGGCCGAGCTGCGCGGGCACCTGGTGGCGCTGCGCCGCTCCGCCGGCGACGCCGCCGAGGCCGCCGGGGCGCGGCTCGTCGCCGTCGGCGCCACGCCCGTGCACGAGCGGCACCGGACGGTGCCGGACGAGCCCCGCTACCACGCGATGTCCCGGCGCTTCGGGCCGGTGGCGCACGATCCGGCCGTCTGCGGCTGCCACGTGCACGTCGGTGTCGCGGACCGCGAACTGGCCGTGCAGGTCTGCAACCACCTGCGTCCGTGGCTGCCGGTGATCCAGGCGATCACCGCCAACTCGCCGCTGCACGACGGGCGCGACACCGGGCACGCGAGTTGGCGTTCCATGCAGCTGGAACGCTGGCCCAGCATCGGGCCGACCCCGCACTTCGACTCGGCCGCCGACTACGACGCGACCGTGGCGGAGCTGATCGACGCGGGGGTCATGCTCGACGCGGCGATGGTCTACTGGTACGCGCGCCCGTCGGCCGCGTACCCCACGGTGGAGATCCGGGTGGGCGACGTCTGCCCGGGGGTGGACGACGCCGTGCTGGTCGCCGGCCTGGTCCGGGCGCTCGTCGCGACGCTGGCCGAGGAGGCCCGCGCGGGACGGCCCGCCCCGCGCATCCGGGACTGCCTGGTCTCCGCCGCGCACTGGCGTGCCGCCCACGACGGGCTGGAGGGCGACCTGATCGACCTGCGCGCCGGCGTCGCGCGCCCCGCCTGGGACCTCGTCGGGGACCTCGTCGAGGAGGTCGCGCCGGCCCTGACCCGGCACGGCGACCTCGACTACGTACGCGACCAACTGGCCCGGCTGCGCCGCGACGGCAACGGCGCCACCCGGCAACGCCGGGTCATGGCGCGTACGGACAACGACGTGCGCGCAGTCCTGGACCACCTGGCCGCCGAGACCCGCGCCGGCTGAGCCGCCCCCGCCCCGGTGCGGCGTGCGTCGGGCGGGGGCGCTCAGCGGATGTCGTGGGACTGCAGCCAGAGTTCCAGCAGGCCGAGCTGCCACAGCTTGTTGCTGCCGGCGGCGGCCTGCGCGCGGTCCGGTTCGGCGAGCAGTTCGTCGACATACCCGGGGCGGAACAGGCCGCGCTCGCGGGCGGCGGGCGCGGCGAGGGCGTCGGCGACGAGGTGCCGCAGCGGCCCGTCGACGTTGCGCAGCGCCGGCACCGGGAAGTAGCCCTTCGGTCGGTCGACGACCTCGGCGGGCAGCACCTGGCGGGCCACCTCCTTGAGCACGCCCTTACCGCCGTCGGCCACCTTGTGCTCGGGCGGGCAGGCCGCCGCCAGGGTGACCAGGTCCTGGTCCAGGAAAGGGGTGCGCACCTCCAGCCCCCACGCCATGCTCATGCTGTCGACACGTTTGACCGGGTCGTCGGGGAGCATCAGGTGGGTGTCCAGGCGCAGCACCGCGTCCAGCGCCGTCTGCGCGCCCGGCGCGGCCAGGTCCGCCGCGAGCAGTTCGCGACTGGCGTCGCGGTCGCAGGCGTACGCGGGGTGGACCACCCGGTTCAGCTCGGCGTGGTCCCGGTCGAAGAACGCGTCGGCGAAGGCCGCCGTCGCGCCGTCGCGGGGTGTCCGGGCGAGGGGCTGGTGGTAGCCGTAGCCGGCGAAGACCTCGTCGGCGCCCTGCCCGGACTGGGCCACCTTCACGTGCCGGGCCACCTGTTCGGAGAGCAGGTGGAAGGCGACCACGTCGTGGCTGCCCATCGGTTCGGTCATGGCGTGGACGGCACGGCGTACGGCCGGGACCAGGTCGTCGTCGGCGAGCCGGATGCGGTGGTGGTGGGTGCCGAAGGCGCCGGCAACCAGGTCGGAGTAGTGGAACTCGTCGCCGCTCTCGCCGCCCCGGCTGTCGAAGCCGATGCTGAACGTCTGCAGGTCGCGTTGCCCGGCCTCGGCGAGCAGCGCCACGATCATGCTGGAGTCCAGGCCGCCGGAGAGCAGCACGCCGACGGGCACGTCGGCGACGAGGCGCCGCCGCACGGCCGCGCGCAGCGCCTCGCCGACGGCGTCGCGCCAGTCCCCGGCGTCCATGCCGGCGTGGGCGGGGTCCCGGGCGTATTCGGGCCGCCAGTAGACGCGCTCGCGGCTGCGCCCGTCGGCCTCGATGACGCGCAGGGTGGCCGGGGGGAGCTTGCGCACCCCCCGCAGGACGGTCCGGGGCGCCGGCACGATGGAGTGCCAGGACAGGTAGTGGTGCAGCGCCACCGGGTCGATCGTGGTGTCCACGTCGCCGGCGCGCAGCAGCGCCGGCAGGGTGGAGGCGAACCGCAGCCGTCCGGGTGACTCCGCGAGGTAGAGCGGTTTGATGCCGAGCCGGTCGCGGGCCAGCACCAGTCGGCGTCGCCGCCGGTCCACCAGCACGATCGCGAACATGCCGACGAGGTGTTCGACGAAGGCCTCGCCCCACTGCGCGTACGCCACGAGGACGACCTCGGTGTCGCTGGTCGAGTGGAACGTGTGCCCGGCGTCGCGCAGTTCCTCGCGCAGTTGCGGGTAGTTGTAGACGCAGCCGTTGAAGATCAGAGCGAGTCCCAGGTCCTCGCGGGCCATCGGTTGGGCGCCGGCCTCGGTGAGGTCGATGACGGTGAGCCGGCGGTGCCCGAGGGTCACCCAGTCGTCGTGCCAGAGGCCATCGCCGTCGGGGCCGCGCGACCGCATGGCCTCGGTCATCCGGGTCACCGCCCCGGCGTCCGGCGTCGACCCGTCGAACCTCGCCTCTCCGCTGATACCGCACATGATCAGCCGTCACCGGACTCGCTGGGCACCGGATCCACGGTCACCACTCCTGTCGGCGTCGCAGGCGCCGGGCGGCCCGGTCGGGGGCGCCCGGTCCCGTCGGGTAGGACGGGCGGCTGGGCTACCCCGGTGCCGGGGCAGCAAACCCGGCCGCGGTCCGACGGCGGGCGGTGGCGGGGCGGGGAACGGCGCGCGGCGCTGCGGCGGGCGAGGAACGGGCGCGCGGCGCTGCGGCGGGCGGGGAACGGGCGTGCGGCGGCTGCGTTGGGCGGGGAACGGGCGTGCGGCGGCTGCGGTGGGCGGGAACGGCGCGCGGTGCTGCGGCGGGCGGGGAACCGGCGTGCGGCGGCCACGGTGGGCGGGGCGGTCAGTCGCGCAGCGTACCCAGGATGCGGGTGAGTTCGGCGCGGTCGGTGGGCGGGAGGGCGCCGAAGAGCTGCTCGGCGGCGGCCCGGCGGGCGGCGCGCAGGGCGGCGCCGGTGTGCGTACCCTCCTCGGTCGGCGCGACCAGGGTGGCGCGCCGGTCCGCCGGGTCGGGCCGGCGCCGCACGAGCCCGCGCCGCTCCAGGTCGTCCACGACCTCGGTGGCCGAGCGCGGGGCGATGCGCAGGTGCTCGGCGAGCGCGCTGAGCCGAAGTTCACCGTGGCGGATCAGGGTGCCGAGCGCCCGGGACTGCCCGGGCGTGACGTCCCAGGGGGCGAGCGCCTCGCGGGTGCGGTGCCGCAGCCGGCGGGTCACCGCCTGGAACGCCTCGGCGAGCCCGTCCTCGGGGCCGTCCGTGTCTGTCGTCACGGGAATACCGTAGCAGTGGAAGCTGTTGCTCCCTCATGTTGAGGTAACCTCAGCATATCCGACGTGAGGAAGTATCCCTTGGAACCCGTCCCCTCCGGCCGCGACCGCGGCCCCCGCAAGGTCAGCGCCGCCGAGAAGGCGCAGGCCCGCCAGGTGTCGCTGCGGCGCATCGGCCGGCTCTTCACCCGGCACCGCGGCGCACTCGGCACGGTGATCGCGATCATCGTGGTCTCCTCCGTGCTCGCCATGGCCTCGCCCTTCCTGCTGCGTGCCGTGATCGACCGTGCCCTGCCCGAGCGTGATCTGCCCCTGCTGGCCCGGCTGGTGGCCGGCATGGTCGCCGTCGCCGCCGTGACCTCCGTGCTCGGCGTGGCGCAGACCTGGATCTCCACCCGGGTCGGGCAGCAGGTCATGCACCGGCTGCGCACCGACGTCTTCACCCACCTGCAACGGCAGTCACTGGCGTTCTTCACCCGCACCCGCACCGGCGAGGTGCAGTCGCGGATCACCAACGACATCGGCGGCATGCAGAGCGTGGTCACCTCCACCGCCACCTCCGTCGCGGCCAACCTGACCACTGTGGTCGCCACCGCGGCGGCGATGGCCGCGCTCTCCTGGCGGCTCTCGCTGGTCTCCCTCGTCGTGCTGCCGCCGGCCCTCTGGCTCACCCGCCGGGTCGCCCACCTGCGCCGCGAGATCACCGCGCGCGGCGACAGCACGAACTCGCCGACCTCAACGTGACGGTCGAGGAAGGGCTCTCGGTCAGCGGCGTGCACCTGGCCAAGACCCTCGGCACCGGCCCCGCCCTGGCCGCGCGCTTCACCGACTCGTCGGCCCGCCTGGTCGATCTGGAGCTGCGCTCGGAACTCGCGGGACGTTGGCGGATGGCCACGATGAGCGTCGTGTTCGCCGCCATCCCGGCGGTCATCTACCTCAGCGCCGGCCTGCCCGCCGCCGCCGGCACCCTCAGCATCGGCACCCTGGTCGCGTTCACCGCGCTGCAGGGCGGGCTGTTCCGGCCGCTGATGGGCCTGCTCAACGTGGGCGTCTCGGTGACCGCGTCGCTGGCGCTGTTCGCCCGGATCTTCGAATACCTGGACCTGCCGGTCGAGGTGGACGACCCCGCCGAACCGGTCGACCTCGACCCCCGTCGCGTCCGCGGCCACCTGCGCCTGAGTGACGTCACCTTCAGCTACCCGGGCAGCGACACCGCCGCCGTCGCCGGGATCACCCTCGACGTGCCGGCCGGCACCTCGCTGGCCCTGGTCGGCGAGACCGGATCCGGCAAGAGCACCCTGGCCGCGCTGGTCAGCCGGCTACAGGACCCGACGAGCGGCCGGATCACCGTCGACGGCGTCGACCTGCGCGACCTGCGGCTGGCCGATCTGGCCGCGATCGTCGGCGTGGTCAGCCAGGAGACGTATCTGCTGCACACGACCGTGCGGGAGAACCTGCGCTACGCCCGCCCAAACGCCACCGACGCCCAGATCGAGGCCGCCGCCCGGTCCGCGCAGATCCACGACCTGATCGCCGGGCTGCCCGACGGGTACGAGACGGTCGTCGGCTCCCGGGGGCACCGCTTCTCCGGCGGCGAGAAGCAGCGTCTCGCTATCGCCCGCACGCTGCTGCGCGACCCGCGCATCCTGATCCTCGACGAGGCCACCAGCGCGCTGGACACCGAGACCGAACGCGCCGTGCAGCGGGCCTTCGACGAGGTGGCCCGGGGTCGCACCACCATCACCATCGCGCACCGGCTCTCCACGGTGCGCGACGCGGACCGGATCGCCGTGCTCGACCACGGCCGGATCGTCGAGTCCGGCAGCCACGACAGCCTGGTGGAGCGCGCCGGCCGCTACGCCACCCTGGCCGCCTGACGCTCCCCGGCCACCCGGTCTCAAAACCGTCGCAATATCCGTCTCATTATTCCGCGCCGGTCGGCTCCAGGTGGCGGTAGACGGTGGCCCGCGAGACGCCGAGCGCGGCGGCGATCTCGTCCGCCGAGTGGCCGCCCTCGGCGTGCATCCGCCGGGCCGCCTCGACCTGCTCCGGGCCCATCGCCCGGGGCCGCCCGGGGCGTCGCCGCCCCCGCCCGACCCCGGCCCCCGCGCCGCCGGCGTCCGCCGCCGGCGTCTCCACACTGCTGCTCACCGGCGTGTCCGTGCCGCCCGCCGTATGCGTGCCGCCCGCCGGGTCCGCGCCGCCTGCCGGGTCCGCGCCGCCTGCCGGGTCCGCGCCGCCCGCCGGGCCCGCGCCGCGGGCCGGGCCGGGGCCGACGGGGTCGCCGAGTAGCCGGCGCACGCCGTCGAGCATGTCGGCCCGCAGCACCTCGACCGGCACGTCGGTGAAGAAGACGACCGGGTCGCTGCACGCGGCGACCGCCTGCACCGCGCGGACCCGCTCCCGGCGCCCCGCGCCCGGCCCGGCGATCAGGTCGTTCGCGCGCATCGCGATCCGGATCAGCCGGTGGTAGGTGTCGCCCCGGCCGACGAGCGCGATGTCGTGGAAGAGCATGCCGAGCGGGCGACGGTGGCCCAGGATGATGTCCACCCAGCCCTCCAGCACCGTCCAGCGGGCCCGCTCGGCCGGCCCCTTCTCGGCCGCGTCGAGCAGCGCCTCGAAGTCGGCCACCAGCGGCTCGACCAGGGCCGCGAGCAGGTGCTCCTTGGCGGGGAAGTGGTAGAGGATGGCGGCCTTGGTCAGCCGCAGCCGCTCGGCGATCTGGCGCAGCGAGGTGCGCTGGTAGCCGTGCTCGCCGAACAGGTCCAGCGCGGCGCGCAGGATCCGGGTACGCGTGTCGTCGGGCACCTCGACGGTCATGCCGGCAAGCCTAGCCACGACTGACCGATGACCGGCGACACCGTTGATTCTACTGACCATCGGTCAGTAGAGTGTGGTCGTCGCGCCACCGACGGCAGGAGGGGTCATGCCCGTCATCTCGATCGAAGACCTGGTCAAGACGTTCGGCGGCGTCCGTGCGCTAGACGGGCTCCACCTGCGGGTCGAGGCGGGGGAGGTGCACGGCTTCCTCGGCCCCAACGGCTCCGGCAAGTCCACCACCCTGCGCGTCCTGCTCGGCCTGCTGCGCCGCGACGCGGGCGACGTGCGGGTGTTCGACGCCGACCCCTGGCGGGACGCGGTGGCCCTGCACCGCCGCCTGGCGTACGTGCCCGGCGACGTGAGCCTCTGGCCCAACCTCTCCGGCGGCGAGGCCATCGACCTGTTCGGCGAGCTGCGCGGTGGCCTGGACCGCCGTCGCCGCGACGACCTGCTGCAACGCTTCGACCTCGACCCGACCCGCAGGTGCCGCACCTACTCCAAGGGCAACCGGCAGAAGGTCGCCATCGTCGCCGCCTTCGCCTCCGACGTGGAGCTGTACGTGCTCGACGAGCCGACGTCCGGGCTCGACCCGCTGATGGAGGCCGTCTTCCAGGACGAGGTCCGCCAACTCACGCGCGACGGCGCCACCGTGCTGCTCTCCAGCCACGTGCTGGCCGAGGTCGAGGCGCTCTGCGACCGGGTCAGCATCATCCGCGAGGGCCGCACCGTCGAGTCCGGCACCCTCACCGAGCTGCGGCACCTCACGCGTACGGCGATCACCGTCGAGACCGCGCGACCGGCCACCGGACTGGCCGACCTGCCCGGCGTCCACGCCGTGCGCGAGGTCGACGGGCGCACCCACCTGGAGGTCGAGCCCGCCCACCTCGACGCGCTGCTCGGGCGCCTCGTCGGCTTCGGCGTCCGCGCGCTGACCAGCGCCCCGCCCACCCTGGAGGAACTCTTCCTGCGCCACTACGGCGACGCACGTCCCGCCGTCGCGACCAACGGCCACCGCCCGGGCGCCGACCGGCCGGCCGGTGCCCGGTGAGCGCGTTCACCGGCACCGGGCGGCTCGCCCGCCTCGTGCTACGCCGCGACCGGGTCCGGCTGGCGATCTGGGTGCTCGGCACGCCCCTGCTCGGCTACGCCCTCGCCGGCAGCGTCAAGGGGTTCTACCCGGACGAGGCGTCCCGGGCCGGCTACGCCAGCACGTCGGCCGCCAGCCTCGTCGCCCGCGCGTTCAACGGGCCGATCGCCGGCACCGACCTCGGCGCGGTGGTGGTCGCCGAGACGTACGTGACGCTGGCCCTGCTCGCTGCGCTGCTGAGCACCTTCGCGGTGGTCCGGCACACCCGGCAGAACGAGGAGAGCGGCCGGGCGGAACTGCTCGGCGCCTCCGTCGTCGGCCGGTACGCGCTGCTCACCGCCGCCCTGCTGGTCGTCGTCGGGGCGAACGTGGCCGCCACCGCCCTGCTCGCCGCCGCCCTCGCCGGGGCCGGCCTGCCCCTCGCCGGGTCCGTCGCGGCGGCCGCCGCCGTCGGCGGGGTCGGGGTGGCGTTCACCGGTGTCGCCGCCGGCACCGCCCAACTGTCGACCACCTCCCGGGGCGCCAACGCGCTCGCCGCCGCCACCGTCGGCGTCGCCTTCCTGCTCCGCGCGGCCGGCGACGTGCTGGGCGAGCAGACCGGCGACGGCCTGCGGGTGGTCAGCGCCTGGCCGTCCTGGCTCTCCCCGCTCGGCTGGGGCAACCAGGTCCGCGCCTTCGGCGGCGAACGCTGGTGGACCCTTGCGCTGCCCGTCGTGCTGCTGGTCGCCGGCGTGGCGGCGGCCTACGCCCTCGCCGAGCGGCGCGACATCGGCGCCGGGCTCGTCGCGCCCCGGCGCGGGCCGGCCACCGCCGCACCCGGGCTGCTCAGCCCCGCCGGCCTGGCCTGGCGGTCGCAGCGCGGCACGCTGCTCGGCTGGGCGGTCGGGGTGGCGGTGCTCGGCTTCTCGATGGGCATCGCCGGCGACGAGTTCAACGCCATGATCGAGGAGAACCCGGCCACCGCCGAGGCCATCACCGCGATGGGCGGTGGCGCGAAACTGGTCGACGCGTACCTGGCCGCGATGCTGGCGCTGTTCGCGCTCACCATCGGGGCGTACGTCGTGCAGGCGCTGGTGCGTACACGCACCGACGAGACCGACGGGGTGCTGGAGGCGGTGCTGGCCACGACGGTCAGCCGCACCCGGTGGCTGACCACCCAGGTGCTCGCCGCGACGCTCGGCGCCCTCGCCCTGGTGCTGCTGGGCGGGCTCACCACCGGCCTCGGCTACGGCCTGGTCGCCGGCGACCCCCTCGGGCAGGCCGTCGAACTGGGCGGGGCGGCGCTGACCCGGCTGCCGGCCCTGTTGGTGGTGGCCGGGGTGGTGACGGCGCTGATCGGGCTGCTGCCCCGCTGGTCGGTGGCGTCGTCCTGGGCGGTGCTGATCGTGTTCCTGCTGCTCGGGCAACTCGGCGCGGTGCTCGACCTGCCGCAGGCGGCGCTGAACCTGTCGCCGTACACGCACGTGCCGTCGGCGCCGGCGGTCGAACCCGCGCTGCTGCCGCTGGTCGCGCTGACGGCGGTCGCGGCGGCGCTGCTGGCGGCCGGGCTGGCCGGCTTCCGCCGCCGCGACGTACCGAGCTGACCGGGCGGCAGGGAAGGGCCCGCTGGTCAACGGACCCCGTGGTAGGAGAGCCCCTTCCGCCCACCTCACGGAACGCGACGAGTCGGTGCGGCCGGGTCAGCCGTCCCTCACGACCTGGCGAGCGGCTCCCGCGATCCGGTGTCGAGCCGCCCGGCCACCCGCGCGAGGGCGTCGCGCATCAGCACGCCGTAGTCGTCGTCCGGCAGTTCGGCGGCGAGGGGCGTCGCGACCGCCACATGCTGCCGGGCCCGGTCCACGTCACCGGCCCGGCGGTACGCGTCGGCGAGGTTGAGGTGCAGCGACGGCAGGAAGGCGCGCACCCGCAACGACGCGTGGTGCTCCTGGGCGCGCTCGTCGCTGAGGTCGGTGGCGGCGGCCAGCGCGCGGCGGTCCCACGTCAACTCGTCCGCGACGGCGTCCTGGAGGTCGGCCAGGTGGTGCGCGATGGTGCAGCGGTGCAGGGCGTCCCCCGCGTCGCCGACCCGGTCCCAGAGCGCGGTCAGGGCGTCGCGGGCGGCACCCCGGTCGCCGGCCCGCCCCAACTCCAGGGCGTGACCGATGTCGGCCATGACATCGTCGTCGTCGTTTCGGTCCATCATGCTCCCCGTGGTCGGGCCGGCTGCCCGGCCGTCGGTCCTCGCCGCACATCCTGCAAGCTCGACCCACTCGAGGGTCAAGCCCCGCGCGGGGCGCGCCATGCGGGTGACCGCGATGCGGGGCGGCGCAGCGACCGGTGGCGGCGCTTCGCTACCGAGGTCGAATGGCACCGTGCCCCGATGTCAGCCGGGGTAGCGGGTCCGCCAACAGGGGTCGGTCGGGGGGTAGTACTCGCCCCCCGAAGGGCTGTCCTGAAGCTCGGTGACCATGTCGCGGGCCAGCGTGTCGGCCGTCCAGGCCAACTCCAACCGGGACAGCCAGTCGACCGGAAGGGCATCCGGGCCGTGTGCCGTACCCAGCAGGGCACCGGCCACCGTCACGGCGTGGCCGCCGTCGCCGGCCGAGGCGGCGAACAGGAGGGCCTCGCGCACTGTCCGCCGTCCCGGGAAGCAGGCGACGGCGTAGACGCCGCCGGCCAGCGCGGAAACCGCCCGCTCATCGGGGGCGAGGCGGCTCAGTTCGCGCAGCGTGGCCGGGCCGGACCGGGCGGCCGCCAGGGCTGGCGCCAGTGATCGCTCCGACGCTTCGGACCAGTCCCCGGCGCCGAGCCGCACGCTCTCCAGCGCCTCGACGAGTGGCTGTCCCGCGGCCAGCAGACGAACCACCGCACCACCCAGCCCGGCAGCGGCCACCGCGTCGCCCGCGTGCGTGAGGGCGGCGATCTCGGCCGGCTCGCACGGGTAGAGGCTGACCGGCAGGCTTCGGGTCAGCGCGTGCGCCCCGGCGCTCGTACCGTTGGGGTCGTCGACCGTGCCGATCCGCCGTCGTCGCAGTGCCGCCACGGTCGCCGGCGCGGACCCGCGCCGCTGGGCCAGCGCCGGCACCTCTACCAGCCAGCCCAGCGGCGAACCGCTCTCGCCGCCGACCTGGAAGCCGGGGATGCCCTGGATCGTGGCCCAGCGGCGGTACGACTCCCACACCACGCTCGGCGGGTGGCAGATGCCCCGGTGCCGATGTCGGACGTGGGCGCGGATCAGGCCGTCGATGGTGAAGCAGGCGAGCTGGCCGGCGCTGGTCGCCGGCAGTGGCCCGGCCGCCGGCACCTCGCCGCCCGCCGCGCCGATGGCGTCACCGAGCATCAGCCCGAGCGCGCAGCCCCGAGCGGTCGCGAGCTGTTCCGCCGTCACCTTGGTCACGCCGTGCAGCATATTCAGCCCGGTGCCGGTGCCGGTGCCCCTGCGGTGGCCGGTGCTCGCGGGCGTGCGTGCACTGCCAGCCGCGCCGCGACCGCCTGAGCCGGACGTTCTCCTGGCCGGGCGGTTCATTTGTCGATTACCCGGAAGCCACCAGTCTCTTCGGCCGGGTCGCTGTCAGACGATCACACCGTCACGTCGGGGTGCACACTCGCAGATGCGCCATCGCGCATCACCTCCTTCGTTCGGCTTAGCCGTCTCGAAGGATCGTCTAACCTGGTGCGGCGCCGCCCCCTCGCAAAATCGCTCGACCGGGCCGACGAGGCTGGTGTGCCGCGGGAGGCGACGACCCGACGCCGTGACGAGGTCGGGCCGTCATGATACGGGGGACCTACAGCAGTGACTCCCGGAGTTCATCGAGGGCTGCCCGCTCCGCGTCGGTACTCGTCTCGACGGTGGCATCCATCTGGTTCAGTAGCTGGATCGAGACGGCCAGCACACTACCCACCAACAGTCGCAGATCCGGATGGTGACTGGCGGCGTACTGGGTCAGGCCCGCCCGCACAAACTCCGGGAAGACCACCGGGTCGATATCGAAGGTGTCCCCGAATACGTCAGTCAGACCGATCGGCACCTTCAGTACGTCAGCGACCACGTGCGCCATTCCGATGTAGAGGGCCCCGACAGTGTTCGCCGGGCTCCACACCAATTCTTTGCCGAGCATGAATGTGTAGGTCACGATGGCCACTCCAGCCGGATGTCAGCGCTCAACTCAACCCGCAGCTCCCGAATCCGTTGCTCAACTGGCCCGCGCAGCCACGAGGGCAGACCAGGATCGGTGAAGCACAGGCCGAGCGGTGCATTCTCATAGACCTTTATATGTCTCTGCGCCTCGATATACCTCCTGATTTTACGGTCGACCTGTTTTTCGACCCAGATGTCCACATCGTCGCACCGTGCGCAGCGTAAACCGTGCCCGCATGAACACCCCCGTGTTGATTGCGAAGCGCAACGTCGGCACCAGCCAACAGGCTCATGAGTCCCGAGTCAAGAGCAATCTGGCATTCGTCGAAGACAATTGCCGACCGGCCTGGTCGGTTCGCTGGTGTGGCGTTCACAACGCGCACGGGTTGAGCCAGCCCGGCGAGCAGCTGGTCCTGACCATGCGGTCGACGGGGTGACCTGACATCGGTCCCTTGTCGTCCGTAGGGGGCACATGAGGTGATGGAGTAGACAGTGGCGGATGCAGAACTTCACCTGCGCCGGCGCCCATCCGCACATTTGCTCGACAGATTCGCCTGGTGCCGGTAGTGCCGACGAAAGGAACACGAATCGTGCTTCTCGTGCTCCGCCGCGCCGGCCACCGCCGCGCTCGCACTCGCCGCCTGCTCGGCAACAGAAGCGCCGACCACTCCCGCGTCACCGACGGCACGCGGGGAAGGGCATGGCGCTGCGCGACCTGGGTGACGCGGCCGTGCGGTACAGCGACAACACCGCCGCCTACCTGCTGCTGAAGCGGCTCGGCGGCCCCGCGGGCTTCGAGCGGGCACTACGCGACCTCGGCGACCAGGTCACCGATCCCGAGCGGACCGAGACCGACCTCAACGAGGCGGCCCCCGGCGACCGGCGGGACACGAGCACTCCCCGGGCCCTCGCCACCGACCTGCGGCGCGTACGTCGTCGACGACGCGTTTTCCGCCGAGGACCGCGGTGCTGACCACGTGGCTCAAGGGGAACACGACCGGGGACGAGCTCATCCGGGCCGGCGTCCCGGCCGGCTGGCAGGTCGGCGACAAGACGGGCTCCGGCGGGTACGGCACCCGCAACGACATCGCTGTCGTCCAGCCGCCCGACGGCGCCCCCGTCGTGCTCGCGATCCTCTCCAGCGGAGCGGTTGGCGTCGCGACGACCGAGGTTGCCGGCAACGTGCCGTTCAGGCCGGGCGTGTCCGCGTATGTGGGGCGGCGCAATCGAATCGGTTGTTGTTAACCTGTGCGTCGACTCAGTCCTGCCGGGGTGGGAGGCTGGTCGATCCCACCGGCCGGTCGTCGCCATACGTAATTGTGTCGCGCGTGCTCCGGCGGCCGGCTGTCCGGGCCTCCGGTCCGGGGCCACGAGAGGCTTGACCGGTCGTCACGGGAGGTGGACGATCGGATGCATCGACTGATGTGACTGTAATGGTGTCCCAGCCACTTCCCGCCCCGGGGGCTCGAATGGTCAGCAGTGTGCCGGTGACCGAACCAGGTGAGAAACCGCTGTTGGCAAGGGCGTACCGGATCGTGAATGTCGGGGAGGCCGACTTCGCCTTCACCGATCTTCGTGAGACTGCTTTCGGTGGGGTGCAGACCCGGCATTTCCGTTTTTTTCACCCCCGTCAAGCGCACGCGGATGCGGCTGCCCACCTCGCTGCCGGAATTCGCTGAGCTGCGGCACGTGGCCAACCTCTCGGACAGCCCGGTGACGGTGGCCGCCGAACTTGGCGGGCACTGGACGGACCACAACCTCGCAGCCATCACCCACGTCGCCGCCTGCAACTTCCGGTGCGCCTACTGCTACGTGGACTACGCACACCTGGCAGGCCGGGACAGTTTCGTCGCCACGGCGGACGACGTGGTGGGCGACTTCGTCGCGCTTCGGCGTGCGCTCATCGGGGCCGGCGGCAACCTAAGCCTGCTGAGGTTGAGTGGCGGGGAGCCGTTGCTGGCTCCATCCCTCGTGATCGGGGTCTACCGCTCCCTGGCGGAGCGCGACCTGCTCGCCAGCGTGGTGCTGAAGGTCGAGTCGAACGTCTCCGCCCTCGTGTACGCGTGGCGGCGCGGTGCCGTACGTCTCACCGCCGCAGAGCGGAACTGGATGCCGCGCATCAAGTTGCACACGACGCTGCACCATCCGCCCGGCAGCGCGCAGTGGCCCGATATCCGGGCCGGTCTCGCCTTCGCGCTCGAACTCGGCCTGGATGTGTTTCCCGCCGTCGGCGCCAACGACTGGACCGGGGAGCAACTCGAAGTGTTGTTCGACGAGTTGGCCGCGATCAGTTCGGGGTTTCCCCGACGGCTCGCCGTACGGCCGTTTCAGCTTGACTATCCCGTACTCGCCGATCGCCGGAAACTGCCGCAGCCCGCAGAATCTGAAGCGCCCTCAGTGATCTGGGAAGGAATTCTCCGGCGTCGCCTGGGTGTGGACTATCTGGATCGGCCCCGACATCTGGTAACCCTCAGTTGAGGACACGATGAACCCGCACCTGGAGGACGCCGGTGATCGACTCCATCACCATCTGTAGCAGCTCGAGGTTCTACGGCACCGCCCAGCGGGCGGAGGCTGCCTTGCGTGCGCTGGGCATGACCGTGTACACCCCGCGCTACGACTACAACGAGCAGGAGGTCGCCGTCGACGAGTCGGACAAGGCGCGGCTCACGCACGAATTTCTCGCGAAGATCGCCCGCTCCGACGCGGTCTTCGTCGTGGCCGCGGGCGGCTACGCGGGGGTCAGCGTCTGTATCGAGGTCGGTTTCGCCGCCGGTCAGGAGAAGGTCGTCGTGTTCTCCGAGGCGCCGACCGAATTCGCGCTCCGCGCGTTGGTCGACGCGGTGGTCCCGGTCGACGAGATCGGCGAGAGGGTGCGTTCGGTGACCAGAGCGACGGCGAGCAGGCAGTCGTGATCGTCGCGGCGCCCGGTTCGTCGAGCCGGTTGTACGGCCCGCTCGTGGAACTCGTCGGCGGCCTCTTTCCGAGCCTCGCCACGGCGCATCCCAGAGCGCTGTCGCACCACTCGGGCCCGGACTCGCTCGTCTTCTGCCGGGGCTTCGACATCCCCGAGCTGGTGGCGTCGAAGGTCGTCGACATCGGCATCACCGGCTACGACGTCTGTGTCGAGTGGTGCATCGCCAACGGTCGGCGGCTCCACCTGCGCGCGTTGCCCCCGACCCGCACCTCGTTCGTCACCTACTGCACGCTCGGCGACCGGGATCCGTTACGCATCTACACCGAGTATCCGGCCATCACCCGGGCATGGCTCGCCAACCGGGCGGAGGAGCGAGCGATGCGGATCGTACGGCTGCACGGCTCGACCGAAGGGGTCATCCGGGCGGACACCCGCGGCGCCGGCGTGCTGCTCGTGACGTCGGGCGAAACCCTGCACGTCAACGGGTTGGACGTGGAGGTGCCGCTGCTCGCCACGGACGTGTGCGTGGTCACCCGCGAGCAGCCTCCGGACGACAACCAGCTCATCGACCTCGACGCGATGCCGGTGCTAGGCATGCCGAGCTTCTGCGCCGTGCCGCAGCGGCAGCCGGTGGCGTGAGGCGGTGCCGCCGGGGCCGTTCATGACACACGGTTGGGTCGACGTGGAGCGTCCGGGCCGACTGGGATCTCGTCGCGGAGCGACGGTGGCACGCTGGGACGAGCGGTTCGGCCCCGGCCGCTGGCGCCTCGCCTGGCGGGTCGGGCCGGCGGCACACCCCTGGCCGGCGGCCCTGGCGCTCTACGAGGACGCCTACCACCGGCGGCTCGCCGACGACCCGGCGCTGCTCGGCAACCTGCTGGCCACGGCCCGGGACGTCTACGACGTCAGCGTCGCCGACGTCCAGTCGGGACTCGACTACACCCACCAACGGTCGACGGCGCACCACCTCCAGGACGTCGCGGTACGGCGGGTGCTGGTACGCCTCGGTGTCTGGTTCGCCGGCGCGCAACTCGTCCGCCTGCGCGGCTCGTCGCTCGACGCACCGTCCCCGGGCGCCTGCCGCGACTCCGGCACGGTGCGTTTCCACCGGCCGGACCTGGTGGTCAGGCCCGTACTCACCGGGTGGTGGGACGCGGACAGCGTCGAGGAGTTCTACCAGTCGAACAAGTACCTGCAGACGTGGGCGGGCCCCTCCGGTCCGGCGAGGACGAGATGAGAGGCACGCGGATGACGCGGGAACCGTCAGGAGGTCGTACCGGTGGAGATTGAGGTGCCGACGGTCTGCACCGGCTGGCACGACGTGCTCGCGTTGTTCTCCCGTGACCTGCCGGCCCGGGTCGCGACGAGGCACGGCATCTGTTTCGACATACCCGGCCTCACCGTCTGGCTGCGGAACCCGGCCGACCTCACCCCGCCGAAGGGCTACCTATATCCGGAGCTCATCAAGGACTACCGGGACCGGATCTTCGGCGACCAACGGGAGTCTTCGCTGCTCTACCAGCGGTTGCGCCGCTGGCCCGGAGCGGACGGATCGGCGACCGACCAGTTCGAGCGGGCCGTGGGACTGCTCCGCCAGGACGAGCACAACCGGTCGGCCGTCTTCTCCACCTGGCGACCGGACGAGGACCTCGGGGGACGCTTCCCGGTCTCGCCCGTCGGCGGCGCGTTGCGGATCGTGGGCGACGACCTCGTGCTGTTCCTGACGGCCCGCAGCGTCGACGTGTGGGTCGGTCTCGTGCCGGAACTGCTGACCTTCGCGCAACTAGTGTCGGACGCCGCGCTCGCGCTGGGGCTCAGTGGCAGCAGGGTCTGCTACCACTCGTGGAGCAGTCACCTGTACGAGGTCGACTACCTGACCTATCTCACGGGGGCGCAGTGACTCGTTCGCTCACGTTGTTGGACAGCGGGTTGGTCGACCCGCACACCCTCGACAAGGTGCTCCAGTCGGTCGTGTTCTTCTCCGACCGCATCGTCCTGCGAGCCTCGTTCGAGGTCGCCGCCGCCTACCGCGAACGCGCGCCCGAGATCAACCGACGGGTCGACGAACTACACGAGGCCGGTCTGCTGCGGCTCTGGGGCCACGAGTACGAGGTCGACGACGCCGGCCGGGTGAGGTTCGGCAGGGGACCGCGGCAGGGGCGCCGAGCCGACCTGGTCATCGCGCAGGGACAGATGCGGGAGAGCCTGATCCGCATGGACGAGGTGATGCGCGCGATGCGGGAGGAGGCCTACCAGCGCGCCGAGGGCGGCCCCAGCACCCTACGACAGGGGCCGGCAGAGATCGTCAGCCTGCGCAACCACATGGCTTCGCTCGTCATCTCCTCCGAACTCCGGCAGGACGGCATGTTGTCCAACCCGGCGGTCAAGGCCCAACTCGCCAGAAGCATCGGACAGCCGCCGTCGGAACGTTTCGAGGCGACCGTCGTCCGGGACGTGCTGGGGCAGCTCGAGATCGGCTCACTGGCCCAGCTCGACGTCGACCAGATCATCGAGTCCCGGCGGTTCAACGCCGACTTCCGTACCCTGCTCGACGAGTCACTGCTGGCGGTGTCACGGGGCTATGACCCCGTCCTCACCCCCGAAGCGACGGCCCGTGAGCTGATCCGCCGCTACCGCGATACCGTCGCGGAGTTCGCGCGTCCTCGCGTCGCGGGCCAGGTCGCGCAGGAGGTGGTCTGGGACGTCCTGGGCGCCACCGTCCCCTCGACCATCGTCTTCAAGTACGGGCTGCGCGCACTTACCTGGCGAAAGGCCGTCCAGCGGGCCAAGCCGTTCCTGCTCCTGATGCATCTCGAACGGACGACCGCCCGCCAGCGACTCGGGTGAACTCACCGAGGATGCGACGGCGCAACCTAACTGTGAACACCCGTCGACTGCCGGTATTGCAGGAGGGCGTGTTCGATGTCCGCGAGTGTGCCCTGCGCGGACGGCGGCAGGAAATGGCGTAGCTGCCACGTCGCCACCGCCACGTGGTCGTCCGAGACGGTGCCGCCCGGCAGCCCGGTCACGGCGTACGACCAGACGAGGACGAGCGCCAGCGCGTAACCGGTGTCGGGATGGTCGTATCTGAGATCCAACCAGTGTCTCGAATCGGCGGGCAGTTCGAAGACGGACCCGTCGCGGCGGGCGCGGGCGAGCTGCTCGGCGAGCACCGCCACGGACTGCTCCGAGTTTTCCTCGGCCACTCTCCACCTGAGCCGCGCCATCGCGGAGAAGGACGCCACCGCGGTGACGACCGCCCGGCATTGGTCCCGGTCGAGGTGGCGCCTTGCCCGAAACAACCTCATGCCGGCTTGTTGTCGGGCAGGAGCGGCGCCAGCATGGACGAAGCCTCTCACGGGCTTTCGTCCTGGTTCAAACACCGCAGTTCGGCCTGTCGCGCCGCGGCGTCGCCTCCAGGTCGTCTCCTCTCCGGTTCGAGGACGCCGGCGTGTCGCACGAAGACCTCGCGGAGTTCAAGCCGGGGGAGAAGCCGCAGCGCGACAGGCCGATCTGCCAACGTCAGCTTCTGCCCTTAGTAGGCCTCCAGCCCGGCGGGGGACGCGAGAGCTGCGGGATCCGTCACGGAACCGTGCAGATGGCGTATGCCCGGTAGGAGGCACCGCACGCCATCCGGCGTAGCGGGGGCAAGGGGCGTCTTCGTCAGTGATCGCAGGATCTGGCTGTGAAAGTTCTGATCGGAGCACCGCTCGTAGCGCCCTCCCCGACGCGGCGTTGCGACGGCGCTGCCTTGCGACGGCGCGGCGTTGCGACGGCGCTGCGGCGCGGTGCTGCGGCCTGGCGGCGCTGGGGCGATGAGGGCGGCGTGCGGGTTTCGGTTGTCAATTACCCGGAAGCCAGCCACCCCTTCGGCCGGGCCGCTATCAGACGATCACGCCCTGCGGCCTCCCGCCTCCGCGCGTCACCACCGCGCCACCGCACGTCGGGCGTCGCCACCTCACCCCGCCACCGCACGTCGCAGCCCCATTGGTGCCTTAGCACACGCCTGGACGTGGGGGGCCTTGTCCACAATGCGGGTGCTGTCCACAGCACTCATGGGGGTGACGTGCGCGCGGTGGCCGTATCCGGCACGGTCGCGCCGTGAACTCTGTGCTGCGGACTCTGCTCGAGCGCAATGGCGGGCTCGTCACCCGACGCGGCGCCATGGAGGTGCTGCCACGTTGGGTGCTGGAGGACGCCTCGCGCGCCGGGCGTCTGCTGCGGCTGCTGCCCGGGGTCTACGTGGACGCCGCCCTGGCCGACGACGTGGAGCGCGTGCCGCCGCTGGCCCGGGTGGCCCCGGTCCTGGCCCGGCGGGCGGTCGTGGCGTACGGGGGCGGTCGTGGCGCGTTGAGCCACCTCACCGCCCTGGACGTGTGGAAGCTCCGCCGTCAACTGCCCGGGGAACCGGTACACCTGAGCGTGCCGATCGGTGCGGGGCAGCGCAGCGGGCCGCACCTGGTCGTACACCATCGCAGGTCCATCGCCGGGGAGCCACCGCACGCGCTGGTACGCGACGGCGAGCCGGTCACCCGGTTGGATCGCACGCTCGTGGACGCCTGGCCGCTGCTGCCTCCCGTGGACCGGCCGGCGACCCTCATCAGGGCGGTCAACGACCGCCTGAGCACTCCGCAGAGGATCGCCGCCGCGTTGGCGACCGCGCCGAAGCTCGCGGGTCGCGCCGCACTACGTGGGCTGCTGGATCGGCTGGCCGCGGGCTGCCGAGGCCCGTTGGAGATCTGGGGACACGATCGCGTATTCGCCGGGCCGGGAATGCCGGCGCTCCGGCGGCAGGTGCGGGTACGGCTGGGCGGGCAGGTCGTCTACCTCGACCTGTTCGCCGAGGCCGAGTTGGTCGACATCGAGCTGGACGGCGCGACCCACGGCGATCCACGCGAACGCGAGATCGACCTGCGCCGCGACGCGCTGCTGGCGGCCCGGGGGATTCTCGTCGTCCGCTTCACCCACCGCCGGCTGCTCCACGAACCCGACGAGGTGCGTCGTCAGATGCTCGCCATCCTCGCGACCCGACGCAGCCAGGGCTTCAGGCCCGGCCCGGGGACGATGGGAGCGGCCTCATCCGAGCGAGGTGCGCTCCACCTCGGCCTGCCCACGATCGTCTGACGGGGGACCGGTGGAATTCATTCCCGCACCCCGGCTGGCCGTCAACTGATCTTGGTAGTGATCGAGCGGGAGGCGGACGGGGGCGTGAGACCGGCTCAGGTGGGTGGAGTGGAGAGGGGTGGGACCTGGTCAGGGTGCGGGTGACTCGTCGAGGATGGCGCTGAAGCGTTCCTCGGCCAGGTCGAGCTGCCCCATGATGTGCGCCTTCACGCGCTCGGACAGGGGAGTGTCCGGCCGCGACACGAGTTCTCGGTAGACCGGCACGAGCGGCCGGTACTTCGCCGCCGACGAGGCCACCTTCGGCCCGATGGTGTGGATGACGCCCACCCCGTTGTCCGTGAAGTCGGAGATCTTGATGACTCGCGCCCACGGCTCCCGGTCCAGGCTGGCCGCCACGTGCTCGCGGTACTGCACGTGCTTGTCCCGCCCCGGGTCGTACGCCGGGTTGGTCACCGCGCCGACCAGGTGGGCCACCCGCGGTCCGAAGCGGGCCGCGAGCACGGCCAGGGCGGCGGCGGTCGCGGCTTCCCCGGATGGCGCGGTGGCCGGCCCAACGGCCTGTGCGGCGGCCGGCGCAACGGCGTGCGCGGCGGCCAGCTCGTCGGGGTGGTCCTCGACCGCGTCGTGCAGCAGTCCCGCGATGATCACGTCGACGTCGCGGACCTGGTAGTGGTGCATCAGCCGGATCGCCACCCGCAGCAGGTGGTTGAGGTAGGGCTCGCGCACCCGCCGGTCGTCGCGGTGCAGCTCGGCGGCCAGGTCGAGCGCCTCGGTGAGTCGCTCCCGGGCGGCCTCGTCGAACGCGCGCAGCTCCAGTCGGAACCGGGCCAGCAGGCCGGGCTCGCCGTGGATCTCGGTGATGGCGTGCATCGGCATGGTGGCGAGGTAGGCGGGAAACTCCATTCGACACTTATAGCCGATCTTCACCGCCCCAGGGGCCCCTGCCGTCGGCCACCCGACGCCGGAAGGGCGCCGCGTTGCCGGGCGGCGGGGGAGACGCGGCCGGGCGGCGATCCGGTGCCGGGGAAGGGGCCGCCGCGTCGCCTCAGCCGTCGGAGACGTGCTTGACCAGGCGTACGGTGGTGCCGTCGGCGGTACCGTCCACGGTGGCCTCGTCCATCAACCGGGCCATGATCAACTGTCCCCGGCCGCGTTCGCTGTCGTCGGGGCTCGCGGCCCGCCAGCCGCCCGTGTCGCGTACCACGATTTCCAGTCGGCCGGCGCGCAGGCGCCCCCGTACGGTGACCGACGCGTCCGGGGCGAACCGGTAGCCGTGCTCGATCGCGTTGGCGCACGCCTCGCCGGCCGCGATCAGCACCGCGTCGACGTCGTCCCCGCCGATGTCGAGGCCGGTCAGCCACTCCCGCAGCGCCTGCCGCGTCGGCGCGAGCTGCCCCGGGTCGGCGGTCAGTTCGGCGACGAAGGCCCCCGGCTCGCGATGCCGGTAGACCAGGACCGCCACGTCGTCGTGGCGGGTGTCGGGCAGCAGGTCCCGGACCATCCGGTCGGCCAGCGCGCCCTCGGGCAGCTCGCGACCCTGGGTGAGCGCGGCGACCGCCCGGGAGATGCCGGCGTCGATCAGTTCGCGGCGCCGCTCGATCAGCCCGTCGGTGTAGAGCAGCAGCGTCGAGCCGGGCCGCAGCCGTGCACCGGCCTCCGGCCGTCCGGGCACCGCGACGCTGGCCAGCGGCACCGAACCGGCGCGGGTCAGCAACTCGGCGGAGCCGTCCGGGTGCACCAGGATGCCCGGCGGGTGGCCCGCCGACGAGTAGCGCAGCAGGCCCAGCGAGCGGTCGATGATCGCGCAGAAGACCGTGGTGCAGGCGCCGCCGGGCACCATGCGGGCGAAGTCGTCCAGCGCGCAGAGCACCTCGGCGGGACTCTTGGCCTGTAGGAGCAGGGCGCGTGAGGCGCTGCGCAGCTGACCCATCACGGTGGCGGCGGGCAGGCCCCGCCCCACCACGTCGCCCACCACCACGCCCACCAGGTCGTCGGGGAGCTGGACCACGTCGTACCAGTCGCCGCCCACCTCCAGCGGCGCCACCGCCGGCTGGTAGCGGGTCGCGAACCCGGCCGGCAGGTCGACCGGGCCGAGCATCGCCCGCTGCATGGCCAGGGCCACCGTCCGCTGGGTCTCGAAGGCCCGCGCCCGCACCAGCGCCTGGGCCAGCGCGGCGCAGAGCTGGCGCACCAGCGGCCGGTCCACCGTCGGCACCGACCGGGGCGGGTCCAGCTCCAACCACACCCCGCCGGGCGCGCCGCCCGGTTCGATGCGGGCACCGAGCGCGGTCACCCGGCCCTCGTCGTCGAGGACCAGCAGGGGGTCGCCCTCCGCGGCCAGTCCGTCGAGCGCCCGCTGCACCGGCCCGGTCAGCGTCAGGCCCTGGGTCACCACCAGGGGGGTGCCGGCGGCGTCGGCGCAGACGGCCAGGCCGCGGCTGCCGTCCAGCAGGGTGCACAGCTCGGACAGGCCGGCATCGAGCACCTCGGCCACGTCGGTGGCGCGGGCCAACCGGCCGGAGAGCGCGGTCAGCGCGGACGTCCGGGCTGCGGCGCGTACCTCGTCGGTCACGTCGCGCAGGGTGGCGACGTAGAGGCGGCGGCCGGTACGCGGCTCCCGCAGCGAGTTGTAGACGGCCTCGGCCCAGATCCGGTGCCCGTCGGCGTGCCGCAACGGCAGGGTCACCCGTCCCCGCCCGGCGTCCCGGGCGGCGCACAGCAGGCCGATCAGCAGACGCCGGTCGGCCGGCGCGGCGGCGGCCTCCGGCCACCACGGGTGCGGCGCCGCGACCGGCGCCGCCAACCGGGCGACGCCGACCAGCCGGCGGAACGCCTCGTTCGCCTCGACCAGCGCGCCGTCGGCGTCGACCACGGCGAAGGCGTCCTGCAACGACTCGATCAGCGCCGCCCGCCAGGTCCCCTCCTCGTTGCGCAGCCGGGCCAGCTCCAGGTGCGCGCCCACCCGGGCCAGCAGCTCCTCGGAGGAGAACGGCTTGGCCAGGTAGTCGTCGGCCCCGGACCGCAGCCCCTCCACCGCCGCCTCCTCACCGGCGCGCGCGGAGAGCACGATGATCGGCAGCCCGGCCGTACGCCGGTCGGCGCGCAGTGCCCGGACCAGCCCGAAGCCGTCCAGGCGGGGCATCATCACGTCGGTCAGCACCAGGTCCGGCACGCGCTCGGCGATCCGGTCGAGCGCCTCCCGGCCGTCGGCCGCGGTGACCACCCGGTGGTGGGGCGCGAGCAGGCTCGCCAGGAAGGCGCGCAGGTCGGCGTTGTCGTCCACCACCAGCACCGTCGCGACATCCCGGGCGTCGCCGCCGGTGCGGTCCGCGTGGGCGGGCACGGCACCCGGCAGCCAACGCAGGGCCTCCGCCACGTACGCCTCGTGGGCCGGCTCGTGGGTCCCCTCGCGCGGCACCGTGGCGGTGGCCCGGCCGTACGGCAGCCGCACGGTGAACGTGGAGCCCTCGCCCTCGACCGAGCGCACCCCGACCGAGCCGCCGTGCAGCCGGGCCAACTCCTGCACCAGCGCCAGCCCGATGCCCGTGCCCTCGTGGGACCTGCCGCCGGCGCCGCGTACCCGGTGGAAGCGGCGGAACAGCAGCGGCTGCTGGTCGGCGGGGACGCCGACGCCGGTGTCCTCGACGCTCAGCGTGACGTGCTCGCCGTCGCCGCGCAGCCGCAGCCGCACGGTGCCGGTCAGGGTGTACTTCAGCGCGTTGGAGAGCAGATTGACCACGACCTTCTCCCACATGTCGCGGTCCACGTACGCGGTGCGCGGCAGCGCCTCGACGTCCACCCGGTAGGTCAGCCCCGCCGCACGCATGGCGTACCCGAACGACTCGGCGACCCCGGTGGTGAGCGCCGCGAGATCGGTCGCCACCCGTTCCGGGTCGAGCCGGCCGCTCTCGATGCGGGTGAAGTCGAGCATGTCGTTGACGAGCTTGCGCAGCCGGCCGGTGTTGCGGTGCACCAGCTCCAGGCGTTCGCGCTGGCCGGGTGGGAGCGGCTCGCTGCGGTCGGCGAGGCTCTCCCGCACCGGCCCGGCGATCAGCGTCAGCGGGGTGCGCAGCTCGTGGCTGACGTCGGTGAAGAACTCCGTCTTCGCCGCGTCCAGTTCGGCCAGCGCCGCGGCCCGCCGCCGCTGCGCCTCGTACGCCAGCACGTCGCCCAGCGCCGTGGAGACCCGGTCGGCCACCAGGTCGAGAAAGCCCCGGTACGCCTCGTCCAGCTCGCGGAACGGGCTGATGCCGGCGACGAGTACGCCGACCGGGCGGTCCTGCCCGGCGGCCAGCAGCGGCAGCACCACCACCTCGTCCACGGGCGCGCCGGCGACCGTCCCCGCCGTGGCCCGGGGGGCGCCGGGCAGAGCCACGTTCCGCACCCGGGCGGGCCGGCCGGTGCGCGCGACCTCGCCGATCTGCGCCAACCACCCGGGGCCGGCGGCGGGCTCGTCGGGCACACCGACCGAGGCGGCCAGGACCAGGGCGTCCGCGTCGGGCAGCGACGGGAGGTGACCCGGCAGGGGCCCGACCGGGCCGCCGACGCCCTCCGGCAGGGGGCGGGCGCCGGGCAGCGACTCGGTGGGACGCAGGTAGATCATCGCGGCGGGCAGGTCGGCGGGGCTGCCGGCGAGGACCCGGGCCGACGCGCGGACGGCGTCGCGGGTGGTGTCCGCCGCCGCGATGGAGACCGAGCCGAGCTCGCGCAGCGTCTCCAGCCGGCGGTCGCCGAGCACCCGGGCGGTGACGTCCGTGGTGGCCACGAAGACGCCCGGGATCTGGCCGCCCCCGGCGCGTACCGGGCTGTAGGAGAAGGTCCAGTACGTCTCCTCCAGGTAGCCGTGCCGGTCGAGCAGGAGCAGTTGGTTCTCCGCGAAGGTCGCGCCGCCCCCGGCGAGCACCTGGTCGGTGAGCGGGCCCAACTCGGCCCAGACCTCGGCCCAGCACCGCGCGCCCGGCTGCCCGACCGCCGCCGGGTACTTGCCGCCGAGCACCGGGGTGTACGCGTCGTTGAAGATCTGCACCAGCTCCGGGCCCCACCACAGCAGCATCGGGATCTTCGACGGCAGCACGGTGCGTACGGCGGCGCACAGCTCCGGCGGCCACGTCTGCACCGGGCCGAGCGGAGTGGCCGCCCAGTCCGTGGCCCGGTGCGCGGCGCTGGTCGGATCGTCGCCGTTGAAGAGGTCGTCAACGGACCCCCGGTCGTCCGGCGGCCCGACGCGCTGCCTCGAGTCCATGTTCCGGCCCCCGTCCCGTGCTGGTCCCCGGTTTGCGAGCAGCCCCGCCGTGCCCCTCACCGTCTCGCCGGGGTCATGTGCCCAACCGGGCACGGCTTGAACCGTCCATCGACGGGGCCCGGTCCACCGGCCGGCCGCGTCCGTGCCGCAGCGGTCGACGCCGCCGCGTCGCCGTTCACCCGGCGGCGGTCAGCGGGCCAGACGGTGCTCGCGGGGGCTGACGCCGTGGACCCGGCGGAAGGCGTTGCTCAGCGCGAACGGGCTGCCGTAGCCGACCCGGCGGGCGACCGCGCCCAGGGTGGCGTCGGGCTCGCGGAGCAGGTCGGCGGCGAGCGCCAGCCGCCACCCCGTGAGGAACGTCATCGGCGGCTCACCGACCAGGTCGGTGAAGCGGCGGGCCAGGGCGGCCCGGGAGACGCCGACCTCGGCGGCGAGGACGGCGACCGTCCACGGCCGGGCCGGGGCGTCCTGAAGCAGCCGCAGCGCCGGGCCGACCACCGGGTCGGCGGCGGCGACGTACCAGGCGGGTGCGGCGCCGGGGCGGGCGAAGAACGTCCGCAGCGCGGCGATCAGCACCAGGTCGAGCAGCCGGTCGAGGACGGCCTCCTGCCCGGGCGCGTCCCGGGTGACCTCGTCGGCGAGCAGGGGCACCAGCGGGCTGCGCCACTGCGCGCCGCCGACCACCAGCAGGGGCGGCAGGGCGGTGAGCAGCCGGCGGCCCAGCTCCCCGGGCAGGTGGTAGGTGCCGGTCAGCAGCACCGTCGCGGCGTCCGCCCCCGTGCCCCAGGTGCGTACGCCCAGCGCCATCGTCTCGGCCAGGGGCTCACCCCACAGCGTCGTGCACCGCTGCCCGGGATGGATGACCACCTGCGCCGGCGTGGCCGGGTCGTCGGCCACGAGGTAGCCGTCCGGCCCGCGCAGCACGGCCACGTCGCCCGGCCCCAGCACGACAGGCGTGCCGTCGTCGGGGACTGCCCAGGCCGCCCCGCGCACCAGGGCCACCACGGTCAGCGGGGCACGGTCCTCGACGCGCAGCGCGAACGGCGGATCCAGCATCGACCGGAGCAGGAAGGCCCCCCGCGCCCGCGCCCCGTCCAGCAGCCCCGTCAACGGACCCACGCCCGGATCCTAGCCAAGGCCCCTGCCGGTCATGGCGGGCGTGCCCCGCGGGGGCTGCCGGTCGCCCACACCACAGGTCCGGCCCGGCGTGGCCCGCCCGGCGCAACCCGTTGCCGCCGGCCTCACCCGCCCGGCTCCGGCCGGGGCCGGTTCACCCGCTGAGCCGGCGGACCAGCTGGGAGGGGAACACCGTCGACGGCGGCACCGCCCGCCCGCCCAGCACGGCCGTCGCCGCCGCCGTGGCGATCCGGGCCACCGGATTGGTCGCCGTGGTCAGGGCGGGAGTCGTCATCGCGGCCAGCGGAATGTCGTCGAAGCCGGTCACCGCGACGTCCCCGGGGACCTGGACGCCGTCGCCACGCAGCCCGTCCATCACGCCGAGCGCGGTGGCGTCGCTGCTGCCGAGGATCGCGTCCGTGTCCGGCCAGCGCGCCAGCACCTCCCGGGCCGCCACCCGGCCCCGGTCGGCGCTGAAGTCCCCCGGCACCAGCCGCACCGGCAGGGCGGCGTCGCGCACCACCCGTCGGTACGCGCCGACGGACCGGCCGGCGCAGGACAACCAGCGGGGGCCGGTGACCATGGCGATGCGGCGGCGCCCGGTGGCGTACAGGTGCCGCAGCAGCGCCTCGGTGCCACCGCCGTTGTCCACGTCGAACGACGGCACGAGGGCCGAGCCGATGCCGATCGAGGCCACCCGGCCGCGCAGCCCCACCGGGACCGCGTCCAGCACCGTCTCGGTGGTGTTGATCAGGACGACGCCGCCGACGCTGCGGTCCTCGGCCAGCCGGCGTACCTCGCCCGGCGCCCGGGTCGGCAGCCAGTGCAGGGCCACCCCGAGCCCGTACGGGGTGCAGACCCGGGCGCACGCCCCGAGCGCCCGGTGCACGTACGGGTCGTCGAGGACCGTCGAGGCGGTGCCGGTCACCGCCATCACCAGCCGTACGCCGGTGCCCCGGACCAGTGCGCGGGCGGCCAGGTTCGGCGTGTAGCCGAGCCGGTCGGCGGCGCCGCCCACCCGGTCGCGGGCGGCGGCGGAGGCGTAGCCCGTGCCGGCGAGCACGCGCGAGGCGGTGGCCCGGGACACCCCGGCCGTACGCGCCACGTCCTCCAGCGTCGGTGGTCGGTGTGCGGTCGTCATTGCTGTCCTCCCCGTGCGTCGGCCGCCGCGACCCGGACGGTCGACCGCATCATCCCCTGTGGCGCGTCGGCGGGCGAGGCCCGGACCCCGGGTTGTCCTGAAAGCGCTCTCAGGTGTGGGATCGGGCGGCAGACCCCGGCCGAGAGGACCGCCGCCATGAGCCGTACCGCCGCACCGACAGCCGCGCCGACGCCGGCCGTAGCCCGGGCGGTGCTTGCCGCCCGCAACGGCGTGGCCGTGGTGTTCGCCCTCAACGGCCTGGCCGTGGCCAGCTGGTTCTCCCGGGTGCCGGCCGTCCGCGAGGAGCTCGGGCTCAGCCCCGGCCGGCTCGGGCTGCTCCTGCTCGCCATGTCCGTCGGCTCGCTGCTCGCCATGCCCACCGCCGGACTGGTGGCCCAGCGGTTCGGTTCGGCCCGCACGGTCGCCCTCTCCACGATGGTCGTCGCGGGCGGACTGACCGTCGCCGGGGCCGGCACCCTCGCCGGTTCGCCGGTCGGGGTGGTGTTGGGCCTCTGCGCTCTCGGCTATGGCTCCGGCGCCTGCGACGTCGCGATGAACGTCGAGGGCGCGGTGGTCGAGCGGCGGCTGCGGCGCACCATCATGCCGCGCCTGCACGCGGCGTGGAGCCTCGGTTCGGTGGCCGGCGCCGGGCTCGGTGCCGGTGCCGCCCGCCTCGACGTGTCCGTCGCCGCCCACCTCGCGGCCCTCGCGGTGGTGGTGCTGCTGGGTACGCTGCTGGCCGTCCGGTCGTTCCTGCCGGCCACCGAGAGCGGCACCGCCGACGGGCCGGCCGGCCCGGCCGAGCGTCGGCGCGACCTGCTCGCCGCCTGGCGGGAACCGCGCACCCTGCTCATCGGGTTGCTGGTGCTGGTGGCGGCGTTCGCCGAGGGTAGCGCCAACGACTGGGTGGCCGTCGCCTTCATCGACGGTCACGATCTCAGCGAGGCGGCCGGGGCCGGCGTCTTCGGTCTCTTCGTCGTCGGCATGACCCTCGGGCGCACCGTCGGCACCGTCGCGCTGGACCGGTGGGGTCGGGTGCCCGTCCTGTCCGGTGCGATCCTGCTCGCCACCGTCGGCGCGGGCGTGGCGGTGCTCGCCGGGCCCGGGCCGGTGGCGATCGCCGGCGTCGCGCTCTGGGGGATCGGCGCGTCGCTCGGCTTCCCGGTCGGGATGAGCGCGGCGGCCGACGACGAGCAGCGGGCGCCGGCCCGGGTCAGCGTGGTCGCCGTGATCGGGTACACGGCGTTCCTCGGTGGCCCGCCGCTGCTCGGCCTGCTCGGCGACCGGGTCGGCACGCTGCAGGCCCTGCTCGTCGTGCCGCTGCTGCTGCTGCCCACCCTGGCCCTGGTGCCCGCCACCCGTCCGCCCGCCACCCGTCCGCCGGCCCGCTGAGCGCCGGTCCGCTGAGCGCCCACGCGCCCCGCTGCCGGGTGCGGGCGCGCCACGGCGGACGCCGAGCAGCCGAGTCAGCCGGCCCTGTGGCGTGACCCCGGTTCGCGCGGCCCGCGGGGACCGTTCAGCCGGTGACGGCCCGCGCCAGGACGAAGCCGACGGTGGCGGCACCGAGGCCGGCGACCACGCTGGACAGCACGTTGACCAGCGCGCCGACCCGCCGGCCCGCGCGCGCCAGCCGCAGCGTCTCGTACCCGAAGGTGGAGTACGTGCTCAGCGCGCCGCAGAAGCCGGTGCCGAGCAACGCGCCGGCGGCCGGGCCGACGGGCAGCCCGGTCAGGAGGCCGAGCAGCAGCGACCCGGCCACGTTGACCGTCAGCGTGCCCCACGGGTAGGCGCCGCCGAGCCGGGCCTGCACCGCCCGGTCGGTGAGGTAGCGCAGGCTCGCGCCGACGGCCGCGCCGAGCGCGATCAGCAGGACCGTCACGGGCCGGCCCCGCGCGACGCTCGGGCCGGGCGGGCGGCGTCGAGCAACCGGGCGGTCACGGTGTCGCCGAGCCAGACCGCGCCCAGCGCGCCGAGCAGGGTGGCAGCCAGGTTTCCCAGGGCCACCGCCGGGGCGCCGGCGGCCAACGCAAGCTGAACGTCCACCGCGTACGTGGCGAAGGTGGTGTAGCCGCCGAGCATCCCCACACCGAGGAACGGACGCAGCAGCGGCGCGCGACCACCGTGGCGGTCGAGCACCGCCATCAGGACACCGATGAGCAGGCACCCGGTCAGGTTCACGGCGAAGGTGGCCCACGGCAGGCCCGTCGGGCCGTGGGGGATGGACTGCTGGAGGCCGGCCCTGGCGAGGGCGCCGAGCGCACCGCCGGCGGCGACGGCGACGAGCACCGCGCCGGGGCGGGTGGACAGCTCGGCGCGGTCGGCGGGTACGCGCAGATCGACGTCGGGGTCGATGCGCGGTTCCGGCCCGGTCACCTCGCCTCCCCACCGGCGCCCGGGACAGGGGCGCCGGCGCGCCGCCAGCCTAGCCACCGGCGCCGGGTCGGGGTCCACCGTGGCCCGGGGCGTCGGCGTGGCGGGCCCGCCACGCCGATCCGCCGGTTTTGTCGCGCTTGCCCGGGGAAGCAGGACGGCTGCCAGGCAATTCACGGAAAGGGGAGCGCGATGTCCGAGACGACCGCGACCTCCGGCGGGCGGCCGGCCGGAGCCGAATCCGGGGACGGACGGTCCCGTGGCCGGGCGGCGGGGCCGCCGTTTCGCAGACCGAGGTGGCCCAGGGCGTACGCCTTCGCGCTGGTGACCGGGGCGCTGTTCCTGCTCTCCTGGATCGCGCAGTTCGTCTTCCAGGCCGGCGCGGCGCGCACCGAGGCGGGCCAGCACGGCCAGTCCTTCGCCTGGGCGGACTTCCTGCCGCAGTTCCTCGCCGCCACCTTCGAGAACTGGCAGTCCGAGTTCCTCCAGCTCATCTGGCAGGCGGCGGGCCTGGCCCTCTTCTACCACTGGGGATCCTCCCAGTCCCGCGAGTCCGACGAGCGGATCGAGGCGAAGCTGGACGCGCTGCTGCGCGAGCGCGACCTGGACCCGGAGAACCCGTGACCGGGCGCGCGGGCCGGCGTACGGTACCAAGATCGGCGGTCGAGGTGGCCGCCCCGGACCGGGGTGGAGCGGTCGATGGGCGGGACGCGTCGGATCGACGACCAGCGGCGGGGCGGCTGACGTGGCCGGGCGCAACGCCGCGTACGACATGTTCGCCGCCGACGTGGCCTCCAGGGGGCTCGGCATCGAGCTGGTCGAGGCCGCCGCCGGCGCGGCGGTGGCCCGGATGCGGGTGACCGGCGCGATGGTCAACGGTCACGCCATCGCCCACGGCGGGTACGTGTTCCTGCTCGCCGACACCGCCTTCGCGCTGGCCTGCAACAGCCACGGCCCGGCCACCGTCGCCGCCGGCGGCGAGATCACCTTCGTCCGGCCCGCCCGCGAGGGTGACCTGCTGGCGGCGCACGCCACGGAGCGCACCCGGTACGGCCGCAGCGGCATCTACGACGTCACGGTCACCCGCGACGACGGCGCGGTGGTGGCCGAGTTCCGGGGCCGCAGCCGCACCCTGCCCCCGACCGTCGGCTGAGTCACGCCGCCGCGGCGACCGGCCGGGCGGGGGAGCGCGGCCCTCCTCGGCCGGCCGCCGGGGCGACCCGGCCAGCCGCACGGTCAGCCCAGTCGGGCCAGCTCCCGCGCGGTGAGCCGGAGCGCCCCGGCGGCCACGTTCTGCGCGAGATGCTCCGGGTCGCCGGTGCCGGGGATCGCCAGCACGTGCGGCCCCTGGTGCAGCGTCCAGGCCAGCCGGATCTGGTGCGTGCTCACGCCGTGCGCGTCCGCCACCGCCCGGACGGCGTCGTCCTGGTGCTCGTCGCCGGCACCGGCCTCGCGTCCCTGGCCCGCGATGGCGAAGAACGGCACGAAGGCGATCCCCCGCTCGCCGCAGACCCGCAGCAGTTCGTCGGCCCACCGGTTCGTGTCGAGGGCGTACGCGTTCTGCACGCACACCACGGGCGCGATGTCCCGCACCTCGTCCAGGTGGTCCACCCGCACGTTGGACAGGCCGAGGTGCCGGATCAGCCCGGCGTCGCGCAGGTCGGCCAGGGCGGCGAAGCGCTGCGCCACCGAGTCCCGCCCGGGTCGCCGGACGATGCGCAGGTTGACCACGTCCAGGTGGTCCCGGCCCAGCCGGCGCAGGTTCTCCTGCACCTCCCGGCGCAGCTCCGCCGGGGTCAGTTCCCGGTGCCGGGTCGCCGCGTCGAAGGACGGCCCGACCTTGGTGGTGATGACCAGGTCGTCCGGGTACGGCGCGAGGGCCTCGCGGATCAGGTCGGTGGCGTACCGGGGTGAGCCGGTGCCGACGCCGAGCGGGCCGCCCGGCGAGACGTAGAAGGCGGCGGTGTCGATGTGGTTGACCCCGAGTTCGACGGCCCGGCGCAGGACGCGAATGGCGCGCGCCCGGTCCGGATCGACGGTGAGCCGCATGGAGCCGAACCCCATCCGGTGCACGGTGCGGTCGCCGAGGGTCCAACTGCCGGCGGCGGCGGCGGTGTTCTCTTCAACGGACATCGGGCGAAACTAGCCAGCCGTGGCGGGCCGCGCACTCGGTCGGCCGCCCGATACCGCCCCGTTCGGGCGACTGTTAGCTTGGATCGTGGGGGAGATGCCGGCCCACGCCGCCTCCCGTACCCGTCCCCGCCTTTCGTTCACGTCGCGGTCGGTGCCGCGCGCGGCCCGGCCCGGGTGGGCCAGGCCGGCGGGCCTGGTCGCGGCCCGCCGCCCACTCGCGAAGCTCCACCACGCGACCGGC
The DNA here is from genome assembly GCF_050941805.1 of Micromonospora sp. KLBMP9576. Taxonomy (NCBI): domain Bacteria; kingdom Bacillati; phylum Actinomycetota; class Actinomycetes; order Micromonosporales; family Micromonosporaceae; genus Micromonospora; species Micromonospora sp. KLBMP9576. Next base: position 3,577,633 of record NZ_CP194567.1, on the reverse strand, counting down.
CCCGCCGCGTCGCGTGGGGGCGACCGGCGGGCCGGCGCGAACCGGGCCCGCCCCGGCCGGCACCGGCCGGACGGCCGCCCCGGGCGTGTCGGGCACGCGGGCGGCGAGCGGCCCGGCCGCGCCGCGACCGCCCGGACCGGGCGGCGGCCCGGCCGCGCCCCACGCCGTCGGGACGGACGCGAGCCGGAAGCCGCCGGCGAGCGGAGAGCTGCCCGCGAGCCTGGAGGTGCCGGCGAGCCGGGGTGTCGCCGCGCGGGTGGGTGCGGGCACCGGCGGCACGCGGGTCGCGCGCACCGGCGCGGGTGCCACCCGCGCGGCGGTGGCGACCACGGGGGCCGGTGGCTGCGCCGGCCGCCCGGCCCGCCGGGCGAACACGGCCCGGGCCGCCCTCGGCAGCCGGGCGTACGCCACCTCGCGGACCGCCGCGTCGGCGACGAGGTACCGGCCGTCGGGGCGGCCGACCAGCAGACCCGTCGCGGCCAGGGCACGCAGCACCGGGGCGGCCCGCCCGGCCGCCCAGTCGAGCAGGCGCTCGACCATCGGCGCGGTGACCCCGACGGCGACGGTGGCGGCGGCCATCAGCACGGCCCGCGGCGCACCGTCGAGCCGGTCCAGTCGGGCGTCGACCTCCCGGCGTACCTCCTCCGGGACCGGCTGCGTCGCGTCCAGCGACGCCGCGTACGCGGCGGCCCGCCCCGGGTTCCCGCCGACCAACGGCAGCAGCCGGGCGACCACCGCCGGCCCGGCGGCCGGGCCGAGCAGGTGGCGCAGCAGCCGGCCGCTCTCCACCGGCCGCAGCGGCGGCACCGCCAACCGGTGCCGACGGTCCCCCGCGCCGGGCAGCTCGTCCGCCCACCCGGGACGGTGCAGGGCCAGCACCACCAGCGGCAGCGACCGCGCGGTGGCCGCCGCGAAGAGCCGGCGCAGGAAGCGGTGCAGCGCCACGGCGGCCCGGTCGAGGTCGTCCACCGCCACCAGCACCGGCTGCCGGGCGGCGAGCCCCAGGAGCGCCTCCCGGGCCACCTCGGCGCCCCGCGCCGCGCCGCCACCGCCGGGGGCGGCCAGCAGCGCCTCCAGCGCGCCCACCGCGTCGGTCACCGCCGCGCCCGGCAGCAGGTCCGTGAGGGCGGTGAGGCGTCGCCGTACCGTCGCGGGCGGTTCACCGGCGCGCAGGCCGGCGAGCCCCCGCACCAGGTCCGCGACGCAGGCCAGGGGCTGCGGGTACGGCGGGCAGTGCGCGACGCACCAGCGCACCGGCGTCCCGTCCACGGTGCGCACCGTGCGGGTCAGCTCGTGCAGCAGCCGACTGCGTCCGCTGCCGGCGGGCCCCACCAGCGACAGCCAGCGCGGGCTGCGCTCCCGGACGGCCCGGGCGATCAGGTCCCGGGCGGCGGCCAGCTCGCGCCGCCGGCCGATCAGCGGTCCCTCGTGCCGGGGCGGGGCCGGCCGGGCCGCGCCGGTCGCGTGCCACACGTCGACCGGCGACGCCTTGCCGGTCAGGGCCACCGGCGGCACGTGGCGCTGCTCGACGAGTCCCACGGTGGCGCGGTGGGTGGCCGCGCAGAGGGCCACGCCGCCCGGCGGGGCGTACTCCTGCAACCGGGCGGCGGTGGTGATCACCGAGCCGCTGGCCACGCCGTGCCCGCCGTCGCGCGCCGCGGCGAGGTCCACCAGGGCCTCCCCGGTGGCCACCCCGGCGCGGACCCGCAGGCGCGGGGCGCCGGGCGGCGGTCGCCGGTCGAGGGCCCCCTGGATCTCCAGCGCCGCCCGCACCGCCCGGTACGCGTCGAACCCGTCGGAGCGGCGGGCCCCGAACAAAGCCATCACCGCGTCGCCGACGTACTTCTCGACCACCCCGTGCCACCGGCGCAGCACCCCGGCGACGGTGTCGAAGTACGCCCGTTGCAGGGCCCGTACGTCCTCGGGGTCGAGCCGCTCGACGAGCGCGGTCGACCCGACGATGTCGACGAAGAGCACGGTGACGAGGCGTCTCTCCTCCGGCACCGGCCAGCGCGGCGAGGTGAAGCGTGGCGGACCGGCGACGATGGTGGGCATGGGCATCGCACCCGCCTTTCCCCGTGGTGGCTGACGACTCCTCGGACACTGTCACCGATCAGCCGACGGGGGATCTGCCGAACGACGTATGTCGGCCGTGCGCAACCTTCGGTCGCATTGTCGACGCGAGGAGTACCGCGGGCGGGAAAGACTTGTAGAACGGTGCGGGGACCTGTGACTAGGCTGCGTGCCATGGCCAGCGAAGTGGACACCGCACCACTCGTCGGCCGGGCCGACCTGGTGACGACGGTACGGCGTGCCCTGCTCGACGACGTAGCGCAGGGGCAGACCGCAGCCGTCTTCCTCACCGGCGAGAGCGGCGTCGGCAAGACCCGGCTGCTACGCGAGGTGGGCGCCCGGCTGCGCGACGCCGGAGCCCTGGTGCTGACGGGCTCCTGTCTGGACATCGGCGACGCCTCGCCGCTGCACCCGCTGTTGCAGGCGCTGCGCCGCCTCGACGCCGAGCTGACCGGCTCGCACGCCCGGACCTCCTCCTCGGTGCGTGGCCTGCTGCGGATGTTCGCCGAGGAGACCGCCGGCCCGGACGGCGCCGGGGCGCTGCTGGAGCGGGTCTCCCGCGGGCTGCACCTGATCGCCGAGGGACGGCAGCTGGTGCTCGTCCTTGACGACCTGCAGTGGGTCGACCGCAGCACCCGGCAACTGCTGCTCTACCTGCTGGCCGGGCTGGGCGACCTCCAGCTGTCCGTGCTGGCGGCGGTGCGGGCCGAGTCGTTGCAGGGCGCGCACCCCCTGCGTCGGGTGCTCACCGAGCTGCGCCGGCTGCGTACGGTGCGGGTGCTGGACCTGGCCCCGCTGGACCGGGCGGGCACCGACCGGCTCGCCGCCGCCGTGGTCGGCCGGGAACTCGCCCCCGAGGCGGCGGAGCTGATGTGGCAGCGCAGCGGCGGCAACCCGTTCGTGGTGGAGGAGCTGGCCCGCGACCTGCGCGACGGGCGTCCCGGCCTCTCCGACACGCTGCGCGAGATCTTCCTGGCCCGGGTGGACGCGTTGCCCCAGCACGCGCACGCCGTGGTGCACGCGGTGGCGGCGGGCGTCGAACCGGTGGAGCACTGGCTGCTGGCCAGCGTGACGCGGCTGCCCGAGGAGGAGTTGATCGAGGCGGTCCGGGCGGCCGTCGCACACCGGCTGCTGGTCAGCGCGGACGACGGCTACCGGCTGCGCCACCGGCTGGTCGCCGAGGTGCTGGCGCACGAGCTGCTGCCCGCCGAGCGCGCCGCCCTGCACCGCCGCTACGCCGAGGCGCTCACCGCGGTCCCCGCCGACCTGCACCAGGCGCGCCTGGCGCACCACTGGCGGCTGGCCGGCGAGCCGGCGCGGGCGTTGCCCGCCGCCATGGCGGCGGCCCGGGAGGCCGAACGCCTGCACGGCTGGGCCGAGGCGCACCGGCACTGGTCGGTCGCGTTGCACCTGGCCGCCTCGCCCGGGGTGGGTCCGCTGGACGTGGACCGGCCCACCCTGCTGGGGCACGCCGCCGAGGCCGCGCACCACTGCGGTGAGCACGCCCGGGCGCTGGCCCTGCTGGAGGAGTTGTCCGCCGCCGACCCGGCGGCCTGCGCGCTGCACATCCGCCGGGCCCGCTACCTGGCCGCCGCCGGCCGTTCGGCGCCCGCCGAGGCCGAGTACCAACACGCCCTGGAGGCCGCCGACTGCACGCCCCGGCAGCGGGCCACCGCCGCCGCGCACCTGGCCGAGCTGCTGCTGCACCTCGGCCGCTACGCCGACGCCGGCCAGCGGGCCCGGGAGGCGCTGGAGCTGTCCGCCGCCGTCGAGGGCTCCACCTCCGAGGTGGTCCTCGCCAGCTCGGCGCTGGGCTTCTCCGAGGCATACCTGGAGGACCCGGACGCCGGGCTGGCGGTGATGCGCCGCGCGCTGGAGACCGCCGAACGCTCCGGTCGCCCGGAGGACGTGGCGTGCGCGTACCTGCACCTGGCGGAGCTGCTGACGGGCCCGCTGAACGTCCTGGAGGAGGGCGTCGTCGTCGCCCGCCGGGGTGCCGAGCGGGTGGCCGAGCTCGGTCTCGGCCGCACCTACGAGACCCGGCTGCTGGCCATCGCCACCAACGGGCTGTTCCGGGTCGGTCAGTGGGCCGAGGCGGAGAAGGTCGTCGCGGCCGCCCTGCGGCACCGCCCCTCCGGGGCGGACGCGGTGGAGCTGCTGCTCGCACGCTGCCGGCTCTGGGTGGGCTACGGCGACGTCGAGGCCGCCGACCGCGACCTCGACGCGGTGGCCACGGTCCTCGCCGGCGGCGGGGCGCGCCACGTGATCCCCCTGCTCACCCTGCGCGCCGGGCTGGCCATGTGGCAGGGCCGGCACGACCTCGCCCGGCAGGCGGTGCAGCGCGGCCTGACCGAGAGCCGCTCCGACGACGTGGGCATCCTCGCCGCGCTGGTGTGGCACGGCCTGCGGGCCGAGGCCGAGGCTCACGCCAGCCGCACCGTGGCCGTGGACCCGACGGCGGTGCGGCGGCTGCGGGAGGTCGCCGACCGGGTCGCCCGCAAGAGCGAACACGCCGCCCGCCCCGTACGCGACGTGGTGGACGGCTTCCTGGCGCTCTGCGCCGCCGAGGTGAGCCGCCTCGAGCGCAGCGATCCGGAGCTGTGGGCCCGTTCGGTGACGCAGTGGGACCGCCGTCACCACCCCTACCCGGCGGCTTACTCCCGGCTGCGCCAGGCGGAGGCGCTGCTGGCCCGGCGCAGCCGCAGCGCCAATGCTGCCACCCTGCTGCGGCAGGCCTACGAGGTGGCGCAGGGCCTCGGCGCGGTGCCGCTGACCTCGGAGATCCGTACCCTCGCGGGCCGGGCCCGGGTGTCACTGGAGGACCGCCCGGCCACCGGCGGCCCGGTCGCCGCGGCGGACGGCGACGAACTGGCGGCGCTGACGGCCCGCGAGCGGGAGGTGCTCGCGGCGGTCGCCGAAGGGCTGACCAACCGGGAGATCGGCCAGCGGCTGTTCATCAGCGAACGCACCATCGGCGTGCACGTCTCGCACATCTTCGACAAGCTGCACGTCCGCACCCGGGTGCAGGCCAGCGCGATCTTCCTACGCAACCGGTCGCGCTGACGCCGGGCGGGATACGTCGTTCTACTGATCCGGCCGGCCGCCGCCGGCTGGAAGGCTGTGCTGCGTCGCCGACGGCACGGGGGTGCCGGTAACCAGTGTGGAGGACAGATGACGCAACCGGTGTGGGGGCCCGTCCATTCGGACATCGTCGACCTGCTCGCCGACCACCCCGCCGACGTGCCGGCGGTGGTCGACCACCTCACCAAGCTCCAGGACCTGCTGGTCCGGCTGCCTCCGCTGGAGGCGAGCTGCCCGCTCGCCGACTTCAACCGGCTGTACCTGACCATCACCGAGAACGTGCTTAACGGGCTCTACGACGACCGGTTCCACGATCCGGTGTTCCTGTCCCGCCTGGACGTGGAGTTCGCCGCCCGCTACTTCGACGCGATGCGGCTGTGGACCGACTCCAGCCCGGGCACGCCGAAGGCGTGGGCCTGCCTGTTCGAGCGGATGGCCGGCCCGGACGCCCGCCCGCTGCCGTCGGCGGCCGCCGGGGTGAACGCGCACATCAACTTCGACCTGCCGTTCGCGCTGGTGACGACGTTCGACAGCCTGGAGTCGGAGCCGGTCGACGGCACCGACCAGCACCGTGACTACCTGACGATCAACGACATCTTCGCGGACAAGATCCCCGGCCTGCGGCGCGGCTACCTGGAGCGGTGGCAGCTACTCATCGACATGCTCAACGGCGACATCGACGACTGGTACCAGGGGGAGCTGGTCGAGTACACCCGCGACGTCGCCTGGCGCAACGCGCAGAAGATCTGGCGGTGCCGGCACGATCCGACCGCCCACGAGTGTGAGCGTACGCGGCTGGACGACACCGCCGCGGCGCTCGGCCGGTTGCTGCTCTCGCCCCTCGGGGCGTTCCTGCAGTAGCCGGGACGGGGGGTCCCCGCGCTGCGCACCGGCACCCGGCGCGGCGCGGGGACGCGTCCCACCCGTACGCCCGGGGCGCGTACGGGAGCGGGTCGGCCGGCCCGGGGGGTGTCGGCCGGCCCGCGCGGGGCCGCCACCGGTGGCGACCGGGTCGTCCCGGCTTCACCGTTCCGCCGGGCGACCGGCCGGCGACCGCCTACGGTCGGGTCAGGACCGCCGAGGGTGGGGACGGGACATGCGTGACGAGCACGGGCCGCGGTCGCGGCGCACGCGCGGGCGCCGCCCGCCGCCCGCCGGCCCGCCCCGGGACCTGCGCGCCGCCCGGGACCCGAGTCGCCCCGCCGGGCACCCCGTCGCCGTCCCGGCGGCACAGCCCAGCCCCACCCGGCCGGCCGCGCCGCCGAGCCCGCTGCGCCGATGGCTGTTCGCCCACCGGGTACAGCCGGTCGGCCCCGAGGCGGCGCAGGCGCAGGACCGCCGGCACCCCTGGTGGCAGGTGATGTGCCTGACCGGCGTCGACTACTTCTCCACGCTGTCGTACCTGCCCGGGATCGCGGCGGTGGCCGCCGGTGCGCTCTCCCCGCTGGCCACCCTCCTGATCGTCGCGCTGACGCTGTTCGGCATGCTGCCCATGTACCGCAGGGTGGCCCGGGAGAGCCCGTACGGGCAGGGCTCGGTGGCGATGCTGGAACGGCTGCTGCCGTTCTGGCGGGGCAAGATCTTCGTGCTGGTCCTGCTCGGCTTCGTGGCCACCTCGTGGATCATCACGATCACCCTCTCCGCGGCCGACGCCACCGTGCACCTGCTGGAGAACCCGCACGTGCCCGAGGGAGTGGGCGGCCCGGGGGCCGCCGTCGGCATCACCGTCGCGCTGCTGCTCGTCCTCGGCGGGGTCTTCCTGCTCGGCTTCCGGGAGGCGGTGGCGGTGGCCGTACCCCTGGTCGTGGTCTTCCTGGCCCTGAACGCGGTGATCGTGGCGGTCGCGCTGGCGGCGATCGCGGCGGACCCGGGGACGCTGTCGGACTGGACCGCCGCGCTGACCGCCGGCGGCGGCCCCGGTGAGGTGGCGCTGACCGCTGTGCTGGCGTTCCCGCTGCTGGTGCTGGGCCTCTCCGGCTTCGAGACGGGGGTGAGCATGATGCCGCTGGTGGCCGGCGCGGGGGCGGACCGCGAGGCGCGGCTCGCGGCGCGGATCCGCAACACCCGCCGGCTACTGACCACCGCCGCGCTGGTGATGTCGGTCTACCTGATCGCGACCACGCTCGTCACCACGGTGCTCGTCCCCGCCCGGGAGTTCGCACCGGGCGGGGCCGCGAACGGCCGGGCGCTGGCATACCTCGCCCACGAGCGCATCGGCGAGGGCTTCGGCACCGTCTACGACGTCAGCAGCGTGCTGATCCTCTGGTTCGCCGGTGCCTCCGCGATGGCCGGCCTGATCAATATCGTGCCCCGTTACCTGCCCACGTACGGCATGGCACCGGAGTGGGCCCGCGCCGTGCGGCCGGTCGTGATCGTCTACACCGCGGTCAGCGTCGCGATCACCGTGGTGTTCCGGGCCGACGTCAACGACCAGGCCGGGGCGTACGCCACCGGGATCCTCGCCATGATGGTCTCCGCCGCCGTGGCGGTCACGATCTCCGCGGCCCGCCGCCGGGAGCGCCTCGCGGCCGGCGGCTTTGCGGTGCTCACCCTGGTCCTGTCGTACGCGCTCGTCGAGAACGTCGTCGAGAAGCCGGACGGCATCGCCATCTCCGCGCTGTTCGTCGTCGGCATCGTCGCCGTCTCGCTGGTCTCGCGGGTGGCCCGCACCACCGAGCTGCGTACGGAGTGCATCGAGTTCGACGAGCGCGCCCGCCGCTTCATCGCCGACTCGGTGGCGCACGACGGTCGCCTGCACCTCATCGCCCACAAGCGGGCGGGCGGCGCGGTCAAGGAGTACACGCTCAAGGAGCGCGCGCAGCGCGGGATGAATCCCGTGCCCGGCGAGGGCGACGTCCTCTTCCTGGAGATCGACGTCGTGGACCCGTCGGAGTTCAGCCAGGTGCTGCGGGTGCACGGCGTCCAGGTGGGCGGCTTCCGGGTGCTGCGGGCCAGCAGCCCGGCGGTCCCCAACGCCATCGCGGCGATCCTGCTGGCGCTGCGCGACGCCACCGGCGTGCGCCCGCACGCCCACTTCGAGTGGTCGGAGGGGAACCCGCTCGCGCACCTGCTGCGCTACCTCATCCTCGGCCGTGGCGACACCCCGCCGGTGGTGCGGGAGATCATCCGCAAGTCCGAGCCGGACCCGGGCCGCCGCCCCGGCATCCACGTCGGCGGCTGACCGGGTACGGGGCCCCTACTGGTCGCTGTGCGGCGGAATTGCCGGTTCTATCCGCTACGCCGGTTAGGTGAAGATTAATTCATGTTCGGCGGACTTGCCCGGAGCGCGCCCGTAACGTGGGTTTCGGCGGCCCTCGTGACGTCGGCCGCCCCGCGTCCGGTTCGACGCGGACGTGTCCCGTACGCGCGAAAGGCAGGGAAGCCTGATGAGGACGTATCAAGGGGGCCGGCGGGGAGCACCACCCGGGCGGCGGCGGTCCCGGTGGCTCTTGGCGGGCAGCCTCGTGGCGGGCAGCCTGGTGGTGGGGATGAGCGGCGCCGCCGTGGTGGGCGAGCCGGCCGCGGCGGCACCGTCCCCGGTGCTGCGCGGCGACGACTCCGGCCAGTGGGACCGCGACGACCGTCGCGAGCAGCGCCGTGGCAATCTCGGCGCGCGGGGCGCCGAGGACCCGGGCGAGCGACGCCGCGCCGGACCGGCAGGCAAGCGGCCCGGCACGGGGCAACGCGCGGAGATCCGGGTGCCGTGCGACGCCGGGAAGCTGGTCGCGGCGCTGGTCCGGGCCAACGCCGAGGGCGGCGCCGACCTGCGGCTGGCGCCGAGGTGCAGGTACGAGCTGACGCACGCCTTCGCGCAGCCCGACGACTACGACGGCGGGATCAGCGACGCGCGGGAGGCCGCCGACAGCGCGGAGAACCCCGGTGACGCCGAGGCACCCCCGCGCGACCCGCGGCACGACCGGGCCGGCCTGCCCGTGATCTACCAGCCCATCACCATCCGGGGCGAGGGGGCCACCATCGTCCGGGGCCCGCGCGCCGAGGCGTTCCGGTTCTTCACGGTGCGCGACGGCGGGGAACTGACGCTGTCCGACGCCGTCCTGCGCAACGGCCTGTCCGAGGCCGAGGGCGGCAGCATCTACGTCGTGCACGGCGCGTCCGCAGTCATCGAGCGCACCACCCTCGTCGACAGCACCTCCCTCTCCGCGGAGCAGGGCGGCGGCGCGATCTTCAACGACGGCAACATGGTCGTCACCGGGAGCCGGTTCATCGCAAACCACGCCGCCGGCACCGAGGGCAAGGGCGGGGGCCTGCTCAACGGCGGCGTGCTGGACCTGCGTGACTCGGTGTTCCGCGGGAACAGCGCGGTCGCGTACGGTGGCGGCCTCGCCAACTACCGGGGCGCGGCCGAGGTGGACTCCAGCGTCTTCGCGCGCAACGACGCGGCGCAGGGCGGTGGCGTCGCCAGCTTCTCGGCCCGCACCCGGCTCGCCGGGACGAAGGTGGTGGGCAACAAGGCGCAGACCGGCGGCGGCGTCGCCAACTCGGACGCGCTGATCTTCCTGCGCGACGTGCAGGTCCGCGACAACACCGCCACGGGCAACGGCGGGGGCATCTCCACCTTCCAGGGTCTGGTGCCGGTCGACGACAGCGTCGTGGCGGGCAACAGGGCCCGGGGCGACGGCGGTGGGATCTTCGCCGAAAAGTCGAACCTGCTGGTACGCCACAGCGAGGTCGACCGCAACCGCGCCGTCGGCGCGGAGTCCACGGGTGGCGGCGTCTTCGCCACGCAGGGCCAGGTCTCGTTCTTCTTCACCCGGGTGGCCGGCAACGACGCCACGACGAAGCCCGGTGGCGTGTTCGTGGACCAGGCCAGCCTCAAGATCGACGAAGCGACCGCCGTGGTCGACAACGAACCCACCAACTGCGCGGGCAGCAGGATCCCGGTCGCGCACTGCCTCCGCTGACCGTCGGCGGGCCGGTCGTCGCGGACGCGACGGCCCGCAACCGGAACGCGGGTCGACCCCGCCAGCCGATCATCGTGATCAGGCCGGTGGGGTCGACCGCGCATCCGGCCGGCCTAGGCGAGCGCGCGTAGCCGGGCGGCGAGGTCGCCGGCGAAGAAGTCCAGGAAGCCGTCCGGGTCCGCGCCGGCGTTCTGTAGCACGATGTGGTCGTAGCCGGCCTCGACGTAGGAACGTACGGCCGCCACGTGCGCCTGCGGGTCCGGGCCGACGGAGAACAACTCCCGTACGTGCCGCTCCTCGACGTACGCGCTGGCGGCGTCGAAGTTCACCGGGTTGGGCAGCTCGCTCATCACCTTCCACCCGGTCACCGCCCATCGGCTGGTCTCCAGCACCGCCTGCACGGCCTGCTGGTCGTCGGTGGCCCAGGCCATCGGCACCTCGGCGTAGCGGGGACCGTCGCCACCGGCCTGCCGGTAGTGCTCGACGATCGACGACTTCGGCTCGTTGACGAAGAGTCCGTCTCCGAGTTCGGCGGCCATCGTCGCCGAGGAGCGGCCGCTGGCGGCCACCGCGATCACCGGTGGGGTCTGCGGCAGGTCGAAGATCCGGGCGTCCTCGAGTTGCAGGTGCTTGCCCTCGTACGACTGGTATCCGCCCTGCCAGAGCAGCCGGATGATCTCCAGTGCCTCGCGGAGTCGCTCGTGCCGTCCCCGTACGCTGGGAAAGCCCTGACCCACCACGTGTTCGTTGAGCCGTTCCCCCGCCCCGACGCCGAGGGTGAACCGGCCGTCGGAGATCAGCGCCATGGTCGCCGCGGCCTGCGCGATGATCGCCGGGTGGTACCGGACGGTCGGGCAGGTGACCCCGGTGGCCAGGCCGATCCGGTCGGTCTTCGCCGCTATCGCGCCGAGCACGCTCCAGGTGAACGACGAGTGTCCCTGCACGTCGAGCCATGGGTGGAAGTGGTCGCTCATCTCGACGAAGTCGAAGCCCACCTGCTCGGCGCGGACGGCCTGGCGGATGATCTCCTGCGGTCCGTACCCCTCCGAGGCGAGCTTGTAGCCGATCTTCATCCGGTGCTCCCGTCCGTGCGGCGGTGGTGGCGCAAGGCCGGTTCCCACCGCCCGCACCCACAAACGTCGACCGCCGGGCCAGCGCCGGAAGCCCAGCCTCCTAGGATGCGCTAGGCGGAGCGTCGAGCCGCACGCGCCACGTAACGCCCGGCACGCGCCCGGATCCGGCGGGGTGCCGCCGGCCGGGCCCGGGGTGCACGTTTCTCCCGGCTCCGGGCCCCGCGCCCAGGCGGCAGGTCGCGGACACGGCTCGGCCCGCGTCCCTGCTTCGGGGCGCGGGCCGGACTGCCGGGTTCCTACTTGGACGGCTGGGGGAGTGCGCAGTCCACCTTGGGGTTGGCCCCGATGTAGTTGAGCGGTCCCGCCACGATGGTCACCAGGATGGTGCCGGCCTCGGCACAGTTTGTGTCGTCACCGCTGTAGTAGCCGCGCTGCCCGGCGGCGACCGCGCCGATGATCAGCCAGATGACGAGCAGGACTCCGAATATCGACGTGCCGCGCATCGTTGCCTCCGCAAGGGTGTGGTGGATCGAGGTGCTGTGCGTTGTACCCAATCGCGACGAGCGGCTAACTGCACCGCCCTTCGGGCACCCCCGGCTCCACGCGACGGCGCGCCCTCGAGTCATGACACTCTTGGTCACGCCGCGTCACCGATCCCGCGCTCCCGCCGCGCCACCCTTCGCCCCCCTTTGCTCTGCATCCGCATACGCACCGAGCACGGTGAGTATCTGGTGCCTATGTGGATGCAGAGCAAAGGCGGCGGGTCGGGCGGCTGCCACCGGAGGTCGCGTTCGCCGAATTCCCTGGCAGCGGTGCCGCGTCCCGTCAGTGCCACCGGACGGGAGCCAGCTCGGGTCGGGGCTTCTGTCACTCAACGTAGCGCTGACCGGTGAGGCCCCGCCCGGCACGCAGCGTCACCGCGTTCGGCGGCCGTGGCCCGGCCGGGACGTCGACCCGCCGACATCGCGGCACCCGGTGGCCGGGTGCCGCGATGTCGGCGAGGCAGGTCAGGCGTCCGTGTCGCCGGCCGGCGCCGGCAGCGCGGCGGCCGCCTCCTGCGGAGCGCCGGCGAGCACCTTCGCCTGCTGCGGCCAGGTCGCCAGGCTCGGCGCGCCACGCAGTCCGGCCGCCCGGATGGTCTCGCGTAGCGCGGCCTCGTCCAGTTCCGCGAGCTGGCGGTACGTGCGGATGCCGGCCGCCTGCAGCGCGGCGGCCATCTTCGGGCCCACGCCCTGGATCCGACGGAAATCGTCGGCCGCATCGGCATCGGCCGGCGTGTGCGACTCACCGCGCGGAGCCGGGACTGCGACGGGCTCGGCTGGGACGGCGACGGGCTCCGGCTGAGCGGGCGTGGCGGTGGCGGGCTCGGCCGTCGGGGCGGACGCGACGGGCTCCGGCTCGGCGGGCGTGGCCGGGACCGGCTCGGCGTCGGGGGCGGGCGTCTGCGCCGGTCGGTGGTCGACGGGGCCGGTCACCTCGGCCGCAACCGGCAGCACGACCTCGTTGTCCGTCCGGGTGTCGGCGGTGGGGCGGGCCAGCGGCGCGGGCTCGACGTCGGGCACCGGCACCGGGTCACCGGTCAGCGCCATGTCGGCCGGGTCGATGTCGTCGGCCCGGGGCGCGTCGGAGGCGACGACCGTCACGGGCGAGGCGTCCCGGTTCGTCGCGTCCGGGTCGGTCGGGGTGTCGGCTCCGGGCGCGGCGGGGGCGCGGTCGGCGACCGCGTCCGGCGTCGGATCGACGGTAACCTCGGGACGCGCCTCGTCCAGGACGGCGACCGGCGGCGGGTCGACCACCACGGCGGTCACGCCGGCGACCGGGTCACCGTCCATGGTGGGCGAGGCAGGTGCGGCAGCCCCCGCGTTCTGCCGGCCACGCAAGAACCAACCGCCTGCCGCACCCACCGCCAAAGCCACGATCAGTATCAGCCAATGCCCGAAAGACCACGCCACGGTAAATCTCCCTATCATCCACGTCCGGAAACCCGCGAGAAAAACTCGCCGCAGCTTCGCACACGCCCGACAGGGCCGACGGGCAGGACCGGGGCACAGGGACCCGGTGGGACGGGTGGCGCGGGACGAGTTGCACGGCTGGTGTCCGACAGGCGACGCAGGGTTGCCCCGGCGGTGTCCGGTCGTCGCCGCCGGGTCGGATCCGAGCCGATCCCGGTGCCCGGGGTGGGGGATCCCTGTCGGACGGTCAGTCCTGCTCGCCCCGGTAGCTGTAGAAGTCGTCGACGAATCGGCGGGCCAGCCGGGGCACCCGGCTCGTGACGCCGAAGTAGCCCCGGGCGCCCAGCAGCGCGAGCCGGCCGACAACCGGCTTGTACATCCGGTCGTCCCCGCTGGTGCCGCTGCGGTTGAGTGAGTCGGCGACGCGGGCGAACCCGTACGGCGCCATCACGGCCTCGTAGTCGGCCACCGCCTGGAGCAGTGTCTTTTCGCCGGCCACGGCCAACCGCAGTTGCCGGCAGAGCAGGGCGGCGTCGCGCAGGGCGGTGTTGGCGCCCACCCCGCGTCCCGGCGTCATCGTGTGGATGGCGTCGCCGAGCAGGGTGACGGTGCTGCTCTTCCACGGCGGCACCGGCTCGCTGGTGGCCACCTTGATCGGCAGGACACTGCCGGGGTCGCCGCGGGCGAGCAGCTCACGCAGGTGGGGGTGCCAGTTTCGGGTGAGCTGCAGGGCGAGCAGGACCAGGTCCTCGCCGCGCCGCTGCAGGACGTCGGGTGGGAACCGGCGCGCGGCGCTCCACACGACCAGGTTGATGTTGTCGTGGGTGTTGTCGTGGCGCAGCCCCGGCCAGCCGCGCAGCAACTCGGCGTCGGCGGGGTCGACGTCGGGTTTGAGCGCGCCGGCCCGGTCCCACTTGAACTCCATGACGTGCAGCACGCCCATCACCCCGCCGGTGCCGAAGATCAGCGAGATGCCCTGCTCGACCCGCTTCGGCAGCAGCTCCCGGGTGTGCGGGGTCAGGGGGATCCGGGTGGCGATGTTGACGGTGCCGGCGTCGCGGGTGACCGCGTGCGGCAGGTACTGCCGGCGTACCGCCGAATGCGTGCCGTCCGCGGCGACGAGCAGGTCGCCGGTGGCGGTGCTGCCGTCGGCGAAGTGCGCGGTCACGCTGCCGTCGTCGCGCTGGTCGTACCGGACGAAGGTTTTGTCGAAGTGGACGGCGTCCTGCAGGCCGGTGAGCAGGACCTGGCGCAGGACGGTGCGGGCCACCGACCGTTCGGTGTTCACCGGGTCCGTGTCCGGTCGCAGTGTGAACGAGGCGGTGCGGCGCATCCGCTGCGTGATGACGTTGAAGTACCGGGGGGAGCGGGCGCAGGTGGCGAGGTAGAGGTCGAACAGGGCGGGTGGCAGGCACTCGCGCAGCGCTCCGCTGCCGGTCGGGCCGATGCCGACCCGGTAGCCGAGCAGTCCCTCGCCCCGGGTGCGGTGGCGCTCGTAGACCGCGACGCTGATTCCGGCCTGGCGCAGACCGTGCGCCAGGCACAACCCGCCGGTGCCGGCCCCGATGATCAGGACGTGGGGAGTTCTGGCCGCCATGTCGCGGGCTCGCTCAGCCGGCCACGTGCGAGGACGACGCCGCGTCGGCGGCGTCCCAGCGGTAGAAGCAGCCGGCGATCGCGTCGCGCGGCGAGCGCCAGGTCGGCAGGTACGGCGTGGTGTGCGCGGAGAGCCGCTCGTTGACCTGGCGGTAGAGCGGGTGGTTGCGGGCGTCGGCCAGCGCGTCCGGGGCCACCTCCGCGGTCTCCATCAGGTGTACGCACAGGTCGTGCAGGCAGTACAGGGACCGGTGCCGGACGCCGGTGAGGGCGGGCAGTTCGGTCGCGTCGGACTCGGCGAAGATCTGCGCCACCCGACCCTCCGCGCCCGGGATGATCCTGCTGACGATTAGTAGGCGGCTCATGGGGACCCCTCTCACCGGTGGCGCTCCGCGGTCGGGTCGCCGACCACGGGCTGTGGTGCGCCCACCGTGCCCGGCCAACTGTCACCTCTCCGTCACACGTGCCGTCGTGCCGGTGACGCCGCCGCCGCGGGCGCGGGGCGCGACCCGGGCGTCGCCCGGCGCCGCTCGACGGGGACGTCCCGGGTGGCCTCCCGGATCGGCGCGAGGGTGTCGTCGAGCAACGCGGTCATCGCCACCGAGGGCTCCAGCCGCAGTTCCCGCAGCAGCAGGTCGCGGTAGACGTAGAAGGCGTGTACGGCCTCGAAGGCGTTGCCCTCGGCCAGGTGGATGCGGACCACCAGCCGGTGTGGCGTCTCGCGCAGCGGCTCGGCGGCCATCGCCTCCAGCGCGGCTTCCAGGGCCGCGCCGTGCCGGCCCGCCGCCAGGTGCTGGCCGGCCAACTCCTCCAGCATGTGCAGGCGCAACTGGCGCAGCCGCTCCCGGTCGGCCAGCACCCAGTCGTCGTACCAGCCGGGGAGCAGGTCGTGCCGCCCGGCGGCGAGCGCGGCGGCGGAGCACGGGTCGTTGCCGTCGCGCACCCTCGCCGCCGTGCCGACGAGCGCGTCCACGTCGACCCGTACGACCGGCCCCAGGCAGACCGTGTCGCCGGAGGTGGCGATCGGGCAGCAGGGGTCCTGGCGCAGCCGCCACAGCGCGGTCCGCAGCGACGACAGCGCACGCTCCTCCGGCGCGTCGGGCCAGAGCAGGCCGGCCAGGTGGCTGCGGGTGGCGCCGGGGCGTAGCCCGATCAGCGCGATGACCCGTTGCAGGCCGCGCGGCACCACGACGGGGGTGTCGGCGTGCAGCAGCCGGAACCCGCCGAGCAGGTGCAGCGAGATCTCGGCAGCCGGCCGGCATCCGGTGGTCGGCGTCGACGGATCAGCGGCCACGGTGGCACCCCCTGCGGAACGCTCGTCCCGCTTGTCTGCTGTCCCCGGCGCGGCGGCCCCTGACCCCACTGTCGGAGCGCTCCGCCGCGGCGGAGCGTCGCGGCCACCGGGCTGACCGTGACGAAGATTATCAATCATAGTAACTCTCAGTCAATGTCCAGGACGGGATCGCGCTTGCCTGCCGTCGTCCACGAGAACCCTTCCGAACTGCGGATAGCTCCGTTCGGATGATCGGTGGCGCACAGCGGATGCACAGCCAGCGTCAACGCAGCGTCACGAGACTGGGTTGTCGTTCGACAGTTGGTGACGCCGCGGTGACGGCCGTGCCCGCATCGTGTCGCCAGTCGTCCGGGTCGGCCGGCGCCCATCGTCGCCGCCGCCGGATGTCGTGGAGGGAGGTCCGTCATGGAGCGTTCGCTGATCGTCGCGAAGGTGGTGCCGAGCGCCGAGGCGCGCGTCGCCGAGATCTTCGCCGAGTCCGACGCGACCGAGCTGCCGCGCCTGGTCGGGGTGCGGCACCGGTCGCTCTACCGGCTGGGGGAGATCTACGTGCACCTGCTGGAGACGGAGACGCCGGGCGGGGCGGCGGTCGAGGCGGCCCGGGGGCACCCCGAGTTCGCCCGGGTCAGCGCGCGGCTGCGCCCGTACGTCTCGCCGTACCTGCCGACGTGGCGGGAGCCGCGCGACGCCATGGCGCGCTGCTTCTACCGCTTCGACGCCGCGCCCGCCGGGCGGCCGTCGTGACCGCCGTCGCGCCCCGCGAGGAGCAGCTCTGGTCCCGGTGCGGCGGCTGCGCCACCCTGCTGTACCGCAAGCGGCTGCGACGCAACCTCGACGTCTGCCCCGAGTGCGGCGCGCACGCCCGGGTGGACGCGCCCGAACGGCTGCGGCAACTCGTGGACCCGGGGTCGTTCACGGCCCTGCCGGACCGCCCGGCCGAGGTCGACCCGATCGGCTTCGTCGATCTGCTGCCGTATCCGCACCGGCTCACCGCGGCGCGGGCCGGCACCGGCCTGGCCGAGGCCGTCGTCTGCGGCACGGGCACCGTCGGCCGGCATCCGTGCGCGCTCGCCGTGATGGACTTCCGGTTCCTCGGCGGCAGCCTCGGTTGCGTGGTCGGGGAGCTGATCACCCGGGCCGCCGAGCGGGCGCTGGCCGACAGGATCCCGCTGGTCCTGGTCACCGCCTCCGGCGGGGCGCGGATGCAGGAGGGCGCACTGTCGCTGATGCAGATGGCCACGGTCAGCCAGGCCGTCGCCGCGCTGCGGGAGGCCGGCCTGCTCACGGTCAGCGTGCTCACCGACCCGACGTACGGGGGCGTGGCCGCCTCGTTCGCCACCAACACCGACGTGCTGCTCGCCGAGAGCGGCGCGCGGATGGGCTTCGCCGGTCCCCGGGTGATCCGGCAGGTCACCGGCCGGGACCTGCCGGCGGGCTTCCAGAGCGCCGACTTCCTGTTGCGACACGGCCAGGTGGACATGGTGGTGCCCCGGCACGCCCTGCGGGGCCGGCTGGTGGCGCTGCTCGCCGCTGCCGCCGGGCGGCGTCCGGCGGCGGCGCGGGCCGGCGTACCACGCCCGGAGCCGCCGGTGGACCGCCCGTCCGCGCCGCCGCCGGACGCGGACGCCTGGCAGACGGTACGGCTGGCGCGGCATCCGGGCCGCCCGACCACGCTGGACTACCTGGAGACGGCGTTCGACGGCTTCGTCGAGTTGCACGGCGACCGCCTCGGTGCGGACTGCCCGGCCGTCGTGGGTGGGCTGGCCCGGCTCGACGGCCGGGCCGTGATGGTGGTCGGGCACCAGAAGGGTCACACCACGGCCGAGCTGGTCGCCCGCAACTTCGGGATGGCCAGCCCGGCGGGGCACCGCAAGGCGCTGCGGCTGATGCGTCTCGCCGCCCGCCTCGGCCTGCCGGTGGTCACCCTGGTCGACACCCCCGGGGCGGATCCCGGCGTGAGCGCGGAGGAGCATGGCCAGGCGGCGGCCATCGCGGAGAACATCCTCGCCCTGACCGTGCTGCCCACGCCCGTCGTGGCCGTGATCACCGGCGAGGGCGGCAGCGGTGGCGCGCTGGCCCTCGCGGTGGCCGACCGGGTGCTCATGTTCCAGCACGCCGTCTACTCGGTGATCAGCCCGGAGGGCTGCGCCGCCATCCTCTGGCCCGACCGGGGCGCCGCACCGCAGGCGGCCCGCGCGTTGCGGCTGACCGCGCCCGACCTGTGCCGCCTCGGGGTCGTCGACGACCTCGTACCCGAGCCGGCCCCGGCGGCCCACCACGATCCGGAGGCCGCCGCCCGGGCGCTGCGCGAGGCGGTGCTGGCGCACCTGCTGCCGCTGCTCGACGTGCCGCCGGCCACGCTGGTGCGCCGACGGCGGCAGCGTTTCCGGCGCTTCGGTGCCGCCCGCCTCGGCACGCGGGCGGGTGCCCGGTGAGCGCCGGCGTGCACCCGGTGCCCGACGCGCAGCCGACGCCCGAAGCGCGGCCGGGGCACGGTGGGCTCCCCGGCGGCGACCGCCCCGTGCCCGAAGCGCGGGCCGCGTCCGACCCGTGGGCCGCGCCCGGCGTGCCGGCGGGGAACGGCACCGGGCACGGGCTGGACGCCCTGCTGGCCGGGCTGCGCCACCTCGTCGCGGAACTCGCCGGCCCGCTGCGGCGGGTGCGGCTACGCAGCGGGGACACGGTGCTGGAGGTGGAGTGGCCCGAGCCCGCCGCGGCGGCGGCCGGGGGCGCGCTTGTCGTGCCGTCCCCGCCGGCCGGGTCGTCGCCGGGCCGGTACGCCGTGCGCTCGCCCATCGTCGGCACGTTCTACCGGGGGCCGGAGCCGGGCGCCGCGCCCTTCGTCGCCGTCGGCGATCCGGTGCACCCCGGGCAGGTCATCGGCATCATCGAGGCGATGAAGCTGATGAACGAGGTGACCGCCGAGCGGGGCGGCCGGGTCGCCGAGGTCCTCGCCACCGACGGCGAGCCTGTCGAGTACGACCAGCCGCTGGTCGCCCTGGATCCGGCGTGAGGGGCGGACCGCGATGTTCGAGAAGGTGCTGATCGCCAACCGGGGGGAGATCGCCCTGCGGGTGCTGCGTGCCTGCCGCGAGCTGGGGGTGCGTACGGCGGTGGTCTACTCCACCGCGGACGCCGACTCCACGGCGGTGCGCCTGGCCGACCAGGCCGTGCGGATCGGGCCGCCGGCCAGCCGGCGCAGCTACCTCAACGCTGCCGCGATCGTGGAGGCCGCCCGGCAGGTGGGTGCGCAGGCGGTGCACCCCGGCTACGGGTTCCTCTCGGAGGACGCCGACTTCGCCGAGATCTGCGCCGACAACGGTCTCGTCTTCATCGGCCCGCCGCCGGAGGTGATGTCCGTGCTGGCCGACAAGTCGTCCGCGCGGGCGTTGATGCGCCGGGCCGGGCTGCCCCTGCCGCCGGGCAGCGTCGCGCCGGTGCCGTCGGCCGCCGCGGCGGCCCAGGTGGCGGCCGAGGTGGGCTATCCGGTGATCGTCAAGGCCGCGGCGGGCGGCGGGGGGCGCGGCATGACGGTGGTCGCCGCCCCGGCGGAGCTGCCCCGGGCGTACGCGCGGACCCGGGCCGCCGCGCAGGCCGCCTTCGGCGACGACCGGGTGTACGTCGAGCGGTTCCTCACCGGCGCCCGGCACGTCGAGGTGCAGGTGCTGTGTGACTCGCACGGCAACGGCGTGCACCTGGGCACCCGGGACTGCTCGGTGCAGCGCCGGCACCAGAAGCTCGTCGAGGAGGCGCCCGCCCCGTCGCTGTCGGCCGCGACCGTGGAGGCCATCGCGCGGTGCGCCCTGCGCGGTGCCCTGTACGCGGGGTTCACCGGCGCCGGCACTGTGGAGTTCCTCGTCGATCCCGACGAGCGGTTCCACTTCCTGGAGATCAACTGCCGGATCCAGGTCGAACATCCCGTGACCGAGATGATCACCGGGGTCGACCTGGTGCACGAGCAGCTGCACATCGCCGCGGGGGTGCCGCTGCGCTGGCGGCAGGAGGACATCCGGCCGCACGGCGTCGCCATCGAGTGCCGGGTCAACGTGGAGGACCCGGAGCGCGGCTTCGTGCCGACCCCCGGCCGGCTGGAGCGCTTCGTCCCGCCCGGCGGCCCGTTCACCCGGGTCGACACGCACGGGTACGCCGGCTACCTGTTCGGCCCGCACTACGACTCCCTGCTGGCCAAGGTGGCGGTCTGGGCGCCGGACCGGGAACTCGCGCTCAACCGGCTGGAACGCGCCCTCGACGAGTTCGACATCGCCGGGCCCGGCGTGTGCACCACCATCCCGTTCGTCCGGCGGGTGCTCGACGACGCCGGGTTCCGTAAGGGCCGCTACTGCACCGCCCTGGTCGACCAGTTGCTCGCCGGCCCGCCCGACGCACACCACTAGGAGGCTCCGATGACCGTCACCCATGGCCGTCCGCTCACCGCCGAGATCACCGACATCCTGGTGGCCAACTGCGGGTTGGACGCCGACGCGGCCGCCCGCGCCCCGGCGGCCTCCCTGGAGGAGCTCGGCATGGACTCGCTGGCGCTGCTCGAACTGTCCGCCGTGGTCGCCGACCGGTGGCAGGTGCAGCTTCCCGAGCAGGCCGGGCAGCTCAGCGTCGCCGGCGTGGCCGAGCTGGTCGCCCGCCGCGCGGACCCGCCCGGACACACCGAGAACAGCGTCCTGATCGCCGCGCCGCTGCCGCTGGTCTGGGACGTCACCAACGACGTCGCCAACTGGCCGGAGCTGTTCACCGAGTACGCCCGCGTCGAGATTCTGCACCGCGACGGCGACACCGTGCGGTTCCGGCTCACCATGCACCCCGACGAGAACGGGACGGCGTGGAGCTGGGTCAGTGAGCGCACCGCCGACGTGGGCACCCGGCAGGTCCGCGCCCGGCGGGTGGAGACCGGGCCGTTCGAGTACATGCGCATCCACTGGCGTTACGCCCAGGAGACCGGCGGCACCCGGATGACCTGGGTGCAGGACTTCGCGATGAAACCGACCGCGCCGGTGGACAACGCCGGCATGACCGACCGGATCAACGCCAACAGCGCGGTGCAGCTCGCCGTCATCAGGGAGAAGATCGAGCGGCTGGCCGGTGGCGATCCCGGGCCGGCCGGCGCGCGCGCGGCGACGGGTGCCGGCGATGAGTGAGCGCACCCCGCGGCCGGTCGTGGCCGCCACCGTCGCGCCCGACAGCCGCCGCGGCGGTGAGCTGCGCGTGCTGCTCGGCCCGAAGTCCGTCGGCAGCACCTCCGGCTTCATGGGGGTGGCGACGCTGCGCCCGGGGGAGCGGATCGCCGAGCACTACCACCCGTACAGCGAGGAGTTTCTCTACCTGGCGCGGGGCGCCATCACCGTCGACCTCGACGACCGTCCGGTGCCGTTGGCCGCCGGGGAGGCGCTCTTCGGCGCACGGCGACCCGGCGGATCAGTTTCTTCGACCCGTCGGCGTTCCGGTCCCAGATCGCCGCCGAGTGCGACTTCGACCCGGTCGCCGCCGGCCTCACCGACGCGGAGCAACGCCGCGCCGACCGGTACGTGCAGTTTGCCCTGGCGTGTGCCGCCGAGGCGCTCGGCGACGCGGGGCTGGAACTCACCGATGCCGAACGGGACCGGGCCGGGGTGGTGCTCGGCACCGCCGTCGGCGGCACCACGGCCCTGGAGCGGGAGTACGTGACGCTCAGCGACACCGGCCGCCGGTGGCTGGTCGACCCCGCGCGCGGCGGCCCCTACCTTTACCAGGCGCTCGTGCCCAGCAGCCTCGCGGCCGACGTGGCGTGCCGGCACGGGCTGCACGGCCCGGCGCAGGTGGTCTCCACCGGCTGCACCTCCGGCATCGACGCCATCGGCTACGCCCATCAGCTCATCGCCGACGGCGAGGCCGACATCGTGCTGGCCGGGGCCGCCGACTCGCCGATCTCCCCGGTGACCGTCGCCTCCTTCGACGCGATCAAGGCGACCAGCCCGGACAACGACGACCCGGCGCACGCCTCCCGCCCGTTCGACGCCGACCGGCACGGTTTCGTCCTCGCCGAGGGTGCGGCCGTGCTGGTGCTGGAGGAGGCCGGGCGCGCCCGCCGCCGCGGTGCGCACGTGTACTGCGAGGTGGCCGGCTACGCCAGCCGCAGCAACGGCTACCACATGACGGGGTTGCGGCCCGACGGGCTGGAGATGGGACTGGCCATCTCGGACGCGCTGAAGCAGGGCCGCATCGCCCCCGGCGAGGTCTCCTACATCAGCGCCCACGGCTCCGGCACCCGGCAGAACGACCGGCACGAGACCGCCGCGTTCAAGCGGGCGCTGGGCCAGGCCGCGTACGGGGTGCCGATCAGTTCGATCAAGTCGATGGTGGGGCACTCGCTCGGCGCGATCGGCTCGATCGAGATGGCGGCGTGCGCGCTGGCGGTGGAGTTCGGGGTGGTGCCGCCGACGGCCAACTGGTCCACCCGGGACCCGGAGTGCGACCTGGACTACGTGCCGAACGAGGCGCGGGAGTTGCCGGTCGACGTGGCGCTCTCGGTCGGCAGCGGGTTCGGCGGTTTCCAGTCGGCGATGGTGTTCCGCCGGTTGCCCGGGTCGGTGCTGCCGTGACCGCGCGGGCCGTGGTGACCGGCATCGGCGTCGTCGCGCCCAGCGGGATCGGCGTGGACGCGCACTGGCGTACGGTGCTCGCCGGCACCCGCCGCACGGGGCCGATCACCCTGTTCGACCCCGCCGGCTATCCCACCCGCCACGGCGGGGAGGTGCCCGGCTTCGACGCCGCCGCGTACGCCGACAACCGCCGGCTGGTGCAGACCGACCGGTGGACGCATCTCGGCTTCGCGGCCACCCGGTTGGCGCTGACCGACGCCGGGCTGCCCGAGCGGGCCCCGGACCCGTACGGCTACGCCGTGACCCTGGCCAGCTCGTCGGGCGGGAACCTGTTCGGCCAGCGGGAGCTGCAACGGCTCTGGGGTGGGCCGTCGCGCACCGTCGGGGCGTACCAGTCGATCGCCTGGTTCTACGCGGCCAGCGTCGGGCAGCTTTCCATCCACCACCAGTTCAAGGGGCCGAGCGGGGTGCTGGTCGCGGAGACCGCCGGCGGGCTGGACAGCCTTGCGCACGCCGCGCGGGCGGTGCGCCGGGGCACGCCGGTGGTGATCGCCGGGGCCACCGAGTGCCCGCTGAGCCCGTACGCCCTGGCCTGCCAGCTACGCTCCGGCCTGCTCAGCGAGTGCGCCGACCCGGAGCGGGCCTACCGGCCGTTCGACGCCGCCGCCAGCGGCTACCTGCCCGCCGAGGGCGGCGCGGTCTTCGTGGTGGAGGAGCTGGGTCACGCGCTGTCGCGGGGCGCCCGGGTGTACGGCGAGGTGAGCGGTTGGGGGGCCACCCACGACGCCGCGCACACCGGGCCGGACACGGCCGGCGATGCCGGCCAGTACGCCCGCGCGATGCGGCTGGCCCTGGACCGGGCCGGGGTCGGGCCGGAGGCGGTGGACGTGGTGCTGCCCGACGCGCTCGGCGTGGCCCGCTACGACCGCAGCGAGGCCGGCGCGCTGCGCGCCGTCTTCGGCGACCGGCCGCCCCCGGTGAGCACCCAGAAGCCGCTGACCGGCCGCGCGCACCAGGGCGGTTCCGCGCTGGACGTGGCCACCGCGCTGCTCGCCTTCGCGCACGACACGCTGCCGGCCTCCGCCGGGCCGGACGAGGTGGCCGAGGGCTGCGAGTTGGACTTCCTGCGGGAGCACCGGCGGCCACGCAGCCGGCTGGCGCTGGTCTGCGCCCGCGGTTTCGACGGTTTCAACAGCGCGCTGGTCCTGCGGGGGGCCGCGCCGAGGGGAGTGGCGACATGAGCGAGCAGCGGGCGCGGGTGGTGTTCCTGGTGCGGGTGCCGCGCGAGCGCACGGAGGCGTTCCTGGCCGCGTACGAGGCGGTCCGGCACCTGGTGGCCGGCGGGGTGCCGGGGCACCTCGTCGACCAGGTCTGCCGCTCCTCGGCGGACCCGGAGCAGTGGCTGATCACCAGCGAGTGGGCCCGCCTGGCCGACTTCGAGGCGTGGGAACGCAGCCCGGAGCACCGGGACCTGGTCCGGCCCATGCGGGAGTGCTTCACCGACGCCCGGTCGCTGCGCTTCCTCGTCCATGCGCAGACGCCCGCCGCGGCACCGGCCTGAGCCCGGCGGCGGGGGCGACCCGGCAGGCCGGCTACCGCACGCCGGCCTGCACGGTCAGGGTCCCGGCCTCGGCGTCGATCGTGGCCCGGGCGCCGAGCGGTACGGTGAGCTGGCCGTTGCCGTGCCCGAGGGGCAGCCCGCCGAGCACCGGGACGCCGAGGTCGTAGAGGCGGTCCTTGAGCACGGACGCGGCGTCCCACTCGCCGGGCTCGCCGATGCTGTTGGTGATCTGGCCGATCGCCACCCCGGCGACCCGGCCCAGTACGCCCACCCGGCGCAGCTCGGTCAGCATCCTGTCGTAGTCGTACGGAGCCTCGTCCACGTCCTCGAAGAACAGGATGGCGCCGTCGAAGTCCGGGGCGTCCCGGGCGCCCAGCGAGGTCGAGATCAGGGTCAGGCACCCGCCGAGCAGCCGGCCGGTGGCCCGGCCCGGCACCATGACGGGGGCGGCGGTCTCGGCCGGGTCCCGGGTGATGGTCATCGGCGCGGTGGTCATGACCGCCCGGCGCAGCGCCTCGGCCGACTCCGGACCGGTCCGGCTGTCCGTCCAGTTGACCATCGGGCCGTAGAAGCCGACCAGGCCGGCCTCGCGGCACAGTCGACCGTGGATGCTGGTGATGTCGCTGAACCCGACCACGACCTTCGGGTCGCGGCGCAGGGCGGCCACGTCGAGCCGGTCCACGATCCGCTGGGTGCCGTAGCCGCCGCGGGCGGCGAAGACGGCCCGGACCCCGGGGTCGGCGAACGCGGCGTTGACGTCGGCCAGCCGCTGCGCGTCGGTGCCGGCCAGGTAGCCGTGCCGGGCGTAGACGTGCCGGCCCAGCTCCACCTGGAGGCCCCAGCCACGGAGGATCGCGATGCCGCGCTCCATCAGGGCGGGGTCCGGGGTGCTGCCGGGCGACACCACCCGCACCCGGTCACCGGGGGCCAGGGCCCGGGCCAGCAGCGGTGTCCGCCCGCCGCGCGGGGCCGCCCGGGCCGCCCCGCCGGTGCCGACCAGCAGCGCGCCACCGGCCGCCGCCGCGGCCCCGGCGTGCAGCACGCGCCGCCGCGACAGGGCCGCGTCGGCGGGTTCCGTCGTGGTGGTGACCTCGTCGGAATTCCGCATCGGTGTCCTCTCCGTCGTGCCGCTACCAGCCACCCGGGCCGGCTATAAATCAGTGTGCGTCGATGTTGTCGGCCGTCGCAACCGCCCGGTGGGCCCGGCCCAAGCGCCGCCGGGCCGGGCGTCGCTCGGGCCGGTCGTCCGGTGGCGGGGGGTGCCGCGCCGGCGCCCCGACGTCCGCCAGCCGCCCTGCACCTGCCGTCGGAGGGGCCACCATCAGCCGTCCGGTGCGCCTTTCGCGCCGTCCGCACGATGGGTCATCCGGCGGTTACCCTCGGCCCATGTACGCGCCCGACCCTGCCCGCCGAACCGGGCGTGGGCATCCGGCCGGCCGCCCTTTCTGATCCAGCCATTCGCATCTAGCTATGCCTTTGAACGCCGTCGTAAGGTTCCCCGCAGCACCCCGACAGGCGCACCTTGATGGGCGGTTACGCCCTGTTTGAGGCTGGGCGGTGAACGGTAGTGGCGACGGGAAATCCTGCGGCAACAGACCCGGGCTGGGTCGATGAAATCCTGCTCGATGGCCCCTCGGCCGACATTTGTCTCCGACTGCCCGAACCGGTCGACCGGGGCACCCTGCGCCGGCTGGTGACCGACGCGCAGGCCCGCCTGCACGCCGCCGGACTGCGCCCCGGGGGCGCCGCCGCGCTGCGGCTGCCGCCCTCGCTGGCGTACGTGGCGAACCTGCTGGCGACCTGGCGTGGCGGGGCGCAGGCGATCCTGCTCGACCACCGGCTCACCGACCACGAGGTCGACCGGGCACTCACCCGGCTCACCCCGCAGGTGGTCGTGGCCCCCGTGCGCGCCGGCGGCGGGCTGCGCGTCTTCGTCGACGTCACCGAGGGCGTCACCGCGTACGCCGACCGCCCGGCCGTGAGCGGGCACGCGCTGATCCAGCTCAGCTCCGGCTCCACCGGACCGTCCAAGGTGATCGGTCGCGGCGCGGCCGACCTGGTCGCCGAGGTGCGCCGCTACACCCACATCGACGGTGTGGCGCTACCCGGTGAGCGGATCATCCTGCTGCCCTCGGTCGTGCACGTGCTCGGCCTGGTCGGCGGCCTGCTGTACGGCCTGCACGCCGGCGCCGAACTGGTCGCGCCGCAGCGCCTCGCCGGCGACGCCGTGCTGGCCGCGATCGCCGCCGCCGACTCGCCGGCCACCGTGCTCGGCGTGCCGTTCCACATCGGACTGCTCGCCTCCACCCGGCCCGCCGGCCCGCTGCCACCGTTCCGGCGGATGACCACCGGCGGCGAGCTGGTCCCGGCCGCCGTCGCCCGCGCCTTCACCGACCGCTACGGCGTGCCGCTGGGCAACATGTACGGGATGACCGAGGTCGGCGTCATCGGCACCGACCTGCACGGCCGGCACCGCCCGTCGGTCGCCCCGGCGCCCGGTCTCGACGTCCGCGCGGTCGACGGGGAGCTGTGGGTGAGCTGCCCCGCGTCGCCGTACGTCGGGCCGGGCGACCCCACCCGCTGGGCCGACGGCTGGCTGCGTACCCGCGACGCCGGCACCGTCGACGCGGACACCGGCCTGGTCACCGTCCGCGGGCGGCTCGACTCGCAGGTCTCGGTGGGCGGCCTCAAGGTCGACCTGACCGAGGTGGAGGCGACGGTCGCCGAGCTGCCCGGCGTCGCCGCCGCCGTGGTCGTCTTCGACGGCGGCATCACCGCCTACGTGCAGCCGGACGGGCCGCTGTCCGAGGACACGCTCGACGTGCTGATCGGCGAGCGGCTGGCCGGCTACAAGCGTCCCCGTCTCCTGCGGCTGGTGGATCAGCTACCCCGCACGACCACCGGCAAGCTGGTCCGTTCGGCCGACGCGCTGCGCACGGCGGCGACGTGACCGCCACCGGGCATCGCCGCCCCGACGTCGGGCACCACCTCGACCCGCACCACCACCTCGACCCGCGCGGCGTCGACGGCGACCGCCAGGACCAGGCCGTCGCCCACGCGCGGGTGCCCCACCCGCAGCCGCGCCAGAGCGGGCACCGGCCACAGCGCCACGGGCACCCCGCCGGGCGCGGGGTGCGGCGGCGACCAGTCGGTGCCGACGGGCACGGGCATCCGCCGGCGCAGTCCGCCGGCGCGCAGCCCCACCCCCAGCGCCTTGCCCACGGCCTCCTTCGCCGTCCACAACCGCAGGAAGTCCAGCACCTGCCCGTCGGCGGGCCGGCCGGCCAACCACGCGGCCTCGGCGTCGGCGTACCACCGGCGGGCCAGCGCCAGCGCGGGCAGCGGGCGGCACCGCTCCACGTCGATGCCCACCGGCCCGGCGGGGCGGGCCGCGACCGCCAGCACCGGGCCGCACCGGCTGACGCTGACCGGCAGCCGCAGCCGGCCGCCCGCGCCGCGCACCGCGACCCGCGGACCCCCGTCGCGACCGCGCCCCACCACGATCTGCGCCTCCGGCCAACCGAGCAGCGTGGCACCCGCCCGCCGCAACAGCCGGCCGGCCGGGACCGGCCGACCGCCGTCACCCCGGCCGATCCACACGTACGCGGTGTCCCGACCCGACACCGGTGACCGGCTCACAGGAAGAGGTTAACCATGCGACCCGAGATCCGCGCCTTCGTCGTCGAGCAGCTCGAGGACATGAACTACGACGTCGAGGGCATCGACGACGGCACGACGCTCGGCCCGTCCGGGGTGGACCTGGAGTCGTTGGCCCTGGCCGACCTCGCCGTGCGGGTGGAGGACCGCTACGGCGTGAAGTTCGCCGACGACGAGTCCGAGATGCTGGCCCTGATGACGGTCGGCGAGTTCACCGCGCTGGTCGCCGGCCGGGTCGCCGGGACGACGAGCGGCAACCCCTGATGGCCGGTCGCCCCGACCTGGACCGGGCCGAGCTGGTGGGCATGCTCGCCGACCTCGCCGGGAAGCCACCCGCCGAGCTCGGCGACCGGATCGGCTCCATGGAACTGGCCTGGCTCGTGCACCTCGTCGAGCAGCGCCACGAGCGGCGGCTGGAGCTGACCGACGACCAGCTCGCCGGCATCCGGACCGTCGACGACGCCCTGGCGGTCCTGCGGGCCGCCCTGACCGCCGCCGCCGATGGCTGAGCGGCCGGCCGTCCACCTCACCGGCCTGTACGCCGGCAGCGCCCTCGGCCGGGGAACCGACGCGCAGCTCGCGGGCGTGCTCGCCGGCGTACCGACGTTCCGGCCGGTGGACCGCTTCGACACGGCGGCCCGGCGGGTCGACGCCGCCGCCACCCTGCCGGATCACGGCGACCTGGCCGACGAGCTCGCCGTCGCGGTCGACGCGGCCTGCCGGGACGCCGGGCTCGACGCCGCCCGCCGCGCCGGCACCGCCCTGCTGCTGGCCGTGCACGGCGGGGCGGCCGTGCCGGCGCTCACCACGGCGCTGGCCGCCCGCACAGGGCTGACCGGCCCGGCCCAGGCGTACACCACCGCCTGCGTCTCGGCGAGCAGCGCGGTCGCCGACGCCGCCGCCCTGATCCGTCGGGGCGACGTCACGCGGGCGGTGGTGGCCGCCGGCTACCTGGTCGAAGCGGACCAGTACGCCCTCTTCGACGCCGGGCGCGCCCTCGCCACCGACGGCGCGGTGCGCCCGTTCAGCGTCGGCCGCACCGGCCTGCTGCTCGGCGACGGCATCGCCGCGGTGGTGCTGGAGTCGCCGGCCGTCGCCCGGAGGCCGGTCGCCGACCTGCTCGGCTGGGGCCGGGCCGGGGACGCCCACCACCCCTGCCACCCCGAACCGGGCGGGCGCGGCCTGGTCCGCGCGCTCACCTCGGCGCTGCGCCGGGCGGGGCTCGCGGCGGCGGCCGTCGGGTACGTCAACGCCAACGCCACCGGCGCCGGGCCCGGCGACGCCGCCGAGGCCGCCGCGCTGCGCACCGCGCTCGGCGCGGCGGCGACCCGCGTGCCCGTCAGCTCCACCAAGGCGCTGCACGGGCACGCCCTGGAAGCCTCCGGCCTGCTGGAACTGGTGGTGACGGTGCTCGCCCTGCGGCACGCGAGCCTGCCCGTCAACGCCGGCTGGCTCGGCCCCGACCCGGCCTGCCCGCTGGACGTCATCCGTGACACCCCCCGGCCCCCCGGCACCCGGTACGCGCTGAGCCTCAACGCCGCCTTCGGCGGTGCCGGCACCGCGCTGCTGGTCGGTGCCCCGTGAGCAGCGGCGGCGGGCACACCGGCGGTGGTCCGGCGACGGACGCCCGGCTCACCGTGCTGGCCGAGGCGGCCTGGCCCGAGCCGGGCGACGGCCCGCCACCGTCGCTGCCCGGATACGTGCACTCCAGCTTCCCGCCCCTGGTCGCGGCGGTCGCCGAGCGCTGCCTGACCCGGGCGTACGGCCAGCGGCCGGCACCCGACGGCGAGCGGACTGCGATCGTGCTGCTCAGCGCGGCCGGCGACCGGGCCAGCGCGGCGCACGTGCGGGCCACCGTCGCCGCCGGCGGGCGGCCCGGGCCGCTGTTCTTCTTCCAGTCGGTGCCCAACAGCGTGGCCGGGCACGTGGCCGCCCGCTGGGCGCTGGGCGGGCCGGTGCTCTGCCTCGCGCCGGGCGGCGACCCGCGCACCGAGGGCCTCGCCGAGGCGGGGCTGCTGCTGCACGACGGCGACGCCGACCGGGCGCTGCTGGTCCTGATCGAACAGGCGCCCGACGACGGTGCCACGCGGGACGCGGGCGTCGCGCCCGGCACCCGGGCCGTCGCGGTGCTGCTGGGGGGAGGAGACACACCATGAGGAACAGGGGACTGCGCGCGGCGCTGGCCGCCGACGAGCGGATCGGCGCCGGCAACGTGCTGGCCCGGGTGCTGGCGCACGGCGCCGACCCGGCCGGGCCGGGCCTCACCTTCGACACCGCCGTGGACGGTCACCCGGCCGAGCACCCGCTCACGCTGGGCCGACTCGACGAGCTGGTGGCCGCCCGCGCCGCCTGGTTGCACGCGCGGGGGATCACGCCCCGTGACCCGGTCGCCGTGTGGGCCACCGCCGCCGCCGACATGGTGCTCAGCTTCCTCGCGCTGACCCGGATCGGCGCGATCCCGGCGCTGATGAACGGCGGGCTGCCCCCCGGGATCGCCGCCGAGTACGTGCGCCGGCTGCGCGGCGTCGGTGTGCTCGCCGACGACGCGCACACCGCCCTGCTGGCGGGGCACGACCTCGGCGTGCCGGTGCTCGGCACCCCCGCCGAGGCCGGCACCGGCGACCCGGCCGCCGCGCCACAGCATTACCGCCACGACGCCGACGACCCGGTCGTCATCACCCACACCTCCGGCACCACGGGGGTGCCCAAGGCGGTGCTGCACTCGCACGCCAGCCTGTTCGCCGCCACCCGGCACCTGCTTGCCATGCCGCAGGCGCAGGGCACCCACCGCATCCTCAACGCGCTGCCCGCCCCGCACACCGCCACCGTGCTCATGGTCAACCAGGCCCTCGGCAACGCCGCCGGGATGCTGCTCCTCTCCGACCAGGGCGGGGATCGGGTGCTGGAAGCGATCCGGCGCTGGCGCCCCGACGGGGTGTTCGGGTTCTCCGTGACCTGGGCGGAGCTGGCCCGCTTCGACCTGGCCGCGTACGAGCTGGACTCGGTGTCGCTGTGGTTCAACACCGGCGACTGCTCCCACGAGCCGCACGTACGCCGGCTGGTCGCGGTCGGCTCCCGCGAGGTGGTGACCCGCGAGGGGGTGACCCGGGTGCCCGGCTCGGTCTTCATCGACGGACTCGGCTCCAGCGAGATGGGGCACTCGATGTTCCACATCACCCACCGCGTCGACACCGACCGGTACGGCCGCTGCGTCGGCCGGCCCTACGAGTTCGCCAGGGTCGCCGTGCTCGACGCCGGGGGCGACCCGGTGCCGGCCGGCCAGGTGGGCTGGCTCGGTGTCGACTCGCCGACGCTGTTCCGCGGCTACTGGAACGACTCCGTCACCACGTACCGGTCCCGCCAACGCGGCTGGTACCTCACCGGCGACCTGGTCCACGCCGACGCCGACGGCCGCTACCACCACCTGGACCGGGCCGTCGACGCCGTCGACGCGGGCGACGGACGGTGGTTCTACACCGCGCTGTCCGAGGAGCGGGTCCTCACCGCCTGCCCCGACGTCACCGACTGCACGGTGGTGATCACCTCGGGGGCCGGCGGGGTGGTCACCGACGTGCTGCTGGAACTCGCCGCCGGCGCCGACCCGGCGCAGGACCGCACCGGGGTGGTCCGCGCCGCGCTCGGCCCGGACGTCGGCGCGACCCTGCGCCGGGTGGTGCCGGTCGGCTCCGCCGACATCCCGGTCACCGTCACCGGCAAGGTACGCAAGGTGGCCCTACGGGAGCGGTATCTCACCGAGTCGCCGTCGTGACCGCCGTCATCACCGGGATGGGGCTGTTCACCCCCGCGGGGCGCGGCGTCGAGGCCACCTTCGACGCGCTCCGCACCGGGCGCTCCGGGCTGGCCCGACCCTGGGCCGGTCACCCGGCCGCCGAATCGCTGGAGGTGGCCGGCGTGCTCCCGCGGATCGACCCGCGTACGGTCGCCACCGGCCCGGAGACCCGGGTGCTGGACCGGATCGTGGTGCTCGCCCTGCTCGCCGCCGCCGACGCGCTCGCCGACGCCGGCATAGAGGTGGGCCGGGACGTGGACCCGGGCCGCATCGGGGTGATCGTCGGCGGCGTCGGCGGCCTGTCCACCCTGGAGACGCAGGTGCTGGCCCGCGCCGAGCGCGGCCGGGCGGCGGTCAGCCCGTACCTGCTCACCGGCATCCTGCCGAACATGCCGGCCGCCCGGATCGCCATCCGGTACGGCATCCGCGGCTACGCCTCGTCGGTCGGCACCGCCTGCGCCTCCGGTGCCCAGGCGGTCGCCGACGCGGTGCGACTGATCCGCGCCGGGGAGGCCGACGTGGTGCTCTGCGGTGCCAGCGAGGCCCCGCTGTTCCCCACGTTCGCCGACGCCTTCGGCAACGCCCGGGCGTTGGCCCGGGGCTGGGCCGACCCCACCGCGGCGAGCCGGCCGTTCGACGCCCGCCGCAACGGGTTCGTCCTCGCCGAGGGCGCGGCCCTGCTGGTGCTGGAACGCAGCGGGCACGCCGCCGCCCGGGGTGCCGCCGGTTACGCCGAGGTCGCCGGGTACGGGGTGACCACCGACGCGTACCACCCGACGGCCCCCCGACCCGACGGGGCCGGCGCGGCGGAGTGCATGCGGCGGGCCCTGGCCAGCGGTGGTGTGCCCGCCGCGCGGGTCGGCTACGTCAACGCGCACGGCACCGGCACGAAGCTCGGCGACATCGCCGAGACCACCGCACTGGCCGAGGTGTTCGGGGCCGGGGGTGTGCCGGTCAGCTCCACCAAGGCGCTCACCGGCCACCTGCTGGGCGCCTCCGGGGTGCTGGAGGCGGCCGTGACGGCGCTGGCGCTCGGCCGGGGCCTGCTGCCGCCCACGTACAACCTCGACGACCCGGACCCGGCCTGCCCGGCGGACCACATCCGCTACGAACCGCGCGGGACGGACACCCGACACGCGCTGACCAACTCCTTCGGCTTTGGCGGACAGAACGTGAGCCTGCTGCTCCGGCGGGCCGCGCGGGCGAGGGACTGACCCCGCACCACCCCGGGCGGACCGCGCCCGGACGGCAGACCACGGGGGGACCGTGGAAAGGGCTGAGGACATGGACATCCAGGGGATCGACCACATCGAACTCTTCGTCGGCGACGCCCGGCAGGCCGCCTTCTACTTCGACCGGGCGGTCGGCTTCGAACTGCGCGGCCAGGGCGGCCCCGAGACCGGGCTGGCCGGCCAGCGGTCCCTGCTGCTGGGGCAGGGGGAGATCCGGATGCTGCTCACCACCGGGCTCACCGGCGGGCACCCGGCGGCCCGGTACGTGCGGCGCCACGGCGACGGCGTCGCCGTGATCGCGTTGGCGGTCGACGACGCCGCCGCCGCGTACGCCGAGCTGGTGCGCCGGGGCGCGGCGCCGGTGACGCCGCCGAGCACCTTCACCGGCGCGGACACGGAGGTGGTGACCGCCGAGGTGGCCGGGGTCGGTGACGTGCGGCACCGCCTGGTGTCGCGGCGCGGCGACCCGGCCCAGTTCCTGCCCGGCGCGGTCGCGGTGACGCCCCCGCGGGGCGACGGCGGCCGGTTGCTCGTTGACATCGACCACCTGGCGATCTGCGTGCCGCCCGGGCGGCTCGCCGGGACGGTCGGGCACTACCGCGACGTGTTCGGCTTCGCGGAGGTCTTCGCCGAGCGCGTCGAGGTCGCCGGGCAGGCGATGAACTCCACCGTGGTGCGGAGCCCCTCGGGACGGGTCACCCTGGTGCTGCTGGAACCGGACCGCTCCCACCGGCCGGGGCAGCTCGACGCCTTCCTCCAGCAGCACGCCGGTGCGGGGGTGCAGCACCTGGCGCTGCGCACCGACGACATCGTCACCGCGGTCGCCGCCCTAGCCGCGCGGGGCGTGCGCTTCGCCGGCACCCCCGCCAGCTACTACGACGCACTCCAGGCGCGGGTCGGCCCGGTCGACGCGCCGCTGGAGCGGCTGCGCGACCTCGGCGTGCTCGTCGACCGCGACCACGCCGGGCAGCTGCTGCAGATCTTCACCGAGTCCGTGCACGTGCGCCGCACGCTCTTCCTGGAGCTGATCGAGCGGCGCGGGGCGCGGAGCTTCGGCAGCGGCAACATCAGGGCCCTCTACGAGGCCAAGGAACGGGAACTGGCCGCGGCGGGGGAGGGCCGCACCGTCGCGGCCCCGACATCGCAGGAGGTGCGGGCGTGACCGCGACCGAGTTCGAACCGGCCCTGACGGCCGAGGAGGAGGCCCTGCTCCCCTCCGAGCAGGACGTGGCGTCCTACGCCGCGCACGGCTGGTACCTGTCGAAGAAACTGCTCACGGACGACGAGGTGGACGCCCTCGCGGCGGCCGCCGAGCGCTACTACGCGGGCGAGCGGCACCGTCGCCTGCCGGTACGCCCACCGCGGCTCGCCTACTGGGAACCGTCGAAGGGCGCGGTGCAGCGGCACAACGACTACGTCCACCACGAACACGACGGGCTCGCGGCGATCCTGCGCAAGCCACTGCTCGGCGCGGTCGCCGCCCGGCTCGCCCGGGCCACCGAGATCCGCGTCTTCCAGTCCACGCTGATCTACAAACCGCCGGCCGCCGGCGAGCCGTCGAACATCGTGCCCTGGCACTTCGACAAGCACTACTGGGCGTCGTCGTCGTCGGAGGACATGCTCACCGCGTTCATCCCGATGCACGACTGCGGCGAGGAGATGGGCACCATCACGATGGTCGACGGCTCGCACCGCTGGACGGAGGTCGGCGCCGACGACACGGTGGTGCGGCACTTCGCCGAGCGCGACCGCGACCAGTTGGAGGAGATGCTCGCCGAGAACGCCGCCCACAACGGCGTCGAGATCCGCAAGGTGCCGGTGGTGATCCCCAAGGGACACGTGAGCTTCCACCACTGCCGCACCTACCACGGCAGCGGCGCCAACGTCAGCGGACGCCCGCGCCGGGCGGTCTCGCTGCACCTTCAGGACGGCGACAACGCCTGGCGGGGGTACCGCCTCTCCGACGGCACCCTCGCCGCGTACAACCACGACGTGCTGGTCCGCCGCACCCACGACGGGCGGCCGGACTACGCGGATCCCGAGTACTGCCCGGTCATCTGGCGCGACCGCGCCCCGCAGGGAGGCTGACATGTCACGGTACGACTGGGGAAGGACCCACCCGGGGATCGAACGGTTGGAGAAGGCGGTGGGCGACCGCCGCGACGCGGTCGTGCGGCACCCGCTCTACGCCGCCCTCGACACCCACGAGGCGCTCGTCACCTTCATGGAGCACCACGTCTTCGCCGTCTGGGACTTCATGTCCCTGCTGACGTCGTTGCAGCGGCAGCTCACCTGCGTCACCGTGCCGTGGATCCCGACGGGCCCCACGGGCAGCCGCCGCCTGATCAACGACATCGTGATGGTGGAGGAGAGCGACGAGCTGGGCGACGGCTACCTCAGCCACTTCGAGCTGTACGTGCAGGGCATGGGGGAGGCCGGCGCCGACACCACGGCCGTGGAGGGGCTGGTCGACCTGCTGCGGGCCGGCCGGCCGGTGGCCGAGTCGCTGGTCGCCGCAGGCGTGCCCGCGCCGTCCGCGGCGTTCGCCGCCACCACCTGGCGGATCATCGAGACGACCCCGGTGCACTGCCAGGCCGCCGCCTTCGCCTTCGGCCGCGAGGACCTGATCCCCGACATGTTCACCCAGGTCGTCGCCGTCAACGAGCGCAGCCGGCGGCTGCACACGTTCGTCGACTACCTCCAGCGGCACATCGAGGTCGACGGCGAGCAGCACACCCCGATGGCGATGCAGATGCTCGCCGACCTGTGCGGCGACGACGACGCGAAGTGGTGGGAGTGCGCGGACACCGTCAACACCGCGCTCACCGCCCGCGCCCAGCTCTGGGACGACATCCTCGCCGCGGTCGAGGAGGGCCGCGGCCGGTGACCGACGCCGAGGCGGTCCGGCTCTACCGGATGGTGCGGCTGATCCGCCGCTTTGAGGAACGGGCCATCGAGCTGGTCCGCTCCGGGCACGTCGTCGGCGGCATCCACCCGTACCTGGGGCAGGAAGGGATCGCCGCCGGGGTCTGCGCCGCCCTGGGCGCCGCCGACGTGATCGCCGGCACCCACCGGGGGCACGGGCACGTGCTCGCCAAGGGCGCCGACCCGGCCCGGATGCTCGCGGAGCTGTGCGGCCGGGTCACTGGCCTCAACGCCGGGCGGGGCGGCTCGATGCACGCCGCCGACTTCGGCGTCGGCGTGCTCGGCGCCAACGCCATCGTCGGCGCGTCCGGGGCGATCGTCACCGGCGCGGTGTGGGCACGCCGCCGCCGGGGCGACGACACCGTCGGGGTGAGCTTCTTCGGCGACGGCGCGGTCAACGAGGGGATGCTGCTGGAGGCGTTCAACCTGGCCGCGCTGTGGCGGGTGCCGGTGCTGTTCGTCTGCGAGAACAACGGCTACGCCACCACCATGCCCGTCGCGGGCGCGGTCGCCGGCAGCATCCCCGGCCGGGCCGCCGCCTTCGACATCCCGGCCGCCGTCGTGGACGGCCAGGACCCCGAGGCGGTACGCGACGCCGCGGCCGCCGCCGTCGCCCGGATGCGCGCCGGCGGCGGCCCCGAGCTGATCGAGGCGCTGACCTACCGGTTCGACGCCCACCACACCTTCGAGCACGCGATACGCCTCGACTACCGCCCGCCCGACGAGGTGGCCCGGGGCCGCGCCCGCGACCCGGTGCACATCCAGGGCGCCCGGCTGCCCGACGCCGTGCGGGCCGGGGTGGACGCCGAGGTCGAGGCCACGCTCGCGGCGGCCGTCGAGTTCGCGCTCGCCGGCGCCGAACCGGACCCGGCCGACGCCCTGGCGCACCTGTACGCCAGCGGCCTGACCGCCCGCACCGGAGGTGGGTAGATGACCCGGCTGTCCTACCGCAGGGCGCTCACCCGGGCGCTCGCCGACGAGCTGGCCCGCGACGACTCGGTGTTCCTGCTCGGCGAGGACATCCGGGTGGCCGCCTCGCACGTCACCGCCGGGCTGTTCGCGCGGTTCGGCCCGCAGCGGGTGCTGGACACGCCGCTGTCGGAGCAGGCGTTCACCGGCTTCGCCACGGGGGCGGCGCTGGCCGGGATGCGCCCGGTGGTGGAGTTCCAGATCCCGTCGCTGCTGTTCCTGGTCTTCGAGCAGATCGTCAACCACGCGCACAAGTTCCCGCTGATGACCGGCGGGCAGTGCGCGGTGCCCGTCACCTACCTGGTGCCCGGCTCCGGTTCCCGTACGGGCTGGGCGGGGCAGCACTCCGACCACCCGTACGGCCTCTTCGCCCACGCCGGGGTGACCACCGTGGTGCCGGCCACCCCGGCCGACGCGTACGGGCTGCTGGTGTCGGCGGTGCGCTGCGCCGACCCGGTGGTGGTCTTCGCCCCGGCCGGGGCGCTGGACGTGCGCGCCGACGTGGACCTCGCCGCGCTCGCGCCGGTGCCGCTGGGGCGGGCCCGGGTGCACCGGCGCGGCGACGACGTGACGGTGGTCGCGGTGGGGCACCTGGTGCACGACGCCCTCGCGGTCGCCGAGGAGGTGGCCGGCGAGGTGTCGGTGGAGGTGTTCGACCCGCGCACGCTCCACCCGTTCGACTGGGACGCCCTCGCCGAGTCGGTGGCGCGCACCGGGCGGCTGGTGGTGGTGGACGACTCCAACCGCTCCTGCGGCATCGCCGGGGAGATCATCGCGACCGTCGTCGAGCGGGTGCGGCTGGTGGCGCCGCCACGGCGGGTCACCCGCCCTGACGGCGCGGTGCTGCCGTTCGCCCCGGCGCTGGACCGGGCCGTGCAGCCCAGCCGCGAACAACTCCTGGCCGCCATCGCGAACGTCATGAGGGACGGATGATGAACGACGCCGACTACCGCTGGCCCCCCGCCGCCAGGGCGTGGCTCGACCTGCCCGCGCCGATCCGCGCCGAGATGGTGACCGCCGGCGCCGGGTCCTGGCGGGAGGTCTTCGACGGCCGGGCCACGTACAACGAACGGTGGCGGCTGGCCCGGCCGCCCGTGATGGACGAGACCTCGTTGGGCGTGCTCAACGCCGTCTCCGACCGCCTCGCCCAGCTCATCTTCGAGGCGTGCCGGCGGCGGGCCGCCACGGCGGGGGAGCTGCGCCGGCTGCTGGACGTGCCCGACGGCGAGACCCGGCTGCTCGACGACGACGAGCCGCTGACCGAGGCGCTGCTGGACGCGTTCCGGCCGGACGTGCTGCTCAGCGACGGGGTGCCCCGGTTCGTGGAATACAACATCGACAGCAGCCTCGGTGGGGCGTTCGACGCGGACACCACGGTGCGCCGCTTCGTCGCGCTCTACCGGCGGCGCGGCCTCACCGACCGGGTCCGGCTGGCGGCGGCACCCTCGGCCGTGGACCGGCGGTTCGCCGCGATCCGCGCCGGTCTCGGCCTGCCCGCCGGCGCCCGCGTCGCCATGCTGATCGACTTCGACGCCGAGTACCCGGGACTCGACGACCCGGGTCGCTTCGTCCGGCTGCTGTCGCCGGTGGTCGAGCGGGCCGCCGTCGCCGGCCTGGACCTGGTCATCGCGCCGGTGGCCGGGGTCACGCTCGACGACCGGAGTCGGCTCGTGGCCGACGGCGCCCCCGTCGACGGGGTGTTGCGGCTCTTCGTGCCCAACCGGGTCACCGCCAGCGCCGGGGTGGACGCGCTGGCGGCCGGGCTGGCGGCGGGCACGGTGCCGATGTGGGTGTCGGCGGCGGCCTGGCTCATCGCCAACAAGCGCGCCTTCGCCTGGCTGTGGGAGGACGCCGACGCCCTGCCGGCGGCGGACCGGGACCTGGTGCACCGGTACGTGCCGCGTACCTGGTCGCTCACGGCCGACCTGCTCGACCGGGCGGTCACCGACCGGGCCGACCTGGTGGCGAAGCCGGCCGGCGGCTCCGCCGGGGTGGACGTGCTGATCGGCCGGGAGACCGACGCCGACGCGTGGCGCGACGGGCTGACCCGCGCCGTCGGGCGGGGCGGCTTCATCCTCCAGGAGTACGTGCCCTCCGACGACGTCCCGCTGGACTTCGTGCGGATCGAGACGGGCGAGACGGTGAGCGCCGAGGTGCCGTACAGCATCGCCCCGTACCTGTTCGGCCGCCGGCCCGCCGGCGCCTGCGTCCGCACCGGCTTCCCCGGCTGCGACGGGGTGCTCAACCTGGCCCGCGGCGTGCTGCTCTCCGGCCTGCTGGTGGTCGACTGACGCGCGGCGGCCCCGGTCGACCGCAGGGGTCGCCGGGGCCGCCGTCGGTGTCGCGTCAGGCGGCGGACCACCGCCACCGCTGGCCGGCGCAGGCCAGCAACCCGGCCATGGGAACGTTGCCCTCGGCGGAGTTGTAGGCGTGGGCGAGGCACAACCCGGTGCCGGGATTCTTGATCGTGCCGTCGGGCAGCGCCACCCAGTCCTGCGTCGGGGCGTTAACGCAGGCCCGCACGTCCACCGCGTGCCGCAGCAGCGGAGGCCTGCCGGTGGTGCGCGCGGTGAGGCAGCCGGATTCGGTCCGCAGCGTCAGCCCGCTCTGGGTCCACAGTTGCGGGTCGCCGACGGCGCAGGAACGGAGCTGCGTGCCAGGGTCGACGCCGACGCCCGTGTAATCCAGGCACCGGCCGGTGGCCTCCTCGACCACCTGGCCGTGCGCGCCGCCGCCGCCCCGCTGGATCCAGTACTGGTCCTGCCCGGACCCGCAGGCGGACATCGTCAGGTCGCTCGGGGTGCTGGTCGGTGAGGAGACGCACCTGTCCGATGCGCGGTTGCGCAGCTGGCTGCGCACCGAGCCGTTCTCGATGCGCCACTGCTGGTTGACGCCGTTGTCGCAGGTCCACTGCTTGACGTCGCCGGTGGCCGGCAGCTCGCTGTAGAGGCACCTGCCGTTGACGGCGTTGCGTAACTCGTACCAGCCCTCCGCGTTGCGGGTCATCGTCCACCGCTGGCCGGGAGCGGCCGCGTCACACACCGCGCTGCCGGCCGGGACGCCGTTGGTCGTCCCGCTGCCGAGCAGGCACTGACCGCTGAGACCGTTGGTGATGGGCATGGCCCGCCCGTCGAGCCAGTCCGGTGCGGCGGCGACGGCGGCCCTGATCCAGTCCCCCAGGTCGTCCAGGCGGGTCTCGACCGCGCTCCGCCGGGTCTCGGACTCGCCGAGGCAGCCACCCTGCCAGGACCGGTCGTGCACAGCGACCAGCTCGACCGTGGCGCCGTTCACCCGGAGGGCGGGACCGCCCGCGTCACCCTTGCACAGGGAGGCACCGGTGGCGCCGCCGTCGATGTCGATCGTGTCGGCGCCCACGGAGGTGACGGTGAAGACGCCGCTGTGCAGCCGGTCCGGCACCCACTCGGTGGCGGTGCGGCCGTACCCGAGGGCGTGCAGCTGCTCCCCGGCGGTCGGCGCCGCGCCGATCCGCGCCGGGGCGATTGCCGTGACCGGTTGGTCCAGCCGCACCATCGCCACGTTGCGCGCGCCGTGCGGCACCACGCCGACGGCGTTGCGCACCTCGCCGGTGGTGCCGGTCAGGTCGGCCCGGCCGACGGTCACTGTGGTGGGCTGCGCCGGGTTGCCGGCGGCCGGGGGCTGACCGGCGTCGGCGAGGCAACTGGCGGCGGTCACCACCCAGTGTGGGTCGACGAGGGCGCCCGTGCAGGACCGCACGCCGTCCCCGAAGTCGACCTTGGCAACGAACGGGTAGGCCCCCTGAGCGGCGGCGGTGCCACCGCTCACCGCCTGGGCCGGCAGGGCGCCGAGGGTACTCACCGCGAGGGTGGTGCCGAGCACCACCGCGAGCGCGCGGACACGCCGCATTGTCTCTCCGATCTGGTGCCGGTCGGCGGAGCGTGAGCGTCCGGCTGCCGGCTCTCCCCGTGGTCAGGCGGGCGGTCGGCTCGCCTTCTTGTGATGCACGGTGCGTCACCGGGTCTCACCGGCGGCAACCGCACCACCCTAGAGGAGATCAGTCGGCGCGGATGTCCCGTTCCCGGGCCTGTCGACCCGTCCGCGCTTCGGCGGTGGACAATCCCCCGATGGACGGACGGGAGCGGTCGACACCGGACCGGTGGGGTGTCCTCGCCCGGGCGGCGTTCGGGCGGGGGCGGGCGCTGGTCTCGGTCGAGCGGTTGACCGGCGGCACCAAGAAGGGCGTCTACCGGCTCAACCTGGACGACGGGTCCAGCGGCATCGCCTACGTGTGGCAGCCGGGGGAGGACTACTGGCCGGCGCGGGCGGCCCCGGCACCCGAGGACCCGTTCGGGCACGTACCTGTCGTTGGTGGCGGGTCCGTTGCGCCTGCTCGGCGGCGACTACCCCGACCGGGCCCGCATGCGGGCCATCGTCGCGCACAACGTCGCCCGGGTGCTGGACCAGCTCTGAGCGCTCGCAGCGTGGTGAGCGCCCCGGCGACCGGCCGATCGGCGGCGGCGAGCGCGGTCGTGCGGCGTCGGGGCGGGCGTGCCGCGGGTCAGGAGTCCTTCAGGTAGGCGAGGACGGCCAGGACGCGGCGGTTGTCGTCGGAGGACGGAGGCAGCCGCAGCTTGTCGAAGATGCTCGCGGTGTGTTTGCCCACGGCGCTCTCGCTGAGGAACAACCGCTGCGAGATGGCGGCGTTGGAACGGCCCTGGGCCATGAGTTCGAGCACGTCGCGTTCGCGCGGCGTGAGGCGGGCCAGGGGCGATCTGGTGCCGCCGGCCGCCAGCAGCCTCGCGATCACCTCCGGATCCATTGCGGTGCCGCCCGCCGCGACCCGGCGTACGGCGTCGACGAACTGGTCGGCGTTGAGGACGCGGTCCTTGAGCAGGTAGCCGACCGCGCCGGCCCCGTCGGCGAGCAGCTCCCGGGCGTAGAGCTGCTCGACGTGCTGGGACAGCACCAGCACCGGCAGGCCGGGAATCTCCCGCCGGGCGGCCAGCGCCGCCTGGAGGCCCTCGTCGGTGAACGTGGGCGGCAGCCGCACGTCGACGACGGCCACGTCGGGCCGGTGCCGGGTCAGGGCGGCGCGCAGCGCCGGCCCGTCGCCGACCGCCTCGGCGAGGGTGAAGCCGTGACTTTCCAGGAGCAGGACCAGCCCATCCCTCAGGATGTGGAGGTCCTCGGCGAGGACGACGCGCAAGGGATCTCCATGGTGACGACGGTGGGCCCGCCTGGCGGGCTGTGCAGGGTCAGGGTGCCGTCGAATGTAGCGAGCCGACGTCGGATGCCGCGCAGCCCGGTCCCCGCGGCCGGGTCGGCCCCGCCGGGGCCGTCGTCGCTCACCACCATCCGGAGCGTCCCGTCGCGGTGCCACAGCGAGACCGCGACGCGGGACGCGCGGCGGGCCGCGTTGGTGAGGGCCTCGCAGGTGGCGAAGTAGGCGGCCGACTCGACCGGCGCGTCGAGCCGCCCGGGCAGGTCGACGTCCACGTCCACCGGCAGCGGGGTGTCGAACGCGATCGCCCGGATCGCGTCGCCGAGCCCGCGTTCGGCCAGCACCGGCGGATGGATGCCGCGTACCAGGTCGCGCAGCTCGGTCAGCGCGGTGGCCGAGGTCTCCTGCGCCTGGGCCAGCAGCTCCCGGGCCCGCGCCGGGTCGGTCTCCATGAGCCGCGCGGCGGCGCTCAGGCCGAGCCCGACGGCGATGAGCCGGGCCTGGGCGCCGTCGTGCAGGTCGCGCTCGATGCGGCGCAACTCGGCCGCCTGCACGTCGACGGCGTCGGCCCGGGTGGTGGCGAGGTGCGCCACCCGCGAGGCGAGCACGGTGGCGGCAGTGGGGGTGAGCAGGAGCCGGTCCCACGCCAGCCGCAGCCTCATCAGCGGGCCGGCCAGGCCCAGCCCGAGCAGCGCCACGCCCAGCCCGACGGGCACGCTCGCCCAGTCCGGGAACCCCGGCGCGACGAGGCCGACGTGCTCGATGCCGAACCACAGATAGAACGGCGTGGCCCAGTAGCCGGTGAGCAGGCCGATCGGCACCGCCCAGGCCACCCAGGTCAGCGGCTGGCAGAACAGGCCGTAGAACCCGAGGCCGACCAGGACCGCCGGGACGAACGAGACCGGGGCCAGGACGACCGAGCCCAGCGACCACAGCTGGTCGCGCCAGGTGGCCGGGTCGCGCAGCAGCCACCCCGGCCGCTGCCCCTGCAGGGCCGCCGGAAGATCGGTGTACAGGACCCGCCCGACCCGGTAGTTGCCGTCCTCGTCGGGGCTGGGCGACGGCGGGTACGGCCGGTACGGCGCGGGCAGGTCCGTGCCCGTCCAGGCGTGCGCGGAGCGCCGGTAGAGCCCGACCAGCGGCCG
Source organism: Micromonospora sp. KLBMP9576 (assembly GCF_050941805.1). Lineage (NCBI taxonomy): Bacteria > Bacillati > Actinomycetota > Actinomycetes > Micromonosporales > Micromonosporaceae > Micromonospora > Micromonospora sp. KLBMP9576. The sequence continues at coordinate 3,534,573 of NZ_CP194567.1, read as the reverse complement.
CGTGACCGGCAGGGTGAACGGCAGCAGCCCGCCCCACGACAGGGCGCCGGTGAGCAGGTTGAGCAGCAGGCCGCCGAACGCGGCGAGCGACAGCACGGCCAGGCCGGCCCCCCGCCAGGTCGCGGCCGACGCCCTGGTGACCCACCTGCCGACCGCCGTCCGTGGCCGTGCGGTGCCCAGCAGCACGCCGGCCCACAGCCCGTACGCCCGCAGCGCCCACGGCGCGAGCAGGAACGCGGCCACGATCGCCCCGACGCCCGCCGGCACCGACCACACCCGATCCCCGGGCGGCGAGCCGAGCAGAAACACGCCGGCCGCGATCAGTGCGGGCGGCACCAGGACCGCGATCCCGCCGGTGACGGGGGTGAGGATGAGCCACAGCCATTCCCGCCCCAGCGTCGGGTCCTTCGCGTGCTGGTCCAGCTTCAGCAGGAACGCCGGCACCCGGGGCGACCTGTACAACGTGCCGTCCTGGGCGTACCAGCCGTCCTCGCGCCGGTGCGGCGTGGGCGGCGGCGAACGGACGGGGTCGGGGAGGTCGGCCCCGGCCCAGTCGCGGGCGAGCCGGCGGGCCAGCGCGCTCAACCGGATCTGGCCGGAGACGGCGAGCGGGTAGGTGAACACCAGGGTGGCGGCGAGCACGAGGAGGTGCCCGTAGGCGAACCCGGCCACGATCAGCACGGCCAGGGCGACGCAGCGTGGTACGGCGAGCGCGAGACGAGTCACGGGTCGAGTCTTCGCCGCACCGATCGCCGCCGCATCGGGGCAGGGTACCGACCGGGGGTGGAGCTGGGTACACCCCCACCGGGCGGTTGGACCCATTATCCGCGGCCGGCGGGATTCCTAGCGTTGTCGGCATGCCAGTCATCGAGGTGCGCAACCTCCGCAAGCAGTACGGCGACCAGGTGGCCGTCGCCGACGTGTCCTTGAGCGTCGACGAGGGCGAGATCTTCGGACTCGTCGGTCCGAACGGCGCCGGCAAGACCACCACTGTGGAGTGCGTCGAAGGGCTCCGGACCCCGGACTCCGGGACGGTGCGGGTGCTGGGCCTGGACCCGCACCGGGACCGTGTGGCGGTGCGGCAGAAGCTGGGCATCCAGCTCCAGGAGAGCCAGCTGCCGGACCGGATCAAGGTGTGGGAGGCACTCGACCTGTACAGCTCGTTCTATCCGCAGCCGGCGGACTGGTGGGCGTTGATTGACGAGCTGGGCCTGACCCCCAAGCGCAACACGGCGTTCGCGAAGCTCTCCGGGGGCCAGAAGCAGCGGCTCTCGATCGCGCTGGCGCTGATCGGCAACCCGTCGGTGGCGATCCTGGACGAGCTGACCACCGGGCTGGACCCGCAGGCGCGGCGCGACACCTGGGAGCTGGTCCGCCACGTACGGGACCGTGGCGTCACGGTCCTGCTGGTGACCCACTTCATGGACGAGGCGGAGCGGCTGTGCGACCGGTTGGCGGTCGTCGCGGCCGGCCGGGTCGTCGCCGTCGACACTCCCCGCAACCTGATCGCCGGTGCCCAGGTGCCCGGTGTCGAACGACCCACTCTCGAGGACGCGATCCTCGCCCTCACCGCTGCCGGGAGCAACCGATGACCGCCCTTTCCAAGATCATCCGTGTCGAGGCGAAGCTGTTCCTCCGGGATCCGGTCGGCACGTTCTTCGCCATCGCGTTCCCGGCCCTGCTGATCCTGGTGCTCGGCCTGGCCATGCCGGGCATCCGGGAACCGGCGGACGAGCTGGATGGCCGCCTTCCCCTGGAGGTCTACCTGCCCATCACCATGACGCTGGCCATCGCGACGGTGACGATGATGACGCTGGTGGGCGTGGTGGGCAGCTACCGCGAGCGGGGTGTCCTGCGTCGGCTGTCGACGACCCCGGTCTCGCCGGCGGCGGTGCTCGTCGCGCAGGTGGCCGTGAACGTCGCCGCGCTGCTGGTCGCGTGCGGCCTGGCCTGGCTGGTGGCGGCGACAGTCTTCGACGTCCCGCCGCCCGGCAACGCGGTCGGTTTCGTGCTGGCGTTCACGCTCGGGGCGAGCGCGATGTGCGCCCTCGCGCTGCTCGTGGCGGCGGTCACGCCGAGCGCCCGGGCCTCGATGGGGATCGGTCAGCTGATCTACTTCCCGATGATGTTCTTCGCCGGGGTGTGGACGCCGGGGCCGCAGATGCCCGACCTGGTGCGCAAGATCGCCGACTTCACCCCGCTGGGCGCCGCGTCCCTGGCCGTGCAGGACGCCTGGGCGGGTACCTGGCCCACGCTGCTGCACCTGACCGTGATGGTGGTGTTCACCGTGGTGCTGGGCGGCTTCGCGGCCCGCTACTTCCGCTGGGAGTGAGCCGCGACCGGGTGCCATGACGGGGGAGGGGCGGGCGCGGGATACTCCGCCCCGCCCCGAACGCGAAATCGCCACCACGCGACGTCCACGGTGCCGTGTCCGGCGGGCACGCCGCCGCCCCCGCGGTGCACGGTGCGGGTCCGGGGTGCGCGGCGCCGCGTCCGGGGTCCACGGCGTCCCGGCCGCCTGCACGGCGTCCCGGCCCGATGCGCGGCAAGATCTTGGAAAGGAGGTGCCCCCCCAGGGGGCCGGTTTCTGCCAAGATCTCCGGCTTTCCTGAATAGCGGAACCGAGTTCCCAAAAACGGACCAATGCGGAGCGGGCCTGCCCACCGCGCGACTTCGGCCCGGCCGCAGCCGCAGCCGACTCGGCCCGGCGTGGTGGCTCGCACCTTCGTCCCGGAGGGCTGCGCCGGATGCGCGGCGGGGGGCGCCGGGTGGCCCCCACCTACTGTGCTATCCACGTCTCATGACCGACCGTCAGGACCCGGCCCCGATGAGCGCTGCGGGCCGATCGATGAGCCCCGCCACCGACATCCGCCACCACCGGCTGCTGTACGGGTGCATGGGGCTGGGCGGCGGGTGGGACACGCAGCCCTACGGCGCGCGGGAGATCGGGGTCGCGGAGGCGGCGATCGAGGCCGCGCTGGAGATCGGCGTCACCGCTTTCGACCACGCGGACATCTACCGCCACGGCAAGTCCGAGGCCGTCTTCGGCGAGGTCCTCGCCCGCACGCCGGGGCTGCGTTCGCGCGTCCTGCTGCAGACGAAGTGCGGCATCCGCATGACCGACGACGCCGGGCCGGGCCGCTACGACCTGCGCGGGGGGCACATCGTACGCAGCGTCGAGGAGAGCCTGGCCCGGCTGCGTACCGACGTGATCGACGTCCTGCTCCTGCACCGGCCGGACCCGCTGGCCGATCCCGAGGACACCGCGGCGGCGCTGACCTCGCTGCACCGGCAGGGCCTGGTACGGCACTTCGGTGTCTCGAACATGGGTGCGGCGCAGGTGGCCCACCTGCAGGCGCACCTCGACCTTCCCCTCGTCGTCAACCAACTCCAGATGAGCCTGGCCCACCGGGACTGGCTGGAGGCGGGCGTCCTGGTCAACACGCGGGAGTCCGCCGGCACCGGTTTTCCGCTCGGCACCCTCGAGCACTGCCGGATGAACGGGATCGGCCCGCAGGCCTGGGGGGCGCTCGCGGGCGGGCGGTTCACCGGTGGCCAGCAGACGCCGGCGGAGCACGCCACGGCCGAGCGGGTCGCGGCGCTCGCCGAACGGACGGGCAGCACGCCGGAGGCGGTCGTGCTGTGGTGGCTCCAGCGGCACCCGGCGCGGATCGCACCGGTGATCGGCACCGTCCGGCCGGAGCGCATCCGCGCCTGCCGCGACGCCGTGCTGCGGGAGCCCGAGCTGACCCACGAGGAGTGGTACGAGTTGTGGCTCAGCGCCCGTGGCGGCCCGCTGCCGTGACCACTGGCCGGCGCCCCGACCGCTCGTACGCTCGACGGGGTCGCCCGGCGAGCCGTTGATCAGTCCCGCTGCCGGGCGCTCGCGCAGCAGCGCCCGCAGCCGCTTGAGCGAGTCGCCCCGGGCGAGCCGCTGATCAGGCCCGCTGCCGGGGTTGCGCGAGGTGGGCGCCGAGGCGGCGGACGGTCTCGGCGGCGGCGACCGCGTCGCTGCGGGCGCTGCCGTGCCGGCCGTCGCCGCTGTACATCGACGCTTCGGCGGTGAGCGGATGGTCGGTGAGCCGCACGTGCAGGGTGCCGAGGCGCTCCGCGAGCACTTCGGTGTGTGCGGAGAGCCGCCGCATCCGCTCGCCCAGGCCGGCGCGGTGCCGCTCGGGCACGGCGGGGCTGAGCGACACGTCGAACATGCCGACCGTGATCACCTCCGCTCCGGCAGCCTGGAACGCCTCGATCATGGCCGTCAGCTCCGCGTCGACCGCGTCCGCGTCGTACCCCCGGCCGAAGGCGTCGTTGCCGCCGCAGACCACAAGCGCCAGGTCGGGACGGAACGCGAGCGCCGGGTCGAGCTGGGTGGCGCGCACCTCGTGCGCCCGCAACCCCCGCAGCCCCAGATTGAGGTACGCCAGCTCAGGGCGGACGGCGCGCAGCTCGGCGGCGGTCCGGTCGGCCCACTGCACGTCGGGATAGCCGTCGGCGGGCTGGCAGAGCCCCTCGGCCACGCTGTCGCCCAGCACCGCGAAGCGCCGCCACGGGTGCCCTCGCAGCAGCGCCGCGCTCTCCCCGTCCCGTAGGCACCACGGGTCCGTCGCCTCGGTCAACGTCGATGGCATCCTGGCACGCTAACCGACGTCGGGCGACCGGGGCCATCGTCCTGGTGCACAGTGGGTGGCGCGGGGGCAGCGTCCTGTCGCCGACCGCGAGGTGCGCCGCCGGGTTCGGCGGCCGTCGCCGACCGCGAGGACGGTGCCCAGAGCGACGACGTGCCCAGAGCGACGACGTGCCCAGAGCGACGACGTGCCCAGAGCGACGACGTGCCCAGAGCGACGACGTGCCCAGAGCGACGACGTGCCCAGAGCGACGACGTGCCCAGAGCGACGACGTGCCCAGAGCGACGACGTGCCCAGAGCGACGACGTGCCCAGAGCGACGACGAGGCACGCCCGGTGGGCTGTGCCCCGGCTTGTCCATGCCGTCGTGGTCCGACCCGAGCAGGTCGGCAGATTTCCAGTGACCCGTATCCATGCGCGGGGTCGTTAGGATTACCGGGGTGGGAGAGGCGCCGGACCGTGGTCGACGCCGACTCATGCTCGCCGCTCTGTTGTTCGTCGTCGGCGCGCTGACCCTCGCCCTCGTCTCCGAGTTGAGCAGTTCACCGCTGGAGCGGATGCTCGCGGCACTGCCGGTCTGGGTGTCGGTCGCCGTCGTGGCGGGGCTGCTGTCGGTGGGGACCGCCGCGACTGTCGCGTACGAGCGGCTGTCCCGCGGCAGCGACGGGCCTCGGGCGGGGGCGACCCCGCGGCTGCGGCAGGGCAGGGCGCTGACCAGGACGACGGCGGTCGTGGCGATGGTGGCGGCGGGGGCGGGCGGCGCGGTGGCGGGGCCGCCACTGTTCACCTGGGTCTCGGACTCGATCGCGGCGGCCACCCGTCCCCGGTGGACGGCCGAGGTGCTCTACTCGTTGCAGGAGAGGGCGGCACACCCGGTGTCGTTGAGCCGGGACGGTTCCACGCTCGCGGCGGGCTTCTACGACGGGACCGTCATCGTCTGGGATGTCGGGACGCGGGCCAGGTTCGTCCTGCGCGGCTGCGACGGGCTGACGGACCTGGCCCTGTCGCCGGACGGCGGGACGCTGGCGGTGGTCGGCCACAGCCGCTCCCAGCAGTGCCCCGGCAGCCACCTCAGCCTGTGGGACGTTGACGCCCAGAGCAGGCTCGGCGGTTGGCGGGCGCCGACCGTCATCCCGCACACCGTGGCGTTCAGCCCGGCCGGGACGCTGCTCGCCCTCGGCGGCCAGGTAGACGACGACAGGGCGCCGGACGGCACCGTGCAGCTCTGGGACGTCGGTAGGCGCGCGCGCGTCGCCGAGTTCGTCGCGAGCAAGACGCCCGTCACGGCGCTCGCCTTCAGCCCGGACGGCCGGACCCTCGCGGGGGGCGGTACCGACTGGAGCCAGGTCCGGTCGGACGTCTACGCCACCAGGGCGATCCTGTGGGACATCGGCACCCGGAAGGTGGCCGGCACGCTGACGCTGCCACCGAAGACCCATCTGCGGGCGCTCGCCTTCAGTCCCACCGGCGACGTGCTCGCCACCGGTGGGGGCAACGACGACGAGGCCACCGAGACCGTGCTGCTGTGGGACGTCGCGTCCCGAAGGAACACCGCCACGATCGAGGGGAAGGGCAAGGCGGCCAACTCGCTGGCGTTCATGCCGGACGGCCGGACCCTGGTCATCGGGTTCGCGGTCGGCGAGAAGGGCGACGGCGAGGTCGAGCTGTGGGACGTCGCCGGCGTCGAACGGCTGGAGACCCTGGTTCACCCGGGTAGCGCGGTGAGTTCCGTGGCTGTCGGCGAGGCCGGGCGGATGCTCGCCAGCGTCACCTACGGCGGCGCGGTCCGGCTCTGGACGAGGAGCGGGTAAGTCCCCCGCCGGGGGCTCACGGCCCGTCCCGGTCCGCGGTGGCGGCGAGCAGCCGGTGGGCGAAGGTGTGGCAGGCCCGCGTGAGCGCGGGTGGCGCGCTGATGCGGAAGTCCGCGTCCAGGAAGGCGAGGTTGAGCACCAACCACTGCCAGGCGTCGGGCGCGAGGGTGACCCGGGTCCGCCGGTCGTCGAGGGCGTCGATCTCGGCGTCGTCGTGTCTGAGGGCGTCGCGGACGCGCGGCGCCGGCGCGTCGACCACGAGGGTGACCCGCTGCCTGGCCCGGTCGAGACCGCGGCGCAGATACTCCAGCGCCGATCCGGCGGGCAGTGGGCGTGGCACGTAGGGCACGCCGGTGCGCAGCGCGTCGGTGAGGCGGTCGAGGCGGAACACCCGCCAGTCCGCCCGGTCGGTGTCCCACGCCAGGAGGTACCACCTGAGCAGGTGGTGGACCTGCCGGTAGGGCTCGACCCGCCGCCGGGCCCGCCGGGCGTGGGCGTCGGTGTAGGTGAACGTCACGACCTCGTGCCGGGCGACGGCGTCGGCGAGGAGGCCGAACTGCTCGGCGGGCACGGGCGGTGTCGCGTGCGGGCTCGTCTCGAGGCTGGCCCGGACGGCGGCGACGCGGGGACGCAGCCGGGCGGGGAGGAACTGGTCGAGCTTGCCGTAGGCGCGGGTGGCCGCCTCGTCGATGCCGCCGGGCGTGGCGGATCCGGTGGCGGCGAGGGAGGCAAGTGCGAGCAGGGTGGCGACGGCCTCGTCGTCGTCGAGCACGAGGGGTGGCATGGTCCGCCCGGCGGTGAGCCGGTAGTAGCCGCCCGGTCCCGGCTGGGTGTCGACCGGGTATCCGTAGCCGCGCAGCCGGTCGACGTCCCGGCGCAGCGTGCGCGGGCTGACGCCGAGCCGCCGGGCCAGCTCGTCGCCGCGGAAGGACCGGCCGGTCTGCAACGTCGACAGCAGGGAGAGCATCCGTTGGGTCACGTCCGCCATGTGGCCAAGTCTGCCCGCTGTCGCGGTCAGGATCCGGCCGCATCTGCCCCTAGCTTCGGGGTCATGGCGCACCGCAGCATCACCATCCGGGGAGCACGCACCAACAACCTGGCCGGGCTGGACGTGGACGTGCCGCGCAACCGACTGGTCGTCTTCGTCGGTGTGTCCGGCTCGGGCAAGTCGTCGTTGGTGTTCGACACCATCGCCGCCGAGGCGGGCCACCAGCTCAACGAGACCTTCCCGCCCTTCGCCCGCAACCGGTTGCCGAAGTGGGCCCGCCCCGAGGTCGAGCACATCGGCGGCCTGTCGCCGGTGATGGTGCTGGACCAGCGCCGCGTCGGCGGCAACGCCCGCTCGACGGTCGGCACGACCACCGACGCCTGGACGTACCTGCGGCTGCTCTTCTCCCGCCTGAGCACGCCGCGGGTGGGCGAGTCGCACCGTTTCTCCTTCAACGATCCGGCCGGCATGTGCCCGACCTGCTCGGGGCTCGGCGAGGTGGTCCTCAGCGCCGTCGACCGCTTCCTCGACCTGGACAGGTCCCTCGCCCAGGGCGCGATCCGGCTGCCGGGCTTCGGCGCGGGCGGCTACTGGTACTCCCAGTACGCCGACATCGGCACCTTCGACCGCGACACCCCGCTGCGGGACTGGAGCCGACAGGAACGCGAGGCGCTGCTGTACGGCGGCGAGGCGGCCGCGAAGCTGGGCCGGAAGACCCCCAAGGCGTACGAGGGGGTGGTCGACCGTTTCGAGCGGATCTACCTGCACACCTCCGACAACCTGTCGGAGCGCAAGCAGGAGACCATCCGCCGGTTCACCCGCTCCGCCGTCTGCCCCGAGTGCCACGGCGACCGGCTCGACGAGGCCGCGCGGAGCGCCACGGTGCTCGGCCGCACGATCGGCGAGATGTCCCGCATGGAGGTCACCGAGCTGGCCGAGCTCGTCCGCGCCGTCACGTCGGCCCACGTCGCGCCCGTCGTGGCGGCGTTGACCGACCGCCTGTCGGCGATGACCACGATCGGGCTCGGCTACCTCTCGCTGTCCCGGGCGACCACGACGCTCTCCGGCGGTGAGTCGCAGCGGATCAAGATGGTCAAGCACCTCGGGTCCAGCCTGGTCGAGATGACGTACATCGTCGACGAGCCCACCGTCGGGCTGCACCCGAGCGACGTCGAGTCGGTGATCCGCCTGCTGGAGCAGCTACGCGACCGGGGCAACAGCGTCCTCGTCGTCGAGCACGACCCCGCCGTGATGGCCCGCGCGGACCAGGTCGTCGAGGTCGGGCCCGGCGCCGGGCCCGACGGGGGGCGACTCGTGTTCCAGGGGGCGTTCGCCCAGCTCCGGCACGCCGACACCCCCACCGGCCGGGCCCTCGCCCGGCGCCGCCCGGTGAACCGGGACCCGCGTCCGGGCACCGGCAGTCTCACCGTCGCCGACGCCATCCGCAACAATCTGCGACACGTCACGGTGGACGTCCCCGCCGGGGTGCTGACCGTGTTCACCGGGGTCGCCGGCTCCGGCAAGTCCAGCCTGGCCGCCGAGCTGGTGGCCCAGCACCCCGCGACCGTCATCGACCAGCAGCCGGTCGGCGTCAGTCGGCGCTCCACCCCGATCACGTACACGGGCGTCGCGCCCGCGATCCGCAGGCTGTTCGCGACGCGCCACGGCGTGCCGGTGAGCCTGTTCAGCGCCAACTCGGCGGGCGCCTGTCCCGACTGCGGAGGGCTCGGTGTCATCCACACCGACCTTGCCTTCATGGACGGGCAGGAGGTCGCCTGCGGTACCTGTCAGGGTCGACGGTTCACCCCGGACGTCCTCGGCTACACGGTCGACGGGCTGTCGATCGCCGACGTCGACGGTCTCACCGTGGACCAGGCGGTCGCCCGGCTGCCCGCCCGGCAGATCGCCGACGCGCTGCGGCACCTCGCCGACGTCGGCCTGGGCTACCTGCGGCTGGGCCAGTCCCTGAGCACGCTCTCCGGGGGCGAGTGCCAGCGGGTCAAGATCGCCAAGGAGCTCCGCGAGACGGACGAGCCCACCACCTACCTGCTCGACGAGCCCACCACCGGCCTGCACCCTAGCGACGTGGACACGCTGCTGCGCGTCCTCGACGGCCTCGTCGACCGGGGCCACACCGTCGTCGTCATCGAGCACAACCTCGACGTCATCCGCCGGGCCGACTGGCTCGTCGACCTCGGTCCCGGACCGGGCCGGCATGGCGGGACGGTCCTCTACGAGGGTCACGTCGCCGACTACACCGACCGGGCCACCCCCACCTGCCGGGCGCTCGCGTCCGCCGAACCGGACGTCGACCCGCGACACCGGTACGCGGTCGCGCGGTAGGCCCGGCGCCGCCCGGCCGGATCGCGCCGGCGGCCCGTCCCGCATCGACGCAGCCGCGACTCGCACCCTGCCGGGCCGCGCGCGGTCATGCGCTCAGAGCCGGCGACGCGAAGCTGTCAATGTAGCGTTGACGGATGACGCCCGAGTTGAGCCAGCTCTCCGACGTCACCGCCGACCGCGTCCGGTTGGACGAGCGGGAGTTGGAGCTGATCGACCGCGCGCGTCACCTCGGTGCGACCTGGGCGCAGGTCGCCGCTGCTCTCGGCCTCGGCAGCCGGCAGGCCGCGGAGCAGCGCCGGCAGCGCCTGGCGGCCGCGCGACGGTCGCGGCGGCAGGAACTGGATCTGGCCTACGCGCCCCCGATCGCGGCGATCCGGGGCGCGGTCCTCGAGCTCCAGCGGTGGATCGACGCGGACCGGCGGTGGGACGCGCGGTTTCGGCGCGCCGCCCTGGTGAGGCGGACCGTGGAGCTGGCCCTCGGCGCCGACCCGGGTTCGCTGTACGCGCTGGCCTCCCTCCTCGCGGTCGACCTGGCCGATGCGGGAGGTGGCCGGTTGCCCGTGCCGGTGCGGGCGGTCGCGAGGAGCCTGGACGATCTCCTGTCAATGGCGCATTGACAACTCCTTCGCAGTATTGCCTGCCCCTCACTCAAGGTTGAGGATCTGAGTCGCCACGGCTCAACCTTGGAGGACCGATGCGTCGCAACGCCGTGCTGTTCATCGCGATCTCGCTGCTGTCGGGCTTCGGCAGCAGCGCCATGTCACTGGTCGCCGGGATCTGGATCCTGGACCTCACCGGTTCCGTCAGCCTCGCCGCCCTAGCCGGGCTCTGCGTGTACGCCCCGGTCCTCGGTGGCCCCTGGCTGGGAGGACTGCTCGACCGGGCGCCGCGGCGGCCGCTCGTCGTGGCGGTCAACCTCACGCTGTCCGCCGTTCTGCTCAGTCTCCTCGCGGTGCGGGGGCCGGGCCAGGTGTGGCTCATCTTCCTGGTGTCCTGCGCCTACGGTGTCAGCTACGTGCTGATCGACGCGGGCGAGACCGCGTTGCTTCCCGCCGCGCTGTCGCCCACGCAGCTCGGCGACGTCAACGGCTGGCGTTCGAGTGCCCAGGAAGGCATGAAGCTCGTGGCACCCCTGGCCGGCGCGGGCCTCTACGCGTGGCGCGGGGGCCAGGCCGTCGTCCTGCTCAGCGCGGCGATGCCGATCCTGGTAGCCGTCCTGTACGCGGCCGTGCGACTGAGGGAACTGCCCCCCGTCCCGCCGACTGACCGGCCGCCCGGCCTGCGCGCGGGGCTCGCGGTCCTCCTCGCACAGCGGGCGACACGCGTCACCGTGGTGCTCGCCGCCGTGGCGATCGCCATGTCCGGCTTCACGACCGCTGCCAGCTACGCGATCGTCACCACGGAGCTGGGCCTGCCGGCGACGTTCCTCGGCGTGCTGCTCAGCGCACAGGGTGCCGGGTCCCTCGCCGGCGGCCTCGTCGTCGGCCGGCTCATCGCCCGCTGGAGCCCCGCGACCGTGGGCGTCGCCGGCACGACGCTCTTCGCCGTCGGCTGCCTGGCGCGGTGCCTGCCCTGGTGGCCCGGCACGGTCGCCGCCTCGGTCGTCGCCGGCATCGGCCTGCCCTGGGCCCTGGTCGCCGCGGTGACCGCGGTGCAGACGCACACGCCGACAGCGATGCTCGGACGGGTCTCCGGCACCGCCAACACCGCGATGTTCGGTCCGGTCGCGCTGGCGATCCCGCTCGGCTCCGCCGCCGTCCACCTCGGCGACCGCCTGACGCTCGTCGTCGCCGCCGCGATCTGCCTCGCCTGCGCGGCCGGCGCAGCGCGTCAACCACGCAGCGGGTGCGAACGACGTCGCGGGACAGCGCCGTCCGGCCGGGCCGCGGGGCGCAGGGCGGGCAGCAGCGGCAGCAGGGTGACGACGAGGCAGAACGCCGCCATGGCCAGCAGGGCCGCGTCGAGGCCGAGGGCCGTCACCGACCAGCCGCCCAGCAGCGCGCCCAGCGGCAGTCCCGCGAACGCCAGCGACCCGGCCAGCCCGATCACCCGGGTCTGCAACCCGGGCGGCACCCGCTCGTAGATCGCGACCCCCAGCAGCGGGTTCACCGCCGCGATGCCGATGCCGGACACGAACGTCACCGCCAGCACCACCGCCAACTCGTCACTGAGCGCCAGGACCAGCAGCCGGGGGGCGCCGCCCACCGCCGCCCCGAGCACGAACGTCAGATACCGGGGCAGCCGGGGGCCGTACACGCTGAACAGCAGGTTGCCCAGCAGCGCCCCGGCCGAGAACGCCCCGAGCAGCAGGCCCAGCCCGGCGGGGCTGCGCAGCGCGTCGGCGACCCAGAGCGGGATGTGCACCGCGACGCTGGCGTTGACCACCATGTTCAGCGCCGAGATCACCAGCAGCATGCTCAGCAGCGTCCGGTCGCGGCCCAGGTGGCGGAACCCGCCCGCGAGCGACCGCAGGTACGACTGCGGCGCCGACGGTGCCGCCGGGGCGGGCGGGCGGAGCAGGAGCCCGACCAGCAGGGCGCAGACGGCGAAGCTGGCGGCGTCGATGAGCAGTGCCCGCGTCAGCCCGAACCACCAGACGAGCAGCCCGCCCAGCCCCGCGCCGAGCAGGGTGACCAGCCGGCCCAGCCCGTCGTAGACCGAGGTCAGCCGGATCAGGGGGACCCCGGCGGCCTCGGCGGCCGGGCGGAACATCACGTGCTTGACCCGGTCGCCGACGCCCCGCAGCGCGCCCACCACGGCGACCAGTGCGACAAGCGTCGGAAAGCCGAGCCACGGGGTGAGGGCGACCGCCACCATCAGCGCGGCGCTGCCGGCGTCGGCCAGGATCGAGGTGCGCCGCAGCCCGATCCGGTCCGCCCAGGGCGTGCCCAGGGCGCTGGAGAGCAGGTAGGGCAGCGTCTCGGCGGCGGCCACCACACCCATCCTCGTGGGGCTGCCGGTGGTCTCCAGCACCAGCCAGGGGATGGCCACCACCGAGATCCGGCTGCCCAGGTTGGAGATCAGGTCGGCGGCGACCAGGACGGTCAGTTCCCGCCGGGGGGTCACGCCAGGCTGCCGATCGACGCCTCCGGCTGCGCGAGCGTGCCCGGGTGCTCGGCGGCGTACCGGGCCCGCAGCGCGCGCTTGTCCACCTTGGCGGACCGGTTGAGCGGCAGCCGGTCGACGAACTGGACCCCGCCCGGCGCCCAGGTGTCGCTCAGCTCGGCGGTCACCAGGTCGACCAGTTCCCGGGCGGTCACCGTCGCGCCGGGCGCCGGCACCACGAAGGCGTACGGCAACTCGCCGGCCGCCTCGTCCGGCACGCCGATCACCGCCGCCGCCCGCACCCGCGGGTGCCCGGCCAGGACGTCCTCGATCGGGCGGCAGTGGATCGGCCAGCTACGCCGCCGCGAGAGGATCCGGTCCTGCGACCGGTCGACGAGGTAGAGGTAGCCGTCGGCGTCGAGGTGCCCGACGTCGCGGGTGCGGACCCAGTCGTCGACGAGCGTCTCGGCGGTCAGCTCGGGCTGGCCGTGGTAGCCGGCGAAGCGCAGGGCGGTGTGCACCCACACCTCGCCGTCGGCGAAGGGTGGCAGCACCGTGCCGTCCTCGGCGCGGATCTCGACGCGCACGTCGCCGTAGGGTCGCCCGCAGGAGCGCAGCCGCTGCGGGTACGCCGGGTCGTCGGTCAGCCCCGGCAGGGCGGTGACCACGACCGCCTCGCTGAGGCCGTACACGATGCGCAGCACCGGGCCGAAGCGGGCGATCGCCTGGCGCAGCCGGGCGGGCGCGGCGGGCCCGGCGCCCACGTTGAACATGAACATGGCGGAGAAGTCCGCGCCGTCCAGCGCCGGATGGTCGAGCACCTCGTAGAGCATCGGCGGGGTGACGAACGTCGAGTTGATCCGCTCCCGGCCGACGGTGTCGATGAACTGCGCCGGGTCCCAGCCGTCGCGCGGAAACAGCACCCCGCCGGTGAAGAGGTTGAACAGTGTGGTGATCTGGCCGCTGGCCAGCCACATCGGCGAGTGCGACAGGTGCCGCAGCGGCGGGTGCCCGGCGGCGCGGAAGTCGGCGGCCAGGGCGAGGACCTGCGCGTAGAAGCTCTCCCGGTGGTGCACCAGCTTCGGGGTGCCGGTGGTGCCGCTGGTCTGCAGGAAGGACTCCGGCACCGGCACCTCGACCGGCACCTCGCGGCCGTCCGCCACCGCGGGCTCCACCCCGGCGAGCAGGTCCGGGCCCGCGCCGCCCGGGCCGAGGCAGAGCACGGGCACGCCGGGCAGCCCGGCGGCCAGCTCGGCACCGAGGTTGGTCGGGTCGCGGGCGTCGTAGAGGAACGCGTCGGGGTGGGCCAGCCGGGCGAACTCGTCGACCTCCCGGCGGGACGTGACCGGGGCGATCCACATCGTCCGGCAGCCCAGCAGGTGCAGGGCGAGCTGCACCATCGGCCCCTCCACCGGGTTGCCGAGCGCGAGCAGCACCGCGTCCCCCGGTCGTACGCCGTGCCCGAGCAGGGTCGCGGCGAGGCCGCGCACCCGGGCGGCGACATCGGTGTAGCTGAGCCGGCATCCGTCCCCCGCCAGCGCCTCCCGGTCGCCGAGACGGTCGAACAGCTCCAGCGCCCGGTGCACGTAGCCGGCCCGTCGTTCCGGTCGGTCGGTCATCCGACAGCCCTCCATCGGCGCAGAAGTGGCCGCCCGCGGGCAGCCCGGGAGACGGCGTGGCGGGCGGACGCCCCGACGACCGCACCGCCGCCGTCTGTGAGCGTAGGCACCACCGACCGTCACCGGACAGAGTCTGAACCGGCGCTCAGGCCGGACCGACAGGCATCTGATCACGTCGATCAGGTTGATTGACGCTCGTGAAACGGGACGGCTAGGTTTCTGGACCATCGTCCAGGCGGCGCCGTCAGCGGACGGCCCTGGGCTGCCAACGATGGAGGTTCCATGTCGACCCCGAAGAGATGGCATGTCATCGCGTCCGCCGCCACCCTGCTCGTCGTCGGCACCCCGGCGATGGTGGCCAGCGCCGGCCCGTCCGACACGGACGCGCCACGCCAGCGCACGGTCTGGGCCGGTAGCTGGGCGGCTGCGGTCACCAGGGGAAACGCGACCGGCCTGACCAACAACGGCCTCAACGACCAGAGCGTGCGGATGCTCGTGCACACCACCGTCGGCGGAGAGCGGTTCCGGGTCCGCCTGAGCAACTCCTACGGCGAGCAGGCCGTGCGGGTCGGCCGCGCCACCGTCGCGAAGCCGAACACCGCGACCCCCGGCGACCTGTCCGACATCGACGTCACGACCCTGCGGACGCTGACCTTCGGCGGCGCCGGCTCGGCCACCATGAACCGGGGCGCCGAGCTGGTCAGCGACCCCGTGGCGATGCCCGTCGGCGACCAGCAGGACCTGGTGCTGACCGTGCACTTCCCGACCCCCACCGGGCCGGTCACCTTCCACGGCCAGTCCCGGCAGACCAACTACATCGGCGCCACCGACCTGACCTCCGCCGCCGGCGGGGCCGGGTTCACGATCCGGCCGGACTGCTGCTGGTTCTTCCTGTCGGGCATCGACGTGCAGCGCCGGCACAGCCCCGGCTCGGTGGTGGTCCTCGGCGACTCCATCGCCGACGGCAACGGCAGCACCGTCAACACCAACCGGCGCTGGCCCGACCTGCTCGCGGACCGGCTCATCGACGCCCGCCCGGACGTGCGCACCCCGGGCGTGCTCAACCTCAGCCTCGCCGGCAACCGGCTCAACCACGAGGGCACCGAGCCCGGGGCGGGCGGCTTCCCCGGCTACCACGAGCTGGGCCCCAACGCCCTGGCCCGCCTCGACGAGGACGTCTTCGCGCAGACCGACGCCCGGACGGTGATCACCGGACTCGGGATCAACGACGTCTGGATGTCGGGCGATTCCGCCGGGCAGATCATCGCCTCGCTGCGGCAGATCAACCAGCAGGTGAAGGCGCGCGGCCTGCGTAGCCTCGTGTCGACGCTGACCCCGTACGAGGGGCACGGCAACCCTGGGGTGTGGACACCGGAGAAGGAGGCCACCCGGCAGGCGGTGAACGCGTGGCTGCGCGGCAGCGACGAGTTCGACGGGATGCTCGACTTCGACCGGGTGCTGCGCGATCCGGCGCGGCCCAGCCGGCTGCTGCCCGCGTACGACTCGGGTGACCACATCCACCCGAACGACGCCGGGAACCGGGCGTTGGCGGACGCCGTGCCGCTGCGACTGCTCGGTCTGTGACATCGGCGCGGGCGGCGGGCGGGTCCCCGCCGCCCGCCGCACCGTCGACGGGAGAGGCCGGACGACCATGGACGTCACGCGGCTGCTGACCCGGCTCTACGGCGACGAGGGCCGGCAGGACCCGTACCCGTGCCACGCCGCCCTGCACCGGCTGGGGCCGGTCAGCCCGGTGCCGCCGCGCGCCGAGCACCGACCGGTCGCCGCCGCCGCCGCCGTCGTCGTCGGCTACGACCTCGTCGGCCGGGTGCTGCGCGACCCGCGGTGGTACAAGCGGGGAGCTGGACTTCTACCGGCGGCGGGCGGAGCGCATCGACGACTTCCTGGCCGTGGCGGGCAGGGCCCCGCAGCGCCTCGCCGCCGGTGAGCTGCGCGGCGTCGACAGGCTGACCATCCATCCCCGAGGAGGCCCCGCATGAGCGTCCATCCGCAGGTGGCGGCGTACCGGGCCGCCCGCGAGGCGGCCGGCGTCGCGCCGCTGTACACCCAGAGCCTGGCCGAGGCCCGCGCCGCCGACCTGGCCGCGATCCGTGCCGGCGGCGGCGCGGTCGAGCCGGTGCGCGAGGTACGCGACACGCACGTGCCCGGCCCGGCGGGCGACCTGCCGGTGCGCATCCACCGGCCGGCGGGGCGGGGGCCGCTGCCGACCCTGGTCTACTTCTTCGGCGGCGGCTGGACGCTGGGCAGCGTCGACACCGCCGACGGCATCTGCCGGCGGCTGGCCAACGCGGTGCCCTGCCAGGTGGTGACCGTCGGCTACCGGCTCGCCCCCGAGCATCCCTTCCCGGCGGCCGTGCACGACTGCCACGCGGCCCTCCGGTGGCTCGCCGCGCACCCGGAGGAGTTCGGCGTCGATCCGCGGCGGATGGCCGTCGGCGGGGACAGCGCCGGCGGCAACCTGGCCGCCGCCGTCACCCTGCTGGCCCGGGACCGCGGCGGGCCCCGGCTCGCCGCCCAGGTGCTGGTGTACCCGAACACCGACCAGAGCGCCGAACCCGACGGCGACGGCGAGGACCCGCTGTTGTTCAACCGCCGTTCGGTGGCCTGGTACCGGGGGCACTACCTCGCCGACCCCGCGCACGCGCGGCACCCGCTGGCGTCGCCGCTGCGCGCCGAGGACCTGGGCGGCCTGCCCCCGGCGCTGGTGATCACCGCCGAGCACGACCCGCTGCGCACCGAGGGGGAGCGCTACGCCGGACGCCTGCGCGACGCCGGGGTGCCCACCGTCCACACCCGGTACGCCGGCATGATCCACGGCTTCTTCGCCATGCCGGGGGCGTTCGACGACGGCCGGCGGGCCCAGGACCAGGCCGCCGGGTTCCTGCGCGACCGCTTCGCGGCGGTGGACGCGACGGCGGCAACGGCGGCGGACGCGACGGCGGCGACGGACGCGACGGTGCCGGACGCGGCGGCGGGGCCGGAACCGTCGACCTTGGCCGACTTCGCCGCCCCGGCCCGGGCGGCGCTGCCGCCCGACGTGTGGGACTACATCGAGGGCGGCAGCGGGGCCGAGACGACGCTCGCCGCCAACCGTCGCGCGCTGGACCGGGTGGCCGTGCTGCCCCGGGTGCTGCGCGGCGTGCACACCCCCCGCACCGACGCGCGGCTGCTCGGCACGTCGTACGCCATGCCGGTGGCCGTGGCGCCGATGGCGTACCAGCGGCTGGTGCACCCCGACGGGGAACTGGCGCTGGCCGCCGCCGCGGGGGCCGCCGGGGTGCCGTACCTGGTCAGCACCCTGAGCAGCGTGCCGATCGAGCAGCTCGCGCAGACCGGCGCGACGCTCTGGTTCCAGCTCTACTGGCTGCGCGACCGGGGCCTCGTCGCCGACCTGCTGGACCGGGCGCACGCGGCGGGTTGCACGGCGCTGACCGTCACCGTGGACGTGCCGATCCTCGGCCCACGCCGGCGCAACGTGCGCAACGCGTTCGTCATCCCGCCGCACGTGGTGGCGGCCAACCTGCCCGCCGGCCGGGACACCCTCGCGCACACCGCCACCCCCGGTGTCTGCGCCGTCGCCGCGCACACCGGCGAGGTCTTCGCGCCCGCGCTGACCTGGGCCGACCTGGAGTGGCTACGCGGGCGTTCCACCCTGCCGCTGGTGGTCAAGGGCGTCCTCGACCCGCGCGACGCGGAGCTGGCGGTGGCCGCCGGCGCGGACGCCGTGGTGGTCTCCAACCACGGTGGGCGGCAGCTCGACGGGGCGCCGGCCACCGCCACCGTGCTGCCGGAGGTGGTGTCGGCGGTGGGCGACCGGTGCGAGGTGCTGCTGGACAGCGGCGTACGCGACGGCTTCGACGTGCTGCGCGCGCTCGCCCTCGGCGCGCGGGGGGTGCTGGTGGGTCGGCCCCTGCTGTGGGCGCTCGCCGCCGGCGGCCGGGCCGGGGCGCGGACGGCGCTGGCGCTGCTGAACGGCGAGTTCCGCGACGCCCTGGCGCTGGCCGGCTGCGCCGACCCGCTCGCCGCCGGCGAGCTGCGCGTGCTGCGGGAGGACTGAGCGGTGGCCGACCCGGCGGACCTGCACGTCGCCGACCTGCATCCGGCGGTCGACGACCCGACGCTGAACTCGATGAACTTCCTCAACGAGGTGGCCCAGCACTACCCGGAGGCGGTGTCGCTGGCGGCCGGCCGGCCGTACGAGGAGTTCTTCGACGTCGCGGCGCCGCACCGGCACCTGGAGACGTTCCGCCGGCACCTGGTCGACGACCTCGGGCAGAGCCCCACGCAGGTGCACCGGACCCTGTTCCAGTACGGGCGCACCAAGGGCATCGTGCACCACCTCGTCGCCCGTCACCTCGTCGTCGACGAGGGCGTCACGGTCGACCCGGAGGCGATCGTGGTGACCGTCGGCTGCCAGGAGGCGATGTTCCTGGTGCTTCGGGCGCTGCGCGCCGACCCGCGTGACGTGCTGCTCGCCCTCGCCCCGACGTACGTGGGGCTGACCGGCGCCGCCCGGCTGCTGGACCTGCCGGTGCTGCCGGTGGCGGGCGGCCCGGCCGGGGTCGACCTGGCCGACCTGCGCGAGCAGGTGCGCCGCGCCCGGTCGGCGGGACTGCGCCCGCGCGCCTGCTACGTGATGCCGGACTTCGCCAACCCGTCCGGCGTGAGCATGGGGTTGGCCGACCGGCGACGGCTGCTCGACCTGGCGGCCGAGGAGGACCTGCTGCTGCTGGAGGACAACCCGTACGGCCTGTTTCCCGCCGGGGACGCCGGGCGGCTGCCCACCCTCAAGGCGCTGGACACCGCGCGGCGGGTGGTCTACCTGGGCTCGTTCGCCAAGACGGTGCTGCCCGGCGCGCGGGTGGGCTACGTGGTGGCCGACCAGCGGGTGGCCGGCGCGGACGGATCGGTGAGCCTGCTCGCCGACCAGCTCGCCAGGATCAAGAGCATGGTCACGGTGAACACCTCCGCGATCGCCCAGGCCGTGATCGGCGGCGCACTGCTGGCGCACGGGTGCAGCCTCGTGGCGGCCACCGTCCGGGAACGGGCCGCGTACGCCCGTAACCTGCGCCACCTGCTCGACGGCCTGGCCCGGCGGTTCCCGGCGGACACCTCGCCGGTGCGGTGGAAAGCCCCGGCCGGCGGGTTCTTCGTCGTGGTCACCGTGCCGTTCACCGTCGACGACGTGTTGCTGCACCGCTCCGCCCGCGAGTACGGGCTGCTCTGGACGCCGATGGCGCACTTCTACGACGGCACCGCACCGGTCGACGCGCTGCGGCTGTCGGTCAGCGCGGTCACCCCGGAACAGATCGACCTGGGGCTGGACCGGCTGGTCGCGCTGGTCGCCGACGAGACGGCCCGACGGGCGGCGAGCACCGGCGTCAGATGACACAGCGCGTTCACCGCGCGGCAATGCGCGACTGCCATGTTCCGTAGTCCTGCGTGGACGCCCATAATGGACGCCATGGTCGCCTGGGAATACGCCTTGCTGGTCCGCCGCTATCAGGGGCAGGGCCGCAACTTCCACGTCAGCTTCATCTGGTACGGCCCGGACGGGTCGCGCCGCGACATCACCGCGTACGGCGACACGGCGATCGCGCACCTCAACCGGGCCGGCCGGGAGGGGTGGGAGCTGGTCTCCGCGGCCGAGGACGTCAACAACGTCCAGGGCAGCACCGAGGTGCACCGCTACCACCTGAAGCGGCCCGTCGCCTGAGCCCCGGCCGGTCATCGGCGGGCCGGGCCGGACGCCGACGCCCCCACCCGGCGGGCCGGGCGGGGGCGTCGCGGTGTCGGGCTCAGCCGAGGTCGACGCCCGGGTAGAGCGGGAAGCCGGTCAGCAGGTCACTGGCCTGCTTGCCGACCCGACCGGCCACGGCCGGATCGAGGACGTACTTGGCCTTCGACGGTGTGCCGTCCGGGTTCGCGCCCGGCTTGGTCTGGCTGAGCACGGTGTGGATCAGTTCGGCGGTCTCGTCCATCTGCGCCACGCCCAGCCCTCGGCTGGTCAGCGCGGGGGTGCCGACCCGGATGCCCGAGGTGTACCAGGCGCCGTTCGGGTCCTGCGGCACCGAGTTGCGGTTGGTGACGATGCCCGAGTCGAGCAGCGCCTGCTCGGCCTGCCGGCCCGTGAGCCCGTAGCCGGAGACGTCGATCAGCACCAGGTGGTTGTCGGTGCCCCCGGTGACCAGCGTGCCGCCGCGGCGCAGCAGACCCTCGGCGAGCGCCTGCGCGTTGTCGACGACGCGCTGCGCGTAGTCGGCGAAGTCGGGGCGTCGCGCCTCGGCGAGGGCGACCGCCTTGGCGGCCATCACGTGCGGCAGCGGGCCGCCGAGCACCATCGGGCAGCCCCGGTCGACCTGGTCGGCCAGCTCGGGCTGGCAGAGCACCATGCCGCCGCGCGGGCCGCGCAGGGACTTGTGCGTGGTGGTGGTGACGATGTGCGCGTGCGGCACCGGGTCGAAGTCGCCGGTGAAGACCCGGCCGGCGACCAGCCCGGCGAAGTGCGCCATGTCGACCATGAACGTCGCGCCGACGGAGTCGGCGATCTCCCGCATGATCCGGAAGTTGACCTTCCGCGGGTACGCCGAGTATCCGGCGACCAGGATCAGCGGCTTGAACTCGCGGGCCGCCTCGGCGACCCGGTCGTAGTCGATGAGGCCGGTGACCGGGTCGGTGCCGTAGCTGCGCTGGTCGAACATCTTGCCGGAGATGTTCGGCCGGAACCCGTGGGTGAGGTGGCCGCCGGCGTCCAACGACATGCCGAGCATCCGCTGGTTGCCCAGCTCCCGGCGCAGCGCGAACCAGTCGGCCTCGGTGAGGTCGTTGACCTGCCGCACCTGCGCCCTGCGCAGCGCGGGCGACTCCACCCGGTCGGCCAGGATCGCCCAGAACGCCACCAGGTTGGCGTCGATGCCCGAGTGCGGCTGCACGTAGGCGTGGGCGGCGCCGAAGAGCTCCCGGGCGTGCTCGGCGGCGAGCGCCTCGACCGTGTCGACGTTCTGGCAGCCCGCGTAGAAGCGGCGGCCCACGGTGCCCTCGGCGTACTTGTCGCTGAACCAGTTGCCCATGGTCAGCAGGGTCGCGGGGGAGGCGTAGTTCTCGCTGGCGATGAGCTTGAGCGACTCGCGCTGGTCGGCGAGTTCGGCGCCGATGGCGTCGGCGACCCGAGGCTCGACGGCGCGGATCACCTCGAGGGCGCTGCGGAAGGCGGTGGATTCGGCGTTCGGCGACGACATGCGACCTCCAGTGACGTGCGGAAGGCCCAGGCGCTCGGCATGCGTCCTCATGACGGGACCGCTTCCCGATGGTTGTCCATCCCCACGCGCCAGTCACGGCCCGTGCTGATCCTACCGGGTCTCCGGCGGCGGCCTCCGGCCCACCTCGGCAGTCGCGCCGGCCCGTGGTGCGGACTCCGGCGGGGTGGGGCTCGCGGCGCGGTGCGCGGCTGCATAGGATCAGCGGCATGGCGGGGGAGGACGGCGAGGGCGGCAGCCTGCTCGCCATCAGTGACCTGCACGTCAGTCACCAGGGAAACCGGGAGGTGGTGCAGGGGCTACGCCCCGGCTCGCCGCAGGACTGGCTGCTGGTCGCCGGGGACGTGGGCGACACCGTGGCCGACGTCGAGTGGGCGCTCGGCCTGCTGGCGAGCCGCTTCGCGAAGGTGGTGTGGGCGCCGGGCAACCACGAGTTGTGGACCCCGCCGGCCGACCCGGTGACCCTGCGTGGGGCAGCTCGCTACGCCTACCTGGTCGACGCCTGCCGGCGGCTGGGCGTGCTGACCCCGGAGGACCCGTACCCGGTGTGGCGGGGGGTGGGCGGCCCGGTGCTGGTGGCGCCGCTGTTCCTGCTCTACGACCACAGCTGGCGCCCCGACGGGTTCGACACCCCCGAGGCGGCGCTGGCCGAGGCGTACCGCACGGGGATCGTGTGCACCGACGAGTTCCTGCTGCACCCCGACCCGTACCCGAGCCGGTCGGCGTGGTGCGCGGCGCGCGTCGCCGAGACCGCCCGCCGGCTCGCCGAACGGGAGCCGGACATGCCGACGGTGCTGGTCAACCACTGGCCGCTGCTGCGCGAGCCGACCCGGGTGCTGCGCTACCCGATCTTCGCCCAGTGGTGCGGCACCGAGTCCACCGCCGACTGGCACCTGCGCTTCGACGCCGCCGCGGTGGTCTACGGCCACCTGCACATTCCCCGCACGACCTGGCACGACGGGGTGCGCTTCGAGGAGGTCTCGGTGGGCTATCCCCGGGAGTGGCAGCCCCGGGCCAAGCCCCCGGCGCTGCGGCGGATCCTGCCCGCACCCCCGGCGTGACGACGGGCCCCGGAGCACCGGGGCCCGTGCGATGCCGTCCGCCTCAGGCCGTCACGGCGTCCAGCGACTTCTTGATCGCCTTGGGGTCGGTCGGCTTGCGTGGCGCGTCCGCCCGCAGGGCGATCATCCGCTCGCCGATCTCCTGGAGCTGCTTACGGCCGAGCGCCTCGCGCACCTTGGGAAACCACTCCTGCTCCTCCTCCTCGACATGGTGCAGGACGTTCTCGATCAGCACCGTGGTCTTGGCGTTGAAGCGCTCGTCGGTGGCGTCCATGGTGAACAGCTCCGCGCAGAGCACGTCGGCGACGTGGTGCTCCTCGTACGACTCGAGGATGTCGTCCTCGAGGTCGGGCAGGAGCTTGCGGACCTCGGGGTACATCACCTCGTTCTCCAGGTAGGTGTGCACCGTGAGGGCCTCCAGGATCTCGTTCACCAGCTTCTGCCGTCGCGCCGCCGGACCCTCCTCGGCCTCCTGGAACGCCTTGAACAGGCGGCGCATCTCCTTGTGGTCCTCTTTCAACACGACGATGGCATCGGTGGACACCGTTGACCTCCTCGACTCGACTGACGCCCCTCCCGTACCCCCGGTGTGAGCAGGGAAAACGGGTGGGGCCCGGCGGGAATCCGCCGGGCCCCACCGGGGGTGGCGCCGTTACCGGACCACGTTGTACGCGTTGACCATGCCGGCGCCGTAGAAGCCGTTGCGCTTGCCGCCGGAGCAGGTCGCGTCGTAGGCGTTCGGGCCGGCCGCGATCAGCGGCACCGGGTTGTAGACGCCGCCGGGGCACGCGATCGCCTCGGCGGTGTTGCCCAGGAAGGCCGACAGCTGACCGGAGGTCATGCCCGGGTGCGCCGAGACGGCCAGGGCGGCCACGCCGGCGGCGTGCGGCGAGGACATCGAGGTGCCCTGCTTGTAGCCCCAGCCGTCGGTCCTCGTGGTGGTGTTGTAGGTGGTGGAGAGGATGCCGTCGGTGAGGGTCGAGCTGGCGCCCCGGGTCCGGAAGCGGGTGTCGCCACCCGGCGCCGTCACCTCGACCACGCCCTGACCGTACGAGGAGTAGTAGCTCTTCTGCCCGGTCGGGCCGACCGCCGACACCGTCACCACGCCCGGCGCCTCGCCCGGCAGGACGAGACAGGCGTTGGTGAGGTTCTCGCGCTCCTCGGGGGTCCCGTTGTTCGGGCTGCCCGTGTCGGTGACCTTGTGGGCGAGGTCGAAGTTCGAGTTGCCCGCCGACGCCACGTGCAGCACGCCCCTGCTCTGCGAGTAACGCAGCGCCCGCTGGATCGCCTTCCACACCGGACGCTGGCGCGCGTCGTTGCGGCAGTTGAGCTCCCACGGGTCGATGTAGTAGCTGTTGTTGGTCACCCGCATGCCCTGCTCGGCGGCCCACATGAACCCGCAGACCGCGGCCTCCGGGAAGATGTAGCCGTCGTCGTTGACCACCTTCACGGCGGCCACCTTGACGCCCGGAGCGACACCTGCCACCCCGACGCCGTTGACGGCGGCGGCGATGGTGCCGGCCACGTGGGTGCCGTGGTCGGAGGTGGTCGGGTTCCAGGCGGACTCGGCGGTGTCGGAGACGCCGCCGATGCAGGACGTGCTCTTGTTCCTGGCGATCTGGCCGGCCAGGTCGGGGTGGCTGGAGGAGATGCCGCTGTCCAGCACGCCGACCACCACGTCGGCGCGGCCGGCGTTGACGGCGTGGGCCTGCGGGACGTCGATCATCGGCATGTCCCACTGCTGACCGAAGAGGGGCTCCCCGGCCGGGTCGGCGGTCGGGTTGGCCGCCTCCGCCGCCGGGACCTCCAGGGTCTCGCCCTCCTCGAGGGCGGTGCCCAGGCCGGCCGTGGACGCCACCGAGTCGACGCCCGCGCCCGCCACGTCCGTGACGAAGGCGGGGTTGGTCGACCGGACGACGAGCACGCCGATCTGGTCGTAGCTGGCCACCACGGTGCCGTTGGCGGCGGCCACGCGGGCGGCCGCCTTGTCGGTCCTGGCACCCTGCGGGGCGAGCACCAGGAACGTGGTGTCCGGGCCGGCGGCCGACGCCGCCGGGGCCAGCCCGCCGGTGACGGCGAGGCCGACGCCGAGCGTCACGGCGGACGCGGCAGCCAGTGTCTTGCGATGGAGCTTCTTCACACAGACTCCCAGGGGCTGTCTCCAGCCGGTTGCGCCCCCGGGCGGGGAGCAGCCGGCGGGAGGCGCGCGGGACGCACGCCTTCCACAGGAACCAGCGCCGCGGGGCCGCGTCGCGTTACACGCGTCGGCCCGACCGGGCCGGGACGTGTCAGACAGTCGCCAGGGTGTGCGGGATCTCGTCGAGCAACTCCCGGGCGAGGAACCCGATCCGGCCGTACCGGGGGACCAGCCGCTGGCCGCTCACCGCGTGGGCGAACGCCGCCCAGCAGGTGGCCTGTGCCGGCTCCGCGCCCCGCGACAGCAGCCCGGCCAGCAGCCCGGCCCGCACGTCCCCGCTGCCGGAGGTGCCCAGGCCGGCGTCGCCGCTCTCCTCCCGCCAGCTGCGGCCGTCGGGGGTGGCGATGTGCCCGTAGAGCGAGACCACCGCGTCGTAGCGACCGGCCAGCTCGATGGCCTCGGCGTCGAGGTCGTCGCCCGGGTCCCGGCCGAGCAGGTGCCGGGCCTCGGTGAGGTTGGGCGTGAGCACCACCGCCCGTCCGGAGCCGACCAGCAGCTTCGGGGCGTGGCTGAGGGCCCCCAGGGCGTACGCGTCGAGCACCAGCGCCGTGCGCGGACCGGCCGTGTCGAGCACCAGGCGCAGCAGGCGGTCGGTCTCGTCGATGTCCTTGAGGCCGGGGCCGACGGCCACCACGTCCGCCTCCGCCACCAGGTCGCCCAGCAGCTCGCCCGGCCGGCCCGCGATCGCGCCGTCGGCGGTCTCCGGCAGCCCCACCACCAGTGCCTCGGGCACCTGGATGCTCAGCGCGGCGGCGGTGGACTCGGCGGCGGCGAGCTGGAGCACGCCGGCCCCGGCCCGCAGGGCGGCCACCCCGGCGAGCAGCACCGCGCCGGGGGTGAACCGGGACCCGCCGACCACCAGCACGGTGCCCCGGGCCTCCTTGCCGCCGGTCGGCACGGGCAGCGCCCAGTCCCGCAGCAGCCCGGGGGTGATCACCCGGGTGTCAGACCGGTTCGGCATGGATCTCGTCCTCCCTCGTCGGCCGGGCACCCTGCGCGCGCAGGTGCCCGACGTCGTTGAACACGTCCGGGGTCAGCGTGCCGTCCGTCCCGGCGGACCAGCCGGTGATCGAGCAGTTGGCGATGACGTGCTCGCGGGTCAGCGCCATGAGCTGTTCCTCGGTGAGCCCCTCCACCAGGTAACGGGTCAGGAAGACCAGGGCGTCGTGGCCGAACAGCAGCACGCGCTGGCCCTCGTGGTCACGGCGCAGGTCACCGAGGAGGGTGCGCAGGCGCAGCGCCACGTCGGTCCAGGACTCCCCGCCCGGCGGCCGGTAGTAGAACTTGCCGAGCCGGTCGCGGCGCGCTGCCTCCTCCGGATGCCGCCGGCGCACCCCGTGCCCGGTCAGCCCGTCCAGGATGCCCAGCTCCCGGTCGCGCAGCCGCTCGTCGCGGGAGACCGCGATCCCGGTGCCGGCCAGGGCCAGCTCGGCGGTCTGCACGGCCCGCAGGTACGGCGACACCACGGCGACGTCGGGCCGGCGGGCCTCGGGCAGGTCGCCCAGCCATCGGGCGGTGGCCCGCGCCTGCTCCTGGCCGGTCGGACTCAACGGCACGTCGGCGTCGCGGTGCGACAGGTCGATCAGCTCAACGCCGGCCGCCTCGGCGGCCGTGGCAGCCACGTTCGCCGTGCTCTCGCCGTGCCGGACGATCCAGAGCGTCGCCAGTTCCCCCATGGGGCAACCCCTACCCGGTGCCCGCCGCGGGTAACCGCGCCCGGGTCACACCTCAGGCGCGGGCGTGGGGCGGCCGACACCGTAGACCTCCCGCCGGATCTCCTCCAGCCGGTCGGCCAACTCCCGCGGCCGGCTGAGGGCCACCGGGTGCCCGCCGTCCATCTCGTCGGGGGTGACGCCCAACCGGTCGGCCACCAGCTCCCGCAGGAAGTCGATCGGGAAGAAGCGGTCGCCCCGGCAGAGCAGCGCCCG
This sequence comes from Micromonospora sp. KLBMP9576, assembly GCF_050941805.1. NCBI lineage: Bacteria > Bacillati > Actinomycetota > Actinomycetes > Micromonosporales > Micromonosporaceae > Micromonospora > Micromonospora sp. KLBMP9576. The sequence continues at coordinate 3,507,677 of NZ_CP194567.1, read as the reverse complement.
GGTCGGCACGTCCGGCCAGGCGTCGAGGGGCCACGGCTTCTCGAACGGCGTCCCCGACTGGTCCCGGGCGTTCGCCGCCGCCTCCGCGACGAGCTGCGGGGGCAGTTCGTGGAAGAAGACGACGCCGGGGTCGTCGTCCTGCTCCGGCGTCCACCCCTCGCGTTGCGCCTGTGCCCGCCTGGCCTGAGCGTAGCGGGTGGCGCCCCACCACTCGCCCGGCGACTCGCCGGGCGCGGGCACCATCGGGGTCAGCAGCACGAGCAGTCGCGCGTCGACCCGCTCGCACACCAGCGGGCCGGTGAACGCGCCGAACGACTGGGCCACGACGACCAGGTCCCGGCGGTCCCCGATGGCCCGCACAGCGGCGTCGGCGTATTCCGCCAGCCCCGCCGAGTCGTCGGCGCACGGCAGGTCCACCGCCACCACGTCGTGCCCCCGATCCCGCAACTGCTCCGCCAGCAGGTGCCAGTACCAGGGCCCGCTGCCCGCGGGCGGAATCAGGGCGTACGTCGCCATTGTCGGTGATCCTCTCCTGGTGCGACGAGGTCGACCGACCGTAGCCGACCCCGACGCGGATCGGGTGGCCCGTAGGACGCGTGGCGGCGAGGGTGTTCCCGCCCCGGCGCCGGCCTGGGCCGTGTCGCGGACCCCGGGCGGGTGGCGCGGGCCGCCGTTAGGCTCGGCAGTTGTCGGCGCGCGCTCGTCGCCGCGCAACGTCTACGACGACCGTGCGACGAGCATGTTCCGGCTGACCCCGGGCTACATCGACAACAGCAAGATCAAGAGCGTGGGGAACCACCCCGGCGGTCCGGTGACGATCCGGGTGCCGGGCGACACGGCAAACCCGAACGGGAGCTGGGGAAACGGCAACATCTGGCGCTACGGCCGGGTCGGCTCGTCCGTCGGTAACCGCTACCTGCGGGGTTCCGCCATCCACAAGGCGCGGCCGGTGGTCTGGGAGACGCGCTGAGGCGTCACGGGCGTGGCGGCTCCACCGCCGCGACCGTAGCCGCCGCGGTGGTGATCCCGTAACCCGCCCGGGCGGGCGGGCACGGTCCCGGACGGGCGTGCCGGCCGCCCGGGCGGGTTACGGTGTACGGCGTGGCGACGCCGGCCGAGGAGATCCAGGTGGGGCGGCGGCTGGTGCGCGTCTCCAGCCCCGACAAACCGTACTTTCCGCAACTGGGGCTGACCAAGCTGGACGTCGTGCGCTACTTCCTCGCCGTCGGCGACGGCATCCTGCGCGCCCTGCGGGACCGGCCGACCATGCTGGAGCGGTGGCCGCGCGGCGTGTTCGACGGCGCGAGGATCGGCACCCGGCAGGACAACCGGGGCGACGCCTTCTACCAGAAGCGGCTGCCGGCGGGGGCACCCGAGTGGGTGCGCACCGCCCACCTCACCTTTCCGAGCGGCCGTACGGCCGACGAGGTCGCGCCGAGCGAACTGGCGGTGGTGATCTGGGCGGCCAACCTCGGCACGCTGCGGTTCCACCCGTGGCCGGTCTGCGCCACCGACGTCGAGCGGCCCGACCAGCTTCGCATCGACCTGGACCCGATGCCGGGGGTGGGCTTCGACCAGGTGGTGCCGGTGGCCCACGAGGTACGCGCGTTCCTCGCCGAGCTGGGCCTGACCTGCTACCCGAAGACCACCGGCGGACGCGGCCTGCACGTCTACCTCTCCATCGAGCCCCGGTGGAGCTTCGGGGACTGCCGGCGGGCGGTGCTGGCGATCGGCCGCGAGATGCAGCGCCGGTTGCCGGAGGTGGTCACCACCACCTGGTGGCGGGAGCAGCGGGACCGGCCCGTCTTCGTCGACTACAACCAGATGTCCCGGGACCACACGATGGCCTCGGCGTATTCGATCCGCCCCACCCCGGCGGCGCTGGTCTCCGCGCCGCTGGACTGGTCGGAGCTGGACGCGGCCCGGCCGGAGGACTTCACCGTGACGACGATGCCCGCCCGGTTCGCCGAGCGCGGCGACCCGCACGCGGGCCTCGACGACCGGCGGTTCTCGCTGGAACCGCTGCTGGAACTGGCCGACCGGGAGGGGCTGGACGCACCGCCCGAGCGGTGAGCCCGCCCGGTGCCGGCCCGGTGCCGGCTCACTGCCACGGGCTGCGCTCGCCGTCGAACTCCTCGAAGACCAGCCAGGTGCGGGTGGAGAGCACGCCCGCGATGCCCTGCACCCGGCCCAGCACCACGTCGCGCAGGGTGGCGTTGTCCGGCGCCCGGACCAGCGCGAGGACGTCGTGGTCGCCGCCGAGCAGGGCCGCGTGCGCGATGTAGCGGACCCGGGCCAGCTCCGCCGACACCTCGCGCCAGGTGTTCTGTTCGATCTGCAACGCCACGTACGCCGAGGTGCCCAACCCCGCGGCCTCGGGCGCGACCTGTGCCCGGAAGCCGGTGACCACCCCGTCGCGCAGCAGCCGCTGCATCCGCGCGTACGCGTTGGTGCGGGAGATGTGGATCCGCTCGGCGAGGGTGCGCACCGACGTGCGGCCGTCGCGGACCAACTCGTCGAGGATCCGGCGGTCCACCTCGTCCAGGGGACGCGCCGAACGTCCCGTTCCGGCCGTCGGCTCCACCGCGGCTCCGGACTCCTGGCTCATCACGTCGCCCGTCCAATGCCATCCGTCCCGCGTTTGTCCGGGATCTTGAGTCAATCATCCAACAGCAGGAGCATAAGCCCACCACACGTCCAGGAGGTTCCGCCGTGACGACCACACCCGAGGCGGTCCGCAGGGCATCCCCGCGCAGCCGCCGTAAGGCCACCCCGCCCGACCCGGCCACGCCGCTGCTCCCGTCCGCCGCGCCCGTCCGCCTGCTCGACCCCACCGGCACGCCGCTGCCCGCCCCCGCCGACTACCCCGAGCCGCCCGTCGCGGCGCTCGTCGAGCTGCACCGGCGGATGGTCGTCGGCCGCCGCTTCGACAGCCAGGCCACCGCCCTGACCAAGCAGGGGCGGCTGGCGGTCTACCCGTCCTCGCGGGGGCAGGAGGCCTGCCAGGTCGGCGCCGTGCTCGCCCTGCGCGACACGGACTGGGTCTTCCCGACCTACCGGGAGTCGATGGCCCTCGTCTCGCGGGGCATCGACCCGGTCGAGGTGCTGACCCTGCTGCGCGGGGACTGGCACTGCGGCTACGACCCCGCGGCCCGGCGCACCGCCCCGCAGTGCACCCCGCTGGCGACCCAGTGCGTGCACGCCGCCGGGTTGGCCTACGGCGAGGCGTACCAGGGGCGGGACACCGTCGCGCTGGCGTTCGTCGGCGACGGGGCGACCAGCGAGGGCGACTTCCACGAAGGCGTCAACTTCGCCGCCGTGTTCAAGGCCCCGGTCGTCTACTTCGTGCAGAACAACAAGTACGCGATCAGCGTGCCGCTGTCCCGGCAGACCGCCGCACCGTCGCTGGCGTACAAGGGCGTCGGCTACGGCGTACCCAGCGAACAGGTCGACGGCAACGACCCGGTCGCCGTGCTCGCCGTGCTCACCCGGGCGGTGGCACACGCCCGGGCGGGCAAGGGCCCGTTCCTGGTCGAGGCGCACACCTACCGGATGGAGCCGCACACCAACGCCGACGACGCCACCCGCTACCGCGACGGCGCCGAGGTCGACGCCTGGCGTGACCGGGACCCGCTGGCCCGGCTGGAGACCTACCTGCGCGCCCGCGGCGCGCTCGACGACGCGGGCGTCGCCGCGCTCGCCGACGAGGCCGAGGCGTACGCCGCCGACCTGCGCACCCGGATGAACACGCAGCCCACGGTCGACCCGATGAGCCTGTTCGAGCACGTCTACGCCGAGCCCACCCCCCAGCTCGTCGAGCAGCGCGAGCAGGTCCGCGCCGAGCTGGCCGCCGCCCAGGACGAGGAGGGTGAACGCTGATGGCCACCCTGACCATGGCGAAGGCGCTCAACGCCGCGCTCGCCGACGCGATGCTCGACGACGAGCGGGTGGTCGTCTTCGGCGAGGACGTCGGGGCGCTCGGCGGCGTCTTCCGGATCACCGACGGCCTGCAGGCCCGCTTCGGCGACAAGCGCTGCTTCGACACCCCGCTCGCCGAGGCCGGCATCGTCGGCTTCGCCGTCGGCATGGCCATGTCCGGGCTGCGCCCGGTGGTCGAGATGCAGTTCGACGCGTTCGCGTACCCGGCGTTCGAGCAGATCGCCTCGCACGTGGCGAAGCTGCGCAACCGCACCCGGGGCGCCCTCAGCGTGCCGATCGTGATCCGGGTGCCCTACGCCGGCGGCATCGGCGGCGTCGAGCACCACTGCGACTCCAGCGAGGCGTACTACGCGCACACCCCCGGCCTGAAGGTCGTCACCCCGGCGACGGTGCAGGACGCGTACGGCCTGCTGCGCCAGGCGATCGACGACCCCGACCCGGTCGTGTTCATGGAGCCGAAGAAGCTCTACTTCTCCAGCGCCGAGGCGGACCTGTCGGCCACCGCCGCGCCGATCGGCCGGGCGGTCGTGCGCCGCCCCGGCCGCGACGCCACCCTGGTGGCGTACGGGCCGGCGGTGCCGGTCGCCCTGGAGGCCGCCGAGGCCGCCCGCGAGGACGGCTGGGACCTGGAGGTCGTGGACGTGCGAAGCATCGTGCCGTTCGACGACGAGACCGTCACCGCCTCGGTCCGGCGTACCGGCCGGTGCGTGGTGATCCAGGAGGCGCAGGGCTTCGCCGGGGTCGGCGCGGAGATCGCCGCCCGGGTGCAGGAGCGCTGCTTCCACGCCCTGCACGCCCCGGTGCTGCGGGTGTCCGGGCTGGACATCCCGTACCCGGCGCCGATGCTGGAGCACACCCACCTGCCGTCGGTGGACCGGATCCTCGACACGGTGGCCCGGTTGCAGTGGGACGACCAGCCCGACGGGCGCTGGCTGAGCCGGGGGAGCGCGGCGTGACCACGGTGGACACCGCGCAGGTCTTCCTCCTACCCGACCTGGGCGAGGGCCTCAGCGAGGCCGAGATCGTCGAGTGGCGGGTCGCCGTGGGTGACGTGGTCACGGTGGACCAGAGCGTCGTGGAGGTGGAGACCGCCAAGGCGGTCGTCGACGTGCCCTGCCCGTACGCCGGGCGGGTCGTGGCGCTGCACGGCGCGGCGGGCGAGACCCGCCCGGTCGGTCAGCCACTGATCACCATCGCGCCGCTGACCGACGACGGGCCCGCCGGGCACGCCACCTACCGCGAGGAGGAACGCGCCGGCTCGGGCAACGTCCTCATCGGGTACGGCACCGGCCACGGCGGTCCGGGCCGCCGCCGCCGGCGGCCCCGCCTCGTGGCCGCACCCGAACCCGCCCCACCCGGATCCACCCCGGTGCACGGGGCCGACCGGCCGTACGGCGCGGCGGCGCCCCTGGTCATCTCGCCGATCGTGCGCCGGCTGGCCCGCGAACACGGCCTCGACCTGGCCACCCTGCGCGGCACCGGCCCCGGCGGCGTGGTGCGCCGGGCGGACGTGGAGGCCGCCGCGGCCCGGGTGCCGACGCCGGCCGCGCGCCTCGCCGCGGTGCCGGACGAACCCGTGTCGACGACGGCCGCCGAGGCGCAGGACATGGTCGTCCCGCTGACCGGCATCCGCAAGGTGATCGCCGACAAGCTCTCCCGCAGCCGGCGGGAGATCCCCGAGGTGACCATCTGGGTGGACGTGGACGCCACGGGGCTGCTGGAGACCCGCGCGGCGATCAACGCGGCGACCCCGCACGCGCCGGTGAGCATCCTGGCCCTGCTGGCCCGGATCTGCCTGTCCGGGCTGCGCCGGTATCCGCAGCTCAATGCCCGGGTCGACGCGGAGGGCCAGCGGATCGTCCAGTACGCCGGTGTGCACCTGGGCATCGCCGCGCAGACCGACCGGGGGCTGGTCGTGCCGGTGCTGCGCGACGCGCAGCGGCTCAGCACGGCCGAGTTGGCCGCCGAGCTGACCGCCACCACCACGGCCGCCCGGGCCGGCACGCTGCCCCCGGCGCGGCTGACCGGCGGCACGTTCACCCTCAACAACTACGGCGTATTCGGCGTCGACGGCTCCACCCCGATCATCAACCACCCCGAGGCCGCGCTGCTCGGGGTGGGGCGGATCGTGGACAAGCCCTGGGTGGTGGACGGGCAGCTCGCGGTGCGCAAGGTGACCCAGCTCAGCCTGACCTTCGACCACCGGGTCTGCGACGGCGGGGTGGCCGGCGGCTTCCTGCGGCACGTCGCCGACTGCGTGGAGCGGCCGGCGCTGCTGATCGCCCACGTCTGAGCCCGGACCGCGACGGTCCCCGGCGGCGCCGGGGACCGTCGCGGTCGTCGTACGCGACGCGTGCACGGTCGGAACCTTGCCGCGACCGGCGCTTCCGGTCGTCCGCGCGGCGGCACCTTGACGATCGGGCTGAGGCGGGAAGCGGCGTTTTCCGGGGTGGGGGCAGGGAACGCGCTCCGGGTGATTTCCGTGCCGCACATCGGGCGGCGGGCCGGTGAACCGCCCGGCGCGGCGCAACCGGGACTCGCCGGGATGCCGGGGATCGGCGGCGGCGCCCCGGACGATCCCGACGGGGATTCGCAGCCCGGGGCGAGCGGCCCCATTTTACGCAGTGCGGCGAATGCCTCCCGTAATTGCTTTCACGATTCGGCCGAATTGCGCGCCCATCCGGTGCGGCATGGAGAGAATGTGGCTGAGGGACACCAATTAACGGGGGGGCGCATCATGAAGTTGAGGCGGCGACTGACGGTGCTGGCCGTGACCATCGCGGCCACGCCGTTGGCCCTCGGCGGGTGCACCGCCGACCGCAAGGCGGGTGCCCGACCGGCCGAGGGGCGGGCGGCGGCCCCCGAGTTGGCCGTGACGCCCGCCGACCGAGCCCGCGAGGTACCGCTCACCGCCGAGGTGGGCACGACGGTCAGGAACGGGAAGATCACCGCCGTGCGGCTCACGGACGACAAGGGCACGCAGGTCCAGGCGGAGCCCCGGGAGGACGGCTCGGGCTGGGTGCCGACGAAGGCCCTGAAGCCGCGCAGCACCTACACGGCGGAGGTGACCGCCACGGGCGACTCGGGGACGACGACCACCAGGAAGACCACCTTCACCACGATGCCGAAACCGACGAAGCCGGCGGTCACCAGCACGTTGTACTTCGCCGGTAACCAGACGTACGGCACCGCCATGCCGGTGACCGTGGCGTTCGACCCGCCCATTCCGAAAGAGGCCAGGGACGAGGTCCAACGCCGTTTGTTCGTGAAGACGGACCCGCCGCAGCCGGGCGCCTGGTCGTGGGTGTCCGACGGCAGCCAGGTCTATTACCGGGCCCCCGACTTCTGGCGGCCGGGCACCACCATCAGCGTCCGGGCCGGGCTGGAGGGCCTGCCGATCGGCAAGGACCAGGTCGGCGACTCCGACCACACCGCCACCTCCAAGATCGGCCGGCAGGTGGCCCTGGAGATCGACAACGCGACCAAGCAGATGTCGGTGCTGCGCGACGGCAAGGTCGTCCGCAGGATCCCGGTCAGCCTCGGCAAGCCGAGCACGCCGACCTCCAGCGGCAAGATGGTGGTGATGGAGAAGCACCAGCAGACGACGTTCGACACCCGGGGTTCGGCCGACCCCTACGTGGTCGACGTCGAGGACGCCCAGCGGCTGACCTGGGGCGGCGAGTTCATCCACGGCGCACCATGGTCGGAAGGCGACCAGGGCAGCGTCAACGTCTCGCACGGCTGCACCAACGTCTCCGCCGCCGCCGCGGACTGGCTGATGGGGGTCACCCAGGTCGGCGACCTGGTCACGGTCAAGGGCACCGAGGTGCCGTTGAACGAGGGCAACGGCTGGACGGCCTGGAACGTCGGCTGGGACGAGTTCGCCAAGGGCAGCGCGCTGCCCGTGCCGGCCGGGTTGCGGCCGTCGCCGTCGGCCGTGCCGCATCCGGGGGCGGTGGCCGGAGGCTCGCCGGCGCCGGTCCCCTCCGCGGGCGGCGGCTGACTGCGCCGTACGCACATCGGGCCGGTCCGCCGTCGCGCGGGCCGGCCCGCGCCGCGCGTCGGCTGCGTTCGCCCGTACCACGGCGGCCCGCCGGCGCTCGGCGGGTCATCCCTGAGGCGGACCCGGCGGGTCCCGGGGATGACCCTGGGCGTACCCGGATCCCGTCCCTGAGCAGGGCGGAAATGTCGGTGGTGGGGGATAGGTTCGTCGTATGCGACAGCGCGACGACCGACTCCACGTGGAAACCACCGTGGCCGACCACGTGGTGGAGGTGCGGGCCACCGGCGAGATCGACATCGCCACTGTCGCCACGCTCCGCTCCGCGCTCTGGGCCGCTCCGGCACGACCCGTGCTCCGGCTCGATCTCGCCGGCGTCAGCCTGCTCTCCGCCGCCGGCGTGCGGGCGCTGGTCGCCGCGCACCTGCGCGTGCGCGCCAGGGGTGGGGAGTTGGTGCTGCTGCGCCCCGACCCGGTGGTCGAGCGGGTGCTGCGGGCGACGGGCCTGCACCGGGTCATCCCGATCCTGGACGCGTGCCCCGAGCGTGAGCTGGTGCCCTGCTGACCCCCGGGGTCTGAGCCCACCGGCCCGTCATCCAGCCGCGTGCCGTCCGCGTTCACGTCCGGCGTCCGCCTCAGCGCACGCCGAGCAGGTCGACGACGAAGATCAGGGTCTCGCCCGGCTTGATGACGCCGGCGGCGCCGCGAGCGCCGTAGCCCAGGTGCGGGGGGATGGTCAGCCGCCGGCGGCCGCCGACCCGCATGCCCACGACGCCCTGGTCCCAGCCGGAGATGACCTGCCCGCCGCCGAGCGGGAAGTCGAACGCTTCGTCCCGGTCCCACGAGGAGTCGAACTCGCGGCCGGTGGAGTGCGCCACCCCCACGTAGTGGACGCTCGCGAGCTGACCCGGCTGGGCCTGCGGCCCCTCGCCGACGGTGATGTCCTCGATGACGAGATCGGCGGGCGGCGCGCCCTCGATCGGACCCACCTCGGGCTTGCCCGGGCGGGCCCCTGCTGCCTGGTTCATTTCGGGATTCTCCTGCCGTTTCGGTCCTGATGTCCTCACCCGAGATCCTGCCCGATGGCCCCCGGCCGGTGCGGGGCGGTCCCGGCGAGCGACCGGCGGCCGGGCACAGGGGCATCGGCGGCGTGGACGCGCCGGCACCCCCCACCCGCCCGCAGCGGTGGCCGCGCGGGGCCGGGGCGGCGGAGCGCCCGCGCGCCGCGGGCACGTCGAGGCGGGCGTCACCGGTGGTGACGCCCGCCGAGGGGAACTGCCGTGCTCAGGTCACCGCAGCCAGGGGAACCGCCGCACGATGGGGAGCTTCGCCCAGATCCCGCCCAGGCCGAGGGTGGCGCCGGCGTTGACCAGCGCGAGACCGATCAGCAGTGCCGCGTGGAGCAGGTGCTCGTCCATGAAGGGGTTGGTCTCGGGGGGCAGGACCACCGTCCACATCATCACGTAGAGCACCGCGCCGGCGACGGCGGCGACGCGCATCCCGATGCCGAGCATCAGTGCGACGCCGATCGCGGCCAGGCCGATCATGAAGAGCACGTCGGCCCAGGGGGCTCCGGCGATGCTCTTGTAGAAGCCCGCGAACGGGCCGGCCGCGCCGAAGCTGAGGAAGCCCTTGGTGGGGCTGCCGCCGTTGATCCAGGCGTTCTTCGCCTCGGTGGCGAATCCCAGGCCGAAGACCTTGTCGAGGAAGGCCCAGACGAAGGTCCACCCGAGGGCGATCCGGATGCCGCCGAAGACGTACCGGGCGGCCCGCTCCCGGGGGGTCTCGGCGGTGTGGCGGGTCTCCGCCACCGGCGCGTCGGTCCTGGCGGTGGTTCGCTCGATCGTCGCGGCCATTGTCTCCACGTCCCTTCAGTGCCTCGCACCGCGCTTTCCGGTGGCATCTCCATTGGACGCCCGCCGGTGCCCGTCGGGCAGGGCCGATCGGGCCCCACCGCACCGGGACCTTGGACCCCTCCCGTACCGGTCCGTCCGACCTGGCCGGCCCGGTACGGCGGCCCTGACCAGGGGCTGCGTGCCGGCCGTAGCGTCACAGGTGCAAACGACAGGGAGGCCGTCATGAGGACTTGGCAGGTGGGCGACGTGATGACCCGGGAGGTCGCCTTCGTGGTGGAGGAGACCCCCTACCGGGAGGTCGTCGACGCGTTGGTCCGGCGGGGCATCAGCGGCGTACCCGTGGTGGACGGGTTCCGTCGGGTGCTCGGCGTGGTGTCGGAGTCGGATCTGCTGCACAAGGTCGAGCGGGCCGGCCGTCCCGACGAGCGGCGGGTCTTCGAGGGGCGACGCCGGCGCACCGCCCGGGAGAAGGCCGACGCGCTGCTGGCGGGTGACCTGATGACCGCCCCGCCGGTGACGACCTGGCCGGGGGCGACGGTCTCCGCCGCCGCCCGGCAGATGGACCAGGAGTCGGTCAAGCGGCTGCCCGTGCTCGACGACCTGGGCCGCCTCGTCGGCATCGTCACGCGCGGCGACCTGCTGCGGGTGCACCTGCGCACGGACGCGGAGATCCGCGAGGACGTGGTGCAGGAGGTGCTGCGCCGGGTGCTCGCGGTGCGCGACGGGCTGGTCACCGTCCAGGTACGCGACGGCCAGGTGACGCTCGACGGCCGCCTGGAGCGGCGCAGCGCGGTCGAGTTGGCGAGCCGGCTGGCGGGGCAGGTCAGCGGCGTGGTCCTTGTTACCAGCACCATCGGCTACGACGTCGACGACAGCACGCTCGGCGAGGCGGACGCGACCCGGGTCAGCCCGGTGGCGTGACGCCTGCCCCGGCCGGCGGCGGCGCCGACTTGCGCGCACCGCCGCCGGCCGGAGGGCGGCTCGCCTAGGCTCGAGACCGGACGCGCTCGGGGATGCGGAGGACGCCGGGTGGACGAGGCGACGTTCGCGGCGCCCCTGTGGGCCTGGGCCGCGGTGGGCGCGGTCATCGCCGTCATGCTCGCCGTGGACATGCTCTCCCACCGCGACAACCATGTGATCGAGCTGCGCGAGGCGCTGCGGTGGAGCGCCGTCTGGATCACCGCGGGGCTCACCTTCGGGGTGGTGATCTGGCTGTGGCGCGGCGGCGAGCCGGCCGTGGCGTACTTCTCCGGTTACCTGCTGGAGAAGGCACTCTCCGTCGACAACGTCTTCGTCTTCGCGCTGCTGTTCGGATACTTCCGGGTGCCCGCCGAGTACCAGCACAAGGTGCTCTTCTGGGGGGTCGTCGGCGCGCTCGGGTTCCGGCTGGCGTTCATCTTCGCCGGCGCCGAGTTGCTGGGGCGGCTGACCTGGGCCGGGGTCGTGCTCGGCGGCTTCCTGATCTGGACGGGGTGGCGGCTCGCGGTACGCGGCGAACCGGACGTCGACCCGGACCGTAACGTCGTCGTCCGGGCCTTCCGGCGGTTGGTGCCCACCGAGTCCCGTTACCACGGCGACCGGTTCACCGTCCGGGTCGGCGGCCGGCGCAGGGCCACCCTGCTGCTGGTGGCGCTGGTTGCCATCGAGGCCACCGACGTGCTCTTCGCGGTCGACTCGGTGGCGGCGATCCTCGCCATCACCACCGACACGTTCCTGGTCTGGACGGCGACCGCGTTCGCCGTGCTCGGCCTGCGCAGCCTGTATTTCTGCCTGGCCGGGCTGCTGCGGCACTTCGGCCACCTGCGGTACGGCCTGGCCCTGCTGCTGGCCTTCGCCGGGGTGAAGCTGGTCCTGGCCGAGACGCCGGTCGGCGAGCTGCCGGTGTGGTCGACCCTCGCGGTGGTGGTGCTGACGCTGTCGGCCGCGATCGGGTGGAGCGTGTTCGACGCCCGTCGGGGACGGCGTCGACGGGCGGGCGGCTGACGCCGGCGGGCTCGGAGTGGGGCCCGGGCGGTCAGCTTCCCGGCGGCCACGGATCCGGCCGGGGAAGCGGGCAGCCACTTTCGCCGGCCGGGCGAGAAAACCCCTGCGCCCAGCGCGCCGCAAGACGCGCGGGCCAGAAATCGAATTCCGGGCCGGGGCGGTGGGTCGGGCCGCCTGTGCCGGCGGCGAATGGTGCGGCCGAGAATGGACCTTCGCCGGGGCCTCGGCCGTGAGAATGGCGGGTGGTGGGAAAACCGGCGGGGCCGCGCTGATTCCTCAGCGGGCCCCGCGACCCGAGCGGGAGCCCGGTGGCGGTCAGCGGTTCTTGTACGCCTCCACGACCTCGACCGGGATGCGGCCACGCTCGGAAATCTTGTAGCCGTTCTTGGTGGCCCATTCCCGGATGGCCCGGTTCTGCTCCCGGTCCATTCCCGAACCGCCCGGCGTGCCCGCCCGGCGGGGCGCCCGCGCGGCCTCGACCGATCCGCGGCCGATCCTCCGGCCAGCGTTGATGTAAGGGTCGAGGGACTTGCGCAGCACGCCCGCGTTCTCGTCGGAGACGTCGATGGTATATGCCACGCCGTCGAGACTGAACTCGACGGTCCGGTCGGCCTTTCCACCGTCGAGGTCGTCGGTCAGGACGGTGATTACTTTTCTCGCCATCGTCAATTACTCCCTGTGTGGGGCGGGGTGTGGTCAAAGTTTGACCTATACCCCGCCCAATCCGCAACAATGCGCGTCGTCTTCATTTCGGCGGGTCGCGTTATCGGGGGAAACGGCTCGGCGCAAAGCCAGGGTTCAGTCGCCGAGTAGGCCGGCGTGGCCGGCGACCGCCGCCGCCTCGGCCCGCGTGGATACCCGCAACTTGCGCAGCAGCGCGGCCGTCATCCGCTTCACCGTGCGTTCCGAGACGTGCATCCGTTCGGCGATCTCGACGGTGCTGCGCCCCGCCGCGATGGCCCGCAGCATGGCCCGTTCCTCGTCGTCGAGATCCACCGGTGCCGGCCGGCCCGCCCGCAGCAGCATTCTCAGCAGGGGCCCCGGCAGCACCGCCCAGCCGTCGAGGATGGCCAGCAGCGGGGGCAGCAGTTCCTCCGGCTCGGCGGTCTTGGGCAGGTACCCCTCGGCGCCGGCGCGCAGCGCCTCCAGGGCGGGAGCGGTGTCCTCCCCGCCCGACATGGCCACCACCCGCACCCTCGGGGTGGTCCGCCGGATCGCCGCCACCGCCCGGATCCCGCCCGGCGGCGGCATGTGCAGGTCGACCAGCGCCAGGTCGGGAAGGCAGCGGCTGACCAGTGAGGCGGCGGCCGAGGCGTCGCCGGTGGAGCCCACCACCTCCGCCCGCCCCTGCGTGGTCACCGGCAGCAGCAGCTCCAGCCCGCGTACGAACAGCGGATGGTCGTCCACGACGGCCAGCCGAACGACGGGGGAACCGGGCATGCCTGCTCCCTTCCCGAGCGGGTACCGATCATGCGGCCGTGTGCCGGCCGGGCGAGCGGGTACGCCGTCGCGGCCGACGGGCGTGACGAGGGAGGTCCTTGCGGATGAGCGGACGCAACGGGTGGCGGGCGCCGCTGCGGGCGCGGTGGACCAGGCCCGAGCCGGGGCCGGCCGACCCGGCCGCCCTGGACACCGACCCGGAGCTGCTGCTGCGCGTGCTCTGCCACGAGTTCCGTACCCCGGTCAGCGCCCTCACCTCGCTCACCCGGGCGCTCGCCGACGACCGGCTCGCGCTCACCGGCGACGAGCGCCGGGCCATCACGGCGCTGGCCCACGACCAGGCGGTGCACCTGCAGGGTCTGCTGCGCGACGCCGCCGCCGGCACCGGGGCCCTGACCCCGGCGGCGCGGCCGGTGGACCCGGTGGCGCCGCTGGCGGAGATCCTGCGCCCGGCGGCGGCCCTCGTGCCCCGGCACCGGCTGCTGGCCCGGGTGACCCGGCCGGCCGGTGCCTGCCCGGTGCCGCGCTGCCGGACCCGGCAGGTGGTGACCAACCTGGTGGAGAACGCGCTGCGGCACGGTCCGGCCGAGGGCCGCATCGGCATCCACGCCGCGCTGGGCCGCCGCGGTCTGCGCATCGCCGTCACCGACGAGGGACGGGTCGACCCGGTGCTCGTCGAGGCGCTGCGTCGGCCCGCCCCCGGCGCCGGGGCCTCGGGGCTCGGGCTGTGGATCGTCCGGCGGCTGCTCGCCGTCGACGGCGGTCGGCTGCGCCTGCACCGGCTGCGACCGCGCGGGGTGGCCATCGAGGTGGTGCTGCCCGCCGCGCCGGCGGCAGGTTGACCCCGCCGGGCCGGGGTCTGGCCCGATGGGGCCGGCGGATGCGGGAACCGCCTGGGTGACAGCCCGACCGGCACCGAGGAGGACCCGTGTTCAGTCACATCAAGGACCTGCAGTTCGAGGCCAAGCCGGACGGCCCGGACGCCGCGTTCGCCCGCCGGCTCCAGGAGATCCTGGGCGGCAAGTGGGGCGAGATGACGGTCGCCAACCAGTACCTCTTCCAGGGCTGGAACTGCCGCCTGCCGGGCAAGTACAAGGACCTGTTCCTCGACGTGGGCACCGAGGAGATGGGCCACGTCGAGATGATCGCCACGATGATCACCCGGCTGTTGGAGAACGCGCCGCTGTCGTTGCAGGAGGCCGCCGGCGACAACGCGATGGTGGGGGCGATCTACGGCGGGTCGAACCCGGCGCACTTCATCCACGGCGGTGGCGGGGCGCTGCCGGTGGACAGCGCCGGGGTGCCCTGGAACGGCAACTTCATCACGGCCAGCGGCAACCTGATGGCGGACTTCCAGCTCAACGTCACCGCGGAGGCGCAGGGCCGCCTCCAGGTGGCCCGGTTGTTCAACATGACCGACGACCCCGGGGTCAAGCAAATGCTGCGCTTCCTGCTGGCCCGCGACACCATGCACCAGAACATGTGGATGGCGGCCATCGAGCAGCTCAAGGAGGACGGCCTGGAGGAGATGCCGGTGCCGGACGCGTTCCCGGACTCCAAGGAGTTCACCGAGGAGTTCAGCTACACGTACCTGGACTTCTCGCCGGGCAGCGACGCGGCCGAGGGCCGCTGGGCCTCCGGGCCGACGCCCGACGGCAAGGGCGAGTTCCGCTACGACCACAGCCCCCGGGCGCACGCGCCCGAGCCGGTCCTGCCGCCCGGCGACCCGCGGCTCTACGGCACGAACCCGGGCCTCGCCAAGGGCGCCGTCAACAAGGTCAAGAGCAAGCTCACCTGACGCCGTCGCGCCGGGTCGTCCGCGAGCGGCGGGCGGCCCGGCGGCACCGTACCGGAGGAGGTGTGCCGTGACCGAACTCGTGCTCCGCCCGCTCGCGGACGCGTTCATGCAGGTGGGTGTCTACGTCGCCGTGATGGTGGCGTTCTTCGGCTGGCTGCGCTGGCGCCACGGCGACCGGGTCACCGACGGGCTCACCAGGCGGCCGCGGCTCGGTCCGCTGGTCGGCGCCCTGCTGGGCGTCAGCCCCGGCTGCGGCGGGGCGATCATCCTGATGCCGCTCTACGCCCGGCGGAAGGTCTCCTTCGGCACCGTGGTCGCCGCCCTGACGGCGACCATGGGGGACTCGTCGTGGGTGGTGCTCGCCTGGAACCCGCTGTTCGCCCTCAAGATCCACGCACTGCTCTTCGCGGTCGGCCTGGTGACCGGGTACGCCGTCGACGCGCTCGGCATCGACCCGGCCCGCGCGGTCAACCACCGGGTCGCCGCCGCGCCCACGCCCGCACCGGTCGGCCTGGCCGCCGCGGGCGGGCCGGACCTCGCCGGGTCGCGGCGGCTGCTCGGGGGGCTGCTGCCCCGGGTGCCGGCGTCCACGGCGTTCTGGGGGTTGACCACGCCGGCGTTCGCGGTGTCGGTGCCGGTGGTCTTCCAGTTGGTCGACCCGGGCGCGCTGACCCGCTCCTTCGGGGGCGTCGACCCGTACCTGGCGCTGGGGGTGCTCGGCTCGCTCACCGCGGCGCTGATCTTCGCCGGAGGGGGCGGGAAGCTGGCCGACGACAGCCTGGAGACGGCGCAGCCCCGCTCGTTGCGGCAGACGCTGCGGCACAGCGCGCACGAGGCGTCCTTCGTCACGGTCTGGGTCGCCGTGGCGTACCTGGGCTGGCAGGTGGTGACCACCGCGACGGGCTTCGACGGCTCGCAGCTCGCCCTCACCGGGCTCGTCGGCGTGCTCGTCGGCGCGGGCATCGGCCTGATCCCCGGGTGCGCGGTGCAGATCGTCTTCACCGGCCTGTACGTCAGCGGTGGCCTGCCGCTGCCGACCCTGGTCGCCAACGCGATCAGCCAGGACGGTGACGCGCTGATCCCGCTCGCCGCGCTGCGCCGGCACTCGGCGGCGCTCGCGACCGTCATCACCACCGTTCCGGCGGCGGCCGTCGGCGCCGCCCTGCTCGTGCTGCTCTGATCCCGTCCGGAAGGAGAGCCCGATGTCCGTCGAGGTCCCGCTCACCCGCGTCCGGCGCAAGTTCGTCGTCTTCGCCGCGCTGGCCGTCGTCGCGGCGCTGGCCGGCCTGCCGGGTTGGACGGTCGCCGCGCTGGCGCTGACCACCCTGGCGATCCCGTTCGCCGTGACGGTCGCCGGAGGCGCCGGCCTGGCGCGGGAGCTGCTGCGCCCGGGCCGCAGCCCGGCGGCGCGACGTGGCCTGGGTCACACCCAGGAACAAGGGGAACGCCTTGTTACTTGAGCTGGATACGCTCAACTCAACTGGATAGCAGGTGTTCGATGGCAACCCTTCCGGTCCTTCCCCTGACAGACGCCGTGCTCCTGCCGGGCATGGTGATCCCGGTGACCCTCGACCCGACCACCCAGGCCGCCGTCGACGCGGCCCGCGCCACCGGCGAGAACACGCTGCTCGTCGTGCCCCGCCTCGACGGCGAGTACGGCCACGTCGGCGCGGTCGCCACCATCGAGAAGGTCGGCCGGCTGCCCAGCGGCGAACCGGCCGCCGTCGTCCGGGGGCTGTCGCGCGCCCGGATCGGCTCCGGCGTACCGGGGCCCGGCGCCGCCCTCTGGGTCGAGGCGACCGAACTCGACGAACCCGTCCCCGCCGGCCGCGCCCGCGAACTCGCCCGCGAGTACCGCGCCCTGATGACCTCCGTGCTCCAGCAGCGCGGCGCCTGGCAGGTCATCGACGCCATGGAGCGGATGACCGACCTCTCGGAGCTGGCCGACTCGGCCGGCTACGTCTCCTGGCTCAGCCTCGCCCAGAAGACCGAACTGCTCGCGGCGCCGGACGTCACCACCCGGCTGGAACTGCTCGTCGGCTGGGTCAGGGAGCACCTCGCCGAGCAGGAGATCGCCGAGCGGATCGGCACCGACGTCCGCGAGGGGCTGGAGAAGTCCCAGCGGGAGTTCCTGCTGCGCCAGCAGCTCTCCGCGATCCGCAAGGAACTCGGCGAGGACGAGCCGGACGGCTCCGCCGACTACCGGGCCCGCGTCGAGGCCGCCGAGCTGCCCGACAAGGTACGCGAGGCGGCGCTGCGCGAGGTCGGCAAGCTGGAACGGGCCAGCGACGCCTCCCCGGAGGCGGGCTGGATCCGGACCTGGCTGGACACGGTGCTGGAGATGCCGTGGGGCACCCGTACCGAGGACAACACCGACCTGGCCGCCGCCCGTGCCGTGCTCGACGCCGACCACGCCGGCCTGGCCGACGTGAAGGACCGCATCCTGGAGCACCTCGCCGTACGCAACCGGCGGGCCGAGCGCAACCTCGGCGTCGTCGGCGGCCGGGGCTCCGGCGCCGTGCTCGCCCTCGCCGGCCCGCCCGGCGTCGGGAAGACCAGCCTCGGCGAGTCGATCGCCCGCGCGCTCGGCCGCAACTTCGTGCGGGTCTCCCTCGGCGGCGTACGCGACGAGGCCGAGATCCGCGGCCACCGGCGCACCTACGTCGGGGCGCTGCCCGGGCGGATCGTGCGCGCCCTGCGCGAGGCCGGCTCGATGAACCCGGTCGTGCTGCTCGACGAGGTCGACAAGCTCGCCGCCGGTTACTCCGGCGACCCGGCCGCCGCCCTGCTGGAGGTGCTCGACCCGGCGCAGAACCACACCTTCCGCGACCACTACCTCGAGGTCGACCTCGACCTGTCCGACGTGCTCTTCCTGGCCACCGCCAACGTGGTGGAGGCCGTTCCCGGCCCGCTGCTGGACCGGATGGAACTGGTCACCCTCGACGGGTACACCGAGGAGGAGAAGGTCGCCATCGCCCGGGACCACCTGCTGCCCCGGCAGCGGGAGCGGGCCGGGCTCACCGCCGAGGAGGTCGACGTCGCCGACGACGCGCTCGCCCGGATCGCCGGCGAGCACACCCGGGAGGCCGGCGTGCGGCAGCTCGAACGGTCCCTGGCGAAGATCCTGCGCAAGGTCGCGGTCGCCCTGGCGACGGACCCGGCGCCGGTCCGCGTCGACGCCGGCAACCTCGCCGGCTACCTCGGGCGGCCGAGGTTCACCCCGGAGTCGGCCGAGCGGACGGCGGTGCCCGGCGTGGCCACCGGCCTGGCGGTCACCGGCGCCGGGGGCGACGTGCTCTTCATCGAGGCCACCAGCATGGCGGGCGAGCCGGGGCTGACCCTGACCGGCCAGCTCGGCGACGTGATGAAGGAGTCCGCACACATCGCGCTGTCGTACCTGCGCTCGCACGGGCGCCGGTTCGGCCTGGACCCGAACGCCCTCGCCGGGCGGCGGATCCACCTGCACGTGCCGGCGGGCGCGGTGCCCAAGGACGGCCCCAGCGCGGGCATCACCATGGTCACCGCGCTGGCGTCGCTGGCCAGCGGCCGGCCGGTGCGGCCCGAGTTCGGGATGACCGGCGAGGTCACCCTCTCCGGCCGGGTGCTGCCCATCGGCGGGGTGAAGCAGAAGCTGCTCGCCGCCCACCGGGCCGGCCTGACCGAGGTGATCATTCCGGCCCGCAACGAGCCGGACCTGGACGACCTGCCCGCCGAGGTCCGGGCGGCGCTGACCGTGCACCCCCTGGCCGACGTCGCCGACGTGCTCGCCCTGGCGCTGCGCCCGGCCGACGCCGACGCCCGTCCCGACCCGGCGCTGACCGCCGCCTGAGGCGTGCGGAGGGCCCCGGTCGGACGCCTCGCGCGCCCGGCCGGGGCCCTCCCCGGCGGCACCCCCACCCGCGCGGCCGGCTCCGGCGCCTGCGGACTGAGCACCCGCGGCCACCCACGTCGACGGGGGCACCCGTCCACCACGTGGAACGTGAGGACGGTGCCCCCGGTTGCCCGCTAGCGGCGCTCGCGCCGGTCGGCCCCGTCGAAGCGGCGCTCGCCGCCGCCGTCGCCGTCACGATCCCGGCGTACGGTCGTCTTGCGGCCCTTGATGGTGCTGCCGCGCAGCCCCGCGATCACCTGGTCGGCGACGCTCTGGGGCACCTCCACCAGCGAGAAGCGGTCGGCGATCTCGATGGAGCCGATGTCCCGGCCGTTGATCCCGGTCTCGCCGGTGATCGCACCCACCAGGTCCTGTGGGCGCACCCCGGCGCGCCGGCCCAACCCGATGAAGACCTGGGTGGTGTTGCCGGTGCGCGGCCGGGCACCGCCGCGCCGCTCGCCCCGGCCGCCGCCCTCGGGCCGGCCCTCGCGCGGGCCCCGGACGGGGACCTGCGGGATCTCCTCCTCGTCGTCCGAGCCCGGCGAGGTCGCCTCGTGCGCGAGCTTCACCGCCGCGAGGGCCACCTCCACCAGGTCGAACTCGTCGGTCAGCGACTCGACGATCGCCCGGTACGGGTCGAGGTCGTCCTCCAGCAGGCTCTCCCGCAGGGCGCCCTGGGTCAGCTCCAGCCGTCGGGTGCGCATGTCCGCCACCGTCGGGATCTTGTCGATGGCGATCCGCTGGCCCGTGACCCGCTCGATGGTCTTGAGCATCCGGTGCTCGCGGGGCTCCGCGAGCGTGATCGCCACGCCCTCCCGTCCGGCCCGCCCGACCCGCCCGATCCGGTGCACGTACGACTCGGGAGCCGACGGGACGTCGTAGTTGACCACGTGGGTGAGCTGCTCGACGTCCAGGCCGCGGGCCGCCACGTCGGTGGCGACCAGCAGGTCCGCGGTGCCGGTGCGCAGCCGGCCCATGACCCGGTCGCGCTGCTCCTGGCTCATCCCGCCGTGCAGCGCCTCGGCCCGGTAGCCACGGCCGTTCATGGTCTCGGTGAGCCGGTCGACCTCCTCGCGGCTGCGGCAGAAGACGATGGCCGCGGTGGGGGACTCGACGTCCAGCACCCGGCCCAGCGCCGCCGGCTTGTGCGCCCGCGTGACGATGTACGCGCTCTGCCGCACCAGGGGCGCCTCGCCGGCCACCGGCTGCTCACGGGCGATGAGGATGCGCAGGGGGTCGGTCAGGTGCTTGCGGGCCAGCCCGTCGATGCGCGCCGGCATCGTCGCCGAGAAGAGCACCGTCTGCCGCTGTGCCGGCGCGTGCTCCAGGATCGCCTCGATGTCCTCGGCGAAGCCCATGTCGAGCATCTCGTCGGCCTCGTCGAGCACCACCGTGGCCAGCGAACCCAGGTCGAGCGTGCCCCGGGCGATGTGGTCCAGCGCGCGGCCCGGGGTGGCGACGACGACGTCGACGCCGAACTCCAGGGCGCGTAGCTGCCGGCCGATCGGCTGCCCGCCGTAGATCGGCAGCACCCGGGCGCCCAGGTCCTTGCCGTAGCGGTGGAACGCCTCCGAGACCTGCACCGCCAGCTCGCGGGTCGGCACCAGCACCAGCGCGGTCGGTGCGCCGCCGGAACGGTCGTCCGGCATCCGCTGCAGCAGCGGCAGCGCGAAGGCGGCGGTCTTGCCCGTACCCGTCGCGGCCTGACCCAGCAGGTCCCGGCCGGCGAGCAGGGGCGGAATCGCCTCCCGCTGGATCGGGGTGGGCTCCTCGTAGCCCAGGGCGGACAGCGCGCCCAGCAACTCGGCGCGCAGCCCGAGATCCGTGAAGGCGCTCGTGTCGTCGAGGGTGTCGGGGCCGGGCTCGGTGGGCGGGTCGTGCCGTACGGGTGCGGAACTCATGCCGTCAAGCTTTTCATCACCGCCACGGCGGTGTTTCGCCGACCGGCACAACAGCCACCCGCGCGGTGCCCGCACCGCCGTCCGGGGAGCTAACCTGACGGCGTGCGCACGGTCGAACTGGTCTGCTCGCCCGGCCTGGAGGCCGCCGTACGCGGGGCCTGGGAGCGGTTGGCCGCGGCGGGGCTGCCCAGCCTGGCGCGCAACGCCCACCCGAGCAACCGGCCCCACCTGACCCTCGCCGCGGTCGACGAGTTCCCGCCCGGCGCCCGGCGGCGACTGGCCGCCCTGTTCGACGCGGCGTTGCCGCTGCCCGTGCGGCTGGACCGGATCGCGGTGCTCGACGGCAGCGCCCCGCTGGTGTGGCTGCTCGACCCGACGCCGGAGCTGACCGCCCTGCACGCGGCGGTCTGGGACGTTCTGGCCGGGGCCGCCGGGCAGCGGCCGTGGCACGCCCCGGGGCGCTGGCGGGCGCACCTGAGCCTGGCGCTGCGGTTTCGCGACGCCGACCGCCGGGTGGCCCGGGCGCTGGCGGGCGTCGACCGCCCCGGCGGCACCTTCGTCGCCGGGCGCAGCTACGACGGGGACACCCGGGCGGTCAGCCCGCTCGGCGGCGACGGCCCCTGAACGGGCCCCGTTCGTGCCCGAGGGCGACGGTCGGCCCCCTGAGGGGGAGATAGGAGGATTGCTCGGCCTCATCCCTTCCGGCGTGATTACGGTGTGTGCAGGGCGATGCACACGGTGACGTCGTGACGGAGAGGGGACCCGACCATGCGAGTGCCCAGCCGAAGCTCGGGACACCAGTCCGGCTCCTCCGTCACGCCCCCCGCCCGGTCCCGCCGGCGGGCACCCGGCACGCCGCCCAGGCCCGCCGTCGGGCCCGACCTCGACGCGTACCGGGCGGCCGTGGCCGACCTGCTGGTCGAGGTCGGCGCCCTGGCCGGGGCGGGCCGCACGCAGGCCCGGCAGGTGCTGATCGACGACCGGCTGCGCGAACCCGCGCTCGCCGCCGTGCTCGACGCCACCCCGCAGGGGATCGTCGGCGCCCGCGAGACGCTGCTGCTGGAGATGGCCCGCCACCAGTCCGAGGCGCGCGACGGCGTCGCCGAACTCACCGCGCTGGTCCGGGTCTACCTGCTCTCCCGCGTCGACGTGCTGTGGTGGCGCGACGCCCCCACCTTCCGCACCGACGCCCAGGTCGGCGCCAGCCCCGACCTGGTCGACCTGGAGTGGCTGCGCCGCCGGGACCTGCTGCGCTTCCGGTACGCGGAGCAGCCGCGGACGCTGCTGCGGCGTGGGATGCGGGCGGTGCGGCGTCGGCTGCGGCCCGACGCCGCGCCGCGTACCGCCGGCCTGCCGTTGCGGCGGGCCCGCCGCGAGGTGGTGGCGCTGCTCAACGACCTCGCCCGGCAGTTCGCCGCCAGCACCCCGCCGGCCACGCCGCCGCTGTGGGTCACCAGCCTGGTGCACAGCGTCGAGCACCAGCACCGGCTGCGCCGGCTCGGGCACCCCGCGACCGCGCCGAGCGGGCACTGCCTCGGCTGGGCCGTCGACGTCGAGATCGAGTGGTTCGGGCGGTTCGGCGTCCGCGACACCCTGGCCGAGCTGCTGCTGGCCCGGCAGCGGGCCGGCGAGATCAACGTGGTCGACGAGGGACCGGCGTGGCACCTGTGCCTCGCGCCGACGGCCCGGCGGCGGCTGCGCCGGGCGTACGAAGCCGAGATGGGGCTCTGAGCCGGCGCTGCCCGGCAAGGCGGTGCGGGCGCAGCCCGAGCGGGTCGGCGCGTGCCCACGTGCCGACGCGAGCGGGCCCGACCCCCGGGTGGGGACCGGACCCGCTCGCGTGGGTGTGGCTACCAGCCCAGGTAGCTGGGCTGGGTCTGCACGTTCAGCTCGCGGTACCGGACGAGGTTCGCCGTCCAGGTCCGCCAGTCGGTCAGCTTCAGGACGTCGAAGCCCTTCACCATGTCGTTGGAGTAGATGTAGCCGTTGTAGTAGTACGCGGACCAGGTGCCACCGCCGACGAGCCGGTCGGTCGAGAGCGGGCCGCGCTCCCAGAACGCGATCTCCTTGGGGTTGGCCGAGTCGGTGAAGTCCCAGACGGAGATGCCGCCCTGGTACCACGCCTGGACCATGATGTCGCGTCCGAGCACCGGGATCAGCGAGCCGTTGTGCGCCACGCAGTTCTCGGTGTCGGCGTTCATCCGGGGGATCTTGTAGTAGCTGCGGAACACCATCTTCCGGGCGTCACCGCGACCGGTGATGTCGTAGATGGCGTCGGCGCCCCGCTCCGGTCCGATGGCCTCGTTGCAGGTGGCCGCGCCGCCGCCGCCCAGCTCGTCGGTGAAGACCACCTTGGTGCCGGCGTTGTTGAACGTGGCCGAGTGCCAGAACGCGAAGTTGACGGTGTCCCGGACCCGGTTGATCAGCCGCGGGGCCTCCCGGTTCGAGATGTCCATCAGGATGCCGTCACCCATGCAGGCGCCGGCGGCCAGGTCCTTCTCCGGGTAGGCGGTGATGTCGTGGCAGCCGGTGGTCGCCGAGCCGCCGGGACGGCCCTCGTAGCCGCCGTCGGGGAAGAGGTTCGGCGTGGCCACCACCGCCGCGTCGGTGGGCGACTTCACCGGCACCTTGACGATGGAGATGGAGTCGTGCGGGGGCTGGCAGTCGGGGAACTCCGCCCGCGGGCTGTACGAGGAGATGTACAGGTAGACGGCCTTGCGGTCCTTGCCCGGCACCAGGGTGTGGGTGTGCGAGCCGCAGGCCGTCTCGACGGCCTTGACGTAGCGGGGGTTGACCTTGTCGCTGATGTCGAAGACCTTGATGCCCTCCCAGGACGCCTTCTCCGTCGCCGGCGCGCCGGTGCTGCTGCACGAGTCGTCGCTGCGGGGCGAGTCGGTGGAGAGGAACAGCAGGTCACCGTGGACGGAGATGTCGTTCTGCGACCCGGGGCAGTAGACCTGCGACACCACGCTCGGCGCGGTCGGCCGGGAGATGTCGTAGACGACGAAGCCGTTGTAGTTGCCGGCGAAGGCGTAGCGGCCCTGGAACGCGAGGTCGCTGTTGGTGGCGTCCAGCGGCGCCTGCTTCGGCAGGTTGGCGACCTGGCGTAGGTTGGGGCTGCTGACGATCTCGTCGACGCCCGGGATGGCGTTGGTCGTGTCCACAGTGCCCGAGGGGGCGGAGCGCGTCGCCACGCCGGCGTTACCCGGTGCGGCGGTGGCGACGCTGGCGAGGAGAAGGCCGGCCGCGGCCAGGCTCACGGTGGTGAGCCGCCGGGCCCGCAGGGTGCGGAAACTGGTCATCGGCGACGCCCTTCACGCGGGGATGGCGAATGCGCACACCCTACAGCCCGTTGAGTTCCATCGATGTGATGCGCATCACATGAAACATCTTGCGTCGATGGATACCATCGCCATGACCTCTACCGGGGGGAATCGCCCATGACCAATCGCCGTGCGCGGTCCCTGGCCGTCGTCACAACCGCGCTCCTGCTGGCGGCGGTGCTCGTCGTGCTGTCCCGCACCGCCGCTGCCCCGAGCGCGGCCCCGGCGGGACAGCCCGCCGCCTCGCCGTCGGCGCCGACCGGCCCGCCCCGGCCCGCCGTGATCGTTCCCGGCCGGCCCGGTGAGAGCGCCGCCGTCCGGCCCGCCGAGGAGATGCGCGACGCGACCCGGGCCCGGCACAACTCGATGGACGTCTGGTTCGTGCGGATGATGATCCCGCACCACGCCCAGGCGCTCGAGATGGCGGAGCTGGCCACCGACCGCGCCGGCGACCCGACCCTGCGCGCCCTCGCCGAGCGGATCCGCGCCAGCCAGGGGCCCGAGATCGGCATGATGCGGGGCTGGCTGCAGACCCGCAGTCTCTCCACCGAGGTGGCCGGGCACGACCACGGCAGCATGCGGGGCATGCAGACGCCCGAGGCGATCCGGCAGCTCGCGGCGGCGCGGGGCGCCGAGTTCGACCGGCTCTTCGTGCGGATGATGACGGAGCACCACCAGGGGGCGGTCCAGATGGCCACCGAGCTGCTCAAGGTCGGCGCCGACCTGACCCTGTCGGAGTTCGCCAACTCCGTGGCCACCGAGCAGACCGTCGAGATCGACCGGATGCGCGACCTGCTGACCTGACCCGGGGGAGCCGGCCGGGTCGGGGCGCGGTGCCCCCGGCCTGCGGCACGTACGCTGGGTGACCGTGAACCGCACGATCCTCGGTCGCCCCCTGCGCGGCGTCGCCTTCGACGTCTTCGTCGCCGCCACAGTGGCGCTCTTCGCCCTCGCCGGGACGGCCAACCAGCCCGGCGGGTGGAAGGCCAGCCTGGTCGGCACCGTGATGGCGGCGGCGCTGCTGTTCCGCCGGGCCCACCCGTCGGCGGTCGCCGTGGTCGTGGCGGTGCTCGCGCTGGTGCAGGTGGCCGCCGGGTGGGGGCCGCTGGCCTTCGACGTCGCGGTGCTGATCGCCCTCTACAGCGTGCTCAAGTACGCCGACCGGCTCCGGGACGGGATCCTCGCCGGGATCGGCGCCGCCGTCGGGGTGGTCCTCGCCGGCCTCCACACCCAGGCGGCCATCGCCTGGTGGGCCACGGCGATCTACTACGGCCTCGTCACCGGGGCGGTCTGGCTGGTCGGGCTGAACGTGCGGACCCGCCGGTTCTACGTGCTCAGCCTCGAGGAACGGGCCGCCACCCTGGAGCGGGAACGCGAGGCGGAGGCGCGCGCCGCGGTCGCCGGGGAGCGCACCCGCATCGCCCGGGAACTGCACGACGTGGTGGCGCACAGCATGGCCGTGATGATCGTGCAGGCCGACGGGGCGCGGTTCATGCTCGACCGGGACCCGGAGACCGCCCGCCAGGCGGTCAAGGTGGTCGCCGACACCGGCCGGCAGGCGCTGGAGGAGATGCGCCGGTTGGTCGGCGTGCTGCGCGAACCCAGCCCGGCGGACGCGGGGGACGAGCCCGACGGCGCCCGGGTGGCCGCCGACCCGGCGCACCGCCGGTTGGCCCTGGCCGAACTGCCCGCACTGCTCGACCGGTTCCGGGCCGCCGGCCTGCGGGCACGGCACGCGGTCACCGGGGAGCCGGCGGCGCTGCCGCCCGGGCTGGAGCTGACCGTCTACCGGGTCGTGCAGGAAGGGCTCACCAACGCGCTGAAGCACGCCGGGGTCGGCGCCGGCGTCGAGGTCACCGTCGCCCACGCCGACGACGCCGTGGCGGTGCGGGTGGTCGACGACGGGCGCGGCCGGCCGCCGGTCAGCCCCGCGCCCTCCGGCGGGCACGGCCTCGTCGGCATGCGCGAGCGGGTGAGCGTGTACGACGGCAGCCTGACCGTCGGACCGGGAACGGCCGGGGGCTGGCAGATCGAGGCGTGGCTCCCGCTACCGTCGACATCCGCGACGACGGAGGTGACGCCGGCATGACGATCCGCGTGGTGATCGTGGACGACCAGGCGCTGGTCCGCGCCGGTTTCCGCATGGTGCTGAACTCCCAACCCGACCTGGAGGTCGTCGGCGAGGCGATCGACGGGGCCGACGCCCTGCGGCTGCTGGCCCGCGTCGAGGCCGACGTCGTGGTGATGGACGTCCGGATGCCCACCCTGGACGGGGTGGAGGCCACCCGCCGGATCTGCCGGGACCGTCCCGCCGGATCGCCCCGGGTGCTGGTGCTCACCACCTTCGACACCGAGGCGGACGCCTTCGCCGCGCTCCAGGCCGGCGCCAGCGGCTTCCTGCTCAAGAACGTCCCGCCGGAGGAACTGCTGGCGGCCATCCGGGTGGTCGCCCAGGGCGATTCGGTGGTCGCCCCGTCCATCACCCGGCGGCTGCTCGACCGGTTCGCCGGCCGGCTCGGCCCCGGTCCCGCCGCCCACCCCCGGATCGGCCAGCTCACCGAACGCGAGCGGGAGATCCTCCTGCTGGTGGCGCAGGGCCTCTCCAACGCGGAGATCGCCGCCCGGGTGCACGTCGCGGAGGCCACCGTGAAGACGCACGTCGGGCGGATCCTCGCCAAGCTCCAGCTCCGCGACCGGGTGCAGGCCGTGGTGCTGGCGTACGAGACCGGGCTGATCACCCCCGGCGGCTGAGCCCGGCTACGACCCAGGTCGTACGGGCTCACCCCGTCAGGGACACCCGAGGTCGCAGTGGAGTCGGGCGCGCGGGTGGACGCGGCCGTACCGGCGGCGCCCATAGCGTCGGAGACGTCCCAGCCACGACCTCCACGGGGAGCGCCACGTGCCCGTCACACCTCCCGCGCCATCCGCCGCCGGCGTCGCGGTCACCGCCCGCGGCCTCTCCAAGCGGTACGGTGCCGGTCAGGCCGCCGTCGTCGCACTCGACGATGTCGACGTCGACTTCGCCGCCGGCCGGTTCACGGCCATCATGGGCCCGTCCGGCTCCGGCAAGTCCACCCTCATGCACTGCCTCGCCGGCCTGGACCGGCCCACCACCGGCAGCGTACGCATCGGCGACGCCGACCTCGCCCGCCTCGACGACAAGCGGCTCACCCTGCTGCGCCGCGACCGGGTCGGCTTCGTGTTCCAGAAGTTCAACCTGCTGCCGGCGCTGAGCGCCGAGGAGAACATCGTGCTGCCCCTGGCCATCGCCGGCCGGCGGCCGGAGCGGGCCTGGCTGCGGCAGGTCGTCGCGGCGGTGGGGCTCGCCGACCGGCTGCGTCACCGTCCCGCCGAGCTCTCCGGCGGCCAGCAGCAGCGGGTGGCGGTGGCCCGGGCACTGATCACCAGGCCGTGGGTGATCTTCGCCGACGAGCCGACGGGCAACCTGGACTCGCGCTCCGGCGCCGAAGTGCTGCGCCTGCTCCGCGAGGCCGTCGACACCCTCGGCCAGACGGTCGTCATGGTGACCCACGACCCGTCGGCGGCCGGGCACGCCGACCGGGTGGTCTTCCTCGCCGACGGCCGGCCGGTACGCGACCTCGCCGCCCCGACCGCCGAGCGGGTGCTCGACGCGCTCGCCGGACTCGATGCCGCGCGCGTGCCGGCCACCGGCCGCGAGGCGGTGGCCCGGTGATTCGCACGACCCTGCGCCAGCTGCGCGCCGAGGCGCTGCGCCTGATGCTCTCGTCGCTGGCCATCGTGCTCGGAGTGGCCTTCATCGCCGGCACGTTGATCTTCGTCGACGGGATGCGGGCCGGCGCGTACGACCGGGCCGGGGCGTTCGACCGGCACACCGACCTCGCCGTGCACTCCGCCACCGCGGACCCGCTGCCGGCCGAACTGGTCGAGAAGGTGCGCTCGGTCGACGGGGTCGCCGCCGCCGAGGGGGAGCTGCTCGGCTCCGGCGGGATCATCGGCGCCGACGGCCGCCCCGTGCTCGGCTACGCCGTGCTCGCCGCGATCCCCGTCGACGACGCGCTGCGCTCGTACGACGTGGTGGCCGGCCGGCTGCCCGAGCGCCCGGGCGAGGTGGTGCTGGACGCCGCGACCGCCGACGAGGAGGGCTTCACCCTCGGCACCGGGGTACGCGTCGGCGGCGGCGGGGGAGCCGCCCGCCCGTACAACCTGGTCGGCACGGTCGACGTGGCCGGCACCGCCCGCGACGTCGGCGGCCCGTTCATCGGCCTGGTCGGCGCGGACGCCCTCGCGGTCACCGGCCGGCGCGGCTACGACCGGATCATGGTGGCCGCCCGAGCGGATGCGGCCGACGAGGCGCTGGCCGCGCGGGCCGCCGAGGCCGCCGGCGCCGGCACGACCGTCAAGACCCGGCAGCGCATCCTCGACGACGCCGTGGCCGACGCGGTGCGCGACCTGCGGCAGTTCAACATGGTGCTGCTGACCTTCGCCGGGGTCGCCGTCGTGGTCGCCGGCTTCGTCATCGCCAACACCTTCGCCATCGTGCTGGCCCAGCGGACCCGGCGGACCGCGCTGCTGCGCCTGGTCGGCGCGACCCGGGGCCAGCTGTTCCGTGCCGCGCTGCTGGAGGCCGCCCTGGTCGGCCTGGTCGCCTCCGCGGCCGGCGTCCTGGTCGGCGTGGCCCTGGCCGGGGGCATGACCCGGCTGATGACGCGGCTCGACGCGCCGGTCTCCGGCGGGCTCACCGTCACGGGACCCACCGTGCTGGTCAGCCTGCTCCTGGGCACGGCGGTCACGATGGGCGCCGCCCTGCTGCCCGCCTGGCGGGGCACCCGGATCGCCCCGGTCGCCGCGCTCACCGACGCCGCGGTGCAGCCCGCGCGGGGGGCCGGCCGGCTCCGGCTGACCGCCGGCGCGCTGGTCTTCGCCGCCGGGATCGCCGCGCTGGCCGCCGCCGCGCCGACCGTCCAGGTGGTGCTGGTGGCCGCCGGCGGCGTGCTCACCTTCTTCGGGATCGTGCTCTTCGGCCCGGTGCTCGTGCCGGCGCTGGTCCGGGTGCTGGGCTGGCCGGCCCGCAGGTTGTTCGGGGCCACCGCCGGCCTGGCCGTGGCGAACGCCGTGCGCAACCCGCGTCGGATCGCCGCGACCGCCACGGCCCTGGTGATCGGGATCGGGCTGGTCTCGGCCTTCGTGGTCGGCGCCCGCAGCACCAAGGACGGCATCGAGCGCAGCGTGGACGCCGAGATCGGGGTCGACTGGCTGGTCACCGGGGTCGGCGGCGACCTGCCGGCGCCGCTCGTGGCCGAGTTGCGCGCCCGGCCCGAGCTGGCGGTCGTGCACGAGCAGCGCGGCGCCGTGACCGCCGGCGTGCGGGTCCGGGCCGCGCACCCCGCCCTGGTCGGCCGGACGCTGACGGGGGTCGTGGCGGGGGACGTCCGGGGGCTGGGGCCGGGGTCGGTGCTGGTGCACCGGGAACTGGCCCAGGCCCGGGGCTGGACGACCGGCTCCACCGTCACCATGCGCGGCCGGTCGTTGCGGGTGGCCGCGGTCGTCACCGCCGACGGCCCGGCGTTCGCCGGCAGCCCCGTTCCCGACGGTCACGTGATCGACGTGGTCGACGCCGACTTCGCCACGCTCTTCCCGGACGAGCGGGGCTACCTGGCCGAGATCGACCCCGCCGCCGGCGTCTCCGCCGACCAGGCCCGGGCCGCCATCGAGGCGGTGCTCGCCCAGTATCCGACGGCCAACCTGATGGACCAGGGCGCGTACAAGAAGATGCTCACCGCCACGGTCGACATGCTGCTCGCCTTCGTCACCGCGCTGCTGGGCCTGGCCGTCGTGATCGCGCTGGTCGGGGTCGCGAACACGCTGAGCCTGTCGGTGGTGGAGCGAAGCCGGGAGAACGCCGTGCTGCGGGCGGTCGGCATGACCCGGGGGCGGATGCGCGCGATGCTGGCCGTCGAGGCGGTGCTGACGGCGCTGGTCGGCGCGGTGCTCGGGATCGGCCTCGGCACCGGGGTCAGCGCCGCCGCGATGGCCATGCTGGCCCGGATCAGCGGCGACTTCGCCGTGGTGCTGCCGGTGGGGCAGCTCGGGATGATCCTCGGGGTCGCGGTCGTGGCCGCCCTGGCGGCCTCGGTGCTGCCGGCCCGCCGGGCGCTGTCCCGGCCGGTCGTCGAGGCGCTCGGCGACCAGTGACATCCGCTGGCCGGTCCCGTCGCCCGCACGGGGCGGCGGGACCGGCCAGCGGTGCCGGGTCTACAGGCGCTCCACCACGCCGCCGACGCACCGGTTGCGGGTGTCGAAGACGTACCGGGCGTGCCGGGCCACCAGGTCGTAGTCGAAGTCGTCGTGGTCGGTGACCACCACCACCGCGTCCGCCGCGCGGAGCTCCCGCTCGGTCAGCTCCACCACGAGCACGCCGTCGGGGATGTGGTGCGGCTCCGCGTACGGCTCGACCGCCCGGACGTCCGCGCCCAGGGCCTGCAGGCGTCGGGCCACGTCGACGGCGGGGGAGTCGCGCATGTCGCCGGTGTTCTTCTTGTATGCCAGGCCCAGCAGCAGCAGCCGGGCCCCGCTGACGGTGCGGCCGGTCCGGTTCAGCCCGTTCATGATTCGCTGGGCCACGTGCTCGGGCATCTCGTGGTTGACGTCGTTGGCCAGCTCGATGAACCGGAACTGCCGCCCGAGGCGCCGCTTGACCTGCCAGGACAGGTAGCACGGGTCGATCGGCAGGCAGTGCCCGCCGACGCCCGGACCGGGCCGGAACGGCATGAAGCCGAACGGCTTGGTCTCCGCCGCCTCGATCGCCTGCCAGACGTCGATGTCGAGGTGGTGCGAGAGCATCGTCAGCTCGTTGATCAGGGCGATGTTCACCTGGCGGAACGTGTTCTCGATCAGCTTGGTCAGCTCCGCCACCCGGGTGGAGTCGACCGGCACGGTGCGTTCCACGAGCCGGCGGTAGAACCCGTCGACCCGGGCCAGCGCGGCGGCGTCCGTGCCGGAGACCACCTTCGGAGTGTTCTCCAGGCGCCAGGTCCGGTTGCCCGGGTCGATGCGCTCCGGGCTGTAACCGAGGTGGAAGTCACCGGGGCTGCGCAGCCCGCTGGCCGACTCCAGCAGCGGGCGCAGCAACTCCTCCGTGGTGCCGGGGTACGTGGTGGACTCCAGGATCACGGTGCAACCCGCCCGCACGTACGGGCCCACGGCGACACCGGCCTGCTCCACGAAGCTGAGGTCGGGCGTGCCGTCCCGCAGCGGCGTCGGCACCGTGATCACGCAGATGTCGAAGCCCTCGGCGTCGGCGTACTCCGTGCTCGGCCGGTACCGGCCGCTGCCCAGCGCCCGGCCCAGCCGGTCGGCGGGGATGTCCTCGACGAACGACTCGCCCGACGCGAGCCGCTTGACCCGGTCGGAGTCGACGTCCAGGCCGACCACGTCCAGGCCGGCTTCGACGGCCCGCATGGCCAGCGGCAGGCCGACGTACCCCTGGCCGATCACCACCAGCTTGTCAACAACGCTCACCCGGACTCCCGAAGGCAGACGGCGGAAAGACCCTGCTGGGAGGGTAGAGCGATTCCTGTGCCCGTAAGTCCGGTTTGGGATTATCGGTGCCGCTGGGGTGGTCGCGCCGGCGACCCCGTCGGTCAGACCGCCGGCGGATTGGCCGGATCCACCGGCGTGGTCTGCGTCGCGGTCGGCTCCGCCGGCGGCGTGCTCTGCGTCGGGGGATCGCTGGGCGGCGGGCCCGTCGGGGCGCTGGTGGAGGTGGGATCCGGCGACGGGGTCGCGGACCTGCTCGGCTGGGGGGAGACCGGCGGCGCGGTGGCCGACGGCGACGGTCGCGACGTGGAGCCGGTGGGCCGGAACGGCCGGTCGCGGTCGACGGGAGCGTCGTCCTGCTCCGCCGGCGCCTCGGCGCCGACGCTCGGCTCCACGACCGGGGTGGTGGTCCGCGGGACCTCGACCGCCGGCGCGTCGCGCCCGGTCGCGCCGAGCGCCGCGCCGAGACCCGCCAGCGCCACGAGCACCGCCGCGGCCGCGCCGAGCAGGGTGCCACGTCGCTTCCGACGGGTCGCGGTCGCGACGACCGGCAGGTCGGCGCGGGTGCCCGAGTCGAGCTCGCCCACCGCGAGGGCGGGCGCCCCGACGATCGGCGCGGTCGGACCGGACACGGCGGCGCGGGCGGCCTCGGCCATCGCCGCCGCACTGCTGAACCGGTCGGCCGGGTCCTTGGCCAGGGCGCGCGAGACGAGCGCGCGCACCGCCTCGGGCACGCCACGCGGCAGCTCCGGCGGCTCGTCGTCGAGGTGGCGCACGGCCACCTGCAGCGGATTGTCGCCGGTGAAGGGCGGACCGCCGCTGAGGCAGCAGAAGGTCACCGCGCCGAGGGCGTAGACGTCGGTGGCCCCGGAGACCGGCCGACCGGCCGCCTGCTCCGGCGCCATGTAGAGCGCGGTGCCGGGCACCGCGTTCGTGCTGGTGATGCTGGTGACGTCGGTCGACCGGGCGACACCGAAGTCGACCAGGACGACGCTGCCGTCCTCCTGCACCAGCAGGTTGCTCGGCTTGACGTCGCGGTGCACGATCCCGCCCAGGTGCGCGGCGTGCAGCGCCTGCGCTACCTGCGCGACGATCGCCATCGTCTCGGCCACGTCGAGGCGACCGGCGGCCTCGATCCGCTTGGACAGCGGCTGGCCGGTCACGAACTCCATGACCAGGTAGTCGGCCCGGCCGCCGTCGGGCAGGTCGTCCTCGCCGCTGTCGAAGACCTGGACGATGCCGGGGTGGCGCAGGGCCGCCATGATGCGGGCCTCGGCGCGGAAGCGGGCGATGAAGTCGGGGTCGGAGACCAGCGCGGGCAACAGGACCTTGACCGCGACCTGACGGCCGAGGACGAGGTCCTTGCCCCGCCAGACGTCGCCCATGCCGCCCGTGGCGACACGTTCGTCCAGGCGGTAGCGACCGCTGAGTACGACCTCCGATGACAACACACCACCACCGTACCCAGAGCGGCGCGGATCGGCGCGGCGCGGATCGGCGCCCCGGCCCCCGCGGGCCGGCCGGCGGGGTTGCGAAAGCGGGGCCGGCCCATGGATGAACGGTGATCACCCGGCGGCGGTGGGTCACGGTGGCCGCCCGCCGCCGCCGCACGCTGGACGAACATGAAACCCTTCGCGGCCAAAGCGGGGTGCAGCGTCGCACAGGGCTACGCCGTTACGGCGACGGGCCGCCCGAACGGCTAGATAATTATCACTCTTTTACCTACCGGGTCGGGCTTGCCTGAGGGGCGCAGGCGCTCCTAGCGTTGGCCCGACTCGGGCCGCCCCCATGGTTGCCGCGGCACCTGCGCCACCGGCCGTGCCGCCACGGCAGGAGTCCGGACGTGCCGTCCGGGCCACGCGGACCCGGCGGTGAGCAGGCCAGCGGGGGGCTGAGGGTGCGGGATCAGGTCCGGCCACCCTGCCGTGCCCGCCTATCGGGCGCGCACGCGTGCCTCCCGCAGCCACGAAATCGGCGGGCCCATGACGGCTGAGCTGAACGACGCCGTGGTGGCGGCGCAGGCCGGCGACGAGGACGCCTTCCGCTTCCTCTACCGCAGCCTCCAGCCCGGCCTGCTGCGATACCTGATCGCCCTGGTCGGCGCGGACGCCGAGGACGTCGCCTCGGAGACCTGGCTGCAGATCTCCCGCGACCTGGCCAGCTTCACCGGTGGGCAGTTCCGGGCCTGGACCGTCACCATCGCCCGCAACCGGGCGATGGACCACCTGCGGCGGCAACGTCGCCGCCCCTGCATGCCGGTGCCGGTGCAGGAACTCGCCGAGCTGGCCGCCGACGCCGACACCGCCGAGCGGGCCGGCGAGACGATCGGCACCGAGGCGGCGCTCGCGCTGATCGGCACCCTGCCGCCCCGCGAGGCCGAGGCGGTCCTGCTGCGTGCCGTCGTCGGGTTGGACGCCCAGACCGCCGGGCGGGTGCTCGGCCGCCGGCCCGGTGCCGTGCGCACCGCCACCCATCGCGGGCTGCGCCGCCTCGCCGCCCTGTTGGAGCGCCACGACCCGAACGGGTCCTCGGCCATCCCCGCCGCGGCGGTGCCGCCCCGACCGCGCGCCGGCGGGCGGCAGGCGCCGTACGCCGAGCCGGCGGACGGTTGACGTGAGGGGACCCAGGATGTTCTTCCGTCGGGCCGGGCGGCCCGGGGACCGGGCCGCGTCCGACCGGCTGCTCGACACCGCCCGCGCCGCAGCGACCCGGACGGCCGACGGCGAGCCCGGTCCGCTGGCCCGCGTGCTCTCCGCCGCCGCCGGCCCGGCCCGCCCCGGCGAACTGGCCGGGGAGGAGGCCGCCGTGGCCGCCTTCCGGGCGGCCCGCGCCGTGCGGCCCGCCGTCGGCCCCGCCCCGTCGCCGCGCCGCCGCCGGTTCACGGCCGGTGCCGCGGCCTGGGGGGCCGCGATCGCGGTCACCGCCACGGCGGGCGCGTCCTTCGCGGCCGTCGCGCTGAACGGCGCCGACGAGCCGGTCCCGCCGTCGCGCCCGGCCGCCACCGCCCCGACCGCCACCGCGCCGGCCACCACCGCGCCGGACGACAGGCAACCGGAGCGGGGCGGCTCGACCGCCACCACCGGTGGCGGCCGAGCCACCGGAACCCCGTCCGCTGCCTCGACCGCCAGCACCTCGGGCACGCCCGGCCCCGACACCACCGCCGGTGTCGCGCCGACGACGCCGGGGCAGCGCGCCGAGCAACTGCGCGGGCTCTGCCGGGCGTACCTGGCCAGGAAGCCGGCGCAGCGGGTGGAGGCCCTGGACACCCCCTCGTTCGCCCGCCTGGTGACCGCGGCGGGCGGCCCCGGGCAGGTCGAGGACTTCTGCCGCGAACTGGTGCCCGAGGTGCCGCCGCCGGCCCCGACCGGCTGACCCGCCCGTGTTCTGGCCCGGTCCGCCGGCCTGGGGCCCGTTCCACCTGGCAGCCGGAGCTGAGCGGCGGGCGCGGCGGGCCGGGGCCGGGTCGCCCGATGCGCCCGCCGTTCCGGCCCGCCGCGGGAAAACCGTCTGCTAGACAGGATCGGGTGGGAGCCGCCGGCACCCCCGCCGATGTCGGTGGGTGGCGATACGGTGACACGGGCCGGAAGTCGGCCGGGAAGGAGCCCGACCTGTGGTGACGTCGCCGGAAGTCGAGAAGAGCACCATCCTGCGGGAGTCCGCCGCCGCCGAGGGGCACCTCGCTGGCATCTGTTTCAAGACCGGTCCGCCGACACACACCGGTGTCGAACTCGAATGGACCGTGCACGACGCCGCCGACCCCGCCCGGCCCGTCGACCGCGAGCGGCTCCGGGCGGCCCTGGGCCGACACGGCCCCCACACCCTCGACCGCGCGAGCCCCGCCGAGCCGCTCCCACACGGTGGCACCGTGACAGTGGAGCCCGGCGGGCAGTTGGAGATCTCCACCGTGCCGCGCACCTCCCTCGCCACCCTCTTCCACGCCACCGACGGCGACATCGCCGAGCTGCGCGGTCTGCTCGACGCCGCCGGGCTGGTCCTCGGGCGCAGCGGCATCGACGCGCACCGGCCGCCCCGCCCCGTGGTCGAAGGCCCCCGCTACCGGGCCATGCGGCGCGTCTTCGACCGACGCGGCCCGGCCGGCCGGACGATGATGTACAGCACCGCCGGCCTGCAGATCTGCCTGGACGCCGGGGAGCCGGAACACCTGGCCGACCGCTGGGCGGTGGTGCACGCGGTCGGGCCGCCCCTGCTGGCCGCGTTCGCCACGGCTGACCGGCACGCCGGCCGGCCCACCGGCTGGGCCTCCGCCCGGATGGCCGCCTGGTACGGCATCGACCCGGCCCGCACCCGTCCCGTCTGGACGCCGGAGACGGATGTCGACCCCGTCACCGCCTGGACCAGGTACGTCCTCGCCGCGCCGCTGCTCTGCGTACGTGGCGGGGGTCCCGACTGGACGCCGCCGCCGGGGATCACGTTCGCCGACTGGGTCGACGGGGCGCTGCCCCGACCGCCCACCAGCGACGACCTCGACTACCACGTGAGCACGCTCTTCCCGCCGGTGCGGCCCCGCGGCTACCTGGAGCTGCGCTACCTCGACACGCAGCCGGGCCGGGGCTGGGCGCTGCCGCTCGCGGTGCTGTCCGCCCTGCTCGCCGACCCCGGCACCGTCCGGGCGGCCCGTGCCGTCGCCGGGCCGGTGGCGCACCGCTGGCACGCCGCCGCCCGGCACGGCCTGCGCGACCCGGCACTCGCCGCCGCCGCGGCGGACCTGTTCGACCTGGCCCTCGCGGCCCTGCCCCGGCTAGACCTGCCGGCGGCCCTGCACGACGACATCGACCGTGGCGTACGACGGCGGCGCGACGCCGCGGGGAGGAGTCACCGGTGACCGGAACGAGCACCCGGTGGGCGGGCGCGGAGCAGTTGCGCAGCCGGATCGCGGCGGAGCTGGCCCGCACCCGCGCCCGCACCGCCCTGCTGACCGAGGCGGTCGACGAGGACGACCTGATGCGGCAGCACTCGCCGTTGATGTCGCCGCTGGTGTGGGACCTGGCCCACGTCGGCAACCAGGAGGAGCTCTGGCTGGTGCGGGACGTGGGCGGCCGCGAACCCGTCCGGCACGACATCGACGACCTGTACGACGCGTTCAAGCAGCCCCGCCGGGACCGCCCTACGCTGCCGCTGCTGCCACCGGCCGAGGCGCGCGCCTACCTGCTCACCGTCCGGGACAAGGTGCTCGACCTGCTGGACCGGGTCGCGTTCACCGAACGGCCGCTGGTCGCCGACGGCTTCGCCTTCGGCATGATCGTGCAGCACGAGCAGCAGCACGACGAGACGATGCTCGCCACCCACCAGCTGCGCGCCGGCCCGGCGGTGCTGCACGCCCCGCCGCCGCCGGAGCCGAGGGCCCGGGTTGACGCGGAGGTGCTGGTGCCGGCCGGTGAGTTCACCATGGGCACCGACACCGACGCGTGGGCGCTGGACAACGAGCGCCCGGCCCACCGGGTCCAGCTGCCGGCGTACGTCATCGATGCCGCGCCGGTGACCAACGGACGCTATTGCGAGTTCATCGCCGACGGCGGATACGACGACCCGCGCTGGTGGAGCCCGGCCGGCTGGCGGCACCGGCGGGAGGCGGGGCTGTCCGCGCCGGCGCACTGGCGGCGCGACGCCGACGGGTGGGCCTGTCGGCGGTTCGGGCGGTGGGCGCCGGTCCGCGACGACGAGCCGGTGGTGCACGTCTGCTTCCACGAGGCGCAGGCGTACGCCGCGTGGTGCGGCAAGCGGCTGCCGACCGAGGCGGAGTGGGAGAAGGCGGCCCGCTGGGATCCGGCCACCGGCCGTTCCCGCCGCTACCCGTGGGGCGACGAAGACCCCGCCGCCGAGCACGCCAACCTCGGCCAGCGACACCTGTGGCCGGCCCCGGTGGGCGCCTACCCGGCCGGGGCCTCGCCGCTGGGCGTGCACCAGCTCATCGGCGACGTGTGGGAGTGGACCTCCACGGCGTTCCGGGGCTATCCCGGCTTCACCGCTTTCCCCTACCGCGAATACTCGGAGGTCTTCTTCGGCGACGAGCACCGGGTGCTGCGCGGCGGGTCGTTCGGCACCGACCGGGCGGCCTGCCGGGGCACCTTCCGCAACTGGGACTACCCGATCCGGCGACAGATCTTCAGCGGCTTCCGGTGCGCGCGCGACGCCCGGCCGGAGGAGACGCAGTCGTGAGGGCGGGCCCGCCCGGCCGGCGACGGCGACACCGGGGGCGCCCCGCCGGGCCGGGCGGTGCCGGCTGATGTGCCGCCACCTGGCCTACCTGGGGCCGCCGGTCACCCTGCACGAGCTGCTGTTCGACCCGCCACACTCCCTCGTGCGGCAGTCCTGGGCGCCCCGCGACATGCGCGGCGGCGGGACGATCAACGCCGACGGCTTCGGCGTCGGCTGGTACCCGGGCGGGGGCGAGCCGGTGCGCTACCGGCGCTCGCAGCCGATCTGGAGCGATCCGACCATCGCCCAGCTCGCGGCGGTGACCTCGGCCGGCGCGGTGCTGGCGGCCGTCCGCTGCGCCACGGTGGGCATGGCGGTGATCGAGGGGGCGGCCGCCCCGTTCGCCGAGGGGCGGTGGCTGTTCAGCCACAACGGGGTGGTGCGGGGCTGGCCCGACTCGATGGTCCCGCTCGCGGCCACCCTGCCCGTACGCGACCTGCTCACCCTCGACGCGGCCACCGACTCGGCGCTGCTGTGGGCTTTGGTGCGACACCGGCTGCGGGCCGGGGTGCGGCCGGCCCGGGCGATCGCCGAGACCGTGACGGCGGCTGCCGGGGCCGCCCCCGGGTCCCGGCTCAACCTGCTGCTCACCGACGGGCGCACGGTGGTGGCCAGCGTGGCCGGGCACGCGCTGTCGATTCGCGCGACGCCGGCCTCGGTGCTGCTGGCGTCCGAGCCGCACGACGACGAGCCCGGCTGGCAGGCGGTGCCGGACGGGCAACTGGTGGAGGCCACCGCGACGGGGGCGCGGGTACGTGCCCTCGCGCAGGTGTGACCGCCGCCCGACAGGGACGTGCCACCCGACGACGAAGGGACAGACATGAGCGCGGAGCCGCTGGAGATCCACCTGGAGGAGCAGGACCTGGGCCGCAGCCTGCGGGAGGACGTGCGCACCGGCCTGACGGCGGAGCAGAAGTGGCTGCCCCCCAAGTGGTTCTACGATGCCCGTGGCAGCGAGCTGTTCGAGGAGATCACCCGGCTGCCGGAATATTATCCGACCCGGGCCGAGCGCGCGGTGCTGGCCGAGCGGGCGGCCACGATTGCCGAGCTGACCGGGGCGAAGACGCTGATCGAGCTCGGTTCGGGTTCGTCGGAGAAGACCCGGTTGCTGCTGGAGGCGTTCACCCGCCGGGGCGGGCTCGGCACGTTCGTGCCGCTGGACGTGTCGGTCAGTGCGCTGCGGCAGTCCACCGCCGAGATCGCGGCCGAGCATCCCGGGCTGCGGGTGCGCGGCATCGTGGGTGACTTCACCCGGCACCTGGACCGCCTGCCGATCGGGGGACGCCGGCTGGTGCTCTTCCTCGGCGGCACCATCGGCAACCTCCTGCCGGCCGAGCGGGCGCGGTTCCTCGCCGCGATGCGGGCCGCGCTGGAGCCGGGCGACTGGCTGCTGATCGGCACCGACCTGGTCAAGGACCCGGCGGTCGTCGTGCCCGCGTACGACGACTCGGCCGGGGTCACCGCCGAGTTCAACCGCAACGTGCTGCGGGTGATCAACCGGGAGCTGGGTGCCGACTTCGATCCGGCGGGGTTCGCCCACGTCGCGCTCTGGGATCCGCAGCGGGAGTGGATCGAGATGCGGTTGCGGGCGCTGCGGCCGATGCGGGTCCGGGTGCTCGATCTGACGGTCACCTTCGCCGAGGGCGAGGAGTTGCGCACGGAGGTCTCGGCGAAGTTCCGGCCCGAGGGGATCGCCGCCGAGCTGGGCGCGGCCGGCTTCGCCGCCAACGATTTCTGGACCGACCCGGACGGGCTGTTCGGCGTCACCCTGGTCCGCGCCGAGTGACGAGCGCGCTCACCCCGGCGGGTGGCCCGTCCACCCGCCGGGGCCGGCCCGATCCGTGATCGGCTAGGCTGGTCGGCGCGAAGGGGAGTAGCCCCCAATGTCGTGGTCGACACACTGGTGCGTTCCGCACCCGGCCACGCGGCCTCGTCATCGAGGCGGGCGAGACCTTCGACCCAGGCTGTTGCAGCCGGGTCGAGGGCGCCCCCGTACCTCCTCCCGGCCTGATCCGGAAGGATGTCATGGAAGGTTTCCTCGTCGCGCTGACGGTCAGTTTCGGCGTCATCTTCGTCGCCGAGCTGGGGGACAAGTCCCAGCTGATGGCCCTGACCTTCGCCACCCGCTTCAAAACCGTACCGGTCCTGATCGGGATCACCGTCGCCACCGCCGTGGTCCACCTGGCCTCGGTGGCGATCGGCTACGGCCTCGGTGCGGCGCTGCCGACGGAGTGGATCTCCCTCGTGGCGGGCGTGGCGTTCCTCGGCTTCGGCGCGTGGACGCTGCGCGGCGACCGCCTCACCGAGGAGGAGAAGCGCAAGGCGGAGCTGAGCAACAAGTCCGCCATCGTCGCGGTGTCGGTCGCGTTCTTCCTGGCCGAGCTGGGCGACAAGACCATGCTCGCCACCATCACCCTCGCCACCCAGTACGGCTGGTTCGGCACCTGGCTCGGCTCGACGATCGGCATGGTCGCGGCGGACGCGCTCGCCATCCTCGTCGGGCGGATGCTCGGCCGCCGGCTGCCGGAGAAGACCATCAAGTACGGTGCCGCGGTGCTCTTCGCGATCTGCGGGCTCTGGCTGATCCTGGAGGCCGTCGGGCAGCTCACCTGAGGTCGACTACCGCCCCGCTGGCCGGGTAACGCCAGCGGGTGGGCATCGAGGAGTTCGTCCACCGCGGCTACCAGGCTCTGGTGGTCGCGGTGGAGGTCGCCGGGGCGGTGGTCATCTTCACCGGGGCGGCGTGGGCGGCGCTGCGGTTCGTGGTCGAGGGGCTGCGGCACCGCAGCGCCGCCGTGTTCACCCCGATCCGGCTCTCCCTGGGGCGGTTTCTCACCCTCGGGCTGGAGTTCCAGCTCGCGGCCGACATCCTGCGTACGGCGGTGTCGCCGACCTTCGCGCAGATCGGGCAGCTCGCGGCCGTCGCCGCCATCCGGACCGCGCTGAACTACTTCCTGGGTCGCGAGATCCGTCAGGAGCAGCGGCAGGTCCGGGAGAAGGAGCCGGCGCTGTGACCCCCGCTGTCGCCGGCGGTCGCCCGCTCAGCCGTCGCCGCGCTGGTAGACGTCCGGCACGCCGTCGCGGTCGGCGTCCACCCGTTCGGCCTCGGCGATGCGCCGGTAGGCGGCGTTGCGCCGGCGCAGCACGATCGAGGCGAGCAGCGCGGCGATCACCGAGCCGGCCAGCACGGCCGCCTTGACGTTGCCGGCGCCGGTGCTGCCGTGGTCGAACGCGAGTTCGCCGATCAGCAGGGAGACGGTGAATCCGATGCCGGCGAGCAGCGCCACGCCGAACAGGTCGGACCAGGCGATGTCCTCGTCGAGCCGGGCCCGGGTGAAGCGGGCCAGCAGGAAGGTCGAGCCGAAGATCCCGATGGCCTTGCCGAGGACCAGGCCGGCGACGACGCCGATCACGATGGGGTCGGAGACGATCGCGCCGATGTCGGCGTCGCGCAGCGACACCCCGGCCGCGAAGAACGCGAAGACGGGCACGGCGAACCCGGCGGAGATGGGCCGCCAGCGGTGCTCGAGGTGCTCGGCGAGCCCGTGCGCGTCGCCGGTGCGGCTGTGCAGGACGGGCACGGTGAAGCCCAGCAGGACGCCCGCCACGGTGGCGTGCACGCCGGAGGCGTGCATGAGGGTCCACGCGGTCACCGCCAGCGGGAGCAGCGCCCACCACCAGGTCTTGCGGCGCTGCACGAGCAGGCCGAACAGCGCGATCGGGGCGAGGGCGGCGAGCAGGGGCAGGACCTGGAGGTCGGCGGTGTAGAAGATCGCGATGATGGTGATGGCGAGCAGGTCGTCGACCACCGCGAGGGTGAGCAGGAAGGCCCGTAGTCCCTGCGGCAGGTGCGAGCCGATGACGGCCAGCACGGCGAGGGCGAAGGCGATGTCGGTGGCGGTGGGGATGGCCCAGCCGCGCAGCCCGTCGCCGCCGGCGACGAGGTTGACCGCGACGTAGATGAGGGCGGGCGCCGCCATGCCGCCGACCGCCGCGACCATCGGCAGCGCGGCCCGGCGTGGGTCGCGCAGCTCGCCGGCGACGAACTCGCGTTTGAGTTCCAGTCCCACCACGAAGAAGAAGATCGCCAGCAGTCCGTCGGCGGCCCAGGCGGCCAGGCTCAGGTCGAGGTGCAGCGACGCCGCGCCGGAGAACGGCACCCACGCGCCGATGGCGGCGTAGGAGGCCTCCCAGGGCGAGTTGGCCCAGGCGAGTGCGATCACCGCGCCCAGCAGCAGGAGGCCGCCGCCGACGGTCTCGGTGCGCAGCACGTCGGCCAGGAACCGGGCCTCGGGCCAGGACGTACGTGAGAAGAAGCGGTGCGGTCGCGGGGTGCGGTCGGTCATGTGTGGATTCACCTCTGGTCTGGGCAGCACGAATCGCCGCCGACCAGGCTTCCCGGCACACCGTCAACGACCCTACCCAGCGT
Source organism: Micromonospora sp. KLBMP9576 (assembly GCF_050941805.1). Taxonomy (NCBI): domain Bacteria; kingdom Bacillati; phylum Actinomycetota; class Actinomycetes; order Micromonosporales; family Micromonosporaceae; genus Micromonospora; species Micromonospora sp. KLBMP9576. Next base: position 3,465,403 of record NZ_CP194567.1, on the reverse strand, counting down.
CGGCGGGGTCGGCGAGCCGGCACGTGTGATTGGCGGCGACGTCACGGCGGGTGGGCTTTCGCCCGCGACCAGGCAGGCCCTACGCCGTTTGTCCCGTGGGTGGGTCGAGCGCATATGTCAAGGGTCGAAAATGCGTAACTCGGGACATAAGGGCGTATGAGTCGCTTTAATGGTTTCACGAGATTAAGTCGACCTTGGGGGTTTTCGTGAAGTTCTTTGGCGTTACCGGCCTGCTACGGAGGCCCGCCTGATGGACCTTTACCGCCAACTCCGCCTCGTGCGCCGGCACTGGTGGATCGTGCTCCTCACGGTCATGGTCGCGCTCGGCGTCACCGCCCTCGTCACCGTCCGGGCGCAGCCCCGGTACGTCGCGTCGGTGACCTTCTTCGTCACCACGCCCAGCCAGGGCGTCACCGATGCCTACCAGGGTGGTCTCTTCCTCCAACAGCGCGTCAAGTCGTACGCCGAACTGCTCACCAGCGACCGTCTCGCGCAGAGCGTGGTCGCCGAGAACCCCGTCGGTCTGACCGCCGAGGAGATCCAGCGCCGGATCGGCACCTCCACCGAGACCGGCACGGTGCTGCTGCGCGCCTCGGTGACCGACACCGACCAGAACCGGGCCCTGAAGGTCACCGAGGTGCTCTCCGCCAAGTTCGTCGAGCTGGTGCAGAAGGTGGAGACGACCCAGGACGGCAAGGCCGGCCCGATCAGGATCGAGGTGGTCAGCGGGCCCCGGGTCACCCCGACCCCCGTCTCGCCGCAGCCGGTACGCAACTTCGCCGTCGGGACGCTGCTCGGCCTGCTCGGCGGCGTGGGGCTGGCACTCCTGCGCGGGCTCGCCGACGTCCGCCTGCGTGACGCCGCCGGCCTGCAACGCACCACCGGCAGCCCGCTGCTCGGCGAGATCCCCTTCGAGAGCACGGCGAAGTCGGCACCGTTGATCGTCGGCGACGCGGCGAACTCCGCCCGGGCCGAGGCGGTCCGGAAGCTGCGCACCAACCTGCGCTTCGTCGACGTGCACGAGCCGGCCCGGGTCATCGCGGTCACCAGCGCCCTGCAGGGCGAGGGCAAGACCACGCTCTCCTGCAACCTGGCGATCGCCCTGGCCGAGGCCGGCTGGCGGGTGCTGCTGGTCGACGCCGACCTGCGCCGCCCGAAGGTCGCCGACTACCTGGGGCTCGACGCCGGCATCGGGCTCACCGACGTGCTGGTCGGCGACGTCCAGGTCGGTGACGTGGTGCAGCGCTGGGGTGACAAGTCCCTGCTGGTGCTCCCGAGCGGCTCGGCGCCGCCCAACCCCAGCGAGCTGCTCGGCTCCAAGGCGATGGCGGATCTGCTGCTCGCCCTGCGGGAGTCCGCCGACATCGTCATCATCGACACCGCCCCGCTGCTGGCCGTGACCGACGGTGTGGTGGTGGCCGTGCAGGCCGACGGCGCGCTGCTCGTCTCCCAGCAGGGCCGCACCTCACGCAGCCAGGTGGCGCAGGCCGCGCGCGCCCTCAACTCGGTCTCCGTGCGGCTGCTCGGCTGCGTGCTGAACATGGCCAAGGTGGCCAAGGCGGACGCCTACCAGTACGAGGCCTACCGGGTGGTCACGGGGGCCGGCACGCCGGCCGAGCGTGGCCGGGCCCGGCACGCGGAGCGGGTCGACGACGTGACCAGCGACCGTACGCAGGAACTCACCCGGCTGTCGCGATGAGCGCCGCGAGGGGGCGCATCGACCGTTCGATCTCCTCCGCGCACCGCCGGAAGTCGGCGGCGGTCCCGCCGATCGGGTCCCGCAGGTCGTCCGCGTCGGGGGTGGCGGGTTGCAGCCGCCCCCGGGCGCGGGTAGCGGCCCCGACCGCGGCCCGCAGGGGTCCGTCGGTCGGATCCGTGGTCGCCTCGGCGGCCTCGGCCAGGCGACCGAACTGCCGCAGCGTGAACGTCCGGTGCAGCGCGGCCGGCGCCAGCGCGGTGCACACCGAGCGCTGCCGGCGCGTGGCCGCGAGCACCAGCGTCGCCCCGATCAGGTGTTCGGCGCGCAGCCGGCGGCTGCGGAAGTCGGTGGGGTCCCCGCCGGTCTCCGCCGCCAGGTCGGCCGCGTGCGGGTGCATCGGCAGATCGTCGAGGGCGTCGGTGCCCGCGCTGGCGATCGTCACCTCGAGCCCGGACAGCAGGCGCCGGGCGATGTACTCGGCCATCGGTGAGCGGCACAGGTTGGCGTGGCAGACGAACAGCACCCGGTCGACCATGCGGACCCCTCTCGTCGGTGCCGTCGCGGGCGGTGGCGCCGCGACGGGCGGCGGCCGTCGGTGCCGGCCGGTGGTGGAGGGGATGCCGGCATCGTACGCGGACCGGACGCCCGCGGGGCACGGTGCCGCGCCGAACCGACCCGGCGGGACGGGGGCGTGCCGGTGAGGATCGGCATCCTGTCCTACCACTTTCCGCCCGAGCCGGCGTTCATCGCGGGCAGCCTCGCCGAGGAACTCGCCGTGCGGGGGCACGAGGTGAAGGTGCTCACCGGCTTCCCCGACTATCCCGGCGGTCACGTCTATCCCGGCTGGCGGCAGCGGTGGCGGCACGAGACCCGCAGCGAGCGGCTGACGGTGCGGCGGGTGCCGCGCTACTGCGCACGCGACGGCTCGGCCCGCGCCCGGCTGGCCGGGTACCTGTCGTTCGCGGGCAGCGCGACCCTGACCGGGCGGTCGTTCCTGGCCGACGTCGACGCCCTCTACGTCCACCTGCCGCCGGCGAACGCCTTCGCCGCGGCGGGCCTGCTCCGCCTGCTGGGCCGGGTGCCGAGCGTCGTGCACGTGCAGGACGTCTGGGCGGAGGGCGAGCCGGTCGACGCCGGGCGCGAACGGTGGACCGAGCGGATCGCCGCCGCGATGGCGCACGCCTACCGGGGCGCCGACGCGATCGCGGTCGCCGCACCGTCGCTGCGCGAGCGGGTCGTCGCCGCCGGCGCGGACCCCGCCCGGGTGCGGGTGGTGCTCAACTGGACCGACGAGCGGATCTTCCATCCCGCACGGCCCAGCACCGCCGCCCACCGCCTGATCCGCCGCGACGAGCGCTGCGTGGTGATGCACGCCGGGACGATCGGCGCCCGGCAGGGGTTGCAGACGGCGGTCCGGGCGGCGGCGGCGCTGGGGAACACGGTGGATCTGGTGCTGGTGGGCTCGGGCGCCGACGAGCGGCGGGTGCGGGGGCTCGCCGCCGAACTGCGCGCCGAGAACGTGCGCTTCGTCGAACGGCGCTCCCCCCTGGACATGCCGGAGCTGTACGCCGCCGCCGACTACCAGCTCGTCATGCTGCGTGACCTGCCCGAGCTGCGCAGCACCCTGCCGGCGAAGCTCCAGGCGGCGTTCTCCTGCGCCGCGCCGGTGGTGGCGTCGGCCGGCGGCGACACCGCCGAGCTGGTGGAGCGGGCGCGGGCGGGGCTCTCCTGCCCGCCCGGGGACTGGGCGAGCCTCGCTGACCGGTTCTGGTTGGCCGCCACCATCCCGGCGCCCGCCCGGGCCGAGATGGGCCGGCGCGGGCGGGAGGCGTACCTGCGGGAGATGTCGATGCCGGCGGGCGTGGACCGGATCGAGCGGCTGTTGCACGAGGCCATGGCCTGGCGCGCCGATGCGGCGAAGCGCGAGCGGGGCTCGTGAGCGGGTTGCCCGCGTCATCTCCCGGTGTGAACGGTCGTTAGCAAAGTGGAACGTCAGCGGCACGGGCCGCTGTCCCGGTCCAGGAAGGGCGTGTGGTGTGACGCAGAGCGTGAGACGGCGCCGACGGCGCGGCCGTACCCGCCGACGGCAGGTGCGCCGGGCCCTGCTCGCCACCCTGGTGGTGGGTTCGTTGTTGCTGCTCACCGGCGGCTGGGTGGGCTTCCGGGGCTGGCAGGCCCGTGCCCACCTGCTCAACGCCGCCGGCCTGGCCCGGGAACTCAGCGCCCAGCTCGTCGGCGGCGACAGTGCCAGGGCACAGCGCACCCTCGCGGCGTTGCAGGAACAGTCCGGCAGCGCCCGGACGGCGACCGGCGATCCCGGCTGGTGGCTCGGCCGGCACACCCCGTACGTGGGGGACAACCTGGCTGCCGTCCGGCAGATCTCGGTGGCGCTCGACGACCTGGCCCGGCAGGCGTTCCCGCCGCTGCTGCGCGCCGACCTGACCAGCCTGGTGCCCGCCGGGGGGCGGCTCGACGTGGGCCGGCTGCGGAAGTTGTCGGCCGAACTGGGCGCGGTCAACGCCACGGTGCAGGGTGCCCGGGACAGTCTCGCGTCGGTGCCCAGCGACGGCCTGGTCGGTCAGGTCCGGCAGGCGCTCGTCGACCTGCGGAGCGAGATCGACCGGCTGGCCGGCCTGACCGCCGCCGCGGACCAGGCCAGCCGGCTGCTTCCGACGCTGCTGGGCGCCGACGGCGCCCGCACCTACCTCGTGGTGTCCCAGAATCCCGCCGAGCTGCGCGCCACCGGCGGCATGATCGGCGCGTACGCCGTCATCCACGCGGCGGACGGCCGGGTCCGGATGGGGCGGCAGGGCATCAGCAGCGAGCTGGGCCGGTTCCAGCCGCCGCTGAAGGTGCCGGCGGAGGTGCGCCGGATCTGGGCCGACCTGCCCGGGATCTATCCGGCGGACGTCAACCTCAGCCCGCACTTCCCGACCGCCGCCGCCCTCTACCGGGAGATGTTCCGCCGACGCCTGGGGATCACCGTGGACGGTGTGCTCGCCGTCGACCCGGTGGTGTTGTCGTATCTGCTCAGGGCCACCGGCCCGGTGCTGGTGCCCGGCGGCGTCCCGCTGGCCGCCGACAAGGTCGTGCAGACGGTGCTCAGCGACAGCTACCAGCGGATGGACAACAAGAAGCAGGACGCCTTCTTCGCCGCCTCCGCCGCCGCCGTGTTCGACGCGCTGGTCACGAAGAATGTAGAGCCGAAAGCTTTATTGTCCGCATTTGACCGCGCTGTCACGGAACGGCGGATATTGTTCTGGAGTGCCCGAAGTGACGAACAGCGGACCATCGGCGCCAGCCGAATGGCCGGCGCGCTCCCGGAACGGGACAGCGTGCCGACGGTCGGCGTGTTCCTCAACGACGGCAGTGGCGCGAAGCTCGGCTACTACCTCCGGCCGGCAGCGACCCTGGCGGTCGGCGACTGCCGGCCCGACGGCCGCCGGGAGATCCGACTCCGGGTCACCCTGCGTTCGTCGGCACCAAGGTCGGGCCTCAGCGAGTCGGTTCTCGGCCTCGCGCTGGCCGGTGACCCGTACACCGTCCGCACGCTGGTGTCGGTGCACAGCCCGGCAGGTGGGGCTGTGCTCGCCGCCCGTCTGGACGGCGTCGAGACGCCGGTGGGCAGCGGCACCGAACGGCGCCGCCAGGTGGGCACCGTCAACGTCGAGGTCGGCCCGGGAGCCTCCCGCACCCTGGAGGTCACCGTGCTGACAGCGGTCACGAGCGTCGGCGCCGCCGAGCTGTGGCTGACCCCCACCGTCACCCCATGGACCACCCAAGTTGTTTCCGCACCAAGCTGTGATCAGTAGGAGGGAACCAATCATGCGGCTATCCCGCATCATCATGGCGCTCACGGTCGGCCTGGCCGTGCTGGCCGCGCCGACCGCAGCGGGGGCGGCGCAGCCGCAGCCGGCGCCCGGCACCGGAACGCCACAGCCACCGGTCTATCCGCCCGGCCCCGCGACTCTGACGGTGAGCCCGCCGACCGTCGTCGTCGGACAGACCGCCACCCTGATCGGCACCGGCTGGACGCCGGGCGAGACGGTCATCATCACCGTCAGCACGTCGCCGCTCGCCGCCGCCGTGTCCGGTGCCGACCAGGCCCGCCGCAGCAACGGCGAGACGGTCGCGATGGCACCCGTCTCGTTGCAGCGTGGGCCCCAGCCGAGCCCCAGTACCCTGGTGGTCACGGCCGACGCTGCCGGCAACTTCCGCACCACCTACACGCCGACCAGCCCCGGCACCTACACCTTCCGGGCGGTCGGTCAGACCTCCGGTCAGGTCGCGACGGCCACGCTGACCGTGCTCAAGAAGCACGCGCCGCCGCTGCCCGTCACGGGCGACAGCGTGAGCACCCCGATGAAGTTCGGTGGCGGCCTCGTCGGCGCCGGCGCGGTGCTCCTGCTGCTGTCGCTGGTCTGGCGCAAGCGCCACCGCTTCGGTATCGGAGCCGCGCGCTGACGGTGAACCCCCTTCCGGGCATGGCCCGGACACCGCGAGATGGCTGGCGCCCGTCGGATCCGTCCGACGGGCGCCGGTCCGTGCCCGTTGGTGTCCGTCGCGCCGGTCGGCACGCCGGCGCGGGGGATGACCGGTCCCGGCCGGGCATCCGGTTTCGGCTCGGCCGCGAACCGGGCCCGCACCCTCGGCGGCCCGGCCGGGGCGTGGCACCATGGCCGTGTCCTCCGCCGGTGGCGGGACACGACATCGATGGAGTCGGGATGACAGGACTGGCCGGTGCGCCGGTGCCGGGGCTGGCGCCACTGTGGACGCACGACCCGGTCACCGCCGGCGCCTACCGGCTGCTCGGCCGGCTCGGCGCGGGCGGCCAGGGGGTGGTCTACCTCGGCGAGGACGACCAGGGCCACCAGGTCGCGGTGAAAATGATCAACATGGACCTGCGTGACGCCCGGACCCGGGCGCAGTTCATGAAGGAGATCGCCGCGGCACGACGGGTCGTCCCGTTCTGCACCGCCCAGGTGCTCTTCGCGGACGTGGACGGCGAACGCCCCTACGTGGTCAGCGAGTTCATCGAGGGCCCCACCCTGCACCAGCACGTCCGCGACGACGGCCCGATCGCCGGCAACGCGCTGCACCGCCTCGCCGTCGGCACCGCCACCGCGCTCGCCGCGATCCACCGCTCGGACGTCGTGCACTGCGATCTCAAGCCGGACAACGTGGTGCTGGGCCGCGACGGCCCGCGCGTGATCGACTTCGGCATCGCCCGGGCCATGGGCGTCACCGAGACGGTGACCAGCCGGGTGATGGGAACCACCGCGTACATGGCCCCGGAGCGGTTCCGCAACGACGCGGTCGGGCCACCCTGCGACGTCTTCGCCTGGGCGGGCACCATCGCGTTCGCCGCCGGTGGCCGGCCACCCTTCGGCAACGACTCGCTCTTCGCGGTGATGCACCGGGTGCTCAACGACCCGCCGGACCTGCCCCCGCTGCCCCCGGGCCTGGACGAGTTGATCCGGCACTGCCTGGCCAAGGAGCCGGCGGACCGGCCGCAGGCCGAGCAGGTGCTGATGCGGCTGCTCGGGCACGACGCGGCGGGGACCGGTCCGCTGCGCCGGGAGACCGTGCTCCAGCTGGGCATCGAGACCGCCGGCGCGCCCACGCCCGGGCAGCCGCTGGCGGCCCCCGCCGCGCCGCTGGCGCCGCAGCCCCGCCCCGTGGCGCCGGAGAGTCGGACGTTCGCGCCGCAGGCCCACCCCGTGGTGCCGGAGAACCGGACGTTCCCGCCGCAGCCCCGCCCCGCCCCGGCGGAAACCCGGGCGGTCGTGGCCATGCCGCCGTCGTACCCGCCCACGGCGCCCGTGCCCGACGCTTCCGCTGACCCGGTCGACCCCGCCGACGACCGCTGGGGGCGGCGGCTGCGCCGCGAGTCGGTCGACGCCGGCGGCGTCTCGATCGCGATCTTCCTTGGTTTCGCCGGCGCCGCCGCCGGCTACGTCGCGTCGAGCACGGTGGGCCCGGCCGTGGCGAGCGGGGCGGCCACCTTCGTCGTGGTCTACGTGGTCCGGTTGCTGGCGGCGTCGGCCCTCGGCGGCCGGTCCGACGATTCCTGAGCGCAGGGTGCCGGGCCGGACGCCGCCGGTGGCGGGCCACCGATAGGTTGACTGCCATCAGTCGCCCCCCGAGGAGGACAGCCCCATGCCCGCAGCCCCGTCGCGCACCCGGCAGTGGTTGCCGTACACCGCCGCCGTCACCGCCGGGCTGCTGGTCATCGGCGGGGCGTTCGTGCTCGTGCGGCAGCGGGAAGCGGGCAGTGACCGGTCCCGGGCCGACTGCGCGGTCCGCCTGGACGTCAACTCCTCGACCGAGAAGGCGGCGCTGCTGGTCGAGCTGGCCGGGCGGTACAACGACAGCGACCGGACGCTCGACGGCGGCGGCTGCGCCCAGATACACGTCAGCGCCCTGAACTCCGGCAAGGCCACCGAGGCGCTCGCCGCCGGCTGGAGCGGCACCGGCCTGCCGCAGCCGCAGGTCTGGCTGCCGACGTCGAGCCTGTGGACCGGCCAGCTCCGGCTGCTCGACGAGGCCGCCGGGCGGCCGCCGCAGACGCCGGACCGGTATCCGTCGATCGCCAACAGCCCGCTGGTCATCGCGATGCCGCAGCCGAAGGGCGAGCTGGTACGCGGGCGCGGGCCGCTGGGCTGGGGGGAGATCCTCGGCCTCTCCGGGCGGCAGGGCTGGGCGGGCTTCGGCCGGCCGGAGTGGGGCCGGTTCACCTTCGGCAAGGACAACCCGAACCTCTCCACCTCGGGTCTGGCGGCGACCATCGCCACCTACTACGCCGCCGCGAACCGCGCCAGCGACCTGACGAGGTCGGACCTGTCGGACCCGAAGGTGACCCGGTTCGTCCGGCAGATCGAGGCCAACGTGTCGCACTACAGCGACGACTCGGTGGAGCTGCTGCGTGACCTCGCCGAGGCCGACCTGGCCGGTACGGGCGCCGGCACGGGCGACATGAGCGCCATCGTCATGCAGGAGGAGCTGGTCCACCTCTACAACGAGGGCGGGTTGAGCCCGCGGCAGGAGGGCCAGGAGCGCGGCCCCCGGCCGAGGGTCCCGCTGGTCGCCGTACACCCGAAGGAGGGCACCTTCAACCTGGACCACCCGTTCGTGGTGCTCCCCGCGGCCGACGAGCGGCAGCGCGCGGCGGCGGACGACTTCCTGAAGTTCCTGACCGCGGAAGACCAGCAGAAGAGCTTCGCCCGCCTCGGTTTCCGGGACCACGAGCGTGGCGCCTCGGCGGAGCTGCTCGCCAGCGTCGGCGCCGAGCCCACCGGCGGGTTGAGCTACTTCGCGCCGCCGAACCCGGGGGTGGTCGAGGCGATGCTCAAAGGCTGGAGCACGCTGCGCAAGAAGGCCAACATCCTGATCGCGCTGGACACCTCCGGGTCCATGGAGGAACAGGTCGGGAACAGCACCCGCTTCAAGGTCGCCTCGGCGGCGGCGGCCAAGGGGCTCGCGCTGCTCAACTCCGAGGACCGGGTCGGGCTCTGGTCGTTCTCCTCGGAGACCAGGAAGCGGCCCGAGGGCCCGTACCGGGAGGAGGTCCGGCTCGGCGACTTCGACCAGAAGCGGATCAACGACCGGATCGCCAAGCTGCACGTCGAGGGGGAGACCGCGCTCTACGCGACGGTCCGGGCCGCCCACCGACAGCTGCTCCAGCGGTACGACCCGGACCGGATCAACGCCGTCGTCGTGCTGACCGACGGCAAGAACGAGTACCGCCAGGACAACGACCTGGCCCGGCTGCTCGCCGACGTGGCCCTGGACCCGAAGCGCCCGGTCAAGGTCTTCTGCATCGCCTTCGACAAGGACTCGCAGTTCGACACGCTCGACCGGATCGCCAAGGCGTCGTCGGGCAAGGCGTTCGACGCCACCGATCCCGCCACCATCGACGAGGCGTTCGTGAAGCTGGTCAGCAGCTTCTGAGCCCGCCCGCCGGGCGGCGACGCCACGCGCCGCCCGGCGGGCCACCCGCTCAGATCAGGCCGTGCGCCAGCATCGCCTCCGCCACCCGGCGGAACCCGTCGATGTTCGCCCCGGCCACGTAGTCGCCGGGCAGCCCGTACTCCTCGGCGGTGTTCCAGCAGCGGTCGTGGATGTCGCGCATGATCCCGCGCAGCCGCTGCTCCGACTCGTCGAACGTCCACGACTCCCGGCTGGCGTTCTGCCGCATCTCCAGCGCGCTGACCGCCACCCCGCCGGCGTTGGCGGCCTTGCCCGGCGCGAAGCGCACCCCGGCCCCGGCGAGGATGCGTACCGCCTCCGGCGTGGTGGGCATGTTCGCGCCCTCCACCACCGCGACGCAGCCGCCGGCCACGAGCGCCGCGGCCTCCGCGCCGCCGATCTCGTTCTGCGTCGCGCACGGCAGCGCCACCTCGCAGGGCACCTCCCAGACGGTACGACCGGACACCACCCTGGCGTGCCGCACGTGCCGGGCGTAGTCGTCGAGCCGGGCCCGGCGCTGCTCCTTCAGCTCCCGCAGCAGCTCCAGGTCGATGCCCTTGTCGTCGTGCACGTAGCCGGACGAGTCGGAGCAGGCGACGACCCGCCCGCCGAGCTGGTGCACCTTCTCGATCGCGTAGATCGCCACGTTGCCGGAGCCGGAGACCACCACCCGCTTGCCGTCCAGGCCGCCCCCGGCCCGGCTGAGCATCTCGTCGGCGAAGAAGACCGCCCCGTAGCCGGTCGCCTCCCGGCGTACCTGTGCGCCCCCGTACGCCAGGCCCTTGCCGGTGAGCACCCCCGACTCGTACCGGTTGGTGATCCGCTTGTACTGGCCGAACAGGTAGCCGATCTCCCGGCCGCCGACGCCGACGTCCCCGGCCGGCACGTCGGTCTCCGCGCCGATGTGCCGGTACAGCTCGGTCATGAAGCTCTGGCAGAACCGCATCACCTCCCGGTCCGAGCGGCCCTTCGGGTCGAAGTCCGCGCCGCCCTTGCCGCCGCCGATCGACAGCCCGGTCAACGCGTTCTTGAAGGTCTGCTCGAAGCCGAGGAACTTCACGATCCCCAGGTAGACCGAGGGATGGAAGCGCAACCCACCCTTGAACGGGCCCAGCGCGCTGTTGAACTCCACGCGGAAGCCCCGGTTGGTGTGGATCCGGCCCCGGTCGTCCTCCCACGGCACCCGGAAGATCACCTGCCGTTCCGGTTCGCAGATCCGCTCGACGATCCGCGCCTCGGTGTACTCGGGGTGCCGGGCCAGCGCCGGGCCGATGCTCTCCAGCACCTCGCGTACCGCCTGGTGGAATTCCGGCTCGCCCGGATTGCGGGCGACCACGCTGGCGAACACCGTCTCCACGGTTGCGGGCATGCCGACTCGTCCCTTCGGTTGCGCTGATGTCCGTCGCCATCATCCGCGCCGGGTTACCCGCCAACCGTGGCGGGATGCCGGTAAGGGGCCCACGCGGTCATCCGGCGGACGAATCGCGCCGGGCGGCGACCGCCCGCCGGGTCTCCTCGGCGACCAGGTCGGCGTTGATCTGCGCCGCCACGACCACGCCGGCCGCCGCGGCGGCACCGACCTGGGCCCGCGGATCGGAGACGTTGCCGGCGACCCACACCCCGGGCACGTCGGTGCGGCCCGTCGCGTCGGAGGGGACGTACTCGCCGGCCCCCGAGGGGTGTTCGGCCGGTCGTAGCCCGAGCGCCGTGAGGAAACCGGCGCGCGCCACCATCCGCGACGTGACCGCCAGCGCCTCGCGGCCGACGACCCTGCCGTCGTCCAGCCGTACGCCCGCGAGCCGGTCCCCGACGATCTCCAGGGCCGTCACCTCGCCGTCCACCACGCGGATGTCCCGGGCGGTGAGCTGCTCCGCCTGCTCCTCGGTGACGGGCGGCCCGAGGTGGGTGAAGTATGTGACGTCGGCGCTCCACTGCCGGAACAGCAACGCCTGGTGCACGGACATCGACCCGCTCGCCAGCACGCCGACGGCCCGGTCGCGGAACTCCCATCCGTGGCAGTACGGGCAGTGCAGCACGTCCCTGCCCCATCGCGACCGCAGCCCCGTGACGTCCGGCAGCTCGTCGACCAGCCCGGTGGCCACCAGCAGCCGCCGCGCGAGCACCGTCCGGCCGTCGCCGAGCGTCACCGCGTACCCGCCGTCGTGGTCGTGAGCCACGGCGTTGACCTCGCCGGTCACCACCCGGCCGCCGTAGCCGCGGACCTCGGCCCGGCCGCTCTCCAGCAGCTCGGCGGGCCGGATGCCGTCGCGGGCCAGCAGCCCGTGCACGCCCTCGGCCGGGGCGTTGCGCGGGGCGCCCGCGTCGATGACGGCCACCGACCGCCGGGCCCGGGCCAGGGTCAGCGCCCCGCTCAACCCCGCGGCGCCACCGCCGATCACCACCACGTCGTAGCTGCCGTCCAACTGATCGGTCACCGTGACCACCTCCTGCGGCCACGATGCGCGCACCGTGGCGATGGTGGCAAACATCGTTGCCATAGTGGCAAACTGGCGGGATGGACGACGATCTCGACCTGGCGCTCGGCGCGGTCGGCCCCCGGCTGCGCGCGCTGCGCCGCCAGCGGGAAACCACCCTGGCCGACCTGTCGGTGGCGACCGGCATCTCGGTGAGCACGCTGTCCCGGCTGGAGTCCGGCGCCCGCCGGCCGACCCTGGAGCTGCTGCTCCCGCTGGCCCGGGCCCACGGCGTCACGCTCGACGAACTCGTCGACGCCCCACCCACCGGCGACCCGCGCATCCACCTGCGGCCGGTCACCCGGCACGGGATGACCATGCTGCCCCTGACCCGCCGCCCCGGCGGCATCCAGGCGTACAAGTTGGTGATCCCGGGCGACGGGCGGCGGGCGCGGCCCGATCCGCAGACCCACGAGGGCTACGAGTGGCTCTACGTGCTCAACGGGCGGCTCCGGGTCGTCCTCGGCGACCGGGACCTCGTGCTCACCCCTGGCGAGGCGGCGGAGTTCGACACCCGCGTCCCGCACTGGTTCGGGTCGGCCGACGCCGACCCGGTCGAGTTCCTCAGCCTCTTCGGCCGGCAGGGCGAGCGCGCCCACCTGCGCGCCCGCCCCGGAAACCCGCCGGCAGCCGGGCCGCCCGCCCACGGCTGACCCTCGCCCCCTCCTCGACACGCGGTGGGGGAGCGGGGGACCGGGACGGGGCGGGGATGATGCGGGGATGGGTGACGAGCGGATGTGGGGCGGACAGCCCGGTGCCGTCGTGCTGCCGAGCGGGGTGCCGGTGCGGGGCCGGCGGATGGCGGACGCGGCGTCGCCCGCCGACTTCGCGCTGCTGCTGGCGCCCGGGCCGCCGCCCGCCTGGCCGCACCGGCGGATCCGGTGGCCGGACTTCTGGGTGCCGGTCGACCGGGCGGACGCGCTCGACGCGCTGAGCGAGGCGCTGCGTCGCGCCCACGACGGCGAGCGGGTCGAGGTGGCCTGCCGGGGCGGCACCGGGCGCACGGGCACGGCGCTGGCGGCGCTGGCGATCCTCGACGGCCTGCCGCCCGAGCGGGCGGTCGACTGGGTGCGCGCCGCCTACCGGCCCCGGGCCGTGGAGACGCCCTGGCAACGTCGCTGGCTGCGCCACCTCGCCTGACGTGCCCCGCCGCCCACACGGGGGTGAGCCGGAGGGCCGGCGGCCCTCCGGCCGGCGGTGTCAGTGGCCGACGTACTCGCGTAGGTGCCGGGCGGTCAGCGTGTCGCCGTGGGCGACCAGGTCGGCCGGCGTGCCGGTGAAGACGACCCGGCCGCCGTCGTGCCCCGCCCCCGGCCCGAGGTCGATCAGCCAGTCGGCGTGCGCCATGACCGCCTGGTGGTGCTCGATCACGACGACGGTGTTGCCGGCGTCGACCAGCCGGTCCAGCAGGGCCAGCAGTTGGTCCACGTCGGCCAGGTGCAGCCCGGTGGTCGGCTCGTCGAGCACCCAGATGCCGCCGCTGTCGGCCATCCGGATGGCGAGCTTGAGCCGTTGCCGCTCGCCGCCGGAAAGGGTGTTGAGCGGCTGGCCCAGGGTGAGGTAGCCGAGCCCCACGCCCACCAGCCGGTCGAGGATCGTCCGGGCGGGGCCCTTGGGGAAGAAGTCCCGGGCCTCGGTGGCGGACATCGCGAGCACCTCGCTGATGTTCTTCCCGCGCAGCCGATAGGTGAGCACCTCGTCGGTGAAGCGCCGCCCCTCGCACTGCTCGCAGACCGAGGCGACACCGGCCATCATCGCCAGGTCGGTGTAGACCAGGCCGAGGCCCTTGCAGGTCTGGCAGGCCCCCTCGGAATTGGCGCTGAACAGCGCCGCCTTGACGCCGTTGGCCCTGGCGAAGGCCGTGCGGATCGGGTCCAGCACGCCCGTGTAGGTGGCCGGGTTGCTGCGCCGGGAACCCCGGATCGGCGACTGGTCGACGATCACCACGCCGTCGCGGTGGCGCAGCGAGCCGTGGATCAGCGAGCTCTTGCCGGAGCCGGCCACGCCGGTCACCACGGTCAGCACCCCGAGCGGGATGTCGACGCCGACGTCACGCAGGTTGTGCAGGTCGGCGTTGCGGATCGACAACTGCCCGGCGGGTCGGCGTACGTGTCCACGCAGGCGTACCCGGTGGTCGAGGTGGCGGCCGGTGAGGGTGTCGGAGCGGCGCAGGCCGGCGACGTCGCCCGTGAAGCAGATCCGGCCGCCGGCCGCCCCGGCGCCGGGGCCGAGGTCGACCACGTGGTCGGCGATGGCGATCGTCTCGGGCTTGTGCTCGACCACCAGCACCGTGTTGCCCTTGTCGCGCAGGCGCAGCAGCAGGTCGTTCATCCGGGCGATGTCGTGCGGGTGCAGGCCCACGGTCGGTTCGTCGAAGACGTACGTGACGTCGGAGAGGCTGGAACCGAGGTGCCGGACCATCTTCACCCGCTGCGCCTCGCCGCCGGAGAGGGTGGCGGACTCGCGGTCCAGGCTGAGGTAGCCCAGGCCGATCTCGACCAGCGAGTCGAGCAGGTCGCCCAGGTTGCCGACCAGCGGGGCGACCGACGGGTCGTCGACCGACCGGAGGAAGCGGGCCAGGTCGCTGATCTGCATGGCGGCGCACTGCGCGATGTTGTGCCCGGCGATCCGGCAGGACAGCGCCGCCGCGTTGAGCCGGGTGCCCCCGCAGCCGCCGCAGGTGGTGAAGGTGACCGCCCGGTCGACGAAGGCGCGGATGTGCGCCTGCATCGACTCGCGTTCCTTGGCCAGGTAGAGCCGGCGCACCTTGACGGCGAGGCCCTCGTACGTCCAGTTGCTGCCGCCCGCCTTGATCTTGGTGGACGGCTTGTGGAGGAAGTCCTCCCACTGCTGCGGCGTGTAGTCCTGGAGCTTGGCGTCGGGGTCGAACAGCCCCGAGTGGACGATGCTCTGCCAGTACCACGAGTCGACGGCGAAGTTCGGCACCTTGATCGCGCCCCCGTTGAGCGAGCGCTCGCGGTCGACCAGCTCGTCGACGTCGAGGTCGGCGACCCGCCCGAGGCCCTCGCAGGCCGGGCACATGCCCTCGGCGAGGTTGAAACTGAACGCGCCGGCCCCACCCACCTGCGGGCTGCCGAGCCGGCTGAAGACGATGCGCAGCATGGCGTACGCGTCGGTGGCGGTGCCGACCGTGGAGCGCGAGTTCGCGCCCATCCGCTCCTGGTCGACGACGATGGCCGCGCCCAGGTTGCGCAGCGAGTCGACGTCGGGACGGCTCAGGTTGGGCATGAACGACTGGAGGAACGCGCTGTAGGTCTCGTTGATCAGGCGCTGCGACTCCGCGGCGATGGTCCCGAAGACCAGGGACGACTTGCCGGAGCCGGAGACCCCGGTGAAGACGGTCAACCGGCGCTTGGGGATGTCGACCGAGACGGAGGCGAGGTTGTTCTCCCGGGCGCCGCGTACCTCGATCATGTCGTGACTGTCGGCGGCGGATCGTACTGGCTGCTGCATGCGAACCCTTCGCGAGATCGTGGGCGGAGCCCGCCCGGGTCTCCTCCACGGAGGCCAGGCCGCCTTCAATCGTCTCATTCATGCTCCTGTGGAGGGTTGCACCTCGCTGACCGGGCATAGCTGCCCGGAGCAGGAGGGAAAGTCTCAAACTACGGGTAAGCGGGTAGGGTGAGCCGGTGGCGGAGCGGAGGCGGCGTGCCGGGCGATGGCGGGGAGCGGAGGTCGCGGCGACCGCCGGGATCTCCGTGCAGCAGGTCCGCAACTACCTGGACCTCGGCGTGCTGCCACCGGTCGACCGCACCCCCGCCGGCTACCGCGTCTTCACCGACGAGCACGTGCGGGCGCTGGCCGTCCTGCGGCGGCTGGCCGAGGGGCACGGCTGGGCGCGTACCCGGGGGATCATGGTCGCGGTGCACCGGGGCGACCTGGCGGCGGCGCTCGCGGCGCTCGACGCCGGCCACGCCGAGCTGGACCGCGAGCGGGCCAGCATCCGACGCGTGCTCGGCGCGTTCGAGACCGTGGTGACCAGCCCGGCCGCCGTCCTGTCGGCGCCCCGGCGCGGGGCCCGCATCGGCGCGGTGGCCGACATGGTCGGCGCACGCACCTCGCAGCTACGGCTGTGGGAGCAGCGCGGCCTGCTCCGGCCGGTGCGCGAGCGCGGCACCGGCTACCGGGTGTACGACCCGGCCGAGCTGCGCGCCGCGCAGGTCGTCGCGCTGCTGCGCCGGGGCGCCTACCCGTTCGACATCATCGCGGCCGTGCTCGACGAGATGCGCACCACCGGCAGCGCCCAACGGGTCCACGCGGAACTGGCCAAGCGGGAGCAGGAGCTGCACCGGCGCAGCCTGCGGCGGCTGCGCGCCTCGGCGGCCCTGCACGACTACCTGCGGCACCGCGACCCGACCCTGCCGGACTGAGCCGGCGGCCGGCGCACGCGACCCGCGCTCAGCGCGACACCGGCTCGCCGACCCGCCCCCCGCGCGGGTCGGCCGGCAGCGGCGGCGGGGCGAAGAAGGTGCCGGCGGCCCGGAGCGCGACCGCGTCCCCGAGCACGTCGCCGGGCCGGTTGGCGTGGCCGAGCAGCGCGCCGCCCCAGCGCATGCCGAGGTAGTCGGCGCTGCACCGCAGCGTGGCGACCAGCGGATCCGCCTGTGCCGTGTCCTCGTTGCTCAGGACGCTGACCGCCCACATCCGGCGGCCGGCCATGCGCTGCCGGAAGTCGACACCGGGCATCCGTAGCCAGCCCGACCAGTGGTCGAGGTAGAGCTTGGTGGCGGCGCTGACGCTGTACCAGTACAGCGGGGAGGCGATCACCAGGTCGGTCGCGGCGAGCGTCTCGGTCAGCAGCAGCGCCTCGTTGCCGGTCGGCGGCAGGTAGCCCTGCTCGTCGTGCCGGATGTCCCGGAAGGGCGTCAGGGGATGCTCGGCCAGCCGCAGCCAGCGCTGCTCGGCGTCGGCCGGCAACGCCGCCGCCGCGCGCCGGGCCAGCAGCTCGGTGTTGCCGCCGGAGCGTGAGCTGCCCAGCAGGAAGAGGAAGCGCATGGCGACACCGTCCAGGTCCGGCGGATCGAGGTGTAGCCATGAAGGTACCGGAGCGGGCACCGCTGCCGGTGACGCCGACCGGTCAGAGCGGCACGGCCACCAGCGCCGGCGTGGGTCGGGCCCGGCCGGTCCCCGAGGGCGGGACGGTGGTCACGGCCGGGGCGTCACGGTGAGCAGGACGGCGGCGTCCGTGACGGCGTGCAGCGCGTGCCGCAGGGGTGGGATGACCATCAGGTCGCCGGCGTCGCCCGTCCAGGACTCGTCCCCGGCCACCAGCCGCACCTGCCCCACGAGCACCTGCAGCGTCGCCTCGCCCGGGCTGTCGTGCTCGTCGAGGGACCGGCCGCCGCGCAGGGCGAGCAGGGTCTGGCGCAGCCGGTGGTGCCGGCCCGGGTGCAGGGAACGGGCGCTGCGTCCGCTGTCGGCCTGCCGCGCGGCGGCGAGCTGCTCGTCGGCGAGGCGGGTCAGTGAGAGGGCTTCCATGGTCGTCCCTTCGGTCGGTTCCCTGCGGGCGGGAGACGGGTCCCCGGCACGGCGTCAACTCCCGCACGAAGCGGCGGACCAGCCACCGCTCCGCGGCTTCCAGCATCCGTCGCCGGCGTGTCCGCCGGCAGGGCCGATGGTCCCGGGATGCGGCCACCGCCGGGCCGGGGCGGTCGGTCCGGTGCCGGCGGGTGGCCGGGCACGGGGAACCGGGCCCCACCCCGAACCCCGCCGACTAGGGTGCGGGGCATGAAGGTTCGGCTGTTGGCGGCCGCGGCGACCGCCCTTCTCGTCACCGGCGTGCCCGCCCCCGCGGCGGCCGGCCCGAGCGGTTCCGGCATCGCGGCGCCCGCGTCCGCCGCCACCGCGGCGCCCGGGCCCGCCGTCGCGCCGCCCGCGCCCTGCCCGAGGGCGCGGGCGCGGGCGCCCCGGGTGTCCCGGCCGCCGCGCCCCTCGCCGCCGCCGGCCGTGCCGAGCGAGCGCGTGGTGGGCGGCCCCGCGCTGGACACCGCCGGGCTCGTCGTACCGGCGTCCACCGCGCGTCCACCGGCGGTCACCGCGACGTCGTGGCTGGTCGCCGACCTGGACACCGGCCAGGTGCTGGGCGGCTGCGGTCCGCACGAGTACGGCACGCCGGCCAGCGTGCAGAAGCTGCTGCTGGCGGCCACCGTGCTGCCCCGACTCGACCCGCAGCAGGTCGTCACGGTCACCGACGAGGACATGGACATCGAACCCGGCTCGTCGGCCGTCGGGCTGGTCGCCGGCGGTCGCTACCGGATCGAGACCGTCTGGCTCGGGCTGCTGCTCCAGTCCGGCAACGAGGCGGCCAACGTGCTGGCCCGCCTCGGCGGCGGACCGGACGCAGCGGCCGGCGGAGTCCGGGCGATGAACGAGCGGGCGCACCACCTGGGCGCCCTGCAGACCCACGCGGTCACCCCGTCGGGCCTCGACGGGCAGGGGCAGTTCACCAGCGCGTACGACCTCGCGCTGATCGCCCGGGCCTGCTTCGCCGACCCGCTGTTCCGCCGGTACACGCTCACCGAGACGCACCGCATCCCCGACCAGCCGGCGCAGCGGACGAAGGGTTTCGAGATCCAGAACGAGAACCAGCTCGTCTACCGCTATCCGGGCGCCCTCGGCGGCAAGACCGGCTTCACCGACCTGGCCCGGCACACCTACGTCGGGGCGGCCCAGCGCGACGGCCGGCGGCTGGTGGTCACGCTGCTCGGCGCCGAGCCGCAGCCGGCGCGAGGCTGGGAGCAGGGCGCCGCCCTGCTCGACTGGGGCTTCTCGCTGCCCCGGGGCGCCGCCGTCGGCCGGCTGGTCGAACCGGGGGAGCTGACCGCCCCGACGACCAGCGCGCCGTCCGTGCTCGCCGCCACCGGCGAACCGCGCCCGGCCGCGGCCAGCGGCCCGCTCGGGGACGGGCCGCTCGGCCGGTGGCCCGTGGCCGCCTTCGTGGCGGCGATGATCGGTCTGCTGGGGGTGGGACTGCTCTGGCGACGCCGGGCGGGACGACGCCAGCCTTCCTGACCGGACGTGGGCCGGATCGACAACCGGTGATCGATTACATAGACTCCGGTCTTTCTGGTGTCCTGAGTCCGGGAGGATCCCCGTGTCGAGCGAACCCTGCCCGCATCCCGTTGCGCCGCCGACCCCGACCCGCCACCGGCCGGCCCGTACGCTGACCCGGCTCGCCGGGGCGGCCCTGGTGGCGGGCGTACTGATCACCGGCGGCGGCGCCGCCGCGGTCGCCGCGCCCGGCGGGTCGCCGGAGGGCGTCGCCGGCCCCCGGGTCACGCCCGGCCCGTGCGCGTACACGCAGACGCCCGAGGAGCCGGCCGCCCGGCCGGTCCCGTTGCCGCCCGACCCGAGGCGCACCCCGGACCGGGGCACCGTGCGGGTCACGTTGCGCACCAACCAGGGGCCGATCGGGCTGACCCTGGACCGGGAGGCGGCCCCCTGCACGGTGCAGAGCTTCCTGCACCTGGCCCGCCACCGCTTCTACGACCGGACGGGCTGCCACCGGCTCACCGCCTACCCGACGTTGCGGGTGTTGCAGTGCGGTGACCCGTCCGGCACCGGCTCCGGGGGGCCCGGCTACCGCTACGCCGACGAACTGCCCACCGACCTGCCGCCGGCGCCGACCGACCCGACCGGTGTGCGCCGGCTCTACGCCCGGGGCACCCTCGCGATGGCCAACGCGGGTCCGGACACCAACGGCAGCCAGTTCTTCCTGGTCCAGTCGGACTCGGCGCTGCGCCCCAACTACACGGTCTTCGGCTCGATCGACGCGGCCGGCCTGGCCACCCTCGACCGGATCGCGGCCGGTGGCATCGCCCCCACCGCCGAGGATCCGGCGCCGGTCGACGGGGCGCCCGCCCTGCCGGTCGACATCCGGCGGGTGGTCCGGCAGCATCACCACCGCTGAGCGCACGGCCGGCGCGCCCCGTCGGCCGGCCCGGTCACCGAAGGGGGTCGGCGCCACGCCGACCGGAACTTTCGGAACGCTACCGGGAGCGCCGGGGTGCGCCGGCGGGCGGGGGAGGGCCCGTCACGCCCCGCGCGGCGGGGCGGTGCTGTCCCGTACGACCAGGTTGGTGGCGAGTTCGACCCGGGGCGAGTCGACGCCGTCGCCCTGCGCCAGCCGCAGCACGGTCCGGGCGGCGAGGCGGCCCATCTCCACCAGGGGCTGGCGGACGGTGGTCAGCGGCGGTGAGGCCCAGCGGGCCTCGGGCAGGTCGTCGAAGCCCACGACGCTGACGTCGTAAGGGATCCGCAGCTCCCGGCGGCGGACGGCCTCGTAGACGCCGAAGGCCATCTGGTCGCTGGAGGCGAAGATGGCCGTCGGCGGGTCGTCGAGGCCGAGCAGCGCCGTCCCGGCGGCGAAGCCGGAGGCGTGGTAGAAGTCGCCGGGGTGCACCAGCCGGTCCTCCACGGGCGCCCCGGCGGCCTCCAGCGCGGCCCGGTGGCCGTCGAGGCGGGCCCGGCTGCACAGCAGGTGCGGCGGCCCGGCGACGAAGCCGATCCGCCGGTGCCCGAGCGACAGCAGGTGCTGGGTCGCGGCGAGCCCGCCGGCCCAGTTGGTGGCCCCGATCGTCGGCACGTCGGTGGCGGGCACGCCGGCGGGGTCGACGACGACCACGGGCACGTTGAGGCGGCGTAGCTGGGCGTGCAGCGGCGGGCTCAGGTGCGAGGTCACGAAGATGACGCCGTCGGTGGCCCGGTCCCGCAGGTTCTGCAGCCACTGCCGGGCGGCGGTCGACTGGCGGTGTATCGCGGAGACGACCGTGCCGACGCCCGCGCCGTGCCCGACGTCCTCGACCCCTCGGATGATCTCCACCGCCCAGGGGCTGTCCAGGTCGTTGAAGACCAGGTCGACCAGGCCGGCGCGGCTCACCGTGCGGCTGCCACGGCGCTGGTAGCCGTGGTGGCGCAGCAACTCCTCCACCCGCTCGCGGGTCTCGGGGGCCACGTCCGAGCGGCCGTTGAGCACCCGCGACACGGTCGGCACCGACACCCCGGCCTCCCGCGCGATGGCGGTGATGGTGATCCTGCGCCCGTCGGTGCCGTCCACCCGCGTCTCCATTCACCGGTCGGCGGCGGCGGCCGTACCCGTCGCCACCGAAGAACGTCCGGAACGGCGGGGCCGTTCCACCGCGTCATCTTGCCCCACGATCGGGGGTTGACGACACGGCAGGTCGGTTCTAGCGTTCGGACGAGTTACGGAAGACTTCCGGAAACTTGTCGGACGCCTTTCGGTCGTCGCGCCGGCGGCGACGGTTCCCCCACCACACCCCCACCACGAGAGGCCGATCATGACTGTACGCACGCGGCTCGCCCGGGCGGTCGCGCTCGGCGCCGCCCTCGCGCTGGCGCTGCCACTGACCGCCTGCGGCGGCGGCGAATCCGCCGCCGGCCCGGACGAGATCCGCATCCTGGTCTACGGCGACGCCACCAACAAGGTCGAGAAGCAGCTCGTCGACACGTTCAACAAGACCTCGAAGGTCAAGGCCGTGCTGGACACCATCCCCGGCGCCGACTACCAGACCAAGCTCCAGACCATCGTCAACACCAACCAGGCGCCGGACGTCTTCTTCAACTGGGGCGGCGGCAGCATCACGCCGTTCGTCAAGGCCAACCTGCTGCTCCCGCTCGACGACATGATCGCCAAGGACCCGGGACTGAAGGCCAACTTCCTGCCGTCGGTCTTCAACACCGCCGTCGTCGACGGCAAGTCGTACGGGGTGCCGATGCGCGGCACCCAGCCGGTGCTGCTGTTCCACAACAAGAAGGTCCTCGCCGACGCCGGCATCGCCCCGCCGAAGACGTGGGACGACCTGCTGGCCGCCGTGGGCACCCTCAAGGCCAAGAAGATCACCCCGATCGCGCTCGGCGGCGGCGACCAGTGGCCGACCCAGATGTGGTACCAGTACCTGTACGACCGGGTGGCCGGCCCCGAACTGTTCGCCAGGGCGCTCGACGGCGACAAGGACGCGTGGGCGAGCCCGGAGAGCCGCCGCGCCCTGGAACTGCTGCGTCAGCTGACCGACGCGGGCGCCTTCGGCACCAACTTCGACTCGGTCAAGTTCACCGACGGCGGCTCGCCCGCGCTGCTGGCGGGCGGCAAGGCCGGCTTCGAGCTGATGGGCTCCTGGAACTACTCCACCCACCACGACGCGAACCCGACGTTCGCCGCCAACGACCTCGGCTGGTCGGCCTTCCCGAGCGTCCCGGGCGGCAAGGGCGACCCCGGCAACGTGGTCGGCAACACCAACAACTTCTACTCCGTGCTGAAGAGGACGAAGCACCCGGAGGCGGTCGCGGAGTTCCTCAAGTTGCAGTACTCCGACGAGTTCGTCCAGGCGCAGCTGGCCATCGGCAACCTGCCGACCACCACCAACACCGAGAAGTTCCTCGACGGCGCCACCAACCCCGACTACCTGAAGTTCCAGTTCACCATGGTCAAGCAGGCCCCCAACTTCCAGCTCTCCTGGGACCAGGCGTACCCGCCGGCCGCGACCACGACCATCCACCAGGCGGTGCAGCAGTACTGCAACGGCCGGCTGGACGCCGACGGCTTCGTCAAGGCGATGCAGTCCCTGCAGGCGGGCTGAGCGCGACCATGTCCACGACCACCCTCGCCGCCCCCGCCGTGCCGGAGCAGCGACGGGTCCGACGACGCCCGGGGGGCCCCACCGTCGGCCGCCCGGGCTTCGCCTGGGCGCTTCCCGCGACCCTCTTCTTCGGGCTCTTCGCGCTCGTTCCGCTGGTCCTCGTGCTCGTGCTGAGCTTCACCAGTTGGGCGGGCCTCGGCTCGCCGGAGTTCGTCGGGCTGGACAACTGGCGGCGGCTCGCCGGCGATCCCGTCATGCGCGACAGCCTGTGGTTGAGTGTCCTGCTCACCGCCCTCGGGGTGCTGGTGCAGACGCCCCTGAGCCTGCTGATCGGGGTGTGGGCGGCCGGACCGCAGCGCAACCGGGCGGTGCTGTCCGCCATCTTCTTCCTGCCGCTGCTGCTGTCGGCCACCGCCGTCTCGGTGCTGTGGCGGGCGTTGCTCGACCCGAACTTCGGTGTGCCCGGCCAGGCCCCGTGGCTGTTCGGCGACGGCAACCTGTTCGGCAGCCGGAGCGGCGCGATCGCCGTCCTGGTCTTCGTCAGCAGCTGGCAGTTCATCCCGTTCCACGCGCTGATCTACCAGGGCGCGGCCCGCGCCGTGCCGGCGGTGCTCTACCAGGCCGCCGAGGTCGACGGCGCGGGCCGCTGGGGGCAGTTCCGCCACGTCACCCTGCCGCAGTTGCGCAACGCCATGATCACCTCGGTGGTGCTGATGGTCGTCGGTGGGCTGACCACGTTCGACACCGTGCTGATCCTCACCCAGGGCGGCCCGGGCACCGACACCACCATCACCGCCTACTACATGTACGAGCAGGCGTTCCGCAGCTTCGACTTCGGCGCCGGCGCGGCCATCGCCCTGCTCCTCGTCGTCGTCGCCACGGTCATCTCGCTGATCGTCGTCCGGGTCTCCGGCTACGACCGGATGCGCTCCACGATGGAGGGCCTGTGACCCGCCGCCGCCCCAACTGGCTCGCCGGCATCGGCGCACTGGCCTGGCTGCTCCTGGTCGGCCTGCCGATCTACGTGATGCTGGCGATCACCGTGCAGACCCGCGAGGGGTACGGCCGCAACGGCCCGATCGCCCTGCCCGACACGTTCACCCTCGACAACTACACCGGCGCCTTCGACGAGGGCTACGGCCGGTACCTGGTCAACACCCTGGTGGTGACCGCGAGCGTGGTGGCCATCGTGCTGCTTCTGGTGCCGCCGCTGGCGTACGCGATCGTGCGCAGCCGCGGCCGGCTCACCTCCGGCGTGTTCCGGCTGTTCCTGCTGGGCCTGGCGATCCCGGCGCAGGCGGTCATCGTGCCGATCTTCTACCTGATCAGCAAGGCCGGGCTCTACGACAACCTGGTCGGCGTCATCCTGCCCACGGCCGCCTTCTGCCTGCCGGTGTGCGCGTTGATCCTCAGCGGCGTCATGCGGGACATCACCGCCGACCTGTACGAGGCGATGGCCATCGACGGCGCCACCCCGACGCGGGTGTTCCTCCAACTGGTGCTGCCGCTGTCACGTGGCGGGATCGCCACCATCGCGGTCTTCTCCGCCCTGCAGGCGTGGAACGGGTTCCTGTTCCCGCTGATCCTCACCCAGTCCGACTCCACCAAGGTGATCACCCTCGGCCTCTACAACTTCCAGACGCAGTACGGGATCAACATCCCCGGCCTGCTCGCCGCGGTCGTGCTGTCGATGGTGCCCGTCCTGCTCGTCTATCTGTTCGCCCGGCGGGCCCTGGTGCAGGGGCTGATGGGCGTCGGAGGAAAGTGACCGACAACGTGACCCTGGACATCGCCCCCGACGCCGGGACCTGGACCGATCCGACCCTCGACCTCGCGACCCGGGTGGACGCCCTGGTTGCCGCGATGACCCTGCCGGAGAAGGTGGCGCAGCTCTACGGCGTCTGGGTGGGCGCCGCCGCCGACGGCGGGGAGGTCGCGCCGTACCAGCACGAGATGGAGGAACCCGTCGACCTGGCCGCCCTGCTGGAGACGGGCCTCGGCCAGCTGACCCGCCCGTTCGGCACCGCCCCGGTGGACCCCGCGCTCGGTGCGCTGTCGCTGCTGCGGACCCAGCAGCGGATCGCCGCCGCGAACCGGTTCGGCATCCCGGCGATGGCGCACGAGGAGTGCCTGGCCGGCTTCGCCGCCTGGGGCGCCACCGCGTACCCGGTGCCGCTGTCCTGGGGCGCCACCTTCGACCCGGAGCTGGTCGGGCGGATGGCCGCCGCGATCGGGGCCGACCTGCGTCGCGTCGGGGTGCACCAGGGCCTGGCGCCGGTGCTCGACGTGGTGCGCGACGCGCGCTGGGGGCGGGTGGAGGAGACGATCGGCGAGGACCCCTATCTGGTGGGCACCATCGCCACGGCGTACGTGCGGGGGCTGGAGTCCGCCGGTGTGGTGGCCACCCTGAAACACTTCGCCGGCTACTCCGCCTCCCGGGGCGGCCGGAACCTGGCGCCGGTGTCGATGGGCCCCCGAGAGCGCGCGGACGTGCTGCTGCCGCCGTTCGAGATGGCGGTACGCGAGGGCGGCGCGCGGTCGGTGATGCACGCCTACACCGACACCGACGGGGTGCCGTCGGCGGCCGACGAGGAGCTGCTGACCGGCCTGCTCCGCGACGCCTGGGGCTTTGCGGGCACGGTGGTGGCCGACTACTTCGGCATCGCCTTCCTGCACACCCTGCACGGGGTGGCCGGCGACTGGGCGCAGGCGGCGGCGCTCGCCCTGGCCGCCGGGGTGGACGTGGAGCTGCCGACGGTGAAGACCTTCGGCGAGCCGCTGCGCGAGGCGCTGGCGGCCGGCACGGTGCCGACGGCGCTGATCGACCGGGCGGTGCGCCGGGTGCTGACCCAGAAGGGGCAACTCGGCCTCCTCGACGCCGACTGGAACCCGGTGCCGGCCGCGCTGGCCGGGGCCGACCTGGCCGATGCGGACGCGCTGCGCGGCACCGTCGACCTCGACCCGCCGGCCAACCGGGCGCTGGCCCGCGAGGTCGCCGAGAGTGCCGTGGTGCTGCTGGCCAACGACGGCGTCCTGCCGCTGCGCCGGCCGGCCCGCATCGCGCTGGTCGGCCCGCAGGCGCAGAGCCCGACGGCGGTGCTGGGCTGCTACTCGTTCCCCGCCCACGTCGGCTCCCGGCACCCCGAGGTGCCCGTCGGCATCGCGCTGCCCACCCTCGCGGCGGCGCTGCGCGCCGAGTTTCCCGACAGCGACGTGGTCACCGTGGCCGGCGTCCGCGTCGACGGCGACGGCACCGGTGGGGTGCCGGCGGCCCTCGCGGCGGCGCGGGACGCGGACCTGGTGGTCGCCGCGCTCGGTGACCGGGCGGGCCTGTTCGGCCGCGGCACCAGCGGCGAGGGCTGCGACGCCGAGTCGCTGGCCCTGCCCGGGGCGCAGCAGCACCTGCTCGACGCGCTGCTGGACACCGGCACGCCCGTGGTGGTGACGCTGCTCGCCGGGCGGCCCTACGCCCTGGGCCGGGCCGTGGACGAGGCCGCCGCGATCGTGCAGTCGTTCTTCCCGGGTGAGGAGGGCACCCCGGCCATCGCCGGTGTGCTCAGCGGCCGGGTGGCGCCGCAGGGGCGGCTGCCGGTCAGCGTGCCGCGCGGGCCCGGCGGGCAGCCGAGCACCTACCTGTCGGCGCGGCTGGGCCAGGCCAGCGACGTCTCCAACGTCGACCCGACGCCGGCCTACGGTTTCGGGCACGGTCTGGGCTACACCACGTTCGACTGGTCACAGCTGGTGCTCGACGAGCCGGTCGCGGCGACCGACGGGGAACTGCGGCTGCACTTCACGCTGCGCAACACCGGCTCGCGGCCGGGCAGTGAGGTGGTGCAGGTGTACGCCCACGACCCGGTGGCCTCGGTGGTCCAGCCCGTGCAGCGGCTGGTCGGCTACCTGCGGGTGCCGCTGGCGGCGGGAGCCGCCTGCCGGATCGACCTGGCCGTGCCGGCCGACCTGTTCTCGTTCACGGGGCGCGACGGGCGGCGCGTCGTCGAGCCGGGCGAGCTGGAACTGCGGCTCGCGGCGTCCAGCACCGACCACCGGCTGGTGGCGGCGGTCGCGCTGCGCGGCCCCGCCCGGCACGTCGACCACACCCGGCGGCTGCACCCCCGCTTCGCCGTCACGCCGTCGGCCGGGTGAGCGGTGGCGTTCACCGACCTGCCCGAGGAGCAACTGCGGACGTACCGGGGCGGGGTGCGGGAGCCGGCGGACTTCGACCGGTTCTGGGCGGACACCCTCGCCGAGTCCCGTGGGTGCGGGTGGCCGGTGCGCGTGACGCCGGTCCCGACGGGGCTGGCCACGGTCGACGTGTGCGACGTGACCTTCCCCGGGTTCGCCGGGCAGCCGGTGCGGGCCTGGTTGCGGCTGCCGCGCGACGCCGGGACGCCGCTGCCCACGGTCGTCGAGTACGCCGGCTACGGCGGCGGCCGGGGGCACCCGCTGGAGGGCCTGCTGTGGGCGTCGGCGGGCTTCGCGCACCTGGTGATGGACACCCGGGGGCAGGGCGCGGGGTGGTCCCGGGGCGACACCCCGGATCCGGCCGCCGCCGGCCCCGAGTCGCCCGGGGTGCTCACCCGGGGCGTGACCGACCCCCGCACCTACTACTACCGGCGGTTCCTCACCGACGCGGTGCGGGCGGTGGACGCGGCCCGCACCGTGCCGGCGGTCGACCCGGCGCGGATCGCGGTGCTCGGGCACAGCCAGGGCGGCGGGGCGGCGCTCGCGGTGGCCGCGCTGGTGCCCGAGCTGCGGGCCGTCGTGGCCGGTGTGCCCTTCCTGTGCGACATCCCGCGCGCCGTCGTGGTCACCGACGCGTACCCCTACCGGGAGATCCGCGACTACCTGGCGGCGCACCGGCACGCGGAGGACCGGGTGCTGGCCACCCTGGCCTACGTCGACGGGGTGAACTTCGCCCGCCGGTGCCACCTGCCGGCCCGCTTCTCCGTCGCGCTGATGGACGAGATCGTGCCGCCGTCGACCGTCTTCGCCGCCGTCAACGCCTGGCGGGGGCCCACGGAACTGGCGGTGTGGCGCTACAACGGCCACGAGGCCGGCGGGATCGACGACGACGAGGCGGCCCTGCGTTTCCTGCGCGTACACCTGGCGCCGGACCGGCCGCCCGGCGGCCCGTAGCCTGATAGACAGGGTGCATGGCCAGGGCAGCGCGGATCCGCCGATGGGTGCCGGGCCGGGCGGCGGTCCGGCGGCGGCCCGGCGTCCGGGCCGTCGTGGCGGCCGTCGTCATCGCGGCGCTCGCCCCCGGTTGTGGTCGTCCCGCACCGGCGCCGCCGGTGACCCCCACGTCGTCCGCGCCGGCCGCACCCGGGTCGTCCGCGCCGTCGTCCGGGTCGTCCGCGCCGCCCGTCCCCGCGTCGTCCGCGCCGTCGTCGGCGTCCGCCTCGGCGGGGGCGCCGGGCCGGCCGGGTCTGGTGGTCCTCGGTGACGTCGACCCGCGCATCCGGACCGACATCCGGTACGCCACCGCGCACAACTTCGTCGGCCGGCCCGTCGCCGGCTATCCCGAACCGGTCTGCCTGCTCAGCCGCCCGGCGGCCGAGGCACTGCGCCGGGTGCAGGACGCCGCCCTCGCCCGGGGCCGCAGCCTGAAGGTGTACGACTGCTACCGCCCGCAGCGGGCCGTCGACGACTTCGTCGCCTGGGCGCAGCGGCCCGGCGAGCAGCAGACGAAGGCCGAGTTCTATCCCCGGGTGGCAAAGTCCGAGCTGTTCGACGAGGGGTACGTGGGCGCCCCCACCGCGCACAGCCGGGGCAGCACCGTCGACCTGACCCTGGTCGACGTGCCGACGGCCACCCAGCCCCCGTACGCCCCGGGTCAGGCCCCGGTCTCCTGCACCGCCCCGCGCGGGCAGCGCTTCGCCGACAACGGCGTGGACATGGGCACCGGCTTCGACTGCTTCGACCCCCTCGCGCACACCGACTCGCCGCAGATCACCGGCGTGGCCCGGGAGAACCGGCGGCTGCTGCGGCAGCTGATGACCGACGGCGGCTTCGTCAACTACGACCGGGAGTGGTGGCACTACCGCTACCGCGACGAACCCTGGCCGGACACGTACTTCGACGTGCCGGTGGCCCGCTCCTCCGCCGGGCGGCCCTGACGGTCGGGCCGCGCCGCGAGCACCGCGCCCGCCGCCAGCGGGTCCCGACGCCCGGACCCGACCCGGCGACTCAGGCGCCGGCGCGCAGCGGCAGCCAGGCCAGCACGTCCTGGATCTTCGCGTCCCAGTACGCCCAGCCGTGCGCGCCGGGGGAGAAGTCCACGGTCAGCTCGACGTCTCGCTCGCGGGCCGCCGCCACGAAGGTCAGGTTGTCCTCGTAGAGGAAGTCCTCGGTGCCGCAGGCGACGTAGAGCGCGGGCGGATCGCCGCCCGCCACCCTGTCGAGCAGGGCGACCGTGTCGTCGTCGGTGCCGGCCACCGCGCGCTCACCGAAGACTGTGTGCCAGACACCGCGGTCGAGGGGTGCCGTCGGGTGGTCGCGGCGGGTCGCCACGTCGAGCGCCCCGGAGAGGCTCGCCGCCGCCGCGAACCGGCCCGGGTCGCGCAGGGCCCACTTCAGGGCCCCGTAGCCGCCCATCGAGAGCCCGGCGACGAAGGTGTCCGACCGCCGCGCCGAGAGCCGGAAGAACTCCTGGCACAGCCGGGGCAGTTCGTCGCTGAGGAAGGTCCAGTACCGGTTGCCGTGCTCCTCGTCGGTGTAGAAGCTGCGCCCGACCTGGGGCATCACCACGGCGAGGCCGAGCGGCGCCACGTACCGCTCGATCGAGGTGCGGCGCAGCCAGACGGTGTCGTCGTCGGAGAGGCCGTGCAGCAGGTAGAGCACCGGCGGGTCGCCCGGCGGGGCGCTGCCGGTGAGCCCGATCTGCGTGGTGGTCCGCTGCGGCAGGATCACCGTCATCGAGGTGCTCATGCCGAGCGCCTCCGAGTAGAAGTCACAGCGCATCAGGGCCACGGTCGACGACCGTAGCGCATTGCCACGTCCAGCAGAGGACCGCAGGCCGGCAACCCCGCTGCCCTCAGCCGCGCCCCGGCGCCCCGCCCGGTGCGGGTGGGGCCGCGCCGGCACCCGCCGACGGGGCCAGCCGCGCGTCGAGGCCGTCGAGGTCGTCGACGAACCACACGTGACCGGACCGGTTCGACTCGTGCACGAGCGCGCGCAGGGCCGAGCTGGCCGCGAGGTGTCGGGAGATGTCGCCCACGACGACCAGCCGGAGGCGGTAGTTGACGAACTTCTGCATGATGTCGCCGGCCACGCGGGTGCCGAGGGAGAAGAACGACGCGTCGAGCCGGTGCGCCGGCACCGCCACGATCTCGGCGCCGGCGAAGGCCGCGCCGATCAGGTCCAGCGCGTCCTGCTCGGTGGCCACCGGCGGGCCGGCCGGATCGCAGACCAGCACCGGCACCCCGGCCCGCTCCTGGATGACGTCAGGCATCCCCGGCCTCCCCGGTGAGCAGGCCGTTGTCGCCGTCGAGCACGGCGTCGAGCAGGCGCAGCAGCTCGGCGGTGGCCGAGGCGTCGCCCAGGATCACGATCTTCATGCGGTGTCGCTCCTCGTCGTGGACGGTCTGGACGCGCAGCGGGCGCGCCGGGTGGTGGGTGGTGTTCGCCGCGGCCAGCACGAGCGTGCCCAGCCGGTCGGCCGCGGCCCGGCCGACGCCGTCGACCTGCACGATGCTCGACACCTCCACCGCCGCGCCGCCGCCGGGTGGCCCGGGCGCCGGCCGGCCGGTCAGCGCGTCGAGGTCGGCGCGGGCGATCCGGTACTGCTTGCCGATCCGCACCGCCGAGAGGCGGCCGGAGCGGATGTAGCCCCGCACGGTGCGCACGTGCAGGCCCAGCCGCTCGGCCACCTGCTCCACCGAATACATCTCATCACTCATCGCTCCCTACCTTAGTCATGATGGGGAAGGAAAGGGAATGATGGGGTCGGCCCGTGACCGACCGGCCGCCCGCAGGGCGGGGCACGGCCGCCGATATCCGTTGCGACCACCGTCGTGGCCCCCTACCGTCGACGGGGCAAGGTCAACCGGCCCGACCCAGGGGAGTACGCCGTGCCGCAGCGCACCCGCACCGACGCCGCGCGCCGCGCGCCGCTTGCCGGTGCCCCGCTGCCCGCGGGCACACCGGAGCTTTTGCAGTGCCGCCCCGGGCAGGGCCGGCAGCCGGGGTGGCGGCGCGTCTAGCGCCAGCACCACGCGCAGCCGCCCACCCCACCGGGGTCCGGGCGGCTTCTTCGTCCGACCCGTCACCCCCACCACGGCGACGCGGGCATTCCCTCCGCCCCCGACCGGCCGACGACACGAGGAGACGACGATGAGTTACACCCCGCTCGCGGGCACCCGGGCGCCGGTGCGGGTCTG
Source organism: Micromonospora sp. KLBMP9576 (assembly GCF_050941805.1). Taxonomy (NCBI): domain Bacteria; kingdom Bacillati; phylum Actinomycetota; class Actinomycetes; order Micromonosporales; family Micromonosporaceae; genus Micromonospora; species Micromonospora sp. KLBMP9576. Next base: position 3,434,265 of record NZ_CP194567.1, on the reverse strand, counting down.
GACCGACCCGTACGACATCGAGCCGCAGGCCGCCCGGCAGCTGCGCAACATCGGCGCGCTGCCGTGGGTGCAGGGCGTCGCGGTCATGCCCGACGTGCACTTCGGCAAGGGCGCCACGGTCGGCTCGGTCATCGCGATGCGGCAGGCCGTCTCGCCGGCCGCGGTCGGCGTCGACATCGGCTGCGGCATGTCGGCGGTCCGCACCTCGCTGACCGCCACCGACCTGCCGGACGACCTGGCCGGGCTGCGTTCGGCGATCGAGGCCACGATCCCGGTCGGGTTCACCCAGCGGGAGAAGCCCGTCGACCCGCGCCGGATCCGGGGGCTGGAGCAGGCCGGCTGGGACGACTTCTGGGCGCGGTTCGCCGGGCTCGACCGGCGGGTGGCGCAGCTCGAGACGCGGGCCCAGCGGCAGCTCGGCACGCTCGGAGGCGGCAACCACTTCATCGAGGTCTGCCTGGAGCAGGGCGGCGCCGACGAGGGCCGGGTGTGGCTGATGCTGCACTCCGGCTCCCGCAACATCGGCAAGGAGCTGGCGGAGCGGCACATCGCCGTCGCCCGGCGGCTGCCGCACAACACCGACCTGCCCGACCGGGACCTCGCGGTGTTCCTCACCGGCACGCCCGAGATGGACGCCTACCGCCGGGACCTGTGGTGGGCGCAGGAGTACGCGCGGCGTAACCGGGCCGTCATGCTCGCCCTGCTCTGTCAGGTGGTGCGCGAGCAGTTTCCGCAGGTGAGCTACGACGAGCCGATCTCCTGCCACCACAACTACGTGGCGGAGGAGAGCTACGACGGCGTCGACGTGCTGGTCACCCGCAAGGGGGCGATCCGGGCCGGCCGGGGGGAGCTGGGCATCATCCCGGGATCGATGGGCACCGGCTCGTACATCGTGCGCGGCCGGGGCAACCCGGACGCGTACTGCTCCGCGTCGCACGGGGCGGGGCGGCGGATGTCACGGGCCCAGGCGAAGCGGACGTACGACACCGCCGACCTGGTCGCGCAGACCGCCGGCGTCGAGTGCCGCAAGGACGCCGGGGTGGTCGACGAGATCCCGGCCGCGTACAAGGACATCACCCAGGTGATGGCACAGCAGGATGACCTGGTCGAGGTGGTGGCGCACCTCAAGCAGGTCGTCTGCGTGAAGGGGTGACCGCCGGCCGGCGCCCGCCGAACGGGCGGGCGCCGGCCGTACGCCCTTTCCGAGCCCGTCCCCGGTGCCCGACGCGCCCTGCCCACCCCGAGGGGGCCCCGCATGTCCGATGCGTCGATCGTCTGTTCGCGCCTGACCTTCTGCTGGCCGGACGACACCCCGGTCTTCGAGGACCTGTCCTTCACCGTGGGCGCCGGCCGTACCGGTCTCGTCGCGCCCAACGGCGCGGGCAAGACCACCCTGCTCAGGCTGATCGCCGGCGAGTACCGGCCCACCGGCGGCTCGGTGACCGTCGACGGGGTGCTCGGCCACCTCCCGCAGGACCTCCCGCTGGCCGGGGAGCTGACGGTGGCCGAGGCCATGGGCGTCGCCCCGCTGCTCGCGGCGCTGCACGCCATCGAGGCCGGGGACGCCGACGAGGAGCACTTCGCCACGATCGGCACCGACTGGGACGTCGAGGAGCGTACGCGCGCCCAGCTCGACCGGCTCGGCCTCGACGACGTGGCCCTCACCCGCCCTCTGCGCACCCTCAGCGGCGGTCAGGTCGTCTCCCTCGGCCTGGCGGCGCAACTGCTCCGCCGCCCCGACGTCCTGCTGCTCGACGAGCCGACGAACAACCTGGACCTCGACGCCCGCCGCACGCTGCACGCCGTACTGGCCGACTGGAACGGCTGCCTGCTGCTGGTCAGCCACGACCGGGCGCTGCTGGACCGGATGGACCGCATCCTCGAACTCGACCGCGGCGAGGTCCGCTCCCACGGCGGCAACTTCACCGCGTACGAGGAGGCGGTGCGCGCCGGGCGGGAGGTCGCCGAGAAGAACGTCCGCCACGCCGAGCAGGAGGTCAGGCGGGAGAAACGGGAGCTGCAACAGTCCCGCGAGCGGGCCGAGCGCCGCGCCGGCAACGCGGCCCGCAACCTCTCCGCCGCCGGCCTGCCGAAGATCTTCGCCGGCACGATGAAGCGAGGCGCCCAGGAGTCGGCGGGCCGGTCGCACGGGACGCACACCGCGCGCCTCGACGACGCCCGGACCCGACTCGACGAGGCGGGCCGGGCACTGCGCGAGGAACAGCGGATCACGCTGGAGCTGCCGGGCACCAACCTGCCGGCCGGCCGCACCGTCTTTCACGGCGAGGCCGTGCAGGTCCGCCACGGCGACCGGGCCCTGTTCGCCGACACCGGCGTGGACCTCACGATCCGGGGACCCGAGCGGATCGCCCTCACCGGCCCGAACGGCGCCGGCAAGTCGACCCTGCTGCGCGTGCTGAGCGGCGACGTGTCGCCGGAGGGCGGCCGGACCAGGCGGTCCGACGGCCGGATCGCGTACCTGTCCCAGCGGCTGGACCTGCTGGATTCCGGCCGCACGGTCGCGCAGAGCCTGGCGGCGGTCGCGCCCACGATGCCGCAGGCGCAGCGGATGACCCTGCTCGCCCGCTTCCTGTTCCGGGGCGCCCGCGCCCACCTGCCGGTCGGTGCGCTCTCCGGTGGCGAGCGGCTGCGCGCCACCCTGGCCTGCGTGCTGTTCGCCGAACCGGCGCCGCAACTGCTCCTGCTCGACGAACCGACAAACAACCTGGACCTGGTCAGCGTGGGCCAGTTGGAGAGCGCGCTCGACGCGTACCAGGGGGCGTTCGTGGTGGTCAGTCACGACGAACGGTTCCTCGCCGGCATCGGCGTGAACCGCTGGCTGCGGCTCGCCGACGGCCGGCTGCGGGAGACCTGCGCCCCCGGCGGCGTCGCGTCGGAGTCGTGACCGGGGGCGTCAGCCGATGCGGTACTGGTCGCCGTAGACGGCGAACACCAGCGGCGTGTCCAGGTTGAAGTTGCCGTTGTTGAGGAAGACCCGCTGCGCGGTGTCCACACGGGAGGTGTCCGAGTGCGCGGGCTCCTTCCTCATCTCCGCGACCCGTTCGTCGAGGAAGGCGTGCAGCCAGACCCGCTCGTCGCCGCCCTGGGCCGGCGGCTTCGCCCGGGCCAGGGCGCGGGAGCGGATCGACCGCATGCCCTCGTAGCCGTGCATGACCGCCGCGTCGTAGTAGGCGAACTGGCCGAGCGCCCGGACCCCGTCGGTCTTGCCGTCGCGCACGGACGGGTTGAAGTAGACCCGGTCCCGCTCGGCCTCCTGGGCGGCGCGGAACACCGGGTCGGCGGCGGCGGCGCGCCAGTCGCGGGGGAAGTACGGATCGAGGCCGGCGTGCGAGTCGGTGCCGTCGACGGCGCGCAGCGCCGACAGGTAGCCGGCCAGCACGTTGCCGGGCTTGGTCCGCGCGTACGCCTCCACCAGTTCGAGCATGTCGCCGGTGCCCGAGCAGAAGCCGATGATGCCGGCGGTGTAGCCCCGCCCGTCGCCGATGTCCTCGATGTAGGAGAACTGCGCGCGCCAGTCGAGCGAGGAGTTCTCGGCCGCCGAGACGAGCTGCATGGCGACGTCCTTCTTGGCCGGGTCGTCGAGGGGAGAGCCGGCGGGGGTGGAGGGGCCGGGCGTGGGGCCACCGCCGCCGGGCAGGTTCCACCGCTGGTTGGCGGTGCCGGCGCAGCTCCAGATCTGCAACCGGGTGCCGTCGGCCGTGCTCCGGTCCGTGACGTCGAGGCACTTACCCGAGCCGGTGTTGACCAGCGCGCCGTTGCTGGCGGTCCACCGCTGTGCGCCGGTGCCGTTGCAGTCGTACAGCTGCACCTTCGCGCCGTCGGCGGTGGAGGCGGCGGTGACGTCGAGGCACTTGCCGAGCGCGCGGACGGAGCCGTCGGTGTTGCCGGTCGTCCACGCCTGGGCCGCGGTGCCGTTGCACTCCCAGAGCTGGACGGGTGTGCCGTTGGCCGTGCCGGCGCTCGCGACGTCGACGCACTTCCCGCCGAGCCCGGTGATCGTCCCGGCCGCCGCGGCGCTGGCCGGGAGCAGGCCGTGGCCGAGCGCCGCGGCGGAGAGCAGCAGGACTCCCGAGAGCTGGGCGACTGTCCGCTTGCGAATCATGGCGCTCCTCGGAGGGGAGGGGCGGCGTGCCGCCGCCCGCCGGTCGTCCCTGCGGCACGGGCCCGACAGCACCACCGAGATACTGGAAACCGTCCTAACTAATAACAGTTGGTCGATGCGATGTCAATCCGGCCGCGCGGGTGGCGCCGGCCTACGTGGGACCGGGCGCGCGGGCCTCCGCGGTGGTGCGGGCCTTCGTGTGGCGCGGGCCTCCGTGGTGGTGCGGGCCTTCGTGATGGTGCGGGCCTCCGTGGTGGCGCGGACGTCCGCGACGGCGGTTGGAGCGTCGGTAGGTGGGTCGGCGTATTGGCGGGCGGCGGCTGGGGTGCCGGTATGACGGTTCCGTTATGCCGCATATTGCCGGTCGTCGCTTAGTATCCACGTACATCGATGACCGGTGGCGACCCGCCGCCGGCCAACCCAGGGAGTGCGCGTATGTTCCGACAACTGCTGCGTGCGGCGACCGTCGCGCTGGCGGCGGCGCTGGCCGCGACCGGAATGCAGGTCGCCACCGACACCAGCGCGTCCGCCGCCGCCCGGACCGTCTACTACGACGCGAGCCGTGCCGGCGAGTTCCGCACGAACTTCGACCAGGCCGCGACCATCTGGAACAGCCGGGTCAGCAACGTCCAACTGGTCGCCCGTACGCCGGGCAACGTCACCATCTACGTCGACAGCGGGTGGCCGCGCGCGCAGGTCAGTGGCCTCGGCTCCGGCCGGGTCTGGATGGGCTGGACCGCCGTCAACCAGGGGTACGACCGCACCCGCATCGCCACGCACGAGATCGGCCACATCCTCGGCCTGCCCGACCGGCGTACCGGGCTCTGCACCGACCTGATGTCCGGCAGCAGCGCGCCGGTCTCCTGCCGCAACGCGAACCCCAGCGCCGCCGAGGCGTCCCGGGTGAACCAGCTCTTCGCCGGTGGCCTCGCCGCGTCGGAGGCGCCCACCGGCACCTTCACCTGGAACGACGCCGACGACATCTCGCCGCAGGTGGTCAACGGCCGGCCGGCAAGCGAGAACTACCCGTGGATGGTGTACGTCTCCGGCTGCACCGGCACCCTGATCAAGGCGAACTGGGCGGTCACCGCCAAGCACTGCGGGACCCCCACCTCGGTGCGGGTGGGCAGCGTCAACCGCAGCAGCGGCGGCACGGTGGTCCGGGTGACCCGGGCGGTCAACCACCCCAGCGTCGACGTGAAGCTGCTGCAACTCGCCAGCTCCGTGACGTACGCTCCCGCCCCGATCCCGACCGCCTCCGGGGCGGTCGGCACCGCCACCCGGATCATCGGCTGGGGTCAGACCTGTGCCCCCCGGGGCTGCGGCAGCGCCCCGACCGTCGCGCACGAGCTGGACACCTCGATCGTGGCGGACAGCCGCTGCCTCGGCATCAACGCCGCGTACGAGATCTGCACCAACAACACCAACGGCAACGCGGGCGCCTGCTACGGCGACTCGGGCGGCCCGCAGGTGCGCCGGATCAACGGGGCGTGGGCCCTGATCGGCGCGACCAGCCGGGCCGGCAACAACAACTCCACCTGCGCCACCGGCCCGTCCATCTACGTGGACCTGCCGTCCATCCGGTCCTGGATCAACACCCAGGTCGGCGGCCTGCCGGCCTGACCCCCCGAACCCCGGCGGCCGTTGTCGGTCAAGGGTTCCGCGTTCCGGATCGGCGCCACGAAGGACGCGAAACTCTTGACCGACTCGGCGGGCACGGGCCGGGTGCGCCCGGTGGAAAGACGGAGAAGGCCGACCCCGTAGGGGCCGGCCTTCTCCGTCAGTGCGGTGCGCTCGCGGTGTGCGTGTGGTGGGTCAGGCGGTGTAGCCGCGGGTGGCGATCCAGTCGGCGAGGTTGTTGACGCTCATGCGGTAGGAGGCCTGGTGGGGGTTGGCGGAGTCGGCGATGGTGACGGTGTTGCCGTTGTCGCGGTAGCCGACGACGCTGATGTAGTGGCCGCCTTCGAAGGCGTGGGTGGTGCCGTCGGTGTCGGTGGCGGTGCCGGCGATGTTGGCGACGATGGCGTGGCCTTCGTCGATGGCGGTGACGATGTCGGTGCGCAGCTTGTCGGTCTGCTTGTCGTCGGCCTTGGTGCCGGGGATCTCGACGGACTGGTAGGCGTCCTTGCCGGTTTCCTTGTTCAGGATGGGGGTGATGTCGTTGATGGAGTCGGTGCCGGCTTCGGTGGTGCCCATGCGCTGGGCCATGCCGTGTACGTCGATGTTCTTGCCCTGCACGCTCAGGGCGTTGCGGGCGGCGGCGGGGCCGCAGTAGTAGAAGTTGGGCTGGGCTTCGTAGCGCACGCCCAGTTCCCGCTCGTGCTGCTTGCGGTCCTGGGTGGCGGGCTTGGCCTCGGCGGGTGCGGCGAAGGCGGTGGCGGGGCCGGCGATGGCGCCGCCGGTGACGGCGAGCCCGGCCACGGTCAGTGCGGTCCTGCGGAAGATGTCGGTACGCATGATGGTGGCACCTTTCGATCGGGGGTACGCGACACCCACCAAGGGGGGTGGGGGCGTCGCGGGCGAAGGGAAAGGTCAAACTCAGGGGGCGTCCCGGCGGGGCCGGGGCCTGGGTTGCGGGGGATGTAACGACGCGGGTCCGGCCGGCATTCCGGGCCGTCGCCCGGGCGTCGGGAGGGCTGCGGGGGGTCACGCGCTCACGATGGTTACAACGACCCGGGCCCCCGACCCATGCCCGCCCGGCCGGTGACCCCGACCACCACAAAAGCCCACGTAACGGATAGGCGATCGAGAAGCCCCCAAACCGTGCGGTCCGCGAAACCGGACGTCCGCCCCAGTCCGTACCGCGTGCCCAGGCCAGTACGGGGGAGCCTCCTCGCCCGCCAACTCGGCGTCGGCGCCGCACCGCCGCCCCCACATTCGCCGCCACCCACCGCGCCGGCCCCGCACCCCTCAGCCGCCGCCGTGCCGATCAGCCGCCCCGGACTGCTCAGCCGCCGCCGCACCCCTCAGCCGCCCCGGACTGCTCAGCCGCCGCCGCACCCCTCAGCCGCCCCGGACTGCTCAGCCGCCGCCGTGCCGCCGCTCCTGCATTCGCCGCCGCCGTGCCGCCGCTCCTGCATTCGCCGCCGCACCACAACGCACCAATCGCCGCAAACGCCCCCGCGCCCGCCCCTACCCCTCAGCCGCTGCCGCACAGCGGTCCACCGGCTCCGCCCCGCCGTCCCGCGCCCCGCCGCCGCCCACCGCGTCGCCGCCATGGAACTGGCTGGGCACCGTCAGCTGGTTCCTCCGTCAGGGAGGGCGTGCGCGAGGCGGCGGCTGGTGATCAGGACCCCATGGACGTTATTCGGCCGCTTTGAGGTACATGGCGTCCTGATCACCTTTGGCTGAGCGTGGTCAACGGCGGCCGGCGCGCTCTCGCCCGCGCCCCGGGCGTCAGCGGACGGGGCGTGCAGCGGACGGGGCGTGCAGCGGACGGGGCGTGCAGCGGACGGGGCGTGCAGCGGACGGGGCGTGCAGCGGACGGGGCGTGCAGCGGACGGGGCGTGCACGGATCGGGTGTGCACGGATCTGGTGTGCCCGCCGGTGGAGGCGGGGCGGGCGACGGATCAGGGGATCGGCGACAGGCGGTGCTCGATGGTGACGGTGGTGCCCTCGGCGGTGGAGACCAGGCGTACGTCGCCGTGAGCGTTCATGAGCGTGGCCCCCCGCCCCCGGTCCATGGCCGGGCGTCGGTCTCGCCAGGTGCCGAAGTCGCGCACCGAGATCAGTACCGTGCCGTCGGCCACCCGCAGGCCCACGCGTACCTCAGGGCGGGTCGGGCGTTGGGCGTGCTCGACGGCGTTGTTGACCGCCTCGGAGGCGGCCAGCAGGAGATCCGCCACCGTGTCCGGATCGAGGTTCAGGCCCTCCAACGAGGTCCGCACGTCGCGGCGCATCGAGGCGGCTGCCGTGGGCTGGTTGGGGTACGTCCAGCCCTTGTCCACCGCAACCGGATGCGCGGAGGCCGGGCACCGGCCGCCGTTGTGTGCCGGCTCCCCGTGCCCGCCGGGCGACGTACCGCCCCCCGGCACCTCCGGCAGGTCATCCGCCGCTGAGCTGACCGCACCCGCCGTGCCGTCCGCGCTCGCGGTGCCATCCGTGCTGTGCGGGCCGTCCGTGCTGTGCGGGCCGTCCGTGCTGTGCGGGCCGTCCGTGCCTTCCGGGCTGTGCGTGGCGGCGGTGCCCTCCGGGCCCTCTGGGCCATGCGTGCCTTCCGGGCCGTGCGTACCCGCCGTGCCGTGCGTGCTCGCGGTGCCGCCGGGCGTGCCGTGCGTGCTCGCGGTGCCGCCCGCCGTGCCGTCCGTATCCGTGGCCGCCCGACGGGGGTAATGCTGGGCGCGGGTACGGTGCAGGGCGGCCCGGATCCGGGCGATCAGTTCGGCGGCGGCGAAGGGCTTCACGACGTAGTCGTCGGCGCCCAGGTCGAGCCCCTCCACGCCGGCGTCGCCGCCGGCCCGCGCGGAGAGCACCACCACCGGCAACGTCCGGGTGCCGGCCCGCTCGCGTAGTCGGCGGAGCAGTTCGAAGCCGTCGACGGCGGGCATCATCACGTCGGTGAGCACCAGGTCCGGCGGGTCCCGGTGGATCGCCGCCAGGGCCTGCTCGCCGTCACCGACCGTCTCCACCCGCCAGCCCTGTTCGCCCAGCAACCGGGCCAGGTACGTGCGCATGTCGGCGTTGTCGTCGGCGACCAGGATCCGCACGCCCCGCAGCGGGTTCACCGCACCGTACGCGGGCAGCGGTGGTCCGGCCGGCGCGGATGCCCCCGCCTGTGCCGGGTCGGCCAGCCAGCCGGTCGCCTCCTGCGCGGCGGCCCGGGCGGCGTCGCCGACCTCGTCCATCCCGATGTCCGCCGCGGTGCCGTGCCCCGGCGTGGCGGGGGTCCAGGGCAGGGCCACGGTGAACGTCGTGCCCACCCCGATGCGGCTCTCGACCCGCACGTCGCCGCCCTCGAGGCGGGCCAGTTCGCGTACCAGGGCGAGCCCGATGCCGGTGCCCTCGTGGCTGCGCGACCGGGCGCCGTGCACCCGGTGGAAGCGTTCGAAGAGCCGGGGCAGCTCATCTTCGCCGATGCCGATGCCGGTGTCGGAGACGGTCAGCCGCACCTGCTCGCCGGTGGCGGTCAGCTCGACGCGGATGCGCCCCACGAACGTGTACTTCAGTGCGTTCGACAGCAGGTTGGTGACGATGCGTTCCCAGTTGACCGGGTCGACGCGTACGGCGCGGGGCAGCGGCGGGCAGTCGACCTCCAGGCGCAGCCCGGCGCGTTCGACGGCGGCCCGGAACACGCTGGCCAGTTCGGTGGTGAGCGCGGCCAGGTCGACCTCGCGTGCCTCGCTGTGCGCCTGCCCGGCCTGCAGGCTGGAGAAGGTGAGCAGGCTGTTGACCAGGGTGAGCAGCCGGGTGGCGTTACGCCAGGCGGTGTCGATCCGCTCCCGCTGCGTCGCCGGCAGGGGGTGTTCGTTGTCGTTGAGGGCGTCGTCCAGCGGGCCGAGCATCAACGTCAGCGGTGTGCGGAACTCGTGGCTGACGTTGGTGAAGAAGCCCGTCTTGACCCGGTCCAGTTCGGCGAGCGCCTCGGCCCGCCGGCGCTCCTGCTCGTACGCCATCGCGTTGCGTACCGCGACGGCGACCTGCTGGGCCAGCAGCGCGAAGAACGACCGGTAGGACTCGTCCAGGCCCCGGCTCGGGCTGACCCCGACCAGCAGCACGCCGAGCGGCTGGTCGGCCTCGGCGGAGGGCAACGGCAGCGCCAGGGCGGTGCCGACCGGGTCGCCCCACGCCCCGGCGGGCAGGGCGAGCGTCCGGTCGACGCCGGTGACCTCGCTCGTCGTGCCGGCGGCGGCGCCCGCCAGCCCCCACTCGAGCGCGCGCCCCTTCGGCAGCGTGGCGGGCAGGGCCGCTGCCACACGGTCGCCGCCGACGCAGGCGGTCCGGCGCAGCAGGTCGCCCTCGCCCACGTAGATCGCGGCGAACGGGACGTCCAGGGGGTGCCCGCCGATGGCTTCGGCGAGTCGGGCGCAGGTGCTCTCGACGTCGACGGTCCGCCCGTCGCCGCCGACGGAGAGGTCCCGCAGCAGGCGTAGCCGGCGTTCGCCGACGACCTGTTCGGTGACCTCGCTGCACACGGTGAGCACCCCCACCGTGCGTCCCTCGTCGTCGCGGGCGGGGGCGTGCGAGACGCTGAAGTATGCCTCCTCGCGGTAGCCGGCCCGGTCCAGCAGCAGTTGCAGGGCCGGCACCCAACTGGCGACCCCGGTCGCCATCGCCTCGTCGATCAGGGGGGCCAGCACGCCCCAGCCCTCGGCGAGGGTGACCCGCACGTCGCCGCCGAGCGCGTCGGGATGCTTGTCGCCGATCAGTGCCGAGTACGCGTCGTTGTAGAGCTGGGTGAACCGGTCACCCCACAGCAGCAGCATCGGGTAGCGGGAGGAGAGCACCACCCGGACGGCGGCGCGCAGGCTCTGCGGCCAGCCGTCGACCGGGCCGAGCGGGGTGGCCGCCCAGTCCAGGTCCGCCATCAGTCGACCGGTCTCGCCGCCGTCGGCGAACAGGTCCCGCGTGGGTCGCGTCACCCTCGGTCGCACCTCATCGCAGCCCCCGCTTCCGGGCCCCGGCGACCCTTGCTGGCGTTCCCGCACATCCTGGCACCTGGCTTGCGCCGCACGTCGGCCGGCACCCGGCGTGACCTTGTACCCAGCGCCCCGCCTCCTGACACCTCGACGTCGTGGGCCCGGCGTCGCCGAGGACCGGTGCGCACCCGTCGACACACTGCCGTCCCGTCGTCTCACCGTCTGCGGGGGCTCGTATCCTTTCCGCGACCCTTCGGTGGGCTTTCGAGGATGAAAGGACACGGTGTGAGCAACCGGGCCGAGACGTTGGAGTTCCAGGCCGAGGCGCGTCAGCTGCTCCAGCTGATGGTCCACTCGATCTATTCGAACAAGGACGTCTTCCTGCGTGAGTTGATCTCGAACGCCTCGGACGCGCTGGACAAGCTGCGCCTGGCGTCGATGGTCGACAAGGATCTGCAGGTCGACACCTCCGACCTGCACATCGAGCTCGAGATCGACAGGTCGGCGCGCACGCTGACCGTGCGGGACAACGGCATCGGCATGTCCCGCGACGAGGTGGTCGAGGTGATCGGCACGATCGCCAAGTCGGGCACCGCCGAGCTGCTGGGCAAGCTGCGCGAGTCCGCCGACGCCGGGGCCCGGCAGGAGCTGATCGGTCAGTTCGGCGTGGGCTTCTACGCGGCGTTCATGGTCGCGGACCGGGTGGAGCTGGTGACCCGCCGGGCGGGGGAGAGCGGCGGCACCCGCTGGGAGTCGGCCGGCGAGGGCACGTACGTGATCGAGTCGGTCGACGGGGCACCGCAGGGCACCTCGGTGACCCTGCACCTCAAGCCGGCCGACGACGAGGACAACCTGCACGACTACAGCGCCGAGTGGACGATCCGGGAGATCGTCAAGCGATACTCGGACTTCATCGCCTGGCCGATCCGGATGACCGTCGAGCGTCCCGGCGAGGGTGAGGGCGACGCGCCCAGCACCGAGATCCAGACGCTCAACTCGATGAAGGCGCTCTGGGCCCGCCCCCGCGACGAGGTCGACGAGGCCGAGTACAGGGAGTTCTACAAGCACGTCAGCCACGACTGGGCCGACCCGCTGGACATCGTGCACATGAAGGGCGAGGGCACCTTCGAGTACGAGGCGCTGCTGTTCATCCCCTCGCACGCGCCGCTGGACCTGTTCGCCCCGCAGGGCCGCCGCGGCGTGCAGCTCTACGTCAAGCGCGTCTTCATCATGGACGACTGCGAAGCGCTGATGCCGAACTACCTGCGTTTCGTCAAGGGCGTCGTGGACGCGCACGATTTGTCGCTGAACATCTCCCGGGAGATCCTGCAGCAGGACCGGCAGATCCAGGTCGTCCGCCGCCGGCTGGTCAAGAAGATCCTGGCCACCGTCAAGGACATGAAGGCCAACCACGCGGAGCGCTACCGGAGCTTCTGGACGGAGTTCGGCACCGCGGTCAAGGAGGGCCTGATCGACGACGTGGAGAACCGGGCCACGCTCCTGGAGATCCTGTCGGTCGCCTCCACCCACGACCCGGCCGAGCCCACCGACCTGGCCGGTTACGTCGGCCGGATGAAGGAGGGGCAGAGCGACATCTACTACGCCACCGGCGACTCCCGCGCGATGATCGAGAACTCGCCGCACATGGAGGCGTTCGGCGCCAAGGGCTACGAGGTGCTGCTGCTCACCGACCCGGTCGACGAGGTGTGGATCGAGCGCGTCGGCGAGTACGACGGCAGGACGCTGCGTTCCATCGCCAAGGGCCAGGTGGACCTGGACACCGAGGAGGAGAAGAAGGAGGCCGAGGCCGAGCGCGAGCAGCAGCGCAAGGACTTCGCCGACCTGCTCGCCTGGATGGGCACCACCCTCGCCGACTCCGTCAAGGAGGTCCGCCTCTCCTCGCGGCTGACCACCTCGCCGGCCTGCGTCGTCGGCGACGCCCACGACATCACCCCGACGCTGGAGAAGATGTACCGGGCGATGGGCCACGAGGTCCCGTCGGTCAAGCGGATCCTGGAACTCAACCCCGGGCACCCGCTGGTCACCGGCCTGCGCAAGGCCCACGAGCAGGGCGGCGCCGAGGAGTCGTTGACGGAGACCGCCGAGCTGCTGCACGGCATGGCGCTGCTCGCCGAGGGCGGGGAGCTGGCCGACCCGTCCCGGTTCACCCGCATCCTCGCCGACCGGCTCGCCCGGACCCTCTAGCGCTGCGGCGGGTCGGTCGGCGGGGAAGCCCGCCGGCCGACCCGCCCGGGCGGCGGGCTCAACGAGCGTCGGGGATCATTACCCGGAAGCCCGCCTCGCCCCGGCTCGCGTCGATCCGGCCGGGCGCCCGCAGCAGCGCCTCGCGGCACCCCTGCACCTGGTAGCCGCTCGCGCCGGTGCCGCTGGCGTAGCAGAGCAGGTACGCCCCGGAGGAGACGGGCCGCAGCGAGAACCGGCCGCCCCGCCCGAGGGCGCCGGTCACCCCGCCGGCGGACGCCACGGCGGACGTCGGCACGGTGAACGGGGCGTACGACACCTGCTCGGGCGTCGGGGCGGCGCCGACGCTGGTTAGTGCCCAGAAGTCGGGTGCCGCCGTCGCCGGTATCGCGAGCACGGTGCCGCCCCTGGTGGCGGCGCCCCTGCCGGCCGACTGGTCGGAAGCGTCGCGCATCGTGCCGAGCACCTCGTCGGGCTGCGGTCCACCCGCGCCGAACGGGCCGCGGCCGGCGGCCCAGAGCGCCGTGGCCAGCACGGCCGCGACGAGCACCACGGCACCGAGGCCGGCGGCGACGAGCGCCACCGGCCTCCGCGCCCGGATGCCGGTCACCTGAATTCGAACTCCGTACTGTGCCGGGTGCCGTCGGCCAGGGTCACCGTCAGCCGGTGCCGGCTGCCCGCCCAGGACCGTGGGGTCTCGATGTTGAGATGGTACGACCCGAGGGTCGAGATCCACCGGTATTCCGCCCCGGGCGCATCGAAGGTCGCCGAGACGACCGCCGACTCGCCCGGCTGCTCGCCCCCGACCGTCCACTTGGCCGGGATGGTCCGGCCGGCCTCGACGACTGTCAGCCCGTCCGGGTCGATCGGCGGCCGGAAGCCACCGAACTCGTACCGCGGGGTCGGCGCGGGCAGCCGGGAGACGCTGACGGTGATCTCGCGGGTCACCGTCTGGCCGGCCGCGTCGGTCACCGTGGCGCTGATCCGGTGCGCCCCCTCGCTCAGCCGGTCGGCACTGGTCAGCAGCACCCGGCCGGCGCCGAGGGCACCGTCGCGGTCCGACCGCCAGGTGACGTCGCCGTCGTCCAGCAGCCCGGCCTCCGCGTCGTACGCCCCGGCGTCCAGCCGGATCGCCTGCGTGCCGTGGTAGGCGGCGCCGTCGGCGGGGTTCCGGATGGTCAACTGGGGTGCGGCGTCGGGCATCGCGAACGGCTCGGAGGTGACCACCGCGGCGTCGAGCCCGTGCGAGGCGATCACCCGGACCAGCGCGGCCGGCGAACCGGGCACCATCCACCGGGGCGCGCTCGCCCCGGTCGCCGCGGTGTCGGCGGCGTACGTGCGCCAACTGCCGCCGCCGTCGGCGCTGTACTGGGCGGTGTACGTCGGCGCGTGCGGGCCGGCGTGCCTGCCCTTCCAGCTCAACCGGACGGTGTTCCCGTCCCGGTCGACCGCGGCGGCCGGCCGGTCGACGTCGGGCTTCTTCCGCTCGGCGGCCAGGGCGCCGATCACCCGGCCGCCGTGCAGGACGACCGCCCGGGCGGCCGACTCGGGCGCGGCCGGTACCGCCAGCTCGAAGCTGCCGACGGTGCGCTCATCCTGCCCGTCGCCGCCGGGCGGTTCGTCACCCTCCTGGCGCCGGGGCTCGAAGCGCACCTGGTGCAGCACCCGGTCGTCGGCGTCGAGCACCCGCAGCTCGTAGCCGCCCGCAGGGTCGTTCGCGGCCACGGGGGCGCCGAACGCCGGCACGGTCGGCCGGAAGACGGCGGTGCCCGCGGCGGTGTCGACCGTGCCGCGGAGCACCACCGCGGCCGGGTCGTCGCTCGCGGCGGCCGGGGTACGGCTCGACGCGGCGCCGGTCGCGTCCGGGGAGAGCCGGCCCTCGTACAGGGCCCGGTAGTCCCGGGCGTCGATCCAGCGCCCCTGGCTGTCGCCCCTGGTGGAGTTGCAGTAGCTCATCATCGGGTAGGTGGCGTGCGGCGAGGTGATGGCGAGCCCCTCGCGGTCGCCGAAGTACCGCGCGGAGACCCCCCAGATCTCCCGGTCCCGGTCGCCGTTGGGTCCGAGGGTCGGCCGGTCGCCCTGGCCGGTGCCGGTCCAGTGGGGGTAGTCGTCGGTGAAGGTCCCCGCGACCTCACCGCACCAGCCCCGCTTGGCGCCGAGAACCGGGAAGGTACGGCCGTTGCGGTCGGCGTTCACGGTGTGCTCGCGGCCCAGCGAGTGCGCCACCTCGTGCGCGCCCCGGTTGCGGGCGTACCCGGTGCCGTACAGGCCCTCGCTGCCGGAGAGCCAGCCGGAGGAGACCGGGCTGCCGATGCCGATGGCCAGGCCACCGCCACCGTCACCGAGCAGCGCGGCATGGTACTGGGTCCGCGGGTCGAGTTGGCCGGACCGGAAGTTGGTCCACCAGTCGATCCAGAGCCGGCCGTTGACGTCCTCCAGTCCGTCGTCACCATCGGGCCGCTCGTCGAGGTCGAGCGTCTCGAACGAGGCGTTCGCGTTGCTCACCGGAAACGCGTCGTGCATCCGCTGGTACTGCTCGAAGAGGTTGTCGAAGGTGGGCTCCCGGACGGTGCCGTTCTCGGTCCAGCTCGCCGCGAAGAGCTTGACCCGGAACCGCCCGCCGGGCCGGAACTCGACCTCGGTGCCGCAGTCGCCGGTCCACCGGCCGCCCTCGCAGCGCACCCCGCCGGGCAGCTCCGGCACCAGCTTGACCCGCCCGCTGGCCCAGCCCGGCGGCAGCGCGAAGTTCAGGCTGCCGGAGAACCGCTCCCGCCCGGCCCCCGGATCGGGGCCGACCACGATCTGGGGGTCGACCGGTGTCAGTGGGCTGCCGGGCAGTTCCTGACCGTCGCGGTAGCCGCGCAGCCGGCCGCTGGTGCGTACCTCCTGGCTGTCCGCCGTCTTGAAGAAGGCCCGGACGATCGTGGACCTGGCCCGGATCAGCGGGACGCTGTTCTGCCAGTCCTGCACGGCCTGGTTGACCTCGATCGCCGCCAGGTCCAGCGCGTAGTTCAGACACCCGGAGACCAGCGAGGAGAACTCGGCGGTGCTGCGGGCGGCGTTCACCCGGCCGCCGCCGAAGACGTGCGGGCCGTAGACGGTGCGGGCCTGTTCCTCGCTGAACACGCCGCTGGTGAGGGCGAGCACGCCGTAGCGGTCGACGCCCTTGCCCTTGGCGTACGCGACCGCCTCGGCGAGGCCCTCGCCGGCGTTCGGTTCGCCGTCGGTGGACATGCACATGGACCACGACGTGCCGGACCGGCCCGCGGCGGCCAGGTGGTCGGCGCCGGCGTGGACGGCGTCGCCAGGGTTGGACACGTCGTCGAGCCGCTCGACGGCGCGCAACCGGGTGGCGAGGCCCGTCGCCGCGTCCTCGTCGGTGAGCCGGGTCAGCGGGATCTCCAGGCGGGTGCCCTCGGTCACGTCGCTGCCGGAGTACTGGAGGACGCCGACAGCGACCCGGTCCGAACGGGGGAAGAGCAGCGGGTCCTCGACGGCGCGGGCGAAGCCCTCCAACTGCACCTGCCAGTCGGCGTCGGTGAGCGACAACGATCCGTCGACGAGGAGCATCAGGTCGGTGGGTGGCTGGGACGGCACGGGTGCGGCGGCCGCGACACCGGGCACGCCCGCCCCGGTCAGGGCGAGTGTGAGTACGGTGGCGATGGCGGTGAGGCGTCTGCGGCTGGGTCTGCGATGCACGGCTCTCCCTCGGTCCGACGTCATCGACTGCGTCGTCCGTACGGGACCTGGCGGCACGGCCGGCCAGGGCCGGCGCCCGCACGCCCGGTCCCCGCTACGGGCGCCCCCGCAGTCTGGCGGCCGGGGACTCCGCAAACCATCGAAATATCTGGATGACGACACCGCGCGGGTCAGCGTCGACGGGCATCAGGTGGGCCGGTACTCGACCTCGGGGCGGCCCGGGGTGCCGTAACGCGGGGCGCGGGCCACCCGACCCGTGTCGACCAGGTGCTCCAGGTAGCGCCGGGCGGTGACCCGGGACGTCCCCGTCCGCTCGGCCACCTCCGAGGCGGAGATCCCGGGCCGGTGGCGCAGGACGTCCAGCACGGCGTCGAGGGTCTCCGCGCCGAGCCCCTTGGGCAGGGTGTCGGGCGCGGTGCCGCGCAGGGTGGCGAACATCCGGTCCACCTCGTGCTGGGCCACGACGGTTCCGGCGGCGGACGCCTGCCGCCGGTACTGCGCGTACCGCTCCAGCTTGTCGCGGAACGCGGCGAAGGTGAAGGGCTTGAGCAGGTAGTGGGTGACCCCGAGGGCCACCGCCGCGCGCACCATCGCCAGGTCGCGGGCCGAGGTGACCGCGAGCACGTCCGCGTCGCTGCCCGCCGCCCGCATCGCCCGGCAGACGTCCAGGCCGTGCACGTCGGGCAGGTGGAAGTCGAGCAGGACCAGGTCGACCGCGTCCTCGCCGGTGCGGCGCAACACCCGCATCGCCTCCCGGGCGGTGTGTGCCACGCCGACCACGCGGAACCCCGGCACCCGCTCGGTGTACGCCCGGTGCGCCGCGGCGATGAGTTCCTCGTCCTCGACGACCAGGACGCGTACCCCGCTCACGTCGGCAGCTCCACCGGTATCGGCAGCCGCACGCGGAGCACGGTGCCGCCGTCCGCGGCGGCGCACACCTCGTGCCGGCCGTCGTGCCGGGTGACGACCTGGCCGACCAGGGCCAAGCCGAGGCCCCGCCCGGTGGCCTTGGTGGACCAGCCCCGGCGGAACGCGTCGGCGACCTGCCCGGGTGGCAGCCCGGAGCCGTTGTCGGTGACCTCGACGCGCACCTCGCCGTCCTCCTCGGCCACGCGCACCCGTACCCGTCGCGGTGGTGGCCTGCCGGCGACGGCCTCCAGCGCGTTGTCGACCAGGTTGCCCACGACGGTGAGCAGGTCGCCGGTGGGCAGCCTGCCGACGTCGAGCCGGGAGGCCGGGTCGACCGTCAGCTCGACGCCCCGCTCGGCGGCGTGGGCCGACTTGCCGAGCAGCAGCGCGGCCAGCGCCGGTTCGGTGATCGCGGCGACGACCTGGTCGGTGAGCTGCTGGGCCAGCGCCAGCTCCGCGGTGGCCAACCGGACCGCCTCGTCGGCGCGGCCCAACTCGACCAGGGTCAGCACGGTGTGCAGCCGGTTCGCGGCCTCGTGCGCCTGGGAGCGCAGCGCTTCGGTGAGCCCCCGCACGGAGTCCAGCTCGCTGGTGAGCGCGCGCAGGTCGGTGTGGTCGCGCAGGGTCAGCACCGTGCCCAGCGCCCGGCCGCCGGGGCCGGTCGACCGCTGGTTGGCGACCAGTGCGCGGTCGGCGGTCAGGATCAGCACGTCCCGCGCGTCCTGGCCGGAGGTGATCAGCCCGGTCAGCGCCGCGGGCAGGTCGACCTCGGTCACCGGGCGGTCGACCAGCGGCGCGCCGGTGGGCAGTCCGAGCAGGCGCCGGCCCTCGTCGTTGATGAGCGTGAGCCGCCGGTCCGGCCCGATCACCAGCAGGCCCTCGCCCACGGAGTGCAGCACCGCGTCGTAGTACTCGTACATCCGGGTGATCTGGGCCGGGCCGAGGCCGTGGGTCTGCCGGCGCAGCCGCCGGCTGAGCAGCCACGAGCCGGCACCGGCCAGGGCCAGCGCGGCGGCGGTGGCCGCCAGCAGCACCGGGGCGCGGTCCAGCAGCCTGCGGTTGATCACCCGGGTCGTGATGCCGACGGAGACCAGCCCGACCACCCCGCCGTCGGGCTCGCGTACCGGCGCGACGGCCCGCACCGACTCGCCGAGGGTGCCGGTGTTGACGACGGTGAACGGCCGGCCGGCCAGCGCGGGGCCGATCTCGCCGATGAACGGCCGGCCGATCTGGGTCGGGTCGGTGTGTGAGTAGCGGGTTCGGTCGCGGGCCATCACCACCACGAAGTCGGTGCCGGTGGCGGTGCGGATCGACTCGGCGTACGGCTGGAGGACCGCCGCCGGGTCCGGCGAGCGCAGGGCCGCGGTGACGTCGGGTGAGCGGGCCACCGTCTCGGCGACGGCCAGCACCTGCTCGCGGGCCGCGTCCCGGGCGTCGGCGTGGGCGACCAGCGCGACGCCCACGGTGCCGGCCGCCACCAGCAGGATGACCACCATGACCTGGAGCGCGAACAGCTGCCCCGCGATGCTCCACGTCTTTGCGGTCATGTCTCCTCGTGCTGGCGAATCGGCGCGCGTCGTGCCGCCGATGGTGCGGGTCGGTGAACAGAATGAACGCAAGGCTGACTCAGATTGTGACCGGTACCACTGTGTCGGTCATGCAGACCCCCACCACCAGCGCTGCGGTCACGCGCCCCCCGCGGGACCGTACCCACTATCTCTATCTCGCGGTGATCGTCGCGGTCGTCGCGGGCATCACCCTCGGCTTCGTCGTGCCCGCGTTCGCGCAGGAACTCAAGCCCCTGGGCACCGGATTCGTCGCGCTGATCAAGATGATGATCAGCCCCGTCATCTTCTGCACCATCGTGCTCGGGGTCGGGTCCGTCCGGCAGGCCGCCAAGGTCGGCAAGGTCGGCGGCCTGGCGCTCGGCTACTTCCTGCTCATGTCGACCGTGGCGCTCGCCATCGGCCTGGTGGTGGGCAACCTGATCCACCCCGGCAGTGGCCTCCAGCTCAGCGGCGACCTGGCCGAGGCGGGGCAGCAGGCGGCCGGCACCCAGAGCGAGGGCACTGTCGACTTCCTGCTCGGCATCATCCCGACCTCGCTGCTGTCGGCGTTGACCGGCAGCGAGGTGCTGCAGACCCTGCTGGTCGCCCTGCTGGTCGGCTTCGCGGTGCAGGGGATGGGCCGCCGGGGCGAGCCGGTGCTGCGGGCCGTCGGCGTCGCGCAGCGGCTGGTCTTCAAGATCCTCGCGATGATCATGTGGCTGGCGCCGATCGGGGCTTTCGGCGCCATCGCCGCGGTGGTCGGGGCGACCGGGATGGACGCGCTCAAGAGCCTGGCGCAGATCATGCTGGGCTTCTACGCCACCTGCCTGATCTTCGTGGTGGTGGTGCTCGGCGCGCTGCTCTGGCTCGTCGCCCGGATCTCGATCTTCTCGTTGCTGCGCTACCTCGGCCGGGAGTTCCTGCTGATCGTCTCGACCTCGTCGTCGGAGTCGGCGCTGCCCCGGCTGATCGCCAAGATGGAGCACTTCGGGGTGAGCCGCCCGGTCGTCGGCATCACGGTGCCGACCGGCTACTCCTTCAACCTGGACGGCACGGCGATCTACCTGACCATGGCCTCGCTCTTCATCGCCGCGGCGATGGGCGACCCGCTGTCGGTCGGTGAGCAGGTCTCGCTGCTGTTCTTCATGATCATCGCGTCGAAGGGTGCCGCCGGGATCACCGGCGCCGGTCTGGCCACCCTCGCGGGCGGGCTCCAGTCGCACCGGCCGGACCTGGTGGACGGCGTCGGGCTGATCGTCGGCATCGACCGGTTCATGTCGGAGGCCCGGGCGCTGACCAACTTCGCCGGCAACGCGGTCGCCACCGTCCTGGTCGGCACCTGGACCCGCGAGTTCGACCGGGAGCAGGCCCGCGCCGTCCTCGCCGGCGAGCGGCCGTTCGACGAGGCCACCATGCTGCACGACGGGCACGACGGGCACGACGGGCACGACGGGCACGGTTCGCGGCCGGCGGCGGCGACCGCGGCCGGCGGCGGGGGAGCGCCGGAGCGGGCCGAGCGGGTGACCGCCGGGTAGCCGGTCCTACCGGCGGACGCCGGCCGTGGCCCGTCACCCGGCCCGGCCGGCGCCCGGCGCGCGGGCGCGGCCGGATACCGTACCCGGGGCGCGGCGGGCCCGCGCCGGGCCGTCGAGCGGTGGGAGGAACGGATGCGCCTGCACGTGGGATGCGCGATGTGGACGCACCGATCCTGGCAGGGACGCTTCGTGACGCACCCGTTGCCGGCCGAGGAGCGGCTGCGCGCCTACGCCGGCTGGTGCACGGCCGTGGAGGGCAACACGACCTTCTACGCGACCCCCACCCCCGAGACGGTGGCGTCGTGGGCGCGCCAGACCGGCCCCGACTTCCGGTTCGTGCCCAAGCTGCCGAAGGTCGTCACCCACGACCGCCGACTCACGGGTGCCGACGAGGAACTGCGCGTCTTCCTGGACGCCGTCGAACCCCTCGGCCCCCGGGCGCACGCCCTGTGGATCCAGTTGCCGGGCTCGTTCGGGCCCACCGACGTGCCCACGCTGGCCCGCTTCCTGCGCGGGCTGCCCGCCACCCACCGGTACGCCGTGGAGGTCCGCCACCCCGCGTTCTTCGCCGAGTCGTGGGCGGCGCGGACGTTGACGGAGGCGCTCGCCGTGGTCGGCGCGGAGTGGGTGCCCTTCGACACGACCGCGTTCTTCCGCACCCCGCCGACGAGCGACGCCGAGCGGGAGGCGTGGACCCGCAAGCCGCGCAACCCGCTGCGTACCCACGCGCTGACCGACCGGCCGATCGTCCGGTACCTCGGCCGGGACGACCCCGCGCGCACGGTCGAGGGCTGGCAACCGTGGCTCGACGTGGTGACCGGCTGGCTGCGTGAGGGCCGGTCGCCGACCGTGTTCGTGCACACTCCGGACAACGCCGACGCCCCCGACCTCGCCCGCCGCTTCCACCACGAGGTGCGCTCGCGCCTGCCCGGGGTCGAGCCACTGCCCGACCCGGCGCCGGTCGGGCCGTCGACGCTGTTCTGAACGCACCCGCCGGCCCACCCCGGCCCCCGCGACCGTCACCTGAGGAGACCCCGATGCCGTCGCTGGCCGTGCCCCCGCTGTTCGCCGCGCTGGAGCCGGCCCGCACCGTGCTGATCGCCGGCGCGGGCGGCGGCTTCGACGTGTACGCCGCGATCCCGCTGGCCGTCGCGCTACGCGACGCCGGTCGGACCGTGCACCTGGCCAACCTCTCCTTCACGCGGCTCGAACTGCTCGATCTGCGGGCGTGGACGGCGCGCAACGTCGCCGCCGTCACCCCGGACACCGACGGCCCGGACGACTACTTTCCCGAACGGGCGCTGGCCCGCTGGCTCGCCGCCAACGACCAGCCCTGCACCGTGTACGCCTTCCCGAAGGTGGGAGTGCAACCGCTGCGCGACGCCTACCGGCATCTCGTCGACGTGCTCGGCGTGGACGCGGTGGTGCTGGTCGACGGGGGCACCGACATCCTGATGCGCGGCGACGAGGCCGGCCTCGGGACCCCCGCCGAGGACATGACCAGCCTCGCCGCCGTCGCCGGGCTGGACGTGCCGGTGAAGCTGGTGGCGTGCCTCGGGTTCGGCATCGACGCGTACCACGGGGTCAACCACACCCAGGTGCTGGAGAACATCGCCGCCCTCGACCGCGACGGCGCGTACCTCGGGGCGCTGTCCGTCCCGCGCACCAGCCGGGAGGCGCGGCTGTACCGGGACGCGGTCGCGTACGGGCAGGCGGCCACGCCGTTGCGGCCCAGCATCGTGCACGGGCAGATCGCCGCCGCCGTCCAGGGTGCCGACGGGGACGTCCACGTCACCCGCCGTACCCGGGGCAGCACCCTGTTCGTCAACCCGTTGATGGCGATCTACTTCAGCTTCGACCTGGACGGCCTGGCCCGCCGCTCGCTCTACCTCGACCGCCTGGAACACACCGTCGGCATGCGGCAGGTGGCGTCGCGGATCGACGCGTTCCGCGACGACGTCGAACGCCGCGTCCCGCGGGTCTTCCCGCACTGACCGGCGGGTCCCGGACGTCTCCGACAGGCTCTCCGGAAGCCGGTGTCACCCGCCGCGTCGGGACCCGCCCCCGACGGCGTGGGCGGCCGTGCGGCGGCGTCCACGAGGCGGGTCGGGCGGGGCCGGGCCCGCCTCCGCTCATCGGCGCCCGCCCCCGGACAACGCGGCGGCACCGCCCCCGGACGGCGCGGCGCGGCGGCGGACCCGGGCCGGTGGAGCGGGCAGGGCACGGCGGTCGACCTTGCCGTTCGCGGTCGAGGGCAGCTCCGGCAGGACCACGTACCGCAGGGGCACCATGTGATCGGGCAGCTCCCGCGCCACGACGGCGCGCAGCGCGGGTTCGGTCACGGCACCCGGGTCGGCGTCGCGTTCGGGCACCACGTACGCCACCAGGGCCGCGGCGGCGCCCGGATCGTCGCGCAGCAGCACGACGCTGTTCGCGACGGACGGATGCCGGTTGAGCACCGACTCGATCTCGCCGAGCTCCACCCGCTGCCCGCGGATCTTCACCTGCGTGTCGATGCGCCCGCCGTAGTGCAGGGTTCCGTCCGGCGACCACCAGGCCAGGTCACCGGTGCGGTACACCCGCTGCGGCCGGCCGGCGACCGCCACCTCGACGAAGCGTTCCGCGGTCAGGTCGGGCCGCCCGGCGTACCCGCGGGCCAGGCAGTCCCCGCCGACGACCAGCTCACCGGCGACGCCCAGCGGGGCCAACTCGCCGCGCTCGTCGAGGACGTACGCGGCGACGTTCGTGATCGGCCGCCCGATGGGGACGGTGTCGTCCGGTTCGGGCCGGCGGCACGGCCAGGCGGTGACGTCGATGGCGGCCTCGGTGGGCCCGTACAGATTGTGCACCTCGACCCACGGCAGGGCGGCGGTGAGCTTGTTGACCAGCTTCGGCGGCAGGGCCTCCCCGCTGCAGACCACCCGGCGCAGGCCGGTGCAGCGGGCCAGTCCGGGCTCCTCGACGAAGAGGGCGAGCATGGACGGCACGAAGTGCACGGTGCTCACCGACTCGCGGGCGATGACGTCGACCATCTCCTGCGGGTCGCGGTGCGCCTGCGCCTCGGCCGTGACCAGCGTCGCGCCGGTCATGAACGCCCACAGCAGCTCCCACACCGACACGTCGAAGGTGTGCGGGGTCTTCTGCAGCAGCACGTCGCCGGGGCCGACGCGGTAGGCGTCCCCCATCCACGCCAGCCGGTTCGCCAGCGACAGGTGCGTCATCTGCACGCCCTTGGGCGCCCCGGTGGAGCCGGAGGTGAAGATGACGTACGACAGGCCCCGCACCACCTCCTCGGGTGCCCGGTAGCCGCGCCAGTCGACCGGCGCGGCGGGCAGGTCACGGCCCGCCAGTGGCCGCACGGGCACGCCCGGCGCACCGTCGCGGCCCAGCGCGGCCCGCCCCGCCTCGTCGGCGAGCACCAGCGCGGCGTCGGCGGTGGCGAGCATGAGGTCCAGCCGCAGGCGCGGATGGGACGGGTCCAGCGGCAGGTACGCCCCGCCGGCCAGCAGGACGCCGAGCACCGCGACCACCATTTCGGGGCTGCGGTCGGCGCACAGGCCGACGACCGAGCCGTGGCCCACGCCGTCGGCACGCAGCCGACCGGCCAGCGTGGCCGCCTCGTCCAGCAGTTGGCGGTAGGTGCGGTCGCGTCCGCCGCCGCGCAGCGCCACGGCGTCCGGGGTGCGCCGCGCCTGGCGGCAGATCGTCTCCTGCACGGGCGTGCGGGGCGCGGGGCGTGGGGCGGGGTTGAACCGCAGCAGCGTCGCGCGCTCGCGCGGGCCCACCAGCACGGCCTCGCGTACCGGCCGGTCGGGGTGGGCGGTGAGCCAGGCCTGCAGGGTCTCCAGGCGCTCCCGCAGGTGTGCGGGATGGCCGTGGTCGCGGGTGACGTGGACGGGCACCCCACCCAGCACCGTCGACACCCCGCCGGCACCGGCCGCCCCCACCGCCAGCACGACGTCCGCCGCGGCCGTCGCCTGCCCGGCCGTCGCCTGCCCGAGGGGAGCGGGCGCGTCGGATGCGGCCACGACGGCGGGGTCCGCCCCCAGGACGCGGGTCTGTGCGCGTACCTCGGTCATGGTGCTGTCCGGACGGACCCGCACCGCGACGTCGTGGACGGGGCCGCGCACGGCGACGCGGGTCGCGCCCGCGAGGCGGTGGCAGAGCACGGCCGCCACCGCGGCCACCACCGCCAGGTCCCGGCCGCTCACGCCGTCACCAGCCCGGCCAGCGTGCGCGGGGTGGGGTCGGCCGACAGCGTCTCCACCGGGATGCGCACCCCGAACCTGCGCTGCACCTGCGTGATCATGCGGATGAACAGCAGCGACTCGCCGCCGAGGGCGAAGAAGTTGGCGTCCGGCCCGATCTCGGCGCAGCCGAGCATCCGACCCCACAGGTCCATGATCTCCCGCACCACCTCGTGCTCGTCGGCGCCGGCGGGGGGCGGCGCCGGTTCCTGGGCCTGCGGGACCGGTCGCGGCGGCGCGGCGTCGAGCCAGTGTCGGGTGCGGGCGAACGGGTACGTGGGCAGCGCGACGCGCCGTGCACCGCTCTCGCCGCGCACCGCGGCCCAGTCCACGGAAGCCCCGGCGGTCCACAGCCCACCGAGCCCGGCGAGTACGTCACCGGCGTCCGCCCGCGGTGTCGGGCGGGGTTGCAGGGCGAACCCGGGCACCCGCCGCCCGCTCTGCCGGGCCGTGCCGGTCAGCGCCGTGCCCGGTCCCACCTCCAGCAGGACCGGGTCGGGCAGGTCGAGCCCGGTCAGCAGCGCGTCGTGGTAGCGCACGGGGCTGCGTAGCTGCGCGGCCCAGTAGCCGGCGGCGCGCGGCAGCCCCCTGCCCAGCAGGGTGCCGTCCACGGTGCTGATCACCGGCACCCCCCGGGGCTGCTGGTCGACGCGGTCGGCCTCGGCGCCGAGCAGCAGGGCCGCGTCGGCCATCATCCGCGAGTGGAAGGCGCGCTGTGCGGGCAGCGCCCGGCAGTGCACCCCGGCGGCGTCGAGGCGTCCGCGCAGGGCGGCGAGCCCGGCCACCGGACCGGCCACCACCGTGAGGTCGGGGGCGTTGCGGGCGGCCACGTCGAGACCGTCCAGTCCCGCGAGCAGCTCCTCGACGGCGGGCGGCGGCGCGAGCACGGCCAGCATGCCGCCCTCGGGCGCGTCCTGCATCAGCCGGCCCCGGGCCGCGACCAGGCGCAGCATGTCGTCGGCGGACAGCTCGCCGGCCAGCGCCGCGGCGGGGAGTTCGCCGACGGAGTGGCCGATCAACGCCGCGGGGCGCACGCCCCACGACAGCAGCAGCCGGCCGAGCGCGAACTGGTGCAGCGCCAGCGCGGGCTGGGTCACGTCGGTGCGGTGCACGACCCCGTGCGGGTCGTCGCCAACCAGCACGTCGCGCAGGTCCCGCCCGAGGACCGGGGTCAGCAGCCCCGCCCCGTGGTCGACGTCGGCCCGGAAGGACGGGTAACGCGTGTAGAGGCCCCGCGACATGGCGGGGAACTCCGCCCCCTGCCCGGGGAACAGGAAGATCACGCTGGGCCGGCGCGGAGCCTCGCGGACGGGCGCCCGGGGCAGCCGGGCCAGCGCCGTGGGGACGTCGTGCGCGGCGACCGCGAGCCGGTGCGGGAAGTGCCGGCGGTACGTCTGCGACGTCAGCGCCACGTCGGCGACGGCCAGGTCGGGGCGCTGCCGCAGGTGCTCGCCCCACTGCGCGGCGGCCTCGCGGACCGCCTCCGGGGTGCGGCCCGACAGCACGATCAGCTCGGTGCGTTCGTCGGCGGCGCCGGGACCGGGCGCCCCCGTCGCGTCGGCCTCCTGGAGCACCACGTGGGCGTTGGTGCCGCCCAGGCCGAAGGAGCTGACCGCGGCCCGGCGTGGCCCGTCGGTGTCCCACTGCCGGGCCACGGTGTCCACGGTGAACGGGGTGGAGCCGTCGAGCAGCTCGGGCCGGGCCTGCTTGAGGCCGGCCAGCGGGGGGATCTGCCGGAAGTGCAGCGCCAGCGCGGCCTTGATGAGCCCGCTGACCCCGGCCGCCGCGTCGAGGTGGCCGACGTTGGCCTTGACGGAGCCGATCGAGCACGGCCGGTCGCCCCGGCGGAACACCTCGGTCAGCGCCGACAGTTCGATCGCGTCGCCGACCTCCGTGGCCGTGCCGTGCGCCTCCAGGTAGCCGACGGTGGCGGGGTCGACGCCGGCGGCGGCGTACGCGCGGGTCAGCACGTCGATCTGCCCGGCGATGCCGGGCGCGGTGTAGCCGACCTTCACGCCGCCGTCGTTGTTCACCGCCGATCCCCTGATCAGCGCGTACACGGTGTCGCCGTCGCGGCGGGCGTCCTCGGCGCGTCTCAGCGCCACCATCGCGACGCCGTTGCCGGGTACGGTGCCGGCGGCCGAGGCGTCGAAGGGGCGGCACGCGCCGTCGGGAGACATGATGCCCTTCGTCTCGTAGAGGTAGCCGGCCTGTTGCGGCACCGCCACGCAGGCGCCGCCGGCGAGCGCGACGTCCGAGTCGCCGGTACGCAGGCTCTGGCACGCCAGGTGCACCGCCACCAGCGACGTCGAGCAGGCGGTCTGCACGGTGACGGCGGGACCGCCCAGGTCCAGCCGGTACGCGACCTTCGCCGCCAGGTGGTCCTTCTCGTTGCCGAGCACGACCGACAGCAGGCCCTGGGTCTCGACCAGGCCGGGCTGCGCGTACACGTGGTGCAGCGCGTAGTAGTTGAAGCCGGCCCCGGCGAACACGCCGACCCGGCCGAAGGGGTGCCGGGTGGCCAGCCCGGCCGACTCCAACGTGGCCCACGCGGTCTGCATCAGCAGCCGGTGCTGCGGGTCCATGATCTCGGCCTCCCGCGGCGCGATGCCGAAGAAGGCGGCGTCGAAGAGGTCCGGGTCGGCCAGCACGCCGCGTGCCGGCACGTACGCGGGGTCGTCGAGCCGCTGCGCGGGCACGCCCGCGGCCAGCAGCTCGCCGCGGGTCAGCTCGCTGATCGTGATCTTCCCGGCGACCACGTTGGACCAGTACTGCCAGACGTCGGCGGCGCCGGGGAAGCGGCCCGCCAAGCCTACGATCGCGATGTCGCCGTTCATGAGGATGCGCCTGCCCCTTCGGTCTGTGCGTGCAGATGTCCCGCCAGCGTCTGGACGGTGGGGAAGCGGTAGAGGTCGGTCAGCGGGATGGTCCGCCCGGCCAGCCGCTCCTGGAGCAGCCGCCGCACGATCGCCAGCCGCAGCGACTCCCCGCCGACGTCGAAGAACGCCTCGTCGACGTCGAAGTCGTCGGTGCCCAGCGCCTCGGCCCACGCCCCCGTCACCAGCGCCTCGAACTCCGCCAGCGTCGGGCCGCCCCGCGCGGGAATCCGCGCCGGCCCTGCGCCCGCCCCGTCGGGCGTCGGCGCGGCGTCCGCCGGCGGGGTCCCGGGCCGCGGCTCGCCGGCCAGCGCGGCCAGGGCCCGCAGGTCGACCTTGCCGTTGCGGTCCAACGGGAACTCGGCCACGGTCACCCACTGCCGGGGCCGGGCGTACGGGGCCAACCCGGCCTCCACGGCGCGGCCCACCGCCGCCACGTCCAGGCCGTCGTGCGCCGGCTTGAGCGCGGCGCACAGGCGAACGCCCGTCACCGGGTCGCCGACGGCGAACACCACCGCGTCGCGTACCCCCGGCTGCGCCCGCAGCCGGCGTTCGACGTCGACCAGTTCCACCCGGTGTCCGGCGATCTTCACCTGGCGGTCGTTGCGGCCCAGGAAGCGCAGTTGGCCGTCCGCGCCCCAGCGCACCAGGTCCCCGGTGTGGTACCGGCGGGCACCGGTCGCCCCGTGCCGGACGAACGACTCGTCGGTGCGTACGGGGTCGTTGAGGTAGCCGTCGGCCAGCCCCGTGCCGGCGGTGCACAGCTCGCCGACCGCACCCGGCGGCACCGCTCGCCCCGCCGCGTCGACGACGTACAGGTCGGTGCCGTGCACCGGCACGCCGATCGGCAGCGGATCCGGCGTCGCGTCGGCGTGGTCGACCGGGTACGTGGTGGTGAACGTGGTGTTCTCGGTGGGGCCGTAGGCGTTGGTGACGCGCAGCCCGGGGCAGGCCCGCAGCACCCGGCGCACGTGCGCCGGGGAGACCACGCCGCCGCCGGTGAACAGCTGCCGCAGCCCGGCGAACGCGTCCGGACGGTGGTCGGCGACCAGGTGGAACACGCCGGAGGTGAGCCAGGTGTGGGTGATCCCGGCGGTGCGCAGGAACTCGGCCAGGCCGCTCGGCGTGGGTTCCCCGGGCGGGTACACCACCACCGTGTCGCCGTTGGACAGCGGAACCAGCAGCTCCAACGTGGACGCGTCGAACGCCAGCGGGGACAGCCGGGTGATCCGCATGCCCGTCGGGTCGGCGAACAGGGCGGGGTCGTCGGCCAGCCGCAGCACCGCCCGGTGCGACACGACCACGCCCTTGGGCACCCCGGTGGAGCCCGACGTGAAGGAGACGTACGCGGTCCGCCCCGGGTCGGTCGGGGCCGCCTCGGCCGGGCGGTCGACGCCGGTGTGCCCGGCCGTCGCCGGCCCGTCCGGGTCGGCCACGGCGCAGTCGGCCACGCCCGACCACCGTGCTCCGGGCGCGTCCGCGCCGAGCCGGGCCCGGGGCGCGACGGCGGCGGCGAGGTGCGCGCGCCACTCGTCGGTGGCGTGCTGGTCCACCGCGACGTAGTACGCGCCCAGCCGCAGCACGCCCAGCACCGCCACCGCCTCGGCGGCCGAGCGCGGCAGCTCCAGGACCACCGCGTCGCCGGCGCGCACGCCGCACGCGTGCAGCAGCCGCGCCTGCGCGACCGCGTGCCCGTGCAGCTCTCGGTAGGTCAGCGTGAGCCCGGTGTGCGCGTCGACCAGCGCGACCCGGTCGCCGGTGGACCCCGCGTGCGCCGCGAACCGGCTCCACACGTCGTCGGCCGTGTCGTGCGACCCGCCCGCGCCCAGCTCCCGCAGCCGGGCGCGTTGCCCCGCCGACAGGGTCGTGACGTCACGCAGGGCGGCATCCGGTGCGCCGGCCAGCTCCCGCAGCGCGGCCCGGAACGACTCGGCCAGTTCCCCGGCGTCGGCGGCGGTGAGCGCCGAGGTCGCGTACTCCAGGGCGAAGCGGGGACGGTCCGACCACGACTGGAGGTAGAGCAGCGCGTCGAACACCGCGCCGTGGCAGTGGCCCTCGTGCACCCGCCAGCCGCGCCCGCCCGCGTCCAGTTCGTCGGGCACCAGCTCGTGGTGGGCGGCGAAGCCGAACTGGGCCAGCGGGTTGCGGCCCGGGTCGGTGGCGACACCCAGCCCGGAGACGACCCGCTCGAACGGCACGTCGGCGTCGGCGGCGGCCTCGGCCAGCGAGGCGGCGACGGCGCGTACGTAGTCCCGCGCGCTGGCGTCGTCGGGCGCCGCGCAGCGCACCGGGACGACCCGGGTGCACAGGCCCACGATGGCGGCCATGTCCGCCTCGAACCGGCCTGCCGCCGGCACGCCGAGCACCAGGTCGGCCAGGCCCGCCCGGCGCGACGCGGCCAACGCCCACGCCGCCATCGCCACCGACGTCACCGTCACCCGGCAGTGCCGGGCCAGTTCGGTAGCGGCCCGCGTCGCCGCCGCGTCGAGGTGGAAGTGCAGGCGCGCGCCCCGGCCGTCGGCCTCGACGACCGGCGGCAGGTCGGTGGGCAGTGCCACCGTCGACGGCGCGCCGTCCAGCCGGGCCGCGACGCGGCTCAGCGCGTCGTCCAGCGCCCCGGACGCCTCCCGCGCGGCCAGCCGCGAGCCGACCCAGTCCGGCGACGGTGCCGCGCCCACCGGACCGGCGCCGGCGTAGAACTCGGCGAACTCGCGCCACAGCACCCCGATGCTCCAGCCGTCGCCGATCGTGTGGTGCACCAGCATGGTGAGCAGGTCGCGCCGCCCGGCACGGGTCAGCACGAAGACGACCGGCGGCTCGTCGAAGGGGCGCAGCAACCGGGCGGCCGAGCGGCCGTACAGGTCGTGCACGGCGCGTACCGGGTCGTCGTCGGGCAGCGTCTGGTGCAGCAGCCGAGGCTCGTACGGCGCGGGCAGCACGATCCGGGCCTGGTGCGGGTCGCGGACGAACCGGGTACGCAGCGCCTCGTGCCTGCCCGCCAGCTCCCGCAGCGCCGAGCGGGTCCGGGCCGTGTCGAGCGGTCCGTCCGCCTCCAGGGTGAACATCAGGTGGTACGGCGCGTCCCGGTCCAGCAGGTGCGCGGCCAGCATGGACCGCTGGCCGGGCAGCAACTCCCGCTCGGCGGGTTGCCGCGTGGCCACCGGCGGCGCGGTGTCGACGTACTCCACCGCGCCGGCCAGCGCCTGCGCCAGCGGCAGGGCCGACAACAGCCGGGAGCTGTCCACGTGTGCGCGCAGCTCCCGCTGGCCCAGCGAGACCAGCGCGATGGCCTGTAGCGAGGTGCCGCCCAGCCCGACGAACGACTCGGTGTCCGCCGCGTCGCGTAGCCGCTCGGGGGCGACACCGAGCACCCGGGCGGCGAGCGGCGCCCAGTCGGCGAGATCGCGGGGCGCCATCAGACGGTCTCCGCCCCCGGCTTGTCCAGCGGCACCTCGCCCGCGACGTGGCGCAGGTCGGCGAAGCGGGGATTCTCCAGCACGTGGCCGAACATCACCGCGAGGTTGAGTTCCTGGCGGATCAGGGTGCTCAGCCGCAGGGCGCTGAGCGAGTGGCCGCCGAGGTCGAAGAAGTCGTCGTCGTCGTCGACCGTGTCGACGCCGAGCACCTCCATCCAGAGCTGCTCGAACTCGCCCACCCAGGTCCGGTCTTCTACGTCGCGCATCAGTGGTGCCTTCCTGTGTCCAGTCGGGTCGCGGGGGCGTCCAGGTAGTGCCGGGTGGCCGCGAAGGGGTAGGTGGGGGCGGGCAGTCGGCGCCGGCCGGTGTCGTGCCCGGTGTCCCAGGCGCCGGCGATGCCCAGCTGCCACAGCGCGCCGACGGTGGCCAGCAGGCGGGCGTGCCGGTCGGCGGGCATCGCCGGCTGCTCGGCGCCCAGGTGCGGGGTGACGCTCGTGCCGACCTCGATCCAGAGCACCCCGTCGAGCTGCGGCGGTGTCGTCGGCGCGGGCGTCCCGGCCGCCCGCTCCCGCCAGTACGCGAGCCCGCCGGATCCGGTCGGCGGCTGCCCGCCCGGCACGTGCACGGGCAGTTGGGCCGGGCCGGGCCGGATGCCGTCGAGGTCGCCGCCACGGACCAGCACGAGGGCGTCGGCGACGGTCAGGATCCCGGCGACGACCGCGCACGCCACCGCCCCGATGCCTGCGCCGGCCACGGCGCGCGGGGCCACGCCCCGGCTGCACAGCGACCGGGCCAGGCCCACGCAGGCCAGCAGGCGGTCGCAGCGCTCCCGGACGGCGGCGGCGAGGTCGTGATCGCGCAGCAGCGCCACGCCCTCGTCGGCGACCCGGCGGTAGACCGGATCGGCGTCGTAGTTGGGCCGGTTGCCGGTCAGCTCCCCGGCCCCGGTGAGGTGCAGCGCCACGCCGCGCGCCCGCGCCTTCGCGTCGACCTGCCGTGGCGTCGGCGTCGAGCCGTGCGTGCCGGTCAGGAAGGCGGCCCGCCACGGCAGCTCCGCCCGACCGGTGCGCAGCGTGTACGCGAGGTCGGCGAGCTCGCCGGGCGCGGTTCCCGCCACGTGGGCGGCGACGCGGTCCAGGCTGGTCTGCGCCACGGCGGCCGTCTTGGCGGAGACCAGGATCAGCTCGGTGACGTGGCGGCGCGGGTGGGGCCGGGCGGGCGGAGCCTCCTGGAGCACCACGTGTGCGTTGGTGCCGCCGATGCCGAAGGCGCTCACCCCGGCCCGGCGTACGCCGTCGATCGGCGCCCAGGGCCGGGCCGCCGTCGGCAGTTCGAACACCGAACCGTCCAGCCGGATCGCCGGGTTGGGCGTGGCGAGGTGGGTGATGGGCGGGATCACCCGGTGCTTCAGCGCCAGCACCGTCTTGATCAGGCCGATCACCCCGGCGGCGGTGTCCAGGTGCCCGACGACCGACTTGGCCGCGCCGAGCGCGCAGGGCGCCCGGTCGGGCCGGTCGCTGTCGAAGACCTGCCGCAGCGCCGCCACCTCGATCGGGTCGCCGAGCGCGGTGCCGGTGCCGTGGGTCTCGATCAGCCCGACGGTGTCCGGGTCGACGCCGGCCACGTCCAGCGCCGCCGAGATCACGTCGGCCTGCCCGGTCGGCCCGGGCGCGGTGAAGCCCGCCTTGCGGGCGCCGTCGTTGTTCACCGCCGAGCCGCGGATCACGGCGTGCACGGTGTCGCCGTCGCGCAGCGCGTCGTCGAGCCGCTTGAGCACCACCACGCCCGCGCCGTCGCCGGGCACGGTGCCGTCGGCCGCCGCGTCGAAGGCCCGGCACCGGCCGTCGGCGGAGAAGATCCCGCCGGGCTCGTGCAGGTGCCCGCGCCGCGTCGGCGGCGCGACCGTGGCCGCCCCGGCGAGCGCCACGTCGGCGTCGTACGTCAGCAGCGCCTGCGCCGCCTGGTGCACCGCGACCAGCGAGGTGGAGCAGGCCGTCTGCAACGTCAGCGCCGGACCCTGCAGGTTCAGCTTGTACGCGATCCGGGTGCCCGCGAAGTCCTTGTCGCTGCCGATGATGAGCCCCAGACCGCCGGCCGCCTCGACGGCGCGCTCGTCGGGCCACACGTTGTCCAGCAGGTAGACGTTCAGGCCGGTGCCGACGTAGACCCCGATCCGGTTGCCGTCGGCGGCGACGGGCGGGTGCCCGGCGTGCTCCAGCGCGGCCCAGGCGCACTCCAGCAGGATGCGCTGCTGCGGGTCCATCAGGGCGCTGTCCGACGGCGAGTAGCTGAACAACCGGTGGTCGAAGCGGTCGGCGTCGGGCAGCACCGCCCGGGCGGGCACGAAGTCGGGCCGCTCCACCAGGTCCTTGGGTACGCCCCAGCCGACGAGCTGCTCGGGGGTGAAGAAGGTGACCGCGTCGACCCCGGCGACCACGTGCCGCCAGAACAGGTCCAGGTCGCGTTCGGCGCCGGGCACCCGCACGGCCATGCCGACCACGGCCACCGCCGCGCTGTCGTCGGGCTCAGCCACGGTGGCCTCCGGTGGCGCGGCGCCGGTCGGCGAGCAGGGCGCGGCCCCGGTGCCGTTGCGCGACCCGGGCGTCGGTGACCGGCGGGGCGGCCTGCCGCACGTGCGCGGCGCAGCCGGCGACCGTGCCGGCGCGGAACAGGTCCGTCACGGAGACGTCCAGGCCCTCGTCGGACAGCCGCTGCTGGAGCGCGATGAGGGCGAAGCTGTGCCCGCCGAGGTCGAAGAAGTTGTCGTGCAGGCCGACGTCGGCCCGGTCGAGCACCTCGCCCCAGCAGGCCCGGATGCGTTCCTCCAGCCCGGTGCCGGGAGTGAGCCCGCGTGCCGGCCCGGGCGCGACCGAGGTGCGCGTGGCCCGGCTGTCGGCCAGCAGCCGCGCCGTGTCCACCTTGCCGTGCGCGGTGAGCGGGACCGCCGCGACGGTCAGGATCCGCGACGGCACCATGTACGCCGGCAGCGTGCCGCGTACGTGGGCGCGCAGCTCGCGTTCGGCGTCCGGGCCGAGGTCACCGACCACGAAGGCGGCCAGCTCGTCGTTCTCCGCCGCGACGGCGCACGAGCGCACCGCCGGGTGGGCCAGGAACGCGCCCTCGACCTCGGCCAGCTCGACGCGGTAGCCGCGTAGCTGCACCTGGGTGTCGTTGCGGCCGAGATACACCAGGTTCCCGTCGAGGCCCCACTTCACCACGTCGCCGGTCCTGTACATCACGCCCCCGCCGTACGGGTCGGGCAGGAAACGCGCGGCGGTCAGCTCCGGGTTGCCCACGTAGCCGTGCGCGACGAGCGCGCCGCCGCAGTACAGCTCGCCGGGCACGTTGCGCCCGGTCGGTCGCTGCTGCTCGTCCAGCACGTAACAGCGCCCCGAGGGCAGCGGCACGCCGACCGTGCCCTCCCGCACCTGGGGCAGCTCCGCGGCGGGGGCCGCGAAGATGGTGACGTGGATGGTGCCCTCGGTGATGCCGTACATGTTGACGAAGACCGCCCGCAGGCCAGGCGCGCCGGCGACCAGCGACGCGACCCGCGACCAGCTCAGCGCCTCGCCGCCGAGGACGACGTAGCGGATGTCGCCGACGTCGTCGGCGTCCAGCAGCCGCAGGTAGGGCGGCAGCAGCCGGTAGAGCGCGCCGGGGGTCTGGAACACCACCGTGACGCCCTCGTCGCGCACCAGCGCGGCGAGCCGCTGCCGGTCGACCAGGTCGGCCCGGTCGGCGACGACCAGCCGGGCGCCGGTGCTCAGCGCGCCCCACATCTCCCACACGGAGGCGTCGAACGAGAACGAGCTGGCCGCCAGCCACACGTCGTCGGCGGTGACGTCGAGGCCGGCGGGGGTGGGGTCGTTGAGTGCGGCCAGGCCGCCGTGGCCGACCATGACGCCCTTGGGTGTGCCGGTGGAGCCGGAGGTGTAGATGACGTACGCCTCGTCGCCGGGGCCGGGGAACGTGTTCGCGACGACGGACGACCCGTCCAGGGTGTGCGCGTCGGCGAGCCGGATGTCGCGGCCCCGCGCGAGCGCGCCGGCCGCGTCGGCGGTGCCGGCCTCGGCCAGCATGAACGGCATGCCGGCGCTGGCCGTGATGAGTTCCAGGCGGTGCTGCGGGTACTCGGGGTCCAGCGGCACGTAGACGCCGCCGAGCTTCCACACGCCCAGGATCGCGGCGACGATCGCGGGGGAGCGGTGCAGCAGCAGCCCGACCCGGTCGCCTCGGCGTACGCCCCGGTCCGCCAGCCCCGCCGCGATCCGCCCGGCCCACCGGTCCAGCTCGGCGTAGGTGACCTCCACGTCCCGGTGGCGCACCGCCACCGCGTCGGGGGTGCGCGCGGCGTGCTCGGCGAACCGGCGCAGCACCGACGGGTGTTCGGTGGACTGCTGCGCGACCGGCGGGTTCACCCCCTCGGTCAGCAGCCGCCGTTCGGCCTCGTCCACCATGCTCGGTTCGGCGTCGGTCCCGTCGACGACCGACCGTAGGAAGGTCAGGTAGTGGGTGAGCATCGTCGCGACGGTCTCCCGGGTGAACAGCTCGGTGCTGTACTCGGCCCGCAGGAAGGGCGTGGCGGTGGAGACGTCGAGGGTCAGGCCCAGGTCGAACTTGGTGACGTCGATCTCGACGTCGACCTCGGTCAGCGTCACCTGGTCGAACTCGGGAAACGCGAACGGGAAGTTCTGCACCGTCAGGGAGGTTTGGAACAGGGGCGCGTGGCTGAGCTGCCGTTCCCCCACGGTGGCCCGCACCATCTGTTCGAAGGGCACGTCCTGGTTGGCGAACGCGGCCATGCTGGCCCGGCGGGCCCGCTGCACCAGCTCGGCGAAGCCGGGCCTACCGGACACGTCGAGCCGGATCGGCAGGGTGTTGACCAGGCAGCCGACGAGGCGCTCCTCGGCCTCGTCCATCCGGTTCGCCACCGGCACCCCGATCACCACCTCGTCCTGGCGTGCGTAGCGCGACAGCACCGAGGCGTACGCGGCCAGCGTCACCGCGAACAGCGTCGCCCCCCGCGCCCTGGCCCACGCGGTGAGCCGTTCGACGAGCTGCGGCTCGACGGGGCGGCGCAGCACCGCGCCGCGGGTGCTCAGCACGCTCGGGCGGGGGAAGTCGGTGGGCAGCGCGAGCTGCGGGACGTCCCGCAGCTCGGTGCGCCAGAAGTCCAATCCGGAGCTGTCCCGCTCCCACGAGTCGCGCTGGCGCCGCGCGTACTCCAGGTACGACGCCGCCGGTCCGGTGTCCCCGGTGTCCACACCGGACAACTCGGCGTGGTATTCGGCGGCGAGGTCGCGCAGCAGCAGGCCCACCGACCAGCCGTCGCAGGCGATGTGGTGCACCAGCACCGCGAGGGTGTGCTCGTCGGGCCCCCAGGAGCGCAGGTAGGCGCGCAGCACCGGCTCGTCGCCGAGCCCGAACGGGCGGCGGGCCTGCTCGGCGACCAGGGCGTGCAGGTGGTTCTCCTGGGTGTCCCGGTCGGCCCACCCGCCGGCCTGGACGTCGATGTCGGCGTGCGGGGTGGGCGAC
This sequence comes from Micromonospora sp. KLBMP9576, assembly GCF_050941805.1. Lineage (NCBI taxonomy): Bacteria > Bacillati > Actinomycetota > Actinomycetes > Micromonosporales > Micromonosporaceae > Micromonospora > Micromonospora sp. KLBMP9576. The sequence goes on along the minus strand of NZ_CP194567.1, from coordinate 3,397,601 downwards.
ACCCGTTGCGTGAGCACGCCGTCGACGACCGCGAACGTGGTACGCAGCGCGTCGTGCCGGGCGACGACGCGGATCAGCGCCGCGCGCAGCGCCGCCGGCCGCACCGGACCGCGCAGGTGCACCGCGAGGGCCACCACGTATGCGGGGTTGCCGGGCTCGAGCTGGTTGAGGAAGTAGAGTCTTTCCTGAGCGAAGGAAGCACGACCGGTACGAACCATGGACCGATCGTGGGCCGTGGGGTGTCCCGTCCGGCAGAGCGTGCTTCCCCGCCACGGCAGGGAAAACCTCCCGGTCGGGTGGCGGACACGCCGACGCGCCCGCCCGGGGCGCGACGCGACCGGCCCCGGTCCGACGGGGGTCAGCCGTCGGACCGGGGCCGGTCGGGGTGTGCTCGGTCAGGGGCGTGACCCGAGCGACGGAGTCTGGTGCCTCGTCCTCGCCCGGTGGCCGGATCGCGGGCGTGAGGCGTCCGCGCCGGGCTGCCGGACGAGCCGCTAGTATTCGCCGCGCCCGAAGGCGGCCAGCTCCGCGGAGTGCCCCGGGTTGCTGACGTACGTGGCCCCGATCGGGGCGGTCACCCGGCACCACGTGTCGAGCCGTGCGACGTCGATGCCGGCCGCCTCGGCCAGTTCGTCGCGTCGGCGCAGCATCTCCGCGCGGTCCAGGCCCTCCAGCACGTAGTCGACGGCGTCGAAGCACGGGTCGCCGGCACAGGCCATCGGGTCGACGGCCACCAGGCCCTTCGCGCCGCCGCTGAGCACGTTGCCCAGGTGCAGGTCGCCGTGCAACAGCACGGTGTCGGTGGGCACCGCGAAGAGGTCGTCGCGCAGCCGCTTCGACCCGGTGAGGTCGGCGCCCCGCCGCACGGCGGAGTTGAACAGCACGTCGATCCAGTCCTCCAGCCGGCGCGGCGCGGTGGCCGGATCCCCGACGCCGTGCAGGTCGTTGAGGAAACCGGCGTACTCCTGCGGCGACGGCGGCTGCGGCATCTTCTCCACGAGGGTGCCCGGCTGGATCGACTCGAGCAGCACCGCGCCCCGGGCCGCCGCCAGCACCGCCGGCACCCGCCCGCTGGGCGCGAACTGGCGCAGCATGTCGACCTCCTCGCGCACCGCGTAGGCGTCGGGCGACAGCTTCAGCACCGCCTCGCCCCCGCGGTGGCGGCACCGGAACACCACTGCGGAGTTGCCGGACTTGAGCTGCTCGCCGAGATCGAGCCCCCACTGCGCGACGAGTTCGTCCAGCCGCTGGGTCAGCGTGCCCACCCAGCGGTGCGCGGCCCTACCGAACCGCGGTTGCAGCCGGTTGGCGATCGTTTCCAGGTCCAGAGCCATTCCGCTCACCTTTCCCTTGATTGCGCGCCGGCGTACGCGCCAGCCACCGCCGGTGCGGCGTCCCGCCGGCGCGGCAGCGCGACACTGCCCCCCGGCGGCAGGCCCGGGCCGGCGGCGGGCGCTCCCGCGCCCTCCAGCCTGGCCTTGCGGGCGACCTCGATCGCCTCGTACCGGTCCGACACGTTGAGCTTGCTGAAGATCGTGGAGATGTGGTTGCTGACCGTCTTCGGCGAGAGGTTCAGCCGGGTGGCGATCGCCCCGTTACGCATGCCGGAGGCGATCAGCTCCAGCACCTGCCGCTCGCGCGTCGTCAGCTCGGGGAAGAGTTGCTGGTTGCGGGGCTCCCGGCCGAGCTGCCGCACGAGTTGGTCGGCCACGCGGGGGCCGAGGATCACCTCGCCCGTCGCGAGGCCCCGGATGGTGCGCACGATGCCGTCGCCCGGGCAGCTCTTGAGCACGTAGCCGCGGGCGCCCGCCCGCATGGCCGCGAAGACCGCCCCCTCGTCCTCGACCGCCGTGAAGACCAGCACGGCGGTCGAGGGCGACATGCGGGCGATCTCCTGCAGGGTCACCCCGACCTGGAAGCCCGGCAGTTCGATGTCGAGCACGAGCACGTCGGGGCGCAGCGCGGCCGTCGATCTCATCGCCTCGCGGGTGGTGCCCGCCTCGGCGACGACGGCGACCTCGGCGGAGGGGGACAGCATGGCGTGCAGGCCTCTGCGCACCACCGGCTGGGCGTCGGCCAGCACAACGGTCACGGGGCGTGTCGCGCCGTCCGTGACATCTCCCGGGTCCCGCCTCGTCGTATGAGCCGGTTCCGAGGTCGAGCCAACGCTCACCATCACCACACCCCACCGTCCTGAACTCCGCCCGCGACGTGACGCCCTCGTGGAGGCGTCACGGCCCCGCCGATCTTTGATCGGCGTGAACATCTTCTGCCGCGTGGCAGGACAACGCAAGAACATGGTCGTACCCAGGCCATGTAAATTTTCTGACGTATTCTTTGCGACCAATTAAATGAAAAGCGTCGAAGCCGATTGTCGGTTTGAATGGAGCACGCCGCGACAGAACGGGAATGCCGGGACGAGGTGCCCGACACGCGCTCCCGTGGGCCTGCCGCACCGCCCTGACCTGCGGGTAGGTCGTGGCTGGCCAGGTGTCTCCGGGAAGGATTCCTGGTCGGCCGGGAAGTCGTCCCGTGCCCGGTCGGCCGAACGCCCTGTCCCGCCCGGTGGTCGTACCAAGAGTATTGACGGGACCTGCTCCGTCACACCAGGATGTGTAAATATGGCGTCGTCCCGATTGATTGATTATTCCTCCCGTCTGGTGCCGACCGATCCGTTGCGCAGGAAACTGATCGCGATCCGGCTGGCCGAATCGATCGGCAAGGGGGTCTTCCTCAGCGGAAGCGTCGTCTACTTCACGCTCCGCGTCGGGCTCGACGCCAAGCAGGTAGGCCTGGGCCTGTCCGCGGCCGGCCTGTCCGCGTTCATCTCGTCGGTGCTGTTCGGCGTGATCGCCGACCGGGTGGGCGCGCGCCGGCTGCTCGTGCTCCTCTTCGCCGCGCTGGCGGTGGGCTTCGGGCTCTACGCGCTGGTGGACAACGCGGTGCACTTCTTCGCCCTGGTGGTCGCCGTCGGCTTCCTCGAGTACGGCACCGGTCCGACCAACGGGGCTCTCATCGGCAACCTCGTGCCCGCCGAGGAGCGCGTCAAGCTCAAGGCCATGATGCGCTCGGTGTTCAACATCGGCTTCAGCATCGGCATCGGCGTGGCCGCCGTCGCCGCGCTCAGTCAGCGGCTGCTCGTGCTGATCCCGCTCACCACCGCCGCCTTGATGGCGGGCGCGGCGCTGCTGGTCACCCGCCTGCCCGACGCGCCCTCACGCCCGATTCCCGTGGGCTTCAGGCGCTTCGCCGCCGTACGCGACCCGCGGTTCCTCGGCGTCATCGGCGTCTCCACGGTGCTCGCCTCCCACGTCACCGTCATCCTGGTGACGATGCCGCTGTGGGCGCTCAACCGCACCTCGCTGCCGCACTTTCTGGTGCCGCTGCTGCTCATCTTCAACACGGTGTTCGTCATCCTGTTCCAGGTGCGGGCCAGCCGTGGCGCGGACACCGTGGCGGGCGCCGGCAGGCTCGCCCGGCGCTCGGGCTACTGGCTGGCCGGCGGCTGCGCCGTCATCGCGCTGACCGCCCTGGCGGACAACGTCGTGCTGGTCTGCGTCGCGGTCGTCGCCGGGGTGCTGATCCTGTCGGTCGCCGAGGTGATGCAGGCCGCCTCGGGCTGGGGTCTCGCGTTCGGTCTCGCCCCCGAGCACGCGCAGGGCGAGTACCTGGGCGCGTTCGACCTGCACGTGATCACCCAGAACATCATCGGTCCGGCCGCGCTGTCCGGCCTGGTCATCGCCTTCGGCTTCTGGGGCTGGCTCGGCATCGCGGTCGCCGCGCTGGTCGCGTCGGCGCTGATCATCCCGGCCGCGCGCCGCAGCCAGGCCACCCTCGTCGCTGAGCCGGCCCCCGCGACCGCCCCGTAGGCCCGACACCCCGGATCTCCGCTTGCCGGCCGGCGGCGGGCCGCGGCGGGCGGGGGTGGCGGGAGACGAAACATACCTTCACCGTTGGTCCGTCGGCATGTAGACAATCTTCTTGGGTTTGTCTATCGTCAGCACCACTTAGCGACGTACATCGATTGGAAGAGGTCGTCAATGGTGCGCATCAGACGATGGGGTGGCATCGCCGTGGCCCTGCTGGCGACGGAGATCCTGGTCGCGGGCACCGCCGCGCACGCCGCCGCGCCCACGCCGGATCCGGTCCCGGTGAGCGTCGAGGACGCCGTGGCCGCCAAGCTGGTCGGGCAGGCCCGGGCCACGGCGGCACGCGCCGACGAATCCGACACCCGGGTGACCGTCACCCGGAAGAACAGCAGGTGGGCCTTCGGCACCGCCGTGGCCGTCGCCTCCCACGAGAAGGACGACCACCCGACCGGCGCCGTCTTCATCGCCCGTGCCGAGGCCGACGGCTGGCGGGTGAGCTTCGACGGCGAGGCCGGCTTCAGCGAGCTGGCCGCCGAGTCCCCCCTGGTGAACAAGCGGGAGAAGGCGGTCTTCACCAGCACCCCGAGCGCGATGTACGCCGGCGGCGACTACCGGACCGGGATGGCCCTGCCGTTCGCGGTCGGTCAGACGTGGACGATGACCGGCGGCCCGCACGGCTGGGGCGGCGGCGCGCCGTTGAGCTCGATCGACCTGGCCGGCGGCGACCAGGTGGTCCGCGCGGCACGGGGCGGCACGGCGTACACGATGTGCACGGGGTGGATCCGGGTGATCCACGACCGGGGCTACTCCACCGACTACTACCACCTGTGGAGCAGCATCTCGGTCAACGGCGCCGCCGTCGGCGAGGGCGCCTACCTGGGCTACACGGGCACCGACGTCACCTGCGGCGGCTCGGCCAGCGGCCGGCACGTCCACTTCGGCCTGCGGCAGAACAGCGCCTACGTGCCCATCGCGGGCCACGGCATCGGCAAGTGGGAGATCCTCAACGGCGCCGCCGCCTACCAGGGCGCCGCGCGGCACGGCTCGGCTCTGGCCGGTGTCGGCGGCGGCCTCTACAACTACGGGGCGCTGGGCTTCAACCAGGCGGTGGTCGACGCCAACGGCGGAGGCACGCTGACCAAGCGGGCCGGCCCGGGCAGCGGCAACGCGGTGCGGGGGTCGGTGGGCGACGGTGCCACGGTGACGGTGTCCTGCTCGTCCAACGGCACCACCCACACCGGCCGGTACGGCAGCACGGCGCTGTGGAACCGGCTGAGCGACGGCACCTGGGTCTCCGACGCCTACCTGTGGACCGGGGTGAACGGCCCGGTCAACGGTTGGTGCTGACCGGCACGTGCACGCAGGGGCTCCGCCACTTCGGCGGGGCCCCTGCGCCGTCCGGTGCCGCCGGGCGTGCGCCGGGGCGTCTCAGTCCGGCGCCCCGACGAGCAGCGACTGGTGACGACCCCACAGCCACCGCAGGTACTGCTGGAGTTCCCCGAGCGTGGCGACCCAGCCCCGGTCGGTGTAGGTGAGGATGCGCATCACCTCCCCCGGCAGGAGGTCGTAGGCGGTGCCGCCGGTTTCCGGGACGGGTGTGTCGGGGCAGACCGCCACGGGGACGGGGATGAGGGGGAGGCGCAGCCCACAGCGGTCGAGCGCCTTGAGGACCGTGAGGTAGGCGCGGGGCAGGTGGTACGGGGAGACGGCGAGCGCGAGGCTCGTGATGCCGAGGCCCTGGACCCTATCGACGATCCAGGCGGCCTGCCGGCCGGTGTCGGGGGCCGGCCCGACCTGGAGGCAGACCCCGTCGACGCGGCGGAGGCCGAGACCGCGCAGGTGATCGAGCGTGAGGTCGACGTAGGTCTCCTCGGCCGGGTTCCCGTTCGTCACCAGGAGGTGGCGCAGGCCGGGGTTCGCCTCCCAATCGCGGATCGCCTGGCTGAGCCGCCACTGCTCGCCCTGACCGGTGGCCACGGCGAGCGCGTCGACGTGGCCGGCCGCCGGGCGGGGCAGGGCGAGGATCACCGTGACGGCTCTCAGCACGTCCAGGAGCTGGCCGGCGGTGAAGCCGGCGAGGTCCTCGTCCCGCACGAGGCGGGGGACGACCACATCACGATCCACCGGCTGCCGCACCCCCTGTCCCAGCGTAGATCACCAGCCCTGCGGAACACCTGACGCCGAGGGCGGTCGCTGTCGAGGATCGCCGTGGCACGGTCGGCGAGGGCCTGCCCGGCGGTCAGGTGGCGCGACGGCAGCGGTCGCCGAGGGCGCGGATCGCGTCGACCAGCTCCGGCGGATCGGTCACGGTGAAGTCCACGCCGACGGAGGTGACCATCCAGGCCAGGTCGGCGGCCGAGTCGCCGCCGAGGTGCAGCAGGCAGGTGGTGTCGTCGACGGGCTCCACCGCACCCATTCCCGGCCACACGAGGTCGGCCACCGTCGCGGCCGGCCCGTGCATGGTGACGCTCGCCCGAACGGCCCACGGGCCGGTGGACAACTGCCGCGACAGGTACGCGGTCACGTCGCCGTCGGGCGGCTCGCTCGGGGCGAAGCGTGGCCCGCCCGGCGTGCGGGGCCGCAGGCGGTCGACACGGAACGTGCGCCAGTCGTCGCGGTCGGCGTCCCAGGCCACGAGGTACCAGTGCCGGCCCCAGTTGACCAGCGTGTGCGGCTCGACGTCGCGTACCGTCCCGTCGCCTGAGTGGCTGGTGTAGTCGAAGCGCAGGCGCTCACGGCGTGCCGTGGCCTCGGAGATGGCGAGCAGCGCGTCCGGGTCGACGCCCGGGCCCGTGTCGCCGGCGCGGACGGTGGCCTGTTGCAGGGTGGTTACCCGGTGCCGCAGCCGCGACGGCAGCACCCGTTCCAGCTTGGCCAGCGCGCGCAGCGCGGTCTCCTCGATGCCGGTCACCGAACTGGCCGTGGCGGTACGCAGACCGATGGCGATCGCGACCGCCTCGTCGTCGTCGAGCAGCAGCGGCGGCAGGACCGCGCCGGCGCCCAGCCGGTAACCGGCGAGGCCCCGGGCGGCGCGCACCGGGTAGCCCAGCTCGCGCAGCCGGTCCACGTCCCGGCGCACGGTGCGGGTGGTCACCCCGAGCCGGTCGGCGAGGTCGGCGCCGGACCGGTCCCGGTGCGTCTGCAACAACGACAGCAGCTTCAGCAGGCGGGCCGAGGTCTCCGACATGGGTACCAGGGTGGCACGCCGGTTAGGAACGCCAGCGACCTAACCCGTCCCTAACGTGGTGGTCGTGACCACTTCCGATTCCGCGATCCGCCCCTTCCGCATCGACGTCCCGCAGGCGCAGTGGGACGACCTGACCACCCGGCTGGCGAACACCCGCTGGCCGGTGCTGCCCGACGTGGGCTGGAGCCGCGGCGTTCCCGTCGCGTACCTCAGGGAGCTGGCCGAGCGCTGGCGCACAGGCTACGACTGGCGGGCACACGAGGCGGAGCTGAACGACATCCCGCAGTTCGTCACCGAGATCGACGGGCAGCGCCTGCACTTCCTGCACGTACGCTCGCCCGAACCGGACGCGACGCCGCTGATGCTCCTGCACGGGTGGCCCGGCTCGATCCTGGAGTTCCTCGACGTCATCGGCCCGCTGAGCGACCCCCGCGCGCACGGCGGCGACCCGGCCGACGCGTTCCACCTCGTCGTGCCGTCCCTGCCCGGGTTCGGGTTCTCCACGCCGCTGTCCGGGCCGGGCTCGGGGAGCGCGGCGATGGCCGCGGCGATGGTGCGGCTCATGAGCCGACTCGGTTACGAGCGTTACGGGGTGCAGGGCGGCGACACCGGCTCGTACGTCGCCGCCGCCATGGGCCGGCAGGCCCCGGAGCACGTGCTCGGGATCCACGTCAACGCGCTGCTCACCTTCCCGGTCGGTGCCGGCGGCGAACTCGACGGCCTCACCGCCGCCGAGCAGCGGCGCCTGGCGGCGATGGAGAGCTACAACGACGGCTACCTGCAGATCCAGGCCAAGTCGCCGCACACGCTGGCGTACGGGCTGCACGACTCGCCGGCCGGGCAGCTCGCGTGGATCGTCGAGATGTTCCACCGCCTGACCGACCGCCCCGCCGAGGTGCCCCTCGACGCCGTCGTCGACCCCGACTGGTTGCTCACCAACGCCAGTCTCTACTGGCTGCCCGGCGCGGGCGGATCGGCGGCGCAGGTCTACTACGAGGACATCACCGCGACCGCGTGGGGCGGGTGGGACGACCCGGGGGCGGGCGGCGGCGCCGGCTGGGCGGCCACCGCGGCCGGCGCGGTGCCCACCGGCGTGCTGGTGTCGACGGCGAAGGACGTCACGATCCGCCGGTTCGCCGAGCGCGAGCACCACGTGGTGCGCTGGACGGAGTACGACCGGGGCGGGCACTTCTTCGCCCTGGAGCAGCCCCGGCTGTTCACCGGGGACGTGCGTGACTTCTTCCGCGGGGTCCGCTGAGAGTGGCTCGCGGCGCCGGGAGTCTCAGGCGGTGACGGTGGCGATGAACGCGGCGATGTTGCCCACCGTCCGCTGGATCCGCTCTTCCAGGGTGAGGGACTCCGGCAGCCGTGCGCCCGCGCCCGGGTCCTTCCTGCCCCGGATGTAGAGCGAGCAGGCGAGATCGCTGCACAGGTAGGTGCCGACCGTGTTGCCCTGCTGCCCCGCCTTGCCCGCCTTCGGCGCGACCATCAGGGAGACCCCGCCGGCGGGGGCGGTCAGGCACATCGAGCACATGCCGCGCGGTGGCCGCGCGGAGGTGGGGCTGGGACAGCGCAGCGCGAGGGCCCTGGGGCGAGCGTCCAGTTCGACGACGAGGTAGGCGCGGTGGGGGGCCTGCGGGTCTCGCCAGCCGAGGTAGTCCAGGTCGTCCCAGGGCCGCTCGGTCAGGTCGCGTGGGACGGACAGGCGTTTCGCCTCGCCCTTGGTGCAGTTGACGAAGGCGGCGCGGATCTCCTGCTCGGTCAGCGGCTTCATGCGAGCGAGGCTAATTTGCCTAAGGGTATTAGGCAAATGCATAATGGTCCCTCCCGGCAAGGAGGAGGGTTATGGCACGCGCGGGACTGAGCACGGAACGCCTGACCCTGGCGGGGGCGGAACTGGCCGACGAGGTCGGCTTCGACCAGGTGACCCTCTCCGCCCTCGCCCGGCGGTTCGACGTCAAGGTCGCGAGCCTGTACTCGCACCTGTCCAACTCCCAGGACCTCCGGAGCAGGATCGCCCTGCTGGCCCTGGCGGAACTCGCCGACCGGGCCGCCGACGCCCTGGCAGGGCGGTCCGGCAAGGACGCCCTGACCGCCCTGGCGAACGTCTACCGCGACTATGCCCGGGCGCACCCCGGCCGCTACGCCGCGGCCCAGCTCAGGCTCGACCCGGAGACGGCGGCGGCGAGCGCGGGCGGCCGGCACGCGCGGATGACGCGGGCGCTGCTACGCGGCTACGACCTGACGGAGCCGGACCAGACGCACGCCGTCCGGCTGCTGGGCAGCGTCTTCCACGGCTACGTCAGCCTGGAGATGGGGGGCGGGTTCAGCCACAGCGCCCCCGACACGCAGGAGACCTGGACGCGGGTCCTGGACGCCCTCGACGCCCTGCTGCGCAACTGGCCCGCGCGCTGACGGTGCCGCGCTGTCACGGTGCCGCGCTGTCACGGTGCCGCGGTCGAGGGCCAGGGGGTGGTGCAACGGCGCGGCGTCCGCCCGTGACCGTGATCCGGTGACGATGGGCCGGGCGGAACATGGCGGGGTGGCCGGCAGGGCATCAACTGATCATCGGCGCCCGCATGTGTGCAGAGCCGGCTGGCCACGGGCGGCGCGGGCGCGGGGCCGCACAGCGGCCCGGCGACCCGGGCAGGTCGACGGGCTCCACCGTGGGTGGGGCAGGATGGGCGGGTGCACATCGAGCCGGTCGACGCCGCGCCCCGGCAGGCGTTCCCGCGGACGATCCTGCGGCAGCGCTGGGAGGACCTCGCGTTCCTGCACTGGCCGGTCGCGCCGGAACTCGTCGCGCCGCTGCTGCCGGCCGGCACCCGCCCCGACACCCTCGACGGGGTCAGCTACGTCGGGCTGATCGGCTTCCGCATGGTGGGGCTGGGCCTTGGGCTGGGGCCGGGGGTGCCGTACCTCGGCACCTTCGCGGAGACCAACGTCCGGCTCTACTCGGTCGACGACGACGGCCGGCGCGCGGTGGTGTTCCGTTCGCTGGACGCGTCCCGGTTGGTGCCGGTGCTGGTGGCCCGGGCGACCCTGCGACTGCCGTACCTGTGGTCGGCGATGCGGGTGGACCGCGACGGTGACCGCCTCACCTACCGGTGCCGGCGGCGCTGGCCCGGTCCGGTCGGCACGGCGAGCCGGATGGTGGTGCGGGTGGGGGAGCCGATCGCCGAACCGACCCCGCTGGAGCACTTCGTGACCGCCCGCTGGGGGCTGCACACCCGGGCGTACGGGCGGACGCTGCACCTGCCGAACTGGCATCCCCGCTGGCCGCTGCACCGGGCGCGGCTGGTGCACCTCGACGACGAGCTGGTCGCCGCCGCCGGGCTGCCGGCGCCGGCCGGGGCGCCGGTCAGCGTGCTGTATTCCCCCGGCGTCCCCGTCGGGTTCGGTCCACCCGCCACCGCGCGCCGGGCCGCGTCGTCGGACCGGACCGGCTGACCCCGGGTCACCCCGGGCGGCGGCCCGGACGCGAACTGCCCAAGTCGGGCAGCCGTCACAGGCCGCTGACCTTCGGCTGCCGATGATCGGTCAGCCGGAACCCGACGCCGCGTACCGCGTCGATGGCCACGCCGGTGCCGAGTTCGAGCAGCTTGCGACGCAGCCGCTTCACCAGGGACTGCACGTCCGCGTTGCGTTGCAGCCCCTCGTCACGCCAGACGGAGCGGTGCAGCTCGGCATAGCTCCACACCCGGATCGGCTCGCTGGTCAGGCAGGCCAGCAGGTCGTGTTCGAGCCGCGTCAGGCCGATCTCGCGGCCCCGGCTGCGGGCGGTCGAGCGGGCCGAGTCGACCAGCAGCGTGTCGTCCACGCCGGCGTCGGGCGGCGGCTCGGGCGGCGCGGGGCCGAGCCGGGACGGGGCCGCGATCAGCCTGCGCAGCTCGTCGAGGTCGGCGACCAGCAGCAGCGGCGCGACGCCGTCGAGGCGTTCGGCGAGCCGGATCCGCTCGGCCGGCGACGGCGTCACCGCGATCACCAGCGGAAAGTTCTCGTCGGCCGGTTCTGGCCCGCCCGGCGCAGTGCCTTCGTCGCGTGCCCCCACAGCACCCACCCGGAAACTATGGACAACCTCTGCCCATCTTCGTCATGACCGTGACCATCATTGGCAGACGCCCCGACCGCCGGCCAACAGCTAGTGACAGATTGCTTACGGCAAGTTCTTGATCGTCCCTTCATGTCGATCATAGTGTCCACACGGGCATCCGACGCGACCCGCGCGGTGCCTAGGGGGCAGGGAAGCTCGGGTTCCGGATCGCCTGGAACGGAGCCGATTCCGTGCGCCCTCCACCATGGCTCGTTCCACTCTGGGTCGTTCTGGAGGAGGCACCACAGATGTTCATACGTCCACCCACGAGGCGCTGGGCCAGATCCCTGGTCAGCGCCGGTGCGGCGATCGTCCTCGCCGCGACGAGTCTGGCCGCGACCGGGTCAGGCGCACAGGCCTCCCCGTCCGACAAGATCCGCCCCGAACTCACGAAGCAGCTCCAGGGCAAGAGCGAGGGTGAGTTCTGGATCCGCTTCAAGGACCGGGCGGACCTCAGCAAGGCCAGCGCGATCAAGGACTGGAACAAGCGTGGCACCGCGGTCGCGGACGCGCTGAAGAAGACCGCCGCCGACAGCCAGACCAAGGTCCGCGCGGAGCTCGACGGCACCGGCGCGAAGTACCAGACCTTCTGGGCGTCCAACGCCATCCGGGTCAGCGGCGGCTCGCTGGAGATGGCGCAGAACCTCGCCGCCCACGCCGAGGTCGAGGGCCTGTACGCGCCGGTCGCGTACGAGGTGCCCGAGGTCAGCAAGGGCACCGACGAGAAGACGGTGAACGCCCTCGAGTGGGGCATCGCGAACATCAACGCCGACGACGTCTGGTCCCAGTACGGCGTCAAGGGCGCCGGCATCACGGTGGCGAACATCGACACCGGGGTCCAGTTCAACCACCCCGCGCTGGTGAACTCCTACCGCGGCAACAACGGCGACGGCACGTTCGACCACAACTACAACTGGTTCAACGCCGCCGGGACCTGCGCCACCGCGCCCTGTGACAGCAACGGCCACGGCACGCACACGATGGGCACGATGGCCGGCTCGGACGGCGCGAACCAGATCGGCGTCGCGCCCGAGGTCAAGTGGATCGCGGCGAACGGCTGCTGCCCCAGCGACGCGGCGTTGGTCACCTCCGGCCAGTGGATGCTCGAGCCGACGGACCTCAACGGCCAGAACGCGGACGCCAGCAAGCGGCCGAACATCATCAACAACTCGTGGGGAACGACCCTGCCCTCCAACGACCCGTTCATGGAGGACGTGACCCTGGCCTGGACCGCGTCGGGCATCTTCGGTGTCTGGTCCAACGGCAACAGCGGCTCGGCCTGCCAGACGAGCGGCTCCCCGGGCAGCCTGGTCAGCAACTACTCGGCCGGCGCCTACGACGTCAACAACAACATCGCCAACTTCTCGGCGCGGGGCGCCGGGCAGAACGGCGAGATCAAGCCCAACATCGCGGCACCCGGGGTGAACGTCCGGTCGAGCATCCCGGGCAGCGGGTACGCCAGCTACAACGGCACCTCGATGGCCGCGCCGCACCTGGCGGGCGCCATCGCGCTGCTGTGGTCGGCGGCGCCGGCGCTCGCCGGTGACGTCGACGCCACCCGCGCGCTGCTCGACAACGCGGCGGTCGACAAGGCCGACGCCCAGTGCGGCGGCACCACCGACGACAACAACGTGTTCGGCGAGGGTCGCCTGGACGCGCTCGCGCTGCTCGGCGCCGCGCCGATCGGTGACACCGGCACCCTGGCCGGGAAGGTGACCGACGCGAGCACCGGCGCCGCGATCGCCGGCGCCACGGTCACCGTGACCGGTGCCGCCGACCGCGAGCTGGTCACCGGGGCCGACGGGACGTACTCGTCCCTGCTGCCGGTCGGTGACTACCAGGTCGCCGTGGCGGCGTTCGGCTACCAGGGCCGCACGATGCCGGCGGCGGTCACCAGCAACGCCACCACGAGGCTCGACGTCGCGTTGACGGCGGTGCCGAGCGTCACCGTCAGCGGCTCCGTCACCGACGGTTCCGGACACGGTTGGCCGCTCTACGCGAAGGTGACCGTGACGGGTCCGTCGGGGGTCTCCGACTACACCACGCCCGTCAACGGCCGCTACAGCCTCAAGCTGCCCTCCGGCGCCACCCACAGCCTGAAGATCGAGTCGCAGTACCCCGGTTACCAGACCGTGACCAAGGAGGTCGTGGTCGGCACCGGCAACGTCACCGCCAACGTGGCCGTGCCCGTCCAGTCGAACGCCTGCACGGCGGCGCCCGGCTACACGTTCGGCTCGGACGGCGAGTACGAGACCTTCGACGGCACCACCGTGCCGGCCGGCTGGTCCGTGGTGGACAACGCCGCCAGCGGCCAGGTCTGGAAGTTCACCGACGACGGTGCCCGCGGCAACCTGACCGGCGGCACCGGCAACTTCGCGATCATCGACAGCGACGAGTACGGCTCGGGCGGCAAGCAGGACACGTCGCTCGTCAGCCCGGTCGTCGACCTCACCGGCGTGACCGCGCCGGTGATCCGGTTCAACCAGGACTACAACTGGCTGGGCAGCGACCGCGCCGACGTGGACCTCAGCCTCGACGGCGGCACCACGTGGGCCAACGTGCTGCGGCAGTCGGCCGACGTGCGCGGCCCGAAGGTCACCGAGGTCGCGATCCCGCAGGCCGCCGGCCAGGCCCAGGCCCGGGTCCGGTTCCGCTACTACGACGCCTCGTACGAGTGGTGGTGGTCGGTCGACAACGTGCTGATCGGCAGCCAGCTCACCTGCCGGCCGATCGACGGCGGCCTGGTCCTCGGCCACGTCCGTGACAAGAACGACAACGGCTACGTCAACGGCGCGACCGTCACCAGTGACGAGCGGCCGGCGGAGAAGGCCACCACCGTGGCCACCCCGGACGACCCCGGGCTGGCGGACGGGTTCTACTGGATGTTCTCGTCGCTGACGGACACCCACAAGTTCACCGCGAAGGCCGGCAGCTACGTCAGCCAGAGCAAGCAGATCGACGTCCAGGCCGACTGGGCGACCGCCGCGAACTTCCAGCTGGCGGCCGGCCGCCTGTCGGTCAAGCCGGCCCAGGTCGCCGGGACGGTCCGGATGCCCACCGGCAAGGTCACCAAGGCGTTCACGGTGACCAACACCGGCGGTGCCCCGGTCGCCGTCGAGTTCAGTGAGCGCGACGGCGGGTTCGAGCTGCTGCGGGCCGACGGGTCCCGGATGGGCAAGCAGGAGGTGCTCGGTTCCTCGGGCGCTCCGGAGCAGCGCCTCGACGTGCCGACCTCGTTCGCCGCGAAGACGTCCGGCAAGTCGACGGCGTCGACGTCGGCCCCGGTCGGCCCGCAGGCCGAGCCCTGGACGGACATCGCCGACTACCCGGCGGTCGTGATGGACAACCGGGTGGTGAACCTGGGTGGCAAGGTGTATTCCATCGCCGGTGGCACCGGGTCGGTGTCCAGCGCGAAGAACTACGCCTACGACCCGATCGCGCAGACCTGGGCGCCGATCGCCGATCTGCCCGGTGCGCGTACCGCCATGACTGTGGGCGTCGTCGACGGGAAGATCATCGCGACCGGCGGCTGGGGGCCGGCAGGCCCCGACGGCACCACCTGGTCGTACGACCCGGCGGCCAACACCTGGACGGAGAAGGCCGACAACCCCGCGCCGCGCTCCGCCGCCGGTCAGGCCGTCGCGGGCGGCAAGCTGTACGCCGTCGGTGGCTGCACCACGGCGTCCTGCACGCCGATGTCCAACGACGTCGTCCGGTACGACGCGGCCAGCGACAGCTGGGAGACGCTTGCCGACTACCCGAAGTCGGTGGCCTTCCTCTCCTGCGGCGGGATCGACGGCATCGTCTACTGCACCGGCGGCAACGACGGCGCCGCGGCGCAGAAGGCCAGCTACGCCTTCGACCCGGGTGCCAACACCTGGAGCGCCATCGCCGACGCGCCGGCCGACAACTGGGGCAGCTCGTTCGCCGTCGCGAACGGCAAGCTCCTCGTGGTCGGCGGCTCGCAGGGTGGCGCCATCACCAACGTCGGCTTCGCCTACGACCCGGCGACCAGTTCGTGGTCCGGGCTACCGAACGCCAACGCCGCCCGGTACCGCGGTGGCGCGGCGTGCGGTTTCTACAAGGTGGGTGGCTCCTCGGGTGGCTTCACCGCGACCGTCGACAGCGAGGCGCTGCCGGGCTTCGAGGAGTGCGCCGCCAGCACCGCCGACGTCAGCTGGATGACGATCGACAAGACGGCGGCCACCCTGGCGCCGGGTCAGGCCGTCACGGTCAACGTCGCCATGACGGCGAACGTGGACCAGCCGGGCACCTACACCGCGTCGGTCGCCATCAAGGAGAACACCCCGTACACGGTGGAGCCCGTGGCGGTGACGATGAACGTGCTGCAGCCGACCACCTGGGGCAAGTTGACGGGTACGGTCACCGGCACGAGCTGCCAGGGCGCGAGCTCGCCGATCTCCGGCGCCACCGTGCAGGTCGATTCGTGGGCGATGTCCTGGACGTTCGCCACGGACGCCGAGGGCAGGTACGCCTACTGGTTGGACCGTCGGAACAACCCGTTGACGATGATCGTCGCCAAGGACGGCTGGAAGCCCCAGACCCGTCAGACGAAGATCAACACCGCCACCCCCACGGTGGAGGACTTCGCGTTGTCCCCCGGGCGCTGCTGACGCCGGCCGTCAGCTGACAGATCCGGCCCGCCTGGTCGCGAGACCAGGCGGGCCGGGCCGCGTCGGGCCCCGCGCGGCAGGCTGTCCGCGCCCGCCGGCCGTGCCGGTAGCGCGGGCTGGTCAGGCGTCGCTGGCCGTGCTGGTAGCGCGGCCTGGTCAGGCGTCGGCGGTCAGGCCGGGGTGAGGCGGAAGCCGACCCCCCGGACCGCGTGGATCGTCGCGACGGCGTTCACGCGGGCGAGTTTGCGCCGCACCCTGCGCACCACCGAGTGCATGTCGGAGCCGCGCCCCAGGTGCACGTTGCCCCAGACCTCGAGGTGCAGCCGCTCGTAGGTCCAGACCTGTCCGGGCGCGCCGACCAGGCACCGCAGGAAGTCGTGCTCCAGGCGGGTCAACGCGATCTCGCGGTCCAGCCAGCGCAGCACGCGCCGGTCGGAGTCGATGCTCAGGCCGGCCGGCGGGGGTGTCACGGCGCCCGGCACCGGCTGGGCCGTCAGGGCCACCGTGGGCGCGGCCACGGCCACCGGTGCGACGTGGGGTGTCCCGGCCACGCCGAGGAACTTCCGCGCCTGATCCACGCTCGACACGATCAGAAACGCCTCGGTCCCGCCGAGCAGACGCGCGAGCTGCCTGCGTTCGGCCGGCGAGGAGGCGATGCCGATGACCAACGGAGCGACCCCCCTCATTTCCACCCCTTCCGGTTCTCCACCCACTCCGGAACGATTTCCGTCACGACGTCGATCAATCGGTGTCCTGACCCTAGTGGTGTCTCGTCTCGCTCTGGTTAAAAGCAGCGGCACTTTGGCATGGCTGAATTGCTTGCGATTCGCGGGTCGCGCCGAGGTGTCGCCCTTCACCATGGCTTGACCTCATTCGACGGCTGGTTGTCCGGCCGCGCTTGTCAAGTGATCGACAATGCCCTGGTAGGAGTGCTCGGGGTCGGCGCGTCAGGTTCGGTTGATCGTCACACCGCGGCATACGCGACGGCGCTGCGGGCGCTGTCTCGATTCGCCCGCCCGCCCGGTGGCGGTGGCGAGACGACGGATCCCGGGGCGGCCACGTCGAGCGGTCAGGCGCGGGCGGGCGACCAGCCGGCGGGAACGAGCCGGGCGTCGTCGCCGCCCTCGCCATGGAACAGCAACCCGTCCCGGTCCGCCGCCACGATCCGATCGACGTAGACGCCCCGACCCTGGCTGGAAGCGTCGGTGCTGCTGCTCCACCGCAGATGGGTCGCCCGGTCGGGCAGTTCGACCGAGACCTGCCACCAGGCCCGGCCGCCGTAACCGGTGACCGTGCCGTCACTGACCCACCGTCGGTCCCCGTGGCGCAGCAGCATCCGTCCCGGAGCCCAGGTCGAGCCCCCGTCGGTGGAGACCTCGAACCGGGCACTGTCGTAGCGGGGCTCGGTGTCGTACCAGAGCAGGAAGCTCGCCGTGCCGCCCCGCGCCTCCCGGCGCAGCCCGGCGGTGAGGGTGACGGTCGCGAGGTCGCGCGGGTCGGCCCGCCAGGCCTCGCGCGACCGGGGCCGCACCGGCATCGCCTCGGCGAGATCGCGGGCGACGGCGCGCCGGGCGACGTTGTTGCTGCCCCAGCCGCGATCGGGGTGCACCCGGTTGCTGAGCAGGATGACGAACGAGTGGGAGAGCGGGTCGATGACGATCGACGTCCCGGTGAACCCGGTGTGCCCGAACGCCACCGGGGAGGAGAGCCCCGTCATGTACCAGTGCTTGTCGAGCTCGAAGCCCAGCCCGCGGTCGCTCTCGGGGTAGGCCTGCTCCAGCGGGGCGTTGTGGTTGACCAGCATCGCGCGCACCGTCTCCGCGCGCAGGATCCGACGCCCCCGGTATTCGCCGCCGTTGAGCAGGGACTGGCAGAGCACGGCCAGGTCCGCCGCGGTGGCGAAGACGCCCGCGTGCCCGGCCACGCCGCCGAGCGACCACGCGTTCTCGTCGTGCACCTCACCGTGGACCATGCCCCGTCCGGCGTACGGCTGGTACTCGGTCGCGGCGATCCGCGACCGCCGCTCCGGCCCCGGGTTGTAGCCGGTGTCGGTCATGCCCAGCGGCGCGGTGACGCCGTCGGCGACGAGCGCCGCCAGCGGCCTGCCGGTCACCCGTTCCACGAGCACGCCCAGCGCGATCAGCCCGAGATCGGAGTAGACGTACCGGGTGCCGGGCTGCGCGCCGGGCGCGAGCGGTGTGGCGAGCGCGGCGGCGAAGCGCTGCGCCGGCGTCGGGTACCTGCTCCACAGGGGCGCGAAGGAGGGCAGCCCCGAGGTGTGGGTGAGCAGCATCCGTACGGTCACCGCCGCCTTGCCGCCGGCCGCGAACTCCGGGACGTACCGGGCGACCGGCGCGTCGAGGTCCACCCGCCCCCGCTCGACCTGCTGCATGGTCACGATGGCGGTGAACAGCTTCGACACCGACGCCAGGTCGAAGATGGTGTCGGGCCGCATCGGGATCTGCTCGTCGGCGGCGAGTTCCACCCCTGCCAGCCCGGGCGGCGGGCCGACGGCGGCGTACCGCAGCGCGGAACCCACCGCGGCGTGCTGCACGATGACGCCGTCCTTGGCCGCCAGGACCACGGCACCCGCGTACGCGGGATGGTCGGGGTGCTCCGGCGTCGGGCGCAGGTGCGCCGCCAGGTCGACGGGAAGCCGATCCACGTGTTCGGGGAGCAGCCCGGCCTCGCGGGCGTGGCCGGGCCGCAGCGTGTCGTGCCGGAAGTGGATGTCGGCGGGCGTGACGGCCGGCGGCGCCGATCCGGCCGGCGGCGGCGCGGCCCCGGCGCCGGTGACCGGCAGCGTCGTGCCCAGGACGGCCACGGCCAGGCCCAGCGCGAGTGGGCGGAGTTGACCGAGCGACGACATGGTGGGTTGCCTCCTACCGGCTCATGCCGTGGCCGGGGGGACGGAGCGCGGTGCCCGCGCCCTCGGCCGTGGGAATCGTGACGGGAGGCCGCCCGCGGGGGGCGACCCGCCGTGCGGCGCGCGGACGCGGGCGGCCAGCGCCGCCCGCGGGTGCGAGCAGGTCGCCGGGTGGCCGGTCACGCCCGACAGGTACGCGATGTCGTGGGGATCCCGGACCGCTACCGTCGCCGCGGGCTTCCCCGTGGCGACCGGCGTGGCGAAGAGTCGGGCCTTCATCGATGACGACCTCTCATCCCGATGGCTGAAACTTAGCTACACATCGATGAATCGTCAAGAAGGTTTGCTACAGATCCGGGGCCTGGCGCGACCTGACGCCCGCGGCCCGTCGGACGGAACCCGCGGGGCGTGGGCGGCGAGATCACCGCCGCGCGGTGACGACCGCGAACCGCCCGTGTCGTGAGGGCGTCCCAGGCGGGCCGGCCGAGGGCTCCGGCGGCTTTGCCGGTGCTCCGCGGCGCGTGGCAGGATATCGACCATGACCAGCGATGAGCAGGTGAAAGCGAGTCACCGCAACACCCCGACGAGCGACGAGTTCCGCGCTTTCATCGCCTCCGGTTGGGCCACCCCGGACGCGACGCCCGTCCCGCGCGCGGAGGTCGCCGAGCACGCGGCCCGTCGCCGGGCGGCCCTGTCCCGGCGGTTCCCGGGCGAGCGCCTCGTCATCCCCGCCGGCGGCCTCAAGGTGCGCAGCAACGACACCGACTACACGTTCCGGCCGCACACGGCCTTCGCCTGGCTGACCGGCCTCGGGTTCGACAGCGAGCCCGACAGCGTCCTGGTGCTCGACCCGACGCCCGAGGGCCACGAGGCGATCCTCTTCTTCCGGCCGCTGGCCCCCCGCGACAGCGAGGAGTTCTTCGCGGACTCCCGCTTCGGCGAGTTCTGGGTCGGCCCGCGCCCCACGACGGGCGAGCTCGAGCAGCGGCTGGGGCTCGGCACCCGGCACCTCGAATCGCTGCCCGACGTGCTGGCCAAGGACGCCGGCGCGACAGTCGTCCGCGTCGTGCGCGACGCCGACGGCGAGCTCGCCCGGCTCGTCGACGAGACCCGGGCGCAGGCCTCGGGCACCGCGTCGGTGACCCAGCGGCACGAGGCGGACGAGGAGCTGGCCCGCCACCTCTCCGGGATGCGGCTGCTCAAGGACGAGTGGGAGGTGGGCGAGATGCGCAAGGCGATCGCCGCCACCCACCAGGGCTTCGACGCGGTCATCGCCGGCCTGCCCGAGGCCGTCGGCAAGCAGCGCGGCGAGCGGTGGGTCGAGGGCCTCTTCGGCCTGTACGCCCGGCACGAGGGCAACGGCATCGGCTACGAGAGCATCTGCGCCTCCGGCGACCACGCCACCACCATCCACTGGACGAAGAACACCGGCCCGGTCCGCGAGGGCGACCTCATCCTGGTCGACGCCGGCGTCGAGGTCGACTCCCTCTACACCGCCGACATCACCCGGACCCTGCCGGTGACCGGCCGCTTCACCGCCGTGCAGCGCGAGATCTACGAGGCGGTGCTGGAGGCGCAGGAGGCCGGCCTGGCGGCGGTCAAGCCGGGCAACCGGTTCAGCGACATCCATGCCGCCGCGAACGTGGTCATCGCCCGCCGGCTGCTGGAGTGGGGGCTGCTGCCGCCGGGGGTGACCCTCGAGCAGACCCTGGACCGCGAGCGTGGCGGCTGGCACCGGCGCTGGATGGTCCACGGCACGTCCCACCACCTCGGCATGGACGTACACGACTGCCAGATGCTGCTGCGCCAGGACTACATGGACGGCGAGCTGAAGCCGGGGATGATCCTGACCGTCGAGCCCGGCCTGTACTTCAAGGCCGACGACCTGCTGGTGCCGGCGGAGTTCCGCGGCATCGGCGTCCGGATCGAGGACAACGTGCTGGTGACCGAGGACGGTCACGAGAACCTGTCGGCGGCCATGCCGCGTACGGCCGACGACGTGGAGGCCTGGATCGACCGGGTGGGCTCGGCCGCCCGGGCGTGACCGCGTCGGCCCCCGTCGGGCACCGGGATCCGGTGCCCGACGGGCGGCCACGGGGGCTCAGCCGCCGTGGAAGGTGCAGCCGATCCTGGCTCCGCCGGCCATGCTGACCACCCCGACCCCCGGGTCGGCGCTGCCCCGCACGAGGCAGCCGGCGTACCCGTCCTCCCCGACGACGTCGCCGTCGGCCAGGTAGACCCCCCAGTTGAGGTAGAGGTCCTGCCGGCCACCGGCGCCGCCGGGGAACGGTTCGGCGGTGGGCCGGACGCGTCGTTGCAGCACGAACGGGCCGTCGAGCGCCGAGTCGAGCCGGGCCCGCCACTCGGCCCCGTCGACCGTCCAGCCGGGCAGGACCCCGTTGCCGCCGTGCAGCAGCGTCGGCTTCAGGACCAGCTCGTCCTGCCGGGCCCGGCCGTAGGCGAGCAGGTCCACCTCGGCGCCCTCGGCGTCGGTGCCGCGCGCCCGCACGTGCCGGGTCCACGGCAGGATCCGGTCGAGGCAGGCCAGCTCGCCGGCGTCGAACAGGCCCCGGTGCCGGTCGTCGGAGAGCATCGCCAGGGTGCCCTTGTTGCCGTACAGCTCGGCGTCCAGGCGGCTGAACAGGCCGACCTGCTCCCGCTCGGCGGCGGCCAGCAGCGGCTCCACCTGGGCCGCCGCCGCGGGGTCGGAGAGGTCCTCGGGCAGGAAGTACCGCAGGACGACGTCGACGGCGCGGCCCGCCACCCTCGGCCGTCCCCCCGGGTACGTGAACTGCCCGAGGTGGCAGCCGACGCCCTCGATCCCGTACCGGCCCAGCATGTCGGCGAGCACCTCGAGGCGGGAGCCCACGATCGCGAAGTTCTCGGTGGTGTCCACCACGGCGACGACGGGCGGCCGGTCGGTCGGGATCATCGCGGCGCACTCCGCGTACATCATGCGCACGATGCAGTCCAACGTGTCCGGGTACCGCAGCCCGTGGCGCGTCACGAACTCCCGCAGCGGCGGGTACGCCAGCATCGCCCGGTTGATGTCGGCGGCCTCGAAGCCGCCGAGCGCGCTGGTGATGTTGAACTCCAGCAGCCGGAAGCCCGTTCCATCGTGGTAGAGGTCGGCGCGGCCCAGCGGGGCGAGGGAACCGGCGTGGGCGCCGCGGGTGATCAGCGCCGTCTGCCGGGCGTCCATGCCGACGGCCTCGGCCAGCGCGGTGAGGTTACCGTCGAACACCCGCTCCGGCAGGGCGCGCAGCAGGTCGTAGACCGTGCGGAGGTCCCGGGCGAGGCCGTGGCACTCGGTCGTGCTGAGGAAGGCGGGGCCGTCGGTCAGTCGGTCCCGGTACGGCTCGAGGACCGCCGAGTCACCGGCGGCGGCGGTGGGGACCTGCGTCGACCCGCTCGCGGCGAGGTGCTCGACGTACGCGCGGCCCAGGGGTGACCTGCCCAGTACGGGCGGGCGGGTGGTCGTCACGGTTGTCCTTTCGGGCGGATGGCGCGGGGTCTTCTTCCGTGGCGCGACCGGCGACTCGTTTCGGCCCCTTTTCGGGCCGCCTGTCCGCCGTCGCCGGCACTCGCACCGACCTGTCAGGAACCGCCGGCAGGTCGCACCTGACGAAGATAGTCGCCACCGCACCGCGTCGCCGTCGACGGTGCGGCGCGGTGCCCCCGCTGCGCCGGTGGACACCGGGGACGGACGCCCCCGGCGCCGGTCCGGCGGGCGGGGGAGGCGTCCGGGCTCCATGGTGGAGCCCGCGATGAGATCGACGCAACAGCCAGGTCCGCTCGGCATGGTCATCTGATAGCTTCGATTCCGGCGGTTCGCTGCGGTTGTCGGTAGCTCGACGGCTGCATTTCCTGTCGTGCATATAACGGGGGCTCTTTCGGTTATCGAGTGGAGACTTCGGAAACAAGTTCTATGTCCGATTATTGCTTTCCGGCCGGCGAATCCCGCCGTGCGGAACCGCCGAGCGGTTCCCGGCCGCGACGTGTCCCGGCACCCGCCCCGGTGGGCCCGTCAGCTCCGCCGAACGCCCACCGCGACGGACCGCGCCGCGGTGGGCGTCGTCGTGCCGCCCGCCCGTGCCCGGGCGGCGCGCACCGGGTCCGGGTCGGCCCGCGCCGGGGCGCGGTGGCGTGAGCGCGTCGCGCCGGCGACGAGCCCTTGCCGGGTGGCGGGCCCGCCAGCGGTCGTGGGGGACGAGGTGGGACGACCCGAAGGGGCCAGCACGTGAACCGGCCGCGTACCGCGGCCCTCGGCAGTGAGGGAAGGCGACATGGGAGTTTCGGACGCAGTGTCCAGGGTGGGCGGGTCGGCGGGTGTCCCCGTGGCCCGCATGACGTTCGACGAGTTCATGGCCGTCGGTCCCGGCGGTCTCTTCAAGGCTGACGTGCCCGTGGTGATCGCGCTGCCGGGTGACGTGCAGGGGCTGGGCCGCGACGGCGTGGCGAGCCGGCTGGCGGACATGACCGTCACCCTGTTCACCGAGCCGGGCGACAAGAACCACCCGGGGCGCTGGGAGACCAGGGACATCAAGCTGCGCGAGTTCTTCGCCGACGAGCGCCACCTGAACAGCCCGGACACCTGGCACCGGGTGGTGTCGAACATCCGCAACAGCCCGGCCGACGTGAACGCCGTCGTCGGCTTCGACGCGGAGCAGTTCTTCGGCTACGGCGACACGTTGTACGCGGCGAACCTGTGGATCAGCCACCGCGGCGTGTTCACGAAGAACCACTTCGACGAGTTCGAGAACTTCAACATCGCGCTGGAGGGCCGCAAGCGCTTCATCATCGCCCCGCCCGGCTCCCGCGAGTACTACCCGCGCTCGGTGCTGCGCGGGTTCGGGGACAAGTCCCAGGTCTTCGACCTGGACGACGTCGACCTGGAGCGTTTCCCCAGGGTGGCGCCCAAGCTCGCCCAGCGGCGCGACTTCGTCCTCGAACCGGGCCACATGCTCTACCTGCCGCTCGGCTGGTGGCACCAGGCCGAGTCGCTGGGCGAGATGAACATCAACGTCAACTTCTGGCTGAAGTCGAAGAAGCTCCTGCGCCGCCCACACGCCCTCGGCGTCGCGATGTACACGTACGCGTACCGCAGGGTCAGGGGCGTCTACAGCTACAAGCCCACCGAGGTGAACTCCTGATGAGCGAGCGCAAGACCATCACCCCCACCCACCGCTACCGCAACAACGACAAGCTCATCGGCGTGGGCAACACCTTCTGGAACATGTCGGAGGAGCACGGGGTCGCCGGCATCGTCGGCGACCTCGACGACGGCGTGTTCCGGATGGCCGACGGCCACGAGTTCGTCAACTTCACGGTCTGTTCCTACCTGGACCTGGACACCCATCCCAGGGTCATCGACGGCGCGGTCGCCGCGCTGCGCCGCTTCGGCGTGCTGGACCACTGCATCCCGCGCACCCGCGTGCAGACCCCGGTGCTGCTGGAGTTGGAGGAGTCGCTGGGCGAGCTGTTCGACGCGACGGTGATCAGCGCGATCTCCACGGCGGCGGCCAGCACCGGCCTGCTGCCGCTGGTCGCCTCGGGTCACCTCGGCAACGGCACCCGCCCGCTGATGGTCTTCGACCGCAACGCCCACGTGTCGATGGCCAACGCCAAGCCGAGTTGCGCCGACGAGACCGAGGTCGTCACCTGCCGCCACCACGACCTCGACTACCTCGAGGACATGTGCCGCACCTACGAGCGCGTCTGCTATGTCGTGGACGGTTCGGACAGCCTCGGCGGCTACGCGCCCGTCGAGGAACTGGCCGAGTTGCAGGACAGGTACAACCTCCTGGTCTTCTATGACGACTCGCACTCGCTGTCCGCGTACGGCGAGCGCGGCATCGGCTACGTGCGCTCGCACTGCCCGGTGCGCGACGAGCGGACCATCACGGTCGCGACCCTGAGCAAGGGGTTCGGTGCGGGCGGCACGGCGATCCTGCTCGACGGCTTCCCGAAGGAGACGCGGCGGATCATCGAGCGGTTCGCGGGCCCGCTGGGCTACTCGCAGAAGATGAACGCCGCCGCGGTGGGCGCCGCGCTCGCCTCGGCCGAGATCCACCGCACCGAGGAACTCACCCGGTTGCAGGGGCGGCTGCGACACAACATCGCGCTGTTCGACTCGCTGCTCGCCACCGAGCAGTCCGGCAGCACGTACCCGATCCGGGTGGTGCCGATGACCGACGAGACGGTCGTCGAGGCGGCCCAGCGGGTCTTCGCGGCCGGGTTCTACACCTCTCCGGTGTTCTTCCCGATCGTCGCCCGCGGCACCGCCGGGCTGCGGGTCATGCTGCGCGCGGGCCAGACCGAGGAGCAGATCACCAGGCTGTGCTCCGTGCTCGTCGAGGCGGGTGCCCGCCCGGCCGCCGCGCTGCCCGAGGCGGTCGCCCAGTGACCCGCCCCGCACGGGCGGTGCCGCGCAGCATCCTGTACACCCCGGCGCTGTCGCTGGACCGCATCGTGAAGGCGTGGTCCTACGACGCGGACGTCCACCTGATCGACCTGGAGGATTCCGTGCCGGCGGCCGAGAAGCCCGCCGCGCGTACGGTGTGCCGCGCCGCCCTGGAGAAGACGCCACGCCCGGAGAACGTCGCGGTACGCGTCAACGAGCTGGGCAGCGTCGCGGCCGTGCAGGACCTGTTGGCGCTCGCCGAGTCACCGGTGCGCCCCGGCATCGTGATGATGACGATGGTGACCTCGGCGGCCGAGGTGGCACTGCTGCGGCGGATCCTGGCCTCGGCGGGCGCGCACCCGGAGATCTACGTGACGGTGGAGACCGTCGAGGCGGTCACCGAGATCGACGCGATCGCCGGGGCCAGTGACGGGCTGGTGCTCGGTTCCGCGGACCTGGCGGCCACGCTCGGGGTCGAGATCACCTGGGAGGCCATGCTGGCGGCCCGGCAGGCGATGGCGCTGGCCTGCGCGCGGCACGGCACCGCCTGCATCGACACCGCCAACTTCCGGCTCGCCGAGCCGGCCGTCCTGGCGCGGGAGACCGCGCGGGTGCGGGCGCTCGGTTTCCACGGCAAGGCGACGGTGCACCCCGGCGAGCTGGACGAGATCAACCGGGTGCTGCGTCCGCAGGCCGACGACCTGCGGCTGGCGCGCAGGGTGGCCGAGGCCGTGCGGGCCGCCAACGGCGGGATCGCCCTGCTGGACGGAAACATGGTCGGCCCGCCGTTCGCCCGGATGGCCCGCGCCACCGTGGCCCGCGAGGACGCCTGGGCCGCGCGCTTCGGTGCCGCCGGAGCGGTCGGATGACCGGGGCGGTGACGGTCGGCGCCGCGCAGATGG
This sequence comes from Micromonospora sp. KLBMP9576, assembly GCF_050941805.1. Classification (NCBI taxonomy): domain Bacteria; kingdom Bacillati; phylum Actinomycetota; class Actinomycetes; order Micromonosporales; family Micromonosporaceae; genus Micromonospora; species Micromonospora sp. KLBMP9576. Next base: position 3,371,647 of record NZ_CP194567.1, on the reverse strand, counting down.
CGGGTACGGCGCAGCTGCTGCGGGTGGTCGACGCGTTGGGCGAGATGTTCGCGGACCTGGCCGCCGGCCGGACCGAGTCCCCGCCGCGCACCGTCATCGAGCACGGCGCCCAGCGGGTCCTGCTGGTCAGCCCCGCGGTCTGGCACCGACGCGGCGTGGGCAGTGTCAAGATCACCACGCTCACCCCCGACAACCCCGGGCGTGGGCTGCCGCTGATCCACGGCGTCGTCGCCCTCACGGACCTGACCACCGGGCAGATCACGGCCCTGCTGGACGGCGCCGAGCTGACGGCCGTCCGCACCGGCGCGGTCGCCGCCCTGGCCACCCGCTGGTGCACCCCCGGGGACGCCGAGGACCTCGCGGTCATCGGCGCGGGGGTGCAGGCGCGGGCCCTGGTGCGCGCGATGGTGGCGGTGCGCCCCATCCGTACCGTCCGGGTGTTCTCGCGCACCCGCGGCCGGGCGGAGCAGTTCGCCGACTGGGTACGCGACGTCGTGCCCCACCCGGTGCGCGCGAGCGTCTGCGACAGCGCGAAGGCCGCCGTCGTCGACGCGGCGATCGTCTGCACGGCGACCTCGACCAGCGACGACACGCCGCTGGTCGAGGCGGGCTGGGTTGCCCCCGGCGCGCACGTCAACGTCATCGGCGGCACCCACCCGGGCGCGATCGAGCTGGATCCCGCCCTCCTGGCCGAGGCCGTCGCGGTGGTGGAGGAGCGCGGCGCGGCACTGGACGGCGCCGGTGAGGTACGGGCCGCCCTGGCCGCCGGCCTGCTCGGCGTCGACGACCTGTACGAGTTGGGCGCGCTGGTCACCGGCGAGGTCGACGTCGGCGCCCGGACCTCCGTCCTGCGTACGGTCGGGATGTCCATAGAGGACACCGCCGCCGCGGTGGCACTGCACGAGGGGGCGGTCGCCGCCACGTAGGTCAGGAGGCGGCGTCCTCCCGGCAGCGGACCAGGAAGGAACGTTCGAAGACGATGACGGTCTCGCCGGTGGACTTGGCGCCGGTCGTCTCGACCGTGATGATGCCCTGTCCGGGCCTCGACCGGCTCAGTCGCCGGTCGAGGATCCGGCTGCTGGCGTAGAGCGTGTCCCCGACGAACACCGGCTCGCGCAGGCGGACCTTGTCCCAGCCCAGGTTGGCCACCGCCCGCGCCGACAGGGCCTGCACCGTCATGCCGCCGACCAGGCACAGCGTGATGCCGCTGTTGACCAGCACCCGACCGTACTCGCTGCCCGCGCCGTAGTGCGCGTCGAAGTGCAGCGGGTGCTGGTTCATGGTGAGCAGGGTCAGCCAGGTGTTGTCGGTCTCCGAGATGGTGCGGCCCGGCCAGTGCCGGATCACCATGCCGGGCTCGAAGTCCTCGTAGTCGCCGCCGTGCTCCTCGCGGTATTCGTTGCCCTGCACATGACGCAGTGTCATGACGACTCTCCCGGCTCGCTCGTGGACGGATCGACGGGTCCACGTCGGACGTGAATGTTAACGTATTTCGATCATCGTTCAGGAGATGCCGGCCCCGTCGAGCACGCTCGGCCGGCGGCCCCACGTGCGAGCCCGGGGAGCGTCAGATGACCGTGCGCGAGGGTGACGGCACCACGGGTGGCCCGACCGGGCATCCGTGGTTCGGAGACCAACGGCTGACCCCGGCCGCGCCGGCGGGGACGATCCGGGACATGCTGCGCCACGAGCTGCGGGACACCGGCTGGCCCCACCAGGCGTTGCTGCCCGTGGCGCCGATAGCCGTGCCGCGCGCGTCCTACGCCGGGCTCTTCCGGGTGGCCGCCGCGCTGGTCGACCTGCTGCGCCGCACCGCCCTCGAGACGGCACCCACCACGGCGGGCCGGCTGGCGGCCTACCGCATGCCGCAGAGCGAGCACCAGCTTTTCGTGCGGGACCCGTTCGTCGAGGAACGCTACCCGGACTGCGTCGTACGCCCGGACGTCGTCATCGGGCCCGCCGGGCCGCAGTTCCTCGAGTTCAACGTCAGCGGTGCGCTGGGCGGCGTGGTGGAGACGCACTGCCGCCTCGAGGTGTGGCGCCGGCTGCACGCCGACGCCGTGGGCCGGACCCCGTTCACCTCACCGGACCCGTTCGCCGTGCGCGCCGGGATGTACCGGTCGCTCTGCGCGGAACTCGGGGTGGCGCCGCGGGTGGCCATCGTCGGCAGCGCCCGCGTCGAGGGTGTACGCAGCCGCTACTTCCAGCTGGAGGCCGACTACCTCAACAACCACGGCCTCACGGCGCGGTTCTTCGAGCCGGAGGAGCTGCCGCAGGCGTGGGACTGCGCCCCGCACCTGCGCTACCCGGTCGGGCTGCGCAACTTCACCATCCCCGACTGGCTCGACGCGGGCCTCGACACCAGCTACGTGCAGGACGCGCTGGACAACGACTGCCTGCTCGTGGGCACCCAGACGTCGACCTTCATGCACAGCAAGCTGACCATGGGCCTGCTGTCGGAGGGCCGGCCGTGGATGAGCGCGGCCGATCGCGACCTCGTCGACGCGTACGTGCCGTGGACGCGGATCCTCTCGGACCGCCGGGCCGCCCGGGCGGGCCGCGAGGTGGAGCTGCTCCCGTTCGTCGTGGCGAACCGGGACCTGCTGGTGCTCAAGGCGGGCCTGGGGGAGAGCGGCAAGCAGGTGGTCATCGGCCGCGAGGTCGACCAGGCGACGTGGGAGTCCGCCGTCGGCGAGGCCGCCGCCGAGGGCACCAGCGTGGTGCAGGACTTCGTGGCCCCGAGGACGTGCCGGGTCGCGCTCGTCGCCGACGGCGACGACGAACCCCACGACGTCGAGGTCGCCCCGGTGATCGGGCCGCTGCTGTTCGGCGGGCGTCCCGCCGGCCTGTTCTGCCGCTACTACGGCGACGGCTCCGCCGGCATCGTCAGCATCCGGGGTGGCGAAAGCAGTTCCGACAACTGCATGGTGGCGGTCTGACCCACCGCCGCGTCGTGGCTCCCACGCGGCCGGCGTCGTCGCGGCAGGCGGCCCGGACCACGCCCGGCGACCGGCCCGGGCGGGGATCGCCGGCGGCCCCGCCGCCGGACGGCGTCGGTGTCGACGCGTCGTCCGGCGGCGGGGCCCGACCCGACCGGTCAGCGCACGGCGACCTGCTGGGCGAGTGCCGCGCCGCCGGCCTCGAAGGCGGCCAGCACGGAGGTGGGCCGGCCGCCGGTGGCCGGCACCAGGACGGTCACCGGGCGGCCGGGTCGCACCTGCACCGCACGTTCACCGAGGGAGCGGTCGCCGTCCCAGGTGTACAGGTACACCGTGCCCGCGCGGTCGGCCCGGACGCTCACCCGCACGCCACCGGGCACCTGCCGCTGGTCGGTCAACTTCAGCGCCCGCTCGGGCAGCCGGGTGACGGCGGCCGGAGCCACACCGTCCACCGCCGACTGGGCGATGGACTGCGGGCTGTGCACGCTGCGCGCGGCGGTGTCCGGGAAGACCGGTGCGCTGGGCTGCCGCTGGGCCGGGGCGAGACCGGGCAGGGTGACCAGGCCGTACCGGTACGGGTCGGCCCGCACGCCGGTGAAGGTGGACCAGCCCAGCCGCGACTGGGAGCTGAGGTCCTGGGTGTCCGAGTCGTACACCAGCACGTTGAAGCCCATCCGGGCCGGGTCGATCGCGTCGGGCAGCACCGAGAACGGGATGCGCGCCTCGATCGTGTAGCCCGCGTACGGCGCGGTGACCTTGCTGACCACCGTCATCCCCGGGGCGGTCGTGACGCCGGGTCCCTGCCGGTTGTCGGCGTCGCGTTGCCAGCACGGCGGGTCGCCGTTGGCGGGGTCGTCGGTGACCGGGAAGATGCCCGCCTTGAACACGGTGGAGGTGTCCGTCGAGTTCCCCTTCGGGTCGACGATGATCTCCACACTGTCGGTGCGCCGCTGCCGCTTGCAGTCCTGCGGCACCACCTTCTTGCCGAGCACGTCGTCGGTGACCTGTACGAACACCGTGAGGGCGTCCTCGGTGAAGGCGATGCGGCCCTTGGCGGAGGCGTCCTGCGCCGTGGTGGCCTGTCCCTCCCAGATGCGGGACAGGTCCAGTTCCTCGCCGGGGTACTCGCCGGGGGAGGCCACCCCGTCGACGGCGTGGCCGTTGCCGGCGCGCGGGACCTCGCTGGTCGGCACGATCTCCAGGGCGCCCGCCTCGACGGTGCTGCCGGTGCCGCTGGTGGTGGTGATGGTGATCCCGTGGTCGCCGCCGTCGCCGCCCTCGTTGGCGGTCGGCAGGCTGGCGTCGGCGGTGACGGTGAAGGTGACCGACCCGGTGGCGCCCGGCGCCAGCTCGGCGTAGCTCTTGGTGGCCGCGTCGGCGGTGAAGCCGGCCGGCAGGCCGAGGGCGACGGTGCCGCTCTGGGCGGTCCTGCCGTGGTTGCGCAGGTCCACCCGGACGGGCCGGCTCTGGCCGGAGCCGACGGTGAGCACCGGCTTGATCAGGGTGTCGAGCTGCGGGTAGCCGCTGTCGCCGGCCCAGGTGCGGAACAGCCCCACCTCGGGTAGGGGTTCCAGGGTGCCGCGCACGTCGGCGACCACCCGCACCGCCCGGTCGGTGCGACCGGTGCCCTGGCCGGTGGTCAGGGACGCGCCGACGAGGTGCTGGGCGTTGGTGTCGGCGCCGGCGGGGACGGTCACGGTGAAGGTGACGGTCCGCTCCTTGCCCGCCGGTACGGCACCGCGTACGACGCCGGAGCCGGTGGCGGTCCAGCCCTGCGGCAGTCGCAGGGCGACCCGGGGCGAGGTGAGCGCCCGGTTGCCCGGCGCGCGTACGTGCGCGGTGACCTCGACGCTCTGGCCGGGGGTGAGGTCGAACCGGTCGGCGCTCAGGTAGAGCTCGGTGCCCCGGGGCAGCCCGCCGGCGGCCGGGGGCAGCACGGAGCCGCGCAGGATCGCCTCGGGGGTGGTGTCCGCCGGGTCGTACGGCACGCGGCTGTCGACCAGGGTGTAGAAGTCGCAGCGGATCTTCGTCGGGTCGGTGGGGGCGGCGGCGGTGCCGGCCCAGCCCTGGGTGACGTAGTCGCGGCGGGCGTCCACCTCCACCTCGGCCCAGGTCCTGCCGGTGGCGCTGCGGGCGCCCTCCCAGACGCCGAACACCTGGTCGGTCGGGACGGTCGGGGTGAAGCCGGTGGCGCAGCCCGGCCCGGTGGAGGAGCTGCCGCTGCCGCCGGTACGCAGGAACTTGGCCGCCCGGAAGGGCTTGAGCCCCTCCCTGGTGACCTGCTCGGGGAAGGCCTGCGGGTCGGCGGCGGCGTGGAACGCCTCGGCGGCGAACCGGGCGGCCTGCTGGTGGTTGCCGTGGTTGCCGGGCGTGGGCGACGGGTTCATCGTCATGACGATCTCGGGCCGGGTCTGCCGGATCACCCGGACGATCTGGGCCAGGGTGTCGTCGTGGCCCCAGATCTGCTCGGACAGGGGCGCCGAGGCGGTGTACCAGAAGTCGACACGGTCGAGGTTGTAGAGGTTCTCCACGCCGGCGCGGCCGATCGCGGTGCGCTCCTCGCGCTCCCGGATGATGCCCAGCGGCGGGCCCTCCTCCAGCCCGACGGCGTTGCCGCCGCCCTCGCCCCGGGTGATGGTGACGACGCCGGCCTTGGCGCCGTGCTTCTCCTTCCACTGCCCGAGGGTGGCGAGGCTGCCGGCCTCGTCGTCGGGGTGGGCGCTGACGAAGAGGACGTCGAGGTCGACGGCGTCGGCGGGCCGGGGGCCGCCGGGGGCGGCCAGGGCGACGGCCGGTGTCCCGGACAGGGCCAGGGCGAGCGCCGTGGGTAGCAGGAATGCCTTGAGACGCATGCGGATCCTTTCGCTTGATGCGAGGTCCGGACGACGGATCGACGTCGGGCACGGGGGTGCCGACGTGTGGGTCGTGATCGGACGGTGCGGGGGTGGTGGGGGCACCGGGCACGACGGGGCACCGGCGTCACCGGGTACGCAGCGGCACGGAGATCCGTACACACTGGAAGGCCTTCGCCCGGTGACGCTAGGGACCGGCGCGGCGGCCCGTCAATGCTTTGCAAGGTCTTTCTTCTTTTGCGAAAGAAACTAACTCGCTGTCGGTGCGGGCGTTGCCGGCCGCGAGATCGACCGCCCGGATTCCCCGAGGGGACCGCCGGTGGCGGCGTTTCCGCTGCTCACGAGAGATCCCGCGAAGTAACGAGACGGTTTCGTTACTTGACTCAATAGTTCGTTCGCCGTAGGAAGGAAGTGTGACTGACGTGGTGACGCCACCAACGAGCCCGGTGAGCCGGGAGCGGTCGAAGGAGATCAAGCGGCTTTCCGTGATCTCCACCGCCCGCCAGGTGCGGGTGCTCTCCCGCGCCGAGCTGACCGAGCTCACCGGCCTGAGCCCCGCCACGCTCACCCCGCTCGTGCGCGAGCTGATCGCCGAGGGATACCTGCTCGAACGCGGCCCCGGCGCCTCCCGCACCGGCCGGCCGCGGGCGATGCTGGAGTTCAACCCCCGCGCCGAGCTGGTCGCGGCGGTCTCCCTGGAGCCGTCCCGGATAAGCTGCGAGATCGCCGACAGCGACGGCGCCGTGATCGCCCACCGCACGGTCCGGCTCGCCGGCGACATCGTCGACACCATCTGCCGCTTCGTGCCGGAACTTGCCGGCGACGGGCTGCCGGCGTTGCGCGGGGTGGCCATCGCCGCGCCCGGCGTCTCCACCGGCGGCGCCGTGCGCCTGGCCCCCTCGGTCGGCCTCGTCGAGGGCCGGCCGGTGGGGGAGTCGGTGCAACTCCGGCTCGGGGTGCCGGTGGTGGTGGACAACGACGTGAACCTGATGGCGGCCGGCGAGCACGCGGTGGGCGCGGGTAGCGACGTCGCCGACCTGCTGCTGCTGCACGTGGCCGACGGCATCGGCGCCGGCCTGGTGCTCGACGGCCAGGTCCGGCGGGGCTCCGGCGGGGCGGCCGGCGAGGTCGGCTTCCTGCCGCTCGACCCGGCCGACCGGGGCCACGACGGGATCGGCCCGTTCGAGGCCCGCTGGTCGGAGAACGCCATCGCCGAGCGGATGGTCGCACTGGCCCCCGGGCGGCGGCCGGAATCGCCCGTGGCCGACCTGGTGGCGCTGGCCGCCACCGACGAACGGGCCGCCGCGTACCTGGACGACGTGCTCGCCGCCTGGTCGCGGCTGATCGTCTCCTGCGTCTGCGTCGCCGATCCCGGGCGGGTACTGCTCAGCGGCGCCGCCACCCAGCTCGACGACGCCGCCGTCGACCGGCTCCAGGCGCTGGTCGCCGCCGCCGCGCCGAGCAGCACCGAGGTGCGCCGGGCGGTGCTCGGCGACCGGGCGGTGCTGCACGGGGCGGTCAGCTACGCCCTCTCGGCGGCAGCCGCCTCGATGCCCACCCTGCTGCCCAGCCCCTGACCACACACCACGCACACCGTAGTTCCCCCCACACCCCTCGGAGGTACCCCATGAGACGTCGACTTCTCCTCGCCGGTGCGCTCGCCACCGTGCTCGCCGCCGGCACCGCCTGCGGCGGCGGTGGCGACGACAGCACGGCAGGCGGCGCGAGCGCCGAGAAGCTGACCATCTACACGGCCCGCGACAAGAAGGTCTCCACCTACGTCGTGGACCAGTTCACCGCCAAGTACCCCGAGTACAAGGGCAAGGTCGAGATCCTCAACCTCGGTGCCCAGGAGATCCTGGAGCGGGTCCGGGCCGAGAAGGCCAACCCGCAGGCCGACGTCTGGTGGGGCGGCACCCAGCAGGGGCTCTCCGCCGGTGCCGGCGAGGACCTGCTGGCCTCCTGGCAGCCGGCGTTCGCCGGCAAGATGGACCCGAAGTACAAGGACGCCGAGGGCCGCTGGTTCGGGGAGATCCTGCTTCCCGAGGTCATCATGTACAACAACAAGGCGCTCACCCCGGAGCAGGCCCCGAAGGACTGGGACGACCTGCTGAAGCCGGAGTGGAAGGACAAGATCATTATCCGGGACGTGGCCGCGTCCGGCACGATGCGGTCGATCTACGCCTCGATGATCGTGCGGCAGTCCCCGGACGGCAGCAACCCGCAGCCCGGCTACGACTGGCTCAAGAAGCTCGACGCCAACACCGGCGCGTACGCGGCCAACCCGACCGACCTCTACCTGAAGCTCTCCCGCCAGCAGGGCACGCTCAGCGCCTGGAACCTGCAGGACGTCCTGTTGCAGGCCAACCAGTCGAACATGCCGTTCGGCTACGTGATGCCGGCCTCCGGCGCCCCGGTGCTGGTCGACGGCATCGCCGCGGTCAAGGGCGGCAACACCACCGGCGCGCAGAAGTTCATGGAGTTCCTCTTCGACGACAAGCTCCGCGCCGACCTGGCCAAGGACTACTACCAGATCCCGGCCGTGGACATCGCCGAGAAGCCGGAGTGGCTGGCCCAGCTCGGCCTGAAGCCGCTGGACGTCGACTGGGACGTCATCGGCAAGAACGAGACCGAGTGGATCAACCACTGGAACAGCCAGATCAAGAACAAGGGCTGACCGTCGGGCGCGGGGACGCCATCGTCCCCGCGCCCCCTCGCCCTGCCACGACCGACCAGGTCCGGTACCGCCTGAAGGAGAGGACCTCATGATCGATGTCACGCTGGAGTCGGTGAGCAAGCGCTTCGCGCGCGGCGGCGACACCGCGGCCGTGGACGACGTCGACATCACCATCGCCGCCGGGGAGTTCTTCACGCTGCTCGGACCGAGCGGCTGCGGCAAGACCACCACCCTGCGGATGGTGGCGGGGTTCTACTTCCCCACCTCGGGCCGGATCCGCTTCGGCGCCGAGGACGTCACCCGGCGCCCGCCGAACAAGCGCGACACCGGCATGGTGTTCCAGAACTACGCGCTCTTCCCGCACATGAGCGTCGCGCAGAACGTCGCGTACGGACTGAAGATCCGCAAGGTCGGCCGGGCCGATTCGCGACGGCGGGTCGAGGAGGCGCTCGGGCAGGTGCACCTCGCCGGCTACGGCGACCGGCGCATCGACGAGCTCTCCGGCGGCCAGCAGCAGCGCGTCGCCCTGGCCCGGGCGCTGGTGATCCGGCCCCGCACCCTGCTGCTCGACGAGCCGCTGTCCAACCTCGACGCCAAGCTGCGCGAGGAGACCCGGGTCGAGATCCGCCGCATCCAGCGCGAGGCCGGCACCACCTCCATCTACGTCACGCACGACCAGGCCGAGGCGATGGCCATGTCGGACCGGATCGCGGTCATGCAGTCCGGCCGGGTGCAGCAGATCGGCGCACCGCAGGAGATCTACCACCGCCCGGCGACCAGCTTCGTGGCCCGCTTCATCGGCCGCAGCAACGTGCTCAGCCTGCCGGTGCTCGCCGCCGCCGCGCAGAGCGTCACCGTGGGGCTGCCCGCCGGTGGCGAGATCACCGCGCCCGCCCCGACGGACCACGGCCTGCGCCAGGGCGACACCGCGCTGGTCTCCGTGCGCCCCGAACACCTCGGGCTGACCTCGGCCACCGAGTCGGGCGCGCTGCCCGGCCGGGTCACCGAGGTGGAGTTCACCGGCATGGCCACCAACCTCGTGGTCGACGTGGCCGGCGAGGCGGTGCAGGTCGCCGCGATCGACGTGCCGGCCGGGATCGCCGCCGGCGACCAGGTCGGGCTGCGGCTGAACCGGGAGCGGATGTGGGTGGTGCGCCCGTGAGCACCATCCCCGCCACCCCCGGCCCGGCCACCGTCGCCCCGGTCACCCGGGAACCGGCGCCGCCGCCCGGTCCGCGCCGCCGCCTCGCCGCCCGGTTCGCCGGCGGCACCGGCTCGCGCTGGTTCCCGTACGTCCTGGTCTTCCCGCTCGCCCTGATCCTCTTCGGGTACGTGGTGCAGCCGATGTTCGCCACCTTCGCCGAGAGCGTCGGTGTGGACGGGGTGGAGAACTACGGCAGCTTCCTCACCGGCGGCGGGGTCGCCCGGTCGTCCCTGGTCACCTCGTTGATCATCTCCGCGGCCAGCGTGCTGCTCTGCGGCGTCGTCGGCGTGGCGATGGCCTTCCTGCTCAAGCGCTTCTCGTTCCCCGGCCGCAAGCTGATCGAGGCGATCATCCTGGTGCCGGCGGCGCTGCCGCCGCTGATCGGGGCGATCTCGTTCCAGCTGCTCTACAGCGAGACCGGCATCCTGCCGCGCGGCCTGCAACAGCTCTTCGGCGCCGAGAACCCGGTGCTGCCGTTCAGCGGCATCGCCGGGGTGCTGATCGTGCACACCTTCACCATGTACCCGTACTTCTACCTGTCCGCCTCGGCCGCGCTGTCGGGAATGGACCCGTCGGTGGAGGAGGCGGCGTACAACCTGGGCGCCGGCCGGGTCCGGGTGTGGCGCACGGTCCTGCTGCCGATGCTCACCCCGGCGCTGGTCTCCGCCTCGCTGCTGGTGTTCATGACCTCGCTGGCGTCGTACACCGCCCCGCTGCTGTTCGGCGTGGACCAGACGATGACCATGCAGATCTACATCAACCGCACCAACGGCGACCTGCCGATGGCCTCCACGTACGCCTCGGTGCTCGGCGTGGTCTCGGTGCTGTTCCTGCTCGGCATGCGCTGGTACGAGGGGCGGCGCAGCTACCGCTCCCAGTCCAAGGGCGTCGCCGCGCACCGGCGCGAGATCACCAACCCACTCGGCAAGTGGCTCGCCCTGACCGCGTCGGTCCTGGCCACCGCCGTCCTGCTCGCCCCGGTGGCGACCATCGCCCTGGTCGCGTTCTCGGCGGACGGTTCCTGGACCACCGAGGTCATCCCGGCCGCGTACACCATGCAGAACTTCGTCACGATCTTCTCCGACCCGGCGGCGTTCCAGCCGATCCTCAACTCGCTGAAGATGAGCCTGATAGCGACCGTCGCCTGTGTCGTCGTCGGCGTGCTCATCGCGTACGCGGTGCGGCGGCTGGACTTCCGCGGCCGGGGCCTGCTGGACGTGGCGGTCATGCTGGCCTGGGCGCTGCCCGGCACGGTGGTGGCGATCAACCTGATCTCGGCGTTCAGCACGGGCAGCGCGTTCAGCTTCGGACAGGTGCTGATCGGCACGTTCTGGATCATGCCGCTGGCGTACTTCGTGCGGTTCCTGCCGCTGGTGTTCCGGTCCAGCTCGGCCACCCTGGCACAGATCGACCCGTCGCTGGAGGAGGCCGCGCGCAACCTGGGCGCGTCCTGGTGGCGGGCCTTCGGCACGGTCACCCTGCGGTTGATGCTGCCCGGCGTGGTGGCCGGCGCGCTGCTCGCCTTCGTGCACGGCGTCGGCGAGTTCGTCGCCTCGGTGCTCATCTACACCTCCGAGACCGCGCCGATCTCCGTCGAGATCAACAACCGGATGTACTCGTTCGAGATCGGCACCGCCGCCGCGTACGGCATGCTCCAGGTGGTCCTGATCTTCGTGGTGATGGTGGTCTCCGGTCGCCTGGACGGCGGCCGGCGCTCCAGTCGGGAGGCGGCCAAGTGGACGGCGTGAGCGCGGCCTGGCCGGCGGGCGGCGGGCTCGTCCCCGCCGCCCGGATCCCCGGCGGGGAACTCGCGGCCCTCGCCGCGGCGGCGGACTTCGCGGTGCTCCCGGTCGGCGCCGTCGAGTGGCACGGCCCGCACCTGCCGCTCGGCACCGACCTGATCCTCGCCGAGGGCTTCGCCGCCGAGAGCGCGCTCGGCGGCGACGGGGCGGTGCCGTCCGGCGGCACCCCGGACGGCACCGCGACCCCGACCGGCCCGCGCGGGGTGCTCTTCCCCGCCGTGCCGTACGCGGCCTGCCCCGGCCAGACCCGGCCCTGGCCGGGCACCGTGGCGATCCGGCCCGAGATCGCGGTCGGCTACCTCGCCGACGTGATCGAGGGGATCGTGGCCGCCGGGTTCCCCCGGCTGCTGATCGTCAACGGACACGACGCCAACATGTCCACCGTCCGGGCCGCCATGGAGTGGGTCTCCGGGCGGCGTACGGCCAGCCTGCTGCTGGTCAACTGGTTCCAGCTCGTCACCCCGGCGGAGACCACCGAGCTGTACGGGCCGCTGCCGGCGCGCGGGCACGGCGGCGCGTACGAGACCTCCGGGGTGCTCGGCTTCGACCCCGACGCGGTCCGCCTCGACGCGGTCGCCGACCTGCCGCCGAAGCCGAAACTGCCGGTGACGCACCCGTACGTGCTGGTGGAGTCCCGGCCCGACCCGTGGCAGGGCTGGTCCGGGCACATCTCGCTGGCCGACGAGGAGGCCGGCCGACGGGTCCGGCACCTGGCCGGGGCCCGGCTGCGCGAGGTCGTCGCCGCCTGGGTGGCCGCCCCGCCGCCCGCCCCGCCCACCGACGCCCCGCTGCCCACCGGCACGTCGCAGCCGACCGGGGCCCCGCAGCCGACCGACGGGTCACCGCCGACCGGGGCGTCGCGGCGGACCGACGTCCCGGCGGCGGGTGGGGCCGAGCCCGAGGAGGCACCGTGACCGTCGAGCGTGGACTGGCCGTCGTCGACTTCCACCTGCACTTTCGCATCGGCGCCGACGAGACGGTCAAGGCCTGCGAGCAGGCCGCCGGCATGCACCCCGGGGGCGAGCACGAACGCGCCGTACGGGCCGCCGGCTCCGCCGGACAGGCGCGGCGGTGGCGGCAGGCATGGGGTTTTCCCGACCCGGAGCCGCCCGCCGCGCGCTGGCAGGACGAGGCGGACCGCTGGGCCGAGGAACTGCGCGCGGTCGACGTGCACCGGGCGGTCTTCGTCACCGGGGGCGGCAACGACGCCGTCGCCGACGTGGTGGACCGCCACCCCGACCTGCTGCTCGGCTTCGCCCACCACGACCCGTACGGCGCCGGCGCGGCGGCCGAACTGGAACGCGCGGTCGTCGAGCGCGGCCTGCGCGGGTTGAAGCTCTTCGCCCCGCTGCTGCGCGGCCCGCTCGACGACGCGGCCCTCGATCCGCTCTGGGGCACCGCCCAGCGCCTCGGCGTGCCCGTGCTGATCCATATCGGACATTACGGCAGCGCGGGCGGCCTGTCCCACGGCCGCTTCGGGGGGCCGGACGAGCTGGCCCGGATGGCCCGCCGCTTCCCCGAGCTGGCCGTGGTGGTGCCGCACTTCGGCGTCCAGCACGTGCAGGATCTGCTCTTCGCCGCCTGGGGCTGCCCGAACATCCACGTCGACACCTCCGGGTCGAACCAGTGGGTGCGCTGGATGCCGTACAAACTGACGCTGGAGGAGCTGTTCCGGCGCTGCTACGAGACGATCGGCCCGCAGCGGATCGTGTTCGGCAGCGACTCGTCGTGGTTCCCGCGCGGTTACGTCACCCGCTACCTTGACGACCAGCTGCGGATCTGTCGTGAGCTGGGGCTGCCCGACGACCACCTACGCGCGATCTTCGCCGGGAACGCCGAGCGCCTGCTCGGCCTGCACCACTGACCGGCTGACGCCCGGGCGCGGCACGTGACGCCGCGCCCGGCACGGAAGGAAGTAGAGACCGTCATGAGCACACCCGCGCTGACCACCTACCAGCGGCACCACCTGCGGCCGACCTACGACCACCACGTCGGGTACCTCTTCCCGGCGATGGTGCGGGCCAGCCAGGCCCACGTGGTGATGCTGACCGAGCAGGGCCTGGTGCCCGCCGATCGGGGCGCCCGGCTGCTGCGCGGGCTGGCCGAGCTGCGCGCGGACGCCACCGCGGCCCCGGAGTTCGACGGCACCTTCGAGGACACCTACTACCTGATGGAGAAGCGGCTGGCGCAGGCGTGCGGCATCCCCACCTCGGAGCTCGACGTGCAGATGGCCCGCAGCCGCAACGACCTCGACGCCGGGGTGTTCCGGATGCTGCTGCGCGACCAGCTCCTCGGGGTCCTCGACCGGGTGCTCGCCGCCGGCACGACCGCGCTGGACTCGGCGCACCGGTACGCCGACGTGGTGATCACCGGCTACACCCACCGCCGGCCGGCGCAGCCCACCACCATCGGGCACGCCCTCGCCGGCTACGCCGAGGCCCTCGCCGGACAGGCCGTCGCCTACGCGGAGCTGATCGACGCCCTCAACACCTCGCCGCTGGGCTCCTGCGCCTTCGCCGGCACCGACCTGGACATCGCCCCCGCCCGGGTGGCCGAGCTGCTCGGCTTCGACGGCCTGGTCACCAACTCCTACGAGGCGGTGGCCGGCGCCGACCACCTCATGCGGGTCGGCACCCTCAACGCCCAGGCCCTCGCGACCGGCGCCCGGCTGGCCCGCACCCTGATGGACTGGCTGACCTGGCGCTGGGTGAGCACGCCCGGCGACTTCACCCAGGGCAGCAGCATCATGCCGCAGAAGCGCAACCCGGTGGTGCTGGAGCACCTGGTCTCGATGGCGGGCGCCACCGCCGCCGACGCCGCCAGCGTGCTCAACAACGTCGGTGCCGCCTGGTGGGAGGACTCCAACAACGCCACCACCGACGTGCAGGTGCGGCTCTGGGACAGCAACGACCGCACCGACCGGTTCTTCGCCCTGCTCGGCGGCTTCCTCGCCGAGATCGAGCCGCTGGAGCCGCCGTCGGCGGCCCAGATCGTGGCCTCCGGCGCCACCACCACCGCGGCGGCCGACGCGCTGTCCCGGCACGGGGTGCCGTTCAGGGCCGCCCACTCGGTCCTCGGTCGGCTGGTGCGGGGCGGAACGCCGGACACCTGGACACCGCAGACCGTCCGGGCGGCGGCCGAGGGAATCGCCGACGGGCTCGACGACCGCGCCGTGGCCGACCTGATCGCCGCCGCCGTACGCCCGGAGCTGGTGCTCGCGCGCGCCCAGGTCGACGGCCCCGGCGCGGACGCGGTGCGCGCCCAGGTGGCCGTGCTGCGCGGCACCTTCGACGCGGTCGCGGGCCGGCTGGCCGCCGTCCGCGACCGCCTCGCCGCCGCCGACGCCGCGCTGGACGCGGTCGCCGCGCAGGGGGCGGCCCGATGAGCGCGCCCGACGCGGCGGCCGGGGTCGTGGCGGTGGCCCGGTGAGCGTGCGGCTGGCCGGCCGGGCCACGCAGCCCGCGCCGCCGGCCGGTGCCGAGGGCGTGCTGCTCGGCATCGACTTCGGCGGCACCAAGATGGCGGTCGGGGTGGCCGACGGCGAGGGCCGGTTGTTGGCCCGCGAGCGTGTCCCGACGCACGCCGAGCGGGGCGCCCCGCAGGCCCTGGACCGGGCGTTGGAGCTGGCCGAGAAGCTGGTGGGGGAGCTGGGAGCGCCGGTCGCGGCGGCCGGCGTCGCCTCGCCCGGCGTGGTCCGCCGCGACGGCATCGACCTGGCCCCGAACGTCCCCGGCTGGGACGGGCTGCGCCTCGCCGACGCGGTCCGTGACCGGCTGGGGGTGCCGGTGGTGGCGGTCGACAACGACCTCAACGCCGCCGCCCTGGCCGAGCTTCGCCTCGGCGCGCTGCGCGATGTCGATCCCGGCCTGGTGGTGGGCATCGGCACCGGGGTGGCGGCGGCGGTCACGGTCCGCGGGGCGGTGCTGGCCGGGCACCACGGCGCGGCCGGCGAGATCGGGTACGCGGTGGCCGGTGGCCCGTGGCCGGGCACGATGCTGGAGCTGGGCTTCTCCGGCCGGGCGCTGGACCTGCTCGCCGACTCGCTCGGCATCTCGGGCGGGGCGCGGGGGCTGGCCGCCGCGGCGGAGCGGCCCGGCCCGGCCCGCGACGCGTTGACCGCCCGGGTGGACGAGCTGGCCCGGCACCTGGTGACCTGCTGTCTGCTGCTCGATCCGCAGCGGCTGGTGCTGGTGGGCGGGGTGGTCGGCAACGCGCTGATCCGCGGCCTGCTGGGGGAGCGGTTGGCGGCGGTCCTGCCGTACCCGCCGGAGGTGGTGTTGTCGCGCTTCGCCGACGACGCGGCGTTGCTCGGCGCGGTCATCCTCGCCCGCGAGGCGGTCCCCACTTCCCGCTGACGGTGCGCGCGCTCCCGCGCTGCAAGTATTTTCAGTCCCGAGGCCGGTGGTCCATCAAGGTCCGCCGGCTTCGTGGCATTTGCCAGCTACAACCGCCCCTCGGCTGTTGCTGCTTTCAATGTTGCCAGGAAATTTCGCAAACTTTTCTGCAAGCTATTGCAGAGTCTGTCAGCGATCGAGCATTGTGATTGCTACGCGGACGGCCGTCCCGCTTGTCAGTGCCTCTTCGTCCCCCGGAAGAAGGTCTCTCTGCCATGGCCCGATCGACACCGCCACCGCGGGTCCGCATGCCCCGCCTGCTCCTCGCCGCCGCCCTCGTCGCGTCCGGCGTCACCCCCGCCGTGGTCACCGCCGCCGCACCAGCCCGGGCCGCCGCGCCGGCCGCCGCCGCGCTCAACGACAGCGAGGTGACGGCCAACCTGTGGGAGTGGAACTGGAACTCCGTCTCCGCCGCCTGCACCGACCACCTCGGCCCCGCCGGTTACGGCGCGGTCCAGGTCGCCCCGCCGCAGGAATCCGTCAGCCTGCCCGACAGCGCCGACGGGGTGCACCCCTGGTACGAGGTGTACCAGCCGGTCTCCTACAAGCTGGAGAGCCGGTTCGGCAACCGGCAGCAGTTCGCCACCATGGTCACCGCCTGCCACGCCGCCGGCGTACGCGTCTACGTCGACGCGGTGGTCAACCACATGGCCGGCGTCAACAACCCGGCCGGCACCGTCGGCTACGCCGGCACCACCTTCACCGGCTACGACTACCCGGCCGTGCCGTACGGCTACGGCGACTTCCACCACGCCGGCGACAACTGCCCGACCGCCGGCGGCATCAACGACTGGAACAACGAGGCCCAGGTGACCAGCTGCGAGCTGCTGGCCCTGTCGGACCTCTACACCGAGAAGGAACAGGTCCGCGACAAGGTCGCCGCCTATCTCAACGACCTGATCGGCCTGGGCGTCGACGGGTTCCGCGTCGACGCCGTCAAGCACGTCAGGAAGGCGGACTTCGCGGCCATCCTCGGCAGGCTCGACAACACCGTCGCGGAGAACCGGCGCCCGTACGTCGCCCAGGAGATCTTCGACGGCGCCTCGAACGACGCCCTGAAGGCCCGCGCCTTCACCGGCAACGGCGACGTCCTCGACTTCGCGTACGCCAAGGGACTCAGGTCGAGCTTCCAGGGCTCGATCGCCAACCTCGCCAACGTCGGGAGCTGGAACCTCGACGCGCCCAGCGCCAACGTCTTCGCCATGGTCACCAACCACGACCTCGAACGCGACGGGGTGGTGCTGTCCTACAAGAACGGCACCGACTACACGCTGGCCAACTACTTCGCGCTGGCCTACCCGCACGGCAGGCCCTCGGTCTACGACAGCTTCACCTGGTCCAACCGCAACCAGTCGCCGCCGGCCACCGGCAGTGGCCACGTGACCGACGCCGCCTGCGGCGGAGAGTGGACCTGCCTGACCCGCTCCACCGGGATCAAGGGGATGGTCGGCTGGGCCAACACCGCCCGGGCCGTCAAGACCGTCTCGGACTTCACGGTCGTCAACAGCAACGTCGTCGGCTTCCGCCGCGGCGACCGCGGCTGGATCGGCATCAACGACTCCGCCGCCGCCAGCACCGCCCAGTTCGTCACCGGCCTCGCCGACGGCGCGTACTGCGACGTCATCTCCGGCGCGGCCACCGCCGCAGGCTGCACCGGCGCCACGGTCAGCGTGACCGGCGGCCGGGCCACCGTCACCATCCCCGCCAACGGCGCCGTCGCGCTGCACGCCAACGCCCGGGGCGGCCCGGCCGTCCGGGTCGCCACCACCTTCACCGCCACGGCCGCGCTGCCCGCCGACCGGACGCTGCACCTGGTGGGCGACACCCCCGCGCTCGGCAGCGGCCACCCGGCCGCCTCGGTGCCACTCACCCGCGCCGGCGACGGCACCTGGACCGCGACCGTCGACCTGCCGGCCGCCACCGCCGTCTCCTACCGCTACCTCGTCCGGAGTGGGACGACGGTGCTGGAGCAGGAGGCCGCGGGGCGCACCTTCACCACCCCGGCCGGCGGCACGGCGACCCGGACCGACACCTACGTGCCGGGACCGGTCGGCGACACCGTCGCCACCACCTTCACCGTCAGCGCCACCGTGACCGGCGGGCAGGAGGTCTACGTCGTCGGCGGCGTCCCGGCGCTGGGCGCCTGGGCGCCGGCGAACGCGGTGCGGCTGCCCGCCACCGGCGGGGTGTTCCGCGCGGTGGTGGACCTGCCCCGCTCCGCCACCGTGGAATACAAGTTCATCAAGAAGACCCCGGCCGGCGCCGTCGTCTGGGAGGCCGGCGCGAACCGCGCCCTGACCACCCCGGCCGGCGGCAGCTACACCGTCACCGGGACCTTCCGCGGCGACACCGCCGGCCCGGTCGCCACCGCGTTCCACGCCACCGCGACCACCTCCTTCGGCCAGAACGTGTACGTCGTCGGCAACCTCCCCGCCCTCGGCGGGTGGAACCCGGCGAACGCCGTCGCGCTCTCCCCGGGCGACTACCCGATCTGGCGGGCCACCGTCAGCCTGCCGCCCGGCGCCGCCGTCGAGTACAAGTACCTGAAGAAGAACCCCGACGGCTCCGTCACCTGGGAGTCCGGCGGCAACCGGAGCTTCACCACCCCGGCGGGCGGCACCGACACCCGCACCGACACCTGGCGCTGACCCGCCGGCGGCCGGCTCCCGCCCCGGGGGCCGGCCATCCGGGCCGCCGGGAGTCCCCGGTCGGCACGGGCGGTGGTCGGGCCGCGGTGGGGAAGTGTCGCAGGGCGCGGCTACCGTGCGGGCCATGACCGCCCCCGCAGACGTGCCGCCCGAGTTACTCGACCGCCTGCGGGCCATCTGCCGCGAACTGCCGGAGAGCTACGAGGAGCCGGCCTGGGTGGGCGTGCGCTGGCGGGTCCGCAAGCGCACCTTCGCCCACGTGCTCGCCGTCGACCCCGACCACCAGGCGGCCTATGCGCGGGCCGCCGCGACCGACGAGCCGACCTGCGTGCTGACGTTCCGCTCGCCCGCCGACGAGCTGCACGCCCTGATGGCCTCCGGGCACCCGTTCTTCAAGCCCGAGTGGGGCGCCGACGTGCTGGGGATGGCCCTCGACGAGGGTGTCGACTGGTCGGAGGTCGGCGAGCTGCTCACGGAGAGCTACTGCCTGCTCGCTCCGAAGAAGCTGGCCGCCCTGGTGACGGGGCCGGCGGAGCGTTCCTGACGGCCGGCGCGGGCCGCGTGGCGGCCGGTCGCGGCGGTGGTCTGCGCCGGCCGGTGCGCGCGGCTCACCGCCCGGCCCGGTCGGTGTCCTACGCCGCCGACGCGGTGCGCGGGGCCGGTCGGGTGTGTCGCGGCAGCACGGCGGTGGGCGGGTCGGTGCGGCTCTGTTCCGGTCCCGCCGCGTGCCCGGGCTCGGCGCGCGCCATGCGCAGTGCGCGCTGCGCGTTCTGCCAGGGCGGGCAGGGCCAGGCGAGGCGAGCGCAGAGCAGGTTGCGGCACCCGCCGTTGCCGTCCGGTTCGTGGGCGTCGGCCACGTCCAGGGCGAGCTTCCACAGCAACGGGTCGGTCACCTCGTCGGGACGGTCGACCTGGCGGTCGGACCGTTCGATACTTGTCTCGGACACGAGCTGGTCCCCCCTTTGAACGCAGGTGCGATCTTCACCTTCTCCAGTTTCCGCGCAGGTCAAACCTCGACGCCCTTGCAGGGTGCGCGGCCCCGGCGGCGGCGCCGGCCGGGTCGGGCCGCACGGCGGTGACCCTCCCGGCGGGTGTCGGCGTGGGCCGCGCAGCCAGTCACCCGTGCGCCCCGGAGCCCCGCAGGTCGAGAACGCCGACGGTCTCGCCACCGCTCTGCTCGCCGGTCGGCCGGAAGCCCAGCCTCAGGTAGAACCCCTGCGGCCCGTCCGTGCGGGGCGACCAGGTGACGTACGCGCGGGTGCCGCCGCGCGCGCGGATCTCGTCGGCCACCGCCTCAACGGCGAACCGACCGTAACCGCTGCCCTGGGCGTCGGCGGCGATGTTCAACCGCCAGAGGCCGGAGCGCAGGTCGTCGGCTTTGCGGTCGTGATCCCACGGGATGTCGAAGAAGGCCATCACGAAGCCGACCAGCCGGCTGCCGTCATAGATCAGCCTCGGCCAGGCGTGCTCCGGGAACACGTACGCCTCGGCGAGCGACCTGACCACCGGCTCGACCAGGTCCTCCTGGTCGGGGCGTACGGACAGCGCCAGCGCCGCCTGGTGGTTCCTCGGGGTGATCTTCTCCAGTCGCACGCTGCGGACGATAGCGGGCAGGCCTGGGCCCGGCCACTGGTTTGCGCGGCGGTCGGATGGCAGGACGGGTCCCCCGCCCATCGGCGGGGGACCCGTCCTGGCCCAGCTCGCGTGTTACACGCGGGTGATGCGGATAGCGTCGGCGATCACGAGGCCGGTGTTGCCGGACCACCGGCTGACACCCACCTTGTTGGCGTCCCCGGCGGCCAGGGTGAAGGTGCCCAGCGAGCGCCAGCCACCCCCGTTGGCGCTCTGGTTCACGTGGACCGTCTGGTTACCGCTGCTGGTCGCCACGATGTACGGCGTGGTGGTGTTGTAACCGGCCACGCCCGGGTACCAGGCCTCCACGCGGTAGGTGGCGGTGGCCGGGATGTTCACCTTGTACCAGGCGGTGTCGCTGGCCGCGACCGGGTCGGCGAACCGGTAGTCGGCGCCGTAGCGCTGCGCCGAGTACGACGAGGTGCCCCAGTTGGCGCTCGCGGTGAACCGGCCGGCGGTGGTGTTGTCGACGATGGTCGACCAGGACGTCGGCGGCGGCGGCGTGGTGCCGGTGACGAGCTGCATGTAGTAGGTCCAGTTCCAGTTCGGACCCGGGTCGGTGTGCGTGGCGCCCGGCACCTGGTTGTGACCGATGATGTTGTTGCGGGTCTTCGGGATGCCGTACTTGTCGCACAGGTACCGCGTCAGCGCGGCCGACGAGCGGTACATCGCGTCGGTGTACCAGGAGGCGTTGTTGACGTAGCCCTCGTGCTCCAGGCCGATCGACTGGGTGTTGTAGGTCCAGTTGCCGGCGTGCCAGGCGACGTCCTTGTCCCGCACCATCTGGGTCACCGCGCCGTCGGAGGAGCGGAGCAGGTAGTGGGCGCTGGTGCCGGCGGCGGCGTTCTGGAACCAGCTGATCGAGCCGGCGTAGCTGCCCTGCATGGTGTGGATGACGATGTAGTTGATCGGGTACGACGACTCGCGGCTGGAGGCCGTGTAGTTGGCGGAGTTGGCCGGCACCCAGGCCGCCGGGCCGTAGTCGGTGCTCTGGATGCCGATGTCGGCGGTGCCCAGGGGCGCCACGTCGGCGTAGTCGCCCCGCTGGGGCGCGACGGGACGGCCGTCCACGCTGACCTGGCCGCTGGCGGTGCTCGCGTTGAAGCCGCTGGCGAGCAGGTCGTACACCGCGTCGGCGTACAGCCGGGCGGTGGCCTTGTCGGACGAGCCGCCGTAGCGGGCGATCAGGCCGTACCACTGGTTGACGTCGTCGCGCTGCGCCGCGGTGAGCCCGGCCTGATCGGCGTACGAGCGCAGCACCGCCGCCGCGCCGGCGACGTTCGCCGCGTCCCGGGTGCGCAGTGCGGTGCGGTCCAGTCGGGCGCGGCTCACGGCCTCGTCGAGGGTCCGCACCTTCGGGTTGCTGGTCAGGTGCATCACGCCGTACCCGCCGGAGCTGCTGGGCTCGCCGTGGTGACTGTCCAGCCGGGTCTCCGCGTAACCGAGCGCGGCGAGCAGGTCGCGTGGCACGTCGGACCGGGCCGCCGCCTGGTCGAAGGCGCCGGCGAGGGTCTGCGCGCCCTGCTGCGGTGCGGCCTGGGCCGGCTGGCCGGTCAGGCCGATCATCATGATCATTGCGCCGCCGAGCAGCTGGCTCACCCGACGCGGGGGTCTGCGAACAGTCACCGTCACTCCTCGTGACTACGAGGGCGACCGTGATCATGTCGCCCGGATTGCCGCACCATATAGCGCGACGCGCGTCTATGTCGAGACCTTGCATCGGATTGGATGGTGGTGAAGAATTCCTTCATCCGTGGCCCTCGGGGGCGGCGTCGGTGTGCCGCCTGGCGCCCGGGACGCCCAGCCCCCGCCGCGCGGCCGGGACATCGACAGGGATTGACATACCGCTTCGCGCGCGCCGAGGATGGCCTCGCCGGACACCGTCACCCTCCTTCCGCCAGGTCGTGACGTCGCAGACCTGGCGCGTGGCCGGCAGAAGGGTCGACAGATGCGTGCCTGCTCAGGTCCCCGGTGGCGCCGCCGCCTTCCCGTACCGGCCGCGCTGGCCGCCGCCACGGCCGTGGTGCTGCTGGTCAGCCCGGCCTCGGCAGTCGTGCCCGCCGCCGAGACCCCCGTCGGGCTCGTCCGGGAAGCCGGCGAGGAGGCGAACGTCGTCGAGGTGCTGCTCACCGGCACCGCCCAGCTCGACGCCCTCGTCGCCACGGGCGTCGACCTCGACCACCACGTCTCCCGCACCGGGAGCGGTGTCGTCGCGCACGCGGTCGTCACCGCAGGTGAGTCCGCCGCGTTGACCGCCGCCGGCTTCACCCTCGGCAAGGTGCTGCACCGCCCCGCCGACGCCCGGGCCCGGGTCGCCCAGCGCGAGGCGACCATTGCCGGGCACGTCGCGCAGAACCGGGAGTTCGCCGCCGACGCGGCCGGCCTGACCGCGTCCGCCGTCGCCGACGTCAAGATCATCCGGGCGGACTGGTACACCTCCGGAACGGAGCAGGTCCTCTCCGTCGAGGCCAAGTGGGCGCGGGGCCAGACGGCCACCGACACCCTGACCGTCGAGCGGGACAGCGGCCCGGGCACCGCGATCGGCTCCGGCGGGACGCAGACCATCTCCCGCTTCGTCGACGCCGGCGTCTACCTCTACCACCGCGGCGCCGCGCCGGTGACCAGCCGGCCCGACCGGATCCGGATCACCAGCCCCACCGGCGACGTGACGGTCGCGAAGGTGCGGGAGTGGCTGCCGACCCCGGGCAGCGGCCCCGAGGGGCCGGGCTACCAGAAGGACTTCGTCACCAGTTACCTGACGCCCACCGAGCTGTACGCGCGGATCCGCCAACTCGCGGCCCAGTTCCCGCGGCTGGCCCAGGTCGTCGAGCTGCCGCACAGGACCAACGGCTACCGGCGGCACGCCCAGGCGGTCCTGGGGGCCGCCGCCGACAGCCGCGTCGCGGTGGACTCCCTGGCCTGGGGCCACCAGGGCGGCAACGACGTCTCCGTGGAACTCGCCGACCCCGGCGCGGCCGACAGCCCGCTGTCGGTGACCGTCACCGGCCCGGCCGTCCGGGTCACCCTCGGCACCGACGCCACCGGCGGGGTCACCAGCACCGCCGCCCAGGTCGTCGCGGCCCTCAACGCCGAGGCCGGCACGCTGCTGCGGGCGTACGCCTACCGCGGCAGCCCGGGCACCGGCGTGGTCGCGCCGGCCGCGCGGACCCCGCTCAGCGACGGGCTGAGCGCCCCGGCGAGCGTCTCGCGCGACCCGCACCCGGTATACGCCATCCGGATCGGCAAGCACCGCGACGGCTCGAAGCTCGGCGTGCTCGCCTACGCCCAGGAACACGCCCGCGAATGGGTCCCCCCGTTGGTGACCGTCGAGACCGCCGAGCGGCTGCTGCGCAACTACGCCACCGACCGGCAGACCCGGGAGCTGCTCGACAACCTCGACATCTGGATCGCCCCGTCGGTCAACCCCGACGGCGGGCACTACTCCTTCTACGACTTCAACTCCCAGCGCAAGAACATGACAAACCACTGCCCGACGACGAGGGCGGCCGACTTCCTGGCCCGCAACTCCTGGGGCGTGGACAACAACCGCAACTACAGCGAGTACAGCCTCTTCGACGGCTACTCGGGGGCGTCGGCGAGCTGCACCAGCGGCACATACGCCGGGCCGGGCGAGCTCTCCGAGCCGGAGAACCGCAACCTCGACTGGCTGGCCGCCCGCCCGAACGTCAAGTTCTCGATGAACCTGCACTCCTCGGGCAACTACTTCATGTGGTCGCCGGGGGCGTACGCGCTGCCCGGCCGGGTCTCCGCGCCCCGGCCGACCCTCGCCCAGGAGGCGGCCTTCTGGGGCGCCTCGTCACGGATCCTCGCGGCCATCAAGCGGCACCGCAACATGGCGGTCACCCCGGCCCGCACCGGCCCCATCTCCGACGTGCTCTACTCGGCGGCCGGCAACTCCGGTGACATGCTCTGGTACAAGTACGGCATCTACGCCTGGAACTTCGAGGTCGGCACGTCGTTCCAGCCCGAGTGGGACGAGGCGCACTCCGAGGCGATGGAGTTCGCCAACGGCCTGGTCGAGATGCTGCGGGTGGCGCGGGACTTCGCCAAGGACCGGACCCGGCCGCGCAGCTCGCTGACGGTCGCGCCGAGCGCGACGCCCGGCATGGTGGACGTGACGTTCTCCACCAGCGAACCGGCGGCCGTCTTCTACACCCTCGACCGGGCCGCCCCCACGTACGCGTCGACGCTCTACGGCTCGGCGGGCATCCGGGAGGGCGGGGAGACGCTGACCGTCGCGGCGGGCACCCGGGTGCACTGGTTCTCAGTGGACTCGGCGGGCAACGTGGAGAACAACTACCGCCCCGACGGCAACGGCCGCAACTACCGCAAGGGCACCGCCGTCCTGCCCCGGCGCTGACGGCCGGGTCACGACCCGGGGGTACGTCGGGTCCCGACCCGGCGCACCCCCGGGTCGCGTGTCGTTCCCGCCCCGCGCGGGGCGGTACCCCCGTCGCGTGTCGTCTCCGCCGTGCCCGCCATCGCGCCGGCTCCCACCGCATGATCGGTTACGGTGGTGGCCGGCGGCGGATGCCGACAGGGGAAGGGACGGCGGGATGGGTGCACTGTTGGCCCTGGCCCTCGGCGGCCTGGCGGTGGTCGTCCTCGCCAACGCCCTGGCCCGCCGCACCAACCTGCCGGCCTCGGTGCTGCTGGTCCTCGCCGGGATCGGCTACGGCTACCTGCCCGGCCCGAACCTGGAGCTCGACCCCGAGGTCGTGCTCTACCTGGTGATCCCCCCGCTGCTCTACGCCGCCGCCCTGCAGTCGAGCCTGACCGCGCTGCGCCGCAACGCCCGGACCGTGGTCGGCCTGTCGGTGGCGCTCGTCCTGGTCACCGCGCTCGCCGTGGGCTTCGGCCTCAACGCGGTGGTGGCGGCCGTCCCGCTGAGCTTCGCCATCGCCGTCGGCGCGGCCGTCTCCCCGCCGGACCCGGTGGCGGCGCTGTCGATCGGTCGGCGCGCCGGCATGTCGCCCCGGCTGACCACGCTGGTCGAGGGGGAGGGGCTGCTCAACGACGCGACCGCCCTGACGATCCTCCAGGTCGCCGTGGCGACGGCGGTCGGCGGCCGGTTCTCCGTCGGGCACGCCGTGGGTGACTTCCTGTTCGTCGCCGCCGGTGGACTGGCCGTCGGGATGGCCGTGGCGTGGGTCATCGCCCGCCTGCGCGCGGTGGCGTCCGACCCGCTGACCGACAACGCCCTGTCCCTGGGAACCCCGTTCGCCGCCTACGTGGCGGCCGAGAGCGTGCACGTCTCCGGGGTCCTGGCGGTCGTCGTGGCCGGCCTCTGGCTGGGCCACCGCAGCGCTTCCCTGCAGTCCAGCGGCGCACGGTTGCAGACCCGGTCGGTGTGGCACCTGGTGGAGTACCTCCTCGAGGGCTACGTGTTCCTGCTCATCGGCCAGCAGCTGCCCGCCGTCGTACGCGGCCTGGCCGCCTACGACCTCGGCACCGTCGTCGCGGCGTCGGCCGTCACCGTCGGCATCGTGCTGCTGGTGCGCCCGCTGTGGCTGCTGGCGGGCGCGCACCTGCCCGCCCGGATGCATGCCCGCCTCGGCGGCGACCCCCGCCCCGACAACCCGCCGTTGTCCGGTCGGGAACTACTCGCGCTGAGCTGGGCGGGCACCCGGGGCGTCATCACCCTCGCGGCGGTGTTCACCCTGCCGGCGAGCACGCCCGCCCGGGACCTGCTGTTGTTCTGCGCATACCTGGTGGTGCTGGTCACCCTCGTCGGCCAGGGCCTGACCTTCGCCCCGCTGCTGCGCCGCCTGCGGCTGCCGGGCACCGACGTGAGCCGGGCGCTGACCCGCAACGAGGCCCGCGCCGCCGCGACGCGGGCCGCCCTCGACCGGCTGACCGCCCTCGCGGAGGCCGAACCCGGCATCCGCGACGTCGCCGCCCCGCTGCGCCGGGCCGCCGAGGGCCGCCACCAGCGCTACACCGAACGGGTGGCCCTGCTCTCCACCGTCGAGGACCAGGTGGTGCCGATCGACGACCGCTATCGCCTGGCCCTGCGGGCCCGCCGGGAGATGATCACCGCCGAGCGGGACGAGCTGCTCGCCTGGCGGGACGCCGGTCGGCTGGCCGACGCCGACATGCGCGTCCTGGAGCGGGACCTGGACCACGAGGAGAGCATGCTGCCGTCGTTGCCCCCGTCGTGACCGCTCCCGAGCGCCGGCCGTGGCCGTCGGGTCGGGCGGCGACGACCCGGCGGTTCAGTCCGGCAGCAGCGGCATCTCCGGGCCGGGGTCGCGGCCCAGCAGCACCGCCCGGGTGAGGGCGGCCGACCCGAACCGGTCGCGCACCGCGTCCACGGCCGCGTCCAGGTCCGCCCCCGGATCGCGCGCGAACGGCAGTGGCGGCTGGACGGGGGAGTCGTCCAGGTTCCCGACCGACACGCCGAGCAGGGTCACGCCCCGCCGTTCGATCTCGGGCAGTGCGGCCCGCAGCAGCGCCCGTGCCGCGGCGAGCAGCGGGGCCGTGTCGGCGGTCGCCTTGGCCACCGTGTGGGAGCGGGTCGCGCGGGTGTAGTCGCCGAAACGTAGCCGCAGCGTCACCGTCCGGCCGGCTCGCGTCGCCGCCCGCATGCGCCGCGTCACCCGGTCGACCAGACCGGCGAGGACCGCCTCCAGCTCGGCGGGGGAGTGCCCGCCGGCGGCGAGGGCGTGCTGCCCGCCCATCGAGCCGCGCCGGCGGCCGACCTGCACCGGCCGGGGGTCGCGCAGGTGCGCCAGCGCGTGCAGGTGCCGACCGGCGCCCGCGCCGAGCAGCGAGACCAGGGTGGCCTCGCCGAGGCGGGCGACCTGCCCGACCGTGCGGATGCGCCGCTCGCGCAGCTTCGCCGCGGTCACCGGCCCGACGCCCCACAGCCGCTCCACGCCGAGCGGGTGCAGGAACGCCAGCTCCCCGTCCGGGGCGACGACCAGCAGGCCGTCGGGCTTGGCGACGCCGCTGGCCACCTTGGCGAGGAACTTCGTGCGGGCCACGCCCACGGTGATCGGCAGGCCGACCCGCTCGCGCACCTGCCGGCGCAACCGGTCGGCGATGTCGGCGGGCGGGCCGACCAGCCGCCACAGGCCGCCCACGTCGAGGAACGCCTCGTCGATGGAGAGCCCCTCGACGATCGGGGTGGTCTCCCGGAAGATATCGAACACCGCCCGGCTCGCCGCCGTGTAGGCCGCCATCCTCGGCGGCACGACGATCGCCTCGGGGCAGAGCCGCCGGGCCTGCCGGCCGCCCATCGCGCTGCGCACGCCCCGGGCCTTCGCCTCGTAACTGCAGGCGAGGGCCACGCCGCCGCCGACGATCACCGGCCGGCCGCGCAGGCGCGGGTCGTCGCGCTGCTCGACCGACGCGTAGAACGCGTCCAGGTCGGCGTGCAGGATGCTGGCCTCGCGCGACACGAACACATGTTCGCACGGAAGCCCGCGACGGCGGCGCTGACCTGCCCGAACACCGCCGGGCGGGCACCTCCGGAGGCGCCGGGGCCGCGCGACCGACCGGCGCGACGGCGGGGGTGGCGGCGACGGCGAGGGCGGCCAGCGCCTACAGTTCGTCGAACGGGCGGGCGTAGGCGAACGCGCCCCGGATCGACGGCCGCCAGGCGCTCAGCGGGCGGGCCATGAAGTAGCGCGGTCCCCACGGCTGCGGCGGGGTGACGCCGAGGTCGACCGCCGGGCGGAACCCGAAGCGCGGGTAGTAGTCGGGGTGCCCGAGCAGCACCACCAGGGCCTCCTCGCGCGCGTCGGCCGCGCCGAGCACCGCGTGCATCAGCGCGGAGCCGACCCCGCGCCGCTGCCAGGCCGGCAGTACGCCGAGCGGCCCCAACCCCAGCGCGACCGGCTCGCCGGCGACCCGGCCCCGGGTGCACACCACGTGCCCGACCACCCGCCCGGCGTCGTCCGCCGCGACGAGGGAGAGGGCCGGCAGCCATCCGTCGTCGGCCCGCAGCGCGTCCACCAACCCTGCCTCGACGGGTACGGCGTCCGGCTTCTCCGGGTCGGCGAAGGCGGCCAGGTGCACCGCCCGGATCGCGTCGACGTCGGCGGGGGTCTCGCGTCTGATCAGCACCGGGCCACGATAGGCGCGGCCGTGCACCCGACGCGCGCCATTAACGGCGTCGCCCGCTCATCCCGTGGGCCGCCGACGCCGGGCGCGGGCGGCGACGATCCGGTGCACCGCCACCAGCGGCAGCACCCCGACCGGGTACCAGGCCAGATCGACCGGGTCGAACTGCACCCCGAGCGCGAGCCGCGCCAGCGGGCTGCGCGCCGACAGCGCCGCCGGTACCCCGGTCAACTGCGACAACTCGACCGCCCAGCAGAAGGCGATCGCGACCGCGCCGGCCACCGGCGGCGACAGCCGCGGCCGGAGGAACAACACGCCGGCCCAGACCACGCAGGCGTACAGTGCGGTGCCGGAGTGCTGTTCGAGGCCGCCGCCGGCCGGCGCGCGCACGACGAGGGCGACGAGCACGAAGAGGACGGCCGCGGCGAGCATCAGGAGCCGGCACCGCAGAGAGGTGATCGACATTCCGGCGATGCTAGGTGTCCGCCCGCAGCGGCCAGGAACTCCGCGTGTACTCGTGTGGCGCGTCGCGGACGGTCAGGACATCGCGGTCGGCGAGGGTGGGGCGGTGCCGCCCTGGGGAGCCTCCGCCGTCATCAGCCGGACGATCTCCGCCCGGTCGGCGGGGGACGGCAGTCCCCACCCGGGGCGGTAGCCGTACACCTCGTGCAGCGGGTAAGCGGCGGTGCGCCCGTCGAGGATCTCGACCGCGTCGGTGTCGATCAGGCCCGGGTGCTCGACGCCGCACGCCTCGGCGACCTTGACCAGGTCCCGGCGCAGCGTACGGATGTAGTTCGCCGCGCGGACCGACTTCGAGGCCGGGTCCACGCCTCGGACGAGCCACGGGTTCTGGGTGGCGACGCCGGTGGGGCAGGTGTCGGTGTGGCACTTCTGGGCCTGGATGCAGCCGATCGCCAGCATCGCCTCCCGGCCGACGTTGACCAGGTCGCAACCGAGCGCGAAGGCGACCACCGCGTTGTCGGGCAGGCCGAGCTTGCCCGCGCCGGCGAACACCACCTGCTCGTGCAGGTCGCGCTCGGCGAAGACCTTGTAGACCCGGGCGAAGCCCTGCTGGAACGGCAGCGACACCGAGTCGGTGAAGATCAGCGGCGCGGCGCCGGTGCCGCCCTCGCCGCCGTCGACGGTGACGAAGTCGACCCCGCGCCCCGTGTCGCGCATCAGGGTGGCCAGTTCCTCCCAGAAGCCCAGGTCGCCGACGGCGGACTTGATGCCGACCGGCAGGCCGGTCTCGGCGGCGAGCAACTCCACCCAGTCCAGCAGGCTGTCGCAGTCGGAGAACTCGGCGTGCCGCGACGGGCTGACGCAGTCGCGCCCCTGCGGGATGCCCCGGGTCGCCGCGATCTCGGCGGAGACCTTGGCCGCCGGTAGGAGGCCGCCGAGACTGGGCTTCGCGCCCTGGCTGAGCTTGATCTCGAGCGCCCGCACCGGCGCGCCGGCGACCAGGTCCTTGAGCCGGTCGAGGCTGAACCGGCCGTGTTCGTCCCGGCAGCCGAAGTACGCGGTGCCGAGCTGGAAGATCAGGTCACCGCCCTTGCGGTGGTACGGCGACAGCCCGCCCTCGCCGGTGTTCTGCAGGCAGCCGGCCAGGGCGGCGCCCCGGTTGAGCGCCTGCACGGCGTTGCCCGACAGGGACCCGAAGCTCATTCCGGAGATGTTCACGACCGACTCGGGCCGGAACGCGTGGGCGCGCCCCCGGGCCGCGCCGAGCACCTTGGCGCACGGCAGCCGGACGTCGTGCCCGGCACCCGGCGTCGACGGCGGGACGGCCCGACCGAAGGTGCGGTGCTTGATGATGGGGTATCCGGGGGTGAACTCGATGTCGTTGTCGGTGCCGAAGCCGAAGTAGTTGTTCTCCTGCTTCGCCGACGCGTACACCCATCGGCGCTGGTCGCGGGTGAACGGCCGCTCCTCGTTGTTGCCGGCCACGATGTACTGGCGCAGCTCGGGCCCGATGGACTCCAGCAGGTACCGGGCCCGTCCGAGCACCGGGAAGTTGCGCAGCAGCGCGTGGTCGCGTTGCAGCAGGTCCCGCGCGGCCAGCGCGGCGACGGCGGCGGCGACGGCGGGTACGGCTCGACTGGCCCATTTCATGCCCGCCACTCTTTCCGCGACGGCCCCGGGCCAAACGACCCCGGGCGAACCGGCGGCGACCGATGCCGGCGGGCGGATCGAGGCCGGCCCCCACCGGGACGGTCGGGGCGGGGATCCGGGGCGGGGGCCGCTGGGGCGGGCGAACGCACCGGTGGGCGCGGCCGGCGGAACGCGAATGCGGACCCGAATTCACCTCCGACAGTCGCCATTCAATTTTAGAAATTGACGAATATTGTTCGAGTAAATAATTACCGGTGGGCAATTGTCTGGTCCTCTCGGGGGCGGTAGCATCGGTCGCACGGACACCCAACCCGAGTCGGCGACCTTCTGGCCGATGTGGATCTCACCGACTTCATCCATTTTCTCCGGGATATCGCATGAAGTTTGTCCAGTTGCTGTCGCGCCGATTCGGTAAGGGTGACTCCGGAACGGCTCCAACAATTTCCGGAACGATTCCGGAGGAAATGCGGGAGGTGCCGTACGTGACGCTATACGGCTGGGACGCCAGTGACTACGACGTCGACCGGGGGCTGACGGTCGACCGGATCCGGGAGGCCCGCGCGGCGGGCATCGACTTCATGACCTACAAGGGCACCGAGCAGTCCGTGGGGGGCACCTTCCACAGCCAGTACTACGGACTCATGCTGACCGCGGCCAAGGACGCCGGCATTCCCTTCCTGGGGATGTACGTCGTGGTGCACTCGGGTGTCTCCATCGAGGACCAGGTCAGGACGGCCATCGACTACGCCGATCGGCACACCTCCTGGTGGCGCGACTACGACCGGTTCTTCTGGCAGATCGACCTGGAGCGCTGGCCGACCGACGACGTGCCGTCGCGCGTCGGGGTCGAGGCGGCCCGGGAGTTGCAGGCGCGCAGCGGCAAGGTCGCGGTGATGTACGCCTCGCGCGGTCAGTACGGATCGGACGAGTTGGGCGACCATCCCCGCTGGAACGCCAATTACCCGTACCGGGTGGCGGAGCACTTCAAGGCCGCCTACGCGCGTGCGGGCGGCGATTCCGGGCCGGGTTGGGTCCGCTACGGCAGGCCGGAGATGATGCCGCGAATCTGGCAGTACACGGATTCGGCGATAATAGGTCGGCAACACACCTGCGATGCCGACGCCTTTCGTGGCACCGCCGAGGATTTCGCCGAAATGATCGGCGCACGAGCGCCGGAAGGGGACGACGAAGTGATCGCCAAGTTTATCAGCGGGACATACCGGGACGTGACGCTCGACGCCACCGACGCCTTCCACGCGATCCGCTGGGAAGACGGCGAATACCACTGGACCCTGCCCGAGGCCGGCATCGTCGGCGTGCAGGCCACGGTCGACCTGCGCGGGTTGCAGCGGGACGATCTCGTCCGGGTGCGGGCGGAGTACCTCGAGCCGGGCCATCCGGAGAGCGACACGCCGCTGCTGACGCAGGAGTTGGTGTCGATCAACCCGGACACCGCCGGTGGCGTCTTCGTCGTGAGCACCCCCGACGTCAACATCGAACTCCCAGAGCACAGCCAGATCCGCATCCAGGTGGCCGTGCGGCCCGGCGACGGCGACACCACCCGCCGGCTGTCGTACGGCGACCTCACCCGGGTCAGCATGGTGCTGTTCCGGCTGCCCGGGTGAGGTCGCGTCCATAGGGGCCGGCGCGCGGTGGTCAGGTCACCGCCGGTGCTGGGTCAGTGGCGCAACGACCGGCGCACGATGCCGCCGACGAGCGCGCACCAGGTGTCGAGGTCCAGCTTGCCGTGGGCCGGCAGGCCGTGGCGCCGCTGGATGTCCTTGACGGCCATCCTGGTCGGGTGGTCGTACTCGCCGGTGACGGCGACCTCGGGGTGACTCTGGAAGTTCAGCAGGAACTGCACGGCGTTGACGGGCAGGCCAACGGCGTCCTTGCCCAACTCCGGCACCAGGGTCTCCCAGGTGGGCGCGGTGAGGGTGGCGTCGACGTCGACCGGGATGCCGTTGCGCTGCTGCCAGTCCTGCACGGCCGCGACGGTGGCGGCGTCGAAGACGCTGTTGACCGGCACGGGGTAGCCCCGGTGGGCCAGCAGGTACTGCGCCACCCGGACGCTGGGGGAGCCGACGAAGCGCCACAGGTCGGGCCAGCGGCGGGCCGGCACGTCGGCGAGGTCGGTGCCGAGTTCGGCGAACACCCGGCGGCGCAGGGTGGGGAACTGTCCGTAGAAGGCCGCCCCGGGGCACGCCGTGGTGCGGAAGTCCCAGTGGCCGAAGATGTCGTGGGCGTGCAGCCCGTACCGCCGGCAGATGGTCGCGCAGAGGGCGACCAGCGAGTCGAGCAGCGCCTCCGGCGGGGTCTCGGTGACGTACGTGCCCTCGTTCTCGATGCCGATGGCCCGGCCGTTCTCGCCGGGGCAGTGCGCCGAGATCATCTGGCGGTCGCCGGCCCGCAGCCGCTCCAGGCTGCCCCGGCGTCCCTCCAGCACGTAGCCGCCGCGGCTGATGGTGAAGTGCTGGCCGGTGTCGGACCAGCCGTTGCCGTCCATGTGCAGGTCCTGGCAGTCGCGGGCCAGCTTGATCCCCTGGGCCTCGGAGTAGTCGGTGACGTTGGGGAACGCCATGTGGTGCACGATGATCTTGTTGGTGGGGATGGCGCTGACCGCCAGCGGGTCCGCCGGTGGACGCGCGCCCCACTCGTCGCAGCCGTAGATCCAGTCCAGGTCGGTGCCGGGGTCCGCCCGCGCGGCGGACGGCAGGGCGAGCTGGCTGCCGACGACCGCGACCGTGGCGGCGCCGAGGCCGGCCCGCAGCAGGGTCCGGCGGTCCAGGGCGGAACTCTCGACGTGCATCGCATCTCCTCTGCGGCCGGAGCTGAGGGCGGGGCGGCCCCGTGAAAAGGAACTCCAGGCATCGCGTGTGCAGTGGAGGATATTGCCAAGGTTCGGCGCTGCGCCAGCCTCCTGCGCCTGGCAGGATGACGGCATGCGGCAGGGCGCGGTCGGCCACGTCCGGCTGGTCCAGCGCCAGGGGCGCGGCCTGGTCGAGAAGCGGATGGCGGAACCCTCCCGCCACGACACGGAGGTCCTCGCCCTGCGGGCACTCGCCCACACGGGCATGCCGGTTGCCGAGCTCGTCGAGGTCGGGCCGGGCTCGATCCTCATGACGCTCATGCCGGGCGAACGACTGGACAGCGAGCACGCCGACGTACGCCTCGACGGGCTCCGCGCCTCCGCGACACTGCTGCGTCGGCTCCACGGGCTGCGACCACCTGCCGGGCTGCCGGCCGCGCCGGACGACGCGCTGATCATCCGCCGCTACCGCGACGCCGGAGGCCCACCGCTTCCGCTCGCCGTTCCACCGGCCGACCGCACGGTGTTCTGCCACGGCGACTGGACCGACGGAAACCTCCTCGCCGCGGACGGCGACATCACCGCGGTCCTCGACTGGGAGGCGGCCCACCTGGGTGACCCGCTCAGGGAGCTGTCCCGCGCGGCCTGGGGCGCGGCGCGCAAGGACCCGCGGTCGTTCGACGCCCTCGTCGACGGGTACGGAGCCGACCCCGCCCGGGTGCGGGCCTGGTTACCGATCCACGCCGCCGAACTCTGGCTGTGGTTCGCCGAAGCCGGGCCGCCCGAATACCTCGAACAGCTCACCGGGGAACTGAGGAGCCTGCCGACGCGCGAGGACGAGGCGTGCCGCGCCCTCGTCGCCGGGACCTAGAGCACCTGGGAGAGGAACCGGCGCAGCCGGGGGTGCTGCGCCTCCTCGAAGATCGCGGCCGGCCCGCCGGCCTCCAGCACCACGCCGCGATCCATGAACGCGACGGTGTCGGCGACCTCCCGGGCGAAGCCCATCTCGTGGGTCACCACCACCATGGTCATGCCGTCGGCCGACAGCTCGGCCATCAGCGCGAGCACCCCCTTGACCAGTTCCGGGTCCAGCGCGGAGGTCGCCTCGTCGAAGAGCATCACCTGCGGGCGCAACGCCAGCGCGCGGGCGATCGCGACCCGTTGCTGCTGCCCGCCGGAGAGCTGCGCCGGCCGGGCGTCGGCCTTGGCCGCCAGCCCCACCAGCGCCAGGTGCTCGCGGGCGAGCGCCGCCGCCTCGTCCGCGTCGAGCTTGCGGATGCGGCGCAGCGCGAGGGTGATGTTGCGCAGCACGCTCATGTGCGGAAAGAGGTTGAACTGTTGGAAGACCATGCCGACCCGCTGCCGCAGGGCGTCCGGGTCGTCGCCGAGCACACTGCGCCCGTCGAGCAGCACGTCGCCGCGGTCGGGCTCGATGAGTCGGTTGATCGTGCGCAGCAGCGTGGACTTGCCCGACCCGGACGGGCCGATCACGCAGGCCGTCGCCCCGCGCGCCACGTCCAGGTCTACCCCGCGCAGCACCCGGTGTGCGCCGAAGGCCAGGTGTACGTCGCGGACGCTCAGGCTCACCGAGGTCGTCGTGTCGATGCTCATCGCTGGTTTCCTCCCGCCGCTCCCGGCAGCGCCAGGTCGAGGTCGTCGTCGGTGTCGTCGGGCGCGGCGGCCTGCCGGCCGTGCCGCAGCCGCCGGTCGATCCAGTTCACGGCGTGCGTCAGCGGCACGGTCAGCACCAGGTAGCACAGCCCGGCCAGCAGCAGCGCCGACTGGTTGCCGGTGTTCGCCGCGTAGTCCTGCCCGATCCGGAACAGCTCCCGCTGGCTGGCCAGCAGGCCGAGGAAGTAGACCAGGCTGGAGTCCTTGATCAGCGCGATCAGCTGGTTCACCCAGGCCGGCAGCACCCGCCGGATGCCCTGCGGGACGATCACCAGGCGCATCGCCTCGCCCCAGGACAGGCCCAGCGCCCGGGCCCCCTCCAGTTGGGCGGCCTCCACCGACTGGATGCCGGAGCGGAAGATCTCTCCGATGTAGGCCGCCGCGATCAGCGACAGTGCCAGGATGCCGAGGGGATACGGGTTGGGCCCCCACACCTGCATGCCCAGCGGCGCCAGGCCGACGCCGATGAGCAGGATCGTCGCCGCCGCGGGCAGGCCGCGGAACACGTCGGTGTAGACCCGCGCCGGCCACCGCAACCATCGGGTACGCGAGATGCCCGCGACGGCCAGCGCCATGCCCAGCACCGAGCCGAGCAGGGCGGCGGAGATCGCCAGGATCAGCGTGTTGGGCAGCCCCACCGTCAGCATCTCGGGCAGCGCCTCGCGCATGGAGTCCGCGTCGAAGAAGGTCTCCCACAGGGTGCTCAACGGATCCATCGTCTCTCCTACCGCCCCGCTCGCTCGTCGTCGTACGTGTCAGGAGGTGGCCGCGGCCGACGGCACCGGGACCGTGCCACTGCCCGGCGTGAAGTCGGCCGGGATCTGCCGGCCCGGGTAGTACTGGGCCTGCAGGCGGCTCCACGTGCCGTCCGCGATCACCTCGTCGAGGCCCCGGTTCAGCGCCTCGCGCAGCTTGTCGTTGCCCCTGGCGACCGCGTACGCCGTGGGGGACGGGCTGAGCAGCTTGGCCGCGACCGTGATCTTGCCGCCGCTGTCGGCGGCCGACTTGTCCCCGATCTCGGCGGGGGCGATCCAGGCGTCGGCGGTGCCGGCCTTGAGCTGGTTGATCGCCCCGTTGTAGTCGGGCACCCGGACCGGGTCGAGCCCCTCGCCGGTGGCGTAGTCGTCCTGGACGGTGCCCTGCACCACCACGACCCGCTTGCCGGCGAGCTGGTCGAATCC
The DNA here is from genome assembly GCF_050941805.1 of Micromonospora sp. KLBMP9576. Lineage (NCBI taxonomy): Bacteria > Bacillati > Actinomycetota > Actinomycetes > Micromonosporales > Micromonosporaceae > Micromonospora > Micromonospora sp. KLBMP9576. Next base: position 3,335,638 of record NZ_CP194567.1, on the reverse strand, counting down.
GCTGATCGACGAGCCGGCCGGCACGTCGAGTCCGAAGTGGCCGAAGTCGTAGCCGTTGCCGAAGTCGACTGTCTTCTTCCGCGCCTCGGTGATCGTGATGGAGGAGCTGCCGACGTCGAACTTGCGGTTGTTGACCTGGGAGAGCAGGGCGGAGAAGTCGGTGCCGACGAACTCGACCTTCAGCCCGACCTTCGCCGCGACCGCGGTGAGCAGGTCGTTGTCGAAGCCGGTGAACTTGCCGTCCTTGAGATAGACGTTCGGCGGGGCGTCGGTGAGCGTGCCGGTGCGCAGCACGCCCGGCTGGAGCAGGCCGTACGGGTTGTCGGCCGCGCCGGCCGCGTCGTCGCCGCAGCCGGTCAGGGCGGTGGCGGCGAGAGCGGCGGCCACGCCGAGGGCGGCGGCCCGGGTCAGGGAGGTAAGGATGCGCACGGGTGTCTCCGAGGGTGTGGTCCGGCGGCGGGCACGGGCGTGCCGCGCCGGCGGGACGCCCGATGGGCGTACCGCTGAAGGAGGTGGTGCCGGTGAGGGAGGGGGAATGCGCGCCTAGCGCGGGTCGCCAAGGCGACAGGAGGTGGCGCAGACCCGCATCGTGTCGACGTGGCGGCGCCGGGTCAGGCCCGGCGACGTCGGGGCCACGACGGAAACCGTCGGCGATGAACAGGTGCGAAAGGACATGGCTCTCCTCGGTCGCTGACGACCCGGGAACCAGGCCGCGCTTGCACCGGAGCTGCTCCGGTGCCTGGTCTTCACCCGGGGCACCCCTGCGCGGACGAGGGTTGCCGGCCAGCGAGCCGGGGCTTGACGCTGGCGCTCATGACCTGCCGAGGAGGCTAGCGCCCGCCTCGGGTGGCCGTCCAGTCGCTATGACCACGCTCACCCGCGACCGCGTGCGGGCCGGCGCCGGTGCGGACGGGCCCCGCGCAGCGCCACCCGGAAATCACGCGCCCCCACGCCCCCCGGTGCCGCGTCTAGACTGCCCACGTGATCGCGTTGCGCCTCGCCGCCGCCGCGTACGGCCAGTGGAGCACCCCCGCGCTTCCGTTGTACGGCGACGACCACGAACGCTCCGACTTCGCTCCCTGACCGGCCCGGCGCCGCGCGCCCCCCGGTCCATTTCCCCGCCACCGTCCGGGAGCGTCCATCATGCCCGTGCCCGAGGAAGCCGCACTCGTACCGACCGCCGACCCTCCGCCGGCCGGCGGAGCAGCCGCCGACCCCACCGACACCTCCGCCCTCGCGGTGCTCCGGGCGCCACAGACCGCCCGGGTCCTGGCGGCCAGCCTGCTCGGCCGTATGCCGTTCGGCGCGGCCCCCCTGGCCCTGCTGGTGTTCGCCCGGGAGACGATGACGCTCACCGTGGCCGGCCTGCTGGTCGGCGCGTTCACCGCCGGCACGGCGGTGGGCCAGCCGATGCTCGCCCGGATGGCGGACCGCTGGCGCCAGCCGCCGGTGCTGTGGCTGGCCGTGACGGTGTCGACGGTCGGCTTCGCGCTCATCGCCCTGCACGTCGACCTGCCGATGGCCGTCCTCGGCGCCGCCCTGGCCGGGGCGGGGGCTCCGCCGTTCGAGTCGTGCCTGCGGGTGCTCTGGCGCGACCTGCTCCCCGCGCACCGCGTGCAGACCGCGTACACCCTGGACATCGCCGTCCAGGAGACGATCTTCATTCTCGGCCCGGTGGTGACGCTCGCCGCCGTGGGCCTGGCCGGCCCGGCCGGCGGCCTGGGCGCCGCCGCGCTCTTCCAGGCCGCCGGCACGGTCTGGTTCGCCACGACCGGCGCGGTCCGGCGCTGGCGGGGCGAGCCGGCGGTACGGCACTGGGCAGGTCCGCTGCGGGCCGGCCGGCTCCGGCTGCTCCTCGGGGCGCTGGTGCTGGTCGGCGCGGCGGTGGGCAGCGTGACCGTCGCCGCGACCGGGTACGCCGAGTCGGCGGGGGCGCGTTCCTGGGCGGGCTGGCTGCTCGCCGCGCAGGCCACGGGGGCGCTGACCGGCGGCCTGCTCTTCGTACGCTTCGGCGGGCTGCGCAGGCACGCCACCCTGCCCCGCGTGGTCGGGGTCTTCGCCGCCGGCTACCTGCCGTTGCTGCTCACCCCGGCTCCGGGCGTGATGCTGGCGCTGATGGCGCTCAGCGGGCTCGCGCTCCCGGCCCTGCTGACCATCGCCTTCGTCGCGCTCGACGACCTCGCGCCCGTTGGCACGGTGGCCGAGGCGTTCGCCTGGGCGGCGACGGCGTTCTCTGTCGGCAGCGCGGGCGGCGCGGCGGTGGCCGGGGCGCTGCTGGACGTCACGGGGGAGGTGACCGTCGGCTTCCTGATCGCTCCGCTGAGCGCCGCGGCGGCCTGTGGTGTCGCGCTGATGGGTGCCGGCAGGCCCGGCCAGGGCGGACGCACGCGGTGAAGCGGTGCCGGGTGACCGGTGTTTCCCCGCTCGCCGCCGGGGGTAGGTCGGGCCGGATGAACCCGGACAGCGTTGTGGAGGATTTCCGATGAGAGACGACTTCGGCGACGCGGTGGGGGACACGCTCCGGTCGGTGCTGCTGTTCCTGCCCAGGGCGGTCGCCTTCGTGGCCATCCTGGTGGCCGGCTGGCTGATCGCCAAGGCCGTGCTGAAGATCGTGGGCAAGGTGCTCGAACGGGTGGGCTTCGACCGCGCCGTGGAGCGCGGCGGGATCCGCCGCGCCCTGGCCCGCTCCCGGTACGACGCCAGCGACCTCGTGGCCCGGCTCGCCTACTACGGGGTGCTGCTGGTGACCCTCCAGCTCGCCTTCGGCATCTGGGGCCCGAACCCGATCTCCGACCTGATCGCCGGTGTGATCGCCTGGCTGCCGCGCGCCTTCGTCGCGATCGTCATCGTCGTGGTCGCCGCGGCCATCGCCAACGCGGTGAAGGACATCATCAGCGGCGCCCTGGGCGGGTTGTCGTACGGCCGGGTCCTGGCCACGATCGCCTCCGTCTTCATCCTCGGCTTGGGCGTCATCGCCGCGCTCGACCAGATCGGCGTGGCCACCGCGGTCACGACGCCGGTGCTGATCGCGGTGCTGGCCACCGTCGGCGGCGTCCTCGTCGTCGGGGTGGGCGGCGGGCTGGTCCGTCCGATGCAGAGCCGCTGGGAGTCGTGGCTGGCCCGGGCCGAGCGGGAGTCGCGGCTGATCGCCACGCACGCCCGCGCCTACCAGGCCGGACGCCGCGACAGCGAGGCCCACCTCGGCACCCCGGCCAGCACCGGGGATCCGGAGGCGACCCAGGTGGTCTCCGCTCCGCGCGTCGGCGGTGACGCGGAGGCGACCCAGGTGGTCTCCGCTCCGCGGTTCGGCGGTGACCCGGACGCGACCCAGGTGGTGCCCGGCCCGCGCGTCGGCGGTGACGCGGACGCGACCCAGGTGGTCTCGCGCGACGCCACCGTGGCGGCCGGCGACATCGAGGCCACCATGGTCATCCCATCGGCCGACGGGGAGCAGCGCCGCCGCTGAGCACGCCCGCGTGAGGGCGGGATCCGGACCGGATCCCGCCCTCACGCGTGTCCGGGGACGGGCGTGACCGGCGCGGCTACCATCGCCGGCATGACATGGCGATGTTGACGCACTGCTAGGGGCCACTGCCGTGGGCCGCCGCGGTCGCCGTACGTCCGGCGTCCGCCTCGTCCCCACCGGAAGGCCCCCATGACTGTCCATTCTCCGCGTGTGTCCGACCCGCGCGTCCGCCGGCTGGCGGCGACCCTCTACGGGTACGCGTTCCTGACCGAACTGGTCCTGCTCTATCCGCTGTACGCGTTGCTGTTCAGCGACACCGGGCTGTCGCTGTGGCAGATCTCGTCGCTGTTCGTGATCTGGTCGGCTACCGGCGTCCTGCTGGAGGTGCCCTCCGGCGCGTTGGCCGACGCGCTCTCCCGGCGGCTGCTGCTCAGCCTCGCACCGCTGGCGACCGCCGCCGGTTTCGCGCTCTGGGTGCTCGCGCCCGGCTATCCGGCGTTCGCCGTCGGATTCGTGCTCTGGGGCGCCGGCGGGGCGCTCGCCTCGGGCGCGGTGGAGGCGCTGGTCTTCACCGAACTCGACCGCCTCGGTGCGGCCGGCCGGTACGCCCGCCTCAACGGTCGGGCGAAGAGCGCCGGGACGCTCGGCGTGCTCGTCTCGATCCTGTTGGCCGGGCCGGTGTTCGCCGTCGGCGGCTACCCGGCGGTGGGCGCGGCCAGCGTGCTCGCCTGCGTGCTGGCTGCCGCCGTCGCCACCCGGCTGCCCGAACACCGCCCCCGACCCGCCGTCCCCGGCGCTGATCTCACCGCCGCTCCCGCCGGCGACGCCCCCACCTCCGCCGGGGACGTCCCCGCCCCTGCCGGCGACGCCTTCGCCGGCGCCGCTGATGTCACCGCCGGCGACGTCGGGGCGGACGACGGCGCGGGGCTCGGCTGGTGGGCGAGCCTGCGCGCCGGGCTCGCCGAGGTCCGCGCCGACCGGGCCGTGCGGGCGGCGGTGCTGCTGGTCGCGGTGGTCGCGGCGGTCTGGGGCGCCCTGGACGAGTACACCCCGCTGCTGGCCCGCGACACCGGGGTCGGCGAGGCGGTGGTGCCGCTGCTGCTCCTGCTCGTCTGGGTCGGGGTGGTCGCGGGTGGTCTGCTGGCCCCGGTGGGGGAGCGGCTGACGGCCCGGGGTAACGCCGGCCTGCTGGCGCTGTCGGCCCTGGCCCTGGCCGCCGGGGCGCTGCTCGCCCGGCCGGTCGGCTTCGCGCTGGTCGCGGTCGCGTTCTGCGGCTTCCAACTCGCCACGGTGCTCGCCGACGCCCGGTTGCAGGCGCGGATCACCGGGCCGGCCCGGGCCACCGTCACCTCGCTCGCCGGGATGGCCACCGACGCGACGGTCATGGCGGCCTACGGCGGATACGGCCTGCTGGCCACCGGGGCCGGCAACGGGGTCGCGTTCGCGGTGGCCGCCGTGCCGTATCTGGCCGTGGCGCTGATCGTGGCCACCCGTGCCGACTTCGGGCGCGCGTCGACGGCCGCCGGCTGACCGGGCCGCCAGCGCACGCGGGCGCGGTGCGACGGTCGGGGGCGGCGGGAGACGGGGGACGGGTTCAGGCGCCGGCGGTCTCGCCGGTCTGCGCCCAGATCGAGCTCATCTCGTCGAAGGCCTGCTCCATGAGCTGGACCATCGCCCGCTGGGCGCGATCGCCGTCGCGGCGCTGGATCGCCTGGGCGACCTCGGCGTGCAGCTGGAGGGCCTGCTCGTGCGGGTGGTGCGGCATCAGGTGGTGCTGGTGACGGCCGGTCAGGACCTCCGCGATCAGATCCTGCAACCGGACGAACATCTCGTTGCCGGAGGCGACCAGGATCCTGCGGTGGAATTCTATGTCGAGCTGGAGGAAGCGCTCCTCGTCGCCGGCCTTGCCGGCGGCCCACATCTTCGCCGCCAGCCCGACCAGGTCGCTCGCCTCGTCGTGGCCGATCCGCCCGGCGGCGAGCCAGGCGGCGTGCGGCTCGATGGCCGTACGCAGCTCGGTGATCGAGCGGAGCTGGACGTTGCGGCCGGCCGAGGCAAGCCGCCAGCGGATGACCTGGGGATCGAAGACGTTCCAGTCCTCGGCGTGACGGATCATGACGCCGACGCGGCGACGGGTCTCGATGAAGCCGATCGAGGCGAGCACCCGCAGCACCTCGCGGACCACCGAGCGGGACACGGCGTACCGGTCGACCAGCTCGTCGATGTTGAGAACCGCTCCCGGCGCCAGCTCGCCGTCGCAGATGGCGGTGCCGAGGCGGTCGAGCACGCGGGCGTGCAGCCCTGCCTCAACCGGGGCGAGCTGGGCCGCAACAAGCCCCTTGGGGGACGATTCCACGCATCAGATCATATCAGTTGGAGCAACCCCTTGTATAAATCTGATTTTTCGGCCTAACATCCCGATGTTAAGCGGATGTAAACCGCGAGGTGGCGCCCACCCGACCGGGCGGCGGCCACGGCCCCGGCATAAGGAGTGATGGACGTGAGACGTCGAGCGGTTATCGGGACCTCCCTGGGGATGGTCGTCGCCCTCGGACTGTCCGCCTGTGGCGGCGGCGGGGACGACGCCGGCAGTTCGAACACCGTGCGTGTGACGCTGGTGAACCACGTCTGGTCGGAGAACATCAAGAAGGCCCTGCCGGAGTTCGAGAAGCAGTCGGGCCTGAAGGTGGAGGTCACCCAGCTCGGTGAGGACCAGCTCTCCGACCAGTACAACGTCAAGCTGAACGCCGGGTCCACCGACCTGGACGTGATGATGTACCGGCCGCTGCAGGAGGGGAGGCTGTTCGCCAAGAACAAGTACCTCGCCGACCTGACCGAGAAGAGCAAGTCGGACAGCGCGTTCGAGATCGCCGACTTCCAGTCCGGCCCGGTGCAGGCGACCACGTACGAGGACAAGGTGGTCGGCATGCCGATCATCACCGAGCAGGAGGTCCTCTACTACCGCAAGGACCTGCTGGAGAAGTCGGGCTTCACCGCCCCGCCGAAGAGCCTGGACGAGCTCAAGACGCAGGCCGCGAAGGTCGAGGCGGACAACCCGGGCGTGGCGGGCTTCGTGTCGCGTACCGGCAAGTCCGCCGCCGTCACCCAGTTCTCCAGCTTCCTCTTCAGCTTCGGCGGCGACTTCGTCGACGCCAGCGGCAAGGCCTCGGTCAACACCGAGCAGGCCAAGCAGGCGTACGCCTACTACGGCGGGCTGCTGCGTGAGCACGGTCCGGAGAACATCAGCACCGACATGAGCTGGTCCGAGGCGATGGCGATCTTCACCCAGGGCAAGGCGGCCTTCTACACCGAGGCCAACTCGCTCTACAAGAACGCCACCGACCCGGGCAAGTCGAAGATCTCCGAGACCGTCGGGTTCGCGGCCTTCCCGGCCGGCCCGGCCGGCTCGAAGCCGTACAACATCCCCTCCTGGGCGCTCGGCGTGAACGAGGCGTCGAAGAACCAGGACAACGCCTGGAAGTTCATCCAGTGGGCGGCCGGCAAGGAGCAGGCGCTGGCGCAGCAGAAGGCCGGCGTGCCCAGCGCCCGCACCTCCGTCTGGGAGAACCCGGAGGCGTCGGCGACCTACCCGAAGGACCTCGCCGAGGCCACCACGGTCAGCGCCGCCAACGGCGTGGGCCACGACCGGCCGCTGGTGGAGAAGGTCGCCCAGGCGCGGGAGATCGTCGGCCAGCCGATCGTCGACGCGATCACCGGCAAGGACGCGGCCGCCTCGGCGGACGCGGCGAACGAGGCGTTCCAGAAGTTCCTCGACGACGAGGCGAAGTAGCCCGAAGCGCAGGTGGCGGGGCCGGCCGGCCCCGCCACCCCGCGTCGGGACGCTGGCCCTGACCCACCCGGAGACCCCATGTCAGCCGTCACCACACCAGTCAAAAGATCGCCTGAGGCGTCCCCGGCCTCCCCGCAGACCTCGGCCTGGTCGCGCTGGGCCAACGAGCACCGCAAGTGGCTCTTCGCGGCACCCGCGATGCTGTTCGTCGCCGTGCTGATCGTCTTCCCCGTCGTCTGGACCGGGTACCTCAGCCTCACCGACGCCGAGGGTTCGGTTCGCGCCGAGAGCAGCTTCATCGGCCTGCAGAACTACCTCGACGTGCTCGGCGACACCGACCGGTTCTGGCCAGCCGTGTGGCGCACCGCCCTCTTCACCGGCGTGGTGCTCTTCTTCGAGGTCGTCCTCGGCATGGCGATCGCACTGCTGCTGTGGCGGCCGTTCCGTGGCGAGAAGTGGGTCCGCGTCGCGATCCTCCTGCCACTGGTGGCGACGCCGGTCGCGGTCGGCATGATGTGGCGGCTGATCTTCGATCCCAACATCGGCATGGCGAACCAGCTCCTCGGTTGGGTCGGCATCGACCCCCAGCCCTGGCTCTCCGGGCAGAACTCGGCCCTGCCGACGACGATGTTCATCGACATCTGGCAGTGGACGCCGATGGTCGTGCTGATCCTGCTCGCCGGCCTGACGTCGCTCTCCGACGAGCCGCAGGAGGCGGCGCTGATCGACGGGGCCAGCACCTGGCAGCGGTTCCGGCACGTCACCCTGCCGCTGCTGATGCCCACCGTGATCGTCGCGATCCTGCTGCGTGGCATCGACGCGCTGAAGACCTTCGACATCCTCTACGCCACCAAGGGGCGCGGTGGCGGGTCGTTCCACGAGGTGGAGACCCTCAACGTGTACGCCTACGGGCTCAGCTTCGACTACAACGACTACGGCGTCTCGTCGACCGTCCTCATCATCTTCTTCCTGATCATCATCGGGGTGATGTGGGCCCTGACCTACCGCAAGAAGGGGCTGAACCGATGAAGCTGCGCAGGCCGTACAAGGCTTTCCGGACGGTGGCCCTCGTCCTCGTGGTGCTGGCGCTCATCGCGCCGCTGGTCTGGATGGTCGCCGCGTCGCTGAAGACGAACGTCGACATCTACGACACCGACAAGGCGTTCGTCTTCTCCCCGACGTTCGACAACTACTCCAACGTCCTGCAGCAGGCGAACTACCTGCAGTTCATCGGCAACAGCCTCTGGGTCGCGTTCGCGGCCACCGTGCTGTCGTTGCTGCTCGGGGTGCCCGCCGCGTACTCGATGAGCCGCTTCAACATGAAGAAGTCCGCGCTCGTCGTGCTGATGGCGCGGGTGATCCCCGGCGTCTCGCTGCTGGTGCCCTGGTACTACGTCTTCTCGAACCTGCAGATGGTCGGCGGGTTCACCCCGCTGATCCTCAGCCACATGTTCGTGTCGCTGCCGCTGATCGTCTACATCATGATGGGCTACTTCGACGGCCTGCCGGCCGAACTCGAGGAGGCCGCGCTCGTCGACGGGCTGACCCACATCGGCGCGTTCCGGCGGATCACCCTGCCGCTGTCGGTGCCCGGCATCGCCACCGCCGGCATCCTGTCGTTCATCTTCTCCTGGAACAACTTCATGTTCGCCCTCGTGCTCTCCGGGGCCGACACCAAGACGCTCCCGGTCGCGATCTTCGACTTCGTCGGCTACGCCAGCATCGACTGGGGCGGCCTGATGGCGGCGGCCACCGTGGTCACCCTGCCCATCATGGTGATCGCCCTGTTCGTGCAGAAGTACGTCGTCTCCGGCCTCACCGCCGGCGCCACGAAGGGCTGAGGACACATGACCACGATCGCACGGGTGGAGACGTTCCTCGTCGCACCGCGCTGGCTGTTCGTCCGGGTCGAGACGTCCGACGGCGTCGTCGGCTGGGGCGAGGCGACCTGCGAGGGCCGCTCCGAGACGGTGCGCACCGCCGTCGACCAGCTCAGCGAGCTGCTCATCGGCCGAGACGCGCTGCGCATCGAGGACCACTGGCAGGTGATGACCAAGGGCTCGTTCTACCGGGGCGGGCCGATCCTGGCCAGCGCCGTCGCCGGGCTCGACCAGGCGCTGTGGGACATCGCCGGCAAGCACTTCGGCGCGCCGGTGCACCAGCTGCTCGGCGGCCCGGTGCGCGACCGGATCCGGGTCTACGGCTGGGTCGGCGGCGACGAGCCCGGCGAGGTGCGCGACCAGATCGCCGCCGCCGTCGCCTCGGGCCTGACCGCGGTGAAGATGAACGCCTCCGGCCGGATGAGCGCGGTCGCGTCCGTCGCGGAGCTCGACGCCGTGGTGGCGCGGGTGGCCGCCGCCCGCGAGGTGCTCGGCGACGAGCGGGACGTGGCGGTCGACTTCCACGGCCGGTTCACCCTCGCCAGCGCCCGCCGGGTCGCCCCGCTGCTCGAGCCCTACCGGCCGTTCTTCCTGGAAGAGCCGGTGGCCCCGGAGAACTCGCACCTCATCGGCGAGTTCGTCCGCTCCACCACCACCCCGGTGTCGACGGGGGAGCGGCTCTACAACCGGCAGGAGTTCCTGCCGGTGCTCCAGGCCGGCATCGCGGTCGCCCAGCCGGACCTCTCGCACGCCGGCGGCATCACCGAGGTCCGCAAGATCGCCGCGCTGGCCGAGGTGTACGACGTGCAGCTCGCCCCGCACTGCCCGCTCGGGCCGATCGCCCTGGCGGCCTGCCTGCAGGTCGGCTTCGCCACGCCCAACTACCTGATCCAGGAACAGAGCATCGGCATCCACTACAACCTCGGCGCCGAGGTGCTCGACTACTGCCTCGACAAGACCCCGCTGACGTTCGTCGACGGGTACGTCGAGCGGCTCACGGCACCCGGCCTCGGCATCGAGATCGACGAACACGCCGTACGCACGGCTGACAAGCGGGGACACGCGTGGCGCAGCCCGATGTGGCGGCACCGCGACGGCTCCTACGCGGAATGGTGATCGAATGACCGTCAACCTCACCGCCGACCTCGCCGCCGCCCGCATCCTCGCGATCATCCGCGGCACCGACACCGCCGCCGCCGTCGCCGCGGGCACCGCGCTGCTGCGCGAGGGCGTCCGCATCGTCGAGGTGGCCCTCACCACGCCGGACGCCCCGCGCGTGATCGAGGCGCTGCGCGCCGCCGCCCCGGCGGGGTCGCTCGTCGGCGCCGGCACGGTGCTCACCACCGCCGACGTCGCCGACGTGGCCGCCGCGGGCGCCCAGTTCGTGGTGACGCCGGCCGTGGTCGAGTCGATCTCCGAGGCGGCGCGGCGCGGCCTCCCGGTCGCCGCCGGGGCGTTCACCCCCACCGAGGCGTACACCGCGATGCGGATGGGGGCGAGCGCGGTCAAGCTCTTCCCGGCATCGGTCGGTGGTCCCGCGTACCTCAAGGCGGTGCGCGACCCCTTCCCGGACATCCCCTTCGTCGCGGTCGGCGGCGTCGGCCGGGACGACGTCGCCAGCTACCTGCGCGTCGGCGCGATCGCCGTCGGCCTCGGCGGCCCCCTGGTCGGCGACGCCGCCTCCGGCGGCGACCTGGACGCTTTGCGGGCGCGGGCGCGCGGCTACCTCGCCGCCGTGCGGGAGCCGGCCGGATCATGACCGCGCCGGACCTGCTCACCGTCGGCGAGGCGCTGGTCTCGCTGCGCTCGGCCGGTCCACTGGCCGCCGGCGGCCCGCTGACCATGCACCTGGCCGGCGCCGAGTCGAACGTGGCGGTCGGGGTGGCCCGGCTCGGCCACCGCGCCGCCTGGGTCGGCCGCCTCGGCGCCGACGAGCTCGGCGAGTACGCGCTGCGGCAGTTGCGCGCCGAGGGCGTCGCCGTCGACGGCGTGGTCCGCGACCCGCGGCGGCCGACCGGCCTGATGTTGCTGGAGCGGCGCACCGCCGACCTGACCCGGGTGCAGTACCACCGGGCCGGATCGGCGGGCTCCGCGCTCGACGTCGAGGACCTGCGCGGGCCGTTGGCCGCCGGGGCGCGGATGCTGCACCTGACCGGCATCACGCCCGCGCTGTCCGACACCGCCCGCGCCGCCACCCGGTGGGCGGCCGAGGCCGCCGTCGCGGCGGGCGTCGCGGTCTGCCTCGACGTCAACCACCGCGACCGCCTCTGGTCCCGGGACACCGCCCGCGAGGTGCTGACCCCGCTGGCCGGGTACGCCTCGATCGTCGTGGCCTCCACCGACGAGCTGGACCTCGTCGGCGAGCCCGGCGCCGACGAGACCACCGTCGTGGCGGACCTGCTGCGCCGCGGCGTGGAGACGGTCCTGGTCAAGCTGGGCGCCGACGGCGCCCGCGCGCACACCCCGGACGGCGTCCGGCACGCCGAGGCGCTGACCGTGACCGCCGTCGACACCGTGGGGGCGGGGGACGCGTTCACCGCCGGCTACCTGTCCGGCTGGTTCGACGGGCTCGACCCGGCCGGTCGGCTACGCCGCGCGGCGACCCTGGGCGCCTTCGCGGTCTCCAGCCCCGGCGACTGGGAAGGGCTGCCGCGTCGCGCCGAGTTGTCCCTGCTCGACGGCCACGAAGCCGGCAGCGTCATCCGTTAGCCGCCGCACGCACCCGAAGGAAGAAAGGCACCCCGTGAAGATCGTCGCAGCCGACGTCATCGTCTCCAGCCCCGACCGCAACTTCGTCACCCTCAAGATCACCACCGACGACGGCGTCACCGGCCTGGGCGACGGCACCCTCAACGGCCGGGAACTCTCCGTCGCCTCGTACCTGCGCGACCACGTCGTGCCGCTGCTGATCGGCCGCGACGCGCACCGCATCGAGGACGCCTGGCAGTTCCTCTACCGCTCGGCGTACTGGCGTCGCGGGCCGGTCACCATGGCGGCCATCGCGGCCGTCGACGTGGCCCTGTGGGACATCAAGGCCAAGGCCGCCGGCATGCCGCTGTACCAGCTGCTGGGCGGGGCGTCGCGCACCGGCATCATGGCCTACGGCCACGCCTCCGGCCGGGACCTGCCGGAGCTGTTCGACTCGATCCGCCGGCACCTCGACCTCGGTTTCCGCTCCATCCGGGTGCAGACGTCGGTGCCGGGCATCAACGCCGTGTACGGCGTCGCCGCGCAACCCAGCGCCGACGGCAAGCGCTACGACTACGAGCCGGCGCAGCGCACCCCGCTGCCGGCCGAGGAGGACTGGGACACCCGCTCCTACCTGCGGCACCTGCCCGGCGTGTTCGAGGCGGTCCGCAGCGAGTTCGGCCCGGAGCTGCCGCTGCTGCACGACGGCCACCACCGGATGACCCCCATCCAGGCCGCCAAGCTCGGCAAGGCGCTGGAGCCGTACGACCTGTTCTGGCTGGAGGACTGCACCCCGGCCGAGAACCAGGAGGCGCTGCGGCTGGTCCGTCAGCACACCACCACCCCGCTGGCGATCGGCGAGATCTTCAACACCGTCTGGGACTACCAGACGCTCATCCGCGAGCAGCTCATCGACTACGTGCGCTCCGCCGTCACCCACACCGGCGGCATCACGGCCATGCGCAAGCTGCTCGACTTCGCCGCCCAGTACCAGATCAAGTCGGGCATCCACGGCCCGACCGACATCTCGCCGGTCGGCATGGCCGCCGCCCTGCACCTGGACCTGGCCATCCACAACTTCGGCATCCAGGAGTACATGCAGCACGGGGCACTCACCAACGAGGTGTTCCGGCAGTCGTTCTCCTTCGCCGACGGCTACCTGCACCCCGGTGAGCAGCCCGGCCTCGGCGTCGAGCTGGACGAGCAGGCCGCCGCGAAGTTCCCCTACGTGCCGGCCTACCTGCCGTTCAACCGCCTGCAGGACGGCACCGTCCATGACTGGTGAGGGCGCGGCCCCGACGCGGCACGTCGTCGTCATGGGGGTGTCCGGGGCCGGCAAGACCACGGTGGCCCTGGGCATCGCCGCCGGCACCGGGTTGACCTTCGCCGAGGCCGACGAGTTCCACCCCCCGGCCAACGTGGCGCGGATGCGCGCCGGCGTGCCGCTGGACGACGGGGCGCGCCTGCCCTGGCTGCGCGAGCTGGCCGGCTGGATGGCCGCCCGTGCCGCCGAGGGCGTCTCGACGGTGCTGGCCTGCTCGGCGCTGCGGCGCTCCTACCGTGACACGCTGCGCCAGGGGCCGCCGAGCGTCGAGTTCGTCCACCTGGACGGGTCGGCCGAGGTGATCCGGCAACGGATGGCCCGACGCGCCGGGCACTACATGCCGGCGAGCCTGCTGCAGTCGCAGCTCGCCACCCTGGAACGCCCGCACCCGGACGAGAACGTGCTGGTGCTCGACGTGGCGCTGACGCCGGACGCGCTCGTCGCGGCGGCGGTGCGGCGGCTCGGCCTGTCCGAGGGCGTCACCGCGACCGGCTGACCGCTTTCGGGCACCGCGACCGGCTGACCGCTCCGCTCCCGGGCACCGCGACCGGCGTCAGCCGGGCGACCCGTCGAGGTAGACCCAGCGGCCGTCCTCGCGGACGAACCGGCTGCGCTCGCTCTGCGTGCCCGGCCGGCCCCCGGCGCGATGGTGGGCCCGGAACTCGACGGCGCCCGCGGCGTCGAACAGCCCGCCCCGCTCGGTGTCGACGATCTCCAGGCCCGTCCAGCGCAGGCCCGCGTCGAGATCGAGCCGGCGCGGCCGGGTCGAGGAGTGCCAACTGCGCAGCAGGTAGCCGGTGTCGCCGACGACGAAGGCGGCGTACCTGCTGCGCATCAGCGCCTCGGCGGTCGCGGCGTCGGCGTCGCCCCGGTGCAGTCGCCCGCAACACGCGGCGTACGGCCGCTCGGCGCCGCAGGGGCAGGGTCGCTCGGCATCGCCGGACACCCGGCGGCGGGGTTGCTTCACCACCGGCCCATTGTGTCCGACGGCCAGTGGCGGAGGGCCGGCCGGTGCGAGCCCACCCCCGGCCACGGTGTCATCGCCGCAGCAGCGGCAGCACCCGGCGGCCGAGCAGGTCCCCGCCGGCGAGGTCGTGTTCCTGGCTGGCGACGTGCCGCTGGATCCGTGCCAGCAACTCCGGGTCGATGTCGACGTTCGGGTCGAGGGCGGCGACCACGGCGAGGTACATGGCGATCTCCGTGCGGGCCACCCGACGGGCCAACGCGCCGTCCTCGTCCACCACGGTCACGGCGCCGAGCACCACGCCGGCCTGGTCGTCGGCGGGCGTGGCGTCGTCCAGCCAGGCCCGCATCGTCTTCGCCATCGCCGGGTTGGCCGACCCGCCGACCTTGATCTCCGCGGCGAACCGGGCGGCCGTGTGGGCGGTCTGCTGACCCCACGTGCCCACCAGGACGGGCACGTCGGCGCGGACCGGGGCGTAGCGCGGCACGGTGCCGGGCGCCACCGCCCGGTGTGCCGAGCACCACCGCCGGACGGTCAGGACAGCTCGACCGGCAGCGGCACGGGGCGCTTGGCCACCCGGCCGTCGCCGGAGGACCGCCCGTGCGCGTGGCGGGTCAGCCACGGCAGCAGGTGCCGGTGGGTCCAGGCCAGCTCGGCGCGGAGCACCTCGTGGCCGCGCCGGCGCGGCGCCGGCCCCAGCGGGCGCATCCAGTCGTCGTGCGCGTCGGGCAGGCCGACGGCGTGCGCCAGCGCGGCGGCGATCCGCTCGTGGCCGGCGCTGTTGGCGTGCAGCCGGTCGTCGCTCCACAGCCGGGGATCCGAGGCGACCGGGTGGGCGCCGAGGTCCAGCAGGGTGGCCCCGGTCTGTGCCGTCACGGCCCGCAGGGCGGCGTTGAGCGCCAGCACCCGGCCGCGCAGCGGGCGGGCCAGCGGCATCACCGGCACCGGGTCCGGCAGGGTGAAGGTCAGCACCGTCGCGCCCTGCGCGAGAAGCGCCCGCTGCATCGCCCCGACCTCGGCGGCGACCCGGCCGGCGTCGAACGACGGGCGCAGCATGTCGTTCGTACCGGCGACCACTGTGGCGAGGTCCGGCGCGAGATCCAGGGCGGGCCCCAACTGCTCGGCCCGCACGGCGGCGGCGGTGCGTCCCCGGATCGCCAGGTTGGCGTACTCCAGCCCGCCCTGGGCACGGGCCACCGCCAGGGCGAACCGGTCGGCCCAGCCCCGGTAACCGCCCGCGTCGTCGGGATCGTCGAGCCCTTCGGTGGTGCTGTCGCCGATCGCCACGTACCGCCGCCACGTCATGTCGGGCAGGGTAGCGGCCGGACGCCGGCCGTGGCGTGCCCGCACGGCGCGCGCGGGGATCACGGCAGCCGGGTCGCGAAGACCACGACGTTGTCGACGTAGTCGCCGCTGTCCCGGTCGAACCGGCCGCCGCAGGTGATCAGGCGCAGGCCCGGCGCGTCGCTCGGCCCGTAGACCAGGTCGGTGGGGAAGCGGTCCTTCGGGTACGACCCGACGGCGTCGACGGCGAACGTGGCGATGCTGGCGTCGGCGCGGGTGACCCGTACGGTGTCGCCGGCGCGCAGCCGGCCGAGGTCGAAGAAGACGGCGGGGCCGGCGGCGGAGTCGACGTGCCCGACGAGCACGGCGTTGCCGGTCTCGCCGGGGCTGGCGCCGTGCCGGTACCAGCCGGCCAGGGTGGGACGGTCCAGCGGCGGCACCTCCAGGCGGCCCCCCGCGTCGGCGCCCACCGGTACGACCCGCGCCCGCACGCCGATGGCGGGGATCCGCACGTCGACGGGCTCGGCCCGGTGCAGCGGCGGCACGGGCGGCGCCGAGCGGGCCGGTCCGGTGCCGTCGGCGGCCTGTGGGCGGGGCGGGCGGGGCGGGTCCGTCGACACCCCGACGGCGACCAGGCCCAGCCCGGTCGTGCCGAGCAGGGCCACGGCCGTGACCGCCCAGCCGGGCCGGCGCCACGACACGATCCCACCTCCGTACGGGGTCGCCCGGGTGCCCGCTCCGGTGGTTCACCGGTGCGGGCACCCGGGGGCAGGGCTGGTGCGGCTCGCCGGCCGTCGCTCAGCGCGTGGCCGCCGCCATGTGGCGGCGGCGGCGTACCAGGATCAGGGCGCCGCCCGCGGCGGAGCCGAGCAGGACGCCGCCGGCGGCCAGGGCCCCGGTCCCGTCGGCGGCGTCGCGACCGCCGGCCGCCGCCCCGCCGATCGGGGTGACGGTGAACGTGGTGCTGCCGTCCGCGCTGCCGTCGCCGCAGGTCGCGGCCACCGTGTAGGTGCCCAGCGTGAAGCCGGCGGTGAAGAGTTCGGCGCTCAGTCCGCCGCCGGCCGCCGCGGTGGTGGACCGGACGTTCTGGTCGCGGTCGGGGCCGGTGACGCGGAAGAGCGCGTCGCCGGTGCTGGGGTTGCAGGTGGTGGCGGTGAGCACGACCGTCCCGCCGACCGGCGTGGTGGCCGGCGACACGACGGTGTCGGCCAGCGCCGCGCCGGGAAGCAGGAGGGTGCCGAGACCCACGCCGACCGCCGCCGATACGAGAACCGTTTTTGCCTTCATGCGCGTCTTCCCTCACTTTTCGTCCGCTGACTGCGTGGGACGTCGTTCGGGTGGCCAACTCCGTGACTAGCACCGGTGTGACCAACCCTAGGAGGGTTGGGACCCCGATCCGGTGAAAATGAGAAATCTTCGTTGCCGTCACGTGTCCGCCCTGAGGGCGGAGGGAGCAGCGGAAATGCCGGCACGGTCCGCCCGCGAGGGTTGACCGCGACGGGTCGGGCTGTCGGGGCTGGGCCAATTTGCTGCGCGTCGGTCGACGGCGACAGCCGCTGTCCGGTATCGGGACGACCGCCGCCGAGGCGTCCCCGGGGAACTGACCGGCCACCGCGAATTCCGTGTGCCCCGGCGCCCGCCCGGCGCTAGGGTCGCGCGGTGACGGAGATCAGGACCGGACGGCTGCTGCTGCGCGACTGGCGGGAGTCCGACCTCCCGCCGTGGGCCGCGATGAACGCCGATCCCGAGGTGCGCGAGCACCTCGGCCCGCTGCTCACCGCCGAACAGGCGACCGCCTCGGCGCGCTCGTTCCAGGACGACCTCGACCGGCTCGGTTACGGCTTCTGGGCCGTCGAGGTCCGCGACGGCGGCGCGTTCGTCGGCTTCGCCGGGCTGGACCGGGTCGACGACGGGGTGCCCGTCGCCGGTGTGGAGGCCGGCTGGCGGCTCGCCCGCTCCGCGTGGGGCCACGGCTACGCCACGGAGGCGGCCCGCGCCGTCCTGCGGTACGGCTTCGACACCGTCGGGCTGGCCGAGATCCTGGCCATCACCACCGCGACCAACGCGCGCTCGCAGGCGGTGATGCGCCGTCTGGGCATGACCACCGACCCGGCCGACGACTTCGACGACCCGGAGGTCGACTCCGGTCCGTTGCGCCGGCAGGTCGTCTACCGCAGGCGGGCCGGGGACCGCTGAACGTCCGGCGTCCCGGCACCGTGCTGTCCCAGGGAGCGGCGGACGCCCTGGGCGCCGGGCCCGGACAGGCGTGTCCTGGCCCAGCGTGACGTCCACCAGGTCCGGCGGGATGATCCTCAGCCGCGCCCGTCGGGGTCGGTCACCCAGCCGGCGAGCAGCACCAGCCCGGAGGCCCGGTGCACGGCGAGGAAGCCGAAGGGGCGGTCGATGTCGAGGCGTACCCGCCGCCTGCGGGCGGTCCGCCCGGGGGCGGCGGAACCCGCCCGCATGGCGACGGCGGTGACGGCGGCGGCGCGGAAACCCGTCGCGCTGAAGGTGGCAGTCACGCTCTGCCGCGCCTGCGAGACGGCCAGGAGTCGGGCGATGCCGGGGAAGTGGTCACCGTCGCCGACGGCCGTGGCAAGGCCGAACGTCGCCGGCCGGCGCAGCAGGTCATGGTCGGCGCTGACGGTGAAGCCCACCGTGCGGACGAGCAGTTCGGGCCGGTCGTCGGACGCGTCCACGACCTGCTCGTCGACGCCGGGTCCGGCGGCCACCGGCAGCGCGGACGGTACCCCGAGCGTGCCGATCGCGGCCGGCAACACCTCGGCCGGCCCGTGCTCCGGGGCGCCCAGGGCGAGCACCACGTCGACGTCCTTGGCACCGCGCACGGTCAGCACACTCAACGGCCCGGTGGGGGTGTCGACGGCCCGCAGCGCGTCGATGTCGTGGCTGAGCCGGTGCAGCCCGGCCAGGCGGCGACCCCGCCACGGCCCGACGGTCGGCTGGCACCAGGCGTCGCGCAACGGCTCGGCCCACTCGGTGCGCAGCGACAACGCGCTGGCCAGGACCATCCTCGTCGCCGGTTCGACACGCACCGGCAGCCGGTGGACCAGGCCGTCCGTGTGCGCGGCGGCCCACGCGTCGAGGGCGGCCTGGTCGTGCGCCGGTTCCCCGGTCAGTTCCCCGCGCATGGCCGCCGGCGTCTCGCGCCGCCACCGCTCGGTCAGCGGCAGGTCCCGTCGCGCCCAGGCGGCGAGCGCGAGCCGCGTGGTGGGGGAGCGGTCCAGGTCGAGCGGGGCGGGGTCCGGGGCGACCGCGAGCAGTTCGTCGCGGGCGGGGCCGGCGGCGTAGCGGGCGAGCAGGGCCAGCAGCGGATGGACGCCGGCGCCGGAGAGGACCGTCTGGTCGGCGTCCAGCAGGGACGCCCAACGGGCGGTGAGCGCGTTGGCGGCGATGGTGCTCATGGGTCGGGCGTCCTCCGGGGGTGTGAGGTCGCCGGGGGCGACGGCTGGCACCCTACCGCCGGGCGTCGAGCGACGGGGTCCGCGCGACCCGGGCCGGTCGGTGCCCGCCGGCCCGCGCCGGTGTGGCAGCGTGGACGGCGTGAACACCTGCGGACCCCGGGACGTCGACCTGGCACTGGTCGGCGGCGGTGGCGCCGCCTCGCTGGTCCTCGCCGCCCTGGACCGGCACGGTGTGCGCGACCTGCGGATAGCCGTCATCGACCCGGTGCACCGGCGCGGGCAGGACCGGACCTGGGCGTTCTGGGACCGTCCCGGCAGCGACCTGGACCCGCTGCTGGCCGCGAGCTGGCCCCAGGTCGAGGTCGCGACGCCCGCCGGCCGTCGGGTCCTCGACCTGACCCCGCTGCGGTACGCCATGCTGCGCTCGGGCCCGGTCTACGACCGGGCTGCCGAGGCCGAGCGGCGGCTCGGGGTACGGCGGATCGTCGCGCCCGTCGACGCCCTGCACGACGACGGCGGGCACGTCACGGTACGCGCCGGCGGTGAGCCGGTCGTCCGCGCGTCCTGGGTGCTGGACTCCCGCCCCCGTTCACCCCGGCGACCCGGGCGCACCAACTGGTTGCAGCACTTCCGGGGCTGGTGGCTGGAGGCCGACGTGCCGGTCTTCGACCCGGCGCGGGCCGTGCTGATGGACTTCCGCACCCCGCAGCCCGCGCGGGGCGTGTCGTTCGGCTACGTCCTGCCGGTCAGCGACCGCTACGCCCTGGTGGAGTACACCGAGTTCGGCCCCGACCTGCTCACCGACGCCGGGTACGACGCCGCGCTGGCCGGCTACCGGGACCTGCTCGGCCTCGACCCGACCCGGCTGAGGGTGCGCGAGGTGGAGAACGGGGTGATCCCGATGACCGACGGCCCGTTCGAGGCCCGGCCCTCACCCCGGGTGGTTCGCCTCGGCACGGCCGGCGGCGCCACCCGACCCTCCACCGGATTCACCTTCTCCGCCATGCACCGCCAGGCCGAGCAGGTCGCCCGCGCCCTCGCCGCCGGCCGCCCGCCGGTGCCCGCGCCCGCGTACCCCCGTCGGCACCGCTGGATGGACGCGGTCGCCCTGCGGGCGCTGGCCGCCGGGGGCGTCGGCGGGCCGGAATTCTTCGGTCGGCTCTTCGACCGCAACCCCGCCGAGCGGGTGCTGCGGTTCCTCGACGGCGCGAGCACCCCCGCGGAGGAGGTGGCGCTGATGAGCTCCACCCGGCTGCGGCCGATGGTCGCCGCCACGGCCGGCGACGCCGTGGCCCGGTTGCGCGCCCGCGTCGACCCGACCCGGCGGCCGGCGGCCTGGACGGTCCCGCCGCCGGTCGTCGGCGACCGGGCCGGGACCGACGGCTGAGCCACCCGTCCCCACCGGCGTGCCGGCGGCCCCGGCGCCCGGGTGTCCGGCGCGGATTCGGTAGGTTGCCGGCATGGTGGACGAGGCGGCCGGCAGGGTGGTGCAGATCTGGACCGACGGCGCATGCAGCGGCAATCCCGGCCCCGGCGGGTGGGGTGTGCTGCTGCGCTACGGCGCGCACGAGCGGGAACTGTGCGGCGGCGAGGCGACCCCGACCACCAACAACCGGATGGAGCTGATGGCGGCCATCCAGGCACTGGAGGGCCTCACCCGGGCCGCCACCGTCGAGCTGCACACCGACAGCACGTACGTGCGTAACGGCATCACGAGCTGGCTGGCCTCGTGGAAGCGCAACGGGTGGCGCACCGCCGCGAAGCAGCCGGTCAAGAACGCCGACCTGTGGCAGCGGCTGGAGGCCGCCTGCGGCCGGCACGAGGTCACCTGGCTGTGGGTGAAGGGGCACAACGGCCACCCCGAGAACGAGCGCGCCGACGCGCTGGCGAACCGGGGCATGACCGAGGCCCGCGCGTCGGTGCCCGCCGGTCGCTGAGCGCGCCGGCGGGCGGGCCGCGCTCAGGTCACTCGGTGCGGCTGGGGTCGGTGGTGCCGGAGACGGCGTCCACGTCGTAGCCGGCGCGGCTGACCTCCCGGGCGGAACGCCGCTCCTCGGCCGGCAGGTCGGCGAAGTCGTCGCCGGTGTCGTCGGTGCTGTGCAGGGACTCGCCCGGGGGTCGCAGCGACGCCTGCATGGCGGTGGCGCCGTCCGGCTCGTCGGTGGCGGCCCGGTCGGTACGGTTCTGATCGGTCATCGCACACTCCTGCCCCTCGGCTGTGCCCGCAAACCTGACCCGCGGTGTTCAGCGTGCCGCGTCCGGGTGCCCGGGCATGCCGGACCCGCCGCCGGAACCGCCCGAGCCGCCGCCGACCATGCCCGATCCGTCGTCCTCGGTGACCAGGTCGGGCTTCGCCGTCGTGTCGTCCGGTGCCGGGACGTCCGTGTCCGCCTCGACCTGGACCAGCCGGGCCTGGCCGGCCTCGTCCTCGGCGTGCGCCGGATCGACCGGCAGTTCACCGTCGCGTGCCCGATACCCCACGACTGCCTCCCCGTGCGTTCGCCGGTGCGGTCGCGTCCCGGCTACCCGTAGGTACCCGCCCGAAACCCGGTCCCGGGCCGGGGCGGCCGAGGTGCCGGGCGGGACGTTCAGCGGCGGCGTGCCGGCCGGCCCGGCCGGCCGGGTGAGCGGGGCGGGCGCGGCAGCGCGGTGAGCGGCAGCGCCGACCAGTGCCCGGGGCGCGTGCGGCCGGGCGGCAGGGCGGTGTGCCGGTCGCCCCGGGCCGCGTCGAGCTGCGACTGGTGCAGGAACAGGGCTGCGGACAGGTCCGCGCCGCGCAGGTCGGCCCCGCGCAGGTCGGCGCCGGTCAGGTCGGCCAGGGCGAGGTCGGCCCCGCGCAGGTCGGCGCCGATCAGCAGCGCCCCGCGCAGGTTCGCCCGGCGCAGGTCGGCCCGGCGCAGGTCGGCGCCGAGGAGTTGGGCGCCGCGTCGGTCCACGCCGGGCCGGCCGCCCCGGGCCCGGGCCGCGTCTGCGGCGCGGGACAGCAGCGGGTTGACCCGCCCCCGGTACGCGTCCACATCGAAACCCCGCAGCGCCCCGGCGGGCTCCCCGGCCAGCCGCTCGGTCTCGTCGAGCGCGACGGACAACTCGCCGCGCAGCGGCGGCGGCGGGCGCGTCGCGAGCGCCTCGGTGAGGTGCCAGAGCAGCTCGTGCAGCGGCCGCATCACCGCGAACGCGTCGAACATGCCCGCCGCGGTCTCCGGCGCGTCGCGCCAGTCCCGCCCGCCGAAGGTGACCTGGGCCACCCGTTGCCCGGCGCCGAAGCAGTCGAAGACGGTGCAGCCGGGGAAACCCCGGTCGCGCAGGTCGGCGTGGATGCCGCAGCGCGAGTCGGCCGCCAGGTTCGGGCAGGGCCGCCCGGCGGGCTTGTCGATCGCGAAGTCCGCCGACGCGGAGAACGCGGGCGCGACGCAGCAGAGCCCGAAGCACCGGGCGCAGTCGGCGCGCAGCCGGTCCGCCGCCGGTGTCGCCCCGGGAGTCTCCGACACGCTGACCGTCCTCCTGCCGATCGGGGTCTTCCGCCGGCGGTCTCGCGGGCGGAGGCTCCCATTGTCGCGCCCCCGCGAGGCCACCGGGCCACCGGGTGCACGCCCACGCCCCGGCCGCGGCGCACCGTCCGCGCGGCCCGGCGTGCAGGGGCCGGAGCCGTGGGCAGCGCGGGCCACGCCTGCGTTCAGCCCTGCACCGAACGCCAGTCGTGCGACTCCAGCGCGTTGGCCTGCGGGCCCATCATCAGCATGCCGCCATCGACGGGCCAGGACGCGCCCGTGACGTACGCGGCGGCGGGCGAGGCGAGCAGCGCGACCACGGCGGCGACCTCCCGCGCGTCGCCGGGCCGGCCCACCGGCACCCCGGGCCGCTCCTGCGTGAACGGGTCGACGTCCTCCTGGCCGGTCATCGGGGTGGCGATCTCGCCCGGTGCGACGGCGTTGACGGTGATCCCGTCGGCGGCGAGTTCCTGCGCCATCACCCTGGTCAGCAGGCCGAGCCCGCCCTTCGCGGCGCAGTACGCGGCCGAGCCCACCCGGGGCGCGTGCTCGTGCACGCTGGTGATGTTGACGATCCGGCCGCCCAGCCCGGCGGCCCGCATCCGCCGGGCGGCCCGCTGCCCGCACAGGAACGGCCCGTCGAGGTCGACGGAGAGCACCTCGCGCCACTGCTCCCAGCCGGTGTCGACGAACGGCGTGGACGCACCGGTGCCGGCGTTGTTGACGAGCACGCCGAGGCCGCCGAGGCGGTCGGCCAGCTCGTCGACGACCGCGTCGGCGCCCGGCAGCCGGGTCAGGTCCAGCTCGGCGACCTCGCAGCGCCGGCCGGCGGCGCGTACCTCGGCGGCGGTGCGTTCGGCGCCCCCGGCGTCACGGTGCCAGGTGACGCCGACGTCGAAGCCGGCCTCGGCGAGGGCGACGGCGCAGGCCCGGCCGATGCCGGAGTCCGCGCCGGTGACGATGGCGATTCTCGGGTAGTTGTCGTAACGCGATGGCATGTCGACGCACTACCCCGTCGACGCCGACGAAATCCTGCGACGGTTCCCGCCCGTCGGGGGATTGCCCGCGTCGTCGCGTTCTGACATTCTCCAGCGTGGACGCTGCCAGTGACGGTCGTCAATCCGGAAGGACCGCGCTGCGGCGGTGCACGTGAGCTGCCGGAGGAATCCTCGTGAAGCGCAGACGCCGCCATCTGCTCACCGGACTGGCGGTCGGTGTCCTGGTGGCATCGACCGGTCTCGTTGGAATCCACTTCGCCGGGGCCGAGGTGCCGGCAGCCGTCGCGGCCGGCGACGGGGAGATGCCGGGGGCGCTCGGCGCGCACATGGAGCGGCTGCGCCAGGCCGTGCCGGGCAGCGACGGCATGTCGCCCGACGGGCCCGGCAACGCCGCGCAGCAGGATTTCCTGGAGCGCGCGTACCCGGCCGACACGATCAGCATCGCCCAGATCGACCGCTCCAAGTCGGCGTACGCGGCGGCCGAGCGCCGCCCCGGCGGCACCCGCGGCTGGACCAACATCGGGCCCAGCGAGGCCCTCTACCCGTTCACCGAGTACCGCAACGCCGGCAACTACGTGCCGAACGCGTACGTGGCGGGCGGCCGGGTCACCTCCATCGACATCGCGCCGGACTGCAACGCGCTGCTCTGCCGGGCGTACGTCACGCCGGCCGGCGGCGGTGTCTGGGGCACCCTGAACGTCCTCGCCGCCGAGCCGAAGTGGTTCTACCTGGGCGGGCCGTTGGGCATCAACGCCGCCGGCTCGGTCAAGATCGACCGCAACGACCGGACCGGGCTGACCATCTACGTCGGCACCGGCGAGGCGAACACCTGCGCCTCCGGCTGCGTGGCCGGCGTCGGGCTCTACAAGTCGACGAACGGCGGCGTGACCTGGAAGGGCCCGCTCGGCAAGGACGCGCTCGCCGGCAAGGGCATCGGTGAGATCACCATCGCCCCGGGCGACCCGAGGACGCTCTACGTCGCCACCACCACCGCCCTGCGCGGCATGTCCGGTTCCTGCTGCACCGGCGTCACCCGGCCCGTGCCCGACGCCGAGAAGTGGGGCCTGTACAAGTCCACCGACGGCGGCGCGAACTGGCGGTTCATCCACAACGGCGCGGCCGACGCGTCCCAGTGCACCGGCAGCGCCGCCGAATACAACAACACCGCCACCTGCTCGCCGCGCGGCGTGCGCTACGTCAAGCTCGACCCACGCGACGCGAACATCGTCTACGCCTCCTCGTACGCCCGGGGCGTCTGGCGCTCCGGCGACGCCGGCGCGACCTGGACGCAGATCAAGCCCTCGCTGAACCCGGCGGTCTTCCAGACCCGGGCCGCGATCGACGTGACCGCCCTGCCGAACGGCAGGACCCGGATGTACGTCTACGAGGGCAACCTCGGCAACCCGTACTCGCGGCTGTTCCGCAGCGACGACGTGGCCGGCGGCGCCCCCGCGTTCGCCGACCTGAGCAGCGCCAACCCGGCCGACCCGGGCTACGCCACCTACAACCAGTGCACCGGCCAGTGCTGGTACGACGTGTTCGTGCACACCCCGGCCGGGCACCCGGACATCGTCTACACCGGCGGCTCGTACGTCTACGGCGAGACAGTCGCCCACAAGCGGGCCGTGGTGCTCTCCACCGACGCGGGCGTCAGCGGCACCGACATGACCTTCGACGGCACCGACGAACTGCACCCCAACGGCCTGCACCCCGACCAGCACGCCCTGGTCACCAACCCGCGCAACCCGTACCAGTTCTTCGAGGCCAACGACGGCGGGGTGATGCGCTCCAGCGGCCAGTTCGTGGACCGCTCAACCTGGTGCGACAACCCGGACCGCAACCTGACCACGCAGGCGCAGCGCGACCGCTGCAAGCAGATGCTGTCGAGGATCCCGTCGAAGCTGGACGGCATCAACAAGGGCATGAACACGTTGCAGTTCATCGGTCTGTCGGCCAGCCCGCACGACCACCGGCTGCTGCAGGGCGGCACCCAGGACAACGGCACCTGGGAGAACAAGGGCGAGCGCCGGCGCTG
Source organism: Micromonospora sp. KLBMP9576 (assembly GCF_050941805.1). Classification (NCBI taxonomy): domain Bacteria; kingdom Bacillati; phylum Actinomycetota; class Actinomycetes; order Micromonosporales; family Micromonosporaceae; genus Micromonospora; species Micromonospora sp. KLBMP9576. The sequence goes on along the minus strand of NZ_CP194567.1, from coordinate 3,310,299 downwards.
GGTCAACACGATGATCGGCGACGGCGGCGCGTCCGGCTTCGACGTGGGGCGCCCGGAGTTCCGCTTCCACACCTTCTACGACGCCTCGCCCGAGGTGAACTTCGCCGGCGGCGACATCGGTAGCTGGATCTCCATCTCCGACCCGGTCTTCGGGCAGCCGGGCACCCTGTTCTACGCCCCGGTGATCAGCGACCCGAAGGTCAGCGGAACGATCTTCGCCGGGACCTCGCGCACCGCCTACCGGACGAAGACCTTCGGGCTGGGCGACCGGAGCGTGGCCGAGGCCGACCGGATCTGCAACACCTGGACCGGCACCTTCGAGGCGCAGTGCGGCGACTTCGCCCCGCTGGGCACCGTCAACCTCACCGACGCCGCGTGGGGCGACCGGGCCGGCGGCGCCGTCTCGGTCATCGAGCGGGTCGGCACCGACTCGTCCACGGCGTACGCGGCCACCAGCACGGGCCGGGTCTTCGTGTCACGCAACGTCGACGCCGAGCCCGCGTCGGCGGTCACCTGGACGCGGATCGACACCGCCACCACGCCGCAGCGCTTCGTCACCGGCATCCACGTCGACCCCGCCGACCCCGGCCGGGCGTGGGTCTCCTACAGCGGCTTCAACTCGAACACCCCGACCACCCTCGGGCACGCGTTCGAGGTGCGGCTGGCCGGCGCCGGCGCGACCTGGACCGACCGGTCGTACGACTTCGGCGACCAGCCCATCACCGACCTGGTCCGCGACGACGTCACCGGCACCCTCTACGCGGCCACCGACTTCGGGGTCCTGCGGCTGGACCGGGGCGCCACCACCTGGGTGAAGGCGGCCCGTGGCATGCCGAACGTGGAGGTCGCGGGGCTGACAGTCGTGCCGGGCAAGCGGCTGCTCTACGCCGCCTCGCACGGCCTCGGCGCCTGGCAGCTCCCGCTCTGAGGCAGGCGACCATCGGCAACGACACGGTGAGGGGCCGCGCGCGCGGCCCCTCACCGCTGCCCGGGGCGGCCGGCCGCGCCTGGCGTACCCTCGGCGCGGCCTTCGTCCTGCTCGTCTTCGTCCCGCCGCTGCTGCTGCTCGTCTCCGGCTCGCTCACCGAGCCGGGCCTGCCGCCGCCACCCACCCCGCGGCTCGTGCCGGAGCCGGTCTCCACCACCGGCTACCAGCAGGCCGTCGAGCTGGGCGGGCTGCTGCGCGCCTCGCTCAACTCGGTCCTGGTCGCGGCCGTCGCGGTGCCGCTGAGCGTGCTCGTCGCCGCCCTGGCCGGTTTCGCGCTGGCCCGGGCCGCCCCGCGCGTCACCGGCATCGTCCTGGCGGCCAGCCTGGTCGCGCTGATGGTGCCGGCCACCGCGCTGTTGGTGCCGCGCTTCGCGATCTTCCGGATGCTCGGCCTGACCGACACCCTGGTGCCACTGGTCGCCCCGGCGCTGCTGGGCACCTCACCGCTCTACGTCCTGGTCTACTACCTGGCCTTCCGGGCGCTGCCGGCCGACCTCTACGACGCCTGCCGGGTGGCGGACCTGTCGCCGCTGCGCACCTGGTGGCGCGTCGCCCTGCCGCTGGTACGCCCGGTCACCGCCGGCCTCACCGCCCTGACGTTCGTGCTCACCTGGTCGAACTTCCTCGACCCGCTGGTCTACGTCTACGACCGCGACCTGTTCACCCTGCCGCTGGCGCTGCGCTCCCTGTCGGTGCTGGACCCGACGAACTTCCCCGTGTTCCTGGCCGGCGCGGTGCTGGCCACGGTGCCGGCGCTGGCCGTCTTCGCGCTCGCCCAGCGGCGCTTCCTGCACCACGACGACCCGACGGGACGGAACTGACGATGCGACCGGCAACGGAACCGACGACGCGACCGAAGGCGCTGCTCGCGCTGCTGCTCACCGCCGTGCTGGCCGTCGCCGGGTGCGGCTCCGGCGCCGGGTCGTCCGCCGACGGACCGGTGCGGCTGCTGGTCTTCGGCGCCCCGGAGGAACTCGCCGCCTACCGCACCCTCGTCGAGGCGTACGAGAAGGCGCGCCCCGGCACGGACGTGCAGCTCGTCGAGGCCAGTGACCGCAAGGACCTGCTGGCCCGGCTCGCCACCTCGGTGGCCGGCGGCGCCCCGCCGGACGCGTTCCTGATGAACTACCGCTTCTACGGCCAGTTCGCCGCCAAGGACGTCATCGAGCCGCTCGACGACCGGCTGGCCGCCTCCGGGGCCGTCGACCCGGCCGACTACTACCCGGTGGCGTGGGACGCCTTCCGCTGGCGCGACCGGCAGCTCTGCCTGCCGCAGAACGTCTCCAGCCTGGCCGTCTACTACAACCGCACCCTGTTCGCGAAGCACGGGGTGCCCGAGCCGAAGGCCGGCTGGACCTGGAACGACCTGGTCGGCGCGGCCACCGCGATGACCCGCGACGCCCGTGGCGTGGTCGTCAGGGCCACCGAGAGCGAGGGCGCGGCGCTGCGCCCGGCCGTGCACGGCCTCGGCGTCGAGCCGTCGATCATCCGGCTCGCCCCGTTCGTCTGGTCGGGCGGCGGCGAGATCGTCGACGACCCGGCGAAACCGACCCGGCTGACCCTGGACACCCCGGCCGCCCGGGACGCGCTGAAGAACCTCGTCGACCTGCGGCTGGCGTACGGGGTGGTGCCCACCGACGAGGAGGTGGAGGCCGAGGACGACGAGTCGCGCTTCGCCAACGGCCGCCTCGCCATGCTGATGGGTTCCCGCCGTTCCACCACCACGTTCCGCTCCATCACCGGCTTCGAGTGGGACGTCGCCCCGCTGCCCGTCTACCGGGAGCAGGTCGGGGTGCTGCACTCCGACGCGTACTGCATGACGCGGGGCGGGAAGCGCAAGGACGCCACGTGGCGGTTCCTGGAGTTCGCCATCGCCGAGGAGGGCCAGCGGATCATCGCGGCCACGGGCCGCACCGTCCCGTCGCACATCGACGTGTCGCGGTCGCCGGCGTTCCTCGACCCCGCCCGGCCGCCGCGCGGCGCGAAGGTCTTCCTCGACGCCATCCCCACCGTCCGGACGCTGCCCACCGTCTCCACCTGGCCGGAGATCGAGGACGTCACCTACGGCATCCTGGAGAACGCCATGCACCGCGGCGACCGGCTCGACGACGTGATCCGCGACCTCGACCAGCAGACCCGGCCCATCTTCGCCCGCGGGGAACACGGGTGAACGAGGCGGGTCTCGCCCTGGCCGGCGTGTCGGCCGCGTACCGCGGCGTGCCGGTGCTGCACGAGGTCGACCTGGCCGTCGCGCGGGGCGAGCTGCTGGTGGTGCTCGGCCCGTCGGGCGCCGGCAAGTCGACGGTGCTGCGGGTCGTCGCCGGACTGGAGCCGGTCACCGCCGGCCGGATCCGCATCGCCGGGCGGGACGTCACCGCCGAACGTCCGGGCCGGCGCGACGTGTCGATGGTGTTCCAGTCGTACGCGCTCTTCCCGCACCTGAGCGTGGCGGAGAACATCGCCTTCGGCCTGGAGGTGCGCGACGTCCCCCGCGCGGCGGCCCGGCAGCGGGCCCGCGCGGCGGCGGAGACCGTCGGCTGCGCCGCCCTGCTGGACCGGCGGCCCGGGCAGCTCTCGGGCGGCGAACGGCAGCGGGTGGCGCTGGCCCGGGCCCTGGTCCGCGAGCCGGAGGTGTTCCTGCTCGACGAGCCGCTGTCCAACCTCGACCAGGCGCTGCGGGTGCAGATGCGCGCCGAGCTGCGGGCCCTGCACGAGCGGCTGGGCGCGACGATGGTGCACGTCACCCACGACCAGACCGAGGCGCTGGTGCTCGCCGACCGGATCGCCGTGCTGCGCGCCGGGCGCATCGAGCAGGTCGGCACCCCCGACGAGATCTGGCACAGCCCCGCCACCACCTTCGTCGCCCGCTTCGTCGGTTCCCCGGCGATGAACCTGCTGCCCGCGCACGGGCCGGTGCGGCCCACGGGCGCGGCACCGCCCGGGGCGACCGTCACGGAGTCCGGCCGGCTGGAGATCGGCTTCCGGCCGGAGGCCGTCGACCTGGCCGTGACCGACGGCACGGCGGCCACCGTCGACCGCGTCGAGGTTGTCGGCGAGGACGCGTACGCGTACCTGACGCTCGCCGGCGGGCACCCCGTCGTCGCCCGGGTGCCCGCCGCCCGCCGCCCCGGGCGCGGCGCGGCGGTACGCGTCGGCGTGCGCTGGGCCGACGTGCACGTCTTCCACGCCGGCTCCGGGCACCGGTACGCCCCGTGACGGGCACCGACCGCCGCTCGCGCCGGCAGTTGGCGCTGATGCTGACGCCGTACCTGGTCGGTCTCGTCGGGCTGGTGCTGCTGCCCGCCGCCATCACCCTGGCGCTGGCCTTCACCGAGTACGACCTGCTGCGCCCGCCCCGCTGGGTGGGGCTGGACAACTTCGTGGCGCTGCTGGGCGACCCGGTGTTCCGGGTGTCGCTGACCAACTCGCTGGTCTTCGCGCTGGTGGCCGTACCGCTGCGGATGCTGCTCGCCCTCGGCCTGGCGCTGCTGCTGCACCGCCGCGCCGTCGGCGTCGGCGGTGCCCGCACCGCGGCGGTGCTGCCGACGGCGGTGCCGGAGATCGCCTACGGGCTGCTCTGGCTGTGGCTGCTCAACCCCCTCTACGGCCCGATCAACCAGCTGCTGCGCACGGGCGGCGAGAACGGCCTGACCGCGCTGGGACGCACCCCGCCGCAGTGGCTCACCGACCCCACCGACGCCCGCGCGGCGATCGTGCTGATGAGCCTGTTCACCGTGGGGGAGACCTTCGTGGTGCTGCTGGCCGCCCGCCGCGCGCTGCCCCGCGACGTCTACGAGATGGCGGCGATCGAGGACGCCACCGGCTGGGACGTGTTCCGCCGCGTGACGCTGCCCCTGATGGCGCCGGTGCTGGGGCTGCTGGCGGTACGCGACGCCATCCAGAGCCTGCACTTCTCGTTCGTGCCGGCGTTCGTGGTGACCGACGGCGGCCCGCCCCCGTACGCCACCACCTACCTGTCGCTGTTCGTCTACCGCACCGGCTTCGAGTACCTGCGCTACGGCTACGCCGCCGCCGCGACCCTGGTGATGATCCTGCTGACCGTGGCGGCGGTGCTGGTGCAGTGGCGGCTGATCCGCCGCTACCGGGGGTTCTACCGGGTGTAGGGGCGGCGGTGCCTGCGTCGCCCGCGAAACCCCGGTGAAACCGTGGTGATGCCGGTCGCCCGCACGCTGCCACCATGACGACACCACCACCACGGGCGGCGATCGCGGCGTCCGGCCTGCGCAAGTCGTACCGCGGGCACGTCGTGCTCGACGGCATCGACCTGACCGTCCCGGCGGGCACCGTCTTCGCTCTGCTCGGCCCGAACGGCGCGGGCAAGACCACCGCCGTGCAGATCCTCTCCACGCTGATCCGGGCCGACGGCGGCCACGTCCGCGTCTTCGGGCACGACCTGGCCACCGAGCCGGACAGGGTGCGGGCGACGATCGGCGTCACCGGCCAGTTCTCGGCGGTCGACAACCTGCTCACCGGCGCGGAGAACCTCCAGCTCATGGCGGACCTGCGGCACCTGGGCCGGGCCGCGGGCCGGGGGGCGGTGGCCGCCCTGCTGGAGCGCTTCGACCTGACGGCCGCGGCCGACAAGCCGGTGGTGGCCTACTCGGGTGGGATGCGGCGGCGGCTGGACCTGGCGATGACGCTGGTCGGCGAGCCGCGACTGATCTTCCTGGACGAGCCGACGACCGGCCTGGACCCGCGCAGTCGCCGGGTCATGTGGGAGATCATCCGCGATCTGGTGGCCGGCGGGGTGACCATCTTCCTCACGACGCAGTACCTGGACGAGGCCGACCAGCTCGCCGACCGGGTAGCCCTGCTCGACGGGGGACTGCTGGTGGCCGAGGGCAGCCCCGACGAGCTGAAGCGGCTGGTGCCGGGGGGCCACGTCCGGTTGCGGTTCGCCGACTCCGGCGCGCTCGCGGCGGCGGCCCGGGCGCTGCCGCAGGCGACCCGCGACGACGAGACGCTCACGTTGCAGGTCCCCGGCGACGGGGGCGTCCGGTCGGTCAAGGCCCTGCTCGACCGGCTCGACGACGCGGCGGTCGAGGTCGACGCGCTGAGCCTGCACACCCCCGACCTCGACGACGTCTTCCTGGCCCTCACCGGCCGCCCCACCGACGAGAAGGTGAGCACGAAGTGACCACCCTGGCCCACACCCTCGGCGACTCCAGGACGATGCTGCGCCGCAACCTGCGGCACGCGATGCGCTATCCCGCCCTGACCGTGACCGTCGTCGGTGTGCCGGTGATCTTCCTGCTGCTGTTCGTCTACGTCTTCGGCGGCACGCTCGGCGACGGCCTCGGCGATGTCGCCGGGGGGCGTGGCGCGTACGCCAACTACGTCACCCCGGGCATCCTGATGGTCGCCATCGCCGGCACCGCCCAGGCCACGGCCATCTCGGTGGCGATGGACATGACCGAGGGCATCGTCGCCCGCTTCCGGACGATGTCGATCGCCCGCTCGGCGGTGCTGACCGGGCACGTCGTCGGCGCCGTGCTGCAGACGATGTGCGGCCTGGTGGTCGTCGGCGCGGTGGCGCTGCTCGTCGGGTTCCGGCCGACGACCGGCCCGGCCGGGTGGCTGGCGGCGGCGGGGATGCTGACGCTGGTGGCCTTCGCCATCACCTGGCTGTCGGTCGCGCTGGGCATGGTCACCAAGACCGTGGAGAGCGCCAGCAACCTGCCGATGCCGCTGGTCCTGCTGCCGTTTCTGGGCAGCGGGTTCGTGCCGACGGACTCGATGCCGGCGGGCCTGAGCTGGTTCGCCGAGCACCAGCCCTTCACCCCGATCATCGAGACCCTGCGCGGCCTGTTGTTCGGCGCGGCGAGCGGCGGCAGCGCGGTGCGGGCGGTGGGGTGGTGCCTGGTGATCGCACTGGTCGGCTACCTGTGGGCACGCAGGCTCTACGACCGGGACCCGTCGCGTTGAGCGGTCACGGGCGGCCGCGTACCGCCGCGAGGGCGACGGCGCGCAGGTCGTCGTGACCGAGGGCGGCGTACGACGAGGAAGCCTCGTCGTACGCCGCCGCGTCGGCCTCGCGGGCCTGTGCCCTGGCGGTGGCCGAGGACATGGTCGGCTGGAAGCTGCGCAGGTGGTGGAACCGCTCGGCCAGCGCGACCAGGCGGGCGCCGGCGGCCAGCTGCCGGCGCTCGTCGCCACGGCGCGCGCGGGCGAGGTCCACGGTGCCCAGCGCCAGCAGCAGCGCCCCGCAGATCGGCCGCTGCATCAGGAACGCCGGCGGATCGGCCATGGGCCGGTCGAGCAGCGCCACCAGTGTGCGCGCCAGCTCGTCCGCGAGGCCCTCGACGAGGTCGAGCCGGCCGTTTCGGGCATGGGCGACGACGCACGCCGCGTGCACCTCCAGCATCCACGGCGCCTCGCCCACCGCTTCGGCGGGCTCCACCGGGTGGTCGGCGGCGCGGCCCCACAGTCGCAGGCCCGCGTCGACGTCCCCGCCGGCGAGGGCCAGCTCCGCGCGGATGCCCCACTCGAACGCCCCCATCCCGTGCGTGTGGTCGGCGCGGTCGAACGTCGCGCGTTCGGCCCAGTGTCGTGCCTCGTCGAGCGCGCCGAGTTGCAGGTTGACCAGCACCAGCGTCCACCGGATCTGGTGCACGTCCAGCCACGGTCCCGACCCGGTGAGCAGGTCCAGCGCGGCGGTGAGGTTGCGGCGGGCCTCGTGCCCGAGTTCGGCACCCAGGCACAGTTCGCCGACGCGCGCGTGCGCGAGGACGCGCAGCCAGGTGAGCGGCTGGCCGTGCACGGCGGTGAGCATCCGCCGGGCCGCGACCAGGGCTTCGCCCGGCGCGCCCTCCTGCTCGAGGAGATAGCTGGCGAGGCAGTTCGCCACGCCGGCCACCGCCGGGGCGGCAGCGTCGCACAACGCCGTCAGCACCGCCCGGTCCGCGCTGATCTCCGGCACGGCGCCCAGCACGAGGCAGAGCGCGCCGACCACGGTGTCCGGTGGCGCGGACGGCAGCCGGCGCAGGGTCGCCAGGGCGCGGGTCGCGTGCGGGCCCAGGACCATGAACGTGTGCGCCACGCAGAGCGCCGCCACGGTGCGGGTGACGGCCACGAACGGCGGTGGCGGACGGAAGTGCGACAGCACCGGGCCCGTCTCCTCGGCGAGCGTCAACATCCGGGAATGGTTGACGTCCATGGTCCACAGCGCGGCCAGGACCGCCGACGTGGCCGCGACCGTGGGCCCGTCGTTGTCGGCGACCGCGTACCGCAGCGCCTGGACCAGGTTGTCCTGCTCGGCGCGGACCAGCCCGGCGGCGGCGAACGCGGTCGCGCCGAGCAGCGACTCGTGGTGCGCCAGGCCGAAGTCGCGGGCCCAGCCGAGGAAGGCGGCGCGCACCCCGTCGGCGTCGCCCGACTCCGCACGACGCGCGCCGGCGAACTCGCGGACGGTCTCCAGCATCCGGAACCGGGCGCCGGCCGGCGTCTCCTCGACCCTCAGCAGCGACTGGTCGACGAGGTGCTCCAGCACCGTGGTCACGTCGGTACGGCCGAGCAGGCGCGCGGCGGCCGGCGGGCCGAAGCCGCCGGGGAAGACCGACAGGGCGCGCATCGCCGCCTGCCCGTCCGGCCCCAGGAGGTTCCAGCTCCAAGCCACGACGTCGTGCAGGGTGTGGTGGCGTTGCGGCGCGTCGCGGGGGCCCCCGCGTAGCAGGGCGAAGCGGTCGTCGAGCCGGCGGGCGATCTCGGGCACCGTCATGGCCCGCACCCGCGCCGCGGCCAGCTCGATGGCCAGCGGCAGGCCGTCGAGGCGCCGGCACAGGTCGGCGACCGCCTCGGCGGGCAGGCCGGCGCCGGGCCGGGCGGCCCGGGCGCGCTGGGTGAACAGCTCGACGGCGGCCGGTGGGGCCAGTTCGGGCAGTGGGTGCACCGACTCCGACGACAGCCCCAGCGGGGTGCGGCCGGTGGCGAGCACCCGCAGGTCCGAGGTGGCGGCCACCAGCGCGCCGACCAGGTCCGCGACGCCCCGTACGACCTGCTCGCAGTTGTCCAGGACGAGCAGCACCGGCCCGGGGCCGAGCGCGCCCACGATCGCGGCGACCGCGTCCGGTGCGACGGGGGCCGGGCCGGCGGGCGCGTTGCGGGCCTCACCGACACCGAGGGCTGCGGCCACCTCGGCCGCGACGTCGGCGTCGGCGGTGATGCCCGCGAGCGGCACCAGGCGTACGACGCGCTGCTCCGCCCGCCGCGCGACGGCGTACGCCAGCCGGGTCTTGCCGAGGCCGCCCGGACCCACGACGGTTGTCACCCGCGACGCGCGTAGCAGCCCGGCCACCGCGGCGAGGTCTTCGTCGCGCCCGAGCAGCGGGTTGGGTTCGTGCGGGACGTGGTGGTGGGCCGGAGCGGCCTCTCCGCCGAGCAGCGTGCGGTGCAGTTGCCGTAGCGCGGGCCCCGGGTCGGCCCCGAGGTCGTCGCGCAGTGCCCTGCGGTACCGCTCGTAGCGGGCCAGCGCCACCGATGGGCCGCGGGTGGCCGACTCGCAGCGCAGCAGCTCACCGAGGATCTCCTCGTCGCGCGGCGAGCGCGTGGCCAGGGCGTCGAGCGGCGACAGGGCCTCGGCGTGGCGACCGAGCCGGGACAGGGCCAGCGCGCGGGAGCGTCGCAGGGACCGGTGGACCCGGACGCGGTCCGCCCGCAGCACCGCCAGCGGATCCGCACCGGGTGGGTCATCGGTGGGCGGCCCGCTCCAGAGGGCGAGGCCGGCGTCGGCGTGGGCGAGCGCCGCGGTGTGGTCGCCGGCGCGGGCGGACCGCTCGGCCGACTCGCCGTGCCGCACCACGGCGGCGGCGTCGACCTGCTGCTCCCCGAGGCTCAGGCGGTACCCGGTGGCGGTCGTGGCGATCACGTCGCCGCCCAATTGTGCCCGCGCGCGGGAGACGAGGATCTGCAGGGCCTTCGTGGGGTTGCGTGGCTGCTCGTGCGGCCAGAGCGCGTCGATGAGCCGGGACGCGGCGCAGTCGCCGGGGAAGTGGTCGGCGAGCAGTGCGAGCAGCCCGCGCAGCCGGGGACCGGTGATCTCCCGGCCGCGAAAGGTCACCCTCGACAGCAGGATCAGCTCGGCGCTCACCCGAACAGGTTAGGACGCGGGCGCCCGGCGTCCAGTAACCGCGGCGCCGGCCCGGTAATCCCGGGGGACGTGCGGCTCGGGTTCGCGGTCACCGGGCAGGCACGGGTGCCCGACGTCTGGGCGATGCGGCGGCCGGCCGCCGGTGACCGGGTGTAGGCGGCGCCCGCCCGGGTAGCCGCCGGGAATGGAGCTGGTCGAGGAGTCGCCGTACCGCTTCCGGATCGACCGGCGCGACCCGATGCGGGTGCCGGGGGTGGTCTTCGCGTCCCGGTCGTTGCTGCCCGACGCGGGGGCGGACAAGTCGCTGGAGCAGGTGGCGAACGTGGCCACGCTGCCCGGCATCGTCGGGGCCTCGTACGCCATGCCGGACGTGCACTGGGGCTACGGGTTCCCGATCGGCGGCGTGGCCGCCACCGACGTCGCCCACGGCGGGGTGGTCTCGCCCGGCGGAGTGGGTTTCGACATCTCCTGCGGGGTGCGGCTGCTTGCCGCCGACGTCGACCGCGACGGGCTGCGGCCCCGGCTGGACGCGCTGATGGACGGCCTCGGCGAGGCCACCCCCCGTGGCATGGGCCGGGGCGCGGTGTGGCACCTGTCGACGGGCGCGGAACTCGACGCGGTGCTGCGCGGCGGCTCCCGCTACGCGGTCGAGCGTGGCTTCGGCGTCGAGGAGGACCTGCGCCGCTGCGAGGACGCCGGCGCCGTCGGCGACGCCGACCCGACGCAGGTCAGCGAGCGGGCGGTCGAGCGCGGCGCCCGGCAGGTAGGCAGCCTGGGCTCCGGCAACCACTTCCTGGAGGTGCAGGCCGTCGCGGAGGTCTACGACGACATCGCGGCGACCGCGTTCGGGCTGCGCCCCGGGCAGGTCTGCGTGATGATCCACTGTGGGTCCCGGGGGCTGGGTCACCAGGTCTGCACCGACCACGTCCGCCGGATGGAGAAGGTGATGGCCCGGTACGGCATCCACGTCCCGGACCGCCAGCTCGCCTGTGCCCCGGTCTCCTCCCACGAGGGCCGCGCCTACCTGGGTGCGATGGCCGCCGCCGCCAACTACGCCCGCGCGAACCGGCAGTTGCTCGCCGATGCCGCCCGCAAGGTCTTCGCCCGGGTCACCGGCAGCCGCCTCGACCTGGTCTACGACGTCTCGCACAACCTCGCGAAGATCGAGACGCACGACGTCGACGGCGAGCGGCGCGCGTTGTGCGTGCACCGCAAGGGGGCCACCCGCGCCCTGCCGCCCGGGCACGTCGACCTGCCCGACGACCTGCGCGACGTGGGCCAGCCGGTGCTCATCCCCGGCTCGATGGGCACCGGCTCGTTCGTGCTCACCGGCGTGCCGGGGGCGCCCGCCTTCGCGTCCACCTGCCACGGGGCGGGGCGGGTGCGCAGCCGCAAGCAGGCCGTGCGCGCGGAGCGCGGGCTGGACCCGCACGCCGAGCTGGCCGCGCAGGACATCGCCGTGCGCGGCGCGTCGCGGCGCGGTCTGGCCGAGGAGATGCCGGCGGCGTACAAGGACGTCTCGGCGGTGGTGGCCGCCGCGGAGGGCGCCGGGCTGTGCCGGAAGGTGGCCCGGCTGGTGCCGCTGGGTGTGGTGAAGGGCTGAGCCCGGCCGTTCACACGTCCAGCGTCACCGCGCAGGACCAGCCCGTGGGGCCGGGGCCGAAGCGCAGCTCGTGCAGGGAGACGGCTTTCGGCACCGCGCCGACCAGCTCGACGGCGTCGGTGTCCGCCGTGCGCCAGCGCACCAGCAGGCCGCCGGCGCCGTCGTCGGCGACCTCGGTGTGCAGCGGCAGCTCGCCCGCCGTCTCCATCCGGAAGATCACTTCGTCGAGTACGCCCAGCAGCAGGTCCGCGTCGTCGTCGCCGGCCGGCGCGTGGAACTCCCGCTGCGGGCCGGGGGGTGCCCCGGCGGGGTCGACGAACGTGTCGACCAGCGCGGCGACTGCCTCGGCGACGCACTCCCGCCGGGTCGGCGCCCACGCCTCGACGCGCACGTCGGCGGTGTGCGGCAGGCGGCGGTGCCCCCGCCCGTTACGTGGCTGCATGCTCCGATCCTCCCGCCATCGCGCGGCGCGCGACGGCGGTTCAGGTCAGGCCGAGGCGGGCGATGGGCTCGACGAGTTCGCGTTCCTCGTAGGCGAGGTGGGACAGCAGTGTGTCGCTGAGCAGGTCGACCGCGGCGCGCAGCTCGGGCATCCCGTCGGAGACGGAGACGAACGCGACGAGGGCGCGGTCGACGCGCTCCAGCACGTCGTGGATGGCGTGGTGCTCCTGCTCGAGCCGGTCCAGCACCGGGGCGAGCCGGGCGTCGCCGCCGCGCAGGTGCGGGAAGATCGCCCGGTCCTCCAGGGTGTGGTGGGTGGTGACCACCCGGCAGTACGACTCGCAGTACGTGCCGAGGGTCCACTTGTTCTGCCGCATCGTCATGGTGTTGATGTGCGAGCGGGCCGTGCCGGCGTCGAGCAGCCCGGCGCCGACCTGCTCCACCAGGTCGTGCAGCCGGGCCAGCTCGGCGCGCAGCCCGTCGTGCACGTCGATGAGGTGCTGGGCGCCGGCCTGGTCGTCCGGGGTGTAGGTGCGCGCCGGGTCCGGCGCGGGCCCGGCGGGCCGGGTGCTCTCGTCCCAGACCCGGATCGCGCTGCGGCGCACGCCGTCGTCGGGTGTCGGAACGACGGCGAAGGCTCCCACCCCGGCGGGCCGGCCGACGTCGCCCGGCGCCCCGGTTGCCGCCCCTCGCGCGCTGCCGGCGGTGGCGGGCGTGCTGCCGGCCCCGCCGGGCGGGGTGGTGTAGGCGCGTTCGCCCGCCACCAGCTCGCGCACGGCGGGGGCCACCTCGGCGGCGAAGCGCCGCAGGTCCTCGGGCTCGTCGCTGCCCAGGATGAAGGTGCTGATCCCGTCGCTGAGCGCGAGGTCGGCCAGTTCCTCCGCCCACTGCTCGGCGGGCCCGTGCAGCGGCCCCCGGCCGTTCGGCGCGAACCGGCCGGTGACGTTGAGCAGGCGGCGCACGTCGGCCGGGTCCCGGCCGGCCTGCCGCGCGGCCTCGTCGATGATGGTGTTGCCCCTGGCGAGGTCGCCGGGTTGCAGGTAGCTCAGCGACGGCAACCACCCGTCGGCCCGTCGCCCGGTCAGCGCCAGCATCCGCGGCTTGTACGCGCCCAGCCAGATGCCCACGTCGTGGGCGGGCGCGGGGCCCCGTTTCGCGCCGACGACCCGGTGGAACTCGCCGTCGACCCGGACGCCGCCGCGCGCGTCGACGTCCCAGACCTGGCGGATGACGTCGATCGCCTCCGTCAGGGCCCGCACGCCCTGCCCGGGGGAGAGCCGGCGCCCGCCCATCGCCTCGATGGCCTCCCAGAACGCGCCGGCGCCCAGGCCGAGTTCCACCCGGCCGCCGCTGAGCAGGTCGAGGCTCGCCACGCTGCGGGCCAGCACGGCCGGCGGGCGCAGCGGCAGGTTCGTCACGTTGGCCGCCAGCCGCACCGTGCCGGTGCGGGCCGCCACGAAACTCATCAGCGTCCAGGTGTCGAGGAACGCGGGCTGGTAGGGGTGGTCCTGGAAGGTGACGAGGTCGAAGCCGACCTGCTCGGCCAGCATGGCGAGGCCCACGACCCGCCCCGGCTCGGCGTTGCCGGGCGTCAGGAACGCCCCGAATGTCAGCGGATGACCGTAGTCGCTCATGTCGGCACTCCCTTTTCGCCTTGAAGCCTCTCACGCGGACCGGACCCGACCCTGAGTCGACCCTGAAATCGTCCGCCGTCGCCGTCGGGGGACCTCGGCCGGCCCGGCCGGGAAGTATCGTCGGCGCGTGCGGATCACGAAGTTCACCCACTCCTGCGTCCGGCTGGAGCACGCCGGGGGTGTACTGGTCATCGATCCGGGCACCTGGAGCGAGCCGCGGGCCCTGGCCGGCGCGGACGCGGTGCTGGTCACCCACGAGCACACCGACCACGTCGACGTGCTCCGGCTCGCCGGGCTCGGCGTGCCGGTCTTCGTGCCGGCGGGGGCCGTGCTGCCCGACCTGGCGCCGCTCTCCGTCACCAGGGTCGGTGCGGGCCAACGGTTCACCGCCGCCGGCCTCACCGTGACCGCGTGGGGCGGGCGGCACGCCACCATCCACGGCGGCCAGCCCGACTGCCCCAACCTGGGTTACCTCGTCGACGACGCGGTCTACCACCCGGGCGACTCCCTGCACCGGCCCGACCGGCCGGTCGAGACGTTGCTGGTCCCGGCGCAGGCATCCTGGCTGAAGCTCGCCGAGGCGATCGACTTCGCCACCGCCGTCGGGGCCGAGCGGGTGTTCCCGATCCACGACGCCCAGCTCAACGAGCGTGGCCTGACCAGCGTGAACGGCTGGTTCGCCGAAAATGTGCCCGGCTACCGGCACCTGGCGCCGGGCGAGCACGCCTGAGTGGACCACGGGCCGGCAGCCCTGCGCACCACCACCGGCCGTGTCGCCTGCGGAGCGACTGCTATACGGTCGATGGGTGAGGGTTGAAGAGCACTGGTGGAACGGCGACACGTCCCGGCGTGGGCGTCGGGACGTGTACATCCGCACTGACGGGCAGCGTTGGGACGTTCAGGTACGGATCGGCGGTGAGTCCGGCCGGTCCAAGGTGCAGGAATGCCCCGGTCGCACGTCGGCGGTCATCCTGGCCGGCGCCTGGCGTGGCAATCACCCCGCCTGGCGCGAGGTGACGGACTGACGGCTGTCGCCGGCGCACCGGCGACAGCCGGACAACGCCTGGCGACGGCCGCTCGCGGCCGGCTTCCCCGTCGGCGTTGGTCACAATCTGGTCACCATTCCGTTCGGGGCGGCGTGAACCGCCCCCGGTGACGACGGCGCGCTCATCGGGCAACCGATGGGCGCGCCGTCGCGGTCCGAGCGGTGGCCGAACCGTCAGAGGCCCCGGACGGTCTCGACCAGTTGGTCCAGTGCGGTGCCCCAGCCCTCGACGAATCCCATCTTCTCGTGGGACTGCTTGGCCGAGGCGTCGGCGTGGATCGCGGTGGCCGTGTACTTCGTGCCGTTGCCGCTGCGTTCGATCCGGATGACGGCGGTGAACGGGAAATCACCGTCCGTGCCGACCTGCGGCCGGAAGCCGGGGCCCAGCCCCGAGGTGAAGACCAGCGTCCTGCCCTCCTCGACGACCAGGATGCAGCCGGTGCTCGGATACTCCGTGCCCTCGGGCGAGCGCATCACGGTGTGGAACCTGCCGCCGGGCTGGAGATCGATCTCGCAGGAAGAGGTCGACCAGGGCTTCGGTGCGAACCACCGCACGACCAGCTCGGGCGTGGTCCAGGCCCGCCAGACCAGCTCGGGCGCGACGTCGACGGTGCGTTCCAGGACGAGGTCGAGGTCCGGGTTCACGCTGGGGTAGGCGGTCATGTCTGCTGCTCCTTCAGGTCGTGGAGAAACGAGTCGAGCTGATCGAGGCGTCGGGTCCACACGGCGCGCTGACCGGCGAGCCAGTCATCGACGTGCGCGAGCGGCTCCGGCGCGAGCCGGTACGTCCGCACCCGCCCCCTCTTCTCCGACGTCACCAGGCCGGAGCGCTCGAGGACGCCCAGGTGCTGGGTGAACGACGGCAGTGCCATGTCGAACGGGCGGGCGAGTTCGCTGGTCGTCGCGGGCCCTCGGCCGAGGAGCTCGACGACCCGGCGCCGGGTCGGGTCGGACAGCGCGTGGAACACGCCGTCCAGGGTCCCGTCTCCGCCACCGTCTCGCTTAGGCATGTGCCTTAGTATGTCATGCTGTGGGCATGGCCGACGCGAACGCCCCGCAACCGGTGCTCCTGCACGTGTACTGCCGCCTGACGGTCGCCGTGACGGACCCGCAGGCGGTCACCGACCACGCCGTGGCCGACTTGCGGGCGGCGGACATCGACTGGTCCACGGAGGAGGACGACCTCGACACGGCGGTGGCGGAACTGCGCGGCGACATCGCAAGCTCTTTGGCGTCCGGGCTGGACATCGGCCGGATGGTCGACGGCATCCCGGGTGCGGAGGCGAGGGGTGGGCTGGCCTGGGCCGAGTCCGGGCCGCCGCGTGACGCCGTCTGGCACGACGAGCGGTCGGGCAGCCCCGCCACGCAGGACGGCCCGGCGACGTAGCGCGTCCCGCCGGGCGCCGCAGTCAGGCCACCGGGGGATGGGTGTCGCGGTAGATGGCCGCCAGCCAGACGTCGCGCAGCACGTCGACCACGTCGTGCTCGGCCACCGCCGGACCGTCGCCGGCGAAGGTGGCGTACCAGACGCGCTCGCTCATCGAGTTGAGCGCGACGGCCAGGTCGCGGGCGGGCACCCCGTCGGGGGCCGCGCCGCGCCGCCGTTCGGCCTCGATCGCCGTCTCGACCGCGTACACCCAGCGCTCCAGCACACTCGCCCACAGCCGGCGCACCTCGGCGTTGGTGCCGCGCACCTGGGCGCAGGCCAGCACGACGGCGCGGTGCGCGCCGAAGGTCTCGTGGAACCGCCCGATCAGCTCCCGCCAGCGCCCCCGCGGGTCCTCGGCCAACCGCTCCAGCGCGTCGCCCGCGGCGGTGTCGGCCTCGGCGATGACCCGGTCCAGCAGCGTCAGCAGCACCGCGTCCTTCGACGGAAAGTAGAAGTAGAACGTGGGCCGGGAGATGCCGGCCCCACGCGCCAGGTCGTCGATGGAGATGTCGGCGAAGGCGCGCTGGCGCAGCAGCCGCTCGGCGGTGGCCAGGATGGCCAGCTCCCGTTCGTCGCCGGCGGACCGGGCCGCGCGCCGTCCGCGCCCGGTGGCGCTCCCGGTGCTGGTACGGGCGGGCGTCATGCCCGCTGACTCTACTGGGCTCGACACCCCGTCGGCTGGACTCGACAGGGTGTTGACGGGCGTCGACACCCGTGGTTAGTGTCCGGTGTCACCGGCGGACGGGAGACGAGATGGCCACCGACCACGTCGACGTGCTCATCGTCGGTGCCGGCCTGTCCGGCATCGGGGCCGCCTGCCACCTGCGCCGCCACTGCCCGGAGAAGACGTACGCGGTGCTGGAGTCCCGCGACGCGGTCGGCGGCACCTGGGACCTGTTCCGCTATCCCGGCGTCCGGTCCGACTCCGACATGTTCACCCTCGGCTACTCCTTCAAACCCTGGACCGACCCGAAGGCCATCGCCGACGGCGACTCCATCCGCGACTACGTGCGCCGCACCGCCGACGAGTACGGCGTCACCGACCACGTCCGCCTGCGCCACCGGGTGCTGCGCGCCGACTGGGACGGCGAGAGCGCCCGCTGGACCGTGCACGCCCACCGCGACGACACCGCCGAGACCGTCACGCTGACCTGCTCCTTCCTGTTCGCCTGCGCGGGCTACTACCGCTACGACGCCGGCTACACCCCGGCGTTCGCCGGCACCGAGCGCTTCGCCGGGCGGATCGTGCACCCGCAGCACTGGCCGGCTGACCTCGACCACACCGGCAAGCGGGTGGTGGTGATCGGCAGCGGCGCCACCGCCGTGACCCTGGTGCCGGCGATGGCCGAGCGGGCCGCCCACGTGACCATGTTGCAGCGCTCACCCACGTACGTCATCGCGCTGCCCTCACGCGACGTGCTCGCCGACGCGCTGCGCCGCTGGCTGCCGGCGAAGACCGCGTATCCGGTGGTGCGCTGGAAGAACATCCTGCTCTCCACCGCCAACTTCCAGCTCAGCCGGCGCGCGCCCGCCCTGGTCAGGAAGCTGCTGCTGCGCGCCGCCCGGGGCCGGCTGCCGGCCGGCTACGACGTCGACCGGCACTTCTCGCCCCGCTACGACCCGTGGGACCAGCGGCTGTGCGTGGTGCCCGACGGCGACCTGTTCAGCGCCCTGGCGCGGGGAGCGGCGTCCGTGGTCACCGACACCGTCGACACCTTCACCGAGCGCGGCGTCCGGCTCCGCTCCGGCGCGGAGCTGGCGGCCGACGTCGTGGTCACCGCCACCGGGCTCAACCTGCTCGCTCTCGGCGGCATGACGCTCCGTGTCGACGGCGACGACGTGGCGCTGCCCCGCACCGTCGCCTACAAGGGCATGATGCTCTCCGGGGTGCCGAACTTCGCGATGACCATCGGCTACACCAACGCCTCGTGGACGCTGAAGGCCGACCTGGTCGCCACCTACGTCTGCCGGCTGCTGCGCCACCTGGACCGCACCGGTCAGCAGGTCGTCACCCCGCTGCCGCCCCCCGACGCCGGGCGGGTGCCGCTGATCGACCTGGCGTCCGGCTACGTGCTGCGCAGCGTCGACACCCTGCCCAGGCAGGGCGCCAGGGCGCCGTGGCGGCTGCACCAGAACTATCCCCGGGACGTCCTGCTGATGCGGCACGGCCGGCTCACCGATTCCGGCGTGCGGTTCTCCCGCGCCGGCACCCCCCGACGGAGGACCGTTCGTGCGTAGGTTCGTCTTCCCCGGCGCGACCGCCGTGCTCACCGGTGCCGCCAGCGGCATCGGCGAGGCCCTCGTCCACTCGCTCGCCCGTCGGGGCAGCGACCTGGTGCTGCTCGACCGCGACGCCGGGCGGCTCGACGCCGTCGTCGCGGCCGTGCGCGCCGCGCACCCCGACCGGCAGCTCACCACCTACCTGGTCGACCTGGCCGACGCTGCCGCCACCGCGCGGGTGGCCGAGGAGATCCGGCAGCGCCACCCGGCCGTCCGGCTGCTGGTCAACAACGCGGGCGTGGCGTTGGGCGGCCGGTTCGACCAGGTGAGCCTCGACGACTTCGGCTGGGTGCTCGACGTCAACTTCCGCGCCGTGGTGCAGCTGACCCACACGCTGCTGCCCACCCTGCGGGCCGAGCCGGGCGCGCATCTGGTCAACGTCTCCAGCCTCTTCGGCCTCATCGCCCCGGCCGGGCAGACCGCGTACGCGGCCAGCAAGTTCGCCGTCCGCGGCTTCACGGAGGCGCTGCGCCAGGAGTTGGCCGGCGACGGGATCGGCGTGACCTGCGTGCATCCCGGCGGGATCCGCACCCGCATCGCGCAGAACGCCCGGGTCGGCGGCGGCGTTCCCGCCGAGGAGTTCGAGACGAGCCGCCGGCAGTTCGAGAAGCTGCTCACCATCGACCCCGCCCGCGCCGCAGAGGTGATCCTGCGTGGCGTCGAGCGCCGCCGGGGCCGGGTGCTGATCGGCTGGTCGGCGCGGCTGCCCGACCTGCTGGCCCGGGTGGCGCCGGCGGCGTACCCGCGGGTCCTGGCCTTCGGGCTCGACCGCGTCGCGGGCGATTCCGCCCGCCGCCTCACCACCGCGCCGGCCGCCCCCACGACGCGCCGCCCCGGCGCCGACCGGGCCGGGAAGGCGGCGTGAGCGCCGGGCCCCGGCCCCGGCACGTCACTGTGGACGGCCGGCGGGTGTGTCATCGCGTCGACGGCGACGGGCCCCCGGTGCTGCTGCTGCACGGCATCGGCCGCACCCTGCGCGACTTCACCGAACTGCACGATCTGCTCGCCCGGCGGTTCCGGGTGCACAGCGTCGACCTGCCCGGCTACGGCGGTTCGCTGCCGATGGCCCGGCCCTGCACCCTGCCGGCGCTGGCGGACTTCGCCGCCCGCTACCTCGACGCCGTCGGCGTCGACCGGCCGGCGCACCTGGTCGGCAACTCCCTCGGCGGCGCGGTCGCCATGCGCCTCGCGGCAGCCGAACCGGCCCGGGCGGCCAGCCTGACGCTGGTCAACAGCGCCGGCTTCGGCCGGGAGGTGACCATCGCGCTGCGGCTGCTCGCGCTGCGCCCGCTGGGCCGGCTGCTGCTGCGGCCGACCCGGTGGGCGGCCCGCCGCACCGAGCTGTCGCTCTTTCACGACCCGGCCTTCGCGACCGCCGAACGCGTCGCCCACGCCCTGGCCGCCGCCCGCCAGCCGTACGCCGCCCGGGTGATGCTGGAGACCGCGCGCAGCCTCGGCACCTTCCGGGGCGTGAGCCCACACTGGCGGGAGGAACTCCTGGCCGAGGTGCGGCGGCTCGACCTGCCCACCCTGGTCGTCTGGGGCGAGCGGGACCTGATCCTGCCCGCGACGCACCTCGCCGCCGCCCGGTCCCGGCTGCCGGCCGCGCGTACCCACCTGTTTCCCGAGTGCGGGCACATGCCGCAGATCGAGTGCGCCGAGGAGTTCCATCGCCTGCTCGTCGACTTCTGGGCCGAAAGCGGCACGCAACAGGTGGAGGGGGACTAGCCGGGAACGCCGGTCGGGCCGGCGACGGGGTGGTCCGCGCCACTGCGCAGCGGGGCGCGGGGACGCGCCCCGGCGACCCCGCTCACCATGGCACCATGACAACCGCCGTCGCCGCGCGCCTCGACGACGACGCCGACGTGCCGCGTGCCCCGCGGTGCGGGTGCTGACCGCGCCGGTCGCCGCGCGCCGACCCGGGGCCGGACTCGTCTGGGGCGTGGCCCTGGCCGCGTACGTGGCCGCCGTGTTCCACCGCAGCTCACTCGGTGTCACCGGCGTCGACGCGGCCCACCGGTTCGACATCAACGCCTCGGCGCTGGCCGTCTTCTCCGTCGCCCAGCTCGCCGTGTACGCGGCGATGCAGGTCCCGGTCGGCGTGCTGCTCGACCGGTTCGGCTCCCGCCGGCTGCTCCTCGTCGGCGGCGCGCTGATGGTCGCCGGTCAACTCTGCTTCGCCCTCGCCACCGGCATGCCCCTCGCCATCGTCGCCCGGGTGCTGATCGGGCTCGGCGACGCGATGACCTTCATCAGCGTGCTGCGGATCGTGGCGCTGTGGTTCCCGGGGCGCCGCTACCCGATGATGACCCAGCTCACCGGCACGTTCGGCCAGCTCGGGGCCATCCTCGGCACCGTGCCGCTGGTGGCGTTGCTGCACCGGGCGGGCTGGACCCCCGCCTTCCTCACCGTCGCCGCGATCGGCGCGACGGTGCTGCTGATGGTCGCCGCCGCCGTCCGGGACACCCCGCGCGGCGAGGTACCGGCCGGCGCCCCGCCCACCCGCACCGACGTCCGCCGGGAACTCGCCGCCGCCTGGGCCCAGCCGGGCACCCGGCTCGGCCTCTGGACGCACTTCGTCACCCAGTTCTCCGGCGCCGTGTTCGCCCTGCTCTGGGGCTACCCGTTCCTGGTGCAGGGACAGGGGCTCAGCCCGACCGCGGCGGCGTCGCTGCTGACCCTGATGACCGCCGCCATGCTGCTGGCCGGCCCGGCGATCGCGCACCTCTGCGCCCGGTACCCCTTCCACCGTTCGGTGCTCGTCTTCGTGACCATCGGCGCGACCGCCACGGCCTGGACCGTGGTGCTCGCCTGGCCGGGACGCGCACCGGGCTGGCTGCTGGTCACGCTGGTGCTGGTCCTGGCGGTCAACGGCCCGGCTTCGATGATCGGGATCGACTACGCCCGCAGCTTCAACCCGGTCAACCGGATCAGCAGCGCCACCGGCGTGGTGAACGTCGGCGGCTTCGCCGCCTCGATCCTGCTGGTGCTGGCCGTCGGCGTGGTGCTCGACGTGGCCACCCCGCCGGGCCGGGCCACCCCCGACCTGAACGCCTTCCGGTGGGCGTTCGCCCTGCAGTACGTCCTGTGGGGACTCGGCGCGCTCCAGGTCCTGCGCTACCGCAACGCGGCCCGCCGCGCGATGGCCGCCGCGCCGCCGCCTGGCCGGCCGTGACGGCCCGCCTCGGTGCGCCCGCTCGCGCGGAGGCACAGCTCAGCGACGCCGGCGACCGTGGGTGAGGTCGTCCAGCACCAGGGTCAGGCCGGCCCCGAGCAGCCACACGTCCTTGGCCAGGCCGATGCCCTGCTGGGTGGGGCGCAGGCTGCCCGGCTCGCGCATGCCCGGCGTCCTGAGGTAGAGCTGCACGAGACCGGCGCCGAACGCGGCCAGGCCCAGGCCGGCCAGCGCCGACGGCACGAACGGCGCGAGCAGCGCCGCGCCCAGAGCGATCTCCGCCCGGGAGAGCAACCGGGCGAACCGGTCCGGGTCGAGCTGCCCGAGCTGCGGGACGGCCCCGACAGCCATCGCGTGTACGCCCTGCGCCGCCTCGCCCTCCAGCGACCGCTTGCCCCACCCCGAGTTGAGGACGAACGCGCCGACGCTGACCCGCAGTGGCAGATGGCTGATCTTCATGGGCGCACTCCCGTCCGACCGACGAACCGTGCCCCCGCCTACCCTTCGCCGATCGGGATAACCGCCCGAGGGACCCGGCTCTCCGCGACGATCGGGGTAGCTTCGCCCGAGGAACGTTTGATCGAGGTGCCGGGCCAGCGCACCGACGGACGCCGACGCGACGCGTCGGCGGGAAGCAGGAGGAACCGTGAGCCAGCAGGTCAGGGGAGTCATCTCCCGCAGCAAGGGCGCGCCGGTCGAGGTGACCACCATCGTGCTGCCGGACCCGGGGCCGGGTGAGGCGATCGTGCGGATCCAGTCCTGCGGGGTCTGCCACACCGACCTGCACTACCGGGAGGGTGGCATCAACGATGACTACCCGTTCCTGCTCGGGCACGAGGCGGCCGGCGTGGTCGAGCAGGTGGGGCAGGGCGTCGACGGCGTCGCCCCGGGCGACTTCGTGGTGCTCAACTGGCGGGCCGTCTGCGGGGTGTGCCGGGCCTGCCGCCGGGGCCGCCCGTGGTACTGCTTCGCCACCCACAACGCGGCGCAGAAGATGACCCTCACCGACGGCACCGAGCTCACGCCGGCGCTGGGCATCGGCGCCTTCGCGGAGAAGACCCTGGTCCACGCCGGTCAGTGCACCAAGGTCGACCCGGCGGCCCGACCCGCCGCCGTGGGGCTGCTCGGCTGCGGCGTGATGGCCGGGCTCGGGGCCGCCATGAACACCGGCGGGGTCACCCGGGGAGACTCGGTGGCCGTGATCGGTTGCGGCGGCGTCGGGGACGCGGCGGTCGCCGGGGCCGTCCTGGCCGGCGCGACGACGATCATCGCCGTGGACACCGACGCCCGCAAGCTCGACTGGGCCCGCAAGTTCGGTGCCACCCACACGGTGGACGCCCGGGCGGACGACCCGGTCGAGGCGATCCGCGCCGCCACCGGTGGCTTCGGCGCCGACGTCGTGATCGACGCGGTCGGCCGCCCCGAGACCTGGAAGCAGGCCTTCTACGCCCGCGACCTGGCCGGCACCGTCGTGCTGGTCGGCGTGCCGACCCCGGAGATGACCGTCGAGGTGCCGCTGCTCGACGTGTTCGGCCGGGGCGGCGCGCTGAAGTCGAGCTGGTACGGCGACTGCCTGCCCAGCCGCGACTTCCCGATGCTGACCGAGCTCTACCTGCAGGGCCGGCTCGACCTGGACGCCTTCGTCACCGAGGAGATCGCCCTGGACCAGGTCGAGGAGGCGTTCGCCCGGATGCACGGCGGCGACGTGCTGCGCTCGGTGGTGATCCTCTGATGGCGGCCCGGATCGAGCACGCCGTCACCTCCGGCACGTTCTCCCTCGACGGCCAGACCTTCGACGTGGACAACAACGTGTGGGTGGTGGGCGACGACGTCGAGTGCGTCGTCGTCGACGCCCCGCACGACGTCGACACCATCCTGGCCGCGGTCGGCGACCGACAGGTACGGGCCATCCTCGCCACCCACGCCCATGACGACCACGTCCGGGTGGCCCCGGCGCTGGCCCGGGCCACCGGCGCCCCGGTGCTGCTGCACCCCGCCGACCGGGTGCTGTGGGACATGGTGCACCCCGGCGAGGCGCCGGACGGGGAGCTGCGCGACGGGCAGCGCATCGAGGTGGCCGGCACGGCGCTGACGGTGCTGCACACGCCCGGCCACAGCCCCGGCGCGTGCAGCTTCCACGCGCCGGCGCTCGGCGCGGTGTTCACCGGCGACACGCTCTTCGCGGGTGGGCCGGGGGCGACGGGACGCTCGTACAGCGATTTCGGCACGATCGTCGCGTCGATCCGGGACCGGCTGCTGACCCTCCCACCGGAGACGGTCGTGCACACCGGGCACGGGCCGAGCAGCACCGTCGGCGCGGAGGCCCCCCACCTGGACGAGTGGCTGGCTCGGGGGCACTGATCCACCCGCCGCCCGCGGTGGCCCCACGGGTTAGGCTCCGATGACATGATCATCGACGATGCCGATCGGGTCCCCGCCGTACGCCAGCTGCGCCTGGTGGTGGAGGCCGAGGACTACGACGCCGCAGTGGCGTTCTTCCGCGACGCGTTGGGCCTGCCCGAGCAGGCCGCGTTCAGCGGGGCCGACGACGCCCAGGTGGTGATCCTCGATGCCGGCCGGGCCACCCTGGAGATCGCCGACCCGGCGCAGAAGCGGATGATCGACGAGGTGGAGGTGGGGCGCCAGGTGGCCCCGAAGCTCCGGGTGGCCTTCGAGGTGGACGACAGCCGCGCCGCCACCCGCCGCCTGGTCTCCGCCGGGGCGACCGAGATCGCGCCGCCCACGGTGACGCCGTGGCAGTCGCTCAACGCCCGCCTCGACGCCCCGGCCGGTCTCCAGATCACCCTCTTCGAGCAGCTGCGCGGCGCCGGGCCGGGCGACCCGGCCGGCGCGGGCGAACGCGAGGAGTGAGCGAGCCGGTCCCGGCTGCCGCGAGCTGACCGGGTGGACGTCGACCCTGGCGCACCCCGCCGATCCGGTCGGGTGCGCCGGGGTCCGCTGTCGTCGCGCAGCGCCGGGTCTGGCGCGCGCCGCGACCGGCCCGGCCGCGCGGGCTGCGCCGGCCGTGCCGTTTCGTCCCGACCACCGGGGTGACCCCGGTCGCAGCCCGCCGCTGCCGGTCCATATCCGGAATGACCGACAAGGCGGGTCGGTTGTGTCCCCCGTACCGCCGGAACCGAAACCCCCTCCGGCGCGGCAGTTCCCCCGAGGAGCGCTTCATCCGGGAGCGCTTCGCCTGACCGAAAGGGCAACCCACGTGAAGTACCGCTTCACCCGGTGGCTCCCGGCCATCGCGAAGGACTCGAAGGACCCGAACCGCAAGATCGCGCTGAGCGTCGTGGGCGTCGCCGCCCTCGGCGGCCTTGCCTTCGGCCCGACGGCCGTGGCCGCCCCCGTCACCACCACGCCCCACTCGGGCGCCGTGGCGGCGATCGAGCAGGCCACCGGCCAGCGCGCGCCGGACGCGGCCGACGAGTCGGCCCAGACCACGGGCGGTACCACCACCGAACCGACCGCCGGCAAACCAGGCCGCGAGGAACTCATCCCGCACGGCGTGCAGGGCGCCCAGTCGCGTGTTCCGCTCGACGACGCGCAGCGCGCCAACGCCAAGGCCATCGTCGAGGAGGCCAAGGAGACCGGCGTGGGTGAGCGGGGCGCCGTGATCGGCGTGGCCACCTCGTTGCAGGAGTCGAAGCTCTACAACCTCGGCCACCTGGGCGCCTACAACGACCATGATTCGCAGGGCCTGTTCCAGCAGCGCCCGTCGTCGGGTTGGGGTTCGCCCGACCAGATCACCGACCCCGAGTACGCCTCCGAGGCGTTCTTCACCGCGCTCAAGAACGTGGGCGGCTGGCAGAACCTGCCGCTGACCTCCGCCGCGCAGACGGTGCAGGTCTCGGCGTACCCCTTCGCCTACGCGCAGTGGGAGGAGCAGGCGGCGGACATCGTCTCCGAGCTCTGGTGACACCCCCGTGACCCGACCGGCCGGCCCCGCCCCATGGGCCGGCCGGTCGGTCCGTGCCCCCGGCGGTTGCGCCGGGGGCGCCGCCCCGCTCGGGCGACACGGCTGATCCCTGGCTCGGGTGTGTCTCGACGTTCGGGGGTTTCGGGTTGGGGTCGGGGTGGGGTGTCGGGTTTGGGGGTGTGACCGGGGGCATCGTGGGGGCGGAATCGTGGCGGGGCCGGGGTCGTTACATCTTGCGTACGGCCGAGTACGGGGTGCGCCGCTGGTGCGCCCGGGCCCCCGGGAATGATGGCCTGGGTCACCTGGGTGACCGCAACGACCATGATTCGCAGGGTCTGTTCCAGCAGCGCCCGTCGTCGGGTTGGGGCACGGTGGAGCAGATCACTGACGCGCAGTACGCGACGACGGCGTTTCTGAAGGGTCTGAAGCAGGTTGACGGGTGGCAGGACATGCCGCTGACGGAGGCCGCGCAGACGGTGCAGGTGTCGGCGTATCCGGATCACTACGCGCAGTGGGAGCAGCTCGCCGCCGACCTCGTCGCCGAGCACTGGAACAGCTGACCACGAGCAGTCGAGCCAAACGCCGCTGGCCGGCACCCCGGGTGGGGTGCCGGCCAGCGGCGTCTTCACGCCGGATCTGCGTGGCGGCGGCCGAGCGTGACGTCGACCAGGGCCGCGACCAGCGCGAGCGCGATGACGCCGGCGGCCAGCAGCAGCGAGTGCCGGAAGGCCAGCGAGTAGTCGCCGCCGCTGGATGCCACCGAGGAGAAGAAGAGGGATCCGACGGCGGCGATCCCGGCGGCGGAACCGATCCGCTGGCCGGTCTGGAGCATGCCCGCGCCGCTGCCCGCCTGCCGTACCGGCACCTCGGACAGGGTCAGGGTCTGGTTCGGCGCGATGACCAGGCCGCTACCCAGCCCGGCGACGAGCAGGGGAGCGGCGGTCAGCCACGGCACGGGGGCGCCGCTCGGCGCGCGGTCGAGCACCACGACCACCGCGACGAGCCCGATCACCACGGCGAGCAGCCCGGTGGCGACCAGCGGACGGCCGTAGCGGTTGACGATCCGGCCGCCGAGCGCGGACGCCGCCGCCGAGCCCAGCGCGAACGGGGTGATGGCCAGGCCGGCGACCAGTGCGCTGTAGCCGAGGCCGTTCTGCAGGTAGAGCGTGAAGATGAAGAAGATCGCGGTGAACCCGCCGAAGTAGACAAGCGCGATGAGCGAACCGAGGGCGTACGACCGGAAACCGAACAGCCGCAGGTCGAACAGGGGGTCCTGGCGTCGGGCGTACCACCGTTCCCAGGCCCCGAAGCACGCCAGGACGAGCAGCCCGGCCGGCACGAGCAGCCACTTCGCCGGGCCGCGCCACGTCTGTTCCTGCACCAGCGGCAGCAGCACCAGCAGCACGCCGACGCCGAGCAGCAGCACCCCGACGGGGTCCAACCGGCGGTCGTCGCGCGGGCCGGCGGGGCGGTCGGGGATCAGCCGCCAGCCGAGGACCACCGCGACGATGCCGACCGGCACGTTGACGAAGAACACCCACCGCCAGCCGTGCTCATCCCCGCCGACGGCGATGAGCAGGCCGCCGAGCAGCGGGCCGACGGCCGTGGAGATGCCGATGGTGGCCCCGAGCAGCCCGAACGGGCGGGCCCGCTCGGGCCCCCGGAAGAGTTCCTGGATCATCCCGTTGACCTGCGGGTTGACCACCCCGGCGGCGGCGCCCTGGAACAGCCGGGCCGCGATCAGCCACTCGGGGGAGTCGGCCACGCCAGCCAGCGCGCTGGCCAGCGTGAACACGGCGATGCCGAGGACGAAGGCGGTGCGCCGGCCGCGCATGTCGCCGAAGCGGCCGGCGGAGACGAGCACCAGACCGAACGTGAGGGCGTACCCGGAGAGCACCCACTGCAGGTCGCTGGGGGAGGCGCCGAGGGCGCGGTCCATCGACGGGAGGGCGACGTTGACGATGCTCACGTCGAGCAGCGTCATGAAGGCGGCGACCAGCCCGACCGAGAGGGCCCGCCAGCGCCGCCGGTTGTCGACCGCCGAGGCCGGTGGCGGTGCGTCCGCATTCATCGTGCCTCCCGTGGACCGGTCGTCGAACCCCGCTGCGCGCTACCCCGGTCCCCGGGAGGCGAATCCCCGCCCGACGGCTCAGGCCATCTGGCGGGCGCAGAACCGGGGCCCGAAGTCCAGGCCGGCCATCGGCGAGTCCTCCCGGTGCAGCAGGTTCTTCTCGGTGAGTTCGTGCAGCGGGACGCGCAACTGCTCCGCGGTGAGACCGGCCTCCTCCGCGATCAGGTCCGGATACGGCACCTGCCCCCTGGCCTCCAGGGCCGCCACCGCGTCGTACACCTGTTCCTCGACATCCGACAGTCGTACCTGCCGCATCGGGTTTCCTCCTTCGCCTGACCCGCCCACGGGCGGGCGGTCCCGCCGCGCGGTTACCCGCTGGCCCGCCGAAGATGCCGACCCGTTCGGGCGGTGTCCCAGCCGCGCCGGCAGGGCCGGAGGCTGCGGCTTGCCCTAGGCTGCACCCGTGATCGTCTGGGATCTCGCCGTCGTCGGCGCCGGCCCCGCCGGGCTCTCCGCGGCCCACGCCGCCGCCCGCGCGGGCGTGCGCACGTTGGTGCTGGAACGCGCCGCGCATCCGCGCTACAAGACCTGCGGTGGTGGCCTGATCGGCACCTCGCTCGCGGCGGTGGCCGACCGCATCGAGGTGCCCGCGCACGACCGGGTGGACCGGGTCACGTTCACCCGGGACGGGCGACGCTCGTTCACCCGCCGCCATCCCGGCGGTCCGCTGGTGACGATGGTGCGCCGGGAGGAGTTCGACGACCGGCTGCGCGCCGCGGCGGTCGCCGCCGGCGTCCAGCTCCGCGAGCGGGTCGCGGTCCGCGCGGTCGAGCAGGACACCGAGGTCGTACGCCTCAGGCTCGCCGACGGGGACACGGTCCACGCGCGTACGGTGATCGGGGCGGACGGCTCCTCGGGGGTGACGGCCCGGCACGTGGGGGTCCGCCACCGGCAGGTCGACCTGGGGCTGGAGCTGGAGCTTCCCGTGTCGCCGCAGGAGCAGGCCCGCTGGCGGGGCCGCCTGCTGCTCGACTGGGGTCCGCTGCCCGGCTCGTACGCCTGGGTCTTCCCGAAGGGCGACCGGTTGACGGTCGGCGTCATCGCCGCGCGGGGCGAGGGGGAGCGGACCCGCGCCTACCTGGGCGGGTTCGTCGACCGCCTGGGCCTGTCGCTGGTGCGGCCGGCGCACGACTCCGGTCACCTGACCCGCTGCCGGACGGAGGACTCCCCGGTGCGGCGGGGCCGGGTGCTGGTCGCGGGTGACGCGGCGGGGCTGCTGGAGCCGTGGAGCCGGGAGGGGATCAGCTACGCGCTGCGCTCCGGGGAGCTGGCCGGCGCGGCGGTCGCCGCGGGCGACCTGGTGGGCTACGACCGGGCGGTCATCCGGGACCTGGTGCCGTCGATGCGCGCCGGGCATCGGCTGCTCGACGTGTTCACCCGGCGGCCGGGGGTCTTCCACGCGTTGCTGGCCACGCCGCCGGGCTGGCGGATGTTCGTGCGGTTCTGCCAGGGGCGGGCGAGCTTCGACGAGACGTTGCGGCGCGCCCCGGTCCGGGCCGCGCTGGCGGCGCTGGACCGCCTGCCGGCCCGCTGAACCCGAGAGGGGCGGCGGACAACACCACCGCGCCAGCGGCCCAGGCACCTCGTTCCACCCAGGATCCTAGGATGCTCCAGCGGTGGTGTGCGCCACCACCGCTGCACAATGACGGCAACCGACGACAAGGCCACCAACCCCGCCGTCCGGCGGACCCGCGGGTGCCCCGGCGCTCAGAGCTGCCTGACGAAGACGATGGCGTCGATCTGACCGGTGGTGGCCGGGTCGAGGGCAGCGTAGGTGTGGTCGGCCGGGACCCGGGCCGTCAGCTCGCCGAGCGGGCCGGTGGCGAGGCGGCCGGGATCGATGACGGCGCGGGCGTGGGGGAGGGCCGACAGGGCCCCCTCGAGGGTGTCGGGACGGGGCACGTCAAGACCGCGGCTGCCGAAGGTGGTGGCGACGAAGGCGTACCGGTCACCGAGGTGGCTGGCGATGATGGCGCCCGCGCTCCACCACCGCAGCGTCTGGTCGGCGAACCGCATCTGGCTGCGGTGGCGCTGCAGGTGGCTGTTGTGGGCGAAGGCGAGGGTGGGGCCGCGATGGGCCTCGCGGCGGAGAACGGCGTGGAGGTTGTCGGCCATCATCGCGTCGCGCAGACTCACGAGGGTGCCGAAGCGGGTGGGCGCGGTGTCGGCCATCGCCGCGTGGTAGCGCAGCAGCCCTGCGGCGGTGCGGGCGTGCAGGTCGGCGCGCCACCGGTCGTCGGAGGACGCGACGGCCGCCAGGTGGGGGGCGTGCGAGGTGAGCAGCACCCGCAGGTCGTCGACGATCAGGCGCAGCCGGCCGGCGGCGGGGGTGCGCCCGACGGACCGGGTGGGATCCCGCATGGCGTCCGGGTTGGTCCAGCGCTCGTCGGGGCCGAGTAGTTCGTCGAGCGTCTCGCGGCCGAAGGGCAGGTCGAGGTGGGCGGCGAGGTGGTCGTGCAGTGCGGTCAGGGCGGGGCGAGGGCTGGCGGCCCCGGCGGTCTCCAGGGGGCCGTCGAAGCCGTAGCAGCGCAGCCGCTCGGGTGCCGGGCGCTGCTCGTTGTGGGTACGCATCCAGCGCAGCAGCTCGCGGTTGGCCGGTGAGGCGGCGAAGCCGTGGCTGAAGCCGCGGCTCGTGGCGTCGTCGAGGGTCCCCGTGCCGTCGGTGACGTACGCGTCGGCGACCAGGGCCGACAGGCAGTCGCTCTCCAGCGCGATCGAGCGGTAGCCCTGGTGCGCGACGAGGTGGCGGAAGAGTTCGTTGCGCAGCTCGGGGAAGGCCTCGACGCCGTGGGTGGGCTCGCCCAGGCCGAGCAGTCGGGTGCCGGGGGAGAGCAGGGCGGTGAGGGCGCCGCCGGTGAAGGGGCGGGCGGCGTCGGCCAAGGTTGTCATGGATTCAACCGTATCGTTGATCATCGGCTGTAGACTTCGGCCGCATTCTCCGGCTGTCGACAGGGGCTACCCTCAAATGCGGTTCCGGCCCTCCGGGTTGGCGCAGGAGCACGGGCTGTCCACGCGGGCAATGCGCCACTACGAGACGGCGGGGACCCTGCCGCCGGCCGGGCGCTCGCCGCACGGCTCCCACGCCTACGTCGCACGCCACGCGGTGGCGTCGCGGACGTTCCTGGCGTTGGTTCCCGCGCACGGCCAGGCGGATCGTCCCCGGCCGGAACGGCGACCGGGATCAGAAGACCGGCACGCCCTCGCGCACCAGCCGCCAGTTGGGCTGGTGGAAGTCGGCCGGGTCGATGGTGCCCCTGGCCTGCGCCCAGTCGATGAGCAGCTGGCGGATCTCCTGCTGCTCGTTGTAGACCTGGGTCGTCACGATGCCGGGGAAGTTGCCACCGCCGCTGCGCCGGTAGTTGTTCACCGCCACCACGAACTGCGCGTTGTCCGCCACCGGCGTGTCGGTGCCGGGCAGCACCAGGCGGGTGACGCGCCGGCCGACCGGCTTGGCGATGTCGATGTCGTAGTCGAGGCCGGAGACGACGTCGTAGTTGTAGTCCGGCACGGCCGGGTCGCTGATCGCCGCCGGGTCGACCGGGGCGCCCGGGGCGAGGGTACGGAAGTACTTCGCCGAGTACTCCAGGTAGGCGCGCACCTCGGCGCCGCTGAGCACGACCGCCTCGAGGGTGTTGTCGAAGACGTACAGCCCGGCCACGTCGCGGATCTTCACGTCGCCGGCGGGGAAGACCGCGGTCCGGCTGAACGGCGCCGCGATCGACAGCACGGGCAGGTCCGCGTACGGGGTGCCGGCCAGCGCCCGCGTGACGACCTCGGTCTGGACGTGGTTGATGAAGTCCAGGATCGGGGTGTCCTGGTAGCGGCTCGCCGCCGCCGACAGCTCCACCGTGGAGCGGGCCACCACCTGGTTGACGTACGCGACGGTCTTCTCGTGCTGGCTGCGCACGGCGGCGAGGACCGACGGGTCCTCGGTCACGGTGTTGGTGTTCAGCAGGGCGGCGGCCTTCTTGGTGATCTTCCAGCGGCCCCGCTCGCGGGTCAGGGTGAAGTCCATCCGGCTCAGCCGCTGGCCCCACTTCGACGGCTCGGTGAGCAGCACCTGCTCGCCGGTGCGTTCGTTGGTCACGAACTTCTCGGCGACCTCGGCGTGGGCGTGGCCGAACAGGATCGCGTCGACGCCGGGGACCCGCTGGGCGATGAGCGCCGTCGGGTTCTCGTTCGGCAGCTCGGGGCCGTAGCTGGAGGTGCCGCTGTCGCCGCCGTGGGCGGAGATCAGCACGATGTCGGCCCCGCGCGCCCGCATGAGGGGGACGTAGTGCGCGGCGGTGGCGATCATGTCGTCGAACCGCAGCCGGCCCTCGACGTTGGCCCGGTCCCAGATGGCGCTGCCCGGGTTTGTCAGGCCGAGGATGCCGACCCGCAGCGGGGGCGCGGCGAAGCCGACGGAGACCTTCTTGATGACGTACGGCAGGAAGGCCGGCTTGCCGGTGGCGGCGTTGACGGCGTTGGCGGCGAGCGCCGGGAAGCCCAACTGCGAGATCCACCTGGTCAGCAGCGGCAGGCCGTAGTTGAACTCGTGGTTGCCCAGCGTCACGGCGTCGTAGCCGAGCACGTTCATGGCGTTGGCCATGGGGTGCGTCGCACCGGTGGTGGTGATCGGCTCCTGCTTGGCGTAGAAGGTGGCCAGCGGCGTGCCCTGGATGGTGTCGCCGGCGTCGATCACGAGCGTCGCCCGGCCCCGCCGCTCGGCGCGGATCCGCTTCACCAGGGCGGCCAGCTTGGCGACGCCCACGTCGTTGTGCTTGCTGTCGTCGTACTCGGCGTCGGAGTAGTAGTCCCAGTTGTAGACGTTGCCATGGGTGTCCGAGGTGCCGAGGACCGTGAGGTCCCAGGTCCGCGAGCGGGCCGGGCCGGCCGCCTGCGCGGGGGCGGCGGCGAGCAGCGGGACGCTCGCCGCCGCCGCGGCTGCGGCGGCGAGCACCGTGCGACGCGACGGGCCGCAGGGAGAGGTCATGAGTGGTTGCCCTTCCGTGGGGGTTCGGGCGCCCGGCGGGCGCATGCGCACCATAAACGAGCGGTCGGCGGCGCCGCCGACGCGGCCCGCGTACCGCGCCGCCCGTCCGGGGTCACGCCGGGTTGCTCGTTTCCGCCCGTCGTCGCGGGGTAGGGCGGTGGAAGACCCAGATCCACCCGGTTCGCGAGGAGATGTCGGTGAGCGAGGACCAGCACACCCAGCAGGACCCCACCAGCCAGTACGGCCAGCGGGAGGGGCAACCGAAGCAGCAGCAGACGCCGCCCGGCACGACGGCGGAGATGACCCCGAAGCCGGACCACGGCGAGGAGTCGTACCGCGGCAGCGGCAAGCTCGACGGCCGGCGGGCGTTGATCACCGGTGGTGACTCCGGCATCGGCCGGGCGATCGCCGTCGCGTACGCCCGTGAGGGCGCCGACGTGCTCATCTCCTACCTCGGCGAGGAGGAGGACGCCGACGCCCGGGAGACCGTGCGTCTCGTGGAGGAGGCCGGTCGCCGCGGTATCGCGGTGCGCGGCGACATCACCGACGAGAGCCACTGCCGGGAGCTGGTCGAGCGGGCCGTGCGGGACCTCGGCGGGATCGACATCCTGGTCAACAACGCGGCCTACCAGATGGCGCAGGACAAGGGCATCCTCGGCATCAGCGACGAGCAGTTCGACCGGGTGCTCAAGACCAACCTGTACGCGATGTTCTGGCTCTGCCGGGCGGCCGTACCGCATCTGGCGGAGGGTTCGGCGATCATCAACACGGCGTCGATCCAGGCGTTCGACCCCTCGCCGCAACTGCTGGACTACGCCACCACCAAGGCGGGGATCGCCAACTTCACCAAGGCACTCGCCGCCGACCTGGCCGAGCGGGGGATCCGGGTGAACGCGGTGGCGCCGGGGCCGATCTGGACGCCGCTGATCCCGGCGACGATGCCGGAGGAGAAGGTCGAGCAGTTCGGCCAGGACACCCCGCAGGGGCGCCCCGGCCAGCCGGCCGAGCTGGCGCCGGCGTACGTCTTCTTCGCCTCCCAGGAGTCCAGCTACGTCACCGGGGAGATCCTCGGTGTGACCGGTGGTCGCCCCACGAAGTAGGCCGAATCGGGTGCGCCGGTGGCGGGTGCCCGCCTGCCGCCTCGTCGCCGGCGTCGGGGGGGCCGATCCCCGCCCGGGCGCGCTCAGCGGGGCCAGGAGGACAGGCGGGCGCGGACCCGGGCCACGGCGGCGGCGTCCAGTCCGTAGCGGGCGAAGCGGCGGTCGGGCAGTCGGTCGAGGTAGCGGCCGGCGGCCCGCACGTCCGCCTCGTCCAGCGCCGGGTCGAGCTGGCGGGCCAGGGCCAGCAGCTCCGCCACGTCGTGGTGTTCGAGCGCCGCCGCGACGTCGATGTAGTCCCGGACCTCCCGCCGGTTGACCAGGGCGGCGGTCTTGTTCGCCATCAGGTCGCGTACGTCCATCACGGGGCCGAGGCCCATCACCACGGGGCTGCGGTGCCGGTCGAGGCGGGCCAGGCTGAGCCGCAGGTGCCGCCCGTCCCGGCTCACCACGAAGTCCCGCAGGTCCCGATCGAACCCCTCGAACAACTCGGCCAGCTCGCTGTCCGGGTCGGCGTCGGTCACCTCGAACCCGGCCCGCTGCAGGGCGGTCCGTACGCCGTCGGCCGCCCTGGCGGCGGCCCCCTCCACGTCGGCGAAGAGGTCCACGTCCTCGGTGGGGCGGGTCACCAGCCCGTGTGCCGCCCAGGCCACCCCGCCTCCGAGCACGAACCGGTACGCCCCGGCGGCGGACAGGGCCACCCGGGCGACCTCGCGGTAGAACTCGTGCGGATGGGCGGTGCTCACGCGGCGCGCAGGCCCCGGTGGCGGCTCTCCCACGCCTGGCGTACGCCGCGCGGCAGGTTGAGCAGCCGCCACACCCGGTGCAGCGTGCGCCCGTCGATGAGCAGCCGCAGGTCATCGGCCCGGGTGGTCTCCCGCAGCACGTTCTCGTACATCCAGAGCAGTTCGTCCGGATCGCCCAGGTCGAAGGTGCGCTCGGCGTTCCACATCAGCCGCAGCGGCAGCTCCACCACGCCACGGGTGGGGCCGGCGAGTTCGGTGAGGGTGCGGGCCACCACGGCGGGCCGGCCCGGCCGGGCCAGGGGGGCCGTGCGGGTCGCAGCGGGGGAGAGGGCCGGCATCCTGTCAGGGTAACCCCAGGTCGGCTCGCCGGGCCCGTCGTCCGGCGCGGCGGGTGTCGTGCGCCCTGTTCGCGGCGCCCGGCGCGGCGCCCCGCGCGGGCGCGAAATGCCGATCCCGGGCCGAAATGGTCGGTCCCCGGCTCGGGTGTGCGTCGTTCGGGTGGGATCGGGGTGGGTGTCGGGTTTGGGGGTGTGACCGGGGGCATCGTGGGGGCGGAATCGTGGCGGGGCCGGGGTCGTTACATCTTGCGTACGGCCGAGTACGGGGTGCGCCGCTGGTGCGCCCGGGCCCCCGGGAATGATGGCGGGCCGCCGGTCGTTACACCTGGTCCGGGCGGCGTGAGGGCATCCCCGTCCCACCGAGCGGCCCGGTTCTCCCCTTCGAAAGCTTTCCCGACGTGTCGTCGGATTCTTGAGTTCGTTTGAGCGCCGGACGGTGCTTGTGTCCGCGCGTGCCGACCCCCCTTGGTGCGTGTGGGTGCCGACCCCCGAATGGAGCGTTTCTGATGAACACGATCATGCGTAAGGGTGTTCTTGGTGTTGCTGGTCTGGCGTTCGCCGGTGGTGTGTTCGCCGGTCCCGTGGCCGCGCAGGCCGCCGCGCCGGTGGACGCCTCCGTGGTGACGGTGCGCGCCGACAAGCCGGTCGTGGACAAGGCGAAGCTCATCCCGCACGGTGTGCAGGGCGAGCAGTCGCGTATCGACCTGTCCGACGAGCAGGTCGCGAACACCAAGTCGATCATCGCCGCGACGAAGAAGGCCGGTATGGACGAGCGGGCCGCGGTGGTGTCGATCGCGACGGCGTTGCAGGAGTCGAAGTTGGAGAACCTGGGTCACCTGGGTGACCGCAACGACCATGACTCGCAGGGCCTGTTCCAGCAGCGCCCGTCGTCGGGTTGGGGCACGGTGGAGCAGATCACTGACGCGCAGTACGCGACGACGGCGTTCCTGAAGGGTCTGAAGCAGGTTGACGGGTGGCAGGACATGCCGCTGACGGAGGCCGCGCAGACGGTGCAGGTGTCGGCGTACCCGGATCACTACGCGCAGTGGGAGCAGCTCGCCGCCGACCTCGTCGCCGAGCACTGGAACAGCTGACCACAGACTTTCATCGCAAGGGGGACCGCCGGCCGGCACCGGAACTCGGTGCCGGCCGGCGGCACGAAACCGGCCGCCGGCGGGAACATCGCGCCCCGTCGGCTGGTTGAATGAGGTGTCGGTGTGTCCAGTGTCCCCGGGCCTCACCAAAATGCCTTCGCGGAATACCGTTCGGCTGGAGCCGCGTCGTGCCACTCGCCGAGAGGCGACCTGCACACCGACACCAGCGCCGCCCCCGGGTCTTCGGCCCGGGGGCGGTGTTGTCTCCGGGGCGACCCGGGCCGGGTGAAGATCGGCGGCCCGGGTCGCGGTCCCGCTCGGGCTGGCCTAATGTTCGAGGGGTCGGCGACGTACGGGCCGGGAGGGGGTGTCGCGGGTGGGCCTGCGGACCTTTCTCGAGGGCTGGCCGGTCTACCGGCAGCTCACCGGCACCGACCCGCTGGGCCGGGGCGCCGCGGCGCAGTCCGGCCGGTCGGCGGCGCTGACCGCCCGCACCGAGACCGCCGACCGGGTGGCCCGCTCGGTCTGCCCCTACTGCGCGGTCGGCTGCGGCCAGCGCGTCTACGTCAAAAACGACGAGGTCACCCAGATCGAGGGCGACCCGGACAGCCCGATCTCGCGGGGCCGGCTGTGCCCGAAGGGGTCGGCCAGCAAGAGCCTCGTCACCAGCCCGCTGCGGCAGACGAAGGTCCGCTACCGGCGGCCCTACGCCACGGACTGGGAGGATCTGGAACTCGACGTCGCGCTCGACATGATCGCCGACCGGGTCCTCGCCGCCCGCGCGCAGACCTGGGAGGACGCCGACGCGCGGGGCCGCCCGCTCAACCGCACCCTGGGCATCTCGAGTCTGGGCGGCGCGACGCTGGACAACGAGGAGAACTACCTCATCAAGAAGCTGTTCACGGCGATGGGGGCGCTCCAGATCGAGAACCAGGCGCGCATTTGACACTCCGCCACCGTCCCCGGTCTGGGGGCCAGCTTCGGTCGCGGTGGTGCGACGGACTTCCAGCAGGACGTCGCCAACGCTGACGTCATCGTCATCCAGGGCTCGAACATGGCCGAGGCCCACCCGGTGGGCTTCCAGTGGGTGATGGAGGCCAAGCGGCGCGGCGCCAAGGTCTTCCACGTCGATCCGCGGTTCACCCGCACCAGCGCGCTGGCCGACACCTACCTGCCGATCCGGGCGGGTTCCGACATCGCGCTGCTCGGTGCCGTGGTGCGCTACATCCTGGAGAACGAGCTGGACTTCCGGGAGTACGTGCTGGCCTACACCAACGCCGCGACGATCGTCAGCGAGCGGTTCGTCGACACCGAGGACGGCGACGGGTTCTTCTCCGGCTTCGACCCGGAGACGGGCAGCTACGTCCAGGACTCCTGGCAGTACGCGGGCCACGAGGACGACTCCGGCAGCGGGCACACCGCGAAGGAGCGGGACTCCGCGGCCGGGCTGCGCCACGAGTCGCACGGCGCCGAGGTGGGCGGCGCCACCGAGCGCGACGAGACGCTGCAGCATCCGCGTTGCGTCTACCAGATCCTGAAGCGGCACTTCGCCCGCTACACCCCGGAGATGGTGGAGCGGGTCTGCGGCATCCCGCCGGAGAGGTTCCTGGAGCTGGCGCGGGCCTGGACGCAGAATTCCGGCCGGGAGCGCACCGGCGTGCTGATCTACTCGGTCGGGTGGACGCAGCACAGCGTGGGCGTGCAGTACATCCGCACCGGCGCGATCATCCAGCTGCTGCTGGGCAACATGGGCCGCCCCGGCGGGGGGATCCTGGCCCTGCGTGGGCACGCCAGCATCCAGGGCTCCACCGACATCCCGACGCTGTTCAACCTCCTTCCGGGCTACCTGCCGATGCCGCACCACGCCGACCACCCCACCTTCGACGAGTGGGTGCACAGCATCCGGCACCCGGGTCAGAAGGGCCTCTGGGGCAACGCCCGCGCGTACGCGGCGAGCCTGCTCAAGGCGTACTGGGGGGACGCGGCGACGCCCGAGAACGACTTCGGCTACGGATACCTGCCCCGGATGACCGGTGACCACGGCACGTACCAGCAGGTGCTGAACATGATCGACGGGAAGGTGCGTGGCTACTTCCTGCTGGGGCAGAACCCGGCGGTGGGCTCGGCGCACGGGCGGGCACAGCGCCTGGGCATGGCCAACCTGGACTGGCTGGTGGTGCGTGACCTGTTCATGATCGAAAGTGCCACGTTCTGGCGCAACGGCCCCGAGGTCGCCACCGGCGAGATCGTGCCGCAGGAGTGCAGGACGGAGGTGTTCTTCCTGCCGGCCGCCTCGCACGTGGAGAAGGAGGGCACCTTCACCCAGACCCAGCGGTTGCTGCAGTGGCGGGAGAAGGCCGTCGAGCCGCCGGGCGACGCCCGCTCCGAGCTGTGGTTCTTCTACCATCTCGGGCTGCGGCTGCGCGAGAAACTGGCCGGCTCCGACCTGCCACGCGACCGGGCGCTGCTCGACCTGACCTGGGACTATCCCACGCACGGCCCGCGCGCCGAGCCGAGCGCGGAGGCGGTGCTGCGCGAGATCAACGGCTACGAGGTGGCGACCGGCCGTCCGCTGTCCGGCTTCGCCGAGGCCCGCGACGACGGCTCCACCGCCGTCGGCTGCTGGATCTACTCCGGGGTGTACGCCGACGGGGTCAACCAGGCGGCCCGGCGCAGGCCCGGCCCCGAGCAGGACTGGGTGGCCGCCGAGTGGGGCTGGGCGTGGCCGGCGAACCGGCGCACCCTCTACAACCGGGCCTCCGCCGACCCGCAGGGCCGGCCGTGGAGCGAACGCAAACGCTACGTCTGGTGGGACCCGGACGCCGGGGAGTGGACCGGCTACGACGTGCCGGACTTCGAGCGGACCAAGCCGCCCACGTACCGGCCGCCCGAGGGCGCGTCCGGCCCGGCGGGGCTCGCCGGCGACGACCCGTTCGTCATGCAGGGTGACGGCAAGGGCTGGCTGTACGCGCCCAGCGGGGTGCTCGACGGCCCGCTGCCGACGCACTATGAGCCGGCCGAGTCACCGGTGCGCAACCCGCTCTACCACCAGCAGGCCAACCCCACCCGCAAGGTGTACGCGCACCCGGTGAACTCGGTGAACCCGAGCCCGCCGCAGGAGCACAGCCAGGTCTTCCCGTACGTGTTCACGGTCAGCCGGCTCACCGAGCACCACACGGCCGGCGGGATGAGCCGCACGGTGCGGCCCCTCGCGGAGCTGCAACCGGAGATGTTCGTCGAGGTGTCGCCGGAGTTGGCGGCCGAGGTGGGCGTGGCGCACCTCGGCTGGGCGCACCTGGTCAGCGGCCGGACGGTGATCGAGGCGAAGGTGCTCGTCACCGACCGGCTCAGCCCGCTGCGGGTGGACGGCCGGGTGATCCACCAGGTGTGGCTGCCGTACCACTTCGGGTTCGAGGGCCTGGTGACGGGCGACTCGGCCAACGACCTGTTCGGGATCACCCTGGACCCGAACGTGCTGATCCAGGAGAGCAAGATCGGTACCTGTGACGTGCGTCCGGGCCGGCGGCCCACCGGTGCGGCCCTGCTGGACATGGTGGCCGACTACCAGCGGCGGGCGGGCATCGTCCCCGGCCATCCCGCCCCCAACCTCACCCCGGACGCGGTTGCGCCTCCGGCCCCCGCGGACGGCGCCGGGGAGGGCCGCGATGCTTCCTGACCCGCACAGCCTGTCCGGGCCGCTGGACCCCGCCCCGGAGGCGGGCTGGACCGACGCCCCGCCCCGCATGGGTTTCTTCACCGACACCAGCGTCTGCATCGGCTGCAAGGCCTGCGAGGTGGCGTGCAAGGAGTGGAACGGCGTCCCCGCCTCGGGGCTGGACCTGCTCGGCATGTCGTACGACAACACCGGCGCGCTGACCGCGAACTCGTGGCGGCACGTGGCGTTCATCGAGCAGCCCCGCCCGGCGGGACACCGCGGCGCCCCGTTCGCCGGCACCCCGACGGCCGGGTCGGTGAGCGCCTCGTCGGCGGCCGTGGCGGCCGGGGTCGGTAACCCCAGCGGCACCGACCCGGGGGTGCCGCCGGGCTCGGCGTCCGCCGCCGCCCGGATGGCCGGCAGCCCCGCCCCCGCGACCACGGCACCCGCGCCCGCGTCGGTGTCCGGGGGTGTGGACCCGACGCCGGGCGGCCGGTCCGGCGGGCCGGAGTTCCTGGGCATGCCCGGGGCCGAGCCGCCGGGGCGGGCCGGCGGCGCCCAGGGGCGCACCGACTTCCGCTGGCTGATGATGTCGGACGTGTGCAAGCACTGCACGCACGCGGCCTGCCTCGACGTCTGCCCCACCGGCTCGCTGTTCCGCACCGAGTTCGGCACGGTGGTGGTGCAGGAGGACATCTGCAACGGTTGCGGCTACTGCATCTCCGCCTGCCCCTACGGCGTCATCGACCAGCGCAAGGACGACGGCCGGGCGTGGAAGTGCACGCTGTGCTACGACCGGATCGGCGCCGGCGGGACGCCGGCGTGTGCGCAGGCCTGCCCGACCGAGTCCATCCAGTACGGCCCCCTCGACGAGCTGCGGGAGCGGGCCGCGGCCCGCGTGACGACGCTGCACGAGCGGGGCGTGCCCGAGGCGCGGCTCTACGGGCACGATCCGGACGACGGTGTGGGCGGCGACGGTGCGTTCTTTCTGCTGCTCGACGAGCCCGAGGTGTACGGGCTGCCCCCGGACCCGGTGGTCACCACCCGGGACCTGCCGAAGATGTGGAAGCGGGCCGGCCTGGCCGCGCTGGCGATGGCGGCGGCGGCCGTCGTGGCGTTCGCGGGCGGCTCCGCGTGAGCCCGGACCGCCCGGTCGGCGAGCGGTTCCGCCGCTTCCGTGACCGCCTCACCGCCACCCCGGGTGAAGCCGCACCGCCGGCGGGCCCAGGCGAGGCCCGCGCTGCGCCCGACCGGGGCGGGCGGCGTCGCGGCGGGCGGGCCCGCCGGGGCGGCGAGGAACTGACCGTCCCGGAGGCCGAGTTCACCTCCTACTACGGCCGGCCGATCCTCAAGGCGCCGGTGTGGAAGTGGGACATCGCCGCCTACCTGTTCACCGGCGGGCTGGCCGCCGGGTCGTCGCTGCTCGCGGCGGGCGGGCAGGTCACCGGCCGCCCCGCCCTGCGCCGGGCCGGCCGGGTCGCCTCGCTGGCGGCGATCACGGCCAGCACCGTCTTCCTGATCAAGGACCTGGGGCGACCCGCCCGGTTCCACCACATGCTGCGGGTGGCCAAGCCCACCTCGCCGATGTCCGTGGGCACCTGGATCCTCGGCGTGTTCGGGCCCGCCGCGGGCCTCGCCGCGGTCGCCGAGGGCGCGTCGTGGCTGCCGGAGCGCGGCCTGCCCGGGCTCGTGCGGCGGGTGCTGCCGCCGATCGGGCACGCCGCCGGGCTGGCCGCCGCGGCGAGCGCCCCGGCGCTGGCCACGTACACCGGG
Organism: Micromonospora sp. KLBMP9576; assembly: GCF_050941805.1. NCBI lineage: Bacteria > Bacillati > Actinomycetota > Actinomycetes > Micromonosporales > Micromonosporaceae > Micromonospora > Micromonospora sp. KLBMP9576. The sequence continues at coordinate 3,268,864 of NZ_CP194567.1, read as the reverse complement.
GTGCTGCTCGCCGACACGGCGGTGCCGTCCTGGCACGAGGCGTACCCGCACCTGCCGATCATCTTCGCGGGCAGCGCCCTGGCCAGCGGCGCGGGCGTGGGGCTGCTCGCCGTGCCCGCCGGGCAGGCCGGGCCGGCGCGCCGGATGGCGGTGGCGGGCGCGGCCCTGGAGCTGTACGGCGCACACCGCGTGGAGACCCGGCTCGGGTTGCTCAGCGAGCCCTACCGGGTCGGGTCCGCCGGCCGGCTGCTGCGCGCCGGCCGGACGCTCACCGCGCTCGGGGTGGCCGGCGCGCTGCTGGGCCGGCGCAGCCGGACGCTCTCCGCCCTGTCCGGCGCGGCCCTGCTGGGCGCGTCGGTGGCGACCCGGTTCGGCATCTTCCACGGCGGTGTCGCCTCGGCGAAGGATCCGAAGTACACGGTGCTGCCGCAGCGCGAGCGCCTCGAGCGGCGGCGCGGCGCGGCCGGCTGACGGCTGACGGCTGCCCGCGCCCGGCGGCCCGGGTTGTGGTTCACTGCTGCGTGGAGGCGTTCAGGCGGCTGGTGCCCCTCCCGGTCTTCAAAACCGGTGTGGTCCGGGATCCGGGCCAGGCGGGTTCGATTCCCGTCCGTCTCCGCCAGGCTGCGGAAGAGGGGGCCATGGGGGACGTCGCGGTCGATCCGCGCCGGCGGGTGCCGCGCACCGACGCGCTGCTCGCCGACCCCCGGCTGGCCGCCGCGGTGAGCGCCCTGGGCCGCGACCGGGTCAAGGCCGCCGTCCGCCACGCCCAGGCCCGGGCCCGCGCCGGCGAGATCGCCCCCGAGGCGGTCCGCGACGCCGCCCTGGCCGCCCTGCCGGCGCCGACCCCGGCGGCCGTGCTCAACGCGACCGGGGTGCTCCTGCACACCAACCTGGGACGCGCCGCGCTGTCGGCCGCCGCCGTCGCGGCGATGGTCGCCGCCGCCGGGCACACCGATGTCGAACTGGACCTGCGCACCGGGCGGCGGGCCCGGCGCGGCCGCGACGCCCTCGACGCCCTCGCGGCCGCGGTGCCCGACGCGGGCGCGGTGCACGTGGTCAACAACGGCGCCGCCGCGCTGGTGCTCGCCGCCACCGCGCTGGCCGCCGACGCGGAGATCGTCGTCAGCCGGGGCGAGCTGGTGGAGATCGGTGACGGCTTCCGATTGCCGGACCTGCTGGAGAGCACCGGCGCCCGGCTGCGCGAGGTCGGCACCACCAACCGCACCACGCTCGACGACTACGCCGCCGCCCTCGGCCCCCGCACCGGCTTCGTGCTCAAGGTGCACCCCTCGAACTTCCAGATCACCGGCTTCACCTCGGCGGTGCCCGTGCGGGAGTTGGCCACCCTGGGCGTCCCGGTGGTCGCCGACATCGGCTCCGGGCTGCTCGCGCCGGACCCGCTGCTGCCGGCCGAGCCGGACGCCGCCGGCGCCCTGCGGGCCGGGGCGGCGCTCGTCACCGCCAGCGGCGACAAGCTGCTCGGCGGGCCGCAGGCCGGGCTGCTGCTCGGCGACGCCGGCCTGGTCGCGCGGCTGCGCCGCCATCCCCTCGCCCGGGCGTTGCGGGTGGACAAGCTGACTCTCGCCGCGCTCGCCGCCACCCTCGCCGACCCGGCCACCCCCACCCGGGAGGCGTTGCACGCCGACCCGGGTGCGCTGCGGGCGCGCACGGCGCGGCTGCGCGACGCGCTCGCCGCGCGCGGCTGTGCGGCGGAGGTGGTGGCGACCGGCGCGGTCGTCGGCGGCGGCGGGGCGCCCGGCGTCGAGCTGCCCTCGTGGTCGCTGAGCCTGCCCGAGCGGTACGCGGGCCCGCTGCGCGTCGGCGACCCGCCGGTGCTCGGCCGGGTGGAGCGCGGGCGGCTGCTGCTGGACCTGCGTGGCGTGCCCGCGGCTGCCGACGCTGCGCTGCGCGACGCCGTGCTGCGCGCGCGGGGGGAGGGCTGAGCGTGTTCGTGGTGGCCACCGCCGGGCACGTCGACCACGGCAAGTCGACCCTGGTCCGGGCGTTGACCGGGATGGAACCCGACCGGTGGGCCGAGGAACGCCGCCGGGGCATGACCATCGACCTCGGCTTCGCGTGGAGCGCGCTGCCCTCCGGCGTGACCGTCGCGTTCGTCGACGTGCCCGGGCACGAGCGGTTCGTGCCGAACATGCTCGCCGGGGTCGGCCCGGTGCCCGCCGCGCTGCTCGTGGTGGCCGCCGACGAGGGGTGGATGCCGCAGTCGGCCGAGCACCTCGCGGCCCTCGACGCGCTCGGCGTGTCGTACGGGCTGCTGGTGGTGACCCGCGCGGACCTGGCGGACGCGGGGCCGGCGACGGCCCGGGCCCGGGCGGAGCTGGCCGGCACCTCCCTCGGCGGCCTCGACGCGGTCGCCGTCAGCGCGGTGAGCGGTGCCGGCCTGCCGCAGCTTCGCGCGGCACTGGACCGGCTCGCCGCCCGGCTGCCCGCCGCGCGCACCGACGCCCCGGTGCGGCTCTGGGTGGACCGCGCGTTCACCGTCCGGGGCGCCGGCACGGTGGTGACCGGCACCCTCGGCGCCGGCCGGCTGCGGGTGGGTGACGAGCTGGAGCTCGCCGGGGACGCGGAGCCGGTGCGGGTACGCGGCCTGCACTGCCTCGGTGCGGCCCGACCCGAGGTCGCCGCGGTGGCCCGGGTGGCGGTGAACCTGCGCGGCACGCCCCGCGAGCGTCTCGGGCGCGGCGACGCGCTGCTCACCCCCGGCCGGTTCCACCACACGGATCTGCTGGACGTCCGGCTGACCGGCGACCCGACGGCGCGGCTGCCGGCCACCCTGACCCTGCACATCGGTTCGGCGGCGGTGCCGGCCCGGGTCCGGCCGCTGGGCGCGGACACGGTCCGGCTGAGGCTGGCCCGACCATTGCCGTTGCTGGTGGGGGACCGGGCGCTGCTGCGTGACCCGGGCCGTCACCACGTCGTCGGCGGGGTGAGCGTGCTGGACGTCGCGCCGCCCGCGCTGACCCGCCGGGGTGCGGCGGTGGCCCGCGCCGCCGTGCTGGCGACTGTGGACGGGCGCCCCGACCTGGCCGGTGAGTTGCGCCGGCGGCGGCTGGCCCGGGCCGCCGACCTGGTCCGCACCGGCGTCGAGGTCACCGGCCGGCCGGTCGCCGGCGACTGGTTGGCCGACCCGGAGTACTGGCGGGGCCTCGCCGCCCGGCTGGTCGAGGAGGTCACCCGGCACGCCCGGGAACACCCCCTCGAGCCGGGTGCGCCGGTCGAGGCGCTGCGCCAGCGCCTCGGGCTGCCCGAGCGGGCGTTGGTCGAGGCGCTGGTCCGGCCGCCGCTGCGGCTGCACGCCGGGCGGGTCACCGCGGCGGCGGTGGACGCGCTGCCGGCGCCGGTGGCCCGTGCCGTGGCCCGGATCCGCGCCGGGTACGCCGACCGCCCGTTCCGGGCCCCCGAGGCCGAGCACCTCGCCGAGGTGGGGCTGGGTCCCCGGGAGATCGGTGCGGCCGTGCGCGCGGGGGCGTTGCTGCGCCTCGCCGAGAACGTGGTGCTGCCGCCCGGCGCGGTCGACGACGCGGCACGGGTGCTGGCCGGGTTGTCCCAGCCGTTCACGCTCAGCGCCGCCCGGCGGGCGCTGGACACCACCCGCCGGGTCGCGGTGCCGCTGCTGGAGCTGCTGGACCGGCGTGGTGTCACCCGGCGGCTGCCCGACGACACCCGGGTCGTGGTGGCCCGCACGCTTGCGCCGAGGCGGCCGGATCCGGGGCCGGCCCGGCGCTGAAGCCGCCCCGGTGGGGCGGTCGGTCGCCTAGCGTGACGCCATGGACCCTTCCGCGGTCTGGCGGGACCGGCAGCACAGGTGGCGGATCGAGGCGTACCGGGCGCCGGACCTGCGTTTCGCGATCTTCGCCACCAACGGCACCACGGAGTCCGCGCCGCTGTGGCTGTTCGGGATGTCGGCGCTGGCCCGCTGGCTGATGACGCACAGGATCTCCCTCGACGACCTGGAGGTCGACTGACATGGGGGCTCAGCTCGGTCAGCTCGCGCTGGTGGCGGTGCTGGTGCTGGTCAACGCCGCCCTGTCGGGCAGCGAGATGGCGCTGGTGACGTTGCGTGAGGGGCAGGTGCGCCAGTTGGGTCGGCGCAGCCGGTCGGGGGAGCGGCTGGCCCGGCTGGTTCGTGACCCCAACCGTTACCTCGCCACCATCCAGCTGGGCATCACCCTCGCCGGGTTCCTGGCCTCCGCCGCCGCCGCGGTCTCGCTGTCCGAGCCGCTGGTGGGGCCGTTGGGGTTCCTCGGCGGCGCCGCCCGGGGGGCCGCGATCATCGTGGTCACCGTGCTGCTGACGTTCGTCACTCTGGTCGTCGGCGAGTTGGCACCGAAGCGGTTGGCGATGCAGCGCGCGGAGCGTTGGGGGCTGGTCAGCGCCGGCCCGCTGGACCTGCTGGCCCGGCTGTCCCGGCCGGCGGTCTGGTTGCTCAGCAGGGCCACCGACGCGGTGGTGCGGCTCGCCGGCGGGGACCCGCGGGCCAGCCGGACGGAGATGACCGAGGACGAGCTGCGGGAGATGCTGGTCAGCCAGCGGGGCCTGTCCGCGCAGCAACGGGAGATCCTCACCGGCGCCTTCGACATCGCCGGCCGGACGCTGCGGGAGATCCTGGTGCCCCGGCTGGAGGTGACGGTGCTGGCGGCGGGTCTGTCCGCCGCCGACGGGCTGCGTCGCCTCGCCGCCGCCGGCCGCTCCCGCGCCCCGGTCGTCGGGCCGGGCGGCCTCGACGAGGTGTGCGGCGTGGTGCACATCCGCGACCTGGTGGCGGCGGACGCGGCGAGTGTCGCGGACCGGGCGCGTCCGCCGCTGCTGCTGCCCGGCACGTTGCCGGTCTCCGACGCGCTGCGTCGCCTGCGGCTGTGTCACCAGCAGCTCGCCCTCGTCGTCGACGAGCACGGCGGGGTCGACGGGATGATCACCATGGAGGACCTGCTGGAGGAGGTCGTCGGCGAGCTGTACGACGAGAGCGACCGGGACGTGAGCGGGGTGGCCCGGGAGCCGGACGGCTCGCTGCTGCTGCCCGGCGACTTCCCGCTGCACGACCTGCCCGACGTCGGCGTGCGCCTGCACTTCCGGCCGTCGCGGGAGTACACGACGGTGGCGGGGCTGGTGCTGGCCGGGCTGGGTCACCTGCCGGCCGGTCCGGGGGAGACGGTGCACCTGCCGGGGCTGAGTGTGGAGGTGGTGCAGGTGTCCGGCCGGGTCATCCGGCGGGTGCGGCTGCGGGGTTTCTCGACCGGCCCCTGACCGCCGCCCGATCGGGGGAAAACAACCCAAATGCCCTCATTGGCTGGCTTTCTGTGCGTACCGTCCGGGGCGTGAAGGACCGAGGGATGCGGACGTTCGTCACCGTGCTGGCCGGGCTCGCGGTGATCTACTTCGGCACCACCGGCCGCAGCGAGGAGGACGGCCGCGGCGTCTCCGGCGGCCTCGTCGTGCTCGCGCTGCTGGCAGCGCTGCTGGTCTGGCACCTGACGAAGCCGGGCGACAAGACGGTCAAGTAGGTCGGATCACCCCGCGGCGGCGCGGGTGACGTCCCCGGCGGACTCCTCGCCCAGGGCCACCCGCACCAGCGCCGAGGCGAACCGGCCGAAGTCGTCCGGGCCGACCAGCCCGCCCAGCCGGTCCGCCGAGGCGGGCAGCCCGAGCCGCTCCGCCCCGGCCAGGGCCCGCCGGTCGGCGTACGGCCGCAGCTCCGGCCAGACCACCTGCGCCTCGCGCAGGAAGATGTCGGCCCCGGTGGGGCCGATGCCGGGGAACTCCGTCAGTCGCCGGCGCAGCCCGGCCGCCGCGCCGTCGGCGTCGCGGCGCAGCCGGCGCAGGTCACCACGCCAGCGATCCAGACACAGCCGGGCCCCGGTGCCGAGCATCGTCGAGGTCCGCTCGTCGTAGCGGCGGTAGTGGCCCCGACCCAGCGCGTCGACCCGGTCCTGCCAGCTCGCCGCCTCCATCGCCTGCGGGGTGCGGTAGCCGGCGGTGAACAGCTCCCCGGCGGCCGCCACCGCCACCCGGGCGCGGATCCGGGTGCTCAGCAGCGTGGCGAGCACCAACAGCTGATAGAGCGGGGCGGGCCGGTCGGCGAGCGTGATGCCCGCCTCCTGCGCGTACGTCCGGCCCTGCCGCTCGAGCAGGACCCGCACCACCCTACGGTCGTCGCCCACCCTGCCCGGTTACCCGTCCCGCTCCCGCTCACCCCTGCGACCGTGCGCCACCTCGGGTATGGCGCCGGGTCGGCCGGGTAACCGATCCCGGACAGGCCCGAACCCCGGAAGGAGAAACCCGTGGTCAACCCGCAGCAGGAAGAGTTGCGCCGCAACAACAAGGGCGCCACCAGCCAGGACAGCAAGGGCCCGCGCCCGACCGGACACCCGCTCAACCGTGGCTCGTCGCACGGCGACGAGGGGCGCCCGGTGCCCCGTGGGCAGGTCTCCCCGTACGGCCCGACGACCGAGCCGGTCGCCGACGACGAGAGCTGACCGCGTACTAGAGGCGTGGCGGCCGCAGCCGGTTCCAGGTGGCTGCGGCCGCCACGCCGTACGCGAGGTGCGGCACAACGTCGGAGAGCCAGTCCGACCGGCCCCAGGTGCGCGGATCGCTGACCCCGAGCAGGGCCATAGACCCGTCGGACGTCGCCATCACGGCCCCACCGAGCACCCCGGCGGCCAGGGGCAGCGGCAGGCGGCGGCCGCCGAGGACCATGGCGTAACCGACCCCCGCCGCCACGCCGACGCCGTAGCCGAGCAGGGGCCCGAGGCCCGAGCGGCGGTTCGCCGCCCGGTCCCCGGACCCCAGGTCCACGTGTGCCACCCCGGCCAGCCGCCCGGCGGTGTCCTCCGGCGTGCTGCTCGCCGGCCGCGCCCGCAGCACCATGTCCAGGTAGCTGACCACGTTCAGGGCGACGCTACCCACCGCGCCGACGATCGCCCCGTCGACCAGGTTCGTCGCCCTCACTTCGGGTCGCCCGGTTCGCGTTCGCCCTTGGGGCCGTAGGCGCGCTCACCGCGGACGACGCCGCGCTGCCCGCGGTCGGACTGCAGGATCCGGTTGGCCACGTCGTTGGCCTTGTCGTCCGGCACCCGCCGTCCCGAATCGTCGATGGCGTTCCGGATGCGTGCCCGCTGCTTGTCGTACGCGTTGCTGCCCGGCCGTGGTCCTGGCATCGCTGCCTCCTCCGGTCGTCGTCGCCGTTGGCGTACCGCGGTCGTCTACCCGCCTGCGCGGGGACCAACCCCGCGACCGGTTCGCCGCACCGTCGCCGTGCGCCGGGTGGCGGGCGACGTTGTCGCTACTGTCCGTCGGTCGTCTCCACACGGGCGATGAGCTGCTTGAGTCGCGCGATCTCGTTGGCGAGGGCGGTGGTGCCGGCGGCGGTGAGGGTGATCCAGGTGCGACCGCGCCGGCCCTCGTAGCCCTTCTCGACCTCGATCAGGCCGGCCGATTCCAGCACGCTGAGGTGCTTGGAGAGGTTGCCGGCGGTCAGCTCGAGGTGGGTGCGGAGGTAGCCGAACTCGACCCGGTGGGCCTCGTGCGCGATGGTCAGGATGCCCAGCCGTGCCCGCTGGTGCACCACCTCGTCCAGCCCGGTGACCGGGTGCCCGGCGTCCGGGTCCGGGGTGCCGGGCGCGGCTGTCACCGCTGCCGCCTGCGGGCCGCCGTGAAGAACCCGACGGCGCCGAGCAGCAGCACCGCGCCGCTGATGGCTTGCGGCACCGCGAATCGGGCCTCGAGTCCCCAGCCTGCCGGTCCCCAGCCCTCGTTCATCGGCAGCACCAGCAGCACCAGGGCAAGGTAGGCGAGGGTGAACAGCAGCAGCCCGATGTTGCGCTCGATCCGGGCCAGCACCACCAGCGCGACACCGATCATGCTCCAGGGTGAGACCAGCCGGTCCAGCACCAGCCACCAGTACGAGAGTGGCTGCATCGGCTCCGGGTGGCTCGGAAAGTACAGGGCCGCGGCTACCCACGCGGCGGTGAACACGACGGTCGTCGCGGCGCCGGCGATCGCGTACGGCAACACCCGGGCACCCAGCCCGCGCGCCCGGGCAGCCCGCACATAGGAGACGGCGATCGCCGCGTAGGCGAGCAGGAGCGCCGGCGGCCAGTAGTACAGCACGCCCCGGCGGGCGAATTCGCAGCTGGTGTCGGGGTGGCAGTGCGCCGTCATGCCGAGCCAGTCGAACGGGATCCCGACGAACGTCACTCCGGCCAGCACGAGCAGCGCGACCCAGGTCATCCGTTGGTCGAGACGTACCCGGTGTGCCAGGGAGCGAACCTCGGACAGCAGCCGGCGGGGATCGCCGCCGGCGGATATCGGCTCAGTAGTCATGCCAATAGGTTTCCACAGCAAACCTGTCGGCGCTAGTGCCAGATCGGCGCTCGTTCAGCGTGGCGCGCGGATCACCGCGACCGGGCAGTCGGCGTGGTGCAGCAGCGACTGGCTCACCGAGCCCAGCAGCAGCCCGGCTAGCTCCCCGCGCCCCTGCCGGCCGACCACCAGCAGTTGGGCCCGCCGGGACGCCTCGGCGAGCACGGTGGCGGGGCGGCCCCGCGTGGTCTCCCGGCTGACCGGCACGTCCGGCCACCGCTGGGTGAGCCCCGCCAGCGACTCGGCGACCACCCGCTCCTCCTCGGAACGCAGCTCGGTGTCGTCGTACACCAGTGGTCGCATGTCCCCGGGGCCGGTGGAGGTCGGATGCCGGTAGGCGTGCACCGCGACCAGCGCCGCGCCGCGTACCGACGCCTCCTCGATGGCGAACTCCGCGGCGAGCCGGGCCGACTGCGAGCCGTCCACCCCGACGACCACGGGCCCGTCGGGGCGCCCGGTGCCGCGGGCGACCAGCACCGGACAGTCGGCGTACGCGGCGACCTGCACCGCGACGGACCCGACCACCAGTGCGGAGAAGCCGCCGAGCCCCCGGTCGCCGAGCACGATCATCGCGGCGGCCGGCGACTCGCCGAGCAGCACCGCGGCGGCCTCGCCGTCGATGATCTCGCCGGAGATCCGCAGCCCGGGCACCGCCGCCTCGGCCTCGTCCGTGGCGGCGGCGACGACCTGCTCCGCCTGGTGCCGCAGGCCGGCACCGGGCGGACCGGCGGCGGGGGCGTCAACCGGCACGCGCAGCAGGGGCCAGATGAAGGCGTGCACGATCCGCAGCGGCCGGTGCCGGCGGGCGGCCTCGCCGGCGGCGAGCCGCACGGCGCGCAGCGCCGAGTCCGAGCCGTCCACGCCGACGACCACCGCCGCGCCGTTCGCCGAGTTCACCGCCCACCTCCCGCCGGTTCCCGGCCAGTATCGCGGCCGGGAACCTGTCAGCGGGCCGATACCGGGCAGGCCGACGGGTGGGTACGCTGTGCGCGGCTGGTCGAGAGGGAGCGTTGTCGATGGTGGAGCCGCAACAGCCGAGCACCGCGCGCATGATCGACTTCTGGCTCGGCGGCCAGCACCACTTCCCGGTCGACGTGGCCGCCGCCCGGGCCTTCGAGCGGGCGTACGGGCAGTGCGCCCCCGTCTTCCGTGAGCTGCGTGCCTTCCTCGGCCGGGCGGTACGGGCGATCGCCGCGCAGGGGGTGGACGGTTTCCTCGTCTTCGGCGCCGGGGTGCCGACCATGGGCAACGTGCACGAGGCCGTCCCCGACGCCACTGTGCTCTACACCGACGTCGACCCGGTCACCATCCGCCTCGGCCAGCGGCTGCTGGCCGGCAGCGACCGGGCCGGCTACGGCTTCGGCGACGCCAGCGACATCGGCACGATCGACCGCGCCCAGCTGCACCGGTTCGTACCGGGTTGGGGCAGGCGGCCCGTCGGCGTGGTCTTCCTGGGGCTGGCCGCGTTCCTGGACGACGAGACGCTGGCCCGCACCCTCGACGAGCTGTACGAGGCGACCGCGCCGGGCAGCCTGCTCGCGGTCGACTTCGACACCGAGGAGCTGGCCGGGTTCCCGCAGGCCCTCGCGATGATGGGACCGACGTTCCGGGTGCGCCCGCCGGCCGCCTTCGTGCCGCTGCTGGGGCGCTGGGCGCCCACCGCCGACGGCATCGTCGCGATCACGCGTTGGCGCCCGGAGGGGCCGCCGGCGCCGGTGCCGGACGCCTTCCACGGTGGGATCGCCGTACGCGCGGCGCCCTGACCGCCGACCCCACCGCGCGTCCGCGCCGCCCACCACCCACCACCCACCGCTCACCGGCCGTGGCGTCCCCCCAAGGGTCCGTCGCGTCCCGCTCACCGCCCGTCGCGTTTCGCCCCATCGCCCGTCGCGCCCGGTGCTGCCCGCCCGCGCGGAGGGTGCTGCCGGGGCCTCCGTATGATGCTTGCCCTACAGCAAGCTTCCGGAGGATGATCATGTTGGAGGCACCGGGCCAGGTCCTGCGTGCGCTTCGCGCGGCCCCGCCCGACCAGGTGGTGGAGGCGGCGGACCGGGTGATCCGGTCCGTGTTGGGCGCCTCGCGGATGGACGTGTTCGTCGCCGACTACCGGATCAGCGGGCTCTGGCCGGTGCTGGGCGGGGATCTCACCGACGGCGGCTTCCTCGCCTGCCACGGGGTGGCGCAGCGTTGCTACAGCAGTCAGCAGCCGGTGACCGACACCGACGACGAGGGCCGGTGCCGGCTGTACCTGCCACTGTCGGTGTGGGGCGAGCGGCTGGGCGTGCTCCTCGTCGAGCTGCCCGCCCCGGTCGGTGCGGACACCGTCGGCCGGGCCGCGGACATCGCCGGCGAGCTGGCCGTCGTCCTGCGCGCGGCGGACCGGGGGACCGACAGGTACCGCCGGGTCCGCCGCCGGGAGCGACTCAGCATGGCCGCGGAGATGCAGTGGGAGCTGCTGCCGGGGCGCGGCGTCAGCCATCCGGCGTTCGAGCTCGCCGGGCAGTTGGAGCCGGCGTACCTGGTGGGCGGGGACCACTTCGACTGGTCCGTGGACGAGGACCTCACGGTGACGGCGCTCAACGGTTCCGGCATCGGGCTGGCGGCGGCGCTGCTGACCGCCGTGACCGTGAACGCGTTGCGCAACGCCCGGCGCTCCGGCGGCAGCCTCGTCGAGCAGGCCGAGCTGGCCTCCGACACGGTCTACTACCAGCATCGCGGGCGCCGGTACGTGGCCACGCTGCTGCTCCAGCTGGACACCACCACCGGCCGGGTGCGGGCGGTGGACGCGGGCTCACCGCACCTGCTGCGCCAGCGCGGTGCGACGGTGACGCCGATCGAGCTGGAGCAGCAGCTCCCGCTGGGCATGTTCGCCGATGCCCGCTACGACGTGCAGGAGTTCGACCTGGCGCCCGGGGACCGGCTCTTCATCGTCAGCGACGGGGTGTGGTCCGCCGACCCCGGTGACCGCGGGGCATACGGTGAGCGGGCGATGGCGCGGGCGATGCGGTCCACGCGGTTGCAACCCCCGGCGGAGGCGGTTGGTACGGTGATGCGCGAACTGCACGCCTGGCACGCGGATGCCGACCTGCGCGACGACGCGGTCGTCGTCTGCCTGGACTGGCGTGGTCCCGTCGGGCGGGGCGACGCGTGAGAACCGTGGTCGCGACGGCGGAACACGAGCGGGCCGATCGCAGGGGACACCGGGTGGAGCGACCTCTGAATCTCGCCGCGGCGATCGACGCGGCCGCCGCGACTCTTGTCGGCGTGCTCGACTCCGCGGTGTCCCGGCACCAGATGACCGTCTCGCCGACCCAACTGCGCGTGCTGTCGCTCATCTCGGGCCGACCGGAGACCAACGTCAACGGCCTGGCCGAGTTGCTCGACGTCGTACCGTCCTCGGCGAGCCGGCTGTGCGACCGGTTGGAGGCCACCGGGCTGCTGCGCCGGGTGCCCGACCCCCGGGACCGGCGGGAGGTGCGGCTGGTGCCGACCGCCGCCGCCGAGACGCTGCTGCGCGAGTTGCAGGAGCGCCGGCACCGGGCGGTGCAGGTCGTGTTGGACCGGATGCCCGCCCGGGTGCAGCGCGACCTGCTGCTGGCGCTGGTGGCCTTCGAGCGGGCGGCCGGCGCGCCGGCCGAGGTCGCGCCCGACTCCTCGGCCCGCACGGCCTGACGGCCCGCACGGCCTGACGGCCCGCACGGCCTGACGGCCCGCCGCCCGAATCCGCCCACCACCCAGTATCCTAGGACGCTCTACGCGTGGTGACCCGCCACGCACGACGCCAGCCCTGGCGCCGGAGCCCACGGCCGAACGACGGAGCCAGGAACGGGCTACGACGGCCCGATATAGTGGCTGCGCAACCAGCCGGCCCGTGATCGCCACGATCGCGGGCCGCGTCAGGCGAGGGTCCCGTCCCGGGACCGCAGGGGGTGCCGGCGCCAGCCGGCCCGACAGCGCCCACGTTCCCCACGCCGCCCGTCCTCGGTCGGGCGGCGGAGCGTGCGGCGAAGGAGGTTCGGTGTCGCGTCCGTCGGCTCGGCAGGAGCATCCGGAGGCCACCGGTGGAAGCGGTCCGACCGCGGGCGACCGGATCCTCACGCTGCCGAACGTCATCAGCCTCGTCCGGCTGCTCGGCGTGCCGCTCTTCCTCTATCTCCTGCTCGTCGCGCACGCCGACGTGGCCGCGCTCGTGGTGCTGGCCATCGGCGGTACCACGGACTGGGTGGACGGCTGGGTCGCCCGCCGGATGCGTCAGGTCAGCCGGCTGGGGGAGCTGCTCGACCCGTTCGCCGACCGGCTCTACATCCTCGCCACGCTGCTCGGGTTCACCGCCCGCGGCGTGGTGCCCTGGCAGTTCACCGCGGCGCTGCTGGCCCGTGAGCTGCTCCTGCTCGCCTCGTTGGGGGTGCTGCGCCGGCACGGTTACGGCCCGCCGCCGGTGCACTACGTCGGCAAGACCGCGACCTTCCTGCTGCTGGCCGCCTTCCCGATCCTGTTGCTGGCCGCCGCGGTGCCGGACACCGCGGCAGTCGCCGGGGCGATCGGCTGGGGCCTGGCCTGGTGGGGCCTGGTGTTCTACTGGGTCGCCGGCGCGCTCTACGTCGTGCAGGCCCGCCGCCTGGTCCTGGCCGTGCGGGCAAGGGGAGCGTCGGCATGACGGGCACGCCGGAAGACGGTGGGGGACGCGGCGACCGGGTGTACGCCCCGGACTTCCTCACCGAGTTGTTCCGCAACCCGTTGGATCCCGGGTACGCGGACGCCGCCGCCCGGCGTCGGGAGCGACCAGCCCCGACCCGCGGGTGGCGGGGCTGGTCGACGCGGTCGGTGAGCCTGGTCGTGGTGGTGGTGCTGGGTTTCCTGTTCGCGGTGGCGTACCGGCAGACGCTCAAGGCCGAGCCGGGGCGCAGTCAGGCCCGGTCCGGGCTGGTCGAGCAGATCAAGCAGCGTGAGACCGAGACCGACCGGTTGTCGGTGCGGGCCGACGAGCTGCGGGCGCAGGTGGCGCAGCAGCGGGAGGCGGCGCTGGGCGGTTCGGAGGCGGCACGGTTGCGCGTGCTGGAGGCGGGCACCGGGCTGGGGCCGGTGCGCGGCGACGGCCTGGTGGTGCGCCTGGCGGACGCGCCGCAGAATCCGGACGCGGTGACCGGTGCGGATGTGGGGCCGTCCCGGGTGATCTACAGCGACCTGCAGGGCGTGGCCAACGACCTGTGGGCGGCGGGGGCGGAGGCGATCGCGATCAACGGTCAGCGGTTGACGGCGATGTCGACGATCCGGTCGGCGGGGCAGGCGATCCTGGTGGATTTCCGGCCGGTGACGGGGCCGTACGAGGTGTCGGCGATCGGCCCGGGGTCGATGCGGGACCGGTACGAGGACAGCCGCAGCGCGCTGACCATGCGGAAGGTGGCCGAGGACACCGGGCTGTCGTTCGGGTTACGCAAGGCGGGGGACCTCACCCTGCCGGCCGCTCCGGACCCGCGGCTACGCTACGCGCAGCCCTCGGTGAGCCCGACGCCGTCGCCGTCGGGGGCTGACCGTTCCGCCAGTCCCGCGCCGTCCGGTTCGAGGACGTCTCCCAGCCCCTCCGGAGGTGGTCGATGATCGCGGTGCTGGCGTTGCTCGCCGGTGTGGTTCTCGGGGTGTGGCTCGACCCCACGGTTCCCGCGGCGTTGCAGCCGTATCTGCCGATCGCGGTGGTGGCCGCGCTGGACGCGGTGTTCGGCGGGGTGCGGGCGAAGCTCGACCGGATCTTCGACGACAAGCAGTTCGTGGTGTCGTTCATCTCGAACGTGTTGGTGGCGGGTCTGATCGTGTACCTGGGTGACCAGTTGGGGGTGGGCGGTCAGCTCTCCACCGGTGTGGTGGTGGTCCTGGGGGTTCGGATCTTCGGCAACGTGGCGGCGATCCGTCGGCATCTGTTCCGGGCGTAGGTTGATGGCGTGAGCAGCGACGAGCACACCGAGACCGGCACGGGTTGGCCGCAGCCGGTGGTTCCGGGTCCGTCGGATCCGGCGGGCGAGCCCGATCCGCGGCCGGATTCGCCGGATCCTGACGAGTTGAGCCCGCTGGCGCCGCAGCGTCCGGCGCCGTCGGAGGTGCCGCCCGTGCGGGAGGAGCCGGACGACGCCGCGACGGTCGATCTGAGTCGTGCCGCCGGCGAGGGTGCGGCGCTCGCCGGTGGCGCGCCGCCGCGGCGGCGGGTGAGTTCGGCCGGGGTGATGATCGGGGTGCTGTTGGCGTTGCTGGGGTTCACCCTGGTGGTGCAGCTCAGGACGACGTCGACGGATCCGACGGTGGCGGCGACGCGGCAGGAGGACCTGGTCCGGATCCTGTTCGACCTGAATTCGCGGGAGGTCCGGCTGCGGCAGGACATCGCGACGCTGGAGGAGAGTCAGCGGCAGTTGCGTTCGGGTCAGCAGGGGCGGCAGGCGGCGCTGGAGGAGGCGACGCGGCGGGCCGACGAGTTGGGCATCCTGGCGGGGACGTTGCCGGCGACGGGGCCGGGGTTGGCGGTGCGGTTCGAGGCGGGGGACAAGCCGCTCTCGGCGTCGCGGGTGCTGGACGCGGTGCAGGAGTTGCGGGGCGCGGGCGCGGAGGCGATGCAGATCTCCGGTGGTGACCGGGCCACGGTGCGGATCATCGCGTCGACGTTCTTCCTGGACGGGGAGGGCGGGGCGTTGGTGGTGGACGGGCGTCGGTTGACGGGACCGTTCACGATCACGGTGATCGGTGATCCCGCGACGATGCGTACGGCCCTGAACATTCCCGGCGGGGTGGTGGCGTCGGTGACGGGTGACGGCGGTAAGTTGATCGTTGAGGATCGTGAGGCTGCCGAGGTTTCGGCGCTGCACGCGCCGATCAAGCTGGAACACGCCCGTCCGGTCTCCTGACCGGCGCGGCCCGCACCTTTCCGGTGCGCCGATGGATGAAGGACGCGTCTGGTGATTCCTGAGGATCTGCGGTATACCGCCGAGCACGAGTGGGTGGCGGGTGACGGTGGCGGCAGTGTGCGCATCGGCATCACGCACTTCGCGCAGGACGCTCTTGGCGACATCGTGTTCGTCCAGTTGCCCGAGTCGGGTGCGGTGGTGGCGGCCGGTGAGTCGTTGGGTGAGATCGAGTCGACGAAGAGCGTCTCGGAGATCTACGCCCCGCTCGGCGGGACGGTGGTGGCGCGTAACGAGGCGCTCGGCGACACCCCCGAGGTGATCAACACTGATCCGTACGGTGCGGGTTGGTTGTTGGAGATCACTCCGGATGATCCGGCGGCGGTAGGTGGACTGTTGTCCCCGGCCGCGTATCGTGAGCTCACCGAGAGCTGAGTGCGTTTTCTCCGGGCGTGGCAGGTGTTCCGCGCGTCCGGTTGCCCTGCATTTCGGCGCTGGCTAGGCTCGCCCAGTCGACCGAGAACCCAATAGTTGTGTTGTGCGTCGCGGAATTGCCTTCACGGCACGGGGAGCCCAGCCGCCGGGTGTGTGAGTGCCCGGCGGCCAGTCCCGCCATCGCCCGACGCCGACCGAACAGATCCGTGAGGTGGTCCCATGACGCGCCCAGACGACGAGTTCCCCCCACTCGACGTCACTTCGACGCTCAATCTCGGTTCGCTCGACGAAGTGCTGGAGGGTCCGGACACCGATGTGGTGCCGAGCCGGATGTCCGGTTCGTTGCCGCCGGGTATGGCGCTGCTGGTGGTTCGCCGGGGTCCGAATGCGGGCGCTCGGTTCCTGTTGGATCATGACGTGACGACCAGTGGCCGTCATCCGGACAGTGACATCTTCCTCGATGATGTGACGGTGTCGCGGCGGCACGCGGAGTTCCACCGTGATGGTGGGACGTTCACGGTGCGCGACGTGGGGAGCCTCAACGGCACGTACGTGAACCGGGAGCGGGTCGAGGCGGCCACGTTGAGCAATGGTGACGAGGTGCAGATCGGTAAGTTCCGGGTGGTGTACATTGCCGGTCCGCGCCCGCAGGAGGGGGCCGGCCGGGGGTGAACGAGCCTGCGGCCTCCGCGCCGCCCGAGGGTGCCGGTGCCCGCCCGCTGATGAGTATCGGCGAGGTGTTGGGTCAGTTGCGGGCTGATTTTCCGGACGTGACGATTTCGAAGTTGCGGTTCCTCGAGGCCGAGGGTCTGGTGGAGCCGCAGCGGACGGCGGCGGGTTACCGGAAGTACAGCTGGGACGATGTGCTGCGGTTGCGGTTCGTGCTGACCGCACAGCGGGATCAGTATCTGCCTCTTCGGGTTATTCGCGATCAGTTGGCGCAGTGGGATGCCTCGGGGGAGTCGTCGGGTCGGCAGCGGCCGACGTTGGTGGCGGTGGGTCCCGACGGGGAGGTTCCGGGGCGGGTGCCGCAGGAGCCGGCCGAGTCGCCGCAGGCGCGGTTCGGCCGGACGGATCTGGTGGCGCGCAGTGGGATCGACGAGTCGACGCTGGGTGAGTTGGAGCGGCTCGGTGTGCTGGTGTCGGATCCGCCGGGTTGGTACGACGGCGATGCGTTGATCATCGCGCGGGCGGTGGCGGGTCTGGCGGTGTACGGGTTGGAGCCTCGGCATCTGCGGGGTTACCGGTCGGCGGCTGATCGGGAGGTTGGTCTGTTCGCGCAGTTGGTGGCGCCGTTGGCGCGGCAGAGTGATCCGGCGGCGCGGGCGCGGGCGGCGGAGACGGCGCGGGAGTTGGTGGCGTTGTCCCAGCAGTTGCACGCGGCGTTGGTGCGGGTGGGGTTGCGTTCGACGTTGGGTCGGTGACCCGGCGGGGTCGGGCGGAAGGATCTTCCCCGGGAAGCGTGTCGTAGGCTTGCCGGGGTAACCCCTTTTCTGGCGCGGGTGTGGTGCGGGTAGCGCATCGGACGGCCGTGTCGCGGTCCGTGTACCGTGCAGGGAAGGGCGCGGTGCGGCACATAGGTGACAACGACACGGAGGCGGCGGTGCGCGAGCTGAGCGTGGTCGGAGTTCGGGTGGAGCTGCCCAGCAACCAGCCGATCGTCCTGCTCAGGGAGGTCGAGGGGGATCGCTACCTGCCGATCTGGATCGGTGCGGTCGAGGCGACGGCGATCGCCTATGAGCAGCAGGGGGTCAAGCCGGCCCGGCCGCTGACCCATGATCTTCTGCGGGACGTGTTGGCGGCGTTGAAGGCGCCGTTGCGGGCGGTGGAGATCATGGAGTTGAAGGAGAACGTCTTCTACGCGGATCTTCTGCTCGGTGACGGGGTGCGGGTGTCGGCCAGGCCGAGCGATTCCATCGCCCTGGCGTTGCGGGTCGGTGCGCCGATTCGTTGTGCGGAGGAGGTCCTCAGCGAGGCGGGGATCGTGATCCCGGACGAGCAGGAGGACGAGGTGGAGAAGTTCCGCGAGTTCCTGGACCAGGTGCGTCCGGAGGATTTCGCCGGCTGATTTGCCGCTTGTTTTCCCGGGATGGTGCGAGTGTCGCTCCCCGGGGTGCTGTGGGTGATCTTCGTGGTGTCGCGGCGTGTCGCGGCGCCTCCTTCGGGGCAATTCCCGACGACGGCTATAGGGTTGCCGTTGTCGAGGGGTGCGCGTCCCGGAAACGACGTGTCACCGCACTGGCGGGGAGGTTGTCC
The DNA here is from genome assembly GCF_050941805.1 of Micromonospora sp. KLBMP9576. Lineage (NCBI taxonomy): Bacteria > Bacillati > Actinomycetota > Actinomycetes > Micromonosporales > Micromonosporaceae > Micromonospora > Micromonospora sp. KLBMP9576. Next base: position 3,250,910 of record NZ_CP194567.1, on the reverse strand, counting down.
GGATGCACGAGCCGCGAGATCCCGATCCTGGCGTGAGGCTGGACGAGCCGGGTGTGACGCCGCCGGGGTGGGCGACCGAGGGCGATGGTGCCGTGGGATACCGGGGCGTCACGGCTTGTCACGCGGCGGGGATCAGCTACCGCCAGTTGGATTACTGGGCGCGCACCGGGCTGGTGGTGCCGGGGGTGCGCGACGCGTCGGGTTCGGGCACGCAGCGGCTGTATTCGTTTCGGGACCTGGTGGTCCTGAAGGTGGTGAAGCGGCTGCTGGACGCCGGGGTGTCGTTGCAGAACATCCGTAAGGCCATCGAGGCGCTGCGTTCGCGTGGGGTGGCGGATCTGGCGGGCATCACGCTGATCTCCGACGGCACGACCGTGTATGAGTGCCGGTCGCCGGAGGAGGTGGTCGACCTGTTGCAGGGTGGCCAGGGGGTGTTCGGTATCGCGATCGGTGGGGCGTTCAAGGAGATCCAGGGTTCCCTGTCGCACCTGCCGTCGGAGCCTGCGACGTCGGCCGAGCCGGCGGTGGTGGCGGATCCGTTGGGTGACGAGTTGGCGGCGCGTCGGGCGCGGCGTCGGGCGGGTTGACCCGCCGTCCTCCCGGGAAGTGGGTCGTCGTCGGTGGTTCAGTGCCGTTCGACGGCGGCGACGGCGTCGGCGATGGGGGTGTCGCCCGCGACGAGTTCCAGGATCGCGCCGGCGCTGCCCGGGTGGTAGAGCAGGGCGACCAGGACCCGGGCGACGTCGGTGCGGGTGATCGAGCCCGGTGGGGTGTGCCGGTCGAGGGTGATCCGCCCGGTGGGTGGGTCGTCGGTGAGCTGGCCGGGGCGCAGGATGCTCCAGTCGAGGTCACGGCCGGTCAGGTCGTCCTCGGCGGCTTTCTTGGCCCGCAGGTATGCGGCGAACACGTCGTCGGCGGGTGGTGCGTCGTCGACGCCCATGGATGACAGCAGCAGGTAGCGGCGTACGCCGGCGCGTTCGGCGGCGTCGGCGAGCAGGACGGCGCCGCCCCGGTCGACGGTGTCCTTGCGGGCGGCGCCGCTGCCGGGGCCGGCGCCGGCGGCGAAGAGGACCGCGTCGGCGTCGCGTAGGTGTGCGGCGAGTTCGTCGACGCCGACGTGTTCGAGGTCGGCCACGACGGGGTGTGCGCCGGCGGCGCGCAGGGCGGCGGTGTGGTCGGGGTTGCGGATCAGGCCGACGGCGGTGTCGCCGCGACCGGCGAGTTCGCGGTGGGTCAGTTGGGCGATCTTGCCGTGTCCTCCGGCGATGACGACGCGCATACCGTCAACCTAGCCGTCGGGGCGTCGTGCTGCGGTGTGGTCGGGGTGTTCGCCGTGGGGTGGGTGGCTGAGGCAGCATGGACGGGTGACGGAGATCCTCGACGCGCTGGCCGCCCGGGTGGCCGGCGGTGGTGTGGTGGTGTTGAGCGGGGCGGGGCTGTCCACGGAGTCGGGCATCCCGGATTACCGGGGGTCGAGCGGGGCGGCGCGGCGGCACACCCCGATGACGTACCAGGTGTTCACGGGTGACGCGCAGGCGCGGCGGCGCTACTGGGCGCGCAGCCATCTGGGGTGGCGGGTGATCGCGGGGGCGGTCCCGAACGAGGGGCACCGGGCGGTGGCGCGGCTGCACCGCGTCGGGTTGGTCGACGGGGTCATCACGCAGAACGTGGACGGGTTGCACACGGCGGCGGGCAGCCCGTCGGTGGTGGAGTTGCACGGGCGTCTGGCCGAGGTGGTGTGTCTGGGCTGCGGTAACCGGACGTCGCGGGCGGAGGTGGACCGGCGGTTGCGGGAGGCGAACGAGGGTTTCGCGGCGCGGGTCGCGGTGGTCAATCCGGATGGTGACGTGGATCTTGCCGACGAGGAGGTGGCCCGGTTCCGTGTGGTCGACTGCACGTTCTGCCGGGGCGGGGTGTTGAAGCCGGACGTGGTGTTCTTCGGCGAGACGGTGCCGGCGGCGCGGGTGTCGCGGTGTTTCGACCTGGTGGCGCGGGCACGGTTGTTGCTGGTGTTGGGGTCGTCGTTGACGGTGATGTCGGGTCGCCGGTTCGTGCTGCGGGCGGCGAAGTTGGGCATTCCGGTGGTGATCGTCAACCAGGGGCCGACCCGGGGTGACGGGTATGCGGCGTTGACCGTCGACGCGCCGCTGGGTCGGCTGCTGCCGGCGTTGGCCGACCGGGCGGCCACCGCCGTGGTGCCGGCGGGCTGACGGGCGTCGGCCGGTAGCGGTCGCGGCGGTGGTGGGGTAGGTGGGTGATCCACTCCGGGGGTACGACCTTCGGTGGGCGATCGGGCGCTGGTAGCGTTGACCATGCCGGCAGCACCCACGTGGGAGAGACCGCCCAGCAGCATCCGGGGCGGCGCCGAAGGGGCAAATCCTCCCCGGAACCTCTCAGGCAAAAGGACCTCGTGGGCAGGCACTGTGGAGCGCCTCGCGGGCGCGACAGAGGGGGAGGCCGACCTGTCGACCTCGCCCCGGGAGCGCCATCCATGACCGTAGAGCAGTTCGCCGCCCGTCACATCGGCCCTGATCCGCACGATGAGCGTCGGATGTTGGAGGCCGTCGGTTACGGCTCGGTCGAGGAGCTGATGGACGCGGCGATTCCCGAGGTGATCCGCTGGCACGGCACCCTGGCGTTGCCGGAGCCGGCCAGCGAGCATGAGGCCCTGGCCGAGTTGCGGGCCCTGGCGGCCCGCAACACCGTGGCGGTGTCGATGATCGGTCTGGGCTACCACGGTACGCACACCCCGGCGGTGATCCGGCGCAACGTGCTGGAGGATCCGGCCTGGTACACGGCGTACACGCCGTATCAGCCGGAGATCAGCCAGGGCCGGTTGGAGGCGCTGCTGAACTTCCAGACCATGGTCACGGACCTGACGGGGTTGGCGACGGCGAACGCGTCGATGCTGGATGAGGGCACGGCCGCGGCCGAGGCGATGACGCTGGCGCGGCGCGCGTCGAAGAGCAGGAGCCGGGTGTACGTGGTCGACGCCGACACCCTGCCGCAGACCGTCGCGGTGATCTGCAGCCGGGCGGAGCCGATCGGCATCGACGTGCGGATCGTCGACACCGAGCGCGACGAGTTGCCGGCGGAGTTCTTCGGCCTGCACCTGCAGTACCCGGGGGCGTCGGGGGCGGTGCGTGACCAGGCGGGTCTTGTCGAGGCGGCGCACGGTGTCGGGGCGTTGGTCACGGTGGCGGCGGATCTGCTGGCCCTGACGTTGCTGCGGGCGCCGGGGGAGATGGGCGCCGACATCGCCGCGGGCACCACGCAGCGGTTCGGTGTGCCGATGGGCTTCGGTGGGCCGCATGCCGGTTATCTGGCGGTGCGGGCGGGGTTGGAGCGGATGCTGCCCGGCCGGTTGGTGGGGGTGTCGCGGGACGCGGACGGCAACCCGGCGTACCGGTTGGCGTTGCAGACCCGTGAGCAGCACATCCGGCGGGAGAGGGCGACCAGCAACATCTGCACCGCGCAGGTGCTGCTCGCGGTGATGGCCGGCATGTACGCCGTCTACCACGGTCCGGACGGGCTGCGGGAGATCGCCCGCCGTACGCATGGCATGGCGGCGCGGTTGGCGGCGACGCTGCGGCGTCTCGACGGTGTCGAGGTGGTGCACCAGGCGTTCTTCGACACGGTCCTGGTGCGGGTGCCGGGGGGTGCCGGGGCGGTCGTCGCCGAGGCGGCTGGCCGGGGTGTGAACCTGCGGTTGGTCGACGCCGACCACGTGGGGGTGTCCTGTGACGAGACGACCACGGTGGCGCACCTGCGGAAGGTGTGCGACGCGTTCGGGGTCACCGTCGCGGGCCGGCCGGCGACGGTGGCGGACGCGCCGGTCGAGGGTGCGTTGCCGGCGGCCCTGGCCCGTACGTCGGATTTCCTGACCCACCCGGTGTTCGGCAGTCACCACTCGGAGACGGCGATGCTGCGTTACCTGCGGCGGTTGTCGGACTTCGACTACGCCCTGGACCGGGGGATGATCCCGCTGGGGTCGTGCACGATGAAACTCAACGCCACCACCGAGATGGAGCCGGTGAGCTGGCCGGAGTTCGCGCACATCCACCCGTTGGCGCCGGACGCGCAGACCTCCGGTTACCGGGAGATGATCTCCCAGTTGGAGGGGTGGCTGGCGGAGGTGACCGGTTACGACGCGGTCAGCGTGCAGCCCAACGCCGGTTCGCAGGGCGAGCTGGCGGGTCTGCTGGCGATTCGTGGCTACCACCGGCAGCGGGGGCAGGGGCACCGCGACGTGTGTCTGATTCCGTCGTCGGCGCACGGCACCAACGCGGCGAGCGCGGTGATGGCGGGTATGCGGGTCGTGGTGGTGGGCTGTGACGACGGGGGCAACATCGACCTGGTGGACCTCGACGCCAAGATCGAAAAGCATCGGGGCGCCCTCGCGGCGATCATGGTGACGTATCCGTCGACGCACGGGGTGTACGAGACGGGCATCGCGTCGCTGTGCGCGAAGGTCCACGACGCCGGCGGGCAGGTGTACGTCGACGGGGCGAACCTCAACGCGCTGGTCGGGTTCGCCAAGCCGGGCAAGTTCGGGGCGGACGTGTCGCACCTGAACCTGCACAAGACGTTCTGCATTCCGCACGGCGGCGGTGGTCCGGGGGTGGGTCCGGTGGCGGTGCGGGCGCACCTGGCGCCGTTCCTGCCGGGTGACGCGTCCGGTGCGCACGTCGACGGCCGGCCGGCGATCTCGGCGGCACGGTACGGGTCGGCGGGGATCCTGCCGATTCCGTGGGCGTACCTGCGGATGATGGGTGCGGCGGGGCTGACCCGGGCCACCGGGGTGGCGGTGCTGGCGGCGAACTACGTGGCGGCGCGGCTGCGGGGGCACTTCCCGGTGCTGTACGCGGGCAACAAGGGCCTGGTGGCGCACGAGTGCATCCTGGACCTGCGGGCGCTGACGAAGGCGACCGGGGTGAGTGTGGACGACGTGGCGAAGCGGCTGGTCGACTACGGGTTCCACGCGCCGACGATGTCGTTCCCGGTGGCGGGGACGCTCATGGTGGAGCCGACCGAGAGTGAGGACCTGGCCGAGCTGGACCGGTTCTGCGCTGCGATGATCGCCATTCGGGCGGAGATCGACGCCGTGGGCTCGGGGCGGTGGCCGGCCGGGGACAACCCGCTGTCCAACGCCCCGCACACGGCGGCGATGGTGTCGGCGGACGAGTGGGCGCACCCGTATCCGCGGTCGGTGGGCGCGTATCCGGGTGGGGTGGAGCGGGCCGGGAAGTACTGGCCGCCGGTGCGGCGCGTCGACGGCGCGTACGGCGACCGGAATCTGGTGTGTTCGTGCCCGGCGCCGGAGGCCTTCGAGAGCTGACGTCGCGTGACGCCGGGGCGGTCGTGCTGCCGCCCCGGCGGGTGCGCCGAGCTGGGTGGCGACGTCCCTGGGCGGGAGATCGGCCCGGTGCGGCGCGGCACGAACCGGGTGACGCAGTGTGAGGGGGATCAGGCGGCGAGGGCGTGCCGGGCCGGGCCGCGGTGCGGGGCGATGCTGCTGCCGTCGGGGAGTAGTTCGCCGGTGTCCTCGAAGACGATGACACCGTTGCAGAGCAGGCTCCAGCCCTGTTCAGGAAAGCAGGCGAGGACCCGGGCGGCGTCCCGGTCGGTCGCTTCGGCGGAGGGGCAGGTGGGTTGGTGCTGGCACATCGGGATCTCCGGACTGTGGGGGCACTGTGTCATGGTTCACATGACCAGTGACGCACAGTACCAAGCGAAACGGCCCAACATCGAGCAGGTATGCGCGTGGTTCTCGGGAAATCCACTGAACGGATGAGGAAGAATGGGCCGGACGGTGTGGAAGCGCTCCCATCGGTAGGGGTCGACGCACCGGCGGCGCCGGCCGGCTGCCGCCGCACGCTCGTCGAGCGGGCGCGGTGGCAGTGGCGTCCGGCCGACGGCGGGGACCCGGCGGCGCAGGTCGAGCTGTTCCTCGCCGCCCACGGTCTGCCGATGCACGACCTGGCCCGGCCCGCCACCGGCCACGACCCGAGCGGGGTCTGCGGGGCGGCCCTCTACGTCTCCGCCGCCGCCGGGGCCACCCTGGTCGGCGCGAACCCCGGCGCGGCCAACCCCGCCCCGGCGCTGCCGGAGGTCGTCGTGGTCGTCTACGGCCACACCCCGGCGCCCGCCCGGTCGTGCGGGTCCAGCTCGGCGCGCACACGGTGGTGGTGCGGCGACTGGGTGCCGAGCTGGACGCCGGCGCAGCACGCCGACGCCGTGACGGCGGTGCGCGCGGCGATCGGTCGCGGCGACGTCTACCAGGTCAACGTCGTCGGCCACGCCGCCGCCCGCTACGACGGCGACCCGCTGGCGGCCCTGCGCCGGCTGGCCGCGCTGCCCGGCGCCCGCTACGGCGGCATCCTCACCGGACCCGGTTGGGCCATCGGCTGCGCCAGCCCGGAGACCCTGGTGGAGCTGGCCGACGGGCGTCTGATCACCCGGCCGATCAAGGGCACCCGGGCGGCCACCGCCGCCGGCCGCGCCGAGCTGCTCGCCTCGGCCAAGGAACGCGCCGAGCACATCATGATCGTCGACCTGGAACGCAACGACCTGGGGCGCGTCGCGCGCACCGGCAGCGTGCGTGTCGACGAGCTGTTCGCCGTACGCCGGTGGTGTGACCTGTGGCAGGCCGAGTCGACGGTGTCCGCGGCGGTCGCCGACGGGCTCGGCCTGGCGGACCTGCTGCGCGCGGTGTGCCCCGGCGGCTCGGTCACCGGCGCCCCCAAGCTCGCCGCCCTGGACGCCGTCGCCGCCCTCGAGCCGGTGGGCCGGGGCGCCAGCATGGGCGCGCTCGGCTGGGTCGCCCCCGGGCGCGTCGACCTGGGCCTGACCATCCGCACCGCGGCGGTGGACGCCGAGCGGGTGCACGTGTGGGCGGGCGGAGGCATCACGTGGGGCAGCGACCCCGAGGCCGAGGTCGCCGAGGCCGCCGCCAAGGCCGCCCCGGTGCGCGCCGCGCTCGCCGGTGGGCGCGACGGCGCGACCTGAGCGGCGGGGCCGGTGCCGGCCCCGTCAGCGGCGCGCGGCGAAGCCGTCGAGCGCGGCCACGACCCGCTCGGACATGCCGGTGCCGGCCCCGTGCCCGACGGCGTCGAGCAACTCCAGCCGGGCGTCGGGCCAGGCCCGCGCCAGCCGCCACGCGGTCTCCGGCGGGCTGCTGACGTCCAAGCAGCCGTGCAGCAGCACCCCGGGAATGCCGGCCAGCCGCCCCGCCTCGCGCAGCAACTGCCCCTCCGGCAGGAAACACCCGTGCCGCCAGTAGTGGGTGACCAGTCGGGCGAACACCATCCGGAACGCCGGGTCGTCGTAGCGGGGGTCGGGCCGGTGCCCGGGCACGGTCGCGACGTGGGTGTCCTCCCACGCGCACCAACGCCGGGCCGCCTCGTCGCGTACGGCCGGGTCCGCATCGGCCAGCAGCCGGGCGTACGCGTCGGCCAGGTCGCCGTCGCGTTCGGCCGGCGGCACCCCGTCGCGGAACCGGGCCCACTCGGCCGGGAACACCCGCCCCATCTCCCGGGTCATCCACTCGATCTCCCGTCGGGTGCCGGCGGTGACGCTGAACAGCACCAGCTCGCTGACCCGCCCGGGGTGCCGCTGCGCGTACGCGAGGCCCAGGGCGGAGCCCCAGGAGGCGCCGAGCACCAGCCAGCGCTGCACGCCGAGGTGCGCGCGCAGCAGCTCGACGTCGGCGATCAGGTGTGCGGTGGTGTTGGTGGACAGGTCCACGCCCGCGTCGGCGGCGTGCGGGGTGCTGCGGCCACAGCCGCGCTGGTCGAACAGGGTCACCCGGTAGCGGGCCGGGTCGAACAGGGTCCGCCAGCCGGGTGTGCAGCCGGAGCCGGGCCCGCCGTGCAGCACCACCGCCGGCTTGCCGTCGGGGTTGCCGCAGGTCTCCCAGTACACGAGCTGACCGTCGCCGACCTCGAGCTTGCCGTGTGCGTACGGCTCGACCGGGGGATACCGCTGCGCCATCGCTCGTCCTCCCTCACCCACCTGATATGACAGCGCTGTTACATTAGCGGGGTGACGCAACGACCGGAACGCGAGGCCCTCGGGACGCTGCTGCGCCACGTCCTCGACCGGATCGACAGCGACGTCGCCACGGTCTACTCCGAGCGGGGCCTGGCCGACTACCGGCCCCGGTTCTCGCCGCCGCTGCGGGTGCTGGTCGCCGACGGGCCGCTGCCCATCCGCGACCTGGCCCGCCGCGTCGGGGTCACCCACTCCGCGGCCAGCCAGAGCGTCGCGCAGATGGCCCGCGCCGGCCTGGTCGAACTGACCCCGGGCGCGGACGCCCGCCAGCGCATCGTGCACCTGAGCGCCCGGGCCCGCGAGTTGCTACCGCTGATCGAGGCGGAGTGGGCGGCGACCACCACCGCACTGCGCGAACTGGACGCCGAACTGCCCGTCCCGCTGGCCGACCTGCTGTATGAGGTGCTCGCCGCGGTGGACCGGCGGTCGATGCGTCAGCGCATCGCCGACGCGGGCCTGCCACCGCCGGCCTGAGCCTGACCCGCGTCTTCGGCAGGGTGGACGTGACGGCGTGGGACTGGGTGCGGGTGTCGGCGGTCGAGGCGCGGGGCGGGTGCCGCGCACGCCTCAGCGGTCGAGGCGCCGGTAGCGGCGCACCGCCAGGGGCCCGAACACGGCGATCAGCAGCAGTGGCCAGGCCACGGCGAGTGCGACGGCGTGCCGCGCGGCGAACGACTCGCCGCCCCAGCCGGGGTTGCCGAACAGTTCCCGGCAGGCCGCGACGGTCGCGGACAGCGGGTTCCACCCGGCGACGGTGCCGAGCCAACCGGGCATGGTGTCGGGGGAGACGAACGCGTTGGAGGTGAACCCGAGCGGCCAGACCAGGATCTGCAGCATGATCACCGACTCGGGTCTGCGCAGTACCAGCGCCAGGTGGATACCGATCCAGACCAGCGCGAAGCGCAGCAGCAGAAGCAGCCCGATGGCGGCCAGCGCCGCCGGTGCCCCGGCCCGCCACTGCCAGCCGACGGCGGCACCGCAGGCGAGCATGACGGCCAGGCCGACGGCGCAGTGCAGCAGGTCCGCGGCGGCCCGGCCGGCGAGCACCGCCGAGGGCGTCATCGGCAGCGACCGGAACCGGTCGGTGACGCCGCGCGCCGTGTCGACGGCCACCGCCGCGTACGTCGACTCGATGCCGAACAGCACCGTCATGGCGAACATGCCGGGCAGCAGGAACTCCCGGTAGTCGCCGCCACCGGGCACGATCAGCGCGCCGCCGAACAGGTAGCCGAACATCAGCACCATCAACACCGGGAACAGCAACGCGGTGACGAACTGACCGGGTTGGCGCAGCCAGTGCGCCATGGCCCGCCCGGTGAGGGCGACGCCGTCGGCGACGGCCCAGCGCAGGCCCGTGGCGCTCACGCGCTCACCTTCACCGCGGTGTGCCGGTGGCCGCCGGTGAGTTTCAGGAACACCTCGTCGAGGGTGGGGCGGCGCACCACGACGTCGGCGGCGGTGAGACCGGCGTCGTCGAGGGCCCGCAGCACGGCACCCAGCGCGGCGACCCGCCCGCTGACGCCGACGCTGAGGCGCAGGCCCGCCGCGTCAACGAGCGGGGTCGCGGCGACGGCGGCGCCGACGACGCGGACGGCCCGGTCCAGGTCGTCGGCGCGGGTCAGTACGACGTCGACGCGATCGCCACCGAGGGCGGTCTTGAGCTGCTCGGGGGTGCCGGCGGCGATCACCCGGCCGGCGGCGACGACCCGGATGGTGTGGGCGAGCTGGTCGGCCTCCTCCAGGTACTGCGTGGTCAGCAGCACGGTGGTGCCGTCGGCGACGAGGCGGCGCACCGCGTCCCACACCTGGGCGCGGGCGCGCGGGTCGAGGCCCGTGGTGGGCTCGTCGAGGAAGAGCACCGGCGGGTCGAGGATCAGGCTCGCGGCCAGGTCGAGTCGGCGGCGCATCCCACCGGAGTACGTGCCGACGGGCCGCTCGGCGGCGTCGGTCAGGTCGAAGCGGGCGAGCAGTTCGGCGGCCCGGGCACGCGCCCGCGCGCCGCCGAGGTGGTGCAGCCGGCCGAACAGCACCAGATTCTGCCGGCCGCTGAGGACCTCGTCGAGCGCGGTGTGCTGGCCGACCAGGCCGATGCGGGCGCGGACCCGCCCGGGGTGGCGCAGCACGTCGACGCCGGCTACCCGGGCCGTGCCGGCGTCGGGCCGCAGCAGGGTGGTCAGCACCCGCACGGCGGTGCTCTTGCCGGCGCCGTTGGGGCCGAGCAGCCCGCACACGGTGCCGGCGGGCACCGTGAGGTCCAGCCCGGCGAGGGCGTCGGTGTCGCCGTAGCGCTTGCGTAGTGCCTCGGCCTCGATGGCCGTCGTGTCGTCGTGCATCCGCGCCCCCGCCCACTCGCTCCGTACGCCGTACCGTACACCATACGGTACGGCGCACGGTAAAGTGCCGGGATGACGACCGAGTACAGCGGCACCGGCGACCCCGCGCGCAGCCTGGCCCTGCTCTGGCGCACCCGCGAACGCGCCAGCCGCAAGGGCCGGCCCGACCTGTCCGTGGAACGCATCGTGCGCGCCGCCATCGAGGTCGCCGACGCCGAGGGCCTCACCGCCCTGTCCATGCGCCGCGTCGCCGAACGCCTCGGCGTCGGCACCATGTCCCTCTACACCTACGTCCCCGGCAAGGGCGAACTGCTCGACGTCATGCTCGACACCGTCTACGGCGAGACCGCCCGCCCCGACGAGGTCCCCGGCGGCTGGCGCGGCCGGCTCACCCAGATCGCCCACGAAACCTGGGCGCTCTACCTGCGCCACCCCTGGCTGCTGCAGGTCGCCACCACCCGCCCCCCGCTGGGCCCCCACGTCATCGCCCGCTACGAGTACGAGCTGCGCGCCGTCGACGGCATCGGCCTGACCGACCTGGAGATGGACGCCATCGTCACCCTCATCTCCGGCTACGTCCACGGCACCGTACGCGGCGCCGTGGAGACCGCCCAGGCCGCCGCGCGCACCGGCATGACCGAACAACAGTGGTGGCAGGCCCACGCCCCCTACCTGGAGAAGGCCCTCGACCCGCGCCGCTTCCCCCTCGCCGCCCGCGTCGGCACCGCCGCCGGACAGGAACACCAGGCCGCCACCGACCCGCACGCCGCGTTCGAGTTCGGCCTGGCCCGCATCCTCGACGGCATCGAGGTGCTCGTCGCCACCCGCCCGCACCCCACCGCCGCCACCGGCGGACGATAACCTTGCCGCCATGACGATGCGCCCCATCAGGATCATCGGTGACCCCGTGCTGCGCACCCCCAGCGAGCCCGTCACCAACTTCGACGCCGAACTGCGCGCCCTGGTCACCGACCTGATGGACACCCTGCTCGGCGCACCCGGACGCGCCGGCGTCGCCGCCCCCCAGATCGGCGTCAACGCCCAGGTGTTCGTCTACGACGCCGACGGCGAACGCGGCCACCTGGTCAACCCGACGCTGGAGCTGTCGGAGGAACTACAGGACGACGACGAGGGCTGCCTGTCCATCCCCGGGCTCTACTTCCCGACCCCGCGCGCCCTGCACGCCACCGCCCACGGCTTCGACCAGCACGGCGAGGCGCTGAGCATCTCGGGCAGCGGCTTCCTCGCCCGCGCCCTGCAACACGAGACCGACCACCTCGCCGGGCGCCTCTACGTCGACACCCTGCGCGGCGACGCCCGCCGCAAGGCCCTGCGGGAGATCCGCGCCGGCCGCTTCGACTCACCCCGCCGCCACGACTGAGCCCTCCGCCCACACCCTCGCGCCCGCCGACGGGTCACCGCTGGTGGGCGCGCAGCGCGTACTCGCCGTAGTCGGCCACCCGGGTGAAGCCCAGCCGCCCGTAGAGCCGCACCGCCGCCGCGTTGTCCGCCCTGACGTTGAGCGTGACGTGCGTGACGTGCTCGCGCAGCCGCCGGCACAGGGTGGTCACCGCCGCGGCGGCCAGCCCCCGCCCGCGCCACCGGGGATGGGTGGTCACGTTGCCCAGCGCCGCCACCCGGTAGGCCGGGGAGAACACGTGCACCCCGGCGACCGCCACCAGCTCACCGCCGTCGCGCACCCCCACGTACTGGCCGGTGTCCAGCATCCGCGGGTCGAACCAGTTGCCCGGGTAGGCGACCTCGTACAGCCGGCGCAGCGCCGGCAGGTCGGCGGCGTCCAGCACGGTTCCCGCCGGGGCCACCGCGTCCAGCCGCGCCGGATCGGTCAGCGCCATGCGGTGGTGCGGGCCGGCCGCGTCCATCCGGAACGCCCCCGCCAGGGCCGGCTCCACGCCGGGGGACAGGTGCGCCCACAGCCGCGCCGGCAGCACCGGCGCAAGCTGACGCAGCAGCGCCGCCAGCCGCTGGACCCGCGGCGGGGCCGCGAACGCCAGCAGCGTGGGCGTCTCCGCGCCGTGGTAGAGCAACGCGACCTCCTCGTCGCGGCGGAACCAGGAGGTGTACGGCCAGAAGAAGTCGTCCAGGTCACCCAGCTGGTACGCGTGCAGCACCGGGTCCCGCCCCAGCAGCGCGGCCAGGACGGCCCGGTCGTGTTCGGCGCGTACCGGCATCCGCCGATGATCACACATCCGGCCCGGCGCGGGACGCTCCGCCCGGCGCCCCTCAGCAGCCCGGCGGCGTGGCCGTCTCCGGCTCGGCGGGAAGGTGCTCGTGCGCCCACCGGCCCAGCGCGTCGAGCACCGGCAGCAGTGCCGCGCCCGCCCCGGTGAGCTCGTAGCTCACCCCCACCGGGGGACCCTGCCGGACCGTCCGGGTGACCAGCCCGAGCCGCACGAGCTCGCCCAGCCGGTCCGACAGCACCGACTCGCTGATCCCGGGCAGGGCGCGGGTCAGCTCGGCGAACCCGGCCGGCCCGTCGGCGAGGGTGCTCAGGAGCATGCCGTTCCACCGCTTGCCGAGAAACGCGAAGGCCCGGGCGACGCCCCCGTCACACGTGCGGGGCGTGTCGCCCACCTGCGGCCTGACCGTCATGAACCCAGGATACGGGGCACATCCCCCGAACAAGAGACTACTAAAAACCTAGCTGCTACCGTTACCGAAGCAGACCAGCCGAACTCCATGGAGACGCCCCGATGACCGACGTCCACTCGCCCCTGATCAACCTCCACCCCGAGGCCCAGGCGCTGCTGTTCACCGACGCCCGCACCGCCAACGCCTTCACCGACGAGCCGGTCACCGACGAACAACTCCAGGCGATCTTCGAACTCGCCAAGTTCCCGCCCACCGCCGCCAACACCCAGCCCCTGCGCATCCTCTACGTACGCCCCGGCGAGGCCCGCACCCGCCTGGTCGCCCACATGAACGAAGGCAACCAGGCCAAGACCGCCAGCGCCCCCATGGTCGCCGTGCTCGCCGCCGACACCGACTTCCACGAGTTCATCCCGAAGGTCTTCCCCATCCGACCTGAGATGCGCGACAGCCTCGCCGGCAACCTGGAGGCACGCGAGCGCATGGCCCGCTTCAACGCCACCCTCCAGATCGGCTACTACCTACTCGCCGTACGCGCCGCCGGCCTCGCCGCCGGGCCCATGGCCGGCTTCGACGCCACCGCCATCGACCGCGAGTTCTTCGCCGACACCACCTGGAAGACCCTGCTCGTGGTCAACATCGGCCGCCCCGGCGAGAACGCCTGGTTCCCCCGCCTGCCCCGCCTCGACTACACCGACGTCGTCCGACACGCCTGACCCACCCACGACCAGTGGGTGGCGACCCGTCAGACCGCCACCCACTGGTCGAAGCCCAACTTCCCGACCAACGCCACCACCACCACCAAGAGCACCACCCGCACGAAACCCGAACCACGTCGCAACGCCATCCGCGCCCCCAACGCCGCCCCCACGACGTTGCACACCGCCATCGCCGCCCCCAACAACCACCACACGTGCCCCGTCGCCGCGAACACCACCAACGCACCCAGATTCGTACCCACGTTCACGACCTTCGCCATCGCCGAACCGTGCACGAAATCCGCACCCACCAACAACGTGAACGCCACCACCAGAAAGGTCCCCGTACCCGGACCCACCAACCCGTCGTACAGCGCTATGCCCACCCCGGCCACCGCGACCGCCACACCCACCCGCACCCGCGTACGCCGATGCGGCTGCGCCACCACCCCCAACCGCGGCCGCGACACCACGAACGCCGCCACCGACACCAGCACCACCAACACCACCGGCCGGTACGCCGACGCCGGCACCACCCCCGCCAACGCCGCACCCACCCCGGCGCAACACATCGCCAACCCCGCCGACGGCCCCGCCACCGCCCAATCGATCTTCGTACGCCGCGCGTACGTCACCGCCGCCGTCGCCGTACCCGCGATCGCCGTCAACTTGTTCGTCGCCAACGCCGACGCCACCGGCATCCCCGGCACCGCCACCATCAACACCGGCAACAACAACAACCCACCACCACCCACCACGGCATCGATCCAACCGGCCATCGCGGCCGCGGCGAGCAAGATGGTCAACGACCCGGCATCCAGATCCACGGGGCGCCATTCTTCCCACCCCCCACCACCCCACGACCCACCCTGTGGCCAGCCTCACCGGCCCCGCAACCGCCGCAACCACACCCCCACCGCCGCCAACGCCACGAACAACAGCACCGAACAGAACAACACCTTCAACACCGGGCAACCCTCCCACCGCCACGTAAGGTGCAAGCGTGCGCCTGGCCACCTTCAACCTGCTGCACGGCCGATCCCTCGCCGACGGACTCGTCGACCCCGACCGGCTCACCGCCGCCGTCACCGCCCTCGACGCCGACATCCTCGCCCTGCAGGAAGTCGACCGCGACCAGAGCCGCAGCGGCAGACACGACCTCACCGCCATCGCCGCCCGCGCTCTCAACGCCCCCGAACACCGCTTCGCCGCCGCCGTCGTCGGCACCCCCGGCGAACAGTTCCGCCCCCTCACCCACGACGAAGACGGACACGGCGAGCCCTGCTACGGCATCGGCCTCGTCACCCGCCACCGCGTACACACCTGGCAGATCATCCGACTACGACCCGCCCCCGTACGCTCACCCGTCTACGTGCCCGGCCCCGGCGGCGGACTCATCCTGCTGCGCGACGAACCCCGCGTCGTACTCGCCGCCGTCCTCGACACACCCCACGGCCGCATCACCGTCGCCGCCACCCACCTCTCCTTCGTCCCCGGCTGGAACGCCCACCAACTACGCCAGACCATCCGCGCCCTACGCGCCCTGCCCGCCCCGCGCATCCTGCTCGGCGACCTCAACCTGCCCGCCGGCCCCGCCCGACTCCTCACCGGCTGGCGCCCCCTCGGCCGCCGCCCCACCTACCCCGCCGGGCAACCCCGCGTCCAACTCGACCACATCCTCGCCGACCGCCACGGCCTCGACCAGCTCCCACCCGTCACCGCCGTACACACCCCCCTGTCCGCCATCTCCGACCACCGCCCCCTCCTGGTCGACCTCGGCTGAACCCTGTGGCAAGCTGGCCGGCAGACGCGACTGGCGGCCAGGGGATGGACACCAAACCATCGGGGAGCTCCACGCGCGGGGTCGACCGCCTGGGCCCCGCCCGCAAGGGGAGCACCATGCCCACCGCCAGACTCCTGCCCGGCACCCCCGTCGCCGACCACATCCGCACCGAGATCGCCGCCGGCGTCACCGCACTACGCGCCGCCGGCACCACCCCCGGCCTCGCCACCATCCTCGTCGGCGACGACGACGCCAGCGCCGGCTACATCCGCATCAAACAACGCCAGGCCACCGAACTCGGCTTCACCTCACCCCACGTGCACCTGCCCGCCACCGCAACTCAGGCGGACCTGCACCACGCCATCGCCGACTTCAACACCGCACCCGACGTGCACGGGGTGCTCATCCAGCACCCCATCCCCGCACACCTCGACTACGACCGCGCCCTGCAGACCATGGATCCCGACCTCGACGTCGACGGCATGCACCCACTCAACATGGGACGCCTCGCCCTCGGCCTGCCCGGACCCCTGCCCTGCACCCCCGCCGGCATCGAAGCCCTGCTCGCCTTCCACGACATCCCCGTCGCCGGCCGCGACGTCGTCATCCTCGGCCGCGGCGCCACCCTCGGCCGACCCCTCGCCCTGCTGCTCGCCCAGAAACGACCCACCGCCAACGCCGCCGTCACCGTCGTGCACACCGGCGTACCCGACTGGGCCACCCACACCCGCCGCGCCGACATCCTCATCGCCGCCGCCGGCGTGCCCGGCATCATCCAACCCGAACACGTCCGCCCCGGCGCCGTCGTCATCGGCGGCGGCGTCCGCTACGAAGGCCGCCGCCTCCTACCCGACGTCGCCGAAAGCTGCGCCGACGTCGCCGGCGCCATCACCCCCCGCGTCGGCGGAGTCGGCCCCACCACCGTCGCCATGCTCTTCCGTAACGCCCTCGACGCCGCCCGCCGCGCCACCGGCCACCCGACCCCCCAGGCCCGGTGACCCCACCGCCCGCACCCGGGGTACGGCCCGCCGCAATCCCGGGTGCGGGCGCCCGGGACCGTGTCCGAGCAGACGACCGATCAGCTGGGCCGACATCGGCACCGAACAGGCCACCATCGACGCGCTCATCGGCGGAGCCACGGCTCCACGTCGTCCCAGCCCACCCGGCAGAGGAACAGCCCCGCCACCGGGCCGCCCGTAGTTTCCAGACCAAAAGCAACGGTAAGCAGTTGATTTAGGCCCTCACCTGGGGGGCCGAGCTCCTCAAGCTGACGTTCCCCGGCAGACGTTTCCGCCGTTTTCCGCGATCCCGGTACGTGGGACGGGAGGTCAACGCCGGTGTCGGCGTGGTGCTCGTCGTTCTCGGCGGTGATGCGGGCGGAGATCTCCTCGCCGAACCGGACGTAGATGCCGAGGGTGGCCAGGTGCCGGTGGCGGGACTTGGCCTGCAGCTCGGCGGCGCTGCGGCCTTTGGCGGCCAGGTGGGTCAACCCCGAGTGGCGCAGCTGGTGGAGGGTGTAACCGGCACCATGCGGATCGTGGAGCTTGGACGTCTGCTTGAACAGGTACTCGGCGCGCGGGTAGGACAGCCGGCCCCGGCCGATCTCCGGGCAGATGTCGCCCAGTGCAGGCGCGCGCCGCCCCGCTGCCGCGGCACGCCGGTCGGCAAGGAACACCGGCCCGATGGTGCGGCCTGCCAGCAGCGGGGGGCAGCAGCCTGGCGGTCGGGGTTTCCCAGTGCACGTACGCGCGGTCGCCGCCCTTCTCGGTGACCAGGGCGCGCCGGAACTCCATGTCAAGGTCGGGCACGTCCGAGCCGAGGATCTCCTCGGCTCGGGCGCAGGTCTCGTAGCGCATCCGCCACAGCACCCGCTCCCGCAGCGGGTTGCGGTCGTCGTGTGAACGTGCCGTCTGTGTAGTACTCGTAGAGGCAGTTCTTGACGTGGGCGGTGGCTGCGGTGCAGTCGCCCATGTCCCACTGCCCGTGCCCAGAGACATCTGGCGTTGACCAGTGAGGATTGTCCGGCAGGGTGACGGGCGTGCACCCGATCGCCGCTGTCTCGTTCCCGCCGTCCTGTAGCCCGTTCGTCGC
This sequence comes from Micromonospora sp. KLBMP9576, assembly GCF_050941805.1. Lineage (NCBI taxonomy): Bacteria > Bacillati > Actinomycetota > Actinomycetes > Micromonosporales > Micromonosporaceae > Micromonospora > Micromonospora sp. KLBMP9576. The sequence goes on along the minus strand of NZ_CP194567.1, from coordinate 3,233,343 downwards.
CGGATCGATCTCCCGGCCCTGCTCGTCGACGTACCGCGCGTGGTCTGCGAGACCAGGCGGTTCGAGACCTGGGACGGCATCGGCGTAGGAGACAACATGGTCGGGCTGGACACGGGGCTGCGCGGCTGCCGGCGAGGCGAAACTCATGCCTGCGACCGCCACACTTGCCGCGACCGCGACCCGCATGATCGTCGTGCGTACTGCGTCACTGTTCCTCCCCTGTGGTTGGTGACCTACCGATAGGCGGGTGGGCGCTCGCTGGGCATGGCCTGGACCACGTCAAGGCCGAAGGTGCTCAGTAGCGTGTCGACGGCGCTCCGATCAGCGCCTATCCCTGCCCAGTGAGTGTCGACATCACTGGTGAAACACCAACGGCGATCAGCCGGCCAGACGAAGGCGGGGACCACAGCGGAGTCGCCGTCGAACGGCCCGTCGCGGCCTTCGATGTAGTCCGCGAGACGGCCGGTGAACAGGACGTACCGGCGGTGCGGAACGGTGACCATCGGGCCGTGCCGTTCGGTCGCGGACAGGGCACTTCCGGCGGCGCCTTCCCAGACGCAGAAGAAGCACTGGTCAGGCGTTGTCGTGAATTCCGCGAGGACGTGCAGCGCACGTCGTGCCTGCGGCGTCGACAACTCGCGGTCGGCCGGAACGTCGGCGTCGGTCTCGCGCTGATCGGGCGAGGTGGGATCGGGGATGTACCGCAGGCGGGCGTACGCCTCGTAGCCGGAGGGCCCGAAGGTGATCAGCTGCTCCGCCGGAGTCCGCGACGTCGCGAGCCAGGCCGCTGCGGCCGTGTCCGCCGTATACGTCAGAACCATCTCTCGCGGCCCCCGTCGTCGTTGACGCGCGCAGTGCTACCGCCGCATTAGCACCTTCCGTCGCTGGCGGTAACTTCCGTGCGCGCACGCCTACAATAGGTAATGCGCTCACCGTCGGCCTGCGATACGGCCGTTTGTATGGCCGACATGGCCAGGCTGAACCTCTGGGGCGTTCGCCTGGTTTTGAATAGCTGTGCGCCCAGATCAGGCCGATCCCGGCGACGATTGATCCGCACCGTCGTCGGGTTGCAGCGCCCGGTACAGCGTGGAGCGGCCCACGCCCAGGTGCGCGGCGATGGCGGTCACGGACTCGCCGCGGGCCAACCGGGCTCGGGCGACGTCGAGCTGGTCGGCGTTGACGGCGACCGGACGGCCGCCGCGTCGGCACGTCGACGCCACGACCGGACACGAACTGCCGCGACCCGGCGACGCCGCCTGACGCCCGGGTCCTTGGCAGGGCGTGGGGGGCGGAAATACCTAAGCACGTCAGATTCCCCGTCGTTCCCGCTTCCCTAACTTGGTGCTCAGGAGAGAGCACGAGCACCGAGGGAGAAACAGACATGAGCGACATGAACGGGCTGGTCCAGCGCTACCTGGCCGCGTGGAACGAGCCCGACGCCGCCGCGCGGCAGGCCGTTCTGGCGGAGGTCATCGCCGAGGACGCGGTCTACACCGACCCGCTGGTCTCCGTACGGGGCAGAGACGGGCTCGACGCCGCCATCGCGGCGGTGCAGGGGCAGTTCGGCGGGCTGGTCTTCAGCTTCGGCGGCGCCATCGAGGCCCACCACGACATCGCGCGGTTCGTGTGGCACCTGGGGCCGGCGGGCGGGCAGCCGGTCGTCATCGGCTTCGACGTCGTGGTGGTCGGTGACGACGGGCGGATCAGCCAGGTGCTCGGTTTCCTCGACAAGGTGCCGGCCGGGCTCTGAACATCCCCGGGGCGGTCCGCCCCCGGTCGTCGACGCAACTGAGGAGGAAACATGACCGCGTACGTGATCGCGCATCTTCGTGACCCGGAGGAGTTCCACCCCGAGGTGCTGGAATACATGGAGAGGATCCAGGCGACGATGGACCCGTTCGCCGGTCGCTTCATAGTCCACGGGGGAGCGGTGGACGTTCGCGAGGGCGTATGGCCCGGGAGCCTCGTCATGCTCGAGTTTCCGTCGGGGGAGCACGCGCGCCGCTGGTACGAGTCGCCCGCCTACCAGGCGGTCCTGCCGCTGCGGACGGACCACCTGGAGGGCGATGTCGTCATCGTCGAGGGTGTCGGGCCCGAGCATTGCGCGGCGGCGAAGGCCGCCGGGATCAGGGCGGCGTCCTGAGCTCCGTCAGGCGGTGACGTCGTAGTTGAAGCCGAAGGCGCGCGCACCGGTCTCCGTGCGGGGCCGGTGGCTCGTCTTCGGCCCGAAGGCGACGTAGGAGCCGGGGCCGTGAACGCGGTCGCCCTCGATGACTTCACCGCTGACGACGAAGTACGCCTCGCCGTAGGTCTCGTGGACGTCGAGGTCCGGCCACGTGGCGCCCGGGGCCAGGTCGATCACCCACGTCCGGATCCCCGGCATGCCCGGCAGCGTCCGTACGCGGACACCGGGACCCAGCTCGACGGGCGCGACCGCTTCGACGTCCACGGAAAGCGTCTGCCCGGATAGCACCTGTTCCGGCGGGCTCATCAAAACAAGATGTCACAGCCCCAGCCGGGCGGCGAAATCCTTCAGCTCGCTACGGGACGCGACGCCGAGCTTGGGATAGGCCTTGTAGAGGTGGTAGCCGACCGTCCGGTGACTGAGGAAGAGTTGCGCGGCGATGTCGCGGTTGGACAGGCCCTGCGCGGCGAGCCGGGTGATCTGCAGTTCCTGCGGGGTGAGGTCGGCAGCCACACCCTCCGCGGGTCTGCTGCCCTGCTCGGGGGCGCCGGTCGCGGTGAGTTCACCGCGGGCGCGTTCGGCCCACGGCCGCATGCCGAGCCGGCCGAAGACCTCCAGGGCCGCGTTCAACGGTCCGCGCGCCTCGGCCTTGCGTCTCGCTCTGCGCAGCCACTCGCCGTAGAGCAGCGCGGTCCTGGCGTACTCCACGGCGCGGCCGTCCTGGTCGTGCAGTTCGAGGGCCGCCGTGTAGCACGTCTCGGCCTGGTCATCGGCGGCGAGCAGAGCGCGGCAGCGCAGGACGAGCGCGTCGGCCCACGGCTGCCGGGCCGCCCCGGCCCACCGCTCGAAGCGTGCCAGCGGCTCGGCGGCGCGTTCCGGCGCGCCCACCCGTACGGCCGACTCGACCAGGTCGGCAGTGGAACGGGTGGCGCAGATGTGATGGCGCATCGGCTCGCGGGTCAGGCGCTCGAACCGGGTGAGCGCCGCCTCGGCGCGGCCGAGGCCGAGCTCCAGCAGCCCGAGCGACCAGTGTGCCCACGGTGCGCCGGGGGAGATGGTCCCGGCGGCGGCTCCCGCCAGCCCTTCCTCGGCGGTGCGCCGGCAGGCCACCTCGTCCCCCCTGGCCGCGTGGAGGTAGGCGAGCACGCTGCTGAACTGGCTGATCCACTGCTGCTGGCCGGTGTCGCGGGCGAGCCGGAGAGCCTCGGTGGCCGTGGCGAGCGCGTCCAGGTGCCGGCCGGCGAACACCTCGCCCTCGGCCACGAAGAAGAGCACCGTCGGCAACCGCCCGGCGCCCCCGCGAGCGCGGTGTTCGGCGGCGAGCGCGCTCGCCAACTCGTAGGCGTCGGCGTCCTGACCCAACGCGAGCGCCGCTCCGCAGAGGATCATCAACACCTGGTCGGGGGCCCGGCCCCGCCGCCGTACCCCCACGAGAGTGTCGCCCAGCGGCAGCGGACGCCCGGCCCGACCCCGGTCGAGCTGGACGAGGTAGGGCACCACCGGCGAGAGTGGATCCGCATCGTCCGACGGCAGCGTGGCCAGCCGGTCCAGCGTGGCCGCGAGCTGCCGTTCGCCCAGGTACCAGGCGGTGTGTACGGCCTGGATCAGCAGCTCGGCGGCCCGGCCCGGATCGGTGGCGTGGACGAGCCCGGCACCGTCGAGCAGCAACCGGTGGGCGGAGGCGTAGGAGCCCTGCCAGAAGTCCGCGAGCGCCCGCACCTGGGCGATGCGCGCGTGCACCGCCGGGGCCTCGTCCAGCCGGCGGGCCGCGCGGCCCCCGAGGTCCCTGGCCCGGCCCAGATCACCGGCCTCCAGTGCGGCCTCCGCCGCCAGGGCCTCCCGGTGAGCCCTGGCGGCGGGCTCGGCGCTCAGGCCGGCGGCCCGCTCGTACGCCGCCACGGCCGCCTCGTAGCCGCTGCGTTCGCACGCGCGGGCGGCGGTGCGTTCCAGCGCGGCGGCGGCCTGCTCGTCTGCCCCGGTGGCGGCGGACGCCAGATGCCAGGCCCGGCGGTCGGCGTGCTCGGGCGACGTGAGGGCGGCGGCGAGCGCCCGGTGTACGGCGAGGCGTCGCCCGATCGGTGCCCGCTGGTAGACGGCGGCGCGGATCAGCGGATGGCGGAAGCGGATCGTGGTGCCGCCGGCGTCGCCGCGGAGCACCAGGCCGGCCCGCTCGGCGGGGGACAGGTCGTCGACGGTGGCGCCCAGCGCGGCGGCGGCACGCAGGATCACGGCGAGCTCGCAGGTCTCGTCGGCCGCCGCCACCAGGAGCAGGCTCTGGCAGGCCTCCGGCATCCGGCTGACCTGGCCGTGGAAGGCCAGTCGCAGGCGACTGGTGAGGGGAAGCGCCCCCGGCGAGAACGCGCTGCCGCCGTCGGCTGCCAGGGCGACCGGCAGCTCCAGCAGGGCCAGTGGGTTGCCGCCGGCCTCGGCGAGCAGGCGGTAACGCACGGCGGGTGTGAGCGGATGCCGGTCGAGCAGGGCCGCGGCCGCCTGCGGGGCCAGCCCGCAGAGGCGCAACTCCGCGAGGCCGGGGGTGGGGAAGGAACCCTCACCGTCGCGGGCGGCGAAGATCATGACGACGCCCTCGGCGTGCAGGCGCCGGGCGGCGAACAGAAGCGCGTCCCGCGACGCCCGGTCGAACCACTGCGCGTCGTCGACGAGGCACAGCAGCCCCGTGTCGTCGGCGTGTTCCGTCAGCAGAGAGAGCGCCGCCAGCCCCACCAGCATCGGCTCGGAGCCGGCCGCGGGTCCGAGCCCGAACGCCGCCTCCAGCGCCTCGCGCTGCGGACCTGGCAGCGCGGAAAGGGCCCCGAGCGCCGGGCGCAGCAGCAACTGCAGCCCGGAGAACGGCAGTTCCGCCTCGAACTCGACCCCTGTGGCGCGCAGCAGCCGCAGGTCCCCGGCCGTTGCGGCGGCGCGGTCGAGCAACGCCGTCTTGCCGATGCCCGGCTCACCGCGCAACACCAGCGACGCGCTGGTGCCCGCGCGGGCACCCGCCAGTAGTTCGGCGATCGCGTCCTCCTCGGGCTTGCGCCCGTGCAGTTCCCCCGTGCTCATGATCCCATCCTGGCATTCGCCCAGGAGCGCGAGAACCGCCCCGACCAGCGCTGGCGTGCGGACCGCCGCCTGTCGGATCGGCCACCACGACCGCCTGGGATGCCCGATGGCAACCGGTTTCTCCCGGACATCATCCCGATCGGCCGGCGGACTCGCCCGGTGAGACGAGCCCTGTCTCGTAGGCGAGGACGACGGCCTGGGCCCGGTCACGCAGGGCCAGCTTGGCGAAGATCCGGGCGACGTGCGTCTTCACCGTCGCCTCGCTGAGGGTCAGGTCCCGCGCCAGCTCGGTGTTGGACAGACCCCGGCCCATGAGCGTCAGCACCTCGCGCTCGCGCGGCGTCAGCGCGGTCAGGTCCCGGTGCACGGCCGGGGTCACGAGGCCCGACCCGGTCCCGGGGGTGCTGGCGGCGAAGCGTTCCACAAGACGGCGGGTGATGGTGGGCGCGAGCAGGGCGTCACCGGTGTCGACCAGTCGCACGGCGGCGGCCAGGTGCGCGGGGGTGACGTCCTTGAGCAGGAACCCACTGGCGCCGGCGGCGAGGGCGGCGTACACGTAGTGGTCGAGGTCGAAGGTGGTCAGCATGATCACCCGGCAGTCCGGGTTCTGCGCGAGGACGCGGCGGGCGGCTGCCAGGCCGTCCATGACGGGCATCCGGATATCCATCAGTACGACGTCGGGCCGCAACCTGCGCGCGGCGGCCACGGCCTCGGCCCCGTCGCCGGCCTCACCCACCACGTCGATGCCGCGGGCGGTCAGGATCAGGCGGAAGCCGGTGCGGACCAACTCCTGGTCGTCGGCGATCACGACACGCGGAGCGGCGCCGGTGGGCGCGGTCACGGCCGGTCCACCGGGATCCGGGCGCGGACGCGGTAGCCGCCGCCGAGGCGGCGACGGGCGTCCAGGTCGCCGCCGTACACGGCGACCCGCTCCCGCAGGCCGAGCAGCCCGCGTCCCGTTCCGTCCGCCCGGCCCCCGATCGGCTCGCTGCGGGCGGTTCGGCCGGCCGACAGGACGCTCGGGCCGCTGTTCAGCACCTCGACGCGCAGGTAGTGCTCCGCATACCGCACCGTCACCTCGGCTTTCGCCCCGTCGCCGTGTTTGAGGGCGTTGGTCAGGGACTCCTGGATGATCCGGTAGGCGGTGACGTCGATCCCGGCCGGCAGTGGGCGCGGCTCACCCGAGATGCGCACCTCCACGGGCAGGCCCGCGAAGGCGACCCGGTCGATCAGCGGGCTGAGTCGACTCAGGCTCGGTTGCGGTGACAGGTCACCCGCGTAGGGTTCGTCGTCGCCGTCCTGCGCGGGTGCGAGCAGACCGAGCAGGTGCCGCAGCTCGGTCATGGTGTTCCGGCCGGCGGTCTCGACGGCGCTCATCGCCGCCGCGGCCTCGTCGGGCATCGTGACCAGCACCTCGCGGGCGGCTCCGGCCTGGACCACCATGAGGCTCACGTTGTGGCTGACGATGTCGTGCAACTCGGCGGCGATCCTGGCACGTTCGGCGTCGACCGCGGTCCGTGCCGCACTCTCCCGCTCCCGCTCCAGCAACCAGCCACGCTCCTCGACGGCCGTCCGATGCCGCCTTCGCGCCCGGATCGCCGTCATGCCCAGACACCCGGCGGCACTCACTGCCGCCGCCAGGGCGATGACCAGCCAGGTCGAGCCAGACTCCCACACCGGACCATCTTCGCAGCCGCACGACGCGACCCGAATCAGCCCGTGGATGCAGCGCGTACATCCCCGGGATGACCTGCCCGAACGGATACCTCCCGGGGGCGACGCCCCAGCCCGGGCCCCCGTCCTACGGTCCCACCATGACAACTGATCGTGACAGTGCCCGGCAGGTGGTGGTGCGGCTCGACACCGTACACAAGGAGTACGGCGACACGAAGGCCCTCGACGGCCTGTCGTTGGAGGTCAGGGCGGGCGAGGCGGTCGCCGTGATGGGCCCCTCCGGTGCGGCAAGTCCACCCTTCTCAACATGGTCGCGGGCCTGGACCGGCCGACCTCGGGCACGGTCGAGGTGCAGGGCAACGACCTCGGGAGACTCAACGAGACCGGGCTGGCGCTGTTCCGGCGGCGCCACGTCGGAATGATCTTCCAGTTCTTCAACCTCATCGACGACCTGCCCGCCCTGGACAATGTGGCGCTGGCCGCACAGCTGACCGGCACCCCGGCCCGGCAGGCGCGCCGCCGGGCCCTGGAGCTTCTCGACGAACTCGGTGTGGCCGACCGCCGCAACAACTATCCGGCGACGCTCAGCGGCGGTGAGCGCCAACGGGTCGCCGTGGCCCGGGCCCTGATGAACCGGCCCGCGCTGCTGCTGGCCGACGAGCCGACCGGGGCTCTCGACAGCCGCTCCGGGGAACAGGTGATGGACCTGCTGATCGACCTCAACCAGATCGGCCAGACCCTGCTGATCGTCACCCACGACCCGCAGCTGGCCAACCGCTGCGCCAGCCGGCTCGTCGAGGTCGCCGACGGTCGGGTCGACCGGGACAGCGCGCGGGAGGTGGCCGCGTGAGCGCCGTGTGGAGAGCATCCCGGGCGGCCGTGAAACGCCGCCGGGTCCAGACGTTCGTCATCGGGCTCGTCGTGTTCTGCTCCACCACGACCGTCCTGCTCGCCCTGGGGCTGCTGGCCGTCGCCTCTGCTCCCTTCGACAAGGCGTACGCCCACCAGCGCGGCGCCCACACGGTGGCGACGTTCGACACCACAAAGGTCTCGCCGGAACAGTTGGCCCGCACCGCCCGGCAGCCGGGGGTGCAGGCCGCGGCCGGGCCCTTCGCGCAGGCCGTCGTCGACATCCCCGAGGACTGGCTCTGGATGGCGGGCGGCGCCCTCACCGTGGTGGGCCGGGGCCATCCGGCGGGGCCGGTTGACCGCATCGAGGTGCTGGAGGGCCGCTGGGCCACGGCGCCCGGCGAGATCGTGGTCAACTGGTCCGTTCAGGGAACCCCCGACCCGCAGATGCTGGGCACCAGGCTGGAGACCGCGGCAGGGCCGACGCTGACCGTCGTCGGCTTCGCCGCCAGCATGAGCAGGTCGGCGAGCGCCTGGGTCTCGCCCGAACAGATGGCCGCACTGCAACCGACCTCCGCCCAGATGCTGTACCGCTTCGCGGACTCCTCGACGGAGGACCAACTGCGCGCCGGGCTGGCCGGGGCCACCGTGGGACTGCCCCAGGAAGCGCTGACCGGCGCGCAGACCTACCTTGCCCTCAAACAGGCCTTCTCCGCGCTGGTCGACGCCTTCCTCCCGTTCATGATGCTCTTCGGTCTCCTCGGCCTGCTGGTCTCCACCCTGATCGTCGGCAACGTGGTCAGCGGGGCGGTCGTTTCCGGATACCGGCACATCGGAGTGCTCAAGGCACTGGGTTTCACCCCGAACCAGGTCGTCGCCGTCTACCTGACGATGCTCTCCGTACCGGCCGTGGTGGGCAGTGTGCTGGGCACCCTGGCCGGTGCCGCGTTGGCGGGGCCGATCCTGGACGTCGCGTTCTCCGGCATCGAGGTGGCCGGGCCTCGATCGGCGGCGTCGACCCGTGGGTGCCCGTGCTCTGCCTGGTGGGCATGCCCGCCCTCGTCCTGCTGGCCGGTCTGCTTCCCGCCCTGCGCGCCCACCGGCTGCCCGCCGCGCAGGCCATCAGCGCGGGCGGCGCACCGCGGACCGGGCGTGGGTTGCGCGTGCAGCGGATGCTCGGCGGCACCCGGCTGCCGCGTCCGGTCAGCCTGGGCCTGGGCCAGCCGTTCGCCCGCCCCGGCCGCACCCTGCTGACCACGGCGGCCATCGTCCTCGGGGTCACCACGGTGACCCTGTCGACCGGGCTGACCAGCACCATGGTGGCGTTCGCCAACGTCGGGCGGGAAGACGATGGCGCCAGGATCCAGGTGGAGACGGGCGAATCGGGCAACGACCGGACCCCACCGCGGCTCAGTGACGCGGAGATCGAGCAACGGCTGCGTTCCCTGCCGGGCGCGGCGGCGGTGCGGGCCCGCGCGCTGGCCCAGGTCAACGTGGTGGGGCAGACCGAGCCCGTCTTCGCCGACTTCTACCGTGGGGACGACCACTCGTACGCCCAACTGATCGTCAGGGGCCGTGCGCCGGCGGCGGCGGGGGAGATCGTGGTCGGGCCGTCGTTCCTGGACCAGCGCGGACTGAAGGTCGGTGACCGGGTCACACTGGAGCTCAACGGCAGGCAGGTCTCCGCGACCGTCGTGGGTCAGCTCATCGAGGGTCACGCCCGCGGGCTGGAGGCCACCTGGCAGACCCTCGCGCAACTCGCACCGGACACCCGAGCCATCGAGTACGCGGTGCGGCTGGCCCCCGGCGCCGACGCGCGCGCCTACGCCGCGGCCGTCGAGGCGCTCGACCCCGGCCTGCACGCGTCGGTGCTGGGGGCGGGGAGCTCCGCCGCCACCACCGTCGTCGCCTTCTCGACGGTGTTCACGGTGCTGTTGACCGTTGTAGCGTCGCTCGGTGTCTTCAACACCGTCCTGTTGAACATCCGTGAGCGGCGCCGGGACCTGGGCATGCTCAAGTCGATCGGGATGACCCCCCGGCAGGTGGTGGCGATGACCGTGGCCTCGGTCGCCGGGCTGGGCGCGATCGGCGGGCTGCTCGGCATCCCGCTCGGGATCGTGGCGCACCGCCTCGTCGTCGACAACATCGGAATGGTCGAGTTCCCCGCGTACATGAAGGACGTCTGGCACGCGCCGCAGTTGGTCGTGGTGCTCCTGGCGGGGGTGGCGATCGCCGTTCTCGGTGCCCTGGTCCCGGCCCGGTCGGCGGCCCGGATGACCATCGCCTCGGTGCTGCACACCGAGTAGGGCACCTGTCCGCGGCGCCTCCTGGATTTCGGCCCGTGGCGACCGGCGGCGTTCAGCCGTCGGTCGCCACGGGCCGGATCGCAGGTCACGTCCAACCCCCAAGCGGTACCCGCAGCGACCCGGCGCAGATCCCAACGGAAGGCGTCGCCGGAGACCTGACGACGCACCGCGCCCAGGATGCGCACCTCGGGATCCGCAAGGTCGCCGGTGACCGGCATCTGCCACGCCTCGCTGAGCGCGGCGAGGCCGTCCGGGCTCAACTCATCGGCAAACAGGATCCGGTAGACGCGCGTCTCGCGGAACGGGGTGCCCGTAGTCCTGGCGGAAAAATCAACGGATATCGCTGACCAGGGCAAACGTGTTGGGACGTGGCAGGAGGTGGGCGGATCCCTGAAGGGCCCAGACCAGGGGTTCGCCAGGTGTCTGTAGCCCTGTGACCTGCGGTTCTAGTAATCGCGGAAAAACCAACGGATTTGGCTGACCTGTGACAACGCGGGTCGATGATCGTCGCAGTGATGGTTTCCACTACGTTCACGGCGGTTTTGTCCGGTGGCGTAGGGAGTGTGCGATGGCGACGCGGTTGTTCCCCGATGATCAGATGGAGCGGCTGAAGTCGTACCCGGACATCGGCACGGACGAGTTGATCCGGTTCTTCACGCTCACCGCGGCGGACGCGGCGTTCGTCAGCCCGGGCCGTGGACGCGGTCCGACCGACCGGCTCGGCCTCGCAGTGCAGCTGTGCACGTTGCCGTGGCTCGGGTTCGTGCCGGATGAGGTGCGGTACGCGCCGCCGGCGGTGGTGGCCCGGCTCGCGGGCCGGCTCGGCGTCGACCCGCAGGCCCTGGAGCGTTACGGCGAGCGTCCGCAGACGCGCACGGATCATCTACGCCTGGTCTGTGACTACCTGCGATGGAAGTCCGCGCCGACCGGCGGCATCGAGTTGAAGGAGCTGGAGGAGTTCCTGCTGGGGCGGGCGTTGGAGCATGACTCGCCGACGACGCTGTTCAACCTTGCCTGTGAGTATCTGATTGCGAACCGGACGGTGCGGCCCGGGGTGGTCCGCCTGCTGGAGATGGTGGCCACGGCCAGGACGACGGCCAGGACGGTGACTCATGATCTGCTCGCGCCGTTGCTGACCGGGCAGATGACCGCCGATCTGGACCTGTTGCCAAGGGTGGACGCCGGGTTGGGGATGACCCGGCTGGCGTGGCTGACCAAACCGGCGGTGGACGCTACGGCCACCTCGATCAAGACATCGATCGAGAAGCTGACCTGGGTGCGGGCCATGGACGGGCACCTGATCGACCTGTCGATGCTGGCCGCCGAGCGGCGCCGGTTCCTGGCCACGATCGGCCGCCGCTCGACCGGGCAGGCCCTGGAACGGCGTGACGACGAGCGCCGGTACCCGATCCTGCTGACCCTGGTCGCGCAGTCCGCGGTCGATCTGCTCGACGAGGTGGTGGGTTTGTTCGACCAGGCGGTCTCCGCGCGGGAGGCGCGGGCGAAGGGCCGTACCGAGAAGGCCCTGGCGGAGCGGGGTAAGAGCGGCGAGTCCCGGCAGGCGCTGCTGGACATGATCCTGCCGGTGCTGGCCGACCCGGGCATCCCCGACGAGCAGGTCGGTGGGCTGCTGCGCGGGCAGATCGGGATGGGCCGGATCCGGGAGGCCGCGGCGATGGGCTGGCCAGCGTTGCCGCGCGACAACGGCCAGCTGGCGGAGATGAACGCCTCCTACAACTACCTGCGGCAGTTCGTGCCGCAGGTGCTTGCCGCGATCGACTTTCGCGGCGGGCCCGGTGCTGACGAGCTGATGCAGGCCCTCGCCATGCTGGCCGAACTGTCGCGGACCGGTACCCGCAAGGTCCCGGCGGGGGTGCCCGACGGGTTCGTCCCGGCCCGCTTCCGCGACTACTTGACCCGCGCGCAGCGGCAGAACGATGACGTGTCCTACCGGCATTACTGGGAGCTGTGTGTGCTGCTCGGGGTGCGTGACGGGCTGCGCTCCGGTGACGTGTTCGTGCCCGGCAGCCGCCGATATGCCGATCCCAGTTCGTACCTGTTCACCGAACCGGTGTGGGCGACGCGGCGCGACGAGTTCTGCGCGCTGGTCGGCAAGCCCGCCGACGGTCGGGTCGGACTGGAGCAGGGCCTTGAGGAGCTGCACACCACGCTGGGTGACCTGGAGCGGGTCTTGGCGGATACGGGCCCGGACGAGGTGGGGTCGGTGCGCCTGGATGAGCAGGGCAACCTGGTCATCCCTCCGTTGTCGGCCGAGGACGTGCCGGCCGAGGCCACCACGATCAAGGAGGAACTGGCCGGGATGCTGCCGTTCGCGCCGATCGCGTCGCTGCTGATCGAGCTGGACCACCGCACCGGATTCCTGTCATGCTTCACCCACGCTGGCGGCCGTAAGCAGGCCATGTCGGGTGACCTCAAACGCAACATCCTCGCGGTGCTGATCGCGAACGCCACCAACCTCGGGCTGGTGAAGATGGCCGAGGCGTGCGGCGTGCCCTACGACGTTCTCGCCTGGACGCAGGAGTGGTACGTGCGGGAGGAGACCCTGCGGGAGGCGAACACGGTGATCGTCAACCATCACCACGGCCTGGCGTTCGCCAAGGTGTTCGGCGGGGGCACGATGTCGTCGTCGGACGGGCAGCGGTTCCCGACCCGGGGGAAGTCGCTGACTGCGCGGGCGATGAACACGTTCTTCGCCGACGAGGGCCTGTCGACCTACACCCACGTCTCAGATCAGCACTCCACGTACGGCACGAAGGTGATCGTGCCGACCACCCGCGAGGCCCACTACGTCCTGGACGACTTCCTCGGTAACGCCACCGATCTGCCGATCGCCGAGCACGCCACGGACACCCACGGCGTCACGTTGATCAACTTCGCGTTGTTCGACCTGGTCGGCAAGGCGCTGACCCCGCGGATCCGGGACCTGGGCAAAGTCACCCTGTGCCGCGACGACACCCCGACGGTGGTCAATGCCTGCTATCCGCACGCCGGGCCGCTGTTGACCGACCGCCTCGATCAGGACTTGATCGTGGACATGTGGCCGGATCTGCTGCGGATGGCGGGGTCGTTGAAGTTCGGGCAGGCTACCGCGTCGCTGATCGTCGGGAAGTGGTCGGCGGCTTCCCGGCAGAACACCCTGGCCATCGCGCTCAAGGAGTGGGGGACGCTGCGGCGCACCATCCATTCGGCGAAGTACCTGTCGGATCCGGTCTACCGGCGCAAGATCGGCCGGCAGCTCAACAAGGGCGAGTCGCTGCACGCGCTGCGCCGCGACCTGCACTACGCCAACCAGGGCAGCATCCGCCGCCGGCACCTGGAGCAGCAGACCGAACAGGCGTGGTGCCTGACCGTGCTGACCAACGCCGTGATCACCTGGACCACCGAGTACTACGCCATGGCCGTCGATCGGCTGCGCGCCGCCGGGCGTGACATCCCGGACGAGCTGCTGGCGCACATCTCGCCGGCGCACAGCGAGAACATCAACTTCTTCGGCACCATCACCGTCGACATTGAGGCGGAGTTGGCCAAACTCGACGAGCGCGGCGTGCGCCCGCTGCGGGGGTTCGGCCCCGGCGGCCAGTAGCCGAGCGTCTGACCCGCCTGCCAGGTGCCTGCCGATGGGGTGTTGATCAAGCCGATGATGACCGAGTGGCGGGCCCGCGCAGGGCGGCCTGGACATCCGTAAGCCTGGGCACGAACTGCGAGAACTCGTCGACGCGATCCTGCACGTCAACCGCACAGGCACCGCCTGGGAATAGCTGCCCACGACTTCCCTCAGTACAAGACCCGTCCACTTGCTGGAGCCGCCGCCGGCGCCACCGAGAAGATCCATGACCCTGCTGCCATCGACAGGCGTCAGACCAGCAAAGAATCATGAACGGCGGTCATTGACAGCGGCCTACTCGCATCAGCAGTATCGAGTAGGTGCGGGACGGGTTCCGTACACAAATTCACATTCGAAACCCTGGGGAGGTGAATCGATGAGTAAAGGATTCCGAAAGAGCGTAATCGCGGGCGTTCTGACGACATGCGCTCTGTCGACCACGATGATCATGGGTCCGGCGCCCGCTCTCGCGGTTGGCGGCGACTGCACCGCGAAAAAGGAGACGAGCGGGTTGAACAACCGAGGCGGCGCGCTCTGCTCGTCGTTGCAGGCCGATTCGAGGGCTCGGCCCAAGCTCGTCCGGGACCTGGGGCCGGACTACACCGGTGCTTACTTCACGGCGCTCAACGTGTGGCGGTACACCGACTGGTACACCTGCTACTCCGGATGCGAAGGGGCGTATGAGATCACGCACGTCTGATTCATGGCAGGATCGCGTGGTGGGCCAGCACTTCCGGCCCATCACACGAGTCCGCTAGGGAGTGCCATGCTCGTGCTTGAGCAGGTGACCGTCAAATATCCGGATGTCACGCCGCTCGATGGCCTCGACCTCACCTTGGCACCCGGTACAACCGCGATTATGGGTCCGAGCGGCAGTGGCAAGAGCACGCTGTTGCGCCTCATCGCTGGAATACAAGCGCCCACATCCGGCGAGGTCCGCATCGACGGCACCGCCGTGGTCACGGCGTCGTGGCGTTCAGCGGGCGATGCCCGAGTGTCCTTTATCCACCAGGACTACCGGTTGGTGCCGTTTCTGACGGTCGAGCAGAACATGTTGCTGGCAGCTGAGCTGAGGGGTGTCAGCCGCTCGCGGGCGGACGTCGGCTCGATGCTCGGCCGCGTAGCGCTGCCCATGCCGATGCGAGAGCGCCTGCCGGCAAAGTTGTCAGGGGGGCAGCAACAGCGGGTGGCGATCGCCCGTGCCCTGATGGCGGGAACCTCGGTCATCCTCGCGGACGAGCCGACCGGGGCGTTGGACGTGGACAACACCGAGCGGATCACGGACATCCTCGTCGATCTTGGACACCGGGAACGACTGGTAGTCGTGGTCGCGACCCACGACCCGGATGTGGCGCGGCGACTGGACCGTCGCTTCGAGCTGTCCCGGGGCAAGCTGGTGCAGTTGGCATGAGCTCTCGCGTCGGTGGCACGGCGCTGACCGTGGCCTTCGTGCGCCACCGGATGGCGCAGGTGGCTGTGCTCACGCTGCTGGGCTTCATGCTGGGCGGCACCGTTATCGGCCTGGCCGTGGCGCGCAGCAGCGCCGAGCAGGCGATCCAGGACTCGGTTCGCGCCGACATCGGGGGAAACCGCTACGCGCTCCAGACCGGTGATTCCGCTGCGAGCAAAGCCATCGCGACCGTACCGGACGCCATGCCAGTGCAAGATCAGACGGGTGACGTGCTCGCAGGTGACCTCTCCGCACCCGTACTGGTCCGCGCCTACACCAAGCCGTCGTTGCAGCTGGGAATCGTCATCCGGGGCACCCGACCCCGGGATGCGGGCGAGCTCCTACTGTCGGAGTCGACCGCGCAGGCCCTGGGGATCGCGATCGGCGACACCGTTCGGGTGCGAACCGGGGACGGCCAGCGGCCGGGCCGGGTCGTGGGCCTGTCAGTGGATCCGGCCAACCGGACGACGAGCACCTTGGTGCAGCTCGTGGCGGAGTCGGCGCAGTTCCGGCCCACCATCTGGCTCAGTGACACTGACTTCTACACCGTGGCGGCGCTGCGGCCTGTCCTCGATCAGCGCACGGCGACCTACCAGTCCGTCGACACCGTTCTCGAGGCATCCGCGCAGAACCGCCCCCAGTTCCTCAGCGCCATGCGGTTCGTCCCGGCCGGCTGTGGCCTGCTGATGGGCATCCTGCTCGTCGCGGCGGGTGTGGTGCTGTCCCGTCGGTGGCGGCTCGACGCCGACGCGCTGATCGCAGCGGGGATGCCGCCCGCCCTGGCATGGCGCAGGATGCTGTCAGTCGTCTGCGCGACGGTGCTGGCCGGCGAGGTCCTCGGCGGCTGCGCCGCGTCCACGGTCCTGCTTCTCTCGCGCGACCCAGTGTCCGCGTGGGTGGGGCAGCAATGGGTGGGGATCGCGATCCCGTGGCAGGAGCCCGTGGCCCTTCTGGGTCTTACCATTCTGTTCGCGCTGTCGGCCGTGCCGTTGACCCGCCTCGCCGCACGCTGGGTGGAACGCCGCATCCCGCGGCCCTCGCAGGGTCGCTGGGCGACCCTGGCGGGAGCACTGGCCGTGGGTCTCGGCCTTGCCGCGTTGGTGCTCCTGACCCGGCTGTCTCTGGGGCCGCACGGAAGCCACGCGGCCGCGCTCGTGCCGTTGGCGGCCGCTGTCGTCGCGTTCGCACTGCCGTCAGTCGTCGCACCGATCCTCTGCTGGGGACTGCCCACGGCTACCAGGACGCTCATGCGGCACCTGCTTGCGGGTTTGCGGCCGGTTGCGGCCACCGGCGCGGTCGTCATGGTGCTCAGCGGGTACTGGTCGGCGCAGAACACCTACGACGCCAACGTCGGCGAAGCCCTGTCGAGCCCGCTCGAACCGGCTGGTTCCTTCGTCGTGAGCGAGATGCCGGACAACTCGATTGAGGCGTTGGCGGCGTTCTACCGATCGCACGGTGGGCGGCAGGTTGTGCGGTATGCGATCCCCGACGAGTCGAAGGCTCAGCTGCGGGTGACGGCGCCGAAGGTCCTTACGTGCATGTCCAGCCAGCGCACTCTCAATCCCACCGAGGTGACCGACTGCTTTCCCCGGGAGTCGGCGGCGCCGCTCAACCGGGTCATGCTCGGAGAACCGGGGTCGGCGCCACGAGCCGATCCGCACTTGCTGGACAACGGCAAGGTCGGGCTGCTGCTGTTCGCCAGCGGGGACGGGACGGCAACTTCGCTCGCCGACACCCGGGCGGAAGCCGACTCGCAGCTTGGCGGCAACCTGCCCGGCCTGGTGGTCGCTCCGGACAGCGCCGTGGCTAAGAAGTTCGGGCTCACCGCGAACGGGACCAGCGAGGTGCTTCTTCCGGACTTCGCCCGATTGTCGCCACGCGACCAGTTCCTCGTCCGAGCGGCGGCCATTCGTCTCGCCCCGAGCGCGCAGTTGGCCAGCGGAACCGACCCGACGGCCTACGACCGGCTGCGCTCCGTCGCCAACACCGCCAGCTTCCTCGGCGCGACCACAGCAGCGTTGATCCTGCTGCTGGGCGGCGTCGCGTTGGTCGTCGCGCACACGTTGACCAGGCGCACGCTCGTCGACATTGGCGCGGTACCCGGCCGAAGGTGGGGGATCGTCGCTCGGTGGACAGCCGTCCCCTTGACGACGGCGGCGCTGGCCATCCCGCTGGCCATATTCACGGCATCTGGCGGGGGCCAGCGCACGGAAGCGTCATACGGAAGCCTGTGGTTTCTGCCGGGCCTCCTCGGTGCAGCCGCCTCCCTGATCGTCGGGGCGGCGTTCCTGCGACCACCCCCGACGGCCGACGAGTAGACGCAAGGTACAGCGCTGGTGGCACGACCGATCAGGGGAACTCGATCCCGGACCGCCGCCCACACTGGCAGCCAGGTCATCGCATATGGCTCGCGCGATGATCGCCTATTGGAAGAAGATCGCCTTGTGCCCACCGCGACATGTCTCGACCGTGTCGCAGTAACGTTCGTTCGCTTTACACCCGGGCTCCGGTGATGTTCGCCCAGGTCGCATCTGTAACGGAACCCGTGTCCGCGCCTTCGTAACGCGCTCGGGGGTTCGCGATACAGTCACAGGCATGCGGATCGGCTACGGACGGGTCTCCACCCGCGACCAGAACCCCAACGCCCAGCACGACGCACTCACCGCGGCCGGCTGCGAGCAGATCTTTGTCGACAAGGCGTCCGGCAAACTCGCCCGCCGCCCCGAACTCGACAAGGCGCTCCTGGTCGCGCACCGGCCCGGGGATCAGCTCGTGGTCACCAAACTCGACCGGCTCGGCCGCTCCCTGGAACACCTCATCGAACTTTCCGCCCAGCTGCAGCAGCGCGGCGTCGACCTGGTCGTGCTCGACCAGAAGATCGACACGTCAACCGCAATGGGCCGGATGTTCTTCCAGATCCTCGGCTCCATCGCCGAGTTCGAACACGCCCTCATGTCCGAACGCACCCTCGACGGCCTGGCCGCCGCCCGCGCTCGCGGCCGCACCGGCGGCCAGAAACCCAAGCTCACCCCGCGCCAGGCGAAGATCGCGCGGGAGATGTACGAGGAGACCGGACCCGACGGACGCCGACTGCACACCGTGGAGGAGATCGCCGCTGAGTTCGGCGTCACCCGCCCCACCATCTACCGGCACCTGTCCAAGCTGCCCACCGAGGCCGGCTGAACAGAACGGACACCCACCCCACAGTCCTGCGAGCATCGCGGCTGCTTTCCGTCCACTCGTCCAGCGACTTTGGGGCTGGTGACACCTACCCAAGCAGCACAAGTCAGCGACGCCTCGCGCGAACCGAAGCCGGATCACCCAGATCAACTTTTTGGCCCCTCCTCGCAAGATCGTTACTGACCACCTGTTTGCCCTGGTCAGCGATATCCGTTGATTTTTCCGCTAGGACTACGGGCACCCCGGAACCCCGGCTCGGGCTCGGAACCGCTCAACCGCAAGGCGGACGGCGGCTGAGCTGGAGGGGCACCGAAGCATGCCCGCAGCGCGGCCTCGTCTGGCAGGGCTGCCACGCAAAGGTCCCAATAGAGCGCCTCCGCCGCTGTCCGGCCAACGGCCGTCGTTCGTTCTCGCAGCACGGCGTCCAGGCGTAAGCGCCGACTGGTGGCCGACGCGTCGCACCAGCGACCCTCACGCACTCGACACTCCACCGACCCCCTGCCGGCATTAACGAATTACCGGCAATGCCAAACCAATAAATAGCCGGGACGAAGGGTGCATATCGCCCGCACATCATAATGACAGTTAAGGTGCGTAACTATCTACGCTGGTGTAGACCCGAGCGAGCGGGTGTCCTGGCTCAGCGCAAACTGATGCGGGTCGGGAGAGTTGATGCTTTGGATCAGTGGATCTGACGCCGGCTCAGTGAAAGTGATGCCTGGCGTCGCCGGGGCGGGTCTGCCGTTGGTGCTGCGCCCTCCGCAGCCGCGTCCGAAGAGCCTTGCGCCGTGCTACCTGGACGCAGCGGCGTGAGCGCCAACGCGCTGACGCCGAAGAGTGGGCCGCGGCGAAGGAACGCGGTTTGCTGCTCGACGTGCCTGTGGAGGAGCTGCTGCCGTTGACGAACGCGGCTGGCGGAGACCGACTTCCGATCTTGGGTCGCATATGCGCGGTGAGGACTTGGGCGTGTTCACGCACGGCAAGGTGGAGATCCTCAACCCCCAGGACGGCGAGCCGGCCGCGGACTGGCCCGACCTGCTCGCGTACATGAAGGACTTCTACGGCGACGACCCCTTCGGCTGGGAGAACGACGTGGTCTACTACCGGCTACATCCGCACTGGATGACCGTCTACGCCCCCGACATCGCGAAGCTCACTGCGGCGGCCCCGTCTTGATCCGCGGCACGGGCCGCATCGGGCCCAGACAGGGTGCTGGCCGCGCACTGCGCAGACGGGCTCCACGCAGATCGGCCGTGCCGGGTACCGGGCGGTGATCGAGATGGCGTCCCGTGCCGGGTCATCGACGCCGACCTGGACACATTGGCCGGGGTTTGGTTCCGACGACGTTCAACTCGACGCCGCGCTCCCGCCAGTAGCCGGTGTCTGCGACCACCGTGGCTGCCCAACGGGTGAGTTGCCGCTCGGAGTACGCGGCGTCGATGTGCTGAACGGTGGCGGCAGACGCGACCGGCTCGGGCTGCCAGGCAGCGATCGCCCGGCGGCCGGTTGCCTGGCCGCCGTCAGCGCCATGACAGCCGGCACCGCCAGTAGCAGGTGCGACGCCTAGCAGTCGGGGGCGTGCCCGGCCCGGGCCCTGGCGACTTCCGCGGCCCCGCGTTCGCGCCACCGTCTCTGCGCGTCGCGGTTGCAGGCCCGGCATGCCGTGCGGTAGCGGCCCGTGCGGGGGTCGAGTTCGCGTTCGTGCCCGTTGCGGCACTGGGGGTGCTGCGTCCGGTTGCGACAGTTCTCTGCGCGCGTGACCTGACGCAGGTGGGTCGGCTCGATGCAGTCGGGCGCCCCACACCGGTGGTCGACCTCGAGCGTCGGGTCGTAGTCGCCGACGAAGACGACAAAGGCCACGATGTGGGCCCAGGCCCGGCCGGCGACCTTCTGATACACACCGCGCTGGCTGCCGTAGCCACGCACGATCAGGCAGCCGCCGTCGATGCGTGTCGCACGGTCGAGCAGGTAGGACCGGAGGGTCGCCTCGGTGAAGTGTCGCGACAACCCCTTGACCTGTGACAGCACCCGGTCAGAGTAGTGGGGCGCGCCGACGTCAGCGCTGGCCGGTGACGGCCCGCATCTCCTGGTTGAGGATCTCCTGCATCGGCAGGCCGTCGTAGTTGCTGAGGACGACGCCCACCCAGCCGGTGTCCGGATAGATGTGCCAGTTGGCGGTGCTGCCGGGGTTGGCGCCGCCGCGTCCGATCACCCACTGGCCGTTGATGAGCTTGGCCGGCATCGCGTACGCCATGAACGAAGGGTGGGTGGGGGCGGGGCCGCCGTCCTTGCCCCTGCCCTGCGGGATCTTGGCCCCGGTGAACAGTTCGGCGTGGGGCCGGTCCAGCACCGTGCCGTTGCGCAGCGCGTGCGCGAACCGGACCAGGTCCGGCGCGGTGGCGAAGCCGCCGTCCCCGGCGTAGTCGATGAAGTTGCGGCCCGGGTTCTTGCCTGGTTCGTACGGGTTAGGGCTTCCCTTGTCCAGGTTTCGCACGGCGTCCACCCGACTGCCGTCGGCCTGGAGCATGTACGAGTGCGCGATGTGTGCTCGTCGGTGAGCCACTGGGGCCTGGTGTAGAACGCCGTGCCCGTCATGCCGGAGCGCCCGAAGATGTGTTCGTGCACGTAGTCCCAGTACGTCGTGCCGGTCACGGCCTCCACGATCTGCGCGGCGATGGCGAACCCGGCGCCCGTGTTGTCGAAGCCCGTGCCGGGCACGCCACTCAGCTCCGCCTGCCGGGTCCACCGCTGGTAGAACCCGTGCACCTCCTCCCGGCTGTGGAAGACGCGTTGCAGGTCCTGCGGCGGTTGGTTCATCCCGGAGGTGCTGGTGAGCAGGTGGTGGATTGTCACCTGCTCGGCGACCTGGCTGTCGAAGCCCGTCAGGTGGGTGCCCACCGGGTCCGACAACCGCACCTCGCCCCGCTGCGCCAGCTGCAGGATTGCCACCGCGGAGAACGGCATGACCGCCGAGCCGAGGTTGACCGCGACGCCCTCGTGGTTGCGGATCCCCTTTCCCTGTCGGCCATGCCGTAGCTGCGTGACAGCACGGTCCGGCCCTGGTGCGCCAGCAGCACCACGCCGCAGAATTTGTCCTCGGCGGCCAGCTTCGCCACGTACCGGTCGTAGGCTCCGCCGGGCAGCATGTCCGGCGGGATCCGGCCGTGCCCGGACGCGGAGCGTGCGTTGGTCGGGCCCGGTTCGGCGTCCACCAGCGGCGCGCCAGCCGCCACGCTGGCGGCCGCCAGCCCGCCCCACCCGAGCAGCCGCCGCCGGTCGATTCCGCCTACCGATTCCATGATCAGGTCCTTTCCCGAGGAACGAACGGTCGGTTGCAGGTCTACCGGCGACCGCCTGTCGGCAACCGATCGTCGACCCATACGCCGCCCATACGCCGTGCTGGGGATACTGGGCGGATGCGGGTGCTGCTGGTCGAGGACGAACAGCCGCTGGCCACGTACATCGCGGCGGGGCTGCACAAGCACGGCTGTGCAGTGGACGTGGCACACGACGGTCAGCAGGCGCTGGACAAGTGCGACATCACCCCGTACGACGTGGTGGTCCTGGACCGGGACCTTCCGGTGGTGCACGGCGACACCGTGTGCCGGCTGTTGGCGCAGCGCGGCACCGCCCGGGTGCTGATGCTCACCGCGTCGGGTGCCGTGTCCGACCGGGTGGACGGGCTGGCCCTGGGCGCCGACGACTACCTGGGCAAGCCGTTCGCGTTCGCCGAGTTGGTCGCTCGGGTGCGTGCCCTGGCCCGGCGCAGCACGCCGGCCCGCCCTCCGGTGCTGCGCGCGCGGGGTGTCGCACTCGATCCGTCCCGGCGCACCGTCGAACGCGATGGTCGGCTGCTGTCGCTGACCCCGAAGGAGTTCGGGGTGCTGGAACGGCTGCTCGTTGCCGACGGCGACGTGCTCAGCGCGGAAGTGCTGCTGGACAAGGTGTGGGACGAACACGCCGACCCGTTCACGAACGCCGTGCGCATCACCGTCAGCACCCTGCGCCGCAAGATCGGCGACCCGCCGCTGATCGAAACCGTGACCGGCGTCGGATACCGATTCGCTCCATGATCCCGCGACTGACCGCCCGCGGCCGGCTCACCCTCCTGTATACCGCCCTGGTGCTGGCCGCCGGGGCCCTGTTGCTGGCGCTGACGTACCTGCTGCTGCTGCGGGGCAGCCTGCGGCTGCCGTCCCCGACGCCGGACGACGACGTCGGTGGGCGGCTGCGCGGGGAGGCGATCTTCGATCTGCTGACCCGGGCCGCGCTGGCGCTACTGGTGGTGACCGCCCTGGCCGCGCTGACCGGCTGGCTGGTCGCCGGGCGGATACTGCGGCCCCTCCGCGAAATTTCCGCTACCACGAACCGGCTGTCCGCGGAGAACCTGTCGGAACGGGTACCCGTCCGGCAGCCCGCCGACGAGCTCACCGCGCTGGCCGGCACCATCAACGGCATGCTGGACCGCATCCAGCACGGCATCGCCGACCGCGACCGGGTGTTGAGCAGTCAGCGCCTGTTCGTCGCCAACGCCGCGCACGAACTGCGTACCCCGCTCACCACCATGCGCACCGCCGTCGACGTCACCCTCGACGGCGAGCCGGACCGGGCTGAACTCGTCGCCATGGCCGGTGACATCGCCACCGCCGTCGAGACCAGCCAGCGCACCCTGGACGGGCTCCTGATCCTGGCCCGCAGCCAGGCCGTGCGTTACAACCACGCCGGCGGAAACGTCACGATGGTCTCCGGCACCGCGAACGGGCGCGCGTTCCTGCGGGTCGTCAACACCGGTCCGCTGGTCACACCGGAGGAGGAACGGTGGCTGTTCGAGCCGTTCGTCCGGGGCGCCGGCAACGGCACCCGTGGGGCCGGGCTCGGCCTGTCCATCGTCCGGGCGGTCGTCACCGCGCACGACGGTGGGATCTCCAGCATCGCCCGGCCGACCGGCGGTATGGACATCGCCGTGCACCTGCCGCCGGCCCCGAAGGCCGCTATCTCCGGCGGTGCCGTGGCGCCGCATGCCGGCGAGGGGCGGCTCCCCTCGGTAACGTGACCCTGCATTCCGCTGCGCCAGGCCATGTCACCGTCGCCACGCGGCCGGTCAGCCGCGGTGGCGGACCTCGGTGTCCCAGATCTCGGCCCATGGGCGCCGCAGGCCCCGGCAGACCCAGATCGGGCCGTCGTTCTCGTCGTTGTCGACGGCGACCCGCTGGTCCACCCGCCCGGCGAGGGTGACCTCGGTGAACCAGCTCCGTAGCTGCTCTGGCTCCTCGATACCGACGGCGATCACCACGTCCGCGTGCTCCGGCGGGCGGCCGAAGGCGGCCATGCTGTTGTGCCCGGAGCACACCGGCGGCAGCCCCCGCGCCGGACCGTAGCGTGTGACGGCACCGGCCTCGCCGTAGTTGCCGGTGAGGATGACGGCCCGTTGCCGCTGGTCGACGGGGAGGCCCCGGTGCACGGCGGCGAGCGAGTCCGCGAAGCCGCGCCAGCCGATCGTCTCGCCGGCGTCGTAGTTGGCGGCCACGACGAAGCCGGGTAGCCGGTCGGCCGGCAGGACGGCCAGCAGGATCAGCACGTTGCTGACGGTGAGCACGGCGCCGGCCGCCAACAGCGCCCGGCGGGGCAGGCGGCGGCCCCGGCTGGCCCAGCCTGCGGCGACGACCGCCCCGGCGGCGGTGAGCACCAGCAGCAGCGGGGCGTCGTAGTAGCCCTTGCCGCCGGAGCCGGCCGCTGTAGGAGCTGTCGCCGTCGGCGATCGCGGCGGCCACCGACAGTTGCGGGAAGCCGTGCGCCGCCTGCCAGATCAGGGTCGGCGCGCCGAGCAGCGGGACGACTGACCGGTCCGGCGGAAATGACGTGCGGTCCGCGTACGCCGGCTGGCAGGGTGGCCGGTATGACGGCGCAGGTTCTGGCGGGTGCGCTCGCCGACGACGTACGCCGGCGGGTCTTCGCGGCGATCGTGCTGGGCGGTGCCGACGCCACGGCGGTGGCCGACCGGACGGGGCTGTCGGCGCGGCAGGTGCTCACCGCGATCCGGCGGCTCGTCGACACGGGGCTGGTCACCGGCGGCGACGGTGACCTGCGGGTGGACGCAGACCGGGTGCGGAGGGCGGCCCGTACGCCGGCGGTGCCCGGCCCGGCCGAGGATCCCGTCGACCGGGTGCTGCGCACGTTCGTGCGCGACGGCAGGCTGACCGGGCTGCCGGCGCAGCGTGGCCGGCGGCGGGTGGTGCTGGCGCACGTGGCGGAGTCCTTCGAGCCGGGGGAGCGCTATCCCGAGCGGGCGGTCGACGAGGTCCTGCGGCGCTGGTGCGAGCGGGGCGGCTGTGATCACGTGTCGCTGCGCCGGTACCTGGTCGACGAGCAGTTGCTGACCCGGGAGCAGGGCGTCTACTGGGTGCCTCGACCCCACGGCGAAGATCGACGGGTGGACACGACAGGCTGGACGATGACCGCGACCCATCCCGACCGGCCCGAGGTGGCGGCCCTGCTGGAGGCGTACTACGAGGAGATGGTCCGCCGCTACCACGGCCGCCCGGCACGCCCGGAAGAGGTCGCGGCGGCGATGGCCGACGACCCGAGCGACGACCTGGTCGCGCCCACCGGGGTCCTGCTGGTCGCCTATCGCGACGGCGATCCGGCCGCCTGCGCGGGGCTGCGCTACCGGCCGGGCTGGGCGGAGCTGACCCGGGTGTATGTGCGCCCCGAGCACCGCGGCCACGGTGGCGGAGCGGCGCTGCTCGCGGCCGTGGAGGAACGGGCCCGCTCCTTTGGCATCAACCGGATCCGGTTGGACACCCGCAGTGACCTGGTCGAGGCCCGTGCCCTGTACGCCCGGCACGGCTACCGGGAGATCCCGGCGTTCAACGACGGCGTCTACGCCGAGCACTGGTTCGAGAAGATCCTGAGTTGACGACGCGGGCGAACTGCGCTAAATAAAGAAGTGAGAGTTGAGTCGGTCCGGCTCAACTAGAGGACCTTCGGCCAGGAGAACCGAGGAGGCACGGCCATGCTGATGCGTACCGACCCGTTCCGTGAGATCGACCGGATCACCGAGCAGTTCTTCGGCACCACCGCGCGTCCCGCGGTCATGCCGTTGGACGCCTACCGAGACGGCGACTGGTTCTACGCGGCGTTCGATCTGCCCGGCGTCGACCCGGACAGCATCGACTGCACCGTCGAGCGCAACGTGCTGACCGTACGCGCCGAGCGGCGCCGGCCCGCCGGCGACAACGTCGAGCTGGTCTCCGCCGAACGCCCGATGGGCACCTTCACCCGTCGGCTCTTCCTCGGCGACACCCTCGACACCGACCGGCTCGAGGCCGGCTACGAGAACGGCGTGCTGACCCTGCGGATCCCTGTGGCGGAGCGCGCCAAGCCGCGCCGGGTCACCGTCACGGCCACCGGCAACGGTCGCAAGGAGATCAACGCCTGATCCCGGACGGCGGGGGCGCCGACGGCCGTTGTGGCCGTCGGCGCCCCCGGTCGTGTCCGGGCCGCTCACCATGGGGTCTCACGCCGCCGGGATGCTCAGGTCCGCGCACCGCCGAGGCCGAGCAGCACCGCGAGGCCCAGGGCGCTGCGCGGGGTGTACGGCACCCGCCACAGCCCGCCGTGTGCCGCGCCGTACGCCTCGTCCTGCCACGGGTGCGGCAGCGCCGGACCACCGCCGGTACGCAGGTCGTGCACCAAAAGCGCGGCCATCAGCGTGTTGCTGGTCGCCGGGTCGAACACCTCGATGCCGAAGCGGTGCGCGCCGGCGTACGCGGCGGCCAGCGCCCGGTTGCGCAGCACCGAGCGGGTCCGGGTGGGCGGGGCGACCGTGAACGACACCGTCGCTCCCGCGTCCCGGTCGACCGTCGCCCGCCACCGCTGCAGGCGTTTGGCCAGCGCGTAGTTGGGACCCTGCTGGGGCACGAGGCTGTCGTTGACGCCCGGGTCGACGCCGGGCGGGTAGTTGCGGTGCAGGAGCCTGCCGCCGGAGGCCATTCGCAGCGACCGGCGGACGATGCCGCGCTGCGCGTAGCCCCGCTCGGCGTGCCGCACCGCGTCACCGGGAACGGCGAAGACGTCCGTGGGGGTCGCCAGGAACGCGAGCGCCACGTCGTCGCGGCGCTGTCGCACCCGGAGGGTGAGCGCGTCGACGGCGGTGGCGAGGCGGACGTTGGTCGCGCCGTCGGCGTAGACGTAGTTGCCCAGCACGAGCCGGCCGTCGACGCCCAGCAGCCAGTCCGCCACCTGCGGTAGGTGGTGCAGCAGGTCGGCGCCGGCGCGGGCGGCCAACGCGTCGTCGTCGGTGGTGTCGGTGTCGGCCGGGACGGGCAGGTGGAGCCGGCCGGCGGAGCGCCGCGTCGTGTCCAGCAGCCGCCGCCAGATCTCCGGACGTGGCAGGTCGACCGCGACGACGTCGCCGCCCCAGCGCAGCACGGACGGCAGCGGGCCCATCTCCGCACCCGCGCCGAGCACCACGACGCGCTGGTCGCGCAGGTCGAGCCAGTCCGGGTTGGCCATGACGGTCCGTACCGCCTCGGCGCAGGACGGTTCGACGACGCCGGCGCTGACCCACTCGTCGAGGCGGCGGCGCAGGTCGTCGCCGCGCAGCCGCTGACCCCGGTACGGCAGGGACAGCTCGCGTTCGGCCTCGGCGGTGCCGGCGACCGTGGCCGACCGCAGCGGCTGCGCCCCGGTGGGCGTGTCGAACACGTCGCCGAGGCCGACCTCGGTGCCGTCGGCGCGGAGCACGCGCATGCGGCCGTGCAGCGACGCGAGCCCGTCGCGGGCGATCGTCACCGCGGCGTCGCGGGAGAGCAACCCGGCCTCGACCAGCCGCCGGAAGTGCCCGAGGTAGCCGTGTCGCCAGTCCGTCTCGTGTTGCACCGAACGCGCGCCGACCGGGTCGACGGCGCGCAGCGCGTCGGCGACGACCGCCCGCCCGAGCGCGGACGTGCTGCGTCCCGCGTCGGTCTTCGGAAACACGACCCCGGTCGGACCCGCCACGAACAGCCTCCCTCGCCCTGAACCAACGGTGTCACTCTGCCGTACCGGGCGGTGGCGCGCAGAGCCGGACCTGCGTGCCACGGGCCGCTTCGCCGAGGCGCGTGTTCAGGCCGGGGTCGGCAGGCGCAGCCGGCCGTCGGCCATTTCGGCGACCGCGTCGACGCGGTGCAGGTGCCCCCGGTCGTGGGTGACCAGGACGGTGGCCGTGTCGCGCTGCCGGGTGAGGTCGGTGAGCAGTTCGATGATCGCCGCGCCGCGGTCGTGGTCCAGTGCGCTGGTGGGCTCGTCGACCAGCAGCACCGCCGGATCGTTCATCAGGGCGCGGGCGATGTTGACCCGCTGGCGTTGGCCGCCGGAGAGCTGGTGGGGGCGGCGCTCCGCCTGCCCGGTCAGCCCCACCGCGGCCAGCAACCCGGCGGCGCGCTCGCGCCCGGCGCGGCGGGGACCGCCGGCCAGGTGGGCGATCACCTGCAACTGTTCGGCGGCGGTCAACGAGGCGATCAGGTTGGGTTGCTGGAAGACGACTCCGATCTTCTCGCGGCGCAGCGCGGCCGTCTCCCGACGACCCAGCCCCGTGGCGTCGGTGCCGGCGACGACCACCGTGCCCGAGTCGGGGGTGATCAGGGTGGCGGCGACCGCCAGCAGGCTCGACTTGCCGGAACCGGAGGGGCCGAGGACGGCGGTGGTGGTGCCCGCCGGCACGCGCAGGCAGACCCGGTCGAGCGCGGTCAGTCGGGCGTCGCCGTCAGGGTAGGTCAGTGTGACGTCGGCGAGGTCGAGGCTCATCGGGCGCTCCCCAGGGCGATCAGCGGGTCGACGGAGGTGATCCGTCGGACGGACAGGGCGGCGCCGGTCGCGCCGAGCGCGATCATCACGGCGGCCGGCAACAGGATGGATCCGGCGGTGAGCGTGAACGGCACCACGCCGGCCGCCGCCGTACCGACGGCGACCGCGAGCGCGGTGCCGGCGGCCGTGCCGGCGAGCAGCAGCACCAGGGCCTGCCCGAGTGCGTCGCGCAGCAGGTGCCCGGTGGTGGCGCCGAGGGCCTTGAGCACCGCGATGTCCGCCGCCCGCTGGATGGTCCACACGGTGAAGAACGCGCCGACGACCAGCGCGGAGATCGCGAACAGCATGCCGCGCATGAGTTGCAGCGACCCGTTCTCGGCGCTGTACGAACCGATGGCCGGCAGCGATGCGGCGCGGGTGACCGTACGGGTGCGAAGTTGCCGGTCGGCGGTGCTCAGGTCGGCGTCGCGGGTGGTTGTCAGCGCGACGACGGTCGCGGTCTGTCCGCCCGGGCCGGGGGTCAGGTCCTGCCAGTCACGCAGGTCGGTCCAGATCACCGGGGTATGGCTGTGCGAGGCGTCGCCGGCCACCGCGGCCACGGTCAGCCGGCGTTCGCCGACGGACACGCTCTGACCCGGCCGGGCATCCAGTGCGTCGGCCGCCGCCCGGGACAGCACGGCCTGCCCGGCGGCGAGGGCGCCGGGCGCCAGGCCCGACTCGGGTGGGACACCGAACACGGACAGCGTGGTGCTGCGGTCGCCGGCGCTGACCCTGGTGGTGGCGATGCCCAGCGGCGTGGCGCCGGTCACCCCCGGCACGCTCCGCCAGCCGGCCCACTGCTCCCGGCTGACGGTCGACTCGGCGAACGAGAGTTTCTGACCGTCGGCCGGGGCGGAGAACACCAGGTGGTCGGCGGGCAGGTCGGCGATGGCCGAGGTGCTGCCCCGGCCCAGGCCCGCGGTCAGGCCGGACAGCAGGACCACCAGCAGCGTCATGAGCGTGACGACAGTTGCCATCAGGGCGAAGCGGCCCTTGGCGAACCGCAGATCTCTGCACGCGACGAACACGGTCGCATCAACCTTCCAGTAGCGGGGAGGGTCGCGGCGACGGCCCCGGCACCAACGGTCGTCCGGATCGCGGCCGTCGCCATCGCGCCGCCGATCGGGTTCGGGACGTCGAACTGCGTACGCCAGGATCAACCCTTTGGTTGATGGCGGCGGCCGTCGGCGTCCTAGCCTGGAGACATCGTGAACCCGGAATCGCTCGCTCGGCCGCTGCGGCTGCTGCACGTCTGCCTGCACCTGCTGGTGACGGTGCTGCTGGCGGTCGCCGCCGGGCGTGCCCTCACCGGTCAGGGGCCGCCACGTGTCGCCGTGCTCGCCGCGGCGGTGACGCTGGCCGTCGCCTACGCAGCCGGGGCGGC
Organism: Micromonospora sp. KLBMP9576; assembly: GCF_050941805.1. Taxonomy (NCBI): domain Bacteria; kingdom Bacillati; phylum Actinomycetota; class Actinomycetes; order Micromonosporales; family Micromonosporaceae; genus Micromonospora; species Micromonospora sp. KLBMP9576. The sequence continues at coordinate 3,203,808 of NZ_CP194567.1, read as the reverse complement.
GCTGCCGCTGGTCCGCCGGTCCCGGCGCGCCGCGGCGGCATGGCTGGCGGCGCTGACGATCGGGTGGCTGGTGCTGCTGGTCCTGACCCCGGACGGGGTGTGGTTCGCGTTCCCGCTGTTCCTGATCGAGCTGTTCCTGCTGCCCGCCCGCGTGGGGACCATCGCGGTGGCGGCGACGACCGTCGCGGCGATCATCGGTGTCGCCGGCCATCACGGGACGCTCACGGCGGGCGCGGTGATCGGCCCGGGCCTCGGTGCCGCGGTCTCGGTCGGCACCGTGCTCGGCTATCAGGCGTTGTACCGGGAGAGCGAGCGCCGGCAGCGGTTGATCGAGCAACTGACCGCCACCCGCGCCGAACTGGCCGCCGCCGAGCACGCCGCCGGTGTCCTCGCCGAACGCGAACGCCTGGCCCGCGAGATCCACGACACCCTCGCCCAGGGGCTGTCGAGCATCCAGCTGTTGCTGCGGGCCGCCCAGCGTGCCCTTCCCGAGCGGCAGGAGGTGGCGGCCGGCCACGTCGAGCAGGCCCGCCGCACGGCGCAGGAGAACCTCGTCGAGGCGCGCCGGTTCGTCCGCGCACTGACCCCGCCCGGCCTCGACGGCGGCTCGCTGCCGGCGGCGCTGCGGCGGCTGTGCGCCGTGACGGCGGACCGCTCCGGGCTGGCCGTACGCCTGCATCTCGATGGGACGGCGGTGCCGCTGCCGACCGGTCACGAGGTGGCCCTGCTGCGGATCGCGCAGTCCGCGTTGGCCAACACCGTCCGCCACGCCGGGGCGAGCCGCGCCGACGTGACCCTGCGGTACGGGGACTTCGGCGTCGTCCTCGACGTCGTGGACGACGGCACGGGCTTCGACGTCGAGAACACCGGCGGCCCGGGGGGCGAGGCCGGGTTCGGGCTGGCCGCGATGCGGGCGCGGGCCGAGGAACTCGGCGGCACCCTGGCCGTGGGCTCGGTGCCCGGGCAGGGCACGGAACTGGTGGTCAGCTTCGCCTCCCCGGGCGCCGGCGGGTCGGCGGTGGGCACGTGAGCGCTCCGATCCGGCTGCTGCTCGCCGACGACCACCCGGTCGTACGCGCCGGGCTGCGCGCCGTCCTCGCCACCGAGGCCGACCTCGAGGTGGTCGCCGAGGCCGACACCGCCGAGCGGGCCGTGGCGCTCGCCGAACGGGAACGCATCGACGTGGTGCTGATGGACCTCCAGTTCGGCCGGGGCATGCACGGTGCCGCCGCCACCGCCGCGATCACCGCCCGTCCCGACGGGCCCGTCGTGTTGGTGTTGACCACCTACGACACCGACGCCGACATCCTCGCCGCCGTCGAGGCCGGGGCGACCGGATACCTGCTCAAGGACGCCCCGCCCGAGGAGTTGGCCGCGGCCGTGCGTGCCGCCGCCGCCGGCCGGTCCGCGCTCGCCTCTGCCGTCGCGCACCGGCTGATCGACCGGGTGCGTACCCCGGGCACCGCCCTGAGCCGCCGCGAGACCGAGGTGCTCCAACTCGTCGCGGACGGGCTGTCCAACCAGCAGATCGGCCAGCGGCTGCACCTCAGTCACGCCACCGTCAAGACGCACCTGGTGCACGTCTACGGCAAGCTCGGCGTCGACTCCCGCACGGCCGCCGTCGCCGCCGCCAGGACCCGTGGCCTGATCCGCCGCTGACGAGCGCGGTGGAGCCGGTCGGCGCGTCGGCCCGCTGCCGTCGTTCTGGCTGGCCGGGGCGCGGTGGCGGGGCAGGGCGGGTTCGCAGCCGCTCTCCGGCGCGCGGCTAAAGCGGTCGCGCGGGATTCCGGGGCGTGTCAGACTCGACGGGATCCGTAGCCGAGGCGTCAGGAGCCCACCGGACGATGTGATTCGCAGGACGCGGCAGGGCGGTGCCCGCCGCCGCCGGTTCCGGCCGTGCGCCCGTGCGGGCGTCGACGGCCCCGCCTGTCGTCCCGCGGAGGATCACCCGTGTTGAAGGTCGTTTCGGTTAGCAAGCACTACGACGCCGAGCCGCTGTTCACCGACGTCGAGCTCGTCCTGAACGCCGGCGACCGCGTCGGCCTCGTCGGCCCCAACGGGGTGGGCAAGTCCACCCTGCTGCGGGTGCTCACCGGCGAGGAACCGCCCTCGGGCGGGCATGTCGCGCTGGCCCCCGGCACCCGGGTCGGCTACTTCGCCCAGCAGGTGCCGGACCCGGAGGCCACCGTCGGGCAGTTCCTCGCCGCCGGGCTCGGCGAGCTGCACCCCCTGGCCGCGCGGCTGCACGAGCTCGAGCGACGGATGGCCGACGGCGACAGCCGGGTGCTCGCCGAGTACGGCGACGCGCAGGAGCGGTGGGCGGCCCTGGACGGCTGGCGGGCGCAGGCCCGGCTCACGGAGGTCCGCCAGCGCCTCGACGTCGACCACCTGCCCGACGACGCCCCGCTGCACCGCGTCAGCGGCGGCGAACAGGCCCGGCTCACCCTCGCCCGGGTGCTGCTGCACGCCCCCGACCTGCTGGTGTTGGACGAGCCGACCAACCATCTCGACGCCGACGGCGCCGCCTGGCTCGGCGACTGGCTGGCGGCTTTCCCCGGCGCGGTGCTGGTGGTCAGCCACGACCGGGCGTTCCTGGACCGCACGGTCACCCGGATCGTCGAGCTGGACGGCATCCACGAGGCGCCACAGACCTACCCCGGCGGCTACACCGACTACCGGGCGGAGAAGACCCGCCGCTGGCAGCGGCTGCTGCGCGACTACGAGGCCCAGCAGAAGGACCACCGCCGGTGGCTGGCCGACATCGACCGCACCAGACAGCAGGCCCGCGGGGTCGAGGAGACGGTACGTAGCGGCCTCGGCGCCGACCAGCAGCGCCGCTACGCCAAGAAGGTGGCGAAGAAGGCGAAGGCCCGCGAACGGCGGCTGCGCCGGCAGATGGACTCGATCCGGTGGTTGGCCGAGCCCCGTACCCGGCCGCCGCTGACGCTGGCGTTCCCGCAGGAGGCCACCGGCGAGCGGGAGGTGCTGCGCACGCGGGGCCTGACGCTGCGCGCCGGCGGCCGTACGCTGCTCGACCGCGTCGACGTGACCGTCCACGCCGGCGACCGGATCCTGCTGACCGGCGCGAACGGCACCGGCAAGACGACCCTGCTACGGGCGCTCGCCGCCGAGCACGCCCCCGCCGGGGGTGAGGTCGTCGCCGCCGAACGGGTCGCCGTGCTGCCGCAGACCCATGACGCGCTGCGCACCCACGTGACCGTGCGGGACTTCTTCCGCTCCCGGGTGCCGGTGTACGCCGACGACGCCGAGCGGCTGCTCGACGCCCACCTGTTCGGCCCGGAGCGGTGGGACGCGCCGCTGCGGCTGCTCTCCGCCGGGGAGTTGCGGCGGTTGCTGCTGGCGGTGCTGGTGAACACTCCGGCGCGGGTGCTGCTGCTCGACGAGCCGACGAACTATCTCGACTTCGACGCCCTCGACGTGGTGGAGGAGGCGTTGCGGCAGTTCCGGGGCACCCTGGTCATGGTCAGCCACGACACCTGGTTCGCCGAGGCGGTCGGTGTGCACCGGCGCTGGCGGCTGCTCGGGGGGCGCGTCGTCGAGGAGCCGGTGGTGGCCGCGATCGCCTAAAGGATGTCTCGTAACTCGGCGAAGGCCGTTGTCCGGCAACGGTTCTGGTGTCACCCCATGAGGATGATGTTGTGGAGGTGGGCGATGCCGGACGCGGTGTCGGCCAATGTGTGGGCGGCGCGGCGGTAGCCGCGCAGGATCTTGAAGCACTTCATGCGGGCCAGTGCGTGTTCGACCTGCGCTCGGACGGTGCGGTGTTGCTTGTTCAGGTCGGCCTTCCAGGCGGGTAGCTCGCCGCCGTCGGTGGGCTTGCGGTACGGGATGATCACCTCGGGGTCGCCGCGGTAGGCGCCGTCGGCCATGACCGGCCGTCCGGCCAGCTTCTGGTCGATGCCGGAGGCGCGGTAGACGATGGTGTCGTTGCGGTTGCCGGGTTGCGGATCGCCGAGGGCGACGACAAGGCGGGTGTGGGCGTCGATGATCGTCCTATCAGACCAGGCACGGGGTGCGGGACCTCCCATGGCGGCGCCGCTAGAGGTCGAGCCGGATCTCCCGGATCTCCTGCTGAACCCAGTGGTTTCCGTCGGATGCCTCCAACCGCGCGAGCTCTCGCTGGAACTCTGGTGCCCTGGGCTCGAGGACGCTCAGGAGTTCCAACGCACCGATCCTGGCTCCGACATGTGACGAACACAGCCAGGGGTAGTAGGCCGCCCGACCGCTGTGGATGATTTCCCGGGTCCGGGTGACGAACTCGGACAGGTGCGTGTCATCAGGGCGCAGGGGCGCCGGGTGGAATGGGCCGTCGTCGCCGACACAGCTCAGCAGGAGGCTGAGCGCCTCGGCGGCCACCTCGGGCCGTTCACCGCGGCATAGTTCGATCAGGAACGGGGCGGTCGGTTCGGCGGTGCGGAAGTAAAGGCCGGAATGGCCGTGGATCAGGGCGCCCCTCAGCGCCTCGCCCCACTCGCGTGCCGCCTGGCCTTCCGCCGTTGCCAAGCCGCGGATCAGGTCTGGGATCTCACACGCGTCGCGTTCGGCGTCTCTGGGATTGCGCGGTCGGAACCCCGCCCAGTCGACCAACTCCAGCCCCGCAAAGGGTTCGGGACGGGAGCCAGGCGGCGAAGCAACCATCGACTCAGAGTACTGGGACCACCTGGGTCAAGGCGTGGCGCGAAGGCGCCTGAACGAGGCTACTCAGTGCTCGCCCATGGACCCGTCGGCACCCGAGTTACGAGACGTCCCTTAGGGCGCGCCTCCTGCCGTTGCCCACCCGGGCCTGAGAGCATTTTTCACATGCTTTCCCCGAACGTTCCGGCGCGGCCGGCCCGGCCCACCCCGCTGGCCCTGCCGGGGGGTCCGGTCGACTTCACCGAGGCGTGGCTGCGCAACCGGCGGCTGTCCGCGCACACCCGCGACGCGTACCGGCGCGATGTCGCCGGGTGGCTGGCCTGGTGCGCGGCGCGGGAGCTGGACCCGTTGCGGGCGAACTTCCTGCACGTCAACGAGTACGCCCGGGCGATGGAGGCCACGCTCGGCGCGCGCACCGGCAAGCCGTTGACCCCCGCCACCGTCGCCCGCCGGCTCTCGGCCCTGTCCAGCTGGTACGACTTCCTCGTCAAGCTGCGTGCCGTCGAGGCCAACCCGGTCTCCGGCGCCGACCGCCCCCGCATCGACCGGGACCACTCCGAGACGGTCGGGCTGACCCCGCAGGAGGTCGACGGGCTGCTCGCCGCCGCCGAGGCCGACACCGGGCCGACCGCCGCCCGCAACCTGGCCGCGATCGCGCTGCTGGCCGACCTCGGGCTGCGCGTGGGTGAGCTGGTCTCGCTGGACCTGAGCGACCTGGGGGCCGAGCGGGGCCACCGCAGCGTCCGGTTCGTCGGCAAGGGCGGCCGGTCCCGCCGCCGCGCCCTGACCCCCGGCACCGCGTACGCCGTCGACGCGTACCTGGCGCAGCGGGCCGCCGCGCAGGGCGTCACGGTGCCCGAGCTGACCGGTGCGCTGCTGGTCACCGCCAGTGGGGCCCGGCTGGACCGGCACGCGATGTTCCGGCTGGTGCGCCGGCTGGCCCGCACGGCCGGCATCCCCGCCTGGGCGAGGCTGTCGCCGCACTCGCTGCGGCACGCGTTCGCCACCACCGCCCGCGCCGAGGGCGTGCCCCTGGAGGACGTGCAGGACGCCATGGGCCACGCCGATCCGCGCACCACCCGCCGATACGACCGGGACCGGCACAACCTCGACCGCGATCCCGCGTACGCCATCTGGGCGGCCCGCGCCCGCCGCCGCGGCTGATCCAGGCGCGGCACATCCGCGTGGCCCGGCCGAGGGACGCGGCAAGGGTCGGCGTGCTGCCCGCGGCGTCCCCGCCCGCCGGGCGGGCCGGCTGGGCCCGCCGCGTTCATCAGCGGTCTACGGTTCGGCGTGCACGAGCGCGCGGCTCAGCGCACCGATGCTTTGCTGCCCCCCGGCGACGACCAGGACGTCGCCGTGGGCGAGCCGCTGCCCGAGCCCCGGCGCGGTGATCGTGTGCCCGTCGCGGACGACGGCGATGACGCTCACCCCCTGGGTTTGCGCCACGGCCTCGGCCAGGCTCCGCCCGTCGTAGGGCGACGCGGCCGTGACCGGCAGCTCGGCGACGCTGATCGTCTCCCGGTGCCCCCTCGGCGGGGTGAGGTGGTCGACGGTGGCGACGGGGTGCAGCAGTTCTGCCATCTCCTGCGCCTCCGTCGGGCTCAGGGTCACGGACCGTTCGACGGTGTCCGGGTCGCCGGGGGCGTAGACCACGACGTCGCGGCGTCCGCTGCGGTGGCAGACGACCCCGACCGCCTGCCCACCGGCGGTGTGCAGGGTGAAACCGACGCCGATGCCGGGCAGCGGCACGCGTTCTATCTGCATCAGTGCCTCCTGTCGTGTTGCGGGGCGGACGTGCGCCCGGCCGCGTCGGACCAGGTGACCAGCCGCACCGGCCGCGGCGCCGGGCTCATCCTCATGGTCATCCGTGTGTCGGGCGTCGACATCGGGGCTGACACCCAATTTGCCGGCGGTGCGCGTCGGCCCTGCGGCGCAGCTCGGCGGAAATGGGTGCGGACACGCATTTACAGGACGCGCCCCGGCCGGCAGGCTGATCATGATGAGGGTGCGCGCCGGGTCGGCGTCGGCGCCGGGCCGGGAACGGGAGGTGTCGTCGTGTCGCTGTTCTGGCGGATCTTCCTGCTCAACGCCGCCGTGCTCGTCGGCGCCACGTTGCTGCTGCTCGGCCCGGTCACGGTGTCCACCCCGGTGCTGCTCGCCGAGGCCGTCGTGCTGACCGTGGGCCTCGCCGCGATGCTGGTCGCCAACGCCGCGCTGTTGCGGGTGGGTCTGGCGCCGCTGCACCGGTTGACCCGGGCCATGACCACCATCGACCTGCTCCAGCCCGAGCCCCGCCCGGTCCCCGCCGGGCAGGCCGGCATCGCGGACCTGATCCGCGCCTTCAACGCCATGATCGACCGGTTGGAGGCGGAGCGGGCCGCGAGCGCCGCCAGCGCCCTGTCCGCCCAGGAGGCCGAGCGCCGCCGCGTCGCCCGGGAGCTGCACGACGAGGTCGGCCAGACACTGACCGCGGTCCTGCTGGAACTCAAGCAGGTCGCCCGGCACGCTCCCGAACCGGTGCGCGCCCAACTGGCGCAGGTGCAGGAGACCACCCGCGACAGCCTCGACGAGATCCGCCGCATCGCCCGCCGGCTGCGCCCCGGCGTACTGGAGGAACTGGGCCTGACCAGCGCCCTCAAGGCGCTCGTCGCGGAGGTCACCGGGCACACCGACCTGTCCGTGCGCCTGCACCTCGACGCGGACCTGCCCGCCCTCGACGGCGACGCCGAACTGGTGCTCTACCGGGTGGCGCAGGAGGCTCTCACCAACACCGTGCGCCACGCCCGGGCGAGCGGCGTCGAGTTGTCCCTGGTCCGTCAGCCGGGGCACGTGCAGTTGCTGATCCGTGACGACGGCCGGGGCGTCGGCGATGCCGCCGAGGGCGCCGGCGTACGCGGCATGCGCGAACGGGCCCTGCTCGTCGGCGCCCAGCTCGCCGTGGCGCCCGCCCCCGGCGGCGGCACGCAGGTCCGGCTGCGGGTGCCGGTCGGCAACGGGAAGCAACGACCGTGACCACCCGTATCCTGCTCGCCGACGACCACGCGCTGGTGCGCCGGGGCGTGCGGCTCATCCTCGACAGCGAACCGGACCTGACGGTCGTGGCCGAGGCCGGCGACGGCGCGCAGGCCATCGACCTGGCCCGGACCGAGCGCCCCGACCTGGCCATCCTCGACATCGCGATGCCACGGATGACCGGCCTGCAGGCCGCCCGGGAGCTGTCGCGGCAACAGCCGGGCCTGCGCATCCTGATGCTGACGATGTACGACAACGAGCAGTACTTCTTCGAAGCCCTGAAGGTCGGCGCCAACGGCTACGTGCTCAAGTCCGTCGCGGACCGCGACCTGGTGGAGGCCTGCCGCGCGGCCATGCGCGACGAGCCGTTCCTCTACCCCGGGGCGATCAGCGCCCTGGTGCGTACCTACCTGGAACGCACGGCGCGGGGCGAGAGCCTGCCGGCCCGGGCCATCACCGAACGCGAGGAGGAGATCCTCAAGCTCGTCGCCGAGGGCCACTCGTCCAAGGAGATCGCCCGCCTGCTGTTCATCAGCGTCAAGACCGTCGAGCGGCACCGGGCCAACCTGTTGCAGAAGCTGGGCCTGCGGGACCGGCTCGAGTTGACCCGATACGCCATCCGGGCCGGCCTGATCGAGCCGTGACCGGGGTCGGCGGGGGCGACTTTCCTGCGGGCGGGCCCGCCGGTTCTCTACGGTCGACGGGTGGGCGCTGAGCAGCCGTGGAGCCGGCCGGCCCGGCGGCGCCGCCCGGCGCGCACCGGGCTGGTGTTCACGGGCGTGACCGTGCTGCTGTGCTGCACGGGCGTGGCGGGGCTGGGCGCCTGGAACGTGCAGGTGGTCACGCAGGCCAGCGGCCCGGTACGGGAGAGCGCCGACGGGTTCCTGCGGTCGGTCGCGGCGGGCGACACCGACGGCGCGTACGACCGGCTCTGTGCCGACGCGCGCAGCCGGTGGAGCCCGATCGGGTTCACCAGTTGGCTGCGTACCCCGCCGGTGGTCAACGGTTACGAGATCGTCGACGTGTCGGTGGCGACGCGGAGCGGGCGCCCGCGCGGCACGGTGACGGTGCGGCTGACCCGCGACAGCGGCCTCACCGAGCAGCGGGACCTGTCGGTGGTACGCGAGGACGGGCACTGGCGGGTGTGCGGCGACCCGTACTGACCGTCAGCTCTCGGGGCCGAGTTCGCCCGCGCGGTGGTGCCGGCGGCAGAGCACCTGGTAGCGCACGTCGGTGCTGTCCGTGGTGTCGCCGATGACGACCTGTTGGCCCTCGCGGGCCACCCGGCCGCCGACGACCCGGGCGTTGAGCAGGCCCTCCCGGCCACACCAGCAGAGCACCTCGACCTGGATGCGGGCCACCTCGTCGGCCAGTTCGAACAGCCGCCGCGCCGCCGGGAACAGCTGGGAGCGGAAGTCGGTGGCCAGCCCGAACGCGTACACGTCGACGTCGTAGCTGTCGACGAGTTCGGCCATCTGCTCGATGTGTGCCAGGTCGTAGAACGACGCCTCGTCGCAGATGAGGTAGTCCACCCGGACGCCCTCGGCCCAGGTGTCGCGGACGAGGGCGACCAGGTCCAGCTCGTCGGTGACCTCGATGGCCTCGTGGGCCAGGCCGATGCGGGTGGTGACCTGCGGGCCGAGCGAGCGGTCGATGCGGGTGGTGACCAGGCCACGGCGGCCCTGCCGGGAGTGGTTGTGGTTCATCTGCAACGCCATGGTCGACTTGCCGCAGTCCATCGGCCCCCAGAAGAACTTCAACGCCGCGGCGTGCAGCGGGCGCCCGTGCGCGCCGCGCGCCGCGGCGCACCCGGCGGGGGAGTCGTCGGGGCCCCACGGGGGACGCGCCAGGCAGGTCGGGGCGGCGGCGTGGTCGGTCACGGTCGGGCAGCCTAGCCGATCGACGCCGCCTGATTCCGGCGGCGCGGACGGTTGCGTCTCACAACACCCGCGGCGGGGTGTTGCCGGCGGCGACGATCGCCCGGCGGATCGGCACGGCCAGCAGCAGCAGGAACCCGACGACGAAGAAGATCAGCAGGGAGACCAGGCCGACCCGGTAGGAGTTGGTGAGCTGGAAGACGATGCCGAAGGCCAGCGGGCCGAGCCAGCTGGTGCCCTTGTCGCTGATCTCGTAGAAGCCGTAGTACTCGCCCTCCTTGCCGGCGGGGATGAGCTGGCTGAACAGCGACCGGCTCAGGGCCTGGCTGCCCCCGAGCACCAGGCCGATGGCGGCGCCGAGGATCATGAACGGCACCGGCGCCTCGGCGGGCAGCCGGAACGCGCCGAGGATCACGCCGGTCCACAGGACCAGACTGATCAGCACGGTCTTCCAGGCGCCGATGCGCCTGGCGAGGGCACCGAGCAGCAGCGCGCCGCCGAAGGCGAGGAACTGCACCAGCAGGATCGTGACGATCAGGGTGCTCTGCCCGAGCTTGAGCTCCTCGGTGCCGTACTGGCTGGCCAGGGCGATGACGGTCTGGATGCCGTCGTTGTAGACCAGGAACGCGAGCAGGAAGAACAGCGTCAGCGGGTACGCCTTGATCTCGCGCAGGGTGCGCCCGAGCTGCCGGAAGCCGCCGCTGATCGGGTTGCCGCCGCGCAGCGCGGTGGCGGTGGGGTGCTCGCGCAGCCAGCGCATCGGGACCAGGGTGAACACCGCCCACCACACGCCGGCCGACACGATCGACCAGCGGGCCAGGTCGAGGGTGCGCTGCGCGTTGCCCTCCTCGCTGAACAGGGTGACCGCGACCAGGTTGAGCCCCAGCAGCACGCCGCCGCCCAGGTAGCCCAGCGCCCAACCGCGGCTGGAGATGCCGTCGCGCTCGTCGGGGCCGCCGAGCTGTGGCAGGAAGGAGTTGTAGACCACCACACCGGCGCCGAAGGCGATGTTGGCGATGACGAACAGCGCCCCGCCGAGCAGGTAGCGCTCGCCGGTGACGAAGAGCATGCCGATGGTGGCGGCGGCGCCGGTGAACGCGGCGACGGCGAGCAGCCGCTTCTTGTGCGCCGACCGGTCGGCGATCGCCCCGATGACCGGGAGCACGAACACGGTGAGCAACACCGACAGCGACACCAGGTAGGGGAAGTAGGAGCCGGCGGCGACCTTGACGCCCAGCGGGTACACGTACCCGGCGCAGGTGTCGGCGCCGAGTTCGCAGCCGGCGGCGAGTTCGGTGACGGTGGTCAGGAACGGGCCGAGGAACACCGTGATGACGGTGGTGGAGAAGGCGGACATCGCCCAGTCGTAGAGGTACCAGCCGCTGCGTTCGCGGCGGGTGCTCGCCGGGACGGGGGCGTCGTTGACGGCGGGGGTGACGGTCTCGGCCATCAGGGTCCTTCTGGGCTGTTCAGGCGGCCCAGTGGCCGCGGCTGCGGTAGACGTCGCGCAGCAGGCCGACGTGATCGGTCATGATGCCATCCACACCAAGATCAAGTAACCCGTGCATCTCGGTGGGATCGTCGATCGTCCAGACGTGCACCTGCAGGCCGAGACGGTGGGCGTGACGCAGGAACCGGCGGTCCACCACGGGCACCCGCCCGTAGCGCACCGGCACCTGCGCGGCGACCACCGACGGGGGCAGCCGCAGCGCCCGTCCGGTCAGCGAGGCCATCCGCAACCGGGCCACCCCGCGCATGCCGAGGCCGGTGGCGACCAGCCCCCGCGTGCCGGCGCGCAGCCGGGCCAGCCGGGCGTCGCTGAACGAGGCCAGCAGCACCCGGTCGCCGGCCTTGGCGCGCGCGACGGCGGCCACGGCCGCGTCGACGCCCCCGTCGGCCTTGACGTCGACGTTGAACCGCACCTGCGGCCAGGCGTCGAGGACCTCGTCGAGGCGGGGCACCACGGCGGCACCACCGACGCGTACCGCCCGCAGGTCGGCCCAGCGCAGGTCCGCGATGCGCCCCGGTTCGCCGGTGACCCGCGTCAGCGTGGCGTCGTGCAGGATCACCGCGACGCCGTCGGCGGTGGCGTGCACGTCGGTCTCGACGTAGCGGTAGCCGAGCCCGATGGCGCGGGCGAACGCCGCGGCGGTGTTCTCGTCGCCCTCGGCGGCGCCGCCGCGGTGAGCGAACGCCAGCGGTGCGGGGGCGTCTAGGTAGGCGTGGACCACGCGGGGAGTATGCCTGCCCCGGCGGCACCGCGATGGCCACCCGGCGAACCGCGCCGACACCCGGGGATCGGTGCGTCACTGCCGGATCCCCGACAGTGACGATCATGTCGTGCCGCGGCGCCGCGACACTGTCCCGGTGATGCCGTGGACGCCTCCCGGGCCGGCACGCGACCAGGAGCCACCCGCGCTGGCCGCCCGGCCGCTGGACCCCCTGCCCGATCGCCTCACGCTGTCAGGACCGGGCCGGGCACGCGGGCGCCGCCTGCCGCAGGTCCGGCTGCTGCTGTGCCTGGTCCTGCTGGCGGGCAACCCCTGGAGCGTCCGGCTGATCACCGACTGGCGCTACGAGTTGCCCCGCGGTCCCGGCCCGTCGGGCCTCCTGGGGGCGCTGGGCGAGGTGTTCCTGCTGGCGGCGTCCTGGCCCAGGTGGGAGTTCCGACCGGTCCGGTCCGAGCTTCTCGCCTGGTGGCTCGCGGAGAACGCCCGCACCGTGCTGTTCGTCGCGATCACGGCGGCGCTGCTGCGTCGGCTGGACACGCAGTCGCTCGCGCCGCAGCGCGCGTACCGGGTGCTCGGGGTGATCGGCGCGAGCGTGACGGGCGCGGTGCTGGCCGCGGTGGGTGCCGTGGTGCTGCACATGGCCACCGACAGCGGCGGGCTACGCGGGGTCAACCTGACCGCGACGGTGCTGGAGACGCTCACCGGCGCGATGTTCTGTGGTCTCGGCTTCGGCGCGCTGCTGGCCTGGGCATCGGTACGCCGGCCGGGACCGCGCCGCGAGGACGTCGCGGCGACCTGGCTCGGAGGGGGATGAGAGATGGTGCTGCGGCAGGAGGCCGGCGCGCACGACGCCGCGTCGGCGCGGCGGGCCCACCCGGACGTCGGGGGCGAGGCCACCCGCTACCTGTGCGCGGCGGCACACGCCGACGACACCTTCACCCGGCGGGTGCTCGCCGAGGTGTTCGACGACGACCTGCGTGCGGTCGCCCCGTCAGTGGGGTTCGACCTCGCCACGGTGCTGCGGCACTGCCTGACGGCCCGCCGTCGGCGGCGGCTGCGCGACGTCGGGCTGGTCGCGGCCGGCGGCGTGGCGGTGCTGCTCGCCCCGCTGGCGACGGTGCTGGTCGCGGCCACGATGGCGGTGGTTGCTTCGCTGGCCCCGCTGCGGCCGGGTCGGCACCACCCGGCGGCGTCGATCCTGTCGATGACCGCGATCGCGGGGCTCTCGCTCGTGCTGGTCTCCCAGCTCGGGGCGGCCGCGTCGGGTGACGAGCGGTCGGGCCTGCCCGACTGGACCATCGGCCGGCCGTGGCTGGCGCTGCCGGCCGGCGTGGCCGCCTACCTGGTGCTCGTGGGGCACCTGCTGGGCACCCGGCGGTTGTTGGTGACCCGGTTGCGCCGGGCCCGGTTCCTGCCCGCTGCGCCCGACGTCGCCTCCCTGTCGGCGCGCCACGCCGACCGCCTGGCCGACGTCGATCGCGCCCAGCGCGGCAACGTGACCGTCTACGGCGGGTACGAGCCGTTCGTCGGGCACGGCACCCCCGTGGCGGGGTGGTCGTTCGCCCTGCCGATCCTGGCGCACGCCCACGGCGGCGACGGGCCCGCCCCGACGCCGTTCACCGTCGTGGAGCTCATCGACCACGTCCGGGCGCGGCTGGCGGCGATCCGGTTCGACGGCGATCCCGGGCCGGGCCGGCTCGCCGGGCTGCTGCTCGAAGACCGGGTGTTCGTCTGCGGTGACCGCCTCACCGACGACGCGCGGCTGCTGCCGGACCGGGAGCGGATGCCCCGCCAGCGGTGGTCCGACAACGAGGTGCGTGAGGTGGCCGCGCGCCCCCGGGGCGCGGCACGGCACTACCTGTGCGCCCAGGTGCCGTCCTGGGGTGGGGAGGTGGTCGCCTCCACGTTCCTGCACTTCTCCACCGACGGGCAACTGCTCTACCTGGAGTGCGCCCGCACGGTGCTGGAGCCGCCCCGACAGGATTACCACGACGTGGACCGGCTGACCGAGTGGTTGCCGGCGAGCCAGCTCGCGCAGGTGCTGGCCACCGCCACCGAGCGGTTGCTGCCCACCGCGCTCGCCGCCCCGTTGCGGTTGCTGCGGGACCTGGCGCGAAGCGCCGGCCGGGGCCGGCGCCAGGCGCGGCTGCGGCAACAGGCCCGCGAGGACCTGGGGTACGACTACGGCGCCCGCGTCGGCGTGCGGGAACTCGCCTCCGGTGCCAGCTACCACAACTACTTCCAGGTGCTCGACGCCGCCAAGCACCTGAAGATCGTCGAACGGCACGTGCTGGCCGCGATCATGGATTTCCTCGACGAGCGTGGGGTGGACACCGCCGAGTTCCGTAACCGGCAGACGACGATCCTCAACCAGGGCGTCATCCAGACCGGCGGCCTCAGCGTGGTCGGCAACCAGGCGGTCGGTCCGGCGGCCCGGGCCGAGCAGCAGGGCGGCGCGACGCCGCCAGGGAGTCGTCGACCGGATGACGACTGAATCACAGGGGGAGACGAGCATGCCCGAGGCCTCGCACAACTACGGCATCCAGCAGTCCGGTGGGGTGAGCCAGGTGGGCAACCAGGCGGTGGGTCCCGGCGCGTACGCCAGCGGTGGCAGCCTGTGGGCCACCGCGCCCGCCGGGGCCGACGCCACGGCGCTGGTGCGGCAGTTGGTCGAGGTGCTCGACCGGCACCGCGACGAGTTGTCGCCACCGGCGCGCGCCACGGCCGCGCGGCTGCGGGCGGAGCTGACCCGCCCGGACGCCGAACCGGCCCGGGTCGCCGGGCTGTTGGAGCGGATGGCCGTGTTGGCCGCTCCGGTGGCGCCGGTCGCCACGGCGGTCGGCGAGCTGCTGCGGCTGGCGCAGGCGCTCTGACGGCGCGTCCAGCCGCCGCCGCACCGGGCCGCAGCGGGTGTCGGGCTGTTCAGCCGGGCGCCCGGCGGTGCGAGCGGCTGGTGTCGGTGGGCCTGCCGGGGTCGACGTGGCGGGGCCGGTCGGGTTCGTCGGGGCGCAGCGGCACCAGGGCGTCGGTGACGGCGTCGATGATCCGCGCGGTGCCCCGGCGCGCGGCGCCGGGGGTGTCGGGGGCGAGGTCTGCCAGGCCGACGGGGTCGCCGAAGTGCACGCGCAGCACGGGGCGGCGCCACAGGGCGCGCACGATGGCGCGCAGCAGTCCCTTCGGGGCGCGGTAGGGCACCACCTCGTGCGAGCCCCACTGGGCCACGGGGATCACCGGCGCACCGCAGGCCAGAGCGAGGCGGGCGGTGCCGGTCTTGCCGCGTTCGGGCCACAGGCCGGGGTCCAGGCCGATGCGGCCCTCCGGGTAGACCAGGACCACCGAGCCGGCGGCGACCGCCGCGGCGGCCTCGTCCAGGGCGCGGCCGACGGCGGCGGTGCCCCGCTCGACGCGCAGGTGCCCGGCGCGGCGCATCGCGGCGCCGAGCACGGGGGTGCGGAACAGCCCGCCGGTGGCCATGAAGCGGGGGGCGACGCCCCGGGTGTGGCAGGCGGCGGCGAGCACCACGGGGTCGAACGGGCTGAGGTGGTTGGCGGCCAGAATCAGTGGGCCCCACCGCAGCGCCTCGGGCACGTCGCCGCTGACCCGCAGGCGGGCGACGAGGGCGACGACGACGCGGGCGAGCAGTTGCGCGGCGCGCCAGATCAGCGGTGGCCGCCAGGGCAGGCGGGTGGTGTCCATCAGCGCGAAATGGTCGCACGGGCGGGCCCGCGCGTGCGGTGCGGGGGCGGGGGAGCGGGCCGGGCGGCAGTGGTGATCAGGGTCATTGGTCCCGGGCCTCTTCGGGACCACCGCCCCTGCCGGATTCTCTACGACGGGAAGTAGTATCTACTACGTCTCGTAGTATGCAAAAATCCTGGGGGTAACTGGTGGACGCGTTGGACGTCGCCCGCTGGCAGTTCGGTGTCACGACCGTCTACCACTTTCTCTTCGTGCCGCTGACCATCGGCCTGTCCGTGCTGGTGGCGATCCTCCAGACGCTGTGGCACCGCACCGGCAACGAGAAGTACCTGAAGCTCACGAAGTTCTACGGCAAGCTCTTCCTGATCAACTTCGCCATGGGCGTGGTGACCGGCATCGTGCAGGAATTCCAGTTCGGCATGAACTGGAGCGACTACTCCCGCTTCGTCGGCGACATCTTCGGCGCCCCCCTGGCCATCGAGGCGCTTGTCGCGTTCTTCCTGGAGTCGACCTTCATCGGCCTGTGGATCTTCGGTTGGGACCGGCTGCCCAGGCGGCTGCACCTGGCCGCCATCTGGGCCGCCGCCATCGGCACCAACCTCAGCGCCTACTTCATCCTCGCGGCGAACTCGTTCATGCAGAACCCGGTCGGCTACCGGATCAACCCCGACAGCGGTCGGGCCGAACTCACCGACTTCGTGGCGGTGCTGACCAACAAGGTCGCCCTGATCACCTTCCCGCACACCATCGCCGGCGCATTCCTGGTGGCCGGCTCGCTGCTGGTCTCCGTCGCCGTCTGGCACCTGATCCGCAACCGGGACTCCGCCGACACCCCGGCCTACCGGTTCGCCGCGAAGTTCGGCTCCTGGGTCACGCTGGTCTCCACCGCCGCCGTCGTCATCACCGGCGACATCCAGAGCAAGATCATGACCCAGGTGCAGCCGATGAAGATGGCCGCCGCCGAGGGCCTCTACGCCACCGAGTCGCCCGCCTCGTTCTCCGTGCTCACCATCGGCAGCCTCGACGGCACCCGCGAGGTGTTCGCCCTCAAGATCCCGTACCTGCTGTCCTGGCTGAGCACCGGCGACCCGAACGGCACCGTGCACGGCATCAACGACGTACAGGCCCAGTACACCGCCCAGTACGGCGCCGGCAGCTACACCCCGATCATCCCGGTCACCTACTGGAGCTTCCGCTTCATGATCGCCTTCGGGGTGGCCGCCGCCGCGATCGCCCTGCTGGTGCTCTGGAGCCAGCGCAAGGGCCGCACCCCCACCAGCAGGTGGCTGCTGCGTGCCGCGCTGATCATGCCGCTGTTGCCCCTCGCGGCGAACTCCTTCGGCTGGATCTTCACCGAGATGGGCCGCCAGCCGTGGATCGTCTTCGGCGAGATGCTCACCCGCGACGGCGTGTCCCGCAGCGTCTCCATGGCGGAGGTGCTCACCTCGTTCACCGCCTTCACCCTCATCTACGCCGCGCTCGCGGTGGTCGAGGTCAAACTCCTGCTGCGCTACGCCAAGGCCGGCGTGCCGGAGGTCACCGACAACCCCGAGATCGACGACACCCACGACGACGCCGAGCGCCCGCTCGCGTTCGCCTACTGAGCACCGGAGACAACCGTGGAACTCACCACCATCTGGTTCCTGCTCGTCGCGGTCCTGTTCACCGGGTACTTCATCCTCGAGGGATTCGACTTCGGCGTCGGCATGCTGCTGCCCGTACTCGGCCGTGACGACAAGGAACGACGCGTCCTGATCAACACCATCGGGCCGGTCTGGGACGGCAACGAGGTGTGGCTGATCACCGCCGGCGGCGCCATGTTCGCCGCGTTCCCCGAGTGGTACGCCACCCTGTTCTCCGGCTTCTACCTGCCGCTGCTGCTGATCCTGCTGGCCCTGATCATCCGCGGCGTCGCCTTCGAGTACCGCCACAAGCGCCCGGAGGCGTCCTGGAAGCGTCGCTGGGACACGGCGATCTTCGTGGGCTCGGTGGTGCCGGCGGTGCTGTGGGGCGTCGCGTTCGCCAACATCCTGTGCGGCGTGCCGCTCGACGCCGAACACGAGTACGTCGGCGGCCTGATCGACCTGCTGCACCCGTACGCCCTGCTCGGCGGGGCGACCACCGCGGCGCTGTTCCTCACCCACGGCGCCGTGTTCATCGCCCTGAAGACCGTCGGCGAGGTACGCGAGCGCGCCGGCGCGCTCGCGGTGCGCCTGGGCGTGGGCACCGCCGTGCTCGCGGTGGCGTTCCTGGGCTGGACGTTGACGATCCGCTCCAGCACGGCCGCCGTCGTGTTCGCCGTCGGCGCGGCCCTGGCCCTGCTCGGTGGCCTGGCCGCCGCCCGGGTACGCCGCGAAGGCTGGGCGTTCACCGGCACCGCGGTGGCGATCGCGCTGGCCGTGGCGACGCTCTTCGCGGCGCTGTTCCCGAACGTGCTGCCCTCCACCCTCGACGCGGCCGGGACGCTGACGGCCACCAACGCCGCCTCCACCCCCTACACCCTGAAGATCATGACCTGGGTGGCGGTGGTCTTCACCCCGATCGTGCTGGCCTACCAGGGCTGGACGTACTGGGTGTTCCGCAAGCGCATCGGGGTGGCCCACATCCCGCAGCACTGACCTCCCCACCGGCGGCCACCGGGCCCGTCAGCTCCCGGCGACGGAATCCCAGAGCCCGCCGAGGGGTACGCACCCGGCAAGTCCGCGGCGCACGCGCTGACACGCGGCGGGGCGGGTGGCAGCGCCACCCGCCCCGCCGTCGCCACGCCTCAGCCCGCCTCGCGCAACTCCGCCAGCCGGGCCTCGATCTCGGCCAGCTCGGCGCGCAGCTTCTCTGCCTGCTGCTCCGCGTCGGCCCGCTCCACCGCCATGATCTGCTCCACCGCCTCGTGCACCCCCGGCACGTCCACCAGCGCCACCATCCGCAGCGCCTCGGCCGGCTTCACCACGTACGGCTTCGCGAGCGACTTGCTGCCCTGCTGTGCCGCCACGGTCCATTCGCCGTCGGCGTACGCCAGCGTCACCGTCAGCCCCGAGGGGCCCTTCGGCTTGGCCGCCTTCACCGGCCGCCGCGCCGGCTTCGGCTCCGCCGCCTCCACCTTCGGTTCCTCCCGTTGCGGCTCGCGCGGCGCCGGCACCCGCGCCCGGTCCAGCACGAACTCCGGCTCCGCCGGCGCGGGCTGCGCCGGCGGCTCCGGCTGCGCCTCGGCCGTCTTGCGCCCGGCGCCGCGCGGCGCCACCGCCACGTCGGCGGGGGAGAAGGGCAGCTCGTCACGCCCGAAGCGGACCACCACGAACTCGTCGGAGACCGCCGGGTCGGTCAGCTCCACCACCTGACCCACCTGGCCGGCGATCTGGCCGGCCGAGGCGGTGAACACCACCTTCGGCTTGCGCCCCGCCGCCAGCGCCTCGCGGATGCTCTGCACCTCGTCAGTGGACAAACCCTGGCCCGCGGCACCCATCGCAACCTCTTCCCTCGTACACCTGTTCAGACGCTGCCTTGATACCAGTCCACCACGACAAGCGGAAGATCAACCCCCCAGTGCCCGCAACGCCGCGTCCGCGTGGTCGTTCATGTTCAGCTCACTGTGGACGACCTCGATCACCCGCCGGTCGGGGCCGATCACGAACGTCATCCGCCGCGTGCTCAGGGCGCCCAGCGGCAACCGCCGCCGCACCCCGAACTGATCGGCCACCGCCCCGTCGACGTCCGACAGCAGCGGATAGTCGAACCCGTGCTGCCGGGAGAACTCCGCCTGCTTGGCCACCGGATCCCGGCTGATCCCCACCCGGGTCGCGCCCAGCGCCGCGAACTCCGCCGCCAGGTCCCGGAAGTGGCAGCTCTCCGCCGTGCACCCGCGCGTCATCGCCGCCGGGTAGAAGAACAGCACCACCGGGCCGGCGGCCAGGAAATCCGAGAGCCGCCGCGGCGTGCCCGTCTCGTCGGGCAGTTCGAAGTCCCGCACCACGTCCCCTACAGCCACACCAGCCATCTCGCGCACCTCCGCCGTCGTCACCGCAAGTGCCGAAGCGTATGCGATCCCAGGCCGCGCTGACGTTCCCATTATCGAGAATGATAACGTCGGGTGGTGGACACCTCGCCGCACCGATGGGCCGACCTGGCCCTGCATCCCGTACGGATCCGGATCCTGCGCGCGATCGCCGGAACCCGCCGCACCACCCGCGACCTCGCCGCCGCCCTGCCCGACATCCCCCAGGCCACCCTCTACCGGCACCTGACCACCCTCGTCGGCGCCGGCCTGATCGACATCGCCGAGGAACGCAGGGTCGGCGGCGCCACCGAACGGATCTACACGCTGCCCGGCGGCGGCATCACACCCGACGCCACCACCCTCGCCGCCGCCGGACCCGAGGACCACGCCCGCTGGTTCACCGCCTTCGTGTCGAGCCTGCTGTCGGAATTCACCCGCTACCTCGACCGCGAACACATCGACTACGCCGCCGACGGCGTCGGCTACCAGCAGCTCGTGCTGCACCTCAGCGACGCCGAACTGGCCCAACTCGCCCAGGACCTCAGCGCGCTGCTGCTCCCGCTCGTACGGCACCAGCCCACCACCGACCGGACCCCACGGCTGCTCGCCACCATCCTCCTGCCGGCCGAGGCACCCCACGCCGGCCCCACCCCGGACAGCACGGAAGGAACCACCTGATGGCCGCCATCACCCTGACACCCACCCACCTCCACATCCGTTTCACCCCCGGCGAACGGATGTGGACCAGACGCGGGGAACTCGATGTGCCCCTGAGCGCCGTCCGGGACGCCACGACCGTCGCCGACCCACTGCGCCTGGCCCGCGGCGCCCGCAGCGGCCTCGCCGTCTCCGGCTTCGTCAAGATCGGCGTCTGGGGTGTCCTCGGCGGCCCCCGGCAACTCGTGTCCGCCCGCGCCGGACAACCCGGCCTGCACCTCGTCGTCGAGCGCAAAGCCACCGGCTACGACGAGATCCTGCTGTCCGACCCCACCGCACCCGCCGTCGTGCACGAAATCCGGAACCGGCCGTGACCGGCGAACGCCTCCCCGTCGAGGTGTCCCACCTGAGCAAACGCTTCGGCACCGTCACCGCCATCCACGACCTCAGCTTCACCGTCGAACCCGGCACCGTCACCGGATTCCTCGGACCCAACGGCGCCGGCAAGACCACCACCCTGCGCGCCCTCACCGGCCTGGTGACACCCACCGCCGGCACCGCCACCATCGGTGGCCTGGCCTACCGACACCTGCCCCGACCCTCACGCACCGTCGGCGCCGTCCTCGACAACGTCGCCTTCCACCCCGGCCACACCGCCCGCGACCACCTGCGCGTCTACGCCGCGATGGGCGGGCACCCGGACCGCCGGGTCGACGACCTGCTCGACCGGCTCGCTCTCACCCCGGCCGCCCACCGGCGCACCCGCACCTTCTCCACCGGAATGCGGCAACGACTCAACCTCGCCACCGCCCTGCTCGGCGACCCCCGCGTGCTGCTGCTCGACGAACCCAGCAACGGCCTCGACCCCGAAGGCATGTCCTGGCTGCGGCAACTGCTACGCGACCTCGCCACCGACGGACGCACCATCCTGGTCTCCAGCCACGTGCTCAGCGAACTCGAGACCCTCGCCGAGCACGTCGTCGTCATCCGCCGCGGCGAACTCGTCGCCGCCGGGCCCTGGGCCCAGCTCACCGGACCCCCCGTCGTCGTGGTCCGCACCCCCGACGCCGACGCGCTGCGCACCGCCCTCGCCGACACCCACGTCGAACACGAAGGCCCCGACCGCCTACGCGTGCACGGACTCGACACCCCCACCGTCGCCGACGTCGCCGCCCGACACCGACTGCGGGTCCACGAACTCACCACCGAACACACCAGCCTCGAACAACTCTTCCTGCGCCTCACCACCGACCAGCCCACCCACACAGGACAGGCACCCACCCCGTGACCCCGCTGATCACCGCCGAGTTCCGCAGACTGCTGGCCACCCGCACCCCGGCCGCGCTCCTGCTCACCGCCGCGCTGCTCGGCGGCGGCCTGACCGCCAGCATGGCGCTCGTCGGCCCACAGAACTTCACCCCACCCCTGCCCGGCCTGCACACCGACACCGGCGTACGCGCACTGCTGGGCATCCTCGGCCTCACCGCCCTCGTCCCCGCCGCGCTCGGCACCGCCGCCGTCACCACCGAGTACCGCCACCACACCGCCGCCCTCACGTTCCTGTTCGCACCCCGCCGAGGGCGCGTACTGGCCGCGAAACTCGTCGCCTACGGCGCCGCCGCACTGGCCTACGGCACGGTGCTCGCCGGCACGTCCGCCGCCGCGCTCTACGCCGTCACCGCCGCACAGGGCGTGTCACTCGGCCTGCCCACCGGCACCGTGTTGGCGCTGCTCGCCCGCGTCGGCGTCGCCATGGCCACCTACCTGCTCCTCGGCGTCGGAATGGGCGCGCTCATCCGCAACCAGGTCGTCGCCCTGTGCGTGGTGGTCGGCTACCTCTACCTCGGCGAGACGCTGCTCATGATGATCCCCGGCGTGAACCTGCTCTATCCCGTCCTGCCCGGCGGCGCGACCGCCGCCCTGACCGGCTTCACCTACCTGACCGACGCCATGGCACAGGAACTCGGCACCACCCCCGTCCGGCTCCTCCCGCCGGCCGCCGCGGCGCTGCTGCTGCTGACGTACACCCTTCTCGCCTGCGCCACCGCCGTCCTCGCGCCGATGCGACGCGACGTCACCTGACCGACGACGCACCACCCGGTAGCGTCGGCCCCGCAACCAGCAGAAAAGAGCAACCCATTGAATCCGGTCACCGTCATCACCGGCGGCAGCCGCGGCATCGGCGCCGCCACCGCCCGCCGCCTCGCCCACGCCGGGCACCACGTCGCGTTCAGCTACCGCCGCGACCACACCGCCGCCACCGCGGTGCTCGCCGACATCGAAACCACCGGCGTACGCGGCCTCGCCGTGCCCGCCGACACCCGCGACCCCGACGACGTCACCGCCCTCTTCGACGCCGCCGCCGCCCTCGGCCCCCTCACCGGCCTGGTCAACAACGCCGGCATCACCAGCCCCATCGGCGCGTTCGTCGACCTCGACCCCACCGACCTGCGCGACGTCGTCGACGTCAACCTCATCGGCTACGTCCTCTGCGCCCAGCAGGCCGCCCGACGCATGGGCGACAGCGCCGCCATCGTCAACGTCTCCTCCGCCGCCGCCACCCTCGGCAGCCCGGGGGAGTACGTCCACTACGCCGCCGTGAAGGCCGCCACCGACGCCCTGACCATCGGCCTCGCCAAGGAACTCGCCCCCCGCGGCATCCGCGTCAACGCCGTCGCCCCCGGCATCATCCGCACCGACATCCACGCCCTGTCCGGCCAACCCGACCGGCCCGACCGCGCCGCCGCCCGCGTCCCGCTGGGCCGCCCCGGCGAACCCGACGAGGTCGCCGCCGCCATCGCCTGGCTGCTCAGCCCGGACGCCACCTACACCACCGGCACCGTCCTGCGCGTCGCCGGTGGCCTCTGACACCGCCCACCGACCGCGTCGGCGACAATCACGGCATGCCGCGGACCACCCCACCCGCCCTCGCGCCCGGCACCATGGCACGCCTGCCACAACCCGACCTCCCGGCGGGCGAGCTGCGACTACGACCGTGGCGACCCGGCGACCGGGCGGCGGTGCTCACCGGGTACGCCGACCCGGCGATCCGGCGCTGGCACTGCCGGAGCATGACCGACGACGAGGCACGCGACTGGATCCACACCTGGCCCCGGCGGTGGCAGCACGAAACCGGCGCGGGCTGGGCGATCGTCGACGACTCGGGCGTGCTCGGCCAGATCAGCCTGCGCCGCCTCGCCCTCGCCGACGCCCTGGCCGAAGTCTCCTACTGGGTGCTGCCCACCGCTCGCGGCCGGCGCATCGCACCACGGGCACTGACGGCACTGGCCACCTGGTGCTTCACCACCCTCGGGCTGCACCGGATCGAACTGGCCCACTCCACGGCCAACCCCGCGTCCTGCCGGGTGGCGCAACGCGCCGCCTTCACCGCCGAGGGCACCAAACGCGGCGAAGGCTGGCACGCCGACGGGTGGCACGACATGCACCTGCACGCGCGCCTCGCCACCGACCCACCGACCGGTGATCCGGTCCCGCAGCCGGGACACCGCCGACGTCCACGGACGTGAGCGCAGTGCAGACGTACCGGTATCTCGGATCCTCCTGCTCTCGACCAGAGCGGGCTCGCCCGACGCCTGCACCGCGCACTCGGCACGCCGTGAAGTCCCCGACCCCCGGCCCGCCGCGACGTACGATCACGCGGGTGAGCAGCCCACCCGCCGAAGCGCAACACCTGCGCGACCTCGCGCGCCTGCGGCGCGTGCGCGACCGCATCGACCGCGAGTACGCCCAACCCCTCGACGTCGAGGCCCTCGCCCGCAGCGCACACATGTCGGCCGGGCACCTCAGCCGCCAGTTCCGGGCCGCCTACGGCGAGTCGCCCTACAGCTACCTGATGACCCGACGCATCGAACGCGCCATGGCGCTGCTGCGCCGCGGCGACCTCAGCGTCACGGACGTCTGCTTCGCCGTCGGCTGCTCGTCGCTGGGCACCTTCAGCACCCGCTTCACCGAACTCGTCGGCGTGCCACCCAGCGTCTACCGGCGCCGGGAAACGCAAGCCACCGCGGGAATGCCGTCCTGCGTGGCGAAGCAGGTCACCAGGCCGATCAGGAATCGAGAAGCGCCCGCCGTCGCGCCACACCTAGCGTGACCACCATGAACATCACCATTCACTCCAGCTTCCTACCGCACACCGACCCCGACGCGTCCCTGGCCTTCTACCGCGACATCCTCGGCTTCGAGGTCCGCAACGACGTCGGATACGAGGGCATGCGCTGGATCACCGTCGGCCCCGCCGGCCAGCCCGACACCGCCCTCGTCCTGCACCCGCCGGCCGCCACCCCCGGCCTCACCGACGACGAGCGCCGCACCATCTCCGAACTGATGGCCAAGGGCAGCTACTTCGGCGTCAACCTCGCCACCGCCGACCTCGACGACACCTTCGCGAAGCTGCAGGCCAGCAGCGCCGAGGTCGTGCAGGAACCGACCGACCAGCCGTACGGGGTCCGCGACTGCGCCTTCCGCGACCCCGCCGGCAACATGATCCGCATCCAGGAACTGCGCCCCGCCGCCCACTGACCGGCCCCCGCACCTCGACACCGTCGACGGCACCACGCCCGGTGCCGTCGACGGTTCGACGAAGCGGGAAGACCGCATCCCGCGCCGAGGCAACGGCGAAGGCAGCCCGACAGATGGAGACATGATGAGCACGGCCACGAGACCACACCCGCAGCCGCCCGCGCCGCACCTCGCCGACAGCCACGACCTCATCCGCGTGCAGGGCGCACGCGAGAACAACCTCAGGAACGTCAGCGTCGAGCTGCCCAAACGCCGCCTCACCGTGTTCACCGGCGTCTCCGGCTCCGGCAAGAGCTCACTGGTCTTCGCCACGATCGCCGCCGAGTCACAGCGGATGATCAACGAGACCTACAGCGCCTTCGTCCAGGGCTTCATGCCGACCCTCGCCCGCCCCGACGTCGACCTCCTCGACGGGCTGACGACCGCGATCATCGTCGACCAGGAACGGATGGGCGCGCACGCCCGCTCCACCGTCGGCACCGTCACCGACGCCAACGCGATGCTGCGCATCCTGTTCAGCCGGCTCGGACAACCCCACATCGGTTCACCCCAGGCATACTCCTTCAACGTCGCCTCCGCCCACGGCGCCGGAGCCGTCACCGTCGAACGCGGCACCCAGCAGGCCGTACGCCAGAGCTTCTCCGTCATCGGCGGCATGTGCCCACGCTGCGAGGGCATGGGCCGGGTCACCGACTTCGACCTCGCCGCGCTCTACGACGACAGCAGGTCCCTCAACGAGGGCGCGCTCACCGTTCCCGGCTACAGCACCGACGGATGGTACGGCCGCATCTTCGCCGGCTGCGGGTTCCTCGACGCCGACAAGCCGATCCGCGACTTCACGAAGCGGGAACTGCACGACCTGCTCCACAAGGAACCCACCAAGATCAAGGTCGACAACGTCAACCTCACCTACGAGGGCCTCATCCCCAAGATCCAAAAATCGTTCCTGGCCAAGGACCGGGAAGCGATGCAACCCCACATCCGCGCCTTCGTCGACCGCGCGGTGACCTTCACGACCTGCCCCGACTGCGCCGGCACCCGACTCAACGACGCCGCCCGATCCTCCACCATCAACGGCACCAGCATCGCCGACGCCTGCGCCATGCAGATCAACGACCTGGCAACCTGGGTCCGCGACCTGCACGAACCCACCGTCGCACCACTGCTGACAGCACTGGGGGAGACCCTCGACTCGTTCGTCGAGATCGGCCTCGGCTACCTCAGCCTCGACCGCCCCTCCGGCACCCTCTCCGGCGGCGAAGCCCAACGCACCAAGATGATCCGCCACCTCGGATCATCACTCACCGACGTCACCTACGTCTTCGACGAACCCACCATCGGCCTGCACCCACACGACATCCAACGCATGAACGAACTGCTGCTGCGCCTACGCGACAAGGGCAACACCGTCCTGGTCGTCGAACACAAACCCGAGACCATCGCCATCGCCGACCACATCGTCGACCTCGGCCCCGGCGCCGGCACCGCCGGCGGCACCATCTGCTTCGAAGGCACCGTCGAGGGACTACGCGCCAGCGACACCCTCACCGGCCGCCACCTCGACGACCGCGCCACCCTCAAGAAGACCGTCCGCACACCCACCGGCGCCCTCAAGATCCGCGGCGCGAACACACACAACCTGCGCGACGTCGACGTCGACATCCCCCTCGGGGTCCTCGTCGTCGTCACCGGCGTCGCCGGCTCCGGCAAGAGCTCACTCGTACACGCCTCGATCCCCACCACAGCCGACGTCGTGTCGATCGACCAGGGCGCGATCCGCGGCTCACGCCGAAGCAACCCCGCCACCTACACCGGGCTGCTCGACCCGATCCGCAAAGCCTTCGCCAAGGCCAACGGCGTCAAACCCGCACTCTTCAGCGCCAACTCCGAAGGAGCCTGCCCCACCTGCAACGGCACCGGCGTCACCTACACCGACCTCGGCATGATGGCCGGCATCACCACCACCTGCGAGCAGTGCGAAGGAAAACGGTTCCAGGCGACCGTGCTCGAACACCACCTCGCCGGCCGCAACATCAGCGAGGTGCTCGCCATGTCGGTGACCGAAGCCGAACAGTTCTTCGGCACCGGCGACGCCCGTACCCCGGCCGCCCACACCGTCCTGCGGCGACTCGCCGACGTCGGCCTCGGCTACCTCACCCTCGGCCAACCACTCACCACCCTGTCCGGCGGCGAACGGCAACGCCTCAAACTCGCCACCCACCTCGGCGACAAGGGCGGCACCTACATCCTCGACGAGCCGACCACCGGCCTGCACCTCGCCGACGTCGAACAACTACTCGGCCTGCTCGACCGACTCGTCGACGCCGGCAAGTCCGTCATCGTCGTCGAACACCACCAGGCCGTCATGGCGCACGCCGACTGGATCATCGACCTCGGCCCCGGCGCCGGGCACGACGGCGGCCGGATCGTCTACGAAGGCACCCCCGCAGACCTCGTCGCCGGCCGCCACACCCGCACCGGCCGACACCTCGCCGCGTATGTCGGCACCTGACGCCACCCACCCGCCGCACGCGCCGTCAACGGACGCGGCGTACCCGCCATGCCGCTACCTCCCCGCCGACGGACGACGACAGCCGTCGGCGTCCACCAAGCGACGCCGGCCATCGGGACGGGATCCGGTCTGGGGGAGCAGGCACCCCGCTGGACGTGCCCAGCCGGTCGACGTACACGGCGCCGCAGGTGCCCTGCGGCCCACGCGACCGCAGTGGCGGTGCCATCAGCACCACCGCCGGAGCCGGCGAGACTCGACGGCGTCCGCGGCCTCGTCCGGCCCGCTGCGTGTGTTGACCCGACCGCGATCGACCGGCACGCTCTGCTCATGCCAGATCCGCAGGGCGTAGCCAGAGCCCGCGCCGCGGCGGCAACGCTCCGGTCGTGCATCACCATCACAGAGACGACCGTCGCCGCTGCGAACGAGCTGCTCGATTCGATCTTGGCGCTCCCGGACCTCGCCGGGGCGACCGAAGAACTCGCCGCCCTAGCCGAGTTCTACCTCCGCTTCTCGGACGCGGTCGCGGGCGACGATCCCGGTCTGGCAGGCCATGTGCACGAGAGCGCCCTCGACGTCCTGACCTGTCTCGCCGCCTACGACATCCACCGGGTCCCCCGGGTCTTCGTCAGCCGGGTACGCATGCTGGTGTTGAACGACCAGACCGACCGGCACCTGCCCGCCCTGGAAGCGCTCGCCGAGCTGGCAACGTCGCAGTGCCGCCCCGACCAGGAGGTACTGCTGCGCATCGGTGAACTCCGCTGGTCCCGATTTCTGAACACGTCCGGCGACGCGGCACTGCGCGAGCTGCTGGCCTGCACCACTGCCTACGAGAGCGCCGCAGAACTGGGTGAACTGGCCGCTCCTGACGAGATCGTGGACTACCTGACCCATCTCCGGCCGCACGCCGACCCACCGGAGATCCTCCTGCGGGGATGGATACAGCGGGGATATCAACCGCCGGGAGCCACGGGCCGCCAGGTGATCATTCTGCGGAGTCAGTTCCAGCCGCGAAACCATCTCCTGCTCGCCGAACTCGCCGGATGCCACCTGACCCGGTTCAAGCACTCCGGCCACCCCGACGACCTCGAAGCGGCCGTCAGCATCGCGGCACCGCTGATCGAGAGCGGGGCCAGCCCGGACGCGATGCTCTGGGCCCGCTTGACCCTGATGGGCGCACTCGTGCTCCAGGACGACATCGAGCAAGCCTCCCGGTTGCTTCAGGAAACGATCACCGGGTACGGCGACAACGTGCCGATGCAACTTCGGCAGGAATGGTTCACCACGGTCAGCCTGATTGCAGCTCTCACCGAGGATCCGAGGGTCATCAACGCCGCCGCCGTACAGCTACAATCCGCGATAGCCGAAACCGGCCACCGCGACCCGGCCACGGCTCCACTGTGGTTCCAACTCGCCTCGACGTGGCAGCGGCGCTTCAAGCTGACCGGACACCTGCCCGACCTCACCAAGGCGATACGCGACGCACGGGTGGCCACACGCCTTGATCCACGAACGCCGGCACCGCGCGAGTGCTTAGCCTTCTGGCTGTTCGACCGCCATCAGCTGACCGGCAACGTCGAGGACAAGCGCGCGTCCGCGGAGCTGCTGCGCACCCTGCAGGTCGAGCGCGCACTGTCACCGCACGCCATCGACCACAGCATGAAGATCCTCCTGTCCACCTCACCCCTCGGCCCCGAGGCCCTCACCGAGCTCGCCGACAGCTTCCGGAGGACGACGCGCGAAACCGCCGACAGCCGCTCGTGGTTCTTCCTCGCACTCACCCTCACCCGGCTCAACGAGACCACGGAAAACCACCGGCACGACGACGAGGCCATCGATGCGGCCCGCCACGCACTGACCGCGGCGACGACGAGCACCGGAGCCGACGAGCTGATCCGGGACATGAGGGGCCTGCTGGCCAAGAACCTAGGCCGCCGGGGACGGCCGGCCGACGCTAGTGAGGCGATCAGCCTGCTGCGCGGCCTCGTCGAGACAGAAGCCCGACCGACAGCAGCCAACCTGCACCGGATCCGGCTCGCGGCACTGCTGCTAAAAAACCGGGTCGGCCACCACGACGTCGCGTTCGACCTGCTTCGACGGGTCGCGGACGACCCGGCGGCCCCGGCCACAGACCGGACGGACGCGGCCTACCTCCTGGCCCAGGCGGCTGCCGCGGCGGGCGAACACGCGATAGCCGCCGACAGCTACCGGACCACCGTCGACCTCCTCGCCCGCGAGGCCCGAAAGCCGCTGTACCCGGCCGAGCGCCGAGAGCAGAAACGACGTTGGTTCGGTGCGGCGGAAGACGGCGCCGCCTGCGCCCTGGCCGCGAACCGCCCGGAGACGGCGCTGGCTCTGCTGGAGCAGGGGCGCGGAATTCAGATCGGCCAGACACTCCAGCTCCGCGAGCAGTTGCGCTGGCTGCGAGCCCATCGGCCGGAGCTGGCCGAGGAAATGGCGCAGCTTCTGGACGCGATCCAGGCGTACCGGAAAGGAACGAACGGCGAGATCCCGCGTGACTTCATCGAGGCGTTCGTTCCGGTTCTCGCCATCGTGCGGGAGCGCGTACGCGCCCTACAGAACAGTTTTGACCTGACCGCGTTCTCTTCGGTCGAGGCCCTTTTCGAAGAGAATGAACGCCTCGCGAACGAGGTGAGCAGCGAAGTCCTGTCCGAGGACACCCGCTACGAGTTCCTGGCCCGCTGGAGCGACTTCGAGGTCAAGGTTCGCCACACGGTGCCCGATGAGCCGTGGCGGCTGCCGACCGACGCACCCACGCTGCTCGCCGCGGTACCCGACGGCCACGCGGTAATCATCAACACCAGCCGACAGGGATGCGCCGCTCTGATCATCGGCGACGGGCGCGCGACTCAGATCGAACTGCCACGCTTGACCCTGACGGACATCAACGAGCAGTACCGCCGGATAATGCTTGCCATCCTCTCCGTCCAGGCCGGAGATCTGTCGAAGGATGCCCGCGCCGAACTCGCCGTCGCCTTCACCGAGGCACAAGCGTGGCTGTGGGACACCGTCGCGGAGCCGGTCCTGAGCCGGATCCACCCCCCGGACCGAGAACCACCGGCCGAACTGCCCCGGATCTGGTGGCTGCCGGCCGGCCCCCTGGCCGTGCTGCCGCTGCACGCCGCCGGCCGGCCTGGCGGTCCCTACGTGCTGGACCGGGCGGTGTCGTCCTACGCCACAACCCTCGGCATGCTGCACCACGTCCGCCGCGGCCGGCGCCTCACCAACGGGGAACCCCGGCTGCTCGCGGTCGCGGTACCGGAGATTGACGGCGCCGCCCCGCTGTGGCATGCCGCACAGGAGTTGGCCGCCCTGGAGCCACGGCTGACTCGCTCACTCGTGGGCGCCGAGGCCACCATCAATTCGGTGACCGCCCTGTTGCCCGCGCACGACCACGCGCACTTCGTCTGCCACGCCACGCCTCCGGTGGGCGGCGTGCCCGCGCAGCTCCATCTGTCGAACGGCTTCCTAACCGTCAACCGCCTCGGCTGGCTCACCCCGGTGAACGCCGAGCTGGCGTACCTGTCGGCCTGCCATTCGGCTAACGCCTCACCGTTCGACATCGGTGCCGGCGATCATCTCGCTGCGGCCTTCCAGGCTGCGGGCTATCGACATGTGATCGCTACGCTCTGGGCCGCCGCAGACCACGTCGGGCCGCAGGTGGCGGCCGACTTCTACGGCGAGTTGGCCCGGGCTGGCTCGCCCGCGCGGGCGCTGCACCACGCTGTCCTCCGGCTACGCGACGATTACCCGGACAAGCCCTCGATCTGGGCATCGTTCGTGCACTTCGGACCATGACGCTAGGGCGGGTCGGCCTTGAGCCGGAGCACGTCCTCCTGGTCCTCGCTGACCCCGCCCCGATACAACAGCTGGCCCAACGCCAGCCAAATCTGCCGTTCCTCGGCCAGCGCCGCCGGTAGACGGACGCCGTACGAGACCAGCAGGGTCCGTCGTGAAATGTCGAAGGCTGACCGAACCAGCTCGCAGTACCGGATGGCGGCGGAAACCGACCACAGATACAGCAGCCGGGCGAGCAGAAACAGGCCAGCGGTGAGCAGCAGCGTACGCGCGAACCCCAGATCGGCGATGCCGGCGAGTGCGATGATCAGCACCGACAGCGCACCCGAGAAAGTCGCCGAAACCAGGCTCAGGTCGATGGTCGACCTGGCCCCGACGAGCTCGGCCCGCAGCGGCTCGGGAAGCAGCGGGTAGAGCCGGGGCCAGAAGAACACGGCATCCATGCCGTACCGATCCTCCGGATACGCCTCGGCCGCCCGGAACACGTTGCCGAGACGGGTCGGTCTGATGTCCTCCCCATTCGGCGGATAGCGTGGATAGGTGACTCGGTAGCCGCCTTGCTCCGACAACAGTTCCCGCCGACGCAGCTGGCGCCCGCAGGCCCAGTCCTGAGCCCGGCCAGACGATCCCCAATAGCCCTCGTAGAGCCGGGTCAGCGGCAATAACGAGAACTGCAGCAGCAACGCAGCGATGAGCAACGCGACCGCTGCGGCGAGGCCCAACAACCCGGCCTGCAGCCCGTCGAGCTGTTTGGCCCATTCCTGGGTCCGTGACCACCCGACGGCCCGGGCGATCAGGGCAAACACGGACCCGACGAACACCAGCGTCGGGACCAGCAGGGACACGGTGTCACGGAGCGTGAGCCACCCGGAGGCCCGGGTCATCGCCGCACTCAGCATCCGGTCACCAGACAAAATGGTGGTCGGCGAACCCGTCGGGGTTTGAGCATTGAACGGCTGCGTGAGGCCGGGCCTCGAAGTCACGGCGTGCGCTGCAACGGGCTTTGTCTCGGAAGCCGCAACGCCGGCGCAGGAGCGGGATACGCACGTCGCCCGGGAGCCCGACATCCACGCTGCCACGAGCTTGTCGGTGCGGCCAGACGTCGGCCAGGTCCTCGTCGGCCCAGACGCCTACGATCTTGTCACCGGCGCGCACCACCACCGTGGGTGGCCATCGAGCCTCGTCGAACGCCTGACTGTTCAGTGCCGCGGCCACCGGCCAGGCCGCGTCGACGACGATGATGTCGCGCTCCGCCACCGGGCCGCCAGTGCAGTCCATCGCGGCCGGCACAGCGGCTATGACCTTCGTGCCGCCCTCGTCGACCGTGACGATCCAATCGTCGCGGACCTCGAACGGCCGCTGACCAGGAAGGGCCACGGCCGCCGGCCTGATCTCCATCTCACCGACAAGGCTGACATGCGGTCGTGCCATGCGGCCATCCTCCCGCATGTCCCCACGAGTGCGCCACCATGGCGGGAGGCGTGACACTATCGCCTCGTTGCCCACGGCAACCGCTCGGCTTCGCCCCAGCACCCCGGCGCACCAATTACGGCCGCAGGAGGGGGAGGGCAGCACTACGTGGAGCAGAACCGGGTCCACCGAGGACCGCATTCGTCACCTGCGGCGGGAGTGACCGATGGACTGGACTTGGACGAGATCACCCAGGCCCAGACCGGCCCGGCTCGGTGTGGGAGGACTCGAGAGCGGCTGGAGTTATTGAGAACGGCTCGAGATGACTGAGAACTGACGGGTTGCCCGTGCGGCCGCTGGCCCGCACGCGCCAGCGGCCCTGGTTCGATAATGCACATTATGTAAAGTAACGCAGGACGGGGCCCTCCCTCGGCCGAGGTCGGACGAACACCAACTCGGCGGGACGCGCGCACACCACGGGGACATCGGCGCGAGGGCTCCATGATCGGACGAATGCCCGCACATGCGGGCGAACGCTGGCGACAAGGCACGGCCGGGCCTGCCGGACGGCCGCCACGAAGCCACCGGGCGGCTCAGGAAGACCTGCCACCGTCGACGCCGGCCCGAACAGCCCGCCTCGTCGACGATCGCCGGCGCAGACCTGCACCGACCCGAACACCCCCGGTCACGCTCGTCGGAGCCGCGACACGGGCGTCCGCGAAACCGGTCCCGGCCAGCCCGCACCTCCCGACGGGTTCGACGGCTCCCCGCGCCCGCGCGCCGCGACGGGCGTCGGTGGCCACCGCCGTCCGCCCCGACCCTCCGCCGGTGAGCGTCGTTGCCGGATTCGCGGCGCCACGCTCGCCGCCTACCGCACCAGGTGCCCCTCTCCCCGCCCTTGCCGACTAACCCGAAAGTCATGCATAATATCCCTTATGCATGACAAACAGGACGAATCGGTACTGCGGCTGATCGAGGAGTTCCTGACGGCCCGCGCCACCCGCAAGCCCTCCCCCCACACCCTGGCGGCGTACCGGCGGGACCTGCGTGCCGTCGCCGCCCTGGCGGCCGAGGAGACCAACCCTCCCCTCCCCCTCGACGAGCTGCCCGTCGCCGCCCTCACCGCCCGCGTCATGCGCGCCGCGTTCGCCCGGTTCGCCGCTCCCCGCGCGGCGGCGTCGGTGCACCGGGCCTGGTCCACCTGGAACAGCTTCTTCTCCTTCCTCGTCGCCGACGCGGTGGTCGCCGGCAACCCGATGCCGGCGGTCGGTCGTCCCCGGGCGCCACTCCCCCAGCCGAAGCCGCTGCGCGGCGCGGACACCCCCGAGCGGCTGCTCGCCTCGGTGGCCCGGCAGGAGGGCCGCCAGCACGACCCGTGGCCGGAGCGCGACCTGGCGGTGTTGGCGCTGGCGCTCTGCGCGGGGCTGCGGCTGTCGGAGCTGCTGGCCCTGCGGGTGGGTTCGCTGACGGGTCGTGCCGGCGAACGGCGGGTCGACGTCGCCGGCAAGGGCGGCCGGCCGCGGGTGGTGCCGATCGAGCCGGATCTGGATCGAGTGCTGGTGGCATACCTGGACAGCCGGGTCCGCCGGTTCGGGTCGCGGACGGTGCGCGCGGACGCCCCGCTGCTGGTGGACCGCCGGGGTGAGTCGCTGCGCCGGGGCGGGCTGCAGTATCTGGTGGAGTCCTGCTACCGGCGGGCGGGCATCACCGACCGGGTGCCGCGCGGGGCGCGGTTGCACGCGTTGCGGCACACCTTCGCGACGCGGCTGGCGGAGGACGGGGCGAGCGCGGCGGAGATCATGCGGTTGCTGGGGCACGCGTCGTTGGCGTCGTCGCAGACGTACATCGAGGTGACGGCCGGGCAGCAGCGTGAGGCGGTGCGGTCCAACCGCACGAATCGCGCGTTGGCGGCGTTGGCGGCACCGCCGCCGGGCGTACGGGCGTGAGCGTCGCCCGCTGCGGTGTGGTGGCGGAGCAGGCTCTGCCGGCGCGCATCAGGTCGAGGCGGTCCGGGGCAGCGGGCGATGCGGCCCCCCGCACGTGGCCGCTTCGGGGAGTCGGGCTGCCGGCTCACTGGTAGGCCCGCCCGACTGGCAGCGCCGCCTCGAATCACGACCTGGCCGATCGGCGCTGGGACGACGACCGGCGGGCCTCCTTGTCCCACATCACTGCTGCGACTCTGGTCCTGCACGGCAGCGATGACCCGCTGTTCCCTCAAGCCCACGGCGAAGCCCTCGCGGCGCAGATCCCGGCGGCGCATCTGGAGATCGTGCCTGGAATGGGCCATCACCCGTTCTTCTCGCCAGGGCTCACCGATCGGATCGCCGGCTCGATAATCCGCCATACGATCTGATTCCAAGCCGCCCGCAGTCGGGCCACAGGCGGCTGGTCATGTCGGGCTTGACTTCGCCGTACGGGCGACGTGGGTCCAGAACAGCGGGGGTGAGGCCGCACCGGTCGGCGTCGTGAGCCGGTCGAGGGCGGGCGGGCTCCGGCTGCGGCAGGTGGTAAACCCGGTGCCGCGACGGGCGCGGTACCGCGATCATGGGACCGGCCACGAACCGCGACCAGTGAGGAACCACCCCGCCGTGCCCGCACCCGCCGCGGTCGAGCCGCTCGGTGTAACACCTGCCGTGTCCCCTCGCACCACCGATTGGAAGAGTGATCCCCCATGTCCCGTAGCCGCGCCCACATCGCGATGGTCGGCGTCCCCGCCGTCAGCCACGTCCTGCCGAGCATCGAGATCATCCGCGAGCTGGTGGCACGCGGGCACCGGGTGACCTACGCCAACGACCCGGCGGTGACCGACCTGATCACCGGCACCGGCGCCGAACTCG
This sequence comes from Micromonospora sp. KLBMP9576, assembly GCF_050941805.1. Classification (NCBI taxonomy): domain Bacteria; kingdom Bacillati; phylum Actinomycetota; class Actinomycetes; order Micromonosporales; family Micromonosporaceae; genus Micromonospora; species Micromonospora sp. KLBMP9576. Next base: position 3,168,571 of record NZ_CP194567.1, on the reverse strand, counting down.
TCCCCTTTGCCTCCGGGCTGCCGGTCGCCGACAACGACTGGCCCGACGACCCCATCGCCGCGATGGGCCTCTTCCTCGACGACGCCATCCACGCGCTGCCCCGGTTGCGCGCCACCTACGACCACGACCCGGCGGACCTCTACCTCTACGACATCGGCGCCTACGCCGCGCGGGCCCTCGCCGAATCGCAGGGTCGGCCCGTGCTGCAACTCTCCCCCACGATGGTGGCCTGGGACGGCTACCACCAGGACGTCGCGGCGCAACTGTGGCAGCTACCGGGCGCCGACGCACCCACGCCGGCATGGGCGGCAGCAGCGAGGGACTCTTCGCCGGCGTGCCGATGATCGCCGTACCGCAGGCCGTCGACCAGTTCATGAACGCCGACCGGCTCGTGGAACTGGGCGTGGCCCGCCGCGTCGACACCCCGCACGCCACCGCCGAGACCCTGCGGGCGGCCCTCGTCGACCTGGTTGGCGACGCGGAGGTCGCCCGTACCTCGGCGCTGCTGCGCGCCGAGGTACGCACCGAGGGCGGCACGTCCCGCGCCGCCGACCTCATCGAGGAGTTGGTCTGAGGGTAGTCGCGCCACGACCACCCTCAGGTGTGCGCGTGCTTGAAGGCCTGGCAGAAGTCCTGTCGGGTCACCCTCCCGTTGCCGCCTCCGCCCACCGAGTAGCCCCGGGTCGACAGGGCCTGGATCGGATCCAGCACCTCGTGCATGAAGTGTCGGGTCCAGTCGCTGGTGTTCTGCCCCTCGTACCCGGACAGCGGCACCAGGACGGCCAGGCTTCCACCGGGGCACTTCAGGGCGCCCCAGACGACGCGGTACAGGCCCACCCGGCTCGTGATCAGGCCACTGGCGCCCACCTCGTGGTCCTCCTGGAGGCGGGGTGCCGCTCGGACGATGTCGCCGACGATCTGCTCGAGGTCGCCGGAGCCCTGCACGGTGATCACGAGCCCCACCGCGTCGACGAGGCGGTAGAGGGTTTCCACCGCGGTGCCTCGGGCACCGGGAGTCATCTCGAGTGCGAACATGCGCTACCTCCGCTGGTCGGTCCGGGAATCGTGCTGGTGCTGCCCGGGAACGCCCCGGTCCCGGGCAGCCGGCCCCGTCGTCGTGCCCGGGTACGGGGCGCGGTTCAGCAGCGGCATCAGCGACACCACGCCCCGGCGGATGGGCAGCGCCCGGACGTCCGCGATGGCGATCATCTCCTCGGCGCGGGTCACGACGTCGACGAGCGTGGGCGGCCAGCCGCAGTCGATCCACGGTGGCGCGTCGCAGGGCGCCTCGTCGGCGGCCGACGACAACGCCCATGGTCCGGCCGGTGCGGCGGCGAGCGTCATCGGCGGCAGGGGCTCGACGTAGAGGGCGTCCCGGTCGGTGGCCGTCGAGGGCGGCGACGCCGGCACGCCACGGCGCAGGGTGCCGGCAATCCGCAGCGACTCCAGCAGCTCGGCGAACTGGCGTTGCCGGCCACTGCGGCGGGCCGATTCCAGGACCCCGTCATGGGCGTGGTCGAGGGCCGCGCGCCAGCCGGCCCGCTCGCTGACGTGCGCGAGTCGCCACGACATCGACTGCATCGCGGCCCACGCGGCGGCCAGCAGGTCGAACCGCTGGGCGCTGTCGTCCGGGTAGGTCAGTCCCTCGTTGAACGAGGCCTGTGCGTACGCCAACCACTGCCCAGTCCGCAGGTACTGCTCCTGCGCCCGTCGGAAGTTCGCGCGCGCCTCGGCCGCGTCGCCCTGGCGGCGGGCGATCGTCCCCAGGCCCAGCCGGGCGTCGGCCGCCTCGTGCTGGTGGCCGGTGGCGTCGAAGTGGGCCAGCGCCTCGGCGTACCTGAGCTGCGCCTCCGGCAGGTCGCCGGCGCGAGCTGCGACCAGGCCCAGGTTGTGGTTGGTGCGCGCCGCGCGCTCCGCCGAGGGTTCGCCGGCCTGCCAGTGCCGCAGGGCGGCCAGCAGATGTCCGCGGGCGCCGTCGAAGTCGCGCAGCCCCGCCCGCGCCAGCCCCATGTTCTGGTCGAGTTCGGCCAGCTTGCGTCCCAGTTCGACGCCGTCGCACGTCTCCCGGTAGAGGTCGCCCGCCGCGACGAGACGTGCGAGCGCGACGTCGGGACGGCCAAGTTCGGTCAGGACGGCACCCAGGTTCACCAGCGTGTCCGCGGCGTGGCGACGGAATCCGCCACTGAGCAGGGCCTGCGCGGCAGCCTGGTACTGCGCCGCGGCGACATCGAGTTCGCCACGCTGGAACGCGACGTTGCCCAGGTTCTGCTCGACTACGGCCACCTGCCGGTCCAGACCCAGGTCCCGGTACAGCGGCAGCGCCGCGCGGTAGCGCTCGGCGGCCTCGTCGAGCTCACCCAGGAAGTAGGCGGTGTTGCCGACGTTCGTCGTGGCGTCGGCGACACCCTTGCGGTCGGTGCAGGCGCCGAAGGCGTCGAGGGCGACGAGATAGTGCGCCCGGGCCGCGGACCAGTCGGCGTGTCCGAACGCCCGGGTGCCGGCCGCCATGCTGGTCTTCGCCGTCTCGGCCGGGTCACCGGCCGGCAGGGCCCGGGGGGCGTAGGCCGGCAGGGCCCGGGGGGCGTCGGGCCGACCTGTCCTGCTCGTGGGCGGCGGCGCCGGCCGGTCCAGCCCCGGGATCGTTCGGGTCGCGGCGTCCGGGATGTCGTAGGTCACCAGTGCCGACCACACCAGCGGGGCGTGCCGGCGACGTTCGGTGTCACTGCCCGCGCTGCGCCAGCACCGCAGCCGGTCACGCTGCCACGCGCCGACGGCCCGGACGGGGTCGATCGTGTCCAGCGCCGCGTCGACGGCCAGCGCCAGCCCGGTCGTGGCCGAACCGATCTGCCCCCCGCGTGACACCAGGCGTTCCGAGCCGTCGCTCGGCAGACTCCAACGGGTGGCGATCACCGTGCGGGCACCGGCGTTCAACGCCGCCAGGGTGAGGCCGACCTGCTCGGCGTACCCGGAGTCGTCCGACTGGCAGGCGATGAAGCCCACCCGCCGCGGGGCAGGCCACCGCGACGGCTCCCGGAGCCACCGCCCGGCGGTGAGCCGCGACTCCCCCGTCGCCACGTCGGGGGCGAACTCGAGGCCCGCCGTGGTCGGCATCGTCGCATCCGCCGCCGCGGCGTGGCCCACGAACACCAGTCGCGACCACGTCTGCGAGCGCAGGGTCACGGCCAGTTCGGCGGCCGAGCAGCCCGCCGCCGCGTCGGCGCCGAGCAGCGCGTCGCCGTCGCCGGTGCGCTCGCGCCACTGCGCGGGCACCCCGTCGGGATAGATGCGGCCGACGCCGGCCGCGGTGGGGTCGACGACCCGCAGCGCCCGGCCACCGCCGGTCCAGGCCGCCGCCGGCGCGGCCAGGTTGACCAGCAGGCCCGGGCTGATCCCACCGAGGACGCTCGCGTGTTCGACCAGGCGTACGTCGTGCTCGTCGTCGATGACGAGCAGCTCCCACGGTACGGTCGCAAGCCCCGGGCCGGGCGCGACGACGACGCTCGTGTGTTCCGCGTCCGCCGTCCTGATCCGCTCTCGCAGCTCGCGGGGCAGCAGGATGGTGCCCAGTTCACGGCAGAGCGCGAGGTTCTCGGCGGGGGTCACCATCGCGCCGGTCCACGAGCGCCGCGCGGCCGAGTTGAGCAGCGCGACCCGTTCGCCGAGAAGCTCTATCCGGCTCGCGATGACCGACGCCGTCGACGTGGGGTCGGCGTCGGTCGGTACGGCCTGCCGGATGCGGCTGTCGATCCCGGCCAGAGCCGCCCGCTCCTCGGCGAGCAGGCCGGGTAGCGCGGCCTGCAACGCGGCCAGGGGCCGGGCCAGCCGCTCGGCGGGAATCGAACCCACCGCCAGCGGACCGGGTTCGGCCACGAGGCGCATGTCCGAGCCGAGCCACCAGTGCACGTGCTCGGCGGTCCGCCAGAAGCCGAGCCACCATACCTGGGCCGGCACGGGGTGACTCTTCACGGGCTCCTTCCCGGTGCGGCGGTCTGCCAGCATGTGCGCATGACGCAACTGATCGTGTCGCTGGACGACGGTTCCTCTCTCCTGCTCGACGGGCTCGTCGAGGAGGAACTGTCGGCGGCGGCGCACACCCTCGACGTCGGTGACTTCCTGCGGGAAGCCGTCCTGGCGGGCGTCACCGGGAACTTCAGCTATGACGTGCTGAAGGCCGTGGCGACCCAGCTGCGCGCCCGCGGTTTCCTGCTGCGGCGGCCCGCGCCGACGGCAGCCGGCATCGCGTCGACGATCACCGCTCATCTGAGTTCGACCGGGTACCGCACCATCGAGATCACGCAGGTGGCGCAGCTCGTGGACAGGTCATGGTCGGCGGAGGGTACCGCCGACCAGCGCCCGTTCGATGTGCGTACCGACCCGGAGGGGCAGGTCATGCAGGTCAGGGTGCGGTGATCGGCTGACTCAGCCGTTGCCGCAGTGCGGGCACTTGTTCACCCGATCGGACTTCGGCTGCCCGCAGTAGGCGCACTCCACCGTTTCCGCGATCATCGATGTTCCCTTCCGACGTCGATCGGCCCCAGGTCACCGCTTCGGCACCGTACGTTACCCGCTTTCGACGCGCCCATCACCGATCGAAAGGGCGACCGGAGCGTCCCCATCGGTCGGTGCCGGGCGACCGACGGCCCGTGTCCACCGTCGACCGGCTCCGCTCGATCGTGGACGGTGGCCGCCGCCGTCGTGGCCCGTGGGGCCGATCTCAGGACGGGTCCCGCCGGGACCGGTGGTTGGCGTGCTTGCGGGCCGCGAAGTCGTACGCCTCGGCGAGCAGCCGCCGCACCACGTCCACGCTCGCCTCGCCGGGGTTCACCACGCACACCCAGTGCTGCGGGGCGTAGACCGGGTGCGGCAGCACGGTGTCCGTGACCGCGTGGTCGACGGCACTGTCCGGCCCCCGCCGGGGTGCGAACAGCGCCCGGTAGGTCGCGCGGGTCAGGCCGATGTTGAGCCGCCACGCGCCCGTGCGGTCCAGCGCGGAGGCGTCGTCGTAGCGGTCGCCGGTCACGATCGTCGCGAACGGCAACTGCCGCTCGGCGGGCAGGTCCCGCCCCGGGTCGTAGACGAAGAAGGTGTCGCCGTTCGCCTCGAGGGTGTCGACCCCGTCGAAGCTCTCGCAGACGTACCGCTTCAGATCCGCTATCTCCATGCCTCAATTTTTTCATTGAAATGGTTGTTGAGGCTTCTGGTCGATTTGCGCTGTTCCTGGCCGGGAAAGCCTCAAATCCGGGCGCAACCCGGCGGGTGCCGGACGCGGCCCTGACCGGACCCGCGTCGGGCTGAGCTGCCGGCCCACGACGGCTGAACCCGGCCGCCGGCCGGGACGGGCCGCCCCGGTGGCACGGCTTACGCCCGCGACCGGGGCCGGCCGGCCGCCGGATCCGGTCGCGGGCGCTGCCGCCTGCCGTTACCGGGTGCCGTCGAGCACGGGAATGAGCTGCTCCTCCTCGTACGTCAGGTGGTCCTCCAGTTCCGTGGTGAGGCGCTCCACCTCCCGGCGGGCCTCGGCGGGGTCGGCGTCGGGGTCGCCGACGACCTGCTGGAGACGGTCGACGAGCGCCGCGATACGGCGGTGCTCGTCGCGCAGCCGGTCCAGGGTCGCGGCGAGGTCCGGGCGTTGCCCGTCGAGCGCGGCGAACATGCCGTCGTCCTCGTTGCGGTGGTGGTGGTGCAGGCCGTGGCAGAAGGTCAGGCAGTTCACCCGCAGCTGCGCGCCCAGGCCGGTGCCGGAGCGGGCGACCTCGGCGCGGATCAGCGCCAGTTCCCGGCGGAACGCGTCGTGGACCAGCTTGAGCGCCGCTCCCCAGGACGCGGCCTCGGGTGGCCCGCCCGCCACCTGGTGCAACGCCACCACGGGAATCACCCGCGTCGTCTTCTCCTGGTACGCGGCCCATCCCGGGTCGGCCTGCACGGCCCGGGCGAAGATCGTGTCGCGTTCGGCGCCGGTCAGCACCTGCGCGCGGGCCCGGTAGGTGAAGACCCCGTCCTCGACGGTGGCGTGTGGATCGGCGAGCAGGTTGTGGTACCAGTGTGGGTGTTTCGGGGCGCCGCCGGCCGAGGCGATGACGAGGATGCGTTCGCCGTCGGGCAGATAGCCGACCGGGGTGGTGTGGGGGGACCCGGAGCGGGCGCCGGTGGTGGTGAGCAGGATCAGCCGGGCACCGGCGAAGGGCCCACCGACCCGCCCGGAGTTGGCGCGGAACTCGTCGATGATCTGCTGGTTGAAGTCGTTGGGCAAGGCTCTGCTCTCTGCTCGGGCAGGAGGATGCGGCCACGGTGGATCGCCCGCCCGGCGACCGGTGGCGGCGAGGACGCGGATACGCCGGCGCGCGGCCGGCGTGGACGGTGGGTTGGAGCGCGCTGTGGTGGGACGGGGTGTCGAACACCCGCGGGGGCGCAGCGTCGGCGGCGCACGGGCCCGCCCCCGGCTCACCTGTCGGCCGGGTGCCCTGTCCGCTCGTGGCCCATGGCCGACCCGGCAGTCACGGATCTGACCCTAGTGCTGGCGGCCCCGGCCGGCAAGCACGTGCGGTCGGCGGGCGACCGACGACGGCTTCCTGCTCGCGGCTATCCCGCCGTGCGGCGGCGCCAGGGCACCCGCCAGCCGCGCCGGCGTGGCGGGGCCGCGGGCTGCTGCGGCGCCGGGGGTGCGGCGGCGCGGCGCTCCCGCTCGGCTCGCCAGCCGGCGAGCACGTCGTCGGTGTTGACGGGTCGCACCGAGACCCGGGGGCCGGTGGGCGTACGCAGCCACGACACGATCTGGGTGTTGAGATCGGCGACGAAGGCGCGCACGGACTCCTCCGTCGGCAGGTCACGCACCTCGTCGGGTAGCTGCTCGATGCGGCGGCGTAGCTGCAGCGGCGTCGGCAGCAGCAGATCGGTGGGCAGCTTCTCCCGCTCCAGGAAACTCTTGATCCACCACGACTCGTCGTACGGTTGGCCGCGGCCGGGAAGGGGCTTTCCCATGCCGGGCAGGTCGTCGAACTCGCCCTGCTCCTGCGCGGCGCGGATGCGCGCCTCGACGCTGGCTTCCCAACTGTCCACCTGCCGGCACCTCCCCCGGCCCCACGGTAGCGCGAGCAGTCCGGGCAGCCGGCGCCGTCGGCCGGGCGTCAGGCCCAGCGGGCGTGGCGGTGCCCGTCGCGGGGAAACGGCGGCCGGGCCGCCAGCACCTCCTGGAAGGGGTAGCCGGCCTTCTCCGCGACCCGGCAGGACGCCGGGTTGTCGACCTGGTGCATCAGGTCCAGCCACCGCAGGGCGGCGAACCTGGCGAACGCCCAGTCGGTGACGGTCGCCAGGGCGTGCCCGGCCACCCCCCTGCCTCGGGCGGGCGCGGCGGTCCAGTAGCCGACCTCGGCATGGTCACCGTCGGCGGTGACGTTCTTGAGGATCACCTGCGCCACCAGGGTCTCGCCGCCCGGCGACGGTTCCAGCACGGCGAAGCTGAACCGGCGGCCGTCGGCCCAGTCCCGGCTGGCCGCGGCCAGGAACCGGTGCGCCTCGGCGGTCGTGGTCACCGGCGCGCGCGTCCAGCGCCGCAGCACGGGATCGTGGTATGCGGCGATCAGTGCGTCGGCGTCGGCGTCGCGCCAGGGCCGCAGCAGCAGTTCCGGCAGGAGCGGGGTGGCGGGGGCGTGCAACATCGGGCCAGTGTGCCCGTGGCCGGCCCGGCGGTGGGGGCCGGCGGACCGCTCGGGCGGCACGCCGAAACAGGGCCAACGGCCCGGCGGCGCGCGGCGTAGGGTCGCGGTGAGTCGGGCGAGACGGGGGACACCATGGTCGGTACGGGTGCGCTGGTGGGTATCGCGCTGGTGGCGCTGGGAATGGTGCTGACCCCCGGCCCGAACATGGTCTACCTGGTGTCCCGGTCGGTGACCCAGGGCCGGCGGGCGGGGCTGGTGTCGCTGCTCGGTGTCGCCGCCGGGTTCGGCGTCTACCTGGCCGCCGCCGTCGCCGGCATCGCCACGGTCTTCGTGCTGGTGCCCGCCCTCTACACGGCGGTCAAGCTGGCCGGCGCGGGATACCTGCTCTGGTTGGCCTGGCAGGCGCTGCGCCCGGGCGGGCAGTCGCCGTTCGCGCCGGTGGCGCTGCCGCCGGATCCGACGCGGCGGCTGTTCACCATGGGCCTGGTCACCAACCTGCTGAACCCGAAGATCGCGATCCTCTACGTGTCGCTGCTGCCGCAGTTCATCGACCCGGCGCGCGGGCACGTGGCGGCGCAGAGCCTGCTGCTGGGGCTGACCCAGATCGTGGTGGCGTTGACGGTGAACACGCTGATCGTGTTCGGTGCCGGCGCGCTCGCCGACTTCTTCGCCCGCCGGCCGCTGTGGCTGCGGGTGCAGCGGCTGGTGATGGGCACGGTGCTGGCGGGGCTGGCGGTGCGCATCGCCACCGACCGCTCCCGTGCCGCCGTCGCCCTGCCCTGACCTGACCGGGCGGCACAGCGCGGGCTGACCCGGCGCTCAGAGCGCGTCGGGCTGTCCGAGGGCGGGATGCGCTTCGCCGGGAGCGGCATGCCAGACGGGGCCGTCCGCGCGCAGCGAGGTGCTGATGCGCAGCCGCGACCACTCGTCGAGTTCCGGCGGGTCGGCGGGGTCGAACCAGGCCACCTCGGTGGACTCGTCGTCGTTGACCCGTGGCTCGCCACCCACCGCCCGGCACCGGAACCACACGTTGAGGTATTCGCAGACGTCCCCGTTGGGATAGACGACGGGGTGCGTCGCGACGCCGGCGACCCCCTCGACGCGCACGTGCACGCCGGTCTCCTCGTACACCTCCCGCACGACCGCGTCGGCGGGTTGCTCGCCGGACTCGACGAGGCCGGCCGGCACCGACCAGCGGCCGTTGTCGGCACGCCGGGCCAGCAGCACCCGCCCGGCGTCGTCGCGGACGACTCCGCTGACACCGGGCAGCAGGAGCAGGTCGTGGCCGACGTGGACGCGCAGCTTGGCGACGTACGGGGAGATGCCCACCCGGTCAGGCTAGCCGGCGGCCCCGCGGTGCCGGCGCAGCATCCCGGCGGCCAACGGCGCGGCGTCCAGGTCGCCGGCGGCGATCCGGGTGGCGACGGTACGCCGCACGACCCGGTCGGCCAGCGCCGGCGCGTGCCGGGCGAGGGCCAGCTCCAGGCGCCCGCGTCGGGTGGTGGCCACGTCCCGGGGCGCCCGCCGGGCGGTGGCGGCGCGCAGGATCGCCGCGACGACCCCCTGCACCGGCTCCGGGCGGGACACCCCGTCGAGGGAGAGCCCGGCGTCGACGGTGCTGTCGTGGATCGGCGAGGCGACCATGCTGGGGTAGACGACGCTCACCCCGACGTGGGTGCCCACCTCGTGGCGCAGCGCGTCGGCGTAGGCGACCAGCGCCCGTTTGCTGACCCCGTACGCGGCGGCCAGGGGCAGCGGCAGCAGGGCCATCCGGCTGGCGACGAAGACGACCCGGCCGCGTGCGGCCTCCAGGGCGGGCAGCGCGGCTGCGGTGGTCCGCCAGGCGGCGAGCAGGTTGACTTCCAGCTGCTGGCGCACCACCTCGTCCGGTGGCAGCTCCGCCGGGGCGGGTCCGCCGACGCCGGCGTTGTTGATCAGCAGGTCCAGCCCGTCGAGCCGGTCCACGGCGGCGGCGACCACCGGCGGCACGGCGGCCGGGTCGGTCAGGTCGCAGCCGAGCACCGGCACGCCGTCGATGGTGCCCGGCTGGCGGTCGACGCCGACGACCCGGGCCCCGGCGGCGGTCAACGCGGCGCACAGCTGCCGGCCGAAGGTGCCGCTGGCCCCGGTGACGAGCACCCTGCGCCGCGCCAGCCGGCTCATCGGGTGGCCCCGGCGGCGCGGGCGCGGCGGGTGCCGGCGGCCAGTTCCCGCCCCAGCTCGGCCAGGTACGCGTCGAAGTCCACCCGCATCGCGGGTCGGCGCTGCCCCCACCGGGCGGCGGCGGCGCGCAGCTCGGCCCGGCAGGCGGCGCGCTGCGCCTGCGGCGCGGGCAGGGTGTAGCGGCCGGACAGTTGCGCCGCGACCAGCCTGGCCTGCGCCTCGACCAGCGGGAACGCGGCGCCGGTCGACTGCATCAGCCCCACGAACGCCAGGCCGGGCGCGTCGAGGTGGAACACGTGCCGGTACAGCGGCAGGGTGTCCGCCCCGTCGCCGAGCAGCGCGGGGTCGAGGAACGGAATTTCCACCCGGTAGCCGGTGCACCAGATCACCAGGTCGATCTCGTCGGCGCGGCCGTCGGTGAAGGTGACGCGCGCACCGTCGAAGCCGGCGATGCCGGGGCGGGGCTCGATCTCGCCGTGGGTCAGCCGGGACAGCAACCCGTCCGACAGCGTCGGGTGGTCCTGGAGGAAACCGTGGGTGGGGGCGGGCAGGCCGTAGCGGGTGGGTGTGCCGACGGTCGCGGCGAGCATCCCTTGGGTGACGCGCTGGCGCAGCCGCCACGGCAGCCGTCGGGCCAGCGCGCCGTTGAGGGTGTCGGACGGGCGGCCCAGGAGGTGTTTCGGCACCACCCAGACGCCCCGGCGCAACGACAGCAGGGTGCGTTCGGCCGCGTACGAGGCGTCGACGGCGATGTCCATGGCGGAGTTGCCGCCGCCGACGACCAGGACGCGCCGGCCGGCGAGTTGCTCGGGGCCCCGGTAGTCATGGCTGTGCATCTGCTTCGTGGTGCAGGTGCCCGGGTATTCGGGGGTGGGTGGCTTCGGCACCCGGTTGTGGCCGTTGGCGACCACCACGGCGGCGACGGTGACGTCGGTCGGGCCGTCGGGTCCGTCGGCGTGCACCGTCCACCGGCCGTCGGGTTCGCGCACGACCCGCTCGACGGTGTGCCGCAACCGCACCGCCTCGTGCAGCGCGAAGCGGTCGGCGTAGTCGGTGAGCCAGCCGGCGACCCGGGTGTGGTCGGGGTAGTCGGGCCAGTGCGCCGGCATCGGGTGGTCGGCGAACTGGGTGCGCGCCTTGCTGGTGTTCAGGTGCAGGGTCCGGTACGCGGGCGAGCCGGGCGCCCCGTACACCCAGAGGCCACCGACGGCGTCGGCCGTCTCGAAGCAGACGGCGGGCACCCCGACGTCGGCGAGCGCCTTGAGGGTGGCCAGCCCGGCCGCGCCCGCGCCCACCACCGCCACGGTCGGCTGTGCGCCCATCGCCAACTCCTCCCACTAATCCAACGTGCGTTGGATAATGGCCCCGGCGGCGGTCGTCCGTCAAGGCGTCGCCGGGCCGTACAGGCCGTCGAGGAAGCGGTGCACGAAGGCACGGAACTCCCGCCGCTCGCGCGCCTGCGAACCGCCGCTCGCGGCCAGGGCCACCACGTGACCGTGCACCGCCCACACGAGGCTGCGTACCGTCACGTGCGGCGCCGGCTCGACCAACGCCCCACTCGCCGCGGCGGCGGCCAGCAGATCGGTCACCAGCCGGTAGAGCGGGGCCGCGTACCGCTCGTCGAGTTCGGCGTGCCGTTGCGGCTCCAGCCAGCGGCGCAGCCACAACGAGGTGGTCTCCGGCCGGTCCTCCAGGAAGTCCACGAACACGTCGACCAGCTCGTGCAGCGCACGCCGGGCCTCGGTCGGCCCGCCGTCGAGCGCACCGCGGGCCCGCCCGGCCGCCGCCTGCAGCACCTCCCGCTCGGCGGCGAAGACCCGGGCGAAACAGGCGTCGTAGAGCTGCGCCTTCGTACCCGTGTGGTGCGAGACCGTGGCGACGTCGACGCCGGCCGCCGCCGCGACCTCCCGCAGCCCGACGGCGTCGAAGCCCCGCCGGGCGAACAGCGCGCTCGCCGCGGCGAGCACCACCTCCCGGGTGGGCCGGCTCTGCTCACGACGGGGCCGCCCGGGTCGACGGCGAGGCATGGTCATGGCCGCCATTCTCCCCCTACAATCCAGCATCCGTTGGATTGCGGGCGGCGCGCCCGGAGAGGAAGGCCGCCATGACCGGGCTCCACCACCAGCAGGCCGACACCGACGCCACCACCCTGCCCCGCGGGCCACTGGTCGGCTTCGCCGCCGGTTCCCTCGGCATGGGCGTCTGGGTGACCGTGCCGGGGTTGCTGCTGCTCTACTTCCTCACCGACGTGCTGGCCGTCGCCCCCTGGCTGGCCGGCCTGGCGCTGCTGCTGCCCAAGGTCGCCGACGTGCTGCTGCACCCCTGGGTCGGGCACCGCTGCGACGTCGAGCAGGCCCGCCGGGGCGACCGACGCCGCCTGCTGCTGCTCGGCTGCGCCCTGCCGCTCGCCTTCGCCACTCTCTTCGCCGTGCCCGGAGCGCTCACCGGCGCGCCGGCCGCCGCCTGGGTGGCGCTCGCCTTCGTCGCCGGCAACCTGCTCTTCGCCGCCTACCAGGTGCCCTACCTGGCCACCCCCGCCGACCTGCGGATCGGCTACCACGAGCGGACCCGGCTGATGGCCTTCCGGATGGTGGTGCTGACCCTCGGCATCCTCGTCTCCGGGCTGCTGGCCCCACTGCTGACCGGCGGAGAGAACCCCACCCGGGGCGGCTACCAGCGCATGGGCGTGCTGCTGGCCGTCGGGATGCTGGCCGCCATGCTCATCGGGGTGGCCGGCATCGGCCGGCTGCGCCGGGCCGCCGCCGCGCCGCCCGCACCGCACGTCGGCGGCTGGCGCGGCCTGGCCGAGGCGCTGCGCGACCGGCAGTTCCGTTGGCTGGTCGCCGCGTACCTGGCCATGTCCACCACCACCCACCTGGTCCTCGCCGCGGTGCCCTACTACGCGGAGTACGAGCTGGGTCGCCCCGGCCTGACCACCGTGCTGGTGGCCGCCTTCGTCGCCCCGGCGTTGCTGGTCACCCCGGCCTGGCTGGCGGTGGCCCGCCGCTTCGGCAAGCAGCGCGCGCTGCTGGGCGCGCAGGGCGCCTTCGCGGTCGGCTCGCTGGTTCTCGCCGTCGGCCGCCCGGCGGGACTGCCGGTGCTGGTGGCCGCCGTGGCGGTGCTCGGGGTCGCGTTCGCCGGGATGCAACTGCTGCCGTTCTCGATGGTGCCCGACGTGATCCGTGCCGGCGGCGGCGCCGCCGGCACCTACACCGGGGTCTGGACCGCCACCGAGGCCACCGGCGCGGCGCTGGGCCCGTGGGCGTACTCGCTGTGCCTGGCGGCCGGCGGTTTCGTCGCCTCCACCGCAGGCGACAGCGTCACCCAGCCCGACGGTGCGGTCGACGCGATCCGCTGGGGCTTCGGGCTGCTGCCGGCGGCGGCGATGCTCGTCGCGTTGCTGCTGCAACGCCGCTACACCCTCGACCGGGCGGCCCGCACGGCCGGCTGAGCGGCCGGGCCCCCCGGCAGTAGACTCCGCCCTCGATGGACGCCGAGCCCACCCCTGCCGAGACCCGCCCCTGCGCCCACTGCGGCCGCCAGGTGCCGCAGCGCGCCGGCGCGGGCCGGCCGTTCCGCTACTGCCGCGACAACGACGGCGCCTGCCAGCGGGCCTCACGCAACAGCCGGATGCGGCACCGCAACGCCCCCGGCCTGCCCGGTCAGGTGGCCCGCACCTGGGAGGCGGTGGACCGGCTGGAGCAGGTCGCCGAGAGCCTCGCCGAGGCGCTGCACGCCGAGTTGTCCCCGGTCGGCGTGGAACGCCAGCTCGCGCAGGCCCGCGCCGACGCGGCGACCCAGGTCGCGGCGGCACAGACGGAACGCGACGAGGCCCGCCGCGACGCCGAGGATGCGGCCGCGGACGCCGTCCGGGCCCGCGAGCAGGCCCGCTCCGCCGCCGCCGAGCGGGACGCCGCCCACGACGAGGCCCGGCGCGCCGTCGAGCGGGCCACTGCGGCGCTCGAGCGCGCCGACCGGGCGGAGGCCGCCCGCGACGACGCCCGCCGGCAGGCCAGCGCCGCCGAGGCCCTGCGGACGCAGGCTGAGCGGGACCGCGACACCGCCCGCCACGAGCTGCGTGCGCTGCGCGCCGAGGTGGACGTCGAGCGCCGCCGTGCCGCCGAACTCACCGGCGAGCGCGACGCCGCCCGCGCCGACGCAGACCGGGCGACGCGCGCCGCCACCGAGGCGCTGGACCGCGCGCAGCGCCTGCACGCCGACGCCGAACAGGCCCGCGAGCGTGCCGAGCAGGCCCGCGCCGAGGCTGACGTCGCCCGCACGGCCGCCGCCGAGGCCGACACGGCCCGGCAACGCGCAGACGCCACCCGCCGCGACGCCGAGGCCGCCCGGCAGCGCGCCGACGCGAGCGCCGAACAGGCCCGCGCGGAGTTGGCCGACCTCGCCGGCCGCCACGACACGCTGCGCGCCGACCTGGCCGCCGCGCGCGCGGCCGCGAGCGACGCCGAGGGCCGTGCCGGCGACCTGGCGGTACGGCTACGCGCCGCCGAGACCGACCGCGACGAGGCGCAGCGGCGCACGGCCCAACTCGCCGACCAGGTCAGCCACCTCGCCGCCGCCCTGGCCAACCTCGGCTCCCCCGGCCCCGCCCGGCAGGGCGCCTGAGCGACCCGAGCGGGGCCTTCAGCCGACGCGGGCCTCGCCGGTGTCGACGTAGGCCCGCCCGGCCGAGCGTTAGCATTCAGATTCGCGGTTCAACCGTTTCTGCGGTAGCGGACGCGGCCTCGGGAGGGTGTTCCCGCACCCTCCCGAGGGTCCGTCCGGCTCGACGGCGGCTACTCGCAGAAGACGCGCACCTTGGCATCGGGCTGGTCCACCTCCACGGTCATCTCGTCGAGGTGCTCCACGAGCGTCTCGAGCTGTTCGGGCTTGAGCTGCGTCAGGTCGAACGGCACACCCGACTTGTTCAGTTCGGCGTTGGCGTGGCCCAGTGCCTGCGGCGGGATCAGGGCCGCCAGCCGTACGCCGGCCCGTAGCAGTTGCAGCGGCACCCGTATGTTGACCCGGCCCGGCTCGCCGTCGTCGACGGTGTCCACCACCACCCGCAGGTACTTCGCCTTGTTCTTCGGCCGGGCGTCGGGACTCGACGCCGCCGGCGGCTGGTGGCGCTCCAACGCGGCGATGAGCTGCTCCGCTTCCACTGCGGTGATCTTGCCCTCGGCCAGCATGTCGAGGATGTCCTTGCGTTGTTCGTTCATCGATTACTCCCTATCGGATGGTGACGAGCAGGGCCGTGCGGCCCTGCTCGATGTCGACCCGGGTGCCGGGCAGCGCGGAGACGACGCGCCAACCGGTGCCGAGCGCGCGCGCCACGCTGACGCGGTACGCGAGACAGGCCACGGCCGCCGCCAGCACGACCAGGACCACGAGCGGCGAGAACACGAGCACGACGGGAAGCACCGGGACCCAGATCCGGACGGGACGACCGGAGCGGCGTCGCACCCGTACGGTGACCGACCGCGGCATCACGCGTGGCCCTCCAGCTCGGAGACCGCCTGCTGGGCGGTGATCTCGCCGCGGCGCAACCGGTCGATGACGTCGGCCCGCGACGGCGCCGGATCGGTCTCGACGAAGTCGAGCATCTGCGTGATCCGGTGCAGTCGTGACTTGACCGTCGGGTAGCTCACCCCGAAGATCCGCTCCATCTCCTTGATGGAGCCGTGGCACCGCACGAACGCCGTGACGAAGACCTGATCCGCCACGTTGAGCTGCGCCAGTTGCGGCGGCTCGAACTCGCCCTCGATCGCCACGCCGCTGCCCGCCAGGCGTACCCGCTCGACGACGAACGGCTGACCCCGGGTCAGGTCCGTGAGTTCCTGCCAGTCCATCACCTGCTCTGTCATGTCTAAGTTATATCCACCCTTGAATTAATTTTGTAGATGTTGACCTTGATTTCTTTATTTTGGCCGTGGGGGTCGCTGCTCTCTGACGCCGACGGCGACCGCGTACGGATCGTCGCCGCGTCCTGCTGGGGGAGACATCGGCGAGCTGTCGTACGACGGCGGCGACCCGGGGCAGCAGCCGGGCGGCTGTCAGGTGACGATGTCGGGATGGGAAAGACACACGAACGCGTCGAGGGCCGGCTGCGCAGCTTCATCGAGGCCCAACCGATGTTCTTCACCGCCACGGCCCCGCTGTCGGGCGACGGCACCATCAACCTGTCCCCCAAGGGCTTGCGTGGCTCGTGGGCGGTCCTCGACGCGCACACCGTGGCATACCTGGACTTCGCGGGCAGCAACGCCGAGACGATCGCGCACCTGCGCGAGAACGGCCGCGTCACGCTCATGTGGTGTGCCTTCGAGGGGCCACCGAACATCGTGCGGGTGCACGGGCGCGGCGAGCCGGTGTTCCGCGACGACCCTCGCTGGGGCGAGCTCATGGCGCACTTCCCCGACATCGACACCAGCCTGCACGGCCTGCGGGCCATCATCGTCGTGCACGCCGAACTGATCCGCGACACCTGCGGCTACGCGGTGCCGTTCATGTCCTACGACGCCGACCGTGACCTGCACGCCAGACGGTTCGCCCGGGAGGACGACGCGTCGCTGAGCGCCTACTTCGCCGGCAAGGACCACGTGGCCCACAGCATCGACGGGCTGCCGGGCCTGCCGCTGCCGCTGCCACCGACCCCGGGGCCCACGAGCGCGGGCCGCTGACCGTCCGGGTCAGTGGATGCCGGCCATCAGGGCGCGGATGTGCCGGGCGAACATCACCGCGCCGAGCCCGAGGGCGACCGAGGCGAGGCCGAAGGTGAGAAAGTAGGTGGGTTCTGGCCAGGTGTCGGCCAGCCGCGCCACCTGCCCGCCGACGGCGTCGCCGACGGAGCTGGCCAGGAACCACAGCCCCATCATCTGGCTGGCATACTTCACCGGCGCCAGCTTGGTGGTGACCGACAGCCCGACGGGGCTCAGTGACAGCTCACCGGCGACCTGGATGGCGTAGACGGCCACCAGCCACCACGGGGAGACCAGGTCGCCGCCGACGGCGGCCTGCGCCGCGGCGGCCATCAGCACGAACGACAGACCGTTGAGCACCAACCCGACGGCGAACTTCACCGGGGTGGCGACCCGGTTGCCCAGGCGCAGCCACAGCAGCGCGAACAGCGGCGCCCCGACGATGATCAGGATCGGGTTGACCGACTGGAGCCAGGACGCGGGGAAGGTGAACCCGGCGACGTCACGGTCGGTGTTCTCGGCGGCGAAGATGTTCAGCACCGAACCGGCCTGGTCGTAGATCAGCCAGAACGACGCGGCGAAGACGAACAGCCACACGTACGCCTTCATCCGGCTGCGTTCGGTGGCGCTCAACTCCCGGTCCACCATGATCCGCACGAAGTAGCCGACGGTGATCAGCACGGTGGCCGCGGTCAGCAGGTTCACCACGACGTCGACGGTCAACGCCCCGAACACGGCGAGCACGACGACGGCGAGCACGAGCGCCCCGCTCCCCACGGCCACCCGGATCAACGCCCGCCGGCGGTCCGCCCCGAGCAGCGGATCGGCGGGCCGCGCGCCGGCGTCGCCGAGGTTGCGCCGGCCCAGCACGTACTGGATCACACCGAAGGTCATGCCGATCGCGGCGGCACCGAAGCCCAGATGCCAGTTGATCTTCTCGCCGAGGAGTCCGGTGATCAGCGGCGCGGCGAACCCGCCGAGGTTGATGCCCATGTAGAACAGCGAGAAGCCGGCGTCACGGCGTGGGGAGTCGCGGTCGTACAGGTCGCCGACCATGGTGGAGATGTTGGGTTTGAGCAGGCCCGTACCGACTACGATCAGCGCCATGCCGGCGAACACGCTCCACGGCACCGGGATCGCCATCACGTAGTGCCCGACGGCGATGATCACACCGCCCCACAACACGCTGCGCCGCGCGCCGATGAGCCGGTCGGCGACCCAACCGCCGGGCAGCGCCATCAGGTACACCATGGCGTTGTAGGCGCCGTAGACCGCGCTGGCGGTGGCCTGCTCCATGGCCTGCCCGCCGTCGGCCACCGACGCGGTCAGGTACAGCACCAGGATCGCCCGCATCCCGTAGAAGCTGAACCGTTCCCACATCTCGGTGAGGAACAGCGTGGACAGGGCCCACGGGTGGCCGAAGAACGTCCGCCCGGTGGGTGCTCGGACGCCGAGCGGCGCGTCACCGGCCATCGCAACCTCCGCGGTACGGGGACGGCTAACATCCCCGTTGGCGGTGGAAACACTCCACCCGGCCGACGCGGCCCGGGGCGACCCCGCCGGGCGGTCGCCATGGCCGGCTACCCTTGTGCAGTTACGCCCGGGTGCCCGGGCGGGAATGACCCGGCGGCAACGGGCCGTTACACCGAGAAGACCAGCACCACAACGAGGGGAAGTCGATCATGGGCGAGCGTATGCTGCGTGGTAGCCGTCTGGGCGCGGTCAGCTACGAATCCGACCGCAACACGGAGCTCGCGCCGCGTCAGACCCGCGAGTACCTCTGCGCCAAGGGCCACCAGTTCGAGGTGCCGTTCGCCGTCGACGCCGAGGTCCCCATGACCTGGGAGTGCAAGTTCGACGGCAGCGTGGCCCGGCTGGTCGACGGCAACGAGCCGGAGCAGAAGAAGGCCAAGCCGCCGCGCACCCACTGGGACATGCTGCTGGAGCGGCGCTCCATCGCCGAGCTGGAGGAGATCCTCGCCGAGCGGCTGCAGGAGGTCCGCACCCGCCGCGGCCGCGCCTGAGCCACACCGACAACCACGGCGCCCCGGGAAGCATCCGCTTCCCGGGGCGCCGTGTGTGTGTCGGCCTACGATCAGTTCCGGCCGGGCTCGACGATCTCGCCCTCGATGGCACGCCCACCGTCCACGACGCTCGGCGGCGCGGCCGGCGGCGGTGGCGACGCCGGTTCCTGCGGCTGCCCGCGACGCACCCGCACCCGGCGGGGCCCGAACAGGTCACCGGCGACCATCGACGACACCCGCCGCTCGGCGGCGCCCTGCACCCCGGCACGCGCCAGCCGGCGCACCGGCGGCACCAGCAGCAACAGCCCCACCAGGGCACTGAGCAGGCCCGGCGTCGCCAGCAGCAACGCACCGCCCAGCCCGACGAGACCGTCGGTCACCTGCCCGCCGGGCGGGCGGCCCGCCTGCGCCGATTCCCGGAAACCCCGCCAGGCCCGCATCCCCTCACGCCGCAACAGCACCAGCCCGAGCAGCGACGCCGCGAACACCGCCAGCAGCGCCGAGCCGAACCCGATCGCCCGCCCCACCGCGACGAAAACCACCAACTCCAGCAGCACCGCCACCAACAGGGCCAACGGCACAAACCTCAGTCCTCGGCGCATCTCACCCCATTCGCCTTCGGCGGCACCCCGGCGCGGAGACCCCGCGCGGGCACCGGCGCCCCGTCCAGCATGACACGACCCCGCTCAGGGCCACCGCACCTGACCGGTCGGGGTGCCGTGCAGGCCCCGACGCACCGCCAACCGTCGATCCTGCATCCCCCACGCGCTGATCCGCCACAGCGCCTCCGCCACGATCAGCGGACTCATCTTGCTGCTACCGCGCTCCCGCTCCGCGAACGTGATCGGCACCTCGACGATGCGCGCCCCCGAGCGGTGCGCCAACCGCGACAGCTCCACCTGGAACGAGTAACCCTGCGAACACACCGACTGCAGGTCGATCTCGTCCAGGGCCGCCAACCGGTACACCCGGTAACCGCCCGTCGCGTCGGACAACGGCATCTTCAACGCCAACCGCGCATACAGGTTGCCGCACCGCGACAGCAGCAGCCGCCGCAACGGCCAGTTCAACACCCGCGCGCCCCGCACCCACCGCGACCCGATCACCACGTCGGCGTCGCGGGCCGCCGCCAGCAACGCCGGCAGGTCCTCAGGGGCGTGCGAACCGTCCGCGTCCATCTCCACCACCGCGTCGAAGCCCCGCTCACGCGCCCACGCGAACCCCGCCAGGTACGCCGCACCGAGGCCCTGCTTGCCCTCACGGTGCAGCACGTGCACCCGCGCGTCGGCGGCGGCCAGGGCGTCGGCGAGCGCGCCCGTGCCGTCGGGACTGTTGTCGTCGGCGACCAGGACCTCCACCGACGGCGCGGCCCCGCGCACCCGCGCCACGATCTGCGCCACGTTGTCGGCCTCGTCGTAGGTCGGGATCACCACGAGGACCCGCCCCACGCCCGGATGACCCCCGTTCCCCCGGGTGCCGGTCGTCTCACCCACCGCCGCCCCCCTCCGCCGGCGTACCGGCTGATGTCACCCCGCGTGCTGCCGGCGGCGCAGCACGCCCGCGCCGACCAGGGCCGCCACCGCCAGGGCGGCCAACGCCACCTCCGGCCACAGCCCGAGCCGCGTGGCCAGGGTGCGCCGCTCCGCCAGCCGCAGCTGCCGCACCACGACCTCCCGGGTGTTGAATCCGGTGGCGTCGCTTACCCGCCCATCCGGGGCAACGAACCCCGACACCCCGACCGTGGAGGCCATCAACGCCGGCCGGCCGTGCTCCACCGCCCGCAACCGCACCATGGCCAACTGCTGGCGCGCCTCCGCCACGTCGAACGTCGCGTTGTTGGTCTGCACCACCAGCAACTGCGCCCCACCCGTGACGGTGTCGCGCACCACCTCGTCGTAGGCGACCTCGAAGCAGATCACGTCGCCGAGCACCACCGCACCGGCCCGCAGCACCCCCGGCTCGCTGCCGGGCACGAAATCGGCGCGTACCCGGTCGACCTGCTTGCTGACCAGCCGCGCCACGTCACGCATCGGCACATACTCGGCGAACGGCACCGGATGCCGCTTCGTGTACAACTGCTCCAGATCCGCACCGCTGCCCGGACGCCACAGAATCCCGGCGTTGCGGACCTCCCCCTCCCCCGGGCCACGCAGCACCGCCCCCACCAGGATCGGTACGCCCACCGCGTCGGCGGCCCGCGAGATACGCGCCCCGGCCGCGGCATCACGCAGCGGGTCGATGTCGCTGGAGTTCTCCGGCCACACCACCAGGTCGGGACGCGCCCGCCCCCCGGCGGCCACCTGACCCGCCAACTCGAGCGTCGCGTCGACATGGTTGTCGAGCACCGCCTGCCGCTGGGCGTTGAAGTCCAACCCGAGACGCGGCACGTTGCCCTGCACGATCGCCACCGTGACCGCGTCACCGGTGCCCGAAGCCGCCACCGGCACCGACAACCCCACCGCCGGCACCACGAGCACCGCCGCACCCAGCGCCACCACCGGCAGCCACCGCCGCCCCCCACGGCGCACCTGCCACAAATGCCACAGCGCCGCAGCGAGCAACCCACCGGTGAACGCCACCGCGAACGTCACCAGCGGCGCCCCACCCACCGCCGCCAACCGCAGCAACGGCGAATCGTCCTGGCTGAACGCCAACCGCCCCCACGGGAACCCCCCGAACGGGGTGCGGTCACGCAGCGCCTCCTGCCCCACCCACAACGCCCCGGCCACCACCGGCCAACCCCACCGCCACCGCTGCACGAGCGGCGACGCGTACGCCCCCGCCGCGCCCAGCAGCGCCAGGTAACCGGCCTGCAACAGCGACAGCAGCACCCACGGCAGATACCCGGTGTGCAGGTTCGTCCAGCTCAACAGCGGCGCGAACAACGCCACCCCGGTCAGGAACCCCAACCCGGCGCCCGCGCGCGCCCGCCGGCGATGCGTCGCCGCCGCCAACAACGCCACACCCAGCGGCGCGAGCGGCCACAGCCCGTACGGGGGAAACGCCGCCAGCAACGCCAACCCGGCCACCACCGCCATCGGCACGGCCACCCGCAACGGCACCGCCGGCGCAAGCCCCACCGGCCCGACACCCGGCACGCTGCTGTCGCTGGCCGGCACGCTTCCCACGATCACAGGCCGAAGGCTACCCGCCCGCCCGACACCACCCTCGACACGGCGGACAGGCCGTGCAGGGCCCGGACAACAAATCGGGGCGCGGCCTAAGCCGCGCCCCGATGCTCCCAGGCCCTTCCCGGCCGGTGGGGCGAGAATGAGCTACGCCGACCTTCGGACCGACCTGACGCGGGACTGGCTGCCCCCGCCCGGCCGTTGTCTACTGGCCGTGCACCTCACCCTGCCCGTACACCGGTAACCGCGGCCGGTTCGCGCCGCCCCGCCGACCCCCGCCCGCTGGACCTGGCCGCCGCGACGCACTGCTCACATGTCGCTCGGCCAGCGGACGAAGGGACGAAGCGAACAACAGCCGCTTCCCGTAGTAGGACTCAAAGACGGTACGGCGCGGACCCCCGCCGCTGTCAACCCACCCGGGCCTGTCGTGTGATGCGCCACGGCGTGTCGCGTCGGCGAGTCTCAATCCGTGCCCAGGTGCCGGCGCAGCAACGCCACCGCCGCCCCCGGATGCTCGGCCGCCAACAACCCACCGGCGGCCAACACGTAGTCCGAGTCGACGACCGGCCGGGCCGCCCGCGGCAACGCCCACCCACCACCATGATCAGCCAGCACCGCACCCAACACACCGGCCGAAGCCGCGGCCGAAGCATGCCGCAACACCCCACCGGAACCCACCAACAACCGCACGTCACGCAGGTCCCGGCCAGCCCGCTCCCCCGTGCCCACCCCCCGGGCGTGCCGCCGCAACGCCACCGTCGCCGCCAACGCCGCGATCCGGGCATCCACCGCCCGCTCCGCGTCCCCCGACGGCAGGAAACCCGGATCACCGGCCCGCGCCGCCGCACCCGCCGCCAACTCGTCGCGCTCCGCGTCGCCGAGCAACCGCTCCTCCACGCCCGCCCGCACCACCCCCGGGGCGCTCCACCGCACCCCCAGGTCCCCCTCGACGGTACGGGCCCGCCACAGCGACCCCGCCACCTCACGCCCCGGCCCGGTGGCCCGCTCGTCCGGCGTCAACACCGAATACACGTCGGTGGTGGCGCCACCCACGTCGACCACCACCAGATCACCACCGAGGGCGTCGGCCAGCACCTCCACCCCCGTCAGCACCGCGTCGGGAGTCGCCGCCCGCACCAGCCGCGCAAAACGCGAACCCCGCGACAGCCGCTTGCCACCGATCACATGCCGCAGGAACACCTCCCGGATCGCCGCCCGCGCCGACGACGGCGCCAACACCCCGATGCGCGGCAGCACGTTGTCGGCCACCGTCACCGGCACCCCCGCCGAAGCCAGCAGGGCATGCAGGTCGTCGCGGACATCGACGTTGCCCGCCAACACCACCGGCACCCGCCACCGCGCCCGTGCCAGCCGCGTCGCGTTGTGCGTCAACGTCTCCGCGTCACCGCCGTCGGTGCCACCCACCAGCAACACCACGTCCGGGCGG
Source organism: Micromonospora sp. KLBMP9576 (assembly GCF_050941805.1). Lineage (NCBI taxonomy): Bacteria > Bacillati > Actinomycetota > Actinomycetes > Micromonosporales > Micromonosporaceae > Micromonospora > Micromonospora sp. KLBMP9576. The sequence goes on along the minus strand of NZ_CP194567.1, from coordinate 3,145,462 downwards.
GCCGCCCGCAACCCGGCCAACTCCGCCGCGCCGAGCCGACCCGCCGCCACATGCACCACGTTCGCGCCCGCCGACAGCCCCACCCGCCGACCCGCCTGCGCCGTCACCAACGGCTCATAGCCGACGACCGCCAACCGCAACCCACCACCGGCCGACGAACACACGTACCACGGCGCCGCACCCACCGCCAGACCCGACGCCGCCGCACCCACCGCCGCGTCCAGGCCGTGCAGCACGTCCGTGCCCACCGTCGTCGGCGCCGCCGACGCCGCCACCAACGCGCCCGCGTCGAGATCCACCACCGCCACCTTCGTGTACGTGGACCCCACGTCGGCGCAGAGCGCGTATCTCACGCCACCGGCGGAACGACCACCGTGCCGGTCGCCGTGACCGCCACGATCGGCTCCGCGAGCACCTCCGCCGCCGACTCACCCCGATCCGGACGCCCCCGGCACACCACCGACGCCACGAAATCGATGGTCCGGCTGCGGGTACCCACCCGCGTCACCGTCGCCGACACCTCCAGCACGTCGCCCGCCCGCATCGCGGCACGAAACTGCACATCCGCGTACGACGCGAACAACCCCTCGTCGCCGTCGGTGCGGATACACACCTCCGTGGCCACGTCCCCGAACAACCCCAACGCGTACGCCCCGTCGACCAGGTTGCCCGCGTAGTGGGCATGCGAATACGGCACGTACCGCCGGTGCACGACCGTCAGACCCACCCGGGAATCACTCATGCCTTCGCCCTCTTGTCCGTGATCAACGCATGCACCAGGAAACTCGCCACCTCACCCGGAGTCGTCCCCCGACCGAAGATGCGATCCACACCCAACTCACCGGCCATCTTCTCGTCGAAGCGCGGCCCACCCACGATCAGCAACGGCCGCCGCCCCGCCGGCATCGCCTCCCGGAACGCCGCCGACATCTCCCGCGTGTTGTGCAGATGCGCGTCACGCTGCGTCACCACCTGCGACACCAGCACCGCGTCCGCCCGCTCCACCCGGGCCGCCTCCACCAACTCCGGCACGCTCACCTGCGCACCCAGGTTCGTGACCTTCAACTCCCGGTAGTACTCCAGGCCCTTCTCCCCCGCGATGCCCTTGACGTTGAGGATCGCGTCGATGCCGACCGTGTGCGCGTCCGTGCCGATGCACGCCCCCACCACCGACACCTTGCGCCGCAACCGCCGCTTCACCACCGCGTTGACCTCCTTCGCCGACAACAGCGGGAAATCACGCTCCACCACCTGCACCGCCGACAGGTCCACCAGATGGTTCACCCGCCCGTACACCACGAAGAACGTGAACCCGTCACTCATCGGCTTGGCGTGCACCAGCATCGCCGGATCGATGCCCATCTTGTTCGCCAACTGCACCGCCGCGCCCTCGGCCCGCTTGTCGTGCGACACCGGCAACGTGAACGACACCTGCACCATGCCGTCGCCCGTCGTGTCACCGTACGGGCGCACGATCCTCTTCCCGGCGTCCCCACCGGCCTCGACGGCACTCACGCCCCCACCACCTCCGCACCCGCCACCGCAGGCGCCTCCAGGATCTCCGTCGCCGGATTGAAATAGTCGGCCTCGTGCGCGGCCACCCCCGCCAACCCCTTGCCCCGGTCCGCCGGCCGCTTCATGATCCCGAACGTGCCCTCGGCGATCGCCGTCAACAACGACTGCTCACCGATGCGCTCCAACAACTCGGTCGCCTCACCGAGCACCCGATTCGCCCGCTGCTGGATGAACCCGCCCGACGCCGGCACGAAGTCCTCGTGCAACCCACCCGCCGCACCCAGCACGTACCGCACGTTCTGCAACGCGATGTCCCGATCCGACAACCACGGCGTCACCACCGCCTCGGTCATCATCCCCACCAACAGGATCCCCTGCCCCGTCAGCGCACCCACCAGATTGAAGAACCCGTCCAGCAGATTCCCCCGGAACACGTCCCCCGTCATGTGCTTCGTCGGCGGCATCCACTTCAACGGCGCGTCCGGGAACAACTCCCGCGCCAACAACGCGTGCGCCAACTCCAACCGCAACGACTCCGGCACATCAGGATTGATCTCGAACGCGTGCCCCAGACCCAACTGCCAGTCCGCCAACCCCGCCTCGTGCGCGAAGAACTCGTTGAGCAACTGCGACACCGTCACCGTGTGCGCCTCGTCCACCGCGTCCGCCGTCGTCAGGTAGTTGTCCTCACCGGTGTTGATGATGATCCCCGCCCGCGCGTGCACCTGACGCGAGAACCGCTGATCCACGAACGTCCGAACCGGATTGATGTCCCGGAACAAGATCCCGTACATCGAGTCGTTCAACATCATGTCCAGCCGCTCCAGGCCCGCCAACGCCGCCATCTCCGGCATACACAGACCCGACGCGTAGTTCGTCAGCCGCACATAACGGCCCAACTCCCGCGACGTCTCGTCCAACGCCGCCCGCATCAACCGGAAGTTCTCCTGCGTCGCGTACGTGCCCGCGAAACCCTCGCGGGTCGCCCCCTCCGGCACATAGTCCAACAACGACTGCCCCGTCGACCGGATCACCGCGATCACGTCCGCACCCGCGCGCGCCGCCGCCTGCGCCTGCGGAATGTCCTCGTAGATGTCGCCGGTCGCCACGATCAGATAGATCCACGGCCGCTGCACCGGATCACCGAACCGCCGCACCAGACGATCCCGCTCCGCACGCCGCCGATCGATCAACCGCACCCCCGCACCGACCGCCCGACGCGCGGACCTACGCGCCGCCGTGGCCGCCCTACCAACCGGCACCTCGAACCGCACCGACCCCGCCGCCGCCTTCTGCGCCAGCAACGTCACGTCCGCGATCTGCTCCCGCACCAACGCGTCGAACACCGGCACCGCCACCCCGTGCCCCAACCCCACGTCCGCGACCACCGCGTCCACCAGCCGGTTCACCCACGGAATCCCGTCCGGATCCGCCCCGGACACCCCGGCCAGCCGCAACACCGCCCGCTCCACCGACACCGTCGTGTGGCTACGCGCCAGATCCACCACCGGCTGACCGGCCCGCCGCGCCAACTCCCGCGCCCGCGCCACCAGCCGCGGATCAAGATCAAGCTTGCCCGTCACACCCTCACCCCGCCCCGCCCCACGACCACGCCCTGCGCCCGTGCCATACCGATGGTTCGCCCGCTCACGAAGACCCTTCCTCGAAGATCACGTCACCGCGCAACACCGTGCGCCGACACACCGGCAACGGCGTCGGATCCTGCGGACCACGCGCCTCCGGATCCTGCGCCAACAACACCGGCAACCCCCGCTCCAACCCCGCCGGCGTCGACCACACCGCGAACGTCGCCGGCGCCCCCAACGCCAACACACCCTCGTTGTCCCGGCGCACCGCCCGCCACCCACCACGCGTATGCGCCGCGAACGCCGAACGCACACTCATCCGCTGCGTCGGACTGTGATGCCACACCGCCGCCCGCACCGCACCCCACGGATCCAACGGCGTCACCGGCGAGTCCGACCCGAACGCCAACGCCACCCCGACGCCGTGCATCGCCCCCACCGGATTCGACGCCAACGACCGGTCCAACCCCAACCGCGACTCGTACATCCGACCCGCGCCACCCCACAACCGGTCGAACGCCGGCTGCACACTCGCCACGATCCCGAACTCCACGAACCCCGCGATCAACCGCTTGTCCATGATCTCCGCGTGCTCGACACGATGCCGCGCCGCCCGCACCCGCTCCGTACCCAGCCGCTGCGCCGCCCCCGCGAAACCCTCCAGCACCGTCGAGATCGCCGCGTCACCGATCGCGTGGAAACCGCCCTGCACCCCGTGCGCCGCACAGTCCAACAGATGCGCCTCCACCTGCCCCGCATCCAGGTACCCGTGACCGCGACCCCCGTCACCATCCAGGTAGTCCCGCGACAGATGCGCCGTACGCGCCCCCAACGCCCCGTCGGCGAACAGATCACCCCCGGCACCCACCGCACCCAGCTCCCGGGCCCGCGCCGCACCCAGCAGCTCACCCCAGTACCCGTACACCTCCGCCACGCCGTCACCCGACAACGCCAACAGCCCCGCGAAGTCCTCCTCGCCGGAAATCTCCGGACCACCACACTCATGCACCGCCGCGACACCCAACGACGCCGCGTGCGCCAACGCCGCCCGCTGCGCCGCCACCCGCTGCGCCGCCGACACCGACCCGAACGCCGCCGCCCGCACCACGTGATGCGCGTCCCGCCGCAACCACCCCGACGCGTCGTACCCCGCCGCCGAGGCCACCCGCGGACACGCCGCCAACATCGCCGCCGACACCAACGCCGAATGGATCGACGCCTGCGACAGATAGAGCCGCCGCCCCCCGGCCGCCCGGTCCAACGCCGCCGCGTCCGGCAGGGCCGCCACCGGCCACGCCGACTCGTCCCAGCCGTGCCCTAGCACCACCGCATCCGACGGCAACCCCGCCGCGAACCCCGCCACGGCCGCCAGCAGCTCCCCCGCCGAACGCACCGCCGACAGATCCAGCCCCGACAACGCCAACCCCGTGTCCGTCGCGTGCACGTGCGCGTCGACGAACGCCGGCGTCACCAACGCCCCGTCCAGGTCCACCACCCGGTCGGCACCCGGCGCATCCGCGTCCGCCCCCAGCCAGGAGATCCTGCCGTCGCTCACCAGCAGGGCCGTCGCACGCGGATCAGCCGGGCAGTGCAGCGTCCCGCCGCGGTACAGGATCGAGGGGTTCGTCATGACCATCAGTCTGCCGCCAGCCGCGCCTCGAACAACGCCCGCACCCCCGACTCCGACCGCAGCAGACCCAGCGCGAACTCCGCATGCCCCGGCACGTACCCGTTGCCGACCAGCATCGTCACGTCCGCCGCCAGGCCCTCCGCCCCCAACGCCGCCGCCGCGAAACTCGTCGCCATCGAGAAGAACACCACGGTGCCGCCATCGGCCGTCGCCAGCACCGCACCGTGCTCACAACCCGGCACGTCCACGCAGACCACAGTCACGTCCGCCGGCGCACCCAACGCCGTCGTCACCGCCGTCGACAACGCCACCGGATCCCGGGCGTCGGCCAACGCCACCGAGTCCGCCAGCCCCACCGCCGCCAGCGCGTCACGCTCCGCCACCACCGGCACCACCCCGACCGTACGGGCGGCACCCGCGCGCCGCGCCGCCGCCAGCGACAGCGACCCGCTCTTTCCCGCACCCCCGATCACCGCCACCCGCACCGGCGTCGGATCCCCGGCCCGCTGACGATCCGCCACGTACCGCGACACCACCCGCGCCGTCAACGCCGGCGCCCCGCACACGTCCAGCACCGCCAGGGACAGCTGCGGATCGAGATCCGCCGGTAGCACCGCCACGATCGACCGGGCGAACAGGATCGCGTACCCGTCACACGGCACCTGCTCACTGCGCCCGTCCCAGCGGGCCAACCCGTCGAGGATCACCAGCGGCGTCAAGGTCAGCGACACCAGGGTCGCCACCCGCTCCCCCGCCTGCAACCCCAGCGGCGAGCGTCGCCCCGCCTGCTCCACCGTGCCGATCAGCATCCCGCCCGAACCCGTCACCGGGTTCTGCATCTTCCCCCGGGCCGACACGATCTGCAGCACCTCGGCGCGCACCGCGTCGCCGTCCCCGCCGTGCTTCTCCCACAACTGCCGGAAACTCGCCGCGTCCAGGTTCAACCGCTCCACCCGGATCCGCACCTCGTTCGGTGCGATCTCCGGACGTGCGTCCAGGCGCCACGCCGCCTGCGGCAGCACCCCCGCCGGTTCGACAACTCGGTGCAGACCCACCGGTGACGTCACGCCGACCTCCCCCTGTCGTACCGCTCGAAGCCCCGGCCAGGGCTCGCGTAACGGGAAAACTTCCGGCAGACTAATTTCTCTGCCGAATATTTTCCAGTAGCCTTCGGTGTCGCTGATCAACCACACACTTCGAGGAGGGGCCGTGACCCAGACCCAACCGGTGGAAACCATCCCTGCGCCCCGCCCGGCGCCGGTCGCGGTCCCCACCGCCGGACAGCCCTACGAATACCGCCGCGCGCCCCTCGTCGAACCCGACTGGACCCGCTTCCCCGGCTGGCGCCACGTCACCCGCGAGCAGTGGGAGAACGCCCAGTGGCAGCGCGTCAACTGCGTCAAGAACATCAAGCAGCTGCGCACCGTCCTCGGCGACGGGGTCGACGAGTCCTTCTACGCCGACCTCGAGGCCGACCAGAAGGCCCTGGCCACCATGTCCATGCTGGTGCCGCCGCAGATGGTCAACACCATGGTCCCGCATGAGCCGATGACGACCGAGGCGTTCCTCGCCGACCCCATCCGGCGCTACATGATTCCCGTCGCCTCCGACCGGCGCACCGACTGGCCCTCCCACCCGTACGCCAGCCGCGACTCGCTGCACGAACACGACATGTGGGTCGCCGAGGGTCTCACCCACCGATACCCCACCAAGGTCCTTGCCGAGCTGCTCTCCACCTGCCCGCAGTACTGCGGGCACTGCACCCGCATGGACCTCGTGGGCAACTCCACGCCCGCGGTCGACAAGCTGAAGCTGACCCTCAAGCCCGTCGACCGCTACGACGCCCACATCGGCTACCTCAAGGCCCACCCCGGCGTGCGTGACGTCGTCGTCTCCGGCGGCGACGTGGCCAACGTCCCGTGGAAGAACCTCGAGTCCTACCTGATGCGGCTGCTCGAGATCGAGACGATCCGCGACATCCGGCTCGCCACCAAGGCCCTCATGGGCCTGCCCCAGCACTGGCTCCAGCCCGACGTCGTCGAGGGCCTCGAACGGGTCGCCCGCACCGCCTCCCGCCGCGGTGTCAACCTCGCCATCCACACCCACGTCAACCACGCCCAGTCGCTCACCCCGCTGGTCGCCCGGGCCGCCCAGACCGCCCTCGACGTCGGCGTGCGCGACGTACGCAACCAGGGCGTGCTCATGCGCGGGGTCAACGCCACGACCCCCGACCTGCTCGACCTCTGCTTCGCCCTGCAGGGCGAAGCGGGCATCCTGCCGTACTACTTCTACATGTGCGACATGATCCCCAACGCCGAGCACTGGCGGGTGCCGGTCTGGCACGCCCAGCAGCTCCAGCACGACATCATGGGCTACCTGCCCGGTTACGCCACCCCGCGCATCGTCTGCGACGTGCCCTTCGTCGGCAAGCGCTGGGTGCACATGCTCACCGAGTACGACCGCGACCGCGGCATCTCGTACTGGACGAAGAACTACCGCACCTCCATCGAGTCCGCCGACGCCGAGGCGCTCGACCGCCGGCACGCCTACTACGACCCGATCGACACCCTGCCCGAGACCGGGCAGCAGTGGTGGGCCGCCCACCGCGACGACTGACCTCCACCCACACGACGCCGCGCCCCCGGAGCCGACCACCGGCCCCGGGGGCGCGGCGTTTTCATCGTGGTCGCTGCGCTCCCCTGCCGCGTTCTCCGTCAGTCCCCGTGTCCCTGGCGCGGTGTGCTGGCTTCTTTCGGTGGTCGTCGGGTCCCGCACACCGGCTAAGGCATCCTAGGACACTAGGTGAACGGTGGGACGGGGTCACCTCTGGTTGACTGGGCGGATGGGAGAGATCCTGCTGATCCGGCACGGCGAGACGACCTGGAGCGCCAGCCGCCGGCACACGTCGTACACCGACCTCCAGCTCACCCCCGACGGCGAGCGACAGGCCCGGGCCCTCGGCCGGATACTCGCCGGCCGCCGCTTCGCCGCCATACTGACCAGCCCCCGCGCCCGGGCCCGGCACACCGCCCGGCTCGCCGGGCTCACGGCCACCGCCACGCTCGACGACCTGGCCGAGTGGAACTACGGCACGTACGAGGGGCGCACCACCGCGGACATCCGCGAAGAGGCACCCAACTGGTCCATCTGGACCGACGGCTGCCCCGGCGGGGAGTCCCCCAACGAGGTCGGCGAACGCCTCGACCGGGTGCTCGCCCGTGTCCATCCGCTGCTCGACCGGGGCAGCGTCGCCCTCGTCGGGCACGCCCACAGCCTGCGCGTGCTCGGCGCCCGCTGGGTCGGCCTACCGCCCTCGGCCGGCGGGCTGCTGCGACTGGACACCGCGACGGTCAGCGTCCTCGGCCACGAGCACGGCCGCCGGGTCATCCTGCGGTGGAACCAGCCGGTTCCCCCGGCGCCCGCGAACGCGCCCGAGTCTGGGGCTCGCCACTGATCTTCGGCGGCCGGTTCTCGTACGGCGTCGACAGCACCACCGTCGTGCGGGTGGTCACGTTCGCCGCCATCCGGATCTCCTGGAGCACCCGCTCCAGGTCGGCGGAGCTGGCCACCCGCACCAGCAGCAGATAGAAGTCCTCCCCCGCCACCGAGTAGCACGAGTCGATCTCGGGCAGATGGGCCAGCCGCTCCGGCGCGTCGTCGGGCTGCGACGGGTCGAACGGCCGGATCGCCACGAACGCGGTCAACGGCAGATCGAGCGCCTCGAAGGAGACCCGCGCGGCGTACCCCTTGATGACGCCGCGCTGCTCCAGGCGACGAACCCGCTGGTGCACGGCGGAAACCGACAGGCCCACCCGCTCCGCGAGATCCGTGTACGACAGCCGGCCGTCAGCGGTCAGCGCGGCGACGATGGCGCGGTCGATGTCCTCCACGGCGTGCAACCTACCGGGAAAACCGCTTTCCGGCGACGACGCGGCCCCGCTGGCCCCCCGACGCGACGCCGGACACGCGCCGCGACGGGGGGCGGTGGCGCGGTCGCGCGGTGGTCGCCACGGTCGCTGCGCGGTGCGGGTGGTCGTCGACGGAGGCGGCCGTGCGTTCGGCGCGCCGATTCGCGCCGGTAACGATCCGTAAGGATCGGGCACCGCCGCTGGCGTCCTGACTACGTGTAACGGATACTTTCCCCGCAGCAGGTCGGTCGATCTCGGACTGGTTCACCGGACGCTACTGACCTGCGGTTTCATCAAATGCCTCGCTACCAGCCCGGCACCCCCCGCGCCCCCTTTGCTCTGCTGCCATATCCGCACCGATCACTCAGGGTGCCCGGTGCGGTGATGGATGCAGAGCAAAGGGGGCGCGGGGAGGAGGGCGGAGACCCAACACCTGTTACCTTCCGTGACCAGGAGCGCCCGCCCCGTCCCCCGCAGCGGGACGGGCCGTCAGGCCTTCGCCAGCGAGCGGGAGATGACCAGCCGCTGGATCTGGTTGGTGCCCTCGACGATCTGCAGGACCTTGGCCTCACGCATGTAGCGCTCCACCGGATGGTCGGCGACGTAGCCGGCGCCGCCGAGGACCTGCACCGCGTCGGTGGTCACCCGCATCGCCACGTCGGTGGCGAAGAGCTTCGCCTTCGCCGCCTCGATGGAGTAAGGCCGGCCGGCGTCGCGCAACCGGGCCGCGGCCAGCATCAGCGCCCGCGCCGCGGAGATCTGGGTCGCCGCGTCGGCGAGCATGAAGCCCAGCCCCTGGAAGTCGACGATCGCGTGGCCGAACTGCCGCCGTTCCCGGGCGTAGCCGACCGCGTAGTCCAACGCCGCCTGGGCCAGCCCGACCGCGCAGGCCGCGATGCCGAGGCGGCCGGAGTCGAGGGCGGACATCGCGATGGTGAAGCCCGCCCCCTCCCCGCCGATCAGTCGCTCGGCCGGGACCCGCGCCGAGTCGAAGGCGACCTGCGCCACCGGGGAGGCGCGTAGCCCCATCGTCCGCTCCGCGGCCTGCGGCCCGATGCCCGGCGTGTCGCGGTCGGCCAGCAGGCAGGAGATGCCCTTCGGGCCCGGACCACCAGTGCGACAGAAGATGTTGTAGAAGTCCGCCACCTGTGCGTGCGTGATCCATGCCTTGGTGCCGTCGACCAGGTAGGCGTCGCCGTCGCGCACCGCCCTGGTGGTCAGTGCGGCGGCGTCCGACCCGCCCTGCGGCTCCGAGAGGCAGTACGCCCCGAGCAGCTCCCCGCCGATCATGTCGGGCAGCAGGGTGCGCTGCTTGTCCGTGCCGAACTGGGCGACGGGGTAGCAGGACAGGGTGTGCACGCTGACGGCCTCGGCGACCGCGAGCCAACGGCTGGCCAGGATCTCCAGGACCTGCAGGTAGACCTCGTACGGCTGGGCGGCGCCGCCGTGCTCCTCGGCGTAGGGCAGCCCCAGCAGGCCGGCCCGCCCGACGGTACGCAGCACCTCGCGGGGGAACTCCGCACGCTCCTCGAACCCGGCGGCCCGCGGCGCGAGCTCCCGGTCGGCGAGTTCGGTGGCGAGGTCGAGCAGGTCGTGGGCCTCGTCGGTGGGGAGGATCCGGTCGACAGTCATAGCGCTATGAGCTCCGTGGGGGTGGTGTTGAGACGCTGCACGCCGTCCGGGGTGCAGACGACGATGTCCTCGATGCGGGCGCCGTGCCGGCCCGCCAGGTAGATGCCCGGCTCGACGGAGAACGCCATTCCCGCGGCCAGCACACGGCCGTTACCGGCCACCACGTACGGCTCCTCGTGGCCGTCCAGCCCGATGCCGTGGCCGGTGCGGTGCAGGAACTCCGCGCCGTAGCCGGCGGCGGCGATCGGTTCCCGGGCCGCCGCGTCGACGTCCTCGGCGGTAACCCCGGGGCGCACCGCCGCCACCGCGGCCCGCTGGGCGGCGTGCAGCACCGCGTAGTAGTCGACGAACTCGGCCGGCGCCGGGGCGCCGGCGACGTAGGTGCGGGTGCAGTCGGAGCGGTAGCCCGAGGGCATGGTGCCGCCGATGTCCACGACGACCGGCTCACCGGCACCGATGGGGCGGTCGGAGGTGCCGTGGTGCGGGCTGGCGCCGTTCGGACCGGCGGCGACGATCACGAAGTCGACGGTGACGTGGCCGGCGGCGCGGATCGCGGCGGCGATGTCGGCACCCACCTCGGCCTCGGTGCGTCCCGGGCGCAGCCACTGCCCCATCCGCTCGTGCACCGCGTCGATGGCCGCGCCCGCCTCGGCCAGCGCCGCGACCTCGGCCGGGGACTTGTGGACGCGCATCTCGCGCAGCACCTCGCCGGCCAGCCGCTGGGTGGCGCCGGGAAGCGCCGCGCGCAGGGCGAGCACCTGCTCGGCCCACATCCGCTCGGCCAGCCCGACCGTCGCCACCGGCCCGCCGAGCGCGGCGACGAGCAGCGGGTACGGGTCGGTGCCGTCGGCGTGGTCGACGATGCGTACGCCGGTGGCCGGTGCCGGGGACGCCTCGGCCGCCGGGCGTTCCAGGGTGGGCACGATCAGCGTCGGCTCGCCGTGCGCGGGCAGTACCAGGCAGGTCAGCCGCTCGCCCTCGTGCGCGTCGTAGCCGGTCAGGTAGCGCAGGTCGGAACCCGGGGTGAGTAGCAGCGCGTCCAGGCCCGCCGCGGCGGTGGCGCGCTGGGCGTCGGTCAGCCGGCGGGGCGGGTACAGCTCGTCAGAGGCCACGCGCTGAGCTTAACGGCCGTTCGGGCGTCGACCCAGTCACCCGGGACGGGAGGACCTTCGGTGGTACCGTCGGCGTCGCCGTGCGCCGCTGCTGACCGAGGAGGTGAGACCCATCGACGCTGTGACAGATCGGGGCTCCCTCCCCCGCATGGTCTAGGGAGTGCCCGCAGCAGGCATCCCGAAAGGCATGAACGCATGCGCTTCACCTCCGAGACCTCGTCCGAGGGCGTCCGAGAGCAGCTCTTCACCGTCGATGCCGTCCCCGGCGTGCTGTGGACGCCGGAGGGTGCCACCGGCACCCGTCCCCTGATCCTGCTGGGACACGGCGGTGGCCAGCACAAACAGGCCCCCGGCATGGTGTTTCGTGCCCGCCGCCTCGTGGGCGAGTGCGGGTTCGCCGTGGCGGCCGTCGACGTGCCCGGCCACGGCGACCGACCGACCGATGAGCGGTACGACCGGATCGCCAGCGACAACCAGGCCCGGGTCGCTGCCGGCGAGGAGATGGCACCGCTGATCGCCGCCTTCCAGGCGCTGGTGGCTCGCCAGACCGTCCCGGAATGGCGGGCGGTCCTGGACGCGCTCCAGGAGCTGGCACACGTGGGTGCTGGCCCGGTGGGCTACTGGGGAGTGTCGCTGGGCTGCGGACTCGGCGTCCCGTTCGTCGCCGCCGAACCCCGGGTCCGCGCGGCGGTGCTCGGCCTGGGCGGCGCGTCGGCGTCGACCGAGGCCGCCGCACGGATCACCGTCCCGGTGCAGTTCCTCGTGCAGTGGCACGACGAGCGCGTGCCACGGGCCGAGAGCCTCGCGCTGTTCGACGCCATCGCCGCCACGGAGAAGACGCTGCACGCCAACCCCGGCAAGCATGGCGAGATCCCGGCCTTCGAGTTGGACGAGCACCTGCGGTTCTACGTGCGGCACCTGGGTTGAGCCCGCCACGGCGGCGCGCGGTCAGCCCGCACCGGGCAGCGCGCCGGCGACTCGACGGCCGAGGTCGTCGCCGGTCTCGGCGCAGCGCCCGGTCGCGCCGTACCCGGAACGTCGGTGGGGTGTGCCAGGCTGTCGGGCGTGGCACAGCGACCCCCGATCATGCTCATCGACGCGCCCAGCCTCTACTTCCGGGCCTACTTCGGCATTCCCGAGTCAGCGGCGCGGGCCGCCGACGGCAGCCCCGTCAACGCGGTACGCGGCTTCCTCGACATGCTGGCCAGCCTGGTCCGCACCCGCCGGCCCGACCGGATGGTCTGCGCCATGGACCACGACTGGCGGCCCGAGTGGCGGGTGGCGCTGCTGCCGTCCTACAAGGCGCACCGGGTGGCCCCCGAGGGCGGCGAGGTGGTGCCCGACACGCTGAGCCCGCAGGTCCCGCTGATCCTGGAGGTGCTCGACGCCATCGGCATCGCCCACGTCGGCGCTGCCGGCTATGAGGCCGACGACGTGCTCGGCACCCTCTCGGTGACCCAACCGGCGCCGGTCGAGGTGGTCTCCGGCGATCGGGACCTGTTCCAGCTCGTCGACGACGCCCGCCCGGTCCGGCTGCTCTACGTCGGGCGGGGCGTGGCCAAGCTGGACGACTGCGACGACGCCGCGGTGCGTACCCGCTACGGGGTGCCGGCGGGCCGGTACGCGGACTTCGCCGCCCTGCGGGGCGATCCCAGCGACGGGCTGCCGGGGGTGGCGGGCGTCGGCGAGAAGACGGCCGCGCGGCTGATCGAGCGCTACGGCGACGTCGCGGGCATCCTCGCCGCCCTGGACGAGCCGGACGCCGGCTTCGCCCCGGGGCTGCGCACCAAGCTCGCCGCCGCACGCGACTACCTGGCCGTCGCGCCGAAGGTGGTCCGCGTCGCCCTCGACGTGCCGCTGCCCGAGCTGGACACCGCGCTGCCGGTCGCTCCCGCCGACCCGGAGCGCCTGCTGGAGCTGGCTGCCGAGTGGAACCTGGCCGGGTCCACCCGCCGGCTGGTCGACGCCCTCGCCGGGCGCGCCTAGCCCTCGAGCGGGCTGGTGGCCGGGCCATCGCTGCCACGTCGAGCCCGTCCGACTTGCAGGATCGTGTAATCAAATGATCTCCGGCTGTGAAACATCCTTTGATGAGTCTTGGGGATCTGGTTGAGCACTGGACGTTGGTCGGTGCTGAGCAGGACCTGGTCGCGGCGAAGCACCGCGATACGCAGCTCGGGTTTGCGCTGTTGCTGAAGTTCTACGGCCGGTTCGGCCGGTTCCCGCGCGGCCGGGCGGAGCTGCATGAGGACGTGGTGGAGTTCGTCGCGCGGCAGCTGGCGTGGAGCCTGGATCGCTGGGCTTCTACGAGTGGGCCGGGCGCACGATCAAGCGGCATCGAGCTGAGATCCGCGCTCATCTGGGGTTCCGGGAGTGCACGGCCGTCGACGCGGAGAAGCTGACGGATTGGCTGGCCGGGGACTACGCGCAGAAGGAACGCCGGTTCGAGCTGGCCAAGGATGCGGTGCTGGCCGAGCTGCGAGCGCCGTCGATCGAGCCCCCGACGCCGGACCGGGTGGACAAGATCGTGCGGTCGGGTCCGCATCAGGCGGAGAAGATCCTCGCCGGGCCGATAACACCCACACCCCGGCCCGGCAACGCCCGCATCTGGCCGTGGTCTGCACCGCCGGCCTGGTAGCCGAACACGACATGGACACCGAACATGGCGTCGATCTCGACGACCTCGATCCACAGCACAGTCTGGTCACCGACCCCACCGTGATGCGGCTGCGCGCGGCCGCGCAGCTGCTCGGCGACGACGTCTGGATCGCCGTCAAACTACCCGGCGAGTACGACGGCGACGACGACCTCGACGACGACGCGGCCATCCGCCGATGGACCACCGTGGCGCTCTACCCCGACGAACTGGGCTGGCTGCGCGGGCCCTGGCGTTGAACGCCGGAGAACCGGACGAAGACCTGGAACCGCTGCTATGAGCAGGTTGAGCGCGGTCAGGATCGAACCGGCGGCCGTCGATCAGGCGGTGTCGTCGTCCAGTGGTCGACGACGTCGCGGAGCAAACTCGCTGCTGATGGCCTCATCCGCAGTTGTCTGACCACTGGTGTCGCGGCTCGGGCGCCTACCGTCCCGCGACGAGGGCCAAGTGCCGATGCACCGCTGCGCGCAGGTCATCGGCCGACATCCGGTCTGGGTAGGTGACCGCCTGAAGTGTCAGTCCGTCAACGAACGCGTGCAAGTGCTGGGCGCACTGCTCGAGGTCGGCGTCGGAGAGTTCGTCACCAGTTGGCTTCGGCACGGCGGCACCGCGACACAACGCGACCGCGAGGCGGCAGATGTGTCGTGTGCCGGCCCACCCCTTGATCCGTAGCTCCTCCAGAGTGTCGTCGAGGCGAGACCGCACGAGACAGGCCAGCCACACATCCGCCTCGACCCGGCGTTGCTCATCCAATGGCAGCAGAGCCTCGATCATCAGCTGGGCGCGGTCCGCAGGGTCGTCGTCGGACTGTAGGAGCGCGGTGACGCGGGCACTGATGTTACTGCCGATGGCGAGGGCCGCGAAGCGCAAAAGTCCTTGCTGGTTGTCGAAGTAATGCCGAAGCCCGCCCATGGATAGGCCGGCCTGCTCCGCGACCCGCCGCACCGTCGCGGCCTCGATCCCGTCGCGACCGATGACGACCCATACCGCGCGGGCGATTTCGGCGCGGCGCTTGTCATGGTCGACCACCTTGGGCACTCCACCGTTATAGCGCACACTTGTGCCGCCCTATTACCGTACAGCTGTGCGGAATAAGCGTGGGTATCTCGGCTCCGTCGTTCTCATCGCTGGCCTGGCGGCGATTGCCATCTCCGCGGTGGCGCTGCTGCTCACCAGCAATGGAGAGGTGCGGTACTCGGCCGACCACAGTGACACCGTTCCCTTCTGGCACCGTTGGGTGCCAGCCCTGGTGGGCATCGGGCTCATCCGGCTCATGCCCGTGGGCGCCAGCCTGCTCGCCGCGCCTGAACCGTTGGTCCGCCCGACCAAAACCCGGCGAATCGAAGCGTTGGTCCTGCTGGCAGCGGCTGTGCTGTTCGCCGTGGGCCTGCGATTTGCCGGTGGCGGTGAACCGGCCCACACGCTGCTGAAGCTGCCGTTGCTTCTCGGCGTACCAGCGGTGCTTTTCTGGGTCGTGCGGCGCCTCAACGATGTGCCAGTCAACGGTGATCGCGGCGGTCTCACTGGACGATGGCGCTGCTGGGGACCGGTCGTCCCCGTGGCGGCGTGGCTCGTCCTGGCGTACGCGAGCCCGCTCGCGGTCCCTGCCGGCGATCTTCCCGACGACGATGCCGTGTCGCTGATCGCGATCATCGTGGTTGGTTTCGCTGTCAACAGCTTGCTGGAGGAGGTCTTCTATCGTCGCTGGCTGCAGACCCGCTGGGAGGCGCTGCTCGGAGCATGGCCGGGTATCGTCCTCGCGTCCCTGCTGTGGGCGGTCTGGCACGTGGGTATCCAGGGCACCGGTTTCCTGGCCGCCGACCTCGCATCGGTCGTGGTCGGCCAGGGCGTTCAAGGCCTATTTCTCGGCTACCTGTGGAGCCGATACCGCATGATGTGGCCCATCCTGACCGTCCACGGAGCAATCAACGCGGCGACAATAGTGATCGCTCTGCTGTAGCGGCAGACGGCCGTCACCCGCCGATGGACCACCGTGGCGCTTTACCCCGACGAACTGGGCTGGCTGCGCGAGGCTCTGGCTCTCAACACCGACGCCTATCGCCCTACCGCTGGTCCCGCCAACGAGGCCGTGGCACGCTCAATCGCTCGGTGGACCGTCGAGCGGGCCACACGAACAACTCGGCCAGCTCGGCACTGGTGTGCTCGCCGGCTTTGTGCAGGGCTACGAGGTGCGCTTCCCACCCGGGCCGGCCCGTGAAGATCAAATATTTGGCCCCTGGTGTCGCGGTTCTTACCAACACCCCGACTTGGCCATGAGCATCAGCAACGACGCACCCTGTTCACCGAGGTGGGTCAGGGCGGAGTGCCGGTACTCGTGTAGGTCCCAGCCCGTGCCCGGTCCGCGCAGGGCGGTGTGCTCGTCGAGCAGCGCGCGGGCCTGCCCGTCCGAGAGGCGGCCCAGCCCGTGTGCGGGCACACGACGCGTGCGCTGACGACCTTGCCTGGTCCCGGGCGGCGCTTTGCCCTCAGTTCTTGGCGATGCTCCTATGGCCAGGTCCGGGTTGCTGCGGCTACCCGCCGATGGGGAAGTCGCGGATGGTGTGCCAGCCGTTGGGTTTCGGCGTCCCGGCGATGAGCCGGACCGTGTCGACGGTTGCGCGGATCGGCAGGAACCCGGCGACCGCATCGGCTGCTTCGATCAAGGCCTGTTTCGGTGCGTCATGGCCAATGGTCAAGTGCGGCACGACGTCGGTGTGCACCCCTTCGTACGGCGGCGCCTGAGGAAAGCGCCGCCATACCGCGGTGGTCAGCGCACGAAACGGATCGTCAGGAGTGGGAGCCAGCCAGACCACGGTGTCGCCGAACCACCGCACGCTCGTGAAGTCGGCCGTGAACGGGGGGATGGATGCGACGACATCGCCGATGGTGCACTGCGCCCCGTCATCGAGCTCCTCTGGGGCCAGGAACGGATACAGAACAGTGACGTGTGCCGGCACGCCCCAGCTCGCGGCTCTGTCGAGCACCGTCCGCCATCGGCCTACGGCCTGCTCCGCCTGCGGTATGGGCACGATCAGCGCTGTCTGCGTGGGTGGCATCGTTGAAGTTTCCGACTTCGACCCGGTCACGGTCCACTTGGTATCGGTCGGCTGTTGACGCCGCGGGAGCCGCCCGGCCGGGCGGGCACGGATCCACCCGTCGCACCCACCCGTGCCCCGCCTCGCGCGGCGAGCGCTGCCGCGCCTACGCCCTCGGACCGGAACAGGCCGAGGCCGCTCGGGGCGACGTTCAGCGTGGCGGGTGGTCCCGGCGGGACGGGAACGGGGTGCCCGGCCGGCCGAGCGTGGATCGGGCCCGCAGCCCCACCGGGTCCGCGGCCGGCACCGGTGGCGCCTGGGACGGCCTCGGTTCCCGCAGCGTGCCGAGGTACGCCGCGGCCGCCCGGTCATCGTCGGTGGGGGCGGCGAGCAGCGCGTAGACCAGCCCGACGACGCCGAACACCACCGCGAGGACGATCGGCACGAGCAGGGTGCTCACGCCGGCCCCGGACATGTCGCCCTGCCCGGCGTGCGAATGCACCGACATGGCGCTCATGCCGGTGTAGTGCATGCCGTTGACCGCGACGGCCATCAGCAGCGCCGCACCGACGATCGCCAGCCCGCGGCGGACGGTCACCGCGAGCCAGAGCGCCACCGTGGCCGCGACCACGGCGATCACGATCGACAGCACGACCCGCGTGGTGTCGTAGTCGATCCGGCCGTTGAGCCGCATCGCCGCCATCCCGGTGTAGTGCATCGCGGCGACCCCCGCCCCGGTGAACAGGCCCCCGGCGAGCAGCCGCGCCGCCGAGAATCGCCCGGTGCCGACCACGGCCAGGCCGATGCCGACCGTGATCACCGCGATCAGCGCGCTGCCGACGGTGAGCGGTACGTCGTACCGGATGCGGGTGCCCTCGACGGCGAAGCCGAGCATCGCCATGAAGTGCATGGTCCAGATGGCGGTGCCGCCGATGGCCCAGGCCGCCAGAATCCCCCACCAGGCGCGCTGGCCGGGGCTGGTGGCGGTGCGGATCCGTCCCGCGCTGATCAGGCCCAGGGCCGAACCCAGCACCGACAGCGCATAGCTGAGCGCGGGGGTGATCCACCCGTACTCGAAGTGATCGATCTCCGCCACGACGGCTTCTCCCAGGTCGACTACCGGCGCGTAACGTGTCGCAGCAATGATCGGGGATGCCTCGCGCAGACACAACAGCACGGGAAAATTCGGGGCGCCGGGGCGGTGTGTCGATCGATCTCGCCGGCGGTGACCGACGCGGCGATCAGGCCGGGCTGTGGTAGGCCAGCACGCCGCGGTTCACCGCGGCGATCGCCTGGCGGGCGGTGGACCGGAGCTCCGCCGAGGCGCCGCCGGAGTCGGCGAGCTGACCGAGCAGGTCGACGACCTGCCGCGCCCACCGGACGAAGTCGCCCGCCGGCATCTCGCCGTCGATCTCGTGGCCGCTGCCGAGCACCTTCGCCAGCGTCTCGCCCCGCGCCCACCGGTAGACCGGCCAGGCGAAGCCCAGGTCGGGCTCCCGGGTCACCGCGAGACCACGGGCCGCCTCGTCGGCCTCGATCTCGCTCCACAGCTTGAGCGTGTCGTCGACGGCGTCGGCCACGGGGCCGCGCGGCAGCGACGCCCGCTCGTCGACGTCGCGGCGGGCCTCGAAGACCACGACGGAGACCGCCGCCGCCAACTCGGCCGGGGAGAGCCCGTCCCAGACGCCGCGCCGCAGGCACTCGGCGACCAGCAGGTCCGCCTCGGTCCAGATCCGGCCCAGCATCCGGCCGGCGTCGGTCACCGAGCCGTCCGGCGTGAGGTAACCCCGGGCGGTGAGTAGCGCGACGATCAGGTCGAACGTGCGGGCCAACGAACCCGTGCGGCCGGACACCCGCTGCCGCAGCTCCTCGGTGTCCTTCTCCAGGCGGCGGCGGCGCTCCGCCCAGCGGGCGTGCTCCTCCCGGTCCGCGCAGGCGTGGCAGGGGTGCCGGCGCAGCTCGGTGCGGAGCTGGCTGAGCTGAAGGTCCTCGCCGGCCGCCGGCCGGGACCGGCCACCCCGGCGACCGGCGTGCCGGTCCAGCCCGGTGCCGCTGATCTCGGCGGCCAGGTCACGCCGCGCGCCCGGCGAGCGGTGGTTGAAGTGCTTGGGCACTCGCAGCCGCGCCAGGACCTCGGCGGGGGTGGTGAAGTCACCGGGGCCGACCCGGCCCGCCCAGCGGTCCTGGGTGAGCACCAGCGGCCGGGGCTCGCCGAAGCCGCCCGTCGCCGGGTCGAGCACGACGGCCAGGCCGGCCCGCCGGCCCGCCGGCACCCGGATCACGTCGCCGACCCGCAGCCGCTCCAGCGAGGTCACCGCGGCGGCCTTGCGCTGGCTCTGCCCCTGTCGGGCGATGGCCCGCTCCCGGTCGGCGATCGCCACCCGCAGCGCGAAGTACTCGTCGAAGTCGCCGTGGTGGCAGGCCGCCTCCGCGCCGTACGCCTCGACGGTCTCGGTGTTGCGCTGCACCTGGCGGGCCAGGCCGACGACGGACCGGTCCGCCTGGAACTGGGCGAACGAGGACTCCAGCAGCTCCCGGGCCGGCTCGACGCCGACCGTGCCGACCAGGTTGACCGCCATGTTGTACGAGGGCCGGAAGCTGGACCGCAGCGGGTAGGTGCGGGTGGAGGCGAGACCCGCCACGTGCCGGGGATGGGTCTCCGGGGACCAGACGACGACGGCGTGCCCCTCGACGTCGATGCCGCGGCGGCCGGCGCGGCCGGTGAGCTGCGTGTATTCCCCCGGCGTCAGGTCGACGTGCGCCTCGCCGTTGTATTTGACCAGGCGCTCCAGCACCACGCAGCGCGCCGGCATGTTGATGCCCAGGGCGAGGGTCTCCGTGGCGAAGACCGCCTTGACCAGGCCCCGCAGGAAGAGTTCCTCGACGACCTCCTTGAACACCGGCAGCATGCCGGCGTGGTGGGCGGCCAGACCCCGCTCGAGGCCGTCGAGCCACTCCCAGTAGCCGAGGACGGTCAGGTCCTCGCCGGGGATGGCGGTGACGCGCGACTCGACGATGTGCCGGATCTCCGCCCGCTCCTCGGCGGAGGTGAGCCGCAGGCCGGCGGCGAGGCACTGCTGCACGGCGGCGGCGCAGCCGGCGCGGCTGAAGATGAACAGGATCGCCGGCAGCAGCCCCTCGCGGTCGAGCCGGTCGACGATGTCGGGGCGCATCGGGCCCCGCCAGCGCGGCCCGCGCCGGCCGCTGCCGGGGCCGGCGCTGCGCCCCTCGCCGAGTTCCAGCCGGCGTACGGTGTCGCGGGTGTAGCGCAGCAACTCGGGGTGCACGTCGTGTTTGCGGGCGGCGTCGGCGTCGTGGAACAGGTCGAACATCCGCTTGCCGACCAGCATGTGCTGCCACAGCGGCACCGGCCGGTGCTCGCTGACCACCACGGCCGTCTCACCGCGCACCGTGACCAGCCAGTCGGCGAACTCCTCGGCGTTGGACACGGTGGCCGACAGGGAGACCAGGGTGACCGAGGCCGGCAGGTGGATGATCACCTCTTCCCACACGCCGCCACGGAACCGGTCGGCGAGGTAGTGCACCTCGTCCATCACCACGTACGCCAGGCCCTCGAGCGTGCTCGAGCCGGCGTAGAGCATGTTGCGCAGCACCTCGGTGGTCATCACCACCACCGGGGCGTCGCCGTTGATGGCGTTGTCGCCGGTGAGCAGCCCGACCTGCTCGGCGCCGTAACGCTCGGCGAGATCGTGGTATTTCTGGTTCGACAGGGCCTTGATCGGGGTGGTGTAGAAGCACTTGCGCCGTGGGGGCGGCGGCCCGTCGGCCGGGGCCGGCGCGGCGGCGGCCGTCGGCGTGCCGCGCAGTGCCAGGTGCACGGCGAACTCGCCGACCACCGTCTTGCCGGCGCCGGTCGGGGCGCAGACCAGCACGCCGCTGCCGCGTTCCAGCGACTGGCACGCCTCTCGCTGGAAGTCGTCGAGCTCGAACCCCAGATCGAGGGCGAACTCGTCCAGCGCCGGAAACTGGGAGGCCTGCGCGGCCCGGCGGCGGGCCGCGGCGTACCGCTCGGCGGGACTCGACATGCCTCCAAGATTAATGCGTACCGCCGACAGCCACCGGGCAAGGCCGACCGGCGGCGCGGTCGGACGTGGTCGGTAGGGTGCACGACGTGCCGGAGCATGCCGAACCTCCCCCCGTTTCGCACGGTGCCGACGACGCCGCTGGCCCGGGTCCGTCCCGCCGGCCGGTGGAGGCGGTCCTGCTCGACTTCCACGGCACCCTGGCCCAGGTGGAGGAGCCCCGGGAATGGGTGCTCGCCGCCGCGGCCGCCTGCGGGGTGAGCCTGGAGCGGATGCGGGCCACCTCGCTGGCCGACCGGCTGCTGACCGCCGGCCGGGCGGGCGGGCCGCCACCGGCCCGGGTGCCGCCCCGGCTCAGCGAGCTGTACGCCGACCGGGATCTCTACCCGCACGCCCACCGGGGCGCCTACACGGGGCTCGCCGAGACCGTGGACGCGGGCATCGAGGGCTTCGCCGAGGCGCTCTACGAGCGGCTGCTGGTGCCCGAGGGGTGGGTGCCATACCCGGACACCGCGGCGACCCTGGCCGCGCTGCGCGACGGTGGCGTCCGGGTGGCCGTGGTCAGCAACATCGGCTTCGACATCCGGCCGCACTTCGAGGCGTGGGGGCTGGCCGGCCTGGTCGACACGTTCGTTCTGTCGTACGAGGTGGGGCGCTGCAAGCCGGACCCGGCGATCTTCCTGCGCGCCTGCGGGATGCTCGGCGTGGATCCGGAGCGGGCGCTGATGGTGGGCGACACCCCGGCCGACGCGGGGGCCGTCGCGGCCGGGTGCGCGGCGCTGGTGCTGCCGGCCGCGGAGGCGGGGCGGGCCAACGGCCTGGGCGCCGTCCTGGACCTGGCCGGGGTCGCGCACCAGCGCTAACGCCACGGCGACAGCGCCGTTAACGCACGCCGCTAACGCGAGGACGTTATCGTCGCTCTCATGATCACTGAGACGTCGCCCCGGGACCGGATCGTCCGGGCCGCCGCCGCCCTGCTCGCCGAGGGCGGCCGGGAGGCGGTCTCCACCCGCGCCGTCAGCCGGGCGGCGGGGGTGCAGGCGCCGACGATCTACCGCCAGTTCGGCGACATGCGTGGCCTGCTCGACGCGGCGGCCAGCTACGGGTTCGCCGCGTACCTGCACGGTCAGGCCGCCGGTGAACTCGCCGGTGACCCGGTCGACGACCTGCGCCGGGGCTGGGACCTGCACGTCGGCTTCGGCGTGGACAACCCCGCGTTGCACGCCCTCGTGTACGGCGACCCGCGCCCCGGGGTGACGCCGACCGCGGCCCGGGTCGCGGCCGACATCCTGCGCCAGCTCGTGCACCGGGTGGCCGAGGCGGGCCGGCTGCGCACCGGCGTCGACGAGGCCACCGAGATGCTGCACGCCACCGGCTGCGGGGTCACCCTCACCCTGATCCGCACCCCACCGCCGCGGCGCGACCCGGCGCTGTCGACCCGGACCCGCGAGGCGGTGCTCGCGGCCCTGGTCACCGACTCCCCCGCCGCCCGGGCGACCTCCCGCGCCGACCGCCCCGTGCGGCACGCGGTGGCCCTGCGCGCCGCCCTCGACACCCTGCGCACCGACCTCACGGCCGCCGAACGCGCCCTGCTCGCCGAGTGGCTCGACCGCCTCGCCCGCACGGCCTCCTGAGCCGCGGCACGCCGGCGCGCGGCACCTCCCGACGAGGCCGGCCGGCCCCCGCACCGCGCCGAACGCCGCCGACGACCGGCGGGGGCCGACTCAACGCAGCAGGCGCAGGGCGGCCGGGGCCGCGGTGACCGTCAGCGGGAGATCCAGGGCGCGCTCGCCGTCGGCGTAGGTGGTGATGCCCTCGGCGGCCAGCTCGACCGTGCGGGCACGATAGCCGCGCACCAGCGGGTGGGCCACGTGGGTGCCCCGGTAGATGCGCGGCTTCACCCGGACCAGGGTGCGCCGGTCGAACCGGCCGCCCACCACGACGTCGAGCAGGCCGTCGGTCGGGTCCGCGTCCGGGCAGATCCGCATGCCGCCGCCGTAGCTGGCGCAGTTGCCCACCGCCACCAGCACGGCGTCCACCTCGTGCGCCACCCCGTCGAGCCGCAGCGTGTAGCGGCGCGGACGCAGCCGGGCCAGCTCCACCAGGATCGCCAGGTCGTAGCGGCGCGGACCACGCGGCCAGCGCATCCGGTTGGCGCGCTCGTTGACGATCGCGTCGAAGCCGGCCGCGAGCACCGACGCGTACCAGCGGCGGGTGCCGTCGGCCGCGGTCATCAGCGCCAGGTCCACCGGGCGGGTACGGCCGGCGCGCAGCGCCGCCGCGATGACGTCGACGGCGGCCAACGGATCGGCCGGCAGGCCGACGTCGGCGGCGAAGTCGTTGCCCGTACCCAGGGGCACGGGACCGAACGGCAGCGCCGTCCCGGCGATCGCCTGCACCGCACGGTGCACTGTCCCGTCGCCGCCGAGGGCGACCAACGCCGACGCGCCGTCGTGCACCGCCGCGCGGCAGGCCGCCTCGGCCTCGTCGGCGGTGCGCGCAGGCAGCACGCGTACGGGCCGGCCGGTGGCCGCGAGCCGGTGCAGGAGCCGCGGCAGCAGCCCCCGCTGCCGTCCCCGCCCCGCCGCCGCGTTGACCAGCACGGCGACGGGCCCGTCGGCGGCGACGTGGGGGTGATCGGCTGCGTTCACGGCGAGCACCGTACCGCCGGCGGGGCGGGCGGGCGCGCCGGCCCGCGCCCCGACCACTGCGGTCCGGCCCGCCGCGCGCAACTGACTTTTGTCACGGCCGACCGTGCGGCTCGCATCCATCCTCATGACTGAACGCACTGGAAGCGCCATGGCCCGAACGGACAGACTCGAATCCATCAGCAGGACGACGGCATCGACCGAACAGCGGAGGGGGTGGTCACGGTGGACGAACGCTACGACAGCTACTGCGCCGCCGACCGGTTGTTCTACGACTCGCTCGGCAGCGCGGTCGAGCAGCCCACCTTCGCGGCGGCACGGCGGCCCGTGCCCGACGGCTGGCGCTCCGAGCCGCTCGACGACTGGCTCATCTACGCCCCGGAGGGCGGCACGTTGCCCCAGCAGGGCTGGAAGATCCACGTGTCGGCGACGCTGGACAACGCCGAGCGGGTGCTCGACGCCGTCTGGGACTACTGCGTCCCGCGCGGGCTGTCCTTCAAGTTCCTGCGCGGCCCGCGCACCCTGCTGCTGCGCAACTCCAAGTACGCCTCCCGGGCGGCAAGCGGCAAGTTCGTCACCGTCTACCCCCGCGACGACGCGGAACTCGAACTGGTCTGCAAGGAGCTCGACGAGCTGCTCGCCGGCGAACCCGGCCCGTACATCCTCAGCGACCTGCGCCACGGCGCCGGCCCGGTGCACGTGCGCTACGGGGGCTTCGCCGCGCGCTACTGCCACTCCCCCGACGGCCAGGTGGTCCCCGCGATCGAGGACGACACCGGCACGCTGGTGCCCGACCGCCGTGACCCCGTGTTCCACCTGCCGTCCTGGGTGGAGTTGCCCGACTTCCTCGGCCCGCACCTGGCCGCCCGCAACGCCAACAGCACCGACGAGGTGCCCTACCGCATCGAGAAGGTCATCCACTTCTCCAACGGCGGCGGCCTCTACGTCGGCCGGGACGTACGCACCGACACCCGGGTCGTGCTGAAGGAGGCCCGGCCGCACGCCGGCCTCGACGCCGACGGCACCGACGCGGTCACCCGGCTGCGCCGGGAGGCCGACGCGCTGCGCCGGCTCGCCGACCTGCCGCAGGTGCCCCGGGTGCACGACGAGTTCGCCCTCGGCGAGCACCGGTTCCTCGCGCTGGAGTTCATCGAGGGCCGCTCGCTCAACAAGGTGCTCGTCGAGCGGTACCCGCTGATCGACGCCGACGCCACGGACGCCGACCGCGCCGAATACACCCGATGGGCGCTGGACGTGCACCGGCAGGTCGAACAGGTCGTCACGGCGATCCACGAGCGCGGGCTGGTCTACGGCGACCTGCACCTGTTCAACGTCATGGTCCGGCCCGACGACCGGATCGCGCTCGTCGACTTCGAGGTCGCCGCGCCGATCGACGGGCACCGCCGCCCCGGTCTGCGCAACCAGGGCTTCGCCGCCCCCCGGGACCGCACCGGCCCCGCCGTCGACACGTACGCCCTGGCCTGCCTGCGGCTGGCCCTGTTCCTGCCGCTCACCCAGCTCGTCCGCCTGGGCCCCGCCAAGGCCGCGCACCTCGCCGACGTGATCGCCAGCCACTTCCCGGTGCCGAGGAACCTCCTCGACGCCGCCGTACGGGAGATCACCGGCGCGACGGACGCCGAACCGGCACCCGACCTCACCGTCGACGTCGGTCCGGCCCACCGGGACCGGCTCGCCCGGGCGATCCTCGCCAGCGCGACACCCGAACGCGACGACCGGCTCTTCCCCGGCGACATCGAGCAGTTCCGCAGCGGCGGGCTCAACCTCGCCCACGGCGCCGCCGGCGTCCTCTACGCCCTGCACGTCAGCGGCGCCGGGCGCTGGCCGGAACACGAACGGTGGCTGGTCCGCCACGCCACCTCGCCCGCCTCCGGCACCCGGTGCGGCTTCTACGACGGCCTGCACGGCGTCGCGTACGCCCTGGACGCGCTCGGCCACCGGCAGGACGCCCTCGACGTGCTCGACATCTGCCTGCGCCAACCGCTGGACGGCCTGGACCACAGCCTCTCCGGCGGCCTGTCCGGCATCGCGCTCAACCTTGCCGAGCTGGCCGGGCGCACGGGCGAGACGACCCTGCGCGACGCCGCCTGGCGGATCGCCGAGCGGGTCGTCGACCAGCTCGGCGACGACCCGGGGCCGGACGTCAGCGGCGGGCGCAACCCGTACGCCGGGCTCCTGCGCGGCCGGACCGGGCCGGCACTGCTGCTGGTGCGGCTGCACGAGCTGACCGGCGACCCCGCCCTGCTGGAGCACGCCGCCACCGCCCTCCGGCAGGACCTGCGCCGCTGCGTGGTCCGCCCCGACGGCGCGCTGGAGGTCAACGAGGGCTGGCGCACCATGCCCTACCTCGGGCAGGGCAGCGTCGGGATCGGGCTGGTGCTCGACCAGTACCTGCGCCACCGCGCCGACGAGGATTTCGCCGAGGCCAGCGCCGGGGTGGGCCGCGCCGCCCGGTCCCCGTTCTACGCGCAGTCGGGCCTCTTCGCCGGGCGGGCCGGGATCCTGGCCTACCTGGCGGCGTACCCCGACGACCCGCGACGGTGCCGCGAACGCGACGCCCAGGTGGCCCGGCTGGCCTGGCACGCCCTGCCCTACCGCGACGGCACCGCCTTCCCGGGCGAGCAGCTGCTGCGGCTGTCCATGGACCTCGGCACCGGCACCGCCGGCGTGCTGCTGGCGCTGGCCGCCGCGCGGCCCGACGCCCCGGTGAGCCTGCCGTTCCTCGCGCCCCTGACGGGCGCCCCCGACCCCCTCGCCCCGGCGAGGGCCACCGATCCGACCGACCAGCACGGAAGGAGGTGACACGACATGGCGCTTCTCGACCTCCAGGGCATGGAGATGGCCCCCGCCGACCGCACCGGCGGTGGCAGCCGGGCGAGCCTGCTGCTCTGCGGCGACAGCTCGCTGTCCGTCACGACCTGCAACTGATCCAGACGCCCTCACCGGCGACATCAGGGCCAGACCACTCGACTGACCAGCACAGAAGGAGATGACTCGACATGGCGCTTCTCGACCTCCAGGGCATGGAGATGGCCCCCGCCGACCGCACCGGCGGTGGCAGCCGGGCGAGCCTGCTGCTCTGCGGCGACAGCTCGCTGTCCGTCACGACCTGCAACTGATCAGATCGTCACGCGAGGCCCTGGGCGGGTAGACGTATCCGCCCAGGGCCGCACGTCTTCGTGGGAGGACCAATGCGGACGTCGACCGGCTCCGACCGGCTGCTTCGGCGGGTGGTCCGCGACGGCGGCGGCTGGACGGTCCTGCTCGCGGCGGTCGCGCTCACCGGCGCCGCCGCCGAACTCGCCCTGCCCGCCGCGCTCGGGCTCGCGGTCGACGCCGCCGTCGACGGCGACGGGGGCGCCCGGTGGCCGGCCGCCGCCTGCGGCCTGATCGCCGTCCTCATGGTCACCGACATCCTCGCCGACGTGGCCAGCGGCTACGGCGCGGCCCGGGCCACCGCGCGGCTGCGCCGGCGCCTGCTGCGGCACCTGTTCGCCTGCGACGTCCGCGCCGTGCGCCGTTACCCGGTGGGCGACCTGGTCGGCCGGCTCGTCGGGCAGGCCGCCGACGCCGGGCAGGCCGGCACCGCCGTGGTGCTGGGCGTCGTCGCGCTGCTGCCCCCGCTCGGCAGCGTCGTGGCGCTCACCCTGCTCGAACCGCTGCTCGGCGTCACCCTGCTCGGCGGCCTGGCCCTGCTCACCCTGCTCATGCGCGCCTTCGTCACCGACGCCTCCGCCGCCGTCGCCAACTACCAGCGCGTGCTGGGCGACATCGCCGGCCGGCTGCTCGAGGCGCTGGGCGGGGCCCGCACCATCGCCGCCGCCGCGACCGCCGACCGGGAACGCGACCGGGTGCTCGCGGCCCTGCCGGAACTGCGCGGGCACGGCCTGCTGAGCTGGCGGCTGCTGGCCAGGGCGAGCGCCCGCACCGCCGCCGTCGGGCCGCTGCTGCAGGTGGCCGTCGTGGCCGTCGGCGGGTACGCGCTGACCGTCGGCTGGCTAACCCCGGGCCAGCTCGTCGCCGCCGTGCAGTACGCGGCCCTCGGCGCCGGGCTCGGCGCGGTGCTGGCCACGTTGAACCGGCTGGTACGCAGCCGCGCGGCGGCGGCCCGGATCGCCGAGCCGCTGGCGCACCCGGTGCGCCCCGACGGCGACCAGGGGTTGCCGCCCGGCAGGGGGGAGCTGCGGCTGCGTGGCGTGGGCGTGCACGCCGAGGACGGTCGGCCGGTCCTCGACGGCATCGACCTGACCGTGCCCGCGGGCACCACCGTGGCCGTCGTGGGGCGCTCCGGCGCCGGCAAGTCGACCCTCGCCGCGGTCGCCGGCCGGCTGCACGACCCCGACACCGGCGAGGTGCTGCTGGACGGGGTGCCGCTGTGCCGGCTCAGCCCGCCGGCGTTGCGCCGGGCCGTCGGCCACGCCTTCGACCGGCCCGTCCTGGTCGGCGAGACGGTGCACGACGCGATCGGGCTGGGGCTGCCCGCCGACGCGGCCCGGGCGCCCGCGGACCCGGCCGGGTCCGCCCCGGCGGTGCTTGGCGCGGCGCGGGCGGCGCAGGTGGCCGACGTCGTCGCCCGGCTGCCCGAGGGCTTCCGCACCCGGCTGGCGGACGCGCCGTTCTCCGGCGGCGAGGCGCAACGCCTCGGGCTGGCCCGCGCGTTCAACGCCGAGCGGCTGCTCGTCCTCGACGACGCCACGTCCAGCCTGGACACCGCCACCGAGCACCGCATCGCCCGGGCCGTGGCGGCCGGCGCCGGCGGGCGTACCCGCCTCGTGGTGACCCACCGCGTGACGACGGCGGCTGCGGCCGACCTGGTGGCGTGGCTCGACGGCGGCCGGCTGCGGGCCGTGGCCCCGCACCGGCGGCTCTGGGCCGACCCGGACTACCGCGCGGTCTTCGCGCCCGACGGGGAGCCCCGATGAGCGGCCCCGGCGTGCGCCGGACCACCTGGGCGGCGCTGAGCGCCCGCCGCCGGGCGCTGGGCGCGCTGGCCGCCTGGTCGGCGGTCGAGGCGCTGCCGGCGCTGCTCGGCGGGATGCTGGTGGCCCGCGCCGTCGACCGGGGCTTCCTGGCCGGACGGTTCGGCACCGGCCTGGCCTGGCTGTGCGGGCTCGCCGTGGCCGTGCTGGTCGGCGCCGCGGCCACCGGGCGGGTGTACCGGGGCCTCGGGGCGCTGGTGGAACCGTTCCGCGACGAGTTGGCCGGCCGGGTGGTGCACGGGGCGCTGCGCGAGGCCACCCGGGCCGGCGGCCGGGCGGACAGTGCCGCCGTGGCCCGGCTGACCCACCAGGTCGAGGTCGTCCGGGACACCTTCGGCGGCCTGGTGCTGGTGGTACGCGGGTTCCTGTTCACCGCCGGCGCCGCGCTGCTCGGCCTGCTCGCCCTGGCCCCGCCACTGGCCGTCGCGGTGGCCGCGCCGCTGGCGGTGGGGCTGGCCGTCTTCGGGGCGTCGCTGCCGGCCATGGTCGCCCACCAGCGGGCCCAGGTGACCGCCGGCGAACGGCTCGGTCGGTCGGCGGCGTCGGCGCTGGCCGGGCACCGCGACGTGGTCGCCTGCGGTGCGCAGGCGCGGGTGGTGTCCGAGGTGGGGCTGCGCGTCACGGCCCAGGCCGACGCGGAGCGGACGCTGGCCCGGATGGCGGCGCTGCGCAGCCTCAGCCTCGGGGTGGGCGGCTGGCTGCCCGTGGTGGTGCTGGTGCTGGCCGCGCCATGGCTGGTACGCCAGGGGCTCAGTGCCGGTGCGGTGCTGGGCGCGCTGGTCTACGTGACCACCGGCCTGCAACCGGCCCTGCACGCGGTCGTGCAGGGCGTCGGTGGCGGCGGCCTGCGCTACGCCGTCACCCTGGGGCGCATCCTGCGCACCAGCGGCCCGCCGGGGCCCAATCCCCGGCCGGCCGCCGGCCCGCGCGGCGCCACCGCCCTGGCGGTCCCGCCCCCGGCCGGGGGCGACGCCCCGGCGGTCGAGCTGCGCGGGCTGACCTTCCGGTACGGCCCGCACGCACGGCCCGTCCTGGCGGACCTCTGCCTGAGCGTGGCGGCCGGCGAGCATCTCGCCGTGGTGGGGCCGAGCGGGGCCGGCAAGTCCACCCTGGCCGCGCTGGTCGCCGGACTGGTGGCGCCGGATGCGGGCACCGTGCACCTGGCGGGCGTGCCGGTCGCCGGCACGCCGCCGCAGGAACTGGCCCGGCTGCGGACGCTGGTGCCGCAGGAGGCGTACGTGCGCACCGGCTGCCTCGGCGACAACCTCCGTTACCTGCGCCCCGACGCCGACGACGCGACCCTCCTCGACGCCGTGCACGCCCTCGGGGCCGGTGCCCTGGTCGCCCGGCTCGGGGGCCTCGACGCCGCGCTCGATCCCGCCGCGCTCTCCGGCGGGGAACGCCAGCTCGTCGCCGCGGTGCGCGCCTACCTCGCCCCGGCACCGCTGGTGATCCTCGACGAGGCGACGTGCCACCTGGACCCGACGCTGGAGGCGACCGTCGAGGACGCCTTCGCCCGCCGGCCCGGCACCCTGGTGGTGATCGCGCACCGGATCAGCTCGGCGACCCGGGCTGGCCGGGTGCTGGTGTTCGACGGCAACCGGCCGCTCGTCGGCACCCACGACGACCTGCTGACCCGCTCACCCACCTACCGCGAGCTGGTCGGGCACTGGGCGGACGTGGCACCGCCGGCCCGCGTCCCGCTCGGCCGGACCTGAGCACCCACGCCGGCCGCACGGGGACCGCCGGCAGGCCGTCAGATCCAGCCGGCGTCCCGGGCGAAACGCACCGCCTCCACCCTCGTCCGCGCGCCCGCCTTGCGGTTGATCCGGCCAAGGTGGTTGCGCACGGTGCCCGGGGCGAGCCCCAGCGCCCGGGCCACCTCCGCGACCGGCGCCCCGGACGCGGTCAGGTCGAGGATCTCCGTCTCCCGTGAGGTCAGTGGGCTGTCCCGGATCAGTGCCGCCATGACCAGGTCGGCGTCGACCACGCACTCGCGCCGGGCCAGCCGCCGGACGCCGTCCACCACCCGGTGCGGCGCGACGTCACTGCCGAGGATGCCGACGGCGCGCCCCGGCACGAGGACCCGGTGCAGGCTGCGCGCCCGACGCCGGTCGGCGAGCACCAGCAACGGGCACGGCCCCGCCAGACCCGCCTCGCCGATGAGGTCGAGGTCGACGACCGCGACGTCGGGGCGCCGCGCCCGGACCGCCGGGGGGAGGGCGTCGTTGCGGTCCAGTTCGGCCACGACGTCGATGTCCTCCTCGGCGGCGAGCACGAGTGACAGGGCGCCACGGACCAGGGCACCGTCCAGGGCGAGCAGGGTACGGATCACCGTCGGTCCTCCGAAGCGTCGCTCAGTCGGATCACGGAACGTAGGAATTCAAACACGTTGCGACGCGTTCCGCGCGGCGAGCAGCCCGCCGGCGGACCTCGATGAGCGGCGGCCGTCGCCGTACGCCCGGTGGCACGGGCCGGGCGTCCCGCCCGGCCCGTGCCAGGGCCGCTACATCCAGCCGTCGCGTCGAGCGCGCGACACCGCCTCCATGCGGTTGCGGGCGCCGGTCTTACGCATGATCGCCGACAGGTGGTTGCGTACCGTCCCGTGCGCCAGGTAGAGCCGGCGGGCGATCTCCTTGAGCGGCACGCCCTCCGCGGCGGCCCGCAGCACCTCCACCTCGCGGCGGGTCAGCGGGCTCGACGTGGGACGCAGCGCCGTGACGGCGGCGGCCGCGTCGATGACCTTCCCGCCCCCGGCGAGTTCCCGGACGGCACCGACCAGCGCCGCCAGGGACGCGTCCTTGCCCACCAGACCCCGTACGCCGGCGGCGAGCAGGTCTCCGACCATCCTTTGGCTCCACCCGCGGCCCATCACCAGCACGGCCGTGTCGGGTACCGCCCCGGTGATCCCCGCGACGGCCTCGACCGGATGCGGGACGTCGGGCGCCAAATCCACCAGCACCACGTCCGGCCGGTGCCGGCGCACCAGTGCGGGCACCGGCGCCATCCCGGTCACCTCCGCGACGACCTTGATGTCCTCCTCACTCGACAACGCCGCGCACAGCGCGGTGCGCAGCAGACCCATCTCTTCGACAACGACGACGCGAATCAACGCCTTGGCTCCGATCTCGGGGGCGCGGGGGCCGCCGCGTGATCCCGTCTACGGGACCACGCGGGCCCGGCCGCGCGAAACGACTCAGGTCCGGCCCGTGCCACGTCGACGACTCGACGCTCAGGGGCACCGTGTGACCCGACACCGGGCGTACCCGGCCGGACGGACCGGGCGAGCGCGCGGGCAGGCCTGTCGGGACCTCAGCCGGGGCGGGCGCTCACCCCGGGGAACCTGTCACCCGGGGCCGACAGCGTGGGTGGCGGCCCACCGGTGGCGTCCCTGGGGCGCTGCGCGCCGGCCGATGGCACGGCCAGCGCCGGGGAACCGCCGTCCGTGCTGGTCGCGACGCCGTCCTCGCCCGGCACCGAAGGGCGGGTCGGCAGGCCGGCCGACCCCGCGGTCGTTGCCGGCGCGACGGCCGCACGGCCGGGCCGCGCCTCGGCGTCGCAGGCGGATGCCGGGGCGGTCGGGAGCCCTGCCACGACGCTGCGCGCCGGGGTGCTCGTCGCCGCCGGCACCGACGCGTCCGGTGCCGGCACGGCCACGTCCGGCGGCGACGGGCCCGGCCCGTCGCCGGGCGGTGACCACGGCTCAACGGGCAGGACCGGCGCTGCGGGCAACGCGGGCACCAGCACACCGGGCGGACCGAGCACGCGCGACAGCACGGTGCCGGTGGCGGACAGGGTCGTCCGCAGCACCGGCGCCACGACCGACGACGCCAGCGCACCCACCGGGCGCACGACGGACGACGCCACCGCGACGACACCCGGCAGCAGCGGCGTCCCGGCGGAGACCACGGGCCGTACGACGGACGACGCCACCGCGACGACACCGGGTGGCTGCGACGTTGCGGCGGGAGCGACCGGAGGCACGGCGGACGACGTGACCGCGCCGACCAGCGGTGTCCCGGCGGCGACCGCCAGCCGCGTGACGGACGCGGCCACCCCCACGAGCCGGGTCTCCGGCGAGGCACCCGCACGGGCCGCCGGAGGGGGCCGGGACGGGGCCGGGTCGCTGACGCGGCCGGCCGAGGGAACCGGGGCGGTGACGCGGGCCGCCGGCCGGGCCGGGGCGGTGACGCGGGCCGGGGTTTTGACGTCGCCTGCCGGCCGGGCCGGGCCGCCGTCCGCACGGGCGCCGCCCGGGGCGGCGGGAGCGGCGGCCGGGGGGCGGTGCCGGCGACCGTCGCGGGAGTGGTCCCGGTCCGGAACCACGGTCACCACCCGCCGGCCCACCTCGGTCACGAGGTCGCCGACCGCCGCCACCGACGCCGTGCGCGCACGCGGTTGCTCCCGCTGCCCGGCGCGGGTCGCCGAGCGCTGGGGCCGGGCGGGGTCGCCGCCACCGCGTGCCGGGGCGGCTCGGATGCCGGAAGGGTCCGCGGCGGCGGTCGGGCCGCTGCGCGCCACGGCGACGCCGCCGGGGGCCGCCGCCTCGGCCGGCTCGCTGGCGAGCACGGCACCCAGCACGCCGGCCCCCACGGCGACTCCCCACAGCACGGCGAACCGGAGCGCGGACGCGGCGCGCGGACGCGGCGGCGACGCCGCCTGCGGCGCGGTGGAGGAGGTACGACGAAACGTCGGGCGACGCACTGGACAGCGACCTCCCTCGTCGGCACGTCGACACATCGTATGGATGCACCTACCCGATCGCAGCTTGTAGATGCCTCATGACGGATTGCCGACTGGGCGCTGACGAGGGGGCCGTCGTGCGTTAGGCAGCGGCGGAGGCCCGACGTGAGCGGCCACGGGACGAGGCGGGGCCGGCCGGCGACTCGGGGCCGGAAACGGAACAAGCCCCCCGGCCGGAGGGCTTGTTCGTCGCGCGCGGGCGATCGGTCAGGTCATGTCGTCGTAGCGGCGGTCGATCGGGGCGGGCGCGGCCACCGGCTGCGGGGCCGCGACCGGCACGCTCGCGTCCACCCGCGGCCCGGCCTCCACCGGCTCGGGGTCGGCCTCGAGCGGCGACACCTCGTCGTCGTCGAGGCCGGCGTAGGTCTCCTTGCCGCGTCCCCGACGCTTGTCGTTGAGGAACGCCACCCCGACCGCGACGAAGTAGAGCAGCGACAGGCAGAGCGCCAACAGCGTCATGCCGAACGGTCCCGGGTCGGGGGTGGCCACCGCCGCGAACGCGAAGCAGACGAAGACCACGGCCCGCCACCAGCTGAGCAGCCGGCGGGCGCTGACCACGCCGGCGAAGTTGAGCATCAGCAGGGTGAGGGGGAACTCGAACGCCACCCCGAAGAGCAGGATCATGTTGGTGACGAACGAGATGTAGCGGGTCACTTCCAACTGCGAGTCGGTGCCGGTGACGCCGGCCTCCAGCAGGAAGGCCAGGCCCTTGTCGACCACCAGGAAGGCCAGCAGCGCGCCGGCGGCGAACAGGGGCGCCGCGATGACGACGAAGATGTACGCCCACTTGCGCTCGTGCCGGTGCAGGCCGGGCGCGATGAACGCCCAGAGCTGGTAGAGCCAGACCGGGGCGCCGATGATCAGGCCGATCCAGAGCGCCAGCTTCAGCTTGAGGATGAAGCCGTCCGTCGGGGCGAGCTGCAGGAAGTTCTGGCACCTGCCGTCGACGGTCATGCCGGGAAGCTGGCAGTATGGCTGCTTGAGCAGGTCGAACGCCGGCTGGGCGAGCAGGTAGCCGAAGATCAGCCCCACCGCGATCGCCAGGGAGGCGCGGAACAACCGGGTGCGCAGCTCGCGGAAGTGCTCGATGAGCGTCATCGAGCCGTCGGCGGCCCGCGCGAACTTGCTCGCGCCGCGCTTCTTGAGGGCGAAGGCCACGGTCTCGGGCCCTTCGGTCAGTTGTCGCGGACGCGCTGCACCGGGTCGCTGACCGGAGGTGCGTACGGCTGCTGAGGGGTGACGTACGGCTGCTGCTGACCGGCGGGCGGGGGCGCGTACGGCTGGCCCTGCACGGTCTGCGGCGGGACCGGCTGGTAGCCCGACTGCGCGTCAGCCTTCCCGGCGAGGTCGCCGTCCTCGTGCAGGCTCTTGGTCTCGGCCTTGATGATCCGCAACGAACGGCCCAACGAGCGGGCCGCGTCGGGGAGCCGCTTCGCACCGAAGAGCAGGATCAGCACGACTACGAGTACGGCGATGTGCCACGGCTTGAGGGCACTCATGGGAAGCTCCACTCGCTCTGTGTCGTCGTAGGGGGTACCGCGACCCATCGTACGTGCGCCGACGGCCGTTGCCACCCGCCGGGTGATGGTGATCAGCCCGGCCGGTGAAGTCTCGACCAACGCGGGACGTCCCGTCAACCACCGCCGGCCGGTTCGTTCCTGCGCGGCAGCCGACCGGTTCGCGCAGGGGACGGGAAGCGATCAGCCGCCGCGCTTGGCCTTGATCACGGCAATCCGCCGCTGGGTGGTGTCGACCCGCTCCTGCAGGGCCTCCGCCCGCGCCTGAAGCGTCTCCGCGGTCTCCCGCAGCGCCTCGGCCTCGCCGGCGCGGCGTTGCAGGCGCACGGCCGCGCGACGCAGCCCGGGAAGCCGCGCCAGCACCGGCCGCAGGGCCAGGGCGAACACGACGAACGCGAACAGCACCACCGCGAGCACGATCCACTTCACCACGGCGGCCAGCCTACTGGGTGCCCGCGGTGACCGCCGGGCCGGCCGGGGACACCGCGCCGGGCACGTCCGCGGTCACCGCCCGGGACGCCTGCCCGAGGCCCGCCGGACCCTGGGGTGCCGGCGTCGCGTACGCGTCGAGGGCGGCGGCCGCCGCGGCCCGGACCTGCTCCGCCAGCTCGACCGGGGCGACCACGGTCACGTCCGGGCCCAGGCCCAGGACGAACCGGCGGGCCCAGCCCAGGTCGGTGACCCGCAGCGACACCAGCCAGTGGTCGCCGCCGCCGGCGTCGACCCGTTCGCACGGGTAGTACTCGGTGAGCCACCGCTCGCCCCGGCCGATCCGCAGGGTGATCAGCGGCAGGTCCGGCGACGGGCGGAACACGCCCTCGGTGAGATCGTGCGGGCGGGCCTGCGGCGGCACGACGGCCCGCTCGTCGAGCTCGGTGACCGCGTCGATGCGGTCGGCGCGGAACAGCCGCACCGCCTCCGCCCGGCGGCACCACGCCTCCACGTACGCCCGGCCGCCGACCATCAGCATCCGCAGCGGGTCGACGACGCGGTCGGTGGTCTCGTCGCGCGCCGCCGTGTAGTAGGTGATGCTCAGCGCCCGGCCGCTCTCGACGGCCGTGCGCAGCTCCTCCACCCGGTGGGTGTCGGCGGGCATCCGGACCTCGACCGGCGCCGCCACCAGGTCACCGGCCGCGTGTTCGATCTTGGCGAGGGCGCGCTCGACGGCCTCCCGGTTGGTCACCCCGGGGGTCTCGGCGAGCATCCGCAGCGCCACCACCAACGCGAGGGCCTCGTCCGGGGTGAGCCGCAACGGCCGGTCGATGCCGGCGTCGTAGGTGATCGTCACCCGGTCGCCGTCGAACGCCATGTCGATCAGGTCGCCCGGGCCGTAACCGGGCAACCCGCACACCCACAGCAGCTCCAGGTCCTCGCGCAACTGCCGCTCGGTGACGCCCAGGTCGCCGGCCGCCTCGGCGAGTTCGATGCCGGGCCGGGCCAGCAGGTAGGGCACCAGGTTCAGCAGCCGGGCCAGCCGGTCGGCCGACGCCCGGGAGCCGCCCCGGGCGGCCGGCCGGGTCACCGCACACCCCCGGCAAGCGCGAAGTCGTCGTGCCGGGCGGCGATCTCCTTGAGCCGCTGGATCACCGCGTCGCGTACCTCCGGCGGATCGAGCACCCGCACGTCCGGGCCGTAGCCGACGAGCTGACCGGCGAGGACGTCCGCGTCGGCGTAGGGCAGGACGAGCCGGTCACCGTCGGGCCCGGCGGTGACGTCGACCGCCCAGCGGCGCAGCCCGGCGGCACGGCCGGCAGCCGCCAGCACGGTGGCCCGCCCGGTGCGCTCCACGGGCCCCGACCAGCGGGCCACGTGACTGATCAGGTCGAGCCCGGCCGGCGGCTCGTAACCCCCGGGGGCCCCGGTCGCCCGGACCGCGCCGACCACCCGGGACAGCCGGAAGCAGCGGGTCGCCGCGCGGTCGAGGTCGTGCCCGACCACATACCAGCGGCCCCGCCAGCAGACCACGCCCCACGGCTGCAGGCGACGGCGGGTCGGCTCGTCGCGGTCGGGCACCCGGTAGTCGAAACTGACCTCACGCCGGTCCCGGGCGGCGGCGGTGAGCGGCGCGAACGCCGGATCCACCGTCACCATCGGCTCCAGACCCAACGTGGCCTGCGGGTCCACGTCGACACCGGCGGCGCGCAGCTTCGCCAACCCGGAGGAGGCGGCGGCGGCCAGGCCGGCGTGCTGCCACAGCCGGGCGGCGATACCGACGGCGGCCGCCTCGTCCGGTTCCAGGGGGATGTCGGGCAGCGCGTACTCCCGGTGGGCGATGCGGTAGCCGGGCTCCGCGTCGAAGACGCTCGCCGTCCCCGTCTCCAGCGGCACGCCCAACTCGCGCAACTCCGCCTTGTCCCGCTCGAACTTGCGCTGGAACGCCTCGTGGTCACGCGCGTCGTCCGGATCGTGCTCGTAGCCGGGCACGGTCGCGGCGATCTGCGCGGCGGTCAGGAACCGTCGCGTGGAGAGGAGGCAGATCACCAGGTTGACCAGGCGTTCGGTGCGGGTCCGCGACACGCGGTAGACGCTAGCAGCCCGGCCGCCGCGCCCGTGCACCCACGCGGGCACGTCGCGCGTCGCGTCACCGCCGGCCGGGCCCGCGGTCGCCGGGCGCCCGGTCGCCCGCGACCTTACAGTGGCCTGGTGACCCAGCCACAGGCCAGGCCGGAGAGCGTCGGCACCGTGCTGGTCGCCGGGGCGGCCAACCTCGCCATCGCGGTGGCCAAGCTGATCGCCGGGGTGCTCTCCGGGTCGGCGGCGATGCTCTCCGAGGCCGTGCACTCCGTGGCCGACACCACCACCGAGGTCCTGCTCTATCTCGCGCTGCGCCGGGGGTCGCGGCCCGCCGACGCCCGGCACCCCTTCGGGTACGGCAAGGAGAGCTACGTCTGGGCGTTCCTGGCGGCGCTGTTCACGTTCGTCGCCGGGGCCGGCTTCGCGATCACCCACGGCGTCACCACCATCCTGGTGCACGAGCACAGCGGCGACTACCTGGTCTCCTACATCGTGCTGGCGGTGTCGTTCGCCATCGAGTCGGTCTCGCTGGCCCGCGCCGTGCGGCAGGTCCGCAGCGAGTCCCGGCGCTGGCGCACCACCCCGCGCCGGTTCCTGCGGCTGACCTCCGACACCGCCGTGAAGGCGGTGTTCCTGGAGGACGCCGCGGCCCTGATCGGGCTGGTGCTGGCCGCCACCGGGGTGGCCCTGTCCCAGCTCACCGGGGACGAACTGTGGGACGGCGTCGCCTCCATCCTGATCGGCGCGCTGCTGCTCGTGGTGGCCACCGTCCTGGCCCACAGCAACATCTCGCTGCTGGTCGGCCGGGCCGTGCCCGAACGGCTGCGCGGCGAGATCGCCGACGAACTCGCCGCGCTGCCCGCCGTACGGCGCGTCGACACGCTGCTGACCATGCAGCTCGGACCGGGCGACGTCCTGGTCGCCGCGAAGGTCGACTTCGACGACGAGGCCAGCGGCGCGCGCATCGAAGCCGCCGCCGAGGAGGCCGAGCGGCGCCTCGCCGCCCGCCACCCGTACGTCCGGCACGTCTTCCTCGACCCGACCAGCGGCGCCGGCCCCCGCAACGGCCGGGAGCCGGACGGTCCCGCCGCCTGAGTCACGTCCGGTCACCGCCCCGGGCGCGGCCCGTCGGGGCGACGACGCTAGCGTGCGCGGCATGGTGCGATGGCGGTCGGGAACGGTGACGGGGCTGCGGCGGCAGTGGGCCGGGGCGGTGGAACTGGACGTCGACCTGCCCGACGGCGGCACCGTGCGTGCCCTGGCCTATCCCGCACTAGTCGGCCGCCCCGAGCCCGGCGACCGGGTGCTGCTCAACGCCAACGCGCTGCTGATGGGCCTCGGCACCGGGGGGTACGCCCTGGTCGTGGCGCTGCCCGACCGGCTGCCGCCGGACCCGCCGCAGGCCCTCGACACCCGCGACGCCGGCCACCTGGTCAAGGCCCGGTACACCCCGCTGCAGCCGATCCTGCTCGGCGTCGACGAGGACGCCTCCCCGCACCGGCAGGTCATGGCCGCCGCCGACGACCTGGGCGGCCTGCCCGTCGTCACCGCCGACCTGCACTCCGCGCTGCCGGCGATCCTGGCCGGTATCCACGCCGACGCCCCCGCCGCCCGGGTGGCGTACCTGCTGACCGACGGCGGGGCGCTGCCCGCCTGGTTCTCCCGCACCCTCGCCGGGCTGCACGCGCACCTCGCCGGCACGGTCACCGTCGGCCAGGCGTTCGGCGGTGACCTGGAGGCCGCCACCGTGCACAGCGGGCTGCTCGCCGCCCGGCACGTGCTGCGCGCCGACGTGGCGATCGTCGCCCAGGGGCCGGGCAACCTCGGCACCGGCACCCGGTGGGGCTTCTCCGGGGTGGCCGTGGGTGAGGCCGTGAACGCCGTCGCCACGCTGGGCGGGCGGCCGGTCGGGTCGCTGCGGATCTCCGACGCCGATCCCCGGCCCCGCCACCGCGGCGTGTCGCACCACAGCCTCACCGCGTACGGCCGGGTGGCCCTCGCCCCCGCCGAACTGGTCGTGCCCGACGGCCTGGCCCCGGCGCTGGCCGACGAGGTCGACGCGGCACTGGCTCCCCTGGCCGAGCGGCACACCGTCGTGCGGGTGCCCACCGACGGCCTCGACGCCGCGCTGCGGGCCACGCCGGTGCCGCTGTCCACCATGGGCCGGGGCCTCGACGCCGACCACGCCTACTTCCTGTCCGCCGCCGCGGCCGGTCGACACGCCGCACGCCTGCTCGGCTGAGCACCGACGGGCCACCGGTGCCGAAGTTGCCGCCGGACCCCCCGGACGGGCCGGGGTCAGCCGTCGTGGCCGGCCGCCCGGGCCGCCTTGACCAGCTCGGCCGTCACGTCACGACCATCGCGCCGCACGGCGGCGGCGATCCCCAGCAAACGCCCGCAGCTTGTCGCTGACCTCGGCGGTCGCCGGATCGGCGCGGACCTGGTCGACCAGCCGCATGCCGGCGGGCAGCTGCGCCGCCGCGAACGCCGAGTACGACGCGCAGCAGAACGACGGTGCCAGCGTCGGCGGGCCTGTCACAACTCCCAGGTTGCGGCGTCGCCCGGGACCGGCTCAGGCCAGGAAGATCAGGGCGAGCCAGGCGCCCACGATCAGCACCAGCGCGAGCCCCAACACCCAGGTGGGCACCGTGTAGTCGCCGCGCCGGTTGCGTTCGATCTCGGCACGGATCTTCTCGCGGCGGCGCTCGGCCCAGTTCTGTCGGGCCCGGCCGCTGTCGGGAGGTTCGGAAGTCGTCATGGCGCGGTCAGCCTACCGGCCCCGCCCGCCCGGACGGCCGCCAGGACCGCACCGGAGCGGACGTCGCCGTCACATGCTGGCGATCAGCCGCTCCACCCGCTCGTCGTACGCCCGGAACGGGTCCTTGCAGAGCACGGTGCGCTGCGCCTGGTCGTTGAGCTTGAGATGCACCCAGTCGACGGTGAAGTCGCGCCGCTTCTCCTGCGCGTGCCGGATGAACTCCCCGCGCAGCCGGGCCCGGGTCGTCTGCGGCGGGGTCTCCTTGGCCTCGAAGATCTCCGGATCCGTCGTCACCCGGTCCACCTCGCGGCGCCGCTCCAGCAGCCCGTAGAGGCCCCGGCCCCGGCGCACGTCGTGGTAGGCCAGGTCCATCTGGGCCACCCGCGGGTGCGACAGCGGCAGGTCGTGCTTGCGCTGGTAACGCTCGATGAGCCGCAGCTTGGTCACCCAGTCGATCTCCCGGGACACCGGTTCCAGATCACCGGTCTCCACCGCGCGCAGCACCCGGCCCCACAGCTCCACCACCCGCTTGGCGGCCTGGTCACCGCCGCGCCGCTCCACGAACTCGGTCGCCTTGGCCAGGTATTCCTGCTGGATGTCCAACGCGCTGACCTCCTTGCCCGAGGAGAGCCGCACCTTGCGCCGGCCGGTGATGTCGTGCGACACCTCGCGGATCGCCCGGATCGGGTTCTCCAGCGTCAGGTCGCGCATCACCACCCCAGCCTCGATCATCCGCAGCACGATGTCGGCCGTGCCGACCTTGAGCAGCGTGGTGACCTCGTTCATGTTGGAGTCGCCGACGATGACGTGCAGGCGGCGGTAGCGCTCCGCGTCCGCGTGCGGCTCGTCGCGGGTGTTGATGATCGGCCGGCTGCGCGTCGTCGCCGACGAGACACCCTCCCAGATGTGCTCGGCGCGTTGGGACAGGCAGTAGACCGCACCGCGCGGCGTCTGCAGCACCTTGCCCGCCCCGCAGATCAACTGCCGGGTGACCAGGAACGGAATCAGCACGTCGGCCAGCCTGCCGAACTC
Organism: Micromonospora sp. KLBMP9576; assembly: GCF_050941805.1. NCBI lineage: Bacteria > Bacillati > Actinomycetota > Actinomycetes > Micromonosporales > Micromonosporaceae > Micromonospora > Micromonospora sp. KLBMP9576. Next base: position 3,104,139 of record NZ_CP194567.1, on the reverse strand, counting down.
ACCGTGCCGCGACACCAGGTAGTTCTCGTGGCAGCCGTACGAGTTGCCGGCCGAGTCGGTGTTGTTCTTGAACAGGTAGATCTCGCCCGCGATGCCCTCGTCGTGCAGCCGCTTCTCGGCGTCGATCAGCAGACCCTCCAGGATCCGCTCGCCGGCCCGGTCGTGCGCGACCAGATCCACCACCGAGTCGCACTCGGGGGTGGCGTACTCCGGGTGCGAACCGACGTCCAGGTAGAGCCGGGCCCCGTTACGCAGGAAGACGTTGCTCGACCGGCCCCACGACACCACACGGCGGAAGAGGTACCGGGCGACCTCGTCGGGGGACAGTCGCCGCTGCCCCCGGTAGGTGCAGGTGACGCCGTACTCGGTCTCGAGGCCGAAGATTCGCCGCTCCATGATGAGACATTAGCCGCCCGAGGCCCCAGATGGGCAGCGCACGCCACGCCCGTTCCATCCGGCGCCGCCCCGCCGCGTCCCGGTGGCCGGGGGACGGCGCCGCCGCCGGCGGCGCCGGGCCGCTGCCGCCGCGTCCCGGATGGACGCGAGCGGCGGCCCCGGGCGCTCTCGCCCGGGGCCGCCGCTCGCGAGGTGTTCCCGCTACGCCTCGGGGGCGTCCTGGCCCTCCAGGTCCGCAGAGCCGGCCGACGTGGTGGGCTTCTTCGCCTCCGTGGTCGGCGACGCCGGCGTCTCGGGCCGGGCCGACACCGGCTCCTCGGCCTTGTCGCCGTCGAGCAGCGCCGTCAGCGCGGCCCCGGTGATGCGGCGGAACGTACGCCCCACCCGGCGCCGGTCCAGGACCGCCACCTCCAACTGGTTGGCGGCGATGGTCCGCGAGGCGCCACCCTCTCCCCCGACGCTGCCCAGCGCCTGGACGGCGACCTTCACCGCCTCGCCCAGCGACATGTCCGGACGGTGGTGTGACTTCAACACGCCGGTGATCGCCTCGGCCTGCCCGCCCATCGCCATCCGGCCCGGCTCGTCGTTGACGGAGCCGTCGTAGGTGAGCCGGTAGAGCTCGTCCTCCTCGGCGGTGCCGCCGACCTCGGCCACGCAGATCTCCACCTCGAACGGCTTCGACTGCTCGGTGAAGATGGCGCCCAGGGTCTGCGCGAACGCGTTCGCCAGCGCCCGGCCGGTGACGTCGCGCCGGTCGTAGCTCAGACCGTTGAGGTCGGCCATCCGCACCCCGGCGCGGCGCAGGTTCTCGAACTCGTTGTAGCGGCCGACGGCGGCGAAGCCGATCCGGTCGTAGATCTCGCTGACCTTGTGCAGGGCGCTGGAGAGGTTCTCGGCGACGAAGAGCACCCCGCCGGAGTAGCTCAGGACCACCGCGCTGCGGCCCCGGGCGATGCCCTTGCGGGCCAGCTCGGAACGGTCGCGCATGATCTGCTCGGGCGAGGCGTAGAACTGCATGGCCACGGCGGCGGTTCTCCTTAGGGCGCTGTGCTGACGGCTGCTGACTGCTGCGGGCGGGGGTGGATCAGCCGCCCGGGTTCTCCATCCGGCCGGCGACCACGCTCTCGGCGATCGCGGACATCTCATCTTCGGTGAGCCGGTGGGTGCCCTCCGCCGTCGCGGTCATCACCACGGGATAGATCCGCCGGATCAGGTCCGGCCCGCCGGTGGCGGTGTCGTCGTCGGCGGCGTCGTAGAGCGCCTCGACCGCCAGCCGGACCGCCTCGTCGATGGAGATCCCCGGCTGGAAGCGCTTCTTCAGCGCCGAGCGGGCGAAGATCGAACCGGAGCCGATGGCGTCGTAGCCGGTCTCCTCGTAGGGGCCGCCGGTGACGTCGAAGCTGAAGATGCGGCCGGCCCGCGCCGGGTCCTTCGCGGCCAGGTCGTAGCCGGCGAAGAGCGGAATCACCGCCAGGCCCTGCATCGCGGCGCCCAGGTTGCCGCGGATCATCGAGGCGAGCCGGTTGGCCTTGCCGTCGAGCGAGAGCATCGCGCCCTCGATCTTCTCGTAGTGCTCCAACTCCACCTGGAACAGTCGCATCAGCTCGATGCCGATCCCCGCCGTGCCGGCGATGCCGACGAGGGAGTGTGCGTCGGCGGGGTGCACCTTCTCGATGTCGCGCTGGGCGATCAGGTTGCCCATGGTGGCCCGCCGGTCGCCGGCCATCACGACACCCCCGTTGGCCACGATGGCCACGATCGTCGTCGCGTGCGGCGCCATGTCGGCGGCCATGCCCGGCGGCAGCGGCCGGCGGCCGGGCAGCATCTCGGGGGCCGCCTTGCTCAGGAACGAGGTGAAGGAGGACGTCCCCGCGTTGGTGAACACATCTGGTAGACGCCCGGATGGATCAAAGCCCGCTGCCACGTGGTTCCTCTCAGATATGTGATCGCCCCGGCCGGCCGCGACTGATCGTCACGGAACTGGCCGAGACCACCGTTGCAGTTGAAGCACAGTATCCCGCGCACCCATCCGGTGCGATGATCGTGGTCCAGATGTTGCGGGTCCGCGCCGCCGCAGATCGCGCAGACTCCGCCCTGCTCGGCCAGGAGCTCGTCGAACCTCTTTCACCCACCCCGGTAGCGCGCCGCCGAAGATGGCGTGCCCGCCGGCCACCGTTCAGCCCGGGCCGTCTCCGTGCTGCGCGCGCCATCACCGGGCTTGCAGCAGCCGTGCGGTCCGCTGCCCTCCGGAGATCCCGCCGGCTCGATCTGCTCGCAGCCCGCGCACCACTTCAGACCCGCACCGACCGGCACGACGCGACGCCGCTGCGGCCCGATGCCGCGCCTGGGACGACTCGCCCTGCAACGGGCCGCCGCACCGGACGCGCGGCGGCAGGCAGGATCGTTCACCCGCCGCCGACCGCGATGGAACCCGGCGACGGGCAGCGAACGGTCACCCTGGGGGCACACCTTGCCCGACATGCTTGACGAATCGGGAATAAGTTATCATTCCCCGCCCTTCTGGACATAACCGCGCACGAATTCCTCGGCGTTCTCCTCGAGCACGGAGTCGATCTCGTCCAGCAGGTCGTCGACGTCCTCGGTGATCTCGGCGTGCCGCTCGGCGACCTCCGGATTCGCCTCCGTGGTGACGTCCTCGACCTCCTCGCCCTGACGCGACTTGCCCGACTGCGACTGCCCGCCGCTGTCACGAGTGGCCATTGCTGCCTCCTCCACGATCGCCCTGCGATCAACTTACCTCGCGGAGACGACGAAAAAGCCCGCCGCGCGTCGGCTTCGGCACGCGGCGGGAATCGTCGCCGACGCTCAGCCGCCGGTGAGGGTCTCCAACAGGTCCTTCGCGCTGGGGCAACGGTCGAAGAGCGCGCCCACATGGCTGCGGGTGCCCCGCTCCGGCTCCATCATCGGCACCCGCACCAGCGACTCCCGCCCCACGTCGAAGATGACCGAGTCCCAGCTCGCGGCGACGACCTCGGAGGCGTACTGGGCCAGGCAGCGACCGCGGAAGTACGCACGGGTGTCCTCCGGCGGCTCGGTCATCGCGGTGCGGGTCTGCTCCTCGTCGAGCAGCGTCCTCATCGCGCCCCGCGACACCAGCCGGTGGTAGAGGCCCTTCTCCGGGCGGACGTCGGAATACTGCAGGTCGACCAGTTGCAGCTTGTGCGAGCCCCAGCCGAGCTGCTCGCGCTCCCGGTAGCCCTCCAGCAGCCGCAGCTTGGCCACCCAGTCCAGCTCGTCCGCGCAGAGCATGACATCGCGGCCCAGCCGGTCCAGCACGCGCTCCCAGCGGTCGAGCACGTCGAGGGTCTGCTCGTCGGCGTCGCCGCCGTAGCGATCCTCCACGAAGGAGCGCACCCGCTCGTAGTAGGCCCACTGCACGTCCAGGGCGGTCAGCCGTCGCCCGTCGCGCAACCGCATCCGGTGCGTCAGGGACGGATCGTGGCTGACGGCCCGCAGTTCACTCACCGGGTCGGCGATGCCGAGGTCGGCGCCCAGCGCCTTCTCCTCGATCATGGTGAGGATCAGCGCCGTGGTACCGAGCTTGAGGTATGTGGAGATCTCCGACAGGTTGGCGTCGCCGATGATCACGTGCAACCGGCGGTACTTGTCGGCGTCGGCGTGCGGCTCGTCGCGGGTGTTGATGATCGGCCGCTTGAGGGTGGTCTCCAGGCCGACCTCGACCTCGAAGAAGTCCGCGCGCTGCGAGATCTGGAAGCCGTGCTGCCCACCGTCCTGGCCGATGCCGACCCGGCCGGCCCCGCAGACGATCTGCCGCGTCACGAAGAACGGCGTCAGATACGCGACGATGTCGGAGAACGGCGTCTGGCGGCGCATCAGGTAGTTCTCGTGCGAACCGTAGCTGGCGCCCTTGTTGTCGGTGTTGTTCTTGTAGAGCTGGATCGGCTGGGTGCCGGGGATCGTGGCCGCGCGGCGGGCCGCCTCGGCCATCACCCGCTCCCCCGCCTTGTCCCACCGCACCAGGTCCAGGGGGTTGGTCACCTCGGGCGTCGAGTATTCCGGGTGGGCGTGGTCGACATAGAGCCGCGCCCCGTTGGTCAGTATCACGTTGGCGAGCCCGAGATCCTCGTCGGCCAGCGCCTCGGCCGGGTCGTACGCGGCCCCGGAGTAGGTGAAGCCGCGCGCGTCGCGCAACGGCGATTCCTCTTCGTAGTCCCAACGGGCACGACCGCCCCGGTTGAGTTCGGGACGCGCCCCGTAGGCGTTGACCACCTGGGATGAGGTGACCATGGGGTTGGCCCCGGCGTGGCCGGGAACGGAGATGCCGTACTCGACCTCGGTGCCCATGATCCGTCTTACGCTCATCGACCTACCCGCTTCGCTCGCCCGACCCGGTCCCCCGTCACGTCGAGCGTAGTCGGCCGTACGGCGGAAGGGGGCTCGCCGGACCGGCGGCCGGGACACGGCGCGCGGGCGGGGACGCCGAGCGGGGCCCGTGACGTCTCGCGTCACGGGCCCCGTCGGCGTCCGTCAGAGGTACTGGCCGGTGTTGCTGGCGGTCTCGATGGACCGGCCGGCCTCGGTGCCCTTGCCGCCGGAGACGAGCGTACGGATGTAGACGATCCGCTCGCCCTTCTTGCCGGAGATGCGGGCCCAGTCGTCGGGGTTGGTGGTGTTGGGCAGGTCCTCGTTCTCCCGGAACTCGTCGACGCAGGCGTCGAGGAGGTGCTGCAGGCGCAGGCCCTTGCGACCGGAGGTGAGGAACTCCTTGATGGCCATCTTCTTGCCCCGGTCGACGATGTTCTGGATCATCGCGCCGGAGTTGAAGTCCTTGAAGTAGAGGACTTCCTTGTCGCCGTTGGCGTAGGTGACCTCGAGGAAGCGGTTCTCCTCGGTCTCCGAGTACATCCGCAGCACGACCGCGTCGATCATCGCCGCGACGGTGGCCTGGGGGTCGCGACCGTGCTCGGCCAGGTCGTCGGGGTGCAGCGGCAACCCGGAGAGGATGTATTTCGAGAAGATGTCCTTCGCCGCCTCGGCGTCCGGACGCTCGATCTTGATCTTCACGTCGAGTCGGCCGGGGCGCAGGATCGCCGGGTCGATCATGTCTTCCCGGTTGGAGGCGCCGATGACGATGACGTTCTCCAGCCCCTCCACACCGTCGATCTCGCTGAGCAGCTGCGGGACGATCGTGTTCTCCACGTCGGAGGAGACCCCGGAGCCGCGGGTGCGGAAGATCGAGTCCATCTCGTCGAAGAACACGATGACAGGCGTGCCCTCGCCGGCCTTCTCGCGGGCCCGCTGGAAGATCAGCCGAATGTGCCGCTCGGTCTCGCCGACGTACTTGTTGAGCAGCTCCGGGCCCTTGATGTTGAGGAAGAAGCTGGTGTGCTTCTCCTTGCCCGCCCGCTCGGCGATCTTCTTCGCCAGCGAGTTGGCCACCGCCTTGGCGATCAACGTCTTGCCGCAGCCGGGCGGGCCGTAGAGCAGGATGCCCTTCGGCGGGCGGAGCTGGTGCTCACGGAACAGGTCGGCGTGCAGGAAGGGCAGCTCCACCGCGTCGCGGATCTGCTCGATCTGCGAGTGGAGGCCACCGATGTCGGTGTAGTCGACGTCGGGCACCTCCTCCAGGACCAGCTCCTCGACCTCGCTCTTCGGGATCCGCTCGTACGCGTACGCCGAGCGGGGCTCGATCATGAGCGAGTCGCCGGCCCGGATCGGCGCGCCGATCAGGGTCTCGGCGAGGTGCACGATGCGTTCCTCGTCGGAGTGCGAGACCACCAGGGCCCGGTCGCCCGGGCCGTCGTCGGGACCCGCGAGGATCTCCTTGAGCATCACCACCTCGCCGACCCGCTCGTAGCCGAACGCGTCGACGATGTTGAGCGCGTCGTTGAGCAGGACCTCCTGACCGCGCCGCAGCTCGGCGACGTCCAGCGAGGGTGAGACGGCGACGCGGAGCTTGCGCCCGCCGGTGAAGACGTCCACCGTGCCGTCGTCGTGTGCCGCGAGAAAGACACCGTAGCCACTCGGCGGCTGCGCGAGGCGGTCGATCTCCTCCTTGAGCGTCACGATCTGCGCGCGGGCCTCCTTGAGGGTGCTCACGAGCCGGTCGTTGTTCTCGGTCAGCCGCGCCAACTGTGCCTGGGTGGCCGCCAGCCGCTCTTCGAGCTGCCGGACGTGTCGGGGGCTTTCGGTCAACTTGCGCCGCACCAGAGCGAGTTCCTCCTGAAGGAACGCGACCTGCGTGGAGAGATCGTGGGCCTCCTTCTCCCACCGTGCGGCGCGCGAGTCCGCGTCGTCGCTGCGTGCCACGTCCCACCTCCCCGGGGGGCTTGAACGTTCTGCCCTAACACTAGCCGCTATGAGGCCGATTCGGTCCCATGCAACGCGCTCGTCACCGAAGCTTGATCGCCAAGGGTGGCCCCGGGGGCCGGTCGGGGCGTTCGGGTACCGTCGGGGCGTGGGACGGGAGAACATGGGGGGTGTGCCGTGGCGGAGGTCATGACGGATCAGCTGCAGGTCTGGGTTGACCAGGAGCTCTGCACGGGAGACGGGCTCTGCGTGCAGTACGCGCCCGAGGTGTTCGAGTTCGACGTCGACGGCCTCGCGTACGTCAAGGGACCCGACGGTGAACTGCGGCTGGCGCCCGGCAGCCGGGTCGACGTGCCGGAGCACCTGCGCCTCGAGGTGATCGACTCGGCGAAGGAGTGCCCGGGCGAGTGCATCCACGTCGTACGCGGCAGCGACGGCGTCGAGGTGGCCGGCCCGGAGGCCGAGCAGGACTGACCGTGCCGGGCCGCCCGTGACCCGGGCGGCCCGGGCGCTCCACCGGCCGGACGCACGGCACCGCCGGCGAGCCGGGCGCGGGAGTCAGAGCATCGGGCGGCCGACCACCGAGGCGACCAGGCGGGCGAACTCCTCCAGGCGGGCGATCTGGCCGGCACCGCCGTCGTCGAGGGTCTTGCCGAAGCGCAGCGCGTCATGTCGGGGCGCGCCCACCGCCTCGTCGCTCGGCGGCGCCTCGTCCAGCGAGGTGAGCAGCAGGTAGACGTCGATGCTGTCGACCCGGATCCCGCCCGCCTCGTCGCGGGTCAGCCGCCGCCGGCAGCCGACCTCGGTCACCGTGGAGACCGGCACCACCCGCAGCGACGAGGTCATCGACCCCGGCGGCCCCTCCTCCGGCGGCACGTCCTCGCCGTGCCAGAGGACGAGGCGGCTGCCGTCGCAGACCACGACCTCCTGCCACACCCCGTTGACCTCGTTGACGAAGCGTTCCAGGGTGAAGCCGAGCACCGAGGCGCCGCGCAGCACCCCGCCGAGCGCCTCCAGGGCGACGTCGGGGTCCCGCAGGTACGCCCGCGCCGCCGATTCCAGGTCCTGGTAGGGCGACCAGTCCGGGAACACCGCCGGCAGGTCACCCCCGCCGAAGCCCGGCCGGCTCATGCCACCTCCCCGTGCCCGGCCCGCCGGCGCGTGCCGGCGGGCGGGATCCGTCCGTTCACTCCTCGTCGCACCGCTGCGCCGTCACGGCCGTTCCGGGTCCCCGGCCGCCGTGACCCGCCCTGTCCCGGCAACCGCCGGGGCGGCCTCGGCAGCCGCCGGCGGGGCCTCGGCGACAGCCGCCGGGACGGCCTCGGCAGCCGCCTGCCGGGCGGCCTCGGCGTCGCGCAGCACCTGGCGGCGTTCGGCGTACGCCTCGGCGCCCTTGCTGGGTTTGCGGCGCCGCGGCGGCGCGGTGACGCCGGGCGCGAGCTTACGCGCGGAGACCAGGAACGCCGTGTGGGCGATCATGCGGTGGTCCGGGCGAACGGCGAGCCCCTCGGCGTGCCAGTCGCGCACCAGCGACTCCCAGGCCCGCGGCTCGGTCCAGCCACCGCGTTCGCGCAGCGCCTCGACCAGCTCGGAGAGCTGCGGGGTGGTGGCGACGTAGCCGATGAACACGCCGCCGGGCACCAGGGCCCGCTCGACCATGTCGAGGGTCGCCCACGGGGTGAGCATGTCGAGGATGATCCGGTCGAAGCCGGTCTCGGTGCAGCCGGCGACGTCGCCGACGTGCAGGTGCCACGCCGGGTGCGGCCCGTTGAAGAAGGCCTCCACGTTGCGCCGGGCGATCTGGGCGAAGTCGTCGCGCACCTCGAACGAGTGCAGCTCCCCCTCGGTGCCGACCGCGCGCAGCAGCGAGCAGGCCAGCGCGCCGGAGCCGGCCCCGGCTTCCAGGACCTTGGCGCCGGGGAAGACGTCGCCCATCGCGACGATCTGGGCGGAGTCCTTCGGGTAGATCACCTGGGCGCCGCGCGGCATGGAGAGCACGTAGTCGGACAGCAGCGGGCGCAGGGCCAGGAACGCGGTGCCGCCGCCGGAGGTGGTGACCACGCTGCCGTCGGGCAGACCGATCAGGGCGTCGTGTTCCAGGATGCCGCGGTGGGTGTGGAAGGCCTTGCCGGGCTCCAGGGTGACCGTGTGCATCCGCCCCTTGGGGTCGGTCAGCTGCACCCGGTCGCCGGGCCGGAACGGGCCGCGGTGCACGGGAGGCAGTGCCGGGGTGCCGGCGGGCGCCGGGACAGCCGGGTCGGCCGGGGCGGCGGGGGGAGTTGCGGTCACGTGTTCATCTTCCGTTGAGGTTCGAGGAGCTGAGCCAGATCCGCGATGTGCAGGATGCCGACGACATCTTCGCCTGCGGTCACCACGTACTGCGCGCCCGGGTGGGTCTGCACCGTCTCCATCACGCGTTCCCCGTCGAGCCCGACCGGCAACGCGGGCAGGTCGGCCAGGGACCTGGCGACCGCGTCGACGGCCAGCCACGGGCGACGCTCCACCGGTACGGCCTGGGCCGCGGCCGGGTCGACCAGGGCGACCGGCCGGCCGGTCGGGTCGGTGACCAGGAGCGCGGCGCCCGGGTTGCTTCCCTCGGCGCGCCTGCGGTACGCCTCGGCCAGCGGCGTGCCGGCGGGCACGGCCAGCGCCGGCCGGGCCAGCCGCGACAGGTCGATCAGCGGGAGGCGGCGGCTGATCCGGGCCAACCGGATCGACTGCCCGGCGCCCCGCCACAGGGTGAACGCGACCAGCAGCATCAGCGGCAGCGCCAGCGGCGCCAGGACCCGGGTGACGGTGAGCAGGGCGACCAGCGCGGCGGTGCCGACGGCGACGGCCCGCCCCACCCAGCCGGCGACCTCGGTGCCCCGGTGCCGGTCGCGGGTCACCGCCCAGACCGCCGCCCGCAGCGCCCGGCCGCCGTCGAGCGGCAACCCGGGCAGCATGTTGAACAGCGCGACGATGACGTTGCTCACGGCCAGCTGGAACGCGAGCTGGTGGGCGAGGGTGCCGTCGGGCAGGGCGAGGGTGGCGGCGACCGCGATCGCGCCGAGCACGGCGGAGACGGCCGGCCCGGCGAGCGACACCAGCAGGTCGACGCGGGGTGTCGGGGCGTCCCGGTCCATCTCGGTGTAGCCGCCGAGCAGTTCCAGGGTGATCCCCCGCACACCGATTCCGTGGCGGCGGGCGGTGAGCGCGTGGCCGAGCTCGTGCAGCAGCACCGAGCCGAGCAGGGAGACCACGAAGCCGAAGCCGATCAGGTAGCCGGCGACCTGGGACAGGTCGAGCTGGCGGCGGGCGAACTCGGCGTACAGCACGGTCACCAGCAGGGTGAGCAGCACCATCGAAGCGTTGAGGTGCAACGGCACCCCGAACACCCGGCCGACGGTCAGGCCGCTGGTCGCGTCGGGTCGGCGGCGCGGTCGCCTCGTCTGCTCCATCGCCTCGATGCTACGCGGCGGGGATCATGCGCCGGTGCGGCGACGGGCGCGCTGTCAGACGGGTGCCCTAACCTTCCGGGCATGACGGCGCAACCGGTGACCACGCAGCAGTCCCCACCTCCGGCCGAGGTCCCGGCGACGGTGCGGGCCTCCCTGTCGCCGTCGCGGGCGGCGGATTTCAAGACCTGCCCGCTGCTCTACCGACTGCGCAGCATCGACCGCCTGCCCGAACAGCCGACGGTCGAGCAGGCCCGCGGCACGCTGGTGCACGCGGTGCTGGAGCGGCTGTTCGACCTGCCGGCGCAGGGGCGCACCCCGACGGCGGCGGGCGACCTGGTGGCCCCGCAGTGGGACAGGCTGGTCACCGAGCAGCCGGAGCTGGCGGCGTTGTTCGCCGACGGCGACTCCCCGGCGGCGGCCGAGTTCCTGCGCTCGGCCAGCGGGTTGCTGGAGGGCTACTTCGCGGTGGAGGATCCGCGCCGGTTGGAGCCGGCCGAGCGGGAGAGCCTCATCTCTGCGGTGGTCGACGACGAGCTGCTGATCCGCGGCTACGTCGACCGGCTCGACGTGGCGCCCGACGGGGCGCTGCGGGTGGTCGACTACAAGACCGGTGGCGCGCCGCGGGAGGCGTTCGAGGCCCGCGCGTTGTTCCAGCTCAAGTTCTACGCGCTGGTGCTGTGGCGCACCCGGGGCGTGGTTCCCCGGGTGCTGCGGCTGCTCTACCTCAAGGACGCGGAGATCTGTGACTACGCGCCGGACGCCGACGAGCTGCTGCGCTTCGAGCGCACGGTGGTGGCGTTGTGGCGGGCGATCGAGCAGGCGACCGCCCAGCAGGATTTCCGCCCCCGGCCGAGCCGGCTCTGCGACTGGTGCAGCCACCAGGCGCTCTGCCCCACCTTCGGCGGCACGCCGCCGCCATTCCCGACCCAGGCGGTGCCGGATCCGCGGCGTGACGCCCGTTCCCGCCCGACGCCTCCGGGCGCCGACGGGTGACCGAGGCGGCGTCGCCGCCACGTCCGGTGCGCGTCCTGCTCGCCGACGACCAGCCGCTGCTGCGTACCGGCTTCCGGTTGGTGCTGGGCGCGGCGGGTGACCTGCACGTCGTGGCCGAGGCCGCCGACGGCCTGGCGGCGGTGGAGCTGGCCCGCCGGCTGCTGCCCGACGTCGTGCTGATGGACGTCCGGATGCCGCGGATGGACGGGGTCGCCGCGACGCGGGCGATCGTCGACGCCCGGCTGCCGGTGCGGGTGCTGATCCTGACCACCTTCGACCTGGACGAGTACGTGGTGGGTGCGCTACGGGCCGGGGCGAGCGGCTTCCTGTCCAAGGACGTGCCCGCCGACGACCTGGTGGACGCCATCCGCACCGTGGCGGCCGGGCACGCGGTGGTGGCACCCCGGATCCTGCGGCGCCTGCTGGACCGCTTCGCCGGCGCGCTGCCCGACCCGGCGACCGCACCGCCTCAGGTGCTGCGCGCGCTGACCGAGCGTGAACGCGAGGTGCTCGTGCACGTGGCGCGGGGGCTGTCCAACGCCGAGGTCGCCCGGGCGTTGTCGGTCAGCGAGACCACCGTCAAGACCCATGTCGGGCACGTGTTGACGAAGCTGGGCCTGCGCGACCGGGTGCAGGCAGTGGTGCTGGCGTACGAGTCGGGCCTGGTCCGCCCGCAGAACTAGCGCCTCGTCGCCGGCGGGTCGCGCCGTGGCCGGGGACGCGCCGCACGCGACGCAGCGGTTGCCCCCGTCACCTACCGTGACCGACGGTGCCGCCGCGAGGTTGGTCCTGGGGCCGTGTCGGTGTGCACCGGTGCCGGCCGGTGGCGCGTGCGCCCGGCCCGGTGCTGCCGGCGCGCCCCGGCGTGGGCCGGCCGCCCGCGCGACTCAGGGAGAACCCTGAGCCGGTGTGGGGGGCACCCGCAGCGCGAAATCCGCCCTGGGCTCCGCCCGGAGTCGGACGGATCGGGGCGGGCGAGCACAGATGATGGGACTTGCCGTGCCGGACCAGCGGGGGCGGTACGGATCGAAGACAGACGGAAGAGGTAGATGACGTGACCGCGACGGTAGGCCGGCACGCGCAGGCCGCGGCCCGGGCGAACGACGTGTGGAAGGTGTACGGCAGCGGCGAGGCGCAGGTCGTCGCGCTGCGCGGGGTCACCGCGGAGTTCGAGCAGGGCCGGTTCACGGCGATCATGGGGCCGTCGGGCTCCGGCAAGTCGACGCTGATGCACTGCCTGGCGGGGCTGGACTCGGTGACCCGGGGCACGGTGTCGATCGGCGACACGAAGGTCACCGGTCTGGGCGACGCGGGCCTGACGAAGCTGCGCCGCGACAAGGTGGGGTTCATCTTCCAGCAGTTCAACCTGCTGCCGACGTTGACGGCCAAGGAGAACATCCTGCTGCCGCTGTCGATCGCCGGGCGCAAGCCGGATCCGGCCTGGTACGACACGGTCATCGCCACGGTCGGGCTGCGCGACCGGCTCGACCACCGGCCCGCGCAGCTCTCCGGGGGCCAGCAGCAGCGGGTGGCCTGTGCCCGCGCGCTGGTCGCGCGCCCCGAGGTGATCTTCGCCGACGAGCCGACGGGCAACCTGGACTCGCGCGCCGGCGCGGAGGTGCTGAACTTCCTGCGCGACTCGGTACGCGAGCACGGGCAGACCATCGTGATGGTCACCCACGACCCGACCGCCGCCGCGTACGCCGACCGGGTGGTCTTCCTCGCCGACGGGGAGATCGTCTCGGAGCTGATCGAGCCGACCGCCGACACGGTGCTGGACACCATGAAGAAGCTCGACGCCCCGACCGAGGTGACGCGCTGATGTTCCGCGCGACCCTCAAGAGCCTGCTGGCCCGCAAGGTCCGACTGATCCTCTCCGGCCTGGCGGTGGTGCTGGGCGTCATGTTCGTCTCCGGCGCGTTCGTGCTCACCGACACCCTCGGCCGCTCGTTCGACGCGATCTTCGCCGACGCGTACGAGGGCGTGGACGTCAACGTCGCGGCCAAGCCGAAGGTCGACGGCGGCGACAGCGGCATGCAGGCCGTCTCCCCGGTGCCGGCGGCCACGCTGGACGCCGTCCGGGCGGTGCCCGGGGTGGCCGGGGCGACGGGTCTCGTCGCCGTCGACGGGGCGCGGTTGGTCGGCGGCAACGGCAAGGCGGTGGCCTCGTTCGGCCCACCCCAGCTCGGCGAGAACTGGACCGGCGAGAGCGACCTGGTGCGGCTGCGCGAGGGGCGCGGCCCGCAGGCCGACGACGAGATCGTGATCAACGGGGCGCTCGCGGCGGCCGGCAAGGTGAAGGTCGGCGACCGGGTCGGCGTGCTGACCCTCCAGCCGAAGCAGGAGTTCACGGTCGTCGGCGTGTTCGGCTACAGCGGCGGCCGGGACTCCGTCGGTGGCGCCAACGAGATCATGTTCACCACGCCTGTCGCGCAGCGGCTGATGCTGGGCGCCCCGGACACCTTCAGCAACATCTCGGTCACCGCCGCCGACGGGGTCTCCGACGAGGCGCTGCGTGACGCCGTGGCCGCCGCGCTGGGCACCGGATTCGAGGTCAAGACCGGTGCGCGGCTCTCCGCGGACGCGGCGTCCAGCCTGAAGGAGGCGCTGTCCTTCTTCAACCGGATCCTGCTCGGCTTCGCGGCGGTGGCGCTGCTGGTGGGCACCTTCCTGATCCTCAACACCTTCTCGATCATCGTGGCGCAGCGCACCCGGGAACTGGCGCTGATGCGCGCCGTCGGGGCCAGCGGCCGGCAGATCATCGGGTCGGTGGTGCTGGAGGCCGTCGCGGTGGGGCTGGTCGCCTCGCTGCTCGGCCTCGGCGCGGGCATCGGCATCGGCGCGCTGCTGGCGTACCTGTTCAGCACCTTCGCCGGCGGGCTGAGCCTGGCGGGGATCGGCGTGCCGCCGTCCGCCGTGATCGGCGCGTTCGCCGTCGGTCTGGTCATCACTGTGGTGGCGGCCCTGCTGCCGGCGCTGCGGGCGTCGCGGATCCCGCCGATCGCGGCGATGCAGGACGTCGCCACCCCGGACCGCCCGCTGACCAGGATCACCCTGGTCGGGGCGGTCGTCACGGCCATCGGCGGCGCGCTGCTGGCCCTGGGGCTCACCGGCAACGCCGGGGGCAGCACCCTGGCCACCATCCTCGGCGGGGTGCTGTTCGCCTTCATCGGTGTGGCCCTGCTGACGCCGTTGATCAGCCGGCCGGTGGTGAGCCTGCTCGGTGCGATGTTCGCCTGGTCGGTGCCGGGCAAGCTGGGGCGGCTGAACTCCGGGCGCAACCCGCGCCGCACCGCCATCACGGCCGCCGCGCTGATGGTCGGCATCGCCCTGGTCACGGGGGTGACGGTGATCCTGGACTCGGCGAAGAGCAGCATCGGCGGGCTCGCACAGGACACCCTCAAGGCGGAGCTGGTGATCTCCGGGGCGCAGAGCGGCCCACGGTCGCCGAGCTTCGACCCGGCGGTGTTGGAGAAGGCCGCCGCGATCCCGGGGGTACGCCTGGTCGACGGCGAGTACGGCGACCTGGCGATGGTCGGCGGGGAGCGGACCTGGGTGGCGGCGAGCAGTGACGTCGCCGCGCTGCGGCAGATCTTCGGGGCCGAGCCCACCGCCGGGAACATCGACCGGCTGGGGCCGGGCGAGATGCTGGTCAGCTCGGACACCGCACAGGCGCGTGGCCTCTCCGTGGGCTCGACGGTGCCGGTGCAGACGTCGCGGGGCGAGGCACGCACCTACACGGTGTCCGGTGTCTACGCCAGTTCCGAGCTGACCAACCCGGTGGTGCTGCCGCCGGAGGCGGCGAGCGGCTTCGCCATCCCGCAGCCGATCCAGGGGTTCATCCAGCTCGCTCCCGGTACCCGGGCGGCCGACGTGCAGCCACGGATCGAGGCGCTGCTGGCCGATTCCCCCGAGGTGTCGGTGGCCGACCGGGAGGCGTTCATCGAGCAGCAGACCGGTCAGCTCGACGGGCTGCTCATGATGATCCAGATCCTGCTGGCGCTGGCGATCGTGATCGCCGTACTCGGCATCATCAACACCCTGGCGCTGTCGGTGCTGGAACGCACCCGGGAGCTGGGGCTGCTGCGGGCCATCGGGCTGCGCCGGGCGCAGACCATGCGGATGATCACCGTGGAGGCGGTGGTGATCTCGGTCTTCGGCGCGCTGCTCGGTGTCGTCGTCGGCGCCGGCCTCGGCGCGGCAGTGGTCGAGGCGCTGCGCGACGAGGGGATCACCGACCTGGTGCTGCCCTGGGCCCGGATGGGGATCTTCCTCGGCCTCGCCGCGATCGTCGGGGTGATCGCGGCGGCGCTCCCGGCGGTCCGGGCCGCCCGGATCAACGTGCTGGGCGCCATCGCCCACGAGTGATCCGGCGCGCGACACGTGGGGTCCCGCCGGCTGGCGGGGCCCCACGTCGCGGTCAGGCGCCGGGCGGCGGGGCGCCGAGCAGGGCGGTCAGCAGTTCCAGGTCCGCCCCCGTCAGGCTCTCCACCTGGTGTACGCCGTCGCGCGGCCCGATCGGCACCTCCGCCGGTACGGCCAGCACCGCCGCGCCGGCGGCGAGCGCGCTGGCCACCCCCGTCGGTGAGTCCTCGATCGCCACGCAGCGCGCGATCGGCACGCCGAGCAGCCGGGCGGCCGTCAGGTACGGCTCCGGGTGGGGCTTGGCGTCGTCGACCTCGTCGCCGCAGACGATCGCGTCGAAGCTGTCCCGCCCGAGGGTGTCCAGCGCCACCTCCACGAGGGGCCGGACGCTGGAGGTCACCAGGGCGGTCGGGATGCCCGCCGCGCGGACCGCCCGCAGCAGCGGCAACGCGCCGGGGCGCCAACGCAGCCCGGTGCGGAACAGCTCCAGGATCCGGGCGTTGATCCACGCCTCGCTGGCCGCGGGGTCGCGCTCCGGTTGGCCCAGGTCGTCGTGCACGATACGCATCGACGCCGCCATGCTGGTGCCGATCACGGCCCGGCGGGCGGAGTCGGAGAGGGTACCGCCGTACTCCGCCGCCAGTTCGCGCAGCGCAACGTCCCACAGTTTCTCGCTGTCGACCAGGGTGCCGTCCATGTCGAAGAGCACGGCGGCCGGGTGGTGGCTGCTCAGCGGGTCCTCCCTCGGTTCGGGTACCCGGGGATCCTCTCAGCCGCCACGCCGCCGCCGCACGCCCAGGTGCCGGCGCAGTGACCTGACCGACGGGGTGGTGCGGGCGCGACGGCGGCGGCCCGGGCGGCGCTCAGCCGAGGCCGCAGGCGTCCAGGGACCGTTCGTAGCCACGGAAGAACGCCTCGGTGCGCTGCTCGGCGGTGCCGTGCGAGCCCTCGGCGAACCAGGGCTGGTCGGGGGCGTCCCCGACGGCCAGCAGCCCTTCGCGGAACTCGTCCAGGTCGCCGGCGTCGAGCGCGAGCGCCTTCGCGCGCACCGAGTCGCCGAGGTACGCCCCGGCCATGCAGTCGGCCTGCAACTCCTGCTCGATGGTGTAGGAGTAGCGGATGCCGAGGCGGGTCTGGATGCCGTGCGCGTACTCGTGGCCGAGCAGGTAGAACACGAACGCGTCGCCGACCTGGCGGAACGCGCCCACCGACCAGTTCACGTCGTAGGCGATGAAGTCGCCGGCCGAGCAGTAGACCGCGTTGTTGCGCGGCAGCGGCTGCCCGCCGCAGGAGACCTGACCCTCCCGCTGGTAGGGCGTGATGCGGCTGATCGGACGGAATCGCTGCCCCGAGGCGCGGAACTGCTCGGCCCAGTACCGCTCGGCGATGCTCTGCGCGTCGACGACGTCCTGCTGGAACTCCGCGACGCTGGTGGTGCCGTCGGCGCGGGTCTGTCCCGCACCGGGCGAGGCCGGGGCACCGGGGCGCTGCGGGGCCGGCTCCTCGGGCTGCGACACCCCGCCGACCGCGCAGGCCGCCCCCGCGACGAGGGCCGCCACGAACCCGGCCAGTGTGTTTCGCCCTCGTCGTCCCGCCCTCGTCGTCACAGCGCCCTCCCCGGCCTCGGCGATGCCGTCTCCACTACCCCGCGAGGGCTTCGTCATACCGGCGCCCTTCCGAGCTGGCGACCGGGGGCGCCGCGGTTGTCGGCTCCGCCCGAGGAGCGGCCCCGTGGGCTTCGTTGCTCCGGGCGGGCGGTCAGGGGCTGGCGGCGAGGAAGACGAACGCGGCGAGCAGCACGAGGTGCACCCCGCCCTGGAGCACGGTGGCCCGCCCCGGCACCACGGTCAGCACGCTGGTGACGACGGTGAGGGCGAGCAGGGTCAGCTGGGTGCCGCCCAGGCCGAGCAGCAGCGGTCCCTCGAGCCAGATCGAGGCGAGGGCGATGGCCGGGATGGTCAGCCCGATGCTGGCCATGGCCGAGCCCAGGGCCAGGTTCAGGCTGATCTGCACCCGGTCGCGGCGGGCCGCCCGGGCGGCGGCGATCGTCTCGGGCAGCAGCACCAGCAGCGCGATGATCACGCCGACGAACGAGGGGGGCAGGTTCGCCCCGGCGACGGCGGACTCGATCGCCGGGGACACCGACTTGGCGTCGCCGACGACGGCGACCAGCGCCACCACCAGCAGGCCGAGGCTGAGCAGGGCGGCCCGGTTCGACGGTGGCTCGGCGTGTTCCTCCGGGTCGAGCACCCGTCCCTGGCTGTTGACGGAGAGGAAGTAGTCGCGGTGCCGGCCGGTCTGCACCATGACGAACAGGCCGTAGAGGGCCAGCGAGGCCACCGCGGCGAAGGCGAGTTGTGTCGGGGTGAACTGCGGGCCGGGCCGGCTGGTGGTGAAGGTCGGCACCACGAGGCTCAGGGTGGCGAGGGTGGTCACGGTGGCCAGCGCCCCGCCGGTGCCCTCGGGGTTGAACACCGCCACCCGGCGGCGCAACGCGCCCAGCAGCAGCGACAGCCCGAGGATGCCGTTACAGGTGATCATGACGGCGGCGAAGACGGTGTCCCGCGCGAGGGATGCCGTCTTCTCGCCGCCACTGATCATGAGGGTGACGATCAGGGCCACCTCGATGACGGTGACGGCCACGGCGAGCACCAGCGAGCCGTATGGTTCGCCCACCCGGTGGGCCACCACCTCGGCGTGGTGCACGGCGGCCAGCACCGCCCCGGCCAGCAGCACGGCCACCACGACCACGACGGGGCCGGAGAGGTCGCGCCCCCACGTCAGGAACAGCACCAGGATCGCCAGCACCGGAACGAAGACGGTCCAGTCGGTCAGACGGGTACGGAACGGCGCGGCCATGCCCCCAACCTTCTCAGGAAGGACGATCATCCAATCGTCAACCGGCGGGACCGGCCGGGCCATACCGTACCCGGTCCGGTGACCTGCGCCGGTTGCCGGTGCGGGCGCCGCCCGGGTCGGTGAGGATGGGCGGCACCGGCAACGCGACGCGACCGGGTCGGTCCACCGTGGACGGCGGCCGTGTGATCCCATGTGCCAGTGATCACCCCCACCCCTCTCATGCGTCTGGTGGCCGGCGTCTGGGGCTTCAAGACCCTCGCGGCCGGCGTCGAACTCGGCCTCTTCACCCGGCTGGCGAACGGGCGTAGCCTCACGGTCGGCGAGGCCGCCGCCGAGTTCGGGCTGCCCGAACGCCCGGCGGATCTGCTGCTGGCGGCGAGCGCCTCCCTCGGCCTGTTGGAGAAGGCCGGCGACGGCTACCGCAACTCCGAACTCGCCGAGCAGTTCCTGGTCGAGGGCCGTCCCTACTACTTCGGTGCGCAGATCCGCTACTCCGACCTGCACACCTACCTGCCCTGGCACCGCGTCGGCGAGGCGCTGCGCAGCGACCGGCCGCTGACCTGGGACCCCCAGACGCAGCAGTCGATGTTCGACACCACGGACCCGCAGATGCTGGCGCAGTTCTGGGACGCCATGTCCGCCACGTCCAGCTTCACCGCCCGGGCGCTGGCCGACGCGTACGACTTCGGCGCGCACACCCGGCTGCTCGACGTCGGCGGCGGGGCCGGGGCGTTCCCGATCGAGTTCTGCCGGCGGCTGCCCGAGCTGCGGGCGACCGTCCTGGACCTGCCGCACGTCTGCGCCCGCGCCGAGGAGCGGATCGCGGCGGAGGGCCTGAGCGGGCGCATCGACGCGGTCGGCGGCGACTTCCTGGCCGACGCGCAACTGCCGGCCGGGCACGACGTCATCCTGCTGAGCATGATCCTGCACGACTGGGACGAGCCGACGAACCGGGCGCTGCTGGCCCGATGCCACGCGGCGCTGCCGCCCGCCGGGGCCGTCGTCATCTGCGAGCTGCTGCTCAACGACGAGCGCACCGGCCCGCCGGAGGCGGCCCTGATGGGCATGAACATGCTGGTCGAGACGGAGGGCGGCCGGAACTACTCCGGTGCCGAGTACGCGGCCTGGCTCACCGACGCCGGCTTCGTCGACGTCCGTACCGTGCCCCTCGACGCCCCCGGTGCCAACGGCGCGGTGGTGGCCCGCCGGGGGAATCGGCGCACTCGTGCTGCCGGCGAAGGGTCCGCCCGCGCGACGCTGTCGAGCTGATGTCGTAGCCGATCGACCGGCCGCTGGCGCGTCACCGCACCCGGCCGGCACCGCGTCCGGCCGCCTGACGAGGCACTAGCCGGCTGCCGCGTTGTGTTTCGCGACCAGGCTCGGGAGCTCGTCCAGCGAGTCGATGCGGAACAGGCACCCCTCGGACACGGCCGGCATGTCGAGGATGTGGCCCCACGGACCGCGCCGGATCAGACACGTCATCATGCCCGCCTGCCCGGCCGGGCGTGCGTCGTTGTCGGGCCGATCGCCGACGTACAGGATCGAGGATGCCTCGCCACCGCCTTCGCGGACGACCCGCTCGAAGAAGGCCGGTGACGGCTTGTCCACGCCCCAGCCGCTCGACGTGCCGATCACGTCCACGCCGAGGTCGAGGGCGCGCAGGGTCGCCTCGGCGTGAGCCGGCTGGTTGCCGGCCAGGCCGACGAACAGGCCCTGGTCCTTCAGGGCGCTCAGGCACGCCCGCGCATCGGGGTAGAGGTCCTCTTCGCCGAACGACTCCGGACTGCCGGCAGCCGCTCGGCGCTCGAGCTCGGCCACGAGATCGAGATCGGGACGGAAGGCCCGGAAGGTCTCCCGATAGTCCAGACCCCGGGCGATCACCGCACCGAAGACCGCCGAGAACGTGTGCCGTGGAACGCCGAGCCAGTCAGCCCAGGTCTCGAACTCGCGGGACTCGTCGAGGATCGTCCCGCCGACGTCGAAGAAGACAGCATTGATCGTTCGTGTTCCCCCGGTCATGGTCACCCCGGAAGTAAACCATCGGGGGACGACCGCTCGCCGTCCCAGCCGACGGCCGGCTCGCGCACCGACGGGCGGTGCCGAGCACCGACCCGCCCGTCAGCGGGTCAGCCGTGGGCGCCGAGTTCGACGAGCAGGACGCCGGCGGCGACGAGGGCGATGCCGAGCATCATGACCCTGGTGAGGGGTTCCCCGAAGACGAGCCGGGCGAGGATCGCGGTCAGCGCGATGCCGACGGCGGCCCAGACGCCGTACGCGACGCCCACGGCCATGCCGTTGCGCAGGGCCAGGCTCAGGAAGACGAAGCAGCTCACATAGCCGCCGACGACGACGGGCGCCCACGCCTTCCTGCGTAGGCCGTCGGAGGCACGCAGCGCCATGGTGGCGGTCACCTCCAGGGCTATCGCCGCCGCGAGGAACACCCAGCTCATCGTGCCCCCTCGGGCTCGTCGCGGACGTCGGCCGGTGTGCTCTGCGCCGCTGCGCCCGGGGGGTGCGAGCCGAGCTCGACGAGCAGGACCCCGGCGACGATCACGGCGAAACCGAGCCCCATCACCCAGGTGAGCGCGTCGCCGAAGAGCAGCGCGGCCAGCAGCGCGGTGAGGGTGACCCCGCAGGCGGCCCAGATGCCGTAGGCGACGCCGATCGGCATGCCCTGGCGCAGCACCGCCGAGAGGAAGACGAAGGAGAGGGCGTAGCCGACGACGACCAGGGCGAGCCACGCCGACCGGTCGTTGGCGGCGCGCAGCGCCAGGGTCGCGCTGACCTCCAGGACGATGGCTCCGGCCAGGTACAGCCATTGCTTCACAGGTGGCCGCCTTCCGCGGTCAGGTCTTCGAAGGAGCACGACGAGCGCGTCGCGGCCCCGGGGGCGGGCGGGAGCAGGCCGGTGACGGCGACGTTGCGGCGGCCGCCGACGCCAGCCGGGCCAGGGTGAGCCGGGTCCGCGCCGCCGGCGGCAGGCCCGGGGGCGGGTCTGAGCACCTGGCGGGCCGCCGGATCCAGGGCCCCGACAGCGTCGGGCGGTAGGCGGCCTCCGCGGCGACCGCGTGCTCCGCGCGGCTGACGTCGGGGCGGTACGCGACGCGCGCGTGGGGATCACCATACCGCCCGCGCCCACCTGGTCGCCGAGGCGCCGTCGCGTACAGTTCCGGGTCGGAGTTGGCGAGGGCCGGGGAGACCCGGCGCGGGGAACGGGACGAGACGACGACGGCATGGCAGCGGACAGGAACATGGAAACCGGCATCGACCCACGCCAGCTGGAGAGCTGCCTGAGCGTCTTCGAGGCCCTGGAGGACCTGCCGCCCGACCACCCCGACGTGGTGCGGGTGCAGCGGGCCACCGCACGGCTCTACAAGGTGATCAAGCAGCGTCGGCGCGAGGAGCGGCGCGACGCCCTCGCGGCGGCCGACCGCGCGGTCACGGCCGCCACCGCCACCGGCGCACCGGGCCGGATCGACGACGAGACCCAGGGGATCCCGCTCGCCTCCCCCACCGACGGCAACACGGCCGGCTTCCTGCACAACCCGCGCGGCTGCTATGTCTGCAAGCAGCGCTACCGCGAGGTGGACGCCTTCTACCACCAGCTCTGCCCGGCCTGCGCCGCGCTGAACCGGCAGCGCCGCGACGCGCGCACCGACCTGACGGGCCGCCGGGCGCTGCTCACCGGCGGGCGGGCGAAGATCGGCATGTACATCGCGCTGCGGCTGCTGCGCGACGGCGCGCACACCACGGTGACCACGCGGTTCCCGCACGACGCGGTACGCCGCTTCGCCGCGATGCCGGACAGCGGGGACTGGCTGCACCGCCTGCGCGTCGTCGGGATCGACCTGCGCGACCCCGCCCAGGTGATCGCCCTCGCCGACTCGGTCAGCGACCAGGGACCACTCGACATCCTGATCAACAACGCCGCGCAGACCGTCCGCCGCTCCCCCGGGGCGTACGCGCAGCTCGCCGCCGCCGAGGCGGCGGCCCTGCCGGAGGGGCCGTTGCCGGAGATCGTCACGTTCGCCAAGCCGGCGGGCCGGGGCGAGCCCGTGGGCGGCCTGACCGCCTCGCCCGCGCTCACCCCGCACGCGCTCACCGCGCTGGCGCTGACCAGCGGTTCCGCCTCGCCGGAGCGGATCGCGGCGGCCACCGCCATCGACGCCGGCGGCCTGGTGCCGGACCTCGACCCGGTCAACAGCTGGGTGCAGCGGGTGCAGGAGGTCGACCCGGTCGAGCTGCTGGAAGTGCAACTGTGCAACGTGACGGCGCCGTTCGTGCTGGTCAGCCGCCTGCGGCCGGCGATGGCGGCGGCGCGGGCCAGGCGCAAGTACGTGGTGAACGTGTCGGCGATGGAGGGTCAGTTCGGTCGCGGCTACAAGGGGCCGGGGCACCCGCACACCAACATGGCCAAGGCCGCGCTGAACATGCTGACGCGCACCAGTGCCCAGGAGATGCTCGTCGACGGCATCCTGATGACCAGTGTCGACACCGGCTGGATCACCGACGAGCGGCCCCACCCGACGAAGATGCGGCTGGCCGACGAGGGCTTCCACGCCCCGCTGGACCTCGTCGACGGCGCGGCCCGGGTGTACGACCCCATCGTGCGCGGCGAACAGGGCGAGGACGTGTACGGCTGTTTCCTGAAGGACTACGCGCCCTGCGCCTGGTGAGCGACGCGTCACCGACCGCCACCCCACCGACGGCGGCTCGCACCGCTATTGCCAATCTTCGATGCGCCATGTAAAAGTTCTTCACTGCAATCGACCTCGTGTAAGAAATCCTTCGAGGGGACCAGGATGAGAAGAACCACCACATGGCTGTGGAGCCTCGCCACCGCGGCGGGGCTCACCCTGACACTCGGGTCGGCGGCCGTCGCGGAGCCGACGGCGACCGCTCCGCCGCAGCCCGCACCGCAGCAGGTCGCGGCGGCCGTCGGCCCGCAGCCCGGCAACTTCACGGGCAAGGGCTTCGACACCTGCACGGCCCCCTCGCAGGCGGCGATGAACGCGTGGCGCGGCAGCTCGCCGTACGGCGCGGTGGGCATCTACATCAGCGGGGCCAGCCGCTCGTGCGCGCAGCCCAACCTGACCGCGAACTGGGTCACCAACCAGACCGCCAACGGCTGGCGGCTGATCCCCATCGAGCTCGGCTACCAGGCCCCCTGCGGCACGCGTACGCCGAAGATGTCCGCCGACCCGGCCACCGCACGGTCGCAGGGCCGCACCGCGGCCACCAGCGCCGCCAACGCCGCGGCGGCGCTGGGCATCGGGGCCGGCAGCACCATCTACAACGACATCGAGCAGTACCCGACGACCACGGCGTGCCGGGCCGCGGTGCTGTCGTTCATCTCCGGCTGGGTCGAGCAGCTACACACCCGCGACTACCTGGCCGGCATGTACTCCAGCGGGTCGTCCGGCATCCGCGACGTCTGCCTGGAGTACAACAACCCGAGCTACCTGCGGCTGGACCAGATCTGGATCGCCTGGTGGAACGGCAAGGCCGACACCGACGCGGGCACGTACTGCTCCGACGCGTACTACGCGAACCACCAGCGGCTGCACCAGTACGCCGGCGAGGTGACGGAGACCTGGGGTGGCGTGACGATCAAGATCGACCGCAACTACCTGGACGTGCGCACGACCACGCAGCCGCCGCCGCAGCAGTGGAGCACCATCGTCGACAACACCACGTCCGGCCGGTTCACGGCGGGTGCGGCGTGGAGCACGTCGGGGTACTCCGCGCAGCGGTACGGCACCGACTACCGCTTCGCGAACCCGACGCAGGCCAGCGACGTCGCCTGGTACCGGGCGAACATCCCGGCGACCGGCAGCTACGAGATCTCGGTCTGGTATCCCGCCGACGCCGGATACAACGACCGCACGCCGTACCTCGTCGCCACCGCCTCGGGCAACCAGTCGGTGACGGTCAACCAGCGCGTCAACGGTGGGCGGTGGACGTCGATCGGCGTGTTCACCCTCGCCGCCGGCGACGGTGACAAGGTCGGGGTGAGCCGCTGGACCGCCGGCACCGGTTACGTGATCGCCGACGCCGTGCGGATCACCCGCACGTCCTGACCCGGCACGCCGTCGGGGCGTCGTCGGCGCGGTCGGATGACCCGCCGGCGACGCCCCGCGCCGTACCCGGCCCCGGTCGCCGACCCCCGGTCGCCGGCCGCGCCCCGCCACCACCGCCCCGCCCCGCCGCCACCGCCGGACCGCCCCGCCGTGCCGTCCGGTCGACCGCGCCGGCCCAGGCCCGAGGCCCGGAAGAAATCGATTCCCTGTTGTATAGGATCCCAGGTTGACCACGCTCGGATGGTGAGGCTGCGACGCAGGGTGGCGTTCCTGCGGCCACCCTCGGGCGGCCACGGGATCGAGTGCACAGCGACAGGGGACGACCCATGACGACCATCTATGACGTGGCTCGCCGTGCCGGGGTCTCGGCATCGACGGTGTCCAGGGTGCTCAACGGGCACGCCTCGGTGGATCCGGACCTGGCGGCACGGGTACGTCAGGCGATGCTCGAGCTGGACTACCGTCCGAACGCGGTGGCCCGCAGCCTGCGCCGGCAACGCACCAGCCTCTGGGCGGTGATCATCTCCGACATCGGCAACCCGTTCTTCACGGCGCTGGTGCGCGGCATCGAGGACGTGGCGCAGGAGGCGGGCTTCTCGGTGGTGCTCTGCAACGGCGACGAGGATCCGGAGAAGGAGGCCCGCTACGTCACGGCGGCCCTGGCCGAGCGGATGGCCGGCGTGATCATCTCGCCGTCGGGCGGACCGGCACTGATCAACCGGCTCACCGAGGCCGGGATGCCGGTGGTGGCCATCGACCGTCAGCCCCAGGGAGCGGCGGTGGACACCGTGCTCGTGGACAACGTGCACGGCGCCGAGACGGCCACCGCCCACCTGGTCGACAGCGGCTACCGCCGGATCGCCTGCATCACGGGGCCACGCCAGATCTCCACCGCCGTCCAGCGGCTGCGCGGATACCAGCAGGCCCTGCGCGCCGCCGGACATGGCGTGCCGGAGGAACTGACCCGGTACGCCGACTACCGCGAGGACGGGGGGTACCAGGCCATGGCGTCGCTGCTGAGCGCGGCGCAGCCGCCGGACGCGGTCTTCGTCGCCAACAACCTGATGACGGTGGGGGCGATGCAGTGCCTGGTCGACCGGGGCGTCCCCGTGCCCGCCCGGTGCGGCGTGGTCGGGTTCGACGACATCCCGTGGGCCCATCTGGTACGCCCCTCGCTGAGCACCGTCGCGCAGCCCACGTACGACCTGGGCCGGGCCGCGGCGTCGTTGCTCACCGGGCGGATCGCCCACCCCGCCAGGGCGTCCTCGACCATCACCCTGCGGACGACCCTGCGGGTACGCGAGAGTTCGGTCCGCCAGCCACCGCCCGGGCAACGGGCGGCGGACCGGGAGGACACCGCCCGCATCGGCTGAGCCGGACCGCCCGGCTCAGAGCGCGACGTCGCCGCAGAGGTGCACCCGGACCCCGAGGGCGTCGAGCATCGCGGCCTTGGCGCGCAACGCGCGGTCGGCCGCCCCGGCATCGGTGGCGTAGACGACGTTGACGTGGTTGGCCTTGTGCCGGGCCATCAACTGGTCCCGGCCCACCCCGTGCAGCACGGCATGCATGATCGGCCACTGCGGGGTGGTGGCCCGCAGGCGGCGCTGCGTCTCGGCGTCCGGCAGCTCCACCACGCTGCCCCGGCCCAGGTCGGCGTGCAGCGCCCCGTCCATGATGAAGATCCGTGACCAGACGATCTCCCCCGGGCGGGAGACCCCGCTCAGGGTGCCGCCGCCCAGCGGAAAGTACATCGGAGGCTGCCGCATGCTGTACGAGCGGTCGTAGCCCCCGTGGTGGGACGCCGGAACGGCGCCGGAGATCTCGAACACCCAGACGAAGTCGGGCCCGTACCGCTCGCCCCAGCGGATGTCGTGCAGAGTCGTGGCCGGGTCCATTCCCATCGCGGTCCAGATCCGGTTCGTGACCAGCGAGTCCACCGCGACCGCCTCGTCGACCTCGTTGAAGTGCGGCAGGGCCCGGCCGGCGTAGAGCTCGCGCGAGCCGTCGCGGCTGGTGACCGGCGGGCGCGACACGTTGTTCAGCAGCCCCTCCGCCAGGTCGCTCGCCGGCACCGTGTCCTTGAGCCCCTGCTGGTACTGGATGCCGACCGCGTCCAGGCCGAAGTCGTCGGCGATGCGCAGCGCGGCGACGTACATCCTGCACTGGCTGAGCAGTTGGGCGTCGGTCAGCTCGCTCGCCTCGTCGGTGCCGGTGTGGAAGGTCATCCCGGCGGCGTCGAGCCAGGCCCGCACCGCCTGCGCCTCCGCGTCGGGCACCCGGGCCATCTCCGCGACCAGCGCGCTCTGCGACAGCCGCTCCTTGTAGATGCCGAGGGGGTTGAGCAGCTCGTCGTCGATGATCGCGTTGTACATGCCCATGCAGCCCTCGTCGAAGACGCCGACGACGGCCGGTCGGCGCCGCAGCTGGCGGGCCAGCGCCACCCCGAGCTCGACCTCCGGGTCGGCCGGTAGCGGCGGCAGGTCCCGCACGTGGCTCTCGTCGTGGGTCAGCTCACCGGTCTCCAGCCAGCACTTCAGCCCGTTGCGGGCCCACTCGTCGGTGAAGTCCTCACTCCACAGCGTCGAGTACCGCACGCCGGCCTTGGTGAGGCTGCCGGCGAGGTTCAGCAGACCGACGAGGCCGGGGAACTCCCCGCTCCAGTTCGCCACGAGCAGGATCGGCCCGCGGTGCGCGCGCAGCCCGGCCAGCACGTGGTGGCTGTACTGCCACACCGCCTCCACGACCATGAGCGGGGCGTCGACCGGGATCTGCTGGAAGATCTCGATGCCGGCACGCTGGCTGTCGATGAAGCCGTGGCCCGCCTCGGCGTCCACCGGATGGGCCCGTCGGGTGTGCCACCCCAGGGCGCTCACCGCGTCGGCGAGATCCTCCTCCAGCCGATGCTGTGTCGGCCAGCCGGTGACGTTGGCGCTGGGCCGCAGGTCACCGCTGGCGACCGTGTAGACCGTCTGGGGGGCGGTGGCCGGCGGGTCGAGCAGCACCGGCATCGTGTAGTTGCTCACGGGTTGACTTCCTCCACTGGCTCGGTGATGGCTGGCTGGGGTGGGATCGCGAGACGCGCCTGCCGGGCGGCCAGCGCGTGGGCCACGGAGCTCGATGCGGCGTAGAGCTGCCGGTAGAGCTGGTAGAGCTCGTCGTAGTCGGCGGCGAACTCCGGACGTGGCTCGCGGACCTCGGCGATCGGGTTCCACCTGTCGATGTCGACCCGCTGCACCACGGCGGCGGCGAGGAACGCGGCGCCGTAGCTGGCGCCGATGGTGACCGACGGGACGTGCTGGGCCAGGCCGGTGATGTCCGAGACGATCTGCGTCCAGAGCGCGCCCTGGGTGCCGCCACCCACGGCCACGACCCGGCGGATGTCGCCGCCGGCCGCCTCGATCGTCTCGATGTTGTGCCGTGCCCCGAGCCCCGTCGCCTCCAGGGCCGCCCGGTAGATGTCGCCCCGGCCGTGGGAGAGCGTCAGGCCGGCGATGACACCACGGGCGTCCGGGTCCAGCAGGGGCGTCCGCTCGCCGGCGAAGTACGGCAGCATGAGCAGCCCGCGCGCCCCCGGCCCGGACCGCTCGGCCAGCCGCAGCAGCTCCGGGTAGTCCTCGGCGCCGAAGAGCTCCCGCAGCCAGCCGGTGACCGCCCCGGAGGTGGCCATGCCGCCGGCCAGGTTGCGGGTGCCCGGCAGCGCGCCGACGGTGCCCCACAAGGAAGGGCTGGTCAGCGGGTGCGGCACCGTGTGCAGCAGGAACATGGTCGTGCCGTACATGAGCATCAGGTCGCCGACGCGGTGGGCGCCGACGCTGAGCGCCTCCGACCAGGCGTCGATGGTCCCGGTCACCACCGGCGTCCCCGGTGCCAGCCCGGTGACCTCGGCGGCCTCGCCGGTGATCCCGCCGGCCACCTCGCCGGGCCAGCGCAGCTCGGGCAACTCCAGCCCCGGGGCGATCTCGTCGGCCCAGGGCCGGTGCCAGCGCTGCTCGACGCTGTCGTACAGCGGCGTGCACTGACTGGCCGAGTGCTGGTCGAGCAGGTACTGGCCGGTCAGCTTGAAGACCAGCCAGGAGCTGGGCATGAAGAGCCGCCGGGCCCGCGCGAAGAGTTCCGGCTCGGCGTCGGCGACCCAGGCGACCTTCGCCCCCGCCGCCTGGGTCGACAGCGCCGATCCGCAGCGCCGCAGGATCTCGTCCGCGCCGAGGCGCGCGGTGAGGCGCGCGATCTGCGGCGTGCTGCGGGTGTCCACGCCGTAGAGGATCGCCGGCCGCAGGGGCGTGCCGGCGGCGTCGGTGAGCAGCACGCACGGCCCCATCCCGCTGACCCCCACCGACACCACGTGGGCGTCGCCGGGGGCGAGCAGGTCGCGGGCGAGGGCCACGAACTCCGCCCACCAGACCTGGCCGTCCATCTCCACCCAGCCCGGTCTCGGCCGCTGCACCCGGTGCTCACGCACGCGGGAGCGCAGCACCCGCCCGGTCAGGTCGACGAGCACCCCCTTGCTGCTGGACGTGCCGATGTCGACCCCGAGCACCACCGCCGTCGTCATGCCGGACCTCCCCGATCTCTCCTGCCGCGTCATGGCCGTCGGGCCACGCCGGGGCACCGCTCAGGAGGCGCCACCGAGCTTCGCGTACGTCTCGGCGGCGTTCTCCTTGGTGATCCGCATCGTGTCGAGCGTGGTCGTGCGCGGCACGCCCTGGGTGCAGTCGACGAGGATCCTGCGGGCCAGGTCGACGGCCTCCCGCCCGCCCGTGGCGTACTGGAAGGTCGCCGCGAGCCGGCCCTGCTCGACGGCCTTGATCCCGCCGGACGGCACCGGCAGGGCGTCGATGCCGGTGAACTTCACAGTCGTGTGCAGGCCGGCCGCCTTCGCGGCCAGGTACGCGCCCTCGGCCATCGGGTCGTTGTGCGCGTAGACCGCCGCCGCGTCCGGGTGCGTCTTGAGCAGCGCGTCGGCCACCGACTGGCCCTTCTCGCGCAGCCAGTCGCCGGGTTGGCTGGCCACCACCTCGATCTTCGGGTTGGCCGCGATGCCCTCCCGGAAGCCCCGGGCGCGTTCGGCCGCGGGCGTCGAGCCGGGCAGGCCGCTGATCTCGATGACCTTGCCGCCGTCGGGCAGCAGCGTGGTGGCGTAGAACTCGCCGGCGGCCCGGCCGATCGCGACGTTGTCCCCGCCGATGAAGGCGGTGTACGCGTCCCCCTCCACCTTGCGGTCCAGGACGATGACGGGGGTGCCCCGCTCGTGCGCCTTGCGGACCACCGCCGTCAGCGGCTTGGCCTCGTTCGGGGAGATGATCAGCAGGTCGACCTTCTGGGTGAGGAAGTTCTCCACATCGGCGACCTGCTTGCTGTTGTCCTGTGCGGCGTCGGCGACCACCACGGTGAAGCCGGGCACGGACCCGGCCGCCGTCTGCACGTCATTGTTCATGACCTGCCGGTACGGCTCGGCGTTGTTGGCCTGCGACATGCCGATGCGGAACTCCTTGCCGGTGCCGCACTTCTGGGCGGCGGCGCCGCTGGCGCCGTCGGACGGCTTTTCCACACTGCACGCGGTGGCCCCGGCGAGTGCGCCGGTGCAGAGCAACGCGAGAAGGACGGTACGGGTGCGCATGACGACGCTCCTTGGTCGGGGGTGGTTCAGACGATGCTGCGGCGCAGCTTCTGCAGGGCGGCGGCGGCCACGATCACCAGTCCTTTGATCAACAGCTGCACGTTGGCATCGATGTTGTTGAGGGCGAGGATGTTGTTGAGGATGCCGAGCAGCAGCGCCCCGGCGAGGGTGCCGGCCATCGAACCCGTCCCCCCGGCCAGGCTGGTGCCGCCGATGACGACCGCGGCGATGGCGTCGAGTTCGTAGCCGGCGCCGTCGTTGGGGCTGCCCTGGTTGAGCTGGCCCGCGTGGATCACGCCGGCCACCGCGGCGAGCAGGCCCGCGATGGCGAA
Source organism: Micromonospora sp. KLBMP9576 (assembly GCF_050941805.1). Taxonomy (NCBI): domain Bacteria; kingdom Bacillati; phylum Actinomycetota; class Actinomycetes; order Micromonosporales; family Micromonosporaceae; genus Micromonospora; species Micromonospora sp. KLBMP9576. The sequence goes on along the minus strand of NZ_CP194567.1, from coordinate 3,073,766 downwards.
GACGGCGACCTTGACGCGCAGCACCGGCACACCCGAGAGCCGGGCGGCCTTCTCGTTTCCGCCGATGGCGTAGACGTGGCGGGCGAACGCGGTCTTGCGCAGCACGACGATCGCCGCCACGCCGATGCCGACGAAGAGCACCGCCGGGATGGGCAGGACGCCGTTGATGCTGCCGTTGAGCAGCTCGAACGCCGGGGGCGCCTGCTGCGGGCCGTCGCCGTAGGCGATGGGGATGCCGAGCCCGCCCGACCAGATCCGGGCGAGGCCCCGCGCCACCTGGAGCCCGGCGAGGGTCACGATGAACGACTGGATGCCGAGCCGGGCCGTCGCGTAGCCCTGCAACGCGCCGAAGAGGGCGCCGATCAGCAGCACGACGGTGACGGCGGGCAGGATGCCGAGCCCGGAGTCCACCATCAGCGTCGCGGTGCCCACGGCGGAGAGGCCGAGGATCGCCCCGACGGAGAGGTCGATGCCGCCGAGCAGGACGACGAAGGTCATGCCGACCGCGATGATGCCGATCTCGGACACGGCACGGACGATGTTGCCGAGATTCTCGGTGGAGAGGAAGAGGATCTCGCCGTCGCGACGCGGCGAGACGGCCACGGCCAGCACGAACACGACCAGCAGCGCGAAGAGGCTCTGCAGGGCGAAGAGCCGCTCGACGAGCTCCGCCCGCCCGGCCGGGCGGCGCCACCGGCCGGCGGGCTGCGCGTCGCCTCCCCCGGCCCGCCTCACCGGCGTGCCGGAATCCGTGTCTGGTGCGCGCAGGTGGGTCATCGGTCGTTCCCTTCGGCGGCCGGGCCGCCCGTCGCCGCGGTCAGGATGTCCTCGCCGGTGCACCCGTCGGCGGAAAGCTCCGCGACGACCGCTCCGCGCCGCAGGACCACGATCCGGTCGCAGACGCCCGTCAGCTCGGGCAGCTCCGAGGACGCGAGCAGGATCCCCACGCCGTCGTCGGCGAGCCGACGCAGCAGGCGGTAGATCTCCGCCTTGGCGCCGACGTCGACCCCGCGGGTCGGCTCGTCGAGCAGCAGCAGTCGGGGACCGGTGAGCAGGTGCCGGGCGAAGACGACCTTCTGCTGGTTGCCGCCGGAGAGGGCGCCGACCGGGGCGGCGGCCGAGGGCGTCCTGATCGCCAGGGCGGCGATCTGTGCGCGTACCGCCTCCCGCTCGCGCCCGGCCCGGAGCACGCCGGCGGTGCTGAGCCGGCGCAGGGCGGCCAGCACGATGCTGTGGCCGACCGGGTGTTCGAGGACCAGGGCGGAGCCCCGGCGGTCCTCCGGGACGAAGCCGACGCCGGCCCGCAGGGCGCCGCGGGGACCACGGGGGGCGTACGGGCGGCCGGCGAGGCGGATTGTGCCCGTGCGGCGCCCGGCGGGGCCCGCCCCGTACAGGGTCTCGAGCAGTTCGGTGCGACCGGCGCCCATCAGCCCGGCCAGCCCCACGATCTCGCCGGCGCGCACGGTCAGGCTGACCCCGGCGGGCTCGCAGCGCCCGGGGCGGGCGGCCCGGGGCCGCACGGCGAGGTCCGCCACCTCCAGCACCGGGGGCCCGGCGGAGGGCTGGGTGCCGTCGACGCGGGCACCCGCGCCGAACAGCGTCTCGGCCGGGCGGCCGACCATCAACGTGATGATCTTCCGGCGGTCGGCGGCGTCCGGGCGCAGGGTGCCGGCCACCTCGCCGTTGCGCAGGACGGTCGCCCGGTCGGCGATGTGCTCAATCTCCTCGAGCCGGTGGGAGATGTAGACGACCGCCACGCCCCGCTCACGCAGCGCGCGGATGGCGCTCATCAGTCGCCGTACCTCGGCGTCGGCGAGCGCGGCGGTCGGTTCGTCCATGATGAGCACCCGGGCGTCCAGGGCCAGCGCCCTGGCGATCTCGACGAGTTGCTGCTCGCCGACGCGCAGCGAGCCGACGGGCCGGCGCGGGTCGATCCGCGCGCCCAGCGGTCGCAGCCGGTCGGTGGCCATGCGGGCCATCGCCCGGCGGTCGAGCATCCGCAGTCGGGTGCGCGGTTCCCGGCCCAGGACCAGGTTCTCGGCGACGGAGAGCGCGGGCACCAGGTCGAGTTCCTGGTGGATCGTGGCGATCCCGGCGGCCTGGGCGGCGGCGGGGTTGGCGAAGCGGACGGGTCGGCCGCCGACCGAGATCTCCCCGTCGTACTCGGTGACGACCCCCGACAGGATGTTGATCAGCGTCGACTTCCCCGCCCCGTTCTCGCCGAGCAGGGCGTGCACCTCGCCCGCGCGCAGGGTGAGGTCCACGCCGCGCAGGGCGTGCACGCCGCCGAAGCGCTTGGCGACGCCCGTCATCGCGACGGTCACCTCGGCGCTCATGCGGACCTCCGGGTTCCTGGGACATCGATTGCCGGCGAAAAATAGAGCAAGATCGAATTGCTGTCAAGGGCGCGGTGCGGGCCGGGCCACCCCGTGGCGGCCCGGCCCGCTCCGATGCCGCACCCCCCTACGGCACCGCGTTGACTGCCACGTGCACGGTGTTGGCGAAGGCGGTGTCACGCTCGACACCGGTGGCGGCGAGCCGCCACGTCCCACCCGCGTACCGACCGGGTGACCACTCCAGGCCGCCGTTGCGCCAGAGCGGCTGCCAGGCCGCCATCGAGTGACCGGCGTCGTACCAGGTGTTGTCGCCGCGCCAGGCCGAGTTCCACCGGTGCGCGGTGACCAGCGACAGGCCCGGGCCGGAGGTCATCGTCCACATCGGGAACCCATCGGCGTCCCCGGTCGGCCGGGCCGCGAGGGCGGGATCGCCCACCGCCGGCAGGGCGCCGTCGACATTGAACGCCGCCTCCCACACCGGCGCCGTCGTCGGGCCGTCGACCGACCAGGTGACGTCGCTCTGCAACCCCGGCCCGGTCCAGCGGGGCGACACCGTGAGCAACCAGTCGGCGGTGACCGGCTCGTCGCCCATCCGGATACCGACCAGGTTGAGCCGGGATCCGTCGGCGGAGACGTCGACCCGGGCGGGCGGACCCGCCCGGTCGGTCACGTCGAAGCGACCGACGGCCAGGTAGGGACCGGTCCCCCGGTGCGACGAGTCCAACGCCGCCCGGAAGACCCCCGTGCCGCCGGGATCGACCGCGAGCGAAGCGATCCGGGTGTGCGGCCAGGTCCGCACGTCGGCGCGCAGGAAGTTGGTGTTCACCTGGTAGCCCCGGGCGACGACCCCGCTGGACCAGGTCAGCGGCGCGAGCCACAGCCCACCCTGGCCCCAGCCGGCGTGGCTGAGATACCAGTTGTCGCCGTCTACCACGACCTCGGCGGCGTGCGCGTCGAGCACGGTGACCTTCTCCGCCCCCTCGAAGCGCAACGGGTCGCGGCTGCGGTAGACCGCGGTGCGCCGGTACGCCGCCCCGTAGTCGGTGCCGTCACAGCAGACGAAGAGGTACCACCAGTCGCCACGGCGCACCACGAAGGGCGATTCCGTCTGCCCGCCCGCCCGGCCCGTGTGCGGCGACGTGTACGCAATCCCGCGGTCGCTCCAGGTGCGAAGGTCGGTGCTGGTGCGGTAGGCGACCACGTGGTTGCCGCCCTGCGGGTTCGAGGTCGCCGTGTAGTACATGACCCACCGGTCACCGACCCGGGTCACCATCGGGTCGCGTCCCTCCCAGCCGTCGGTGAACAGCGTGGTGTTGGTGCGGTCCCAGGTGAACATGTCGGTCGAGGTGGCCAGGTGCATCCGGTAGTTCGCGAAGTCGGGGCTCCCCGCGGCGTAGAACATGTAGTAGACGCCGCGGTCGTAGACGATGTGCGGGGCCCAGATCCAGTGCTCGCCCGACTTGATGCTGGCCGTCAGCGCGGGTGGCCGCTTCGTCCACGGCCCGGTGGGTGTGGGTGCCGTGGCGTGGCCGAAGATCCGCTCGTCCTGTGGCGCGCCGGGCTCCGCGTGGGTGATGCCGATAGCGTGCCACAGCCCGGTCTGCTGGTTGCGCACGATGGTGTGGTCGTTGAAGTACCAGGGCGCCGACTCCCCCACGCTCGGGTCGTAGATCCGGGTCAGCGGCCCGCGCGCCGGCGTCTCGGCCACTGTCTCGTACGCCGTGGTGGTGACCGACGCCAGCGGGCCGACCCGGCGCAGGCTGATCGTGTCCAGGCCGGCGAAGAAGCCGGTGGAGGCACCGGAGCGCCCGCTCACCGTCACCGTCAACCGGTGCACGCCGGCGGTGAGCGAAGCCGATCCCACCGGCACCGCCTCGACGCGCCGCACCGTGGAGGCGTGGCCGTCAAAGAGCTGGCCGACGGCCACACCGTCGACGGCGAAGCGCAGGGTGCCGTAGTCGGGGGCGCGGGTGAGCACGGCACCGATGTCGTACTGCCCGGCCGGCACCGACGGCAGCGACACGGTGACCGAGTCCCCCGCCCGGCCGGCACGCAGCCAGAGCTGGCGGCCGGCCGACCAGTCGACCCCGCAGCAGTTGGACTGCGCCTCGACCGGGGCGGTGGAGGAAACCACCTGCAGCGACTCCACCTCCGCCCGGACGACGTCGTCAGCGGCGGCCGGGGTGGCCGGTACGGTCAGCAGGGCGGCGCCGACCAGCAGCGCAGCGAGTATCCGAGGAATGCGCATCACGACACGCTCGGTCGGGGCAGGTCGCTGCCGGGAGCGAACTCTTCGTGCCACCGGACCCCGGTACCACCGAAGGAGCTACCGGTGGCCAGCGCCACGTACACGTCCGCTTTTGTACCTCGGGTGAATGTCACCAGATCCGCCTTTCCATCGCCGTTGAAATCGCCAAGTCCGGGGAGTTCGTCGTCCACCCCGAACCAGTCATGCCACTTGCCGGCCTGCGCTACGAAGCGCGTGCCGTCGGAGAGCGCCACGAACACGTCACCGGCGCTGCCCCGGGTGAACGTCACGACGTCGTCGCGTCCGTCGCCGTTGACGTCGCCCAGTGCCGGCAGATGGTTGCCGAGCACCAGCGAGTCGTGCCACTTCCAGCCGTCCTCGACGAACCGGGTCCCGTCGGAGAGGGAGACGAAAGCGTCGGCGGTCGTGCCCCGGGTGAACGTGACGATGTCGTCGCGTCCGTCGCCGTTGACGTCGCCCACCGCCGGATATTCGTCGCCGAGCGCGAAGTGGTCGTGCCACTTGACGCCGGGTCCGAACCCGTCGCCGGTCGACAACGCCACGTACACGTCGCCGGCGCCGCCACGGGTGAAGGTGATGATGTCGGTACGCCCGTCGCCGTTGACGTCGCCGACGGCGGGGACCTCCGTGCCGGTGGCGAAGAAGTCGTGCCACTTCACGCCGGGCGCGTAGGACGTGCCGGTGGAGAGCCCCACGTAGACGTCGGCGTTGTCGCCCCGGGTGAACGTGATGATGTCGGCCCGGCCGTCACCGTTCACGTCGCCGGTGAGCGGGATCTCCTCGTCGACGGCGAAGAAGTCGTTCCAGACCTTCGCCTCCGGCCCGAACTTGGTGCCGTCGGAGAGGGAGGTGCGCACGTCGGCGGCGGCACCCCGGGTGAACGTGACGGCGTCGTCGCGGCGGTCGCCGTTGGCGTCGCTGGTGTTGCGGGCGCGGGTGGTGGCCGAGACCTCGAGCGAGGGTGCCGAGACGTTGCCGGCGCCGTCGAACGCGACGACCCGGTAGTGACGGGTCTGGTTGGCCGGCAGCGGGCCGTGCCGGAAGGCGGTCGTGCGGGTGGTGCCGACCAGGTTGGCCGGGGTGATGGCGACCCCGGAGTTGCGTGAGGCGTAGACCCGGTAGCCGGCCACGTCCACGTTGTCCGACGACGCCGACCAGGCCAGGCCGAGGGCGTGCACCCGACCGGTTTCCAGGCGCAGCCCGGCGACCGGGCTCGGCGCGGTGGTGTCGGCGAACGGCGCGACCATGCTGTCGGCCTCGTAGCGGGCCGCCGTCCAGGCCGGGGCGCCGGCGGCCGGCGTCAGGGTGACCGTGACGGTCGACCGGCCGGCGGTCACCGCCGCGGGCAGGACGAACTCGTCGGCCAACCAGCGCTGCCGGGTGTTGCCCAGCGGCTGGCGCCACACCCCGGCCGGCTTGCCGTCGACCGAGACGGCGACCTCCTGGTATCCCGCGGCCTGGTCGCCGTGCCGGCGCAGCCGTACGCCCTGGTTGGCGGGGTCGACGGCGAGCCGGAAGCTGGCGGCACCGCTGGTGGCACGGATTCGGCCGGCGACGGGGGCGTTGTCGTCGTCGCCCTCGTACGCGGCGGTGAGCGGGTACTCGGTGCCGGAGTCGGTGTAGGCGTGCCCGGACCGGCTGGCCGCGTCGCCGGTGACAAGCGTGTCCGTGCGGCGCAGGCCGGCTGTCGGTTGGGTGTAGAGGAACGCGGTCGAGGCGTAGTCGGCCGGCATGTCGTTGGCGGGCCCGTGCTCGATGCCGAAGCGCAGCGCCGAGGCGTAGGACACCGCGTCGCCGATCATCAGTCGGTACATGGCGTCGCACTCGTGGACGCAGCCGCCGGAGCGCACCAGGTGGGCGGTGTTGCCGGTGAAGACGCCGCTGTACTCGCCGCGGTTGAAGTACCAGCCCGACTCGTAGAAGTCTTCGGTGCCGGTGCCGTAGATCTGCGGCGTGGGCGAGCCGTCGACGTGGATGCGCTCGTCGCCCTCGAGGTAGTTGCGGGTGTTCCCGCCGATGATCTGCCCCCGGGCGGTCTGGGACACGCCGACGAACCGTCCCCGGCCGGCCTGGTCGGCGACGATCCAGTCGCTGCCGCCCACGGTCTGCGCGCGCCGGGACTGGGTGGTGAAGTAGCCGGCCACGCCGTCGGAGGCGAGGGCGCCGGTCCAGGCGGTGCCCGGCGCGGTGGTCACCTCCGCCTGGACGCCGTTGACGGGCGCACCCGTGGTGTTGGTGAGCGACACGGTCGCGGTGGAGCGGAACGGCATCGGCCACCAGGCGCTGTACCAGCCACCGGGCGCGGCGTCCATGGCGAACATCAGGGAGCGCACGGAGCGCTCGCCGAGGCCGGCGCCGAAGAACTCGCCCACCGGGCTGTCGACAGTGGTGCGCCCGTCGAAGGCGATCCGCAGCCGCAGGCCCGACAGTGTCGTCGCGGTGGCGGCGGCATCGGGCAGGCGCAGCCTGAGCGCGGTGACCGCGGCGGGGCCGGTGAGCGTGGCGAGGGTCGCCCCTGCGCCGGCCGGGACGTCGACCAGGGCGGTCCTGGTGCTCGCCCCCGGCTGGGCGGGCTTCGGGTCGCGCAGGCCGGTGGCGCGCAGCTTGTCGACCACGTCGACGGCGGGGTCGGCCGGGTCGAACCGGGACACCCCGACCGCGTCGGCGAACGTGCGGTACGTGACGTGGTGGAAGAGCGGGTTGGACTGGGTGGTGATCCGCATGGACTCGCGGTACGGCATGGGCACCTTGATGGCCACCCCGCCGGACGTCTGGTCGGCGTTCGTCACCAGCGGGAACACGAAGGGGTGGCCGAGGCCGCCGTCGACGAGGCGTTGGAGGTTGGCGTCGAGCACCGTGACGCCGTCGAGCTCGATGCGGATCCAGCCGGTGGCGCTGACGTTGCCGTCGTCGCGGGTGAACCAGATCGACTGCACCTCGCCGGGCCCGCGGTCCTCGGCGATGACGCAGCCGTTCGCCTGGCGTAGGCAGGAGTAGGTGCCGACGAAGCCGTCGTCGTTGGAGCCGTCGCGGGCGAAGCTGGAGAACTGCCGGGTGCGGCTGCCGGCCGCCAGCTCGGGCAGCCGGTCGAGCCTGCGGTAGATGTCCCAGCCGACCGGGCCCTTGTCGGCGGCGGCGGCGAGCGGCGCGGTGCCGCCCGCCGTCGGCGCGGACGGGGCGGCGTGTGCAGCCGTCGGCGGGATCATGGCCGCCAGCGCCACGGCAAGAGCCAGCCAGCGGCGGGTGTGGGGCTTCATGGATGTCCCTCCAGGAGGACCGTCGAGACGCGAGAAATCGATTGCTCGGCAGTAAACTGAAGCCATCGCGAGATGTCAATAGCCTGCGACGGCGGCTCGGTTGCCGAAGGAAGTTCGCGGCACGCATTGACAGCCATGAAGACCCTGGCGATACTCCTCAGCAATCGATTTCTCAGCCGGGCGGGGAGATGTCCGCGCTGCGGCACACCGGCCGGCCCTTCCGGCGGCCCGCGCCGGCCGCCCCGTGGACGCAACCGCTCGCCGCGCCCACCGACATCCCCTCAGAGGAGCATCGTGAGACGCACCCCCCTCGCCCTGCTGATCGGCCTCTGCACCGCACTGGCGTCGGTCGTAGCGACCGCACCGGCCCAGGCCGAAGCCCCGATCAGCACCCTGGCCTGCCCCATCCCGCCCGGCCACGACGCCGCCATCAACGTGATCGTCTACCGGACCGCCCGGGCCCACAACGTCAACGACAAGGTGCTGCTCTCCGCGTTCCAGGCCGGCTGGGTCGAGTCGCGCATGAACAACCTGCCGTGCGGCGACAAGTCATCGCTGGGGGTGTTCCAACAGCGGTGGGACTTCGGCTGGGGAACGAAGGAACAGATCATGGACCCGGTCTACGCCACCACGCAGTACATCACCCGCGCGATCGTCTGCGACCGGAACAACCCCGGCTACAGCGCCGGTAACGTCGCCCAGTGCGTGCAGCGCTCCGGCTACCCCCTGCGCTACGACGAGGTGACGGCCAAGGCACGCAGCCTGCTCAACGAGGCGGCGCGTAACCACGCCATCGCCGCGGGCTCCGCCACCGACGTCACCGGCGACGGGCGCGACGACATCATCACCTTCACCCAGAACGCCCTCGCCGACGTCTACGTCAGCACCTCCACGGGCGGCGGCTTCGCCGGGACCTCGGCGAAGTGGAACGACTTCTTCTCCATCGGCGGCGAGACGGCCACGACCGGCGACGTCAACGGCGACGGCAAGGACGACATCGTCACCTTCACCCACAGCAACAACGGCGACGTCTACGTGGCGTTGTCGAACGGCAACGGCTTTGGCCCGAGCCAGAAGTGGCACGACTGGTTCGCCCCCGGCGCGGAGATCGGCGCGGTCGGCGACGTCAACGGCGACGGCCGCGACGACATCGTCACCTTCACCCACAACGCGACCGGCGACGTCTACGTGGCGCTCTCCACCGGATCGTCCTTCGCCGGCACCGAGCTGAAGTGGCACGACTACTTCGCCATCACCGGCGAGTACCCCGCCCTCGGCGACGTCAACGGCGACGGCAAGGACGACATCATCACCTTCACCCAGGGCCCCAACACCGCCTCCGACGTCATCGTGGCGTTCTCCAACGGATCGTCGTTCGGGGCGCCGCAGAAGTGGCACGACCTCTTCGCCGTGGGCGCCGAGCTGCCCCGCGTCGGCGACGTCAACGGCGACGGAAAGGACGACATCGTCACCTTCACCTGCGACAACAACGCCGACGTCTACGCCGCCGTCTCCACCGGTTCGTCGTTCGCCGGCACCACCGTCAAGTGGAACGACTTCTTCTGCCTCGGCGGCGAGTTCCCCTACCTCGCCGACGTCAACGGCGACGGCAAGGACGACGCCATCGTCTTCACCAAGGGCAACACCAACGACGTCTACGTCTCGCTCTCCACCGGCACCTCCTTCAGCCCCAGCACCAAGTGGCACGACTTCTTCGGGCTGAACGGCGAGACGACCCTGTGACAGGCAACCGGGAGACCACCATGAGAACCAGCAGAACCTCCTGGCGTGCGGGCCTCACCGCCGTCGTCGCGGCGGCGCTCCTGAGCCCCGTCGCGCCGGCCACCGCCGCGCCGGAGCGCCCCGCCAATCCGCTCGGCACCGCCTTCAGCCGGGCGGCCGGCGAGTTCGACGTGCCCAGGGACCTGCTGGTCGCCGTCGGCTACGGCGAGACCCGACTCGACGGGCACGGGGGCGAACCCAGCCAGGCCAACGGCTACGGCGTCATGCACCTGGTCAGCAACCCCCGCCAGCGCAGTCTGGAGCGGGCCGCCGAGTTGACCGGCCAGCCGGTGGCCGAGCTCAAGTCGGTGACCTCGGCCAACATCAGGGGCGGTGCGGCCCTCCTGCGGGACATCGCCGACGCCGAGGGGCTCACGGCCGGCGACCGGGACCGGGTCTCGGCCTGGTACCCGGTGGTCGCCCGGTACGTCCAGGCCGCCGACGACGCGACGGCACGCCTGTACGCCGACCACGTCTACGACCTCCTGCGCGGTGGCATCGCCACCGCCTCGGTGCGGGTCGCGCCGCAGCGGGTGCAGCCGGAGCTCGGCCGCTACGCCCGCGTCGCCCCCGCCGGGCCGCAGAGCGCGAGCGCCCTCGCCGCGTTGCCCGAGTACGCGCCGGCCCGATGGATCGCGGCGAACGGCGCCAACTACACGCCGGGCCGCTCCTCCCGGATCACCACTGTGGTGCTGCACGTCACCCAGGGCTCGTACGCGGGCACCATCAGCTGGTTCCAGAACCCGTCGTCGCAGGTGAGCGCGCACTACGTGGTGAAGTCGAGCAACGGCGAGGTCACCCAGATGGTGCGCGAGGGCGACACCGCGTACCACGCGCGGTCGGCCAACGCGTACTCGCTCGGCATCGAACACGAGGGCTACGTCGACAATCCGAGCTGGTTCACCGAGAGCATGTACCGCTCGTCGGCGGCGCTGACCCGCTACCTCTGCGACAAGTACGGGCTGCCGAAGAACCGTACCGCGATCAAGGGCCACCACGAGATCCCGGGCAACAGCCACACCGATCCAGGCCCGCACTGGAACTGGAACCACTACATCTCGCTGGTCAACGCCGGCGGCGGTGGCGGCTCGGGTGGTCGGTATCTGGCAGGGTCGCCGACGGACTTCACCGGCGACGGCAAGGACGACATCGTCACCTTCAACAAGGGCAACCTCAACGACGTCTACGTCTCCACCTCCACCGGCAACTCCTTCGCCGGCACCTCCATCAAGTGGAACGAATTCTTCGGCCTCAACAACGAAACACTGCTCACCGGAGACTTCAACGGCGACAACCGCGACGACATCGTCGCCTTCACCCACGGCACCCTCGCCGACGTCTACGTCTCCACCTCCACCGGCACCGGCTTCAATCCCAGCACCAAATGGCACGACTGGTTCTCCCCCCACGCCGAAGTCGCCGCCGTCGGCGACGTCAACGGCGACGGCAAGGACGACATCATCACCTTCACCCACGACAACAACGCCGACGTCTACGTGGCGCTCTCCAACGGCACCTCCTTCGACGGCACCGCCATCAAATGGCACGACTACTTCTCCATCACCGGCGAATACCCCGCCCTCGGCGACGTCAACGGCGACGGCAAAGACGACATCATCACCTTCACCCAAGGCCCCGACACCGCCTCCGACGTCATCGTCGCCCTCTCCAACGGCACCTCCTTCGGCCCACCACCACAGAAATGGCACGACCTCTTCGCCGTCGGCAACGAACAACCCCGCGTCGGCGACATCAACGGCGACGGCAAAGACGACATCGTCACCTTCACCTGCAACACCAACGCCGACGTCTACGCCGCCGTCTCCACCGGCTCATCATTCGACGGCACCACCGTCAAGTGGAACGACTTCTTCTGCCTCGACGGCGAGTTCCCCTACCTCGCCGACGCCAACGGCGACGGCAAAGACGACATCATCGTCTTCACCAAGGGCAACACCAACGACGTCTACGTCTCACTCTCCACCGGCACCACCTTCAGCCCCAGCACCAAATGGCACGACTACTTCGGCCTCAACGGCGAAACCACCCTCTGAACCACCCGCATAGACAGCGCGCCCCGCACCACAGTTCATCGGCTCGGGCGCGGACCCACCTAAAAGGAGAAAGCATGGATCACACCCCTGTCACCGGCCGGGCCGTCAGCCGACGGCGGCTGCTGACCGGTGCCGCCGGCGTCGCCGCCGCTGGCGCGTTCGCCGGTGCCGTCGCCGCGCCGCTGCCCGCCTCCGCCGCCCGCGATGGTTTCGGCCTGCGCATCGTCCACCCGAACACCAACACCGGTCGGTTGCAGTACTGGCGGTTCGAGACCAACGAGATCGAGTGGGACCCGGCGGTCAACATCCTGCTGCCCGAGGGTTACCACACCAGCGGCAAGCGCTACCCGGTGCTGTACATGCTGCACGGTGGGGGTGCCGACTTCCGGCAGTTCGACCAGATCGGCAATCTGGTCGGCAACAGGGAAATCATCGTCGTCATGCCCGATGCCTCCACCGGCTGGTACTCGAACCCCGTCAGCAGCTTCGCCGGGCCCCGTAACTGGGAAACCTTCCACATGATGCAGTTGCTGCCGTGGGTCGACGCGAACTTCCGCACCTTCCCCGAGTACGACGGTCGCGCCGTCGCCGGCTTCTCCATGGGCGGGTTCGGCGCCCTGAAGTACACCCACAAGTACTTCGGGCACTTCTGCTCGGTGAGCGCCCACTCCGGCCCGGCCAGCCTGCGCCGCGACAACGGCATGGTGGTGCACTGGGCCAACGTCACCTCGGCCGCCCTGGACCTCGGCGGCGGCACCGTCTACGGCGCCCCGTTCTGGAACGAGGCGCGGGTCTCCGCCGACAACCCCATGGAGAACATCGAGCGCTACCGCGACAAGCGGATCTTCATGGTCGCCGGCACCTCCCCCGAGCTGGTCAACGGCGGCATCAAGTGGGTAAGCGAGCGGGAGGTCCTCGCCGGACAGCGGGAGTTCCGGGCGGCCCTGACCCAGGCCGGCATCCCGCACGACGCTCGTGAGGCCCCGGGCGGCCACGAATTCCGGGCGGACCACTTCATCGACGACCTGGACGGGATGATGGCGCGCCTGCGCCGCGCCGGCTGACCTCGTCGACGACGCGCCGCCACCGCAGACATCGGTCTCGGCCCGGCGGGCGTCGTCGGCGGTGCGCACCGTCTTCTCCCCGCCGACCGTCCCGCACGGTGACGGCTCCTCACTCTCCCCCGCCATTCGAGTCTTCCCCGACGGGAGTCGCTCATGTCACGGCACCCCAGGACCAGGCTGCGTCGCACCCTGGTCGCCCTGCTCACCCTGACCCTCGGCGTCCTCACCGGCGTGGTGGTGTCACAGTCGCCCGCGCTCGCCGCACCGAACTTCAAGGCCCCGTTCCCGTGCGGTCAGCGGTGGACCTACAGCCACCACAGCTCCGAGGTCCGCCAGGCGCTGGACTTCGTGCGCTCCGACGGAGGCACCGCCGGCACGCCGCAGGTCGCCTCCGCCGCCGGTGTCGCCCGCCGGCACTCGCAGCCCAGCGGCGCCGGCAACTACATCGTCATCGACCACGGTGGCGGCTGGACCACCTACTACTTCCACCTCAACGCCTACTCGGTGCCCGACGGCGCGTACGTGCAGCAGGGCCAGCAGATCGGCACGACGGGCAACACCGGCAACTCGTTCGGGGCGCACATCCACTACGAGCAGCTCTACAACGGCGTCGGGCAGCCGATCGTGATCAACGGCATGTCGCTGGCGCCGTATCCCGGCCAGTACAACCAGCGGTACCTGGTCAGCGACAACTGCGGCGGCGGTGGCGGCTCGGGTGGTCGGTATCTGGCAGGGTCGCCGACGGACTTCACCGGCGACGGCAAGGACGACATCGTCACCTTCAACAAGGGCAACCTCAACGACGTCTACGTCTCCACCTCCACCGGCAACTCCTTCGCCGGCACCTCCATCAAGTGGAACGAATTCTTCGGCCTCAACAACGAAACACTGCTCACCGGAGACTTCAACGGCGACAACCGCGACGACATCGTCGCCTTCACCCACGGCACCCTCGCCGACGTCTACGTCTCCACCTCCACCGGCACCGGCTTCAATCCCAGCACCAAATGGCACGACTGGTTCTCCCCCCACGCCGAAGTCGCCGCCGTCGGCGACGTCAACGGCGACGGCAAGGACGACATCATCACCTTCACCCACGACAACAACGCCGACGTCTACGTGGCGCTCTCCAACGGCACCTCCTTCGACGGCACCGCCATCAAATGGCACGACTACTTCTCCATCACCGGCGAATACCCCGCCCTCGGCGACGTCAACGGCGACGGCAAAGACGACATCATCACCTTCACCCAAGGCCCCGACACCGCCTCCGACGTCATCGTCGCCCTCTCCAACGGCACCTCCTTCGGCCCACCACAGAAATGGCACGACCTCTTCGCCGTCGGCAACGAACAACCCCGCGTCGGCGACATCAACGGCGACGGCAAAGACGACATCGTCACCTTCACCTGCAACACCAACGCCGACGTCTACGCCGCCGTCTCCACCGGCTCATCATTCGACGGCACCACCGTCAAGTGGAACGACTTCTTCTGCCTCGACGGCGAGTTCCCCTACCTCGCCGACGCCAACGGCGACGGCAAAGACGACATCATCGTCTTCACCAAGGGCAACACCAACGACGTCTACGTCTCACTCTCCACCGGCACCACCTTCAGCCCCAGCACCAAATGGCACGACTACTTCGGCCTCAACGGCGAAACCACCCTCTGAAAGGGCAGCGCCGCAACCGCCGGCGGCCCGTGAACCGCAGAGGTGCGTCAAGCGCGCCACCTCGTGTGGGGGTTACGGGCCGCCGGCGGCGGTCAGCGCGCGCGCAGGTTGGCGCGCAGCGCGCCGAGGACCACGCGGGGGGTGGCCAGCGAGCTCGGGTGGGCGCGCATGGAGACGACCTCGTTGAAGCGCCGGGCCGTCGGCACGTCCGTGATGGTCGCCGAGACGATCTGCCCACTGGCCCAGCGGGAGAGCCGGTAGCCGCGCGGGTACGGCCCGTCGACGTGCGGCAACGCCAGGTCGGCGGAGGTCGACATCGACCACGCGACGTCGACCACGACCTTCTGCAGGGCGAAGAAGCGGTGTGCGGGCACGCCCGGTGCCGGCTTCGACCGCAGGTACGTCGACAGGCACGCCGCGTGCAGTGCCGCCGCCGTCATGCCCTGCCCGTAGACCGGGTTGAACGACGCGACCGCGTCGCCGACGCTGACGAGCCCGGCCGGGAAGCGCCGCAGGCGGTGGAAGTCCCGCCGCCGGCTGTCGGCGTGGCGGTAGGTCCGGACGTCTCCCAGCATCTCGTTGCCGGCGAGGGCACCGAACTCCGGTGGGAACTGTTCGCGCAGCCGGCGGACGAAATCGTCCGCGCTGCGCCCCGGGCGGTTGTCGCCGTAGCCGGCCATCATCGCCATCCAGCGGCCGTCCTCCACGGCGAAGAACGCGGCGCCGGCCACGTCAGACGACGCCGCCGCGGTGTGCAGGGCCATGACGACCGTGGCGTCCGGGTCCGCCTCACGGCGGCGGAACAGTGCCGTCGCGTAGTTGAGGTCGACGGTCATCCGGCGGGTGGTGGGCCGGTCCCAGCCGGCGTGTGCCAACCACTCGGAGAGCCTGCTCGAGCGTCCCATGGCGTCGACCACCAGATCGCCCGGCTCGACGCCGGAGGTCCCGTCGCCGTCGCAGCGGACCCCGGTGGTCACGGCCCCGTCGACCACGAGGCCCGTGGCGCGGGCGGTGACCGTCTTGACGTTGGGCAGCCGCAGGACGCGCTCGCGGATCAACCCCTCCAGGAAGGGCCGGGTCCCGGCGAGGCTGTCGGACTCGTCGGGTACGACGACCTTGCGGCGACCGTCGAGGTAGGTCCGCCGGGCTGCCGGCGGGGCCGCGATCGCCCCCCGGGCCAGGGCCTGTTCGCGAAAGCCCGGGAAGAGGTGCTCGAGCTGGCAGAGGCCGCCGGGCAGCAGCGCGTGCAGTTGCGTTCCCTGTGGCACGCCCGGCCGCCCGCCGGTGAGCTGGGGATCGTCGCGGTCGACGATGACGACGCTCTCCGCGTAGTCGGACAGCACCCGGGCCGCCAGCAACCCGGCGACGCTGCCGCCGACCACGACGGCCCTGCCGACGACCGGGGACGCCTGCTCGGGTGGCCGCACCGCGTTCAGCGCCGCGAAGACCCGGGCCGGAGACGAGGACATCATGCTCTCCAAGGGGACGAGGTCCAGGTTAGAGACTGCGCGTGGGCAGACCGGCGATCGATCGACGCGACGCCCGACGATCGTCGCACAGGCACCGGACGCAACGCGGCCTTCCGGAATCGTCGATCAGCATTCGATGACGTTGACCGCGAGGCCCCGCGTCCGTACGCCGGCCCGCGTCAGCGCGAGCGCGGCGGGCCAGCCCGGGGAATCCCGCACCGACCACGACGATCCGGGTTTCCGTGCGGCGGCATACCCGCTTCGGCCGCCACCATCACGGACAGCCAGCTTGATATTCCTCTTCGTGGTGGCGCGATGCGATGCGATGAGCTGAGGCTCGGGGACACGAAGGAGGGTGCCGTGCGTTACGTCCACGGCCCGGCGGCCGAGTGCGACCTCCCCCTGGCGGCCGATCCCGCCCAGGTGTGGAGACTGGTCACGGACATCGAGTTGCCCGCGCGATTCAGCTCGGAGCTGTGCCGGGTGCGCTGGCTGGACGGCGCCGAGGGGGGGCGCCCTCGGAGCCCGGTTCGAGGGGCACGACCGACATCCCGCGCCGGGCGAGTGGCGCACCATCTCGCACGTGGTGCGGTTCGACGAGCCACGGTCTTCGGCTGGGTGGTGACCAACCCGGACAACCGCTTCGGCGGCGGCCCCGCCGACCCCGGGCGGCCGGGCGCCAGGTGGCAGTTCCGCGTCGACGCCGAGGACGACGGCTGCCGGCTGCCGCACTCCGTGCGGATCGGCCCCACCCGCACCGGGCTCAGCATGGTCATCGACCAGGCTCCCGAACACGAGGAGCAGATCATCGAGCGCCGGCTGACCGCCCTGCACGACGCCATGACCACCACGTTGCAGGGCATCCGGGGCCTCGCGGAGCAGCCGCGCTGACCGTCGGCGGCGCGGCCGGGCCCGCGGCTCATCGTGACGGCGGGCCGCACCGCTCGGCCGCGTCCGCCGTCACCCGGCAGCGCGGCTGCCGAGCCGCTGCACGAACGCGCCGTACACGGGGGTGTCCGGCAGGTTGTCGCGGATGGCGAACACCACCCGGTCGAACCGGTCGACCTCCGCCAGCGCGTCGGCGAAGGCGCCCGCCACCGTGGCGGGATCGTTGCGGAACACCCCGCACCCCCACGCGCCCAACACGATCGTCCGGTGCCCGTGCGCGGCGGCCACCTCGAGCACCCGCCGCGCACGCCCGCGCAGCACCGCCGGCACGTCGGCGACGTGCCCGGGCTGGTTACGGACGATCGCGCCGAGGTTCGGCGCCGCGGCGGTCAGGAAAGACGTCGTGTACGGCAGGTCGAGCAGCGCGCCCCTGTCGTCGCGGAACACCGGCACGTGCGGGGAGTAGACGACCCGGTCGCTGTATCGAAGGTCGCGCTGGCCCCGGTGGAAGGCGTAGAAGTCGGGCGCGGCGCGCAGGCACGGATACAGCGCGGACGACCGCGCGATGCTCTCCTCCTGCGCCTTCGCCCCGCCGAGGAACCCGCCACCGGGGTTCTTGGCCGAGGCGAACACCAGACACGCGGCATCCGGCCCGAGCCGGCGGGCCGCCTGCGTCGTCGACTCGCGCGTCACCTCGACGTCACCGGCTCCGACCGGCGGGTCGCCGGCCGGGAGGATCCCGCCCGGGAGGTGGTGCCGGGTGCCGGCCACCGCGGCCCGCACCTGCGCATCGATGACGACCTCGTCGCCCGCGCCGTTGCGGTAACGGCCGGACTCGGCGATCGCCACCGTCTCGCGGGCGATCTCACGAAGCCGGCCGCTCACCGGCACGCCCGGCGCGCTCGCCCATGGGAGATACTCACAGCCGGCAGGCTAGGGCGCCGACCGGTTCCGCCGCCACCCGTTTCCGGCCCGGTCGCGCCGGCGCGTCGGTGGTGCTCCGGCCGCTGGCGGGCCGCGCGTGCGCTCAGTGCACCGCCACGAACGTCGCGTCCGGCTCGAGGTCGGCCAGCCGGGCCGGGCGCACCACGACGAGCAGCACCGCCAGCGCCGCCACCATGCCGCCCGCGACGACGGCGGCCATGGCGACCGCCCCGGTGCCCAGCACACCCACCAGGGGCGCGGCCAGCGCACCGACGCCGAACTGCACGGCGCCGAGCAGTGCCGAGGCCGTACCGGCCGCCTCGCCGTGCCGGGACAACGCCAGGGCCGGCGCGTTCGGCATCGCGAGGCCCGCCGCCGCGAGCACCACCCACAACGACACCAACAGGCTCGGCAGCCCGCCGAACCCGGTCACCGCGAAGGCGAACAGCGCCGCGCCGGCCACGCTGCCCGCGGCGAGGGCGACGACGAGGATCCGCTGCGGCGAGTGGCGACGCAGCAGCCGTACGTTGAACTGGGTCGCCGCGATCAGCCCGACGGCGCCCGCGCCGAAGGCCAGCCCGAACTGCTGCTCGTCGAGGCCGTACTGGTCCTGCAGGACGAACGACGACCCGGCCACGTACGCGAACAGCGCCGCCATGGCCAGCCCGGCGACCAGGATCAGGCCGACGAACGTGCGGTCGCGCAGCAGTGAGCCGTAGACGGTCACCGTCGCGAGCACCCCGCCGCGCCGGCGCCGCTCAGCCGGCAGGGTCTCGCGCAGACCCAGCGCGGCGACCACGACGAGCAGCACCCCGAAGGCGGCCAGCGCCACGAACACGCCGCGCCAGTTCGTCCAGCGCAGCAGCCCTCCGCCGAGGGTCGGTGCGAGGATCGGCGCCGCCCCCATGACCAGCAGCAGCCGGGAGAGCAGCTTCGCGAAGGCCGCGCCGTCGAACAGGTCGCGGACCACGGCCATCGCGACCACCGAGGCCGCGGCGACGCCGAGGCCCTGCACCACCCGCAGCGCGCCGAGGACCGCGATGCTCGGTGCCACGGCGCAGAGCAGCGACGCCACGACGTGCAGCGCGATGCCGGCGATCAGTGGCGTGCGCCGGCCGACGGCGTCGGACAGCGGGCCGATCAGCAACTGGCCGATGGCGAGGCCCGCCAGCATGCCGGTGAGGGTCAGCTGCACCGCCGCCGACGTGGTCTGGAAGTCGGCGACGATCGCGGGCAGCGCGGGCAGGTACATGTCGATGGTCAGCGGACCCACCGCGATCAGCGACCCGAGGACGAGCACGAGCCGTAGGCGCTGCCGGGGACCCATCAGGTCGCCCGGCATCGGTCGGGGCGCCGACGCCCCGGGGGCGGTCGTGGTGGCCGTCATCGGGTCGGGGCCGACGGGTCGACGCGCGCCCGGGTGGGCGGGGGTACGGGAGTCACAGGTGGCTCCAAATCCGGATTCGGTGGCTGATGCCCGGTCGGCGGCGGGACGAGAGGCTCCCCGGCGAGCGGCGGCGGGGCGCCTCCGGTCGCTGCCCTGCGGCCGAGCCCTCGCGGGCCACGGCCGGGCCCCGCGCCGCCACCATGGTCTCATCCCGGCCGGGGCAGGCCGCGACGTGGGCCGTGGCGGTCGCGCGGCACCGCGACGGGCGGGCGCCGGTCGCACCGGTCCGGCGACGGGAAGCGCCGGTGTCCCAACACGCGGGAGGCGCGCGTCGCGAAGTTGGGACGCGCGCCTCCCCTTCCCAGCTCACGGCCTTGATCGCGGGTGTACCCGAGGGGACTGCAACCCCTAAGCTTCTGGTCCGTGGACAGCAGGGTGGACACTTCCGGAGGTGCCGGCTCGTCACGGCGCGCGCATCATTGGTCTACAGGAGGGCTCTTACCGGTGTTCAATCGTGTCGCCATCGTCAACCGTGGTGAAGCCGCCATGCGGCTCATCCACGCCGTACGAGACATTGCCGCGGAGACCGGAACACGGATCGAAACCGTCGCCCTGCACACCGATGTCGACCGCGCGGCGACCTTCGTGCGCGAGGCGGACCTCTCCTACGATCTCGGTCCCGCCGCCGCGCGCCCGTACCTCGACCTGAAGGCGCTGGAGCGCGCGCTGGTGGAGACCGGCGCCGACGCCGCATGGGTCGGCTGGGGCTTCGTCGCGGAGGACCCGGCGTTCGCGGAGCTGTGCGAGAAGCTCGGGGTCACCTTCGTCGGACCGAGCGCGGAGGCCATGCGCAAGCTCGGCGACAAGATCGGCGCGAAGCTGATCGCCGAGGAGGTCGGCGTGCCGGTCGCACCGTGGAGTCGCGGCGCGGTCGAGACCCTGGACGCCGCCCTCGCCGCGGCGGCCGGGATCGGCTACCCGCTGATGCTGAAGGCGACCGCGGGCGGCGGCGGGCGCGGCATCCGCGTCGTCACCAACGAGACCGAGCTGGCCGACGCCTACGAGCGCACCAGCCAGGAGGCCGCGCGGGCGTTCGGCAGCGGCGTCGTGTTCCTGGAGCGCCTGGTCACCGGCGCCCGGCACGTCGAGGTCCAGGTGATCGCCGACGGCCAGGGCACCGCGTGGGCGCTCGGGGTGCGCGACTGCTCCGTGCAGCGGCGCAACCAGAAGGTCATCGAGGAGTCCGCGTCGCCGGTGCTCTCCCCCGCGCAGACGGCCGAGCTCAAGGCGTCGGCCGAACGCCTGGCCCTGGCGGTCGGTTACTGCGGCGCGGCGACCGTCGAGTTCCTCTACCACCCCGGCGACCGGGCCTTCGCGTTCCTCGAGGTCAACACCCGCCTGCAGGTCGAGCACCCGATCACCGAGTCCACCACCGGCTTCGACCTGGTCAAGGCGCAACTGCACGTGGCCGCTGGCCGGCGCCTCGAAGGCGAGCCGCCGGTGGAGCGCGGGCACGCCATCGAGGCCCGGCTCAACGCCGAGGACCCCGACCGCGACTTCGCGCCCTCCCCCGGGCGCATCGCGCGGCTCGACCTGCCCGCCGGGCCCGGCATCCGCGTCGACACCGGCGTCAGCGAGGGAGACACCATCCCCGCCGACTTCGACTCGATGATCGCGAAGATCATCGCGTACGGCCGCGACCGCGACGAGGCGCTCGGCAGGCTGCGCCGGGCGATGGCGCAGACCACCGTGATCATCGAGGGTGGCGCGACGAACAAGAGCTTCGTGCTCGACCTGCTCGACCAGCCCGAGGTGATCGACGCCAGCGCCGACACCGGCTGGATCGACCGCGTCCGGGGCGAGGGCAGGCTCGTGACGCACCGGCACTCCGCCGTCGCGCTGGCCGCCGCCGCCATCGAGGCGTACGAGGAGGAGGAACGCGTCGAGCGGCAGCGGCTGCTGTCGACGGCGTTCGGGGGGCGCCCGCAGGTGCAGCACGACAGCGGCCGGCCGCTGGACCTCAAGCTGCGGGGCGTCGACTACCGGGTACGCGTCGCGCGCGTCGGCGCCCACCGGTTCCGCGTCGGCATCGAGGCGGGCGGCACCGTCCGCACCGCCGACGTCGAGCTGGACCGCTTCGACCGGCACACCGGGCAGGTCGTCGTCAACGGCACCCGGTACCGCCTGCTCATCGGCACGCACGGCCCGATCCACCTGGTCGAGGTCGACGGCGTGGCGCACCGGGTCAGCCGCGACGAGGGCGGCGTGCTGCGTTCGCCCATGCCCGCGCTGGTCGTCGCCACGCCGCTGAAGATCGGCGCCGAGGTCGAGGCGGGCGCCCCGGTGCTGGTGCTGGAGAGCATGAAGATGGAGACGGTGCTGCGGGCGCCGTTCCGGGCGCGGCTGAAGGAATGCGTCGTCTCCGTGGGCAGCCAGGTGGAGACGGGTGCGCCGCTGCTGCGGCTGGAGCCGCTCGCCGACGGCACCGAGGCCGACGACGCCCCCGGCACCGAGCCGGTCGAGCTGGACCTGCCCGCCCCGCCCGGTGAGATCCCGGCGCGCGAGCGCGCCACCCGCGGCCAGGAGGACCTGCGCAGCCTGCTGCTGGGCTTCGACGTCGACCCGCACGACGAACGCCGACTGCTCGACGACTACCTCGGCGCGCGCCGGGCGGCCACCGAGGACGGCCACCGGCCGCTGGCCGAGGAGCTCGAACTCGTCGACGTCTTCGCCGACCTCGCCGAGCTGAGCCGCAACCGGCCGACGGGCGAGGACGGCAGCGGCCACCAGCCCAGCGCCCGCGAATACTTCCACACCTACCTGCAGTGTCTCGACGTGGAGCGGGCCGGCCTGCCGGCGACGTTCCAGGCCAAGCTCGCCAAGGCCCTCGGTCACTACGGCGTCGGCGACCTGGAGCGCTGCCCCGAGCTCGAAGCCGCCGTGTTCCGGATCTTCCTCGCGCAGCAACGCGCGTCCACCGACGCCACGATGATCGCCACGCTGCTGCGTGGCTGGCTGCGGGAGCCGCCGCCGGACGAGGCGCTGCGCGAGCCCGCCGGTCTCGCGCTGGAGCGCCTGGTGGCGGCCACGCAGGTCCGCTTCCCGGTGGTCAGCGACCTGGCGCGCGGCGTCGTGTTCGCCTGGTTCGCCCAGCCCCTGCTGCGTCGCAACCGCGCCCGCGTCTACGCCGACGTGCGCCGGCACCTGCGCCACCTGGACGCGCACCCGGACGCGCCGGACCGCCCCCAGCGCATCGCTGAGATGGTGCGCTGCACGGAGCCGTTGGTGCGGCTGCTCGGCCAGCGCCTCGTGCGGGCCGACCTGGACAACGCGGCCATGCTGGAGGTGCTGACCCGGCGGTACTACGGCAACAAGGGCCTGACCGGCGTGCGCACCAGCGAGGCCCGGGGCTGCACCTTCGTGGTCGCCGAACGCGCGGACTCGTGCGTGGTCTCCTGCGCGGTGGGCTTCGACGCGCTGGGCGACGCGCTGCGCGGGCTCACGGAGCTCGCGGCCGACCACGACGCCATCGACGTGGACATCTACCTGTCCTGGGAGCGGCAGCCGGCGGACTTCGACGCGATGGCGGCGGCGCTGCGCGAGGTCGTCGGCGCGTACCCGCTGCCGAAGCAGGTGCGGCGGCTCACCACCACCGTCGCCGGTCGCGGTGGCGGGGTGATGCACCACCACTTCACGTTCCGCCCGTCGAGCATCGGGATGACCGAGGAGCGGCTGATCCGTGGCCTGCACCCGTACATCGCGCAGCGGATGCAGTTGGAGCGGCTCAGCAAGTTCGACCTGACCCGGCTGCCGTCGTCGGACGAGGAGGTCTACCTCTTCCAGTGCGTGGCGCGGGAGAACCCGTCGGACGACCGGCTCGTCGCTTTCGCCCAGGTACGCGACCTGACCGCCCTGCGGGAACACGACGGCAGGCTGGTGGCGCTGCCGACGGCCGAGGACACCATCGCCACCTGCCTCGACTCGATCCGGCGCGCGCAGGCGCGGCGGCCGTCGAAGAACCGCTTCAGCACCAACCGGATCGTGCTCTACGTCTGGCCGCCGAGCGACATCACCCGCGCCGAGTTGGAGATGCTCGCCGCGCGCGTGCTCCCGATGACCGCGGGCGCCGGCCTGGAGGAGATCCTCTTCATCGGCCGGCAGCGCGACCGCAGGACCGGCGAGCTGGCCAAGACCGAGGTGCGCATCACGTTGCACGCCACCGGCGGCGCGGAGCTGAGCATCGGCGAGCCGTCGGACGAGCCGGTCGAGCCGCTCGACGACTACCGGCAGAAGGTGCTGCGGGCGAGCAGCCGCAACGCGGTGTACCCGTACGAGCTGACCGGGTTGCTCGGCAGGTTCGTCGAGCACGACCTCGACGGCGGGCACGCGCTGGTGCCGGTCGAGCGGCCCAAGGGCCGCAACAGCGCGGCGCTCGTCGTCGGCGTGGTCAGCACGCCCACCCCACGGCACCCGCAGGGCGTCACCCGGGTGGTGCTGCTCGGCGACCCGACGAAGTCGCTCGGCGCGTTGTCGGAGCCGGAGTGCCGACGCGTGATCGCCGCGCTGGACCTGGCCGAGCGGATGCAGGTCCCGCTGGAGTGGTACGCGCTCTCCTCGGGCGCCCGGATCTCCATGTCCTCGGGCACGGAGAACATGGACTGGGTGGCCGCGGCGCTCAAGCGGATCGTCGAGTTCACCCAGGACGGCGGTGAGATCAACATCGTGGTCGCGGGCATCAACGTGGGCGCGCAGCCGTACTGGAACGCCGAGGCGACGATGCTCATGCACACCAAGGGCATCCTGGTGATGACGCCGGACTCGGCGATGGTGCTCACCGGCAAGCAGTCGCTGGACTTCTCCGGCGGGGTGTCGGCCGAGGACAACTTCGGCATCGGCGGCTACGACCGGGTGATGGGCCCGAACGGGCAGGCGCAGTACTGGGCGCCGGACCTGACGGCCGCGCGGGACGTGCTGATGTCGCACTACGAGCACACGTACGTCGCGCCCGGCGAGGCGGGGCCGCGGCGGGCCGAGACGACCGACCCCGTCGACCGCGACGTCTCCGGCTTCCCGCACACCGTGGTGGGCAGCGACTTCACCACCGTCGGCGAGATCTTCTCCGCCGAGGCCAACCCGGACCGCAAGAAGCCGTTCGACATCCGTACGGTGATGCGGGCGCTCTCCGACCAGGACCACCCGGTGCTGGAACGGTGGGCGGGCATGGCCGACGCGGAGACCGTCGCCGTGCAGGACGTACACCTCGGTGGCATGCCGGTGTGCCTGGTCGGCATCGAGTCGCGGGCGGTGCCGCGGCGCGGTTTCCCGCCCACCGACGGCCCGGACACCTACACCGCGGGCACGCTGTTCCCGCAGTCGTCGCGGAAGGCCGCGCGGGCCATCAACGCGGCCAGCGGCAACCGGCCGCTGGTGGTGCTGGCGAACCTGTCGGGCTTCGACGGCTCGCCGGAGTCGATGCGCAAGCTGCAACTGGAGTACGGCGCCGAGATCGGTCGGGCGATCGTGAACTTCCGCGGGCCCATCGTCTTCTGCGTGATCTCGCGCTACCACGGCGGGGCGTTCGTGGTGTTCTCGAAGGCGCTGAACCCGAACATGACCGTGCTCGCGCTGGAGGGCTCGTTCGCCTCGGTGCTCGGCGGCGCCCCCGCCGCCGCCGTGGTGTTCTCCGGTGACGTCAACGCCCGCACGGCGGCCGACGAGCGCGTACGGGAGTTGGAGGGCCGGGTCGCCGCCGCCACCGGCACCGACCGCGCCGCGTTGACCGCGGAACTCGACGAGCTGCGCTCGTCGGTGCGGGCGGAGAAGCTCGGCGAGGTGGCCACGGAGTTCGACCGCGTGCACAACATCCACCGCGCGGTCGAGGTCGGTTCCGTCGACGCCGTGATCCGCGCGGCGGAGCTGCGCCCGCGCATCATCGAGGCCATCGGGTCCCGCCTGGGCTGACGGTGACCGCGCCACGGCGAGGAGTTCGCCGTGGCGCGGCAGGCCGGCCCGCTCGGCTGCGGCGCCCGCCCCGGCGCAGACACGTCAGTCGTCTGCGCCGGGGCGGGCGTTGCTGTCTTTCACGATCCACGTGCCCGCCCACCACCGTTCGCCCCGCCCGGTGCGGCGCGTTCGTTTCGTCCGCGTCCGGCGTGGACCCGTGGCGTCGACGCAGGGTGACAGCATTTCGATCTGTGAATGAGGTTGGTAGTGTGCTGCCGTGCCTCCCCCCTCCACCGTCAGCGCACCACCGGGCGAACGCTCCCTGACCTCCGAATCCACGCTCCCGACCACCCGACAGGCACGACGCGCGCGCTTCGGCGAGCACGGCCTCGCCTGGCTGATGCTGTTACCGTCCGTGACGGTTTTCGCCCTGTTCGTGTTCTGGCCGCTCGGGCGGACCCTCTACCTCTCCGTGCACGGCAACGACATCTTCGGGGCCGCGTCCGAGTACGTCGGCGCGGCGCACTACCGGGACATGCTCTCCGCGGAGTTCGGCGGGGTGCTGGCCACGACGGCGCTGTTCACGCTCTTCTCGGTGGTGCCGGCCGTGCTGGGCGCGCTCTTCGTGGTGCTGCTGTTGGAGGCCCGCATCCGCGGGGTACGGGTGCTGCGCACCGCGTTCGCGCTGCCGTTCGCGTTCTCGGTGGCGACCGCGTCGGTCATCTTCGCCGTCATCTACAACCCGGCGATCGGGGTGGCGAACGGCCTGCTCGGGTCCCTCGGGATCGACCGGGTCAACTGGTTGACCGATCCGTCGATCGCGCTGGTCGCCGTCTGCGCCGCGACGGTGTGGATGAACTTCGGATACAACATCCTCGTGCTCTCCGCCGGAGTCTCGGCCATCTCCCCCGAGGTGGTCGAGGCGGCCCGGTTGGACGGCGCGACGGGCTGGCGGCTCGCGACCCGGATCACCATGCCGCTGCTCTCCCCGCAACTGTTCTTCCTCGTCGTGGTCTCCACCATCCACGCCCTGCAGAGCTTCGGGCAGATCCACATCCTGACCAAGGGCGGGCCCGACCAGGCCACGACCACGCTTGTCTACTCGATCTACGAGAAGGCGTTCGCCTTCGGTTCCTCCGACTTCGGCGCGGCCAGCGCGCAGGCCGTCGTGCTGCTGGTCATCATGCTCTGCTGCACGGCTGTCCAATTCGGCATCCTCGAACGGCGGGTCCACTACCGATGAAGAAGCTCCGCCTCGGGAAGATCGCCGTCTACGTCGTGCTCGGCCTGGCCGCGATCCCCGTCCTCTTCCCGATCTACTACGGCTTCGTCGGGGCCGTGATGGGCCCCGGTGACCTGGCGACCTACCCGCCCGCGCTGGTGCCGAGCTCGCTGCACTGGCAGAACATCACCGACGTGTTCAGCTCGGTGCCGCTGGGCCGCTTCTACGCGAACTCCGCCGTGCAGGCCGGGGTCATCACCGTGGCGCAGGTCGTCACCAGCATCTTCGCCGCGTACGCCTTCGCGTTTCTTCGCCTGCCCGCGAAGGCGGCCACCTTCGCCCTGTTCCTCGCCACCCTCATGGTGCCGTGGGAAGCCATCATCATCCCCAACTACCTGGCCATCTCCGACTGGGGCCTGACCCGGGGCGGGCTGACGTACCTCGGCCTGGTCCTGCCCTTCCTCGCCTCGGCGTTCGGCACGTTCCTGCTGCGGCAGGCGTTCATGCAGTTCCCGAGCGAGCTGCGCGACGCCGCGGTGATCGACGGATGCGGGCACTGGCGGCTGCTGTGGAAGGTCATCGTGCCCCTGTCCAAGCCGTCGATCGCGGCGGTCGGGGTCTACGTCTTCCTCTCGGCGTGGAACCAGTACTTCTGGCCGCTGATCCTGATCCGCGACGCCGAGTTCCAGACGCTTCAGATCGGCATCTCCCAGCTCAACGACGCCGAGGCGGCCCAACCGGGCCTGGTGCTCGCCGGCGTCGCGCTCTCCCTGATCCCCACGCTGGCCGTCGTGATCTTCGGTCAGCGCTACATCGTCCGCGGGCTGACCGCCGGCGCGCTGCGTTGAACCGTCGAGAAGGAGAACCAATGAGAAGACCTCGGCTCCGCCGTACCGCGGCGGCGTTCCTCGCCGTCGTGGCCGCCGCCGCGCTCACCGCCTGCGGCGACTCCGGGTCCGGCACCGACAGCGGCGGTGACGCGCTCGACGCGCCCGGCGCCGACGTGCTGGCCCAGGCCACCGGCAAGACCACCATCGAGTTCTGGCACGCCATGAAGGGAGCCAACGCCACCGCCGTCGACCAGCTCGTCGCCGACTTCAACGCCCAGAGCGGCGGCAAGGTCGAGGTCAAGGCGCTCTTCCAGGGCAGCTACGACGAGACGATCGCGAAGTACAAGGCCTCGGTCCAGCAGAAGAGCACCCCGGCGCTGGTCCAGATCTACGACATCGGCAGTCGCTTCATGGTCGACTCGAAGCAGGTCGTGCCGATGCACAAGTTCATCGAGAAGGACGGTTTCAACGCCGGCGAGATCGAGCCGAACATCGCCAGCTACTACTCGGTCGACGGCAAACTGTGGTCGATGCCGTTCAACTCCTCGACCCCCCTGCTGTATCTCAACAAGGAGGCGTTCGAGCGGGCCGGCCTCGACCCGACGAAGCCGCCGAAGGACCTGGCCGAGCTCGGCGAGCTGGCGAAGAAGCTGACGGTCAAGGACGCCAGCGGCAAGACCGTCCAGTACGGCTTCAACGCCGCCATCTACGGCTGGCTGCTGGAGCAGCTCCTCGCCACCGACGGCAAGGAATACTGCGACAACAGCAACGGGCGCAAGGGCCTCGCCACGAAGGTGCAGTTCGACCAGGAGACGGCCGTACGGGTCGCCCAGTGGTGGACGGACCTGGTGAAGGGCGGCTACGCGACGAACACCGGCCGCAAGACCGACGACGCCCAGGCCGCCTTCAAGGCCGGTACGGTCGCCATGCACCTGGAATCCACCAGCGTGCTGCGCGGCTACGTCGATGCCGCCAAGGGCAAGTTCACCGTCCTGACCGCCCCGTACCCGAAGGCGAGCAGCTCGTCCACGGGTGGGCCGATCATCGGTGGCGCCTCGCTGTGGATCAGCGGCGTCGGCCGGAGCGCCGCGGAGAAGCGGGCGGCGTGGGAGTTCGTGAAGTTCTCCGCCAGCCCCGTCCAGCAGGCCAAGTGGCACACCAGCACGGGGTACGTGCCGATCAACGCCAAGGCGCTCGACGAGCAGATCGACAAGGACTGGATGACGAAGTTCCCCCAGTTCCGCACCGCTGTCGACCAGCTGCACGCGCTGCCGCCGTCGGTGGCGTCGGCCGGCTGCCTGCTGGGCGTCATGCCGCAGGCCCGCAAGGCGTCCGAGGACGGCCTCGAGGCGGCTATCGTCGGTAGCAAGCCGGCCGAGCAGGCCATGAAGGACGCGGCGGCGAGCGTACAGGGTGCCATCGACAGCTACAACAAGTCGGTCAGCTGACCTAGCCTAGCCATCGGGCCGATCCGGTCCCGGACAAGGGCCAGCTCCCCCGGGGGAGCTGGCCCTTGTCCGTGCCGTCGTCGTCCCCCGTCCGCCGAACCGGCGCGGCCGGGCCTGCGCCCGTACAGTGGACACGGTTTTGCCGCCTTGTCCCCGGCAGTCCCGGGGCCCGGCCCGCCGCCGGGCGCCGGCTGCCGACCGGAAGGAGCACAGTGAACCGACGTGTCCGCGCCGCACTCGCCGGGGCCGTGACCGCCACCCTGCTGACCACCGCCGGCACCACCCCGGCGGTGGCCCACGGGCGGGCGAGACCCGCCGAGATCTCGCTACCCGACGGCTTCCAGCCGGAGGGCATCGCCACCGCCGGCAGGTACGCCTACCTCGGCTCCCGCGCCACCGGCGCCATCTACCGGGCCGACCTGGTCGACGGCGACGGCCGGGTGCTCAGCCCGGCCACCGGCACGCCCTCCCTCGGCCTCAAGGTCGATCCGCGCGGCCGGCTCTTCGTCGCCGGCGGCACCGCCGGCGACGCCCGGGTCATCGACACCCGCTCCGGCGAGGTCCTGGCCCGCTACCAGTTCGCCACCGCCCCAACCTTCGTCAACGACGTGGTGCTCACCGACGAGGCCGCGTACTTCACGGACTCGAACTCGCCGGTGCTCTACCGCCTGCCGCTCGGTCGCCACGGCAACCTGCCGGCAGCCGACGGCTTCACCACGATCGCGTTGACCGGCGCGTTCCAGCAGTCGGGCACCGGCGTCAACCTGAACGGCATCGTCCGCACGCCCGACCGCACGGCGCTGGTCGTCGTGCAGTCCAACACCGGCCGGCTCTTCCGCGTCGACCCGGTCACCGGCGTCACCACGGACATCGACGTGCCCGGCCACACCTTCGCCAACGGCGACGGGCTGCTGCTCATCGGCCGCACCCTCTACGTGGCCCAGAACCGGCTCAACCAGATCGCCGTGGTCCGGCTCAACCAGGCCGGCACCGCCGGCACCGTGACGGCGACGATCACCGATCCGAACTTCGACGTGCCGACGACGGTCGCCAAGGCCCTCGGCCGGCTCTACCTGCCCAACGCGCGCTTCACCACCACCCCGACCCCCACGACCCCGTACACGGTGGTCGCGGTCCGCGCCCGCTGAGAGGAGGCCGGGGGTACGCGTCGACCGCGCGGCCCCCGGCCCCGGCGTCCCGGGCGTCGGGCCCCGCGACCCCGGCTATTTCACCTTGCGCGTCGAGCGGGCCACGATCGCGTCGTATGCGGGGTGTCGGCCCAGCCAGTCGCTGAGGAACGGGCAGATCGGCACCACCGTCCGGCCCCGGGCGCGGGCGTCGTCCATGACGGCACGGGCGAGGGTCGAGCCCACCCCGTGGCCCTCGAACTCGGCCTCGACCTTGGTGTGGGTGTAGGCGATGACGCCGCCGGTCAGCTGGTAGGTGACCACGCCGGCCAGCGCCCCGTTCTCGTCGCGGGCCTCGAAACGCTCGCGCTCCGGCGCGTCTGTGACGGTGAACTGCATCCCCCCATCCCACCACGCGTCGGCGCCGGGTCAGATCCCGTCCCAGAAGGTCAACTGGTGCGCGGCGGCCCGGTCGAAGCGGCCCACCCGGTCGAGGTCCAGGCCCTGGACGTACGGGTGGTGCCGCCAGGCCGGCAGTCCGTGGCCGTTGGGGTTGCCCGTGGCGGCGAACCGCGCCCAGTAGCCGATCATCAGATCGCCGAGCCCACGTTGCCTGTCGGTCAGCGGAGCGGACTCCCACGACGGGTCGAACAGAAACGGCAGCTCCGAGCCGTGCGAGGCCAGGGGCCGCACCTCATCGTCGGGGTACGGGAACAGCGGCGGCGCCGTCCGGTCCAGGAACTCGTAGGAGTAGACCGGCACGTGCCTGGCCAGCAGGTTGTCGGTGTCCCGCGCCGGCCGCGCCCATTCGAGGTCGCTCATCATGGCGGCGGCGCGCTGGGTGGGCCTGTCGCCGGGCGGGTAGGCGGCCAGGACGGCCGGTGCCCGGTCCCCGAAGATCTGGGTGACGCCGTCGACGTACTGCGCGACGGTGAGCTTCGGGTACAACAGTGCCGCGAACATGGTGCCCTCGTCGCGGGTGATGCCGGACAGGATCGGCACCCGGTGGAAGCGTCCCTCGGCGAAGACCTTCGCCGGGTCCTCCGGCAGTACGGCGTTGCCGTATCCGGGCAGGGGCAGTGCGGGCTGTGCGAGGAGTTCCGACACGGGCCTGCCCCGCAGGCAGGAGACATCGGGGCAGGAGACCTGGTCGGCGATGAACTGCCCGTGCCCCTGGTGGGCCGAGGCGGGAAGCCAGAGTGGCACGTTCATGAGCTTCGGCAGGTCGTCCGGGCTCCAACAGGGGGAACTCTGGGTGATCGCGCGGTGGAACAGGCCGGCCGCGGCCGGGGAGGCGAGCTGGGCGCACACCGAGTGCGAGCCCGCCGACTCGCCGGCGAGCGTGACGTTGCCGGGGTCCCCACCGAACGCGCTCGCGTTGCGCCGCACCCACCGCAGCGCCGCCTGCTGGTCCTCCACGCCGAACGCGCCACCGTTCGACAGCCCCGGATGGCCGAAGAAACCGAAGATCCCGAGCCGGTAGTTGACGGTGACCACCACGACGTCGCCGCGCGTGGCGAGGCGGGTGGCGTCGTAGTCGCTGCCGGCCCCCTTCATCAGGCTGCCGCCGTGCAGCCAGACCAGCACCGGCTTGGGGCGGCGGGGCGAGACGCCACGCGGCGCGGTCACGTTGAGGTAGAGGCAGTCCTCGCTGTCGCTGGCCGGCAGCCCCCAACTGTCGGCCGTCTGCGCGCACCGGCCGCCAGGCTGTGTCGCGTCACGGATGCCGGTCCACGGCTCGACGGGTTGCGGTGAGCGCCAGCGCAGTTCCCCGACGGGCGCGGCGGCGTAGGGAATGCCCTGGAAGATCCGGTGGTCACCGCGCACGGTGCCGGCTATCCGGCCGGTGTCGGTGCGCACCGTGGCGGGCGCGGCGGCGGCGGGGACAGGCAGCGCCAGGAGCGCGACGACGGTCACGATGGTCGTCAGGATTCGCATGCGTCCAAGGTGTCACCCGGCACCGGGCCCGCGAAGAGGTTTTCCTACCCGAAGGGGTGCACCTACCCCCACCCCTGACACGCCGGCGGCACGCGCCGGAGGGCTTGCGCGATTCACGTCCCGGTCCGATCATCGGAAGATGGCAGACATCGACGCTGATGAAAGCGATTCGCGAGCGGCCGTGCCAGGGCAACGACGCGACGGCCGCCCGGACGAGCCGGCTCAGGTCGACGTCGACCGGGCGCTGCTCGGTGGCGCCACCTACCGCGGTCTGGCCGAGCAACGGCTCTCCCCCGCCGAGGAACGTTTCGAACGGCGGCGCCGCACGGCGGGCCTCGTCCTCGCGCCCGCGCTGGCGTTGGTCTTCCTCGCCCTGCCGCTCGACATGCCGCCCAGCCAGCAGACCCTGGCGGGCATCCTGATCGGTGTGATCGCCCTGTGGATCACCGAGGCGGTGCCGATCCCGGTCGGCGGCCTCATCGGGGTCGGCGTGATCGTGCTGATGGGCGTCGCCCCCGCCGGCGATGTCCTGCAACCGTTCGGCTCGTCGACAGTGTTCACCTTCATCGGCGCCTTCATCCTGGCCCAGGCCATGCTCAAACACGGCCTGGCACAACGCTTCGCGTTCCGCATCCTGTCGCTGCCCGGGGTGGGCAGGACCACCGGCCGGGTGGTCGTCGCCTTCGGCGCCATCACGTGCCTGCTGTCGGCGTTCGTGTCGAACACCGCGACGGTGGCGATGCTGCTGCCCACCGCGCTGGGCATCCTCGCCGTCATCGCCAAGCTGCTGCAGAGCCGCGGCCTGACGAAGCCGGGCTGGGACCCGACCCGGTTGCGGGTCGGCTTCGCGCTGATGCTGATGCTGGCGTACGGGGCCAGCGTCGGCGGCCTGCTGACCCCCGTGGGCACGCCGCCCAACCTGATCGGCCGCGCGCTCATCGAGGAGGCCACCGGGGAGCGGATCTCGTTCGCCGGCTGGATGGCCACGGCCCTGCCGATCTGCCTGGCCATGTTCCTGGTGCTGGCCACTGTCCTGCTGCTGCTGAACAAGCCGGAGATCCGCCGGATCGAGGGCGTGGAGGAGTACGTCGCCGCCGAGCGGGCGCGGTTGGGAAAGCTGTCCCGGGCCGAGAGGAACACGCTCGTCGCGTTCTCGGTGACGGTGGCGCTGTGGGTCCTGCCGGGCATCGTCGCGCTGGTCGCGGGCACCGAGTCCAGCGCCTACGAGACGGTCAGCGGCCGGCTCAACGAGGGCATCGTCGCCGTGCTCGGCGCCTCGCTGCTGTTCCTGCTGCCCACCGACTGGCGCAACCGGGAGTACACGCTCAACTGGGCTGACGCCGCCCGCATCGACTGGGGCACGATCCTGCTCTTCGGCACGGGCATCATCTTCGGGTCGCTGCTCGACGACACCGGCCTCGCCAAGACCATCGGCACCGCCAGCTCCGACGCGCTCGGCCTGACCAACGTCGTGGCGATCACCGCCTTCGCCGTGCTGCTGGCCATCGTCATCTCCGAGACGACAAGCAACACCGCGTCCGCCGCGGTCGTCGTACCGATCGTCATCCCGGTCGCCGTCGCCGCCGGCGTGGACCCGTTCGTACCCGCCCTCGCGGCCACCTTCGCGGCGTCGTTCGGCTTCATGCTGCCCGTGTCGACGCCGCAGAACGCGGTGGTGTACGGCTCCGGCACCGTGCCGATCACCCGGATGATCCGCTCCGGTGCCTCGTTCGACGTCATCGGGGCGATCCTCATCCTGCTGCTGCTGCCGCTCATGGTCGCCGCCGTGGGGCTGGGCCGATGAGCCAGCGGATCGCCGTCGTCCCCGGCGACGGCATCGGCGTCGAGGTCACCGCCGCCGCACGTACCGTCCTCGACGCCGTCTGCCGCCGGCACGGCATCGAGCTGCGCTACGACTCCTACGACTGGTCGTGCGAGCGGCACCTGCGCGAGGGCGCGATGATGCCCGCCGACGGGCTGGACGTGCTGCGACCGTACGACGCGATCCTGCTCGGCGCGGTCGGTGCGCCCGGCGTGCCCGACCACGTCTCGCTCTGGGGCCTGCTGATCCCCATCCGGCGCGCCTTCCGGCAGTACGTCAACCTGCGGCCGGTGCGCGTCTTCGACGGTGTCGACAGCCCGGTGCGCCACGCACGCGCCGGCGAGGTCGACCTGGTGGTCGTACGCGAGAACGTCGAGGGTGAGTACAGCGAGATCGGCGGGCGGCTCGGCCGCGGCCAGCCGGAGGAGTTGGCCGTGCAGGAGTCGGTGTTCACCCGGGCCGGGGTCAGCCGAATCGCCGACTACGCCTTCGCGCTGGCGCGCACCCGCCGCCGCCACGTCACCTCGGCGACCAAGTCGAACGGCATCGTGCACACCATGCCGTTCTGGGACGAGGTGGTCGCCGAACGGGCGGCGGCCTTCCCGGACGTGCGGTGGCGCGGCGAACACATCGACGCGCTGGCCGCGAAGTTCGTGCTCCAGCCGGGCGGCTTCGACGTGGTGGTGGCGTCCAACCTGTTCGGCGACATCCTCAGCGACCTCGCCGCGGCCGTGGCCGGCTCCATCGGCATCGCCCCCTCCGGCAACCTCGACCCCACCCGCACCTACCCGTCCATGTTCGAGCCGGTGCACGGCTCGGCGCCGGACATCGCCGGTCAGGGGGTGGCCAACCCGGTCGGGGCGGTGTGGTCGGCGGCGATGATGCTGGAGCATCTCGGGCACCCGGCGGCGGCGCGGGACGTCCTGGCGGCCATCGAGGCGACGCTACGCGAGGCGGGCACCCGCACCCGCGACCTCGGCGGCACGGCCGGCACCCGCGAGGTGACCGCCGCGCTGGTCGAGCGCATCGGCCGGTGAGCCGCCCGGCGACCGCCGGGGGCCCGCGAGAGCGGTCGGTGCGGGCAGCCGGGCTCGGCCGTCGTCCGCAACGGCGACGGCCGGGGCCCGGTGTCATCGGTCGGTCTCCAGCGTGTAGCGGATCTTCGCCGAGCCGTGCGCGCCGAGCCGGTCGTAGAACCGGCGTGCGCCGGCGTTCCAGGCCGGTGTCTGCCACTGCATCTGCCCACGGCCGGCCCGGAGAGCGACCGCCTCGAACAGTCGCCTGCCCCAACCGCCGCCCCGATGACCGTCGGTCAGGAAGAGGCAGTCCAGATGCAGGTGTTCGGCACCCGACCAGGTCGAGAACTCACGGCTGAAGGTCGCGTAGCCGGCCAGGTCCCCGTCGGTCGCTTCGAGCACGAGGCAGCCCAGCCGCGGCTCGGCGTCGAACAGGGCCCTGTTCAGTCGCTCGGCCAGGTCGGCGGGAACCGGTCCGCCGCGTTCGTGGGCGGCGTGGGCGGCGCACAGGGCGACCAGGTCCGGCAGGTCCGCGGGAGTGGCCGGGCGGATGCGCATCAGCCGCGGCCGTCGCGCCGTTGCCGCCCACGGTGGTGCGGCCACCGTGGGCGATCGCTCAGCAGCCGCACGAGGCGGCCAGGTCGGCTGCGGTCAAGGTGTCCACGGGTCGGGTGACGGAACCGTCGGGGGTCTGCACCGCCAGGCCCTCACGGACCCAGTACTCGTACCCGCCGATCATCTCCTTGACCTGGTAGCCGAGTCGGGCGAAGGCGAGGGCGGCCCGGGTGGACCCGTTGCAGCCGGGCCCCCAGCAGTACGTCACGACGAGCGAGCCGGGTGCGACGAGGTCGGCGGCGCGCTCCGGGATCTCCACGGTGGGCAGGTGAACGGCGCCGGGGACGTGCCCCTGGTCCCACGCCTCGACGGCGCGCGAGTCGACGACCACCAGGTTGGCGAGGCGGGCGTGCAGGTCGGCGTGCACGTCGCTGACATCGGTCTCGAAGGACAGTTTGGCGGCGAAGTGCGCCGCGGCGTCGTCGGGGCGGGGTGGACGGGTGGAGAAGGAAGCTGACATGTATTGATTCTCGGTGGGTGGCCGCCCGATCGGCAGTGGCGTTCGCGCCGCTACCCGCTAATATGCCGCCATGACGGCCAGCGCTTTTCACACCGGCGCCCGTCCACGCGTGACGGTCCTCGCCTACGACGGCATGTCGGCGTTCGAAATGGGCATCGTGACCGAGGTGTTCGGCCTCGCCCGGCCGGAGCTGAACGTCGACTGGTACGACCTGACGATCTGCGCCGAGCAGCCGCGCAAGATCCGGCTCGTCGGCGGGGCCACGCTGAGCACCGACCACGGGCTGACCGCGTTCGCCTCGGGAGACACCGTGATCGTCCCGGGCGTCCACGACGTACGCGCCGACGTGTCGCCCGCGCTGGTCGCCGCCCTCCGCCGGGCCAGCGGACGCGGTGCCCGGGTCGTGTCGATCTGCTCCGGCGCGTTCGCGCTCGCGGCGGCCGGGTTGCTCGACGGCCGCCGCGCGGCGACCCACTGGCGCTACGCGGACCTGTTGCGACAGCGCTATCCGAGGGTGCGGGTCGACCCCGACGTGCTCTACGTCGACGAGGGTGACGTGCTGACCGGCGCCGGCAGCGCGGCCGGTCTCGACCTCTGCGTGCACCTGGTGCGCCGGGACTTCGGGCCCAGCGTGGCCAACGCCGTTGCCCGGCGGCTGGTCATCCCCCCGCACCGCGACGGCGGCCAGGCCCAGTTCATCGAGACACCGGTGACCGACGACGTCGACGACAGCCGGATCACCGAGAGCATGACCTGGGCCCTGGCCAACCTGGACCGGCCGATCACCGTGGACACGCTCGCGCGACGCGCGCACATGTCGACCCGCACCTACCTGCGCCACTTCCGGCAGTGCAGCGGCACCAGCCCGATCCGCTGGCTGATCGGCCAACGGATCCAGGCCAGCCTCCCCCTGCTGGAGACCACCGGGCTCTCCATCGACGAGATCGCCGCCGCAACCGGCTTCGAGACCGCGGTGACCTACCGGCACCACTTCCTGCGGGCGATGCGCACCTCGCCGTCGGCGTACCGGCGGGCGTTCCGGTCCCCCGCGCCCGCCGGCGCCGCTGCGCCCTGAGCCGGCGCGGCCGGGCGCCTCAGCGCGCCGTGGGTGGTCAGCTCGCGGCGGACGCCGCAACGGCCCGGCGCGCCACACCGAGCGCGTCGACCACGGCAGCTATGTCGTCCGCCGTGGTGCGGTGGCTGGTCAGGCACATCCGGATCGCCGCTCGACCGTCGAGTAGCACCAGACTGATCCAGGCCCGTCCACCGGCCACCACGTGGTCCACCGCCGCCCGATGCCACCGCTGGCTGGCGACCGGAGCGAGCCCGTCGGCGGCCGGGTCCACGACGCACACCAGCGGCAACGGTGTGTCGTTGACCCGCACCCAGCCGCCCTCGGCGAGCCGCCGGGCCAGCAACTCGCCGAGGGCGACGTCGCGCTCGAACTGTGCGGCGTAGGCGGGCCGACCGGCGACCGCCAGGGCCAGGAAGGCCTTCAGTCCGGCGAACCGGCGCGACCACTGCACGCTCGTGGTGTACGGGTCGCCGGCAACCGCGCTGTCCACCGGCATGTACCCGGTGGTCACCCGGAAGCTCGAGGCCAGCGCGGACGGATGCCTGGTGAGGAACATCCCCGCACCCATCGGAGCGGACAACCACTTGTGGGCGTCCACCGTGACGCTGTCGGCCTGCTCGATGCCGGCCAGCAGCGGACGAAGCCGGTCCGACAGCGCCACCGCGCCGGCCCAGGCGGCGTCGACGTGAAAGTGCATGCCCGTGTCGCGGGCCACCGCGGCCAATTCGACGAGCGGGTCCAGCGCCCCACCGCCCGTCGTCCCGGCCGTCCCGACCAGCAGGAACGGCAGCCGACCCGCCGCCCGGTCCGCGGCGTGCATCAGGCGTAGCCGGCCCACGTCGAGGCGGCACGACGCATCGACCGGCACCAGCCGCACAGCGTCGCGGCCGAGGCCGGTCAGGTGCGCGATCTTCAGCCAGGCCAGGTGGCTCTCGCGCGAGGCGTACAGCACCGGAGGGCCGGGCACGGACGCGATGCCGGCGTCCGGGTAGGAGGCGAAGCGGCGGGTCAGCGCGATCACGACGGCGGTGAGGTTCGCCTCCGCACCGCCGGTGGTGAAGCTGCCGGCGCTGGTGTCCGGCATCCCGAGCCACTCGGCGAGAACCCGCAGCACGTGTCGCTCGATCTCCACCGCGGCGGGCGCGTGGCTGTACGCGGCGAGCTGCGGGTTGAGCCCCGACGCCAGGAGATCGCCGGCGACCCCGGGCCAGGTCGGCGTCGGGTTGAACAGACCGAAGTAGCGCGGGTGGGTCGGATGGACGCTCCACCGGACCAGCATCGTGACCACGTCACGAAGGACCCGGTCGGCGCCCCGGGCGGTGGCGAAGTCGTAGTCGACGAGCCAGTCCCGTACCGTCGCGGTGGCCAGCGCCGGATCCGCGGGTGCCACCGGCACGTCGTCGATGACCTGGGCGTGCCGCACCACCAACTCGGTGGCCAGGGCGAGCAGCCGGGCACCCTCCTCGGCCCCCAGGTCGAGCGGTCCGGGCGCCCACAGCGGCCCCTCAGGCGTCACCCTCTCGGCGTTGGATTCCCTCACGACACGTCTCCCCTCACCCATCCACGTTCTTCGGCGGCCTGACGCAGACGGTGACCGTCCCATCCCTCGTGTGCGGTGCGGAAAAGTCAGGCTCGGCTGCCACCAGCTTCCGCTGCCAGGTCGGCTCTCCGGCAGTGCCACGGCGGCCATCATCAGGGAAGATCCGGCCAGGACCGCTGCCCTGATAGCGGCACTCCGCGCAGGCGACGAGACCGCCGTGGAGAGTCAAAGATCGACAATCTGAGGCAACGCGCCGCGCCGTCAATTGATAACCTTGCCGGGACCACGGCGACGGTGAGCGGCTGATGTCCACCGGGAGGGTCGGGATGTGGACGGACGAGGCCGCGTTGGACGCGGCGGCACGCCGAGTCGACCGCTGGGAAGCGGCCTTCACCGACCGGGCGCAGCGCACGCGTTCGCTCACGTCGCGAATCCAGGCGTTGACCGGCGCCGCGCGCAGTCCGGACCGGATGGTCGAGGCCACAGTCGACTCTTCCGGCCAGTTGGTCGACCTGCGGCTGGACGAGCGGACCCGCCAGCACCCCGCCGCACACACCGCCGAGCAGATCGTGGCCACCGCCCGGGCCGCCTGCGCCGACCTGCTGCGGCAGGTCACCGAGGCCACCCAGGAAGACCTCAGCGACGACCCCGCCGGGACGGCGATCGTCGAGTCCTACCAACGGCACATACGCTCCGGTCCTGGTGGCACCGGTGCCACCGGGTGACGGCATCCACGTCCGGCCCGAGGACCTGACGGCCCATGCCGGCCACCTCGAACACTGCGCAGACCGCCTCGACACCGCGAAAGGGGCCGGCCAGCACGTCCGGCTCGGTACGGCGGCGTACGGGCAACTCTGCGCGCTCATGCCGATGCTGCTCGACGACCTGCAACGAACCCTCGTCGACGGCATCGGCACGGCGGCCGAGTCGGTCCGCGACACCGCCCGCGGGCTACGACTCAGCGCGGAGCACTACCGCGCGGCCGACGCACGCGCCGAACGGTCACTCAACCAGGTGCAACGCCGACAGTGACGAACCCACTGGTAGCCGTCGCCGTAGACACCCCCGCCAGCGCGTGGGCCGGGGTGTGGATCCTCGAGGACATCGAGCTCATCCACCAGGGCGTACGCGATGGTAGCTGGATCGACGGCACCCTCGGTGTGGTCAGTGCGGGCCTCGACGCGCTCGCCCTCGTCTCCGACCCCGTGGGCGCGCTCCTCCAGTACGGCATCGCCTGGCTCATCGAACACGTCAAGCCATTCAGCGAAGCCCTCGACTGGTTCGCCGGCGACCCGGCCCAGATCACCGCCCACGCCCAGACTTGGCGCAACACCGCCGCGTCACTACGCGAGACCGCCACGAACCTGGCTCGTGACGTCCGCACGGACATGGCCGGGTGGGGTGGCCTCGCCGGGCCTGCCTATCGCACCCGGGCAGCCGAGCAGCAGCAGGCGATTACGGGTCTGGCCAGGGGCGCCGAAACGATGGCGGCCATCACCGAGGCAACGGCGGGTCTGGTTGCCGCCGTCCGACTCCTCGTCCGCGACGCCATCGCCACCTGTGTGTCCCGACTCGTCGTCTACGCCGCCGAACTCGCCGCCACCGCCGGGCTCGCCACTCCCCTGGTCGTCGAACAGGTCACCACGCTGGTGGCGTCCTGGGCGGCGCGCATCGCAAAACTGCTACGTGGGCTGATCAACAGCCTGAGGAATATCATCCCCCTCGCCCGCGGGCTCGCCGATCTCATCGACCAACTCAAGCAGGCGCTGGGGCGAATCGGCAGCACGAGGGCCGGCGCGGAGAGCCTCAGTCGGGTTCGCGGGAAGGGAACTGGTCCTCGGATTCCGATGAACAGGGACGCCGTGCAGGCCATCGCCGCCAAGTACGGTACGGATATATCTGATATACCAGTCACCATCAACAACCGGGTTTCGGGCGTCTGCGGGGTCACGAGGCCCGACGGCTCGATAATGCTGTGCCGTGAGGCTTTCCGCAGCGAGGAAGACCTGGCCCGTACGCTGGAGCACGAGCGTTTCCACGTCTCTGAACTACGTGACGGGCAGCCGTACCCGACCACCCGTCACGAAGTCGACGCCTTCGAAGATCGGGCCTATGCACATGAGGAACGATGGTGGACGGACCACCCGGCCAGGCCGGAGGGAGCCCGCTGATGGCCACATTCGATAAATGGCTGGAGGCCTTCGACGCGGTCTACCAAACCCTGCCGGAAGCACCAGGTCTCGCCTGCCCGAACTGCGGGCACCGAACGCTACGACTCGTGTTCACAGCGCGACCCTCGGCTGACCACGGCTACGCATCGTTCTGGTGCGACACCTGCCTGGAGGGAATCTACGTCTCGCGGACATTCATTCCTGCCGGGGTCGCTGTCCGCGCTGCGAACGACCCGGCGGCGGGGCGCAACCACGGAATTCCCGACTACCGCCTTGTGACGTAACGGTTGCACCAACGACGAACCGCATGGACTAATCGAGCAATCTACGTGTGATCTTCCCGATGTTGGTAAGCCTCTCGTCGGCACGGTTGCGTCGATGTTTCACCCATTCCTTGCCCTCGGCGGCGACACCTTCGAGGACGTGCAGGGTGTGACTGAGCCCGGCGGCGTCCAGCGACAGTTCAGCGATCTTCGTTGGATTCTCGTCGTCCTGAAGCGACTCGTTGTCAGGTGCACTCACAAGGATGGAGATGGGGTTTCCGTTGAACAGCGTCAGCTCGAAGGTCTGCTGCTGGGTGGCGATGCCGTCGATCCGGACGGCGGCGACGGCGTCGAAGCGGTAGTTGAGCCGCTGGTTGGTGCGGGGCGTGGCGGTTTCGAAGTCAAGATCGATGCTGGCCTGCCGGACACCATCGTCGGTAAGCAGAAACAGCAGCAGGCGATAACGGGAATACCGCCACGGTCCCTGCGGATACCGAGCCCTTTTACAGCTTGCCGCTGGTGCCTCGATAAAGGCGTGTGCGATCACGTGGCTGGGATGGAGCCGGTACTGCTGCATGGCCTGGTCGACCAGGACCTTCCGGTCACCTTCTAACCAGGCAGCCATTTCGGTGTCCGACGGCTTGTCGGACAGCTTCTGACACCACCGGTGGTAGGCGGCCCAGCGGGCCGTTTCCTTTTCCTCTCGTTCCGCCTGGTCAGCGACGACCCTGCGCCGCTCGGCGACGATCCGAAACGACGAGCGCACCGCCGGCACCGCGGACGCCACGGCGAGCACGAGCCAACCTGCACCGGACAGGGCGACCCCGGCCATGACGGCAGGGACGACCCAGAGGCTCCCAACGGCGAGGAGAGCCAGGCCACCGATATGAAGAATCCTGGTCCGGGCCGGGACAGACAGCTGCTCGCGATACGCCGTCAGCGTGTCCCGCTCCCATTGCCCTCGCACATCGCTGACCAGATGCCGGACAAGCCATGCAATCCGATCGGCCTTGATGCCTTGTTCCCGGTAGAGCTCGGCCACCTCGTCACGGAGGTGCCGCCGGATCCCCGCCGTCTGGGTGAGCCAGTAGGTTCGGCCGGTTCCTTGGGGAACGTACAGGCCGAAGTAGCGGTCGAAGAGCCGGTCCACCTTGCGGGCGTAGCCACCCGCTGGCGCCTCCCTTCCCCGCTGGCGGGGCGCGCGGATCTGCGCCTCCTTAGCGCGGAGACGCGTCCTGCGGTAATACCGATCCGATCCGCCCGCACAGAACGCGGCCAGCCCCGTCAGCCCGGCGAGCAGGCCAAGGAGCGGATCGAACGCCCCACGAGCCGCCACGAGCATGGTCAGCTGCACCGCGGCGAGGGTGAACACGGCCGCGCCCACGCCAGCACAGAGCCAGTCACGAAAGGCGATGACGGCGGGCCGCACCGGCAGCGTCCGCGGCTTCGCGGGTACGGGATGGAAGAACTTCCAGACCCGCGTGAACCGTTCGCCCGCCGTGCGCTGGAAGTCCGCGAGAGCGACGGACTTCCGCCACATCTCATCCTGCACCGCGCCCTCAAGCAGCGCCTCGAGGTGGCCGTAGATCTCGTCGCGTTGACACTGATTCAGCGAATCGATTTCTTTGATCACTATCTCCGTCTCCGCTGGGCGCACTGGTGCCAGGAGGCGGATGATGCTCTTCAACCCCACCACCCATTCATTGTGATCGTCGAGGTCCGACAGGCTGGCGCAGATCACGGCGAGGCGATCTAACTCCTCGGGAGCGAGTTGGCGCAGGGTGCGTCCGCTCAGCAAGGCGATGAGCCGGTAGAACTGGACTTCGGCGGTGACGAGCCCGCCTGCGACAGCCTTCTCGATCAACTCGCGTGCCTGATCACGAACACGGGCGTCGAGATACTTCAAAGCAAAGGTGAACTGTTCTTCGGGACTGGCGTTCGGTGGCAACCGGTAGAAGTTGATGTCGCCGTGCACCACTCCTGCCTGCACCTCGACGCGAGCGTCTCCCTTCGCGACGTTGGTCGAGGTCGGGGCCGTCATGACATGCCCCGTACCACGGCGATGATCGCCGCAAGCCGGGCCGAAAGCTCAGTCACGTCGGCGACCAAACCCCGCAGCCGCTTGAGCGCGACCATCAGGCCGCTCCTCTTCTCGGGTATACCCGCAGAGGCGCATTCCGTTGCCGCATCCAGTTCCGATTCGGCAGCGGCATAGGTTTCTTGATCTAACTGTCCGTCAAGGTGCGCCTGCTTGAGGTGGGTTCGCAGCTCCGCGATGCTGGCGGCCAAGTCGATTGGCCGCTCGGTGCCAGCGCCGACGTTGACGTTGCCGTAGATCTGCCCAGCCTGCACTCCGACTTGAGCATTCCCTGAGGCGGTGTTGCGGTTACTCATGGGCATCTTGGGGCTCCCGTCCCGATCCGCCGAGCCTGCTTGGCCGGTCGGATCGTCGATGAACAGTTCTTGCGCCAGAGCAGTCGCGAAAGCGGCCGCGTGACTTGCCGCCTTCGGCTGCCAGTTCTGCCCGTCACTGGCTACCTTGGTGCCGTCGGCGTGGTCGCTGATGCCACGGATGACCACCACGGGCAGCGCCCGGTTGAGGTGCCCCGCCTGGGCCACACCCGCCGCCTCCATCTCGATCGCGACGGCGTCGTTGTAGTGCTGGCGGATCCAGCGGGCCTGCTCCGACCTCCCCGAGTCCTGCACGACCTCGCCAGCGGCGACCGGCCCAAAATGGACGACGGGCGCTGCCCCCGTGGGAAGACCCCGGCGCCAGGCGCTGGACCTGGCGACGTGGTGGGCCACCTGGTCGGCCTCATGCGGGATCTCCCACGCCTTCGGGCGGGCTTTCAAGCCGTCGTCCTCGCTGGTGCCACCGTGATAGGCGTAGACCTTGCTGGCCACGACAACGTCGCCGAGCCGAATGTTGGGCCACAGGCCACCGGCGACTCCCACGAACA
This sequence comes from Micromonospora sp. KLBMP9576, assembly GCF_050941805.1. Classification (NCBI taxonomy): domain Bacteria; kingdom Bacillati; phylum Actinomycetota; class Actinomycetes; order Micromonosporales; family Micromonosporaceae; genus Micromonospora; species Micromonospora sp. KLBMP9576. The sequence continues at coordinate 3,030,232 of NZ_CP194567.1, read as the reverse complement.
ACAGGGCAGCCGGGGCAAACTCCGCCATCGCCCGCTCCGCGAGTACGGCAGCAGGATGGTTGCCCTTACCGACCAGACCAAGCGCGACACTGCATCTGCTCTGGCCGATCCGGCCGACCTCGAATCGGGTGCCGGCGGGATGTCGACGTGGCCGCAGGCCGGTTAACCGCTCGCGGACCGCTTCGTACTCAAGGTTCAGCGCCGTGAGGATCACGACAAGGCTGCTGTTCGTACTCACGTTGTCTCCTTGCCTGCTCGACCGAGAGGGCGAGTCATCGGAGGGTGAAGGGTCGTGCGGGGGCCAGGTCGGAACAGGCGAGCGGGACGCCCGCCCTCCGTCCTGCGAGTAGGGCCGGCGGGAACGATGAAGCCGTCCACGCTCTGCACTTTTCGGTAGAAGTTCCGTGCGTCGAGCGGCACGCCCCACACCGCCTCGTAGACGTTCTGAAGCTCTGAGATCGTGAACGTCGGGCCGCAGAAGGCGGTCCCGAGCGCCGATCGCTCCAACTTCTCCCGTGCCTGGTCAACACCGTCGGTCAAGATCTGTACATGGTCGAAGGCGAGGCGGGCGTCATCGGACAGCGCCTGCGCCACGGGTGTCCAGCACGCCTCTGACGCATCGGTACCGGCAACGGGCTCAGGCAGCCGAGGCGCGATGGCCAGGTAAGCCGCAGAGACCACCCGACCCCTCGGGTCACGGTCCGGCGCACCGTAAAAACCAAGTTGTTCAAGGTGTAGCTGATCCGGCCCCAGGCCAGCTTCCTCGGCAAGCTCCCGATGAGCCGCGGCCAGAAGATCTTCCTTCTCGTGGCTGAGGAAACCGCCAGGCAGGGCCCACGCGCCCCGATAGGGCTGGACGCCGCGCTCGATCAGCAGCACATGGAGGCGGGATTCCCGCAGCGTGAGGATGACGAGGTCAACGGCAAGGAGAACAGCCGGAGCAACCCAGCGATCGTCAGACATGACTTCACCATAGGCTTGATGTCACTCTGACAGGAAGCCTGGCAGGTGTCGGATTCCAGCACTCCAACCAGGGCGATTCCCCGGACTGCCGCCACATATTGACGGCCGGAAATCCCTGGTCCTAGGCTCGGAGCACGCTGGTTCACTTCCCGGAGCGGAAAACAGGGCACACATGCGACGATCAGGGCGCCGATCCAGGGCAGTTTCCCCGAGGCGGCTGGCGGGCGCCGCCGCGCTCGTCCTGCTGGCCGCGACGACGCCGCTGCTGTTGACCGGCCCGTCCGTCGGGGCCGCACCCCGCGTACCGTCGTGCAGCGCCGACCCGACCGCCCGGCTGGCGTCGGTGCCGAGCCCGCAGAGCTTCCTCGGTTTCCCGCTCGGCGCCGGGCAGGAACGGGTGGTCACCAACGACGAGGTGCGCGGCTACCTCGGTGCCGTGGACGCCGCCTCGGACCGGGTGGTCACCGGCAGTATGGGCACCAGCGTGCTCGGCCAGCCCCTGCCGTACGCGGTCGTCTCCGCCGACGACAACGTCCGGCGCGGCACCCTGCGGCGCATCGCCGACGACGTCCGCTCGCTGCGGGACCCGCGCCGGACCAGCCAGCGGGCGGCCGGCGGGATCGTCGCGGAGACGCCGGCGATCGTCTGGATCACCGCCAACGTCCACGGTGGGGAGAAGAGCGGCGCCGACGCCGCCCTGAAGACCCTGTACGAGCTGGCCGCCGGGCTGTCCTGCGAGGTCGCGCGGCGCAACGACAACCTGGTCACGGTCATCGTGCCGACGCAGAACCCGGACGGCCGCGACGCCACCCGGCGGCAGAACGAGTACGGCTTCGACCTCAACCGGGACTGGTTCGCCCGCACCCAGCAGGAGACCGACGGCAAGGTCGAGCTGATGCGGCGGTACCCGCCGCAGGTCTTCGTCGACGCCCACGAGATGGGCGGCCGGCAATACTTCTTCCCGCCCAACGCCGACCCGATCCACCACGAGATCCCCGGGGAGGCCGTCGACTGGATCAACCGGATCGGCGAGGCCAACAAGGCGGGGTTCGGGTTCAACGGCGCCTGCGGCGACGCCGTCACCACCGAGTGTTACTTCAACTACTCGACCTACGACCTGTTCTTCATGGGCTACGGCGACACGGTGCCGGCCGCCGGCTTCGGCGCCGCCGGGATGACCTTCGAGAAGGGCAGCGCGTCGGCCGTGGCCGACCGGGTCCAGCAGCAGTTCCACACGCAGTGGGCGACCCTCGGCTGGGCCGCGGCGCACCGGCGCGAGGTGCTCAACGGCTACTTCACGATCTGGAGAGACGCCCTCGCCGAGGGGCGGGCCGGGGCGCTGGAGCCGAACGAGGTGGTCCAGCCGGACAACACCGTCCAGTTTCCGGTGCCGCAGCAGAGCGTCCGGTCGTACTTCCTGCTGCCGGACCGGCAGCTCGCCGACGCCCGCCGGCTGGTCGAGCGGCTGCGCCGCATGGACGTCGAGGTGTACGAGGTCACCAGGCCGCTGAGGCTGCCCACCGCCCGCGTCTTCGGCGGGCGCAGCGCCACCGGCCTGACCGTGCCCGTGGGCTCCTACTGGATTCCGATGGACCAGCCGCAGAAGCACTGGATCCAGGCGATCATGGGCGAGGACCCGTACGTGCCGTTCCCGTACTTCTACGACGTCTCGTCCTGGAGCAATCCGCTGCTGATGGGGCTGAACGCCGTCTGGACCGGCGTAGGCGTGCGGCCCCGCGCCCGCCTCGTCGAGCGCGCCGAGGACATCGGCGGTGGCCGCGCCTCGACCGCGCCGAGGTGGGGTTCCTACACCTACGAACTGGACTCCGCCGCAGCCGCCGAGTTCACCTTCGCCCTGCTGGGTCGGGGCGCCGGGCTCGTCCGCGACCTGGACACCGCAGCGGTCGGGTTCCCCGCCCGCGCCCTGACCCCCGAGGTGGACCGGGCGGCCCGGAGACTCGGCGTCACGCTTACCCCGCGCCGCACGGCCGCCGCCGGCACGCCGCTGGTCCGCCCGGACGTCGGGCTGTTCCAGGGCACCGGCATCTCCACCACCGCCGGATCCCACGGGGAGGCGCGGTACGTGCTCGGCAAGCGGTGGGGCCTCGACCTGACGCCGGTGACCACCGCCGACATCAACGACAACACGCCGGCCTTCACCGGCCGCAGCGCGCTCCTCGTCCCCGACGGCAGCAACCCGACCGGTGGGCTCACCGCCGCCGGGCAGGCCAACCTGCGCGCCTGGGTCGCCGAGGGCAACACCTACCTCGGGCTGCGCAACGAGGGCACCCGGCTGGCCCGCGCCGCCGGCCTCACCTCCACCACCGAGAAGCCGAAACCCAGCGGGTACACGGTCATCGGCTCGCACCTGCGCGTCGACGTGGACGCCGACAGCCCGGTCGCGTCGGGCCGCCCGGCGGAGGACTTCGAGTTCAACAACAACGACCCGATCCTGAGCCCCAGCAGCACCGGCACGAACGTGCTCCGGTATCCGAGCGGCAGCACCTTCTGGGCCAACGGCTACACCGTCGGCGCCGACGCCCTCAGGGGGACGGTCGCGTTGGTGGACGAGCCGACCGGCGCCGGGCGGGCGGTGCTGTTCGCGTTCAACCCGCTCTTCCGGGCGTACAACGAGAGCGGCCTGCACCTGGTCGCCAACGCGCTGCTGCACCCGGGTGACGGCGGGGCGCGCCGCGCCAGCGGCGTCGACCCGGCCCGCGCCGCCGCGGCAGCCGCCGGTGCGGCGGAGAACCTCGGCGGCGAGTGGCGACCGATCACCATCGAGGTGGCCGCCGCCGACCTACCCCGCACCCGGGCGGTCGTCGGCCGGTTCACCGGCACCGCCCGGATCTCCGTCGCGGGCGGCTCGGCCCACCTGGTGATCCCGAACCCCGGCGGTCTCCAGGTCGACGAGCACCCGTTCCTCGGCGACCTGGTGCGGGCCCTGCGGGCCGAGCGGATCCCGCTGCGCTCGGTGGTGGGCTGACCGGCGGGGCACGCAGCGACGGGTGCGCTGCGTGTCCCCCGTGCGAGCTACCCGCAGGTGTCCACCGCACGGTGACGTTTCCTGACCGGCGACTCCATAGCGTTTGACGTGGCCGCTGCGCTCCAGCCGCGGACCTCGTTGAAGGAGTCGTCGTGCGTCTGTTGAAGCAGCTCGTGGCCGTCGTGGCGGTCACCTTCGTCGGCAGTCAGGGCCTCGCCGCGGTGGCGGGCGACACCTGGCTCACCCTGGCCGTGGGTGTGCTGACGGCGGTGGCCGCGCTCGGTGTCTACGCGTGGGTGGTGCGGCGCACCGAGCGCCGCGAGGTCACGGAGCTGGCCCGGGCCGGGGCCGGGGCCCGAACCGCCCGGGGGGTGCTGATCGGGTTCGGCATGTTCGCGGCAGTGATCGTCAACATCGCCTTCCTCGGCGGCTACCACGTCAACGGTCTGGGTTCGGTGTCGGGCGCGGTGGCCCTGTGCGGGTTCATGGCCGCCACCGCCACGACCGAGGAGCTGATCTTCCGCGGCGTCCTGTTCCGCGTCGTCGAGGAACGCCTGGGCACCTGGATCGCGCTGGTGCTGACCGGCGTCGTGTTCGGCCTGATGCACCTGCTCAACCCGGACGCCAGCCTGTGGGGCGCGGTCGCCATCGCGATCGAGGCCGGCTTCATGCTCGCCGCCTGCTACGCCGCCACCCGCAACCTGTGGGTGCCGATCGGCCTGCACTTCGGCTGGAACTTCGCCGCGGGCGGCATCTTCAGCGTCGTGGTCTCCGGCAACGGCGAGTCGACGGGGCTGCTGGACGCCACGACGTCGGGCCCGGCCCTGATCAGCGGCGGGGACTTCGGACCGGAGGGCAGCCTCTACACGGTGACGGCGGGTGTGGTGCTGACCCTGGTGTTCATGTGGCTGGCCCACCGCCGTGGTCACCTCGTCCCGCGTCGCCGCCGCGCGGCCGGCGTCGAGCCGGCGACCGCTACGGTTTCCTGATGATCGACCTTCGGACGCTCCCGGACTCGTGGCGGCGCTGGCCCGTCACGGTCCGGGATCTCCCGTTGGCGCTGTTGGTCGCCCTCGCCTCGGCGGTCCCGGCGCTGCACAACCACGGTACGCAACTCGGCGACCTGCCCGGGCGTCCGTTCGACGCGCTGGCCATGGTCGCGATCGCCCTGGAGTGCCTTCCGCTCGCCATCCGCCGGCGCTGGCCGGCGCTCTCCCTCGCCCTGGTGTCGCTCGGCTTCGCGATCGACCAGCTCCGCGCCTACCACACGGTGGCGGGCGCCGCGTTGGCCATCGCGCTGGTGAGCGCGGGGGCGCACGTGGAACGTCGCCGGCGTACCAGCGTCGTCCTGGCCTCCGTCGCGTACGTGGCGCTGGCCGTCGCCCTCGACCGGCAGGGCTCGCCCGAGGGCGTGACCGGGTTCGTCACGTTCTACCTGGCGCTGACCCTCGCCTGGGGCATCGGGGCCTGGCTGCGGCAGTCCCGCGCCGCCGAGGCCGAGCGCCGCCACCACGTCGCCGTGACCGCCCGCGCCGCCGAACGCACCCGCATCGCCAGCGAACTGCACGACGTCGTGACCCATCATGTGACGGCGATGGTCGTGCAGGCCGAGGCCGCGCGCTATCTGACCGCCGCCCCCGAACGCCTCGAGGTGACCCTGACCGCCATCACCGACACCGGCCGGCGGGCCGTCACCGACCTGCGGCACCTGCTCGACCTGATCAACCCCGACCATGACGCCGAACCGCGTACGCCGTCCGTCGGCGAGTTGCGCGCCCTCGTGGCGCAGACCCGGCAGGCCGGGCAGCCGGTGGAGTTCACCGAGGAGGGCACGCCGGCCGGGACGACCGGCGGCGCCGAACTCGCCGCCTACCGGATCGTGCAGGAGGCGCTGACCAACGCCCTCAGGTACGCCCACGGCAGCCGCACCAGCGTGCACGTGCGGCACGGCGAAAGGGAGATCACGGTGGAGGTCGGCACCGACGACGCGGGCCCGTACGCCACGGCTCCCGGCGGGAGCGGGCGCGGCCTCGCCGGGCTCCGCGAACGGGTCGGCGTGCTCGGCGGCGAGTTCCGCGCGGAACGCCGGTCGGGCGGCGGCTTCGTCGTGCGGGCCCGCATCCCCACCGGAAGCCCGTCGTGACCGCGCCGATCCGGGTGCTGGTCTGCGACGACCAGGCCCTGATCCGCACCGGCTTCGCCACGATCATCGGCGCCCAGCCCGACCTGGAGGTGGTGGGCGAGTGCGGGGACGGGCGCGCCGCCGTCGACCTCGCCGGCCGGCTGCACCCGGACGTGGTCGTGATGGACGTCCGGATGCCGGTGCTCGACGGCATCAAGGCGACCCGCCTGCTGGCCGGCGCCGGGGTGACGCACCCCGTCAAGGTGCTCGTGGTAACGACGTTCAACCTCGACGAGTACGTCTACGAGGCGCTGCGCGCCGGAGCGAGCGGGTTCCTGCTCAAGGACGCCCCGCCGGCCCAACTGCTGCACGGCATCCGCACCGTCGCCAGCGGTGCCGCGCTGCTGGCACCCGAGGTGACCCGGCAGCTCATCGGCAGGTACGCGGCGCGGATCCGTCCCGCCGAGGGCACGCCGGCCGACGTGGGGCTGACCCCGCGCGAGCTGGAGGTGCTGCGCCTCATCGCCGACGGCCTGTCCAACAGCGAGATCGCCGCGAACCTGGTGATCAGCCAGGAGACCGTCAAGACGTACGTGTCGCGCATCCTCACCAAGCTCGACCTGCGCGACCGCGTGCAGGCGGTGGTCTACGCGTACCGCGCGGGCCTGGTGACCTGAGCGGGGCGTCCGAAGGCCGTAGGGGTGCCGGTCGGGCATCCACGTTCGGTAGTCAGGCGGTACGGATGTCACGCCGGCTGGTCGTCCGAGGCGAACGGCAGCTGGTCGACTCCCCTCGGCTGGTCCCGGACCCGCACGGCGGGGATACCGGCCCTGTCCAGTTCGTCCTGCACGTTGCCGAGCATGGTGTTGAACCGTGCGCAGACGGCGATCTCGCTGGGCTGGACGCCCTGTTCCCGCCACTCCCCCACCCGCCCGACGAGCGCCGCGATCTCGGCCTGCGGTGTCGGACGGCCCTGCGTGTGTGGCCGCTTGCCGTGCAGCAGCGACCGGTAGCCGGTGAGGCTGTCCTCCCCCTCACCGCCGTGGTTCTCGACCCGCGCTCCGACGAGCACGCCGGTGGACCAGGAAAGGATCTCCTCGGTGCTGCGGTAGTTGATCCGCAGCCGGCTACCGCGCCCTCCGACGGAAATACCGAGGGCGCTGAGGGACACCTTGGAGTCGTAGATCCGCTGGTGCGGGTCTCCGGTGATGAACAGGTCGTCGGGGCCGGGCGCCACCACGGCACGCAGCACCCGCCACTGCGCGGGGTGCAGGTCCTGGGCCTCGTCCACGACCACGTGGTCGTAGCCGTGGACGCTGGACGAACGCGATGTCGACAAGCAGCTCTGGAACCTCCCGATCCCGTTGCACGACGCCCGGGAACGCGACGCATCAACGGCTCGCGGAACTCGGCCGTGAGCAACGCCAGGCTGTCGCCGGGCTCAGCTTCCACGAAGGCATGAACTTCGTGACGATGCGCCGCCGACTCCGAGCCGAACTCGCCCGGCAGCCGGCGGCCTCGGATATCGAGGTCATCGTCACGGATCTGCTCGGATGACGGACCCGGGCATCCCACGCCAGCACCTTCCGGCCGCAGTGCGACGACCCTGGCCGACACCTGTCTCGGGCGACCTGTGGGCCCAGATTACGCCGCCCACACGGACCGGCACGATACCCAGCGGCGAACCGACGGGCTCGTGGGGCGCGGAATCCCCAAGCAGCCGCCTGGAGCGGCGTGACCGGCGGGCCGTTCGTCCTGTACGCCGGAGGGCGCCAGGAGCCGCCCGCCCCGCGCTGCTGCCACGGCAGGCCCGGGCGGACGTCGACCCTTCTGTCGGGTAACCGACAGACCCCTCGGGCGGGCACCCATGTCGATCTCACGACGTCCATAGTGGTGCCTGCCGCGCGTCTCATCCATCGATGGACAGGCGCGTAGTCGTATGCCGGAGGATGCCGGGTGGACCGGTATTCCGCCTGTTGCTGGCCGCCTCCGGAGCATCGAGGGATCACTGGCCCGCGCATCGTGCGCTGGTCGTTCAACCCGCGCCGCACCGATCACCCTGACGGTGGGCAGGCCGCCTCGTGTGCGGCCGCGCTCTGTCTGCATGGCCGTTCCAGGCAGCTGGATCGGCCGGCACCACGTTGCTGAGGGACCAGACGGGGGTCCGATGAAACAAAGGACTGGAGTCGCTTTGCTGATCCGACATCTACGCCGACTCGTCGTCATGACGATGACGGTGGCTCTGCTCGCGGGGCTGACACCGTACGGGGCGATCGCCGCACCGCCTACGCCGTCCCCCTCGCCGGGGCCTGCGGTCACCAAGCCCGGGCTCTCGCTCGAGGATCTGTTCACGTATCCGACGTTCGCGCCGAGGACGACGCGTGCCGGGGCGACCGACGACGTCACGTACCAGTTGATGTGCTGGTACGCCGAAGCGCACGCCGATCCGGAGGTGCGCACGGCGGCCGCGGCGGCCCTGGCCGGCGGTGACGCGGCGATCGCGGCGTTCCTGGCCCCGAACGGCGGTTACACACAGGCCGTCCGGCAGGCGGAGCAGCGCCGGCTCCGGGCAGACCAGGCACTGATCGCGGAGATCACGGCGTTGCGGGGCACCGGTGGCCCGGTGTTCAACGCCGAGGTCGAGCGGGTGCTCGCCTCGACGGCGAAGCCACGGGACCGGCAGGCATTCAAGGCCTACGGGGCGCAGATCTCCCGCGAGCGCGACGCGGAACTGGTGCAGCGGCAGGCGGCTCGGGCCGCGGAGCTGCGGGCCCGGGTGCAGCTGATCGTCGACTCGACGAACAGCGTCGAGCACCCCACGGTGCACGCCGACGCGATCGAGGCCCTGGCCGGCGGTGACGCGGCGATCGCGGCGTTCCTGGAGATCGGCCTGCTGATCGCCGGTGAGATCGATGCGGAGTTGCGCGAGGAGCTGATCGCCGCCCAGGAGGCGGAGCTGCGGGCGATCGAGGAAGCCTCCGATCTCGCGGTGCGCTCGCGTAAGGCGAACGAGGCGCGGGTGCGGCTGATCCAGGCGCACGGTGCCGGCCTGAAGGCCTTGAAGCAGTCGGCGAACTCGATGACCAGTGGCGCGATCAACGGCCGCCGGGCGGCGCAGATCCTGGAGGCGAACGGCTCCCTGCAGGAGCTGGAGGCCGTGAAGGCCGCGGCGACGGTCCACCTGACCGATGCCCGCAACTTCGCCACCGAGGCCGCGACCGCCGCGACGCGCGCGCGGGAGGCCGCGAATGTCCTGATCAACGAGGCCGGGCTGCCCTACGGTGCCGAGTGGGCCGACATGGCCCAGGGCCTGGCCCTGTCGGCCGAGGCCGCGTACCAGGCCACCCAGAGCGCCGTGCACGCCATCGACGCGACCATCGCCACGCACAAGGCCATCGGTCACGCCGACGAGGCGCAGAAGCGTGCCGACCAGGCGGCGAAGTGGAAGCAGCAGGCGATCCAGCAGCGTGATGCCGCCGAGAAGCTCGCCGCCGTGGCGAAGAAGGAGGCTGACGCCGCCGACCGCGCCGCGGAGCGGGCGGAGACCCACCGCAGGGCCACGGAGGCGAAGACGGCCGAGGCCTGGGAGCACGCCCGCAAGACCGCGGAGCACCGCGTGGAGGCCCAGCGTCAGGCGGACATCGCCGCGAACCAGCGCGAGATCGCCGAGGCCGAGCGGCAGAACGCCGAGGCGCACTACGCCACGACGCAGGCGCAGGCCGCCGAGGCCAGTCGCAAGCGTGGCCTGGCCAAGGTTGACGAGACGAACGCCAAGGCGGAGCGCGACCGCGCCGTGGCCGCCGAATCGCGGGCCGAGACGGCCCGCGACAACTCCACGACCCGTGCCGAGAGTGCCCGGAGGCTGCGCGACGCGGCGTTCGACGCGGCGGAGAAGCGTGATCTGCTGCTGGCCCAGGCGAAGGCCGCCGAGGCCGCCGCGGCGGCGCTGCCCGCAGGGCAGGACAAGGAGGAAGCCGCGGCAGCCGCCCGCGAGGCCAGGGCGGCTGCCACGAAGGCGCAGCAGGACGCGAACAGTGCGAAGACCAACGCCGACGACGCCACGGTTGCGGCGTCGAGGGCGGACGCGGCAGCCACCGAAACGGAACGCGCCGCGGCCCGGGCCTGGGAAGCGGCGCAGAAGGCGGAGGCGGCTGCTTCGGCGTCCCGCCGGGCGGCCAGTGCCGCCGAGGCCGAGGCGGCGAAGACGCACCAGGCGGCCCAGGCCGCCCGGAAGCTGGCCGCTGCGGCGACGGCCGAGGAGGTCAAGGCGGCCCGTGCGGTGGAGGCGGCCGATCGAGCGGCGCGGGGTGCGGCGACCGCGGCGGTCAAGAGCCTGTGGGCGGCGGACCGCTCCTCGGGCGAGGCCACGGCTGCCACCAACGAGGCCGCGTCGGCCACGGTGCAGTCGGAGAACGCCTACCGCTCCGCGGCTGCCGCGCGGTCGGCGGCCACGGCCGCGTTGATTCCGGCCTCGCAAGCTGTCGAGTTGCTCGCGCCGTTCACCGCCACCGACGTGAACGCCGATTTCGCCCGGGAGGTGGCCGACCTCGCCGTGCAGATCAGCGAGGAGCAGGCGAGGGCGGCGGAGGCGCGGGCCGCCGAGGCCAGAGATGCGGCCGTACGCGCCGGGCAGGCGGCGGAGGAAGCTCAGGAGGATGTCAGGGAGGCATATCTCGCCGCCGCACGGGCGGCCGATCACGCCGCCGCGGCAGCCCAGGACAATGCCCGGGCGAAGCGGGCCGCGCTGCGGGCCAAGGAGCAGGCGCGCCTGGCTCGGGCCGCGGCAGCGAGTGCCCGTAACGCCGACGCCCAGGCCAGAAGGGATTCCCTCGACGCCCGGACCGCGGCGAACCGCGCCACCGAGGACGCCAACATCGCCGGGTTGAGCGCGGCCGAGGCCGAGCGGCTCAGCACCCTGGCGCGCCAGCTGGCCGACCAGGCCCAGCGCGACGCCGACGCCGCCCAGGAGTCCGCCCGCCAGGCGCAGGCGCACGCCGATGAGGCGGACCGGGCAGCAAGGTACTCCGAGCAGTACGCCGCGGAGGCGGCGAAGGACGCCGAGAAGGCGAACCAGTACGCCGACGAGGCGGAGGCGGAGGCGGCGCGACTCGAGGCAGAGATCCGGGCGGCGGAGAACGCCGACCTCGACGCCGGGTTCGACCTCACGCCCGAGCTGCTGGCCGATCTCCAGGACTACCTGACCGCCGAGCAGTTCGCGACGATCGAGCCGTTCATCGCCGTGTCCCGGGGCGAGGTGTCACAGTTCCTCGTCCAGTACGGACCCCAGCTGATCGGCGAGTTCTTCAACGTCGACGACATCAGGGCGTGCTTCAGCGGCAAGATCCTTTCCTGTCTCATCCTGGTCGCCGAGCAGCTCGGCCCCGTCCGAGCGTTCAAGGCGCTGAAGCTTCTCTACAAGGCCACGATGTCGGTCAAGGCGTTCTGGGACGCGGTCAAGAAGGCCCGCAAGGTCATCCGCAACGTCACCAAGAAGCTCGACAGCTGCAAGAAGGGCCTGATCAAGGACATCGTCGGCGATCTCGTGGGCGAGGTCACCGGCGCACAGGCTGCCGGGGACGGCGTGAAGGCCGCCGCCACAGGACCGCGGAAGAAGTGCAAGAACGACTTCCCCGACACGTGCGACGAGGACCTCACCAGGCGGTCCCCCCAGGGCGGCCGACAGCTCAACAGCAGCTGCGTGTGCGGCGCGCCCCGCACGACGCGTTTCAACTACCTGCCCATGGTCAATGGCCGCCCGACAGGGGTCAGGGCCACCATCTGCCCGCAGGACCTCAAGCCGTCGCCGGTGGTCAAGGAGGACATCTCGAGAGTGCCTGTCGTCGGCTTCCCGAGCCCGAATCCCACCGCTCCCGACGGTCTGCACACCTACGATCGTTCGCACATCCTCGGCGAGCGGTTCCACGGCAAGGGCGCCACGGACAACCTCTTCACGGGATATCGGCAGATGAACACCAGCGCGATGAAGAGGTGCGAGACAGCCATGGCCAAACAACTCGCGAACGGTAAGACGGTCATCTACACCGGTGAGCTCAGTTACCCTTCAGGCTCCGCGCTGATCCCGTCCGGGATCCAGATGATCGGATACACGAGCGACGGCACCATGCTCTTCAACAAGTTCATCCCAAACCAACCGGGGTTGGCCAAGAAATGCTGAATTTGAGCGACCTCGAGCGCCTCGCGCCCGCGCTGCTGCCCCACCGATCGGCGACCGTGCGGCCGATCGACTGGGCGGCGTTGCAGGCAGCTCTGGGCGTCGCGCTCCCGGCGGACTACCGTGAGTTCGCGGATCGTTACCCGCCCCTGTGGATCGACGGCGTGATGATCCTCCGGGTGCCTGAGCCCGGTGACGAGAGCACCTTTGTCAGTGGGGTGTTCAGCATCAGCGAAGAGATGGACAGCCTGGCCGAGGACGACATGACGGAGGACTACACGTTCTATCCGGCGGAGGGCGGGCTGATCTGCTGGGGCGCCACCGACACGTCGGACTACTTCTTCTGGCGCAACAACGGCCCGGACCCGGACCGGTGGCCGGCGGTGGTCTACTCCGGTAACGGTCACTGGTGGGAACACGAGGGCGGCTTCCTGTCGCTGCTCGTCGGCCTCATCGACGGCACGGTCGCGCACCGGGGCCTGCCGCCCCAGCCGGGGCCGAACCCGACTGTCGCACTGGCGGTGCGGGCACCCGACAGTCAGGAGTGACGGCGCAGCCCTCCCCGGTCGGTGCGCACCGACCGGGGAGGGCTGCCGTCCGACGGCTGGGTCACCGCGCGTGACCACCACATCGATCTGCCTGGGGGCATCCTGCGCCCCCGCTTTCGGGCACAATCCGAGCACCTGGCCTTCGCGACCGTGAATGGACCGGGGAATTACGACGGGAAAGGCTGAACATGGGGGTACGTCACATCGTCGCCGCTTCCGCGGCGGCGACAATTCTCCTGGCCGCGCCGGGCGCGGCTTTCGGCGCGTCACCGGAGCAACGTCCGGCCGGGGCCGCCGTCACGGTGGACGATCCGCCGGACATCGAGGTCCCGAGCGACCCCGAGGAGCTGCCTCCGCCGCCGGAGGCGACGATCCTGGAGAAGGAGCGCGCCGGCCTCGTCGTCGGCATGCCGGCGTCCTCCTGGGAGGAATACGCCAAGAACGACTACCAGTTCACTGTGGAGCTGTGGCGCCGGGCGGTCTTCGACACCGAGGTGCGCGCCAGCGCCGAGCTGGCGCTCGGCACCTACGACCCGGACACCCAGCGGTGCGACGCCTGCACCACCCTCATCCGGACGAACATCTACGCGGCCAACGACCGGGACATCCGCCAGGAGACGCAGGACCGCACGGCGGCGTTCGAGGCCCGTTACCGGCGTCAGGCGGTCGCCGACATGGTGGACTACACGTTCCCGGACGCGTCCGCGGTCGGCTCCGGTGACCGCAACTTCGCCTTCAACATCTGGGAGCACCTGCGCGCCACCAAGCCGTGGGCGACCCGCTCGATCGCCGCGGCGGCCACCGCTGTGACCGCCACGCCGGATGCCCGCATCGAGTTCCTCACCTCGTTCGGGGCGAGCTTCTTCTACCCCGACCAGGCCGACCACCTGGCCGACATCCACGAGGGCGACCAGGAGGCGAAGGCGGAGGCCGAGCGCCGCGCCAAGCGAAAGTACGCGGGCATCGCGGTCGGCATCTCGTTCGGTCAGCCCGGCAACGAGGACGAGTCGTGGTATCTGGTCAGCGACAGCGTCTTCCTCGACCGCCTCTACACGAGGATCGAGAACGACCCCTTCTACACGCTGACCTCGCACGCCATCGCCATCGTGCTCTACGACGAGGGCCCGGCCGCGTGGCGGGCGTTCATCGACCAGGGGATCCACGTCGTGGCCGCGCAGGACGAGGAGCGGCGCCGCGTCGAGCGGTACGAGAAGATGCGCGCGGTCGTCACCGCCATCCGTGACGAGGCCGAGCGACTGGCGTACAAGAACCGGGCGATCGCCGCCAACGCGGCGCTGGCGACCGGCAAGCTCAGCCCACTGATCACCTTCGAGCAGACGTACGACAGGTTGCCCCCGGACGCCAGTGACCTGACGGCGTTCTACGACAACGGCACCGCCGCCTCGACGATGTGGGTCTTCGGTCAGGTGGGCCGCAAGGCGGGCACGGTGCGCAAGGTGTGGACGTCGCCGGTCGGTTGGCGTGCGCTGAACGCCCAGCCGGTCAACGGCGAGTTCGACGGCCAGCCCGGGCAGGACAGCGCGGTGCTCTACAAGGCGGCGAACTTCAGCTACCGGCTCGAGGTGTTCGGCAAGGTCGACGGGTTCACGGGCGCCCCCCGCACGGCGTGGGAGCTCAGGCCCACCACCTCGACCACCGGCTACACCCTGCAGACGCCGGTCGCCACCGACGTCAACGCCGACGGGCGCACCGACATCGTCGTCTACGGCACCGACGCGGCCAAGAGGCCGGTGCTGGTGACGCTGTACGGCGAAGCGGACGGCACCTTCCGCCAGACGGTGGTCACCGCGCCCGCCGCGCTGGTAACCGGCCGGGTGGTGGCCGGGGACGTCAACGGCGACCGCCGGGGTGACCTCGTGACGTTCGTCCAGCACGCCACCAAGGGCGCCCAGATGTGGCTCGCCCTGGGCGGCGACGCCGGCTTCGCCGCACCGGTGGAGCGCTGGTCGAACACCGGGGTCAAGCTGGCCGAGGCCGGCACGCCGGTGATGGGCGACTTCGACCGGGACGGGCGGGCCGAGGTGGTCATGATCCGCAAGAAGACGACCACGACCTCTGGGGCGTGGCTGCACGACAACATCGCCTCGGGGACGGTCAGTTTCGCCGAGAAGTGGGCGTCGCCGGCGGCGTGGACGTTCGACGCGCTCTCTCCGGTCGCCACCGACGTCAACGGGGACGCCCGCGTCGACCTGGTGGTGATGCGGCGCGACGACACCGCGAAGGCGTCGGTCTGGTCGATCCGGGCCAAGTCGGGTGGCTTCGAGGCGGCCGTCCAGCCGTGGAGCTCGGCGAAGGGCAGTTGGCGGATGGCCAACACCCGGATCTCGCGCTGACCGGTCCGACACCGCGAAAGGGCCGGGTCACCAGTTCGGTGACCCGGCCCTTTCGCGCGTGCGGCTCAGCCCTCGACGGGGGGCCGGATGTCCTCCTCGGCGACGAGCGCCTCCTGCAGGATCTGCTGCCAGTACGCCGCCCGGTCACGGGCATTGCGGGCGTCGCGCTCCCAGCCGTCCCGGTTGCTGCGCGCCGGCCTGGCCATCGCCCGCCAGTTGGGACCGACCTGCCGCATTGCCAGCTGGTAGACGGCCGACCACTGCGCCGCCTGCGCGTCCGCGGTCTGCTTGGCCGCCAGCCAACCGGACACCGACGGTGCCGCCCCGGCGGCCACCTGGCCCCATGCGTCGGCAGCCTCCTGCTGCAACGCCCGCTGCGCCTCGCCGCTGGCCGCCTCGGCCGCCGCCTGTGCCGCCAGTGCGGACTGCTTCAGCCGGTCGATCGCCGCGAACCAGCGCATCTCCTGCTCTGCCGTGGTGAGCTGGAACCGCTCGAAGTCCAGCTTGCCGAAACTCGCCCACGCGTACGTGTAGAACTCGACGATGTCGCTGTCGGTCGCCTCAGGGCGCAGCGCCCACGCCGCCGCGATGCGCACCTGCTCGCCCTGCGCCGTGTCGCGCAGGCCAGCCACGTAGTCGCGGTCGAACTGCTGCAGCGCCGCCTGGTGTGCGCCGTCCTCGTCGCGTGCGCGTTGGTCGGCGGCGCGGGCCTCGGCGAGCCCGAAGCGCACGAAGTATTCCTTTTCCGGGGCCGAGGCGGTCCGGGCCGCGTCCGCGGCACTCCACACCCACGGCGACGTCTCGTACGCGTGGGTGGCCAGCACCCGCGCGATGATGTGGTCGTTCATCATCGCGTCCTGCTCGGCGCGTTCGGTGGCCTGACACCACCCCGCCGGGATGAACTCCTTCACCGCGATCTCGCCGCGCGGCGAGTTGAGCGCGGTCATGGCGGCGGCCCGGACCGCGCCGTAGGGCGACGCGATCGCGAGGTGCGTGGCCAGCGCGCGCGGCGTCAGCAGGTTTGTCAGTGTCCCGCTGGCGAACTCGCAGGGGATGCTGCTCGGCTCGGCAGCGAGGGCGGGTGTCGCGATGACACCCGTGGTAACGGTGGCGGCGACCAGGGTGCCGGCCAACCAGGTGCGAAACATGCGGGTTCCCCGTTTCGATGACTGTGACTTTGTCAGCCATAGATCATCTCTCATAACCAGCCGGGTAGCGGTCCCCTCGCGTCTTCGCTGTCAGGTAGCCGACAGAAGCGCCAAACCGGCACTCGCATCGATGGGTTGCCATCCATAGTGGGTGCTTCTCATCGCGACCGTCGTTCGACGACGAACGGCTGCCGCATGCCCGAAGGAGGTTTCTTGAAGGGTTTCCGAATACCAGCGCTGTGCGCGTTGCTGGTCGCGGCCTTGGCCGTGGCCGGGTCGTTGGCGGTGGCGCGGGTCGGCACCGCCGCTGCCACTGCCGCAGGCCGACTGCCCGACGCGCGCGCCGCAGCGGCACAACTGGACCGGCTCGTGCAGCACAACCCGGGAGCGCAGCGGCTGGCGCCGAACGCGGTGCGGTTGGCCGACGGGGCGATCCTGTCCTTCCCGGTGGCCGGCGTCGCCGAGGACGCGTGCCCGTACGAGGACGTGTGCCTGTTCGAGCACGCGAACTTCGGCGGCGAGCGGCTGCGGTTCAGCATCTGCGCGACCTACGAACTCCGCCACTACAAGCTCTCGGACGGGCGGCTGTGGAGCAGCGAGGTCAGCAGCTTCGTCAACCGCCTGCCGGTGGGCAGCTGGGCCTACCTCTGGCACAAGGGCGGTGCGCTGCCGGCCGAGACCGGCATGGCGAAGTGGGAGCTGCTGCACTCCTCCCGCGCCGCTGCCGCCGACCAGCCCGCCCAGCAGTTCCCGTCAGTTGGCTGGAACGACCGGGCAGAGGTCGTCAAGCCCGCGCGCGTGCCCACCGCTCAATGCCTCTAGGAGAAACCGTGCGATTCCGCCGTCGTACCCTCGGCGTTCTACTGACCGCGGTGCTGGTAGCCATCGGAGCCGGGGTGGGGCCGTCCGCCCAGGCCGCACCCGACGACCGGCTTCAGCGGCTGCTGGCCAACAATCCCGGATCACGGATAGCCGGTTCGGACTCGGTCATCACCAAGGAGGGCGTGACCCTGTCGCTGCCGTCGGCGCAGCGGGTGGCCGGCCTGGCCGACGTGCCCGAGACGCTCTGCTCGTACGAGCACCTCTGTCTGTTCGAGCATTCCGAGTTCGGCGGTGAGAAGCTCACCGTCGGCACCGACTGCGCCGTCTTCCCCATCTGGCATCTGAAGATGTCGAACGGCAAGTACTGGGGCACCGACGTCAGTAGCTACATCAACAACCAGAGGGCCGGCACCTGGGTCTTCATGTGGAACAACTACGGCGCCACCGACACGGCGGACCGGAACAACTGGGAGCTCATCGAGGGCTCCAAGGCCGCCGGCCAGGGCCTGGCCAAGGGCGTCGCGTGGATGCCCAACAACGACATGGTCAACGTCGTGCGCCCGTGCCCCGGCCCATGGTGATCCGGTCGCTCAACCTGACATCGAATACTCGCACCAGCTCCACGGGGGATGTAATGGGTAAGCCATCGAAGTTCTACGTACGTTCGAGACGGGTCACCACGGTGGCCGCCGCGATGGCGGTGGTCCTGGCGGTCCCGGCCCTGGCGCTCGCCGGCGAGCCGAAGGAACCGAAGCTCACTGTGCCCGCGCCGGCGCCCACCGCCGGCGCGTCGAAGGGCGGGGCCGCGCCGCGCACCTTGGGAATCACCTCCACGGGCACCGTGCCCGTCGCCACCGACGACGAGAAGCTGCTCGCGGCGCCGGTCGTCGGGTTGGACCTGTCGCAGCCGAGTAACCCGCTGAGCTTCCCGGACCGGGACTTCGTCTTCGAGCTGTGGCTGCTGGCCAGGCCGAACACCGAGGTCAAGGGGGCGGCGCTGCTCGCCCTGGGCGACTGGGACCCGGACTTCCAGGAGTGCGTGGCCTGCACCCTCTACATCCGCCGCGGCATCCACGAGGCCGCCGAGCGTGACGTGCGCAACGAGATCCGCGACCGGCAGAACGCCGAGGTCGCCGAGCGGCGCCGCGTCCAGGCCGCCGAGTTGGTGGAGCTGCCGGTGACGCCGAACCTCATCGGCTCCACCGACCGGGACTTCGTCATCGCCCTGTGGACGTTCCTCAAGAACAACAAGGCCGGCTTCACCGGCACCATCGCGGCGGCCGAGCAGGCGTTCACCACCACCCCGGAGGCGCTCGAGGCCTTCCTGGGCGGCGGGCTCGCCGCCGCCTACGCGACAGATCAGCGACGCCTGATCGACGAGGCCGAGGACCGCGACGAGGCGCAGAAGGCCGAGGACAAGCGCCGCTTCGACCGCAAGAAGGCGGCAAATGCCGTCGGGATCGACGCCAAGGTCACCGACGACGTCTGGATGGCCAGCACGGACGACGTCTTCCTGCGCGACATCGCCCGCACCCTCAGGGGTGTGCAGTTCTGGACGCTGACCTACGCCGCGCTGGCCGACGAGGTGCTCAACGGCTCCGAGGACTCCTGGAAGGCGATGATCGCGACCGGCATCTACGAGCAGGTCGAGCTCGACCGGCTACGCCGCAACAAGGAGATCATCGACGGTTACAAGGTCAAGGTGACCGAGGTCCGCGACGCCGCCATCAACGACGGCTACAAGAACATCGCCCGGGCGGGCACCGCGGCCCTGGCGAGTAACTCGATTTCGCAGCTCTGGTCCTACCTGGAGAAGCGGGAGTCGCTGCCGGCCGACAGCACCGAGATGACGCTGATGAAGGCCACCAGCACCTCGAGCCACGTCGTCATCAACCGCGGTGGGCTCGGCCGCTGGTGGAGCAGCGACCGACAGGCGTACAAGTCCGGCAACAGCTGGGATTCGCGCAAGTCGCGCCCGTACAACGGTGATTTCGACGGCGACGGCAAGCGCGACGTCGCGGTCCTGCATGGATCGTCACTCACGTGGCGGGTGCAGTTCTTCACCAACATCGACGGTGCGGCCCCGACGCCCAGACTGGTGTGGGACGCGCCCCCCAACTCCACCGGCAAGGGTTACGACCTGCGCTCGGCGGCCGCCGGCGACATCAACGGCGACGGACGTGCCGACCTGGCGGTCTACGGGAAGAACGCGGCCGGCAAGTCGATGCTGCTGACGCTGAGTCCGAACGCCGCCGGCGCCTGGGCGGTCAAGGAGACCCTCGTGCCCGACGTGCTCATCGCCGGCCGGCTGGTCGTCGGGGACGTGAACGGCGACAAGAAGGCCGACGTGATCACGTTCAGCCAGGACAGCAGCCTGGGCATGCGGATGTGGGTGGCGCCGACCAGCACCGCCGGGGCGCCCGGCACCGCGGTGGCCAAATGGGCCGACAAGAACTTCGCGCTCAGCACCACGACCGAGCCGGTGGTCGCCGACTTCAACAAGGACGGCCTGGCCGAGGTCGCGCTGTTCCGCAAGGAAAAGGAGACGTTCTCCGACAACGGCGCCAGCCTGCACCTGTTCGCCAAGCTCAATGCCACGGTGACGCGCAGCGAGGCGTGGCGGATCGAGGGCGGCCTCGGCGCTGCCAAGATCATCCTACCGACTCCCGCGGACGTCAACGGTGACGACTACGTGGACCTGCTGGTGCACTACGCGATTGTCGACGACCAGACGCGTACGTACGTGGTGCTGAACGGCCCCGGTGGCTTCAACCTGATCAAACAGGTCGGCGCCGACAGCAACAAGACGGCCGATCTGCGCATCGCACGCTAGTACTCCAGCCGTACCTGGTGGAGTCGGAGTCTTCGCTGGTAGTGAGCTGTTCTGGCGCGGTATTGGTGTCGGCGTCGCCATCGTGACCATCGATGGATGTGGTCGAAGGGTCGGATGGTGGTGATCAGGTGTGCCAGCAGACGGCGGACCTCGCCGAGGGTGAGGGGAATGAGGCCGTCGTGGTCGGATGCGGCGCCCCCTTTTTGGCCTGGGCGGCGGTGACGGCGAGGTAGGCGTGGGCGCACAGAACGAGAGTTATGTGCCGGTACCAGGCGTCGTACCGCCGCACCTGGTAGTGGTCCAGGCCGACTTCGGTTTTGGCGGTCTGGAAGCACTCCTCGACCGCGCCCACCGGGTCCCGGCGATGCGGATCAGGTCCTCGTCGAGCGTCTCGGCGGGGCCGAAGCACAGGTAGTAGGCCAGGTCCGTGGGGTCGGTGATGCTGCGGCGGATCAGCAGCCAGTGGCCGTAGTCGTCGTCAACGCCGGGCAGGGAGGCCACGGCCCAGTCGTAGAGCCGTGGCCCTTTGGCGCCGTCGCCGCAGCTGCGGCGCTTCCACGCCAGCCTTGGCGCGGCGGCGGCGAGAACGTCCGGGCGGGAGTTTCCCACCATGGTCGGGACCCGCTGGTTGCGGGGAACGGCCAGGACGTAGCCGATTCGCTGCTGCTGCAACCACGTCCGGAACTTCGAGTCCTGCCCGTAGGCCTCGTCCGCGGTTACCCATCTCGCTGGCAGGCCGGCGACGATGGCGCGTTCGACCATCCGCAGCCCCAGCGCAGGCTTCGTGGCGAACTCGACGTTCGCGGCGATGCCGGCCTCAGCGCGGCGGGCGGGGTCGTCGCACCAGCCGCGGGGTAGATACAACTCACGGTCGATCAGCGTGCGCCCGGCCGGGCTGGCGTAGGCGAGGAACACCCCGAGCTGGCAATTCTCCGTCCGCCCGGCCGTGCCCGAGTACTGGCGCTGCACCCCGGCCGACTTGATCCCCTTCTTCAGGAACCCGGTCTCGTCGACGATCAGCACCCCGTCGTCGTGGCCGAGGTGCTCGGTCACGTAGACGAACAGGTCGTCACGAACAGCGTCCGGGTCCCACGCGGACCTGTTGAGCAGCCGTTGCATCCGGTCCGGCGTGGTGTCGCCGGCGGCCTCTGCCAAGGTCCAGCCGTTCTTACTGGCCAGCGGCGACAGCAACCCGACCAGATAGGTCAGCGCCTGCCGGCGCGGCTCCGCCCGCCCGAACCGGTGCGCGAACCGCGCCAGCAGATCGTCCAACCCTGCCCGCCAGCCCACGATCTCATCGATCAACACAAGCACGGGAGCCTGCCCGCCCTCCGACGGACCACAACAGACAGACGGTGCGACCACGCCACCCATACGCCGAATAGCATCGACATCCGCAGCTGCACGGCCGGCATGACTCAGACGCCGATCATGCCTATGAGCTGCTGAAACTTCAGATCAGGCAAGTGCGGCTGGAGTACTAGCCCGACGGCGGGTTCCCCCACGGGGGAACCCGCCCAGGGCCTCGGCACAGTCGCGCAGTGGACAGGCCCTGCGCCGATCTCACTCGACATTCACCCATCTTCTGGGAGTTTCGCTCCGCCCTCTGGGACGGCAGCAGATCTTGGCAAAAAAACGGCCCCTGGCGGGGCATTTTCTTACCAAGATCTCTCCGCACGTTCAGCCGTGGCGTCAAGAATCCGGAAACCCTCACGACTTTGCCGGGGCCTGGGTCGGCCCGGGCCTGACCCCCCGAGTGATGCCGGCCGACGGCCTGCGCCCGCCGGGCACCCCGGCCCGTCCAGACCCGACGCACCCCAGCCAGTTCACGTGATCGCCGCCAGCCTGCGGCGCAGCAGGGCCCGCTCGGGTTCGGTGCCGGCCAGGCCGAGCGCCTCCCGGTACGCCCCGGCGGCCTCCGCGTGCCGCCCGAGCTGATACAGCAGGTCGCCCCGCGCGGCCGGGTAGGGGTGGTGGCCGCGCAGCAGCGGCTCGTCGGCCAGCTCGTCGAGCAGCGCCAGGCCCGCCGCCGGGCCATCGCGCATCGCCACGGCGGCGGCCCGGTTCAGGGCGACGACCGGCGACGGCGCGAGGGCGAGCAGCACGTCGTAGAGGGCCACGATCTGCGGCCAGTCGGTGCTGGCGAGGTCGGCCGCCTCGACGTGCAGGGCGGCGATCGCGGCCTGCACCCCGTACGGGCCGGGCGGGCCACCGGTCAGCGCGACGGGCACCAGGTCGAGGCCTTCGGCGATCATCGGGGCGTCCCAGCGGCCCCGGTCCTGTTCGTCGAGCAGCACCGGTTCGTCGTCCGGGCCGGTGCGGGCGTCGCGGCGGGCGTGGACCAGCAGCAGGAGCCCGAGCAGCCCGGTGACCTCCCGTTCGGCGGGCAGCAGCCGGCGCAGGATCCGGGCCAGCCGGATCGCCTCCTCGGCGAGGTCGAGCCGTTGCAGGCGCGCGCCCCCGCTGGCCGCGTAGCCCTCGGTGAAGATCGAGTACACCGCCTGGAGCACTCCCGGCAGCCGCGCCGGCAGCTCCTGCACGCCGGGCACCCGGAACGGGATCCGGGCCTCGTGGATCTTCTTCTTCGCCCGGGTGATCCGCTTGGCCATCGTCGCCGCCGGCACCAGGAAGGCCCGGGCCACCTCGGGCGTGGTCAGCCCGGCCAGGTAGCGCAGGGTGAGCGCCCCACGGTCCTCGGCGGCGAGCGCCGGATGCGCGCAGGTGAAGAAGAGCTGGAGCCGCTCGTCCGGCAGGTCGCCGCCGGGTGGCGGCGCCCAGGCGGGGTCCGCCCGGTCCGCCTCCGCCTGGAGGACGGCCAGTCGTGCGGCGAGGGCCCGGTCGCGGCGTAGCCGGTCGACCGCCCGGCGGCGTGCCGTGGTCATCAGCCAGGCGCCGGGTTTGGGCGGAACGCCGTCGATCGGCCACCGGGCCAGGGCCGCCTCGACGGCCTCGGAGGTGACCTCCTCGGCCAGGTCGAGGTCGCCGAAGCGACGGACGAGGGCCGCCAGCAGCCGGCCGCGTTCCTCGCGGAACACCGCCTCCACGACCGCCGCCGGCACCTCGTCCGTCCCCCCGGTTTCGGCGGGCGCTCCACCCACCGCGCTCAGCCCCCGAACTCGGCGACCGGCCGCACCACGACGGAGCCGCCCCCGCGCGCCCCGGGGCAGCGCGCCGCCCAGTCGAGCGCGACGTCGAGGTCCGGCACGTCGATGACGTAGAAGCCGCCGAGGATCTCGCGGGTCTCCGCGAACGGCCCGTCCGTGACGGTCCGCCGGCCGGCCCCGTCGACCCGGACCGTGGTGGCAGTGACGAGGTCGGCCAGCGACTCCCCGGAGACGAGGATTCCCGCTTCCCGCACCTGCTTGTCGTAGGCCATCCAGTCGCTGACGTCGCAGCCGACCGCCCCGCCGTCCTCGCCGACCGCACCGGCCTGGATGAGCAACATGTACTTCACGATCCGACTCCCTTCCCGTGTCGCGCCGTCCTGCCGTGCCGGGCGACGCCGTACGGCATCACTACGGACGGGAGGCACCCGGATGGACACATCCCGGCCAGAATTTTCGCGCGCCGCCCTGACGACTCCCAGCCGGCACTGCGAGGCCGCCCAGGCGGCCCAGACGCTACGGGGACCGGTGCGTGGTCCCCGCCCTGGTCCCGCCGCCCGCGACCCGGTGCACCGGGCAGAGCCGACCTGAAACCGGGCGGAAATTCTTGACCACCACCGGGCATAGACCGTAAATTTCGTTCAGTTATCTGCATCAATGAACCAGTGCCGCTGCCCTACCCGCGCGACCCTGCGGCACCCATCGCGACAAGGACAGTTATGACTATTTCCCGACGCTCGTTACTCGGAGCGGCCGCCGCGGCCGGCGTGGCCTCGGCCATCGGCCCGGCCATCGCCCCCGGCGCGGCCCAGGCCGCCACCTGGCGTAAGCGCCTCACTGGCGCCGACATGGACACCAACCACCGGTGGCAGGTCGCCGGCACCGACCTCGGCATACCGTACGTGCTGGAGAACGGCTCCATCGGCTACCTGCTCGGCGATACCTTCAACACCCCGTGGCCGGAGGGCCCGCCGATCCCCAACGACTGGCGCTCGCCGGTCATGCTGCGCTCCAACGTGCACCCCGGCGCGCCGGGCGGCATCGTCTTCGACAGCGCCGCCCGTGTCGCGGGCAACGGCCGGGCCCCGGAGCTGATGCACAACGGTCACTTCGGCATCGGCATCGACGGCATCTGGGAGGTGACCGTCATCCCCAACGACGGCATCAGCTTCCCCGAGACCGGCCGCCAGCTCGTGTCGTACATGAGCATCGAACACTGGAACTCCGCCGGCCCGCTCGGGCCGCACTGGCGGTCGCGCTACGCCGGGCTGGCCTACAGCGACAACGGCAACGACTTCATCCGTACGCCGCTGAAGTGGTGGAACGACGGCCCCAACACCGACCCGTTCCAGATGTGGACGATGCAGCGCGACGGGGACTGGGTGTACGTCTTCTCGGTGCGCTCCGGCCGCCAGTACGGGCCGATGATGCTGCGCCGGGTCCGCTGGGACCGCATGTTCTTCCCCGAGTCGTACGAGGGCTGGGGCTGGAACGGCAGCGACTGGGGTTGGGGCCGTCCGTGCACGCCCATCATGAACGGCATCTTCGGCGAGCCGTCGGTGCGGCGGCTGGCCGACGGCACCTGGGTGATGGCCTATCTCAATGGGATCACCGGTTGCATCGTCACCCGCACGGCGTCCGGGCCGGACCGGGCCTGGACGGGGGAAAAGATCCAGGTCACCTCCTTGCAGGAGCCCGCACTCTACGGTGGCTTCATCCACCCGTGGTCCAGCCGGCGGCCCAACGACCTGCACCTGATGGTCTCGAAGTGGCCCAAGACGCCCGAGGGGCGCAGCACCGCCTACCACGTGAGCCAGTTCGTCGGAACGGTCTGAGCAGGCCCCGCCGACCCCGGGGATGAGCCGCCCCACCCGACGGTGAGGCGGCTCGTCACCCCCAGAAAGATGCCGACAGCATGTTGCTACGATCCTGACATGCAGTCGACAAAATCCGGCCCGCGGCGGTGGGCATGTTCCTAGCGGTTCGCGAACTTCGGTTCGCCAAGGCCCGGTTCGGCCTGATGGGGGCCGTCGTCGCGCTCATCACGGTGCTGGTGGTGCTGCTCTCAGGGCTCTCCTCCGGTCTCGTGAACGACGGCGTGTCGGGGCTCCAGCGCATCCCCGCGACCTCCTTCGCCTTCGAGTCCGGCGTGCAGCACGACTCGGCGTTCTCCCGCAGCGTCGTCGACATCTCGGCGGTCGAGTCGTGGCGGACCCAGCCCCGGGTCGCCGACGCGGCGCCGTTCGGCAACACGCTGATCAACGCCCGCAGCGGCTCGGGCGTGGAGGTCGACCTCGCGTTGTTCGGCGTGCCGGTCGACTCGTTCCTGGCCCCGCCGGTGACCGACGGCGACCGGCTGGGCGCCGCGAACGGCATCGTGGTGAGCCGGACCGCGATCGACGCCGGCCTGCGGGTCGGCGACACGGTGACCGTCGACCGCATCGGCGCCCGGCTGACGGTGGTGGGCGCCATGGCCGACCAGCACACCTTCGGTCACGTCGACGTGGCCTACCTGCCGCTGCGGGCCTGGCAGGAGATCAAGGCCGGCGTACGCCCCGGCGAACCGGTCCCGAGCGGCACGTACGACGAGATCACCGCCGTGGCGGTGCGGGGTGTCGACGGTGCCGAGATCGACCTGACGGCCGGCGACCGGGCCGCCCGCACCGAGAGCCTGACCCGCACGGAGACGTACGGCGCCTCGCCCGGCTACACCGCCGAAACGTCGACCCTGCGGCTGATCGAGTGGTTCCTCTACGCCATCTCCGCGCTCGTGGTCGGTGCCTTCTTCACCGTATGGACCATCCAACGCCGCGCCGAGATCGCCGTGCTGCGCGCCATGGGCGCACCCACCGGATACCTGCTGCGTGACGGGCTGGCCCAGGCCCTCGCGCTGCTGCTGCTCGCCGTCGGCGTGGGCGTCGCGGTCGGCGTCGCGGCCGGCAGCCTGATCGGCGGCGCCATCCCGTTCGCGCTCAGCGCGCCGGCGATCGCGGTGGCCGCCCTCCTCCTGCTCGTCCTCGGCCTGGTAGGTGCCGCCGTGGCCATCGTCCGGATCGCCGCTGTCGATCCCCTGATCGCACTGGGAGCGAATCGATGACCGACACCGGCCTGGTCATGAGCGGCGTGACCCTGCGCTTCGGCGACGGCGACGACACCGTGCTGGCCCTGGACGGGGTCGACCTGACCGTCGCTCCCGGGGAGTTCGTCGCGGTGGTCGGCCCCTCGGGGGCGGGCAAGTCCAGCCTGCTCGCGGTGGCTGGCGGGCTGACCGTCCCGACGTCGGGTCAGGTCGCCCTCGCCGGGCGGGACATGACCGTGCCGAGCGCGCGGGCACGGGCGGCCCTGCGCCGGGAGTCCGTCGGCTTCGTGTTCCAGTCCGGCAACCTCATCCCCGCGCTGACCGCCGTGGACCAGGTCCGGCTGCCGACCAGGTTCGCCGGTAAGGGCTCCGAGGCCCGCGACGCGCTGGGCCTGCTCGGCGAGGTCGGGATGGCCGAGAAGGCGAACCGCCGCCCGCACCAACTCTCGGGCGGCGAGCGGCAGCGCGTCGGCATCGCCCGTGCCCTGGTCAACCGGCCACGACTACTCTTGGTCGATGAGCCGACCGCCGCCCTCGACCGCACCCGCAGTCACGAGGTGGTGGGGTTGCTCGCCCGCGAGACCAAGGAGAACGACGTCGCGACCGTCATGGTCACCCACGACCACGACGTGCTGCGCCACTGCACAACCGTGTACGAGATGATCGACGGGCGACTGATGCCCGTACCGTGACGACAGGGAGACCCGTGCCGAAGATCCAGGCGCCGACGGTGGCTGAGCACCGTGCCCGGCAGCGCCGGGCGATCCTGGCGGCGGCCCGCGAGATCCTCGCGGAGAGCGGGGCGCAGGCGCCGAGCCTGGCCGAGGTCGGCAAGCGGACGGGCTTGGCGCGCCCCAGCGTCTACCAGTACTTCAAGTCACGGGAGGACCTGCTCAACGCCGTGATCGCCGACATGTTCCCCGAGTGGTCGGCGTACGTCGCGCAGCAGATGGACCGGGCCACCGACGCGGGCGGGCGGGTGCTCGCCTACGTCGAGGCCAACCTGCACCTCGTCGCGCAGGGTGAGCATGCGGTCATGCGCGGTCTCGCCGGCAGCGTGTCGGGCAACGTGCTCGCCGAGGAGAGCCGCACGCTGCACGACCAGTTGCGTACGCCGCTGGTGGCGGCCCTCGCCGAGCACGGCGCCACCGATCCGGACAGCGCGGCCGAGCTGATCCAGGCGGTGGTCTACGCGTCCTCCCAGATGATCGAGAACGGCACCCCGGAGGCTGCCGTGGTCGCTCTCACCCGGGAGCTACTCTGCCCTTACCTGCACCAACGATGCTGACCCGGCGGCGGGCGGGCTGCCCGCCCGCCGCCGGATCGCGGGCGGGCAGCCACCGGCGCACCGGCCCCGCGAGCCGGGCAGGGCGTCGACACCACCTCACCGCGGCGCGACGAGCTGCCTCGCGGACGGGTCGGTGACGACGTCGAGCAGGCCCAGCAGGCTGGCGAGGACGATGGCCTCGTCGCGCCCGAGCGTGATGCTGCGGGTGGCGTCGGGGTCGTCGCCGTCGTGGTAGACCAGCTCGCGCCGGCCACCGGCGCGGTGGGTCACCACCCCGATGCGCACGCCCGCGTCGGTGGTGAACATGCGGCGGAGCCCGATTCCGGGCAGGGGGGTCAGTTCGACGTCCATCGAAACTCCAGGTGGCGCGGTGGAAGGTCGGCAGCGACCGGGGGCGGCGGCACGGCTGCGATGCGGGCACCGTGCGCGCGACCACCCGGTCAGCCGGTGAGGAGCAGGCGCAGGCCGGTGAGCGTGGCCAGGTGCGGATCGGCGGGCATCGTGACGACCCGACCGGTCAGGGCGGCCAGGCGGGCCGCGAGTTGCGGGTGCGCCGCCCCGCCGCCGGTGATCAGCAGCCGGCGCCGCCCCGGCCGGGTGCCCAGGCGACGCACCGCGGCGGCGATCAGCGGCGCCGGGTCGAGGCCGTCGGGCACGTCGACGCGCTCGGCCGCCTCGACCGCGCGGTCCGCGATGCGGACGATCTCGGTCCGGCCCTGTCCGATGTCGACGGTGACCACGTCGTCGCCGTCGAGGTCGGCACGGCAGCCCAGGGCGGCTGCCAGCGGCTCCTCCACCGTGGCGACGCGCCCGCCGAACGCCTGCCGGACCACCGCGTCGAGGAGGTCCTGCTGGCGCAACGTGGCGGTGGCCGGCACGCCGACCACGACCGGGGAGACGTCGTCGCCCGGCCGTCCGCTGGCGGCGGCCAGCACCCGCAACAGGTGTACGCAGGCGAAGAAGTCGGCCACCACGCCGGAGCGCACCGGCCACAGCAGCTTGGCGTCACCGCTGTCCCGTAGGGCGATGGCGGCCCGCCCGACGGCCTGGGCGCCGGACGGCGTCCACGCGACGACGGCGGGTTCGGTGACCACCGTGCCGGAAACCGGCGTCCAGAGGCGCACCGTCGAGGTGCCCAGGTCCAGGGCGACGGGGTGGCGTAGGCCGCGGCGGGCGTACGCGCCGGGGGTCAGCATGGTCACCGCCCCCGCGACAGGGCGCCCGTGACGGCGTAGGGCACGGGTCGGGACAGGGTGGATCGATCACGATGTGGGGTCGGCATGGTGCTCCAAGCCACGGGCCCGAGTCAGGTGACGCGGGGAGGCGGACGGGCTTCAGACGGCGAGCGTCAGCCCGGGCGGAGCGCGGTCGGCCGACCAGGCGGGCACGCAGCCGGGAACGGCCCGTCCCGTGCGCCGGAACACGATGCACAGCCCGACGGCTCGGGCCGCGGAGAGCACCATGAGCAGCACGGTCAGCATCAGCAGCCCCGGCAGCGTGACCCGCTTGCCGGCGCGGCGGAGACCGTGCCGATCCTGCATACGGCAACCATAGCCGGGCGACCCGCCGGCGGCCATGTCGTCGCCGGGCGTGCGCCCGCCGTGATGCGCGGTCCGGGCCCGCCGGCCCGGCGCGTCGGGCCGATCGGCCCTGCCGGCGTTGTCCGCCGCGCGCGCAGGATGGCAGCGGGCCTCGTCGTGATCCTGGAGATGATCAGCATGTGCAACTACTGCGGCTGTCGCGAGTTCCCGCTGATCGGTCGGCTCTCCGCCGAGCACGAGGCGATCGCCAACGCGGCGGGCCGGGTGCGTGACGCGGTGCGGGCCGGGGGCGCGGACGCGCCAGCGGCGCTCGACGCGCTGTTGGCCCTGCTGATCCCGCACACCGCCACGGAGGAGCAGGGGCTCTTCGTCGAGCTGCGGGCCGAGGGCAGCCTGGCCGAGGCGGTGGAGAAGCTCTGCGCCGAACACGACGACATCCACGGCGTGCTCGGCGCCGTGGACCGGACGGCGCCGGACTGGCCCGTGGTACTGGCCGCGTTGGACCGGCTGCACCGGCACATCGACAACGAGGAACACGGGCTCTTCCCGGCCGCGGTGATCGCACTGCCCATCCCGGCCTGGGACCGGATCACCCCGGCCGCCGACGCCACGCGGTAGGTCCCGCCGGAACGTCGATCGCCGGTGCGGCGGACCGGGACGCCGACGGAGCCGGCGTCGGCGTGCGCCGCGAGCGCCGGCGCGCCGGGTGCCACCCTGGCATTACGGAAGGCTGCCGAAAAATCCGGCCTACCGACGTCCATACCGGTCGGCACGGGGCCCTGCGGGCGTCCGATGCGACTTCCCTCTCCCCTGCTGAGCTGGCGACGAGCGCAGATTATCCAGGGCGGGCCCCTCCTTAGCTATCGTTAGTTTTCCGGAAATTCTTGCTCGTCTATGCGTGGCGCTGCCATACTCCACATCCACCGGGGTCGATTGCGGCGGATTCGCAGCCCCTGCGCGCAGCCCGCCGAGCGGCCCCGATCCAGCACCCCCCACCACACCGGTCCACCCCCGACGGTGCGGACCGGCCCCCGGAAGGAGCAAAGATGATCGAGAGGTGCCACCGGGACATCCGGCCCAGATCGCGCTCACGCGTACGCGTGGGGCTCGCCGTCGCGGCCGTGGGGCTGCTCGCCGCGACCGGCGCCACGGTCCTGCCCGGCGCGGCGAGCGCCGGGACCACGCTGGGCGCGTCGGCGGCGGAGCGCGGCCGATACTTCGGCACCGCCGTGGCGGCCAACAAGCTCAGCGACAACACCTACGTCACGATCCTGAACCGCGAGTTCAACTCGGTGACGCCCGAGAACGAGATGAAGATCGACGCTACCGAGCCGCAGCAGGGCCAGTTCACCTTCGCCAACGCCGACCGGATCGTCAACCACGCCCGGGCCAACGGCATGCAGGTGCGCGGGCACACCCTGGCCTGGCACTCACAGCAGCCCGGCTGGATGCAGAACATGAGCGGCAGCGCCCTGCGCCAGGCGATGCTCAACCACGTCACCCAGGTCGCCACCTACTACCGAGGCAAGATCCACTCCTGGGACGTGGTGAACGAGGCGTTCGCCGACGGCGGCAGCGGCGCCCGGCGCGACTCCAACCTCCAGCGCACCGGCAACGACTGGATCGAGGCGGCGTTCCGGGCGGCGCGGGCCGCCGACCCGGGCGCGAAGCTCTGCTACAACGACTACAACACCGACGACTGGAGCCACGCCAAGACCCAGGCCGTCTACGCCATGGTCCGCGACTTCAAGCAACGCGGCGTGCCGATCGACTGCGTCGGCCTCCAGTCCCACTTCAACAGCGGCTCGCCCTACCCGGGCAACTACCGCACCACGCTGTCCAGCTTCGCCGCGCTCGGCGTCGACGTACAGATCACGGAGCTGGACATCGCCGGCGCCTCGGCCACCACGTACCGCAACGTGGTCAACGACTGCCTCGCGGTCTCCCGGTGCACCGGGATCACCGTGTGGGGCATCCGGGACAGCGACTCCTGGCGGGCCCCCGACAGCCCGCTGCTGTTCGACAACAACGGCAACCGCAAGGCCGCGTACGACGCGGTGCTCGCCGCCCTCAACAGCGGCGGCACCACCCCGCCGCCGACCACCCCGCCGCCGACCACCCCGCCCCCCGGCGGCGGTGGCTGCACCGCCACCCTGCGCGACGGGACCCGCTGGGGCGACCGGTTCAACAGCGAGGTCACGGTCAGCGGCGCGTCGAACTGGACGGTCGTCGTCGCGGTGACGCCCCCACAGCGGGTCTCTGCCACCTGGAACGGCAGCCCGAGCTGGGACGGCAGCGGAAACGTGATGACCATGCGGTCCAACGGCAGCGGCAACGTCTTCGGCTTCACCACGATGGCCAACGGCACCTGGAACAGCCCGCAGGTGCGCTCCTGCACCGCCTCCTGACCGGACGGTGCCGCAACGGGTGCCCGGGGCGGCGGCAGCATCGCCGCCCCGGGCACCGGCGCGCCGCTGGAGCCGACTCCATGATGCCTGACTAAAGTCAGGATCATGGAGTCGGAATTCATCGCCGTCGTGCGGCGGTTCAACCGGACGGTGACCCAGCGGGTGGGGGCCCTCGACGACGAGTACATGGCCCGCGCCCGCCCTCTCGCGCAGGCGCGGCTGCTGTGGGAGATCGGCCCCGCCGGCGCCGAGGTCGCGGCGCTGCGCTCCCGCCTCGGGCTGGACTCGGGCCACCTCAGCCGCCTGCTGCGCGCCCTGGAGGGCGACGGGCTCGTCACCGTCGGGCCGTCCGAGCAGGCCGGCGGGGACGGGCGGGTCCGGGTCGCCGCGCTGACCGACGCCGGCCGCGCGGAGTGGGCCGAGCTCGACGAGCGCTCCGACGGCTTCGCCCGGTCGATCCTCGCACCGCTGACCGGACGACACCGCGAACGGCTCGTCACCGCGATGGCCGAGGTGCAGCGGCTGCTCGTGGCGTCGATGGTGACCATCGGGCCCTGCCCGCCGGGCGACCCACGGGCACGAGCGTGCGTACGCGCCTACGCCCGGGACGTGGCCCGACGCTTCGACGACGGGTTCGACCCGGCCCGGAGCAACCCGGTGCGCGACGACGAGCTGGCTCCCCCGGCCGGCGTGTTCCTGCTCGCCACCCTCAACGCCGAGCCGGTGGGCTGCGGCGCGGTCAAGCTGCACCCCGACGCCCCCGCCGAGATCAAGCGGGTCTGGGTGGCCGACTCGGTCCGGGGCCTCGGGATCGGCCGGCGGATGCTGCGCGAGCTGGAACGGTACGCCGCCGAGCGGGGCTGGAGCGCCGTCCGACTGGACACCAACCGCAACCTGACCGAGGCGATCGCGATGTACCGCGCGGCGGGTTACCAGGAGATCGAGGCGTACAACACCGAGCCCTACGCGCATCACTGGTTCGAGAAGTACCTGGCGGCACAGCCACCGGCCGAGCCACTTGCCAGGCCCCTCCACTCGATAGAGAATGGTCGATGTTCCTGAGCCGGACGTGATCGGGCAGCCGGGCAGCCCTCGATCGGAACCCCGCCCTGTCCGCACCCCCCGGAGGAACCTCCATGAGAACCAGACTCCGACTACTGTGCGCCGCCCTGGCCGCCGCCGTGCTGACGACGCTCGCCGCGGTGTCACTCGCCCCGCCGGCGTCCGCCGCGACGCTGAGCGAGGTAACGAGCTTCGGACCCAACCCGAGCAACCTGCGCATGTACCTGTACGTGCCGGACTCCGTCGCGCCCCGGCCCGGGCTGCTGGTCGCGGTGCACTACTGCACCGGCACCGGCCCCGCCATGTACGCCAACACCCAGTACGCGGCGCTGGCCGACCGCTACGGCTACATCGTCGTCTACCCGTCGGTGACCCGCAGCAGCCAGTGCTTCGACGTCGCCTCCCCGCAGGCGCTGCGCCGCGACGGCGGTAGCGACCCGGTGGGCATCAAGTCGATGGTCGACCACGTCCGGCAGCGCTACGCCGTCGATCCCGACCGGATCTTCGCCACCGGCATCTCGTCGGGCGCCATGATGACCAACGTCCTGCTCGGGCTCTACCCGGACGTGTTCAGCGCCGGCTCGGCGTTCTCCGGGGTCCCCTTCGGCTGCTTCGCCACCACCAACGGCTCCGAGTGGAACAGCGAGTGCGCCAACGGGCAGGTCGTCAGGACCCCGCAGGCGTGGGGCGACCTGGTCCGTGCCGCCTACCCGGGCTACACGGGTCGCCGGCCCCGTATGCAGACGTGGCACGGCACGAACGACGAGGTGCTGCGCTACCCGAACTTCGGCGAGCAGATCAAGCAGTGGACCAACCTGCACGGGCTGAGCCAGACGCCGACGTACACCGACAGCCCGCAGGCCGGCTACACCCGCACCCGCTACGGCGGCAGCGGCGACCGGGCCCCGGTCGAGGCGATCAGCATGCAGGGCGTGTCGCACAACCTGCCCGTCGACGCCGCGCAGGCGATCCGCTTCTTCGGGCTCGACACGGCCGCACCACCGACGACCCCACCCCCCACGACCACCCCACCGCCGTCCACTCCCCCGCCGTCCACTCCCCCGCCGTCCACTCCCCCGCCCCCGCCGGGCGCCTGCCGGGTCGGATACTCGGTCAACGCCTGGAACACCGGGCTGACCGCCTCGGTGACCGTCACCAACACCGGCGCCACGACCATCACCGGCTGGTCCCTGGCCTTCACGCTGCCCGCCGGCCAGAGCGTCACCAACGGCTGGAACGCGACGTACGCCCCGGCCAGTGGCGCGGTCACCGCCCGCAACGTCGCCTACAACGCCACCCTCGCGCCCGGCGCGTCGGTCAGCATCGGCTTCCAGGCCACCCACACGGGCGACACGGGTCAACCCGCCTCGTTCGCCCTCAACGGCGCCACCTGCACGATCGCCTGAACCGCCCGGGGGCGGCGCCGGCATCGGTGCCGCCCCGGGGCGTCGCGCGATAGGCACATTGCCCGTCGCAGCGAGGCTCGGCGCCCTCGCCGCCCTGGTCCTCGCCGGTAGGCGGGCCCCCTGGACGTCCTCGCTGCCGTCCGCATCCGCATGCCGCGCGGCTTTCGCCGACTTGCTGCCAACTCCCGCCATCTGACATCGCCCACCGGAGGCCGATGTATTTCGCTCTGTCGATAAGGCTCCGTAAAGGTGTCCACCCGCCCACGCCACCGCCCCGGGGCAGACGGCGATTGCCCACCATCGGGAGGAAATGTGCCTACCAATCTCGCGGGAAGAGCGCGTCGTTCGACGCTCGTCCTGCTCACCGGCGCGGCGATGGCAACGCTGTTGTCCGTCACCGCGGCCGGTGCCGCGCCACCGGCCGGCCCGGCAGAGAGCCACGCGGGCGGCGCCACCGCCGCCGCGGTCGACGTGTACATGCAGGACACGCCCGCCGACGTGGGCCTCGAGCCGCACGCGCTCAACCCGCTCTGGCAGAGCCCCGACATCAAGGTCTGCCACACCGCCGTCGAGTGTGCCACCAGCCAGAACCCGATCGTCGGTCAGCGCAACTACATCTTCGTCAAGCTGCGTAACCCCGGTCCGTACGGCGACAGCGTCATGGAGGAGGGCACGATCTGGGTCTACCGGACCACGCCCGGCGGCGGGGCGGCCTGGCCCGGCGCGTGGACGCAGATCGGGGCGATGGCGGTGCCGGTCCACCCGGGGGTCACCACTGTCACCATCCCGTGGGACGGCGTACCCGGCCCGGGGCACTTCTGCCTGCTGGCCCGCTGGGTCTCCCCGAACGACCCGATGACCTTCGAGGGGCCGGACATCGGCGTCAACACCCGGCACAACAACAACATCGCCTGGCGCAACGTCGACTCGGTGGCGCTGACCGCCGGCGGCCAGGCCCAGATCCGGCCGTTCGCCATCGGCAACACCCTGACCCGGGCGGCCCGCAGCAGCGTGGTGTTCGGCCAGGCCGGCACCGCCTTCCAGGCCGCCGGTGGCCGGCTCGTCGCCGACCTCGGGCCGACCCTGTTCGAACGCTGGGCCAAGGGCGGCAAGGCCGGCAAGGGCGTCCGGGAGGTGGGCCGCAACCAGGTCGAGATCGTCGACATCGGCCAGGCCAGCCTGGACAACCTGGACCTGAACGCCGGTGAGCGGATCGCGTTCTCGCTGAGCTTCACGGCAGCCACGCCGACCCGGGAGAGGACCGCCGTCACCGTGACCCAGGTCGGCCCGGACACCACCGGCGCCGCCCGGGCCGACCTCGGCGGCGTGCGGTACGACATCACGGTGGCCCAACGGGCCGGTTAGCCGCTCCGAAGGCTGTGCACGGAGGTCGCGGACGGGGCCCGCGGCCTCCGTTGCCGACGAAGGAGGCGAGTGCGGGGCAGGTCCGCAACTTGTGCAGGCACCGGGCCTGGGTCGGGCCGACACTGCCCACCGGCATTCCCAGCCGCGCACCGATCTCTCGGTAGCTGACCGGCGGATCGGCCATCAGCAGGACGAGCAGCCTCCGGCAGCGCGGCGCCAACTGCGCGAACGCCTCCCGCAGCGCCTGCTGCCGCTCGGCGCGCAGCAGGCCGTCGTCCGGGGTGACCGGGTCCACCAGCAGGCGAGCACCGACGTGAGCGTCGACCGAATCGTCGTACGGGTCGAACGGCTGGGTCCGCCGGCCGTGGCGGAGCAGTCGGTGACACTCACGCCGGGCGGTGGTGATCAGCCAGGCGGGCAGGGCGTTCGGCTCCCGCAGGCGGCCCAGATGCTCCACCGCCCGAAGCCAGACGGTCTGGTTCACGTCCGCCGCGTCGACCTGGTCGAGCCCGTATGACCTGATCACCGAGAGCACCAGCGGGGTGTAGCGACGGACCAACTCACCCCACGCCCACTCGGCACCGCAGGAGGCGGCGGCGACCAGCCCGGCCGCGCCGCGCTCGCTCATCGGGACACCGCCCGGCGCGCCGATACCGGCCGCAGCCGACGGGTACGCCGCAGTCGGGGCGCCGAATGGGCGGAACTGTCGGGACGACCCAATGGAGGCGATGCCAGAAAGTCGTCAGACGGCACCGATCCTCCAGGCGGTCGAGAGTGCGTGGCCGGCGGGCCGGGACAGCTCGGTGAGGGCACTCCGAGGCCCGCCCGACCACCTCTAATCATAGATGATTATCGATCACACGACGCTCGCGCGACTGGCGCTCCTTCCCTCGGCGCGATTACTGGGAACCGCGACCGCGGGACCCTTCCCGGCGGCCGAGTGACAGCGGCGCTACTCCTCGAAGCGCTCGGCGTCCTCCGGCACCCAGGGGAAGGCGACTTCGGGCCAGCGAGCGGCGGCCCACGCGTCGACGTCCACCGCCATGACAGCGTCCACGAATACCTGAGGCGGTTGGTAGCCGTGTGCGGTGATGTAGTGGCCGATCAAGAACGGCGCGGCGTACGCGATCCCGGCGGCCCCGGGTATCCGGATCTCCCCGTTCCCCTCAGGGGCGTCCTCCGGCGGACACAGATCACACTCGTGCGTTCCCAGGCAGACGTTCATCCACTGCAAGGCTTGGACGCTCTTCAGCTTCCCGGTGAACGCCGCCGGGACCGGGCCGGCCGGGTACGGCCGCCCTGCCTCCAGCCAGCCGATGTTCAGCCGGGTGTAGGCAGGACGGAAACCAAGGCCGTAGAAATGCGACACCGGGTCCGTGAACTCGTCGTAGACCTGATATTCGTAGGCGGTGAGGTCCTCGTAGAACATCCGAGCATCATCGCCGTGGTGCCCACCCTCCGTCGGTCCCGCCCGCCTGGCGGATCAGCAGCTCCAGCTCGCTGGTCCTGTCGGTGCTCCCCAGGCGGGCGAACAGGGCGTGCGCCTCCTGGAAGGCCTCCCGGGCCGCCCGCGGGTCGGAGCCCAGCCGGGCCCGGCCCAGGATGGTCAACGTCGCGGCCTGGGAGGAGTGCCAGCCCCGGGTGCGCCACAACGAGACGGACTCCTCCAGATAGGGCACGGCCCGGGACGGATGCCCCGCGGCCAGTTCGATCTCGCCGAGGAGTCGCAGCGCCTCGGCGCCGTGGTGGGTCAGGTGGTATTCGCGGCTGAGCGCCAGCGACGACTCGGCGGCCTCCCGCGCGCCCGGGGCACCCCGTTTGAAGTGCAGCTGAGCCATGGCCAGCAGGGTCAGCGCCGCCGTGTAGTCGTCCCGATAGGCGTGGGAGATCGCCAGGGCCTCGGTGAGCAGTCGCAGGCTCTCGTCGAAGTTGCCCAACTCGCGGTGGGCGATGCCGGAGAACTGCAGCGCGGTCGCCTCCCAGCGCGGATTGCCCAGCCTCCGGGCCCGGTCGAGTGCGGCGGCCGTGTGGGTGGCCGCCGTGTCGAACTGTTCCTGTTCGAACGTGGCCACCGCCAACGCCAGGTGGGCCCGCGCCTCACCGCCGAGATGACCCGACCGCGAGGCGAGTTGCAGGGCCCGGTCCGCCATCGTGACGGCCTCTGGATACGAACCCGCTCCCGTCAACGCCCACGAGCACATCACGGCCGCGTCAGAGCTGCCCGCGTCGTGGCCCAGGGCGCCGAACATCTCCAGCAGTCGGTGCGAGTCGGCGTGCAGCCGTGCCATCGCCACGCCGTCCCGTGGGTCGGCTGTCCAGGTGTTCACGTCGATCAGGCCGCGGAGCATGGCGGCCTCGCCGAGCAGGTTGCCCGCCTGCCGGCACAGGGCCATCACCTCGGAGCTGAGGCTGGTCCAGTCGGCGTACATGCCACGTAGGTCGAAGTACTTCTCCAGCCGTCCCGCCAGGTCGAAGGCAAGGTCGTCGAGGCCGAGCCGGCAGGCCTGACGGGCGGCGGCGACCAGCGCGGCGCGTTCGGCGTCGAACCAGTCCAGGGGCTCGACGCCCCGCACCTGCTCCTGCGCCCAGTCGATCGACGGGCGCGGCGCGGGGCTGGAGATGAGGGCGAAACACGGGCCCGGGATCGCCGGGACCATCCGCTCCGCGAGCGCGGCCCACGCGCCGAGCCCACGGGCGATCGCCCGTGCGATGTTCTCCTCCGACTCGTCCCCGGCGGCCGACTCCACCGCGAACAGCCGGACCAGATCGTGGAAGCGGTAACGAACCTGGCCCGCCGCGTCGGTGCCAGCGACGGCGAGAAGCTGAGCGTCGACCAGCGTCTCGACGTGCTCGGCGCCCTGCTCGAACGGGCAGTCCAACGCCGTCGCGGCCAACCAGGTGGGAAAGTCGGGCAGGTCGAAGTGGGCGAGCAGGCGAAAGAGCCGGCGGGGCTCCTCGTCGAGTTCGCGGTAGCTCAGCGCCAGCGACGCCCGTACCGCCAGATCGCCCGTGGTCAGCCGGTCCAGCCGCCGCTGTTCGTCGCCGAGCAACGACGCCAGGTGCGCCAACCGCCAGGCCGGCCGGGCCGCCAGCCGCGCCCCCGCTATCCGTACGGCCAGCGGCAGGCCGCCGCAGTACTCGACGATCTCGTTGGCCTGGTCGAGGTGCCGCATCACGCGCTCGCCGTCGGCGATCCGGGCAAGCAGCCGAATCGCCTCCGCCGGCGTGAACAGCTCCAGTTCGAGGTGCCGGGCGCCCTCGATGCCGGTCAGCCGCAGCCGGCTGGTCACCACCATGGCGCACGTCGGGGCACCGGGCAGCAGGGGGCGGATCTGCCCCTCGGAGCTGGCGTTGTCGAGCACCACCAGCACCCGGCGGGGGGCCAGCAGGGTGCGGTAGACCTCGGCGCGTTCGCTCTGACCGTCGGGGATGGCGCGAGGGTCGACCCCGAGGGCGCGCAGGAACCGGGCGAGCACGTCACCCGCGCCCAGTGCGGAACCTTCCGCGTCGCGCAGGTCCACCCAGAGCTGGCCGTCCGGGTATGCCTCGGCCAGTAGGTGCGCCACGTGCAGGGCGAGCGTCGTCTTTCCGACGCCGCCCATACCGGAGATGGCCACGACCGCCGGGACACCGGGACCGTCGTCACCGGACGGAAGCGGGGTCAGCAGGTCCCGCAGCAGATCCACCTGCGCCGCGCGACCGGTGAAGTCCGCGATGTCGGGCGGCAGCATGTTGGGCGCCGGGCGGGCGGGCCGGGTAGTCGAGGTCGGGGTTTGTTGTTCCCCGGGGGTCGGACCCTGGCTGCCCGGTTGCCCGAACCGGGCCACCAGCGCGTCCCGCGCGGCCACCCACTCGGCCACTGCCCGGTCATCCAGCCCGCAACCACGGACGAATCCCTGCACCACCTCGCGCCTGGGCAGCGTCGAGCGGCTCAGCACGGAGGCGAGGGTGCTCACCGCGAGGTGATCGCCCGCCGCGCTCGCCTTGGCCGACACCTGCCGGAAGGTCAGGCCGGACCAGGTTCTCAGTGCGCGCAGCGCGGCGACGAACTCGGCCGGCGTCACCGGCTGCTCGGGGCGCGGCGGGTCGAGACTTAGCTGCGTCATGTCCACCCTCCGGCACAGGCATTGGCAGATGCCTATCGTAGTGCCGGCGGGTGACTGTTCTCTGCCCGCAGCGGGCCGGGTGGTTCCCGCCCGGACGGGAACCGAAGGGCGGTCAGTATTCGCTGCGGTACTTCATGCTCCGGCCGCCGGTCAGTCGCACGGCCGTGTAGTAGGTGTAGGCGGTCGATCGGCAGTCGGCGCGCACCCGGGTGCTGTAGCGGGGGCAGGTGTGATCGCGCAGCAGGCTGTAGAAGAGCGCGTCCACGGACGCCTTCTTGGACTTGTCCCACTGCGGCGTCTTGAGATAGATGATGCCGTATCCGTAGTCGTGCGCGTCGCAGGCGCTGCGGAAGTCGAAGCCGGACGGCCGGTCGGGAGACCACGTGCAGTGATCGTCGGTGACCCCGACGACCGCCTTGCGGGTCGGCGTTCGCTTCCACGACGGCTGAATCTTCCGCCCCCCGTACTCCATCGGCACCGGGCCGGCCCAGCAGCCGTCCCGGCCGAGAAGGTACTGCGAGGCATACCTGCACCCCACGGGCAGCGCCAGAGCGGCCGGGCCCCTCGTCGCACCGGAGAGCCTGCCCGGCGCGGCGTACGTGAGCGTCCACGCCCCCTCCTGGGGGGTGTTCAGCTGGGTGATGTTGCCCGAGATGTCGTAGCCATACGCGGAGACCAGTACCGGGTCGCCGTCGACCTGCCGGACGTCGCGGACCTCCCGGAGCCGCCCGAGCTGATCGTACGCGTAACGGACCACGGTGACCGGGACGGTGCCGCCGCCGGCGATGCGGTCGATCTGCCTGAGCTGCCCGGCCACGTCGCCCAGTTGGGTGGCGGTGGCGGTGGTGCTCGTCGCGTAGCCGAAGGTCGCCGAGGCGCAGCCGGACGCGTTCGGCACCGTGCAGTCCTCCTGCTCGGAGACGGGTGCGGTGATCCGCCCGATCCGGCCCTGCGCGTCGTACCCGATCAGCACGGTGCCGGTCGCGGTCTCGCCGATGCTGGTGATGAGCAGGTCCGCGCCGACGGCACGCCAGAGGTAGGTGAGGCCGTCGGGACCGCCGCTCTGGGTGAAGCTGCCGTCCGCGTTGCGGACCACAGTGGCGCCGTCCTCGGCGACGAAGGTGCCGGGTCGCGCCGGGTCGGCCTCGAAACGCAGCGACTGGGTACCGATCGAGAGCTTGACCTGGACGTAGCCGTTCGCGCTGTGGTCCCTGAGCCGGTTGCCGAGCATGCCGCCGAGGGGTTCGAGGCGCCAGTTGGGGCCGAGCACGCTCTCGTTGGGGTTGGTCAGGTCGATCCGCTGTCCCGCGCTGTGGCTGCGCAGGGTGAGCAGCCCGTCCTCGACGACATCCGAGCCGCGGGTGACCCACGACCCGGTCTCGGGCTCCGCGAGGCCCGGCCACAGGTCGGCCGGTGCGGGGCCGGGATCGGCCGGGTCCTCCCCCTCGCCGGGCGTGGTCGGGATCTCCGAGGTGACCGTCAGCGTCGGTGGGGGCCCCA
The DNA here is from genome assembly GCF_050941805.1 of Micromonospora sp. KLBMP9576. Classification (NCBI taxonomy): domain Bacteria; kingdom Bacillati; phylum Actinomycetota; class Actinomycetes; order Micromonosporales; family Micromonosporaceae; genus Micromonospora; species Micromonospora sp. KLBMP9576. Next base: position 2,989,425 of record NZ_CP194567.1, on the reverse strand, counting down.
ACTCGTCGGTGTTCTCGCCGGAGGTGAACACCCGGTAGTTGGCGGTCGAGGTCTCGCTTGGCGATTGGAGGACCAGGCCGTGGTTCTTCGCGGTACCGGCGGCCCACTGGCCCACGATCCCGGTGACGTCCCAGGACATCCGTCCACTGCCGCAGCCGCCCGACTGCGATCCCTCCCGGCTCAGCACCGCGTCGGTGCCGCTGCTGGTCGGCTGCGGTGTCCAGGTCAATGCGGTGGGCTCCCAGAAGTCGGTGACCCGGCGGACCTGGATGCCCGCGCCGACCGCGGCGCCGCACCCGGGAGCGTCCACGTTCGTGAGGGTGAGTTCCGCGCTCGTCGGGACCTGGAGTCCGCGCGTGTCGAACGCCAGGTAGACCCGGGCCTTCTCCCCGTCGGCTTCGGTGCCGGCCTTGAGGTACTCGCCGTCGGCGTTGTTCCCGTCGAAGCCGCTGTTCACGTCGGTGTCACCGAGAAGCGGGAGCGCCGCTGCCGGCTCGACGGCGGCCGGAGCCGTCGCGGTGGGGTCCGCCGCCGTCCTCGCCGGGCGACGGAGCGCTACCCACGACCCGTCCGCCCCCCGTGCGCGGACGGGTCCGGTGGTGATCTCGGTGACCAGCTTGCCGTCCGGGGTCGCCCTGGTGATGGAGGTCGCGGTCGTCGCGGTCGTCACGATCACCGGCCGGCCCGTACGGCGCGCGTCGGTCGCTGCCGCCCGGGCCGCCCCGGCGTGGCGGGCGGACGGCGCGGCGGCGAACACCGGCGCCCCCGTACTGCCGGGCGCGGCGCCGGCTGCTTCGGCGGGCGTCCAGGGTGTGATCAGGAGCGCCCCGGCCGTGACCAGGGCGCCGACGGTCGCGCGTGACCGCCGTAACGGTGCGGTGGTGGTTTTCCTACTCATCGGAGTCCTTAGGGGAGGCGGGGGGCGGTGGTCGCGCCGTCCGACCCGTGATGGCTGAGCGACGCCGCTGTCTCCGCGGTGACGGAAACCCGCAACGGATCGAAGCACGTCCACGGCGGGAATGGCGTTGTCCCGGCGTTCCGAGCTGTTCGGGACAGACTCGGACAACGAACGGCCGTCCGATTCCAGAAAGCTCCGATCACCATCCGGCGGGGCCGGGACGCGATTGCGCCGACAATTGTCCGGAATTTCCCCGCACCGTCTCGGATCTGCGCTCGCCGACGTTCTCGGCGCAAGCCCGTTCGAAGCTGTCCGGGTCTGTTCCGAATCACTTCCGCGGCGCTGGCATCGCTTGTTAGAAATGCACCGCATCCGTTGTGGAGTTACCCGCCGAAACCCGGTAGCCGCACGGATGACGGCGACGATCTTCCGCCGTGGCACCGCTGAGCGCGGCGAACCGGTCGCGCACCCGCAGCACCGGCTGCGGGTCCATCCCATGAGGAGGTTCGATGAAAACCGTACAGAGGCTCGCCACCGTGGCGGCAGCGTTGGCCGTGACCGGCGCCGGCGTGGTCATCCCGGCGACCGCCGCCCACGCCGCCGACACCACCCTGGGCATCGACGTCGGCAACATCGCCTACACCCAGCTCTACTCGGACAACGCCGACGTGCAGAAGCGAGTGTCCGAGAAGGGTGGCAACTGTAACTTCTACACCGGGTTCTGGGCCGACCCCAACAACGACCGGTACGACAACAACCCGGCCTCCACCTGCGGGACCTCAAGCAAGGGCTACGAGTACCGGGACGGCACGAAGTCCTGGGTGACGGTCAACTGGCGAGCCCGCGCGTGGTGTGCCGACTTCGCGAAGTTCGCTTTCTACTGGGGCACCGCCAAGTACACGGGCCTCAACGCGCTCGCCTCGAGCTTCAGGAGCTACGGCGTGAACAACGGCACCTGGCACCCGAAGGGCAGCTACATCCCCCGCAAGGGCGACGCGGTCGTGTACGACTGGGAGGGTAACGGCGTCATCGACCACGTCGGCATTGTCACGTCGTACCAGGAGAACAACACCGACGGCACCTTCAACTCGGTCGAGGGAAACCGCTCCGACCAGGTGAAGCACGTCTTCAACACGTCGAACAGGGCGGCGTCCGTCGTCGGCTTCACCTCGCCCGTACCCAAGTAGGCGACCGGGCGGCGCAACGCCTGCCGCTGCGGTCAGACGCCGAAGGGCGCATCACAGCCGGCCCGGCGCGGGAGAAACCCCGCGCCGGGCCGCGGTCGGGTCAGCTCGGGGTGCAGGTGGGGGTGCCGGTCGGGCCGACACCGGTGCCCTGGAAGCCGAACTCGGTGGTGGTCCCGGCGGAGAGCCGGCCGTTGTACTCGACGTTGCGGAACGTGACCGCGCCGCTGATGCCGCTGCCGCGCGCGTTCCACGTGTTGGTGACGGTCGCGCCGCCCGGCAGGGTCACGGCGACGGCCCAGCCGTCGATCGCCGTGGACCCGGCGGTGACGCGTACCGTCGCGACGAAGCCGCCGTTCCAGGAGTTCAACGACACCGTGGCGGCGCAGCCGCCGGAGGGCGGCGGAGTCGTCGGGGGCGGCGTCGACGGGGGCGCGGTGGTGGGCGGCGGGGTCGTGCCGCCGCTGTTGAGGGCGTCGAGGGTGGCGCTGTACGCCGGCTTCTTGTTGCCGTTGCCGTCGAAGAGCAGCGGGGTGCCGCTGGCCCGCCATGAGTCGGTGTCCCGGATGCCCCACACGGTGATTCCCGTGCAGCGGGCCACCGCGAGGCAGGCGCGCACGACCCGGCCGTAGTTGTCGGCCTGCGGCTGGCCCGAGCCCTCAATGTCCAGCTCGGTGATCTGCACGTCCACGCCGAGGTCGGCGAAGCCCTGCAGGGTGGTCTGGTAGTTGCCGGGCACCGGCGAGGCGGCGTTGAAGTGGGACTGGAGGCCGACGCAGTCGATCGGCACGCCGCGTTGCTTGAAGTCGCGGACCATGGCGTAGACGGCCTGGGTCTTGGCGTGGCTCCAGTCGTCGGTGTTGTAGTCGTTGTAGCAGAGCTTCGCGCCCGGGTCGGCGGCCCGCGCCGCCCGGAACGCCGCCTCGATCCAGTCGTTGCCGGTGCGCTGGAGGTTGGAGTCGCGCCGGGCGCCGCTGCCGCCGTCGGCGAACGCCTCGTTCACCACGTCCCAGGAGTGGATCTTGCCTCGGTAGTAGGTGGCGACCTGGGTGACGTGGTTGAGCATCGCCTGGCGCAGGGCGCTGCCGCTCATGTTCTGCATCCAGCCGGGCTGCTGTGAGTGCCAGGCCAGGGTGTGCCCGCGCACCTGCATGCCGTTGGCCCGGGCGTGGTTGACGATCCGGTCGGCGTTGGCGAAGGTGAACTGGCCCTGCTGCGGCTCGGTAGCGTCGATCTTCATCTCGTTCTCGGGCGTCACCGAGTTGAACTCGCGGTTCAGGATCCCGACGTACGTGGCGTCCGACAGCTTGTTGGCCGCCACTGCGGCGCCGAAGTAGCGCCCCTTCTCGGCGGCGGACGCCCCAAGGGTGGTGCCGGCAGCGGCGCCGGAGGCCACCGCCAGGGTCGTGGCGGCGACGGAGAGACCGACCACCACCGACGCCAGCGCGACGCGCGGTCGCCAGCGGGTCACCGGGCGCCCGTTGGCGCGGGCGAGCGTGTTGTCCATGACAGAGCCTTTCGGATGGGTCGAAGGACGAGCGAGACCGCCTCGACAACCGCCCGCCACGGCCCGGGGCCAGTGAGTGGTCGCCCGGAGACCGCCTCACCGCCCGCATCCCTCGACACCGCGGGGTTGATCGAAGCTCTTCCATCGGACCGTATCGGAAGGTGTCCGGAACCTCAACGCCCGATTATCGCCTTCTTCCGGAGAGCGGCCCCCGCCCCGCGTCACCCGACGAGCATCCGCCCTGCTCGCAGGCGTTTCCGCAGCGGCGACGAAACCGAAACTATCGACGCCTGGCCATCCGTCACCGGCCGCCGGCGGGTTCGTCCGCCCCGGCGCTCATCCGCTCCGACGCGCTGGCCGGCCGGCGCCGGAGTGGCCGGCCGGCCGGCTCGCCGACCCGCCGCCCGCGCCCGGTCAGACCCGCGACGAGCAGCAGGTACGCCGTCAGCTCCACCGCCGCCGTGAGCGCCGGGACGGGTTGCGGCACCGCCAGCGTGGGGCTGATCGCGTGCCAGGCGAACAGGGCGGTCCCGTCGGCGACGCTCATCGGCAGCGATATCGCGACGATTCCGGCGTCCAGGTGCGGCAGTGCCACCACGGCCAGCAGTGCCGCCCCGGCCGAGGCGAGCCACCGGCCATGCCCGGCCAGCGACGCGGCGAGTGCCAGCGCCGCCAACCCGAGCGTCAGCGCCGGCAGCACCGCGAGGCTCACCCCGGCCATCACCTCGTCGACGTCGTCGAGGATCCACGGCTGTGCGGCGCGCACGCCGGACCAGACTTCGAACAGCCGCACCACCGCGTACGCCGTCATCGCCACCGCCGCCACCGCCGCGACGGCCATCGGGCGCCGCCGCCAGCCGCCGCGGCGCCGCACCGCCAGCAGCAGCGCGACGGCGGTCAACGAAGCCCAGGTCAGGGACAGGGCAACCGAGAAGCCGGACGACATCGCGACCTCGCCGATCCGGGTGACGGCCCGCCAGCCGTAGCCCCCGGTGCCCGGCTCGGCCGGCACCGTGCGGACCGCGTCCGCGAGCAGCACCACGAGGGCAGCCGGCACCACCCAGCGCGGGCCCGGCGCTCCCCGCCGCACGGCGCAGGCCAGCAGCAGGGCGATGCTCAGCACCTCGGCGTAGCGCCACAACGGATCAGCCACCAGGATCCCGGCCACGTGCGCCGCCGCGCACACGGCCGCGGCGGCCAGGAGAAGTCGACCAGTACGCACGGCGGCATCGTGCCACGGGACACCGCCGGGCGCCGCCCCGCGACGCTGACCGGGGACGCCACCTGCGCGCCGCACCGCCCCGCGACCGCCGGGAGCGTGGTGTCCTGGGCCGGGCGACCCGTTCCAGGTCCCGCCCCGGGCCTTCGGGCACCGGGCGCGCCCGAACGACAGGGCGCGGATCGGGCGGGCCGCAACGGTGGCGCCGGGGCGGTTCACAGGGTAGAAACATGCCAACCCTTCTGTTCCCGGCTCAGGTAAGTCGCGACGGCGAGAGAGCGCTCTCAGCGCCTCCCTCGCCGCCACCCCGCACGAGGCAGCTCGACGACGACCGCGCTCCGGCACGGGAGCCCCGCGCCCGAGCGCCTCCCCACCGCGTCGCCGCGCCCGGCACCCTGTTCCGGCCGGCGGAGAGGACAACCCGTATGAGAACGCAGTCCCCCGACGGGCGACGGCGGCTGCGCCGGGCGCTCGCGCTCGGCCTGGCGCTGACGGCGGTCGCCAGCACGAGCGGCACGGCCGCCACCGCCGGCCCGCTGCGGCACGGCACACCGGACTTCGGGCCCAACGTGACGATCTTCGACCCGCGCACTCCGGTCGCCGAGATCCAGGCCACCCTCGACGCGGCGCACGCCCGGCAGGTCGACGCCGAGATGGGCACCGCGCGGCACGCGTACCTCTTCAAGCCCGGCAGCTACGGCACGGCCGCGCAGCCGCTACAGGTGAAGGTCGGCTACTACACCGAGGTCTCCGGCCTCGGCGCCTCCCCCACCGACGTCGCCGTCACCGGCAAGATCGAGGCCTACAACCGCTGCCTCGAGGGCGGCGGGACGAGCAACTGCATCGCCCTGGTCAACTTCTGGCGCACCCTGTCCAACCTGTCGCTGTCGGTCAACGCCGCCGGCCAGGACGGCTGCCGGTCCACGGCGAACTTCTGGGCGGTCTCCCAGGCGGTGTCGATGCGTCGCCTCGACATCAGCGGCGGCGGACTGTCGCTGATGGACTACTGCACGGCCGGCCCACAGTTCGCCAGCGGCGGCTTCATCGCCGACTCGCGGCTGCCCGCCACCACCAACGGCTCCCAGCAGCAGTGGCTGACCCGCAACAGCGAGGTCGAGAGCTGGTCCAACGCCGTCTGGAACCAGGTATTCGCCGGCACCGTGGGCGCCCCCGACGACGCCGGCTTCCCCGACCCGCCGTACACCACGCTGGAAACCACGCCCCTGAGCCGGGAAAAGCCCTACCTCTACGTCGACGACCGGGGCCGCTACCAGGTCCGGGTGCCCGCCGCCCGCCGCGACACCCGGGGCGTCTCCTGGGACGAGGGCATGACGCCGGGCCGCACCATCGGGATCCGGGACTTCTTCGTCGCCAAGCCCTCCGATCCGGTGCACGTCATCAACCGCCAGCTCGCCCGCGGCAAGCACCTGCTGCTCACCCCCGGCGTGTACGACATCGCCCGCAGCATCGAGATCAAGCGGCCCGACACCGTGGTCCTCGGCATCGGCCACGCCACGCTGACCGCCGTGCACGGTGCCGTTCCGCTGGAGGTCGCCGGCGTGCCGGGAGTGGTCGTCGCCGGGGTCACCATCGACGCCGGCCGGACCGAGTCGCCGGTGCTGCTGCGGGTGGGCCGCGAGCACGGCCGCAACGCCAGCACCGCGCGCAACCCGATCACGCTCTCCGACGTGTACTTCCGCGTCGGCGGGCCGCACGTCGGCAGGACGAACACCGCGCTGGAGGTCAACGCCGACCACGTCCTCATCGACCACACCTGGGTGTGGCGCGGTGACCACGGCGTCGAGGGCTTCACCGAGGGGGTCAACGGCGACACCGACCGCTGGCGGACCAACACCGGCCGCTACGGCGCCGTCATCAACGGCGACCACGTGATCGCCACCGGCCTCTTCGTCGAGCACTTCCAGCGGTACAACACGGTCTGGAACGGCGAGCACGGCACGACGATCCTCTACCAGAACGAGCTGCCCTACGACCCGCCGACGCAGGCCGACTGGATGAACGGCAAGGTCAACGGCTGGGCCGGGTACAAGGTCGGCGACCGGGTGCGGCACCACACCCTGCACGGCGGCGGGGTGTACGTGTTCAACCAGAACAACCCGTCGATCCGCACCGAGAACGGCTTCGAGGTCCCCGTCACCCCGGGCGTCCGGCTGCACCACGTCATGACGGTGAACCTGAGCGCCGGCACCATCGACCACGTGGTCAACGGCGTGGGCGCGGCGGCCGACACGACCAGGGTCGGCACGCCCGTCTACGTCACGCGGTATCCCGCCTCGTAGCTGTCGGAGGCAACCGGGCCGGACGGTGCGCGTACCCCGCACCGTCCGGCCCGGCCGTCAGCCGGCGCACACCCGCAGGTAGCCCGGCAGCTCGATGTCGCCGTGGTGGTTCCGCACCTCGTCGGCGTGGTGCGTGACGGCCCCCGCCCGGAAGGCTCAGCGTCCGGCGCGGGCCGTGAGGAAGCCGTCGACCGCGGCGAGGAACTCCGCCGGGCGGCTGGCGTGCACGTGGTGGCCGGCCTCGACAGTGACGAGGGCGGCGTCGGGCATCCGGTCGACCATCTCGGCGAGCAGCCGCTGCGGGATGGTGCTGCCCGGGCCGCCGCCGATCACCAGGGTCGGGACGTCGACCGCGGCGGTGCGGTCCCACCAGGCCGGATCGGGGTCGTTGAGCTGGGCGCGGATGGCGTTGACGGCGGCGAAGTCGAACGGCGTGGGCGTCCCCGGCGGTGTCAGGGGCGGCCGGTCGAAGTCGCCCGGCCGGGGCGCCGCCACGTCCTCCAGGACCAGGTGCGTGAGCCGGTGCGGGGCGGCCTCGGCGAGCAGGATCGCCACGGTGCCGCCCATGGAGTGGCCCACCAGCACGCACCGGGCGATGCCGAGCGCGTCGAGAAACCCGAGGACGTCGTCGCGCATCAGCTCGAACGAGTACCGCCCCGGCCGGTCGCTGCGACCGTGGCCGCGCAGGTCCAGCGCGTATGCCCGGTGCCGGTCGGCGAGAGCGGGCAGCACCCGGTGCCAGTCGCGTTCGTCGTCGCCGAGGCCGTGCAGCAGCACCATGGGCGGGTCGGTCTCGGCGCCCGCGACGCGGTAGGCGATCACCACCCCGCCGACGGTGACGGCCCGCGGCGTCCCGATGGTCTCCGGCTCGCCCATGCCGTACACCGTATCGCCGCCGGCGGCCACCCGTGCCCCCGTGACGGGTCAGCCGGGCGGGCAGTTGTTGCTCTCCCGCCTGACCGTGTACTCGGTGTCGTCGTGGGTGATGCCCGACGGCGCGCCGTCGAAGTAGGACTCGACCTTCTCCCAGCCTCGGCGCTGCTCGTAGTGCAGGTGCGGCGCCCCGGAGTTGCCGGTGCTGCCGACCCGCCCGATCTGCTCGCCCTGGGCGACCCGCTGGCCGACCCGCACCAGCGGCGGCTCCAGCAGGTGCAGGTACTGCGTCTCCCACCGGCCGCCATGGTCGATCTTCACCCAGTAGCCGCCGCCGCGGCCACGCGGCCCGTCCGGGTCCTCGGGGGTACGACCACCCAGCGACCCGTTGATCCCCGCCACGGTCACCTCGCCGGCGTAGGACGCGAGCACGGGACGTCCCCACGCCCGCCCCTCGGTGGGGAACAGGTCGACGTCGTAGTCGTCGTGACCGGGATAGGTGCCGAGCTGCCACGTCTCGCCGCACGCGACGGGCAGTTGGAAGAGCGGACGCGGACCCGCCGGCCGCACCAGCGGCACGACCAGCACCGCGACGGCCACGGCGACTGCGAGGACAACCGCGACGGCCACGGCGACGAGCACCGCCCGGGTGCGGCGGCTGCGCCCGCGGCGGTGGGGGCGGGGGCTGGTGGGGTGGCCGGTCGTCACCGGCCCGAGCATGGCAGACGCCGCAAAGGGCCGCGGGCCCGCACCCCGCCCCGGCGCGAACATGCCGGCCGCGAGGAGCGGGAACGCTACGGCCGGGCCACGCCGGCCCAGCTTCCTCAGCGTGGGAGCTGCCCGAGGATCTGCGTCGCCGTCACCGTCAGCGGTGTCCCCGGCCCGCTCGCCCGCACCAACCGCCGGTACGCCCCGGCGGCGGGCAGACGCTCCCGACCCATGACGACGCCGATCGCCCGCTGGATGACGTCGCGGGACCGCAGGGCGCCCGTCAGCCCGGCGACGAGTTGCTGGCCGCCCGCGCCCACCGCTGGCAGCGGCCCCGCCTCGCCGGCCGGGCGGTAGCAGGCCCGCACGTGCCGGGTCAGCGACCGCATCGCGTCGGCGTCGCGGGCGTAGAGGTTCAGCGCGGCCAGTGTCGCACCACTGCCCGCGAAGAGCGGGACGGACAGCGAGGCCCGCACCCCGGCCTGCCACGCGACGTCGCGGAAGCCTGGCCAGACCAGCGCCTGCGCGATGTCGGGCACGGCCACCAGCTCCCCCGAACGCAGCGCCGCCAGACAGGGGCCGTCGTCCTGCGCGTACTGGGCCAGGTCCACCGCCTGCGCGACCGGGCCGCTGGCGGCCTCGGTGCGGTGCCCGCCGGCATCGTGCACGGTGACGGAGACGTAGTCGACCGGGTCGACCAGGGTCGCGGTCAGCCGCACGATCCGTTCCAGCAGTCGCGGCACGGTCGGGGAGTCGTCCGGAACGCCCGCGAGGGCGACGACACTGCTGGTCAGATCGCCCGACGGAAAGCCGGGCCGGTGCGAGGACGTCACGTCTCTCCTTGCTGCCACGGGCCGGCCGGTAGGCCGTACACCCGATCCGTCCTTCGTCCGTTGCCCCATGCCCGGATGCGGAAACCACGACGGCGACGGGCGGATCACCGCCCCACGGCCCGGGACACGAGGGCCTCCGCGACGTCGCGTACCTTGCGGTCGGTGTCCTGGGCGATCCTGGACATCAGCGCGAAGGCCTCCTCGGCCGAACAACGCCGCTCCCCCATGATGATTCCCTTGGCCTGCTCGATCACCGCCCGGCTGCGCATCGCCTCGCGCATCTGTTCCGCGAGCGTGGCGGCGCTGTCGTAGAGGTGGGCGTTGGCCAACGCGACGGCGGCGTACGCGGCGAACTGCTCCGCCACGGCGATCGCCGCCGGGTCGAAGGCGTGCGTCTCGTCGCCGTAGACGTTGAGGGCTCCCACGACGGCCTGCTGGATCGGCAGCCCGATCGACAGGGAGCTGCCGACGCCCCGGTCGCGGGCGTAGGCCGCCCACTCCGGCCACCGCGACTCGGCGCTCATGTCCGGCACGCTGACCGAGTCGCCGCTGGGCGAGGCGTCCAGGCAGCGGCCGAACCCACGCTGGTACTGCCAGTTGTCGAGGTCGTGGGCGAGCTCGCTGGTGGACGCCAACGTACGCACCTCGCGGGCGCGCACCAGCGTCACCGAGACGTCGCTGGTGCCGGGCACGGTGCGGTGCACCAGCTCCGCGATCCGCTGCATCATGTCGTCGAGACCGACCTCGTCGAGTCGGATGCGGCCAAGCTCCGTGAAGGCGTTCCGCGGGCTCAGTGCCGGCTGTCCCATCGGTGTCCCCCTGTCGTACGCGTCTCGTCCGCGGCCCGGCTGACGCCCGGTCTCCCGGCCACGTCGCCCACCACGCGTCCCGTGGTGGGCGACGGGCCGGCGGCCGGACCCGAGGTCAGCGGCGGTCGGCCGGGCGGCGGGTCAGCCCCAACCCGAGGGCGATCATGCCCAGGCCGAGGAACAGGTGCAGCCAGTTGTCGGCCCCGTTGAGCGGCACGAAGTTCGCCCCGCTGTCGTGGTCGATCACCAGGCCGTAGAGCCACAGCACCAGGTAGACGGCACCGCCGGCGACGAGATAGGTGCGGGCGCCGGAGACGGTGCGGGCCAGCGCGAGCCCGGCGACGCCGAACGCCAGGTGCACCAGGTTGTGCAGGATCGACACCTGGAACAGCCCCAGCAGCTTCGCCTCGGACTCGTGCCCGGCGAACTGCAGGGTGTCGTAGTCGCTGGTGATGCCGGGAATGAAGCCGAGCACTCCGACGAGGACGAAGACCGCGCCGACCACCTGCGCGGCGGTGCGTACGGGGTGCTTGCCGGTGGTCGTGCTGCCCGGGCCGGATCTGGTTACCATCTGCTCCTCCTCTACACGATTTAGCGATCCAGTCCCCCCGCGAGCCGGGCTCAAACCAGCACCGGTCGTGGTACCCGGGGCGCGTCGCAGGCCACGGGGTGCCACGACCCGGCTCAGAAGTCGTCGTCGAAGGCGACGGTGCCGCTCACCCCCACCTGGTACGCCGACACGCGCCGTTCGAAGAAGTTGGACAGTTCCTGCACGTCCTGCAACTCCATGAACGCGAACGGGTTGGCCGACCCGTAGTGCGCGGGGATGCCGAGCTGCGCGAGCCGCCGGTCGGCGACGTGTTGCAGGTATTCGCGCATGTCGGTCAGGGACATCCCGGGCACGCCCCGGCCGAGCAGGTCCTCGGCGAACTGGACCTCGCACTCGACGGCCTCGGTGAGCATCTGCCGCACCTGCTCGACCAGCTCGTCGTCGAACAGGTCGGGCTCCTCGCCCCGGACGGTCTCCACCACGTCGAAGGCGAAGGCCATGTGCATGGACTCGTCGCGGAACACCCAGTTGGTGCCGGACGCGAGCCCGTGCAGCAGCCCCCGGGAGCGCAGGTAGTAGACGTAGGCGAAGGCGCCGTAGAAGAACAACCCCTCGATGCAGGCGGCGAAGCAGATCAGGTTGAGCAGGAACGCCCGCCGGTCCTGTCGGGTACGCAGCTCACGCAGGTCGCCCAGGGAGTCGATCCAGCGGAAGCAGAAGTCGGCCTTGCGCCGGATCGACGGGATGTTCTCGATGGCGTCGAACGCGGCGAAGCGTTCGGCCTCGTCGGGCACGTAGGTGTCGAGCAGGTTGAGGTAGAACTGGACGTGCACGGCCTCCTCGAACAGTTGCCGCGACAGGTAGAGCCGGCCCTCCGGCGAGTTGACGTGCTGGTAGAGGTTCAGCACCAGGTTGTTGGCGACGATGGTGTCGCCGGTGGCGAAGAACGCGACGAGGCGGCTGACCAGGTGCCGCTCGGCCGGGGAGAGCCGGTCGAGGTCGGCGAGGTCGGCGTGCAGGTCGACCTCCTCCACGGCCCAGGTGTTGCGGATGGCGTCGCGGAACCGGTCGAAGAAGTGCGGGTAGCGCATCGGGCGCAGGGTGAGATCCATCCCCGGGTCGAGCAGCATGTGGGTGGTCCTCGGGTCGCTGGTGGTCGTGGTGGTGGTCACTGGCAGGCCTCGCACGACTCGGGGTTCTCCAGGGAGCAGGCCAGCACCTCGTCGACGGGCGCCGGCACCGCGACGACGCCGCCGGCCCGGGCCGGTCCGGCGGGCGCCACGGTGGCCTGCTGGATCCGGGTGGCCGGGCGCGAGCGCAGGTAGTACGTGGTCTTCAGCCCGGCCTTCCAGGCGTGCAGGTACATCGAGGAGAGCTTGCCGATGGTCGGCGCGGCCAGGAACAGGTTCAGCGACTGGGACTGGTCGACGAAGGGGGCGCGGGCGGCGGCCAGGTCGATCAGTGCCCGCTGCGGCAGCTCCCAGGCGGTGCGGAACAGCTCGCGGACGTCCGCCGGCAGCTCCGCGACGTCCTGCACAGACCCCTCGGCGCGTTTGATCGCCGAACGGATCGGCTCCGTCCACCGGCCCCGGGCCTTCAGCTCACGGACGAGGGCGGTGTTGACCTGGAGGAACTCGCCCGACAGGGTCTCGCGTTTGAACAGGTTGGACACCTGCGGCTCGACGCACTCGTAACAACCGGCGATCGAGGCGATGGTGGCGGTCGGCGCGATCGCCACCAGCAGCGAGTTGCGCAGCCCGTACGCGCCGACCCGCTCCCGCAGCGCGGCCCACCGCGCCGTCTGGTTTCCCGTGACACCCCACAGGTCGGGTTGCAGGTGCCCGCGCGCCGCCCGGGTCTGCCCGTACGCGGGGTGAGCGCCGAAGCGGCGTGCCAGCTCGGCGGAGGTCTCCAGGGCCGTCAGGTACAGCTCCTCGCTGATCCGGGTGGACAGCTCCCGGGCGGCCGGGGAGTCGAACGGCAACCGCAGCGCGAAGAACACATCCTGCAGACCCATCAGCCCGAGCCCGACGGGACGCCAGCGGGGATTGCTCGCCGCCGCCTGCGGTGTCGGGTAGTAGTTGATGTCGATGACCCGGTCGAGGAACGTCACGGCGGTGCGGACGGTGGCGCGCAGCCGCTCCCAGTCGAGGCCGCCGTCGGCGAGGTGGGCGGCGAGGTTGACCGAGCCGAGGTTGCACACGGCGGTCTCGGCGTCGCTGGAAACCTCGATGATCTCCGTGCACAGGTTGGACAGGTGCACCACGTTGCCCGGCTCGGCGGTCTGGTTGCACAGCCGGTTCGCGGCGTCCTTGAACGTCATCCAGCCGTTGCCGGTCTGCGCGAGGGTGCGCATCATCCGCCCGTACAGCTCCCGCGCCCGCACCTGCCGCACGTAGCGGCCCTGCTCCTCGGCGGCCCGGTACGCCGCGTCGAACTCGGCACCCCACAGGTCCGGCAGCTCCGGCACCTCGTCCGGGTCGAACAGCGACCACACCCCGTCGGACTCCACCCGGCGCATGAACTCGTCGGGCACCCAGTTGGCCAGGTTCAGGTTGTGGGTGCGCCGGGCGTCCTCGCCGGTGTTGTCACGCAGTTGCAGGAACTCCTCGACGTCCGGGTGCCACGGCTCCAGGTAGACGCAGGCCGCGCCCTTGCGCCGACCACCCTGGTTGACCGCCGCCACCGAGGCGTCCAGCGTCCGCAGCCACGGCACGATCCCGTTGGACTGCCCGTTGGTGCCCCTGATCAGCGCCCCCCGGGAGCGGACCCGGGAGAACGCGATGCCGATGCCCCCGGCGAACTTCGACAGGTTCGCCACCTGCGCGTAGCGCTGGTAGATCGAGTCGAGTTCATCGCGCGGGGAGTCGACCAGATAGCAGGAGGACATCTGGGTGTGCCGGGTGCCGGAGTTGAACAACGTCGGCGAACTCGGCAGGTACGCCAGGCTCGACATCAGCCGGTAGAACCCGATCGCCTCGGCCGGGGTCTGCGACAGGCCGCAGGACACCCGCAGCAGCCAGTACTGCGGGGTCTCCAGCACCAGCCGGCTCGTCGGGTGGCGCAACAGGTACCGGTCGTACACCGTCCGCAGGCCGAAGTACTCGAAGCGCAGGTCGCCGCGCGCGTCGACGGCCGCGTCGAGTTCGGCGCCGTGGCCGGCCACGAACGCGGCGGTGTCGTCGCCGATCAGGCCCTCGGCGTGGCCGCGGCGGATCGCGTCACCGAACGAACCGATGCCCTGCCGGCGGACCTCCTTGTCGACGTAGCCGGCCAGCAGGCGGGCCGCCAGTCGCGAGTACTGCGGCTCCTCCCCGATCAGCTCCGCGGCGGTCTGGATGGACAGCCGGTCCAGCTCGGCCGTCGTCGCGCCGTCGTACAGGCCGCTGATGGTGCGGGTCGCGACCCGCAGCGGGTCCACGTCGGCGAGGCCGTCGGCCCACCGCCCGACGTACCGGACGATCCTGTCGACGTCGACGGGTTCGGTGCCGCCGTCGCGCTTGCGGACGTGCATCTGCGCTCGACGCCGCTGCGTCGGCGGGGCCGCACCGGCGGCCGCAACGTCCTCGGTGACTGTCACCATTCACTCCTCGCGCCTTGATCCCAGACGGATTTCCTGGGCACGCGCGGAGCGGACACCGGCGACGACGCGCCGTCGAGGCGCGCGTCGGGCGGCGTCGGCCGTCCCGCGCGGCCTCGGACCGCCGCGTGCCCGATGCGGGTACGCGGCGCGCTGGCAGTCTTCGGACTCGCGGACGCGACCGGCCTCGCCGGTCTCCTACTGGCCGTCGCTTCCCAGGCCGTTGGCGGCCCAGTGCTGATGACGGCGGTCGTTCCCACTCACCGCTGCGGGGCAGTCCCGGATTTCCACCGGGTTCCCTCTTGCCTCGACCGCCCCGGATGAGCGGCCGAACCAGCTACGTCCGACACCATATATAGGGACGGCATCGTTTGTCACACCCCACATGTGGGACTCGGGCGTGTCGGCGGCTGGCCCGGTCGCGCGACGCGATTCCGGGGGCCGTCGGCGCGTACCGGCGCATCGATGCCGGTCCGCAGGGTCCTCGGGTTCCGGCACCGGCCGGCCGGCCGAGGGGGTCAACACCGAACGGGCGGACCGCGGTCGCGTGACGACGCGACCACGATCCGCCCGCGGGCGGTACCAGGGTCAGACCCGGGTGACCCGGACGGCGTCGGCCAGGACGTAGCCGGTGGCGTTGGTCCAGCGGCTCACCCCGACCAGGTTGCGGTCGCCCGCCGCCAGGGGGAAGTTGCCGAGCGAACGCCAGGCGCCGCCGCTCGTCCGCTGGTCCACGTTGACCGTGCGGGTGCCCGAGGAGGTGACGACGACGTGCGGGGCCGAGCTGTTGTAGCCGGGGTCGGCGGGGTGGCGCACCTCCACCCGGTAGTCCCCGGCCGCCGGAATGTCCACCTTGAACCACGCGGCGTCGCTGGCGGGCGTGGGGCTGGCGAAGCGGTAGTCGGCCCCGTAGCGCTGGGCCGAGTAGGAGGAGGTGCCCCAGTTGGTGCTCGCCGTGAAGCGTCCCGCGGTGGCGTTGTCCACGATGACGCTGAACGCCGGCGGGTTGGGGGTGCTCAGGCCGAGGTAGGCGGCGATGCCCTGCGCGTGCCCCCGGGCGGTGGCGGTGATGAAGTCGGCCCGCTTGAGCAGGTTCGCGTCGGCGACGGTGTCGATGAAGAGGTTCTCGGTCAGCACCGAGGGCATGGCCGCCTCGCGCAGCATGTGGAAGTTCGCCGTCTTCAGGCCCCGGTCGGTGACCCCGCCGATCGTCCGCTGCGCGCCGATCACCCTCGGGTGCAGGGCATTGTGCAGGTTGACGGTGGCGCCGCTCGCCGACGGGTACCGGTAGCTCTCGAAGCCGGTGCCGCCGCCGGAGTTGATGTGCACGCTGACGAGCAGGTTCGCGCCCCACGCGTTGGCGTCGTCGGTGCGGTAGGCCAGGCTGCGCGTGATGTCGGTGCTGCGCGACATCCGCACGTCGACGGCCCAGTTTGCCAGCAGGATGCTGCGCAGTTGCAGCGAGATGTCGAGCGTCAGGGCCTTCTCCTGCAGCCCGTTGCCGATCGCGCCGGGGTCGGTGCCGCCGTGGCCCGGGTCGATGTAGACCTTGGGCAACGCGGCCCACGCGGGGGCCCCGAGGATGGGGACGGTGGCGGCACCGGCCAGGGCCGCCAACAGGGTACGCCGCCGGAGCGTGGGGTTGTCGCGCATGTGCACCTCGTCATCAGGGGCCGAAGAGATCGACAGTGCCCGCAATATAGCGGCATATCGATGCTCGATGAAAGATGTCTACGCAACTTGGTTCGCATGTCGAAGGTTTCCACCCCCGCCGGGGACGGGAAGGAGTGGCCCCCTGGCGTCCATCCCGCCCGCGCAGCGGCAAGCCGTCCCGCCCGCGCAGCGGCAAGCCGTCCCCGCCTCTGCGCGGGGCCGCCCGCCCTGCCGACACGCCTCGGCCGCGCACGGACCCGCCGCGTCGCCGCCCTTTTCCGCAGTTCCCGGGTTCACGCCCGCGGCGACAGCGGTCAGGAGGCTGCGACGCCAGGAGGCCCGCGGCGGTAGCGGGCCAGAAGGCCGCGACGACAGCTGGTCAGGAGGTTGCGGCGGGCTTCCTGGTGGAGTCGGACGACGTGTCGCCGCGAGCGGGGCGGCGGGTCAGGACCTGGGGGCCGGAAGGCGTGACGGCGACCGTGTGTTCGGAGTGGGCGGTGCGGGAGCCGTCGGCGGAGCGGATCGTCCAGCCGTCGCTGTCGAACATGATCTTGTTTGTGGAGCGGCAGAACCAGGGCTCGATGGCGATGGTGAGGCCGGGATCGAGTCGCATGCCGCGCCGGGCGCGTCCGCTGTTGGCGACGTGCGGGTCCTCGTGCATGGTGCGGCCGATGCCGTGGCCGCCGAACTCGGAGTTGACGCCGTAGCCGTAGGAGCGGGCGACCTCGCCGATCGCGGCGGAGATGTCGCCCAGGCGACCGCCGGGCTGGGCGGCGGCGATGCCGGCCTCCAGCGCGACCTCGGTGGCCTCGACCAGCTTCAGATCGGCCGGGTCGGGGGTGCCGACGATGACGGAGAGCGCGGAGTCGGCGACCCAGCCGTCGATACCGACCGCCATGTCGATGCTGAGCAGGTCACCGTCCCGCAGGACGTAGTCGTGCGGCAGGCCGTGCAGCACCGCGTCGTTGACCGACAGGCACAGCACGTTTCGGAACGGGCCGCGACCGAACGACGGCGCGTAGTCCCAGTAGCAGGATTCGGCGCCGCGTTCCTTGATCCGGCGGCGGGCGTGGTGTTCGAGTTCCATCAGGTTGACCCCGACCGCGGCGACGCCGCTCAGCTCGGCCAGCAACTCGCCGACGAACCGACCGGCCACCGCCATCCGGCCGATCTCCTCGGCGGACTTGAGCTCGATCACGACAGCCTCCCTCTCCGGGTGCGGTATTTTTATACCGGTATTTTTATACCACGACAGGTTGGACGCTCCGGAGGGATATCCTGCTGGCATGGTTCGCCTACCGCTCACCGCCGAACAGATCGCTGCGGGCCAGCGCCTCGGATCCGCGCTCCGGGCCGCACGGGCCGGCCGCAGCCTCGTCGAGGTGGCCCTCGCAGCCGGCATCTCCCCCGAGACGCTGCGCAAGATCGAGGCGGGCCGCCTTCCCGCACCGGCGTTCGGCACCGTGGTCTGCCTCAGCCAGGCCCTCGACGTCCCCCTCGGCGACCTGGCCGACATCTGGCTCGCCGACACGCCCATCCGCCAGGCGTCCTAGCGGCCAGCCACCCCAGCATTCCGGCCGGCTCGCGGGCTGTGCGTCGTGCGACGCTTTCGAGCTGAGCCGTTTACGTCATCAAGGCGCTGTCGGTGCTCAGGACTGCCGGCGCATCGGCGCTTCAGCGCTGTCGGCACGTCAGCGCTGTCGGCGCTGTCGACCCCCGCAGCACACAGACGGCCGGTGAGTCGTTTGCGACATCAGCTCGAAAGCACCGCGTTAGCGCACCTCAGGACGGCGACGGCGACACTTGGCGTTATGTTGATCAACAGCGGGGACGTACTCGACCAAAGCGGACGACTCCGCTTCTTACCTGTTGCAGGGTGCTCGACGCCCACGCCGCCCGTCGAGGGCTGCCTTGCTCGCCCGCAATAGCATCGCCGGCGTGATTCTCCCGACCTACCCGTATCTGCCCATCGCGGCGATCGTGCCGTGCCTTCTGATGCTGCTGGTCGGTCTGTTTGACGATTTCGGGCCACCGCCGCCGGTTGGGAAACTGGTTCCTGGGACCGTGATAGCCGTCCAGCGGGACAGCAGCGGCCGGGGCGTCTCCGCGCTGTTGAGCGTCGATACAGCCGATGGGCGGGTCACCTGCGGCATCGACCGGGCGGCGTTTCCTGGCGAGCGCGTCCCGCCACTGCACACACAGGTGACCGTTGACCACACGCCTGCGGCCTGCGCCCTACCCCCGGTGTCGCAGGAATTGCCTCGTTGGTCGATCCTCGCAATGGGCGGCGGCGGTCTGGCACTGATGATCTTCTGGCTCTGGGCTGGCCGGCGGGCCCCACGGGCTAGACTCTGAGCGCCGTGGGCTCGCACGGACGCTGGCGGTCTTCCAGTCAGACGTGTCACGGATCAAGTGGCAGCGGTCCGTGACGCATCAGGTGGAACCCGACACCGCCGGCAGCCGGCCGGCCTCGCCTCGGGCACGCCGACCCCGGCCCCACCCTGCGGGCCTACACCCATCCGCAGCCGGGTGCCCGGGGTGTGGCCGAAGGCGCTGCGGAACACGTCGATGAAGGCGCTGGCCGACGACCAGCCGCACTGATGTGCCACTGCGGTTACCGGCGTCCCGTTGGCCAGCAGGACCAGGGCGTGGTGCAGGCGCAGCTGGGTGCGCCACTGTGGAAACGTCATGCCGAGGTCCCTGTGGAACAGCCGGGACAAGGTTCGGTCGCTGGCACCGACCGCACGGCCAAGGTCGACGAGCGTGCGCTTGTCGCCCGGGTTGGCGTGCAGGAGGGCGCACACGGTGCGCAGCAGGGGGTCGGTGGGTGCGGGGACGTGCAGCGGCTGCTGAGGAGAGGCGCGTAGCTGGTCGAGCAGCACGGCACGCAGTCGGCCGCGTTCCGGCCCTTGTTCGCCGGGGGTGCGGGTGTAGGCGACGATCAGCTCGCGCAGCAGCGGGCCGACGGCGAGCACCGTTGGGGTGTCCAGGTCGAGCGGGTTGTCCGTGGCAGGCAGCCCCACCAGGTGAAGCTCCAGTTCGCCGTAGGCGCGGTGGGCGTGCACGGTGCCGGCCGGCACCCAGATGGCACGAGTACCCGGGGTGATCCATGAGCCCCTGTCGGTCGTGACGGCCAGAACCCCGCGAGCGGCATAGACGATTTGGTGGTCGTCGTGGCGGTGTGCGTCGATCTCGCCGCCGGACGCGAGCAACTGGGCGCGAGTGGAAGCCACGGGGTTGTGGCGGATTTCCGTCATTGTCTGTCAGGTCCTCGGAAGTCAGACAGGGCGTGTGTTGCCACCCTTGCATGGTGCGAAGGAAAACCTCGATCACGTTGCTCGCCGCCAGTCACGCCTGTGTCGACATCTACCAGGGGACCGTCGCGGCGCTGGTACCGCTGTTCGTCGCGGAACGCGCCTACACCTACGCGGCAGTATCCGGCATCGTCCTCGCCGCCACGCTGCTGTCCTCGGTCGCCCAACCGGTGTTCGGCGCGCTCACCGACCGGTGGGCCATACCGTGGCTACTGCCCGTAAGCACGCTGCTGGGCGGGGCTGGCATCGCGGTGAGCGGACTGAGCGGCGAGTACACCCTCACCTTGCTGTTCGTGGCGCTCTCCGGTGTCGGTGTGGCCGCCTACCATCCCGAGTCCGCGCGCATCGCCCGTGAGGTCAGCGAAGGCAGCCACACCGCCATGGCGTACTTCTCCACCGGCGGCAGCGTCGGTTTCACCCTGGCCCCGCTGATGGTCGCAGGCATCACGGTCCTCGGCGGGCTGAGCTGGACGCCGTTAATGGTCGTACCAG
The DNA here is from genome assembly GCF_050941805.1 of Micromonospora sp. KLBMP9576. Taxonomy (NCBI): domain Bacteria; kingdom Bacillati; phylum Actinomycetota; class Actinomycetes; order Micromonosporales; family Micromonosporaceae; genus Micromonospora; species Micromonospora sp. KLBMP9576. Next base: position 2,969,505 of record NZ_CP194567.1, on the reverse strand, counting down.
CCCTGGCCGGAACCGCGATGGCGATGCCCGTGCTGCGTGCCCTGGCCCGCCGCAACAGCGCCGCAGGCGGGAAACCGGCACCCGTCGGGCGCGACGACACCGCTTCGTTCATGCGGCTGACCTTCGCGGTGGTATTCCGCTCGATCGCCTTCGTCGGCCTGAGCACGTTCATTTCCTTGTACGCCCAGCAGCGCATGAACGGCAGCGCGGCTGCGGGCACCGCTGCTCTGTTCGTGCTCTATTTCGGCGGCGTGGTCGGCTCGGTGCTGGGTGGTAACGCCGCACGACGGTGGGGCCGGGTGGCGGTGTCCCGCTGGTCCTACGCGACCACCGCCATCGCGATCGCGGGTGTGGTGTGGGTTCCCGGACCGGCGATCTACCTGTTCTTGGCGCTGACCTCCACCGGCCTCTATGTGCCCTTCTCGTTGCAGATCACCCTCGGGCAGGACTACCTGCCCACCCGGGTCGGCACCGCCAGCGGGATCACGCTGGGCCTGGCGGTGAGCATCGGCGGGCTCGCCAGCCCCGCCATCGGGGCCCTGGCCGATGCGACGTCACTACGAACCGCTCTGACACCACTGACCGTAATGCCGGTCCTGAGCTGGCTGATGTTCCGTACCCTGCGAGACCCCCAGGCGCCGAAACCTGACGGCGGCGGGCGGCTACCAAAACCCGCTGATGCTTCCCCGGCCTCCGCCGTCACTTGGCGTTGAAGTAGCTCGCCTCCGGGTGGTGCACCACGATGGCGTCCGTCGCCTGCTCCGGAATCAACTGGAACTCCTCCGAGAGCTGCACGCCGATCCGCTCCGCGCCCAGCAGCTCCACGATCTTCGCCCGGTCCTCCAGGTCGGGACAGGCCGGGTAGCCGAACGCGTACCGGCAGCCCCGGTAGTCGGTGCGCAGCAGGCCCGCCAGGTCCGCCGGGTCGTCGTCGGCCACCGTACGGCCACCGGGCAGGGTCAGCTCCGAGCGGATCCGCCGGTGCCAGTGCTCCGCCAGCGCCTCGGTGAGCTGCACCGACAGCCCGTGCACCTCCAGATAGTCGCGGTACTCGTTACGGGCGAACATCTTCGCCGTGTACTCGCTGATCGGCTGCCCCACGGTGACGAGCTGCAACGCCACCACGTCCGGCTCGTCGCCGCGCGGGCGGAAGAAGTCGGCCAGGCAGAGCCGCCGCTCCTGTCGCTGCCGCGGGAAGGAGAACCGTGCCCGCTCGGAGTGCCCGTTCTCGTCCAGCAGCACCAGGTCGTTGCCCTCGGCGTACGCCGGGAAGTAGCCGTACACCACGGCCGCCTCCAGCACCTGGTCGGCGATGAGGCGATCCAGCCAGTAACGCAGCCGGGGTCGCCCCTCGGTCTCCACCAGCTCCTCATAGGACGGCCCCTGCCCGCTGCGGGCGCCCCGCAGGCCCCACTGCCCGAGGAAGGTGGCCCGCTCGTCGAGCAGCGCCGCGTAGTCGGCCAGCGGCACGCCCTTGACCACCCGGGTGCCCAGGAACGGCGGGGCGGGCACCGCCACGTCGGTGGCCACGTCCGAGCGGACCGACGCGTCGTCCAACTCGGGCAGCGACTCGCTGACGATCGCCCGCTGCCGTTCGCGGCGGGCCCGGCGGGCGGCCAACGCCGCCTCCCGCTCGGCGTCGACGACCGGCGCCCCGCCGCGCTTCGCGGTCATCACCCGGTCCATCAGCGACAGTCCCTCGAAGGCGTCGCGGGCGTAGTGCACCTGCCCGGGGAACCTCGACCGCAGGTCGTCCTCCACGTACGCCCGGGTCAGCGCCGCCCCGCCCAGCAGCACCGGCCAGCGCTCCGCGACCCCGCGCGACACCATCTCGGCGAGGTTCTCCTTCATGATGACGGTGCTCTTGACCAGCAGCCCCGACATGCCGATGGCGTCGGCCCGGTGCTGCTCGGCGGCCTCCAGGATCGCGCTGATCGGCTGCTTGATGCCGATGTTGACGACCTCGTAGCCGTTGTTGGACAGGATGATGTCGACCAGGTTCTTGCCGATGTCGTGCACGTCTCCGCGCACCGTGGCGAGCACGATGCGACCCTTGCCGCCGTCCTCGGCGGTCTCCATGTGCGGTTCCAGGTATGCCACCGCGGTCTTCATCACCTCGGCGGACTGGAGCACGAACGGCAGCTGCATCTGCCCCGAGCCGAACAGCTCGCCGACGACCTTCATGCCGTCGAGCAGGATGTCGTTGATGATGGACAGCGGGCTGCGCCCCTGCGCCATCGCCGCGTCCAGGTCGGCCTCCAGGCCGGTGCGCTCGCCGTCGATGATCCGCCGCTTGAGTCGCTCGTCCAACGGCAGGGCGGCCAGTTCCTCCGCCCGTCCGGCGCGCGCCGACGCGGCGTCCACGCCCTCGAAGGCCTCGATGAAGCGCTGCACCGGGTCGTAGCCCTCGCGGCGCCGGTCGTAGATGAGGTCCAGTGCCACCTCCCGCTGCCCGTCGGGGATCTTGTTGAACGGCAGGATCTTGCTGGCGTGCACGATCGCGCTGGTCAGCCCCGCCTGCCGGCACTCGTGCAGGAAGACCGAGTTGAGCACCTGCCGCGCCGCCGGGTTCAACCCGAAGGAGACGTTGGAGATGCCGAGGGTGAAGTTGACGCCCGGATAGCGGCGGGCGATCTCCCGGATCGCCTCGATCGTCTCGATGCCGTCGCGCCGGGTCTCCTCCTGGCCGGTGGCGATCGGGAAGGTCAGCGCGTCGATCAGGATGTCCGCGCGGTCCATCCCCCACCGCCCGGTGAGGTCGTCGATGAGCCGGCCCGCGACGCGCACCTTCCACTCGGCGGTACGCGCCTGCCCCTCCTCGTCGATGAGCAGCGCCACCACGGCCGCGCCGTGCTCGCGGACGATCGGCATGACCCGGGCGTAGCGGGATTCCGGCCCGTCGCCGTCCTCGAAGTTGACCGAGTTGACCACGCACCGGCCGCCCAGCATCTCCAGCCCCGCCTCGATCACCGCCGGCTCGGTCGAGTCCAGCACGATCGGCAGGGTGGAGGCGGTGGCGAAGCGGCCGGCGAGTTCCCGCATGTCCTGCACGCCGTCGCGATCCGGTCTGCGAGCACGTCGAGCAGTGAGGTACGCACGGGACCAGGTTAGTGCCGTCGCGAGGCGATCGATTCCCTCGCCCACGCCTTCCCACATCGTGTCGGGGGAAGGGGATACTGTCCGGTTCATCGTGGTATGGCCGGGCGTTGCCGGACAGGACCGGCGCGGCCGACGGGCCGCGTCCGGCCCCGACACGTAGGCTGACGGACGTGAAGGACTACAGCGACAACACCACGCCCGGCGGGCGGACGACCGGGTCCGGTCCCGGTGCCACCCGCGACGAGCAGGGTGAGGTGACGGCGTGACCGAGTTCGACGGACTGCCGGTGCTGCGGTCCCCCGTGGCGATCGCCGCCTTCGAGGGCTGGAACGACGCCGCCGACGCGTCCACCGCCGCCGTCGAGCACCTCGAGCAGGTGTGGCAGGCCCGCCAGATCACCGAGCTGGATCCGGAGGAATTCTACGACTTCCAGGTCAGCCGGCCCACCATCACGATGGCCGAGGGCGAGACCCGCCAGGTGCAGTGGCCGACGACGCGCTTCATGGTGGCCAGCCCCGAGGGCACCGAGCGTGACGTCGTGCTGATCCGCGGCATCGAGCCGAGCATGCGGTGGCGCACCTTCTGCGAGCAGGTGCTGGAGATCTGCCACAGCCTGGAGGTCGAGCGGGTCGTGGTGCTCGGCGCGCTGCTGGCCGACGTGCCCTACACCCGGCCGCTGCCGATCAGCGGCAGCGCCTCCGACGCGGAGGCCGCCCAGCGTTACCAGCTCACCCCCACCCGCTACGACGGGCCGACCGGGATCGTCGGGGTGCTGCACGACGCCTGCAACGGGCCCGTGTCTTGGCGTGTCCGGGGTGGCGCCGTCACCCCCTCTAGGGCATCCTAGGAACCTAGCTGTGATCGAGGAGGCGGCATGCAGATCAACCCTGGGGCGGCCGAATTCCCGCACCGCCAGATCGCCGGGCAGCTCAAGGCCCAGATCCGCCGCGGCGACTGGGCGCCGGGCGAGCGCCTGCCGTCCATCCCGGCCATCGCCGAGATGTTCGGCGTGGCGAAGCAGACCGTGCAGCGCGCCGTCGACCAGCTACGGGTCGAGGGCATCCTGATCACCAAGCCCGGCTCCGGCACGTACGTGCGAGGCACCCGGCGGCGGCTCAACCGGCTCTCCCGGGGCCGCTACGGCGGCTTCCGCGGCTACCACGCCGACCTGGCCGCCCGATACCGGCAACAGCTCGTCTCGGTCGGCCGGTCCGCCGCCCCGCCGGAGGTCGCCGACGCCTTCGGGGTCGCCGACGGCACCGAACTGCTCTGCCGGCGCCACCTCGTACGCACCGAGGACTCCCCGGTCGAGGTGGGCGCCTCCTGGTTCCTGCCCGCCGACGCCGCCGGCACCTCCCTGGAACGCGCCGAGGCGTTCGGCCGGCCCCTCTACCAGGAGGCCGAGGAGGCCACCGGCCGCCGCTACGTCTCCGCCACCGACACCATCAGCGCCCGCCAGCCCAGCCGGGAGGAGGCCGAGATCCTCCAGATCCGCCCCGACACCCCCGTGCTGCACCTGCTGCACGTCGCCTACGACGGCCACCGCAAGCCGATCGAGGTCGCCCAGGCCACCTGGCCCGGCCCGGTCACCACGCTGACCGAGGAATACCGCATCCCCGCCCCCGCCGCCGACCCGGACCCCGACCCCGGCCTGGTCCTCGGCTGACTACGCGCACGGGCGGGGTCGCCGGTGAGCCCGCCCCGGGGCGGTGCGTCCCGCGCGGCGCGGGACGCAACCCGCCCCGTCGAACGGAACGCACGGGCCGGAACCCGCCAAGGTCGTGTGGACGTGCGGGCCGCAACCCGCCCGGTCGAACGGAACGCGCGGACCGGAACCGCCGCCGAGGCGCCGCCCACGGCGGCGGGCTCAGAGACGCAGGCCGAGAAGGGCGTCCAGGGCGTCGGCGAACAGGGCGGGGGCGGCCGGGTCGTCGGCAACGCCGGAGAGGGCCGCGTCGGCCCACGCGTCGGCCAGCGCCACAGCGCCCGGCGAGTCCAGGTCGTCGGCGAGGCGGGCCCGCACGGCGGCCAGGAACTGCGCGCCCGACGGGCCGGCGGGGCCGGCGGCGGCCCGCCGCCAGCGGGCCAGCCGCTCGTACGCGGTGGCGAGCAGCTCGTCGGTCCAGGCGCGGTCGGCGCGGTAGTGCCCCGACAGCAGGGCCAGCCGGACCGCCATCGGGTCGACCTGGTCGGCGCGCAGCCGGGACACGAAGACCAGGTTGCCCCGGGACTTCGACATCTTCTCGCCGTCCAGGCCGATCATGCCCGCGTGCACGTAGTGCTCGGCGAACGGCGCCACGCCGGTGAGCCGTTCGGCGTGCGCGGCGGAACACTCGTGGTGCGGGAAGATCAGGTCGTTGCCGCCGCCCTGCACGTCGATGCGGTCGCCGAGCAGGTTGAGCGCGATGACCGTGCACTCGATGTGCCAGCCGGGGCGGCCGGCCCCCAGCTCGCCGCCCGGCCAGGACGGCTCGCCCTCGCGGGCGCCCCGCCACAGCAGCGGGTCGAGCGGGTCGCGCTTGCCGGGCCGGTCCGGGTCTCCCCCGCGCTCGGGGAAGATCTCCAGCATCTGCTCGCGGGTCAGGTTGGACTCGTAGCCGAAGTGGGGAACGGCGCTCACGTCGAAGTAGACGTCACCCGAGCCGTCCGCCAGCCGGTACGCGGCCCCGTCCTTGAGCAGCAGCAGCACCCGGTCGGCGATGTCGGGGATGGACTCGACCGCGCCGACGTAGTGCGCCGGCGGGATGATCCGCAGCGCCTCCATGTCCTCGCGGAACAGCGCGGTCTCCCGCATCGCCAGGACCTTCCAGTCCTCGCCGTCGCGCTGGGCCCGCTCCAGCAGCGGGTCGTCGATGTCGGTGACGTTCTGCACGTAGCGCACGTCCCGGCCCGCGTCGCGCCACACCCGCTGCACCAGGTCGAACGCGATCATGGTGGCGGCGTGGCCCAGGTGCGTGGCGTCGTACGGGGTGATGCCGCAGACGTACATGCTCGCGGTGCCGTTCGGGTCGCTCGGGTGGGCGCCCTGTCGCGCGGAGTCGAACAACGACAGCGGCCCGCCCCTGCCCGGCAGCCGCGGCACCTCATGTCCCGCCCAAGAGTCCATGACCGTCAGCCTAGCCAGCCGACCGGGCGGGGCAGACCCGGCCCACAGTGATCATCACGACAGCGCCGCAACGCGGGGGACCCGGGGGCCGGTTCGGCCCTCACATGGGGGGCCAGGGCACCGCGGGCCAGTCCGGCGAGGGCTGCGGGAACCGGCCTGTCTGCCGCAGCCGGTCGACCCGGGCCGCCAGCTCGGCGATCTCCCGGATGGTGAGGTGCTCGGCCAACTCGGTGCCGAGGGCCCCGGCGAGCTGACCGGCGAGCGCGCCGAGCATCTCCAGGGCGTCCGGGGGCAGTTGCCGCCCGGCCCAGCCCCACAGCACCGTACGCAGCTTCTCCTCGGCGTGGAAGCTCACCCCGTGGTCGACGCCGTAGAGCCGGTCCTGGGCGCCGGTGAGCACGTGCCCGCCCTTGCGGTCCGCGTTGTTGATCACGGCGTCGAGCACCGCGAGCCGGGCCAGCCTCGGGTCGTCGGCGTGGGCCAGCGCGTACGGGGTGCCGTCGTCGTCGCGGGCCGCGGCGATCGGGAACCAGCGGGGTGGCACCGCGTCGGCCGGCACGAACCCGACGAGGGGTTCGGCGTCGTCCGGCTCGTCGATCCAGAGCTGGCAGGACCCCGGCCCGAACGGGCCGTCGCGCAGCACCGTCGGCGGCACCAGGTCCCAGCCGGTGGCCCGGGACACCACGTAGGCCGAGACCTCCCGGCCGGCCAGCGTGCCGTCGGGAAAGTCCCACAGCGGGCGCTCACCGCGCACCGGCTTGTAGACGCAGCGGGCCGTCAGCCCGTCGAGGGTCAGGATGCCACGCAGGGTGGTGTTGGAGGCGTCGACGAGCCGCCCCTCGAGGTCGAGGTGGCCGTCGCGGAGCAACCGGAGCGCGGCCTCGCCGTCCTGTCGGGGCTGAAGATCCGACGTCACCGGTGGTAACCGTTGTGGCGCGGGCAGAGGTGGCCGGCGGGGTCCAGCGGCTGGCCGCAGAGCGGGCAGGGCGGCCGGCCGGCGTTGACGACCCGCCGGGCCCGCTCGATGAACTGGCGGGTCGCCCCGGGGGTCAACCGCACCCGCAGCCGGTCGAGATCGTCGTCCGGCTCCTCGTCGGTGTCGACGTCGACGTCGACGTCATCGTCGACGTCATCGTCGTCGGGCCCGCCCAGCTCGACCTCGGTCTCCCCCTCGCCCACGGCGATGGCCTCGATCACCACGGTCGCGGTGTCGACGTCGAACGCCAGACCGAGCGTGCCGACGCGGAACTCCTCGTCGACCGGTGTGTCCAGCGGCTCGTTGTCGCCGACGACGGCCACCGTCTCCGGCAGGTCGACACCGAATCGGCGCTGCGCCTCGGCGAGCAGCTCCTCCAGCTTCTCGGCGAGCAACGACACCTGGACCTTTTCCAGCGCGACGCTGACCAGCCGGCCGCCGCCGCGCGCCTGAAGGAAGAAGGTGCGCTCCCCCGGCGCCCCGACCGTCCCGGCGACGAACCGCTCCGGCGGCTCGAAGGCGTACACCTGGTGGGTCATACCCACGACCCTATCCGGCCCGCCACGGCGCCGCGCACCCCACCGACGCGATTCGCGGCACGCCCGGTGAACCGGCCCGTGCCGCCGGGCGCGGCGCCCGGTACGGGCCCGCGCCGGGCCACGACCGGTGGCCGCGGGCCCCGGCGGCGCCCGCCGGTCACCGGCCCGCTCCCGCGCCACCACCGACGGGCGCGTCGGAGTCGGCCGCGCCGGCCGCGCGCGCCGCCCGCCGACGGCGCTTGGCCGGCGGCGGCACCAGCGCCGCCAGGTCGCCACCGGTGTCGTTGAGCCGCAGCAGGAACGGCCGCAGCGGCGTGTAGCGGATCGCCGTCACCGAGGCCGGGTCGGCCACGATCCGCTGGAACAGGTCCAGGTGCACGCCGAGCGCGTCCGCCACGATCGCCTTGATCACGTCGCCGTGGCTGCACGCCAGCCAGACCGCCTCCGCGCCGTGCTCGGCGGTGATCCGGGCGTCCCACGCCCGCACCGCGCTGACCGCCCGCGCCGCCATCGCCGCCATCGCCTCCCCCGCGGGGAAGACCGCCGCGCTGGGGTGCTGCTGGACCACCGGCCAGAGCGGCTCCTTGGCCAGCTTCTTGAGCGGTTGCCCCTCCCAGGCCCCGTAGCCGCACTCGATCAGCCCGTCCTCCAGCACCGGGGCGGCACCGGGCAACGCCAGCTCGAGGGTCTGCCGGCACCGGATCAGCGGGCTGGTCACCACCGCCGCGAGCGGCACCGCGCGCAGCCGCTCGCCGACCGCGCTGGCCTGGGCCCGCCCCGTGTCGTCCAACTCGACGGGCTGGCGGCCGGCCAGCCCGCCGTCGGCGTTCGCGGTCGTCCGGCCGTGTCGCAGAAGCAGAAGGGTCGCCACGAGCACCACCCTATGACCTGCCGCCGGGGGCGCGCCCGCGCGGCGGCGCTGGTGCCGTCGGCGCCGCCCGACGCGGTTTGCCGGCAGGCAGCCGGGGAATGGCCGCAGAATGCCGGCAGCGGGCGGACAGGAAGCCCGGCCCTGACGGGGAGGGTGCGACGCGATGGGCGACGCGGCATCCGCCGGCGCCGGCGACCCGCAGGATTCGTACCAGGAATTCCGGTACCCGCTGGCGGTCCTGGCCCTCACCACCGGGGTCGCCGGCTTCGTCGACGCCTTCGCGTTCCTGCGCTACGGCGCGTTCGTCGCCAACCAGTCCGGCAACGCCATCTTCCTCGGCATCGGCGTGGCCGGACGCCATCCCACCTGGTTCGAGTCCGCCGCCTCACTTGTCGCGTTCGCCGCCGCGACGGGCGTGGTCTCGCAGCTACGCCACGCCCGCAGCCGGTGGTCGCCGGCGGCCCGGGCGCTCGCCGCCGCCGTGGCCGCGATGGCGTTCTGGGCCGGGCTCAACGCCCTGTTGCACCACGGCCACCAGGGCGGGCTGCCGCGGATCGCGCTGGCCGCCGCCGGCGGCTTCGCCATGGGCGCCCTGGCGACGCTGTTCGCCCGCACCGCCGGGATCACCACCGCCATCACCTACCAGTCGGGCACGATCGCGAAGACGGGCGAACGCGTCGGTCGGTGGCTCGCCGGGTCGGGCGCCGAGCGCTCGCGTGCCCGGCAGGGCACGTTCCTCGGTCTGCTGGCGCTGACCTGCTATGCCGTCGGGGGCGGTGTCGGGACCGTGGCCCAGGCGCACCCGCTCTGGGTGCCGGTCTGGGGGGCGCTCGTGCTGTCCGCCCTGGGGCTCCTGCTCCGCCCGGTCCGGCGGCGCGGCTGAGGGTTCCCGCCGCGCCCGGCCGGCGGAGACCGGGCTCACCGCACGTCGGTGGCGAGCTGGACGTCCTGCACGAAGCTCTCCGTCCGGTCGGCGCCGTAGCGGCCCAGCACCTCCAGCACCGCGGGCACCGCCGCCTGCTGCGCCACCACCTCGACCCGGGCCCGCTCCGCGAGATCCTCGTCCTGCCAGTACCCCCGGGGCAGCGACCGGGGCGCCGGATCGGCGGTGGAGACCGTGGCATCGGAGACCACGATGGAGAGGGCGCCCGCGTCGAGCAGGGCTTCCCGCAGCTCCCGGGTGTTCGGCAACAGCGTCGGACTCATCGTCGCGGTGACCAGCCGGGCGGCCTGGCCCGGCGACACGGCCACCGCGCCACCGCGGTGGCGCCCGCCGCCGCTGGACCGCCCGTGGGCGCCCGGGCCGCTGAGCCCCGCCACGCCCCCCAGGTGGTACGCCTCGGCGTCCTGCTGGGCGCGGTCGAGGTTCTCCTGGGTGTCGGCCGGTGCGCGCAGCCCGACGAGCGCCTGCACGGCGGCGGCGATCGCCCAACTGAGCACGAAGGCGAAGGCCACCACGGCGACCACGCCGACGAGCTGGTGCCAGAGCAGGGAGCCGCCGCCGCCGAGGAAGAGACCGTCCTTGCCGAGCGGGTTGGTGCCGCTGTCGCCGAAGAGGCCCAGCAGCAGCGAGCCGAGCATGCCGCCGACGAAGTGGACCGCGAGGACGTCCAGGGCGTCGTCGAGCCGCAGCAGGTACTTCAGCCGCAGCGCGGTGTGGCAGACCAGGCCGGCGATGGCCCCGATGGCGATGGCGGAGAGCGTGTTGACGTACCCGGCGGCCGGGGTGATCGTCGCGAGGCCGGCGACGGCGCCCGAGACGCTGCCCACCACGGTGCTGTGGCCGTCCTTCAGCCGCTCCGCCACCAGCCAGACCAGCATGCCGGCCGCGGCCGCGAGGTGGGTGTTGAGCACCGCCTGGGCGGCCACCCCGTTGGCCTGCAACCCGTCGCCGCCGTTGAAGCCGAACCAGCCGAACCAGAGGATGCCCGCGCCGAGGATGGTCAGCGGGACCGAGTTGGGCGGCGCCTCGCTGTGCGGCCAGCCCCGCCGGCGCCCGACGACCAGCAGCACGCCCAGGACCGCCGCGCCCGCCGAGGCGTGCACGACCATCCCGCCCGCCCAGTCCTGGGTGCCGAAGTTGGCCAGCCAGCCGTCGGGATGCCACAGCCAGTGCGCGATCGGGGCGTAGACCACGACGGACCAGATGGCGAGGAACAGCGCCCAGCCGACGAACTTCAGCCGGCCGGCCGTGGCCCCAGTGACGAGCGCGGGGGTGATCACCGCGAACATCATCTGGTACGCGACGAACGCCAGGGTCGGGATCGTCACCGCGCCGGCGACCACGTGCAGGTTGGGCGCGGGCGGCACCCCGAGGCCGGTCAGGCCGAGCAGTTCGAGGTTGCCGAAGAGGCCGGTGCCGGCGTCGTCGCCGAAGGCGATGGTGTAGCCCACGAGCACCCAGGTCAGGCTGACCACCCCGAGCGCGATGATGTTCTGTTGCAGCATCGCGAGCACGTTGCGGGTGCGGACCATCCCGCCGTAGAACACGGCCAGGCCGGGAGTCATGAACAACACGAGGCCGGCGCAGACCAGCACCCAGGCGGTATCGCCGGGGTTCACCGCGTCCTGAGCGAGCACGGGAGCTCACCTCTTTCTGGGTACGGTCAGACGGTGCGTTTCACCGTCGAGACGATGGTCTCCTTGACGCGTTCGTGGTTGGGCACGGGCGCGAAGTGCCGCCTGGGCAGCAGCAGCAGCCAGGTCGCGATGTTGAACGGCCCGGTCAGCACGGGGATGGCCAGCGGGGTGAGCACGGTCGCCAGCCCCATCTGGACGAAGAGCGTCAACGCGATGCCGAAGACGGTGTAGACGGTCACCAGCACGCCGGGGCGGTGCATCACCGCGCCCACCGCGATCGCCGTCAACACCGCGTTGAAGCCGTACAGGCCCTTGTCGAGCGAGTCCCCGGCGGCACCGAACCAGAGCGCCAGCAGGGTCGCACCGACGCTGCCGACCAGGGCGAAGAGCGCCGACCAGCGGGAGTTGATCAGCAGCGCGATCACCATGAGCAGGCCGCTGACCCAACTGTTGACCAGGTAGACCTGGGACACCCCGCGCAGGAAGATGGGCACGAGGTCCCAGTCGAAGCTGCCGCCGGGCAGCGCTGCCTCGCCGGGCAGCATCGGCTTCGCGTTGGTCAGCACCGTGAACTTGTCGAACTGGTACGCGGCCAGCAGCAGCACCCAGGTGGTCAGCACGAACGGGAACGTGAACGCGGTCAGGCCCCAGGTCTTGAAGACCGCGTTGAGCGCCAGGGTCAGCACCGTCGTGGCGATCGCGCCGAGCACGAGATAGAGCCACATCAGCGGGCGCTGGTCGAGGAACGTCGGGACGGCGATCCCGGTCAGCAGTGGGCTGAAGCCGAACATCCCCTGCCGCAGCGAGGTCCGGTCCACCTGCAACACGATGGCCGTGGCGGTGCCGACGACCAGACCGAGGACGGCGCCGCCGAAGATCCGGGGCTGCCCGCTCTCGACCGCCCCCCAGGCGATCGCGACGAGGATGATCAGGCCGGTCAGCGGGTTGTTCTGGAACATGACCTGCGCGGGTCCGCGCAGGCATGCGTCGACGAACTCGACCAGCGGGTTTCCACTGCTCAGCCTGTGCCAGCCGTGCGTCACCGCGCTCACGGCAACCTCCCTGTTTGGTGGTTCAACGCCAGCTGAACGCGGGCGGAAAGGTCTGGCCGGTCACTTCTTCCCGGGCCGCCACGCAGAAGGCGCGTACGGCGGCGCGCACCGGCTCGGTCTCCTGTCCCAGCACCTTGAAGATCAGCCCTGCGTCGTTGGGCAGCCGGCTGACGCCGCTGGCCAGCGGCGTCAGCTCGTCCCAGAGGGGGGTGCGGGTCCGCTCGTAGACCCGGGCGGCCCGCTCGGCGTTGGTGAGCAGCACGACGTTGCCGAAGACGTGGAAGCGGTCCATGACCCCGACGCGGCCCACGTCGAACTGTCCCGGCGAGGCCACGAACTTCTCCACGAACAACCGCCGGCCGTCCGGCCGCTGCGCCCGCAGCGAGCAGGAGAAGAGGTCGTAGGCGAACAGTTCGCCGTCGCGGTAGTGCTTCCGACCGGGTTGCAGCACCTCGCCGTAGAGCATGGTGGCGCTCTCCGGCAGCCGCACCCGGGTGTCGGTGACGAACCGGCTGCCCCGGTACGGGATCACGGGCTCCGGCAGGAACTCCAGGTAGGTGTCCTCGCCGAGGGTGAACCGCTGCAGCTGCGCGCCGTAGTTCGCGTCCATCTCCTGGATCTTGGTGGCGGACTGGGTCACCAGGTGCGCCTGGCTGCCGGGAGCCAGGTCGACGTCCAGCTGCAGGCGGTCGCCCTGCAGCACGCCCCCGGAGGTCGTCAGGATCATGACGCACGGCAGCTGCGGCATCTCCTCGTCCCAGTACAGCGCCCGCTGCACCAGCAGCGGGGACTGCCGGTAGAGATCGCGCAGGATCGTGCGGTCGCCGTGCCGCTCGAAGCCGAGGCGCAGCACCCCCACCTTGCCGTTGTACCCGGCGGGCAACTGGGCCGGCTGCTCCTGGTACGGGCGCAGCTCGCGCGCGCTGTCCAGTGTGATCATGCAACCACTTCGGCGTCGAAGAGGGCGTTGCGCCGGATCAGCGAGACCAGCTCGTCGATGCCCTCGCCGGTCTTGCAGTTGGTGAACACGACCGGTTTGCCGTTGCGCATCACGTCCGCGTCGCGGGCCATGACGCCGAGGTCCGCGTCCACGTAGGGCGCCAGGTCGGTCTTGTTGATCACGAGGATGTCGGACTTGGAGATCCCGGGACCGTTCTTGCGGGGGATCTTGTCCCCGGCCGCGACGTCGATGACGTAGATGAAGTAGTCGACCAGGGCGGGGCTGAAGGTGAGGGTCAGGTTGTCCCCGCCGCTCTCGATCAGCACCACGTCGCTGTCCGGGAACCGGGCCTCCATGTCCTCGACGGCCGCCAGGTTCATGCTGGGGTCCTCGCGTACCGCCGTGTGCGGGCACGCGCCGGTCTCCACCCCGATGATCCGCTCCTCGACCAGCACCCCGGTCAACGCGCGTCGTACGTGCTTGGCGTCCTCGGTGGTGACGACGTCGTTCGTGATCACCAGCACCCGCAGTCCGTTGTCCACGAACCGGGGCACGACAGCCTCGATGATCGCGGTCTTACCGCTGCCCACCGGGCCGCCCACGCCGATACGGCTTGCCGACTTCATGATGTGACCATTCCTTCTGCGAAGAGGTTTCAGTGGTTCTGGGACACGGGTCCCGGCGTCGGACGGGAGCCCGCCGAGCTGGCGCGGGGTCCGTCAGCTCATGAACATCCGCACGTGGGTGTGCTGGTGCGCCGCGGCCAGCACGTCGAGGTGGGGGCCGAAGGTCTGCATGTCGTCGAGACCGGCGGTGCGCACCTCGTGGTAGTCGTCGGCGACCCTCTCGTTGACCGCGTAGAGGATCGACTGGGCGTCGAGGTGGTCCACCCGCATGAGCCGGACCGCCGCGCCGAGCACCGTCGAGGCGGTGCCGTACTGGTGTGCCGCGAAGGCGTCCTGCTCGCTCACCCCGAGCTCGGCGAAGAGCACCCCGAGCGCGACCGGGTAGGTCACCGGCACTCCGGTGGCCGACTCGTCGACGCGCTTCTTGAGCAGCGACTCCCCGACGATCCGGGTCGACGCCTCGGCCAGCTTGCGCCCCATGCGTACGGACATGACGCGCATCTCTTCGTTGATCTTGCGGAGGTAGACGGCCTCGTCGGCCTGCCGGATCCGGTCGAGGTCCCCGGCGGCGGCGGCGCGGTGCCCGGCGAGCAGGGCGACACCGTCGCCCGTGGCGGCGAGCCGGGTGAGCGTGCGCACGAAGTCCTGCAGGCTGCCGCGGTCGTGCACCGCGCCGTGCTGCACGGCCATCTCCAGCCCGTTCGAGAAGGAGAAGGCGCCCACCGGAAACACCGAGTCGCCGAACTGCAACAGCTTCAGGGTCTCGACCATCTCGCGCACCGTCCGGCCCCGGCCTCAGTTGAGTTCGGCGGGCAGGTGCGTGTGCGGCGTGGAGTCCGCCCCGCCGAAGAGCCGGCGCGACTCGTGCGGCGCGAGATACGCGATGATCTCGGTGCCGGGCAGGAACTCGTGCGTGATCCCGGTGAACGCGTGGGTGCGCATCACCGAGTCCATCACCTTGCGGTCCACGGTCAGCGGGACGTACATCTTCGTGCCCTTGACCACGGCCGGCCAGTGCTGGTTGCCGATCGCGTGACCGAGTTCGACGGCCGAGCGGATCAGCAGGTCGGCCGACTCGCCGCGCAGGCCACCGAGGTCGACGACCATCACCTCGCCGAGCTGCACCCGGGCCACCACCGCCGTGGCGGTCAGGTCGTCCCAGGCCAGGACGTCGCCGTCGCGCAGCCGTACGCCGCGGGCCAGCGAGACCGACAGCTCCGCCCCGGAGCTGGTCATCTTGCGGATGCGGCTCTTCTGGGCGTCCCACTGGTCGAGGACCAGGTCGTCGATGCGCGCTTGCCTGAGCCGGACCGTCCAGTCCGGCTCGTTCATGTTGCCCAGCACCGTCTCGACGAGCACGGGCTTCTCCTTTCGGTCGTGGCGGTGGCGCCGCGGGGGCGCCGGGTGGTGCCGGGACCGGGCACCGGCGAGCCGGTCCCGGCGGCGTCAGCTGAAGAAGTAGAGCTGGCTCATGGGCAGGTTCCTGGCCGCCGGCACGGTCGCGTGCACGCCGTCCATCTTCACGGCGAAGGTCTCCGGATCGACCTCGAGCTTCGGCGTGCGGTCGTTGCGGACCATGTCCCGCTTGGTCAGGCCGCGGGTCCGGTAGACCGGGATGATCTGCCGTTGCAGGCCGAGCTTCTCGGCGACACCGGACTCGTGCGCCGCCCGGGACACGAAGGTCACGCAGGTCTTGGCGAGCTGGCTGCCGAACGCGCCGAACATCGGTCGGTAGTAGACCGGCTGCGGCGTCGGCAGCGAGGCGTTCGGGTCACCCATGATCGACCAGGCGATCATGCCGCCCTTGATCACCATCTTCGGCTTCGTGCCGAAGAAGGCCGGCTCCCAGAGCACGAGGTCGGCCATCTTGCCCGGCGTGACCGATCCCACCACGTGCGAGATCCCCTGGGTGATGGCCGGGTTGATGGTCATCTTCGCCACGTAGCGCAGCACCCGGAAGTTGTCGTTGCTGTCGGAGTCCTCGGCGAGCTTGCCGCGGACGACCTTCATCTGACCGGCGAGCTGGATGGTCCGCAGCCAGGTCTCGCCGACGCGTCCCATCGCCTGCGAGTCGCTCTGCATCATCGAGATGACGCCCTCGTCGAGCAGGACGTCCTCGGCCGCGATCGTCTCCGTCCGGATCCGGCTCTCGACGAAGGCCACGTCCGAGGGGACCTTGGGGTTGAAGTTGTGGCAGACCATGATCATGTCGTACAGCTCGGCCTGGCTGTTGATGCCGTAGGGCACCGTCGGCGTGGTCGAGCTCGGCAGCACGTTCATCTGGCTGGCGATCTTGATGACGTCCGGCGCGTGTCCGCCACCGGCGCCCTCGGTGTGGAAGGTGTGGATCGTCCGGCCCTCGAACGCGGCTACGGTGTCCTCGAGGTAGCCGCTCTCGTTGAGGGTGTCCGTGTGGATGCTGACCTGCACGTCGAACTCGTCGGCGACGTCCAGGCAGGCACGGATCACCGCGGGCGGCGCGCCCCAGTCCTCGTGGATCTTGAAACTCGGCGCGCCGGCCATGATCTGTTCCACCAGGGGCGCCCGGCCGGTGCTGTTGCCCTTCGCCATCAGGCCGATGTTGATCGGGATGTTCTCGAAGGACCGCATCATCGCCTGGATGTTCCACGTGCCGGGGGTGATGGTGACGCCGTTGCTGCTGTCCGACGGGCCGGTGCCACCTCCCCACAGGGTGGTCACGCCGTTGCTCAGGGCGGCGTACGCCTGCTGCGGCGCGACCAGGTGCACGTGGGCGTCGATGCCCCCGGCGGTCAGGATGAGGTGCTCACCGGAGATGGCGTCGGTGCCCGGCCCGGTGATCAACTCGGGGGTGACCCCCTGCATGATGTTCGGGTTGCCGGCCTTGCCGATGCCGGCGATCTTGCCGTCCTTGATCCCGACGTCGGCCTTTATCACGCCGAGGGTCGCGTCGACGATGGTCACGTTCGTGATGACCAGGTCGAGGCCGCCCTCGGCGTTGGTGTACTGGTTCTGCACGCCCATGCCGTCGCGCAGCGTCTTGCCCCCGCCGTACATCACCTCGTCACCGAGGACCCGGAGGTCCTTCTCGATCTCGATGTACAGCTCGGTGTCGCCGAGCCTGATCTTGTCGCCCGTCGTGGGGCCGAACATTCCGGAATACTCTTGCCGAGATATCTGGCTCATCGAATCATCTCTCCTGCCCGAGGCGGGCCGCCCCGCGGGATAGTGGATCTACTGTTTCTTGCCCTTGGGGTTCTCCTGCTGCTCCGGGCCGAACTTGAAGCCCCGGGTCTTGGCGTTGTGGATCGCCTCGGTGCGGTCCGGCCGGTAGGTGGGAGCCGACTGGCTACCGGTCCATCCCTGCACGAGCCCGTTGAACCCGTACACCCGTTGCAGCCCGGCGAAGGGAACGAGCTCCACGGTCTTCTTGTCGCCCGGCTCGAAGCGGATCGACGTCGTCGCCGGGATGTTCAACCGCTTGCCGAAGGCCGCCTCGCGATCGAAGGCGAGCATCCGGTTGACTTCGAAGAAGTGGAAGTGCGACCCGACCTGGATCGGCCGGTCACCGGTGTTCTGGACGACGACTTCCGTCACCGGCCGCCCCTCGTTCAACTCCAGCGGCTGGTCGCTGAGCACGTAGCCACCGATGGGTCGCAAGTGCTTCGAGTTCGGGCCGGGATGCTGTTTGGCCATTTCTGCTCCGCCTTCCTGGAGACCGCGTCTGCGCTGGTGCGCCTACTGGATCGGTGAGTGCACGGTGACCAGTCGCGAGCCGTCGGTGAACACGGCCTCGACCTGGATCATGGGCAGCATGTCCGGCACACCCGGCATCACGTCGTCTGCGCCGAGAGTGCTGCGGGCGTCGTTCATGACTTCCTCGACGGTCTTGCCCTCGCGGGCGCCCTCGAGGGCGGCGGCGCAGATCACCGCGACGGCCTCGGGGTGGTTGAGCTTGATCCCTCTGGCTTTGCGGGCGTTGGCGACGACGGCCATCGAGAGAATCGTCAGCTTGTCGAATTCCTTCGGTGTCAGATGCACTGTCCTGGTCCTTCGCGACTGTCGATCGGGAGCCGCCACCCGCCGAACCCGGTGTGGAATCCAACGTCGGCGCCACGGCTCAATACGGGGCCTATGTCCGTTAAGCCTGGTTACTGCGGCTTAGGGAGAAAAGTACGCTTCGCGCCACCAGTGCGAGGCTGGAACCGGGAAACTACGAGGACCGGCGGGGACGCCGGGCGTGGGCGCCGGTCGTCCACATCCGCTGGATCTGCTCGAGGGTCCGGCCCTTCGTCTCCGGCAGGTAGCGCCAGACGAACAGGAAGCCCAGCACGCAGGTCCCGGCGAAGAGCGCGAACACCCCCGAGCGCCCCAGGGCGCTGAGCATGCTCAGGAAGAACTGTGTGATGAGGTACTCGGTGCCCCAGTGCGTGGCGGAGGCGATCGCCACGCACCGGCCCCGGATGCGACCCGGGAAGATCTCGTTGATGACGGTCCAGGCGACCGGCCCGATCGACATCGCGTAGAACGCCACGAACATGACCACACCGACCAGCAGGAAGATGCCCGCGTCGGTCGGACGGTGCTGCGCAGCCCCCGCCGCCGCCGGCGCGATCCTCGCGAAGCTGACGCTGACCACGACGAGGGACACCGCCATGCCCAGCAGCCCGACCAGCAGCAGCGGCCGGCGGCCGAGCCGGTCGAGGAAGGCGACCGCGACCAGCGTGAAGAGGGAGTCGACCGCGCCGATCGCCCAGGTGGTCGCGGCCAGTTGCGACTGCGGGGTGTGGAACCCCGCGGCCGAGAAGATCGAGTCCGCGTAGTAGATGATCCCGTTGATCCCGGTCAGCTGCTGGAACAGGGCCAGGCCGACGCCGAGCACCAACGGGCGCCGCCACCGGTGCGAGAGCACCTCCCCCCAGCCCGCCTTCCCGGTGTCGAGGCTCTGCTCGATGGACTGCAACTTCTCGGACACCTTGCGCGCCGGCGTGGTAGCCCGCAACGACGCCTCCGCGCGGCGCCTGTCCCCTCGGCGCAGCAGCCACACGGCCGAATCGGGAATCACGGTGGTGACCAGGGCGAGCGCCACCCCCAGCAGCGCCGCCGCCCCCAGCAGGTAGCGCCAGGAGTCGCCCGTGTCGAATAGCTCGTCGGCCAGGTAGCCGACGAAGATGGCGAACGTGGTGGAGAACTGGTAGATCGCCAGGAGGCTGCCGCGGATCCGCTCCGGCGCGGCCTCGGCCGCGTACATCGGGCCGGCGACCGAGGCCACCCCGATGCCCAGCCCGAGGACGAGCCGCGCAACGAACAGGACCCCGATCACCGGCGCGACCGCCTGCACGAGCGTGCCCAGCACGAACGTCGCGGCGGCGACCCACAGGGCGCCGCGGCGACCGAACCGGTCCGCGAGGTGACCGCCGATCAGCGCCCCCACCAGCGCCCCGGGGGTCACCCAGCTCGCGGCCACCTCGGTGGCGAACGTGTCCGCCTGGAAGGTCTGCCGGATGTCGCGCAGCGCTCCGCTGATGACACCCTGGTCGTAGCCGAAGAACGCGCCGGAGAACACCACGACGGAGACGACCGCGACGAGGTTGCGTCTCGGCGGCCTCCCCCGCCCGCGCCCTCCACCGTCGCTGGCCGTCACGGTCGCCCCCTCTGGCGCGAAGACCGGCAGATCACGTCCGAACGCAACGCGTATCGAAAGGGTAGATCCGAAAGATCCCGTTGGGGCGAAATGACCGAAACGCGGAAGAGGGGCTGCCCACCACGCGCGTCGGCCCCCGACCCCACACGGGGGACGGAGGCCGACGCGGACCGGAGGCTCAGGTGGCGCTGATGGTGCCCGTCATCAGCAGCGCCAGGACCAGGGTGCCCACCGCGACCCGGTACAGCACGAAGACGTACAGGGTGTGGTGGGCGACGTAGCGCAGCAGCCAGGCGATGGCCGCGTACCCCACGCCGAAGGCGATGACCGTGGCGACGATCATCTGGGCGAGGCTCGGCACCGAGGTGCCGGCCGCCGCCGGCTCGAAGACGTCACCGACGCTGAAGATCCCCGACATCACCACCGCCGGGATGGCCAGCAGGAACGAGTAGCGCGCCGCCGCCTCCCGGGTCAGGTTGAGCAACAGCCCGGCGGTGAGTGTGCCGCCGGAGCGGGACACCCCCGGTACCAACGCCATCGCCTGGGCGAAGCCCATCACCACGCCGTCGCGCATCCGGAAGTTGACCAGGGTACGGCTCTGCCGCCCCCAGTACTCGGCGAAGGCCAGCACGAACGCGAACACGATCAGGGTGGTGGCCACCAGCCACAGGTTGCGCCCGGCGGTGCGGATCTGGTCCTTGAACAGGAAACCGAACAGCCCGATCGGGATCGAGCCGATGATGACGTACCAGCCCATCCGGTAGTCGAGGCTGGAGCGCACCGAGGAGTCCCTGATGCCGACCAGCCACGTCCGGGTGATCCGCCAGATGTCCTTGGCGAAGTAGATCAGCACCGCCGCCTCGGTGCCCAGTTGGGTGACCGCGGTGAACGACGCCCCGGCGTCGCGGTCGAAGAAGATCGCCGAGGTGATCCTCAGGTGACCGGAGGAGCTGACCGGCAGGAACTCCGTCAGCCCCTGCACGATGCCCAGGACGATGGCCTCGACCCAGGTCACTCCCCGACTCCCGAGAGGTCGAGCGCCTCGGCGACGGTACGCAGGGTCTGCACGCCGCTGTCCCGGTCGGCGGCGAAGAGGCTCACCGACAGGGTGGTGACACCGCTGGCCGCGTAGTCCCGCATCCGCTCGGCGATACGCTCCTTCGGGCCCAGCAGCGACGTACGGTCGATGAACTCCATCGGCACCGCGGCAGCCGCGTCGCGCTGCCGCTTCGTCAGGTAGAGCTCCTGCACCTCGTTGGCGGCCTCGCCGTAGCCCATCCGGGTGGCGAGCTGGTTGTAGAAGTTCTGCTGCCGGCTGCCCATGCCGCCCAGGTAGAGGGCCGCGTACCAGCGGACCAGCTCGGCGCAGGTGGCGATGTCGTCACCGACCACCACGGGCACCGACGGGACCACGTCGAAGCCGGCCAGCTCCTTGCCGGCCTTCGCCCGCCCGGCCCGGACCGACGCGAGCTGCTCCTCGGCGAACTCGGGGGCGTAGAAGACGGCAAGCCAGCCGTCGGCGATCTCGCCCGCCAGCTCCAGGTTCTTCGGACCCACGGCGGCGAGATAGATCGGGATGTGCTCGCGCGGCGGGTGGAAGCCCAGCTTCAACGCCTTGCCCGGCCCGTCGGGCAGCGGCAGGGTGTAGAACTCGCCGTCGTACGCCACGCTCCTGCGCGCGACGGCCAGCTTCACGATGTCCACGAACTCTCGGGTGCGCGCCAGCGGCTTGCCGAACCGCACGCCGTGCCAGCCCTCGGAGACCTGCGGGCCGGACACACCGAGGCCGAGGCGGAACCGGCCGCCGGAGAGCGCGTCGATGGTCGCCGCCGTCATCGCGGTCATCGCCGGGGTGCGGGCGGGGATCTGCATCACCGCGCTGCCCAGGTCGATGCGTTGCGTCTGACCGGCCATCCAGGCCAGCATGCTCGGCGAGTCGGAGCCGTAGGCCTCCGCCGCCCACACCACCGAGTAGCCGAGCCGGTCCGCCTCCTGGGCGAACGCCAGATGGTCGGCCGGCGTGCTCCACGCCGTCTGGTATCCGAGGCTGAGCCCGAGTCGCACTAGGTCCTCCCCCATAAGCACCGCAGGTCGCATCAGGTTACGCAATGCCGCAAGACGCGGCGCGCGCCGGCTCTCACCCCCACCGGGGCCGTCCGGACGGTCGGAAACGCGACGCGCCCGGCAGAGTTGACGGGAGCGAGGATATCGGCGGGGCCAGGTTCGAAATAGGGTTCACCCATGCAACAGCGACCGCTCGGCCGAAGCGGGCTGGCGGTTTCGCGGCTCGCGCTCGGCACCATGACGTGGGGCCGGGACACCGACGCCGACGATGCGGCCGCCCAGCTGAAGAGTTTCCTCGACGCGGGCGGCAACCTGGTCGACACCGCCGACGTCTACGGCGACGGCGACGCCGAGTCGGTGATCGGGTCGCTGCTGGGCACCCTGGTGGCCCGCGAGGACGTGCTGATCGCCACCAAGGCCGGGCTGCGGCCGGGCCCCGGCCGGCGGCGGGACGCCTCCCGGGGGCACCTGCTGCGCACGCTGGACGCCTCCCTGCGGCGGCTCGGCACGGACCACGTCGACCTGTTCCAACTGCACGGCCACGACCCCGACACCCCGCTGGAGGAGACCCTCGCGGCGCTCGACCACGCGGTGTCCAGCGGCCGGGTCCGCTACGTCGGGGTGTCGAACCTCTCCGGCTGGCAGACCGCGCGGGCGGCCGCCTGGCAGACCGCCTGGCCGGGGCGCGCCCCCGTGGTGGCCACGCAGGTGGAGTACTCGCTGCTGGAGCGGGGCGTGGAGCGCGAGGTGCTGCCCGCCTGCGAGGCCCTCGGGCTGGGGGTGCTGCCCTGGTCGCCGCTGGGACGCGGGGTGCTCACCGGCAAGTACCGGCACGGCCGGCCCGCCGACTCGCGGGCCGCGTCGCCGCACTTCGAGCGGTTCGTCGCCACCTACCTGGAGCCACGCTGCTCCAGCATCGTGGAGGCGGTCGCCACCGCCGCCGGCGGGCTGGGCGTCTCGCCGGCGGAGGTGGCGCTGGCCTGGATCCGCGACCGCCCCGGGGTCGTGGCCCCGATCCTCGGCGCGCGCACCGTCGGGCAGCTGCTCGGCGCGCTCCAGGTCGAGCGGATGACCCTGCCGGAGGAGATCGTCACCGCGCTGGACGACGTGTCGGCCGTGCCGGTCGGCTATCCCGAACGCGACAGCTGACCCCCCGGGCGCCGCCGGCTCGCGGCCCGGGCGCCGGCTTCTCGGCGGGATGGCGGCTCACGGCGGGGGGCGCCGGCCGGGCAGCTCGCGGACGGCGGCGAGGAAGCGGGACTGGTCGTCGCGGGTGGCCGGGTTGACGATCCGGATCCAGGACCCGTCGTCGAACACGAGGGTGGACGGAAACTGCATGAGCCGGGTCGCGCCGTGCTCGCAGTCGACGCGGGCGACCCGCCGCCGCGGGATGCTCCAGAGCACCTGGGGGCGCCGCCGGTCCGCACGGTCGGGGTCCGGGCGGCGGCCCATCCGCAGCAGGTGCAGGTGGGTGTCGGTGACCGCGAGCGGGGTGCCGGTGTAGCGCTCGAGGAAGAGCAGCAGGCTGCCGGCGAGCGTCGCCAGGTCACCGCTGAACACGTACCGCCGCCGGTAGGCGATCTCGGCGAGCTGGTCCGCCAGCGGGCGGTGGCGGCTGAGCCGGAACAGCGCCCGGAACGCCTCCTGCTCGGCGGTGAGCGGCAGCGGCTGCCGGGGCGCGGCGGACGGCGCGGGCTCCGGCTCGGCCGCCGGCGGCGAACCGGCGGCGAGCACGGCGGCCCGGCCGGGCAGCAGCAGGACACCCGCGGCGACCCGTACGGGCGTCAGCACCGCGTCCACCCAGGCGACCGGGTTGACGACGTTGAGCAGACCGAACAGCGCGCGCGGGTCGAGCGCCTCGGCCAGCTCCGCGCCCACCCGGTCGGCGAGCTGGTCGCCGGCCCGGTGGTTCTCCGGGGCCCGCACCGGCGCCAGGCCGACGTAGCGCAGCTCCTCGCCGGGCAGCAGGGGCGCGACCAGGGCGCGCTCCGGCTCGTCGGTGGTGCGGAACTCGTCGCGCAGCTCGCGGGCCTTGTCCCGGGCGGCCCGCGCGCCGCCGAACACCGCGTCGGTCAGCCGGCCCAGCCGGCCGCGCCCCTCGGACACGTTCCACCCCCTCGATCGGCCGTCAGCCGCCGGCCGCCGGCTGCCCGAAGACATTCTGGTCGACCCACTCGGCGCCGCCCCGCACCGCCGCGTCGACCTTGTCGTCGACCGGTCCCGCGCCGGGCACCGACAGGCCGGAGACCAGTGCGACGCCGCCCCAGGCGACGCCGTGCACCACGGAGTTCGGGACGTTCCACGGCAGGTTGGTGGCCCAGTCCCGGCCGATCATCCGCGCCCCGTCGGCCACGCCGTGCGCCCGCAGCGCGCCCA
The DNA here is from genome assembly GCF_050941805.1 of Micromonospora sp. KLBMP9576. Taxonomy (NCBI): domain Bacteria; kingdom Bacillati; phylum Actinomycetota; class Actinomycetes; order Micromonosporales; family Micromonosporaceae; genus Micromonospora; species Micromonospora sp. KLBMP9576. The sequence continues at coordinate 2,945,653 of NZ_CP194567.1, read as the reverse complement.
TGCGTTCGAACGTGGACATGTCGAACGGCGTGCCGGACTTGCCGAGCTTCCAGCTGCCCTTCGCCGGGTCCGTGAAGCTGTGGAACCACTTGTCGGCGGCGCCGGCGTCGCGGCGCTTGTCGGCGTACTTCTGGCCCGTGCGCAGCGCCTTCTGCTTGTCGACCAGCTTGTCCAGGTGGTTGCGCAGCTTGCGCAGGTACAGCAGGACCCGCTGCAACAACCGGACGACCTTCTGCAGGTGCGCCGCCAGCGGCCGGATGATCCGCAGCATCCGGGTCAGCGCGATCATGCCCCTGGTCACCCCGAGCGCCACGCCGGCCGCCCAGGACGCCCCGGCGGTGAACGGGGCCATCACCAGCGCCGTGACCAGCGTCACCAGCAGGAAGTTGACGAACTCGACGCAGACGTCGACCAGCACGTCGTGCACCATCTGCAACGCGTCGGCGACGCCGCGCAGGTATTCGGCGGTGGCGGCGAACTGTTCGGCGACGTCGCGCAACTGCTGCTCGACGTCGGCCATCCGCCTGCCGTACGCCTCCCCCGCCGGGGAGCGCCAGCCGACCTGCTCGGCCTCGCGTACGCCGCGGTGGCGCACCGCCACCTCGCGTACCTGCCCGGCCAGGGCGTCCCACTCGGCGGCCTTGGCGCGCAGCACGACCGGCTCGCCGTCGACGAGGTCGACGAGCTGGATGAGCGGCCAGGCGAGGGTGCGGCAGACGCTGTCGACGACCTTGTCGACGCCGGACAGCGCGCCGTCGATGCCGTTCCAGAGCTCGACGGCCGTCCCCGCCGGTCCGCTCACCGGGGCGGCCCGGCACCGATGGCGCGGAAGGACCCGTCGATGTCCCGCTCGGTGCGCTCGTAGGCCTCGGCCGTCGCGCCCAGCGCGTCGCCCACCCGCTCGAACGCGTCGTGGCCCGAGCGGAACAGCTCCATCCCGCCCGTGGCCTGCTCGGCGTACTTCTCCTCGAGCAGGTCGCTGACGAACGGCAGCCGCCCGAAGGCGCCGCCCGGGATGTCGCCGGCGGCCATGATGCGGCTCTCCAGCGCGGTCAGCGAGGCGGCCACCCGCTGGGCGGCAGCCTCCAGCCGACGCACCGCCTGCACGTCGACGTCGATGTCAGGCACGCCGTTCCTCCCCCACTCGCCCGGCGGGACGACGATACGATCATGGGGCGGCCGGCCGCCACCCCCGGGCGGCAGCACGCACGGGAGGTTCTGATGTCCGACCCGCTCTCCGCGTTCGACGGCCTCGCCGGACGGCTCGCCGACATCGAGCGCCGCTTCGCCGGGCTCGCCGACGACCTGGACGAGCTGAGCGGGACCGCCACCGACGACAGCGCACTGGTGTCCGCGACCGTGGCCGCCACCGGCGAGCTCACCGGGCTGGACATCGCGCCGACCGCCCTGCGGGTGGGCACGCAGGACCTCGCGGCGATGGTGTTGCAGGCGTACCGGCAGGCCCGCGCGGCGGCGACCGCGCAGCTCGACGAGCGCACCGAAGGGCTCGACGCGACGCTCGGCGCGAGCCTGAACCAGATCTTCGGCGCCCCCGGCGACTTCGCCTCGCTCGGCCGGCTGGACGAGGCCATGGGACGACTCGGGCGGCTCGAAGGACGCACCCCGCGGCCCCCGGCATGACGTCGCCGGGCTGGTCCGACGTCGCCGCCCGGCTCCACGACACGCTGTCGGGCTGCGCCCGCGACACCGACCTGGAAATCGCCGCCGGCCCCCGCCGGCTGCACCTGATGGTCCGCCGCGACGCCGTGCGCGGGGTCTGCCCGCCCTACGACGAGCGGGGCCTCGCCGAACTCGGCTGGCGGGCGCCGCACGGGGCCGGCGGCTGGTGGTACGAGACGCCACGCAACGCCGAGGGCCTGCGTTGGTGGAGTGGATTCGCGGCGCGGACCGCCGCCGTGGTGCTCACCACGGAGCCCGGCGCGCTGTCCTGCCAGATCCTCCCGCCCACCGGCCCCCGGGTCCGCCCGGAGCCGACCGTGCCCCGCGCCCGGGCGGAGCCGACCGCGCCCCCGAGCGGGGCGGGACACCCCCCGGTGGCGGGCCGGGCCGAGCCGGCGCCCGGGGCCGCGGCGCTTCCCGCGGGCCCGCGCGGCACCGACGCCGAGCAGGTGGCGGCCGGCCCTCCCGGCCAGTCGGGGGACGGACCCGTCCCGCCCGGCCAGGGCGTGCTCGACCTGCTCGACGACGCCGGCGCGCGGCGAGACCTGCCCGTCTACCTCGGCATCCTCGCCGCCGCGGCGGTCTGCGTACCGCTGGCGGCCGAGCCCGGACCGGAGGGTGACGTGCCGTGGACGGTCGTCACCGACCCGACCGGCGCGCCGCTGCTGCCCGTCTTCACCTCCCCGGACGCGCTGACCGCCTTCGCCGGGCCGGGGGTGCCGTTCGTCGCCGTGCCCTGCGCGGACCTGCTCGCCCGGTGGCCCGACCCGGCCTGGGGCCTGGTCGTGGACGCGGGCACCCCGCGCGCCCTGGCCCTGGGCGCGTCGTCGCTGGCCGCCCTGCTCGCCGCCAACCCACCGACCGGCTGACCGTCCGTCGGCCCCCGCCCCGGGCGGCGCGGATCACCGGCGATGGGGTGGCGCGGGGCCCCGGGGCTGGGCAGCATGGTTGTCATGGACTACGAGTACGCGCCGCTGCGGTTGCCGCCGAACGTCGACCGGTCGACCGCCGCGGCGCAGTTGGCGATCCAGGCGGAGTTCTCCGGATGGGAGCTGGCGCGGGTGCGGCTGTACCGCGACGGCACCCGGCAGGTGGTGCTGCGCCGCCGTCGGGTCAACCAGCCGCAGCCGGGACTCTCCTACTGACCACGCGCCCGGGGCCCGACCGGACGGTCAGGCCCCGGGCGGCACCGCCTAGTGGGCGTGGTCGTGCTCCTCGTCGAGCTCCATGAACGGGTGCTCGTCGAGCCGGCCGACCAGCCGGTCGTCGGCGGCCGGCTGGAACGGGCCGACCGCGTCGTCGTCGTCGAAGGACTCCAGGTCGACCGGGGTGCCGACCTCGCTGACCATCACCACGCCGTCGAGGGGCTCCAGCTCCGGCACGTCCAGCGCGCCGAGCGAGCCGTCGCCGCTCTGCAGCAGCTCCAGCACCGCCTCGCCGACACCCTCCACGGGCTCCGCCTCGTCCTCCGCCGGGGTGCTCTCCCGCCGGGCGGCCTCGGCGACGCGGATCAGCGCCGACACGCTCGGCACCCGGTAGTCGCGCCGCTGGCGCACCGAGACGATCCGCGGGTGCGGGTCGGTGGGCTCCTCCCCGTCGGCGCCGAGGCGCTGGTCGCCCACCTCCGGGTCGATCGCCTCGACGTCCCACGGGGTGACCTCGCCGAAGGCGTCCAGAAGTTGCTCGTCGTACGCGAAGGACGCGTTGTTGAGCGCGAGGTACGCCTGCCAGACGTCGTCGTCGTCGATGCGGCCCTGCGCGGCACGGACGGCGGCCAGGTGGTGGCGGGCCGCATCGATCACGCGCTCGAGGGCGGCGTCCAGCTCACCGTGCTGGTCGGTCATGTGGGTAAGTCCCTTCACGATCAGAGATTCACGCCGCGGCACCGGGGGTGCCGAAGCGGGTTAGCAGGTGCGGAGGAACCGGTCGAGAACCCGCACGCCGAACTGTAGTCCGTCCACCGGAACCCGCTCGTCGATGCCATGGAACAGCGCGGAGAAGTTGAGGTCGGCGGGCAGCCGCAGCGGCGCGAAACCGAAGCAGCGGATGCCGAGCTGCGAGAACGCCTTGGCGTCGGTGCCGCCGGAGAGCATGTACGGCACGGGTCGCGCGCCCGGGTCCTCCGCGCGCAGCGCGGCGGACATCGCCTCGACCAGGTCGCCGTCGAACGTCGTCTCCAGCGCCGGCTGACGTTGCACGTACTCGATGGCGATGTCCGGGCCGACCAGCTCGCGCAACTGCCGCTCCAGCAGCTCCGACTGCCCCGGCAGGCTGCGGCAGTCGATGGTGGCGGTGGCCCGGCCGGGGATGACGTTGTCCTTGTAGCCGGCGGCGAGGCGCGTCGGGTTGGCGGTGTTGCGGATCGTCGCGCCGATGATGTTGGCGATCGGCCCGAGCTTGGCGATGGCGGTCTCCGGGTCCTCCGGGTCGAGCTCGATGCCGAGCAGGTCGGAGACCTCCTCGAGGAAGGCGCGCACGGTGTCGGTCACCACCACGGGGAAGCGGTGCCGGCCGATGCGGGCCACCGCCTCGGCGAGCGCGGTGACGGCGTTGTCGTCGTGCATCATCGAGCCGTGCCCGGGGCGGCCCTTGGCGTGCAGGCGCAGCCAGTCGATGCCCTTCTCGGCGGTCTCGATGAGATAGAGCCGCTGGCTGTCGTTGACCGAGTACGAGAAGCCGCCGACCTCGCCGATGGCCTCGGTGCAGCCGTCGAACAGGCCGCGGTGCCGCTCGACCAGGAAGTGCGCGCCGTAGTCGCTGCCCGCCTCCTCGTCGGCGGTGTAGGCGAGCACGATGTCGCGGGGCGGGCGGACGCCGGTGCGCTGCCAGTGCCGCACCACGGCCAGCACCATGGCGTCGAAGTCCTTCATGTCGATGGCGCCCCGCCCCCACAGGTAGCCGTCGCGCAGCTCACCGGAGAACGGGTGCACCGACCACTCGTCGGCGTCGGCGGGCACGACGTCGAGGTGACCGTGCACCAGCAGCGCCCCGCGGCTCGGGTCGGCGCCCGGGATGCGGGCGATCAGGTTGGCCCGGCCGGGCGCCGACTCGTGGATGACGGGCTCGATGCCCACCTCGGCCAGTTTCTCCGCCACGTACTCGGCGGCGAGGCGCTCCCCCGCGCTGGTGTCGTTGTCCCCGGTGTTGGTGGTGTCGATCCGCAGGAGGTCGCGGCAGAGGTCGACGACCTCGTCGGTGGGGTCGGGTCGGGCGGCGTCGCTCGTCATCGGTATTTCATACCAGCCCAGGGGCCTGATCAGGTCGCCCGATCCGCCGGTTCCCGCCTCGCGGTGGGGGCGGCCGGCGACCGGGCCCGGTTTCGCCGCCGGTGCGCCCGGGTACCGCCGGTCCCGACCGCGCCCCACCACGTGCTCCGCCCGCCACCAGAGGAGGGCAACATGACCGTTCCCCTGCCACCGCTGCCGCCCGCCGGAGAGGACGAGGGCTTCCGGCCGGGCGGGCGCAGCATCGCCGACATCGTCGACGCCGAGCACCGGCAGCTGCGGGAGCTGGTGCTACGGCTCACCGGCCCGGGCCCGCAACCCGCCCCCGCGCGCGGCCTGCCGGTGCTCACCGCGGCGCTGTCGCGGCACCTCTCCGCCGAGGAGCAGTACCTGCTGCCGGCCGTGCGCAGCGCCCGGCCCGACACGGCGGACCGGGTCGACCGGGCCCTCGCGGCGGACCGGGCCCTGCTCAGCGCGCTGCAGGGGCTCACCGACGACGGGCTCGCCGACGTCGCCGCGCTGGTGCACCGCCACGTCGAGGAGGCCGGCGCGCTGGTCGCGGCGCTGCGCGAGGTGGCCAGCGCCGAGGAGCTGATCCGGCTGGGCAACCGGCTGGAGATCGCCGAGGAGGCGGCCCCGACCCGCCCGCACCCGGGCACCCCGACGACCCCGCCCTGGAACCGCGTCGTCGAGCCTGCCGTGGGCGTGGTCGACAAGGTCCGCGACGCCGTCACCGGCCGGCCCACCTACCTGGCCGACCTGACCGAGCCGCCGCCGGGTTGAGCCGCCGGGGCGGCCCTGGCCGCCGCCCGGCGCGGCGGGCCCCCGCGATCCCGCAAACATCGGAGGTCGTTGATGCCTCCAGGGCCTTCCGTCGATCGCTGCGGGGTCATACCGTCACCGTATGAATCTGGAGCTGCGACACCTGAGGGTGGTCTGCGCGATCGCGGAGACGGGGAGCGTGACCAAGGCGGCATCGACGCTCGGCCTGGCCCAACCGGCACTCACCGCCCAGCTCCAGCGCATCGAGCGGACCCTGGGCGGGCCTCTGTTCGAACGGGACCGCCGGGGCGCGCGCCCCACCGTCCTCGGCGAGCTGGTGCTGGCCCGGGCCAGGGTGCTGCTGCCGGCGATGAAGGGCCTGCAGGACGAGGCGGCCCGGCTCGCCGGGGCCGGCGACACGCTCCACCGATACCGGTTCGGCGGGGTGAACAGCCCCATCCTCGGGCGGCTCGTGCACCGGCTCGCCGCCGAGCCACCACCGGCACAGATCACCACCCACGCCTCCTGGTCGGCCGACGAGCTGACCCAGCTGGTCGCCGGCGGCCGGCTGGACTTCGCGCTCATCGGGGTGTGCGGCGACGCGGCCCCGCCGGCCGAGTGCGGGCTGAGCTGGCGGGAGGTGGCTGTCGACCCGGTGCTCGTCCTGCTGCCCGAGCAGCACCCGATGGCCGGGCGGGCCGAGGTGAGCCTGTTGGAGCTGCGCCGGGAACAGTGGATCGCCGCACCCGGCGACGGCTGCTTCGGCGACTGCTTCGCCGCCGCCTGCGCCCGCGCCGGCTTCACCCCCCGCAAGGTGTACGAGACCGACGTGCGCTGCTGCATCGACATGGTGGACTCGGGGGAGGCGATCGCGCTCTGCCAGGCCACCTTCCGCCCCGTCGCCGGGCTCGTCACCCGGATGCTGACCGGGACGCCGCTGCGCTGGCGGCTGATGCTGGGCTGGCACCCCGACTCCCCCGCCGCCCGGGACGCCGAGCTGGTGCTGCAGACGGCGCTGGCCGCGTACACCGACTCGCTGGCGGCCCACCCGGCGTACCTGGCCTGGCTGCTGCGCAATCCGGGCTACGGGGCGCGGCGGCTGACGACCGCCGGTGCCGAGGGGGTGCGAACGGCGTGACGCCGGGTATCAGGCGGGCATGACCGATCTCTACCCCGCCGCCGACGACCGGGAGATCCTCCGGCAGGCCGCCGCCGCGCACACCGCCGCCGTCCGCGACATGGAGGCCTTCCTGCGCCGCCTGCCCGAGGTGCCCGACCCGGCCGACGTCACGGAGTACGCCAACCTGCTGACCCGCGAGGCACAGACGCTCGCCGACCGCGAGGCGGCGGCCGACGCCGCGGGCCTGACGATCGGCAGCCTGGAGAGCGAGCACGGGTGAGCACGACGCCGGCGGCGCCCGGGAACACCCGGGCGCCGCCGGTCGGCCGGTCAGCGTTCGACGAGGACGTCGTGGCCCAGGTCGAGCAGGGAGTGCCGCCACCGGTCGTCGGCGTTGCCGCGGGGCGGCTTCTCGTCCAGCCGGGACTGGATCTCGTCGATCGCATCCCGCATCACCTCGATGTCCTCCCCGGTGAGGTCGACCTTGCGTTTGGTCAGCACCCGCAGGATCCGCCGCCCCAACGCGGGCAGGTCGAGATCGGGGTCGGGCCCGAACGCCTCCTCCCCGGAGCCGCGGGTCAGCAGCCACTGCCGCAACTTCTCCGACGGGACGTTGACCTGGGCGTGGAAGTCGTCCCAGAGCACCTCCACCTCGGGTTCGATGCGCTGCTCGCGTACCATCAGCCCTCCTCTCGACGGCGGCGGTCGGGCTCCGCCGGCTCCGGGTCGTCACCCTGCTGGCCCACGCCCTCCGGTGGCACCCGCACCCGGGTGGGGTTGGCGGTCGGCGGGGCCACGATCGGGTCGGACCGGTCGGTCTCGTCCCGGTTCTCCTCGGGTTCGCTCATGGCCGCCCTCCGGTCATCGGGGATGTGACGTGGTGGCCGCCGCGTGGCCGCGCTCGCCGGCGGCCACGTCGAAGGTGAGCCGCCCGTCGCGGGCGTCCACTGTGACCTTCTGCCCGGGTGAGATCGCCGATTCCAGCAGCATCCGGGAGAGATGGTTGTCCACCTCCCGCTGGATGACCCGGCGCAACGGCCGGGCGCCGAACTCCGGCTGGTAGCCGTGCTCGGCGATCCAGTCGACGCCGGCGGTGGTGAAGTCGACACCGATGTCCTGCGCGTGCAGGCGCCGGCGGGTCTCCTCCAGCAGCAGGCCGGTGATCTGGCGCAACTGCTCGGCCTCCAGCCGGCGGAAAATGATCACCTCGTCGATGCGGTTGAGGAACTCGGGGCGGAAGTTCTCCTGCAACCGGCGCATCAGCCGCTCGCGCAGCTCGTCGCGCTCCTGCTCGCCGCCGTCGGCGCCGGTGCCGAACCCGACGGCGCGCTGGGCGCCGCTGATCAGCTCCGAACCCAGGTTGCTCGTCATGATCAACACAGTGTTCTTGAAGCTGACGGTGCGGCCCTGGCTGTCGGTGAGCCGCCCGTCGTCGAGCACCTGCAACAGGATGTTGAACACGTCGGGATGGGCCTTCTCGATCTCGTCGAGCAGCACCACCGCGTACGGGCGGCGGCGCACCGCCTCGGTGAGCTGGCCGGCCTCCTCGTAGCCGATGTACCCGGGCGGGGCGCCCACGAGCCGGCTGATCGTGTGCCGCTCCTGGAACTCGCTCATGTCCACCCGGACCATCCGGTCGGCCTCGCCGAACAGCGCCTCCGCGAGCGCCCGGGCCAGCTCGGTCTTGCCGACACCCGTGGGCCCGAGGAAGAGGAAGCTGCCCATCGGACGGTCCGGGTCCGCCAGCCCGGCCCGGGACCGGCGGACCGCCTCGGCGACCGCGGTGACCGCGTCCTCCTGGCCGACCACGCGCTCGTGCAGGTGACCCTCCAGGCGCAGCAGCCGGTCGCGTTCCTCCTCGGTGAGCTGGCTGACCGGGATGCCGGTGGCCCGGGAGACCACCTCGGCGATCTCCTGCGTCCCGACCGCCGGCACCTGCGAGGAGACGCCGTCGTCGCCCCGGGCGCGACCCATCTGCTCCTCCAGCTCGGCGAGCCGGTCGCGCAGCGCGGACGCCCGCTCGTACTGCTCGTCGGCGACGGCCTGCTCCTTGTCCCGGCGTACCTCGTCGAGCTGGTTCTCCAACTCCCGCACGTCGGAGGCGGGGGTGCGGGTACGCAGCCGGACCCGGGCGCCGGCCTGGTCGATCAGGTCGATCGCCTTGTCCGGCAGGAACCGGTCGGTGACGTAGCGGTCGGAGAGCTCGGTGGCGGCGACGAGCGCCTCGTCGGTGAACCGCACCTGGTGGTGGGCCTCGTAGCGGTCGCGCAGCCCGCGCAGGATCGCCACGGTGTCCTCGACGGTGGGCTCCGGCACGAACACCGGCTGGAACCGGCGGGCCAGCGCCGCGTCCTTCTCGATGCTCTTGCGGTACTCGTCCAGCGTGGTCGCGCCGACCACCCGCAGCTCGCCACGGGCCAGCGCCGGCTTGAGCATGTTGGAGGCGTCCATGCCGCCCTCGCTGCCGGACCCGCCCGCCCCGACCAGGGTGTGGATCTCGTCCAGGAAGACGATCAGCTCCTCACGGTGGGCCCGGATCTCGTCGATGACCTTCTTGAGCCGCTCCTCGAAGTCACCCCGGTACCGGGTGCCCGCCACCAGGCCGGCCAGGTCGAGCTGGATCACCCGCTTGCCGAGCAGGGTCTGCGGCACGTCGCCGTCGCAGATCCGCTCCGCCAGGCCCTCCACGATCGCGGTCTTGCCGACGCCCGCCTCACCGATCAGCACCGGGTTGTTCTTCGTCCGCCGGGACAGGATCTCGATGGCCTGCTCGATCTCGTCGGCCCGGCCGATCACCGGGTCGATCTGGTCGTTGCGGGCCAGGTCGGTGAGGTCCTGGCCGTACTGGTCCAGGGTGGGCGTGCCACGGTCGGGCTTCGGCCCGGTCATCGGCCCGCGCTCGGCGCTGGCCGCCTGCAACGACTCGGGCTGGATCCGCCCGGCGGCGAGCATCCGCCCGGCCGGGGACTCCGGGTTCAGCGGCAGCGCCATCAGGATGTGCTCGGGGCCGATGTAGTTGGCGCCCATCGCCCGGGAGAGCTGGTGGGCGTCGAGCAACGCCCGCTTGGCCGCCGGGGTGAGCGACAGGTTGGGCGGCACCTCGCCCCCGGGCGCCCCGTCGCCGCGCCCGCCGAGCGCGTTGAGCAGCGTGTCCGGGTCGGCGCCGGCGCGGCGCACGAGGTCACGCAGCGGCTCGCGTTGCAGCGCCGCCCAGAGCAGGTGGTCGGTGTCGAGGTCGCTGCTGTGCCGCTGGGCGGCCCGACGGGCCGCGTCGGCCAGCATCTCCCTGGCGTCGGCGGTCATCAGTCGGGTGATGTCGACCCGGTGTGCGGGGCGGCGCCCACCCTCACCCCGGCCGAAGTACCGGGCCAGGAACTCGTCCCAGGGGTCGGAGCCGAAGTCACCGGGTCCCATCATGTCTGTCCTCCGCAGTCGGGTGCGACACGGTCGCCAGGGGCTACCCGACGCCCGCCCCGACAAACGCCCTGCGCCACCCGCCGGGGTGGATGCCCACCGACGGGCCGGGCGGGTGGCAGGCTGGCGGGATGGAGCCGACGACGCCGCTGTTGATCGTGGACGCCGCCAACGTGGTGGGTTCCCGCCCGGACGGCTGGTGGCGCGACCGGGCCGGCGCGACCGTCCGGCTGCGCGACTCGCTGGCGGCGGTCCGCGCCGCCGGGCTCCCCCCGGAGCTGCCGCCGGCGGTGGAGGTGGTGCTGGTGGTGGAGGGCCGGGCGCGGGACGTGGCGGGCACCGCCGCCGTCCGGGTGGTCGCTGCCCCCGGTTCCGGGGACGACGCCGTCGTCGAGCTGGTCGCCGCCGCGCCGCAGCGCCGCCGGCTGGTCGTCACCGCCGACCGTGAGCTGCGGGAACGCGTCACCGCGCGGGGCGCCGAGGTGTACGGGCCGAGGTGGCTGCGGGAGCGGATCGGCGCACCCGGACAGTCCCGTTGACCGGACCGATGCCCCTTCCGGTCGACAACCGGTCAGCGGGGCGGGAACACTGACAGGACGGATTTTCTCTCACCGTGAGGGATAGGCTGTAATGGAGGCCTCCCCGCCCCCAGGAGGTTTCGCCGTGGCGAGCGTCGCCGAGCTCAAGGCAGCCATCGATGTCGCGCTGCAACAGATCGGCGACGGCCAGAGCGCCGTGCAGGCGGCCGGCGAGAAGCTGGCCGAGGCGCAGCAGACCCTGGCCGGCGCCCTGGAGGGCAGCGGGCACGAGACGGTCGAGGCGGCCCAGTCCTCGCTGACCCAGGCCAGCCAGGAGCTGGAGGAGTGCCTCGCCGCGACACTCGTCGCCGTCGAGCAGGCGCAACTCTACGTCGCGACGCTCTGAGGCCGGTCGTGTCCATCGTCGAGGACATCGCCGCCCAGGTCCGCGCCGCCGCCGACGACCTGCCGGTGGCGCAGCTGGCCCTGGCGTTGGACAAGTTCGGCGCGGCCGCGGAGCGGCTGCGCTGGGTCCGGCAGGAGTCGGCCAACCCGATGGGGGTGCCGGAACTCTCCGCCGCCACCGAGCACGCCGAGACCGCCGGGTACGCGCTGCGCGTCGCGCAGGAGCAGTTGTCGGCGTACCTGGCCGCGATCGGGCTGGCCGCCGACGGCTCCGCACCCCCGGGAGCGCGGGAGGAGCAGCGCCGGCCCGCGCACGACGCGCCGCGCAGGGCGGCACCGGGTGCCGCCGCGCCGGAACCGGCCGCTGGGCCCGCCCCCCGCCGCTGGTGGTCGGTACGGGTGGCCGAGCTGACGGGCGGCCGGGAGGGCCAGCCCGACGAGCCCGCCGAGCACGTCGACGACCCTCGGGAGCTGCTGCGCCGGGTGGTCGGCGGGGTCCGCGCCGGCGACCGGGGCCGGCTGCACACCGAACTGCGCCGCGCGCACGCCGACGTCGGCCTGGGCCTGGCCGCGGTGGCCCCGCCGCTGCTGCGCGAGCTGGCCGGGGAGCTGCTCGGGCACCCGCCGCGCGCGGAGGATCTCGGACGGTTGCACCGCGAGCTGGACGGCCGGGTCCGGGACCTGTTGCCCGGCCTGCCCCCGGCGGTGCTGGACACCCTGCTGACCCGGGTCTGCCGGATGCCTCCACCCCGGCGCGGCGAGGCGGAGCAGCCGCACGCCGCCGACCCGGCGGTCACCGCGGGGGTGCTCACCGGGGTGCTGCTGGACCGGCTCGGCCGCGACCTGCCCACCGACGACGAACGGGCCCGGCGGGCCGAGACCGCCCGGCAGCAGCGCGCCACCGCCGGGCGGGACCGACAGGACGAGACCGCCCGCAACCGGGCCGACGACGCCGACTGGCAGCGCCGCGCCGCCGCCGCGCAGGGCCGGGTGGCCGCCGGGCGGGAACGCGTCGCGGTGGCCCAGGACCGGGCGGCGGCGGCCCACGACCAGGCCACCGCCGCCCGGGAGCGGGTGGCCGCGGCCCACGACCAGGCCGCGGCCCGCGACCGTGCCGAGGCCGCCCGCGACGCGGCAGCGACCCGGGACCGGGCGGGCGGCTCCCCGGGCGCGGACGACACCCGGCCGGACGGGGCCGCCGACGGCCCCCCGGCGGATCCGGGCGGCAGCCCGCCGGCGCGACGGGGCGCGGCGGCGGGCGGCGGGCGGCCGGGCGGCGAGGACGCGGCCGGCGGACGGCCGGCGGGGTCCGCCGGACGCGTCTGGTCGAGCCCACCCGCGGGCCGGCCGGCCGCGGGCGGCACCACGGACCCACGCGGTCGGGGCGTCGATGGCTGACCGGCGCACCCAGCTGGTCGCCCGGGTCCGGGGCATGCTCGGCGACGCCCTCGGCACGACCCGGGCCCGCCTGTCGACCGCCCAGGGCGAGCTGGCCTCGGCCCGGGAGCGGCTGGCGAAGGTCCGGCGGGCCGCGGCGGCCGTACCGGAGCGGGTGGGCGCGCAACGCGACCGAAGGCTGGCGGAGATCGACGACCGGCACGCCGCGCGGATCGCCGAGCTGGCCCGGCACGCGGCGGACGCCGCGCAGCGGGAGGCGCCCGGGGCCGCGTCGGCGGACTGGACGCGGTGGCGACCCACCCCGACCCGCCGGGCCGAACCGCCGGGTGCCCTGCGCATCGGCACCGTACGCATCCCGGGCGCCGAACCGGTGCCGGCGCTGGTGCCGCTGCTCGACGCCGGGCACGTCGAGCTGACCGACGGCGACCGGGCGGGCTGCGAGGCGGTGGTGTCGGCGCTGCTGCTGCGCGGCGTCGGTCGCGCCGACCCCGGCGCCGTCCGGCTGATCGGCTACGACCCGGAGCACCTGGGCGGTGGCCTGGCCGGCTTCGCCCCGCTGAGCACCGCCGGGCTGCTCACCTTCGTCGGCCCCGGCGGGCTGGCCCGGTTGCTCGACGACCTGGTGGAACAGATCCGCCGGATCAACGAGACGGTGCTGGCCGGGGAGTACGGCTCGCTGCGCGAGCTGGCCGCCGTCACCGGTCGCCGGCCCGAGCCGTGGCGGGTGGCGGTGCTGCTGGGCGGGGACGAGCTGTCCCGGCACGAACGCGGGCAGCTCGACCGGGTGGTGCGTACCGGGGCGGCCTGCGGGGTGCACCTGGTGGTCCGGGGCGTGCCGCTGCCGGAGGATCCCACCGTGACCCGGGTGGGCGCGCACGCCGACGGCGCCCGCATCGGCGGGCCGAGCGGCCTGCCCGTACGCCTCGACCCGCCGCCCCCGTCGACCCTGGTCACCGAGACGTGCCGGGAGGTGGCGGCGCGGGTCAACGCCGGCCCGGCCCCCACCCCGTTCACCGACCTGCTGCCGCCGGTGGAGCAGATGTGGCGGGAGAACTCGGGCGGCGGGCTGACCGCCCCGATCGGCGAGGGACCGCACGGCCGGCCCGTGCTGTTGACCCTCGGCGACTATCCGCCGCACGCGCTGATCGGCGGCCCGTCCGGCACCGGCAAGACGAACCTGATCTTCGCCTGGATCGGCGCGCTGGCCGCCCGCTACTCCCCCGCCGAGCTGGAGTTCTATCTGCTGGACTTCAAGGAGGGGGTGTCCTTCGCCCGGTTCGCCCAGGGTCGGCGGGACCCGAGCTGGCTGCCGCACATGCGGCTGGTCGGGATCAACGTCAACACCGACCGCGAGTTCGGCCTGGCGTTGCTGCGCTTCCTCGCCGAGGAGCTGCGCCGGCGGGCCGACGCCGCGAAGAAGCACGAGGTCACCAAACTCGCGGAGCTGCGCGCGGTCGACCCGACGGGGCACTGGCCGCGGATCGTCGCCGTGGTCGACGAGTTCCAGATGCTGCTGGCCGGGCGCGACGTGGTCGCCCGGGAGTCCGCCGACCTGCTGGAGGACCTGGCCCGGCGGGGCCGGTCCCAGGGCATCCACCTGGTCCTCGCCTCGCAGGACGTGCGCGGCATCGAGGCGCTGTGGGGGCGCCCGGCCCTGGTCGCGCAGTTCACGCTGCGCATCGCGCTGCCGAAGGCGTTGCGGATCCTCGCCGAACGCAACGACGCCGCCCAGTCCCTGCCGCGCCACCACGCGGTGGTCAACGCGGAGTCCGGCATGGCGGAGGGCAACGAGGTGGCCCGGATACCGTCGGCCAGCGACTGGGAGACGTGGAGCGAGTTGCAGCACCGGCTGTGGCGGATGCGGCCGCAGGACGCCGCACCGGCGCGGCTCTTCGACGGCGACGCGATCCCCCGGCTCGCCGACGCGCCGGACTTCCGGGCGCTGAGCGCGCCGGAGACGGGGCTCGCGCGGGCGCCGGTCGCGCTGCTCGGCGAGATCATCGACGTCCAGGCCCGCTCGGCGGTGCTGCGGCTGCCCCGGGCGCCCGGCCGCAACCTGGCGGTGCTGGGCACCCGGGTGGACGAGGCGTGCGCGGTGCTCGACGCGGCGGCCCGTTCCCTGGCCCGCCAGCACCGTCCCGGCACGGCCCGGTTCTCCATCGCCTGCCTCGACCCGGACGCCGACCCGGCCGCCCGAGCCCTCTACGACGACCTCGCCGACGACGCCGCCTGGTACGACGAGGAGACCGTCGGCGAGCTGATGGTCGAGGCCGCCGAGGGGCTCGAAGCGCCGGGTCCCCCGCACTACCTGCTGCTGTTCGCCGTCGACGCGGCGGCGGGGGCGCTGGCGGCGCGCGTCGGGCGGCGCAGCGGGCTGGAGGAGCTGCGCCGGATCCTGCACGACGGGCCGGAGCGGCGCACCCACGTGCTGGCCTGGTGGCGGGGGGTGGCCCGGATGCGGGCGGACCTGGGCGGGCCGGCCGCCCGGACGGACCAGATCGGCGCCTGGGTGGCGCTGGACGCCCACGGTGGTGAGCTGGGTTCGCTGTATCCGGGCACCGGCGGCCCGGACTGGTATCCCCGCCCGTGGCGGGGGTTGTTCTTCGACCGGTCGGTGCACCGCACCGGTCAGGTGATCATTCCCTACGGGCCGGCGCGATGAACGAACCGGTGACCAGTCAGTCGTACGTGGCCCAGATCCGTCGGCTGGCCGAGCTGAACGCCCGGCTGCGCGCCCAGCGGGCCGAGGCACACACCTGGCACGCCGAGCAGTGTGCCGCCGCCGAGCGGGCCGTCGCCGAGGCGGAGGCGGAGCTGCGGCGCGCGGAGCGGGAGTTGGTCGACGCCCGGGAGGAACAGGAGCGGGTGGACGCCGAGGTCGCCGAGCTGTGGCAGTCGCTGCGCGATCGGCTCGGTGGCGCGGGGCGGCGCGCGGGCGGCCCCCCGGCGCCGGCGGCGGGCGCGACGGGCGACCCGGCTGTGCTGCTGGCCGGCGTGCGGGACCTGCTCAACCGCACCCGCCAGCCGGGTGAGCTGCCGGCCTCGGTCAACCCGCTGCTGGCGTTGTGCGGGGTGGCCGGCGCGGTGTTCGCGTACGTACTCGGCGGGGCGGCCCGCGCGGCGGGCGAGCGGTACGGCGGCGAGTTGGGGGTCGGGCTGCCGGTGCTGGCCCTGGTGGTGACGCTGCTGGGCCCGCTGGTGGGTCTCGTGCCCGCGAAGCTCCTCGCCGACCGCCGGCACGCCGTGCTCGGCCCGCGGCCGATGACCGTCGTGCTCGTCGCCGGGCTGGTGACCACCGTCGCGTTGCTGCTGGCCGTCCGCTGATCCCGCGCCGCGCCGCACGTTGCCCCGCGCGGGGCGACCTACGGACCGGGCCGTGCCGGCCGACGTCGATCAGGCGGGGACCAGCACCGCCTCGCGCAGCAGGCGGCGGGCCAGGGTGAGCCGGTCGGCGTCGTCGTCGAGGCCCGGCAGGTCGCCGACCCGGACGGATTCGCCGCCGAGCAGGGCGCGCACCGCCGGCGCGCACGACGCGGGCAGGGTGATCGTGCGGTCGAACAGCACCAGCGCGACCCGGTCGCCCCGCTCGGCGAGCCGCCACCGCAGGCCACCGCGTGGGGCGAGGCGGGTGTCGGCGTCCAGCGCCGCCAGGGCGGCGGCCTGGGCCAGGGGCCGGATGGGCGCCGGGCGGGCGGCCGGCCAGGCCCGCTGCCGCAGCCGGGCGGCGATCGCCGCCGGGTCGGCGCGCAGCAGCCAGTCCCGCAGCGCCTCCACCGTCTCGGTCAGCTCCGGCTCGATGGCGTCCGGGTCCGACAGGTCGGTGCCGAACGGCAGGGTGGCGCGCAGCCGCTGGTCCTCGGCGGCGAGGGCGAGCAGCTCCTCGACCATGGCGTAGCGGGTCAGCGCCCGCACCCCGACGGTCAGGTGCAGGGAGGCGGACTCCTGGGCCTGCGCGCTGTGCAGCCAGCCGCGCGGCAGGTAGAGCGCGTCACCGGGGGCGAGCACCACGTCGAGCGCGGCGGGTCCGTCGGCCGTGGCGGCGACCTCGTCGGCCCGGCCGCCCCAGGGCTGCTTCTCCAGCGGGTCGGGCAGCACCGGCGGGTGGATGCGCCAGTGCTTGCGGCCGTCGACCTGCAGGACGAAGACGTCGTGCGTGTCGTAGTGGGTGGCGAAGCCCTGGTTGCCGGCGGGGGTCAGGTAGGCGTTGACCTGCAACGGCTGCCCGACGGCGGTGCCGAGTTCTCGGGTGAAGTCGATCAGGGCCGGCCAGGTGCGGTGCAGGCCCTGCAGGACGAGGGTGGCGCCGCCGGCGTACAGCTCCAGGACCCGCTCGTCGAGGACCTGGTCGCCGATCTCCGCGCCGGCGCCGCCGCTGCCGGTGAAGCGGGCCGCCGGCACGAGCTGGCCGTCCCTGGCGATCCGCAGGAAGGGGGTACGCAGGCCACGGCGGCTGAGCAGCTCGTCGGCGTCGGCGGGGCTGAGCAGGTCGGTGAAGCCGGCCGGGTTGGGCAGCTCGTCGGCGCGCGACAGCAGCGGCGTACGTCCCCAGTGGGCGGCGGCGAACTTGGCCGGCTCGACGCAGACGCAACGGGCGAGCGCGTCGGTGGCCACGGACGGCGCCGCCGGGCGGCCGTGGCCGCCCGGCGGGTCGATGTCTGTCACGGCTGGTCCTTCAGGCGCTGCCGTCGGCGCCACCGTCGTGCTGGCCGGGGGTCGCGCCACCGTCGGCCGGACCCTCCGCGCTGCCGTCCGCGCCACCGTCGTGCTGGCCGGGAGTCGCGCCACCGTCGGCCGGACCCTCCGCGCTGCCGTCCGCGCCACCGTCGTGCTGGCCGGGAGTCGCGCCACCGTCGGCCGGACCCTCCGCGCTGCCGTCGGCGCCACCGTCGTGCTGGCCGGGAGTCGCGCCACCGTCGGCCGGACCTTCGAGGCCGCCACCGCTGGTGGTCTGCATGTCGTCGTCGTTGAGTGCCATGGGTGCTCCCTAGGGATGTGCCGCCCCGCCGGTTACGCCGGGGTCCGTCGTGCAGCGGTGGTACCCCCCGCGCGATCTTCTGTAACCCCACCGTAGACGGTCTTTCCGGCCCACACCGGCGGTTCGCGGTGCAGGGGTGCGGCCCGGTGCGGGACGGGCGCCCCTGGCGTCGCGTCGCCGCCCGGCGCGAGGGCGCCGGCGGTGGCAGGATGGGTGCTGCCCGACCGGGAGGTGCGCGATGACCGAGCTGCGGCAGGCCGGCCGATGATCCTGCTCGGCACCTCGGGGTGGCAGTACCGCGACTGGCGGGGCCCCTTCTATCCGCCCACGCTGCCGCAGCGGCTCTGGCTGGAGCACTTCGCCGCCCGGTTCGCCACCGTGGAGGTGAACAACGCCTTCTACCGCCTGCCCGAGCGCGACACCTTCGCCGCCTGGCGGGACCGCACGCCGGACGACTTCTGCGTGGCGGTGAAGATGAGCCGTTACCTCACGCACATCAGGCGCCTGCGTGACCCGGCCGAGCCGGTGGCCCGCTTCCTGGGCCGGGCCACCGCGCTCGGCGACCGGCTCGGCCCCGTGCTGCTGCAACTGCCGCCGAACCTGACCGCCGACCCGGCGGCGCTGGACGCCACGCTGCGGCTCTTCCCCGCCGAGGTGCGGGTCGCCGTCGAGCCCCGGCACCCGTCGTGGTGGACCGACTCCACGCGCGCCGTGCTGGAGCGGCGGCGGGCGGCGCTGGTCTGGGCGGACCGGCGCGGCCGGCCCGTGGCGCCCCGCTGGCGCACCACCGACTTCGGCTACCTGCGGCTGCACGAGGGGCGGGCCGCCCCGTGGCCCCGCTACGGCCGCACCTCGCTCGCGTCCTGGGTGCGCCGGCTGGCCGACGGGTTCGGCGACGACGAGCCGGCGTACGTCTATTTCAACAACGATCCCGGCGGCGCCGCCATCGTCGACGCGACCGCCTTCGCCGCGCTCGCCCGCCGCGCCGGCCGGTCGGTCAGCCGGGACCCGGGGACACCGCCGGCCCCCGCCGCCCGGCCCGCCGACCTGACCGTGCCGTCGCGTGGGCCGACCTGACCGCGCCGGCGTGTCCGGCCTGACCGGCGTGGCCCGCCCCACCGGGCGGCGGGGCGGGCCGGCGCGGGTCAGGGAATCATGGTCGCCACGTCGCGGGGCATGGTGGCCTTCACGTCGTCCCACTCGCCCTGCGTCACGTGCCGGCGCAGGGTCTCCAGCACCACCCGCACCACACGTTCGGGGCCGCCCTCGACGTCGTACGGGAAGCCCTGCCGGACCTCCAGCAGGAAGTCGTCCCGGTTGAGTTTCACCGGCACGTCCTGTGGTTGCCAGCCGTCGAAGTAGATCCCGCGCACGAGCACCGGCAACTGCGCGGCGAACTCCACGCTCTCCTGCACCGGCATCCGGTCGCGCAGCAGGTGCAGCACGGTGCGCAGCGCCGAGTAGGACTGGTTGCGCCGCGACTTGGGCCAGCCGTAGGCCTGCTCGATGTCCCGCAGGATCAGATTCGTCTTGTCCATGGAGGACTCGAACGCGGAATGCAGCTGCTCAGCCATCTCCCCACCCCCGTACGTCGGTCTCCCAGCGTCGGTCGTCGTCGCGGCGCGGCGGCCCCACCGGGCCGCGCGGCTGCCGGGTCACCCCGACCCGGACGGGACGCGGCGCCCGGCGGGCGCCGGCGGCCGACCCGACGACGTGCAGCACCCGCCGGCCCGGCACCACCCGAACCGTCATCTCCACCCACCTCCGTGGTGTAGCCGGCGCACCCGCCGGTCGCGGGCACGCACCGTGCATGCTGCGCGACGACGGGGTGAGGCGTCCTCACCCGGACGGGGTGAGGCGGTCCCGCTCAGGCCGCGTCGAGCAGCCCGGCGAGGGTCGCCGCGTTGGTCTGTGCGAAGTCCCGGTAGCAGTTGTTCATCAGCACGTGGGTCTGCGCGGTGGAGTCGGCCAGCTCACGCAGCTTCGGCGCCCAGTCGCGCAACTCCCGCTCCGAGTAGCGGTAGCCGAACTTCTCGTGGATGTCCCGGCTGGTCCACCTGTCGCTGTGGCCGTGGAAGCGGACCACCGCGAGATCCGCGGTGGCGGCCAGCACCGGGGGCACCGACGAGCGGTGCCCCTGCGGCATGTCCACGCAGACGTACGCGAGTCGGTGCTGGCGCAGGAAGGCGATGGTCTCGTCGGCGTTGGCGCCGTCGAACCAGGAGGCGTGGCGGAACTCGTAGACCGGGCGCAGCGGGGCGCACCGTTTCGCCACCTCCAGCAGGTACTGCTTGTTGTCCCGCCTGATGGTGAACCAGGGTGGGAACTGGAACAGCAGCGCGCCGAGCTTGCCCGCCGCCACCAGCGGGTCCAGCGCGGCGAGGAAGCGCGTCCAGACCTCCTCGTACGCCTGCGCCGGCAGGTCGCCATGGTAGAGGTTCTTCTTCCCCGTCTCCGGCCGGAGATCCTTGTAGAGCGCGCCGACCCGGGTGGGGTGCCCGGTGAGCAGGCTGAACGCCTTGACGTTGAAGGTGAAGCCGGCCGGGGTGCGCTCGGCCCACAGCCTCGCCGTCCGCTCGGCGGGCGGCGCGTAGTAGGTGGCGTCGACCTCGACCAGCGGGAATTGGCGGGCGTAGTACGCCAGCCGCTTCTCCGGGGTGTCGGCGGTCTGCGGGTACCAGCCGGAGTCCAGCAGCGTCCGGTCGGTCCAGGAGGCGGTGCCGACCTTGATCTCACCCATCAGTCGACCTCGCCGCGTTCCGAACCGACCGGCAACCGTTGGCGGGGATCAGGCCGCCCGGCGCTCCCGGTTCTGCTTGCACTGCACGCAGGTGGTCGCGGAGGGGAAGATCTCCAACCGCTCGACGGGGATCGCCGAGGCGCAGCCCTCGCAGAAGCCGTAGGTGCCCTCCTCCAGCCGGGTCAGCGCGTGCTCGTACTGGACACGGCGGTCGAGGATGGTGCGCAGCAGGGACTGGGCGGTGTCCCGCTCCGCCGTCTTGGTGCCGCTGTCGGCCTGGTCGTCGCCGGCGGTGTCAGCCACCTCCACCAGCCGCAGCACGTGGCTCTGCAGCACCGCCTGCTCGTACTGCGCGGACAGCTCGTCGTAGCGGGCCTGCAGGGAGCGCCGGATCTGGTCGACCTCCGTCTGGGATCGGCCCGTACCGATCGTGTCGTGGACGAGCATCGCTGCCTGCCTTTCTGCCCTGAGGTTCCGCCGGGGCACCGGGTCCGTACGCCCGACGCCGGATCGGTCCTGGCACGGGCGGATCACCCGTGCTCTGTGAGCCGGGCGATTACCCCGCTGCGGCGCCGAGCAAACCGACGATTTTCGGGCCCATCGGCGTCAGGGCGACTCCGGGGGCTCGACCAGGGCCGGGTGCCGGGGATCGTCGGCGCGCACCACGACGTCGGCGAACGAGGCGGGCGCGACCTCGTCGGCGTAGCGGGCGAAGGCGGGCAGCGTCCAGCGCAGCGCCGGGTCGGTGCGCCGGGCCAGGGCCGCCGCCGAGAGCGCCAGGTGGACCGTGACGTCGAAGGGCAGGCCACCGCCGAGCAGCAGCGCCCCGCTGACCAGCAGGACGCCCCCGGTGGGCAGGTCCACGTACGCGGCGCGGCTGGCCCGGTCGGCGGTGGCGTCCCAGAGCGAGGGCAGCACCCGGCCGGTGCCGTCGGGGCCGGCCGGGTCGAGCACCTCCCGGCGCAGCCCCGGTTCGTCGACCCAGCCGTCGTAGTACGCGTCGGGGTTCCGCCGGCCGTACTCCAGGCGCACCGAGGCGGGCCGGAGGAAGTCGGCGGCACGGACGTGCAGGGCGGGCCGGCCGAGGGCGCGCAGCGGGTCGACCAGCGCGCCGGCGAGTTCGTCCGGGCCGGCCGCCGGGGCCCCGTCGACGGCCACCCGCAGCCGGCCCGGGGCGTCGGTGCCGGCGAGGCGCTCGGTCAGCTCGGCGACGAGCCGCTGCGGGGAGATGGGTCGGATCCGCATCCGACCATGGTGCCCCGCCACCCGTCGCCGCCGCGCGGGGCGGGGTGGCGACGGGTCGGCCCCGCGCGCGCCCGCGCGGGGTCAGCTACTGCGGTCGATGGTGACGCGGGCGTCGTCGGCGAGCCGGTAACCCACGCCGTAGACGGTGGTGACCAGCGGGACGTCGACGCCGACCTTGCCGCGCAGCCGGCGGACGTGCACGTCCACGGTGCGCACGCCGGCGTGCTCGTAGCCCCAGACCGCGTTGAGCAACTGCAACCGGGTGAACACCCGACGGGGGTGCGCGACGAGGTGCAGCAACAGGTCGAACTCCAGCCGGGTCAGCGGCAACGGCTGGCCGTCGCGCAGCACGGACCGCGACGACGCGAGGATGTGCAGGGTGGGGATGGTGGCGGCGACCGGGCGGGCCGGGGAACGCCCCGCCGGCACCGGGTCGGGCCGACGCTCGACGGCGGCGATGATGGTGCCCTCGCCGCGTTCCAACATCTCCCGGGCGGCCTCCAGCAGCCGCCGCGCGGGCGGGGTCAGCGACTCCTCGCACGCCAGCGGGATGTTCAGGGTCACCGTGAGCATCGGCGCGGCGATGGTCACGGGGCGACGCTGGCCGCCGGGGGGTCGGCCGGGAACGGCGGGCTGGGACGTATGCCAGCCGGCGCGCGGCGAGGCGGGGCTGACCGACATGGTCCTCCTTGGCTGGTCCGGGTGTATCTCCCCACGGCCCGGGACGCCGCTTCATCGATGCTTCCCGGCACCCGGGCGGGGGTCAAGGGGCGAATGCGTTGCATGACTGTGACAATTGACGAACGCATCGGAGCCGACTGCTCGCTCTGCGTATGAAGCCTGATGATTACAGCAGAGTCGCCGGGATGCCCCGATACGGGGGTGCCCGCCCGGTTCGCGGTGCTCGAGGCGGGTGTCGCCGCCGGCCGGGGGCCGGGCACGGCGGCGGCCCGGTGGGTGCGCACCCCGTCACGAGCCGCCGGCGCCCGGCGTACCGGGGACGGGACGACGAGCCTCCCGCACCGGGCGCGGCGGTCAGGACGGCGGCGGGCCGACGCTCACCGGGGGCGCGAGAGTGGACGCACGCCCCGGCGGGTGGGGCCGAGCACGGGCAGACCGGCGAACCGCCAGGCGACGAAGCCGCCGACGACGTCGGTGGCGTGGCGTAGCCCGAGCTCCTGCAGGGCGGCGGCGGCCAGCGAGGAGGTGTAGCCCTCCTGGCAGATGACCACCACCCGCAGGTCGTAGCCGACCGCCTCGGGCAGCCGGGCCGGACATCGGGGGTCGAGGCGCCACTCCAGCACGTTGCGTTCGATCACCAGCGAGCCGGGCACCGTGCCGTGGGCGGCCCGCTGGGCGGCCGGGCGGATGTCGACCAGCAGAGCCCCGCCCCGGTACGCCAGATGTGCGCGCTCCGGGTCCAGCCGGCGCAGGCGCGCCCGGGCGGTGGCCAGGATCTCGTCGATGCCCCGGGAACCCGGCGGCGGCACCAGGGACGGGTCGTCGGCCTGCGCCATGGTCGTGGCCTCCACTGCTCGGCGGTGCACATCGGACGGCGGATCGCCGGCGCCGGGTGGACGTCGGTCGGGCATGGCGGTCCTCGCGGCTCGGCGGGTACGTGCCACCAGAATAGCCCCCTAACCCTACTGGTTTAGTATGCAATCCCAGCGCTCGGGACGCTGGTCAGCGGCGCACCGGCGGCGCCACCCGGTAGCCGGGGACCGACGGCCAGCGCACCGTCAGCACCACCGACTCCCGTTCGGCGTACCAGGAGTGGTCCACACCCCGCCCCCACACCACGTAGTCACCGGGCTCGCCGAGCACCACCGTCCGGTCCGGCAACTCGACCCGGAACCGGCCACTGACGAGCACCAGCAGGGCCGTGCGCCGCTCACCCGTGGCCCACCGCGAACGCGTCTCCCCGGCCGGATGCACCCCCCACTTCACCTCGACGTCGGCGCTGTGCCGGGCGTCGCCCGGTGGCATGAAGTGCCCGAGCAGCCAGCCGGCGTTCGTCGCCCCGTCGACGCCCGCGTTGCCCACGTGGACCCTGTCGTCCATCGAACCCTCCCCCAGCCTGCCGGCCGAGCAACGTACCAGGCCGGCCGCCGACTAACCTGGACCGGTGAGTGAGGAACTCGACGCCGAGACCCTGGCGTTCGCGCACCGGATGTTCGACCTGGCGCGCGACGGCGCCACCGCCGAACTGGCCGACTACGTCGACGCGGGACTGCCCGTCGACATGACCAACGACAAGGGCGACACCCTGCTGATCCTGGCGGCGTACCACGCCCGGCCGGAGACCGTCGCCGCGCTGCTCGCCCGGGGTGCCGACCACTCGCGGACCAACGACCGGGGGCAGACCGCGCTGGCCGCCGCCACCTTCCGCAGCAGCACCGAGGCGATCCGGGCGCTGCTCGCCGCCGGGGCCGACCCGCACCACGGCAGCCCGTCGGCGGTGGAGACCGCCCGCTTCTTCGACCTGTCCGAGATGCTCGCGCTACTGACCGCGTCGACCGGCTGAGCGGCGGGCGGGTCGGGCGACGCCACGCCCACGACGCCCGGTATACAGGGTCGGTGGACGATCCCCTGCCCGAGCAGATGCGCACCGCCGCCACGGCCCTGCTGGGCGCGCTGGACGAGCCCGCCCGCGCCCGCGCCGTGCACCGCTTCGACGACGAGGCGGCCCGCCGCTGGCTCGAGTACCGGCCGCGGCCCCGGCCCGGCGTCTGCCTGGCCGACCTCGACCGCGCGGGACGCAAGGCCGCGCACCGGCTGCTGGCCACGGCGCTGAGCCCGTCGGCGTACGCGCAGGCCATGGCGATCGTCGCGTTGGAGGAGGTGCTGGACCGGGCCGAGGGCTGGCGCCGGGGCCGGCACAGCGGCGACTACTGGGTGGCCATCTTCGGCGACCCGGCCCGCGACGACGCGTGGGCGTGGCGCCTGGAGGGGCACCACCTGTCGGTGGGCATGACAGTGGTGGCCGACCAGGTCTCCCCCGCGCCGATCTTCCTCGGCGCCAATCCGGCCACCGTCCGGTACGCCGGCCGCCCCGTCTCCCGACCCCTGGCCGTGGAGGAGGACCTGGCCCACGCCCTGCTCGACGCCATGGGTCCGGCGGCCCGGGCCGCGGCGGTCGTCGCCGACGAGGCGCCCAGGGACATCATCAGCGCCACCCGCCCGCGGGTCGACGCGCCGCTGGAGCCGCTCGGGGTGCCCGCCGACCGGCTCGGCCCCACCGGCCGGGCCCTGCTGGACCAGCTCGTGGCGCTCTACCTGGACCGGCTGCCGCCGGAGTTGGCGATCCGGGAGTCACGGCGGCTGGGCGTGGGCGAGCTGCACTTCGCCTGGGCCGGCCCGACGGCGCCCGCGACGCGCCACTACTACCGGGTGCAGGGCGACAACCTGCTCATCGAGTACGACAACACCGCCGACGACGGCAACCACGCGCACACCGTGCTCCGCCGCCCCAACAGCGACTTCGGCGCCGACGTGCTGGCCGCCCACCACGCCGAGTCCCACTGACCCGCAGCGCGCCCCGCCCGCCGCTCAGAGGCGGTGGTGGGCCAGGTCGACGGTGGAGTCGCGACGGTCGACCAGGGCGTCGAGGCCGCGGGCGTCGGCGCGGCTGCCGGCCTCGAAGCGGCGAACCAGCCGGGCACCCAGCGAGACGCCGACCGCGCCGACGCCCAGGGCGACCAGCTCGGTGACCAGCAGCACGACCGAGGCGCCCCGCTGCGGCGCGTCCGCGCGGACGAGGCAGGCGACCAGGAACAGCGCGGCCATCCCCACGTTCACCAGGTTGAAGGTGATCGCGGTACGGCGGGTCCGGTCCACCGGGACGTCCCACAGGTCGATCATGCCGGCCACGGCGGCCAGGGCGGCGGCGAACAGGGCCGCCACGGACGTCCAGTAGCCCACCTCGCCGAGGAAGGCCGGCCCGCCGAGCACGTCGGTCAGGTCGAACACGGTCGCGCTCACGAAGAGCCCGAACGGGAACGTCACCAGCATCGGTTGGATAGGGTGCCCCTGCACCCGCAGCCGGCTCTGCATGGTTCCTCCCCAGGCTCGCGCGTGTCGCCAGTCCAGGGTGCTACCCGCGCGCCACCCCGGCGAAACAGCAGGAGCCCCGGGCCTCCCGCGGGCCACACCGGCAACGGGCGGGTGCGGGTACGGTCCGGGTCGGTCGTGCCGGGTGCGGTCCGGTCAGTTGTCCCGGGGGCGCGACACGGTGCATGGACCAGGCTCGCGCGTGTCGGTCAGGGTGCTACCCGCGCGACGGCTGAGCCCCGGGCCTCCCGCAGCGGGGATGTCGAGTGACGACGTCCGGTCAGTTGTCCCGCGCACTGCGCAGCACGACCTGGCCAGCGCCGCACTCGTCCAGCGCCTCCCCGGCCGGGCAGCCGCGCTGCGTCATGATCACGCCGATCGCCTGCCCGATCACCCCGTCGCCGAGGGCCGCGGAGTCCGCCTCCCCGGCCCGCGCCGCCTTACGCGCCCGGTCCCGGACGGCGGCGAGCAGCAGCCCGGCGTGCTCGGCGAGCAGCATCGCGGTGAGCTGGTGCCCGGGGGTGAGCAGGTCGGTGCCCCCGGCATAGAGGTTGATCGCCCCGATCACCTGCTCGTCGACGTCGACCGGCGCCGAGATCACCCCGCGCACGCCCAGCTCCCGCGCCCGCGGCGTCCAGGCCGGCCAGCGCTCCTCACGGTCCAGCCGGTCGGAGAGGATCATCTCCCGCCGCCGGATCGCGTCCATCGCCGGCGAGTCCGGGCCGTGCCGCAGGTCGTCGAGGCCCGCCAGGCGGGCGTCGGAGGCCGCCACCCCGGCCGGCTCGCCGGCGCGCAGCGCGGTGAAGCCGCACCAGCTCACGCCGGCCACCGCGTCGCGGGCCGTACGCACCAGCGCGTCCAGTGCCTCGTCGAAGTCGTCCACGGCGATCAGCCCGGCGGTCAGCTCGCGCAGCAGAGCGGCGGTCTCCAGGACACCGAGCCGTTCGACGGCCGGATCCCGCATGTCCAGGTTCACCGGCCCGCTGCCTCCGCCGTCTCGGCGCGTGCCATCGCACGCCCGACCGGCCCCGTCACCTGTGCCATGTCTGGTTCTCTCCCGACTCCTCGGACCAGAGGCCTACTACCCTCGCAAACCAGGGTCGAAACGGCGCAAAAGGGGGCCCCTTCCGGCACCGGGTGCCGGAAGGGGCCGATGTGTCAGCGCGAGGCGGAGCTGAGTCGCCGACCGACAGAGGCGATCAACCTGTCCAGCTCCGAGCCGAACGGGTTGTCGTGCACCAGGTAGGTCCAGGTGGCGCTGGGCCGCACCAGCTTCGCCTCGTCCGGCTCCCAGCCCTCCTCGAACTCCGTCTCCTCGAAGGTGTCGATCGTGCGCCGCTCGATCTCCGGGACCAGGTTGTTGAACGCCGGCACCGCCGCCCGGTGGAACTCGTCGAGCGGGTCGAGCCGGCCGAGCGCGCGCAGGTGCACGCCCTCGCGCACCTCGGAGAGCTCCGCGAGGTGCTCGGCCCAGAGCCGGTCGAGGTGGAACAGGGCGATCGACCGGGCGACCCGGGCCAGCAGGTCCTCGTCCATCTCGCCGGCCTTCTCCGGCACCCGCTCCAGCAGCATCAGCGCCGCCACGTCGCTGGTGAGCAGCCGCTCCCGGCGCTCCGCGAGGGCCTTGCGCTGCTGCTCGATGACCACGCTGTAGCGCCAGGTGTTGCGGTGGATCTCGTGGTTGACGCCCTCGGCGACCCGCTGGGCGTGCTCCACGGCGTACTCGACCTGCTCGTCGGTCACCAGGCCGTCGGCGTTCATCCGGGGCGAGGCCGGGACGGCGTCGCCGGCGTGCCGCACGACCAGGTCGTCCTCCAGGCTGACGAAGAAGACCGAGCCACCCGGGTCGCCCTGGCGGCCGGCCCGACCGCGCAGCTGGTCGTCGACGCGCCGGCTGTCGTGCCGGCCGCTGCCGATCAGGTAGAGGCCGCCCAGCTCGGCCACCCGGTCCCGGTCGGCCTGGTCGCTGCCGCCGAGGCGGATGTCCACGCCCCGGCCGGCCATCTGCGTGGAGACGGTCACCGCGCCGTACGCGCCGGCCTCGGCGATGATCGCCGCCTCCTCGTCGTCGTTCTTCGCGTTGAGCACCACGCAGGGCACCCCGGCGGTGTTCAGACCGGCCGCCAGCCCTTCGGACTCCTTCACGTCCAGGGTGCCGACCAGCACCGGCCGCCCGCGGTCGTGGTGGCGCTTGATCTCGTCGATCAGCGCCTCCTCCTTCTCCGCCCGGGTGGCGTAGATGCGGTCCGTCTCGTCCTCACGCACGCAGGGGGTGTTCGGCGGGATCACCGCCACCTCCAGGTCGAAGAACTCCCGCAGCTGGTCGCCGACCAGCACCGCGGTCGCCGTCATGCCGCACACCTTGGGATAGAGCCCGATGTACGCCTGCACGGCGATGGTGCCGAGCACCTCGCCCTCGGCGCTGGCGTCGAGGCCCTCCTTGGCCTCCACCGCCGCCTGCAGCCCGTCGGGCCAGCGCCGGCGCTGGGCGACCCGGCCCCGCATCTCGTCGATCAGCTCGACGGAGCCGTCGCGCACGATGTAGTCGACGTCGCGGTGTAGCAGGGCGTGCGCGTGCAGCGCCACGTTCACCGCGGAGAGCTGTGCGACGTGTTCCTCGTCGTACAGGTCGATGCCGAGGCGGGCCTCCACGGCGGCCAGGCCGGCGGCGGTGAAGGCGACGCTGCGGCCGTCCTCGGCCACCGTGTAGTGCTTGCCCTTGCGCAGGCCGCGCACCTGCGCGGCGGCGGCGTGCACCGGATCCTGCTCGCCGGCGACCGCGCCGGCGAGCACCATCGGCACCCGGGCCTCGTCGATGAGGATCGAGTCGGCCTCGTCGACGATCGCGGTGCGCAGCGGCGGCTGCACCCGGTCCTCCACCTCGGTGACGAGCTGGTCGCGCAGGTAGTCGAAGCCGGCCTCGCTGACCGAGACGTAGGTGACGTCGCAGGCGTACGCGTCGCGCCGCTCCTGCGGGGTGGACGCCTCGTTGACCCAGCCGACCGTCAGGCCGAGCAGCGTGTAGACCGGCTCCATCCAGCGGGCGTCACGGCGGGCCAGGTAGTCGTTGACGGTGAGCACGTGCACCGGGCCGTTGCCCAGCCGGACGTGCCCGTACGCGGCGACGGCGGCGGTGAGCGTCTTGCCCTCACCGGTGGCCATCTCGGCGACCTTGCCCGAGAGCAGCGCCATCGCGCCGAGCAGCTGCACGTCGTACGGCCGCTGGTCGAGGCCGCGGCGGGCGGCCTCGCGGCCGACCGCGCAGATCTCCTCGTAGCTCGTGGCCTTGCCGGCGACCTCGGTCAGCTCGGCGTCGTCGAGCGCGGAGAGCTCGTCCTCGCGCGCCTCGACGGCCGGCAGCAGCTTCTCCAACGGCCCCAGGTCGACCGTCGTCCCCGGGCGCTGGAGGAACCGGCGGAACCTGTTCTTCAAGCGTTGCGACACACCCATGAGCGGCAACGGTACGCGACCGGACCCGGCATCGGCGGCCCACCCGGCGCGCCGCCGTACCGGTGTCGCCGCCGGACCGCCCGCGAGCTGCCACCGGACCAGCCGGAAGCTCACACCGGACCAGCCGGAAGCTGGCGGCGGCCGGCCGCCCGAGCCCGCCGCGGGGGCCGGCCGCGGTCTCGGGCGCGGCCGGCCCCGGGCGACGGTCAGACGGTCAGCACCACCTGGAGTTCCTGGCGGCGCCGCTCGGCGAGGTCGGTCAGCAGCGTCGGCGCCTCCTCGAACGGCACCACCGCCGAGACCAGGTGCTTGCGGATCACGTCCCCGTACGCGCGCAGCAGGTCGATCGTCTCGGCGGAGAGGCGCTCCCGGTCCCAGGTGGGGGCGAGCCCGCGCGGCACCCGGCCGATCTGCGCGCAGCGCAGCGACAGCCCGTTGTGGTGGAACTCCTCACCGAGGCGGACCGCGTCCGCGCCGTCCTGGTAGAAGGCCAGGTCGACCACCGTGCCCTGAGGGCGCAGCAGACGCAGCGCGAGCTGCAACGCCCACGCCTGCCCCCGGCACTGGAACACCACGTCGGCGCCCCGGTCGCCGGGGCCGTGCGCCCAGCGGGTCTTGAGCACCACCGCCGGGTCGTCGGCCTCCGGGTCGAGGGTCTGCAGGCCCAGGGCCTCGGCGACGGCCCGCCGCTGCGGGGTCGGGTCGAGCACCACCACCGAGGCGGCGCCGTGCCGCCTGGCGAACAGGGCGGTCAGCAGGGCCACCACCCCGCTGCCGACGACCGCGACCCGGCGGCCGCGCACCCCGTCGCCCAGCGACCGCACGTCGGCGCCGTGCAGGTCGGCGGCGGCGTGCAGCACCCCGTTGGCGCAGATCGGTCCCATGTGCGCGACGTAGACGCCGAGCAGCGGGTCGAGGTCCTCGGGCAGCGGCACGAACCGCTCGGCGACCGGGTCGGCGACCCAGCCGGTGCGGTGGCCGTACGTCATCGCGCCGACGGTGCCCTCGGCGATGGCCGGGGTGCGGCTCTGCACCACCCGGCCGACCTGCATGTAACCGAGCCGGTTCACCGGGTACGGGGTGCTCGCCGCGCCCGGACGGAAGAGCCCGAGGGCGGCGTCCCAGGTGACGTTCAGGTAGGGGTTCGTGCCCTTGACATAGCTCAGCTCGGTGCCCGCGGAGACGCCGCTGAACAGCGTCTCGACCCGGAACGTGCCCTCGGTCAGCTCCGGGGCGTCCTGCTCGACCAGCTCCACCCGGCCGGGGCCGCTGACCACCACCACCTTGTCACGCATCGACCGTCACCCCCGTGCTCAGCGGCGCGGCGGCCGGGGCGTCCAGGCGCACCGGCCGGCCGGTGCGGGCGGAGTCGGCGACCGCGAGGGCGAGCCGCTGGGTGCCGAGGGCCTCGGCGTACGGGACGCGCACGTCGTCGCCGACGCCCCGGACCGCGTCGACGAAGGCCCGGTCCACGGCCACCCGGGCGGCGTCCGGGTCGGCCTCGAAGCGGCGTTCCCCGTCGGCGTCGCGGACCACCAGGGCGTCCTCGGTCAGCGACAGCGCCAGCCCGTCGGCGAGGATCTCCAGCCCGGCGCGGTGCTTCCAGCCGAGCACGCAGGCGGCGGTGAGGGTGCCGACCGCGCCGTTCGCGAAGCGCAGCGTCGCGGTGGTCACCGAGTCGATGTCGGCGCCGTCGACGGGCGGCGGGGTGCCGTTGCCGTACGCGGTTACCTCGGTGACCTCCCCGACCAGGCACCGGACCAGGTCGAGCACGTGGGCGGCCTGCTCGACGACCGGGCCGCCGGAGCGGTCCCGCCGCGACCACCACGCCACCGGGGGGACCTTGTCCCACCACGCGCCGGCGACCATCCGCACCGGACGGTCGCCGAGCAACTCCCGGGCCTGCTGCACCACCGGCAGGTACCGCCAGTGGTGCCCGACGCCGGTGAGCAGCCCGCGCCGGGCCACCAGGTCGGCGATCCGCTCGGCGGTCACCAGGTCGACGGCGACCGGCTTCTCCACGAACATCGGCACCCCGGCCGCGACGACGGCCTCCTCCGCCGGCCCGTGGGCGAACGGGGGCACGCAGACGTAGACCGCGTCCGGGCCGGCGGCCAGCAGCTCGGCGACGTCGCCGAAGGTACGGGTGCCGTGCGCCCGCGCCAGTTCCTCCGCCGCCTGCGGCAGCACGTCGGTCACTCCGAGCAGCTCCACGTCCGCGAAGCCGCCCAACACCCGGGCGTGGCGTTGCGCCACCCCGCCGGCCCCAACAAGTCCCACCCGGCACGTGCGCATATGAAAAGCCCTTCGTCATGTTTTCGTGTTTCAGCGACAGCACTCCCCTGGCGCGGTCGCAACCAAACGTTCACCGGGGCGCAACTCGGTCACGGCACCATCGTGATCAAGCTGTTAGCCATCAGCGGTTAGCGCGAGGGGCGGAGTGGGAAAAACAACGAACGGTTTTTCCACCACGATCATGGGGGTGCCTGTGCGGAACGCGGAAACGACGGTTTCACCGGTGGTGGAGGCGTGGGCCACATACCGCACCACCTCCGCCAACGACTGGCCGGCGCGGCGCCTGATGCGCGCCAAGGGAGACAACAGGGTCAGCGTGGTGCTGCCGGCCCGCAACGAGGAGGCGACAGTCGGCGCGATCGTGTCGACCATCCGTGAGCACCTGATGGAGCGGGTGGCCCTGGTCGACGAGCTGATCGTCGTGGACTCCCGGTCCACCGACCGCACCGCCCAGGTGGCCCGCGCGGCCGGCGCGGAGGTCGTCGGGCAGGACGCGATGACGCGGGGGCTGCCCCAGCTCACCGGCAAGGGCGACGCCCTCTGGGCGGGGCTGGCCGCGGCCGAGGGTGACGTGGTGGCGTTCATCGACGCCGACCTGCGCGAGTTCCGCCCGCACTTCGTGACCGGGCTGATCGGACCCCTGCTGACCGACCCGTCGGTGGACTTCGTGAAGGGCTTCTACCACCGCCCCCTGGTCGGGGCGTCCAGCGTGGAGGCCGACGGCGGCGGGCGGGTGACGGAGCTGATGGCCCGGCCGATGCTGAACCTGTTCTGGCCGGAGCTGGCCGGCTTCGTGCAGCCCCTCGCCGGTGAGTACGCCGGGCGCCGGGAGGTGCTGGAGCGGGTGCCGTTCGTCTCCGGCTACGGCGTGGAGACGGCCATGCTGATCGACCTGCTCGAACTGGTCGGCCTGGACGCGCTGGCCCAGGTGGACCTGGGCGAACGCAAGCACCGCCACCAGGACACCGCCGCCCTGGGCCGGATGTCGGCGCAGATCATGCTCACCGCCTGGTCGCGGTTGCAGCGGCGCGGCTGGGCGGCACCGGGCGCGATGCCCGCCGCCCTGCTGACGCAGTTCCGGCGCGGCGGCTCCGAAGCCCTGCCGAACCTCGACCGCGAGATCGTCGTCAGCGACGTCTCCGTGGCGGAGCGCCCGCCGCTGGCGGAGCTGCGCCACCGCATCCCCCGCCGACGCGTCGCCGCGGCATGAGCGTGCGACAGGTGATGACCGTGGGCCCCGGGGCGCGGACGCCCCGGGGCCCCGCCGAGGTAAGGAACCCCGCATGAGCCTGACCGTCCTGATGAACGCCGGTCCCTGGCTGTCCGTGCCGCCACCCGGCTACGGCGGCATCGAGAACGTGATCGCGACGCTGGTGCCGGAGCTGCGCCGGCTCGGCGTACGGGTGGTGCTCGCCTCGGTCGGCAGCAGCACGCTCCCGGTCGACGAGATGTTCTCGGTCTTCCCCGACGGCCAGTTCCACGCCCTGCAACGGCCGTACAACCAGGTCTGCGGCATCTCGCAGGCGCACCTGTCCGGGGTGGTGCGCGCGCTGCGCTCCCGCGACGACGTCGACGTGATCCACGACCACGTGGAGGCCGTCGGCCTGGCCACGCTCGCCGCCATGGGCCCGGACGCCCCGCCTGCGCTGCACACGCTGCACTGGGACCTGGCCAAGCACCCCGCGCTCTACGGCAACTTCGACGGCGGCGACCGGGTCCGGGTCAACGGCGTCTCCGCCTCGCAGGTGGCGCGCGCCCCCCGGGCGTTGCGGGAGCACTCGGTGGGGCACGTGCACCTGGCCACCCCGCTCGCCGTGGACGCGGACCGCCGGCCCCCGGCGGTCAAGGGCGACTACCTGATCATCCTGGGCCGGATCAACCCGGGCAAGGGGCAGGACGTGGGGGCGCGCCTGGCCCAGCGGTTGGGGCTGCCGCTGGTGCTCGCCGGGCCCGTCGGCCCGTACCACCGGCCGGAGGACCTGGCCGCCGCCGGGGACGAGGCCCGGCAGAACCCGGACGTGCGGTTCTTCCACGACGAGGTGGCCCCGCACGTCGACGGCGACCTGGTCCGCTGGGTCGGCACGGTGGCCGGGCAGGAGCGCGACGACCTGCTGGCCGGGGCGCGGGCCTCGCTGTTCCCGCTGCGCTGGGAGGAACCGGGCGGCACCGCGGTGGTCGAGTCGTTGGCGCTGGGCACGCCGGTGGTGGCGACCGCGCGGGGCTGCCTGCCCGAGCTGATCGAGCACGGCCGCACCGGCCTGCTGACCACCGACGAGGACGAGCTGGGCGACCTGCTGCTGGCCGCCAAGACGCTCGACCCGGGCGAGTGCCGGCGCGAGGCCGCGCTGCGCTTCACCCCGGCGGTGATGGCCGAGAAGTACGTGGGCCTCTACGAGCGGGTCCGTCAGGGCGCCGCCACGCGCCTGCAACCAGCCTGACGGAGGCCGTGCGTCGCCGGGCCGCCCCGCCGTGCGTCGGCGGGGCGGCCCGCTCGCGTTGTGCCGCCGGCACCTCGACGCCCCGCAGTGCCGGTGGCCGGGGGGTTTGCCGGCGGGGGCAGCGGGAAGTCGCGCGACGCCTGGCTTCCGCACAGTAAGGAGATGGCAGTGACCGGTCCCACGGCGCGCTCGCGCGCCCGGCACGACCCGGCGGACGGCAGGGCGCCGGTGCGGCGGGCCGCCACGGTCGTGTCGGTGCTCTTCCTCCTGATCGGCGTGCTCGGCTTCGTGCCGGGCGTCACGAGCGACTTCGGCGACCTGCGCTTCGCCGGGCACGAGTCGGAGGCCAGACTGCTCGGCCTGTTCCAGGTCTCCGTGCTGCACAACATCGTCCACCTGCTCTTCGGGGTGGTCGGGCTGGCGCTGGCCCGCACCATCTCGGGCGCCCGGACGTTCCTGGTCGGCGGCGGCGCGATCTACCTGGTGCTCTGGCTCTACGGGCTGGTGATCGACCACGACAGCGAGGCCAACTTCATTCCGCTCAACACCGCCGACAACTGGCTGCACCTGTTCCTCGGGCTGGGCATGATCGCGCTCGGCCTCCTGACCACCCGGGGCCGCCCCCGACGGTGACGCACCGTGACCCATCGGACCGACCGGCGGTGCACGCCCGCCGGCCGGTCCGGTTTGGTGCCGCGCGGGCCCGGGTAGTTCGCAGATCTACCGACGAGGCGAAACGAGGTGCCCATGCCGAGCCGGATCAGCTGCGAGGTGCAGGACGAGTCACCCGTGACCGTCGTGCGCGTTCGGGGCGGCCTCGATCTCGGCACCATGCGGACGGTGCACCACACGCTGGACGGCTGCCTCGCCGAGCAGCCCGACGCCCTCGTGGTGGACCTCACCGACGTCACCGTGGGTGACCCGCTGGCCCTGTCGGTCTTCGCGGCCGCCGCCCGCCGGGCGGCCGGCTGGCCCGCGGTGCCCGTCGTGCTCTGCGCCCCGCCGCCCGAGGCGGCGGACTGGCTGGCGCGGTCGACCGCCTGCCGGGTGGTGCCCGTACGCCCGGACCGCGACGAGGCGACCCGGGTGGCGAACGCGGCGGCGGCGCCCCGGCTGCGGGTCCGCCTCGAACCGGTCGCGGACGCCTGCCGGCGGGCGCGGGAGCTGGTGGGCGACGCGTGCGCGCGGTGGCAGCTACCGGCGGCTGCCGGCCCGGCGTCGCTGGTGCTCAGCGAGCTGGTCGGCAACGTGGTCCGGCACGCCGGCACGCCGATGCGGGTGACGCTGACGCTGTGCCGGCCCTACCTGCACGTGACGGTGGCCGACGGCAGCCGGGCCGTGGTCCGGGAGAGGTCCGCCGACCCGCGGGTGGAGGGTGGCCGCGGGCTGATGCTCGTGCGCGAGCTGGCCCAGCGGTGGGGCAGCGTCCCGGTGGGGGACGGCAAGGTCGTCTGGGCCACCCTGCCCGCCAATTGACCTAATTTACCACTCTCGCCTGAATAACCGCTGTCGCCTGGTTTCATGGCATGAGGGGCGGGTAGGCCGCGCCGTCCTATCTGTCGTCATGGCGGGGTGAGAGGCACATGCCCAAGCGGGTAACCACGGAACCTGCACGTGACCGGGGGCCGGCGATCCTGGTGCCGGCGCGATTCGGCGGCTTTCCCGGGCCGCTGCGCAAGGCGGTCCCGGGCGGAAAGCTGACCCGGTTCCTCGGCACCACGGACCACAAGCAGATCGGTCTGCTCTACCTGCTGACCTCGTTCTGCTTCTTCCTGGTCGGCGGGATCGAGGCGATGCTGATCCGGGCCGAGCTGGCCCGGCCCGGCCTGCAGTTCCTCTCCGCCGAGCAGTACAACCAGCTCTTCACCTCGCACGGCGCGGTCATGCTGCTGCTGTTCGCCACCCCGGCGGCGTTCGGGTTCGCCAACTACATCGTGCCGATCCAGATCGGCGCGCCCGACGTGTCGTTCCCCCGGCTCAACGCCCTCGCCTACTGGCTCTACCTGATCGGTGGCCTGATGGTGCTCGGTGGTTTCCTCACCCCGAACGGCTCCGCCGACTTCGGCTGGACCGCCTACACGCCGCTGAGCAGCCAGGAGCACTCGCCCGGCGTCGGCGCCAACCTGTGGGTGATCGGCCTGGTCGTCTCCGGGCTGGGCACCATCCTCGGCGCGGTCAACCTGATCACCACGATCCTCACCCTGCGCGCGCCCGGCATGACCATGTTCCGAATGCCGATCTTCACCTGGAACATGCTCTTCACCAGCGTCCTGGTGATCCTGGTGTTCCCGCTGCTCGCCGCCGCGCTGCTGGCCCTCGCCGCGGACCGGCTGCTCAACGCCCACGTCTACGACCCGTCGACCGGCGGGCCGATGCTGTGGCAGCACCTGTTCTGGTTCTTCGGCCACCCCGAGGTCTACATCATCGCGATACCCTTCTTCGGCATCATCACCGAGATCATCCCGGTCTTCTCCCGCAAGCCGATTTTCGGCTACACCGGCCTGGTGCTGGCCACCATCGCGATCACCGTGCTCTCGATGACCGTGTGGGCGCACCACATGTTCGCCACCGGGCAGGTGCTGCTGCCGTTCTTCAGCATCCTGAGCTACCTGATCGCGGTGCCGACCGGGGTGAAGTTCTTCAACTGGATCGGCACGATGTGGAAGGGGCAACTCACCTTCGAGACGCCGATGCTCTTCGCGATCGGCTTCCTGGTCACCTTCCTCTTCGGCGGCCTCACCGGGGTGCTGCTGGCCAGCCCGCCGGTGGACTGGCACACCCACGACACGTACTTCGTCGTCGGGCACTTCCACTACGTGCTGTTCGGCACGGTGGTCTTCGCGCTCTTCGGCGGCCTCTACTTCTGGTGGCCGAAGATGACCGGCCGGCTGCTCGACGAGCGGCTCGGCAAGGCCCACTTCTGGACGATGTTCATCGGCTTCCACGGCACCTTCCTCGTCCAGCACTGGCTGGGCAACGAGGGCTTCCCCCGCCGGTACGCCGACTACCTGCCCAACGACGGGTTCACGGCGCTGAACACCGTCTCCACCATCTTCTCGTTCGTGCTCGGCGCCTCCACGCTGATCTTCATCTACAACGCCTGGAAGTCCTGGCGGTACGGGGCGGTGGTGACCGTCGACGACCCCTGGGGTTTCGGCAACTCGCTGGAGTGGGCCACCACCTGCCCGCCGCCGCTGCGCAACTTCGACCGGATGCCCCGCATCCGCTCCGAGCGCCCCGCCTTCGACCTCAAGTACGGGCCGCTGGTCGCCGACCTCGGCCGCGACCTGCCGCAGCGCGCCACGAAGCCGCCGCAGGACTTCCGCGACGAGTTGCACCGCGAGAAGCACCGGCCCGACTCCCCGTCGCTGGAGGGGGCGCACGGCGCGCGCGAGGCGACCGCGTACCACCCGGCGCCGCAGTCCGGGGCGCGGCCGGTGGACGTACCGGAGCCCGACGACGTGCGCCGGCCCAGCTTCGAGCAGACCGACGAGCCGGAGGAGACCAACCTCGGCGCCCAGCGGGAGACGCAGGAGAACGACCAGTGGCGGCACCCGCGCGGGCCCGGCGACACGCCGGAGCACTGAGCACGCGTACGCGGCGGGGCCGGCACCGCGTGGGTGCCGGCCCCGCCGCGCGCCGTGCCGGCTGTGGTGGGGGTCGGTGCGCTCAGCCCTCGCGGGCCGGGGCCAGGCCCGCCGCGGTGAGCGAGCGGCGCACGGCCGGCTGGACCCGGGTCAGTCGCAGCGGCACCCCGGTGCGGGCGGCGGCCTCGCGGCCCGCCAGCAGCGCCGCGATGCCGCCGGCGTCGAAGTCGCCCGCGCCGACCAGGTCGACCACCACCTCGGCGGGCTGCCCGGTCACGGCCTCCAGCATCGCCCTGCGGAGCTGGTCCGCGCCGTGCCGGTCGATCTCCCCGCCGACCTCCACGACCACCCGGTCGCCGTTGTGCCGCACCGAGATCCTCGTCTTGGCCGGCTCGGACTCGGCGGCGCCGTTCTGCCACGGTGGCGCGGCGTCGGCGAGCATCGCCTGGCGCAGCCAGGTCAGCGCCCGCGACAACAGTCGGGACACGTGCATCTGGGAGATGCCGAACCGGGCGGCGATCTCCGCCTGGGTCTGGTTGCCGTAGAAACGCATGGCCAGGATGCGCCGCTCCCGCCAGGGCAACCGGTGCAGCAGCCCGCTGACGGTCACCCGGTCGTCGACCGATTCCAGTGCGTTGTCGGACTCGCCGACGAGGTCACCGAACTCGGCGGAGCTCTCCCCGCCGACCGGCGCGTTCAGCGAGGCCGGGCTGTAGCCGGCGGCCGACTCCAGCGCGGCGAGGATCTCCTCCTGCGGCGTCTCCAGCCGCTCCGCCAGCTCGGCGACCGACGGGGCCCGGGACAGCTCGCTGGTCAGCGCCGCGGTGGCCTGCCCCACCTCCAGGATCAGGTCGCGCAGCCGGCGCGGCACGTGCACGCCCCAGGTGCGGTCGCGGAAGTGCCGCTTGATCTCACCGACGATGGTGATCGCGGCGTACGCGGTGAACGAGCCCCGTTCCGGGTCGTACCGGTCGACGGCGTTGACCAGGCCGAGGCGGGCGACCTGCTCGAGGTCCTCCAGCGGTTCGCCCCGCCCCCGGTAGCGGCGGGCCAGCCGGCCCGCGAACGGCAGGGCGAAGCGGACCAGGTCGTCACGTGCCTCCTGGCACCGTTGCGGCGGTAGGCCCTGGATTCGGGCCGCGTACGCCAGTGCGGCCGCGTCCAGGTCCTCCAAGCCCCGTTCGGTCGGTGGTGGTGGTGTGGTGGTGGTCTGTCCGAACATCCGCGCCTCCCTCAGGAAGGTCCCCCGCCCGGATACAGGAAACCGGTCGTGCGCGCGCGTGGTCGCACCACGCACCGGGCCGGAAAGTGGGTCACATGACTGGGATGCCAGCGGGCGACGACGGCGTGCCACAGGGCGCGGTCAGGCCGTCGCAGCCAGCGGTGTTCCCGCTTCGTAGGTACTCAACCACGGGACCCCGGGTTCGCGAGGATGTTTCGAAAGGGCCGGCTCAACAGACCTGTAATCCCTGGTGGGAGCCGCTGTCGCGCAGCGCCGCGAGGGCGTCGACGACGGTCATCGGCGGCGGCGTCGGCAGGTCGTACGGCTGCGCGCGCAGCACCTCCGTCGCCCGGCGGGTGGGCACCGAGGTGACCGGGTAGCCGCGTGCCGAGCTGCGGTCCAGCGCCCTGCGGCGACGGCCGAAGCCGGCGACGGCCAGCCACTGCGGCAACCCGGCCAGCGCCGGCGACCGCAGCCCGGGCGGCTCGGGCAGCACGTCCACCGAGCTGAACGCCTCGCTGCCGGCGAGCCACCACTCCGCCTGCTCCACGCTGCGCCGGGTGGCGTTCTCGCACCAGTAGGGCACCATCCCGGCCCGTACCACCTGCCACGGGTCGAGCAGCCGGCCGCACTCCACCACCAGCCGGTCGCCGGTCTTGCCGGCGGCGCGCAGCCAGCGCCGGTACAGGTCGGCGGTGGCGGCGCTGAGCGCCTCCGGTCGGGGCACGAGGACCTGGTGCAGCGGATGCCCGTGCCGGCCGGTCCACTCCCGGACGGCGGCCTCGAGACCGGGCTCCACG
Source organism: Micromonospora sp. KLBMP9576 (assembly GCF_050941805.1). Taxonomy (NCBI): domain Bacteria; kingdom Bacillati; phylum Actinomycetota; class Actinomycetes; order Micromonosporales; family Micromonosporaceae; genus Micromonospora; species Micromonospora sp. KLBMP9576. The sequence continues at coordinate 2,906,330 of NZ_CP194567.1, read as the reverse complement.
CCGTGCTCGGCCGGCCCGGGCGGGGAGGTGACCTCCGGCGGCGCCCAGCGCGCGCCGTCGCCGCCGACCGCGCGCAGCACCTGGCGCAGGGCGTGGCTGTCGGGGTGGAAGTCGACCGGGTCCAGGCCGCTGGCCGGGCAGCCGACCTGGAAGCTGTGCCCGGGGGCGGAGTCGAACACGGGCCAGGTCCGGGCGTCGTGCAGCAGCAGCACCGGGGCGGCCGGCTCCAGCCGGTCGGCCAGGAAGCGCGCGTACGCGGCCGGCAGGCCCTGCCACCGGGCCGCCAGCGACACCGTCGCGCCGGCCAGCGCGCCCCGGCTGGCGGGGCAGTGCACCTGGCGTACGTGCAGGTCGGCGTTGCCGGCGAGGAAGCGGGCGGCGAGCGCGGCGCCGTGGTCGAGGGCGGCCCGCGGGCGGTCCACGGCCCCCTGAGCCCAGTGCGCGGTCATCTCGAACCCGGCCGGCAGCCAGGGCACGCCGAGCGCCAGCGCCAGGTGCGCGACCGCGCCGTGCGGCGAGCCGATCAGGGCGCCCGGGTAGCGGCGGCGCGGGTACTGCTCGGCGAACCAGCGGGCGACCCGGTCGGCGTCGACCTCGGCCGTCTGGCCGGGGGTGAGCGCCACCCGGCCGGCGGCCCGGGTCACGGCCGCACGCCGCACCGGCTCGGGCGCGCCGGCGAACCGGGACAGGGGTCCGGGGTGCCCGGGGTGCCCCAGGTCGGCGCAGTCGGCGCCGCGCAGCGCCCGCGCGGTGGCGGCCACCAGGACGCGGGCGAGGCTGCCCGCGGCCACGACCCGGTCGCCCGCCAGCCCGGCACCCGCCGCCGTGAGCCCCTCGCGCACCTCGTGCACCGGCTCCACCTTGCCTCGTTCGCTCACCACGCGGCCCGGCTTCCCGCCCCGATGCGGTTCAAACGGGGCATCCCCCACCGTGCGGGAGCAACCAGAAGATCCCGGACGGGTCGCCGAAGCGGGCGGGGACGCCGGGCGCCGGCCGGTACGACACGCCGGTGAGCCGGGTTTCAGGGTCGGCGCAAGGGGCACATCAGCGCCCATGCGCAGCGACGACGACGCCCCCGCGGCGACGACCACCATCACCCCGTACCGGGACGGGCCGCTGCTGGTCCGGGGCGATTTCGCCCTGGTCACCCCCGACGGCGAGACCATCGACGCGAGGCGGGGCACGGTGGCGCTGTGCCGGTGCGGCAAGTCGGCGCTCAAGCCGTTCTGCGACGGCACGCACAAGGCCGTCGGCTTCCGGGCCGGCACCGCCCGCGACCGCTGACCCACCACCTCACCGCGTCGCGCCGGACGGGCCGGCCGGCGTCAGGCCACGACGGCGGCGCGGCTGCCGGGTCGCGGGCGCCCTCGCAGGTCGATGCGGATCCCCGCGGCCTGGTCGCGCAGCGACGTGCGTCCGGCGGCCCAGGCGTCCAGCAGGTGCGCGGCGAAGAGCCGGTCCACCGCCAGCGCGGCGGCGGCGCCGAACAGCACGTCCGGGGCGAGCCCCGGCTCCACCCGCACCAGTCCCCCGCACAGGTCGTGCGCGGCGATCTGCTCGTGCACCGCGTCGGCCTCGACGTGCTCGTCGTAGAAGCGGGTCACCGGGCCGGTCAGGCCGAGGCGGCGCAGCCCGTTGCCGTATCGGCGGTTCGGCAACGAGGAGGTCATCTCGTACGCGGCCAGGTGTCCCATCAGGGCGCCGCGCAGCCGACGGTGCAGCCCGAACAGCGACATCAGGTTGTTGGTGGCCAGGGTGAGCGCCGGCACCTCGTCCAGGTGGGCGGCGTACCCGGTGTCCAGCCCGAGCCGGCCCAGCGTGACGCGGAACAGCTCGGCGTGCATCCGGTCCAGCCGCCCGTTGCCGTACTCGTCCATCTGGATCTCCACCAGCGCGGCCTTCGCGGGGCCGCCGAGGCGTGGCAGGGCCCAGCTGTGCGGATCGGCCTCCCGCAGGTGGTAGATCGAGCGGTGGGTGACGAACTCCCGGAACTGCGCCAGCGACGCCCGGCGCTGCAGGTGCCCGGCGAGCGGCGGCCCGTCGTCCGCGGCGACCACGTCGGCCAGGGCCGCCGGCACCTGACCGGGCGGCACGGCCGGCAACGGCCCCACCAGCGCCCGCACCGCCGCCTCGAAGATCCGTTCGGCGTACGCGCGCAGCCCGAGCAGTGACGGCTGCCACTCCCAGGCATCGTCGACGCCCCGCCAGCCCCGGTAGTGCAGCTCGTAGCAGCAGAAGAGGGTGAGCTGAAGATCCTCGTCGGTGAGCGGGGTGGCCGGGTCGAGCCCGGCGCCGAGCCCCGCCGGCAGGTCGTGCGGCGCCCGCCGCAACGCGTCGAGAAGCGCCGCCGAGACCGGCCCACGGGGCTGCGGCAGGGGTGCGGGACCGTACCGGCGATCCGTGGGTTCTTCGGGCAAGGTGACCTCCAGCGTCTACTGCACCGGTCCAGTGCCCCCGAAGCGGGCGGCTAAACGAGGTCGTCGGCCTCCACGGCCACCCCGGCGGCGAGCATCCCCTCACGGACGCGCCGGGCGGCGTCGCCGCCGGCGAACACCTCGCGCAGGTCCGCGAACGCGGGCTCGGGGGGCAGCAGCCGCACCGCCGGGTCGACCACCGCCTCCAGCACGCAGGGACGGTCCGCCGCCAGCGCCTCGTCCCAGGCCGCCCCCACCAGCTCCGGGCGGTCGACGCGGACGCCGTGCAGCCCGAGCAGCCGCGCCCAGCCGGCGTACGGCACGTCGGGCCGGCGGTGCGTCGGGTCGGTCGGCGCACGGCCGCCGCCCCTGCCGGACTGGTCCCGGTTGTTGAGCACCAGCACCACCAGGCGGGGATCGGCCCACTCCCGCCAGTGATGCGCCACGGTGACCAGCTCCGCGAGGCCGTTGAGCTGCATCGCGCCGTCGCCGAGCAGGGCGATCACGGGCTGGTCCGGGACGGCGAGCTTGGCCGACACCGCGTACGGCAGGGCGCAGCCCATCGAGCCGAGGGTGCCGCAGAGCTGCGCGTTGACGCCGGGCGGCAGCTCCAGGTGCCGGGCGTACCAGTACAGGACCGACCCGACGTCCACCGCTACCGCCCCGCGACGCGGCATCCGGGCGGCCAGCTCGTGCAGCACGAGCTGCGGGTTCACCGGCTCGGCGGGGGCGGCGGCCCGCTCGGTCCGCTCGCCGCGCCACCGCTCGACCGACGCCTCGACGGTCTCCCGCCACCGGGAGTTGGGCCGCTCGGGCACCCGGGTCAGCAGCGCCCGCAGCGTCTCCTGGGCGTCGCCCACCAGCGGCACGTCCACCGGGTACCGGCTGCCGACGCGGCGGCCGTCGATGTCGATCTGCACCGTGCGGGCCTGCCCCGGCATCGGCAGGTAACCCGACCACGGGTTGTTGGTGCCGACGAGCAGCAGGGTGTCGCAGCCGCCCATCAGCTCGGCGGCGGCCGGCGTGCCGACCTCGCCGAGGACGCCGGTGTGGAAGGGCAGCCGCTCGTCGAGCACCGGCTTGCCCAGCAGCGACGCGGCCACGCCGGCGCCGAGCCGGTCGGCGAGGGCGACGATGTCCCCGGCCGCGCCCCGGGCGCCCTGGCCGACGAGGATCGCGGTGCGCTGGCCGTTGGCGAACAGTTGGGCGGCGGCGTCCAGGTCCGCCTCGTGTGGCAGGACCCGGGCCAGCGGTTCCCCCGGCGTCGCCGAGAGCACCCCGGCGGCGTACGCCTGCAGGTCGGGCGCGGCGGCCTCCTGCAACTGCCGGGGCAGCACCACACAGACCGGGCTGCGGGTGGCGGCGGCGGTGCGGAACGCCTGGTCGAGCAGGGCCGGCACCCCACCGGGAGTGCGCCCGTAGCGGACGAACTCGTGGCACACGTCGCCGAAGAGCCGGCTCAGCCCGATCTCCTGGTGGGCGGCGCCGAGCGGCCCCGAGACGTCCTCGCCGACGATCGCCACCACCGGCTTGCTGTCCAGTTTGGCGTCGTAGAGGCCGTTGAGCAGTTGCACGGCGCTCGGCCCCTGGGTGGCCAGGCAGACCCCGATGCCGCCGGTGAACTTGGCGTGCCCGGTGGCCATGTAGGACGCCGTCTCCTCGTGGCGGGCCGGCACGAACGCCGGGTCGCCGCCCGCGGCGTCCAACGCCTCGACCACCGGCGCGACGGCCTCCCCGGGATAGCCGAAGACCCGCGGCACCCGCCACGCGCGCAGCCGCTCGACCACCAGGGCGGCCACCGTACGCTCAGCCATCGCCGCGACCCGGCGTGCCGGGGTCGACGTAGCGCAGCACCGCGCCGACCCCGTCGGCCAGCTCCGGCGCCTCGTCGGGGCCGAGCACGGTCAGCTCGGCGTCGGTGCCGACCAGCGCGCGCACGAGCGCGGCGTCGGCGCGGACCTTCTCCGGGTCGCGTACGGACATGGCGGCGAGCTGGCCCGGGTCGGTGGCGATCTCGGTCGGGTCCGGCCCGATCCAGAGCTCCCCGTTCGCGGACGGGTCGTCGACGAGGAGCATCGTCTCGACCTGGTTGCGTTGCAGTGCGGACACCACGGCGTCCAGCCCGGAACCGACGTCCTCCTGCATGCCGAAGCGGTCCAGCACGGCGGAGACGCGCTGGTCGGCGACCTCGGCGATGGTCTGCACGGTGAGATCGTCGAGCAGGCTCTGGTCGGCGCCGTCGCCCCGGGAACCGGCGTCGGTGCGCACCATCAGATCCTGCCAGCGTCGCGGCATCTGGGCGGCGATCATGCCGGTGGCGCGCATGTCGCCGGCGACCACCACCACCTCCGCACCGACCTTCTCGGCCAGTTCCACGGTGGCGGCGGTGACGTCGCCCGCGTTGTGGTGCCAGGCCTCCATCGCGGCCTTCTGGTACTTGGACTGCGACCAGCCGCCGGGCTGCACCCGGCGTAGCTGGAAGTGCTCCCGGCCGCTCACGTGGGCGCGGCGCGGCACGCCGCCGGCGCTGATCGCGGTGGCGTCGGCGCCGGTGCGGTCGGCCAGCACGCGCACCCAGGCCACCTGCTCGCCGCGCTGCGCCAGCAGCGGCATCACGTGCGGCAACGGGGTGTACGCGGCGAGGTCCCGCAGCGGCGGCGCGGAGAGGTACTCGGAGAGCACCACCTGGCCACGGGTGCCGAAGACCGCCAGCCCGTAGTCGCCGGGCATCGGGTCGTGGCCCCGCACGAGGAGTTCGACGGCGTCGATGGTGGCGGCGTCGGCGCGCTGCTGTTGCAGTCGCTCGCGCAGGGCCCGCCAGCGCAGGTCGAGCGCCGGGTGGGCGTCCTCGGTGTTGGCGGAGGCGTCCAAGTACACCGAGACCCACGGTCCCGGGCGGTCGTAGAGCGGGCGCAGGAAGGACAGCTGCATGCTCGACCCCTTTCCAGCTCGGCCCCCCGCTTACCCCCGCCGCCGCGGATGTCACCTGGCCGACGCGCCGGGGGTGAGTGAGGTTCATTCATGTCGTTCAACCCGTACGACCGATACCATCGGTGCACGCAACCGGACTCTGGGTGGTGAAGATGGACAGCGACGTGCAGACCCGGCGGATCGTCCACCCGACCGAACGGATCGTCACCGGCCGGATCGTGCGGCTCCTGGACGGCTACCCGCGCGAGGTGCGGATCGGCCAACCGGTGCTGGTCGCGGTGCTCGCGGCGGCCGGCGTCGTCGGCCTGCTGGCGACGCTGGCGCGCTCCCTGCTCTCCGCCGGCTCCGGCGCGGCCCGACGGCCGTTCAAGGAGCTGAAGAAGGGCCCGGAATACCTGGTCACCCCGGTGCGGCTGCGCGACACGGCCGGGCGGCTCTGCGAGGTCGAGCTGCACGGGCACCTGCCGCAGAGCGCCGTGCACCCCGCCGACCACGTGCAGCTCACCCTGCGCCGGCAGGCCGACCCGGACCTGCCGCCGAAGATCGAGCGGATCGTCAACCTGACCACGGGCCAGTTACTCACCCCGCGCACCGCCACCCTCTGGTCACACCTCGGGCCACCGCTGCTGCTCCAGGCGACGCTGGGCACGCTGCTGGTCGCCGTGGCGGCCTGGTTCGCGCTGACCTGACGCCCGCCGGGCGCGGGCCGGCCCGGCGGGCGGGGTTGCCGCAGGCGGGCCTGCGGGTACGGTGCCGGTCATGTTCGAGGGTTTCACGCTGGAACACGTCGATGTCGGCGAGGTGCGACTGCGGGTCCGCCACGGCGGTTCGGGCCCACCCGTGGTGCTGCTGCACGGGCATCCGCGCACCCACGCCACCTGGCACCGGGTCGCGCCGCTGCTCGCCCGCGAGCACACGGTCATCTGTCCGGATCTGCGCGGCTACGGCGGCTCGTCGAAGCCGCCGAGCGACCCCGGGCACACCGCGTACGCGAAGCGGGCCATGGCCCGCGACGTGGTCGGCCTGCTCGACGCGCTCGGGCACGACCGCGCGGCGGTGGTGGGGCACGACCGGGGCTGCTACGCGGCGATGCGTACGGCCCTGGACCACCCGGAGCGGGTCAGCCGGCTGGGCGTGCTCGACGGGGTGCCGATCGGGGAGGCGCTGGCCCGCGCCGACGCCCGGTTCGCGGCCCGCTGGTGGCACTGGTTCTTCCTCGGCCAGTCCGACAGGCCCGCGGAGCGGGTGATCAACGCCGACCCGGACGCCTGGTACGGCGGCTCGCCGGCCGCCATGGGCGAGGAGGCGTACGCCGACTACCGCCGGGCGATCCACGACCCCGCGACGGTGCACGCGATGTGCGAGGACTACCGGGCCGGGCTCGGGCCGGACCGGGCGGCCGACGACGCCGACCGGGCGGCGGGGCGGCGCATCGCCTGCCCCGTGTTGTTCTGCTGGTCGGAGCGCGACGACATGGTCGACCTGTACGGCGACCCGGCGGCGATCTGGCGGGACTGGGCCGACGACGTGCGGGTGGCCCCGATCGACTCGGAGCACCACATGGCCGAGGAGGCACCGGGGCAGCTCGCCGCCGCGCTGGCCGGCTTCCTCGCCGGTTGAGCGTGCGGCCCACGCCGGGCCGGGCCCGCTCAGCGTCCCGCGGGCACCTCTTCGCCGACGGGGGTCCGCGACCGGTCCGGCCCCTCGTCGGCGCCGCTCAGCATGCCGCGCCGGGCGGCCCAGCGCTCGAAGACCAGGGTGGCGAACGGCGGCACGGCGCAGGCCAGCGCCACGAGGGTCGGCCATGCCCGCCACCGGTGCAGCCGGGCCATCGCGAGCACCAGCACGCCGTACGCGACGAAGAGGGCGCCGTGGACCGGGCCGAAGATCTGCACGCCGATCTCGTTGCCGGGCGGGCCGTACTTGACGGCCATGCCGATCAGCAGGGCCAGCCAGGAGCAGGCCTCGGCGATCGCCGCCGCCACGAACAGCCTGGTGATCTTCTCGCGCATCGTCACTCCCTGACCCGGTTGCCGCACATGCTAGCGGCCGGTCCGGCGGGGACGGGCGTGCGGGCGGCGGAGGCGACAGGAATCACGCGGGCTCCGGCCGGGTACGTACAGGGACCTTCGGGTCTTCCCCGGTCCGCCCCGCGCGTGCGAGGTTAGGGGGACCAACGGGTGACAGGGCGGTGACCATGGGCGAGGACGTCGGCGTGCGGACCTTCAGTCGGGAGGACCGGGCCCGCTATCGCGAGAAGGTGCGGCGGTGCCTGGACGTCTTCGCGGAGATGCTGCGGGAGTCGCGGTTCGACGTGGACCGGCCGATGACCGGGCTGGAGATCGAGCTGAACCTGGTGGACGAGGCCTCGATGCCGGCCATGCGCAACGCCGACGTGCTGGCCGCCGTCGCCGACCCGAGTTTCCAGACCGAGCTGGGCCAGTTCAACGTCGAGATCAACGTGGCGCCGCGCCGGCTGGCCGGCACCGGCACCGGCGAGTTCGAGCAGAGCGTGCGGGCCAGCCTGAACGCCGCCGAGGCCCGGGCGCGGGCCGTCGGCGCGCACATGGTGATGATCGGCATCCTGCCGACGCTGCGACCGGAGCACCTGACCGCCGAGACGCTGTCGGCCAATCCGCGCTACGCGCTGCTCAACGAGCAGATCTTCGCCGCCCGCGGTGAAGATCTGCGGATCGCGATCGACGGCGTGGAGCGGCTCGCGGTCACCGCCGACACGATCACCCCGGAGGCCGCCTGCACGAGCACCCAGTTCCATCTCCAGGTGAGTCCGGCCCAGTTCGCCGACTACTGGAACGCCGCGCAGGTGATCGCCGGCGTGCAGGTGGCCCTGGGCGCGAACTCGCCGCTGTTCTTCGGCCGGGAGCTGTGGCGCGAGACCCGCATCCCGCTGTTCCAGCAGGCCACCGACACCCGGCCGGACGAGATCAAGGCGCAGGGGGTGCGCCCCCGGGTGTGGTTCGGGGAGCGCTGGATCACCACGGTGTTCGACCTGTTCGAGGAGAACGTCCGCTACTTCCCGGCGCTGCTGCCGGTCTGCGACCCGCAGGACCCGGCCGAGGCCCTCGCCCGGGGGGACGTGCCGAAGCTGGCCGAGCTGCGGCTGCACAACGGCACCGTCTACCGCTGGAACCGGCCGGTCTACGACGTGCTGAAGGGCCGCCCGCACCTGCGGGTGGAGAACCGGGTGCTGCCGGCGGGGCCGACGGTGCTCGACACCGTGGCCAACGGCGCCTTCTACTTCGGCCTGGTCCGGGCACTCGCCGAGGCCGACCGGCCACTGTGGTCGCAGATGTCGTTCAGCGCGGCCGAGGAGAACTTCACCGCCTGCGCCCGGCACGGCATCGACGCCCAGGTGTTCTGGCCCGGCCTTGGCTACCTCCCCGTCACGGAGCTGGTGCTGCGCCGCCTGCTGCCGCTGGCGCACCACGGGCTGGACCGGTGGGGCCTGGACCCGGGCGAGCGCGACCGGCTGCTCGGCATCATCGAGCAGCGCTGCCTGACCGGGCGCAACGGCGCGACCTGGCAGGTGGAGACCCTGCACCGGCTGGAGGCCACCGACCACCTGGACCGGCCGGAGGCGCTGCGGGAGGTGGTGCGGCACTACGTGGCGCTGATGCACAGCAACCGCCCCGTGCACGAGTGGCCGATCCCCTGACCGTGAGCCAGCCGGCGGGCCGTGGGCGAGCCCGGGCCGACCGGGGCACTGCGGGTCAGCCGGGTGCCCCGACCCGGGAAACGACGTTCAGTCGCCGAAGCGGGCGACGAGCCGCCCCGTGACCTTGTTCTTCCCGGACCCCGGAGGAGCAGACGCCCACAACGTCGCCGATCTGCCAGCCCTCGACCTGCGCGCCGAGCGCGCTGATGACGCCCGCGTTCTCGTGCCCCTGGGTCATCGGCAGGAACGGCATCGCCGCCGCACCGATCTCCATGTACATGAGGTCGCTGTGGCACAGGCCGGCGGCCTTGACCTGCATCATGTCCTTTCTGTGGGGATATGCACCGAGCGCAGCTCGGTGCGGATCGCCGCCGGGAAGGCCGGGTCCGCCGACCGTCAGGACGGCTGCCCCGCCTCGGCGCGGAACGCCCCCGACACCGCCGACCGCACCGTCCAGCCGATCGTGGCGTACAGGGCGCGTCCGTCGTCGGTGGCGACGAGGATCCCGGTGCGCATCCCGCGACGCGCCGCGTCGTCGCAGAGCGCGCGCATGACGACCCGACCCAGGCCGCGCCGCCGGTGCGCGGGGTCCGTCTCGACCTGGTCGACGATCCCGAACTCTCCGGCGCGGGCCAGCTGCCCGCGGGCCGCCTGCCGCCCGGTGGCGTCGAGGACCCGCGCCACGACGACCTCGCCCTCGGCGACGACCCGGATCGCGTACGAAGCGGGGGGCTCGACCGTGCCGCAGGTGAGCGGTGCGCTCATCAGGTGGCCGGCGACGTCCATCGTCCAGGCGTCGGGCAGGGCGGCGCGCAGGCCGGCGGGATCGCCGCTGACCTTGATCCAGGTACCGGGCGCGGTCAGCGTGCGGCCGAGCCGCCCGAGCGCGTCGGCGTCGTAGGTGTGCAGCACGTGGCGTACGCGATGGCCCGGCAGGCCCACGTCGACGCGGAAGCCGCCGGGGACCGCGACCGGGGCGGGGGTGCCCCGGGAGACGGCCCAGCCACGCACCCAGGCCGTCATCAGCTCGGGCACGGCGTGCGGCCCGCCGGTCACGGCGGGCCGGGTGAGCGTGTCCGGCACGGGTGGTCCTCTCCGCCGATGACGTCGTCGCACCGCCGAGCTTATTGCACATAATTGGCAACAAGAGCGGGAGGGTGTCAACTCCAGCCAACCCTATTGACATTCGATAGGTTACGAGTGACAGTCGATGTATGTTGACCGAGCATCGAGCGGTGGCTCCGCTCAGAATCTTCCTCGTGCTGCTCTTCGGGATCCTGGTGTTGTTCCAGACCTTCTCGCTGCCCGGACAGTTCGCACACCTGGCCGAGGAGTCCCCGGAGCAGGCCTACCTGCGCTGGCCGGCGACGGCCGTGACGGTGTTCTGGGTGCTGTGCATCCAGGTGGTGATCGTGGCCACCTGGAAGCTGCTCACCCTGGTGCGCGACGACCGCATCTTCAGCGACGCCTCCCTCGGATGGGTGGACGCGATCGTCTGGGCGATCGCCGCGGCCTGGGTGGTGCTGCTGGGCGTCTTCCTCTACGTCGGCTTCACCGCGTCCGACCCGGGGCTGCCGCTCCTGCTGTTCCTGATGCTGGTGGGCGTCGCCGCGCTGGCGCTGCTGATGGTGGTGATGCGCGCGCTGCTGCGGCAGGCCACGACGCTGCGTACCGACATGGAAGCGGTGATCTGATGCCCATCGTCGTCCGCATCGACGTCGAGTTGGCGAAACGCAAGATGAGCGTCGGCGAGTTCGCCGAGCGGGTCGGGCTCACGCCGGCAAACGTGGCGGTGCTGAAGAACGGCCGGGCCAAGGCGGTGCGCTTCAGCACCCTGGAGGCCATGTGCCGGGTGCTCGACTGCCAGCCCGGAGACCTGCTCGAGTGGGTCGAGGAAGGAGAAGACCGATGATGACGTACCTCGTTGCCCTGCTCGCCGCCGCGACCGGCGTCGCCGGCGTCGTGCACGGGGAGGCCGACGACTCGCCGGGCCTGCAACTGCTGGGCGTCGCGCTCGTCGTCGCCGCGATCGCGTTCGCCGTGCGCCGGGCCCGACGCGGCCGGCAGCGGCACGACGGACCCGGGCCAGGCCGGCTCACACCTTGAGGACGACCTTGGTGCAGTCGTCCTGCTTCCGCTGGAAGATCTTGTAGCCCTTGGCCGCGTCCCGCAGCGGCATCCGGTGGCTGACGACGAAGCTGGGATCGATGTCCCCACGCCGGATGCGGTCGAGCAGCGGCCGGAGATAGCGCTGGACGTGGCACTGGCCGGTCCGCAGGATCAACGACCGGTTCATGAACGCCCCCATCGGGAACTTGTCCACGAAGCCCCCGTACGCGCCGATCACCGAGACGACGCCGCCGCTGCGGCAGGCCAGGACCGCCTGGCGCAGGGCGAACGGCCGCTCCGTCTCCGCGCGGGCGGCCTGCTTGGCCCGGTCGTACGCGTACATCGCGGCGTTGCCGTGGTGCCCCTCCAGGCCGACCGCGTCGATGCAGGCGTCGGGCCCCCGCCCGGCGGTCATCTCGTTCAGCGCGTCGCGCACGTCGGTGTCCTCGTAGTTGATCGTCTCCGCGCCGGCGTGCTCGCGCGCCAGCCGCAGCCGGTACGGGTACCGGTCGATGACGATGACCCGCTGCGCGCCCAGCATCCGGGCGCTGGCGGCGGCCAGCAGACCGACCGGGCCGGCCCCCCACACGGCGATCACGTCGCCGGGCTTGATGTCGCACATCTCCGCGCCCATGTAGCCGGTGGGCAGCACGTCGGCGAGCAGCACCGCCTGGTCGTCGGGCACGTCCTCGGGCACCTTGACCGGGCCGACGTCGGCGAACGGCACCCGGGCGTACTCGGCCTGGCCGCCGGCGTAGCCGCCGAGCAGGTGGGAGTAGCCGAAGATGCCGGCCGGCGAGTGGCCCATGATCTTCTCGGCCATCCCGGCGTTGGGGTTGGAGTTCTCGCAGACCGAGAAGAGGCCGCGCCGGCAGGAGGAGCAGTGCCCGCAGGCGATCGGGAACGGCACCACCACCCGGTCGCCGGGGCGCAGGTTGCGCACCTGCGGCCCGACCTCCACCACCTCGCCCATGAACTCGTGGCCGAGGATGTCGCCCTTGCGCATCGCCGGGATGTAGCCGTGGTAGAGGTGCAGGTCCGAGCCGCAGATCGCGGTCGAGGTGACGCGTACGATCGCGTCGCGCGCGTTCATGATCGTCGGGTCGGGCACGTCGACGACCTTGACGCTGTCCCTGCCCGTCCAGGTGGTGGCCTTCATGGTTCGTCCTCTCGGGTCGCGGGGATCAGCGGCGGGCGATCGGCAGCGGCTGGGCGGGGCGCTGCATGGCCTGCTGGCGCAGGGAGATGCCGTGCGGGCTGCCCTCGGAGCGGACCACCTCGCCGGTCTCCACGACCTGCTTGAACCGGCGCAGGTCGTCGCGGACCTGCTGCTCCGGCTCCTCGCCGAAGATCTTCGCCACGGCCCGCCCGAACGCGCCGGCCGGCGGGGCGTAGCGCAGCCGCACCCGGACCTCGGTGCCGCGCTCGGCCGGCGCGGACACGAACCGGACCCGGCCGGCGTTGGGCACCCGGGTGCCGGGCAGCGACCGCCAGGCGAGCGACCGGTTCGGCTGGTCGTCGACGATCTCCGCGTCCCACTCGATCCGGCGGCCGGCCGGGCCGCGCGCGATCCAGTGCGAACGGCGCAGGTCGTCGACGCGGACGGCCTCGAGGTGGGACATGAAGCGGGGCAGGTTCTCCAGGTCGCGCCAGAACCGGTACGCCTCGGCCGGCGAACGGTTGACGGTGACCGCGACCTCCATGTCGATCACGCGCCGCTGTGCGGCGCGGGCCCGCCCGGCGCGCACGGCGGCGAGCAGGTCCACGACGGCGATGCCGCCGACCACGGCGGTGCTGGCGGCGACCCGGCGACGACGCTCGCCACACCGGTCGGACAGCGCCCGGCCGAGCAGGGCGAGGTCGACGACGTCACCGGCCACCCGGGTCCACGTCCAGCCGACCGGCCGGCGCCCGCCGAGCAGGCCCGCCGCGTGGACCAGCTCGCGGGCCCCCACGGCCCGAATCACCGTGCACGCGGCGGGCGAGTCGTCGACGCCGGTCAGCCGGGCCACCGCGTGCGGCGCCAGCAGACCGCCCGCCCCCAGGGCGAGGCTCACCGCGCCCAGCAGCCGGGGCGGACCGGTGCCCCGGCCGGCCCGCTCCCGCTGGCCCAGCGGCATCGGATCGGTATCGTCCACGTCGCACCACCGTCAGATCGTCCTGGCCCGCCCCCGGGGACGGCCGCGGCGGGCAGCCGCCACGCCTGACGCTATGCCCGCCGCTGGCCCGACGAGCGCCGTTCGGGACAGAACGGCGCGGGTCCGGCGCGGACGACCGCGACTCAGGGCACGACTGGAGCACCCCTACCGGACGACCCGGAACCGCAGGTGGGTCACTTCCTGGGTGTACACGGCCTCGAGGCTCTCCAGGGCCAGCGAGGGCGCGCCCAGGTTGTCGAAGAGCCGGATGCCGTTGTCGATGAGCACCGGCCGCACCGCGACCCGGATCTCGTCGACCAGGCCCGCCGCCAGGCACTGCTGGGCGATCTGGGCGCCGCCGCCGATCACCACGTCCCGGTCGCCGGCCACCTTCTTCGCCTGGCGCACGGCGGACTCCACCCCGTCGGGCACGAAGGTGAAGCTGGTGTCGCCCTTCGCCGGTTCGTCGGGGGTGCCGTGGGACACGATGAAGTGCTCCACCTTGAACGGGTTGTCGACGAACCCGCCCTGGCTGGCCCCCATGTCGTACGTGCGGCGGCCCATCACCATGGCGCCGATGGTGGACGTCTGCCGCTCCACGGCCGCCTTGTTCTCCGGCGACGGGGAGAAGAACCAGTCGTGCAGCCCCTCCGGCTCGTCCTGCGGGCCGGCGACGCACCCGTTCACCGACATCGTCATGTCCAACACGACCTTGCCCATTGACACCTCCATCATCCGAGCCTTCCGGCGGTCCGGCGGACGCCCGGCGCACCGGGCTCCGACGTTGGGGGCCACCCGGCGTGCCGGGCGTCCGCGGTACGACCCGACCGTGGCGGCCGGTCGTGCTGTCACACCGTGCCCTCCCGACCGGGCACCCATGCCCGACCCTGCCATCCCGGGGTCGTCGCGGGGCGCGGGGCGCCATCTGGGAGACGGCCCGCCCCGGCGGCCGGTGCCACGATGGGTCGGCGGCGGCCACCGCCCGATGCACGACGCCGAGGATCTCGTCCAGGAGACCTACCTGAGGGCGTGGCGCTCCTACGACGGTTTCGAGGGGCGCTCGTCGCTGCGGACCTGGCTCTACCGCATCGCCACCACCGCCTGCCTGCGGGCGCTGGAGAACCGCAGCCGCCGTCCGCTGCCGGTGGGGCTCGGCGCCCTGCTGGGGCTCAGCAGCGCCGCGGTCGACAGCCTGCTGCAGCGGCCCGGGCCAGCCTGGACGACCTGTCGCCCCGCGAGACCAGGTCGCCGAGCCCACGTCCGCCGCCGAGCGGGAGTTGCTCGACCGGTACGTGACGGCGTTCGAGAAGAAGGACGTCGCCGGGCTGGTACGCCTGTTCGCGGCGTTCGGGCTGCCCGCGACGGCCACCGAGGCCCGGCTGGACGGGTTGTCGGGCCGGGCCGCCGGCGCGGAGCCACCGGCCCCGTGGTCGCTGGCGCCCGCCGTGCCGCTGCGGGCGCGCTGACCCCGCCGCCCGGCGCGGTCTTCGCCCACGGGCGCACGCTCACGGGTCTCGCCCGGGGTGGGCCTCCGTCACCGATCGGCGGCGGCGCCGCTCAGCGGGCTCGCTTCGTCGCCCGCTTACGCGGCGGCGTCAGCAGGTCGGCGATCGTCGCGATCGCGGACGGCACCAGGCGGTAGTACGCCCAGACGCCGCGCTTCTCGCGTTCGATCAGGCCGGCCTCGGTGAGGATCCGCAGGTGATGGCTCACGGTCGGCTGGGAGAGCCCCAGCGGCGCGGTGAGGTCACTGACGGACGCCTCGCCTTCCGGCGCGGACTGGATCAGGCTGAGCAGCCGCAGCCGGGCCGGGTCGGCGAAGGCCTTCAGCACTCCCGCGAGCCGCTCGGCGTCGGCGCGCTTGATCGGCTCGCCGGCGAGCGGCGAGATAGCAGGCATTGCGGTCTTGGCAGCCACGTCCTCGATACTCGCACCAACCGCATCGACAGAGTGGAGGAATCGGACTAATACTCCGATGGCGGCACCTTTCACCAACCAGGCCGGCCGCACCGCCCCGGCCCCGGAGCACCATCGACGCCGGGTGCGCACGACGGCCGGCGGGGTCAGCGGGTCAGGCCCACCAGCGTCGCCAGCCGCGCCACGCCGGCCGGCGCCGGGTCCGCCCGCGCGATCTCGGCCAGCACGGTACGCCCCACCGGCCGGCACCGGACCTCGGCCGGCGCGAGGTCGTCCGCCTCGACCAGCGCCCGCCCCGCCCCGCGCCTGTCACCCACGTGCAGGTACGCCCGCGCGGCGTCCACCAGGTACGCGGCCCGGTGCTCGACCGGCAACCGCCGCCACGCCTCCCGCCGTACCACCTGCTCGTGCCGGCTGACCGCCTCCCCGGCGTCACCCGACTCGCCCGCCGCCACCACCCGGGTCAGCTCGACGGCCGCCGGCCCGAACGCGGTCCGGTGCGGGTCGTCGCCGGTGACCCCGGCGGCGAGCCTGGCGGCCCGTTCCGTCAGCTCCCCGACCCGCCCGGCCTCGCCGCAGCCGGCGGCGGCGAGCGCGGCCTGGAGCAGCAGCGTCCCGTACACCGGCTCCGACGCGGGCCCGACGCGGCGCGCGGCGGCCGTCGTCGCCACCAGCGCCAACCGGTCGCGGCCCAGCGCGCGCAGCGCCTGGCCGACCGACACGGCCGCCGCCCCCGCCAGCACCGGATCCGCGCCGGCCACCGCCACCGCCCGGTCCGCGGCCAGCCACCCCAGGTCGGCCTCGCCGAGCTTCACCAACACCGACGACGTGATCCGGTACGCCTGCACCAGCAGCTCCGGCTCCCGCGCCCGCACACCCTGCGCGGCGGAGAGCAACCCCGGCAGCAACCGCACCACCTGGGCGTAGCGCGCGTGCTGGTAGGTCAACCAGGCGTGCGCGACCTGCCGGCCCGCCTCCACCACCGACACCACCGCCGGGCGGTCGTCGTAGCGGGCGAGGGCGGCGCGGACGCCGTCCACCCCCTCCGGCGGGCCGACGCCCGGCGCGGCCTGGCGGTGCTCGCCGAGCAGCACCAGCGGGTCCACCCGCAGCACCCGGGCGACCTCCCGGATCACCGGGTACCGGTGGAGCGGACGCACACCCCGCTCGGTCTTGTCCACCCAGCTCTTCGACCTGCCGAGCCGGTCGGCGAACATCTGCTGCGTCATCCGCCGCCGCACCCGCCACCGCGCCACCCGACGCCCGATCGGCTCGTCAGCGCTGGTCACGCCGCCACCGCCGGTCCGGCACCGCCCGGGTGGTCTCCTCCACCGGTACGCGCTCCGCCTCGGCCCGCGCGAGCAGCCGCCGCTTGGCAGCCTCCCGCTCGGCAGCCTCGGCCTGCTCGCCAACTGACTCATCGTCTCGGCCCTGCATCCGTGCCTCCGTCGATCGAAGGGCGCGACGGTAGGGCTTGGGAGCATCCCTATCGCCACGCCCACAGGCTCTTGAGGCCAGCGAAGTCGACTGATGCTCGGCAGACCAGATGGCGGGCGATGCGAGCCATTGCGCAGCCGCCGGCACCTGATTGCGCGGGGTTGCGCGGGCCCCCCGCAGCGAGGCGAAAGCTCATAGGCTTGTCACTGCTGGTAGTCACTCGATTCCTGGAGGCTTGCCCATGGCGCGGCCGGTCACGAATGCGATGTTCCAGGAGATGCTGCACGCTGCCGGCTACGGCAACGCACACGCCGCCTTCGCCCGGCAGCTCAACCATGCCGGGCGTGTTCACGGCACCTGGCGTTACGACGCCGCCAGTGTCTACTGGTGGCTACGAGGGCGTCGGCCCGCCGAACACGTCCAGGCCACCATGGCCGAGACGTTCGCTCGTAAACTCGCCCGGCCCGTTGCCGTTACCGAGCTTGGGTTCGAGGCAACCAATGTCACGGTAAGCGCCAGCTACCCCGCCTCCGCGAGTCACGCTATCGACACCGCCGAGAAACTCTGGGCGCTGCTCGCCAAACAGCTCGACTCCAGCCCCGCCGGAACATTCCACAGCGGCGACGCCCTACGGGCCGCGCTCGCCTGGCGATACGACCGGCCCGACGAAAGAGTCGCTCGAAGCGGGCGACAACTGGTCACGAGGGCGGATATTCAATCCTTGTACGCCCTCGCCGAGCACTTCATGAATCTCGACCGGCGACACGGGGGTGGCTCACCTCGCACCCGGGCGATCATGGCCGACTTCCTTGTACGCCAGGTAGCCCCGATGCTGCGAGGCACCTACACCGAGGCCATCGGGCGCGACCTCATGCGAGCTACCGCCACGCTCGCCGGTCAGCTCGCCTTCATGTTCTACGACGCGGGCGCACACACCTCCGCCCAACAACATTTGACCATCGCGCTGCGGCTCGCCAAAGCCGCCGACGATCGCCTCTACGGAGCCCACCTACTGGCCAACCTCGCCACCCAGGCTGTCTACCTCGGGCATACCCAGGACGCTGCCCGGCTCGCCGAGGCTGCCATCGACGGGGCAGGTCGTGCCCCTGCCGCGGTCCGCGCCCGGCTCTACACGACCGCTGCCAGCGCATATGGCCGAGCAGGCGAACGACGTGCCTGTGAGACCGCGCTCACCAAGGCCGAACAGGCAATCGACCGAACGGACACGGGCGAAATCCCGCGCTGGGCCACATACTTCAGCCCGGCTCACTACGCCGGCACCGCCTTAAAGTGCCTGAGTGATCTTCGCTTGCCCGAACAGGCCCTACGACACGCGCCTGTCGCGATCGCTCTCACCAACCAGAACGCCAGAACCCTGGCCCTGCACACCGCACTCATCGCCATGACCTATGCCCGCGCCGGAGATATCGAGGCCGCCTGCCACTGGGGTCGAGAACTCGGACGGCACCTACCAGACGTCCGCTCCGTCCGCGTGACACACCGCATACGTGAACTCACCACCGCCCTGAACGCCTACCAGGCAGTGCCCCAGGTCAACGCCCTGCTAGAGACTCTGAGGGCTCCGGTGCCAAACGAGTAAGGCGAGTCCGTCGAGTCGGGTCGGCTAGCGTCAACGGGGTGACTTGGACGGAGCCGAGCATCTGGTACGCCAACCTGCCGGCCTTCTACGCCGCCGCAGCCGCCTTCATCACCGACCAAGACGGCAAGGTTCTGCTCGTCAAACCCACGTACCGCGACCATTGGTCCTTTCCCGGCGGATACGTCGAAGAAGGCGAGTATCCACATGTGGCCTGCGCTCGCGAGATCCAGGAAGAGCTAGGGGTCGTCTTGGCGGTGAAAGACCTGCTCGTTGTGGACTGGGCTCCGCCAGCAGGGCAGCGGCCCCGCTCAATCATCAGCTTCACCTTCGACTGTGGGATCGTCCCTGACCACGCTGGCTTCGACATACCCAGTCAAGAGCTTGACGACCTCGCGTTCTTCAGACCGTCAGAGGCCGAGCAGCGCCTTCCGGAAAACGTCGTTCCCCGGGTAAGGGCGGCAATGAAGGCCCGAGTAGAACAGTCACCGGTTTACCTGGCCGGCGGGTCAGACCGGAAAAACCGTTAGAACCCAACTCCCATCGCCGAAACGTGCGAGGGCGACGAGTCAAGGATTCCGGCGCTCTCGTGAAGGCTAGAAGCCCCCGTGCATGGGGAGCCGCCAACGGTCGCGCGGCAGCACTGCATGTGCGAAACCGGGCGCGTGCGGGGACGACTACAGCGTCGCCCGCTGCACGTCATCCATGGTCGGAAATCCCCGCGCGTGCGGGGACGACGGTCGAGGTGGACGTCGCCCACTGAGCGTCTCCGAAAAACCCCCGCGCGTGCGGGGACGACCGCGCGTGCGCGCGAGGCCGACCGGTCGCGGACGAAAAACCCCCGCGCGTGCGGGGACGACCGCGCGTGCGCGCGAGGCCGACCGGTCGCGGACGGAAGACCCCCGCGCGTGCGGGGACGACCGGCCCTTGAGCAGCTTGAACACCTTGCGGGACGGAAGACCCCCGCGCGTACGGGGACGACGCGCCGTGTTTGGTGAAGTAGACCGCGACCCGCGGAAGACCCCCGCGCGTGCGGGGAAGACATGGTGTCGCCGGGCCGCACGTAGCCGAGCAGCGGAAGACCCCCGCGCGTGCGGGGAAGACCAGCTCCTGCGCACGCAGTTCCGCAACCGCCGCGGAAGACCCCCGCGCGTGCGGGGAAGACGCGGTCGTGGTCGTGGTGGTCATGGCGCGGTCCGGAAGACCCCCGCGCGTGCGGGGAAGACCCGTCGGCGTCCCACCCCCCGGCCCGGGACTCCGGAAGACCCCCGCGCGTGCGGGGAAGACAGGCCGGTGAACTGCGCTTTGTAGCTGGCCTTCGGAAGACCCCCGCGCGTGCGGGGAAGACCCGTCGGCGTCCCACCCCCCGGCCCGGGACTCCGGAAGACCCCCGCGCGTGCGGGGAAGACAGCGTCACCGGCCCCTCGTAGTCGCTGCCGTCCGGAAGACCCCCGCGCGTGCGGGGAAGACGCCGCGACCCTGCTGTCGACCTGGTCCTACGGCGGAAGACCCCCGCGCGTGCGGGGAAGACACCTGCTGACGAACGCCGACGATCTCGCGGGCCGGAAGACCCCCGCGCGTGCGGGGAAGACGCCGGATGCGCCGACCGTCACCACCGAGACCTCGGAAGACCCCCGCGCGTGCGGGGAAGACATCCCCTGTTCGCCGGAGCCTTCCCAGTACCGCGGAAGACCCCCGCGCGTGCGGGGAAGACCCGTCACTGAGGTAGGCGCGGACGCGCTCCGGGGGAAGACCCCCGCGCGTGCGGGGAAGAGTACGCCGAGACTGACGCCGACATCGTCGAGGTCGTCCAGGGCGGAAGACCCCCGCGCGTGCGGGGAAGACCGGTGGCGGCCGGGTACGGCGGCGGCGGTGTTCGGAAGACCCCCGCGCGTGCGGGGAAGACCGGATGAGCCGCGGCGCCCACGGCCGGGACGCCGGAAGACCCCCGCGCGTGCGGGGAAGACGCCACCACCGGGTGAAGCCCTAGGTCAGACATGGGAAGACCCCCGCGCGTGCGGGGAAGACGCGACGGAGAAAGGGACGTCCACCTCGGCCATGGGAAGACCCCCGCGCGTGCGGGGAAGACCGCATGGCGTCGGCGATGGCCCGGCGGCGGAGCGGAAGACCCCCGCGCGTGCGGGGAAGACGCCTCGTCCTGGGCCACGACGATGCCGCACCACGGAAGACCCCCGCGCGTGCGGGGAAGACTCGGCCCGCTGAGCCGACCGCAAAATCCGGGGGGAAGACCCCCGCGCGTGCGGGGAAGACGGGCAGCCGACACCCGACGCTGCGGCGGACGTGGGAAGACCCCCGCGCGTGCGGGGAAGACCCGATGGCGGCCAGGAGCACCACGAACGGCACGGGAAGACCCCCGCGCGTGCGGGGAAGACCCCATCTCCCGAATATCCGTCATGATCTCTCCCGGAAGACCCCCGCGCGTGCGGGGAAGACGTGCTGGCGTCGCAGCAGTCGACCCTGGATGCCGGAAGACCCCCGCGCGTGCGGGGAAGACTCATGGACGCGCTCAATGGTGCGGACCGGGCGGGGAAGACCCCCGCGCGTGCGGGGAAGACCGGGCATCCGCGCCCGTCCCTGCGGATACGTACGGAAGACCCCCGCGCGTGCGGGGAAGACTCCAGCGCGACGAGCAGAGCCACCTCGTGGTCGGGAAGACCCCCGCGCGTGCGGGGAAGACTTCTTCTCGGCGTCGATGACGCGGCGGTTGGCCGGAAGACCCCCGCGCGTGCGGGGAAGACTGCTGCGACGCCAGCACCAGCGCCACTCCCACCGGAAGACCCCCGCGCGTGCGGGGAAGACGGACGGATACCGCACCCCTCGGTACGGGTGCAGGGAAGACCCCCGCGCGTGCGGGGAAGACCTGCTTGGCCCATTCAAGCAGCGCAGTGTCCCGGGAAGACCCCCGCGCGTGCGGGGAAGACTGGTGGATGGCGCGGGAGTCGAGCGTCCGGACCGGAAGACCCCCGCGCGTGCGGGGAAGACGAGACGCCGGCCTCGGTGTCGGCGGACTCGAAGGGAAGACCCCCGCGCGTGCGGGGAAGACACCGGTACCGGGCGGGTAGTGCGGGACATCAGCGGAAGACCCCCGCGCGTGCGGGGAAGACACTTGCTGACCTGGTCTTTTATCGGCGAAGTCGCGCCACCAGCATCAGTCCGTCGAGGTCGACGGGCACCCACCTGTCGCGTCCGGTGGTACGGATTGCCCAGCCTTGCTCGTTCTGAGCAGGCTCGACCATGATGGCTTGCCCGTCACCGACCCTGGTTGCAAGGAGCGCCCAGAGCCGGTCGCGTACTCGGGTACTGGGGTTGCCGACGAAGACTCCGGCAGCAACCTCGATCATCCAGCGGGTGAGGTGTCCGCGGAGCCCTTCGGCCACGGCGATGAGAACGACGACGGTCAAAAGTCCACCTTGGGTTCGCCCAGGTCTGGCCCGGTGACCCCGACGAAGGAACTGCCGTCGAGGCTGTCGGCGTAATCGTTTGCCCAGTTGATGCCGCCTGGCACGGAGCCGAGGTCCTCGTCCCAGAGCGCGTGTTCGTCGTGGTCGGTGACGTCGCCCCCAGTGAGCAGCAGGGCCTTGATGTCCTGCACGATGCGAGTCATCAATTTCCCGTCGGTGACCCGGTCGCGGAAGGCGGTACGCGCATCCCGTTCGCTGGTGAGGCCTCGGGCGGCCAGGTCGAATGCCAGCGGGATGGTGTAGTCGGCCTTGTAGAGGTCCGCGATGTCGAGCACGAACGAGGTGGCACCGCCGGTGTGCACGAAGCCAAGCCCGGGGCTCGCGCCCAGCCCGACTATCGCCGCATGGCAGATGCCGTAGAGGCAGCTGTGGCCGGCGGACAAAAGCCGGTTGACATCGTCGCCGGCTTCGAAGGGTTGGCCGGGTTTGTAGAGCCGCCCATCCCAGGGCACCCCGGTCCGTGCGGAGTGGGCGCGGTAGATCTTTTTGACCCGAGCGCCCTCTCGTCCGCGTAGCTGCTGCATGGTCAGCGTGTTTACGTCTTCGCCGGGGAAGCGCATACCGTACATGCGGCGGGCGACGGCGAGGCGTTCCTTCGTGCGGGTGACCAGGTACGCCTGGCGGAGGAGTAGTTGCGACCCACGGCTGGGGCCGATACCGCTGGCGTAGAGACGGACGCCTTTCTCGCCGACCCAGGTGATGGCGGTTCCGGAGTCGGCCAGCAGGCGTACGGCGGCGGTGGTGATGCGCGCTCCGGGGCCGATCAGCAGGGTGGCGATCATCGCGGCGGGTACTCGGACGGTGCGTTCCCGATTGACCAGCGCTACCGCGTTGTCGTCGCGGTCGATGTGACAGCGCTCGACGTAGACGCTGGAGATTCGGTCACTGATGCGGTGGAGGTCCTGCGGGTCGGCGAGCCACCACACGTCAGGTTTCCTGAACGGGCTGTGGCGGGGCGAGGGTGAGCAGGCCGAAACCGTAGGCTTTGGCAGTGCCGATGCCCGCAAGCAACGCGGTTCGGGCCGGCGTCGGGTCGTCGATGCGCAGGAGACCGTCGAAGGTAACGCTTTCCAAGGTGACCGGGGGTGCTGACGTGCCGCGGTCGGTCTTGCGGAAACGGATCTGGTGTCGGTCCGTGACGCGTAGAGCCGGAACCTCGTTGCCGTCAACAGTGTCGGTGAGCACCGTGCAGCCGTTGCGGTTGAGTCGCTCGATGACCCAGTTGATTTGATCGGGGAGTTTGCGGTGTGCCACACGTACGCCCCGGGGTCGGTTGGTGGCGAGTCGTTGGGATTGCATCTCGGACGGGCGTTCGGGTTTTTTGGTGGCGCCGGTGGGGTTGGCTTTCAGGCGGAAAGCAAAGGTGCGGCCGCGTTGGATCTGGTCGAGTAGCGGCTCGTACGGCTTGGTCAGGGACTGCGGCTCGTCGGCCGACGGCCAGCCGGCCTGCTCGACGAGATGCTCCCACGACGGTGTGGACTGAGTCAGGACCAGAACCGCGAGGTGGTGCTGGTGATTCTCCATCCGCCACAGGACACGTTCATCGACTGGTTGCCGGCTGAGGCCGCCGAGAATGGCGGCGTGCAGGACCTGTGGGTTACGGAGCATCCGTTGCGCCTGGGTCCGGAGCGGGTTGAGGCGGATCCGGGACAAATAGGGCATGTCAGCTACCACCCGAGCAGCGCGAAGGGATCATGGTCGGTTTGGTCGGTGCCGGGCCAACCTGTGGAGACGCGGGCCCACTCCTGTCGTACCCGGCGGGTGCTGAACCCACGGCGTAGGGGGTCGAAGGAGTGGGGTACGTCAACGCGCACGTCGTTGCCATCGTCGTCGTCGACGGTGATCGGCAGGTCGAGCGTCGATGGGCGGAGGTTGCGGGGGAAACGCGACGCGCGGTGGCGGTCGCTGGCTTGCCAGGGCACGTGGGTGAGCACCTCGGCTGGTCCGCCGGTCCACAGCGCGGCCGAGTCCGCCCGGTGTGTCTGGTCCGGTGTCAGAAGCAGGGGCATCGTGGGCGGGCAGGACCGCCGGCCGAGCGCGAGTGGGAAGGCAGGCTCGCGTAGGGCGTCGACGAGGCTGCGAAGAAACTCAATCCGGCCGCTCACCGCCACCACGAACACCGCGTCCTGGAGGTAGAAGCGATGTGTAACGTGCGTGAGTTTGGCCGGTGACGTCAGCTTCTGCAAGCCTTTGGCGTTGACGCTGGCGGAGAGTAGCGGACGACCCCGAAAATCGCTGACCGTGTGGTAGTCCCGCAGCAGCGTCCCTGGCTGGTCGGTGCGCACGCCGAGGCAGAGGCCGAGCAGGTCGTCGATCGAGTCCTGACGGCGGAGCCCCTGGGCGGCGGCGAGCAACCCGAGGACGCCGCTCTTGGTCGGCTCATCGAGGGTGTCCCGACGGTTGAACTGGCTGCGCCCGCCCCACGATTGCAGCGGACCGGCCATGCGGAGCACCAGGCAGAAGGTGTCGTCGGTCATCAGGACTCCGCAGACCCGTCCAGTCGGGGACGCACAGCCGTAATGATCGCGTCGATGCTCTCGTCGAGCCCGCACACTGGGCCGAACGCCTGGGCGGCCTCCGCGGCAGGGTCCCGATCCTGGTGGCTGCTCATGCCGGCGAGCGATGCCGGGTCATAGACGGTGGAGACCGCCATGGGGGTCAGACCGAAGGACGTGCTGGTCCGGTTGGCCTCTCGGGCCAGGGAGAGGGCGGCCCTGGCTGCGATGCCGTGGGTGCTGCGAACGGGACTTTCGAATGCCGAGACGAGGTTGACCGGCTGATCCGTGCGCACCATGTAGCTGACCAGGCTGGGCACGGTGCGGTGGGCGAAGGTGTTCTGGTGTCCGGTGGGCATCGAGGTGACGAATGCCCGCATGAACGCGCGCACAGCCTGGATCGTCACCTCGATGTCGTTGTCGAGGTTCTCGGCCAGGTGCTGTACGTCGAGGGTGGCGTACCGGTAGAGCGTGGCGGACGTGAACTCGACAGTGCCCATCATCGCGGCGCCGGCGTCCTCCTCCCGCGTCTTCTCGTCGTCGACCGCCGTGTAGTAGTCGAACTCGACTTCCACCGGGTGGACCGACAGGGCGTGCGCTACCTGTGTGGCCGCGTCCACGTTGAGGGCGGGGATGTCGGCGACCATCCGACCGAACAACGCCACGTCGATCGGGTGCTTTGCCATCAACTGGGCGCGAACAGGCAGCTCAGCGACGGCCTTGGTCAACGCGTCATCCGCCAGCGCGGTCAGTTCGCTGGCCCGATCGGAGACCAGAGCGACGATGGCGTCGAGCTGGCTTCGTCCGAAGAACAGCAGGTAGGCGCTCTCCGTGGCCTTCTTGCCGGCGGTGACCTTGAGATCGTGTGCCAGCAGGGCGTTGCTCAGCCGGGTAGCGGCTTCTGCGGACACCCGGGCCCTCTCGGTCAGGCGAGCGGCGAGCAGCGTTGACACTCGCTTGGTACGCGTGCCGAGCTGATCTGCGGGAATACCCAGATCGTTCTTGAACGCCAGGCGCGTCGCGCGCTTCCATGCTTGCGAGGACACGCGCAGGCGGCGTGCGCCGCCGTAGATGGCCTGCTTCGGGCTGCCGGCATCGTCGCGGTTGAGGTTCGACGGGGGTACGGACTGCAAGATGTGGATGTCGATGTAGGTGCGGCGGCGATCGGTCACCGGGTCTCCTCGTAGTAACGGGTCAGCGGACGTGGGATGGGTCAGTCGCTCGGAAGTCGGTCAGGCAGTCGATGGCGTCATGTCCTGCTCGGTCGCTGGTTCCGCCTTCTTGTCGTGCGTGAAGTACTGCGAGCCCCACCTTCGTCGCACCGTGTGGACCCGGTCCGGGTGCTGCCAGTCGCACAGATCTCTGAAGAGCCGGGTGTAGTCCAGTGGCTGGGCCGGCCTGAACGCGCGGAGTTGGCTGACCAGGCCCCGGAGGTGCGCCGACACCTCAGCGAAGCTGGTCGCCGTCGCTGCGGCGCCGAACCGCCGGTCGATCGCACCGGCGGCGAACTTGTCGCCGTGACGCAGCTTGGCCAAAGCCGTTCCCAGTCCGATGTCGGGCTGATGCATCAGACGGGACTGAGACTGCTGGTGCACGGCGAAGAGCGTCAGGACGGCGTGCTCCGCCCGTAACTCTGGAGTCAGCCACCCATCGGGGTGCAGCCGGGTGTAGTACGGCCACATCGCCGGCACCGACCCGGGGTCATGGTTGAGCCCGCTGCGGAGCGCCGCTAGGTCGCGTCCCTCCGGCCCGGTCTTGGGAAATTCGCGTTCCCAGAAGTGTCGACGCCGTTGCCTTCGGCGTTCGCCCTCGCTGATGCTCATCCACGCAACTCCGCTCGTCAGGGGATCAGGATTCGAAGCCAAGAATCTTGTCGACCGCGCGGCGATGCCAGATCGCGGCGGTGCTGGCTCGATAGACCTTCTTCTGTTTGTCGTCTTCTCGGCCGACAAACGCCTGCGGTGGCACCGCAGCTAGTGCACGCTCAGCGGCTGCGAGCGCGAGCGACCGAGCTGTGCTCCGCCACGCGTCTTGGGCCTCGCCGTACCGATGTGGTTGCTGTTGCAGACCGGCCAGCAGGCGGCGTACGACGGGATTCAGTTCGTGCATCAGGGCATCCCCCACCCGGAGGCCCTTGTCCCACGGCACCGGACTACCGCCGCTGGCCCGCCGCAGATTGTCGTCGAGTTGGTTGCCCGCCCGACGAAGCTCCTCCGCCTCCCGGACGACGGATTCGACGACCTGTCGCACCTCGGCTTGTCCGAGTGCCGCCACCGGCAGCGGAATCATGTCGATGATGAGGTCCTCGACGACCGCCGACTGATTGCCGTACTCCACGCCAACAGCCAGGATCTGCAGCGGTACGTCGATGTCGAGTTCGGCAAGCTGGATGATCAGATTCGAGCTGGTGTACGCCGCCTTCTCTTCAACGTCGGTGGCCAGGATCGAAGTCAGGCCGCGCCACGCGTCCTGGCCGACCCGGTGTCGCACGGGGAGCACGGGTGGCTGACCGGCGCGGGGCTTGTCGACCTGCCGCCAGGCGGTGTGCGGCTCCACATCCTGCGGCAACGGCTGCAATCGGTCGCCGGCGGTGAGGACGACCCGCCGCACCAGGACCCTTCCGTCGGGGTTCCGCTCGGGTATGAGGCGCACGCGCCGCGACTTCCAGGTCAACAGATCGAGCAGCCCCAGCGCGCTCCTCTGTTGCCAGGCACCGGTCAGGGGGTGAGCCCGACGCCATTGCGGCATGTCCTCCGGCGGCGGCTGTCGGACGATCCGGCTGTTCAAGATCAGGGTCTCCGCGACGTTACGGCCGACAGGCACCGTGACGCCCAGAGCACCGCACGGGCCGAGGGGGTTCCCGGTGGTCTTGCCACCCTTCACCTCCGGGTCGTCAGCCGCCCCCGACTTGATCGCTGCCGTGTCCCAACATTGGGCCGCCAGCATCGCGCGAACCGCCTCGGCCGGAGTCAACGCCGGAGGGGTGGCCTCGGTACGCGCCGTGAACAGGGGCACGTTGTTTCCGGTGGCGATCGAGGCAACCAGCAACGACACTGGCTTGTCCTCGTTCTTCCCCGTCCGCAACCCCGCCGCCTGACCGAACGGGCGGACGCCGAACAGGTCAAACCGATCGCGATAGTGGTTGAGGTAGCCCTTGATCTTCTCGTCCGGGAGGCGGCCCTCACGCCAGCGACGCTTCCACTCGTCTTCGCTTTCCGGGATGCCGCAGGCGTCCCAGTAGACGGGCAGCAGGACCTGCCGCAACGCCGCCACGGTCTCCAACGGGTTCGCGATCGCCAATCCGTCAATCTCGTGCGCACGCGACAGGACGTCGAGGAGGGACAGCAACCGAGGGTGACCGCCCTCGACGACGGGGACCCACGGCTCATCCACCAAGCTGAACGAGAATTTCTCCATCAACACTCCGCAGGATCGTTAAGATTCATGGGATTTCGCACTCTTTGGACGATCATGATTGTCACTATTTACCGCGCCCTAGCAACAAGGCCCTCAACGAGTTCAGTCATGCGGGTTCGTCCAACAGGCCGAGGCACTCGTCGTATGTGAGCCGTCGTCCGCCTAGGACGGCGGTTCCGCACGCGTCAAGCACCAAGGCTGAGGAACGCGACAACCAGGCGTTGCCGTACCAGCCAGGCAATGGGTTAAGGCTCTTTGCCGCCTCGGTGAGCACGGGTCGAGCCGGCAGTCGCACGGTCGAACCGACGACTTCTTCGGCGAGCCCTTCATCGCTGATGTCCCCGTTCGGCCCGAGGTTACGTCCACCGAGGGTGAGGTATCGGCCGCTCGCCTGGCGGACGAGTACCACCTCCGCTGACTCAGGCCCGTCCCGCACCACGGCGGCCAGTTCTTCGTCTCCGGATGCCTCGCCGGTCGCCCGGTTGTGCAACCCAGCCAACGTGGGAGCGCCCAGCTCGCTCTCCCCCGCCAACAGGAACGACTTCGCCGATTCCCGCCTCTCGCTCTCGTCTGCCTGCCAATCGTCGTGAGCGGCGGATGCTGCCTCTCGCCACAGATCAGGAACGATTTCGCCGTCGCCGTATCCCCTCGCCACGAGGTTGGGAACGTCGCCGGGGATGCTCCAGCCGCTGCTGGCGGCAGCCTCTTTCACCAGCGCGGCGGCCCGAAGCAGCGGGTATCGACCGTAGATGTACTCGGCGCCACTGGGGAAGATCGGCGGCCCGGCTACATGGGTCTTGATGCCGGCTACGAACACCTTGGGCAACCGAAAGCGGTCCGGCCGGGTGTGGCGGTGCACCCGACCGAGTCGTTGCAACAGAAGATCAATTGGCGCGATGTCAGTGACGAGCACATCCGCGTCGACGTCGAAGGACTGCTCAGCAAGCTGGGTCGCAACCACGACCAGGCGGAACGGCCGCTCACGACCTGCGGTCGGAGGCCCCAACAGATCGAAGGCCTTGGTGGTACGCGCGGCACGTTCGGCGACCGTTAGACGTGCGTGCAGCAGGATCAAGTCGGCCGCGTCCAACTTCTCGGCAAGCGCATCATAGGTCTGCTGAGCCCGGCCAACCGTGTTTCGGATAACCAGGGCACAACCGCCTTCACGCAGCTCACTGTCGAGCAGGCTCACCACCACGTCCGGAGCGTCCGCTGGAGCTTCTTCCAGTAGTTCGACAGCCACGGGGATGCTCCGACGCCACGACGGCGCCGTCTGGTTGGCAGACGTGACAGCACCATCAGCGACGGTGAGCGCGTGCAGTACGGGATAGTCAGATGTCGCCGATACCGCCGGCACATCGACGACTCGCCGGCTCAGCGCACCCTGCAGGTAGGCCCGCATCAAGCTCTCCCTCTGCTTCGGCGGCAGTGTCGCTGACAGAAGGATGACGGGTACGCCCGCGTCTGCCAGCCAGCGCAGCGCCTCATGGAGGAACTGCGACATGTAGACGTCGTAGGCGTGAATCTCGTCCAGGATCACCACTCGGCCGGCCAAGCCCGCGTGCCGAAGCATAACGTGCTTGGTTCGGGTTGCGGCGTAGAGCAGGTGATCCACAGTCCCGACCGTGATCGGCATCAGCATCCCGCGCTTCGGACCGAGAAACCACTGAGCCGGCGCGTGCTCCGGACGCTCCCAGCGGCTATTGCCGGCGAGGCCGAAGTCGTCAGAACAACCGAGATCGTCGATGCCAGCAAACTGCGTCCCCTGCTGAAGCGCGTTCCAGTGCGCATTGAACATCCGCTTACCGTGCAGCAGCCCCACCGGGAGCCCTCGATCGATCTGATCCGCCCACCGGAGCACCCGCTCGAACATCGGGTCGCTGGTCGCCTGCGTCGGCATCCCCACGAAGACGCCGTCGCAGCCGAACCGCCGCCCCAACACCTCCGCCGCAGCGAGAGCCGCCTCGGTCTTCCCCTCGCCCATTGGCGCTTCGACGATCAGCAGACCGGGCGCAGCCAATTGCTCCGCCAGGTCGACGCAAGCGGCTTGCAGGGGGCGAGAGGGCTTACCGAACCTCACCTCGACCAGATCCGGCATCCGCCGGTACGGCGCCGCATCCCAGCCGCCCCGTAGTTCCAGCTCCGCCCAGGCATCCCGCGCCCGACGTCGGGCGCTTCGCATGGACACCTCAGACAAGCTGAACTCACCCGGGAAGTGGTCACTGCTGGCAATCCAGTCCGCCATGATGACGAACCCGGACAGCGCGAGCTGCACCCCACGACGCGGCACCGCCACGGGTGCCAAACGCGCTATATCGACCTTGAGGGCGTGGGCAACCGCGTACACCAGTGCGACCTGCGCGGACTCCCACGCAGGGCCATCCCCCTGAGCGTTACGAAGCCGTCTCGCCTTCTTATGAATCGCGCCTGACGGGACCAACCCATGATGGCCCGCAATCAGAGGCCATACCCATGCCCGAGCTGACTCGCTCCATCCCGCCTCGCCCAGCACGGAATTTATGATCACCGCGCCGGCACAGGTGTGGTGCCACTTCGCCGACTCCCCATTCAGGCTGCGCCAGCCCAGACCCGCATCCCGAACCGCCGTCGCCAGTGAATCGACCTTGCGCTGAAACGCGGGTGATGCCTTCCCGACGTCGTGCCAGCCGCACAAAAGAGAGAAGAATTCGCGGCCCCTCTTGTCGGTCAGCCTATCCAACTGCCCCTTCAGGCGAGCAGCGAGATACCGGTCCCAGATCAGCTCCGCCACGGCCGCCGTATCCAGCAGATGCTGCAGGAGCAGGGATGGGCGACCCGCAGCAGACGACTTTGCCCACAAGACGGCGAGAGCGACGCTCGGATCGGACGACATGACCCGGGACTTTAGGAAGCACCCCCGACAGGGAAGGCCCCGACAGTCGGTGTTGTCATTTTCCCGACAGAAAGCGCATCAGTAACACGGGGCCCAGCTGCCAACGTGAGTTATTTTCTGAGTGCCACCCGTCCCTCAGGGTGCGGACCGAAGCTGTACGAGTCCAAGGCGGGCTCTTGGCGCCGTCATCCTCATCGCCGCAGCGCGGACACTTCACCTGTGGATAATCGAAGTCTCCGCCGGCGCCCCCATACCCGAGCACGCAACCGCCTGTGGGCCATACTCTCTACACGGCAGGAGGCCGACGCTGGACCAGCGGCAGCGAACAAGGATCGGTAATGCGCACCGCAGGCCGTGACCGATGGCTCCCAGTAGCCCTCGACGGACTAATGCTGACGGCCCTGCCACGCCGATAAAACTCCAGGTCAGCAAGTGTCGTCCCCGCACACGCGGGGGTCTTCCGAGATCGCGTTCATGCAGCGGGTGGTGGACGCGGTCGTCCCCGCACACGCGGGGGTCTTCCGGTGAAGGCGGCCAGCATCGCCACCTACCTCGGGTCGTCCCCGCACACGCGGGGGTCTTCCCGATGTTTTCGGGCCGGTCGGCCCTCCGGCCGTGTCGTCCCCGCACACGCGGGGGTCTTCCCCCCGAGAGGGTCCGCGCGTACCTCAGCGACGGGTCGTCCCCGCACACGCGGGGGTCTTCCCACCGCCGCCGCCTAGGCCAAGGTCAACTCCTTGTCGTCCCCGCACACGCGGGGGTCTTCCCTGATCGCGCGGGCGTACGTGGAGCACGCGGGCGTCGTCCCCGCACACGCGGGGGTCTTCCGCAGGACGCGCCGAAGCCGGCCAAGGCCGAGCCGTCGTCCCCGCACACGCGGGGGTCTTCCGGGTCGTGCGGGGCGCGAACTTCGAGACGAAGAGTCGTCCCCGCACACGCGGGGGTCTTCCGATCCCCGACCTCATGTCCGCCACCGAGACGGCGTCGTCCCCGCACACGCGGGGGTCTTCCCGCCGGTCCCGGGTCCGGGGCGTGGACGGGGCTGTCGTCCCCGCACACGCGGGGGTCTTCCGCCGTCGAGATCGATCACCGCCACGTACGGCCGGTCGTCCCCGCACACGCGGGGGTCTTCCCGTGTTGGCGGACAGCGATTGGCCGGAGTAGTAGTCGTCCCCGCACACGCGGGGGTCTTCCCCTGGTTGGTGCGATCAACGGCCCGGATGATCGGTCGTCCCCGCACACGCGGGGGTCTTCCGCACCATGTCGACGTGTCCGGCCGACGTGGCCCGTCGTCCCCGCACACGCGGGGGTCTTCCGGCCGAGTACGACGCGCTGCGCGCGGACGTGTCGTCGTCCCCGCACACGCGGGGGTCTTCCCAGGGCCGATCGTGGCGCCGAGGTGTAGACGATGTCGTCCCCGCACACGCGGGGGTCTTCCCGCCGAGCGCGACGACGACTCGGAAGAGGTGAAGTCGTCCCCGCACACGCGGGGGTCTTCCGTCCTCCCACTGCGTCTGGGCGCCCAGGTTGCCGTCGTCCCCGCACACGCGGGGGTCTTCCCCGACGAAGGACGTCTTCACGGTCCGGGACCTGGTCGTCCCCGCACACGCGGGGGTCTTCCCCGGCGACGCTGACTCGGTGACGTGGCCAGTGCGTCGTCCCCGCACACGCGGGGGTCTTCCCTGCTCCCCACGGCGGCGGCACAGGTTGGCGGCAGTCGTCCCCGCACACGCGGGGGTCTTCCTCGGTCGCGCTCGTCGAGTCCTCCGGCCTCCCTGTCGTCCCCGCACACGCGGGGGTCTTCCGCACTGTTCTGCCCCTACAGATTGATCTAGGAGGTCGTCCCCGCACACGCGGGGGTCTTCCCCGGGTCGATCACGGGCTGGCCATCCTTGCCGGGTCGTCCCCGCACACGCGGGGTCTTCCGCGAGCTGCTGGAGGCGTTCTCGCTCGGGGAGCGTCGTCCCCGCACACGCGGAGGTCTTCCGGGGCCACGATCGACCCGACCTGCCTGCTGATCGTCGTCCCCGCACACGCCGGGGTATTCCCCTGCGCGGCTGGCTCCAACTCGGCGCCGACCCGTCGTCCCCGCACACGCGGGGGTCTTCCGTCCGAGCCTTCGCCACCGCGCCCGAACCCGATGTCGTCCCCGCACACGCGGGGGGGGGGCTTCCCGCCGCCACGCCGTGCTGTCTGCAACGTCGAGTCATCCCCCGCACACGCGGGAGTCCGGCCGCGGTACGCATGAGCCATCCCAGGTTGAAGGTTCGAGTTAGGCACCAACATGTCCCCCCACAGATGTTGGAAAAGCGGCACCGCCCGTGTCCGCCACCTGACACGCGGTGGCAAGGCGCGTGGTTAGGCTGCCCTGGCGTCCACGAGGGAGCCCGGCTTCGCCGCTACCGGAGGTGTCACCACCATGGACGGTCGAGCGGCACATCCCGTGAGGCGTACCGGCACTCTGCTTCTGGCGGCACTGAGCGCGTTCCTGCTGCTCGGCGTCGACGCGGTGCTCAGGCCGGTCGCGCCGGTCCGGGCCGCCACCGCCGCCGCGACCGTCACCGGCATCCTCGCCGAACGCTCCGGTCGGCCAGCCGCGCGGGTGAGCGTCACCATGGAGCCGAGCGACGGCACCGGGAACCCGAAATACTCGGCCGCCACCGACCGGGCCGGCCGGTGGCGGGTGGTCGGGGCACTGGCCGGGCACTACCGGATCACCTACCACCTGCCCGGTGCCGCCGCGCCGCGCTACTACCCGGGCCGCGTCTCGCACCCTGTGGGGTTCGTCGCCGTTCCGGCGCGGGGCCGGCTCGTCGTCCACGACGTCCTGCCCCGAGCCGGCCGGATTCGGTTCGTGGCGGCCGACGCGGCAACCGGTGTCCGGGTGCGGGACTTCTGCGTGCAGAACCCGCTGGAACTCGGCTTCTACTGCACCGGTCCCTCGGGACCGTTCCCCGACGGGTACGTCGACCTGGAGTTGCCGCCCGGCACGTACCGGTTCACCGGCGCCGCGAAGGACGGCGTGCACGAGGGCGGGATGGTCGACGCGACGGTGGTCGACGGCCGGGTGACCCGGGCGACGCTGCCGGTCCAGCCGCCCGGTGCCGAACTGCGGGTGGTGGTGCGAAACCGGGCGACCGGCGCGCCGGTGCCCAACGCGGCGGTGCGGGCCCTGGCGGTGGACAAGCGGTTCCCTGATGTCTGGGACGTCACGGAGATCGCCGACGAGCACGGGGTGGTGCGGTTCCGGAGCCTCTTCCCGGACCGGTACCACCTCTGGGCGGGCGCTGCCGGACACGGCGCGCAGTGGGTCGGCCCGAACGGTGGCACCGGCGACCGCGCCACGGCGCTGGTGGTCGAGCCGCGCCCCGGGGTCACCACGCTGCCCGACATCCTGCTGGACGGGGCGGGGTCGATCACCGGATCGATCACCGACCGGGTGACCGGCCAGCCGGTGTCGGTGACCGTCGCCCTGACGACCTTCGACCCGTTCTGGTACGAGACCACGCCGCAGGTTCCCGGCGACGGCTCGTACACGTTCAGCGGGCTCGGCCCCTACGAGTGGTCGCTGGCGTTCATCCCCCGGGGCCACGGCGGAGCCGGCAGCGCGTATGCCACCCAGTGGTCCGGTGGGGCGCCGAACAGCATCAAGGCCGCCCGGATCAGGGTCGTCGCCGGCGGCACGACCGTGGCGAACGAGCGGATGAGCGCCGGTACGGCCGTCTCCGGCAAGGCCGACGGCCTACCGAAGTACGAATACGCGGGCCCCCTCTACGCCTACAACGCCGACACCGGCGACATCGTCGCGGTCGACGAGAACGTCGAGGACGGCCGGTACGACATCCGGCTCGTGCCCGGCCAGCGCGTGCGGTTCTGCCTGTCCACGGTCCGCTGCCACCCGGACTTCACCCGGTTGGCCGACGCCACGGCCTTCCGGGTGGGGACGCGCCCGTTCACGGTCGACTTCCCCGGCCGACGCCGCTGACCCGTCCCGGACGCCCGCCTCACGTGCAACGGGTGGTCGAGTCGCCGGGGCGGGTGACCGCCCCGGGCGCTCGCGCACATTGCCCGGACCCGCAAGCCCGGCGGGTGGCCGACCGTCGGTGCCGGTTACGCCCCGCCGCGCAGCGGCCGGAAGAAGTCCCGCAGGTCGTCGGCGAGCAGGTCGGGTTCCTCCAGGGGCAGGAAGTGGCCGCCGCGCGTCGGGCCGCGCCACTGGCGCAGGTCGCGGTAGGTGCGTTCGGCGTACTCGCGGGGGTAGTCGCGGTCCTCGGGGGTGAGCCGGATTCCCGCCGGCACGTCGACGGCCTCCAGGGGTGGGGTCCGGGAGTCGTCGTAGTAGGGCCTGAAGGACGAGCCGATCGTCCCGGTGGCCCAGTAGAGGGTGGCGACGGTGAGCAGCATGTCCTTGCTGAACCGGGATTCCAGGTCCCCGTCGCAGTCGCCCCAGGCCCGGTACTTCTCCACGATCCAGGCCGCCAGGCCGGCGGGCGAGTCGAGCAGGGCGGCGGCGAGGGTGTCCGGTCGGGTGCTCTGGATGGCGGCGTAGCCGTCGTCGCCGTCGTCGCCGTTCGAGCGCGCTGTCAGGTAGGCCTGCTCGGCTGCGGACAGCGGGTGGGCGTCGTCGAGGACGGGGTGCAGGTTGGGGTGGTGGGTGTGGATGCCGAGCACCCGCTGCGGGTGCCGGGCGCCGAGGAAGCCGGTGACGTGGGAGCCGATGTCGCCGCCGTACGCGCCGAACGCGGCGTAGCCCAGGACGTCCGTCATCAGCCGGGCCCACAGGTCGGCGACCACCGGCGGGATCACCGGGCCGTGGGCGGGCAGGTCCGAGAAGACGAAGCCGGGCAGGGACGCGACGACGACGTCGAAGGCGTCGTCCGGGTGGCCGCCGTGGGCGGCGGGGTCGGCCAGCCGCGCCGCCAGCGGCAACATCTCCACGAAGCTGCTGGGCCAGCCGTGGGTGAGTATCAGCGGCAGCGGAGGGCGGTTGCCGTTGGCGGTGGCGGCGCGCAGGTGCACGAAGTGCACGCGGCGGCCGTCCAGGGTGGCGGTGTAGTGCGGCACCGCGTTGAGTTCGCGTTCCCGGGCCCGCCAGTCGAAGTCGGTGCGCCAGTAGGTGACCAGCTCGCGCAGGTAGTCCGGGTCCGTGCCGGCGCCCCACCCGGTCGCGGTGGGGCGGGCGAACCGGGTGCGCGCCAGCCGCTCGGCGAGGTCGGCCAGCAGGTCGTCGGGGACGTCGATGGTGAACGGCACAGCCTGGGGCGGGGACGGCATGGGGGTGGCCTCCGTGACCTGGAACGGATGGGTCGCACGATCCCCAGGTCAGCTCGCCGTGTCGGCTCGCCCGATGGCTGCAAGGGAAGCGCCTCGGATGCTACCTTGCGGCCCTCATCCTGTCGCTCCCCTCCGGGTGCGACCGACGAAGTCGCACATGAGCGACACGGCCGCGGACGCGTGCGTTTCCAGCAGGAAGTGGCCGGCGTCGAGGACGTGGGTCTCCATCCTGGGCAGAGCCCGCATCCAGGACAGGGTCTCTGCGAGGTCGAAGAAGGCGTCGTGCCGCCCCCAGAGCAGCAGGGCCGGCGGCTGCCACCGCGCGAGGTACTCGGCGATGGCGTCGAACCTGTCGACGTGTCGCCCGTAGTCCGCGATGAGCGCCCGCTGGGTGTCCAGCCGGCCGGGCAGGCGCATCACCCGCCAGTCCTCCTCCCAGCTCTCGGCCGGGATCCGCGCGGCCACGTCCGGCGGGACGCCGGCGAGATACTGGTCGCGGATGCCCTCGAAGGTCAGGTGCGCGGTCGCCGCCGCCTCGTTCTCCGGGCTCGGCTGTGACCAGTAGGCCATCGTCTGGGCCCACTGCGGCCCGAGCCCCGTCCGGTGGGCGTTGGCGTTCTGGACGATGAGGCCGAGCACCTTCTCGGGCGCCGCCATGGCGATGTGCAGCCCCACCGGTGCCCCGAAGTCGTGCAGGTAGACGTGACGCGGCCCGATCCCGAGCCGGTCCAACAGCTCGGAGATCGCCGCACCGAAGGCGGCGAACGAGACCGCCGGCAGGACGTCGGATTCGCCGAAGCCGGGCAGGTCGGGCGCGATCACGTACGCGGCCCGCGCCAGCTCGGGTACGACCTGCCGGAACGTGCGCGCGGAGCTGGGGAAGCCGTGCAGGAGCAGCACGGCGGGCCCGGCCGGGTCGCCTGCCGTGATGAAGGACAACTCCGCGCCGGTGGAGAGGAGAAGTCGTTGCCTGCTCGGCGGACGGATGTCGAGGCTCCTCTTCCCGCTCGGCGGATCTCGCGCGACGGCTGCGCAGAGGCAACATAGGCACGTCTTCGGCGTCCGGCCGCCCTGCTGAGCCAAGCATCAACCGATCGGTTGACGGTGGGGCCCACCGGGTTCCGCGCCGATCGTCGCCACGCAGTCGATTCGGCGCGCCCGTGCCGGGCGGCACGCTGCTGTCATGGCAATCATCGAGGTGGACGGCCTCGTCAAGCGCTACGGCGAGCACACCGTGGTGAACGGCGTCAGCTTCGCCGTCGAGCAGGGCGAGATCTTCGGCATCCTGGGCCCGAACGGGGCCGGCAAGACCACGACCGTCGAGTGCGTCGAGGGGCTGCGTACGCCGGACGGCGGCACCGTGCGCGTCTGCGGCATCGACCCGCGGCGCGACTCCGGGGAGCTTCGGCAGGTGCTCGGCGCGCAACTGCAGGCCAGCGAGCTGCCCGACAAGATCAAGGTCGGCGAGGCGATGCGGCTGTACGCCTCCTTCTACCGCGAGCCGGTCGACTGGCGGGAGCTGATCGACAGCCTGGGCCTCACCGGCAGGCTCGACACGCAGTTCCGGCGGCTCTCCGGCGGGCAGAAGCAGCGGCTGTCGATCGCGCTCGCGCTGGTCGGCAACCCGAGGGTGGCGGTGCTCGACGAGCTCACCACCGGCCTGGACCCGCAGGCGCGGCGCGACACGTGGGACCTGATCGAGGGCATCCGCGACCGGGGGGTGACGGTCCTGTTGGTCACGCACTTCATGGCGGAGGCGGAACGGCTCTGCGACCGGCTGGCCGTGATCGACGCCGGCCGCCTCGTCGCGCTCGACTCCCCCGCCGGGCTGGTGGCGCGCGTCGACGACCGGCAGCGGATCCGGTTCCGGCCCTCCGCGCCGTTGGACCACGCCCTGCTGACCGTGTTGCCCGAGGTCACCTCGGTCGAGCGGGCCGGCCGCCAGCTCGTCGTGACCGGCACGGGGAACCTGCTGTTCGCCGTGACCACAGTGCTCGCCCGCAGCCAGGTCGTCGCGGCCGACCTGCGCGTCGAGCAGATCTCGCTGGACGACGCGTTCGTCGCGCTCACCGGCCGCCCCGTCGACGCCTGAGGAGACCATCATGTCCGCCCTGTCCCGGCTCACCGCCACCGAGACCAGACTCTTCCTCCGCGAGCCGATCATCGTCTTCTTCGGGCTCGGGTTTCCGCCGCTCCTGCTGGTCATCTTCGGTGCGATCCCCGCGTTCCGCGAGCCCGACGCGGATCTCGGCGGTCTGCGGACCATCGACCTCTACGTGCCCATCCTGGTCGCGCTGGCCGTCGCCATGTTCGCCCTCAACAGCCTGTCCCAGCTTCTCGCCACCTACCGGGAGAAGGGCGTGCTGCGTCGCATGCGGACCACCCCGGTCAGGCCGGCGGCCATGCTCGGCGCACAGTTGCTGATGTCCACGCTCATGTCGGTGGTGACGATGCTGGTGCTGCTCGCCGTCGGCCGGTTGGCGTTCGACGTGCGCCTGCCCCGGCAGGTGCCGGCGTACCTGACGAGTTACGTGCTGGTGGCGCTGGCGATGTTGGCACTCGGTCTGCTCGTCGCCGCGCTCGCCCCGACCGGCAAGAGCGCCGGCGCGGTCGGGACCGTGCTGTTCTTCCCGGTCGTGTTCTTCGCCGGCCTGTGGATCCCGCGCGACAGCATGCCCGGCGTGCTGCGGACGATCAGCGACTTCACCCCGCTCGGCGCGGGCGTGCAATCATTGCAGGACGCCACGGCCGGTCACTGGCCGCAGTTGCTGCACGTGGCCGTCATGCTGGGCTGGACGATCGTGGCCGGTGGGCTGGCCGCGCGATACTTCCGCTGGGAGTAGGTCGTGAGCATCGAGGCCGAGCTGCGTGCGGAGTTCGACCGCTGGGAACGCAACGAGACGGTGTTCTTCAACGTCCTGCCATACTTCCTCCTGTCGGTCTGCACCCTCATCACGCTGCTGCTGCCGCTGTGGGACGTGCCGCTGAACCTCCCGGTGGTGCTCGGGCTCACGCTCGTGATCGCGCTCTGGGTGGCCTGGTTCCACGCGCGCCCGCGGTGGCACCGCAGTGGTCCGCTGATGGGCCTCTACTACGCGGGGTTGATCGTGTTGGGGGCGAGCGTGGTGGCGCTCGCCCCCTGGTACGGCATCTTCACCTTCGTCGGCTACGTCCACGCGTTTCTGTTCCTGAAGGGCCGCTGGCGCTACGTCGGGGTCGCCGCCACGGCGATGATCCAGGCCGCGTCCTCCACGGGCGGCATGGCCGGCGCCGAAGTCGACGAGTGGTTGGTCCTCTCCCTGGTCATCATCGTCCTGGCCGGGTCGTTCTTCCGCTTCGCCGAGCTGGACGACCGGCGTAACCACCGGCAGAAGCAGGCGCTCGCCGAGTTGCACGAGGCCAACGTCAAGCTGGAGGCGGCGCTCGCGGAGAACGCCGGCCTGCACGCCCAACTGCTGGTGCAGGCGCGCGAGGCTGGGGTGCTCGACGAGCGGCAGCGGATGGCGCGGGAGATTCACGACACGCTGGCCCAGGGCCTCGCCGGCATCCTCACCCAGCTCCAGGCCGCCGAGCAGACGGCCGACAGGCCCCGGACGTGGGGCCGGCACGTGACGAACGCGATGAACCTGGCCCGCGACAGCCTCACCGAGGCCCGCCGGACGGTTCACGCGGTGCAGCCGGAGGTGCTCGCCGACGCCCGGCTGCCGGACGCGATCAGCGACGTGACGCGGCGGTGGTCGCAGGTGCACCACATCGACGCGTCGCTGACCACCACCGGCGACCCCCGCCCGATGCACGCCGATGTCGAGGTGACGCTGCTGCGGGCCGCGCAGGAGGCGCTCACCAACGTGGCCAAGCACGCGCACGCCAGCCGGGTCGGCCTGACCCTGTCGTACATGGAGGACCTGGTGACGTTGGACGTACGCGACGACGGGGTGGGTTTCGAGCCGGCTGTCAGGCGGGCCAGCGGTGCCACGGACGGGGGGTTCGGGCTCGCCGGCATGCGGCAGCGGGTGCAGCGCCTCGCGGGGCGGTTGGAGATCGAGTCGGAACCTGGTGGCGGCACGGCGATCTCGGCGACCGTGCCGGCCATCCCCGCGGGGGCCGGGCTGTGATCTCGCTGCTGATCGTCGACGACCATCCCGTGGTGCGCAACGGGCTGCGGGGCATGTTCAGTGCCGATGCGCGCTTCGAGGTGCTCGGCGAGGCGGGTGACGGCGCGGAGGCCGTCGCCGCCGGGGAGGCGCTCCGACCCGACGTGATCCTGATGGATTTGCGGATGCCGAGGGTCGACGGTGTCACCGCCATCAGGGAGCTGGCGAAACGCGGGGTGCCGGCCCGCGTGCTGGTGCTGACGACCTACGACACCGACAGCGACGTGTTGCCCGCCATCGAGGCCGGTGCCACCGGCTACCTGCTGAAGGACGCGCCGAGTCAGGAGCTGTTCCGCGCGGTGGAGGCCGCCGCGCAGGGGCAGGCGGCGCTCTCCCCCGCCGTCGCGACCCGGCTCATGCGTCAGATGCGGCAGCCGGCCTCGGAGCCGCTGTCGCAGCGGGAGCTGGAGGTCCTGGAGCTGATCGCCCGCGGCGCGACGAACCGCGAGGCGGCGAAGCAGCTCTTCATCAGCGAGGCGACGGTCAAGACGCACCTGCTGCACGCGTACGCGAAGCTCGGGGTCAACGACCGGGCGGCGGCCGTGGCCACGGCCTTCTCGCGGGGCTACCTGACACCTCGGGAGTGACCCCGGGGCCGGCTGCCGGTGTCGACGGCCGTCAGGTGGTCGGCGGTCGGTCGCGGCGGTACCTGGCTCAGGCGG
Source organism: Micromonospora sp. KLBMP9576 (assembly GCF_050941805.1). Lineage (NCBI taxonomy): Bacteria > Bacillati > Actinomycetota > Actinomycetes > Micromonosporales > Micromonosporaceae > Micromonospora > Micromonospora sp. KLBMP9576. The sequence continues at coordinate 2,865,755 of NZ_CP194567.1, read as the reverse complement.
CGTAGCGGGCGGCGAGTGCCGCGCCGGCCTGGGCCGCTGCCGACTCGGCGGCCTTGCGCATCATCGAGGCCACCTCGGCGAACTCGTCGAGGGCGGGGTTCACGCCGACGAGGGTGAACTCCCGCTCGACCACCGTGAGGTCGGCGCCCCAGATGTCGGCGAGGATCCGGCGCAGGTAGTCGATGTTGTGGTCCCAGCCCTCGCGCGGGGTGCCGGGGCCGTAGGCGCCGCCGCGGGTGGTGACCAGGACCGTCGGCGTCCCTTCGAGCAGAGGGGTGCCCTGGGGCGCGCCGGCGAGGGCCAGGTCGAGCCAGGTCTTCGCGTGCTGTGAGACGCCGAAGTTGTAGAGCGGCAGGGCGAGGACGGCGCTCGTGGCCTGGCGCAGTTCGGTGGCGATCTGCTCGGCGGTGGCGAGCGCCTCGCGCTGGGCGGGGGTGCGGTCCCCTTCCGCCGTGAAGCCGCCGGAGATCGCGGCGGCCCAGGTGGTCGCGGGCAGCGGGTCCTGACCGAGGTGACGCCGCACGACCGGCACCTCGGGGCGGGCGGCGGTGAACTCGTCGAGGACGAGGTCGGCGAGCGCGCCGCTGGCGGAGCGGTCGCCCTGGATGCTGGCGTCGACGCGGAGCAGGGACATGCGGATCTCCTGGCGGGTGAGCGCGGCTTGAATGTTCAAGTAGAAGCTACGTACCTCAACTTGAATGTTCAAGTGGTGGGATAGGGTTCCACCTGTGAGCGCCGACACCACCAGCGAGACCGCCGGCCGGAACGACGTGCCGTGGCTGTCGGGCGACCAGCAGCGCGACTGGCGCTCCCTGGTCGCACTGCTGGCGACCCTGCCCCCGGCGATGGACGCGCAGCTCAGGCGGGACGCGGGCGTGAACCTCTTCGAATACCAGGTGCTCGCGGCCCTCTCCGAAGCGCCCGAACGCACCCTCGGCCTCAGCGAGCTGGCCGAGCTGGCCCAGGGGTCGCTCTCCCGGCTCTCCCACGCGATCACCCGGCTCGAACGGTCCGGCTGGGTGGAGCGGCGCAGCTACGCCGACCGGGGTGGCCGGCGCGCGAAGGCCCTGCTCACCGACACCGGCATGGCGAAGCTCGAGGAGATCGCCCCGGGTCACGCCCGCGAGGCGCGTCGCCTCGTCATCGACGTGCTCACCCCCGGCCAGCTCTCCGCGCTCGGCGACGCCGCCCGCGCCATCACCGCCGCCGCGCTGGCCGGGGCGACCGAGGCGTGCCGGCAGGCCGGCGACTGCTGACCCGATCACCCGGCGTCCCCGCTGAGCCGCCAGCGGTCACGCCGGCCGCCCGCCGAAGACCCAGTCGTGGACCTCGACGTCGGCGTACCGGCCCGAGGTCAGCACGGCCCGCGCCCGCTCCGGGCCCTCCGCCCGGATGAGCGCCGCCGTGCCCAGCCAGGTGCCGCCGTCGTCGGACAGCAGCGGCCCGTACGCGATCAGGTCGTCCCGCTCCGGGCACACGTCCACCTCGGCGGCCCGCCCCGCGCCGAGGCCGAGCACCAGATAGCGGTTGCCGCCCGTACGACCCCCGGGGAAGTCCCACATGGTGCGCCCCAACGTGTTGTGCCACCGGCGCAGCAGCACGTCCCGGTACACCCCGGCCTGGTAGCCGGGCTCGTCGAAGGCGAACGCCCGCGCGGCGGCGGCGTCCGGCAGGTCGACGATGTGCACGCTGCCGGTCGGCGTCTCCCCGTCGGCGGCGAGGGTCGGACCGCGCGCGATCATCCCGGCCGCGTGCCGGTCCATGAAGGACCAGTGCTCCTCCCGCAGTTCCAGGCGCAGGGCCAGGGAGTCGCGCCGGTCGCGGTGGTAGCAGAAGAACTCCATACGGCAGATCATGGCGTACGCGGGCGCGACGTATATCGGGTGTGGACGGTGATCTTGACTTGTAGGGTGGCCCCTCCGTCACACCCTCCGGAAAAGGACAGCGGACATGCCCAGGATCTCCACCCGTCTTCTCGGCGCCCTCGCCACCAGCGTGCTCGGCGCGACCCTCGGCGTCCTGGCGGTCGCCACGCCCGCGCAGGCGGCCGCCCGCGACGGGATCTGCGACACCGGCGAGTTCTGTTACTACTACAACAGCGACCACGCGGGGTCACTCTCCGACCACGTCGGTTCGCTGGCCGAGTACGGCTCGACCCAGCCCGACTGCTACGAGTTCAAGGGCGCCGGCAGCGGCCAGGGCCTGTGCGTCAAGAACAACGCCGCCTCCGCGTGGAACCGCACCGGCAGCACCGTGCGGGTCTACTTCAACACCGGCTACGACGCCTCCTACGCGTACCAGGACTTCGCGCCCGGCGCGAAGACGAACCTGAACGCCACGCTGAAGAACAACAACGCCTCCCACCAGGCGCTCGCCACCGGGGGGACCTACCCGGCCAGGGACGACTACCCGTACAAGGGGCAGACTTCGGGCAACGACCCCTGGTACTTCTACAAGGGGCAGTGCACCAGCTTCGCGGCCTGGGCGCTGCGCAGCCGGGTCGGCGTGCCCTTCACCGGCCAGTACGGGGGCCAGAGCTGGGGCAACGCCAAGAACTGGGCCGGCGCCGCCGGGCGCGCCGGCGTACCGGTGCACAACACCCCGGAGGCCGGTGACATCGCGGTGCGCCTCGGCGGCGAGTACGGCCACGTCGCCTTCGTCACGAAGGTGAACTCGAACGGCACCTTCGAGGTCGACGAATACAACTACGCCACCGCGTACGCGTACAGCCACCGGACGGTGTCCGTGGGCACCGCCGACAGCCAGTTCTCCCGGTTCATCCGCTTCCAGTGACCCCGGGCCTCGACTGAGGGACGCGGGCACGCCAGCCCACCGGGGTTGGCGTGCCCGAATCCCGGTCGCGCCCCCCGGCGGCCCCGTGCGACCCTGCCGACATGGTTCAACCGATCTTGCGGTCCGCTCGCCTGCTGATGGTCCCCCTCGCCGACCGGCACCTGGAGCTGGAGGTGCAGCTCGACTCCGATCCCGAGGTGCTGCGCTACCTCTTCGGCCGGGCCCGGTCCCGCGACGAGGTGGCCGCGTCGCACGCGGGGCGGCTGGGCCTGGCCGAGAAGGTGGACGGCCTGGGCTTCTGGATGGCGTTCGGCACCGACGGCGGGGCACGCGGCTCGGTACGGCCGGCACGCGAGGAGGACGGCGACTTCGTCGGGCTCATGATGCTTCCGCCCGCGCACGGCCCCGACCAGCCCGACGACCCGACCGTCGCCGACCTGGGATACCGCCTGTCCCGCCGGTGCTGGGGAAGAGGGCTGGCCAGCGAGGCGTCCCGGATCCTGCTGCGGCACGCCTTCGACACCGTCGGACAGGCCCGGGTGATCGCGCAGACCATGACGGTGAACGCCGGCTCGCGACGCGTGCTGGAGGCCGTCGGCATGCGCCACGTCCGCACGTACTTCCCCTCCTGGGACGACCCGCTGCCGGGCACGGAGCAGGGCGAGGTCGAGTACGAGATGACCCGCGGGATGTGGCAGGCGGGTCGGATCCGGTGACGGCCGGCGGTCGGTGCCCGCGGGCGCACAGGCGAGGCGGTCGGCGTCGCCCAGCGGGACCGCCCCGCACGGGCGCGCTCAGCACGTTCTGTCGGCCGTCGGCCATAGGCTGCCGGGCATGACGAAAAGCCAGACGCGCACGCTCACCGCGCCCGACGTCGACCTGGTCTACGACGTCCGGGACCCGCTGCCCGGCTCCGGCGGGCACCGCACGCTGCTCATGATCGGCCAACCGATGACGGCGGAGGGCTTCGCCGCGCTCGCCCCCCACTTCACCGACCGGACGGTCGTCACCTACGACCCCCGGGGGCTGGGCCGCAGCGTCCGCAGGGACGGCCGGTCGGATCACACGCCGCAGACCCAGGCGGCCGACCTGCACCTGCTGATCGAGGCGCTCAGCACCGGCCCGGTCGACGTGTTCGCCAGCAGCGGCGGCGCAGTGACCGCACTCGAACTGGTCACGGCCCACCCCGGCGACGTCGGCACGCTGGTGGCGCACGAGCCGCCGATCAACTCCGTGCTCCCGGACGCCGGGGCCGCCGAGCGCGCCCGGGCCGCCTTCCACGAGGCGTACCAGGCGCGGGGCACGGGCGCGGGCATGGCCGCCTTCATGGCCATGGTCTCCTGGCAGGGCGAGTTCACCGACGCCTACTTCGCCCAGCCCGCGCCCGACCCGGCGGCGTTCGGCCTGCCGACCGACGACGACGGCTCCCGCGACGACCCGCTGCTGTCGAAGGCATCCTGGGCGATTTCCGACTACCGCCCGGACGCGCAGGCGCTCGCCGCCGCGCCGACCCGGGTCGTGATCGCGGTCGGCGAGGAGACGGCGGGGACCTACACGGCGCGTACGGCCGTCGCCATCGCGGAACTGCTCGGCCAGGAGGCCGTGGTGTTCCCGAGCCACCACGGCGGCTTCCTCGACGGCGAGTTCGGTTACGCGGGCAAGCCCGCCGAGTTCGCGGTGCGGCTGCGAGAGGTGCTGGACGCCGGCTGACCACGCCCGGCCCGCACCGCCAGGCGGGCCGGAGCCTGGGCCTGCGTACGCCTGTCACCATGTCGGCGTGACCCGCGAACCCCCCGGACCGCCTGCCGCCCATCCGTTCGCGGGCGCGACGATGATCCGCTGGCGCGACCCCGTGCTCTGGCGCTGCCTCGCGGCGCACGCCACGATCACGTCGCTGCTGGCCCTGCTCGATCGGGGCGCGGGTCCGTGGGAGTCCCCGTACGCCCAGGTCCTTGTCGCCGGGCTGGCGGTGGTGCCCCTGGTCGCGGCGGTGTTCCTGTCCGTCGGGGGTCAGCCCGGCGCGGGTGGGGCGATGTTGGCCAGCGCCGCCCTGATGGTGCCGGTGGCGGCGCTGGGGGTGGCGGAGGGCGCGCTGGCGCTGGCGGCCGACGCGCACCTGGCGACGGTTGCCGCCGCGGGATGCCTGCTCGGAGCGGGTGTCTCGGTGGTGCTGTTCGGGCTGGTCAGGGTGTGGCAGCGCTACACGGCCAACCTGCCGGCCGGGTCGTCGCGGGCCCGGGGCAGCGCGATGCCCGGCGTCCTCGTCTCCGCGCTGCTCGTCGCCGTCGGCACGTACCTCGCGCCCGAGCGGCAGCAGGGCCGGCGGCTGGGCTCGGTCGTCTGGGTGTTGTCCCGAAAGGCGGAGATCCAGAGCCCGTTCTGGTGGTGGGCCGGTTGGGTCGGAGTCGCCGGCTGCGTGGGATCGCTGGTGGTGCTCGCCCTGACCGAGCGCCGCCGGCAGCACCAGCTCCGCGCCGCCGGCACCCGCGCCCCGGCGGCGGACCGGCGTCGCCGGCGCCGTCGCCCGCCCGGCCGGTAACGGCTGCCCCGCCGGGATCGTCCGCGGCGGCGCGATGGCCAGTGGTCCGGGGGATGACCCTGCGCCGACAGGAACGCCGCCTGCACACCGGCATGTCGAGTTGTCTATCCGACCATCGGACGGGCTGCGTCCCGGCCCTCCACTGTGCTCTGCTTGACGGGACTCGTGTGTCCGTCGAGGGAGAGAGTTGGACGACCAGTGAGTCTGGACGACGTGTTCGAGCCGGGGTGGTCTGCCCTTGACCTCTTCGCCGATCGCGTGCCGGAGAGCACGGCCTTTTCGGTGGCGGTGCTGAGTCATCTGTCGAATGTGCTCGACGGGCGTGCCGTACTGCGCCGCCCCGTACGCAACAACGTGCTCACCTTCTACGGCGTGGGTGGCATCGGCAAGACCGAGCTGTCCCACCGGCTCGAACGCTGGCTCGCGGGAGAGGCGGCCGGCGGCACAGACTGGCCCGAACCGCTCCGCTTCGACCACCAGGTGCGCTGCGCCCGGCTGGACTTCCACGGCTCCCACACGGTCGACGCGATAGGTGCGGTGCTCGCCCTGCGCTCGGCGGTGGCGGGCCCGGGGCGGCCCTTCCCGGCCTTCGATCTGGGTCTCGCCGCCTGGTGGTCGCACGCCCGGCCGGGTAGCCCGCTGCCCGAGTTCCGCAACCGTTCCGGGTTCGACGTGCGCGGCCAGATCATCGACACGGTGGGAGATGCGGTCGGCAAGGCCGGTTACGGGCTCGGCGCGGGGCAACTGACGGTCCGGGTTGGGCTGGCGGTCATCAACGCCATTCGCCAGGGGCGGCTGCGCGACCGGATGCTGCGGGGTTGTGCGCCCCTGTCGGTCATCGCCGAGGAAGCTGGCCGCCAGGCCACGCCGTGGGTGGCCGCCACCCTCGCCGGGCTGCTGTCCTGGGATCTGGAACGGCTGGTGCGCCCGGAGCGGGCGCTCGTCGTGGCGTTCGCCGACGCGGTCGAATACGTCCAGGGTGGCGACCGTACGCAGGAGAGCCTGCTCAATCGCATCGTGCATCTGACGCCCGGCGTGTTGTGGGTCATGACCACGCGCCGCAGCCTCGACTGGGCGGACTCCGCCGTGCCGGTCCTGCGGGCGACCGGGGCGCACGTCTGGCCGGGCCTGCACCTGCGGACGGCGACGGAACCGCGGCAACACCTGGTCGGGGACCTTGCCGATGTGGATGTCACCCGGTTCCTGGAGCACGCCTCCGGCAGCCGGGGCAACCCCGAGCTGAGCCCCGACGTCATCAGGCGCATCCGGGACGGTGCCCACGGTCTGCCGCTCTATCTGGACCTGTCGCTGTCCATCGCCCGGCAGGCCGGGCAGGCGCCGGACCCGGAGCTGTTCGGCGGGCCGCTGCCCACCCTGGTCACCCGGATCCTCGCCGACCTGCCCGAGGCCGAGCGGGACATCACCCGCACGGCGGGTCTGCTGCCGCAGTTCGACGCGCCACTGCTGGCCGAGGCGGCCGGGCGCAGCGAGGGCGACGCCGTCCGGTTCTGCGCGCGTACCCTCGTCAAGGAGCAGGACAATCGGTGGTTCCCGTTCCGGCTGCACGACGCCGTCCGGGCTGCGCTTCGCGACGAGGCGGTGACCGAACCGGGTGCCTGGACGGCTGAGGACCGACGGCGTCGCGCCGGCGACCTGCTGGCGGGGCTGCGCAACAGACACGACGAGGCGCCGGAGGATGTCGAGCGACGGCTTGCCGTGCTGGAGTTGGCGGCCCGGCTCTGCGCGGATCACGACCTCAGGGCGGACTGGCTACGCAGGTCCCTCTTCGAGATGCCCGCGATGAGCCGTACCGCCGAGCGACTTCCGCCGGCGAACGAGGACACCTGGATAGGCAACCTCGCCCGTTTCTTCGACGCTTACCGTGGCGGCACCTCCCAGGACCGGGTCGCCCACTTCCGGAGGCTGCTCGACACCCCGCTGCCGCCCGACATCGCCCGCGCCACGCGGTTGTTCCTCAGCTACACGCTGCGCGGCCAGGGTGAGGCGGAGGCCGCCCTGGCCATCCTCCGTTCTCTGCTCGCCGCCGAGCCCCAGTCCTCCCTCATCCGCTACCAGGTCTGTCTCACGTTGCTGTCGCTGCGCCGGTTCGACGAACTCGAGCGGCACCTGCGGGAGTCGCCGCCGAGCGAAGAGACGGAGATCCGGCGGTTGGTCAGCGACCTCGCCTGGGAACGGGGCGACCTCGTCGAGGCGATCGTCGGCCCCCGCCTGCGGGCCGAGCACCTGCGGAGCCGGGGCAGACACCGGGTGGCGCTGGAGAACGAGAGTGCGGCGCTCTGGCGTTCCGCCGTCGCCGGGCGCACCACCGTCGAGGCCTGCGACGACATGATCGCCAGAAGCGACTGGTACGGCCTGCGGCTCGGTCTCCGCACCGCGCTCACCGCCAAGGCGGTACTGCAACTGCCGGACGACGACCTCGCCGCCGCGACCGCCGCCGAGATCGACCGGGTACGCGCCGACACCGAGCCTGTCGGCTGGCGGGAGTGGACCGTTGCCGTGTTCCGGGCGCTGCGCCGCGGCGACCACCAGGCGGTCGAGCAGATCAGCGCGGCCGCCACGGCGAACGACACGAGTCGTGGCCCTGCCTGGGTGCCCCTCGATCGGGCCCTCCGGTTCGCCGGCCATCCCTCGATCTTCGCCGCGCACATGGGTGGGGACCTGCCCGTCGACCCGCGCTGGCATGCCGTGATAGCCAGCCTCGTCGGCTGAGTCGAGCGGCCGGTGTGGCCACGGAGCGCACGGGCCACGGAGTACACGGGCCACGGAGCGCACGGGCCACGGCGCCTGCTGGCCGACACGCCCGACGGTCAGAGCGCCACGACCGCCGCCGTCTCGGCCGGCAAGTCGATGCGGTCCCGGGTCACCGTGACCCCCTCCCCCGTGGCCAGCAGCACCCGCCGCGCCACCCCCGGCAGGGTGACCCGCTGCGGCTTGGCGGCCAGGTTCGCCACCACCAGCGTCTCGCCCCGGCGCAGCACCAGGAACTGGTCGCCGTGGCGCGCCTCGACGCTGTGCAGCCTCGGGTCGGACAGGTCGGCGCGGCTCTTGCGCAGCGCGATGAGCCGCCGGTGGAACTCGTACATCCCGCGGTGTTCGGGTTTGTCCAGCTCGGACCAGTCGAGCCGGGAGCGGACGAAGGTCTGCGGGTCCTGCGGGTCGGGGACGTCATCGGAGGCCCAGCCGTGGTCGGCGAACTCCCGCTTGCGGCCGACGGCGACGGCGGTCGCCAGCTCCGGTTCGGGGTGGCTGGTGAAGAACTGCCACGGGGTGGACGCCGCCCACTCCTCCCCCATGAACAGCATCGGCGTGAACGGCGCGGTGAACAGCAGCGTCGCCCCGACCCGGAGCAGGGCGGGCGACAGCGACGCGGAGATCCGGTCGCCCGTGGCCCGGTTGCCGATCTGGTCGTGGTTCTGCAGGTACGCGACGAACCGGTGCCCCGGGGTGCGCTGCCGGTCCACCGGCCGGCCGTGGTGGCGGTCGCGGAAGCTGGAGAAGGTGCCGGCGTGGAAGAAGCCGCCGGTCAGCACGTCGGTGAGGCACTCCAGGGAGCCGAAGTCGCCGTAGTAGCCCTGCCGCTCACCGGTGAGCAGGGTGTGCAGGGCGTGGTGGGCGTCGTCGTTCCACTGGGCGTGCAGGCCGAAGCCGCCGGCCTCGCGGGGGGTGATGAGCCGGGGGTCGTTGAGGTCGGACTCGGCGATCAGCGACAGCGGCCGGCCCAGGTGGGTGGCGAGGGCCTCGACCTCGATCGCGACCTGCTCCAGCCAGGGTGTGGCGCGGGAGTCGGGCATGGCGTGCACGGCGTCGAGGCGCAGCCCGTCGACGTGGTAGTCGCGTAGCCACATGAGGATGCTGTCGACGATGTAGCGGCGCACGCCGTCGGAGTGCGGGCCGTCGAGGTTGACGGTGCGGCCCCAGGTGTTGCTCTGCTCGGTGAGGTACGGCGCGAACATCGGCGCGTAGGCCCCGGAGGGCCCGAAATGGTTGTAGACGACGTCGAGGATCACCCCCAGCCCCTTCGCGTGGGCGGCGTCGACGAGGCGTTTCAGGCCGTCCGGCCCCCCGTAGGGCTGGTGCGGGGCATACCAGCAGACCCCGTCGTAGCCCCAGTTGTGCTCGCCGTTGAAGGCGTTGACGGGCAGCAGCTCGATCAGGTCGACGCCGAGGTCGACGAGGTGGTCGAGGCGGCCGATGGCGGCGTCGAAGGTGCCCTCGGGGGTGAACGTGCCGACGTGCAGCTCGTAGAGGACGCTGCCGGGCAGTTGCCGGCCCGTCCAGGACTGGTCGGTCCACTCGAACGCGGCGTGGTCGTAGCGGCGGCTCGGGCCGTGCACGCCGTGCGGCTGCCACGGGGAGCGGGGGTCGGGCAGGGCCCGATCGTCGTCGTCGAGCAGGAACGCGTAGTCGGTGCCGGGGTCGGCGGTGGGCACCTCGACGCGCCACCAGCCGTCGGGACCGACGCGCATCTCGTGGTCGGTGTCGCCGGGCAGGCGCAACCGCAGGCGGCTGGCCCGGGGCGCCCACACCGTGAACTCGGTCATGACGAAGCCTCCACGGACTCGGTGGTGGGAGCCAGCAGCGCGACGGGATAGGTGGCCAACAGATCCGCCAGCGGGGTCTGCCCGCCACCGTGGACCCGGCCGGTGAACACGTCGGTCATTTCGTGAACGGGAAGCGACAGGGTGGTGTCGCCCCAGCCGCCGGCGCGGGCCAGGCCCAGCGGCAGCCGGGTGGCGACGGCGATCGCGCCGCCCCGGTCGAAGGCGAGCGCGTGCCGCCCGGCGGGGCCCTGGGCGGGCACCGGCCGGTAGCCGGTGAACAGCTCGGGACGGTCGCGGCGCAGCCGCAGGGTCCGCGACACCACGAGCAGCTTCGCCGCGCCGGACGCGTCGACGGGCGGGGTCGCGCCGGCGTCGAGGCGGGCCAGCATCTCCCGGCGTACGGCGAAGTCGACCGGACGGCGGTTGTCGGGATCGACCAGGGAGTTGTCCCACAGCTCGGTGCCCTGGTAGGTGTCGGGTATGCCGGGCATGGCGAGCTGCACGAGCTTCTGGCCCAGCGAGTTGGACCAGCCGGCGGGGGTGATCTCGTCGGCGAACGCGGTCAGCTCGGCGGGTAGCCGCGGGTCGTCGTACATGGCGTCGACGACGGCGTGCATGGCGTCCTCGAAGGCGGGGTCGGGGTCAGCCCAGCTCGTCGACACCGACGCCTCCCGGGCGGCCTTCTCGGCGTACGCGTGCAGGCGCTCGCGCTCGATGGGCCAGGCGCCGACGGCGGTCTGCCAGAGCAGGTGCGCGAAGGCCGGGTCGGGCAGTGGGGCGCGGTCCGCCCACCGGGTGACCAGGTCGGCCCAGCGGCCCGGCAGCTCGCTGAGCACGGCGAGGCGGGCCCGCACGTCCTCGGAGCGCTTCGTGTCGTGGGTGGAGAGGGTGGTCATGCTGGCCGGCCAGCGCACCTGCCGGGCGGCGGCGAAGCGGTGGAATTCGGCCGGCGGCACCCCGAAGTGGGCGGGGCTGCCGCCGACCTCGTTGAGCGCGACGAAGCGGCTCCACCGGTAGAAGGCGGTGTCCTCCACGCCCTTTGCCATGACCGCGCCGGTGAACTGTGGGAAGCGCCGCGCCAGCTCGTCGTCGGGGTCGCGCAGCCGGCGGGTCAGCGCGTCCAGGGCGGCGGTCAGGTCGGGGCGGCGGCGGCCGGCCTCGGCGCGGGCGGCGGCCAGGTGCCGGGCGCCGTGCGGCGGGTAGCCCCGGTAGACGGCGAAGGCGGCAGCCAGCTCGGCCAGGCCCGCGCGGGCGGCGTCGCGCTCGACGTCACCGGCGAGCGCGGCGAGCCGGGTCAGCTCCGCCGACAGCAGCCGGGTGGCGGCTTCCAGCTTCGTGTCGTGGGTGAGGTCCTGCCAGGAGGTGCGCCGGCCGGTCAGGTGGGTGTCGAGGGCGGTGAAGTCGCCCTCGGCGTCGGGGTCGACGAAGAGCCCGCCGGCGGCGACGAGGGCGTCGTAGCCGGTGGTGCCGTGCACCGGCCAGTCCGGCAGCTCCTCGCCGTACTCCAGGATCTTCTCCACGATCAGCCAGGCGTCGGGCGCGGCGGCGCGCAGCCGGGCCAGGTAGCCGGCCGGGTCGCGCAGCCCGTCGGGGTGGTCGACGCGGATGCCGTCGATCTCGCCGGCCGCCGCCCAGCGCAGGACCAGCTCGTGGGTGGCGGCGAAGACCTCCGGGTCCTCGACCCGCAGCCCGGCCAGGCCGGAGACGGCGAAGAACCGGCGGTACGTCAGTTCGGCGTCGCCGCGCCGCCAGGAGACCAGCTCGTAGTGCTGCCGGTCGTGCACCTCGCGGGGGGTGCCGTCGCCGGTGCCGTCGGCGACCGGGAAGCGGTGCTCGTGGTAGCGCAGCTCCCCGTCGGCGAGCGTGAGGTCGTCGAGGGCGGCCGGGGAGTCGGCCAGCGCCGGCAGCAGCAGCCGGCCCCGGTCCCAGTCGACGTCGAACCAGTTCGCGTACGCGGAGCCGCGGCCCCGGCGCAGCACGTCCCACCAGGCGGGGTTCGCGGCGGGCACGGCCACCCCGGCGTGGTTGGGCACGATGTCGACGACCAGGCCGAGGCCGGTGGCGCGCAGCGCCGCCAGCAGCCGCGCCCGGGCCGCCTCGCCGCCCAGCTCGGGGTTGACGGCGCGGTGGTCGACCACGTCGTAGCCGTGCGCGGAGCCGGGGGTGGCCGTCAGCAGGGGCGCGCTGTAGAGGTGGGTGACGCCGAGGGCGGCGAGGTAGTCGGCGAGCGCCGCGGTGGTGTCCAGGTCGAAGCCGGGGCGCACCTGCACCCGGTAGGTGGCGCCCACCCGGGGGGCCGGCGCGTGGGCGTGGGATCGAGGGGTGTCCGACATGTCAGGTGATCCTCTCCAGCACCACCACGCACCGGTCGGGTACGCAGAGGGTGTGGCCCGCCTCGACGACGGTGGTCTTCTCCGGTTCCGGTTCGGCGGTGCTGATCACCAGTTCCCAGCGCTGGCCGAACTCGGGGCCGGGCACGGTGAAGTCCAGCGGCGCGTCGTGGGCGTTGAAGCAGAGCAGGAAGGAGCTGTCGACGTGGCGCTGGCCGTACGGGCCGCGCTCGCGGATGCCCTCGCCGTTGACGAAGAGCGCGACGGAGCGGCCGAAGTCGTTGCCCCAGTCCTCGCCGGTCATCTCCCGCCCGTCGGGGGTGTACCAGGCCAGGTCCGGCAGGGGCTCGTCGACCTCGCGGCTGCGTACGGTGAAGCCGGTGAAGAAGCGGCGGCGGCGGAACACCTGGTGGCGGCGGCGGAAGTCGACGAGTTTGCGGGTGAACTCCAGCAGGTCGGTGTCGACGTCGTCCCAGTCGACCCAGGCCAGCTCGCTGTCCTGGCAGTAGGCGTTGTTGTTGCCGCGTTGGGTGCGGCCCAGCTCGTCGCCGTGGCCGATCATCGGTACGCCCTGGGAAAGCACCAGGGTGGCCAGGAAGTTGCGGCGCTGGCGGGCGCGCAGGGCGCGTACGTTCTCGTCGTCGGTGTCGCCCTCGACGCCGCAGTTCCACGACCGGTTGTGGCTCTCCCCGTCGCGGTTCTCCTCACCGTTGGCCTCGTTGTGCTTGTCGTTGTACGACACCAGGTCGCGCAGCGTGAACCCGTCGTGGCAGGTGACGAAGTTGATGCTGTGGAACGGGCGGCGACCGTCGTCCTGGTAGAGGTCGGCGGAGCCGGAGATGCGGGAGGCGAACTCGGCGAGGGTGGCGGGCTCGCCGCGCCAGAAGTCGCGCACGGTGTCGCGGTACTTGCCGTTCCACTCGGTCCACACCGGCGGGAAGTTGCCCACCTGGTAGCCGCCCGGCCCGACGTCCCACGGCTCGGCGATGAGCTTGACCTGGCTGACCACCGGGTCCTGCTGCACCACCTCGAAGAAGGTGGAGAGGCGGTCGACCTCGTAGAACTCGCGGGCGAGGGTGGCCGCGAGGTCGAAGCGGAACCCGTCGACGTGCATCTCGGTCACCCAGTAGCGCAGCGAATCCATGATCAGTTGCAGCGAGTGGGGGCTGCGGACGTTGAGGCTGTTGCCGGTGCCGGTGTAGTCGACGTAGTAGCGCCGGTCGGACTCGCTGAGCCGGTAGTAGCTGGGGTTGTCGACGCCCTTGAAGCTCAGCGTCGGGCCGAGGTGGTTGCCCTCGGCGGTGTGGTTGTAGACCACGTCGAGGATGACCTCGATGCCGGCGGCGTGCAGCGCCTTGACCATGCCCCGGAACTCCTGCACCTGCTGGCCGAGGTGCCCGAGCGCCGAGTAGCCGTGGTGCGGGGCGAAGAAGCCGATGGTGTTGTAACCCCAGTAGTTGCGCAGCCCCATGTCGGACAGCCGGTGGTCGTGCACGAACTGGTGCACCGGCATCAGCTCGACGGCGGTCACGCCGAGCTTCGTCAGGTGCTCGATCATCGGCGGCGAGGCGAGGCCGGCGTACGTGCCGCGCAGTTCCTCGGGGATGTCCGGGTGGCGCATCGTCAGGCCACGCACGTGCGCCTCGTAGATCACCGAGTGGTGGTAGGGGGTGCGGGGCGGGGAGTCGTTGCCCCAGTCGAAGTACGGGTTGACCACCACCGACTTCGGCATGAACGCCGCCGAGTCGCGGGTGTTCATGCGCTCCGGGTCGCCGTGCTCGTAGTCGTAGACGGCCGGGTCCCACCGCACGTCGCCGTCGACGGCCTTGGCGTACGGGTCGAGCAGCAGCTTCGCCGGGTTGCAGCGCACCCCGTTGGCGGGGTCGTACGGGCCGTGCACGCGGTAGCCGTAGCGCTGCCCCGGCTCGATGCCGGGGATGTACGCGTGCCACACGTACGCGTCGACCTCCCGCAGCTCGACGCGGCGTTCCGCCCCGGTGTCCCACTCGTCGAACAGGCACAGCTCGATCCGCTCGGCCACCTCGGAGAAGATCGCGAAGTTGGTGCCCATCCCGTCGTAGGTGGCTCCCAGCGGGTAGCGCTGCCCCGGCCAGACCTGCATGTCGCTCCTTCGAACCAAGATCATGAGCGCGCACCGCACCATGAACGCACCGCTCGGCGAGGCCGACGGCGCGCGCCCGGGTATTGCCCCGCCGCTTCGGTCGCCAATCCACCCGATCGGCGGATGGCCGAAACTGGCCCGACTGGTAACGACGTCGGCGTTCGCCACCGTACGCGGTCCGGCCGTCGCTGATTACGATCTTGCATCCGCACTGGTCGCGGCGCTGATCATCGGACAGACTCGCAGGACCCGGCTGGGACGAGGCCCGAGGGGGATGCGTGTGCGGGTGCTGCTGGTGGAAGACGACCTGCGCGTGGCGGCTGCCCTCTCCAAGGCCCTGCGCCGCCGGGGGCACGAGGTCGTGTCGGCGCTGACGGCGGCCGAGGCGGTCCGGGCCGACCCGGTCGACCTGGTCCTGCTGGATCTCAACCTGCCCGACCGCGACGGGCTCGAGGTGTGCCGGCGGCTGCGCCAGCTCGACGAGGACGTCGCCATCATCGCGGTCAGCGCCCGCGCCGAGGAGCACGACCGGGTCGCCGGCCTGCGTGCCGGCGCCGACGACTACGTCGTCAAGCCGTTCTCCATGATGGAACTGGAGGCCCGCATCGAGGCGGTGCTGCGCCGCACCGCCCGCAGCGCCCGCAGCACCACCAGCGAACTGCGGGTCGGCACGCTGCGCATCGACGTCGACGCCCGGCGGGTCTGGGTGGGCGAACGCGAGGTCGGCCTGGCCCGCAAGGAGTTCGACCTGCTGATGGCGTTGGCCCGACAGGCCGGCGCGGTGGTACCCCGCGACCGGTTGCAGCTTGACGTCTGGCAGACCACCTGGGCCAGCCGGCACAACCTCGACGTCCACGTCGCGGCCCTGCGCGGCAAGCTCGACGACGCCGGCCTGGTCGAGACCGTCCGCGGCGTCGGCTACCGGCTACGCGCCGGCTGACCGGGCACGGCCCCGGCCACCGGACGCGTGCGCCTGCGGGCACCGTCGGTGAGCGGGGCGGGCCAGCGGGCTGGGTATCCGATGCCGGTGCGGGTGGCGGTGATCGGGGCACGCCCGCGCCGGCCCTGCCGCAATCTCAGGTGATGCTCAAGAAACCCTCGTGATGCGCCAACGGCGTGCCGCGTGCGAGTGTGCTGGGGCACACAACCCCCGCCCACCTCCTGTTTGGAGATCCCCCCTTTGCGATACAGACGGACAACGGCAGGTGTGTTCTCCGCGCTGCTCGTCGCCACCATGGTGGCGACGGCGGTGCCCGCGCAGGCGCAGCCGCAGCCCACCGCGGCCCAGCAGCAGGCGGAGCCGAACCAGGTGCAGGGCCTCAAGGTCACCCAGGGCGACGGATACGCCACGCTGGCGTGGGACCTGGTGGACGGCGCCACCGACTACCAGATCGAGCGGACCCCCCACGCCGAGGACGGCACCCCCGGCACGCCGGTGATCGCCGGCGTCTGGCGCCCCAACCGCCAGATCAACAACACCGAGCCGACCTTCGCCGACGCCGGCTTCGTTCCCGGCGACCGCTTCCAGTGGCGGGTCCGGGCGCGCTTCGGCACCGAGGCCCAGCCCTACTCCGCGCCGGTCAGCGGCACCACCCGGGCGCACTGGGGCAACCCGGGCACCCCCGGTGAGGGCCTGCGCACCCAGTGGGAGGACACCCTGGGCGCGCAGTACACCAGCGACGTCAACGAGTACGCGTACACCGCCGCGATCGACGCGGCCAGCGACCGCGTCCGGGTGGTGGAGATCGGCCGTACCGTCCAGGACCGGCCGATCAACATGCTCGTCATCGGCTACCCCAAGCCGCCGGCGACCGCGAAGGCCGTGGCCGCGAGCAACCCCCTGATGGTCAACTGCAACGTGCACGGCAACGAGCCGGGCGACCGCGAGGCCTGCCTGATCATGGCCCGGCAGCTCGCCTTCGCCAAGGACAGCAGGACCCTCGACCTGCTGTCGAAGACCACCATGCTGATCGTGCCCACGCTCAACGGCGACGGGCGGGCCAACAACACCCGCGGCAACTCCACCGGCCAGGACCTCAACCGGGACCACTCGCTGATCCGCCAGCCGGAGACCCGCGCCCTCGCCGCCATGGTCCGCGACTACCGGCCGATCGCCGGCTACGACGGCCACGAGTACGGCAACGTCAACACCGGTGACCTGCCGATGCTGCCGCCGCGGCACCAGAACGTGGCGCAGGGGATCTTCGACGAGTCGCAGGACATGATCGAGGGCCACATGTACACCCAGGGCGCCAAGGACGGCTGGTGGGCCTGCCCCTACGGCTGCACCTCCAACGCCACCGTGGGTCTGAGCGAAGAGACCATCCTGCGCAACACCCTCGGCCTGAAGAACGTCGTCAACTCCCTGCTGGAGCTGCGCAGCTCCGGCGGACCGACCCGGCCCGACGAGAGCAACACCGCGAACAACCGCCGGCGCAAGACGTACTCCGCGCTCTGGACGTTCAACGAGTTCTTCACGTACCACGGCGCCAACGTCAAGGACATCACCTCCGCCCGCGCGGAGGCGATCACCTTCCAGTCCGCCAACGAGGGCCGGATCGTGTTCCGGGGCTCCCGGAAGATCGAGGCGTACCCCGCCCCGCACCCGGGCGAGGCCCCGCCGCCGGCGGACGCCCCCACCCCGGAGCGCATCCTCGAGCAGCCGCCGTGCGCGTACAAGCTGACCGAGGAGCAGTACCACGGTGAGCGGACCGACGGCCCGGAGGGCGGGCGCACCACGGCCGCCCAGCGCATCGCCGCCCACGGCTGGAAGGTGATCAAGGTCGCCGACGGCTACCTGGTCCCGCTCTCCCAGCCCGAGCGGGGCCTGATCCCGCTGCTGCTCGACGAGCAGGCCGTCGAGGGCCTGGTCGCCGGCGAGCGGATCGCCCCCACCCTGACCGGCACCCGCAACGGCCCGCTGGTCGTCTCCGGCGTCGCCTGCCTCGACGGCGCCACCGTGCGGGGGCCGATCCAGGTGCGCCCCGGCGCCACCCTCATCGTCAACGGCAGCTCGCTGCACGGTCCGGTGAACGCCGTCGGCGCCGCCGGGGTCGTCATCACCGACAGCACGGTCAAGGGCTCGGTGCTCGCCACCGCCACCCGCGGCCCGGTCGTCCTGGTCGGCAACGAGCTGACCGGCCTGGTCGGCGTCTCCGCCGGCAATGGCACCGCCGCGCTGGTGGCCGGCAACACCGTCAAGGGCGCGCTGACCTGCCTCGGCAACGCCGAGGCGCCGATGAACATGGAGGTCGCCAACAGCGTGCGGGGCCTGAAGTTGGGCCAGTGCGCACGGCTGTGACCTGCTGATTCCCGCCTGAACAGGGTGCCGGCAGGTCGGCTGGGCCGACCTGCCGGCACCCCCCGCACCGGCCGTGGAGTGGAGAAGACGTGCCCGACACCCGTACCCCGGGGCCGCGCCCCGGTCCCCCGACCCGGGTCGCCCGCCGCCGGGCGGTGACCGGGGCGACCCTGGCCCTCCTGCTCGCGGTCGCCGGGTGCACCGGCTCGTCGCGGGACCGGCCCGCCGCGACCCGGGCCACCGGCGACCCCACACCGGCCGCCGTCAGCGGACCGCTCTGCGCAACGCTGCCCTCGGGCACCGAGCCGGGCAACCCGGGCTCCCTCGCCAGCCAGCCACCCGCGCAGGCCCTCACCTGGATTCCCGTGCTCGCGACGTTCGAGGCGGCCGTCCGGGCCACCGGGATGGGCGGGGAACTCTCCGCCCCCGGGGGGCTGACCATCCTCGCCCCCACCGACGACGCCTTCCGGGCCAGCTTCTCCACCGCCAACCTCGACGAGCTGCTGCTCAAGGACACCGACACGCTGCGCGGGCTGCTACGCGACCACCTGGTCGCCGGGGCCCGCCCGGTCGCCGAGCTGGTGGCCGCCGGCTTCGTCACCACCCTCGCCGGCACCGCGCTCACCGTCACCGCCGCCGAGCCGGGGGCCCGGCTGGCCGACCGGGCCGAGACGGTCTGCGCCGACTACCGGGCGACCGGCGCCCGCATCCACGTGATCAACAAGGTGCTCGGCAGCCTGCCGGAGACCGCCCACGAGGAGGACCACGCCCACTGAGTGGCAGCCCGCCCCCACGGGCCGCCGCCACCGGCCGCCGACCCCCGCGTACGGGGTCGGCGGCCGGTTTTTTGCGTCCCGGCACCCACCGGCCGATCGGCCGATGACCGGAATCCACCCGACTGATGCGACCTAGACCTTCAGGTGTCGTCCGTCACCTTGGCCCCTTTCGAGATGCGGGATCGACCGGGATGCTCTTTGCTTGTTCGCGGGGCGTGCACGCGCGCGCCCCCCACTCGGCCCCTCGGCCACCCCCACCGACGTTCCGCCGCCACCGATGCCGGCGCGTACCACCCTGCACGGACGGAGACAGATGTGACGACCCTGCGGGTCGGCGAGCAGCCCACCACCAGCCCGGGCCGGGCCCACCGGCCCACCCTCACCTCCCGGCCCCAGGTCCCGACGCCCACCTCGGCGACAGGCACGCCCCCGCAGACCCGCCGCATCCTCATGCTCTCCTGGGAGTACCCGCCGGTCCTCGTCGGCGGCCTCGGCCGGCACGTGCACGCCCTCTCGGTCGCCCTCGCCGCCGCCGGGCACGACGTCACCGTCGTCACCCGGCACAGCGAGGGCGCACCCCTGGAGGAGTACGCCGACGGCGTCCGCATCGTCCGCGCCGCCGAGGACCCGGTCACCTTCCCCCTGGCCACCTCATCCCTGCTGGCCTGGACGATGGCCTTCAACCACACCCTCACCCGCGCCGCCCTACGCGCCACCGAGGCCGGCACCTACGACGTCATCCACGCCCACGACTGGCTCGTCGCGCACACCGCGATGACCCTGCGCGAACACCTCGACATCCCCCTGGTCAGCACCATCCACGCCACCGAGGCCGGCCGGCACCAGGGTTGGCTGCCCGAGGAGATGAACCGCACCATCCACGGCGTCGAGCACTGGCTGGCCGGCGAGTCGGGCCGGGTCATCGTCTGCTCCGGCTACATGCGCGACGAGGTGACCGGGCTCTTCGGCGTGCCGGCCGGCCGCGTCGACGTGGTGCCAAACGGCGTCGAGCCGCACCGCTGGCGGGTTCCGGCCGCCGCCGTCGCGCAGGCCCGCGCCCGGTTCGCCGGGGACGGCCCGCTGGTCACCTTCGCCGGCCGGCTGGTCTACGAGAAGGGCGTGCAGCACCTGATCGCCGGGCTGCCCCGGCTGCGCGAGCGGCACCCCGGCCTGCGGGCCGTCATCGTCGGCGACGGGCCGTACCGCGGCGAACTGGAGACCGAGGTGCACCGCCTGGGCCTCGGCGGCACCGTCAGCCTGCCGGGCTTCCTCGGCGGCACCGACCTGCCCGCCGTGATGGCCGCGTCGGACTGCTTCGCCGTGCCGAGCATCTACGAGCCGTTCGGGATGGTCGCCCTGGAGGGCGCCGCCGCCGGCGCTCCCCTGGCGGTCGCCGCGACCGGCGGGCTCGCCGAGATCGTCGAGCCGGGGGTGACCGGGGTGACCTTCCGGCCGCACGACCCGGACGGGCTGACCGAGGCCATCGACGCGTTGCTGTCGGACCGGGACCGGGCGCGCACGCTCGCCCGCCGGGCCCGCGTCATGGTGCACGAGCGGTACGGCTGGCCGGCCATCGCGCAGCGCACGGCCGCCGCCTACGCGTCGGCGATCGCCACCACCGGTGCGTTCGCCGCCGAGCGGGTCACCCGGGTACGCGGCCTGCCGGCCATCGCCGAGGGCAACCTCCTGGCCGCCGCCGGCCTGCGCTGACGCGACGAGGGGCGCCCGCCGGCCCCGGCGGGCGCCCCTCCGCTGCCCCTCGCGTCGCCACCGCGGTCAAAGCGCCGCCGGGCAGGACGTGGCGCCGGCCGTGGGCGGTGCGGCTCGACACGGCGAAGGCCGCCGACCCGGTGCGGGTCGGCGGCCTTCGCCGTCGGTACGGGTGGGGCTCAGCGCTGGGCGAACGGGGTGTAGTCCCGCTCGGGGGCACCGACGTAGAGCTGCCGCGGGCGACCGATCTTGGTCTCCGGGTCGTTGATCATCTCGCGCCACTGGGCGATCCAGCCCGGGAGCCGGCCCAGCGCGAAGAGCACCGTGAACATCTTGGTCGGGAAGCCCATGGCCTTGTAGATCAGGCCGGTGTAGAAGTCCACGTTCGGATAGAGCTTGCGGGAGACGAAGAACTCGTCGGCCAGCGCGATCTCCTCCAACTGCATCGCGATGTCCAGCAGCGGGTCCGGCTTGGCCATCCGGCCGAGCACGTCCTGGGCCGCCTTCTTCACGATCGCCGCGCGCGGGTCGTAGTTCTTGTAGACCCGGTGGCCGAAGCCCATCAGCTTCACGCCGTCCTGCTTGTCCTTCACCTTGCGGACGAAGGACCCGACGTCGCCGCCGTCGAGCTGGATCTTCTGCAGCATCTCCAGCACGGCCTGGTTGGCGCCTCCGTGCAGCGGGCCGAAGAGCGCGTTCACGCCCGCCGAGACCGAGGCGAAGAGGTTGGCGTTGCTGGAGCCGACCAGCCGCACGGTCGACGTGGAGCAGTTCTGCTCGTGGTCGGCGTGCAGGATGAACAGCATGTCCAGCACCTTGGCCATCACCGGGTCGACCTCGTACTGCTCGGCCGGCACGCCGAAGGTCCCCCGCAGGAAGTTCTCGACGTAGCCCAGCGAGTTGTCCGGGTACAGCAGCGGCTGGCCGATCGACTTCTTGTACGCGTACGAGGCGATCGTCGGGACCTTCGCCATGAGCCGCACCGTGGACATCTCGACGTGCGAGGCGTCGAACGGGTCCAGGCTGTCCTGGTAGAAGGTGGAGATGGCGCTCACGGCCGAGGAGAGCACGGCCATCGGGTGCGCGTCGCGCGGGAAGCCGTCGAAGAAGCGGCGCATCTCCTCGTGCAGCAGCGAGTGCCGGCGGATCCGCTCGGTGAAGTCGGTCAGTTGCTGCTCGGTCGGCAGCTCGCCGTAGATCAACAGGTAGGAGACCTCCAGGAAGGAGGACTTCTCCGCGAGTTGCTCGATCGGGTACCCACGGTAGCGCAGGATGCCCGCGTCACCGTCGATGTAGGTGATGGCGGACGAACAGGCCGCGGTGTTGACGAAACCGGGGTCGTACGTCGTCATCCCGGTTTCCTTCAGCAGCTTGCCCACCCCGATGCCGGCGGGGCCCTCGACCGCGGAATGCACCGGCATCGAAAGCTGCCCACCGGGGTGATCGAGCTTGACTTCCGTCATGTTTCCCTCGCTTCGCCGGCAGATCTGCGTTGAATTGCCTTCGCTTTTACCGTAATCACGGTCGAGGTGATACCGCCCGTCGTGGTTCGACGGTGAGGCATGCGTCACGCGTTTCCCGACGAGCGAGCCGCGAAACCCGCCCAATCCGGGCGTGCCCTGCCGACAGGACACGAGAACGCCACAGCCGTGGCGCCGCCGCCGGCCCGCCATCCACGCCGCCAGCAGGCGGTCCGCGTCCTGTCACGCGCTCCCACGGGACGCGAACCTGCCCGGCGGCGACACCACGCGCCGCGCCGGGCTGGGTCAGGAGAGGGTGAGGTGCAGGAGGGTGCCGCCGGGGGTCACCCGGTAGACGTCGAGGCGGTTGGTGCCGGCGCGGAAGAGCCGGTCGTCGTCGAGCAGGGCGGCGAACCGGCGCCCGCCGTCGTCGCGGGGCACCACCGGGACGACCGCGCCGACGCGGCCGTTGACGGCGATCGCCAGCGGCGTGCCGTCGGGCACGTCGTCGGGCACGTCGCCCCAGATGGCGGCCGGCAGCCGCCCGGTGTCCGGGTCGACCGCCCCGAAGGCGCCCAGGTCGGCGACGCGGGCGCTGCCGCCGGCCGGGCGCTCGCCGACGGCGGTGCCCACCAGCGGGTGGGGTGCCGGCGGCGGGAGGGGGGCCGGCACGCCGCCGGCCACGGGGGTCGGCTGGCCCGGGCGGTCGTAGAAGACCTTGCCCGCCTCGGCGCGCGGGGCCTGCCGCGCCGAGCGGCCGTCCACCGGCCCGGGCAGCCGGATCGCCGCCTCGTCGGCGATGGTGGGCAGCAGGTCGACGTGCTGCCAGTTGCGGTCGTCCACCCGTCCGGCGCGCTGGCCCGGGGCCTTGACGAAGGTCGGCACCCAGGCGACCTCGCCGGGGGCGGTCCGGATCGCGTCCATGCCCCGGCCCTGTGCGCCCGGGGTGAAGCTGACCCCGTGGTCGGCGGTGACCACCAGCAGGGCCCGGTCGTAGAGGCCGCCGGAACGCAGGGTACGCAGGGTCTCCCCGATCAGCCGGTCGGTGTAGCCGAGCTGCGCGAGGTGCCGCCGGCGGGCCAGTTCCGCCCAGCCGGCGCCGTCGTTCGGCAGGTCCTCCGGTGCGTCGTAGCGCGCCCCCGACGGCAGGTACGCCCACGGCGAGTGCGGCATCAGCAGGTGCAGGAAGTGCAGCGTCGGGCGGGGCGCCGGCCGCAGCCCGGCGAGGAAGCTGGTGAACCGGGCCGGCTGGTTGTCGTCCAGGCTGTCCCAGCGGAACTTGGGGTCCGCGGGCACCGCCTCGGCGGCGTCGATGCCCGTCTCCGCCCGGGTGCGCTCGCGGTAGGAGTCCTCCGGGTCGACGCGGCTGTCCACCGGGGCCGCCACCTGGCGCAGCAGCTCGCCGGCCTGCCGGACGAGCACGCCCATCCCCTGCTGCGGGCTGACGGGCCGCTCACAGCGGCTGGGCGGGCAGAGCCGGGTGATGCTCTCCTCGGCGCGGACGTCGTACAGGCCGCCGAGGGCGGTGAAGAGGTTGTCCGGGTACTGCGAGTAGTGCGGGGCCGCCGCCCGCTGCGGGTACCGGCCGGTGAGCATCGCCGGCAGCGCGTAGGGCGTCCAGCCGCTGACGCCGGTGGCGTTGCGGTACCAGGTGGAGCCGGCGGCCAGTTCGGCGAAGTGCGGAAACCGGGCGGCGTCGATCCGCCCGTCCGCGCCGAGCAGGGAGACCAGGGGCAGTTCGTCGAGGACCAGCACGACCACCGGCGGGTGGTTGCCCGGCCCGGCGACCCCGGCGGCGCCGCCCTCACCCCCGGGCAGCACCACGGTCGAGGTGGGTGAGGCGAACACGAACAGCCCCACGAAGAGCAGCGGCCCGGCCGAGGCCACCCGCAGCACCCGCCCGGGCGCGCGCCACCGCCGGTGCGCGAGGGCCCCGGCGGCGCCGGCCAGCGCGGCGAGCAGCAGCAGCGGTACGCCCCGCAGCGGCGTGCCGTGCCGGCCGGCCTGCACGGCCAGCGCGGCGAGCAGCAGCCCGACGAGCAGGGTGTGGGTGGCCGAGCGGGTGGCGTGCCCGGCCAACCGGGTCAGCGCGCCGAGCGCCGCCACGGCGGCGGTGGGCGCCAGCGCGATCAGCGCCACCAGCAGCAGGATCTCGCGGCGGTCCGCCCGGTGGAACAGGAAGAAGTCGGGGCTGCGGCCGAGGACGTCCAGCAGCGGCTGGGTGACCACGAGCCCCACCAGCCCCGCCATCTCGGCCAGCCGGCCGGCCTCGCCGCGCCAGCCGCCCGCCGGCCTCGACCGCCGACTCGCCCGCTCGGATGCCGGCGCCGCAGCGGCCGGGGCGGACGCCGACGGCGCAGCGGCCCGGTCGGGCGCCGACGGCGCAGCGGCCCGGTCGGGCGCCGACGGCGCAGCGGCCCGGTCGGGCGCCGACGGCGCAGCGGCCCGGTCGGGCGCCGACGGTTCGCGGGCCTGGTCGGGGGGCGGCTCAGCCACCCACGACCGCCGCGTAGAGCGTCCGGGTGCCCGAGGGCAGGTCGAGGCGGCGGATGATCCGGCAGCGCGCGGCGAGCAGCCGCTCGAACTCGGCCGGTCGGTAGTCGGGGAAGAGCCCCTCGGGCTTGTTGGCCAGCAGCCGACGGGCCATCGGGTCCTCGGGGTGGACGAACTCCACCACCAGGCGGGCGCCGGGGCTCGCGAGGCCGACGAGCCAGTCCAGCACCTCGGGCAGCGGCACGTTGCGCCCGATCGCCAGGTGGTGCACCACGGCCAGGGCGAGCACCGCGTCGGCTGCGGCCCGGTCCGCGAACGAGGCCCGCTCGACGCCGCGCCAGCCGCCGCCGGGCGACGGGTCGGCGAGGTCCATCACCAGGGGCAGGATCCGCCGCTCCCCCCGCGCCCGCAGGTCCCGGTAGAGCCCGTCCAGCACGGCCGGGTCCTGCTCCACGGCGACGACGTAGTCGGCGTGCCGGGCGGCGAGGCGGGCGTACCGGCCGTCGTTGGCGCCGAGGTCCAGCGCGAGGTGGGGCCGGGGCCCGTCCGCCAACGCCTCGACGACGAAGCGTTCCTTCGCGGACCGGTCGTCGGCCGTGTACGCGCAGGTGCGTTGGTAGTCGACCCAGTGGCTGGCCGCCGGGCGGTGCTCCAGCCGCCGCACGAGCCTCTCGATGCCGCGTACGGTGGCCAGCGCCAGCTCCCGGGAATAGCCGGCAGCGCGCAGTTGGGAGCGGACGTCGGCGGTGCTGGCGCGCGCGTTGCGCCGCTGCATGGCGTCGTGCAGGTGCACGTGGGTGGGCACGCCGGGCAGCAGCCGCCGGGTGCCGCCGAACAGCCGGCGCATCTGGTCGGGTTCGATGCCGTCGACCCGGGCGCGCAGCCAGGGCTGGAAGTCGAGGCCGAGGTGGGCGCCGAGCAGCAGCGGATAGAGCAGCGTCTGGCAGAACTGCCGGTACCCGGCCCAGGGCTCACCGTCGCGGGCCGGGGTGAACGAGCCGACGTCGATGAAGACCGGCTCGGTGCCGCGCCACTGCAGGTTGTAGGCGGAGCCGTCCTTGGTGGTGAACCCGGCCGGCAGCGCCGCCCGCAGGATCTCCAGGTGCAGCAGCGCCGCGTCGCGCAGCATGGTGTAGGACCACTCGTACGGGTGGGAGACGAACGGGATGCGCTCGTGGCGGAGCACGGTGTCCCACCGGTCGCCCGACGCCACGGCCGGCGGCGCGACCGCCTCGGTGCCGCACACCTTGCCGGCGGCGAGCAGCGGCGGGAAGAACTCGCTGGCGGCCAGCGCGCGCCACTCCCCGGCGGCCTGCTCGTCGAGCCCGCGCAGCACGTCGCCGTCGAGGTGGAAGACCCGGTTGGTGGGGTCGCGGAAGGAGCCCGGCTCGGTGCGCAGGCCGGTGCGGGAGCTTCCCATCGACCGGGTCAGCCCTGGTCGGTGGGCTGGCGGCGGAACCGGTCGACCAGCCGCCGCCAGTAGAGCTTGGCCGCCACGGCGGCGCCGGCCACGCCGCCGACCACCGCCTGCACGATCAGGCTGCCGGACCCCGCGTCCAGGTAGGCCAGGTAATCCACCGACCGCTCCTTCCATCGCGTCTCGACACCGGCGCACCCCGGGCAGGACCCTATGGGTGATTTGCCCGTAAAGCCGGAGTTGTCTGCCACGCTACGCCGATCGTCCCGGTCGTGCGGGCCACACCCGGCACTCCGCCGGTTGTCCGTTTCGTTCAAGACACGACCGGGGCACATCCCTACGGTGGAGCCCATGGCACCGACACTCGACCTCATCGGGATGGTCAGCAGCGACCTGCCCCGCTCCCTCGCCTTCTACCGCCGCCTCGGCCTCGACATCCCGGCCGACGCCGACACCGCGCCGCACGTGGAGGTCACCCTGCCCGGGGGCCTGCGGTTGGCCTGGGACACCGCCGAGACCATCCGCGCGTTCGACCCGGACTGGCAGCCCGGGGGCGGCGGCGGGGCCAGCCTCGCCTTCCGCTGCGCCGACCCGGCCGAGGTGGACCGGGTCTACGCGGAGCTGGTGGCCGAGGGCCACGAGGGCCACCTGCCCCCGTGGGACGCCGACTGGGGCCAGCGGTACGCGGTGGTGCGCGACCCGGACGGCAACGGCGTGGACCTGTTCGCCACGCTCCCCCGCTAGCTGCAGGAAGGGTCCCTTCCTGACGCACGGCGTCAGGAAGGGACCGTGGTCTGGTCAGGCGCGCTGAGCGTCAGCGGCCGCCCGGGCGACAAGATTGCCGAGGGTTCAGGAACAACCTGCTCAGCGGGGCAGCAGGGCGGTGGGCGGCACCCCCGCCAGGTCGCGTACGTCCCGGGTCAGGTGGGCCTGGTCGGCGTAGCCGCAGCGGGCCGCCACCTCGGCCAGCGGGGTGCCGGCGCGGGCCAGCGCCAGGGCGCGCCGCATCCGCAGGATCCGGGCCAGGGTCTTCGGGCCGTACCCGAACAGGTGCCGGCACCGCCGGTGCAGGGCGCGCGGGTCGAGGCCCAGCCCGGCGGCGGTCGCGGTCACGGTGGTGCCGGCGGCCAGCGCGGCGGCCACCCGCGCGCCGAGCGGATCGGGCCCCCCGGCCGCCCGCAGCCGCCGCGCGGCGACCTCCGCCAGCACCTCGGCCGGGGCGGTCTGCGCCCGCTCGGCCAGCTCGGCGACCACCGGGTCGCCCCACAGGTCGGCCAGGGGGACCCGCCGGTCGCGCAGCTCGACGGCCGGCACGCCGAGCACCGCCGGACCGGCGCCCGGCGGCAGCCGCAGCCCCACCCA
Organism: Micromonospora sp. KLBMP9576; assembly: GCF_050941805.1. Classification (NCBI taxonomy): domain Bacteria; kingdom Bacillati; phylum Actinomycetota; class Actinomycetes; order Micromonosporales; family Micromonosporaceae; genus Micromonospora; species Micromonospora sp. KLBMP9576. The sequence continues at coordinate 2,838,890 of NZ_CP194567.1, read as the reverse complement.
GCGCTCCGCCGGCCCGCCCCCGCTCAGGTGGGCGGTGCGGTCCGGCCCGGCCACCACCAGCCCCCGGCGGCTCGACCAGAGCAGGTCGACACAGCCGTCGGGAAGCACCCTGCTCGGCGCGGCGCCCGCCGTCGTGGCGCTGCGCCAGAGCACCGCACCGGCGAACCCGGCCGGGTGTTCCTCGTACATGCCGCCCAGCCTGCCACGACCGGGCTAGCCTCCGGAGGTGCGATGGTCGGTGCTGGACGCTCCCCTCGACTCCTCCGGACGCGGCCGGGGCGAGCACCGGGCGCCGGCCGCGCTGCGCGCCGCCGGGCTGCTGGGCCGCGTCGGCGCGGCGGACGCCGGCACGGTCGACGCCCTGATCACCGACCCGACCCGGGATCCGGAGACCGGCGTCGTCGGCGTCGACCGGGTACGCAACGCCGGTCGGGCCATCGCCGCCCGGATCACGGCGCTGGTCGGCGCGGGGCGGCACCCGCTGGTCCTCGGCGGCGACTGCGCGATCCTGCCGGGCATCCTGCAGGGGCTGCCCGCCGGCTTCGACCTGTGGTTCCTCGACGCCCACCTCGACTTCGAGGACGGCCGCAGCTCCCCCACCGGCGAGGCGGCCGACATGGACCTGTCGATCGTCACCGACCACGGCCCGGCGGGGGTCCTCGACCGGGAGGGTCCGCTCGTCGACCCCGACCAGGTGCACGTGCTCGGCCACCGGCCCCTCGACCCGGCCAGGTCCGACGGGCGCGAGGCCGCCCGGATCGACCCGGCCGTACGCCTCGTGCCGGCCACCCGGCTGCGCGGCGCCGACGCGACGACGGAGGGCCGGCAGCTCGCCGTGGGCACGACACCGGCCTGGCTGCACCTCGACCTCGACGTGCTCGACCCGCTCGTGCTGCCCGCGGTCAGCTACCCGGAACCGGGCGGCCTGGACTGGGCCGACCTGACCGCGCTCGCCCGGCCGCTGGTGGGCTCGGGCCGGCTGCTGGGGATGAGCGTCACCGACTTCAACGCCGACGAGGACCCGGACGGGCGCCACGCGGAACGGATCGCGCAGGTCCTCGCCGACCTGCTGGCCGACTGAGGCGCGGGGCCCGCGCGGTCACGGGTCGGTGCTGGCCCCCGGCAGCCGGACGGTGAACACGGTCCGGCCCGGCCGGCTGTCCAGCCCGACCGTGCCGTGGTGCGCCTCCACCACCGCGGCCACGATCGCCAGGCCCAGGCCGGTGCTGCCGTGCGCCCGGGAGCGGGAGCTGTCGCCCCGGGAGAAACGCTCGAACACCTCGGCACGCAGCTGCGGCGGCACGCCGGGGCCGTCGTCGGCGACGTCGAGCACGGCGACGTCACCGGCCACCCGCAGGGTGCTGGTGACCGTGGTGCCGGGCGGGGTGTGCACCCGGGCGTTGGCCAGCAGGTTCACCAGCACCTGGTGCAGCCGGGCCGGGTCGCCGGGGACCCGCACGACGACGTCCGGCAGGTCGAGGCGCCAGCGGTGCTCCGGCCCCGCGACGTGCGCGTCACCGACGGCGTCCACCACGAGGGCGGACAGGTCCACCGGCTCGACCGCGAGGGGGCGGCCCGAGTCGAGCCGGGCCAGCAGCAGCAGGTCGTCGACGAGGCTCGTCATCCGGGCGCTCTCCGACTCGACCCGGCGCAGCGCGTGGGCCACGTCGGGCGGCACCCGGTCCCGGCCCCGGCGGGCGAGTTCGGCGTACCCCCGGATGGCCGCCAGCGGGGTACGCAGCTCGTGGCTGGCGTCGGCCACGAACTGGCGTACCCGCGTCTCGCTGGCCTGGCGGGCGGCGAGCGCGGCGGCCACGTGCCCCAGCATCCGGTTCAGCGCCGCGCCGACCTGCCCGACCTCGGTACGCGGGTCGGTGTCGGCGGCCGGGACGCGCACCGACAACGCCACCTCGCCCCGGTCCAGGGGCAGCTCGCTGACCCGGCCGGCGGTGGCGGCCACCCGGCGCAGTGGCCGCAGGGTCGCCCGCACGATCAGGGCACCGGCCCCGCCGGCGACCAGCAGCCCCACGGTCGCCACGCCGGCCTGCGCGGCGACCAGCCACCAGACGGTCTCCGACACACCCGACAGCGGCAGGCCGAGCACCCGCACGTGCCCGTCCTGGTACTGCCGGGCCACCACCCGGTAGTCGCCGTGCTCCCCCAGCCTGCGGGTGCGGGGTCGGCCGTCCGCCGGCATGTCCACGAGGCCGGCCAGGTCCGCGGCGGAGACGGCGCGCTCCTCGCGGTCGACGAGGATCCAGCCCCGCACCACCCGCCCGTCGACGACCTGGGCGGCGACGGTGCCCGGCGGAAGTCCCCGGGGAATCCACGCGCCCGGCGGGATGCCCGGGCCGGGCGTCTCGGCGGGCGCGGGCAGTCCCCGTCCCGGGGCGGCGCCCATCGGTGCCAACTGCGCGTCGACCCGGTCGACCAGGAAGTGCCGCAGCGCGACCGTGGTGATCCCGCCGATGGCGACGCTGACCAGGGCCAGCAGGCCGACCAGGATGACCACCAGGCGGGTACGCAGCGACCGGCCGGCCAGCCAACGGCGCAGCCGGCCGCCCGGCCGCTCACTCCGCCGGACGAAGGACATACCCCGCGCCGCGCAGCGTGTGGATCATCGGCTCGCGGCCGGCGTCGATCTTCTTGCGCAGGTACGAGATGTACAGCTCCACCACGTTCGCCTGACCGCCGAAGTCGTAGTTCCAGACCCGGTCGAGGATCTGCGCCTTGCTCAGCACCCGGCGCGGGTTGCGCATCAGGTAGCGCAGCAGCTCGAACTCGGTGGCGGTGAGGGTGACGGGTCGACCGGCGCGGCGCACCTCGTGGCTGTCCTCGTCGAGGGTGAGGTCGCCGACGGTGAGCACCGCGTCGGGGCGGGCGGCGACGGCGAACCCCGAGCGGCGCAGCAGCGCCCGCAACCGGGCGATCACCTCCTCCAGGCTGAACGGCTTGGTCACGTAGTCGTCGCCGCCGACGGTCAGCCCCGCGATGCGCTCCTCCACCGCGTCGCGGGCGGTCAGGAAGAGCACCGGCACCGTCGGGGCCTGCTCACGCAGCCGGCGCAGCACCTGAAAGCCGTCCAGGTCGGGCAGCATCACGTCGAGCACCACGGCGTCCGGTTGGAACTGCCGCGCCGCGCTCAACGCCGACGTGCCGTCCCCCGCCGTACGCACCTGCCAGCCCTCGTACCGCAACGCCATCGACAACAGGTCGGCCAGGGTCGGCTCGTCGTCGACCACCAGCACCCGCACCGGCTCGCCGTCGGGACGGCACAGCTCGATGCGACCCGCCGCGGCCCGACCGTCGGTCACCATGGCCCCCATCGTGGGGGGTGCCGCTGTGCCCGGCTTGTGCGCGACCTGTGCCCCCGCTGTGCGTCGGCCGGCCCACTCATTCGGTCATGCCCACCGGGTAGGTGTGCACGAAACGCATCGTCCAGGTGCCGCCGCCGACGGGCGGCTCGCGCTGGTAGAGGTGGTCCGGTCCGCCCGCGGCGGGGGTTTGCACCGCGTCGGGGTGGCGCAGGATCCAACGCGCCGGCGGGGCGCCGTCCGGCCCGGCGGGCAGCTCCCGGACCAGGTCGTGGGCCGGGCCGCCGACGAAACGTACGGTCACCTCGCTCATCCGCGCGCCCGCCTTCCCCGTGCCGGCCAGGCACCGGCCCCGGTTCGCAAGCTACCGCAGCCGGGCGCCGCCCCGCCGGCATCCGGCAGCGGTTTGCCCTGATCGGAGCGGGGGTACCGCAGCGTTTGTCGAACTCGTCTGTGGGGACGGGCCGCGAGGCGTGGGGAGCTGTCGATGAGAACGCTGGACGGGCGGTACCGGCTCGAACAGCGCATCGGTGTCGGGGGCATGTCGGAGGTCTGGCGGGCCCACGACCCGGTGCTGGACCGGCCGGTCGCCGTCAAGGTGATGTCCCCCGGTCAGGACACCTGCGTGGAGCGGATCCGCGCGGAGGCGCGCTCCGCCGCCCGGCTGGTGCATCCCAACGTGGCCGCCGTGCACGACTTCGGCGCCTGCGGCACGGGCCACGACGGCCCGGTGCCCTACATCGTCATGGAGTTGGCCGAGGGCGAGACGCTTGCCGCGCACCTGCGGGCCGGCCCGCTGGACTGGCGCATCGCCGTACGGGTCTGCGCCGAGGTGAGCGCCGCGCTGGCCGCCGCCCACGCGCACGGCATCGTGCACCGCGACGTCAAGCCGGCCAACGTGATCCTCACGCCGACCGGGGTGAAGGTGCTCGACTTCGGCATCGCCACCCCCTCCGGCGCCCCGGACCGGTTGCCGGCGGGGATGGTCGTGGGCACGCCGGCCTACCTCGCGCCGGAGCAGCTGGAACAGGCGCCGGCCACACCGGCCGTCGACATGTACGCCCTCGGCGTCCTGCTCTACTACTGCCTGGCCGGGCGGCTGCCGTACCAGGCGGACACGACGACGCAGTTGCTCGGCGCGCGCCTGCGGCAACCGCCGGCACCGTTGCCGCAGATCGCCGGGCTGCCGCCGGAGGTGGCCGAGCTGTGCGCGGCCTGCCTGGCCGACGACCCGACGGACCGCCCGTCCAGCCTGATGGCGGCGCTGCTGCTGGCCGAGGCCGTGGACGCCCGGGTGTACGTGCCGATGCGCCAGCCCAGCGTGCCCCGGCAGCGCGACGCGTCCACGTCGCCGTGGACCGAACGGGCGGCGGCCGAGCCGACCGAGGCGGCCGCCCTGCCCGACTGGTCCACCCGGGCCGGCTGATCTTCCCGCCCCGGCGGCCAACCGGCCGGGCGGGCAGCATCCGCTCCGACCCCGCCCGCACCGGTGGACGCCGGCAGGCACGCTGCGGGCCGGGGCTGCCGCCGCCCCACCGGGTCGGCCGCGTTTCACCGCCCGGGGGTCGGGTAGCCGGGCGGGTGAGCGAGGGAGGAACGCGATGCCGGAATCGAGCTCCTGGCTGAACGAGACGGCCACCGCGACCGCGGAGGGCGGCCACGTACGCACCGACGACGGGGGTCTTTCCACACCCCTGGCGTCGCCGCTGGCACCACACTGCTCGGGGCTGACCCCGGAGCAGTTGCTCGCCGCCGCCTTCGCGTCCTGCCTGCACCACGCGGCGGTCGAGGCGGCCGGCGAGATCACCGACGAGGCGCACACCGTGCAGGTACGCGCGGAGGCGAAGCTCGGGCGCGACGACGACGGCTGCTACCGGGCCGACGTGCACGCCTCCATCTCCTCGGCGGGCCTCACCCGTCAGCAACTGGCCGAGCTGGTCGAGCACGCGGACCGGCTGTGGCCCTTCTCCAGCAGTGACGGCAGCCGGCACCGGCTCACCGTGACCCAGGCGGAGAACGGCCGGCACTGACCGGCCGCCGGAGAGCCGGTCGGCCCGGTCGTCGGCTGACCGGTGGTCGGGGGTGGGCTCCACCGTTCGTGGGAGGCCCCGGGCCGCTCGCGCGGGACGCGCCGGGGATGGCCGGCACGCCCGGATGCTAAGGCCATAAGCGACATCTCCGAAAAGGAGGATCCGTCGCTTCTGCCTCTTCAGTGATCGTACGGGGGTAATAGCCACCCGGATCGGCGCGCATTGTGGCGCGCGCCACCGCCAGCGCCCGATGGCAAGCCGCGCCCGCCTCTCTAGCCTCGGCAGGTGCACCCTGACGACTCCCCCGACCAGCGGCTCACCCCACGACGACCGGGCACCCCTTCGGGCGATGCCCCCTCGGCCGGGCGGCCGACCGGCCGCCACCGCGGCGTGGGCCGGCGGCGACGTGCCGGGCGGGACCTGCTCGCCACGACCCCCGCCCGGGTCGCGCTCGCCGCCGGCGTCACCTGCTGCCTCGGCGTGACCGCGTTCGTCTGCACGCGCGAGGACCCCGACGCCGCGCGCAGGCCCGTGGCCGAGGCGCTGGCCGAGCGGGCCGCCGACCAGGAGCGCGCCTCGCGCTCCCTGGACCGGGCGGCCACGCGCGGCGCGACACCGACCCCCTCGGCCACCCGCGCGGCCCCGCGCACGCCGGCCCCGCCACCCCGGCCGCGCCCGGTCGCCGGGCTCACCCCGGCACAGCTGGAGAACGCCAGGATCATCGTCGCCGTGGGCGTCGAGCTGAAGATGCCCCGCCGCGCCCTGGTGGTGGCCGTGTCGACGGCGATGCAGGAGAGCCGCCTCTACAACCTCGCCAGCGACGTGCTCCCGGAGTCCAACCGGTACCCGCACCAGGGCAGCGGCTCCGACCACGACTCGCTGGGGCTGTTCCAGCAGCGCCCGAGCAGCGGCTGGGGCACCGTCGGCGAGCTGATGCGCCCGGCGTACGCCGCACGCGCCTTCTACGAGGCGCTGCGGGACGTTCCGGGCTGGCAGCGGCTCAGCGTGGCCGACGCCGCCCAGGCCGTGCAGGTCTCCGCCTACCCCGACGCGTACGCCCCGCACGAGAGGGCGGCCACGACAGTCGTCGCCGCGCTGACCTGACGGGACGGCAGGGGCCGCGCCGACGTGCCGGTACGGCTCGGGTCAGCGGCTCCCCGTGCGGCCGGCCGGCGGCTCGCGGGACGCGTCCGCGCCGCCACGGCCGGCGATCCGGGTCGCCGGCACCCCCGCGGCGGCGGTCGGCGCCTCCGGCGGGACCGGCTCGACGGTGAGCCCGCCGAGGAGCTGCTCCACCCGGTCCGCACGCCCGCGCCGGGCGTGCAGCGCCGTCTCGAGGTCCCGGCGGGCCTGCACCGCCTCGGCATAGACACGCTCGCGTACCCGCCGGGCCTCCTCCCGGGCCGCGTCGAGTTCGGCCCGCGCCCGCTCCAGGAGGTCGACCGCCGCCCGCTCGGCCTCGTCCGCCCGGCGGGACCCCCGGCCCGGGTCGCCGAGGTCCAGCCGCTCGATCAGGCCGCGCAGCGCCGTCGCCTCGTCGCGTAGCTCGTCCCACTCGCGCCCGGCCCGGGCCACACCCTCCGCGCGGGCGGCGAGCCGGGTCAACCGGATGCCCATCTCGTCCAGGCAGGAATCGACCTGCCGCTGGTCGTAACCGGTCCCAACGACGGAGAACCTCATACTGTCGCCCCCAGGCAGCCGATGCTTCCTTCCCCACCCTGGATCCTGCGCGCCGGGCACGGCAGCGGAGGGCGTTCGGGAAAAATGCTCAGCATGCGGAAGCCCCGGCAGGCAAACCCGGCGGGGCGAGCGGGGCGTACCGGGCGGGGGGTGACGCTCCCGATCCCTCAGGAGCGCTTCGGAAGCACCACCACCCGGCCGAAGAACTCGTCGATGCGGTGCACCACGTCGTTGAAGTCGTCCAGGTCGATCGGCTTGGTCACGTACGCGTTGGCCTGCAGGGTGTAACTGCCCACGATGTCGGTGTCGGCGTTGGAGGTGGTCAGCACGACGATCGGGATCGTACGCAGGTCCTCGTCGCTCTTCACCTCGCCCAGCACCTGCCGCCCGTCCATCCGCGGCATGTTGAGGTCGAGCAGGATGACGTCCGGCCGCCGGGCGTCGGCGTGCCGGCCCTCGCGGCGCAGGAACTCCATCGCCTCCTCGCCGTCGCTGACGACGTCGATGACCTTGTCGACGTCGGAGTCCGCGAGCGCCTCCTCGATCATGAGAACGTCACCCGGGTCGTCGTCCACCACGAGGATGCGAACCGGACCAGCGCTGTCTGCACCCATCACTACCTGCTTCGTTGTCGGTGGAACGGAGAACCTGGGACGCTCTGTGCCGGCGGGGAAATCTAGCCCATCATCCGGCCGACCGCGCCGTGGGGTCGGCCCGTGCGGACTCGAATCCCAGCACCTCGGCCAGCCCGGTCACCTGGAGCACCCGCTCGACCCGGCCGCTGGCCCCGGTCACCCGCAGCCACCCGCCGTCGGCGGCGACCCGGTTGTCGCCCCGGACGAAGACGGCGATGCCGGTGGAGTCACAGAAGGTGAGCTCGGTCAGGTCGATCAGCAACCGGCGCTCGCCGCCGTCGATCAGCCGGTCGATGACGGCGTTGAGCTCGGGCGCGGTGCCCAGATCCAGCTCGCCGGCCAGCCGCAGGCACCTCCCCCCGCCGTCGCGATCGGCGTACGTGACGGTGAACGTCACCCCTGGTCCCTTCGCTCCACCGCAGGCGGATGCTTGCAGTATGGAAAGTATAAGCAGGGGTGCCGCCGGGGCCACACCGGCGCTCAGCGCGAACCGGCTCCGCCCGTCGCGGCCACCGACGAGTGGGCCTCGTCGAGGAAACGCGCAGCCCGCGGGAAGTCACGCAGGACCCGGCCGTAGTGTCCCAGAGTCACCGCCACCGCGGGCGCCGGCACCCCGCGGCTGGTGAGGATCTCGACCAGCCAGCCGACGAACTCGGTGAACAGCGACATGTCGTCGACATAGAGCGCGGCGGCCAGGAAGTCCACGATGTAGCCCAGGTCGCTGATCGTGGAATCCAACTGGCTGGGCGTGTAGTCGCGGGTGCCCGGGGCGCGTTCCCGCAGCTCGGCCAGCGCCCCGTCGATCAGCTCGCCCCGCCGCTTGAGCAGGCTGGCGTACTCGTCGTCGGCCAGGTGCGACAGCTCGGCCGGCGGCACGCGGCGCAGCGCCCGCTCGTCGGCCACCAGGGCGGCGGCGCTCGGGGCGTCGGGCGCCCAGGCCGCACCGAGCAGCCGGGCCCAGCGCCCGTCCGCCCCGAACCCCCGACCGCCCACCACCACCGGCACGTCCACGCGGCGGCACGCCTCGATCATCCGGTGCGCGTGCGGCAGCCGCACCGGCAACGCGCAGGCGAGCGCGACCGCGTGCGCGTCGTGCCGGTGCAGGTACGACACGAGATGCGCGGCGGGAACGCTCGCGCCAAGGAAGGTGACCTGCCAGCCCCGCAGCCGCAGCACCTCGGCGACCAACCGGGGCGGCAGGGCGTGCCACTCACCGTCCATGCAGGCCACCACGATCCGGCCCCGCGTCGGGCGGGGATTCACGTACGAGGCGACGGCCGCCACCACCCGCTCGCTGATGTGCGTCGCGGCGTGCTCCTGCGCGACGCTCCACTCGTTGCGCGCCCACCGCTCCCCCACCTCGGCCTGCGCCGGGGCGACGAGGTCGAGCAGGACACGCTCGGCGGGCACGCCGGCCGCCAGCAGTCCGGTGGCCACCTCGGTGGCGGCGTACTCGTCAGCCTCCTCGAGACAGGCCAGGTAGCTGTCCCAGGCGGCGGCCGGCGTGGCCGTGGTCGTCGGGGCTACGGTCACGCTCGGGTCTCCCTCGGTCCGGCGGTCCCGAGCGGGTCGGGCACCGCGTGCAGGTGCCGGGGCGTGCGCCCGCCCGAACCGGTCGCGCGCAGCGCCAGCACGGCGATGTCGTCGTGGTCGCCGTGGGCCAGCCAGTCGCAGGTCACCTGCTCGACGCGCTCGGCCAGGGCCGGCGCGGGCATCCGCTGGCAGCCGGTGAGCGCATGGACGAGCCGCTGGCTGCCGAACTGCTCGTTGCCACGGCGCCCGCCGCGCGCCTCGGTCACCCCGTCGCTGTAGAGCAGGCAGGTCTCGCCCGGCGCCAACCGGACGCTGACCTCCCCGATCCGGGGGTCCGGCACCACGCCGACCAGCATGCCCGACAGGGGCACCTGCTCGACCTCGCCGGAGTCGCGCAGCACCAGCGGCGGCAGATGCCCCCCGCCGGCCAGGGTCAGGGTCAGCCCGCCCTCGCGGTGCGGTCGGACCACCCCCAGCACCATCGTGGCGAACCGCCCCTGGCCCTGCGCCTGACTGGTCTCCAGCAGGGCGTCGTTGAGCAGCCTCAGCAGGCGCCCCGGATGCGACTCCACCCGGTGCAGCGCCTGCAGGCACTGCCGGAGCTGACCGGTGAAGACCGCCGCCTCGACACCCTTGCCGGAGACGTCACCGAGGAAGAACACCGAGCCGCCGTCGGGCAGCCGGTGCGAACCGTAGAAGTCGCCGCCGATGCGCAACCCGGCCTGCGCGGGCCGGTACGCCGTGCCCCACTGGACCCCGGCCGCCCCGGTCGGCGGCACCGGCTCCAGGCTCGCCTGCAACGTGTCGGCGACCTCGGCCTGGTCGCGGTAGAGCAGCGCCGTGGTCAGCGCCGCCCCGGCCCGGCCCGCGAAGGCCCGGACCAGGTCCACGTCGGCCTCGTCATACCAGCGGTCGACGCCCCGCGCGACCAGCAGCACGCCGGCCGGGGCGTCCCGACCGGGCAGCGGCACCACCCGCGCGCAGACGTCCGCCACGGTCAGGCCCGGCAGCCAGCCGGCCTCCACGGCCTGCTCCACCAGCCAGTCGAGGGTGTGCGGCTCCGCGCCGTCCAGCCCCTCGGTGATCGCCGCGGGCAGGTCGGCGGCGGGCAGGGCACCGCTGTCGACAACCGGGGCGTCGTCGTCGGCGTGGGCGGCCCGCCACCAACGGGCCCGCCCCGAACGGGGTGCCAACACCAGCACCGCCACGTCGCCCAGCGTCGGCACGGCGAGCCGGACCACCGCCGCGGCGGCCCGGTCCGGGTGCAGCGGGTTGCCGAGTTTCTCCCCGACGACCGCCAGGAACGCCGAGCGGGCCCGCTCGGCGAGCAGGGCCTCGGCGCGCTCGACGGTCTCGGTGACGTCCTCTACGTACCAGCAGCAGCGGGCCGCCGGCAACGACACCCGGCGCGTACGCAGCCGGCGGCCGTGGTGGGTGAACTCGCCGTCCACGCTCAGCGCGGTGACGCCGGCCGCCGGCTCGCCCCGGCGGACCTCGGGCAGCAGCCGCTCCGCCACGGGGCTGACGTGCCGCACGACGCCGCGCGCGTCGCAGACGACGAGGCCCTCGCGGAAGTGTCCGACGACCTCGGACCAGTCGGGCGCCGCGGGCGGCCGGTCGACCGCGAACGCGGTCGACGGGCGGGTCGGGGCAGCGGTGGACCACACCGAGGCCCGTTCGGCACTCGGCGTGGGAATCCGTCCGTCGCCGGGATCTGAGTCCCGGACGTCGGCAGTAGTCACCGGTTGGGCCCCACTCCTTGTCGACACCCGATACCACCCGCGAGGCGGCGCATGTGGTCAAATCTCTGCCACCCACCCTACGCGCGCATGCCACGACCGCCACTCGACGCACGTCGGGAGCCCGCCGGTCGCCGCCGGGCGGGACCCGCCGGTGATTGCTACGCTCCTGTCATCCCCGCCCTCGGTGGCCTGCGGAAAGGCGTGATCTGTGCTGTCGTATCGCAGCGAACCCCAGGTGACCCCGGTGAGCGTCACGGTCGACCGGTCGGACGCGGGCGCCCCGCTCGTCCGCGTCGGAGGCGACTTCGCCTACCCCACCGCGGCTCCGGTGCGCGCCGAGGTCGACCGGTTGCTCGCGGACGCTCCGCCGGCGCTCGTCCTCGACTTCAGCGACCTGCTCTTCATCGACAGCACCGGCCTCGGGGTCATCGTGCACGCGTGGCGCGAGGGGCAGCGCTGCGGCACGACCCTCCGGTTGCGCGCCACGCCCCGGTTCCTGGAGACCATCCTCGACATGACCGGCGTGACGGGGCTGCTCAACCGACCGCTGGGCGAGGGGCGCACGGCGGCGGACGGCCGCGAGCCCGCCACCGGCTTGGCCTGACGCGTGTCGCCCGCCCCGGCTTTGCTCCTGGGCCCGCGGCCGGGGACAATGGGGGCATGGCCGCCCAGCTCTTGACCATCGAGGTGACCCGGCTCGACGCCGGGCGCGCCCGGCTCCGGCTCTCCGGTGAGCTGGATTTCGACACCGCCCCGGAGCTCGTCGCCGCCGCCGCCGACCTGCGCCGCGACGGCTACCAGGAGCTCCTGTTCGACGTGGGCGGCCTGCACCTGTGCGACTCGTCCGGGCTCAGCGCGTTCCTGACCGCCCACCGTGGCGGCGCGGTCACGATCCGGCTGTACGGGGTCGGCCCCCAGCTCCAGCAGCTGCTCGACCGCACCGGGCTGACCGAGTTGCTCGCGGTGCGACGGGCCGCCGACGGCGGCCAGGCCGCCCCGGGCGCCGACATCCGCCAGGTGGGCTGAGCCCGACCCCCGCGCCCAGCCGACCGGCGCGGTGCGGAACCCGCCCCCGCTCATCCCCGGGAACCGGCGCGGCCGTCGACGGGTCCGGCCCCCGGCCCGGGGCCGGGGCCGGGGGCCACAGCAATGATCAGGGCGCGGTGAGCGGTTGCAGTCGGGGTCCGCTCGTCCGCTGTGGCGTCACCGGCGCCTCGGCGTCCTCCGGCCGCCCGGAATCCGGAGTGTGGAAGAGATAGCGGACGAACACCCCACCCGCCTCGTTGTCGTCCGCTCCGGGCCACTGCCCGATGCAGTCCACGCCGACCACCTCGCGACCCGAGCCGTCAGCCTCCTCCAGCAGCGCCCACAGGCTCACCGAATAGCACCGGGTGTCCTCCGGTGAGAGGCGCCAGCGCGCGTACCAGCCGGGTCGGGCGGGAACGATCTCGACGATCCTCTTCATCACGACCTGCCCTTCCGCGTTCTCGGAAGTCCTCCGGTCCATGACGATCGTCGGCGCCGGCCGGGTGAGCGCCCCTCACCCCCGCCGGATGAAGCTCCCCCGGCGCCCGCCGGCCCGGCCGCCGGCGTCCGTTTCGCCGCCGCCGGCGTCCGTTTCGGTGCCGTCGGCGGCGGGAAGGCGACCGGCGAACCCAGGCAACAGCGGAAGCGAGGTGTCACCATGCGCAAGCAGATGGAGGGCGACAACCAGCGCCGCCGCACGCTGGCCCGCCAGGCCCGCGAACGCGGCATGCAGGCCAGCGAGACGGGGGCCAGCCTGAGCGCCTCCAAGCAGCAGACCCACCTGGAACAGGGCAAGCGGGCCGGGCCGCCGCCCGCCGGCAGCCGCCACAAGCCGGACAGCACCCGCGGCGGGCCGGCGCCACCACCGGCGGGCGTCGCGCGATCCCCCCGCCCCCTGCCCGAACCGGGGCCGGGACCGGCGGACGGCACCCCGATCGGCTACCACGCGCTGGTCGACGACGTGGTACGCCGCACCGGGGCCGACTTCCGCACCGCCAAGGTCGGGGTCGAGTCGACCGTGCTGGTCCTCGCGTGGGCCCTGGACGAGGCGGAGCGCCGGCGGCTGCTGACGGCGGTGCCGGCGAAGCTGCACGACGTCGTCCCGGTGGACGGCATCGAGCGGCACCGGGACCTGCCCGGCTTCCTGGCCGAGGTGGGCCGGATCAGCGGCCGCACCCCGGAACAGGCCCGCTACCAGGCGGAGGCGACAGTCGCGGCGCTGGCCGACCACGACGGCGACCTGGTCGAGTCGCTGCACGTGCCCGACGGCCTGCGCGACCTGCTGGAGCCGCCGCAGGTCGGCGGCGGAGTGGTAGGCGCCGTCAGCGCGACGCCCCCGCTCAGCGACGCGGACCTGCGGGAGGCGCTCAGCGGGCTGCCGTACTGGTCCGGCGACGGCAACGCGTTGTCGCGCACCGTGCAACTGCCGGCGGACAACCTGGACCGGGTACTGGACCGGATCGACCGGCTGCGCCAGGAGACCGGTCGCGGCCCGCGCATCGGTCGCGCGGAGCCGACCACCGCCGTGCTGACCGTACGGTCCCGGCAGGCCGGTGCGGTGACGGCGCTGGACGTGGACCTCGCGCACGCCGTCGACGCCGCGATCGACGAGGCCGGCGCCGGGATGGCCGCCGGCTGACCCCGGCCGGGCCGGCGGGCCGGCACCGGCCCGCCGGCCCGGCACGGTTAGCCTGCCGGGATGGACTCCGAGGTGCCCCCGCTGGAGCTGGTCGTCGACCCGGCGCGGCCCACCGGGCGTACGCTGCTCGCCGCGGGCGTCGAGCAGTCCTACGTGGACGTCCGCGACCCCCGCCACCTGCACTTCGAGTACGTGCGGCGGATGGCCGCCGTGGCGGACCTCGCGGCGCCGCCCGGCCGCCCGCTGGACGTGCTGCACCTCGGCGGCGGCGCGCTGACCCTGCCCCGCTACGTGGCCGCGACCCGGCCCGGCTCGGCGCAACTGGTCGTGGAACGCGACCCGGCGGTGGTCGACCTGGTGGCGCGGGAACTGCCGGCGCCGCCCGCCGCCGTCGACGTGCGGGTCGCCGACGCCCGCGACGCGCTGACCCGGGCGCCCACGGCGGGCTACGACCTGGTGCTCGCCGACATCTACCGGGCGGCCCGGATGCCGGCCCACGTGCGCAGCCTGGAGTTCGCCGCCGAGGTGGCCCGGACGCTGCGCCCCGACGGCATCTACCTGCTCAATGTGACCGACCTGCCGCCGCTCGTCTTCGCCCGCGTCCAGGCGGCCACCCTGCGGGCCGTCTTCGCCGACGTGTGCCTGCTGGCCGACCGGCGGATGCTGCGCGGGCGGCGGTACGGCAACGTGGTGTTCGCCGCCGCGCCGCGAGCCGGGCGGCTGCCGGTGGCCCGGTTGTCCGCCCGGGTCGCCCGGGACCCGGTGCCCGGCGGCGTGCTGCACGCCGCGACCCTGGACGCCTTCGTCGCCGGCGCCCGCCCCGCGACGGACGCCGCCACCGCCCCCGGCTGACGCGTCTCGTCGTCGTCGGCGCCTGGATCCTGGTGCCGATCGGCCCCTGGAGGGGCCGTTGCGTTCCAAGGTCGCCGGCTGTGGGCTCGCGCGCCGACGGCGTACCAATGATCTGGAAACGCGTTCGCAGGGCCGGCCCACCCAGGCTTCGTCAGCGGGCCCGGACGGCCACCTCCGGCGAGGAGCTTTCCAGGGGCACCGCGTTGGCCGGGACCAGGCCGAGCTGCGCCGCCGGGCGCGGCAGCGCGGCGTCGAGCATCCAGTCGGCGCTCACCCGGGCCCGGTTGCCCGGCATCGCCAGCAGGTGGTAGCCGCGCGTGACCGCCTTGGCCGGCAGCCCGGACAGCGACACCTTCAGCGGGTTCGCCGCCGCGTCCTTGCCACCCAGGTCGACGACCCAGCCCAGGTCGTGGTGCTTGTAGGGTCTGCGCCGACCGTGCCCGTAGGCGGCGGCGATGTTGTGCGCGACCAGTTTGCCCTGCCGCTGCGCGTGCTGCGCGGTCATGGTGCAGATCTCCCCGGGGCGGGCCAGATCCGGCACGGCGGCGGCGTCGCCGCAGGCGTACACCTCGGGGAAGCCGGGGACGTTGAGGTACTCGTCGACGACCAGACGACCCCGCTCGGTACGCAGGCCCAGCTCGGCGACGAACGGGTCGGGACGCACGCCGACGCACCACACCAGGGTGCAGGTGGGCACGTACTCCCCGTCGGTGAGCTTGACCCCGTCGGCGGTGGCCTCGGCCACGGAGGTGCCCATCCGCACGTCCACGCCCCGGCGGCGCAGCACCCGGTCGGCGGTGGTGGACATCCGCTTGTCCAGCTCCGGCAGGACCCGGGGCGCGACGTCCAGCAGCATCCACTTCGGGCGGATCTTGAGTCGGGGGCGCTGGGAGAGCAGTTCGTCGGTGAAGAGCTGGCCGTGCGCGGCCACCTCGGTGCCGGTGTAGCCGGCGCCGACGACCACGAAGGTGGCGCGGGCCTGCTGCTCGGCCGGGTCCTCGGTCTGCTCGGCCAGCTCGATCTGCCGGATCACGTGGTCGTGCAGGTAGAGGGCCTCGGGCAGGCCGCGGAAGCCGTGGGCGTACTCGGTCACGCCGGGGATCGGCAGCAGCTTGTTGACGCTGCCGACGGCGAGCACCAGCCGGTCGTACGCGATCCGGTTGCGGTCCCCCTCGGGCTGGGTGAAGCCGACCCAGCGGTTCTGCAGGTCGACGTGGTCGGCCTCGCCGATGAGCACCCGCACCCCGTCGAGCGTCCCGGTCAGCGGCACGGCGATCCGGCGGGGCTCGACGACACCGGCGGCCACCTCGGGCAGCAGCGGCAGGTAGAGGAAGTAGTCGGTGGAGTTCAACACCACGATCTCGGCGCGGCCCCGGGCCAGCCGGCTCAACGTCTTCGCCGCGTGGTAACCGGCGAACCCGGCCCCCACGATCACCACACGAGGTTTCGTCATTCCGGCCCCGTTCCCACCCGCTGCCAGGACAAACGTGGCGGGTCGGACGACTACCCCCTCAGCACTGCGCCAGGCGGACGTGCCCGGTGCGCCCGACGGCCTCCACCTCCCAGCAGTGCCCGAACGCCCGCACCCGGTCGGCCACGATCCGCCCGATCTCGGGCGGGATGTCGGGGTCGAGGACCAGCCGACCGTCCACCGGGTTGACGCCGAGCATCGCCCGGACCAACGCCAGCGGCGTGCCCGTCGCCCACGCCTGCGGGCTGCACGCCGTCGGGTACGGGACGGCGAAGATCAACCGCTCCCGCCGGAACCCGCTGATCGCCTCCGGCAACCGGTGACCGAACTGCTCGGCGGCGTCGAGCATGGCCAGGCTGATCCGGTTCGCCTCCGCCCGGTAGCCGTAGCGGGCCATGCCGAGCGCCGCCAGCGAGTTGTCGTGCGGCCAGACGGTACCCAGGTGGTAGCCGAGGGCGTTGTAACTGTGCTCCTGCCCGGAGAGGGTACGGATCCCCCAGCCGGAGAACATGTCCTCGGCCATCAACTGCCGCACGACCGTCCCGGCCCGCTCCGGCGGCACGATCCCGCTCCAGAGCAGGTGCCCCATGTTCGAGGTCTTCGAGTCGATCGGGTTCTTGTCGCCGTCCAGCCCGACCGCGTAGAAGCCGCCCCGCTCGTCGATCCAGAAGTCGCGGTTGAACCGCTCGTACAGGGCGGCGGCCTCGCCGCGCAGCCGACGGGCCAGATCCGGATCGGTGAGCGGGCCGTCGGCCAGCTCGGCCAGCCGCAGCTTCGCGTCGTAGACGTAGCCCTGCAGGTCGCAGGTGGCGATCGGCAGCACCGGAAGCCGGCCGTCGGCGAAGCAGACCCCGTCCGGCGAGTCGCGCCAGCACTGGTTGCCGAGCCCTTCCGGCGAGCGCGTGGCGTACTCGACGTAGCCGTCGCCGTCGTGGTCGCCGTACCGGTCGATCCAGTGCAGCGCGGCGAGCGCGTTGCCGCGCAGGAAACGGACGGTCTCGTCGTCGCCGGTCCACCGCCAGTACTCCGACAGCAGCACCAACCAGAGCTGGGTGGCGTCCGCCGAGCCGTAGTACGGCCCGTACGGCTTCGCCCCGGTGCGGGTCAGCTCGCCGCTGCGTACCTCGTGCAGGATCTTGCCGGGTTCCTCGTCGGTGAAGTCGTCGCAGCGCTCGCCCTGCAACCGGGCCAGCGCGAGCAGCGCGCCCTTGGCCAGCGACGGCCCACCGACCAGCGTCTGGTACGCGGTGATCAGGGTGTCGCGGCCGAAGACGGAGAGGAACCAGGGCAGGCCGGCGCCCGGGAGCATGATCCGCTGCCCCTTGACCTCCAGGTCCAGCCGTAGGGCCGCCAGGTCGTCGCGGCTCTGCCGGATCGTCCGGTCCAACGCCTGGTTGTCGCTGCGCAGCGACGCCCGCCCGACGGCCCAGCGCCGCACCGGGTCGTCGGCCCGCCCGTGGAACACGTCGGCGATGTCGCCGCGCACCGGCTCCACCACCCCCATCCCCGGCGGCAGCGGCACGCGCAGGTCGAGTTGCCACTCCTGCCGGGCGGGCAGGCTGATGTCCCAGACCAGTTCGTCGCCCTCGACCCGGTCGGCCGGGCGGGAGCAACGCACCCGGGTCTCGGCGGAGAAGTCCCCCCGGGCGCAGGTGAAGCACAGCTCCGAACCGTCCGGCGCGTGGCTGCGGGTGATGTCCGCGGAGCGGTCCCGGACGCCGGACTTGACCTCGAAGAGGTCGGCGAAGTCGACGGCCACGGCCAACCGCAGCTCCAGGCGGATCGGCTCCGGCCGGAAGGACACCAGCTCCACCCGCTCGTGGAAGCCGTCGCCGACGTACCGCAGCCGGCGCAGGCCCAGGGTGTCCGGCGACAGGCCGGGCTGGGCCGGGTTGGTCAGCACGTACTGCGCCGAGTAGTGCTCGCCGGTCTCGGCACGCAACAGCAGCAGCCGCTCGCCGTTGATGGTGAGCACCCAGCCGCTGAGCAGCCGGGTGTCCAGGTGCACGAGGCCGCCGATGCTGCCCGGCGGCACGTCCCCACGCGAGTCGGAGTACATGAAGGTGGGGCCGCTGAGCACGGCGATGGAGTCCGGGCCCAGCTCGGGCGGCATGGCCCGCTCGTCGCCGAGGTCCGCGGCGGCGGCCCGCAGGCCCGGCGTGGGGTCGGCGGGGGTCGGACGCACGACAGCCATGATCCCAGCGTAGGGAGATCATCGCTTGGCGTCATCACCCGCTCCGGGTGAACCCGTCGCGCGGCCGGCCCCGGCCCCGGCGGGTGCCGTTGTCGCCCACCGTCCGTGGTCGCCCACGCAGGTCGGCCAGCGGAAGGTCAGTGGTGTAGCCGCCGCACGAGTGGGCCCGCCCGGCGGCAGGGCCGGCTCCGCGGAGCGGGGCCGGCCCTGGAAGCCCGGTGACACGATTCCCACCCGTCAGTCGTACCACCGCGGGTGCGGCGGCGAGGCTCGGTCGGTGGCAACCGCACCACGACGGGTGACGCCTCAGTGCCGCTCGACGACGACCTCCTTCTCGTCACCGTCGCTCTTGCTGGTGGCGCGCAGGCTGGTGAGGGTGACGACGACCAGCACGCCGATGATGACGCCCAGGGAGGCGAGGGTCGGGATCTCCGGCACGCCGGGCCAGATGCCGTGCGCCCAGTGCAGGCCGAGCTTGAGGCCGATGAAGGCCAGGATGACCGCCAGGCCGTAGCTGAGGTGCACCAGGCGGCTGAGCGCGGCGTGCAGCACGAAGTAGAGCGCCCGCAACCCCAGCAGGGCGAACGCGTTGGTCGCGAACACCAGGTACGGATCCTCGGTGATGCCGTATACGGCGGGCACGGAGTCGACGGCGAAGACGATGTCGGTGGCGAGCACCGCGACCACCACGAGGGCGAGCGGGGTGAGCGTCCGCCGCCCGTCGAGGCGGACGATCATCTTCGTGCCCTGGTATTCCTCGGTGACCGGCATGAACCTGCGCAGCAGCTTCACCGAGCGCATGTTGTTGATGTCGACTTCCTGCTCGTGCCCGGTGAGGGCGTCGCGCAGCAACTTCGCCGCCGTGAGCAGCAGGATGATCGCGAAGAGCAGGAAGGCGAAGTCGAGGGTCTGCAGGGCCGCCGCCCCGACGGCGATGAAGATCGCCCGCAGCACCAGCGCGCCGGTGATGCCGTAGAGCAGCACCCGCTGGGCCAGCACGGCCGGCACCGCGAACGCGGCCAGCAGCAGCATGAAGACGAACAGGTTGTCGACCGAGAGGGACTTCTCCACCAGGTAGCCGGTGAGGTATTCCACACCCTGCTGGGAGCCGTAGCGGGACCAGACCCAGGCGCCGAACGCCAGCGGTAGGGCGATGTAGAAGGCGGACCAGCCCAGCGCCTCCCGCATCGACACCTCGTGGGGTCGGCGGGTGACCAGGAAATCCAGCACGAGCAGCGCCAGTACGCCGGCGATGGTGACCGCCCACAGCGTGGGCGTGCCGACCGACTGGAGCTCAGTGGCAGCTAGATATGGCAAATCGGACATGGAGCCTCCTCGAACACCCTGTCATGTTCGAGGTCTCCTTCACCCACGTTTGCGTGGGCAGCCACCCGAGGCGTGCGCCGGGCACGCCGTACTGACCGGGATGACTCGTGGGAAGTACTCCCCTCGTCGCGACAAGGTTAGGGCAGGCCAGAGGGCTCGGCAAACGGGCACGCCAGAGCGGGCGTGCCCGCCCCCGCCGCCCCCGACCGGCGCCGGGGCGGAGCGGCTCAGCGGGGGTCGATGTCCGCGGGCGCGGGCAGCGGTCGGTGGGCGGTGACGGCGGCGAGCACCGCGGCCACGTCGAGGTCGGCCATGCACGCCGGGCCGGCCGCGTCGAGCGGGCAGCGGGCCTCCCACCAGCAGGGCTGCTCCGTGATGGCGGTCGGGCGCCGGTGCACGCACTCCGGCAGGCCCTGCAGGTCGATGCCGCCCATCCCGTAGCGCCGGGCGTGCGTCGGCCCGAACAGCGCCACCGTCGCCGCGCCGGCGGCGGCGGCGAGCCGCACCGGCCCGGTGTCCGCACCGAGCACCACCCCGCCACGCCGGCCCACCGCCGCGAACTGCCCGGCGAGGGTGGGCAGGTCGGCGCGGGGCAGCGGCACCCCGAGCGGCGCCCCGGGATCGACCGCGCCGGCCGTCAGCACCGGATGCCCCCGCCGGGCCAGCGCCCCGGCCAGCGCCCGCCAGCGCCGCCGGGGCCAGCGCTTGACCGCCATCCCCGCGTCGGTGACCAGCACCACCGGCGGCGCGGGGGCCTCCCCCACCAGCCGCCGCACCACCCGCTCCCCCGCCCGCCGGGCCGCGCCGGGCAGGTGCACCCGGGGCCGGGCGGGCGGACCGTCCGCGCCGAGCAGCCCCTCGGCGCGCAGGATCTCCAGGTAGCGCTCGCCGACCGGCTGCTGCGGCGGCGGATCGCGCCACAGGTTCGTCACGGCCCGCCCGGCACCGGCCTCCAGCAGCTCCGCGATGCCGTCGTAGCGGGTGGTGCTGACCGCCAGGTCCGGCCGGGCCGCCGCGAGCGCCTCGACGACCGCCGCCCGCTCGGCGCCCGGCCGGCCGTGCCGGGGGGTGCGCACCTCGGCGACGGCGGGGTCGGCGCGCAGCAGGTCGGCCCCCGGGTCGTGGGTGAGCACCCGCAGCCGCGCGCCGGGGTTGCGGCGGGCCAGCCCGTGCACCGCCGGCAGCAGCACCAGCAGATCGCCGATGCCGCCGAGCAGGTCGACCACCAGGATGTCCCGGTACCCGTCAGACATGGCGGCCCAGGGCGCGGGCGTAGAGGTCGCGGTGCCCGGCGGCCACCCTCGGCCAGGAGTACGCGGCGGCGAAGGCCCGCCCGCGTTCGGCCAGCCGGCGGCGCAGCACCGGATCGGCGAGCAACCGCCCGACGGTACGCACGATCGCCGCGCTGTCCCGCCGGGCGCCGATCACCGCCACCGCGCCGCTGCGGCGCAACCCGTCGTCGCCGGGATCGGGCGTGGTCACCGCCGTCGGCACGCCGTGCGCGAGCGCGGCGAGCAGGGCCCCGCTCTTCGTGCTCACCCCGGCGGTGAACGGCAGCACCGCCACGTCGGCGGCGTGCAGCGCGGCGGAGACCCGGGCGGCGGGCAGATGCCCGGTGAACGTCACCGCGTCGGTCACCCCGCACCGGCGGGCCAGCCCGGTCAGCTCCGCGCGGAACGCCTGCGCCTGCGGCTCCGGCAGCGCCTGCGAGGTGAACCCGCCGACCACCAGCAGGCGCAGGTCCGGATGGTCGCGGCGCAGCCCGGGCAGCGCCTCGATCAGATACCGCAGCCCCTTGACCGGGTGCACGAAACCGAAGAAGGCCAGCAGCGGTGCGCCCTCGGGCAGTCCCAGCTCCCCCCGCAGGCGCAACCCCTGCGTGGACGCGCCCACGTGGTCCACGACGTTCGGGGCGATCGGGATGTGCGTGGCCGCCCGGCCGGTGCGGGCGTGGACCACGTCGCCGTGGCCGGGGTTCGTGACGATCACCGCCGCGCTGGCCGGCACCAGCCGGCCGGATTCCCGGTCCCAGCAGCGGGCCCGCTCCAGCGCCGAGAAGATCGGCCCCGGCAGCCAGCCGGGGCTGGCCCACCAGCCGTACTCGTGCAGGGTGGTGACCAGCGGCACCCGGCGGGGCAGCCGCCACGGCAGCAGCCCGGGCTGCCCGGAGAACCCGTACGCCGACGGGGCGAACTGCACGTGCACCACGTCGGGCGCCAGCTCGCGTACCTCGCGGGCCGCCCGGGCGGTGGCGGCCCCCCAGCGGCCCCGCTCCCCGGCCGGGCGCACCGGCACCGGGGTCACCTGCACGCCCACGCCACGCAGGGCCGTGACCAGGTGCGTCACGTAGTCGCTGACGCCGTCGGCGTCGGGGCGACCGGGGCCGTGCAGCATGGCCACCCTGATCCGGTCGTCGACCACACGCCACCTCCCGCGTCTCGGCGCGCGGGTTCCCGACCCCTTACGGCACAAACGCGCCTCACCTAAGGTGTGTCGATGACCGAGGACGTCCCGGCCGGGCCGCTGGCCGGCGTGCGGGTGATCGAGCTGGCCGGCATCGGGCCCGGCCCGTTCGCCGCGATGATGCTCGCCGACCTGGGCGCTGACGTGATCCGGGTGGACCGGGCCACGGACGTGGACCCGGACGCGTTCGGCACCCCCCACCCCGATCTGCTCAACCGGGGACGCCGCTCCGTCGGGGTGGATCTGAAGTCGCCCGGCGGCCGGGAGGTGGTGCTGGCCCTGGTCGCCGGCGCCGACGCGCTGATCGAGGGCTTCCGCCCGGGGGTCACCGAGCGGCTCGGCGTCGGCCCGGCGCACTGCCTGGCCGCGAACCCCCGGCTGGTCTACGGGCGGATGACCGGCTGGGGGCAGGACGGCCCGGCGGCCCCGTACGCGGGGCACGACATCGGCTACGTGGCGCTGACGGGGGCGCTGCACGGGATCGGCCGGGCCGGCGAGCCCCCGGTGCCGCCGATGAACCTGCTGGGCGACTTCGGTGGCGGCGCGATGATGCTCGCCCTCGGCCTGGTCTCCGCCCTGTACGCGGTGCGCGGCGGGGCGCGTGGGCAGGTGGTCGACGCCGCCATCGTCGACGGCGTGGCGGTGCTCACCACCCAGATCCACGCGCTGCGCCGGCTGGGCATGTGGCAGGACGCGCGCGGGGTGAACCTGCTCGACGGCGGCGCCCCGTTCTACGACACCTACGAGTGCGCCGACGGCCGCTACCTGGCCGTCGGCGCACTGGAGCCGCGGTTCTACGACGAACTCGTCCGGCGCACCGGTTTCCCGCTGCCCCCCGACGAGGCGCCCGACCGCACCGACCCGGCGAACTGGCCGGCGTTGCGCCGGGCGTGGGCGCGGTTGTTCCGTACCCGCGACCGGGACGCGTGGACGGCGCTGCTGGCCTCCTCCGACGCCTGCGTGGCGCCGGTGCTGGACTGGCGGGAGGCGCCGCGGCACCCGCACCTGGCCGCGCGGGGCACCTTCGTGCGGCACGGCGGGGTGACCCAGCCGGCCCCCGCGCCCCGCTTCTCCGGGACCCCCACCGCGCTGCGCCGCCCGCCGCCGCAGCCGGGCGAGCACACCGACGAGTTGCTGGCCGAGGCGGGTTTCACCGCGGACCGGGTCGCCGCCCTGCGCGCCGCCGCCGCTGTGGCCTGACTGTCACCGCCGGCCTGCGCGCCGCCGCCGTGGGCTGACTGCCACCGCCGGCCTGCGCCGTCGACGGCGTCAGGGACGGCGCAGGGTGGCGCCGGGCGCCATCGCGGGCTCGACCATGTCCCGGTAGTCGCGCGGGAGCTGGACCACCACGTCGTCGAACTCCCCGCCGCTGACCGCCTCCCGCAGGGTGACGAACACCGCCCGGGCCGCGTCGCGGGCCGCCGGCTCCGTCACCCCGGCCCGCAGGGCGACGCGGGCGACGAACTCCGCCGACCCGAACCGCTGCGCCGACTCGGTGCTCGGGCTCGGGTTCAACACGAGCTGCAACGGCTTCGGCAGTTGGGCGGCCAGGTCCAGCGCCTCGCCGCCGGTCAGCCGTTCGGCGAGGGTCTCCAGCGTGGCCCGGGTCAGCGCCACCGCCTGCTCGGAGGAGGTGGCGGTGCGCCGGGCGACCTGGTCGACGAAGGTGTCGTAGTTCATCAGTACCCCCTGTGGCTGCGTCGGGGCCTGCGCGTACCCGCCGACGCGGCCGGGAAACGGCGGCGGATTGCCGTGCCGGACGGCGCGTGACGCCCCGCCGGGCGGGTAACCGCCGCCGGTCGTGACCGCATCGATGCCCCGGAGGACCGACACCATGGCGAGTTACGCCGACGTGCTGCAGTACCTGTCGAGCCTGGACTACCCGGCCGGGAAGGACGACGTGGTGCGCGAGGCCGAACGGGAGGGCGCCCCCGCGGACGTGCTGCGTGCCTTGCGGGCCCTGCCGCCGGTCGACTACGCCAATGGCAACGAGGTGGCCCGTTCCGCGAACATCGAGGCGGCCCCGGAGGTCGGCTCCGCCCAACGGGCGGTGCAGGCCCGCGACAAGCGGCACCAGCGGGTGTCGCAGCACCTGCGCGGCATCTGAGCCTTGCTGTCCACCGCCCGGGGCGCGTCCCGGCACCGGCGCTTCCCGCCACCGGGCCGCCCCGCCCCGGGCGCGCCGCGTCCGGGTGTGCCCGGGTCGCCCGGCGGCACCCGCGCCGGCGGCGGATGACGACGCGCCGCCCGGGCGGGCTGAGCCCGGCCGGGGTCCAGCTCACCGTGATGGGTGCGCTCGGCGTGCTCGTCGGCGGGCTCACCTGGCTGGCCGCCGCGCCGGCGCTGGCGCCGCTCGCGGGCTGGGACGCCGCCGCGCTGGGCTGGCTGCTGCTGGTCTGGCGCAAGCTGTGGCCGATGGACGCGCGGCGCACCGCCCGGTCGGCGGTGTACGAGGACCCGAACCGGGCGGCACGCGACGTGCTGCTGCTCGCCGCCTGCCTGGCCAGCCTGCTGGCCGTCGGCGTGGTGGTGACCCGGGTGCACGGTGCGCCCGCCACGCTCGCCCGCAACGTCTACGGCGGGTTGGGCGTGCTGAGCGTGCTGCTGTCCTGGCTGGTGGTGCACACCGTGTTCGCCGCCCGGTACGCGCGGATCTACTACACCGGCCCGGACGGCGGGGTCGACTTCAACCAGGCGGAGCCGCCCCGCTACTCGGACTTCGCCTACCTGGCGTTCACCGTCGGGACGACCTTCCAGGTCTCCGACACGCCGCTGACCAGCAACGAGATGCGCCGCACGGCGTTGCGACACTCGATGGTGTCGTATCTGTTCGGGGCGTTCATCATCGCGGTCACGGTGAACCTGCTGGCCGGTCTGGCGAAGTGAACAGCGGCGGCGCCGGCGGGAAGGGGGCGCGGTGCCGGACAGGTGGGCGCCCCCGCCACGAACCGCGGCCGGGGCGCCACACAGAACCTGTCCGGTGGTCGGTCGAGCCCGAACCGGGCCGCGACCACCAGGCGATCGATGACCACCCGAACCGGGTGGCCGTCAGTGCCGCGACCATCATACGATGAAACATCATCCGTTCGGCTGATTCCCGGCCAACTGTGGGCCAGCCCACCTGCCCGGCCCCACGCGGGTTCGCGGCCGTCGGCCCCGGCGTCAGCCGGCCAGCTCCGCGTACCGCCGCTCCAGGTCGACGCGGGCCAGCGCCCCGACCAACCAGGCGAGACGTTCGGATTCGCCGCTGCCGGCGAGTCCCGCCAGGTCGTCGGCGGAGCTGCCCAGCCCCAGCCGGCGGGCCGCGGCGAGCGCCCTGCGGTCGGCCACCGGGGCCACCTCCCGCCACAGGGCCTGGGCCTCGCGCAGGAACAGGTCCACCACCGCGGCGTCCACGCCGGGCAGCTCGGTGAGCAGCTCACGCTCCCGGGCCGGGTCGTGGTGGGCCACCGCGCGCAGCCGGCGCAGATCCCCCCGGTAGCGCTGCACCACGGCGCGGGCCAGGTCGCCGAGGGTGTCGGCGAGCGCGTCGACGTCGCCACGCTGGCCGCTGTCGCGCAGCACCCGTGCCCGACCGGCGTGCGGGGAACGAGCCAGCCGGGCGGCGCTGTCCCAGCCGGCGGCGGGCAGGGCGTGCGCGCTGTCCAGGGCGCGCCGGAAGTCACCCCGACGGGCCAGCAACACGGCGAGACAGAGCACCTGGAACAGGCTGGCCGGGTTGTTGACCACCCGGAAGCCGTACTGCTCGGCGAAGCCTCGACCGCTCCCGGCGAGCCGGCGGGCCAGACGTTTGCGGTCCTCGACTGGGGAGGTGACTCTGGTCGGCATGCCGGCGACTACCCGCGCCGCGCCCCGTCACGCTTGCCCTGCGCGGGCTCAGCCGCGCAGGCCGCCGCTGCGGTCACGGGCCTTGAGGCGGGTGGTCGGCAGCGCCGGAGCGGGCAGCGGCGGGGCGGGATCGTCGGCGACGACGCCGAAGCGCCGCCCGGCCGTCCAGTCCGCCCGGGCGGCGGCCACCTCCTCGTGCGAACGACCCACGAAGTTCCACCACATGACCAGCGGCTCCTCGAACGGTGCCCCGCCGAGCAGCAGCAGCCGGCTCCCCGGCTCGCCGGTCAGGGTGAGCCGCTTTCGGCCCGTGCCGAGGTAGAGCAGCGCCCCCGGCGCGAGCGGCACCCCGTCGACCTCGGCGGCACCGGACATGGCCAGCAGCCCGTACTCGAAGTCGGGGCGCAGCGGCAGCGTGGCCGGCGCGGGCCCGTGCAGCTCCAGCTGGGCGCCGAGCAGCGGCGTGTGCGTCACGGCCGGGGACCGTTCGCCCGCCAGCTCGCCGACCAGCAGGGTGACGTCCAGCTCGCCGTCGCGCCAGCGCGGCAGGTCGGCGTGGTGGGCGAAGTCGGCGGACCCGGCGCGGGCCGGGTCCGGCAGCGCCACCCAGAGCTGTACCCCGTGCATCAGCGGCGGATGCCGCTCGGGGGAACGCTCGGAGTGCGCGATGCCGCGCCCGGAGGTCATCACGTTGAGCTGGCCGGGGCGGATCGGCTGGACGTTGCCGAGGCTGTCGCGGTGCAGGATCTCCCCGTCGAGCAGCCAGGTCACCGTCTGCAGCCCGGTGTGCGGGTGCGGCGGCACCTCCATGCCGGGCCGCTCGGCCACGTCGTCCGGGCCGAAATGATCCACGAAGCACCAGGCCCCGACCATCCGCCGCTGTCGCTGCGGAAGCAGCCGACGAACGGTCGTGTAGCGGCCGAGCGGCACGTCGTGGCCCGGCAGCAGGACGCTGCCGGGATCCGCGTCGGCCACGCCGGGTGGCCGGGTCCGCGCGGGCATCTTCTCGGTGCGCTCCACGGCCCGACTGTACGCCCGGCAGGGCTCCGGCCCCGCAGGCCTTCTCGGCGGACACGGAACTGGCCGGCACCCCACCCGGGGTGCCGGCCAGCGGCGTTTGGCTCGACTGCTCGTGGTCAGCTGTTCCAGTGCTCGGCGACGAGGTCGGCGGCGAGCTGCTCCCACTGCGCGTAGTGATCCGGGTACGCCGACACCTGCACCGTCTGCGCGGCCTCCGTCAGCGGCATGTCCCGCCACCCGTCAACCTGCTTCAGACCCTTCAGAAACGCCGTCGTCGCGTACTCCGGGTCGGTGATCTGCTCGATACTGCCCCAACCACTGGACGGACGCTGCTGGAACAGGCCCTGCGAGTCATGGTCGTTGCGGTCACCCAGGTGACCCAGGTTCTCCAACTTCGACTCCTGCAACGCCGTCGCGATCGACACCACCGCGGCCCGCTCATCCATACCGGCCCTCTTCGTCGCCGCGATGACCGCCTTCACGTTCGCGACCTGCTCGTCCGACAGGTCGATACGCGACTGCTCACCCTGCACACCATGCGGGACCAGCTTGCCCATGTCCGGCTTGTCGGCCCGCACCGCCACGGCCACCGCCCTGGTGTCCACACCCGCCGTGGCGGCGGTGTCGCTCATCGGACCGGCGGCCACACCACCGGCGAACGCCAGACCAGCCAGACCAAGCACGCCGTTACGAATGATCGTGTTCATGAGATGTGCTCCATTCGGGGGTCGGCACCACACACACCCGAGGGGGATCGGGATCAACCGTGCGGATGCAAGCACCGTCAGGCGCTCAAATGAACCAAGGGGGGAATCTCTCCGACGCCTCGCCGAAGGAAGAATCAGCGACCAAACACCGCCGAACCCCGGAGGGGGATCCGCACGTCAGCCGGACCATGTGTAACGACCCGCCACCCACCGTCATTCCCCGGGGGCCGGACCCGCCAGCCCACCGGCGCGGCTCCTGCGGTCGTACCCATGGTGTAACGACCCCCGGCCCGCCACGATTCCGCCCCCACGATGCCCCCGGTCACACCCCGAACCCCGACAGCGGCGCCCAGCCCGGGCCGGACCGCCCACCCGGAACCCGACAATCACCCCGACCGGCCGGGAACGTGACCGCCGGGCCGTACCCGCCGGGGTGGCCGCGCCGGCTCAGTGCGACAGGTCGCGGTCGCGGCCGACGCCCGACCCGTCCGAGTACGCGCTGCGGTAGATCGTGCCCCGCCCGCTCGGATCCGCCTCGGGCGGCAACGGGGCGAAACCGACGGACGGGTCGGAACCGACCGACACGTCGGGATCGGCGGCGGTTGCCTTGGCGCGCCGGGCCCGGACGACCCGGGAGATGACGAACCACCCGGCAGCCGCCACGCTGGCGACGATGACCACCTTCTGCAGCACACCGGCGTAGCCCTCGACCAGGTGCCAGTTGTCGCCGAGCAGGTAACCGGCCATCACGAAGGTGGTGTTCCAGATCAGGCTGCCGAGCGTCGTGTAGACCGCGAAGGTCAGCACCGGCATCCGCTCCACGCCGGCCGGGATGGAGATCAGGCTCCGGAAGATCGGAATCATCCGGCCGAAGAAGACGGCCTTCACCCCGTGCCGCAGGAACCACTCCTCGGTGCGGTCCACGTCGCTGAGCTTGACCAGCGGCAGCCGCTGCGCGATCGCCCGGATCCGCTCCCGGCCGAGCGCCGCCCCGATCCAGTACAGCGCGAGGGCGCCGACCAGCGAACCGAGGGTGGTCCAGAAGATCGCGCTGACCACGCTCATCCGGCCCTGGCCCGCGACGAAGCCCGCCAACGGGAGGATCACCTCGCTGGGGATCGGCGGGAAGAGGTTCTCCAGGGCCACGGCCAGACCCGCGCCGGGGCCGCCGAGCCGCTCGACCAAGCCGATCACGAAGCCGACCAGACCGTCCTCGGGCGGCGCGGCCTTCTCGGGGGCGGAGCCGGAGACGAGCAGGGCGTGCGCGGTACGAATCATGGCCCACACGCTACGAACCCATCCTGAGCGCCCGCCATGGGGCCGGCCCTCCCGTTCCGCCGCGCCTGGGTGCGGAGGCCAGCGGGGTGGAAGGTCCTAGTGGGCGGCCCGCGCGGCGACCGCGTCGGCGCTGCGGCGGTGCGTGGCGGCCTCGTCGGGGCGACCCAGCCCGTCCGCCAGGTCGGCGAGGTACCGAGCCACCGGGCCGAGGGTCAGCACGCCGCTGCCGGCCCCCGCCAGCTCGTCGGCGGCGGGGACGAGTCCGGCGTACACCCATCGCATCGTGACCTGGTCGTCGAGGGCGAGGGCGGCACGCGCGGCGAGGCAGAGCCGGGCCTCGCGCAGCAGGTCGTGCGGCGACTCCGGGAGGGCCCGCAACGCGGCGGCGGCCTCGTCGCGACGACCGGCGGCGAGCAGGACCAGGGGGCGCACCCAGGGCTCGTACGGGCCGAGGTCCCCGCCGGTCCCGGTCGTGGCCCCCCGCCCCGGCCCGCAGAGCCGCAGCGACAGCAACGCCAGCGCGAGCAGACCCCGCTCCATGCCGGGCATCCCGCTGTCGGCGAGCGGGACCTGGGCCGCCCGGTAGGCGTCCGCCGCCTCGGCCGGGCACCCGCCGACCGCCAGCCGCAGGGCGGCGTACCAGCGGGTGAAGACGCCCACCAGCGGCAGGTCGTACCGCTCGGCGAGGCGTTGCGCGGCGGTCGCGTGCGCGTCCGCCGCCCCAAGATCGGCCAGCGCGCAGCGCGCCTGGAGGAGGACGAGGTGGCCGAGGACCTCGAAGCTCACCAGCCCGTGCCGGCCGGCCAGCTCCACCAGTTCGGCGCCGACGCGGGCGCGCTCGTGGGCGAGACCGGCCCGGCCGAAGGTGTGCAGGAAGCGGGCGTTGAGCGCGTGGGCGAGCAACGCCGGGTGCGCCAGTCTCCGGGCGATCGTCTCCGCCTCGGCCGCGGCCCGGCGACCACGGTCGGTGGTGGTGCCGCGCAGTTCGACGGCGAGGGTGCTCAGCAGCCTGCTGCGTCGTTCCGGCTCGTCGTCGCCGAGTGCGGCCAGCGTCCGCTCGGCGGCCAGGACGACCTGGTGGGAGAGGCCTTCGTCGTCGTTGCGGGTCCACACGGCCGGGACGTCGAAGGCGGTGAGGACGCCCACGGTGAGGGTGGGGTCGTCGAGCCCGGCGGCGGTGTCGATGGCCGTGGCGCGCAGGCGTCGCGCCTCGTCGAGATGGCCGGTGACGGCGAGTGCCCGGCCCAGCCCCATGACCGCGTCCAGCCGTGCGCGTACGTCGCCGCCGCCCGCCCGGTCGTGGGCGTCGACCGCCAGTCGCCACAGCCGCGCCGCCTCGTGCGGCTGGAAGCGCCGCTCGGCCCGCTCGGCGGCCATGCCGGCGTAGCGGGCGGCGCGCGGCGCGGTGGCGGGGGTCGCCGCGAGGGCGAAGTGGTGGGCGAGGGCGGTGACGTCCCCCGGGTACAGCCGCTCGATCGCCTCGCCGGCGGCGGCGTGCCATCGGGCCCGGCGTGGCGCGGACAGGTCGCCGTAGAGGGTGTCGCGCACCAGGATGTGGGTGAACCGCAGTCGCCGCTCACTGCCGTGCTCGGTGAGGAAACCGGCTGCCAGGGCGAGATCCAGGTCGTCGAGCACCGACGTGGCGTCGCCGGCCAGCGCGGTCAGCACGTCCGCGTCGACGTCCCGGCCGAGCACGGCGGCCCGCCGCAGCAGGGTCCGCGCCTCCTCCGGCAGCCGGGTCAGCCGGTGGCGGATGACGTCGCGTACGCCCGCCGGGACCTCGTGCGCGGCGGCGTCGTCCCCGCTGGCGAGCAGCCGCGCCAGTTCCCGGACGAAGAACGGGTTCCCGCCGCTGCGCCGGTGGATCAGGCGTACGACGGTCGGGTCAAGCTCCTGCCGCGCGCCCGCCTGTCGGGCGACGGCCCGGGCCAGGTCTCCGGTCGCCGCAGCGTCCAGGCCGCCCAGGTGGACCCGGGCCGGCTCGACCCGGGCCATCCGGGCCAGCGCGGCGGCCAGCTCCGCGGTGATCTCCGCCGTGCGGTACGTGCCGACGACCAGCACCGGCCCCGTCACCGGCTCGGGCTCCCCGACCAGGGCGGCCAACAGGTCCAGGGTGTCGGCGTCGGCGCGGTGCAGATCGTCGACGACGAGCAGCACCGGTCCCCGCTCGGCCGCCGCCGAGACCAGCGCGGCGGCGGCGCGGCGCTGCCGGAACCGGGCCACCGCCGGGTCCTCCCCCCGGCCCGCGACACCGGGCACCGGTCGTATGCCGGGCGCCGACCGTATGCCGTCGGGCTGCGGCAGCAGGACGTCGGGAGCGGGGGTGAGCGCGGCGGTGATCTGGGCCCACGGCCAGGCGACCGGGGCGCCCTCGTACTCGGGGCTGCGGCCCCACGCGGTCGTCCAGCCGGCGACGGCCAGCTCCCGGGCGAGGGCGTCGACGAGGGCGGTCTTGCCCGCGCCCGGCTCACCCGAGACGAGGGCGAGCGTGGGCGTGCCGTGCCGGGCGACGTGGGCGGCGGCCCGCCGCAGGGCGGTCAGCTCCCCGTCACGCCCGACGAAGGGGCGCTCGTCGCGCGCGGCCACCGCTGCGGCCCGCACGGGCGGGGGCGCGTCGCGCCGGCCCACGGCCGCGTCGGCACCGGCAGCGGGCGTGCCGGCGGCGGACGTAGCGGCGGCGGACGGTGGCGGGATCAGCTCCGGGGCCTGGGCGAGGATGTCGGCCTCCAGCCGACGCAGCCGGGGGCCCGGGTCCACGCCGAGCTCGGTGACCAGGGCGTCGCGGGCCTGCCGCAGCGCGGCCAGGGCCTCGCCCTGGCGGCCCGAGCGGTACAGGGCCGTGGCCAGCAGTTGCCAGGCCTCCTCGCGCAGCGGCTGGCCGGCGGTGTGTGCCCGCAGTCCGGAAGCCGCCTCGGCGGACCGGCCGAGGGCCAGCAACGCCTCCGCCCGCCGCTCCACGGCCAGCATCCGCAACTCGTCGAGCCGGTCGATCTCCGCGCGGGCCCAGGGCTCGCCGGCGAACTGCGCGTACGCGGGGCCACGCCACAGGGCGAGCACGTCGTCCAGGCGCTCCAGCGCGACCGCGGCGTCGCCCGCCGCGAGCAGTCCACCCGCCTCGCCGAGCGCCGCTTCGAACCGCCAGGCGTCCACCGCCTCCGGTGCCGCGCGCAGCGCGTAGCCGGGCGGGGCGGTCACCAGCAGGCGGGCCGGCGCCCGGGGCGGCCGCTCCGGTTCCAGGCTGCGGCGCAGGTCGGCGACGAACGTCCGGATCGCCCCCACCGCGCCCTCCGAGGGCGTCTCCCACAGGTCGTCGACGAGCCGGTCGACCGGCACGACCCGGCCCCGGGCGACCAGCAGTCGGGCCAGTACGGCCCGGTGGCGCGGCCCCTTCAGCGCGACGGGGCCCGCGTCGTCGACCGCGCCCACCGGGCCGAGCACGACGAAGGTCACCGCTCCCGCCCCAGGTCGCCTGGTCATGGCACCAATCTAGGCAGGTCCCCACCGGTGGGCGCCGCGCGGTCGCTCATCCGTTGCTGACCGGGTGCTGATCGCCGCCGGGCACGCTCGGTGCCACACGACGTGGTCCCCCTCGACCACCCCACCGCACCCTGGAAAGGCCCACCCATGAGCCCGACGATCAGCGGATTCGACTACCGGCGCGTCACCGTCGCCGACGGCGTGACGCTCAGCGCGGCCGTCGCCGGCAGCGGCAGCCCGGTCGTGCTGCTGCACGGCTTCCCGCAGACCCACCTCATGTGGCGGCACGTCGCCACCGACCTCGCCGCCGGGCACACCGTGATCTGCCCCGACCTGCGGGGCTACGGCGACAGCGACAAGCCCGCCGACCCCGACGGGACCGCGTACTCGAAGCGGACCATGGCCGCCGACGTCGTCGCGCTCGCCCGGGCGCTGGGCCACGACCGGTTCGCCCTCGTCGGGCACGACCGCGGCGCGCTGGTCGCCGTGCGCGCCGGCCTGGACCACCCCCGGGCGGTCACCCACCTCGCCGCGCTCGACGTGCTGCCGACCCTCGACACGTGGGACGTCATGCGCGGCGTCAGCGCCGCCGTCGGCTTCCACCTCTACCTGATGGCCCAGCCGCCCGGCCTGCCCGAGCAGCTCATCGGGGGCAACCCGGACGCCTTCTTCGGCCACTTCCTCGACGCCTGGACCCGCGACCCGCAGGCCATCCCCGCGGAGGTGCGGGCCGCGTACCTGCGGGCGTCGCGGGAGTCAGTCGTCTCCATCGTCGCCGACTACCGGGCCACGGCGGGCATCGACATCGAGCACGACCGGGCCGACCGGGCGGCCGGCACCACGCTGCGGATGCCGGTCAGCGTGTTGCAGCAGGACTGGGGCGCCGCGCTCGGCTACGACGCGGCCGGGCTGTGGCGGGCCTGGGCGCCGGACCTGGAGCACCGGACCGTCTCCTGCGGTCACTTCATGGCCGAGGAGGCACCCACCGAGGTCGTCGGGGCCCTGCGCGCCCTGCTGGCCCGGTAGCCGCGCCGGCCGGGGCTCGGTGGCCCCGCAGCCCGGCCGACGCGGGCCGGCCGGGGTGTCGGACCGCTCGCCTAGAGTGTCCCCGATCGGCGGGCGAGGAGGGGCGACGTGCGAAGGCAACCGACAGGGGGCACGGTCCGCTCGGCGGACGGCACCATCGTCCACAAGCGTCTCGGCGCCGGGCCCGCCGTCGTCCTGGCCGAGGCCGCCGGCCGGTCCCGGTGCTTCGGGCCGAGGCGGGCGCTGGCGGCGCTGCTCGAGGCGCCGACGGTGCTGGACGAGGCGCTCGTCGGGGTCCTCGGCGGCCACTTCGCGGCCCGGGGCGACTCGTGACCGGCCGGCTGGCGCAGTTGTGGCGCTACCCGGTGAAGTCGATGCTGGGCGAGCGGCTGCCCGCCGCCGACGTCGGCCCGGCCGGGATCGCGGGCGACCGGCGGCTGGCCCTGCGGCACCGCGACACCGGCCGGGTGGCCAGCGCGAAGCACCCCCGCCTCTGGCGCGGGCTGCTCACGCTCCGCGCTGCCGGGGCGGCACCCGCCCCGGTGCGGATCACGTTGCCCGACGGGCGCACCCTGTCCACGGTGGACCCCGACGTCGACGACGTGTTGTCCCGGGTGCTCGACATACCGGTGACGTTGATCGACCGGCCGCCCGCCGGGGCGACCCTGGACCGGGCCGACCCGGACGCGGTGCTGGCCGCCGGCCTCACCGCCGAGGTGCCGGTCCACGTCAGCTCGCTCGGGGCGGCGGCGCCCGGCACCTTCTTCGACTTCGCCCCCGTGCACCTGGTCACCACCGCCACCCTCGCCCGGGTGTCGGCCGAGTTGCCCGGCGCCGCCGTCGACGCGGTCCGCTACCGGCCCAACCTGGTGCTCGACGTCGACGCGGAGGGCTTCGCCGAGAACGGCTGGGTCGGCCGCGAGCTGCGGATAGGTCCGGATCTGGTGCTGCGGGTGCTGGCCCCGACGCCGCGCTGCGCGGTGCCGACCCTGGCGCACGGCCCGCTCCCGCCACAGGCACAGGCGCTGAGCGTCCCCGCCCGGCTCAACCGGGTCGCGCCGCTGCCGCAGCTCGGCCCGCAGCCGTGCGTGGGCGCGTACGCGCAGGTGTTGCGGGGCGGCCGGGTGGCACCGGGTGCCGTGGTCGAGATCGGCTGAGCGCCGTTCAGTCGTCGTCGCCGTCGCCGTGGCCCCGCGCCGCCTTCTCGACGCGGTCCAGCAGGGAGTCGAGCCGGGCCGCCGTGTCGGGCGGGATCTTCCCCTCCTCGGCCTCGTCGGCGAGGCGCTCGCGTAGCTGCTCGACCCGCTTCGCCCGGTCCCTCGACCTGTCCTCGCTCAGGTCGGCGAGCTTGTCCCGCAGCCCCTCGACCGTCTTACGGTCGATCTCGCCGCGGGCCTGCGCCCAGGCGAGCACGGCGATGAACTCGGCGGCGAGCTGGCGCAGGTCGACCGGTTCGGGCCGGGCGGTCACCGACGGGGGCGCGGAGCTCGGCGGCCGGGGCGTCGGCTTCGCCGGGGTCGGTGTCGCAGCCGGCGGGCCTGCCGTGGCCGCCGCTGTCGGCGGCGGATCGTTGCCGTCGCCGAGGACGAACGCCCCGGCGAGCCCGACGAGCAGCGCGACGCCGACCGCGACGAGCGCGGTGACGGGCCTGTCCCGCCCGGTCCCCCGGCCCCGGCCGGGACTGTCGGTCGCCGCGCGGGGCCCGTCCACCGGGACGGGGTGCGGCACCCGCGCGCGCCCGGTGCCGAAGGGGCCCCGGTTCGGGGACGACAGCGCGCGATCGACCAGGGTCGGCGGGTGCGTCGCCGTGGTGTCCGGGGTCGGCGAATGCGGGGCGCCGCCGGGCGATGTCGAGTGATGCGACGCCGCGCCGCCGGGCAGGGTCGGCAGGACGGCCGTGGACGGCTCGGCCGGCGCGGAGGCCGCGCCGAAGCGGGCGGCCAGGTGCGCCGCGGTGGGCCGGTGCGCCGGCTCGACGGCGAGGCAGGCCAGGGTCAGCTCGGCGACGTCGGGCGGCAGCCCGGGGACCCGTGGGGGCGCCACCGCCGCCGGCCCGGCGTGCACCTCCCGCGCGTCCTGCCACGTCCGTACGGGCAGCGGGGCCCGGCCGGTGAGGGTGCGGTAGAGCACCGCCCCGAGGGCGTAGACGTCGCTGGCCGGGTTCGGCGGGCCGGGTCGCATCCGCTCCGGTGCGAAGTAGGCGGGCGTGCCCATCAGCGGCTCGCCGGTCCGCCCGGCGAGCGGGTGGCGCGGCCCGCCGAGCGCGGCGATGCCGAAGTCGAGCACCTTGGCGCCGGTATCGGTGAGCATGACGTTGCCGGGTTTCACGTCGCGGTGCACCACGCCGAGGTGGTGGGCGGCGGCGAGCGCGGCGGCGATCTGACCGGCCACCCGTACCGCCTGCGGCCAGGGCAGCGGGCCGTCGGCGAGCCGGTCGGCGAGGTTACGCCCCCGCACCAGCTCCATCACCAGGTACGGCACGACCGCCCCGCCGGCCAGGGTCGCCTCGGCGTAGTCGTAGACCTGGGTGACGTGCGGGTGGGTGAGTCGCGCGGCGGCGCGCGCCTCGCGGTGGATGGCGGCCCGCAGCTGCGGGTCGGTGGCGAACTCCCGGGTGAGGGCCTTGACCGCGACGGGGCGGCGCAGCACCTCGTCGTCGGCGCGCCACACCTCGGACATCCCGCCGAGGCCGATGCGCTCGCGCAGGACGTAGCGGTCGTCCAACCGGAGGTCGGGCGAGAACGGCGACATAGCCGTTCAGTCTGCCCTGCCGGCGCGGCGGCCACCAGTGCGCGGTGCCCGGTCGCGCGCCGGTCGCCGGGTCGGGCCGCGACGACCGGCGCAGCGGTCGGGGTTCGGGCCGCGACGACCGGCGCAGCGGTCGGGGTTCGGGCCGCGACGACCGGCGCAGCTGCGGCGGTCAGGAGCAGCAGGGCACCGGGGCCACCGGCGACGGCTGGATCCGGTCGGCGAGCCGGCGCAGGACGCTGGCGGCGGCCAGCCGGGTGAGGGCGAGAGGCGCGGCGTGGGGCCGATCCGGGCGGACCGGGGCGTCCGGGCGGGCGGAGTTGACGTGGCGGGTCACCGCGTCGAGGGCGGATACGAAACCGGTGGGCTGTTCCATGGTCAGCTCCTTCGCGCGGGTCCGGTGGATGACCGGACGACGAGTGTGGTGGGCAGCAGAACGTGGCCGGCCGCCGGGTCTGCGGGCGGGTCGAGCAGGAGTTGGGCGGCGGTGCGCCCCTTCTCCTCGGCGGGTTGCCGCACGGTGGTGAGGCCGGCGGTGGCGGCCTCGGCGATGTCGTCGAAGCCGGTGACCGAGATCGGCGGGCCGCCGGCGTCGGCGATCGCGTCGAGGACGCCGAGGGCGAGCACGTCCGCGCAGGCCAGCACCGCCGTGGGCGGTTCGGTGGCGGCGACGGCGGCGGCCCCGGCCGACCGGCTGTTGTCGGTGGCGGCGAGCACGGTCAGCTCGGACCACGCGACGCCGACCTCCGCGAAGGCGTCGGCGAACCCTGCGAGCCGGGCCCGGGTCGTGGGATGCGCGACGTCGGCCACGTCGGCGAGGTGCACCTCGCCCGGAGCCGCGTCGGGGCGCACGGCGTCGCCGAGCAGGGCGACGCGGCGGTGGCCGAGGCCGGCCACGTGCGCGGCGGCGGCCCGTGCGGCGGCCCGCTCGTCGATGCCGACGTAGCGTTCGTCGGGGCCGGGGCCGGCGTCATCGCGGGGAGCGGTGGTGACGACGGGCAGGCCACGCTCGCGCAGCACGTCGACGAGCCAGCCCTCGTCGCCCACGCAGTAGACGCAGAACCCGTCGACGGCGGCGTTCTCGACCGCCCGTCGGGCGTCCGCCTCACCGGGCGGCAGCGGTACGAGCAGCAGGTTGGTGCCGTGCCGCTCGGCCGCCTGCGCGACGCCGGCCAGGAACCGGACCGCGAACGGGTCGGTGAAGGCGTAGGACATCTGCGATTCGAAGAGCACCCCGAGGGCGCCGACGTAGCCGCGCCGCAGCGACCGGGCGGTGGGTCGGGGCCGGCGAGCGCGCCGTCGCGCCGCTCAGCCCCGGCGGGCCACCGCCGCGTACATGCTGACCTCGGCGGCCGACGGGCGAGGCTGCGGGGCGTCCTCGGCCCGCCACTCGGCGACCGAGGTGACGCCCGGCTCCACCAGCTCCAGCCCACCGAAGAACTCGGCGAACTCGGCCCGGCTGCGCAGGTTGATCAGGCCGTGCGGGCCCTCGCCCCGGGCCGCCGCCTTCGCCTCCTGCACGACGGGCGGGGGCAGGTAGTCGTGGGTGGCGTGCGAGGCCGCCAGGTAGCTGCCCGGCGGCAGCGCGTCGAGCAGCCGGGCGACCAGGGCGTACGGGTCGTCGTCGTCGGCGACGAAGTGCAGGATCGCGATCAGCATCAACCCGACCGGCTGGGACAGGTCGATGGTGCGCAGCAGGTCGGGATGGCGCAGGATCCGCTCCGGGTCGCGCAGGTCGGCGTCGATGTAGGCGGTGGCGCCCTCGGGCGAACTGGTCAGCAACGCCCGGGCGTGCGCGAGCACGATCGGGTCGTTGTCGACGTAGACCACCCGCGACTGCGGGGCGATCGCCTGGGCGACCTCGTGGGTGTTGTCGGCGGTCGGGATGCCGGTGCCGATGTCGAGGAACTGGCGGATGCCCGCCTCCCGCGCGAGGTGGCGCACGGCCCGCCGGAGGAAGCGGCGGTTCTCCAGGGCGGCCGTCCGGATCGTCGGGAAGGACGCCGCCACCGCGTCACCGGAATCCCGGTCGGCCTGGAAGTTGTCCTTGCCGCCGAGCCAGTAGTTGTAGCGGCGGGCGGGGTGCGCCACCGAGGTGTCGATGCGGTCGCTCGGCGGGTTGGGGTCGGTCGTCGCACCCGGGGCATCGGTGGTCAAGGCAGCCTCCACGACTCTGCGCCACCCGCGACCGGGGGCGTCCGTCCACTGTCACCGGTCGCCGATGATGGTAGCCGTATCGTCACCCGGGCGAGGCCCCGCCGAACTCACCCCGGGTGCAGGCCGTCCAGGATCCCGCCGAGGATCTCCGGCGTACGCTCCGGCGGCTCGGCCTCCACGCAGAGCCGCTCCATCGCCACCGCGTAGTGGTCGAGGTCGTCGCGCTTGTCGAGGTAGAGGGCGCTGGTCAACTGCTCGATGTAGACGATGTCGGGCAGCTCGCGGTCGCCGAAGCGCAGGATGGTGAAGGCGCCGCCCGCCGCGGCGTGACCGCCGGCGGCGAACGGGATGACCTGGAGCCGGATGTTCGGCGCCTTGGTCGACTCGATCAGCGCCGACAACTGCTCGCGCATCACCCGCGCGCCCCCGATCGGCCGGCGCAGCGCGGCCTCGTCCACCACCGCCCAGAGCTGCGGCGGGCTCTCGCGGTGCAGCAACCGCTGGCGCTGCATCCGCAACGCGACCCGACGTTCGATCTCCGCCGGCGCCGCCTGCCCGTGCCCGAGCAGCACCACGGCGCGGGCGTAGTCACGGGTTTGCAGCAGGCCGGGCACGAACTGGACCTCGTAGCTGCGGATGCGTACGGCCGCGGCCTCCAGGCCGAGGTACGACTGGAACCAGTTCGGCAGCACGTCGCCGTAACGGTGCCACCAGCCGGGGCTGTTGGCGTCGCGGGCGAGCTTGAGCAGCGCCTCGCGCTCCTCGCGCGCGCTGACGCCGTAGAGGGTGAGCAGGTCCGCGACGTCGCGCTCCTTGAAGCCGACCCGACCCAGCTCCATCCGGCTGATCTTCGACTCGGAGGCGCGGATCTCCCAACCGGCGCCCTCCCGGGTCACCGCGCTGGACTCGCGCAACCGGCGCAACTGGGCACCGAGCAGCATGCGCAGCACGGTCGGGCCGGCCGTCGAACCGCCCTCGGCGGGACCCATCGTCACTGCCGACCTCCACACGCCGGTTAGTGCCGACCGGATGCCCCCGCGCGGCCGACGAGTAAGCATGCCATGAACCGTGAGTGAGGTGAACGCCCTCGGCGTGGGTGATCGCCGCCGCCCGACGGGGACGCCCGCCGGCTGCCGGCCGGACGCTCAGGAGATCAGGTCGTCGAAGTCCCCGTCGCGGGCGCCCAGCACGAAGGCGGCGATCTCGTCCACCGTGTAGATCAGCGCCGGCCCGTCCGGGTGCCGGGAGTTGCGCATGGCTATGCCGGCGCCCCCGGGAAGTTCGGCCAGCTCGACGCAGTTGCCGCTGGGGTTGCTCCGGCGACTCTTCTGCCAGTCGAGCGGGGGGAGCTGGGTGATCGGAACGCCGTTCGGGGGCTGTTGCATGGGCGTCTTTCTCTCGCGAGCCCCGTCGACGCCGGACAGTGGATTCGGTGCGGGGTCGTACGGCATCGACGAACGGGCTTCCTGCACGTGCATCTGCTATTGCATCTGCATCGGACAGCGAGCATGATAGCCCAGATGATCGGTACCCATCCGATCACTCTGCGTCACCTGGACCTGGGCTGCCGCCAGGGCAGACAGGACCCGGCACGGGCCGCTGACCATCGCGCGCGACGGCCGGAGACATCGTGCTGATGGGAGGTCGCGTGCCGGATCCGTTGGCCATCGCGTCCGGCGTCTGTGCCGCCGGGGCCCTCGTCACCACCTGGCAGCTACGACGCCGCGCGATCGAGGCCGAGGTCGAGATCAGGCAACTCCAGGCCGAACTCGCCGCCGAGCGGCACGCCGCCAGCCACGACCCCCTCACCGGCCTGCCCAACCGCCGCGCCTTCCACCGGCTGGCCGCCGCGCTGCTCACCGACGCCGCCGGTCAGCCGCTGGTCGCCGTGGTGCTCGACCTCGACGACTTCAAGCAGATCAACGACCGCTACGGGCACGCCGCCGGCGACCATGTGCTGGTCAACGTCGCCCAACGGCTCGCCGCCTTCGCCGGCGACAACCTGGTCGCCCGCCTCGGCGGCGACGAGTTCGCCGGGCTGCTGACCAGCCCGACGATCGACCGGCGGTGGATCGAGCACGCCACCCGGCGGCTCTGCGACAGCCTCGCCGCGCCGATCCCGCTGGGCGGTCGCAGCGTCCGGGTGACCGCCTCCGTCGGGCTCGCCCCCGTCACCGGGCCGGGACAGCTCACCGAGGCGCTCGACCGGGCCGACGCCGCGATGTACCAGGCCAAGAGCCTCGGGGTGGCCCGCCCGCGCCGGCAACTCGTCGACACCCCCCACCTGGCCGAGTGCTGAGCCCGCCACGCGGTGCACGTGTCCCGCGCCGCTCGCCGGGTATGCCGCTCGGGTCAGCGTCGCGCCCGCCGAGAGGGGAACCGCCGTGCCCAGCATCCGGGCCCTGGTCCTGAACTGCACCCTCAAGCGGTCCCCCGCACCGTCGAGCGCCGAGACGCTCGGGCGCGAGGTGCTCGACGCCCTCGCCGGACAGGGCGTCGACGGCGAGCTGGTCCGGGTCGTCGACCACGACGTGCGCTTCGGGGTCTCCGTCGACGAGGGCGACGGCGACGGCTGGCCGGCCATCCGGTCCACGCTGATGGCCGCGCAGATCCTCGTCATCGCCACGCCGATCTGGCTCGGCCAGCCGTCCGCCGTGTGCAAGATGGTCCTCGAACGGCTCGACGCCGAACTCTCCGAGACCGACGCCGAGGGGCGGCTGCTCACCTACGGCAAGGTGGGCGCGGTCGCGGTCGTCGGCAACGAGGACGGCGCGCACCACACCATCGCCGAGGTGCAGCAGGCCCTCAACGAGGTGGGGTTCACCTGCCCCGCGGCCGGCGCCACCTACTGGGTCGGTGAGGCGCTGCACACGGTCGACTACCTCGACGTACGCCCAAAACCCGACACCACGGGCCGCACCACGAAGGCGCTGGCGCTCAACAGCGCGCACCTGGCGCGGCTGCTGGCCGAGCAGCCGTACCCCCCGCCCGACGCCCGTTCCGCCGCGGTCGGCCCGAGCCGCGAGCCGGCCTGACGCTCAGCGCCAGCCGTAGCCGGCGCGCAGCGCCTGCCCCACCCGGTCGAACCGGGCCCGGTCCAGCACCGCGCCCTCCCGGCGGATGCCGTCCTCCCGCATGGTCAGGACCCGGTCCAGCCGCACCCAGCTCGGCCGGTCGTCCCGGTCCCACTCGCCCGGCCCGAGGGCGAACCAGTGCCGCTGGCCGTCGCGCTCGCCCTGGCTGGAGAGCATCAGCGCGTACAGGGTCCGGCTGTGCCGGCCCACCACCAGCACCGGACGGTCCTTGCCCTGACGCGGGTCGTCCTCGTACGGCACCCAGGTCCAGACGATCTCGCCCGGGTCGGCGTGCCCGTCGAGCTCCGGGGCGTACGCCAACTGCCGGCGCTGCAACGCGGCCACCTGGCGGGGCCGGGCTGGGCGCGCCGCGCCGGGCCGGGGCCGGCGCGGCGACGGGATGACGCCGCCGATCCGGGCCGCCACACTCCTGAGAAGACCTGCCACGCCGGCAGCCTATCCCCCGCCGCGCCGTCGATCCCGGTGGGGACAATCCGGTGGACCGGGGTGGGGGCGATCCGTCAGGATCGGCGTCATGCCGGTTCCCCTGCGCCGGGCCCGCGCCCGGTACACCGCCGACACCGTCACCGTGCACCAGGCGTACCCGGCGGACGTCGCCCGCCCCGCGGGCCGCTTCGTGCCGCCCTTCAAGCGGGACCGGATGACGCGGATCAAAACGTCCTTCCGCTGGATGACGGCACCGTGACCGGCCCCCGCGCCTCCGGGGGACGTGCCGTGCCGCACCGCGACGCCGCCCGCCACCCGCCGGTGCTCCAACCGGTGCTCGAGGTGGCGCCCCTCGGCGACTTCACCCTCTGGCCGGTGACCGACGTCGAGGGGTGGCTGGTCCTCTCCGGCGCCCTGAGCGCGCCCGAGGTGGGCACCGCCGTGGCGCGGATCGCGGCGTACAACCACCTCGACGAGCGCACGACGTGGCCCGGCGGGACCGATCCGCTGACCGCCGTGCGGCCGGTGGTGGCGGCCGGCCCGGAGCCCGGCGCGCTGCTGGTGCCCGGCGGCCTGCGGCTCAGCGATCCGGGCACGGGGGCCCGGGTGGAGCCGGGGTGCTGCAACGGGGTGGAGGACTGGCGCGAGTGGTACGGGCTCCGGGCGGGGGCCCTGCTGGACCTGGGCCACGATCCCACCCCCTGGGCGGAGCCCCGCCCGGACGGGACGCTACGGGTGTGGGCGGACGAGGAGGGCAGCTCCTGGGTGGACACCGACCTCGACGAGCTAACCGGCCTCCTCGACGGCGTCCGGGCCGACCTGGCCGGGTTCCTGCGGGCGCTGCGCAGCTGGGCCGACGACGTCGTACCCGCCGCGGCCACCGACCTGGTCGCGAGCCTGGACCGGCACCTCCAGGTGACGGGGCCGGTCGCGTGAGCCGGCCGGCGAAGGGCCCGGGAGGCGTTCGCGCCGGGGCGACCCGTACCCGCCGACCCGTGTTCTACTCAGGCGTCGTGACCGGCACGGACGGAGGCGGTGGCAGATGAACCTCGAGGTGCGCCGGGGCCCGACCGCGACGCGGACGGCGTCCGCCCGGCTGCGGCGGCGGGTCGCGGGCGCGGCGACGGCCGCCCTGCTCCTGCTGGCCGGGGCGGCCGGCTGCGGCGAGGGCGGACGCCCGGATCCCCCGCCGGCTGGCGTCGCGTCCGCCACCGCCGCCACCACCACCCCGGCCCCGGCCCGCACGCCCACCGTGCAGGTCCGCGACGAGCTGGCGGGAGTGTTCCGGCAGGCCGGCCTGCGGGGCACCTTCGTGCTGTACGACGTGACGGCCGAGCGCGTCGTCATGGTCGACCGGGAACGGGCCGAACGCCGGTTCGTCCCCGCCTCGACGTTCAAGATCCCGCACAGCCTGATCGCGCTGGAGACCGGCGTGGTCCGCGACGAGCAGGAGAAGGTCCCGTACGGCGGCCAGCCGCAGCGCGTCGCCGCCTGGGAACAGGACATGGGGTTGCGCGACGCGGTCCGGGTCTCCAACGTGCCGGTGTTCCAGGAGCTGGCCCGCCGCATCGGGCCGGACCGGGAACGGGAGTGGCTGCGCCGGCTCGGCTACGGCAACGGTCAGGTCGGCGCGGCCGTGGACCGGTTCTGGTTGGACGGGCCGCTGGAGATATCGGCCGACGAGCAGGTGCGGTGGCTGGCCCGGCTGGCCCGGGGCGACCTGCCGGCCGACCGGGGCCACCAGGGCACCGTCCGGGACATCCTGCGCCTGGAGCGCACCGACGGGTACGCCCTCTACGGCAAGACCGGCCTGACCGACGCCACTGACCCGGACACCGGCTGGTGGGTCGGCTGGGTCGAGCGCGGCGACCGGCTGTACTGCTTCGCACTCAACGTCGACATCCGCGCGGACGGCGACGCCGACAAGCGCCTGCCGCTGGGCCGGGAGCTGCTGCGCCGCCTCGGAGCCCTGCCCGCCACGTGATCACCGCCCCGGGCGCAGGAGCCGATGGCCGCGCACGCCGCCGGCCGGCGGGTGCCCGGGTCCGGTGAGGGCCGATAACCGCTTGTCCCGCCCGGTCGGCTTCGCCATGCTGTCGCCCATGACGTTCTGACGGACAGCATCCTCGTCGCGCAGCGACACCCGGGACCGACCGGTGTCGTGCTGCCGCCCGTCCACTCCCGTCTTCGCGAGAAGCGAGCGTCCGTGTCCACACAGCTGTCCCCGCCGCAATCCGCCCCCGCCACCGTCAGCCTGTTCGCCTCCCCCGCGAGTTGGATCGAATCCGACGCCCTCGCGCAGTGCCGGCAGGTCGCCGCCCTCGACGGCATGATCCACGTCGCCGCGATGCCGGACCTGCACCCGGGCAAGGGCGCCCCCATCGGCGCCGCCATGGCGTCGCGCGTGCTGTATCCGTTCCTGGTGGGCTCCGACATCGGCTGCGGCATCGCCGTGTTCCCCATCCGGCTCAAGCGCGCCGTGCCGGAGCGGCTCGCCGCCCGGTTCCCCGACCTCGACCGCCCACTCGATCCCGAGCGGGACGCCGACGACCCCGCCTGGGCCGTCGTGGCGGGCGACATCCCCGCCGGTCACGTCGAGGGTCTCGCCACGGTCGGTCGGGGCAACCACTTCGTCGAGTTGGCCCGCGTCGGAACCGTCTTCGAGGCGGGTCACGCGAGCCGGCTGGGGCTCGCCGTCGGCGACCTGGTGCTCGTCGTCCACTCCGGTTCCCGGGGGCTGGGCGAGCGGATCCTGCGGGCGCACACCGAGTCCCACGGCGCGGGCCGCGCCCCCGATCCGGCCGCCTACCTGGCGGCACACGACGAGGCCGTGCGGTGGGGTTCGCTCAACCGGCGGCTGCTGGCCGCCCGGGTCGCCCTCGCCCTGGGGGCCGAGCCCCCCGAGCCCGTCGTCGACCAGTGCCACAACCTGGTCGAGGTCCGCGACGGGATCTACCTGCACCGCAAGGGCGCGGCACCGGGCGACGGCCGCGACGTGCTCGTCGCCGGCACCCGGGGCACCCCCTCCTACCTCGTGGCCGCCCACGCCGGCCCCGAGGCCAACCACTCGGTGGCGCACGGTGCG
The DNA here is from genome assembly GCF_050941805.1 of Micromonospora sp. KLBMP9576. Classification (NCBI taxonomy): domain Bacteria; kingdom Bacillati; phylum Actinomycetota; class Actinomycetes; order Micromonosporales; family Micromonosporaceae; genus Micromonospora; species Micromonospora sp. KLBMP9576. Next base: position 2,794,138 of record NZ_CP194567.1, on the reverse strand, counting down.
GGCCGCAAGATGTCCCGCGCCGACGCCCTGCGCCGCGGCCGGGCCAAGCACACCGTCGAGGAGCTGCGGCGCACCCCCGTGGGGTCGTTGGTGGTGTGCGGCGACCGTCAACTGCTCTTCGAGGAGGCGCCCACCGCCTACAAGCGCATCGAGCAGGTGATCACGGACCTGGTCGAGCACGGCCTGGCCACGCCCGTGGTCACCACGGTCCCCCTGGTCACCTACAAGACGCCCGACGCCGGGCCCGCCGCCCGTGCGGAGCGCCGCGACGACCGACGCAGGCGGGGCCGGCAGTGAGCCAGCACCTGCTGCTGTCGGCGGGGCGCGGCCCGCAGGAGTGCGCCTGGGCGCTGGCCCGGCTGCTGCGCCGCCTGGAGGACGACGCCGCCCGCCGGGGCCTGACGACGCACCGGGTCGAGACCGTGCCCGCCGAACGGCCCGACACCTACCGGTCGGTCCTGCTCCGGATCGCCGGCAGCGACGCCGTGGCGTTCGCCGCCTCGTGGACCGGCACCCTGTGCTGGCGGGCCCCGAGCCCCTACCGGGCGGGCACCGGCCGGAAGAACTGGTATGTCGTCGCCCACCCGTGCCAGCTCGACAGCCCCGCCACGACGTTCGCGCAGGCCGACGTCGACATCGTGGCCTGCCGTACCGGCGGCCCCGGCGGTCAGCACCGCAACAAGGCCAGCACGGCGGTGCGGGCCACCCACCGTCCCTCCGGCCTCGTCGTCGTGGTCGACACCGAACGGCAGTTCGGCCTCAACCGGCGCCTCGCCCTGCGACTGCTGCGCGAGCGCATCGCCCGTGGCGACGAGAGCGCGCAGCGGGCCCTCGTCACCGCCCGCTGGCGCGTGCACGACGAGCTGGTGCGCGGCGACCCCGTCCGCGTCGAACGCCCGGAACCGGCGGGGCAGGAACCGGCCCCGACGCGGCGCAGGCGCCGAGCCCCGGGCCAGACCGTCCCCCGCAGGGGCAGGTCAGCCCCGTGAGCGACGCGGGCCGGGGGTCGCCGGCACCGCCACCCGCACCCGCTCCTCCTCGGGGCGGCTGCCGATGTCGTCGAGCTGCCCCCGGATGGTCTCGCGCAGGTCGTCGTAGTCGTGGAAGCGATAGTCGTTGAAGAGCGTGTAGCCGGTCCACATGAGGTTGGCGCAGACCCGCGCCGGCACCCGGCCCGTCGCCGCGCCCAGGCCGACCAGCGCCACCGACGAGATGCTGCCCGGTTGCCGCGCGTTCTGGGCGTGGACGGCCTGGAACGCGGCGGCGCACGCCAGCGCCACGTTCAGCGTCTCGCTGACGTTCTGCGCCGACTGCTCCATGGTCGGGGTCGAGATCAGAAACGTCGGGTTGACCGCCCCGGACGGCACACACACGGCGCTGCCCACCGGCAGGGACCCGCCGAACTGGTCGCGGATCGCCCGCTGGACCCGCAGTTGGATGCCCGCGCCGAGGTGCCGCTTGATGACCGCGTCGACGCCGCCGTCCATCCGGCCCCGGGAGTTGGTCGGGCTGACCCAGGCGTCGGCGTGCCGGGTCAGGATCGAACCCTTGTGGATCTCGACCTCGGGGGTGTCGGCGAACGCCGCACGCCACGCCCGCACCACCTCCGCGTTGACGTCGGTCAGCACCACCCTGAGCAGCGGCTTCTCGCGGTCCATGGTCATTGTTCACTCCCGGGGGGCAGGGCTGGCTCCGATGTGGATGACGCTAGCGCGGCCCACCGACAACTCTCTGCGGCGCTACGCCGCCGCCGTCTCCGGGGTCGGGACTGTCGGCCCCGGCCGGCACAATCACCGCGCATTGATCAACCGTGCCGTCGAAGCGGTACGATCCGCCACCTCGGAGCCCTCGATGAGCGACACCACCGCCCCCGCCGTGCCCGACCCGAAGGACCCGCTGGCCCTCGCCGACCTCTTCACCGGTGGCGGCGAGCCGTGGCTGCCACTGATGAAACCGGTCATCGAGGCGCAACCGGACGCCGCAACCTTCATCGGCCCGGGCCGCAGCCCGATGGTCGTGCCGGTGCGGGAGCTGACGTTCCAGGCGCTCAAGCCGAACCCGCCGCAGAAGTGGAAGGTCGTCGTCTTCGGGCAGAACCCGTACCCGCGCACCGAGAGCGCCACCGGCATCGCGATGTTCGACAACACGTTCCACCGCTGGGACGACAGCCAGTTCGGCAGGGTCGTCAGCATCCGCTGCATCATCAAGGCGGCCGCGATGTGGAAGCACGGCATCGCCAAGAAGACGCCGATCGCCGACGTCCGCGCCCTGCTGCGTGAGCACGACACCGTGCAGCCACCGGAGTGGTTCCAGGCGATGCTCACCCAGGGCGTGCTGCTGCTGAACGCGGCGCTCACCGCCAGCGGCGACGGGGCGCTGGCCACCGACCGGCACACCGCGTTCTGGCGGCCGGTCGTCGAGACCCTGGTCGAGGAGATCCTCAAGGCCAAGCAGCACGCCGCCGACGAGCAGGACCGGGGCGTGGTGTTCGCGTGGTGGGGCGCGCACGCGCGCAGCCTCAAGCGGGTCGTGCTCCGGCTCGAGAAGAGATACCCGGGCGTGGAGGTCCGCCACATCGACCACCCCAACCCGGCGGCGCAGGGCGACATCTTCTGCGACGGCAACCACTTCGCCGACGTGAACGAGGCACTCCGGAGGCTCGGCGCCGACGAGATCGACTGGCTGCCCCGCAGGGGGTGGAGCAGTTCGGCGGCGCACGCCGGCGGCACGGACGCGGCCACGGCCGAGCGCATGGGGGCGTTCATCACCTCCACCATGGAGCTGCACAAGCTCTACCTCGAGCGGCTGGCCAGCGTCAAGGACGAGGGGCTCGCCCTGCCCGCCATCACCGGCGTGTTCGACACCCCGCTCATGGACTTCCGCGCGGCCGTCGCCCCGGTGGTCAGGCTGCTCGCGGGGCTCGACCGGCACGTCGAGCAGTCGTACCGCTTCGGCGAGAAGCAGGCCGACGGCGGGGCCGACGGCCTCAGCGCCAGCGAGGTCGCGGCCCTCTACCTCTACACCTGCGAGTCGGCGTTCTACCGGCGGATCAACGCCACCCTGCGCGACCCCGACCGCAGTCGGATCGTGCCCTACCTGGCATACCTGCGGCTGCTGTTCTCGGCCGTGTCGCGGCTGCCGGCCCGCACCGAGCCGCTGTGGCGCGGGGTGTCGCTGGACCTGCGGGCGCAGTACCCGCTGGGCGGCACCGTGACGTGGTGGGGCGTCTCGTCGTGCACGTCGGAGTTCGGCGTGGCCCGGGCGTTCCTCGGCGGGCGCGGCAAGCGGACCCTGTTCGAGGTGCGGCCCGTGCGGGCGGTGGGCATCCGCCGGTTCTCCGCGTTCACGGGGGAGGAGGAGGTCATCCTGGCCCCGGGCACGCAGCTCACGGTGACCGACGTGCGGACGGAACGCGGCGGGCTGTGCACCGTCAGGCTGACCGAACTGGCCGAGCAACGCCAGGTGGCGTGAGCGGACTACCGGACCCGGGTCGGGCGTGGCGCCGCAGCGCCGGCAGCACGCCCGACCGGATCGAACAGGACCGAACAGCACCCGGTACGGGGGCCTTTCTGGCGCGGTCGAGGGGCCCACCCGTTCCGTGGCCGGTCAGGAGACACATGGTGGCCCACCCGCCCGTGCACCACAGGACCGTCGAGGTCGACGGGGTCACGATCTTCTACCGGGAGGCGGGGCCGCCGGACGCGCCGGTGGTGCTGCTGCCGCACGGCTACCCGTCGTCGTCGTTCCAGTTCCGCGATCTCCTGCCCGCTCTCGGTGACCGGTGGCGGGCGATCGCGCCCGACCACCCCGGCTTCGGCTACAGCGACACGCCCGATCCCCGCCGGTTCGCGTACACCTTCGACGCCTACGCCCAGGTGCTCCGGCGCTTCACCGAGACGCTGGCGCTGAGCCGCTACGTCATCTACCTCCAGGACTACGGCAGCCAGTTCGGGCTGCGCCTGGCGATGGCCGCCCCGCAGCGGGTGGCCGGGCTCGTCATCCAGAACGGCGACATCTACGCGGACCAGCACGGCCCCAAGTACGAGCCGCTCAAGAGGTTCTGGAGCCACCCCACCGACGAGGGCCGTGACCGCCTCGCCGCCGCCGTCGACGAGGCGGGCTTCCGCACCGAGTTCCTCGGTGAACTGCCCGACCGGCTCCTCGACCGGGTGAGCCCGGACCTGTGGCGGCTCTCGGCGGCCCTGCTGGATCCACCCCGACGTGCTGCCCTGGTCCGGCTCCTCGCCGACCAGGGCAGCACCCTCGCCTGGTTCCCCCGCCAGCAGGAGTACCTGCGCCGGCACCGGCCGCCGACGCTCATCGTCTGGGGGCCGCACGACGGCTACATGCCCGAGGGCGCGGCGCGTGCCTACCTGCGGGACCTGCCCGACGCGGAACTGCACCTGCTCGACCGCGGGCCCTGGCTGCTGGAGACGCACCTGGAGGAGGTGGTGCGCCTCGTGCGGGACTTCCTCGGACGCGTGCACGCCTGACCCGCCGTCGTCGCTGGTGGGGGGCGACCCCGCGGTCGCGGAAGGGTCACCAACTGCCGTCCTCGTCGTGCGCCGACAGGTACGGCCGGCGGCCGTGCGTCGACCACCACCGCGCCGCGGCGCGGGCCCCGTCCGTCACCAGTGCCGGAAACTCCCCGGGCACCTGCCAGCCGAACGGGAACGGGAACTGCTGCACGTGGTCGGCCAGGAATTCGACCATCCCGCGGTCGTCGGCCGGCTCGGCCCGCACCTGCGACACACCGCGCTCGCTGGCGGTGACGACCCACCCGCCGTCGGGCCGGCGTACGGCGGTGAACCTCGGCTCCGTCTGCCAGGCGAACCGCCCCTCGCCCACCTCGACGTGCTGCCAGCTGGAGATCCAACTGCGCTCTCCCCAACTGCGGATGCCGCACAGCAGACGGAACAGCCCGATCGGGCTCCAGCCGACGTCGAACCGGCTGACGAGCGCCACCCGCAGGATCGTGGCGCACGGATAGGCGCGTTCGCACTCGACGCACGTCACCGGCTCGTCGCGGCCCGGTCGGTGTGGCGTGAGCGCCTGGCCGAGCAGGAACTGGTGCACGCCGACCGCCTCGCCCGGCCGTTTGAGCTGCGACAGGTGCAGCATCAGCAGCTGGTGGAAGCGGCGCGCGTCGTCCTGGCCGGCGAAGGGCGGTACGGGAATGCCTGGCATGGCCACGACGATGGCACACCCCGTCGCGATCACCGTGGCCCGCCCGGCGTCGCTGCGGCGAGGTTGCCCGGGCCGGGCACAGTGGACCGGTGACGACCGACATCAGCGCTGCCGTGGCCCAGTACGCCGACCGCCTGCACGCCGCGATCGGCGACAGCCACCACGTCGCCTCCCCGCTGGGCGCGTGGTTGCTGCTGGCGCTCGCCGCGCCGGCCGCCACCGGCCCGACCCGGGCGGCCATGGAGAAGGCGCTCGGCACCGACGCGGCGACCGCCGCGAAGGCCACCCACGCCCTGCTGGCGCAGCCGCATCCGCTGGTGCGCGCGGCGACCGCGTTCTGGCAGCGGCAACCCGGCAGCCGCACCGCCCGGCTCGACAGGTGGCTGGCGGCTCTGCCCGGGTCGACCACCACCGGGCCGCTGCCGGAGCAGGCCGAGCTCGACGCGTGGGCCCGCGAGCACACGCTCGGTCTCATCAAGGAGTTCCCGATCGCGGTCGCGCCGCAGACGCTGCTGATCCTCGCGAACGCGCTGGCCACCCGGGTCTCCTGGGCGGAGCCGTTCCGGGTGGCGTCGGCCGACGCACTCGGGTCGGGCAGCCCGTGGGCCGGCGGGCTGCGCCGGGTGTTGCGCAGCCCGGAGCACAACCACCGGTGCTGGATCGCGGACACCGAATGGGCCGGCACCGTCGCCGTGCACGCCGCCCCCGCCCGTCCGGCGGTGACCGACCGCGGGGCCGGGCTGCTGGTGGTCTCCGTCGCCGCCGCGCCCGACGTGCCCGCCGGGTATGTCCTCGCGGCGGCCCACGAGGTGGCGACGGCCGCCGCCGACGCGCCGGAGCGGGACCTGCCGACGCGGCGGCGGTCCCTCTTCCGCATCCCGCTGGGCGAGAGCCCGCTGTGGACGCTGCGCGAGGAGCACATCTTCACGGACGCGCCGGACGGCCGGGAGGAGCGGTTGACGGCCGTGCTGCCCTGCTGGTCGGCCGGCAGCCGGCACGATCTGATGGGGCGTGGGCTGGGCTTCGCCGCCGCCGCGGAGGCGTTCGGGGAGCTGCTGGGCTCGCCGGAACTGGGGTTCGAGGCGGTCCAGCAAGCGATGGCCCGCTACGGCCGGTACGGCTTCGAGGCGGCCGCCGTCACCGTCCTGCACGCCGCGGTCAGCCTGCCCCCGCCGGGGGTGGCCCGGATCGCCGAACTGCGCTTCGGCCACCCGTACGCCGTGGTGGCGGTCGCCACCGACAGCCGGGGCGGCGGCGACGTGCCCGGCCCGTGGCACGGGATGCCGGTCTTCTCCGCCTGGGTCGCCGAGCCGGAGGAGCTGCCGGAGGCCGACGTGGCGGGCCGCCGCGACATCGGCTGACCGTGGAGGCGCCGCCGGTCAGGGGGCGTGCGGTTCGGCCATCGCGACGGCTATCCTGCGGGGGCCGGTGAACGGCTCCCGCCCGTGCGCGGCGGTCATGTTGTCCACGACCAGCACGTCGTCGCGCCGGTAGTCGAAGCGCACGGTGGCCGCCTTGTACGCCGCCCGCAGATGCTCCACCACGTCGGCGGGGATCTCGCCGCCGTCGCCGTAGTAGGTGTTGGCCGGCAGCCCCTCGGTGCCGAAGAGGGCCAGCAGGCCCTCCTGGAGGTCCTTGGCGAGGCTGCTCACGTGGAAGAACGTGGCGTGGTTGAACCAGCGCGGGGTGTCCGAGCCGGGCCGGTGGTGCACGGCATCGCGCACCGCGCGGGTACGCAGCCCGTCGTTGCCGCGCCACTCCAGCTCGATCCGGTTCGCCACCGCGTACGCCTCGACCTCGGTGCGGTCGTCGGTGCCGAACACGTGCTGCCACGGGGTGCCGAAGTCGGCGTGGAAGTTCCGTACCACCATCCAGCGGCGGCGCACGAACTCCTCGCGTACGGTCGCGTCGATGCCGGCGTACACGCGGCGGACGTCGGCCAGCGGCGTGGCGCCTCGGGTCTGCGGCGGGGTGATGCAGTAGAAGAACAGCGTCAGCGGCCAGCGGGCCTGGTACGAGTTCTCGTTGTGCAGGAAGATCTCCTCGTCGGGCGGGTAGTCCGTCGAGGTGTAGACCCGCCCGGCGATGGCGTGCCGGGGCGACGACCGTTCGGTGTAGACCAGCGGCTCACCGGAGAGCGCCCGCACCGCCCGGTCGAAGCCCTCGACGCCGCCCACGTCGAACCCGCGGAACAGCAGGCCGCCGTGCTCCACCAGGCTCGCGCGCAGCTCGGCGCGGCGGGCGGCGATCAGCGCGGTCAGCTCGCGGCCGTCGTTCTCGACGACCACCGGCAGGGTGGCGGGCTGGGCGGTCATGCGCTGGCTCCTGTCGTCGCTCACCGTCGGCTCACCCGTGGCTGCGGGCGGCGGCGAGGTCCGCCCGGATCGCGGCGAGCAGCTCGGGCAGCCGCTCGTTGAGGAAGAAGTGCCCACCGTCGATCTCGTGCAGGGTGAAGCCGGCGGCGCTGTGTTCCCGCCACCCGGCGCTGTGCTCCGGGCTGACGGTGTCGTCGCCCCGGCCGCTGAACGCCACGATCGGCACCGGCAGCGGTTCCTCGGGGATGTAGCGGTAGCCGTCGACCTGGGCGAAGTCGGCGCGCAGCATGGGCAGCAGCAGCTCCACCAGTTCGCGGTACTCCAGCAGCCCGGCCGGCAGCCCTCCCCCGGCGTCGAGGCGGCGCAGCAGCTCGTCGTCGTCCACCATGGAGAGGCCGTCGAAGTTGCTGGGCGCGACGACGTGCGGGGCGCGGGCGGCACCGACGTAGAGCCGCAGCGGCAGGGGCCGGCCCGCGCGGCGCAGCTCGCGGACGACCTCGAAGCCGACGCGCCCGCCCATCGAGTGGCCGTAGATCGCGTACGGGCCGCGAGCCCGGTCCGCGACGGCGGACGCGATGTCGGCGATCCGGAACACCGGGCTCTCGTCGATCCGGTGCTCGCGACCGGGCAGCTGCACCGCGAGCACCTCGACGTCGGGGCCGAGCTGGTCCTGCCAGCGGCGGAAGACGCTCGGGCCGCCGCCGGCGTAGGGCAGGCAGAACAGTTGCAGTGGTGCCGACTGCCAGTCGCCGCAGGAGGGGAACCAGGTCACCGCGCGCCTTTCGATGAGGGCCGTTCCGGTGCCGCTGACGCGGGAACGGGTGGGTCGTGGGGCCGGGGACGGGTGGGGTGCGTCCCCGGCCGGTCCGGTCCGGTGCGGGCCGGCCGTGCCCCGGGCGATGGTGCGCCCGGGGCCTCATGGTCTGCCTATAGATTCGCGATGGGAGCAGCATAAGGCTCGATGTCCGGCCGCCGCCGGGTCGCGTGGGGTGCGTCGCGCACCGGTGGGTGGGCCGGCGGCTCAGGCGTCGTCGGGCCGGGGGATCGGCTGGGTCGTGCCGTCGAAGTCCCGGGGCAGCCGGGCGACCATGTCGCGGAACTCGTCGACTGTCACCGCCCCCCGCAGGGTGGCGAAGACGGCGCCGATGCCCGCCCGGGCGGTGTCCTCGTCCAGCCCGGCCCGCTCCCCCACCCGGCGGACGAAGTCGGCCGGGTCGAGCGGGGCCGACGGGTCGGCGGCGGGGCCGGAGCCCGCCAGGTAACCGTCCAGGTCGTCGGGGGGGTCACCGGCCGGATCGCCGCTGACCCGTTCCACCATGGTCTGCAACACGGCGCGGGCGATCGTGGCGGCCTGGGCGGTGGGCAGCCCGGCGCGGCGGGACACCGCGTCGACGAAGAGGGGAAACCGCACGGGCGCCTCCTGTGCTCACAGGTCCCGCGCATACCCGCCGCCCACGCCGGCAAACGGCCGCTCGTCCGGCGCGTGGGGCGCCCGCGTCCGACGGTCAGTCGACGACGGGGCTGCGTCGTTCCAGCAGCACCACGTCGCGCCAGCGGCCGTGGTGCCGGCCGATCCGCCGCCGCGCGCCGACGATCCGGAAGCCGGCCCGCTCGTGCACCGCCAGGCTGGCGGCGTTCTCGGGAAACACGCCGGCCTGGATGGTCCACACCCCGCCGGCCTCGGTGGCGACGATCAGCGCGTCGAGCAGCAGGCGGGCCACCCCGCGCCCACGGGCGGCCGGATCGACGTAGACGGAGTGTTCGACCACGCCGGCGTACACCGGGCGGCTGGAGACCGGCGAGACGGCGACCCAGCCCCGCACCGCGCCGTCGGCGTCGACGGCCACGAACCGGTACGCGAGGGCTCTGCCGGCGTCGAACGCGGCCCAGTCCGGGGCGGTGGTCTCGAAGCTGGCGTGCCCGCCGTCCAGGCCCGCCTGGTAGATCCGGAGGACCTCGGCGGCGTCACCGGCGCGCATCGGGCGGATGGTGACCTCGGTCATCGGCACGCTCCGTTCGGCCTCGCCGGGGCGTACGGCCATCCGGCTCGTCGGCCGTCCCGGGGACGGCCGGAAGGAAGAGTTGCACGCTGATTAGACAGGTGTCAACCTAGAGGCCCGTCGAAGCAGACGGCACCCGCCGAGGCGGGACGCGGGTCGACCGGCTCGGCCCGACCGCCTCGCACCACCGGACAGGAGCACCGTGAGCAGCACCACCCACGACGACCCGGCCGCGCCGGCCGTACTCGCGCGCCTGTCCCGCCTCGACCGGTTCCTGCCGGCCTGGATCGGCCTCGCGATGGTCGCCGGCCTCCTGCTCGGCCGCTGGGTCCCCGGCCTGGACACCGCGCTGGACGCGGTGCGGATCGGCGGCGTCTCGCTGCCCATCGCCCTCGGCCTGCTGATCATGATGTACCCGGTGCTGGCGAAGGTCCGCTACGACCGGCTCGACACCGTCACCGGCGACCGACGGCTGCTGGCCTCCTCGCTGGTGCTGAACTGGGTCGTCGGGCCCGCGCTGATGTTCGCCCTGGCCTGGATCTTCCTGGCCGACCAGCCCGAGTACCGCACCGGCCTGATCATCGTCGGGCTGGCCCGTTGCATCGCCATGGTGATCATCTGGAACGACCTGGCCGGCGGCGACCGCGAGGCCGCCGCCGTGCTGGTCGCGCTCAACTCGGTGTTCCAGGTGCTCGCGTTCGGCGTGCTCGGCTGGTTCTACCTCGCGGTCCTGCCGGGCTGGCTGGGTCTGCCGGGCACCGAGCTGGCCGTCTCGGGCTGGGACATCGCCGGCAACGTGCTGATCTTCCTCGGCGTGCCGCTGGTCGCCGGCCACCTCACCCGCCGCCTCGGCGAGCGGGCCAGGGGTCGCGACTGGTACGAGCGGCGGTTCCTGCCGAGGATCGGCCCGACGGCGCTGTACGGGCTGCTGTTCACCATCGTCGTCCTGTTCGCCCTGCAGGGCGAGGCGATCACCGCCCGCCCGTTGGACGTGGCCCGCATCGCCCTGCCGTTGCTGGCCTACTTCGCGCTGATGTGGGGCGGCTCGTACGCCCTCGGCCGGGCCGTCGGGCTCGGCTACGCGCGCACCACGACGCTGGCCTTCACCGCCGCCGGCAACAACTTCGAACTCGCCATCGCCGTCGCCATCGGCACCTTCGGCGTCACCTCCGGGCAGGCCCTGGCGGGGGTGGTCGGGCCGCTGATCGAGGTGCCGGTCCTGGTCGCCCTGGTCTACGTCTCGCTGTGGGCCCGGCGCCGGTTCTTCCCGTCCCCGCAGCCGGGGCGGCCGACCGCCGCCGTCCCGCGTTGAGGTCGCCGGCGAAGGGCGCACCCGTCGGCTCAGCCGGCCGGGTCGTCGGCGAGGACGTCGAGCAGCAGGGCGGCGGTCCAGCCGAACGCCGGTGAGCCGAGCCCGGCGCCGGTGTCGGGGTGGAAGTACTCGTGGCAGCCGGCGCCGGTCACCAGCTCGATCATCGAGTCACGCAGGCCCCCGGCCAGGTCGGGCCGGCCGTGGCTCAGCAGGCCCTGGCGCACCCACCAGTTGATGTTCATCCAGCTCGGCCCGCGCCAGTAACGCAGCGCCTCGAAGTCCGGGGCGGTGCGGTCGTGGCTGGGCAGCGGCCGGTCCATCCGGGCGGCCAGCCCGAAGCGCGGCGAGCACGCCTCGGCAACGAGCGCCGACGCCTGCCGGGCGGGCAGGTCGGGCAGGATCAGCGGGGCCAGGCCGAGCACCGTCCGGGCCGGCACCAGGCGCCCGGCGCGCAGGTCCCGGGGCTGGAAGGTGCCGGTCGTCGGGTCGTACAGCCGGCGTACCAGGGCCTCGGTGATGCGCGCGGCGCGCTCCCGGTGCGGGCCGGGGTCGGCGCCGACCAGCGGCGCGATCCGGGCGAGGGCGTGTTCGGCGGCCCCCGTCGCCGCGTTGAGCAGCGGGCACTCCACCAGGAACGGGTGCCGGCCCGCCAGGTCCTCGTCGCGGTAGCGGCGCTCACGGTAGGACGCCACCAGCGCGACGTAGCGCGCGTAGTCGAGATCCGTGGGGCGGTGCGCGGCGTCGACGTGTGCGGTGTCGTGCCGCCGGTACGCACGCATGGCGGCGGCGTCGGCGGGCACCGCCGCCAGCGGAGCGTCCCAGGCCGGGCTGTTGTCCAGCCCGGACTCCCACGGGTGCACGATGCAGGCCAGCCCGCCCGCGCCGAAGTCGCGGCGGGTGGCGAGGTAGCGCTGCTGGGCGACCAGCCGGGGATAGAGCCGGGCCAGCGCCGCCCGCCCGGCCCCGGTGGGCGCGCGCCGGTACGCCAGCCACGCGGCGGGGGCGTGCACCGGTGGCTGGACCAGCCCGGAGGTGGCGGCGGCCGGGGCGCCCTCGGCCAGCGCCGAGTCCCAGAACTGCGGCCCCGGGAAGTACGAGCCGACGCGCAGCGCCGGGTTGAACACGATGTGCGGCACCCGCCCGTCGACCCACTGGGCCCGGAACAGGCTGCCCAGCTCGCGCCAGGCCCGCTCGGGGCGCACGTGCGACCAGCCGATCGCGATGAACGCCGAGTCCCAGCTCCACTGGTGGGGGTAGAGGGTGCGCGAGGGCACGCTGTGGTCGTGCTCCCAGTTGGCCTCGAGGGTGGCCACGGCGAGGCGACGCAGCGCCACGGCGTCGCGGGCCGCGCCGGGCGTGGTGTCGGCGCGCGGCCCCGGGGCGCCGGTGCGCGGGCGGTCGGCGGTGCCGGCACGCCGGCCGTCGGTGGTCCCGGCGCTCATGCCGCCACCTGCCGGGGCGAGGCGTGCCGCAGCACGGTGGCGGCCTGGTGCAGGGCGCGGACGGGATCGCCGCGCAGCCGGCACTCCAGCGCCAGCCAACCCTGGTAGTCGATCTCCAACAGGGTACGCACCAGGGCCGGCCAGTCCAGGTGCCCGGCGCCCGGCTGGAGCCGGTTGGAGTCGCTGACCTGCACGTGAGCGAGGTACGGCGCGGCGGCGCGCAGCGCCCGGTGCACGTCGTCCTCCTCGATGTTCATATGGAACGTGTCCGCGCCCACCCGCACGGAGGGCAGCCCGACGGCCGCGCAGAGGGCGGCGGCGTCGTCGAGCCGGTTGACCATGTGGTCCTCGTACCGGTTGAGCGGTTCCAGCAGGAGCAGGACGCCCTCGGCGCGGGCGTGCTCGCCCAGCTCGCCGAGGGCGTCGACGAGCACCTGCCGGTCGCCGGCGGCGGAGCGGGGCGGCTCGAACGGCGGCAGCCGGCGGGAGAACATCCCCCACGCCGCCGGGGTCATCGCGCCGAGGCCGCCGAGTTCGGCGATCACCGAGAGCTGGGAACGCAGGTTGCGTACGGCGTCGCGGGAGCGTTCGGGATCGAAGTCGCCGATGAAGTGGTCCATCTCCACGCAGACGGTGGGCATGACCACCCCGGCGGCGCGGGCCCGGCGCAGCTCGGGCAGCCGGCGGGCGAGGCCGAGTTCACCGCCGCCGCGCAGCTCGATGGCGTCGTAGCCGAGCGAGGTGGCGAGCGCGTACTTCTGGATCAGGTCGGCACCCGGCAGGAGCTGTTCCTGGCAGGCAAGTGGAATCGTCATCAGAACCTCAGCACCACTTGGAGGACATCGGGGTCACCGCGGTCGAGCAGCGCCAGCGCGTCGGCCACCGCGCTCGCGTCGACTACGTGGCTCACCAGCGGCAGCGGGTCGACGCTGCCCTCCGCCACCAGGTCCATGAAGGTGTGTGTGACGCGCGCCCCGGTCCACCGGCCGGCCATGCCGGGCACCGGCGTCGGCCCGGAAACCTGGGCCGCCACCAGCTGGATCCGGTTGTGGTGGAACTCCTCACCCAGGCCGAGCGCGTCGGCCTGCCCCTGGTAGAAGCCGGCGGCCACGACGCGGCCGGCGTGGGTGGTGGCGCGGATCGCCTCGTGCAGCGCCGGGTACATCCCGGACAGCTCCAGGCAGACGTCCGCGCCCCGGCCGCCGGTCACCCGGCGCAGCGCGGTCGCGGCCGACTCGGCGCCCGCGTCCACGACGAGCCGGGCGCCGAACCGGCCGGCGTGCGCCAGCCGGGCGGGCACCCGGTCGACGGCGGCGACCCGCGCGCCGGAGAGGACGGCCAGCCGGGTGGCGAGCAGCCCGATGACGCCCTGCCCGAAGACCGCGACCCAGTCGCCCAGGTGCAGGTCGCCGGCGAGCACGGCGGTGAGGGCGATCGCCCCCGGGCGGGCGAAGACCGCCGCGAGAGGATCCAGGCCGGCGGGCAACGGGTATACCGAGTCGGCGGGCACGACCGCTTCGGCGCGGTGGCCCCAGATGCCCCAGACGAGCTGCCCGGCCCGCCGGTCGGCCACGTCGGGCGCCAGCTCGACGATCTCGCCGACCTCCTCGTAGCCGAAGCCCACCAGGGGGTACGACGCGGCGGCCTGCCGGGGCACGAACATCCGGGCGGCGTCGTCCCAGTCCTTGTTCAGCCGGGGATTGCTGCCCCGGTAGAGGGTGAGTTCCGTGCCGGCCGAGATGCCGGAGTAGCAGGTGCGGATCCGGACCTGGCCGGGGCCGAGCGGATCGAGGGGGCAGGGCTCGAGGCTGATGCGTCGAGGCCCGGCGAGCGAGACAACCCAGTTGACCATGAGTCACATCCCGATAGCACTGGGCTCCAGTCTAGGCAGAAAATCGGGATATGTCTTGTAATTGATCAATGAGAGGCGTTGAATCCCTTCTATACCCTTCCAGAGGAGTGCCATCGATGTCAGCACCTCCGATGCGGATACTCGCCGCCACCCTGATCATGGCAGTCACCGGGGCCAGCCTGCTGGCCTGCGGGGATGACGGTTCCGACAGCAACAGCAAAAAGATCACCGTGTGGAGCCTGGAGGACGTGGCCGACCGGGTCACCGCCACCAAGGCGATCGTCGCGGACTTCACCGCCCGCACCGGCATCGCGGTCGACCTGGTCACCGTCAACGAGGACCAGTTCCCCGCCCTGATCGCCACCAGCGCCGCCGCCGGCGAACTCCCCGACGTGGTCGGCTCGGTGTCCCTCGCCGGCATCCGCACCCTCGCCGGCAACGAGCTCCTGCACCCCTCGGCGAACGCGGAGGTCGTCGAGAAACTCGGCCGGCAGACCTTCTCGCCACGGGCCCTGGAGCTGACCGCCGACGGCGACCGGCAGCTCGCCGTACCCAGCGACGGCTGGGGCCAGCTACTCGTCTACCGCAAGGACCTGTTCGCCGCCGCCGGGCTGCCCGCCCCCGACACGTACGACAAGATCGCCGCCGCCGCGACGAAGCTCAACACCGGCGGCGTGGCCGGCATCACCGCCGCCACCGCCCCCGGCGACGTCTTCACCCAGCAGACCTTCGAACACCTCGCGCTGGCCAACAACTGCCAGCTCACCGACGACTCCGGGGCCGTCCGGCTGGACTCCCCCGAGTGCGTGGAGGCGTTCCGGTTCTACGGCGAGCTGATCCGCACCAGCTCGGTCAGGGGCGCGCAGGACGTCGACACCACCCGCGCCACCTACTTCGCCGGCAAGGCGGCCATGCTCGTCTGGTCGCCGTTCATCCTCGACGAGCTGGCCGGCCTGCGCAACGACGCCAAGCCCACCTGCCCGCAGTGCCAGACCGACCCGACGTTCCTGGCGAAGAACAGCGGCTTCGTCACCGCGATCAAGGGTCCCAACGGCGCCGAGCCCGCCCAGTACGGCGAGATCAGCTCCTGGGCGGTGCTCGACGGCGCCGCCACCGAGCCGGCGCGGTCCTTCGTGGAGCACCTGCTCGGCGACGCCTACCCGAGCTGGTTCGGCATGTCCCCCGAGGGACGCTTCCCCGTGCGCCGGGGCACCTCCCAGGAACCCGAGAAGTTCCTCACCGCCTGGAACGCCAGCCAGGCCGGGGTCGACACCAGGAAGCCGCTCGCCGAGGTCTACGGCGACGAGGTGCTCGCCGGCCTGCGGGGCAGCCCCGACACGTTCCAGCGCTGGGGCCTCACCCAGGGCCAGGGCAAGCTCGTCGGCGCGATCCTCGGCGAGTTGCCGGTGCCCAAGGCTCTGAGCGACGTGATCGCCGGCAAGACCGACGCCGCCGCGGCCGCCGGCCGGGCGAAGAAGGACGTGGAAGCGATCAAGGCGGGCGTCAATTGACCACCGCCCCACCGGGCACCGACCGCTCCCCCACCGGGGAGCGGCCGGCCCCGGCCCGCCGCCGCCGGCCGCTGACCCTGCGCCGGCGCGAGTCCCGCGCCGGCCTCGCGCTGGTCGCACCGACCCTGCTCGTCGTGGTCGCCGTCATCGGCATACCCATCGTCTGGACCGTCGTGCTGGCCTTCCAGCGGGTACGCCTGGCCACGCTGCGCCGCACCGGGCTCTTCGGCGAACTCACCATGGACAACGTCGAGCGGGTGCTGAACACCCCCGGCTTCGCCGACACGCTCTGGACCACCCTGGTCTACAGCGTCTCCAGCACCACCGGCTCGATCGTGCTCGGCCTGGTGGCGGCGCTGGTCGTCCGCCGGCCGTTTCGGGGTCGCACCCTGGTCCGCGCCTCGATGCTGCTGCCGTACGTGGCGCCGGTGGTCGCGGTCACCTTCGTCTGGCAGGTGATGCTCGACCCGCAGCTCGGCATCGTCAACGACTGGGGCCAGCGGTTCCTCGGCTGGGACACCCCGGTGCCGTTCCTGTCCCAGGAGTCGACAGCCCTGGCCACGGTCGTCGCCTTCGAGGCGTGGCGGTACTTCCCGTTCGCGTTCCTGTTCCTGCTCGCCCGGCTCCAGGCGGTCCCCGGCGAGCTGGAGGAGGCGGCCCGGGTCGACGGGGCCACCCCCACCCAGCGGTTCCGGCACATCCTGCTGCCGCAACTGCTGCCCGTGATCGGCCTGCTGGCCGTGCTGCGCTTCATCATGACGTTCAACAAGTTCGACGACGTCTACCTGCTCACCGGCGGGGCCGCCGGCACGGAGGTGGTCAGCATCCGGGTCTACGAGTTCCTGACCGCGCGCACCGACGTCGGCGCGGCAGCGGCGCAGGCGGTCGTGCTCGCCGTGGTGCTCATCGTGTTCGTGCTGGTGTACCTACGCTTCTTCGGCGCACGGAGGGACGGCTGATGGACCGCGACCGGATCGAGACGGTGGGGCTGCGCTGGCTGCGCCGGCTGGTGATCGCCACGTTCCTGCTGGTCACGATCTTCCCCTTCTACTACATGCTGGTGCTCTCGGTGCGCCCCATCGAGCGGCTGCTGCTCGACCCCGGCTCGCTGTTCGTGAGCCTGGGCGAGCTGACCTTCGACACGTACACCGAGGTGGTCAGGGCCGTCGACGACGGCGGTCAGGGCTTCCTCACCTTCATGGGCAACAGCGGGCTGGTGGCCGTCGCGGCGACGCTGCTGACGCTGGCCGTGGCGATCCCCGGCGCGTACGCGGTCGCGCGGCTACGGTTCTTCGGCCGGCGGCAGGTCGACTTCCTCTTCCTGGCGGTCTACCTGTTCCCGTCGATCGTCATCGCCATCCCGCTGTTCGTGGTCTTCACCCGCGCCGGGCTGCGCGGCTCGCTGTTCGGCCTGGTGCTGGTCTACATCTCGCAGACCCTGCCGGTCTCGGTCTACATGCTGCGCAACTACTTCGAGACCATCCCGGTCAGCCTGGAGGAGTCGGCCGCGATCGACGGGGCCGGGCGGCTCGGCATCATCCGCCGGGTCAGCCTGCCCCTCGCCGCGCCGTCCATCGTGGCGGTCGCCCTGTACGACTTCATGATCGCGTGGAACGAGTTCCTGTTCGCCCTGCTCTTCCTGGTCGACAAGCCGCACCGGTGGACGGTGTCGCTGGGGCTGGCGCAGCTCGCGGACGGGGTCGAGGTGCCCAAGACGGTGCTGATGGCCGGCTCGGTGATCCTCACCCTGCCCATCGTGATCCTCTTCTTCGCCAGCGAACGCCTGCTCACCGAGGGGCTCACCAGCGGCGCGGAGAAGGGCTGAGCGGGGTGTGCCCTGCCGCCGCGCGGTCGCCACCGCCCCGGCTACGGTGGCGGCATGGCAAACCCGACCCGATGGCAGACCGAGACCGGCCCGGAGCACTCGCAGTGGTACATCGACCGGTTCCGCCGGCTGGCCGCCGAGGGGGCGGACCTGGCCGGGGAGGCGCGGCTGATGGACGCGCTCGTCGCGCCCGGCTCCCGGATCCTCGACGCCGGCTGCGGCACCGGCCGGGTCGGCGCGGCACTCGCCGCCCGGGGTCACCGCGTGGTCGGGGTGGACGCCGACCCGGCCCTGGTGGCGGCCGCCGCCGCCGACCACCCCGGCCCGCGCTGGCTGGTCGCCGACCTGGCCGAGCTGGACCTGGCGGCGGCCGGCGAGGCGGAGCCCTTCGACGCGGCTGTCGTCGCCGGCAACGTGCTGGCCTTCGTCGCCCCCGACACCGAACGGGAGGTGCTCCGCCGCGTCGCCGCCCACCTGCGCCCCGACGGCGTGCTGGCGGTCGGCTTCGGCACCAACCGGGGCTACCCGCTGACCGGGTTCGACGCCGACGCGGTCGCCGCCGGCCTGCGCCTGGAGCACCGCTTCGCCACCTGGGACCTGCGCCCGTGGCGCGACGACGCGGACTTCGCCGTCACCGTGCTGCGCCGCCCCGCCGGCTGAGCACACCTGCCGGCCGGCGGCCTCACGCGGGGGCGGCGACGACCCGCGCGGCCGTCGGGTCGAGCGGGGCACCGGCCGGCACCAGGGCGACCAGGCTCGCCGGCAGCCGCACCGGCCGCACGTCGCGGTAGCCGAGCATCCCGAGCACCTCGCCGCCAGCGAGGACGTACCGCCGGCCCAGGTCGGTGACCACGGAGACCGCTCCCCCGGACGCGCCGGGCGCCGCGACCGCCTCGACCACGGCGCCCCGCCCCGGCTGCACCACGACGTGGTCGGCCCGCACCCCGCCGCCGGCCGCCGTCGCGGTACGCGGCGCGGCGGCGAGATCGGGCAGCCGGACGCCGAGCCGTACCTCCGCGACGCCGCCGTCGTCGCCCACCCGGGCGCACAGCCCCGCCCCCTCGCCGACGGCCAGCCGGGGCGGCGCGAGCGGTGGGGCGGTCGGCCCGGTCGGGGCGAGGTCGGGCAGCTTCGGCAGCGCCGCGAACCGACCGAGCGTCATCGGTTCCGGTTCGCCCTGGCCGGTGCGGGCGAGCAGCAGTCCGGCCTGCAACTCGGTGATGCCGGCCAGGCCGTCGCGCAGCGCGACGGCGTACTGCCGGCCGCCGCCGGAGTTGCTTACCAGGTAGACGTCGCCGACGCGGGCCCCGGAGACCCGCGGGGAGCGTTCCCCTTCGGCGGGCAGCGCCAGCGGGGCGAGGTCGGCGCCGGCGGGCAGGCTGTTGAGCAGGGCCGGGGCCACCGGGACCGCCCGGGCCCGGGTGACCGCCAGGGCGGCCAGCACCCGGCTGGCGTCGCGTACCAGGTAGCGACGCTGGTGCCAGACGAGGTGCAGCCCGCCGTCGGGATGGCGCAGCAGCAGCGCTTCCTCGCCCAGAGGGCGGCCCTCGCCGCCCGGGACGCCGATCAGCAGCGCCGAGCGGGGCGCCGACCGGTCGGCCTCGGTGCCCGGCACGGAGCAGACCGTCCACGCCGCGGTGGACAGCCGGCCGCGCGCGGGTAGCGAGTCGGGGGCGTCGGCGATGCCCAGTGGCAGCCCGCGCGGCACCCCGTCGATGGCACGGCGGGAGACGAGCACCGTCTTCGGCCGCTCCGCACCGATGATCAGCAGGGCCGAGGCGTAGTTGAGCACCGGGTGCAGCTTCTCCTCCCGGTAGACGAACCGCGCGCCGGACTCCTTCTCCACGATCACCGCGCCCGGGTCGCGCCACGTGCTGCCGCCGCCGGTGAAGAGGCCGTAGAGGGCGAAACCGCCCAGCCCGATGGCCGCGACGAGCACGCTGGCCAGACCGGCGCCGGCCAGCCGCCGAAACGGCGACTGCGCCGGGTCGGTCTCGCGCATCACCAGGGCGGCGACCGCCCGCTGGACGGTGAACTGGTACGAGTGCAGCTGGTCCTGCCGCGACGGCATGGGATCCCTTCCGGTGTGACGGTCGGGGCACAGGATAAGCGCTGCGTCGATATCCCGAGGACCCTGTGTCGCGACGCCCGGCGGTCGGCGGCATGACCGGGGTCACGGCGCGGAGGTGCCGCGCGTGGATACCCCCGGGGGTAGCATGGGCCCCGGACCGGGTACCCCCGGGGGTATGTTGGACGAGACGAGGAGGTGCGCGGTGAAACTCCGACCCGAGATGACCGGCGAGGCGCTGACCCGCCTGAAGCGGGCCCGGGGCCAGCTCAACGCGGTCATTGAGATGATGGAGACCGGCCAGGACTGCCGCGAGGCGCTGACCCAGCTCGCCGCCGTGTCGAAGGCGATCGACCGGGCCGGGTTCAAGATCATCGCCTCGGGGATGCGGCACTGCAACACCGCGCGCGAGCAGGGCGAATCGCCGGAGATGACCGAGGACGAGCTGGAGAAGCTCTTCCTCGCGCTGGCCTGACCACGCCCGGAAACGCCCGCCGCGTCACGTGGGCGCGGAGTGGGCGGTTAGTCGACACGCACCCGCCGGCACCCCGGCGTGTGCCCACCACATACCCCCAGGGTATAAAGGCAAGGAGTAGCGCAATGACAGTTGAGGTGTCCGTCATCGCGACGTCCTCGCTCGGCGACCGCAGCTATCTGGCCTCGGACGGCACGGCCGGGATCGTCGTCGACCCCCAGCGCGACATCGACCGGGTCATGTACCTCGCGGGTGAGAAGGGCGTGCGGATCACCCACGTGGCGGAGACCCACATCCACAACGACTACGTCTCCGGCGGCCTGGAACTGGCCCGGCTGACCGGCGCCCACTACCTGGTCGCCGCACCCGACGAGGTCGGGTTCGACCGCACCCCGGTCACCGACGGCACCACAGTGACCGTCTCGGGCTCGATGCGGTTGCGCGTGGTGGCCACGCCGGGGCACACCTTCCACCACCTGTCGTACGTGCTCGACGAGGCGCGCGACGGCGACTGGCACCCCGTCGGGGTGTTCACGGGCGGCTCGCTGCTCTTCGGCACCACCGGCCGCACCGACCTGCTCGGCGGCCAGCACGCCCACGAGCTCGCCCACCGCCAGCACGCGTCGGCGCGGCGGCTGGCCGACCTGCTGCCCGACGGCGCCCAGGTCTGGCCGACCCACGGCTTCGGCAGTTTCTGCTCGGCCGGCCAGTCCGACGCCCCCGAGTCGACGATCGGCCGGGAGCGGCAGGCCAACCCCGTGCTGCGGCTGGCCGCCGACGAGTTCGTCACCGAGACCCTGGCCGGGCTCGACGCCTACCCGGCGTACTACGCCCACATGGGCGTGGCGAACCTCGCCGGTGCGGCGCCGGCGGACCTTACCCCGGTCGCCCGGGCCGACGCCGCCGAACTGCGGGCCCGCATCGCCGACGGCCAGTGGGTCGTCGACCTGCGCCACCGCAGGGCGTACGCCACGTCGCACCTGGCCGGCACCGTCGCCCTCGGGCTCGACGGGCCGATGTCGACCTGGCTCGGCTGGCTCGTCGACTGGGGAACGCCGATCACCCTGCTCGGGGAGAGCGCGCAGCAGATCGCCGACGCCCAGCGCGAGCTGGCGCGCATCGGCATCGACCGGCCGGCCGCCGGGGCCACCGGGGAACCCCGCCAGTGGGCCGTCGAGCCGGGGCAGCTGCGGGAGCTGCGGACGGCCGACTTCCCGGCGCTGGCCGCCGCCCGCGCCGGAGACACCCCGGCGCAGCTGCCCGGCCCGGACGTCGTACTCGACGTGCGGATGACCAACGAGTGGGTCGACGGTCACGTCGACGGCGCCGTACACATCCCGCTGCCCGACCTGCCCGGGCGTCTCGCCGAGGTGCCCGCCGGCGCCGTCTGGGTGCACTGCGGCTCCGGCTACCGGGCCGCCGCCGCCGCGTCGCTGCTGGCCAACGCCGGTCGCGAGGTCGTCGTGATCGACGACATGTTCGGCCGGGCCGAGGCCGCCGGCGTCGCCCTGCGCTCCGGCAACGCCTGAGCGGCCCCGCGCTCACCGCCGACGGCCGCGCCGGCGACCCGCCAGCCCGGTCACATCCAAGCCCTTTTCGGGCAACTCATCCCAGCCGAGGACACCTCATGGACACTTCGTCAACCACCCGGCCCACCACGCTCGACGCCGCCGGCCTGCGGGAGCTGATCGACTCCGGCCACGCTCCCCGCCTGCTCGACGTGCGCACCCCCGCCGAGTTCGAGACCGCGCACATCCCCGGCGCCCACAACGTCCCGCTCGACCTGCTGCGGGAACATCCCGAGGAACTGCGCCGCCACCTCGACGAGGACGTGGTGCTGATCTGCCGCTCCGGCGCCCGCGCCACCCAGGCCGGACAGGTCCTCGCCGGAGTCGGGCTGGCGCACCTCAGGATCCTCGACGGCGGCATGACGGCCTGGCAGGCCGGCCACGCGCAGGTCGAGCGGGGCGTCCCCCGCTGGGACCTGGAGCGGCAGGTCCGCCTCGTCGCCGGTTCGATCGTCCTGGTCAGCATCCTCGGCTCGGTCTTCGTGCCCGGCCTCAAGTGGGTCGCCGGCGTCATCGGCGCCGGCCTCACCGTCGCCGCCGTCACCAACACCTGCGCGATGGGCATGCTGCTCGGCCGGCTGCCCTACAACCGCGGCCCCGGCGGCGAACTGGACACCGTCGTCCGCCGCCTGGCGGACCACCCGACGCCCCGGCAACGGTCGTGACCGGCGGCCTCGCGCTGACCCTCGGACTGGCCGTCCTCATCGGGGTCAGCCTCGGCCTGCTCGGCGGCGGCGGCTCCATCCTCGCCGTACCGCTGCTGGTCTACGTCGCCGACCTGCCGCCGAGAGAGGCGATCGCCACCTCGCTGCTCGTCGTCGGGGTGACCAGCGCCGTGGGCGTGCTGCCGCACGCCCGCGCCGGCCGGATCAGATGGCGCACCGGCCTTATCTTCGGGCTCGCGGGCATGGCCGGCGCGTACGCCGGCGGCCGGCTGGCCGCGTTCGTCCCGGCGGCGCTCCTGCTCACCGGCTTCGCCGTGATGATGCTCGCCACCGCGACCGCCATGATCCGCGGCCGGCGCGGCGGCGGCGCGGGCGGCGCGGCCCGACCCGAGCTGCCGACGCTGCGGGTGGTGCTCGACGGCCTCGTGGTCGGGCTGGTCACCGGCCTGGTCGGGGCCGGTGGCGGTTTCCTGGTCGTGCCCGCCCTCGCCCTGCTCGGCGGCCTGCCGATGCCGGTCGCGGTCGGCACCTCGCTCGTGGTGATCGCCATGAAGTCGTTCGCGGGGCTGGCCGGGTACCTCTCCACCGTCAGCATCGACTGGGGCCTGGCCGCCGCCGTCACCGGCGCCGCCGTGCTCGGCAGCCTGGCCGGCGGCCGGCTCGCCGGGCGCGTACCGGAGGCCGTGCTGCGCGGGGCGTTCGGCTGGTTCGTGGCCGTGATGGGCGTCTTCGTCCTGGCCCAGCAGCTACCCGAGCGGCTGCGGACCGAACCCCTGCTGTGGGCCGTCGTCGCGGGCGCGGCGGTGGTGGTGGCGGCGGTCGCCGTGGTGCGCCGTCGCACCCGGACGCGACGGCCGTAGGCGACCGTTCAGGCGCGCAGGACCAGCCCGTCCCGGCACCGCGTCCGACCCGGTGACGCGGCCGGGACGCAAGCCGGTTGCCGGGGGTCCGCGCGCCGGCGGGTAGCATCCGGGCCCGTGGGCGTGCGATTCGAGGAACTGGCCTGGCGGGAGACCCCGATCGGCCTCATCAGCCTGCGCCGGCGCCGCGACCCGTCGCTCGGCGTCGAGGTGTACGAGGTCAAGCTCGACGACGAGTTCCTGATGTCCAGCCTCTTCCCCGTCGCGGAGATCGAGCTGGCCCGGCTGGGCCTGGCCCCGCTGCGCGGGTCGGGGCTCGACGTGGTCGTCGGCGGCCTCGGGCTCGGCTACACCGCCCGCACCGCGCTCGAAGACGACCGGGTCGGCTCGCTGCTGGTCGTCGAGGCGATCGAGGACGTCATCGACTGGCACCGGCGGGAGCTGCTGCCCTTCGCCGCCGGGCTGGCCGCCGACCCGCGTACCCGGTTCGCGCGCGCCGACTTCTTCGCCGCCGTCGCCGACGGCACCGGCTTCGACCCGCAGGAGCCCGGACGGCGCTTCCACGCCGTGCTGCTCGACGTGGACCACTCGCCGCGCAACGTGCTGCACCCCGCCCACGCCGCCTTCTACACCCCCGACGGCCTGCGCCGCCTCGCCGCCCACCTGCACCCGGACGGGGTGTTCGCCCTCTGGTCGGACGACCCGCCCGACTCCGACTTCGAGGCCGCTCTCGCCACGGTGTTCTCCACCGCCCGGGCGCACGTCGTCCCGTTCGCCAACCCGCTGACCGGCGGGGAGTCGGCCAACACCGTCTACGTCGCCCAGCGCTGACGGCGCGGGCCCGCCTGCGGGGCGCCCCGGCTCGGGCGGCCGGGCGGGGCGTCCGGCCGGGCGGCGTTGCGGTGCGTGCCGCGCCGAGGACTTCGGGATGTGGCGGCATGCCCGGGTGCGGGCCGGGAAGGCCGCACGGCACCAGCGGCGGGTCGCGAAGGGGACCCCGACCGTTACCTACGGCACCGTAGGTTACCGTTAAGTATGACCTTGGTGGGCGCCACGGGCGGAGGAGAATCATGGACCTGAGTGCGGAGCGGCCCTGGTTGCGCAGCTACGCCCCGGACGTGCCGGCGACCGTCACACCGTCCGACGAGTCGCTGGTGGACCTGCTGCGCGATGCCGCCCGCCGCTTCGGCCCCCGGGTCGCCCTCGACTTCTTCGGCGCCACCACCACGTACGCCGACCTGGACGCCCAGGTGAGCCGCGCGGCCGAGGTGCTGCGCCGGCTCGGCGTCGGCCGCGGCGACCGGGTCGCGCTGGTGCTGCCCAACTGCCCGCAGCACGTCGTCGCCTTCTACGCCACGCTGCGCCTCGGTGCGGTGGTGGTGGAGCACAACCCGCTCTACACCGCGCAGGAACTCGCCCAGCAGCTCGCCGACCACGGCGCCCGCGTCGCGGTGGTCTGGGACAAGGTCGCCCCGCTCGTCCACGACACCGCCGGCGAGACCGCCGTCGAGACGGTGGTCGCCGTGGACCTCACCACCGCGCTGCCCCGGCGGAAGCGCTGGGCGCTGCGGCTGCCGCTGGCCCGGGCGCGGGCCACCCGCGCGGCGATGACCGCCCCCGCGCCGGGGGCGCTGTCCTGGGAACGACTGGTCGCCGCCGCCGGGCCCCTGCCCCCCACGCACCCCGCCCCCGGGCCGGACGACACGGCGCTGTTGCAGTACACGGGCGGCACCACCGGCACCCCGAAGGGCGCGATCCTCACCCACCGCAACCTGCGGACCAACGCGGCGCAGGGCCGCGCCTGGGTGCCGGGCCTGCGCGACGGCGAGGAGACGGTGTACGCGGTGCTGCCGTTGTTCCACGCGTACGGGCTGACGCTCTGCCTCACCTTCTCGGTGAGCATCGGCGCCACGCTTGTGCTGTTCCCCCGCTTCGACCTGGACCAGATGCTGGAGGCGGTACGCCGCCGCCCGCCGACCTTCCTGCCCGCCGTACCGCCGATCTACGAGAAGCTGGCGACGGCCGCCCGGGAACGCGGGGTGGACCTCTCCTCGGCCCGGTACGCGATCTCCGGCGCCATGTCGCTGCCCCCGGCGACGGTCGAGGTGTGGGAGTCGGTCACCGGCGGGCTGCTCGTCGAGGGGTACGGCATGACCGAGACCTCGCCCGTCGCGCTCGGCAACCCGGTCTCCCCCGCCCGACGGCCGGGAACTGTCGGCGTGCCGTTCCCGTCCACCGAGATCCGCATCGTCGACCCGGAGGACCCGACCCGCGAGCGCGCGCCGGGCGAGGCCGGTGAGCTGCTGATCCGGGGGCCGCAGGTGTTCACCGGCTACTGGAACCGCCCGGCGGAGACGGCGGCGGTGCTGCTGCCCGGCGGCTGGCTGCGCAGCGGGGACATCGTGGTGGCCGACGCCGACGGCTTCGTCAGCGTGGTCGACCGGATCAAGGAGCTGATCATCACCGGCGGGTTCAACGTCTACCCGTCGGAGGTGGAGGACGCGCTGCGCGGCGCTCCCGGCATCCGCGACGCCGCCGCCGTCGGCCTGCCCGGCGAGCACGGCGAGGAGGTGGTGGCGGCGGTCGTGCTGGACGAGGGCGCCGACCTCGACGAGGCGGCCGTGCGGGCGGCGTGCCGGCGGGGGCTGGCCGGATACAAGGTGCCCCGGCGCCTGGTCGTCGTCGACGACCTGCCCCGCTCCCAGATCGGCAAGGTCCTGCGCCGCGAGGTGCGCGACCGGCTGCTCGCCGAGGGCTGAGCCCGCTCCCCCTCCCGTCAGCGCAGGGGTGGGCCGGCCCGGAGGATGCGCCGGGCCCGGCGGCGGTCGAGCCAGCGCGGCTCGGGCGGGTCCGTCGGGTCGACGCCGGTGACCAGTTCCAGCAGGATCAGCACCCAGAAGCCGGCGGCGCTGAGCTTGTTGCGGGCCCGGCCCGGCTCGGGCGCTCCCGGCGGCAGCACGACCTGCGCCCAGCGCCAGGCCACCCAGGCGACCTCCCGGTCCGGGTGGTGCCGTCCGGAGCGGCTGAGCAGGCGGACCTCGCGCCGCGCGGGCGCCGGCAGTCGCCACCAGCCCCGCAGGACCGCGAGCCGGTCCTCGGCACCGTCGGCGGGCGGGGGGACCGTCACGTCACCGGGGTTCATGCCTGGTAAGGATAGCCAGGACCGCACACCGTCCGCGGCCTTCCCGAACCCCGGCCCGGCGGGGCTCAGAACCAGTCGTCGCGCATCTGGAGGGTGGTGCGGTCGAGGCCGTCCAGCAGGTCGAACTGCGGACCGGTGCGGGGCAGCTCGTGGCGGAAGAAGTACCGGGCGGCCTGCCGCTTGCCGGCGTGCAGGTCCGCGTCCGGACCGGGGTCGCCGGCCGCCTCGACGACGAGGAGCTGCTCCAGCCACATCCAGGCGATCACCACGTGGCCGACCGCCTCCAGGTAGACGCTCGCGTTCGCCAGCGCCACCTCGGGATCGCCGGTGCCCCACAGCCGCCGGGTGACCAGGAAGACCCGGTCGAGGGCGGTACCGAGCGAGACGGCGAGGTCGGCGGCCTCGCCCCCGAACTCGCTCGCGCGGGTGGCCGTGGCCCGGGCGGTGCGCACCAGCAGCGTCAGCCCGGCCCCGCCGCGCATGGTGACCTTGCGCCCCAGCAGGTCCAGCGCCTGGATGCCGTGGGTGCCCTCGTGGATGGGGTTGAGCCGGTTGTCGCGCCAGTGCTGCTCGACGTCGTGGTCGCGGGTGTAGCCGGCGCCGCCGTGCACCTGGATGGCCAGGTCGTTGGCGGCCAGGCACCACTGTGCCGGCCAGCTCTTCGCGATCGGGGTGAGCACGTCCAGCAGCAGGTGTGCCCGCTCCCGGTCCGCCGCCTCCGGCGCCGTCGCCTCCTCGTCGAGCAGCCGACCGCAGTAGAGGACCAGCGCCAGCGCACCCTCCACGTAGCTCTTCTGCGCCAGCAGCATCCGTCGTACGTCGGGGTGGGCGACGATGGGCACCTGCGGCGCGGTCGGGTCCCGGTCGGCGAGCGGGCGGCCCTGCGGGCGTTGCCGGGCGTACGCCAGGGACTTGAGGTAGCCGGTGTAGCCGAGGGCGGTGGCGCCGGCGCCCACCCCGATGCGCGCCTCGTTCATCATGTGGAACATCTGGGCCAGTCCCTGGTGCGGCTCGCCGACCAGGTAGCCGACCGCGCCGGGGCGCCCACCGGGCCGGTGCCCGCCCTCGCCGAAGGCGAGCAGCGCGTTGGTGGTGCCCCGGTAGCCCATCTTGTGGTTGAGGCCGACCAGGGTGACGTCGTTGCGGGCGCCGGGCGCGCCGTCGTCGCCGAGCAACATCTTCGGGACGATGAACAGCGAGATTCCCTTCACCCCGGGCGGGCCGCCGGGGATCCGGGCGAGCACCAGGTGGACGATGTTCTCCGCCAGTTCGTGGTCGCCGCCGGAGATCCACATCTTGGTGCCGTGCAGCCGGTACGTCCCGTCATCCTGCGGCTGCGCCCGGGTGGTGATGTCGGCCAGCGAGCTGCCGGCCTGCGGTTCGGAGAGGCACATGGTGCCGAAGAAGCGCCCCTGCACCATCGGCCGCACCCAGGTGTCGATCTGTTCGGGGCTGCCGTGCGCCAGCAGCAGGTTGGCGTTGCCGAGGGTCAGCAGCGGGTACGCCGAGGTGCCGGGGTTGGCGGCCTGGAGCCAGGCGAAACAGGCGGCCCGTACGACGTGCGGCAGTTGCATCCCGCCGACCGAGGCGTCCATACCGGCGCCGAGCAGCCCGGTCTCGGCGAAGACGTCGAGGGCCTGTTTGACCTGGGCGATGGTGTGCACCCGCTCGCCGTCGAAGGTGGGCTCGGCGAGGTCGGCGGCCCGGTTGTGCGGGGCGAACCGCTCGGCGGCCACCCGCTCGGCGAGTTCCAGTGCGGCGTCGAAGGTCTCCCGGGAGTGCTCGGCGTAGCGGGCGCGCCCGGTCAGCCGGGTCACCTCCAGCCAGTCGTGCAGCAGGAAGCGCAGGTCGCGACGGGAGAGCAGGGTGGACGACACGGGTCTCCTTCCGTCGGCGGGCGTGCCGTCGGCCGCGGCGCGGCCCGGCGACGCCCCCGCGCAGGTCATCCTGACCGATCCGGCCCGCCAGCGCACCACCCGCCGGCGCCCGCTCACATCCCGCCGACTCCCGCCGGGGACCCGGCGGCGCTCCGGCCGGCGCCGCCGGAGACCGGCCGGCAGGGCATTTGACCGCAATCCGGGCGGGCCCTTGCCATATCGATCGACGGCTCCCTATCCTTCGCTGGAAAGCGCTTTCCAGGCTGCCACGCCGCGGCGACCGGGCCGCCGGATCGGCGGAGTGGCCAGGCCGGGGCGCGATGGCACCGCGCTCCGACACCGACGGACCCGACCCCGCGGGCCGCGACGCGACCGCCGGTCCGGCCACCGGCGAAGGCGGGCCCGCCGACCACCCGACCGGCAGCACCAGCCGGCAGACGAAGAGGAAGACGAGGCGAGCATGAGACGACCAGTCGCACTGCGACTCCAGGTGGCCCTGGCCACGACGGCCGTCGGGGCCGCGATCGGCGTGGCGGCCCTGCCGACACCCCCCGCGTCGGCGGCGGCCGGCAGCGCCACCGGCTACGCGACCCGCAACGGCGGGACCACCGGCGGCGCGGGCGGGCAGACCGTACGGGCCAGCACGGGCACCGCGATCCACGCGGCCCTGTGCGGCCGGGCCAGCAGCAGCACCCCGATCATCATCGAGGTGTCGGGGACCATCAACCACGGCAACACCAGCAAGGTGTCGGGGGGAAGCTGCAGCACCGCCGACGGGGTGATCGAACTCAAGCAGATCAGCAACGTCACGATCATCGGGGTCGGCGGCGGAGCCGTCTTCGACCAGTTGGGCATCCACATCCGCGAGTCCAGCAACATCATCATCCGCAACGTGACGGTCCGCAACGTCAAGAAGTCGGGCTCGCCCACCTCCAACGGCGGCGACGCCATCGGCATGGAGAGCGACGTCCGCAACGTCTGGGCCGACCACCTGACGCTGGAGGCCTCGGGTGGGGAGTCGGAGGGCTTCGACGGCCTCTTCGACATGAAGGACAACACCCAGTACGTCACCCTCTCCTACAGCATCCTGCGCAACTCCGGCCGCGGCGGCCTCATCGGCTCCAGCGAGAGCGACCGCTCGAACGGCTTCGTCACGTTGCACCACAACCGCTACGAGAACATCGACTCCCGTACGCCCCTGCTGCGCGGCGGCGTCGCGCACGCCTTCAACAACCACTACGTGAACCTGCGCGAGTCCGGCATCAACTCCGGGCCGGGGCGCAGGCCCGGGTGGAGAACAACTACTTCGAGGACTCCAAGGACGTCCTGGGCACCTTCTACACCAGCGAGCGCGGCTACTGGCAGGTCGGTGGCAACGTCTTCGACAACGTGACCTGGTCCAGCCCCGGCAGTGACAACTACCCCGCCGGCCCGAACCCGCAGTCCAACACCACGGTCAGCATCCCGTACCCCTACTCCCTCGACGGGGCCGGCTGCGTGCCGGCGGTCGTCCGGCAGACGGCGGGCGCCAACACGGGCCTGCGGGAGTCGGACGGCAACTGCTCGCCGCAGACCCCGGCGCCGACGCCGACCAGTCCCACGCCGGCACCGACCGGCAGCCCCACCCCCGGGCCGACGAGCCCCACGCCGACACCGACCCAGCCCGGCGGGACCAACCTGAGCCTCGGGGCGGGTTCCGACGGCTCCAGCAAGGCCGACGGGACGAGCTACGGCAACGTACGCGACGGCAACCTGGGCACCTGGTGGTCACCGGCCGGCGCCACCGGCGACGTCTCGATCAAGTGGGGCTCCGCCACCACGGTGTCGAGGGTCGTCATCCGTGAACCGTCGGGCACCCAGGGCAGCATCGGGTCCTGGCAGGTCGTCAACCACGCGACGGGCGCCGTCCTGGCCGCCGGCAGCGGTGCGGGCGTCATCACCTTCCCCGCGACCGCACTCACCAAGATCACCTTCAGGATCACCGGTTCGACGGGCGCGCCGAGGGTCGCCGAGTTCGAGACCTACGCCAGGTAGCGGCGCGGTCGCCCCGGCGGTCCGGGACCGGCATCCCCGGACCGCCGGGCGACGACGAGCCACCGACGCGCGTCCCCGGGTCGCTCGCGCCGAACTCAGCCCGCCTCGGCCAGCAGGCCGTCAACGAGGTCGCGCGGCAGCCCGTGGGTGTCGTGCAGGTCGCGGTAGTCCTCGTCGCTCAGCGGGCCCCGGGACCGGCGTCGGGCGACCACCGGCCGCCCGCGCCGCAGCAGCTCCCGGAACCGCCGCTGCTCGGTGGAGAGCACGTCGCACACCTCGTCGACGGTGTCGGGCTGCCCGAAGCCGTCAAGGGTGTGCCGCACCACGCCGGTCGGCAGGTCGGACAGGGTCCGGGAGTCGTCGTCGCGCCACAGCGCGGTGAGCGCCCGACGCAACAGCCGGCGCAGCACGTACCCGCGACCGGTGTTCGAGGGTCGCACGCCGTCGCCGACCACCACCACGGCCGCCCGCAGGTGGTCGGCGACCAGGCGCAGCGGCGCGTCCCGCAGACCCCACACGTCGCGCCCGCCGCCCACCCACGGCGCCAGCGCCTCGCCCTCGAAGACGGTGCGGTGCCCGCCCAGCACCATCTCCAACCGTTCGAGACCCATCCCGGTGTCCACGTTGGGCTGCCCCAGCGGCGACAGCCGGCCGTCGGGGTGCCGGTGGTAGCGCATCCCGACGTGGTTCCACAGCTCCATCCACCCTCCGTCGGTCCCGGGGGTGCCCCGGGGCGGGCCGTCACCGGTCCAGACGAAGATCTCCGTGTCGGCCCCGCACGGCCCGGTGGGGCCGTTGGACCACAGTTCTCCTCCCCGGTCAGCTCCACGGGCAGGCCCAGCTCACCCCACGCGCGCAACGACGGCTCGTCCGGGCCCACCCGGTCGTCGCCGCCGAAGACCGTCGCGTACATCCGGTCGTGGTCGATGCCGAAGCCGTCGCGCAGCAGCTCGTAACCCCAGCGCAGGCTGCGCGGCAGGTCGTAGTCGCCGAGCGACCAGGAGCCCAGCATCCGGAACAGGGTCAGGTGCGTCGGGTCGCCGACCTCGTCGAGATCGGTGGTGCGCAGGCAGCGCTGCACGTTCACCAGCCGTCGGCCCAGCGGGTGGGGCCGCCCCAGCAGGTAGGGGGTGAGCGGGTGCATTCCGGAGGTGGTGAAGAGCACCGGGTCGCCCGGCGGCGGGACCAGGGAGCCGTCGGGCACGAGTTCGTGGCCGCGCTCGCGGAAGAAGTCGAGGAAGGTGCGGCTGATCGGGTCGTACGTCATGGCGGTGGCCTTTCCGGGTGGGAGCGACCGGAAGGGGCCCGCCGCCGGGAATCGGCGGAACTGACGCGACGAGAAGGCCGGCGGACCGTTTCCGGTCGCCGGCGGGAGATGTGGGATCAGGCGGCGGCGACCGACGAGCGCGAAGCTCGCGCGGCCGCGGCGGCGAAGAGGTGCCTGATCTCCATGCCCCCGACTGTACGCACACGTCGGCTCCGCCACCCACCGCGTTTCGCGGCGGGCGGCGGAGCCGGGACGGGCTCAGACGCCCGCGGAGACCAGGGCCGGGGCGGGCCGGTCGTCGGCGCGCTGCGGCGTCCTGCGGTTCGGCAGCGAGAGCCGGAAGACCTTCCTCCACGCGGAGAAGACCTGCCGGGGCAGCGACCCGCTGGTGTACTTCAGCCCGTAGCGGTCGAACAGGGCCCGCACCTCGGGGGCGATCTCCTGGTAGCGGTTGCTGGGCAGGTCCGGGAAGAGGTGGTGCTCGATCTGGTACGACAGGTTGCCGGTCATGATGTGCATCAGCCGGCTGCCGTCGATGTTGGCCGAGCCGAGCATCTGCCGCAGGTACCACTCGCCGCGGGTCTCGCCCTCGATGGAGCGCCGGGAGAAGGTCTCCACCCCCTCGGGGAAGTGCCCACACATGATCACCGAGTGGCTCCACAGGTTGCGCACGATGTTGGCCGTGAAGGTGGCGGCCAGCGTGTGCAGGAACGAGGGGCCGGACAGCAGCGGGTGCAGCACGTAGTCCTTGAGCACCTGCCGGCGGATCTTGCGCCCCACCGCCCTGGCCCGGGCCCGGAACTCCGGCCGCTTGTGGCGGCCCTTGCGCAGGTTGCGTCCCAGCTCCAGGTCGTAGGCGGCGATACCGTACTCGAAGAAGCAGGCGTTGATGAAGTTCCACAGCGGCTGGCCCAGGTGGAACGGGTGCCACCGCTGGTCCTCGTCGACCCGCATGATGCCGTAGCCGAGGTCGTTGTCCTTGCCGATGACGTTCGTGTAGGTGTGGTGCAGCTCGTTGTGCGAGTGCTTCCACTGGTCGGCCGGGGTGACGTGGTCCCACTCCCAGGTGGTGGAATGGATCTTGGGGTCGCGCATCCAGTCCCACTGGCCGTGCAGGATGTTGTGCCCGACCTCCATGTTCTCCAGGATCTTGGCCACGGAGAGGCCGGCCGTGCCGACGAGCCAGGCCGGCGGGAAGAGGGAGAACAGCAGCACCACCCGGCTGCCCACCTCCAGCTTGCGCTGCACCGAGATGACCCGGCGGATGTACGCGGCGTCGCGCTCGCCCCGGTCGGCGACCACCCGGGCGCGGATCGCGTCCAGTTCCTTGCCGATGAGCTCGATGTCCTCGGCGCTCAGGTGGGCGATCGGGTTGACGGTCTTGTTCTGGATCGTGGTCACGTCAGGTGCTCCCGGTCAGTGGTCGATGTCGCAGGGGCCGGCCGCGGCCGACACGCAGGTCTGGATACGAACGCCGTCGCCGGGCAGCGCCGTGGTCAGGTCGCCGTTGCGCAGGTCCCGCACGGCGCCCTGGCGCAGCGGCAGGACGCAGCCGAAGCAGATGCCCATCCGGCAGCCCGAGGGCATCAGCACCCCGGCGTTCTCGCCGGCGTCGAGCAACGGGGTGGCGCCGTCGGCGGCGACGGTGACCCCCGAGCGGGTGAAGGTGACGGTGCCGCCCTCGCCCGCCGAGATGACCGTCGGCCGGAACCGCTCGGTGTGCAGCCGGTCGCCGCACCCCCGGGCCGTCCAGTGCGCCTCCAGGGCGTCGAGCAGGCCGATCGGGCCGCAGGCCCAGGTCTCCCGGTCGAG
Source organism: Micromonospora sp. KLBMP9576 (assembly GCF_050941805.1). Classification (NCBI taxonomy): domain Bacteria; kingdom Bacillati; phylum Actinomycetota; class Actinomycetes; order Micromonosporales; family Micromonosporaceae; genus Micromonospora; species Micromonospora sp. KLBMP9576. The sequence goes on along the minus strand of NZ_CP194567.1, from coordinate 2,760,926 downwards.
GTGGTCGGGCACGAGGCGGTCGAGGTCGGCCACGGTGAGCAGGCCGTCGGTGTCGGTGTGCCGCTGCAGGAGCCGGATCGCGCCCCGCCCGGCCAGCTCCCGCAACTCGGCGCCGAAGATCACATCGGCCGGGGTGGGCGCCGAGTGCACCACGACGACGTCGGCGCCGTCCAGCACGCCGGCGCGCAGCATCCCCATCACCGGGGTGACGCCGCTGCCCGCCGTCACGAAGAGCACCCGGGCCGGCGGCCTGCCCGGCAGCACGAAGTCGCCCTGGGCCTGGTCGAGGTGGACCAGCGTCCCGGGTCGCGTCCGGCGCACGAGGTGACCGCTGACGACCCCGTCGGGGATGGCCTTCACGGTGATCGAGATCTGCCCGTCCCGGCCGCCCGGGGCCGACGTGACCGAGTAGGCCCGCCACTGGCGTACGCCGTCGACGTCAACGCCGAGGCGGACGTACTGCCCGGGGGTGTGTCCGCGCCAGTCGCGGCCGGGCCGGATCACCAGCGTCGCCGCGTCGGCGGTCTCGGGGCGTACGGCGACGATCCGGCCGCGCAGGTCGGCGCCGGAGCGCAGCGGGGCCACCATGTCGAGATAGTCGTCGGGCAGCAGGGGGGTGGTGACCGACGCGGCCAGCCGGAGGATCCTGGCCCGCAGGGCCGCCTTCCCGGAGGGGCTCGGGTCGGTGGTGGTCGTCATAGTTCGATGATCGCGGCACGAGGGCATAAAATCTTGACCTGTAGAGGTAGTTTGGGCACGCCATTTTGTGCGGAGGGAACAATCGTGTCGGAACGCTCGGAGGCGACCCGCCGCGCGGCCCGCCTCGAACTCGACCCCCCCGTGACCGACGCGCTGCACGAGCGCCTGCCCCTGCTCGCCGCCCGCACGATGACCGCCATCACCGCCGAGGTGCCGAGCTACTCCGGCACGCTGACCGGCCAGATGCGCGCGAAGATCGAGACGGCGGTGCAGCTCGCGCTCGGCACCTTCCTCAAGCTCATCGGGCGTTCCGAGGGCGCCGACCCGAGCACCCCGCTCGTCGGCGCGCTGGAGGCCGCGTACGCCCTCGGCAGCGGCGAGGCGCGCTCCGGCAGGAGCATGGACGCCCTGCTCGCCGCGTACCGCGTCGGCGCCCGGGTCGCCTGGCGGGAGATGTCCGCCACCACCGTGCAGGGCGGGCTCTCCGCCGCCACCGTGGCCCAGTTCGCCGAGCTGATGTTCGCGTACATCGACGAGCTTTCCGCCGCCAGCGTCGCCGGCCACGCCGACGAGCTCGCCAGCGCCGGCCGGGCCCGGCGACGCAACCTGGAACGACTCAGCCAGCGGCTGCTCGCCGGGGAGCCCGAGGAGGTGCTGCTGCGCAGCGCCGAGCAGGCCGACTGGCCGCCGCCGCAGACCCTCACCGTCGTCCTGCTGCCCCGGCCCAACCTCCGGGCGGCGCTCGCGCGGCTGCACCCGCACACCCTGGAGAGCGGCGACGACCCGCCGGCGGGCGGGGCGGGCGAGGACCTGGCGGTGCTGCTGGTGCCCGACACGCACGGCGACCGGCGCCGGCAGCTCGCCCGGGTGCTGCACGGACGCCGCGCCGTGCTCGGCCCCGCCCGGCCCTGGGTGCGGGTGCTCTCCTCCTACCAGCGGGCGCTGCGCGCCCTGTCGCTCGGCCTGGGCCCGACCGACGACGGTCCCGCGCTGGACACCGAGGAACACCTCGCCGAACTGATGCTGCGCACCGACCCGGAGGGGCTGGCGGACCTGCGCGCCCGCGTCCTGGCCCCCCTGGCGGCGCTGCCGCCCGGCACCGCCGAACGGCTCGCCGAGACGCTGCGTAGCTGGCTGCTGCACCAGGGCCGGCGCGACGACGTCGCCGCCGACCTCTTCGTGCACCCGCAGACCGTCCGCTACCGGATGGGCCAGCTCCGCGAGCTGTACGGCGAACGCCTCACCGACCCGGCGACGGTCCTCGACCTCACCGTTGCCCTGGCCTTCCCGCCCCGCGCCGAACCCGACGAGCCGGCGACCTGACCGCACGCACGGGGCCCTGCGTGTCCGCGCGGTCACGCTCAGGTCAGATACCGGACATACCCGTGCCGCGCAGCGACGCGCGGTGACACCCTGAGCGCTCCCCGACCGCGAACCCCGACCACCGACCAGCCCCGCCGGGGCCGGCGATGGGCCGCGCGGGCGGGGCACGGGGCACCTCCGGTACCGCGACGTCCCCGCCCGGGGGCCGCCGGTCGGGCCCCGGCGAGCGGAGGACGCGCATGGCGTCGCACACGGGGAACGAGTCCGGGGTCGACCGCGTCGGCCCGGCCGCCGGGCCGGGTGGCACGCGCCGGCTGCGCGACCTGCTGCGCACCACCCCGGCACTGCTCGTGCTCAGCGGCGCCGTGCTGCTCGCCGCGCTGGCCGCCACCGCCGTCGTCGCCGTGCAGTCCCGCACTGCGGCCAGCGCGCTGGGCGGGCGGTCCGCGGCGACCGCCGTGAACACCAGCACCACCGCGCGGCAGATCTACCAGGGCCTCGCCGACGCGGACGTCGCCGCCAGCGCCGTCTTCCTGCTCCCGCCGGCCGAGACCCGGCGCGCCTCCCTGGTGGCCGCCTACGACGCGGCCGTCCACCGGGTCGAACGCACGCTGACCGACTCGATGGGCAACGCCGCCGGCGACCCGGACCGCCTCACCCGGCTGGCGACGATCGCCGCCCGGCTGAAGGTCTACCGCGACGTCGTGTGCGCCGCCGTGCGGGCATCCGGTCCGCTCTCCGGGGCGGGCGCCGGCGACCCGTCGCCCTGCCCACCGGCGGGAGCCACGGAGCAGGTCGGTACGGGCAGCCCCGCCGTCCGCGCGGTGCTCGCCTCCGCCTATGCCCGGCAGGCGTCGCACTACATGTCCACCGAGCTGCTCGCCGCCGCCCAGGGCCTGTGGAACTACGACACCAGGCTGCTGCTCGACGCCCGTGCCGCCGCCCGCCCGTGGCTGGCCGCGTCGGTCCTGCTGCCGCTGAGCACCCTCGCCGCCCTGGTGGCGGTGCAGGTGTGGCTGCGCCGGCGGACCCGCCGCCGCCTCAACGCCGGCCTGCTGCTGGCCTCGGTGGGCACGGCCGCCCTGCTGGCCATGCTGGCCTCGTCGTGGTGGCACTGGCCGCAGGCCGACCGGGGGTTCCCGGCGCTGGAACGGGCCATCGACGCGCAGAGCGCCACCCAGCAGCGGCTCGGCGCCCTGCTCGCCGGCCGGGCGGACGTGTACCTGGGGCTCGGCGCGAGCGTCGACCCCGCCGGGCACCGGGCCGACTTCGACCGCCGGGACCTCTGCCTCGCCCCGGCGGGCACACCGGGACCGCAGACGGACCGGATCGACTGCACCGCCCTGACGCGGACGGTCTGGCCGGCCCGGCAGAGCCGCACCCCCGACGCCTTCCGCGACGCCGTCGACACGGTGCTCGCCGACGGCTCGGCGGGTCAGGCCTTCGTCGCCGCCGAGGGGCACCTGCTCAACGAACTGACCACCCGCAACGAGGAGGTCTCCCGGATGGTCGCCGATCTGCCCGAGACGCCCCGCCACCTCGGCGCCGCAGCCGCCTGGGTCACGCTGCTCGCCGCCGCCGGTGGGCTCGCCGGGCTGCGCCGCCGCTACCTGGAGTACCAGTGACCGCACCGGGACGGACCGCGACGCGCACCCGCCGGGCCGCCTGCCTCGCCGCGCTGCTGGCGGTCCTGTCCGGCTGCACCGGGCCCGCGACGCCCGCCTCCGCTCCCCCGGCGCGACCTCCGGGCGTGGCGCAGGTGCCGACCACCGACACGGCCGGCGGGGTCTGCCCCGTGCGCCGCAGCCTCCCGCCCGACCCGACGCCCCCACGGCGCATCCTCGACAAGGGCGAGCTGGTCGCCGGCGTGGACCCGTCGGACGCCACGATGAGCCACTGGGACGCCGGCAGCCAACGCTTCGAGGGCTTCAACATCGAGCTCATGCTGGCGGTGACCCGCGCCCTCTGGCCGGCCGACGACCCCCGCGACCGGCTCACCTTCAAGGCGGTGCCGCCCGGTCAGGGCGCCTTCACCATGCTGGAGAACGGCGAGATCGACGTCGTCGCCACCTCGCTGACGGCGTCCTGCGAGCGGGCCCGGCGGGTGCTGTTCTCCAACGACTACCTCGACTCGGGCCAGACGGTGCTGGTACGCCGACGCACCGACGGCAGCCCCGAGTTCGCGGGCATCGAGCAGCTCGGCGGCCGGCGGGTCTGCGCCGCCGCGAACACCACCTCCCTGGCGATGATCGCCGGCTACCGCACGGCGGCCGGCGCGCGGCCGGTCCCGGTGCAGGCCGTGCACCCGATCGACTGCCTGGTCATGCTGCGCCAGGGCCAGGTGGACGGGGTCAGCACCGACGACAACATCCTGCTGGGCTTCACCCGGATGGCCCCGGACACGACGTTGGTGACCGAGGCGCCCCGGCCGGACCTGCGCTCCTGCGCGTACCACCGGGACGAGAACTGCACCTGGTTCACCGACGAGCCGCACGCCTTCGCGTTCCACCTGACCGAGGGCCGGGAGCTGGTCGCGTTCGTCAACCACGTGCTGGCCCGACCGCCTACCGCGAAGGTGTGGCAGGACGCCCACGAGCGGTGGCTCGCCGGGCACCGGGACCGGGGCATGCCGTCGCCCGAGCCGCCGACCACCGACTGGCCGCCCCCCGACCCCGCGTCGACCAGCCCGCGGCCGGCCGACTGATGGGCGGCGGCGCGATGTCCGTGCGGGAACGCCTCGACGCGACCCTCGCCGCGCACACCTGGATCTGCGAGCACCTGCTCGACGTCCAGCAGCAGGTCACGGACGCGTTCCGGCAGCCCGACGGCCCGGCTGCGGCGCCCGCGCAGCAGGCCCGGGACCTGCTGCACCGGCTCGGCTGCCTGTCGCTGGCCCTCGACCGGCTGGTGGACGACCTCGACGGCGTCGAGGAGTCGACGGGGGCGGGCGAGGAGGCCCTGGTCGGGCTGCTGACCGGCCCGTGCCAGGTCCGGTTCACCGCGGCCACCGGCGAGCCGGTGCGGGTGGAGGCGATGAGCGTCCAGGAGATCCTCGTCGCGGCCCGCGAGCACGTGGCCCGCATCCACGGCATCGTCGAGGCGTACGGCCGACAGCGGTTGACCGTCCGGGCGCAGCGGCTACGTTCCTCCGTGCAGCGGCTGCGGCAGCTCGCGACGCAGGCCACCGCCGAAGGACTGGGCGACGGGACGGACCCGGTGGCGGCGCTCGCCGTCGACGGGCTGCTGGGCCAGCTCGCCGCCGTGGAGACGGCGGGCCGGGGCCGGTGGCTGCGCGGCGACGTCCAGCCGGAACGCGACGACGGGTCGCTGGGGGCAGCCGTCGACCGGGCTGTCGAGCGCACCGACACCGCGCGGCGTCGGCTGCGCCGAAGCTGCCACGCGGAGCTGACCGGGCGGCTGGAGGCGTACCGGCAGAAGGCCGTCGACGAGGGCCGCGCCGAGGATCCGCAGGTCGAGCGGGCCTACCGGGAGGCGCTGACCGCGCTGCGTCCCGGCGTCTTCACCGTGACCGCCGCCGGCCAGGCGGTGCGGACCTACCAGCAGGCCGTGAACGGGGGTACGCGATGACGGCGAGCCGCGGCTGCGCGGAGCGCAACTGTCCCGGCGTGGTGGACGAGGACGGGTACTGCCGGCTGTGGGGGCACGAGTGCACCGGGGCCGGCGGGCAGGTCGGGTCCGGCGGGCAGGTCGGCGTCGATGCGCACGGCGGGGCCGGCGGGCACGGCGGGATCGACGCCGGCCCCGCCGCGGTGCTCGGGCCGGCCTTCGACCCCCGGCCGGGGCGCGCGGCGTCGCGGCCGTGGGAGCGACCGGCCGTGCTGCCGACCGCACGGCCCCACGACCCGCTCACGGCGGTGGTGTCGCAGCCGGTCGTCCCCGAACACTCCCGCTACTGCGTCCGGACGAGCTGCCGCCGCCGGCTGCCCCGCCTCACCGGGTTCTGCCCGGACTGCGGCACCCGGTACTCGTTCACCCCGCCCCTGGCCGACGGCGACCTGCGCGCCGGGCGCTACCGGATCGAGGGCTGCCTCGGCAACGGCGGGGTCGGCTGGGTGTTCCTCGCCCGCGACGAGGACATGGACGGCGCCTGGCGGGTGCTGAAGGGGCAGCGCAACCCGGAGGACCGGGAGGCCATCGCGGCGTTCGTCGCCGAACGGCAGGCGCTGATCGCGCTGAACCACCCGAGGATCGTCACCATCACCCACGCGCTGCGCCCCGAGTCCGACCGGGACGCCGGCTACCTGGTGATGGAGTACGTCAACGGCGGCACCCTGGAGGAGGCCCGCAGCGCGGCCGGCCCGGGCGGCGGGCCCTGCGCGGTGGACGTGGCGCAGGCGCTGGGCTACGCCGTGCAGATCCTCGACGCCTTCGAATACCTGCACGACCAGGGCTGGCTGTACTGCGACCTGAAGCCGGAGAACGTGATGCGGGTCGGCGGCCAGGGCGCCAACGACCCGATCAAGCTGGTCGACTTCGGCGCGGCCCGTCGCATCGACAACACGGTGAGCCCGGCGTGGGGCACCGTGGGCTACACCGCGCCGGAGGTGGAGCGGCTCGGCCCCACCGGCCCGAGCGTCCGGTCGGACCTCTACACGGTGGGCCGGACCCTCGCCGCGCTGGCCCTGGTGCCCCGCTCCACGGAGGTGACCCGGATCCCGGCCGGGCAGGACCTGCTGCGGCTGCCCGTGCCCGCGCGGCTCGACCCGTTCCTGCGGCTGCTCGCCCGGGCCACCGCCGCGGCACCGGACGACCGGTTCGCCACGGCCGCCGAGATGCGCGAGCAGGTCCGGGGCGTACGACGGCAGGTCAGCTCCGCCACCGACGGCGTGCCCCGGCCGACCCGGTCCACCCTGTTCAGCCCGTCCGCGTGCGCCTTCGCCCTGCACACCGACCGCGACGAGCACGACGTCGTGGAGATCGTGACGGGCCTGCCCGTGCCCCTGGTCGACGGCGCCGACCCGGCCGCCGGGTTCCTCGCCTCGCTCGGCTCCGCCGACCCGGCCGAACTCATCGAGCTGTTGAGGACCGCCCCGCAACGGACCGCGCAGGTGACCTACCGCGCCGTGCGGGCCCACCTCGCCGCCGGGCGGGTCGACGAGGCGGAGCCGCTGCTCGCCGCCTTCCCCGAGGAGCTGCGGGACTGGTCGCTGTGGTGGCACCGTGCCCTGGTGGCGCTGGTGGGGCGCGACGCCGCCACCGCCCGACGCCGCTTCGAACAGGTCTACGGCTGGCTGCCCGGCGAGGTCTCCACCCGGCTCGCGTACGCGGTGTCCTGCGAACTCGACGGCGACCCACGCACCGCCGCCGACCACTACCGGGGTGTGTGGGACGCCGACCCGAGCGTGGTGGCCGCGGCCTTCGGGCTGGCCCGCTGCCTGCTGGCGACAGCCGACGCGCGCGGCGCCGCCGACGCCCTGCTGCGGGTGCCGCAGTCGTCCCGCGCCTCGACGGCGGCGGTGACGTGCGCGGTGCGGATCCTGCTCGACGCCCCGGACGACGGGCACCGCCTCGACGCCGCGCTCGAGGCCGCCACGCTCGTCGACAAGCTCCCCCCGTTCGACGAGCGTGAGCAGGTGGAGGCGCACATCCTGCGCATCGCGCTCGACTGCGACCTCACCGAGGCACGACACGGCGGCCGGCTGCTGTTCGGTCACCGGCTCGACGGGGACGCCCTGCGCCGCGCGTTCGAACGCCGCTGCCGCTCGCGCGCCCGGCGGACCGCCGACCGGCGGGAGCGGATCGCGCTCGTCGAGCTGGCCAACGCGTACCGGCCGGTGACGTGGTGGTGAGCCCGGTCGCCGGCCCCGACGAGAAGAGGTCACCCGTGTCCCCCGCCAACGATCTGCCGCTGCGGCTGCGCGTGCACCACACCGAGTGTGTCTCCGCCGACGGGGCGGTCCTCGACGTGGTCGCCACCGTACGGGGCGAGGAGTCCGCCCACGCGGACGTCCGGCACGACGGCCTGGCGGAGGTGATCCTGCTCGACTCCTCGGGCTCGATGGGGGCACCGCAGGCCAAGATGTACGCCGCCCGGCGGGCCACCGCCGCCGCCGTCGACGCCCTGCCCGACGGGGTCGCGTTCGCGGTGGTCGCCGGCACCGCCCGCGCCACGATGGTCTACCCCGGTGACCGGCGGCTGGCGGTGGCCGACGAGACCACCCGCGCCGCCGCCCGCCAGGCCCTGCGGCACGTGACGCCGCACGGCGGCACCGCCATCGGCGCGTGGCTGCGGCTGGCCCGCGAGCTGCTCGCCACGCGCTCCGACGCGATCGGGCACGTCATCCTGCTCACCGACGGCCGCAACGAGTCGCAGGGCCCCGCCGAGCTACGGGCTGCGGTGGACGACTGCGTGGGCCGGTTCACCGTCGACTGCCGCGCCGTGGGCTCGGCCGACGGCGTGCACGACTGGGACGCGGCGGAGCTGCTGGGCATCGCGGAGGCGCTGGGCGCCAATCCCGTCGTGCCGGTCGAGGACCTCGCCGGGCTCGCCGATCAGTTCCGGGCGGTGCTGACCCGCGCGATGTCCCGGCGGGTCCCCGACGTCCGGCTGCGGGTACGCACCACCGGGCTGGCCCGGGTCCGCTTCGTCAAGCAGGTGCACCCGGCGCTCGCCGACCTGAGCGGGCGTGGCGTGCCGGCCGGCGAGCTGAGCACCGACTATCCGGTCGGCGCGTGGAGCCCGCACGACCAGCGCGACTACCACGTGGCCCTGGAGGTGGACGCGATGGCGCCCGGGGCGCGCCGGCGCATCGGTTGGTTGAGTGTGCACGCGGGCGCCGGCGCATCGGTTGGTTGAGTGTGCACGCGGGCGCCGGCACGGAGGCGGTCGAGGTGCCGCTCACCGTGGAGTGGACCGAGGACGCGCTGCGTTACTCGGAACTCAACGAGAGCGTCGCGTACTACACCCGCCAGCAGGACTACGCGGCGGCGGTCCAGCGGGGGCTGACGGCCGCCCGGGCGGGCCGGGTCGCGGAGGCGGAGGAGCACCTCGGGCACGCGGTCGCGCTCGCCCACGCGGCGGGCCGCGACGGCGACATCGCCCTGCTCGCCCGCGTCGTGGACGTCCGGGACGCCGCCGGCGGCCGGGTCCGCCTCAAGCCCGACGTCGACGTCCGGCTCACGCAGTCGTCCCTGGTGGTGGCCCACCACACGTCCCGGTGGGGACCGCAGGAACCGCCCGAGCAACGGGCCGCGCCGGCGCAACCTTCCGCGCCGTGGCGGCACTGCGGCGAGGAGCAGACCGGCGCGTACTGCGAGGGATGCGGCGCCCACCACCTGTCGGCGGCGCGACCCGGCGCGGGCCGGCCCTGAGCAGCCGATGGACCTGGACGTCTCGGACAAGGTCGCCAGCGTCGTCAGCGGCGTGCTGGCGCTCGCCACCGCGATCGTCGCCCTCCGCCACCGCGCCCGCAGCCGACGCGGTTGGTGGAGTTCACTGCGCCCGCTCTGGCACGGGGAGGCCGACGCCGGCATCGTCCATCCGCACCGCTTCGGCGGTTACGTCAAGCCGCTGTCCGAGGTGTACGTGCCGCGCCGGGCGGTGCCCCGGCTCGCCCCGTCCGGCGAGGGCGTCGACGTGGCGGATCTGCTCACCGGCGCCGGCAACGTGTTGCTGATCGGGGAGCCGGGCAGCGGAAAGACGGCGCTGGTGCGTTACGAGAGCGCGCGCTCGGCGCGGCGGTGGCTCGCCGCACGCGGCCGACGGCGCAGCTGCCCGCCCGGGCCGGTGCTGGTGAGCCTGCCGGCCGCCGCCCTGGTGCACCAGCCGCTGCCCGCCGCGCTCGCCGAGGCGTACCCGGGCGACGGCACCCGCCTCGACGTGGAGCGGCCACCCGTTCCCGGCCGGCGGTGGCTGGTCTGCGTCGACGCGCTCGACGCCGTCGCCGACCCGGACGAGCGGGCCGTCGTCCTCAACCGCCTCGCGCAGCTGGCCCGCTCCCCCGGCCCGGCCGCCGCGACCCGGCCCTGGCGGCTGCTGGTGACCACCCGGCACCTGGCGGAGGACGAGCTGGCCGTGCTGGGCGACGACTACCCCGCCTACCACCTGGCGCACTTCACCGACGCCGACGTAGCGCTGCTGGCGGCCCGCTGGTTTCCCGACGACCACACCGCCCGCAGCTTCCTGGACTGGACGCACGCGCAGCGCATCACCGAACCGGTGCACAACCCGCTCACCGCCACCGTCGCCGTGCTGGTCTGGGAGGGCGGGCAGGCGGGGGCCGCCCCGACGCCCGGCCCGGCCGCCCTGCTCGACGAGTTCGTCCGCGCCCTGCTGCGCGGCGGCCGGGCCAGCCTGGACGCCGCCTGCGAGGCGCTGCGGCACCGCCCACCCGAGGGCGAGGCGGTCGCCGCCTGGCTGGGCACCCGGCACACCGACCTGGTCGAGGTGGCCGCGACCGCCGCCGTCGCCGGTGGCGACCCGGTGGCGGCGGTCGTCGACTGGTCGGCGGCACACGCGCCGGCCTCCCCGGTGGCGGTGCTGCCCGACTGGCCCGCGCACGTGCGGCAGGTCCTGCTCGCCACCGACCTCTTCCGCGCCGACCGGCACGCCCTGGCGTCGGTCTGGCCCAGCCTGGTGGAGTACCTGGCGGCCGGGCCGCTGGCCCGGGACTGGCGGCCGGACGAGTGGGTGACGCTGATGAACACCGGCCCGACGCGGTTCGTGGCGTTGCGGGCGATCAGCCGCGCCGCCGTCGCGCCGGCGTTCCTGCGCGAGCGACTCACGGAGCCGCACGGGGCGATCGCCGCCGGTCATCTGCTCGCCGACCGGGGCACGGCCGGCACCGGCGCGCCGGCGTTCCGGGCGGACGTGCTGGCGGCGCTGCTCACCCACTGGTCCGGCGGGCCGGACGGCCCCGCCGGACACGACGCCGCGCGGGAGTGCTTCTCGCTGTTGACGACGCTGGCGGCGGGCCGCGCCGACCGGGACCTGCTGCACGAGATCGCCACGGACCCGCGACGGCCGGGAGACGTCCGCCGGGCCGCCGCCCTCTTCTTCGCCGTACGCACCCGCAACGCCCACCGTTCGCCCGCGCCGGGGTGAGCACGGCGGCCACCCCGGCGCGGGCGGGCGGGGGCGCGGTCTATCGGTTCGGCCGCGGGCCGACGAGGGTCCAGCGGAAGCCGGCCGGGTCGCGGAGGGTGACCTGGTGCGGCGCCTGGGACTGGGGCTCGACCTGGGCACCGGCGGCCAGCGCCCGACGCAGCACCGACTCGGCGTCGGCCCGTTCGATGATCAGCGCGCCCGCGCCGTCCGTGGGCCGCCCGGCCTGCGGACCCGCCTCGTGCCACTCGCTGACGGTCAGCCGGTGGCCGCCGACGGCCAGCTCGGCGCGCAGCACGTGCCCGTCGAGCAGGCACTCGCGGTCGAGCTGGACCGCGCCGAACACCTCCGTGTAGAAGGCGACGGCCCGCGCCGTGTCGCTGACCGCCACGTGGCGCCCCGGCCGCTGGCCGCGGGTGCGCACGGGACTGCCGCCGGCCGTCACTCGGCGATCCGGGTGCGGCCGGTCCACCGGAAGACCACGGGAACGTCGACGAGGTCGAGGGAGGAGACCCGCTCGAAGTGCTCGTAGCCGCCGTAGTGCCGGACCTTGACCTTCTGCGCCACCTGCCCCGTCCGGTGACTGCGCAGGTCGGCCGGGAAGTCGGCCGGGCCGCCCTCGAGGACGACGTCGATGACGTCGGCGGCGTCCCGCAGGACCGGCTGCGGCTGCGCCGGCCGGGCGGACCGGTCGTCGGTGTCGACCTTCGCGCCGCCCGCCGCGCGGGCAGTGGTGACCGACTCGGAAACGTCTCTCATGACACGACCTCCGTCGTATTCCGCGTGCCTCGGGCGGGCCCGCCGCTGCCGGCGGCGGACGCGTCCGCACAGGCCTGACGACACCCGCTGCCGGGCGCCCGGAGGGCGTGCCGTGGCGAACCGCGCCGCCCCTGACCAGCCGTCCGTTCTCCTCGAACGTAATCCTGGTCACCATTCACCGGACACCCTTACCGCCCCCTGGGAGAGGCGTCGGCGACCACGCTGTTTCTGCGGCGCACCCGGCAGCGGCGGGCGCGCTCCCGGGCGGTACGAGCCGCTCGGCCGCAGCGGCGGGCGACCTGGCCGCCGGAGGCGGATTGCGCCGCGGGCGCTCCCCCGCGGGTACGGCGGCACGCCAGGGTTGGCGCACCAGGACAGGGGTGGCGCGGGCTGCTGCCCGGCGACTACGGTCGGGACACCGGACGTTCCCGCCGCCGGCCCCGGGGCCGGCATCACCGGGGCACCCGTCGGCCGGCGGCCGGGCTCCGGGGTCGGCACCGGGCCCCGACCCGCAGGAGGACGTCGATGTCGCTGTTGAGCTGGCTGGCGGAAGCCACCGACGAGCGGCCGGACGCGGTGCGGGTGGGCGACGACGCGGTGTCCTGGCCGCGGCTGCGCGGTCTCGCCGCCGCGGTCGCGGACCGGCTGCACGGCCTCGACCGGGTCGCCATCGAGGCGACGCCCACGTTGCACACGGTCGTGGGCGTCACGGGCGCGCTGGCCGCGGGCGCCGCCGTGGTGCCCGTGCCGCCGGACGCCGGGCCCCGCGAACGCGACCATATCCTGCGCGACTGCGGCGCGCAGGCGCTGCTGGCCCCGTCGGGCACCCCCGTCCCCGGGGGCGGGCCGCCGGTGGTCCCCGTCGACCTTCGGCAGGCGTCCGACACCGTTCACCGGGAACCCGACCCGCGGGACACCGCGCTGATCCTCTACACCAGCGGGACCACGGGAGCGCCGAAGGGCGCGGTGCTCTCCCGCCGGGCGATCGCCGCGTGCCTGGACGGGCTCGCCGAGGCGTGGGCGTGGACCCCCGACGACCTGCTGGTACACGGCCTGCCGCTGTTCCACGTGCACGGCCTGGTGCTCGGGGTGCTCGGGCCGCTGCGGGTGGGCGGCCGGCTGCACCACGTCGGCCGGCCCCGCCCCGAGCGGTACGCCGCCGCCGCCGGGTCGCTCTACTTCGGCGTGCCCACGGTGTGGTCGCGCATCCGCGACGACCCGGCCGCCGCCCGCGCGCTGCGCCCCGCCCGACTGCTCGTCTCCGGCAGCGCGCCGCTGCCGGAGGCCGTCTTCTCGGGGCTGGCCGCGCTGAGCGGGCACCGCGTCGTCGAGCGGTACGGCATGACGGAAACCCTGATCACGTTGAGCGGGCGGGCCGACGCGCCACGGCGCGCCGGCACCGTCGGGACGGCGCTGCCGGGCGTACGCACCCGGATCGTCGACGAGCACGGCGCGGCGGTGCCCGCCGACGGGGCCGCGATGGGCGAGTTGCTGGTGCGCGGCCCGACCCTGTTCGAGGGCTACCTCAACCGTCCGGACGCCGACGCCGCGAGCCGCACGCCGCAGGGCTGGTTCCGCACCGGTGACGTGGCGAGCGTCGGCCCGGACGGCTGGCACCGCATCGTCGGCCGCGCCGCCACCGATCTGATCAAGAGCGGCGGCTACCGGATCGGTGCGGGCGAGGTCGAGGACGCGCTGCTCGCCCACCCCCGGGTCCGGGAGGCGGCCGTGGTGGGCACCCCCCACCCCGACCTGGGGCAGCAGGTCACCGCGTACGTCGTCGGCGACGGGATCAGCGACCGGGAGCTGATCGACTTCGTGGCCCGCCACCTGTCGGTCCACAAGCGGCCACGGCAGGTGCGGTTGGTCGACGCGCTGCCCCGCAACGCCCTCGGCAAGGTGCAGAAGAGCCTGCTCGGCGCGGAGTGACGCCCCGGCGCCGACGCGGGCCGGCTCAGGCGGGGGCGGGCACGCCGATCGCGGTGACCACCAGCCCTCGGTCGACGCGGTACCGGCCGGTGAAGGCGCCCAGCCGGGTCCCGTCGAGCACCGGCCCGGGCACGAGCAGGGTGGCGTGGAACAGGCCGGCGGCCGGGTCCACGACGATGTCGGCCTCGGAGAAGTCGAGCCAGCGCCGGGTGAGCGGAAACCAGGCCTTGTAGACCGACTCCTTGGCGCTGAACAGCAGCCTGTCCCAGCAGACGGCCGGTTGCGCGGCGGCCAGCCGGGCCAGGCGCTCGCGCTCCGCCGGTAGGGCGATCGCGTCGAGTACGCCGTCCGGCAGGGGGGCGTGCGGTTCGGCGTCCACACCGAGGGTGACGAAGGCCGTCCGCCGGCCGAGGACGGCCGCCCGGTATCCCGCGCAGTGCGTCATGCTGCCCACCACGCCGTCCGGCCAGAGCGGTGCGCCTCGTTGCCCGGACAGGATCGGCACCGCCGGCAACCCGAGCGTGGCCAGGGCCCGGCGGGCGCAGTGCCGCACCGTGGTGAACTCCCGTCGGCGCTTGTCGCTGCCCCGCTGCCTGGACTACGTCGCCCGGCGCAGCACCACGACGCTCACCGCGGGTGATGATCGCCGCGCAGGGTGCTCACGGAATCCCCCCCGGACGTCGCCCGGCGCGCGCCTGCTCACGGAATCCCCCCGGACCGCGCCCTGGCACCCCGAGGCCTACGAGGGGCTGCTCCAGCCCGCCCGGCTCCAGCGGATCCGGGTGCCGCTGCTCACCTCCCACGGGACGTTCGAGCTGCTCGCGGCCCGGCTCGGCGTACCGGTCGCCAGGAGCGTCGCCGACGAGTGCCACCGGATCAGTGGTGGCAGCCCCCTGCTCGTGCAGGCGTTGGCCGACGACCAGCTCGCCGAGGGGGCCGCCCGCGACGACCGGCCGGTGCTCGGCGAGGCGTTCCGCGACGCCGTGCTGAGCTGCCTCTACCGCTGCGAACACCTGCTGCTGCGGGCCGCCCGGGCGCTCGCGGTCAGCGGGCAGTCGCTGCGCGGGGGCCTGTCCGCCCGCCTCGTCGAGGGTCACGGCGCGGCGGTGCTCGAGTCGATCGACGTGAACACCAGCGGGGGCCTCGTCGTGGACGGCCGGCTGCGGCACCCGGCCGTCGGCCAGGCGGTGCTCGACGGGATGACGGCGGAGGAACGCGTACGCCTGCACCGGCAGGCCGCGGGCCTGCTGCACCGCGACGGCGCGCCGGCCGGCGAGGTGGCGCGGCACGTGGTCCAGGCCGGCACGCCCGTCGAGCCCTGGATGACGCAGGCACTCGTCGAGGGCGGCGAACAGGCGCTGCGCGACGGCGATGTGCACACCTCGCTGCGCTACCTGCGGCAGGCCAACCGGGAGTGCCCCGACGACGGTGCCCGCACCCGTGTACGGTCCGCGCTGGTCCGGGCCGAGTGGCAGCTCGACCCGCAGGCCGTACTGCCGCACCTGCCGGGGCTGGTCGACGCGGTGCGGTCGGGACACCTGGGGGCCCACCAGGCCGCCCGGCCCGTCCACTACCTGCTCTGGCACGGCCTCGTCGACACGGCCGTCGAACTCGTCAAGCTCCTGCGCGAGCGCCACGAAACCGGCGACACGCAGTCCGTCACGGACCTGTTCGTCACGAACGGATGGCTGACGATGCTCTATCCGGGGGCGCGGGCGGACAGTCCGGCGCCGCCCCTGCCGACGCACGACCCGCCCGCCCTCTCCCGCATCAGGCAGCAACTCCAGGGCGCCAACATGCTCGGCGCCGTCCTGGAGCGCGGCGACAGCGCCGCGGTGGACGACGCCGAGCAGGCGTTGCACGCCGCCGGGCCGGACCTCGACACCTCCTGCTGGACGGCGGTCTGTGTCCTGCAGGCGATGATCTACGCGGACCGGTTGGACATGGCCGAACACTGGCGTACCCGGCTGCGTGACGCCGCCGCCACCCACCGCCACCCGACCCCGTCGGCGGTGCTCGACGCGCTGGCGGCGGTGATCGCGTTGCGTCGCGGCGACCTGTCCGGCGCGCGGAGACTGGCCGACGGCGCGCTCGCGCGACTGCCCGCGCGCGGCTGGGGTGTCGCCATCGGCCTTCCGCTGGCCGTGCGCCTGCGCGCGCTGACGTCCCTGGGCGAGCTCGACACGGCGGCGGAGTGCCTCCGCGTGCCGGTGCCGGCCGCCCTGTTCGAGACGCGCCTGGGACTGCACTACCTGCACGCGCGCGGCGGGTACGCGCTCGCGGCCGACAATCCGGCGGCCGCCCTGGCCGACTTCCAGCTCTGCGGGCGCCTGATGGCCCAGTGGCGGCTCGACCTGCCGGCGCTCGTGCCGTGGCGCACCGACGCGGCCCGGGCGCTGCTGCGTCAGGGCAACCGTCAGCAGGCCGAGATCCTGGTCCGTGAGGAGTTGGCCAGGCTGCGTCCGGGGCACCTGCGCCAGCGCGGCGCGGCGCTGCGGGTGCTCGCCACCGTGACGGACCCGCCGGATCGGCTGGAGCACCTGCGGGCGTCCGTGCACGCGCTGCAACAGTCCGACGACCGGCTGGAACTGGCCCACAGCCTCACCGACCTCGGCCACGCCCACCAGGTCCTCGGGGATCACCGGCAGGCCCGCGGCGCGGCCCGGGCGGCCCGCACCCTCGCCGAGGAGTGCGGCCTGCCGCTGCCGGGGCAGGATCCGCCGTCGGCCGGGCGGGCAACGGCACGGCCGCGGGGCACGCCCGGCCCCGTCGACGGTCTCAGCGACGCGGAGAGCAGGGTCGCGATCCTCGCCGCGCAGGGCCACACCAACCGCGAGATCGCCGACAAGCTCTTCCTCACCGTCAGCACGATCGAGCAGCGCCTGACCCGCGTCTACCGCAAGCTGGCCGTGAACTCCCGCAGCGAGCTCGCCGCGCGGCTGCGGCCACCCCATCCCGGGGCGATCGCGGCGGGTCGCGGCGCGGCGGTCACGGACGACGCCGGCCGTCGCCGGGTCGCGGGGTCCGGGCACCCGCAGACGCCGGGCGGGCCCGGCTCCCACTGACCGGGGCGCGTGCCCGTCGACCGGGCCCGCCGTACGGGCCTCAGCGCCGTCGGCCGACGGCACGGGTTCCGTCATGCGTGGGCGCGTCGCGCGCATACCCTCCTGCCGGCCGCTCGCGCAACCCCTTGGGGCCGCTGAAATCCCGCCATCGTCCCGCCAAAGCGTGGGGTCTGACGCCCGTTGTCGGGCCGGCGGGCCGGTGCCAAACTCCCCTCAGCGATCGGCCCGCCACCCACGGCGGGCCAGGTCAGGCCCATCGACCCGATGGTGGTGTCCGCGGCTCCAGACGTCCGCGGCACCCCGGATCGGGTGGCGGCGTCCGTCCCAGGGGTGGTGCCCGGACCGGTCCTGCGGTCCGGGCACCGCCGACGAGAGAGGCACACGCACGTGATTCTGGCGCAGCGGGAGGAACAACTCACCCGGCTCCGTAACGCCTTCCTGTCCTGCCGGGAGCAGCGGCGGGGGCACGTCGCGCTGCTCACCGGTGCCGTCGGCAGCGGCAAGACCAGCGTCCTGGACGTCTTCGGCGCCTGGTCCGCCAGCGCCGGCGCCCGGGTGCTCGCCGCCGCCGGTTCCCGGGCCGAGCGGCAGCTCGACCTCGGCATCCTGCGCCAGCTCCTGCACAGTGCCCGGCCCGACGCGCGGCAGGCGACCGTCGTGGACCGGCTGCTCGGTGACGGCGTCGCGGCCCTGCCCCTGCCGGAGTCCGACCGGGACGACGGCGACTCGCGCGCCCTCGACCAGGCCTGGGCGCCGCTGCTGCACGGCGTGTTCACCGCGCTGACCGACCTGGCCGACCGGGCTCCGCTGGTCATCGTGGTGGACGACGCGCACCACGCCGACCCCGCGTCGCTGCACTGCCTGCTCTACGTGGCGCGACGCCTGCGACACGCGCAGATCATGATCCTGCTGGCCGAGGCCGGTACGCTGCGGCCGGCCCACCCGCACTTCCGCGCGGAGCTGCTCAGCCTGCCGCACCTCTCCCGGGTCGCGCTTCCCCCGCTGGGCGCGGCGGCGATCGCACAGCTGGTCGACAGCGGCCACGGGCGGGCCGAGGCCCGGCTGGCCGCCGAGCGCTGCCTCGCCGTCACCGGCGGCAATCCCCTGCTGGCCCGGGCGCTGGTCGAGCAGCAGGGCGGCGGGATCGGCCACGAGGCCGACGGGGCCGGCGGCGACGCCTTCGAGCAGGCCGTGATCGGGTGCCTCTACCGCCACGAGCCGCCCGTCCGCCGGGTGGCCCAGGCGCTGGCCGTGCTCCATCGTCCGGCCCCCGCCGAGCTGCTCGGACAGGTGCTCGACGTGGCGGCCGAAGCCGCGGTGCCCGCCGTACGGGTGCTGCGGATGTCGGGTCTCGTCGACGTCGACCGGTTGCGTCACCCGCGCATCCTGCGCGCGATCCTGGCCGACCTGCCACCCGAGGAGCGTCGTGCCCTGCACCGGCGGGCCGCCGAGGTGCTGCACGACAACGGCACCGACGCGAGCGTGGTCGCCGAACACCTGGTGGCCGCCGGCTGGGCGGGCCGCCCGTGGGCGGCGTCCGTCCTGCGGGAGGCCGCCGGGCAGGCGCTGGCCGCCGGCCGCCCCGACGTGACGGCCGCCTGCCTGCGGCTGGCGGGACGGGCCGCGACGGGCGACGGGCAGCGCGACCGGGTCGACGCGATGCTGGTGAACGCGCGCTGGCAGGTGAACCCGCTCGCCGCCAACGGCCACCTGAACGACCTCGTCGAGGCGGCCCGCGCGGGCGGCTGGTCCACCCTGTCAGCGGTGCCCTACCTGCTCTGGCAGGGGCGGATGGAGGAGGCCGTCGAGGCGGTGACGGCCGGCCCGGCAGAGGACGACGGCGCCCGCGATCAGCGTCAGATGTGGCAGCTGCTCGTCTCGCTCTCCTGCCCGGACGAGCTGCGCGCCGTGCGGGAGGCCCCGCACCCGTGGGCCCACGGCGGCGGCCACGCCGGCACCGACCCGTCGTTGCAGGCGCTGGCGCTGCTCGGTTCCGCCCTGATGCCGGCCGCCGGGACGGACACCGTCGGCGCCGCCGAGCAGTTCGTCCAGCGTCACCACGCCGACGAGGGCGCCCTGGGCATGCTCACCACCGCCCTGCTGGCGCTGCTCTGGAAGGGCCGCTCCGACCGGGCCGCGTACTGGGCCGACCTGCTGCTCGACCGCCCCGCGACGCGGCACGCCCCGGCCTGGCGGGCCGTCCTGCGTGCCGTGCGCGCCGAGGCGGCGCTGCGCCTCGGCGACCTGCCGGACGCGGAGCGGCACGCGCGCACCGCCCTGGAGGACCTGCCCCCGGCGGCGTGGGGAGTCGCCGTTGCCGGCCCGCTGGCCACCCTCGTCTCCTGCGCGACCGAGGCCGGCCGGCCGCACGAGGCGGAGCGCTGGCTCGCGATCGCCCTTCCCCCGGGCACCATCCGCACCCCCCTCGGCCTGCACTATCTCGCGGCCCGGGCCCGCCACCACCTGGCGGTGGGGCGGCCGCTCGCCGCCGCCAACGACCTGCGCCGGTGCGGTGAGCTGATGAGCACCTGGGGCATCGACGGGGGCTCGCTGGTGCCCTGGCGCCTCGAGCTGGCCCGGGTCCAGTTCGCCGTCGGCAACAAGACCAACGGCACCAAGCTGCTGCTGGATCAGCTCCGCGCGCCGCACGGGATCGACAACCGCACGAGGGGCCGCGCCCTGCGCCTGCTGTCCGGCACCGCCCCCCAGGAGCAGCGCCGCAAGCTGCTCTCGGAGGCGGTCCACCTGCTGCACGTCAGCGGCGACCGGCTGGAGCTGATCCGGGCGCTGGGCGACACCGGCCAGTCGCTGCACCGCGCCGGCGACTCGGCCCGCGCCCGGGTGGTCGTGCGCCGCGCGTACCAGCTGGCCCAGGACTGTGGGGCGGCCGTGCTGGCCCAGCGGCTGATCCGGCGCGAGCAGGCGGGGCCCGACGCGCCGGTGGGCTCGCAGCCGGCGAGGCCGGCCTGTCCGCCGGCCGCGCGGGCCGGCGAGGCGGACGACGGGCTGAGCGAGGCGGAGCGACGCGTCGCCGCCCTCGCGGCACAGGGGCACAGCAACCGGCAGATCTCCGGGCAGCTCTACATCACGGTCAGCACCGTGGAGCAGCACCTGACGCGGGTGTACCGCAAGCTGAACGTCAAGCGCCGCACCGACCTGCCGACCCGGCTCCTCGCGTACGCCGAACCGCCCGCCGACCGGGAGCTCGGCGTCGTCTCCTGACCAGCAACCACCCGCCGCGACCGGGGGCGTGGTGCGTTCGCCCACCGTACGGGTGAGATCCGTCCGACCTCGGCGGCGGTGGCGGACTTCGGTGGACTAATGGATACGTGAAAGTCCTAGCGATCATCATCGGGGGTGGCATCGGCGCCACCCTGAGGTACGTCCTGGGGCTCAACTTCGCCCCGCCCACGCCGCCGGACTTCCCCTGGGTCACCTTCGTGGTCAACATGGTGGGCGCCTTCGCCCTCGGCGCCGTGATGACGCTGCTCGCGGCGCACCGGCTACCGGGCCCGTGGGGCAAGCCGTTCCTCTCGACCGGCCTCATCGGCGGGTTCACCACCTGGTCGCACTTCATCGTCGAGGCCGATCAACTGATCGGGGCGCGACGCAGCGGGACCGGCATCATCTATCTCGTCGTGAGCATCGTCCTCGGGGTGGTCGCCGCGGCACTCGGCGCCCGCCTCGCGGAACTGCGGGTGGGCCGTCCGACGGGCAGGCACGCCTGATGTGGGTGGGCATCGGGGTGTTCCTGGCCGGCGGGCTCGGCGCGCTGAGCCGCGCCGGGGTCGACGCGCTGGTGAAGCCGTGGTGGAAGGGGCGGGTCACGGGATCCGGCAGGGCCTTCCCGGCGAGCACCTTCCTGATCAATGTCTCCGGCGCCTTCGTGCTCGGGATCGTCACCGGCTACGCCGCGAAGAACCTCGGTGGTGGGGCGCAGGACTTCGCCACGGTCGCCGGGGTCGGCTTCCTCGGCGCCTACACCACCTTCTCCACGGAGGAGTGGCACACGCTGGGACTGCTGCGCAGGAACGCCGCCGTCGAGGCCTTCAACGTGCTCGGCAGCCTCGGCGCGAGCCTTGTCCTGGCCGCGTTCGGCCTGTGGCTCGGCAGTCTGATCTAGGGGCCGTCCCGGCAGCGGCCCGGAGGGACTACCGGGGCGTCAGCACGCAGAACCCGTTGCCGTCGGGATCGGCCATCGCCACCCGGGCCGCTTCGCCCCTGTCGGTGTCGATCCGGGTAGCCCCGAGGGTGAGCAGGCGGTCCACCTCTGCCTGCCGGTCACCGGGCACGGGTGGGGCGAGGTCGAAGTGCACCCGCTCCCGGCCGTCGCCCGACATCAACGGCGGGCCGCCCCACGTGATCTTCGGACCGCCGTGGGGTGAGCGGATCGCGGTCTCCTGGTCCTGGTCCCAGACCAGCGGCCACCCCAGCGCCGCGCTCCAGAAATAGCCGACCTCCCGCGAACCGTCGCAGGCCAGCGCGCCGACGAAGCCGCAGTCGGCGAGGAACTTGTTGCCCGGTTCGATGACGCAGAACTCGTTGCCCTCGGGGTCGGCGAGCACCACGTGACCCTCCTCCGGGCGCTGGCCGATGTCGATGTGTTGCGCGCCGAGCCGCAGCGACCTGGCGACCGTCCGCTGCTGGTCCTGCGGGGAGCTGCTCGTCAGGTCGAAGTGCATCGGGTTCTGGGTGGCCTTCTCCCGCTCGGTCGGCAGGAAACGCAGGCGGAACCCGGTGTCGTCGGTGGGCAGCAGCGTGACGCCGTCGTGCGGGTCGTCGACCAGCTCCCACTCCAGAAGCTCGGACCAGAACCGCCCGAGACGAAGCGGCTGGCGCGCGTGAAGGCAGACCGCGAACAGTTGAGAGGTCATCGCTGCCCAGCTCCGATCCGGGTGGCCGACGGCCGGCGGCGGGGTGCCTGCCGGCCTGCCGGAGCCTAGGGACGGGCCGGGGCGTGCGCATCCGAGTATCCGGCGGCGGCCGGCCCGGAGGCGGGGTCGCCGCGGTGCCGGTGGGCGCTACAGGCGGGTCGCCGTGCGGACCAGCCCGGCGAGTGCGCGGGACCGGCTGTGCGGCGGCCAGGCGATCACTGTCGTCACCGTCGGGGCGTCCAGCACGGGTACGGCGGCGACGGTGCGGGGCAGGCGGGCCCGGCACGAGTCCGGGAGGACGGCCGAGGCCCGACCGAGCCCGATGAGCTGGTAGATCTGCTCGTGGGACTGCATCCGCGGGCCGGTGCCGTGCGGGTCGGAGCCGGGCGGGCGTGGCATCGGCAGGCCCGGCAGTTCGCTCACGTCGGCCATGCGCAGGTGCGCCCGGGAGGCCAGGGGGTGCCCGGCCGGCAGGAGCGCGACCTGACTCTCCGTGTGCAGCTCCTCGGCGTCGAACCCCACCGTCGAGTCGAACGGCCGGTGCAGCAGGGCCACGTCGGCGCGCCCGTCGCGCAGCAGGCGTTCCTGCTCGCCCGGCCCGCACAGGAGCACGTCCACGGTGACCGCGCCCGGTTCGGCGGCGTACGCGTCGAGCAGCTTGGTGAGCAGTTCGCTGGCCGCACCGGCCTTCGTGACCAGGACCAGGCCGGGGTCGCCGGTGGCGGCGAGGGCGGCGCGGCGGGTGCGGCGGTCGGCGGCGTCGACCGCGTCGAGGGCCGCCCGGCCCTCACGCAGCAGCACCGAGCCGGCCTCGGTGAGCGTCACGGCGCGGCTGGTGCGTTCCAGCAGGGTCACGCCGAGCCGCCGTTCGAGCTGCTGGATCGCGCGGGACAGCGGCGGCTGGGCGATCCCGAGCCGCCGCGCGGCCCGCCCGAAGTGCAGTTCCTCGGCGACGGCGACGAAGTACCGCAGCTCCCGCGTCTCCATGCCGCCACGATACGCCGGCACGTCCGGGCCGCATCCATACCCTCCAGGTATCGACGCCCACCCGATCGGTGTTGGCCCCCGCCCGGGGCGCGGACAGGATCGTGACATGACCGAACGGAAGATTGCGCTCGTCACCGGCGCGAACAAGGGAATCGGGTACGAGATCGCGGCGGGTCTGGGCGCCCTCGGCTGGAGCGTCGGTGTCGGCGCCCGGGACGAGCATCGGCGCAACGCCGCCGTGGAGAAGCTGCGCGCCGCCGGCGCCGACGCGTTCGGCGTGCCGCTCGACGTGACCGACGACGCGAGCGTGGCCGCCGCCGCGAGGCTGGTCGACGAGCGCGCCGGGCGCCTCGACGCGCTCGTCAACAACGCCGGCATCACCGGCACGGTTCCGCAGGAACCCACAATGGTGGATCCCGCGGTCGTGCGGACGGTCGTGGAGACCAACGTGATCGGCGTCATCCGCGTCACCAACGCGACGCTGCCGCTGCTGCGCCGTTCGGCGTCGCCACGCATCGTGAACATGTCCAGCGGCGTCGGCTCCCTGACCCGCCAGGCCGCCAGCGCGGACGAGAGCCTGACGGGCCCGGTGGCCGTCGCGTACGCGCCGTCGAAGTCCTTCCTCAACGCCGTCACCATCCAGTACGCCAAGGAGCTACGCGACACGAACATCCTGATCAACGCGGCCTGCCCCGGTTTCACCGCCACGGACCTGAACGGCTTCCGCGGCGTGCGTACGCCCGAGCAGGGCGCGGCGATCGCGATCCGGCTCGCCACCCTGCCCGACGACGGCCCGACCGGCGGCTTCTTCGAGGACGCCGGGGTGGTGCCCTGGTGACGCCCGCGTGCCGTCGCATCGGTCCCGCAGGCCGACCGCGCCCGTAGGCCACCTGGCCGACGATGGTTCGCGGGGCGCTTGCGTGGTGCGACTCAACCGGCCCGAACCCGCGGCGTTGACGCGGGCCGGGCAACGTCCCGGCGGTGGCACTGACCGTGACGTGCGTGAACAGGCGCTGGTCCCCTGTACGTCGACAGGGGACCGGCGCGCGCATGTTCGTCGCCGGCTCAGGCCGAGCGTCCCCGGGTGGTCATCGACGCCGTAGCACGCCTCGACGTGCCGCTGGGCCGCCTGGCCCGGCCCCGGTACGGTCGTCCGCACGTTCCGCCTTTCCCCAGGGAGATTCCGTGCGCGCTCCGATCGTCGTCCTCACCCTCTTCCTCGCCGCGGTCTTCCTGGCCACCGCCGTACCCAAGCTCACCGGGCAGGCGCAGATGCGCGAGCGGATGGCCCACCTCGGCGTCTCGGAGCCGCTCACCCGCGTGGTGGGGATGTTGGAACTGGCGGCGGTCGCCGGCCTGCTGCTCGGGCTGCTGTGGGCGCCGCTGGGCGTCGCGGCGACGGTCGGCCTCACCCTGCAACTGGCCGGCGCGGTGGTCTACCACGCCCGCGCGAAGGACCCGATCGGGATGACCCTGACGCCGGCGGTCTTCGCCGTCGCCACGGTGGCGCTCGCGTACCTGCACGTGCGGCAGGGCTGAGGCGAGCGGCAGCGGCGGCGCACGCACGCCGCGCCGCCGGAGTGCGGGCCGGCGTCAGCCGGTCCGCTCGGCGCGGCGCAGCAGCGCGGCGGCGACCCATCCGCCCACGAAGACCGCCACGGCCCCGACCGTCTGGCCGGTCTCCAGGGCGGACCGGAACGCGGCGGAGACGACGGCGCGCTCCGACTCGCCGCTTGCGGCGGCCAGTGCGGCGGGGAACGATCCGGCGCCGGCCAGCGCGGCGGGCAGCAGGGCGGCGAACCGGGCGTTGAGGACCGCGCCCAGCACGGCGACGCCGAGGGCGCTGCCGACCTCCGTCATCGTGCCGTCCACGCCCGCGCCGGCCCCGGCCTTCTCCGGCGGGATCGCGCTCATCACCGCCTCGACGATGGCCGGGTTGGCCAGGGCGCAGCCGGCACCCATCACCAGCAGGCCCGGCAGCAGCACGTGGTAGCCGTCGGTCGGGGCGTGGGTGATCAGGGCGAGCCCGCCGGCGAGCAGGCTCATGCCGAGGGCGATCGACCAGGCCAGGCCGAGCCGGCGGATCACCCGCGTGGCGACGCCGCCCACGTTGAGCAGCACGATGGAGAGCGCGAACGGCACCATCCGCAGCCCCGCCTCCCAGGCCGGGTAGCCGCGGACGAACTGTAGGTGCTGGGTCAGCAGGAACAGTGCGCCGGTCGCGCCGAAGGTGATCAGGACGACCCCGGACACCGCGCCCACGAAGCGGGGGTTGCGGAAGAAGTGCGGGTCCAGCATGGGGTCGGCGACCCGCCGCTCCCAGGCCACGAAGGCGGCCAGCAGCAGCACCCCGGCGGCACCCGCGCCGAGCACCGGGGCGGCGGACCAGCCGCGCTCCGGGCCGGCGATGATGGCGTAGACGACCCCGGTCAGGCCGGCCGTGGAGAGCAGCACCCCGCCCAGGTCGAGCCGCCCGCCGGCCGGCTGGCGCGACTCCGGCACCAGCAGCCACGCCGCCACCAGGCAGACCAGCACGATCGGCACGTTGACCAGGAAGATCGCCCCCCACGGCAGGTGGGCGAGGACGAACCCGCCGAAGGGCGGGCCGGCCGCGAACCCCAGCGCGCTCGCCGCCGCCCAGACACCGATGGCGCGGGAGCGCTCGGCATGGTCGAAGACCTGCATCGCCACCGCGAGGGTGGCGGTGACCAGCAGTGCCCCGCCGATCCCCATGCCGGCGCGGGCCGCGATCAACTGACCGCCGGACTGGGCCAGCCCGGCCAGCAGCGAGCCGAGCCCGAAGACCACCAGGCCCGTCAGCAGCATCCGGCGGCGACCGTACCGGTCGGCGGCGCTGCCCGCGGTGAGCAGCAGCCCGCACTGGACCAGCGCGTACGCGTTGATCATCCACTGCACGTCCGCGGTGCTCGCGGCCAGCTCCGTCGTGAGCACGGGAATCGCCACGGTCAGCACCGTGTTGTCGAGCACCACGGTGACCTGGGCGAGGCAGAGCACGGCGAGGATCAGCCACCGGCCGCGTACCCGGGTGTCCGCGTCACCGGCGGGCGGCTGGATCGTCGCGGTCGTCATCGGGGCGGGGCGAAGCGGGCGATGGGGTTCGTCAGGGTACCCACCAGTTGCAGCGCGGCCGACGGGTCGGCGAGGTCGACCATCTGCTGGTTGTTGCGCAGTTGGAGCCGGTTGAGGCAGGACAGCGCGAACCGCGGGGCGAACAGGTCGTAGCGGCGCAGCCGCTCGGCGAGGTGCGGGACGCCGCCGGCGTAGTCGGTCGCGCAGTCGGCGACGGTGCGCCAGAAGGTCTCCTCGTCCAGGACCCCCTCGGTGACGAGGATGGCGCTGAGGTAGCGCAGGAACCCGTCGAAGACGTCGGTGAAGATGCAGAGCAGCTTCATGTCCTCCGGCACGTCGGCCCGGATCCGGCGCACCGGCGGCGGCAGGTCGGCGTCCGGGTCCATCACCACGATCTCCTCGGCGATGTCCTTGAAGATCGCCCGCTGGACCGTGTCGCCGGCCAGCACGAGGATGACGTTCTCGCCGTGCGGCATGAAGGCGAGGTCGTGGGCGTAGAAGCTGTGCAGCAGCGGGGTGAGGTAGGCGTCGAGGTAGCGGCGCAGCCACACCTGCGGGTCCAGCCCCGAGCGGGCGATCAGCGCGGCGGCGAACGAGCGGCCGTCGCGGTCGGTGTGCAGCAGGGACGCCATGCTGGCCAGCCGCTCCCCCGGCGCCAGGGCGGGCACCGGGCTCTCCCGCCACAGCGCGGCCAGCATCTTGCGGTACGGGGAGTACCGGTCGGTGGCCGCCTCGTACTCCAGGTGCCGGTACCCGACGGCGGCCCGCTCGCGGATGATCGTCAGCCCGGTGCGCCTGAGGACCTCGTCGCCGTCGACGAGCGCGGCGAGCCAGTCGTTGATGGCCGGGGTGGCCTCCATGTACGCGGCGGAGAGCCCCCGCATGAAGCCCATGTTCAGCACCGACAGCGCCGTCTTGACATAGTGCCGCGACGGGTCGGTGACGTTGAAGAAGGTGCGGATGGACTGCTGGGCGAGGTACTCGTCGCCGCCGGCACCGAGGCACACCAGCCGGCGCTGCGCCACCTCGGCGGCGAAGGTGACGGAGATCTTGTTCCACCACTGCCAGGGGTGCACCGGGATGAGCAGGTAGTCGCCGGGATCGAGGCCGAGGCCGGTCAGGGTGTCGGCGAACCCGGCGAGCGCGTCGTCGCCGAGTTCGGCGCGGACCAACGTGTCGTAGTCGAGGTCGGCGGCGCAGGTGAAGGTGGTGCGGTCGCGGTGCGCGGCCAGCCAGATCAGCCGCACCGGGTTGCCGGCCTCCGGGGCGTACCCGCGGTATTCGTGGACGCCGAAGCCGATGCGGCCGTTGTTGGCGACGAAGCCGGGGTGGCCCTCGGTCATCGCGGTCTCGATGGCCTGGAAGTCCGCGCCGGCGAGGTCGGCGGCGCCGAGCGCCGGCTTGTCCAGCTTGTACGCGGTGCTGGCCAGGGTGGAGCTGATCTCCTCCAGGTAGACGGGGAGGATCTGGTCGGTGAGGCCGAGCGCGCCGCGCAGGTCGAGGCAGAACTCCAGGGCGTCCAGCGGCAGCGCGGTGTCGCCGCGGTGGCGCGTGATGCTGGCGGCGTCGATACGCCAGTGGTCCAGGGCCAGCAGGCTCGCGGTGAACCGGTAGACGACCTCGCCGTCGTCCCCACGGACCTGGTAGCGCCGCTGCCCGGCCGGGACGGACCCGCCGGCGGGACCGGGCTCGTCGGTCGCGACGGGCTCCGGGGCGAGCAGGCGCTCGTGGGCGAACTCGGCCAGCGCCTTGCGGACCAGCAGCCGGTTGGCGTGGGCCCAGTTGGCGGGCGTCAGGTGGGCCACGGATGCGGGCGGGTTCACGCGGGCACGTCTCCTCGGGTTGCGGCGTGGAACTTCTCCCGGGTGCAGACGCTGAGCAGCGCGTCCTTCTCGGGCTTGCGGATCGGGCCGACGACGGTGAAGCCGACGGCCGCGTTGAGCGCGTGCACCGCCGTGTTACGCACGTCCGGCTCCACGACGACCCGGCGGGTGGCCGGGTCGGCGAAGAGCCACGCCATGACGGTGGTGATCACCGCACGGGTGAAGCCGTGCACCGGCACCTCGGCGGGTGCGCAGAGAAAGTGCATGCCGACGTCGCCGACGGCCGCGTCGTACCGGCCGGCGAGTTCGACGTGGGCGGGGTCGTAGCGCTCGGCGAGGAAGGCCGGCCGGCCCTCGTGCAGGCCGAGGAACGCGTCGTGGTGCGGGTGCGCGGCGATGCGCCGGTACTCCTGCGCGACCCGCGCCACGTCGGCGTCGGCCATCAGCCAGAACGCCGCCTTCGGGTGGGTCACCCAGCGGTGCAGCAGCGCGGCGTCGGCGTCCGGATCGAGGGTACGCAGGGCGAACTCGCCCAGCCGGTCGTCCACCCGGCGGTAGCGCACCCCGGTCACGACGCCGCCCCCGCCGGCGCCCCGAACTCCTGGAAGGCGATGCCCTTCTCGATCGGGTAGTGCTCGCGGCCCAGCAGCTCCCGGATGATCCACGAGTTGCGGTACGGGCCCATGCCCAGGTCGGGCGAGGTGACGCTGTGCGTGTGGGTGCCGGCGTTCTGCAGGAAGATGCCCCGCCCCGTGTGGTCGATGCTGTAGTTGCGGGCCACGTCGAAGCGCCCGTGCGCGTCCCAGCGGATCCGGTCGCGCACCGGTTCGAGGAACTCCGGGAACCGGTACTGGTAGCCGGTGGCCAGCACCAGGGCCTGCGTGTCCAGGGTGAAGTCGCGTTCCTGCTCGACGTTGCGCAGGCTCAGCGTGTACGTCCCGGTCCGCTCGTCGTGCTCGGCGCCGGTCAGCTCGGTGTTGGTCAGCAGCCGGGTGCGGGGCGGCCCGGCGATGCTGCGGGCGTAGAGCAGGTCGTAGATCTCGTTGATCAGGTCGGCGTTGATGCCCTTGAACAGCCCCTTCTGCTCGGACTCCAGCCGGTAGCGGGTCTCCTCCGGCAGGGCGTGGAAGTAGTCCGCGTACTCCGGCGAGGTCATCTCCAGGGTCAGCTTGGTGTATTCGAGGGGGAAGAACCGGGGCGAGCGGGTCACCCAGTTGAGCTGGTAGTCGTACGCGTCGAGGTCGCCGAGCAGATCGCGGTAGATCTCGGCGGCGCTCTGCCCGCTGCCGAGCACCGTGATGCTGCGCTTCGCCCGCAACGCCGCCCGGTGCTCCAGGTACCGCGAGGTGTGCAGCACGTCGCCGCCGAGCCCCGCGCAGGCGTCCGGCACGTACGGCGGGGTGCCGGTGCCGAGCACCAGGTGCCGCGCCCGGTAGCTCACCGGCTCCCCGGTCGCCGTCACCGTCGCCCGCACCGTGTAGTGCTCGTCGGCCGGGTCGAACTCGACGGCGGTGACCCGCTGGCCGAACCGGACGCCGCGCAGCCTGGCGGCGGCCCACCGGCAGTAGTCGTCGTACTCGCTGCGCAGGGGGAAGAAGCTCTCCCGGATGTAGAACGGGTACAGCCGCCCCGACTCCTTCAGGTAGTTCAGGAAGGAGTACGGCGAGGTGGGGTCGGCGAGCGTCACCAGGTCGGCGATGAAGGGTGTCTGTAGCCGGGTCGACTCCAGCAACATCCCGGGATGCCAGCTCAGGGTCGGCCGGGCCTCGAGGAAGAGCCCGTCGAGTTCGTCGATGGGCTCGGTCAGGCAGGCCAGACCCAGGTTGTACGGGCCCAGCCCGACGGCGATGAAGTCGTGCGTCGACATGCGGTCATCTCCAGAGGGGGGTGGCTCGTCAGCCGACGGGGCAGGGCAGCGCGGCGGCGGCCCGGGTCTGCGCGTACCAGTCGGCGTGCTCGGCGACGAGGTCGACGACGTGGGCGATGTCGTCCAGCGTGGTCTCGGGGTTGAGCAGGGTGAACTTGAGGTAGTGCGCGCCGTCGACCCGGGTGCCGGCGACGAGACCGGCGCCGGAGGCCGCCAGCGCCTCGCGGGCGTACAGGTTGGCGTCGTCGACGACCTCCCGGCCGGCGGCGGGCGGCAGGTAGCGGAAGACCACGGTGCTCAGTTGCGAGCGGGTCACCACCTCGAAGCGGGAGTCCTCGGTGAGCAACTGCCACGCGGCGGCGGCGCGGTCGAGCACCTCGTCGAAGAGCGCGCCGATGGCGTCCGGCCCCATGATCCGCAGGGTCAGCCAGAGCTTGAGGGCGTCGAAGCGGCGGGTGGTCTGCAGGCTCTTGTCGACCTGGTTGGGGATGCGCTGCTCGACCATCCGCGCCGGGTTCAGGTAGTCGGCGTGCCAGGTGGCGTGCCGCAGCGTGCGCCGGTCGCGCACCAGCAGCGCGCTGGAGCTGACCGGCTGGAAGAACGACTTGTGGTAGTCGACGGTGACCGAGTCGGCCCGCTCGATGCCGTCGAGCAGGTGCCGCCGCGTCGGCGACACCAGCAGCCCGCAGCCGTACGCGGCGTCGACGTGCAGCCAGATGCCGGCGGCCGCGCAGATGTCGGCGATCTGCGGCAGCGGGTCGATGGTGCCGAAGTCGGTGGTGCCGGCGGTGGCGACCACGGCCATCACGATCAGCCCCTCCTCCCGGCACCGGGCGATCTCCCGGGCCAGGTCGGCGGTGCGCATCCGCCGGTCGGCGTCGGTGGGCACGGTGAGCACCGCGTCGGCGCCGAGGCCGAGCAGCTTGGCCGCCTTCTGGACGCTGAAGTGCCCCGCCGACGAGGCGAGGATGCGCAGCCGGGACAGCAGCTCCGGGCGGGACTGCCGCTCCGTCGCCCGCCCGACGAGTCTCGCGCACGTCTCCTCGCGGGCCAGCAGCATCGCCTGCAGGTTGGACTGGGTTCCGCCGCTGGTGAAGACGCCGTCGGCGGCCGGTCCCAGGCCGGTCCGCTCGGCGGTCCAGTCGACGATCCGGCGCTCGATCAGCGTCGCGCCGGCGCTCTGGTCCCAGGTGTCCACCGAGGAGTTCACGGCGCTGAGCACGGTCTCGGCGAGCAGCGCGGGGATCACCACCGGGCAGTTGAGGTGCGCCAGGTAGCGGGGGTGGTGGAAGTAGACGGCGTCGCGCAGGTAGACGTCGTTCAGCTCGTCGAGAGCGGCGCCGCTGTCGCCCAGCGGCCGGTCCAGGTCGATGCCGGCGACGCGTGGCGCCAACTCGTCCGGTGTCACGCCCGTGAACGGCCGGTCGACCTCCGCCACCCGGGCCGCCACCCGGCCTACCCCGTCGGCCAGCACGCGCCGGTAGTCCTCGACCGTGGCGGCGGTGAACAGGTGGGCGCGGGCGCCGTCGCGGGCGGGGGCCGCCCCGGTCGAAGGCACCGGGGCGGGGCATCCGGGCAGGCTCATGCGGGTCCTCAGCGGTCGGTGGCGGACGTGGGCGGGGACGTCGGGGCGTCACCATCCGCCCGCAGTCCGTGATCGAGTCGGCTTAGGTTACCCTAACCTAAGGATCTGTCAACATCGCTGCCCCGGCGGGGATCCGACCACAGTGGCCGGCACCCGACCCGTCGCGCGGGCACCCGGTGCCATGGACCGCGCCGCCCGGGTAGGCTGCCCGAAATTAGGGGAGGGTTGCCTAAGTTGAGATTTCCGTGGCAGGCGGGACGACCGTCCGTGCGGGCGGCGCGACGATGACCGGCATCTATCGCGACAGGTGGGGTGTCCCCCACCTGCGCGCCGGATCCGTCGATGACCTCGCCCGGCTGCAGGGCCGCGTCGCCGCCCTCGACCGGGCCTGGCAGATCGAGGTCGAACGGTGGCGCTCGGAGGGCCGGCTCGCCGCGCACGTCGGCCCCGCTGAGCTGGGCTGGGACGGGTTCGCCCGCCGGGCCCGCCTCGACGACACCGCCCGGCGCTGCTTCGAGCGGCTCGCCCCCGCCACCCGACGCTGGGTCGCCGCCTACGTGGACGGCGTCAACGACGGGCTCGCCGAGGGCGCCGCCGAGGCACCCGAGTTCGCGGCGGCGGGCTGCGCCCCCGGCCGATGGCGACCCTGGTCGCCGCTGGGCGTCTTCCTCGTCCAGCACGTGCTCTTCTCCACCTTCCCCACCAAGCTGTGGCACGCCCACGTCGCCGCCACCCTCGGCCCGGCGGCGACGGACCTTTTCGCCGCCGAGGGCCCCGGTGGCTCGGGCAGCAACGCCTGGGCCGTGCCCGGCGACCCCGGCACCGGGCGCGCGCCGGTCATCGCCGGCGACCCGCACCGCATCCTGGAGCTGCCCGGCATCTACCAGCAGGTGCGCCTCGCCTGCCCCGAGTTCGACGTGGTCGGCTTCGCGTTCCCCGGGGTCCCCGGCCTGCCCCACTTCGGGCACGCCGGCGAGGTCGCCTGGGCCGTCACCAACGCGATGGCCGACTACCAGGACCTCTACCGCGAGGAGTTGCGCCGCGACGGCGAGCGGGTCCTGGTCCGCGAGGCGGACGGCTGGGTGCCGGCGCACCGCCACGTCGAGCGGATCGAGGTCCGCGGCGGCGAGGCGCAGACCGTCGAGGTGATCGAGACGCCGCGCGGCCCGGTCGTCGACCACGACCGGGGTACCGGCGAGGCGATCAGCCTGCGCGTCCCCAGCCGGGTCGAGCAGCGCCTGGGCTTCGACGCGCTGCTGCCGCTGCTGCGGGCCCGCAGCGCCGACGACGTCGCCGAGGCTCTGCGCGACTGGGTCGAGCCGGTCAACAGCGTCCTCGCCGCCGATCGGCGCGGAACGGTCCTGCAGCTCGTCGCCGGGCTCGTCCCGCTGCGCGACGAGCGGTGCCGCCGGGAGCCGGTGCCCGGCGCGGACGCGCGGTACCGGTGGCCGGGCCGCTACGCCGCACCGCGCCGCGCCGTCGTCGACGGGCTCGCGGTCTGCGCCAACGACCGACGCCCCGACGTGACCGACCTCGGCGCCGGCTTCGCCCCGCCGCACCGCGCCCGTCGCATCCGCGCCCTGCTGGCCGACGGGGCCCCGGCCGACGCCGTGCACGTGGACACCCGGCTGGAGACCGGGGCGCTGCGCGGCGTGCTCGACGGCGTCGACCCCGACGGGCTCAGCGAGCCCGCGCGACGCCTGCGTGCCCGGCTGACCGGGTGGGACGGGCACATGCGGGCCGACAGCGCCGACGCCGGTGCCTGGGCCGCCTGGCGCACGGCGTTGACCCGCCGGCTGCACGAGCACCCCTGCCTGCGCCCGCTGCGCGACACCCCGAGCGCGTTCGACGGCCTCTTCGCGCCGTGGACCGACCCGCTGTCACGCATCGGGCACGCCCTGGACGCGGTGGCCACCGGGCTGCACCGCCTCGGCGGCGAGATCGGGCCGGTGGCGGCCGGGGCGCTCGAGGACGTCGCGACCGGCGACCCACCCGGGCGCTGGGGCAGCCGGCACCTGCTGCACCCCGTCCACCTCCGGGTCGCCCCGGCGGTCGACGAGGCGGTGCGGACCATGCGGGAGCGGGTCGCGCTGGCCGGCGACTCCGACTGCGTGCTGGCCACGTCGAGCGTTCCCGGGGTGTCCGACGCGTGCTGGCGGGGCCCGGTGGCCCGCTACGTGTGGGACCTGACCGACCGCGCCGGGAGCCGCTGGATCGTTCCCTTCGGCGCCTCGGGACGCCCCGGCGACGCGCACTTCGACGACCAGCTGCCCCTGTGGGCGGGCGGCGAACTGGTCCCCGTCGTCACCGACTGGCGGGAGCTGACCCGGGAACCACGCGACGCGCCCCCGTGACCCGCACCGGCCGGGCACCCACCACGCGTGGGCGAGGCCCCGCCGGTGCGGCGGGGCCTCGCGTACGGACCGTTCAGGCGGTGGGGAAGTTGTCCGGGGTGCGGATGCGCTCGCGCATCAGCGCGCCCGACCCGGTGAGCACGCCCGGGCCGGTGTACGTGCCGCCGGCGCAGGTGCCCGGCCGCAGCGCGGCGCTGCCCTCGGCCTTGTCCGAGTAGGTCCAGTTGGCATAGCTGATCTTCAACCGGTCCAGCAGGTCGAGCCAGGCGTTGCTGCTGGCGACGTCAACGCCGCCGTCACCGGTGTAGTCCACGGTGCCGAACTCCGTGACGAACAGCGGCAGCCGGGCGGCGGCCCGCTCCACCTCCGCCCGGTAGTTGTCCCGGTGCGACGCGGCGTAGAAGTGGAACGTGTACATGATGTTGGTGGCGTTCACCGGGTTGTTGATGACCTCGTTGGCGTTCGAGCCGTCCGAGACGCCCAGCGAGGACCAGCCGCGGGTGCCGACCACGACCACCGCGTCCGGGTCGTTGGCGCGGATGACCGGGATGACCTGCTCGGCGTAGCTCTTGATGGTCGCCCAGCTCACGCCGTTGGGCTCGTTGGCGATCTCGTAGATGACGTTCTTCTTGGTGGCGTTGCGCGCGGACACGGCGGCGAAGAAGGTCTTGGCCCGCTCGAGGTTGTGCGTCGGGTCGCCCGGCGTCAGGGTGTGGAAGTCGACGAGCGCGTACATGCCGCGCTGCTCGGCCTCGTCGACCAGGGCGTTGACCCGGTTGGTGAACCCGGCCGGGTCGGTCTCGTAGCCGTCCTCCTGCACATACATGGCGATGCGCAGCAGGTCGGCCCGCCAGTCGTCGGCCAGCGCGTCGAGGGAGGCGTCGTTGAGGCAGTTGGCGAACCACTGGATGCCGTGGCTGCTCATGCCGCGTAGCTGGATCGGCCGGCCGTACTGGTTGCAGAGGTTGACCCCGCACACCCGCACCTGGCCGTTGATCGCGACCGGGGTCTGGCCGACGGGCGGTGGGGTGGTGGGCGGTGGGGTGGTGGCCGGCGGGGTCGTGGGCGGCGGCGCGGTGGTCGGGGGCGGCGGGGTCGGCGTGGCCGCGCCGGTGCAGGCGGTGCCGTTGAGGGTGAACGTCGTCGGCGCGGGGTTGGCGCCGATCCAGGTGCCGTTGAACCCGATGCTCGTCGACGCGCCGGTCGCCAGGGCCCCGTTCCAGCTCGCGCTGCGCGCGGTGACGGCGGCGCCGGCCTGGCTCCAGGTGGCCGACCAGCCCTGCCCGACCCGCTGGCCGGCGTCGGGGAAGGTGAAGCCGAGCGTCCATCCGTCGACCGCGTCGCCCAGGTTCTTGATGGTGACGTTGGCGGTGAAGCCGCCGGACCAGCTGTTGGTGGTGTAGGTGACGGCACAGCCGGTGGCGGCCTGCGCGTCGGCGGCCGGGACGGCGGCCGACGCCGCGACGGTCAGCGCGCCGAGCGCGCCGGCCAGGACCAGGGTGCGCCGGGAGGGGCGCGACAGGAACTTCATGCGGGATGCCTTCGCTTCCGATCGGTGGCGGGGTGCGGCCGGCCGGTCCGGTGGCTCGCGCGCAGCCGCCCGGCACCGGGCAGGCCGGTCGAGGACTCCCGCGAACTGCCCTGCCCAGAGGCTCGGGAGCGCTCCCAGTGATGGCAGCTTAGGCGGCCCGCAACGCCACCGCAACATAGAGATGCGTCGACGCGATCCGGACCCGGAGGACGACACGCGCCGGCCCCGGGACGTCCCGGGGCCGGCGTGTCGACGGGGTCGGTCAGAAGGTCGGGGCCAGGTAGAGCAGGCGGTTCGGCGAGCCGGTGCCGGGGTTGGTGATCACGTTCGGCGTGGCCTGGCCGACCAGGTACGAGTGCACCTGGGCGGGCGTCCAGCTCGGGTTGACGCTGAGCACCCGGGCGGCGGCCCCCGCGACGTGCGGCGCGGCCATCGAGGTGCCGCTGATGGTGTTGGTGGCGGTGTTGCTGTTGTACCAGGCCGACAGGACACCCACGCCCGGGGCGAACATGTCGGTGCAGGTGCCGAAGTTGGAGAACGAGGCCCGCGCGTCGTTGCTCTGCGACGCGTTGACGGTCAGCGCCGTCGGCACGGAGGCCGGCGAGAAGTTGCAGGCGTTGGCGTTGGAGTTGCCGGAGGCCACCGCGTAGCTGACGCCGTCGGCGATCGAGTTCGCCACCGCGGTGTTCAGGGACGCGTTGGTGGCGCCGCCGAGGCTCATGTTCGCCACCGCCGGCTGACCCGCCTGGTGGTTCGAGGTCACCCAGTTGATGCCCGCGATGACCTGCGCCCAGGTGCCGCTGCCCTGGCAGTTGAGCACCCGGACGGCCACCAGCCGGACGTTCTTCGCCACGCCGTAGGTGTTGCCACCGACGGTGCCCGCGACGTGCGTGCCGTGCCCGTTGCAGTCGGCGGCCGGCAGCGCGTTGTCGATCGCGTCGTAGCCGTCGACGGCCTGGCCGGCGAAGTCGTTGTGGCTGGTCCGGATGCCGGTGTCGATGATGTACGCCGTCACGCCCGTGCCGCTGCTGTTGTAGGTGTAGGCGCGGCTCAGCGGGAGGTTGCGCTGGTCGATGCGGTCCAGGCCCCACGGCGGGTTGTTCTGGGTGGCCGCCAGCGACACCTCGTGGTTCTGCTCGACGTAGTCGACGGCGGGGTGCGCGGCGAGCCGCTTGGCGGCCCGCTCCGACAGTTTCACCTCGAAGCCGTTGAGCGCGTCACCGTAGACGTGGCCCACGTTGCCGCCGAAGCGGGCGGCGAGGGATCCCGCGGTGCTCTTCACCTCGCCCTGCCGGGTGCCGGCACGGCCGCCGACGCTGGTGTCCTTGAGTACCACGATGTAACTGTCGGCCACGGCGGTCGAGCCACCGGCGCTGCGGATCTCGCCGGTGGCCGAGGCCGCCGCCGGGGCGCCGAGCATGGTGGTGACCATGGCTGCGCTGGCGAACACGCTGGCCGCAGCGGCGAGGGTACGCCGGTGGGTGCGGGGGAATGTCATACCCCGGTCCTCCTACTGTGGTGGCCCCCGGGCGGCTCGTGACGCACCCGACAGGCAATCTGGACGATGAGCAAACCTTAGCCGCGATATTCATGGTCGTAAATTTTGTTGATGTTCACGATATGAGGAAGATGTTGGCGAGCCGATCCCGTGAATGCCTTGCGTGAGGAGGCATTCCATTGAGACATTCCGATGGCTCGCGCCACCGGCAGCGCGAAGTCGGCGGGCGGTGGCAGCCGCCACGGCGTGATCTTGCTCACATTCGGCCGCGACGACGCGCCGCCGCCCCGGACCCGGGGCGCAGCAACGGGAATCCCCTTCGGCCAGCCCGGATTCGCCCGGCCGACCCCCGGGCCGCCGCAGCCCCCCGGACACGCACCGAGCCGCGTCCAATACGGAGAGTCATTAGGCGCCCGGCCGAGATGGGGCAATCAAGGACAGCCCGTTCGGCCGCTCACTACCACGGTTTGCGGCGCTCACTACCCTGATCGTTGATCCCGTGCCTGGGCACCCGTCGACAGCGATAAGGGCTTCACATGAGCGACAGTTACCCTCCGTACGGAGGGCAGCAGCCGGACCCGAACGTCACCCCCTGGAGCGGGCCACCGGCCCCGCAGCAGGGCGGGTACCCGGGATACGGGCAGCCAGCGCAGGCGCCGCAGTTCGGCGCCCCTCTCCCCCCGCCGCCGCAGAAGTCGAAGAAGGGCCTGATCATCGGCCTGGTCGCCGGTGCGGTGGTCCTCATCCTCGCCGTCTGCGGCGCCGGCATCGGCCTCCTGATCGTCAACGGTGACGACGACGAGCCGACCACGGTCGCGACCGGCGCCCCCGGCGCGACGCCGGGCACGGACGCCTCCCCCACCCCGGGGCAGGAGGACCCCCAGCCGCCGAACAACAACGCGGTGACCGCCCGCTACTCCAGCGACCTGTCCAACGTCTGCGAGGGCGGCCAGATCCTCAACGCGGCGCCCTACACCGGCCGGGTCGGCGCCAAGGCGTACACGTTCTCGAACAACCCCGACCGGCCGACCTCCTGGTCGTTGAAGTCGGTCGCCTCGGACAAGCCCTACTACGCCAAGAGCGCGGACTTCGAGACGGTCTCGGTGGTCGGCTGCCTGAAGTTCGTGGAGGGCAGCGAGGGCACGCCCAAGGCCTGCCAGTACAAGGACAGCTCGGGCAAGCAGGTCACCGTCAAATACATCTCGTCGCGCTACATCCTGACCTTCCACGCCGCCAAGACCGGCGAGAAGATCGGCGACGGCGGCATCGTGAACGCCCCGGCCGCGCGGTGCCCGAGCTTCATCTCGTACAACAAGTCCACCATGATGTCGTACGCGGCGCCGGACTCCGGCACCATCGAGGCCTCCTTGGACGGGTTCCTGTCCTGAGCGGTCGCGCCGACGGCGGGCAGGGGCGAGTCGTGCCCCTGCCCGCCGTCGTCTGCACGTACCGGCGGCAGCGGAAGGTCAGAGCGGGCCGAAGTACTCGACGTACTGCGGCTCCCGGTAGCCCGGCAACGAACTGATCAGGTCCCGCGCCTCGGCCGCCAGGGTGGCCGCGGCGTCGGGGTCGCCCGCCGCCGCGGCGACGCGGCCCCGTGCCTGCCGCGCGACGGCCAGCAGGTAACGGTCGCCGATCCGGGCGGCGGTGGTGCCCGCCTCGTCGGCGTCGCGGGCGGCGGCGGCGTGGTCGGCGAGTCGCAGGTGGGCCGCCGCGCGGGAGAGCAGGGCCTCGCAGCGCGACGGCAGGTCACCGGAGCGGTCGGTGGCCGCCACCGCCTCGTCGAGGCACTCCCGCGCCTCGGCGGGGCGGCCGGTGCGGCACAGCAGTTGGCCCCGCATGCTGAGGGCCGCGCCCACCAGACCGACGGCGTCGATGTCGCGCGCGATGCGCAGCGCCTCCTCGACGTCCGCGAACGCCTCCTTCTCGGCCCCCGCCGACAGGCGCACCTGCGCGGCGTTGCTGAGGGTCGCGCCGACCATGAGCGGGCGGTCCGACTCCCGGCGCAGGGCGAGCGCCTCGTCGTGATAGGCGAGCGCCCGCGACACGTCGCCCATCCGGTGGCGCAGGTTGCCGAGGGCCTCCAGGCAGGTGGCGATCCGGTCCCGGTCGCCGAGCATCTGCAGCAGGTCGAGGCAGCGCAGCAGGTCCGCCTCGACGACCGACGGATCGGCCGTGCCCTTGTTGAACACCGCCCGGTAGAACAGCGCGGCGCAGTGTTCGAGCGCGAGGCCGAACCGCTCGGTGGCGGCGGCCGCGCCGTCGACGAGGGTGAGGGCCTCCTGCAGGTAACCGTGTCGACGCAACGAGGCGACGCTCGCCCAGGCCAGCCCGGCGGCGAGCTTCACGACGGCCGGCGACGAGTCGGCCGCCTGCCGGAAGGCGGCCAGGATGTTGAGATGCTCCTCGGCCAGCCACCGGGCCGCCTGCGTGGGGTCCGCCGGCAGGTCGTGCCACGCGGGCCGGGTCCGGTCGCCGGCCCCGATCGGCGCCCAGCCCGCGTTGGCCATCCGTTCCAACTCCCGGGCGCCCTGCACGTACGTCTCCAGCAGCCGCCGCAGCGCGGCCTCCCGGTCGTCGGTGCCGTCGTCCTCGGCCCGTTCGACGGCGTACAGCCGGACCAGGTCGTGGATGCCGTAGACGCCCGGCTCCCGGGGCTCCACCAACCGCTCGTCGGCGAGCCGTTCCAGGACGCTCTCGGCCCGCGCGGGCGACTCGCCGAGCAGGGCGGCGACGGCGCGGGCGGTCACGGTGGGCAGGTGGGCGCTGCCGATCATCCGGAAGGCCCGGGCGCAGAGTTGCTCCCGGGCGCCGCCGTCGCGCAGCGCGGCGTAGGTGAGGGCGATGGTCGGCCGGACGCTGAGGTCGTCGAACTCCAGCTCGCTGAGGCGCAGCCCGGGATCGGCGAGGCGCTCGACCAGCCGGGCGATCGGCCAGCCCGGCCGGCTGGCCAGCCGGGCACCGGCGATCCGGATCGCCAGCGGCAGCATGCCGCAGAGCTCCACCAGGCTGGTGGCCGCCTCCGGCTCGGCCGCCACCCGGTCCGCGCCGCAGTCGCCCGCGAGCAGCCCGACCGCCTCCGTGCGCGACAGCAGCCCCACGGCCAGGTGCCGACCGTTGGGCAGCGTCGCGAGCATCCGCCTGCTCGTCACCAGGACGCCGCAGGACGCGTCCCCCGGCAGCAGTGCCCTCACCTGTGCGGCATCCCGGGCGTTGTCGAGGACGACGAGCACGCCCCGGCCGGCGATCTGCGACCGGTAGGCGACGGTGGCCTCGCCGACGTCGGACGGCACGGCGCCGCCCGGCATGCCGAGCGCGCGCAGGAAACGGCCGAGGACGTCGACGGGCCGCAGGGGTGGCAGGTCGGCGTCCGCGCCCTGCAGGTCCACGTAGAGGGCCCCGCCCGGGTACCGGTCGGCGAGGTGGTGCGCGATGCGGGCGGCCAGCGCCGACTTGCCGGCTCCGCCCGGGCCGTGCAAGGCGACCACCGGGCTCGACGTGGCGCCGTCGAGCCAGCCGCGTACGGCGTCGATCTCGGCCCGCCGGCCGACGAACGTGTCGACGGCCGGCGGCAGACCGCGGACCACGACCGGGACGGGCAGCGACGGCTCCGCCTCGTCGGTCAAATGCGGGCTGTGGTCGATGATGCCGCGGTAGAGCGCCTCCAGCCAGGGGCTGGGATCGATGCCGAGCTGGTCGGCCAGCACCCGCCGGGCCCGCAGGTACGCCTCGACGGCGCCGCCGACGTCGCCCGTGCGGTAGAGCGCGGTCATCAGCTGGCCCCAGCCCCGCTGGCGTAGCGGGTGGGTCTCGACGTGCGCGCGCAGCCGCCCGACCAGCTCGGCGGAGGCGCCCAGGTCGAGTTTGGTCTGGAGGTGTTCCTCCTCGACCAGTAGCCGCTGCTCCCGCAGGCGCGTCAGCCGCGCGGCGACCGCGCGCGGCAGGGGCAGCCCGGCGAGCGGCGAGTCACGCCACAGGGTGAGCGCGTGGGCCAGGCTCGCCTCGGCCTGCCGCAGCTCGCCGCGGTCACGGGCGTCGCGGCCCTGCTGCGCCGCCGCCGCGAACTCGTCGAGGTCCCGCTCGCCGGGACGCACCGCGAGCAGGTAACCGCCGGTGCCGGTGTGCAGCCGGCTCGTGCCGTCCGGCGGCTCACGCAGGACTTGGCGCAGCCCGTGGGCGTACGTCCTGAGGTTGGCCGCGGCGGAGGCCGGCCGCGGGTCCTCCCACAGCATCTCGGCGAGGTGCTCGGTGTGCAGCACCTCGTTCGGGTCGAGCAGCAGGGCGGCACAGAGCAGCCGTTGCTTCACCGTGCCGAGCGGGACGGGCCGGCCGTCGATCACGACCTCCAGCGGCCCCAGGAGTTGGAATCGCACGGCCACCGGGGCTTTGTACCACAGCGACGGCACCGGCCCGTGGTTGTCGGCCCGCTTCGTCCCGGCACGTGACATTGGTGCCGTCCACATCACTCAGAGTGACTTCTTGGTGGCGCTCGCGGTGCCGGTCCCGCCCGGCCGCGGTGGTGCGTGGCACCGCCCGGGCCACGCCACGCGACTGCCGCCCGGCCGCCGGCAGAGCCGATTCACCAGCATGGATAGCGCCGGGCCGACGTGACCCATCCGTGACCGGCCCGGTATTGACCTTGGCCCTCGGCCTGGATCACGCTCCCTGCATCCGACGGACAACTCCAGGGAGGTCACATGCGGACGGTAAGCAACGGACGCCTCACCCGGCTCCTCGTGCCGGGCGCGCTCCTGTTCATGGCTCTCGGGTCGCCGGCGGTCGCCGGGTCGACGGCCGACGACTCCGTCACCCGCACGGTCGCCGGGTCGGCGCTCGGCCTGTCCCACGTCGCCCCGGCACCGCTGCTCAAGGCCCCGCCGAACGAGTGCACCGACCAGAGCCGCGTTCCGCAGTTGTGGGACAACCTGTTCCCGGCCTGCAACCGCTAGTCGGCGGCGATCGACGGCGGCGCCGCCCGGTGACGCCGGCGGGTCCGCGCCGGACGACGGCCTGACGACCGGACAGCGGGGCCGCCACCGTCCCCAGGACGGTGGCGGCCCCGCTGTCGCGCTCACGGGTCAGCGGCGCAGCGACGCCTCCCGGCCGTCGGCGTCGGCGCCCCGGTCCGCGGCCTCCCGGCCGTCGGCGACCGCGGCCGTCGGCGTGCCGGCGTCCGGCAGGTCCAGGCTGGTCCGCAGCGGCACCGGCCTGAGCAGCAGCGCCGCGATCACGCCCACGACGGCGATGACGGCCGAGATGATGAAGATGTGGCCGGTGGCGTCGCCGTACGCGGCGCGCACGATCTGCTGGACCATCTCCGGCATGGCCTCGACGTTCAGGCTGCCGGACCCGGCGCTGGCGGAGGCGGGGATGCCGGCGGCGGTGAGATCGGTGGTGATCTGGTCGGTGACCTGCCGGGCGAGGACCGCGCCGAGCACCGAGACACCGATGGTGCCGCCGAGCGACCGGAAGAACGCCACCGTCGAACTGGCCGCGCCGATGTCGCGCAGCGAGACGGTGTTCTGCACGGCCAGGACGAGGTTTTGCATCGTCATGCCGACCCCGACGCCGACGATGAGCATGGCCGCGCCGACCAGCACCAGCGAGGTCTCGTGGTCGATGGTGCCGAGCAGGCCGAAGCCGATGACGAGCACGACCGCGCCGATCACGATGTACGGCTTGATCTTCCCGGTCTTCGTGATCAACCGGCCGACGACGATCGACGAGCCGAGGACGCCGGCCATCATCGGGATGGTGAGCAGGCCGGCCTCCGTGGGGCTGTAGCCGCGGCCGATCTGGAAGTACTGACCGAGGAAGACCGCGCCGCCGAACATCGCCATGCCGACCGCCAGGCTGCCCAGGATGGCCAGGGCGGTGGTGCGCTGACGGACGAGCTTGAGCGGGATGACCGGTTCCTCGGCCCGGGACTCCACCAGGACGGCCAGGGCGAGCAGCACGACCGCGCCGCCCACCATGGCGGCGGTCTGCCAGGAGAGCCAGGCGAACGAGCCGTCGACGAAGGAGATCCAGATGAGCAGCACGCTGACGCCGGCGGCGATCAGGGACGCGCCGAGGTAGTCGATCTTCACGTTCTCGCGGCGGACCGTCGGCAGCCGCAGGGTGAGCTGCAGGAGGACCAGCGCGATGGCGGCGACGGGGACGCCGACGAAGAAGCACCAGCGCCAGCCGAGCCAGGAGGTGTCGACGATGAGGCCGCCCAGCAGCGGGCCGCCGACCGTCGCCACGGCCATGACGCCGCCGAGGTAGCCGTTGTACCGGCCGCG
The DNA here is from genome assembly GCF_050941805.1 of Micromonospora sp. KLBMP9576. Taxonomy (NCBI): domain Bacteria; kingdom Bacillati; phylum Actinomycetota; class Actinomycetes; order Micromonosporales; family Micromonosporaceae; genus Micromonospora; species Micromonospora sp. KLBMP9576. Next base: position 2,718,194 of record NZ_CP194567.1, on the reverse strand, counting down.
CTCGCGCGGCGGGATCATCGCGGCGATGGCGACCTGGACGAGGGCCTGGAGCCCGCCGACGCCGATGCCCTGGAAGGCGCGGGCGGCGATGAGCTGCTCGGCGTTCTGGGAGAAACCGGCGATGACCGAGCCGACCAGGAAGACCACGATGGCGATCTGGACCAGGAGTTTCTTGTTGAACAGGTCGGCGAGCTTGCCCCAGATCGGGGTGGTGGCGGTCGCGGTGAGCAGGGTGGCGGTGACCACCCAGGTGTACTGGATCTGCGACCCGTCCAGCGCTCCGATGATCTTCGGCAGCGCCGTGGAGACGACGGTGCCGCTCAGCATCGCGACGAAGAGCACCAGCAGCAGACCGCTGAGTGCCTCCAGCGTCTGCCGGTGCGTCATCGGCGGCGCGTCGCCGGCCGTGGTGGTGGGTGCGCTCATCGCGCGGCCTCCTGGTTGTCTTGGTGTCCGAGGGTGGTCTCGATGTCGCGGTTCAACCGGCCGAGGGCGGTGGCCAACGCCGCCGTCTCGGCGGGCGTCCAGTCGGCGAGCGCGGTGTCGAGAATCCGGCCGTACCAGTCGTAGGTGTCGGCCAGGGCGGCCCGGCCGGCCGGCGTGACGGTCAGCAGGCTGGCGCGCTTGTCGGCGGGGTCGACACGCCGCTCGACCAGACCGTGGCTGACGAGCGAGGCGACGGCGCGGCTGACGGTCGACGGGTCGAGCCCGCTGCGCGCCGCCAGCTCCCGGGCGTGGCAGTCGGCGGGAAGCTCCTCGATCTGGCCGAGGAGACCGGCCAGGCCGATCGGTACGCCCGGCCGGATGGCGGCCCGCCGCCCCTTGATCAACCGTACGCACCTGAGCAGCTCGGACAGCCTCGCGCCAAGCTCGCGGCCGGCGTTCTCCACCCCGTCCCCCTTGCATGCAGATGGTTGCCGCATACAAGCATCTGCTGATCTTGCCCAAAGTGCAAGTTTGCGCGATGAGAACTGAATCACGTCCCCGTAGGCTGTCGACCATGGCGGAGACCACCGGGCTGCGGGAGCGCAAGAAGGAGGCCACCCGGCTGGCCCTGCACGAGGCGGCGCTGCGCCTCGCCACCGAGCAGGGCCTCGACCGCGTCACCGTCGAGGCCATCGCCGACGCCGCCAACGTCTCCCGCCGGACCTTCTCCAACTACTTCTCCGGCAAGGAGGAGGCCATCTTCCACGGCGACGCCGTGCGGCTGCGCCGACTGCTGGAGCTGATCCGCCGGCAGCCGGCCGACGGGCCGCCGTGGGCCGTGCTGAGCGGGGCCGCCGAACGCCTCGCCGTCGAGGCGTACGGCAACGCCCCGCCCTCCTGGCTGCTGCACCGCCGGCAGCTACGCGGGCACCCCGGCCTCGTCGCGCACCAGATCGCGGCCTACACCGCCATCGAACGCGAACTCGCCGACGACCTCACCCACCGCTTGACCGGGTCCGACCGGGCCCTGCGCTCCCGGGTCCTGGCGGCGATCTACCTGGCCACCCTGCGGGTGGCCATCCAACACTGGATCGAGCACCCCGAAGGCCCGCTGCTCGACATCCTGCGCACCGCGCTCGCCGAGGCCGCGCCCACCCAGGCCGAGCCCCACCCGCCGGCGCGGGCCGGCTGACCGCCGGCGGCGCGCCTGCCCCGCCGCGACGGTCAGCGCCCGCGCGACGGGGCCTTCTCGTCGCCGAACTGTTCGGCGAGATCGAGCCAGCCGACGGCGCAGGCGCGGGCGACCTCGTCCAGCGAGCGCCGACAGTGCCCGGGGGCCGCGTCCACCATCGGGCCGGACTGCTCGAGGAAGGCCAGCGTGGCTGACAGCAGCCGGAGCAGAGCCCGGCCACGGTCGGAGTAGCGCAGGGCCGGCTCCCGAGCCAACCACTCCAACTGCTCGCGGATCCTCCGCACCGTCAGCACCGCGTCCGCCCCGGCCCACTGCTGTCGGGCGGGCCCGGCCGCGCCGCCGGTGTGACCGATCATCTCGGGGACCCCGGCCCCCATGCGCCGCCGTACGTCCAGGGCGGTACCGACGGAGACGCCGGCGCGGCGGGCCACCTCGCGCAGGCTGGCGTCCGGCTCATCGCACATGATCTCCTCGGCCATCCGGCGCCCCTCCTGGGCGGAGAGCGGATGCCGCCGGCCGTCGCGGCCGAGCCGGGTCTCGGGCCGCCGGCCGTCGTCGACCGAATCCCGTCGCAATCCGGCGACCGTGCGTGGCGCGACCCCGCAGACCGAGGCGATCCACCGGTCCGAGCAGTGGGGATGCGTGTCGAGGATGCGCCGCACCGCCGCCGCCCGGTCCTTCGCGCGCAACGGCCTGCCGTGGGCGGCGTTGAGCCGTACCGCGACGACGAAGGCCTCCTCCGTGCTGCCCGCGAAGTACACCACGGGCACCTGCTCCTGGCCGCGGCTGCGTGCCGCCGCGAGCCGGTGCAGCCCGTCCATCACCCGCATCGTCGCCCGGTGCACCACCAGGGGCGGCAGCTCGTCCGCCAGCGCGGCCAGGTGGCGCGCGTGGGAGCCGTCGATCCCGTCGAGCCGGGGCGACAGGCCATCGCGCAGCAGGGTGACATCCACCCGCTCGACCTCGCCGGGGCCGACGCCGAGCACGTCCGCGATCCGGGGTGCCGCCAGCTCGTCGCGTCGCACCGCGACCTCGGTCGCCGCCACCGGTCCAGGACGCATCGTCCCTGCTCCCATCAGACAACAGCCACCCGAACGACCGCCTCGGCCGCGTCGGCTGGGACAAGCTACCGCCGGGCCGACGGGCGTGGGTACAGGCGGCGTACACGGTGCGTACAGGGTGCTGGGCGGCCGACGCGGCACCCTTCGTGGTCGGCGCCGCACCCGACACGGAAGGGGCCCGTGGGCGGCGAGCGCCCACGGACCCCTTCGCGGTCGTCGTTCAGCGGGGCACGGGCGGCGGCGCGGGCAGTACGTGCCGCCGGAAGGTGGGCCGCACCGTCGCCGCCGCGGCGCTGAGACGGGCGCTACCCGCGCCGGCCAGCCACGCGGTCGGCTCCTGGACGGTGTACAACCGCAGCGAGCCGGCGGGGGTACGCGCGAGGTAGGCCACGTTCGGACCGTTGGCGTTGCCGAAGCTGAACGCGGTCGGGTCGCTGGCGTACGTCTCGAACGCGTCCTGGGCGGGAATCCAGTCGCCCCAGACGCCGCTGCCCTGCGCCGTCTCGGCGGCGTAGTGGATGTAGCCGTCGGTGCCGCGCATGTAGACCCCGATCCGGCCGCTGACCGGGCTCAGCAGCGCGCTCGGCGCGCCCGCCGCGACGGTCCCGGTGCCGCCGAGGGCCGTCCACGTGCCGGTGAAGGTGCCGTCGACGCGGCGTTCCGTGGCCACGATCCGGCCCCCGCCGTCGCGGGCGAAGATCCGCATCCGGTAGCCGGGCAGCAACACCACGGCCGGGGTCCCGGTGAAGCCGCTGCCGCCGAGACTGGTCCACGGCCCCAGCGCGCCGCCGGCGTACCGGGCCGCCCGCAGCGAACCGGCGCGGTCCGCGACGACGACCAGGGCGCTCGCGTCGGCCAACGGCACCGCCACCGGCGTGCCGGCCAGGCCGCTGCCGCCGAGCTTGCGCCAGGCCAGCAGGTCCGGGTGCACCGGGTCCTGCCAGCGGGCCCACATGGCACCGGCCGCGTCCACCGCGAACGCGGCCTCACGCTGGTCGGACAGGCGCACGGTGGCGGGCGCGGACGCCATCCGGCCACCCAGGTCGGCCCAGCCGCTCCAGCCGGGGCTGCCGGCGACGGACTGGGTCCGGGTCCAGACATCGCTGTTGATGTTGCGGGCGGTGATCCGCACCAGGTTCTGGGTGTCCTCGGACAGTGCCGGCACCCCGCTGAAGCCCTCGCTGCCGGAGACCGCGGTCAGTTGCAGCGAGCTGAAGTTGTCCGGGCTCATCCGCCCGTGCAGCAGCCGGCCGATGTTGTCGGTGGTGGCGATCTCGATGCTGTTGGAGGCGGCCTGTGTGACGGCTGCGGGCGCGTGCTGGAGCACCTGCACCGGCGGCCGGGCCGGCACGTGCGACGCGGTGAGCCTGCAGGTGTCGGTGATGGCGGCCACGCTGTTGAAGATGTTCCAGCCGCTGCCGATCACCCGCCCCATGATCGTGAAGGTGCGGTTGTCCTCCCGGAAACGGTACTGCGACACGTTCCCAGCGCTGTCGATGCCGAACAGGGTGTCGCCGCCGACCGAGAAGATGCCCCTGCTGAAGATGTTCCAGCCGGTGCCGACGGGCTGCTGGTGCTCGAGCCAACGCTGGCTGTCCGGCTCGTAGCGGTAGCGGAAGAGCCGGCCGTCGGTGGCGTCCCGGGCGTAGAGCACGCCCTGGCCGGCGGCGACGATGAGGTCGAAACGACCCCAGCCGGTGTCGAGCAACCGGCCCGAGAAGAGCCACTTGCCCGCGGCCTCGTCGTACCGGTAGGTGCGCAGCCTTCCCTCGCCGTCGACGAGGTAGAAGTCGCCCCGCTCGTCGACGGTGATCCTGTTCCGGAACCCGGCGGTGGCGTACTGGGTGAAGCTGGTGCTGATCAGCTGACCGCCCAGGCCGTTGGTCATCTCCCAGCCGCTGCTGGTCCAGCGGTAGCGGTACAGGCCATTGGCGTTGATGCCGTACAGCCGGCCGCCCGGGCCGCCGATGACCCGACCGAAGGCCTGCCAGCCCGTACCGCCGGAGTGGGGGCTCGACCAGGTGGAGCTCGCGCTGCCGGGCGAGTGGAGGGCGTAACGCCAGATGTTGCCGCCGGCATCCGCGCCGAAGACCGACGCCTCGGCGGCGCAGCTCACCGTGTCGGCGGCCCGCACCGGTGTCGGCTGGACCACCGCCAGCAGCGCCGCGGCGAGCGCCGCGACCTGTACGGTGGCCAGCCGGCCGCGCCATCGTGACCGATTCATCGCATACCTTCCCATCAGGCTGACGTCGCGGGCACCGCCGGTTCCCCGAGGGAGCGACGGCCGGATCGACGGTCAGTTGATCAATGTTGAGCGGTGGAACCACTGGCGTGCCGGTACCGGGTGGGCGCGGGCCGGGCCCGCGCCCACCCGTGGGGTCAGGCCGGTGGGGCGGGCAGGGTGTGCGCGGCGAAGGTGCCGCGCGCCGCCGAGGCGGGAGCGGTGTCCCCGACCCGTCGCGGCGTTACGGTCGAGCCACCGCTGGCCGCGGCCGCGAGGCCCGCCACCGGCTGGCGCTCGTAGATCCGGCTCGCGTTGTTCGCGTTGCGGAACAGGATCAACCACGTCTGCCCCGCACTGTTGGTCACGGGCACGATCGTCGGGTCCGTCGCCGCCGACTCGAACAGATCCGGGATCGCCGCCGACCATCCGCCGAACGCTCCGGAACCCTGCGCCGTCTCCCACGACAGCATCACCTCGCCCGACGGGCTGCGGGTGACCACCGCCGTGCGGCCCAGCACCGGATCCAGGACCGCCGCCGGCGCACCCGCCGACACGTACGACCCCAGCGACGTCCAGGCCGCCGGGAACGTCCCCGCCACGTCCTGGTACTTGGTCGCGATGGTCCCGTTCAGGGACCGCACGAACACCCGCATCCGGTACCCCGGGGACACCACCACCGCCGGCGCGCCGGCGCCGGTGCCACCTAGGCTCGTCCACGCGGACAGGGTGCCCTCGACGTACTCGGCCGTCTCCACGGTGCCGGTGGCGGTACGCAGGAACAACCGCACCCCCGTGCGGGTCTGCGCGACGACCGGGGTGCCGACGAACTCCCGGTCGACCAGGGCCCGCCAGGCCGGAACGGTGCCGGTCTGCTGGTAGACCCACAGCTTGCCGTCGACGTCCACGGCGAACACCGCCATGGTCCCGGAGGGCAGCAGCACCACCGCCGGTGCGGCGGCCATCGATCCGCCGAAGTCCGACCAGGGTGCCCACGTCGCCGAACCCACCGCGGTCTGCGTACGCGCCCACACGTCCGAATCCGAGTAGTGGGCCGCGACCTGCACCCGGCCGTCGCCCGACACGCCGAGCGACGGTCGACCCGAGAACGCCTCGTTACCCGACACCACGCTCCACTGCACCGTGCCGAAGTTGTCCACATCGGGCTGGTGACCGACAAGCACCCGGCCGATGTTGTCCGTGTACGCGTACTCCAGCATCCCCAGCGCCGCACCCGCCGCCGGGCCGGCCTGCACCCCCACCGACGCCGCGAACGGCTGCACCGGCGCGGCCGGAATCGGGTCGGTGAAGAACCCCTGGATGTCCACGATGAGGCGGGCGGAGCCGCCCGACACGTTCTTCAGCCGGACGTGGCCGTTGGTGCCGGGTTTGACGATCACCAGGCCAGCCGCGTTGTACGGCCTGCGCGCGTGCACCTGGCTGACGTCGGGTTCGGTCCCACCGGTCGGCCACACCCTGAAGCCACCGGTGGCGCTCGGGTCGGCGACGGTCACGTTGAGGACCACGCCCGCGACGCCCCGGGTCGGCAGTCCGAGCCTGCCGGCCACCTGCACGTCGACCGCGCCACCGTGGGCGATCGCGCTCACGCCGTCGTAGAGCCGGGTCGCCGCAAGGGGACGGAAGCCCGCGCCCTGGCTGGCGCTGCCGGTGATGTAGCCGTAGGGGGCGACGATCAGGTCGATGGCGGCGCCGCTGCGGTTGGTGAACGTGACCTGACCGGCCGAGGAGAGCGGCAGCGACACCGTGTGCGAGTGGTGCCCGCTCTCCTCGAAGTTCAGCGCCGAGTGCGCCGCGGCGGCGGCGCCGGCCGGCGTCACACCGAGCCAACCCTGCGCGGTGACGTCGACGGTGACCACGTTGGCCAGCACGGCCGTCGCGGTGGTCGGGATCACGCCACCGGCCAGCGTCACCGTGCGGGTGCCCATCGCGGGAATCTTCGCCTTGGTCGTCCCCAGGCCGAGCTGGGTGTCGACAAGCTTGTTCTGCGAGACGGGAACGAAGCCCCCGCCGCCGCCGACGGTGGAGCGGAAGTAGCCCTGCGCGGTGGCGATGACGTGGGTGTCGCCGGTGAAGTTCGCCACGGCGATCCGGCCGTTGGTGCCCGGCTTGACGACCGTGGTGTTGGAGACCTGCTCGCCGTGGAAGTTGTTGACCATCGAGACCCCGTTCGGACTGGTGCCGTCGGGGTAGGCCCGCAGGAAGCTGTAACCGGTGCCGTCCGTGGTCACCAGCCGGAGCAGGACCCCGGCGACCCCGGCGGAGGGGATGCCGCCGACGCCCAGGACCGGGAACGTCACCACGCCGCCGGCCCCGATCACGCCGGTGCGCCCGCCGACGCCGGTACGGGTGTCGAGCAGCGCGGCGCCGCTGGGCAGCGGCACGTAGTCGCCGCCCAGCCCGGCCGCGTCCGCCGAGACCGGCGCCGGGCGCGACACGGCCACGCCCAGTGCCGCCACGAGCAGCATCAGCACGGTCAGCAGCCGGACCGGCCGCGTTCGGTACGTGCCTTCGGTCAACACGTCACTTCCCTCTTCGTTGTGGTTGGTAGATGGTCGGTGGTTGGTGCCGGGGCGCCGACGGCGTCAGAACCCGGGCGGGAGCCACAGGTCGGCGGCGGTCTCCAGCAGGTTCTCCGCCTCGCCGAGGATGCTGTTGGGTAGCTCCGCCCGCCGCCCCCGCTCCTCGAACGTCTTCTGCAGGTCCCCCATGCGGTCGTCGCCGGGTTGGTGGCCGGCGCCGTTGGGCCCCTTGCCCACCTCGGGAATGTTGTTGTCCAGCTTCCAGTCGCCGCAGCTGCATCTGCCCGGCGGCCGGGTGCCGGTCGTCGACTCGGGCAGGACGGAGGGACCGTGGACGGGGCAGCCCGCGTCGGTGTTGTGCACCAGCAGGTCCAGCGCGCCGGCGAGCACGTAGAACGTGTGCGTCGTGTCGACGGTGAGGTTGTAGACCCGCTCCCGCTCGGTGCGTTCCCGGGTGGCCAGCACGGTCGTGGTCCCCCCGCCGGAGGTGCCCAGTTCCGCGCCGGCGGCCAGGTCGCCGGCCTCGACCCAGGTGCCCTGCTCGGTGGACCAGAACGGGTGGCCGTCGGTGGCGGTGATCGTGGCGGTGGCCGAACCAGCCCCACCGTCGGTGTCCACCTCGACGTCGACCAGTTCCTTGCGCCCCTCGCCGACGATGACGGCGGTGACCGCGAAGGCGCCGGTGCGGCCGGTGGTGGGGTCGGCGGAGAGCACCTTCTCGCCCACCCGGACCTTGCTGATCGGTCTCGTCGAGCCGTCGGCCATGCGCACCAGCGTGTCGCCCGTGAAGCTGTTGCCGGTGGCACAGGAGGCGAGGTCGGCGGCGTCGTCCGCGCGCCTGGTGGCGGGCAGCTTCGATCCGCCACGGACGACGTCGGCGATGTCGTCGCCGTACTTGACGGCCAGGCTCGCTCCCCGTGCCGCGCGCACCGCGCCGCCGCCGACGCCGCCGAGGGCGTAGCCGGCGATGGTCGCCGCGGTCCAGGCGCACGCCTCGAGGTCGCCCTTGGTCACGCAGTCGACCAGGTCGGTGACCCCGACGGCCGCGGCGGCGACACGCAGCGCGTCCTTCACGTACGGCGCCGCCGCCTGGGCGAAGTCCACCACCGCCTCGGTCGCCCTGGAGACCGCCTCAACGACCACGCCGGCCGCCTCGACGGCCGCCTGATAGATGACCTTGGCCGCCTGGACCGTGTCGGCCACCACGTCGCGCACGGTGGCGACCACCGCGGCCGGGATGTGTGCGGCGACCGACACCACCGCCTTGATCGTCGACACGACCGGCTTCAGCACGGCGGCAATGGCCGGAATCGGGTTGTGCCGCGCCACGTACTCGATGGCGGTACGGGCGGTCTGGGTGATCCGCGTCTTCATCTCGTGGACCGCCCGGATCGCCTGCGCCGCCTTCGCCTTCGCCCAGGCCCTCCCCGCCGAGACGGTGCTACGCACCGTCTTGATCGCGCGCGACACCTTGCCGGCCACCCACGCCGTCGCGGATCTGACCTTCTGGCTGACCCAGTTCACGGCCGACCGGGCCTTGTTGTAGAGCCACTTCGCGCCGTTGGAGATCGCGGTGGCCGCCGCCTTGATCGCCGAGCCGATCCGGCTGGCCACGGACTTCACGCCGGCCCAGACGGCGCTGGCCGCCGTCTTCACCCCGGACCAGACCCTGGAGGCGACACTGCGCACCGCGGACACCACTCTGGAGGCCGTCTTCTTGACCTTGTTGACCACGGACTTGCACCAGCCGCAGGAGGGCCAGTACCCGTCCGGGTCGACGTGGGCCAGCGGATCGCCCGCGGCGTAGGTGTACCGGTTGGCCAGGATCGCGTCGCCGGTGCTGTAGTTGGCCGTGTCGCGGGAGACGAACGCGCCCGTGCCGGGCTCGTACCAGCGCGCGCCCATGTCGACCTGACCGGTCGTCGGGTCGGTCCAGTCACCCTGGTAGCCCAGGTCACCCGGGTCGCCCTCGGTCGCGACGACCTTGCCGAAGGGGTCGTAGGCCTTCGAGTCGGCGAGCTTGGTCAGCGTGGTGTCGGCGGGGTCGATGCCGGCCACCACGTCGCCGTGCCCGTCGGTGAGGGCCAGTAGCTGCTCGTTGCCCTGGCCGACGCCGAGGACCTCACCCGTCGGTCCCCGCGAGTAGCGGCCGGCGCCGTCGGTGACGACGTCGTCGGTCATGCCCGCGTAGCCGAAGGAGGACCCGCCACGGGTCGCCACCCGGTTGAGCGCGTCGTAGGCGTACGTCACGCTGCCGGCGGTGGTGAGCCGGTCGAACGCGTCGAAGGCGTACTTCTCGGTCAGCCCGGAGCTGGTCCGCGAGGCGAGCGTGCCGCGCGCGGTGTAGGTGTAGGTGTAGTCCGAATCGGACAACAGGCGGTTGCGCTCGTCGTAGCTGGCCGTCTTCGTGCCGGCCCGGATCCGGTTGCCGGAGGCGTCCCAGGCGTACGCGACGGTGCCCTGCGGGCCGGTCCACGAGGTCAGCCGCCCGGCCAGGTCGTAGGCGTAGGTGTTCCTGCCCGCCCCGGCCGTTCCGGTCGTGGTCTTGCCGACCAGCTTGTCGTCGACGTCGTAGGCGTAGCTGACCGAGCTGACCGACTGCCCGGCCTGGTTGCGGGTGACGTCGGTGCTGACCCGCGCCAGGTTGTCGTAGGTGAACGCGCGGGTGCGGCCGGAGCCGTAGTCAATGCTGGTCGGCTGACCGGCGGCGTCGTAGGTGTAGCGCTGGGTGACGCCGGTGACGCCGTCGCGGACCGCGCTCAGCCGCGTCCTGGTGTAGGTGTAGGAGGTGGTCCCGGACCCGTCGGTGCGGCTGGCGAGCTGGCTGTCGGCGTCGTAGCTGAAGCTGGCGGTGCCGGCCCGGCCGGTGGAGCCGAGCAGGTTGCCCCGGTCGTCCCAGCTGTAGGTGTCGGTGCCGACCGGTGCGGTGGCCCGGACGAGCCGACCGGCCAGGTCGTAGCCGAGGGCGCGCTCCGGGGTGCCGGCCCCGCTGCCGGTCTCGCCGGTCAGCCGGCCCGCCAGGTCGTAGCTGCGGATCCGGGTCACCGCGCCGGGCGAGGTGAGCCGGGTCGGCTGCCCGGCGATGTTGTACGCCACAGTCCAGGTGCGGTCGGCCGCGTTGGGGTGGGCGGTGGTGGCCGGCTCGACCTGCGACTCCAGCAGCCCCCACGTGTTGTACGTGGAGATGGTGCGGTTGCCCCGCCCGTCGGTGTAACGGGTGGGGTTGCCCGCCACGTCGTAGCCGAAGCTGGTGCTGATCGAGGTGCTGGCGGTGGCCGGCTCCACCTGCCGGGACAGGCGGCCGAGCGCGTCGTACTCGTAGGTGGTGGTCACCCCGCCGGGGCTGGCGGCCGAGGTCAGGTTGCCGGCGGCGTCGTAGCCGTAGGTCTGGGTGCGCAGGAGCGAGCCGTCCGGTGCCACGTCCGACTCGGCGGTGATCGACCCGAACTGGTCGTAGTCGATCCGCTCGGTACGGCCCAGCCCGTCGCTGACGCGCACCTGCCGGCCGGCGTGGTCGTAGCCGTAGCTGGTGGCCACCCCCGCCGGGTCGACCACCCGGGTGAGCTGCCCGAGCGCGTCGTACACGTTGGAGGTGGTGGCGCCGCCGGGCGACACGATCGACGTGACGTTTCCACCGTCGTCGTAGCGGTAGTTCGTGGTGAGCGCGCGGGCGGTCGGATACCGCTCCAGCACCGTCGCGGTCACCTGCCGGTCGAGGTCGTCGTAGGTGGCCTCCTTCCGGTTGCCGGTGGGACCGGTCGTCGACAGCAGTTGCCCGGTACGGGTGTAGCTGTAGCGGGTCACCGCCCGGTCCGTGGCTCCGCTCGGCTCGTCCCGGCTGACCAGCCGTCCCAACTGGTCGTACTGGTAGCGGGTGGCGCTGCCCCGGGCGTCGACGGTCTCGACCACGTTGCCGGCGGCGTCGTAGCGGGCCGTGGTGGTGGGCCGCAACGGACTCACCCCGGCGGGCGGCGAGTACGTCGGGGCGGTCCTGCCGACCGGGCGGCCCAGCCGGTTGTAGGCGAAGCTGGTGATGTTGCCCCGGGCGTCGGCCGTGTGCGCGGTCTCGTCGAAGGTGTTGTAGCCGGTGACGGTGCTCGGCGTGACGGTGCTCGGCGCGCCGCCGTTCTCCTCGGCGGCGACCGGCGGGGAGGTCACCCGGATCTGGCGGCCCAGTTCGTCGTGGGCGTAGCGGATCGTGCGCCCGAGCGGGTCGGTGGCGGCGGTCAGCATCCCACGCTGGTCGTAGGTGCTGGTGGTGACCCGGTTGGCGGTGCCGGCGAAGGCCGTCTGGCGGATCGGGTTGCCGCTGTCGTCGTAGGCGTAGTCGACCTGCTCCGGGGTGGTGGAGAGGGTCCACGGCACGTTGGATCCCCGGCCGGCGCGCGTCACCCGGGTGACGTTGCCCATCGCGTCGTACGTGTACGAGGTGGTCAGCGCGGCGCCGCCGGGGTTGACCACGATGCTGGCGATGGCCCCGGTCCTGGTGTACGTCTGCTGGGTGACCGAGGTGCCGTTGGCCGCGGCCTGCCGGGTGCGGTTGCCGGCACCGTCGTAGGTGTTCTCCTCCACCACGTAGTCACGGGTGCCGCCGTCGGGCTTGCGGAAGTTCCTCAGCACGATGCGGTGCAACTGGTCGTCGGCGTAGTGCTGGTATTCCAGGCGCCGGCCCATGGCGTCGGTGTCGCTGACCATCCGGCCGGCGTGGTCGTACGCGTAGGTGTGCAGCACCAGGTAGTCGCCGGTCGTGGGGCCCTCGTCGCCGGCGTACGCCCGCAGCCGGACCTCGGCCAGGGCGTTGCGCGCGGTGTAGGCGTAGTCGTACCGGTTGCCGTTCGCGTCCACCACAGTGGTCTCGTTGCCGAACCGGTCGTAGTTCTTGACCGTCTCGTTGCCCTCCGCGTCCATGATCTTGATCGGGCGGTTGGACTGGTCGTACTCCCACGTGCTGGCGCGGGTCGGATCGTCACCGCGCACGTCGTCGACCTCGACCCGGGACACGTTGCCGTCCACGTCGTAGGTGGTCGTGGAGCGCTTCTGGTGTGCCTGGCCGGTGACGGCGTCGGTGGTGGCCGGCCCGGTGGTGGCGACCAACCGCGACAGCGCGTCGTAGCTGTGGCTGGTGACCACGCCCGCCGGGTAGGCGTCGGAGGTCTCCGTGGCGGTGAGCATCCGGCCGAGCGCGTCGTAGGTGTGGGTGGTGACCAGCCCGGACGGCTTCGTGACCCGGTAGAGGTCGCCGTTCTGGTAGTAGGCGTACCGGGTGATCTTGCCCCGCGCGTCGGTGCTGGTCAGCAGCAGCCCGGCCGGCACGGTGCCACCGCCGTACGCGGCCTCGCCACCGGTGGTGTAGGTGTGCCTGACGGTGCTGCCGTCCGGGTTGACCTGCGTCGCCAGCTCCCCGAACGACGTGTGGGTGTAGCTGGTCCGGTAGGTGGTGTCGGTGGCACTCGCCGAGCGCCCGTCGCGCGACTCGACCGGCAGGTCGTTGCGCGGGTCGAACCTGTCGGTCACCGTCGCCGGATAGGTGGTGTAGGCGGTGTGGCAGACGCCGGCGGTGCGGCACGTCCGCGTGGAGACGACGTTGCCGCGCTCGTCGTGCGTCATCCGCACGGCGTCGCCGTTCTCGTTCGTGACCACCGTCTGGTTGCCCCGGTCGTCGTACTCGAACGTGCGGATCGCCATCCCGTCCAGCGGGTGCCGCACGAACACCGGCCCGCCCGCGTCACCCGGGATGACGGTGCAGAACGCCGGGTCGCCCGGGTCGGGGGTGGAGCAGACCTCGGTCGGCGGCGGTGGCGGTGCCGGGGTGGGCGAGCCGGGCCGGTCCTCCTCGCGCGTCTCCAGGCCGAGCGGGGTGCCCGAACGCAGCAACTGGCCGCTGAGCGCGTCGTACTCGTACAGGTGCGGCCGGTTGCCCGGGTCCAGCACCTGCACGCTGCGGCGCAGGTCGGTGTCGCCGCCGTACACCAGGGGCGCGCCGATGTTCCACGCGCCGCCGTGCCGGTCGGTGTGCCTGGTGACCCGGTCGGCCGCCGTGTCGTAGGTGAACTGCGCGGCGGTCTTGCCGCTCGGCAGGGTCACCGAGGTCAACTGGTTGGTGCCGGTGGCGTACCTGTGGTGCGCGGTGACCGCCGCCTGGCCCAGCGGGTGGGAGTAGACGGCCACCTCGTCGATCGCACCGGCGAAGTACCGGCGCTGCGCCGTGCCCCAGGCCGGCCAGGACGCCGGCGTCGTGGCGTACGCCGCGCCGAGCTGGTTGAAGGTCAGCAGCGAGTGCTCGACCGTCGTGCCGGTGCGCTCGGCCACCTTCGCGCCGTCGAGGTAGAGCGTCTGCACGCCGCCCATCGCCGACAGCACCACGTGGTGCCAGCGCCCGTCGTTGACGGTGGTGGTCGAGGTCAACGGCGCGATCGTGGGGCCGCCGAACTGCCCGCGCAGCCGGCCGTCGGTGCCCACGTACAACGCCGGCACCCCGGTGGTGGAGGTGGCGCTGAGCGCCTTGTCCTGGTAGCCGAGCAGCGGGCCGCCGCTGCCCGTGGTGCTGGCCTTGAACCACAGCTCGACCGCGCCGTCGCGGGCCTTCTTCACCGCCCCCTTGGGCAGGTCGACCATGGAGGAGGTGCCGTTGAAGCCGGCTGCGGTGTTGGTGGTGCCGGTCAGCGCGCTCGGCGCGCCGAGGGCCACGCCCGTGTGGGTGCCGGCGTCCTTGCCCAGGTTGACGGCGACCTCGCTGCCGGCCGCCGTGCCCTTCGGCTCGCCCAGACGCCAGTACGACTCCGGCTTGGCGTCGAGCACCCCGGTGCGGTAGTTCGAGCCGGCCGCGTAGCCGTACCGGGTGCAGGCGTTGCCGGGGGCGCAGACCGAGGTGAGCAGGTCACCGTTGTAGGTGTAGGTCCACGTGGGCGCGACACCGTTGACCGCGTCCGCGGCGACGCCGCTCACGTGCGCGCCGGACCAGGTGAAGGTCAGCGACCGGCCGGCCGTGTTGGTCTGGCTGTTGGCGACGCGCGCCCGGGCCAGCTTCCCGTCGGTGGCGTTGTAGGTGAGCACGATCGAGCGCAGGGCCGCGTCGGTGATCTTCGTGAGCCGGCCGGCGGCGGAGAACTGGTACGTCATCCTCGACTTGTCGACGAGCGTCCAGGCGGTGCCGTTCCAGGTCAGCGCGGCGGTGCGGCCGGACGGGGCGGCGAAGGTGCCGTCGGGGTTGCGCCCGAAGCGCACCTGCTGCCCGTCCGGGTAGGTGACCAGCATGTTGCCGGAGCCGTCCGCGTCGGCGACGACGCGCATGTCGTAGCGGGTCGACCAGCCGGCGCCGAACGCGCCGTCGCGCCGCGGGTCGAGGCTGTTGTAGGTGCGCACCAGGTGCAGCTCGGGACCGACGGTGGTGACCGTGGCGTCCACCGCGGTGGTGGACACGTTGCCGGTCTGGGCGTCGAACTCGCGCTCGCCCGCCGCCGTCGTCGCCCCCGCGATCCGCGAGGTGATCTCCGGCTGCGGGACGGCGGTGAGCAGCACCGAACTCGGTGACGGGACCTCGTTGCCGGCGTCCTTGACGATCACCCGCCACTGGTAGGTCCTGCTCCAGTGCAGCCGGCCGGCCGGCACGGCCCAGGCGGTACCGGCCTGGAAGCCGGAGTCGAAGCAGCCGGTGGTGCCGCCGGACGCGTTCTGCTCGCAGACCTCGAACTTGTAGGTGAGCGTCAGTCCCGCGGGCGCGTCGATGTCCACCGCCCGCGCCCAGAGCTGCGGGGTGAGCGTGGGTGCGGCGTAGCCGTTCGGCGGGTAGAGCTCCTGCACGACCGGCGGGATGTCGGTGACCTCGAGCACCATCCGGGCGGGCGGCACCTGATGGTCGGTGAAGACCGTGCCGCCGGTGCGCACCATGGTGAAATCGAGGAAGTACCGTCCCGGCGGCAGTGCCTTGATGGTCGCGTCGAGGGTGACCTTGGCCCCGCGGGCCACCGGGGCGGCCAGGTTGGCCGCACGCTGCTGGGTGACCGCCGCGCCGGTCTGCGCGTCGTACGCGCGGTAGGCCAGGTAGTAGGCGCCCACCGCCCATGCCTCGGCGCTGCGGTTGGTCACCGTCACGGCGACCCGGCCGTCCTGGTTCTGCAACACCGGCGGGTTCGGCACCGGCTTCGGGATCTCGTAGGAGGCGTTGTACGGGCTGTGCGTCACGTACAACCTCGGCGGGTTGGCCGTCGCGGGCCCGGTGAACCGCTTGCCGCTGAGCGGGTCGGTCGAGGCGCGCAGCGACAGCCCGTGGTTCGGCTGCTCCCCGTTGACCCACCGCTGCACCAGGGCACCGCCGGCGCCGCCCAGGTCGAACGCCTCGGCGGCGAGGGGGCAGGCCGACGCGTCGTCGCCGAACGCGACGTACCCGTGCGCGAACGACCTGCTGGCGAGCGCCGCACCGACCGCCGGCCCGGGGTACGCGTGGCCCGGGCCGGCCGACCAGTCGGCCGTCACGGGGTGCACGGTCACCTCGCGGGCGCGGCAGGAGTCGGCGTCGTAGTTGACCACCTGTAGCTGCGCGCCGTAGATGGTGTGGTACCGCAGCCGGTCCACCAGGGCGCCGAACCTGACGTACGACGCCGCGTTGGCACCGTCCACCGTGCCGACCCGCAGCTCGCTGCCGCCCGAGGCGGAGCCGTTGCCGTGCACGTACATCGCCGAGTCGGCGGCGCCCTCGGCGACCGGCAGCTCGACGGTCGGGTCCAGGCGCACCGGGTAGACCCGGGCCGGGTCGCGCAGCCAGCGGTCGTCGGCGGTGACCCGCAGGGTCTGCGTACCGCCGACGGTGAGCAGCTGGTAGGTGACGGCCGTCGAGGTGACCGGAACGGGCGCGGAGTCGACGACGTAGCCGGGCGGGAAGACGGCCCGCACCGTCCCGGCGGCGTCGGACAACCGCACCGCGCCGTCGCGTACCGCGGCGGTGAGCCCTTCGAGGCGCAGCGGGAAGTCGTAGACCCGCGGGGCGGCCGCCGAGCGCAACACCAGCGTCTCCTTCAGGGCCCCGGGGCGCGACTCCAGCTCCAGGTCCACGCCGGGCAGCACGCCGGGGTAGGTGACCAGCGCACCGTCGACCCGGCCCGGCACCGGCGCGGCGCCGGCCAGCCGGTAGGACACGGACTTGCCGTCGGCGAGGGCGAAGCGGGCCACGGCCGGGGCGTCGGCCCGCGCGGCGAGGTGGAGCCGCACCGCGTCCGCCGTGTTGCGCCAGCCCGCTGTGGCGTCGGCGGTCAGCTTCGGGTCGATCGGTGCCCAGCCGCCGCCGGCGGTCGGGTAGTTGACCGGGGCGGTGGAGAACACGGTGGTCTGGGTGCCGTCGGTGTTGGCGTAGACCTGCCGCCGGGCGTCGCGCTCCTGCGCCAGCTCCCGGCTGCTGCCCGGCTGGTAGCCACGCGCCGGCTTCGCCGGTGGCTGCTGCACGGAGGCCCTGTTGGGCGGGACGGTCGGCTGCTGGGGCAGCGCGTGCTGCGGGTGGCGCGACCGCTGGGAGGCGGGGATCTTCCGGTTCGCCTGCCGGCGCGAGACCTCGTCGGGGTCGGGGGCGCCGTCCCAGCGCTGCCGTGGTGCGGGGGCTGCGCCGTCCTTGCCCCGGGCGGCGTCGGCTACGTCCGAACCCGCCAGGGGACGCTCGATCGGTGTCGGCAGCTCGCCCACGCCGGTCACGGCGATGACGAGGGCCATCGCCGCGGCCAGCGCGGTGGCCAGCATCCGGCTCAGGGGTGGCCGTGCACGCCACAGGTCGGGGAGGGGCTTCCCGGGTCGGTCCTCTGCCGCGCTCCTGTTGCCGTCGTGCATGGCCGACCTCCGTGGCACACCGATCGATCTGACGGCGACGCGGCTCGCGTTGCCGTGAGATGGATATCGCGGCGTACCACCGCGATTCGGCGTCGATACCCAACCGTTATCCACGATGGACGTTCAACCGCTGCCGGTGGTCGGCTGAACGGCGGTGGATCCAGCGGACCACCCGTGACGGACCGGCGCCAGGTCGGGGTGGCGCCGACGGGACGGCTGCCGGTCGCGCAGGCCGACACCGCGGGCCGAACAGATCACCAAAGCACGTACGCCGGACGAGTTGCATCGGTTGAACGGCGTCTTCTCCTGGCGTAAGTAGATCGCTATATCTACATGCGTGACTACTGTCACGTGATCCCCCAGGAGGGCCAGTGAAGAGATCCCTCGCCGCCGTCAGCGTCGCGCTACTCACCAGCGGACTGCTGACCGGCGTCGCCACCACGGCGTACGCGGCACCGGGCGCTCCCGCGCCGGAACCGAGCGCCGTCGCCCGCGCCGAGTCGGCACTACGCGCGAACAGCGCGGCCGTACGCGCCGCAGCGGGCGAAACGTACGCCGTCCACAGCACCAAGGTCGACCCGAACGGGGCGGCACACACCCGCTACACCCGCGCCTACCAGGGGCTGCGGGTCTACGGCGGCGACTTCGTGGTGCACACCGCCCCGGACGGCAGTTTCGCCGGCACCTCGGTCGGTCTGATCACCCCCCTCACGGTCGGCGCCACCCCGCGGGTCAGCGCGGGGAAGGCGGCGGCCGGGGCGAAGGCGGCGTTCGAGGGCACCCTGACCGCCGTGGGCGCGCCGGAACTCTTCGTCGACGCCAGCTCCGGCAAGGGCCGGCTGGCCTGGGAGACCGTCGTCACCGGCTGGCAGCCGGACGGGCAGACCCCGTCGAAGTTCCACGTCATCACCGACGCCACCACCGGCGGCACCATCGGCTCGTACGACGAGATCGAGGCCGTCGCCGGCACGGGCAACAGCGTCTACTCGGGCACGGTCACGGTCGACACCACGCTGTCGGGCAGCACCTACTCGATGGTCGACCCCACCCGCGGCAACGGCTCGACGTGCGACATGAACAACGGCACGTCGACGTGCACCACGGTCACCGACGCCGACAACACCTGGGGCACCGGCGCCGCCACCAACCGGCAGTCCGCCGCCGTGGACGCGCACTTCGGCGCCGCCAAGACCTTCGACTACTTCAAGAACGTGCACGGCCGCAACGGCATCTTCGGCAACGGCCAGGGCGTGCCCAGCCGGGTGCACTACGGCAACAACTACGTCAACGCCTTCTGGGACGGCTCCCGGATGACCTACGGTGACGGCTCGGGCAACGCCAACCCCCTGGTCTCCATCGACGTGGCGGCCCACGAGATGAGCCACGGCGTCACCGAGAACGTCGTCCCCGGCGGCCTCACCTACTCCGGCGAGTCCGGCGGCCTCAACGAGGCCACCAGCGACATCTTCGGCAACATGGTCGAGTTCTACGCCAACACCACCGCCGACCCCGGCGACTACCAGGTCGGCGAGAAGATCGACATCAACGGCGACGGCACCCCGCTGCGCTACATGTACAACCCGTCGCTCGACGGCTCGAGCGACAGCTGCTGGTCCACCAGCACGAAGAACAAGGACGTGCACTACTCGTCCGGGGTGGCCAACCACTTCTTCTTCAACCTCGCCGAGGGCACCGGCGCCACCCCGTACGGCACCTCGCCGATCTGCGGCTCCGCCCCGGCCGTGACCGGCATCGGCCGCGCCACGGCGGAGAAGATCTGGTTCCGGGCGCTGGACGTCTACTTCACCTCCAACACGGCGTACGTCAACACCGCCAACCCGGCCAACACCGCGCGGGCGTACAGCCTGCAGGCCGCCACCGACCTGCACGGCACCTGCTCCACCCAGTACAAGGCCGTCCAGGCGGCCTGGACCGCGGTGAACGTGGCCGGCAACGACACGGCCTGCCCGGTCGGCAACGACTTCTCGGTCTCGCTCTCGCCGACCTCCGGCGCGGTGAACCCGGGCGGCTCGGTCACCGCGACGGTCGCCACCGCCGTCACCAACGGCAGCGCGCAGACCGTGACGTTCTCCGCCACCGGCCTGCCGACCGGCGCCACCGCGTCGTTCAGCCCCGCCTCGGTGACCACCGGCGGTTCGTCGACCCTGACGATCAGCACCTCGGCCAGCACCCCGGCGGGCATCTACTCGGTGACAGTCAACGGGGCCGGGGCGGCGGTGACCCGTTCCGCCACCTACAACCTGACCGTGAACGGGCCGCCCGGTTGCTCGCAGACCAACGGCACCGACGTGACCATCGCCGACAGCGCCACGGTGGAGAGCCCGATCACCATCTCCGGCTGCACCGGCAACGCCGGTTCGGCCAGCACCGTCGCGGTGGGCATCGTGCACACCTACATCGGTGACCTGGTGGTCACCCTGGTCGCCCCCGACGGCAGCACCTACGTGCTGCACAACCGGACCGGCGGCGGCACCGACAACATCAACCAGACCTACAACGTCAACCTGGCCGGGGAGGTCGCCAACGGCACCTGGAAGCTGCGCGTGCAGGACGCGGCCAGCGGCGACACCGGGTACCTGAACACCTGGACGCTGAACCTCACCGGCTCCGCTCCCCCGGCCTGCGGCGGCAGCAACGCCACGAACGTGACGATCACCGACAACGCGACGGTGACCAGCACCGTGCCGGTCAGCGGCTGCACCGGCAACGCCTCGTCCACCAGCACGGTGGCGGTGCAGATCGTGCACACCTACATCGGTGACCTGGTGGTCACCCTGGTCGCCCCCGACGGCAGCACCTACGTGCTGCACAACCGGACCGGCGGCACGACCGACAACATCAACCAGACCTACAACGTCAACCTCTCCAGCGAGGTCCGCAACGGCACCTGGACCCTGCGCGTGCAGGACGCCGCCAGCGGCGACACCGGGTACGTCGACAACTGGACCCTGACCCTCTAGCCGGCAGGGCAGGCGGCGGGCCGGGACCTCCCGACGGAGGCCCCGGCCCGTTCGTCGTGTCCGGCGCGGGCCGCACGGCGGCGGTCAGGGACGGAACCGGTAGCCCATGCCGGGTTCGGTGATGAGGTGGCGGGGACGGGCGGGATCGTCCTCCAGCTTGCGGCGGAGCTGGGCCATGTACTGGCGCAGGTAGTTGGTCTCGTGCTGGTACTCCGGGCCCCACACCTCGTGCAGGAGCTGCCGCTGGCTGACGAGCTTGCCGGGATGGCGCAGCAACTGGTCGAGCATCCCCCACTCGGTGGGGGTGAGCCTGACCTCGGTCCCGTCGTCCCGGGTCACGGTGCGGTCGGCGAGGTCGACGGCGTGCCGGCCCACCCGCACCACGGCGACCGACCCGGCGTCGGTCGACGCGGCGGCGAGACGCCGCGTGACGGCCCGGATGCGGGCGAGCAGCTCGTCGACGCCGAACGGCTTGGTGACGTAGTCGTCGGCGCCGGCGTCGAGGGCGGCGACCTTGTCCTCGCTGCCGGCCCGGCCGGAGAGCACGATGATCGGGACGGCGCTCCAACCGCGCAGCCCCCGGATCACGTCGATGCCGTCGAGGTCGGGCAGGCCGAGGTCGAGCACGACCAGGTCGGGCGAATGACCTGCGGCGGCCCTCAGCGCGGCGGCGCCGGTGGCGGCGAGGTCCACGTCGTAGCCGCGGGCGCGCAGGTTGATCCGCAGGGCCCGCAGGATCTGCGGCTCGTCGTCGACGACCAGGATGCGGGTCATTCCCGCGCCCCGCCGGGCGACGCGGCGGGCAGCCGCAACACCATCGTCAGGCCCCCGCCCGGGGTGGTCTCCGGGGTGATGGTGCCGCCCATCGCCTCGGCGAGGCCGCGGGACAGCGCGAGCCCGAGCCCGACGCCCGTGGTGTTGTCGCGGTCGCCCAGGCGCTGGAACGGCAGGAAGACGTGCTCCCACTGGTCGGCCGGGATGCCGGGGCCGGTGTCGATGACCCGCAGCTCGACCTGGCCGCCGTGCGCGCTGGCGGTGATCATGGGTGGCTGGCCGGGCGGGCTCTGCCGCAGCGCGTTGGCCACGATGTTGACCAGGACGCGCTCCAGCAGTCCGGGATCGGCCCGCGCGGCGGGCAGGTCGGCGGGCAGGTCGGTGGCGACGTCGGCGGCCGGCGCGCCGAGGTCGTCGAGGGCCCGGGGCACGGCGTCCTCGAGGCCGATCGCGGTCGTGGTGACGCCCAGCACGCCAGCCTGCAGGCGGCTCATGTCGAGCAGGTTGGCCACCAGGCGGGCGAGCCGGTCCAGCGACTCCTCCGCCGTGGCGAGCAGCTCGGTGCGGTCGTCGGCGTCGAACTCGACGTCGGGGCTGCGCAGGCTGCTCACGGCGGCCTTGGCGGAGGCGAGTGGCGTACGCAGGTCGTGGCTGACCGCCGCGAGCAACGCGGTGCGCATCCGGTCGGCCTCGGCGAGCGGCCGGGCGGTGGCGGCCTCCTCGGCCAGGCGTTCCTGCCGCAGCGCGACCGCGGCCTGGGCGGCGAACGCCTCGACGATGCGCCGGTCGGCGGCCTCCAGCCGTCGGCCGCTGAGCACGACGGTGAGCCGTTCGTCCACCGGCACGGCGGTCTCCCCCGCGCTCGGGCTGCCCGCCGGCCGGTCGCCGACGCTGGCCACCACCCGCCAGGCGCCCTCGTCGCGGGCCCGGTCGGGCCGCCCCTCGGCCTCCTCGGACAGTTCGAGGACGCTGACCGCGCGCAGCCCGAAGGTCTCCCGCAGCCGGTCCAGCAGCGCCGGCAGCGGCCGTTCGCCGCGCAGCACGCCGCCGGCCACGGTGGCGAGGGTCTGCGCGTCGGCGGACGCCCGGGCGGCCTCCCGGGTCCGCCGGGCGGCCACGTCGACGACCCAGCTCACCGCGAGGGCGACGCCCACGAAGACGCCGAGGGCGAGCAGGTTGTCGCCCTGGGCGATGGTGAGCGTGCGGAACGGGGGGGTGAAGAACCAGTTCAGCAGCAGGGAACCGCCGAGCGCCGCGACCAGCGCCGGCCACAGCCCGCCGACCAGCGCGACACCGACCACCCCGGCGAGGAAGAGCAGGATGTCGTTGGTGAGGCTCAGGTCCGGCAGCACCCGCAGCAGCAGGGTCAGCAGCGGCATGCCCAGGCCGGCCAGCGCGAAGCCGAACAGCCGCCGGCGCCGCGACAGCGCCGCCGGCATCCCGGTCGCCAGCCGGCCCCGGCCGGCCTCCGGATGCGTCACCAGGTGCACGTCGATCGGCCCGGAGAGCGCGGCGGTGGTGACGCCGACGCCCCGGGAGAACAGTTGCGCGAACCGGCCGCGCCGGCTCGCGCCGAGCACCAGTTGGGTGGCGTTGACGCCCCGGGCGAAGTCGAGCAGCGCCGCCGGGATGTCGGTGCCCAGGACGTGGTGGTACGACCCGCCGAGGCTCTCCACCAGGACGTGTTGGCGGGCGAGCTGCGCCGGGTCGGCGCCGGCGAGGCCGTCGCTGCGGGCGACGTGCACGGCGAGCAGGTCGGCGCCCTTGCTGCGGTCGGCGATGCGGGCGGCGCGGCGGATGAGCGTCGCGCCCTCCGGCCCGCCGGTGAGCGCCACCACCACCCGCTCGCGGGCCTCCCAGGTGTCGGAGATGCCCTGCTGGGCGCGGTACGCGTCGAGCTGGTCGTCGACCTTGTCTGCCAGCCAGAGCAGGGCCAGCTCGCGCAGGGCGGTGAGGTTGCCGACCCGGAAGTAGTTGCCCAGCGCGGCGTCGATCTTGTCGGGCCGGTAGATGTTGCCGTGCGCCATCCGCCGGCGCAGCGCCTCCGGGGTCATGTCGACCAGCTCGACCTGCCCGGCGGCGCGGACCACCTCGTCGGGCACCGTCTCGCGCTGGGTGGTGCCGGTGATCTGGGCGACCACGTCGTTGACCGACTCGAGGTGCTGCACGTTGACCGTGGAGAGCACGGTGACGCCGGCGTCGAGGAGTTCCCGGATGTCCTGCCAGCGCTTCTCGTGGCGGGAGCCGGGGACGTTGGTGTGCGCCAGCTCGTCGACGACGGCGACCTCGGGGCGCCGGGCCAGCACGGCGTCCAGGTCCATCTCGGCGAACTCCGCGCCCCGGTAGTGGACGGTGCGCCGGGGCATCTGCTCCAGCTCGCCGATCATCGCGGCGGTGTGCGGCCGGCCGTGGGTCTCGACGAACCCGATCACCACGTCGGTGCCGCGTTCGGCCCGCCGGTGGGCCTCCTCCAGCATCGCGTACGTCTTGCCGACGCCGGGGGCGGCCCCCAGGTAGATGCGCAGCTCTCCTCGTGGCACGGACACCATCCTCCCTGCTGCGGATGTCGCTGGTCAGCCTGTCAGGGGGCCGGGCCGGTTCCGGCCCGGCCCCCGGTTCACCGCTCAGCCGGCGGGGTGCCCCCGGTCGAGGGCGAGGTTGAGTTCGAGCACGTTGACCACGGGCTCGCCCATGAAGCCGAGCGCCCGGCCGGTGGTGTGCGCGGCGACGAGGTCGCGTACCCGCCCCGGGTCGGTGCCCCGCTCGCGCGCGACGCGGGCCACCTGGAGCTGCGCGTACGCCGGGCTGATGTGCGGGTCGAGGCCGCTGCCGCTGGCGGCGACCGCGTCCGGCGGCACGGCGGGCTCGGCCGGGGCGTCGCCGCGCACCGGGGTGGCAAGGCCCCCGGCGGCCAGGTAGTCCACGCCGGGCCGCGCCAGGCTCACCGCCTTCCCCTCGTACGTGGTGACGAACGGTGTGGCCGGGGCCACCTGGTTGACGCTGACCACCCGGGTCACCGGGCCGGTCAGCCCGCCGGCGCGGAACACGGCCAGCACCGCGCCGACCCCGTCGGCGGTGCAGTAGGGGCGTCGCCCGTCGACGCCGTTCAGCTCGCCCACGGCCTTGCTGCGGGCGCAGACCTGGGTGAGCAGGCTCGGGGTGGACTCCCGCGGGTCGACGGCGATGGTGTCGACCACGCTCTCCGGGCCGAGGTTGCTGGCGGCGCTGGCCGTGGGGTCGTAGCCGTCGCCGGCGGCCGAGGGGCGGGACTGGAAGTAGCGCGGGACGGGGTTGCCGTCGGCGTCGGTGAAGGACTGGCCGAGCAGCGCGCTGCCGACAGTGGTGCCGTTCGCGGTGAGCAGTGAACCGCCGGCCCTGCCGGAGAGGCCGGGCAGGGTGCCGGCGCCCACCAGGGCGAGCGGGTAGGCCAGGCCGAGCAGCACGGTGAGGACCAGCAGCGTACGCAGTGCGGCGAGGTGCTGGGAGAGCCAGTTGGGCAGGCGCATGGTCAGATCCCCGGAATGAGCTGGATGAGCAGGTCGATGAGCTTGATGCCGACGAACGGCACGACGAGGCCGCCGAGGCCGTACCGCAGCAGGTTGCGGCTGAGCAGCTTCGAGGCGCTGGCCGGGCGGTACCGCACACCCCGCAGGGCGAGGGGGATCAGCGCGACGATGACGATCGCGTTGAAGATGACCGCCGAGAGGATCGCCGATTCGGGGCTGGACAACCGCATGACGTTCAGGGTGTCCAGGCTCGGGTAGATGCCGGCGAACATGGCCGGGATGATCGCGAAGTACTTCGCGATGTCGTTGGCGATGGAGAACGTCGTCAGCGCGCCCCGGGTGATCAGCAGTTGCTTGCCGATCTCCACGATCTCGATGAGCTTCGTCGGGTCGGAGTCGAGGTCGACCATGTTGCCGGCCTCCTTCGCGGCCGACGTGCCGGTGTTCATCGCGACGCCGACGTCCGCCTGGGCCAGCGCGGGGGCGTCGTTGGTGCCGTCGCCGGTCATCGCGACGAGGCGGCCACCCTCCTGTTCCTTGCGGATCAGGGCGAGCTTGTCCTCGGGGGTCGCCTCGGCGAGGAAGTCGTCGACCCCCGCCTCCTCGGCGATCGCCCTGGCGGTGCGCGGGTTGTCGCCGGTGATCATGACGGTCCGGATACCCATCCGGCGCATCTCGTCGAAGCGCTCCCGCATGCCGGACTTCACCACGTCCTTGAGGTGGATCACGCCGACGGCGCGGGCCGCCTGGCCGTCGACGTGCTCCGCGACGACGAGCGGGGTGCCGCCGGTGCCGCTGATCGCGTCGACGATCTGGCCGACCTCCTCGGTGGGGTGGCCGCCGTTCTCGCGTACCCACTTCATGACGGCGGCGGCGGCGCCCTTGCGGACCCGCCGGCCCGGCCCGGTCGCGCCGCCGTCCACGCTCGCGTCGGGGGTCAGGTCGACGCCGCTCATCCGGGTCTGCGCGGTGAACGGCACGAAGGTGGCGTGCGGGATGAGCCCCGGCTCGCGCTCGCGCAGCCCGAACTCGTTCTTGGCGAGCACCACCACCGAGCGGCCCTCGGGGGTCTCGTCGGCGAGGCTGGACAGCTGGGCCGCGTCGGCGACCTCGGCGGCGCTGCGTCCGGCGACCGGGACGAACTCCGCGGCCTGCCGGTTGCCCAGGGTGATCGTGCCGGTCTTGTCCAGCAGCAGGGTGTTGACGTCGCCCGCCGCCTCCACCGCCCGGCCGCTCATGGCGAGGACGTTGCGCTGCACGAGGCGGTCCATGCCGGCGATGCCGATCGCCGACAGCAGCGCCCCGATGGTGGTGGGGATCAGGCAGACCAGCAGCGAGGCCAGCACGATCCCGCTCACCCCGCCGTCGGTGATCGCGGCGGAGTCCGGTGCCGCCGCCTGCCAGCCCTTCGCGAAGATCGCCAACGGCTGGAGCGTCACGACGGACAGCAGGAAGATGATGGTCAGCGCGGCGAGCAGGATGTTCAGGGCGATCTCGTTGGGCGTCTTCTGCCGGTTCGCGCCCTCGACCAGCGCGATCATCCGGTCGATGAAGCTCTCCCCCGGCTTCTGGGTGATCCTGACGACGATGCGGTCGGAGAGCACCTTCGTGCCGCCGGTGACCGCGCTGCGGTCACCGCCGGACTCCCGGATCACCGGGGCGGACTCGCCGGTGATGGCCGACTCGTCCACGCTGGCGATGCCCTCGACCACGTCGCCGTCACCGGGGATGACGTCGCCGGCCTCGACCAGCACGACGTCGCCCTGGCGGAGTTCCGCGGCGGGCACGGCCTCGTCCCGGTAGGTGTTCGCGGCGGCGCCCGCCGCCCAGCCGTTCAGCCGGACCGCGATGGTGTCCTTCTTCGCCTGGCGCAGGGTGGCGGCCTGCGCCTTGCCCCGGCCCTCGGCGACCGCCTCCGCCAGGTTGGCGAAGATCACGGTCAGCCAGAGCCAGACCGTGATGGCCCACGCGAAGACGGAGGGCTCGCCCACCGCGAGGACCGTGGTGAAGACCGCGCCGATCTCGACGATCAGCATCACCGGGTTGCGCCACAGGGTGCGCGGGTCGAGCTTGCGCAGCGCGTCGGGCAGGGAGCGCAGCAGTTGCCTCGGGTCGAGCAGGCCGCCGCCGGCCCGGTTGCCCTGGGTGGCGGGGGCGCCGGCGGTCGGCTGTCCGCCGCTGCCGGAGGTCACGGGCGGGACGGGCATCTTCTCGTTCCTCATGGTGGTCACAGCCCCTCAGCCAGCGGGCCGAGAGCGAGTGCGGGCAGGAAGGTCAGCGCCACGAGGATCACCGTTACGCCGACGACCATCCCGACGAAGAGCGGTCGGTGGGTGGGCAGGGTCCCCTCGGAGGCCGGTGTGGGTGCCTGCCGGGCCAGCGAGCCGGCCAGGGCGAGCACGAAGATGATCGGCAGGAACCGGCCCAGCAGCATGCACAGCCCCAACGCGGTGTCCCACCAGGTGGTGTTGACCGTGATGCCGCCGAACGCGGAGCCGTTGTTGTTGCTCGCCGAGGTGAACGCGTAGAGCACCTCGGAGAGCCCGTGCGGGCCGACGTTCAGCGCCGTCGCGTCGTTGCCGGTGGCGAAGGCGGCGGCGGTGCCGGTCAGCACCAGCGCCGGGGTGACCAGGAAGTAGAGGGAGGCGAACTTGATCTCCCGCGCCCCGATCTTCTTGCCGAGGTACTCCGGGGTACGGCCGACCATCAGACCCGCCACGAAGACGGTGATCACGGCCAGGATGAGCATGCCGTACAGGCCGGAACCGGTGCCTCCGGGCGCGACCTCCCCGAGCATCATGTTGACCATCGGCACCATGCCGCCGAGCGCGGTGTACGAGTCGTGGAACGAGTTCACCGCGCCGGTCGAGGTGAGCGTCGTGGCGGCGGCGAAGGTGGCCGAGTTCGACACGTCGAAGCGCGCCTCCTTGCCTTCGAGGGCCGCGCCGATGGCCTGCGGCACCGTGCCGCCGCCGGCCAGCTCGAAGACGTTGGTCAGGGTCACGCTGGCCAGGGCGAGGAGCGCCATCACCGCGACGATCGCGTAGCCCTGCCGGTGCTGGCCGACCATCCGGCCGAAGACCCGGGGCAGGCTGAACGGGATCAGCAGGATCAGGAAGATCTCCAACCAGTTCGTCCAGGCCGTCGGGTTCTCGTACGGGTGGGCGCTGTTGGCGTTGTAGAAGCCGCCACCGTTCGTACCCAGTTCCTTGATCACCTCCTGGCTGGCGACCGGTCCCCCGGTGATCGTCTGCGTGCCGCCGGTCAGGGTGGCCGCCTCGGTGCCGCCGGAGAGGTTCTGCACCACCCCGCCGAACATCAGGGCGAGCGCGCCGAGCACCGCTATCGGCAGCAGGATCCGCAGCACGATGCGGGTGAGGTCCACCCAGAAGTTGCCCACCTGCCCGGTGCGACTGCGCGCGAAGCCGCGCACCAGCGCCACCGCCACGGCGACGCCCACGGCGGCGGAGACGAAGTTCTGCACCGCCAGGCCGGCCATCTGCACCAGGTGACCCATGGTCGACTCACCCGAGTACGACTGCCAGTTCGTGTTGGTCACGAACGACACAGCCGTGTTCCACGCGCCGTGCGGCACGACCGCGTCGAGGCCCAGCGACAACCACAGCCTGTCCTGCACCCGCTGGAAGGCGTACAGGAACAGCAGCGACACCGCGGAGAACGCCAGCACACTGCGGGCGTACACCCCCCAGGACTGCTCCGCCGCCGGGTTCGCCCCGATCAGCCGGTAGATCCCCCGCTCCACCCGCGACTGCCGGGTGCCGGAGACCGCCCGGAACATGTGGTCGCCGAGCGGCTTGTAGACGGCCGCCAGGGCCACCACCAGGGACAGGACGAAGACGACGCCCGCCGTTGTCATGGTCATCAGAATCGCTCCGGAAACAGCAGGGCGGCCACCAGGAAGGCCCCCAGGCCGATCGCGAGCACCAGGCCCACGGCGTTGACGGCGTTCACAGCTTCTCCACCGCCCGCACCACCAGGGCGAGCGCCACGAACAGCGCCACCGTCAGCACCACGAACACCACGTCAGACACTGCTGACTCCTCTTACCGGAAGTGACTCGGCACGACCGCCATCCGGTCGCGCCGGGCAATCGAAACGCCTCCCGGGCCCGCCGGACAGGGGCGTTGACGCATCCGTGACGGCCCCCGGCGGATTCTTGACGCCCTTTTCACGCGCGGCCCTGATCAGGTGAAACGCGTCACCCGGGCGCGCGGGGCGGCTCCCGCGCGGCGGGCGGGGGCACGGCGGTCCGCGTCGCCCGTTCGCGGGCGACGCGACGAGGTCGGCCGCGACTCCCGCCGCGGACTTCATGATCCAGATGCGTCCGGTTCGGTGGCGCGATACGGTCGACACGGGTCAAGACATGCGCCCTCCAGGCCCCCCCGGATCACGTCCGATCTCGGGAAGGACCTCCGCCGATCCTCATCGGAGGTGTCATGTCGCACACCCGTCTCGTCGCCGAGTGGCCCCGAATGGCTCCGGACGACCCCATCATGTCCCTGGCCCTCACGAGCGAGGGGTCCGCGAAGCGGATCACCGTCCGCGGCGAGATCGACATGAGCAACGCGCACCTGCTCGTCGAACTCGTCCAACACGTCGTCGGGCAGCGGCCGGCCCGCCTGGCGCTGGACCTGTCGGGGGTCGCCTTCTTCGGCGCGCACGGCATCAGCGCGCTGCTGCAGGCGCAGGGCGCGGCCGCCGACGCGGGAGTCCCCCTGGCCCTGGTCAGGCCGGCCCCGTGCGTGGCGTACATCCTCGCGGTGACCGGCGCCCTCGGGGAGTTCGACCTGCCGGCGGCCGGCGACGGAGCCGACCTGCGCCGCGCCGACGACAGGCGCGACGGCCACCGGGACGCGCTGCCGGCCGCGCCGTACGGGGATCCGCCGCTCCTGCTTCGACGCGTCGGGTCGGCGGCGGACGCCGGGGCACCGACGACGCGGGACGCGGCACCCCACCAGCGCGTCCTCGACCGCATCCGGCGCTCGACGCCGCTCGACGTACCGCAGCCCGTCCCCTCGAACACGGAAGTGTCATGATCGAAAACCTCCCCTTCCGCCACCGCCGGTCCCGGCTGGCGGCGGTACCGACGCCGGCCCGGGTCCTGTCGCTGGCCCTGGAGAACATCCCGGACGGTGGCGTCCGGACGAGAGTCGTCTCGGTCGGCGGCGATCTCGACATGAGCAACGCGCACCTCCTGGTCGGGTTCGTGGCGCTGGCCATCGGGCACCAGCCGACCCAGGTGGTGCTGGACCTCTCGGCGGTCACGTTCTTCGGCGCCGACGGCACCCGCGCCCTCGAGAAGGCCGACCGGATGGTGACCCGCACCGGCGGCCGGCTCACGATCCGCAGCATGAGCGCCGGCGTCCGGTTCGTCCTCGCGGTGACCGGCCTCGACACCCGGTTCGCCGTGCGCGAGGCGCCCGCGCCGCGCCCGCCCGCCCCGGCGTCCGCTGCCGACTCCGCCGCGGGTCCGGCCGCCCCTCGCCGCAACCAGCGGGCGGGTGGCCGATGGCGCGGGCCCCGGCTCACGTGCGACTGACCGCGGCACCGCTTCGTCGTCAGCCGGGCGCCGGGTGGGCGGTCCCCGTCGTGCTCTCCCGCACGACGAGCCGGAACGGGGTCTGCACCGTCAACGCGCCGGCCACCGCCCTGCCCTCGATGCGGGCGACGAGCCGGCGCACGGCCAGGCCGGCGATCTCCTCCTTGGCCGGGGCGATGGTGGTCAGGGTGGGGCTGCTGTAGCGCCCCTCCTCGATGTCGTCGATGCCCACCACCGCGACGTCGCCCGGGACGTCACGGCCGGCCCGCACGGCGGCGCGCAGCGCGCCGATGGCGATCAGGTCGTTGTAGCCGAGCACCGCGTCGGGCGGCTCGTCGAGGGCGAGGAGGTGCCGCATGGCGCGTACCCCGTCCGACCGGCCGAACTGCGCGGTCACCGCGACCAGTTCCGCCCGCCACGGCAGCCCGGCCTCGGCCAGCGCCTCCCGGTAGCCACGTACCCGCAGGTGGGCGGCTTGCCGGTCGTCATCGAGCCGGGCGCCGATGAAGGAGATCCTGCGCCGGCCGGCCGCCACCAGGTGTCGGACCGCGAGGTGGCTGGCGGCCACGTTGTCGATGGCGATGTGGTCGTGCGGCGCGTCGTGGACGCCCTCCCCGATGAGCACCAGGGGGGTGTCGCTGCCGCGGCCCAGCACCTCGTCGCGGCCGACGCGCACCGGGCTGAGGATGAGGCCGTCGATGATGTGCCGCTGCGCGCCGTTGAGCAGCATCAACTCGGCGTCGCGGTCGGCGGCGGTGTTCTCCATGACCAGCGTGTAGCCGAGGCTGGTCGCCTCGCGGATCGCGATTTCGGCCAGCTCGGCGAAGTAGGGGTTGGTGAGTTCCGGGACCGCCAGGGCGATCAGGCCGGTCCGCCCGCGACGCAGGTGCCGCGCGCTGAGGTTGGGGGTGTAGCCGAGTTCGTCGATGGCCCGCTGCACCCGTCGCCGGGTGTGCTCCCCGACCGGGCGGTAGCCGTTGACCACGTTGGACACCGTGGCGAGCGAGACGCCGGCCCGCTCGGCGATGTCCTTCAGGCTGACACCCACGTGCCGGCCCCCTCGCGGTCCGCCCGGGCGCACCGCGCGCGTGCGGCCCCGCTCACCGCAGCCCCCGGAACGGGTACGGGGTGGCCGCCCGCGTGCTGACGCTCATCCGGTGACTCCTCGGGGCGCGCGCTGCTGGTCGGGCGGCCCGTCGCGCGAGCCCGTCCCCACCAGGAAGAACGACGGGCAGAACATCGATGGATCGCTATTGACGCACCGCCCTTCCGACCTCTATAACGTTATAGAGGCGCTCGCGGATGTCAATATGGTCGCGCCGGAGCCCCGTAGCGAATCCGCCGACACCTGCGCGCGACATCAGCGCCCGCCCGGGCCGCACCGCTGCGCCCGCCACCCGGCCGCACGGGCCGCTCCTCCCGCCCGCGCCGGCCCGTCCACATCGGAGACGGCATGACACGTCACGCCCGCGTCCGCATCCGCGCCCTGCCGCTGATGGCCACCCTCACCCTGCTCGCCGGCCTGCTCGCGCCGGTGCCCGCCGCACAGGCCGCGCCGCCGAAGACTCCCCCGCTGACCACCCCGTGGACCAGCCAGGCCCTCGACGGCACACCGCTGCCGGAATACCCGCGACCCCAGATGACCCGGCCCGACTGGCTCAACCTCAACGGCGAGTGGCAGCTGCGCCAGTCCGCCACCGACGACGCCCCGCAGTTCGGCACCGACCTGCCGCAACGGGTCAACGTGCCGTTCCCGGTGGAGAGCGCCCTGTCCGGCATCCAGCGGTCCGCCGACGACGACCGCCACTACCTGTTCTACCGGCGGACCTTCACCGCCCCCGCCCACTGGTCCGGCCGACGCACCCTGCTGCACTTCGGCGCCGTCGACTGGCAGAGCACCGTCTGGGTCAACGGCACGCGGGTCGGCGGGCACACCGGCGGCTACGACGCGTTCACCTTCGACGTCACCCCGCACCTCGGCGGCGGCACGAACGAGATCGTCGTCAAGGTGTGGGACCCCACCGACAGCCGGCAGAACGGCAGCCTGCCCCCGCTCGGCAAGCAGACAAAAAGCCCCGGCGGCATCTTCTACACCCCGAACTCCGGCATCTGGCAGACCGTCTGGCTGGAGCCCGTCCCGGCCGCGTCGATCAGCCGCGTGGACGTCCGCCCGAACCTCGCCACCAACACCCTTCGGGTACGCGTGTCCACCCGCGGCAACGTCACCGGACACACCGTACGCGCCGAGGCGCTCGACGGCACCACAGTGGTCGGCTCGGCCACCAGCGGCTTCACCGAGTTCGCCGTGCCGGTGCCGAACGCCCGCCGCTGGTCCCCGGACGACCCGTTCCTCTACCACCTGCGGGTGACGTTGCGCGGCCCCGGCGGCGTCCAGCGGGACCGGACCACGCACTACTTCGGCATGCGGGAGATCACCACCGGCATGGTCGGTGGAGTGCTGCGCCCCAAGCTCAACGGCCAGTTCGTCTTCCAGACCGGGACCCTCGACCAGGGCTACTGGCCGGACGGGCTCTACACCGCCCCCACCGACGCGGCCCTCGCCTTCGACCTGCAGAAACACAGGGACCTCGGGTTCAACATGGTCCGCAAGCACATCAAGGTCGAACCGCAGCGGTGGTTCTACCACGCCGACCGCCTCGGCCTGCTGGTCTGGCAGGACGTCCCGTCGCTGACGGCCCAGAACGTCGACCCCGACGACGCGCAGCAGGCGCAGTTCGAGGCCGAGGCACGGGAGATCGTCGACGAGCACCGCAGCTCCCCCGCGGTGGTCGCCTACACCGTCTACAACGAGGGCTGGGGCGAGCGCGCGCTCGCCGACACCCGGCGGGTCGGGCAGAACGTCAAGAACCAGGACCCGACCCGACTGGTCAACGTGCACAGCGGCTACAACTGCTGCCAGTCCCTCGGCGACCCCGGCAACGGCGACATCGACGACTGGCACGTCTACCTCGGCCCCGCCTCGCCGAGCCCGTCGGCCACCAGGATCGCCGTGCTCGGCGAGTACGGCGGCCTGGGGCTGCGCGCCCCCGGCCACGAGCACAGCCCGAGCGGGGAGTTCTTCGCCTACGAGTGGCAGCCGAACTCCACCGCCCTCACCGACCGGTACGTCGGCCTGGTGCGGGGCGCGCAGAACCTGATGCTCGGCACGGGCCTCAGCGCGTCGATCTACACCGAGATCACCGACCTCGAAGGCGAACTGAACGGCTTCCTCACCTACGACCGCCGGATCGTCAAGATGGACGAGGCCCGGGTCCGCGCGGCCAACCGGGCGCTGATCGACGCCTCCCGGTCCCTCGGCGGAAGCCAGCCCGTCGCCCTACCGGTCGACACCCGGCGATCGTTGCGGGTGACCACGCCGGGCCACCAGAACCGCTACCTGCGCCACCAGAACGGCCTCGCCTACACCGAGGTGGTCGACGCGGACAGCGACGCGCTGCTCAGGAACGACGCCACCTACACGATCCGGGCGGGCCTGGCCGACCCGAACTGCCGCTCCTTCGAGTCGGTCAACTTCCCGGGGCAGTACCTGCGCCACGCCGAGTCCCGGGTGCGCAACTCCCCCGACGACGGTTCGGCGCTGATGCGCGCCGACGCCACCTGGTGCGCCCGCACCGGGCTCACCGGCGGCGGCGTGTCCCTGGAGTCGTACAACTTCCGGGGTTCGTTCCTGCGCCACCACGACTCGCAGGTCTGGCTCAGCAACGGCGCCGGCGGGGCCGCGTACCACACGCCCGCCCTCTGGGCCGCCGACAGCACCTGGCACGTCGCCGCCCCCTGGGCCCCCTGACCACACCGCCCGGGCCGGCCCGCACGGACCGGCCCGGGTCCGGCCCCCGGAGCGGAGCCACCGTCGCCTCAGGCTCGGCGTCCGTTCCTCGGCCGGCACGTGCACCGGCCCGGCTCGCAGGCCGAGGACCGCCACTAACCGCGGGACCGGCGGGCCCCGACGAGCCCGGTCCGCCGGGTGACGACCACGGCGGCGACGGCGGCGAGCAGGGCGACGGCCGCGGCGACGAGGTAGGCCGTCACCTGTCCCCGGGCGGTCGCGTCCAGCGACCGGGGCGCGGGGCCCGCGGCGATCGACGCCCCGGCCAGCAGCACGGCGATGCCCACGGCGGTGCCGATCTGCGCGGCGGCGTTCAGGATGCCGCCGTACAGGCCGGCGTTCTCGTCGGTCACGGTGCTGGTGCCGTGGGCTGTCGACGCGACCGACGCGACGGCCAGGCCGGCACCGGAGAGCACCAGGCCCACCACGAACAGCGCCAGCGCACGCCGACCGACAGCGACCGCACCCACCGGCATGGCGACCGCGACGACGACCAGTCCGGCCACCATCGCCCACACCCGGCCGAGCCGGGCGACCACCGTCGAGGCGGCGGCCGAGCCGAGCGCGACCGCGACGCTGAACGTCAGGAAGACCATCCCGCTGGCCCCCGCCGACAGGTCGAGGACCTGTTGCAGGAACAGCGTGCCGACCACGTTGGCTCCGCTGGTGGTGAAGGTCAGCACCAACGCGACGATGCCGCCCAGCGCCAGCGACGGCACCGACCACACCCACAGCGGTACGAGGGGATCGGTCACCGACCGCTCCACCGCGAGGAACGCGACGGCGAGGGCCACCGACGCCAGCACCGGCAGCCACACCGTCCAGTCGGCGAAACCGTGCTCGCCGGCGCGGGTGAAGCCGAGGATCAGCAGGACCACCGTGGCGGTCGCGAGGCCCGCGCCGACGACATCGGTGCGGCCGGCGGAGCGCTCCGTCCTCTCGATGGCGCCACGCGCCAGCAGCAGGACCGCCACCCCGAGGGGCACCAGGGCGGCGAACAGCCAGCGCCAGCCGACGGCCTGGGTGACCAGCCCGCCGAGGACGAACCCACCGCCACCGCCGAGCGCGCCGCACAGCGTCCACGCGCCGAGCGCGCGGTCGCGGCGCGGCCCCGGTGGGAACGCGGCGAGCAGCACCGCCAGCGCCGCCGGCACGGCGACGGCCGCGCCGATTCCCTGCAACGCCCTGCCGGCGAGCAGGACCACGCCGTGCTGCGCCAGCGCACACACCGCTGACGCCACGGTCACCACCAGGGTGCCGGCCAGGAACGCCGTCCGCCGGCCGAGCGTGTCGACCACCCGGCCGCCGGCGATGAGCAGCCCACCGAAGAACAGCGGGTACGCCGCGGCGACCCACGACAGCGTCGCCGGATCGAGCGCCAGGTCACGCTGCACCGCCGGCAGCGCGACCACCAGCACCGTCACACCGAGCACGTCGACGAACTGCACGCTGCACACCAGCGCGAGCACCAGCCCCGCCCGGCCCGCGTCCGTCACGTTCACGTGCCGCCCCCTCCCGATCAGCGGCGGCGGTCGGCCCGCCGGTACGGCAGCCCGTTGAGGAGCACGTGCGTGACCTCACCGGTGTGGTCGTCCCGGACGGCGCCGAGGCTGATCCGGTCGCTGCCGGCGTGCGGGCGCCAGGGTGGCGCCGCCCGGTCCGCCGGGGTGGCGGCGGCGGCCCAGACGTCGGCGGCGGCGGGCATCATCGACACCGTGCGGTCACCGGTGATGATGTCCAGGTTCGCTCCGTCCGAAACCAGCCGCAGGCCGCTGCCGCTGGCCGGGCGTTCGTAGCGGCCCTCCGGCACGGGGCCGACGGGGGCGGTCGGCGCGGGACGGGTCCAGTCAGGCGGTCGGGCACCCAGTTCGGCGAGCAGTTCCTCGATCACCCGGTAGCGGGCCTCACGCAGTTCCTCACCGCGGTTGTCGGCCCAGGCCAGGCCGATTCCGCTGGCCGGGCAGCAGAGCAACTTGGTCCACATGCCGTCGTAGAAGCCCTCGTGCCCGAAGCGCAGGTCGGCACCGGCGCGAGGGCCGAGGTAGAGCCCGAGACCGTAGTGCAGGTCGACGTCGAGGCGGACGTCGGCCTGCGGCCGGCGCAGCTCGCCGAGGCCCCGGGCGCTCCGGTCGGCGGCCATGTGGGCGGCGCCGACGCGCGCCAGGTCGAGCACCGTGGACCAGCACTGGGAGGAGGGCGCGTGCTTGGCCGCCACCCGGGGTTCGTGCACCACCCGGGCGTGGCCCGCGTCGAGCCGGTGGTGCTGCAGGAGCGGATAGGTCATCGCGACGGCCGGGTCGTGGAAGGTGCGGGTCAGCCCGAGCGGTTCGGCGACCCGCTCCGCGAAGAGCCGGTCGAAGGCGGTGCCGGTGCGGCGTTCCAGCAGGTGGCCCGCCACGGTGAAACCCAGGTTGCTGTAGGCGTAGACCTGCCCCGGGCGGCCGACCAGCGGGGTGCGGGCGGCCTCCACCCGGGCGGCGACGGCCACGGCGTCCGGATCACGGCCGCAGCCGTCGTGCAGCACCATGTCCGGAATGAAGCCGGCACGGTGGCTGAGCAGGTGGCGCACGGTCACCGCGGGGGTGTCGTGCGGTCGCCGGAGTCGGAAGTCGGGCAGGGTGGCGGCCACCGGCTCGTCCCAGTCCAGCTCGCCGGCGGCGACCAGGACGGCGGCGAGCGTGGCGGTGAGCGTCTTGGCCGTGGAGTAGACCCGGAACACCGTGTCGGGACGCAGAGCGGCGTCCGGCTCCTCGACCGACCGGAGCCCG
The DNA here is from genome assembly GCF_050941805.1 of Micromonospora sp. KLBMP9576. NCBI lineage: Bacteria > Bacillati > Actinomycetota > Actinomycetes > Micromonosporales > Micromonosporaceae > Micromonospora > Micromonospora sp. KLBMP9576. The sequence goes on along the minus strand of NZ_CP194567.1, from coordinate 2,681,508 downwards.
GCCGCCGCGGCGGTACGCGGACCGTCGCGGTCGAACACCACAGCCATCGCCCCGGGTACGTCGTTCTTGATCCGGAACTCCTGCAGTGCCTCGGTCAGTTCCCGTTCCCCGATCACGATGCCACCACCCGGGCCGGCAGCAGGCCACCGCGCGCGCGGATCACGGCGGCACGCACCGCGTCGACGAGGTGCGCGACCTGCCCGTCGGTCATGGTCGGATAGATGGGCAGGTTCACCAGCTCGTCGAACCAGATCCGCTCGGCCGTCGGCGCCTGCCCGTACGCGCCGCCACGCAGGCGCCACTCCGGAAGCAGGTGCAGCGGGAAGTAGCGGAGGATCATCTCCACCCCGTGCTCGTGGTGCAGCCGACGTACCACCTCGTCGCGCAGGCCGGGCGTGGCGTCGGTGATCCGCAGCGTGTAGAGGTGGTAGGAGTGCACCGTGCCGGGCAGGTCCCGGTGCGGGACGACGCCGGGAAGGTCGGCGAGGCCCTCGTGCAGTCGGGCGGCGATCTCTCGCCGCCGGGTCACCATCGCCGGCAGCTTCGCCAGTTGGGTGCGCCCGACCGCCGCCGCCGGTTCGCTCATCGTCGCGTTCAGGCCGCCGTACCGGATGGCGGTGCAGTCGTGGGTGTACGCGTTCTTGGCGTGCCGCTGCGGGTCCTCGGGGCCGGGCGGTCGACGGCCGCCGAAGTCCGGTGGCGTCGTCCGGGGCCGGAAGTCCGCGTCGGGTTCCATCACGCCGATCCGGCGCAGCGTGTCGGCCCACCTGTCGTCGCGGCACGTCACCATGCCGCCCTGGCCCATCGTGGACATGTTCTTCAGGCTGTGGAAGCTCCAGCAGCCCAGGTCGCCGATCGTGCCGACGCCGTGTCCGTGGTACCGGGTGCCGAGGGCGTGCGCGCAGTCCTCCAGCAGCACCAGCCCGCGCCGGCGCGCCACGGCGACCAGGCCGTCGAGGTCGGCGGGAAGGCCACCGTAGTGCGTCACGTAGATCGCCCGGGTACGCGGCCCGACGGCCCGGTCGACCGCCTCCGCGCTCAACGCCAGGGTGTCCGGGTCGATGTCGGCGAAGCGTACGCCGACCGGCCGGGACAGCAGGGGCGTGACGGTCGACTGGAAGGTCAGCGGGGAGGCGACGACCTCGTCTCCGGGCCGCAGACCGAGCACGTGGGTGGCCAGCTCCAGGGCCATCGTGCAGCTCGTGGTCGAGACGGCGTGCCGCGCGCCGGTGTGGCGGGCGAACTCGTCCTCGAACGCGCCCCGTTCCCGGCCGTCGGACAGGTGGGCGTCGGAGCGGAGCAGCCGGGTCACCGCGGCCACGTCGGCCTCGTCGAACACGCTGCCCTGGCCGTGGTAGGGCACGACGAATGGGTTCGTCACGTCCAGCACCCCCCGCTCAGGCCGCCGCCGACGCGCCGGCCGGCGTGTCGCGCTGGAAGACGGTCGGCACCGCGGGCAACTCCGGCCGGGCCCCGAGCAGGGCGGCCAGGGCGGCGATCCCCTCGGCCAGCGGCACCCGGGGCCGGTGTCCCAGCGCCCGCAGCCGGCTGACGTCGGCGACGTGCCGGTAGCTGTCCTCCAGTGTGCTGAGGTCGCACTCCATTCGCGCCGGGGTGCCGGTGACGTCCCCGATGAGGGTCACCAGTTCCCGCATCGACGTCTCCGTGCCGCTGCCGAGGTTGTAGCACTCGCCGACGGCGCCCCGTTCGGCCATCCGGACCAGCCCGGCCACCAGGTCGCCGACGTGCGAGAAGTCGCGGGTCTTCGCGTCGGGGTCGCCCACCACCGGAATCGGCAGCCCGTTGAGGTGCCAGCGCAGGTACTGCGACACTTCTCCGCCGGCGCGGCGTGGGTCCTCGCGCGGCCCGTAGATGGTGAAAGCGCGGCCGACCACGGCGGGCAGCCCGTAGGACTCCACCATGCTCGCGGCGACGTGCTCGCCGCTGAGCTTGGAGGCCGCGTACGGCAGGAACGGGTTCAGCGGGTGCGTCTCGGCGATGGGATGGGTCTGCGGACGTCCGTAGACCATCGCGGACGACAGGTAGACCACCCTGCGCACCCCCGTGTCGAGCAGGGCCTCGAAGAGGTTGAAGGTGCCCTCCGCGTTGGTCTCGAAGTCGAAGCGGGGGTGATCGACGGAGATGGTGCCGCTGGCGTTGCCCGCCAGGTGGAACACCACGTCGGCGGGGACCAGCGCGGCCCGCACCGAGGCCGGGTCGCGCAGGTCCACCGGCCGGTAGCCGACACCGGCGGGAAGGGTGCCGTCCGGCGCGGTGACGTCCAGGACGGTCACCGTGGCCCCCCGCGCGACGAGGTCGTCGACCAGGTGCGAGCCGACGAAGCCCCGGCCGCCCGTGACCAGGGTCCGGGTGCCCGGGCCGATGTCGAGGTTGTCGTTGCCGTTGCCGTTGCCGTTGTCCGTCAACTGTTTCTCCGCTCTGCGAATCGACCGGTTCCAGCCGGCCGGGAGGGGTCAGGTGTGGGCGACCGCGATCACCGGACCTGGGCGGTGGGCGGATCGCCCACGGCCGGGGCCCGGTCGGTGGCGGCGCGCAGTGGCGCATGGTCGGTCCAATCGCGTCAGCTCGGCGCCCTCCCCCGAACGGCGGAGGGCCCCTCCCACCGAATGACACGGCACGACCCGCTGACAACCGGATGTCCACTTGCTGCCTCAAACACGGTTGGCAGCAACAGAGCATCGGGTTGTCGGCCGATCGACGTGGCGTCCAGGGTCGAGTCGGAAGGAGGACGCTTTCGTGACCGGTCTGCCGCGAACCGAGCCCACCGCGCCCGGGCCGACCACCGGCGCGCCGCGCCGCGTACGGCGATGGTGTCCCGCCTCACCGCGACCTCCCCCGCGACACCTGCGGCGGGCCGGTACGCTTGATCGGGTACAGACTGTGCGCATATGTCCGCCATTTCGAGGGGTGACCATGCCCGATCACGCGTCCGGCCGCATCGACCTCGCACGCCTACAGGAAGTGCTCGACGGCCCCTGGGCCAAGGTGCGCAACGCCCACCGGGAGCACCTCGACGAGCGTTTCCTGCCGGTGTACGGCGAGACCGGCGACCAGGCGCGGGAACGGATCAGCCGGCTGCTGCACGAGCTCCCCGTCGAGCTGGGCACGGCATCGGCCTTCCCCAGCGAATACGGCGGCGGCTCGGACGTCGGCGGCTCGATCGTCGCCAGCGAGATGCTGGCGCAGGTCGACCTGTCGCTGATGGTCAAGGCCGGCGTGCAGTGGGGCCTGTTCGGCGGCGCGGTCGGGGCCCTCGGCACCCGGCGCCACCACGACGCCTACCTGCGCGACATCATCTCGGGCAAGATCTTCGGCTGCTTCGCGATGACCGAGACCGGTCACGGCTCCGACGTCCAGCGGCTGCGCACCACCTGCACGTACGACCCGCAGACGCAGACCTTCGACCTGCACACCCCGCACGAGGCGGCCCGCAAGGACTACATCGGCAACGCGGCCCGCGACGGGCGGATGGCGGTGGTCTTCGCGCAGTTGATCACCAACGGGCGGCGGCACGGCGTACACGCGTTCCTGGTCCCCATCCGCGACGCGCAGGGCAACCCGATGCCCGGCGTGAGCATCGGCGACGCCGGCCACAAGGCCGGCCTGCTCGGCGTCGACAACGGGCGGCTCAGCTTCGCGCACGTGCGGGTCCCGCGCGACATGCTGCTCGACCGCTACGGTCAGGTCGCGGCCGACGGCACGTACTCCAGCCCCATCGAGAACGACTCGCGGCGTTTCTTCACGATGCTCGGCACCCTGGTCCGGGGGCGGGTGAGCGTGGGCGGCGCCGCGGCGGCAGCCACCAAGTCGGCGCTGACCATCGCGGTGCGCTACGGCGACATCCGCCGCCAGTTCGACACCCCCGACGCCGACCGGGAGGTGCTGCTCAACGACTACCTGGCCCACCAACGCAAGCTGCTGCCCGCCCTGGCCACCACGTACGCGCTGCACTTCGCCCAGGCCGAGCTGGTCGCCGCGTTGAGTGAGGTGCAGGGCGGCGACGGGCCGGTCGACGAGCACCGGCAGCGGGAGTTGGAGTCCCGGGCCGCCGGTCTCAAGGCCGCGCAGACCTGGCACGCCACGCGCACCATCCAGATGTGCCGCGAGGCGTGCGGCGGCGCCGGCTACCTGGCCGAGAACCGGCTGCCCAGCCTCAAGGCCGACACCGACGTCTTCACCACGTTCGAGGGCGACAACACGGTGCTGCTGCAACTGGTCGCCAAGGGGCTGCTCACCGGCTACCGCGACGAGTTCGGCTCCCTGGACGGCTGGGGCCGCGCCTCCTTCGTCGCCGACCAGGTCCGCGACATGGTCCTCGAGCGCACCGCCGCGCGGTCGCTCATCGAGCGGCTGGTCGGCGCCGTGCCCGGCCGCGACGACGAGGTCGCCGTCACCGACCGCGGCTGGCAGCTCAAGGCCTTCGAGGACCGCGAGCGGCACCTGCTCGACGGCGCGGTACGCCGCCTGCGCAACGGCGCGGCCACGAAGAAGGACCGCCCCTTCGACATCTTCAACGACGTGCAGGACCACGTCCTCGCCGTCGCCGCCGCGCACATCGACCGGGTCACCCTGGAGGCGTTCGTCGCCGCCATCGAGGACACCACGGACCCGGCGGTCCGCGCGCTGCTCGCCCGGGTCTGCGACCTGTACGCGCTCAGCGTCGTCGAGGCCAACAAGGGATGGTTCCTGGAACACGGCCGTCTCACGCCGGCCCGCTCGAAGGCGGTCACCGGCGTGGTGAACGGCCTGCTCAAGGAGCTGCGCCCGCACATGCGCACGCTCGTGGACGGGTTCGCCATCCCGGAGGCGTGGCTGCACTGCGCCATCCTGCGCGAGGAGCCCCTCCGGCAGGAGAGCATGGCCGCCCAGGATGCCGCCGATGAGCAGCAGGCGGCGACGCGACGGTGACCGCCCAGCGCTCCGGCGCTGACGGGCGGGCGGAGCCGCCGCGGCGGTTCCGCCCGCGCCGCCTCAGAACGGGCTGTTGCGCGCCGAGTTGGCGCCGACGAGCACGGCCCGGTCCCACCCGGCCCGGAGGAAGCGGTCGATCCCGTCGGGGTCGGGCGGGCCGGTGGCGGTCGGATCGATCCCATAACCCGATCGCCAGGCGTCGATCGCGGCGGCCAGTGCCGCGGGGGCGGCGACCGCGGCGCTACGCCGCTGCGGCAGGGCGGCGGCCTGTGCTGCGACCAGCGCCGGTGCGGCGTTCCCCCGGTGCTGGCTGAACGCGATGCCGATCGCTTCCCGCTGTCGGGCGTCCGCCACGATCCAGCTGCCGGTGACCACGGCGCAGCCGGCGGCGGGCACGACGGAACCTCCCCGGAAGCGGGCCCCGGCACGGTTGCCGACTTCGGCGAGCGGGCCGCGCGCGTGCAGCAGGAGCTGAGCGGCGAGGTGGGCCGCCTCGGCGTTCTCCGCGGTGTCCAGGTGCAGCGGGATGCCGACGTAGACGCGGCTGTCAGCGCCGGCCAGGTCCGTCCGAGGGCCGGGGTGTCCGTCCGCGGGCTCGGTCGTGCCCGGTTCGGGCGCCGCGCGGGGTGGCCCCGTGGCGTCCGCCAGGAGGGGAAGCCACGCCTCCGCCGGCCGGGGGCCCACGATCACCAGCCGCTCGGGGTGGTTCGCCTCCCGCCGCGACGCGTGCGCCCGCAGATCCTGCGCCCCGATGGCCGAGACGCCACCGATGCGGCACTCGTCGAACCGCGCCAGTCGGTGCCGCCGGGTGGCCAGTGCGGCCAGCTTGTGGCCGGCGACGAGCAGCGGGTTGCCGAACCACTCGGACAGTTCGACATCGATCGCCCGGCACTCCCGTAACCGGACGTCGTCATCGATCCTTCCGGCGGCGAGCAGCGGGGAGACGGCCGCCAGCGCCGTGACCAGTTGGCCGTCGTGGCCCGCCAGCACCGTGGCGGAGACGTTCATCGTGTCCGCGTGGGTCTGGGCGGACGCCACCATGGGCGCGGTCACGATCGTGCGCAGGGTCGCCAGATACAGGTGTTCGTGCAGGTGGGCCACGCCTGGCGCGTGTGCGGGGTCGTGGCCGAAGCCGCGCGCGTAGGTGGCGACCAGGGAGGTGACCGGGGACTGTGGCCGATGTGCCAGGAACACCGTGGTGCCCCGGCCCGGCAGTTGCAGGATCTCACCATCCATGGACGGCCTCGCGAAGGTGGACGACTGTCGGTTCGGGCAGGTCGCCGACCACGGCGACGGCAGGAACGCGCCGGTCGGCGGGTACGTGGGAACCGCCGCCCCCGGGCTGGAACGGGTCGTCCGAGGGTTGGATCGCCTCGTGCAGCGCGACGCTCTGCCGCAGGTGGGGCACCTGCGCGTCGGGGATGCCGGCGTCCCGGATGTCGCGCAGCAGGTCCCGCACCGTCTCGACGAGCGGCACCACGTGCTCGGCCACGGTGCTCAGACCGACGCTGAGGCAGGCGGTGCCGTGTTCGCGCACCGGCAGGGCCGCCGCGGCGTAGTACGGCACCTGACGCTGCGCGAGCATCCGGACGAGTACGCCGGGAGCGCCGACCCTGCCCACGTACGCCGCCGCGAAACGCGCGCAACCCGCCGCATCCGCTCCGCCGGGCCAGGGAACCTGCACCCCCACGGCGAGCCGGTGCTGGTTGCGGGCACCGTAGTAGAGGCCGCCACGCCAGGCGAGCGGATCCTGGTCATCGTCGCGATCCCCGCCGGTGCGCAGGGAAGCGATGATGTCGCGGGCGCGGTCGACGATCTGCTGATCGGTGATCGCGGCAGCCGCCGCTGCGCTGGGTAGCGCGGCGACGCAGGATTCGCCCCAGGCGGCCAGGTGCAGTGCCCGCTGGAGCAGCCAGCCACGATCGCCCATCCGTTGGGCGCGCTGCGTGACGAGCGCCCGCCGCAGGGCAGCCAGGTCGACGTTGCGCAACCGCTCGTCGAGCACGTCGGGGCCGGTCTCCGGGGGCATGCCGACCGCCGAGCTGCGATGGCCCACCCGGTACGCGTCAGGCCCGAAGAGGGCGGCGCAGGCCAGGGCTGTCAGCCCGGTCGCGTCCGGCGTCTCGGTGGCCGTCCCCCAGGGGATCCGGCGCACCGTACGGTGGGGGCGCGGCACGGCGCCCATCTGGCCCAGGGACACGAAGCTAGTCATGGCTGCCGCCCGTGGCCGCGCTGTGGCGCGGCGGCAGCAGCACCGTGGTGATCACCAGGTTCGCGGCTCCCGCGACCAGCAGGATCAGCGCGGGACGCGCCGTGAGATCCCCGACGAAGGGGATGGCCACGTAGGAGACGGTCATCAGCAGGTTCAGCATCGCGCGGCGGAACGCGAAGACGCGGCCGATGATGTCGTTGGACGTCAGGGACTGGTAGACCACAGTCGCCGCACCGGCGATCATCACGTTGCCGGCTCCACCGAGGAGGCCGACCACGACGACCGCGGCCCAGCTCCACGACCGGCCGCTGAGCAGCAGCGCGACGGCTGCCACGGCGGACACCGCCGCCCCCACCCAAAGGACCAGTGGTTGCCGGGTGGACCGGGCCACGATCAGCGAGGACGCGACGATCCAGCCGATGCCGGCCAGCGTCTGGTAGATGGCCGCCGCGGCGACGCCGAGCGTCTGTTCGAACACCGCCAGGGCGACGACCACCTCCGAGCCGAGAAACAGGAAGTACGACGCCTCGGCGAGCGCCACCCGGCGCAGCTTCGGGTCGATGGTCCTCCAGCGCAGGGGCTCCAGCCGCGTCGCCGCCCGGTCGCCGGCGGGGGTCGCCGTGCGGCGCCCGGCCCCGGTCGGTGCGGGACGCAGCAGGGTGGCGATGAGTCCCGCCACGACGAACGAGGCGAGGTTGACCCACAACGCGGCTTCGATGCCGACCCCGGCCGAGAGCGCGGCGCCGATGAGTGGGCCGAGGCTCATGGTCGCGCCGAAGACCACCTCGAACCGGGCGATCACCGGTCGGGCGTCGTCTCCGGCCAACCGCTCCTTGAGCATCGCCTGCACGGCGGGAATGGACGCGCTGCCGACCGCCTTGAGCAGCGCCACGACGACGTAGACGACCGTGAGGTTCCCGGCGCGTACCGCCCCGATCAGGACCAGCACCAGCAGCGCGCAGAGCAGCTCGCAGCCGATGAAGACCAACCGCCGGTTGAACCGGTCGACGATCCGGCCGGCGAGGGGCGCGCAGACGACCACCGGCAGGGTGCCGACGGCGAAGGTGATGCCGGTGGCCGTGTAGGAGCCGGTCACCGACAGCACCCACAGCGGGAGGGCAAGGTTCTGGACGTAGTTGCCGATCAGGGAAGAGGCGTTCGCGAGCAGCAGGATCCGCCATGCCTGCCACGGCCCGGCCGCGCGGGCGGGGGCTGCGGCGGTGACCGGTGGACTGTCAGTCGCCACGTGGGTCGTTCCATCCGAGGCCGCGGGCGGCGAGCTGGGGTTTCGTCGTCCGCGCGGGCGCCAGACCGAAGTGCGCGGAGAACCTGTCGGCCACGCCGGCCAGCACGTCCAGGTCGATACGGCTCGCCTGGTTGACCTCCACCTCCACCACGGCGAAGGTGTTCACCAGCTCCGACCTGGCGTCGCGCAGCTCGATGGCGTCGCAGCTGACGGCGACCGTCGCCTGCTGCTCGGAGAGCAGGGCGGCCTTGGTACGCCGCTGTGCGAGGTATCCGAACACCCGCAGCTCACCGAGGGCGGGGACCCGGCGCGACAGGTGCTGCCCGGGCCGCCCGGCGAGCGCCTGCGCGCTGGACAGGGCCTTCACGTCCGGCACGTACTCGGTCATCTCCAGCACGTCGCGGCGGCCGTCCACCCACTGGATGGTCTCCTTCGCCACCAGCCAGGACGGGCCCTGCCCCCGGTTCACCAGCGCGGTCAGGGAACAGTTCGCGGCCGTCAGCGACCACTGCCCGTCATCGAAACACAGCGTGTGCTGGAGGATCGCCGCCTGGTCGGCCAGCCGCAGGCCGGAGATCTGGATCAGCCGGTTACGCAGTTCGACGTGCGCGGCGGCATCGGCCAGCGACGTCACCGGCACGACCCACCGGTATTCGTGCTCCACACCGACCCTCGGTATCCGCAGGATGCGCTCCGCTGCCGTCATGCCGTCATCCCTACGAGTCGGTGAGTCGAACCGGCGTACTCCTGGTCGGAGAGGCCGCCCACGGTGAAGACGTCGATCCGGTCGGTCGGGACCGCGAACAGCTCCGCGCAGGTCGCACGCACCACGGCCGCCGTCGACGGTGGCGGCCGGAAGTGACCGGACTTGGTGTTCGCCACCACCGCGTGCACCCGTGGACCTCCGATCAGCACGATCTCGCCTGCCGTGCGTACCCGCAGCCGGTCGGGAACCAGCATGGGGTGGGCCACGGGGACACCCTCGACCTGTGACTTCGCCCGGCCGAAGATGAGTTCGCGGAAGGTGAACTGCCGCCGCCAGATGAGCAGTTGCCCTCGGTCGTCGATCACGAACATGTGCGGCGCGCCCGTGGCGAAGTCGGCCGGGACCTCGGCGGACCGGACCCGCCAGGTCTGCTCGACCGCCCGGTGGGCCGCCACGGCGTAGCGGTCCTCGAACACCGCGCGATCGAACTCGATGACCAGCGGGTCTCTCCGCACCACCCGGGTGGGGTGGTCGTGGCGGACTGTCAGTTGCCGCGCGTAGGCGTTGCGGATGTCCTCGGCGGCCCGGTCCAGTTGGTCACGGGGCGGGGGCGTCGAACCGGCGGCCAGGTGCACGTGCCACAGCCGGATCAGTTCCTCGTACTTGAGGAAGACGACGGCCTGGGAGGAGGGACCGTACTTGACTGCGGCCTGTTCGGCCGCCACGCGCAGCTTGGCGGCCTCGGCGAGGTAGTCGTCAGCGACCATTGCTTCAGCGCTCCCTTGACGGCAGAGGGGCGCCCGGCCCTGGGAAGGGCCGGGCGCCGGGGTAGGGACCTGATCGGTTACCGATCAGGACCAGGTCTCGCCCGCCTGCACGGACGCCAGGGCGTCCAGGCCGTCCTCGGTCTCCTCGAGGGACTCGATGACCTCGATGATCTCCGCAACCTGCTCCATTGTGGGTTCCTCCTCTCCGGGTAGGTCGTGCGTGCACTTTCCGGGGTCTGACCGGTCAGACCCAGGTCTCTCCGGCCTGCACGGACGTCAGGGCGTCCAGGCCCTCGTCGGTCTCCTCGAGGGACTCGATGACCTCGATGATCTCCGCAACCTGCTCCATGCTGGCTCTCCCTTCGAATACACCGGCCGACGAACGGATCAGCGGGCGTAACCCGCCTGCCCCCGTACCGATCTGCTCGCTTCCGGCTGCCATCAGCTTCCACAGATCCTGCATCGCATCGTCATCCACCTTTCATCCACCGCCGTTGACCTGGGACAACCGGGTTCAACCAAGTACACGACCCGCTGTGGCGTGCTCATGCCGCCCGGCGCTTCTCGGCCAGTTCGCCAAGCAGCCTCGCCATGGCCGCCTCACCCGCCGCGTCGTTGTTCTGGCGATAGGCCTCCTGTGCCTGCCGGAACCAGGTGGCGGCGTCGGTGCGGTTGCCGGAGCCGAGCACCGCGTGCCCGACCCGAGCGAGGGTGTCCGCCTCGGCGGTACGGAACCCGGACTGCCGCATGAGGGCGAGCCCTTCATGCAGGTACTCCAGGGCTTCGGCATAGGCGCGTTTCCGGACGAACAGCGCGCCGATGCTGCTGAGGATCGCGGCCTCGTGGTGCCGCAGGCCGCCCTCACCGGCCAGCTCGCGGCCGGTCTTCAACCGTTCCAGCCCGGCGTCGATGTCGTCGAGGGCCACCAACGCGTCCGCGGAGTTGTTGAGGGCGTGCACGACGAGAGTGGTGTTCCGCGTGGCCCGGGCGAGTTCGAGCGCCCGCTCGTACTCGGTCAGCGCGTCGCGGTACCGGCCCTGCGTCTCGTAGACGAAGCCGAGGCCCAGCAGGGAGCCGGCCGCGCCACCCGGATCTCCCTCCCGCTCGTAGAGACCGGTGGCGAGACGCAGGTGGCCGGCGGCGGCGTCGAGGTCGTGGGTGACGGCGAGCGCACCGCCGAGGGCGTGGTGGAGGTGGGCGCGCAGGAGCGGCTGGTCGATGCGGTGCGCGTTCTCCGCACACCGCTTCCAGGCGTCCACGTCGGCGGTGGAGAAGCCTGACCGCACGAAGTAGCTGTGCAGGTGGTACATCAGCTCCACCGCCCGGTCGGTACGGTGGCGGACCGCCACGGCGGTGATCGCCGCCAGGTTGTCGCTCTCCTCGTCGAGGAAGTTGATGGCGTCGACGTCCTCCACGAACGGCTTGACGAACGTCTCCGCCCGCGCGGACGCGCCGGCGAAGGCGTTGCGGTCGGGCCGCAGCACGCGGTTGGCCATGGCGGCCACGGACAGGTACCAGCCCAGGAGACGGTCGACGGTCTCGGCAGGCGGGTCGTCCTGGGCCAACTCCTCCAGGCGCTCCGCGGCGAAGGATCGGACCAGGTCGTGCATGGTCAGGTAATGGTCGCCGGTCTCGGTGACCAGGTGCAGCCCGATCAGGTTGTCGAGGCCGCGCCGCACGACGGGCAGCGGGAGCGCCGCGATCGCCGCCGCCAGCTCCGGCCGGATCCGCCGGCCCGGGTGCACCGCCAGCAGGCGGAAGAGCCGCGCATCGTCTGCCGGGAGCGTCGCGTAGGCGTTCGCCAGCACTGATCGCACACTGCGCGAGTCACCGTCGATGGCGAACCCGTCGAGTGACCCACCGTCGCAGGAGAGGTTGGCGGCTAGGTCCTCGACCGTCAGGGAGGACTCCGCCACCATCCGGGCGGCGAGGATCCGCAGGGCCAGCGGCATGCCGCCGCACAGATCGAGCAGACCGTCCAGCGCGCGACTGGCGCTCGCCGACGCCGCGCCGGTGGTGCCGACAAGGATCGAACGGCTCTCCGCCCGGCTCAGTCCGCCCAGTGCGAGGCCCTTGACGGCGACCCGGGTGTGCAGCGCCGCCAGGGCGTTGCGGCTGGTCACGACCAGCTGCGAGCCACCGCCGGGCGGCACGGCCGGCAGCACCTGATCGATGGTGCCGGCGTTGTCCAGGACGAGCAGGACCTTCTTGTCGGCGATCACCGAGCGGTACAGCGCGGTCCGTCCCTCCAGCGTGGCGGGGATCTTCTGCGGCGGCAGGTTCAGGCTCTCCAGGACGTGCGCGAGCACGCTGCCCGGCGACCGGCCGGCGTCCGTGCTGTGCCCACGCAGGTCGAGGAACAGGTGACCGTCCGGAAAGCGGTCCCGGACCTGGTGCGCCCACTGCACGACGAGTGAGGTCTTGCCCATCCCGGCCGCGCCGGCCACGACGAGCACCTGCGCCTGCCCGCAGTGCCGCGTCAGCAGCGCCAGCGCCTCCTGGCGGCCGGTGAAGGAGCCGTCGAGCGGAGGAAGCTGCCTCGGAACCGGCGGCAGGGCGGCGGGGACGGTCGGCGGCGGGGCGGCCGTGCTCGTTTCGGGCACCGCCGGACCCAACAGGTCCAGGTCGTTCTGCAGGATCTTCCTGTGTAGTTCCTGTAGCTCCGGGCCAGGATCGATGCCGAGTTCGTCGTTCAGCCGGGCACGCGCTCTCTGGTAGGCGTGCAGCGCCTCCGTCTGCCGCCCCGTGCGGTAGAGCGCCGTCATGAACAGCCCGATGAGCCGCTCGCGGAACGGAAACTCCGCGACGAGCGCGGCCAGCTCCGTCACCACACGGGCGTGCAGGCCGGCTTGCAGCTCCAGGCGTATGCACCGTTCCCAGGCCGCCGGCCGCTCCTCGTTGATGAGCAACGCGTTCTCCTGGACGACCCGGGTGTCGCTGCCGGCGAAAGCGGGACCGCGCCACAGCGCCAGCGCCTGCCGCAGTCTCGCGACGGCCGCGAGCAGATCCCCGGCCTCGGCGAGCGCACCGGCCTCGGCGACCATGCCACGGAAGAGGTACAGGTCGATCTGGTTCAGCTCGACGTCGAGCGAGTAGCCGGCTCGTGCGGTACGAAGGACCTCTCTCGCCGTGGACACCCCGGCGCCCAGCCAGGCCTTGCGTAGCTGCGACGCGGTGTTCTGGACCTGCCGGTCCGCTGAGGTGGGCGGCTCGCCGTCCCAGAGCGCCTCGGCCAGCGCGCCGATCGACACGAGCGTGTTCGGGGTCAGCAGCAGACGCGCGAGGAACCGCTCCTGGCGGGGCGATATCGGGGGGAGCCGGCGCGCCGACGACCATATCTCTAGATTCCCGAGCAGTTTGAACTTCATCTACCCCACCTTCGACAGACAGCCCTACGCCCGCCGCGCGGAGGACCTGCCGAGTGGTCCCGTCGTGTCCCTGGCCGACCGCCCCCGCGCCGCCCTGCTCCTGGACCTACGAAGTACGCCTACCAGCCACGCGCCCGCCACTCGGGGAGCGCCGGCCGCTCGGTGCCGAGCGTGGTGTCCCGACCGTGTCCCGGATAGACCCAGGTGTCGTCCGGCAACCTGTCGAAGATCTTGTTTTCGACATCGTCGAAGAGGCAGGCGAAGGCGCCGGAATCACCGAAGGTGTTGCCGAGTCCCCCCGGAAACAACGAGTCCCCGGTGAACAGGTGCGGGTGGCCGCCCGGGTCCTCATACAGCAGGGCGACTCCCCCGGGCGTGTGCCCGGTCAGTCGGATCACCCGTAGCTCGAACGCACCGCAGGTGATCGCGTCGCCGTCGTGCAGCGCGACGTCGGTGCGGACCGCGATGCCGGGCGCGTCGGGCGCGCCAGCATAGGTCGTGGCGCCGGTGGCGTCGACCACCACGGCGAGCGCGTGCTCCCAGTGGTCCCAGTGTTGGTGCGTGGTCACGACGGCATCCAGGCGACGGTCGCAGAAGTCCAGCAGGACGTCCGGCTCACTCGCCGCGTCGATCATCAACTGTTTCCCCGTCGACCGGCATCGCAGCAGATAACAGTTGTTGTCGCCGGGCCCCACCGAGACCTTGCCGATGGTCAGCGCGGAAAGCTCACGAACCCCTGGGGCCAAGCCGGAGTATCCCGTCATGCCCGCAACAGTACCGGCGTCGATCTATGCCTGGTGCCGTCAGCCGGCTGTCGGCACGACCCCGAAGCAGACGACCGTCCGGCATGGCGTCCGTCGCCGCCGGTGTGGTCGGTGGGCCGTCCGGCGTACCCGCTGGCGTGGCGACGCGCGTCGCTGCCGCGATGGCCGCCGCCTCCGCCTGCGTCAGCGCCGCACCCGCCAGCGTTGCCCGCGCGTACGCCTCCGTCTCGTCGCCCGGTCCCCCACCCATCGGCCGCCGCCCTACGCGTCGGCGGCCGGGTCGGGCGGTGGCGGGGCCTCGCCGGAATCCTCAGCGTCGGCGCATGATCGCGTAGACCATCCTGCTGCTCGCGAACTCGGAGACGGTGACGAGTTCCCAGCCGAGGCTCTCCAGTGCCTCAGCGGCTGCCACGGCACGGGTGACCTGTTCGGCGCCGATCCCGCGGTGGGACAGGATGGACAGCAGCCGGTACGGGTAGGCGCGTAGGTCGACGTGGTTGCCGAAGACAGCGTCGGCGGTGAGAGTGCGGGTACGCACGACGTGTTCGAGGGTTTCTCGGGTGGCCATGGCGAACCCTACCTGGCACTGACGATGCGCCGGACCGACCCGTGGCGCCGGCCGGGGGGCCGGCACCCGTGCGTGGGTCAGTTCTTGACCTTCGCATGGTCGAAGAGGTCGGCGACGTCCTCGTCGAAATAGGGACCGTACATGTTGCCGGAGAACTTGTAGGAGGCCACCGAGTTCACGTGCCCGAAGCCCTGGGAGTTGTTCCAGGCCCGCAGGAACGGCCCGCCGCTGGTGCCCTCGTTCAGCGGGCAGTCCATGAGCTTGACCCGCTGGCTCCCGGCGGCCTTCGTCGTGCTCTGGCAGTAGTGCTGCCATCTGCCGTCGAAGGGCGCGGCGCCGGGATAGCCGAGCAGGGTGACGGCGACGCTGCGGGGGTAGTTGAAGCTGATGCCCTCCCCGCCGGTGACGTCCACCAGCCGATCACCGTTACGCGGCCACACGGTGACGAAACCGTAGTCCCACCACAGGATGTCGTGGTTGACCCAGCCCTTGGTGGAGGTCTTGCTCCGGGCGCTCCACAGCCCCCAACTGGACGGGCCGTCGGCGTAGTTCGGAGCGAAGACCCAGTTGGTGTACCAGTTGTCGGAGCCGTCGCCGGGGTGCAGGCAGTGCCCGGCGGTGGAGACCAGGTTCGCCTTGGCCGTGTTGACCGCGCTGGCGGAGCAGAAGTGGTCGTCGCCGTTGACGTCGGTGAAGAAGACCCGCCCGACACCGGGTGACGGATTGACGGACTGCGGCCCCGCCCCGGCGGACGCGTTCCGGGCCGGGACCGATGGACCGAGGACCGCCGGGCTCGTGCCGCGCGGAGCGATCGGCTCCGCGCCCGAGCGCGGTTCACCGACCCGACCCGGCCGGTCCGCGGCCTCCCCGGCCAGTTCCTCCTCGCCCACCGGCGGTTCCAGCGGCGTCGCGGATCGCATCCGCTCCGGCGTCCAGTACGCGTCGGCCAGGGCCTGCGCGCTCGCCGCGTCCCGGATCGGTCGGCCGTGGAACGTCCCCTCCGCCCCGGCCGGTGCCCCGTTTGGTGTGGTGGTGGCGCTCGCCTGTGCCGGTGTGCCGACCAGAGCGAACCCGCAGAACATGGCGGTGACCGCCGAGATGATGCCGTGACGCCTTCGCACCCGATCCTCCTTAGGAGCCGACCCGGGTGACCATCCGTCACCGGCCCGGCACAGGCGACGCTAGAAGGCTGACCCGCCACCCAGCAGGGGTCTGTCGGCATTGGTTCACCGACATGTACCTGCTTGCGACCGGCACGCCACTGCCACACTGCCGGTGCCGGCCGCCGCGTGGCGGGCCGGTGCCACCACGGCACCGGCTACTTCGGCAGGTCGAACGCCTCCGCGAGCAGCCTGTGGGATTGGCGCCGGGCGGCGGGATCGGCGATGAGGTCCTGGATCATCAGTTCGTCGGCGGCGCTCTGCTCGATCATCTGCTCCAGGATGGCGCGGACCTCAGCGGGCCCACCGGCGACGAACCTCGGCCACCGGCCGTCGACGATCTCGGTGGGCTCGGCCTCCTCGGCCGGTGTGAGCTCCCGTGCCGCCTCGTCGGCGGAGGGCACCATGACCGATCCCGCCGCGCGCCCGGCCCGGGTGAGCCGGGCATAGAACCCCTTGGCGGAGCCCACCAGGTGGCGGGCCTCGGCGCCGGTGTCAGCGACGGTGACGTTGACGGCGAGGATCGAACGCGGCGACTCCAGACCGAAGCCCTGGGGCTGGAAGGCGTCGCGGTAGCGTCGCAGGGCTGGTGCCGCCGCCGGCGGGTTGATGAACCCGGCGAAGGTGTAGCCGATGCCGAGCCCGGCCGCCAACTCCGCGCCGTTCGGGCTGGAGCCGAGCAGCCACGTCTGGGGGGCGGAGGGCACGCTGGGGGCGAGCGGATGCCCGGCGAACGGGTGACCGTCCGGAAAGGTCCCGTGCAGCCACGCCAGGGTCTCCAGCACCTGCTGCGGATGATCGGCCTGCGCGGGGTGCTGCCGGTTCTGCTGCAAGGCCAGGTCGATGATCGGCCCGGCGGTGGCCCGTCCCATGCCGAGGTCGACGCGCCCGGGGGCCATCGCCTCGAGCTGCTTGAACATCTCGGCCACCTTGAAGGGGCTGTAGTGGTTCATCAGCACCGCCCCCGACCCCAGCCGGATGCGGGAGGTTTGCACGGCCGCCGCGGCGATCAGCAGCTCCGGATGGTGGGAGGCGCCCGAACGGCTGAGGTGATGCTCGGCGAACCACACCCGGTGGAATCCCAGCGCCTCGGCGTGCCTGACGGACTCCAGGGAGTCGGCCAGCGCGTCCGTTTCGGTGGTGCCGGGGGCCACGGTGCCCAGATCGACGATCGACAACCTCACGGGTGGACACTCCTCATCATCGGGCGGACGGGCATGATCGAACCTACGCCAGATAGTTGGCTGGCCCAAACTTTGTTTGTCGATGACGGTGCCGCTACCGTGTCGGGCATGACCGATCAGGCGGCCCTCGACGACCTGGAGCGTTCGCTGGCCACAGTGCTGCGGATGCTGACCGACCGCGTCACCACGAGCGATCTGGCCGCGCGTTGCGGCTACGACCTGCCGCCGGCCTCCTGGGCGCTGCTGGAGCATCTCGACGCGCACGGCGCACTGCGGGTCTCGGACATCGCCGCCTGCCACGGCGTCGACGTCTCCTCGATCACGCCCCGCCTGAAGCGACTCGAGAACGCCGGTCTGGTCAGCCGTGGACGGCTCCCCACCGACGCGCGTGCGTTCCTGATCCGCATCACCCCCGCCGGCTCCCACGCGCTGGAGAGCATCCACTGCGCTCGCCGGGAGATCCTGCGGGATGCCCTCGACGCCACCGGCCTCGATCGCGTGCCCGCCGCCGTGGACGTCCTGCACAGCATCGCGGTGCACCTGTCCGCCCAGGCACCGGATCCGCTGCCCGCCTCACAACACGCGGGATGACCCGCTGGCCGACGCCTGCGGCGGCAGGCGGGCGGAGCGCACCGGCTCGCTACGCGGTCTCCCGACACGGAACACCGCAAGTGGTGTCGCGCCGACGCGAGCCGCCAGGCCGGCGGCGGTGGCCGGGCAGTCGACGAGCTGGCTGAGGGGGTGCACGGCGAGGTCGTGGCGCGCCAGCGTCAGCCACGTACGCATGAGGCGGCGCCCCGCCTGGCGCGGATCCTCCCCCCGGCTGGTGAGGACCAGCACGCTGCCGTCGTACCGCAGCAGGTTTCGGCCGCTCCCGGCGAGGAGCGCGGCCAGGCCGAGGTGCCGGGTCACCGGGTGGGCGCGGAGGGCGGCGGACAACAGGCGCGCCTCGACGCGGCTCAACCCCAGGGCGCGGTCGGTCAGCCCGTCACGGTGGTACCGCGGGTCGCGCGGGTCCAGCCGCAGCCACGCACGCAGCTCCAGCACGACCTTCCGGGTGGAGTACGTCCACCGGTCGGCGGCGAGCAGGTCGCGGGCGAGATCGCGACTGGGAACGTGCGCGACGCCGGGCTCCAGGGCGGCGCGGATCGCGGGATCGACGACACCGGGCGCGTACGGGCCACGGGCCACGCGTCGGCCGTCGACGTCGGCGGCCGTGAACGGGGTGCGGTAGCGGGCGGCCGCCTCGACGAGCCTGATCCGCAACGGGTCGCTCAGGTCGCAGGTCACGGCCAGGCCGGCGTCGGCCGCGACGATCAGGCAGGTCTCGACGAACGCTCCCAGCCCGAGCGCCAGGTCCCGGCGGGTCGGGTCCGACGCGGGCAGGGCACGTGCCGGGTCGACGCCGACGAGGACCTGGTCGGGGCGGTAGTCGAGCGTCCAGGGCTGGGTGTTGTGCGCGCTCGGCGACCGCCGGAACACCGCCTCTCGCGCGCGCAGCTCGTCGACCCAGGTCATGCGCCGGTCCGCTCGTAGAACGTGTAGCCGTGCAGCGGCCGACCGCCGGCGCGGCGGTACTGCGCGGTGGACGCGGCGTTGCCCCGCTCGACGAAGGTGCTGCGCAGCGCCTGGTACCCGCCGGCTTCCAGGTTGCGGTGCACCTCGCGGGCCAGCAGGGTGAGGTAGCCTCGGCCCTGCTCGTCGGGGACGGTGCCCTTGACGACGAGGACCGCGTCGCGGCGGTACCGCGATCGGGTGGCGAGCAGCCGCAGCTGGTTGACGATCCCCAGCCGGCCACGGACCGTCATCAGGAACGCGGAGATGTCCGGCACCGCGACGACGAACGCGACAGGCCGGCCCGCCTTCTCCAGCCACAGCAGCAGCCCCTCGTCGAGCAGGAACGACAGCCCGTCGGTCTGCTCGGCCAACTGCGTGGCGGAGATCGGGGTGTAGTAGCCGAGCTGGGCGAAACTCGCGTTGAGCATGTCGCGCAGGATGGGCAGCTGGTCGCGCAACCGGCGGCGTGAACCGTGCCGGATCTCGAGGCGCTCCGCGGTGACGCGGGAGTCGTCGAAGGTGAAGGCGGCCGCCGAGCCGGGCACGTCCACGATCCAGGTGTCGGCCTCGAAGCGGCGGGTGAAGCCGTGCCGCTCGTACATCGCGGGGTAGTAGTCGGGGTTCCACGCCGAGTCGACGAAGCCGCGATCGGCGTGGCCGCCGGTGATCACGCCGCCGGTCTGGTTCGGCAGCAGCCCGACCGGGCCGAACAGCGCACGCCCACCGGAGCGCGCCACGACGACGTCCATGAGCGCCGCGAACACGGCATCGTCGTCGGCGAACTCGGTGTGCCCGAACAACTGCCGCGGACCGACCTTGGCGTCGAACGCCGCGTCGCGGTGCACGCCGGTCCGGCCGATCGCCCGCCCGGCGGCGTCGCGCACGAGGTACAGCTCCGCGCTGCGGCGATGCGCGGCGATCACCGACGCCGGCAGCGGGACGTAGCGGTCGCGGGGGTGCAGGCGCAGCGGAAGGTCGAGGAAGTCGCGCAGGTCGGCCCGCGAGGCGACCGGTACGGCCTTCACGGCCGGTGCACCGGCGGGCCGTCGACCTCCGTGGACAGCGCGGTGAACGTGGGGACGTGTGCCATCCCGTCGCCCTCGGCGCGCCAGACGCCGTTGCTGTACCCGTGCGGTGCGGCGTCGTAGAGCCGGATGAAGCCGGCGGTCGCGTTGCGGGTGCCGTCGGTGACCCAGCACATGAGGTCCCGGTGGTGCCTGCTGCGGGCGAACTTCAACAGCGCGTCGCGGTCGCTGAAGAACGCGATGGTGCCGAGCGTGAACGGGAAACGGTAGTAGACGGTGTGCCACCGGTACCCGGTCATCCGCTTCATCTGGCGCACCATCCTGAGCCACCGGCCGGTGAGCCTGACGATCGATGTCAGCCCGGCGTACCGGGTGGCGCCGACGAACATGGCGGTCGCCTGGCCCGCCGGCGGCGCGGCGGAGAAGTCGGTCGTCCTCACGCGGTACCACCCTTCACGAGGTAGACATTCTTGATCTTCGTGTTCGTGCCGGCGAACGGGCCGGTGCCGTAGTCGTGCACCGTGACGCGCAGGTCGGCGGCGGACGGGTCCTCGGCGAGCGATTCGGCGACGTCGCGGCTCACCGCGACGAGGTGTCGCAGGACGCCGGCCCGGCAGGCGTCGGCGAGCACTGCCCGCTGGTCCTCGTCGAGGGTGGTGCCCTCGCGCAGTTGCAGGTTGACGGCCGGGCGGCATTCGAGGTCGGAGCGTTCGTCCAGTTCGAGGCAGAAGCTCTGGAGCAGGTGCGCGTACGGATTGCGGTGGTAGAGGCCGTACTCGACGTCCTGTGGGTAGATGTTCGCCCCCATGTACGAGATCGTGCTGTCCCTGCGCCCGTACAGGAAGAGCAGTGGCAGTCGCATCCGGTCCACGGCGAAGGCGGCCCACGCCTCGGCGCGTGCGGCCGGGTCGGTGATCGCGGCCATGACATCGGCGAAGGTGGCCAGGCGGCCCTCGTCGCCGATGTTGTAACGCACCTTCGGGTTGAGCACGGCCATCGAGTTGATCGTGCAGAGGATCTCGGAGTCGGCCGTCGTCTCCAGGTACGTCTCCAGTGGGTTGTACTGGAACACCATGGGCAGCCGGTGCTCGTCGGGCCCGAGCAGGGCGGCGCGCAGGGCGGCGTCGGTGCGCAGGCGACGGCGCACCCAGACGCTGAAGTCGCTCTCCCCCGCCATGCCGATGGTGAGGTCGCTGGCGCCGTAACCGGAGCGGACCTTGCGGAAGCGCCGCTCCAGGTAGCCGCGGAGCGCCTCGGTCATCCCCTCGCCCCCGACGAGCCCCGAGATGCGGTACTCGTGCCACGGGAACCCCTGCGCGTCCAGCTCGTCGAGCAGGTGCTTGAGAAACGGTGGGTACGCGGTGACGATGTAGTCGAAGCCGGGCCCGAAGTACCGCAGCGTGTCGATGATCTTGCCCAGGTCCGGGCCGGTGTTCTTCACCATCGCGATCTGGGCCATGGCGATGCCGGTGTTCGTGCCGGTGGCCCACGCGCCCATCGAGTACGCGTTGATGACGAAACGGCGCTTCGACGGGAAGACCATCGTCGCGTACCCGGCGAGGTTCTTGTGCACCGAACGCAGCTCGCGGCGGCTGCGGATCCAGTTGTACGGCTGCCCGGACGATCCGGACGACTCGTCGACGACACTGCCGGCGATCTCGAGTACGCCGTGCCAGCAGCGCAGGTGCTCCGGGTACGCCCGGACGTAGGACTGCTTGTCGGTGGGCGGGTAGCTGGTCAGGTCGAACCACCGGAACGTCCAGCCGTTGTCGCCCAGGAAGCGGCGGTACGCCGGCACGTCGAGCGCCGCGAACTGGCAGGTCATCCACGCGTGCAGGCGGGCGAACCGACCCATGTGCGGGCGGTAGTTGCGCGCCATGAGCCGCCACACCGCCGGATGCACGCGGTACAACGTGTAGAGCCCGCTGAGTGTGAAGCTCACGAACCGTAGCGTCCACTGGCGGAGGAAGGACATCACGGACCAACACTAGGAGCCGTGCGGGGCCGACCGCCTCGGTGCGCGTACTCAGCCGGCCTGGGTAGGCGACACCAGGGACGGCGGGTCAGCCCCGCTCGTCGCGCGGCAGGCGTACGCCGCCGGAGATGTCACGGGCCTGGACCACGGTGCCCGACACGTCGCCGTCGACCCGGTTGAAGACGCCGAGATCGGGCCGGCCGGCGTCCCCGCCCGCCGGGACGTCCGCGGCCTCGGCGTCCGGGCGCGCGGACTCCCGCACCGGGGCGTCCGCGGCCGGCGCGCCGGGGCGCGCGGATTCCCGCACGGGGGCGGCCGGACCTGCCGCCCGCCGGGCGAGACCGGCGCTGACGACGGTCAGGACGACGACGCCGACCCAGAGCGGCCAGGACGCCGGGGACTCGGTCGCGAGGTTGATGACCGCGGCGAGCGCGGACGAGACGACGGCCACCGCGGCCACTGTCGACCACTTCATGCTTTCCTCCCGGCGTCGCGGCCGCGACGGCGTGCCGAGCCGCGGCACGACGCCCTCGATCTCGGTCTCGATGATGGCGATGTCGTTGCCGATGCCGACCACGAGCGTTCCGCGTTCACCGAGCGCGAGCCCCCGGCAGGTGTCCGGCAGCAGGATCTCGTCGAGAACCGCGCCGGTGCCCAGGTCGACGGTGACGACCGGGCCCGCGTAGCCGGCGGCCAGCATCACCGGCCGCCCCGCCAGCACGCCCGAGGCGAGGAAGTGGACGGTGCCCGTGCCGGTCGCGATCGTACGCAGCACCCGGTGCTCGACCGCGTCCCAGACCCGCAGCGCTCCCCCGGCCTCGGCCAGCACCACCACCGGCCGACCGTCGACGACCGCGGTGGCGACGGCGGGCGAGGCCGCCGGCGCGATCCGGGCGAGGAGCGTACCGTCCGCCAGATCCCAGAGCCCGGCCACGAAGATGTCGCCCGCGCTACGGTGCCCGCTCAGCACCACGGCCGCCGGCCTGGCGCCCACCTGTAGCAGCGCCACGGCGGCCGGCCTGTCGATGGTGTCGCGTCGCTCGTCGTCGCTGTCCACGGCGATCGGCCGACCGAGGGTCCTGCCCGTGGCGAGGTCGTACAGCCGCAGGAGTTTCCCGTCCGACACGAGCGCCGCGATCGGACGCCCGCCACGCCGTCCCGTCGTCCCCGCGGCCACGCTCGCGGCGAAGAGCGGCTCGCTCGGGTCGCGGGTGTGCAGGGGCACGGACGCCTCGCCACCGGGGTGCCAGATCCGGGCGAAGCCGATCCCCGCGAGCAGCACGAAGAGGCGACCGTCGCGCTCGTCGATGCCGGCGGCGGTGGTGAAGTTGACGGTGGCCCGGGCGATCGCCCGACGCTCGCGCAGGTCCCACAGGAACGCGGTGTGGTCCAGCCCGACGGACAGCGCCAGGCGGTAGCTGCCACCGTCGAGCACAGCCAGCTCCACGACCTGCTGTCCGTGCCCGCGTGCCGGGTCGCCCAGCCGCTGCTCGGCGAGGGTCAGGTCCCACAGCCGTACGCTGCCGTCCCAGCCGCCGCCGGTCACGGCGACGGGGCGGCCGTCGACGTCGGTGACGGCGACCGCCTGCGTGCCGCCGGTGTGTCCCGTCAGCGGCCGGCCCAGCGGGCTCAGATCCGTCAGGTCCCACACGATCAGCGTGGTGTCCTCGTCGTCGGGGCCCGGCTGGTTGTGCCCCGCCGAGGTCACCGCGACGGGCCGGCCCGCCAGCTCGGCTACGGCTACCCCGGAGACCGACCAGCCGTGGTCGGCGCGGGGCTCGGCGATCTCGCGGCGGGTACGCAGGTCCCAGAGGCGCACCATGCCGGTCTCGTCCGCGCTTCCGGTGACGATCACGCAACGCCCCGCTACCTCGGTCACCGCCAGGTGGAAGACCGCCCCCGCGTCCATCGCCGGACCGGCCGGGCCGGCGGTCCGCAGGTCCCAGACCCGTACCGTGGAGAATCCGCCGGTGATCGCGAGGGGAACGCCGTCCAGTTCGGTGACCGCGAGGCCGTACAGGTTTTCGCCGATCGGGCCCGCGAGCAGGTCGTGGCCGCGCAGATCCCAGACGTGCATCCCCGCGTGCCCGACGCTGATCCACACCGGCCGGCCGTCGAGCCGCGTCACCGCGACCCCGTGGATGGCGTCAGCGGGCCCGGTCCGCCGCTCGGCGATGAGGCGCGCCGCCAGCAGATCCCAGATCTGCACGCGGTTTCCGCCGCCGGCGACGGCCAGCAGCCGGCCGTCGAGCTCCGCCAGCGCCAGCGCCGGCGACTGGTAGGCCGACCACGGCAGCCCGGCGATGGTGCTGCCGATCGGCCGCTGGTCGGCGACGTCCCAGAGCCGCATGCGGCCACCCTCGCTGCCGCTGAGCGCGACCGCTCGGCCGTCGAACGTCCCGGCCGCGATCGAGCTGATGTTGCCCTGCCCGGCGTGCAGCGTGGCCAGCAGGGCGCTGTGCTGGCGGGACCCGGTGGCGAAGCGCACGGGCCACTGCGTCGATTCGCCGGTGAGCTGCGCGTGCAGGTCGCGCGCCCCCATCCGGGCCGCGTCGAGGGCCAGCACGCGGGCGCGGGCGCCCGCGTCGAGGTCGCGGTGCACGGCGCTGGACGCGCGGTAACAGGCCGCCGCCAGCCGCCCCGGCGCGCTCTCCGCCTCGTGCAGAACGGCGAGCAGCGGGTTCGGGTCGGCGTGCACGAGGAAGCCGCCTTCCACGATCAACTCGTCGAGGGCTCCGGCACGGGCCGCGTGCCAGGCGAGCTGGGACTTGACGTACGGGTCCGCGTCCGCCCAGGCCCGGTGGCCGTTGCTCAGCGCCACAGTGGACCGTAACGCCTTCGCCACGGCCCTGTCCGGTGCCGGAAGCACGCAGTTCTGCCGCAGATGCTCGTCGAGCACCTCGTGGTAGAGGCGGTAGGTCGCCGTCCCGTCGGGACGGATGCTGGTCTCGACCAGGTAGGTGGCCGCGCTGTCGAACACCCGGTTGAGTTCGGCCGGCGGCACGGCGTGGCCCGCACTCAGCGCCTCCGCGACCCGCGACCACAGCTCGTTGCGGGGCAGGCCGCTCCCGGTGGCGAACGCGAGCGCCGTGAGGACCCGTTCGACCAGGGCCCGGTCCGGCCCGAACACGTCGAGGTACTTCTCCATGGCCTCGCCGAGCGTCGAGGGCAGCCCGCCGCCGTCGTCCTGGGCCGCGACACCCGGCAGCAGGAGCCAGCGGCTGGTGAGCTGGGCGACGAGGAAGTTGTGCCGGGAACGCGAGGCGACGTCCGCGGCGACCCGGGCGGCGCGCTCGGCGTCCCGGTAGCGGCCGTCGGCGTCCTCGGCCGCGATGCGGCGGGCCACGTACTCGACGATGTCGTCACGGCGCAGGTAGCGCTCCGACTCCAGGTCGATCACCGGCGTCGACGCGCCCCACACCCGCTGCACGCGGGATCGCAGGCTGCCCGGCGGCGCGGCGCGGACGCCGACGACGACGCGCGCGACGTCCGCGCCCGCGAGTTCGCTCAGCAGCCGCGCGATCCGCAGCGACTCCTCGACGGTGGCGGCCTCGTCGAGCGCGTCGCACAGCACCGTCACTGCCCGGCCCGCCGCCGCCCGCCGTTCGCGCAACGCGACGAGCAGTTCCCCCGGGTCGGTCGCCCGCACGTCGCAGAGCGCGGCGAGTCGGGCCACGACGTCGTCGAGGGTCAGGGCACGCAGGTGAAGGGCCACGTCGACGGCGCCGGGCGTGGGTCGCGGCCCGTCGGTGGGCATGCTCGCCGCCCACCGCTCGTCCGCGCCCACCAGGACGTGGGCGAGCACCGCCGACTTGCCCGTTCCCGGCCCGCCGGTGACCACCAGCAACGGCGGCCCACCGGCAAACCACGCGCAGATCTCCCGACGGGCCTCGACCCGGCCGGTGAAATACCAGGCCCCGGTGTCGGAGGCGATCTCGGAGCCGCGCGCCCGGGCAAGCCAGTGGGTCCGCACCGCGGGGTCGTGGTCGAGGCGCCAACCCAGCAGGCCCCACAGCCAGGGCCACGACCGCAGCAGGAGCGCCAGCGGCAGGACCCTGGCCCCGTCCGGGTGGGGGGCCAGCAGCCCCACGACGGCGTCGACGTCGCGGTCGAACACCGGGGCTCCGGCGAACCCCGTCGCCGGCCAGGGCCCGCCGTCCACCCGTACGCCGAAGAGCTGCCCGCCGGGGCCCACCGGCCCGCCGAGCACGCCCTGCACGGTATCGGCCACACCGGCCGCGCCGCCCTCCCCCGCGCCCACCGCGCCGTCCGGGAAGCCGTGGGTGACGAACGCGTGGCCCTCGCTGAGCGTCGGCGCGGCCAGCGGCGCCGCGACGACGTCGACCGGCTCGGTCAGCTCCAGCAGGGTCGCGTGCGGCCCGCGCTGCACGGCGGCGGCCGGGCGCCCGTCGGGCCCGCCGAAGGGCAGGTCGACGAGCACCTCGTCGGGCACCGATCCGACGA
Source organism: Micromonospora sp. KLBMP9576 (assembly GCF_050941805.1). Classification (NCBI taxonomy): domain Bacteria; kingdom Bacillati; phylum Actinomycetota; class Actinomycetes; order Micromonosporales; family Micromonosporaceae; genus Micromonospora; species Micromonospora sp. KLBMP9576. The sequence goes on along the minus strand of NZ_CP194567.1, from coordinate 2,655,580 downwards.
CGACGATCCGGCGCTGGTCCACCAGTAGCCCGAGGCCTCCGCCGGACAGCCGGGCCAGCCAGGACGGTCGCTCTGCCGCCCGGCTCCGTGCGGAGCCGACGCGGCGGGACGGGACATGGATGTGGACACCGCCGCTGATGGCGCCGGCCTGGATCAGGTGGCCCGAGACGTCACCGGTCACGATGTTGACCGTGCGTTCCGGATCCCGCCCGTCCATGAGCCCATCATCGCAGCGGGCGCAAGCAGGTGACCACCGTCCGTCACCGCCCTCGGGCGCTGCGGGCCACGGGCGCTGGCCCGAAAACAACGAAGGCAAGGAGAGAAACTCCTTGCCACCATCAACATATATCGCATCCCCGGGCTTGCGGCAAGACCCCGGTCCTGGCGCACAATCCTCGGCCAAGCGCAAGAATTGGCACACAATGGGGGATTCATGTTTGATGTGATCATCGTCGGTGGCGGGCCGACCGGCATGATGCTGGCGAGCGAGTTGCGCCTGCGGGGCGTCGACGTGCTCGTGCTGGAGAAGGAGGCCGAGCCGCCGCCGTTCGTGCGGTCGCTCGGACTGCACGTACGCAGCATCGAGGTGATGGATCAGCGGGGGCTGCTGGAGCGGTTCCTCGCGGCCGGCAGGCGATACCCGATGCTGGGGTTCTTCGCGGGCATCGAGAAGCCGGCGCCCACCGGCCTGGACACCGCCCACGGATACGTGCTCGGCATTCCGCAGACGCTCACCGACCGACTGCTCGCCGAGCACGCGGCCGAGGTCGGCGCCGAGATCCGGCGCGACTGCGCGGTGCACGGGCTGGCGCAGGACGACGACGGCGTGACAGTCCTCGCGGGACCCGGATCCGCCACGCCGTTGCGGGCACGGTATGTCGTCGGCTGCGACGGTGGGCGCAGCACGGTCCGGAGACTGCTCGGGGTCGGATTCCCCGGCGAGCCGTCGAAGATCGACACGCTGCTGGGCGAGCTGGAGGTGACGGCGTCCCCGGAGGACATCGCCGAGGTGATGACCGAGGTACGCAGGACCGAGAAGCGGTTCGGGATCGGGCCGTCCGGCAGGCCGGGGGTGTTCCGGGCGGTCGTGCCGGCGGAGGGCGTGGCCGAGGACCGCTCGGTGCCGCCGACGCTGGAGGAGTTCAGGCGCCAGCTGCGCAAGTACGCCGGCACCGACTTCGGCGTGCACTCCCCCCGCTGGCTGTCGCGCTTCGGCGACGCGACCCGCCAGGCCGAGCGCTACCGGGTCGGGCGGGTGTTCCTGGCCGGGGACGCCGCGCACGTCCACCCCCCGATGGGTGGGCAGGGGCTCAACCTCGGGATCCAGGACTCGTTCAACCTGGGTTGGAAGCTGGCGGCGGCCATCGACGGCTGGGCGCCGGACGACCTGCTGGACAGCTACGAGTCGGAGCGGCATCCGGTGGCCGCCGACGTGCTGGAGAACACCCGCGCGCAGATGCAGCTGACGATCAACGAGCCCGGCCCGCAGGCGGTCCGGCGGTTGCTGTCTCAGCTCATGGACTTCAACGACGTCAACCGGTTCCTGATCGAGAAGATCACGGCGATCGGCGTCCGGTACGACTTCGGCGCGGGCCACGCCCTGCTCGGGCGGCGGCTGCGCGACGTACAGCTCAAGCGTGGGCGCCTGTTCGAGCTGATGCGCACCGGCAGCGGGCTGCTGCTCGACCAGACGGGTCGGCTTTCGGTCGACGGCTGGGCCGACCGGGTCGACCACGTCGCCGACGTCAGCGAGGAGCTGGACGTGCCGGCGGTGCTGCTGCGGCCGGACGGGCACGTCGCGTGGGTGGGCGAGGATCAGCGCACGCTCGAGGTCGCACTGGCCAGGTGGTTCGGCGTCGCGGGAGCGCCGACGGCCGGGTGAGTCGAGCCCGCGGCGGCATCGGCCGCGAGATCGCGCAGCGTGCACGCCGGCGCGTCGGTCGACTGTCGTCGACGCGCCGGAGTCGCGCAGGTCGTAGCGCACGACATGCCGGCCGCCGCAAGCGAGCGCCGCGCAGAGCGCAGGCGGTCACAGGGGCCCCAGCACGGCGTCCGGTTCAGCATCCAGCGTCAGCGTCTCCAACACGGTCAGCAACTGGCGTTCCTCGTACCTGAAGTGCGACTCCATGATCGCCGCCACCCCCTCCAGGTGTCGGTCCAGTTCCTCGGGCGCGGCCTCCCGAGCCACCGCCTCCCCCAGCCCCGCCAGCAGGTGCGCGATCATTGAATGATCCTGCTTGAGGTGGTGCAGCGCCTCGCGCAACCCGGGGTGCTGTTCGGCGATCGCCGGGAACAGGTCGCGGTCCTCGCCCTCGTGGTGGGCGGTCAGCGCGGCGCAGAACCCGTGACAGAACAGCAGCAGGTCCCTCGATGCCGCCTGCGCCGGCGCGCCGGCCGCCAGCGCCTGCCGGGTCACCCTCAACGCCTCACGCAACCTGCCGTGGACGCTGCGCAACTCCCGGCTCCAGGCCACCAGCCTGGTCTTCTCGCCCTCACTCACAGGTGACGGGCCAAGGGGCGACGATCATCATCGGCGGGCTCCTCCGGTCCGGCGCCTCCATGTCTGACATGGCCTGCCACCGACACGCGACGCTGCGGGCCAACCTACCCCGCCATTGCGGCCGCCGCTGGACCAGGCGCGACTCATGGCCCCCCGTCGCGGTTCATGGCGCAGTTGGCCACCACCGCCGACCGCTCCAAGGCCTCGTCGCCAAGCAGTTCGGAACTGGCGCGCTGGTCAACCACGACACGATCATCCCAGACGGGCCCCTCGGCCGTCGTCGCCAGCGGACGCACAGGCTAGTTTGCTCGGATGAGTCTCCTCGATGACGTCGCGAGGCGTGACGGCTGGCGATGCTGGGTGTGCGACGAGCCGGTTGACGCCGACATGTCGGTGAACGACCCGCGTGGTCCCAGCGTCGACAGCCGCACCGGCGACAAGAAGGCCAAGGTCGCCGAGCGACTCGCGCACCGTGCCTGCAACACCCGCAAGGGCGCGGTCAAGGTGGTCATCGCCTGGCCGGACCGTCTGCACGTGGTGGAGCCGGCGCCACTGATCGCCGTCGCCGAGCGACTCGAACGCAAGGGTGGCCGCGAGCTGGTCGCCCGCTGTGCGAGCAGGAAGGACGCCCAGGAGGCGGCGGACTGGCTGGTCGACCGGTTCTCCCGGCTGGTGCCCGGACTGCCGGTGACCGCGAGCGTCGACGCGGGCGGCGGGCAGTATCTCGTCGCCCTGGCCACCGGCCGCCGCTGACCTGCTGTCCTGGGGCGGCGGGGCCGCCGCCCCAGGACAGCGGCTCAGAAGGGGGGTGCGTCCTCGCCCATCAGCGCCAGCACGACGCCGCCCTTACCGCTCTTGAGGCCCTGGACGACGACCCGACCGGTGCTGCCGTCGGGCAACTCCAACGTGAAGGTCTTCCCGACCGCGTTCTTGGGACCACTGCCGGCACTGTTGGCCGGCCGGAAGTCACCCGCCCACGGCGGCGTACCACCCCTACGGGCGGGCTCGGCGAAGAGCGCGGCGGTGCCAGGGGTCCTGGTGCCGTCCGAGGAAAGAAGCACTGAGGCGCTGCGATAGGTAGCCATATGCGCCAAGGCTATCCCGGACCACACTCCCTCGCGGCCCCACCGGCCCACAGGTCTCCCGGCACCCTCGCGCGCCCCGCCCCCACCGACCTGCCGGGCCTTCCTCCGGAACGACCCGTGCGGCTCAGCGGGTCCGGTAGCGCGCGTAGATCAGGCCGCTGTCGAAGGCACGCTCCTCGACCAGCTCGAGATCGAGGCGTACGCCGGCGGGGAAGAACCGTTTGCCGCCGCCGACCACGCTCGTGGTGATGAACAGGTGGTACTCGTCCACCAGGCCGGCCGCGATCGCCTGGGCCGCGAGGTTCGGGCCGTCGACGGTCAGGTCGCGATCAGCCTCGGCCTTGAGCCTGCGTACCGCGTCCGGGTCGAAGGTGCGCTCGATCCTGGTCTTCGCGCTGGACACCGACTCCAGCGTCGTGGAGTAGACGACCTTCTCCGCGGCCTGCCAGTCGCGGGCGTACTGCAGGATGTGCGGTGGCTGGTCGGGCTCGGTGTGCGCGGTCTCCCAGTAGACCATCGTCTCGTACATCCGTCGGCCGTAGAGGTACGTGCCGACGGGGCGGAAGAGGTCGTTGATGAAGGTGTGCACCTCCGGATCCTCCGCCCCGGTGCCGAGGCCGCCCTCCGCCGCCTCGGCGTAGCCGTCGAGCGAGGTGATCATCGAGTAGATGAGCTTCGCCATGCGTCTCCCCTGTGTTCACCGGCCATAGTGGATGAACGGCGCCCAGCGGCTCGGCTGGTACGGATCCTGCCGCCGCAGCCGCACCGTCACCCCGTGCAGCGCCTCGGCCGACCGGGGCGGGTCGAGCGCGTTGTCCTGGGCGGCGAGCGCATCGTACAGCTCGGCAGCCGCTGTGTCGTCGCCGAAGGGCCGGCCCGGCCATCCGGATTGACGCCCGCGCGGGGACGGCGGCGGTCTCGGCCGGCACCGGCTCCGGGCCGGCGGCGGGCAGCCGGGCGTGTCCGCGGTGGGCGTCGGGGTCCGCTTCGAACCGGTCTTCCCGCAATCCACGGTTATCACCGCGCCGCACCCGTCTCGACCTACAGAACACAAGGTCAATCCCGCTAAGGAAGCTGCTGCCGGTACCCCCTTGACCAAACGTCTACGCTCAGCGAATCCGTGTATGGGTAGTGCTCGGATCTCCGAGGATGGCGGGGGGTTCGCGGGATCATGACAGTCGCGTTCGGTCTGCTGGGGCCGGTCACCCTGCACCTCGACGGAGCCCCCGTCGCACTGCCGGCGGGAAGGCCTCAGCTCCTGCTGGCCGCGTTGCTCGTGGGGCGCGGAGAGCGGGTCTCCGTCGATCGTCTGCTCGCCGGCCTGTGGCAGACCCCGCCGCCGTCGGCGCAGGTCAACCTGCGGACGTATGCGACGCGTCTGCGGACCGCGCTGGGGCCGCACCGCGCCCGACTGACGTGGGTGAACGCCGGATACGCGTTGACGACCCGACCGGGTGAGTTGGATCTCGACCGGTTCGAGACCGACGTCCGCGACGCGCACGGCGCATTGCGCGAGGGGCATCCCGAGCAGGCCGCCGACCTGCTGACCACCGGCCTTCGGCGGTGGCATGGCGAGGCCGCCGAGGGACTGCCCCGGTACGGCATGCTGGGTCGCACCCTCGACGCACTCGACGAGAGTCGACGGGTGGCGGTCGAGCGGTACGCCGCTGCCTGCGTCGAGGTTCGTCGGTACGACGCCGCAGTCGCCGCCCTGCGCACGTTGCTCAGCGATCAGCCTGGCCGTGAGTCCGCCTGGGAGGGACTACTTCACGCCCTGTCCCGGTCGGATGACCGGACCGAGGCTCTAGCGGCTCTGTCGGCGGCAGAAGTCGCGCTGCGCGCCGAGTCCGGCCGGGGAATCGGACGGGTCCTGCGGGAGTACGAGCGCGAGTTGCTCGACGGGCCGCCCGGCCCGGAGCGTCACGCGGTGACCGCCCACCCCGCCGAGCCCTCGGGGAAGGTGCCGTCGACCCTCCCGCCCTCGGTCGTACTGGTGGGTCGGGAGCACACGCTGACGCGCGTCGAGGCGGCGCTCAACTCGACCGGCAGGGTCGTGCTGCACGGACCGGCCGGGGTCGGCAAATCGGCACTCGCGGGTAACGTCGCCTCCCGGCTCGCTCCGCTGTTTCCCGGTGGCCAGCTGTACCTCGACTTCTACGGCAGCACTCCCGGTCTGACTCCGATGACGGCCGAGGAGGCGGTCGGCAGCCTGCTGCGCACGCTCGGCGGCTCCATGACCGGCGGTACACCGAGCGCGGAGGCGGCCGATCTGCGGGTACGGCTCACCGACCGTCGGGTGCTGGTGGTCCTGGACAACGTGGTCGAGACCGTCCAGGTACGACGGCTGCTCTCGGTACTCAGCGACGCGGCGGTGATCGTGACGAGTCGGACGGCACTGCCGACCCTGGACATCGCCCACTTCGCCGTCAGCGCACTCGGCCCCGATGATTCGGTCAAGCTGCTCGCCCGCAACGCGGGCTGGGCCCGCATCTCGCGCTCCCCGCAGGACGCCGAGGAACTCGCGGGGATGTGCGGTCATGTCCCCCTCGCCCTGCGGATCGTCGGCGCGCGCCTGTCGACACACCCCGAGTGGACCCTCGCTGACATGGTCGCCCGCCTCTCCGACGAACAGCACCGTCTCGACGAGTTGTGCTGCGACGACCTGGCGGTGCGCGCCAGCCTCGCGGTGACCTGTGACGTGCTCACCGAACGCCCTGGTGGGCCCGAAGCGTTGGAGCTGTTCAGCCACTGGGGCATGGTCTGCCTTCCCACGCTCGGGCTCGAGTTGGCCCAGGTGCTCACGGGGGCCACCACACGCAAGGCGCGCACGCTGCTGGACCGGCTCGCGGATGCCGGGCTCATCGAGGCGTGTGGCGTGGACCGTTACCGGCTGCACGATCTCGTGCGGATCTACGCCATGGAGCGCGGCCGGCTCGACCCTGCGGGCCGGACGGCTGCGATACACGCGACCCGCCGCTACTTCCTCGCCACCGCCCGTCGTGCCAGGGACCGGATCCGGCCCGTGTCCGACCGACTGCCCGACAGGTTCGTCGAGGCCCACACCACCGTGACCTTCACCGACCAACGGGACGCCTTGCGGTGGCTGGAGCTGGAGCGCGAGAACCTCGTCGCCGCGGCGCGACTGGCGGCGCGCGACGACACCCCCGCGGGGAACGAGTTCGCGGCGCGGCTGTGCACGGAGCTGTACCCCTTCCTTCCCATGCGGGGCTACTACCGCGATCTGCGCGAGGTGGCAGAGTGCGCGCTACGGTGCGCCCGGCGCATGGGCAGCCGACCCGATGAGACGATCTCGTTGACCTACTTCGCGATGGCCCAGTCCCGGTTGGGCGAGACCGACCGGGCGGTGGACAATCTCCGTGTCGCGCTCGCCCTGAACGAGGCCGACGGTGACACGCAGGCAGTGGCGGTGGCTCTCGACCACCTTGGGCTCCTGCTGGGCGCCGCCGGCCGGTTCGAAGAGGCTCAAGCGGAATTCCTGCGAGCACTGGCCATGCACCGTCAATGCGACGACCGACGGCAGATGGGCATCACTCTGAACAACCTGGCCGACATATTACTGCACCTCGGTCAGCCCGACGCCGCACTCGGGCACCTCCGAGAGAGCCTGCAACTGCGAAAGGAACTCGGCGACGAACTCGGCCTCGCCATCACCATCCTGACAATTGGCCAGGTCTATGCCCGCAACAAGCAGCACCGGCAGGCATACGTGTGGCTCGACAGGGCTCTCGTCGCCACACGTGCCACCGGAAACCGCGAGGCGGAATGGCGGGTGCTCACCGTACGGGCAGAGGTCCACCGCGCCACGGGACAGCGGCTCGCCGCGCGCGAGGACGTTTATCTCGCGCTCGCCATCTCGGAAGATATCGGTGATGTCAGCGGCGCCCACGACCTTCGCCGGACATTGGCCGAACTGGCCTTACCAGAAATGCCGGGCGCGAATCCGACCATTGCCGGCGATGCGTTCACCGCCCACGGCACGGGTCCCGCAGCGAATCTCGCCGGCCGCGGGTCCTGAACGACCGGCCCTCACACCCCTCGGAGACGCCTGCGCGCCGCCCTGCCGCCGCGGTGCGGCGGAGGCCGGGTGGGCCACCGTTGCGGCGGTGGCCACCACGGCGTCGGCGGCGAGCAGGCTTCTCTCGCGATCAGTCGGTCCGCCCGGGCGCCCCGGGCCCGACAGTGCTGGTCAGCAGCGCGGCACCCCGGGGATGAACCCGTCGTGACCGGTGTAGACGTACGCGTCGGAGATGAACCGGCCGGCGCCGATCCGGTCCCAGATGTTGCTGGTGCCGTACGTTCCGGTGACCGTGGTGCCGGTGGTCTGGCACGAAATGGTGACCGAGGCGCCGTCGGCGACGGCGCCAACGTCGCTGTAGCCGGTGCCCGGGCCGGAGCGGACGGTCAGCGGCGAGCCGGCGGTGTTGACGGTGCCCGAGCCGGACCCGGCGGAGCAGCCGTTGTCGCTGGTGTAGGAGCGGGTGCCCCAGTAGAGGGCGACGGCGCCGTTGAAACGGACCTGGACGTCGCTGCCGTTGAGGCGCTGCTCGTAGTGCAGGTGGGCGCCGGAGGAGTTGCCGGAGTTGCCGACGTAGCCGATGACCTTTCCGTAGCCGACCGTCTGGCCCACGGAGACGTTGAACCCGTTGAGGTGCGCGTAGTAGGTGGTGTAACCGCCACCGTGGTTGATCCGCACGTACCGGCCGTAGCTGGTGTTGCCGAGGTTGGTCACCACGTCGACCGTGCCGGGTGCGCTCGCGACCACCGGATCACCGAGGTCGTCGGTGCGGTTGAAATCGACCGCGTACGCGGGGCTGTGGTTGGTACGGGTCTGCCCGGACCACGCCTGCCCGCAGGGGAACGGCACCTTGAACGCCGGTGCCGCGAGCGCCGGCGTGCTCGGCGCGACGAGCCCACCGACCACGGCGAGAAGCGCGGCGGAAAGAATACGCAGTGCGCGTGCCTTCATCCGAAGACCTCCAATGACGATGCAGGTTGACTGCTGTGCGCGTGACGTCCGAACTATCGGCTGGCGCGCCAAAGGAGTCAAGGCAGCTATCAAAGATGGGCCCAAAATGTGCTCACAATGTACTCGGTGCCCTCCTGCCATTCCTGGGCCATCCGGCTGGCGGCGTCACCGGCGACGACAGAACGCATTCACAGCGATGCACCTCTTCCGGTTACTGAAAATTCCTGCCACACTTGCGCTGCTCATTGAAGGCCACCTACCGGTCACCGCCTCCTCGTGTGAAGCGAATGCTCGAACCACACAGTGGCCGCTCCATGCGCTTTTACAGGTTTCCTGAACCCGCCGTCACGGTGAGCGTCGGCGACCATTCGCCGACGGCTGCCGCCCACTCAACGGAAGGACAATTCATGCCCCTGCGCCTCGACCGTCGTTCGCTTCTCCTGGGGGCCGCGGCCACCGCCGCCGCACCGGCGCTCTCGACGTTCCTGCCGTCCGCCGCACTGGCCGCGGACGCCACCGCGGTCGGCGGCAACTCCCGGGAGAGCTTCACCATCGCGGTGCTGCCCGACACCCAGCACTCGATGAAGTCGTTCCCCGCGTCGTTCACCACCCAGCTCGACTGGATCCTGAACCAGCGGAACACCTACTGGAGGGTCCGCTACGCCATCCACGTCGGCGACCTCGTCCACAACGCCACCGACACGACCCAGTGGGCTCGGGCCCGCGACGGCATCGCCCGCCTCGACAACCGGGTGCCCCTGGCCATCGCCCCCGGCAACCACGACTTCAACAACGTCGACACCCGGAACCTGACGACCTACAACACCTACGTCCCCTACAGCAAGTTCAACGCCCAGCGCACCGCCGGCGGAAGCGCCGCCGACCTCGGGGCCTACCCGAGCACCAAGACGAACAACACCTGGCACCAGTTCACCGCCGGCGGCACCGACTGGGCCATCATCACGCTGTCGTTCGACCCGACCGCCGCCGAACTCGCCTGGGCGCGCAGCGTGGTCGCCGCCCACCCGAGCAAGCAGTTCATCGTCAGCACCCACAACTACATGACCGCCGGAACCGGGCAGCGCAACGCCACCGGCGAGAACATGTGGAACAACCTCGTCAAGCTCTACCCGAACATCTTCATGGTGCTGTGCGGGCACAGCTACACCGGTGGACCCAAGCGGAAGTTCTCCATCGGCGACAACGGCAACCGCGTCGAGGAGATCCTCGCCGACTTCCAGAACGCCGACGACCCGGTCCCCAACAGCTACCTGCGCATCATGCAGTTCCACCCGACCGCCGGCACGATCGTGGTCAAGACCTACTCGCCGCGGTACAACACCTTCCTGACCGACGCGCAGAACCAGTTCACCCTGACCAACATCCCCTTCCCGCTGCGGGCGCCCCAGGTCAAGCGGCACATCCTCAACCCCGACATCCTGGCCGCGTGGCACCTGACCGGCTCCGACTACTGGTTCCTGCCCCCGGCGGAGGCGGCCAAGTTCCCGGCCGGGGCGGTGCTCAACTTCCGCCCGACCGTCCTCCAGGTCAGCGGCACCACGGGGCTCTTCGTGCTGGACCGCGGTTACAAGAGACACATCGCCGGTTCCCGCGCGTACCAGGCGTGGCGGTTCGCCGCCGGCGACCGCAAGGTGATCACGGCGGAGGAGATGGCTGCCTACCCCGCCGGCCCCATCTGGCCGAGGTACCCCCACCTCGTCCGGGCCGAGGGCGCGACGGCGGTCTACTTCCTCGACACACCCTTCCCGTGATCGGTACCGCGTTGAAAGACATCACTCGGAAAGGACGTTCCCGCGCAATGATTGTCGTATCCGTCCGTGGCACCCGACGCTCGATCGCAGTCGGGATGGCGCTGCTCATGATCGCGGGCCTCGGCGCCGCCCCGGCGCGGGCGGCGGAGGCCAGGGCTCCCGGTGTCCTGGCGGCCACGGCACTGGCTGCCGCCCTGGCACCGCCCGCCGCCGAACCGTCCGCCGCGGACACCCCCGGTGACCAGCCGCTGCCGGGCTACACCATCACCAACCCGCCACTGCAACCCGCGGTCGTCGACGGCCAGCCGACCACGGTGCTGCAGGGCACCTACCACCACGCCGGCTTCATCTTCGAGGTCCCGAAGAACTGGAACGGCGACCTGGTGATGTGGGCGCACGGGTATCGCGGCCAGGACTACGTCCTGACCACCGAGGTGCCCAAGTTCGGGCTGCGGGAGCAGATCCTCGGCCAGGGTCGGGCCTGGGCGTCCTCGTCGTACTACGCCAACGGCTTCGACGTGCGCGCCGGCATCCTCAGCACCAAGGACCTGGCGACGCTCATCCGCACCAGCGTGGCCACCCCGGGCAGGAACTACATCGCCGGGGAATCGATGGGCGGGTACGTCATCGGCCGCTCGCTGGAGGAGTACCGGGACTTCTACTCCGGGGCCCTGCCGCTGTGCGGGGTGCTCGGCGATCACGCCCTGCTCGACGGCTACCTGGACTACCAGCTCGTCGCCCAGGCGCTGACCGGAGTCTCGGCCTATCCCATTCCCGCCGACTACCTCACCAACGCGGTGCCCCGGATGCAGGTCGCCACCGGCCTGGCCGGGCTCAGGCCGGGCGGTCCGGACACCACCAACGAGCTGGGCAAGCAACTGCGGGAGGTTACCGTCAACCTCACCGGCGGCCCTCGCCCCGGCGTCGAGCAGGCCTTCGCGGTCTGGAAGGACCACCTGTTCGGCCTGGCCACCATCAACGGCGGCGACACCCCGGCCCGTCGCCCCGGCCAGCTCGCCACCAACGTCGGCAGGTGGTACGCCCCGAACGCCCCGGTCGACGTCAACGCCACAGTGCTGCGCGTCGCCCCGGAGAACGCGGCCGAGCGCAGCAGCACCGGCCTGACCGAGGTGCCCCAGATCGCGGGCCGTCCCAGCGTTCCGGTGCTCAGCCTGCACGGGATCGGCGACATGCAGGTGCCGTTCTCGATGGAGCAGATCTACCGCCGGGAGGCCGTGGCCAACAAGCGGGGCCAGGTCCTCGTCCAGCGGGCGATTCGCACCTCGGGGCACTGCGAGTTCAGCCCGGCCGAGGTCGGCAGTGCCTTCAACGACCTCGTCAACTGGGTCGGCAACGGGGTGCAGCCGGTCGGCGACGACGTCACGACCCCGGCCACGGTGGCCGCGGCCACCTACGGCTGCCGGTTCAGCGACCCGGCCGCCTATGCCGGCGGCACCGGCACCCGGCGGCTCTACGCCCCCTGCCCCTGACGGTGCGCCCTGCCCCGGGGCAGGGCGCAACCGGCCCCGACAGTCGCAGGAGCGGGTCCCGCCGGGGTCGACCGACAGAGTCGGGCAGCAGACCGCTGCCCGCGCCGCGCGGGCCCGGCATGCCCGCCGTCGACCGGTTCATCCGGGGATCGCGTCGCCGCTGACGGCGGTCGTCGGCCTCGAACTCGTCATCCACCCGCTGGTCGGTGGCCGCTCCCGGTGGGAGCGGCCACCGACGCGGTCACCGACGCCGGGGACGGCGGGTGATGGCGAAGCCAGCGACGCCGGCTACGGCGGCGAGTACGCCGCCCACCGCGCTCCAGATCCACCGCGAGCCGAGCACGGGCAACCAGTCGAGGTACCCGCTCCCGGTCTCCTCGGCCGGTTGTGCCGCCGGTTCGGCGCTGAGTATCTTGCCGGCCTGCGTGGGCGCCACCAGCGGCGCCTCAAGCTCACCGTCGTCGCGGGAGTCCTGCTGGTCGGCGCTGACCAGCAGCTCCACATTGACCGGGAGACCGAGGTCGGCTTCCGGCAGCTCGGCCACCGACAACCGGACGTAGTACGTCCCGGGCAGCGGGTCGGCCGACCAGGGCTCGGCCCAGGACCGCACCTGCCGCAGCGTGCAACCGAGCGACACGCCGCCGGTAGCGGCCTCGACCGTGGGGGTCTGCGCGCCGGCGGTGCAGGACTGGCGTCGCCTCAGCCCGTCGAAGACCTCCACCGTCCAGGTCGACGCGCCACTGCGCGCCTTCGGAAACGACACGCTCGCGCTGATCTCGTGCCGGTCACCGGCTTCGGCCGGGAAGGACCAGTACAGGTAGTCGCCGGTGGAGGCGGCCACCCGGACCGGTTGCCCGCCGGCGATCCCGGCGGCGGTCAGGAACGAGGTCCCCGCCCGGGTGACCGGGGTGGCTCCCGGCGAGGGTGTGGGCGCGGCCTGGACCGGGGCGGGTACGGCCAGCAGCGCCATGCCGGCGACGGCCAGCGCCGCCGCGCTCCGGATCGTCGGGGTGATCATCAGTTCTCCCTCCAGGTGGCGACCCACCAGCGGGTGAGCAGGCCGGTAACCAGCCCGGTGAGCAGGCCGGCGACGGTCAGCAGCACCAGCAGCACCCAGCCTCGACCGAGGTCGGGGGCGGCCGGGGCGGGCGAGGACGCCACCACGTCCACGGTCAGCTCGACCGACATTCCAGGGGTCGTCCGGGTGCCCGGCCGGGGCGCGAAGGAGTTGCTGACGACCAGGCAGACGGTGGTGGCCGGGACGGCGGTGGTGCCGTCCGGCGTCGGGGGCACCCCCGGCGCGCGTGTCTCACCCGACGACCAGCGCAGGCCGGCGGAGACCACGTCGGTACGACCGCTGCCGGCGTCCACCCCGCGCACGAGTTCGCGGCCGTCGGTGGCCGTGGCCCGCAGCAGCACCCCGTGGTCGCGGTTGACCGGGCGGTCCAGGGCCATGCTGACCGAGGCCCGCAGTTCCTGCCCGGGACGCACCGGGACCCGGTACCAGCGATGTTCCGAGAAGGCCTCCCGATCGCTGTAGACGCCGGGGCCGAGCAGCGGAGCGTCGTCGCACGCCGACCTACCGGCGACCACGGCCGGGGCCGCCGTGTGGGTGTCCTTCGCACGGTCGACCAGCTGCTTGATCCGGCTGGTCAGCTCGTCGGCGCTCTGCGCGGCGGTGTACGTGCCGCCGGTGGCGGCGGCGATACAGAGCAGCTGCCGGCGCACCTTCTCGTCCGGGGCCAACCCGAGCGTGTCGACCACCAACTTCGTGCCCTTCGCGGCGAGTTCCCGGGCCACCTCGCAGGGGTCCGGCGGGGCGCAGGTGTCCTCGCCGTCGGTGATCAGCACGATCCGTCGGGCGGTCGTACCGGTGCCGAGGTCCTCAGCAGCCGAGCGCAGGGCCAGCCCGACCGGGGTGAACCCGGTCGGTCGCAGGGTTGCCACCGCGGCCTTGGCCTGCACCCGATCGACCGGGCCGACCGGCACGATCTGCTGGGTGTCCAGGCAGCCCACCTTCTTGTTCTTGCCCTGATACGTCGCGCCGAGCACCCGGATGCCGAGCTGGGTCTCCCCGGGCAGCGCGTCGACCACCTCGTTGAAGGCCTGCTGGGCGACGGAGATCCGGCTGCGCCCGTCGATGTCCTTGGCCCGCATCGAGCCGCTGACGTCGAGCACCAACTCGACCTTCGGCGGCTCGGCCGGTGTCTCCTCGTCGGCGAGGACCGGCGCCGGACCGATCATCACGGTCGCCGCCAGCAATCCGAGGAGGACAGCCGCCGATCGTTTCTTAATGATCACCGGCGGAGTGTAGGCCATCCACTGTGGATGACCGTCAGGACGGCGCAGGCGGCCAGGGTCCTCGGGGGACGACGGTGGCTGCGGTCCCTGCCGCCGACAACGCGCGCCCAGCCGCGCGGCGACGGTTGGCACCGGCGGTCAGCGCCGGATCTTGTTCCTACTAGTATCGGCGGCCGCTGCTGCGTACGACATGGGGGTTGGGTTGCATGTGGCCGTTCACGAAGCGACCAAAGGAGCCGGCCCTCGACCCGACCTTCGGCGACCCGCACCGCAAGGCTCTGATCCGCGCGTTGGAGAAGCGCCAGTGGAAGTTCGCCCGGGAACTGCTCGGCATGGCGGCCGATCCGGACGAGACGGCCTTCCTGATGGAGGCGGTCGGCGGGGTCGACGGGATCCAGGACTGGATCGGCGATTGGGTGGACGCCGAGCCTGAGTCGACCCTGCCCGTGCTGGTCGCCGGCTGTCACGCCGTGCACTGGGCGTGGGAGGCACGCGGCGGCAAGCGGGCGAAACACACCACTGCCGCCCAGTTCAAGGGGTTCCGCGAGCGGTTGCACTACGCCGAGGCGATGTTGCAGAGGGTACTGACCCGCGAGCCCGACAACGTGACCGCGCGGGCATGGCTGGTCACCAGTTCCCGAGGCCTGGGTGTCGGGTCGGCGCAGGCCCGGCAGCGCTTCGAGGCGGTGACCCGACTGCACCCGGGGCATGTGGTCGCGCACGAGCAGCGGTTGCAGTATCTGTGTGCCAAATGGTCCGGCAGCCACGAGGAGATGTTCGACTTCGCCCGAAGCGCCGCAACGGCGGCCGGGCCGAACAGCCTCCTGCACGAATTGGTGGCCGTCGCCCACATCGAGAAGTGGCACGCCGCCGAACGACAGGAGGGCAACGAGTACATCGTCTCGGACGAGGTCCGTACCGAGCTCCTCACCGCGGCGGACAACTCGATCTTCCACCCGGACTACGTCCCCGCCGGCCCCGGCTGGGCGCCCCGGGTGGCGGTGTTCGCGATGGCCCTGGAACTGGCCGACGAGTTCGACGCGGCCGCACACGCGTTCGCGCTGCTGGACGGGGTGGTCACCGAGTGGCCATGGCAGATCCTCGGCGACCCGGTCGAGAAGTTCACCGCCTCCCGCGACTACGTGAACACGAACCGCGGCTGACGATCCGGGCGGAGCTGGCAGCCTTCACGCTCGCGCCCACGTTGCGCGCCGTCATGTTCATCGGCTGTCACGCTCGGGCCAGCGCCGGGCCCACCGTGCTGGCACCCACGATGCGACGTGCGGGTGGCCGGACGGTCGCTGGGCGAGATCGGCCTCAACGCCGCCATGGCGGGACACCTGGGCGCGCCGGTCGTTCTGCTCAGCGGGGACGACACCGCCTGCGCGGAGTTCAGTGAGCTGGTGCCCTCGGCGGCCACCGTCGCCGTCAACCAGGCCCTGGCCCAAGCCGCCTGCTGGTGCGGGTGTGGCCCGCGTCGGCGTCGGCGGCCAGCCGGTCGCCTTCCACGCCGCTGACTTCGCCGACGCGTACCGCCTGGTTCAACTGCTTGTCCAACTCGCCGCCATCAAGCCCGGCTGAGCGCCCTGCGGCGGGCCCGGGCACGTGGCTCGAACTGGTCGCGTCCCTGGGGCATGGCAGGCCGCCCTCGTGCGAGTGTTCTACTTGACGGGTGAGCGGCCTGCGAAGTCTCATCGTCCGCTGGCAACGCGGCTGGAGCACGGCTCGCGCGCTGCCCGTCGCCGAGGACGTGGGCGGCGCGCTGCGGGTCCGGTGCATGCAATCGGGCCGCGACATCGAGTACGTCGCGCTCGATGTCGACGAGGACCTCGCGTCGCTCACCACGCTGGCCGAGCTGGTGGCTGGCGAGGACGCCGTCACCTGGCTGACCGTGCCCACCACCGACCCGGCGAGGGCGTCCTCGGCCCTGGCTGCCGCCGGCCTGGTCGTGCTCAAGCACTCGGAACTCCTGATGACAGCCGACCTTCGCGGGCATCCGCAGAGCGTGCCCGTGGCGCCGTACCGGCTCTTCACCCAGGTCGACCCACACGGAGGCGACCGCGTGGTCACGGCCACGGTACGACATGAGTCGGGAGAGGTCGGTGCGCGCGGGACGATGGGACTGGCCGGTGCGGACGCAGTCGCAGACCGGATCGAAACCGTGCCGGCTCATCGCCGCAAGGGCCTGGCCAGCGCGGTCATGAGCGCACTGACCCGTTCCGCGATCGAGGAGGGCGCCGAACAGGGCATCCTCATCGCCAGCGAGGACGGTCAACAGCTGTACATGACACTCGGCTGGCAGCCGGTGGCCGCTGTCCTGATCGCGACGACCCCTGGCAACGCGTACCCGTCCTGAGGGCGCGGACAGCCGCCGCCGACCCGGTCGCCCGGGCGGGCGCGACCCGTACCGCATCGGCTCAGCCCAGCGCGTCCATCAGGGCTGCGACATAGGCGTCCAACCGCTCCTCCACGGCTCGCGTCGTCAGCTCCGTCCTGCCCGCCCCCCGCCACGGCCGCGCCACCGCCCGCACCTCCTCTGAGCACGCCAGCCCGTCCCGCACCTGCCAGTACAGCCGCTCGCTCGCGGTGGCGGCCAGCACCCCGCCGGCCTCCTCATACGCCTGAGCGAACCGCAGACCCCACGCCGGGCCGTGCAGCAGCGCGAGATTGGTGCTGCAGTGCGCCACATCGAGATCCGCCGGGCCCCAGGAGGCGCCGGCCCAGTCGACGACGCCGGTGATCCGGACGCCTGCCGCCCGCGCCGGCGGCAGCTCGAACAGCACGTTGCCCGGCTGGAAGTCCCGGTGCAGGAACCGCCCCTCGTAGCGCGGCACGGGCCCGCGGATGACGTCAATCGCCGCAGCCCACACCGCCGCGTCGGCGCCCTTCGGAGTCACGACGGTGTCGGCGGTCGTCAACGCCACATACTCCCGGGGCCGCACGGCGGGTCGCAACGCGTGGATCGCCACGAGTTGACGGGCCAGCAGAGGAAGGCGGGTCTGCAATCCCTCGTCGTCGAGGACCGTCCGGCCCACGAGATGTGTCATCAGCAGCGACGGACGCTCGCAGTGCACGGCGGTCGGATCAACCGCGACCAGCTCAGGAGCCGGCACCGCGGTCCCCGTGAGCAGGCAGAGGGCGTCGGCCTCCCGGTTCAGCCAGTCCTCGGCGTGTCGCACGTAGAACGGCTCGACGAAGCTCCGCAGCACCAGCTCACGGGTGCTTCCGTCCCCCGTACCGATGGTCAGCCTCCGCATGTCGGCAGTGATGCCACCGCGCAGCGCCTCGGTCCTGACGATCCGTTCGCCGACCTTCAGATGCCGACTCACCCAGGCCAGCGTCAATGGCCGGACAGCCGCCGCCCCATGGTGGTTGGTCACCCTGCCACCCCATCATCCGGAGGGCGGCACGCGCGAGGGTTTTACGCAGGACAGCTCCGACAGTCGCCGCACGGGCGGGCCATCCGCCAGCAACGACAATCCCGGCCGGCCCGGAACGTCCTCAATGATCACGAACCCCCGTCCCGGCACGCGGAACGGCCTTCCGGAAGGCACCCTCACCCGCTGGAACAGCGTCTCGGCCCGTTCCCGATGGAGCTGTCGTCGTGGATCCGCATCGTGGGTGATATATGGCTGGTCGGAACGCAACCACAGATCAGATTAGGACCGGACTGTCAATAAGAGAATCAAGATCGGTGCGGCCACAAGCGACCCGAAACTACAAGGAATTGAGATTCCCATCTCTGCCGGCGGAGTTCCTGGCCGACGAGGGCAACCAACTCTATGCTTGCCGCCGAATGCACTGCGGCTCGTCCGGGCCGAGGGGGACGCCGATGCAAGGATTTACGAATGCGCCGGAAATCTGCTCTGAACAACGGCACCGCTGGCGCCGGCGAGGTAACACCGGACGGCGTACCGCCGACCTCTACCGCAGAGGGCGCCGCGCGCCGATCCGCCGTCGACGAGGAACAGGCGTTTCTCGACCTGGCCACGGCCCGGCATGACCGGCTGACCGAGCGCCTACAGGTCGAGCTTTCGTCAGAGGCCCTGGACGCGTTGGAACGGGCCCGGCAGCGCATGCTCCGCCAGCAGTACGAGGAGCTACGGCGAGCTCGGGAAGGGCTGGTCTTCGGCCGCCTCGACGGCCTTGATGGCACCGTGCGGCACGTCGGCCGTGTCGGTCTCCGCGACGACGGCGAGGACGGTGAGCCACTGCTGGTGGATTGGCGCGCTCCCGCAGCTCGACCGTTCTACACCGCGACGGCTGTCGACCCGCAGGGCCAGGCGCGGCGCCGCCACATCCGCACGACGGGAGCGGTCGTCGTCGGCGTGGACGACGAGCCGCTGGACGGGACGACGACAGCGGGACTCGTCGGTGAAGGCGCTCTGCTTGCCGCCCTCGACCAGCGGCGCACCGGCCGCATGTCGACGGCGATCTCCACGCTGCAACGCGAACAGGACGACATCATCCGGGCCAAGGCGACCGGTCCGCTGATCGTCCAGGGCGGTCCCGGCACCGGCAAGACCGTGGTTGCGCTGCACCGCGTCGCCTACCTGCTGTTCACCCACCGGAAGCTGGCCGACCAGGCGGTCCTGGTCCTCGGCCCCTCGCCGCGGTTCCTCCAGTACATCGGCCAGGTGCTACCCGCGCTCGGTGAGACCGCCGTCGTCTCGGCGACCTGCGACACGCTGCTGGCCGACGTCCGCGTGGGCCGCGACGAGAGCCGGATTCTCGCCGAAATCAAGGGCCGCGCCCTCTGGCAGCCCGCGCTCGAAAGCTACGTCGCGTCGCTGCTCCCCCGGCCTCGCGAGCTGAAGCTGCGCTGGGAGGGCGAGTTCTACGTCATCACCGCTGCAACGGTGGCACAGGCGCTCGCCTCGGCGATGCAGGAACGCCCGTACCACCGCGCCCGAGCGGCGTTCGCCGAGCAGCTGCACCACCTCCTTGCCGAAGCCGTCGTGGAGCAGCGCGAGGCACTGATGGACAAGATGGAGGAGGGCTTCGAGGACATCCTCGCCCGCGTTGACAGCAGCATGGGGCATGACCGCCACTCCGTGCGGATGTCCACCGGCAGTGACATCGACGGATTGCTCTCCGAGGAGGAGATCGACCACCTGCGTACCCGTATCGCCGAGAACGCCACCATCGCCCGGTTCATCGAGGCATGGTGGCCCACCCTCGACGCCGAGACCCTGCTGGGTGATCTCCTGACCGACCGCACCCTGCTGGCCCGGTTCGCCCCACAACTGTCCCCGGAGGAGATGGCCGTTGTCTCCGCCGAGGTAACCCCATGGGCATCGAGCGACATTCCCCTGCTCGACGCCGTTGCCGACCTGCTCGGCGAGGTCGACGCCCCGCAGCCACAGGGCGAGTTCGTCGCCGCCCGCGCTCGCCGGCAGCGCGGCTGGGTGTACGGCCACGTCGTCGTCGACGAGGCGCAGGAGCTGTCCGAGATGCAGTGGCAGATGGTCCTACGGCGCTGTCCCAGTCGATCCATCACCGCCGTCGGCGACATCGACCAGGCGGAGGCAGCGCACCGGCACACCAGCTGGGCACAAGCGGTGCAGGCTGTTTTCGGAAGCCGCTGGACCGCCGCGGAACTGACCATCTGCTACCGGACCCCACGCGAGGTCATGAAGCTCACCGAGCCGGTCTTGCAGAAGGCTGGCAGCCACAACACGCCGCCACTGGCGGTACGCTCCTCCGGCATCGCCCCCTGGGAGCTCACGATCACCCCCGCCGGGCTTGCCGACGCCGCCGCCCAGGCTGTGCGGCAACTGCAGCAACGGTGGCAGGGTGGCACGGTCGGCGTCATCGCCCCCGCGGACCGCGTCGCCGAACTCCTGGCCGTGCTCAGCGATGTGCCGGTGCTCACCGCCACCCAGGCCAAGGGACTGGAATGGGACGCAACGCTACTCATCGATCCCCATGGCATCGCCGCTGAGCCGCGCGGCTGGAACGGCCTCTACGTCGCGCTCACCCGGTGCACCCAGGAACTCGGACAGCTGATACTCACGCAGCAGTCGTGACACCCTCGGACGGAACGTCCGGATACCGGTCGTGTCCTGGGGACGTGAGCATCGCCCCTGCCCTGCCCGCGGGTAGGGATCACCAGCGTGCCCGCCGCGCCGCCGGCGAGCAGCCCGATCAGCCGTGGGGTCAGCCACTGCCGGCGGGGCAGCCGTACGCCTGACGGCGCTGGGCCAGCGGGACCAGCGCGGCGATCGACTGCCGGACCACCGAGAAGACCGGCAGAGTGAGCAACCCGCCGACGAATGCGGCACCGCGCAGCACCGAGTACGGCAGGACCGGTGCCGTCCCCCAGAACAGCGCCGAGGCCGCCGTGGTCAGCAGCATCGGTCGCAGGCCGCGCCGGTCGACCAACCGGCCGAGCAGTGGGGCGCCGAGCGCCGAACCGACCGTCATCACAGCCCCGACGAGCCCGGCGGCGAAGTACCGGTGACCTAGATCGAGTACGTGCAGCGTCATCGCCACCGCCATGGCCGCCACCGGCACTCGGGCCAGGATCGCGACCAGCAGCAGGGGCCGCAACCCCGGCAGCGCGAGCGCGTCCCGGTACGGCTTCAAATCCCACACCGTCAGTACCTCCCGGGCCGCCCTTGCCCAAGACGAGTTGTTCCTAGATTCGGCTTCAGCGGGGTTGCCGTGCGCAACACGTGGCCTATCAGTGATCTAAGACGATCCAGTAGCGCCGCACTGGGCCGTGTTCGGTGTCGCGGATGCCCTCGAGGACGCCGCCGTTGCGTTCGATCGTGCGGGCCGACGGGATGTTGTCGGCCAGACAAGGGATGAGGACGCGATCTAGGCCCAGGACGACGCGAGCCTCCGTGAGCATCTCGCCGAGCGCCCAACTCGCCAGTCCTCGGCGGCGCGCGGACGGCCGGACGCCGTAGCCGATCTGGCCGATCTCGTCGTCGAACCTGTGCCGGAGGACGATTCCCCCGAGTACGTGGCCGTTCTCGACGATCCACCGGGGTGAGCCGTGCCGTTCGTCCGGGCACGGGTCGCCGGCCGGATGGACAAGGCGGACCCGCGCGTGCACCCAAGCGGCGAAGCCTTCGGGCGACTCCACGTCGTCGTCGGCCCCCAGGCCGAAGCCGTCCTCGTGGAGGCCAGGTCCCCAGTCGTCGCGGCATTCCGAGAACGCGGCGTGCAGGCGGGTGGTCGGCAGAATCAGTTCGGGCATGCGGCAGTGTATTGAAAGGCGGACGGCTGAACGAGCCGCTTCCCACGAGCACCGATCGCCCCAGAAGCCGATTCGGCTCCATGAAGTCCACGCGCTTCGACAGTTGCCGGGAGGTGCTGTGCGGCCCTGCTCGGCAATGTCAGCCCGGCCAAAGGCGCGACCCAGACGAGGGACGTCAGGAACTCAGTAAGCCCCATACGCGGGCCATTGTGTGACTTGCGCCCTCGGTTGTGCCGTGAGGGCCCTACCGGGCTGACGTGGCCGTTCTGCCGCGAGCGAACCCGCTTGTCCTGTTGCGGCGCGGTGCGGAGGATCGGTGGATGGATCTCCTCACCGCGGAACGGCAACTCCAAGCCGCCCAGCGCGCCGCCGACGTCGAGTCCCTCGACGCACTACTGCACCCGCAGGTCGTGGGTGCCGGACCGGACGGCACGGTCTTTACGAAGGAAGACGACCTGGAGAGCTACCGCTCGGGTGCACTGCGAATCACCGGCCTGGTGGAGGAGTCGCTCGACGTCCAGGAAGACGGTCAGACCGGGGTGACTCGCATGGTCGCCGCGGTGGATGCCGTTCAGGGCGGTGCCGCCATGTCCGCGCGGTTGCGCTACACCCGACTTTGGGTGCGTGAGGGCGGCAACTGGCGGGTGCTGGCCGCCACCTTCGTCCCGGTCTAGGACGAGGATGGAGTGCACGTTCGCGGTGCCGCTCAGAGCGTCGATGATCGCGTGGGCGCGGGCCGCGGTCTGGTCATGGCTCGAGCCGGGCAGGGCGGCGGATGCCCAAACCAGCCGGCCTGCCGGGTCTGCGACGACTTGGACAGGGCTGTCGCGGCGAGTTCCTCGGGAAGCGGCTCAGCCGAGCCGTTCGGCCCGGACTCGGGTGACCTGGCGGATGGGCTACCGGGCCTTGGACGCCAAGGGCGGCCCCTCGGCCGGGGTCACGCGCTTCGTGCACGTGGCACGGGCCCGCCCGGCCCGCAACGGAGTCGACCGTCAGGAGCCGCGATAGACCGAGTAACCGTACGGGCTCAGCAGGAGGGGTACGTGGTATCGCGGTTGCCGAGGGTCCACGTCCAGGACCACCGAGACCTCGGGGAAGAGGGCGCTCGCGGTACGGAACTGGAGCCGGACGACATGCCCCCGCGCCAGGTCCGGCGCGGGCAGGTCCGTACACCGTCCGTCCCCGTCGGTGCGTGAACCGCCGCACCGCCGCCATGCACCGCTCACCAACTGCCAGAGCTCCACCGGCACGCCCGCCGCGGGTCGACCTGAAACCAGGTCGAGCACGTGGGTCGAGAAGCTGGTCATGCGTACCCTCCCCGCCCACCTGCGGCGGCCACATCCCGCAACAGCGCGTCGAGTCGTAGCGCGTTGATCCGGCACAACTCCTCGCGGGTGGTCTCCCATTCCTGCTCCGCGGAGGTGGTGAGGCGTCTCCGGAGGGCATGCAAGGTCTCCGTGGCGCCACGCCCGGCAGCGCAGATCAGGAAGAGGTGCCCGAAGTGGCGTTCGTAGGCGGCAACCCCGGCGCGCAGGGCCGCCAGCACCTCCGGGCCCCCGTCGGCGATGGTCGCCTGCTCGGCCCTCCCGGCCGGGTCGTCGTGGCTCCGGGCGCCGATTCTCGCGTGGCCGTGCAGCGCGTCGACCAGATCGTCCCGGCTCAGCTCAGCCGTCGCCCGGTCGTTGGCCAGCAGGACCGCGGACCGGTCCGCGTAGGGGCAGCCGGCATACATGACCGTCACCCAGTACGGGCTTGCACAGACCCGCGACAGGGCGTAACGGTCGAGCCAGACGCCGCCCACGTTCCCTGCTGTCATCGTGATCTCCCGACGTCGCGTCGCAGGAGTTCCCCCCGGCAGCCCGAGCCCACCGCCACCCCCGCCAGCCAGGTGGTACGCACAACGCCGGTGATCCGGCGCCCGGCGTAGGGAACAAGTGGGTGTCGGTGCGCCAGTGCCTCCGGCGCCACGACGTGGGTCACGTCCGGTGAGAACGGACCAGGTCCGCCCGGCAACCCGGGACGATCCGGCCCCGGTCGCGGATGCCGGCCACCTTGGCCGGGTTCTCGCACATCCACCGCACCACGTCGCCGACCGCGAAGCCGCGGCGGCGGGCCTCCGTCCACACCAGGGGCAGGCCCAGTTGCAACGAGGCGATCCCGCCCCAGGCACTACCGAAGCCCCTGCCGCGCTTCAGTTCCGGGTTGCACGGTGAGTGGTCTGAGACCACGCAGTCGAGGGTGCCGTCCGCCAGTGCGTCCCACAGGTGATCACGGTGTGCAGCCGAGCGGATCGGTGGACAGCACTTGAATTCGGTCCCGCCGTCGGGTACCTCGTCCGCGGTCAACGTCAGATAGTGCGGACAGGTCTCCGCCGTCACGGCGGCACCGGCCCGCTTCCCACGAGCCACCGCCTTCGCGGCCCCCGCCGAGGAGACGTGCAGGATGTGCGTTCGGGCCCCGGTGTGGATGGCGGCGCGGACGGTGCGAGACACCGCCGACGACTCGGCCAGTTCGGGCCGGGAGGCTAGGAATGTCGGGTAGCGGGGGTCGTCCGGGGCCTCTCGGAGCAGCTCCGGCGCCTCGGCATGGACGAGGAGCAAGCTGTCGAGTTCGCGGATGCGCCGCATGGCCTCCACCAACTGGCCCGGCCCCAGCGGAGGGAACTCCGGCACGCCGCTGTCGGAGAGGAAACACTTGAAGCCATAGACTCCGGCCTCGTGCAGCTCGGCCAACCGGTCGGCGTTCCCGGGCACCGCGCCACCCCAGAAGCCCACGTCGATCGCACACTGGGTTCGGGCCGCCACCCTCTTTACCTCGAGGGCGGCGGCGTCCGTCGTCGGCGGTAGACAGTTCAGCGGCATGTCGATCATCGTCGTGACGCCGCCGAGCGCGGCGGCGCGTGTGGCCGTGAGGAAGCCCTCCCATTCGGTGCGGCCCGGCTCGTTGACGTGCACGTGGGTGTCGACGAGTCCGGGCAGCAGCAGATCCTCGCCCAGGTCGACGTAGCACCGGGCCGGCGGCGGCCGGTGATAGTCCGTCACTGCCGCGATCCGGCCGGCCCTGACGGCGACCGACGCCGGCTGCTCGCCGCCGGGCAGCATCACCCGTGGGGACCGCAGCAGCAGGTCGAACGGCCCGGCGGACGAGGTCACCACCAGGCCAACCCGGGATCGCCGGCACCGGTACGGGCCACCGTCCCCTCGATGAGGCCGTACGGTTCCTCGGTGGCGACGTAGACCGCTGCGGGAT
This sequence comes from Micromonospora sp. KLBMP9576, assembly GCF_050941805.1. Lineage (NCBI taxonomy): Bacteria > Bacillati > Actinomycetota > Actinomycetes > Micromonosporales > Micromonosporaceae > Micromonospora > Micromonospora sp. KLBMP9576. The sequence continues at coordinate 2,630,989 of NZ_CP194567.1, read as the reverse complement.
TGTCCAACTGGAACGCGGTCAGGTCGACGAGCAGATGGTGCTTGTTCGGCAGAGCCAGCCGCACCTCGACGATCGACGGGACAGCATCCAGCACGCCGCAGGCCATCGCGTGCAGAGTCTGTTGCAGTGACCTGCTGTGAGTGCTGGCGAAGGCGTCGATCAGTGCTGAGCGGGCGGAACGAAAGTCGTCGTCCCACGCGGCGTCGGGCTCCGCCGACGCGTACCGCCAGCGCGCCTGCACCGTCGTGGCCAGCAGGCGGTCGGCGGCCTCGGGCAGGGTCGTGTAGGGGTCGCGGGGGTAGCCCCGGAATTCGGAGCCGGTGGTCTTCAGCAGGGTCAGCCCGCTGACGCCGCCCACCAGCCAACTCCGCTCACCGTCGTGGGTTATCGTGACAGTCCGGTGCTCCGCCCCTACCCGCCGGAACGAGTGGCAATCGTCGGTCGGCTGCCACCCGTGCCACACGAGGCCGACGCGGGCGCGTGACACGGCGGGCTGACTGTCGACGAAGTGCCGGGCCAGCCGCAGGCCGAGCGCTTCCGGGTTGGCGACGCCGAACTGGCGGGCGAACGCGTACACCGTGTTCTTCTGGCTGTCGGTGGCCAGGACCTTGCTGTTGTCCCCGCTGTGGTAGCTGTCGGCCATGTCGCCGGTCAGGGTGACGTCCACGGTGAGGTCGCAGAGCCGGTGCCGGTCCGCGCCCCGGTCCACGTGCACAAGCCGGACCGACTGCTTGCCGTACTGATGATCGGTGAGAAAGGTGCTCATGACGGGTTCCTTCCGTACTGGGGGGAGGCTCGGGGACGACGGCCGTCAGAGGCCGTGATCCGCGAAGGCCCGCCGATAGGCGACCGCCACCTGGTCGAACTTCATGTGCAGCTCGTCGGCGATGTCCATGGGCAGTTGCTCGGGTCGCTGACTCTCCACGACCACCCGGTCCTGCTCGGCCAGCGTCTCCTGGAAGGCGACGTAGCGCTTGTCGTCGCCGTCGAGGTCGAAGTCGCGTGACTGGTAGCAGTAGCCGATCGCGGTCTCGTCGTCGACCGGCTGCGCGGCGAAGTACAACACCCGGCTGCGGCCGGTGTCGTGGTAGTGACTGCGCAGGTGGATCACGTGCGGCAGCGAGAGCACGTAGGTATTGATCATCGTGCCGACTTCGCCGTCGAGGTCGTTCACCCCATCGGCGGCGGGCACGTTCATCGTGAGCGTGTACCGCAGCTCGTGGCCGCGCCGGTCGACGGTATGTTCGGGCACGACGACGTCGTCCCTGCTGCCGAGCAGCCCGTCGTGCAGCCACCCCAGATGTCCGAAGTCGGTGAAGTTCTCCACCATGCGGGCGGCACTCGTCCGCCAGGTGTAGGGCGGGCAGGGCGCGTGCCGGAATCCCGGCGCGCCCCACTCGGGGAAGTCCGGGATGTCCACCGTCGGCTCGCCCAGACAAACCCAGATCAGCCCGTAGCGCTCCTCGCATCTGAAGGCCGGCACGGCCGCGCCGGCGGGGACCGGGCGGGACGGCGGAAACTGGGGGATGAGCGTGCAGCTGCCGTCGCCGTCGAAACGCCAACCGTGGTACGGGCAGACGATCCGGCCGTCCGTCACCTCACCGAGGGAGAGTGCGGTGCCCCGGTGGACGCACAGGTCCCGCAGGCATCGCGCCGTCCCCGCCTCGTCCCTCCACAGCACCAGCGTCCGGCCGAGCAGCACCGTGCGCCGCGGTGCGTCGGTCAGGTCGGCGGCCCAGCCCACCGGATGCCACCAGTCGGACATCGCGTTCTGCTCCACGCGTTCCCTCCTGCTCAGGCCGCGCAGGACCCGCTGGGGCTGTGGCCGATTCGTCGTCATCACCGTGCTCCCTTCCACGAAGGCGTCGGTCAGTAGGGGATCCGGTCGCTCCGGTTGGACCAGGTACGGAAAGGACGGCCAGCGCCCTCGGAGGGCAGCCGCGTCACCGGCATGTCCCACTGTGCGGACGGCCGGTCCAGCAGCTCGTAGAAGCGCAGGTCGTCGAAGCCCGCCTCGGCCGCGTCGTATCGGTCGGCCGCGTACAGGACCCGGTCGATCCGCGCCCACAACGCGGCCGTCAGGCACATGGGGCACGGCTCGCACGACGAAAGCAGGACCGCGCCGTCGAGGCGGAAGTCGTTGACGGTGCGGCACGCGGCCCGGATCGCCATGACCTCCGCGTGTGCGGTGGGGTCCCGGAAGGCCGTCACCCGGTTGCCGCCCTGTCCCACCACAGCGCCGTCGCTGACCACGACCGCGCCGAACGGTCCGCCCCCGGCGCCGATGTTGCACACGGCCAGCTCCACCGCCAGGTCGAGCCACTGCCGCTCCTCGGCGGTGACGACCAGGCTGTCTACGGGCGACTGCACGGTTCGCCTCCGTCGCCGTCCCGGCGGCTCGGCCGGTACCCGTCCGCGCCGGCCTCGATCGCGATCACCGTGGCCAGCAGCAGGTCCGCCCCGGCTACCAGGTCCTCGTCGGCGGTGTCCTCGGCCGGATGGTGACTGAGACCGTCCCGACTCGGAACGAAGATCATGGCGGTCGGTGCCCGTCTCGCCAGGATCTGGGCGTCGTGACCGGCACCGCTGGCGATGGTGCGGTACGCCAGCCCGAGGCCGTCCGCGCAGCGCCGCACCAGTGCGGCGAGGGCCGGGTCGGTGAGCTGCGGCGCGACACGCACGGTGGTCCGCACCATGGGGGCGACCGCGCGTTCGGCGGCCACCTCCTCGATCCGCGCCTGGACCTCGCGCGCCGCCTGATCGAGGACCTTCTCGTCGAGGTCACGCAGCTCAACGGTGAGGTGCACCTCCCCGGCGATGACGTTCGTACCGTTGGGCACGACCTCCAGCCGGCCGACGGTCGCGCGCGCGCACCCGCCCCGGTCGGCTACGTCCCGCACCATCAGCACCACATCGGCGGCGGCGAGCAAGGCGTCCCGACGGTCGGCCATGGGCGTGGTGCCGGCGTGCCCGGCGACGCCGACCAACCGGACGTCGAGAACGACGCGGCCGACGATGCCGTCGACGACGCCGATCGGCACACCCTCCCGTTCCAGCACCGGCCCCTGCTCGATGTGCAGCTCCAGGTAGGCGCCGAGCATTTCCGGCTCCCACCGGGCCTCACCGATCCGGTCCAGGTCCCCGCCCACGAGGCGCAGTGCCTCCCGCAGCGGGCGGCCCCGCACGTCCACCGGCTCGGCGGGCGGCGCCGGGTCACCGATCAGGGCACGAGACCCCCAGAACGGCTGCGGGAAAAGCGCGCCCTCCTCGTTGGCGAACGCCACCGCCACCGGCGGGTACGGACAGTCGGCACCGGTCTCGTGCAGCCGGCGCAGCACCTCCACGGCGGCCAGCACCCCGTACGCGCCGTCGAGGCGGCCGCCGTGTGGAACGGTGTCGAGGTGACTGCCCAGCAGCACCGCGGGGCGGTCCAGCGGATCGGAGGGGCGCCGGACGAGCAGGTTACCGGCGGGATCGACCTCACTGCACAGGCCGACGGCCAGGCAGCGGTGCCGCAGCCAGGACACCGCCTCCCGGTCCACGGCGCTGAACGCCGGGCGGGTGACTCCTCCCTCGGGTGTCGCGCCGATCCGGGCCAGTTCCGCGAGGTCCGCCAGGAGGCGGTCGCCCCGAACCCGGTCACGCGGCGCACGCATCCGCGCCGTCGACGCCGAACTCGTCAGCGTCATGCCTCCAACACCTCCTCGGCGAACGGCACGCCGACGAGCGCGGCGTCCGCGCTGCGAGCGCTCCGCTCGACCATCGCGACGGCCTCCTCCGCCGTGTCGGCGAAGAGGAGGGACGCCCCGGCCAGCGCGTCGGCGTAACCGCGCAACGCCAGGTCGTCCAGCAGCTGCACCAGGCGGTCCCAGAGACCGTCGGCACGCAGCAGCACGAGTGGCTTCCCGGTCACGTCCAGGGCCTGCATGGAGATCACTTCCAGGATCTCGTCGAGGGTCCCGATGCCGCCCGGTAGCACCAGGAAGGCATCGGCCCGTTCGAGCATCACCCGCTTGCGGTCGAGCAGGTCCCGCGTGACCACGGTCTGCTGTGTGGGGGCAAGCTGGTGCCGTTCCCGCAGCCGCAGGAACTCCGGGATCACGCCGGTGACCGGCACATCCGCGTCGGCGGCGGCCCAGGCCACCGCGCCCATGACGCCGACACCCCCGGCGCCGTAGATCAGCTCGTGACCACGGGCGCCGAGCAGCGTGCCCACGGCCGCGGCCAGCCGGCGATCCTCCGGACGGCCGGGCCGCGCGCCGCCGAAGACGCAGACGCGTAGCGGTCCGGACGGAACATCGTGGATCATCGAAAGGCTCCTTCGTGTCGGCATAAGGGGGCGGTCAGGGTCCGCGGGGCGGACCGCAGCAGCTGAACGAAGTGCTCGTGCAACCGTCGAACCGTGGTCTGTGCGAACAGCTCCCTGCGGTACCCCCACACGCATGCCCGCCGGTCCCCGGCGAGCAGGGTCATCGCCAGGGCGGTGCTGCATAACCCGTAGCAGCACCGCGCGGCCGCGCCGGACCAGTTCGTCATGCCCGCTCGTCCCCCGCCGATGCCGGTGCTGCCGCCCGCCGCAGCCAGCCGTCGGGGTCGGGCAGTCGTCCGTACTGCCGCGCCAGCAGGGCGTTCCGCAGCGCAAGGGTGACCGGGCCCGCCCGGCCGTCGCCGATGGTCCAGCCGCTGTGCCCGTCCTTGACCACACCGACCGGGGTGACGCCTGCGCCCGTGCCGCAGGCGAACGCCTCGGTGATCCGGCCCTCGGCGCAACCGCTGCGCCACTCGTCGACCGAGATCGGTTCCTCGCGGGGGTTGAGGCCCATCCGGGCAGCCAGGGTCAGCAGGGTGTCCCGGGTGACGCCGGGCAGCAGTCCACCGGTGAGCGGTGGCGTCAGCACCTCGGCGTCGCCGCCGCGGCCGCGGACGAAGAAGAGGTTCATGCCGCCCATCTCCTCCACCCACCGCCGGTGCACGGCGTCGAGCCAGACGACCTGCTGACAGCCGTGCTCGACGGCGACCGCCTGCGCGAGGTAGGTGGGTGCGTAGTTGCCGGCGTACTTCACGTCACCGGTTCCACCGGGAATGGCCCGGACATGGTCGTGACTGATCCAGACCGACACCGGATCGGGCTGGTCGGCGAAGAACCCGCCGGTAAGGAAGGCCTGCAGGACGAAGGTGTACTCCCGGGCGGGACGCAGTGCGAGGTTCGCCTCGGTCGCCACCAGCAGGGGCCGCAGGTACATGCTCAGGGTCGGGTCGGCCGGCAGCTGCGGTCCGTCAGCCTCCACCAGCAGGTCCACCGCCTGCAGGAAGTCAGCTGCCGATAGCGGCGGTATCGACAGTCTGCGTGCTGAGATCCGCATCCGGTGGGCGTGCTGCGCCGGGCGGAAGGCCGCCACCGTGCCGTCGTCCAGCCGGTGCGCCTTCAGCCCTTCGAACACGGCCTGGCCGTAGTGCAGGCCGACGCACGCCGGGTCCACGGAGAGCAGCCCCCGGGGCTGCAGCCGGAGCCGTTGCCAGCCCTGATCGGCCTGCCAGGTCGACATGACCATGTGGTCGGTGAAGGCTGATCCGAATTCGAGCCGGGCGGTGGAGGCGGCCCGATCGGGGCCGGCGATCGCCTGGGTCATCTGATGCTCCCTCAGACCAGCGGGGCGAAGAAGAAGGTGTCTCGGCGCAGGAACGTCAGCTGCGGGGTCAGCGAGAAGAAGTCCGCGAACCGCAGAGTGATCTCCCGACCGTCCCGCAAGACGCCGCGGAAGGTGCCGTGCACGCCCACCTCGGCCCCGTCGACGACGAACCGGTCCACCTTGTGGGCGCCCCGGTCGATCACGCGATCCTGCAGATAGAAGCGCCGCAGGGCGTCGTGTCCGCACAGGGGCTCGTACCCGGGTCGGTGGTAGGTCGCCGTGGGATCGAAGAGCGCGACGAGCCGGGCGACGTCACCGGCGTCCACCAGTTGGTAGTAGGTGAGCACGCGCTCCTTCACGGCGTGCTCGGACGGTGCGAGGGAAGCTTCCTGCTGGGTGGTCATTGCTGTCCTCCTGAGGTCTGTCGGTCCGAAGAGGTTGCGGCCGGAGTGCGGCCGCAGTAGCCGGCCGCGGACAGCCAGGCGGTCCAGGGCTTGACCGAGAGCCAGGTGGCAAGGCTTTGGCTGGCGAAGCGTTCCAGGAGCCCCAGGCTGATGTCGGACTCGATGTCATGGGGCACCCCGACCGCTCCGGGGAATGCGATCCGCACGCTCACGCGGAGCTGGTTGGCCACCGCGATCCGGTGAGCGACGAGAGGCGGGCCGATGGTCCCGTTCGCCCGTCCGGGTGGACCCGCGGATCAGGTCAGGACGTTGCCACCACCGATTCGGGCTGGCCGAGACCGACGACCGTCGAGGTAGGCGAAAGCCCGCTGCAGCCAGCGGTCACGGCCGTCGTACCGGGGCCGGAAGGAGGTGCGTCCGTGCAGGGTGATCCGGTTGTCGACGACGACCAGGTCCCCGGGCAGCAGCTCCACGGTGCGGCAGACGGACCGCACCGCCTGGCCGAACTCATCGATGGCCGCGGCCGCACGCGGGTCCAGCGCGGAGGTGCTGGTGAAGTCCACGCGGACGTCGGGGTCCTCGCCGTCGCCCTCGAGGACGGCGTGCGGGGTCGGCGTGCCCGAGGCCCCGAACGACGCGGGCGCGGTGGTGACGAACCGCCGCTCGGCCAGCACTGCCCGGGTGTCCTCGGGCAGGAGCTCGGCGGCCTCCCGTACCGACGCGATCAGCAGGCCGGCTTCGTGGTCGTGGTCGGGCCGCAGGCCCAGCAGCGACACGTAATGCGGCCGGTGCTCGTGGAAGGCGTTTTCCACGTGCATCCGCAAGGCGGCCGAACCGGCGTTGCCCTGGAAGCGCTCCTGCCCCGGGACCGGCACGACGTCCTGGACCAGCGCTCCGAACTTCTCGGCCCGGTACGCGATGAGCTCCCCGATCTGCAGCATCACCATGGCGAGCACACCCGCCGGGCCGGAGGGCGAGCGCTGCACGGAGTCCATCACGGCGGGGGTGGGCGGCAGGAGGTCGCCGAAGTCGGGCAGGTTGCGGACGAGCAGCACGCCCGACCGGCCGGGATCGCGGCGGAAGAGCCGCAGCGCGTCCCGGACGGCGAGCGGCAGTCGGTTGGACATCAGCAGGGCGACGCGGAGCCACTCGGCGTCGTCGATCAGCGCCGCTCCCTGGCCGGCCAGGTCGGTGGCGAGCGCACGCACGTCCTGCCGCTCCTGCTCGTCGAGTCGGACGACGGTGAGGGCCGACTCGGTGCTCGTCGTCCGGGTGTCGATGGACACGGGGGTCACCTGCTTTCGATCGGGGTGCTGGTCGGGAGGGGTCCCGACCGGGCGAACCGGCGGGGCAGGCCCGACCATGTCGACGGGTCGTAGAAGTGCCCGCCGGGCAGGGCGTCGACCCGGAGCGGTCCGGCCGCGGCGACGGCCCACTCATCCGCAACCCGGGGATCGACGATGGGGTCGTCCACACCGTGCAGCACTTGGACGGGCAGCCGGGTCCGGCGGCCCGGGTCGGGTGAGTAGCTGTCGCGGATCCGCACGTCGGCCCGCATGAGGTCCACGGCGATCGAGCTCAGCTCCGGGTCGACCGACGCGTAGTCGGGAAGTGCTCCCGCCTGCCGCATCCAATCGAGTAACCGGCCATCGGAGTCCTCACGGCGAGGGAACCGGTCGCGCTCGGTCACCCCCCGGAACGGGGCGTTGCAGGCGGACACGACGACGACGTCCGGGGTCGGGCCTCCGGTCCGTTCGATCCTGGTGGCCACGTCGAAGGCCATCCAACCGCCCATGCTGTGGCCGAACAGGGTGTAGGGGCGGTCGGCGGCGAGCAGGACGCACTCGGTGGCGTCCGCAGCCAGTTCGTCCCAGGTCCGGGCGAACGGCTCGGTGAAGCGGGCCTCCCGCCCGGGGTAGCACACCAGTGCCAGATCGGTGTCATCGTCGACGGCCTGCGCCCAGCCCCGATAGCTGCCCGTGCCGCCGCCGCAGAACGGCAGGCACACCAGGCTGCGGGCGGCATCCGACCGGCCGAGGGGGTGGACCATGGTGGGTCGGCGGGTCGGCGGGGCCGCGGGGGTCGAAGGGGACATGGGCGCCACGCTAGGAACGCCAGGCATCCGCGCGGCATCGGTGCGCTATCGGGAGCCCGGTTTCGAGGATCGACTATCGACAACTCTTGACACCGCCTTCGCGCTGCCGTCATGCTCGCTCGGGTGACCGACGACGGAAGCGACCCGATACGACGGCTCGACGCGCGGAGCATGTACGCACTGGCGCATCCACTGCGGGTCGAGATCCTCGCGCTGCTGCGCAGCGTCGGGCAGGCCACCACCACCCAACTCGCCGACCGGCTCGGCCAGCGGCCAGGAACCGTGGCCTGGCACGTCAAGCAGCTCCTCAAGCACCGGTTCGTCGAGGACCTGCCGCAGCGTGGCGCCAACAACGAGCGCTGGTTCCGTGCCACGCAGCGCCGCATCGAGGTGCATCCCGCCGACTTCGGGGACGCACCCGGTGCGGGTGACGCCCTGCGGGCCTACGCAGGTGGCCTCTTCGCCACGGCGACCCGCCGGGTCAGCCGCTGGCTCAACGGGGAGTGGGGGCCCGAGTGGAGCGACGCGGTCACTGTCTCCGACTGGGCGTTGGAGCTCACCCCCGAGCAGCTCGGGGCGCTCGTCCGCGACATCGGGGACGTGCTCGCCCGTCACGCCGACGCCGTGGCGGACCGGCCCCAGCCCGGGGCGCGCCGGGTGGTCGTCCAACTCCAGGCCTTCCCAGACGCGCCGGAGCAGGCACCGGCCGAAACCCGCTAGGACCTCACCGACCACGCCACCGGAGGTCGCCATGCGACGCCTGATCGTCCTCCTCCTGACCAACGCCACCTCGACCACGGGTACGGCGGTCATCCTGGTCGGCCTGCCGCTGTTCGTGCTGGCTTCGGGCGGCACCGGGGCCCAGACCGGGCTCGTCGCCGCGGCCGAGACGGCGGGCCTCGCGACGGCCGCGCTACTCGGCGGGCCGCTCATCGACAAGCTCGGCGGACGGGGGGTCGCGATCTGGTCCGACGTGCTCGCCGGCGCCACCATCGCCGCCATCCCGTTGCTGCGGACGGTGGGCGCCGACTCCATCTGGGTGCTGGCTCTCTGCGGCGCGCTCTTCGGGCTGACCCGGGCACCCGGGCAGACCGCCCGACAGGTCCTGCTGGCCGTGCTCATTCGCGACGCGAACATCGTCGGTGAACGCGCCACCAGCATCAACGAGGGCGCGACGCGCCTCGGCCGGATGATCGGCGCCGCCCTGGCCGGGCTGCTGGTCGCGCTCGTCGGCGCCGTCCCGACCCTCCTGGCGGCCGCGGTGTGCTTCGCCTGCTCCGGCATGACACTGCTGGCCGTGCAGGTGCCCCCCGCGAGCCGCCCGGACGAGGAGCGGGACCGCAACGGCTACCTCGCCCAGCTCGTGGACGGCATGCGCTACCTGCGCCGGGACCGGCTCATCGCCTCGATCGTCGCCCTGGTGATGATCACCAACCTGATCGACGCCGCGGCCTCCAGCGTGCTGTTCCCCGTCTACGCCGACCGGGTGCTGCGCAGTCCGGCCGCACTGGGCGTCATGGTCGGCACGTTCGCGGGCTGTGCCCTCCTCGGCGCCCTGCTCTTCGCGGTCGTCGGGCCGCGGATGCCCCGCTGGGCGACCTACACCGCCGTCATGCTGATCGGCGGCGCCCCGCGGCTGCTCGTGCTGGGGCTCGACCCCGGCCTGCCGCTGATCACCGCGACCATGGCCGTCTCCGGGATGGCGTTCGGCGCGGTCAACCCCCTGCTGTTCGCCGTGTGCTACGAGCGGATCCCCGATGCGATGTTGAGCCGGGTGATGAGCACCATCTCCGCCTGCGTCCTGCTCGGCTCGCCGATCGGCGCGATCGCCGGCGGCCTGGCCACCGACGCGCTCGGCATCCATGCCGCCGTCACCATCGCGGGCGCCGTCTACCTGCTGGTGACACTGTGCCCGCTCATCTTCCGCCGCACCTGGCGCGGGTTGGACCGGGCACCGGCACCCGCGCCGGCCGGGCTCGCCGCCGCCCGGGGATAGCCGCCCGAAAACCTCCCGATGGCCGGTCCCCCCATCGTCGGACCCACATCCGACACCCACACCGGAGGGGCACCATGGCATCCAGGTGGTTGCACGTCCCGCAGCCCGCACCCGAGGCCGCCGTGCAGCTGTTCTGCGTCCCGTACGCAGGCGGCGGGTCGACTGTGTACCAGCAGTGGCCCGCGGGCCTGCCGGGGATCGAGGTGACCGCGGTGCGACTGCCGGGCCGGGAGAGCAGCTTCGGCGAACCCGCCCACCGCGAGATCCGCCCGCTCGTGAGGGAGCTGGCCGCACGGCTCCTCCCCCTCACCGGGCGACCGTACGCCCTGTTCGGCCACAGCATGGGCGCCCGGATCGTGTTCGAGGTGTGCCACGAGCTGGCCCGGTTGGGGGCACCGCCGCCCCGGCACCTGTTCGCGTCCGCCTGCCCGGCGCCCAGCTGCCCGCCGCACCTCCCGGCGTCGCACCTGCCCGACGCGGAGTTCGTCGCCCAGCTCGCCGACATCGGCGCGCCCGCGGACTTTCTCGCCGACGACGAGCTCGTGCAGCTCCTGCTGCCGGTGCTGCGCGCCGACTTCGCCGTGGTCGAGTCCTACCGCTACGAGCGGCGGGCGCCGCTGGACGTCCCGATCACGGTGTTCGGCGGTGACCGGGACCGGCACGTGGTACCGGCGAGCCTGCGGGACTGGGCCTCGGAGACCCGTGCCCGGTTCCGCCTGCGCCTGGTCGACGAGCTGCGCTACGAGCACCTGGAGGTGCGGGCCAGACCGGGTCCGCCGTCCCGATCGGGCGTGCCGTCGGCGACCGGACGCTGGCGCTGCTCGACGAGCACGGCGACCCCGTCCCGGACGGCGAGGTCGGCGAGCTGTACTTGGGCGGCCCGGCCGTCGCCCGCGGCTACCGGGGCCGCCCCGCGCTGACCGCGCAGTGCTTCGTCCCCGACCCGGCCGTGCCCGGGGCCCGCCGATACCGCACCGGCGACCACGTCCGCCGCCGTCCGGACGGCGTCCTGGAGTTCGTCGGCCGGATCGACGGGCAGGTCAAGGTCCGCGGCTTCCGTGTCGAGGTCGACGAAGTCGCGGCGCAGTTGCGCGCGCACGGCGACGTGCAGGACGCGGCCGTCGTGCCCCGGCCGGGCCCAGCCGGGAGCACCGAACTGGTCGGCTACGTGGTCGGCCACCGGGACGCCGCTGTCGATCCGGACCGCATCAGCGGTTTCGTCGCCGAGCGGCTCCCGGCGGCCATGGTGCCGTCCTGGATCGTCGTGCTCGACCGGCTCCCGCTGACCCGCAACGGCAAGCTCGACCGACGGGCGCTCCCGGATCCGGTCCCGGTCGGTCCCACGGACGCCGCCCCGCCCGCCGGACCCACTGAGGAGTTCCTGGCCGCGGTGTGGCAGGACCTGCTGCGCGTGCCCGTCGTGGGGCGCGACCAGGACTTCTTCCAGCTCGGTGGCCAGTCGCTGCTCGCCACCCAGGTCGTCTCCCGAATCCGGCAACACGCCGGGGTCGAACTGCCGGTACGTGCGGTGTACGACACGCCGTCGCTGGCCGGCCTGGCCGCGGCCGTGGACCGGGCAGCCCAGGGCGGTCGCTCCGCAGCCGCCGGCATCGTCCGCGTCCCCCGCACCCGTCGCCGCTCCACCACCAGAAGCTGAAGCCACAGGGGCATCCCGATCGCTGGAGATCCTCTACTGCAGCACCGCATTGCTGGTGTAGGCCGTCACCGGCCCCGCGACGGCCGTCCTCGACCTGGGCGCCGGTACGGGGCTACTCACCGGCGTGGTTGGCCAGACAATACCGGAGGCCACCATCACGATGACGGGCAAGTCGGCCGCCATGCTGGAGACGGCCGCGAGCGGTTCGCCGGGACGAGCTGGCGTCGACGGAGGTCGCGAGTTGGGCCTGTGGATATAACGGTGTGGGATATTCGGGGGCAGCTCAAACCCCATAGGTACCAGCAGGCGCGGGCGTTGCGCCGCCACGCACATGGTCACCTGTCCTGACCTGCTCTCTGTCACTGCGGCCGCCGCGCCGAGGTTGGCGCGTGTTGACCGTGTGCCTCCGTCAGATCGGGCACACAACGGGCACGCCGGAGGTCTACTCGTCCTCGGCAACCAGGTAGGGCGCGTAACCGAGAGGCAGTTCGCTAACCTCTAACTCGCTGAAAACCAGGTTGAGGTTGTGTCCGTTCATCTCGATGCGGACCTCGTGGAAGTCGATCCCGATGTGCCCGGCCCATTTTTGGGCGCGCTGGGACTCGGCAACCAGCTGCGCTCCCGGGTAGAGCGCTTGCCATCCGACTGCCCACACGTAGCCGTCGAGGTCCGGCCCGATGTGCGGGTCCGTCAGCCGTTCATCCAACGAGTTGCGCCAGGTGTCCGGGCTCAGGGCGGTGCTCGCCTCGGCCTGCACGCAGTGCTTGAAGAGGTATCGGAGGTGCACCGGCTGAATGCCGGTCCTCGGGTCGGCTGTCACGTAGACGATGACCTCGTAGTCGCGCATGTAGTTGGTGTAGGCGTGGTACACCACGGCCTGGTCGAACACGTCGTCCAGTGCCCGACGCAACTCAGCGATCTCCACGCCGCCTGTTCTATCAGGCGCGCCGCCGGCCATGGGGTTAGAAGAAGATCGGGGATGGCCTGTCGGGCGGATGTGCCCCTTGAAGTGACCCCCAGAGACCGGTGCGACATCTTCGACACCACGGCTGCCGAGCTGCTCGTCACCACCGCGGAAAACCTGGCCCCACGACGAGCAGCAGCGGCGGGGTCGGTCAACGACACGAACGCCGGCAACTCCGGAACGGTCCGTCCGTTGCGGGCCATCCTGCGCCCGGACCCGTGACCACAGCTCCCCGAGGTTCTGTGCTGCGACTGCGGCGCCGTCCCACCTGGACGCCGCGGGAAACCACCGGTCTGCCCGTCATGCCAGCTGACCCGGCGCCTAGCCAAGCTCCTCGCCGACGGCACCGACGCACCAGCCGCCCGCCTCAACGCCCTTGCCACCCACCTGCACGCGACAGGAGCACCGGAGAAGACGCTGCACTGGCTGGCGCGATCCGGACCGGCCGAATTGCTGCGCGCGCTGGCCCCCGGGCAACTCGAGCTCACTCACGAGGCCTTCCACTCCTGGCCTCGGCCGCTCGCCGCCGACCACCTGCGCCACCACCTGATCGCCTGTGACCTGCTACCACCAGCCGACCCGCATCTACTCGCCATCGAGGCGTGGCTGCACCGACACCTGGCCGCGATCGCTGAGCACCCGAACGAGCAACTGCTGCGCCGCTTCGCCGTATGGCACCAACTCCCCCGGCTCCGCGCCGACGCCGCGACCCGGCCGCTGCGCGCCACCGCCAAACAGTACGCGGCCGGTCAGTTCACCCAAGCCGAACTGTTTCCTGAGCTGGCTGCACCAACGCGACATCAACCCCAGCCACGTCACCCAGGCCACGATCGACAACTGGCACGTCACCCACCGAGTCCACCAACGCCACCTGATCCGCGGCTTCCTGCTCTGGGCAACCGAACATCACCACCTGCCCCTGCACCTCATCGCGCACCGGGTCTCGTTCCAGCCCGGATCCTCGCTCACCCAACAGCGCCGCCTGGCCCTGCTGCGCCGCTACCTCAGCGACGACACCGCCCCGGCGCCGGCCCGGGCAGCAGCCGTGCTGATGCTGCTCTACGCCCAACCCTTGAGCCGCGTCCAGCACCTCACCCACGACGACCTGCTCGACATCGACGGCGAGCCGCATCTACGTCTCGGCGAACCACCCAGCCCGCTCCCACCCGCGGTCGCGCAACTACTAGACCGCCTGATCAGCGAGCGCGGCGACGACCAATGGCTGTTCCCCGGCCGACTACCCGGCCAGCCCGTCGCCTACAACACCCTGCACCGATGGCTGCGCCAGCTCGATTTCCCACTCGTCGAGGCCCACGCCTCCGCGTTGCGCCAGCTCGTGCTCCAAGCACCTGCGCCCGTCATCGCCGACACGCTCGGCTTCCACCAGACCACCACCACCCGCCAGCGCGCCCACGCCGGCGCCACCTGGAATCGCTATCCAGCCAGCCGCCACCGATCAGAACTCACTGACGCCTAATCGAGACAGGCAGTCGAGGAAGCGTGCTCAGGGTTCGGGCGGCCATATCTGACACCGTAAGCATGCGCCGGTGCCCGGCGCGGTTACCGAGCGCTACGGACACGCCTGCACCGCGCCCGGCCAGCGGCAGATGTGCGCACGTGATCCTCCCTGACCGGCGCGTTCAGGGGCTGGAGCGGTGCGGTCCGCTTCGACTTGCGCGGGAGCAGTGACCTTTGGCGACCCGAGGCATCGCCGCGTCGGCAGGGCGTGTGTCCAAACGCACCAGCGGGAGACTCCGACGGACGTACGGACGGTGAGGAAGGTGCCAGCGGCGCAGCCCGCTCGGCTATGAGCGGGCGTCGGTGGAAGGCGCGCATGAGCACGGTTCGATCACTGCTGACCGGTTTCCTCGCCGGTCACCTTGTCCTCGGAGCCGACGGACGGGGCCGTGCCGTCGCGGAGGTCGTGGGCGGCGCCGGGCACGGCGAACTCCAGCAGCCGGGCGCCTTCGGTCTCGATCTCGGCGCGCTCGATGGCGGTCAGCGGCCGGAACGGGTCGAGTCAGGATCCTCTTGAACGCGGTGTCCAGCTCACGGTCGAGCGCGGGCTGCGCCCATGGCCGCAACGAGCGGTAGTCCGCCGTGGTGACCAGGTGGACGGTGCTGCGCATCAGCGCGACCCGCACCAGGCGGCGCTTGGTCAGCGCGTCCGTCAGGTCGGCAGTGCCGAACTTCCGCAATCTGCTCCAGAGCCCGAAGTAGGGCGCGTAGGGCGCCTGCGCCTGCATGCCGACCAGCCGGGTGACCGCCTCCTCGGCGGTCGCGTCGGCCCGTTCCAGCAGCATCTGACGGGCCAGCAGGGCTCGCCCCAGCTCCCGTCGCCGCAGCACCTGTGCCACCGTGCCGTCCTTTCCATCGTATGGCAGGGGCGGCGGATGCCGCCCCTGCCTCGTCGATCAGCCGCCGAAGTCGGCCCGGTGATCCGCGGCCCACCGAGCGTAGGTACGCGCGGGGTGCCCGGTGATCTGCTCGATGACGTCGTTGACCGGCGCGGGCCTGCCGACCGCCTGCGCCATGAGACCGAACAGCGCCGCCAGGAACTTGGGGTCCATGAACTGGCTCATCTGCTCCAGCACGGGCTCCGGGTCGAGGTCCTCGACGGTGAGCGGGCGCCCCAACGTCTCGCCGAGGATGCGGACCTGCTGCGCCTGGGTCAGCGACTCGGGGCCGGTCAGGTCGTAGGCCCGCCCCGCTTGCCCGCCGCCGGTCAGGATCCGCGCTGCCACCTCGGCGACGTCCCTCTCGTGCGCGGCGCTGAACGCGGCTTCGGCGTACGGCGCGCGAATGACGTCACCGCCCTGGAGCTGCATCGCGAACGTCAACGAGTTGATGGCGGGGAAGAGTAGCCGCAGGAACGTCCACTCGATCCCAGACGCCTCGATGGCCTGCTCGACGTCGCGGTGGTACTGGGCGATTACGTCGGGCTGCCGCTCGGCGCCCGGCCGAGGGGCACGGTGGTCGGTTTCGGCACGGTGGTGCCCCGGCCGTTCGACTTCTGCTGTACGGGGGCCGCCGCCGCGTCCTCGTAGTAGAACCGGGCGGCTGAGGCGGCTGTGTTGGTCAGCCAGTAGATCATCACGTTCGTGAGCACGTAATCCGGGTCGAGCGAAGCGCCGAACAGCTGCGCGTTCCAGCCCAGCAGGCCGGCCGGGGAGTCGGCTAGAGCGTGCGCCAGATTCTGCGGCTCGGTGGACTGGAGCTTGTCGTACACGCCCCGGTTCTGGGTGAACCACTCGGCGAACGCGAGCTTGCCGCGCTCCTCCTCGGAGAGGCCGGCCAGTTCGGCGGGGTCGCCCGACGGGAACGAGAAGACCTGTGTCACGTGCACGCCGCAGACGTGCTCAGGATCGACCCGGCCCACCTCGGGCGAGATCAGCGATCCGCCGTCGTTGCCGGCCGCGCCGTACCGGTCGTAGCCGAGCCGCTGCATCAGCTCGGCCCAGGCCCGGGCCACCCGGTACCGGTCCCAGCCGCGCTCCCGGGTCGACCCGGAGAAGCCGAAACCCGGCACCGACGGAATGACCAGGTGGAACGCGTCCGCCGGGTCGCCGCCGTGCGTTCGTGGCTCGGTGAGCGGGCCGATCACATCCAGCCACTCGACCACCGAGGTCGGCCAACCGTGGGTCAGTATCAGCGGCGTCGCGTCCGGCTCCGACGACCGCACGTGCAGGAAGTGGATGTTCTGGCCGTCGATCTCGGTGGTGAACTGCGGGTACGCGTTCAGCCTCGCCTCCCAGGCCCGCCAGTCGTACCCGGTGCGCCACCGCTCGACCAGCTGCCTCACGTAGCCCACCGGGACGCCGTACTCCCAACCGGGCGGCACCGGACCAGCCGGCGCCGACTCGTCCGCGGGCAGTTCCTCCGCCCACCGAGTGCGGGCCAGCCGCTGCTGGAGATCGTCGAGCTCGGCCTGGGGGATGTCGATCCGGAACGGTGCGATCGTGCTGTCGTTCGTCATGGTCATCAGCGTAGGAGGAAATTAGGCAAGAACCGTTCCTAATAAACTGGCATACTACGGAGAATGTTGGAAACCGCGGCGCGGCTGCTGCGCCTGCTCTCGCTACTCCAGACACCCCGCGAGTGGACCGGCGCCGAACTGGCCGAACGGCTGTCGGTCAGCACCCGGACCGTTCGCAACGACGTGGACCGCCTGCGGAACCTCGGCTATCCGGTGCACGGCCGCCGGGGCGCGGTGGGCGGCTACCGACTCGGCGCCGGGGCCACGCTGCCGCCGCTGCTGCTCGACGACGAGGAAGCGGTCGCGGTGGCGATCGGGCTGCGCACTGCCGCCGGGGGCACGATCACCGGGGTCGAGGAGACCTCGTTGCGCGCGCTGGCCAAGCTGGAGCAGGTGCTACCGGCGCGACTCCAGCGTCGCGTTGACGCCCTCAAGCGGTACGCCGTCGTGGTGCCGCGGGACGACCTGGGCCCGCGGGTGGACGCGGACAGGCTGAGTGTCCTCGCCGCAGCGTGCCGGGACCACGAGCGCCTGCGATTCGGCTACCGAAGCCACGACGGCTCCGAGAGCCGGCGCGAGGTGGAACCGTACCGGCTGGTCAACTGGGGACGACGGTGGTATCTCGTCGGGTTCGACGTCGAGCGGGCCGACTGGCGAACGTTCCGGGTGGACCGGCTCCACCCACGTACCCCGACGGGCCCCCGATTCATCCCCCGCGATCTCCCCGAGGAAGCCGTCGACCAGGTACGCCGGGGCGTGTCGTCGGCCGCATGGCGGTACCGGGCCCAGGTCGTCGTACACGCACCGGCCGAACAGCTCATCGAGCAAATCAACGCCGCCATCGGCACCATCACCCCGGTCGACGACACCCACTGTCTGCTGGACACCGGCGCGGACAGCATCGAGGCGCTCGCCGTCCACCTCGGCCTGCTCGGCGTCGACTTCACCGTGACGGAACCCGCGGAACTCGTCGAACTCGTGCGTACGCTCGCCGGCCGCTACCACCGCGCCACCACCGAACCGCGTCCGCAGGACACCTAGGCCAGGGCCGCCTCGGACCGCCCGGCACGACCCATCTTCACCATCAAGGTCGCACGGATTACCGCAGACCGACAGGACGATCCGCACACCCGAGGCATGCACTCTTCTCGGCAGATCCGGATGCTGGCGCTAGCCCGTTTCGGGGGACTGTGGATCTAACGGTGTTTCCGGCCTGACCCGCCAGGCGTTGTGTTCGCCGCGGATTGGGCCACCTTGTTCCCGGGCGTGCCGCCGCCGCTGGTAGCGGTGATCTACGCCGTCATCCTGGCGGTCACGGTGGCTGCGGTAACGGCAGGTTGGCTGTGGTGGCAGGGCCGCCGGCCGCCGGCGGACGACCCGCTGCCGTCGCTGGCTACCCCGTCGGAGGTGCGCCCGATGACGTTGCCGGAGGTCGCCCAGCGGGCGCGTCGGCTGCGCCCCAGCCTCGCCCACGTGCCGGCGAAGGCGATCGAACCGGGCTCGGCGGGGCTGATGTTGGGCGGGCACCGACGTCGACGTGGCAGCGGCGCGATCCTGTATGCCTCCTGGGAGGACGTCCTGGTGGCGCTGATGGCGCCCCGGGCCGGCAAGACCACTGCGCTGGCGGTCCCGGCGGTGATCAACGCGCCAGGTCCGGTCGTCGCTACCAGCAACAAAGCGGATCTGTGGGCAGTCACCGCCGCGCACCGCGCCGAGCACGGCAGGGTCTGGGTGTTCGACCCACAGGCCATCACTCACGAACAGCAGAGCTGGTGGTGGAACCCGCTGGAAGCCGTCGGCGGGGTCGAGGACGCTCAACGACTGGCCGACCACTTCGTTCAGCAGATTCGCAACGGCCGCGGCGGCGACGACTTCTGGATCCTCGGCGCCTTGGACCTGCTGACCTCCCTGATCCTGGCGGCCGCGCTCGAGGGGGGCACGCTCACCTCGGTGCAACGGTGGCTGTCGGACTCCACCGCGCGGGAACCCGGCGAGATCCTCCAGACCCACGGGTACGCCGCGTCCGCGCGGGCCCTGGCGGGCCGGCAGGCCGGCGCGCCGGAGACCCGCGAAGGCCTGTACGAGACGGCACGGACCGCAGCCGCCTGCTTGGCCAACCCGCAGATCATGGCCTGGGTCACCCCGCCACAGCATCGGGTGTTGCCGGTCCTCGACGTGCGGACGTTCCCCGGCAGCGCAGACACCATGTACCTGCTCAGCAAGGACGGCGCCGGTAACGCTGCCCCGCTCGTCGCCGGGCTGGCCGACCAGCTGCTCCGTGAGGCGGTGCGCACCGCCGAGCTGCGCGGCGGCCGACTCGACCCGCCCCTGGTCGCGGTGCTGGACGAGGCCGCGAACATCTGCAAGATCCGCGACCTCCCTGACCTGTACTCGCACCTGGGCAGCCGAGGGGTGATCCCACTGACGATCCTGCAGTCATACCGGCAGGGCGCCCGAGTCTGGGGCGACAAGGGCATAGACACCCTCTGGTCGGCGGCCACAGCGAAACTCGTGGGCGCAGGCATCGACGACGCGAAGTTCGCCGAGGACCTGTCCCGTCTCGTCGGCGACCATGACATCACCGTGGCCTCCCGCACCCGCGACGGTCGGGGCGGCACCTCCTGGCAGACGTCGGTACGGCGCCAGCGCATCCTCGACGCCGCCCAAATTCGCGCCATGCCCAAGGGCACCGCGCTACTGCTGGCCACCGGCATCCGGGCCGTCATGCTGGACTTGCGGCCCTGGTACACCGGGCCACTGGCCGCAGAGCTCAACGCAGCGACAACCGCCGCCGAGGCACGGATCACCGCCAACGCCAACCGGAACCACCACGGGATGACGCGTCCTGAGGAGGCGACCACGTCGTGATGGCCTCCCCTGACCCAGTCCGAGCGGGCAACACCGGCCGGGAGCACGATCTCCGGCGACTCCTTGCCGCCAACGAAGCCGCGGTGGCCTGGTTCCGCGGCCAGCTCGCCGCCACCGAGGAGCCGCGCCGCTACCTGACCAGCCGCGCCCTGGGCACCCTGGTCGACAGGGAATGGCCCTGGCGGGTTGGCTACGCGCCACGGACCTGGTCGGCCTTGACGGATCACCTGAAGGATCTGGGTTTCGCTGCCGAGGACCTCGTAGTCGCGGGGCTGTCCAAGCCCACCCGCGACAACCCGGACCGCCTGATCGATGTGTTCCGGGATCGGATCGTCTTTCCCATCCGCGACCCCGACGGACACGTCGTGGCGCTCATCGGCCGTGCCAGCAACCGATTCCTCGCCGCCGACCCGCAGCTGCCCAAGTACCTCAACACCCATGAGTCGCCCCTCTACCGTAAAGACGAGCTGCTCTTCGGCGTGGCCGAGCAGCAGGACCGCATCCGGGCCGGCTGGCGACCCGTACTCGTCGAGGGCCCGGCGGACACGATCGCCATCTGGCTCTCGTACTCTCGCTCCGGCCTTCCCGGGGCGGTCGCGGTCGCACCGTGCGGCACGGCCTTCGGTGCAGCCCAGGCCGCCATCCTCCGTTCGATGCCTGGATGCCGCGACGCGACCGTGATGGCCTTCGACGCCGACCCGGCCGGACGCAAGGCCGCCGACGCCGCGTTCGACCTGCTACGACAGCCGGGCGCACAGGGCAGGCTGCTCGCCGCCGAGTTCGCGACCGGCGCCGACCCGGCCGACCTACTCATCCGGCCCAACGGTCGCGCCCAGCTGCGCGCCGCGCTGCGATACCAGACCCGGCCGCTGCTCTTCGCCGTCGTCGACCATCACCTCGACCGCCTGCTCGGCCGCAGCCCGCAGTTGCTTGACGACATCGGGGGCCGCTACGAGGCGGCGCGGATCCTCTCACCTCGGGTGCTCGACGCGGCAGACCCTGGTGAGGCGTACCGGCTCGCGCAGCACATCGTCGAGAGGACCCAGATCGCCGAGCGGTCCCACGACGGTATCGGCACAGTGATGGCCTACGCCGCGACGGTCTACTGCACCGGATCGGTCATTTCCCCGCAGGACTCGACAGCGGTCCCGCCGACTCAAACGTTGGTCGCCCCCGCCCGAACGCGGTTCCACCGCTGCGATCCGTACCCGCCTCTCCTCGGGCACCTGCCGACCCCTCTCAACCTGGGCCCGCCTATGCGAGTCAGCACGGCCCACGCCAGCAGCGCCACCGAGCATGAATGAGGACGAGACGCGATTCAGCACGAGCGCTCTGCTTGCGCTGCATCCGCAGTTGCCGAACCTGGCGCACCAGGACGCTCATGAGGGGCCCCACGGGGATCCGATCTCAACGAGCCGAGTCACGTCGCCTAACGGAAGGAGCGACCGGCGCCGACCGCCTGAATGCCCGCTCATGCCGAAATCAGTGCGTCATGCGGTTTCGCACCTCGTCGAGCACACGCCACGACTGCTTGTCGCGATGAGCTCGTTCCCGGCCCTACCCGTCCGCCAGTGGCTGATGTGCCAGTTCGATGGCGTAGGTGTCGGCTGGGTCGATGTCGACGACCGCCTGCTGAGCGGCCGTTTGCTCTCCTCTCGCGCGAAGCAGACGCACCAAAAAGTACAAGGCGGTCTTGTCGCCGCGCCGGGCACGCTGCCGTAGCTCGCCGTCGCGGCCTTCCTCATACAGCAACCTGTCCAACCGGCGCCGTGCGTGAACGTCGGTCTTGGCGCGCTCTGCCAACTCATGTAAGAGCCCGGCCTTCACGAGTAGCTCCATATGCCACAGATGCGCGTTGTGCCGGTAGTGGTCATGGCTATAGCACTCGGAGAATCTAGCGACCATGGCGATTGCCATAGCCCAGTCGCCGCGCGCTTCGGCCGCTTCCGCCGATGCCTGGTCGAACCGCCCTTCCACGACACCAGTATGACGAGCTCCAGCCTTCCAGCCGCACTGCACGTATTGCTGCGCTGCACTCGTCTGCCGCCGACAAAGCGCGGCACCGAGCCCGCTTCCCGCCTCAGGCCAGTCCTCCACGGTTGCGTCACGAATCATGCGGTGACAGACGCTTGTGCGCACCGGGTCGGCCGCCCGGCCTGGTCGGACAGCTCCGGGGAGGACGTCCCGTCGATCCCCGTGGGTCGCGGGTCCGACGACGACGTCCGTAGGATCTGGGAGTGGACGATGTGCATGGCGCAGATCATCGAACTCCGGCATCCGTGACCGGCTGGGCGCGGCTGTTTGTCAGCCACTGCCAATACGAGGTGTTCACCGTGCCGGGTGCGTCCGGCGTGGGGATCTACGTCCTCGGTGACGACCTGCTGCACGTCGGCGGGCCGAATCAACTCACCGGCTTCTGCGGCATACACACCGGCTGGATCGAGGCACGCGTCCGTGTGTTGCCCGGGCCTCCGGCGGAGGTCGACGCCGGCTGGGACGCGATCAGCGAGGCGACCCTCTGGAGTCCCAGCGGCAGGTTGTCGGTCGTCGGCCTGATGGGTGGCACCTCGGCGGCCCTCACCGACGTCGCCGTCGCGCGCGGGCTGATCCGGGTGCGGGTGCATGCGCGCGACCGTTTACACGAGACGGTACGCACCGACGACGACCCGCCCGAGCGGCACGAGTTGCACATCTGGGCGGTGTCCGAGGAGACACCATGGCGCACCGTGCTGGCCGACCCGGGAGGCCGGGCCTGGGAGCAGAAGCCGGCGAAGGCCGCCGAGCGGGCGATGTTGTCCCTGGTGCCGCGCCCGTCCGGCCGTCCGGCCATCCTTCGGCCACTGCCAGCTGATCCGTACGAGGATGACGCCGGCCTGCCCCGGGTGACGGTGGTCCGTCACCGGCCCGTGCCGGTCGCGGTCCTCGGGGGAGTGCTGCCCGCCGGTGACCTGGAGGTCCGGCTGGAGCGGGTCGACGGCGAGACTCTCACCTGGTCGTGGGCCGCCGCCGGCGAGCCGATCTTCCCCCATCCGCTGGACACGCTGCCCGACGACGAGCAGAGTTCCGTACGGCTGACGTCCGGCCCCGACGGCTTCACGCTGCGGCACGAGGGAGTGCTGGGTCGGCAGGCCTTCGCCCTTGGCCTGATCTGGGACCATCTGCTCGAGACCGCCGGGTCGTATCCGTGGATGGAGACCTTGCGGGTTCAGGCCGCCGAGGCGACCGCGCTGGTCGAGAAGAGCCGCCGCCTGAAGGCCGAGCGCGACGCCGCGCAATGGGGAGGTGCGCCGCCGTCGGACCGTGTCCGCGGGCTCGTCAGCCAAGCGCGGTCCCTGGCCCGGATCGACCGCCCGTTGCTCGACCGCATCGACGCGCTGTCCGCCGCCCGTCAGCGTGAGGCAGCCTGCTGGGCGGCCCGCCGCGCGATGCGGGTGGCCGGGCTGGAACGGATCGGGTGGATCGCCGACGCGCTCGCCGCCGCCGAGGCCGACCGCCCACTGTCCCGACCCTTCACCGAGCAGGGCGGCACCGCCGCGTTCAACCGGCTGTTGTCCGATCCCGAGGTGCCGCACACCACCATCACGCTCCACCTGGCCGCGAGGACGTCCGGCACACGTCACGTCACCGAGGCGCTCCAGCAGGCCGCCGCGTTCCCCGCCCTGATCGCCCTGGCGAATGACGATCCGCTGGTCGCCGCGATCGACGCCGTCTACAACGCGGCAATCGCCCACGGCGACGACCGCGACCGCTTCCTCACCGAAGCCCACACCGCCCTGGTCTGAACCGCCGACGCGGCATGCGAAGCCAAAGGCGGCACCCGAAAACGTCGTTAACGGTTGCGCAGCTGAGTCGGCGACCGCCCCGACCGTACGAATGACTGAACCGCGCCCGCGCGCTCTCATGACGATGACCGCGCGTGCCTTGTCGGGATAGCGTTGGTGGCGTGACGGAGCCTGACTATAGCCCCGCGAAGATCACGGTCCTGGAGTTCGACGACTCCGTACGCAAGCGACCCGGTATGCATTTCGGGGTAGGCAGGGAGGATCCGCGTCTGGCGACTCGGGTGTTTTGCGCGGTTGTGGGGCACGCGTTTCATCCGGCAACCAGGGTCGCCGCGAGCCACACGCCCGACGTCGTAGCGGAGATCACCGCTGATCTCATCTTCTCGGTGACCGACGACCAGGCGGACATCCTGACCGGCCGAGGCATGCCGAATCTCGGCTACAACGACTCGCTGCTTACCAGCGATCGCTGGTTGAGCGCTGCGGCGGCGGCCGTGAGTTCGCAGACCACCGTCGAAGTCTGGCGAGACGGTCACGGCTTTCGGCAGAGCCTCGTCGGCTTACGGCCGGTCGAGCCACCTGCGGAGTTCTCCGCTCCAGCCGGAGCCGGCACCCGTGTGGCCTTCATTCTCGATCCCGCCTACTTCGGCTCGGCCGCGATCACAACCGACATCGCCAGTCTCGACGTGCACTGCCCGGACTGCGCCAACACCACCGGGCCCGGCAAGGTCGTCATCCGAGACCGCAGGGAGCGGAGCCGCCCGAGCGAATACCGGTGTGCCTGACTTGGGCATCCGGATTTGCCGCGATCAGCTCATCTTCCAGGGCTCCGTGCGCTAGACGGGCGGTCAGGAACGGGCACGACGGCGAATGGTGGGCGGCGAAGTCGGAGACCGCTGCCATACTCCCGCGTCATGAGTGTTGACGAGTTCTGGAACGTGGTGAAGTGACCCCCTGAGACCGGACACCTCCTGACTTGGCATCCTGCCGAGGAGGAGGAAACCGCTGTGGCTCGACAGAGCAAGTACCCCGAGGAGTTCCGGCGCCAGGCCGCGGCGTTGGTGCTCGACTCCGGTCGCACGCTGCGGGACGTGGGCCGGGAGTTGGGCGTCAATCACGAGACGCTGCGCAACTGGGTCGACCGGATGCGGCAGGAACGCGACGGCGGCCGGCCCAGCGACCTGGCCGCTGACGAGCGGGCCGAGCTGCTCCGCTTGCGGCGGCAGGTCGCCCAGCTGGAGCTGGAAAAAGAGATCTTGAAAAAAGCCGCGGTCTTCTTCGCACGCGAGACGGAGCGGTGAACCGGACTGAGGTGTACCGGTTCATCGACGCGGAGAAGGCCAGCTACCCGGTCCGTCTGCTCTGCCGACTCCTCGGCGTCGGCCACAGCGCCTTCTACGACTGGCTTCGGCAGGGGCGTCAGCGCGCTGTCGAGCGGGAACGCCACGACCAGCAGCGCGTTGAGATCACCCAGCAGGCATGGTCAGAGCACCGCGGCGTCTATGGAGCCCGACGGCTCACCGCGGAGCTGCACGAGCGCGGCCACCGGTGGAACCGCAAGGCGGTGGCCCGACTGATGCGGCTGGCCAGGATCGAAGGCGCCCACCGCCGGCGACGCGGCAAGCCCCGCCGCAAGGCCGCGTCCACGGCGACCGCGCCGGACCTGGTCCAGCGACAATTCACCGCCACCGCACCGAACCGGCTGTGGGTCGCCGACATCTCCTACCTGCGCACCTGGGGAGGCTTCCTCTACCTCGCGGTCGTGGTCGACGCCTACTCCCGCCGCGTAGTGGGCTGGGCGATGGCCGATCACCTGCGCACCGAGCTGATCCTCGACGCCGTCGGCATGGCCATCCAACACCGCCGACCCGCCCGCGATCAGCTCATTCATCACTCGGATCGCGGGACCCAGTACACGTCGTTCGAGTTCGGCCGGACCCTGCGTTCCTGCGGCGTCCTGGCCTCGATGGGCTCGGTCGCCGACTGCTACGACAACGCCATGGCCGAGACCTTCTTCGCCACCCTGAAGACCGAACTGGTCTACACCCGAGCCTGGCCCAGCCGACACGAACTGGAAATGGAGGTGTTCTCCTACATCGAAGGCTTCTACAACCCTCGCCGCCGGCACAGCCGTCTGGGTAACGTCAGCCCCGACACCTACGAGAAGATCCACCGAGAGTCCCTGACAGACATCGAGGTGTCCGACCGATAGGGGTCACTTCAGAGGCGTCGACCCGGTGGCCGCGACAAAGCGACTGGCCGAATACGGCGAGAGCGTGATGACGCTGGCGCTGCGCGGCCTGGAACGCAAGACGCTAGACCCGTACCTTGCCGGTTGGCGTAAGCGGGTGGTGCCAGCCCTCGGCCACATCCCGATCCGAATGATTACCAACGGTGCGGTAGACCGGGCCGTGCACGGCTGGATTGCCGACGAGTGCAGCCGGTCGACGGTCAAGAACAGCCTTGCCGTGCTGGTCCGAGTAATGCAACAGGCCGTGCGTGACGGCATCATTGCGCGAAATCCCGCGCAGGTCACCGGGTGGCAGCGCGAATACCAGCGGGCAGAAGACGAGTCGGACAACCCGCGCACGCTGGCGCTGCCCCACTGGGAAGCTCTGACACGGCTCGCCGCCGCACTGACCGAACGGTCCACCAACGGGTTTCCCGGTTGGGGCGACGTGACGATCTTCGCCGCATGCACGGCCGCGCGGATCGGCGAGGTTTCCGGCGTCCGCGCCGAGGACATCGACCGGGAAACGTGGATGTGGACCGTCCGCCGGCAGACCACGCCCGGCCCCGGTGGCCTAATCGACAAGGGCACAAAGGGAAAGCGCGCCCGCATGGTGCCGCTGATCGAAGAGGTGCGACCGATCGTCGCTCGCCGCCTGGACTCGGTTGCCGAGCCGCACTCTCGACTG
The DNA here is from genome assembly GCF_050941805.1 of Micromonospora sp. KLBMP9576. Lineage (NCBI taxonomy): Bacteria > Bacillati > Actinomycetota > Actinomycetes > Micromonosporales > Micromonosporaceae > Micromonospora > Micromonospora sp. KLBMP9576. The sequence continues at coordinate 2,604,699 of NZ_CP194567.1, read as the reverse complement.
TTCACCGGGCCGCGTGGCGGACGGATCAGCACTGCCGTGCTGCGGGACGCGACCCATTGGGATGAGGTGGTAACGAAGCTGGGCTACGAACACCTGCGCCGGCACGACCTACGGCACACCGGGCTAACTTGGATGGCCGACGCCGGGGTGCCGGTGCATGTGCTGCGGAAGATCGCCGGTCACGGGTCACTGACCACAACACAGCGATACCTGCACCCCGACCGGCAGTCGATCACAGACGCTGGAACAGCCCTCAGCGCTCACTTGAAGGCCCGCCGGTCCCCAAGTGGTCCCCAGCTACGCGCCGTCTAGATCAGCAAACCCCTACTGTTCCAGTACGAATTAGAGGCCGTTGACCAGGGAGAATATCCCGGTCGACGGCCTCTTTTCGTGCTGTCGGGACGGCCGGATTCGAACCGACGACCCCTTGACCCCCAGTTTTACAACGATTCTGTCACGCCATGTCGGAACAGCTCGGTACATCCACATACCAGGACACAACGGCATTGCGCATCACGTCCCAATGCCATTCCATGTCCGTCACTCCCCCGCCCGGGCCCTTCGCCGTTACCGGGCCCGTTACGGGAAACGGTCAAGGACTCGTCCTGCCGCCCCATCCCAACTACGCCGTTGCCTCGGCATCGCCTGCTCCGGATCGTCAGGGGGCAACCCCACCAAAAATTGCGAGATCAGAGCTTGGCGGACCTGCGATGCTGTCGTGCTGTGACGCCCATCGTGCTGGTGATCGCCCGAACGGTCCTTCGTAGCGTGTTGCCGTATCCCGACCTGCTGCGCCGCGCCCGTGTCCGGCGCCGCGCCCGTTGCCTCATTAGCCGTGCCCCGTGGCCGCAGGACGAGATGGCCGTGAACGGGTCGGACTTCGCCCAATTGGCGCTGTTGCGGTTGCTATGGCTGCAGCGCGAGACGCATCGTGCGGTACGGACCCGCCAGCGAGAGGCTGCAGCGCTTTTGGCGCGCACCTCGATGGAGACGTGCATCCTCGGTCTGTGGTGCCTACACAACCCCGCCGCCGCGAGCAAGCTGCGCACCTCAGAGTTGAAGACGGCGCCCGCGATGCTGACCTTCCTGTCGAGCACCGGGCTGATCCCTGACACGCTTATCAGACAAGCCGTACACGCCCTTGGCGAGCCGGAGAAGCTCCCCGACATACGGTCCATGGCTGCTCATATCGACGCCAAGACCAGCGCCACGCTGGCGATCCACCTGTACGACCTGGCGTACCGGCCGGCGTCACAGTACTTCACCCATGCCACCAGCTCGTCACTGCTGCGGCACGTCACGCCCGAGCGACGCCGCACGACGCGGCCTGTGAACTCATGGGTTCGCCGCGCACCGGTCCGGCTTGCCGACGCCTGCTTCGGTCTGCTGGCTGGGGCCATCGCCGACTACGTCGCGGCACCAACCGACCTGTTCGTACGGTACGCCGAAGGGCACGCCGGGCGCGTGCTGCCGCCTTTACTGGCCACCATCGGCAAAGGAATGGCGCGAAAGCTCGGTGTCGCGGACCTCGTACACATGCTGAGGGAATCCCAGGACGTGCGCGCCCATCTGTCCCGCACCAAACCAGACGAGGCCTCGGTGGAGCGCGAAGCGCGCCTGCGCGACATGTTCGACACGCTGATCGCACGACTTGACCTCGACCTGCCGACCGAAGCCATCCAGCCCATCATCGATCACTTCGTCGCGATGGTCCTCGCTGAGTGGGACGCCGAGTTCCTCAGCGCCGAGCCCAACCCGTCTGGAGCCACCAAGCCTAATGAGGCGTAATCCTGTCAGGGGCACGGCAACTTCAAGGCTGAAGCGCCGGCAAATGGATTAGCACGTAGCGGAGGTCCAGCCAAGCGATCGGCCGCTCGACCACCTACCCTACCCGCACGAGGGCATCGAGATCCTCGGCACGCTTCTGGGGGCGCTCCTCACTCAGAAGGGGCAGGGTGACCTACCCAGTGATCTAATACTCCAGGTCTCTGGCATTATCCGCAGGTGCCTGCCGAGCAAGATCAGATTGTCTACGAGCCGTCCGCGAGGATGGTCGTCATCCCTCGTGGGAACACGCGCTACTCGACGGGCATCGCTGTCTTCGACGACTCTGTCGAAGCGCTGCGCCGGTTCGTGTTCGACAGCCTGACGCGTGCCGACCGACTCGTCGAGGCACGCAACCGGCACGACGAGATTGAGCTGCGGCTTCCGGTGGTGCTGGGCCTCGTGCCCCGTCCGGACAACACCTACAACCCGAACGCGATCTCGGCAGTCGCGCCGCCAAGCAGCGGCGGCTCGGTCGTCGATCGGCACATGGGCTTCCTGTACGACAGCACCCTGCACTGGATGGGCCAGAGCCTGCATCGGCTCGCTGCCGCCGCCGCACCCCATGCCATCGGCTGCCATGGCTGGATCGACGTACACCCGATCGAGGATCACGATTGGGAAGACGACGGGGATTGCGAACCCAGCCGCCACAACCCCTTCTCCCCTGCGGAGGAACGCCGCTTCGGGTACCGGATCGGCCGCCTCCGCCTGGACCTGCCAGACGCCGGTCCGCTGCACCTCCTCGTCGACGGCTTCGTGGCGGCAACGCCGTCAACAGCGGACGCACCTGTTGAGGACGCTGTCCGCGCGGGCTTGATCGGGAAGTTCGGTGAACTGCTAGGCGGCGCCTACGCCACCAGGGTGGCCACGGGAAGCTGGGGTGTCCCGACGCAAAGTAGCCGAACCCAGGACCGATGGGACGCCGCGGCGTTGGCGGATCTGCGCGCCTGGGCGGACTACCGGCGGATTCCGCACCCGTACGAGGGTGTGCGCGCCATCAGTCGATCCACCTGGGGCTTCGAACGGATCATCGTCACCGACCGATCCGGCCTCGAAATCGGTATCTACGAGCTGCCCGACGGCCCCCTGACGCTGATCGACGAGCGCAGCCGCCCGGATGCCATCGCGGCCCTGCGCGACCACGGCGTGGACGTGTCACTTCCCGAAGGCTTCGAGGAACTTGGCGACTTCCCCGACGCGATCATCAGGACGGATCGGTTCCGCGACAATCCGACGGATCGGGAGCGGATCTGGTCCATCCGGCTAGTGCGTGACGGAGTTGACCTCGACGAACTACCGGAAGCCGGCGCGTACGACCCGGACTCCGACGTACTGACGGTCTACGCCCGCCCCCACATCGCCCCTCTCACCACCCTGCTCATGCGGCACGACGTCCATCCTGCGGAGGTGCACTGGGCGTCGCCGTCGACCACCACCATCCGCCACAACCGCAGGGCCGCCGCCTTCCTGGCGGCGAAGATCGGACCGTTCCGTCCCGTCGTACGCGACAGCTCGATCTACCACCGGGGAGGCGGACTGATCACCGACGACCTGGCGGTCGTCGCGGCGTCGTGCGGCTTGACCGCCCGGGCCATCGAACTGGTGCCAGAGCTGCACCAGCCCTGGCTGAACGTACGGATGGGGCACGAGCCCGTATCCGACATCGCCGCCTTCACACTCGAGTCGCAGCGCAGGATCCTCGGCGACCTGTTCCGCACCCATGACATCGACGGCAGTACCCGCCCGTGCCGTCTCTGCGGCACGACCGCGCACAGCACTCGGTCCGGGCTCGCGTACTGCTTCGACTGCTGCATCCTCGCCGGTCAGGGCGTCCTACGCGACAACGGCGCCGACGGGCCATGGACCGACGCGACAATCTGGGCCCTGCGCCGACTCGCTGAGATCGAGTTCTCCGGTCCACCGTCAAAGGAACAGCTTTCCCGCATCACCCTCACCGACCCGGATCTCGCGGACGAGGCGATGCTCTGCCGGTTCCTCATCCCCCGCACAACATCCCTCACCGCCCGCCCGGGCCGCAGGCAGCGCACCTGGACCGACTGGCTCAAGATCGCAGGGCTGCTCGCCGACGCCTCCCGGCCGGCACGCGGAATCCTCTCCGTCGCGGCAGACGGACACCTGTGCCGGTCGATGTTCGAGCGGCACATCGACGACTTCCTGCACCACCATGGAATCGCGCACGAGCTGGAGCCACACTATCCCCGGCACCACCTGCTCAACGCCACTGGCCTGCGTGCGGACTGGCTCCTTTCCGACGGCACGTACGTCGAGGCACTCGGCATGCTGGAGCAGGACGCCTACGCTGCCAAGGCCCAGCGCAAGATCGAGCTTGCCAATCTCTGTGACATCCGACTTGTCACCGTCCGGCCACAAGACCTGAACCGTCTACCCGAGATCTTCGCCGACTGGATCATCCCGGCTCGCACGCCCTGCCCATCCTGACCCAGAAAACGCGGACGCTCGTCAACGGCAGGAGCGAGGAGTAGGAGGCCAAGCCAGCAGCGGCAAACACGCCTACCAATGCCGGCAATTGTGTGAAGGCGCTGAAGTCGGGGGACGTCTACGTCGACAGCGGCTACGTCCTGGTCAAGGAACCCAGCCAGCCGCAACGCACCGACTGGCTCCGCCGTCGGTGTACGAGATGATGGCCCAGGTCGGGCTTCGCAGGTCCGGCCGTACGACGGCGCACACCTGCCTTACCTACCTCCTCGGCGCCCGATTGCCCGATTGCCCGACGCCGTGCTGACCGTCTGGGCCGGCGGCACGCTTCCTAAGTCTGTCGTTGACCCGCCCGCTTGGGGAGCGGGCCGGCGCCCGGCCTGCCACAGCCCGCGAAGCTGGACGTCCTTTCTTACGCTGGCGGGCCGGACGGTGGTCTGCTCGGCGTGTCCGGGTCAATGGCTGACAGTGCGGCACCACCGTCACCACCCGCGAAGCCGGCGGCCGCGGACGGCCTCCTCCATCCTGGAGCCGGAGCGCCATCGCCAGAGGCACATTAGCCGCTACCCACGCGACACGTCAGCGCATTGACGCACCGACGCACACCCCCACGTCGCGCTCGAAGGCTCTACATAGGGCGGCCGATCGCCCGGTTGTGGCCTCCGCCTCCGCCGTTGGAATCCCTGCTTCCGACCGGGCAAGTAGTGTACTCGGCGAGCAACCGGACGTTGTGCCGAATAGGCAAGCCAGCGGTCGGACGACAGCTACTGGGTCACGGCGCTATGCGACGGCGCGGCGGCTCGTGGCTTTCCCACGATGGACCGCAGTGCTGGCCGTAATGCGGCCGTCCTCGACACCCGTCCAGCAGGCTGCGTAGATCAGCCGTCCTGGATGGCCGTTTCCTCGATGGGAACGGCGATAGCCTCAACCACGACGTTCCCCATCGTCATTTGCCTGCTGAGCGTCTCTGTTCCCGGGTAGACAAGCGCAGCGTGGTCCACGCACAGCCGGCTGGCATAGGTGAAGAGTTGATACAGCTCGGCCGCATTTGGCCACTCTTTCCAGGGCCGATACTTCGCGTCGTAAACGGCGGCTGGCCGGCCGCCAAGCTCTACGACATAGTCCGCCCGGGCTCGCCTTGCCGGGCCAATATCTACCAGGGAGATGGGATATTGGCTGTGCACCACGGCTTCCGGCTGGTGGGTCCTGAGCCACCGTCCGACGTAGCTCTCCCAGACCTTGGTCATGTTAAACAGCACGCCGACTCCGGCGACGCCGCTACCGTCAGGTAGCGCGGTCCGGTGATCGAGGACGAGCCTCGCCAGGTCATGGATCTCCCTGTACCGCGCCGGCAGCATGGGTAGCTGTCGGCTCCCATCCTCTGCTGCGTTGATGTTCCGAAATACAGGCGCGAGTTGCCGTAGCCGGGCTTCGAGTTGCTTGTCCTGGTAGGTGAGCTGGCAAAGCTTCCCGTGCGCGGAAGCGATGAGCCGGTTGAGCTCGATGTCCGCGGTAAGACGTTTGGTCGTCGTGACGAGACGATCGGCACGGCCAGCGTGGGCGTTCAAATGTGCGGTGACAGCGGGGACTCCGGCATACGGGGGTCTGGCCACCGTCGTCTGCTTGTAGCCCTTGGCCAGGCCCTGTCCTGCTACTCGCTCAGCCTCCCGGACGAACGCCAACGCGATGAGGTCCATCAGACCAGCGCCGCCCTGGGCCGAAGTCGCGCCGTGGCGTAGCAACGCTGCCTTGCCACCCAGACCGAGCAGGAGAGCCAAGTCGCGGAACGCGAATCTACTTGAGATGTCAACGACACGGCCGCTACGCAGGCGAAACCTGCCCACATATGGCCCTGGCTGGATGTCGTACACCCCTACTTGTCCGGTGGGCGCGAGCCGCTCGACGACGCGGGGCTGCTGGGTCTTGTCCGCACTCCCCCGAGTCAGGCTCGAAAGTTCGTAGGCCTCGTCCTGGCTGAGCTGGATGGTGCGCGTCTCGTATTCGGTGAGCTCGATCAATTCAGGCGCGCTCCGCGATGAGCGCCCGGACATCGGTGTCGAGTTGCTCAAGCTCGCGAGGCCGGTCGAACCAGTGCTCCGCCAGATACGGTCGGAGCTGGTACGACCAGATCCGTTCTGCCGTTGCCGCGTCGAGGCCCTCCGCCATCCAGTACGAGTGACCAGGGCTGACAGGCACGTCCAGCCCAACGCGGTCTCGGATCAACCGGAACAACCCCAGCGCCAGATCCTTGTTGGCGCTGGGTCGCGCATCGGCCCAACTGCTCAGCACAGTCTCACTCGGTAGCACCGGGAAGGCGTGGAACCTGCGACGAAGCGCGAAGTCCAACAGGGCCAGGCTTCGATCTGCGGTGTTCATCGTTCCCAGCACAAACAGGTTCTGTGGGACGGACATCCGCCGCTGCGAGTACGGCAGGGTGACCGGTGAGTGACCCCGATACTCCAGGAGGAACATCAGCTCACCGAAGACCGCTGCCAAGTCTGCACGGTTCATCTCGTCGATGACCAGCACGAAAGTCTGGTCCGGCGCCTGCTGCGCGCGCTCGCACAGCTGAGAGAAGACACCCGGGCGGACCCGATAGCTCAGCGCGCCGTCGGCGCCGACCTCCGGGCGCAGCCCTTCGACAAAATCTTCGTACGAGTAGGCCGGATGGAACTGGGCAAGTTCGATGTGTTGTGACGAGCTGGCCAGGTGGCGGGCCAGGAGCCGAGCGATGTAGGTCTTTCCGGTACCGGGGGGACCGTGGAAGACGGCTTGGCGCATTCCGGTGGTGAGCGCCGAGACCCACCCGTCGATCTTTTCTACCGGTAGGTAGCAGGCTGTGGCGACCTCCTCCGCCGTCATCTTCGCCTCGGTTGAGCTACTCACCGGCATTCCGTTGCTGGACTCACCAGTGGCGTCCAGCAGCGACAGTAGGTTTTCCGGGCGCGCCCTGCGCATCATCTCCGTGAGGATCGCGTCGGCCTCCTGTGGCGTTACACCATGCGTCTGTCGCCAGGCTCGTAAATCGGCGCAGAATGCCTCATAGCTATCCAGGCTGTCCGCTCGGTATGACGCGCCTGTTTCGGTCGCCAGGCCGTCCATGGTCGCGTTGATGCATATGCCGAACCGCTCAGGGTCGCGGAGGTAGAGCAGGAAGCTCGGCAGTGACGATCCGGCACCGGGCAGGATCGAGCGGTCTCGGAACATCTGGCCCAGCACCTTCAGGGCGTCTTCGATCGATCCACGCCAGAGCGGTACGAGCGTCTGGTTGAAGCGCCTGGGGTTGCGGCCGAGCTTGGCCATGATCGCGCCGGTGAAGCCTGGCGTGAAGCGGTCGAATCGAGTCCGTCCGGCCTTCTCATGCTGGTTGAACAGCCGACCGAGCTCGATGATGTGCTCGGTGGACATGAAGCCGAGATGCTGATTGATGAACCGCCGCGCCGCTTCCTCCGCATCACGCCGCGACTGCACGAACCGCAGGCCAAAAGCTCGCCGCTTGTCGTTGATGATGTGCTCGGTCGTAGCGTCGATCACAGCCGCTCTTTCTCCTAATTTTGTCAGGACGGCAACATTCGGTGTCCGCGTCTGCGACAGCCGTACTGCGAAGGGCCCGCCTCCTGCCAACGCGCCAGGGCAGCGACGTGAGGCATCGACCGGAAGCACGTGAGCTGCCGGCGACAGTTCCGGTCACTCAACTCCGACGGTCTTGGCAGATGCACGTTCGAAGAGGCGCTGGCGCTCGGCAGCCAAGACCGCTCGGACGAGCTCCGCCTCGGACAAGTCCACGGCCTCCGGGCTCGAGTCAGCCATGTCGCTGACCCGGGCGAACTCGTCGAAGATCCGCTTCTTTCCCGCCAGCAATTCGGTGATTCGTTGGTCGACGCCGTCCTCGGACAGGAGCCGGTGGACCTGCACAGACTGCACCTGTCCCATGCGGTGCGCGCGGGCGATGGCCTGCGCCTCGGTCGTCGGCTTGAGCTGCGGTTCACAGATGACGACGACGGACGCGGACTGGATGTTGAGCCCGACGCCGCCGGCCACGATCTGGGCCACCAGGACGGCGCCGTGCCTGGCGGACGAGAACTGGTCCACCATCTGCTGGCGTTGACCGGCTGGCACAGAGCCGGTGAGTGGGCCGAACACCGGCCCGGGCAAAGATCGGGCCACGAGGCCGAGTACCTCCCTGAAGTGGGAGAACACGATGACCCGGCGCTCGTTCTCCTCCGCTTCGCGGACAATCTCGATCAGGCGCTGCATCTTGGTGGACTGGGATCCTTCGAGCATTGCCGCTTGGCGCATCTCCATGAAGTTCCCGCGCTCGACCGCGCCTCGATACCGTGAGCTGTCCGCTCCTGAGAGGGGCAGCCATTCCTCGACCTCGATAAGCTCCGGGAGTTCGGTGAGTACGTCCTCCTGGTTCCGGCGCAGGTACGCCGGCGCGATCTGCCGGCGGAACGTCCGCGGTGACAGGTCGCTGGCGTCCACGGTGAGATCCGGGCGTACGTAGGAGGCCAGGTTGCGGAACTCCTCGACCTTGTTCTCGAGCGGGGTGCCGGTGAGCAGAATTGCTCGCTCCGATCTGGCGACGAGTTGCTTGGTCCGGATCGTCCGCTGCGCTTGAGGGTTCTTGATGTAGTGGGCCTCGTCGACGACGACACAGGCCAGGTCGTGGAGGTCCCGCAGCGCGGGTTCCCACCACGCCAGCGTCTCGTAGGTGGTGATGGCGATACCGCCATCGCGCATCCATGTCCGGGCTGCACGATCGCGCTCCGGTCCGTGGACTCGGCATGCTCGCAGTTTCGACTTGGCGGCGACCTCACGCACCCAGTTGGTCACCACTGCGGCAGGACAGACCACCAGGAAGTGAGTCTTGCCTCTGCTGCGCAGGTGCGCGAGGACCGCGATCGCCTCGACGGTCTTGCCGAGACCCATCTCGTCCCCGATGATGACCTTGCGCTGCACGAGGGCGAAGCGGGCTCCGAAGCTCTGGTAGCCGCGCAGCGACGCCGTCAGGTGTTCGCCGTTGAGCGCCTGGTCGCGTACCGCCTGGATGATCTCTTCGGGGAGGTCGCCGTGCGACGCGTTTTCGTCTTCGGTGACGAATCCCAGCTCGGCGAGCATGGAGAAGTAGTCGGCGGGTCGGGCGAGGAAGTCGTCCCACGGGTCCGCGCCGACGTTCCTCCGGCCCGACGCTGACGACATGCCCAGCAGTTCGGCTCGCCGTTTGACGATCTGGATGCTCTCGGTGAGTCCGGCGGCGGCGAGTTGCCTGGCCGGAATCACAAGCAGGTGAGTGGTCTCGCTATCGATCACTGCTCGCAGCGGTGCGAGTTCCGAGGCACGTTCGAGGTCCGCAGCCGCACCTCGAGTCTGCCGGCACGAGTCCCATTCGGCGAGGCAGCGCAGCAACTTGGTGGTTTCGGGGTGACGATGGTTGATGTCGATGCGGACTGGCATCTCGTCGTACGTCGTCTGCCAGAGGGTTTGTGCTGCGCCGAGCATGCGCCGAGCTGAGGTTTCGCCGACGCCCGGCAGCGCCTGGAGGGACCAGCCGCAATCCAGCACCCCCTGCACCGTGCTGACCCCTGCACCGGCGAGTGGCCCCAGCCGGAGGCGATCGCGAGTAGCGGTCTTCAACGCGTCCACAGGCATCTCGTGCAGGATCCGTTGGACCTCGGCGCGCCTCACCTTCTCACCGGCGTCGCGGGCCGCCGACCTGTACGAGGCTTCGCCTGCGACGACCTTCGCGATGGCGTCCAGCGCTTCCGGCAGCCCGTCGATGACTGGCCGGTCCAGGATCTCGGGTGCCGGGCCGGTCTGCCCGGAGACGAGGTCGAAGCGAAGTGCGGGGTCGAGCAGCGACTGGAACCCGAGCCGTCGAGGATCGACGGGCGCGGTGAAGACGCCGAGCCGTTCCAGTCGACTAGGGCCGTCGCTCCGGAGGAATGCCGCATGGTGACGACGCAGGAACTCGCCAGCCATCTCTGCCGATTGCTTCTTCGCCGACCCGGTGAAGAAGCGGCGCACCCCGAGTATTGGTGCGACCTCGGTGACGGCGCGGGGTGCGTCCGCCGTGAGCAGGTGCAGCAGCGTACGGTCGGCGGCGGTCAACGCGGGGAGGGTGGTGCGCTCCCAGAGGCGCCTGACGACCCCGGCGTCACTCATTCGGAGGGTGAGTACGCGCCAGGCGGCCTGGCCGGCCCGACCAACCATGACGCTTCGTGACCGCAGGGTCTTTTCGTCGCGGCCGGCTGCGTCGCGGACCGTCTGGTGCCAGTCCTGCACGTCCTCGGCACGGTGGCTCCACTGGCTGAAGTCCGCCGCGAGGCGACGAACCTCTTCGCGCTCCGTCTTGTTCATGCTCACCGCAGAGATCGAGGGGGGGGTTAGGGACGGTATCGTAGTGCACCCCTTACTCGAACAGGACTCTCCGAAGGCATCTGTCGGGAAGCCGACGCACGACAAGTGCCGCACCTGCCGGTCTGTGCGGATCTTGAGCTGGTCAGTAGTGTCGTTCTTCGTCGGTAAGCGCTGCGGGCTGTCGAGCTGGAGGTGACTGGTGCGGCTTGAGGATCTCTCGTCCGGTCTCCGGGTGGCCGGTGTGGTCCCTGGCGAGATTGTCTCGGTGCTCGCCGCGCAGTGGCACGGCTCCGATGCTGTTGAGCTGACCTACAAGACCCTTGACGGAAGCCTGCGTCAGCAGGTGCTCTTCCGCGCCGACGAGCCCAAGCTGAGCCTCTCCGACGCGGGCAGCCGTCCGTTCGACGCCGATGCTCAAGAATTTCGACTGGTCGCGGAAGCACAGCGAATCTCCCTGGCCGGGTTGTTCGACCCGATGCTGGCGGTGGCGACGAGCGACGTGCAGCCGCTGCCTCATCAGATCCGCGCTGTCTACGGCGAGATGCTCGACCGTATGCCCCTGCGGTTCCTGCTGGCCGACGACCCCGGCGCCGGTAAGACGATCATGGCTGGTCTCTACGTCAAGGAACTCCTGCTCCGCGACGACGTCAAGCGCTGCCTGATCGTGGCGCCCGGCGGGCTGGTCGACCAGTGGCAGGACGAACTGTTCTTCAAGTTCGGCCTGCGCTTCGACATCCTCACCACAGCCATGGTCGACGCCGCGTTGGGGTCGAGCGTCTTCGAGCAGCACCCGCTGCTCATCGCACGCATGGATCAGCTCGCGCGCAACGAGGCTCTGGCTGCCCACATCGACGACGCCGAGTTCGACCTCGTCGTCGTCGACGAGGCCCACCGGATGGGCGCGAACTACTTCGGCGGCAAGCTGAACAAGACCCGACGCTTTCAACTCGGTGAGAAGCTGCGCGACCGCACGCGCCACCTGTTGCTGATGACCGCCACCCCCCACGCGGGCAAAGAGGAGGACTTCCAGCTCTTCCTCACTCTGCTGGAGCGCGACGGCTTCGAGGGCAAGTTCAAGACCGGCGTACACAATCCGGACACCAGCGGGCTCATGCGACGCATGGTCAAGGAAGACCTACTCACTTTCGAGGGCAAACCGCTTTTCCCAGAACGTATCGCCCAGACCGTGCCCTACGAGCTCACCGCCGACGAGCAGGATCTCTACGAACGGGTCACTGAATACGTACGCGAGGGGATGAACCGGGCCGCACGGCTGGACGACAAGCGCCGCAACACGGTCGGTTTCGCGCTCACGGTGCTCCAGCGGCGCCTGGCCTCCAGCCCTGAGGCGATCTACCAGTCCCTGGTCCGACGCGCCGGGCGGCTCAAGCGTCGCCGCGACGACCTGATCCACGGGCACGGCGTCGGTGACGACCCGGCCGCGATCAACCTGCGCGACCTGGACAACGACGAATACAGCGCCGAAGAAGTCGAGCGGGTCGAGGAGGAGTTGCTCGACGCTGCCACCTCCGCACGCACCATCGAGGAACTCAACGCCGAGTTGGCCGACCTCGACGAGCTGATCCACATCGCCCAGCGGATCCGTAACCTCGACACGGATCGCAAGTGGGTCGAGCTGCGCAGGATCCTCGAGGATAACGAGCTCATCCATCCCGGCGCCGACACACCACGCAAGCTGATCATCTTCACCGAGCACCGCGACACCCTCGACTACCTGGCCCGCAAGATCCGCTCGCTCTTCGGCAAGCCGGACACGGTGCAGGCCATCCACGGCGGTGTCCGACGCGCCGACCGCCGCGCCATCACCGAAGAATTCACCAAGAGCCCCGCCTGTCAGGTGCTCCTGGCCACCGACGCCGCCGGCGAAGGCCTGAATCTCCAAGCCGCCCACCTCATGGTCAACTACGACCTGCCGTGGAACCCCAACCGCATCGAGCAGCGCTTCGGCCGCGTCCACCGCATCGGCCAGACCGAGGTGTGCCGCCTCTGGAACCTCGTGGCCGCCAACACCCGCGAGGGCGAGGTGTTCACCCGGTTGCTGCAGAAGGTCGAGGAACAGCGCAAGGCGTACGGCGGCAAGGTCTTCGACGTCCTGGGCGCGGCCTTCGACGAGACACCGTTGCGGGAGCTGCTGATCGAAGCCATCCGCTACGGCGACCTCCCCGAGACCCGGGCCAAGATGGAACAGGTCATCGACGAGTCGGTCGCCCACGGTCTCAAGGAGCTCCTCGAGGACCGCGCACTCACCCATGACGCCATGTCGGACACCGATCTAGCGCAGATGCAGCGGCTCATGGAGGAAGCTCGTGCCCGCCGCCTGCAGCCGCACTACATCGAGTGGGCGTTCCGCCTGGCCTTCCAACGCCTCGGCGGTCGGCTCGCCAGACGTGAGCGTGGCCGCTACGAGATCACCCACGTGCCCGCGGCCGTGCGCGCTGTCACCAGACACGGCCCGGTCGCCACCCGCTACGAACGAGTGACGTTCGAGCTCGACTGCATCGATGTGGCCGACAAGCCGCGCGCCGACCTACTCGCCCCCGGGCATCCACTGCACGACGCTGTGGCTGAGCTCACCATCACACAGCTCCGACCGATCCTCGATCGCGGCACCGTCCTGGTGTCGCCAAAGATCGAGGAGCCGTCCCTGTTGGTCGGCGTGGTGGAGGAGGTCGTCGACGGCACCGGGGAGTCGATCTCCCGCCGCTTCGGCTACGCCTACGTCGACGCCACCGGCCAGGTCAGGCCCGCCGGCCCGGCACCCTACCTTGACTGCGTGGCTGCCCCGCGTACGCCGGCTGTGGCCGCAGCGATGAAGCTGGCGTGGCTCGGTGAGGCCGAGGCCCGCGCCCGGACCTGGATCATCGGCCACCAGCTCAAGGACTATCTCGCCGAGGTCTCGCCTCGCCGGCTCACCGAGATCGAGCGCACCCGGACACGGGTTGACCAGCGGTTGGCGCACGAGTCGAATCGGCTCATCGGCGAGGCAATGGCAGCCCAGGAGAAGGAGCAGGTCGGCGCGAAGCCGAAGGAGAGCTCCGACAGCCTGATGCGCAAAGCACAGGAACTCCAGATCCGCCGCGAGGCGCGGCTCACGCTGCTCGACCAGCAGGCCCAGTTGGCCACCAAGCCGCCGCGCATCATGACCGCCGCGCTCGTGCTGCCGCTGTCGATGGTCAACGCCGAAATCCCGGCCGACGCTCCGATCCACGCCAAGGAAACTAAGGCCGTCGAGCGGCGCGGCATCGAACTGGTTCTCGCCACCGAGCGCACGCTCGACCGGGAGCCGCAGGAGCAGGCCTTCAACAACCCCGGATACGACATCCTGTCCATCCCGGCCGACGGCAGCCCCTCGATCCGCATCGAGGTCAAGGCACGCATCGAGGGCGCCGAGGACTTCTACGTCACCCACAACGAGGTCGTCACCGGCAAGAATGCCGTCCCCCACTACCGGCTCGCCCTGGTCACCGTGAGCAAGTCAGGTCCCGTTCACGACCAGGTACGGTACGTCGCCGAGCCCTTCACGGGCGTCGACTTCGGTGATCTCGCTGCGACCGGCATCCGGGCCAGCTGGGCGAAGACCTGGACCGCCGGCACCGCACCCTTCTGAGTCACAGAGCAAGAGGAAGTTGATGAAGCGCAAGCTGATCGAGGTCTCCCTCCCCCTGGAGAAAATCAACCGCGAGTCGGCCCGGGAGAAGTCGATCCGCCAGGGCCATCCTTCGACCCTGCACCTGTGGTGGGCCCGCCGGCCGCTGGCCGCAGCGCGGGCGGTCTTGTTTGCTCAGCTTGTCGACGACCCGTCGTCGCATCCCGACAAGTTCCGCACCGAGGAGGCGCAGCGCGCCGAGCGCGAGCGGCTGCACGGCATCATCGAGGAACTCGTGGTGTGGGAGAACGCGCGCGACGAACGCGTACTCGCGAAGGCCCGTACGGAAATTATGAAGTCGTGCGATGGCAACCCTCCACCAATCCTTGACCCATTCGCCGGCGGCGGCACTATCCCCTTGGAGGCGCAGCGGCTGGGCCTGGAAGCGCACGCTTCGGACCTGAACCCTGTCGCAGTTCTGATCAACAAAGCCCTCATCGAGATCCCACCGAAGTTCCGAGACCAGTTGCCAGTATTTTCCGGCTTGTCCGGTTCCGAGATCCGCACCTGGAAGAACTTTCAGGGATTGGCTGCGGACATACGAGCTTACGCTGCATGGATGCGTGATGAAGCCGAGAAGCGAATCGGTCACCTGTACCCCAAGGCTGCCGGCACCGGAGGAAAAAAGGCAACCGTAATCGCATGGATCTGGGCGCGCACCGTAACCTGCCCCAACCCGGCGTGCGGCGCGGAAGTACCGCTCCTCTCCACGCTCGATCTGAGCACGAAGCGAGGGCAGGAGGTCTGGCTTCGGCCGGTCGTCGCAGAAGGTCGTGTCGACTTCGAGCTCGAGACGGGTCGTCGACGAGCGGAGCCAAACAAGCGCGGACAGGGCGCAAAGTTCGACTGCTGGGTATGCGGGTCAGCAATCCCTCCAGCCCACGTACACGATCAGCTAGATGTTAAGGAAAAGCCGCCGCACAGACTTCTAGCAGTCGTGTCGGCAGGAAATCGGCGGCGACTCTATTCAAAGCCAACCCCAGCAGACCTAGCGGCCGCGCGGGTAGCCACAACAGCGGCTCAACAAATTCGCATCACTGACACTGCGTTGAACGCAGAGGGGCGGGGAACGTTTGGCGGGAATGCACAGGGTAAGAGGTATGGCTTTTTTACCTTCTCAGACTATTTCACGGATCGCCAAATCGTTGCGCTGACTACCTATAGCGACCTTGTAGGCGAGGCTCGTGAGCTGGTACTGCGAGATGCGCTGAAGGCCGGCATGACCGAAGACGGAAGACTTGAGGCTGCCGGCACCGGAGCCGAGGCGTATGCGGATGCTGTAGCGACCTATTTGGGGCTGGCAGTCAGCAGGACTACAGACCTCTTGAACGCGATTGTGACCTGGTCGAGCAGCCGGGACCAGGCTCGGAACCTGTTCGCGAGACAGGCCATCCCCATGGCATGGGACTTCGTTGAGGTTTCACCTTTCGGCGGCGCTGCGGGCGACATTGCTATCGCGACATCAACGATGGCCAAAGCCCTGGAAGCATTAACACCCGGACCACCGTCGCACGCGAGTCAGCAGGACGCAGCGACCCGCACATTTGCGAATTTCGTTATCAGCACAGACCCACCTTACTACGACAACATCGTATACTCTGACTTGGCCGACTTCTTCTACGTATGGCTTCGCCGCTCCTTACGCCACATTCACCCTCTCCTACTGAGCACGATGCTTGTACCCAAAGCTGAAGAGTTGGTGGCGAACCCATACAGGAATGGCGGCAATGACCGCGCCAAGAAGTTCTTCGAGGATGGATTCCGCAGGGTATTCGCCAATGCGAGGGCTGACGCAACTCCAGATTTTCCGATCACTGTGTGGTACGCGTTCAAGCAATCCGAGATTTCGGACGAGGGCACAGCCTCCTCTGGCTGGGAAACCCTCTTGGATGGCATGATCCGCAGCCGCTGGACGATCACTGCAACGTGGCCCAGCCGAAGCGAGCGGAGCGGCAGGATGGTCGCCGTAGGTACCAACGCACTCGCATCAGCAATCGTGTTGGCTCTACGACCTCGCCCCGAGAACGCGCCCACGACCGATCGCCGAGGACTTATCTCGGCACTTCAGGCCGAATTGCCGGATGCCCTACGCAAATTGCAGCAGGGCGCGATCGCCCCCGTAGACCTTCCACAGGCGGCGATCGGCCCGGGGATGGCAGTGTTCAGCCGGTATTCCAAGGTGCTGGAGCCGGACGGCTCCCGGATGACGGTGCGGTCGGCGCTGACGCGCATCAACGAGATCCTCGACCAGGTGCTAAGCGAGCAGGAAGGCGACTTCGACTCCACGACCCGGTTCGCGATCGCCTGGTATCGCCAGCACGGCTACGACACCGGAACGTTCGGCGACGCCGACAACCTGGCCCGCGCCCGGAACACCTCCGTGGAGCGGATGGACCGCGACGAGATTCTGACCAGCCGTGCTGGCAAGGTCACGCTGATCAAGCCTGCCGACACCGCGGCCGACTATGACGTGCTCGCCGACGACCACACCTCGACGTGGGAAGTTCTGCACCACACCATGCGGATCCTCGAGACCGAGGGGGTCCCGGCGGCCGGCGGGTTCCTGGCGACTGCGCAAAATCGTCCGGACGGCGCCGTGGACCTCGACCTGGTGAAGGAACTGGCGTTCCTGCTGTTCTCCGTCGCGGAGAAGAACGGCTGGACCAAGGACGCTCTCAGCTTCAACGCCGTCGCCCAGTCGTGGGGTGACGTCGTTGACGCGTCCAAGGCCGCGCCGGCAGCTCACCAGCAGGGCGAGTTCGAATTCTCCGAGGAGGACGACTGATGCCGCTGAAGGCACACGAGCACCCACTGAGGAAGATTTTCTCGGCGGACTTCGACTTCGCCATCCCGCACTATCAGCGACCCTACGCCTGGGGCACAGAGCAGGCGTTGCAGCTCCTTGACGACCTTGAGGACGCGCTCGTCCGGGACGCGGCCGAGCCGTACTTCCTCGGTTCTCTTGTCCTGGTCAAGCCGGATGAGAACACGCCGCAGGCGGACGTCATCGATGGCCAGCAGCGTCTGACGACGCTCAGCATCCTGCTGGCCGTCCTGCGGGACCTCGCCGAGAACGACGAGGCCGCTGTCGTGCTGCGTCACATGGTCCTAGAGCCGGGGGTGGCTCTCGACGGTATCAAGGCGAAGCCGCGTCTGTTGCTGCGCGATCAGGACTCCGGGTTCTTCACGACGTATGTGCAGACCCCCGGTCGGCTGGACGATCTGCTGACTCTCAATGACCATGCGCTGGCCAACGACAGCCAGCGGGCCATCCGGGACAACACCAGCGCCTTGTGGGGACGCTTGTCGGACTGGACCGACGAGAAGCGCAGCGCCCTCGCGACCCTCGCACGCAACCGGACCTTCCTGGTGGTTGTCAGCACACCGGACCTGGCCAGCGCCCACCGAATTTTCAGCGTGATGAACGCCCGAGGTCTCGACCTCGAACCGTCCGACATCTTCAAGTCCGAAGTGATCGGCTCCATCGACGCAGCTCAGCAGCAGGAATACGCGAAGGCATGGGAGACCGCGGAACAGAACCTCGGCCGTACGACGTTCGCCGACTTGTTCCTGCATCTGCGGATGATCGTGGCAAAGGCGCGCGGCCAGCGGGAACTGCTGATCGAGTTTCCCCATCAGGTGCTCAACGCGTACACCAAGACTGGCAAGGCCACGGCCTTTGTCGACGACATGCTCATTCCTTACGCCACTGCGTACGCGCACCTGCTGAACCAGGACTATGGCCAGCACGCCCCCGCCTGGTCCCAGGTCGACGATTGGCTTCAGCGCATGGTCCAGCTCGACAACAGCGACTGGCGCCCGGCGGCGCTGTGGGCGCTGCGCAACCACGACGACGACCCCCTGTTCCTCGACGCCTTCCTGCGTCGGCTGGAGCGGCTCGCCGCCAGCATGCTAATCCGACGCGTTTACACCACTCCTCGGGTAACCCGATACATCGAGCTGCTCAAGCAGCTCGACTCCGGCGCCGGCGTTGGCGCGGCGGCCTTCGAACTCACCGCCGACGAGCGGGAGGAGACGCGGGAACGCCTTGACGGGGAGCTCTACAAGGTGCAGCCAGTGCGAAAGTACGTGCTGCTGCGGCTCGACGAGTTACTGGCGGGCTCTCCTGGAGTCTCCTATCAGCACAAGATCATTAGTGTCGAGCACGTGCTGCCGCAGAGACCGCGTGCCGACAGCCAGTGGGTCAAGGATTTCACCGACGAGGAGAGAGCCTTCTGGACCCACCGCCTCGGGAACCTCCTGCTACTCAACCGGGCCAAGAACAGCTATGCGCAGAACTACGACTTCTTGACGAAGAAGACGAAGTACTTCGATCCTGCGGCCGGCGTCACCGGCTTCGCCCTAACCACCAGGGTGATCACAGAGCCAGTGTGGACGCCGGAGGTGCTGGAGCGACGGCAGGCCGAGCTCACGGGAATTCTGGTCAAGGAGTGGGAACTCAACTGACATGGCAATCTCGAACCGCGACCGCATCGGCCAGATGTTCGACGCGCTGTCCCCGGCGCTGAACGACTTCATCACGAGGATCCTGTCTCCACAACTGCCGCAGGGCCACGAGTGGACGCAGCTTGTCGCACTCAAGGACTCTAAGAACGGCGTCTCGGGTAAGGCCTACTCGACGACCGACCCGCAGCTTCAGCTGCGCATGCTGACCGAAAACATCCCCCACCAGGTCAAGCCCGGCTGGTTCCCGTTCGACGGCCAGCTGTCGAAGCTCCAGCAGTCCTACGCCAGTGAGTTGCGCGACGTGCGCAACGGCTGGGCACACGGGTCCTCATTCAGCAACGACGACGCCTACCGGGCGCTCGACACCGCGGAACGGCTGCTGTCCGGCATCGGCGCGTCCGAGGCGGTGACAGAGGTCGCCAAGATTCGGCTGAACCTGCGCCGGGTCACGGCGGAGAAGGACGACCGCCGTACGCTCAAGGCCGCCGCCGAGACGGCTGACTCGACGGGGCTCCGGCCATGGCGCGAGGTACTCCGACCGCACGACGACGTGGCAACCGGCAACTTCCAGGCCTCTGAGTTCGCCGCCGACCTCTTCAAGGTCGCCCAAGGGCAGGCCGGCAACGACTACGCCGACCCGGTGCAGTTCTTCTCGCGTACCTACCTGACAGAGGGTCTGCGCGACCTCGTCGACCGCGCGGTCCGGAGGATGACCGGGGACGACAACGCCTCTCCGGTCATCAACCTGCAGACCAACTTCGGTGGCGGCAAGACCCACTCGATGCTGGCGCTCTGGCACCTGGCTGACGGCACACCCCTCGGGTCCTTCCCTCAGGACACGCAAGACCTGCTGGGGCCACTGGGCTACGACACGATCAAGGACGCCAACCGAGTCGCCATCGTCGGCAATCACTTCGCCCCTACCGGTGAGACCAAGCCGGACGGCACCGTGGTGAGAACCGTGTGGGGCGAACTCGCCTGGCAGCTCGGCGGTGCGGAGCACGGTGCGGAGGCGTACGCGATGGTCGCGGACGCCGACCGGGCCGGCACCAACCCCGGCCGAGCACTGCACGACCTGCTCGCGGCGTATTCGCCGGCGGTCATCCTGATCGACGAGTGGGTGGCCTACGCTCGGCAGCTACCCGACCATCCAGAAGAGGCGACTACCGCCGGCATCACGGGCGGCACGTTCGACACCCAGTTCACCTTCGCCCAGTCTCTGACCGAGGCGGCCAAGGCAACCAGCGGAGTGCTGCTGGCAATCTCGATCCCCGCCTCCGAGACAGGAAAGGACCCCAACGAGGTCGTCGCTGGTAACGCTGAGGAGGTCGGCGGTCGCCGTGGCCTTGAGGCGCTGCAGCGGCTGCAGAACGTCGTCCGCCGGGTCGCCGACCAGTGGCGGCCCGCTTCTTCGGACGAGGCCTACCACATCGTCCGGCAACGGCTCTTCGTCATCCCCGACGCGAACGCCCTGGCCTCCATCGGCGCCACGGCACGAGCGTTCGTGGAGTTCTACCGCAAGCACAGCGACGAGTTCCCCCGTGAGGCCCGGGACGGGACCTACGAGGACCGGATCAAGCGGACCTACCCGATTCACCCGGAGCTGTTCGACCGGCTCTACGAGGACTGGTCGAGCCTCGAGCGCTTCCAACGGACACGCGGTGTACTGCGCCTGATGAACACCGTCATTCACGCCTTATGGGTGGGGGAAGACAGTGGTCCGCTGATCATGCCTGGGTCGATTCCGCTCGCGACCTCCGCGGTGAACTCCGAACTCACGCAGTACCTGCAGGACTCGTGGAAGGCGATCATCGACGCCGACGTTGACGGCCCGAACTCCGAACCCACCAAGATCGATAACGAAAAGCCGCTGCTTCAAACCCGCCGGGTCACCAAGCGGCTGGCCCGGGCCGTCTTCTTCGGCGCCGCTCCGACCATCGGCTCAGCACACAAGGGCCTGGAGCGTCAGCGCGTCTTCCTCGGCACCGCGATTCCCGGTGACATCCCGGGCAACTTCCACTCCGCGCTCTCCGCCCTCGGAGACCGGGCAACCTACTTCTACTCCGGGTCGGGGAAGTACTGGTACGACCTTCAGGCCAACATCACCCGCCGGGCCAAAGACCAGGCCGAGCGGCTGCACGTCGAAGAGGTCTGGGCCGAGGTGCGCCGCAGGCTCGCCGACCAGGCCCAGCGGCGCGGCGACTTCGCCGGCGTGCACATCTGTCCCGAGGACAACGGCGACATCCCCGACACCGATGAGGCGCGGCTGGTCATCCTGCACCCCAAGGTCACCCACAAGAAAGGTAACCAGGAGTCCAGCGCCATGAAGTTCGCGCGGTCCGCGACGGACCAGCGTGGGACCGCCCACCGAGTGCACCGCAATATGTTGGTTTTCCTCGCAGCCGACGTGAACCGCATGGAGGAACTGGAATCGGCGGTGCGGGACTACCTCGGGTGGTCGCACGTACTGGACAACGCCGACGAACTCGATCTCACCCAGAATCAGAAGAACCAGGCGACGGACAAGAAGCGGCAGGCGCAGGACACTGTCAACTCGCGGCTGCTGGGTGCCTATCACTGGGCGCTCGTGCCGGAGGCACCTAACCCCGGGTCGCCGTTCGTCATCACCGCCACCAAGGCGGAGGGGCAGTCGACGTCGCTAGCAGAACGCGTGTCGAAACGGCTCGGTGCCGATGGAGCCTTGGCGACCCAGCAGGCGGCTGCGGCCATCTCGCTCTGGCTCAACCGTCTTCCGAAGCTGTGGGAAAGCGGTCACGTCAGGGTCGGTGACCTCTGGCGCCAGTACACCACGTACCCCTACATGCCACGGCTGAGGGACAGATCGGTGTTGGCCCGGGGCGTTGCTGACCAGCCGCTGCTGTGGCAGCAGGAGGGCTTCGCTGCTGCCCTCTCCTTCGACGGGGAACGTTACGAGGGACTCAAGCTGCCCCCGGAGGGTGACTTCGGCCAGGTCACCGATGCCACTCTCTTGGTCAAGCCAGAGGTAGCGCTCGCGCAGCGACAGCGCGAAACACCCCCTGAGCCGGAACCCGAGCCGGGGCCCGGCCCGGGACCCGGACCTGGGCCTGGGCCCGGTCCTGAGCCGGGGCCTGGCCCCGGTCCCGGACCAGCACCAAAGCCGAAGGTCGACTACTTCTTCGGGAGCAAGACCCTCGACGCAACGCACTACGGACTGGACTTCAAGAAGCTGATGGACGAGGTGATTCAGCACCTGACCGCCTCGCCTGGTGTCAACTTGAAGCTCCGCGTCGAGATCGAGGCCGAAGCCGCTCACGGCTTCTCGGAGTTTCAAGTTCGCACGATCTCCGAGAACAGCAGCGCTCTCAAGTTCGACCAAGCTGGTTTCGAAGAACAGCACTGAGTGACGGTCCTGGCACAGAAGCGCCCGTCGGCAGCGACCGCTGCCGACGGGCGCAACATCGTCCGGATTGCCCTGCCTCGCTGGGCAGCCTCAGCCCCGTTCTGGACTGCCTCAGGGTTGAGAATGGCTGAAAGGCAGGTACACACCTGCTACCGGTGGCGACGCCATGTGGCCTCGAAATCGTTCGCGAAGAGGGATCGAAGCCGGTGGGCGAGCTCACGAGCTACGTCGGGACGGCCGGCAAGGGTGTCAATTGTGCTGGTAACGAGCTGCAGTTCCCGAACGCGGCGCAAAACCGGCCAGCCTGCCCAGGCGGTGAGGTCAACTCCGTAGGCGTCGACGAAGCTTTGGTAGTCCGATGCGGGGCGCCCGAACCGGGTAGCTCCGTGGGCGGTCGGCACGAGGTCCCACTCCCGCGGACCGATACACATCCCGTCCAAGTCGCAGAGCAGAGGATCCGGGCGAGCGGCCGCACCGTCACCTGGTGCCGGCAAGAGAATATTCCCGGTGTGTGCGTCTCCGTGTATGACGCCCGGCTGCAGCCGCCACGCGACCCGATCGAGATCCTCTTCTGCCTCGTCGCAGCGCAAATAAAGATCGCGCAGCAGGTCGGCAACGGGGACCCCCAGTTCCGTCCTCGACCATTGCTCCAGCTCAACGGCATCCTCGGGTGGTAGCGCTGCGGTAGCGCCGAGACGCCGGCGGAACTTCTCAATTGGCGACCACTGTGGCAGCGCTATATCGAGCCGATCGAGGCTGTGGAGTACGCGTAGCGGCGCGGCCAGGTCAACCGGCTTGGGCTCGTCGCTGACAGTCGGGACGTACTGCCATGCCGTTGCGACCCAGCCCTCGCTGAAGATCGGCTGGGACATCATGCTAGAGGCCAGCCGCACCGTAGGCATGCCGGCCTGCTCCAGAGACGCCGCGACCGACACCACTCGGCGGGCAAGTGTCGCAGCGTGGGGCCCGGCAGCAAGTCGGATCACAAACGGCGGTGCCACGAACACCGCATTCATCGTGTATTTGACGAGCCTGGCGTCATTTGGGTCGACGCCGATCTGCTCGCACACGTGGCCCAGATGGGTGCGGAGTTCCAAGGCGACAGCGTCGCTAAGCGCGGTAGTCATCAGACCGCCTGCAGCTCCGCGATGCGACCGCCAAGAGCAGCGAGCGCGGGCTCCCGCTCAACTTGCGGCGCGGCAAGCTTCCACAGTGCGTTCAGACGATCGTTGACGCGAGCCGATCGCATTCCGTCCGCCACCAGCCCCACCGCCTTCGTCCCGTACTCGCCAGCGGTAGCGAGATCACCGGCCAGAATACTCGCCGTGGCGACCGAGATCGTGTCGAAGATGAAGGACCGACGATCTTGCGGTCGGCGCAGCCGGACCGCCTGGTGGGAGTGCTCAGCTGCGCCGTCGACGTAACGCACGTGCTTTGGGTGGCGGGCCAGGGCGGAATAGACGACGGCCGAGATCCCGTGTACGTCGGCTTCGGTCAGCGCAAAGTGTGTCCAGTCCGGTGCGGTATCCGGGTCTGCCTGATCGAGCTCGCACCGTGCGCGGGCCAGGCTGTCGACGACCTGGTGGTCGGTGCCAAGAAGCGCGTAGGCCCACGCGGAGTTGGCGTGAAGTATGCCGACGCTGGCATGACAGCCAGCCTGCTGCGCCGCGAGCTGGCCGAGACCGAACAGTTGAAGCGCTTCGGCCGGTTGTTCCTGGTGCAGGCTGACCCGCCCGAGGCGATACAGCGTGTTGGCCAGCAGCGGCAGCGAATTGGTCTGTCGCGCCAAGACGAGGCTCTGGGTGAGATGTCGACGCGCCAGGTCGTGATCGTCGAGATCATGCGCCACCCAACCCACGAGGTTGTGTAGCTCCGCGAGGGCAGCCCGCAGCTCGGCAGCAACGACCTCGTCGCACTGCGCTTGCAGAAGCTGCGTCGCCCACGCCACGTACCCGCGCGCGGATTGAAGGCAGCGCCCTCCTCCGGCAGCGGCATCGAGCCTACGGTGGAAGGCGGTGACAGCACGGACGGTGGCTACTTCGTCCTGGCCGACGGCGACCGGGACGGCGACCTCCTGAGAGCTGGGTAGCCACCGCTCTACGCCGGCGGGTATCGCGCCTACCGCGATGCTCGCCACGACGCCGAGCAGCTCGCGAGGATCGAGCGGCGCCGCACCTCCGGCCTGCCCGAAGGACGCGCCCTGCCGGTGGTGAAGAGCGTGTTCGTCGAGGGCGAGCCCCATGTAGTGGCGCGGGATGCACAGCCCTTCGGCGATGCGCTCCAGCACGGAGTAGTCGGTGACGATGCGGCGCCCCGCGGCAATCTCCGAGACTCGGCTGGCGCCCAGACCGGTTGCGGTCGCGATGGCGGACCAGCTGAAGCCGCGTTCCTTGAGGAAGCCGAAGACCGCTCCGATGTCGTGGCGAGCGAGGTGTACGCGAATGCTGACCCCGCGGTGATTGCCCTCGTGCCACCACTGCGGCCTGACGACCCGCTGCATGGGTGGTCACTCCCTCCAACTGCGGATACTGCGCACAGTAGTCGGCCGCCTGCCAGATGTCCGCCCCTGCCGCCGGTTCTGCGGCCCGTCGTCTCACCGTGAGAGGCCCACCGTGAGGCGCTCACCGATGGCTAGCTGGCGACAGACCGCACCGGCCAAGGTCGTTGGCATGCCAGTCAGTGACCGTCGCCACCCACGGGTTCTCGCCCAGGGTTCGGCGGCTAGAGCGAACGAGCTCCGGCGCCAATGCGACGGCCGTCATGAGGCTGGCCTGGACGGGTTCGGGGTGGGTGCTGTGCAGGAGGCCCGCTCGCCTCGGACCAGTGCGCGGTCGGAGAGCACGCAGGCGTTGACCCGCGACGTCTGCAGCTCTCCCGCCCGCGCACGCCGGAGGTCTGTGCTGCTCGGGATCGCCGTCCCCCGCGCCATCCCGCGCCGGACCACCGGTGCCGTGGTGGCGTGCCGGTGCCCTCGTGCGCCGGCACGCCACCGCGAACCACTCAGCACGCGGCCACTTCCACAGGCCGCGGAGCACCCGCGGTTGCACACCGAAGCTTTCAGGAGCGGCTCATGACCGGCCAGTACCCGACGGTCCCGCGTCGGTTCGCCTTGGTGCGCTACCCCGACGGCGATGACACCCGGGTGGTCATCGCCTGGGGTATCGAGCTGCCGGACGGTTCCGCCGTCTCGCTGAGCACCGAAGGCCAGGCGATCGCCGTCTGCAGCAGAGCCGCCCACTGCGAACGCATCCACAGCGCAGAGCTGGTCTGGATAGACGGCGGCCTCGGTGACTTCGCAGCGGACAAGTCGTCATGATGGCCGCCGTTGGCGTGGCCAAGAGCCAGTACGCGCGGCCCCGTCCGGAAAGCGACTTCCGTGCGACCGCGCAAGTGGTCCTGAACATCCATCAGGACGACGAGCGCTTCTGTCTCGGCTGCTACGTCTACTTTTGCCAGCTCAAGCCTTTCCCCTGCGAGTACTACTCCTGGGCAGCACGAGTGCTCGCCAGCTACCCGAAACCAGCGCCCTCGATAGGCAGAGCACCCGTTCGCGATCGTCGGCTTGGTGAACCTCGGCCCATCCCAGCACCTCGGCTGGTGCCGTCAGGAACCAACTCGCCTCCGACAACGCGCTGGTCATCCACTTGGCGTGGCACCAGGACCGTCGGCATCTCGATCTCCGCCTCAACCGGCGGTAGCGGCGACCCCAAAGACGCGGACGCCGAGCTTCAAGACGGGTCAGGGCGACCCGCGGAATCTACAAGGAGGAACACATGGCGATCGGAACGCTGGAGCTGAGCGCGACGGCCAGTGACGACGAGTTCGACCTCGACGTCAGCCTGCTGGAGGTGGCGGATCTCGCCGGTCTGGTCAACCTGACCGACGACGGCTGCGGCAGCACCTGCACCGCGTGCACCACCAACGTCGCCTGATCAACGGGCTCTGAAAGGCCGGCCGGCGCCGCCACGACGGTCGGCGCCGGCCGGGCACCCCCGTCCGTCTCACCGAGATGATCAAGTGAGCCGCTCCGTGGAGTCTTCTGCCTACCGGTCGATGGGCACCGCGCTTGTCCGCGCCGTCGCCCATCCGGCCATCGAGCTGCCCCCGTGGCCGGACCTGACCGAACCCCGCCCCGACCTCGTGCCGTCTTGGGTTACCTGGTTACGACAGACCTGGGCCATCGACACGGTGGCCGAGGCGGTCACGCTCTCGAGCCCGGTGCTCGCGGCGCAGGTCAGCAAGCTCTGCGTGGGTGAGACCGCTTCGGTACGTGAGACACGGCGGACGGTCCAGGCCGTCGCCCGGTACGTGCAGCGTCTGCTGGGTCGCCCCACGCCGTTCGGGCTGCTCGCGGGGGTGGCACCCGCTGTGTTCGGCTCGAGAGCACCTACCCGATGGGGCACAGCACATCAGGCGATCGCCCGGGCTGGCGCTGGCTGGCTCACTGACGTGATCGCCCACCTCGAAGGCTGCTCGGAGCTGCTCGCCCGTCTTGCCGTGGTCGCGAACAGCACGCTGACGGTCCGCGACGACCGGCTGATCGTCCCCTATCAGCCGCAGCCTGGGCTCGACGGTCAGTTGGGAGCGGCGGAGGTCTCCCTACGCCATTCAGCACCGGTACGGGCCGCCATTGCGGCAGCCCGTAGCCCGATTCGGGTGGAGGTCCTCGCCTCGCAGCTCGGTGGAGCGTTTCCGCAGGCGTCGGCAGCAGCCGTCACGGCAATGCTCACCCAGCTGATCGCCCACCGCGCCCTCATCACGAGCCTGCACGCTCCCAGCACGGAGCCGGACGCGCTCGGATACCTGCTGGACCAACTTGACGAGGCCGGTAACGGAACAGGTACGCCCGTCGCTGGGGTCATCGCCGCTCTACGCGAGATCAATGCTGGGCTGCGGCGGCACAACACGACGCAGCCGGACGAAGCCCCAGCGGCCCGGCGGCTGGTGGCCTCGCGGATGCGGAGTCTCGCGATCTCCGAGCACGAGCCGCTCGCCGTGGATCTCCGACTGGACGCCTCGGTGACGTTCCCCGATCAGATAGCCAGAGAGGTGGAACAGGCCACCCTGGTGCTGACCCGGTTGAGCGCGTACCCCTACGGCACTGCCGCCTGGCGCGCCTACCACCAGCGCTTCTACGAGCGCTACGGAATCGGTTCGCTGGTGCCGGTGCGGGAGGTGGTCGACCCGGACAGCGGCATCGGGCTGCCGGACGGCTATCCGGGCAGTTCCGCCCCGGAGCCCCGCTCACCGATGTCCCGCCGCGACGAGGCACTGCTGCAGATGGCACAGCGTGCGGCACTGGACGCCGCGACCGAGGTCGTCCTCGACGACGCAACGATCGCGCAGTTGGACCTGGGACCGCAGCGGCTACGCCTTCCTCCGCACCTGGAGGCATGCGTACGGGTGCAGGCCACCGACGAGAAGGACCTGGCCCGCGGCAGATTCACCCTCGAGGTCACCTCTATCTCCCGGGCCGCCGGCGGGCTGACCGGCCGGTTCCTCAGTGTGCTGCGGCCGACCGACGCGGGATGGCTGGCCGCTGCCTTGAGCGAACTGCCTGCCGGGGACCGGGACACCGTCGCCGCCCAGGTGTCGTTCCCGCCGCTGGATCCCGGGACTGCGCACGTTGCGCGCGCCGTTCAGGTGCTGCCAACGGTGATCAGCCTGGCCGAGCACCGCTGGCCCAGCCGATCGGTGCTCACCGTCGACGACCTGGCCGTGAGTTGCGACGGCCGGCGCCTGTACCTCGCGGCGCCGGATCGAGGCCATCGGATCGAGGCGGTCGGCATGCACGCCTTGAACCTGCGCACTCACACTCCCCCGCTGGCCCGGTTCCTCATCGAGCTCGGGCGGGCCCAGTGCGCTCAGGTCACGGCATTCGACTGGGGCGCCGCCGCCCGGGCGAAGCTGCCCTTCCTCCCCCGGGTGCGCTACGGAAGGGCGATTCTGGCTCCGGCTACCTGGCGGTTGGAGGCCGCCGAGCTGCCCGACCGGCACCAGCCCTGGTACGCCTGGGACGACGCCCTCGACGAATGGCGGGCTCGCCGGCGACTACCGCGCCTGGTGCACCTGGTCGAGGCCGACCGGCGCCTGCCGCTGGATATCGACGAGTCGGCGCACCGCGTCCTGCTGCGCACCCACCTGCTCACCTCGCCGCGAGCGGTCCTCGTGGAGGCCCCCACGCCGGAGGACCTCGGGTGGTGTGGCGGCCGTTCGCACGAGGTCATCGTCGCGTTGCATGCCACCGAGCCACCGCCCTGGCCGCCGCTGCCCACACCGACCCCGGCCCGGGTCATCGGACGCGACCAGGGGCAGAGTCCAGCCGCCTCGCGGCTCCTGCTCGTCAAACTGTACGGAGACATCCGACGCCAGGACCTGCTCCTGGCTGAGCACCTGCCCCGGCTGATCGCCGACTGGGACGCCCCACCCGACTGGTGGTTCCTCCGGTTCCGCGACCCGGACCAGCACCTACGGCTCCGCATCGCGCTGCCGAATGCCTCGGCGTTCGGGCCGGCGGCCGAGCGCGTCAGCGCGTGGGCCGACGACCTGCGACGGCGGGGCCTGCTGCGGGAGGTGCAGTACGCCACCTCCTACCCTGAGACCGGCCGGTGGGGATCTGGGCCCTCCATGCAAGCCGCTGAGGCGGTGTTCATCGCCGACTCCCACGCCGTACTGACGCAGCTGCGCCAAACGGTGCGCCCGAGCCGGCAGGCGCTGGTCGCCGCGCACACCGCGGCCATCGCCGTCGCCTACACCGGCAGCATCGAAACCGGAATGCGCTGGCTGATCGACCACGTCCCCGCCACTGCACCCCAGCCGGTCCCCCGGCCGCTGTTCCGCGAAGCCGTCCGCCTCGCCCAGCCCGGTGGTGACTGGGCGGCGCTGCGTGCGGTCGCCGGCGGCTCCGCCATCGTTGACGCCTGGAAGAACCGGGACGTCGCCCTCGCCGTCTACCGGACTCACCTACCCGGCCCACACACCGACGGCATCGACTCTCACGACGTCCTCGGCTCGCTCATGCATGCGCATTACATCCGAGCAGTCGGCATCGACTTCGACGACGAGGACCAGTGCCGCTACCTCGCCCGGGCCGCCGCCCTGGCCTACTTCGCCCGGAGCCGGTCATGAGCCTCGCGTATGAGAGCCACGAGTTGGCCGTCGCGGTCGCCGACCTCCTCGCTCACCCCGACGATCCCAGCCTGCCGATCCACCAACCCTGGTGGCGGCAGTCGCTCGCCCTCGGCGTACCCGGCATCGCCCTGCTACATGTGGAGCTGGCAGCGGCAGGGCTAAGACCGTGGCAACGCGCCCATCACTGGCTCGCCGCTGCTACCAGCGGCCCGGTAACGGCGGGCCCCGACAGCCACCCCTTCCACGGCGCCCCCGCGCTGGCGCACGTCCTGGTGAGCGCTGCCGTCCACCAGCCCGGCTCGTACGCCCGCGCGCTGGACGGCCTCGACACGGCGATCGCCGCCGACGCGCGGCGCCGCGTGGCCGCCGCGCACGCCCGCATCGACGCCGGCGAGCTACCGGCTCTTGCCGAGTTCGATGCGATCCGAGGGCTCACCGGAATCGGGGCGTACCTGCTGCGCCGACTGTCCGGCGGGCAGGAGCTTCGCGCCGTACTCGAGTACCTGGTTCGTCTCACCTCTCCCCTGCACCGCGAGGGCGAGGTGCTGCCCGGCTGGTGGACCGGTAGCGGCCCCAACGGACGCCCCGACGAACGGTTTTCCGGTGGGCACGGCAACACCGGGATGGCGCACGGTATTGCCGGGCCCCTGGCTTTGCTGGCACTCGCCGCCCTGCGAGGCGTCGGCGTACAGGGTCAGCTCGCGGCGATCGCCACCATCTGCTCCTGGCTTGACCGGTGGCGCAGCACCACCGATGCAGGCCCGATCTGGCCGTACTGGGTCACCATGTCGCAGCTGCGCGCCGGCCGCGCGTCGCCGTCGAGCGCCCAGCGGCCGTCATGGTGCTATGGCACGGCCGGTCTGGCACGCGCGCAACAACTCGCCGCTCTCGCGACCGGTGACCTGGTCCGTCGTGTGACTGCCGAACACGCGCTCGCCCGCGTCCTGACCGACCGACGCCAGCTCGCCGCGACCACCGACCCCTCCCTTTGCCACGGGTACGCGGGCCTGGCCCACATCGCCCACCGCGTCGCCGCCGACGCCCTGCCCGGAAATGCGACCCGCCTCAACGCCCGGGTCCCCCACCTGCTCAACCGGATCGACCCCGCGGGCGCCGGCCCTCGGCGTACGGCTGCTGCCCTAATCGGCGACACGCCAGGCCCTGGATTGCTCGAAGGCGCCGCCGGAGTGGCACTGGCGGCGCTGAGCTGCAGCACCTCGTCCGTGCCGGACAGCTCCTGGGACTCCTGCCTGCTCACCGCCCGACCTACCTCACGTGAGGATGTCTGATCCGATGCCGACACCCGCATGGCGGCAGTACACCGTCGAGTTCTCCACACCAGCCGCAGCCGAGCAGATCGCCGCCGCCGTGCTCGCCCCAGCACTGGCTGCTGCTCAGGACGCCGACGTCCTGCACGGCTGGTGGTACGTCCGCAAGTACCCCTCGTGGCGGTGGCGGTACCTCGCCGACGATCCCACCTCCCACCTCTTCGAGGATCTGCTGGAGACGCTCGCTGTCGACGACCGCATCGTCACCTGGACCCGAGGTCTCTACGAGCCGGAGACACTGGCCTTCGGCGGCGCGGCCGGCATGCACGTCGCCCACGATCTCTTCCATCAGGACAGCCGACAGTTGCTCCTTGGACCAGGCTTCGCCGAGTCGGCCACGCTCGGAAGACGCGAACTGGCCGTCGTGCTGTGCAGCACGCTGATGCGCAGCGCCGGTCTGGACTGGTACGAGCAGGGCGACGTCTGGACCAAGGTCGCCGAACTACGTCCCGCCCCAGCCCTACCCGCCGAAAGCGCCACCACCGCCGCCCTGAGCCGGGCGATCAACCGACTGATGACCGCGGACATCCGCAGCCTGAGCCGTCCCGGCTCGGACGGGCCGCTCGCGGGCTACGGCGCATGGCTCGACGCGTTCGAGGCAGCCGGTCAGGCCCTGGCCGACCTGGCACGGCACGGCCGCCTCCGACGGGGCCTGCGCGCGGTCATCGCCCACCACGTCATCTTCCACGCCAACCGAATCGGCCTGTCCGTACGCGACCAGTCCACCCTCGCCGCACTCGCGGTCAGGAACGTCTTCGAACCCATCAGGAGGAGCACCGTGTCCACCTCAACACCCATCCCGCCGACCATTAGCGTCGACGAGATGACCACGCTTCGTGAACCTGCCGATCTGCGGTCCGAGCTCACCGACCGGCTGCGGGCAGAGAACATCATCCGGACGCCGGGCGTCGACGCCGCGATGCGGCAGACACCACGGCATCTGTTCCTGCCCGGCGTGCCGCTCGAGCAGGCGTACGCCGACGCACCGGTCTACACCAAGACCGACGGTCGCGGCGCCTCGATCAGCGCCGCCTCGCAGCCCCGGATCGTAGCCATGATGCTCGAACAACTCGACGCCCGACCGGGCCACCGAATCATGGAAGCAGGTGCCGGGACCGGCTACAACGCGGCTCTCCTGGCCGCCATCGTCGGCGAGACCGGACGCGTCGTCACCATCGACGTCGATGACGACCTCATCGACGGGGCCCGGAAACACCTAGCCGCCGCCGGCGTCGCCAACGTCGAAGTCGTCCACGGCGACGGCGCGCTCGGACACCCTGACGCCGCACCGTA
Source organism: Micromonospora sp. KLBMP9576 (assembly GCF_050941805.1). Lineage (NCBI taxonomy): Bacteria > Bacillati > Actinomycetota > Actinomycetes > Micromonosporales > Micromonosporaceae > Micromonospora > Micromonospora sp. KLBMP9576. The sequence goes on along the minus strand of NZ_CP194567.1, from coordinate 2,572,787 downwards.
CGACCGGATCATCGCCACCGTCGGTGCCTGGGAAACGCCCACCACGTGGCTCGAGCAAATCGCCCCGGACGGCCGCCTGGTCGTGCCGCTCCGCCTGCGCGGCGCCGCGTCCCGCTCGATCGTCTTTGAGCGGTACGAAGGTGGCTGGCGCGACGTCGGCAGCGAGCTGGCCGTCTTCATGCCGCTGCGCGGCATTGGAGACGATGCGCGACGTCTCGTCACCCTCACCGACGAGCAGGACGTGACCCTGCAGGTACACAAGGACCAGAGCGCCGACGCGGCCGCACTCGCTGGTGTGCTCGACGCCGAACGACACGAGACGTGGACCGGCGTGATCTTCCCGCCCATGGTGCCGTTCGAGTGGCTGGACCTATGGCTGGCCTGCCGTCTCGACAACGCCATCATGCGGATGAACGTCAAACCCGAGGCCATCGAGCGCGGCACCGTCTCCCCCATGTTCCCTTGGGGAGCGATGGCCACCACCCGCGGCGCCGACCTCGCGTACCTCACTCTCCGGCCGGCGCCGCCGGCTGCCGACGGCGGCAAGCTGTACGAGGTGGGCGTCATCGGCCACGGCCCCTCCGGCGAGGGCCTCGCCCAGCACGTCGCCGACGAGATCCGCGTCTGGGACGCCGAACACCGCTCCCGGACCGTGCGCTTCGAAATCCCCGACGCGCCCACCGAAGCGAGCCCGTCGGCTGGACACTTCGTCCTCCCCCGCCCGCACCACCCCATCACCGTCACCTGGCAGTGACGATGGACCCGACCAGCCACCTGCTACGGCGATTCCCCCTTGTGGCCCGACCGCGGCCCGCCGCCAAGGCTCTGACCAGCCGCGTCGACGACCTGCGCGTCCTCGCCAAACGCGCCGATCGGGAGGGCGACCTTGCTGCGGCGTCTACCGTCTACAACCAGGCTGCGCTGATCGCCTCCGACTGTGGCCAGCCCGATTTGGCCTGGCAGTGGTGCCACCAACATGCCGACGCGTACCTGCGCGCCCTCCCCCTGGGTGCGCAGGACGCCCGGCATGCCCTGGAGCCGCTGGTCAACCTCGCCCGCCTGCACATCAGAGACGGCCACGGCGACGCCGCTCTCGGGCTCCTCAGCGACCTCTTCCGGGCTGTCTCATCCCGCACCGACACTCTGATCGACGGCCGCCCACTGCTGGCGAGCCGGCTGACGCGAACCGAGGACGATCACCGCCAAGTGCGGCAATGGCTGTGGGGCGTACTCCTCGCGGAAGGGACCCGCGCACTCACCAGCAACGGCCGTTGGAAAGAGGCCTACGACCACCTCCAGCGGCACAACGGCATCGGCCAACGGATGCTCGACGGGCGTCAGGTCGCGGTCATCACCCACGTCACCGCTGGCGAGCTCGAATCTGCACGGACGATGATCGCCGAAACCGCCGGTGGCGAGCCGTGGGAGGAGGCCGTCACCGCATGTCTGGCCTACCTATGCGCCAAGGCGGCCGGCGAACCGGAAGAGGCCTTCCTTGACGCACTGCTCCGCAGCTACCGACGGCTGACGCCCACACCCAGCCTTGCCGTCTTCCACACCCGCCTCGGGCTCGCAGTCATCGATGCAGCCGGCCAATTGGACCACCCCGAGGTACGGAGCCTGGCTGCGGACCTGATTGACCAGGCCCTCGCTTTCGATGACGCCTACGTTGCACGTGAACTACTGGACAACCGCAGCATCCTCACCGTCATCGACGCCCGAAGCATGGTTCGGCTTACTGACATCATGCAGGCTGGAACGGCATGTGGCCGCCTGCCAACCGTCGCTCAGGAGCGACTGTTGCAGTCGCTCGCTGTCAGCAGAGCGGCGATCCGACGCTGCGCATCGAGCTAACGCTGGTACTGGGATGGCTAACGGACGGCTGGCCGACTCCGTCCTCTGGGTGCCAGTCCGGAAGCGGGTGCTCACGTAGCTCCCAGGGACTGACCGGCACCGTTGCACAGGCCGCGGCATGGGTCTCTGATTAAGCCGTGGCGCGGCGTCGGTCACAGTCGAGCGGCTATCCGGTTCGGCTGCCTATCCGCGCCCGAACACATCAACTCGCCTGTTCCCGCTGGCTGCACGGAGCGCTCCAGTTCTGTCAGACCCTGTCCGTACCATCGACTTGTGGCGTCGAAACAGGTCCGGAACACCTCGGTCAAGCGGGGAGACATCAAGGACACAGTCCGGCTCGCCGTCTGGTCGAGGGCTGCCGGTTGCTGTGTCATGTGCTCCACGACGCTGCTCGGCAGCCGGTCCTACCTGCACAGCGTGCTGGTAGGCGAACTCGCCCACAACGTCGGTGCCACCGCCACCGCGGGCTCGCCGCGCGGCCTCGCCGAGGACATCGCGGACCGGGAAGCCGAAGAAAACCTCCTGCTGCTCTGCCACGCCTGCCACCGGCTGATCGACAACGAAGACCACGCGCCGTACTTCACGACCGAACGGCTCCGGGCACTGAAGAAGAAGCACGAGGACCGCGTTCGGGTAGCCGCAACGAGTGGCGGGATGCGGCGCACCGCTGCGCTGCGCGTCGGCGGCCTGGTCCGCGGAGCCACGGCCCTGGCCTCGCAGCGGCAGACAGCCGACGCGCTCCTCGCCGACGGGTACCTCGGTCTCGTCGACAGCCGCTGGCAGGGCGACTTCCTGTGCAAGATCGCCGGTGAACCGAACCGCTCGACCTACTGGCGTGCGGCCCAGGAAGAGATCGACGCCACGCTCGGGCTCATCGAGCAGTCGGTCGCGAGTGGCGAGGTCGAGCACCTGTCCATCTTCGCCATCGCCCCGATCCCGCTGCTGGTATACCTGGGATCTCGCCTGGACGACAAGACCGACACCCGGCTCTACCAGAAACAGCGCGACGGCGACCAGGGCTGGCGCTGGGACCCCACCGCCTCGATCCACGACTTCTTAACCTGCGCTACCACCGGCACCATGCCCGCCAAGGAGGTCGTGCTCGCCGCCTCCCTCACTGCCGAAGTCCAACAGGCCAACTTTCCGGACGCACTCCAGGGGCTGCCGTACTTCGAGATCCGGCCCGGGGCCGATCACTTCGGTCCCAACCTCTTCTCGCACTCGGACACGCTGCGGAACTTCGCCGACCGCTGGCGCACGCTGCTCGCCGAGGTCGAGAAGACCTGCCCCCGAGCAACCAAGTGGCACCTCATCGCCGCCGCACCGCTGACCCCGGCTATCGAGATGGGACGTGCATTCATGCGCGGTGCCCAGCCACCCATCGAAGTGTACGAGCGGCAGGACGGCACCTACACGCCCGTTGTCCAGGTCAACACGTGACCCGTCACCGCCTCGAACTCACCGCGTACACGACCGGAACGGACATGCCGGTCGTCGCCGCTTCACCACCGATCGCCATGGGGGAAGCCCGATGAAGCACACCGACTACTTCAGCAACTTCCTGAAGAACACGGTCAACCTCAGCCAGTTCAACCTCGACAAACTGGCCGACCGGGTTAACGCGATCTACGCGGCCCTCAAGGCGGACCCGGGCCTCGGCCCGCGGATCGTCACGAAGATCCCGCAGGGCTCCTGGGCCCAGGAGACGATCATTAGCCCGCAAAACGGCAAGCCGTTCGACGCGGACTTCCTCCTTCAGATGAAGGAGGAACCCGACTGGTCAGACGACGTGCAGAAGTACATCAACGCCGTCTACCACGTTATCCACCACCACTCAATCTACGGCGACATGCCACACAACCGAAAGTGTCGCTGCGTCTACGTTGAGTACGCAAACAATCAGATGCACGTCGACATCGTCCCGTACGTCATCCTCGGCGACGGCCGTCAGGTGATCATCAACCGGGACGACGAGCAGTTCGAGACGACCAACCCGTCCGGATTCACCCAGTGGATGAAGGACAAGGACAAGATCGCCAACCGCAATCTTCGCAAGGTCATCCGCCTGCTGAAGTTCCTGCGCGACCACAAGAACTCGTTCACCGGGACCAAGTCGATCCTCATCACCACAGTCCTCGGCGAGCAGGTCTCCGAGTGGAAGAAGATCAGCGACCCCGGCTACTACAGCGACCTGCCCACCGCCCTGCTGCATATGGTCAGCGACCTCGACCAGTGGCTCCAGCAGAACTGGATCAAGCCGTCCATCGCCGACCCCTCCAACCCGTCGGTCACCTTCGACCACCGTTGGAGCCAGGAGACCTACTCGTACTTCCGCGACCGTATCCACGCCCACGCAGCCGAGATCCACGACGCCTACCACGAGACCGACGAGGAGAAGAGCGTCAAGAAGTGGCAAGGGCTCTTCGGCGACAAGTTCCAGGCTCCGGAGACCTCCTCGTCGAGCACCAAGTTCGGGGACGCCGGAGCAGCGGGCGGGGTCACCGGCGGGAACGAACCACCCGACACCTCCTCGTCTGGCCGCTCAGGTCGAGCCGGGTAATGAGTTGTACCGTCGGTGACCAAACGGAAGCGCAACCAGTTCACGGACTGGCAGGAGACTGCCATCCGTGAACTGCGTGCGGTCGCAGCCGCCCTACCGGACGACTTCCAGCTCCTCGACCGGCCGCGGCTCATTGGCCTCGGGCTCGTCCAAGCGCGCATCCGGCTGCGGACCGGCGACCTGGCTCGCGCGCCCCACGGTCTCCCGCTGCAAGAGCAGGAGGACTTCCTGCTGCGGATCGGCCCCAACCGACTTTCGCCACCGCTCGTCGAAGTCGACCACAATCGCTTCCTCGGCTACCCGCACGTGTTACAGGGACGGCGGCTGTGCATCTACCTCGATCCCGCGCGAGAGTGGAACCCGCAGCGCGGCTTCGCCAGTGCGATCGACCGGCTGCACGAGTGGCTGGCAGACGCCGCAGCGGCCAAGTTCGACCCCGATTCGGCCCTGTTCCATGCTGTCGGCGGCATCCTCCACCACACACCCGGCACCCCCACCGTCGTTGTTCGCGAGTCCGGCAAACACGTAAAGGCACAGCCGGCCTTCCTCACCGCGCGATCGGCGCACCGCCAGGACCTCCACTACGCCGGCGGTCACCCCGACCAACACCGGACCGTGGTCTTCCAGGTAGCGGACCCGCTGCCTCTCGGAGCGGGTACCCGACTGCATGAACTGCTGACGCTGCTCGACACCACGATCGCGCCCGGCGCCTTCGCCACGCCGCCGCCCCTGCCTCAAGCAGCGGCCTTCCTCACGGCGCTCGCGGCTGCCGCGAGCCGAAATCCCGTGGGCGCGCCCCAAGCGTTCATTCTCGCGATCCCGCACCCCAACGGGGGGCCTCCACATCTCCTCGCAGGCCAAGTGCCCGCCGTGGCAGCCGACGAGCTCCGCCGACGCGTCCGATACCGTCGCGACCTTGTCCTCAACATCAAAGCTGAGACGCTCGACAACCAGACACCCGTGGAGTGGTGCACAGTGTCCGACGAACGGGACAGCGTCACAACCCGGCGCGACACCAACCGCCCGACCAACGCCTACCAAGGCAAGACGATCCACATCTGGGGCTGTGGCGGCCTCGGATCCTGGATCGCCGAGTTCATCGCCCGCGCGGGCGCCAAACGCCTCATCCTTTGCGACCCCGCCACCGTCACCGGAGGGCACCTCGTCCGTCAGAACTTCGCCGAGGACAACATCGGCGAGGCAAAAGCCGAAGCGCTGCGCCAGCGTCTCGCGGCCATCCGCGATGACATCGCGGTGGAGGCACATACCAGTGTCATCCCGGACGACCTGGCCATGCTCCTAGGCGACACCGACCTGATCATCGACGCCACCATCTCCCGCGCCATCGGCCAACTACTCGACGAACTAACCACCGCCACAGGCCGCCCGCTACTCGCCCAGGCCGCAACAGATGCAGGGACCAGCACCCTCGGGCTGCTAACCGTCAGCGCCCCCACCAATCCCTCGGGGCCGAACACCATCGACCAGCAGACCGGCAAGATCATCACCGCAGACGGCGCACTCGAACCCTTCCACACCTTTTGGAAGGACGTGTCCGCTCAGGACGAACTCATTCCAACCCGAGGCTGCTCCGTCCCCACCTTCCACGGCTCCGCCGCCGACATCGCCGCCGTCGCCGCCAGCCTGACCTCCACGATCGGCAGTCACCTAGCCAGCAGCGAGCCGGTGTCCGGCACTCATCTGATCGGACTGCCGCACTCACCCGCAGGACCCTTCCGGCGCTTCATCCCAGCGGCCTGATACCCCGCTGGGCAAAGATGGCCATCAGTGGGCCATGAAACTGGAGTTGCGAACGCACTCTCGTCGGCAAGACCGAGCACCTCTTGATCGACCGGCTGTGACGCTGTGTGACACACGGCCAGCGGCAGATGCGGAGGCCACATCCTGGCCGGTCTCGGTGAGACTGTATTGGCGAATGAGGTGACACTACCCGTACCTGGCTACGACTCCCAGCGAGGTGTTATCGCACCGGCTGAAGGAGGATTCATCATCGTTCAAGTCCGCGACGGCACCGTTGAGATCTACGGCGACTCGGCCGGGCTGCGGGATCTCGCCCGGCGGTGTCTGGCGCTGTCTGATTCGACCGCTCAGCCCGAAGCGCACGTCCACCTCGACCCTGGCGTCATGCCGTTGTCGCTGGAATCCAGTCCGCTGATGCTCGCTCGCGAGCGCGGGTGACCGCCCGTGCTCGCCGTCCACATTTAGTAACGCAGGGCCGCCGGCAAATCCGCGCACGTGATCATGTCAAGGGCCGCGACTCGGTGAGTGGGACAAGGCTGGGCCGGTTCAAAGCCCTGCACCACTTGGTTAAGGCCAATCGGGCCAATGCTAACTCCGCCGCCTACCTGTTCATGAGCGGCGGTTCGGGTCACTAACCTTGACGACATGGCGGAACCCTCGGAGTACGAGCTTGCGGCGTGGCGTGACATTCAGCGGTTCAAGGGCAGGCCGCTGTCGGCCGCGTTGCGCAGCGCCGGCGAGGGCGTGTCCAACGGCGCCGCGGCACTCGGTCGGCGCGCGGCGACGTACCTGGAAAACCACCAGGGAGCCCACTCAGTCGTATCGCGGGGGCGCGGCATCGTCGCCAAGGGTGCGAGCGCCATCGGCACCGGGGCTCGCAAAGCCGCCGGCGTCCTCCCCACCAGCGCGGCGGACTGGAGTGGCAGTGCTCTGGGCTCGATGCAGCGAACGGTGGCGAAGATTTCGCGAGCGGGACTCTCGCCCAAGCGGGTGGTGGAGCTACACCAGAAGCGCGGGCACGACGTCACCAAGCTCTCCGACCTGCGGCGCCTCGACCTCGAGCAAATCCACGCGGTCCGAGGGCGGGCGTTGAGCTGGTACTACCCGGCTACTGCTGCAGTCTCGGGGATGAGTGCGGGGCTGGTGATCTCGGGAGGCGAGCTTGCTACTGCGGTCTCCGGCGGTGCGGCGGCGGCGCCGTCGGGAGGTGCTATCGTCAGCGCTCTCGCCGGCGACGCCGCCATCGTCATCGGACTCGCCTCCCGCGCGGTCGGCCATGTCTCGCTGCTGTACGGCTACGACCCCGAAGAACCAGCCGAGAAGCTCTTCGTCCTATCCGTCGTCAACGCCGGGACGGCCGCGTCCGTCGGCGCGAAGAACGCCGCCTTCGCCGACATCTCGCGCCTCACCCAGGCACTCGTCCGCGGTAAGACGTGGAAAGTTCTGAACGACTCGGTCGTCGCCCGGATCGCCGGACGGTTCGCCGAAGCGGTCGGCCACACCCTCACCAAGAAGGGCCTCGGCAAGGTCGTGCCGGTAGCCGGAATCCTGGTCGGCGGCACCCTCAACTGGACCACTCTGGAGGGAATTGTCGACACCGCCGACATGGCGTACCGGCGCCGGTTCCTGCTGGAGAAGTACCCTCAGCTTCTGGACGAAGAACCGATCGGAGCCTTCATTGTTGAGGACACGGACGACCCGAGCGACGTAGGCGACGACCGGTTCAGCGTGCTCGGCGAACTCGCCGTGGAGGGCGGACCCGACCTGCGCTGAATCCGGAGCGGGCCGCCTGCGGCAGGAGCTCTCTGCTTCCAGCGAGGTACCTGCCTGGTTGTGCAGCACCACGCATGGACGCTCGTCGTCCAGCAGGCCATCGGCCGGGACGCCCTTGGCAGTCAGCAAAGCGTTGATCCAAGGTGCGGGGCGGCCTCAAGTGCGCGATGACCGTGAGGCCAGGCTCCACGAAGGAGTCTGATCGGCAACAGCAACGACCCGCTTCGGTGCGGTGTATGTCAGACCGACCTCCGCACCGCAGCAACACCGCAGGCCACCAAGAAGGTGACCGCCATCAGGCCGATCCGTGGCCAGGGCACATCCCGGGTCGGCCGTACGCCGATCGACACCGCCAACCCCAACTGAGCCAGCAGAGCCAGGCAGATCACCACGCTGAGCGACCGGTAGGTGTTTCCAAAGTCGGACCAGAACACCCAGGTGCCGTAGACGGCTGGAACCACCATCAGCAGGCTCAGACCGATCAGCGGAATAGCCAGTCTCCATCGCATGCCGGCGTTCACCGCCGCTCCTCCCGGTCTTCGCTGGTGGCACCGCCCAGAGGCTCCACCTCGACGGTCAGCGCCGCACCCGCGTCACGAAGCTGCTGCGCCTGCCGCTCCCATTCGGCGCGATCCTCCCGGCTGACGGCCTCCCGTTCGCGCAGCGACGCCGTGAAGGCGTCGTCCAGCGCCCGGCCGTGCCAGGAGAACGCCGCCGCCGTACGCAGGTCCGCCTCGCCGTTGAGGACGGTGCGGGCCAGGGAGCCCAGTGGGTCGTCGCCGCCGCGACTCCTGGCGAGCGTCGTCAGGACCGCGCGGGCCAGTGGTTGGCGGTGGATCTCGTCGGTCATGGCCTATCCCTGCTGTCCGGGGTGCTGATAGGGCTTGAGGTCGGGAAGCGCGGAGACAGCCGCGCTTGCCTGGATCATGCCAATGGTTCCGGCGATGCCCTTGAAGGTGGCCTCGGCGTTGCCGTAGAAGGTCGAGATCTCGTTGTAGAGGTCGTACGCCTGCCAGGCGTAATAGGCAGCCACACCGTAACCGATGACAGGCCCGACCCCCGTCTCGATCGTCGCCGTGCCGACAGCTGAGGCGAGGTTGATGACGATCAGGACGTCGATGAGCTTCGCGATCAGGCCGCTGACCACATCGAAGAGGTGTTTGGCGGCCACGGCAGCCTTGGTGTAGAGCTCGGCGTACTGGTCGCAGATCGGGTGCAAGGCCATGGCCGCATTCCCGAGCCTGAGCTGGAACTCCTGCTCGGCTTCCGCAGCCTGGCCACCCCAAACGTCTGGTACGTCCCCTGCAGTGGTGACGAGGTTTCGGCCGACATCGAGTACCGCATTGCCGATGATCCGCCAGGCTGCGGCGCAGTGGATGTAGGCGTCCCAGTCGCCGCTGAGCTGCTTGCTCCAGTCTTCGAAGGGGTCGTACCCGAACAGCCACACGCTGACCTGGCGCAGCCAGGCAGCAGGGCTGATCAGATCCGCGAGCGGGTTGATCTTCCACATCTCGACCGCGGTCGCGTAGTTGGGCGACACCAGGTGCTTGGTTGGCTCGGCTACATCAGCGAAGGGAGACCGAGGAGCCGTGGGCCACAGGTCGGGGCGGCCGGTGGTGAGCGCGCTCCACATGGCCGCCGGGTCTTTCGCGCCCGGATAGGTCTGGTCAACCCGGCTTGCCGCCGTTGCATCCGAGGTGGAGTAGTGGCGCTGGGCGAGGTTGATATGCGTGGCGGCGCTCCGACTGACCGTCTCCAACCGTTGTAGCCCCTGCGTCATCCGGTCGTACACCAGCTTGTGCGGGCTGGCGAAGATGACCAGCAGACCTTCCTCGGCAAAAGTCAGGTCGCAATGACGCTGGACGTACGTGAGCGTGTCGCCGACGTCGCCGGATGCCCGGTGCAGCACGTTGTACAGCCCGTTCAGGCCGGCCGGATCCACATGGAAGCCGCTCATGTTCCCCCGTTGAACGTCGTTCGGCTCTTTTGCGAACACGAACCGTACTGGACAGAGATCAACAGCGTCAATGAATTCATGGCACGCGGTCACTCACCCGACACGAAGCGCTTCTTGGGCGTCATCGCGTTCGGCGGCGGCCTTGTCCCGGCACTGCATCGGCTGCTCGGGTCGGTGTCTGGGCCATCGAAGCTCTCGGTCGCGGAGGTCGAGGAAACGCCTGCGCCACGGTCCCTCTACCGTCGTTGTCTGGCTGCCGCTGCGCCAGCCCACGGTTCAAGTCCTGCACCACATCGTCATCGCTGACGGCCGACCGCCATCGCTTGGCGGCACGGAAGATGAGCGAGCCGGCTGGACGCGCCAAGGGCCCCTCGGCTTTGACGAACAGTTCGCCTCGCTGAAGGGCGGCGGACAGCCCCCGGTGGAGGGTGGCTGCCAGGAACGGAAGCTCGGAGCTGAGGCGTACGACCTGCTTGTCGCGCAGCTGCGCGTGCCCGTCACCGCCGGCGGCTGCTTGTGTTCGCGCCCAGCGCAGGACTTCGGCCAGCTCAGCGGCAGCGTCGCGGCCCGCACCGACCGGCGGGGTGGCCCGCAGGTCGGCGGCCGCGATGGCGGCCTGTCGCCAACCGCCCACCATCCTCGGGGCACCGCCGCTGATCAGGATGTGTACGGCCAGGCCGAGCTGGGTTCCAAGCTGCAGATGTGCTCCCGTGACCTGCCCTGGGTTCTGCCACATCGAGCTCCGCGCGGCGGCCATGGCAGCGACCGCATCGTCGACGGTATGGACGCTGGGCGCGGGATTCAGCGGGGATCGGGCGATGTCGAGTCCATCCAACGGTGGCTGTCCTCGCCCAGCGGCGATCAGTTCCCGGGCTATTCCTCCAAGGCCGCTGTTGGCGGTCCACCTGGCGGTCTCCGCCGCTGGGCGGTAGATCTCGGTCAGGTGTCCGCGCCCGTGGTTAAGCCATCCGGGCAGCGCGATGTCGACGATGACCGCGTTCGAGGTGAGCCTGGCGATCTCGGCGATACCCGACTGGACACCCCCGCCGGCTCGAATCGCGAGCCCTTCCGGTGTTCGGGGTCCCTGCCCTGGCGGAACGTGGCTGGCGAGGATGTCACCGATCACGGCGACTGCGTCCGCAGCCCGGTGCAGCGAACGCGCCGGTTCGGCGGTCACTGCGACGGGAGACGGCGGAAACTGCCGGTCGACGATCGTGGCAGCCCGGAGCCCGACGTAGAGCTGAGTCAGCCGCTGCCCGCGTCGCCTCAGGATGGTCGAGGCGCCGGCCCGATCCGGTACCTCCGCTGCCGGTCGGGCGCCGACCAGCAGTTCGGTCGCTCGGGCCAACTGCGCATAGACGGCAGACCTGGCGATGACGGCGGCGTTGATGTCGGCCGCGCTGTCGGCGGGCCGCTGTCCCATTGCCGTAGCGGCCACACGCAGGGCCTGGTACGCCTCCCGGTACCAGTGGCCAACGGTCATGCCAGGGCCGCCGCCGCACGCCGTAGCTGCTGGGCGCCGGCGTCGTGGCTGAGCCGCCGAGTCAGGCCCTCATGATCGTCGGCGGCCAGACGCTCGTGGTACCGCGCGAGTTGCTCCAGCAACGTCGTCACGGCCAGCCGGGTCTCGGCGTCATCGCGAACCGGCGCCGCAGCGTCCACGACCACGTCGTCGTATTCCGAGTACAGCCGGGCCCGGATGTCGAGCAGTTCCAGGCCGCAGTGGTCCCAGGCGAGGTCGGTTCCGGCCAGGCGCTTCCACGCCTCGATCGCCAGCTGGACGGCTGCTGCCGCAGTGGTGTCGTCTGCAGCCTCGACCAGGCAAGCGCCAACCCTCCTCGTTGCCTCGATGTACTCCATGCCGCCAGCTTCGTTCGATGTCAGCAAGGCCGTTCACTCCGTTCGGTCGGTGGTGCAACATTCGGTTCGCGGTCTCGGTCCGCCGCGCCCATCGGTCGGTTTGCGCATTCGATCTATCCGGTGCTGCTGCTGGCAGCGAGCAGATCCGGCAGGAGCTCGCGCAGCAGGGCGTACGTAACCGGCGCCAGGTCCTCGGGCACCTCGGCCTCGCGGACCCGCATCAGCTCCCCCAGGAGATTGCGCAGTTCTGCGGTGTGTCCCTCGGCATGGGCAACTCGCATGATGTCGTGCCAGGGCCCGTCGTCGCCACGCTCCGGATCGGCCAGCCAGGCTTGCTGTACGGCCCAGCGCGCGCCGGTGAAATCACCGGCGTCGAGGTAGAGCTCGGCGAGTTCGTGGGCGGTATCCACGATCGCGGAAGTGAGATGACCCGGGTAGATGTCGGACTCGGGCAACCAGGTGAAGGGGTTGCGGGCGCCTGCCGCGTACGCGCGCTCGGCTCCGTCGAGTGGTACGCCCCGAACGAGCTCCAATGCGGCTCGTAGATCCTTGACTCCGGCGGCGCCACGACTTTCGCCGCGGCTTCGCAGCCGGCGGAACAGGTGCCAGTCCAGCAGATAGCCCGACTTCAGCCGGTAGAGCCGGTCGGATCCCATCTCGGGCAGCCAGGCGGTGCCGTCCGGGGTTTCCCCCAGCCACCGACGGGCCCGGGTGATGGCGACCCGGCGGCTGGCGTCCTTGACCTGTTGATCGGGCCACAACGCGTCGGTGAGCTGCTCGGCGGATGCTCCGCGGGCACCGCGTTGAGCCAGGTAGACGATGAGTTCCGCGTGGAATCGGCGGCGCTGGTCGGGCACCGGGCCGGGCGCGTCGACCTCGACCGCCCCGAGGACGCTGATGCGGGGACGGGTTTTGTCCTGCTCGCGCCAGGCCCGTAGGTCCGAATCAAGCTGCGGGTCGGCTTGGCGGCGACGCTGACGAATCGCGGCGGTGACCTCGCGTGGTGGAACGGTGGTGGCCGTACGGGTGCGCCCGATGCGGGGCACGGCGACGATGGGATCGGGCGGAGTCGACGTATCGGCCTCTACGTCATCGGATCCTGCTGCCGCCGCAGGCTCGCCCGCAGTGAACAGATCGAGCACCGAGCCGGCGGCGTCGGTACCGTCCGCCCACGCTTCCGGCTCGGCGGCCGGCGGGGTCCGCTCGTCCGTGGCAGCCCGCGCCTGCGCCATGATCTCGGCGAGCGGCTCCAGCTCGCGTACGGGTAGTCCTGCCGCGTTGCCCTCGACGAGGAGGAACGGCAGGGCGAGGTGCAGCAGGCCGTCCTCGTCGATGATGGCAGTGTTCGGGCCGGCGGTCGCGCGGGCTCTGGTCGTGCTCGCCACGGCGACGGCGCACCGGCCCGTGTCTCGCAGTTCCTCTCCGAGCTCGTCGAGCACGCCAAGGTCGTCTTCGTTGGGATCAGCGACGAGTAGCACCTGAGGCGCCCACGCCTCGCCGAGGTCGGTGATGCGACCGGCGAAGGTGTCGGCTGCTCCAGACGCGTTGAGGGCTGCTGTCACCGCTGCGGCGCGGCGCCGCAACCGCGTCGCGGCCTCACCGACCGACGGGACCACGCGCACCCGGTCCGGGTTGAGGGCGATCAGCAGTTCGGTCTCCTGCGCCGGAAAGCCGGTGACGATAACCTCAACCTCGTCGGACCAGGCGTTGCAGGCCAATTCGCAGGCGAGGTAACGCAGCAGCGCGAGGGTGCGCTCGCGGTCGCCGGCGAGGGTGAGGCTGCCGAGGCGTTCGAGGTCGAGCAGCAGGTGTCGACCGGGCTGGGACCCTACAGCGACGAGAGTGGGCAGCGGAGCCAACTGCTCGGTGACGACGGGCATTCTGGCGTCTCCTGGCAGGGTCCAGTGCCCGCGGTCGTTGATCCAGGGTGCGGGCGGCTCTGGGCCGGGCTCGGTGAGCACGACCGTAACGGCCTGGTCGACGATCCACACAGCGGCGATGTCCGGCAGGGGCTGTTCCCGCTCGGCCAGCGCCGCGGCGAGGCTGCGCAGGGCGAGGTCCAGCCGGTCGACGTCTGCCGGCTGCTCGGCCACGCGTAGCGCTCGTTCCGTGGCGCCCCCGCGGGGGTGCGGGAGCCGGCGGCCGGGCCGGCGGTGCTGGCGTTGCCGGCCTCGGCGACGGATCACTGCCGTGAGTAGCAGCGCGGAGAGCAGTCCTGCCCCGGCAAGCGAGCCCAGGACGATCGCCTCGTCGACATCGCTGTCGCTGTCCCCCGCTGGCTGATCGGAGCGATGGTCCGATACCGAGGCGGCTGGGTCGTCGGTCGGGCGTGCCGTAGCCGGCGGTTCGGACGCCCTCGGCGGGCTGGCCGAGGCGGATGGAGTTACGACAGGGGACGCGCTCGGGCGGTCCGGCGTTGCCGGAGCCGGCGCCGGTGGGGCGGGGACACCCTGCTGGATCTCGGCGTCGTTCGGTGGGCGGGGCGCCGTCGACCGGTCGTCGCCTTCGGGAGCGCTCGGGGCCGGCTGGGTCCTTTCGCCAGCCACGATCCTGCCCTGGGCGTGGTCAGCGGGGCCACGATCGCGGGCGTCCTGGGGCAGGGCGATGTGCCATCCGCGCTCGATGTGGTGCGGGAATCGGTGGTCACGCCGCTCAAGACTCGGGTTGATCGCCGCGATCTCGGAGTAACGGTCGGCGTCACCGAGGAACCGCTCGGCGACACCGGCCAGCCAGTCGCCCCGCGCCACCTCGTAGATCAGTGGTCCGCTCCTTGCGGCCGGCGCCTGCGCCGACGTGGTGCTGACGGCCGGGGAGGTGACCCCTGGAATCCGCAGGGTCCAGCCCGCGTAGATCCGGGTGTTGCCCGGCTGGAGGCTCCGCCCGTCCGGCTGCGCAAGACCCTGGTTGGCCTCGGCCAGACGCTGCCAGGACACGTTGTACCGCTCGGCGATGTCGAGCAGGTTCTCCCCGCGCTCCACCGAGTGCTCCAGGTACCCGGTGGCGGCCGGGGCTTGCGTCGGTGCGGCCGTACGCGGTGCCGCCCTTTCTGCACTCGATTGGCTGAGGGCGGCCATGGCAGGGCTGGCGATGGCGGCGGGCACTGCGGCCGATGCCAGGGTCGGCGCGGCGAACGCACCGAGGATGGCGGCCACCAGCGCCGCAGCGGCACGATGCTGCAATCGCGTCCCAGGGATTCGGGCAGTGTTACGCGGGACCCGCCCGCGCCGTCGTCCGCGCAGTTGCGCGACGGTCTCCACGACCAGTGCAGCCAGGAATGTGACCCAGCTCCACGCGGCCAGTACCGCTGCGGCCCAGCCGATCAGCGCCAACGTCTGCAGGAACAGGTCTCCGTCGTCCCGGCTGGTCAGCGCCTGCCAGATCTGGTCGGCGGCGGTGCCCGGATCGTCGGCGAGTGCGGTGAGCCAACCGCCGATTCCGGGCAACGGATTGCCGGCGGCCCAGACGAGGAGAACCGGCAGGGCGACGACCAACGCGACCACGGCGAGGGCGCCGATGCCGGCGAGGACCTGCCGACCATGGCCGGTCGTGGGTGCGGTGCATGCCACGGTTGCTCCTTCGCGGGCTGCTATTGAGCGATCAGGGTCGCGGTCGCCCGGCCGGTGGCCGTCGTGCCTACTCCCCCGCCGAACAGGTCGAGCAGGATCGGGTTGTAGGTGACGGTGACTGTGACGGTGAGTTGCTGGGCGCCATCGACGGTGACGATGCCCGTGACTCCGTCGAGGTCGTCGAGGTAGGCCTGGACGGCGGTGGCGGCGACCGAGGGGTCGATCTCCTTGGTGCCACCGTCGATGGCCTGCCCAGCCTTGATGGCCTGTCCGCCGGCGCGGGCCGCTTCGCCGGCGATGTTGTCCGCGCGTTGATATGCCCGTACCTTGGCGCCGCCGTCGACGACGAGGCCGATCAAGGCGAGGAATGCCGGCGCGAGGACGGCGAACCAGATGGTGACCCGGCCGTCGTCGTTGCCGAGCCGGCGGCTGAGCGCAGTCATGCTCTGCTCCGGTAGGTGTCCAACGGGCTGGTGAAGGATGCGATGAGCGGCACGGTGCCGGGCATGCCGGGCAGTGCGACGTCGGAGAAGGTCGCGGTGCAGCTGACGCGGGCGGTAACGGTCGCGGGTTGTCCGACAGGAACGCCGAAGCCTGCGGTGGAAACCGTGACGTCCAGGCCGGTGCAGCTCAGCCCCTGGGCGTTAAGGGTGGAGTCGGCGGCGGCCAGCGCCTGCGCGCTCGCCTCGCCGGCCGTCCGTGCCAGGGAGGCCGTGCGCGCGGCGTCGTAGGCAGCCGCTTCGAGCGCCTGGCGGGCGATGTTGACTCGGCCACCGATGACGGCGCCGGCGAGCAACGCGAGGACGGCCGGCGTCACCACCGCCATCTCGATACTCACCGAGCCGCGCTGACCCCGGAGCCTCGAGATGCTCATGGCGTGGTGGGCCGTTCGACGGGGCCGTGCGCGGACTTGGTAATCGTCCAGCTGAGCCCTGGTAGCACCGTGATCGCTAGGCCGGTAACCGTCACCCGTGCCTCGGTTGCGGTCCGGGTGACGGTTACCTGTTCGCTCTCCAGCCCGGCTCCGGCTGCGGACAGGAAATTGATGGCCCGCGCCTCGCCAGTTGCGGCGGTGGACTGGTAACCCCGGGCCGCGTTGACCCCCTGGGTGGCAGCACCGAGCGCGATGGACTGGGCGAAGAAGACCAGTCCCGTCTGGACGACGGCGAAGGTCAGCAGGATCATCGGCAGCGCTATGACGGCGAACTCCACCGGCGAGCTACCACGGTCGCTGAGGTAGCGGCCCGTCCGCCAGCGTCCGGCGGGGCGCTGGCGGACGGTGGGCTCTGCCCGGGTCACGGCTGCGTCGGGATGAGGGCGACCCAGCCGTTGGCAACGGCGACGATCGCGCCGGCAACGACGACGGCACCGGCGACGAGGATCGCGGTGATGACGGCGGTGCCGACAGGGCTGTCGCCTCGCTCGGCCTCAGCTGGATCGGTCATGCGCTGCCAGTTCGTTGCCAGGTAGGCGATGACGGCGTGGATGGTGTGCATGGCGTTCCCTCCGTGGGTGGGTGGTCAGCGGACGAACAGGCGGGCCATGAACGGGTAGCCGATGAGGACGAGGAGCACGAGGATCAGCGCCGCAGCGGGGATGTCGAGCTTGTTGGTGCGAAGCTCCGCCTGGGCGAGCGCCTCGGTGCGGATCCGGTCCCGCATCGAGTCGGCTCGGGCGCGCAGCGTCTGGTGGACATTGGCGCCCTCGCTGCCGGCGGTACGCATGATGTCTGCCAGGTCGCCCAGCTCGATGACCTCAATGTCGCGGGCGAGGACCTTCAGTTCGTCCCACGGTGGCCGCAGCTGCAGCTGGGCGCTGAGTAGGGCTTCCCGGATGCGGGCGAAGACCCAGCCGTGGCAGACACTGGCTGCCCGGTCGAGCGACTCCACCGGGCCATGGCCACCGAGGACCTGGTGGGCGGCGAGGTCGAGATAGGTGCACATGGCCCGGGTGAACTCGGCCCGCGCGACGGCAGCCTTGGATACGACTTCGCGGTGGGCCAGTACCGCGCCGGCCAGCGCGGCGGCGAGGGTCCCGCCCGCCGGGATGAACACGGGGATCGGTAGCCGCAGCACCGCAACGACGACGGTGATGAGGGCCGGCAGGATGAGACAGAACAGCGCCGACAGCCCGAGGGTCAGGAAGTACTGATCGGTGCTGCGGTTCAGCAGCCGCAGATCGGCGTGCGGCACCGCGAGACGGCGCCGAACCCAGCTGATGCCGGCTGGCGAGTTACTCGCGGTGGTCAGCGGGTGGAGCCGTCGTAGCGCGGGACCGAGCGCCGGCGGGGCGGGAATCAGCTGTACGACCAGCAGGAACACCCCGAGGCCGGTCATCGCGCCGGCGACGACCATGGCGGTGAGGTAGCCGTTGTTCATGCCGCCGCTCCCAGCGCCTGCGCCTCGACCGGCGGTAGCAGCCGCTCCCGCCTGGGCGGCAGGCTGAGCTTTCGTACCGAGGTCATCAGCACGATGTACAGGCCGGCGAGGAACAGCAGCACGAGTTGCCCGAGCACGCTGCCGTAGGGCTGCAGGTAGTGCGGGTTGATCACCCCGTAGGCCAGCAGGAGGATGGTCATGCCGGTCAGGAACCGAACGGCGAAGCGCGGACCTTCGCGCTTGGCGTCGACCGTCGAGCGCATCTCGATCTCGGCGGCGATGGACCGGCTGATCGCGGTCAGCACCTCGTGCAAGCCCTCGCCACGATCGGTGACATGGAGCATCAGCGGGGCGACAACCTGGTCGGCGGTGTAGTCGTCGAGGTCGTCGGCCATCTGCTGCAGGGCGGCCATCGGGTCGCCGTTGCCCTGCAGCCGCGCCGCCAGGTCGCGTACCTCCTGTTCGATGAGCTGCGGCGCCGTGGCCGCGGTCGCGGCGACTGCCTGCTGCAGGCCGATGCCCCGGGCGACGATGTCGGCCAACCGGCGGGTCCAGGCCTCCACGGCCTCCAGTCGGGCGATGGCCTGCTTCTCGGCGCGACCGGCGGCGAACAGCCACGGTATGCCGGGAACGGCAATGCCGATGATCATCCCGGCGGCGGGCCAGCCGGTCAGCAGCCAGGTCAGGCCCCCAGCAGCGGCAGCCGTCACCACCTTGATCTGGTGAGCGCGTTGCTCCCGCCGCGTGCGTCCGGAACCGGTCCACCAGCGGCGGACCCGCTGCTGCAGCGCCGACGGTGGCCGGGGCGGCCGGGTGGTCCCCACGACGCTGATGACACCGACGACCGCGCCGGTGACGGCGAGCATGCCCGCCAGCACGGCGGCGAGGTCGAGCAGGCTCATGGCTGCCTCGTCACGGTGTCGAGACGGGTGCTCCAGGCGCCGCGGTTGTGCTCCCCCTGCTGGATGTAGCCGGTGAGTTGGCGGGGGTCGTAGCCGGCCCGCCGCAGAGGTGCGAGCAGCCGCTCCGGCAGGTGCCGGGGTACGCCTCGTCCATCCGGGCCCGGTCCGAAGACCTGGGTGGTGACGAGCTGGTCACCGCTCATCCCGCCCACCTCAAGGATTTCCGAGACGAAGCGGTGCTTGCGACCGCCGAGATTGGTCTCGTCCTCGACGCTGACGTACACGATCAGGTCGATGGCGCCTGCGGCCATCCGCCGCGCCAGTTCGGCGGTCATCTCGGGCCCGTGTTGCAGTGCCAGCTCGATGACGCGGTCCATCACGGCACGGGGGTGACGGGCGTGGATGGTGCAGAGCGAACCTTTGCTGGTGGCCATGGCCTGCAGCATTGGCACGATTTCCCGGGAACGGACCTCGCCGACGATGATCCGCTGCACGGACATCCGCAGGGTCAGCGGGATCATGTCCATGATCGTGACCTCGCCGGCGGGTCGGCCGTCGGCGCCCCGGGAGCCGTGGCCTTCCCGGGACTCGAGGCTCATCGCCCACTGGTGCTGTCCGGTGGTGTGCAGACCGAGCTCGCGGGACTCCTCCAGGGTGACGAACTGCTCCCGATCCGGGATCTCCCGGGCCAGACCGCGTAGCAGGGTGGTCTTTCCAGCATCGGCCAGTCCGGCCACCATGATGTTGAGGCCGGCGGCCATGGCCGCCTTGAGGAACTGGCAGATCAGGTCGTCCATGGCGCCGTACCGGTCGCGGAGATCCTCCAGGCTGACGTCCATCAGCGTGTGCCGGCGGATGGCCGCGTACGGACGCACCGACACCTGCATGAGAACGGTGAGGCGGCTGCCGTCGGGTAACTGCATGTCGAGCCACGGCTTGGTCGAGGACAGCGAACGCTCGGTCGCTCCGGCTCGCATCGCCAGGACCTGGAACATGTCGATGAGTTCCTTGTCGGTCTCGGCGACCGGCTCGCCTACCGTGATCCGCCCGTCGGTGTGCTCGATCCGCACGTTGTCGCAGCCGAGGATGTGGATGTTGACGACGTCCGGGCGATCGAGCAGCTGCTGGAGTCGGCCCAGACCGAACATGTCGGCGGCGACCGCGTCAAGCAACGCGTCTTCTTCCGCCTGCGAGATCGGTTGTCCGGCCTGGTGCAGGGCGTCGACGTGATCGCGGACCAGCCGGGCGGCGATGCGCTCCGCTTCGGCCTGGCGGTGATCGGTGGAGACGTTGGGGGTCTCCCGGAGCGCCACGGTGAGTTCCGCGCTGACCCGGGCGCGCAGCAGTCGCACCGCCGCGTAGTCGATGCTCACCGGCCCAGGCTGCTGCTCGGCGACGGCTGGCGGCTTGGACTCCGGCCCGAAGGCAGCCGCGGTGCTGTTGGTGGGCCAGCGGTTGCCGTTTGTGGCGACGCGGTCGACCGCTGCCGGCCAGGTCGGGCCGCTGTTTCGAAGCTCATCAGGCACGGCTGCTCTCCCTAGATGCGGTAGGGGCCAGGTGCGCACGCCGGCGCGCGATCGCAGCGCGTACGGCCGGCTCGGCGCTGGCAGCGGCCCGCAGCAACCGTTGGCTACCGCGCAGCCGGCCGCCACCGTCGCTCAGCACCTCGGCGGTGCGCCGGTCGTCGGGAAGCTCGATCACGGTGGGCAGGTGCAATCGCTGTTCGATGTCCCGCCGGCTGTAGGGGCCTTCGCCGATCAGGGCCAGAGCGAGGGCTCCCGGTCCCTGGCCGTACTGGGTCAGTTCCCGCCGCAGCATCTCCGCCACGCCGACGGCTGGGGCGATGGTCCGCAGGGTCGCCGCGCGTACCACGAGCAACAGCAGGTCGGCGCGGAACAACAGCGGCCACGGCGGGGCGCTGGTGGCGAGTCGGCCGCAGTCGGCGATGACGTCGTAGCCGGCCTCGCCGCGCTCCAGGTCAGCGAAGAACCCCGTCAGCTGTTCCCAGGTCGGTCGGATGGTGCCCGCCTGGACCGGGTCGTTGATGCCGGGCAGGACGAGCCGCTGACCCGGATTTCCTGCGTCGAGGTCGACGAGCTGGTGGGCGAAGGTGTCGGCGAGCTGGTCGCGGAGGGCCGCCGCGGCCAGCGGCAGCAAGCCGATGGGTGGGACCTCAAGGCTGGACAGGTAGCCGCTCAGGATGCTGCCGCCGGCGGGGTCGCATTCGGCCAGCACCGTACGTCCGCTCCAGGACAGGGTGCAAGCGAGCGCCGTGGTGGTGACGCCGGGCGAGCCCTTGGCCGAAACCATCGCGATGATCGCCACGTCAGTTCCCCGTGGTCAGTGCCACGACGATGCGGCCGGCCGCCGCACGGGAGGCGACGTGCGGTCCATCGCGCTCAGCGACGGCCACATTGAGCAGCGTGGTGCCCTCCTTGGTGCCGGCACGCACGTCCACCACGGTGGCCTTGATGCTCACCGGCGCGGCGGTCTGCTGCTGGTTCGCGACCGGACCGTCGTCGGCGGTCACGACGAGCAGCACCTCGGCACCTGGCTTCACCCGCTCGGCGGGCAGGCGCTCCTGCGACAGGCTGAGGCCGACCAGTTGCTGCCCCTGGCCCGGTACCGCCGTGTCGGTGAGCTGCGCTTGCGTCAGCAGGGTGCCGGGCACCAGCGCGACCGCCGCGAACCTGCCGACGACCTGATCGGCGGCGCTGGCCCTGATCGGCTTAAGTGCCGGGTCGACGGTGATGCGTACCGTGCTGAGGTCCGACCGGTCGATGACGGAGCCCACCTCGACCGTGGTGCTCACCGCCAAGTACTCGGCCGTCGTACCGACCTTGCGCAGCACCGCGGCCGCGATCAACCCGCCGGCGGCGACCAGTGCCACCGCCAGCCAGACCAGCGCCGGCCGCCAGCGACGTTGCGGAGCGACCCGGGGAATGGCGTACGGGGCAGCGACCGGCGAGGCGGCACGGGTGGACTTGGTCGGCGCACTGGTCATGACGTGATCACCTGCAGCTCGTCGATGTCGATCGTGGTGGTGGAGGACAGCTCGATGGATTGGGAGCCGGTGTTTCCGCCTCCGCCGCTCCACGTGATCAGCCATGTCGTGGTGGCCGTGACGGTGTAGCGGCCTCCGGCCTGGGTGCTGCTCGGGTGGCGGTAGCCGTCGTATCCGCAGTCCGGCGACCTCTTGTTGCCGTAGGAGGGCCGGAACGGGGTGCCGGGCTTGGTGCAGGTGACGGAGTTACCGTCACCCATGCTCCAGACGATCTTCTGAGCCCGGGCGGTGGCCGCGACCGACCGACCGGGCACTGCCGCTGTCCGGGTGATGGGTCCCCAGGTGCTGGGACTCACCCTGTTCCAGAGCCAGATCGGCAGTCCGACCAGACCGGCGCCGCTGGTCTGCGGGGCGATCCCGATGTCCGGACCGTCGAGGTTCATCTGGGCGATGGCTCGTTGTGCGAGCTCCTGGTGGGACGGCAGGATCCCGGCAGGCGGGTCCGGCGACCAGGTCGCCGCGGTCTGCGAAGGGATGCCGCCGTAGATGCCGCACGTGCGGATGCTCCAGTAGCCGTCAGTCCGCCCACCTGGCGGCGGCGGGACCCGCTTGACATAGCAGGACCCGTCCCACACGCCGAGTTCGTCGACGACGCACGGCACGGTCTGACCTTCGTAGCTGCAGCCCCTACCGGCGCCACCACCGCCGTTGTCGCCACCACCGCCGTTGTCGCCGCCGCCGGTGCCGGGCTTCTCGACCACCCAGTAGCAGTTGCCCAGCGCGTCGCAGTGCTCGTAGTCGGCGTACGCCACGCCGGGTGCGAGCAGCGTGCCGCTGCCCAACGCCAGAATCAGGGCCGCGACCGCGGCCGACTTTCGTTTCAGCATCGCCTCTCCCGTTGGGCGTTGACCTCCCGGACGCGCCACCGGCCGTCGTCGAACAGTTCGGCCTTGGCGATCACCACGTACCTCGTGGCCTGGCCCTCGGTGCGCACCGACTTGCCGGTCTTCTTGGAGATCACGTCCCACTTCCCGGTGTCGAAGCAGTCCTCGACCTCTGCGGTGAAGGGACGCCGACTGGTGTCGACCTTGCTCACCACGGGCGCCGAGACCGGCTCTCCCTTGGTGACGAGTCCCTGTTGAAACTTGATCAGCAGGTCCTGGCGCACCGTCAGCAACGCCGGGTCGGCCACGAACCTGTCGAGCTTGGCGTTGTAGTCACCCTTGTTCGAGGCGGTGACGTAGCTCCGTACGTAGTTCCGGTAGGCCGTGAGAGCGGCCGCGCCGGCTTCGGCGTCCTCGGCGTTCGCCGTCGGTGACGGGGAAGCCGCTGCAGCCGTCGAGGTGGGGCTCGGCTCGGTGGCAGGCTCCTCGCCCGTGCAGCCCGTTGTTCCAAGGAGCGACGCGGCCAGACAACAAACTCCAACTCTGAAGGACCTGCTGGCGGTGGCGACCAAGGTCATGCCTCCTCTCTCTGGTGACCAGCGCAGTCGCAGCCTCCTGATGACGGCTGGCCAAACGTTCAGCCCGCTGGCCGGCCGGCAACTCGGTCGTACCGCTGATGGGTACCGAGGCTGGGTGTCCGCTTGCGACCGTCACCGGTGGCCGACCACGGAGCGGCTCGCCTCTTCCCCGACGTCGCGAGCCACTGTCGCTGGGCCGCTGGCAGGAAGTGGTTCCCTGACCGAGCGGCCCAGCGCCCCCGTTCGACAGCGGCGGCCGGGCAGAGGAATCGACGCCGATGCCCCTGCTGATGGCCGAGTGCGTCGGTGAGCGCTGCGGGGCAGCTCCCCCGTCGTCCCCTCACGAGCTGATCCCTCTCACTAACGACTCCCCCCGTTCGGGTGGACCTGCCGAGATCAGGCAGCAGCAACGCAACAGGTGTTTAGCGATTTGCGCCTTCACTCAACGGGTGTTGCTCCGAACATGAGCGAGCATACGCTCACGTTCCGTGCATGTGTCAACATCTGTTTTGTTGGCGGTGGCATCTGCGACACTGTTGTTTAGTCGCTGGAGGGTGAAGAATCATGGTCGACGATCGGCACGTTGAGCAGGAACTGCCGCCCCTGGACACGCTGGCCGCAAGGTTGGAGTACCTGTTCGACAAGATTCGCCCGACCTCCGAGGAGCTCAGCGACTCCGACGAGCCTGGGCGCAGGTACACCAACAAGGAGATCGCCGACAAGATCAACGCCACGGCGGCCGAGACCGGTGTCACGATCAGCGCCGCCTACATCGGAGAGTTGCGCCGTGGCGTGGCCAGCGATCCCCGTACCTCGCACGTGCGTGCTCTGGCGTCCGCCTTCGGCGTGAACTCGGGCTACTTCGTGGACGACGCGGCTGCACGGCGGATACAGGAACAGATCACGTTGCTCAGCGAGCTGCGTCGGATGGACGTCAAGCAGGTAGCGCTGCGCCAGGTGCTCGCCGACAACGGACTGTCCGCAGGAGACACCCAGCTCATTGAGCAGATGGTGGCTCGATTGCGGGCTGTGGCCGAGGGCGCAACCAGTTCCGCGCCGGACGATCGCAGTTGACTGTGCAGATTCTTCGGTGGCAGTACGCCGACGAGCGGGGGAACGCTGACGTGAAGTTGCACCGACTACGCAAACGCTGCGAGCAGATCGTGGCCGAGCTTGAGGTGCCGGAGCCGTTCGACATCCGGAAGCTGTGCGACGTGCTCGGCGAACGGCGTGGCCGGCCCATCCACCTGGTGCCGATCAGCCTCCCGGCGCACACGGTATGCGGGATGTGCGTGCCGACCGGCGAGTTCGACGCCATCTTCTTCGAGCAGGACACCTCGCCGCTGCACCAACTGCTGATCATCGGTCACGAGGTAGGTCACCTGCTCGCCGGCCACCGGGCGACTGAGGTGTTGGACGCGGACGCCTCCCGGTTGTTGCTGCCGGACCTCGACCCGCAGTTGGTCCAGCGCAGCCTCGGCCGGAGCAACTACGCCGCTGCGGAGGAGCGCGAAGCCGAGATGATCGGCTCACTGCTCCTCCGGCGGGTTCGTGAAGGGCTCGGCGACGTGGACGACGAACCACTGGATGGTCTGCAGGCTGAGCTGTACGGCCGACTGCGGCACTCGCTCGAACACCCCCGCTGGTAGGTCGTCGATGGACACAATCCTCTACGCCGTATGCGCGGTAGCCGGCTGGTTCGCGCTCGGGTACATGATGCGACTTCAGCGACGGCATCCCAGCCAGGCCCGTCGCGCAATCTGTATTGGGCTCGGGGCATTCGCCGCCGGGATCACCGTCGCGATCCCGCCGATCGCGACCCAGATCGACCAGGTGTCAGGCCTACCCAACCTGGCCAAGGTCCTCTCTCACGCCGGCGCCTTGACCATTTCGGCGAGTGCCGAGAACATGCTCCTCTACCTCGCACTCCCCCCGGCGAAGGCCGCCGCTCGTACCCGCCGGTGGGTCTGGGCCACCGCGTGCGCGTTCCTCGTCATGGCCGGCCTGTTCGTCTACACCCTCACGTACGACGAGCCGGTGCTCCTGACGGTCGAGTACGCGACGGATCCCGTCGTGACCGCCTACCTGCTGATCTTCCTGCTACTTGGCTTCTTCGCCTACTGCTTCGACATCACACGGCTGTGCTGGGGCTTCGCCCGGATCTGCGGGCGACCCTGGCTGCGCCGAGGCCTCCGCATCACTGCGGTGGGTGCCGCCTTCGCATTGCTCTACAGCACCAACAAGATCGCGTACCTCATCGCCTACTGGGCCGGCTACCAGCCGACCGGCGAGCGGCAGATCGCCGCGGTTCTGGTGACCATCGGCGCGTTGCTCATCACGATCGGCCTCACCATGCCAGCGTGGGGGCCCACTCTCAGGGTTGCGCGGCGGTGGGAGGACTTCCACTCGTACCGCCGGCTCGAACCACTCTGGCGGGACCTCATCGCGGCCCTGCCCGAGCTCGAACTCGACCCGAGCCTGCGCCGCCCCCTCGCGGCCGCCCGCGACATCGACTACGCGCTGACCCGCCGGGTGGCCGAGATCCGCGACGGCCGCCTGGCGCTTCGCCCGTACCTGGATGTTGGCGTGACGGCACTGGCCGAGCAGTACGCCGAGCAGGCGGAACTGACCACGGATGAGCGACAGGCCGCCGTCGAGGCGGCACATCTGGCCTGTGCCCTGCGTCGACGTCGCGCCGGTCTCGTGGCCACGGTCCCGCAGCCCGCGGACGAGCTGCACCGCCCGGACGGTGGCTACGCCGGTGAGGTCGCCTGGCTGACACTCGTCACCGACGCCTACTTCCGATCGCCGGTGGTGGCTCAAACGCTCGCCGCAAGCCAACAGCTCACCGCAGAAAACACCCCGCACCCCACGGCAGGAGACGCCCGCCGATGAGAGGCCGCTACGGAAACCTGACCCGCACCCGCGCCATGGATCCCGAGCACGACTACCTGGTCATCTACCAGACGATGCTGCGCTACGAGTTCCCGTGGGACATGAAGCTCGGGCTCAACCTCGCCTTCAACCGATCCTTCTCCATCCCTGCCATCGCCGCCGTGCACAGCACCACTGGCGAGCTGACCGAACGCACCCAGAAGCGGATCGACGACACCGGCCTGCTGATGTACGAGATGGTGCTCAACGGCTTCGAGCAGCCTCGTGGCCGGGACGCGCTGCGGCGCGTCAACCAGATCCACCGCCCGCATGACGTCAGCAACGACGACTTCCTCTACGTCCTGGGCTGCCTGGTGGTCATCCCGACGCGCTGGTTGCAGGAGTACGGCTGGCGCCAACTCTGCTGCCACGAGCGACAGGCCACCTACCTGTTCTACCGGGAGCTCGGACGGCGGATGCGCATCACGGACATCCCCGGGTCCTACGAGGAGTTCGAGAGCTGGTTCGACGCCTACGACGCCACCCACCTGCAGCCCAACGACGACGCGGCCACCATCGAGCGGGCCACCCGCATGCTGATGCTCACACGCATCCCCAAGCCCCTCGCCCCGCTGGGCAACGCGCTGGTCAGCGCCATGTACGACGCACCACTCCGCCGCGCAATGCAGGTCGAGGCGCCGGCGTGGCCGGTCCGGGCCGGCCTGCACGCGGCGTTGAAGACGCGCTCGCGGCTTCAACGGTGGTTCGGAGCACCGCGGACAACGCCATTGTTCGCCGACGGGATCCAAACCAAGAGCTACCCCGACGGGTACGAGATCAGCCAGCTTGGTCCGCAACAAGACCATGTGCCTGGTCGACCCAGCGTATGAGTAGCCGGCCGGCGCTGCTGTCGGCGCCGCAGCGCCTCGGCGTGCCTCAGGTGCCCAGCAGGGTTGAGCTGGTCCTGCTCGGTCTCTCTGTCACACCGCTGCTGCGGTGGTTGGTCGTTCGCCTGGCCGTCCCAGCGGGCCGGACCAGCCGGCGGTCCTGCGAGTGCTGCGGCGTGGAGGTAAGTCCGACCGGGCCCGGCTGGGCCGCGCTGCTGCCGAGCGGTCGATGCGGCCGGTGTTGGCAGCGGGCGGGTGCCCCTCCGTACCTGCTGGAGCTCTGCACTGCGATTGCGGTGACCGTCGTGGTCCTCGCCGCTCCCACCGTCCCGGTGTTGCTGGCCGGCCTGTGGTGGGTCGTCTGCGCGGTCCCGCTCGCGTTCATCGACGCTCAGGTGCACCGTCTGCCCAACGTCATCACCATGCCGGCGGCGGCCGGCGTCTTCGCTCTGCTCACCATCGACGCAACCGTCACCGGTCGGTGGGAGCCCTTGATCGACGCGACGATCTGCGCGGCCGTCGCCACCACGGTGTTCGTCAGCATGGGGCTGGTCCTGGGCAGGCGCGGCATGGGTCTGGGCGACGCCAAGCTGATCCTCTCGATGACCGCGCTGCTGGGGTGGTGGGGATGGGGCGCCGCGTTCGGCGCGGTGTTCTTTGGCTTCCTTAGCGCGGGATTCGTCGGTGCCGTGCTGTTGGCCAGCGGACGTGTGCGTCGTGAAACACACATCCCGATGGGCCCGTTCTTGATCGCTGGCACTGTCGTGATGCTCGCGCTCCCCGCTTGATCACCGACCGGGCAACTGCCGAATGCCGGCTCTGCGGCCTGTCGCGGGGACGGTACTGTGCGGCCTCGTGAACGCCTTGCTACGACGGTTCGTCGAACTCATCGAAGCCGACCTGGCGGCCGCCGGCTTCATCCGCCGCGGGCCGGTCTTCCGGCATTTCGACCCCAAGGGCAACGGCATCGCCCTCGACATCCAACGCACCACCGCGCTGAGGGGAGAGGTCGAGTTCTTCATCAACGTCGGGGTGCTGCTCGCCCCACACCTCCGGTACTACTTCGGAGAGGAAGATCCGTGCCGCGACGCCATGCCGCACCACAGCGTCTGGCACCACCGCCTGGTGGCGACCGACGACACCGCGGAGCTGCCCGACCACACGTTCTCGCTGTCCACGCAAGCCGACGTGGAACGCGCCACCACCATCGTGCGGACCTGGCTGGCGGAGAACCTGCCCCGCATCAAGAGCTGGCTGAGCGACTTCGACGCGATGCTCGCCGCCGTCGAGGAGGACCGCGAACGATCCGCCCGGGCCCGCGCCGAACAGCTCGCCTCCGGGCGGTGGAAGGCCGGCCGCTGGCCGGACGGAACTTGGAGTGGCGGCGTCATCCGCGCCTACGCGCACGCTGAACGCGGCGACGTGGACGCGGTCACGGCCGAGACCGCACGCTGGCACGACCACGGCCCCGACTCGCTGGCCGCCGACGCCCTGGCACTCGCCAGCCAGCGCCTCACCGAACGGCAGGGATGATCGTGGGCTACTCCGGTCTTGTCATCATCGCCCGCACCGGCGACACGCGGCTCGACGAACTGGCGTGCGTCGACGACCTGTTCGTGGCCGTGACCGACAACGTCCGCGCCGACGGCTGGCGGATCGGGTTCATCGGCCCGGTCGACGACACCTCGCCCGACGACCTGGCCAACAACCTCGCGCGGGAGACGATCGCACCAGCCATCGCGCTATCGGTCTTCGACAGCGACTGCGCCTTCGCCACGGCGGCCGACCCCGCCGGCGAGGCCGTCGAGTTCTACCTCAACGAGGAGATCGTCCGAGCCCTCGTCAACGACTGAAGCGGCAGAAGAGGACGTCAACGTCGATCAGTAAAGCCACCGGTCGAGCACTGCGGGCCAGAAGTGGGTTCTATGGTCGCCGTCCCCGAACGCGGGTGGGTCATGGGCCCTGATCCGCTCCGACAGGTCGGCGAGCTCCGCGCGTGCTTCCTCTTCGGCCTGTCCGTCGTCGTCCCACAGGCCGATAACGGTCGAGCTGGTCAGCCAGATCCCGACCATGTGCAGTGAACACAGCCAGTGGTTGATGGTCGAGTTGACGAACCAGGTGCTGCCGTCCGACGAGCATGCTTGCACCTCCCCGGTCCCCGGCGTGGCCCTGTACACCCAGTCCAGGTCGTCGGAGTTCGCCAACCGGTAAGTCGTCGGCTCTGCGTGGAACGACACCACATTCACGAGGTCATCGATCAGCGGCACGCCACAGCAGAGCAGCGCGGCCTTCTGCGGCTCGGGAAGCCGCCACGTCGCCACGTCCAGCTCGGTGGCACGCACCACCCGCCCGGTGCCAGCCCAGGCCGTAACCGCTTCGAACGCGGGAGGCAACGGAAGATCATCGGCGCGCACGCAATGAGGGTAGTCCGGGCAGGGTTCCAGGCACCCGGTTTTTCTGTAGTGGCTGGGCATCCATCGGCACGACTGGGCGGCGCCGAACGCGCGCGATCGGCGGCAGATCCGGGCACGCACGGCTTGTTGTTCTGCGAGTCGCTACAGCAGGTCGAGCAGCGTCTCTATCCGCGTGGCCAGCACCAGATCCATGGTGCCTTCGGCGCGGACCCTGACCACTTGGCTACCCGGTGACTTCGCCAGTCGGATGACCAGCGTGGGCGCACCCGCGAGCGGGTACTCGAACCAGCCGTCGACTGCTTCGTCGTTCGGGTCATCAAGCGCGCCGGTCAGTGCTGCCTCGTCCAGATCGTCATACGCGTAGCCGATGTAGGCGCTGATCTGCCGAAGCAACCGCACGACGTGTTCCTCGATTACCCATCCCTCGACCCGCGCCACGTCGTCGCGAACTCCCCTGTCCTGTGGCAGCGACCTGGGCGACGCCAGCTGTTCCGATTGCGGGTCGTACGAGTCGAGCCCATACGCACCGGCCAGTACAGCAAGTGCGCTGGTGTCTTCCCAGCCGTAGGGCAGGGTCACCCCTACGAATCGGTCGGCGACGTCGGTGCGGCCCCATGGCTGCCGCCACCCCAGATCGTGATGCCACGGAGCGATCATGTCGGCAAGGTCCGGCCAGCGGTGTAGCAGCTCGGCGCGGAAAGCCAGGACGCGCTTATCCGGCACAAGATCATCGGGTTTCTCGCCTGCGAGCCGATCAGCCAGCCGGCGAGGATTCCCTGCTGCCCCGGACGGCCAGAAGTACAGGTCGTAGCTCACACACAGCAGCGTAGCGACCTGCGGGTCGGCGCACTTTTCTCGAGACGACCGCACACCGCCTTCCATGGACAGCGGCTCCGCTGCGTGACGCGCGGTCGGCGGCTGTCCGGATGGCCGCAGCGCAGGATGTCTGCCGCAGATGAGTGAACCGTGGAGTCGGCGGTATTGCGAGCCCCACGCTGAATAAGGTAACGCTCATGAAGACCGGGGACGAACCGACCAGCACTCCATCGCCGGACCCGGCCGAGGCGCCGCGGTTGTACGCTCCGCTGCCCGGACGCACTGAGGACACCTCGACGAGGTACGAGCGCTGCCTGAGGGAGCTGATCGACCTGCTCGAAGCGGAGCGTCCGCTGGTGACGACCGACACCCGGCGTTCGCGGCGGAGGTGGCAGCACGAGGCGCGGCGAGTGATTGCGCAAGCGATGCGCCGTCGGCCGGTACTGGAGGAGTGGTTCCAACCGCTGGTGCGCGCTGCGGTCCTCGAGCCGGATCCGAGTTTCAACCGGCAGCTCGTCGAACCGGCTCTTGCCGCCTTCGGCCGCAGGCGGGTGCAGTTGGCGTTGCTCGAACATCTCCGGACGGGCACCAACGCTGAACGGGCCGGCGCAGCGCGAGCCTGGTACTGGACGCAGGTTCCCCTCACCTACCTCGCCGACTCCCGCTCCCCGACGGCTGAGAGCAAGGCCGAGTACGACGCGTTCGCCGACCTCCGCCAGGAGTGGCACGAAACCGCCTTACGCGTGTTCGTCACCAACGAGGACCTGGATGTCCGCCGGTGCATTCTTCCGGGGCTCGACCTTGGTAGGCAGCAGTACCCCGAGGATCTGCACGAGACGGTGGCCGAGGCGATTCGCATCGCCCGCACCCATCCAGATGAGTACCTGCGGCATCGGGTCGAGCACCAGATCTGACCACCCCACACACCGACATGCTGGCCGCCTGACGCGCGACTCGCGGCAGAAGCGGATGCATGTGTCATCTGTGATCTTCGAGGGCCTCGCCGTCTCCGTGTCAGGACGCCCTGTGCTCAGCGGAAGTGCGTTCGGCACTGCCGCGGCCGTTCTGGTTCACGTGCGAACAATCACGATGGCTTCGTGTGGGCGATCGAACCAGTCGCGATCAAGACGGATACCGGTACGGAGCTCGACGGCAGCGAGCATTCCTGCCACCCACAGACCGGGAGTCCGCATGGCGTCGTAGAGATCAGCAAGCTCGGCGTCGAGCGCGTCGGGTCTGACTCCTGCGCATGGCCATCCAGCTTCCATCGCGGTGATGAGCTCGCCCTGTGTGGCAAAGCTGAACCGTGTCATCGCGTCGACATCCCACCAGGCACTGTGAACCTTCGCGTCGATGCTGAGCGCCCGCAGCACCTCCGGGCGGGTGCCCTGGAAGCCGTTGTTTTCGAAGATGGTTACAGCAGGGCCTGCCTGATCGAGATGCAGGACCCATCCGTCGTTCGGGCCGATCTCGTAGGCCTCGGACAGGTCAAGCACTTCGAGATCGTCGGGGTCGCCACCAAGACGGGACGCGACGTCCTCGAGGGCCAGGGCAGCGCCGAGCGGCTGTGCCACCGTCCAGCACATCGCCACCGGCAGTCCAGTGGCCTCGAGGTCTTTGTAGTAGGCAAGAACGTCGGAAAACATGCGGCCATTGTCGATCACTCCCGACGGGCGCGCGGCCTCCCTCCCAACCTCCCGTAGCGTCCGAGGTCACTTCAGCGGACTGGCGCCGCGAACAAATCGAGCGGATCGCGGCATGAGCGGATGTGCCTCGTCTACCGTTCCTTCGATCGAGACGGCAGTGCTGCCTTGTGGGCGTGGCGCTGGCCTGCCAAGAACCGCTGATGGATCCGATCGACGTGACAGAGGTCGCGCCCAGCGAACATCGCCTGCACCTGGTGGCCGGGACCACCGACGTGGATGACGTGATCTCCGAACTCGGCCACGAGCCCAACGGCGTCTTTTGGGAAGGGATCGTCGAGCTGCTCGTCATGACTGAGGCACCCGCCCTTGACGGGCGCTTCTCATCCGACTCGGAGGCCGGCGCGTTCCTCGCCTACAGCAGCGATCGCACCGCACTCGACGACCTGGCTGTCCGGCTGCGTGCCGTTGCGGCCGATGGCAATCGTCTGCGGCAACTCGTGGAGCTCGCCAAGACCCGCGGCTTCGAGTTCGACGACTGAACCGCCAGGATCGTCCGCTGCATCATGAGCACTCTCTTCGGCACATCCGGACGCCGGGCGCCCGGCGCCGACGGCACCTGGGTGACGAGCGCTTCGCGGCATGTGCGGATGTCTGTGCGTGGAGGTTCACTAACGCCGGCTCCGTCTCAGTTCAGTCGATCATCGGTGTGGTCGCCCCCACGTCCCTGCCTCCGTCAACTCCGCTTGCTACCGTGAGGGTCCTTGATTCGGTCGTGGGGTGTGCTTGACGATGACCAAGGTTCTCAGGCTGATCGGATACTGGGATGGTCCGGCGGTGTCGGAAGGACTGCCCGATGTCTGCGGCTTTGTGATTGCCGGCGCCGATGTCACTCTGCAACGGGCTGTTGCGGCGTACCTCCGATCCGGCACGGTCTTCGCCGCCGCGGCGGGCGTATCCGTCTGCCAACTCTGTGGTGCCGCAAACGGCAGCACCGAGCAGACCGATGGAGAGCATTTCGTGTGGCCTGAGGGCCTGGCTCACTACGTCGAAGAGCACGATGTCCGTCTGCCCGATGAGGTCGCAGCTGTCGCCGTCCGCGGCGTGGCTTCAACGGTCGACTCCGAGTGGTTCGAGCGCGCGTTGCTGGAGACCGGTGAGCTGAGAATTGACGTGGACTGGTGGTGCGGCCTGGCCGGGGTGAACTCTGCTGGCCCTGCTATCGAACATCTGCCTGGCTGTAGACGAAGCGAGTCGACGGCGAGTTGGGACCTGCCCACCAGCGCCGACATCTATGTCGATCGGGTGCCGCCGGAAGCCGTGACGATTCTGGTCCAGCTCCGACGACTGCTCGGTGCCCCATGGCCGTTTTCCGGCCTTCGCGGCCTGCTCGCCTCACAACCATTCCTCGCCGCTGTCGGCAACCCGTCCATGGTGTATCGCACACTGACCATGTCACCCGACCTACGGCCGTATCTCTTCTACCGTGCGGAGGGTGGGCTCACGTCAGTGTGGGTCCGAGACCTGAACATCGTCAGCCCCCTGCTGCACGACTGCGCACTAACATCGGCAGATCCGCGCACTGTCGTGCGGCAAACCTGCAGTCTTGGCTCTTACGCACCGTTACTTGGCTCTCGGCGAGACCGCCCCGTAGTGGGTCCAGTTATGGCCGCCTCGGCGGAGCCCTCTCGGCCGTCATAGCCATCATGACGAAGGATCGGGTTATGAGTCCTGAGCACGGCGCGCACCGAGAAGTCCACCGTGGCAGGGTGGGCTCATGGTAGGCGCGCTCCTCTCCGGGCGGTGACGACGTTGGCAGCGGCTAGGGCTGGAGCTATCTCGTCGGCGTGCACCGTTCGGGGAAGCGGCGGGAACGCGCGCGCGGCTGCGACGAGCGGCTGGTCAATACTGGCGGCCGCATGGCTGGCGGAGGCTTCGGCGGTGGCGCGCGCCGCCGAGGAGCGGCGTACACCGTTGGAAACTTGGGCGGCCAGCGCCGGTGCGACGGTGGCGCCGTTGGGGGTGCCGTTGATGTCGACTGCTTCGGTGATGCGGAACGCGGCGGAGACGATTCGCTGGCCGGCGGCCTGCACGATGCCCTCTGGGCTCTGGCCGGTCTGCTCGGCGGCGCGCTGCGCCCATAGCGCGACGTAGGCGAAGGTGTACGTCGAGGTGTCCAGCCCGTAGCGTTCGGCGACCAGGAACGCGACGCTCTCCGCCTCGACCTCGCGCTCGCCCCGGCAGCCGCAGGTGGTCTCCCAACCGAAATCGCTCGGCGTGTGCAGGTCCACGTGGCCGAGCTCGTGAATCATCGTCTTGACTGCCTGGGCGTCGTCCACGTCGTCTCGGACCTTGATCAACCGGTTGGTGTAGTCGGTGAACCCGTTCGCGCCTCGGCAGTCACCGCGCTCAACGGTGTATCCCCGCTCCTCGGCGAGCATGACCAACTGGTCGTACAACCCTGCGGGCGCCTGGCCCTCGAGGAGTTGGGGCATAACGTCAGCGAACGCAGGTCCGCCGGGCACATCGATGTCCGGACCTTCGGTCTGGCTGATGTCGAAGACGGCCACGGGCTTGAACGTGTGCAGGACTCGCGCCGGCTGGGCGGTCTGCTCCCCTGCCGACAGCTGAGGGTCTTGCTTCGTGGGCTCGCTGCGGTCCTCGGAGCTTTCCTGTGGGTCGTCCGTCACGCGCTTCGTGACCGGGGCCAGGATGGCGATGCCCTTCTCACCCTTGCGCACGTGCCGACCGAATTCGGTCTTCCACCGCTTGTAGCCGGCCACCCACGTCGCATCTGGGCGCTGCGCCATGATCAGCAAGACGTTGTTGAAGGAGTAGCCGTGGAACTTGGCGGCGAACTGAAGCCACCGGCGCCACTGATCGCTGTCCGTGATCTTGCCGACCTCCGCGACGACGCGCTCGTGGAGGTCGGCGAGCTTGGCCCGTCGTTCGCCGGCCCATTGTTCTCGCTGCTTGTCGCTTGGCGACGTCCCTCGTCGGGTAGCCATGTCACCGTCCCGCCGATCCGGCCAGAGGCAGGCCCATCCGGGTGGCAAGCTGGTTGATGAGTCTCTGCTGGGCGTCGAGCTGGCGCTGTTGCGCCTCGCAGGTCGCGGTGAGGTCGTCGATCTGGTCCTGCAGCGCGGTGATGGTGGCGTCTCGGTCGAGTTGCGGCTGAATACTCATCGCGGTCCCTTCAGTGGTGGTGCGTGGTGTGGCGGGGCGGCGAGCCCGGGATGGGAATCCGTCAGCGGCTTCGCCGGGGCGATTCCGGTTGAGGAACGGAAGCCGCCGGACTCACGGTGGGGGCGGCGGTATGGCTGGCCGTGAAGGGCCGGAACGCGGCGGCCACTTTGGAAGCGACCGGGAAAGATGGGAGCGTGGGTTCTTCGGGCGGGGCTTTGAGGACTCCGCCGATGACGTGGACGAACCAGTCCACGGCGGGTCGTCCGTCGATCTGAGTCCTGCTGATCTGGTGCTCGCCGAATTTCCTGAGCAGGTCGGCGTAGATCGCTTGGCTGGTGGAGTGGCGGCCGTCCTGCCGCCCCTGCATTTGGCCGTGGTTCCAGCCGGCGACGACACCTGCGGCGATGGGGCTCAGGTCGGGGTAGTCGGTGCGGGCGGCCGCGTGGGCGCTCTCGCGGGCACGGCCGGGGGTGTTCTGAGGGCCGGTCCGGCCGATGACGGTGGCGGCTTCTGCCACCGCCCACAGGAGGTTGCGGGCGTCGGGGTCGTCGGTTCCGGTGCGAGTGAGTCGGGACATGGCGTCAAAGGCAGCGTTCTGGAAACCTTCCACGGCTCGCCGGTGGCCGGCTTCCGCGCCGCTCCGGTAGCCGGGCTTCCACGCGGCGTCGACGACGGCGCGTTCGCCGGCCGGTGACGTGGGCACCCGTCCGGTCAGCGCTTGGCTGATGGGTACGGCCAGCCGATCCATGGACATCCCGGGCATGCGGGACTGCAGGTGTAACAGCATCGTCCAGGCTTTGATCTGGTCCATTGGTCTCCAGTCACAGGAGGTGGGGGTCAGAAACGGATGCCTAGGTCAGCCATGACGGCTGCCGGGTCCTGGGCCGTCTGGTTGTTGATCGGCGGCGCGTTTCGGTGGATCTGGTAGTGCAGGTGTGGCCCGCTGGAGTGGCCGGTGGAACCGACGCGGCCAATCTCCTGGCCGACGTCGACGGCCTGCCCGGGGGCGACACTTAGGGAGACCAGGTGGCAGTAGGTGGTGCCCATCCCGCCGGCGTGCTGGATCTCGACGGTCAGCCCACAGCCGGGTAGGTCTGGGTTGCCGGGGCGGTCGCAGTAGGCGCTGGTGCATTCGGCGGAGGTGACGGTGCCGGCGGCGGCCGCCAGGACCGGTGTGCCGGTGGGGGCGATCAGGTCGATCCCGCTGTGAGCGCGGTTCCCCCGCGGGGCGCCCCATCCGTCACCGACGCTGTAGCTGCCCTCGGGCAGGGGCACCCGCCACTCGCCGGTCGCGCCCCCACTGCAGCTAATACCCAACTGCCCTCGGACGAGCTGCGCCAGGCGCTGGGCCTCGCTCTGCCACTTCGCGTACGCGTCCGGGTACCTGGAGACCTGCACCGCCTGGGCGGCCTCGGCTAGGGACATGTGCTCCCAGCCGTTGACCTTGACGAGAGCGTCGTAGAACTTCCCGGCTGCGTAGTCGGGGGTCATGCGCTGCGCGACGGTGCCCCACCCGGGCCGCTGCTGGAACAGGCCCACGGAGTCGTGGTCGCGTCCGACGCCCTCGTTGGGGATGTTCAGGGATTCCGGCACCGTCGAGTTGGCGAGGTTCCGCAGTGTCGACTCCTGCATCGCCGTCGCTACGGCAACCGTCCACCCCTTCGACGGCACGTTCTTCTCGGCGCCGACCCGCACGATGGTGGCGACGTGGCCGACCTGCGCCGGGTTCCAGGAGACGTCCGCCGCGCTTTCGGCAGGGTTAGCTGAGGGTGACGGCAGGACGACGGTGCACTGGTACGTGGGCAACGCCACCACCGCCACACCGCCGACCATGACCAGCGTGAGCGGTACGAGGAACGCGACGGCCAGGGCGGCTGCGCCCCACTTCCACGCCGTGCTGCCGTTCATTGCCGCACCGGCTGGACGTCGTAGTGCGCCACCCGCCATCCGGGCTGGCCGCTGTCTCCGGCGCGCAGGGTGCAGAACACGACACTGTGCTCGGTCCAGCCGCGCCACCCGCCGTCGCCGACCGGTGTCGCGGTGAGCCGGACGGCCCGGTGCGCCGAGATGGTGCTGTCGTGCTGCGGGTGCATATCCGGCTGTGGACGTACCTGGACATCGACTCGTACGCGGTGCGCAGCCCACGTCTCCCATCGGCCGTCGCGGTCCGCAGCGGCGCTCTGACCCGCCAGTGCCCCGGTGGCGTAGGCCGACGCGCGGGCGAAGGCGTCGCCGGGCCCGGCGTCGCGTGTGGTGTCGACCCGGTACAGGGCGGTGACGAACGCCTGGCATACGTGCGCCGGATCGGTGTAGTCGGCCCTCGGGTCACGTGGCGGCACCACGGGAGGCGCGACCGAGGGCGCGGCGGCGGTCGGCTGAGCGGCAGTGTTCTGTCGGCTGGGGGCGGCGGGGCGGGTCGCACAGCCAGCCACGGCTGCCACCAGCATCGCGGCGCCGAGCGCGCCGGCACCCGGCGGCGTGATCTTCATGGGGAACATGGCGTGACGCTGCCGCCCGGGTAGCGCCGTTACCGCTGCCACCGCAGGTCACGAGGGGTGGTAACGCTGCCGGCTACTCCAGCGGCAACGGTCCCGTCAGCGCCACAGAGCCAAGGTCATCGGCAGACGCACCACCCGGTGCGACACCCCGACGAGGCTGAGGAGACAACAGTGCTCGCTACCTTGCTCGCGTTCGCGGCCGACAACACCCAGGGGGCGGTCGACGTCCTGGCCGCGGCGCCCTCTCCGAGTGGCGCGCCCAAGCCGGTCGAGGTGCCCAATCCGGCCCCGGTCGCACCCGAGGGCCTGGACACCTTCGGCGACATGTTCCTGGGCTGGATGAAGTGGGTCCTCATGATCGGCGGGGTCGCTGGCCTGTTCGCCTCAGGGATCATGATGACCGTCGGTCGGCGCAATCGGTCCTCGCTGGCCGCCGACGGCGCGGCCGGCATCCCGTGGGTCCTCGGCGGTCTCACCCTCGGCTCCATGGGTGCCCTGGTTGTCAGCGCGGTGTTGCGGTAGTGACCTACGACGTCATCGACCGCGCCCGGCGCCGCACCCGCCGCTGGGCCGCCGCCGTCACCCTGGCGGCCGCAGCGGCGACTGCGCTCGGTGTCGCGGCCGTCGCCGTCATGCGCGACGGACCCACCGCCGCTGGACAGCAGGCGGGCGCCACTACCGCTACTCACGTTCCCGAGGCCGCCGCCCGAGCCGTGGTACTGCCTGCCGACCTCAAGTGGATGCCGGTCGCCGGAATCTCTCTGCCGGTGTCCGGGCAGGCCGGTCCGCTCGACACCAACGGCGGTGCAGCCCGCCGCTTCAGTCACGACGAGGCCGGCGCGGTTCTCGCCGCGGTGCACATCACGGTGCGCTGCGCCCCACAGCTCGGGCCGGGCGTGTTCGACCAGACCCTGCAGACGCAGGTCGTCGGCGCGGACGCGCCGGCGATGCGGTCGAAGGTCGGGCAGGACTACGTCCAGTTGCGCGCTAACGCCAACGTCCCGTACGGGCAGCCGGTCGGCCGCCTGGAGGCGGTACTGCGCGGATACCAGCTGACCAACTACAGCCAGCAGGCGGCGTCGGTGCGGCTCCTCACCGAGGCCCGTGACGCGCAGGGCAATCCCCTGCTGGCCGCCACGACCGTGCAGGTGCGGTGGACCGGCACGGACTGGGCGCTGCTCGCTCCGGCCGGCGGTGACTTCAGCACGGTGGTGTCGCGAGCGGGCAGCCCGGACGGCTTCCATCCCTTCATCCCTGGACGGTGATCATGTGTAACCCGTTTATGCCCGTGAGCTGCGCGGGCGTCTTCGCCGGTGCGGAAAGCAGCGTCAGCGAGAGGATCGGCGGCTCGGTCACCGACATGTTCCTCGGCGGGCTCGCGGGCTCGATGAACGACGCCATCAAGTGGGTCATCACCGTCATGGCGTCCTGGATCTTGGTGCCCTCCACGGATCTGTGCGCCGGTGACCCGAACCCTGCGGGCTGGCTCGCTGACTGCAACGCCGCTGGCGGCCCCGCTCAGCAGTTGCGGGGGTTTTTCCTGCCGATCACGGTCCTGGTCATGGTCGGTGGCCTGATCTGGCAGGGCATCACCATGGTCATCACCCGCAAGGGCGAGCCGATGCTGCAAGCCGTACGCGGGGTGTGGACCAGCGCGCTGTGGGGCGCCATCGGCATCGGTGGAACCCACCTCGCACTCAAGGCCTCGGATTCATACTCCCTGTGGATCTTGGACAGAGCCATCATCAACGGCTCCAACCGGCCGCCCCTCGACGCGCTCAGCGCGGCCCTGGGTTCCATGCTCCTACCGGCTGCCGGCGTGACACCCCTGGTGACGATCTTCATCGGCGGCCTGGTCTTCTTCCTCTCCGCTGTCCAGGCCATCCTGATGATCTTCCGCGAGGGCTCGGTGGTGATCCTCGCCGGCACTCTGCAGCTGGCGGCCACCGGCTCGATCATGCGCGGCACCAGCCGGTGGCTGGCGAAGGTCACCGGCTGGGGAATCGCGCTGATCGCGTTCAAGCCGGTCGCCATGACCGTGTATGCGACGGGCTACATCCTCACCGGCGGCAACGGGCGCAGCTTCCTCATGGGTCTCGCGGTGCTGGTGCTCTCCGTGGTCGCGCTCCCGACGATGATGAAGTTCTTCACCTGGACGACCGGCGCGATCGCCTCCGGCGGGGGCAGCGCCGGGATGGCCGCCGCCGGCGCTGCAGCGGGTTTGCACGCCGCGTCGTCGCTGCGCAGCGCCGGCGGGTCCAGCGCCGGCGAGCACGCCCGCTACCTCGACACGAGCCTGGGCGGTACGTCCAGCGGCGGACCGACCGGCACCGTCCCCGTCACGCCGACGGCAATGCCCCGTGCTGGGGCGTCAAGCGCCGCCGGCGCCGCTCCCGTCGGCGGCGCCGCAGGTGGCACTGCCGCCGCGGGCGGCGTTGCCGGGGGCGGCACGACGGCAGCCGCAGGAGCCGGCGCGGCCGCGACAGGGCCCGCGGCTCCCGTCGTCATGGGCGTCGTCATGGCAGCCCAAGCCGCTGGCAGCGCCGCCAAGTCCGCCGCCAACGCGGCCGCCTCCACTACCCAGGACAACAGGTGACCACCATGACCACTGACCAGCAGATCCGCACCTACGGTGGCTGGCGGCGCAGCCGCGGCATGGGCCTACTCGGCCTCGGCCCGGCACAGACCCTCACCGTGTTCGCGGCGATCACCTCGCTGCTGATCGCCGCGTCGATCAGCATGACCGCATTGGCGTGGGTAGCGGCTCCCGCCGTCGCCACCATCGCCCTGCTACTGCTGCGCTGGGACGGCGTACCGCTGGCCACCGGCATCATCCGGCGCGTCCGGTGGCTGATCGGCACCACCCGCGGCTACACCTCCTACCGGTCCGGGGTGATGGCCGTCGGTGAGAGCGCCTGGCAGCTGCCCGGTGTCCTCGCTCCGACCACCGTGCTCACGGTCGCCGACGAGGCCGGTGGCAACTACGGCGTCGTCTACAACCGACGGCTGGGCAGCATGACGGTGACGTTGCGCTGCGCCGCCACCTCCACCTGGCTCGCCGACCCGGACGCCACCGCGTCGTGGGTCGCGAACTGGGGAGGTTGGCTTGCCAACCTCGGCTACCTACCCACGGTCCAGCACATCGCGGTAACCGTCGACACCGCACCCGACCCTGGCTCCCGGTTGTCCGACTACGTCTCCGGCCGAATCATGCCGCACGGTCCCGCCGCCGCGAGGCGGATCCTGCAGCGCCTGGTGGAGGTGTCCCCCGCTGCCGCTGCCGACGTCGGAACCCGTGTCAGCATCACCTTCAATCCGGCGGCGTCTCCGACGAAACCGAAGGGCGTCGAGGAGGCACTGGCGGAGATCAGCCGCTCCCTGACCGGGCTGCAGGACTCGCTGGGCAGTTGCGGGCTGACGGTCCTTGGTCGGGCCACCGCCGACCAGGTCACCGCGATCGTGCGCACCGCCTACGATCCCGTCATCCGCGGTGACGTCGCTCGCCTGGGCGCGCGCGGCGGCGATCTGGCCCGGTGGTTGGACTGGGACTCCGCCGGCCCGGTCGCCGCCGAGGAACACGTCGACCGCTACGTCCATGACTCCGGCACATCGGTGACCTGGTCGATGCACGAGGCACCGCGGCAGTCGGTACACGCCGACGTTCTCGCGCGGCTGCTGGCGCCCGGCCCGTATCCGAAGCGGGTGAGCCTGATCTATCGGCCGCTGCCCGCTGGCGATGCGGCCCGTGTCGTGGAGGCGGAGGTCAACGCCGCGCAGTTCCGGCAGGCCTACCACCGGGCGCAGAAGCGGGACGAGTCCGCCCGCGACCTCGCCGACCGGGAACGCGCCAACCAGACCGCCCGCGAGGAGGCGGTGGGCGCCGGGGTCGGGCTGATGTCGCTGTTCTGCACCGTCACCGTCCTCAACCCCGAGGACCTCGGCAAGGCCGTCGCCGACGTCGAGTCACGCGCCGACATCGCGAAGATCAGATTCCGCCGGATGTGGGCGAGCCAGGCGGCGGGTTTCGCCACCACGCTGCCATGCGGTGTCTGTCCCCCGCAGCTGTCCCGCCACTGGCCCCGCTGACCACCGCCCCCACTGGAGGAAATCCCGATGGCACCCACCACCGCCGGTCTTGCCCCCGCATGGGGAGTACGCGCCCCGGGCGCCGGCCGCGCCAGCCACGTCGATCCCGGCATGGAATACCAGGGCACCACCGTCCAGATGGCTGGGCTGTATCCGTTCGTCGCCGGCTCCGGAGCACCGGCCCTCGGCACCCCGATCGGCCGACACATGCTGTGGGGCGAGGTCGTCTGCCTCGACCCCCTCGAATGGCTCCGCGCCGGCCTCATCACCAACCCCGGCATGTTCGTGCTCGGCCAGCCCGGCGTCGGCAAGAGCACCATCGTCAAGCGGCTGATCACCGGCATGACCGCCACCGGCACGCAGGCGCTCATCCTCGGCGACACCAAACCTGACTACACCCGCCTGGTCGAGCACCTCGGCGGGCAGGTCATTCGCATCGGCCGCGGTCTCGACCGCCTCAACCCCCTCGACTCCGGTCCCTTGGGTACGGCGATGAAGCGCATGGGCGCCGCGGAGGCCCGACAGCTGCGCCTGGAGATCCGCGGCCGCCGCATGTCGCTGCTGCTGGCCCTGTGCGCCCTCGTGCGGGGCAGGCAGATCGACAACCCGGAGGAGGTCGTCCTCGGGCGGGCGATCGACGTGCTCGCCGAACGGTCCGAAGCCGATCCGACCGTGCCTGACGTGCTTGCCCTCATCGAGGCCGGCAGTGACGAGCTGCGCACTGCGGCACGGGCCCGCAACGACGGGGAGTACCGCCGCCGCGTCGACGCGCTCGTGCCGACCCTCGCGCTGCTGTGCGAGGGCAGCCTCCGCGGCGTGTTCGACGGGCCTACCACCCGGCCCCTGGACCTGGACGCTCCGGCGGTCAGCGTCGACATCTCCCGTGTCGCCGCCGCCGGCGACCAGCTCGTCGCGGCCGCGATGCTGTGCGTGTGGGGCTACGGCTTCGGGATGGTGGATGCGGCCGCCGTGCTCGCCGAGCAGGGTCTCGCCCCGCGCCGGCAGTACCTCGGGGTGATGGACGAGCTGTGGCGGGCCCTACGCGGTGCGTCCGGGCTGGTCGAGCACGCTGACGCGCTGACCCGTCTGAACCGGCAGCGTGGGATGGCCTCGGTCATGGTCACCCACTCGCTGGCAGACCTCGACGCCCTGCCCACAGAGGAGGACCGCGCCAAGGCGCAGGGCTTCATCGAACGGTCCGCCATCAAGATCCTGGCCGGGCTGCCGCCCCGGGAACTGGCCCGGGTCAACGAGGTCATCCGCCTGTCCGGGCCGGAGCGGGATCTGGTGTCGTCGTGGGCGGCGCCGGAAGCGTGGTTCGCCGGCAGCGTGCACCCTGGCCGTGGCAAGTATCTGGTCAAGACCGGTGAACGGCCCGGCCTCCCGGTGGCGCTGTCGCTGGTCGGTGAGGAGTGGGAGCTCTACGACACCGACAGCGCGATCCGGCAGGCGCAGCCGTGAGCACCCAGCCCGTCGAACCGCGCGGCAACGCCGGAGGGCTACAGACCCCGTTCATGGTGCTCGGCCTGGCTTGGGGGGCCATCGTCTTGGTGTGGCTGTCTTGGCTCGCTGGGCGGATCGCCGCAACGGTTACCGGTAACGCGGCCGGGCCACGCTTCGGCGGTCCGTTCGTGCAGGCGCTGTTCGCAGCCGATTGGGCCACCTTGTTCCCGGGCGTGCCGCCGCCGCTGGTAGCGGTGATCTACGCCGTCATCCTGGCGGTCACGGTGGCTGCGGTAACGGCAGGTTGGCTGTGGTGGCAGGGCCGCCGGCCGCCGGCGGACGACCCGCTGCCGTCGCTGGCTACCCCGTCGGAGGTGCGCCCGATGACGTTGCCGGAGGTCGCCCAGCGGGCGCGTCGGCTGCGCCCCAGCCTCGCCCACGTGCCGGCGAAGGCGATCGAACCGGGCTCGGCGGGGCTGATGTTGGGCGGGCACCGACGTCGACGTGGCAGCGGCGCGATCCTGTATGCCTCCTGGGAGGACGTCCTGGTGGCGCTGATGGCGCCCCGGGCCGGCAAGACCACTGCGCTGGCGGTCCCGGCGGTGATCAACGCGCCAGGTCCGGTCGTCGCTACCAGCAACAAAGCGGATCTGTGGGCAGTCACCGCCGCGCACCGCGCCGAGCACGGCAGGGTCTGGGTGTTCGACCCACAGGCCATCACCCACGAACAACAGAGTTGGTGGTGGAACCCGCTGGAAGCCGTCGGCGGGGTCGAGGACGCTCAACGACTGGCCGACCACTTCGTTCAGCAGATTCGCAACGGCCGCGGCGGCGACGACTTCTGGATCCTCGGCGCCTTGGACCTGCTGACCTCCCTGATCCTGGCGGCCGCGCTCGACGGGGGCACGCTCACGTCGGTGCAACGGTGGCTGTCGGACTCCACCGCGCGGGAGCCCGGCGAGATCCTCCAGACCCACGGGTACGCCGCGTCCGCGCGGGCCCTGGCGGGCCGGCAGGCCGGCGCGCCGGAGACCCGCGAAGGCCTGTACGAGACGGCACGGACCGCAGCCGCCTGCTTGGCCAACCCGCAGATCATGGCCTGGGTCACCCCGCCACAGCATCGGGTGTTGCCGGTCCTCGACGTGCGGACGTTCCCCGGCAGCGCAGACACCATGTACCTGCTCAGCAAGGACGGCGCCGGTAACGCTGCCCCGCTCGTCGCCGGGCTGGCCGACCAGCTGCTCCGTGAGGCGGTGCGCACCG
Organism: Micromonospora sp. KLBMP9576; assembly: GCF_050941805.1. NCBI lineage: Bacteria > Bacillati > Actinomycetota > Actinomycetes > Micromonosporales > Micromonosporaceae > Micromonospora > Micromonospora sp. KLBMP9576. The sequence goes on along the minus strand of NZ_CP194567.1, from coordinate 2,528,600 downwards.
CCGAGCTGCGCGGCGGCCGACTCGACCCGCCCCTGGTCGCGGTGCTGGACGAGGCCGCGAACATCTGCAAGATCCGCGACCTCCCTGACCTGTACTCGCACCTGGGCAGCCGGGGAGTGATCCCGCTGACGATCCTGCAGTCATACCGGCAGGGCGCCCGAGTCTGGGGCGACAAGGGCATGGACACCCTCTGGTCGGCGGCCACAGCGAAACTCGTGGGCGCAGGCATCGACGACGCGAAGTTCGCCGAGGACCTGTCCCGTCTCGTCGGCGACCATGACATCACCGTGGCCTCCCGCACCCGCGACGGTCGGGGCGGCACCTCCTGGCAGACGTCGGTACGGCGCCAGCGCATCCTCGACGCCGCCCAAATTCGCGCCATGCCCAAGGGCACCGCGCTACTGCTGGCCACCGGCATCCGGGCCGTCATGCTGGACTTGCGGCCCTGGTACACCGGGCCACTGGCCGCAGAGCTCAACGCAGCGGCAACCGCCGCCGAGGCACGGATCACCGCCAACGCCAACCGGAACCACCACGGGATGACGCGTCCTGAGGAGGCGACCACGTCGTGATGGCCTCCCCTGACCCAGTCCGAGCGGGCAACACCGGCCGGGAGCACGACCTCCGGTGACTCCTTGCCGCCAACGAAGCCGCGGTGGCCTGGTTCCGCGGCCAGCTCGCCGCCACCGAGGAGCCGCGCCGCTACCTGACCAGCCGCGCCCTGGGCACCCTGGTCGACAGGGAATGGCCCTGGCGGGTTGGCTACGCGCCACGGACCTGGACGGCCTTGACCGATCACCTGAGGGGAATGGACTTCTCTCCCGAGGACCTTGTGGTCGCGGGGCTATCCAAACCCACCCGCGACAGCCCGGACCGGTTGATCGATGTGTTCCGGGATCGGATCGTCTTTCCCATCCGCGATCCCGACGGACACGTCGTGGCGTTCATCGGCCGTGCCAGCAACCGATCCCTCGCCGCCGACCCGCAGCTTCCCAAGTACCTCAACACTCATGAGTCGCCCCTCTACCGCAAGGACAAGCTGCTCTTCGGCGAGGCTGAGCAGCAGGACCGCATCTGGGCCGGCTGGCGGCCGGTACTCGTCGAAGGGCCCGCGGACACGATCGCCATCTGGCTCTCGTACTCTCGCTCCGGCTTTCCCGGGGCGGTCGCGGTCGCACCGTGCGGCACGGCCTTCGGCGCGGCCCAGGCCGCCATCCTCCGTTCGATGCCTGGATGCCGCGACGCGATCGTGGTGGCCTTCGATGGCGACCCGGCCGGACGCAGGGCCGCCGATGCCGCGTTCGCACTGCTACGACGCCCGGGCGGGCAGGGCAGGCTGCTCGCCGCCGAGTTCGCGGCCGGCGCTGACCCGGCCGACCTGCTCGCCCGGCCCAACGGTCGCGCGCAGCTGCGCGCGGCGCTGCGACACCAGACCCGGCCGCTGGCCTTCGCCGTCGTCGACCACCACCTCGACCGCCTGCTCGGCCGCAGCCCGCAGCTGCTCGACGACATTGGGGGTCGCTACGAGGCGGCGCGGATCCTCTCACCCCGAGTGCTCGACACGGCAGACCCTGGTGAGGGGTACCGGCTGGCGCAGCACATCGTCGAGAGGACCCGGATCGCCGAGCGGTCCCACGACGGTATCGGCACGGTGATGACCTACGCCGCGGACGGTCTACTGCACCGGATCGGTGACTTCCCCGCAGGACTCGAAAGCGGTCCTGCTGCCTCAAACGCTGGTCGCCCCCCGCCCGCTGAAGGGTTTCCGGTGCTGCGATCCGTACCCGCCGCTCCTCGGACGCCTGCCGGCCCCTCTCGGCCTGGACCGCCGTATGTTAGTCAGCGCGGCCCACGTCAGCGGCACGGCTGAGCAGGCATAAGGGGGCGAGACGCGATTCCGCTCGCCCCCTTTCCGATCCTGCCAGCGGCCGCTACCGCGCAGATCGCCGCGTAAAGGGACGGCGCCTCGATGAAGGGGCTAAGGTCCGGTACCGCCCCGCGCCACCCCGCCGCTTCGAAGTGCGGCCCCAGTGTAGGGAGCACACCACGTGTCCAGACCCCGCTACGTGCTCGGCTTACGCTGGGGGCGTGACTAGGAACGCCACGGTCGGGTCGGCGTCGTCAGCCCACGCAAGTGTGGGAAGGTCAGCTCCCGTTAGGCCGCCGAGTTCAAGCGCTGCCTGGCCTGACAGGTGGGCTGAGTTGATCGACTGGCCGTTGGCGACGGCAGCATAGAACTGTGCAGCGTAGGTGATGGCATCGCCGTCGTCGATTTCGTCTGCCATGCCGATTGCAAAAGGAGCGACCCGAGCAACCAAGTCGTCGATTTGAGAAGCTGAGTGGCAGGAGTTGAGTACCACAAGCAATGGGGGGTCGTCGGTTGCTCTAACTGCAGCGGCGAAGGCATTGGCGGTAACGATGACGCCTTCGTGGTGTTCGTCTCGCTCGTCCTCAAACACGATCAGGTTATGGTGGCTGTGGCCTGAGAAGTGCACGACGTGTGGTCGGAACCTTGTGATGCCGTCAAGCAGGTCGGCGGTGGTGGCAGCCGGTCGGACATCGAGTTCGACCAGATCACGATGCAACGCCGACTCCACGGCTGCTCGGATGCGCTTCTGCTCGCGCCCGACGCGGAGGTCCCCCTCGGACGCAGCACCGAGGATCAGGACGCGCAGCCTCTCCGGCTTGGGGGGTCGCATCTGGCGGGCAGTTGCCGCCACAGCAAGTTCGGTTTCGCTCATCCGACGCTCCAGTCCAGCGCGGTCAGCGGCAGCCCTGCGCTCGGCCTGCTGCTGCTCGCGCCTGCGACGACGTTCAGCAGCATCCGCTTCGGATTTCTCCGCCCGGGCGATTTGGCCTTGCAACGCGAGCTCTTCCCTTGCATACCGGGACGCCTTGTCGTGCCACCGGCCGGCCTCCTTGCCGGCAGCAGCGGCCTCACTCTCACGGCGTTCCGCCTCGCGGAGCTTACTCTGAACCATACTGATGCTCTTGGTCCTAGCCGCCGCCGCGCGAGCCCTCGCCGCCTCAGTCCGCTTCTGTGTCTCCTTGCTGCGATACTCGCCGGCCTTCTTCTCGGCCTCGATCCGCTGCTTGCGCTTGCGGTCCAACTGTCCTCGGTACTGGCTGGAACTCACAGCCGGCCTCCTTGTGCCGCTTCCTTATCTGGCGACGGTACGGCATAGCACCGACAAGGCGGCATGTTGTAGGCAGAGGATGACGTGTCCACTTAATCGCACGGTTGACAAACATACTTCTTCCGAATCCGCAGTCGGGGCAGGTCGAGGGCTGCTGCGCCGGAATGACTCTCGCTGCCCACCCTTGCGCCGACTTCAATGCTTCCTATTGTCTAGCGGCACCGCCTCAGCGTGGTTCCACTACGATCGCAATCGACGCTCAACTTTTCTCTGCCCCCGCGATCCGTCTGAGCGCTACATCGAGCGCCTCCGCCGACCACCAGGCATCGCTTCTCGAGTTCATTCCTGACGAACTCCGCATTTGGTTACCCTCAAAGAACTTTCTCCATGCGGCGAGGCGGTCCTCGAGCAGCATGTGCTCCATTAGTGATTGCCAGGTCAACGTATGGGAGACGCTAGCGTCAAAAGTCAGTTCAGGGTAATCGATCCATTGCTCCAGCTTTTTTACAAGAAACTCTGCTAGCTCTGGTTGTGTAGTTGCGAAATCATGACCGTCGCGGAGCAGGGCTCGGGCATAGCAAGCAAGCGTTGCCAAATCCTTTGTCCGACGCAGCCGGTTTAGGTGTGGTCCTCGATACTCGCCGGCTGGTGTGACATACAGGGCTCCCTGCCTGTTGAGCAGGAGCAACTCTGAAGAGGCCTTGGTGTTCAGCGCCTCGTTCGCGGAACTGACTCGATCAACGAGATCATTTGTAAGAAAGCTGGAGTCCTTTGCGCCTATCAACAAGGCAGTGAGATCTGGCCTCAAGGAGTCGATTGTCTGATCAAAATCTTCCGGGCGTTGAGGTAGACGAATTGCCATGACGAAATATGGATCGTAGCGGCCGTGATCGGCCGAATGTTTTCGGTCTCCTGACGCAAGATTGCGAACTTTGCGGACCAAGCCATCCACCGCCGACACGCTCTTGGCCGTTCGCAGCGCAGCAATTTTCCTCAGGAAAGATCGTAGGTCTGCCCGGAACGGGGAGGCTGCCCGTGCGGCAATGTGTGTGATGAGCACATCGCCAGGGAATAGGTCGGCCGACACAGAGGTGACGCTGCCGCTAATGCCCTCCACCAAGTCGATTTCGGGGTACGGAGTGCGTGCAACCTCATTAGGGAGAATTTCTCGGGAAGCTAGCTGATGGAAGCCGTCGCGCGGTCTTATCGCATGCGGGACGATCCACAGCTTTTCCGGCAGGTCATATTGACGGAGTAGGGCGACGTGGGGTTGGACTGAGAAGTATCGCCTCAGGGCAGGGTCGCTACTCCGCAAGCCCGGCACTGGCTGCACGGCCAGCCAATGGACTTCTACGGTGATGATCTCACTCAAGTGGCGCGACGAGGGCTCGCACCCCGCCCACAGCCCATGGCCAAGAGCCACGAGTGCAGTCACCTACGTGATCACGCCGTGCAGGTTCCTAGACTAACGCACGCTACGGCCATAGTGGAGGGCAAGGACGCCCCCCACTGAACCGCCGACAGCGAGAGTTCCGATGCTGCAACCGGGAGCCTGCGGCACCGAGCCTGGCGGGCGTGGCGGCGTCGACCAGGACTTTCGTCTGCAAAAGACTGCCCATGTCGCCGAGGGTGGCTCGACTGCCGGCGCCGATGCGGATCCGCGCCCTTTGGGTAGCGGGCGTCTGCCCGGGAGGGACGTGGTTGGCCAGGATGTCGCATGCGGTTGCCAGCTGCAGCGCCGCGGTGGCCAGGTGCTGCCCGGTCCTCCCTGCCGTCCGCTGTAGGACGTCAGGAACGCTGCCGGATGAGGCGATAGCAACGCGCATCCCTTGGAGTATGCGTGCGCCAGTCGTTGCCTTGCCGTCGGGTCAGCGCCGCTGCGGCCACTCCGGAGTGCACGGTGTAGTCGCCGCGCGGGAGGTGGAGCAGCCTGGTTGGCCTGATCATCTGCCGGTAGACGCGGCTCCGCTCAACGAGCGCGCCGAGGATGTCGTCGGCGCCGGGCCGGCGGCACGTCGAGCACCATCAGTGCTGCTTCCGGGTACAGCCGCTCGCTGACGTCGAGAGCGGTCAGTGCCACGGCGCTCCAGCCTGGCCCGGGCCGCCAACTCGGCGGCTATTTCGCCGACCAGGAGCAGTGCTGCATGGTCGGCGAGATTCTCAGCGAGAGTTGCGCTTCGGACGTCAGTGGTGGCGGTGTGAAGGGTCGCGATGAAATCCGTGTCGGAAAGATTCACGCTGCACTCCTCTCTGTCGAGCCCGCGGGGCAAGTTTCAGATTTCGTGCCTACTCGGTATCCCACCAGTCCCACCACTGCTCTGGCGCTTGCTCGAGGGGGGCAACAGTGGGCGCCTTGTGTCGGGCAGTGCTGCCGTCGATGCCGGGGGCGCAGGAGCGGAATGGCCCGTCGGGGCCGAGCAGCATCGGCAGGTGGTGGTCCAGTTCGCGTAGCCAGCCGAGCATGCCGGTCATTTCCAGCCGGGCGTGTTCCCAGCCGTACCACAAGGCGGTCAGCCGGGTGACGGCTTCGTCGTGGCGCCACCACTGCTCGCACCAGTGCCACCGCACCAGCCCGACCTCGCCGACCGGTCGGGGATATCCCGGTAGGAGGTAGTCGCGGACCCACTCCTCGACGGTCGCGTACAGCGGTGGTTGTCCCTCCCCGCCGCTGGCCGCGCGGTCGGCGACAACCTGCTGAAGTTCGGCGACCTGCCTGGTCAACAGCGCTACCTGGGCTATGAGGTCCTCTGGCGCCCCGTCCACCTCGTCGAAGGAGAGCCTTGAGGTTTCCTCGGGGGTCATCGGGTCACCGCACGGGCCCGCTTCGGTACCACGGTCGCCGGTCGCTTGGCGGCCACGACGGGGTCCACCTTTCCGCCGACGACCAGCGGGGCGAAAGTCCTGCCCAGGCGACGCTGCTGCGCGCCGGCCTCGTCGTGGCTGGCCAAGCCATAGTGCTCTGCAGCCACAACTTGTCCCTCGTTGTGCTCGTCGCCTGCGGTGCGCGGGTGGTCCGGCGTCCCGGCGACGGCGCGGCCCTGCGCCCGATCCTCGTCCGCGCGTGCCAGCAGGTCGCGTTTGATGGCATCGGCGACCACCGGCGTCAGTACGCCTGCCTTGCGGGCCTCACTCACGTACTGGCGTGCCAGTCCGAGGCTGTCCGCCGCTGGCGCCCGGCCGCTGGCGCGCAGGTCACGCTGTAGTCGATCCAGCGCCTCGGGGCTGACGTCGGCGAGCAGCCGTCCTGCTTCAGCGCGTACGGCGGCGTCCAGGTCGTTGAGGGCCTGCCCACCAGCGGGTAGCGCCTTCCCGTTTGCGCCGGCGCGCAGCTTCGGGCCCTCGGGGCCACCGTGCGGTCGCGCCGGCCTGCCGCTGGCGCCGGCCCTCGTCGCTTCGCTCTCCCAGACCTCGTGGGCTGCGGCGCGGGCGGCGTCGGGGGCGGACTTTCCAGCTGCCCGCTGCCGGTCGTACGCGGCCCGCCACTGCGGGTGCAGCTCGCCCAGGCGGTCCAGTGCGAGCCCCGCGAGCTTCTGCGCGACAGGGTCACCAGCGGCGGCGTGCACCGTCGCGGTACGCCATAGCTGGGTCACCTCGGTGAGGGTGGCGTCTTTCAGCCACGCGCCGTCGACTCGGCGGGCGAGTCGCTCCCGGTCGGCGCGGACGGAGTCGCCGAGCCGGTCGGCCTCGCGGCTGGCCGCTTCGGCGGCCCGCTCCCGGCCGGCGGCGCGTTCCTCCTCGGCGGCCTTGCGCTGGATGCCCACTGCGGCGAAGCGGGCGACGGCTTCGCTGAGGGTGGAAACGACGCCGAAGAACTGTATCGCCTTCTGTCTGGCCTCGTCGACCGGGTCATCGTGCTGCGGTTGCATCGTTTTGGGCTCCTTCCGTTACCGAGCCCGCGGGGCGTGGCGGGCATTGTCCACTGTTGGGCTGGGCGTTGCCGCCACCGTGAGCGGCGTCGTTACCGGCGGCTGTCCGCCGGCGGCGAAGGCCCGGAGTTGCTGGGCTGCGTCCCGGGCTGCCTTCGCCTGGTGCAGCCGTTGCTGAGCGGTGCGGAGGTACTCAAGCGCGTCGGCAAGCCGGGCCATATCGAGCACCAGCGCCATCGCGGCGACCGAGTCCTCGTCTCCGGCGATACGGCCCATGAGCGCCACCTGCCGCGACATCGCTCGTAGCTCGTACGAGCGGAACGTCGTGCGCGCGGTCCGTGCGTACATGTCGCGCGCGGCGCGGTCGAACACCTCCGCCGCCCGGTGCAACGGCCCACGCAGGCTGCCTTCCCTCGCGTACGCCAGGCTGGTGAGCACGTCGGCTGCGGCGGTAGCGGTGGCCTGGGCGGTCGCGGGGTCCTCGCGGGCGCTGCGGCGGATCTCTTCCGCCGCCGCCTGGGTGACGCTGGCGGCGTCGCGTAGGGCTTGGGCGCGGGCCGTGACCCGACCTCCCGACGGTGGGCCGACGGCCGGCGGCGGGTCGCCCCACCGGCGGCGCAGCTTCGGCAGGGTCAGGTCCGGAGCGAGGCGCCCACCGGAGAACCACACCGGTTGCCCGTCACCGGTGCCCGCGCCAGGCAGGGCGACGGCGTAGCCGGTGATCTCATCGGCGTTGACGGTGCTGCAACGCACTCTGATCAGCACCCCTGCCTCCCGCAGCCGGTCGAGGAACTCCAGCTCGCTGCCGGCGACGGCGACGGCGGTGCGGACCCGCCGTCGCAACTCGTCGCGAGGGGTGTCGCTCCAGCCCTTGCGGCGGGCCTTGTTGACCTCCACCGGGTGTGGCCTCCGGTGTGCGGTTCGGTCGGCCGGGGGTACCTGCCTGCGCAGGCCGTAGCGGCGGGCGACGTTGTATGTGGCCTTCACGCACTTGGGGTAGTCGTTGCGGGCCCAGTTCGTGCGGCCGTCTTCGCGCACGAGAGTGGCGACGATATGGACGTGGTCGTCGTTGTGCCGCACCACCACCCACCGCAGGCCCGGGTCATCCGCTTGCGTGGCGAGCCCCGCTTCGGTGAGCATCTCCCGGGCCATACGCCCCCAGATGCCGTCGGTAAGCACCCGATCGCGGTCCTCCGGCGCCAGGCGCATCGAGCAATGCCACACGGGCTTCGCCGGCGCACGGATCCCCGCGCGCACCGGCTCCTCCAGGAGAGCGGTCAACCTCCGGAAGTCCCGCTTACCCGAGGCGGTGATCTCCGGCTCCAGATCGGCCAGCTCCCCGGCACCGTCCCACGCCGCGACCAACCGAGGGTTGACGTGCTCCTCCTGCTTCCCGGGCCCGTAGAGGTAGCGCAGCAACCCACCGACGCGGCAGCCGCGACGGTGGACGCGCGAAATCACCGCAACCGCCGGTCAATCAGTGCCGTCACCTGGTCGAGGCGGACGACGGCGTGCACGCACAACTGCACCGCCTCGACAGCCCAGCCGGGCAAATCCCCGGTCGCATTCGCGGCCGCCGCAGCCTGGTTGACGTTGGAGCCGAACATGTTCACCGCACGGCGGGCAGCGAACAGTTCTCGCTGCAACTCCCGCAGGTCACCGAACAGGCCCGTGGCCGGCTCTTCTGCGCGCGCTGCGCCGACCACCACCTGCGCCGTGTATCCCGCTGGCGTAAGACCGGCTCGCCGGGCCGCCTCAGCGACCAGAGCGCTCTCCTTGTCCGAAAGCCGAGGATAGATCCGGTGGGGCCGGCCGGGGCTGAGGTGCTCCCGGTGCCGGGCCTGGCCAGAGGCGCTGACATTGCCTTCGGTGCTCACGGCAACGAGCCTTACGCCTGGCCGTTAACGCCCCGGTGAGCGGAACCGTTACCGGCGCTGGCCAGCGGCCGGACCTTGGGACCCGGGCGGCCTGATGGCTGCAGCACCGGGCGGCGATAGCCGCATGGACGACGCGGTCGACGACATAGGCGGGCGGGGAAGGCGGATCCGGCGTGCTGGTCGGCGTCCGGGGTGCAGGCACCGAACAGGTCGAGGGTGAGTTGGCGTGGCTGCTGCAGCGCGTGCATGACCTTTCCCGCCACACGAGGGGCGTAGCGCAGGCAGTTGTTGCAGGGCCCCGCGTGCTGGCAGCCGGGCAGCCGGACCTGTCGGCTCGCGCCCCATAGCTCCAGGCCAATGATCAGGGCGTTGACCAGCGGCTCGCAAAGTAGTTCCGGACGGTGCGAGCTGCGATCGTCCGGAACTACTTTGCGGTTTCCTGGCTCAGCTGACTCAAGGCCGACGGTCCCCACCCGGTCGGGTCGTCGCCAGGCGGCACCATCGCCAGGGCCTGCCAGAGCAGGAGGATGTTCAACCAGCCCGCCTCGGCCGGGGTCAGCGGACGCTCGGACTGGTAGCCAGTAAGGAATTCTGCGCGGACTTCGGCCGACACTGGCCCCCAGTTGTGGTAACGGGTGCCGAGCAGGACCGCCGCGCGGGCTAGCTCGACGATTCGGTGATCATGCTGGGCCTCCTCGAAGTCGAGGATCGCGACGACCTCGCCGCGGGCCCACAAGATGTTGGCGGAGCGGATATCGAAATGGACGAGTTGGTGAGGAAGCCGGTCGGGCGGTGCGCTGGTGACCAGCCCGCGCAGCGTGTCACGAGCGGCCATCGGCAGATGGTCGGCGCGGGAGTCGAGCCAGTCGGTGATCCGGGCCGTCAACGGCTTGAACGAAACGGCGGAGGCGAGAAGGTGATCGGCGTCCGGGTATGCGGCCAGCGCGTCCTGCAATTGGGCGAGTATGAGTCCGGCCGCCCGCACCTGGTTGAGATCAGCGGTGTCGAGGAGGTCGCCCACGATCTCGCGCTGCAGGCCCATCGAGACACGGTCGACCTCGACCTGGAGGCGGCCTTCTCGTGCGGGAACCGGCGGCGAAACCGGTAGCCCTCGGCCGTCGAGCCAGCTCGTGAGACGCGCCGTCTCCATCAAACGCGGAAAACGCTCGGGCACTACCGACCATTTCGCGAGCAGTCGGCCGGACGGCGTGCCGACCCAAGCTATCGCGTTGCCCCCGCTCATGACGATTCGCTCGCAGGAGTCGATGCGAACGCCCCAGTGCTCCTTCAGCATCGCGGCGACCCAGCGGCCGGCCGACTCTGAATCGCCGAAGCCGAACCGTTCGTCGAGCGCGTGGCGAGGGTCGCGCGGCTCCCACAGCATCTCCAACATCGGCGCCTGCGATTCGATCATGCGCCGTATCCCATCACAGGGCCGGCGGATGCCGCTCGCCCGGCGCCGTCAGGCGACCACTCGAGTAACCATCCAGGTGGCGGGCTGCGCGGGCGGCATACGCGTGCCAGTAGATGCCGATCTTCTATCGTCCGGGGCGGGCAGAGTCGAAATCATCCCCGGCGCGCGGTGTCGATGGTGAGGTCGGCGCGATCGCGGGTGCCGTCGGTTCTGAAGAAGTCGTCTTCCTCGATCATCCACGTCCGCCAGAGTTGCTCGGCAACGGCGAAGGAACGTGTCCCGTCCGGCGGAAAGTGGCACTGGTGTCGGTGCCTGAGCTGCGGTTGTGCCAGGTCCGCGCGGACAAGATCAGGTTAGTCGTCCGGATCTACTTGGCACTGTGGGCGATGAGTGCGTCCAGCAGCTGCGACAGGCTGAGGCGTGGGTGGTGTTCGGGCTCGGGTTGGTAGTCGAGCGGCAGGTCGTGGTTGGTGGGCCGGTCGGCGTAGTTCGGTAGCGCCCAGCTCGGAACATGGCGGTGCTTGTTGAACTCCTTGTTGGCTTTCTTGGCGAGGGTCTCGTCGGAGGTGGCGTGGTTGACCGGGACGCCGTCGAAGGTGACCCGGCGGGTCTGCGGGAACGTGCGGTTGGGCACGACGACATCCGGCAGGCCGGCCATCGCCCGCAGCCAACGGTCCGTTTCGTACCCGGTCCACTCCTGGGTGACGGGCCAGTTATGGGGGACGGGCTCAGGTCCGATCTGCCGGCTGATGTCGGCGGTGATGGTGAGCCGGTGCTCCGCGGAGGTCAGCGCCCGGCGGGCAACGGCCCGCCACGTAGGCGAGCAGAACAGCCGCGCAAGGTTGACGATCTCGGGGTAGAACGCGGCGAGGAACACCGAGGTGTTGAACCGGGTGCGGGTAGGGATGAGCAGGTCGATGCGTTCCTGCCAACTGCGGCGTCCGGGAACGTCGATACGTTGCTGAAACCGCCGGTCGACGCAGACGGCGATGGAGACGTCGAACGCGTTGAAGACGTGCCGCCAGCCTCGGCGGCGCAGCAGCCGGGTGTGCCGTCGCTGCGCGGTGACGAGTTCGGGGACCAGCCGCGCGAGCTGTCGAGGACGCAGGTCCGGGATGGTGGGGACCGGCGGGCCGATCCAGTAGCCGTGGCGGGTGCAGACGAACTCGTGGTGGGCGAAGAACCGGACGACCGGCCCGCCCGGGTGCCGTGCGGTGCAGACGGGGCAGGCCCGTTGGGGAAGGTGACGCAACTCCCGCCAGCGCGCGGACGTGCCACCTCAACCCGGACGTGTACTGGGTTCGGGGCGGAACGCGGGCAGACTTTAGAGTGGCGCCGTGAGCAACCAGCCGGTCCGCGACGCCTACTCGCACATGTCCGAGCAGTACATCGCCCTGTTCGATGGTGACTGGCAGGCCCACGTGGATGACACGGCCCTTGTCCGAGACCACCTCGTCGGCTTGGACGGCGCCGTGCTCGATCTCGGTTGCGGCCCCGGGCATTGGAGCGCCTACCTGCATTCGCTCGGCGCCAACGTGACCGGCGTCGACTTGGTACCTGAGTTCATCGGCTACGCCCGGACCCACTTTCCCGGGCCGGCGTTCCAGCTCGGATCAATGACGGACCTGGACCTTCCCGACCACTCGGTGGCCGGCATCCTCTCCTGGTACTCGACCATCCACCTACCGCCATCGGAGCTGGATGCGGTACTCGCCGAGTTCCGCCGGATGCTGCCTCCTTCCGGGAACCTGGTGATCGGCTTCTTCGACAGCGACGACGATGTGGCCGCGTTCGACCACAAGGTCCACACGGCATACCGCTGGCCCGTAGACACATTCTCTGCCCGCCTGGCAAAGGCTGGTTTCACCGAACTTCAGCGCTTGCAGCAGCAGTCCCCGGACCGCCCGGACCGCAAGTACGCGGCCATTGCCGCAACAGTCGCCGCGCCGTAGTGCCCGATCGGCACACAGCTGACTGCCGGTCGAGACCAAATACACGCACACTCATCGGGAAGCCTGTCAACTCGCCGAGAACCCGCTAACCTCGCTGAGACCGGACAGCACCGTACCGGACGTGCCACCTCAACCCGGACAGTGCCAACCTCGTGCCAAGTCATACCGGACGGTGCCAACTCAACGCGGACGGGACAGAACGGTCGCGAAGACTGCATCGGATGAAACCCGCCACGGTCGGAGCAAGATATGGCCATTGGCCGCCAATCTCGACCGGGCGCGGTCGAGGGCACCCGGCGGGGTGGTGGTTGGCCCACGCGGAGCTGGACGCGGTACGCGCCATCAAGCGCAGCGGCGAGGTCGAGGACACCGTCGAGCCGTCCGTCGCTGGCGCCGGGGACGCACAGCCGATACGCGAGGTGCGGGTCGAGCCGTTCCTAGTCGCCCGGCACCCGCTGACAGTGGCGCAGGTCCGGTATTGGCTGCCCGAGCACGAGGACCCGTACGCCCAGGCGGACACTTGCACGGCGCGGCTCGAAGACGACCTGCTCAAGCTGTTGCCGTTCCGGCTGCCCAGCGAGGCGCAGTGGGATACGAGGCTCGGGCCGGCACCACCACGCTGACCTTCCGCGGTGACGGGAACCCGGCGAGGACTATCTGCTCGACGACTTTGGCGACGAGACGCGGACGGCCGCCGGGGAGAACGCGTTCGGGCTGGCGGCGATGGGATCGGCGAACGAGCTCTGCGCCGACGTGCGGATCCGCGGGTTGGCAGACGCACGGCCACGGCCCGGTGACGGGCCCCGGACCGTACGTGGCGGAGCCGCCAACGTCTACCCATGGCAGGGCTGCGACGAGTGGCTGCTGCTCTCCGCCACCCGGTACGAGCACGCCCAGTTCACGACGGTTCGTCCGGTCGCACCGCTGCCACTCGGTTGAAAGCCGTCTCAACACGGATCCCGAGGTGCTCAAGGATCAGTTCTTCCTGTTCACCGCCGCCCGCAGGCTCCGTGGCATCGACGGGCAGCGCTGAGGGTTGATCGTGCCACGACAGCAGCGCTGGCTGACCGGCCCCTCGCTGTCCCTATGGCAGAGGCTGCGCGGCCATGATTAGCGAGTCGGTGCCGTGGCGGCGGTCGCGATGCCGACGAGCCGAGGCGGAGCCAATGACCGACCGCCGTTGATGGGCGTCCCGGTTTGCATCGGCAGCATCCCGCCTTTACCCGTTCGAGGCGCTACCCTCGACGCATGGGCGCCACTTCGACCCGTTCCGCCCGGCGGTATCAAGCCCGGCCGGGACGTTCCGCCGTGGTCGTAGACGATCTTGCCGCCCTGCACGGGCCGACCAGCGGTGTCGTGGAGCTGCCACACCGGCTGCTCTGGCGGCCAGACCGCAGCGTCAACCTGGACCAGGAATGGGCGCGCAACGCCCTGTACGAGGTCGTGCTGACCGAAGCGGTGCGGGTTGATGAACTCTGCGCCTGGCTCGACGGTCCGACCCTGATCCGGGTCTGGAACGACCTCTACCTGCCGCGGGGTGTGCGCCACGCATGGGAGGACCGGCATGCGGTGCTGCGCCAGATCTCGGCCGCAGCCTGATGCCTCACCCTGACCCAGAACACGTCGAGGTCGCGCGGGTCGCGCTCTCCGTAGCCAAGCAGCACGGACTTGCCCTCGGCGGTGGACTGGCCTTGCTCCTGCACGGAGTCGTCGACCGGCCGACCGAAGACGTCGACGCCTTCACCGACCGCGCCGACGGAGTCGCCCCAGCGACCGAGGCCGTGGAGACGGCATTGCTCGAAGCTGGTTTCCAGGTAACACGGGTCGCCGACGACAGCGAGCTGTCGGCAATGATCTACGGCATTGACGACCACATGACGGAATGGGAGATCCAACGGGGCAACAAGGTGGTCCGGCTGAGCCTGTCCTGTCAGGCGCGACTCCATGCTCCGGTGGTGATGGATGTCGGCCCGGTCATGGACCTGGCCGACCTGCTCGCCTGGAAAGTCACCGCGCTCGTGGGACGCGCCCGCGAGCGTGACTACGTCGATGTGGCCGCAGTGCTTGACCAGTACACACCGGCCCAGCTGCTGGCCATGGCCCGCCGCGTTGACCCCGGACTTGAGGCAGAGGACGTTCCAGTGGTAGGTCGGCGCCTGGACAGGATGCCCGACGAGGCATTTGTGCCGTACCAGCTCACTCGCGCCGACGTGGTACAGCTACGGCGACGCTTCGCAGCCTGGCCCCGCTGATCGATCGGGCTCACCAAGGGGCAGGAGCTCATCGGCGCTGCCCCAGCGCTCTAGACCGTAACGACTCACACGGCTGACCGACGGCGCGCCGGCTCACACCGTGCGCACCGTCGGTCCTTTGTTTTGTCGGCGCACCAGCCCGGTCGGTCCCGGGCTTCCCTGTCTCAGGCTCTGAGCCTGGCTAGCGGCAGGTCGGCTACTCGATGGCAAGCAGCTTGAGGATCGCCGGTACGGGCACGAGGTACCGCCGGCCAACGCGCAGAAGGCGTACCGGGAATTCATTGGTCCTGGCCAGCTCGTAGGCCTTGGTGCGCCCGATTCCCAGGATCGCTCCAGCGGTCTCCACGTCGGTGGTGACGCCGAGCTCCCGCACCGTCTCGATCGTCCAGACCTGGTTTAGCGCCTGGCCCGGCTTGCGTCCGCCAGTTGTGGTCGTTGACATCGTCCGCCGCCCTCCCCTGAGGTCGTGAGCACGCCGATACCGGCGTCAGCCCTCACGATGCGATCATCCGGTTACTCGGCGCGTTGCCGAGTGAGAGCAACCGCCACGGGTAACGGCAACGGCCACAGCCGCTGGCTACCGTGCCGATGCCCGAGCTGACGGTCGGACATCGGGCTCCCTCACCGGCAACCTCCGCAGCCAGAAGTACTGCGGTCGGGCGTGACCCAGCGTCTTCGGTCTAGCTATTCCGCGGCGACCAGGTCGCTGCGTCGCCGAGTACTGCCTCCATGAGCTCCGCGGCCTTCCGTTCGCTCTCCGGCAGTACGTGGGTGTAGACCTCACGCGTCGTCCGGCTGTCAGCGTGACCAAGCCGCCGCTGCATCACGTGCTCGGGAACACCGGCGTCAGCGCCGGTGGTAGCGGAGGTGTGCCGCGCGTCGTGCAACGCGATCACGGGCACCCCAGCATCCGCGCACGCCTTCGCCCACTGGTCGGTGAAGTACTTCGGGTAGTACGGCTCCCCGTCCTCGCGGCAGAATAGGTAACCGCCGTCGTGGTACAGGACCCCAGCTTCGGTCTTTTCCACGGCCTGACGCTCCCGGTGGGCGAGCAGTTCCGCTACCAGGGCCGGCCCGAGCGCTACCGCCCTCTTACTCTTGCCCTTGGGCGCCTTCTCCACCACCCCGTTGCTGGTCGTCGTGCGTTGCCAGTGCAGCAGCAGCACGCCGCGATCAAGATCGACGCGCGGCCATTTGAGACCAGCCAGCTCCCCACGCCTGGCACCGACGACGATCGCCAGCACCCACGCGGCACGCAGCCGGTGGTCGGCGTGGTACTTGAGGAACTTCGCCGACTGCGCCGGCGTCCAGACGCCCTTGCGCCCCATCGTCTCCCGCTCGGCCTGCCGGGGCTGCCGTACGCCCTCGACGTTGACCCCGAGGTCGGCCAGCGCCTTCATCATGATCCGGTGCACGATGCGGACGGTGGTCGGCGACAGCGGCCCGCCGTTCTTGCCGCCGCTCTTCAGCAGCTTCTTGTAGAGGTCGTGAAGGACACGCTTGTCGAGAGCGTAGAGCTGCCGACCGCCGATGTGCGGGACCACGTAGCAGCGGATGACGTCCCGGTAGTTGCTGAGGGTCGTCTCTTGGACGTCCAGCTCGCGCTCGTTGAGCCAGCTCTCCAGCTCGGCGGCGACGCTGCCGTCCGCGCCGAGGTCCGCTCCGCCGTACGCGGCACGTGCCTGTTCCTCCGCCTTGAGGGCAGCGGACTGGTTGGGGAACCCCTGCCGCTTGTGCTGGCGGCGGCGCCCGTTGGTGTCGGGCGGGAGGTCGATGATGAAGAACCAGCGGGTCTGGCCGTTGGCGAGGCGGTAGCTGTAGACAGCCACGGGGCTGCACCTCCGCAGTAACGGGATCGGGGGATGCAGCCCACGTTAAGCGATCTCCGTTACCGCCAGCGTTACCGCAAGATCACATATGATCTTCTATATCCGCTGGTGAACACCAGTCGGGACGGCCGGATTCGAACCGACGACCCCTTGACCCCCAGTCAAGTGCGCTACCAAGCTGCGCCACGTCCCGATGCTTCCGCATGACTCTCCCTGCGGCAGCCGGTACAGCTTAACGCAGGATCTTGCCGGCGTGCGCACCGCCCCTCCCCGGGCCCGGGGTCGTGCCGTCCGGCTCACTCCCCCTAAAGCGTCCTAGGAGGGTGGGGTGGGGGCGACGGGAAGAGCCGGGGTGGAAGCAGGTCCACCCCGGCTCCTTCCGTCCGACGGTCAGCCGTGCGCCTTGCCCCGGCCGCCCGGGCCGAGCTTCTTGCGGGGGCGTACGGAGATCTCGATGGGGCTGCCCTCGAAGCCGAACTCCTCGCGCAGCTTGCGCTCGACGAACCGCTGGTAGCCGGCGTCCAGCGGGGCCGTCGTGAACAGCACGAAGCGCGGCGGGGCCACGCCCGCCTGGGTGGCGAAGAGGATCTTCGGCGCCCGCCCACCCCGCACCGGGTGCGGGGTGGCCTGTACCAGGGCGGTCAGCCACGCGTTGAGCTGCGCGGTCGGCACGCGGGTCTCCCAGCTTGCCAGGGCCTTGCGCAGCGCCGGCGCGAGCTTGTCGACGGCCCGGCCGGTCTGCGCCGACAGGTTGAGCCGCAGCGCCCACGGGATCCGGCGCAGCTCGCGATCGATCTCCTTGTCCAGGTAGTACCGGCGGTCGGCGTCGACCAGGTCCCACTTGTTGAAGGCGATCACCAGGGCCCGGCCGGTCTCGGTGACCATGGACAGGATCCGCTGGTCCTGTTCGCTGATCGGCTCGCTGGAGTCCAGCAGCACCACGGCGACCTCGGCGGCCTCGATGGCGGCGGCGGTACGCAGGCTGGCGTAGTACTCGGTGCCGCTGGCCTGTCCCACCCGCTTACGCAGGCCCGCCGTGTCGACCAGTTGCCAGGTCTCCCCGCCGATCTGGACCAGGCTGTCGACCGGGTCCACCGTCGTGCCGGCGACCGCGTCGACGACCGCCCGCTCCTCGCCGGAGAAGCGGTTGAGCAGGCTGGACTTGCCGACGTTCGGTCGACCGACGAGGGCCACCCGGCGCGGGCCGCGCGGGCGGTTCTCGACGATCTTCGGGGCCTCCGGCATCGCCTTCATGATGGCGTCGAGCAGGTCGCCGGAACCGCGCCCGTGCAGCGCCGACACCGGATACGGCTCGCCCAGCCCCAGCGACCACAGCGAGGTCGCCTCCATCTCGATGGCGGTGTTGTCGGCCTTGTTGGCGACCAGGATCACCGGTTTGGCGCTGCGGCGCAGCATCCGCACGGCCGCCTCGTCGACGTCCGTCGAGCCGACCATGGCGTCGACCACGAAGAGCACGACGTCGGCGGTGGCGACCGCCACCTCGGCCTGCGCCGCGATCGCCGCCGCGCGGTCCTTGGCGTCGGGCTCCCACCCGCCGGTGTCCACCACGGTGAACTGCCGGCCGGCCCACTGCGCGTCGTACGGGACGCGGTCCCGGGTCACCCCGGGGACGTCCTCGACGACCGCCTGGCGACGACCGATGATCCGGTTGACCAGTGTCGATTTGCCCACGTTGGGACGCCCGACCACGGCCACGATCGGCTGCGGGCCGGTCGGCTCCTCGGTCTCAACCTCCGGTTCCCGCAACTCCACCCACCCGTCGGCGTCGGTCATGCCACTCCCCGTCCGGTCAGCAGGTCACGCAGCCGCGCGACTACCTCGTCGATGCCCAACCCGGTGGTGTCCAGCTCCACGGCGTCGGCGGCCCGCGTCAGCGGGTCCGCCCTGCGGGTCGAGTCGAGCCGGTCGCGCCGCGCCAGGTCGGCGGCGGTCGCCGCCACGTCGGTGGCGTCCTCGGCGCTGCGGCGGGCGGCCCGGGCCGCCTCGGAGGCGGTGAGGTAGACCTTCAGGTCCGCCTCCGGGGCCACCACGGACCCGATGTCGCGGCCCTCGACCACGATCCGGCCGGCGTTCGCGATCATCTCGCGCTGCCGGGCGACCAGCAGCGCGCGCACCGCCGGCACGGCGGCCACGGCGGAGACCGCCGCGGTCACCTGCGGCCCGCGGATCTCGGCGTCGACGCTCACGCCGTCGACGCTGACGCCGTACCCCTGGGGGTCGGTGCCGACACGCAGCTCGACCTCGCCGGCGACCTTTGCCACCGACCCGGCGTCGGCCAGGTCGACCCCCGAGCGCAGCACCGCCCAGGTGATGGCCCGGTACATCGCGCCGGTGTCCAGGTAGCGGGCACCGAGGCCGACGGCGAGCCGCCGCGAGACGGTGGACTTACCCGAACCGGACGGCCCGTCCACAGCGACCACACATGGCCTGGCCCGTTCGTTTTCCTCCACCGTTGTCCTCCTCAGCCCGTACCTCACGACACGCCCATCGCGTACCGCAAGCGGTTAGTCCCAAACGTTCTCAATGATGCCCGGCGTCGCACCACCCGACGGGTGGCCGCCGGCGCCGGGCCGCCACGGAGCCTACCGGCAGCCGTACCCCGAACTCCGGGGTCAGTCACCCACGACCTTGAACAGGGCGGCGACCTCCGCGTTGGTCAGCCGCCGCGTCCGCCCCGAGCGCAGATCGCCGAGCCGGATCGGCCCGATCGCGGTACGCACCAGCCGGCTCACCGGGTGGCCCACCTCGCCGAGCAGCCGGCGCACGATGTGCTTGCGCCCCTCGTGCAGGCTGAGCTCCACCTGGGCGCTTCGTCCCAGCGTGTCCACCACCCGGAAGGCGTCGACCTTCGCCGGACCGTCCTCCAGTTCCACGCCCGCCATCAGCTTCTTGCCGAGGTTGCGCGGGACCGGCCCCGACACCTCACACAGGTAGGTCTTCTGCACGCCGAACGACGGGTGCATCAGCTTGTGCGCGAGGGTGCCGTCGTTGGTCAGCAGCAGCAGGCCCTCGCTGTCCGCGTCGAGCCGCCCCACGTGGTAGACCCGCTGCTCCACCCGGTTGCCGAGGAAGTCGGCGAGCGCGGTGCGCCCCTTCTCGTCGGCCATGGTGGAGACCACCCCACGGGGCTTGTTCATGGCCAGGTACACCAACCGGGTGTCACCGACGAGGCGCTCGCCGTCGACGTGGATCACGGCGGTGGCGGGGTCGACCTTGTCGCCGAGGTGGGCGACCCGGCCGTCGACGGTGACCCGGCGGCGGAAAATCAGGTCCTCGCAGGCGCGCCGGGAGCCCACACCGGCGGCGGCCAGCACCTTCTGCAGGCGCTCGGCCCCCTCGAAGGTGGGCGCGTCGGGGCGGGGCGTGCGGTCATCGCGTGGCATCGGCAAGCTCTTCTACGTCGTCGGGAAGGAAAGGGGCCAGCGGCGGGAGGTCGTCGACGCTGTTCAGCCCGAGCTTCTCCAGGAACATCGTGGTGGTCCGGTAGAGGAACGCCCCACTGTCCGGTTCGGCGCCGCACTCCTCGACCAACCCGCGGGAGACCAGCGTACGGATCACCCCATCGCAGTTGACACCCCGGATGGCGGAGATCCGCGACCGGGTCACGGGCTGCTTGTAGGCGATCACCGCCAGTGTCTCCAGCGCGGCCTGGGTCAGCCGTGCCGACTGCCCATCCAGTACGAACCGTTCCACGTAGGTGGCGTATTCCGGCCTCGTGTAGAGACGCCAGCCACCCGCGGCCCGGCGCAGCTCGAAGCCGTGCCCGGTGGCGGTGTAGCCCGCGGCGATGTCGTCCAGCATCGGCCCGATCCGCTCGGCGGGCTGCTCCAGCACCTGGGCGAGCACCAGCTCGCTGACCGGCTCGTCGACGACCAGCAGGATCGCCTCCAACGCCCCGCGCAGCTCCGCGTCGTCGAGCTCCGGCGCGGGCGGCTCCGGGGCCGCGCGCCGCCGGCCCGGCCGCCTCGACACCCCCGCCCCGTCGCCAGCAGCCCCCGCCTCGGCCCCGACCGCCGCGAACCCACCCGCCACCGGCCCACCCGACACCACCGGCTCGGCCGACACCACCGGCTCGGCCGACACCACCGGCTCAGTCGACACCTGGATCTTGGTGGGAAATGACCCCTGGGGGGGCCGTTTCCCACCAAGATCCGCGGCGGGGCCGGCGGCACCCTCGCCCTCGGCAGAGCCGGGAGCAGCGCCACCCTCAACAGGGCCGGAAGCCCTCTCGCCCTCAACAGGGTCGGAAGCAGCGGCACGGTCCGCAGAGCCGGGAGCAGCGGCACGGTCCGCAGGGCCGGCGGCAGCCTCGTGCTCGGCAGAGCCCGGGGTGGCGGAGCCAGAAGGGGGTGGGGCCTCCTCGGGCGGGGATGCGGTGGTGGGACGTTGCCAGGGTGGCACCCAGGCCGCCGCCTGGTCGGCCAGGGAGTCCCGGCGCTCCTCGTCGCTCATCCGGCTCGCTCCTCCGTCGTTCCCGTTCCGTCCCCGTCCGGCACCGACGGGTCCGCCGACACCCCACCGACACCCCCCGGCACCGACGGGACCGGCGCCACCGCCCCACTCACACCACCCGACACTGCGCCGCCGACACCGTCCGGCGGTGGCGCCGGTGGTGACTGGGCCGGGACGCTACCCGGCGGAGTGAGCGCATCGGCCGCGGGCGGGGCCGGTTCGGGCGGGGTGCCCGCGTACTCGTCGACGTGCAGGTCGGTGCCGCCGTCGGCGGGGCCGGTCCAGCGTACGGTCAGCTCCTCCAGGGCCTGCTCCTGCACGAACGCGACCAGGCCCTCCCGGTAGAGCTCCAGCAGGGCCAGGAACCGGGCCACCACCTCCAGGGTCGCCTCGCAGTCGGCGCAGAGCAGCGAGAAGGTGGCGGTACCGGCGCGGCGCAGCCGCTCGGCGAGGATGGCCGCGTGTTCCCGGACGCTGACCCGGACCATGTGCACGTGGGCGATGGAGACCTCGGGCACCGGCTTCGGCGTCATCGCCCTGATCGCGAGCTTCAGCAGCCGCTCCGGGCCGATGCCGAGCACCAGGTCGGGCAGCGCCTCGGCGTAGCGGGGCTCCAGGGTGACCGCGCGGGGGTAGCGCCGGCCGCCGACCTCCTCCAGCGCGGCGATGTGCGCCGCCGCCTCCTTGTACGCCTTGTACTGCAGCAGCCGGGCGAAGAGCAGGTCCCGCGCCTCCAGCAGGGCGAGGTCCTCCTCGTCCTCGACCTCGGCGGAGGGCAGCAGCCGGGCCGCCTTCAGATCGAGCAGGGTCGCGGCGATGAGCAGGAACTCGCTGGCCTCGTCCAGGTCCCACTCGTCGCCCATCGCGCGGATGTAGGCGATGAACTCGTCGGTGACCTGGTGCAGCGCGACCTCGGTCACGTCCAGCTTGTGCTTACCGATCAGCTGGAGCAGCAGGTCGAACGGGCCGGTGAAGTTCGCCAACCGGACGGTGAACCCGCTGCCTTCCGCGGCCGGCAGCCCACTGGTCGGCTCCGTCCCGGGCGTACCCGCCGGGTCCGTGGGCGCCTCGGCGGCCGGCGCCGGCGGGTCGAGGGGTGGTGCGGTCACCGGGAGACCGTAGTCCACGCCACGCGCAACGCGGGGCGAAGGTGCATTCCCGGCCTACCGCTCGGACTGGGCGGCGATCACCTCGCGGGCCAGCTGGCGGTAGTTGCGGGCGCCCGACGAGGCCGGGTCGAGCGTGGTGATCGGGGCACCCGCGACGGTGGACTCGGGGAACTTGACGGTCTTGGTGATCACCGTCTGGTAGACCTTGTCGCCGAACGCCTCCACCACCCGCTGGAGGACCTGCCGGCAGTGGGTGGTGCGGCTGTCGTACATGGTGGCGAGGATGCCCTCGAGCTCCAGGTCGAAGTTGAGCCGCTCGCGCACCTTGTCGATGGTGTCGAGCAGCAGGGCCACCCCGCGCAGGCTGAAGAACTCGCACTCCAGCGGGATGAGCACGCCGTGTGCCACGGTCAGCGCGTTGATCGCCAGCAGACCCAGCGAGGGCTGGCAGTCGATCAGGATGTAGTCGTATTCCTTGCGGACCGACCGGAGCACCCGGGCCAGCGCCATCTCCCGGGCGACCTCGTTGACCAGTTGGATCTCGGCCGCGGAGAGGTCGATGTTGGCCGGCAGCAGGTGCAGCCCCGCCACGTCGGTCTTGATCAGGACGTCCTCGGCGGTGACGTCGTCCTGCATGAGCAGGTTGTAGACCGACAGGTCGAGGTTGTGCGGGTTGACCCCCAACCCGACCGAGAGTGCGCCCTGCGGGTCGAAGTCGACGAGCAGCACCTTGCGGCCGTACTCGGCGAGCGCGGCGCCCAGGTTGATGGTCGTGGTCGTCTTACCCACGCCGCCCTTCTGGTTGGCCATCGCGATGATCCGGGCCGGGCCGTGCCGGTCCGTCGGCATCGGCTCGGGAATCGGCCTGCGCATCGTGTATGCCGCCGGATCCGCCGGACCGAGATCCGCGCCGAGCGTGGCCTGCTGCTCGCGGAGCTCCGTCGTCCAGGTCTCGGCACGGTCACCGTTGCCAGCCATGTGCTCGTTGCCCCCTCCCGACGACCACCCGGCGTCGGAGCCGTCCGACGTCCCTCGCGGCGCCGCTGCGCACCCCGGTCTGCATCACCATTGCCCCAGGAGGTCCGCGCCGATGCCGACTGTACGCCACCGCCCCGCGGCCCGGTCGCACCCGCTCGGCGTGTCGCCGTCCCGCCGACCAGGCCGGGCGGGTGGGCACGCGGCCCGAGCCGTCGGTGGTCAGCCGCGCGCCCGGGGGTGGGCGGTGGCGTACACCTCGCGCAGCCGCTCAACGGTGACCAGGGTGTAGACCTGGGTGGTGGTCACGGAGGCGTGCCCGAGCAGTTCCTGCACCACCCGCACGTCCGCGCCGCCGTCGAGCAGGTGGGTGGCGTAGGAGTGGCGCAGGGTGTGCGGGGAGACCGCCTCCGGCCCGTCGACCGGCAGCCCGGCCCGGCGGGCGGCGCGGCGCAGGATGGTCCAGGCGCCCTGCCGCGACAGCGCGCCGCCGCGGGCGTTGAGGAAGACGGCCGGGGTGCCCCGGCCCGCGGCGGCCAGCGCGGGCCGGGCCCGGACCAGCCAGGACCGCACCGCCTCGACCGCGTACCCGCCGATCGGAACCAGCCGGGTGCGCCCGCCCTTGCCGCGCAGCAGCGCGGTGCCCTCCTCGACGTCGAGGTCGTCCACGGCGGCGCCGACCGCCTCGGAGATCCGCGCTCCGGTGCCGTACAGGAACTCCAGCAGCGCCCGGTCGCGCAGCGCGAGCGGCGCCTGGTCGCCGGCGGCGGTCACCGCGCCGGCGGTCTCCAGCAGCCGTATCACGGCGTCGACCGGCAGCGCGCGGGGCAGCCGGCGTGGTGGCGTGGGCGGGCGGAGGTCCCGGCTGGGGTCGGCACCGGCCAGCCCCTCGCGCAGCGCGAAGCGGTGCAGGCCGCGCACCGCGCTGGCCGCCCGCGCGGCGGAGGAGACCGCGAGCGGCGGGTGCTCCTCGTCGCCGGCGCGCAGCCGGCCCAGGTGCGCCTCGACCTGCCCGGGGCCGACGGCCGCCAGGTCCGCCACGCCGGCCGCCGCCAGGGTCGTCAGGTAGCGCTCCAGGTCCCGCCGGTACGACGAGAGCGTGTTCGCCGACAGTCCCCGCTCGACGGTCAGGTGGTCGAGGTAGCCGCGCACGGCACGGCGCAGGGCCGGCGCGGGCTCCGTGCCCGCGCCGGCCCCGTCCGCGGTGCCGGTCAGCCTGCCACCCCTCAGGCCAGCGCGTCGGCCAGCGCGAGGGTCGGCATGCCGTGCGCCTCGGCGACCGGGCCGTAGGTGACCTGGCCGTCGTGGGTGTTCAGGCCCAGCGCCAGCGCCGGGTCGCGGCGCAGCGCCTCGCGCCAGCCGTGGTTGGCCAGCTCCAGCGCGTACGGCAGGGTGACGTTGGTCAGTGCGTAGGTGCTGGTGTGCGGCACCGCGCCCGGCATGTTCGCCACGCAGTAGAAGATCGAGTCGTGCACCTGGTAGGTCGGCTCGGCGTGCGTGGTGGGACGCGAGTCCTCGAAGCAGCCGCCCTGGTCGATGGAGATGTCGACAAGCACGCTGCCCGGCTTCATCCGGGACACCAGCTCGTTGGAGATCAGGGTCGGCGCCTTCGCGCCGGGCACCAGCACCGCGCCGATGACCAGGTCGGCGTCCAGCACGGCCCGCTCGATCTCGTACGCGTTGGAGGCCACCGTCTGCAGGTGGCCGCGGTAGATGGCGTCGGCCTGGCGCAGCCGGGCGACGTTCTTGTCCAGCAGCAGCACCTCGGCCTGCAGGCCGAGCGCGATCGCGGCGGCGTTCATGCCAGAGACCCCGGCGCCGATGACCACGGTCTTCGCGGCGTACACGCCGGAGACGCCGCCCATCAGGATGCCGCGCCCGCCGCCCTGCCGCTGCAGGTGGTAGGCGCCCACCTGCGGGGCGAGCCGACCGGCCACCTCGGACATCGGGGCGAGCAGCGGCAGCGACCGGTCGGGCAGCTCGACGGTCTCGTACGCGATCCCGGTGACCTTGCGGTCGAGCAGCGCGTCGGTGCACCCCTTCGAGGCGGCCAGGTGCAGGTAGGTGAAGAGCACCTGCCCCGCACGCATCCGGTGGTACTCCTCGGCGATCGGCTCCTTGACCTTGAGCACCAGCTCGGCGGTCTCCCACACCTCGTCGGCGGTGGCCAGGATCGTGGCCCCGGCGGCGGTGAACTCGTCGTCACCGATGCTGGAGCCCACCCCGGCGCCGGCCTCGACGAAGACCTGATGACCACTGCGGACGAACTCGTTGACGCCCGCCGGCGTGATCGCCACGCGATACTCGTGGTTCTTGACCTCGCGGGGGATTCCGACCTTCACGATGCAGACACCTCTCCTCGGGGCTGCGCTCCCCCGACTGCGCGGTGCCACGGTGGCCCCTTTGCCACCGCGGTCCACCGGTCCCGCCGGCGGCAGTCTAGGCGGGTGACCGCCTCCGGTGAGGCAGCACAGTGGCAATCGGTGCCCGTACGCCCTGACGATGTGTCAGGCGTAAACCGGGCCGATGGCCCAACGGCCACCTCATCCTTCAGGACAGTTTTCCTTCCCTATCGTCCCGTTCTTCGGTTTTCTGCGGACGGGAGGCCAGTTGATCACTAGGGTGTCGCCTCATGACCACTCCTCCTTACCAGCCCGGCTACCCGGCCGGCGTCTCCGACAAAAGCAAGGTCGTCGCGGGCCTCCTCGGCATCCTGCTCGGCACCTTCGGTGCCGGTCGGTTCTACACGGGCCACACCAAGCTCGGTGTCCTGCAGCTCGTGGTGAGCCTCGTGACCTGCGGCGCCGGCGGCCTCTGGGGCCTCATCGACGGGATCCTGATCCTGGTCAACGGCGGCACCGACGCGCAGGGGCGCCCGCTGCGCGACTGACACCGACAACCGAACGACGCGAGGGGCCGTGCGGACGTACCGCACGGCCCCTCGCGTCACACCCCCCGCACGGAAGGTGACCAGCTCACTCAGCCCGGCACGGGCGCGTCGGCGCGGCGCAGCGCCGACCAGCCGCTGTCGCGGGCCCGGGCGGCGGCGAGCAGCCCGGCCACGCACGAGGCGTTGCTGATCTCGCCGGCGAGGACCATGCCGACCGCCTCGTCCAGGTCCACGCGGAGCACCTGGAGCTCGGCCTCCTCCTCCCGACGCTCGTGCCGCCGCTGCGCCGGCACCTCCGTCAGGTCCCGGGCCAGGAACACCCGGACGAGCTCGTTGGTGAAGCCCGGCGAGCTGTGCAGGTCCACCAGGAGGTCGATCCGCCCCGCCGCGAGGTCCACCTCCTCGGCCAACTCCCGCAGCGCCGCCGCGGGCAGGTCCTCGCCGGAGACGTCGGTCAGCCCGGCCGGCAGCTCCCACAGGTGCCGCCCGACCGGATGCCGGTACTGGCGGATCAGCACCACCTGGCCGGCCGCGTCTAGCGCCACCACGGCGACCGCGCCGACGTGCCGGACGAAGTCACGGACCCCCGTCCCGCCGCCCGGCATGGTCACCTCCTCGCTGACCACGTCGAAGATGCGACCCCGGTAGCGTTCGGTGCGCGAGCGCACCTCGTAGCGGTGCCCGCCGGCGCTCACGCCCGCCGCCCCGCTCGCCCGGCCGTGCCGCCGTCCTGCTCACCGCGCCCGCTCACGACGCCGACGTCGCCTTCGCGGCGGAGCCGCCGTTGCGGGTGGCCTTCTTCGCCGCCGCCGTCTCGGCCGCGGCCAGGTCGACCGGAAGCTGGTCGGCCTCGGAGTAGGTCACCGCCGCCTTCACGAAGGAGGCGAACAGCGGGTGCGGCCGGGTCGGCCGGCTCTTCAGCTCCGGGTGCGCCTGGGTGGCGACGAAGAACGGGTGCAGGTTCCGCTCCAGCTCGACGAACTCGACCAGCCGGCCGTCCGGCGAGGTGCCGGAGACGCGCAGCCCGGCCTCGGTCAACGCGTCGCGGTAGGCGTTGTTCACCTCGTACCGGTGCCGGTGGCGCTCACTGACCTCCGTGCCGGCGTACGCCTCGGCGACCAGCGAGCCCTCGGCGAGCGTCGCCGGGTACGCCCCCAGCCGCATCGTGCCGCCCAGGTCGCCCCGGCCGGCCACGATGTCCTCCTGGTCGGCCATGGTGGCGATGACCGGGTGCGCGGCCTGCTCGTCGAACTCCAGCGAGTTGGCGCCCTCGAGGCCCGCCAGGTGCCGGGCCACGTCGATGGTCATGCACTGCAGCCCGAGACAGAGGCCGAGCAGCGGGATGCCGTTCTCCCGGGCGTAGCGGGCGGTGCCGATCTTGCCCTCGATGCCGCGTACCCCGAACCCGCCCGGGATGACGATGCCGTCCACCCCGGCCAGGGCGGCCGCCGCGCCCGACGGCGTGACGCACTCGTCGCTGGGCACCCAGCGCAGCCGCACCCGGGCCCGGTGGCCGAAGCCGGCGGCCCGGATCGCCTCGCTGACCGACAGGTACGCGTCGGGCAGGTCGACGTACTTGCCGACCACGGCGACGGTGACGGTGTGCCGGGGCTGGTGCACCCGGTCCAGCAGGTCGTCCCAGCTCGCCCAGTCGACGTCCCGGAAGGAGAGGCCGAGCCGGCGCACCACGTACGCGTCGAGGCCCTCCCGGTGCAGCACCTTCGGGATGTCGTAGATGCTCGGCGCGTCCGGCGCGGCGACGACCGCCTCGCGGTCCACGTCGCAGTAGAGCGACAGCTTCTCCTTGAGCTTCTCCGGGATCTCCCGGTCACAGCGCAACACGATCGCGTCCGGCTGGATGCCGATGTTGCGCAGCTGGGCCACCGAGTGCTGGGTCGGCTTCGTCTTCAACTCCCCCGACGGGGCCAGGTACGGCACCAGCGAGACGTGCAGGTAGAAGCAGTTGTCCCGGCCCAGGTCGTGCCGTACCTGGCGGATCGACTCCAGGAACGGCAGCGACTCGATGTCGCCGACCGTGCCGCCGACCTCGGTGATCACCACGTCCGGCACCTGGCCGTCGTCGTCCGGATCGGCCATCGCCAGGATCCGCGACTTGATCTCGTTGGTGATGTGCGGGATGACCTGGACCGTGTCGCCGAGGTATTCGCCGCGCCGCTCCTTGGCGATCACCTCGGAGTAGATCTGGCCGGTGGTGACGTTCGCCTTGCCGGAGAGCGCCCGGTCCAGGAATCGCTCGTAGTGCCCGACGTCGAGGTCGGTCTCGGCGCCGTCCTCGGTCACGAAGACCTCGCCGTGCTGGAACGGATTCATCGTTCCCGGGTCGACGTTGAGGTAGGGGTCGAGCTTCTGCATCACCACGCGCAGGCCGCGCGAGGTGAGCAGGTTGCCGAGGCTGGAGGCGGTGAGGCCCTTACCCAGCGAGGAGGCGACTCCCCCGGTGACGAAAATGTGCCTGGTCGTCCGTGCTGAAGGGGCCAAGGCCTGCTCCCGTGTCGTCCGTCGCGGTCGTGCAGACCGCCGTGCCGATCAGCCAAGTGATCACGCGATCCACGGGATTCCACGGTAACACCTCTGCCGGCCCGCCCGTCGGGCACACCCGAGTCGGGGCGGGCCGTGACCCGCCCCGACTCAGGCGCTGGTGACCTCGGTCGATGCTCGCCCGGTCGCCGGGCGAGCGCCGGCGACGGTCGCGGCCGGCGGGCCGTCGGGCCCGCCGGCCGGGCCGGGGGCGCGCGGGGCCGGCGGCGCCGCCGCGGCGGCCCGGCCCGCGCCAGGATCCGGCGTACGGACGGCTTGCGCCCCCGCGCCGGACGGTGCCGGCCGGTCGGGGCCGTCGCCGTCCCGCCCGCCGCCGCCGGCGTCGCCGTCCGAACCGCCGCCCGCCCGCCCACCGGGCCCGTCGTCGCGCTGACGACCCGCGTCGGGCAGGGTGCGGTCGGTGGAGTGGTCGAGCACCCGCAGCGCGGCCAGCGCCGCCATCGGCACCACCAGGGCGGCGGCGGCCCCCGCCACGTCCAGGGCGTCACCGCCCAGCACCCCGCCGGTCACCGCGGCGACGGCGGTGCCGGCCATCGCCGCCCGCATCGCCGGGTAGATGCCGAACAACCGCTTCAGCCCACCCCACGGCTGGAGCAGGGCGAACCAGACCAGCAGGGCGCCGGCCAGGGCCAGCACGGTCAACGGGCTGTTGACGAGCGTCTCGAAGTTGGCCGTGCTGGAACGGTGCACGGTGAGCCCGCCGGTGCCGTCGCCGACGGCGGCCAGGAACCGGCCGAGGCTGCCCCGCTCGACCGCCGGCCGGCGCAGGTCCAGCACCGCGAAACCGATGGTCAACGCCAGACCCGCCATGACGGCCCAGGCCAGCCGGCTGACCGTCAGCCAGCCACCGGCGCTG
This sequence comes from Micromonospora sp. KLBMP9576, assembly GCF_050941805.1. Taxonomy (NCBI): domain Bacteria; kingdom Bacillati; phylum Actinomycetota; class Actinomycetes; order Micromonosporales; family Micromonosporaceae; genus Micromonospora; species Micromonospora sp. KLBMP9576. The sequence continues at coordinate 2,499,411 of NZ_CP194567.1, read as the reverse complement.
ATCGCCGCGGCGACGCTCAACCCGGCCGTCAGCGCGATCGCGCCGATCGGATCGGCACCCAGGTACGGGCTGCCGACGACAAGCACGGCGGCGCCACCGACGGCCACCATCACGGGCGGACGCCAGGATCGGCGCACCCGCTGGGCCAGCCACCCGGCGCTCAGCAGCGCACCGGCCAGGAACGCCCCGAGCCCGACGGTGCCCAGGCCCGCATACCTGCCGCCCTCCAGCGCCGAATAGCCGACCACCCCGTTGAACTGCAGGCGGGCGCCCGTGAGCACGTCCACCCCCACCGTCAACGTCGTCAGGCCGGCCACCGCACCCAGCGGACCGAGGGTGCCCGCGTACCCGGGGGCGAACCGGACCACGGCGGTCGCCGCGGCCAGCAGCACCACGGTCACCCCGGCGAAGTACCCGCCGGCATGCTCACCGCGCCACCAGGGCACCACGTCGGCGAGCAGGGCGGCCGGAATGGCGAGGGCCGCCGCGACCAGCAGCAACTCCACGACCGCCACCACCCGCCGCGACACCGGCTCCGGGCCGTACGGGCCGGCGTGCCGGCGGGCCCGGCGCAGCAGCGGCAGCACCGCCACGGCCAGCAGCACCTGCGCGCCGGCCAGCAGGGTGAAGAACCAGTCGGCCACCCGGCGCTGGGCGGCCGACTCCCGGTCGGCGTCCGCGGGCTCGGCGATCGCCGCGGCGAGATCCGCCGACCGCCCGCCGACCGAGTCGGCGGGCCGGCCGACGAAGAGCCGCTCCGGCATCGGCCGGCCCAACGCGGTCAGCGCCGTCGGCGCGAGGTCGACCAGTTGCAGGTAGCCCTCCCGGCCGGTGCTGGCCGACGTGAGCCACCCGCGTTCCCAGCCCGGCCCGTCGGCGACGGCGACGTGCAACCGGGACGGGGCGGCGGTGTCGGACACCCCGGCGACGAGCACCAGCGAGCGCGGCGGCCGGGCGGCCAGCACCCGCGCGAGGCGGGTGTCCGCCGCCCGCGCAGCCGCGGCCCGGGCCGCCGGATCCTCACCGGCCACCGCGCCGAGGTCGACGATGCTCAGCACGCAGGAGCCGAGCAGGCCGGTCGGGTCGGCGGGCAGCGCCGGCGCGTACCGGTCGACGCGGCCGAAAGGTCGGGCGGCGGCCACTGCCGCGCCGGGCCCGACCGCCACCGAGCAGCGCACCGACTCAGACAACGCGCCGGGCACCGTGCCCCAGGGCAGCCGCTCCTGGTTGTGCAGGACGACGCTCTCCTGGTCGGGCAGGTTCGCGCCGATGCCGTCGGGCTGCTCCACCGTCACCGCCGCCGGTGGACAGGCCCCGGCCTCCCGGCTGCCGTTCCAGGCGGCGTAGCTGCCGGCGCCCAGGGTCAGCCACCCGTCCACGGGGCAGGTCGGCCGGTGTGCGGAGCGGACCGACAGGGAGCCGATCGAGCCGTCCTGGGCCATCCGCCACAACGTCGGGGTGCCCTGCGGGTCGACGTCCTCCCACCGCAGCCCGGCCACCCCGACCAGCACCACGAAGTCGGCGGTGCGCCCGGGCGCCTCCCGTTCGGGGCGGGCGGTCAGCGCGGTGATGCCCAGCACCACCACGACCAGGGTCAGCAGGATCGGGGCGATTCTGCGCCGCATCACCGGCGTCCCGTCGACGGAGTCTCGGCGCCCGGAGCCGCCGGTCCCGCGTCCTGCGGGGCCAGCTCGGCGTAGAGCGCCGCCAGTTGGGCCAGGGTGTCCGCCTCGGTGGGCCAGGTGGCGGCCCGCTCGGCGCCGCGCCGCCCCAGCGCCGCCCGTCCGGGCGGGTCGTCGAGCAGGGCGCGCACGGCCGCGTCGACGGCGTCCACGTCTCCCGACGCCACCAGCACCGCGGCGTCACCGACCAGCTCCGGCAGGCCGCCGACCGCGGTCGCCACCAGCGGTACGCCGGCCCGCATCGCCTCCTGCGCGAAGAGCTGGCGGGCCTCCCAGTCGCTGGTCACCACCGCCAGGTCGGCCCCGCCGAGCAGGTCGGCGACGTCGGTGCGATGCCCCAACAGGGTCACCGGCGCGCGGGCGGCGGAGATCCGGGCGGCCAACGGCAGGTAGGCGGGGCCGCTGCCGGCAATCACCACGACCGGCGCCGGGCGGCGGGTACGCCACCGGGCGGCGGCGTCGACGAGCACGTCGTAGCGCTTCTGCGGGTGCAGCCGGCCGACGGAGACGATCAGCGGCTGCTCCGGCCCGACGCCGAACTCGGCGCGCACCGCGGCCCGGCGGCGCCGTGGCGTGGGCAGCGCCGGCGCGGCGACGGGAGCGAGCCGGGCGTCGGTGGCGCCCAGCGCGGCGGCCCGCTCGACCAGGTCGGCGGAGGCGCCGAGCGCCACCCGGGCGCCCCGGGCGACGACCCGCTCGACGAGTCGGGACACACCGCCACGCAGGCCACCCGCGAGCACGGCGTTGTGCCAGGTGACCACGACCGGCACCCCGGGGCGGGCGAGCACGGCAACCAGCCCGGCGCGCAGGCCGTGGGCGTGCAGCACGTCGACCCCCTCGGCGGCGAGGGCGCGGCGCAGCGCGGTGACCGCGCGGGCGTCGGCGGGGGTCGGGCTGGCCGGGATCTCCACCGGCAGGAAACGGGCGCCGGCCCCGGTGAAGTCGAACTGCTCCTGCGTGGCGGCGGGCCCGCAGACCAGCACGGCGGCGCCCCCGGCGGTCAGGCCCCGGGCCAGCGAGCGGACGTGCTGCCCGACGCCGCCGGTGCTGGAGGCGAGCAGCAGGGCGACTGTGCCACGCCAGCCGGATACCGGTGCCGGTCCTGTCACCGTGGGCACCCCCGCTCGTCGGTCGCCGTCGGCCGGTCACCCGTCCTGCACCCGCTCACCGGGACACCGTCTCCTTCCCGCCACCCCGTTCCGGGGGGATGTCGCCCTCGCCCGTCGCGTCGGCGGGCGCCGGTGGCCCGCGCCGGCCCGCCCGGCCCAGCCGCCGCAGCACCCCGGCGAGCAGCGGCGTCACGTCCCGCCGGTCGGCCAGCCACACGACGGCGAGGAACACGACGCCGACCAGGACTCCGGACAGCATGCCCTGCACGAGCGCGCCCGGTGTCGTCGGGGTGCCGCCGGTGGCCGTGTCCAGCAGGTGGGCGCCGGCCGCCCCGGCGAGCGCGGCCAGGGCCCCGGCGAGCAGTCCGGCGGCACCAGCCCGGGCCGCGCCGGTGAGCGCGGCCCGCCCGGCCGCCCGCCGTACGGCGACCAGCAGCAGTCCGCCGAGCAGCACCATCCCGACCGAGTTGGCCAGGGCCACCGCGAGCACCCGGTCCCGCAGCGGCAGGAGAACGCCCAGGATCAGGGCCGTGGCCGGCACCGCCAGGAACCCGACGGCGGTGGCGACGGTGGCGACCCGGGTCTCCCCCCGGGCGTAGAGGGCCCGGCTCAGCAGCGCGTAGAGCCCGTAGCCGAGCAGGCCCGGCGCGAACCCGGCGATCGCACCGGCAGCCGCCTCCGCCGCGGACGGCGCGAAGAAGAGACGACCGACGGGGATGGCGGTCCCGGCCAGCGCGGCGGCGCCCAGGCAACTGAACAGCAGCACGCCGCGCACGGCCGGCGCCAGGGTGCCCCGGTAGCCTTCCTCGTCACCGGCGGCGTGGGCCGCCGCCAACGCCGGGTACGCGGCGACGGCCAGCGGCACCGCCAGCACCGCCCACGGCAGCAGGTAGACGGTCTGGGCCAGGTTGTAGACACCCGGGCTGTCGGCGGCGCCGTACGTGACCTGGTTGAGGCTCACCATCAGGGCGACCTGCTGGGCGGTGACCGTCACCGCGCCGGCCGCCACCAGCCCGCCCACCCGGGAGCGGGCGTCCGCCGGGAACCCGAACCCCGGCCGCGCTCCCAGTCGCAGCCGGCGGACCGGGACCAGCAGCGACAGGGAGAGCACGACGACGCCGAGCGTGGTCCCGGCCGAGAGCAGCAGTTCCGCGCCGACGCTCACGTCAGCCACCGTGGCCAGCGGCCCCTCGGCCGCGGTGAAGCCAAGGTAGACCACGATGACGGTGAGGCTGGACAGCAGCGGCGCGAGCACCGGCCACGCGAACCGGCGGTGCGCCTGGAGCACCCCGGTGAGGACGATGCCCACGCCGTACAGCGGCAGTTGCGGGGCGAAGATCCGCAGCATGCGCTCGCCGCTGTCCTGCTGGGCGGCGGTCAGTCCGTCGCCCAGGAGCGCGACCGCCGGCCCGGCGAGCACCGCCACCAGCACGGCGAGCGGGACGAGGAGACTCACCGTCCAGGTGAGCAACGCGCCGGTGGTGCGGGCCACCGCCGCCCGGTCCCCCGCCGCGACGGGCCCGGCCAGCAGCGGAACGACCAGGCTCGCCAGCGCGCCACCGGCGACGATCTCGAAGATGAAGTTCGGCACCGCGTTGGCGACCACGTAGGTGCCGCCAAGGTCCGTCGGCGCCAACGTCCAGGTGAAGACGGCGGTACGGCCGAAGCCGACGAGCCGGCTGACGACGGTGAGGACGGCGATGAGCGCGGCTGCTCCGGCGACGCGGCCGGCGCTGGCGAGGGGTGCCGGGGTCGTCACGTCAGTCGGCGCGGCGGCCCAGCGCGTCGAGTTCACGCAGCCCCGGGGTGCGCTGGATGACCTGGGTGAAGCTCACCTTCTCGCTGGCGGCGGTGAGGCCGGCGAGCACGGCGAACAGCCCGGCCCGCCCGACGGGCCCGGTACGCGCGGCCAGCGCCACGCCGAGCAGCGCGCCGAGCGCGTTCGCGCCGCTGTCACCGAGCATCACGTCCTCGCCGAGGTCGGCGGGGAGCAGCCCGGCGGCGGCGCCGACGGCACCGGCGGCGATCCCGCCGTGCGGGCCGCCGGTGAGCGGCGCGCCGAGCAGCAGACCGGACTTCAGCGCCCGGCCGGGACGCAGGTCGAGCAGGTTGAGCAGGTTGGCGGTGCCGGCGATGACGCCGGCGCCGAGCAGCACGTCGACGCCCTGCACCAGGGCACCCTGCCGCTGGCGGCGGGGGTGCCCGGCGACCCGGGGATCGGTGGCGAGCAGGGCGGCGGCGCCGAGACCGGCGGCGCCCACCCCGACGACCTTCACCAACCCGGCGGTGACCCGGCCCTCGCGCAGCGCGGCCAGGTGCCCGGCGAAGCCCTTGGCGGCCTTCTGCTCCGGTCGCGTGCCGACCACGTCGTCGTAGAGCCCGACCGCCCCGGCGCCCGCGCCGGCGACGAGGGCCGCGGCGCCCGTGGCGACGCTGGACGCGCCGAATGCGCCCGCCGCGGTCGCGCCGGCCGCGAGCGCGGGCCCGGCGGCCAGGGTCACGGTGCGGCCCCGGAAGTTGGTCCGCTCGAGCGCGGGCCCGGCCGGCGAGGTACGCACCTCACGCAGCGCGTACCGGGCGGCGGCGGCGCCGGCACCGGCGAGGAGCAGTCGACCGAGCAGGCTCACGCGGGCACCTTCCGTCGGGCGTCGGTGAAGCGGGATCCGGACACCGGGCTACGTCGTGGCATCACTGGGGCAGTCTAGGCAGCAGGGTGGCGTTGTCGGCGACACCGTACTGCCCGGCCTTCTTCCCGGTCACCTGTTCCACCAGCGCGAGGGCGGTGACGAGCTGACCCTGGACGGTGTTGGCGTTGTCGACGGTGGAGATGCTCTGCACCAGCACCGGGTCGCTGCGGACGGCGGCCACCACGTTGCCGCCGGCCGACCCGTTTCCGCCGACGACGATCGTCCCGGCCCGGTCGAACTGCTCGGCGGCCATCAGCACCGACTCGTCCTTCTTGGCCGAGTCCTTGTCCACGTACGGCTGCCCGCTGACCAGGACGACCGCCTCCGCGGCGGTGGTGACCGGCTTCGCGGTGGTCAGGTAGTTGGCGTTGATGTAGGCGGCGAGCACCGCCCGCCGGTCGGCCTCGCTGACGGGGGTGGCGCCGGGCGCCCGGTCGAGCAGCACGCTCGCCAGCAGCGCGCTGGACGTCTCCACCCCGTTGCCGTTGCCCGGCAGGTCGGTGGTCGGCGCGCCGGTGGGGCGCGCGGCGGTGACCGCCAACTCCAGCAGGTTGTTGTTGTTGTCGGGCTCGATGAACTTGTCCTGGAGGTCGACGCGGCCCACCTGGGCCCCGGCGAGCTGGAGCATTCTGACCACGCCCTCGGTGTGGTCGCGTCCGGCGGGCAGGCTCACCACCACCACGCGCTTGTTGGTCAGCGTGCCCGGCAGGACGACCTCGGCCATCTGGGCCGCGAAGTCCTCCTCCAGGTCCAGCTCACGCTGCATGCTCTGGACCGCCTGGCGCATCTGCTGGTTGTCCTTGCGCAGCCCGTTGACGGTCTCCTTGAGCGAGTCGGCCACCGGGCCGTTCAGTGCGGCGGTGCCGACCACCAGACCGATCGCCAGGGCGAGGAAGACCGCGGTCAGGGACACCACGTGGTACCGGAAGTTGATCACACCTGCAGCCTCTTGATCGGTCGGACGCTAGAAAAGCTGTTCAAGCTGGAACACGAAATTGTTCCACCACTCGGAGACCACACCCAAATACGCCTTGCCGACGGTGGAGACCGCCACGGCCGAGGCCATCGCCGCGATCGCGGAGAGCACCAGCAGCAGCAGCGACGACCCGGAGATGCTCTGCCGGTAGAGCCGGCTCACGCCCTTGGCGTCGACCAGCTTGCCGCCGACCTTGAGCCGGGTCAGGAACGTGGAGGCCATCCCGCCGCGGCCCTTGTCGAGGAACTCGACAAGGGTGGCGTGGGTGCCGACGGCGACCAGCAACGAGGCGCCCTTCTCGTCGGCCAGCAGCATGGCGAGGTCCTCGCTGGTCGCCGCCGCCGGGAAGGTCACCGCCGGGACGCCGAGGCCGTTGACGCGGGCCAGGCCGGGCGCCCGGCCGTCCGGGTAGGCGTGCACGATCACCTCGGCGCCGCAGCGCAGCACGTCGTCGGTGACCGAATCCATGTCCCCGATGATCACGTCCGGCGTGTAGCCGGCCTCCACCAGCGCGTCCGCGCCGCCGTCGACGCCGATCAGGACGGGCTTGTACTCGCGGATGTAGGGACGCAGCACGTCCAGGTCGGCCTTGTAGTCGTAGCCGCGAACCACGATCAGGCAGTGCCGCCCCTGCATCGCGGTCTCGATGTCCGGCACACCGACCCCGTCGAGGAGCAGGTCGCGCTCCTGGCGGAGGTAGTCCATCGTGTTGGCGGCGAAGGCCTCCAACTGCACCGAGAGCCCCTCCCGGGCGTCGGCCATCGACTTCGCCACCGTCTCGGCGTCCTGGAGGCTGCCGTGCGCCACCGGCTCGTCGCCGACGAAGACGGTGTTGCCCTCGAGCCGGACGGTGTCGCCCTCGCGGATCCCCTCGAACACCCCCTCCCCCAGGTCGTCTAGGAGTGGGATGCCGGCCGCGACCAGCACCTCGGGCCCGAGGTTCGGATAGCGGCCGGAGACCGACGGCTTGGCGTTGAGCACGGCACCGACACCGACGGCGACGAGCGAGTCGGCGGCGACCCGGTCGAGGTCGACGTGGTCGATGACCGCGATGTCGCCCGGGCGGAGCCGGCCGACCAGGCGTTTTGTCCGGCGGTCAAGGCGCGCGGTGCCGAGGATCCTGCCCGGTTCCGCATTCCGGGTCCGGCGCAACGTGGGTAGACGCATCGTGACCATCCTGGCATGTGAGGCAGGCAAATCTGTCGCGACATGCCTGAGCAGGGCCGCCTACCCAGGGAAGCACACCGACGCGCGAGACGGTGTGTCTGTGCTCACAATCGTCGACCTCACGGACGCCTTTCCCGGGCCGCCACCGCGAGCAGCTCCTCGGCGTGTGCGATGCCCAGGTCGGAATCGGGCAGACCGGCGAGCATCCGGGCCAACTCCCGGGCGCGCTCCGTGTCCTCCACCACCCGCACCCCGCTCGTGGTGACGGCCCCGCCCGTGTCCTTCGCCACCACCAGGTGCCGGTCGGCGAACGCGGCGACCTGCGGCAGGTGCGTGACGACCAACACCTGGTGGCTGCGGGCCAACCGGGCCAGCCGCCGGCCGATCTCCACCGCGGCCTGGCCGCCGACCCCCGCGTCGACCTCGTCGAAGACCAGCGTGGGCGGCCCGCCGGAGCCGGCGAAGACCACCTCGATGGCAAGCATCACCCGCGACAGCTCACCGCCGGACGCCCCCCGCTGCAACGGCAGCGAGGGCGCACCCGGGTGGGCCAGCAGACGCAGCTCGACCTCGTCGCCGCCGTCCGGACCGACGCCGACCGGCGTGCCGTTGACCGGCAGGACCGGCTCGGCCCGGCCGGCCGCGCGGGGCAGCACCGCCACCTCGATGCGGGCGTGCGGCATGGCCAGCCCGGCCAGCTCGACGGTGACCTGCTCGGCGAAGCGGCCCGCCGCCTCCAGCCGCGACGTCGACACCCGCCCGGCCAGGTCGGTCACCTCGGCGGCCAGCCGGGTGGCCTCCCGGTCCAGCTCGTCCAGCAGGTCGTCGGAGGTGTCCAGGTCGGACAGGCGGATGCGGGCCCGCTCGGCCCAGGCGATCACGCCGTCGACGTCGTCGGCGTACTTGCGGGTGAGCGCGCGCAACGCCGCCCGCCGCTCGTAGACGGTCTGCAACCGGGCCGGATCGGCGTCCAACGCGGCGAGATAGGTCGACAGCTCCGCGGAGACGTCCGTCACCAGGGTCGCCGCCTCCTCCAGCCGCCCCGCCAGCTCGCCCAGCGCCGGATCCGTGCCGGCCTGCGCCTCCAGGGTGCGCCGGGCGGTGCCGAGCAGCGTCGCCGCGTCCGGTGTCTCGTCGGCCGCCTCCACCCCGCCGGCCACGCACTGCTGGGCCACCTGCGCCGCCGTACGCAGCCCCTCGGCGTGCTCCAGTCGCTGCGCCTCCGCCTTCAGCTCGCCGTCCTCACCGGGCTGCGGGTCGACCCGGGTGATCTCGTCCAGGCCCAGGCGCAGCAGATCCGCCTCCTGGTTGCGCTCGCGGGCGTTGCGTCGCCGGTCGGTCAGGTCGTCGACCACCGCCCGCCAGCGCGCGTACGCCTCACGCAGCGCGTCGAGCAGCTTCTCGTGCTCCGGGCCGGCGAAGCGGTCCAGCGCGGCCCGCTGCTCGGCCGGCCGCAGCAGGCGCAGCTGGTCGGACTGGCCGTGCACGGCGACCGCCTGCTCGCCGACCTCGCCGAGCATCGACACCGGCATGCTGCGCCCGCCCAGGTGCGCCCGGGAGCGACCCTCCACCGTCACGGTGCGGCTCAACAGCACCGAGCCGTCCTCGTCGGGCTCGCCGCCGGCGTCGATGATCCGCGCGTGCACGGTCGCGGCGACCCGGCCGGCGAGGCGCAACCGGCCCTCGACCATCGCCCGGCCCGGCTGGGCCCGGACCCGCCCGGCGTCGGCCCGCCCCCCGAAGAGCAGGCCGAGGCCGGTGACCACCATCGTCTTGCCCGCACCGGTCTCGCCGGTGATGACGTTCATGCCGCCGGCCAGCGGCAGCGTGGTGTCCTCGATGACGCCCAGTCCGGTGATGCGCAGCTCTTCCAGCACAGCAACCGACAGTAGACGCGGTGCCCGACAGTTGACCAGCCGGCGACGCCGCGTCGTGGACGGTTCGACGAGGTCGTACAGTTCAGCCCGGTGTTGGACGTGATCGGCCTGGCCCCGGACGAGGAAGAGCTGTACCGCTGTCGTCCAGCTCACCGGTCATCGGCCGCAGCCAACTGCTGGACGCGCTGCTCGGGCTCTTCGAAAGCCACTGGCGGGTGGCCACACCGCTGCGGGCGACGACCGCAGCGGGGCGGGACGACCGGTCCGGCCGTCCCGCCCCGCACCCGCTCAGCGCAGGCCGTACGCGTCGATCCCGGTCTGGTCGACGGTGTTGGCGGCGCGGTCGCTGCCGGTGCGCCCGCAGCGACACCGCGCCCCGACCGGCGGGCACCAGCGCCGTGTACCGGGGCGCCCACCCCCAGCACCGGCACCCGGCCCGCCGCACCGGCGACATGTCGCCAGGTGGACACGCCGGTCAGCGGCGCGAGCCCCGCCAGCCGTGCACGGGCAGGTCGAACTTCGCCACCAGCCGGTCGGTGAACGGGCGGTCGCGCAGCCGCACCACGCGTACGGGCAGCGCGCCGCGCCGCACCGTGACCCGGGCGCCGGGGGGCAGGTCGTAGACCCGCCGGCCGTCGCAGGACAGCACCGCGAGGGTGGTGAACGGGTCGACGGTGATGACGAATGTGGACGTGGGCGCGGTGACCAACGGCCGGCTGAACAGCGCGTGCGCGCTGATCGGCACCAGCAGCAGCGCCTCCACCTCCGGCCAGACCACCGGCCCGCCCCCGGAGAACGCGTACGCCGTCGAGCCGGTGGGGGTGGCGCAGACCACGCCGTCGCAGCCGTAGCGGGACAGCGGGCGGCCGTCGACGTCGACGAGCAGCTCCAGCATCTGGGCGCGCTCGCCCTTCTCGATGCTGATCTCGTTGAGCGCCCAGGAGTCGATGGTCGGCCCGCCGTCGAACTCGGCGGTCACGTCGAGGGTGAGCCGTTCGTCGACGGTGTAGTTGTGCCCGACGACGTCGCGTACCGCGCTGTCCAGGTCGTCGAGTTCGGCCTCGGCGAGGAAGCCGACCTTGCCGAGGTTGATGCCGAGCAGCGGCACCTTCGCCGGTCGGGCCAGCTCCGCCGCGCGCAGGAAGGTGCCGTCCCCGCCGAGCGCGAAGACGATCTCCGCGCCCTCGGCGGCCTCGGGGCCGGTCACCGGCACCGCCCCGGGCAGGTCGAGGTCGTCGGCCTCCTCGGCGACGACCCGCACCTCGAAGCCGGCCGCGATGAGGTCGGCGGCGACGGCCCGGGCGTGCTCGGTGCTGCGCCGGCGGCCGGTGTGCGTCACCAGCAGGGCCGTGCGGCTCACCGCGACAACCGTTCCGTCGCGTCCGCCCGGTTTGCGCGCCCCACGCCCGTGACCGCGGGGCTCGCCAGCTCGCTCATCCGGCCACCTCCTTCGTCGCCGTGTCCGGCTGGTCGCCGGACGGCGCCGGGCCACCCGGCCCGGCGCTCACCACCGCGTGCACCCGCTTCGGGTCCGCCGGCGGCGCGTCCCGGCGTAACCATACGAAGAACTCCACGTTGCCGCTGGGCCCCGGCAGCGGGCTGGCGGCCACCCCCGCCAGGCCGAGGCCGAGCCCGGCCGCCGTGTCGGCCACGTCGAGCACGGCCTCCGCCCGCAGCGACGGGTCGCGCACGACCCCGCCGGCACCGACCCGTTCCTTACCGACCTCGAACTGCGGCTTCACCATCAGCGCCAGGTCGCCGTCCGGCCGGGTGCAGCCGGCCAGCGCCGGCAGCACCAGCCGCAACGAGATGAACGACAGGTCGGCGACCGTGAGGTCGACCGGCCCGTCGATGACCTCCGGCGTGAGCGTACGGACGTTGGTGCGCTCGAGGACCCGGACCCGCGGGTCGGTGCGCAGCGGCCAGGCGAGCTGCCCGTAGCCGACGTCGACCGCGACCACCTGCGCCGCGTCGGCACGCAGCAGCACGTCGGTGAAGCCACCGGTGGAGGCGCCCGCGTCCAGGCACCGCCGGGCGGCCACCGTCAGCCCGTCCGGGGCGAAGGCGGCCAGCGCGCCGGCCAGCTTGTGCCCGCCCCGGGAGACGTACTCCGTGCCGGGGTCCTCGCCGGTGACCAGGAGCGGGTCGGCGGGATCGACCATCGCGGCGGGCTTGCGGGCCGGTACGCCACGCAACTGGACCCGGCCGGCCTCCACCAGCGCGGCGGCCTGTTCCCGGGACCGGGCCAGGCCACGGCGGACGAGTTCGGCGTCCAGCCGGTTACGACGTGCCATGCGTGCTTCTTCTCCGGTCGGTCAGGCCTGGTCGATGGTGGCGAGGGTCTCCCGCAGGGTCGCGTACGCGGCCTCGTACTGCGCGATCTGGTCGGCGGGGGCGAGCGTCGCGGCGTTTGCCATCGCCCGCACGGCGGCATCCACGGCCGGGTGCCGGCCCTCGTCGAGGTCGTCGGCGGGCTCCGGCAGCGCGGGCGTAGCGGGATGCGCCGGCCCGGGCCGGACACCGAGTGGCGGACCGGGGCGCGAGGAGCCGGCTGAGGAGCGGTGGCCGGCACCCGGTCCGGGCCGGGCGCCGGGCGGGGGGCCGGGCCGCATCGGGCCGGTCACCGCGCGCTCCCGGCCGGGGCCGGGCGGGTCACGCCTCGTCCTGCGGGGGCCGCTTGCGCGCCGGCGCCTTCTTCACCGGCCGGGCCGCCCGCGCGGCGTCGCCCTCGACCGGGGTGAGGTCAGCCGGCGCCCGCCTGGCCACTGCCTTCTTCGCGACGGCCTTCTTCGCGACGGCCTTCTTGGCGACGGCCGGCCGCACGACCGGGGCGGGGGGCGCCGACGTGGGCACGGCCGGCTCGGCGGCGCCGGGACCGGCCGACGACCCGGCACCGGCGGGCACCGGCAGCACCGGCCCGGGGGCGCCGGCGGGCGGCGGGTCGCCACGGTGGGACTTGGCGTCGCGGAGCTGACGTTCCAGCTCGTGTACCCGTCGGGTCAGCTCGGCGACCTCGTCGGCGGTGGCGAGCCCCACCGCGCCGAGGGTCCGGTCCACCTCGAAGCGCACCAGCTTGGTCAGCGCCTCACGGTTGGCCACGCCGGTGGAGACCAGTTCCTCGGCGAGGGTCTGCAGTTGGGCCGCGGTCGCCCCGCCCGTGCCGACGAGCCGGCGAACCGTGTCCTGGGCCTTCTTCCGGGGCGCCTCCGTCAGGCCCATGGCCAGCTCAAGGTAGGCGCGCCACGCGTCCTGCATGCCTGATTCCTTCCACGGGGCGGGGGTGTGCAGGTGTCACGCTACCGGGCACCCCACGACGGCCTGTGCGGTACGGTGCCGGGGACGGCGTGGCGAGCAGCGAGGGGGCGATCGTGGCCAGCGTGGACGAGTGCCGGCAGGCGTTACGGGATCTGGCCGCCCGGCTGGACCACAACGCGGAGACCGTGCGGGAGAAGGTCGATTTCGACAGGTCACTGGCCTGCCGCATCACCGACCTGGAAACCGCCTTCCACGGCCGGCTCTCCGGCGGCCGGCTCGTCGACCTGGCCGACGGCGACGACCCCAAGGCCAAGATCGCACTGAGCACCAGCAGCGACGACCTGCTCGCGCTGGTCCGCGGTGACCTCGACATCACCCGCGCGGTCACCTCCCGGCGGGTGTCGATCAAGGCGAATCCGCTCGACCTGATGAAGCTGCGCAAGCTGCTCTGAGCGCCGCGGCCCGGGACGGGCCGAACGGGCCACGCTCAGCCGGACAGCCCGAGTGCGGCCAGCGCCGTCCGCGCCTGCGTCGATCCGGCACGGATCCGCGCGGATCGCACCGACCAGGCGGCCCCGCAGAGCACCGCCAGGGCATCCAGCGGCCGACCGGATCCGGACAGCTCCAGCGTCCCGTCCCGCTCGGCCACCGACCATCCGCCGGCCTCGCCCGGGACCCGCACCACGGCCGCCGGGTCGAAGAGCCCCGACAGATCCATCGAGACGTACGTCGGCCTGCGGTGCGGCGCGGCGGCGAGCAGTTCGGCCGCGTCGCTCACGCCGGTGAGCACCAGCAGGCTGTCCAGGCCGGCCCGTCGGGCACCCTCGATGTCGGTGTCCAGGCGGTCGCCGACCAGCAGCGCACGGCCGTGCCCGGCCCGGCGGGCGGCCGTGGTGAACAGCGCCGGTTCAGGTTTGCCGACCACCACATCGGGGTCGCGCCCGAGCGCGGTCCGTAGCACGGCGACCAGGGCACCGTTGCCCGGCAGCGGTCCCCGACCGCTCGGCAGGGCCGGGTCGGTGTTCGTGGCGACCCAGATCGCGCCGCCGCGTACGGCCACCGAGGCCTCGGCCAGATCCGCCCAGCAGACCTGCGGACCGAACCCCTGCACCACCGCGAGCGGCGACTCGTCCGCCCGCGACACCGGGTTGAGCCCCACCGCACGCAGCTCGGCCCGCAACGCCTCGGTGCCGACGACCAGCACCGCGGCGCCGGCGGGGAGCCGATCGCGGAGCAGCTCGGCGGCAGCCGCCGCGGAGGTGAGCACCTCTTCGGCCCGGGCGGGCACGCCCATCCCGGTGAGCAGGTCGGCCACCTCACTGGAGCGGCGCGAGGCGTTGTTGGTCGCGTACGCCACCGGCCGGCCCTCGGCGTGCAGCCGGCCGACCGCCTCGACCGCGCCGGGGATCGGCCGGTCGATCAGGTAGATCACGCCGTCCAGGTCGAAAACGACCAGGGCGTACCCGTCGACCAGCCGGTCCCCGACGTCCGTCGTCATCGCCGCGCGGTCTCCGAACCACCGGTGGTGGACTCGCCATCACCGGAGGCGTTCCCGGTGTCGCCGCCAGCCGCACGCGGCTCGGCGTCGTCCGTCGGCGCCGCAGCGGCCCCGTCCTGCCGTCCGGCGTCGGTCGGCTCGACGTCGTCGTCGTTCTGCCGCTCAGCGTCGACAGATCCGGCGTCGGTCGGCTCGACGTCGTCGTGCCGCCCGGCGTCGGTCGGGGCGTCGTTCTGCCGCCCGGCGTCGGTCGGCTCAGCGTCGGTCGGCTCGGCATCGCCGCTGCCGAGGTCGGCGTCCGGCCGTGCCGGCACGGCGCCCGGGGCGCCGGGGCCGGAGGCGATCGCCTCGGCGGACTCCTCGTCCTCCTCGTCGCCCTCGATCACCACACCGTCGAGCTCCAGCAGTCGCTCGGCGGCGTCGGTCTCGTCCTCGGTGTCGACGTCGGCCGCCCGCGAGAACCACTCACGGGCCTCGTCGCGACGACCGACCGCGAGCAGCGCGTCGGCGTACGCGTACCGCAGCCGGGCCGTCCACGGCTCGGCCGTCTCGCTGGTCAGCTCGGGAACCTGGAGCATCGCCACGGCCGCGTCCTTCTGGCCCAGGTCGCCACGCGCCCCGGCTGCCACGATCAGCAGCTCGGTCGCCACGGCCTGGTCCAGCTTCTCGCGGTCCGCGCCACGGAACAGGTCGATCGCCCGCTCCGGCCGGCCCAGCGCCCGCTCGCAGTCCGCGAGCACCGCCAGGTGGCTCTGCAACCCGCTCATCCGGTGGTACGTGCGCAGTTCCGCGATGGCGCTCTGCCACTCGCCCGCGTGGTACGCGGCCAGACCCACCGCCTCGCGGACGGCGGAGATCCGGGACGCCAGCCGCCGGGCGGCCAGCGCGTGCGCCAGCGCCTCGGCCGGGTCCTCGTCGATCAGCTGACCCGTCGCCACCAGGTGCCGGGCGACCGTCTCGGCGACTGGCTTCGCCAGCGACAGCAGTTCGGCCCGGACGTCCTTGTCGAGGTCGGTCGCGGCGATCTCGTCGGGCAGCGCGGGGGCCGACGTACGCTCCCCCGCCGCCGCCTCCGGACGGTCGCGGCGCTCTCCGCCCTGGAAGCCACCGTCGCGGCGCTCTCCGCCCCGGAAGCTCTCCTGGCGGTCCCCGCCCCGGTAGCCACCACCCGGACGGTCCCCGCCCTCACGGCGGTCCCCACCACGGAAACCACCCTGGCGGTCACCGCCCTCACGCGGCGGACCCGAACGGAAACCACCCTCACGGCGGTCCCCACCACGGAAACCGCCCTCGCGGTCACCACCACGGAACCCGCCCGGCCGGTCGCCACCACGGAACCCGCCCGTACGGTCGCCACCGTCACGCGGCGGACCGGAACGGAAACCACCCTCACGGCGGTCACCACCACGGAAACCGCCATCGCGGTCACCAGCCGGCCGGTCGCCACCACGGAAACCGCCCGTACGGTCGCCACCGTCACGCGGCGGACCGGAACGGAAACCACCCTCACGGCGGTCACCACCACGGAAACCGCCATCGCGGTCACCAGCCGGCCGGTCGCCACCACGGAAACCGCCCGTACGGTCGCCACCGTCACGCGGCGGACCGGAACGGAAACCACCCTCACGACGGTCACCACCACGGAAACCACCATCGCGATCACCGCCACGGAACCCGCCTTGCCGGTCGCCGCCCTCACGACGGTCGCCACCACGGAAACCACCCTCACGCGGCGGGCCCGAACGGAAACCACCCTCACGCGGCGGGCCCGAACGGAAACCACCCTCACGACGGTCACCACCACGGAAACCACCATCGCGGTCGCCAGCCGGCCGGTCGCCACCACGGAAACCACCCTGGCGGTCGCCACCCTCACGCGGCGGACCTGAACGGAAACCACCCTCGCGGCGGTCACCACCGCGGAAACCGCCATCGCGGTCACCAGCCGGCCGGTCGCCACCACGGAAACCACCCTGGCGGTCGCCACCCTCGCGACGGTCACCACCGCGGAAACCACCCTCGCGGTCGCCGCCACGGAACCCGCCCTGCCGGTCGCCACCCTCACGCGGCGGACCGGAGCGGAACCCGCTCGGACGGTCGCCACCCTCGCGACGGTCACCACCGCGGAAACCACCCTCGCGGTCGCCGCCACGGAACCCGCCCTGCCGGTCGCCGCCCTCACGCGGCGGACCGGAGCGGAACCCGCTCGGACGGTCACCACCCTCACGACGGTCACCACCGCGGAAACCACCCTGACGGTCGCCACCCTCGCGACGGTCACCACCGCGGAAACCACCCTCGCGGTCGCCGCCACGGAACCCGCCCTGCCGGTCGCCGCCCTCACGCGGCGGACCGGAGCGGAACCCGCTCGGACGGTCACCACCCTCACGACGGTCACCACCGCGGAAACCACCCTCGCGGTCACCACCACGGAACCCGCCCTGCCGGTCGCCACCCTCACGCGGCGGACCCGAACGGAAACCACCCTCACGACGGTCACCACCACGGAAACCACCCTGGCGGTCGCCACCCTCACGACGGTCACCACCACGGAAGCCACCCTCACGCGGGGGGCCCGAACGGAAACCGCCCTCGCGACGGTCGCCGCCGCCGGAGCCCTCGCGGTCGTTACGGAAGCCGCCCGGCCGGTCGCCATCACGGCGCGGGGCGTCGGCGCCACGGGGGCCGCCATCACGCGAACCCGACCGGAAGCCTCCCTCACGGCGGTCACCGCCGCGGGAGCCGCTGTCTCGGCGGTCGCCGCCGCCAGCCTGTCCGCCCCGGTCATCCCGGTACGGGGGTCGGTCGTCGCGGCGCGGCGCTCCCTCGCGTCCGCCCGAACGGTCTTCGTAGCGACGGGGACGATCTCCGCCCTGCGATCCTGAACTCACAGGTACATCCTTCCTCATTGCGTCACCAACGACGCTACGCAGTCGAGGGCCGACCCGGATGGGGCGGCCCTCGACTGGAAAAGTTGTCCGGCGGTGTCCTACTCTCCCACACCCTCCCGAGTGCAGTACCATCGGCGCTGGAGGGCTTAGCTTCCGGGTTCGGAATGTTACCGGGCGTTTCCCCTCCGCCATGACCGCCGTAACTCTATAGACATATCAAACAACACCACACACAGGGGTGTGTTGTTCGTTTGTCTAGAGTTGCACAGTGGACGCGTAGCAGCTTAGTAGTCAAGTCCTCGGCCTATTAGTACCGGTCAACTGAACCCGTTACCGGGCTTACATTTCCGGCCTATCAACCCAGTCGTCTAGCTGGGGGCCTTACCCCACAAAGTGGGTGGGATACCTCATCTTGAAGCAAGCTTCCCGCTTAGATGCTTTCAGCGGTTATCCCTTCCGAACGTAGCTAACCAGCCGTGCCCCTGGCGGGACAACTGGCACACCAGAGGTTCGTCCGTCCCGGTCCTCTCGTACTAGGGACAGCCCTTCTCAAGTATCCTACGCGCACGGCGGATAGGGACCGAACTGTCTCACGACGTTCTAAACCCAGCTCGCGTACCGCTTTAATGGGCGAACAGCCCAACCCTTGGGACCTGCTACAGCCCCAGGATGCGACGAGCCGACATCGAGGTGCCAAACCATCCCGTCGATATGGACTCTTGGGGAAGATCAGCCTGTTATCCCCGGGGTACCTTTTATCCGTTGAGCGACACCGCTTCCACTCGCAAGTGCCGGATCACTAGTCCCGACTTTCGTCCCTGCTCGACCTGTCAGTCTCACAGTCAAGCTCCCTTGTGTACTTGCACTCAACACCTGATTGCCAACCAGGCTGAGGGAACCTTTGGGCGCCTCCGTTACCTTTTAGGAGGCAACCGCCCCAGTTAAACTACCCACCAGACACTGTCCCTGAACCGGATAACGGTCCGAAGTTAGATACCCAAATCAACCAGAGTGGTATTTCAAGATTGCCTCCACCCATACTGGCGTATGGACTTCACCGGCTCCCACCTATCCTACACAAACTAATTCGGATACCAATGTCAAGCTATAGTAAAGGTCCCGGGGTCTTTCCGTCCTGCCGCGCGTAACGAGCATCTTTACTCGTAATGCAATTTCGCCGGGCCTGTGGTTGAGACAGTGGGGAAGTCGTTACGCCATTCGTGCAGGTCGGAACTTACCCGACAAGGAATTTCGCTACCTTAGGATGGTTATAGTTACCACCGCCGTTTACTGGCGCTTAAGTTCTCCGCTTCGCCCCGAAGAGCTAACAGGTCCCCTTAACGTTCCAGCACCGGGCAGGCGTCAGTCCATATACATCGAATTACTTCTTCGCATGGACCTGTGTTTTTAGTAAACAGTCGCTTCCCCCTGCTCTCTGCGGCCATACAACGCTCCACCCGCATGGGGCTTCACGTCTCCGGCCCCCCTTCTCCCTAAGTTACGGGGGCAATTTGCCGAGTTCCTTAACCACAGTTCGCCCGATCGCCTCGGTATTCTCTACCTGACCACCTGTGTCGGTTTGGGGTACGGGCCGCTAAGAACTCGCTAGAGGCTTTTCTCGGCAGCATAGGATCACTGACTTCACCTGAATCGGCTCGGCATCACGTCTCAGCCTCATGCACCACGGATTTGCCTATGGTACGGCCTACACGCTTACCCCGGCACAACCACCGGCCGGGCTCAGCTACCTTCCTGCGTCACCCCATCGCTTGACTACTACCCGCCAGGTTCCCACGCTCCCCAACCTCAACCCGAAGGCCGAAACTGGTTTGGGTGGTTAGCACAACGAGATTCATCAGGGACGCTCTTTCGCGGGTACGGGAATATCAACCCGTTGTCCATCGACTACGCCTCTCGGCCTCGCCTTAGGTCCCGACTCACCAGGGCGGATTAGCCTGGCCCTGGAACCCTTGGTCATCCGGCGGAAGGGTTTCTCACCCTTCTTTCGCTACTCATGCCTGCATTCTCACTCGTGCCGCGTCCACAACTGGGTCACCCCGCTGCTTCACCCCCGGCACGACGCTCCCCTACCCATCCACACTCCTGCACAAGGAATCAAGTCCAAGCAAGGATAAAATGTGAATGCCACAGCTTCGGCGGTGTGCTTGAGCCCCGCTACATTGTCGGCGCGGAACCACTTGACCAGTGAGCTATTACGCACTCTTTAAAGGGTGGCTGCTTCTAAGCCAACCTCCTGGTTGTCTATGCG
>NZ_CP194567.1:0-2475000 GCF_050941805.1 Micromonospora sp. KLBMP9576 | reverse complement strand
GGGGCAGGACCATACCGGGTTTGCCGGGTCGGCCGCGGCGTAGGCTGACGCGGCCATGATCGGGAAGGGGAACGCCGTGGAGATGCCGGATCTGACGGGTGGCCTGGTCGCCCTGCTGGGCCTCAGTCTCGACGAGGTCGGTGCGGACCGGGTGGTTGTCCGCTGGTCGGTCCGCCCCGAGCTGCACCAACCGTTCGGAATCCAGCACGGCGGCGTGTACTGCTCGGTGGTCGAGACGGCGGCCAGCATCGGTGGCTCGCTCTGGCTGGCCGGGCGGGGCCGCGTCGTGGGGGTGTCGAACCAGACCGACTTCCTGCGCGCGGTCCGCGACGGCGAGCTGACCGCGGTGGGCAGCCCCGTGCACCGGGGACGCAGCCAGCAGCTCTGGCAGGTGGAGATCACCGACGCCGACGACCGGCTCGTGGCGCGCGGCCAGGTCCGGCTGCAGAACCTCTACCCGGCCTGACCGCCGCCGCCCGCAGCAACCCGGCCCCGGCGACGTCCCGCGCGGACGTCGCCGGACCCACCCGGTCGACCACCACGGCCGACCCGGCGGGGACGCGGCTCAGCCCCGGGCCTCGTCCAGCACGACCTCGGCCTCGGCGTCGGGAAGCGGCGCGGCCTGTCGGCGCAGCCGGACGCCCGCGATGGCCCGGTGGTCGATGCGGGTCACCTCCAGCTCCCAGCCGTCCACCACGACGCTCTCCCCCGCCTCGGTGGGGATGTGGCCGAGACAGGCGAGCACGAGGCCCGCGATGGTGGTGTAGTCGCCACCCGGGCGACCGGGCAGCTCGACACCGATGTCGGCCAGGTCGTGCACGGGGAAGGTGCCGGGCAGCAGCATCGCGCCGTCCGCCTCGGTGCGTACGGAGTGCACGTCCCGGTCGGTCTCGTCGTAGATCTCCCCGACGACCTCCTCGAGGATGTCCTCCAGGGTGACGATGCCGTCGACGGCGCCGCGCTCGTCGACGACCAGGGCGATGTGCTGGCGTTCGGCCTTGAACTGCCGCAGCGCGTCCACCACCGACAGGGAGTCCGGCAGCAGCATCGGCGGGCGGGCGCACTCGTCGACCGGCCGGTCGTCGGGCACCCCGACCAGGTCCCGCAGGTGGATCACGCCGGCCGTGTCGTCGAGGCCGCCGTGCCGGACCACCGGCGCCCGGGAGTGGCCGGTGGCGGCCAGCAGCAGCCGCGCGGCCTCCGCCGTGGTGCCGCTGTCGAGCGTGAAGACCTGCAACCGGGGTACGAGCACCGCCCGCAGTTGCCGGTCGGCGATCTCCACGGCGCCGGCGATGATGGTCCGCTGCTCCTTGGTGAAGCCGTGGTTGCCGGAGACGATGTCCCGCAGCTCGTCGGGGCCGATCTCGTCGGGCTCGTGCTTCGGGTCGAGCCCGACCAGGCGTACCACCAGATCGCTGGTGGCGCCGAGGGCCCAGACGGCCGGCCGGGTCACGGAGGCCAGCAGGTCGAGCGGCCGGGCCACCAGCAGCGCCCACCGCTCGGCGGCCTGCATGGCGATGCGCTTCGGCGCCAACTCCCCGAAGACCAGGGTGACGAACGTCAACGCGAGGGTGACCAGCACGATAGCGACGGTGTCGGCGGCGCCGCCGAACGCGCCGAGCAGCGGTACGAGGGGCTTGGCCAGGGACACCGCCGCCGCGGCCGAGGCCAGGAAGCCGGCGAGGGTGATGCCGATCTGGATGGTGGCCAGAAAGCGGTTCGGGTCCCTGGCGAGGCGGGCCAGCACCCGACCGGCGCGGCTGGTGCGTTCCAGCCGCTGGATCTGGCTGTCGCGCAGCGAGACCAACGCCATCTCGCTGCCGGCGAAGACCGCGTTGACGACGACCAGGACGCCCACCAGTGCCAGTTGGGTCCAGATGCTCTGCACGCCTGGCTCTCCTCACGCGGGACCGGTGCCCGCCGGTAGGACGGGCACCGCCGGCCGTAGGTCAACGGCCGGCGTAGGCCAGTCTGTGCCCACCGGGCCGGGTCGTGAATCCTCATCCGGTTCCCGGTGTGCTCAGGCGCGCCCCGCGGCCGACGCGGCGGGCAGGTCGAGGACGTACGAGCGGCCCTCGGGACGGAAGCCGAGCCGGTGGTAGTACGGGGCGAGCATGCCGGGCGGGGTGACGACCCGGCGGAAACCCCGGTCGGTGAAGAGGCTGCTGCGCCGGTAGACGAACTCGCCCGGGGTGAAGTCGCGGAACCGGCGGGTGACGTAGTCGAGGTCGATCTGCGCCACGCCGTCCGCCTCGGCGTGCGACAGCACCACGCCGACCACCTCGTCGGCCCGCACGACCAGGAACGCCGTGCGGGCGGCCGAGCTGTCGGGGGGCCAGCGGAAGCCGGGGTTGAACCGGGCGATGTCGGCGGCGTGCACGCTCAGCGTATGGGCCAGGAACTGGTCGCCGACCCCGACCTCGACGACCTGGTAGGTGGCGTCGTCGTGGCGGGTGGCGAGCATGGCCCGCAGGTACCAGACGTTGATCACGGCGAGCACGATGTTCAGCCCGACCATGGGCCAGACCTGCACCGCCCCGTTGTAACCGATCAGGATCAGACAACCGATCAGGTTCAGGGCACGCAGCCGGAGGATGCGCGTCTGCAGCAGCGACCAGACCAGCAGCGCGGAGCCGGTCCAGCCGATCAGTTCCAGCCAGTTCACCCCGCGAGAGTAGTGGTGACGTGGCCGCCCCGCCCCGGCGGGCGACCTGGCCGGGCGCCCGGACGCCGTGGGCGGTCAGTCGGCGGCGAGCTCGAGCACCCACTCCTGCACCTCGACGCCCCGGCCGTCGGCGTACGCCCGGTCCTCGCCGGTGACGACGAAGCCACACTTGCGTAGCACCGCGAGCGAGGCCCGGTTGTCCTTGGCGGCGCGGGCGTGCACGGGTCGCTGGGGCAGCTCGCCCAGCAGCGCCGCGAGCGCCGCCGTGGCATGCCCCCGGCCCCAGCGCCGCGGGTCGATCCAGTAACTGACCTCGGTCTGCTCGCCGACGGGAAAGGCGAGCACGTGCCCGACGACCTCGTCGGCGGCGAGCACCGTGCGGGCGACGATCCGCTCGTCGGCACGCACCCGGCGCCAGTGCGCCTCGAACCGCTCCCGGTCGGCCGGGTCCGCCGGCCCGAAGGCGGCCATCCAGTTGGCCTGCGCGTCCTGGGTGTGGGTGAAGAAGACGGGCAGGTCTTCGTCGCGTACGGGACGCAGGCTCAGCTCGGCGGTCACGGCCCCGAGGATAGGGCCGCCCACCGACAGCCCGCGGGGCGCGGGTGGCAGGTCGCCGGTCTCGTGCCGGGACGGCCCGCGCGGCGGACAATGGCCGGATGAGACGAGTGCTGGGCAACACGCGCAGCGGCGGGGCGCGCGCCACGGGAGCGCGGGCGACAGGCGCGGCAGCCACGGGAGCGCGGGCGGTGGGTTCGGCGGCGCTCGGGGCGCTGGCGGTGGGGGCGCTGGCCGGCGGGGCCGCCGCCGTTGGGGTGCTGGCGATCGGGCGGCTCGCGATCCGCCGGGCCGTCATCCGGGAGCTGCGCATCGGCAGGCTGGAGGTCGACGAGCTGGTGGTGCGCGACCGGTCGGCCGACGACGGATAGCGGACAGCGTCCACTGTGGCGTGCGCTCGCCCCGGCCCGCTACGAATAGGGGCATGACCCAGCGGACCGCGGCCCTGGCGCGTACAGTGGTGGCGCGCGTCGCCCCCGACGAGTTACCCGCCTTCGACCTGCTCTCCGCGCCGTACCTGACCGGCGTGGACACCTCCGTCGAGGGCGATCGGCTCCAGTTCGGCGTCCTGGAGGCCGTGGCCACGGTGACGCCGGTGGTCACCCTGGTCTGCGCGACCGTGACCGGCGCCCTGCTGCGCGGCGCCGAGGGTGAGCTGGAACAACTCGGCGGCCGGGCCACCCGGGGGTTGTTCGGGGCGTTGCGCCGCCGCCCGGCACCCGCCCCGCCGGCGAGTGCGGCCTGGACCCGCGAGCAGCTCGCGGCGGTACGCGAGGTCGCCGTCGCGCGGGCCGCCGCGCTGGGCGTCGAACCGGTCCTGGCCGGGGCGATCGCCGACGCCGTGGTGGGAGCCCTGCTGCTGGAGGAGCCGGAGGCCGGCCGGTGACGTCGCCGCGGGCGGCGCCCCCCGGCCGCCCCGCCGACACCGGCTTCCTGCTGCTGCCGCTCGCCGCGCTGGTGTTCAGCACGGCGGTGCTGCTGGGGGTGGTGTTCGGTCTGACGGTGCTGGCCCGCCCGGGCTGCGGGCTGGGCGACGTCCTCGGCTACCCGTGCAGCGAGATGCTCGTCCGGATGTCCAACTTCTTCAACCTGATCGCGGTGCCCGGGACGTACCTGTTCCTGTGGCAGTCCCGGCTGCACCGGCGGCAGACCCGGCCGCTGGACCGGGCGACCTTCCCCGCCGCCGCCACCGTTGTCGACGAGGTGCTCGCCTCGGTGCGGCTGCCCCGCGAGGTCGCCGTGGTGCTCGGGCCGCGACTGGGCCGGCGGGCGTTCACCGGGGGCACGGGTCGCAGGCCGTACGTGGCGCTCGGCCCCGAGCTGCTGATGCTGCCGACCAAGGGCGCGGCCGGCCGGGACGTCTTCGAGGCGGTGCTACGCCACGAGCTGGCCCACGTGCAGAACCACGACCTGCTGCGTCTGCAGTTCGCCACCGCGCTGCGCATCAGCACCCGCACGGCCGCGCTGCTCACCGCTGCGCTGCTGCTCGCCCTGCTGAACTGGTCGGCGGATCCGCCGGCGGCCGGCGCCGCGGTCGGTATCGTGCTCCGCGCCGGGCTGCTCGCGCTCGCCGCCGAGCTGGTGACCCGGGCCTTCCTCCGGGCCCGCGAGCACGAGGCGGACCTGCGGGCCGCCGGCGGCGGCCCGGCCGGGATCCGGGCCGCGCTGCACGGCGGCGTGTCCCGCCGGGCCGGCCCGGCGGAACGGCTGCTGGCCCGGCATCCGAGCGCCGCGGCCCGACTGGCCGGTCTCGACGACGGCGGCGCCGTGCTGGCCTTCCCGGTCGGTCAGGTGCTGGCCGGCGGCGTCTTCACCGCGGTCGCGCTCAGCAACGCCCAGCTCCTCGTCGGCCTGCTGCACCAGGACGGCGTGCTGGCGCCGCTCGCCGAGCACGACGTGCCGTGGGTCGAGCTGGGCGTGCTGGCGATGCCCGCCGTCGCGTCGGCGGTGTTCCTGGTACGCGGGCTCTGGCGCGACGTGCGGGGCCGGCTGGTCTCGGGCCGCCGCCCCCGTCCCGCCCTGGTCGGGGTGGTGTTCGCCCTCGGCCTGCTGGTCGGGCTGCCGCTCGCCCCCTATCCCGCGCTGCTCTACGGGGTCTTCCCACCCGGCCCGCCGCTGTCGACCGTCCCGGTGGCGCTCGGCGCGGGCCTGGTGGCGCTCTGCTGCTGGCTCGCGGCCCTGGCCCCCGGCGGGCCGGACACCGGCGAGGACACCGGCGAGGACACCGGCGGCCCCGCGCGGCCCGCCGCCGGGCGAGGGCCCGGAGGTGGGCCGCTGGCGTCCGCCCTGACGGTCACCGTCGGCCTGCTCCTGCTGTGCTGGCTCTTCGCCGGCTGGGCCGAGGCCAGGGCCGCCCGGTGCGCGGTCGTCGACTGCGCCGCCCTGGACAACCCGCGGGTGCTCCTCGTCCTGCTGGGCCAGCCCTGGGCGGCGGCCACGGTGGCGCTGGCCGGCGGCACCCTGCTGGCGGCCGGGCTGCGCCGCCCCCGCCGCCGGGCCGACCTGCGCCGGGCGGCACTGGTGGCCGGAGGTGGCGTCCTGGTCACGCTGCTGCTGCCGCGGCTGCCGATCGCCGGGGCGGTGACGGTGGACTGGTCGCCGCTGCACCCGGAGCTGGTCGGCGGGACGTTGGTGGTCACCCTCCAGGCCGCGCTGCTGGTGGCCGTGGCAACGGTCGCCGTGGTGTCCCGTTCGCTCGCCGGCCCGTTCGCCGCGGGTGGCGCGCTGCTGGTGGTCGTGGTCGGCCTGGCCGCCCGGCTGGTCGAGATCACCGGCTGGTCGACGGGGGCACGCGCCGAGGAGGTGCGCTGGGCCGCCCGGCTCTTCCTCGGGCAGGCGTACCCGCTGGCCCTGCTGGCCGGCGCGGCCGGCCTCGCGGTGCGGCTGCTCCTCGCCCGGGTGCGTACGCCCGGACGGTCGACGGCGGGCGCGGGCCCGGCGGCGGGCGGCGGGTCGGACCGGGCGGTCCCCGCCGGGCACGACGGGGCGGGTCGGGCCGGTCAGTCGGCGGGCGGGGCGTCCGCCGGGTAGCCGTAGAGGTCCAGCAGCCGGCCCCGGGCCGCGTGCAGGCGGTCCACCACGACGCCCATGAAGCGGGTGGTGAGCTGCCGGCCGAGCGCGTCGTCGGACTCCATCAGCCGGCGCACCCCGTCGGCGGTGAACTCCACCGCCGTGCTGCGCTGCGCGGCGACCGCCCCGAACTGCCAGCGGTACGGCGGGAAGAGCCACGACCAGCCCAACGTCGCGCCCGCGCCGATCGTCTCGATCTCCACGTCGCCCCGGCCGGGCACCGTGAGGTCCAGCGCCACCAGCCCGGAGCGGACCAGCCAGAAGCGCTCGGCCGGCTGGTCGGCCCGGAACAGCCGGTGCCCGGGATGCCAGACCACCGGCCGGGCGTGACCGGCCAGCCGGGGCAGCCACGGTTCCGGCAGCCCGACGAGGAACGGATGTGCGCGCAGCACGTCGAGAGTGGTCATGCGGTGCCCCTTTCGTCGGCCGAGCCGGCGGCGCCCGGGTGCCTTCGACGGTCCCCTGCCCATCCCAGCGCGTGACGGGCACGGGCGGCAGGGCCGTTGGTCCCGGCCCGGGAACCGTCCGGGCGGGTGGGCGGCGCCACTCGCGGCGTCGGCCCGGTACGCGGGACCAAGGTCCCGCAGGTGGGGGCGATCTGCTCTGGCCGGTAACGTGCGGACCGAGCAGGCTGAAGGCGTACGAAGGAGGAGTCAGTGACCATCAACACCGGTGCCCCCGTCATGGTGGGGGTGGACGGCTCGGCCGCCGCGCTGGACGCGGTCCGGGTGGCGGCGCGCGAGGCCGCACGGCGGCAGCGCCCGCTACGGGTCGTGCACGCCTTCATCTGGCCGCTGACCCGCGCGCCGCTGGGCGCCGCGGAGGGCGCACCGGCGGGCGCCGGCCTGCGCAACCAGGCCGAGCGGTTCGTCGCCGAGGCGATCGCCGAGGCGACCCGGGTCGCACCGGACGTGCCCGTGAGCGGTGTGGTGATCGACGGCGCGGCCACCCCGGTCATGCTCGACGCGTCCCGTGACGCCGCCCTGCTGGTGCTCGGCCATCGCGGCCTGGGCGGTTTCGCCGGGCTGCTGCTGGGCTCGGTCACCGTGCAGGTCTCCGCCAACGCGCAGGTCCCCGTCCTCGTGGTGCGCGGCGAGCAGCGCGCGGAGGGACCGGTCGTGGTGGGCGTCGACGGCTCCGAGTGCTCCCAGGAGGCGGTCGCGTTCGCCTTCGACGAGGCGAGCCGCCGGGGTGCCCCGCTCGTCGCGGTGCAGGCCTGGCTCTATCCCACGCCGGTCGGTCCGGGTGACATCCTGCCCCTGGCGTACGACCTGGACGCCCTCGCGGCCGATGAGGAGCGCGCACTCGCCGAGTCCCTCGCCGGTTTCGTCGAGCGCTACCCCGACGTGCCGGTACGGCACCGGCTGGTCCGTGGCTCCCCGGGCGGGGTGCTGGTCGAGGAGTCGAAGAAGGCCCAGGTGGTGGTCGTGGGCGCGCGCGGCCGGGGCGCGCTGGGCGGGCTGCTGCTCGGCTCGGTCAGCCACGCGGTGCTGCACCACGCGCACTGCCCGCTGGTGATCGTGCGGACCCCGAAGCGGGCCGCGGGCGCCTGACCCGGTCACCGCACCGCGGCGCCGTCGCGCCCGCCCGCTCCCCCGGGCCGGCGCGACGGCGTACCGGTAAATGCCGGTGGGTCGGCGGTACCGAGTCGACAATGACCTGATCGACCTCTGGGAGGGCTGATGAACCGACCCGTGGTGGTGGGTGTGGACGGATCGACGGCGAGCCTGGTGGCGGCGGAGCACGCCGCGCGGGCCGCCGTGCTGCGGTCGCGTCCGCTGCACCTGGTGCACGGCTACCTGCACCCGCTCGGCTACGGCGTGCCGATCAACCCGTACGACGTGGGGTTGCCGGCGCCGAGCGAGGAGGCGCAGAAGATGCTCGAACGCACGGCCGCCGACCTGGTCGGGCGCTGCCCGGGGCTGGCCGTCGAGGTCCGCCAGGTGGCCGGCGGGCCAGGTGCGACGATGGTCGAGGAGTCCCGGCGCGCCGAGCTGGTGGTGGTGGGCAGCCGGGGACTGGGCGGCTTCGCCGGGTTGCTGCTCGGCTCGGTCGGCACCCAGGTGGCCGCGCACGCGCACTGCCCGGTGCTGGTGGTGCGCCCCGTCGAGGAGCCCATCCCGGTCGCCGGGCCGGTGCTGGTCGGGCTGGACGGTTCGGAGCCCGCCGCGCTGGCGGTCGGCTGTGCCGCCGACGAGGCGGCCCGCCGCGGCGACGGGCTGGTGCTGGTGCACGTCCAGCCACCCGACGGCGGCCGTCGGGGGGCGGACGAGGTGACCGAGACCCAGGTCGCCGCGGACGCGGAGGCCGCCGAGCTGCTGGCGGTCGCCGCGGCCACGGTCCGCGAGCGCCACCCGGGGCTGGCCGTCGAGGGGCGGGTGCTGCGGGCGGCGAAGGCGGAGCAGGCCCTCGTGGAGGCCAGCCGGAACGCGGCGCTGATCGTGGTCGGCTCCCGGGGCCGGGGCGGGTTCGCCGGGTTGCTGCTCGGCTCGGTCAGTCAGGCCCTCGTGCAGCACGCGCACTGCCCGGTGCTGGTCGCCCACCCGGTCGGGCGCTGAGGCGCCCGGTCCCGCCGGCCCCGGGTGGGGGCCGGCGGGACCGGCGTTCAGCGGTCCCGGCCGCCGAGCAGCTCGTCGAAGCTGGTGGTGAGGGCGAACGGGTCGGCGGGGCCGGTGGACGGCGTGCGCCGGTGGATCTGGTCGGCCAGCTCGCCGCCGGCGCGGGTGACCCGCGCGCCCAGCGCGCCGTCGACGGTGCCGCCGGACCAGTCCTCGGCGGCGGCGAAGACCGCTGTGGGTACCACGACCGCCCGCAGGTAGGAGAACATCGGGCGGACGGCGTGCTCCAACGCCAGCGAGTGCCGGGCCGTTCCCCCGGTGGCCGCGGCCAGCACCGGCCGGTCCGCCAGCGCGCCGGGCTCGACCAGGTCGAAGAACGACTTGAACAGCCCGTTGTACGAGGCGTGGAAGATCGGCGTGACGGCGACCAGCCCGTCCGCGCCGGTGACCGTGTCGAGCACCTCCCGCAGCGCCGGCGACGGGAAGCCGGTCAGCAGGTGGTTGACGATGTCGTGGGCGTGCTCGCGCAGCTCGACCGGGCGAATGTCGACGTCGTCGCCGTGCCGGGCCAGCGCGTCGCGGGTGGCCGTGGCGAGTTGGTCGGCGAGCAGCCGGGTCGACGAGGGCTGCCCCAGCCCGGCCGAGACCACGGCGAGGGTACGGCGGGTCATCGGGCCGTCTCCGTCCCGGCGCGGTCGGCCGCGTCGCCGCGGCCGGCGGCGCCCCGGCTCGCGGTGTCGCCGGCGGCGGCGAGCAGGGCGGCGTGGGTGGGCGCGGCGGGCACGTGCGCCGGGCGCAGCGACTCGAACTCCTTGCGCAGCACGGGTACGACCTCCTCGCCGAGCAGGTCGAGCTGCTCCAGCACGGTCTTGAGCGGCAGGCCGGCGTGGTCCATGAGGAAGAGCTGGCGCTGGTAGTCGCCGACGTAGTCGCGGAAGCCGAGCGTGCGGTCGATGACCTGCTGCGGGCTGCCCACGGTCAGCGGGGTCTGCGCGGTGAACTCCTCCAGCGACGGGCCGTGGCCGTAGACGGGGGCGTTGTCGAAGTATGGCCGGAACTCCCGGACCGCGTCCTGCGAGTTGCGCCGCATGAACACCTGCCCGCCGAGGCCCACGATGGCCTGGTCGGCGGAGCCGTGACCGTAGTGCGCGAAGCGCTGCCGGTAGAGGGCGATCATCCGCTCGGTGTGCTCCTTGGGCCAGAAGATGTGGTTGGCGAAGAAGCCGTCGCCGTAGTAGGCGGCCTGCTCGGCGATCTCGGGGCTGCGGATCGAGCCGTGCCAGACGAACGGCGGCACGCCGTCGAGCGGACGCGGCGCCGACGTGAACGACTGCAGCGGGGTGCGGAAGCGGCCCTTCCAGTCGACGACGTCCTCGCGCCAGAGCCGGCGCAGCAGGTCGTAGTTCTCGATGGCAAGCGGGATGCCGTTGCGGATGTCCTGGCCGAACCACGGGTAGACCGGCCCGGTGTTGCCGCGGCCCATCATCAGGTCGACCCGGCCGTCGGCGAGGTGCTGGAGCATCGCGTAGTCCTCGGCGATCTTCACCGGGTCGTTGGTGGTGATCAGCGTCGTGGAGGTGGAGAGCAGCAGCCGCTCGGTGCGGGCCGCGATCCAGCCCAGCATGGTGGTCGGCGACGACGGCACGAACGGCGGGTTGTGGTGCTCACCGGTGGCGAAGACGTCCAGGCCGACCTCCTCGGCCTTGAGCGCGATGGCGACCATGGCCTTGATCCGCTCGTGCTCGGTCGGCGCGCGGCCGGTGGTCGGGTCGACCGTGACGTCGCCGACGGTGAAGACTCCGAACTGCATGACCGGCTCCTCGCGTTGTTCTCCGCCGGGGCCGCTGCGGCTCCCGGACGCCCGGCACAACATATTTGACGAGTCAACTATTCCGCCGTCCGGGGCGTCCCCGGGGGCCCGCCCCACCTCCCACCGGTCGCCACCGGTTGAGGCCGCCGGGGCTCCGGTGAATAATCTCCACCATGATCATCCGCGACCGCCGCCCGGCGGATCTCGGTCGTTGTGTCGAGGCGCTCGCCGTCGTGCACGATGCCGACGGTTACCCGCTGAACTGGCCGGCCGACCCGCCCGGCTGGCTGCGTCCCGCCGGGCAGTGGCACGCCTGGATCGCCGAGGACCCCGCCGGAACGCTCGCCGGCCACCTGGCCGTCGACCGGGTCGCCTCCGCCCCCTCCGCGCCGCCGACCAACCGGCCGACCGCCGAGGTCAGCCGGCTCTTCGTCGTGCCCGCGTACCGCCGGCGGGCTGTCGGCCGGCGACTGTTGGCGCGGGTGCGCACGTGGGCCGCGACCCGGGGACTGGACCTGATCCTGGAGGTCGTCGACGACGGCAGGCCCGGTGCCGTCGCCACGTACGAGGCCACCGGCTGGCAACTCACCCACCTCAGCCACGCGGACTGGAGGGGCCCCGGCGGCGAGCCGGTCCGGCTGCGCCACTACCGGCTTCCGCCGCCGGACGACAGCGGCGTCACGACCGCCGACGGGGGACGTGCCGGCGGTAGGCGCTGACCGTCGGGTCGCCCGCGATCCAGAAGCGCCACGGCACGTCGTGCGCGCCGGTCACGCCCACGCGGGGCCCGGCGGCGACCTGCTGGTCGTACACCGGCACATCGGCCGGGCGCAGCCGGAGCGGGCCCTCGCCGAGCAGGTGACGACCGTAGGCGTCGCGGTCGACGCCGAGCGCCGCGCAGAGCCGGGCGGGCCCGCGGGCGAGGTCGACGTCCCGGCGTACGGCGGGACGCCGCGCCCGGGCCACGTCGACGCCCTCGACGACCTCGCCGGCGCGCAGCAGCACCGCCGCGGCCTCCCCGTCGGGGCCCGTCACCACGTTCATGCACCAGTGCATGCCATAGGTGAAGTAGACGTAGGCGTGCCCCGCCGGCCCGAACATCACGGCGTTGCGCGGGGTACGGCCCCGGTGCGCGTGCGACGCGGGGTCCCCGGCCGTGCCGGCGTACGCCTCGACCTCGGTGATCCGGACGGTGACGTCGCCGGCGGTGAGCCGGCAGCCGAGCAGACCCCGGGCCGCCGGCACCACCGGGCCGGCGAGCAGGTCGGCCAGCCCCGCGAGGTCGGCGGGACGGCCCTCGGAGTACGCCACCACGGCGACGACCCTATCCGCCCGCGCGGCGGGCCGCCGGTCGGCGTCGGCACGACACGGCCCCACCTTTCAACGATTCGTTGACAACGGAGCGTTGAAGCGTTGGAATGGTGGCATGACCGACTCCTTCACCGCCCCCGACGCCGACGAGTCCCGGGCCCGCCGCACCTACGGCGCGCTGTACCGCATAGCCGAGCGGCACGCCGGCACCGAGGCACGACGCCGCCGGCACACCAACCCCTACCTGCCGGACGCCTACGAGGCGGTCGCGCTGGTCACCGCCCTCGCCGCCGGCGGGGCCGAGACCGAGCCCGGGGAGGACCCCGTCGACGACGCGGACCTGGTCGCGGCGCTCACCCTGATGCCGCACCTGCGCGCCGAGATCGACACGATGGAGGCGGGCCTGCTCACGCTGGCCCGCAACCGCGGGCTGACCTGGCAGCAGATCGCGTTCGGGCTCGGGCTCGGCAGCGCACAGGCCGCCAAGCAACGCTTCGAACGCCTCTGCACCCGCACCGCCGCCACCGACTGACACCGCGACGGATCAGACTGGGCACGGCCGCGGTGCGAGGAGGACGCGATGATGCGCTGGCGAAGCCCTGCCGTACCTCGGGCGCTTCGGCTGGAACAGCCTGCGCCTGGCCGGCGGCATCGCCGTGGAGGAGCTGACGGAGGCCGTCGACGCCTCGTACGACGCGGTGGTCGCCAAGCTGCCGAAGCGGGAACGCCCGACGGGCTGAGCCCCGCGCGGCACCGGCGGCGCCGCGCGGGGTAGCGGCGACCTCAGCGGGGCACGACGACCTCGGCGGCCCAGCCCCGCCAGCCGGCGAGCTGGTCGACGGCGGCGGCGAGCTGGTCGGCGACGGGTCCGGGGCCCGTCGAGCCGGGCGTGGTCCGGGCGGCGAGCGCCGAGCGGACCGAGAGCACGTCACGCACCGACGGGTCGAGGTGCTCGCTGACGGCCGACAGGTCGGCGTCGGAGACCTCGTCCAGCGCGCAGTCGCGGGCCACGCAGAGCGCCACCAACCGCCCGGTGATCTCGTGCGCGTCGCGGAACGGCACGTTGCGGCGCACCAGCCAGTCGGCCACCTCCGTCGCGAGGGAGTAGCCGACCGGCGCGGCGGCGACGAGACGGTCGACGCGTACCGTCATCGTGGAGATCATCCCCGCGAGCGCCGGCAGCAGCAGCTCCAGGGTGTCGACCGCGTCGAAGGCCGGTTCCTTGTCCTCCTGCATGTCCCGGTCGTACGTCATCGGCAGGCCCTTGAGCATGGTGAGCACGCTCATCAGCCCGCCGACGAGCCGGCCGGACTTGCCCCGGGCCAGCTCGGCGATGTCGGCGTTCTTCTTCTGCGGCATGATCGACGAGCCCGTCGCGAACCCGTCGTCCAGCTCCACCCAGCCGAACTCGTGCGACGTCCAGAGCACCACCTCCTCGCCCAGGCGGGACAGGTGCACCCCGATCAGCGCGGTGACGAAGAGGAACTCGGCGACGAAGTCCCGGTCGGCGACGGCGTCCATCGAGTTGGCGAAGGACGTGCGGAAGCCCAGCTCCTTCGCGACGGCCGCCGGATCCAGCGGCAGGCCGGAACCCGCCAGCGCGCCCGCGCCGAGCGGGCTGACGGCCGTGCGGTGGTCCCAGTCGCGCAGCCGTTCCAGGTCGCGCAGCAGCGGCTGCACGTGGGCCAGCAGCCAGTGCCCGAAGGTGACCGGCTGGGCGTGCTGCAGGTGCGTCATGCCCGGCGCGGCGGTCTCCACGTGCCGCTCGGCCTGCTCGACCAGCGCCTCGGCCAGCTCGACCAGCCGACCGGCCACGCCCCGGGCGTGGTCGCGCAGGTAGAGCCGCAGGTCGGTGGCGACCTGGTCGTTCCGCGACCGGCCGGCGCGCAGCTTGCCGCCGAGGCTGCCGAGGCGCTCCAGCAGGCCCCGCTCCAGGGCGGTGTGCACGTCCTCGTCGTCGATGGTCGGGCGGAACTGCCCGGAGGCGCAGGCCGCCTCCAGGTCGTCCAGGGCGGCGAGGATCCGGCCCAGTTCCTCCGGGTCGAGCAGGCCGGCCCCCGCGAGCACCCGGGCATGCGCCCGGGAACCCGCGATGTCGTACGGGGCCAGCCGCCAGTCGAACTGCACGCTCACCGACAGGCGGGCCAGGGCCTCGGCGGGGCCACCGGCGAACCGGCCACCCCACAGGCTGGTGCGGTTGGTGGCGGCGCTGTTCTCGGTCAGGCTCTTGTCGTCCACGCCACCCATTGTGGTCGCCATGCTCAGCACCCGCCCAGCCGGGCGTCGCGCGCGGCGGCCATCCTGCCGGGCAGGCCCCAGAGCTGCACGAAGCCCTTCGCCAGCGACTGGTCGAAGGTGTCGCCCGTGTCGTAGGTGGCCATGCCGAAGTCGTAGAGGCTGGCCTCGGAACGCCGCCCCGTGACGGTGGCCCGGCCGCCGTGCAGGGTCAGCCGCACCTCGCCGGTGACGTGCCGCTGCGCGTCGTCGATGAACGCGTCCAGCGAGCGCTTCAGCGGCGAGAACCAGAGGCCGTCGTAGACCAGCTCACCCCAGCGCTGGTCCACGCCACGCTTGAACCGGGCCAGGTCCCGTTCCACGGTCACCGCCTCCAGCTCCTGGTGGGCGGTGATCAGCGCGATCGCGCCGGGCGCCTCGTACACCTCGCGGCTCTTGATGCCGACGAGGCGGTCCTCGACCATGTCGAGCCGGCCGACGCCCTGGCCGCCCGCGCGCCGGTTGAGCTCCAGGATCGCCTGGTACGGGGTGACGGTCTCGCCGTCGATCGCGACCGGGACGCCGGCGTCGAAGGTGATCGTGACCTCGTCGGCGTCGCGCTCCTGCGCCGGGTCGGCGGTGTACGCGTACAGGTCCTCGACCGGGCCGTTCCAGATGTCCTCCAGGAAACCCGTCTCGACGGCGCGGCCCCACAGGTTCTGGTCGATGGAGTACGGCGACTTCGCCGACACGTCGATCGGCAGCCCCTTCTCCTCGGCGAAGGCGATGGCCTTGTCCCGGGTCCAGGCGAAGTCCCGGGCCGGCGCGACGATCCTCAGGTCGGGCGCGAGCGCGCCCAGCCCGACCTCGAAGCGGACCTGGTCGTTGCCCTTGCCGGTGCAGCCGTGCGACACGATGGTGCCGCCGTGCTTGCGGGCGGCGGCCACCAGGTGCTTGACGATCAGCGGCCGGGACAGCGCGGAGACCAGCGGATAGCGGTCCATGTAGAGCGCGTTGGCGCGGATCGCCGGCAGGCAGTAGTCGGCGGCGAACTCGTCGCGCGCGTCGACGACCTCCGACTCCACCGCGCCGCAGTCCAGGGCGCGCTGCCGGATGGCGTCGAGGTCCTCGCCGCCCTGCCCGACGTCGACCGCCACCGCGATGACCTCGGCGCCGGTCTCGTCGGCCAGGTACGGAATGGCCACGGAGGTGTCGAGCCCACCGGAGTAGGCCAGTACGACCCGCTCGGTCATGGTGTGGTGCTCCCTTCGACGTTCTCTCCCCGCCGGGCCCAGCCGGCGAGCTTGTCGCCGAGCGCGGCCCCGCCGGCGGCCTCGCGGGCCACGACGAGGATGGTGTCGTCCCCGGCGATGGTGCCGACGACCTCGGGCAGACCCGCCCGGTCCAACGCGCTGGCCAGGTACTGGGCCGCGCCCGGCGGCGTACGCAGCACGGCGATGTTGCCGCTGGCGTCGACGCCGTTGAGCAGTTCGTGCAGCAGCCGGACCAGCCGGGCCGGGGCCGCCTCGGCGTCGCGCAGCGGCCGGTGGCCGTCCTCGGGGATCAGGTAGACGGCCCGCCCGTCGCCGCCGCGCGCGGTGACGGCGCCCAACTCCTTGAGGTCCCGGGAGAGGGTGGCCTGGGTGACCTGGATGCCGTCGCCGGCGAGCAGGTCGGCCAGCTCGGTCTGGGAATGG
Organism: Micromonospora sp. KLBMP9576; assembly: GCF_050941805.1. Taxonomy (NCBI): domain Bacteria; kingdom Bacillati; phylum Actinomycetota; class Actinomycetes; order Micromonosporales; family Micromonosporaceae; genus Micromonospora; species Micromonospora sp. KLBMP9576. The sequence goes on along the minus strand of NZ_CP194567.1, from coordinate 2,459,121 downwards.
ATCGCCTCGGCGCGGATCAGCTCCACGATGCGGGCGTGGCGGGCGCCACGGGTCAGCGGGGCGCTCATCGGGCCTCCCCCGCCCCGATGCCGACCGTCGCCCCGGCCGGGCCGGCGGACGCGGCCTGCGGGCCGGTGGCCGGCGGGTCGGCGTAGGTGGCCTGCGGGTCGGCGGCGGGCGCGGCCTGCGGGGCGGCCCGCAGGAGGAACGTCAGCAGCGCCTTCTGGGCGTGCAGGCGGTTCTCCGCCTGGTCGAACACGACGCTCTGCGGGCCGTCGAGCACCTCGTCGGTGATCTCCTCGCCCCGGTGCGCGGGCAGGCAGTGCAGCACGACGGCGTCGGGCGCGGCGTGCCCGAGCAGCGCGGCGTTGACCTGGTAGGGCAGAAACGGGGTGATCCGGTCCAGCCCGTCGTCCTCCTGGCCCATCGACGTCCAGGTGTCCGTGGCGACCACGTGGGCGCCGGCCACCGCCGCGACGGGATCGGTAAGCACCCGCACCGAGCCCCCGGTGCCGGCGGCGATCTCCGCGGCCCGGGCGACGACCTGCGGGTCGGGACCGAACCCGGCCGGACCGGCGACCCGCACGTGCATCCCGGCGGTGGCACCGGCGAGCAGGTACGAGTGGGCGAGGTTGTTCGCCGCGTCACCGACGTAGGCCAGGATCCGCCCGGCGGTGCCGCCGCAGTGCTCGCGGACGGTGAGCAGGTCGGCCAGGAGCTGGCACGGGTGGAAGCCGTCGGTGAGCGCGTTGACCACCGGCACGGTGGCGCCCTCGGCGACCTCCGCGATCCGGTCGTCGCCGTGGGTACGCAGCACGATCGCCGCGACGTAGCGGGACAGCACCCGGCCGGCGTCGGCGAGGGTCTCGCCCCGCCCGAAGTGCGTCACGTGGGTGTCCACCACGAGGGGGTGCCCGCCCAGCTCGGCGATGCCGGTATCGAACGAGAACCGGGTACGCAGGCTCTGCTTGTCGAACAGCACCGCCACCGACCGCGGCCCGGCCAGCGGCCGGTGACCGAAGCGGTCGGCCTTCATCCGCGCCGCCAGGTCCAGCACGGCCGACTGCTCGGCGGGGGTCAGGTCGTCGTCCCGCAGGAAGTGCCGGATCATGCGCTCGTCTCCGTCGTACTCGCCGCCGGGCGTGGCGTCGTGGTCGTGGTCGACGCGGGCGACGCGGCGGGCGCAGGCAGCGCGGCGGGCGTCGAGATCTTGGTGGTTTCCGGCCCCCCTGGGAGCCGATTCGCGCCAAGATCCACGGCGGTGGCGGGGGCAGTTGTGGGGGTGATCGGGGACGCCGCGTCCAGGGCGGCCGGGAGGGCGGCGAGGAAGGCGTCGACCTGGTCGGCGGTGAGGATCAGCGGCGGCGCGAGGCGTACCACGCCGGCCTGCACCGGGTTGACCAGGAAGCCGGCCTGGAGCAGCGCCCCGGTGAGCGCCCTCGCCACGGGCGCGGTGAGCACGACGCCGAGCAGCAGGCCCGCGCCGCGTACGCCCTCGATGAGTGGATGGCCGAGCGCCTCGACGCCCCGGCGCAGCCGCTCGCCGACCCGCTGGACGTGGTCGAGCAGCCCCTCGCTGGCGATGGTCGACACCACCGCGAGGGCGGCGGCGCAGCTCACCGGGTTGCCGCCGAAGGTGGTGCCGTGCGAGCCGGGGGCGAGCAGGTCGGCGGCCCGGCCGAAGGCCAGGCACGCGCCGATGGGCAGCCCCCCGCCGAGCCCCTTGGCCAGGGTCACCACGTCGGGCTCGACCCCCTCGGCCTGGTGCGCGAACCAGTGCCCGGTACGCCCGACGCCGGTCTGCACCTCATCGAGCACCAGCAGCGCGCCGTGCCGGGCGGTGATCCGACGCGCGGCGGCCAGGTAGCCGACCGGCGGCACCACCACGCCGTTCTCCCCCTGCACCGGCTCCAGGATCACCATGGCGGTGGCGTCGGTGACCGCCGCCGCCAGCGCCGCGGCGTCGCCGTACTCGACGTGGGTCACCTCGCCGGGCAGCGGACGGAACGGGTCGGCCTTCGCCGGCTGACCGGTGAGGGCGAGCGCGCCCATGGTCCGCCCGTGGAACCCACCCCGGGTGGCGACCACGTGCGAGCGGCCGGTGAGCCGGGACAGCTTGAACGCCGCCTCGTTGGCCTCCGCGCCGGAGTTGGCGAAGAAGACCCGCCCGGGCCGCCCCACCAGGGCCAGCAGCAGCTCGGCGAGCGCCACCGGCGGCTCGGCGACGTAGAGGTTGGAGACGTGCCCGAGGGTCGCGACCTGCTTCGACACGGCGGACACCACGGCCGGATGGGCATGACCGAGGGAGTTGACCGCGATCCCGCCGACGAGGTCGACGTACTCCCGGCCGGCGTCGTCGACCACGACGGCGCCGGAGCCGGAGACGAGGGCCAGCGGCGGCGTGCCGTAGTTGTCCATCATGGACTGCGACCAGCGCTCGACGAGCGTGCTCATGACGCGACAGCACCTTCCTCGTTCACGACTGCGGGGCCTGGTCGCTCCGCTCCCGCACTCCTCGCGCTCACGACCATCGTTCCGAATCCTTCCGAGGTGAAGACCTCCAGCAGCGTGGAGTGGGCGACCCTGCCGTCCACGACGTGCGCGGCGGGCACCCCCTGCCGCACGGCCCGCAGGCAGGCTTCCATCTTGGGCACCATGCCGCTGGACAGCGAGGGCAGCAGCGCCGCCAACTCGTCGGTGGTGATCTCGCTGATCAGGCTGGAGGTGTCCGGCCAGTCGGCGTAGAGGCCCGGCACGTCCGTGAGCACGACCAGCTTGCGGGCCTCGAGGGCGACGGCCAGCGCGGCGGCGGCGGTGTCGGCGTTCAGGTTGTGCAGCACGCCGTCGGCGTCAGGCGCCACGGTGGAGATCACCGGGATCCGGCCGGCCCCGATCAGGTCGGTGACCGCCGAGACGTCGACGGACTCCACGTCGCCGACCTGCCCGACGTCGACCGGCTGCCCGTCCACGTACGCGGGACGCCGCACGGCGGTGAAGAGGCCGCCGTCCTCGCCGGAGAGGCCCACCGCGAACGGGCCGTGGGCGTTGACGAGGCCGACCAGTTCCCGGCCCACCTGCCCGACCAGGACCATCCGGACCACGTCCATCGCCTCCGGCGTGGTGACCCGCAGCCCGCCCCGGAACTCGCTGGCGATGCCCAGCCGCCCGAGCATCGCGGAGATCTGCGGGCCGCCCCCGTGCACCACGACCGGCCGCAGGCCGGCGTAGCGCAGGAAGACCATGTCGGCGGCGAAGGCCCGCCGCAGCTCGGGATCGACCATGGCGTTGCCGCCGTACTTGACCACGACGGTGGAGCCGGAGAAGCGGGCCAGCCAGGGCAGCGCCTCGATCAGCGTGGCCGCCTTGACCTGGGCGCCGGCGAGGTCGGTGGAGAGGCTCATGTCGAGTAGGCCGAGTTCTCGTGCACGTACGCGTGGGACAGGTCGTTGGTCCAGATGGTGGCCTCGGCGGCGCCGGCGTGCAGGTGGATCCGGATGGTGACGTCCCGCCCGGCCAGGTCGACCTTCGCGCGGTCCTCGGCGGCGGCACCGCCGCGGCACACCCAGACGCCGTTGACCGCGACGTCGATCCCGTCGGGCTCGAACGCGGCGGCCGTGGTGCCGACGGCGGCGAGGATCCGGCCCCAGTTCGGGTCGTTGCCGAACAACGCGGTCTTGACCAGGTTGTTGCGGGCCACGGCCCGCCCCACCTCGACGGCGTCGCCCTCGCTCGCCGCGCCCACCACGTCGATGGTGATCTGCTTCGTGGCGCCCTCGGCGTCGGCGACGAGCTGCTGGGCCAGGTCGTGGGCGGCGGCGGTGACCGCCGCCGCCAGCTCGGCCGGGGTCGGCGAGACGCCGCTCGCGCCGCTGGCCAGCAGCAGCACCGTGTCGTTGGTCGACAGGCAGCCGTCGGAGTCGATCCGGTCGAAGGTGACCCGGCACGCCTCACGCAGCGCGGTGTCGAGGGCCTCGGGACCGGCCACCGCGTCGGTGGTGAGCACACAGAGCATGGTGGCCATCGCCGGGGCGAGCATGCCGGCGCCCTTGGCCATGCCGCCGACGGTCCAGCCGCTGCCCCGGACCACGGTGGTCTTGGGCCGGGTGTCCGTGGTCATGATGGCCTCGGCGGCCGCCCGGCCGCCGTCGCGGGCCAGCCGGCGGATCGCCGCGCGTACGCCGGGGAGCAGCTTCTGCATCGGCAGCCGCTCGCCGATCAGGCCGGTCGAGCAGACCGCCACGTCGACGGCGCCGAGCATCAGCCGGGGACTGGCCGCGCTGAGCGCCGCGGCGGTGTGCTCGGCGGTGGCGTGGGTGTCCTGGAAGCCGGCCGGTCCCGTGCAGGCGTTGGCCCCACCGGAGTTGAGCACCACGGCGCGGGCGACGCCACCGCGTACCACCTGCTGGGTCCAACGCACCGGCGCGGCCTTGACCCGGTTGGCGGTGAACACGCCGGCGACACCGGCGTCCGGGCCGTCGTTGACGACCAGCGCGACGTCGCTCGCGCCGCTGCTCTTGAGCCCGGCGGCCACCCCGGCCGCCCGGAACCCCCGCGGGGTCGTGACGGTCACGCTTCGGTCCCTTCGTTCGTGACTGCGGGGCCGCGTCGCGGCGCGCTGCGCGCGTTCACGGAGCGATTCCCCAGATCGACAGGCCCGTCGTCTCCGGCAGGCCGCACATGAGGTTGGCGTTCTGCACGGCCTGGCCGGCGGCGCCCTTGCCGAGGTTGTCCAGCGCGCTCAGCACGATCATCCGGCGGGAGTCGACATCGACGCTGGCCTGTAGGTGACACGAGTTGGAGCCGAGGGTGGCGGCGGTGTGCGGCCAGGCACCCTCGGGCAGGACGTGCACGAAGGGCGTGTGGGCGTACGCCTCCGCGAGCACCGCCCGAGGGTCGACGCCCCGGGCCGGCACGGCGGTCACGGTGGCGAGGATCCCCCGGGGCATCGGCGCGAGGAGCGGGGTCAGCGACAGCCCGGTCGCGCCGGTGGCCTGCTTGATCTCCGGGACATGCTGGTGGGTGCCCACCCGGTAGGGCGACAGGTCGCCCATCACCTCGCTGCCGAGCAGGTGCGGCTTGGCCGCCTTGCCGGCGCCGGACGTTCCGGAGGCGGCGACGACCACCACGTCCGCCGGGGAGGCGGCGCCGGCGGCGATCAGCGGGGCGAGGGCCAGGATGATCGCGGCGGCGTAACAGCCGGTGTTCGCCACCCGGGTGGCACCGGCGATCAGCTCCCGCTGGCCGGGCAGCTCGGGCAGGCCGTAGGTCCACGGCCCGGCGTGCGTTCCGCCGTAGTAGTTGGCCCAGGCGTACGGGTCGGCGAGGCGGTGGTCGGCACCCAGGTCGACGACGCGGACCTCGGGCGGAAGCTGGGCCGCCAGGGCCGCCGACTGACCGTGCGGCAGGGCCAGGAAGACGAGGTCCGCGTCGGCCAGCGTCGCGGCGTCGGTCGCGCCGAGGACCATGTCCAGGCCGGCCAACTGCGGGTGTACGACGTCGAGCCGGTGCCCGGCCTGGCTGTGCGCGGTGGCGGCGACCAGGTCGAACTCCGGATGCCCCGCGACCAGGCGGATCAGCTCGCCCCCGGCGTAGCCGCTCGCCCCGGCGACCGCGACTCGGATACCCATTCCCACCTCCGCATGACTATGCAGCCAAGGCTAGCAAGACGAGATCCCTTACTGCAAGTTCATGCAGTGCCCTGCATGAGAATGAACTCGCCGCCGACGTGCCACGCGAGCGCGCCCGCACTTCTCTGGGGGTCGTCGGCCAAATTGCACGTCTTGCCCGTTGAGGGCGATTTGGCGTGCGCCACATGCGGCGCGCTGGACTCGCTGGCTGGCCTGTGCCGGACCAGCTCAGCCCGCCTCCGGCGCGCCGCGACGGAGGCCGTCGAACAGGATCGCGGTGATCTGCTGAGCCTCCTGTTGCCAGCCGTCGGTGGCGCGCATCTCGCAGATGCCACCCATCGCGCGCAGCAGCATACGCCCGGTGACGTCGCTGCGGACGGTGGTCGCCGCCACGCCGGCGGCGAGCAGTAGGTCGAGAGACTGCGCCATCCTCGTGCGGGCGTCGTCGAAGACCGGCGAGTCGGTCATCATGATGCTCTCCAGCGCTTCGGCCATGCCTTTCCCGATGGCAGCGTGGTCGACCAGTAACAACAGGAAGCGGCGCAGGGCATCGTCCGGGGCGTGCTCGTTGAGAAGCTCGGCCGCGCGGCGCACAACTCGTCGACCTCTTGACGGTAGACCGCCTCGATGAGGGCTTCCCGTGTGTCGAAGTGCCGGTAGAGCGTGCCGACCGAGACACCGGCCGCCGGACCGGGGTGATGCCACCCGGCCGGTCGCCGCCGGGGTGCGATCCGTCCCCGTGGTGGTCGACGACTGCCACGTGATCGCGCCCGGCCGGGTACGCGCCGGGCGTGCACGGGACACGGGCGTGCACGGGTGGGTCAGAGGCGGCCTTCGTGGACCGCCCGCGTCACCCACGGAATCACCTCGTCGAGCATCTCGTCGAGGGACGTGGTGGCCGTGAAGCCCAGCACCTCGCGGGACCGGGTCACGTCCGGTACCCGCTTCTGCACGTCGTAGCGGAAAGGCTCGTCGGAGACGTGGCGGAAGGGCACGTCCGGGCCCTTGATCTTGCGCCAGATCAGCTCGGCCAGCTCCAGTACGGTGGTCGACTCGGCCGTGGAGAGGTTGAAGTCCTCGTTGCGTGCCGCCGGGTGCTCGATGGCCGTGGCGATGCCCCGGGCCAGGTCGCCGCCGTAGGTGTAGTGGCGGACCTGGTTTCCCTCGCCGAGGATGCGCAGCGGGTCCTGCCCCTTGACGATCTTCTGCACCAGGTCGGGCACGACGTGCGACATGGCCAGCTTGACGTCGCCGGAGAGCACCTCGGCCTGGCCCAGCGCGCGCCCCTCCCCCACGCCGACGCAGTTGAACGGCCGCACGATCGTGTACGGGAGCTGGTACTGCTCCCAGGCCGCGCGGGCGTAGTACTCCACGGCGAGCTTCTGGAACCCGTACGACGACAGCGGCGGGGGGATCCGGCGCTCGTCGCCCTCCCGGCTCGGCCAGTGCCCGGTGGACTCGAAGACCATCGACGAGGAGAGGTAGGTGACCTTGGCCAGCCGGCCGTCGCGGTGGGCGCGGATCGCCGCGTCGCAGGTGGCCGCCATGATCCGCTCGTTGGTGGCGAGCAGGTCGTAGGCGTACGCGTGGAAGTAGGAGATACCGCCGATCATCGCCGCACCGGCGACCAGGTGCTCGCAGCCGTCCAGCAGCCCCGTGAGCAGGTCCACGTCCCGGGCGTCGCCCTCGACGAAACGGAACCGGGGATGCGCGTCGTAGCTGTGGGTGACGGGGCCGTACTTGGAGAAGTCGTCGACCCCGACGACCTCGTGCCCCCGGCCCAACAGCTCCGCGACGAGGTAGCCGCCGATGAAGCCGGCCGAGCCAGTAACCAGGATCTTCGCCACGTGCGCTCCTATGCCGTCTTCTCGAACTCGGTGCTGTCCTGTGGGGCATGCCGGGCGGGCACGGCGCCGGCCGCGGCGGCACGCCCGGCCAGTTTCTCCCGGCTCAGCCGTCGACCGTAGGCGAAGAGGTACCAGCGCAGGTACCCCGGCAGGAAGCGCCCCAGGTCGAAGTGGGACTCCCCCAGCGGCCGGTCCAGCCAGATGGTGGGGATCTCGGCCACCGGCAACCGCAGCCGGGTCGCCTTGGCGGTCAACTCCAGCCCGATCTCGAAGCCGGTGCGCGACTCGATCCCCACCGCGCGCACGAACGCGGTGTCGTACGCCTTGAAGCTGTTGGTGGCGTCCCGGGTGCCGACCCGGGCGAACGTGTAGAGGCTGCGGCCCGCCCAGCGCGACATCGCCCGCTTCAGCCGGGGCCCGCCGACCTGCTGGCCGCCCGGCATGTAGCGCGACGCGGCGGCGACCACGACCCCCCGGTCGACCAGCCGGGCCAGTTCGTCGATCTGGCGGGGGTCGTCACAGCCGTCGGCCATGGTCACCACCACCACCGGGGCGCGCGCCGCGTCGATGCCGAACCGGATCGCGTTGGCCGGGCCACGACCGTAGGTGTTGTGCACCGCCCGCACCCGCTGGTCCGTGCGGGCGACCTCCTGGACGTACGGCACGGTGGTGTCCTCGGGCATGTCGTGCACGATCAGCACCTCGGCGGGGAGCAGCATCTCCCGCAGCATGCGCTCCAGGCAGCGCACGATCGCCTCGCCCTCGTCGTAGACGGGAACGATCACCGACACCCGGGGCCTCACACCCGCACCCCCCGCCCGGTCAGGCCCCACATGTCGATCAGCGGCTGGTCGGTCTCCAGGCGGGCGTACTGCTCGTGCGGCGCGGCGATGACCAGCAGGTCGGCCCGGCGCAGCACCTCGGCCAGGTCGACGAACCGTTCGTCGGCCACGTAGGGGTCCGTGCAGAGCGTCTCGCGGGTCTTCAACGCCAGGATCTTGCGCAGCTTGTACGCCAGGCTCTCCCGGGGGTCGTCACTGCCGCCCTTGAAGGCCATGCCGAGGATGCCCACGGTCAACCCGGACAGGTCGAAGCGTTCCTCCAGGCGGGACACCAGGTAGAGCGGCAGCCCCTCGTTGATCAGCATGGCGGAGTGCCCGAGCACGAAGTTGTTCCGGTTGAACGCGGCCAGCTGCATGGTGTCCTTGAACAGGCACGGCCCGGCCGCGAACCCGGGCATCGGCAGGTCCGCCGCGCGCGGGTAGTCGTACGCCACGGCGTGCCTGATGCGCGCGAAGTCCAGCCCGAAGTCGTTGGCCATCATCCAGAACTGGTTGGCGGTGGCGAACTTGATGTAGCGCCACGTGTTGGTGAACAGCTTCGCCAGCTCGGCCTCCTCCGGCTCCAGCGGCACGATCTGCTCGGTGAGGTGCCGGAACAGCTTCTCGGCGCGGGCCAGCGCCCCCGGCGTACGGGCCGCGACGATCTGCGGCAGGGTGAACAGCTCCGTCATCGCCCGCCCCTCGGCGATGCGCTCCGGGCAGAACGCCACGTCGGCGCGGATGCCCCTGCCGGCGAGCAGTTTCTCGGTCAGCGCGGTGACTCCGGGATAGACGGTGCTGCGCAACACGACGAGCTGCCCGTCGCGCAGGTGCTCGGCACAGCGCTCCAGGGCCCGGGGCACCGCGCCCAGGTCCGGGTTGAGGTGCTCGTCGACCGGGGTGCCGACCACCACGACGAGGTGTTCGGCGGCCCCGACGCTGGCCGGGTCGGTGGTGGCGCGCAGCCGGCCGGTGGCGACGGCCTCCGCGAGCACGTCGGCCGCGCCGGGTTCGGCGAAGGGCAGGGTGGCCGCGTTGACCGTGGCGACCGCGTCGGCGTTGATGTCGTACAGCACCACGGAGAGGCCGCGCGAGGCGAAGGCGATGCCCAGCGGCAGCCCCACCCGGCCGCAGCCACCCACGATGCAGACATCCACGGCGTTCAACGGCGGATCCTCGGACATGACTGGACTCCCGTGGGGGTGGCGGGGTGTGACTCCGGCTACATTCGGAATCAAAGCAGGTTAGCCCCCCGATGTGACCCACGGGTAGCAAAAGTTCTCGGAGCCGCCGACCTTTCGCCGCCGCATCCCGACCGATCGCTCCACTTACCCCCTGCCGCATCGACTGACATAATTGCCGCGCGGTGGCACGGGCCGGGCGACCGGCCCACGGGGGCACAACGGAGGTTGTGTTGGAACTCAGGTTCCAGATACTCGGTCCGGTCCGGGTCTGCCGCGACGGCGGGCCGCTGCGCCTGCCCCCGGGGCGGCCCACCGCCATGCTGGCCACCCTGCTGCTGCACGCCGACGCCGCGGTGCCCATCGAGCGGCTGCGCGAGGAACTGTGGGCCCGGCGTGCCGCACGGCCACCGCCGGGCGGCACGCGTGCCGGTCCGGGCGGGACGGTCAGTCGGTGCGCGGCCGGGGGCGGACGAGCACGCCGAGCACATCGGACTCGGGGATGTAGCCGCACTCGCGGGAGTCGTAGCTGAACGACGGGTTGTCGCCGAGCACCACCAACTGCCCGGGTGGCACGAGCCGCTCGGGCCGCTGCCGCAGCAGCGGCACCCGGTCGACCGGCACCGGCTCGCCCGGCACCGCGTACGCCCGCTTGATCAGCAGGCCCGGGCCGGTGTCGCCCGGCCGGGTGGGGCGCCCGGCGGTCATCGCCGCCGGGGCCGCCACCACGACCACGTCACCGGGGCGGACCCGGGCCAGCGGCACCCGCCGGGCCAACACCCGGTCACCCGCGCGCAGCGTCGGCTCCATGCTGCGGCCCACCACGGAGACCAGCAGCAGGCGCCGGCGGGCCCAGAGCAGGCCGGCGGCGGCCGACGCGAGCACGCCGGCCACCACCACCCAGCCGAGCGGCGACACCGTCAGGCGCCGCGCAGCGCGGCGCCGACACGTTCCGCGGCGCGGGCCACCGCCGCGTCCCGGGCGGCCACCGCCTCCTCCACCGTCAGCGTCCGGTCCGGGGCCCGGAACGTGAGCTTGTACGCCAGCGACTTGCGGCCCGCCCCGAGCTGCTCCGAGGCGTACACGTCGAACAGGCGCGCCCCCTCCAGCAGCGGGCCGGCGCCCTCGACGAGGGCCTGGCGCACCTGCGCCGCCGGCACCGAGGAGTCCACCACCAGCGCCACGTCGATCAGCGCCGGAGGGAAGCCGGAGACGACCGGCGCGGACGCCACCGGTACGGCCGGCAACGCGTCCAGGTCGAGTTCCATGGCGCTGGTGCGCCGGGGCAGCTCCAGCGCCGCCAGCACCGCCGGGTGCAGCTCGCCGGCGTGCCCGACCACCACGCCGTCGACCAGCAGCTCGGCGCAGCGGCCGGGGTGCCAGGGCGCCTGCGCGGCGGCCCGGACCTCGACGCGCTGGGCGGGAATCTCCGCCGCGGCCAGCACGTCCCGGCCGGCCTGCACGGCGTCCGCCCAGCCCGCCGGGCGGCCCGCGCCCCACCAGCCGGCCGGCTCGATGTCGCCGGTCAGCACCACGGCGACGTGCCGGGGCTGGTCGGGCACCACCGCGTCGGCGGCGGCGAACTCCTCGTCGGTCGGTCGCCGGTCCACGCCCATCGCCGGCGGGCGGCCGGCGTCGGGACGCGGGTGGAACACCGCGCCGATCTCGTACAGGGCGAGGTCGCGCTGGCCCCGGCCCAGGTTGCGCTTCACGATGCCGAGCAGCGGGCCGAGCAGCGTGGTGCGCAGCAGCGGCTCCTCCTCCGACAGCGGGTTCGCCAGCCGTACCGCCCGCCGGCGCGGGTCGTCGGCGGGCAGGCCGAGCTGGTCGGCCAGCCCGGGGGCGACGAACGGGTGCGCCAGCACCTCCACGTACCCGCGCTCGGCGAGCGACCGGGCCACGGCCCGGCGGCGGCGCTGCTGCCAGGTCAGGCCGCGGCCGGCAGGCGCGGTCGGCAGCACCGACGGCACCCGGTCGTACCCGTCGAGGCGGACCACCTCCTCGACCAGGTCGGCCGGGTCGTTCAGGTCGGGCCGCCAGGTCGGCGGGGTGACGCTGAGCGCGCCGCCGGTGCCCGCGGCCACCGCGGCCTCGCCCGGGTCCTCGGCCAGCCGGTCGGCGCCCCGGGCGACCACGCAGCCCACCTGCTCCAGCAGGGCCACCACCCGCGCCGGCGGGTAGTCGACCCCGATCCGGCGGGTCGGCAGGTCGGCCGGCAGGACGATCGGGGTACGCGGCCGGACGTGGTCGACGTCGAGGATCTCGTCGCCGGCCGCGCCGCCGGCGTGCTCGGTGAGCAGCCGCACCGCCCGCGCGATGGCCACCAGCGGCAGGGCCGGGTCGACGCCCCGCTCCCACCGCTTCGCCGCCTCGCTGAACAGCTTGTGCCGGCGGGCGGTGCGCCCGACCATCACCGGGTCCCAGTGGGCGGCCTCGAAGAGCACGTTCGTCGTCGCCTCGACGACCTCGCTGGTCTCGCCACCCATCACCGCGGCCAGCGAGATCGGGACGCCGGCACCCTCGCCCGCGAGGGGGTTCGGAAGCCCGGTGTCGCAGATCACCATGTCCTCGGGCGCGAGGGCGCGGCTGACCCCGTCCAGGGTGGTGAGCTTCTCCCCCTCCTCGGCCCGGCGGACCACCAGCGGCCCGACGATCCGGTCGGCGTCGAAGGCGTGCATCGGCTGGCCGAGCTCGAGCATCACGTAGTTGGTGATGTCGACCGGCAGCGAGATGCTGCGGACACCGGCGACCGTGAGCCGCCGCCGCATCCAGTCCGGGGTCCGCGCCGCCGGGTCGACGCCGCGCACGAGGCGGGCGGCGAACCGGTCGCAGCCGACCGTGTCGCGCACCTCGACCGGGTACGCCGGGGTGTCGGTGCCGCCGGGCGCGGGCGCCAGGCCCGGGTCGCGCCACGGCACCCCGAGGGCGTGCGACAGCTCCCGGGCCAGGCCGCGCACGCTCATCGCGTACCCCCGGTCGGGGGTGATCTCCAGCTCGACCACGACGTCGTCGAGCCCGACGACGGGCCGCGCGTCGTCGCCCGGCGCGGCCGGCGTGCCCTCGGGCAGCACGATGATGCCCGAGTGGTCGTCGCCCAGGCCCAGCTCCATGGCCGAGCAGATCATGCCGTGGGAGTTGCGCCCGTACGTCTTGCGCGCGCCGATGGCGAAGCCGCCGGGCAGCACGCCGCCGGGCAGGATCACCACGACCCGGTCGCCGACGGCGAAGTTGCGCGCCCCGCAGACGATCTCCTGCGGCTCGCCGGTGCCGTTGGCGGCCCCGACGTCGACCCGGCAGAACCGGATCGGCTTCTTGAAGCCGGTCAGCTCCTCGATCTCGCGGACCTCACCGACCACGAGCGGGCCGGTGACGCTCGCCCGCAGGTCCACCACGGAGTCGACCTCGACGCCCAGGTCGACCAGGGCCCGCTCCAGGTCGGCGGTGGGCAGGTCGGCGGGGAGATCGACGTACTCGCGCAACCAACTGACAGAAACTCGCATGACTTCAGACCACCGTCTCCGTGACTCGTACCCGCATCGCCTACGCCCCGACCCCGAACGCGCGGGTGAACCGCGCGTCGCCCTCGGCCATGTCCCGCATGTCGCTGACGCCGTGCCGGAACATCACCGTCCGGTCGATGCCCATGCCGAACGCGAATCCGGAGTAGACCTCCGGGTCGATGCCGCAGGCGCGCAGCACCCGCGGGTTGACCATCCCGCAGCCGCCCCACTCGACCCAGCGCGGGCCGTCGCGGTGCTCCGGGAACCAGACGTCGAACTCGGCGGACGGCTCGGTGAACGGGAAGTAGTGCGGCCGGAAGCGGGTCCGCGCGCCCTCGCCGAACATGGCCCGGGCGAAGTGGTCCAGGGTGCCGCGCAGGTGCGCCATGGTGATGCCCCGGTCCACCACGAGGCCCTCCACCTGGTGGAAGACCGGCGCGTGGGTGGCGTCCAGCTCGTCGGTGCGGTAGACCCGGCCGGGCACGATCACGTAGATCGGCGGCTTGCGGGTCAGCATGGTGCGCGCCTGCACCGGCGAGGTGTGGGTGCGCAGCACGAGACCCGAACCCCCCGGATCGCCGGCGGGGGCGACGTGGAAGGTGTCCATCAGCCCGCGCGCCGGGTGGTCGACGGGGATGTTCAGGGCGTCGAAGTTGGTCCACTCCAGCTCGACCTCGGGCCCCTCGGCCACGTCGTAACCCATGCCGACGAAGAGATCGCTGACCTGCTCCATGAGGGTGCTGATCGGGTGCCGGGCGCCCCGGGGACGCCGGTCGTGGGGCAGCGTCACGTCGACGCGCTCCTGCACCAGCACCCGCTGCGCCTGCTCCCGGTCCAGGACCTCCTGCCGGGCGGCGTACGCGGCCTCGACGGCGCGGCGGGCCTCGTTGACCCGCTTGCCGGCCTCGGACTTGGCGGCCGGCGGCAGCGCGCCGATCTCACGGCGGGCCAGCGAGATCGGGGACCGGTCCCCGAGGTGCGCCGGGCGCAGCCCGGTCAACACGTCGGGGTCGGCCGCCTCGGCGAACGCCTTCTCGGCGGCGGCGACGGCCTCGGCCAGTGCGGCCGGGTCGAGCAGGGCGACCTGCTTCGGATCGTACGGATCGTTGCGGTAGCTCATGACGTACGGGCACTCCCTCACGGCGGCGCCGGCCCGCACCCGGGCGGCGAAGCGAGTCTACGGACGTGCGGCTGCGCCGCGGCCCGCCGGTGGGAGTTGTGCGGAGAGCAGGTCAGGCCCGCCGCCCGCCGACACCGGCGGGCTGGCTAAACGAACGCCGTGGCGCGTTCATGGGCGGACAGGCTCCCCTGCGGTCAGTGCCTCAGCCGGCCGGGTCAACCCCGCCGCTGTGCCTTCGCCGAAGCGTACAGGCAGACGGCGGCGGCCGCAGCCAGGTTCAGGCTCTCGGCGGGCCCGTGCAGGGGCACCCGGACCCGGGCGTCGGCGGCGGCGGTGAGCTCCGCTGGCAGGCCGTGCGCCTCCGAGCCGAAGAGCCACGCGGTGGGGGCGGCGAGCCGGCCGGCGTCGGCCAGGTCGTCGAGGTCCTCCTCGCCGTGGCCGGTGGTGGCGTACACGGTCAGCCCGGCGGCGCGCAGCGCGTCGACGACGGCCACCGGGTCGGGCGCGCGGACCACGTCGACGTGGAAGAGGCTGCCGGCCGACGCCCGCACGCACTTGCCGTTGTACGGGTCGACGGCCGCACCGGCGAAGACCACCGCGCCGGCCCCGGCGGCGTCGGCGGTGCGCAGCACGGTGCCGGCGTTGCCCGGGTCGCGGATCTCCGCGAGCACGGCCACCAGTCGGGGGCCACCGGACAGGGCCCCTTCCAGTGGCACGTCGAGGTGCCGGCAGACGGCGACGAGGCCCTGCGGTGCGACGGTCTCGGCCAGCGCGGCGAGCGCCTCGTCGGTGGCCTCCGACACGGGCACGTCGGCGGCGGCCGCGCGGGCGGCCAACTCCGGGTGCCGGTCCAGGGCGGCGGGCGTACCGAAGAGTTCGGTGACCACGCCCGGGCGGGCCAGGGCCTCGCGGACCGCCTGCGGCCCCTCGGCCAGGAAACGGCCGGCGGCCTCGCGGTCCCGGCGGCGCTGCAACCGGCGGGCGGCGACCACCCTGGGCGTACGCGGGGTGAACGGGCCGGAGACGGCGTCGAGGCGTCTCCCGCGCGATGATGACTGCATGGGAGACGCCTCGATCTGCTGGTGCGCGGAAATCAGGCGGCCTGGGCCGCCGCGCCGCCGGTGCCCTCGGCCGTGACCGCGGCCCGGGCCAGCTCGACGATCGCCGCGAAGGAGGCGGCGTCGTTGACGGCCATGTCGGCCAGGATCTTGCGGTCGACCTCGATGCCGGCCAGGCGCATGCCCTGGATCAGGCGGTTGTAGGTCATCCCGTTGGCACGGGCGCCCGCGTTGATCCGCTGGATCCACAGCTGCCGGAAGTCGCCCTTGCGGTCGCGACGGTCCCGGTAGGCGTACTGCATCGAGTGCAGTACCTGCTCCTTGGCCTTACGGTAGAGGCGCGAGCGCTGACCGCGGTATCCGCTCGCGGACTCCAGCAGCGTACGGCGCTTCTTCTGGGCGTTCACAGCCCGCTTGACGCGTGCCATCTCAACTCCTTCTTACGTCGGGTGGCGCGCGTCAGCGGCCGAGCAGCTTCTTGATGCGCTTGACATCGGCCTTGGCCAGCACGACGGTGCCGGTCAGTCGACGCGTCTGGGTGGAGGGCTTCTTCTCCAGGTTGTGCCGCAGGCCGGCCTGCTGGGCAACGATCTTGCCCTTGCCGGTCACCTTGACCCGCTTGCCCATTCCCGTGTGGCTCTTCATCTTCGGCATGTGGAACGTCTCTCCCCTGTTAGGCGCCGCTGGTGTCGGCGACCGTGCCGGTGTCACCGGCAACTGCGGGCTCGTCGACCGGTGCGCCCTCGGCGTCCCGCTCCCTCGCCCCGCCCCGGGTGGCCGTCGCGGCGACCGCGGCGGCCTTCGTGGCGCGGTGAGGCGCGAGCACCATGATCATGTTTCGGCCGTCCTGCTTGGGAGCGGCCTCGACGTACCCCAGCTCCGAGATCTCCGACTCGAGCCGGCGCAGGAGCCGGTAACCCAGCTCCGGGCGGCTCTGCTCGCGACCGCGGAACATGATCGTCACCTTGACCTTGTCGCCGGCCTTCAGGAACCGCACCACGTGACCCTTCTTGGTCTCGTAGTCGTGCGGGTCGATCTTGGGCCGGAGCTTCATCTCCTTGATGACGGTCTGCTGCTGGTTACGCCGCGCTTCGCGCGCCTTGAGTGCGCTCTCGTACTTGAACTTGCCGAAGTCCATGAGCTTGCACACCGGCGGGCGCGCCATCGGCGCAACCTCGACCAGGTCCAGGTCGACGTCCGCGGCCAGCTGAAGGGCGCGCTCCAGCGGGACGATGCCCACCTGCTCACCCTCGGGGCCGACCAGTCGGACCTCACGTGCCCGGATCTGCTCGTTCACGCGTGGTTCGACGCTGATGGGGCCTCCTCGAGTCAAAGTCTCCGTGTGGCCGACCCCGCGGCTCCCGGGTGGGAGCCGACCCGGAAAGCAGAAGGCCCCGGCACATGCCAGGGCCCGCTCGACCGGTCGGCACGATCACAGGATCGCGCACCCGGCACCGGGACATGCCCGGAACCGGTGACCGGACCCGGCCACCGTAGCGGCGACTCGGGTGGGAGCAGGCGCTCCTCTTTCATGGCCATCTACGTGCACGCACGGACAGCCTGGTCGACTACGCCACACTACACCCCCGCCTCACCGCCCTCAAACCGGGTGGGCAGGTCAGCGGCCGGAGGCGCCCTCGGCGAGCCGGGCCAGATGCGCCTGGTGCAGCCGGCGCAGGGCACGGACCCCCTCGACGGCCCGCTCCTTGTCGGCGGCCTGCAGGGCGATCATCGGCAGCAGGTCGTCGTCGTACAGCTCCAGGCTGGCCCACGGGGCGCCCCGGTCGAAGCGGACCCCCCGGACGACCTCCCACGGCAGCTCGTACGAGCCGACGAGGTTGCGCACCCGCACCCCGCGCACGTCCGCCTCCACCCGGGGGCGGGTGAAGATCAGCAGAACGAGCGCCCCGAGCGCGCCGAGGCCCACCATCGCGATCTGGTCGCCCCGCTGGAAACTGCCGTAGCCGTTGCCGGTCGCGCCGGTCAGCGAGGTCGCCACCAGGGCGAACACCACGAACAGGACAGCAGCGGAGGTCCAGCAGACCGCCCGGATGCGGTGCGGACGGAGCTGGACGAACTCGATGTCGCTCACCCGACCAGTCTGCCACCCGCTCCCGGCCGGTCCCGCTGCGCCACACGTTTCGCAGCGCCGGGGGCCGCCCGGGACCCCGCCGCCGGCGAACCCCGACCGGCGACGAGGGCGGCGGCCAGGGTGAGCAGCGCCCCGGCGAGCACCGGCAGCCGCAGGCCGGGGCCGCCCGGCAGCACCGCGTCCAGCAGCAGGGCGCCGCCCAACTGCCCGGAGACCAGGGCGAGCCCGGTCCGCAGCACCCCGACGACCGGAACCGCGACCAGCAGGGCCGCCACGATGACCACGCCGAGCAGCCCACCGACGTAGAGGTACCAGTCGGGGGGCCAGGTCGCGGCCGGTCCGGTGAACGCGCCGGCCAGCGCCGCGACCAGCAGCACGACCGGCGTCGCCGTGGCGAAGTTGACCACCATCCCCGCGGCGGCGGAACCGGCGGCGGCGACCCGCGCGTTCAGCGCGGACTGCAACGCGACGCCCAGCCCGCCGGCCACGGCCAGCAGGACCAGGCCGAGGGCGAGCTCCCCGACGGGCTGGCCGAGCTGGGCCAGCGCCACGGCGGCCACCCCGAGCAGCGCCCCGGCCACCCGGGCCCGGGTGAGTGCCAGCCGCCCGGTCGGGGCCAGCCCGGCCCGGTCCGCGGCCAGCCCGCCCAGGCTGCCCCCGGCGACCTGGGCGATGGTGAAGACCGCCACCCCGAGCACCGGCACGACGTACGCGCCGAGCAGCACGATGGCCGCGCCACCGAGCCCGCCCAGGTACGCCCACCAGGGCAGCCCGGCCCGGCGCAGCGCCCGCAGGCCCGTACGCGCCGACGGCAGCGCCAGCGCGCCGAGGCCCACCAGCAGCGCCCCGCCGAGGTTGTTGACCACCGCGCCCAGCGTGGCGTTGCCGGCCCGCTCACCCAGCTCCGCGTTGGCCGCGCCCTGCGCCGCCGAGGCGACGCCGGCGAGGGTGACCACGCCCAGCGCCACCCAGGGCGGCAGGCCGCGCCCTGCCGGGACCGGGGTGCCCGCCCCGGGCCGGTGGTTCACAACCGGCAGGCGTGGATGTTGGTGACGAGGATGGCGCGGGCGCCGAGGTCGTACAGCTCATCCATGATCCGGTGCACGTCGTCGCTGAGCACCATCGCCTGCACCGCCACCCAGCCCTCGCGGTGCAGCGGCGAGACGGTCGGCGACTCGATGCCGGGGGTCAGCGAGCTGGCCCGGTCGAGCAGGCCGGCCGGCACGTCGTAGGCGAGCATCACGTAGCGGCGGGCGACCAGCACGCCCTGCAGCCGACGCAGCAGCTGCGCGGCCCGTGGGTCGGCCGGGGCGGCGGCGCGACGGACCAGCACCGCCGAGGAGCGCAGCAGCGGCTCGCCGAAGACCACCAGCCCCGCCTGGCGCAGCGTGGTGCCGGTCTCGACGACGTCGGCGACGACGTCGGCGACACCGAGCCGGATGGCGTTCTCCACCGCGCCGTCGAGGCGGATCACCTCGGCCTCGACGCCCAGCTCAGCGAGGTGCCGCCGGACCAGCCCCGGGTACGCGGTGGCGATCCGGTGCCCGCCCAGCTCGCGTACGTCGTCGACGTCCTCGGGGCGGGCGGCGAAGCGGAAGGTGGCCCGCCCGAAGTCGAGGTCCACCACCTCCTCGGCCGGCGCCCCGGAGTCGATCAGCAGGTCACGGCCGGTGACGCCGATGTCGAGGTCGCCGGAGCCGACGTAGGTGGCGATGTCCTTCGGGCGCAGGTAGAAGAACTCGACGGCGTTGGACTCGTCCCGGCAGACCAGGTCCTTCGGATCGGTGCGCTGGCGGTAGCCCGCCTCGCGCAGCATCTGGGCGGCCTTCTCGGCCAGGGCCCCCTTGTTGGGTACGGCGACACGCAGCATGACGGAGTGCTCCTTCGATCGATTCTGATCAACGACGGGCGCACTCAGAGATGTCGGTAGACGTCCTTCAGGTCGAGACCGCTGGCGAGCATCAGCACCTGGATCTGGTAGAGCAGCTGGGAGATCTCCTCGGCGGTGCGCTCCGGCCCCTCGTGCTCGGCGGCCATCCACGACTCGGCCGCCTCCTCGACGACCTTCTTGCCGATGAAGTGCACGCCCTTCTCGAGCGCGGCGACCGTGCCCGAGCCGGGGGTGCCCGCGGCGGCCTTGGCCTGCAGCTCGGCGAACAACTCCTCGAACGTCTTCACGCCGCGATTGTTCCAGCCGCCCCGACGGCCCCCGTGCGCCGGGTCTGACTCGGCGCACGGGCCGGCCCGCAGGCCCCGGCGCGGGCGCGCGGGCCTGCGGGTCCGCGGGGCGGGCGCGGGCGCGCGGGCCTGCGGGTCCGCGGGGCGGGCGCGGGTGTGCGCGCGCCGGGTCAGCCGCCGAAGCCGACCCGCTGGGCGTTGCTGGCGAGGGCGCGGATGGCCAGGGCCGCGTCGAGGGCGGCGACGGTGGCCGACCAGCCCTTGTCCTCCGCCGAGCCCGGCAGCCCGGCGCGGTCCCGGGCCTGCGCGAGGGTGTCGACGGTGAGGACGCCGTGCGCGACGGGCTTGCCCTCGTCCAGCGCCACCCGGGTCAGCCCGTCGGTGACGGAGCGGCAGACGTAGTCGAAGTGGGCCGTGGACCCGCGGACCACCACGCCGAGCGCGACCACCACGTCGCAGCGCCGGGCGAGTGCCTGCGCCACCACGGGCAGCTCGACCGAGCCGGCCACCCGGGCGGTGACCGCCCGCGCCCCGCACGCCTCGGCGGCGGCGACCGCCCGGTCGAGCATGTGGTCGGTGAGTTCGCCGTGCCACCGCGCGGCGACCACGCCGACGGTCATCCCGGCGGCGTCGACCGCCGTCACGCCCGGTTCCCCGAAACCCGCCACGTCTACGCTCCGATCTCGTCGCCGGGGACCGGCCGGCCCATCGGGGCCTCGGTCACCTCGTCCAGGTCCTCCAGCAGGTGTCCCATCCGGTCCCGCTTGGTGCGCAGGTAGCGCACGTTCTCCGGGTGCGGGCGCACCGGCAGCCCCTCGCGGCCGGTGACGGTCAGCCCGTAGCCCTCCAGGCCGGCGCGCTTGGCCGGATTGTTGGTCAGCAGCCGCATCGAACGCACCCCGAGGTCGTAGAGGATCTGCGCGCCGGTGCCGTAGTCGCGGGCGTCGGCCGGCAGGCCCAGGTCGAGGTTCGCGTCGA
Source organism: Micromonospora sp. KLBMP9576 (assembly GCF_050941805.1). Classification (NCBI taxonomy): domain Bacteria; kingdom Bacillati; phylum Actinomycetota; class Actinomycetes; order Micromonosporales; family Micromonosporaceae; genus Micromonospora; species Micromonospora sp. KLBMP9576. Next base: position 2,438,719 of record NZ_CP194567.1, on the reverse strand, counting down.
CCGTGTCGCGGCCCTCGTCCTGGAGCTGGTACGCCTGCAACTTGTGCAGCAGCCCGATGCCGCGTCCCTCGTGCCCGCGCACGTAGAGCACCACGCCGCGGCCCTCCCGGGCGACCCGGTCCAGCGCGGCGTCGAGCTGTGGGCCGCAGTCGCAGCGCACCGAGCCGAACACGTCCCCGGTGAGGCACTCGGAGTGCACCCGCACCAGCACGTCCCGCCCGTCGCCGATCTCACCCGCCACCAGGGCGATGTGTTCGGCCGAGTCGTGCTCACTGCGGTAGCCCAGCGCCCGGAACACGCCGTGGCGGGTGGGCATCCGGGTGTCGGCGACCCGCTCGACCTGCTTCTCGGTCCGCCGCCGGTACGCCACCAGGTCGGCGATGGTGATCAGGGTCAGCGAGTGCTCGGCGCAGAACTTCTCCAGGTCGGGCACCCGCATCATCGTGCCGTCGTCGTTGACCAGCTCGCAGAGCACGCCGGCGGGGCGCAGCCCCGCCAGCCGGGTCAGGTCGATCGCCGCCTCGGTGTGCCCGGGCCGGCGCAGCACGCCGCCCGCGCGGGCGCGCAGCGGCACCACGTGCCCGGGTCGGGCCAGGTCGGCCGGGCCGGTGCCGGGGTCGGCGAGCAGCCGGATGGTGTGCGCCCGGTCGGCGGCGGAGATGCCGGTGCTGATCCCCTCCCGGGCGTCCACGGTCACCGTGTAGGCGGTGCCGCGCCGGTCCTGGTTGGTGTGGTGCTGCGGCGGCAGGTCCAGCCGGTCGCACTCGCTCTCGGTCAGCGGCGCGCAGATGTAGCCGGACGTGTGCCGCACCATGAACGCGAGCAGCTCCGGCGTCGCCAGCGCGGCGGCGAAGATCAGGTCTCCCTCGTTCTCCCGGTCGGCGTCGTCGACCACGACGACGGGCCGGCCGGCGGCGATGTCCGCCACCGCCTGCTCGATGCTCGCGAAGGTGGTCACGCCGGCGCTCCGCTCCGCCGCGTGCCGCGCCTGCTGGTTCGCTCGCTCATGCCACGGCCTCCGAGTAGGTCGACGGGATCGGGGCGGGCGCCGGACGGGCGGCCCGCGAGGTGCGCCACCAGGCGGCGAGGCCCCAGGCGCAGAAGGCGCCGTAGACCAGGTACATGGCGGCCGAGGGATAGAACCCGCCGCGCAGCAGCAGCGGCACGCCGACCGCGTCGACGGCGATCCAGATCAGCCAGAAGTCCACCCAGCCACGGGCCATGCCGTAGGTGGCCAGCAGGCTGCCGGTGAGGATCCAGGCGTCCGGCAGCGGCCCCCAGGAGCCCAGGGCGGCGAGCACCGGGTACGCGGCGGCGGTGCCGAGCCCGGCCGCCACCAGCAGGCCGAGGCGTTCCCGCCCGGTGGCCCAGCGCGGCGCCACCGCCACCCCGTCGCCGTGGCGGCGCTGGCGCGACCAGCGCCACCAGCCGTAGACGCTGACCGAGAAGAAGAAGACCTGCCGGCCGGCCTGCCCGTAGAGGTCGTGCGCCTGCGGGGTGGCGAAGACGCCACCCAGGAAGACGGTGAACAGCAGCGCGTTGCCGACCATGCCGACGGGCCAGGCCCAGACGAGGCGGCGCACGCCGAACATGGCGGAGGCCAGCCCGAAGCCGTTGCCGACGACCTCCCGCAGGAGCACCGGCGAACCGGCGACGCTCACCTGGGCGTCGAGCAGCCAGCCGAGGGGGCCCATCAGGCCGCCTCCGTCGCGGCGGCGTCCGCAGGGCCCGCCTCCGGCGCTTGCCAGAGCGGGTCGGCGGGGTCGGCCCCCGGGTCGGCGAGCCGCGCGTCCAGCAGCCGCTCGACGTACTTGGCGAGCACGTCCACCTCCAGGTTGACGGGGTCGCCGACGCGCCGGGCGCCGAGGGTGGTCAGCTTCAGCGTGGTCGGGATCAGCCCCACCGCGAACCAGTCCTGGCCGACGCCGGAGACGGTCAGCGAGACGCCGTCGACGGTGATCGAGCCCTTCTGCACCACGTACCGGGCCAGGGCGGCGGGCAGCCGGAACCGGACGGTCTCCCACTGCGCGGCCGGCTCCCGGGCGAGCACCTCGCCGACGCCGTCGACGTGGCCCTGCACGAGGTGCCCGCCGAGGCGGCTGCCCAGGGTGGCGGCCCGCTCCAGGTTGACCGGGTCGCCGGCGCGCAGCGCGCCCAGCGCGCTGCGGCGCAGCGTCTCCCCCATCACGTCCGCGGTGAAGGTCCCGGCGGAGACGTCGACCACGGTCAGGCAGACGCCGTTGACCGCGATCGAGTCGCCGTGCCGGGCGTCGGAGGTGACCAGCGGGCCGCGGACCGCGACCAGCGCGGAGTCACCCGCCGTCTGCGTGATCCCGACGACCTCACCCAACTCCTCGACGATGCCGGTGAACATGTCAGCCCTCCCTCTTGCGGGGCAGCGCGGTGATCCGCAGGTCGGGGCCGACCTGCGTGACGTCGACGAACTCCAGGTCGATGGCCTCGGCGATGGTGCCCACCCCGGCGTCGAGCAGGGCGGTCGGGCCGGCGCCGAGCAGCCGGGGCGCGACGTAGCCGACGATCTTGTCGATCAGGCCGGCGGCCAGGAAGGCGCCGGCCAGTCTCGGGCCGCCCTCCAGCAGCGCGGCGCGCACCCCGCGCCCGTGCAGCGCGGCGAGCAGCGCCGGCAGGTCGACGCGGCCGTCGGGCCCGGCGCCGACCTCCGCCGCGGTGGCGATCCACGTGCGGGCCGCGCCGTCGCGGACCCGGGCCCCGGCCGGCGTACGCCCCGTCGAGTCCACCACCACGCGCAGCGGCTGCCGGATGGCGAGGGAGCCGTCACGCAGGTTGCGGGCGGTGAGCCGGGGGTCGTCGACGAGCACCGTGCCCACCCCGGCGAGCACCGCGTCGACGGTGCCGCGCAGCGCGTGCACGTCCATCCGGGCGGCCTCGGAGGTGATCCACATGCTGGTGCCGTCGGCCGCCGCCGACCGGCCGTCCAGGGTCGCCGCGAACTTCCAGATCACGTACGGCCAGCCCCGGCGCATCGAGGTGAGCCAGGCGATGTTGCCGGCCTCCGCCTCGCCCGCGCGTACCCCCGTGTCGACCTGGACCCCGGCGGCGCGCAGCGTGGCGGCGCCCCCGGTGGCGAGCGGGTTGGGGTCGGGCACGGCGATGACCACCCGGGCGACGCCGGCCCGGACGAGCGCGGTGCTGCACGGGCCGGTGCGGCCGGTGTGGTCGCAGGGCTCCAGGGTGACCACGGCGGTGCCGCCGCGGGCCCGCTCCCCCGCCTGGGCGAGCGCGACGATCTCGGCGTGCGGTCCGCCGGCGTAGGCGTGGAACCCCTCGCCAACCACCTGCCCGGCGGCGTCGAGCAGCACGCAGCCGACCACCGGGTTGGGGCTGGTCGTGCCGAGACCACGCGCGGCGAGTTCGACCGCGCGGCGCATCGCCTCGTCGACGGAGACGCCGGACATGCCCTGCCCTCTCACTCGCCGGTCGACGCGCGGCGGCACGGGAGGCAACGGCACAGGCCGCGAGCGGGCGGCGGCGGATGTCCGGGTACGGCACGGCCGCCCCCGGGGGCGCGCACGACACGCTGAAGCCAGCGGTCGGGCAGGGCCCTTCCGTCCCGCGCGCTGTCTCCCATCCGGACTGTCTGGGGGCGGGGTCTCCCGCTCCCAACCGTCGGCCCCGGATTCTCACCAGGTCCACCGGGCGGCACGAGGCCGACCGGGTCGCGGGCTTACCACGGTCACGCCGTGGATCACCGCCGGTTCGGAATTACACCGAGTCCCGCCAGCGCGTGGTGGGTACACGGGCAGTCTTACACGCCACACGGGGGGTGGCGCCAGCCGGGCGAGGTACTTCACAGCAACTGCGCACGAATCAGGTGACCCCGCGCCGCCGGTCCACCGCCACGTACGAGCCGGGTTGGCTCTTGGCCACCGTCTTCATCTCGGAGGCGACCGCGATCGCCTCCAGGGGGTCGGTGAAGCGCTTGCCGGAGTCGGAGAGGGAGACGCCGATCGAGAGGGTGACCAGGGCGGCCCGCCGGATGTTGCCCCGGCGGTCCTTCAGCTCCACGTAGCCGCGCGCGGCGTCGACCGGGTCGTAGAGCGAGTCGGCGGCCTTCTCGAAGTCCGCGGAGACCCGGGAGGTGAGCGGCCGGACCTGCTCCGGGGCGCAGACGATGACGAAGTCGTCGCCGCCGACGTGGCCCAGGAAGGCCGGCGGCAGCCCCACCGAGACCACCGCCCGGTGCAGGCTGCGGGCCAGGGCCGAGATGAAGTCGTCGCCGCGGACGAAGCCGTACCGGTCGTTGACGCTCTTGAACCGGTCGATGTCGATGTAGCCGACGGCGTAGTCGACGCCGTTGCGGACCCGGTCGGCGATCTCCCGCCGGATCCGGCTGTTGCCGGGCAGCCCGGTCAGCGGGGAGACCTCCCGGAACTCCTTGTTGCGCCGCAGCGTGGAGCTGACCCGGGCGACCAGCTCGGCGGTGTCGAAGGGCTTGACCAGGTAGTCGTCGGCGCCGGCGCTGAGCCCGTGCACCTTGTCGACGGTCATGCCCTTGGCGGTCAACATGATCACCGGCAGGGCCGAGGTCATCGGATCGGCGCGCAGCCGCCGGGTCAGCTCCAGCCCGTCGACGCGCGGCATCATCAGGTCGACCACCGCCAGGTCGGGCCGCTGCCGCTCGATCACCTCGAGCGCCTCCTGCCCGTCGCTGGCGTGGATCACGTCGAAACCGTGCAGGCGGAGGTTGAACCCGACGAAACGCGCGATGTCCTCGTCGTCGTCGACGACGAGAATGACGTCCTTGCGGTCGTCGGCCGGCTCCACGTCAGGCCCCGGGGGCGGCGCGCTCCGCGAGTGCCCGTAGCTTCCGGACGGCCTCGGCGGGGTCGTCGGCGCCGTAGACGGCGGTGCCGGCGACGAAGGCGTCGGCACCGGCCGCGGCGGCCTGCTCGATGGTGTCGGCGGCGATCCCGCCGTCGACCTCGATGCGCAGCTCGAGGTGGCCGGCGTTGACGTGCCGGCGGGCCGTACGCACCTTGTCCAGCAGCTGCGGGACGAACCGCTGCCCACCGAAACCGGCCTTGATGGTCATGATCAGCAACGTGTCGAAGCTCGGCAGCAGCTCCAGGTACGGCTCGATCGGGGTGTCCCGGTCGATCGCCAGCCCCGCCTTGGCCCCCGCGGAGCGCAGGTCCTTGGCCAGGGCCACCGGGTCGTCGCACGCCTCGGCGTGGAACGTGACGTTGTAGGCCCCGGCGTCGGCGTACCCGGGCGCCCACCGGCGCGGATCCTCGATCATCAGGTGCACGTCGAAGGGCAGTTCGGTGGCGGCCCGCAGGCTCTGCACCACGGGCAGCCCGATGGTCAGGTTGGGCACGAAGTGGTTGTCCATGACATCCACGTGCAACCAGTCCGCGGCGCCCTCGACGGCGCGGACTTCCTCGGCGAGTCGGGCGAAGTCGGCGGCGAGGATGCTGGGCGCGACGATCGGCGGCGGTACGGTCACGGTCACCGGGCCAGTGTACGAACGCGGACGGCGACCGCGGACGGCGGTGGTGTCGTATGCTGCCGCACCGGGTCCGGCTGCCGCCGCGCCGGCGGGACCGCCGCGCCGACAGCCCCGGGCGCGGCCCACGGACGGCGGGAGGTCGGGATGCGACGGTGGTTCACGGCGGCCACGGTGGGCGCGGTGACGGCCCTGGCGCTCGCCGGCTGCGGCGCCGCCCCGGCCGGCACCGACCGCGACCTGACCGACGACTGGCCGGCACCCGCCGCGCCGCGGGCCTTCGTCCCCGCTGCCGGGGTCTGCCACAGCACGGTGCAGGACGTCGGCTACCTCGCCGCCTACCAGCCCGTGGACTGCGCCCTGCCGCACCGCACGGAGACGGCGCACGTCGGCGTGCTGAGCGGAGCGGCGGCGCGACCTGGCACGCCCCCGCCCGCCGGTTCCGCCGGCATGCGCGCCGCCCGCGCCGAGTGCGACGCGAAGGTCGAGGAGACGCTGGGCGGCGACTGGCGTACCGGGCGTCTCGGGCTGGGCGTGGTGCTGCCGTCGCCGCGGGCGTGGGGCGGCGGCGCCCGCTGGTTCCGCTGCGACCTCAGCGAACAGACCAGCCTCGACGAGGCCGCCCCGAAGACCCGCACGGGCAGCCTGAAGGGCGCGCTGAGCGGCGCCGCCCCGCTCGCCCACCGCTGCTTCGACCCGCGGATGCGCTCCGACGACGTGCAGGACATGGTGCCGGTGGCCTGCACCAGCAGGCACCGCGCCGAGTTCGTCGGCGTCTGGCGGTCCCCCGACACCAGCTACGACACCTTCAGCCGTGACAACCGCAAGGTGCACCGGGCCTGCCGGACGCTGATCGCGAGGTACGCGAAGGTGCCGGACGACGGCAACCTCCAGTACCGGGCCGGCTCGATCTTCTACCACCCGTACGAGCGGGAGTGGCGCGACGGCAACCGGGGCGTGCAGTGCTTCCTCTGGGTCAGCGACCGACACCTCACGAGGTCGGTCAAGGGCGCCGGCACGAAGGGCCTGCCGGTCACCTGAGCGGGGCGGCCAGCACGGCTGACCGCCCCGACCCGGCTGGCGCCTAGCTGGCCTGCAGGGTGACGTCGTCGACGACGAAGCTGGTCTGCAACGAGGAGTCCTCCGTGCCGGTGAACGTCACCGTCACCGTCTGCCCCGCGTACCCCGCCACGTTGAACGAGCGCTGCGCGTAGCCCGCCGCCGCGTTCAGGTTCGAGTACGTCGCGAGCGTCGTCGTGCCCAGCTGCACCACGAGCCGGTCGTAGATCCGGCTCGACGTCGTCTCCGCCGTGTCGATGTGCAACCAGAACGACAGCGTGTAGGAGGCACAACCCGCCGGGATCGTCACCGACTGCGACAACGTCTCCGTACGCGTCGAGCCGTTGCCCGCCAGCCACGCCTTGTACGTGCCCGTGCGCGCCGGCTGGGCGCTGCTGTTGGTGATGACGCCCGTCGACGCCGTCCACGGCGCCGTCCCGCTCTCGAACCCACCGTTGCCGATCACCTGGCCGCCCGCGCAGCCGCCGGTCGAGCCGACGGTCAGCGTGTAGCTGGCGGAGCGCGACAGCCCGCCGGAGCCCGCGCCGGTGACCGTGACGGTGAAGGTGCCCACCGGGGCCGACGCCGACGCGCTCACCGTCATGGTGGCGGAGCCGCCGGAGGTGACCGACGACGGGCTGAACGACACGGTCACCCCGGCCGGCGCGCCGCTGGCCGACAGGCCGACCGTCTGGGCGGTGCCGCCGGTGGTGGCGGTGCTCACCGTCGCCGTGGTCGACGCGCCCCGCTGCACCGAGCCCGACGCGGGGCTCACCGCGACCGAGAAGTCGTTGGTGGCCGTGCCCACGGCGGTCTGCCAGATGGCGTACGCGATCCCGTCGGCGCTGCGGTTGAGCACCGTGGCGCTGACGTTCGAGGTGGTGTCGCAGGCCCGGTGGTAGCACGGGTCGTACGCCGAGCCGGACGTGCCGCCCCACTTGGTGGCCTGCGCCGCGGTCTTGCGGGCGCTGGCGCCCGAGGCGTACCCGGAGGTCTGGATGCCGGCCTGCGCGAACGGGTAGTCGTCGGAGCGGCCCTGGCCCTCGACGTTCTCCTCCGGCTGGATGTTCAGCGAGTCCCAGTACGCCTTCAGCGGCGCGGCGGTGGCCGAGGTGATCCGGTTGATGAAGTAGCCGCCGTTGACGGAGCCGATCATGTCGAAGTTGTAGTAGCCCTTGATGTAGCCCCGCTGGGCGGTGGTGAGGGAACGGACGTAGAAGTCCGAGCCGTTGAGGCCCTGCTCCTCGTCGGTCCACCAGGCGAAGCGGACCCGCTTGGACATGGTCGGGTTCTGCTGGGCCAGCACCAGCGCGTTCTCCAGCAGCGCCGACGAGCCGGAGGCGTTGTCGTTCATGCCCGGTCCGGCGGAGACGCCGTCGAGGTGCGAGCCGAACATGACGACCTGGTCGGCGGGGCCGCCCGGCCACTCGGCGATCAGGTTGTTCGACCGGTACGTGCAGTCGGTGCAGACCTGCTCGGTGACCGTGTACCCGGCGGCCTGGAGCTTCGTCTTGACGTACGCGACGGAGGCCGTGTAGCCGGCGCTGCCGGCCCGACGGTTGCCGCCGTTCTGGGTGGCGATGGTCTGCAGCTGCGTGAGGTGGCCCTGGACGTTCGCCACCGCGATGTCCGGCGCGGCCAGGGACTGCGCGGCCGGCGCGGGTGCGGCGGCGGACCCCGCCGGTGTGGCCGACGCCGGCACGCCGGCCAGCGTCGCCGCGCCGGTGAGCACGGCCAACGCGACGCCGGCGGTCAGGACTCTTCGTTTCATGGACGCTCCTCGATAAAGGGGGACGCCTGATGATGCCATCCAGGAACGCGAATGGGCGAGCACGAAGAGGATTCGATCTACGCCGGCGAGACGGTTCCGGCCGACGGCGCAGCGGGGCACCGGCCGCAGCGGCGACGCGTGCCGGGAAACGCTCAGGTGCGGCGGAGCATCGCCAGGAACATCGCGTCGGTGCCGTGCCGGTGCGGCCACAACTGCACCGTCGGCCCGTCGCCCAGACCTGGCATCCCCGCCGGCAGCAGCGGCCGGGCGTCGACGAAGTCGACCGGCACACCGGAGCGGCGGGCCGCCTCGGTCACCGTCACGTGCGTCTCCACGGTGTGCGGGGAGCACGTCACGTAGGCGACCAGCCCACCGGGACGGGTCGCGCGCAGCGCCGCGGCCAGCAGCTCGCGCTGCAGCCGGGTCAACGGCGGCAGGTCCGAGGGCTGCCGCCGCCAGCGGGACTCCGGTCGGCGGCGCAGCGACCCGAGCCCGGTGCAGGGCGCGTCGACGAGCACCCGGTCGAAGTGCGCCTCCGGCAGCTCCGGGTCGGCGCCGACGGTCCGGCCGTCGACGTTCAGCACGGTCACCGGCAGGCCCTGGGTGGCCTGGGCCACCAACCGGGCCCGGTGCTCGGAGACCTCCACGGCGGTCAACTGCGCGTCGCGCCCGGCGGCGAGGGCGCCGAGCAGTGCGGACTTGCCGCCCGGCCCGGCACACAGGTCGAGCCAGCGCCCGTCCGGGCCGTCGAGCGGGGCCACCGCCAGGGCGTTGGCCACCAGTTGGGAGCCCTCGTCCTGCACGTGGGCGCGGCCCTGCACGACCGCCGGCAGGTCGCCGGGCGCGCCGCCGGAGAGATAGACCGCGTACGGGGAGAAGGCCCCCGGCGCGCCGCCGACCTCGTCGGCCAGCTCCGGCGCGTCGGCACGCCCCGGCCGGGCGCACAGGTGCACCGGCGGGCGCTCGTTGTTCTCGATGAGCAGCCGGGTGGTCTCGCCCAGATCACCGCCGAGCGCCTCGGCGAAGGACCGCACGATCCACTGCGGATGGCTGTACGTCAGGGCGAGATGCCCGATCGGGTCGCTCTGCGCCGACGGGGCCAGCTTGGCCACCCAGGCGTCGGCGTCCCGGCCGGCGACCTCGCGCAGCACGGCGTTGGCGAAGCCCGTCGCACCGGCGGCCACCGTCCGCACCAGGTCGACGGTCGAGGAGACCGCGGCGTGCGGCGGCACCCGGGTGTGCAGGAGCTGGTACGCCCCGAGCCGCAGCGCGTCGCGTACCGGCGGGTCGATGCGCTGCACGTCGCGCCCGGCGGCGTCGCTGATGATCGCGTCGAGGGTGCCGAGGTGCCGCAGCGTGCCGTAGGTCAGCTCGGTGGCGAAGGCGGCGTCCCGGCCGAAGAGCCCGGCGTCGCGCAGGAGCAACGGGAGCACCAGGTTGCCGTACGCGTCGTCACGGTGCACCGCCGCGATCGCCTCGTAGGCCACCTGGCGGGGCAGGTCCGCCGCGGGGCGGGGAGCCGGACGGCCGTCGCGGCGGTCGCCGCCGCGCGCGCCCCACTGGCCGTCGCGGACCGGGCGGTCGCCACGCTGGCCGCCCGACGGGCGCCCGCCGAACCGGTCACCGCCGGACCGCTCGCCACCCGGCCGCTCAGCGCGCCCGCCGCGCTCGCCGGAGGGCGCACCGCGTCGCTCGGTGGTGGACCGGTCGCCCGAGGGTCGTTCCGAAGGGGCCGTCATGCGAGTTCCTCCCCGGCTGCGATCCGGACGCCGCGCGCCCAGTCGGTCGCCGTCATCGCCCGTTTGCCGGCCGCCCGGACCTCGCCGAGACGCACCGGAGTCGTTGCCGTGCCGACCAGTACCCGGGACTTCTCCACCAGCAGCTCGCCCGGTTTCAGCGTCGGGCCGTCGGGCACCGGGGTCACCGGGCCCAGCTTGACGCGCTCGCCCCGCAACGTCGTCCAGGGGCCGGGGGCCGGGGTGCAGGCCCGGATCCGCCGGTCCACCGCGAAGGCGGGATCGGACCAGCGCACCCGGGCGTCCTCCACGGTCAGCTTCGGCGCCAGCGACACCCCGTCGGCGGGCTGCGGCTCGGCCCGGGCGGTGCCGGCGTCGATCGCGTCGAGGACGGCCACCAGCAGGCCGGCACCGGAGTGCGCGAGCCGCTCCAGCAGGTCGCCGGAGGTGTCGGCCGGCCGGATCTCGTCGGTCAGCGTGCCGTAGACCGGGCCGGTGTCCAGCCCCTGCTCCAGCTGGAACACGCTGGCCCCGGTCAGCTCGTCGCCGTGCAGCACGGCGTGCTGCACGGGCGCGGCGCCGCGCCAGGCCGGCAGCAGCGAGAAGTGCAGGTTGATCCAGCCGTGGCGGGGGATCTCCAGGGCCACCGGCGGCACCAACGCGCCGTAGGCGACCACGGGGACACAGTCGGGGGCCAGCTCGCGCAGCCGGTCCAGGAACTCCGGCTCGCGGGGCCGGGCGGGGGTGAGCACCTCGACGCCGTGCTCGTCGGCCCACGCGCCCACCGGGGAGCGGAGCAGCCCGCGGCCACGACCGGCGGGGGCGTCCGGCCGGGTCACCACGGCGACCAGCTCGTGCCGGGAGGCCGCGACGGCGGCCAGGGCGGGAACGGCCACGGCCGGCGTGCCGGCGAAGATCACACGCACGGGCTCACCGACCCAGACCGAAGGGGCTGCTGGCGGCGTGCGGGTTGAGCTTCACCGTCGGCGGGGTGGCCGGGTCGTACCACTCCGCCTGGCGGATCGCCTTCATCGCCTCCTTGCGCCCGGCCGGGTCCAGCCGGTCGAGGAAGAGCACGCCGTCGAGGTGGTCGGTCTCATGCTGTACGCAGCGCGCCATCAGGCCGGTGCCGACGATCTGCACCGGGTCGCCGTAGCCGTTGAAGCCCCTGGCGATCACGTTCTGCCGGCGCGTGGTGTCGAAGTAGAGGCCGGGGATGGACAGGCAGCCCTCGGGGCCGTCCTGCTCCTCGGCGTCGGGAAACTCCAGCACCGGGTTGACCAGGTGACCGACCACGTCGTCGACGTCGAAGGTGAACACCCGCAGGCCCACCCCGAGCTGCGGCGCGGCGAGGCCGGCACCGTTCTGCTCACGCATCGTGTCGGTCAGGTCGGCGACGAGCTTGCGCAGCTCGACGTCGAAGTCGACCACCGCATCGGCCGGCGTGCGCAGCACCGGGTCCCCGAACAGACGGATGGGCTGGACGGTCACTCGGCATGGCTCCTTCGGCGGGCGGACTGATGCCGTACCAGTCTACGGAGTGCCGTCGGCCGCCCCGGCCGGCGTACCGCGATGCCGGGCGGGCGGTTGGGTGTCGATCGTCACCGGACCGGCCTCGTAGCCGTGCCGGACCAGCGGACGGTGGGTGCCGGCGGCGGGCGGTGGGTGCCGGTCGCCGCTGGTGGGCGGGCGGCTCAGCCGCCGGTGCCCGGCTCCCCGGCCAGGACCGCGCCGCCGCCGAGCAGGGCGTGCTCGGGCAGGGGCAGCTCGATCTTGTGGGCGGCCTCCCAGTCGTGGATCAGGCCGGGTCGGGCCTGGGCGGCGAAGTAGTCCACCGCGCTCATCCCGCCCACCACCGGCTCGTCCACCTCGGCGACGAGCTGGGCCGGCACCAGCCGGAAGCCGCTCTGCAGGGCGGCACTGAGCCGGCGGTGCCCGTCGACGACGAAGAAGTACTCGCCGGTGTAGCCGATACGCAGCGGCTCCAGCGCCTCGTCGCCGCCGGCGGCGACGTCGCCGACGAACCGCGAGTCCCACAGGTCACGCAGGTGGGCGATGTCCTCGGTCGGGTAGACCCGGGCCGGGTCGAGCAGCAGCAGCGGCGGGGCGTCGCGCAGCACGTCGGCGCACAACCGGCCCTCGTACGCATCGATGATGTGCTCGATGACCTCGGCGGCCTGGGCGCTGGTGGTGTCGCAGATCAGGTCGTAGTTGCGCAGCCGGGCCTTGTCCACCCCGTAGCGGACGATGAACCGGCCCCGCTCGCTCTCGCTGCGCTCCCGCAGCTTGGCCTTGGCCTCCTCCATCGAGGCGTAGCTCTCGGCCGGGCCGGAGGGACGGGCAAGCACCCGCCGGGCCGCCTCGCCCGGCTCGGTGATCATGTGCACCTTGAGCGCGTCGGTGAAGAAGTGCCAGGCGAGCCGGGAGTCCATGACCAGCCGCTCGCCGGAGGCGGCGATGTTGCGCTGGAGCTGGTCGACGTAGCCGTCCACGGCCTGGTCCAACTCGGCGTGCAGGTTGAGTTGCAGCGCGGTCATCTGCCGCTCCTGCGCCATCTGGCGGTAGAGATCGCCGACGCTGACCCGGCGCACGCCGAGCCGCTCGGCGATCTCCACGGATACGGTGCTCTTGCCGCTGCCGAGGTCACCATTGAAGACGATCGACTGACGAACGGTCACGACTGGTCCACCCCTGATCACCGGCTGTCTGTCATCATCGATGTCGCGCCGAACCGACGCGCTCCCGCCATCGTCGCGCGATCCGTGCGGCCGGGCATGACGGGCGATGCTACCACCCACCCGGCGACGTTCCGTGGGACACGGTGTGCGACGAGGGGCAGGTCGGCGGCCGGATCGGCGGGCGGAGCCCGCCCGCGCGGGACCGCCGGGGACCGCCGGGGGCCGTCGGCGCAGCCGGTCAGAAGAGTGCCAGCGGGTCGACCTGGAGGCGGACCGGGTCGGCGGCCTTGCGGGCCGTGCGCACCCCGGCCGCCGAGTGCAGCGCACCGGCCAGCGCGGCGGCCCGGGCCCGGGGCACCCGGACCAGCATCCGCTCCCGCTCCCCGTCGGCGGGCACCGGCCCGAGCAGCTCGGCCTCGGCCGGCAGCCGGGCCTCGGCCAGCAGGTCGGCCACCGCGGCCGGTGGACCGGTCACGCTGGCCATCCGCACCGCCGGGGGGAAGCCCAGCTCCCGCCGCTCGGCCAGCTCCCGGGCGGCGAACCAGCCGGCGTCCCAGCGCAGCAGCGCCTGCACGGGGGCGAGGGCGCCGTCGGCGACCACCACCACCCGGCCGCCCGCGGCAGCGGGGCGGGCCAGCGCGGCGGCGGCCAGCCAGCGGCGCAGCGTCTCCTCTCCCGCCCGCAGGTCGGCGCGGGTGAGCAGGGCCCACGAGTCGAGCAGCAGCACCGCGCCGAAGCCGCCCTCGGCGACCGGCTCGGCGCCGGGGGTGGCGATGACCAGGCCGGCGCCGCCCGGGACCCCGGCCAGCACCTCCTCGCGCCCCGAGGTGCGTACCGGCACGTCGGGGAAGGCCCGGCCCAGCTCCTCGGCGGTGCGCCGGGCGCCGGTGACGGAGGCGCGCAGCCGCCGCCCGCCGCACTCCGGGCAGGCGTACGCGGCGGCGATCCGCCCGCACCAGCGGCAGGCGGGGGTGCCCTCGGCCGAGGGCAGCGCGAGCGGCCCGGCGCAGTGCGGGCACCGGGCCGGGGTGCGGCACTCGGCGCAGGCCACCGAGGGCAGGTAGCCGCGGCGGGGCACCTGGACCAGCACCGGCAGGTCGGCCCGCAGCGCTTCCCGGGCGGTGCTCCAGGCCAGGCTGGGCAGCCGGGCGGTGGCCGCCCCCGGGTCCCGGGCCAGCTGCGGGTCGTCGCCGGTGGGCGCGATCGCCGGCATCCGGGCCCGCACGGTCGCCCGGTCGGCCACCATCTCGCGGGCCCACCCGGTCTCCACGAGCAGCTGCGCCTCGGCGGTGCGGGTGTACCCGCCCACCAGCGCGGCGGCGTCGCCGAGCTGGGCGCGGGTGAGCAGCACCTCCCGGGCGTGCGGGTAGGGGGCCCGGGGCTCGGCGTGCAGGTCGTCGCCGTCGTCCCAGATCGCCACCAGGCCGAGGCGGGCGACGGGGGCGAACATCGCGGCCCTGGTGCCGGCCACCACCGCGACGTCGCCCCGGCGGGCGGCGAGAAAGGCCCGGTAGCGCCGGGCGGGGCCGAGCGCGGCGGAGAGGCAGACGTGCCGCCCCGGCCCCAGGGCGGCGTGCAGGGCGGCGTCGAGGCGATCCAGGTCGCGGTTGTCGGCGACGACCACCACCGCGCCCCGGCCGCCGGCCACGGTCGCCGCGACCGCCTCCGCGTAACGGGCGGGCCAGTCCTCCCCCGGCAGCGCCGACCAGACCGCCCGGGGGGCCCGCCCGCCGGCGAGCGCCCGGAGCAGGGCCGGTCCCGCCGGATAGTCCCGCCAGGCCGCCGGGCCGGGAGCGGCCGGCCCGGCGGGGCCGTTGTCGGCGGCGGGGCCGTTGTCGGCGGCGGGGCCGTTGTCGGCGGCGGGGCCGTTGTCGGCGGCGGGGCCCGTCCCGGCCGCGGCGGCGCGGACGTCCTTCTCCACCCGGGCGTGCCGGGGCGGGACGGCGAGGCGCAGCACGTCGGCGAGGCCGCCGGCGTAGCGGTCGGCGACGGCCCGGGCCAGCCGGGCGACCTCCGGGGCGAGCACCGGCTCCGGCGAGACCACCTTCTCCAGGTACGCCAGCCGGCCGGTGTGCCCCGAGTCGTCGGCGCGCTCCAGCAGCCAGCCGTCGACGAGCTGCCCGGCGAAGCGGACCTTCACCCGCACGCCGGGCAGGGCGTCGGCGTCCAGCTCGGCCGGGACGAGATAGTCGAACGGCCGGTCCAGGTGGGCCAGCGGCACGTCGACGCAGACGCGCGCGACCGGCGACCCGTCCGCGGGTCGCCGGTCGCCGCGCCTGGTGCCGGTCAGGCTCCCGCGGCCGACTTGAGGTCGGCGGCCCGGTCGGTGCTCTCCCACGTCAGGTCCGGCAGTTCCCGGCCGAAGTGGCCGTAGGCGGCGGTCTGCCGGTAGATCGGGCGGAGCAGGTTGAGGTCCCGGATGATGGCGGCCGGGCGCAGGTCGAAGACCTCGGCGACGGCCTTCTCGATCGAGGCGACCGGCACGGTCTCGGTGCCGAACGTCTCGACGAAGAGGCTGACCGGGTGGGCCTTGCCGATCGCGTACGCGACCTGCACCTCGCACCGCTCGGCCAGGCCCGCGGCGACCACGTTCTTCGCCACCCACCGCATCGCGTACGCCGCCGAGCGGTCGACCTTCGACGGGTCCTTGCCGGAGAACGCGCCGCCGCCGTGCCGGGCGTAGCCGCCGTAGGTGTCGACGATGATCTTGCGACCGGTCAGGCCGGCGTCGCCCATCGGCCCGCCGATCTCGAACCGGCCGGTCGGGTTGACCAGCAGGCGGTAGCCCTCGGTGTCCAGCCCGAGGCTCTCCAGCTCAGGGGCGATGACGTGCTCGCGCACGTCGGGGGTGAGCAGCGAGTCCAGCGAGATGTCCGCGGCGTGCTGGCTGGAGACGACCACCGTGTTGAGCCGGACCGGGCGCAGCCCGTCGTACTCGATCGTGACCTGGGTCTTGCCGTCGGGGCGCAGGTACGGGATCGTGCCGTCCTTGCGGACCTGGGAGAGCCGCCGGGCCAGCCGGTGCGCCAGCGCGATCGGCAGCGGCATCAGCTCCGGCGTCTCGGAGCAGGCGAAGCCGAACATCATCCCCTGGTCGCCGGCGCCCTGCGCGTCCAGCGCGCTCTCCGACGCCCCGGTACGCAGTTCGAAGGCGTTGTCCACGCCCTGGGCGATGTCCTCGGACTGGGCGCCGATGGAGACGCTGACGCCGCAGGATGCGCCGTCGAAGCCCTTCTTCGACGAGTCGTAGCCGATGTCGAGGATCGTCCGGCGGACGATGGTCGGGATGTCGGCGTACGCCTTGGTGGTCACCTCGCCCGCGATGTGCACCTGGCCGGTGGTGATCATGGTCTCCACGGCGACGCGGCTGCGCGGGTCCTCGGTGAGCAGGGCGTCCAGAATGCCGTCGCTGATCTGGTCGGCGATCTTGTCCGGGTGGCCTTCCGTGACCGATTCGGAAGTGAAGAGGCGGCGTGTCACGGCACTCCTAATGTGTGGAAGTCGTTCCGCGGCAGTGTAGTCATCCGCGTACGGGCCCAACCCTCGGTCGGCCCGGGTTTCAACCGTCAGGAACAGCCGGGCAACCGGGCCACCACGAGATCCCAGACGGCGTCGGCGAGGTCCTCCTTGGACCGTTCGGGCAGCCGGCTGACCGTGCCGTCCGCGCCGATGACCGTCGCCGCGTTGGTGTCGGCGCCGAAGACCCGGTCGACGCCGACCTCGTTGATGACGACCAGGTCCGCCCGCTTACGGGCGAGCTTGGCCCGCCCGTTGGCCTCGGCGTCGCCGGTCTCGGCGGCGAACACCACCAGCACCTGCTCCGGGCGCCGGCCGCGGCCCAGCTCGGCCGCGATGTCCGGGTTGGTGACGAGCTCGATGGTGGGCGCGCTGCCGTCGTCCGACTTCTTGATTTTGCCAGGCGCGTAGGTCGCGGGCCGGAAATCGGCCGGGGCCGCCGCCATCACCACCGCGTCGGCGCCGACGGCGGCCGACAGCGTGGCGTCGCGCAGCTCGCCGGTGGTGCCGACCCGGACCAGGTCCACGCCGGCCGGGTCGGGCAGCGAGACGTTGGCCGAGATCAGGGTGACCCGGGCGCCCCGGGCCACCGCGCAGCGGGCGAAGGCGTAGCCCTGCTTGCCCGAGGAGCGGTTGCCCAGGAAGCGGACCGGGTCGAGGGGTTCGCGGGTGCCGCCCGCGGTCACCACCACGTGCCGCCCCGTCAGGTCGGCGGGGGCCCCGAGGCCCCGCGCGAGGGCCCGGCGGGCGACCGCGAAGATCTCCGCGGGATCGGGCAGCCGGCCCTTGCCGGTGTCCGCCCCGGTGAGGCGGCCGACGGCGGGCTCCACGACCCGCACGCCCCGGGAGCGCAGCGTCGCCACGTTGGCGACGGTGGCCGGGTGCTCCCACATCTCGGTGTGCATGGCCGGGGCCAGCACGACCGGGCAGCGGGCGGTCAGCAGCGTGTTGGTGAGCAGGTCGTCGGCGAGGCCGTGCGCGGCCTTGGCCAGCAGGTCGGCGGTGGCCGGCGCGACCACCACCAGGTCGGCCTGCTGGCCGAGCCGGACGTGTGGCACCTCGTGCACGTCGGCCCACACGTCGTCGGCGACCGGCTGGCCGGAGAGCGCCGCCCAGGTCGGGGCACCGACGAAGCGCAACGCCGACGCGGTCGGCACGACCCGGACCTGGTGGCCCGACTCGGTGAAGAGTCGGAGCAGCTCGCACGCCTTGTAGGCGGCGATGCCGCCGCCGACACCGAGGACGATCCGGGGAGACATCGACGCGTGACGAATTACGGCTGGTCGGTCGGCTCGGCGGTGAGCAGGCCCGCGTTGATCTCGCGCATGGCGATGGAGAGGGGCTTCTCCTGGGGGGTGGTCTCGACCAGCGGGCCGACGTATTCCAGCAGCCCTTCGCCGAGCTGGCTGTAGTAGGCGTTGACCTGGCGCGCGCGCTTGGCGGCGAAGATCACCAGCGCGTACTTCGAGGTCGTCTTCTCGAGGAGCTCGTCGATCGGCGGGTTGGTGATGCCTTCGGGGTTTGCGATGGATCCCACGAATTAACCTCTGCGTCTATCGCACCACACGCGGCGGTGCTGGCGCTCAACCGCGAACCTGCGGTGGCGCCGGAGCCAGGAAAGAAGAACCGGACAAGCCTACCAGTTCGTCGACCACCCGCCCGGTGCGGTCGTGCGGGAGGCGGTGCGCGAAGGCGGCCAGCGTGGCCTGCGCGGGGACGGCCCCCGGCGGGTGCAGCAGCACCAGTCGGGCGTCCGGCAGGGTCGCCCGGACCAGCAGCGCGCCGGCGAGGTCGAGGCCGAGCAGCACCGGCTGGCCGGCGGCGAGCCGGGACCGCAGCGGGTCGAGGGGCGTGCCGCGCCGGTGGGGCCCGGCCCGGCTCCACTCCAGCAGCTCCCCGGCGGCGATCATCCGGTCGAACTCGGCCGGGGCCAGGAAGAGCCGGTCGACGCCGTCCAGCTCGCGTTCCCGGCGTGGCCGGGTGGTGGCCGGCACCGGAACCCAGACGGACGGAGAACGCGCCCGGACACGCTCGACGACACTCTCCGTGCCGGAGCCCGAAGGCCCCGCCAGGACAGTGAGCCGAGCCGCCGGGCGCGCCTCGTCATCCGTGCTCACTGCTTGTTTCTACACGAGCCGGCCTCAGTTGGCGGCGAACTCTCCAAGCAGTGCCTTGCGCTGCTGCTCGCCGAGGCCACGCAGGCGACGGCTGTCGGCGATCTTGAGCTTCTCCATGATCTGGGTGGCCCGGATCTTGCCGATACCCGGCATCGCCTGCAGCACGGCAGAGACCTTGAGCTTGCCGACGACATCGTCGGACTCGGCACGCTCGAGGACGGCTCCGAGGGTGGTCTTGCCCTGCTTGAGCTGCTCCTTCAGCTCAGCACGGGCCTTGCGGATCTCCGCGGCCTTCTCCAGCGCGGCAGCACGCTGTTCGGGGGTCAGTGACGGGAGCGGCACCAGTTCTCCTCAGTGTCCCTATCGCGGCGGGCGGGTCGCACCGCCGCATCTGTGAAACGTGGTGTCGCTGTGAACCAAGGGGTCCGTGGTTCCCAGCGCGGGGAAAACTAGCGGTCGCCGACGCATTCGGCAACGTGGGCGCGCGACGATCTTCGCAAAGTGACCGAGCCGTCAGTCAGTCAGCTTGCGGCCAGGACCGCCCGGCAGTCCGCCAGCACGCGCTCCGTCGCGGCGCGCAACGCCTCCGGGTCCGGGCCCGCGCCCAGCACCTCGCGGGAGTACGAGGGGAGCACGGCGGGCAGGGCGGAGCCGAAGACGATGCGAAGGTCCGCCGCCGTGGCGCCCTGCGCCCCGAGGCCCGGGGCGAGCAGCGGGCCGTTCACCGCGGACAGATCGTGACCGGTGTCACCGATGGTCGCGCCGACCACCAGACCGATGCTGCCGAGTGGCTGCGCACCCGCGTTGAGCTGGGAAATCTCGTCAATCACGGTCTGCGCCACGGTGCGTCCGTCGGCGGTGCGGGCGCGCTGCACGGTGGCGCCCTCCGGATTGGAGGTGAGCGCCAGCACGAAGACCCCACCGCCGTGCTCGGCGGCCAGCTCGAACATCGGCGCGAGCGCGCCGACGCCGAGGTACGGGCTCGCGGTCAGGGCGTCCACATGGATCGGGCTGGATGGGTCGAGGTACGCCGAGGCGTACGCGGCGGCGGTCGAGCCGATGTCGCCGCGCTTGACGTCGAGGAGAACGAGCGCGCCGGCCTCGCGTAACTGTCGGATAGTTGACTCAAGGATCGCCGCACCCTTCGCCCCGAACCGCTCGAAGAAGGCGGACTGGGGCTTGACCACCGCGACCCGGTCACCGAGGGCCTCCGCGACCGTCCGGGCGAACCGGTCCAGCCCCCGGACGTCGTCGTCGAGCCCCCAGCGGGCCAGCAGCCCCGGGTGCGGGTCGATGCCGACGCAGAGCGGTCCCCGCTCGGTCACGGCCCGGTGCAGGCGGGCGCCGAAGCTGTCCATCCGGTTCTCTCCCTCTCTCGACGCCCGGGGCGTCCGCCGCCGGGCGCGCTGCCGAGGCGGGCGGCGCGCGCCGCCCGCGTACTCCCGCCCACCCCTGACCGGCGGGTCAGCCGGCCCGCACCGCGGCGGCGACCCCGGCGGCGATACGCGCCACGTCGGCGTCCCCGGTCACGTACGGCGGCATGGTGTAGACCAGGTCGCGAAACGGCCGCAGCCAGACGCCCTCGGCCACCGCGGCGGCGGTGGCGGCGGGCAGGTCCACCTCGTGGTCGAGCTGGACCACGCCGATCGCGCCCAGCACCCGCACGTCGGTCACCCCCGGCGCGGCGCGCAGCGGCTCCAGGCCGGCCCGCAGGCCCGCCTGCACCCGCGCCACCCGCCCCGCCCAGTCCCCGGCCCGCAGCAGGTCGAGGGAGGCGTTGGCGACCGCACACGCCAGCGGGTTGCCCATGAACGTCGGGCCGTGCGCCAGCACCCCGCCGGCGGAGATGCCCCGGGCCACCCGCGCCGTGCAGAGGGTGGCGGCCAGCGTCAGGTACCCGCCGGTGAGCGCCTTGCCCACGCACATCACGTCCGGCGCCACCCCGGCGTGCCCGGCGGCGAACATGGCGCCCGTGCGGCCGAAGCCCGTGGCGATCTCGTCGAAGATCAGCAGCACCCCGTGCGCCCGGGTCACCTCGCGCAGCACCCGCAGGTAGTGCGGGTGGTGAAAGCGCATCCCGCCGGCGCCCTGGACCACCGGCTCCACGATGACCGCCGCCAACTCGTGGGCGTGCCGCTCGACCGCCTCGACCAGGGCCGCCTCGTAGGCCGGATCGGGCGCGGTGTCGAAACCGCCGGGCGGCACCGGGGCGAAGACCTGCCGGGGCAGCACGTCGCCCCAGAGGTGGTGCATGCCGCCCTCCGGGTCGCAGACGCTCATCGGGTGGAACGTGTCGCCGTGGTAGCCGCCCCGCCAGGTGCCCAGCCGGCGGCGCTGCGGCCGGCCGGCGGCCCGCTGGTACTGCAGGCACATCTTGATCGCGACCTCGACGCCGACCGAGCCGGAGTCGGCCAGGAAGACGTGCTCCAGCCCGTCCGGGGCCAGCTCGACCAGGGTGGCGGCCAGGCGTACCGCGGGCTCGTGCGTGAGCCCGCCGAACATCACGTGGCTCATCCGGCCGAGCTGCTCGGTCACCGCCGCGTCGAGCACCGGGTGCCGGTAGCCGTGGATCGCCGCCCACCACGACGACATGCCGTCGACCAGCTCCCGACCGTCGGCCAACCGCAGCCGTACGCCCTCAGCGCCGTCCACCACGTAGGGCGGGGTCGCGGGCGGCAGGGCCGCGTACGGGTGCCAGACGTGCGCCCGGTCGGCGGCGAGGATCTCCTCGGGCGTCACGCCCCGCTCCCCGCGGCGCGGGCGGTGGCGCGGACCAGGGCCGGACCGTGGTAGATGAAGCCCGTGTAGAGCTGGACCAGGGCGGCGCCGGCGTCGAACATCCGGGCCGCGGCGTCCGGGTCCACGATGCCCCCGACGCCGATCACCGGCAGCCGGCCGCCCGCCTCCCGGTGCACGAAGGCGACCACCTCGCGGGCCCGGTCGGCGAGCGGGCGACCGGAGAGTCCGCCGGTCTGCGCGCCGCGCGCCCGGTCGGCCGGGGCCAGGCCGTCGCGGGCCAGCGTGGTGTTGGTGGCGATCACCCCGGCGGCGCCCCGGGCCAGGCAGACCTCCAGCAGCTCGGCGATCGCCGGCTCGGTGAGATCCGGGGCGATCTTCACCAGCACCGGCTTCTCCCCCACCAGCGCCGCCAGGATGGCGTCCAGGTGCGCCCGGTCCTGCAGGGAGCGCAGACCCGGGGTGTTCGGCGAGGAGACGTTGACCGCGAAGTAGTCGCCGTGCTCGCGCAGCGCCCGGTACGAGGCGAGGTAGTCCGCCACCGCCTCGTCCAGCGGGGTCACCTTGGACTTGCCCAGCGAGATGCCCAGCGGCACCCCGATCGGGCGGGGCAGCGCCGCGAGCCGGGCCGCGAGGGCCCCGGCGCCGGCGTTGTTGAAGCCCATCCGGTTCACCACGGCCTCGCTGTCGGGCAGCCGGAACAGCCGGGGCCGGGGGTTGCCCGGCTGCGGGTGCGCGGTGACCGTGCCGACCTCGACGAAGCCGAAGCCCAGCGCCGGCCAGGCCGGTAGCGCCACGCCGTCCTTGTCCATCCCGGCGGCCAGGCCGACCGGGTTGGGGAACTCGACGCCGAACACGGTGCGCGGCGCGCGGACGGCGTAGCGGGCCCGCAGCACGGCCAGGGCCGCCGGCCGCCCGGACAGCGCCGCCATCCGCCGCAGCGTCCACTCGTGCGCCGCCTCGGCGTCCCCGCCCCCGATCCGGAACAGCCCCGCCCGGACGACCCCCTCGAAGATCACGCCCGCCCCTCCCGCTCTCGTCGATCATGAAGTTGTCGCCCGCCGGATCGGCGTGTCGCGACAACAACTTCATGATCGACCCGGCTGGGGCCGGTCACTCGGCGGCCCGCAGGGCGGCGTGCAGCTCCTGCAGCGGGCGGACCTGCATGTCGCCCCGCATCCGCGCCTCGATGCCCATCACCGCCGCCGCCGCGCCCGGCACCGTGGTGACGCAGGGGATGTCCGCCGTGACGGCGGCGCTGCGGATCTCGTAGCCGTCGGAGCGGGCGCTGGCGCCCGAGCCCTGCGGAGTGTTGATCACCAACGCCACGTCGCCGCCGGCGATCAGCGACACCGCGTCCTCGCCCCCGCCGGACTCGTAGTGCTTACGGATCTGCTCGCAGGCGATGCCGTGCCGGAGCAGCACCTCCGCCGTGCCGGTGGTGGCGACGATCTCGAACCCGAGGTCCGCCAGGCGCTTGATCGGGAAGATCATGCCGCGCTTGTCCCGGTTGGCGACCGAGACGAAGATCTTCCCGCTGGTCGGCAGCGAACCGTACGCCGCCGACTGCGACTTGGCGAAGGCGTGCCCGAAGGAGGTGTCGATGCCCATCACCTCGCCGGTGGACTTCATCTCCGGGCCCAGCAGCGAATCAACGCCCTTGCCCGTGGGGGTGCGGAACCGCTTGAACGGCAGCACCGCCTCCTTGACCGCGATCGGGGCGCCCGCCGGCAGCGAGCCGCCGTCCCCGGTGGCCGGGAGCAGCCCCTCCGCGCGCAACTCCGCGATGGTGGCGCCCATCGCGATGCGGGCCGCCGCCTTCGCCAACGGCACCGCCGTGGCCTTCGAGACGAACGGCACCGTCCGGGACGCGCGGGGGTTCGCCTCCAGCACGTAGAGCATGTCGTCCTTCAGCGCGTACTGCACGTTGAGCAGGCCGCGTACGCCGACGCCCCGGGCGATCGCCTCGGTGTAGCGACGCACCTGCGCCACGTGCGAACCGGCCAGGGTGATCGGCGGCAACGCACACGACGAGTCGCCGGAGTGGATGCCGGCCTCCTCGATGTGCTCCATCACCCCGCCGAGGTAGACCTCGCCGTCGGCGTCGCAGAGCGCGTCCACGTCGATCTCGATGGCGTCGTCGAGGAACCGGTCCACCAGCACCGGGTGATCCGGGGAGATCTCGGTGGCCCGACCGATGTAGTCACGCAGCGTGGCATCGTCGTAGACGATCTCCATGCCCCGCCCGCCCAGCACGTACGACGGCCGGACCAGCACCGGGTAGCCGATCTCCTCGGCGATCGCCTTCGCGTCCTCGTACGAGGTGGCCATCCCGTGCGCCGGGGCGCGCAGCCCCGCCCGGGTCAGCACCGCCCCGAACGCGCCCCGCTCCTCGGCCAGGTGGATCGACTCCGGGGACGTGCCGACCACCGGCACGCCCGCGTCCTTCAACCGCTGCGCCAGGCCCAGCGGGGTCTGCCCGCCGAGCTGGACGATCACCCCGACCACGCCCGGCCCGCCGGCCGCCCGGCCCGAGGAGTCCTCGGCGTGCCAGACCTCCAGCACGTCCTCGAAGGTGAGCGGCTCGAAATAGAGCCGGTCGGCGGTGTCGTAGTCGGTGGAGACGGTCTCCGGATTGCAGTTGACCATGACGGTCTCGTAGCCGGCGTCGACACCGGCGGCACCGCCCACCGGCGCGGCACGCAACGCCATCACCGCGTGCACGCAGGAGTAGTCGAACTCGATGCCCTGGCCGATCCGGTTCGGCCCCGAGCCCAGGATCAGCACCTTCGGCCGGGCGGACGGCACGACCTCGCTCTCCTGGTCGTACGTCGAGTAGTGGTACGGCGTGCTCGCCTCGAACTCGGCGGCGCAGGTGTCCACCGTCTTGTAGACCGGGCGCACCCGCAGGCGGTGCCGCAACGTCCGTACGCCGTCCTCGCCGGCCAGCTCCGGGCGCAGCGCGGCCAGCTGCCGGTCCGACAGTCCGGCCCGCTTGGCCCGGCGCAACAGCTCCGCGTCGAGCACCGGGGCGTCCATGATCTCCGCGCGCAACTCGACCAGGGCGGCGATCTGGTCCAGGAACCAGGGGTCGATCCCACCGGACGCCGTGGTGACCTCGGCGATGGACGCGCCGAGGCGCAGCGCCCGCTCGACGGTGTAGAGGCGGCCGTCGTGCGGCGTGCCCAGCGCGGCGAGGGTGGCCTCCTTCGTCACGTCGGCCGGGTCGACACCGGTCGCGGCGGCGACGGCCGCGTCCGGCAGCGTCCAGAAGCCGGCCGCCTTCGTCTCCATCGAACGCATCGCCTTGTTCAGCGCCTCGCCGAAGTTACGGCCCAGGCTCATCGCCTCACCGACGGACTTCATCGTGGTCGTCAGCTCCGCGTCGGCGCCCGGGAACTTCTCGAACGCGAACCGGGGGATCTTCACCACCACGTAGTCCAGGGTCGGCTCGAAGGCCGCCGGGGTCTTCAGGGTGATGTCGTTGGGGATCTCGTCGAGGGTGTAACCGATGGCCAGCTTCGCGGCGATCTTCGCGATCGGGAAACCGGTCGCCTTGGACGCCAACGCCGACGACCGGGACACCCGCGGGTTCATCTCGATCACCACGATCCGCCCGTCGGCCGGGTTGACCGCGAACTGGATGTTGCAGCCGCCCGTGTCCACGCCGACCTCGCGCAGCACCGCGATGCCCAGGTCCCGCAGCCGCTGGTATTCGCGGTCGGTGAGCGTCATGGCCGGGGCGACCGTGACGCTGTCACCGGTGTGCACGCCCATCGGGTCGATGTTCTCGATCGAGCAGACCACCACCACGTTGTCGTTGCGGTCGCGCATCAGCTCGAGTTCGTACTCCTTCCAGCCGAGCACGCTCTCCTCAATGAGGACCTCGTGCACCGGGCTGGCCGACAGGCCGTCGCCCGCGATGCGGGCCAGGTCCGCCGGGGTGTGTGCCATGCCGGAGCCGAGGCCGCCCATGGTGAACGACGGCCGGATCACCACCGGCAGGCCCAGCTCGGCGGCCGTCTGCTCGACCTCCGCCATCGAGTGGCAGACCCGCGAGCGGGGCACCAGGCCCGCCGGGTCGTCGACCCCCAGGCGTACGCCGGCCTTGGCGACGATGTCCTTGAACAGCTGCCGGTCCTCGCCGCGGTTGATCGCCTCGATGTTGGCGCCGATCAGCTCCACGCCGTACTTCTCCAGCACGCCGGCCTCGTGCAGCGCGACGGCGGTGTTCAGCGCCGTCTGCCCGCCGAGGGTGGCCAGGATCGCGTCAGGACGCTCCTTGGCGATCACCAGCTCGACGAACTCCGGGGTGATCGGCTCCACGTACGTGGCGTCGGCGAACTCGGGATCCGTCATGATCGTCGCCGGGTTCGAGTTGACCAGGCTGACCCGGATCCCCTCGCTGCGCAGGACCTGGCAGGCCTGGGTGCCGGAGTAGTCGAACTCGCACGCCTGCCCGATCACGATCGGCCCCGAGCCGATCACCAGGATGTGCGTGAGATCGGTCCGTCTAGGCATGTGTGCGCCCCTCGCTCTGGGTCCGGCCCTCGATCAGCTCGGCGAAACGGTCGAAGAGGTAGTCCGCGTCGTGCGGGCCGGCCGCCGCCTCCGGGTGGTACTGGACGGTGAAGGCGGGCACGTCGCGCGCCCGCAGCCCCTCGACCACGTTGTCATTGAGGCAGACGTGACTGACCTGCACGCCACCGAACTCGGTCTCGATCACCGCATCGGGTACGACCGCGCCGTGGCCCGCGCCCGGAACCTCGACCGCGAAGCCGTGGTTGTGGCTGGTCACCTCGACCTTGCCGGTCACCCGGTCGAGCACCGGCTGGTTGATGCCCCGGTGGCCGTAGCCCAGCTTGTACGTGCCGAAGCCCAGCGCCCGCCCGAGGATCTGGCTGCCGAAGCAGATGCCGAACAGCGGGACCTCGCGGCGCAGCACCTCCCGGGCCAGGGCCACCGGAGCGTCGGCGGTGGCCGGGTCGCCCGGGCCCGGCGAGAGGAAGACCGCGTCCGCGCCGGTGGCAAGCAGGTCGTCGACGGTGGAGCCGGCCGGCAGCACGTGGGTGGTGACCCCGCGGGCGGCGAGCCGGCGCGGGACGTTGCGCTTGATACCCAGGTCCAGCGCGGCGACCGTGAACCGGTGCTCGCCGACGGCCCGCACCACGTACGGCTTGGTGGTGCTGACCTCGGCCGACAGGTCCGCCCCGACCATCTCCGGCACCTGGCGCACCCGGGCCAGCAGCGCCCGGGGGTCGACCTCGACGCTGGAGATGCCGACCCGCATCGCGCCGCGCTCACGCAGGTGCCGGGTCAGCGCCCGGGTGTCGACGCCGCTGATGCCGACCACGCCCTCGGCGGACAGCCGGTCCTCCAGCCCACCGGTGGCCCGCCAGTTCGAGCTGACCCGGGCCGGATCGCGGACCACGTATCCGGCGACCCAGAACCGGTCCGACTCGTCGTCGGCGTCGTTGACGCCGGTGTTGCCGATGTGCGGGGCGGTCTGCACCACCACCTGACGGTGGTAGGAGGGGTCGGTCAGCGTCTCCTGGTAACCGGTCATCCCGGTGTTGAAGACGGCCTCGCCGAAGGTCTCCCCGACGCTGCCGTACGCCTCCCCGTGGAAGGTGCGCCCGTCCTCGAGTACGAGGATCGCGGGTCTGCGCTTGCTCATGCTGTGTTCCCTTCGATCCGGACTGCGGGGCTCCGCTGCGCTGCGTTCCTCGCTCGGATCACTTGAGGGCCTTTCCGTCCAGGACCGTCGGCTCGCCACGCAGGAAGGTCGCCACGATGCGACCCGGCAGCGTCATGCGGGCGTACGGGGTGTTGCGGCTACGGCTGGCCAGCTCCGCGGGCTCGATGGTGCGGCGGACCGCCGGGTCGACCAGGGTCAGGTTGGCCGGCACGCCGGGCGCGGGGTCGAGCCCGTGCCCCGCCAGCCCGGCGATCCGCGCCGGAGCGCGCGACATCCGCTCGGCGATCAGGTCCCACCGCGGGCCGAGCACGTCGAGGGCGATCGACAGCGCCGTCTCCAGGCCGAGCATGCCCGGCCGGGCGTACGCCCACTCGCACTCCTTGTCCTCCACGGCGTGCGGGGCGTGGTCGGTGGCCACGATGTCGATGACGCCCTCGACCAGGGCGGCCCGCAGCGCGGCGACGTCGGTCGCGGTACGCAACGGCGGGTTGACCTTGTAGACCGGGTCGTACGCTCCGGCTGGGCTCCAGTTGTTCGCGAGTGCGGGGCTCGCAAGCTCACTCCTCCCGCTCACGACCTCGTCGGTGAGCAGCAGGTGGTGCGGGGTGACCTCGGCGGTGACCCGGACGCCCCGGGCCTTGGCCTGGCGCAGCACCTCTACGCTGCCGGCGGTGGAGACGTGGCACACGTGCAGGCGGCTGCCGACGTGCTCGGCCAGCAGCACGTCCCGGGCGATGATCGCCTCCTCGGCGACCGCCGGCCAGCCGGTCAGGCCGAGGCGGGTCGAGACCTCGCCCTCGTGCATCTGCGCGCCCTCGGTGAGCCGGGGCTCCTCGGCGTGCTGGGCGATGATCCCGTCGAACGCCTTCACGTACTCCAGTGCCCGGCGCATCAGCATCGGGTCGGCGACGCAGTGCCCGTCGTCGGAGAAGATCCGCACCCGGGCCGCCGAGTCGGCCATCGCGCCCAGCTCCGCGAGGCGCTCACCGGCCAGGCCGACGGTGACCGCCCCGATCGGCTGCACGTCCACCAGGCCGGCCTCCCGGCCGAGGCGCCAGACCTGCTCGACCACCCCGGCGGTGTCGGCCACCGGCGAGGTGTTCGCCATCGCGCAGACCGCCGTGTAGCCGCCGAGCGCCGCCGCCCGGGACCCCGACTCGACGGTCTCGGCGTCCTCGCGGCCCGGCTCGCGCAGGTGGGTGTGCAGGTCGACCAGGCCGGGCAGGGCGACCAGGCCGGTGCCGTCGACGACTGTCGCGTCCGGCGCGTCCAGCCCGGCGCCGACGGCCGCGACGACGCCGTCGCGGATCAGCACGTCGGTCGGTGCCGCGCCGACGACGCTGACGTTGGAGATCAGGTACGAGCTCACCGGTTGTTCCCCCCGAGCAGCAGGTAGAGGACGGCCATCCGCACGGAGACCCCGTTGGTGACCTGTTCGACGATCGTGGAGCGGGGCGAGTCGGCGACCTCGGGCGTGATCTCCATCCCCCGGTTCATCGGGCCGGGGTGCATGACGATCGCGTGCCCGGGCAGCCGGCGCATCCGCGGGCCGTCCAGGCCGTAGCGGCGGGCGTACTCGCGGGCCGAGGGGAAGTAGGAGTCGTTCATCCGCTCCCGCTGCACCCGCAGCATCATCACCACGTCCGATTCCGGCAGCACCGCGTCGAGGTCGTACGAGACGCCTGTGCCGGGCGCGAGCGCCTGCCCGATGTGCACGGGGATCAGCGTCGGCGGCCCGACCAGGGTCACCTTCGCGCCGAGCGTGGAGAGCAGCAGGACGTTCGAGCGGGCCACCCGGCTGTGCAGGACGTCCCCGACCACCGCGACCGACAGGCCGGCCAGCCGCCCCAGCCGGGAACGCATCGTGTACGCGTCGAGCAGCGCCTGGGTCGGGTGCTCGTGGGTGCCGTCGCCGGCGTTGACCACCGAACCGTCGACCCAGTCGGCGAGCCGGTGCGGGGCGCCGGAGGCGGGGTGCCGGACGACCACCGCGTCGGCTCCCATGGCCTGCAGGGTCAGTGCGGTGTCCTTGAGACTCTCGCCCTTGGTCACGCTGGAGCCCTTGGCCGAAAAGTTGATCACGTCGGCGCTGAGCCGCTTCGCCGCCGCCTCGAAGGAGATCCGGGTGCGGGTGGAGTCCTCGTAGAAGAGGTTGACCACGGTACGCCCGCGCAACGCGGGCAGTTTCTTGATCTCCCGGCCGGCGACGGTGGCCATCTCGGCGGCCGTGTCCAGGATCTCGGTGGCGGTGGCGGCGTCCAGGTCGCCGCCGGAGAGCAGGTGCCTGATCATGGGTGCTGTCGCCTCCCGTTCGCGACCGCGGGGCTCCGCCGGGCTGCGCTCCTCGCGCTCACCGGCTCGCCCCGTACAGCTTGACCTCGTCGGTGCCGTCGGTCTCCGCGAGGGTGACCTTCACGCTCTCCGTGAGGGAGGTCGGGATGTTCTTGCCGACGTAGTCGGCGCGGATCGGCAGCTCGCGGTGGCCCCGGTCGACCAGGACGGCGAGCTGGACGGACGCCGGCCGCCCGACGTCGTTGAGCGCGTCGAGCGCGGCCCGCACCGTGCGGCCGGAGAAGAGCACGTCGTCGACGAGGACGACCCGCCTGCCGTCGATGCCGCCGGGCGGCACCTGGGTCGGCCCGACCGCGCGGGTGGCGTGCCGGCGCAGATCGTCGCGGTAGAGTGTGATGTCGAGCACGCCGACCGGGACGGTCACGTCCTCGAAGGTGCTGATCCGCGCCGCGAGCCGCGCCGCGAGCGGGGCGCCCCGGGTCGGGATGCCGAGCAGCACCGTGTTCTCGGCGCCCTGGGTCTTCTCCAGGATCTGGTGGGCGATGCGGTCGACCACGCGCTGGACGTCGGCGCTGGCGAGGATCACCTTCACCGAGGGTTGTCGCGACGGCGGTGACGAGGCAGCCGGTGGGTAGGCCACGGCGGACCTCCTTCCCCGCCTCACTGGACGGGTCGTTAAAGGACGTCGGATGCCGGCAGCGGGCCGCGAACGGCCCGGACCGGGGCTTCCGCAACGTTACCAGTGGTCACGGCATCGGCCACCGCCGGCCACTGACCCCCTGGTCAGCTCCACGAAATGCGGACAACTCCCCCGATGATCCAACGGTAAGGTCACGACCACTTGACCAGTTGTGCCAATCCCCGTACCGTCACGCTCCGTAGCGATCGCTGGGAGAACCCCGAGCAACACTGGGAGTGTTTAATGCCCTCTGAATACGCAAAGTCTCTGGGCGCCCGCCTGCGCTCCATCCGCCAGCAGCAGGGCCTGTCCCTGCAGGGCGTGGAGGAGAAGTCGAACGGGCGGTGGAAGGCGGTGGTGGTCGGCTCCTACGAGCGCGGGGACCGCGCCGTCACGGTGTCGCGCCTGGCCGAGCTGGCCGACTTCTACCGCGTTCCCGTCTCGGAGCTGCTGCCCGACGGCAGTGGGGTTCGCCACGAGCCGACCAGCAAGATCGTCCTCGACCTGGAGCGGCTGTACGACGAGGCCTCCGAGGACCTGGCCTACGTCGCGCGGTACGCGCGTGCCATCCAGCAGCAGCGCGGCGACTACAACGGTCGGGTGCTCTCCATCCGCGCCGACGACCTGCGCGCGCTCGCGATCGTCTACGACGCCTCGCCGTCCGGCCTGATCGAGCGGCTCACCGAGCACGGGGTGCTGGTCGCCGACCCGCGGGCGTTCTTCGCCAGCTGACCGCGACGCGTAAGGGCCCGTGCCGGATCCCCGGCACGGGCCCTTACGCGTACCACGTGACACGTTCCTCGCCCGCCGGCTGCGACGCGCGCCGCCGCGCCCGCCGTCACGCCCTGCTGTGACCTGGGCCGCGCCCGTCAGCGGCTGGCGTACTCGGCGATGCGGCCGAGAATGCCGTTGAGGAAGCGCGGTGAGTCGTCGGTGGACATCTGCCGGGCCAGTTCCACGGCCTCGCTGATGGCCACCGCGTCGTCGATCTCGTCGATGTAGAGCAGCTCGTAGACCGCGATCCGGGCGAGATTGCGGTCTACCGCCGGCATCCGGTCCAGCGTCCACCCCTCGGCGTAGCTGGCGATCACCTCGTCGATCCGGTCGAGATGCGCGGCGACACCCTCGACGAGACTGACCGCGTAGTCCAGGTGCTCGGGCCGAGGCTTCTCGATCCGTTCGATGTAGCCGGCGAGCACCTCGACCGGCGGTCGGTTGCGCAGGTCAGCCTCGAAGAGCACGTCCAGCGCCCGCTTGCGCGCCTTGCGGCGCGCCGGCATCTGCTGTTTGGGGCCCTCAGCCATCAGGCGCGGCCGAGGTAACGGCCGTCGCGGGTGTCGACCTTGATCTTTTCGCCGGTGGTGATGAAGAGCGGCACCTGCACGGTCGCGTCGGTCTCGACGGTGGCCGGCTTGTTGCCGCCGGTGGACCGGTCGCCCTGCAGGCCCGGCTCGGTGTAGGTGACTTCCAGCACGACGCTGGTCGGCAGCTCGATGTAGAGCGGCACATCCTCGTGGGTGGCCACGGTCGCCTCGGCCTCCGGCAGCAGGTAGTTCGCCGCGTCGCCGACGGTGGCTGCCGGCACGGTGATCTGGTCGAACGTCTCCAGATCCATGAAGACGTAGTCCTCACCGTCGGCGTAGAGGTATTGCATGGTGCGCTTGTCCACGGTCGCGGTCTCGACCTTGGTGCCCGCGTTGAAGGTCTTGTCGACCACCTTGCCGGACAGCACGTTCTTCAGGGTGGTGCGCACGAACGCACCGCCCTTACCGGGCTTGACGTGCTGGAACTCCACGACGGCCCACAGCTCGCCGTCGAGGTTGAGTACCAGGCCGTTCTTCAGGTCGTTGGTGGTGGCCATTTCCTGCCTTGATCATCAATTGGCGGACAGACCTGGCAAGTCTACTCGTTGCGTCGAATGCCGCTGCCCGCGCTGCCCGCCGCCGTCCCCGCCGCCCCGCCGCCGCACCCCGCGCACCCCCGCCGCACCGCGCACCCCCGCTGGCGCCGCGCCCCCTGGCCGAACGGCCCGCCGCAGCGCCGCCGGGCGCCTGGCGGCGCTGCGGCGAATGCCGACGGAACCGCGCCGGAAGGGGCACCGGGCGCCGGCGGCCAACGCGTCACTCTTCGTGTCCGGCGCGGCTCCTCCAGAGAAGCCCGCCGCGCCCCCTTTGCTCTGCACCTGCGGGCGCACCACTCACTTTCAGTGACAATCCCCTCGCCGGCACGGTTCCACCGCTCGAATAAGTCCCCTGGTCAGGCCACTGGTCAGGCCACTGGTGCGGATCAGGGTGCAGAGCAAAGGGGCGCAGAGGTGGGGTCCGGGAGCCGCACGCTCGGTGACAGTGAGCAACGAAGCGTTAATTCACTCACCGTCACGATAATGGGCGACGGCACCGGCGGTCCCCCGGCCGACCCGCCGCCCACCAGGAGGTGGGGCACGACGCTTCAGCGGTGCGGGCCCGCCAGATGGTGCGGGGTCGCCAGGTGTTGTGAGGTCGCCGGATGTTGTGAGGTCGCCAGGTGTTGCAGGGCCAGCCGGTAGCCGTCGACGCCGAGGCCGCAGATCACCCCGGTCGCCACCGCCGACACCACGGAGCGGTGCCGGAACTCCTCCCGGGCGTGGATGTTGGAGATGTGCACCTCGACCAGCGGCCCGCGCAGCATGGCGCAGGCGTCCCGGACGGCGTACGAGTAGTGCGACCAGGCGGCGGGGTTGAGCACCACGGCGGCACCCTCGTCGGCCGCAGCGTGCAGCCAGCCCAGCAGCTCGTGCTCGGCGTCGGTCTGCCGGACCGTCACGTCCAGGCCCAGTTCCCGGCCGGTCGCCTCGCAGAGCGCCACGAGGTCCGCGTAGCTGGTCGCCCCGTAGACATCCGGCTGTCGGGTGCCGAGCCGGCCGAGGTTCGGGCCGTTGAGGACGTACACCCTCACGCCGCCACCTCCCGGTAGGCCGCCGCCAGCAACCCGTCGTCCGGGCCCTCGAGGATGGCCGGCCGCGCCAGCCCGTCCAGCACCACGAACCGCAGCCGGTTGCCGCGGGCCTTCTTGTCCACCCGCATGGTGGCGAGCAGTGCCGGCCAGGCCCCGGCCGGATAGCTGGTGGGCAGGCCGAGCGCGGCCACGGCCGAGCGGTGCCGCTCGGCGGTGGCGGCGTCCAGCCGGCCGGCCAGCCGGGCCAGCTCAGCGGCGTAGACGAGGCCGACGGAGACGGCGTGGCCGTGCCGCCAGCGGTAACCCTCGGCCTTCTCGATGGCGTGGGCCAGGGTGTGACCGTAGTTGAGCACCTCCCGCAGGCCCGACTCGCGCAGGTCACCCGAGACCACATCGGACTTCACCCGGATCGCCCGCTCGATCAGCTCACGGGCCACCGCGCCGCTCGGATCGGTGGCCGCCACCGGGTCCCGTTCCACCAGGTCGAGGATCACCGGATCGGCGATGAAGCCGCACTTGACCACCTCGGCCAGGCCGGCGGCGAGATCGACCGGCGGGAGGCTGTCCAGCGTCGCCAGGTCGGCGAGGACACCGACCGG
This sequence comes from Micromonospora sp. KLBMP9576, assembly GCF_050941805.1. Classification (NCBI taxonomy): domain Bacteria; kingdom Bacillati; phylum Actinomycetota; class Actinomycetes; order Micromonosporales; family Micromonosporaceae; genus Micromonospora; species Micromonospora sp. KLBMP9576. The sequence goes on along the minus strand of NZ_CP194567.1, from coordinate 2,405,416 downwards.
GGGATGGAACGCCCCGACCAGGTTCTTGCCGGTGACGGTGTTGATCCCGGTCTTGCCGCCCACCGCGGCGTCGACCATGCCCAGCAGCGAGGTCGCCACCGGCACCCAGCGCACACCGCGCAGCCAACAGGCCGCCACGAAGCCGGCCAGGTCGGTCACCGCGCCGCCGCCGACCCCCACCACCGCGTCGGTACGGGTGAAGCCGGCCTCGCCCAGCCGGTCCCAGCAGGTCGCCGCCACGTCGATGTGCTTACCCGCCTCGGCGTCCGGCACCTCGATCAGCAGCGGCGCGACACCAGCCGCGCGCAGCCGCGCGCCGATCGCGTCGGCCAGCCCATCGAGCGGGGGCGCGTGCAGCACCGCCACCCGGGTCGCGTCGGGCAGCAACCCCGGCAGTGCGTCGAGCAGCTCGCGTCCCACCAGCACGTCGTACGGGCGCTCGCCGCCGACCGGGATCCGGGTCACCTCGTCCATCGCCGGCAGCCTAGTCCAGCCGCTCGGCGATCTCGGCCGCGATCTCCGCCGGCGCCCGCCCGTCGGTGGCGACCGTGGCGGTGGCGACCTCGGCGTAGAGCGGGCGGCGCTGGTCCAGCAGGTACTTCAGCGTCGCCCGGGGGTTGATCGCCAGCAGCGGACGGCCCGCGCCGAGCCCGACCCGTTTCACCGCCTCGGGCAGCTCGATGGAGAGGTACACCACCCGGTGCCCGACCAGGGCGGCCCGGTTCTCCTCGGCGAGGACCGCGCCGCCGCCGAGGGCGAGCACGCCGGCGCAGGAGGCGAGCCCCGCCGCCACGGCCGCGCGCTCCAGCGTACGGAAGTGGTCCTCGCCGTCGTCGATGAAGATCTCGGGGATCGGCTTGCCGGCCAGCCGCACGATGTCCAGATCGGTGTCGCGGAACTCCACGCCGAGCAGCCCCGCCAGCGCCAGCCCGACGGTGGTCTTGCCGGAGCCGGGTGCCCCGACCAGTACGCAGACCGGCGCCATCAGCGGCACCGCCGCCCGGTCTCGTGCCCAGCCCGTCGGCGGGCGTTCACCGGATCACCAGCGCGTCGAGGTAACCGGCCAGGTTGCGGCGGATCTCCGCGACCGAGTCGCCGCCGAACTTCTCGGTGGCGGCCTCGGCGAGCACCAGCGCCACCATCGCCTCGGCGACCACGGCAGCGGCGGGCACCGCGCAGACGTCCGAGCGCTGGTTGATGGCGGTGGCCGGCTCGCCCGTGGTGACGTCCACCGTCGCCAGGGCCCGGTTCAGCGACGAGATCGGCTTCATCGCGGCCTTCACCCGCAACGGCTCGCCGGTGGTGATGCCACCCTCCAGCCCGCCGGCCCGGTCGGTGACCCGGCGTACGCCGGCGGCGGTGGGGATGATCTCGTCGTGCGCCTCGGAGCCGCGCGAGCGCGCCTGCTGCCAGCCGTCCCCGATCTCCACGCCCTTGATGGCCTGGATCGACATCAGCGCTGCGGCGAGCCGGGCGTCGAGTTTGCGGTCCCACTGCACGTGGCTGCCCAGGCCCGGCGGCACCCCGTACGCCAGCACCTCGACCACGCCGCCCAGGGTGTCGGCCGCCTTCTTCGCGGCGTCGACCTCGGCGACCATCCGGGCGCTGGCCTCGGCGTCGAGGCAGCGCAGCGGGTCGGCGTCGATGCGTGCGGCGTCGGCGGGCGTCGCCCGCAGCCCGGGCTTGACGGCGACCGGGCCCAGCTCCACCACGTGCGAGACGATCTCGATGCCGAGGCCCTGCCGGAGCAGCGCCTTGGCGACCGTGCCGACGGCCACCCGGGCGGCGGTCTCCCGCGCGCTGGCGCGCTCCAGGATCGGCCGGGCGTCGGTGTGGCCGTACTTCTGCATGCCGGCCAGGTCGGCGTGGCCCGGCCGGGGGCGGGTGAGCGGGGCGTTGCGCGCCTGGCTGGCCAGCTCGTCGGCGTCGACCGGGTCGGCGGCCATGACGGTGCGCCACTTCGGCCACTCGGAGTTGCCGACGCGGATCGCGACCGGGCTGCCGAGCGTGACCCCGTGCCGGAGCCCGCCGATCATTTCGATCTCGTCCTGCTCGAACGCCATCCGCGCGCCCCGGCCGTAGCCGAGCCGGCGTCGGGCCAGCTCACCGGCGATATCCCCGGTGGTGACCTCGATGCCGGCGGGTACGCCCTCCAGCATCGCGACGAGGGCGGGACCGTGCGATTCCCCTGCAGTCAACCAGCGCAACACAGCGGTCAGTCTGTCACGCCCGGTGCCCGCCGCCGTGCGGGCCCGCCGCGTCCCGCCCTGCGGACGCCCCCGCCCGCCTCAGATGCCGCGGCCCCGCTTGTGCAGGGTGCGCAGCACCGCGTCGGCGCGGACCATCCGCCCGGCCACCGCGAGGGCCAGGTACGCGCGCGGCTCCCGCGGATTGCGCCGCAGGGTGCGCCGGGCCCAGCGCAGCGCGCCCCGCCGGTCACCGGAGGCGGCCCGGGCGAAGGCGATCTGCCCGCTCACCCGCGCCTCGCCGGCCGGCTGGGTGCCGAACTCGGGATAGCGCTCCAGCAGCCACTGCAACGCCTCGGAGATGGTGTCCCAGCGCTGCGCGAAGTAGGACCGCTTGTGCCAGCGCACCAGCACGTACGGGGTGCGCAGGTTGACCAGCGGGGCGCTGCGGGCGGCGCGGAGCAGGAACTCGTAGTCCTCCGCGTAGCTGCCCGGGATCTCCTCGTCGACCAGCCCGAACCCGTCGCGCAGCGCGGCGGCGCGGATCAGGAACGTCGACGGGTGCAGCTCCGTCATCCGGTCCCGCAGCAGGTCGGCCAGGGTGACGGAGTCCTTCGGCAGCGCCCGGTCGACGGTGTGCCCGTCGTAGCTGACCCGGATGCCGCAGCTCACGAACTCCGCGTCCGGGCGGGCGCTGAGCGCCTCGACCTGGGCCCGCAGCTTGCCGGGCAGCCACTCGTCGTCGTCGTCGCAGAACGCGACCAGCTCGCCGGTGGCGGCCAGGATGCCGCAGTTGCGGGCGCCGGCCAGGCCGGGGGCGCGCTCGTTGCGGATCACCCGGACCAGCCGGTCCGGACGGGAGAGCCCGGCCAGCGAAAGGTCCGGTTCGGACTGGTCGTACACCACCACCACCTCGATCGGGCCGGGGTGGTCCTGGTCGAGGATGGCCCGCACGGCGGCCCGGAGCAGCTCCGGGCGGTCCCGGGTGGGCACCACCGCGCTCACGCTCGGGTGTTCGGTCATCGCCGCTCTCCGTTCCGGGCCGGCCGTATCCACGGCCGCCACCTCGTCCGCTGCCGTCGTCGGGTCGACGCGGCCACCAGGTCCTCCACGATCCGCCCCACCTGCTCCACCGCCGCGCGCCGCGCCTCGGACGCGGCGGGGTCGGCCGCGACGGCGAACCGGGACGGGTCGGCGAGGCCGGCGGTGAGGGCGTCGAACAGCGCCTCCCGGGTCTCGGCCAGCGCCACCATGCCGGCCGCGCCCAGCCGACGGGCGAACAACTGCTGGTGGTCGTCGACGTGTTCGCCCCGGGCCGGATCGCGGGGCACGACGATCGGCAGGTGACCGTGCCGGCGGGCCTCCAGGATGGTGGCCGGCCCGCCGTGGCAGACCACCAGGTCGGCCTCCGCCATCGCGGCCTGGAGTTCGTCGTGGCCGAGGAAGGCCACCGCCCCGGGTACCCCGGGGGCCCGGGTGTGCCCGTGCTGGACGGTGAGCCCGACGCCCTCGGCGACGGCGGGGTGCCACCGCTCCAGCCAGCCGGTCAGCCGGTCGAACGGGTGTTTGTCGGTGCCGACGGCGACCAGCACCCGGGCCCGGGCGACGTGGTCGGGCTGGCGGGGCCGGGGCACCCGGTTGGCGGGCGCCGGCCGGACGCGGTCGGGGGCGACCCGCTGGGCGGGGGTGGTTCCGGTGCTCTCGGCGTTCACAGCAGGGTCCCCACGACCGTGGCCTCCGGGTACTGCCGGCGCTGCTCGTCCCACTGCACGAGCATCGCGGAGAGGAACGGCCGGCAGAGCCGGGCGGTCATGGTCGGGGTGTCGATGCGGTCGTACACCTCGATGTAGATGGTCGGTACGCGCCGCAGCCGGGCCAGCACCACGAACGGTACGGCCACCCCGGCACCGGTGGTCACCACCGCGGCGACCCGGCGCGAGCGCAGCACCCGCCAGGCGAGGACGGTGTTGCGCAGCAGGTTCGGCACGTTGCGGGTGGTCGGGTGGTGCGCCGCGACGAGTTCCTCGCCGGCGAGCAGCGAGACCGCCTCGGGTGTGTCGAAGGTGACCCAGCAGCGCCGCCAGCGTTCGTACCACGGGCGCAGGGCGAGCAGTTGGGCCAGGTGGCCGCCGCTGGAGCCCACCAGGAGCAGGATCCCGGCCTCGCCGGCGTCCTCGGTTGTCGTTTCCACGCGACTCCCCACAAGTTCGCTTGGCTGTTCGGTGGTCGCCGCCGGCGAAGCAGATCACACGTCCCCCGGCGGCGGACCCCGGGCTCCGGCGAATTCGGCCGATCAGCCGCTATGTCGTTTCTCGACGACGTCCAGCAGCGCGGGATGCAGCGCGGCGTTCCAGCCCGCGCCCGCATCGGCCAGCCGCCAGGTGCGCAGCCACATCTCCAGCAGGTAGGCGTCGGCCACCAACTCCCGGGCGGCCGGCCCGAGCCCGAGCCCGGCGCCGTGGCGCTCGAGGTCGGCGTCGACGGCCCGCGCCGCCGCCGCGGCCGGCTCGCCGCGCAGCACCAGGGCCCGCTGGAACGCGTCGTGCGCCAGGTCGAAGCCCACCGGCACGTCCGGGCCGCTGTGCTCCCAGTCCCAGGCGACGAGGCGGCCGGCGTGCACGCCGAGGTTCCAGGGCACCCAGTCGCCGTGCCAGTGCCCGAACTCGACGGCCGTGCCGCCGTGCCGGTCGGTCAGGGCGGCCACGGCGGCGACCGCCCGGTGCCCGTCCGGCGTGCCGGCGGCGGCGCGGGCGGCCTCGGCGGCGAGCCGGCGCGCGAACGACGACCCGGCGAGGGGGCGCGGCGGTGCCGGCGGGCGACCCCGGCGGGACACCGCGAGCTGCGCCGCCAACCGCGGCGGATCGTCGACCGGCACCCCCCGCACGGCCGGCGGCAGCGGCTCGACCAGCGCGACGACCCGCCCCGCCTCGGTCGACTCGGCGAGCAGCCGGGGTGCCGCCGGGTGCTCGGGCGCACCGGTCACCGCCGGCAGGTCGCGCAGCGCCGCCGCCTCGGCGGTCACCAGCGCCCGGGTGGCCGGGTTCCAGCCGATCTTCGCGTAGCCGAGGGGCCGCCCGTCGGGGGCGAACAGCTGGAGGGTGGGCTTGTGGTTCGGGTCCGGGGGGCGCACCCCGCAGGCCGCGTGGACCGCCGCCTCGCCGAGCGCGGCACCCAACCGGCCGGCCAGCAGCGCCTCGTCGGCCCCGACGCCCTCGGGCAGCGACACCGTCAGCCGGGGAAACGGGGCCAGGTCGACCACGCCGACGCGGGCCAGCACGCCGAGTGCGGCCCGCACCGCCCGCACCTTCGGCGGGCGCAACGCGTTGTACGCCAGCAGCGCGGCGGCCGTGGCCCGGGGTGCGCCCAGCGGCAGCAGGAACCGCGCCCGCGCCAGCGAGGGGACCACCGCGTACCGGGCGACGGCACGGTGCCCGGGCGGCGGCGCGACACCGACGCTCAGGGCGATCCGCTCGTCGCCGAACACCGCCCGGGTGACCCAGCCCAGCCCGTCGGTACGCGACCGGGGGTCGGCGGGGGCGGCGACGCGCGCCGTCACGGTGCCCGGTCCGGCCAGTCGAGCGCCAACCCCAGCCGCTGCCGCAGGGCGTCGTTGTACGGGCGGTAGTAGTCGGTCAGCTCGGTGCGCACCGCCGGCTCCAGCGGCGACGAGCGGCGGTCGTTGTAGACCTTGAAGTCGGGCAGGTCGTGCGGGGGCAGGCCGAGGAAGTCCAGCGTCCGGCGGTAGGTCGTCCGGGCGTCGCGGTAGAGGTCCTCGCTGGGCAGGAAGAGGATCCGCTCCCGGTCGAACCGCTCCAGCCACGGCTCGAGGTGCTCCAGGTAGCGGCCCCGGGCCCGGTAGGTGTACCAGTCGTACGGCTCGCTGAAGTACTCCGGTTCGGCGATCAGCCGCTCCCGCTCCCCCGCCGTGCGCTCCGCCTCGGCGGCGAGGGCCGCGGCGAAGTCGAGCGGCTCGATGCCGTGCGTGCGCCGCTCCTTCCAGTGCGAGTACGCCCGCTCCACCGGGTCGCGCAGCAGCACGATCAGCCGCACCGACGGCATCAGCTCGGCGACCCGCTGCGCCGCGAGGGGGTGGAACATGTAGAGCGGCGCGGCCTCGCCGACGCGTACCGGCCCGCTGTGCCGTTTCTCCAGCGCCTCCCGCTGCCGCTGCGTGGGGAAGTGCGACCGGTACCAGGCCTCGCCGCGCTGCCAGTGCTCCTCGAAGTAGTGCGCGGACTTGGTGTTCCACGCCGGGAAGAGCCGGGGCACCAGCGGATGCTGGATGAGGTAGTTCCACAGCGAGGTGGTGCCGCCCCGCTTGGTGCCGATGATGAGGAAGTCCGGCAGCGGCCGACGGTCGCTGGTGCGCACCCCGTACTCGACGAGTGACTCCCGTACCCGGTCTGTCACCTGGGCCGGCACGAGCTGCTTCACCCGGTCTCGGATGGACGGCACGACGGACCTCACCTACCTTTCGATTCCTCCGCGGCGGGGCCGGCCGCGGCCGGGGCCGCCTCCGGCCGCCCGCGGACCTGCATCATGGTCACCCGGATGCGGCGCCGCACCCGGGGCAACGTCAACAAGCCGACGCAGCCGACGACCAGCACGGCCACGGCCACGGCCAGGCCGCCGATCCCCCGCCCGCCGGCCAGCACCCCGACCGCCGCCGCGGCGCCGACCCCGGCGACGGTGGCCGCCCCGGCGCGCAGCATCGCCGCGTCGACAAGTGGTTGGCCGACCACGGCCCGGGCGCAGCCGACCGACGTGAGGTTCTCGGTGACGATGCCGAGCGCCCAGGCCAGCGCCGCCCCGGTCGCGCCGTGCGCCGGGATCAGCCACAGGCCGAGGGAGACGGTGACGAGCAGCCCGGCCAGCGTGGCGACCAGGTGCAGCCCGCTGCGCCCGCCCATCAGCAGCAGGCTCTGCACGTTGCCGACCCCGGTGTTCACCAGCATGGCCACCGCGAGCACGGCCATGGCGGGGGCACCGGCGGTGAACTCGGGCCCGAAGATCTGGAGGAAGGCCAGCCCGAAGACGGCGAGCAGCAGGTAGACCGGCCAGGACAGCACCAGCCCCCAGGTGGTCAACTGCCGGTGCACGGCCGCCGCCGCCGCCCGCTCGCCGCGTCCCAGCAGCCGCGAGAGCTGCGGCGACACCGCCACCCGCAACCCCTGCATGGCCAGTTGACCGGCGAGGATGTAGCGCCCGACGCCGCCGAACACGCCGGCGTCGGCCGGGCCGGCGAGCACCGACGTGAGCAGCACGCCCACCCACATGTTGCCGGCGTCGATGGCGGCGGACGCGGCCCTCGGCAGCGCGAAACGCCAGAACGCCGACCAGTCGCCGGGACGGGGACGCAGGACCGCGCCCCGGCCGACGCCGAGCGGCCCGGCCACCAGCGTCAGGCAGGCCAGCAGGGCGAGCGCCGCCGGCACCAGCCAGCCGGTCAGGCCCGCCAGCAGGCCCCCGCCGGCCAGGGCCGCCGCGCCGACCAGCGCCGGCCGGGCCACCGGCAGCAGGAAGAACTGCACCCCGACGTACGCCCGGATCGGGCGCACGCAGCGGAGCGCGGCGAGCAGCAACGTCATCGCCACCACCACCGGCACCGCGGCGAAGCTGACCGTCAACAGGGCCGCGCCGTCGACGCCGGAGCCGCCGAGCAGGCGTGGGGCGAGCGCGTCGGCGGCGAGCAGCCCGCCGACGGCGACGGCGACCGCCGCCAGCAGCGGCGGCAGCAGCGCCACCGGCAGCATCCGCGCGGCGTCGCCCCGGGCGCCGAGGCGCCGGCGGGGCAGCGCCCACATCAGCCCGGTCTCCGCGCCGAGGGTGCACACGGCGGTGGCGACGGTGACCACCCCGATCGCGGCGAAGAAGGCCCCGGAGCCGACGGTGCCGTAGCCGCGGGTGATGACGACCGCGAGCAGGAAACCGAAGAGCCCGCTGGTGGCCGCCCCGACCAGCCCGGCGACGCCGCTGCGCACGCTGCGCCGGGTCTCCGTGTCGTCGGCGGGCGGCACGGTCCCGGCGGTGGGCGGTGCGACGGCGGGGTGCTGCCCGGACGGGGGTCGGATGGCGGCGGTCACCCGGACACCGCCTGCGGGCGGAGGGCCGGGGGGAAGTGGGGGCGGGCCGACGTCTCCCGCTCGGTCAACGCCATCGCGAAGGCGACCGCGAAGAAGGCGACCGCGAGGTTCTGGTTGGCCATGCCGTAGAAGGGGATCTGCACCAGGCAGACGACCGGCACCACGGCCAGCCACTGTCCGGCGGCGGAGGTGGCCCGGGCGCAGATCAGCGCGGCGACCACGAACCAGGCGAGGAAACACAGCAGCGCGGGGACGCCGTGGCTGAACAGCACCATCCACAACTGCCCCTGGGTGCCGATCGGTGCCTCGGCGCTGACGGTGTCCACGTTCACCGGGGCACCGTAGCCGAGCCACGGAGACTCCCTCACCCGCCGGATGACCTCGACATAGAGGGAGAGCCGGTCGGTGTTGGTGTCGCTGGACTCGACCCGGTTGCCGATCAGGTCGGTGATCGGGATGAACAGGGTCGTCAGGCCGCCGATGACCACCACCCCGACGATCGACGCGGCGACCCGGACGTTGCCGCGCAGGGCGGCCCGCACGCCGAGCACGGCCAGCCCCGCGCCGAGGCTGAGGAACATCGCCCGGTTGAGCGTGAGGAACGCCGGCGCCAACGACAGCGGCAGCGACGCCAGCACCGCCCAGCGCAGCGCGCCGTGCCGGCGCAGCATGGTGAAGGCCACCACGCAGGGCAGCGTCATCGCGTACGCGCTGCCGTAGTTGTTGGTGTACGCGAACGGCGCCGCCGGCCGGTAGATCGGGTTCAGCGACCGCTCGCTGTATTCCGCGGTGGTGAGGTGGACCATGTCCTTGATGAACGGGGTGTTGGCGACCCCGCCCGGCAGCAGCATCTCCACCGGGGTGGTCAGCGCGAAGCGGGGCACCAGCACGCCCAGCCAGCCGAGCGCGACCAGCCCGAACCAGAAGGCGCACAGCGGCACCAGCACGGCGACCTGGTCGGGGCGTTCCCGGGCGACCGCGTAGACGTAGACGCCGACGACCAGCGCGGTGAGGTAGAAGGCGAGCCGCAGCGCGAACGTCAGCACCGAGGCCGGCGTCTGCAACTGGGTGGCGCTGACCACCACCACGGCCAGGAACAGCAGCCAGATCCCGGCGGCCGGGGGCAGCGGCACCCGCCCCCGGATGACCAGCAGCGCGAACAGCAGCGCCCCGAGCAGCGGCCAGCCGAGGTAGAACGCCCCGGCCAGCCACCACAGGGGGACCATGCCGAACATCAGGACCAGCGGCCAGAGCGGCAGCCGTGGCGGTGGCGGCGGCTGCGGCGCTCGGGCGACGCCGCCACCGGGCCCGCCGCCCGGGTCGGTCGTCGCCGGGGCGCGGGTGACCGGCACGCTCAGCCCCGGCCGCTGTGGGTCAACACGAAGCCGAGCGGGGTGACCCCGGCGGCGCGCAGCCGCTCGACGAGGCGACGCAGGTCGCCCTGCCGGGTGCGGTCCTGCTCGACCACCACGACAGCGGTGCCCTGCCGGGCGACGGCGACCCCGCGCTCGTCGGACTCGGCCGGCGGGGCGTTGAACAGCACCAGGCGGTGGTCGGCGCCCTGTCGCCAGGTGCCGAACCGGACGTTGCCCGCGCCCACGGCCACCGGGTCGCTGCTCGACGCCTTGCTCGTCTCGGCCGCCACCGCGGAGGTGACCCGGGGCAGGGTCAGGGTGGCGTCCGGGTCGGTCGACGCACGGGCGCCGATCGGGTGCGCGATCGGGTGCGGAGACGGACGGCGGGCCGCCACCGGCTCCGGCGTCCCGGCGCTCTTGCCGTCCGGCACGGTCCCCGCCGTACGGGGCTTCGGCACGAGCGGGCGGGACGGGTCCGCCGTGGCGGGCAGCCGCTCCCGGTCGGCGAGCACGGTGGTGCGCAACCGCTCGGCGCGACCGCTGTCGTCGGCGACGAAGACCTCCCGGCCGGCCGCCGCCAGTGCCACCGCCAGCCCGGCGGTGATGGCCGTGGGATCCTCCTCGCGGGCGGTCAGCAGGGCCACCCGGGCGGGCTGCCGGACCCGCTCGGCGATCGCCATCGCCACGTACCGGATGTCGGCGTCGACCGCCTCCTTGCCCCCGCGCCACCGGCGGCTGCGGACCGTGCCGAGCAGCGGCAGGCCGGTGGCGTCGCGGCTGTCGGCGACGGACCGGATCCGCCGGTCCATCGACTCCCAGGCGTACGCGAGGACCACGCCGAGCAGGGTCCCGCCGAGCAGGCCGGCGAGCAGGTAGAGCGGGCGGTTGCCGGCGGCGGAGGCCAGCGCCCGCTCGGCGCTCTGGGTGACCCAGCCCGGGTTGACGTCGACGGCGGCGATCTCGGTCCGCGCGGCGTTGAGCTGGGTGAGCTGGTTGTTGATCCCGGTCAGTTCGGTCACCGCGGCGTCGACGCTGCCCGGGCGGGCGCTGTTGACGCGCTTCTGGAGGGCCACCTGCTGGGCGGCGACCTTGGCGATGCTCTCGTCGTACGAGCGCAGCATCTCCTCGCGCTGCTTCTCGTACATCGACCGGCGCACCTCGATGTAGGCCTGGGCGGCGAGGTTGACGCCCTCGACCGCCTGCTCGGCGCTGGGGGCCTGGTAGACGAAGCGCAGGATCTGCCCGCCGGTGGGCACCTCGACCTCCAGGGCGTCGCGCACCTCGCGCGGATCCAGCCCCTCCGAGTCGGCCAGCCGCTGCACCACGTCGGTGCCCGTGGCGATGCCGCTCTCGACGTTCATGTTCACCGCCCGGTCGGCGTTGGCGCCGCTGGGCGTGAACGCGTCGGTGACGACGGGACGCACGGCCACGACCGCGCTGGCGGTCACGGGGGCGGGCCCGAGCAGCACGTAGCCCACCGCGGCCAGCAGGCCGACCGCGGCGACGGCCCCGACCAGCCGGATCCGGTGCAGCGGGACGCGGAGCAGGTCGGTCAGCGTGACCGTGCGGCCCGCTGTGCCGCCGCCGGCGGGCACGTCGCTGGGCCAGGATCCCGGGGCTGCGTCAGTCATGGAACTTCTTCACCGTCTGTTGTGGGTTTCCGGCGACCACGACCCGCGGCGCCACGTCCGTACGCACCACCGTGGCAGCGCCCACGACACTGTCCCGGCCGATCCGCACACCCTTCATCACCAGGGCGTGCGCCCCGATCCACACGTTGTCCTCGACCGTGATCGGGGCGCGGGTCGCCGGCACGGGCGGGTCGTGCCGCCGCTCGGGCGACAGGTTGTGGAAGTCGTTGTCCAGCAGTTCGCAGTCCGACAGCAGGCACCGGTCGCCGATCGTCACCGTCGTCCAGGTGCCGATCCAGGTGGCGTTGAGCAGGCAGTCGGCGCCGACGCGCACCTCGCCGGGGCCGGCGAAGCGGACCAGCTTGTTGATCCGGGTGCGGTCGCCGATGCTCACCCGCACGCCCCGGCGCAGCCGGATCCGGCCGCGGATCTCCACGCCCTCGCCCAGCGTCAACCTGGGATAACGCAGCGTGTACCAACCGCGCTTGACCGCGAAGACGACCCGCACCGCGAGCCCTCTGCGATTGCCACCCGCGCCGACCAACGACCCTCCCCACGTGGTACGGGCCGGCGACGGCTGATCCGTCGCCGGCCCGTAAGTGAACAATCTACCGATGTTCCGTCACGAACAGTCGACGGTCACTGGACGGAGAAGAACGTCGACGGCGTGGACCACGTCACGCCGGCGGCCGGCGGGACCACCGTCGCCGCCGCACCGGCGACCGCCGGGACGGCCGTCGGGTCGAACGGCACGCTGCGCAGGGTGCCGTCGGTCGCGCCGTACACGACCCGGCCGGCGACCCAGGCCATGCCCCGCACGGTCGACCAGGTGACCCCGGCGGTGGGCAGGGTGAACTCGGTCGCGCCGAGGTAGTTGCCGTCGATCTCGAAGTAGCGGTAGTAGAGCGCGTTGGCGCCCGTGCGGGTGTAGTAGAGGCGGCCGTCGAGGTAGAAGGCGCCGGTCAGCAGCGCCGGGTTGTACCAGTCGTTGTAGCCGGACGCCTCCCACGGCGCGCCGATCGCGGCGCCGTTGAACAGCGAGATGTCGATCCGGCTGCCGGTGGGGGTGCCGGCCACGGTGTGCGACCAGTAGATCCGGTCGGCCACCCGCCAGGTCGCGCCGGCCGCCGTGTACTGGGGCTGGCTGACCGTGGTCGGGGTGCCCAGGCTGGCGCCGTCGAACGGCACCTTCGCCAGCGTGCCCGCGCCCGTGCCGACGTACAGGTTGCCGGCGGTCTCGGTCGGCGCGTTCTTCGGGGTGATGGTGCGCCCGCCGGCCAGCGGGAACATCCCCAGCCGGCCGTGGTACTCGTTGCCCATGCCGTCGGAGTTGTGGCCGAAGTAGAGGCCGTCGCTGCCGCGCCAAAGAACCGGCACCGAGGAGCCCCAGTTGCTGGTGCCGGCCGGCATCGACGCGCTGCCGCTGCGGCGTGGGTTCCAGTTGACCGGCATGCCGGTGGCGGGGGTGACCGCCGCGATGCCGAGCCGGTCGACCGCGCCGTTGCCGGCCGCGTCGCTGGCGTTGGGGTTGTTCAGCCACCGGAAGTGCCCGCCGAGGTAGATGACGTTGTCGGCGACCTCGACGGAGGTGATGGTGTCGTTGCCGGTGTAGTCGGCCCAGGTGGCGAGCTGCCCGGCGCCCCGGGCCGCGGTCTCGAAGCGCACAAGCGCGTCGCAGTACGCGGCCGGCCAGCCGGCGCCGCCGTTGGTGCCGACGACGAACCAGGTGCCGTCGGCACCGAACTTCACGTCCTGCACGTAGTGCACGAAGGTCGTCGGGTCCGCGCACGGCGCGACGAACTTCTCGGTGCTCCAGTCCAGCACCGTCGGGGTGCCCGAGAGGTCGACCAGCGCCATCTGGTTGCGCGGCAGGCCGTTGACGAGCGTGAAGTTGCCGCCGACGACCAGGGTGCCGCCGTCCGGGGAGACGTCGAGGGTCCAGGCGTACGGGGTGGTCCCGCGGCGACCGACGGTGGCGTCGACGACGAAGGTCGGGTCGATGGCGCCGGTGGTGGCGTTGAGCCGGCCGAGCCCGACGTGCGCGGTGCCGTTGAGCCAGTTGAACGCGCCGGCCACGTAGAGCCAGTTGCCGTGCAGCGCCAGGTCGCGGACGGTCCCGCCGTCGGAGCGGCCGACCCAGCTGTCGACGATCTCGCCCGTGGCGGGGTCGAGCGCCACGAGGTTCTTACGGGCGACGCCGTTGACGGTCTTGAAGGTGCCGCCGACGATCAGGGTGCCGCCGGGCCCGGCGACCATCGTGTTGACCGCGCCGTCGAGCACCGGCAGGAAGGTCGTCGAGATCGTGCCGCTGGTCCGGTCGTATCCGAAGAGGTAACGCCGGGTGGTCCAGGCCGCGCTGGCGGTCTGCCGGATCTGGGTGAAGCTGCCGCCGACGTAGACCGTGGAGCCGACCTGCGCGAAGGCGCGGGTCTCGCCGTCCTTGGCGTGCGGGGTGGCGTCGGCCGGGTTGGCCGAGACCAGGGTCGCCGATTCGGGGGCCGGCACCACGGCAGCGGAGGTGCCGGTGGGGACGGCCAGCACGGCGGCGGCGGTCACGAGTGCGACCACCGCCGCGCGGGTGCGGAGTCCGGCGGATCGCCGAGGGAGCGGGATGTCGGGCACGCTGACGCCTCCATGTCGGGAGAGAACCCGCGTAGCGTGCCTGTTGGAACCGTGTTGGCGATATCCGCCGATTGGTCGGTCACCGGATCAGCAACACGACACCACGCCCGGCAAGTCGGATGTCCGACTCGCCCGTCTCACCGTGCGTCAGCCTGCGGGCGCGTACGGTCAGCGGGCGCCCCCGGTGGGTTGGCGCAGGTAGCTGTCACGCCCGGCGCGGGCGAAGCCCGCCACCGACGCGGCGTCATGGTTCATGGTCATGTCGCAGGTGCTCGACCGGCTGGTCATCCCCGGGGAGTTGAAGTAGATCGCGGCCTTGATCTTCGGGTGCGCCTTCAGCGCCGCCGGGAACTCCTCGAACCAGCGCCGCTTCGCGTCCGGGTCGGCGGCGTCGAAGTTGGTGCCGAACTCCGCGAGCATGCGTGGCTTGCCGGCGCCCACGCCGTTCTCGTCCAGCCAGCGGTAGAAGTTGCCGATCGTGGTGGCCGGGCTCTTCCAGACCTTGCTGCCATTGCAGACGTGGAAGTTGTACGGGTCGTAGCCCACCCAGTCGACGTAGCGGTCACCGGGATAGAGGCCGGCGTACCGGTCGTGGTGGCCCGACCAGCCCATCATCGTCCAGACCCAGACCGCGTTGTCGGCGCCCGCCGCGGCGAAGCGGTCGTGCACGTGCCGCCAGGCGCGGACGAAGTCGGCGTCGCTGCCCTTGGCCGGCTCGTCCTCCGGCTCGTGGTCGAAGCCCATGAACACCGGCACGCCGGTGTCGCGGATCCGGCCGGCGACCGCGTCGATCGTGGCGTCGTACCGGCCACTGTAGACGTCCTGCCAGCTCAGCACCGTGCCGGAGGAGAAGATGCGCGACTCCCAGGCGAAGAACATCAGCCGCCCCTCGCTCATCTGCTTGCGCTGGTAGGCGTCGGGGAAGGCGCCGTTGCTGCCGGCGTTGGAGAAGTCGTGGTAGCGGTGCACCACGTCGAACTTCCGCCCGACCTGCGCCTCCACCTCGGCGACGGCGCCGCCGTGGTCCCAGCCCTCGGCCGCGTTGGTCGGGGAGTACATCCCCCACCATGCGCCGCAGGAGGGCACCAGGTGCGCCGACACCTCGCCGCACCGGCCGGTACCGGTCGACGGGCTCGCCGACGGGCTCGGGGTGGCGCGGGTGGGGTTGGGCGTCGGCCGCGGCGCGGGGCTCGGCGGGGCCGTCCGGCTCGGCGACGGCGCGGCGCTCGTCACCACCGGCGTGGGCCGGGCGGCGACGTCGTAGCGGATCTCCAGGCGGGGGCGCAGGTCCGGGTTGCGGTTCTCCGTCGACGCCCAGTAGACCCTGGTCTCCAGGCCCGTCTGCGCCAGCGAGACCGTCCAGGTGCCGTTGCCCTTCACCAGGGCCGAGACGTCCCACTCGTTGAAGCCCGGCGCCACCTGCGAGACGGTGTCCAGGACCGCCCCCGGCAGCGCCAGGGCCGGCCGCGCCGCGGCGGCGTCCACGACGGAGGCGTGCGCGGTGACCGTCGCCGGGGACTTCTGCCACGCGTGCAGCCGCAGCGTGGCCCGCACATTGACCGCCGTCGCCGGCAGGGTGCTCACCGCGAACCGGACGATCGCCTCCCGGGAGCCCCGGGGGTTGCCGTCGCAGCGCACCGCGCAGGTCGCCAGCGTCGTCTTCGCCCCGTTGTCGCCGTCCTGCGCCACAGTGGTCGCCGTGGTGTCCGCGCTCGCCCGGATGGAGAGGTCGTCGGCGGCCAGCAGCGGCATCGTGGTGGCCACGATGCCGGCCACCACCGTGGCGCCGGCCACGCCGATGATGACGGCCTTGCGCCGTGGGCCGGGGTGTCGGGTGAGGCGGTGCAGTCCGTGCCTGCTCAAGGAGCACTCCCTGCGTCTCGGGCGGTGACGTTCAGCAGCGTAACCATGACCACGACGGGCCGTGGGGACGACAGCCGGACCTAAGCGCGTCTTAACCGTCGCCTAAGGATGCCCTGGACGCCCACAGGGGACACTTCCGTCCGGACCGGACGGTCAGCGGGCGCACGCGGCGGCGAGGGCGGCGGCCATCGCGGCCCGGGGCGCGACGACCCCCGTGAAGTGCTCGAACTGGCCCACCGCCTGGGCCAGGAGCAGGTCGAGCCCGGAGACGATCCGGCAGCCCGCCGCCCGCGCCGACGCGGCCAGGGGCGTCGGCCACGGGTCGTAGAGCGCGTCGAAGCACACGGTGCCCGCCCGCCAGGGCGCCGTCGCGGCGAGCGGGTCGGCGACCCCCTTCGGCACGGTCGAGATCACCACGTCGGCGGCGAGGTGGGCGCCCGCGTCGTCCCACGCCGACGCCCGCACCGGCACGCCGGCGGCGCGGGCCACCGGGCGCAGCTGCTCGACCGCCGCCGGGCGGCGGGCCAGCACGGTCACCTCCCGGGCGTCGAGCCGGCCCGCCGCGGCCACCGCCGCGCGCGCGGTGCCGCCCGCGCCCAGCACGCTCACCGTCGCCCCGGGCCGCACCCCGGCGCCGGTGAGCACCTCGACCATGCCGGCCACGTCGGTGTTGTCGGCGTACCAGGAGCCGTCCGGGCGGCGTACCAGCGTGTTGGCCGCGCCGACGGCGGCGGCGACCGGCGAGACCTCGGCGGCCACCGCGAGCGCCGCCTCCTTGCCGGGCATGGTCACCGACAGCCCGGCCCACTCCGGGCCCAGTCCGGCGACCACGTCCGGCAGCTCCGCCGCCGCGCACTCGATCCGGGTGTACGACCACCCGGTGAGCCCCGCCGCCGCGTAGCCGGCGTGGTGGATCACCGGGGAGAGGGAGTGCGCGATCGGTTTGCCGAGCACCCCCGCCCGCCGCACGGCCGTCATCAGATGACGCCGTTCTCCCGGGCCTTGACCTTGTTCCGCTCGTGCTGCTCGACAGTCTCGGCGAACTCGGAGTGCCCCTCCTTGTCGATCGCCACGAAGAAGAGCCACTTGCCGGGCGGCGGGTCCATCGCGCCCTCCATGGCCTGCTTGCCCGGGTTGTTGATCGGGGTGGGGATCATGCCCCGCAGCTTGCGGCTGTACGGGTTCTTGGTGTCGAGCAGCTCTTTCTCGCTCATCTCGGCGGAGGTCTTGGTGTCCTTGCCGATGAGTTCGAGGTAGTAGTTGACCGTGACGTCCATTTCCAGGCAGTTGCACGGGAACTCACCGTAGGCCCGGTTGTAGGCGACCCGGGCGACCTTGCCCAGGTCGTCCTTGTTGCCCGCCTCGGCCTGGGCCAGGGACGCGACGATCAGCGCCTCGTACGGGCTGATGCCGCCGCGCTCCTTCTGCACCCGGTCGGCGAACTGCATCTCGCCGCTGACGGTGAGGAAGTTCTCCACCATCTGCTCGATGATGGTCTCGGCGGTCGCCTTCGGCGGGATCTCGTAGGTGTCCGGGTAGAGGAAGCCCTCGATCGCCGGCTTGGTCTTCTTGCCGTCCGTGCGCTTGAACCACCAGTCCGGCACGCCCCGCGCGATCGGGTCCTTCGCCGCCGCCTCGAAGTCCTTCACCGGGATCTTGGTCTTCTCGGAGAGCAGCTTGTAGACGTTCTTGGCCGTCCGGCCCTCCGGGATGGTGACCCCGTTGACGATCTTGTTCTTCAGGTCGAGCATGGCGGCGACGGCGCTCTCGCCACTCATCTGCTTGCGCAGCTTGTAGGTGCCCGGCTGGATGTTCGTGCTGCGGGCGTTCGCCTCGGCGGCCTCGATGAACGCCTTGGCGCTCTTCACCACGTCGGCGGCGACCAACGCGGTGGCCATGTCGGCGAGCAACGCGCCCTGCTTGATCTCGACGGTCACCTCGCCGGTGCCCGCGCCGTCGTAGTCGGGGGTGACGAAGTAGGCCTGGATCCGGTCGAAGCCGTAGAAGGCACCGCCACCGATCCCGCCGAGCAGGGCCAGGGTGAGCAGCAGGGCCAGGGCTGTCCGGCCCCGGCCGCCACCGCCGCCCTTGCGCTTGCGCACAGCGCCGCGCCGGTGCTTGCCCTTCTCCCCCCGGTCCTGCTCGTCGAACCCGAGGTCCAGATCGTCGATCATCGCGTCCGCCTCCGCTGCGCTTCCAGCCAGCTCTGCAGAATCTCCACCGCGGCGGCCTGGTCGACCACCGCCCGTTGCCGTTTCCCCCGGACACCGCGCTCGGCAAGCCTACGAGAAGCCACGACCGTGGACATCCTCTCGTCGGTGAGCGCCACCGGAACGGGCGCTATTGCCGCGGCCAGTCGGTCAGCGTACGCCTTCACGTGTACGGCCGCCGGGCCGTGCCTGCCGGCGAGATTGACCGGAAGACCGACGACGACCTCCACCGCCTCGTGCTCGGCGACAAGCGCCACGAGCGCGGCGATGTCGGCCGGCACCGCGTCCGGAGCCGCGTCGAGGTCGCGGGCGAGGGTCACCAACGGGGTGGCCAGCACGCCGTGCGGGTCCGAGCGGGAAACCCCCACCCGGACCTGACCGACGTCCACCCCGATCCGGACACCACGGAACAACTCGTTCACGCTCGGTAGCTCCCCCTGGAACGGCGAACCAGGACGGACCATGCGGGTCCGTCCTGGTCGCTGCGGTCACGCGTCACGCCTCGGCGATCGCCTTCTCAACCGTACTCAGCAGCTTCGGGGCCTCGTCGGCCGGCAGGCCACCGCCCTGGGCCAGGTCGGGGCTCCCCCCGCCACGCCCGGAGAAGGCCGCCTTGACCAGGTCCGACGCGGCCAGTCCCCGGCTGCGGGCCGCCGGGTTCACCGCGACCACCAGCGACGCCTTGCCTCCTGCCCGGGCCGCCACCGCGACGACCGCCGGCCGCGCCGGGTCGATGCGGCCACGGATCTCCTGGGCGAGGGTCCGCACGTCGTTGCCGGCCGCGCCCTCCGGTGCCTCGGTGCCCACGTACGCGACTCCGCGCACGTCCTTCGCCTGCGCCGCGAGCGCCGACGCCCCACCGAGCACCAGCTGGGCGCGCAGCTTCTCCAGCTCCTTCTCGGCGTCGCGAAGCTGCGTCACCGTCTGCTCGACCCGGTCGGCGACCTGGTCGCTGGGCACCCGGTACAGCTCGGCGAGGCGCGACACCAGCAGGTGCTCGCGGGCCAGGAAGTTGAAGGCGTCCATGCCGACCAGCGCCTCGACCCGACGCACCCCGGAACCGATCGACGACTCGGAGAGGATCTTCACCAGGCCGAGCTGGCCGGAGCGGGCGACGTGGGTGCCGCCGCACAGCTCCCGGGCGTAGTCACCGACCTCGACGACCCGCACCTCCTCGCCGTACTTCTCGCCGAACAGCGCCATCGCCCCGATGCGCCGCGCCTCCTCCAGCGAGGTGATGAAGGCGTGCACCTCCAGGTCGGCGAGGAGCACCTCGTTGACCTGCTGCTCGACGTCGCGCAGCACGCTCGGCGCCACCCCCGCCGGGGTGTTGAAGTCGAAGCGCAGCCGGCCCGGGGCGTTCAGCGACCCGGCCTGGGTGGCGGACTCGCCGAGGAAGTTGCGCATCGTCTGGTGCACCAGGTGCGTCGCCGTGTGCGAGCGGGAGATGGCCCGCCGGCGGGTGGTGTCGATCTCGGCGTAGCCGGTCTCGCCCGCCCGCACCTCGCCGCGCAGCACCCGGGCACGGTGCACGATCAGGCCGGGCACCGGCTGCTGCACGTCGAACACCTCGACCTGGCCGCCGCCCACGGTGATCACGCCGAGGTCGGGCTGCTGCCCGCCGCCCTCGGCGTAGAACGGGGTGGCGTCGAGCACCAGCTCGATCGTGTCGCCCTCGACCGCCGCCTGGCGGGGGCCGTCCGCGCCGAGCACCGCCCGCACCGTCGACTCCCGGGACACCTCGCCGTACCCGGTGAACAGCACGGGGCCGCCCGAGTCGAGCACCGACCGGTACGCCGACAGGTCGGTGTGCCCGGTCTTGCGCGCCCGCGCGTCGGCCTTGGCGCGGGAGCGCTGGTCGGCCATCAGCCGGCGGAAGCCCTCGGCGTCGACCGCGAGGCCCTGCTCGGCGGCGATCTCCAGGGTCAAATCGATCGGGAAGCCGTACGTGTCGTGCAGCTGGAACGCCTTCTCGCCGCTGAGCGCCGGCTTGCCGGCGGTCCGGGTCTCGACGATCGCCGTGTCCAGGATCGTGGTACCGGCGCGCAGGGTGGACAGGAAGGCGTCCTCCTCCGCGTACGCGTACTGCGAGATCCGGTCGAAGTCGGCGGCCAGCTCCGGGTACGACGGGGACATGCAGTCCCGGGCCACCGGCAGCAGCTCGGGCAGCGCCCGGTCCTGCCAGCCGAGCAGCCGCACCGACCGGATCGCCCGGCGCATGATGCGGCGCAGCACGTAGCCGCGCCCCTCGTTGCTCGGGGTGACCCCGTCGCCGATCAGCATCAGCGCGGTACGCACGTGGTCGGCGATCACCCGCAGCCGCACGTCGTCCGGGTGCGACTCGCTGGCGACCTGGCCCGAGTGGGCGCCGTAGCGCTTGCCGGTCAGCTCGGCCGCCCGGTCGAGAATCGGCCGGACCTCGTCGATCTCGTAGAGGTTGTCGACACCCTGCAGGATGGAGGCCATCCGCTCCAGGCCCATGCCGGTGTCGATGTTCTTCGCCGGCAGGTCCCCGACGATGCGGAACTGCTCCTTGCTGATGACGTCCGCGATCTCGTACTGCATGAAGACGAGGTTCCAGAACTCCATGTAGCGGTCCTCGTCGACCGCCGGCCCGCCCTCCCGACCGTAGGACGGGCCCCGGTCGTAGAAGAGCTCGGAGCAGGGCCCGGCCGGCCCGGGAATGCCCATCGACCAGTAGTTGTCCGCCTTGCCCCGGCGCACGATCCGCGCCGCCGGCACGCCCACCGAACGCCAGATCTCGTATGCCTCGTCGTCGTCGAGGTAGACCGTCGGCCAGACCCGCTCCGGGTCGAGGCCGTAGCCGCCGTCGGCGACCGACTTGGTGACCAGGTCCCAGGCGAGCGGGATCGCCTCGCCCTTGAAGTAGTCACCGAAGGAGAAGTTGCCGTTCATCTGGAAGAACGTGCCGTGCCGGCTGGTCTTGCCGACCTCGTCGATGTCGGGCGTGCGGATGCACTTCTGCACACTGACGGCCCGCCGGTACGGCGCGCTCTGCTGCCCCAGGAAGTAGGGGACGAACTGCACCATGCCGGCGTTGACGAACAGGAGGTTCGGGTCGCTGATGGCGGGCAGCGGAGCGGACGGCACCACGGTGTGCCCGTTCGCCTCGAAGTGGGCGAGGTACCGCCGCCTGATCTCCGCCGTCTTCATCGCTGGTGTTCCTCCGGAAAGATCTCTCGGTCGCCGATGCGCGGGTCCTCCCGCAGCTCGGCGAACTGGTCGTCGAACGCCTCACCCCGGGCGAACGCCTCGTGGATCTCCTGCTCGCGTTCGACCATCGCGACCCGGACGTCCTGCACGAAGCTGCGCAGCGACTCCGCCAGGCCGCCGGCGGATTCGGTCACCGTGCTGGCGATGCCGGCCGGGGTGTACGCCTGGGCGGTGCGGGTGGCCTTGCGGACCACCACCACGCCCACGGCCAGCCCGATGCCGAGCCAGAACAACCGCCTCATTACGAGTTCCTCCTGGTCGTGCCGGGTCAGTTGGTGCCGCGCTTGGCGGCCCGCCGCTGCTGCTTGATGGTGTCGCGCACCTCACGCTCGGTCTCGGCGTGCCGGCGGGTCGAGGCGGCCTTGCGGACGCCGTAGCCGAAGGCGGCCACCTTGACCAGCGGGTTGGCGGCGGCGGCGGAGACGACGGTCGCCAGGTTCGCGACGTTGGCGGTGACGTTCTGCGCGTGGCTGGTCATCGTGTCGACCTTGGCGAGCTGGAGGTTGACCCCGTCCAGGGAGGTCTGCACCTGCTCCAGGGCCGTGTTGACGTTCTTCACCGTGGTGTTCACGTCGCCGAGCAGCGGCGCGGTCCGGTCGTTGAGATCGTTGATCATCCGGGTGGTGGCGTCCACGGTGTGCCGCAGCCGCAGGATGGGCAGCGTCAGGATCAACACCAGCATCGCGAACGCGATCGCCGCGATCAGCGCCGCGACCTCGAAAAAGCCCACGCCTGTCCTCCTCAAGCAGAGTTCCGGGAACCCGACGTCCCCGCAACGCGCGGCCGCCCCGCCCGCACCGCCGCTCGGTGACCGAGGGGCGACGGGGGCTGGCGGATCCGCCAGCCCCAGACCCTACCGTCCGTGATGGAAACCGGCTCAGGACGGTGAGGGTGTCGGTGTCGCGAGCGGATCCTCGGTGAGCGTCGGGAAGGGATCCTCACCCGTGAGGGACGGATCGATGCTGGGCTGGGGGCGGGTCCGCTCGTCGTCGATCGCGTTGCGGATCTTCACCGACACCAACGAGCCGGAGCACTCCTCGGCGGCGGTCTCCGGGTCGGGCGACGGCACCACGGCCGGTTGCCCGTCGACCGGCGGCGGCACGCACGCGGGCTCGCGCACCCAGAGATCGAGGGTGAGCTCGTCCTGGCGCCAGCACGTGTAACGCCCCTTCGCGGGCTGCTCGGGGCAGCGGGTCACCTGCCACGGCCGCCAGCCGCCGTCGGTCAGCGCCCGCTCGTAGACCGACGCGGTCTCCTCCGGAGATCGCTCGGACGTGGCGGTGCGTTCCCGCAGCCGGCAGTCGAGCAGGCACCACCGGCTGCCGCTGACGTCGTCGACGGTCTTGACCGCCGCCCAGCCCGGCACGTCCAGCTCGTCGAGGGTGTCGAAGACGGGGTCACGACTGAGCGTACGGATGCCGAAGTAGAGCGGGATGGCGCCGAGCAGCACGATGCTGACCAGGGCGAGGACGCCCATCCGCAGCCGCCGCCGCTCACGCATCCGGCGGCGCAGGTCGGAGCGCGCGCCGCGCAGCCCGCCGGGGCCGGGCTCGTCGTCGTCCGGCGACTGGGGCTCCGTGGCCCGGCGCAGCGCCGCCGCGTCGGCCGGTTCGACGGGCGGTACGACCGCCGCGGCGGCCCGCGCCACCACCGGCTCGCCGGCGCCGGCCGGCGGCACCGGTGCGACACCCGACGTGTCCGGTCGCCCGGGCTCACGGTGTGGCGGGAGGGCCCGCCCGGCCGCACGGTCCTCGGGACCGGGGCGGGGCGCCGGGGCGGCGGCCCGCGCGATTCCGGTCGGCCCGATGGGGCCGGTGCGGGGGCCGGCGTTGGTGGCCGGCCCGGGCCGGTCCCCGGGCGGGCGGGCGGCACCCGCGCCGGGCCTGGACGGGCCGGGCGCGGACGTGCCGGGACGGACCGGGCCGGGCGGGAGCTGATCGGGCCGCACCGGGCCGGCCGGGGCGGGACCGGGCCGGCGCGGCCCGGTCGGAGCGCCCGGGCCGGCGGCGTCGGGGGGCGGCACCGCGGCAGCGCCGGGGCCCCGGCCGGGGCCGCCCGGACCGCCGTCGGGACGCGCGGCGCCCCGGACGGGACCCGCCGGACCACCGTCAGGACGCGCGGCACCCCGGACGGGACCCGCCGGACCGGTGCCGGGGCGCTCGTCGTCCCGGGTGGGTGCGGCCGAGGTCGCGTCGGGTCGGGCCCGGCCGGTCGGGGCCGGGGCGCCCGCCGGCGTGGGGCGGGCGGCGCCCCGGGCCGGCGCGGGGCCGGGGTGGGGGTGGGGGCGGTCGGCTGCCCGGGGCCCTCCGGTGCCCGCCCGGCCGGCCGGCTGCCCGGCCTCGGTGTCGTCGGAGGATCGCGGCGACGCGCCGGGCCGCGCCCGGCCGACGGGAATGCCGCCGGTCTCGGTGCCGCGCTGCTCGGGCGGGGGCGGCACCGGCGACGGACCACTCGTGCCGGGCGGCGGTCCCGCCCGCTTGACCGTCGGCAGGGCGGGATCGGTGTGGTGGGTGCGGCCGGCCTGCCGCAACCAGTCGGCCGGGCGCTCCGGTCGGTCGGCGCGGGGATCAGCGGGCTGGCGACGCCGCCCCGCTTCGCCGTCGGCCGGACGCGGCGCGGCCGGCGCGTCGGGCAGCGGCGGGGCGTTGCCGGAGCGCGGCACGGCGGGGGTGGTGCCCGGGCGCGGCACGGCGGGGGTGGTGCCCGGGCGCGGCACGGCGGGGGTGGTGCCCGGGCGCGGCACGGCGGGGGTGGTGGTGCCGGGGCGCGGCTGCGGCGACGTGTCCGGCTCGGCGGCGCGGCGTCGGCCGGTCGGGGCGCCGGGGCGCCGGGCGCCCTCCGTCCCGTCGCCGCCCGACGCCGGTGGGGCGACCGCCGGCAGGGGGCCGGTGCCGTCAGCCGGCGCGGGGGCAGCGGCGTCGGCCGCGCCCCGCCGCAGGCGCGCGGAGCGGGGATCGCGTCCGTCGGACGGGGCCGCCCGCAGCTCGCCGCTCGACGGCTCGGGGGCCCCGGTGGGCGGGACGCTGGCCCGGCCCGCGCCGCCCGGTCGTCCGGGGGCACCCGCGGCGGGCGGGACACCCGGCACCGCCCGGCCGTCGGGGCGCCGGCCCGTCGCCGGCCCGCCCGGACGCGGCGCGTCGAGGGGCGGGGGCATCGGCGCACCCGACTGCGGGCCGGTGGGCCCGCCGGTGTGGGGACGGACGGGAGTTGCGGGCTGCGGACCGGTCACGCCGGACTGCGGGCCGGTCGGGAAACCTGCCCGCGGGCCGGGAGCGAAGCCGGCCGGTGGGTTCGGGGGCGAGCCGGCCTGCGGACCCGTCGGGGCTCCCGCGGTGGGGCGGGGCCGCCGGTCCGGGCCGTCCGGGGCGGGTTGCGGCCGGGTCGCGCCCGGGGGCCGGGAGCCGGGCTGCGGCGTGGGGCCGGCGCCGGGGGCCGGGGGGCCGACCGGCCCGGGTGCCTCCGGCGCACCGGGCCAGGGCCCGTCCACGGGGCGGGAGCGCGGGGGCGCCGCCTCACCACGGCGGACCGGGGGCGCGGCGGCCGGGCCGGGGCCGCCCGGGGGCGGCCCGGCCGGGCCCGGCGGTGTCGGTGCGCCCGGGCGCTGCCCCGGAGCCGGTGCGGCCTGAGCCCCGTCCGGCCCCAGCTCGTTGCGCTGCTGCTTGGCCGAGCGCAGGTCGTCGATCCAGCCGAACTCCTCGCCGCTGACCGGCTCCTCGGGCTCGGCCTCGGCCTTGCCCCGCCCCCAGCGACGCCCCTTGGCGCGGGGGTCGCGCCGCTCGTCGGGGCCGTCCTCCGGTCGCTCCGAACCACGCGATCTCACTGGTGACCCTCCCCGGCGGCGTCGCCGCCCTCTCGCGTCGCGCCGGCGCCGCCCGCGTCCGGCTGTCGGCGGCCGTCGCCCACCGATCCGCTCGCGACCGCCACCGGCGCCTGCGCGGCCGGGGCGGGCAGCCCTCGGACGATGCGACGCAGCAGCGGCAGCCGGGTGCCGACCGAGCGCTCGGCGCCGTGCTGGCTGGGCCGGTAGTAGTCGGTGCCGACGAGGTCGTCGGGAGCGTACTGCTGGGTGACCACACCACGGTGGTCGTCGTGCGGGTAGCGGTAACCGGTGCCGTGCCCCAGCCCCTTGGCGCCCGCGTAGTGCGCGTCGCGCAGCCCGCGCGGCACCGCCCCGCCCCGGCCGGCCCGCACGTCGGCGATCGCCGCGCCGATCGCGGCGGTGGCCGAGTTGGACTTCGGCGCGGTGGCCAGGTGGATCACCGCCTGGGCGAGGTTGAGCTGGACCTCGGGCAGGCCGACGTACTCGACGGCGTGGGCGGTGGCGGTGGCCACGCTCAGCGCGCTCGGGTCTGCCATGCCGACGTCCTCGCTGGCGAAGATGACCAGGCGGCGGGCGATGAACCGGGCGTCCTCGCCGGCCACCAGCATCCGGGCCAGCCAGTGCAGCGCCGCGTCCACGTCCGAGCCACGCATGCTCTTGATGAAGGCGCTGGTCACGTCGTAGTGGGCGTCGCCGTCCCGGTCGTAGCGCACCGCCGCCACGTCGACCGCCTGCTCGGCGGTGGCGAGGTCGATCCGCGCCGCGCCCAGGGCCATGGCGGAGGCCGCCGCCGCCTCCAGCGCCGTGAGTGCCTTGCGTACGTCGCCGGCCGCGAGGCGGACGAGATGGTCCTCGGCCTCGGTCTCGAGACTGAGCGTGCCGCCGAGGCCGCGCTCGTCGGCGACCGCGCGGCGCAGCAGGGCGCGCACCGCCGCGTCGTCCAGCGGCTGGAGGGTGAGCAGCACGCACCTCGACAGCAGGGGTGAGATCACCGAGAAGTACGGGTTCTCGGTGGTCGCCGCGAGCAGCGTGACCGTGCGGTCCTCGACGGCGGCGAGCAGCGAGTCCTGCTGAGTCTTGCTGAACCGGTGCACCTCGTCGATGAAGAGCACCGTCTGCGGGCCGCCGGAGCGCCGCTGGCGGCGGGCGGTCTCGATCACCGCGCGCACGTCCTTGACCCCGGCGGTGAGGGCCGACATGGCGACGAAGCGGCGGTCGGTGGCCCGGGCCACCAGGTGCGCGATCGTCGTCTTGCCGCTGCCGGGCGGGCCCCAGAGGATGACCGACATCGGCGCGGTGGCCGAGACGAGCTGGCGCAGCGGGGCACCCGGCGCGAGCAGGTGCTCCTGCCCGACCAGCTCGTCGAGGCTGCGCGGGCGCATCCGGACCGGCAGCGGCGAATCCTCCCCCACCGCCGTGAACCCGTCCACGCCGGCGGAGCCCGCGGGCGCGGGGTGCGCTCCGGCGGGTTCGCCAAGGGAGAAGAGGGCGTCGGACTCCATCACGGGAACAGTACCGGGCCCGACCGACGGCGCCGGAAGCGCGCCGCCGGGTCGGGCCCGGTATGATCGTTAGCGGTCAGCCGCGGCCGGGACGACGGCCCCGGTACCACCGGCCGCCGCCACCGCCGCCACCGCCGCCGCGTGGGCCGCGGCCCACGCCCGCCAGGTAGAGCGAGAGCAGCAGCAGGCCGATGAGCACGAGGGTGTTCCAGTTGAACAGGTCCGGCGCGCCGAAGTCGGTCTTCAACAGATCGAGCAGCAGGGCGAAACCGAAAACGATCGCCGCGAGAATGGCGAGCATGGCGTTCCTCCGGTGGGGGTTCCCAGTGGGTCGGCCAGTGCTGTACCCAATCGGTCCATTCGCCAATCTCCACGGTGGATCGGCCCACCGGCCGCCGGGGCCGGTCAGTCACCCTGCGCGGGTGCGGAAACGGACGCCGGCGCGGGAGCGGGAGCGGCGGCCGGATCCGGGCCGGCGCCGGTGCGGCGGCCGGCCCGCCAGGCCGGCAGGTAGCAGGGGGCGGCGACGGCCAGCACCGCCGCGCCGACGACCATCGCGGTGCTGATGCTGGTCGCCTGGGCCAGCATCGTGAGCGCCACCCCGCCGATCGCGCCCGCCGGCTGGGCCATCATCGAGTTCAGCGAGATCACGCTGGTCCGGTACGGGCCGTCGACCTGCCGGTGCAACAACCCCATGTGCAGCGGGTTCGACGCGCCGTGCACGGTGTAGCAGGCGAGATAGGCGACGAGCACGCCGACCGGCCCGGCGAAGAGCCCCATGCCGACGACGGTGAGGCCCTGCAGGATCCGCAGCAGCGCCGCCCCGGCAGCGGCACCGGGCCAGCGCAGCAGCAGCGGGGTGAGCGCGGCGCCGGCCGCCGAGGCGAGCCAGGCGGCCGAGCCGGCCGGCCCCAGCAGCGCGGCGGCCCGGTCGGCGTCGCCGACCACCTCGGCGAGGCGCAGGGGCAGCAGGGACTCGAAGGTGACCATGCCGAAGCCCCAGAACAGCTCGACGGCGACCAGCGCGAGCAGCACCCGCGAGCGGCGCAGCAGCCCGACCGCCCGCCCGATCATCCGTGGCGCCTCGGCGACCGACGCCCGCAGCGCCCCGGCGCCCGTCGCCGGCCGGACCTCCACCAGCAGCACCAGCAGGGCGACCAGGGCCGCCGCCTGGCAGCCGAAGGCGGCCAGCACCGGCACGGTGAGCGCGCTGACCGACCCGATGGGGCCGAGCGCGACCAGGCCGCCACCGATCAGCGCCCCGGCACTGATCGCGACGCCGATGACGGTGCCGGCGTGGCCGAGGCCCGGCTCGTACCGCGCCTGCGGGTCGGCCGCGAGGGTGGCGTCGACGTACCAGGACTCCAGCGGGCCGCTGTCGAGCGCCCGGAAGACGCCCTGCAACGCCCAGACGAGGAAGAACAGCGCGAACGAGTCGGCCACGGCGAAGAGCGCGAGCGAGGCGAGGTTGACCAGCCAGGCCACGATCAGGACCGGGCGGCGCCCGAGGGCGTCGGCGAAGCCGCCGGTGGGCAGCTCCAGCGCGAGGACGAGCAGGCCCTGGGCGGTGAAGACGAGGCCGATCTGGGTCAGCGTCAGCCCGCGCTCCTGCATCAGCAGGATCATCACCGGGACCATCAGGCCCATGGGCAGCCAGCGCAGGCCGTGCAGCACCAGGAAGCGCCGCCGGACCTGACGTACGGACAGCGCGCTCACCGCGTCTGCCCCGGCAGCGGATAGGCGGCGAGGAACACCTGCACCGGCCGCGCCTGGGGATCACCGGTGCCGGCCTCGGTCTCGGCTTCGGTCTCGTGGCGGTAGCGCTCCATCAGCTCCCACACCTCCGCCTCGAGCTGTTTGAGCCGGGCCGGCGGGATCGTCATGAGGACGTCGCTCATGCCGAGGGCGTCCCGCCAGGCGGGGGACCATTCGTGCTGGGTGGCGAACCACCGCTCGGCGCTCTCCGCCAGCTGCCGCACCTGGTCGCCCTGGATCCACTCGATCGCGGCCCGGGCGTCCGGGTCGTCGTCGAAGTCGGTGGGCTCCCAGCTGCTGAGGTCGTGCGCGGCGCGCCACCACCGCTGCCGGCCGCTGGCCGGCTGCGCGACCTCGGTGACCAGTCCCACCTCGGCGAGCTGGCGCAGGTGGTAGCTGGTGGCGCCGGTGTTGGTGTCGAGGAGCCCGGCGAGGGTGGTGGCCGTGGCCGGGCTCCTGGCCCGCAGGGCGCCGAGCAGCCGCAGCCGCAGCGGGTGCGCCAGGACCCGGACCTGCCGGTGGTCGAGCCGGACCTTGCGCACCGCGGGTTCCGCGGCCTCGTGGTTCGTCATGAAGGCACGATATCCGTGCACACTTCCTATGCACAATACTTGTGCGTAGGAAGTGTGCGGGGGTCGACGCGGGTCGGTCAGGTCACGGTGCGAGCAGCTCGCGGATGCCGCGCAGCCGGATCGGCAGCAGGGCGGCGGCGCGGGACGAGTCGAGGCGCACCTGGGCGGGGCGGACGAGACCCGAGGCGGCGAGCGTGGGGGTCTTCAGGCCGGCGGGGTCGATGCCGAACCGCGCCGCCACCAGCCGCCCCATCGCGGCCCGGCTCACCGCGTCCGGGCCGCCCACGTTCAGCGGGCCGGCGTACCGGTGGCACGCCAGGTGCAGCACGGCGGCGGCCAGGTCGGCCACGTGCACCGGGCAGCGGAGCTCGTCGGTGAACAGGGTGGCCCGACCGGCGAGGGCGTCCAGGCAGAGCCGGATCTGCTTGCTCCGCTCGTCGCCCACGATCAACGACGTGCGCACCAGCGCGGCGCCCGGGTCGATCGCGCGTACGGCGGTCTCCGCCGCCGCCTTCGCCGCCCCGTACGCGAAGACCGGCTCCGGCTCGTCGTCGTCGGCGTACGGCTCGGGGCGCCCGGCGTGCACCGCGTCGCTGGACACGTGCACCAGCCGCGCCCCCGCCTCGGCCGAGGCGTACGCGACGTGGGCCGCCCCGTCGGCGGTCACCGCCCACTGCCCGTACCGGTAGGGGGTGCCCACCACGGCGTCGGGACGCAACCGGGCGACCAGCGCGCGCACGGCGGCCCGGTCCGTCACGTCGAGCCGGTACGCCTCGACGCCCGGCACCTCGATCCGGCCCGAGTGGTACGTCCCGGCCACCCGCTCCCCCGCCGCGACCGCCTGCCGGCAGACCTCGCCGCCGAGGTACCCACTGGCCCCCACCACGAGCAGTGTCATCCGCTCTCCTCACGCCGTGCGCTCAAGGTGCCCGGCACCCGGTCGGCCACGCGCCTCGAACGACCAGGAGGTCCGCGTCGGGCCGTCGGACGGACCAGGACGCGGACCTCGTGATCACGATGCGGGTCGGGTCGGGGATCAGGTGGGGTCAGCCACCGGGGCGGCCGGTCCGGCCGTGCCGGTGTGCGGCGCCGCCGCCGGCTTCGGCTTGGCGTCGATGCCGGCCTCCGCGCGCTGCTGTGCGGTGATCGGCGTCGGCGCGCCGGTCAGCGGGTCGAAGCCGCCCCGGGTCTTCGGGAAGGCGATGACCTCGCGGATCGAGTCCGCGCCCGCGAGCAGCATGCAGACCCGGTCCCAGCCGAAGGCGATGCCGCCGTGCGGCGGGGCGCCGTACTTGAACGCCTCCAGCAGGAAGCCGAACTTGTCCTGCGCCTCCTCGGCGGTGATGCCGAGCAGGTCGAAGACCCGCTTCTGCACGTCGCCGCGGTGGATACGGATCGAGCCGCCACCGATCTCGTTGCCGTTGCAGACGATGTCGTACGCGTACGCCAGCGCCCGGTCCGGCGCCTGCTCGAACCGGTCCACCCAGTCGCCGTTCGGCGAGGTGAACGGGTGGTGCACGGCCGTCCAGCCGCCCTCGTCGGTGCGCTCGAACATCGGCGCGTCGACGACCCAGCAGAACGCCCACGCGCTCTCGTCGATCAGGCCGGCCCGCCTGGCGATCTCGACGCGGGCCGCGCCGAGCAGTTCCTGTGCCTCCCGGGCATGGGCACCGGCGGCGAAGAAGACCGCGTCGCCCGGCTTCGCGCCGACCGCGTCGGCGAGCCCGCCCAGGTGCTCGGCGGAGAGGTTCTTCGCCACCGGCCCGCGCGCCTCGCCGCTCTCGGCGTCGAGCACCACGTATGCCAGGCCGCGCGCGCCGCGCGCCTTCGCCCAGTCCTGCCAGCCGTCCAGCTCCTTGCGGCTCTGCGCCGCGCCGCCCGGCATGACCACCGCACCGACGTAGCCGCCCGCGTCGATGGCCCCGGCGAAGACCCGGAACTGCGTGCCGCGCAGGTAGTCGGTCAGCTCGGTCAGCTCGACGCCGTAGCGCAGGTCGGGCTTGTCGGAGCCGTAGCGGGCCAGCGCGTCGTGCCAGGTGATGCGCGGGATCGGCCGGGAGATCTCGTGCCCGGCCAGGTCCTTCCACAGCGTCGAGACGATCGCCTCGCCGAGGTCGATGACGTCGTCCTCGGTGACGAAGGACATCTCGATGTCGAGCTGGGTGAACTCCGGCTGCCGGTCGGCGCGGAAGTCCTCGTCGCGGTAGCAGCGGGCGATCTGGTAGTAGCGCTCCATGCCGCCGACCATCAGCAGCTGCTTGAAGAGCTGCGGCGACTGCGGCAGCGCGTACCAGCTGCCGGGCTGCAGGCGCACCGGCACCAGGAAGTCGCGGGCGCCCTCCGGGGTGGAGCGGGTCAACGTCGGGGTCTCGATCTCCAGGAAGTCCCGCTCGTGCAGCACCGCGCGGGCGAGCTGGTTGGCCCGCGAGCGCAGCCGCATCGCCTTCGCCGGGCCGCTGCGGCGCAGGTCGAGGTAGCGGTAGCGCAGCCGGATGTCGTCGCCGGCCTCGACCTGGTCGTCGACCGGCAGGGGCAGCGGCGCGGCCTCGGAGAGCACCTCCAGCTCGGCGGCGGTCACCTCGATCTCACCGGTCGGCAGCTCCGGGTTCTCGTTGCCCGCCGGGCGGCGGGTCACCTCGCCGGTCACCCGCACGCAGAACTCGTTGCGCAGCGCGTGCGCGTCCTCCTCGCGGAACACCACCTGGACCACGCCGGAGGCGTCGCGCAGGTCGACGAAGATCACGCCGCCGTGGTCGCGCCGGCGGGCCACCCACCCGGCGAGCGTCACCGTGGTGCCGGCGTCCGTCGCGCGCAGGCTGCCGGCGTCATGGGTACGGATCACGGCTTGCGTCTCCTCATCTGCGGTACACCCTTACCCCTGGCATTCTGTCAGCCTCGCCGGGCGCGGGTCCGCACCACCCGTCGACCGTCGGTCAGCCGCCGCTGACCGGCCGGGTCAGTCGCGCGGGTCGGCGGGTAGCAGGTGACGCACCACGACCTCGCCGACGGTCAGCGCGCGGGCGCGCTCCTCGATGCCCCGGTCGGCGCCGGTGAACCGCCCACCGTGCTGGCGCAGGTGCTCCTCCCACGACGGCACCTGGTAGACCTCGACGAAGCCGTCCTCCCGTTCCCCCGTGCGGTACAGCCGCCAGCGCATCGCCCCCGTACGCCGCCGCGACCGTCCCACCAGCCGCATCGCCGCGACGAACTCCGCCTGCCGGGGCGGTGGCACCGTGTAGGAGACGGTCACCAGCACCGGCCCGGCCCACGGGTGCGCGGGCAGCGTCAGGTGCGGCTCGGGCCACCAGATCGCCGGGTCCCGGTCGAGCCCCCGGGTGTCGCGCAGCGGCCAGAGCGGCACGGTCGCCGCGCCGGCCGCCATCGCCCCGGCCGCCACGGCGAGCGCTGCCACGAGGCCGGCCACCTCGCCGAGCGCGCCCCAGGCGAGGGCGCCGAGCGCCTGCCCGCCGGCGAAGACCATCTGGTAGACCGAGAGGCCCCGGGCGCGTACCCAGCCGGGCAGGAAGAGCTGCATCGCGGCGTTGACGCTGGACAGCACGGTCATCCAGGCCATGCCGGCGGGCACCAGGGCCAGCGCGACCGGGACCGTCCCCGGCGCCAGCGCGAGCACCACCAGGACGGCGGCGTAGACCAGGCCGGCCGACAGCAGGAGCTGGCTGGTGGTGAGCGCCAGCCGGATCCGGGGCAGCACGAGGGCGCCGGCCACCGCGCCGACGCCGAGCGCGGCGAGCAGCACGCCGTAGCCGCCGGCGCCCAGGTGCAGGCGGCGGCTCGCGACCAGGGGCAGCAGCGCCCACAGCGCGCTGCCGGGCACCACGAACAGCGCCGCGCGCAGCAGGATCCGGCGGACCACGGGCGAGTTGCGCACGTACCGGCCGCCGGCGCGCAGCGCGGCCGTGAACCGCTCGGGCAGGTCGTCGCCGTCGGGCCGCGCCGGTCGCCAGCGCAGCAGGACCAGCGCGAAGAGGGCGAACGACGCCGCGTTGACGGCGAATACGGTGGCGACGCCGGCCCGGGCGACCAGCACGCCGGCCACGGCCGGCCCGACGGCGCGGGCCAGGTTCACGCTGATCGACCCGAGCGCCGAGGCGGAGAAGAGCTGGGACCGGGGCACCAGTTCGGGGATGAGCGCCTGCCAGGCCGGCAGGGTCAGCGCCTGGCCGACGCCGAGCGCGAAGGTGAGGGTGAGCAGCAGCGCCGGCGGCATCCGGTCGGCGGCGGTGAGGCCGGTCAGCAGCACGCCGACGGTGGCCAGGAAGCACTGCACGCCGATCAGCAGCCGGCGGCGGTCGAGGGTGTCGGCCAGCGCGCCGGCGGGCAGGGCGAGCAGCAGCACGGGCAGCATGCTGGCGGTCTGCACCAGCGACACCAGGGTCGAGGCGTTGGCCTGGTCGACGAGCAGCCACTGGGCGCCGACGGTCTGCATCCAGGTGCCCACGTTGCTGGCCAGCACCGCCAGCCACAGGCTACGGAAGGCGGCGAGCCGCAGCGGCGCCCAGGCCGACGCGGCGGTCTCGGCGGGCGGGGGCGTGGGGGCGTTCACCGCCCGGGTGTACCCCGGTCGGCCCGCACCACTCCGGTGAACCGGTCCCGGGCAGGCGGACGGGCCGCCGGGTTCACCCGGCGGCCCGTCCTGTGGTGCGGTCGATCAGAAGATGCTGACGCCGTAGCGGCTCAGCGCCTCACCGACGGGCTGGAAGAAGGTGGTGCCGCCGGTGCGGCAGTTGCCACTGCCGCCGGAGGTCAGGCCCAGGGCGATGGTGCCGCTGAACAGCGAGCCGCCGCTGTCGCCCGGCTCGGCGCAGACGTTGGTGCGGATCAGGCCGGAGACCGAGCCCTCGGCGTAGTTCACCGTGGCGTTGAGCGCGCTGACCGAGCCGGAGCGCAGGCCGGTGGTGCTGCCGGAGCGCTGCACCGACTGGCCGACGTAGGCGTTGCCGGCGGCGGTGATGTCCCGGAAGCTGCCGTTGTAGAGGGAGACGTTGCCGGCGGCGTTGGCGGAGTTGTTGTGCCGCACGATGCCGTAGTCGTTGCCCGGGAAGCTGGTGCCGGTACGGGTGCCGAGCAGGCTGGTCTGCCCGGAGTTGCTGTACCAGCTCGACGAGATGTTGGTGCAGTGCCCGGCGGTCAGGAAGTAGTAGGTGCTGCCGCTGCGCACGTTGAAGCCCAGCGAGCAGCGACCGCCGCCACCGGCGTAGATGGCCTGGCCGCCGGAGATGCGGGTGCTGAGCACGCCGGCCTCGGCCTCGATGCGGATCGCGCCGTTCATCTTCGCGGCGGCGGCCTTGACGCGCTCCAGCTTGGCGCCGGTGACCGTGCTGTCGACGGAGACGACGACCTGGTTGGTGGCGGGGTCGGTCCACCACGCGGTGCCGGGGATCTTGGCGGAGCGGTCCAGCTCCGAGGTGGCCCGGGCCAGTTCGCTGGCGCCGCGGGCGACGACCTTCGGCGTGGCGCCGGCGGCGCTGACCTGCCGGGCGGCGAGGGCGTCGGTAACGGTGACGACCATCTTGCCGTTGGCGTCGGCGTACGTGCCGGCGGAGCGGTCGCCGAGGCGCTCGGCCAGGCCGGCGGCGGCGTCGGGCGAGACGAACGAGGGTGCGGCCTGGGCGGGCGCGCCGATCAGCGAGCCGGCGACCATGGCGCCGGCCGCGGCGATGACGGCGGCACGGCGGAGCGAGGACCTCGTGGGTCGCATACAACAACCTCCAGGGAGGGGGGTGACGGGCCTCCGTCGGGGCGACAGGGGGC
Source organism: Micromonospora sp. KLBMP9576 (assembly GCF_050941805.1). NCBI lineage: Bacteria > Bacillati > Actinomycetota > Actinomycetes > Micromonosporales > Micromonosporaceae > Micromonospora > Micromonospora sp. KLBMP9576. The sequence continues at coordinate 2,370,811 of NZ_CP194567.1, read as the reverse complement.
CGGGGTCAGCCCGGCCGATCTGGGGGAACCGGTCGAGCTGAGTGAAGTATTCACATACTTGAGTAGGTATGCAAGACCCGGCTTTGTCCTTTTCGCCCCCGCCGACGCGGGAGCCCGCCCGAACCCCGGGAAACGACGCACGTCTATGCGCTTGATCCCCGCCCCGACCCTGCGGCGGGCACGGTCCCGCCACGGGCGCCCCGCCCCGCCGCCGGCGCGCCGCGGCACGCCGCGTTCCGCCCGCCCGGATCCGCCCCGCGCGACGCCGGCCACCGGGGCCGGCCCTGCGGTCAGCGGGCGGCCAGGCGGGCCGCGCGGGCGTCCCGCTTCTCCTCGAAGCGGGCCGCGGCGCGCTCCAACTCGTCGAGGTGGGCCGCGATCTCGTCGCGGGCGGCCTCGCCGTCGGCGTCGAGCCCGGTCACGCTGAAGACGTCCCACTGGCGCAGCACCGGGGCCACCACCTCGTCGCGGTGCTGGCGCAGGTCGTAGATGCCGGCGAGGGCGATCGCCACGGACTTGCGGGTGAAGCCGTCGATGCCGTTGCCCGGCATCTGGAAGTCGGCCAGCACGTCGGCGACGGCCCGCATCGTCTGCCCGGGCGCCACCTCGAGGGCCGCGCCCAGCAGGTTGCGGTAGAAGATCATGTGCAGGTTCTCGTCGGACGCGACCCGGGCCAGCAGCGCCTCACAGACGGGGTCGCCGGCCGCCCGACCGGTGTTGCGGTGCGAGATCCGGGTGGCCAGTTCCTGGAACGACACGTACGCGAGCGAGTGCAGCATCTCCTCGTCGTGCGCGTTGCGGTACCCGGCGGACATGTGCGTCATCCGGGCCCGCTCCAGCGCCACCGGGTCGACCGCCCGGGTGACGCTGAGATAGTCGCGGATGGCGGTGCCGTGCCGCCCCTCCTCGGCCGTCCACCGGTGCACCCAGGTGCCCCAGGCGCCGTCCCGGCCGAACAGGCTGGCGATCTGGTGGTGGTACGACGGCAGGTTGTCCTCGGTCAGCAGGTTCACGATCAGCGCGGTGCGGGCCACGTCGGGGATCGTCGAGTCACTCGGTGCCCACGCCTCGCCGCCCAGCGGCCCGTCGAAGGTGCGCCCCTCGCTCCACGGCACGTACTCGTGCGGGAACCACTCCTTGGCGATGGCCAGGTGCCGGTCGAGGTTCTTCTCCACGACGGGTTCCAGCTCGAGGAGCAGGGCGGTCTGGCTGAGTGCGGTCACGACGATCTCCCTACGGTGGCGTAACTTACGCCACCGTAGGTCCGATCGCCCGTACGCGCCAGTAGCGACTCAGCCCACCAGCGGCCTGAGGTCGGCCACCGGCGGCGTCCACTCCCCCGCCGCCGCGGCGGCCTGCGCGCCGGAGCGGATGTCCTTCACCTCGTCGGCCGCGCCGTCGGCCCCGGGGAACCAGACGTACGGGATGCCCCGCCGCTCGGCGTAGCGGATCTGCTTGCCGAACTTCGCCGCGCTCGGCGACACCTCGGTCGGCACGCCCCGGCGGCGCAGCGCCTCGGCGACCCGGTTACTGGCCGCCCGTCCCTCCTCGCTGGTCACCGCGACCAGGACGCAGGTCGGCACGTCCCGCGACACCGTCAGCGCCCCCGCGCCGAAGAGCAGCCCGAGCAGCCGGGTCACCCCGATCGAGATGCCCACCCCGGGGAAGCGGGCGGCGCCGGCGCTGGCCAGGTTGTCGTACCGCCCGCCGGAGCAGATCGAGCCGAACCGCTCGTAGCCGACGAGCTGCGTCTCGTAGACGGTGCCGGTGTAGTAGTCCAGGCCGCGGGCGATGCGCAGGTCGGCCACGCAGAGCCCCGGGGAGTGCGCGGCGGCGGTCTCCACCACCCGGAGCAACTCCTCGGTCCCCTCGTCGAGCAGCGGGTCGCTGACGCCCAGGGCGCGTACGGCGTCCGCGAAGGAGGCGTCCGGGGCGGAGATCCCGGCCAGCGCCAGGACGGCCTTGGCCTGCGCCTGGCTGGCCCCGGCGGTCTGCGCCAGCAGCTCGGTCACCTTCGCCGGGCCGATCTTGTCGAGCTTGTCCACCGCCCGCAGCGTCGCCTCCGCGTCGGCGAGCCCGATCCCCCGGTAGAAGCCCTCACAGATCTTGCGGTTGTTGACCTGGATGCGCACCGGCGGGATCGGCAACGAGCGCAGCGCGTCGCCGACGACCAGCGGCATCTCCGCCTCGTGGTGCGGTGCGAGGGTGTCCCGGTCGACGATGTCGATGTCGGCCTGGAGGAACTCGCGGTAGCGCCCCTCCTGCGGCCGCTCGCCGCGCCACACCTTCTGGATCTGGTAGCGGCGGAACGGGAACTGCAGCTTGCCGGCGTTCTCCAGCACGTAGCGGGCGAACGGCACGGTGAGGTCGAAGTGCAGGCCGAGCGCGTCGTCGCCGGCCGGGCCGTCCGCGTCGGCCTGCAACCGCCGGATCAGGTAGACCTCCTTCGAGGTTTCCCCCTTGCGCAGGAGCTGGTCCAGCGGCTCCACCGCGCGGGTCTCCAGCGGGGCGAAACCGTACAGCTCGAACGTGTCGCGGATCCGGTCCAGGACGTACTGCTCGATCATCCGCTGCGCGGGCGTCCACTCCGGGAAGCCGGAGATGGGCGTGGGCTTGCTCATGATGCTCCGTTCACAGACCCGCGCGGCCCGCGCGGGCGAAGGCTGGTTGCGGCCGGCCAACCGGCCGCCGGCGGGAAACTGGGTGCGACGGCCACCGGCCGCGGGCTGACGTCGGGTGCGGCCGGCTACAGGCCGCGCGCGGGAGCGGGTCGCGCGCCGCCACCCGCCACCTCGACGAGGTACGGGTTGCTCGCGCGCTCGCGGCCGATTGTGGTCGCGGGGCCGTGCCCGGGCAGCACGACGGTGTCGTCGGCCAACGGGAGGATCTTGTCCCGCAGGCTGCCGAGCATGCGCGTCATGCTGCCGCCGGGCAGGTCGGTGCGGCCGATGGAGCCGGCGAACAGGACGTCGCCGGAGAGGCAGAGCTGCTCGGCCTCCCACGGCGAGCCGGCGGCCGGCAACCGGAAGAGCACCGACCCGCCGGTGTGGCCCGGCGCGTGGTCCACCGCGATCTCCAGCCCGGCGAGGGTCAGCGTGGCGCCGTCGGCCAGCTCCGCGACGTCCTCCGGCTCGGTGTACGGCAGCCGCCCGCCGAACAGCGCCGCGAGATCCGCCGACAGCCCCTTGGCCGGGTCGGCGAGCATCTCCCGGTCACCCGGGTGCACGTACGCGGTGATGCCGCGGGCGCCGCAGACCGGCGCCACCGAGAAGGTGTGGTCGAGGTGGCCGTGGGTGAGCAGGACGGCAGCCGGATGCAGCCGATGCTCGGCCAGCAGGGCGTCGAGCCGGTCGAGCACCCCGATGCCGGGATCGACCACCACGCACTGCTCCCCCGGCGCGGCGGCGACCACGTAACAATTGGTGCCGAAGGCGTCCGCGGGAAAGCCGGCCACGAGCACGTCCGCTCCCCTTTCCGTCGAGCTTGCTGCCTGTCACGCAGCCTATCGGGCGACGCGAACCGGTTGCGCCGCGTCCGTCCCGCCGGCCCCACCGGGCACAGGGCTCACGTTCCGACGAACCCCGGCCCGACCTCGTACACCACTTTTCCAGTCGGTGGCCGTACACTCTGGCGGGCGTGTGGCGTGGCGCACCTGCCGCAGCACGGCGACGACGTCCGACCACCGGTGACGACCAGGGTAGAGGAAGGGGAGCACGGGTGGCTTCCAGCAGGGACCGGCAGCGCAAACTGGCGCGTGCGAAGCTCGACCGGCAACTCGGCCGCCGGGCGGCCGCCGTCCGCCGGCGCCGGCAGATCCGGGCCGGCGTGGGCGCCGCCATCGTCCTCGTGCTGATCGTGGCCGGCTCGGCGTGGGCGCTGGGCGCCTTCGACGACGACCCGCAGGACAACACGGCCACCGCGGACGTCTGCCTGTGGACGCCGCAGGACGCCACCGCGAACACCAACCTCAAGGACGTCGGCACCCCGGCCACCGAGGGCCTGCCCACCGAGGGCGTGCGCCCCATGACGGTCACCACCAACCAGGGCGCGCCGATCACCGTCGAGCTCGACCTCGCCGGTGCCCCGTGCGCGGCGGCGAGCATCGCGCACCTGTCCAGCCGGTCGTTCTACGACAACACCAAGTGCCACGAGATCACCGCCGAGGGCGCGGTGCGCTGCGGCGACCCCAGCGGCACCGGACTCGGCGGCCCCAGCTACTCGTTCTACGACGAGAACGTCCCCGCCGTGGCGTCGGCGAGCCCGGCGGCCGGCCAGCCCGCGACCTACCCGAAGGGCACGGTCGCGATGATCGCCAACCCGCCGGGCGCCAACGGCAGCCAGTTCCTGATGTTCTTCAAGGACTTCAGCACGGCCGACCCGAAGTACCCGATCGTCGGCCGGGTCACGGGTGGGCTCGACGTGGTGGAGAAGATCGGTGCCGGGCCGACCGTGGACAATGGGACGGGGGCCAAGGTCAAGCCCAAGGCCGACGACGTCGTCGTGCAGAGCCTGACCGTCGGTGAGCCCGCGACGCAGGCGAGCACGGCGCCCGCCTCGGGCGCTCCGGCGGCCAGCCCGAGCGCCGGCTGACCAGCCGCCCCACCAGACTCAGCGGCACCGACCGCCCCACAGACAGCCCAGGAGGATCCAGGCGTGACGTCCACCAGAGAGCGGCAGCGCGCGGCGGCGCGTGCCCGGCTCGAGAAGGAGATGGCCGAGCGCGCGGCGAAGGCCCGCAAGCGCCGGCAGACCCAGGCGATCGTGGGGGCGGCCTCGGTCCTGGTGCTCGTCGTCGCCGGCACGGTCTGGCTCGCCACCACCCTCGGCGACGACGACAAGACCGACACCGCCGGCCCGGCGGCCGGTGCCGTGCAGTGCGCCTGGACAGAGATCCCCGCCGACCAGCGCACCCCGCAGATCAAGGACGTCGGGCTGCCGGCCCCGCAGCAGGCGAACACGGGCCTGCAGACGATGACGATCGACACGAACCTGGGCCCGATCACCGCCACGGTCGACCGTGCGGCGGTGCCCTGCACCGCGGGCAGCTTCACGCACCTGGCCGAGAAGAACTTCTTCGACAACACCAAGTGCCACCGGATGGTGACCGAGGGCATCAAGGTGCTCCAGTGCGGCGATCCGAGCGCCACGGGCAAGGGCTGGCGGCAGACCGACGGCACCGGTGGACCGAGCTACCGACTCGCCGAGGAGAACCTGCCGACCGACAAGCGGCCCCCCTACCCGGAGGGCGTGATCGCGATGGCCAACTCCGGCCAGCCGGGCAGCACGGGCAGCCAGTTCTTCATCGTCTACGGCGACTCGCCGCTCGACCCGAACTACACGGTCCTGGGCACCGTCACGGGCGGCATGGACATCGTCAAGCAGGTCGCGGCGGCGGGCGACGACAAGGCGTTCGCGCAGCAGGCCGGTGGCGGCCACCCCAAGAAGGAAGTCACCATCAAGAAGCTCACGATGAGTTCCTGACCGGGCCGACGCCCCCGAGCACCCAGACGAGGCGCCCGCCGGCACTGCCGGCGGGCGCCTCGTCCCGTGTGCGTGTGGTGGGCGTCAGGCCCCGGAGGTGACCCGGTAGGCGTCGAAGACGCCGTCGACCTTGCGGACCGCGGCCAGCAGGTGGCCCAGGTGCTTCGGATCGGCCATCTCGAAGCTGAACCGGCTCACCGCCACCCGGTCGCGGGTGGTGGTGACCGTCGCGGAGAGGATGTTGACCCGCTCCTCGGAGAGCACCCGGGTCACGTCGGCGAGCAACTTGTGCCGGTCCAGCGCCTCCACCTGGATGGCGACCAGGAACGTCGACGCGGAGGTGAGCTTCCAGCTCACCTCGACGACCCGCTCGACCTGCGCGCGCAGGTCCTCGGCGTTGGCGCAGTCGTCGCGGTGCACGCTGACCCCACCGGAGCGGGTCACGAACCCGAAGACCGAATCCGGGGGTACGGGCGTGCAGCAGCGCGCCAGCTTGATCCACACGTCGCTGACCCCGCGCACCACCACACCGGGATCGGCGCTGCTCTGCCGGCTGCGCGGCGGCCGGGTGGCGACGGCGGTCTCGGCGATGTCCTCCGCCGCGCCCTCCTCGCCGCCGTACGTGGCCATCAGCTTCTGCACCACCGACTGCGCGGAGACCTGGCTGTCGCCGACGGCGGCGTACAGCGAGGCCACGTCGGCCAGGTGCAGGTCGCGGGCGATCGCCATCAGCGCGTCGGAGGTCAGCATCCGCTGCAACGGCATGCCCTGCTTGCGCATCGCCTTGACGATCGCGTCCTTGCCGGCCTCGATCGCCTCCTCGCGGCGCTCCTTGTTGAAGTACTGCCGGATCTTCGTGCGCGCCCGAGGGCTCTTGACGAAGCCCAGCCAGTCCTGTGTCGGGGCGGCCGTCTCGGACTTCGACGTGAAGATCTCGATCACGTCGCCGTTGGACAGCGTCGACTCCAGCGGCACCAGCTTGCCGTTGACCCGTGCCCCGATGCACTTGTGCCCCACCTCGGTGTGCACCGCGTACGCGAAGTCCACGGGCGTCGAGCCGGTCGGCAGCGGGATGACGTCACCCTTCGGGGTGAAGACGTACACCTCCTGGCTGGACAGGTCGAAGCGCAGCGCGTCGAGGAACTCGCTCGGGTCGGCCGCCTCCCGCTGCCAGTCCAGCAGCTGACGCAGCCAGGTCATCTCGTCGATGTGCGCGGGCGGCCCGACGATCTGGGTGCCCTTGTGCTCCTTGTATTTCCAGTGCGCGGCGATGCCGAACTCCGCGGTGCGGTGCATCGCGTACGTGCGGATCTGCATCTCCACCGGCTTGCCGGTGGGCCCGATGACAGTCGTGTGCAACGACTGGTACATGTTGAACTTGGGCATGGCGATGTAGTCCTTGAACCGGCCCGGCACCGGCTGCCAGTTGGCGTGGATGACCCCCAGCGCCGCGTAGCAGTCCCGCACCGTGTCGACCAGGATCCGCACGCCGACCAGGTCGTAGATGTCGTTGAAGTCGCGCCCCCGCACGATCATCTTCTGGTAGATCGAGTAGAGGTGCTTCGGGCGCCCGGTGGTCTCCGCCTTGATCTTGGCGGCCTTAAGGTCGGTCTGCACCTTCTGGGTGACCTGGCGCAGCAGCGCCTCGCGCTGCGGCTGGTGCTCCCCGATGAGGCGGTTGATCTCCTCGTAGCGCTTCGGGAAGAGCGTGCCGAAGGCGAGATCCTCCAGCTCCCACTTGATCGTGTTCATACCGAGCCGGTGGGCCAGCGGGGCCAGGATCTCCAGCGTCTCCTTGGCCTTCTGCTCCTGCTTCGGACGCGGCAGGAAGGTCAGGGTACGCATGTTGTGCAGCCGGTCGGCCAGCTTGATCACCAGCACCCGCGGGTCCTTGGCCATCGCGACGACCATCTTGCGGATCGTCTCGGCCTTGGCCGCGTCGCCCAGCTTGACCTTGTCGAGCTTCGTCACCCCGTCGACCAGCAGCGCCACCTCGCCGCCGAAGTCGGCCCGCATCTGGTCGAGGGTGTATTCCGTGTCCTCGATGGTGTCGTGCAGCAGCGCGGCCACCAGGGTGGTGGTGTCCATCCCCAGGTTGGCCAGGATCGTCGCCACGGCCAGCGGGTGGGTGATGTAGGGGTCGCCCGACTTGCGGTACTGCCCCGAGTGCCAGCGCGCCGCGGTGTCGAACGCGCGCTGCAACAGCCGCGCGTCGGCCTTGGGGTGGGCATCCCGGTGGGTCGAGATCAGCGGCTCCAGCACCTCGCTGACCTGCGAGGACTGCCACGGCGCGTTGAACCGCGCCAACCGCGCCCGGACCCGGCGGCCGGTGGGCGCCGTGGAGAGCGCGAAGCCGGCGCTCGGCGCGGGATCGTCTCCGTCGTCGACGGCGCCGTCGCCGGAGAACGGCAGCACGACCCCCTCGACCGGCGTGGCCGCGTTGTCCGCCGCCGCGCGCGTCACCTCGGGGCGTACGGGCTCGGCCGGGCCGGGGCCCGCCTCCCGCACCGGCGCGTCACCGTGCCGTGCGGTCGCCGAGCCGTCCGCGTCGCCTGTCGGGTGCACCGTGCCCTCCACCGGAGGGGCGACATCGTGGGACACCGGCCTCCTCACCGCTCGCCGGGAAAACACCGACCGTGGGGCGGCCGGCCTGGTCTCACGCCACCCGGGCGGCTCCCGCCCGGTCAGCAAAGGGCAATCCTACCCGCACACACCGTGCCCCGCCGCTCCGCCGGACGGTCCCCCCGGCCCCGTCCGGGACGGCGGCGCGGTCACACGGTCAGCAGGGCATGGACCGGACGCGGGGCCAGCCGCTTCCGGCCGCCGAGGAAGCCGAGCTCCAGCAGGACGGTGAAGCCGGCCACGGTCCCGCCGGCCCGCTCCACCAGGTCCAGCGTCGCCTCGGCGGTCCCACCGGTGGCCAGCACGTCGTCGACCACCAGCACCCGGTGCCCGGCGGTGAAGGCGTCCTCGTGCACCTCCAGCGTGGCCTCGCCGTACTCCAGGGCGTAGGAGGCCGAGTAGGCCGGGCGGGGCAGCTTGCCGGCCTTGCGCACCGGCACCACACCGAGCCCCGTCGCGTACGCGATGGCCGCCGCGACCACGAACCCCCGCGCCTCGATGCCGACGACGACGTCGAACGACTCCCGCCCGTGGTACGCGACGATCCCGTCGATCACCTCACGGAACGCGTCGCCGTCGGCGAACAACGGCATCAGGTCCTTGAACATGACACCGGGCTTGGGGAAGTCGGGCACGTCGAGCACCCGGCTGGCGACCAGCGCGGCCGTGTCCGGGCCGCTGTCTCCCCGTACGCCGGTGCTGTGGATCTCCGTCACGGCAGTTCCGCTCCCCTTCACGACGACGGCGTCCTGCATGCTGCTCGCACAGCATGAAGGACGCCGTCGCATCGGTTCCTACCGGGTCTGCCCGGCCCGGCTCAGCGCCGCTTGGCACCGCCGGGGCGGTTGCCGCCGCCACCTGCCGGCCGGCCGCCGCGGGCGCCGGTCGCCCGCTTGCCGGCCGGTCGGGCGCCCACCTTCGGCGCGACGCCGGCCAGCGCCGCCGACTCCGGGTCGACCGGCTCGTCGTCGGGCTCGGCGGCGCGCGGCGCGACACCCTTCGGGGCCACCTCGCCCCGGCCGACCGCGCCCCGGCGGGCCAGCACCCGCTTGTTGTGCGCCTGGATCCGCGGGTCGTAGTTCTTGAGCGCGACCAGCAGTGGCGTGGCCAGCAGGATCGAGGTCAGGAACGCCACCGCCATACCGACGAAGAGCACCAGGCCGAGGTCCTTGAGGGTGCCCGCGCCGAGCAGGCCGGCACCGATGAAGAGCAGACCACCGACCGGCAGCAGCGCGACCACCGAGGTGTTCAGCGACCGCATGAGGCTCTGGTTGATCGCCAGGTTGGCAGCCTCGCCGTACGTCTGGTTGTTGTTGGCGGTGATTCCCCGGGTGTTCTCCTGCACCTTGTCGAAGACCACCACCACGTCGTAGAGCGCGAAGCCCAGGATCGTGAGGAAGCCGATGACCGTCGACGGCGTCACCTCGAAGCCGACCAGCGAGTAGACGCCGGCGGTGAGGACCAGGTTCATGACCAGCGACGAGACCGCGGCGACGGCCATCCGCCACTCGAAGCGCAGGATCAGGTAGACCATCACCACCGCAATGAAGATGACCAGACCGAGCAGCGCCCGCGAGGTGACCTGGCTGCCCCACGCCTCGCTGACCTGGTTGCCGCTGATGGTCGCCGCGTCGATGCCGAACTCGCTGGCCATCTCCGTCTTGACGTCGTTGGCCTGCTCCGCGCTGAGCTGCGTGGTCCGCACCTCGTAGAAGTTGCCGCTGGTGCCGCCCACCTCCTGCGTGGTGACCACCTCGGCGCCGCCGCCGGCCGCCGCGAGCGCGTCCTCGACCTTGATCTCGGTCTGCTCCAGGGTGCCGACGCTCGCCGGGATCTGGAAGGAGTTGCCGCCGGCGAACTCGATGCCGAGGCTGAAGCCGCGCAGCCCGAAGCTGAGCAGCGCCAGCAGGATCAGCCCGAGCGCGACGCCGAACCAGAGCTTGCGCCGGCCGATGATGTCGAGGCCGGCCTCACCGCGGTAGAGGCGGCTCGCGAGACCACTCTTGGCAGCCATCTCAGGCCTCCTTGACGCGCGGGTTGCGGGGCTTGGTCGGCTCGGCCGTTCGGGGTGGGAGCGCCCGGCCGAGGCCACTGACCTGTGGCGACAGGAAGGCGGAGGTGCGGGCGAACATCGTCATGATCGGATGCCGGAAGAGGAAGACCACGACCAGGTCCAGCACGGTGGCCAGGCCCAGGGCGAAGGCGAAGCCCTTCACCGTGCCGACCGAGACCACGTAGAGCACCACCGCGGACATCAGCGTGATGGCGTTGGCCGAGATGATCGTGCGGCGGGCCCGGGTCCAGGCACGCGGCACGGCGCTACGAGGGCTTCGCCCCTCCCGGATCTCGTCCTTGAGCCGTTCGAAGTAGATGACGAACGAGTCCGCCGCCACACCGAGCGAGACGATCATGCCGGCGATGCCGGCGAGGGTGAGGGTGAAGCCGATCTGCCGGCCGAGCACCACCAGCGCGCCGAAGACCAGCAGCGCCGAGAGGATCAGGCTCAGGAAGATCACCGAGCCGAGCAGGCGGTAGTAGAAGAACGAGTAGATGATGACCAGCAGCATGCCGATGCCCGCCGCGAGCAGACCGGCCCGCAGGTGGCTGGCGCCCAGGGTGGCGGTGACGTTCTGCTGCTCCTGCGCCTCGAAGGTCACCGGGAGCGCGCCGTAGCGAAGCTGGCCGGCGAGGGTGTTGGCGTCCCGCTGGGTGAAGTTGCCGGTGATCTGCGAGTTGCCCGTCAGCACGCCCTGGATCTCGGGCGAGGAGACGATCTCGTTGTCGAGCACGACCGCCACGCGGCACTTGCCGTCCTGGCCGAGCGCGGTGGCGTCGCAGGCCTGCGCCTCGTTGTTGAACGCCTCGCGGGTCAGGTTGGTCCACTTCTCCTGGCCCTTGCTGGAGAAGTCCAGGCTGACCACCCAGGAGCTGGTCTGGTCGAGCACGCCGCTGGCGTCGTCCACGTCGGTGCCGAGCACCTTCGCCTGGTCGAGCAGGTATTTCGCGGCGCCGTCCTCGCAGGCCACCACCTGCTGGTCGGGGGCGGAGATCGACGCCGGCGGGCGCTTGTCGAGCTGGGCGCAACTGATCTGCGGCACGTTGAACTGCACGTTCGCCGGCAGCACCGCGACCTCGCGCGGATCGAGGGCGGCGAACGGCTTGAGCTTCTCCGCCAGCGACGGGTCGGCAGCCAGGTCGGCCGGGGCCTGCAGACCGCTCGCGGCGGCCCACGCGGCCGCGCCGACCTTCTGCTCGACGGCCTTGCGCTGCTGCTCGACGCTCTGCGGCACGGGCTGCGCGCTCGCGCTCGGCGCCGGGGTCGCGGCGGCGGAGGACGGGGCGGCGCTCGGCGAGGCGGACGCGCTGGCGCTCGGTGCCGGGGCCATCCCACCCTGACCGCCGCTCGGCGACGCGGTCGCCTTCGGGGCGGCGCTGCCCGAGGGGGCGGCGCTGCCCGACGGGGCCGGGGTCGCGCTGCCCGACGGGGCGGGCGTGGCGGGCGCCGGGGCGGCGGCGGCACCGCTGCCGTCGGCGGCCTTGAGCACCTTGCGGAAGCGCAGCTCGGCGGCGCTGCCCACCTCGGTGATGTCCCGGTTCTCACCGGGCAGGGAGATCACGATGTTGCGGTTGCCCTCGGTGACCACCTCGGCCTCGGCGACGCCGAAGGCGTTCACCCGGCTCTCGATGATCTGGCGAGCCTCTTCGAGGTTCTCCGCCGTCGGGGCCTCGCCGTTGACGGTGTTGGTCGCCTCCAGCGTCAGCCGCGTGCCACCGACGAGGTCCAGGCCGAGTTTTGGCTCGAGCCGGTCCTTCAGACCGCCGCTGGCGCCGCCCGCGAAGAACACCATGAGATAAAGGACCACGAAGATGAGCCCGAGCACGGCCAACTGCCGCCCGGGGCGCATCTGTCCCTGAGGTGGTGCCACGGCTTACCTGTCTCCCTGTACGGTCGCGCCGCTGGTGCGGCGGGGGTCGGCCGGTCCGGCCGGCGGTTCCGACGGCCCGGTGTCGGAGGCGGGCATCCCGGGTTCCGGAGCCTCGGCGCGGGGCGCCGAGCGGAACGCGGGCGGGCCGGCCTCCGGCACCGGGCCCAACTATCCAGTTTTCCCGTCGCCTCCGCTGCCCCGTCGGGCGCGACGTTCACCGGAATTCCGGCGACCGCCACCCGTCGGGGGCGGGGGCGTCTCACTCCTTGACGACGTCCGCGTCCTCGGCGACCGGCTCGGCGGGACGCTCCGCCTGGCTGACCACCCGGGCGATCGCCGGGCGGGCGTAGCGGGTCTGCACGCCGGGAGCGACCTCGAGCAGGACGGTGTCGTCGTCCACGCCGGTGACCGTGCCGTAGAGCCCACCGATGGTGACCACCTCGTCGCCGGGGGCGAGGGCGGACTGCATCGACTCCGCCTCGCGACGGCGCTTCTGCTGGGGCCGGATCATCATGAAGTACATGACGCCGAAGAGCAGAGCGATCATGAGGATCGGCGTCAGGCTGCCGGCACCCCCGCCGCCCTCTGCTGCGTAAAGCACGGTGAAAGACCTTCCCATTGGCTTCCGTCCCGGCGCGGGCGCGCCGGAGCGGAGGCGGATTCTCACGTCCTGTACAGACCGGCGCGAGTCTAATCCCTGCACCTGGGAACGCCGAATGCGGCACAGATCACGGTCGCATCACGGCTGATCGGCGTCCACCGAGAACAGATCGGGCACGGGAGGGGCATCCGCACCAAATGTACCATTCGGGGGCGTACGGCCCAGGTGCCGCCAGGCGGCCGCCGTGGCGACCCGCCCGCGCGGCGTACGGGCCAGCAGCCCGGCCCGCACGAGGAAGGGCTCGCAGACCTCCTCGACCGTGTCTGGCTGCTCCCCCACCGCCACGGCCAGCGTCGACAGGCCGACCGGCCCGCCCCGGAAGGAGTCGACCAGCGCCGTCAGCACCGCCCGGTCCAGCCGGTCCAGGCCCAGCGCGTCGACGTCGTACACCTTCAACGCGGCCCGGGCGGTCTCCAGGGTGACCACACCGTCGGCGCGGACCTCGGCGAAATCGCGGACCCGGCGCAGCAGACGGTTGGCGATCCGGGGCGTGCCCCGGGACCGGCCGGCGACCTCGACGGCGCCGTCGTCGGTGATCGGCACGCCGAGGATCCGGGCGGAGCGGCGCAGCAACACCTCCAGGTCGGCCGGCGAATAGAAGTCGAGGTGCGCCACGAAGCCGAACCGGTCGCGCATCGGCCCGGTGAGCAGGCCGGAGCGGGTGGTCGCGCCGACCAGGGTGAACGGCTCGACGTCCAGCGGGATGGCGGTCGCGCCCGGCCCCTTGCCCACGACCACGTCGACCCGGAAGTCCTCCATCGCGCTGTAGAGCAGCTCCTCGGCCGGCTTGGCGATCCGGTGGATCTCGTCGATGAAGAGCACGTCGCCCTCGGCGAGGCCGGTCAGGATCGCCGCCAGGTCGCCCGAGCGCTCGATCGCCGGCCCGCTGGTGATGCGCAGGCCGGCACCCAGCTCGGCGGCGACGATGTTGGCCAGCGTCGTCTTGCCGAGACCGGGCGGCCCCGACAGCAGGATGTGGTCGGGCGGCGAACCGCGCCGCATCGCGCCCTGCAACAGCAGGTCGAGCTGGTCGCGGACCCGGTGCTGGGCGATGAACTCGGCCAGCCGCTTCGGCCGGACGCTGGCCTCCGCGTCCAGGTCGGCGTCGTGGACGTACGCGGAGACCAGACCCCCGTCGGGGCCGCTCACCGGGTGCGGCCCAGCAGCCGGATGGCCTGCTTGAGCAGCACCGGCACGGGCGGGACCTCGCCGTCGACGCTCTCCGCCACCACGGCCACCGCCTGGTCGGCCTGACCGGCCGTCCAGCCCAGCCCGACGAGCGCCTGCCGCACCTGCTCGGGCCAGGCGCCGCCGGTCACCCCGGCGGCGCCGTCGGCGCCGACCGCCACCGGGCCGACGCGGTCGCGCAGCTCCAGGACCAGGCGCTCGGCGCCCTTCTTGCCGATGCCGGGCACCCGGGTCAGGGCGGCCGTGTCGGCGCCCGCGATCGCCCGGCGCATCGCGTCGGGGGTGTGCACGGCGAGCGCGGCCTGGGCCAGCCGGGGGCCGACGCCGCTGGCGGTCTGGAGCAGCTCGAAGAGCTGCTTGGCGTCATCGTCGGGGAAGCCGTAGAGGGTGAGCGAATCCTCCCGGACGACCAGGCTGGTCGCCAGCCGGGCGGGCTGGCCCACCCGCAGGTCCGCGAGGGTGCCCGGGGCGCACTGCACCGCCAGGCCCACCCCGCCGACCTCCACCACGGCGTGGTCCGGACCGGTCGCGGTCACCACCCCGCGCACACTGGCGATCATCTGGTTCCTCCTCGTCGTACCCGCTCGGCCGCCTCGGCCAGTTTGGACCGCGTCCCGCCGCGCCACACGTGACAGATGGCCAGGGCCAGGGCGTCGGCGGCGTCGGCCGGCTTCGGCGGCTCGGCCAGCCGCAGCAGCCGGGTGACCATGGCGGTGATCTGTGCCTTGTCGGCCTTGCCGGAGCCGGTCACGGCCGCCTTCACCTCGCTGGGGGTGTAGGTCTGCACGGGCAGCCCGGCGCGGGCGCCGGCGAGCACGGCGATCCCGCTGGCCTGGGCGGTGCCCATCACCGTGCGGACGTTGTGCTGGCTGAAGACCCGCTCCACGGCGACGCTGTCCGGCCGGTGCTCGGCGACCAGGTCGGTGAGGGCGCGGTCCAGATGCAGCAGGCGTGTCGGCAACTCGTCGCCGGGATCGGTGTGGACGACGTAGTAGGCGATCAGCGTGCAGGGCCGACCCGGCACGCCCTCGACCACGCCGACCCCGCACCGGGTCAGCCCCGGGTCGACGCCGAGCACGCGCACGCCGCCTCCTCCCCAACGCCAGCAGTACGTGTGTTCGACACCCTACCGAGCCCGGCCGCGCCCCACCGCCGGGGACACGCCGGCCCGCCGACACGCCCGCAACCGCGGTGGCCGGGCCGGGTGCTCAGCGGGGGCGCAGGCCGTCGAGGACGGCGTCGACGAGCCGCTCGGGCAGGGTCGCCTCGTCGAGGCCGGGGTGCCAGCGCAGCATCCGCTGCACCAGCATCGGACCGGTCAGCATCGCCATGGCGACCTCGACGTCGAGATCCGCGCGCAGCTCGCCGGAGCGCACCCCGCGCCGCAGCACCTCGCGCATCAGCTCGCGCCGGGGCTCGATGATGCTCTGGTAGAGCTGGTACTGCTCAGGGGTGCGGTTGACCTCCGGCACCAGGCAGGGCATGATCCGCGCCGCCCGGGAGTCGATGTGGTGACCGACCGCGCCGACCAGCAGGAGCAGGTCGTCGCGGACCGAGGCGCCGGTGGGCTGCGGCGGGCTGCCCTTGAGCGTCCGCAGGGCGTCGTGCAGCAGCGCTCCCTTGCCCGGCCAGCGGCGGTAGATGGTCGCCTTGCCGACCCCGGCGCGGGCGGCGATCGCCTCGATCGAGATCGCCTCGGTCGTGCTGCCCTCGGCGAGCAGGTCGAGGGTCGCCTCGATGATCGCCTCGTCCGCGCGGACGCTCCTCGGCCGCCCGGGCGGCCGAGGAGCGTCGGCGGTGGAAGTCATGTCGGACATTGTTCCCGAAGTCAGGCGGTCCCGGCCAACTCGGGTTCCCCCACCTGCTCCGGCGCGCCCGCCCCGGCGGCGGGACGGCCGGGCATCCAGCGCAGCACCACGAGGATGCCGAGGACGGCGACCGCGGCGGCGAGGCCCGCCGCCCAGTGCATCGCGGCCAGGAACGCCTCGTCGGCGACCGCGATCAGCTGCGGCGCCGCCGGCCCGAGCCGATCCGCGGCGGCGTACGCGCCGGAGATGGACTCGCCGGCCGCCTCGCGCGCCCCGGCGGGCAGGTCCCGCAGGGCGGGCTCGACGTCGGCGCGGTAGACCGCCGAGAGCACCGAACCGAGCACCGCCACACCGAGGGCGCCGGCCACCTGCCGGACCGTGTTGCTGACCGCCGAGCCGACGCCGGCCTTCTCCCGGGGCAGCGCGGACATGATGGACTCCGTGGCCGGGGGCATGATGTTGGCCATCCCGGTGCCCTGGAGGAAGAGGATGACCAGCACCACCCAGATCGGGGTGGTGGCGTCGACGAGGGCGAACGCGCCGAGCGCGACCACGGTCAGCGTCAGCCCGACCGTCGCGACGGCCCGGCCGCCGTAGCGGCGGACCATCGCCGCGCTGCTCGGGGCGAAGACGAGCTGCGCCGCGGCGAAGGGCAGGTAGAGCAGGCCGGTCTGCAACGGGCTGAGGCCGCGCACCAGTTGCAGGTAGAACGAGCTGAAGAACATCACGCCCATCGCGGCGAAGAAGACCAGCCCGACGATGGCGACCGGGGCGGCGAAGCGGGGCACCCGGAACAGCCGCACGTCCAGCGACGGGTGGTCGGTGCGGCGCTCGTACGCGACGAACCAGGCGAGCACCGCCAGGCCGCCGAGGATCGCGACCCAGACCAGCGGGCGGGCGAAGCCGTGCTCGCCGCCGTCGATGATGCCGTACGTCAGCGCGACGAGCCCGACCACCGACAACAGCACGCCGACGACGTCGACGCGCCCCGGGCTCGGGTCCCGCGACTCGGGCACCAGCAGCGCCACCAGCACCACGCCGAGCGCCACCACCGGCACGTTGATCAGGAAGACCGAGCCCCACCAGTAGTGCTCCAGCAGCGCGCCGCCGAGGATCGGGCCGATGGCCACGGCCAGGCCGACGGCGCTGGCCCAGACGCCGATCGCCCGGCCCCGCTCGCGGGGGTCGAAGACGTTGGAGATGATCGAGAGCGTGACCGGCATGATGGCCGCGCCGCCGACCCCCATCAGCGCGCGGGCCGCGACGAGCTGCGCCGGGCTCTGCGCGTACGCCGACAGCAGCGACGCCAGCCCGAAGAGCACCAGGCCGACCAGCAGGATGCGTTTGCGCCCGGCCCGGTCACCGAGGATGCCGAAGGTGAACAGCAGCCCGGCGAAGACCAGCGTGTAGGAGTTGATCGACCATTCCAGCTCGCCCTGGGTCGCGCCGAGGCCGTGCACCGGGTCGGCGAGTGTCCGCAGCGCGACGTTGAGGATCGTGTTGTCCAGGACGACCACGAGCAGGCTGATCACCAGCACCCCGAGGATCGCCCACCTCCTGGGGTGGCCCGTGTTCTCGTACGGTGGCATCTTCGCGTTCTCCCCCGACTCCCCGTTCCGATACGGGTCAGACTCGTAATTAGCCGCCAGCGTAGGCGCGACATTATCGATACGGAACCGATCCGTATCGTGTGTGACGGCCGTCACGAGTCGGGCGGCGGTCAGTGCGCCGGGCCGGCACGACCGGGACGGGGCGCGGCGCAGGCCGCCACGGCGGCGGGGAGCGTGGACAGCCGGGCCGCCGGCGCACCGACCGGCTCGATCCAGCCGGGCCCGGCGCCGTACACCCGGGTCGTCGGGAAGTCGCGGGCGAAGCGGACCAGGCGGTACGCGCGGCCGGTGACCGGCGTCTGTGCCCAGAGCACGACGATGCGGGGGCGGACGCGACGGGCGGCGCTGGCGAGAGCCGTCCACGGCAGGGCCGGCCCGAACAGCAGGCTGCCCCGGGACCGCTCGCGCAGCGCGGCGGCCAACGCGTGCAGCCCGAGGCCGTGCGTCTCCTGCTCGGCGCCGGCGAGCAGGACGCCACCGGTGGGCAGGGGCCGGCCCGGCACGCGCCGGAACGCGTCCAGGCCGACGCGGACGCCCTCGGCGAGGGCATGCTCCACGGCGACCCCGATGGCGGTGTGTCCGGGCAGCGCGGCCAGCATCGGCACGCAGACCTGCTCCCACAGCGCCGCCGCGCCCCACACGTCGGCGACCTCTCCGACGAGCAGGGCGACCCGGCTGCTGTCGAGGTCCTCGGCGGCCAGCGAGATCTGCTTACGGGCGGCCTCGACGGCCCCGGCCGGCATGGGATCTGTCAGCACCAAGACGATTCTCCCGGTAGGCGTTCACTACCAGGGTGCTTCGTCCGCCGGGCGGCGGGTGGATGCGCCTCGCGCGAAAACCACGCTCCGTATCACGTGCGGGCCGGCGGTGCCCGCGCCCGCCAGCCGCGCGCCGCCTTGACCGGGGCTCCTAGGGTGGTGGCCCCCTCCGCGAAAGGTGCCGAGCGCATGCCCTTCGGCTTCATTGTTATGATCATCTTCGTCGTGGGTCTGGCGATCTCCGGCCTGCTCGCGCTCGCCACCGCGAACCGGGCGACGAAGCGGACCGCCGCCCTGGCGGCGCTCGGGTGCCTCGTCGGCGCCGTCGTGTTCGCCGTCGGCGCCAGCGCCCACTCCGTGCCGATCCGCTCGGTCGGCATCGTCACCAGCTTCAACAAGCCCACCGGCAAGGTCACCGGCTCGGGCCTGAAGTGGGTGGCTCCCTGGCAGAAGGTCGGCGAGTGGGACGCGGGCCGGCAGAAGTACGACCACATCGGCGGCGACAACTGCGTCCGGGTCCGCACCGGCACGCTCGCCGACGCCTGCGTCGAGGTGCTCGTGGAGTGGCAGGTCAAGCCGGAGAACGCGCCGAAGCAGTTCATGGACTACAAGGGCGACTTCGTCAGCTTCCGGGGCCAGCGGGTGGGCGTGCAGCTCGACAGCGCCGTCAACGACGCCTTCTCGACGTACAACCCGCTGGAGAAGATCGACGGGGCCACCGGCAACCTCAACGTGGAACTGAAGCCCTTCGCCGAGAGCATCAAGGCCAGCGCCGAGACGCGGCTCGCCAGCGACGTCGACATCCTGTCGGTGACGATCACCCGGGTCAACCATGACGACAAGACCGAGGGCAACATCAAGGCCTTCCAGGACAAGCTCGCCCAGACCCGCAACCTGGAGCAGGACCGCAAGAACGCCGCCATCCAGAAGCAGATCACCGAGACCAACGCCAAGGTCGACAAGGTGTCGCGGTGCCTGGAGATCGCCGAGCGCAACGGCAGCAGCCCCGGGCTCTGCATCAACCCGGGAATCATCACCGGCGCCAAGTGACGACCGGCCCGCGTCGACCCCGCCCGGACGCGCCCCGGCTCAGCCGGTGAGCGCGTCCAGGGCGAGGTCGACGTCGTCCTGGGTCGAGTAGATGTGGAAGGACGCCCGGATCCGGCCGGCACGCACCGCCGCCCGCACGCCGGCCCGCTCCAGCCGCGCCGCCGCGTCGGGCACCTCCACGGTGACGATCGCGCTGTCGCCCGGCGGCCGGCCCAGCCCGGCGAGGAACCGGTTGGCCAGGGCGACGTCGTGGGCGTGCACGGCCGGCACGCCGATCTCGGCCACCAGTTCCAGGGCGGGGGCCGTGCCGACCCAGCTGAACCAGGCCGGCGAGATGTCGAACCGGCGGGCGTCGGCGGCGAGGCGCAGCGGCGGGCCGTAGTAGGAGGCGTGCGGGTCCGCACCGGCGTACCAGCCGGCGGCGTCGGGACGCATCCGCTCGCGCAGCGAAGGGGCGAGGTAGGCGAACGCCGAGCCGCGCGGCGCCATCAGCCACTTGTACGCCCCGACCGTCACCACGTCGGCGAGGCCCGCGTCGAACGGCAGCCAGCCACACGCCTGGGTGGCGTCGACCGCGACGAAGGCGCCGTGCGCCCGGGCCGCCGCGACGATCTCGTCGTACGCGGCGACCGCGCCGTCGGCCGACTGCACCAGACTGAACGCGACCAGGTCGGTGTCGGCGTCGATCGCGTCGACCAGCCCGGCCGCCGGCACGGTGCGTACCCGCACGCCCCGCTCGACCTGCGCCAGCCAGGGAAAGAGGTTGGAGGTGAACTCGATCTCGGGCACCACGACGGTCGCCCCGGCGGGCAGCGCGGCGGCGACCGGGGCCAGCAACTGCGACACGGTGCTGCCCACCGTGACGTCGGCGACCGGCACCCCGACCAGGCCGGCGAAGGCGACCCGGGAACGCTCGGTGGACTCGCCCCAGCCCTCCCACGAGATGCGCCCGACCCGCCAGTCGGCCAACGCCGCCTGCACGGCGTCCCACGCCGGCTCGGGCGGCAACCCGTAGGACGCGGTGTTCAGCCAACCCGGCTGCGGCTGCCACAGCTTCTGCGCCTGTGCGATATCCACCCCGTCGACGCTAGTCACCCGCGCCGCTCACCGGGACGGCCAATTCCGCGCTCGCGGACCGGCCGGTCAACGGAGCCGGTCGGCGCGGGCCAGCAGGTACCTTCGTTCGACCTGGTTCCGCGTCAGGGTGGCCGCCTCGCGGTAGAGCGTCGCCGCGCCGGCCGGGTCGCCCGCCGTCTCGCGCAGGTGGGCGCGCACCGCGCGTTCCCGTTGCCGGGTCAGCGGTTCCCGGTCGAGTCGGAACCGCCGGTTGAGGTCGTCGAGCAGGGCCAGTCCCCGGACCGGCCCGTACGCGCGGGCCACCGCCACCACCCGGCTCAGCCGCACCGGCGCGGTGGGGTTGAGCCGTTCGAGCCACAGGTACAGCGCGGCGATCTGCGGCCAGTCGGTGCCCTCCGGCGACGCGGCGGCGGCGTGCACGGCCGCGATCGCCGCCTGCAACTGGTACGGGCCCACCTCGCGCCGGTGCCAGACGCCGTCGATCAGGTCGGTGCCCTCGCGGATCAGGGGGCGGCGCGCAGCATCCGGGTCAGCCGGATCGCCTCACGGGTCAGGTCGACGCGGGCGAGTTCGGCACCGGCGGAGGCCGTGTAGCCCTCGTTGAACACCAGGTAGAGCACCTGCGTCACGGCGGCCGTCCGGGCGTCCCGGTCGGCGTCGGTGGGCGGGGTGAGGCGGGCGCCGGCGCGGACCAGTTGCTGTTTGGCGCGGCTGATCCGGGTGCCCATCGTGGCTTCGGTCGTCCCGTGGGCGTGCGCGATCTCGGCGGTCGTCAGGCCGCCCACCGCGCGCAGGGTGAGCGCGACCTGGGAGGTGGTGCTCAGCGCCGGGTGGCAGCAGAGCAGCAGGAGGGTGAGGCTGTCGTCGGTCTCCGACGGTGGGTGTGCCCGCCGGGCCGGCTCCCGCATCGCTCCCGCATCGCCAGCGTCCGAGCGGAGCAGGTCGACCCGTGCCGATCATGCGGATCAGCCAGCTTCGCGGGTTCGGCACGCCGCCGTCGACCGACCGGCCACGCCCCTCCTCCTGCACGGCGCTCGAAGTGGCCGCGCCGCAACGCACCGAGCACCGGCGCCGGGCCGCGTCCCGTCCCTGGGAGCACCCCGTCGACCGGGCCCGGGACCACCGGGTGGCCGGTAGCGCCCGATGCGGATCAGCCAGCTTCGCGGGTTCTCCGGCACGCCGTCGACCGGCCACGCCCGGCTGGCGGTGAGCAGCGCCTCCTGCACGGCGTCCTCGGCGACGTCGAAGTGGCCGAAGCGCCGCACCAACGCACGTACCGGTGACAGCCCACCAAGGAGGACGAGATGTCTGAGACCCACCAGCCGAGCGCCGAACTGAAGGCCCTGGACCGCCTGGTCGGCACCTGGACGGTCAGCGGCGGCGCCGAGGGGACCGTGACCTACGAGTGGATGGAAGGCGGATACTTCCTGCTCCAGCGCGTCACGCTCACCCAGTTCGGCCAGCCCGTCACCGGCCTGGAGTTGATCGGAAACCTGCGCCCCTTCGGCGAGCCGCCGAGCGCGGACGTGGTGTCGCGGTTCTACGACTCGACCGGCAACACCCTCGACTACGTCTACGAACTGACCGGTGACACCCTGACCATCTGGGGTGGAGCGAAAGGCAGCCCGGCCTATTACCGGGGCACGTTCGGTGCCGGCGACACCACGGTCACCGGCGAGTGGGTCTACCCGGGTGGGGGTGGCTACCCCTCCACCATGACCCGGGTCTGACGCGGCAGCCGGGCCGTGACACTTCACGCGGTTTCCGTTACCCGGTGGCCGCGCCTTTCCGATCAGAGATTGGGGTTGTAGGACCAGGGCGTGCTCGAGCCACTACTGGGTGACTCGTCTCCCCAGAAATTCACCTTCACGGCCCTGAGCTGTTTCGCGTATCCCACCTCCCAGTAAAAATCCTGACAGGGCCTTTCGTACTGGTAGATCTTCGCTCTTGCGGGCGCCGTCTCCCAGGTGATCTCGCCGGTGGTCGGGTTCCTCAACTGCACCGTGACCGCCGCGGTCGCCTCGTTGGTGTTGTCGGGGTTGCCATCGCACAACGTGAAGTCAATTCCGCTCATGCGATGCTTTCCCTCCCAGTGGCCATACCACCAGATGACGCTCACCCCGCCCGCGCTGCCCTCCTTGGGCCACTTCTCGTCGGCGGCCATTGCTGCCTGAGGAAGGGAAGACAGTCCCATCAGCGCGGACACCAACCCAATGGCGAGGAGCCCGCTGATCCTCTTCTTCATGCTTGCCCTTGCCGGTTCGGCAGGCAAACTTTGCGCTCGTCGCGGTAAAGCCCTCAGCATCGTGATCCTCCTTGCACAGACACGGTCCGGTGGCAGTTCCGCCGGACAGCTCCACCATGCAGTGGGTCGCGACGGCCGTCGAACGATTCGAGCCTGCTCGAATCGAGCGCAGTCGACGTAGAGTCACAGCCATGATTCGGCTGAAGTTCGGGGTCGAGACGTTGAGCCACACCCGGCTGTCGGTCTCCCCGGCCATCGAGGCGGTGGAGTGGCTGAAGTTGACGGCGACGACCCGGCGGCATCCAGTGTTCGGCGCTCCCGGCCCCGGCGCCCGCGCCGCCCTGCGGCATCCCGACGTGGAGTTGCTCGTCGCTCTGCTGACCGCGGGCAGCAGTTCCTACATGCCGGATCTGTTGACGCCGCAGCCGCGCCCCGGGCCGGCGGACAAGATCCTGGACGCGCAACTGGCCGAGATCGAGGCGAGCCCGCAGGAGGACGTCGACGCCCAGGTCCTCAGGGCGGTTCCGACGCATGCCGGCCCTCGCCTGCCTACCCGCATCCGCCGGCTCGCCGAGTCGGGGCGGCTACCCCGGCGGCTCGCCGCCGGCATTGCGAGGTTCTGGCACGACACGCTCCGTGACGACTGGCCGTCGTTGCGCACTGTCCTGGACCGGGACATCGCCGAACGGTCGGGGGTGGCGGCCCGGCACGGCATCGGCCAGGTGCTCGACGGGCTCCATCCCGCAGTGCACTGGATCCGCGATTCCCTGAGGATCGATACGCACCACGAGCATGCCGTCGACCTGTCGGATCATGGTTTCGTCCTGACCCCCACCGCGCTGAGTTGGCCGACCCTCATGTTCCAGGTCGACCAGGCATCGCAGACGACGGTGTACTACCCGGCGGGACGCCTCGGCACCGTCGACCGCCGCGGCCCGGTCGCGCTCCCCGACGTGCTCGGCGTCACCCGCGCGCTCCTGCTGACCGACCTCGGGGTCGCCCGGTCGACCGCGGAACTGGCTACCCGACACGGGGTGGCCGCCAGCACGGTCTCCTATCACCTGGGTGCCCTGCACCGCGCCAGGCTGGTCAGCAGACACCAGCACGGTCGCCACGTGTTATACCAGCGCACCGAGCGGGCGGGTTCACTGATCGACAGCGCGTGAGGGCGCGCAGCCGTCGCGGACGGCCGGTGAAGTCGACCGCGTCGACGACGCGTACGGCCGGCGCTGCCGCGGGGTCAGGTGACGTTGGCGGGGCCGAGGACGCTCTTCAGGTCGCCCATCAGCGCGGTGGTCGCGGCCACCCGGAACGGCCCCAGCCGCAGGGTGGTGCTCCGGGTGCCGTTGAGCAGCTTGACGTGCACCTCCGTGTCGCCCGGGTGCAGCACCAGGGTCTCCTTGAGCCGCTCCACCAGCGGCGCGGTGCACCTGTGCACCGGGATGGTCAGGGTGACCGGTTTGCTCCCCGGGCTGCTGCTGACGTCCGGCATGGACATGTCCATCGCCATGATCCGGGGCGTGTCGTCGCGCCGGTCCACCCGGCCCTTGACGACGACGATGGCGTCCTCGGCGATGTACTGCCCGATCACCTCGTACGTGTTGGGGAAGAAGAGGGTCTCCACGCCGCCGGCCAGGTCCTCCAGGGTGGCCGACGCCCAGGCCCGGCCCTGCTTGGTGACCCGCCGCTGCACCCCCGAGAGGATGCCGGCGAGAGTGACCACGGCCCCGTCCGGGACGGTGCCCTCCTCCGACAGGGCGGCGATGGTGGTGTCCGCCGCCGCGCCGAGGACGTGCTCCAGGCCGAAGAGCGGGTGGTCGGAGACGTACAGGCCGAGCATCTCGCGTTCGAAGGCGAGCTTGTCGCGCTTGTCCCACTCGCCGTCGCCGATCACCGGCATGACCGTGGTGCTGTTGGTGTCGGAGTCGCCGAAGCCGGCACCGAAGAGGTCGTACTGGCCGACGGCCTCCTTGCGCTTGACGTCGGCGTACGCGTCGATCGCCTCCGCGTGCACCACGAGCAGTGCCTTGCGGGAGTGCTTGAGCGAGTCGAACGCCCCGGCCTTGATCAGCGATTCGATCGTCTTCTTGTTGCAGACCACCGCGTCGACCTTCGACAGGAAGTCGTAGAAGTCGGCGTACTCGCCCTTCTCGTCCCGGCAACGCATGATCGCGGCCACGACGTTGGCGCCGACGTTGCGTACCGCGCCCAGGCCGAACCGGATCTCCTTGCCGACCGGGGTGAACGGCCCGGCGGAGGTGTTCACGTCCGGGGGCAGCACCTGGATGCGCATCCGGCGGCACTCCGCGAGGTAGAGCGCCATCTTGTCCTTGTCGTCGCCGACGGAGGTGAGCAGCGCCGCCATGTACTCGGCCGGGTAGTGCGCCTTCAGGTACGCGGTCCAGTACGACACCAACCCGTACGCGGCCGAGTGCGCCTTGTTGAAGGCGTACCCGGCGAACGGGACCAGCACGTCCCAGACCTTCTGGATGGCCTCGTCGGAGTAGCCGCGCTCGCGGCAGCCGTCCCGGAACGGGACGAACTCCTTGTCGAGGATCTCCTTCTTCTTCTTGCCCATCGCCCGGCGCAGCAGGTCGGCCTGGCCGAGGGTGTAGCCGGCGAGGATCTGCGCGGCGCGCTGCACCTGCTCCTGGTAGACGATCAGGCCGTGGGTGGGCGCGAGGATCTCCCGCAGCGGCTCCTCCAGCTCCGGATGGATCGGGGTGATCTCCTGGAGGCCGTTCTTGCGCAGCGCGTAGTTGGTGTGCGAATCCACGCCCATCGGGCCGGGCCGGTACAGGGCGAGGACGGCCGAGATGTCCTCGAAGTTGTCCGGCTTCATCATCCGCAGCAGGGAGCGCATCGGCCCGCCGTCGAGCTGGAAGACGCCCAGGGTGTCGCCCCGACCCAACAGCTCGTACGCGGGTTTGTCGTCCAGCGGCAGCGCCAGCAGGTCGAGCTTGCGACCGTGGTTGAGCTCGATGTTCTTGACCGCGTCGTCGATGATCGTCAGGTTGCGCAGGCCGAGGAAGTCCATCTTCAACAGCCCGAGTGACTCGCACGTCGGGTAGTCGAACTGGGTGATGATGACCCCGTCGGAGTCCCGGCGCATCAGCGGGATGTGGTCGATGATCGGCTCGGCGGACATGATGACGCCGGCGGCGTGCACACCGGTCTGCCGGATCAGCCCCTCGATGCCCCGGGCCGTGTCGATGACCTTCTTGACGTCCGACTCGGCCTCGTACATGCCCCGCAGCTCGCCGGCCTCGGCGTACCGGGGGTGCTTGGGATCGAAGATCCCCTCCAGGGGGATGTCCTTGCCCATCACGGCCGGGGGCATCGCCTTGGTGATCCGGTCGCCGACCGCGTACGGGTAGCCGAGCACCCGGGCCGAGTCCTTGATGGCGGCCTTCGCCTTGATCGTACCGAAGGTGGCGATCTGAGCGACCTTGTCCTCGCCCCACTTGTCGGTGACGTACTTGATCACCTCGCCGCGGCGGCGCTCGTCGAAGTCGATGTCGACGTCCGGCATCGAGACGCGCTCGGGGTTGAGGAACCGCTCGAAGATCAGGCCGTGCTGGATGGGGTCGAGGTCGGTGATGCCCAGCGCGTACGCGACCAGGGAGCCGGCGGCCGAGCCACGGCCGGGCCCCACGGAGATGCCCTGGTTCTTCGCCCACTGGATGAAGTCGGCGACCACGAGGAAGTACGACGGGAAACCCATCTGGGTGATGACGCCCAGCTCGTACTCGGCCTGCCTGACGTGCGTGTCGGGGATCCCGCCGGGGTAGCGGCGGTCCAGCCCGGCGAACGTCTCCTTGCGGAACCAGGACCCCTCGGTCTCGCCGTCCGGGACGGGGAAGCGCGGCATCAGGTTGTGGAACTCGAACATCCCGGCGGGGTCGACCTTCTCGGCCACCAGCAGGGTGTTGCGGCAGCCCTCCAGCCAGAGGTCGGAGTTGTCGATGGCGCGCATCTCGTCGGCGGACTTGATGTAGTAGCCGCTGCCGTCGAACCGGAACCGGTTGGGGTCGGCCACGTTCGCCGCCGTCTGCACGCAGAGCAGCACGTCGTGCGCCTCGGCCTGGGCCTCGTGGGTGTAGTGCGAGTCGTTGGTGACCACCGGCGGGATGTCCAGCTTGCGGGAGATGTCGTGCAGCTCCTGGCGGACCCGGCTCTCGATGCTGATGCCGTGGTCCATGATCTCCAGGAAGTAGTTCTCCTTGCCGAAGATCTCCTGGTATCGCGCCGCGGCCTTGAGCGCCTCGTCGTACTGGCCCAGGCGCAGGCGGGTCTGCACCTCGCCGGAGGGGCAGCCGGTGGTGGCCATCAACCCGTCGGCGCTGGCGGCGAGCAGCTCCGCGTCCATCCGCGGCCACTTGACGAAGAAGCCCTCGGTGTACGACCGGCTGGTGAGCGCGAAGAGGTTCTTCAGGCCTGTCTTGTTCTTCGCCCAGATGGTCATGTGGGTGTAGCCGCCGCTGCCGGAGACGTCGTCGCTCTTCTGCTCCGGCCGGCCCCAGCGCACCCGCTTCTTGTGGAACCGCGACTCGGGCGCCACGTACGCCTCGATGCCGAGGATCGGGGTGACGCCGGCGGCCATCGCCTGCTTGTAGAAGTCGTTCGCGCCGTGCATGTTGCCGTGGTCGGTCATCGCCACCGCCGGCATGCCCTGCCGCTTGACCTCGGCGAAGAGGTCCTTCAGCCGGGCCGCCCCGTCGAGCATCGAGTATTCCGTGTGCACGTGCAGATGCGCGAACGAATCGCCCATGCTGGCGCCCCCCGGGTCGGATCATGGGATGGTCGAGGTCGGTCGGCCCACCCTATCGCCGCCGCCGGAGCCGGCTGAAGACGGCGCGCGGGGCGGCACCGGCGGGGGTGTTGTGGGTCTCCCCGGCGACCCCCGGCGACGACGGTGCCGGTCGGTTACCGGACTCGCGGCGGCCCGCCCGGCGGCGCCGGCCGTAACCTGGTCGCACGGTATCCGGCGAGCATGGGACGACCCTGATGCCCCTCCCGGACGGTGTCGAGGAGTTGGCCGAGTCGGCGGCGCGCGGCGACGCGGCGGCGCTCGACGCGCTGCTCGTCGCGGTCCGCCCGGAGGTGCTGCGCCTCTGTGCCCGCCTGCTGCCGCACCGGGAGGACGCCGAGGAGGCGTGCCAGGACGCGCTGCTCGCGCTGGCCCGGGGCATCGGCCGATTCGAGGGCCGCTCGTCGTTGCACACCTGGCTGTACCGGCTGACGGCCAACCGGGCGCGCTCCACCTACCGGGTGCTGCGCCGGCGCTGGCGGGTGGAGGCCGGGGGCGTGCCGCTGCCGGAGCCGGTGGACCCGCGCCGGACCAGCGTGGTCGCCGGCACCCGGCTGGACCTGCTCGACGCGCTCGACGCGGTCCGCCCCGAACTCGCCGAGGCGGTCACCCTGCGCGACGTCCTGGGCCTGAGCTACCGGGAGATCGCCGCCCTGCTCGGCCTGCCGGAGGGGACCGTCAAGTCCCGCATCCACGAGGCCCGCCGGCAGTTGCGGCTGCGGCTGTCCGGCGATCCCGCCGACGAGAGGCGGCGGTGACGGTGGCGGCCCGGCCGGCAACCCGCCGTGCTCCGCCCGCCGGGCTCCGGCCGGGCCCGGCCCCGCACGCGCCGCTCCCCGCCCCCGGATCCGCCGCCGCTCGGGCGGGCACCGCACGGCTCGCCGCCGTCGCGGCGGTCGCCGTGAGCGTGGCCCTGCCGCTCGCGGCGTGCGCGGGCGGGGAGACGTCCGTCGCGCCCCTGCCCGTACAGCCGCCGGCGGCGGCCTCCCGCTCCCCCGGCCCGCCGCCCGCCTCCGCACCGCCCGCCTCCGCACCGCCCGCGCGCCCGAGCACGCCCGGCCCGTCGGCGGTCGTGCCGCCGGCCCGACGCCCCCCGCCGGCCGGGGCGCCGACGACCACCGCCGGGCGTACGCCGCCAGCGACCCGGTCGCCGAGCGGGCCGCCCAGCACCTGCCACGGGGCGGTGCGCCACGACGTGGTGCTGGCCGAGACCGAACTGGCGTTGCTGCGCTCGCTCTGCTTCGCCACCGGCGGGGTGTTGCGGATCATCGGAATCGGCCCGGGCGAGGTGGGCGTGGACCGCGAGGAGCTGGTCTCGCGCACCTACGAGGCCGGGGTGGTGGACATCCGGTTCGTCCGTCCCGGCACGGTGGCCGTGCTGATCCCGCAGGGCGGCACGACGCACACCGTCACGGTGGTGGTCCGGTAGGCCCGCGCACGTGGGCCGGCGGTCCCGGCGTACGCGCTAGCGTTCGAGCCGTCGGATGAGCAGCCTGTCCAGCGCCTCGCCGTACGGGGTCGGGTCGATGTCGCCCTCGAACACGATGGCCAGCTCGTCGGCGCCCAACTCCGGGGACACGCAGTAGTTGACCATGCCGCCGTTGGACGCGACCAGCAGCAGCCGCGTCGAGGCGATGTCCTGCTCCTCGTCCCAGTCGGCGAGGCCGTCGGGCTCGCCGGCCTGCTCGGCGATGGTCTGCATGTGCCGCGGGTGCACCGGCCCGAACGCGGTGTGCCCACCGGAGGTGAAGCCGGCGTGGACCTCCCGCAGGAAGACCCGCAGCGGCTCGGGGAAGTGCTGCCAGAACTGCGGCTGCACGAACCCCGCCGGGTCGCGCCCCAGCCAGGACAGCAGGTGGCCGTCGGGGTGCCGGGCCAGATAGAGCAGCGCGGGCTCGCCGTCGGCGAGGCACGGCCGGGCGTCGACGAAGCGGCTCCGCAACCCCGCCGCGAACCGGGGCAGGGCGTCAAGCAGCGCCGGGTTCCACAGGTCGAGAGCCAGCGCGAGGCGGGCCCCGGCATCGGCCGCCGCGGCGATCGGCTGCCACTGCGGTGGCAGTTGCCGCGGCCCGGTCGGGGCCGCCTCGACGGGCGTCAACCGCACGCCCGGCACGGTCTCCGCGATGGCGGCGAGGTCCGGCTGCGACACCACGTGCCCCCTCAAGCCTGGCTGCGAAGCAGCTTGTTGATCGTATCCTGCAACACCTTGACCACATCGTCCTCGAGTTGCATCTGGGTCGTCCGCCATGCCGGGTCCGCACTGCTCATGCCCGCGACGCTGCGGGAGGACTTCGACCAGTTGGACTTGTACGACAGCCATTGCAGGTTCACCCGCGCGTTGACCACCTGGTACATGTTCTGCGGACTCAGCCGCAGGAAACCGGGCAGGTGGATGATCTGGGCCAGCGGGATGATGTGGTCGGGTGAGACCGCCGACAGGCCCCCGGCGTTCCTGCCGACGGTGTATCCGGTCGAGGCCGGGTACGCGAGGTCCCGCGAGCCGATCCCGGGCCGGGGATCACCGCGCAGGGGGACGTTGCGGAACGTCGGCGGACTGAGTTCGCGCAGCACGTCGTAGAGCGGGCGGACGGGTGAGTTGCGGTCGACGCGCCAGGGCTTGCCGCGCGCCGGTGGAGGTGGCGGGCGCCAGCCCGCCGGCACCCGGGCGGCGGCGTCCTTGATGTCCTTCAGGTCCGCGGCCCGGGGCGGGGTCAGCGCGGGCGAGCCGGCCCGCGTGTCCTCGAGCGTCCGCATGGCCTCCAGGCAGGCGTTGAGCCGGGACTTCGCCTGGGCCTGCGCGGCGTTCAGCTGCTGGGCCTCGAGGTTGTAGGCGTTGTAGGCGAGCTGCTGGCGCGGCAGGATGAACGTGTGCGGCCGCGCGTTGTGGGCCTTGATCCTCGCCTGGACCGCCAGCGCGGTGGCGACCTGCTCGGCGCACAGGTTGACCCCGCTCGCGTGCGCGGCGGTGCCGGGCACCGCCAGGAACACGCCGGTGAGGACGAGGACGAGCAGTTGCGCCCATCGACGTCTCGGTGTCGCTCTGACCATCAGCTCGCACCCTCTTCCGACCATCAGCTCGAACCCTCTGTGGTAGATGCGTGACCATGCGTATTCGAATATAGAGGCTTGCCACTACATTGAGGAGCGACGCCGAGCACCGGATGTCACTCGATCGCCGCTGAGTCGCGGCGCCTGCCTGATCGGCCTTGCGCCAAGGGGGGTCGCACGTTGTCAGAAGAGCCAGACCGGCCGATGCCGGCACCGGGCCAGCCGCCGCGCCCCGGCTCCGCCCCGGGCGCACAGCCACCCGGTCAGCCGTCGCCCCTGAGCCAGCCGCCACCGCCGTCACCGGCACCACCGCCACCGCCACCGCCACCGCCACCGCCACCGCTGATTGTCGGTGCGCCGGTCTTCGGAGCGCCCCAGGGCGCGATCGCCCCCGCTTCCGCCGCCGGTCGCCGGCCCCGGAGGATCTGGATCATCGGGGCGGTGGCCGCCGGCCTGCTGATCCTCACCGTCTGCGGCGTCGGCCTCTACGCGGTGGGACGGGTCACCGGCGTCTTGGGCCCGTCCGCCGCCACCGACGAGACCCGGATCCGCAAGCTGGTCGAGGACTTCGCCGTCGCCGTGGACAGCGACGACCAGCCGGGCATCCTCAACCTGCTCTGCGCCGAGGAGGCCGAGGAACTCATGGCGGACGACGACTTCGACCCGTCCCAGGCGCCGCCCGCCGAGGTGCCGTCACCCAGGCCGGTGACGGTGGCCGACATCCGCGTCGACGGCGGCACCGCGAGCGCCACCGTCACCCGCCCGTCGCAGCCGGACGTCACCCTGCACTTCCGCAAGGAGAACGGCGCCTGGAAGGTCTGCGCCCCGGCGGGTGATCCGCCCGGGCCGAGCGCGTCCGCCTCCCCGACCGGCTGACGAGTCCCTGCCCTGAGTGGCGGCGCGGGGCATACGGGTGAGATACCGCCTTTGGTGGTCGGCCGTCGCGTCGTCCTAGCCGCTTCCGGTCGGCCGTCCACCCGCTGAACGCCCCGGGGAGGGTCTTCGGGACCGTACCGTTCGGGCGGGTCCCGCCACGGCGGACCCACCCGCTCAGCACGCAGCAGCGCGACCCTGCCCGGCGCGGCGGGAGGTACGCATCTGCGGCCCGGTCGACTACTGCTCGACCGGGCCGCAGATCCGTTGCTGAAGGGCGGGCCGCAAGCCCAAGCACGTGCTACCCGGCCTTGGGGCCGCTATGGGAGGGGGCGATCCGGGTCAGCCGGCGGTGTAGTAGATCCTGCTCCGGATCGCGCGGTGGTCGGAGTAGTCCCGGTCCTCGCGATCTGTCGTGGTGACCGCTTTGTCGGCGGCGTCGCCCTCGTCGAAAGTGATGGTCCGCCCGGCGTCGGTCCGGGGCAGGGCGCCGCCGGGCAGCTTGGCGAACAGGAAATCGATCCGCCGAAGTCGGTTCTCGCCCGCGATGGTCCAGTTGCGGTCGTAGGTGCAGTTGGTGATGTCGGCGGGGTTCGCCCTGCGGCAGGCGTCGTAGATTGCGTCGCGCCAGCCCAGGGCTCCGCCGCGGTCACCGTTGACCTTGTTGTACCAGGGAGTGAAGACCTTGCCGGCGCTCTGGTCGTGGTTGTTCAGGTCGCCGCCCCAGACACTGAGGTTGGTGGCTCCCAGCGTGGCGGTCTCGGCACCCGACTCGGTGATGTTGTGGTCGATGCACTTGTCGCCCGTCGTCATCGTCGGGAAGTGCACGGTGGAGACGCTGACATGCTTCTTGGCGATCGTGTCGTAGAACCGGATGCCGAGGGCCGCCGAGCGGTCCTTCGTCTCGTTGACGCACTTGGTGCCGTTCCAGTAGTTGGCGCGCCAGCGGGTCTGGTTGACCACCGTGAACCGGCCGGGCCGGTAGATGATGCCGGTCGTCTGCTTCGCCTTCGGCGCGCCGCAGGCCACAGGGTCAACGGTGGGGTTGGCGACGGCGGCGATGCCGCGGAAGCTCCCCTTCAGTTCCTTCTCCATCCGTGCGGCCAGATTGTCGATCTGTTCCTGGCCGCTGATCTGCTGTACCAGGTAGATGTCGGGGCTCAGCGAGTAGGTCTTCATATACATGACCAGGTCGAGCCAGTCACCATGGCATTTGTCGTCCGCCCTTGGCAGGTTCTCCACATTGTTGGCGTAGAACTGGATGAACGCCGGGTTGTTGTTGATCACGCCGTAGTCAACGGCGGCGGCCGGGCCTGCCGGGAACGCCAACTGGCTACCGATCAGGACAACGGCCGAAGCCACCGCCGTTGCGGCCCGCCGGCGCCAGCGAGGTCGTGTCGTTGCGGGTTGTGCTCGTCGCACGCGGATCCTCCTTGTGTCGAGTTCGCTCGCCTGGACTATTGATGGGCGCCATGAAGGAGTCAATACGGCCATCGAAAGTGAGCGCGGAATGTACTCACAATGTTCGGCGGGGCCGGTATCTTTCTTTTCCGGCCCCGCCGTAGCGGCACGGACGGCGATGACAGGCTCAACCGGCGCAGACCCGGGCGAGAAACCGCCACGGGATACGACGAACTCGCGGCCCGCTTCCCGGCCATCCTCGACCTGGTCGAAACCTCGACCGACTACCCGCCGCCCCCGACCACCGCGATCACGATCACGGCCAGAAGCTAGCCCACCCGCACCCCGGCCAGCAGGACGTCGACGAAGTCGGCTCCGCCGTCGGCCGGGGGTGTGACCTGCGCGTAGATCAGGCCGGCCCGCCCGGGTGCGAGCCCGGCGGCCTCGACGATCTCCGGCCGGCCCCGCTCGCAGGTGAACCGGGCCACCACCCAGTCCACGCCGGCCTGCCGGGTGCGGCGTACCGGCGCGGCGGCGCACTCGGCGTGCGGGCGCTCGGCGACGAACCCGACCGGGCCGGTGCGGGCGGCGATGGTGGCCGACAGCCCGACGAACGCGCCCGGCAGGGTCGGGTCGGCCGCCCACCGGCGCGGGTCCGGCGACATCACCAGGGCCGGCTCCAGCCGGCCGTCGGGGCCGTACCGGCCGGCCCAGCCGCTGCCGGCGGCCCGCCATCCGGGCGGCAGCCGCACCGTCAACGGCCCGCTCGTCCAGGTCCCGGCGTCCCGCCGGGCCTGCGGGCCGTCCCCGGCCGTGGCGCCGAGCGCGACGAGGGCCAGCGCACCCAGCGCCAGCACGCCGAGCCGCCGCCGGCCGGCTGCACCCCCGCGCCCGACCCTCAGCCGCGCCGCGGCGGCGGCCGGCGCCGCGGCACCCCGCAGCGGTGACGGTGACGATGGCCGACCGGGCGAGCCGGGCGACGGCTGCCGGCCGGGCGGCGCGGGGGCGGGCCCGTCGGCCGGGGCCACGGCACGCCGCAGCGCCGCGTGGAAGGCGTCGGCGTCCGGGTAGCGGTCGGCGGGCCGGCGCGCGGTGGCCCGGCGCAGGACCGCGTCCACCTCCGGCGGCACCTCCCGTCGCGGCCCGACCGCGTCGGCCCCGACCGCGTCAGTCCCGGCGCGACCGGGCCCGGCACGACCGGTCGCGCTTCCCTGCGCCGCGCCGCCGGCCTGCCACGCGCCGACCAGCCGCAGGCCGAGCCGGCCCAGGCCGTACACGTCGGCGCGGGGGTCGACGACGGCGAGCGGGTCGTCCTGTTCCGGGGCCATGTAGCCGGGGGTGCCGGCCCGGGCGGTGAGGCCGGAGGCGGCGGCGAGCGACTTGGCCAGCCCGAGGTCGGCGATCAGCACCCGCTCGCCGGCCGGGCCGGTGCGGAACAGGACGTTGCCGGGGGTCAGGTCGCGGTGCACCACGCCGTGGCGGTGCAGGACGGCGACGCCCGAGGCGATCTCGGCCAGCAGGTCCAGGGCCTCGGGCACGGGCAGCGGGCCACCCGCCAGGCGCTCGCGCAGGCTGCCGCCGTCGGCCCAGGCCATGACCGAGTACGGGCGCCCGTCGGCCAACTCGCCGGCGGCGTGTACGCGGATCAGCCGCTCGTCGTCGAGCCGGCGCAGCAGGCGGGCCTCGTCGAGGAACCGCTCCCGCACCCGCAGGTCGTGGTGCCAGTTCTCGGCCAGCACCTTGATCGCCACCCGGGAGTCGAGCAGCGGGTCGTGGCCCAGCCAGACCGTGGCGAACGACCCTGTGCCCAGCAGCCGTTCGATCCGGTAGGGCCCGATCCGCTCCGGACTGGTCACACCGCACCACCCCCGACCCCGGCGTCGCGCCTCGACAGTAGACGGCCCGCCGGATCCACCGCAGCCCTCGACGCCGCCGCCGCCGAGCCGGGCCGGTCGGGCGTGCGTCGGGAACCCGACGAACCGATCGGGTCGGCGCGGAGACCAAGAGGACAGGAAACGTCGTACTCCCCGAGGAGGAGATCCACGTGCACCGTCTCTCGTACCGTCTCGTCGCCGCCCTGCTCACGGCCGGGCTCGCGCCGATCACTGTGGCGGCCCCGGCCGCCGCCGCCGTCCCCCGGCCCGCCGCCGAGGTCGAAGTCATCAGCGTCCGGGGCGCCGGGCCGTTCCGGATCGGCACCAGCCTGGCGCGGCTGTCGGCGGCCGGCCTGATCGACTGGGTCGCCCCCGACTGCGACGGCGTGGTCCGCACCGGCGTCACCGGGGCCTGGGCGGGCACGGTCCTGCTGGCCTTCCGCGACGGTCGGCTGGTGGAGGTGGGCACCGCCACCGCGCCGCCCCGTACGCCCGCCGGCGCGACCGTGGGCATGTCCTTCGCGCGGTTGGAGGAGATCTACGGCCCGCGGGGCTCGCTGATCAGCAACGACGCGGGTGACGCCTCGGCGTACCTCGTGCGCGTCGGCGACCGGGTGGAGCTGTTCACCGGCCACCCGATCCGGCCCGGGGCCGGCTACCTCCAGGTCGGGCCGGCGTCCTTCGTCGAACTCGGCTTCCGGCAGGGCCCGTCCTGCTGAGAGACGACACCCGGTGAGGAGATCTTGGTGCGCAGTGGCCCCTCCAGGGGCCGTTCCGCGCCAAGATCTCGAGCCGGCCCAGCCCAGGCCGGCCCAGCCCAGACCGGCTCCGAGCGGCCCGGCCCCACCAGGCCGGACCGCCAGCAGAGACCGCCCGGTCAGGCGCTCGACAATGTTGTCGGCGGCCACGTTGTTATGGGGATGGACAATGGTGTGTGGCGCACAGTATCGTGTGACCCATGGTTAGCGACGAGATCCTGCGAACACACCTCCAGGAGTTGCGCCGGGGCACCGTGGTGGTGGCGAGTCTCGTCGCGCTACGCCGCCCCGGCTACGGCTACGCGCTGCTGCAACGCCTCTCCGAGCACGGCTTTCCGGTCGACGCCAACACGCTCTACCCGCTGCTTCGGCGGCTGGAGGAGCAGGGGCTGCTGACCAGCGAGTGGAACACCGAGGAAAGCCGGCCGCGCAAGTTCTACCGGACCAGCGAGGAGGGCGAGTCAGTGCTGAGCCGGCTCCTCACCGACCTCGCCGCAGTACAGACCTCCCTGACCGGGCTGATCGAAGGAGCCGACCGATGACCACCCTGACCGACCGATACCTCGCCGCCACCCTGCGCTCGGTGCCGGTCGCCCGCCGCGAGGGGATCGACACCGAGCTGCGCGCCTCGATCGAGGACATGGTCGAGGGCCGCACGGCCGGCGGGCAGGACGCCGGCACCGCCGAGCGGGAGGTGCTCACCGAGCTGGGCGACCCGGCACAGCTCGCCGCCCGCTACGCCGACCGCCGGTTGCAGCTCATCGGCCCGACCTACTACCTGGCCTGGGAGCGGCTGCTGAAGCTGCTGCTCAGCTTCGTGCCGGCGACCGTCGGCACGCTGGTCGGTCTGGTCGCCGCGGCCGACGGCGGCACCGTCGGCGCGGGGATCGGCCAGGGCATCAGCGCCGCCATCCAGGTGGCGGTCCAGATCGGCTTCTGGGTCACCCTCGTCTTCGCGATCCTGGAACGCACCAACACCCCCCTGGGCCTGCCCGGGTGGAGCGTCGACCAGCTTCCCGAGGGCCCCGTCGACCGGCAGATCACCCTGTCCGACGTCACCGCCTCGATCGCCTTCCTGGCGCTCTTCGCCATCTACCTGCCGTTCCAGCACTACCGGTCGTTCGTGCCGGCCGACGGTGACGGCAACCTGCCGATCCTCGACCCGGCGCTGTGGAGCTTCTGGCTGCCGTTCCTGATCGCGGTCCTGGTGGCCACGATCGGCCTGGAGATCGCCAAGTACCGGGCCGGGCGCTGGACCTGGCCGCTGGTCGCGGTGAACGCGCTGCTCGACCTGGCCTTCGCGGTGCCGGTCGTCTGGCTGATGTCGACCGACCGGCTGCTCAACCCGGACTTCGTGGCCCGCTTCGAGTGGCTCGGCGAGGGCGACAACCTGAAGTCCATCACGACTGTCGTGGTCGTCGGCACCGCGCTGGTGACGCTCTGGGACATCATCGAGAGCGCCGTGAAGACCCGCCGCCACAGCGCCTGACCTGCACCGACGGCCCGGCACGCCACCGCGTGCCGGGCCGTCGCACGGCTCAGGGGCGCGGCGCGCCGGTCGTGGCCGCCGGCTAGCCGCCGGGGCGCAGCGCCCCGGCGGTGGCCGCGGCGAGGAAGCCGTTCCAGGCCGCGGGGCCGAAGGCCAGCACCGCTCCCCCACGATCCTTGCTGTCGCGTACGCCCACCACGTCGGCCAGGTTGGTCGCCACCTCCACGCAGGTGGACCCACCATTGTCGCTGCGGGTGGACTTGCGCCACACCGCGCCGGTCAGTTCCATGACTCCGCCACCTCCGCGACGAGCTCCCGGGACGCCCGGCGGGGCAGTGCCTCGCCCCGCAGGTTCTCCCACCTGCGTTGAAGGCTATCAACGTCTTCCGAGCGGTCGCTCACGTGCGCGCGCAGCGGGGTGTCCACGTGCGCCACCTCCCCGCCCTCCGGGGTGCGGGCCAGGATGAACGCGCCGGCCAGCCCGGCGTGCATGCCGGCGTCGGCGGGCACCACGTGCAGGTCGACGTGCGGCGACGCGGTGACCGCGAGCAGGTGGGCGAACTGCCCGGCCATCACCCGCCGGTCGCCGAGCTGCCGGCGCAGCACCAGCTCGTCGACGACGAAGACCACCTCGGGCGGGCTCTCCCGGGTCAGCACCGCCTGCCGCGCCAGCCGCGAGGTCACCCGCTGCTCGATCTCCGTCTCGCGCAGCATGCCGCCGCCCGCGAGCACCGCCCGCGCGTACGCCTCGGTCTGGAGCAGGCCGGGGATCAGGGACGGCTCGAACCAGCGGATCAGCGTCGCCTCCGCCTCCACCGAGATCCACTCCCGGAGCCAGGGCGGCGCGGCCTCGGCCCGGACGAGGGTCAGCAGCCGCTCGAAGAAACCGCCGGACTCCAGCGCGGCGTCGACCCGGCCGACGAAGTCCTGCGACGGGGTGCGGCGGCCGATCTCCACCATCCCGACCAGCGACGACGAGTAGTTGATCCGCTGGGACAGCTCCTCCTGGCTCAGCCCCCGGTCCCGCCGCGCCCGGCGCAGCTCGCCGCCGAGGAACTCCAGCGTCGACAGCTCACCCATCACACCTCCACCACAGCCCGGCCGGTCGCCGCCACCGCCCGCCACCCGCACCGCCCCGACCCCACCGCCGGCCGGTGGCCCGCCGACGCCTTCCGACGGTAGTCGGCCGGGCAGCAGAGTGTGAACAGGCGCGACGGAGGAGATCGAGATGGGCACACATTCGGATTCCGTACCCCCGCGGGTGCGGCGGCACGTCGCCGCGCGGCCGGCCTGGCGCTGCCGGATCTGCGCGGCCCCCTGGCCCTGCCAGCCGGCGAAGCTGGCGCTGCGCGTCGAGTACGCGCACGACCCGGTCGGGCTGTCGGTCTACCTCTGCGTGCTGCTGCACGAGGCCGCCGCCGACTGGCTGCGGCTGCGCCCCCGCCCGCCGGACCCGGCGGAGCTGTTCGCCCGCTTCGTCGGCTGGGCCCGGCCGGCCGAGGCCGCCGCCGCGCGCGGGCGGATCGACCGGCTGCTCGACCGGACGCACGCGAGCACGCCCGGCACCCGCACCCGCCGGCGGGCCGGGCCGCCCCCTCCGGGCCGGGCTCCCGACCGGCGCCGACCGGCGGGATGACATCCTCACCAGGGTGAACATCGCGACGGACGACGACTGGCGGCGGCCGGGGCCCACCGGCCGGCAACGCCAGCTCGACGT
The DNA here is from genome assembly GCF_050941805.1 of Micromonospora sp. KLBMP9576. NCBI lineage: Bacteria > Bacillati > Actinomycetota > Actinomycetes > Micromonosporales > Micromonosporaceae > Micromonospora > Micromonospora sp. KLBMP9576. Next base: position 2,332,415 of record NZ_CP194567.1, on the reverse strand, counting down.
CTACACCGGGCTGGCCGCGACCGCCCTGGCGCTGTTCAGCCTGACGCTGGCCCGCAGCACCGGGGCGTTCCTGCTCGGGCCGCCGCCGTCCGGGCCGGAGCAGGTCTTCTGGACCGTCGCGGTGACCCTGCCGCTGATGTGGCGACGCCGGCACCCCGCCACCGTCACGCTTGTGGTGTCGGTGGCGTTCGTCGCCGCCCAGACCCGCTCCGCCCCCGAGACCCAGCTCTCCTCGTGGGCGCTCTTCGCCGCCCTGTACACGCTGGGCGCGTGGGGCCGGGACCGGCGGCTGTCCCGGCGGCTGCGCCTCGGCGTCATCGCCGTCATGTTCCTGTGGCTCGGGGTCTACTACGTGATCACCTACGCCAGCATCCCGGCCGAGGCGTTCGCCCACGCGGTCGGGCCGGTGCATCCCACGCTCGCCGCGATGGTCAACGGTGTGCTGGTCAACATCCTGTACTTCGGTTTCGCGTACTTCTTCGGGGAGACCGCGTGGCTGGCGGTGCGCCGCCAGCACGAACTGTCCGCCCAGGCCGAGGAGCTGCGCCGCTCGCAGGCCGAGGTCCGCGAGCACGCGGTGGTGGGCGAGCGGGTCCGCATCGCCCGCGAGCTGCACGACGTGGTCGCCCACCACGTGTCGGTGATGGGGGTGCAGGCGTCGGCGGCCCGCCGCGTCCTCGACAAGGACCCGGTCAAGGCCCGCGCGGCGCTGAGCGCGATCGAGGAGACCGCCCGCAGCGCCGTCGACGAGCTGCGCCGGATGCTCGGCCTGCTGCGCGCCCCCGCCGGCGGGCCGGACCGCGCGGACCAGCCCGACCCGGCCGGCGTCGACCAGATCACGGCCGTGCTCGACCGGGCCCGCAACGCGGGCCTGCGGGCCACCCTGGGGGTGTACGGGGACCCGACGCCGCTGCCGGACTCGGTCTCGCAGGCCGCGTACCGGGTGGTCCAGGAGGCCGTGACGAACACGCTCAGGCACGCCGACGGCGCGACCGCGCTCGACGTGCGGATCCGCTACCTGGCCCACGACATGGAGGTCGAAGTGACCGATGACGGACGGGCCACCCGCCCACCGAACACCGACGGGCTCGGTCTGGTCGGCATGCGGGAGCGGGTCGCCACCCACGACGGCGCGCTGGAGGTGGGCCCGCGGGCTGGTGGCGGCTGGCGGGTGCGGGCCCGGTTCCCGCTGCCGGCGGGGCGGCCGGCGTGAGCGCCGGGCACGAGGCGCCCGGGGCCGGCCGGCCGATCCGGGTGCTGCTCGCCGACGACCAGCACCTCGTCCGCGCCGGCTTCCGGGTCATCCTCGAGGTGGAGGACGACATCGAGGTCGTCGGGGAGGCCGCCGACGGGGAACGAGCCGCCAGCATGGCCCGGGCGCTGCGCCCCGACGTGGTGCTGATGGACGTGGAGATGCCCGGTACGGACGGGCTGGAGGCCACCCGGCGGATCACCGCCGAGCGGGACGGGCCGGGCGGGCCGGCCGTGCTGATCCTCACCACGTTCGACCGCGACGACTACCTGTTCGCCGCGCTGCGCGCCGGGGCCAGCGGCTTCCTGCTCAAGAACGGCACCCCGGAGTCCCTGATCGAGGCCATCCGGGTGCTGGCCCGCGGCGACGGCCTGCTCGCCCCCGAACTCACCCGGCGGGTCATCGCCACCTTCGCCCGCCCCGGCGATCCCGCCACGGGCGGCGGCCCGGGCACCACCCCCGAGGAGGCGCTGCGGGACCTCACGCCCCGCGAGCGGGAGGTCCTGGTCCTGGTCGCGGGCGGCGCCAGCAACGCCGAGATCGCCGCCGAGCTGCACCTGGGCGAGGCGACGGTGAAGACGCACGTCAGCCGGGTGCTCGCCAAGCTGGGCCTGCGCGACCGGGTGCAGGCGGTGGTGTTCGCGTACGAGCAGGGCGTCGTGCGCCCGGGCGGTTGAGCGCCCTCCACCGCGAGGGGGACGGCGTGCTCGCCCTCGGGGCGGACGGCGGGCGGCGGCCGACGATCTAGCGTGAATCCGTGACCAATGTGCTCCGCCTCGACGGCGTCGACCGCAGCTTCGGCGACCGTCAGGTGCTCGACAACGTGTCCTTCGACGTGGTGGCCGGCCGGATGACCGGCTTCGTGGGCGGCAACGGCGCCGGCAAGACCACCACCATGCGCATCATCCTCGGGGTGCTCACCCCGGACGCCGGCGAGGTCACCTGGCAGGGTGCGCCGCTGACCCGCGAGGCCCGCCAGAGCTTCGGCTACATGCCCGAGGAGCGCGGCCTCTACCCGAAGATGAGCCCCCGGGAACAGGTGGCCTACCTGGGCCGGCTGCACGGGATGACCGCCGCCGCCGCGCGCCGCAACACCGACGCCCTGCTGGAGCGGGTCGGGCTCGCCGAGCGCGGCGACGACCTGCTGGAGACGCTGTCGCTGGGCAACCAGCAGCGCGCGCAGATCGCCGCCGCCCTCGTGCACGACCCCGAGGTGCTGGTGCTCGACGAGCCGTTCTCCGGGCTCGACCCGATGGCCGTGGACACGGTCGTGGCGGTCCTGCGGGAACGGGCCGCCACGGGCGCTCCGGTGCTCTTCTCCAGCCATCAGCTCGACGTCGTCGAGCGGCTCTGCGACGACCTCGTCATCATCAGCGGCGGTGTGATCCGGGCCGCCGGCAGTCGCGACGAGCTACGCGCCACCTACACGGTGCCCCGCTACGAGCTGGTGGTGCAGGCCGACGCCGGCTGGCTGCGGGACCAGCCGGGGGTGACCCTGGTCGACCTGGACGGCGCCCGCGCCGTGTTCGACCTCGCGCCCGGCACGGACGAGCAGCCGGTGCTGCACGCCGCGCTGGCGCGCGGCCCGGTCCGCACGTTCCGCCCGGTCAGCCCGTCGCTCACCGAGATCTTCCGAGAGGTCGCCCAGTGAACACCGTCCAGGCCACCCGGCTCGTCGCCGCCCGGCAGATCCGGGTCACCCTGCGCGACCGGACCTTCCTGTTCAGCACCCTGTTCTTCCTGCTGATCGCCGCCGCCGCGACCATCCTGCCGCCGATGCTCGCCGGCGGCCCGTCCAGCGTGGCGGTCACCGAGGCGGCGGCCGGCCCGCTGCGCGCGGCGGGGCTACAGGTGCGTACGGTCCCCGACGACCGCGCCGCCGAGCAGGCCGTACGCGACGGCGACGCCGACGCCGCGGTGGTCGCCGGCCCGACGGTGCTGGCCATGGACGAGGCCCCCGACGACGTGGTGACGGCGTTGAGCACGCAGCCCGCGCTGCGGCTGCTGGACCCCGACGCGGTGGACCCGGTGCTGGCGTTCCTGGTGCCGTTCGTCTTCGCGTTCGTCTTCTTCATCACGTCGCAGACCTTCGGTCTGCAGATCGCGCAGAGCGTCGTCGAGGAGAAGCAGACCCGGATCGTGGAGATCCTGGTGGCCGCGGTGCCGGTGCGGGCGCTGCTCGCCGGCAAGATCATCGCCGGTACGGCGCTGGCCTTCGGGCAGATCGCCCTGATCGCCCTCGTCGCCGTGGTCGGCATGCAGTTCGGCGACAGCGGCGGGCTGGTCTCGCTGCTGGGCCCGGCGATCGGCTGGTTCCTGCCGTTCTTCCTGATCGGCTTCGTGCTGATCGCGGCCATGTGGGCGGCGGCCGGGGCGCTGGTCAACCGCCAGGAGGACATCGCGGCCGTCTCGACGCCCGTGCAGCTCGCGGTCATGCTGCCGTTCTTCGCGGTGGTCTTCCTCAACGACAACGCCACGGCCATGAAGGTGCTGTCCTACGTGCCCTTCTCCTCGCCGACGGCGATGCCGCTGCGACTGTTCAACGGGGACGCGGCCGGCTGGGAGCCGCTGGTGTCGCTGGCCCTGCTGCTGGTCGCCACCGCCGCGTTCGTGCTCGCCGGGGCCCGCGTGTACGAGGGCTCACTGCTGCGTACCAACGGCCGCACCTCGGTCCGGGCGGCGTGGCGCTCACGCGAGACGGCGGGCTGACCGACGTCGCGCCCGGCCCGCGCCACGCGTGCCGGGCGCCGTCGCCCGGGCGCTCAGCGGGCCGGCGGGACGCTGTCCCAGCCGGGCGGCAGAGCCGGCACCGGCCAGGCCGGATCCGGGTGCCAGGCCGCCCAGGACGCGTCCCACCAGCGCTCCCCGGCGTCGAGCAGGGCGGCGATCCGGTCGCCCTCGGCCCGGATGGCGTCGGCCATCCCCGGATAGCGCCCCTCCGCCAGGCGCTGGGCCAACAGCTCCACGTCCTTGAATACGTAGCGGTCGTCGTCGACGCCCCACCAGAGGTCCAGCTCGTGGTCGAGGGTGTCCACCCCGATCGGCGTACGCCGCACCGGCTCCTGGAGGTTGAAGTACCACCCGGCGAAGGAGCGCCGCGGCCCGGTCCAGAAGACGTCCACGGAGTGCGCCTCGCCCGGGCGGTGCAGCATCAGCTTGCCGTGCCCCGTCCACGCCCGGTGCCCGGCGACCTGCCACGGGTGCCGCCCGCAGGGGAAGCTGCCGGTCTCGGGGAAGCCGAACTCCGCACCCGGCGGCAGGTAGAGCACCAGCAGGTCCGGTGAGTCCTCGACGCAGATCGTCGGGTAGCCGAACCACACCTCGTCGCGCAGGATCTCGCGCCGGACGACCACCTCGCCGGGCGCGAACCGACGGCCCCCGCCCGCCCCGCCGCATCGCCCGACCCCGACCGGAGGACCCATTCCCGCAGCCTAGCGGGCGCGCCGCGGCCTGCCCGCCGTCTCCGTCGAGATCGGTCACGTGTCGCACCGGGTGCGCCGCGTCCCTACGATGTGGACCGGCGCGACCGGATCCCTCGATCCGGCCACGGTTGCCGGTTCCCCGCCCGCCGCGTTCGGCGACGGGGAACCGGGCGGCAGCCGTCGGTCAGCCGACGGCTTCCATGACCTCGTCGCTGACGTCGAAGTTCGCGAAGACGTTCTGCACGTCGTCGCAGTCCTCCAGGACGTCGATCAGCTTGAAGATCTTGCGGGCGCCGTCCTCGTCGAGGGGGACGTTCATGCTCGGGATCAGCGACGACTCGGCCGACTCGTACTCGATGCCGGCGTCCTGCAGGGCGGTGCGGACCGCGACCAGGTCGGTCGGCTCGGAGACCACCTCGAACGCCTCGCCCAGGTCGTTGACCTCCTCGGCGCCGGCGTCGAGGACCGCCATCATCACGTCGTCCTCGTTGGTGCCGGCCTTGGGGACGATCACGACGCCCTTACGGGAGAACATGTACGACACCGAACCCGCGTCGGCGAGCGAGCCGCCGTTACGGGTCAGCGCGGTGCGCACCTCGGTCGCCGCGCGGTTGCGGTTGTCGGTGAGACACTCGATCAGCATCGCCACGCCGTTGGGGCCGTAGCCCTCGTACATGATGGTCTGCCAGTCGGCGCCGCCGGCCTCCAGGCCGGAGCCGCGCTTGACGGCACGGTCGATGTTGTCGTTGGGGACCGAGTTCTTCTTCGCCTTCTGGATGGCGTCGTAGAGCGTCGGGTTGCCGGACGGGTCGCCACCGCCGGTCCGCGCGGCGACCTCGACGTTCTTGATCAGCTTGGCGAACATCTTGCCGCGCTTGGCGTCGATGACCGCCTTCTTGTGCTTGGTCGTCGCCCACTTTGAGTGGCCGGACATCTGCTACCTCCGTTGCTACCCGCCGTCTGCATCGACCGACCACGCACGCCCCGCTCCCGCCGGCGCACTCGGTGGTGCCGGTCAGCCCTGCGGGAAGCCGTGACGGGCAGCTGGCCCCGCCGAATCTCGGCAATCCTACCGACGACCGGCGGATCGCCGTGCACCGCGCCGCGCGCGGCCGTCCCGTCCCGTCCGGCCGGAGCGGGACGGGCGGGCCGGGACGGGGACAGGACCCCGGCCGCTCAGCGGGCGACGTCGTGGCCGCCCAGCGGGCGACGTCGTGGCCGCTCAGCGGGCGGTGCGGACCAGCTCCACGAAGTACGCGTGCACCCGCGCGTCGCCGGTCAGCTCCGGGTGGAACGAGGTGGCCAGCAGGTTGCCCTGGCGCACCGCCACGACCCGGCCGGCGGCCGGGCCCTCGGTCACCGTGCCGAGCACCTCGACGCCGTCGCCGACCCGCTCGACCCACGGCGCCCGGATGAACACCGCGTGCAGCGGCCCGCCCTCGACGCCGGTGATCCCCACCGGCGCCTCGAACGAATCGACCTGCCGGCCGAACGCGTTGCGCCGCACCGTCATCTCGATGCCGGCGAAGCCGCGCTGGTCGGGGCGGCCGTCGAGGACGTCCGTGGCCAGCATGATCATGCCGGCGCAGGAGCCGTAGACCGGCATCCCGCCGGCGATGCGCTTGTCGATCGGCTCGCGCAGCTCGAAGATGTCGGCGAGCTTGCTGATCGTGGTGGACTCGCCGCCGGGGATGACCAGGCCGTCGACCGCGTCCAGCTCCTGGGGGCGGCGTACCGGGCGGGCGTCCGCGCCGGCCGCCGCGAGCGCGGCGACGTGCTCGCGCACGTCGCCCTGGAGGGCGAGCACGCCGATCACGGGTGCGTCGCTCATGTCGCCGTTCCTCTCGTCGACCTGCCGCGTGGGCCCCTCCGCCAGCCGAGGCGTGCGGAGGGGCGCTTCCTCACCAGCCGCGCTCGGCCAGGCGGTGCGGCTGGGGGATGTCGTCGACGTTGATGCCGACCATGGCCTCGCCCAGGCCCCGGGAGACCTTCGCCAGCACGTCCGGGTCGTCGTGGAAGGTGGTGGCCTTCACGATCGCGGCGGCACGCTGCTCCGGGTTGCCCGACTTGAAGATGCCGGAACCGACGAAGACGCCCTCGGCGCCGAGCTGCATCATCATCGCGGCGTCGGCCGGGGTGGCGATGCCACCGGCGGTGAACAGCACCACCGGCAGCTTGCCGCTCTCGGCGACCTCCTTGACCAGCTCGTACGGCGCCTGGAGCTCCTTGGCGGCCACGTACAGCTCGTCGGTGGGCAGCGAGGAGAGCCGGCGGATCTCCTGGCGGATCTTGCGCATGTGGGTGGTGGCGTTGGAGACGTCACCGGTGCCGGCCTCGCCCTTGGAGCGGATCATGGCCGCGCCCTCGGTGATCCGGCGCAGGGCCTCGCCGAGGTTGGTCGCCCCGCAGACGAAGGGGACGGTGAAGGCCCACTTGTCGATGTGGTTGGCGTAGTCGGCGGGGGTCAGCACCTCGGACTCGTCGACGTAGTCGACGCCGAGCGACTGGAGGATGCGGGCCTCCACGAAGTGGCCGATGCGGGCCTTGGCCATGACCGGGATGGAGACGGTGTTGATGATGCTGTCGATCATGTCCGGGTCGCTCATCCGCGACACGCCGCCCTGGGCGCGGATGTCGGCGGGCACCCGCTCGAGCGCCATCACGGCGACGGCGCCGGCGTCCTCGGCGATCTTGGCCTGCTCGGCGTTGACCACGTCCATGATCACACCGCCCTTGAGCATCTCAGCCATGCCGCGCTTGACGCGGGCGGTGCCGGTGACGGGGCTGGTGCTGGCGTTCGGGGCAGTGGTGTCGGGCACAGGTCATCGCTCCTCGGACGTGCTCAGGGGGTGGCTACCGGAATGCTACGACGGTCCCAACGCCGAGCCGACAGCCAATCAGACCCATGGTGGCCTGCACTGTGGCAGTCGTCACCGCCCGCCGCCCTGTCCCCCGCCCGCCTCGGCCGCACGGGCGCGACGCCCGTCCCGCAACGGGACGGCTCCGGTGATCAGGACCCCATGGACCGCAAAGCGGCCGGATGACGTCCATGGGGTCCTGATCACGACGCGCCCGGCTCGTGGTCGCGCTGGGCTCGTGGTCGCGCTCGGCTCGTGGTCGCGCTCGGCTCGTGGTCGCGGCCAGCTCGTGGTTGCGCGCCGGTCAGCCGGTCGGGACGTCGGCCGGGACCGCGAGGGTGGGGTCGTCGATGTCGAAGTAGCGCGGCCACGGGCGACGGCGTCCCATCCGCAACAGGCGCACCAGCGGGCGGCCACGCGCCGCCCGGGCGTCCCGGACCAGGTCCGTGTGCACCTGCCGGGCCAGGGCGAGCCGCCGGCTGGCGGCGATCACCGCCTCGCAGTCCGGATCCGCCGCGTCCAGCTCCACCACCCGCAGTTGCCGGGTCAGGTCGTTCTCGGCGGCCTCCCGCTCGTCCGGCTCGGCGTCCAACGCGATGCGCGCCGCCGCGTACAACTCGACGCCGTAGCGGCGCTCGGCCAGGACCGCGGCGGCCGCCGCCCGGCGCAGCAGGTGGGCCTCCAGGGCGCGGGCCGCCAGCTCCGCGCGGGCGTGCAACCGGCCGACCCGTCCGGCGGTCCAGACGAGGTACGCCGCGACCAGCCCGACGACCAGGGCCGCGAGCACCACCCACCACATGCGCGACATCGTCTAGTCCAGCCCCACCCATTCGGTGTCCATGACCCGCCCGTCGGTGGCCTCGATCGCCGCCGCATACACCTCCAGCACCCGGCGGGCGACCACCGGCCAGTCGAAACCGGCCACCACCTGGTCACCACAGGCCGTCAGCGCCGCCCGGCCGGCGGGATCGTCGAGCAGCCCGGCCAGGGCGGTCCGCAGCGCCGCCGCATCCCCGGTCGGGAAGAGCCGGCCGGCCCGGCCGCCGTCGAGCACCCGGCGGAACGCGTCGAGGTCGCTGGCGACGACCGTCGTGCCCGCCGCGAGCGCCTCGGTGAGGATCATGCCGAACGACTCGCCCCCGGTGTTCGGCGCCACGTAGAGGTGCACGCTGCGCAGCATCCGCGCCTTGTCCTCCTCGCTGACCAGCCCGAGGAAGGTCACCTGGTCACGCAGGTCGGCCGGGAAGCGCCCGAACAGGTCATCCGCGTCGCCGGGGCCCGCCACCAGCAGCCGCAGGCCGGGACGCTGCCGGGCCAGCTCCACGAAGGCGTCACGCAGGATCGGGAAGCCCTTGCGGGCCTCCGTGAACCGGCCGAGGAAACCGATCGCACCGCCCGCGCCCGGCGCGCACTCCCCCGGCCAGTGCGGCAGGGGCCGCGCGTGGGTGAACTTGGCGACGGCCACCCCGTTGGGGATCTCCACCGCGCCGCCGTCCATGTGCTCGACCTGCACCTTGCGCGCCAGCGCGCTGACCGCGATCCGGGCGGTGATCCGCTCCAGCACGATCTGCAACACCCCCTGCGCGGCGGCCAGCGCCCGCGACCGGGTCATCGCCGTGTGGAAGGTCGCCACCACCGGGCCCCGCGCGGAGAGCACGGCCAGCAACGACAGGCTCAGCGTCAGCGGCTCGTGCACGTGCAGCACGTCGAACTCGCCCCGGATGATCCACCGCCGCACCCGCGCCGTGGAGACCGGACCGAAGGCGATGCGGGCCACCGAGCCGTTGTACGGCAGCGGCAGGGCCCGCCCCGCCGGCACCACGTACGGCGGCAGCGGCGAGTCCTCGTCGGCCGGGGCGAGCACGCTCACCTCGTGCCCCAGCCCGAGCAGCGCCTCGGCGAGGTCCATGACGTGGTTCTGCACCCCACCGGGCACGTCGAAGGAGTACGGGCACACGATGCCGATGCGCACGCCTCAACGCCTCTCGTCGGAGATCCCGGCAGCCGGGGAGGGCGGGGCCGCGCCACCGCCCGTGCCGTGCTGGTCCAGCCACATCCGCTGCAACATGTGCCAGTCTTCCGGATGCCGGGCGATGCCCGCCGCCAGACCGTCGGCGATCCGCTGGGTCAGCGACCTGACCCGCTGGTCGAGCGGGCCCTCCTCGGGGCCGGGCAGCGGCAGGGGCCCCTCGAGCGACGCGCACGCCGCGTCCGGTTCGTACCACATCGAGGCGACGTAGAGGGGTGCTCCCGTGCGCAGCGCGAGCAGGGCCGGGCCGGGGGGCATCCGGGTGCGGTGGCCGAAGAAGTCGACCTCCACGCCCCGCGCGGAGAGGTCGCGGTCGGCGAGCAGCGGCACCACGGTGCCGGCCCGGACCCGGTCGACGAGCACGTCGAACGCGTTGCGCTCACCGCCGTGGGTGGGCAGGATCTCCATGCCCAGGCTCCGGCGAAAGGCGAGGAACCGCTGGTAGACGCCCTCGGGTCGGAGCCGCTCGGCGACTGTGGTGATCGGCCAGCCGGTCGCCGCGACCCACGCCCCGGCGGCGTCCCAGTTGCCCGCATGCGGCAGCGCCACCACCGCGCCCCGGCCGGCGGCCACGTCGGCGGCGAGCTTCTCCTCGCCGTCGAGCCGGAAGCCGGCCAGGATCTGCGGGCGGCTGAGCGCCGGCAGCCGGAACGCCTCCAGCCAGTACCGGGCGTACGAGCGCAGGCCCCGGCGGACCAGCTCGTCCAGCTCGGCCTCCGGCAGGTCGGGGCCGACCACCCGGCGCAGGTTCGCGCGCAGTCGGGCCGTACCCTCGCCGCCGCGGCGGTGGGCGCGGTCGGCGCCCACCCGGAACGCCGCGGCGGTCACGGGCCGGGGCAGCGCGCGGATCACGCGCCACCCGGCGACGTAGCCGAGCTCGGTGAGGTTCACCGGCGCCGGCTCCCCGGCCGACCGGTGGGTGTCGCGCTCACCCCTGCCCGCCCGGGGTGTGCACCCGCTGGGCCTGGCGGTACACGTGGGCCATCCGCTGGCCGACCGTGAAGATCGACACGGCGGCGAGCAGCCAGAGTGCGATCTCCAACGCCGGATCGACGCCGAAGCCGGTGAGCATCCCGCCGACGCCGACGATGAGCAGCCGCTCGGTGCGCTCGGCGATGCCCACGTTGCAGGTCATGCCGAGCCCCTCGGCGCGGGCCTTGACGTAGGAGACCAGCCCGCCGGCGGCCAGGCAGAGCAGCGCGGCGGCCACACCCGAATAGTTGTGCTGGGTGGCCAGCCAGTATGCCACCGCGCCGAACACCGCGCTGTCGGCGACCCGGTCCATGCTCGAATCGAGGAACGCACCGAACTTCGTGGCGCCGCCGCTCATCCGGGCCATCGTCCCGTCGAGCAGGTCCGTGAGCGCGAAGAAGGTGACTATCAGGGCCCCGGCGACCAGATGACCGCGGGCACCGAAGCCGAGTGCGCCGACGAGCACCCCGAGGGTGCCCGCCACGGTGACCGCGTTGGGAGTTACGCCCGCTCGAAGCAGGCGGCGTGCGACCGGCTCGACGACACGGGTCATCCCCGCGCGGGCCGACACTTGGAAGATCTTCGCCATGGCGGTCCCCACGATAACGGTCCGCGTAGCCGCGGCGGCACGGCCGGTCAGGCGGCGCGCGGGCGAAGTCTTGTGCCGGCCCCCGGAGCGGGTGTGAGATCGGGCCAGCGACGTGAGCCAGCTCACCCGTCCGCCCGTTGACTACCCGCGACCCGGCACGGCACCGGAGGATGGCGCCGCGGAACCCGCCCGGGCCGCTTCCCGTCGTGCGCGGCGGTCGCCACCAACCACGGCTGAGGGAGGTGCGCCCCATGGCGCAGCGAAACCAGGAGAAGGGCACCGCCGGCGACGCGCCGGTGGTGACCGAGCCCGGCAGGATCCGCAACGTGGTGCTCGTCGGGCACTCCGGGGCGGGCAAGACGACCCTCGTCGAGGCCCTGCTCGCGGCGAGCGGCACGATCAGCCGGGCCGGCGACATCGCCACCGGCACGACCGTCTGCGACCACGACCCGGCAGCCGTACGCCAGCAGCGCTCGGTGAGCCTGGCCTGCGCGCCGCTGCTGCACGACGGCATCAAGGTCAACCTGCTCGACACCCCCGGCTACGCCGACTTCGTCGGCGAGCTGCGGGCAGGGCTGCGCGCCGCCGACGCGGCGCTTTTCGTGGTCTCCGCCGTGGACGGGATGGACGCCGCCACCGCCGCCCTGTGGGAGGAGTGCGCGGCAGTGGACATGCCCCGGGCGGTCGCCGTGGCCCGGCTCGACCACCCGCGCGCCGACTTCGACGAGGCGGTGGCACTCTGCCAGCGGGTCTTCGGCGACAACGTGATGCCGCTCTACCTGCCGATGCTCGGCGACGACGGGGTCTCCACCGCCGGCCTGCTCGGCCTCATCACCCGCCGGGTCTTCGACTACACCGCCGGCCTGCCCGCGCAGGTACGCGAGCCGGACCCGGAGCACCTGCCCGCCATCGCCGAGTCCCGCAACGAGCTGATCGAGGGGATCATCGCCGAGAGCGAGGACGAGTCCCTGATGGACCGCTACCTCGCCGGCGAGGAGATCGGCACCGACGTGCTCGTCGACGACCTGGAGCAGGCCGTCGCCCGCGGCCACTTCTATCCGGTGGTGCCGGTCTGCGCCGGGACCGGCGTGGGGCTCGACGCGCTGCTGGAGGTGCTCACCGCCGGCTTCCCCTCGCCGCTGGAGCACGAACTGCCGGCGGTCGCCGGGGTGGACGGCTCCCCCCGCCCGCCGCTGACCTGCGACCCGGACGGCCCGCTGGTCGCCGAGGTGGTCAAGACGACGGTCGACCGGCACCTCGGGCGGGTCTCCCTGGTCCGGGTCTTCTCCGGCACGCTGCGGCCCGAGCAGACGGTGCACGTCTGCGGCCACGGACTGGCCGACCGGGGCCACCCCGACCACGACGCCGACGAACGCGTGGGGCACCTGCACACCCCGCTGGGCGCAAGCCTGCGCGAGGTGGGCGCCTGCGTGGCCGGCGACATCTGCGCGATCACCCGGTCGGGCAGCGCGGAGACCGGCGACACCATCTCGGCCAAGGACGACCCGCTGCTCATCGCCCCCTGGGAGATGCCCGAGCCGCTGCTGCCGGTGGCCGTCGCGGCCCGCAGCCGCGCCGACGAGGACGCCCTCGCGCGCAACCTGACCCGCCTGGTCGCCGGCGACCCCACCATGCGCCTGGAGCGCAACCCGCAGACGCACCAGCTCGTGCTCTGGTGCATGGGCGAGGCGCACGCCGACGTGGTGCTGGAACGGCTGCGCGCCGGCGGGGTGGAGCTGGACACCGAGCCGGTACGGGTCGCGCTGCGCGAGACGCTGACGGTCGCGGCACGGGGGCACGGCCGGCACGTCAAGCAGTCCGGCGGCCACGGCCAGTACGCCGTCTGCGACATCGAGGTCGAGCCGCTGCCGCCCGGCACCGGCTTCGAGTTCGCCGACCGGGTCGTCGGCGGGGCGGTGCCGCACCAGTACGTGTCCTCCGTCGAGAAGGGCGTACGCGCCCAGCTGGAACGCGGCCTGGTACGCGGGTATCCGGTGGTGGACCTGCGGGTGACCCTCGTCGACGGCAAGGCGCACGGCGTCGACTCCTCCGACGCGGCCTTCCAGACCGCCGGCGCGCTGGCGCTGCGCGACGCCGCCGGGAAGGGCCAGCCGGCGCTGCTGGAACCGGTCGACGAGGTGGTCATCCGGGTGCCCGATTCCGCGGTGGGCACGGTGCTGGGCGACCTTCCCGGGCGGCGGGGCCGGGTGCTCGGCACCGAGGCCGACCCCGACGCCGAGGGGCGCAGCCTGGTCCGCGCCGAGGTGCCGGCCACCGAGTTGCTCCGCTACGCGGTCGAACTGCGCTCGATGACGGCGGGCGCCGGCACGTTCCGCCGCCACTTCGTCCGCTACGACCCGATGCCCGCCCACCTGGCCGACCAGGTCCGCCAGGAACATCCCCGGCCCTGACCGGCGGGGCGCGCCGTCAGGGCCGGATGGTGGGGTGCGTCGGGCCCGGCGGGTAGCGGCGGTCGGCGTCGCGCAGGGCCGCCGAGCGCAGCGCCGCCAACTGGCGCTCCACCTCGGCGAACTGGTCGTGCGGCAGCGGGCCCCGGCGCAGCGCCCCGGCGTTCTCCCGCACCTGGGCCACGGTGCGGCAGCCGGGGATCGGGACCGTGCGGTCGCTGCGCGCCCAGAGCCACCCGAGCGCGCCCTGGGCGAGGGTGCGCCCGTCGGCGGTCAACGCCGCCCGCGCGGCGGCGACGCGGCGCAGCCACTCCGGCGCCGGCCGGCCGCCGCGGAACCACTCCGACCAGCCGGGTGCGACCCCCCGCACGTCGTCGTGGGGCAGCGTGGAGCCGGCCGTGTACTTGCCGGAGAGCAGCCCCATCCCCAGCGGCCCCCGGTTGACGCTGGCCAGGTCGTACTTGTCGCAGACGGCGAGCAGCTCGGGGGCGTCGCGCAGCACCGACAGGGTGTGCTGCACGGCGGTGGCGTGCCGGGCGCCCCGGCCGTACGCGGCGGCCCGCTCGGGGCGGTCGGTGCTCCAGCCGTACGACCGGATCAGCCCCTCGGCGACCAGGTCCTCGAGGGTGCCGACGAGGGCCTCGGCCCGGGGCACCGGCAGGTCCGCGAGGTGTAGCTGGTACAGGTCGACGCGGTCGGTGCCCAGCCGGCTCAGCGACTGCGTGACGGCCCGCCGCAGGTACGCCGGGGAGGCGTCCTCGCCGGTGGCCTGGCGGGTGGTCTCGTCGAAGGTGTAGCCCCACTTGGTGGCGATCACAGCCTCGTCGCGCCGGCCGGCGAGGGCCCGGCCGAGCACCCGTTCCCCGTGCCCGGCCCCGTACGTGTCGGCGGTGTCGAAGAGCGTCACCCCGAGGTCGAGCGCGTGCCGGATCGCCCGCATCGACTCGTCGTCGTCGACGGCGCCCCAGCCCAGCGGCCGGACACCCTCGGCCCAGGGGCCGCCGATCGCCGAGCATCCCATGCCGAGGGCGCTGACCTCGATGCCGCTGCGGCCCAGCACCCGCGTCGTCACTGCCATCGCCAGATGGTGTCACCTCGCGCCCGCGTCCGGGGCGGGAAAGTTCACCGCCGGTGCGGGGCGGCGGGTCGGTCAGGTCGGCCAGGCCCGGGTGAAGAGGTCGCGGGTGTCGGTGAGCAGTTGCGGCAGGACCTTCGTCCGCCCGATGACGGGCATGAAGTTGGCGTCGCCACCCCAGCGGGGCACCACGTGCTGGTGCAGGTGCGCGGCGATCCCCGCGCCGGCCACGCCGCCCTGGTTCATGCCCAGGTTGAACCCGTGCGCGTTGCTGACCTTGCGCACCACCCGCATGGCGGTCTGGGTGAACGCCGCCAGCTCGGTGGTCTCGGGCAGATCCAGCTCCGTGTAGTCGGCCACGTGCCGGTAGGGGCAGACCAGCAGGTGTCCGGGGTTGTAGGGGTAGAGGTTGAGCACGGCGAACACGTGCTCGCCCCGGGCCACCAGCAGGCTCTCCTGCGGTGGCAGCCCCGGTGCCCGGCAGAACGGGCAACCGGCGGGCCGCTCGTAGCCGCCCTCGGGCCGGTCCTCCCCGGAGATGTAGGTCATCCGGTGCGGAGTCCAGAGCCGCTCCAGGCCGTCGGCCATGCCGCTGTCCATGTGCCGTTCCACCCCTGTCACGCCACCGATCCTACGTTCCCGGCGGCCGGTGTCCCCACGCCGTCCGGCGGTGGGCGGCCGGCGCCCCGGCTTCGGCCGTCCCGCCGGCCGGCCGCGTCCCGAAGCACGGACAGAAGGGCGGAGGTTCTTGACGAATTGATGAACGAGGATGAAAATTCTAAACCTCATCAATCAAGATATGTCGATCGGAGTCACCGTGAGAACCGTATTCCGCCGGCTCGGCAGGGCGCTCGCCGCCTGCACCCTCGCCGCAGTCGCCAGCCTCGTCGGGGTGGCGGCCACGAGCAGCGCGGCGCAGGCCGACGGCTGCTACACGTGGGGACGCCCGCTGACGCAGGGGATGACCGGCGAGGACGTCCGGCAGCTCCAGATCCGGCTCGCCGGCTACCCGGGATACGGCGGGGTGCTCGGCCTCGACGGCTCGTTCGGCCCGGCCACCCGCTCCGCCGTGATCCGCTTCCAGCAGGCCTACGGCCTGGGCGCGGACGGCGTCGCCGGCGCACAGACCTTCAACAAGCTCTACGCGTTGCAGGACGACGACTGCACCCCGGTCAACTTCGCCTACGCCGAGCTGAACAACTGCAACAGCACCTGGGCCGGCGGCGCGGTCGCGGCGGGCACCGCCCGGTTCAACGCGTTGGTGTCGATGTGGAAGCTCCAGGCCATGCGCCACGCCCTGGGCGGCGCGTCGATCCAGATCAGCAGCGGCTTCCGCAGCGTCTCCTGCAACAACGCGGTCGGCGGCGCCAGCAACAGCCGACACCTCTACGGCGACGGCGTCGACCTGGTCGGGTCGCCCTCCTTCTGCCGGCTCGCCCAGCAGGCCCGCTACCACGGCTTCGGCAACATTCTCGGCCCCGGCTACCCCGGGCACAACGACCACACCCACGTCGGGGCGACCGGCGGCTGGTCCGCCCCGAGCTGCGGCATCTGACACCCGACGGCCCGTCCACGAAGGCCCCCCGCGCGGCGGGGGGCCTTCGGTGCGTCGCGGGTCAGGCGCTCGGCGGGCGGCTCAACCCCCGCCGGGAGGCGTCAGGCCTCGACGGCCGACGGACCGACGTTCGTCCGGGAGCTCACCACGTCCAGCACGTGGGCCACCGCGTCGGCGACCGGCACGCCGTTGCGCTGCGAGCCGTCGCGGTAGCGGAAGGAGACCGTGCCGGCGGCCACGTCGTCGTCGCCGGCGATCACCATGAACGGGATCTTCTGCTGCTGCGCGTTGCGGATCTTCTTCTGCATCCGGTCGTCGCCCGCGTCGACCTGGGCGCGGATGCCCTCGGCGCGCAGCGCGGCGACGAAGCCGTGCAGGTAGTCGGTGTGGTCCTCACGGATCGGGATGCCGACCACCTGCACCGGGGCCAGCCAGGCCGGGAACGCGCCCGCGTAGTGCTCGGTGAGCACCCCGAAGAAGCGCTCGATCGAGCCGAAGAGCGCTCGGTGGATCATCACGGGCCGCTGCCGGCTGCCGTCGGCGGCCTGGTATTCCAGCCCGAAGCGCTCCGGCAGGTTGAAGTCGACCTGGATGGTGGACATCTGCCAGGTCCGGCCGATGGCGTCCTTGGCCTGCACCGAGATCTTCGGCCCGTAGAAGGCCGCGCCCCCCGGGTCGGGGACCAGGTCCAGGCCGGACTCCTCGGCGGCCGAGCGCAGCGCCTCGGTGGCCCGCTCCCAGTTCTCGTCGGTGCCCACCGACTTCTCCGGGTTGCGGGTGGACAGCTCCAGGTAGAAGTCGTCCAGGCCGTAGTCGCGCAGCAGGTCGAGCACGAAGACGAGCAGGGACTTCAGCTCGCCCGCCATCTGCTCCTCGGTGCAGAAGATGTGCGCGTCGTCCTGGGTCATGCCGCGCACCCGGGTCAGGCCGTGCACCACGCCGGACTTCTCGTACCGGTAGACCGTGCCGAACTCGAACATCCGCAGCGGCAGCTCCCGGTAGGAGCGCCCCCGGGACCGGAAGATCAGGTCGTGCATCGGGCAGTTCATCGGCTTGAGGTAGTACTTGGCGCCGTCCACCTCCATGGGCGGGAACATGCCGTCGGCGTACCAGTCCAGGTGCCCGGAGACCTCGTACAGGTTGCCCTTGGTGATGTGCGGGGTGTTGACGAACTCGTAGCCGGCCTGCTCGTGCTTGATCCGCGAGTAGTTCTCCATCTCCCGGCGGATGATGCCGCCCTTGGGGTGGAAGACCGCCAGGCCCGAACCCAGCTCGTCGGGGAAGCTGAACAGGTCCAGGTCGACGCCGAGCTTGCGGTGGTCGCGCCGGGCGGCCTCCTCCAGCAGCTTCAGGTACGCCTTCAGCTCGTCACGGGTCGGCCAGGCGGTGCCGTAGACCCGCTGGAGCTGCGGGTTCTTCTCCGAACCGCGCCAGTACGCGGCGGCCGAGCGCATCAGCTTGAACGCCCCGATGAGCCGGGTGTTCGGCAGGTGCGGGCCGCGACACAGGTCCGACCAGCAGACCTTGTCCTCCTTCGCGGCGAGGTTGTCGTAGATGGTCAGCTCGCCACCGCCGACCTCCATCACCTCGGTGGTGTCCAGCCCCTCGCCCTTGACGTCGATGAGCTCCAGCTTGAACGGCTCGGCGGCCAGCTCGGCCTTCGCCTCGTCCAGGCTGCCGAAGCGCCGGCGGCGGAACCGCTGGCCCGACTTGATGATCTCCTGCATCCGCTTCTCGAGCTTGCCGAGGTCGTCCGGCTGGAACGGCTTGTCGACGGCGAAGTCGTAGTAGAAGCCGTTCTCGATGGGCGGGCCGATGCCGAGCCTGGCCTCCGGGAAGATGTCCTGCACAGCCTGGGCGAGCACGTGCGCGCACGAGTGCCGCAGCACGTTGAGCCCGTCCGGCGAGCTGAGACTGACCGGCTCGACCTCGGTGTCGACCGGCGGGGCCCAGTCCAGGTCGCGCAGCTCGCCCTGCGGGTCGCGGACCACCACGATCGCCTTCGGGCCGGACGCGGGCAGACCGGCCGCGGCCACCGCGTCGGCCGCCGTGGTCCCGGCGGCGACGACGACGGGGTCGGCCACGGCGGGGGTACGGGGTGCGGACACGGTGACTCCTCCAGCAGACGGCACGGATGACGCCGAACGTTCGGCTCCTGCGATGCTATCGGTCGCCCCCGCCGGCACGGTCGCCGACGCCACCGCCCGCGATCAGCCGAGCCAGGCCGGCAGCGGCTCCCGGGCGGCCAGCCAGTCGGCCGGCACCCCGCCCGGGGTGCCGACGCCGGTGTGCGCGGCCACCACCGACCCGACGATCGCCGCGGTGGTGTCGACGTCCCCGCCCGCCTCGACGCAGGCACGGATCGCCGCCGGGTAGTCGTCCAGGTGCACGGCGGCCACCCAGCAGGTGAAGGCGACGGTGTCCTGGGCCGTGACCCGGGAGCCGTTGCCGAGCACCTCGGCGGCCTCGGTGACCGACCGGTCGAGCAGGCCGGCCGCCCGGCGTACGCCCCGGTGCACCTCGGTCACCGGGTCGAGCGCGGCGCCCACGCCGGCCAGCAACCGGTCCGGGGCGGGCCGCTGGCCGTCGAGGCGGGCGCGGGCCGCCAGCGACGCGGCGACCGCCACCGCGACCGCCCCGGCGACGCCCTCCGGGTGCGCGTGGGTCACCTCGGCCGACGCCCGGGCCTGCGCCGCCGCCCGGCCGGTGGAGTCGGCGAACCAGGCGCCCAGCGGGCCGACGCGCATCGCCGCGCCGTTGCCGCACGAGCCCTGCCCGTCGAAGGCGGCGGCCGCCGCCACCGGCCACGGCGTGCCGGTGCGGATCAGTCGCAGGATCGTCACGGCTCCCGGCCCGTATCCCCGGTAGGGCTCGCAGCGCTCGGCGAAGGCCGCGGCGAGGGCGTCACGGTCGATCCGGCCGGCGTCGACGAGGGCGGCGACCACCGAGCAGGCCATCTCGGTGTCGTCGGTCCACTGCCACGGAGGTGGGGGCGGTTTCCCGGCGGCCAGGTCGGCCGGGTGCCGGCCGGGAACGAAGAACTGCGAGCCGAGCGCGTCGCCGACCGACAGGCCGGCGAGCGAGTCGCGGGCGAGCGCGAGGCGGGTGTCGGGAAAGAGCGTGAAGGACATCGTCGTACCAGCTTGCCCCGTTGCCGCAGATGCCGCAACGCGACCAACTTGCCACCGCGGGTACGGTCTTGCTGTGGCCACCGTGCTCCTGGTCGAAGACGATCACGTCGTGCGCGGCGCGATGCTGCGCTCCCTCGCCGACCGGGGGCACGCCGTGCACGCCGTGGGCACCGCGCTGGACGCCCTGCGCCGGGTGGCGGCCGAGACCCCCGACCTCGTGGTGCTCGACCTCGGTCTGCCCGACCTCGACGGCTCCGACGCGCTGCGGATGCTGCGCGGCATCACCGACGTGCCGATCATCATCGCCACCGCCCGCGACGACGAGCAGTCCATGGTCCGGCTGCTGCGCGCCGGCGCCGACGACTACATGGTCAAGCCGTTCACCGGCGCGCACCTGGACGCGCGGATCACCACCGTGCTGCGCCGGGCCGGGCGGGCCAGCCGCACGGTGCAGCCGGCCGTGCACAGCGTCGGCGGGCTACGGGTCGACGTCGGGGCCCGCAGCGCCCACCTCGACGGCGAGCCGCTGGCGCTGACCCGCAAGGAATTCGACCTGCTGGCGTATCTCGCCGCACGACCGGGCCGGGTAGTGTCCCGCCGGGAACTTCTGGAGGAGGTATGGCGGCAGCCATCGGTCGGCGAGGACCAGACCATCGACGTTCACCTCTACTGGCTACGCCGCAAAATGGGCGAGTCCGCGGCGAAGTCGCGCTACCTGCGCACCGTGCGGGGGGTCGGCTTCCGGCTGGTGGCGCCGGACTGAGGCCGACGCTGGCCCTGCTCACCGCCGGCGTGTGCGCCCTGGTCGCGCTCGCGTTCCTCGTCCCGCTCGCCGTGAGCCTCGGCGACCGGGCGCGCGAGGAGGCCCTCGCGGACGCCGCCCGGCGCAGCGCCCTGGTGACCGGCGCGCTCACCGTCAGCACCGACGCCGCTGTGGTGCGGCGGGCCGTGGCGGCCAGCGGCGACGACCCGGCCACCCGGCCGGTGGTGCACGGGCTCGGGGCGGACGAGCCGGCGGCCCGGGCCGACCCGGCGAGCCTGGCGCGGGCGCGCGCCGAGCGGCGCTCCCTGGTCGTCGACGTCGATGGCGGGCTGCTCCGGCTGGACCCGGTGGTGCTCGGTGACCGCACGGCCGTGGTCGAGGTCTTCGTGCCCGACTCGGCGCTGGGCGGTGGCGGCCGGTGGCTGTCGCTGCTCGGGGTGGCCGCCGCCCTGGTCGGCGCGGCGGTGCTGGTGGTGGACCGCGCCGCCGCCCGCGCCGTCGACTCGGCCCGGAGCCTGGTCCGGGCGGCGCTCGCGATCGGCGACGGCGACCAGGGGGTACGCGTCGACCCGAGCGGCCCCCGGGAACTGGCCGAGGCGGGGCACGCCTTCAACCGGATGGCGGACCGGCTGGACGCGGCCCGTACCGACGAGCGGGAGCTGGTCGCCGACCTGTCGCACCGGCTGCGTACCCCGTTGACGGTGCTGCGGCTCGACGCGGAGGCGTTGGAGTCCGACGACACCAGCGTGGGCTCGTTCAGCGAGGCGGAGCTGGACCGGCGGCGCGGCATCCGGCGGATCCGGCAGGCGATCGTCACCCTGGAGGGCGAGATCGACGTGCTGATCAAGACCACCCGCAAGACGGTCGCGCACGAGGCCGGGCCGGCGATGTGCGACGTCAGCGAGGTGGTCCGCGACCGGATGGTGTTCTGGGCCGCGCTGGCCGGCGACCAGAACCGCCCGCACCGGGTCAGCGGCGCCCAGCTACGCATTCCGGCGCCGGTGCCCCGGGCCGAGCTGGCCGCCGCGCTGGACGCGGTGATCGGCAACGTCTTCCGCTACACCCCGCAGGGCACGGCGTTCGAGGTGGCGGTCTCCCGCCGCGACGGGTACGTGGCCATCCGGATCGACGACGCCGGCCCCGGGATCGCCAATCCGGACCGGGCGCTGCGCCGCGGGGCCAGCGACCAGGGCTCCACCGGGCTGGGGCTGGACATCGCCAGGCGGGTGGCGCTACAGGCGAGCGGTTCGGTCAGCATCGACCGGGCCCGGCTCGGCGGGGCGAGCGTGGTGATGCTGCTCGCCGACCCGGAGGCGACGCCCCGGCAGGTCAGCCGGTTCGGTCTGGTCGGCCGGGCTGTGGGGCGGCGCAAGTCTTCCTTAGATCGGGATTAACCACCCCGTCGCCCGGTGCCGGCGCTGGCAGGATCTGAGCCGAACCCAGCACTTCCACCGGTCACCGCCTCGGGCACCCACCCACGGCCGGTGGAACCCGGCGCGCGGCGGGAGACCGGTCCCCCACACCTACTCCCGCCGCGCGCCCCCCACCCACCCGTTCAGCGCAGCGCCGTGGCCAGGTGGGCGTCGATCTCGGCGGTGATCCGCTGCTTGGCCCCGGGTCGCAGGAACGAGGCGGTCACCGCGTCGCGCGCCAGCCCCGCCAGCCCCTGCGCGCCCGTGTCGAGCAGCCGGGCCGCCACGGCGTACTCGTCGTTGAGGGTGGTGCCGAACATCGGCGGGTCGTCGGAGTTGATGGTGACCAGCACGCCGGCCTCGACCAACTGCCGAAGCGGGTGCTCCTCGATGCGGGCGACCGCCCGGGTGCGCACGTTGGACGTCGGGCAGACCTCCAGCGGGATCCGGCGCTCGGCGAGATAGGCCAGCAGATCCGGGTCCCGGGCGGCGGAGATGCCGTGCCCGATCCGCTCCGCGCCGAGTTCGCGCAGCGCGTCCCAGACGGTCTGCGGGCCGGTGGTCTCGCCGGCGTGCGGCACCGAACGCAGCCCGGCCGCCCGCGCCCGGTCGAAGTACGGCTTGAACTGCGGCCGGGGCACCCCGATCTCCGGGCCGCCGAGGCCGAAGCTGACCAGGCCGTCCGGGCGCTGCTCCAGCGAGATCCGCAGCGTCTCCTCGGCGGCGGCCAGGCCGGCCTCGCCGGGGATGTCGAAGCACCAGCGCAGTTCGATGCCGAAGTCCGCCTCGGCCCGCTTGCGGGCGTCCTCGATCGCCTCGCAGAACGCGGGCGCGGGGATCCCCCGGTGCACGTGCGAGTAGGGCGTGACGGTCAGCTCGGCGTAGCGGACCTGCTGGCGGGCCAGCTCGCGGGCGACCTCGTGGGTGAGCAGCCAGACGTCGTCGGGGTCGCGGACGAGGTCCACGACGCTCAGGTAGACCTCGATGAAGTGCGCGAAGTCGCGGAAGGCGAAGTAGTCGGCGAGCGCGGCCGGGTCGGCGGGCACGGGGCTGCGCCCCTCGTGGCGGGCGGCCAGCTCGGCGACGATCCGCGGCGAGGCGGAGCCGACGTGGTGCACGTGCAGCTCCACCTTGGGCAGTCCGGCGATGAAGGTTTGCAGGTCGGTCACTGGTTCTCCTCTGCGCGGGCGCCGGTGCGGGCGACGAAGAAGACGCGGCGGAACGGGAAGTGCACCTGGTCGTGCCGCACCGGGTACGCCTCGGCGAGGCGTACGCCCAGCTCGGCCCGGAAGTCGGACCAGCCGGCGGCGTCGAGGGCCGCCCGGACCGGCCGCAGCGCGGTGCCCTCCAGCCAGCCCAGCACGGGGTGCTCCGCGTCGGGGCGGGCCGGTAACAGGTGCACGTACAGAGTCTCCCAGGCGTCGACCGCGCAGCCGGCACCGGTCATCAGCTCGGCGTAGCCGACGGCGGTGTCGTCGGCGGGGGGCCGGCGCAGCAGCGGGGCGACGTCGGCGCGCCACGCCGGGCGGTCGGCCACCTCGCGCAGCGCCCGGTGCGAGGGCGCGTCGAAGTTGCCCGGCACCTGCACGGCCAACCAGGCCCCGGGGGGCAGCTCGCGGGCCCAGCGGGTGAGCAGCTCCCGGTGGCCGGGCACCCACTGGAGCACGGCGTTGCTGACCACCACGTCGACGTCGGGTTCCGGGTGCCAGTGCCGCACGTCGCCCACCGCGAAGGTGACCCCGGCCGCGGTGGCGTCCGCGATCATCTCCGGGGACGAGTCGAGGCCGGCGACCCGGCTGCCCGGCCAGCGTGCGGCGAGGAGGGCGGTCAGGTTGCCGGGGCCGCAGCCGAGGTCGACCACGGCGCGTGGCCGGTCGGCCGGGACCCGGGCGAGCAGGTCGTGAAAGGGTCGGGCCCGTTCGTCGCCGTAGCGCCGGTACGCCGTCGGATCCCACATGGCAGCCTCCCAAACCGTACGTCCGTCTTGTTGCAAGGTACGGCCCGTCGCGCGGCCGGGCAACCCGATCACTAGGCTCGGTCCATGCAACAGCGCACCCGCCTCCGGCCCGGGGCAGCGCGCCGGGACGCTCGGGCCAACCCCGCGGGTGCAGCACCGGCGCCGGGCCGGGTCACCGAAACGGGGATCGACGGAGGGAATTCGCGATGAAGGGCTGGCTGCCGCTCACCCTCGGGTTGCTCGCCGTGGTCGGCGGTGCGCTGTGGACGGTGCAGGGCCTCGGCTACGTCGAGGGCAGCGTGATGACCGACCGACGGATCTGGGCCCTCATCGGGCCCCTCGTCGTCCTGATCGGACTGATCGCGCTCTGGTTCGGGCTGCGGGCCCGCCGCCGCCGCTGAACGCCCGCGCCGATCGGCCGCCCGGTGCCGCACCGGCCGACCGATCGGTGTCGCCGAAAGCGCGGAAAGCCCCGCATCCCGGACGGGATACGGGGCTTGTCGATGATCCGGGACGCCGGATCATCGCAGTGGCCGGCGGCTGCCGACCGGCACTGCTCAGACGGGGCGGACCTGCTCGGCCTGCGGACCCTTCTGACCCTGGGCGATCTCGAACTCCACCCGCTGATTCTCCTCCAGCGTGCGGTAGCCGCTGGACTGGATGGCCGAGAAGTGGACGAAGACGTCAGCACCTCCGCCGTCGACGGTGATGAAGCCGAAGCCCTTGTCTGCGTTGAACCACTTCACGGTTCCCTGCGCCATGTGAATCTCCTTCTAAAACTGGCGGCCGAGCACGCCGTGCGGCCGATTGGCCGTTTTCGAGCAGCGGCGCCTGAGGCGGCCCCCGGTAAAGGAAACCTCTCTCGACCCACGCCGTCTCGCAACAGCGTGGACCAGCAAACCACGTAGCGAAAACTCTGCACAGAGTACCGGACGAAATTCCTCGACATGTGCCCTGAAGGCTGCCGAAGATCCGCTGGGTGGGCCCTTGCCAGCAAGCGAAAGTCCCCGCACACCGGGCGGCGTACGGGGACCTTTCGTCGTCATTGTGGTCAGTCCGGCCAGCTGCCGGTCATCCGGCGTACGCCCACCGCACCGCCCCGGTCGACGGCGGCCCGGACGACCGAGAAGATGGCGCCCTGCAACGCCGCCGCCGCCAGGATCTCGCCCCAGCCACGGTCCTCGTCGGTGGCGTCGGGCGCTTCGCCGTCGCCCGCCGTCATCTTCCACACCTGCCGGAAGATCGCCCCCGCCACCGCGCCGGCGGCGAGGCCCATCAGCACCCCCACCGGCTTGTACGCGCTCTTGCCGATCCCCCTGCTCACCGCTGCCTCCCACGAACGATCATCAGCACGATCACGGCGGCCACCGCGCCGGCCGCCAGGGCCACGAACGGCGTCGGGTTGCGCCGTACGACCGCGCCGCCCTCCTGCGCCTGCCCCCGCGCGAGCTGCGCCTTCTGCGCCGCCTGCTCACGCACCCGGGCCACGGTCTGCGCCGCCTGGCCACGCATGCGTTCCTTCGCCTGCTCGGCCGAGGAACGCAGCCGCGCCTTGACGTCGGCCTTGGCCGCCAACGCCTCCACCGTCTCCCCCAGCTCGACCCGGGTCCGCCGGATCTCCTCCCGCAGCGCCTCGGTGTCGCCGGTGCCCCGGCCGTTGCCAGTCGTCATGCCCGCCCCCTGTCCTTCACGGCTGCGGTGACCGTGTCCACGTCCGCCCGGACGCTGCGTACCGCGGCTTCCGGCACCGGCGGGACCGCCTGGCTGACCTGCTTCTTGCCCACCAGGGCGAGGACGCCGGCCAGCGCGAAGAGCACCACCGCCACGATCAGGGCCGCCGCCCAGGCCGGGAGCACCAGGTCGAGCAGCAGGATCGCGGTGGCGACCAGGGCGCCCAGGCCGAAGAGCGCCAGCGCCCCGCCCCCGCCGAAGAGACCGATGCCGATACCGGCGTGCTTACCCTTCTCGGTCAACTCCGCCCGGGCCAGGGCAAGTTCGTCACGGACCAGACGGGAGACCTGCTCCGTGGCCCGCTGCACCAGTTCGGCGGTGGACGGCTCGCTCCCGTTGGGGGATGAGCGGGCATTCGCCACGTCAGCCATGCTGTCCTCCTTTCATCATTCCCGCGCTGTATGCCCGGAGTCGCCGCTCGCCAATCCTTCGCGCGGCGGCCGGAGGGCCCGGATTCGTCGCGTCCCCCGGGCCGGCGGCCGGCGCGGAAGAAGGTACAGAGGCGTCGCACCGCAGGTCCCCACGAAACGCCGGACCAAACCTCCGAGCCGGCGCAGGGCGTACGCGCGGGCACCGGAGGGCGCGATCCACCCACCCCTCCAACCGTCCCCACCCCGCACAGGTCACGACCCCGCCCACCGCCGCGGCGTTCGCCCGACTTCCGCCGAGCCACGTCCCGCTGTCGGAACCGGGGTCAGCGGCGGGACTCGGCGGGCTCGTCGGGGCCGACGAATGCCTCGTTGCGGGCCTCGCCGTCGTCGCTGCCGCCGAAGACCCGGGCGTCGTCGGGCACCTCGGTGTCGGTACGCCCACCCGCCGGCCGGCGCGGACGCACCCACTGCCACGCCAGGTTGCTCTCCGCGTCACCGATCTCGGTGCGCATCCGGGGCAGGGCGGCCGGCAGGTGGTCCCGGATCCAGGCGACCAGGTTCTCACGGACCAGGCAACGCAGGTCGAACAGGCTGCCGGCGTCGGCGGCGCTGACCAGGGCCCGGATCTTGACCGTCCCGCCTGTGGCGTCGGTCACCTGCAGTACGCAGACCCGGCCGTCCCACAGCTCGGTGTTCTCCACCAGCCGGCGCAGTTCCTCCCGCATCGCCTGCACCGGCACCGCCCAGTCGACGTCGAACTCGGCGGTGCCGAGCACCGCCGCCTCGGTGCGGGTCCAGTTCTGGAACGGCTTCGTGGTGAAGTACGAGGTGGGCAGGATCAGCCGCCGGTCGTCCCAGATCTGCACGACCACATAGCTGAGCGTCAGCTCCTCGATCCGGCCCCACTCCCCCTCGACCACCACCACGTCGTCGAGGCGGACCGCGTCGCTGAAGGCGAGCTGGAGGCCGGCGAAGACGTTGCTCAGCAGGCTCTGCGCGGCCAGCGCCGCCACCACACCGGCCACACCGGCACTGGTCAGCACGCCGGCACCGATGCCGCGCACGGCCGGGAAGGTCATCAGCATCACGCCGACCGCCAGCACCACGATCACCGCGATCGTCAGGCGACGCAGCATCACCACCTGGGTACGCACCCGCCGCGCGTGCCGGTTGTCCGGCACGTCCATCCGGAACCGGGCCAGCGCGGTGTCCTCCGCCACGACGAGCAGCGAGGCGACCAGCCAGGCGACGCTGCCGATGACGCCCAGCACGAGCAGGTGCAGCAGCACCTGTCGCCACTGCTCACCGACCGCGTAGCCGGTGCTGAACCGCACCGCGAACTGGACGGCGAGAACGGTGGCGGCGACCTGGATCGAGCGGTGGGCGTGGTCGGTGAGCTCGGCCAGCAGCAGCGAGCGCCCGCCGACGCGCCGGATCACGCGGTGCACGACCCCCACCGCGAACAGGGCGATCGCCGCCGCGGCGAGCGTGGCGACGACCGTCCCGAGGTAGCTCTGCACAGGTTCTTTCCTCTTCCTGACGCCGGGCACCCGTTCTCGGGCAAAGGCCCAATGATGCCCGGCGTCACCGGAATCGACCAGGCTCAGACCTTGCGGTACCGGGACTGGAGGAAGCAGAACACGCCGAAGGCGGCGATACCGAGCGCCACCAGGATGAGCAGCAGCTGGCCGTAGGCCTGCTCGCGCAGCGTGTGCAGCGCCGCGTCCAGACCGCGCGCCTTCTCCGGGTCGTAGTTGACGGCGGCCACGATGATCAGCAGACCGGAGATGGCGTACGCGGTGCCCTTGGAGATGTAACCGGCCATGCCGAGCCGGCGGGTGAGCTGGCGGGTCTTGGCGTTCATCTCACCGGTCTTGAGGTGCTTCTCGAAGCGCTTGATCAGGCCGTAGATCACCAGGCCGACGCCGATCGCGGCGAGACCGAGCCCGACCAGACCGACCAGCCACCGGCCGCCGGAGGACTCCATGGCCTTGCCGGTCAGCGCCTCCTGCTGGTCGGCGCTGTTGGAGCTGGCGTCCTTGAAGACCTTGAAGGCCGTCCAGGCGAAGTAGAGGTAGACCAGGGTCCGGCCGGCGGAGGCGACCCGCTCCATGACCCTTTCCTTACCGCGCTCGGCGCGGTGCCCGACGGCCGCCTCCAGCCCCTGCCAGATCGCCATGGCGAGCAGGCCGACGGCGATCGTCACGACGAGGAACTTGCCCAGCGGCTGGGCGGCGATGGTGCGCAGGGCCCCGGACTGGTCGCCGTCGTCGGAGGGCTTGCCGAACGCGATCTGCAGCGCCAGCCAGGCGAACAGGAGGTGCACGATGCCGTAGCCGATGAAGCCGACTCGGGCGAGCAGTTCGAGCCACCTGCTGTTCGCTGTGCGGGAGGCGGTGGCTTCGGCGTTCCGGGTAAGTGACATGCCGCCACAATCACCGAATACGAAGATTTCCAAACGTCGGCCACCGCCGCCCGCGGGCCACTAGCTGCCGGGATTCCTCGAAACCCGGATCTTGACCTCCTGGTCGGTGACGCTGTCCAGCGTCACCGCGAAGCCGCCGACCTCGGTGGCCTGCTGGCCGGTCGTGAGCGAAAGCTGCTCGCCGGCGACCTCGACGGTCACCTGGTCGCCCTGCGCGCCGACCAGCTTGGCCTCCACGCCGAGGATGGTGGCGCTGGCGTCCACGCCCCGGTCGAAGGTGACCGTGCAGGCGTCCAGGCCGCAGTCGGTGCTGGCGCCCTCGGAGCTGCAACCGGCGAGCACGGCGACGCCGAGCGCCAGGCCGGTGAGCAGGCCGGCGGCCCGGCGGGTGGGGGTCAGCGGGGAGGCAACACGTCGGTTCGTCACCCCGACAAGGGTACGAGACGCAGGCCACCCCGGCAGCGTGCGATCGTCCGCGCAGGTGGGACGCCCGTCGCGGGGTTAGGGTCCCGGTCATGCCGTTCGACATCGCCCGCACCCGGGCCACCTACCCCGCCCTCGCCGAGGGCTTCGTCCACCTCGACGGCGCCGGGGGCACCCAGACCGCCGGCCCGGTGATCGACGCGGTCACCGCAGCCATGCGCGCGGCGGTGGGCAACCGCAGCGCGGCCTTCGCGCCCGGGCGGCGGTCGCTGGAGATGGTGGCCGCCGCCCGCTCGGCCGTGGCCGACCTGCTCGGCGCCGAGCCCGCCGGGGTGGTGCTCGGGCCCAGCGCCACCGCCCTGACGTACACGCTGGCGCGGACCCTCGGCGCCGGCTGGCGGCCCGGCGACGAGGTGGTGCTCTCCCGGCTCGACCACGACGCCAACGTGCGCCCCTGGGTGCAGGCCGCCGAGGCGGCCGGCGCGACGGTGCGCTGGGCCGAGTTCGACCGGGACACCGCGGAGCTGCCGGCGGCCCGCTACGCGGAGCTGGTCGGCGAGCGGACCCGGCTGGTCGCGGTGACCGCGGGCAGCAACGCGACCGGCACGGTCCCGGACGTGGCGGCGATCGCCGCCATCGCGCACGCGGCCGGCGCGCTGGTCTGCGTGGACGGGGTGCACTCGGTGCCGCACGGGCCCACCGACCTCGCCGCGTCGGGCGCCGACTTCCTGGTCACCAGCGCCTACAAGTGGTCGGGGCCGCACCTGGCCGCGATGGCGGCCGACCCGGCGGCGTGGGAGCGGCTGCGCCCGGCGAAGCTGCTGCCGT
Organism: Micromonospora sp. KLBMP9576; assembly: GCF_050941805.1. Classification (NCBI taxonomy): domain Bacteria; kingdom Bacillati; phylum Actinomycetota; class Actinomycetes; order Micromonosporales; family Micromonosporaceae; genus Micromonospora; species Micromonospora sp. KLBMP9576. The sequence continues at coordinate 2,303,214 of NZ_CP194567.1, read as the reverse complement.
CGGCCGACACGGTGCCGGAGCGCTTCGAGTACGGCACCCCGAGCTTCCCCCTGCTGGCCGGCGTCGCCGCCGCCGTGGACCACCTGGCCGGGCTGGACCCCACGGCCACGGGAAGCCGGCGCGAGCGCCTGCTCGCCGGGCTGACGGCGGCGCGCGCGTACGAGGAGTCGCTGCTGGAGCGGCTGCTCGCCGGCCTGGCCGCGCTGCCCGGGGTCAGGGTCCTCGGCTCCCCCGCGCGGCGCTGCCCGACGGTGTCCTTCCGGCTGGCCACGCTCACCCCGCAGGAGACCCAGGAGAAGCTCGGCGCGGCCGGCTTCTGCCTCTCGGCTGGCGACTACTACGCCTACGAGTACTTCCAGGCGATGGGGCTGCGCGACAGCGGCGGTGCGGTACGCGCCAGCCTGTACCACTACAACACCGTCGACGAGGTCGACCGGCTGCTCGACGAGGTGGACCGGCTCGCCGGCGGCCCGGGGCGCGACGGCCGGGTCACCGGCTGACCGTGCGCCGGGGGCACCCGGCGGGCCGGGGCGCGCACCACCGCGGCCGGCGGGGCCGCAGGCGGGCACCCCCGGCCGGCGATCCGCAGACGGGCGCCACCCCGGCCGGCTGGGGCCGCGGGCGGCGGACGGGCCGGTCAGCGCCCGGTCAGCAACCCGACGGCGGCCCGCGCGGCGGCCCGGGTGGCACCGTGGGTGGCGACGTGCACCGCCCCCGTGACCAGCGCGGGCACGCCCAACTCGACCACGACCGCGTCCGGGCGGGCGGCCAGCGCGCGGGCCACCGCCGCCCGCATCCAGTCGTGCCGGTGCAGGTCGCGCACCACCAGCACGACGCACCGGCCGCCCGCCCCGGCCGTCGGGTCGGCGGGCACGTCGGCCTCGGTGTACCGGACGGTGGTGGTGCCGGCCAGCAGGCCGGCGAGCGGGTCGGCGAGGCCCCACGGGGTCTCCCGGCCGATCGCGATGTTGCGCGGCGGCTCGAACTCGACCACGTGCGCGGGGCCGGTCAGTGGCAGCGCGCCGACGCCGCCGTGCGCGGCGGTGACCCGCAGCGCCCGGCGGGCGGCGGCCAGCCCGACCGTCGAACCGTCGGCGCTCGGGCGGTGCCGGTGCGGTCGCTCGGCCCGTGCGGCGACCGACCAGGCGGCGAGCTGACCGACCCGTTTGGCCGCCTCGGCGAGGCGTTCCTCCGGCAGGTCGCCGGCGACGACCGCGGCGACGATGGCGTCGCGCAGCAGCCGGGCCGAGCCCTCGTCGGCGTGCTCACCGCCGACGCAGATCGCGTCGGCGCCGGCGGCCAGGGCGCGCACCGTCGCGCCCGCGAAGCCGTACCGGTCGGCGACCGCCCGCATCTCCACCGCGTCGGTGACCACGACGCCGCAGAAGCCCAGCTCGTCGCGGAGCAGCCCGCCCAGGATCCGGTCGCTGAGGGTCGCCGGCAGCTCCGGGTCCAGCGCCGGCACCAGCAGGTGACCGGTCATCACCGCCTGCACCCCGGCGGCCACGGCGGCCCGGAACGGGGCCAGCTCCACGGCGTCGAGGCGAGCCCGGTCGGCGGCGATGACGGGCAGGTCGTGGTGCGAGTCGACGCGGGTGTCGCCGTGCCCGGGAAAGTGCTTCGCGCAGGCGGCGACCCCGCCGGCCTGCAGGCCCCGCACCCAGGCGGCGGTGTGCCGGGCGACCAGCGCCGGCTCGGCGCCGAAGGCGCGTACGCCGATCACCGGGTTGGCCGGGTTGGAGTTGACGTCCGCGTCGGGGGCGTAGTTGAGGGTGATGCCGAGCGCGGCGAGGTCGACGCCCAGGTCGCGGGCCACCTCCTCGGTCAGCGCCGGATCGTCCACCGCGCCGAGGGCGAGGTTGCCGGGCCGGGAGCTGCCCCGGGCCGACTCGATCCGGGTCACGTCGCCGGCCTCCTCGTCGATGGCGACGACGACGTCGGGGCGTTCGGCGCGCAGGGTGGCGGTGAGGGCGGCCACCTGCTCCGGGTCGACGACGTTGCGGGCGAAGAGCACCACCGAGCCGAGGCCCTCGCCGAGCCACCGGCAGATCCAGGGCGGCGGGGCGGTGCCGACGAAGCCCGGTTGCAGGACGGCGGCGGCGAGCGCCGGCAGGCTTCCGCCGGGGGCGCTCACGCCGGCACCCCGGTCCGGCGCGCGCAAGCGCGGGGCGGCGTCCCGAGGTGCGCCATGGTCGGCTCGCGCCCGTTCACGCCGGCCGGCCCGGGTGGTGGCTGTGGTGTCGCTCGCTCATGCGGTCGTCGTACCCCCGTCTTCTCCGCGTCCAGCGGCCCGCCAGCGGCGGCGGTGCTGCCATGGTCACACCACCCGCTTAATTAGTCAATAAACCTTACAGTTGCCGTCCGGCCGCGCGCTGGGGAGAGTTCCGAGGATGGAGACCCTGCTGCTTGCCGACGCCACGAGCCCGGCCGACATCCCCGGCGTACGCCTGCTCGGCCTGGTGGCCGGCGGCCTGTTGCTGCTCGTCGCGATCCGCGCGATGTTCCGACGCTGACCGGGGCGGCGCGCGAACCGAGCGACAGAGCCGCCGCTCGACCAGATCGGGACGGCTCACGTGAGCACCCACCGGATCCCGGACCGCTGCCGGGCCGGTGTGCCGGCGGGCGCCCCGACGATCTCCGGTGGGCGTTTCGCCGTGGATCACAGGGGGTACCTCCGGCCCTCGATGAAACTGTCCACGCACTCGACGACGCTGCGCCGCGCGGCCAGGAGCCTTTTCGGCTGGACCGCGCTGCGGCCCCACCAACTGGCCGCCATGCGGGCGGTGATGAAACGCCGCGACGCCCTGGTGGTCCTGCCCACCGGCGCCGGCAAGTCGGCGATCTACCAGATCCCGGCCAGCCTGATCCCCGGACCGACAGTGGTGATCTCGCCGCTGCTCGCCCTCCAGCAGGACCAGATCGCGGCGCTCAACGAGCGGCAGCGACCCGAGCTGCGCGCGGTGCGGATCAGCTCCAACGAGTCGGCCACCCAGCAGGCGCAGGCGATCGCCGAGATCCGCGACGGGCGGGCGGAGTTCCTCTTCATCACCCCCGAGCAGCTCACCAACGCCGACCGGATGGCCGAGGTGAAGGCGCTGAAACCGGCGCTGGTGGCGATCGACGAGGCGCACTGCATCTCCGCCTGGGGGCACGACTTCCGTCCCGACTACCTGGCGCTCGGGCACCTCATCGACGGCATCGGCCGGCCACCGGTGGTGGCGCTGACCGCCACGGCCTCCCCGCCCGTACGCGACGACATCATCGCCCGGCTGCGGCTGCGCGAGCCCGAGGTGGTGGTCTCCGGGCTGGACCGGCCGAACCTCTTCCTCGAGGTGGCGCACTGCCCGACGGAGGACTACCGGTGGCGGCGGCTGCTCACCCTGCTGCGTGACGACACCCGGCCCGGCATCATCTACGTGCCCACCCGGCGTTCCGCCGAGGAACTGGCGACCCAACTCACCGACGCCGGCCACCCGGCGCAGTACTACCACGGCGGGATGGCGGCCGGCGCCCGCGCCGAACTGCACGAGGCGTTCCTCGCCGACCAGGTGCCGATCATGGTCGCCACCTCGGCGTTCGGCATGGGCATCGACAAGCCGAACATCGCCTGGGTGGTGCACATGGCGCTGCCCGACTCGCCGGACAGCTACTTCCAGGAGATCGGGCGGGCCGGCCGGGACGGCGCCCCCGCCCGGGTCCTGCTGCTGTGGCAGGCCGAGGACGTCGGGTTGCAGCGCTTCTTCAGCGGCGGCCTGCCGAACGAGGGCGAGCTGCGCGACCTGTCCGCGCTGCTGCGCACGAAGGCGCGTACCCGCAAGGAGTTGCGCGAGGTCACCGGCCTCGGCCCGCGCAAGCTCGGGCAGTATCTGGCCCTGTTGGAGCAGGTGGGCGCGGCCGAGCCGAGGGCGCGGCAACGCATCGGCGCCCCCCGCTACTCCCCCGCGCCCGTGGACGCCGCCGCGGCGGCCCTCGCCGAGGCCGAACGGCAGCAGACCGTGACCCGCTCGCGTACGGACATGATGCGGGCCTTCGCCGAGACCACCGCCTGCCGGGGGCAGACGTTGCTGGCCTACTTCGGTGAGCAGATGACCGAGGTCTGCGGGCACTGCGACAACTGTCACGCCGGCACCAGCACCCCCGACGACGGCGCGGTCGGGCCGTTCCCGGTGCACAGCCAGGTCCGGCACCCCGAGTGGGGCTCCGGCCTGGTGCTGAGCTACGAGGAGGACCGGATGACGGTTCTCTTCGACGAGGTGGGGTACAAGACGCTGTCGGTCAGCGTGGTGTCCGAACAGGGCCTGCTGACACTCGACTAGCCTGAGCCGGGCACCGCTGGCGGGGCCGTCGACGACGAGCGAAACCAATGCGAGAGGGGCATTCGTGATCGAGGAGCCGGCGTACACCGGATTCGGATTCTCCGACCAGGAGTGGGGGCTGCTGGTCGGCCTGCCGCAGTCGGTGCTGACCGCGGCGAGCGCCGCCGAGTCCGACGGCACCCGGCGCACCATGGCGGAGAACGCGGCCGGTCTCGAGACCATCGCCGCCGGCCGGGGGTCCGCCAACGCCCTGGTCGCGGCCGTCGCCGGCGAGATCGTCTCGCGGGTGGGCGACCCGGAGGCCGGCGAGGAGATGCCCGTCATCGCGCCGTCCGATCCGCGCGCCTACCTGGAGGACGTGCTGGTGCGGGCCAAGCAGGCGGCGGCGTTGCTGGCCGACCGGACGGACGAGGGCGAGGCCGGCGCCTACAAGCTCTGGTTGGTGGACATCGCCGAGCAGGTGGTGGGCGCGGCGTCCAGCGGCGGGATCCTGGGCCTCGGCGGCGACGTCGTCAGCGACTCGGAGCGGCGTTTCCGTGACCGGCTCTCCCAGGTGCTCAACGACTGACGCGAGAACGACGGCGGCGGCACCGGACCTGGTCCGGTGCCGCCGCCGGCTGTCCCCCGCCCACCGTGGACAATGGACGGGCCATGGCGTCGACGACCGGGGAGGGGACTTCATGCTGTCGCGAACCACCCTCGACACCGAGCAGGCGCCCGCAGCCGAACGCTTCGAGTTGTGGCTCGACATGGTGGCGCGGACGGCGTCGCCGCTGCGGATCCGCACCGAACACGCGCACGACTTCGCCGCCCGGGCGGAGATCGTCGAACTCGGCCCGATCCAGGTGGTCAACTACCGGTACCCCTCGCTGGAGGGCGTCCTGACGCCGAGGGTGATGCGCGAGTCGGCCCCGGAGATCTACATGCTGGCGCTCACCGTCGACGGCGACGGCGCGGTCAGCCAGGCCGGCCGCAGCAGCGACCTGGGGCCCGAGGAGTTCATCTTCTACGACGGCTCCCGGCCGCACGGGGTGCGGCACGGCGGCGACGACGGCGGCCACGAGCCCGCCCGGTCCGTCGTGACGATCATCCCGCACGCCGCGCTGCCGCTGCCGCCGGACCGGCTGGCACCCCTGCTCGGTGCCCGGATGTCGGGCACCGAGGGGATCGGCGCGCTGCTCGCCCAGTTCCTGCGCCAGGTGGCCCACCATCCCGAGCAATATCACGCCACCGAGGCCGTCCCACTCGGCACCGTCGCGCTCGACCTGGCGGCCACCATGCTCGGCCGGCACCTGGTGGCGGAGGACGCGATGCCGGCCGAGGTCCGCCGGCGGGCACTCCTGACCCAGATGCGGGCGTACGTCCAGCGGCATCTCGGGGACGCCACGCTGAGCCCTCAGGTGGTGGCCGACGCCCACCACGTCTCGCTGCGCACCCTGCACCGGCTCTTCGCGGCCGAGGAGTCGACGATCGCGTCGTACATCCGCGAGCTACGGCTGGCCCGCTGCCGGCGCGACCTCGCCGACCCCGGCCTGCGCGGCCAGCCGATCCAGGCGATCGCCGCCCGCTGGGGCTTCCCCGACAAGACGCACTTCAGCCGGATCTTCCGCAAGGCGCACGGCGTCGGACCGCAGACCTGGCGGGCCGAGCAGCCAACCGAGCCGGCACGGATCGTCAACCCATCGGCGTCCGTGGACAACCGCGGCGCGGCAGACTGACACCGAGCGGCCCGATACCCACCCGCCCACGGCACCGTGGGGATCGGACCGTCAACGGGGGCCGTGGCGTGGCGTCCGCCGCCTCACCGGCGGCGGGCGACCGCCCGGTGACCACCCCGCCCCGAGCCCCGTCCCCACCGGCGGCGGGCCGCGTCAGGCCTCCTGGAGCAGTTCGAGGACGATCCGTTCGGCCTTCTCCCGGGGCGTCGCCGGGTCCACCGGGGCCACCACCCCGTCGTGGAAGAGGTCGATCACGCGCGGGTCGACGTAGGACGTCCGGGCCACCGTCGCAGTGTTGCCGAGCAGCTCCGCCACGTCGCGCATCACCGCCGCCACCGCCCTGCGGCGCGCCGTGACCGAACGCGGCGTCCCCGTCGTCGCCAGTTCGGTCGCGGCCAGCACCGTGGCGTGCCAGGTCCGGAAGTCCTTCGCCGTCATCTCCCCACCGCTGGCGTCGCGCAGGTACTCGTTGACCTCGTCGCTGCGCACGTCACGCCAGTGGCCGCCCTCGCGGTAGCCGAACAGCCGGTCGGCGTCCCGCCGCTGGCGGCGCAGGCTGGTCAACACCCGGCACAGCTCCGCGTCCTCGATGCGGCGCACCTGCTCGATGCCGCCCTTCGCGGGAAACTCGAAGACCACGCAGCCGCCCCGGGACCGGGCGTGCTCCGGGCGCAGCGTCGACACCCCGAACGTCGGTTCGTCACCGGCCGCGTACTGGTCGCTGCCGACCCGGAACATGCCCATGTCGAGCAGCCGGGTCACCGTCGCCAGCACCCGTTCGCGGTGCAGGCCCCGGCCGGACAGGTCCCGGCCGACCCGCTCGCGCAGCACCGGCAACCGGCGGGCCACCTCCAACACGTGGTCGAACTTCGCCTCGTCGCGCTTCTCCCGCCACCTCGGGTGGTAGACGTACTGCTTGCGCCCGGCCGCGTCGACGCCCGTGGCCTGGATGTGCCCGTTCGGATAGGGGCAGATCCACACGTCCCGCCAGGCGGGCGGGATCACCAGCTCGCGCAGCCGGCCGAGCTGGTCGGGATCGCGGACCGGCTGCCCGGACGGGTCCAGGAAGAGCCAGCCCCGGCCGCGCCGGCGTCGCCGGTAGCCCGGCCCACCCGGGTCACTACGCCGCAACCGCACCGGAGATCCGCACCGCCCGTTCCACCTCGTCCACGGCGGCCAGCACCTCGTCGACCCCGAGGGCCGCCATCGTCGGGTGGCTTCCTACCCCGTCCCACCAGGGACAATCCACCTCGCCCACCCAGAGCGCCCGGTGCCGGGGCCGCTCCGGCGGCGGCCCCCACGCCGCCGGGGAGACCGGGCCGAAGAGCACCACCGACGCCGTGCGGTAGGCGGTCGCCAGATGCGCCACGCCCGTGTCCCCGCTGACCACCAGCCGGGCGTACGCCACCAGCGCCGCCAGCGCGCCCAGGTCCGTGCGGCCGGCCAGCACCGCGGCGGCGGGCAACCCCGCGGCGGACGCGATCCGCTCGGCGGTGGCCCGCTCGTCGGGGCTGCCGGTGAGCACCACCCGGTGCCCCCGCGCGGCCAGTCGCCGGGCCAGCGCCACGAACCGGCCGGGCGGCCAGCGCTTCGCCCGGACCTTGGAGCCCGGGTGCAGCACCGTCACGCCGGTCGGTACGCCATCCGCCGGCGGGCGCCGCAGCTCCAGGTCGGCGCGGTCGGCGCGCACGCCGTACCGGTCGAGCAGCCGGCACCACCTGTCGACCTCGTGTTCGTCGACGCGCCAGGCGGGCCCGTCGTGGTGGCCGGCCTCCGGGTTGGCGTACGCCAACAGGCGGCCCGGGCGTAGGGCGGCGAGCATCCGGTGGGAGTCGGGGCCACGGCCGTGCAGGTTGACGGCGAGCCGTGGGGGCGGGCCACGCCAGGGCAGCGCGCCCAGGCCCGGGGCGTCGAGCAGCCGGTCGACGCCGCCGACGAGGTCGACCAGCGGGGCCAGCCAGCCGGGCGCGACCAGCACCAGTTCCTCACCGGGACACGCGGCCCGCAGGGCACGCAGGGCCGGCACGGCGGTGGCGAGATCGCCGACGCCCAGTGCGCGCAGGACGAGGATCACGGGTAGGAGGTCTCCTGATCGGCGCAGACGACCAGCTCCCGTACGGCGCAGCCCGCCGGCTGGGACAGCGCGAACATGACGGCGGCGGCGGTGTCGGCGGGATCGTTGAGCACGGCATCGGGCCCGGGTCGGTACGCGGCGTCGCGCTCGTCGAAGAAGGCCGTGCGCATGCCGCCGGGAACCAGCAGGGTGACGCCCACCCGGCCGGCGAGTTCGGCGGCGAGGGCCCGGGTGAACCCCACCACCCCGAACTTCGCGGCGCAGTACGCGGTCGCGTCGGCGACCGCCTTGACGCCCAGCGTGGAGGCGACGGTGACGATGCTGCCCCGTGACGTCTCCAGGAAGGGCAGCGCGGCGCGCACCACGGCGGCCGTCGCGAGCAGGTCCACGGCCACGATCCGCTCCCACGTCTCGCCGGGCACGTCCGCCAGCTTGCCGGGCACGTCCATGCCCGCCGCGGTGACGACGGCGTCCAGCCCGCCCGACCGCTCGGCGAGCTGCCGGGTGGCGGCCTCGGCGGCGCGGGTGTCGGCGAGGTCGCACTCCACCCACGGCACCCCGTCGGCGGGTGCCTGCCGGTCCAGCACCAACGGTCGGCCGCCGCCGCGGGCCACGGCCGCGACCACGGCGGCGCCCAGGCCGCTCGATCCGCCGGTGACCAGCACTGTGCGCCCCGCGCCGGACGCCCCGGCGCTCATCGGACCCGCTCCGCGGTGGCGGGCCGGGCGGCGGCGATCAGGCCGGTGGTGGAGCGGCCGTCCAGGTACGGCACCACGACTGTGTTCCCGCCCCACCGGCGCAACACCTCCGCCTCGGGCAGGGCGGGCTCGCCGCCGTCGCCGGCGTAGTCGCCGCCCTTCACCCAGACGTCGGGGCGCAGCCACGACAGCGCCGCGCGCGGAGTGGCCTCGTCGAAGATCATGACGGCGTCGACACAGCCCAGCGCCGCGAGCAGCCGGGCCCGGTCCCCCTGCGGGATCACCGGCCGGTCCGGGCCCTTCAGCCCCGTCACGCTCGCGTCGGAGTTCAGGCAGACCACCAGGCAGTCGCCGAGCCGTCGGGCCGCCTGCAACGTCGCCACGTGCCCGGCGTGCAGCAGGTCGAAGCAGCCGCCGGTGGCCACCACCGTGCCGCCGCCCGCGCGTACCGCCGACACGACGGCGGCGGTCGCGGCCACGCCGACGCGCTCACCGCCGGGGCTGGCGACCGTCGGCGGCAGGGGACGCGCCGGACGCGGCAGCGCTGTCGCCACTCCCCCACCCGCCACGTACGCCGACGCCTCGGTGACCGCCTCCTGCACCGCCTCGGAGACCAGTGCCCCCCGCGCCAGGGCGAGACTGGCGGTGGCCGCGAACCGGTCACCGGCCCCGCAGGTGTCCCCCTCGGCGGTGGCCGGGGCGGGCACCACCATCGGGGTGGCACCGGCGTGGCAGAGCAGCGCGCCGTCCCCACCCAGGGTCACCACGACCGCGCCCGCGCGCCAGCGCTGACGCAACCCCTGCGCGCCCCGCGACGCCGCCGCCAACCGGGTCGCCCCCGGCGCGACCGGCACCAGTTCCCGCACCTCCGACTCGTTGGGGGTCACGAGGTGCACCCCCGGCACCGCCGCCGGCCCCCGGGGGTGCGGGTCCCACACCACCGGCGCCCGGGTCGCGGCGAGGGCCGCCCGCAACGCGGGCTGCCGGGCCACGCCCCGGCCGTAGTCGCTGACCAGCACGGCGGAGGCGCGGGCGATCACCCGCAGCACCGCCTCGGACGGCTCGCCCGGCGTACCGGCCGCGCCGCCCCGGTCGTGGCGCAGCAGCACCCGGCCCCGGGCGCGCAACCGGACCTTCTCCGGCGTGCCGCCGCTCAAGCCGAGGGGATACACCTGCACGCCGGCGTCGGTGAGCAGGCAACTGAGCCGGGCACCCCCGACGTCGTCCGCCAACGCGGTCACCAGCACCACCTCGGCACCCTGCGCGGCCGCGAAGACCGCGGCCAGCCCGGCGCCCCCGGGCCGGTCCACGTGCGCGGTCTCGTCCAGCACCGGCACGGGCGAGTCCGGGCAGAGCCGGTTGACCACCCCCTCGACGTCCCGGTCGAGCAGGGTGTCACCGACCACCACGACGGGTCCCCTCACGCTTCCCCCCTCATCACGCCTGCACCTGCTGACCCGCACCGCCGTCGAGCAGCACCTCGACCCCGGCCCGCACGGGAGCGGCGGGCGTCACCGGCAGCGCCCGCTCGACGTACTCGCAGAGAAGATGGCTGGTCACCAGGTGGAGTTCCTGCACGACCTGGCTGTCGGGCGAGCCGACGGCCAGCACGTCGTGGCAGAGCGCCGCCAGCGGGTTGGGGGCGGGCCCGGTCAGCGCCCAGCAGGTGAGCCCGCTGTCGCGGCCGGCCCGGGCCGCGGCGAGCAGGTTGGCGCTGGCGCCGCTTGTCGACAGCAGCAGCAGGATGTCGCCGTCGCGGCCGTGGGCGCGCACCTGGCGGGCGAAGACCTCGTCGTAGCCGTAGTCGTTGCCGATGGCGGTCATCGCGGAGGTCTCGGCGTGCAGGGCGATGGCCGACAGGGGTTGGCGGTCCTCGCGCAGCTTCCCGACGAGTTCGGCGGTGAGATGCTGGGCCTCGGCGGCGCTGCCGCCGTTGCCGGCCACCAGCAGCCGACCGCCGTCGACCAGCCGGCGCGCGAGGGCCTCCCCCCACCGCGCCAGCAACGTCTCGTGCCGCCGGTACGGCACCAGCGCCGCCGCCAGGTTCGTCAGGTGCGCGTCGAGCGGCGTGCCGCCCGCCATTCAGGCCACCACCCGGGTGGGCCGCCGGACCGCCACGTCGCCGTAGACCTCCACCAGCCGCTCCGCCGTGGCCGCCCACGAGTACCGTCGCCGGGCCCGCTCCCCCGCCGCCGTCGCGTACGCGAAGCGGCGGATCCGGTCGTCGAGCAGCCCCTGGATCGCGTCGCCCAACGCGCGGGGGTCGCGGGCCGGCACCAGGTCACCGGTGACGCCCCCGACCACGGTGTCCTTGATCCCACCGACGGCGGTGCCCACCACCGGCACGCCGCACGCCATCGCCTCCAGCGGGGTGAGCCCGAACGGCTCGTACCAGGGGGCCGCCACCAGGATGTCCGCCGAGCGGTACCAGCGGCCCATCTCCTCGCGCGGCACCGCCCCGACCAGCCGCACCCGCTCGGCCACGCCGCAGCTCACCGCCAGGGCGCGCAGCCGCCGGGCGTACGGGTCGGTCTCCAGCAGGCCGGCGGGCGGCCCGCCCACCACCACGCACTCGGCCTCGGGCACGTACGCCATCGCCCGGACCACGGTCTGGAAGCCCTTGCGCTCGACGAGCCGACCGACGGTCAGGATCCGCGGCCGGCCGTCGACGCGTTCGGCGGCCGGTCCCAGCGGGGCGAACGTGCCCAGGTTGACCCCGGACGGCACGACGGTGATCCGGGACCGGGGCACCCCCATCCGGACCAGCTCACCGACCTCGTCGCGGCACTGGGCGACGACCCGGTCGACGGAGCGGCCCAGCTCCCGTTCGTAGCCGATGCGGCGGGCGGGGCTGGTGTCCTGCACCCCCTGGTGCCGCCGCTTGACCACCCCGAGGGCGTGGTACGTCTGCACGACCGGCACCCCGGTCTGCCGGCTGGCGGCCAGCGCGGCGAGGCCGCTCATCCAGAAGTGCGCGTGGATCACCTCGGGCGCCCAGTCGCCGCCCCGCCACCGGTCGACCAGCCAGCGGCTGAACTCCCGCATGTGCGGCAGCAGGGCGTCCTTGGCGACCGGCTCGGCCGGTCCCGCCGGGACGTGCACCACGTCGTAACCGTCGGCGCTGCGTACCGTGACCGGCAGGTCCACCGCGTCGCGGCGCGTGTAGACCCGCACGTCGTGCCCGGCGGCCGCGAGGGCGGCGGAGAGCTCGGCGACATGCGTGTTCTGGCCGCCGGCGTCCTCGCCGCCCAGGATGGCGAGCGGGCTGGCGTGCTCCGAGATCATCGCGATGCGCATACTTCCTCCTCCAGCAGCCGGTCCCAGTCGGCGAGGAAACGGTCGAGGCCGTAGCGGTCCCGGGCGGCGACGCGCGCCCGCTCTCCCGCCCGGCGGGCCAGTGCCGGCTCGTCGATGTAGCGGCGGGCGGCGTCGAGCAGGGTGCCGAGGCGGGTGGACAGCGCGCCCGCGTCGGGTGGCACCGCCATCGCCGCCTCGGTGGCGGCCAGCGCGACGACCGGCATTCCGATGGACATGGCCTCGATGAGGCTGAGCCCCAGCGAGGTCCACCGGCACAGGTGCAGGTACGCCCGCCGCCGCCCCAGTTCCGCGTGCATCCGGTGCTGGGGGACGTCGTCGTGGCTGACCAGCCGGTCGGCCGGCAGGCCCAGGTGCTCGGCCAGGCCCGCCACCTGCATGCCGAAGACGTCCAGCGGGGCGATCTCGGCGAAGCGGGGCAGCAGGTCGGTGCCGGTGACCCGCCAGCGACGTACCGGCTCGTTGATCACCACCGCGAGCCGGTCGAGCTCGCCCGTGTACGCCGGGGCGGGCGCGACGATGCCGTGGTCGATCACGGTGGTGCGGGTGGCGCCGGTGTCCCAGAACAGCTCGTTGAACCCGGTGACGTGGGCGATGAGCAGGTCGTCGCGGTCGGCCATGGGGTGGCGGCTGTTGGGGACGTCGCCGTCCTTGGGGGTGTTGTGCTCGACGTAGACGGCGGGCACGTCGCGGCCGGGCCGACGGCCGAGCCACCGCTCGGCGAGGTCGATCTCCTCCGGGCGTTGCAGGACGACCAGGTCGACGTCGGCGGTGCGCAGTTGCTCGGGTGTCACCTCGACGGCCGTGTCCGGCCACGGGTAGGTGCGGGCGCGGCCGAGGCCGTAGGGGCCGCGGTCCGGCGTGACGGGCACCAGGTACCGGTGCTTGCCGTGCACGAACGACGTGGTCCACGCGCCGTGCACGTGCCAGAGCAGCAGATTCATCGGCCGCTCCCGCCGACGCTGGCCTCCGCCGGCACGCCTGTCGCCCGGGCGACGGTCGGCGCGGACGGGGCCGGTGGGGTCACCCCGAGCAGCCGCAGCGCGTCGAGGACCTGCCCGGGTCGCACCCCGCTGAGGCAGGGGTGTCCGGGCACCGGGCAGCGGGCGGCCCGGGTGTCCCGGCAGGGTGCCTCCGCGTCGCCGAGCCGCACGGTGGGCACCCGCCAGGGCCCCCACTGCCCGAACGGGACCGTGGGGGCGAAGAGGCTGACCACCGGCACCCCGTGGGCCGCGGCGAGATGGGCCGGGCCGGTGTTGCCGACCACGACCGCGGCGGCGGCGGCGACCGTCGCGGCCAGCCCGGCGAGGGAGGTCCGCCCGCCCAGGTCGACGGCGACGTCGCCGGCCACCCACGCGGTCAGTTCCCGCTCGCCGGGGTCGCCGGTGACCACCACCCGGTGGCCGGCGGCGGCCAGGGCGCGGGCGATCCGGGCGGCCAGTTCGGGCGGGCAGCCCCGGGCCTGTGCCGCCGAGCCGGGGTGCAGGACCACGTATCCCGGCGCGCCGACCTCCGGCGGGGGCGCCGGCGCCGGGCGCAGCCGCAGGACGGGTCCGTCGTCGGCGGCGAGGGCGAAGCCGGCGGCGGCGGCGAGCGAGAGCGCGCGTTCCGGTTCGGGTACGCCGGCCGGCACGCGGTGCCGCACGTCGAGCAGGCTGCCCGGGTAGTCGTCGCTGATGGCGCTGACCCGGCGGACCCCGGCCAGGCGCAGCAACAGAGCCAGGGGCAACGGCGACTGGTGGTAACTGGTGAAGACGACCGCCTCGTCGGCGCCCACGGCGGCGAGGCGCGCGGTCAACGCGGCCAGGTCGACGGGGTCGACGGGGTCGGGTGCGGGGTCGATCCAGGGCAGCCGGTGTTCGATGACCTCGTCGATGCCGGGCAGGAGGTCCGCCGCCGCCCGGCCCCGGGGCCCGCACAGCAGCACCACCCGCTCGGCGTCGGCGGCCACCGCGCGGATGCCGGGGCCGGTGACCAGGACGTCCCCAGCCGAGTCGGCGCGTACCACCAGCACCGTGCCCGCCCGCCCGCCGGGGCGCGTGCGGGCCGGTCGGGCGCCGGGGTCGACCGCGGCCTGGCGGCGCAGGATCGCCGCCACCGCCGCCGGCAGGTCCGGTGCCACCTGCGGTGCGGCGGCCACCTCCTGGGGGCGGGTCACCGGCGTGGGCACCAGGATCGCCGACGCCCCGGCGGCCGACGCCGCGACCATGTCCCGCCCGATGTCGCCCACCAGCACGCACCGCGACGGCACCGTGCCGAGTTCCCGCGCCGCCGCGTGCACCAGCCCCGGCGCCGGCTTGCGGCATCCGCACCCGTCGCCGTCGTCGTGCGGGCACACCAGCCAGGCGTCGAACGTACCGAGCAACTGCTCGACCCGGGCGTGCACCGCCCGCATCTGCGCCTCGGTGAACAGGCCCCGGGCCAGCCCGGACTGGTTCGTCACCACGGCCAGCCGCAGGCCCGCCGCCCGCAGCCGGTCCAGGGCGGCCCGGGCCCCCGGCACCGGCCGCACCTTGTCGGGGTCGCCGTTGTACGGCACGTCCTCGATCAGGGTGCCGTCGCGGTCGAGCAGCACGGCGTCGAACAGGACGGGGCCGGAAGCGATCTCGCCAGCGCCGGCACAAACCCGGGCTGACCTGCGCTGATCCGGCTCCACCTGGTCCTGTCGCACAGCCGGCGGGTTCCCGGCGCCCCCGGGAGTAAACGTGCTCCCGAGCGCCCGACGCCGGTGGCGATACCCGTCGGCCGGGAGAAGCTAACCCGCGCGCCGTTACCCCGTGCGCGCCCGGGGTACGTGAGCTGGGTGGCAATCGTGGAGAAGGTGATCGAGGCTGCCCCGGAGCAGGTCTGGGCGGTTCTGGCGGACGGGTGGACCTACAGCGACTGGGTCGTCGGCACGGTGCACGTGCGCGACGTGGACGACGACTGGCCCCGGGTGGGCAGCCACCTGCACCACAAGGCCGGGCCGTGGCCGGTGTCCCTGCACGACTCCTCGACGGTGCTGGCCTGTGAGCCGCCGCGTCGGCTGGTCATCCGCGCGGGTCTCTGGCCGGCCGGGGAGGCGATCGTGGTCTTCACCCTGGAGGCGGCCGGCGCGGGCGCGACCCGGGTACGCATCGACGAGGACTTCGCCGCCGGACCCCTGCGGTGGGTGCGCAACAAGGTCAACGACCTGGTGCTGCACCAGCGCAACAAGGAGACCCTGAGGCGGCTGGCCGACATCGCGACGCGGCAGAAAGGCGTCGGGTGAGGGGCGGTAGGGGTGGCCTTTCCGACCCGCGTCCGGCAACTGGCTACGCTCACGGGGAGCCCTGTCCGCCGACCTAGGATGTCCGACATGATCGAACCCGTGCAGTTGCCCGTGCCATGGCGGGACGCACGCCTGACCGTCGTGGTTCCCACCTACAACGAGGCGGGCAACCTCCCGGTGCTGGTCGAGCGGCTGCTGGCCCTGCCGCTGCCGGGCCTGCGGATCCTGGTCGCCGACGACAACTCGCCGGACGGGACGGGCGAGGTGGCCGACAAGTTGGCCATCGAGCATCCCGACCGCGTCGAGGTCGCGCACCGGGCCGGCAAGGAGGGCCTCGGCCGGGCGTACGTGGACGGCATCGGGCGCGCCCTCGACGGCGGCGCGGAGTACGTCGCGCAGATGGACGCCGACCTGTCGCACCCGCCGGAGGCCCTGCCGGGCATGCTCGGCGCGCTGCTCTCCACCCAGGCCGGCGTGGTGATCGGCTCCCGGTACGTGCCGGGCGGCGAGTTGGACGAGAACTGGCCGCTCTACCGGCGGGCACTCAGCGGCTGGGCCAACCTCTACGTGCACACGCTGCTGCGGGTGCGGATCCGCGACCTCACGGCCGGCTTCAAGATCTGGCGGGCCGACGCGCTGCGCAACATCGGCCTGGAGCGGGTGCAGTCCAACGGCTACAGCTTCCAGGTGGAGATGCACTACCTGGCCACCAAGCTGGGGCACACCATCCTGGAGGTGCCGATCCGCTTCCAGGAGCGGCACGACGGCGCGTCCAAGATGACCACCGCGACCAAGATCGAGAGCGCGCTGATGCCGTTCAAGCTGCGCAGCAAGCACCGCAACATCGGCTCCTGAGCCGCGCCGCGACTGCGTAGCGTCACCTCACTCTCGGTGGTCGGCGAGCCGGCCCTCGGATCGCCACCGCCCGCCCTTTGCTCTGCACCCAGGGGCGCACCACTTCGCTGAACTGGGGTTTTGCGGCGGTGGCGCGGCACCGCCACTGGCGCACGGTCACGCACAGCAACCGTTGCGTATATGGATGCAGAGCAAAGGGCGGGCAGGACCGCCCACCCCTGCCACCATCCGCTCACGCTCCGTGCCCACAGTTGTCCGGGCCAGGTCCGCCCCGGGCCAGGTCCGCCCCGCCCGGCCAGGTCCACCCGCCAGGCCCGCCCGCCGCACCGCAGCCGGGCAGGGACGCTCAGCCGTAGACCGCGCGGTGCGCGGCGCCGATCCCCGCCGCGTACAGCCCGCCGGTCAGGGCACGGTCGCGGGCCAGGGCGGCGCGGGCGGCGTTCGCGCCCGGGGCGCCGTGCACGCCGCCGCCCGGATGCGCCGACGAGCTGGCCAGGAACAGCCGGTCCACCGGCGTGTCCGCGCGGCCCAGGCCAGGGATCGGGCGCAGGAAGAGCTGCTGGTACGCGGCGGCGGTTCCGCCGCCGAGCGCGCCGCCGACCAGGCTCGGATCGCCCTTCTCCAGGTCGGCCGGGCCGGCCACGTGCCGTCCCACGACGAGGCTGCGGAAGCCCGGTGCGGCCTCCTCCAGCACCCGCTCCATCCGCTCGACGTGCGCGGCGATCTCCTCGGCCCGCCACTGCCGGCGAAACGGCAGATGGGTGTACGACCAGAGCGACTCCGTGCCCGGCGGCGAGTGGCTCGGATCGGCCACCGACATCTGCCCCAACAGCAGGAACGGGTCGCGGGGGATCTCCTTTCGGGCCAGCGCGGCGGCGTAGCTGGTGAGGCCGTCCAGGTCCGCGCCCAGGTGCACCGTGCCGGCGGTCGCGACCGCCCGGTTGGTCCACGGCACCGGGGCCGACAGCGCCCAGTCCACCTTGAGCGTCGAGCCGTCCCAGCGGAAGTGCGCCAGGTCCTCCACCAGCCGCGGCGGCAGCGCCGCCGCACCCACCAGGTCCAGGTAGAGGGCGGGCGCGGGAACGTCGGCGAGCACCGCCCGGCGGGCCCGCCAGAGGGCGCCGCCGGCGCTGCGCACCCCCACCGCCCGGCCGCGTGCGGTCAGCACCCGGTCGACCCGGGCGCCGTAGAGGATCCGGCCGCCGCGCTCGGTCAACCGGGCCACCAGCGCGTCGGTGATCTTCTGGGCGCCGCCGTCCGGCACCGGCCAGCCCACCTGCTGGCCGAGCATCGCGAGCAGCCAGCCGTACACGCCCGAGCCGGCCTCCTCGGGCGACAGGTCGGTGTGCAGGGCGCAACCGGCCAGCAACGCCGGGCCGCCCTCGCCGTCGAAGAGTTCGTCGCCGAGCTTGCGCACCGGTACGACCAGCCGCCGGGCCAGCCGCAGCGCACCGGAGACCCGCAGCCGGCGCAGCAGGGACAGGCCCCCGCGCACCGGCGGGAACGGTGTGGTGATGGCCTCCAGCATGGGCTCGGCGACCTGGCGCCAGTCGTCGTACGCATGCAGCCAGCGCGTGCCGTCGCCCGGCGCGAACGCCTCCAGCGACGCCGCGGTGGCCGCCGGGTCGCGGTTGAGCACCGCCGCCCGCCCGTCGGGTAACAGGTGGGCCAGCACGTCCGGGGAGTGCCGCCAGCGCAGCCCGTATCGCTCGAGCCCCAGATCGCGCAGCACCGGCGAGGCGTAGCCCAGGGGGTAGAAGGAGCTGTAGAGGTCGCTGAGGTAGCCGGGGGCCGTCACCTCGGCCGAGCGCACGGCCCCGCCCGGCGTGGCCGTGGCCTCCAGCACCAGCACCTCCCAGCCGGCGTCGGCCAGCAGGTTCGCGGCGACCAGGCCATTGTGGCCGGCTCCGACGACGACGGCGTCCGCGCTCTCCGCGCCGGTCGAACTCATCCGACCCGCCTACCCGGCCGGCAACCGGGCGAAACGCGTTTGTCGCGCCGGGGCCGGGGCATGCACTGCCATGTACCAGGTTGCGCAGCTCATAGGCGGAGTGTGGGGCGCGGGCGGCGAAGGTGGCGAGCTGGTCGTGCGTGATCCGGCCGACGGATCGCCGGTCAGCTCGGCGCCGGTGGCGACGGCCGACGAGGTCGGCAAGGCGGTGGAGGCGGCGCGCGGCGTCGCGGCACAGTGGGCGGCGACCGCCCCCGCGGACCGCGCGGCGGCCCTGCACCGGGCGGCGGACGCCGTGGCGGCGGCGGTCGACGACCTGGCCCGGGCCACGACGGCCGAGATGGGCAAGCCCCTGCCGGATGCCCGGGGCGGGGTGGAGGCGGGCGTCGGCACGCTACGACAGTACGCGGAACTGGCCCCCGTGCGCGGCGGGCGGACCCTGCACGGCGCCACCGACGCCCTCGACTTCATGACGCCGCAGCCGCGCGGGGTGGTCGCCGCGATCACCCCCTGGAACGACCCGGTGGCGGTCTCCTGCGGGCTGCTCGGCGCGGCCCTCGTCACCGGCAACGTGGTGCTGCACAAGCCGAGTGAGCGCGCCCCGGCGACCGGCTGGCTGCTGGCGAAGGCGCTCGACTCCGCGTTGCCGCCCGGCGTGCTGTCGCTGCTGACGGGAGGCCCGGAGACCGGCGCGGCGCTGGCCGCGCAGGAGGTTGACGTCGTCGCCCACGTCGGCGCCACCGCCACCGGGCGGGCCATCGCGGCGGCGGCGGCGCGGACCGGGGCGAAGGTGCTGCTGGAGAACGGCGGCAGCGACCCGCTCGTCGTGGACGGCGACGTCGACCCGTTGTGGGCGGCCGGGCAGGCGGCCCTCGGCGCGTTCGCCAACGCCGGACAGATCTGCGTCGCGGTGGAACGGATCTACGTGCACCGGGACGTAGCGGAGGACTTCACGCAGGCGCTGGCGGAGCGGGCCGAGGCGCTGCGGGTGGGCCCGGGCGGCGACCCGCGCACCGAGCTGGGGCCGCTGGTGGACCGGCGACACCGCGACCACGTGCACGGGCAGGTGACCGCCGCGGTGGCCCAGGGCGCGCGGCTCCGCACCGGCGGCACGCTGCCCGACGGCCCGGGGGCGTTCTACCCGGCGACGGTGCTGGCCGACTGCCGCCACGACATGACCGTGGTCCGCGAGGAGACCTTCGGTCCGGTCGCCGCGATCGTCACCGTCGACTCGTTCTCCGAGGCGCTGCGGTGCGCCGCCGACTCGCCGTACGGACTGGCCGCGACGGTGCTCACCGCATCGATGAGTCACGCCCAGCGCGCCTGGCGGGAGCTGCCGGTGGGCGCCGTGAAGGTCAACGCGGTGTTCGGCGGGGCGCCCGGCGGTGCCGCCCATCCGCGTCGCGGCAGCGGGCACGGTTACGGCTACGGGCCGGAACTGCTCGACGAGTTCACCGCGACGAAGGCGGTGCACCTGGAGGCGCCCGGCGGCGGCCACTGGTGAGGTACGCGCGGAGGCTGCCCCTGCGCGGCAGCCTCCGGCGTCGCGTACCCCGGGGTGGCTCAGCGGCTGCGGGCCTTGGCGGTCTGGCGGTTGTTCGCCTTCTCGATGGCCTTGACCAGTTCCGCCTTGGTCATCGTCGAGCGGCCGGGCACGTCCAGCTTGCGGGCCACCTTCATCAGGTGGTCCTTGGTGGCGTTGGCGTCCACCCCGCCGGCGGTGGGCGCCCGGCGCCCCGGTCCGCCGCCGGCCGCCTGGCGGTCGCTGGGCCCCTTGCGGCCCTTGGGCTCCCAGTGGTCGCCCACCTTCTCGAACTCGTGCTTCACGGCGGCGAAGGCGGTGCGGTGCGCCCGCTCCCCCTCGCCGTACGTCTCCACGGCCGAGTCGTGCGTCTTCTCCCAGGTGCGCTGCGCCTTCTTCGGGGAGCGTCGCAGCGTGCTGGGCAGTACCTCGCGCCCGGGCATCTCGTCCTCCTCCGCGTCGTTGGGTTCCTGGTGACCGTTCCCCCAGGTACGGGTGACAAACCGGCCGCCGGGTTTGTCGATTTTCCGCCGGGGGTACCGGCGGGCCAGGCGAAGCCGGGTGCACCAGGTCATCCGGCCGCCGGGGCACAGGGGGCGGGCCATGCAGACGACGGAGCCCGACACGGCAGCCACCGGGCGGCGGCGTGCCCGGCTCCCCCGCCAGGTGCGCCAGCTCAGCTGGCGGACGTGGCGGGCGGTGCTGGTGGGCAGCGTGCGCAACTTCGTGAAGGACGAGTGCGTCGACCGGGCGGCCGCCCTGACCTACTACGGGGTGCTGGCGCTCTTCCCCTCCACGATCGTGGTGGTCGCCCTGGTCGGGCTGGTCTCCAACGGCGAGCGGACCGTCGACACCGTGCTGGACCTGGCCCGGGGCATGGGTGCCGGCTCGGTGGTGGCCAACGAGGGCTTCGTCGGCGTGGTCCGGGGCGTGGTCGACCAGAGCGACTCGGCGAGCGTGCTGCTGAGCTTCGGTCTGCTCGGCGCGCTCTGGTCGGCCTCCGGCTTCATCGGGGCGTTCACCCGGGCCTCCAACGCCATCTACGGGGTCGAGGAGGGGCGGCCGGTGTGGAAGCTGCGCCCGCTGCAGATCGGCCTGGCGGCGGTCATGCTGGTGCTGTTGGCGGTCGTCGCCACCGGGCTGATCGTCAGCGGGCCGGTCGCCGACGCGGTGGGCGACCTGGTCAACGCCGGCGGCCTGGCGCGTACGGCGTGGAGCGTCGCCAAGTGGCCCGTGCTCGCGCTGATCACGATGATGCTGCTGAGCCTGCTGTTCTGGATCGCGCCGAACGTGCGGCAGCCGCGCTTTCGCTGGCTCACCCCCGGCGGCGCGGTCGCGTTGCTCGCCTGGGCGCTCGCCTCCTTTGGCTTCGGCCTCTACGTGGCCAACTTCGGCTCGTACGACGCCACCTACGGCAGCCTCGGCGCGGTGATCGCGTTCCTCGTCTGGCTCTACCTCTCCAACTCGGCGCTGATGCTCGGCGTGCAGATCAACGCGGAGATCCAACGCGGCCGGGTGCGCCAGGCCGGCGAGGCGGACCCGGGAGAGCCGGTCCTGTCCCCGAAGACGCCGGCCAGCAGGTGATCCACCGACCCCGTCCGGGCGCCTCCCGCCGGTTTACCGCCGGTGCCACCGGGTAGCGCAGAAGGCATGGAACGTGGCAGCAGCAAGCACGGACCGAGGGTCGACGAGCAGATGAGCCGTGAGGTCAGCGGCCTCGTGCAGGGGCCGGGGACCGGCGGCTCGCGGGTCGACGAGTCCCGGGTGCCGGAGCCGGCGGGCGAGGACCAGCCGGAGGCGACCACGGCCCCGGCGGGCGAACTGCGTACGGGCGCGCCCAAGGGGATGAGTTCCGAGGACGTCGAGCGGCGCAGCCGGCTCGGCCGGTTCATCACGATGAGCGCCCTGCCCGGCGACCGGGCGGCGTTGATCGCCAACGCGCGCGACAACGAGGCGCCGACGGACATCGTCGCCGAACTGGAGCGGCTGCCCGAGGGCACCCGCTACCAGACGATCTCCGAGGTGTGGGCCGCGCTCGGCCACAAGAACGAGACGACCCGCTGGTGACCGGATCCCCGCACGATCCGGCCCGTCACCGGCGGACGAAGGAGGATGCCTGATGAGTGGCGTTACCGAACACGTGGACGTCTCCGTCCCGGTACGCACCGCGTACGACCAGTGGACCCAGTTCGAGGACTTCCCCCACTTCATGGAGGGGGTCCAGGAGGTCCGGCAGCTGACGGACACGATGACCCACTGGACGGTCGAGATCGCCGGGGTGAAGCGGGAGTTCGACGCCGAGATCACCGAGCAGCTCCCGGACGAGCGGGTCGCCTGGCGCTCGACGGGCGGCACCCAGCAGGCCGGCGTGGTGACCTTCCACCGGCTGACCCCGGACACCACCCGGGTCACGTTGCAGCTCGAGTTCGAGCCACACGGCGTGGTCGAGCAGGCCGGCGACAAGCTGGGCATCGTCGACCGGCGCGCGAAGGGCGACCTGGAGCGGTTCAAGAAGTTCATCGAGCGGCGCGGTCAGGAGACCGGCGCCTGGCGCGGCGAGGTCGACCGCCCACAGCCCTGACCCCCGGCCCCCCGGGTGCGAACCTTTCCGATGGCCGCCGGCTCGCCCGGCGGCCATCGTCGTGTCTCCGCGGCCACCCGCGCCGGGTGCGGGCTCGTGGCTCCGGCCACCCGCGCCGGCTCCGGTGCCCGCCGGGCGTCGGGCAGCTCACGACCCACGCGGCGGCCGGGTCCGGGTGCCGTTTGCGGGCACCGCGCCCGGGTACCGCGACAGGTATGACGAACGAGGACAAGGTCTGGCGGGACGAGGAACGGACTTCGCTTCAGGAACTGGACCGGGCGGTGGCGCGGTCGAGCCTGGACGGCCAGGCCGACGACGTGACAGCGAACGACGCCGGCGAGGAGGCGGCCTTCGGGCACGGCCCGGAGCCGGTGGACCGCAACGGGCAGGTCGCCGGCGCGGGCCGGGAGCCGACCGATCCGGAGCGCGCGTACCGACCCTCGACGACCGGCCGGACCGGGCCTGACAACATGTGAGCGCAGCGCGCCGGCCGGCCCCGGGCCGTTCAGCCGGGCGCCGGGGCCGGCCGGCGGGCAGCGGCGGCGTGCAGGGCGATCAGGGCCAGGGCGAGCACGACCAGCGCCGGCCCGAGCAGGTCGACCGAGGTGTTGCCGAGCAGCACCCCGATCCCCGCCGGCACCAACGCCCCGCCCAGTCCGGCGGCGCCGATCTGCAACCCGATGGTCCGGTCGGCGTGCGCCGCACCGACCCGCTCGGCGGTGGTGAGGGTGAGCAGCGGGAAGACCGGGGCGGCGGCGAGGCCGACGACGAACAGCCCGGCGACGGCGACCCACGCGGGGGCGGGCAGCGCGACCAGCACCGCCCCGACCGCCATCCCGAGCAGGCTGCCCCGCAGCACCACCGCCGGCCCCAGCCGCTCGGACACCACGCCCTGCACGACGCGCCCCACGAAGAGGCTCCCCCAGTAGCCTGAGACGCAGACGCCGGCGACAGCCGGCCCGAGGCCGCGCCCCTCGGTCAGCAGCAGGAACGCCCAGAGCCCGGCGGCCACCTCGACGGCCACGTAGAGGGCGAAGGCCGCCGCGCCGAGCCAGACCGCCGGCAGGCGCAGCGTCTCGCGTACGGGCGGGGCTTTCGGTGCCGCGACGGCCGCCGCGCCCGGCGCGGACCCGGCGGGCGCGGGCGCCGGGGTGCGGTCCCGCCAGGCCCGCACGGTCAGCGCGAACGCGGTCGCCAGCGCGACCTGGGCCGCCGCCACCAGCGCGTAGCCCCAGCGCCAGGAGAGCCCGGCGCTCAACGCCCCGGTCATGATCAGCGGTCCGAGCGCCACGCCGAGGCCGAAGAACGCGTGCATCCAGTTCATGTGCCGGGGACCGAAGGCGCCCGCCGCGTACGCGTTCAGGCCCGAGTCGATCGCCCCGGAGCCGAGACCGAGCACCAGCGCGCAGCCCACCAGGAGGACGAGCCCGGGGCTCAGCGCGTAGCCGGTGAGCGCGAGGCTGGCCAGCAGCGTGCTGCCCGCCAGCAACCAGCCGACGCCGAGGCGGGCCAGCGTGAAGCCGGCCAGCACGCTTGAGGTCAGGTAGCCGGCGGTGCCCGCGGTGAGTACGAGGCCGACGGCCCCGGTGGGCACGCCGAAGTCGGCCCGGATCGAGGGCCAGCCGACCCCGATCAGACCGTCGGGCAGGCCGAGGCTGACGAACGCGAGATAGGCCAGTAGGAGCAGCGACGCGCGGGGCGGGGTGGTGGACACGGGGGACCATCCTGCCCGGCGTCGGCGGCGGCGTGATCCGGCCTCCCCGGTAGGACGAAGATTACGGTCCGCACGGTCGGGAAAACGGACAGCTCATCCAGAATCGACCGTTCGGCTGACGGCAAGCCCTCGTTGGCGCGCAAGACTTTCGGAATGCATCAGGGCTCCGGCATCCTCTCCACGCGTCAGCGCCGCCTGGCTTGGCTCGGCTTTCTCCTCGCCGCGCTCCAGGCTCCCGTCTCGGCCAAGCTGAGCTCGGACGACTCCTGGTTGTTCAGCATCTGCGTCGCGCTGATGGTCGCCACCGTAATCATCGCCGACGACGCGGCCCGGCGGCGCCCGGCCGACGCCCGCCCCACAAAGTGACGCGGCGGCCGGGGGTGGCGTCCCGGCGGCGCACCGGCCGGATCAGGCCGGCTTGACGGCGATCGCGCCGTCGACGGTACGCAGGATCAGGCGCAGCACCTCGTGCCGGGAGGCACCGGTCTCGGCGAGGTAGGCCCAACCGGCGTAGAGCTGGGACCAGATCAGGCTCTGCACCCAACCCTCCGGCAGCTCCGGATCGATCGTGCCGTCGCGGTGGCCGCGCGCGACCATCGCGACGAACTCCGGATCGCAGCCGCCGCCGGTCGAGCCGGTGCCGGTCTCCGGCTCGCTGAAGATCAACGACAGCAGGTTGCCGAGGTCGAAGTATTCCTGGCAGAGCCGGCGCACGGCCGACGCGCCGGTGCCGTCGGCCATCCGCGCCTGGGCGGTCGCCCGGGCCAGCCGGGCGCCGGCCTCGGTGCCGATCGCGTTCAGCAGGTCGGCGCGCTCGGCGAAGTAGCGGTGCAACGTCGTACGCCCCACCTCGGCGGCGGCGGCGATGTCGCCGAGGGAGGCGGCGGGGTTGCGCCCCAGCACCTCGATCGCCGCGTCGACGATGGCCTGCCGGGTGCGGGCGCGGCTGCCGGAGACCTGCTGATCACTCACGTCGGCGAGAATAGCAACCCGTCTTTTCGGAATTCCGGTTGACTGCGACGGAACACCGATGTTCCATTCAGGGCATGACTTCTTCCGCCCCGGGTCTCTCCCGGCTGCGTACGCTCGTGTCGTTCCTCGCCCCGCACAGACGGACGATGCTCCTGGGCCTCGGGCTGGGGCTGGCCGCCAACGCGGCCGGGCTCGCGACGCCGATGGTCACCAAGTGGGTCCTGGACACGCTCGGCGCCGGCGAGTCGATGGCCCGCCCGATCGGCGCCCTGCTGGCGCTCGTCGTCGTCGGCGCGGCCGTCTCGCTGTGGCAGTGGCGGCTGCTCGGGACGCTGGCCGAGCACATCGTGCTCGACGCGCGTACCGCGATCGTCCGGCACTACTTCCGGGCCCGCGTCGGCGAGCTGCAGGGCCGACCCACCGGCGAACTCGTCACCCGGGCCACCTCCGACACCCAACTGCTGCGCGAGGCGTCCGGCAGCATCGTCGGCCTGGTCAACGCCGGCATCGCCCTGGCCGGCACGCTCGTGCTGATGGGGGTGCTCGACCTGTACCTGCTGGGCTGCACGCTGGCCGCCGTGCTCGTCGTCGCGGTGGTCATGGGCGCGCTGATGCCCCGCATCGCGAAGGCGCAGGCCTCGGCGCAGGAGTCGATAGGCGCGTTCGGCGGCACGCTGGAGGGCACGCTGCGCGCGATCCGCACCGTCAAGGCCAGCCGGGCGGAGGCCCGGTCGACCGAGCGGATCGTCGCCGACGCCCGGCAGGTGGCCGCGCACAGCGTACGGGCGGCGCGGGTGACCGCGACGGTCTGGACGATCGCCTGGACGGGGATCCAGCTCTCGGTGATCGCGATCCTGGGCATCGGCGCCTGGCGGGCCCAACGGGACCTGCTGGAGATCTCCAGCCTGATCGCCTTCCTGCTCTACACGTTCCAGCTGATGGGGCCGATCACCGAGCTGACCCAGAACACCACGGCGTTGCAGGCCGGGATCGCGGCGGCGGGACGGATCCGCGAGATCGAGACCATCCCCACCGAGTCGGCGGGGCCGGCGCCCGCACCGGCGGCACACGCCGCGACGCCCGACACGCGGCAGCCGGTGCTCGTCTTCCAGGGCGTCACCGCCCGGTACGGGCCGGACGCGCCCCCGGCGGTGCGGGACATCGACCTGACCATCCCCCGGCGGGGCCACACCGCGATCGTCGGGCCGTCGGGGGCCGGCAAGACCACGCTCTTCTCGCTGATCCTGCGCTTCCTCGAGCCCGAGCGGGGAAGGTTGCTGCTCGACGGCCGCCCGTACGCGGCCCACGGGCACGACCAGGTGCGGGCCCGGCTGGCGTACGTCGAACAGGAGACGCCCGTGGTGCCCGGCTCCATCCGCGACAACCTGCGCTTCACCCACCCCGACGCCACCGAGGAGGAGATCAGGGCGGTGCTGCGCGCCGTCCGCCTCGACGACAAGGTCGACTCGCTGCCGGCGGGGCTGGACACGTCCCTGTCGTCCACGGAGGTGTCCGGCGGGCAGCGCCAGCGCATCGCCCTGGCCCGGGCCATGCTGCGCACCCCCGACGTCCTGCTGCTCGACGAGGCGACCGCGCAGGTCGACGGGCTGACCGAGGCGGCGTTGCAGGAGTGCATCCGGCAGCGCGCCGCGGCCGGCGCCGTGCTCACCATCGCGCACCGGCTCTCCACGGTGCTCGACGCCGACCGGATCGTGGTCATGGAGCACGGCCGGATCCGGGCCCAGGGCACCCACAGCGAGCTGCTGGCCGGCGACGACCTCTACCGCCGCCTGGTCAGGGCGCTGCGCATCTCGGCCGAGGAGTCCGTGGTCGCGACGCGCTAGCGCTCCCCGCTCCCGTTCAGTGACCGCCCGGCTGGCCCTTCGCCCCCGGGGCGGGCCTCGTGCCCCGGGCGGCCCCGGCTGCGCCGCCGCTCCTTCATCTCCGCCTCGTAGAGGTGCCGGCGACCACCGACGAGTTCGTCCCGGGCGGCCCGGTCGAGGTCGCGGAAGAGTGCGTAGTAGCCGTCGTCGAAGTCCTCGACGATCTGGAACGTCCACCGCCCGGCGATGACGTTGCGACCGAGCAGCTCGGTGTCGATGCGGTCGGCGATCCGGTCGTGGCCGGCGGCGCGGAACGCCGCCACGGCGTCGTCGAGCATCAGGTCGGCGTGCCCGACCAGCTGGTGCATCGAATAGAGGTGACCGCGGACCCGCTCGACGCACTCCAGCGCCTCGCTGAGCTTGCCGAGCGCCGCCACCGTCTCGTCACCGACCCCGGCGGGTCTGCGGTGCCGCTCGTCCGGCCTGTCCCCGTGTCGTCCCATCCGTCCCTCCAGGTGTCGGCGTCGCCCGTCCGGGCGGTTCTCCTCCTGCCCCGCGCGCGCCGGGTCAATCCCCGCGCGTCCGTTGACCGTTCGGGGGAGGGCCAAAAACCCGCCGAGCGGCCGAGGTCGACCCCGGGGCCGGCCGGATAGCCTCGGTTACCATGCGTGTGCCGTTCAACCGGGTCGAGGCCCGTTCCGCCGCCAGTTCGGCGCGGGCCGCCCTGGCCCTGCTCTCCACTTCGGTCGGCGCCGACGGGCTGGCCGCCGCCGCCGCCCGGCCGGGCCTGCTCGCCCTGGTCGACCAGCACGCCGCGGCGGTGCGGGAGAGCCTGGACGGTGACCGCCGGCCACTGAGCGCCGCCGCGCTCGCCGGCTACGCGGAGGGCGTCCGCGCCGCCGCGCTGGAGCACGGCTGGCAGCTCCCCACGGCACCGGCGGACTGGTCCGCACCGGACTGGCTGCTCACCCGGCTGCTGGCCGTCTGCGCGCTGGCCCGTTCCCTCGGTGCCCCGACACCCGCCCCGCTCCCCCTGGTCTGAGCGGACGGCCCGGACCGGCGGTCCCGCCCGGGAGCGTCCGGCGGCGTCGCCGCGCCCCGCCCGGAGGTGTCCGGCGCCGGCGACACCGCGCCCCGCCCGGGTGGACGCGCCGGAGGGGCGCCCGCACGTCCGCGGACACCCCTCCCGTAACGCCCCACCGGCCGGTCAGCGACGGAACTGCTGCGTCTCGTCGCCCGCGTTGCCCGACTGGTAGGTGCCGCTCCCGCCGGTCGTCGACGCGGGCTGCGGCCCGCGCGGCATGACCTCGGTGCGCTCGGGGGCCGTCCGGTCGGCCATCTGCCGGCCGACGTCGGTCTGTCCGGCGTCCCGGGCCCGGCGGTGCTCCTGCACCGCCCGCGACTCCTCGGCCATCCGGTCCAGCCAGCGGTCCCAGCGGTTCTGCATCGGCCGCACCAGGCCGCCGCCGACGCCGACGATCAGGATGCCGGCCACCGTGGCGAGCACCGCGATCAGCACCCGCGTGGTGACCGTGGTGGCGATGCCGACCTGGTTCAGCGCGGCGATCACACCCAGCGCGATGATGAAGATCGCCGTCAGGTCGGCGAGGATCTTGCCGTACGAGAGCCCGCCCAGCGCACCGGTGACGATGTCGCGGACGGCGTTGGCGATGGCGGCGGCCACGACCACGACGATGATCGCCACGAAGGCGCGTGGCAGCCACGCGACCACGCCACCGATCAGGTCACTGATCGCGTTCGGACCCCACACCCCGAAGGCGAACTGCAGGGTGAACAGCAGCACGGCGTAGTACGCCAGTTTCGCCAGGATGTCGCTGGCGTCGTACTTGGTGCGTTCCAGCGCACGCTTGATGCCGCCCCGTTCCACCGCCCTGTCGAAGTTGACCCGCTCCAGCACGGCGTCCACGATCTTGAGCACGGCTTTGGCGATGAGCCATCCGACCACGAGGATCGCGATGAACGCGATGGCCCGCGGTATGAACAGCAGCACCGACCTCCACATGTCGGCCACGGCGTCGCCGATGTCGACCTGCCTGACCGCGAGGCTTTCCGGCATGATGTCCCTCCTGTCGCATGGACTGCGCCGCGCGCATACCCGGTGACCGACGCGGCACGCCGTACCGGTCACCGAGTTTTTTTCCGACATGTCCCCGCAGAAGGGCCCTGAACTGCCCGAACGTGCTGCCCCGACAACGCGGGGCGCACGATCGAAACCGGCGACGGAGCCTGCGGCTAGGCTGCGGTCATGCCAGGAACGGTCGGACGGGTCCCGAACCCACCAGCCCCGGTCTCGGGAGCACCCACCGCGTCGGGCACGGCGGCCACCGTCCGAGGCCACGACTGGGGCGGCACCGCGCTCGGCCCGTGGCGGGCGTGGGATCCGGCGGTACGCGCCGCCGCCGAACTGCTCCTCGCCTCGCCCATGCCGATGGCGCTCGCCCTCGGCCACGAGCACCTGCTGCTCTACAACGACGCGTACGCGGAGCTGCTCGGTGACCGGCACCCCGCCGCGATGGGCACGCCGGCGGCCGAGGTGTTCCGGGACACCTGGCTGCTGCCCGGCGTCGGCGACGCCCTCGGGCGCACCTACCGCACCGGCGAGCCGTTCCTGGAGAAGGAGGCCACCGTCGCGTTGCACCGCGGTCCCGGCCCCGTCGAGCAGGGCATCTTCACCCGGGCCTACTCGCCGGTGCGGGACGGCTCCGGGCGGACCGGCGGCGTGCTGATCGTGGTCGCGGAGACCGCCCAGGTCACGCAGCAACTACAGAGCCTCAGCGACTTCGCCGCGGCACTCGCCGGCACCCTCACCCTCGACGACGTGGCCCGGGTCGCGCTGCGCTACGCGATCAACGCGTTCGACGCCGACCAGGTGTCGTTCGCCGTCGACGAGGGCGGCGGCGGCTGGCGGATGGTCCGGCGCATCCGCGGTGAGCTGGTGGACGAGGCCGACGAGCGGCTTCCCCCGCTGTGGCGGCGCGTCGGGCCCGACTGGCCGGGTCCGGTGGTGACCGCCGCCCGCGGCGGCGTGCCGCAGTACGTCGACGACGACCGGCCGCTGCGGGACATCGCGGTGGACCGGCACGACCAGAAGGTCCGCTCGCTCGCGGCGGTGCCGCTGCGGGCCTCGGTGGTGCGCGGCGGCCTGACGGTCGGCTACCAGGCCCCCTACGTCTGGTCGGCCGCCCGCCGGGCGCTGTTGTCCGCCTCCGCCGAACTGGTCGGCCAGGCCGCCGAGCGGGCCCGCCGGTTCGAGACCCAGCACGGCACCGCCCAGCTGCTGCAACGCAGCATGCTGCCGGAGCACCTGCCCGACCTGCCCCGGATGCGCATCGCCGCCCGCTACGACCCGGGCGTCGACGGCAACGCCGCCGGTGGCGACTTCTACGACGCGTTCCTGCTGCCCGACGGTGGCCTGGGCATCGTGCTCGGCGACGTCGCCGGCCATGACGTGCAGGCCGCCGCCCGGATGGGACAGGTCCGCGCCGCCCTGCGGGCGCTGGCGCTGAGCGACCCCCGCCCCGACGCCGTGCTGGCCGGGCTCGACCGGCTGGTCACCAGCCTGGGCGCGGAGGGCGACACGTACGAACTCTTCGTGACGGTGGTCTTCGGGGTCGTCGACGTCGACCGGCAGCGGCTCACCCTGGCCAGCGCCGGCCACCCCGCCCCGCTGATCCGCCGGTGCGGGCCCGACGGCGTCGCGGTCGCCGAATACCTGGACGTGCCGGCGGGCGCTCCGCTGGGGCTCGGCTCCCGTCCGCCCACCGTCACGGTGCGCTTCGCCCCCGGCGACACCCTGCTGCTGTTCAGCGACGGCGTGGTGGAGCGGCGCTGGCAGGACCTGAGCACCGGGCTGGACGCCCTGGCCGCTGCCGTCACCGGCGCGGGCAGCGGCGACCCCCGCGCGTTGTGCGGGGTGGCCACCGCGGCGGTGCCCGGCGCCACCGAGGACGACGTGGCCGTGCTGGCGGTGGAGCACGCGCTGCGGCCGTCCCGGTCGACGAGCATGCATGGAGGTGCCGGCCGAGCCGACCGCGCCGAGCCGGGTGCGGCACTGGATGACCGCGCAGCTCACGGAGTGGCAGGTCGCCGAGTCGATCATCGGCGCGGCGGTGCTCTGCACCAGCGAGCTGACCACCAACGCGCTGCTGCACGCGGGCACCGCCGCCCGGGTGGAGATCGACCTCAGCCCGGAGCGGCTGCTGGTGTCGGTCGCCGACTCGGGCACCCGGGGCACGGTGACCCGCGCGCAGACCGACGCGCTCAGCAGCCGGGGCCGTGGGCTCGGGCTCATCGAACAGCTCAGCGACGCGTGGGGGACGGACCCGACGGTACGCGGCTCCACGGTCTGGTTCGAGATCCTCATCCCGCAGCGGTGACTTCGCGGCTCCCGTGACCCCGAAAGAGGAATACGAGAAGTCTTCCGGGGGCAAGGACTTGCACCACCTGCCCGCACGCCGTGGGCGAGGCGAGAGGTGGGGTCGTGGAGCCGGTAGACGTCGCGTTCGCGGTGGTCGGTCTGGGCGCGTTGCTGGCGGGGGTGCTGCCCCGGTTGCTCGAACACCGGCCGCTGTCCATGCCGATCGCCTTCCTCGGGCTGGGCATGCTGGTCTTCCTGCTCCCCGTGGGGCTGCCGGACCCCGACCCGCTCGCCCATCCGGAGGTCGCCACCCATCTCACCGAGATCGGTGTGATCGTGGCGCTGATGGGTGCCGGGCTGAAGATCGACCGACCGTTGAGCTGGGCCCGCTGGTCGTCGACCTGGCGGCTGCTGGCCATCGCCATGCCTTTGTGCATCGCGGCCGTGGCGCTGCTCGGCTGGTGGTGGGCCGGCCTGGTGCCGGCCGCCGCGCTGCTGCTGGGGGCGGCCCTCGCCCCGACCGATCCCGTGCTCGCCGCCGACGTGCAGGTCGGCGAGCCCACCGACGTCGAGGACTCCGAGGACGAGGTCCGCTTCGCCCTGACCTCGGAGGCCGGGCTCAACGACGGGCTGGCCTTCCCCTTCGTGTACGCGGCCATCGCCATCGCCACCACCAGCCTGGCGCCCGGCGAGTGGCTGGGCCGCTGGTTCGGCGTGGACGTGCTCTGGAAGGTCGCGGCCGGGGTGGCGGGCGGCTGGGTCGTCGGCTGGCTGCTCGGCAAGCTCTTCTTCCGGGCTCCGAGCAAGCTGCGGTTGGCCCGGCACTCCGAGGGCTTCCTCGCGCTGGCCGCGACCTTCCTGGCGTACGGGCTGGTGGAACTCGTCAGCGGGTACGGCTTCCTCGCGGTCTTCGTGGCCGCCCGGGCGATCCGGGCCGCCGAACGCACCCACGAGTTCCACTCCGTGCTACACGACTTCGCCGAGCAGGTGGAGCGGCTGCTCACCGTGATGCTGCTGCTGCTCTTCGGCGGCGCGGTCGTCGGTGGCCTGCTGGGGCCGCTGACCTGGCCGGCCGCCGCGCTCGGGCTGGCGCTGATCTTCGTGGTCCGCCCGCTGGCCGGGTGGCTGTCGCTGCGGGGGGCGCCCGGGCGGCCGGCCGAGCACTGGGTGATCGCCCTGTTCGGCATCCGGGGCGTCGGCTCGTTCTACTACGTCGCGTACGCGACCGCGAAGACCGACTTCCCCCAGGCGGACCTGATCTGGGCAACCGTCGGGCTCGTGGTGATCGTCTCGGTGGTGGTGCACGGTGTGGCGGCGACGCCGGTGATGCAGTTGCTGGACCGGGCCGGGCAACGCACCGCCGACCCGAGCGAGCGTGGCCGCGCCGACGAGCCCCTCACCGCCGCAAGCTGATGGTGCGCTGCGCGGGGCAGGGCGCGCCGCGCGGGCTGTTCGCCCCGGCGGTGGTCGGGGCCCTCCTCACGCCGGGATCAGGCGGTTGACCAGGGCGCGACCGAGGTCGCGGCCGGAGAGCCAGGCGCTCTGCACCCTGGGTTCGCCGAAGGCGTCGCCGGCCAGGCCGACGCCGTCGGCGTCGAGGTGGTGCGTCCCGTCCAGGCCGGCGGTCGGCTTCGCGTACGTCCAGCGGTGCACGTGCACGTGCTCGGCCGGTTCGGACAGCCCCAGCAGGTCCTGGACCGCCTCCTCGATGGCCGGGCCGGCCCTGGAGGGCTGGGCTAGGTGGCCGGCGGCGAAGCCGGGCGTGGTGTGCGCGACCAGCACCGGCGCGTCGTCGCCGCGCCGGTCGCCGTCGTCGCAGACGAGGCGCAGCAGCGGGTGGTCGTTGACGAAGGCGCCCCGGAAGGTGGCCCAGCGCCGGGCCGGAAAGCACAGCACCCCGGCCAGCGACGGCGACCAGCGCTGGGCCTGGGTGGCCCGGGTGGCGGCGTCCAGCGCCGGGGCGAGCAGCAGGGCCGCCTGCGGTCCCGGCATGGCCAGCACCACCGCCTCGCAGGGCCGCCCGTCCACCACCGGCCCCGGCTCGACGCCGAGCACGAGCCGGTCCACGGTCACCGGCAACTCCCGGGCCAGGTGCTCCACCAGCGAGCGCAGCCCCCGGGCCGCGGCCCAGCGCATCGGCCCGGGCACCTCGCGCCGGCCGTCGGCGCCGTACGCGACGAAGGTGTCGGTCCACTCGCGGACCAGTCCCGCGGCGCGCCACCCCTCGACCACCTCGGCGAAGTCCGGATCGCTGACGGTGAGGTATGCGGCGCCGAGGTCGACGGGCCGGCCGTCGAAGCGCCGGCTGGCCATCCGCCCGCCGGGCACCCGGGCGCGCTCCCGGATCTCCACGGGGACGCCGGCGCGGACCAGTTCCGTGGCGCAGGCCACCCCGGCGATGCCCGCACCGACCACGACCACACCCGCCCGGCCCTCCGCAATCATCCGGTGATGTTATGCGCACGCGCGGTGCTGGTGTGCCCGCGCCTCGCACGTGGACGAGCAGGGCGGCGCGGGCGCGGCTGCCGGGCGCGGGCGGCGCGCCCGGCGTCCGCCACGCGGGCACCCGCATACAGCGGCGCGACACGGGGTATTGGCACATCCGTTCGAGGAGAGGTGGGAGATCATGACGGACCGCATCAGCAGCGAGCCCCAGCCGCAGGGCGCCATCAAGGACCCGGACGAGTGGGTCACCGGCGAGGAGCCGCCGACCGCCGCCCAGGAGTCGTACCTGGCGACCCTGGCCCGGGAGGCCGGCGAGGAGCCGCCGGAGGGCCTCACCAAGGCGGAGGCCTCGAAGCGGATCGACCAGCTCCAGGAGGAGACCGGTCGCGGTCAGTGACCGGGCGGGCGGCGCGGTGGCAGGCGGTGCAGCTCGACCTCGTCGAGCCGCCCCGCCGCCACCCGCGCCGTCACGTACGTGGCGTACGGCTGGGCCCGGCGGTCGGTGGGCGAGCCAGGATTGAGCAGCCGCGGACCGCCCGGGGCGACCGTGTCCCAGGGAATGTGGGAGTGGCCGAAGACCAGCAGGTCGGTGTCGGGAAAGCGCGCCGCGCAGCGGCTCTCCCGTCCGGCCTTCGGACCGGTCTCGTGCACGACGGCGACGCGTAGCCCGTCGAGGTCCACCCGGGCGACCTCCGGCAGCGGGGCGCGCAGCGCCGCCGGGTCGTTGTTGCCGTACACCCCGACGAGGCGGCGGGCCCGGCGGCTCAGGGCGTCGAGGAGCGCCTCGTCGACCCAGTCGCCCGCATGCAGCACCACGTCGGCGGCGTCGATCGCCGCCCAGAGCGGCGCCGGCAGATCCCTGGCCCGCTTCGGCACGTGGGTGTCGGCGGTGATGACCAGGCGCATGCCGCCATTCTCGCCGATGACCACCCCCGGCGCCCGCGCTGCGGGCCGTCGCGCCGGGAACGGGGCTCGGTATCCGCCCACGGCGGCGTTACCCCGCGGCGGCGGCGGGAACGCGGTCCGTTGACGAAGGAGGAACTCATGACCACACCGTCGAGTCCCACCTCGGCATGGCGGCCCGGAATGTCGGGCGGCGACACGCTTCCGTCCGGCCCGACCGGCCCACCGGCGGCACCCGGCCGGGACGGGCACGGACCGGAGCACGGCCCGCCCACCGTGACGATCGGGTCGTACCCGGATTATCCGTCCGCCCAGCGGGTCGTGGACCATCTGGCGGACAACCGGTTCCCGGTCGAGCACAGCGCCATCATCGGCACGAACCTCGCGCTGGTGGAGACGGTGCTCGGCCGGCTGACCACCGGCCGGGCAGCTCTGGCGGGCGCCGGGACGGGCGCGTGGTTCGGTCTCTTCATCGGGTTGCTGTTCGGCATCTTCACCACCGGCAACTGGCTCGCGGTGATCCTGGTCGGACTGGTCGTCGGCGCGATCTGGGGCGCGGTGTTCGGGGCGGTCGCGCACGCGATGACCGGTGGGCGACGCGACTTCACGTCGGCCAGTTCGCTGCGCGCCGGCCAGTACGCGGTCACCGTCGAGGCGCAGTTCGCCGAGCAGGCCCGTCAGCTGCTCAACTCGATGCACACGATGTCGCCACCGACGTCCCGCTGACCACCCGCCGGCCGGGACCCGCCCGGGTCCCGGCCGGCGTCCGCACCGGTGCGGACGGCCATCGCCGGCGGCGCGGGGACTACCATCGCCGGCGGCGCGGCGCGGCGCGGCCGGCCCGCCCGGCCGGCCCCGGCCCACGGAACGCCCCATGCCGATGCCCGGCCCGGCGATGAGGCCCGACCTGGTGACCAGGCGCACCCGACCTGGCGGTGGCATCCCGACCCGGCGACCGACGCATCCTTCAAACCTGCAATAGTTCTCCCAATCACGAGAGTGGGCCGACAACGGCCCTCTCCCACCCCCCGCCGCGCCCCCCTTTGCTCTGCACCCACGGCCGCACCGGACACGCCGCGTGAGCGGTGCGTATCCGGCTGCAGAGCAAAGGGAGCCCGGAGGTGTCGGGGCGTCCCGGAGGCGCCGCGAAGAAGTGCCTGGCCAGCACCCACCCCGTGCCGCGCAACAGGTCCGGGCGGCTCCGTCGCGGGCTACGCCGGTTACGGGGAGTCAGGCCGGCGGCGTGGCCAGGATCCGGCCGGTAGGCCACGGAGTGACCCGGCGCACCGCAGACTGTTTCAAAATTGAAGAGATGCTACTGTCGGGGGCGTGACCGAGAGCCTGGACAGCGCCCGCCTCGCCGCTTGGCGGGCCTACATCGAGGCGAGCCAGCGGCTCTACACCCGCCTCGAGGACGACCTGCGCGCCGACAGCGCCCTGAGCTTCGCCGACTACCACGTGCTGGTGCTGCTCGCCGAGGCGCCGGGCCAGCGACTGCGGATGGGCGAGCTGGCGAGCCGCCTGGTCTTCTCGCCGAGCCGGCTGACGTACCAGATCTCCACCATGCAGCGGCGCGGCCTGGTGGCCCGGGAGTCCTGCCCGGACGACCGCCGAGGCAGCGAGGCCGTGCTCACCGCCGCCGGGCTGCTGGCCCTGCGCGAGGCCGCGCCGCACCACCTGCGTTCGGTGCGCGAACGCCTGATGGACGACCTCGACGACGCCGAGGTCGCCTGCCTCACCCGGATCTTCGAGCGACTCGGCCGGCGCCTGCGCGCGGACCACGACGCGTCGAGAACCCACCACCACAGCTGAGGAGCCCCCGATGCCCGCCATCACCGCCGACGACGTCCTCGTCCTGCCCCGCCTGCCCCGACTCGCCGAGTCCACCGCGTTCCGTCCGGTCCGCCGGCTCACCACCGCGCCGAGCGGCTACGAGGGTGAGGGGTTCCCGGTCCGGAGGGCGTTCGCCGGGGTGCCGGTCACCGAGCTGGACCCCTTCATCCACCTCGACCAGATGGGCGAGGTGGACTACGCGCCGGGCGAGCCGCGGGGCACCGCCTGGCATCCACACCGTGGTTTCGAGACGGTGACGTACATGATCGACGGAATCATGGACCACCAGGACTCGCAGGGCGGCGGCGGCACCATCACCGACGGCGACACCCAGTGGATGACGGCCGCGAGCGGCCTGCTGCACATCGAGGCGCCGCCGGAGCACCTCGTGCGCAGCGGCGGGCTGTTCCACGGCACCCAGCTCTGGGTCAACCTCCCCCGGGCGGCGAAGATGAGCCCGCCCCGCTACCAGGACATCCGCGGCAGGGAGGCCGCGCTGCTGACGACGCCGGACGGCGGGGCGTTGATCCGGGTGATCGCCGGCGAGATCGCCGGGCACCGGGGGCCGGGCTCCACCCACACCCCGATCACCATCACCCACGTGACCGTGCAGCCGGGCGCCCGTGTCGACCTGCCGTGGCGGCCGGACTTCAACGCCCTGGTCTACGTGCTGGGTGGGCGGGGCACGGTGGGCACCGACGGCCGGCCCGCGCACACCGGCCAGCTCGCCGCGCACGGCCCCGGCGACGCGCTGACCTTCGCCGCGGACGCCCGTCAGGACAGCCACACCCCGGCGCTGGACCTCTACATCATGGGCGGGCGGCCGATCCGGGAGCCGGTGGCGCACTACGGGCCGTTCGTCATGAACACCCGTGACGAGTTGCTCCAGGCGTTCGAGGACTTCCGCGCCGGCCGGCTCGGCGTCGCCCCCGCCGAACGGCTGCCGCACACCGACGACCGGGCCGGCAGGCCCTGAGCCCCACGACGGGCGGGCGCCGCCGGCAGGTGCCGGCGGCGCATCCGACGACGGCGTCAGGAAACGGCGAAGATGCCCGCCACCCCCAGGATCACCATGAGCAACACCGTGACCAGCGCACCCCGCTCACTCTCCACCGCCGGCTCGCGGTACTCGGGCACGGAGTTCGTCGTCTCGCCGGGCATGAAGTTGCCTCCTCGATGCTCGCGTCGTGCTCGGGTGGAGTGTCGGGGTCGTCCGAGCGGTCATCCGATGCCGGTCGGGATGCGGACCCGCGACAGGGGTCCTACCGTGAGGACGTTGTCGACCTCGGGGGGGCTGGAACGGTGGCACCGCGCAATTGGTTCCTCGACGCGGCCGAACGCGCCAACCCGGTGTCAGAGTTACCCGCCTGGACGAGCGGAAACCTTGCCGAGCCGTTAATTCACGGTGCCGCGTACTTCGATCGCCTGGTCGACGAGGTGGCGGCCCTGACGGCCGGCGACCACCTCTTCTTCACCGACTGGCGGGGTGACCCGGACGAGCGGCTGCGCCCCGACGGGCCGACCGTGGCGCAGCTCTTCGCGGACGCCGCGCAGCGGGGCGTGGTGGTCAAGGGCCTGATCTGGCGCTCCCACCTCGACGTCCTGGCCTACAGCGAGGCGGAGAACCGCAACCTCAGCGAGACGGTCTCGGCCGCCGGCGGCGAGGTGCTGCTCGACCAGCGGGTCCGCCGGGGCGGTTCGCACCACCAGAAGATGGTGGTGCTGCGTCACCTGCGGGCACCGGAACGCGACATCGCGTTCGCCGGCGGCATCGACCTGTGCCACAGCCGACGCGACGACGCCGAGCACCGGGGCGACCGGCAGGCGGTGCAGATGTCCACCCGCTACGGCGAGCACCCGCCCTGGCACGACGTGCAGCTCGCCGTGCGGGGGCCCGTGGTCGGGGCGCTGGACACCACCTTCCGGGAGCGGTGGAACGACCCGATGCCGCTGGACTCGGAGAACCCCCTCGCCTACCTGCGGGACCGGCTGCGCGGCGCGGACCTGCGCCCCGACCCGCTGCCGCCGCAGCCGGCCGACCCGCCGCCGTGCGGCCCGCACAACGTGCAGGTGCTGCGCACCTACCCGGCGGTGCGGCCCCGCTACTCCTTCGCCCCCGACGGCGAACGCACCGTGGCCCGCGGTTACACCAAGGCCCTGCGGCGGGCGCGACGGCTGATCTACCTGGAGGACCAGTACCTGTGGTCCGCCGAGGTGGCCGACCTGTTCGCCCGGGCGCTGCGGGAGAATCCCGACCTGCACCTGGTCGCCGTGGTCCCCCGCTATCCCGACGTGGACGGCCGGCTGGCGCTGCCGCCGAACACGGTCGGCCGCGAGCAGGCGCTGTCGCTCTGCGAGCGGGCGGCGCCGGAGCGGGTGCACGTCTTCGACGTGGAGAACCACGCCGGTACCCCGGTGTACGTACACGCCAAGGTGTGCGTGGTCGACGACGTGTGGGCCAGCGTGGGCAGCGACAACCTCAACCGCCGCTCCTGGACGCACGACAGCGAGCTGTCCTGCG
Organism: Micromonospora sp. KLBMP9576; assembly: GCF_050941805.1. NCBI lineage: Bacteria > Bacillati > Actinomycetota > Actinomycetes > Micromonosporales > Micromonosporaceae > Micromonospora > Micromonospora sp. KLBMP9576. The sequence continues at coordinate 2,264,345 of NZ_CP194567.1, read as the reverse complement.
CGGTGCTGGACGACACCCACGACGAGCGGGCGCCGGCCGATCCGGCCGGCCTCGGCGACGGCGCCCGCGTCTTCGCCCGGGAGCTTCGGTTGCGGCTGTGGCGTGAGCACCTGGACCGCGACCCCGACGGCGGCGAGGACGCCGACCTGATCGACCCGGCGGACGCCGTGGCGGCCATCACCGCCACCGCCGACGCGCTACGACGGTGGCACGACGGCGGGCGGGCCGGTCCCCGTCCGCCGGGTCGGCTGCTCCCGCACCGGCCGGAGCGGTTGCCCTGGTACACCCGGGCCTGGGCGCTGCCGGCCTACCGGCTGATGTACGACCCCGACGGCCGGCCCCTGCGGGCCCGCCTCTCCGGCACGTGGTGAGGCACCGACCGGATCGCGGGTGAGCTGTCAGGCGGGTAGGAGTGGGCCCGGTCCCGCGGTGCGACGGCGCGGCCCCGGCGAGGCCGGCGGCCCCGGTGTGCGCGCGACCCTTCGCGTAACCCGCCTCACAATCGGAGCCAGAATTGCCCGTTCTGCGGCATGGATGGCGGGAAATCACTTAAGTGCATCGTACTTTCGGCTAGATTTCGTCGCACCGATCGGGCTAAGGTGGCTCCCGAACGGACATCTGAAGTTAAACCTCAGCGTCACATCTTTCGTCCGGCGGACGAGGTGCAGGGAGGACCACCATGACCGCGCCAACGATCAGCGAACCGGCGACCACCACGCCGCCGGACGCCATCCCGAAGCTCGACCCGCGGGCGCTCACCGACAGCGCGGCGGATCTGCTCAACGCGATGGCCGCGCTGCCGGCCAACCACCCGTCGCGCGCCGCCCTGCGCGACCGGGCCATCGAGGCCTGGCTGCCGCTCGCCAACCACCTCGCGCACCGCTACAGCGGCCGGGGCGAGCCCACCGACGACCTGGCCCAGACCGCAGCCGTCGGCCTGATCAAGGCGATCGACAAGTTCGACCCCTCCCGCGGCGTCGACTTCGCCGGCTACGCGATCCCCACCATCATCGGCGAGCTGAAGCGGCACTTCCGCGACCGCACCTGGGACATCCGCGTCCCGCGCCGGCTGCAGGAGCTGCGGCTGGTCATCTCCGACGCCAACAGCACCCTGTTGCAGACCCTCGGCCGCTCGCCCACGGTCGCCGACATCGCCGCCCACCTCAAGCTCACCGAGGAAGAGGTGCTGGAGGGCCTGGAGGGCGCCCGCGCCTACAACGCGGTCTCGCTCTCCACCCCGACCGGCGACGGCGAGCGCGCGACCGAGCTGGGCGACATGCTCGGCGGCGAGGACGGCGAGTTCGAGCTGGCCGAGCTACGCGTCGCCCTCGGCCCGGCGCTGGCCACGCTCGACGAGCGGGAGCAGAAGATCCTCACGCTGCGGTTCTACGGCAACCTGACGCAGTCGCAGATCGCCGAGCAGATCGGCGTCTCGCAGATGCACGTCTCCCGGCTGCTGGCCCGCGCGCTGACCAAGCTGCGGGGGCAGCTCGACGGCACCTACTGAGCGGCGCCGCACGACGCCCGGTTCCCCGCCGACGGGGACCCGGGCGTCGTCGTTCTCAGCGCGCGGGTTCCCGCCACATCGGCCAGAACGGCGTGCCGTCGGGCAGGCGGAACGGCTCGGCGACCCGGTAGCCGTGCCGCGCGTAGAGGTCACGACTGCTCTCGCTGGCCGCCTCCAGGTAACCGGGAATCCCCTCGGCGTCCAGGACGGCATGGTGGTGCCGCAGCAGCGCGGCGCCCAGCCCCTGCCCCTGCCGGCCCGGAGCCACGGCGAGGAACGCCAGGTGGTGGTGGTCGGAGTGCGGGTGGTGGGCCTCGAAGAGCTTGTCCAGGTGCGCGAACCGGTCGGTCCACTCCCCGCAGGCCGCGGCCAGCCGGGCGTCGTAGTCGGCCGGGGGCGGGACCGCGTCGCCGACCGACGGGAACCAGACCGCCACCCCCGCCCGGTCCGCGGTCGCGTGCACCAGGCCGTACCGCATCGCGTGCTCCACCAGGATCGCGAAGTTGCCGGCCAGCACGGACTGCCGTCGCCCGGCGTCCGGCACCAGCCAGCGGGGGGCGTCGAGGGCCATGAAGGCCTCGGCGATCCGGCCGGCCACCAGCGACGTCTCCGCCGGCCCGAGCCGGTCGACCCGCGCCTCGCTCATCGCCGCGCCCCCGTCGGGACCGGCCCGTCGACGGCCCCGGCCGTCGGCAACGTCGCCGCCGTGCTCCCCGCGCCCAGACCGATCCGGGCGTACGTGCGGGGGCGGCTGGCGCGCAGCACCAGCGCCCAGAGCACGCCGAGCAGCGCGGCGACCGGGTAGACCGCCGGGACCGCCCAGCGCAGGGGCGAGTCCGGCGCCACCCCGAGCAGGTTGGCGAAGTTGGCCACCGCCAGGGTGACGATCACGGCGAGGGCCACGGCGGCGAGACCGGGGGCGACCGCGCGACGCCACAGCGTCTCGGCCACCCCGGCGCGGGCGAAGAATGCGATCACCGCGACGGAGGTGGTGGCGATCAGCAGCAGCACCCCGAACCCACCGGCCGTGCCGACCCAGTAGAACAGCTGCACCACCGGATCCCAGCCGTTGACCGCGTAGAGCACGATCACCACCAGCCCGAGCACGCTCTGCGCGAGCGAGGCCGCCCAGGGCGCCGCGGTACGCGGGGAGGTCCGCCCGAACACGGCCGGCAGCACCCGCTCACGGCCGAGCGCGAAGGCGTACCGGGCGGTGGTGTTGTGAAACGAGATCATCGCGGCGAGCACCGAGGTGAGGAAGAGCGCCTGGCCGATGGTGACGGCGGTGCCCCCCAGGTGCGACTCGGCCAGGTTGAAGATCAGACCGACGCTCTGCTCCCCCGCCTCGGCGGCGATCCGGTCCGGTCCGACGGCGACGGTCATGCTCCACGACGAGAGCGCGTAGATGCCCGCGATGATGGCGATGGAGAGGTACGTGGCCAGCCGCACCGTCCGCTGCGGGTCCCGGCTCTCCTCGCTGAACACCACGGCGGACTCGAAGCCGACGAAGCCCAGGATGGCCAGCACCAGCACCGCCCCGGCGCCGGGCACGACGAGGTTCTCCGGCGACAGGGCGGCGAAGCTGACCTCCCCGCCGGCCGGGTGGGTCAACTGCCCGAGGTCGAAGACGATGATCACCACCATCTCGGCGACCAGCAGCGCCGCGAGGATCAGGCCGTTGAGGTCGATCCGGAGCAGGCCGAGCACGCCGACCGTCGCCCAGGCCGCGAGCGCCACGACCCACCACGCCGGGGAAACCCCGAAGAGGCGGCCCAGCACCGGCTCCGCGGCGGCGCCGATGGTGCCGTAGAGCCCCACCTGCAGGGCGTTGTAGGCGATCAGCGCCACCCAGGCGGCGCCGACGCCGGCCGGGCGGCCCAGTCCCCGGGCGACGTAGGCGTAGAACGCGCCGGCGTTGGTCATCCGCCGGGCCATCGCCACGTACCCGATGGAGAAGAGGGCGAGCACCGCGGCCACCGCCAGGAAGGCCACCGGGATGCCGAGCACGCCGACGACCCCGTAGCCGGTGGTGACGACGCCGGCCACCACGGTCAACGGGGCGGCGGCGGAGAGGACGAAGAAGATCACCGACGGGACGCCGAGCCGGCCGCGGGCCAGGGCCTCGGAGACGTTGCTCGGTCGCTCGAGCGTGGGTGTCGACATGCGTGGACTCCGGTTCGAGGGAGGGGTGGGAAGAGGGCGGTCAGCCGCTCAGTACGGCGGCGCCGACCGCGGCCTCGGTGTGCGCCACGAGTTCGCGCAGCGGCGGGGGGAGCGCCGGGATGAGCACGCCCAGCCGGTGGTGCGCCCGGGGACCGGCGCTCCAGAGCACCTCGCGGCTCAGGCCGACGGCGACGACGAGGCCCAGCAGCAGCCCGTCCGGCACGGTCGGCGGGTCCGGCCGGTCGAGCAGGGCGCGCAGCCGGGTGGCCGGCCAGGCCGCCGCGTTGAGGTCGATCGGCCGGTAGCTGACGGTGGTGCGCAGCAGCCGCCGGCCTTCCTGCCGCCGCAGCACGCCGGCCCTGGCCAGCCGCTCCGCCACCGACGCGGTGGCGGTCTGCGCCAGGAAGCTCAGCCAGGTGCGCACGGGATGCTGTTGGGCCTCGCCGATCACCTGGTCGAGCACGGTGTGCGCCAGCGCGTCGCCCGGGGGGCGCCGATCGACCACCGTGACGAGCCCGGCGGAGACGGTGAGGTGCCCGTGCAGGACCAGTTCACCGAGCAGTCCGCCGGCGAGGCCGAGGCCGGTCGCCGTCGGGTGCAGCTTCGCCTTGCCCCGGCTGTCGTTGTGGGTGATCAGGAAGAACTCGTCGGCGATGAGCAACCGGTCCTCCCGCGCTGGTTGTCCACAGTGATCGCAACCGGGCAAGGATGCACCGGCCGTGACTGCAACGCAACTCCCGTTTATGACAGTTGCACTCCGTGCTGATGCGACCTGCGGATCTTGTCGTGACAGACTCGGAGGGTGACCGCGAGCCCCACCGTCCGCCGCCGCCGCATCGCCCGGGAACTCCGCCAGTTGCGCGAGCGCGCCGGCATGACCCTGGACGTCGCCGCCCGGCAACTGGACATGTCGAAGAGCAACCTGTCCCGCATCGAGAACGCCCAGATCGGCATCAAGCCCCGCGACGTGCGGGCCGCGCTGGCGCTGTACGAGGTGACCGGGGCCGACGCCGAGGCGTTGATCGAGATCGCCCGCGGGGCGCAGCAGCGCGGCTGGTGGCAGAGCTACAGCGACGTGCTGCCCGAGTGGTTCGAGTTCTACGTCGGGCTGGAGGCGGAGGCGGCGACCCTGCGCACGTACGAGGTCGAGGCGGTACCGGGGCTGCTGCAGACCGAGGCGTACGCGCGGGAGGTCTTCCGGCGCACCGCGGGCGAGGACGGCATCGAGCGCAAGGTCGCCGCGCGGCTGCGCCGGCAGGACGTGCTGCACCGCGACGATCCGGTCGAGCTGTCCGTGGTGCTCAACGAGGCGGTGCTGAGCCGCCCGGTCGGCGGCCACGCCGTGATGGCCGATCAGATGAGCCACCTCGCGAAGATCTCCCAACTACCGAACGTGACTATTCAGGTACTTCCATTCTCGGCCGGCGGGCACCCGGCGATGAACGCCGCGTACGTCGTGTTGACGTTCGCCGATGCCGCCGACGCAACCGTGGTCTACCTGGAAAACCTCACGATGGGGCTGGCTCTGGAGGAGGTCGGTCAGGTGCGCGGGTATAGCCTTGTGCACGAGGAGCTGTGCCGGATGGCGCTCGGTCCGGAGGCGTCTTTGACGCGCCTGACGGAGGCTTCTCGCTACTTTGCGTGACCGTCACGGCGGCACGCCGCACAGACGGGGGTACCGCGATGACCGCGCTCGACCTGACCCGGGCCCAGTGGCGCACCAGCACCCGCAGCGTGGGCAACGGCAACTGCGTGGAGGTCGCCGCCGCCGGGGACCGGGTCGCCGTCCGGGACAGCAAGGACCGGCCCGGCCCGGTGCTGGCGTTCCCCGCGCCGGCCTGGCGTGCCTTCGTCACCGGCGTGGACGCGGTACGCCCCGACTGAGCCGCGTCGCGGGCGGTGCGAGACTGGGCCGTGCTCTCGGACGTGCCACTGGACCTGCCCGTACGCCCGGTGCTGCCGGAGCTGGTCGCGGCCCTGCGCGCGACCGGCGCCGGGGTGCTGGTCGCCCCGCCGGGCACCGGCAAGACGACCCTCGCCCCGCTGGCCGTGGCCGACGCGGTCGCGGGCCGCGTGCTGGTCGCCCAGCCGCGCCGGATCGCCGCCCGCGCGGCGGCGCGCCGGATGGCCGCGCTGCTGGGCGAGCCGGTCGGCGAGCGCATCGGGTACGCCGTGCGCGGCGAGCGTCGCAGCGGGCCCCGGACCCGGATCGAGGTGGTCACCACCGGGCTGCTGGTCCGGCGGCTGCACCGCGATCCCGAGCTGGACGGCACCGGTGCCGTCCTGCTCGACGAGTGCCACGAACGGCACCTCGACGCCGACCTGGCCCTCGCGTTCGCCGTCGAGGCCCGGGCGGCGCTGCGACCCGACCTCTGGCTGCTGGCGATGTCGGCCACGCCCGAGGCGGACCGCTTCGCGGCGTTGCTCGGCGGCCCGGCGGGCCCCGCGCCGATCGTCCGGGCGTCGGAGGCCCTGCACCCGGTGACCCGGGTCTGGGCGCCGCCGCCCCGGCCGGTGGTCGCGTCCGGTGCCGGCCCGGTCGACCGGGGCCTGCTCGACCACGTCGCGGCGACGGTGCGCCGGGCGCTGCGCGAGCGCGACGGGGACGTGCTGGTCTTCCTGCCCGGGGCCGGCGAGATCGCCGCCGTCGCGCGCCGGCTGGGCGAAATGCGCGACGCGGTCGCGGTCCTGCCGCTGCACGGCCGGCAGCGCGGCGCCGAGCAGGACGCGGCGCTGCGCCCGGCCGACCGGCGGCGCGTGGTGCTGGCGACGGCGGTGGCGGAGAGCAGCCTGACCGTGCCGGGCGTGCGGGTGGTGGTGGACGCCGGGCTGTCCCGGGTGGCCCGGATGGATCTGGCCCGCGGGCTGGGGGCGCTGGTCACCGTCGCGGTGTCCCGGGCGGCGGCCACCCAGCGGGCCGGCCGGGCGGGCCGGGAGGCGCCCGGGTACGTCTACCGCTGCTGGTCGGCGGCCACCCACGAGCGGCTGGCCCCGCAACCGGAGCCGGAGATCGCCACCGCCGACCTGACCGGCTTCGCCCTGGAGCTGGCCGCCTGGGGGTCGCCGGACGGCGTCGGGCTGGCCCTGCCGGATCCGCCTCCGGCGGCGGCGATGACGGTGGCCCGGGACACCCTCACCACCCTCGGCGCGCTCGACGGGGACGGTCGGATCACCGACCGGGGCCGGGCGATCGCCGCCGTCGGCGCGCATCCCCGGCTGGCCCGGGCGCTGCTCGACGGGGCGGCCCGGGTGGGCGCGGACCGGGCGACGGAGGTCGTGGCGGTGCTCGCCGAGGACACCGTCGCCGGTCCGGGCGACGACCTGACCGCCGCCTGGCGTCGGCTGCGCGCGGGCGCGGACCCGGGGGCGACCGCCCGCTGGCGCGCGGAGGTACGCCGGCTGCGGGCCGCCCTGCCCGACGCTCCCGCCGCGCCGGCGGCGCACCCCGGCCGAGCACGCCCGACTCGCGCCCCCGGCGCGGCGCCGACCGGGGACGCGGGCCGGGACCGGCTGACCGACGATCTGGCCGCCGGGCTGCTGGTCGGGCTGGCGCACCCGGAGCGGCTGGCCCGGACGCGGCGCTCGGGCGGCTCGGCGTACCTGATGAGCGGCGGGACCGCGGCGGAGCTGGCGCCCGGGTCGCAGCTGGCGGGCGCCGACTGGCTCGCGGTGGCGGTCGCGGACCGCTCCCCCGGCGCGCCGACCGCCCGGGTTCGGCTGGCCACTCCGCTGGACGAGGCGACCGCCCGGGAGGCGGGCGGGGCGCTGCTGCGCACCGAGCGGCAGGTCGGCTGGTCCGGCGAGGACGTGGTCGCCCGGGAGGTGGTGCGGCTGGGTGCGATCGAGCTGGTCGAGCGGCCGATCGCCCGGCCCGACCCGGCGCAGGTGGCGGCGGCCCTGCTGACCGGGCTGCGCCGCAGCGGCCTCGGGTTGCTGACCTGGAGCCCGGCGGCGCGGGCGCTGCGCGAGCGGCTGGCGTTCTGCCGGCACGCGCTCGGCGGCGACTGGCCCGACGTCAGCGACGAGGCGCTGCTCGCCGACGCGCCCGCCTGGCTGGGCCCGGAGCTGGCCCGCGCCCGCCGCCGCGCCGACCTGGCCCGGGTCGACGTGGTCGCTGCGCTGCGCCGGCTGCTGCCGTGGGCGCTGGCGGCCCGGCTCGACGAGGTGGCCCCGGAGCGGGTCACCGTGCCGAGCGGGTCGCGGATCCGGCTCGACTACGCCGACCCGGCGGCGCCGGTGCTCGCGGTGAAGCTCCAGGAGACCTTCGGCTGGCGCGACGCTCCCCGCGTCGCCGACGGTCGGGTGCCGGTGCTGCTGCACCTGCTCTCGCCGGCCGGGCGTCCGGTGGCGGTCACCGCCGATCTGGCGTCGTTCTGGCGCACGGGCTACCCGCAGGTGCGCGGGGAGCTGCGGGGGCGCTACCCGCGCCACCCGTGGCCGCAGGACCCGGGCACGGCGCCGCCCACCCGGCACGCCACCCCGCGACGCCGCTGACCGGCCCGCCGCCGGGTTCACTCACTCCTGCACGACGTCGGCGACGACCACCGTGACGTTGTCCGGTCCGCCGGCACGCAGCGCCAGGTCGATCAGCCGCCGGGCGCATTCGGCGCGGTCCGGGTGCTCGGCGAGCACCTCGGCGAGGGTTTCCGGGCGGACGACGTTGGACAGCCCGTCGCTGCACAACAGCCAGCGGTCGCCGGCCCACGGCACCATCGTCGCGTATGTCGGGGAGACCTCCTCGCCCTGCAACGCCTGGGTCACCACGGCCCGGCGGGGGTGGCTGCTCGCCTGGTCGGGGGTGATCACCCCCTGGTCGACGAGCATCTGCACGAACGTGTCGTCGCGGGTGATCTGCTTGAGCACGCCTTCGCGGAACAGGTAGGCGCGGGAGTCGCCGACGTGGGCCAGGGCCAGGCAGCTGCCGGTGCGGGCGAAGAGCAGGGCGGTCAGGGTGGTGCCCATGCCCTGCCGCTCCCCGTCCTCGGCGACCGCCTGGCTGATCCGCGCGGTGGCCAGCTGGATGCCGCCCTGCAGCGCGGCCACCAGGGCGTGCTCGGGGGTCTCCACGTCCAGCGGAGCGACCGCGTCGATGGCGATCGCGCTGGCCAGGTCGCCGGCGGCCATCCCGCCCATGCCGTCGGCGACGGCGACGAGCCAGGTGCCGGCGTGCAGGGCGTCCTGGTTCCCACTGCGGATCAGCCCACGGTCGCTCGTTCCCACGGAACGCAGCTTCAGGGTCATGGGTGGCAGCCTGCCAGGCGGAGGGCGCAGTTGTCTCTAGGAGATCGGGACCTCGGCGCGTCGCGCGGCGAATCTCACGTCGCGGACGCGGCCCGGCGCACCCTCGGACCATCCAGCCGGATCGATTGACAGGGCACCGGGGGCACTGCCACCATCGAGACGACCTGGGAGCGCTCCCAGCTTTGTCCCCGTCCCGTCCCCGCAGTCGTCCGGAAGGAACACCCGTGCCGCGACCCCGCCGCCGCCTCGCACTGCTCGCCGCCGCGACCACCATCGCCCTGACCGGAGCCATCGCCGGCACCGCCCACGCCGAACCGCCCCCCGACGCCCCCGAACAGATCGACAACGGCGACTTCGGCGCCGGTGTGTCCCCCTGGTTCTCCTACGGCACCGGGGCCCTCGGGGTCACCGACGGCCGGCTCTGCGCCACGGTGCCCGGTGGCCTGGCCAACCCGTGGGACGCCGGCATCGGCCAGGACGGCGTGCCGCTGGTCGCCGGGGCCGAGTACACCCTCGGCTTCGACGTCTCCGCCACCCCCGGCACCGCCGTGAAGGCCGTGCTGCAACTGGGCAGCGCCCCCTACACGACGTACGCCAGCGTCGACGCCGCCGCCGGCGGCACCGCCCAGCGCTTCGAGAAGACGTTCACGGTCGCCGAGGGCAACCCGGCCGCCCAGCTGATCTTCCAGGTCGGTGGCGGCGCGGCCGAGCAGACCGTCTGCCTGGACGACGTCTCGCTGCGCGGGGGCGACCCGCCCGAGCCGTACGTGCCCGACACCGGGCCACGGGTGCGGGTCAACCAGGTCGGCTACCTGCCCGGCGGGCCCAAGAACGCCACAGTGGTGACCTCGGCGACCGACGCCCTGCCCTGGCAGCTCCGCTCCGCCGCCGGCGCCGTCCTGGCCAGCGGCAGCACCACCCCGCGCGGCGTCGACGCCGCCTCCGGGCAGAACGTGCAGACGCTCGACTTCTCCGCGTACCGGAGCACGGGCGCCGGGCTGACCCTCACCGTCGACGGCGAGACCAGCCACCCCTTCGACATCTCGGGCACCCTCTACGACCGGCTGCGCTCCGACGCCCTCCAGTTCTTCTACGCCCAGCGCAGCGGCATCGCCATCGACGGCGACCTGATCGGCGCCGAGTACGCCCGCCCCGCCGGGCACCTCGACGTGGCACCCAACAAGGGCGACACCAACGTGCCCTGCCAGCCGGGGGTCTGCGACTACAGCCTCGACGTGCGCGGCGGCTGGTACGACGCCGGCGACCACGGCAAGTACGTCGTCAACGGCGGCATCGCCACGTACCAGCTCCTGAACACCTTCGAGCGGACCCGCACGGCCGCCACCGCCGGGCACGGCGCGGCCCTCGGCGACAACACCCTGCGGGTGCCCGAGCGCGGCAACGGCGTGCCGGACGTCCTCGACGAGGCCCGCTGGGAGCTGGAGTTCCTGCTGCGCATGCAGGTGCCGGCCGGCAAGCCGCTCGCCGGGATGGTCCACCACAAGATCCACGACCGGAACTGGACCGGGCTGCCGCTCGCCCCGCACGACGACCCCGAGCAGCGCGAGCTGCACCCGCCGTCCACCGCCGCCACCTTGAACCTGGCCGCCGTCGCCGGGCAGTGCGCGCGGCTCTTCGCCCCCTACGACGCGGCCTTCGCGAAGCGCTGCGGCACGGCGGCGAAGACGGCCTACGCCGCCGCCAGGGCCAACCCGACGCGGTACGCCAGCCCGACCGACAGCACCGGCGGCGGCGCGTACGACGACACGTCCGTCACCGACGAGTTCTACTGGGCCGCCGTCGAGCTCTACCTGAGCACCGGGGAACAGCCGTACCTGGCGGACCTGACCGCGTCACCGCACCACACCGGCGACGTGTTCGACCCGCGCGGGTTCGGCTGGCAGGGCGTCGCCGCCCTGGGCCGCCTCGACCTGGCCACCGTCCCGAACGGGCTGCCCGCCGCCGACCTGACCCGGGTGCGCGCCTCGGTCACCGCCGCCGCCGACGCCCACCTCGCCGAGGCGGGCCGGCAGGCGTACGGGCTGCCGATGCCCGGTGACGCCGCCAGCTACTTCTGGGGCGGCAACGGCAACCTGATCAACAACGCCGTCGTGCTGGCGACCGCCTTCGACCTGACCCGCGACGCGAAGTACCGCGACGGCGCGGTGCAGGCGACGGACTACGTCCTCGGCCGCAACGCGCTGAACATCTCGTACGTGACCGGGTGGGGCGAGCACGCGGCGGAGAACCAGCACAGCCGCATCTTCGGCCACCAGCTCGACCCGGAGCTGCCGAAGCCCCCGGCGGGATCGCTGGCCGGCGGCCCGAACGCCGCCCTGCAGGACCCGTTCGCCGCCAAGCTGCTCGCCGGCTGCAAGCCGATGTTCTGCTACGTCGACGACATCAACTCGTACGCCACCAACGAGGTGGCGATCAACTGGAACTCGGCGCTGACCTGGATCGCCTCGTTCCTGGCCGACCAGGGTGACTCGGCGGCGGTGCCGGCCCCGACCTGCGCGGCCACGTACACCAATTACGGCGCCTGGCAGGGCGGCACCGGGTTCACCGCCCAGGTCACCATCCGCAACACCGGGACCCGCACCGTCGACGGCTGGACGACCCGCTTCGCCTTCACCGGCGACCAGAAGGTACGCGAGGCGTGGCTGGCGAAGACCACCCAGGCCGGGGCCACGGTCACCGCGCGCAACGAGTCGTACAACGCCCGGATCGCTCCCGGCGGCACCGTCACCTTCGGCTTCAACGCGCTGACCGGCGGCGGCGCCAACCCGGAACCGGGCCTGATCACCGTCAACGGCGCGGCCTGCACGCTCTCCTGACCGGCCCGGGGCAGGCCGCGCAGCCGGTCCCCGAGCCCCGGCGGCGCCGGTCCGCTCCGGCGACGCGTCCCCGGTGATGATCGCGCAGTCTCCGAAGTGGTGGCCTCCCCCGCGTGCGGGGGAGGTCACCACTTCGCCGGACGTGTTCGCGCGCGTCCGTGGCAGCGGCGTACGACCGGGTGGGCCTCTCCCCCGTCGCGCCGCTCGGCGGTCACGTCGGTGAGCGAGGCCCTCCGCCACGGCGACGGCGGCCCGACACGGCCCTCAGCCGGCGGGTCGACCGACCCGGCAAGGTTGCCGGCGGCTCATACCATCACGGCCATGGATGGCACGGGCTGGATGCTGATCGGGGTGGCGGGGGCCGTCATCGGGGTCGTTGCGGTCCTGCGGCGGCCTGCGTCGCCGCCCCGCGACCGGGACGCCGCCATGAAGGCGGCACGCAAGGCCATCGGGCAGTCCCGCCGCAGCGGGCGGCGCACCAGGCGGGGCGGCATCCGCGGCCAGGGGTACGGGGACGCCAGCACGAGGGACGCCGCCGGCAGCGACTCCGGCGGGACACCCTGACCTTCGGCGGGCGGCGACCCCGGCCGGCGTCGCCCGTCGACCCGCCGCTCAGCTGGCGCTGCGCAGCTTCGGCAGCACCTCGGCGCCGAACGCGTCGATGAAGTCCCGCTGCTCCTGCCCGACGTGGTGCAGGGCGATCTGGTCGAAGCCCAGCTCCAGGTACTCCTCCAGCCAGCCGACGTGCCGGCCGAGGTCGGCGGAGACGTTCACGACGTCGTGGACCTTCTCCATCGGCACGTCCTGCGAGACCGCGTCGAAGTGCTCCGGGGTCTCCAGGTCCCAGCAGATCGGCGGGGCGAAGACGTTGCTGCGCCACTGGTCGTACGCGAGCCGCTCGGCCTCGGCCTGCTCCGGCGCCCAGCTCACGTGCACCTGTAGGTGCAGCGGCCCGCGCCCGCCGGCCTCCCGGTACGCGTCGATCATCTGCCGCAGGTGGTCGATCGGGGCGTTCACGGTGATCAGCCCGTCCGCCCACTCTGCGCACCAGCGTGCGGTGGCCACGCTGACCGCCGCCCCGATCAGGGCCGGCGGCTGCTCCGGCCGGGTCCACAGCTTCGCCCGGTCCACCCGGACCAGGCCGTCGTGGCTGACCTCCTCGCCGGCCAGTAGCGCGCGGATCACGTCCACGCACTCGCGCAGCCGGGCGGCGCGCACGTCCTTGCGCGGCCAGCCGTCGCCGGTGATGTGCTCGTTGCTGGCCTCGCCGGTGCCCAGGGCGGCCCAGAACCGGCCCGGGTACATCGCCCCCAGGGTGCCGATGGCCTGCGCGATGATCGCCGGGTGGTAGCGCTGCCCGGGGGCGTTGACCACCCCGAACGGCAGGTCGGTGGCCTGCAGCGCGGCCCCCAGCCAGGACCAGGCGAAGCCGGACTGGCCCTGCCGCTCGCTCCAGGGCGCGAAGTGGTCCGAGGACATGGCGGCGTCGAAACCGGCCCGCTCGGCGTGGATCACCGCCTCCAGCAGGGCGCGGGGATGGATCTGCTCGTGGGACGCGTGGAAGCCGAACACCGTCATGGGATCACTTCCTACCCATGACGGTGTCCGGCTACGCCGGGCAACGCGAACCTGTGGGCTACTCCGCGTGCGCCCCGACGCCGGCCGAGGCGGCCCCCTCGCCCACCCAGACGGTCTTGGTGTTGCAGAACTCCCGCATCCCGAGCGCGGAGAGTTCGCGGCCGTAGCCGGAGTTCTTCACCCCGCCGAAGGGCAGCTCGGGGTACGACGTGGTCATCCCGTTGACGAAGACGTTCCCGGCGTCCAGGTCGGCGGCGAAGCGCTCCTGCTCCTGCGGGTCGCGGGTCCACGCGTTGGAGCCCAGGCCGAACGAGGTCCCGTTGGCCACCTCGATCGCCTCGTCGTACGACGACACCCGGTAGAGGCCCGCGACCGGCCCGAAGACCTCCTCGGACCACATCCGCATCTCCGGCCTCAGGTCGGTGACGACGGTCGGCGGGTAGAACCAGCCGGGCCCGGCGGGCGGCTCGCCGCCGCAGAGCACGGTGGCGCCCCTGTCGACCGCGTCGCGCACCTGGGCGTGGACCTCGTCGCGCCCGCCCTCGCTGGCCAGCGGGCCGACGTCGGTGTCGGGATCCATCGGGTCGCCGACCCGCAGGGCCGACATGTTCGCGGCGAGCTTCTCGGCGAAGGCGTCGAAGACGTCGGTGTGCACGATGAACCGCTTGGCGGCGATGCAGGACTGGCCGTTGTTCTGGCAGCGCGCGGTGGTGGCGACCTCGGCGGCCCGCTCCAGGTCGGCCGACGGCATCACCACGAACGGGTCGCTGCCGCCGAGTTCCAGCACGGTCTTCTTCAGTTCCCGGCCGGCGATCTGGGCGATGGAGCGGCCGGCGCCCTCGCTGCCCGTGAGCGTGGCCGCGCGTACCCGGGGGTCGCTGAGCACCCGCTCGACCTCGGCCGAACCGATCAGCAGGGTGGTGAAGGCCCCCTCCGGGAAGCCGGCGCGGCGGAACAGGTCCTCCAGCAGCAGCGCGGTCTGCGGCACGTTGGAGGCGTGCTTGAGCAGGCCGGTGTTGCCGGCCATCAGGGCCGGCGCGGCGAAGCGCAGCACCTGCCAGAGCGGGAAGTTCCACGGCATCACCGCGAGCACCGGCCCGATCGGCTGGTAGCGGACGAACGCGCGGGTGGCCTTGACCGCCTCGGCGTCGGCGGGCTCGTCGGCGAGGAACTCGGCCGCCCTCGCCGCGTAGAAGCGGCACGCCCCGGCGCACTTCGTGACCTCGGCCCTGGCCGACGCGTACGTCTTGCCCATCTCGGTGGTCATCAGCCGGGCGATCTCGTCGCGCTCGGCCTCCAGCAGGTCGGCCGCCGCGTTCAGCCAGCGTCCGCGCTGGGCGATGGTGGTGCCGCGCAGTTGTCGGTACGCCAGGTCGGCCCGCTCGATGGCGGCGTCGATCTGTTCGGCCGACATCGGCTCGTAGCTCTTGAGCGTCCGTCCGGTGGCGGGGTTGGTGGTGGCTATCGGCATCTCGTACTCCTGATCACTCGAAGAGTGAGTGGCGGGCTCCCGGCTCCTCCCGGCGGCGGGCGGCGCGGCGGCGCTGGATGATGATCAGGTCGACCACGGCGACCACCGCGAAGACCGCGCAGAGGACCCCCAGCCAGAGCAGGTCGGCGTTGATGGCCAGCACCGCGAAGACGGTCATCGTGACCAGCCCGAACCCGGCGAGCACGAGCCGCAGGTTGAGCGCGCTGTTGGCGTGACCGACGGTGCCGCGGGCGCGGCGGGGCTGCGATCTCGTCATCGCACCGACCTACCCCCGATCATCGCGCTTAACCCGTCCGGCGGGCGCCCGGACGGGTTGGCGCGGCGCGCGGTGGCGCCCGCCTAGCACGCCCGCCCGTTCGGGGGCAGCCCTCTGCCGCATAGCCGACAGCCCCGGCCACGCGAGCGCCCTTGCGCTTAGAGTTACCGCGCTGTCGCTCTCCGCTGCGGGACTGGGGATGTCATGCCTCGACGCTGGGTCACCGTGGCCGCCTGCCTGCTGGCGTTGGCCGCTCTCGCCTGTGAGGGTGCCGGGGAGCCCGGCTCCCGCCCGCCACGCGAGACGCCGTCGCCCGGCGCCGCCGGTGGGATCGCGGCCCTCGGCGACTCGATCAGCACCGGCTTCGGCTCCTGCCTGGCGCTCGTCTCGTGCGAGCGCAACTCCTGGTCCACCGGCGACGGGCTGCGCGTCGACAGCCTCTACCGGCGGCTGCTCGACCGCAAGCCGGCACTGCGGGGCCGCGCCCACAACCACGCCGGCAACGGGGCCCGCGCGGCGTCGCTGGCGGGCCAGGCCGAGCGGGCGGTACGCGACCGCGTCGACCACGTCACCGTGCTGATCGGCGCCAACGACGTCTGTCGGGGCGGCATCGAGGCGATGACCCCGGTGAAGCAGTTCCGCGCCGACATCGACCGAGGCCTGCGGGTGCTGCGGCAGGGCCGCCCGAAGGCCCGGGTGCTGGTGGTGAGCGTGCCCAACCTGTACCGGCTCTGGGAGGTCGGGCACACCGACCCGCGGGCCGTGCGGGCCTGGAAGCGTGGCGTCTGCCCGGCGCTGCTGGCCGATCCCGCCTCGACGGATCCGCTCGACCGGGCCCGCCGGGCGGCGGTACGGGAGCGCATCGTCGACTACAACGCCCAACTCGCCGCCGCCTGCCGGGCGTACGGCTCGCGCTGCCGCTACGACGGCGGGGCGGCGTACCGGGTGCGCTTCGACCTCGGCCTGGTCAACCCGCTGGACTGGTTCCATCCGAACGCGGCCGGACAGGACCGCCTGGCCGACGTGGCGTGGCGGGCCTGGGGCCTCGGATCCTGATCCCGAACGCGCCGCACCCCGACGCACCGGCCCTGCACCGGGTCGGCGCAGGGCCGTGACGACTCAGGGCCGGCGGGGTTCGGGGACGGCCGGCCCGCCGTGCTGGCGGTAGAGGGCCTGGGAGCGCACGGCGAGGTCCTTGGTGGCCGACGAGTTGGCCCAGGTGCCGAGGACGATCGCCGCGCCGGGCACCACCTTGGCGAAGATCCGCTTCGCCGCCCGCACCCCGGCCATCTGGGCCAGCCGTACGCCGAGGCGCAGCATCACCTTGCCGAGCGGGTTCTGCCCGCCGCCGCCGAAGAGGGCGCCGGCGCGCTCCCGCCCGGCGGCCACCCCGAGCGCGAGCCGGGCGCTCTCGGCGACCTTGTGCACCTTCTGCAACACCAGCAGGTCGGTGGCCCGGTCACCGTGCCCCGGGTCGACGCCGTACGCGGCCGCGACGTGCAGCACCATCCGGGCCTGCGTCCAGGCCAGGATGCCCACGTCGATCACGGCGCCGGGCAGCCCGGCGGCACCCGAGACCGCCCCGGAGAGCCGGGCGTGGTTGACGAACTTGCGTACCGCCTGTTCCGCCAGGGCCTCGGCGGACGCCCCGGGCTGCTCGGCCCGGGCCCGCGCGGCCCACTGCGCCGCCTCCGGGCCCAACCGGCGGACGGCCTCGAGGGCGAGGTGCTCCGGGGCGTACTGCGGGTCCTCCCGCATCCGGTCCCAGAGCTTCAGTGGCGGCGCCTCGGTGGCCTCCCGCGTCGGTGCCGGCGCCACGGCCGGCGGCTGCGGTGCCCCGGTGACGGGCTGGCCGTCGGCGGGCGCGGAATCGGTCACAGGGTCTCCCGGAGGTCGCAGAGGTCGTCGGCGGCGGTCAGCGGCGGTTCTGGAACTTGGCCGCGAGGCCCTTCAGTTTCTGCTGGTTGCCGGGCTTGGCCATCTCGCGTCGGCCCCGGTCGACGAGCTGCTGGCCCTTGGGTGAGCGCAGGAAGGTGGTGATCCGCTGCATCAGTGACATTTCGTCCTCCAGTCGGTGGTGCCTGGTCCATGTGTACCTCGGAGTGACAACCCATGTACCCCGGATGCGCGGACCGCAACCGTCCACTGTGGTTGACCGGAGCCTACTGGGCGACCTTCAGGCATGCCGAGACGACCTCGGTGGCGGGCGACTCGTGCTTGGCGTAGTGCTCCGGGTAGGCGGAGATCTGCACCGCCTGGGCGGCGTCGGTCAACCGCATCTGCTGCCAGCCGGGCACCGCCGCCAGGGCGGCGAGGAACTGGCGGGTGGCGAACTCCGGGTCCATCAGCCGACCCACCGGGCCCCAGCCGCTGCTGGAGCGCTGCTGGAACAGCCCGACCGAGTCGTGGTCCCAGCCGACCCCCTGGTGCGGGTAGTTGCGGGACTCCGGGAGCACCCCGCTGGCGATGTTGTAGAGATTGCTCTCCTGCATCGCGGTGGCGACGGCGATCACCAACGCCCGCCGGGGCATCCCCATCTCGCGTCCGGTCCGCACGATGGCCTCGGCGTTCTTCATCTGGGCCCGGTCGAGCCCGGCCACCGGGACGAGGACCGGCTTGCGCGTGGTCGCCCGCGGCGCGGGGGTGCTCGCGGCCGGCGTCGGGGTCGCCGTCAGGTCCGGGTCGGTGGCGGGGGTGGGGCTGGCGGTGGCGGCGACGGGGACGCGCTGGGAGCCGCGGGAGGCGGGGTCCGGCTCGGCACGCTCGGCGAGCGCGGCGGGGGTCGCGGCGTCGGGTTCGTCCCGCGCGCCCTGGGCGACGGCGGTCAGGCCGAGGCAGCACAGCACCCCGGCGGCGAGGGCGATCCGGGCGCGGGCCGGCCCGCGCGTCAACAGCGCGGCGTACGCCCCGGCCGGGCGGAGGTTGACTGTCCGTTCGTAGGAGGGGGTACCGTCCGAACGGTCGATCGGGTCAGCGGGGGTGAGCTGATGGTCGAGGGTGCGGTCGTCAGGCATCAGCCGAGGCTAGGCAGGCCGACTCGCCGATGGGCGAGGTGATCTCGTGGCCTTCCTCACGATATGGCCGGGATCGGGTGGACGTCGCGGCCCTGGCGGGCACCCCCCGGAACGAACCTCGCGGACCGGGCAGACCTCGGCCTCGCCCCGGGCCGTCCCCGCCCGGCCGTAAGAGCGACAAATCCCCACCGTCCTCGCCATGATCCCCAAACTCCCCCGTTCGACCGATACCCTGACGTCCTGACAGACATCGATCGTCGCCCGACGGCGGGCTCCCGAGCCTCCGTCCACACGTCGGGCGCGTGGGCGGCCCCCGGCGGGGTGCGGCGTGGAATGCACGAGGATGGCGGGTACGTTTCCCGAACCGGGTGCCGTCGCGCGGCGAC
The DNA here is from genome assembly GCF_050941805.1 of Micromonospora sp. KLBMP9576. NCBI lineage: Bacteria > Bacillati > Actinomycetota > Actinomycetes > Micromonosporales > Micromonosporaceae > Micromonospora > Micromonospora sp. KLBMP9576. The sequence continues at coordinate 2,245,871 of NZ_CP194567.1, read as the reverse complement.
CCGTACGCACGACCAGGGAGGTCCGCACCGGTGCTCGACCCACACGAGCTCTACGAGCTCACCGACGATCTGCCCGACCTCGGTCAGCCGGTCCTGATCCAGACCCTCACCGGCTTCGTCGACGCCGGCAGCGCCACCCGACTGGCCAGGGAGCAGCTACTCACCTCGCTGGACGCCCGCCCCGTCGCCCGGTTCGACGTCGACCAGCTCTTCGACTACCGCTCGCGCCGACCGGTGATGACCTTCGTCGAGGACCACTGGGAGGCGTACGACGCCCCGGCGCTGGAGCTGCACCTGCTGCACGACGACGACGAGACCCCCTTCCTGCTGCTCACCGGCCCGGAACCGGACCTGCAGTGGGAGCGCTTCGTGGCGGCGGTCGCCGGGATCTCCGCGCGGCTGGATGTCCGGCTCACCGTCGGGCTCAACTCGATCCCGATGGCGGTGCCGCACAGCCGGCCCGCCGGGGTGACCGCCCACGCCACCCGCCCCGAGCTGATCGCCGGCTACGAACCGTGGTTGCAGCGGGTGCAGGTGCCGGGCAGCGTCGGGCACCTGCTGGAATACCGCCTCGGCGAGCAGGGCCGCGACGCGCTCGGATTCTCCGCCCACGTGCCGCACTACGTGGCGCAGACGGAATACCCCGCCTCCGCCGAGGTGCTGCTCGCCTCCGTGTCCCGCAGCACCGGGCTGCTCCTGCCCCGCGACGGGCTGCGCTCGGCGGCCGAGGTGGTGCGGATGGAGATCGACCGGCAGGTCGCCCAGACCGACGACGCCGCCCAGCTTGTCCAGGCCCTGGAGGAGCAGTACGACGCGTTCGCGCGCGGGCGGGGCGAGAAGAACCTGCTCGCCGCCGAGGCCGGACCGCTGCCCACCGCCGACGAGCTGGGTGCCGAGCTGGAGCGGTTCCTGGCCGAGCAGACCCGCCCGGGCGACACCCCGGGCGCCTGAGCGCCGCGCCCGCCGCGACACCCGCGACGGTGACGCGGCGGCGCGGCCCGGGATGGGGCAGGCTGGTCGCATGCGCCTGGCGACCTGGAACGTGAACTCGGTGAAGGCCCGCCTACCCCGGCTGCTGGACTGGCTGGCCGGCACCGCGCCGGACGTCGTCTGCCTCCAGGAGACCAAGTGCCCCGACGGGGCGTTCCCGGTGGCCGAGGTGGGCGAGCTGGGCTACACGGTGGCCAGCCACAGCGACGGCCGGTGGAACGGCGTCGCCGTCCTGTCCCGGGTCGGCCTGGCCGACGTGACGGTCGGGTTCCCCGGCGAACCGGGCTTCCCCGAGCCCGAGGCCCGGGCCATCTCCGCGACCTGCGCCGGGGTCCGGGTCTGGTCGGTGTACGTGCCCAACGGCCGCGCGGTCGACGACCCGCACTACGCGTACAAGCTGGCCTGGCTCGCGGCGCTGCGCGACGCGGTGCAGGCGGAGCTGACCGGCGGCCTGCCGCTGGCGGTCTGCGGTGACTTCAACGTGGCGCCCACCGACGCCGACGTCTGGGACCCGGCGCTGTTCACCCACTCCACGCACGTCACCCCGGCCGAGCGCGCGGCCCTCGCGGCGCTGCGCGACCTCGGCCTCTCGGACGTGGTGCCCACGCCGATGAAGGGCCCGCACCCGTTCACCTACTGGGACTACCGGGCGGGGATGTTCCACCAGGACAAGGGCATGCGGATCGACCTCGTGTACGCCTCGGCGCCGCTGGCCCGGGCGGTCCGCTCGGCGTACGTGGACCGGGAGGCACGCAAGGGCAAGGGCCCCTCCGATCACGCGCCGATCGTCCTCGACGCCGACCTGGTTCCGGCGGTCGAGTCGTTCTGAGCCCCGGCGGCGTCGTTAGGGTGGAGCCATGGCAGTCGTGAAGATCAACGCAATCGACGTCCCCGACGGCGCGGGCGAGGAGCTGGAGAAGCGGTTCGCCGCCCGGGCCGGCGCGGTGGAGGGCTCCCCCGGTTTCCTCGGCTTCGAACTGCTGCGCCCGGTCGCGGGCGAGAAGCGCTACTTCGTCTACACGAGGTGGGAGACCGAGGAGGCGTACCAGGCGTGGGCGGCCGGGCCGTCCCGGGCCGCGCACGCCGGTGGCGAGCAGCGGCGTCCGGTCGCCTCCGGGGCGAGCCTGCTGGAGTTCGAAGTGGCGATGCAGGTCTCGCCCCGGCCCTGATCCCGTTCGGCGGCTCGGCGCGGCCGTCCGGTCGGCTGCGAAGCCGTGCGGCTCCGGCTTGGGGCGGCCGGTGGGGACGCGTGGGTGACCGGTGAAAGACCTTGGAGCGACACGGCCCCCGAGGGGCCGATTCCCGCCAGGATCTCGGGCCGTCTCCCCGCGTGCGGGCCGCGTCGGAGGGCGGGCCGGTGCGTCGCAGCCCTGTCGGTGAGCGATGACGAGATCGCCTCAGGGACGGCGGGTCTGCACCAGGGAAGCGAAGGCGATCACGTTGTCGGCGTAACCCGTCCGCCCGCCCACCCACTGGCCACCGCAGGTGATCAACCGCAGCTCCGGCGGCCCGTCGTCGCCGTACACCCGGTCGGCGGGCAACTCGTCCTTGCCGAAGTACTCCACCGAATCCACCGCGAAGACCACCACGCTCCGGTCGTCCCGGGTCACCTCGATCCGGTCGCCGACCGTCAGCGCCGCCAGCTCGTGGAAGACCGCCGGTCCGCTCCTGGTGTCCACGTGCCCGACGACGACGGCCCGGCCCGGCTCGCCCGGTGTCGGGCCGTGGTCGTACCAGCCGGTCTCGTCCGCCCGGGCCAGCGGCGGCACGTCGATGGAACCGTCGGGGGCCTGCCCGACCGGTTCCACGGGCGCGGCCACCCTGATCGCCGGCACGCTCAACGCGACCGGGCGGCTGGCCGCCAGCGCCGGCCCGTCGGCGGCCGAGGAGGAGGCGGGCCGGTCGGCGGCGTCACCGGCTGACTCGAACGGTCCCCCCGTGCGGCCCAGACCCGCGCCGGTGGCGAAGACGCCGACCAGCACCATGATCACCGCCACCGGCACCGACCAGGGCCGGCGGCCCGGCCCGGCCGGCCGGGCCACCCGCGCCGACGCCACAGCCGACGCAGTCGCGTCCCGCGACGCCACACCCGACGACGCCACGCCCGCAGCCGCCACACCCACAGCCGCCGGGGCGGTACCCCGCGACGCCGCACCCGACGGGGCCACATCCGTCGACGTCACGACCGGCCAGGTGGCGCGGGCGGACGCCACGGCCGGCCGGTTCACCCGCGCGGACGTCACGGCCGGCCTCAGCGGCGGGAGCCGGCGCGGGGCCGACGCCGCGTGAGCACGCCGATCGTCACCCCGGCCACGGCCAGGGCCACGCCTCCGGGCAGGAGCAGCCCGCCGGTGCCGTCCCCGGCGGTGCCGCCGAAGCCCGTGTTCGGCCCCCGGCTCGGGTACCTGCTGTCGGGACGCGGCGGGTACGGGGCCGGCCGGTCCGTCGGCCGGTGGGTGGGCGAGTGCGAGGGCATCTTCTTCACCACCTGCAGCATCGTCGTCGCGGTCTCCCCGTCCCGGCACTCCAGCTTCACCCGGTAGTTGCCGGGCCAGACGCGCTCACGGACCATCGGTGACGCGGTGAGCAGCCCCCGCTGCGGTCGCACGGCGACCCGGCCGAAGGCGTCGGACGCCACGATCGCCGGCACCGAGTTGTCCTGGCAGCTCGCCCGGATGCCGACCAGGTAGCCGGGCTGCACCGTGCCGGGGCTGACCTCGACGAAGACCCGCCAGCCGCCGGCGGGCGGGTCACCGCCGGGCTGCTCGCCACCGGGGGCGCCGGGCTGCTCGGGGGCCGGTGCCAACGCGGGCACCCGGGCGGGCACGAGGGCCGCCCGGCGGCCGGCGGCGGGCGTGACCTCCGACGGTCCCCCGGTCGCAGTCGCGACCCCCGCGAGCGGTCCGGCGAGCGCGGCGCCCACAACCGCCAGCGCGGTGCCGAGGCGTGCGGCTGACCCCATGGCCCCTCCCGGCGCAGTAGCGCTACGCCGGGCAGCGGCCGCCCGGCCTGCCGTACGGGGTGGTTCGTGCCATCCCCGTCGTACATCACATCCACTCCGGCGCGGCCGTCGCGTACGCTCGGGTCGCTGTGACCTCCACCGACTTCCCCGCCGCCGTGTCCACGCCGCCGTCTGCCCGCCCGATCCGGACGTTCCATCCGCGCCGTGGCCGGATGAGCAGCCGCCAGACGGAGGCCCTGGACCGGTTCTGGTCGGTCTACGGCCTGGACGTCCCGGAACGACCCGGCACCCCGGTGGACCAGGCCGCCCTGTTCGGTCGCCGGGCCCCACTGGTCGTGGAGATCGGCTCCGGAATGGGCGACACCACGGCCGAAATGGCCGCCGCCGACCCGGACCGAGACTATCTGGCGGTCGAGGTGCACACGCCGGGAATCGCCAACCTGCTGGACCTGCTGGACCGGCACGGACTGCGCAACGTACGGGTGGCGCAGGGCGACGCCCTGGACCTGGTCGCGGGGCTGCCGGCGGGGGCGCTGGACGCCGTGCACGTCTTCTTTCCCGACCCCTGGCCCAAGTCCCGCCACCACAAGCGGCGGATCATCCAGCCGGCCCACGTGGCGCTGCTGCGCTCCCGGCTGACGCCGGGCGGCACCCTGCACTGCGCCACGGACTGGGCCGAGTACGCGGCGGCGATGCGGGCGACCCTGGACGCGGATCCGGGGCTGGCCAACACCCACGACGGTTTCGCCCCCCGCCCGGCGCACCGCCCGGTGACGAAGTTCGAGCGCCGGGCCCTGCGGGCGGATCGCCCCGTCTTCGACCTGATCTACCGCCGCGCGTGAGCCGAGGGGCCGCTCCCGTCACCTCGACCGCCCCGCCGGTTGGCGCTCGGGGGCCTGCGGCAGGCACCATGGACGCGCTATGACGCTCACCGCCGCGCTGCCGCCAACCGCCGACCCCGACGCCCTCTTCGACGCCTTCGCCGGCTGGGCGAAGGAGCGCGGCCTCGACCTCTACTCCCACCAGGAGGAGGCGGTCATCGAGATCGTCTCCGGCGCGAACGTGATCATGAACACGCCGACCGGCTCCGGCAAGAGCCTGGTGGCGATCGCCGCGCACTTCGCGGCCCTGGCCGACAGCCGGACGACCTTCTACACCGCGCCGATCAAGGCGCTGGTGTCGGAGAAGTTCTTCGCTCTCTGCGAGGTCTTCGGCGCCGACAACGTGGGCATGCTGACCGGCGACGCCAGCGTCAACGCCGACGCGCCGATCATCTGCTGCACCGCCGAGATCCTGGCCAACCTGGCGCTGCGCGAGGGTGAGCGGGCCGACGTCGGCCAAGTGATCATGGACGAGTTCCACTTCTACGCCGAACCGGACCGGGGCTGGGCGTGGCAGGTGCCCCTGATCGAGCTGCCGCAGGCGCAGTTCGTCCTGATGTCCGCCACGCTGGGCGACACCACGCGCTTCGTCGACGACCTGACCCGGCGCAACGGCCGACCCACCGCCGTCGTGCGCTCCGCCGAGCGGCCGGTCCCCCTCATCTTCTCGTACGCCACGACGCCGATGCACGAGACGCTGGAGGAACTGCTCGAGACGAAGCAGGCACCCGTCTACGTCGTGCACTTCACCCAGGCCGCCGCCCTGGAACGCGCACAGGCCCTGATGAGCGTCAACGTCTGCACCCGCGCCGAGAAGGACATGATCGCCACCGCGATCGGCAACTTCCGGTTCACCTCCGGCTTCGGCAAGACCCTCACCCGGCTGGTCCGGCACGGCATCGGCGTGCACCACGCCGGGATGCTGCCCAAATACCGCCGCCTCGTCGAGACCCTGGCCCAGGCCGGCCTGCTGAAGGTCATCTGCGGCACCGACACCCTCGGCGTCGGCATCAACGTGCCGATCCGCACCGTGCTCTTCACCGGCCTGTCGAAGTACGACGGGGTGCGGACCCGGCTGCTCAAGGTCCGCGAGTTCCACCAGATCGCCGGCCGGGCCGGCCGGGCCGGGTTCGACACCGTCGGCCGGGTCGTCGTGCAGGCCCCCGAGCACGTCATCGAGAACGAGAAGGCGCTCGCCAAGGCCGGCGACGACCCGAAGAAGCGGCGCAAGGTGGTGCGCAAGAAGCCGCCGGAGGGTTCGATCGGTTGGGGGCAGCCCACCTTCGACCGGCTGGTCGAGGCCGAGCCGGAGGCCCTGACCTCCAGCTTCCAGGTCAGCCACTCGATGCTGCTCAACGTCATCGGCCGCCCCGGCGACGCGTTCGCCGCGATGCGGCACCTGCTCACCGACAACCACGAGGACGCCGCCGCCCAGCGCCGGCACATCCGCCGCGCCATCGCCATCTACCGGGCGCTGCGCGCGGGCGGCGTCGTCGAGCAGCTCGACGAGCCCGACGAGACCGGCCGGCGGGTCCGCCTCACCGTCGACCTCCAGCTCGACTTCGCCCTCAACCAGCCGCTCTCCCCCCTCGCCCTGGCCGCCATCGAGCTGCTGGACGTCGAGTCCCCCTCGTACGCGCTCGACGTGCTCTCGGTGATCGAGTCGATCCTCGACGACCCGCGCCAGATCCTCTCCGCGCAGCAGTTCAAGGCCCGCGGCGAGGCGGTCGCCGCGATGAAGGCCGAGGGCATCGAGTACGAGGCCCGCCTCGAACTGCTCGACGGGGTGACCCACCCGAAGCCCCTCGCGGAGCTGCTGGAGGCCGCGTACGAGATGTACCGGCAGGGGCACCCGTGGGTCGCCGACCACCAGCTCTCCCCCAAGTCCGTCGTGCGCGACATGTACGAGCGGGCGATGACCTTCACCGAGTACGTGCAGTTCTACGGGCTGACCCGCTCCGAGGGCCTGGTGCTGCGCTACCTCGCCGACGCGTACAAGACGCTGCGGCAGACGGTGCCCGAGGACGCCAAGACCGAGGAGCTGGTCGACCTCATCGAGTGGCTCGGCGAGCTGGTGCGGCAGGTCGACTCCAGCCTCATCGACGAGTGGGAGCGGCTGCGCAACCCCACGGACGCCGCCGAGGCGGCCGAGGCGCTGGACGACCGCGTGCCGGCGGTCACCCGCAACGCCCGCGCGTTCCGGGTGCTGGTGCGCAACGCCCTGTTCCGCAGGGTCGAGCTGGCCGCCCTGCGCCGCTGGTACGACCTCGGCGAGCTGGACGCCGCGTCGGGCTGGGACGCGGACGCCTGGGCCGAGGCGCTGGAGCCCTACTTCGAGGCGTACGGGGAGATCGGGGTGGGGCCGGACGCGCGCGGGCCGGCGCTGATCATGATCGAGCAGGGCCGGGAGCGGTGGACGGTCCGGCAGATCCTCGACGACCCCGACGAGGACCACGACTGGGGCATCAGCGCCGAGGTCGACCTCGCGGCCTCCGACGAGGCGGGCGCGGCGGTCGTGCGGATCACCTCGGTCGGCCAGCTCTAGGAATCACCGAGGCGGCGGGGCGCCCAGAGGCGCTGCGCTTGCGGCGCCGCTGGAAGAGCTCAGTCGCGGCGCAGGCCCCGGTCCAGCAGGTCGACCATCCAGGCGAAGCTCTCGTCGGCGTCCTCCTGCCACTGGAAGCCGTTCGCCTGCTGGAGCGTGGCGAATCCGTGCAGCGCGCTGCGCAGCGTGCGTAGTGCGTGCGTCTGCTCGGCCGGGGCGATCCGGTAGCCGCGCAGGACCGCCGACAGCGACGCGATCACCCGCTCCCCGGCGGCCTCGAACCCGGCGTCGGAGGCCGCGCCCACGGTGGCCGCGTACCGGCCCGGGCGCTGCGTCACGTAGCAGCGGAACACCCGGGCGGCGGCGGCCAGCGCGTCCCGGCCGGCGATGCCCTGCATGGCGTCGCGGAGGGCGTCGCCCAGCTCGGTCATCGCCAGCCTGGCGATGCCCTGCCGCAGCTCGGCGAGGCCGTCCACGTGCTTGTACAGCGAGGGGGTACGCACCCCGAGCCGCTCCGCCACCAGGGCCATGCTCAGCGCGGCGAAGCCCCGCTCGTCGGCGACCGCGGCGGCGGCCGAGATCACCGTGGCCCGGTCGAGGCCGGCCCTAGGCACGGGCGGTGGCGGCGAGGAACGGCAGCACGAGGGCCACCACCTGGTCGGGGAACTGGGTGTGCGGGTAGTGCCCGGCGCCCTCGACGAGCGCCACCGCGCCCAGGCCGGCGGGCAGCGCGGCGGCGATCGCCTCGCCCTCGGCGCGCGGGTCGCCCCAGTCCGGGTCGAGCGTCCCCTCGACGATCAGCACGGGGCAGCGGACGTTGCCGAGCTGCGCCCCGGCGTCGGCAGGGGTGCTCCGGCCCATCTTCTGCAACGCCTTCATCCGGCCGGGCTCGCGCAGCCGGGCCTCGATCCGGGCCAGCTGCGCGGCCCAGTCGGCCGGTCGCTCGCCGGGGAATGCGATGTCCAGGTAGCTCAGCCAGAGCCTGACGTCGCCGAGCAGGCCCGCGCCCAGCAGCCGGCTCATGCCCTGCCGGAAGCGCCTGACCCGCAGGTCGGCGAGGCCGATCGACTGCTTGCGGGTGAACGGCGCGAGTTCGACGACCCCGGTGACCAGCTCGGGCGCGGTGGCCGCGGCGACGGTGGCCGCGCCGCCGGAGATCGAGTGCCCGACCAGCACCGCCGGGCCGCCCAGGTGCCGGACGAGCGCGACCAGGTCGCCGGCGATGTCGGTGCGGGAGTACGACGGCCAGCCGACGCTGGACTCGCCACAGCCCCGCAGGTCGGTGGCGGCGACCCGGTAGCCGGCGGCGACCAACCGGGGAACGACGAAACGGTACGCGTCGCGGCTGTCGCCCATGCCGTGCGCGAGGAGCACGAGCGGGCCCTCGCCGGTCACCTCGTAGGCGATGCGCCCGCCGTCGACGGAGAGGTACTCGGTCATGGCAACCCCCAGGTCTGGCTAACTTCGTTAGCTAAAAGCTAATGGCGTTAGCCAGTCCTGTCAACAAGCAGCTCCCTGGGCACCGGCATGTGCGGGAAGCCCGGCGGCGGGCAGCGGAAGGGTCGGACATCCCGGGCCGTCGACGTGGATGCCGTGGCGCGCCGGGAATTCCGCTGCCAGTTCCGTCACCCACTCACGGTTGGCTGCGGTCAACTCGCGAGCTGGTCGCGGCGGCGGGCGAGGTAGGCCCGCTCCGCGGGGTTGCCGGCGAGATCGATGGCCCGGTCGTACGCCGTCCGCGACTCGCCGCCGCGCCCGAGTCGCCGCAGCAGGTCGGCGCGCGTGGCGTGGAAGGCGTGGTAACCGTCGAGGGCCTCGGCGAGCCGGTCGACCTCGGCCAGCCCGACGCCGGGGCCGTCGACCTCGGCGATCGCGACCGCCCGGTTGAGTCGCACGATGGGCGAGGGGTCGAGCAGCGCCAGGCGGCCGTAGAGGGCGACGATCGTGGACCAGTTGGTGTCCCGGGCGGACGGTGCCTCCGTGTGGACCGCGTTGATCGCGGCCTGGAGCTGGTAGCGCCCGGGTGGGTCGCCGCCGGCCGCCACCGCGGCTATCCGCTCGCGCACCAGGGCGTTGCCCTCGGCGATGAGAGTGCGGTCCCAGGCGCCGCGGTCCTGCTCGGCGAGGGTCACCAGCTCCCCGGTGCGGGACACGCGCGCCGGCCGACGGGCGTCGGTGAGGAGCATCAGGGCCAGCAGGCCGGCCACCTCGCCGTTGTCCGGGAGGAGCCCTCGGAGCAGGCGGCCGAGGCGAATCGCCTCGTCGGTGAGGTCGACGCGCACGGGGTTGTCGTCCTCGCCGGTGAGATAGCCCTCGTTGAAGACGAGGTAGACGACCGCGAGGACACCGGCGAGCCGTTCCTGGATGTCGCCGGCCGACGGCACCCGGTAGGGGATGTGCGCCGCCTTGATCTTCGCCTTGGCGCGGGTGATCCGGCGCGCCATCGTGGTCTCCTGCACCAGGAAGGCGCGGGCGATCTCGGGGACGGTGAGGCCGCCGAGCAGGCGCAGGGTCAGCGCCACCCGGGCCTCCGTCGCGAGCGCGGGGTGGCAGCAGGTGAAGAGCAGCCTGAGCCGGTCGTCCTCGATCGGCCCGGTCGGCTCGGCAGGGGTGTCGTCGGCCACGATCCGGGCCTCCTGATGCTTGGCGTCGCGCTGCGACTCGCGACGGAGCCGGTCGATCGCCTTGCGGACCGCGGTGGTGGCGAGCCAACCGCCAGGATTGGGTGGTACGCCCTCGCACGGCCACCGCTGCACGGCCGCCACGAACGCCTCGGCGGTGGCTTCCTCGGCAACGTCGAGGTCACCGAAACGGCGCGCGAGGCCGGCGACCATCCGCGCCCACTCCGCACGGTGGGCGCGGATGATCGCCTGCTCGGCTCCGGGGTCGGTCCCGGCTGACCCCGCGCACCGGGGCGCGCCCCGACGGGGTGGGTGCCCGGGCAGCCGGTTCACCTACCCCCGGAGCCGTTGCGCCGGGCCTGCCCGGGGCCGGGGAAGCGGTGCACCTCCTGCGGCCAGTCGAGCGCGGTCGCGAGCCGGCCGGCCCAGTATCGGGCCGCCTCGTCGTCGGGCACCTCCACGACGGCGAAGCCGCCGAGGTGCTCCTTGGTCTCGACGTACGGGCCGTCGGTGAATGTGGGTTTGCCGTCGACCGACTCGACACTGCACACCGCGGTGGAGCGGTCGAGCGCGCCGTTGCTGAAGATCAGCACGTCCGCCGCCAGCATGTCCTCCACCACGACCCGGGCGGCGATCGCCTTCGCGCGTATCTGCTCCGGCGTGTGGGCCGGCACCCACTCGTCGTTGAAGGTGATCAGGTATTCCGTCACGGTCGTCTCCTCCCGGTCCCGGGGTGCGGGTCGGTCCCGGCCCCTCGTCCGCAGCGACCGCCCGGCCGCCGCACTGATTCCACGAACGGCCGCGCCCCGATACGACACCGTCGGGGAATTTTCTCCGACGCGGGCCCGTCCTCGCTCTCCGCCACCCCGGCTCCGCCTAAACTTGACGCGTGCCCATATGGGCATATGATTGCGGCCATGGCACGGGCAGCGACGACGTCGGACGCGTTCAACGCGATCGCCGAGCCGCAGCGTCGGGACATCCTGACGCTGCTGCAGGCGGGTGAGCGGCCGGTGACCGAGCTGGCGCAGGAGTTGGGGATGAGCCAGCCGCGGGCGTCCAAGCACCTGCGGGTGCTCCGGGAGGTCGGGCTGGTGCGGGTCCGCGAGGCGGGCCGGCAGCGCCTCTACGGCCTGGACGCCCGCGGGCTGCGGCCGGTGCACGAGTGGGCCGGCGGGTTCGAGCGGTTCTGGAACGACAGCTTCGACCGACTGGACGCGTACGTGCAGGAGCTCAAACAGGAGAGGCAGGAGGAGTAGCTGGTGAGTGATCTGGGACGAGGCGCACCGACGCGGCCCGCGACGGCTGACCGCGAGATCGTGGTCTCGCGGGTCATCGACGCCCCACGGGAGCTGGTGTTCGAGGCGTTCACAGAGGTGGAGCACCTGTCGCGGTGGTGGGGGCCGGATGGATTCACCACGACCACGCGGGCGTTCGACTTCCGCGTCGGCGGGGAGTGGGACTTCGTGATGCACGGGCCGGACGGGACGGACTACCAGGAGTGGATCTCCTGGACCCGGATCGTGCCGCCGGAGGGGATCGCGCTACGGCACGGCGAGTCCCGTGACGACCCGAACGCCTTCGAGTCGGTCCTGACGTTCGAGCCCGACGGTGCCGCGACCCGCATCGTGATGCGCACGGTCTTCCCCACCAGGGAACTGCGCGACGAGGCGGTCGAGAAATACCACGCGGTCGAGGGCGGCGAGCAGACCCTGGGCAACCTGGCCACCTACGTCACCGAGATCGCCCGGCCGGGAGCGCGGGGCTGATGGCCGGCAGGGTGTTCTTCAGCGTGTCGATGTCGCTGGACGGGTTCATCGCGCCCGGGTCCCCCGGCGAGTTGATGGGGCGGCAGTGGATGGAGCTTCAGGCGTGGGTCTTCCCGCAGCGGTTCTTCCGGGAGAACCTGAAGCTCGGTGGGGGCGGCGAGGAGGGGCGCGACAACGACATCCTCCGGGAGACGTTCGAGCGCACCGGCGCGAGCGTGCTGGGCAAGCGCATGTTCGACGCCGGCGAGCAGATGTGGCCGGCGGAGGCGCCGTTCCACACGCCGGTCTTCGTCGTGACGCACGAGAGGCGTGACCCGTGGGTGCGTCCGGGCGGCACGACCTTCCACTTCGTGAACGACGGCATCGAGGCCGCGCTCGAGCAGGCGCGCGAGGCCGCCGGCGACCGGGACGTCCGCATCGGGGGCGGCGGCGCGCCGATCCTCCAGTACGTGAACGCCGGCCTGGTTGACGAGTTCTCGATCTCGCTGTCGCCCGTGCTGTTCGGCTCCGGGGTCCGCCTGTTCGAGGGCGTGGACGCGGACCGCGTGGGCCTGGAGCGCATCCGCGCGGAGTCCTCCCCCAGGGCGACCCACCTGACCTACGCCGTCCGGAGGCGGTAGGCGCACCACGGGCGGACGCCCGCCACACGGCAGCAGCCGGGACGGGACGAAGGAGCGGCCCGCAAACCCTGGGCGATGTCATACCCGTCGATTAGAATGTGTGTACTAATCGAGGTTCTGACCTGGGAGGACGCCCGTGACCACGCACCCCTCCGCGCCGCTCACGCCCTACGCCACCCTGCTCGGCTTCACCCGCTACGTCGACCGCACCGGGCCGACGAAGGCCACGTTCGTCGGGGGCCTGCGTAAGCAGCGGGCCAGCCGCTCCGGCTTCAACCCGCACGGGCAGTTCGTCAAGGCGCTGAAGGCCGACATCGCCTTCCACACCGGGGGCGCCCACCTCGACCAGGTGGTCGACGTGGTCAAGCCCCGCTGGCGCCCGCTCTACCAGGCCCTCGTCCCCGGCGCGACGGCCTGGCTGCACTCCCTCGGCGAGCCGAGGGCCGTCGACCTCGCCCAGACCCGCGCCGCGCTCGCGATGCTCGGCGACCTGCCCGTCAAGATCAACCCCCACTTCGGCGTACGCCACGCCGACGGTCGCGTCGAGGCCGTCCGGCTGCACTTCGACGAGGCCCCGCCCAGCGAGGAGGCGACGCTCGCCACCCTGCACCTGATGGCCCGGCACATGGACGCGGTGCTGCCGCACGCCGAGCCGGTCCTGGTCGACGTGCGGCGGGGCGAAGCCCACCGGACGCCCACCGACGCCCGCCCCGAGCAGATCGAACGCTGGCTCGCCGGCGAGGCGGCGGCCTTCCAGGCCATCTGGGCCACCGCCGCCTGACCCCACCCCTCCCACCAGCGGACCCAGGGGCCCGGCCCGGCCGGATACCGGCCGGGCCGGACCCGATCCACGCGACGCCCCGGCATGTGCCGCCCACGAAACGGCATCGGCCCAGCACGGTTTGTAGCCGTACGGTGGATCGACACGCCAGGGATCATCGTGAATCCTCCACATTCATGACCACCGGTTCCACGGACGCCCAACCGTCCGCCCGGGCCGCCGATCAGGACGATGCCCAGGCACCCGCCAGCGGTCCCGGCCGTGGGTCCCGATGGCGCTGGCTGCGGCACGAATGGACGCTGGCGGCGCTCGGCGGGCTGCTGCTGGCGGTCGTCCTGACCTGGCCGACGATGCGGCATCCGGCGAGCACCGTCCCCGGCGACATCGGCGACCCGACGTTGCAGGCGTGGCAGGTGGCCTGGGCCGGGCACGCCGTGCTCACCGACCCGGCCAACCTCTGGCACTCCAACACCTTCTTTCCCGAGAAGCTCACGTACGTCTACAGCGACACGCTGCTCGGCTACGCCCCGCTCGGGATGCTCGGCTCGGGCTTCGAGGCCGCCCTGATCCGCTACAACGTGCTCTACGTGCTGGTGCACGCGCTGGCGTTCGTCGGGGCGTACGCGTTGGTCCGGCAGCTCGGCGCGGGCCGCCTCGGCGGGGCGGTCGCCGGGGTGGCGTGGGCGTACGCGCCCTGGCGGCTGGCCCACGCCGGGCACCTGAACATCCTCTCCAGCGGCGGCATCGCGCTCTGCCTGGCGATGCTGGCCCGGGGGCACGGCTGGTCGCTGCGGCACGGATACCGCCCGGAACGCCGGCGGCCCGGCTGGGCGCTGGCGGGGTGGCTCGTCGCCGCCTGGCAGGTCAGCCTCGGCTTCGGCATCGGGCTGCCGCTGGTCTACTTCCTGCTGGCCGCCGTGCTGGTCGGGGCGGGCGGCTTCGGCTGGTCGTGGTGGCGGCGCAGGCGACGACCCGAGTTCGGCCGGCGACTGCTGGTCGCCGACCTCGCCGGTGGTGCCGTCTTCGGCGCGGCGACGCTGCTGCTGGGCCTGGTCTACCTGCGGGTGGTCGACCTCAACCCGCAGGCCGAGCGGTCGCTGGCCTGGACGGAGATGTTCTCGCCGCCGCTGATCGGGTTCGCCACGGCCCCGGCCGATTCGTGGCTGTGGGGCGAGCGGCACGCGGCGGCCCGGGAACAACTCACCTGGCCGCCCGAGATGGCCCTGCTGCCCGGGATGGCGCTGCTCGCGCTGGCCGCGGCGGGGTTGTTCGTCTCGGTCTTTCCCGCCCGGCACCGGGTCGCGCTGGGCCTCGGCGTGCTCGGCACGGTGCTGCTCGGCCTGGGCAGTTCCCTCGGCGCCGACGGCGACCCGGGCTACCTGACGCTGTCGAAGCACCTGCCGGGCTGGGACGCGCTGCGCACGCCGGGCCGGATGATGCACTGGACCAGCCTGCTGCTGGCGGTGCTGGCGGCGGGCGCCCTGACGGTCTTCGCCCGGGCGGTGCGGGAGCGCTCCGCAGGCGCGGCCAGGTTCGTGGCGCCGGTGCTGCTGCTGGTGCCGCTGGCCCTCGTCGGGTTGGAGGGGGTGAACCGGACGGCGCATCCGGTGGTGCCGACGCCACCGGCCGCGATGCGTACGGTGGCGGAGCCGACGCTGGTGCTGCCCGCCGGTGGCCTGCCTGACCTGATCTTCATGTTGTGGACGACCGACGGCTTCCCCCGGGTGACGAACGGGCTGGCCGGGTTCGAGCCCGTCACCCAGGCGCAGACCCGCGCCGCGACGGCCGCCTTCCCGGACGCGGCCAGCGTGGCGTACCTGCGGGGCATCGGCGTGCGGTCCGTGCTGGCCCTGCCGGGCTGGGCCGCCGGCACGCCGTGGGACGGCATCGCGCAGCGGCCGTTCGACGGGCTCGGCATCACCCGGGAGGAGATCGACGGTGTGCTGGTCTACCGCCTGTGACCGGGTGCGCGCCCCTCGGCGCGGCCCGGATCGCGGGGTCTCGGGCCCGGGCCGGGCGGGGTGACGGCGTGCGCCTGTCGGTGGTGGTGCCCTGCTTCAACGAGGAAGGCTCGGTCGAGCGGCTGCACACGGCGGTGACCGAGGCGGTCGCCGACCTCACCGACGTCGACATCGAGGTGGTATACGTCGACGACGGCAGCTCCGACGACACCCTCGCGGCGCTGCGCCGGCTCGCCGCCGCCGACCCCCGCGTGCGGTACACGTCGCTGAGCCGTAACTTCGGCAAGGAGGCGGCGATGCTGGCCGGCCTGGAACGGGCCACCGGGGACGCCGTCGTCATCATGGACGCCGACCTGCAACACCCGCCGCGGCTGCTGCCCGAGATGGTGGCGCTCTACCGGCAGGGCTTCGACCAGGTCATCGCCCGGCGGGACCGACGCGGCGACCGGCTGGTCCGGATGCTGGCCTCGCGGTCCTTCTACCGGCTGGTCAACTGGTGGATCGACGTACGGCTGCTGGACGGGGCGGGCGACTTCCGGCTGCTGTCGCGGCTCGCGGTGGACGCGGTGCTCGCGATGCCGGAATACAACCGCTTCTCCAAGGGGCTGTTCTCCTGGATCGGGTTCCGGACGGTGGTGGTCGCCCACCGCAACGAGAGCCGCCAGTCGGGCCACAGCCGGTGGACGTTCGGCAAGCTGTTCAACTACGCCTTCGACGGGCTGCTGTCGTTCAACAACCGGCCGCTGCGGCTGGCGATCTACGGGGGCCTGTTCCTCACCCTGATCGCGGTGGTCTACATGGCCTGGGTGGTCGCGGACGCCATCGACAAGGGCATCGACGTGCCCGGCTACACCACCATCATCGTCAGCGTGATCGGTCTCGGCGGCATCCAGATGACCATCCTGGGCGTGATCGGGGAATACATCGGCCGGATCTACTACGAGGCCAAGCGTCGGCCGCACTACCTGATCCAGGAGACCGAGGGGCCGACCCGCGGGGGCGTCGCCGCGCGGGGCGCTCCGGCCTACCGGGCGTCGGAGCAGCCCGCGCCAGGGCGGGCGGGCAGGCCGGAGGGGGGCGGGACGGCCAGGACCCGCGCCACGTCGGGGCGGGTGCCGGTGCGACGGGTCGTCGAGCGGCGCCTTCGGTGACGGTGCGCGGGTCCTGGGTCGTCGGCGGGGGTCGGGTCAGGCGGTGAGGTACTTCTCCAGGTCGTCGATGATCCTGTTGGCGGCGCCGACACCGATGCCGGTCATCCAGATCTCGTCGGAGACGACGTGGGCCTTGCCCGCCTTGACCGCCGACAGCCCCTTCCAGAGGGTCCCGCCGGTCACCTTGGTCTGCTCGGCGGCGGACTTCTCGCCGTACGCCGTCACGAAGATGACGTCGCCGTCGACCTCGCCGATGCGCTCCGGGCTGACCCGGTCCATCCGGCGGTCCTCCTTGCCGGTGAGCTGCTGCCGCTCAGGGCGGCCCACCCCGGTGTCGCCCAGGACGATGCCGGAGAACGAGTCCGGCCCGTACACCCGGATCTCGGTCGGCATGAAGCGCACGATGGAGACCTCGCGCGTGGCGGCGTCGCCGAGCTTGGTGCCGAACTCCCTGGCCCGCGTCTCGTACGCGGCGAGCATGTCCTTCGCCTGCTGCTCCTTGCCGAGGGCCGCGCCGTCGAAGAGGAAGTTCTCCTTCCAGGTGATGCCGACCTTCTCGGTGAAGACGGTCGGCGCGATGGCGGCCAACTCGTCGTAGAACTTCTCCTGGCGGAACTTGCTGCCCAGGATCAGGTCCGGCTTGAGGGCGTTGATGGCCTCCAGGTCGGGTTCGGTGAGCACCCCGACCTCCTTGATGCCGGCGAGCTTCTCCTCGCCGAAGTAGGTGGGCCAGCTCTTCGCCTCGCCGGCGGTGGCGGCCCCGACCGGTGTGACGCCGAGCGACAGCGCGGTGTCGATCTTGTCGGTGTCGAGCACGACGATCCGCTTCGGTTCCACCGGCACCTTGGTGGTGCCCATGGCGTGGGTGATCTCCCGGGTCTGCCCGGTGGTGGTGTCGGCGACCGGGTCGCTCTCACCGCAGGCGGTGAGCGCGAGACCGAGGGCCAGCGCCGTGGTGAGGGTGGCGGCGAGACGACGCATCAGTTTCCTTTCGAGGGGTACGAGCCGGGAAGCGGCGTCGCCGCCTCCTCGGCACGGGGGCGGGGCGCCGGCGCGGGCGCGCCCGCGGCAGCGGAGCCGACCGGCCGGACC
This sequence comes from Micromonospora sp. KLBMP9576, assembly GCF_050941805.1. Classification (NCBI taxonomy): domain Bacteria; kingdom Bacillati; phylum Actinomycetota; class Actinomycetes; order Micromonosporales; family Micromonosporaceae; genus Micromonospora; species Micromonospora sp. KLBMP9576. The sequence goes on along the minus strand of NZ_CP194567.1, from coordinate 2,228,498 downwards.
AGCGTGGGGCTGGTGAGTCCGGGCACCACCAGGGGCGCCCCGGTCACCGGGCAGGGCACGACCACGCAGTCGAGGCCGAAGACGTCACGGACCAGGTCGGCGGTGAGGATCTCCCGGGGCGGCCCGGCGGCCACCACGGCGCCGGAGCGCAGCGCGATCAGGTGGTCGGCGTAGCGGGCGGCCTGGTTGAGGTCGTGCAGCACGGCGACGACAGTGCGGCCCCGCTCGACACGCAGCCGGTGCAGCAGGTCCAGCACCTCCACCTGGTGGGCGAGGTCGAGGAAGGTGGTGGGCTCGTCCAGCAGCAGCGCCTCGGTGTCCTGGGCGAGGGTCATGGCGATCCAGACGCGCTGCCGCTGCCCGCCGGAGAGGGTGTCCACCGGCCGGTCGGCCAGCGCGCTCACGTCGGCGAGCGCCATGGCCCGCTCCACGGCGGCCCCGTCGGACTCCGACCACTGCCGCCACCACCGCTGGTACGGCTGCCGCCCCCGGCCCACCAGGTCGGCGACGGTCACCCCCTCCGGCACCAGCGGACTCTGCGGCAGCACGCCGAGGCGGCGGGCGACCTCGCGGGTCGGCAGGTCCCGGATGGCGGTGCCGTCCAGCAGCACGGCGCCGCGCCGGGGGGTGAGCAGCCGGGCCATCGTGCGCAGCAGGGTGGACTTGCCGCAGGCGTTGGGCCCGACGATCACCGTGAACGCGTCGCCGGGCAGCTCCAGATCGAGCCCGTCCAGCACGGTCCGCTCGTCGTAGCCGACGACCAGATCTCGGGTGGAGAGCATCACGCCTCCTTGCCAGGGTCAGACATCACGAGGACCGCCGCCGGCCGCGCAGCAGCAGGAAGATCAGGTACGGGCCGCCGATGGCGGCGGTGAGCACCCCGGCGGGCAGTTGGGTGGGGGCGAACAGGCGCCGGCCACCCAGGTCGGCCAGCACCAGCAGCAGCGCCCCCAGCAACGCGGCGCAGACCAGCGGCGGGCGCTCGGCGCGCACCAGCCGGCGGGCCACCTGCGGGGCGACCAGCGCGACGAAGTCCACGGCGCCGACCTGGGCGGTGACCATCGCGGCGGCCAGCACCCCGGTGCCGGCGAGACCCACCCGGCGGGCCACCGGGCGCAGCCCGATCCCGCGCGCGGTGTCGTCGTCGAGGGCGGTGCTGTTCAGCGCCCAGCCGGCCCAGGCCAGCACCGGCAGGAGCACGAGAATGGTGACGGCGATCCACAGGCTCTCGGTCCAGCCCTTGCCGGCGAGCGTGCCGACCAGCCAGATCTGCGCGCGCAGCCCGTCGATCGGGTCGGCGGTCAGCATGACCACCTCGGTCAGGGCCCGCAACGCGAACGCGACCGCCACGCCGGCGAGCACGAACCGTTGGGCGGCCAGCCCGTGCCGGGCGCCGAGGACGAACAGCAGCACGGCGGCGGCCAGCCCGCCGACCAGCGCCGCCGGCGCCACGAGCACGGCGGCGGCACCGGTGGTCAGGGCGACCGTCGCGGCGAGACCCGCGCCCTGGGTGATGCCGACGACGTCGGGGCTGGCGAGCGGGTTGCGGGCCACGCTCTGGATCAGCGTGCCGGCCACCCCGAAGGCCGCGCCGGCCACCGCGGCCAGCACCAGCCGGGGCAGCCGCAGGTCGAGGACCACCAGGTCGTACGGGGTGCCGGCGCCGGAGAGGGCGCGCAGCGCGTCGGCCGGGGCCACGTAGGGGGTGCCCAGGCAGAGGCTGAGCAGCCCGGCGGCCAGCAGCAACAGCACCAGCGCGGCGGCGACCAGCACCGAGCGGCGGCGGATCTGCACGGCGACCGGGCCGATCCGCAGCAGTGAACGGCCGGGCAGCGCACCGGCGCGGGGGCGGCCGGGGGCGGCGGTCGCGGCGGCGGGGGTCTTCACGCCGTCACCACCTTCGCGCGGCGGACCAGGAAGGCCAACAGCGGGGCGCCGATCAGCGCGGTGACGATGCCCGCGGGCACCTCGCCGGGGGGCGCGACGAGCCGGCCGACGACGTCGGCCCCGAGCAGCAGCGCGGGCCCGAGCAGGGCGGAGACCGCGAGGGTCCAGCGGTGGTCGGCCCCGACCAGGGCGCGGGCCAGGTGCGGCACCGCCAGCCCGACGAAGGCGATCGGCCCGGCGGCGGCGACGGCCGCCCCGGTGAGCAGCACCGCGGCGACGCCGCCGCCGAGGCGGATCAGCCCGATGCGGTGCCCGAGGCCCCGGGCCACGTCGTCGCCGAGGGCGAGCGCGTCCAGGCCCCGGGCGACCAGCGCGGCCAGGAGCAGCCCGGCGAGCACGAACGGCAGCACCTGGACGGCCACGCCGAGGTCCCGGCCGGTCAGCCCGCCGACCACCCAGAACCGGTACTCCTCGAAGGTGCGGGCGTCCATGCTGAGCAGGGCGTACACCATCGAGGCGAGGCTGGCGTCGAGGGCCGCGCCGACCAGCGCGAGGGTGACCGGGCTGGCGCCCTCGCGGGTGCCGGCCGCGACGGCGAACACCAGCAGGCCGGCGAGGAGTGCGCCGCCGATGCCGAACCAGACGTAGCCGGCGAGGGTGCCCACGCCGAAGACGGAGATGGCCAGCACCACGCCGAGCGAGGCGCCGGCGCTGATGCCGAGGATCCGTGGTTCGGCCAGCGGGTTGCGCGTGAGGGCCTGGAAGAGGACCCCGGCGACGGCGAGGGCCAGCCCGACGGCGAGGCCCAGCGCGGTACGCGGCATCCGCAGTTCCCGCACGATGGTGACGGCTTCGCCGCCGTCGGGGGCGACCAGCGCGCGCCACACCTCGTCGACGGCCAGCGGCCGGCTGCCGAGGGCGAAGCTCGCCAGCACTGCCAGCAGCAGCACCAGCGCGGCCGCGACGGTGACCGCGACCCGACGGCCGCCGCGCGCCCGGGGCCGGGCGTCGGCCGGGGCCGACCGGGGGGCGAGGGTGGTCACGAGGCTCCTGCACGTTCGCGGTTAGGGTCGCCTTACCTTAGGCGAAGGCGCTGGCCGGACCTAACTCGCGCACGTCGATCCGATCGGCGCTGACCTGGGCGGACGGCACCCCGGATCCGGTGGCGGCGGCGACGGACGGCCGGCGCTCCGGTCGCCCGGGGCACGGCCGGGACTGTCAGTCGGCGGGTCGGGACGCGGGAACCGCGCCGGGCGGCCCGTCGGTGCGGGCGTACGTCTCCGGCAGCAGCTCGGCGACGTGCACCACGCGCAGCTCGTCCATCGGGCCGACGATGACCCGGATGGTGGGAAAGTAGTCACGCAGCACCTGCCGGCAGCGCCCGCAGGGAGCGACGACCCCGCGCCCCCGGTCGCCCACCGCGACGATCGTCTCCAGCTCGGTGACGCCCTGGGTGGCGGCGGCGCCGATCGCGATCACCTCGGCGCAGGGGCCACCGGTGAAGTGCTCGACGTTCACGCCGGTGAAGACCCGGCCGTCGGTGGTGCGCGCGGCGGCGGCAACCGTGTGGTTGGCGCTGCGGCAGCGCAGCTTGGCGACCGCCGTGGCGGCCTGCACCAGGGCCCGGTCGGTGTCGCGCATCGTCATCTGATCCCCCGTGGCCAAGGTCGCTCGGCGCCCACTCTAAACCGGCGGGACGACGCCGCGCTCCCCCCGCCCGTGGTCCGCGCGGGCGCGGATGGGGCGGTCGGGGGCGGCGTGGCGGTAACCCGGCGGCGGTCCGGCCGCGGGCTGCCTATCCTTGGCGACGACATGCAGAATCCAACCGCACCCGCCGCGACCGATCCCGTCCGCGAGCTGCACCGCCGCCTCCGCCCCCTGATGTTCCGTGACCAGCGGCGCCTGCAACGGCGGCTGGACGGCCTCCGCAGGCTGCGTGACCCGCAGCGTCAGGAGACGGCACTCGGCGAGATCGCCGCCGACGTGGCGCGGGCCGAGGCGGTGCTGGCGACCCGCCGCGCCGCCGTGCCGGTCCTCACCTACCCGGCCCAGCTTCCGGTGAGCGAACGCCGCGAGGACATCGCCGCCGCGATCCGCGACCACCAGGTGGTGATCGTGGCCGGCGAGACCGGCTCCGGCAAGACCACCCAGCTGCCGAAGATCTGCCTGGAGCTGGGGCGCGGCGTCACCGGCCTGATCGGGCACACCCAGCCGCGCCGGCTGGCCGCCCGCACCGTGGCGGACCGCATCGCCGAGGAACTCGGCACCGAGCTGGGCGACGTGGTCGGCTACAAGGTGCGCTTCGCCGACCAGGTGAGCGACCGCAGCCTGGTCAAGCTGATGACCGACGGCATCCTGCTCGCCGAGTTGCAGACCGACCGGATGCTGCGCCAGTACGACACGCTGATCATCGACGAGGCGCACGAGCGCAGCCTGAACATCGACTTCATCCTCGGTTACCTGCGGCAGCTCCTCCCCCGCCGGCCCGACCTCAAGGTGGTCATCACCTCGGCGACCATCGAGACCGACAGGTTCGCCCGGCACTTCGCCGGCCCGCCCACCGCCGACGAGCCGGACGGCGTACCGGCGCCGGTGGTCGAGGTCTCCGGGCGGACGTACCCGGTCGAGGTGCGCTACCGGCCGCTGGTCGAGGTGGCCGAGGGCGAGGACGACGGGGACGACGAGGAGAACGTCCGCGACCAGATCCAGGCGATCGGCGACGCCGTCGAGGAACTCGCCGCCGAGGGCCCCGGCGACGTCCTGGTCTTCCTCAGCGGCGAGCGGGAGATCCGGGACACCGCGGACGCGCTGGCCCGGCTGGTGGAGAAGAAGCCGGCGCTGCGGGGCACCGAGATCCTGCCGCTGTACGCCCGGCTCTCCTCCGCCGAGCAGCACCGGGTCTTCGCCCCGCACGCCGGGCGCCGGGTGGTGCTCGCGACCAACGTCGCGGAGACCTCGCTGACGGTGCCCGGCATCAAGTACGTGGTGGACCCGGGCACGGCCCGCGTCTCCCGCTACAGCAGCCGGCTCAAGGTGCAGCGGCTGCCCATCGAGCCGGTCTCGCAGGCGTCGGCCAACCAGCGCAAGGGCCGCTGCGGACGCACCTCCGACGGCATCTGCGTACGCCTCTACGACGAGCAGGACTTCCTGTCCCGCCCCGAGTTCACCGACCCGGAGATCCTGCGTACCAACCTCGCCTCCGTCATCCTCCAGATGACCTCCATCGGGCTCGGCGACATCGCCGCGTTCCCGTTCCTCGACCCGCCGGACCGGCGCAACGTCACCGACGGGGTCAACCTGCTGCACGAACTGGGCGCGCTGGACCCGGCCGAGGCCGACCCGACGAAGCGGCTCACCCCGCTGGGCCGGCGGCTGGCCCAGCTCCCCGTCGATCCCCGGCTGGCCCGGATGGTCGTCGAGGGCGAACGCAACGGCTGCGGCACCGAGGTGACGGTGATCGCCGCCGCGCTGTCGATCCAGGACCCGCGCGAGCGGCCCGCCGACAAGCAGGCCCAGGCCGACCAGGCGCACGCCCGGTTCACCGACCGCGAGTCGGACTTCGTCACGCTGCTCAACCTGTGGCGGCACCTGCGCGATCAGCAGCGCGAGCTGTCCTCCAGCGCGTTCCGCCGGATGTGCAAGGCCGAATACCTCAACTACCTGCGGGTACGCGAGTGGCAGGACATCGTCAGCCAGCTGCGGCGCAGCACCGAGCAGGGCGCCGGGCGAACGGCCGACGGCGGCGGGCGCCGGGGCGGCGCGGACCTGCCCGACGAGATCGACACCCCGAAGGTGCACCAGTCGCTGCTGACCGGGCTGCTGTCGCACGTCGGGCTCAAGGACGCGCAGAAGCACGAGTATCTCGGCGCCCGGGGCGCGAAGTTCGCGCTCTTCCCCGGCTCGGCGCTGTTCCGCAAGCCGCCGCGCTGGGTGATGGCGGCCGAGCTGGTGGAGACCTCCCGGCTCTGGGGCCGGGTGGCCGGCCGGGTCGAGCCCGAGTGGGTGGAGCCGCTCGCGGGGCACCTGGTCAAGCGCAGCTACAGCGAGCCGCACTGGGAGAAGAAGCAGGCCGCCGTCATGGCCTACGAGAAGGTGACGCTCTACGGCATTCCGCTGGTCACCGCGCGTAAGGTCAACTTCGGTCGGATCGACCCGGCGCTGTCCCGGGAGCTGTTCATCCGGCACGCTCTCGTCGAGGGCGACTGGCAGACGCACCACCGGTTCTGGGCCGACAACAAGCGGCTGCTGACGGAGATCGAGGAGCTGGAGCACCGGGCCCGCCGCCGCGACATCCTCGTCGACGACGAGACCGTCTTCGACTTCTACGACGCGCGGATCCCGGCCGACGTGGTCTCCGGGCGGCACTTCGACTCCTGGTGGAAGCAGGCCCGCCGGGAGCAGCCGGACCTGCTCACCTTCACCCGGGAGCTGCTGGTCAACTCCGGCCGGACCGGGGTCGACGAGGCCGACTACCCCGACGAGTGGTCCGCCGACGGGGTGAACCTGCCGCTGACGTACCGGTTCGAGCCGGGCACCCCGACCGACGGCGTGACAGTCGACATCCCGCTGCCGCTGCTCAACCAGGTGCCGGCGGAGAGCTTCGACTGGCAGGTGCCCGGGCTGCGCGAGGAACTCGTCGTCGCGCTGATCCGCTCGCTGCCCAAGGCGGTGCGTCGCAACTTCGTCCCGGTGCCCGACTACGCCCGCGCGGCGCTGGCCGCGATGCCCGCCGGCGAGGAGCCCCTGCTGGACGCGCTGACCCGGCAGCTACGCCGGATGACCGGCGTGACAGTGCCGCGCGACGCCTGGGACACCGAGCGGCTCCCCGCGCACCTGCGGGTCCGCTTCCGGGTGCTCGACGAGGAGAACAAACCGGTCGCCGAGGGCAAGGACCTGCCGGCCCTGCAACGCCAGCTCAAGGCGGAGGTACGCCAGGTGGTGGCCGCCGCCGCCCCCGACGTGGCCCGCACCGGGCTGCGCGAGTGGAGCCTCGGCACCCTGCCGCGCAGCATCGAGCAGGTCCGCGCCGGGTACGCGGTGACCGCGTACCCGGCCCTGGTCGACGAGGGCGACACGGTCGGGGTGCGGGTCTTCGACTCGCCGGCCGAGCAGGAGGCCGCGCACTGGGCGGGCACCCGGCGGCTGCTGCGGTTGACCGTGCCGTCGCCGGCGAAGTTCCTCCAGGGCCGGCTGAGCAACGAGGCGAAGCTGGCGCTGAGCCGCAACCCGCACGGCGGCGTGCAGGAGCTGATCTCCGACGCGGCCGGGGCGGCGATCGACAAGCTGATCGGCGACGCCGGCGGGCCGGCCTGGGACGCCGAGGGCTTCGCCGCCCTGCGGGAGAGGGTCCGGGCCGACCTGGTGGACACCGTGCTCGAGGTGATGGACCGCGTCCGGAAGGTGCTCGCCGCGGCGTACGCGGTCGAGCAGCGCCTGGGTGCCACCAGGAACCTGGCGGTGGTGGCCGCGTTGGCCGACATCCGGGCGCAGCTCACCGGCCTGGTGCACGCCGGCTTCGTCACCGAGACCGGGTACGCGCGCCTGCCCGACCTGCTGCGCTACCTCACCGCGATCGAGCGGCGGCTGGACCGGCTGGCGGGCAACCCGCAGCGCGACAAGCAGCAGCAGGACCGGGTCGCGGTGGTGCAGAAGGAGTACCAGGACATGCTCGCCGCGCTGCCGCCGAGCCGCCGGCAGTCGGCCGCGGTCCGGCAGGTCCGCTGGATGATCGAGGAGTTGCGGGTGAACGTCTTCGCCCAGGCGCTGGGCACCCCGTACCCGGTGTCGGAGCAACGGATCTACCGGGCGATGGACGAGGCCGAAGGGCGGTAGGACCCGCCGCCCGGTGGCGGGCGCACCCACCGGATGCGCTCTCGGGCGGGCCACCAGCCTCGGCCCGCGGCGGTCCGGGCGGTGGGGTCGCGCGGATGCGGCACTGCCCCCGCGAACCAGGTCTGGTTCGCGGGGGCAGTGGGGTGGGAGACGGCCTACGCGGTGCCGATCAGAAGGTGGCGTTGACCCCGACCGCCTTGCAGGCGGCGCTCAGGTCCTTGCCGACCTTCTCGAAGGCGGGGCTCGCGGCGGCGGTGCCCGGGTCGGCGGCTGCCGCCACCTTCGCGGCCTCCGTGGCGAAGTCCCGCATCAGGCCGGCCACCTTGCCGTCCCCTCCGGCCTTGGCCGCCGTGACCATCTTCTGCTCCAGGCCCTTCATGATCTCCTGGAACACGGCCGGCTCGGGCTCCTTGCCGCTCTGCATGGCAGTGAGGAAGGCCCCCTTCATCTCGTCTCCCGCGGACTTGGCGTTCTGGCAGAGCTCCTTGTCGCTCGCCCCGCCGGTGGCGCCCGTCGACGAGGACGGCGCGGCGGCGGAAGGGGCCGTCGAGGTGGCGGCCGCGGAGGCGGACGGCGCGGAGTCGGCCGTGCTCGTGCTGTCCTCTTCGCCACACCCCGCGAGGGCCAGCAGCGCGGTGGAGAGCACGACGGTGCAGGTAAGCCTAAAACGATTCACGGCGGGCACAGTAGCCGATGCGTCGGGCTTCGATCAATTCAGAACTGGCGATCGGCGGCGGGTGCCGCAGGCGAGGACGCGCCGCCGGCGGCCGACTCCACCACGGGCGGTCAGAGCGGCTCGACGCCCGGCGGCAGGTCGCCGCCGATGCTGGCGTCGCGGACGTAGTCCAGCAGTATCCGGCGCAGTTCCCGGCCGGCGTGGGTGGGCACCACGTCGCGGCGCCGGGCGACGGCGATGGTCCGCCGTACGCCGGGCGGGGCCAGCCGGGTGACGCGCACGCCCGGACGGCGGGCCACCACGATGCCGGGGACGAGCGCGACGCCCAGCCCGGCCTCGACGAAGCTCAGCACGGCGTCCATCTCCCCGCCGTCGACGGCGATGGTCGGTTCGAAGCCGGCCTCCCGGCAGGCCTGGAGGGTGGCGTCGCGCAGGTCGTAGCCCTCGCGGAACATCACCATCGGCTGGTCGCGCAGGTCGGCGACGCGCAACTGGCCGGTGCCGGCGGCCGCCGGCAGCGCCTCGACCGAGGCGACAACCAGGCTCTCGCGCAGGACGGGGTCGGCGCGCAGCCCGGGGTCGGTGCCCTGCGCCGGCATGATGATCAGCGCCAGGTCGAGGTCGCCGCGCAGCAGGCCGCGGACCAGGTCCTGCGAGCCGCTCTCCTCCACCCGCAGGTCGATTGTGGGGTGGGCGTCGCGGAAGCGGCGCAGCACCGGCGGGGCGAGCGAGGTGGCCAGGCTGGGGGTGGCGCCGAGCCGGACCCGGCCCCGGCGCAGGCCGACCAGTTCCTGCACCTCGCGGGTCGCGGTGTCCACGTCGGCCAGGATCCGCCGGGCCAGCGGGAGCAGGGCCTCGCCGGCGGCGGTGAGGGTGATGTTTCCCCGCAGCCGCTCGAACAGGGGGGCGCCGAGGCCGTCTTCCAGGGCGTGAATTTGCTTACTCAACGATGGTTGGGTGATGCCGACGATGTCGGCGGCTTGGGTGAAATGTCGTACTTCCGCCACAGCTACGAAGTACCTCAGCTGATGGAGCTGCATCTACATAGCTTATAGCTATGAAGACTGCGAGGTCGATGCATTGGACGACTGAATCATGTCCTCCTAGCGTCGATCGGGTGGTAATCACGAGAACTCGGTCGCCCATCCGTTCCAGCGTCGGTCTGAAGGCCGTCATGGCGGTGACGGGCATCATCCTGGTGTCGTTCCTCGTCGCGCACATGCTCGGCAACCTGAAGATCTTCACGGGGGCGGCCTCCTTCGAGCACTACGCGCACTGGCTGCGCGAGATCGGCGCCCCGGTGCTGCCCGGCGTGTGGTTCCTGTGGATCATGCGGATCGGCCTGCTGGTCGCGGTGGCCGGTCACATCTGGGCCGCGACCACCCTCGCCCTGCGCGCCCGCGCCGCCCGCCCCGTGCGGTACGCGCACCGCAAGAAGGTCCGGGGCAGCTACGCGGCCCGCACGATGCGCTGGGGCGGCGTGATCATCCTGCTCTTCGTGATCTACCACATCCTGGACCTCACCACCGGCACGCTGAACCCCGTCGGCGACCCCGCCCGGCCGTACGCCAACGTGGTCGCCGACTTCGCCCCGGAGCGCTGGTACGTCACGCTCTTCTACACCCTGGCGGTCGTCAGCCTCGGCTTCCACCTGCGCCACGGCCTGTTCAGCGCGCTGCGCAGCCTGGGCCAGCAGAGCCCCCGCGGCGAGCGGCGGGCCCGGGCCGCGGCCCTCGGCTTCTCCGTGGCGCTCTGCGCCGGCTACCTGGCGGTCCCGTTCGCCGTACTCACCGGATTGGTGTCCTGACATGGATCTCTACACCGAGGGCGACCCGATCGCCGACACCAAGGCTCCCGACGGCCCGATCGAGACCCGCTGGGAACGCCGCCGCTTCGAGGCCAAGCTGGTCAACCCGGCCAACCGCCGCAAGCTGACCGTGATCGTGGTCGGCACCGGCCTGGCCGGCGGCTCGGCCGCCGCCACGCTCGCCGAGCAGGGCTACCGGGTCAGGTCCTACTGCTACCAGGACAGCCCGCGCCGGGCGCACTCCATCGCGGCGCAGGGCGGCATCAACGCCGCCAAGAACTACCGCAACGACGGCGACTCGGTGCACCGGCTCTTCTACGACACCGTCAAGGGCGGCGACTTCCGCTCCCGGGAGTCGAACGTGCACCGACTGGCCGAGGTCTCGGTCAACATCATCGACCAGTGCGTCGCCCAGGGCGTCCCGTTCGCCCGCGAGTACGGCGGCCTGCTGGACACCCGCTCCTTCGGCGGCGCGCAGGTGCAGCGCACCTTCTACGCCCGGGGCCAGACGGGCCAGCAGCTGCTGCTCGGCGCGTACCAGGCGCTGGAGCGGCAGATCGGCCTCGGCAACGTGGAGATGAACACCCGGCACGAGATGCTGGAGCTGATCATCGTCGACGGCCGGGCCCGGGGCATCGTGGTCCGGGACATGGTCACCGGCGAGATCACCTGCGAGTTCGCCGACGCGGTCGTGCTCGCCTCCGGCGGCTACGGCAACGTCTTCTACCTCTCCACCAACGCCAAGGGCTGCAACGTCACCGCCACCTGGCGGGCCCACCGCAAGGGCGCGTACTTCGCCAACCCCTGCTACACGCAGATCCACCCGACCTGCATCCCGGTCTCCGGCGACCACCAGTCGAAGCTGACCCTGATGAGCGAGTCGCTGCGTAACGACGGCCGGGTCTGGGTGCCCAAGGCCAAGGGCGACGCCCGCAGCCCGAAGGACATCGGCGAGGACGAGCGGGACTACTACCTGGAGCGGATCTACCCCTCCTTCGGCAACCTGGTCCCCCGCGACATCGCCTCCCGCGCCGCCAAGAACGTCTGCGACGAGGGGCGCGGCGTCGGCCAGAGCGGGCTCGGCGTCTACCTGGACTTCGCCGACGCGATCAACCGGCTCGGCCGCAAGGCCATCGAGGCCAAGTACGGCAACCTCTTCGAGATGTACGAGCGGATCACCGGCGAGGACCCGTACGAGGTCCCGATGCGCATCTACCCCGCCGTGCACTACACGATGGGCGGCCTCTGGGTCGACTACGACCTCCAGTCGTCCATCCCGGGCCTCTTCGTGATCGGCGAGGCGAACTTCTCCGACCACGGCGCGAACCGCCTCGGCGCCTCGGCGCTGATGCAGGGCCTGGCCGACGGCTACTTCGTGCTGCCGAACACCGTCGCCCACTACCTGGCGTCCCACCCGCTGGAGAAGGTCGACGCCACGCACCCGGCGGCCGTGCGGGCGCGCGCCGACGTCGAGGACCGCATCCAGCGGCTGCTGGCCGTCGACGGGGACCGGACCGTCGACTCGTTCCACCGCGAGCTGGGCCAGATCATGTGGGAACACTGCGGCATGGAGCGCAGCGAGGCCGGGCTGCGCAAGGCGATCGACGAGATCCGCGCCCTGCGCGAGCAGTTCTGGCAGCGGGTCAAGGTGCCCGGCAGCGGCGAGGGGCTCAACCAGTCGCTGGAGAAGGCCGGCCGGGTGGCCGACTTCTTCGAGCTGGCGGAGCTGATGTGCGTCGACGCCCTGCACCGCGAGGAGTCCTGCGGCGGTCACTTCCGCGCCGAGCACCAGACGCCCGAGGGCGAGGCGGAGCGCGACGACGAGCGCTTCGCGTACGTGGCGGCCTGGGAGTTCACCGCCACCGGGGAGCCGGCCGTGCTGCACAAGGAAGACCTGAACTTCGAATACGTCCACCCCACGCAGCGGAGCTACAAGTGAACCTGACCCTGCGCATCTGGCGGCAGTCCGGCCCCGAGGACAAGGGTCGGATGGTGACCTACAAGGTCGACGACGTCTCCCCGGACATGTCCTTCCTGGAGATGCTCGACGTACTCAACGAGCGGCTGATCCTCGCGGGCGACGAGCCGGTCGCGTTCGACCACGACTGCCGCGAGGGCATCTGCGGCATGTGCGGCCTGATGATCAACGGCGACGCGCACGGGCCGCAGCGCGGCACCACCGCCTGCCAGCTGCACATGCGGCAGTTCTCCGACGGCGAGACGATCGACATCGAGCCGTGGCGCGCCCGGGCCTTCCCGGTCATCAAGGACCTGGTGGTCAACCGGGGCGCCTTTGACAAGATCATCGCTGCCGGCGGCTACATCACCGCGCCGACCGGCAGCGCCCCCGAGGCCCACTCCACCCCGGTCGCCAAGGCCAACGCCGACGCCGCCTTCGAGGCGGCCGAGTGCATCGGCTGCGGCGCCTGCGTGGCCGCCTGCCCCAACGGCTCCGGCATGCTCTTCACCGCCGCGAAGGTCACCCAGCTCTCGCTGCTGCCGCAGGGCCAGCCGGAGCGCCACACCCGGGTGATCGGCATGGTGGACGCGCACGACGAGGCCGGCTTCGGCGGCTGCACCAACGCCGGTGAGTGCACCGTGGTCTGCCCGAAGGGCATCCCGCTGAACACCATCGGCCGGCTCAACCGCGACTTCCTGATGGCCACGTCGAAGCGGGGCGACAACACCCCCGGATCCTGACCCGCCGCCGCGCCGGAGAGCAGCCACCAAGGGCCGCCGCGTCCCACCACGGGGTGCGGCGGCCCGTCCGTGCCCGACCCGCCGCCGCGTCAGGTCGACGGGCGGCGTCACCCGCCGCCCCCTGCCGCGGCGACGTCGCCGGTTCAACCCGCCCTGCGCGGGTAGCAGACCGGAGACGGCGACGAGGAGGGACAGCGGGACATGAAGGCACTGACCTGGCAGGGCAAGCGGGACGTACGGGTCGAGGAGGTGCCCGATCCACGGATCGAGGAGCCGACGGACGCGATCGTCCGGATCACCTCGACCGCGATCTGCGGCTCCGACCTGCACCTGTACGAGGTGCTCGGGCCGTACCTGAAGCCCGGTGACGTCCTCGGGCACGAGCCGATGGGCATCGTCGAGGAGGTGGGCGCCGGGGTGACCCGGCTCAGGCCGGGCGACCGGGTGGTGGTGCCGTTCAACATCTCCTGCGGCTCCTGCTGGATGTGCGACCGGCAGCTCTACGCACAGTGCGAGACCACCCAGGTCACCGCCGAGGGCAAGGGCGCCTCGCTGTTCGGCTACACCTCGCTCTACGGCTCGGTGCCCGGCGGGCAGGCGGAGTACCTGCGGGTGCCGCACGCGCAGTTCGGCCCGATCAAGGTTCCCGACGCCGGGCCCGACGAACGCTGGCTCTACCTCTCCGACATCCTGCCGACCGCCTGGCAGGCGGTGAAGTACGCCGACACCCCACCCGGCGGCACCCTCGCCGTCTTCGGGCTCGGGCCGGTGGGACAGCTCTGCGCCCGCATCGGGCGGCACCTCGGCGCGGGCCGGGTGATCGGGCTGGACCTCGTGCCGGAGCGGCTGGCGATGGCCCGCCGGCACGGCATCGAGGTGCTCGACGTCAACGAGCTGGACGACGTGCCGAGCGCCCTCATCGACCTCGTCGACGGGCGCGGCCCCGACGCGGTCATCGACGCCGTCGGCATGGAGGCCCACGGGGCGCCCGTCGGAAAGCTCGCCCAGACCGCCGCCGGGCTGCTGCCCGACAAGCTCGCCGGGACCATGACCGACAAGGCGGGCGTCGACCGGCTGGTCGTGCTCAAGGCCGCCATGAAGGCCGTCCGCCGGGGCGGGACCGTCTCCATCTCCGGCGTCTACGGCGGCGAGGTCGACCCGATGCCCCTGATGGAGATGTTCGACCGGGGCATCCAGCTACGGATGGGGCAGTGCCACGTCCGCCGGTGGACCGACGAGATCATTCCGCTGCTCTCCGGTGACGACGACCCGCTGGGCGTGGAGGACCTGCGCACCCACCGGGTGCCGCTGGCGCAGGCGCCGCAGGCGTACGAGATGTTCCAGAAGAAGGAGGACGGCTGCGTCAAGGTCGTGCTCGCGCCCTGATTTTCGGCGGTGGCCGTGACCAGCGGCAACGGTCCTCGGCGACCGCGGTGGCCCGCGCACGGGGCCACGGGCGCCGATCGTCTCTCCTAGGGTGGTGGGCCGGGGATGACTCCGGCCCACCACGACGGGGAGAACCAATTGACTATCCGGGTGAACCGCAGGACCGCACTGGGACTGGGCACGGTGGCCACGGCCGGCACGGTGCTCGGCGCCGTCTCGCCGGCGTCCGCCGCCCCCGAGGTCGCCGAACCGGCTGCGACGACACCTGCGCGGGCCGCCACCCGGGTGGCCGCGAGGTACGCCGAGCAGACCGCGCTCGCCGGCGGTGACTGGCGGGCGTACGTCAGCGTCGCCGACCCGGCCGGGCCGCCGGTGGTGGCCGTTTCCGACGAGCCGGACGGGCGGATCGAGGCCTACAGCGTCAACAAGATCGCGGTGGCCACGGCGGTGCTCGACAAGGTCGACCGGGGGCTGCTGACGCTCGACCAGCGGGTCGAGGTGACCGCCGCGATCGTGGTGCCCGGCGGCGACGGCATCTTCAGCCTCGACGGGGCGTACCCGAGTTCCGTGACGCTCGGCCACGTGCTGGCCAACCTGCTGACCGTCTCCGACGACACGGCGGTCCGGCTCTGCGGCCTGGTCTGCCCGGCCGCCGAGCTCAACGCGATCCTGCGCGGCAAGGGCTTCCCGAACACGCAGGTCGAGCCGGTGACCAACCCCAACCGGTTCTTCCTCGGCACCAGCACCCCGCGGGAGACGCACGACCTGCTGCGCGCCCTCGTGGGCGGCACGCTGCTCTCGCCGGCCAGCACGGCGTTCGTGCTGCGGCAGCTCCGCGCACCCGTCGCGTACACCGACGGGATCCGGCGGGTGATGTCCTCCACCGAGCGGGCCCGGATCGCCACGAAGGCCGGCTGGTACGCCGACGCCCGCCACGAGGCCGGCGTGATCTTCGACGCCGCCGGCGCGCCCGTGCTGACGTACGCCCTCTTCGCCCACGGGCAGGCTGAGGCGGACGACTACGGTGCGACGCATCCCGCCGTCGAGGCCCGGGCGAAGATGGGCCGGCGCTTCCTCAACGTGGTCGACCGCCTCGCCGGCACCGGCATCACCCACCGGCCGATGACCCAGCGGCCCAGCAACGGCGGCTGAGCCGCCCCACCACCGCAGGGCCCGCCGACACGGCGGGCCCTGCGACCTTCCCCGGCGTCGCCGCGGCCACCGGGCTACCGTGTACGACGGGACACGGCGGAGGGACGGCGGATGGGCGCACCAGCACGACGCGCGGGACTGGACCGGACGCTCGGGCGGCGGCTGCGCGGCGCGGCCGGGCTGGCCGCGCTGGCCGGGCTCGCGTGGGTGGCCCGGGACGTGCCCGCGGCCCTCGGCGGGCGGCTCACCGGCGCCCGCGCACAGCGGGCCGCCCGCTCGCCCCGGTTCCGCGACGGCACCTTCCACAACCCGGGTGGCAGCCGCTCGATGGCCGGCGCTCCCGACCGCAACCTGATCCGTGAGCTGATCTTCGGCAAGCAGCGGCGCCGGCCCGGTCTCGCCGTGCCGCTGGTGCGTCCCGGTGCCGTCCCGGCCGCCGACGCCGCCCGCGAGCTGAACGTCGTCTGGTACGGCCACGCCTCCGCGCTGATCGAGATCGAGGGCCGGCGGATCCTGCTCGACCCGGTGTGGAGCGAGCGGTGCTCGCCGTCGAACCTGGTCGGGCCGCGCCGCCTGCACGAGCCACCGGTAGGCCTCGACGAACTGCCCCCGGTCGACGCGGTCCTGATCTCCCACGATCACTACGACCACCTCGACATGGCGACCGTCCGCGCTCTGCTGAACGGCGGGTCGGCGCCGTTCCTGGTCCCGCTCGGGGTGGGCGCGCACCTGGACCGCTGGGGCGTACCGGCGGAGCGGATCGTCGAGCTGGACTGGTCGGAGAGCCACCGGGTGGCGGGGCTGGAGATCACCGCCACCGCCGCCCAGCACTTCTCCGGCCGGGGGCTGCGCCGCGACGGCACGCTCTGGAGTTCCTGGGTGATCGCCGGGGCGCACCGCAGGGTCTTCTACACCGGCGACTCGGGCTACTTCGACGGCTACGCCGAGATCGGCGAGCGGCACGGGCCCTTCGACGTCACGCTGATGCAGATCGGGGCGTACGACCACGCGTGGCCGAGCATCCACATGTTCCCCGAGGAGGCCGTCGCCGCCCACCTCGACCTGCGTGGCGGGCTGCTCGTGCCGGTGCACTGGGCGACGTTCAACCTGGCCCTGCACGACTGGTCCGAGCCCGTCGACCGGGTCTGGGCCGAGGCGAAGGCCCGCGACGTACGACTCGCCGTGCCCCGTCCCGGCGAGCGCGTCGTGGTGGACGACCCGCCGCCCGTCGACGGCTGGTGGCAGACGGTCGCCTGAGTCACTGGTCGCCTACCCGCCCAACCGATGTGTCCGCTTCCGGACGCCGGCCCGAGCAGGGCACCCCGCCCAGCTCAGCGGGCCGGCACACCCTTCACCACCACGCCCGTCGGGACGTCGCGGACGACACAGGCCCCGGCACCCACCGTCGAGCCCCTGCCCACCGTCACCCACTCCAGCAGCGCCGCGGTCGTCCCGATCAGCACGACCGACTCCAGTCGGCAGTTACCGGAGATCGCCGCCAACGGATTCACCGAGACGAAATCCCCCAGGGTGCAGTCGTGACCGACCGTCACGTTCAGGTTGAGGTGGACGTGCCGGCCCAGCTCGACGTTCGTCGTCACCCGGACGCCGCCGGCGGCGACCAGTCCTTCCTGGTACACGCAGTCCGCGCCGATCTCGGCGGCCGGGTGGACGATGGTGGCCGCTGGCAGCCCGTACCCCCGGATCCTGTCGTCGATCTTCTGGCGAACCGCTGGTTCGCCGACGCCGATGGTGACGTGCGTGGTGGCGGGCTGGCCCACCAGCGAGTCGATCGGGCCGAGGTACGCGGCATCGAGCCGCTGGATTCGCTTGAGGTCGGCCTCACCGGGGCTGTCGTCCACGAAGCCCAGAACGCGCCATCGGACGTCCCGGGACGCCTCGTTGATCGCTCGGACGATACCCAGGACCTCCCGGCCGAAACCGCCGGCACCGATGATCACCAGATCCAGCACCGCGCCCCTTCCCTCCCAGGCAGCGCCACCGTGTCGGCGCCGCTGGTTGACCGTGCCGTGCTGCCGGTCAGGCCACCTCGACACAACGGACAAGCATGAAGGGCTCGGCCGCCTCCCGCCCGACGACCGTGCCCCAGTGCTCGGCGTGCACTCGCAGGGCACGGTCGTTGCGGGGGTGCGGCCAGTCCCGCCACTCGCTCTGGTAGTGCCGGAACGCCTCCAACTTGCGCTCGAGGGTGGCGGTTATGTCGACGAACCAGTTCGGCTGCCACCAGGTCACCGGGGCGGGCGTCCACTCCGTACTGGAGGTGGGTGCGTAGGTGAGGACCCGACGTACCGTCTGGCCGGGGACCGGCCGGGTAGCCACCGCCACCGACTCGAACACCGTCCGGTGATCGAGGTTCACATCGCCCTGCACCGAGTAGACCGTGTCCGGCTGGAACTCGGCGACCTGCCGTTCGACGACCCGGTTGACGTCCACGTGGGGCAGGGTGTCCAGCCGCATGTCGGGAAGATCCAGGTGGACGTAGTCGCTGACTCCGAGGACCTCCGCCGCCTTGCGCGCCTCCTGCTGCTTCTGCCGCAGGATCTCCGGGTTTCCCGCGTACTGCGTGGACGATCCGTCGGTGACGCAGCAGATGCGCACGGCATCACCCCGGTCGGTGTGCCACGCGATGGTGCCGCCCATGCCGAGAATCTCGTCGTCGGGGTGGGCGGCGACGACGAGCACGCGCCGCGCGTTCATCCGAGCACCGTCCCGCAGGGCAGCACCGGATGCAGGTCGGCACCCCGCAGTCCGGGACCGTCGTCGAGCGACGCCTCGCGCACCAGGAGCGCGCCCTCGCCGGCGGCCACCAGGACCCCGTCCGGGCGGTGGGCCAGGACGGTGCCCGCCGGGACCTGCCCGGCTGCCGGCTCGGGGCGGGCGTTCCAGATGACCGCCCGGCGGTCACCGAGCCAGGTGAAGGCGCCCGGATACGGCCGGGTCTGGGCTCTCACCCAGGCGTCGAGGTAGCCAGCCCGGGTGTCCCAGTCGATCAGTCCGTCGGCGGGAACCCGTCGGGGCCACTGGCTGACCCGCTTCGGGTCCTGCCGGATCCGGGGCGCCGACCCCGCGGCGAGTTGCGGGAAGTAGACCCGGACCAGCTCCCGCTCGGCGGCGGCCAGCTTCCCGTACAGGGTGCTCGCGGTCTCATCGGGCGCGACGTCGACGTCGACCTGGCCCACGATGGCGCCGGAGTCCGCGGTGGCGTCCGGGATCTCGAACAGAGTGACGCCGGTGCGGGTGAGCCCGTTCAGAATGGTCCACACGATGGGTGCGCGACCGCGGTGTCTCGGCAGCAGCGTCGGGTGCATGCCGAAGGTGCCCTGCGACGGTACCGCCAGCAGTTCCTCGCGGACGAGCTGGGACCAACCGACCACCCAGATCATGTCCGGTTCGAGCCGACGTACCGCCGCGACGCTCTCGGGGTCGTTCACGTTCCGCGTCTCGATCAGCTGGGCTCCGAACCGGTCGGCCACGTCGTCGAAACGGCACATGCCCGAGACTTCCGGGCGCACCGGCCCCGGAAGGGAGACGATGCCGGCGATCTCTGCCCCCGCCTCCGCCGCCACTTCCAGGCAGGCCTTCGAGGCGGTGTCGAAACTGATCCACACAATCCGTTTCGCCATCCCGGCTCCTCTCGCGTGGCGCCGCCCCGGCGCAGCGGCACGGCAGGGCCGGGTGTCCCGGCGGCTCTCAGCAACAGGGACATCAGATCAGACAAAACGCCAACGACGGGTGTATTTGCGGGTCAAAGTACGAACGCGTCGGTCCAGAGCGCGCCGGAACGGCCGGAGAGGGCGTCCAGCATCGCCACCGCCTGTCCGTCGGTGAGCTGCGCGACGAAGTCGATGATCGCCCGGCCCCGGGCCCGGCCGATCCGGTCGGAGGTGCGCGGGTGCAACTCCGCCTCGGCCAGCTCGACAAGGTCGTGCAGCCGGCGCGGGAGGCGGGACTCCTCCGCCGGATCGAGCAGCCATTCCCAGAGCGCCTCCACCAGGGTGCCCAGCAGCCGGGCCTGCCCCCGCTGGTGCAGGGCGAGGTCCGGCCGGGCCAGCACGAACCGGTGATGGACGAACTTGAGCACCTGCACCTCGTGCCACTGCGCGGGGGCCAGCAGCACATGCCCGGAGCGCACCGACGGGGCGTCGGTGACGGCGATGGCGTCGACGAACCGGGTGGTCCACCGCGCAGAGAACCGGGCCACGTACTGCTCGGCCTCC
Source organism: Micromonospora sp. KLBMP9576 (assembly GCF_050941805.1). Taxonomy (NCBI): domain Bacteria; kingdom Bacillati; phylum Actinomycetota; class Actinomycetes; order Micromonosporales; family Micromonosporaceae; genus Micromonospora; species Micromonospora sp. KLBMP9576. The sequence continues at coordinate 2,208,820 of NZ_CP194567.1, read as the reverse complement.
ACCGAGCCGTCGAACGGCATCGCGAGCAGCCCCTCGACCAGTTCCTGCCGAACGTGCTCCACGGCGGCGGCGAACGCCTCGTCGTCGGCGATCCAGCCGTCCTTCCGGTGCAACTGCCGGCGTAGCCGCTCGATCGCCGCGCCGGGCCGCCGCGCGGTCGCGCCGGCCAGTGCCGGTTCGGTGACCGCCCGGAAGTGCCCGCTCTCCCGTTGCCAGGCCGTCAGCTCGGCGGCCACCGCGCCCTGCTGCAGCACCCCGACCCGGTAGAAGTCCTCGACGTCGTGGATGGCGTACGCGATGTCGTCGGCGGTGTCCATCACCGACGCCTCGACAGTCTGCTGCCAGTCGGCGATCTTCCCGGCGAACGGCTCCCGGGCCTGGCGCAGGTCGTCCAGCTCGGTGCGGTACGCGCCGAACTTGGACGAGCCGCTGTCCGGGTCCTCCGGCGGCGCCGACGCGCCCCGGGGCGGCGGGTCGAGGTGCCGGGGGTGCGGGTCGGGGTGGTCCAGCCGGGTCCACGGGTACTTCAGCAGAGCCGCCCGGACCGCTGCGGTCAGGTCCAGCCCGGTGGTCGCCGTCCCCCGGATCTCGGTGCTGGTGACGATCCGGTACGACTGGGCGTTGCCCTCGAACCCGTCCGCCAGGCCGAGCCGCTGCCGGGCCAGCCGGTCGAGCACCCGCTCGCCGAGGTGCCCGAAGGGCGGGTGCCCGAGGTCGTGGGCGAGCGCGGCGGCCTCCACCACGTCCGGGTCGCAACCACCGAGGGAGTCCAGCAGGTCGCGACGGCGCTCGTCGGCGGTGAGCCGCTCGGCGACCGCCCGGGCCACCTGGGCGACCTTCAGGCTGTGGGTGAGCCGGTTGTGCACCAGCAGGCCGGAGCCGCCGGGGCTGATCACCTGGGTGACCCCGCCCAGCCGGGCGAAGAGGGGCGAAGCCACGATCCGGTCCCGGTCCGCCCGGAACGGGCTGCCGGCGAGGTCGCCGAGGGCCCGCGCACTGCCGCCGAACAGCCGCCGAGCCCGCGGGTCAGCGGGAGTTTCCATGATCGCCACGCTAGCGCAGCCTGCGGCGAGTTCCGTCGGGGTGGGGCGGCACAATGCAGAGCGGAACCCACTTTCGAAGGCGGATCAAGATCGTGACCCAGTCTGTGCACCAGCGGATCGCCGACGAGCTCGGCGTCGCCGAGCGTCAGGTCCGGGCGGCCGTGGAACTGCTCGACGGCGGCTCCACCGTGCCGTTCATCGCCCGCTACCGCAAGGAGGCCACCGGCCTGCTCGATGACGCCCAGCTACGCACCCTGGACGAGCGGTTGCGCTACCTGCGTGAGCTGGACGAGCGCCGCGCCGCCGTGCTGGAGTCGATCCGCGCCCAGGGCAGGCTCGACGAGGCCCTGGAGGCACGGATCCTGGCGGCCGACTCGAAGTCCCGGCTGGAGGACATCTACCTGCCCTACAAACCGAAGCGGCGCACCCGGGCGCAGATCGCCCGCGAGGCCGGGCTGGAGCCCCTGGCCGAGACGCTGCTGGCCGACCCGGGGCAGGACCCCCGGGATCGGGCCGTCGCCTTCGTCGACGCCGAGCGGGGGGTGGCCGACGCCGCCGCCGCTCTCGAGGGGGCGCGGGCCATCCTCATCGAACGCTTCGCCGAGGACGCCGACCTCATCGGCACGCTGCGCGAGCAGATGTGGTCACGGGGCCGGCTGGTCTCCCGGGTACGCGACGGCCAGGAGTCCGTCGGCGCCAAGTTCGCCGACTACTTCGACTTCGCCGAGCCGTACCCGAAGCTGCCGTCGCACCGGATCCTGGCGATGCTGCGGGGCGAGAAGGAGGGCGTGCTCGACCTGACGATGGCCCCGGAGTCCGAGGGCGACTCCGACGCCACCCCGGCCGGTCCGAGCCGGTACGAGGCGGTGATCGCCGGGCGGTTCGGTGTCCGCGACGTCGGCCGCCCGGGTGACCGCTGGCTGGCCGACACGGTGCGTTGGGCGTGGCGCACCCGGATCCTCATCCACCTGGCGGCGGACCTGCGGATGCGGCTGTGGCAGGCGGCCGAGGAGGAGGCCGTGCGGGTCTTCGCCACGAACCTGCGCGACCTGCTGCTCGCCGCCCCCGCCGGCGCCCGGCCGACAATGGGGCTGGACCCGGGCCTGCGCACCGGCGTCAAGGTCGCCGTGGTCGACGCCACCGGCAAGGTCGTCGCCACCGACACGATCTACCCGCACGAGCCACGCCGGCAGTGGGACGCCTCGCTCGACACCCTCGCCCGGCTGGCGGGGGCACACGCCGTCGAGCTGATCGCGATCGGCAACGGCACCGCCAGCCGGGAGACCGACAAGCTCGCCGGGGATCTGATCAAGCGGCACCCGGAGCTGAAGCTCACGAAGGTCGTCGTCTCCGAGGCCGGCGCCTCGGTCTACTCCGCCTCCGCGTACGCCTCACAGGAGCTGCCCGGGCTGGACGTGTCGCTGCGCGGCGCGGTCTCCATCGCCCGCCGTCTGCAGGACCCGCTCGCCGAGCTGGTGAAGATCGACCCGCGGTCGATCGGCGTCGGCCAGTACCAGCACGACCTGTCCGAGGTGAAGCTCTCCCGCTCGCTGGACGCCGTGGTCGAGGACTGCGTGAACGCGGTCGGCGTGGACGTGAACACCGCGTCCGCTCCCCTGCTGACCCGGGTCTCCGGCATCGGCGCCGGCCTTGCGGAGAACATCGTGCTGCACCGGGACGCCAACGGCCCGTTCCGCAGCCGTTCGGAGCTGAAGAAGGTGGCCCGGCTCGGCCCCAAGGCGTTCGAGCAGTGCGCCGGCTTCCTGCGCATCCCCGAGGGAGACGATCCGCTGGACTCCTCCAGCGTGCACCCGGAGTCGTACCCGGTGGTGCGCCGGATCCTGGCCAGCACCGGCCAGGACCTGCGCTCCCTGATCGGCCGGAGCACCATCCTGCGCGGGCTGCGGGCCACCGACTTCGTCGACGAGCGGTTCGGCCTGCCCACGGTCACCGACATCCTGGCCGAGCTGGAGAAGCCGGGCCGCGACCCTCGCCCGGAATTCCGCACCGCGACCTTCGCCGACGGCGTGGAGAAGATCGGCGACCTGACCCCGGGGATGCTGCTGGAGGGCGTGGTCACCAACGTGGCCGCCTTTGGCGCGTTCGTCGACGTCGGGGTCCACCAGGACGGCCTCGTGCACGTTTCGGCGATGTCCCACACCTTCGTCAAGGACCCCCGCGAGGTGGTGAAGTCCGGCGACGTGGTCCGGGTCAAGGTGCTCGACGTGGACGTGCCTCGTAAGCGCATCTCACTGACGCTACGTCTGGAGGACGAGCCGGGCGCCGACGGTCAGCGCCGTGGCCCTGGCGACCCCCGGAGCCGTGGCCAGGACGGCGGCGCACACGGCGGGCAGAGCGGCGGCGGGCAACAGCGGCAGGGCGGCGCACGCGGCGGGCAGAGCGGCGGCGGGCAGCAACGGCAGGGCGGCGGGCGCGGCGGGCAGGGCGGGCAGGGCGGCGGGCAGCAACGGCAGGGCCGGGGTGGCGGGACACCGTCGGCCGACACCGCGCTGGCCGATGCCCTCCGACGCGCCGGTCTGGCGTGACCGGGCATCCCGGCTCCGGCCCGTGCCGGCCCGCGCCGGCCCGGCACGCCGGGTAGCACCGACCGCAGCCGGGTCAGAAGCAGTGTCGGGAGACCTACCGGCGGGCGCTCGGCATGGACGACGCCGCGTCGGAGCGGGCGCGGCTGCGCCCCACGTACGCCCGCACGCGCGGTCCCCGACCGAGCGGCCGGGTACCGTCGACCTCGTGGGCGAGCGGGACGGCCGGGGGTGGCTGGAGCAGCAGCGGCAGGCGGTCCGTGCGCACGCCGATGCGGACGCGCGGCAGCGGGCGGCCGAACAGGCCGAGGCCGCCGAGCTGGTGGCCTGGTTCGTGGCCGAGGCGGTTCGGCGAGGGCTGCCCGCCACCCGGCTGACCGCCCGGGGGTACGACGGGCGCGGCGGCTACCGGACCCGGCTCACCGGCTGGTACATCGACCGGGCCGGCACCCGGGCGGTGGACGTGGCCGGCCGGTTCCACCTGCTGACCGTGGCGGGCGGCCTCCGGGCCCGGCTGCTCGGCGTCGACCCGCAGCCGAGCGCGCCGCCGCTGGTGGTCGGGGCGGGCGGCCGGGACGGCGAGTCGATCCCGCTGCGGACCCTGCTCACTCGGCGGCTGGACGACGGTCCCGGCGGTCGGGGTTCCACCACCGCGTCCCCTGCGCCACGAAGGTGAGCAGCCCGGCCAGGACGAGCGCGCACAGGTTGATCACGAGCTGAGGGGCTGGCCCCCTTCGCCTCGTGCCGCCACGCCCCCGCGCGCGACGTTTGCCGCGGCCGGCACCATCGCCACCGAGATCGGCACTCCGACCGGCGCGGCGCCCCGACCGCCTCGCTGACCAGGCCGGCGGCGGTCAGCCCCAGGTGCTCAACATGGCGGCCGGTGGTGGTGACCACGATCAGCACCAGGCGCGGGACAGCGCGGCGCCGAGCGGTCCACCGCGGGCGACCGCCCCGGTGCGGCACCCGTTCTCCCCTCGCCCGACGGACCGTCGCGAGGCGCTACGGCTCGCGCAGCGCATCGGGCGCGGGCAGAGAGCCCGGGGCGACCCGTGTCCACAACCGGAGTTTCGGGGTTGATCGGGGGGAAGGGGCCGACTGTCGCCCTTCAGCCCTGGTGCGGCGATTGTGACTGATCATGGTGCTTCTGTTGCGTGTGGAGGACGAGCGGTGCCCGTTTCCGGTCCACTGACAACCTCCGGAGGTCCGGCCCGGACCGTCGGCCCGGACCGCCTCAAGCGGCTCGTCGACATCGTGGGCGCGGCGCTCCTGCTCCTGGCGACCGCCCCGCTGATGGCGGTCGTGGCGATCATGGTGGCCGGTCGGCTCGGCCGTCCGGTGCTCTTCCGGCAGTGCCGCCCCGGACGACACGGCGCCCCCTTCGAGCTGGTGAAGTTCCGCAGCATGCATCCGCCCGCGCCGAGCGAGGGCCGGGTCGGCGACGGGGATCGACTCACGCCCTTCGGGCGGTGGTTGCGGGCCACCAGCCTCGACGAGCTGCCCACCTTGTGGAACGTGCTGCGCGGAGACATGAGCCTGGTCGGACCACGACCGCTGCTCACCCATTACCTGGACCGGTACTCCCCGACGCAGGCCCGGCGGCACGAGGTGCGGCCGGGCGTCACCGGGCTGGCGCAGGTACGCGGACGCAACAGCCTCAGCTGGGAGGAGAAGCTGGAGCTCGACGTCCGGTACGTGGATGACCGCAATTTCCGGCTCGACCTGTCGATCCTCGCCGCGACCGTGGGCGCGGTGCTGCACCGCCGGGGGATCAACGCGCAGGGGATGGCCACCGCACCGGAGTTCCTTGGCACGCCACATCACCCGACCGCGCCGCCCCAGCGGGACCGGAGCCCGGCATGACGACGATCCCCATGGGAGGTGGCCGATGACCCGGAGCATCCACCTGTCCGCGCCCGACGTCGGGCCGCTGGAGGAGTCGTACGTGATCGCGGCCCTGCGCTCGGGGTGGGTGGCGCCGGCCGGCCCAGACCTCGAGGCGTTCGAACAGGCCATCGCCGAGCGGGCCGGGACCGGCGGCGCGGTCGCGGTCAGCTCGGGCACGGCCGCCCTGCACCTCGCCCTGCTCGGCGTCGGCGTCGAAGCCGGTGACGTGGTCATCGTGCCGACCCTGACCTTCGTCGCCACCGCGAACGCCGTCCGCTACACCGGTGCGCGACCCGTCTTCGTCGACTGTGACCCGCAGACCGGCAACGTCGACGTCGGCCTCCTCGCCGAGCTGATCCGCCGGCTGAGGTCCCGGGGCGAGCGGATCGGCGCGGTCGTCCCGGTGGACATGTTCGGCAGCTGCGTCGACTACACGGCTCTGCTGCCGGTCTGCGCCGACGCCGGCATCCCGGTGGTCGAGGACGCCGCCGAGGCGCTCGGCGCGAGCCATCGGGGGCGGGCCGCCGGCTCCTTCGGGCAGGTCGGCATCCTCTCCTTCAACGGCAACAAGATCATGACCACCTCCGGCGGCGGGATGCTCGTCTCCGATGACGCCGCACTGCTCGCCCGGGCCCGGCACCTCTCCACCCAGGCCCGCGAACCGGCACGGCACTACGAGCACCGCGAGACCGGCTACAACTACCGGTTGAGCAACCTGCTCGCCGCGCTGGGCCGCGCCCAACTGGTCCGGCTGGACGAGATGATCGCCCGTCGCCGGCAGCTGCGCGAGCGGTACGCGAAGCTCTTCGCCCCGGTTCCCGGCGTCCAGCTCATCGGCGGCGAGGACGGCGAGTCGAACTGCTGGCTCACCGGCATCGCGGTGGAGCCGGCCCGGTGTGGCTGGCACGCCGCCGACCTCGGTGCCCACCTGGCCGACGGCGACATCGAGACCCGGCCGGTGTGGAAGCCGATGCATCTGCAACCCGTCTACGCCGGCGCCGAGTGCCTGCTCACCGGCGCCGCGGAGCGGCTGTTCGCCGAAGGGCTCGTCCTGCCCAGCGGGAGCGCGCTGGGCGAGCCGCAGGTGACCCGCGTGCTCCGCGCGATCGACGAGTTCCTGGCGACGCGGCCGGGAGCGCCGACGCGGTGACGACGCAACTGGTGGTCGTCGGCTGCGGCGGGCACGGCCGGGAGGTACTGGCCATCGTCCGGGCGATCAACGACGTCGCGCCCGGGCGACCCCCGTGGCACCCGCTGGGCGTCGTGGACGACCGGCCCACGGAGGAGAACCTGAAGCGGCTGCAGCGGCTCGACGTGCCGTACCTCGGCGACGTCGCCTGGTTGCACGACGCGCCACCCGACGCCCGGCACGTGATCGGCATCGGGGATCCCCGGGTACGGCGGGCAGTCGACCAGCGCATCACCGGCCACCGGCCACCAGCGGCCAGCCTCGTTCACCCGGACGCCACGGTCGGCCCCGAGACGGTGCACGGGCCGGGGTTCGTGGTGTTCGCCGGCGCCCGGGTCACGACGAACGTCGTCATCGGCCGGCACGTCCACCTCAACCAGAACGTCACGGTCGGTCACGACAGCACACTCGACGACTACGTCTCCGTCAATCCGCTGGGCGTGGTGTCCGGCGACTGCCACCTCGCCGAGGGCGCACTGGTCGGCACCGCCGCCGCGGTGCTGGAACAGCTGCGGGTCGGGCGGGACAGCACGGTCGGGGCCTGCGCCTGTGTCGTCCGGGACGTCCCGGACGGACGGGTGGTCAAGGGAGTGCCGGCCCGCTGAATGCGGCGGTCAGAATCTTCGCCCAACCAGCCCCAAACTCCCGCATAACCGCTCTTTGTGCCTGTAATAAGGACAAGGAGCACGAACCCTTCTACCAGCGGTGGAAGCGGCCGGAGACGGGACAGGGAGTCACCACATGCCGCGCGGCATACAGATCACCCCGAGCACTGACCAGCAATCGCGCCGGACCCGCGCACGCCAGCGCACCGCCGGTTTCCTCAGCACCGACACCGTGGCCTGGATCGGCGGGTTCGTCGCCGCCGCGTGGAGCCGGTACGAGTTCGACGTCAGCACCGGGCAACTGGCCCGTCCGGCCGCCTGCGGCGCGGTCGCCGCGGCGGTGCACATCGCGGTGGCGGCGCTGCGCCGGATCTACTCGGGGCGGCACCCGCTCGGCAGCCTTCAGGAGGTACAGGGGGTCGCCGGCACGACGGCGATCACCGCGACGGTCATCCTGGTCGGCCTCCTGCTGGTCGGCGAGCGCCCCGTGCCGGCGAGCACACCGCTGGTCGGCGGCGCGCTGGCGCTGCTGCTCATGCTCACCGCCCGGTTCGCGTACCGGCAGCGACGCGACCTCGCGATGCGCCCGGACGCCCGGTCGTCCTCGCCGGTGCTGTTGTTCGGGATGGGCGACGCCGGGCAGGGGCTGCTGCGCGCCATGCTCGGCGACCCGCGCGGCCGGTACCTCCCGGTCGGCGCGCTCGACGATGCCCCGGAGAAGCGCGACCTGCGCATCGGTGAGGTCCGGGTGCTCGGCGGGCGGCGCGACATCGGCACCGCGGTCCGACGCACCGGCGCCACCACGGTCATCTTCTCGGTGGCGAACGCCGACGCGGCGCTGATCCGCGAGGTTCGCGAGGCGACCCGCGAGGCGGGTGCGGCGTTCAAGGTGCTACCGCCGGTCCGGGACCTGGTCGATCACCGGATCACCGTCACCGACGTCCGGGACGTGCAGATCAGCGACCTCCTCGGACGCCGGCAGGTCGTCGGCGACCTGCCGCTGAGCACCAACAGCCTGACCGGTCGGCGGATCCTGGTGACCGGCGCCGGCGGATCGATCGGTTCGGAACTCTGCCGGCAGGTCATGAAGGCCGACCCGGGCGAACTGATGATGCTGGACCGCGACGAGTCGGCCCTGCACGGCCTGCAGATGTCGCTGGCCGGACGGGCCCTGCTGGACGGGCCGGAGCTGATCCTCGCCGACCTGCGCGACGACGAGGGCATCCGGCGGATCATCCAGGAACGCCGACCGGAGGTCATCTTCCACGCCGCGGCGCTCAAGCACCTGACGCTGCTGCAGCGGCACCCCGGCGAGGCGGTCAAGACGAACGTCTGGGGCACGATGTCGGTGCTGGACGCCTGCCAGGACGTGGCCAAGTTCGTCAACATCTCCACGGACAAGGCGGCGAACCCGATCAGCGCGCTGGGCTACTCCAAGCGGATCACCGAGCGGCTGACGGCGCACGCCGCCACGCGGTTCCCCGGCGCCTTCCTCAGTGTCCGGTTCGGCAACGTGTTGAGCAGCCGTGGTTCGGTCGTGACGGCGTTCCAGCGCCAGATCGAGGCGGGCCGGCCCCTGACCGTCACCGACCCGGACGTGACCCGCTACCTGATGACTCTGCAGGAGGCCGTCCACCTGGTGTTGCAGGCCGCCGGCATCGGCCGCGACGGCGAGGCGCTCGTGCTGGACATGGGCGCTCCCGTGCGCATCGCCGACCTGGCCCGGCAGATGGCCGAGCAGGCGCACAGCACGGTACCGATCGTCTACACCGGCCTGCGGCCGGGCGAGAAGTTGCACGAGGACCTGCTCGGCACCGGTGAGGTCGACACCCGCCCGTTCCATCCCCTGGTGTCGCACGTGGCCGTGCCAGCGCTGGACCCGATGGAGGTGGGTGAGCTCGACCCGTACGGCGACCCGGAAAAGGTGATCGAACAACTCGCGGTGCTCTGCGCCCAACCGCTCGGGGCGACGGTGACCGGCCCGCTCGGCGTACCGCTCGCGCGGCGCTGACCCGACCGGCGGGGTCGAAACGGAGGTCCGGCGGGTCGCCCGCTAGCGGCGGATGCCGGCCCAGTCGTGGTGCCGGCGGACGGTGGAGAGGATGAAGTCGACCACCCGGCGGGAGGTATCCGGCACCTCGTAGTCGGCCGGGCAGGGCACGCCCTGCGCGGCGACCTGGTCCACGGTGACCCGGACGGCCTCGACCACGCCCTGCGGGTCGAGGCCGGTCATGATGATGCCGCCCACGTCCAGCGCCTCCGGGCGTTCCATCGAGTCGCGCAGGGTGACCGCCGCGAAGCCGAGGATCGCCGCCTCCTCACTGATGGTGCCGCTGTCGGAGAGGGTGCACCGGGCCTGGCTCTGCAGGCGGACGTAGTCGAAGAGTCCGAACGGTTCGTGGAAGGTGATGCCGTCGGCGTCGAGGTCGACACCGGTCAGCGCCTCCAACCGCTTTCGGGTGCGGGGGTGGGTGGAGACGAGCACCGGCAGCCCCCATGCCTGCCGGACGGCGCGGAGACAGTCGAGCAGCCGGTGCAGCCGGGCCGGCTGGTCGACGTTCTCCTCCCGGTGGGCGCTGACCACGAAGTAGCCACCGGGCTCGAGGCCGAGCTGGCGCAGGATCCCGGATCCCCGGATGTCCGTGGCGTAGTGGTCCAGCACCTCCCGCATGGGCGAACCGGTGTGCAGGATCCGGCGCGGATGCAGCCCTTCGGCGAGCAGGTTACGTCGAGCGTGCTCGCTGTAGACCAGGTTGAAGTCGGCGATGTGGTCGACCAGACGCCGGTTGGTCTCCTCCGGCACGTTGAGGTCGAAGCAGCGGTTGCCGGCCTCCATGTGATAGACGGGCACCCGCATCCGCCGGGCCATCAGGGCGGCGACGCTGCTGTTCGTGTCGCCGAGGACCAGGAGCGCGTCCGGCCTCAGCTCAGCGATGGCCGCCTCCGTGCCGATCAACACGCCGCCCAGGACCCGCCCCAGCGACGAGGTGTCCACCCGGAGGAACCGGTCCGGCTCGCGCAGCCCCAGTTCCTTGAAGAAGACGTCGGAAAGGGCGGCGTCCCAGTTCTGTCCGGTGTGGACCAGGACGTGCTCCACGGTCTCGTCGAGCCGGGCCATGGTCCGGGACAACCGAATGATCTCCGGTCTGGTCCCTACCACCGTCATCACCCGTGTCATGTCTTCACCCTTCGCCGACGCCTCTGCCGGGCTCCGTCTCGGCCCGGCAGCTCGATCGTTGGACAAACGACCGAGATAGCCCCCGGTATCGCCGTTTTGAATGAATATTCGTCACATACGGAATTTACAGCCTCTCATGAGTTTTAAGCGATATACATCCTCTTTGGGCGGTACGGTCGAATTGATGAGAACTGCGAGCTCCGCTGAACCCGCGGGGAGGACTGGAGGGGACGTGACTTCCTCACTTTCGGACCGACGTTTCCTGATCACCGGCGGGACCGGCTCCTTCGGTCAGACGATGGTCCGTCGGCTGCTGGACGCCGGTGCCTCGGAGGTGCGGGTCCTCAGCCGCGACGAATCGAAACAGGACGCGATGCGACACCGGCTCGGCGACGACCGGGTCCGCTACTACGTCGGCGACGTCCGCGACTACGACTCGGTGGTCAAGGCCAGCCGGGGCATCGAGTTCGTCTTCCACGCCGCGGCCCTCAAGCAGGTTCCCTCCTGCGAGTTCTTCCCGCTGGAGGCGCTGCGGACAAACGTGTTGGGCAGCGCCAACGTGGTCGAGGCCTGCGAGCACAACGGCGTCGAGGCGCTGGTGCTGCTGAGCACCGACAAGGCGGTCTACCCGGTCAACGCGATGGGCATGACCAAGGCGCTCATGGAGAAGGTGGCACAGGCCCACGCGCGCAACAACCCGGCCGCCCGGACCCGCGTCTGCTGCGTGCGCTACGGCAACGTCATGTACTCACGCGGCTCGGTCATCCCACTGTTCATCGAGCAGATCCGCAAGGGGCTGCCGCTGACGGTGACCGAGCCGACGATGACCCGATTCCTGATGTCGCTCGAGCAGTCGGTGGACCTTGTGGAGCACGCCTTCCGGCACGGCCAGCCGGGGGACGTCTTCATCCGCAAGGCTGACGCCTGCACCATCGGCGACCTGGCCACGGCGCTGTGTAACCTGTTCGGGACGTCCGTCAAGCTCAACGTCCTCGGGATCCGGCACGGCGAGAAGCTCTACGAGACCCTTGCCAGCCGGGAGGACCTGTCCCGCGCCGAGGACTTCGGCGACTTCCTCCGGGTGTCGGTGGACAGCCGGGACCTGAACTACGCTCTCTACTTCGACGAGGGCAACGTCGAGCGCGGCATCCAGGACTTCAACTCGCACAACACCCGGCGCCTCGCCGTCCCGGAGATCGAATCGCTGTTGCTGACCCTGTCGGAGGTGCGGGCGCACCTCGACGACGCCTCCGCGTGAGCGCCCCGCCCGGGATCGGCCGACGACCCGACCGGGTCGCACTGGTCAGCCAGTGGTATCCCCCGGAACCGGCACCCTTCGCCGAGGGCATCACTGGCTCCCTGCGCCGGCAGGGTTTCGACGTCGACGTGCTCACCGGGGTGCCGAACTACCCGAGGGGCGTCGTGTACGACGGGTACTCGGCCCGGCGGCGGAGCGTCGAGACCCGCGACGGAGGCCGGGTCCTCCGTACACCGCTGCACCCCAGCCACGACCGGTCCGCGCTCGGGCGGGCGGCCAACTACCTGAGCTGGGCGGCGTCCTCGTCCCTGCTCGGCGCGTCCGTCCTGCGTACCGCCGACGTCGCCCTGGTGTACTCCTCACCGGTGACCGCCACCACCGCCGCCATGGCGGCACGACAACGCTGGGGCACCCCGTACGTGACCATGGTGCTGGATCTGTGGCCGGACTCCGTCTTCGCCACCGGATTCCTCACCGACGGGGCGACCCGCCGGCTCGCCGAGGCGACCCTCGGCTGGTTCACGGACCGGACGTACCGCTGGGCCGATCACGTCACCGTACCCACGCCCGGGCTGCGGGACACGATCATCGCGCGGGGCGTCCCGGCCGGGAAGGTCTCGGTGGTCTACAACTGGGCCGACGAGAAGGTCATGCGACCCAGCGAGCCCGAACCCGGCCTGCGGGCACGGCTGGGCCTGCACGACGAAGACTTCCTGCTGATGTACGCCGGCAACCACGGCCCGGCGCAGCGGCTCGACACGGTGATCGACGCCGTGGCTCGGCTGCACGACCTGCCGGACGTCCACCTGGTCCTGGTGGGCGACGGAATGGAGAAGGACGCGCTGATGGCGCGGGCGGCGCGGAGCCGACCTGGTCACGTGCACTTCCTCGACCCCGTTCCGCCGGACCGGCTGGCAGCCCGGATGGCCGCCGCCGACCTGCACCTCGTGTCCCTGGCGGACGACCCGCTGTTCCGTATCACCCTGCCCAGCAAGGTCCAGTCGATCCTGGCCTGCGGCCAGCCCGTGCTCGCCTGCGCACCCGGCGACGCCGCCCGGGTCGTCCGGCACGCCGGCGCCGGCTTCGACGTCGCACCCGGCGACCCGGCGAGCCTGGCCGCGGTCCTCCGGCAGGCCCGGCAGATGCCGCGGTCCCGGCTACGCGCGATGGGGCGGGTGGGCCGACACCACTACCTCACCCACATGAGTGAAGCGACAAACGTGCGGGTCCTCGCCGACCTGCTCACCGATGCGGCACGGCGGGCCAGGAGCGACACCCGCCGGGACAAGGAGTCACGATGACCCGACGCGTCCTCGTCCTCGGCGCCACCGGGATGCTGGGCCACGCCCTCGTCCGGGAGCTCGGGACGGATCCCGGGCTCGACGTGTACGGCACCGCGCGCAGCATGGAGGGTCGCGCGCACCTCTTCCCGGCCGGCCTGCTCGCCCGGATCACCCCGGCCCTCGACGTCAGCCGGTTCGACCAGGTGCGGCAGGTGCTCGACGACGTCCGACCCGACGTGGTCGTCAACTGCGTCGGCGTCATCAAGCAGCGCCCGGACGTGCAGGACGCCGTACAGACGGTGACGCTCAATGCTCTCCTCCCGCACCTGCTGGCCGAAGCCTGTGCACGGCGCGGCAGCCGTCTCGTCCACGTCAGCACCGACTGCGTGTTCTCCGGTGACCGCGGTGGTTACCTGGAGAGCGACCTACCGGACCCGCCCGACCTCTACGGGCGGTCCAAGTTGCTGGGCGAGACCACCTCGTCACCCGCGCTCACCCTACGGACGTCGATCATCGGGCACGAGTTGACCACGAACCGGTCGCTGCTGGACTGGTTCCTCGCCCAGCGGGGCCCGGTGGGCGGGTTCACCAGGGCGATCTACAGCGGAGTTACGACTGTCGAGTTCGCCCGCCTGCTGCGCGAGGTGGTCTTTCCACGCGAGGACCTGACCGGGCTGTACCACGTCGCCGCGGCACCCATCTCGAAGTACGACCTCCTCCGCCTGGTCGCCGAGGTGTACGGCTGGCAGGGCGAGTTGCTGCCGAACGTCGACCTCGTGCTCGACCGGTCGATGCGCGCCGACGCGTTGGCGCAGGCCACCGGCTACCTGCCACCGGCCTGGCCGGACATGATCCGGCTGATGCACGACGCCCGAGCCGAATGGCGCATGCCGGGGGCCGCGGTGAGCCGGCCCACCAGCCGGGTCTGAAAACGCGCGTGCGCCAGGGTCGTCGCGCGGCGGCCCGGTTCCCGCACTCCACTCCCGGCCGGCGGGCCCGCCCCGTCGACCCACCGACCTGGACCTGAACAATTCGCCGATGCCGACTCAGGCCGGCAGGAGCCGAAGGACAATCACGTGGCGGACCGCCTGGGCCTCACCGCCCTCCTCGTTGGCGCAGTATGTCTCACGGCGGTCGTGACCGCCCTTGCCGTGGACGATCCGTTTGTCGCCATCGGCGTGGCGCTGCTGATCGTCGTGCTCTACCTCATGCGGCGGCTCGACGGCTTCCAACGGATCCTGGTCGTGGCGACGCTCATGCTGATCTGCGCCGCGTCGAACGTGCAGTCGCTTGTCACCTTCAGCTTCTACCCGCGCTACCTCGCGATCGGCGGCCTCATCGCCTGGGCGTTGTTCGGTCCAGGTCGCAGGATCCGGCGGGGCGACCCATGGGCGGGCCTGTTCGTCACCGGGCTCTGGGCGACAGCCGGCCTGGCCATGCTGAGCAGCGCATGGTCCATCACCCCGTTGCACACACTCCAACAGGCCGTCGCGCTCTCACTGCTGGCCGCGCTGGCCCACGTACTGCTGTGGCGCCGTTGGGTCGACCCGGCAGCCGTGGCCGGCGACCTGCGGGTGGTCTACCTGGTGCTCAGCATCTCCCTGCTGGTCAGTCTCGGTTACGGGCTCGCTGGCGGCGCCTCCGCCACCTCCTTCAACGACCGGTTCCAGGGCCTCTACGCCAACCCCAACATGCTGAGCATCATCTGCGCCCTGACGATCCCGCTCGGCTGGGCGCTCTACCGGCAGTCGCGAAAGCGGGCGCAGTTGCTCGGCATCGTGCCGGCGGCCATCGCCCTGCCGATCACCGAGTCCCGCACCGCCCTCGTCGCCGTCCTCGTCGGCGCCCTCTGGGTGGTGCTGCGGCACGGCATCGGGCCGCTGGCACGCCTGGCGGCGGCGGTGGTCGGGGGCGTCGGGCTGGCGTACGTGTTCAACCTGCTCCCCCGCATCGTCGGCTCGCCCGTGGCACAGAGCTTCTCCGCCCGGTTCACCGACCCGGACAACGGCGATTTCTCCAACGGGCGGACCCAGACCTGGCAGGCGACCGTCGAGCTGTGGCAGAGCCGTCCGACGTTCGGCTTCGGGTACGCGTCGGGCAGCCAACTGTTCACGCAGACCCGCGAGGACGGGTTCTTCAACGTCGGCGTCAACCTGGTGCACAACAGCTACCTGCAGTGGCTGCTGGAGTTGGGAATCGGCGGCGTCGTGCCGCTCCTGCTGCTCCTGCTCGCCGCGATCCGGGCGGTGCTGCTGGCTCCCGTGGGCGCCCTCAACTCGGGTCTGGTCTGGCTCATCGTCACCGGCCTGCTGATCCAGGTCACCGAGTCGACGATGTTCGGCATGGGTCAGCCCTACCCGTACGTGTTCTGGCTCGCCGTGGCCGGTGCCCTGGTGCGTACCCGGTCGGGACGCCACAGCTCCGGGGTGCCCGTGAGCGTCTACACCACCCGCGCCGGCGGCAGGCCCGGTCCCCCCGATTCGGCGGACCGGCGGCGTCAGCCGGCCGGGGTGCGCCCCGCGGCCCGGGGGGAGCGGATGTCGGTGCCCAGATAGCGGGCCACCGTCAGGACCCGACGGCCGCCCCTGGGGCGGCCGTCGGTCGCTCGGGCACCTGCCGGTCAGCCCGTGGGGTCGAGGAAGGCGCTCACCCGGGCCTGCCAGGCCCGGTGGTCGAAGGAATCGCGCGCCCTCTCCCGGGCGGCCCGGCTCATTCCCGCCCAGTCCTCGTCCCGCAGGCGCAGCGCGCGCTCGACGCCGCGCCGGACGTCGTCCGGGCCGTTGCCGCCGAGCACGATGCCCTCGATCCCGTCCCGCACGTACGTGGCCAGGTCGCTGGTGTGGTTGAGCAGCACCGGACAACCGGCGGCGAGACTCTCGGGCACCTTGGACGGGAACCCGTGTGCGGCGTATCCGCCGGTGGGGCGCACCAGCAGCGAGAAGTGCGACTCGGAGAGCAGCGTGAGCACCTTGTCGCGGGGCACCCGGCCGAGGAACGTCACCTCGGCCGACACCGAGTCCAGCACGGAGACGTCCAGGTCGGACAGGTCCGTGGCGTCCTCCCGGGTGACGCCGGCGATGGTGAGGCGCACCCGCGCCTGGTCCTGCGGCGCGAGTCGGCCGATGCCGCGGAGAATCACGTCGAGCATGTCCTTGCGCCCGGGGGTCCCGGCGTACAGGAGCCGCAACCCGTCGCTCAGCGACGGCGACTGCGGCTGCGCGAACTCGTCGCAGTCCACCTGCGGCGGCACCACCAGCACGTCGAGGCCGTGCCCCTCCAGGTAGCCGCCGAGGGTGGTCGACACCGCCGTGGCCCGGTGGACGAGGCGGGTGGCCAGGAAGGTCGACCAGCGGTGCCGGACGAAGTACGGTGCCAGCCAGCCCTGCCGAAACTGGCGGCGGTCGTGCCGCTCGCTCGCGTCCACCACCACCGGGCAGCGCAGCACGAGCCGCAGCATGGCCCAGTTGCCAAGGGTCATCATCGCCATCGGCAACAACACCACCGACACGTCACCGCGTACCACGCCGCGACGGCGCATCGCCCGTAGCACCCGCACCGGACGGGCGAGACGGGTGGACATCCGAATGAGCCGGTTCCCTCCCCGGGTGCGCAGCGTGATCAGCTCGATTCCCGCCACCGCGTCCCGCTGTGGGGGGAGGGAGCCGTCGCAGGGCCAGTCGTTGACCACCAGGGTGCGGGTGCCGTGGGGTGCCGCGCACCGGGCCAGCTGCAGCAGACGGTTGGAGGTGGCATCCCCGTGGGGAAAGCTGTAGGCGCCCACCAGCAGCGGACGTGGGAGGTCCACCCGCCGCGTCAGGCCGTCGCGTCCCGCATGCTCGGCACCGAGCGCCGTGGTCTGGTCGTTCATCGTTCTCACCGTTCCGAAGCGGCCGGCAGCCGGCTTCTGTCCTTGACAACATGTGCGGACGGCGTGCCGTCAGCCAGCCGACGCCGGTAGATCGCCAGGTGTGTGGCGACCGCCGCCTCGATCGCGAACGGACTCCGTTGGAAGCGTCTGCCGGCCGTCTCGGGATCCGTCGCCACGGTGTAGCCGGCGGCGGTCCGCACCGCCGCCGCCCAGACCGTCGGTGGCGCGTCGGTGGCGACGATGGTGACTCCGGGCAGGTGTTCGTGGATGAGGCGCACGCCGGGCAGGTCTGCGGCCACCGTGCCGATCCCCAGGGCGACCGGTTCCAGCACGCCCCCCGGCAGCCCTTCCAGGCAGGACGGATGCACGACCACGTCGGCCTGGCGCAGCAGCCCACCCACGTCGTCGCGAGGGCCCAGCAGGTGCACCCGGTCGGCCACACCGTGCTCGGCCGCGGCGGCCCGGACGCCGGCGTCATCCGTCTCGTCCGACGGGCCGACGAGCACGACATGGGCGGAGACGCCCTGGTCGCGCAGTGCGGCGAGGATCGGTGGCAGGAGCCACCGCCGTTTCTCCGGCGAGGCCCGCCCCACGCTGACGCAGAGCAGGTCGTCGGGGCCGGCGCCGGTCACGGAGCGGAGGTGGTGGCCGGTCGGCTGGTGGAGCCGGTCGAGGTCCAGACCGTTGAGGACGACCTGGCACCGCGGGTCGTCGCGCCAGGCGCGGTGGTGGCCGAAGGTCAGAGCGCTGGGCGAGACGCCAAGGATGTCCGTGGCGGACGCCCGCAACAGCCGCGCCCAGAGCCACCGCTGCATCCGCCGGCGCAGGTTCCGGCGCTGGTTGTCGTCGCCGCGGAAGTGGGCGACGCGGATCGGTACGCGGCCGAGCAGGGCGAGGCAGAGCAGCGCACCGGAGAAGTTGGCGCAGTCGACGTGCACCACGTCCGGACGCAGCAGCCGCAGCAGCCGGAGGAAGCGCATCGGGAACCGGACATCGAGCGGGATCGGCGTGACGGATCCACCGTGCCGGACGGCCGCCCCGGCCAGTGGCCCGGGCCCGATCCGGTCGCTGAGCGTCACGAAGTGGACATCCGTTCCGGCGGCGGCGAGACGAGGCAGCAGCTCGGCGGTCCGCATCTCCGTCCCACCGAAGTTCAGCTCGCCGACGACTCGCAGGACCCGACACGGGCCGGCAGGTCCCCGGCTCTCCAAACCGTCGTCGGCGCCGTCGACCGCGCACCCGGGCGTCCCCATCGCCTCCGCTGAGATCCGGTGGGTCGTCACGGACGGACCGCCCGTGCCGTGGCTGCCGGTGACCTGTCCGCCGGGCGGCCCGGACTCGCCCGGTCGAGTCCCAGCAACCGGGTGAAGTACGCGCCCCGCTCGAACGCGTCCGGTTCCGCGACCACCGGCCGGTCGATGTCGTCGAGAGCGTCCGCGAGACTGTCCAGGTCCGACAGGTCGTACGGGACCAGGGCACCGCCGGCGATCTCGCGCGACTGCGGGGTGCCCGGTGCCAGCACCGGCAGGCCGTAGACGCGTGCCTCGGCGAGCGGGTAGCCAAAGGACTCCAGCTCGCACGGGAAGAAGACGGCGCTCGCCCGGCGCCAGTGCTCGGCGAGTTCGTGGTGCGGCAGCTGCCCCAGCAGGTCCAGCCGGGGATGCCGGGCCAGGTCGTCCGGAAGTTCGTGGGGGTGCGCGGTCATCCGGATCCGGGCGGGGTGCCGGCGCCGGTCGAGCGCGGCGAGCAGCACGCGAAGCTCGGCCACCACGTTCTTGAATGGCGACGGCACGACCGGGACGAGGATCGACACCCCGTCCACGGGCAGGCGAGGGCCGACCGGGCTGACCGGGTTCGCGAGCACCAGCAACCGGTCGCGTACCGCCGGCACCCGGTCGGCGACCCGTGCCGCCATCGCCGAGCACGGCACGGCGATCACGTCGGCCCGGTGCAGCAGGTTCCGGACCACGGGAATCTGCGCCCGCAACGACCGGGGCTGCACCTTCAGCAGCCCCTCCTCGGCGGGCGCCAGGAAGTGCAGGGCGTTGTGCACCAGCACCCGCCGCTCGGCGCCACGCCAGGCGAAGGAGACGTTGCTGAGGGCAACGACGACCGGCGCCCCACCGGCGGCGACCTCCCGCCGCACCAGCCACGACGCCGTGAGCCGGCGATCCCGGCCGATGACCCGGACCGGGGCGGTGCCGTCGGCGACGAAGGCGTCGAGTTCGGTCTTGAGGCGGCCGGCCCCGCCGCCCGACCCACCGGCGGCGTCGATCACGATCTGCGTCTGTCTCATCGAAGGACCCCCACATCTGTTGAGGACGACCGGCTGGCCGGCCGGGGCGGCGGACGGTCAAACCGCCGTTCCGGTTGCGCCGCGCGTGGTGGCTCGGTGGGAGTTGGCCAGCGCGCGGCGGTAGCCGAGGACGGCGGCGGGCCACATGGTGAGCAGATAGGCGAGGCAGCCGGCCACCGGCAGGCCCACGAGCCCGAACTGGCGCAGCCCGGCGACCTTCAGCGCGGTCGCGAGCAGCAGGAAGGTGGCCCAGCCGACGAACTGCGGGCGGAGCAGGCCGACGCTGTTCTGCACGAGCAACAGCGGGGAGGCGACCGCCACCAGGAACGACCAGAACGCGAGTCCGGCCAGGACCGCGACCGGCACCACGGCCACGTCGACCCCACCGACCCACGCCTGGACCAACCGATGGCCGCAGAGGACCAACCCGAGCCCGGCCGTTCCCACGATCAAGCCGTTGAGCAGGACCATCCGTCGGGTCGTCCGGCGCACCCAGGCGGTGTCGCCGCGGGCTAGGGCGACACCGTTGGCGGGCCAGACCGCCATCCCGACGAGCGCGACGAACACCGAGAGGACGCCGAAGAGCTTCCCGACGACCGCGTAGTGCGCGGCGACGCTGAGCCCGAGGACGTGGGCGACCAGTGGGTTGTCCACGTTGAGCGCGATCGACGACATCGCGGAGAGCGCGAAGAACCGCAGGCCCAACCGGAGCAGGCCCACCGCCGTGGCCCGGTGCACGAGCCCGGGGCGCGGTCGCGCGGTGGGCTCCTGGAGCCAGAAGTAGACCAGGGTGTTGAGCAGGTTGGTCAGCGGAACGGCCAGCACCGCGCAGGCGATCACCGTCAGCGGGCCGCGTCCGGTGGCGATCGCGGCCAGCACGGCCGCCATGGAGAACAGCGCACCGGTCGCCTGCCAGGCATTGCTCTGGGTGACCTGGGCGCGGGCGTACTGGATCCGCTGGATCAGCGAGAGCGGAACGTTGACGGCGAAGGCCCCGAAGCAGAGCAGGACCAGGGCCGACGCCTCCGTGGCCAGGGCCGGGTCGGTGACGCCGAACAGCCGGGCCCAGGGCACCAGGGGCTCGATCAGGACCAGTCCGGACAGCAGGGCCACCGCGACCACGCCGAGGGTGGTGTAGGCGCTGGAGATCTCGCGCGCCCGCTGGTGGGCGTCGTCGGCGAGATGACTGAGCCGGGTGAGCAGCCCGTTGCCCAACCCCAGGTCGGCGAACCAGGCCATGCCGGTGAGTGCCGTGATCGCCATCCACAGGCCGTAGCGCTGGTCTCCGAGGTAGCGGAAGCACGAGGGGGTGATGACCAGCGGCGCGGCGAGACCG
Source organism: Micromonospora sp. KLBMP9576 (assembly GCF_050941805.1). Classification (NCBI taxonomy): domain Bacteria; kingdom Bacillati; phylum Actinomycetota; class Actinomycetes; order Micromonosporales; family Micromonosporaceae; genus Micromonospora; species Micromonospora sp. KLBMP9576. Next base: position 2,188,334 of record NZ_CP194567.1, on the reverse strand, counting down.
ACCCCCTTGGCGGCCAGGGAGCTGGCGATGCCCGCGGTCAGCGTGCGGTCCCGCCCCGCCGGCAGGAACCGCACCGGAGCGCGCCGGGACCGGGCCGGCGGCGTGGCTGATGCGCCGGGTACGAAAGGTGGGGCCTCGGCGACGACCTGCCCCGGCTCTGCCCTGCTCGACGCCTTCTGGGTCACCGCTGTGCGACGTGTTCCACGCGCGGCAGCCCGGCCATCCACTCGATCGTCGCCTGGAGACCGTCGGTGCGGGCGATCGGCACGACGTCCGGAAACAACTCCCGCAGGGTGCTGTCGTCGGCCAACGAGTGCGGGACGTCGCCGGTGCGCGAGGGCGCGTACTCACGGGCGATCGGTCGCCCCAGCAGCTCGGTGAGTTCGCCGAGGACCTGCAACAGGCTCGCCCGTGCCCCGAAGGCGAGGTTGACCGGGTGCGGATGGTGCACGCGGCGGCGGAGCGCGTCGAGGATGACCTGACACACCGTGCCGACGAAGGTGAAGTCGCGCGACTGGGTGCCGTCACCGTGCAGCACGACTGGTTCCCCCCGCAGCGCCGCGTGGACGAATCGGGGGATGACCGCGGCGTAGGCGTGGTCGTGCCGCTGCCCGGGACCGAACACGTTGAAGAACCGGAAGGCCAGCGTGGGCAGACCGAATGATGCCTGGTGGGCGAGGGCGTACGCCTCGGTGGCGAGCTTGCTGGCGGCGTAGGGACTCATCGGCCGGGTCCAGGTGAGCTCCGCCTTCGGCAGCGCCGGGTTCATGCCGTAGACCGACGAGGAGGAGGCGACCAGGACGTGGCCGACGTCGTGCCGTCGGGCCGCTTCGAGGACCATGAGGGTGCCCGTGGCGTTCGCGTGGTGGGAGGCGAGCGGGTCACGCAGCGAGCGGGGCACGCTGGGCAGCGCCGCCAGGTGGACGACCGCTTCCCGCCCGGCCATGGCGGCGTCGAGTGTCGCCGGGTCCAGGATCGACCCCTCGACGAAGTCGACGTCCAGCCCGTCGAGGTTGCCGCGCAGCCCGACCGACAGGTCGTCGAGGACGGCCACCTCCTTCACGGCGGGCTCGGCCAACGCGGCTCGGGCCAGGTTGGACCCGATGAAACCGGCTCCGCCGGTGATCAGAATGCGCATGCGAACCCCTCGGTGGATGGACCGCCCACCTGTACATCGAGCGAGGCCAGGGTGCCGTAACGGGTGACCGCGCAGGGACGAGGTGATCAGGCCGAAGGCCGAGAGCGCCTCGGCACCCAGCTGGCCGGCTCGACGGCCCCGACAACCACGCGGCGGCGAAGCGGCGATCCCGGTGGGCTCCACCAGCCGCTCCCACCACTGTCGGGATCCAATCCGACACCCTGGGTAGTCGTCTTGTCTTTTCCCTGACAGCCGAGCTGACGAGCCGGTGTGAGGATGAGGACCAGGAGGTATCAAACATGACAAATGCTACGACTGTCTATCGGGGCGGCAACCTGCTGTCCATCCGGTTCCGGTTCGACGACACCCGCGACGTGATGATGCCGGCCAATCTCGCCTACCCCCCCGCCACCATGGTCGGCCTGTGGCACGGGGGCCTCCAGCAGGCCACGCTCGTGCCGTCGACCGCGACTGACGCGCAGGTCTGGCCGGTCGTGCCCCCGGCACTCGGCACCAGGATCCACGACATGTCGGACGACAACTGCCCGATCAACACCGGATGGTCGTACGTCGGCGCCAACCACGGCTACGACACGGGCTGCCGGATCGCCCTGGTCGACCACGGCAAGACGACCGCCGACGTGGGCTCGCAATGGACCGACGGGACCCGCATCTACACCCTGTTGGCGGTCCCCGACGCCAACAAGCTGCTGTTCGGCAACCCGTACACCGTCGTCAACGGCATCGCCCAGGGGGTGAAGAACCCACCGTCGGCACCGCTCACCCACGTCTCGGGTGCGACCCACACGGCCACGGTGCCGATCGCGGGCATCCTCACCCCGGCGGTGCAGATCTTCCCGTCGACCCACTCCCACACCGTGGCCGTCGAGCTGGACGGCAAGCCGGTCCCCGACGGCAGGTCCACGGGACAGGCGTTGACGATCTCAGAGTCGTACGTCATCCCGTCGTACCAGGGAATGATCGACACCGCGCGGGCGAACATCGGCACGCCGCTCGCCACGATCATGGCGCAGACAGCGCCCCTGTGCCGTGTCACCAATCTCTACCGCTGGTCGGAGGGCACCCTGATCGTCTCGCAGCGGGTGACCGCCCAGCAGACGTTCACCCTGAACATGGGCGTCACCCAGTGCTTCCCGCTGACCGCGCCGGCGGGCGGCACGCGTCGGCAGTTCATGCCGAACGTCGGGGTGGCCGGCACCCTGGACTGGTCGGGCTGGGCAGACATCAACACCCTTCCCGCGCTCACCGATTTCACCCCGGCGACCCTCAAGGATCCGCTGATGCCGGTGAGCAGCATGACCCAGTGGGCGGTCGACGCACAGGGAACCCCGCAGTGGGGCATCACCATGGGGATGCTGCCGATCGGCGACGGGCTCGCCCAGAACCGAATCAAGTACACGACAGCGAAAGGCTGGTTCATCAGCTCCAGCTTCAAGAAGAACTATCCGCAGCTGGTGTGGGGGCGCACCCTCGAAGCCGGGGTGTCGGTGGCCGGCACCGCCTACCGCCGGTATCTGCCCCCACCCCGGACCGCCACCGAGGTCGTCGTCTCGGACGGCACCCACGACTTCGTCATGATCGAGCGGGTCGGCACCGTCGTCAGCGCTCAGATGCGGGCACCGCAGTTGCTGAACCGGAAGCTGGTCGCGGTCGGATCGACGAACCTCCAGGTCCCGGCGCGGGTCACCGCCGACGGGATCCCGTACCACGTGCCGGTGTCCCCCGGGTACGGCATGTGGCGCGCGGAACCCGACATGGTGCCCGCGGAAGCCCTGCCGGGGGCGACGCGCGGCGTGGGCACCTACTTCCTGCTGATGTCCGGCCCCACCCGCAGCAACACCTACACGGGCACCTACCAGCGTCTTCTGCTGTACCCGATGTACCTGGCCGAGGCCACCCGGGTCGACCGGGCGTGCGTCGAGATGACGGGGATCGGCACGGGGGTGGTGCGGCACGGCGTATACGGCCACGACCCGGCAACCGGCCGGCCCGTGACGGCCCGCCCGATCGCCGACTTCGGCACGGTCGCCGCCGCCGTGGGGGTGCAGGAGTCGATCCTGGCCGTCCCGGTGGTCCTGCCAGCCGGCTGGCACTGGTACGCACACGTGTGGCAGGCCGTCCTCACCACCCCGCCCTCGTTGCGGGCCAGTGTCACCGGCAGCGGGGCAACACTGAACCTCGGTACCAGCTCGGCGGCCATGACCGGCGACCGATTCGGCTACCACGCCGGCGGGGTGGGAGGCGCCCTGGGGGCGATCACGATCGCCGGCGTCCACCAGCTACCGCCGCCCCGGGTGGCCTACCGGCGGGCCTAGCCACGGGCTGCGCCCGCCGCGTCGGACGTCGGCAGCGTCAGACGGTCGTCACGCCGTAGATCCTCTTGATCGCCTCGTGCTTCTCCGGTACCGCGAGGTGGCCGATGCCCAGCGACTTGGCCTGCAACTGCGCCAGATATTCGTCCGTGGTGCGCAGGGGGCGGGCCGGCACCCCGGCCGCCACCGTGTTGTCCGGGATGTCGCGCGTGACGATCGAACCGGCCCCGATCACGCACCTGTTACCGATGTTGACTCCGGCGAGGATCATCGACCGCATGCCGATGTAGACGTCGTCACCGATGGTTATGGGGGCCGTCCAGTCCAGCTCAGGATGATCCTTGCGAAGGATCAGGGTGCCCCCGTCGTGGGTCACGAACTGCACCCCGGCGGTGATGTAGACGTTGTCCCCGATGGTGATCAGCCACGGTTCGGACCCGAACATCGCCCGGTTCACCGCGTAGAACTTGACCCGGCCGTTCAGGTGCACACCCAGTGACCGGACGAACGCCTCAGGATCACGGGAGCCCGCGAGATGGTCCTGGACCCTGCGGATCATGGTGCGAACGCGGCTTGGCACCTGTCAACCTCACTTACGGAACATTCGGCGGCAACGGGCCTGACTTCACCAGACCCAACACCTCCCTAACGATCCGACCGAGCCGAGGTGGCGAAGCTGCGTCCGCAGCGACCGCCACGAACCAGGCGCTTCCGCGCCGTCGACCCCGCCGACGCAGTCGACGCGAGGTTGTCGCCACCCGCGCGGTGTGGCGACAACCTCGCGACAAAGCGGGTCTGGCGGATCAGGCCTGGCCGAGCACCCCGTCGACCAGGGCCCTGGCCTCCTGCTGGATCCGGGCCAGGTGCTCCGGGCCCTGGAAGGACTCGGCGTAGATCTTGTAGACGTCCTCGGTGCCCGACGGCCGGGCGGCGAACCAGCCGGACTCCGTGGTCACCTTGAGCCCACCGATCGGCGCGTCGTTGCCGGGTGCGGTGGTGAGGGTCGCGGTGATCGGCTCACCGGCCAGCTCGGTGGCGGTCACCTGCTCCGGGGAGAGCTTCGCGAGCACGGCCTTCTCCTCCCGGGTGGCCGGCGCGTCGATCCTCGCGTAGGCGGGAGCACCGAAACGCTCGGCCAGCTCCGCCCAGTGCTGGCTGGGGGTGCGGTCGGTGGTGGCGATGATCTCGGCGGCGAGCAGGCAGAGCAGGATGCCGTCCTTGTCGGTGGTCCAGGTGCTGCCGTCGCGGCGCAGGAAGGACGCGCCGGCGCTCTCCTCGCCGCCGAAGCCCACCGCGCCGTCGAGGAGCCCGGGAACGAACCACTTGAAGCCGACCGGCACCTCCAGCAGCGGCCGGCCCAGGTCGGCGGCGACCCGGTCGATCATCGAGGAGGAGACCAGGGTCTTGCCCACGGCGGCGGCCGGCCCCCACTGCGTCCGGGTGCGGAACAGGTGGGCGATCGCCACCGCCAGGTAGTGGTTGGGGTTCATCAGGCCACCGTCGGGGGTGACGATGCCGTGCCGGTCGGCGTCGGCGTCGTTGCCGGTGGAGACCTGGTAGTCGGCGCGGGCGGCGATCAGGGACGCCATCGCGTTCGGCGAGGAGCAGTCCATCCGGATCTTGCCGTCGCCGTCCAGGGTCATGAAACGCCAGGTCGCATCGACCGTCGGGTTGATGACTGTGAGGTCCAGCCGGTGCCGCTCGGCGATCTCACCCCAGTAGCCGACGCTCGCCCCGCCGAGCGGGTCGGCGCCGATCCGCACCCCGGCGGCGCGGATCGCGTCGATGTCGATCGCGGCCGGCAGGTCGTCGACGTAGTGGGCGAGGAAGTCGTACGAGCCGGTGGTGTCGGCGGCGCGGGCCCGCGCGTACGGGATGCGCCGGACCTCCTTCAGCCCGTCGGCGAGGATCGTGTTGGCCCGGTCCTGGATCCACCTCGTGGCGTCGGAATCCGCCGGACCGCCGTGGGTGGGGTTGTACTTGAAGCCGCCGTCGTCGGGTGGGTTGTGCGACGGGGTGATGACGATGCCGTCGGCGAGCCCGCCGGTGCGCCCCCGGTTGTGGGCGAGGATGGCGTGCGACACCGCCGGGGTGGGGGTGTAACCGTCGCGGCTGTCGAGCAGCACGGTGACCTCGTTGGCGGCGAGCACCTCGAGCGCGTCCACCGCGGCCGGGGCGGAGAGCGCGTGGGTGTCCCGGCCGAGGAAGAGCGGGCCGTCCGGGCCACGCTCCCGGCGGTAGTCGCAGAGCGCCTGCGTGATCGCGAGGACGTGGTCGGAGTTGAACGCGTTGCGCAGGCTCGACCCGCGGTGCCCGGACGTGCCGAAGGAGACCTGCTGCGCCGGGTCCTGCGGATCGGGATGCTCGGCGTAGTAGGCCGTCACCAGCCGGGGCACGTCGACCAGGTCGGCGGGCTGGGCGGGCTTGCCGGCCCGGGGATGACTGCTCACGGTTCCACCTTCTGTCCCTTGCCGATGACCACGATGCCGTTCTCGGAGACCGTGTAGCGCTGCCGGTCCTTTTCCAGGTCCACGCCGATCTCCGCGCCCTCCGGCACGACCACGTTCTTGTCGAGGATGGCCCGGCGGACGACGGCGTGCCGGCCGATGTCGACGCCCTCCATCAGCACCGCGCCGTCCACGTGTGCCCACGAGTGGACCTTGACCTTCGGCGAGACGATCGAGTTCTCCACCAGGCCGCCGGAGACCACCGCGCCGGGCGAGACCATGGAACCGACCGCGCGGCCGACCCGCTCGCCCCACTGGTGGACGAACTTCGCCGGCGGGTACGGCGGCTGCGCCGTGTAGATCGGCCACTCGAAGTTGTAGAGGTTGAACACCGGGTGCACGTTGATCAGGTCCATGTGGGCGTCGTAGAAGGAGTCGAGGGTCCCCACGTCGCGCCAGTAGCCGCGGTCCCGGTCGGTGCTGCCCGGCACCTCGTTGTCGCGGAAGTCGTAGACGTTGGCCTCGCCCCGCTCCACCAGCATCGGGATGATGCTGCCGCCCATGTCGTGCTTGCTCGACTTGTCCTCCGCGTCGCGCTCGACCGCCTCGCAGAGCGCCTTCGTGCTGAACACGTAGTTGCCCATGGAGGCGTAGATCTGGTCGGGGGCGTCGGGCAGGCCGACGGCGTCGGTGGGCTTCTCGCGGAACGCCCGGATCCGCCGGCCGTCCTCACCGACCTCGATGACACCGAACTGGTCGGCCATCGACAGCGGCTGCCGGATGCCGGCCACGGTCACCCCGGCGCCGGAGGCGATGTGGTCCTCCACCATCTGCCGGGGGTCCATCCGGTATATGTGGTCGGCACCGAAGACGATCACGTGGTCGGGCTGCTCGTCGTTGATCAGGTTGAAGCTCTGGTAGATCGCGTCGGCCGAACCGGCGAACCACCACGGGCCGCGACGCTGCTGCGCCGGCACCGGGGTGACGTAGTTGCCGAGCAGCGTCGACATCCGCCACGTCTTGGTGATGTGCCGGTCGAGCGAGTGTGACTTGTACTGGGTCAGCACGACGATCTTCAGATAGCCGGCGTTCGCCAGGTTGGACAGGACGAAGTCGACCATGCGGTACATCCCGCCGAACGGGACGGCCGGCTTGGCCCGGTCCGTGGTGAGCGGCATCAGGCGCTTGCCCTCCCCGCCGGCCAGGACGATCGCGAGCACCTTGGCAGCCATGCCCCCGACGCTATCCATCCCCGGGGGAACTCACCACTCGGACGGGCACACTTCTGCACTAGGGTGCGGGGGATGACAGCACCGGCAACGCTTCGCGTCGACCTACTCACCCGGGAGTACCCCCCGGAGGTGTACGGCGGGGCCGGCGTGCACGTCGAGTACCTGGCCCGCGAGCTGCGCCGCCTCGCCGACGTACGGGTGCACTGCTTCGGCGCGCCGCGCACCGGGCCGGGCGTCACCGCGTACGCCGAACCGGCGGGACTGACCGGCGCGAACGCCGCGCTGCGGACGATGGGCGTGGACCTGGAGATGGCGGCGGCGTGCGCCGGCGCCGACGTGGTGCACAGCCACACCTGGTACGCGAACCTGGCGGGGCACGCCGCGAAGCTGCTGCACGGCGTGCCGCACGTGGTGACCGCGCACAGCCTGGAGCCGCTGCGGCCGTGGAAGGCCGAGCAGCTCGGCGGCGGCTACGCGCTCTCCTCCTGGTGCGAGCGCACGGCGTTCGAGGCCGCCGACGCGGTGATCGCGGTCAGCGAGGGGATGCGGCGCGACGTGCTGACCGCCTACCCGGCGGTGCACCCCGACCGGGTCCGGGTGGTGCACAACGGCATCGACACCGCGCAGTACGCCCCGCACCACGGCACGGACGTGTTGGAGCGCCTCGGCATCGATCCGGCCCTGCCCAGCGTGGTGTATGTCGGGCGGATCACCCGGCAGAAGGGCCTGCCCTACCTGCTGCGCGCGGCGCGCGACCTGCCCGCGGACACCCAGTTGGTGCTGCTGGCCGGCGCGCCGGACACCCCGGAGATCGCCGCCGAGGTGCAGGAGTTGGTCGCCGGGTTGCGGGCGAACCGCTCGGGTGTGGTGTGGGTGGCCGAGATGCTGCCCAAGCCCGACGTGATCCAGGTGCTGACCCACGCCACGGTCTTCGTCTGCCCCTCGGTCTACGAGCCGATGGGCATCGTGAACCTGGAGGCGATGGCCTGCGAGACGGCGGTGGTGGCCACCGCCACCGGCGGCATCCCGGAGGTGGTCGCCGACGGCGAGACCGGGCTGCTGGTCCCCATCGAGCAGGCCGGCGACGGCTCCGGCACCCCGCTGGACCCGCAGCGGTTCGTGGCCGACCTGGCGGCGGCGATGAACACCCTCCTCGGCGACCCGGCGAAGACCGCCGAGCTGGGCCGGGCGGGCCGGCGCCGCGCCGTCGCGCACTTCTCCTGGGACGCCATCGCCGACCGCACCCTCGACCTCTACCGCTCGCTCCTGAGGTAGGCAGGGACACCCGTTGGCGTTTCCGTTGGCGGGAGGCCTCCCCACCACCGGCAGCACCCGGCCCGCCCGGGGTGCGGGCCTTCCGCCGCGCACACGGCACCGGCCACGTGGCGATTTGCCGCGATTGTCGAGCCAGGAGGGGCGCGACGTGCCAGCATCCGGCGAGACGGGGCAGCCAGGTGCGCCGGCTGACGGCGAAGTCGAAGGGAACCGACATGGGTACGTACGCGGTGACGGGTGCCGCCTCGGGCATGGGCAGGGCCACGGCCGAGCGGCTGCGTGGCGACGGGCACACCGTCGTCGGCGTGGACCTGCGCGACGCCGACGTCATCGCCGACCTGGCCACGCCGGCGGGGCGCGCGGCGGCGGCGTCCGAGGTGCTGCAACGCGTCGGGGGCCGGCTCGACGGCGCGGTCTGTGCCGCCGGGCTCGGCGGCATCCCGGGACGGGACCGGGTCGTACAGCAGGTCAACTTCTTCGGCGTCGTGGACCTGCTCGAGGCATGGCGGCCCGCGCTGGCCTCGGCCGGCAACAGCAAGGTCGTGGTGTTCGGCTCGAACTCCACCACGCTCACCCCGATGGTGCCGGAGAGCGCCGTGCGGGCCCTGCTCGCGCGCGATCCCGACAAGGCGCTGCGCGTGGTGGGGCGTTTCCGCGGCCGTTCGGCGCCCTTCGCGTACGCCAGCTCGAAGATGGCGGTGACCCGGTGGGCGCGGCGCAGCGCCGTCTCGCCGCAGTGGGCCGGCGCCGGCATCCGGGTCAACGTCCTCGCTCCCGGCATCATCGCCACGCCCCTGCTCGAGGAGCAGATCGCGCGCGGCGAGAAGGACGCCGTCGAGGGGCTCGCCGTGCCGATCGGCGGGCGGGGCGAGCCGAAGGACGTCGGCGAGTGGGTGGCGTTCATGCTGTCACCGGCCGCCGACTTCCTCTGCGGTTCGGTGATCTTCCTCGACGGCGGATCCGACGCCTGGTTCCGCACCGACGACTGGCCCGCCTCCACCGGCCCCGCCGGGGTGCTCCGCTACCTGCGGCGCGCGAAGCAATGGCGGGCCCGGCGCTGACCCGACGGGGCGGCGCAGCCAAAGCAGGGCGCAATCGAGCGCGAAAGGATCTCGCGCAGTAGGTTGGCGGGGTGACTGGACGGTTCCCGATCGAAGACGTCTCCCCCGTCGTCTCCTGCGGTCGCTACCCGGCCAAGGCTGTGGTCGGCGAGGCGGTGCCGGTGTCGGCCCGCGCCTACCGCGAGGGCCACGACGCGCTCGGCTGCAACGTGGTCTGGCTCGGCCCCGACGGGCTGGCCCGGCCGTTCACCCGGATGCGCCCCGGCGAGCCCGGCCAGGACCGGTGGCACGCCACCATCCGCCCCGACGCCGTCGGCGAGTGGGTGTTCGCCGTCGAGGCGTTCGCAGACCCCTACCTGACGTGGCAGAACGCGGTGACCAAGAAGATCGCCGCCGGGCAGGGCGCGACGGAGCTGGCCAACGACCTGGCCGAGGGCGTCCGCGTGCTGACGGCGGCCGTCGACCTCGTGCCGGCCGGCGAGGCCGACCGGGTCCGGTCGGCGGCGGCGGCGCTGGTCGACGAGCGGCGGGAGCTGCCCCGGCGGGTCGAGGCGGCCCTCGGCCTGGCCGAGTTGCTCTGGGCGCACCCGGTGCGCGAGCTGGTCACCACCGGCGAGGAGCACCGGCTCTGGGTGGACCGCCCCAGGGCGCTCTTCTCCGCCTGGTACGAGTTCTTCCCCCGCTCGGAGGGGGCGATCCCGGCCACCGTCGACGCGCCGGCCCGCTCCGGCACGTTCGCCACCGCCGTCGAGCGCCTCCCGGGCGTCGCCGCGATGGGCTTCGACGTGCTCTACCTGCCGCCGATCCACCCGATCGGGCGGGTCAACCGCAAGGGTCCCAACAACGCGCTGACCGCCGGGCCCGACGACGTGGGCTCGCCGTGGGCCATCGGCGCCGCCGAGGGCGGCCACGACGCCATCCACCCCGATCTGGGTACGCCGGAGGACTTCCGCGACTTCGTCGCCGCCGCCGCCGAGCAGGGCCTGGAGGTGGCCCTGGACCTGGCGTTGCAGTGCGCGCCGGACCACCCGTGGGTCACCGAGCACCCGGAGTGGTTCACGACCCGGGCCGACGGCAGCATCGCGTACGCGGAGAACCCGCCGAAGAAGTACCAGGACATCTACCCGGTCAACTTCGACAACGACCCCGACGGCATCCGCGCCGAGGTGCTGCGGGTCGTGCTGCACTGGGTCGGCGAGGGCATCCGGATCTTCCGGGTGGACAACCCGCACACCAAGCCGTTCGACTTCTGGCACTGGCTGATCACCGAGGTGAAGCGGGTCGAGCCGGACGTGCTCTTCCTCGCCGAGGCGTTCACCCGGCCGGCGATCATGCACGGGCTGGGCAAGATCGGCTTCACGCAGTCGTACACCTACTTCACCTGGCGCACGACGGCCGCCGAGATGCGGGCGTACTGCGAGGAGCTGGTCGCCTCCGCCGACCACATGCGGCCGAACTTCTGGCCGAACACACCCGACATCCTGCACTCCTCGTTGCAGCACGGCGGCCCGCCGATGTTCAAGATCCGGGCGGTGCTGGCCGCGCTGCTCTCCCCCTCCTGGGGCATGTACGCCGGCTACGAGCTCTTCGAGCACGTCGCCCGCCCCGGCGCGGAGGAGTACCTCGACAACGAGAAGTACGAGCTGCGCCCCCGCGACTGGGCCGGCGCGCAGGCACACGGCCGCTCGCTGGCCCCGTTCATCGCCACCCTCAACCGGGTACGCCGGGACAACCCCGCCCTGCACCACCTGCGCAACCTGGTCTTCCACGAGATCGACAACCCGGCGCTGCTCTGCTGGTCCAAGCACGACCCGGACACCGGCAACACGGTGCTGGTGGTCTGCTCGTTCGACTCGCAGAGCGTGCAGTGGGGCAACACGACGCTGGACATGCCCGCGCTCGGCCTCGACTGGCACGACCGGTTCACCGTGCGCGACGAGCTGACCGGGGCCAGCTACGACTGGGGGCAGCGCAACGCCGTGCGCCTCGACCCGTACCTGCAACCGGCGCACGTGCTGACCCTGCGTCGGCCCGACGGCGGCACCGGCCCGGCGCCGGCGTCGGCGGCCCCGGACCTGACCGTCGAGAACGTTCCCGACGATCTCTCGGGCGGCACCGCCCCCACCGCTCCCGCCCAGAAGGACGACACCCGATGGACCAGCTGATCGCCGGCGCCACGCACGACCCGCACGCCCTGCTCGGCGCGCACCCGGCCGACGGGCGCACGGTCGTGCGGACGCTGCGGCGGGGCGCCACCGACGTCACCCTCGTCGTCGACGGCGGGCGGCACCCGATGCGGCGGGTACACGACGTCGGGGTGTTCGAGGCGGCGGTCGCGGGCGAGGTGGTCGACTACCGTGTCGAGGTCGACGGCCACCTGCGCGACGACCCGTACCGCTACCCGCCCACCCTCGGCGAGCTGGACCTGCACCTCATCGGCGAGGGCCGCCACGAGCGGCTCTGGGAGGCGCTCGGCGCCCGGGTCTTCGACGAGGGCGTGGCGTTCACCGTCTGGGCGCCGAACGCGCGCGGCGTGCGCGTGGTCGGGGACTTCGCCGGCTGGGCACCCGACGACGGCTGGCCGATGCGCTCGCTCGGCGGCAGCGGCGTGTGGGAGCTGTTCGTCCCCGACGCGCGGGCCGGCGCCCGCTACAAATACCGCGTCCTCGGCGCCGACGGCCACTGGCGGGACAAGGCCGACCCCCTGGCGGCGTACGCGGAGGTGCCGCCGGCCACCGCCTCGGTGGTGCACCACTCGACGTACGAGTGGGGCGACGCCGACTGGTTGGCGCGGCGGGCGCGGCGGCAGCCGCACCAGGAGCCCATGAGCGCGTACGAGGTGCACCTCGGCTCGTGGCGGCCGGGCCTGGGCTACCGGGAACTGGCCGAGCAGCTCACCGCGTACGTGACCGAGCTGGGCTTCACGCACGTCGAGTTCATGCCGGTGATGGAGCACCCGTTCGGCGGCTCCTGGGGCTACCAGGTCACCGGCTACTACGCGCCGACGTCCCGCTTCGGCGACCCCGACGAGTTCCGCCACCTGGTGGACGCCCTGCACGCCGCCGGCATCGGCGTGATCCTGGACTGGGTGCCGGCGCACTTCCCGAAGGACGAGTGGGCCCTGGCCCGCTTCGACGGCACCCCCCTGTACGAGCACCCCGACCCGCGGCGCGGCGAGCACCCCGACTGGGGCACGTACGTCTTCGACTTCGGCCGCCCCGAGGTGCGAAACTTCCTCGTCGCCAACGCCCTCTACTGGTGCGACGAGTTCCACGTCGACGGGCTGCGGGTGGACGCCGTCGCCTCGATGCTCTACCTGGACTACTCCCGACCCGAGGGGCAGTGGGTGCCGAACCGGCACGGCGGCCGGGAGAACCTGGAGGCCATCGCCTTCATGCAGGAGGCCAACGCCACCGTCTACAAGCACCACGCCGGGGTGGTGATGATCGCCGAGGAGTCGACCGCCTGGCCGGGGGTCACCCGCGCCACGGCCGACGGCGGGCTGGGCTTCGGGTTCAAGTGGAACATGGGCTGGATGCACGACACCCTGCTCTACACCTCGAAGGACCCGGTGCACCGGCAGCACCACCACCACCAGCTCACCTTCTCCCTGGCGTACGCCTGGAGCGAGAACTACGTGCTGCCGATCAGCCACGACGAGGTGGTGCACGGCAAGGGCTCCCTCGCGGCCAAGATGCCCGGCGACACCTGGCAGCGGCTGGCGAACGTGCGCGCCCTGCTGGCGTACATGTGGGCGCACCCGGGCAAGCAGTTGCTCTTCATGGGCTGCGAGCTGGCCGACGACCGGGAGTGGAGCGAGGAGCGGGGCCTCGACTGGTACCTGCTGCACGACCCGGCCCGGGCCGGCGTGCAGCGCCTCGTCGCCGACCTGAACCGCGTCTACCGGGACACCCCCGCGCTGTGGGCGCAGGACACCGAGCCGGCCGGCTTCCGCTGGATCGCCGGCGACGACGTCGCCAACAACACCGTCTCGTTCGTCCGGATCGCCCCCGACGGCGCGACCCTGGTCTGCGTGGCGAACTTCTCCGCCCGGCCGCTGGAGGACTACCGGATCGGGCTGCCGGCCGGCGGCACCTGGGCGGAGGTGCTCAACACCGACGCCCACCACTACGGCGGCTCGGGCGTGGGCAACCTCGGCGCCGTGCACGCCGAGGACGCGCCCTGGCACGGTATGCCCGCGTCGGTGGCGCTGCGGGTGCCGCCGCTCGGCGTGCTCTGGCTGCGGCGCGACTGAACCGACCGTTCCCCGGGGCCCGCAACGCCCCGGGGAACGGCGCGCTCAGAGGCGGGTGATCCGGACGGCGTCCGCGACGACGTACCCGGTCGTGCTGGTCCAGCGGCTGACCCCGACGACCTGGCGCGTGCCGGCGGCGAAGTCGTAGGTGCCCAGCACCCGCCACTGCCCGCCGCCGGTGCGCTGGTCGACCTTGGCCGTCACCGTCCCGTTCGCCGTCGCCACCAGGTGGGGCGTGGCGCTGTTGTAGCCGGGGTCGGCCGGGTACCAGACCTCGACCCGGTACGAGCCGGCCGCGGGCAGGGTCGCGGTGAACCATGCCGGGTCGCTGACCGCCTGCGGCTGCGCGAACCGGTAGTTGGCGCCGTACCGGGTCGCGAGGTAGGACGACTGGCCCCAGGTGTCGGCGGCGGTGAAGCCACCGGCGGTGGCGTTGTCCACGATCACGCTGAAGGTGCCGCCGGTGCCGGTGACCGTCCGCGCGTTGCTGGCGGCGCTCTCGTGGTGCAGCCGGTCCAGGCCGGTCACCAGGTAGCGGTACGTCGAGCCGGCCGCGGCGGTGGTGTCGGTGAACGTACCGGTGGTGCCCGAGGCGCGGACCGTGCCGAGCAGGTTGCGGGCGTCGGCCAGGTCACAGGGATCGACCGTGCCGCTGCCGGGCAGCCGGTACACCGCGTACGCGGCCGTGCCGCCGGTCGCGCCGCGCTGCCAGTTCAGGGTCACGCCGCCGGAGCCGCGCACCGCCGAGGTGAGGTTCGGCGCGGCGGGTGCGGCACCGCCCACCCCGGCCGGCGCCAACGCGGGCCGACGGTAGTGGTCGGTCATCACCCGGGAGACCGCGCCGATCCGGTCGGCGCGGACGTCCTTGGCGCTGAAGTGGATGTCGCCGACGACCCGCGGGTAGGCGCGGTTCAACGTCAGGTGGTCGGTCAGCTCGGCCGGGTCCTGCCAGGCGGCGTCCTGCCCGGACGCCCCGGCGCGGTAGGTGGCCTGCCCCACGAGCAACTGCACGTCGGTGCCGGTGACGGTCTCGGACCACCAGCGGACCAGCTCCGCGTAGTCGGCCGAGGGGTGGCCGATGTGCCAGTAGATCTGCGGGGCGATGTAGTCGATCCAGCCCTGCTTGACCCAGCGGCGGGTGTCGGCGTAGATCGCATCGTACGACTGGAGGCCGGTGGTGCGGGAGCCCAGCGGGTCGGTGCCGGCGTTGCGCCAGATGCCGAACGGGCTCACGCCGAGCTTCACCCACGGCTTGACCGCCTGGATCCGGTTGTGCATCTCCTGGACCAGCAGGTTGACGTTGTTGCGCCGCCAGTCGCCGATGGTGCTGAACCCGGCACCGTACTGGGCGAAGGTGGCCTGGTCGGGGAAGCCCCCACCGCTGCCCGGGTAGGGGTAGAAGTAGTCGTCCCAGTGCACCGCGTCGATGTCGTAGCGGCTGACGGCGTCCATCATCGCGTTCTGCACGAAGGCCCGGACGGCGGGGATGCCGGGGTTGTAGTAGAGCTGCCCGTTGTAGGCGAGGGCCCAGCCGGGGTTCTTACGGGCGGGGTGGCTGGCGGCCAGCTTGGTGAGGTCGGTGTGGGTGGCGACCCGGTACGGGTTGAACCAGGCGTGGAACTCCAGGTCGCGGGCGTGCGCCTCGGCCACCATGAAGGCCAGGGGGTCGTAGCCGGGGTTGGCACCCTGGGTGCCGGTGAGCCAGTGCGACCAGGGCTCGTAGGTCGACGGCCAGAACGCGTCGGCGGTCGGGCGGATCTGCACGACGACGGCATTCATGCGCCGCTGCTTGGCCAGGTCGAGCCAGCCCCGGTACTCGGCCTGCTGGGCGGCCGGCGTGAGCCCGGTGCGGCTGGGCCAGTCGATGTTGGCCACGCTCGCCATCCACATGCCCCGGAACTGCCGTTTCGGGGTGGCCGGATCGGTCACGCAGGCCGCCTGCGCGGCGACCGGCACAGTGTCCGGCGTGCTGGGTGGGGAGGCGGGGGCGGCCGTGGGGACGGCCGCGCCGAGCGCCAGCGCCGCTACCAGCGCCAGCCCGGAAATGAATCGACCATAATCTCTGCGCACGAAAATATATTCAACGGCGTCGAGCCATTACGCAAGTATCCTTCACGACTTTCACCGACCGGCGTCAGGTCGTGACAGGCGCCCGGAGACCGCCGCCGTCGCGCAGGGACCACTTGCGGGCCAGGAGCGTGGCGCCGGCCACGGCCGCGACGACGAGTGCCACCTCGCCGGCCACGACGAGGGGGTTGGTGCTGTAGCCGAACACGCCGGCGAGCCCCATGACGATCGGCGTGACGACCGGGCCGGCGAGCGGCAGCAACACCAGCATGGCGTTCGCGGTGTGCCGGATCCTCGGCAGGTCGCCCAGTCGCGTCCGCACCGCGACGACCGCGCCGCCGACGGCTATCGCCGCCGCGGTGCCGTAATAGAGGAGGACCGCCAGCACGAGCGGCATGCGGAATCCGCGTGGCACGTCGAGCCACGCCACCAGGAGTGGGTAGCCGAGCACGAGAACGAGCGCGCCGACGCAGGCGCCGAGCGCCGCACCCGCCAGGGCTGTCTGCACCACGCGGGCGTACTCCGGTGGGACGCGCGACACCGCGGCCTCGTCCGCCAGCCGCCGGGCGAGGCCGCGCAGGTCGGTGCCGAGGAGTTGTTCCGGAGTGACGCCGTCAGCCGCGGCCGACTCCAGTTCCAGTCGGAGATCGGCGGCGAGCACCGCCCGATCCGGGCGGCCGACGCCGTAGGCACGCCACTCCCGCTCGGCCGTCGCCACCGCCTCGTCGATCACGTCCACGCTCAACTCCTTGCGCTGTCGGTGCTGGTGTCCGCCTCGGCCAGGGCGGTGTCGACGGTGTTGACGAACCGCATCCACTGGCACCGCCACGCGCGCAGCCGCTCCTCACCGTTGGTGGTGAGCGCGTAGACCTTGCGCTGTGGCCCCGTCGGGCTGGCCTGCAGTTCGTCCGCGACGAGACCCAGCCGCCGCATCCGGGTCAGCAGCGGGTAGATCGTGCCGTAGCCGACGCCCTCGAAGCCGACGGCTTCGAGCCGACGGACCAGTTCGTAGCCGTGCGTCGCCCGCGTCGCGAGCAGCGCGAGCAGGCACATGTCGAGGGCGCCGCGCAGCAACTGCGTCTGCCTGTCGCCGTCGGCGGAGGCCCCCGGATCGGCCGCTATCATGCGACACACAATACCGGGACTATTGGGTGCCAGCAAGCAGTAACTCATAGTGAAGCTGCCCTGCCCGCGCCCGCCGGGGCGCTCCCTTACCTTGAGTGATCGACCTTTCCCTCGGCAGCCCTCGGGGCCTCGGCTCTTCACCTTCGCGGCGCGCTGAACAGGAACTTTGGGGCCGCCGGCGCGAACCGCCCCACCACCTTCCCGCTCCCTTTGCTCTGCAGCCATATGCGCACCGCACACGCTGCGCAACCGGTGCGTGGGCGGGTGCAGAGCAAAGGGAGCGGGGTGCGGTGTGGTTGCGAGCCGCCACCGAGCACGCTGCGTGACCGAAGGCTGCGATCGCGCGAAAGGACGTGGTGCCGGGGGCGTCGGCGGGGTTGAGCTGCACCCCGCTTCACGTGTCATCCTGCCCGGGCGGCAGCGCCGGGAGTGCGGGCCGCGACACCGGGCCCGAGCGGCCGTCACCGCCGTCGACAGGAGGACACCGGGTGGCCCCGCGGCGGATCCTGGCGTGGCGGGAGGAGAACGAACTGCCGGGTCGCGAACTCATGCGCGACGGCCGCTGGTTGGCCTGAGACCCGAGCAACCGCCGCGGCCGGCGGGATCAGACCGGGCCGGTGGGATCAGACCAGGCCGGCGTCGCGCAGCAGCTTCCACAGCCCCGCGCCGTCCGGGGCGGAGAGCCACTTCTGCCCCACCGGCCCCGCCGACGACTCACCGGCCGCGGCGGGCAGACCGCCGGCCAGTACCGCCTGCGTCGGCGACAACCGGCGGATCGCCACCCCCGCCACGTTCTGCGGATGGGCGGCGGCGAACTCGCGGTAGATTTCCGGGTCGTGCTGGCCGTCGTCGCCGACCAGCAGCCACTTCACGTCGGGAAACTCCCTGGCCAGCCGGGCCAGGGTGACCCGCTTGTGCTCGCGTCCGCTGCGGAACCAGCGGTCGGCGGTCGGCCCCCAGTCGGTCAACAGCAGCGGCCCGGCCGGGTAGAGGTGCCGGGACAGGAACCGGGTCAGCGTCGGCGCCACGTTCCAGGCGCCGGTGGAGAGATAGAAGACCGGGGCGCCGGGATGCGCGGTGACCAGCCGCTCGTAGAGCACCGCCATGCCCGGCACCGCGTTGCGGGCGTGCTCGTCGAGGACGAAGGTGTTCCACGCGGCGAGCATCGGGCGGGGCAGGGCGGTGACCATGACCGTGTCGTCGATGTCGGAGAGGACGCCGAAACGCACCTCCGGGTCGAGGATGCGCACCGGCGCCTCGACCGGCTCCGCGTCCGGCAGGCTGATCCGCACCGAACCCCAACCGGGCGGCAGGTTCGCCTCGACGACGGCGTCGACGAAGCCGCTGCGGTCGGCCCGCGCCTCGTGGCACACCCCGCCGGCCTCGATGCTCACCGTGACATGCTTGGCGGGCAGGGTCGTGAAGCTGCGCCACCCGCGCACCTTCTCCAGCCGGCCCCGCTGGCGGGTGTCCGGCCGCCCCAGCAGCACCCGACACATCACCCGCACCCAGCCGGGCGCCCCGTAGCCGGTGTACGCGATGACGTTCGTCCGCCAGCCGGTGCGCCGCAACCGGCGCTCGACCAGCGAGTGCAGGGCGTCCTCGACCCGCGCGGCCCGGTGCAGGTTCGGTACGGCCAACTGGCCGGCGGGAGTGGGTGACACGTCAGCAACCCTGCCACAACCAGGCCACGTCGGCCACGTGAGGCGATCTTCACCTACGGCGGCTGCGCCGATCCGCCCCGCCCGGCCCACGACACGTGACACACTCCGGTCGGGACGACGACGGGGGCGTTGGTCGTGTCGCAACCAGTGTGCAGGGGTGGGCGGTGGCGCCCACGGCTCGACCGGCCGGCGCTCGTCGCGCTGCTGTTCGGGCTCGCCGGGGTCGGCTACCGGTTGGTGCTGACCCTGCGCACGGTGCCCGTCTCCAACAGCGACGAGGCCACGTTCGGGCTGGCCGCGCTGCACATCGCGCAGGGCCGCGAGCTGCCGGTCTTCCTCTACGGGCAGCGCTACATGGGGGTGCTGGAGTCATACCTGGCCGCGCCGCTGATCGCGGTCGCCGGGCCGAGCTGGCCGCTGCTGCGCCTGCCGCTGCTGCTGCTCTACGCCCTGTTCCTCTGGCTGATCCACCGGCTGACCCGACGCATCTGCTCGCCCTGGTTCGCCGCCGGGATCGTCGGCCTCCTGGCGCTCGGCGGGGAGCGGGTGGTCCGGGACCAGCTCACCGTGGTCGGGGGCCGCCCGGAGGTCAAGGTCGCGGTGCTGCTGATGCTGCTGATCGCGGTGGGACTCGCCCGCGACAGGGTGCGGCACCGCCGCCTGGCCATCGGCGCGTTCGGGCTGCTCGCTGGCGTGGCCGTCTGGTCGGACTGGCTGATCCTGCCGTACCTGGCGGTGGCCGCACTGACGCTGGCGTGGGTGGCCCGCCGGGAGTTGCTCGGCTGGGCCGGGCCGCTGCTGCTGGCCGGGTTCGCCGTCGGGATCGCCCCGATGATCCGGGACAACCTCGTCGCCCCGCCCGGCGAGGACTCGCTGTCGGTGTTCCGTGAGATCAGCACCAAGGCCGGACCGACGCCGTCGTGGTCGCGGCGGCTGGACGGCGGGCTGCTGGAGGGGGTGCCGCTCGCCGCCGGCCTCTGCCCGGTGGACGGCTGCGCCCGCTGGCAGGGCTGGTTCGGGCTGCTCTATCCGGTGCTGCTGCTCCTCGCCGCCGCGCTCGCCGTCCGCGCGTACCGCCGGGCCGGGCCCGTCCCGCGCGGGGAGCGGGTCGCCCCCGTGGTGCACCTCGCCCTCGTCGTCGGCGCGGCGCTGACCCTGCTGTCGTACGTGCGCAGCCCGCTCGCCGCCACCAGCCCCCTCGAGAACGCCCGCTACCTGTCGGTGCTCCAGCTCTCCCTGCCGGCGGTGCTCTGGCCGCTCTGGGTGGCGGCGGTCGCCTGCTGGCGGGGCACGGTGGGTGTCCTCGGCCGGCTGGCCGGCGCGCTGGCCACCGCCGTGCTCGCCGCGCTGGCCGCGACCACGCTGGTGGTCACCGTGCTGTTCGCCGGCACCGGCTCCGAGGCGTCCCGGGTCGAGGAGCGGCAGGCCCGCGAGCTGGCCGAGCGACTGCGCGCGGACGGTCCCCGCGAGGTCTACGGGGACTACTGGACCTGCAACCGGCTGATCTTCAACACCGCCGAGGAGGTGGTGTGCGGGGTGCTCGACGACGGACTGGCCCCCGGGCAGAACCGCTACCGCGCGTACTGGCGTCAGGTGGGGCGGGCCGACCGGCCCGGGTACGTGCTGGAGGCGGGTTCCGCGGCGGAGCGCCGGCTGCGGGCCCTGCTGGGCGACCGGGCCGACGCCGCACTGGTCGCCGAGGTCGGCGGGTATCGCGTGTACCACCCCCGGACGCCGGTGCGGCCGTGGCGGTAGGTGCGGCCCGTACGCTGGCCGGACCGGCGCGCGCCCGCCGCGCCGAGCCCCGTCGAGGAGTCCACCGATGCTCATCCTGCTGCCGCCCTCCGAGGGCAAGGCCGACGCCGGCACCGGCCGGCGGCTGGACCTCGCCCGGCTCTCCCTGCCGGAGCTGACCGGGGCCCGGGACGAGGTGCTGACGGCGCTGGTCGCGCTCGGCGACGACGAGGCGGCCCTGGCGGCGCTGGGGCTCGGCGTGGGCCAGCGCGGCGAGCTGCGGCGCAACGCCCGACTGCGGGCGGCGGCCACGGCACCCGCCGGACGCGTCTACACCGGGGTGCTCTACGAGGCACTGGACCTGGCCTCGCTCCCGGCGACCGCGCAGCGGACCGCGAGCCGGTCGGTGCTGGTCAGCTCGGGGCTCTGGGGCGCGGTACGCCTCACCGACCGGATCCCGCCGTACCGGTGCCCCATCGGGGCGAAGCTGCCGGGCGTGGGCGCGCTGTCGGCGTACTGGCGGCGGGCGCTCGCACCGGCGATGGTCGCCGCGGCCGGCGACGGGCCGGTGCTCGACCTGCGCTCCGGCGCGTACGCGGCCACCTGGGCGCCCCGCGGCGAGGTGGCCGCCCGCACGGTGACCGTCCGGGTGCTGCACGAACGCGACGTCGACGGGGTGCCCGTCCGGTCGGTGGTGAGCCACTTCAACAAGGCCACCAAGGGCCGGCTGGTACGCGACCTGCTGACGGCGGGCGCCCGGCCGCGTACGGCCGACGAACTGCTGAGCGCGCTGCGCGACCTGAAGTATCCGGTGCTGGAGCAGCCCACCCCGCCCGGCCGGCCACGCCAGGTCGACGTGGTCGTCACGCAGCTGTAGGTGCCAGCGCAAGTTTTCCTCAAGGCTGGGGCGGATCGCTTTCCCCGTCGGCGTCGACAGGCCACGGTGGTGGGACCCCCACGCCGACAAGGAGTGCCTGAGTTGGCAACCGAACAGATCCTGCTCGACCGGCCGCGCCTGCCCCCGACCCCGCCGCCGCTGGACTGGTCGACCCTGACCGACGCGTTCGAGGCCGCCTGCCTGCTGCGCTGCACGCCCCTGCCGGCGGGCGCCGGCGCCCGCCGCCTGGTGCCGGAGCACCGTCCCCCGTCGGTGGAGTTCAACCGGGAGGAGGCGGCGCACCGGATGCGGCAACTGCTCGGCCGCCTCGACGTCCCCGCCGAGCACGAGGTGACCGTCGGCGGGCTGCGCCGCCGCTACGAGCTGCACCGGCTCTCCGTTTCGCACCCGCACCGGCCGGCGTACGCGCGGACGCTGGACGCCGGTTGGCGGCAGGGCCGGCGCGAGCTGCTGGGCGGGCCGACCCTGGGCGCGTCGGCCGTACGGCGGGCGGGCCGGCCCCGGCTGGCCGCGGCGGCCTGGCGGGCGGCGCTGCTCGCCGGCGGACGGCACGTCCGCCGGCACATCCTGGGCGTGCGCATCACCGACCGGGAGCTGGCCGCCATCCTGGTGCGCGGGGCCGCCCTGCTCGACGTTCCGGCGCTGCTGCGCCCGGGCACCGGTTGCTACCTGGTCTGCGTCGCCGACGGCCCGCACCGTGAGCGGATCCTGCACAGCACCGCGCTGGGTCCCGCCGGCCGCGTGCCCGACCGGGCGTGATCGTCGGCTGAGGCGGCGGACCGACCGCCGCCGTACCCGGCCCGGCCGCGGCACCACCGCCCACCCGGCCCGACCGGTGGGCGGAGGGTTGCGGCGGCGGCCCGGGCGGCGCAGAGTGCAGCGCGTGAGTCGCACCCGGTTCCGCCGTGTCCGTCCGCGCCCCGCCCGTCCACCGGCGCTGCTGGCGCTGCTGCTGCTTGTGACGTCGCCCGGCCTCGCCGGCTGCCAGGACCCACCCGAACCGCCGGTGCGGATCCGGATCGCGACCGGCAGCCCGACGGCCGTCTACCACGCCTTCGGGCAGTCGCTGGCCACCATCCTCAACCGGGAACTGCCGGACGTACGGGCCAGCGTGGTGGTCACCGCCGCCTCGGCGGAGAACGTCCGGCTGGTCGGCGCCGGCGAGGCCGAGCTGGGATTCACCCAGGCCGACGTGCTGCCGGCGGCGCCGGACGCGCAGCCGTCGGTGGTCGCGGTCGCCCGGGTCTACGACGACCTGCTGCACCTGGTCACCACCGTCGGCGGTCCCGTTCGTACGCTCGCCGACCTGCGCGGACGGCGGGTGTCAGTGGGGGCGCCCGGGTCCGGCACCGAGATCACCGCCGTCCGGCTGCTCGAGGTGGCCCGGCTGGGCGGCCACCAGGTGCACCGGGAACGCCTCGGCCTCGACGACTCGGTCGCGGCGCTGCGGGCCGGCACGATCGACGCGTTCTTCTTCTCCGGCGGGCTGCCCGTCCGCGCGGTGCGGCAGCTCGCGGACCGCAGCGCGACCCGCATCGTCGACCTCGGCGAATGGACCGGGCCGCTGCGCGGCAGCAACTCGGAGGTCTACGTCTCCCGCGACATCCCCCGCTCCGTATACGGCACCGACCCGGTGACCACGGTGGCCAACCCGAACTTCCTGATCGTCCGGGCCGACCTGCCGGCGCCGCTGATCCGGGAGGTGACCCGGCTGCTGATGGAACGCCGCCAGGAGTTGGCCGCCGCGCATCCGGCCGCCGGCCGGATGAGTCCCCGCTCGGCCATCGCCACCGCCCCGCTGCCGCTGCACCCCGGCGCCGCCGACTGGTACCGCGCCGCCAAACCCTGACCTCGCGCGCCCGGCGTCCGCGGACCCGGCGGCCCGCGGTCAGGACGTTGCGGCGGCGGAACCCGCCGACGCCGGCCGGGCGGCGGCACCGGCGTGCGGACCGGCGGGAAACCACAGGTCCGCGACCAGGCCGCGCGGCTCGGCCCCGCGCATCGTGAGCCGCCCGTCCGAGGCGTCGACCAGCACGGCGACGATGGCGAGTCCCAGCCCGGCGCCGTCGACGTTCTGCACCTCGGGGGCCCGCCAGAACCGCTCGGTCGCCTGCCCGAGCTGGCCCGCCGTCATGCCGGGGCCGGTGTCCCGGACCTCCAGGGCGGTGCCGCCGTCGTGGCGCCGGACGGTCACCGTCACCTCCCCACCCGCCTCGCCGAACTTGGTCGCGTTGTCGATCAGCGCGTCCAGGGCCTGGTCGATGGCGGTCGGCACGGTCCGCGCGTACGCCGCGGGGTCCTCGGCCACCAGCCGCAGCGTGCTGCCTCGGTGCCGGGCGAGCGGCTCCCAGGCGGCGACCCGGGACGCGGCGACAGCCACCGCGTCGACGATCACCCGCTGGTTCTCCCGCCGTTCGGCGCGCGCCAGGGTCAGCAGCGCGTCCAGCACCAGGGCCAGCCGGTCCGTCTCCTCCAGGGCGAGCTGGTGCTCGGCACGCCCGTCCGCGTCGGTCAGGCTCGGCCCCAGCTCCTCGACCCGCAGCCGCAGCGCCGTCAGCGGGTTGCGTAGCTGGTGGCTGGCGTGGGCGACGAACGCCCGCTGCCGTTCCAGCACGTCGGAGACCGCGTCGGCCATGTGGTTGAAGCTCGCCGCCAGGCGGCGCAGCTCCGGCGGGCCCAGCCTGTGCTGGACCCGGGCACCCCGGTCCCCCTCGGCGATCTCGTGGGTCACCGCGTCCAGCTCGGTGACCGGGCGCAGCACCCAGCCGGCCAACCCGAACGCGGTCAGCACGCAGGCCAGCACGGCGAGCAGGCCCGCCCCGGCCAGCACCAGCCACCAGACGGTGACCGTGCGCCGCACGGCGTCGGCCGGGGTGGCGATGACCACCGCACCGAGCACCTCGCCGCCGTCGTTGATCGGCACCGCCACCACGATCGGCCCGTCGACCCAGGGCCAGAGCGACTCCGGCCCGCTGGCCTGCTGGCCGGAGAGCGCGGTGTCCAGCGCCGCCCGGGAGCCGGCGCCCGGCCACCAGCTCGGCGACGCCGCCACCGTCCGCCGGTCCCGGTCGACCACCGCCGTACCGATGCCGTAGAGGGCGTCGTAGCTGCGCAGCTCGTTGTCGAGCGAGCCGGGGGTGCCGCCGCGCAGCGCCGGGCCGGCCAGCGAGGCGAACCGGGTGGCGTCGGCGAGCCGGTCGGCGCGTACCCGGTCGGTCTCGCGGGTGGCCAGGGTGACCGCCAGCGGGGTCTCCAACGCGACCAGCACCAGCACCATCAGCAGCAGATAGCTGATCACCAAGCGGCGTCGCACGGGTGTCCCCTCACTCCCCGCGCAGTCGGTAGCCGACCCCACGGACGGTCTCCACCAGGCGCGAGTCGCCCAGCTTGCCGCGCAGCGACCCTACGTGCACCTCGACGGTGTGCCCGTCGCCCCAGGTGCTGCCCCAGGCGTCGAGCAGGATCCGTTCCCGGGCCACCGCCACACCGGGCTGCCGGGCCAGGGAGAGCAGGACGTCGAACTCCTTGCGGGTCAGCGCCACCGCCCGGCCGTCCACTGTGACCGTCCGGGCGGCCACGTCGACGCGTACCGGTCCCACCTCGATGAGGTTGCGCCCCGGCACGGCGTGCGCCGCGCGCCGCAGCACCGCCTCGATGCGGGCCTGCAACTCGGTCATCGAGAACGGCTTGACCACGTAGTCGTCCGCGCCCAGCCGCAGGCCGAGCACCCGGTCGCGTTCCTCGCCCCGGGCGGTCACCGCGATGATGCCGAGTTGGCTGCTGCGCCGGCGCAGCTCCCGGCACACGTCGGTGCCGTCCCCGTCGGGCAGGGTCAGGTCCAGCAGCACCAGGTCGCAGGGGGCGGCGGAGAGCGCCGCGGCGACGGTCGCGGCGTGCTCCACCTCGTAGCCGCGGCGGGTGAGCGCGGAGCTGAGCGCGGCGGCCACCCGGCGGTCGTCCTCGACCAGCAGGATGCGCACCCGGGGCCCCCTTCGTCGGTCCGTCGACCCGAATGGTGGCAGAAGTCCGGCGGCGACGGGAGGGGCGCCGGCCCGGTCCCGCCCCGGCGGGGGCGACGCGGTGGCGGCGTGGCCCGCCCGGACGGCTGGCTATGCTACGCCGAGCCCGTCCCGCCCCCGGCCGTGCCGTACGCGCCGGGCGGGGCGATCCGCACCGCGCGGGCGGAGGCCGGCTGCGTGGCCGCCGACGCGCGGCACCGACGGCGCTCGCCAGGCGCCCCGAACCGAACGAGTAGACACATGACTGAGAGCACTTCCCCGTCCCCCTCCGTCTTCGTCCACCCCAGCGCCGACGTCGAGGAGGGCGCCCGCGTCGGCGCCGGCACCAAGGTCTGGCACCTGGCCCACGTCCGGTCGTCCGCCCAGGTGGGGGCCGGCTGCGTGATCGGCCGCAACGTCTACGTCGACGCGGGCGTGACGGTCGGCGACCTGGTCAAGATCCAGAACAACGTCTCGGTCTACCAGGGCGTCACCATCGAGGACGAGGTCTTCGTCGGCCCGTGCGCGGTCTTCACCAACGACTTCCGGCCCCGCGCGCAGAACCCGGACTGGACCATCACCCCGACCCTGGTCCGCCGGGGCGCCTCCATCGGCGCGAACGCCACCCTCGTCTGCGGCATCGAGGTCGGCGAGTACGCGATGATCGCGGCCGGGTCCGTGGTGACCCGGGACGTGGCGCCGTACCAGCTCGTCGCCGGCAACCCGGCACGCCCGAAGGGCTGGGTCGACGAGCGCGGCGAGGTCGTCTCGCGGGACGTGGACAACCCGCCGCGGCGGGGCTGAACGCGGGCGGGGGCGGCCCCGGCGTCGCCGGACCCCGCCCCCGCTTCGACGCGTCAGCCGCAGAGCCGGTCGACCTCCGCCCGGAACCGGTCCATCGGGTTCGGCTCGTCCGGGCCCAACAGGTACGTCTTCAGCTCCCGGCGCGCCTCGGTCATCGGGTCGTCACCGGCCCGGGTCACCGCGACGATCTTCGCCAGCTCGCCGCAGTCAGCACCGAGCAGGTACGCCGCCCGCGCCGTGGGGTAGACGCGGCGGAACTCGTCCTCGGGCAGCCCGGCCGGGTTCGCCACCACGTACGGCCGCTGGCTCTGCGTGAAGTCCGAGACCACGCTGGAGATGTCGCTGACCAGCAGGTCGGTCTGGTTGAAGCAGTCGAAGAGTCCCGGCGCCCGGCCCGTCACCACCAGGTGCGCGTCGCCGGCCAGCGAGGTGGCGTCGTCCTGCCCGCCGGCGGCCCGGATCCGACGCACGATCCGGTCGTTGGCCGACCGGGCCTTGGCCGATCGGCTGCCGGTGAGCGGGTGCGGCTTGTAGATCACCCGCACCCCGGGGGTGGCCAGCAGACCGGCGACGATCCGCTCGCCCATCAGCACCACGGAGGTGTGGTAGACCTCCTCCTCCAGCCAGCCCTCCCAGGTCGGGGCGTACAGCACGGTGAACGGTCGGCCGGTGGCCGCCGAGCCGAAGGTGTGCACGCCGGCCAGCTGCGGCCGGCCGATCTCGACGATGTCGCGGTCGAGCACGCCGACACCGCTCAGCGCGTACCGCTCCCGGCCGGCGGGGCCGGCCACCCAGACCTCGTCGTAGACCTTGCTGTAGGGGTTGACGCTGGCCTGCTTGTCGCTGTCGCCGTGACCGACGAAGACGTGCTTCATGCCCGGCTCGCGCAGCAGGTGGATGTTGGCGCCCACGTTCGCCACGTAGAGCGCGGCCCGCAGGCTGCCCAGTTCGAGGTTCATGAAGTCGGTGCCGGCGGGTACGCAGACCACCGGCAGGCGGGTGTCGGCGAGCGCCCGGAACGCCTCCTCCTGGCGCATCAGCACCACCGCCCGGCGGCCCGTCGCCTCGACCGGGGCGAGCCACATGTTGGCCTGGTAGACGTCCTTGACCGGGCCGGCGAAGTAGAGCGCCAGCTCCGGCTGTTCGCGGGCGATCCAGCTCTGCACCATCGGCAGTGCCGAGGTGCTCCGGCCGCGCCCGCGCAGCCAGGTCAGCGCGAGCACGGCGGCGACCAGCGCCCCCGCGACCAGGGTGACCGCGGCGGTGAGCACCACCGGCGTCACCGCGTCGGTCAGCACCGCGACCACGGCCGCCGGCACCAGCAGCAGGTTGAGCAGGGGCAGCCGCTCCCCCTCGACGGCGACCGCCCAGGCCGGTGGCCGCGACGCCCCGGAGGACCGCCCGAGATCGATGTTGCGGGCGAAGGCGGAGGCCGCGGCGCCCCGCTCACCGAGACGCGCCACCACTCCCGTGCCGAGGGCGAGCGCCAGTAGCGCCGCGGGCAGCAGCAGGACCAGGACCAGCCCCGTCGGGCCGGGCCGGACCGCCGTCACGATCAGCAGGACGACCGACAGGTCCCGGGCCAGGTGCCGGTGGAGCTGCCCGATCCCGGCCTTGTCCAGCAGGTCCGCGCCGACCGGCCGGCGCAGCAGGGTGAGTTCACCGGCGGCGACGGCCAGGCCGGCGACCGCGAAGGGGATCACCCAGCCGAGGGCCCCGGCCAGGACCATGACGGCGTACGACAGCAGCAGCGCGCCGATGAGGCCGACGTCCGGTTGCCTGCGCAGTTTGCTGAACAAAGACATACTCCCCTATCGATCACCGGCTAATCCGGGCAGGTGCGACCTTAACGTGGCATGTCCTTCGAGTATTGCCGGGGTGTCGCGTGGTCCATCGACAGGCCTCGCGGGCCGATGGGACACGTCCCGGTCAACGCGACGGGGCCCCGGCCGTTTCGGTCGGGGCCCCGCAACGCTGGACGGCGGTCAGCCGCCGATGACCACGCGCCGCACGCCGGTGAGGCGGGCCGGGTCGGTGACCCGCCGGCCGTCCACCAGGACGGTGACGCCGGGCAGGTCGGCGGCGCTCAGAGTGCGGTACTCCGCGTGGTCGGCCTGCACCACGGCCGCGCCGATCGGCTCACCGTCGTACGGCGCCAGGCCGTGCGCGGTGAGTTCCTCGGCGGTGTACATCGGGTCGGAGACGTACGGGCGGGCGCCCCGCCGGCGCAGCGCGTCGACGGTCGGGAAGACACCGGAGAAGGCGGTCTCCTTGACCCCGCCCCGGTAGGCGGCGCCCAGCACCAGCACCCCCACGTCGGTCAGGTCCCCGTACGCGGCGGCCAGCAGGTCCACCGCGTACTCCGGCATGGCCGCGTTGGCCTCGCGGGCCGAGCGGACGACTGTGGCCGCCGGGTCGTTCCACAGGTACATCCGGGGGTAGATCGGGATGCAGTGCCCGCCGACCGCGATGCCCGGCTGGTGGATGTGGCTGTACGGCTGGGTGTTGCACGCCTCGATGACCTTGGTGACGTCCACTCCGGCCGTGTCGGCGAAGCGGGCGAACTGGTTGGCCAGGCCGATGTTGACGTCCCGGTAGGTCGTCTCGGCCAGCTTCGCCAGCTCGGACGCCTCGGCCGAGCCGAGGTCCCAGACGCCGTTGGGGCGCTCCAGGTCGGGCCGCTCGTCGAAGTCGAGCACCGCCTCGTAGAAGCGCACGCCGTGCGCCGCCGACGCCTCGTCGATGCCGCCGACGAGCTTCGGGTAGCGACGCAGGTCGGCGAAGACCCGGCCGGTGAGCACCCGCTCGGGGCTGAAGACCAGGTGGAAGTCCTCGCCAGCGGTCAGTCCGGAGCCCTCCTGGAGCATCGGGGCCCAGCGGTCGCGGGTGGTGCCGACGGGCAGGGTGGTCTCGTAGCTGACGAGGGTGCCCGGCTTCAGGCCGGCGGCGATGGCCCGGGTCGCGTCGTCCATCCAGCCGAAGTCCGGCACACCGTCGGCGTCCACGAAGAGCGGTACGACCACCACGACCGCCTCGGAGTCGGCGACCGCCGCGGCGGTGTCGGTGGTGGCGGTCAGCAGCCCGGCGGACACCGTCTCCTTGAGCTTGACGTCCAGGTCGGTCTCCCCCGGGAAGGGCACCGCCCCGTCGTTGACCAGCCCGACGACCCGCTCGGAGACGTCGGCACCGATCACCCGGTGACCCTTGGTGGCGAACTGCACGGCGAGCGGCAGACCGATCTTCCCCAGCGCGACGACGCAGATGTTCATGAAACTACTTTCCTCCTAGTGGAAGCCTGCGCCGCAGGCGGGCCACCACCCGGCGCAGCGTCACCGGCGAGACGGCGATCACCAGGTGGCCCCTGTGATTCTTGGTCGTGGTGAACACGTACAACTGTCCGCCGTGCCGGTGCAGCACCCGCTGCCGGACCAGCGGACGTGGCCCCCGCAGCGGGGTGGAACCGCTCACCCCGTCCGCCACGGCGGTGACCCGGACGGTCCGGGTCCGGCCGCCCGGCGGCAGGTCGGCGAGCAGGTCCCCGACAGGGAACGAGACCCGGACGGTGCTGCCCAACGGATCCTCGGTGAGGCCGGTGACGGTGCCGGTGGCCGAACCCACCTTGAAGGTGAGCCCGCCGTCGGCGAGATCGGCGAGGTCCGGCCAGGGGCTGCGCGCGGCGACGGTGAACGTCCGTGCCGCGCCCGAATCGGCGGACCAGGTCGCGGAGACGGTCTCCATCCGGGCGAGCCACTTCGGGTCGGACCGGCTGATCTCGAACCACGCCTCGGACAGGGCGGAACGTGGGTCGCCGAAGCCAGGGTACAGGGCGTACCAGCGGTCGTCCTGCACCACCGTGGGCGGCAGACCCTTCTCGACGTCCTGCCTGATCACCGCGCGCAGGTCGCCGAGCGACCCGAGCCAGGCGGCGCCGATCCGGACGCGGGAGGTGACGCCCAGCCGGTCCCGGATGCGGTCCGTGAGGTGCTTGCGGGCCAGGTTCGCCACGCCCGAGCGCACCTGTTCCTGGACGTCGGGCTCCAGCGTCAGGAAGTCGTCCTGGAGCAGCTTGGCGATCTCCCAGGTGAAGTGCCGGTACAGCACGGCGTCGCGCCGCTCGCCGGGCTCGATCAGCTCCGCCACGACGCCGACGATGCGCTCGACGCCACGCAGCCGGGCCAGGTGGTCGCTGCGGTACGTGATGTTGCCGGAGTTCAGCCGCTTGACCGCGAAGTAGTAGTCGTAGTCGGCGAGCACCGAGATGCGCCCGGCCCGCAGGCACGCCTCCAGGGTGAACGGCTGGTCGCTGCCGACCGGCATGTCCTCCGGGTAGCGCAGCGCGTGCTTCTCGATCAGGTCACGCCGGAACAGCTTGGTGTTCGACAGGGCGAACGGCAGCGCCGAGGCGAAGAAGTCCACCTCGGCCCGGGTGCTTTCGAAGATCGCCTGGTGGACGTAGCGCTCGTTGACCCCGACCATCCGGCCGAGCAGCACGTCGGAGCCCCACTCGTCGGCCGCGGCCACCATCCGGGCCAGCGCTTCCGGGCCGAGGTGGTCGTCGGCGCCGATGAACAGGACGTAGCGGCCGGTGGCGTAGTCGAGCGCGAGGTTGCTGGGGGCCGCGGGGCCACCCGAGTTGGCCTGGTGCAGCACCTTTACGGTGCCCGGGTACATCGCCGCGAAGCGGTCGAGCTCGGCGCCGCCGCCGTCGGTGGAGCCGTCGTCGACCGCGACGACCTCCAGCCGCTCCAGCCCGATGGTCTGCTCGACCAGGGAGGTCAGGCACCGGGTCAGGTCCGGCATCGTGTTGTAGACGGCCGTCACGACCGTCACGTCGGGCGTGTTCACGCGCCGACCCGCAGAGCTGGCGGCTCGGCGCCCGGGGTGGTGTCGTCACCGCTGGGGCCGGCCGGCAGCAGGCGGGAGTAGACGCCGTCGAGCACCCGCGCCTGCGCCTCCCACGTCCACGACTCCAACAACCCCGGCCGCTCGTACACCTGCCGATAACGCCCCGGATCCGCCAACACCAACCGCACCACCCGCACGAAATCCGCCACATCCTCCGCCCGGAAGACCTCACCCTGCCCCGTCGACCGCACCGCCTCCGCCATCGTCCGCACATCACTGACCACCAACGGCAACCGCGCATGCGAATACTCAAAGAACTTCGTAATCAACGCGATCTCATGATTCGGCCAATGATGAATCGGAATGACCCCCACCTGAGCCCCCGACAAGAACGGCACCACCTGATGATGCGGCACGTACGACAACACGTGCACCCGCTCCGCGACCCCCAACTCCCCCGCCCGCACCACCAGAGACCTCACGTAGGCGGCTTCGGGCTTGTTGACCACGAAGGCGACGTGCGCGCCGGGCAGTTGCGGTAGCGCCTCGACCATCACGTCGAGGCCCCGCCGCGCGGCGGCCACACCGCTGTAGACCAGCAGCGGCACGTCCGGCCCGATCCCGCAGAGCTGGCGGATGTCCGGCGCCGGCTCGTCACCGGGGCCGGGCAGCTCGGCCAGCGAGGGCGCGTTGAGCACGACCTCCGGCCGTTCGGCGAGGCCGTGTTCCTGCCGCAGCAGGTCGGCCAGCCCGCCGGAGACCGTCGTCGCCGCGTCGGCGTACGGGACGAACTCCCGCTCGTGGGCCATGTTGCCGGGCAGCCACCGGGCGTTGTCCCGCCACGCCTGCACCCCGGGCAGGTATTCGTGGGCGTCCCAGAGCAGCGCGATCCGGCGGCCCTTGGCGGCGGCGCGCACCTTGGCCCGGGCGGCCACCCCGAGCATCCGGAAGTCGTTGGCGTGGATCAGATCCGGGCGCAGCTCGTCGACCGTCGGCCCGTAGGCCAGCTCGTAGTCCCACAGCCCCGGCTCCAGTCGGCGCCAGGCGCCGTCACCCTGCACGGTCTGCCAGAACTTCGTGTACGCCCGGTCCCACGGCCCGTCCAACTTCCGGCCCCGCCGGGAGCGGGTGAGCTGCCGGTGACGCAACGAGACCCAGCGGCGGGTGGCCGCGGCGAACAACTCCTCCGCGCGCAGCGTGTGCCACCGCAGCGGCGACGGGCGCTTCGCGCCACCGTCGCGGGCGGCCACCGTCAGCGCCGCCCGGCGGACGGTCAGGTCCGCCCGCCAGGCCTTCATCGCCTGGCTGCGGTGCGCGGCGACCCCGCTCGGCGGGTACGCCAACGGCCAGCGCAACCAGGGACGGCGGAACTCGTGCCGGCGCTTGGCCAACGGCTCGGGCATCGGCAGCAGGCGCACCTCGGCGGCGCCGAGACGCCAGCTCTGGGGCTGCCCGGCGCTGGTGCGCCCGAGCAGGATGACCTCCCAGCCGGCTTCGGCGGCCGACCGGGCGGCCTTCTGCACCCGGGAGTCACCGGTGACCCCGTTGTCGACCAGCATGACAACGCGCCCCCGGGCGCCGGCGCCGCCGTTGAGCCCCATCGTCTGCTTCTCCGCCTCTGCCCGGTGCCGTCCGGCCGGGTCACCCGGCCCAGATCACGAGCGATTGTACGAGACCGCCGGTCGGCACCCCCGCACCTTGGATGTGGGAAAGCGCGGGTCGGCATCGCCTCCGCGCGCACCGGAGCGTACCCTCCCCGCTGTCCGTTCCGGCACCGGCCGCGTCGTTGCGCCCCGCGCGCGAGGAGACTGCCAGCGGGACACCTGCACTCGGAAACAGGGCGGAATGTTGCGCAACCAAACCTACGACGGCGGGCGGTCCACCGCTCCGGCCGCCCGCCGGGCCCGCGTCCGACTGGTGCTCGGCCTGCTCGCCGCCGCCGCGCTCGGCAGCCTGCTGTGGTGGGGCCGCTGGGAGACCGCGCCCCGACACGCCTACCCGGACACCTACTGGTACGCCCGGCAGGCCGTCACCATGACCGGCACCCCACCGGCCGAGGCGGACCGGTTCGCCGCGCGGCTGGTCTGCCGTCAGGGCATGCCGAGCCCGCGTCCGGGCGTCTCCTGCGTCACCGCCACCCGCGGGTGGGCGGCCGACATGCCCCCGCGATACCAGCGGATCTTCACCACCCGGCCGGGCTACTCGCTGACCCTGGCGCCGTTCGTGCTGGCCTTCGGGGAGCGCGGGATGGTGCTGGCGACCGCCGCGCTCGCCGTGCTGGCCGGCGTGTTGGCGGCCCTGGCGGTCCGGCTGCTCGGCGGCGGCCTGCTCAGTTCGCTCACGGCCACCACGCTGCTCTTCCTGCTGCCCACCGGTTTCTGGCTGAGCCGGCTGCTGGCGGAGGCCGGCGCGACGGCGTTCGCGCTGGCCGCGTTGTGCGCCGCCGTGCCCCTGCTGCGGCCGGGCGGCACGACCCGCGGCCGGCTGCTCCTCGGCGGCACGGTGCTGGCGGGACTGCTCGCCTCCACCGTCACCCGGCCGGCCACCGGCCTGCTGCTGTCGGGCGCGCTGACGGCGGCGATCGGCGTGCTGACCCTCGCCCGCCGCCGCCGGGCCGGCTGGGAGCCGGGGCTGGTCGTGCTCACCGCCGCCTGCGGGGTCGCCACGGCGCTCTGGCTCGGCCTCAGCGCCGCGCTGGACATCCCCGGCGCGGCGGAGACCCTCCAGGACAAGTTCACCGTGCACTTCACCCGGCCGGACGTGCCCGACCCGTGGCCTCGCCTGGTGGAGCTGAACCGGGAGTTCTGGCCGGCCCAGCTCAACGGCTGGTGGAACGGGGGCGCGCCGCTGGCCGCCTCGCCGCTGCTGGCCCTGCTGCTGATCGGTTTCGCCGCCCTGTTCCGGGCCCTGCCCGGTCGGGCCGCGCTGCTCTTCGCGGCCGCCGGAGCGACGGGACTGCTCACGCTGGTAGCCCACCCGAAGCAGTCCGAGGCCGACCGGCTGGTCCTGGTCATCTGGCTGCCGGTGGTCATCGGCCTCGCCATGTTGCTGCGGGGAACGACCCGAGCCGACCCGGCGCCCGGGGCCCCCGGAGCACCGGACCGGGTGGGCGCGGCGTCGTGGGCCGGCGAGCCGGCGGACCGGGCGAGCGGGACCGATCATCCCGGTGCGCGCACGCCACCGGCGCATCCGCGGGGCACCGCGCCCGACCCGTGCTCCGACCCCACGGTCGGCGCACGCCGGCCCCCGGCGTAGGAGGGCGGGGGCGGGCGGGTCACAACACCCGGGCCGTCACCGGGTCAGCGGACGAACGTCCCAGAGCCAGACGTCATCGACGCGCCGGCCCGGACCGAAGCAGGCGTCCAGCACGGTGCGCAGCGCTTCGGCGCGGGGGTGCCGCGGCAGCGCCACGGCGTCCGCCCGCCAGTGCCGGACGTCCGACTCCGCCTGCGCGCGTTCGGCGGCGGTGACGGTGACCGGCGCGGGACGCCGGCCCGCCGCCACCTCCGTCAGCAGGACGGCGGTGGGCCGGGGATCCACCCCCCACCGGCCGGTGTCGTCGGTGGCCGAGACCGGCCCGAGGAAGTAGCCCTGCGGCACGGCGAAGCCGGCACCCGCGGCGGCGCCCCAACGCACCGAGGTCATGTTCTCCACCGGCACCGGCACCAACGTCCGGCCGGGCGCGACGTGGTCCCGCCACCCGCCGGCGGTGACGAACCGGGGCACCTCCGGCCGTCCCACGGCCGGCAACGGGGTCGGCAGCAGCGGCACCAGGGCGACGACCAGCGCCACCGCCACCAACGGCCGGACGGGAACGACGCCCGCCCGCGCCGGGACCCGGCCGGAGAGCAGCCGGTCCGCCAGCACGGCGACGAGCACGCCGAGGGCGGCCGTGGTGATCAGCGCGAACCGGGCCACCACCATCGCGTCGACCACCGGCAGGCCGTTCAACAGGCGGAACGGGCCGGGAACCCCGGCACCCCGGACCGCCCAGTTGATCGTGTTGCCCAGCGAGAAGAGCGCGGCCAGCAGCGCCGTGAACCCCAGCACCCGGACCAGGTGCTCCCGGCGCAGCCAGGCCACCGCGGCGACGGCCACCAGCACCAGCGGCCAGCCGTAGAAGCTGGCCTCCTCGGTGACGTTGGCGGCCAGTCGGCGGTCGCCCTGCGGGCCGCCGCCGAGCGACTCGGTCGCGTAGCTGAAGTAGGAGGCGAGCCGCAGCGCGTACTTGTCCGGGTCGGTGGGGTGCCCGCTGCGGTGCTGCGGGCCGAGGAACTGCATCCAGAGCGGGTACGCCGTCACCAGCAGGGTCACCGCGCCGGCCACGCCCAGCACGGCCAGCGCCCGGCCAGCCACGGCCAGCGCCGCCCGGGGCTGGAACAGCACGTGCCCCAGCAGCGCCATCACGCAGGCCAGGGCGAGGATGAAGAGGATCTCGACGCTGACGAAGAACTGCGCGGAGAGCAGCCCGCCGAGAATGAGCCCGTCCCGCAGCGGGCGCCCGCCCCGGGTCAGGCGGGCCACCCGCCACACGATGAGCGGGACCAGCCACTGCGCGGTCATGTGCGGGTGACCGTTGCTGTGCGAGACCAGGGCCGGCGCGAAGGCGCAGAAGGCGGCGCCGACCAGTGCCGCCGCGCGGTTGCCGACCACGTGCCGGGAGAGCACCCAGTACCAGGCGAGGCCCGTGCCGGCCAGGTTGAGGGTGATCAGCACCAGGTAGGACAGCGAGGCACCGCCGAGCAGGGTGACGGGCGCGAGCAGGACGCCGGGGAGCTGGATGCCCACGTTGGTCATCAGGTTCACGCCGTCCGGCGCGTTCTGCAACCTCGTGAAGAAGGGGTTCTCCAGGTTGGCCACCGCGTGCGCGGCGTGGGCCAGCATCCACTCGTTGAAGTCCTGGTCGGCCGGCTGCGCACCGAGCACCCGACCACGCACGTCGCGCCAGCCCCGGGCCGTCACCCACAGCGCGCCGGCGAGCAGGACGAACACGGCGACGAGGTCCGGGCGGCGCCCGCGGGACTCCCGGGGCGGATCGCCCTGCGCGCGCCCCTCGGCGGCGTCGGTGGACAGGTCACTCGCCCGGGGTTGCGCTGCGGTCACGGTGCCCGATCCTACTCATGGCGACAGGCTCCACAGTGCCCCCGCTCCGAGAGCGGACGCCGCGCACCCCGAGCGGACGCCGCCCGCGCCGGGACCGTCGCCGGCCCGTCGGTCAGACCGTGACCTGCCCGGGCGAGTCGGGGGCGGACCCGGCGGCCGGGCCGTACGCCGGGGCGGATCCGGCGGCCGGGCCGGGCGTCGGGGCGGGCGGGTGGTCGGGCAGCAGGCGGGAGTAGACGCCGTCGAGCACCCGCGCCTGCGCCTCCCACGTCCACGACTCCAACAACCCCGGCCGCTCGTACACCTGCCGATAACGCCCCGGATCCGCCAACACCAACCGCACCACCCGCACGAAATCCGCCACATCCTCCGCCCGGAAGACCTCACCCTGCCCCGTCGACCGCACCGCCTCCGCCATCGTCCGCACATCACTGACCACCAACGGCAACCGCGCATGCGAATACTCAAAGAACTTCGTAATCAACGCGATCTCATGATTCGGCCAATGATGAATCGGAATGACCCCCACCTGAGCCCCCGACAAGAACGGCACCACCTGATGATGCGGCACGTACGACAACACGTGCACCCGCTCCGCGACCCCCAACTCCCCCGCCCGCACCACCAGAGACCTCACGTAGGGGGCGGCCGGCCGGGGCACCACGAGTGCCACGTGCGCGCCGGGCAGTTCGGGCAGCGCCTCGACCATGGTGCCGAGGCCCCGCTGCTCCGCGGCGGCGCCGCTGTAGACCAGCAGCGGCACGTCCGGCCCGATTCCGCAGAGCCGGCGGATGTCCGGTACCCCGTCGCCGCCACCCGCCGCGTCCCCGCTGCTCGGCGCGTTCAGCACGACGGTGGGCTGCGCCGGCAGGTGGTGCCGCTCGCGCAGCAGGTCGGCCAGCCCGTCGGAGACGGTGAGCACCGCGTCCGCGTACGGGGCGTACTCCCGCTCGTGCGCCACGTTGGCCGGCAGCCACCGGGGGCTGTCGTTCCAGCGCCGGATGCCGGGCAGGAACTCGTGGGCGTCCCAGACCAGCGCGACGCGTCGCCCCCGGGCGGCGGCCCGCAGCTTGGCCCGGGCACCCACTCCGAGCATCCGGAAGTCGTTGGCGTGGATCAGATCCGGGCGCAGCTTGTCGAGCACCGGCCCGTAGGCCAGCTCGAAGTCCCACAGGGCCGGGTCCAGGCGCCGCCAGGCGCGGTCGCCGGCCACCGTCTGCCAGAACCGCGTGTAGAGACGGTCCACCGGGGTGGCCAGGCCCTTGCGTACCTCCTGGGCCTGGCTGAGCTGGCGCCGACGCAGCGACACCCAGCGGCGGGACACCTTCGTCGCCAGCAGCTCGCCCCGCAGCAGTTGCAGGCTCAGGGCCGTGCCGGCGGAGGAACGCCCCGTCTCGCGGGTGTGGCTCAGGGCGCCGATGCGCGCCTCCAGGTCGGCGCGGCGGGCCCGCACCTCCTGCTCGCGGCGGGCGGCGATCCCGGTGGGCGGGTACGCCAACGGGCCGCGCACCCAGTGCCGGCGGAACTCGTGCGGCGCCCGGGCGAGCGACGTCGTCATCGGCAACAACCGGACCTCGGCCCCACCGAGCTGCCACGTCTGCACGCGGCCGGTCGCGGAGCGGCCCAGCAGGACCACGTCCCAGCCGGCCTCGGCGGCAGAGGCGGCGCTCTTCTGCACCCGCGAGTCGCCCTCGACGCCGTTGTCCACGAGCATGACCACCCGCCCCCGGGTGGCGGATGCGGCAGGTCCGGTGGCGCCGTCGGTCATGATGCTCCTCGTCGGTACGGGTGGTCGGGCCCCGGCGAGTGTACGGCAGCCACCGCCGCGCGAACGCCACGCTCGGGTGGGTGCGGCAGCCGGTGGCGGGGCCGCCGAGGGCACTAGCATGGTCCGGTGACCGCCTCCCCTCCTGTCAATGTCGTGCCGAGCAGCGGGGCCGGCCCCGCACCGCAGTCGGCCCCGCACCGACCGGACGCGGCCGTCCCGGCCGACCAGCCGGGCCGGGCCGGCGGGCCACCCGCCCGGGAGTACGGGCTGGACGCGCTCCGGGTCGTGGCGATCTGCGGCGTGGTGGCGATCCACGTCTTCGGCGTCGTCGTCGGCCAGGACGACCTGCGCGGCAATCTCGGCTGGTGGGTCGCGACCGCGATCGACATCGGCGCGATCTGGACCGTGCCCGCGTTCATCATGATCAGCGGGGCGTTCACGCTCGATCCCCGGGCGCACCGGGCCGGACCGGCCGCGTTCTACCGCAAGCGGTTCGCCCGGATCCTCCCCGCGATGATCTTCTGGCACGTGCTGTACGTGGTCGTGGTGCGGATGGCGATGCGGGGCGAGGACGTCAGCCTCACCCTGCTCACCCGGCTGCTGATCGACGGCAAGGTCTTCACCGCGCTGTACTTCCTCTGGCTGATCGCCGGGCTCTACGTCCTCGCGCCGGTCCTCGCGCCGTTCCTGCACGCCGGCGGGCGGTACCGTGCGCTGGTCACCGCCGGGGTGGCGCTGGGCTGGACCATGGTCGCTTACATGATCCCGGGCATCGCCCTGATGCTGGGCGACTCCCGGCCGAACATCCTGACCAGCTGGAACCGGTGGTGGCCGTACGTCGGCTTCTTCATCGCCGGCTGGGCCCTGCGCAAGGTGGTGCTCAACCGGCTCTGGACGGTGCTCGCCCTGCTCGGCGCCGGCCTGCTGCTGGCCGAGGCGATCTGGCAGTTCGGGGTGGCGCCCGAGCACCGCCTGCTCCAGGTCACCTTCCCGGTGATGGCAACCGGCACGCTGGTCGCCGCGGCCACCCTGCTGATCTTCATGGCCTCGGTGAGCATCGGGTCCCGGGTCACCTGGCGGCCCGCGGTGGCCCGCCTGGTGACCCGCCTCTCCGACGCCTCGTTCGGGGTGTTCCTGATCCACCTGCTGGTCTTCGAGGTGTTCCGGCAGCTCATCCCGGCGGTCGAGGCCGGCCGGTCGCTGGAGGTCATCGGGCTGACCTACCCGGCCGTGCTGGTGATCTCCTTCGCCGTCTCCATGGTGGCGGCCCGGATCCCGTACGTGCGGGCGGTCTTCTGAGCGACGGCGACGACGGCCCGGACGATCGGAATCGTCCGGGCCGTCGTCTGTCCGGCGTCGCCGCGACGACCGACGGCCGCCTCCCGCGGGTGGCGGGGGCGGCCGTCGCGGCGCTGTCGTCCTAGCGGAGGAACGAGGTCAGCTGACGCGCCGTCCACGTGCCGTCGTGGTAGGTGCGGGCGTACTCGGCGGAGGCGAGGCCGATCTTGGCGGTCGCCTCCCGGTCGTCGAGCAGTGACTCGACGACCGTGGTGAGGTTGTTCGGGGTCGCGTTGACGATCGGCAGGTCGCCGCCGACGGTCTTCGTGACCTGGTCGCTCAGGTAGGCCACCACCGGCTTGCCGGCGGCCATCGCCTCCACGGCGAAGGTGCCGAAGCTGCCAGTGGTGAACTGGTCGAGCACCAGGTCGCAGTCGCGGACCAGCTCGCGCATCTCCGCCCAGGCGACCCCCTCGGCCAGCCGAAGCTCGATGACGCCCCGGTCGTGCAGGGCCTGCATGGCGGGCAGGATCCGGTCGGTGCCCTTGGTCCACCGCTTCGAGGGCGCGTGCAGCACCAACGGGCGGGGGCGTTGCAGCACGGGCCGGTCGCAGGCCCAGGCGTCGACGTCCACCACCAGCGGGGCCCACGTCGCCCAGGGCAGATCCTCGAGCAGGTCCGGCGTGGTGACGAAGGCCGGCAGCCCGGACTCCTCGGCCACCCGACGGTTGCGCTCGGCCTTCTTACGCAGCTTCGCCGCGATGCCGTCGGGGGCGTCCCGGAACAGGGAGAACTCGTGCCGCTGCTGGTGCCGGTCCGGGTGCCGGATCTCGCTGCCGTGCGCCAACAGCGCGACCTTGATCCCGGCCTTGCGCAACGCCGGCAGGTCGCCCTCGATGTTGTCGCCGTTGAGCTGACCGAACAGCGGCATGAACGCGTCCACCAGCACGTGGGTGTACTGGCTGAGCACCCGGTTGAGCTGCTCCAGCTGGAAGTCCAGCTCCGGCTGGCGCAGCGAGTCGAGGTAGACGTCCGCCGGGTAGTCGAACGAACCCGGCAGCTTGTTCATCACCACCTGCGCCGACACGTCGGCGTTGTCCCGGCAGATGGCCCTGGCGAAGGCGGCGCCCTGGCCGGCGTAGTTGGCCGGACCGAGTCCGAGGCGGATCGGCGTGTCACCGAGCTCCCGCCAGCCACCCAGGGGCCGCGCCTCGGCGACCGTCGCCGACGGTGCCGCGACCGGGCGTTCCTGCACCGTCCACGGCACCTCGCGCGGGCCGGCCGGCGCGACGCCGGAGAGATCCCGGTAGAGCTGGAGCAGCTTGGTGCTCTGCCGCTCCCAGGACAGGTCGTCGAGGATCGGCTCGCTGATGTGCGCGGCCAGTTCGGCCCGGCGGGCGGTGGCCCGCCGCACCGCGTCCGCGAAGCCCGCCACGTCGCCCGAGGTGAAGGTCTCCCCGATGTCGTGCCCCTCGACGTACGCCCGGACCACCTGCACGTCGCTCGTGACCAGGGGAAGGCCGGCGTGCAGGTACTCGGAGACCTTCGTCGGCAGGGACAGCTCGCAGTTCGGGGTCCGCTGGAACGGGATCAGACCGAGGTCGGCGGAGCTGAGGTAGTCGGCGACCTCGTACGGGGCGACGTAGGGGACCACGTGCACCCGGTTGCGCGTGCCGGTCGCCTCGGCACGGGCGAGCAGGTCCTCCAGCAGTGGGGTCATCCGGCCACTGACCAACGCGAGGTGGTGCTCCGGGAGCTGCGGCAACGCCGCGATGACGGTGTCCAGCCCGCGTTCCTTGCCGATCCAGCCCGCGTACACCATCAGGGGCACGCCCTCGGCGACGCCGGCGCGCTCGCGCACGGAGGCGGTCACGGCGCCACTGCGGATGCCCTCGCGCACCGGCGAGTTGCCCACCACCATCGGGGTCTTCGGCAGCCCGTACTCGGTCTGCAGCTTCTCCGCGATCTGCTCGGAGACGGTGACCACCGCGTCGGCCCGGCCGATAAACTCCCGCTCGGCGGCGCGCACCCCACTGGCCTGCTGCGGCTTGGGCCAGGCCACG
The DNA here is from genome assembly GCF_050941805.1 of Micromonospora sp. KLBMP9576. Classification (NCBI taxonomy): domain Bacteria; kingdom Bacillati; phylum Actinomycetota; class Actinomycetes; order Micromonosporales; family Micromonosporaceae; genus Micromonospora; species Micromonospora sp. KLBMP9576. Next base: position 2,147,246 of record NZ_CP194567.1, on the reverse strand, counting down.
CCCTGCACGTACTCGTGGGCGTCGTAGAGCCAGACGCAGCCGCGCCCGCGCGCCCGCAACCGCGCGGCGCTCATCGCCGCCGTCGGGATGGTGTTGATGTCGTTGGCGTGGATGACGTCCGGTTCCAGCTCCTCCAGCACCGGCCCGAACGCCAGGTCGATGTCGACGAGCGTCGGCCAGTCGGTCCGCCAGTCGCCGGTCGGCTGGAGCGGCTGGGTGCTGTGGAACTGTTCCCAGCCCCAGGCCCGCAGCCGGAACTGGTGGACCGCCTCGTGCGCCCGCAGCCAGGCGCGCGGCGGCGGGTTGCGCTTCGCCGTCTGCGACCGCAGCCAGGCCTGGTGCGAGGCCCGGTAGCGGGCCAGGGCGGACTTGTCCGGGATGCCGAACTGCGTCAACGTCCGGCGGACCCGGTGCTCCCGGGCGGGCCGGCGGGACAGGGTCTGCGGCACCGGCACCCGGATGACCTGGATCGGCCCCATGGCCGACCGCTCCAGCTCGCCCTTCTTGCGGCTGCTACGGCCCACCAGGATCACGTCCCACCCGTCGCGGGCGGCGGCGATGGCGGTCTTCTGTACGCGGGAGTCGCCGGTGATGCCGTTGGCGACCAGTACGACGAGCCGCGGCGCTCGGCGGGACGTTGACATTCGCTGTCCTTACCTGGAGGAGGGCTGGCGGTCGAGGGTGCCCGACCGCGGCCCGCCGGAGGCGGGCCGCGGTCGCCGATGCTCAGCGAGTGGGGACGGCGTCCCCCGCCGGGGACGCGGTGCCCGTACCCACGCTGATCGTGCTGCCGTCGGTCGCGGACCGCAGGACGGCGCCGGCCACCTCGACCGTACGCAGACCCTGGCGCAGGGTCACGATGTCGCTCTCCTTGCCCTCGACCGCGTCGCGGAAGCGTTCGTGCTCGACCAGCAGCGGCTCCCGCTTCGGGATCGCGTAGCGCACCATGTCGCCCTCGGCGACGCCCCGGAACGCGCGCAGCGCCTCCCACTCGGTGTCGATGGCGCCGTTGGCGTAGAAGGTGAGGTCGGCGGTGAGGGTGTCGGCGACGAAGCAGCCCCGGTCGCCGGTGATCACCGTGGAGCGTTCCTTGAGCGGGCTCAGCCAGTTGACCAGGTGGTTGACCATGGTGCCGTCGGCGAGCTGCCCCACCACGGCGACCATGTCCTCGTGCAGCCGGCCGCTGCGGGAGACCGTCCGGGCCGACACCGAGGTGTATTCCTGGCCGGTCACCCAGCTGGTCAGGTCGATGTCGTGGGTGGCCAGGTCCATCACCACGCCGACATCGGCGATGCGGTGCGGGAAGGGACCTTGCCGCCGGGTGACGACCTGGTAGACCTCGCCCAGCTCGCCGGCCTCCAGCCGGGTGCGCAGGTTCTGCAGGGCGGGGTTGTACCGCTCGATGTGCCCCACCCCGGCCACCAGGCCGGCGGCCTCGAACGCCTCCACGAGCCGGACCGCCGCGTCCACGCTCTGCGCGAGGGGCTTCTCGATCAGGGCGCCGACGCCGTTGGCGGCCAACTCCAGGCCGACCTGCTCGTGCAGGGCGGTCGGGCAGGCCACCACGGCGTAGTCGACGCCGAGGGCCAGCAGGTCGCCGAGTTCGGGCACGACCGGTGCGCGCAGCGTGCCCGTGGTGTCGCCCGCCGGGTCCACGATGCCGACCAGCTCGACGCCGTCCAGGTTGGCCAGGACGCGGGCGTGGTTGCGGCCCATCGCGCCGAGGCCGATCAGGCCGGCGCGCAGCTTGCGCCCGGCGCTCACCGGGCACCGCCGGCCAGGTTCGCGCCCTCGGCGATGCGCTCCAGCTCGGCCTCGGTCAGCGAGGGGTGCACCGGCAGGGAGACGACCTCGGCGGCGGCGCGCTCGGTCTCCGGCAGGTCCCAGGGGCCGGGCTTGCCGTCCGCCGTGAGGTAGGGCTTGAGCCGGTGGATCGGGGTCGGGTAGTAGACCGCGTTGCCGATGCCCAGCTCGGTCAGGCGCTGCTGGGCGGCGTCCCGGTTGCCCTGCACCCGCACCGTGTACTGGTGGTAGACGTGCCGGGCGGCGTCGGCGACCGGGGGCGTGACCACGCCGGTGATCTTCGAGTCGAGGAACTTGGCGTTGGCCCGGCGCTGCTCGGTCCACTCGCCGAGCTGGCCGAGCTGCACCCGGCCGATGGCGGCGGCGACGTCGGTCATCCGCATGTTCGCGCCGACGATCTCGTTCGCGTACCGCTGCTCCATGCCCTGGTTGCGCAGCAGCCGCAGGGTGCGGGCCAGCTCGGCGTCGCCGGTGCTGACCATGCCGCCCTCCAGGGCGTGCATGTTCTTGGTGGGGTAGAAGCTGAAGCAGCCGGCGGTGCCGAAGGCGCCGACCGGGGTGCCGTGCAGCGCGGCGCCGTGCGCCTGGGCGGCGTCCTCGACGACGGCCAGGCCGTGCCGCTCGGCGATCGCCATGATCTTGTCCATCGCGGCCGGGTGGCCGTAGAGGTGGACCGGCATGATCGCCACGGTGCGCGGGGTGACGGCGGCGGCGACCGCCTCGGGGTCGAGGCAGAAGCTGGCCGCCTCGATGTCCACGAAGACCGGCTCGGCGCCGACCAGCCGGACGGCGTTCGCGCTGGCCGCGAAGGAGAACGACGGCACGATGACCTCGTCACCCGGGCCGAAGCCGAGGGCCATGAGGGTGAGTTGCAGCGCGGAGGTGCCCGAGTTGACGGCGACGCAGTGCCGCCCGGCCACCAGCGCCCCGAACTCCTCCTCGAAGGCCGCGACCTCGGGACCCTGCACCACCCGGCCGCTGCGCAGCACCCGGACGGCCGCCTCGATCTCGGCGTCGCCGATGATCGGCCGCGCTGGGGGAATGAACTCTGGGTGCGGCCCAGCCATGGGGCATCCTCCTGTGTCAGATGGTGCTCGGGGTGGGTTCGGGCTGCGATACTAGCCCGCGGCCAATTGGGCCGGATTGAGGAGCGCCACGTTCACGCGCCTACCCGCCGGGGTGCGGAAGCGGTCAGGGATCTGGTTTCCCACACCGCTGGCTCGTCGAGGGACGGACCGGTACATGCTACCCGCAGGGCTGCGACGATCGCGGCGGCCATGCGGGTGATCTCCGGCGTGTCAAGTGGTGTCCGGGAAATGGCCAGCCGCCAGTAGACCGGCCCGACGATCAGATCGGCCGCGCCGCGCCGGTCGGCTTCCGCCGGCAGTTCGCCCCGCTCGACCGCCCGGCCGATGACGAGTTCGCCGATCCGGTCCTGATAGCCGCTCAGCGTCCGCTGGAGGGTCTCGGCGATCTGCGGGTTGCGGGCCGCCTCGGCGAGCAGGTCCGGAATGATCTGCGAGGCGAGGGGATGACGGAGCGCCTTGACGGCGACGAGAAGCAGCAGCTCCACGTCGGCGTGCAGGCTCCCCGCGTCCACCACGGGCAGTTTGCGACCGGCGACGGCGGAGACCATGTCCAGCACCAGTTCGAGCTTGGAGCGCCACCGGCGGTAGATTGCCGTCTTGCTGACGCCGGCCCGACGGGCCACCGCCTCGATGGACAGCCGCCCGTAGCCGACCTCCGCCAGCTCCTGCGTGACCGCGCGGCGGATGGCCGTGGTGATGTCGTCGCGGAGCACCGCCGCACCGGCCGGCACCCGCCTCTTGTCGGTCTTCACGTGCAACAATGTAGCGCAGCGACGGTACGGTTGCGTCCCGACGTGTTTTCCACTACGGTTCGCCCGGCGACAAGGCGGCGCTCCGCTCCGGCCATGCTCCCCGTCGTCACGCGCATCCCGTTGGCACGAAAGAGATCGGAGCGCCTAACCATGGCCAACACCACGGTGGCCGACCCGGATGCCGGGCTCACCGGGGCCCAGCTCGCGCAGCGGTACGGGCTCCGGTTCGCCGGTGAGCGTCCGGCCCTCGGCGAATACGCCGGGCAGCTCTGGCACTACCGGCACTTCATCGCCGCGTACGCCAACGCCAAGCTGGTCGCCTCGTTCAGCAACGCCCGGCTCGGGCAGCTGTGGCAGGTACTCACCCCGCTGACCAACGCGGCGGTCTACTACCTGATCTTCGGCGTGGTGCTGGCGCAGAACCGGACCCCGAACTTCATCGCCTACCTCTGCACCGGTCTGTTCATCTTCAACTTCACCCAGACCGCGGTGCAGAACGGCACCCAGTCGATCACCGGCAACCTGGGCCTGATCCGGGCGCTGCACTTCCCCCGGGCCTGCCTGCCACTGGCCGTGACGATCACCCAGTTCCAGCAGCTCCTCGGCTCGATGGCGGTGCTCCTCGTCATCGTGCTGGTGACCGGCGAGCCGATCACCCTGGCCTGGCTGATGCTGCCGCCGGCGATCCTGCTCCAGACGGTCTTCAACGCCGGGCTCACGATGGCGATGGCCCGGATGGGCTCGAAACTCGCGGACCTCAAGCAGGTCATGCCCTTCGTCATGCGCACCTGGATGTACGGCTCCGGGGTGCTCTACAGCGTGACCCTCTTCGAGGAGCAGCTGCCGTCCTGGGCCTCCGGTCTGGTCGAGCTCAACCCGGCGTTGGTCTACATCGAGCTGGCCCGGATCTCGCTGCTGGAGAACACGCCGGTGCTCAGTTCCTCCCTGCTCCAGCTCTGGGTGACGGCGCTGGGTTGGGCGATCGTGATGGGCGTCGGGGGTTTCATCTACTTCTGGCGGGGCGAACAGGAGTACGGCCGTGGTTGAGCAGTTCGAGTCCTCCAACGACGTGACGGTGACGCTGCCCAGGGTGCGCGAGCGCATCCCCACCGTGGTGGTGGACGACGCACACGTCATCTACCGGGTGCACAAGGGCGCGGGCGGGGGCGGTGGCCCGGTCGGCGCGCTCAAGCGGATCATGAGCCGCACCTCGGCGCCGAACATCCGGGAGGTGCACGCGGTCAAGGGGGTCAGCTTCACCGCGTACCGGGGCGAGGCCATCGGGCTGATCGGCAGCAACGGCTCCGGCAAGTCGACCATGCTGCGCGCCATCGCCGGGCTCCTGCCGGTCAACCGTGGCGCGGTCTACACCCAGGGCCAGCCGTCGCTGCTCGGGGTCAACGCGGCCCTGCTCAACGACCTCTCCGGCGAGCGCAACGTCGTGCTGGGCTGCCTCGCCATGGGCATGTCGCCCGCCGAGGTGCAGCGGCGGACCCAGGAGATCATCGACTTCTCGGGGATCAACGACCGGGGCGACTTCGCCTCGCTGCCGATGCGCACCTACTCCTCCGGCATGGGCGCCCGGCTGCGCTTCTCCATCTCCTCGGCGAAGAACCACGACGTGCTGCTCATCGACGAGGCCCTCGCCACCGGCGACAAGATCTTCCGTAAGCGCAGCGAACGGCGGGTGCGGGAGCTGCGGGAGGGCGCCGGCACCGTGTTCCTCGTCAGCCACCAGCTCTCCTCGGTCCGCGACACCTGCGAGCGGACGATCTGGCTGGAGTCGGGCGTCCTGCGCATGGACGGCCCGACCGACGAGGTCATCCGGGAATACGAGGCGTTCACCGGCAAGTAGCGCGCCGGCGCACGTACGGCATCCGCCCGGTGCCGGCCGACCGCGTCGCCCCGTGGGGGCGGCGCGGTCCGCGCGTTAAGGTTCATCCGGTCGCCACGGCGGGCGGGACCCTCTGTTCACGCACCCTGAGAGTGAGGCTTCGGCAATGACGCAGGACCACACCGCTGGCCCGGACGCCGCACCGGAGACCCCGGCACCATGGCGCCCCTCGCGCACGGTGGCGGTGGTGCTGGCCGGCGGCACCGGGACCCGGCTGGGCCTCGGCATCCCGAAGCAGCTACTGAAGATCGCCGGTAAGCCGATCATCGAGCACACGCTGGCGGTCTTCGAGACGGCGCCCGAGATCGACGAGATCATCGTGCTGATGGCCACCGGCCACGTCGCCGACGCCCAGCAGATCGTCGACCGGGCCGGCTTCCGCAAGGTCGCCAAGGTGATCGAGGGCGGGGACACCCGCAACGCCACCACCCGCATCGCGCTCGACGCCGTCGGCGAGGGCGACAGCAACATCCTCTTCCACGACGCCGTGCGACCCCTGGTCAGCGGCCGGATCGTGCGGGAGTGCGTGAACGCGCTCTGGACGTACGCCGCGGTCGACGTCGCCATCCCGTCGGCCGACACCATCGTCCAGGTCGACGAGGACGACTGCATCACCGACATCCCGGTGCGCTCCCGGCTGCGCCGGGGCCAGACCCCGCAGGCCTTCCGCTCGGGCACCATCCGCGAGGCCTACCGGCTCGCCGAGGGCGACCCGCACTTCGCCGCCACCGACGACTGCGGCGTGGTGCTGCGCTACCTGCCCGGCACGCCGATCAAGGTCATCGACGGCTCCGACGAGAACATCAAGGTCACCCACCCGGTCGACGTGCACCTGGCGGACAAGCTCTTCCAGCTCGCCGCCGCGCAGGCCCCCCGGGTGACCGACGAGCGCAGCTACACCGAGGAGCTGACCGGCCGGACCATCGTGATCTTCGGCGGCAGCTACGGCATCGGGCACGACCTGGCCGAGCTGGCCCGCCGCTACGGCGCGCAGGTCTTCCCGTTCAGCCGCTCCAGCACCGGCACCCACGTCGAACGCGCCGAGGACGTCGAGGCGGCGCTGAAGACCGCCTTCGAGGCCACCGGCCGCATCGACCACGTGGTGGTCACCGCCGGCATCCTGGAGAAGGGCGCCCTCGCCGAGATGGACCAGGAGACCATGGACCGGGTGCTCCAGGTCAACTTCGTGGGTCCGGTCATCGTGGCCCGCCAGTCGCTGCCCTACCTCCAGCAGACCAAGGGCCAGCTGCTGCTCTACACCTCCAGCTCCTACACCCGGGGCCGGGCCCGCTACGCGCTCTACTCGTCCACCAAGGCGGCCCTGGTCAACCTCACCCAGGCGCTCTCCGACGAGTGGGCGGAGTTCGGCGTACGGGTCAACTGCGTCAACCCGGAGCGGACCGCGACGCCGATGCGCACCAAGGCGTTCGGCGAGGAACCGGAGCACACCCTGCTCGCCGCGGAGACCGTCGCCCAGGCCTCGCTGGACGTGCTGATCTCGGAGCTGACCGGTCAGGTCATCGACGTGCGCCGCGCGCCCGGCGAGGTGCCGGCCCAGCCGGGACCGTCGCGGGCCGAGCGGATCGCCAGCCCCGCCGACGCCGGCTGACGCGGGTGTCGGGTTACGGCGGGAGACGGAGCCGACATGCGTGGTGACCTGGTTCGGAAGTTGCTCGCCCGCGCGCTGGCCACCGGCCTGGCCGTGCTGGCGTTCCTCGTCGTCGCGCTGACCGGCGCGACCGGCTGGGGGCTGGGGCTGGCCGTGGCCGCGCTCGCGGCGGCGGGTTGGGAACGACGGGTGCGCCCGGGTGCCGACAGCGCGGCGGAGACCGCCCTGGTCGCGGCGGCGGTCCTGGTCGGGTACGCCCGGCGCCTCGACGCCGGGTTCGACCCCGCGCTGGCCGCGACCGCGCTCGTCCTGCTGGGGCTGGTGCTGCTGGTCGGTCCGCTGCGCGACGCCGGCGGGCTGGAGGTGCGGGCCGCGAACCTTCCGGTGCGATCCTGGACGCCGCTGGTCACCGCCGCCCTCGGTGACGCGCTGTCGGTGCTGCTCGCCGTGCTGGCGCTGGCGGCCGTCGCGGGTCTGCCGGCCGGTGTCGCGCTGGCGGCCGTCGCCGTGGTGGCCGCCGGGGCCGCGGCGGTCGGGCTGGACCTGGCCCGGCGCCGGTTCCGGCCGGGCGCCGGCGGCTCGGCGGTGTCCCGTGCCCTGCGCCGGCACCAGCCCGAGTTCCTCCTGCACTTCTCCGCGCCCCCCGGCTCCGAATACCAGGTCACCATGTGGCTGCCGTACCTGGAGCGCATCGGCCGACCGTTCGTGGTGGTGCTGCGCGAGCCGGAGTTCCTGCCCACGGTGGCGGCGGCCACCAGCGCGCCGGTGGTCTACTGCCCGACCACCAGGGCCCTGGACGAGGCGCTGGTGCCGAGCCTGCGGGCGGCGTTCTACGTCAACCACGGCGCGAAGAACAGCCACTGCATCCGCTTCACCCAGCTCACCCACGTCCAACTGCACCACGGCGACAGCGACAAGGCCCCCAGCGCCAACCCCGTCTCGGCGATCTTCGACCGGATCTTCGTCGCCGGCCAGGCCGCCGTCGACCGGTACGCCCGCGCCGGGGTGGACATCCCGGCGGAGAAGTTCGTCGTCGTCGGCCGCCCCCAGGTCGAGTCGATCGAGGTACGCCCCGAGCCGGCGCACGGCCGGCGCAACCCGACCGTGCTCTACACGCCGACCTGGACCGGGCACAACGCGGACGCCGACTACTGCTCCCTGCCGGTGGCCGAGACGCTGCTACGCCGGCTGCTCGACCGGGGCGCGACGGTGATCCTGCGGGCCCACCCGTACACCTCGCAGAATCCGGCCTCGGCCCGGCGGCTGGGCCGGTTGACCGAGCTGCTCGCCGCGGACCGGGCCCGCAGCGGCCGGCAGCACGTCTTCGGTGCCGCCGCCAGCCGTGGGCTGACCCTGACCGAGTGCGTGAACCGCTCGGACGCGCTGGTCTCGGACGTCTCCGGGGTGGTGTCCGACTACCTCTACTCCGGCAAGCCGTACGCGCTGACGGACATGGTCGACTCCGGCGACCGGTTCCCCGAGCAGTTCCCGCTCGCGGGGTCGGGCTACGTGCTGCGCCGGGACATGTCGAACGTCGACGAGGTGCTGACCGCGCTGCTGGACACCGATCCGCTGGCCTCGGCGCGCTGGGCCACCCGCAGCCGCTACCTGGGTGACTTCCCCGCCGAGGCGTACGCCGAGGCGTTCCTGGACGCCGCGCGGCGCGAGCTCGACGCCGGTCGGGCGGTGCCCGCGTCCCGGGCGCCCGGTGGGCCGGGCCCCGTCGCCCTCTCCCCCACGCCCTGAGCCGGGCGCACCGGGCCCGTCCGGTCGCCCGAGTTCAGCGCCCGACGAGGCCCAGGACGGCCTGCGGGTCCTCGACGTGGGCGTTGTGTCCCAGGCCGGGCAGGGTGGCGACCGGCACGCCCAGCCCGTGCAGCTGCGCGTCGGTGACCATGGGGTCGTGTTCGCCGCGGGCCAGCAGCACCGGCACGTCGGTCGCCGCCAGCAGGGCGGGGAGGTCCGGTTCGCCCACGCCGAACGCGGCCGGGTCCATCGCCAGCCGCCAGCGGTCGCCGACCTGACGCAGCCCGGCCAGCACGGCGGGATGGTCCGGGGCGAGGAGCCCGGTCAGGCCGGCCACCCGCAGGTAGCGGCGGCCCGCCTCGTCCCGGCTGTCGAACCAGGTCACCGGCCGGGCGGCCAGGTCGGCCGCCTTCGCCAGCTCCGCCGGCGACCAGACGGCCTTGATCCCGATCCCGACGACGGCGTCGACCGGCAGCCCGCCGCCGCGGGCGGCCAGCGCCAGCCCGACGACACCGCCGAGGGAGTGCCCCAGCACGACGAGCCGGTCGCCCGCCTCGAGCCCCGCGGCGATCCGCGCGGCAAGCGCCGGGAACGAGTACCGCGGCAGCGGTGGGGAGCAGCCGTGACCGGCGAGGTCCGGTGCGAGCCAGCGCCCCGCCCACCGGCGCTCGAGCAGCGGCGCCCAGGGCAGCCACACGTCGCCGGTGGCACCCATGCCGTGCAGCAGCAGGAGCACCCGCCGACCGTCCCGGTCACCCGACTCGTCGGCCATGGGCGCAGTGTGCCACCGCGGGCCGGCCGGGGCGAGGGCCGTGACCCGGACACGACAGCGGGCGCCGGCCCCCGGGTGGGGGGCCGACGCCCGGCGGTGTCGTCGCTCAGGCGGAGTAGCCGCGGGTCGCGGCCCAGTTCGCCAGCGCGATGGTGCTGACCCAGTACGACGCGGCCGCCGGGTCCGCCGAGTCGGCGATCTTCACGGTCCGCCCCTCGTCCCGGTAGCCCACCACGGCAACGTAGTGGCCGCCGGGGAACGAGTGCCAGCCGCCGGCGGTGTCCGTGACGCTGCCGGCGACGTTCACCACGACGCCCCGCCCGGCGGAGATGGCCGCGACCACGTCGGCCTGGAGCCGGTCCATCTGGGCGGGGGTGGCGGCGCCGCCCGGGATCATCCGGGTCCGGTAGGGCTCGCCCTTCACGGTCGCGTTCAGCACCCGGGTGGTGTCCTGCGCGGAGTCGGTGCCCATCTCGTCGGTGCCGAGGCCGGCGCCGAGGGCGTCCTGGCTGCGCGCGATCCCGGCGGCGCTGAGCGCGTGCCGCACGGCCGCCGGACCACAGTTGTAGTACGTGGTCTGGGCCTGGTAGTCGTAGTCGAGGGTCTTCGACGCCGGGGCCTTGGCCGGCTCGGGCTCGCGGGTCGGGTCCGGGGTCGGGGTCGCGCTGGTGGCGCTGGCCGACGGGGTCGCGCTGGCGGTGGACGGGGCGGCGGTGGACGGGGCGGTCTCGACCCGGGCCTGACCGCGCGAGGCGACGGTGTCGTCGCGCAACTCGGCCGCGGCCACCGGGGCCTGCGCGGCGGCGGGGGCCTCGTCGGCTCCGGTCAGCAGCGCGCCGGTGCCCGACGCGAGCACCAACGCCACGGCGGACGCGGCGGCCAGCTGGTACGGACGCTCGGACGCGAGACGACGTAGCTGTCGCTTCAGGGGTTGCTTCACGATTTCCTCCACGGGCTCGGCGGGGGTGAGCGGCTGCCGGTCCGCGCCGAGGGCAGGGCGGACCGACCGCGCGGACGGGTGTCCGGGCGGGTGGTGGACCACTCAGGGAACGCGCCCGGGATGCCGGGCGCGTGACGGTGACCGGTGGGTCAGCTCGTCGCCCGGGGGCGGACGAGCGTGGGCACCGCGGCGCCGTGGAGACGGCGGGACGGCCGAGGGGCGGGTGGGTGCTGCACGAGGGTGGAACTCCTTCCGGCACCGCCGACCGGGTTAGCTGACGGATTCGGGCGGGAAGAGCGCCCTACCACGGGCCTGCGGCCCACGGATTCACCCCACAAGCACTGGGTCCCCGGTTCGTCTTGCACGATTAGGCGGGTCGGCGCGGCGTCACCTCCTGGTGAACGGGTACCGCACCGGACGCGCCGACATTACTGGCCGCCCGGCATCCCCGCCAACCCTCTCCCACCTGGTTAAACCTTGATCGGGAGACATTTTTTGCGGGCACTTCGCCACTGACGCGACTCAATGGGACGACCGTTTCGGGAACCCCTGTCGGGCGACAACGGGACGAGCGGCGGACTTCCGTGCCGAAATCCCGGTGGGAATCGACCGGGGCCGCCCCCGATGACCGTTTCGACCCCCGGGTGACCGGTGTCACGCAACCGGTCGGCGGTTTCCGGCCGCCGACGGCGCCCGGCCGACGTGCGGGGCCTCAGCGCGAGTCGACGTACGCCGACTCGGGGTCGGTGCGCGACCCGGCGGGCCGGGGACGCGGCGTCGCTTCGCCGCGCCGCCCCGCCGTCGCGCGGGTGCCGGGCCCCGCCCCGGGGCCCCCGCCGCCCGGCGGCGCGGGCCGGGCCGGGCGGCGCGGGCCGAGCAGCCGCATCATCGGCGTCTCGACGAAACGGTGCAACAGCCCGGCCAGGATCAGGTTGACCACCAGGAACCCGAGCACCACCAGCAGGCCCCACCAGCCGGGAAAGCCGACGCCCCAGTCGCCGGTGAGCCGCAGCACGCTGATCATCACCAGGACGTGCACCAGGTAGAAGGCGAAGGAGACCTCGCCGAGCCAGATCATCGGCCGGGACCGCCACGGCGAGCGCCGGCCCCGCACGTCCGCGTCCGCCGCCGCCGTGATGATCAGGATGTACGCCACCGAGAGCAGCGCCGCCCACAACTCGGCGCGGACCCACTGCGCGGCGACCACCCAGGTCGCCACGAAGAGCAGGCTGGCCACCGGCAGGCCCGGGCCCCGCCACCGGCCACGGCGCATCAGCTCGGCGGCGGCCACGCCCATCCAGAACTCCAGCGACCGCACGGGCGGGAAGATCTGGGTGAACCACCAGCGGCTCTCCTCCGGCACCAGGGCCTGGGCCGGCCAGAGCGCCAGGATCAGCAGCGGCACCGCGATCACCACGGCCCACAGCGCCCACGGCCGGACCCGGCGGATCAGCGGCAGCGCCAACGGCAGGCACAGATAGAAGAAGAGTTCGCAGGAGAGCGACCAGCTCACCGTGTTGACGCTGTAGAAGTGGCCACCCCGGGGATCCCAGGCCTGCAGGAGGAACAGGTTCTCCAGCGCGACGAACCGGTCCACCGGGTCGGCGAACCAGGCCGCGACCGCCAGGGCCGCCACCCAGAGCACCACGTGGTTCGGCCAGATCTTGGCCACCCGGCGACGCCAGAACGCCCGCCGGGTGTCGCCCGGGCGGGCCGACCAGACCAGCACGAAGCCGCTGAGGATGAAGAAGAACTGCACGCCGGAGAGGCCCAGGGTGAAGACCCAGTTCACCACCGCCTCGTGGCGGGGTTCGGCGATGATGCCCATCGTCCCGGCGTGGAAGCCGAAAACGAGCAGGGCCGCGACCCAGCGCAGCCCGGTCAGCGACGGCAGCCGGCTCGCCGGGGACGCGGGGCGGGCGGCCGGCGCGACGTCCGTCATGCCGGTGTCCCGACGATCGGCAGGGTCACCAGCAGCACGTACGTCTCCTCCTCGGCCGGCCTCGCCGGGCGCCCGAGGGTGCCCCGTGGCGGCCCGCCGGTCGGCGCCGCCCGCCGGGCACCCTACCCGCCGGGCCTGAAGCCCCGTTCCGTCCCGTCCGCGAGTGTCCGTTGTGCCCCATCCGGCGAGCACCGTCTCCCCCGGTGGGTCCGACCCGTTCGTCCCCCTTGCGGGGACCGCGCGGGAGTTTTCCGGTCCGTCCGAAGGCTGGCTAGTATTCCGGGAACCGAGGTGACGAGAGGCGGGCACGGATGCACCAGCGGATCCTCATGCGGGCGAAGAAGGGCCCGTTCGACGTCTACTCGCCCGAGGAGACGTACGAGCGGAACTGGATCGGCGAGAACAACGGCAACCTCGTCTTCAGCCACGCCGCCCACAAGCTCCTACGCACCGCCACCGCCGACATCACCGCCACCGAGTTCCGGGTCGACCCACGCGACGCCGACATGATCAACGAGCGGTACGACGTCTACGTGGTGCCGCTCGCCAACGCCTTCCGGCGCAGCTACGCCCACCGCGTCGCGACCATGACGAAGCTCATCGAGCAGCTCAAGATCCCGGTGGTGGTGCTCGGGGTGGGCGTGCAGACCGACGTCCACGGCAACCGGGACTACCTGCGCCCGATCGACGACGTGGTGACCGGGTTCGTGCGGGCCGTGCTCGACCGCTCGCACAGCATCGGCGTCCGTGGCGAGATCACCCGCGACTACCTGCGCGCCCTGGGCTTCTCCGCCGTCGACGTGATCGGCTGCCCGTCGATGTTCCTGCACGGCGACAGCCTGCGGGTGGAGAAGCGGAAGGCGGCGCTGGCCCCGGACGACCGGCTCGCGCTCACCGTCTCGCCGTACGTCGCGTCGATGGCGGAGATCATCGCCCGGCACCACGCCCGGTACCCGAACCTGCGCTACCTGCCGCAGGATCTCAAGACGCTCGGCACGCTGCTCTACGGCGACCGCCCCGGCGACCGGGGCAAGTCCAGCAAGATCCCGATCCACACCTCGCACCCGCTGTTCACCGAGGACAAGGTGCGGATGTTCGTCGACCCCTGGACCTGGATGGACTACCTCTCCGGCTTCGAGTTCGCGTTCGGCACCCGGATCCACGGCACCATCACCGCACTGGTCTCCGGCACGCCCGGCTACCTCTTCGCGCACGACTCGCGCACCCTCGAACTGGCCCGGTACTTCGACATCCCGCACCGGGTGATGAAGGAGGTGCCCGCCGACATCGACGCCGCGCAACTCTACGAGGAGGCGGACTACACGGCGCTCAACGACGGGCACAAGTCACGCTACGAGACCATGCTGGCCTTCCTCACCAAGCACGACCTCGGCAACGCCTTCGCCGACGGCGACAGCGCGGCCCGGTTCGACGCGCAGGTGCGGGCCACCACCTTCCCGCCCGCCGTGCGCCCGGCCGGCTCGGCCGACCCCGAGACCCTGCTGGAGCGGATCCAGTGGCTGCACGACCGCAACGCCGAGCTGCGCAAGGAGACCGACACCCTGCGCGAGCAGTCCCTGAAGGCCCGGGTCAAGCAGGCGCTCGGCGGCCGGGTACGCCGGGTCCTGAAGCGCTGAGGACGCCGCCGGCACCCCCGTACACCTGTGCCAAAAGCGGCGGTACGCTGGGCGGATGACCGGGGCCGCCGCCTACCAGCCGTCGATGCTCGACGTCACCACCGCCGCGCCGTCGCTCGGCCCGCTGGCCGGCCGGCTGCGCCGGCATCCGCTGCGCCACGGCGCCTGGGTCGACCACCTCCCCGGCTGGGTCACCGGCTCCGACGAGGTCTTCGACGTCCTGCTCCGGGACGTGCCCTGGCGGGCCGAACGCCGCACGATGTACGACGCCCGGGTCGACGTGCCCCGGCTGCTCTGCTGGTACGCCGGGCACCGCCCGCTGCCGCATCCGCTGCTCACCGAGGCGCGGGAGGCCCTCACCCGGCACTACGCCCCCGAGCTCGGCGAGCCCTTCGTCACCGCCGGCATGTGCCTCTACCGCACCGGCCGGGACAGCGTCGCCTGGCACGGCGACACCCAGGGCCGCTCCGCGCACACCGACACCCTGGTCGCCATCGTCTCGTTCGGCTCGCCCCGCCCGCTGCTGCTGCGGCCCCGCGGCGGCGGCGACAGCCTGCGCTTCCCGCTCGGGCACGGCGACCTCGTGGTGATGGGCGGCTCCTGCCAGCGCACGTGGGAGCACGCCGTGCCCAAGACCACCCGGGGCGTCGGACCCCGCGTCAGCGTCCAGTTCCGCCCCGCCGGCGTGGCCTGACAGCGGGCACCGTCACATCCGGCCGGCCCACCGACCGGGCCGTGCCGCGCCTCTGCTAGAAACGACTCCTGGGTCTCACCTGCGCCCCCGTCACCTCTTGACGATGCGAAGGGCGTGCCATGACCCAGTCCCCCACCGAGGCTCGCTCCCGATGGTCCGCGTGGTCCGTCCACGGCGACGGCCGGTCCGTCAGCCCCGGCGACGTGGTCCACCCCGGCGAACGTCTGTCCTGGCCGCGCACCCTCGGCATCGGCGTGCAGCACGTCGTGGCGATGTTCGGTGCCACCTTCACGGTGCCGCTGATCACCGGTTTCCCGCCGGCCACCACGCTCTTCTTCTCCGGGCTCGGCACGCTGCTGTTCCTGCTGATCACCGGCAACCGGCTGCCCTCGTACCTCGGCTCGTCGTTCGCCTTCATCGCGCCGGTGCTGGCCGCCAAGGCCGGCGGGGACATCGGCCCGGCGCTCGGCGGCATCGTCGTCGCCGGCGTGGCGCTGGCCGCCGTCGGGCTGATCGTCCAGCTCGCCGGGTCCCGCTGGATCGACGCGCTGATGCCGCCCGTGGTCACCGGGGCGATCGTCGCGCTGATCGGCCTCAACCTGGCCCCCGTCGCGTGGGACGGCGACGGCAGCGGCACCGGCGTCAAGGCCCAACCGTTGATCGCGGTGGTGACCCTGGCCGCGATCCTGCTCGCCACGGTGGCCTTCCGCGGCTTCCTGGCCCGGCTGTCCATCCTGCTGGGGGTGGTGGTCGGCTGGCTCCTCGCCGCCGCCCTCGGCGACCTGGACCCCAAGGCGGTCGAGGGGCTGCGCGACGCCGCCTGGATCGGCCTGCCCGAGTTCCACGCGCCGAGCTTCAGCCTGCGCGCGGTCGTGCTGGTGATCCCGGTGATCCTGGTGCTGGTCGCCGAGAACGCCGGGCACGTCAAGGCGGTCGCCGCGATGACCGGCCGCAACATGGACCGGGACATGGGCCGGGCGTTCATGGGCGACGGGCTGGCCACGATCCTCGCCGGGTCCGGCGGCGGGTCCGGCACCACCACCTACGCGGAGAACATCGGCGTGATGGCGGCGACCAGGGTCTATTCCACCGCCGCGTACTGGGTGGCCGGCCTGACGGCGGTCCTGCTCGGGCTCAGCCCGAAGTTCGGCGCGCTGATCCTCACCGTGCCGGCCGGCGTGCTCGGCGGCGCCACCACAGCCCTCTACGGTTTGATCGCCATCCTCGGCGCCCGGATCTGGATCGAGAGCCGGGTCGACTTCCACGACCCGGTGAACCTGATGACCGCCGCCGTCGCGGTGATCGTCGGCGCGGCCAACTACACCCTCACCGCCGACGACCTGTCGTTCAACGGCATCGCCCTGGGCACCGCCGCCGCCCTCGCCATCTACCACGGCATGCGCCTGGTGGCCCGCCTGCGCGGCACCACCCACACCCCCGCGCCGTGACACCCGGGGGCGACGGGGCCGGCTCACGCACGCCGGCCCCGTCGCCCCCGGGCGGTCAGTCCCGTTCGATCTGGTGACCGACGACGGTGGGGCCCAGCATCACGGCGAAGCCGGAGCCGTCCCGGCGCGGGTCCGCCGCCGGCAGCTCCACCGGCTCGCCGGTCACGGTGGCGCCCACCGGGCGCGGCCCCACCCAGGCGACCGCCACGTCGGTCTCACCCTTGAGGAAGCGATGGGCGCGCACCCCGCCGGTCGCCCGCCCCTTCGCCGGGTACGCCTGCAACGGCGTCACCTTCACCGTGGCGCCCGTGGAGGTGACCACCATCGGCTCGCCGTGGCCCGGGTCGTCGGTGCGGATCGCGCCGAAGAACACCACCCGGGCACCGGCCGGCACGTTGATGCCCGACATGCCACCGCCCTTGACGCCCTGCGGCCGGACCAGCGCGGCGGAGAACCGCAGCAACGACGCCTCAGAGGTGACGAAGGTGAGCGCCTCCGCGCCGTCGGTGAGCCAGCTCGCCCCGACCACCTCGTCGCCCTCGCGCAGCCCGATCACCTCGAACTCGTCGGAACGCACGGGCCAGTCCGGCGCGCAGACCTTGACCACACCCTGCCGGGTGCCCAGCGCCAGCCCGGGGGAACCCTCGGCCGTCGGCCCCAGCGGCGCCAGCCCGACGACCGTCTCGCCCGGCTCCAACGGCACCAACTCGGCGGCGGCCATCCCGCCGCGCAGCGACACCGTGCCCGCCTGCTGCGGCAGGACCGGCAGCGGCAGCACGTCGACCTTGAACGCCCGGCCGGCGCTGGTCACCAGCAGCACCCGGCCCCGGGCGGTGGTGTGCGCGACGGCGCGTACGGCGTCGTGCTTGACCCGGCCGTGCCGCCGGCGTCCCTCGGACGCCTCCTCCGACTCGGCCGCCGTGCGGGCGACCAGCCCTGTCGCGGAGAGGATCACCTGGCAGGGGTCGTCGGCGACCTCCAGCGGGCCGGCCGGCACGGACGCGGCCAGCACCTCCTTGAGATCGCCGTCGACGAGCGTGGTGCGCCGCTGCGCACCGAACTGCTTCACCACCGCCGCCAACTCGTCGGAGACGACCTTCTTCAGTACCTTCGGGTCGTCCAGGATCGTGGAGAGTTGGGCGATCTCCCCGCGCAGCTTCTCCTGCTCGGCCTCCAGCTCGATCCGGTCGAACTTGGTCAGCCGGCGCAGCGGAGTGTCCAGGATGTAGGTGGCCTGGATGTCCGAGAGGCCGAACTGGTGCATCAGGCCGTCCTTGGCGGCCTGCGCGTCGTCGCTGCCCCGGATCAGCTTGACCACCTTGTCGATGTCGAGCAGGGCGATCAGCAGGCCGTCGACCAGGTGCAGCCGCTCCTGGCGCTTGCGGCGGCGATACGAGCTGCGCCGGGTCACCACCTCGTAGCGGTGGGCCAGGAAGACCTCCAGCAGCGCCTTCAGCCCGAGGGTCTGCGGCTGGCCGTCGACCAGCACCAGGTTGTTGACGCCGAACGACTGCTCCAGCGGGGTGAGCCGGTAGAGGTCCGCGAGCAGCGCCTGCGGGTTGACCCCGACCTTGCACTCGATCACCAGGCGGGTGCCGCTCTCCCGGTCGGTGAGGTCCTTGACGTCGGCGATGCCGGTGAGCCGCTTGGTCTTGTTGACCTCGTTGGTGATGGCCGCGATGACCTTCTCCGCGCCGACGCCGTAGGGCAACTCCACGACGGTGATGGCCTGCCGGCCCCGGCTGCCCTCCAGCGGGCCGATCTCGATCTTGCCCCGCATCCGCACCACGCCGCGCCCGGTCTCGTAGGCCCGGCGCACCTCGTCGAGCCCGAGCAGCAGGCCACCGGTCGGCAGGTCCGGGCCGGGGACGAACTCCATGAGCCGGTCCAGCGTCGCGTCCGGGTGGTTGATCAGCCAGCGGGCGGCGGAGACGACCTCGCCGAGGTTGTGCGGGATCATGTTGGTCGCCATGCCGACCGCGATCCCCGACGCGCCGTTGACCAGCAGGTTCGGGAACGCGGCGGGCAGCACGGTGGGCTGGGTCAGCGAGCCGTCGTAGTTGGGCTCGACGCCGACCGTGTCCTCGCCCAGCTCGCCCACGAGCAGCATCGCCTCGCGCGACATCCGGGCCTCGGTGTAGCGCGACGCCGCCGGCCCGTCGTCCGGGCTGCCGAAGTTGCCGTGCCCGTCGATGAGTGGCGCGTTCAGCGAGAAGTCCTGAGCCAGACGCACCATCGCGTCGTAGATCGCGGTATCGCCGTGCGGATGGTACTTGCCCATTACATCCCCGACGATGCGGGCGGACTTAACGTGCCCCCGGTCGGGGCGGTGGCCCTGCTCGTACATCGACCAGAGGATGCGCCGGTGCACCGGCTTGAGGCCGTCGCGGGCGTCGGGCAGGGCCCGGGAGTGGATCACCGAGAAGGCGTACTCCAGGTAGGAGTCGGAGACCTCGGTGACCAGCGGATTGTCGAAGACCCGCGCGCCGGCCTGGTCGAAGGCGGACAGGTCCGCCTTGGCGCGGTCGTCCTTGCGGCGTGCCATCGTTCAGCTCACTTCCCGGCGGGTGGTGGCGGGTCTGGTCATGCGTCGATCGCCTCGCGGTCGACCCGGTCGGCGGAGTCGATCAGCCAGTTGCGGCGCGGCTCGACCTTCTCCCCCATCAGCAGTTCGAGGATCCGCTCGGCGGCGTCGACGTCGTCGAGGGTGATCCGGCGGACGGCCCGGGTGGCCGGGTTCATCGTGGTCTCCCAGAGCTCGTCGGCGTCCATCTCGCCGAGGCCCTTGAACCGCGGGATCGGGGTGACGATCTGCTTGCCGGCCTTCTCCAGCTTGCGGACCGTCGCCGTCATCTCCGCCTGCGTGTAGGTGTAGATGGTCTGCGGGTTGCGACCCCGAGTGGTGATCTTGTGCAGGGGCGGCATCGCCGCGTAGAGCCGGCCGGCCTCGATCAGCGGTCGCATGTAGCGGGCGAAGAGCGTGATCAGCAGGGTACGGATGTGCGCGCCGTCCACGTCCGCGTCCGCCATGATCAGCACCCGGCCGTAGCGCAGCGCCGACAGGTCGAACGTGCGCCCCGAGCCCGCGCCGAGCACCTGCACGATCGCGGCGCACTCGGCATTGTCCAGCACCTGCTGGAGGTTGGCCTTCTGCACGTTGAGGATCTTGCCCCGGATCGGAAGAAGCGCCTGGTACTCGGCAGATCGGGCAAGTCTACCTGTCCCGAGGGCGCTGTCGCCCTCCACGATGAACAGCTCGCTGCGCTCGATGCCGGTCGCCCGGCAGTCGACCAGCTTGGGCGGCATCGACGCGCCCTCCAGGGCGGTCTTGCGCCGGGCCGCGTCCTTCTGCTGCTTCTGGGTCAGCCGCACCCGGGCCGCGTCGACGATCTTCTGCAGGACCGTACGCGCCTCGGCCTTGGTGCGGCGGTCCTCCAGCCAGGCCTTCAGGTGCTGCTCGACCAGCGTCTGGATCACCTTGGTGATGCCGGCGGTGGAGAGCTCGTCCTTGGTCTGCGAGGTGAACTGCGGCTCCGGAATCCGGACGTGCACGACAGCCGTCATGCCCTCCAGCACGTCGTCCAGGGTCGGCGGATCCTCCTTGGCCTTCAACAGGCCACGGGTGCCGCGGACGGCCTCCGCGAGCGTACGCGCGAGGCCCCGCTCGAAGCCCTTGCGGTGGGTGCCGCCGTGCGCGTTGCGGATGGTGTTGGTGAAGCACTCGACGGTGCGCTCGTAGCCGGTGCCCCAGCGGAAGGCCACCTCGACCTCGGCCCGACGCTGCACGTTGGACTGCATGACCCCGTTGGCGTCGGCGGCGTTCTCCCGGTAGGTGCCCTCGCCGGTGACCACGAGCATGCCGGAGACCGGCCGGTCGCCCGCCGGGGCGAGGAACTCCACCATGTCGGTCAGGCCGTCCGGGTAGTGGAAGCTCTCCTCGCGCGGCTCCTCCCCGGTGTCGTCGCGCAGCGTGTAGCTCACGCCCGGCACCAGGAACGCCGTGTTGCGCAGCTTCATCCGCACGACGTCGGCGTCCAGCCTGGCGCCGGTCTCGAAGTAGCGCGCGTCGTGCCACCAGCGGATCGAGGTCCCGGTGCGCTGCCCGCGCTTCATCGCGCCGACGATCTGCAGGCCGGGGCCCGGGGTGAACGCCGCGTCGGGGCCGGCACCGTCGAAGACCCCCGGCACGCCGTGGCGGAACGACATGGCGTGCACCTTGCCGCCCCGCCGCACCGTGACGTCGAACCGGCGCGACAGCGCGTTGACCGCCGAGGCGCCCACGCCGTGCAGACCGCCGGACGTCTTGTAGCCGGAGCCGCCGAACTTGCCGCCCGCGTGCAGCCGGGTGAGCACCAGCTCGACGCCGGAGATGCCGGACTTGGCGTGCACGTCGGTGGGGATGCCCCGCCCGTCGTCGTCGACCTGGACCGAGCCGTCGGCGTGCAGCCGGACCTCGACCCTCGTGGCGTGGCCGCCGACGCCCTCGTCCGTGGCGTTGTCGAGGATCTCGTTGACGAGGTGACCCACGCCACGGCTGTCGGTGGAGCCGATGTACATGCCGGGCCGCTTACGGACGGCGTCCAGCCCCTCGAGGTGCGTAAGGTCGTCAGCCTCGTACAGGGTCTCAGGATCTGCGGTCAACTGGTCGTACTCCCAGGTCTCGGCGGTGTGGTGCCGCGTCCGACATCGTCGGCCGCCGGAGCGCCGCAGCGAGCCTAACCGGGAGATGCGACACGACGACGGCGCCCCGCGAGGCCCGCACCACATCACGGTGCGGGCCTCCGGCGGCGGGCGCGCGCGGTCTGTCCGGATCCGGCGCCCCTCGGCGCCGTGACCGGTGCGCGGGTCAGCCGGTCACGGGCGGGTTCACCTGGACAACAACCGAGCCGTACCCGACGTTCCCGGCGCTGTCCACGGCCGCCACGTACAGGACGTTCGTGCCGGAGGCGGGGGTGGTCAGCGTCACGGAGACGGTCCGGCCGGGGTAGCCGAGGCTGGTGCCGGCCGCCGCCTCCTCGGTAGGCGGGCTGCTCCAGCCGTAGCGGAAGGTCACCACGTCCGGGTCCGGCGAGCGCAGCTTGAAGGTGTGCAGCTGCTGGGGTGGGAGGGGGTTGGTGACCGGGTCGACGGTCACCGTGGGGGGCTGGTCGTCGACGGTGAACTCGCACCACGGCGACCAGGGGCTGACCAGGCCGTAGACCTCGTCGGTGCCGCGGGTCCGCCACGCGTACGACCTGCCGGTGCCGACGCCGGTCACGGGCGCCGTGGTGGAACGGTCGCCGGCGGTCACCGTCGAGCCGGCCGGCGGGGTCAGCCGTGGCGTGCTGCCGTCGTAGCCGCCCGAGGCGGGGACCTCCAGCAGCTCGTACGTGGTCTGCAGGCTCTGCCCGGCGTCCGCGTCGGGGAAGACGGCCGACAGGGTCGGCGCGGTCGGCAGGGCGACGCGCGAGCCCGCGACGCAGGCCTGCCCGCCGGCCTGCAGGCCGGTCGGCTGGCCGGGCTGCGAGTCGTAGTCGACGATCAGCCGGGCCTCGTCCGGGTAGAACTTCTTGTACCGGTTCTGGTCGCCCTCGCCGGTTCCCGCGGAGTCGCCGCAGGCGCAGAAGCCGAAGGTGATGGCGGCGGCTCCGGTGGCGGCCTGGTTCCGGATGGCCGCCGTGACGTTGCCGCCGGTGAAGTTCATGACGGCGTCGGGCTGCGGACTGGTGGCGCTGGCGCACGCGCTGGCGCTGGCACTGGCCCTCAGCGTGGTCAGGGCCGGCGCCCAGGCCGTGCGGGGCGTGGTGGCGATCGGCCCCGACTGGTACATGTAGGTCGGCGTGGGCAGGCAGCTCCACGAGTGGTCCAGCTTCATGCGCACCGACGCCGACTGGATGTGCCTGCCCGCGAGGGCGGCGGTGGGGAACTCGAAGTACGAGCGGTACGTGCGGCTGCTGTCGGGCAGGTAACCGACGATGGCGCGGGTGGTGTCGCTGTTGGTGGCGTTGTCGCTGGTCGCGTACGCCCAGCGGCTCCTGGTGGCCGACCACGCCGGGTCGACGTAGACCGGGAAGGTGGCCGTGGCCGGGTCGAGCAGGCCGGGTGCCGGTCGCAGCACCAGGTCACCCGCCGCGTCGATCGCGGTGGCGACGGGGGCGGTGCGGGCCGCGGCACCCGGTCCGGCCGGGGAGGATCGCGTGGGGGCGCCCGTGGTCGTCGTCGAGTCCCACATCTCGGCCGGCGCGCCGCGCGCCACCTCGGCCGTCCCGGCGAACGCCCGCAGTGCGCCACCGGCGTCGCGCCGGACCCGGACGTCGCCGCCGAGGTCGAAGCGGATCTCCCGCAGGGCGGGGTTGGCGGCGGCCCGGGGTGTCTTCACCGTGAGGACGTGGGTGAAGCCGGTGTGCGTGGCCCGCAGCACCAGGTCGACACCGGGCAGCACCTCGGGGTAGGTGGCGGCGTCCCCGCTGGGCACGGGCGCGGGCAGCGCGCCCGGCCAGGAGAGGGTCAGGGACTTCCCGCCGCTGGTCAGCGTGGCGACCGGCCCCCGACCGCCGGCCGAGAAGCGCACGTCGGCCGGGGAGGTCGCCGGGCGGAACGCGCCGTCGCCGTCGCGGCGCAGGGTGAGGTCGACGTCGGCCCAGGCCCCGTCGGCCTGGCGGACCCGCTGCGGGACGGCGGCGGTCTCGGCGACGAAGCCGCCGGAGGGCTTGGCGAAGACCTGGGTCAGTTCGGTGCGGGCGGTGACGACCTCCACCCGCCTGCCGGTCCGCGCGGCCGCCGTGGCGGCCCGCTCGGCCTCGGTGACCGCCGTACCGCCGGTCGCGGCCGACGCGGGCGGGACCAGCACGGCGGCGCCGAGCGCCGCCGCGATCGCGCCGACGACGAGGCCCCGTACGGACCGGTGCTGGATTCGGACAGCGTGCATGGAGCGGCCGACGGCCACCGCGACCCCCGTGGAAGTAGAAGACCGGACGCCGGAACTGTAGAGACAGACTTCGACCGGTGTCCATAGCCCACGGGCCGGGGCGGCCGCGCCGAAACGTTCGCCCGCCGCGAGATTTCGGGCCGGGTCATTGACGCCCGTCGCCCCCCGGTGATGTGATCCCGCCTCCAGAGGATCTTTCGCGTGTCGATGATGGGGGCCCTCGATGTCCAGGTTCCGTCGTGCCGCTCTCGCGGCGGCGCTCGCCGTCGCCACCGCCACCCTGTCGACCGCCGTCGGGTCGGGCACCCCGGCCTCGGCGGCCCCGCCCACCGCCGCCGTGGCGCTCGGCGACAGCTTCATCAGCGGCGAGGGGGCCGGGGCGTACGCCGCGGTGGCCGACGCCGGCGGGGTCGCCCGGGGCTTCCCGGGTTGGACCGCCCCGAACGACAACGCGTTCTTCTGCCACCGCTCGGCGAACGCGTCACTGCACCGGGCAAACCTGCCGGGCATCCAGGACCGGTTCAACCTCGCCTGCTCCGGCGGCCAGCCGCAGGATCTCGCCACCGCCTCCTCGGCCCGGGCCGGCGGCCGTCAGGTGGCCGCCCAGCTCGACCAGCTCCGGGCGGTCGGCCGGACCCACGACATCGACCTGGTGCTGCTCGGGCTCGGCTCGAACAACAGCTCGTTCACCTTCGGCAGCGTCGCGGAGAAGTGCGCCAACCGGTTCATCGCCGACGCGTGGACCGGCTGGTGGGAGTTCTGGGCCTACCTGGGCGGGCCGGTGGAGCAGAAGCCCTGCACCGACGCCGACCTGGCCACCGCCGCCCAGTGGAGCGCCGCGACCGCGGAGACCACCTCGGCCGTCCGCCAGTTGCTCACCACGCTGCGCGAGATCGACGCGGACGGCCGGCACCGCATCGTCCTGCAGGACTACACCAACCCGCTACCGCTCGACCTCGCCCCCGGGTTCCACGAGGAGGACAGCCGGGACGACACCCGGGACAAGTTCCGCGCGTTGGGCGCCGAGCGGTACGCGGCGGGCTGCCCGATCCACCGGGCCAGCCTGCTGCCGGGGCACCGCTTCTCGCAGGGGCTGGGCACGCTGGTGCGGTCCACCCGGGACACCCTCGCCGCCGAGTTCCCGGGCGCGGAGCTGGTCTACCTCAACGTGCAGCGGGCCTTCGACGGCGCGCGGCTCTGCGAGTCGGCGGCCAGCCCCGCCGGGAGCCTCGCCACCCCGATCCGGCTCCAGGACAGCCCGCCGAACGGGGCCTTCGTGACCAGCCTCGCCGGCAAGGACAAGATCGCCATCCAGCGGATCGCGAACACCTGCGTGAGCTACTTCCAGACCTGCCAGGAGTCCTGGCATCCGAACGCCAGCGGGCACCAGGTGCTCGGGCAGTGCCTAACCGGTGCGGCCACCACCGGCGCACGCTCGGTGGCCTGCGTCCGCGCCCCGGACGGCTCGGTAGCGGTCTCCTGACCGCGTCGGGGGACCCCGTGCCGCCCGGCGCGGGGTTCCGCCGCGTCGGGGGCCGGGCGTCGACGGGCTGGATCAGTCGCGGGTGGCCGCGCCGAGCACGTGCGGGGCGGCGGGGGCCGGCAGCCGGCTGTCGGGGAAGCGGAACGCGTCCAGCAAGGTGACGGTGAAGCCCGCGGCCCGGATCGCGGCCACCGTGTCGCGGCCGGTGTGGCAGCCGCCGCAGAGCAACGGCCAGACGGTCGCGTCGACCAGCCGCTGCGCGCGGCGCAGTCCCGGCGTCCGCGCGCGTACGTGCTCGAAGAAGCGCAACTGCCCGCCGGGGCGCAGCACCCGACGGGCCTCGCGCAGCGCGGCGGCCTGGTCGGTCACCGAGCAGAGGACCAGGGACAGCACCACCGCGTCGGCGTCGCCGTCGGGCGCCGGCAGCGCCTCGGCGAGGCCGTCGACCACCTCCACGGGTACGGGCGCCGCGCTCGCCGCCGCCCGGGCCGCCGCCCGGAGCCGGGGTTCCGGCTCGACCGCGAGCACCCGCCGCACGGTGCCCGGGTAGTGCGCGAAGGTGCGGCCGTTGCCGGCGCCGACCTCGACGACCCGGCCCGCGAGGCCGGCGACGAGCCGCCGCCGGTGAGCGGCCACGCCGGCGGCGTCCATCGCCACGCTCGCCCGCTCGAACAGCCGGGCGAACACGGGACGGGAGACCGCGCCACGGGACATCGTCAGACCTCGGAGCCGACCGGGCGGCGCAGGTCGGGCGCCGGTGCTCCGGGGGTCGGCCGGGGGGCGGGCGGGCCGAGGGCGAGCAGCATCGGGCCGGTCGGCCCGTCGACGAGCCCGCCGAGGGTCACGCCGTCCAGCACGGCGAGGAAGGCGTCGCGGGCCCGGCGCAGCTCGCCGCGCAGCCGGCAGGCCGTGCGCAGCGTGCAGACCGGCTCGTCGCACGACACCACCTCGTCGTCGCCCTCGAAGGCCCGCAGCACGTGCCCGACCGTGACGGTCGCGCCGCCCGGCGCGAAGGCGACCCCGCCGGACCGGCCCCGGATCGTGACCAGCACCCCGAGGCGCTGCAACCGCTGCACGACCTTCGCGACGTGGTTGCGCGGCAGGTCGAGCTGGCCGGAAAGCTCGTCCACTGTCATCCGGCGCGGGTGCGCGGCGGCGAGCATGGCGATGCGCAGCGCCATGTCGGTGGACCGGTTGAGCTTCACGTCCCGACCCTAGCCACCGCGGTCGAGCCCGCACCACGGCCGAGCGGGCCCGCGATGTGATCCGGACGACCCTCGACCCGGGACCTTCGACCCTAAAAAGGTATTTCAAATACCTGTTCTGCTGTCGGTGCCCGTGCGGTTCAGCACAGAAGGAGACAGTCGTGCTCTCGGAGTCCTCAGCAGCAGTGGTGACGGCGACCCTGCCCGCCGTGCAGGCGCACGGCGAGGCCATCACCGGCCGGTTCTACCAGCGGATGTTCGACGCGCACCCCGAACTGCTCGACATCTTCAACCGCAGCAACCAGGCCACCGGCACCCAGAAGGCCGCCCTCGCCTCCGCCGTGGTCGCGTACGCGGCGCACCTGACCGGCGGCGGCGGCGCCCCGTGGGGGCCGATCCTGGACCGCATCGCGCACAAGCACGCCTCGCTGGGCATCACCCCCACCCAGTACACGATCGTCGGCCGGCACCTGCTCGCCGCCGTGGGCGAGGTGCTCGGCGACGCCGTCACCGACGAGGTCGCGACGGCCTGGGACGAGGTCTACTGGCTGCTGGCCTGCGAGCTGATCGCCCGGGAGGCCCGCCTCTACACCGTGGCCGGGCTGGCCGAGGGAGCACCCGTCTGGCGGGACTGGCGGGTCACCGGACGGGTCGTCGAGGCACTGGACGTCGTGTCGTTCACCCTGGTCCCGGCCGACGGGGGCCCGGTGCCCACCTTCGTACCCGGCCGCTACACCTCGGTCGCCGTCGAGCTGGACGGCGGGCGCGGCCAGCAGATCCGCCAGTACAGCCTCTCCGGCCGCCCGGGAGCCGACCACTGGCGGATCACCGTCAAGCGGGTACGCGGCGTCGGTGACGCCCCCGACGGCATGGTCTCCACCTTCCTGCACGAGCACGTCGGTGTCGGCGACATCCTCCGGCTCAGCCCGCCCTTCGGCGAGGTCAGCTCGGTGGCCGGGCAGGGCCCGCTGCTGCTGGTCAGTGCGGGCATCGGCCTCACCCCGGCGATGGCCGCGCTGGAGCACCTGGCCGCCACCGAGCCCCAGCGCCCGGTGGTGCTGGTGCACGCCGACCGGGCCGGCGCGGCGCACGCGTTCCGCGGTGAGCTGCCGCGCCTGCACGCCGCGCTGCCCAACCTGCGCACGGCGATCTGGTACGAGGACCCCACCGACGGCGAGGTGGCCGGGGTGAACGCCGAGCTGACCGCCGGCCGCATCGACCCGGCGCTGATCCCGCTCTCCCCCGACGCCCACGTGCACCTCTGCGGGCCGCTGCCGTTCATGAACGCGGTCCGGGGCGGCCTGCTGCGCCGGGGAGTGCCGGCGGAGCGCATCGCCTACGAGGTCTTCGGGCCGGGCATGCTCCACGACGACCGTGCCTGATCGTAGGCCATCGGCCGACCACGCAGAGTCAACAGGCTCGCCCGCCCGCCGTTCGGCGCCTCCACAGCCGGCCTGCCGCCCGTGCGGAGAAGCGGGGCGGGCGGTGGTTAGGAGGGGAGGTCAGGGGTAGGGACTTCAGCGGCGGGGTTCGGCGGCGGCGAGGGACGCGCGGGGCCCGACCGGTTCCCGCCGAACGGGCCGGCCGATGGAGGAAACACATGCGCATCGCGATGATCTCGGAGCACGCCAGTCCGCTCGCCGTCGGAGGCGTGGGGGAATCCGGCAGTCAGCACACGCACGTGGCGGAACTCGCCGCCGCGCTTGTCGAGCAGGGGCACGACGTGCGCGTCTACACCCGCCGCGACTCCAGCGCCCAACCGGAATCCGTGACCACCGCCGACGGCTACCGGGTGTGCCACGTGCCGGCCGGTCCGGCGCTGCGGGTGCCGACCGACGAGATGCTGCCGCACCTGGGCGAGATCGGACGCTGGCTGGCCGGTCAGTGGCGCGACGGCGGCTGGACGCCGCACGTGGCGCACGCCCACTTCTGGACGAGCGGGCTGGCCACCGTGCACGCCGGCCGCCGCGCCGGGGTGCCGGTGGTGCTGACGTACCACGGTCTCGGGGTCAGGCAGCTGCCGCCGGGCGCCCGGGAGTCCGGCCCACCGGGGCGGATCGGCTACGAGCGCGCCCTGGGCCGGGCCGCCGACCGGGTCGTCGTGCAGACCCAGGACGAGCTGGGCGAGCTGGTGCGCCTCGGCGTGCCCCGGGCCCGGATGGCGCTGGTCCCCGGCGGGGTCAACCAGGAGCTGTTCCGCCCCGACGGGCCCGTCGCCCCGCGCGACGTGGACCGCCCCCGGATCATCACGGTCGGCCGGCTGGTGGAGCACAAGGGCATCCAGGACGTCGTGCGGGCCCTGCCGGCCGCGCCGGAGGCCGAGTGCGTGGTCGTCGGCGGCCCGCCGGCGCAGCAGCTCCCCGCCGACGGCTTCGCCCGGCGGCTCCGCGCGCTCGCCGAGTCCTGCGGGGTCGCCGACCGGGTGAAACTGCTGGGTGGGCTGCCCCGCGAGGAGCTGGGGCGCTGGTACCGCTCGGCGGACCTGCTGGTGGCCGCCCCCTGGCACGAGCCGTTCGGGCTCACCCCGCTGGAGGGCATGGCGTGCGGGTTGCCGGTCGTCGGCACGAACGTCGGCGGGATCGCCGACAGCGTGGTCGACGGGCTGACCGGCGACCTCGTGCCGGCCCGCGATCCCCGGGCGCTGGGCACCGCGATCCGTCGGCTGCTCGCCGACAAGGTCCGTCGCTTCACGTACGCGACGGCGGCGCTGGACCGCATCCGCAACCAGTACTCGTGGAAGCGCTGCGCCGAGCAGCTCAGCTTCGTCTACTCGGCGGTCAGCACGGCCGGCCGGCCCGCCGCCGCGGTGGTGTGACGCGGGCGGCCGGCGCTGCCGCCGGGGCGGGGCGCCCGCCACCCCCACGGTTACCCGGCGGTAGCCTCGGGTCGTAGCCTGTTGCGGTGAACGCGACGGTGGAATACCGGCAGGAGTACGTCGAGGTCGACGGGGCCCGGCTCGGGCTTCAGGTGTATCCCGAGCCGGACGGCGTCGCCGACGCCCCGGTGGTGCTGATCGTGCCCGCGATGGGCGTCCGGGCGCGCTACTACCGGCCGTTCGCCGGTGCCCTGCGCGCCGCCGGCCTGGCCGTGGCCGTGGCCGACCTGCGCGGCACCGGCGAGAGCACCCCGAGGCCCAGCCGGTCCTGCCGGTACGGCTACCCGGAACTCGCCGCCGACGTGGGCGCCACGCTGGCGGCGCTCAAGGCCCGGCGCGACGGGCGCCGGACCCTGCTGCTCGGGCACTCCCTCGGCGGGCAGGCCGCCCTGCTGCACCTCGCCCTGCACGACGGGCACGACGTCGACGGGCTGGCGCTGGTCGCCGTCGGCGTGCCGTGGTGGCGCGTCTTCCCGGGCCCGCGCGGCTACGGCGTCCTGCCGTACAGCCAGGCGATCGCGGGCATGACCCGGCTGCTGGGCGTCTGGCCCGGCTGGGGCTTCGGCGGCCGGCAGGCGCGCGGGGTCATCCGCGACTGGGCGTACACCGCGCGTACCGGGCGCTTCCCGCACCTGCACACGGTGGACGCCGAGGCGGCCGTGCGGACGCTGCGCACCCCCGTCCTCGCGGTAAGCGTCGACGACGACCAGTACACGCCGCACGAGACGGTCGACCACCTGTGCGCGAAGCTGGGCGTGGCGCCCGTCGAGCGCGAGCGCTACACGCCGGCGCAGGCCGGCGCCCGGATGGACCACTTCACCTGGGTACGCGCGAGCACGCCGCTGGCGGCCCGGGTGGCCCGCTTCGCCGCGGACCTGCCGGCCCGCTGAGCGCCCCTCACTCGTCGGTGTCGAGGGGCACCATCTCGCCGTCGCGCTCCACCAGGATCTCGCCGTGCTCGGCCGGCGGCGGCACCTCGGCGATGGTCTTGGCGGGATCGTTGTCGGGGTGCATGAGCACCTGATCGGTCGTGGCGGTCTTCTCCCGGCTCTCCTCGGGCTGCGACATCCACTTCCCCTCTCGCTCGGCTCGTCCGGAGGGGTCTACCCACGTCCGCCCCGCCGACTCCCCCGCCCGCTGCGGCGGGCCCGCCGTCGCGGTATCCGCACCCCTGCGGCGTATCAGCAGGTGAGGGGCGGGATTAGCCCGTCGGGCGACGGGTATGCCGCACCGCCCGACACGGTGGAAGGGGATCAGATGTCCGAACGGCACACCGCACTGCGCTCGATGCACGACCTGGGCCTGGCGGCCTGGTTCGGAGGCTCCCTGATGGGAGCGTTCGGCGTCAACGGCGCGGCGGCAGAGATGAACGACTCGACCCAGCGGTTGCCGATGGCCTCGGCCGGCTGGGCCCGGTGGACCCCGGTCAACGCGGCGGCGATCGGCGCGCACCTGGTGGGGGCCGTCGGGGAACTCGTGACGGAGAGCCCCCGGGTGGCCGCCCAGTCCGGGGTGGCCCGGGCCAGCACCCTCAAGACGGCCCTGACGGTGAGCGCGCTGGCCGTCACCGCGTACAGCCGGTTGCTCGGCATGAAGCTGGAGAAGGCCGGTGGCCCGCCGGTCGAGGGGGTCACCGAACCGAACTCGCACACGCCGTCGGACGTAGCGGCGTGTCAGCGCAAGATGCGGATGCTCCAGTGGGCGGTTCCCGCGCTGACCGGGGCGCTGATCGTGGTGACCGCGTACATGGGCGAGCAGCAGAAGCCCGGCGAGGTGTTGCGGGGGATGCTTGGACGCGTCGGTGGGATGCGCCACGCGCCGGTGGGGATGGGCGCGCTCATGGCGATGAACGGCAAGAACAAGAAGATGTCCAGGTCCGGTCACTGCTGACCGGACCGCCGCGCGACGGCGTCCCGCCGACTCCTCGGCGGCGGGGCGCCGTCGCGCTGTCCCGCCCCGCGCGCTGACGTCCCGCGCCGGGCCGCCCGCGAGCGTGGGCGCCCGGGGCCGGGACGGGGCTGCGAGGCATGAGCGCGCCGGGGCCGGGGGCTGCCAGGCGTGGGCGCCCCGGGGCGGCGGGCGTCAGTCGCGGCGCGCGGCGCGCAGCAGCCGGAGTTGGCCGATCTCGGCCACGTTCTTCATCAACTCGGCGTTGACCCAGCCGAGCAGGTGCGCCACCGTGTGCCCGTCGTCCTGCCACGGGAAGGTCACGGTGGCGTCGAGGTCGGCGTCGGTGAGGCGGTCGAGTTGCCCGACCCACTCGGCGCGTAGGCCGCGCAGCCAGGCGACCGTGGGCTCGCCCGCACCCGGCCACCCGACGTCGGCGCGCTGCCTCGGGGGTCGTCCCCCGAGGTGGTCGATGGCGACTGTCCACCACCAGCCGAGGTGCCACGAAAGCCAACCGAGCGTCGGGACCGGCACCGGGTCGGGCTCGGTGTCGGCCCAGTCGGGCGTCCAACCGCCGTCGGGGCCAGGACGCAGCGTCCAGCAGAGCGCGGCCGGCTCCCAGAGGAAGTCCGCCGCCTCGACGCGCTCGAGATGGTATTCGAACAGCGACCAGGTCAGGTCGAACTGCCAGCGCAGGAGCGCGCGGGAGGTCATCGGCATCCGGCCATCATGCCGGCGTGCGGTGGGCCGGTCGACGGGATAACGGGCCGCGCTCACCGGGGGCGGCGCTCAGCCGCCGGCGCTGTCCTCGCCGGCGATCTCCGTGGGGTCGGCCGCCACCTGGCGGCCGGTGTCGTCCACCAGGCCCGGCGCCATGCTGCCGCCGTGCGCCTCCTGCGCCTGCCGGGTCTCGCGCGCCGCCGCGTCCCGCGGCACCCCCGGCGTCGCCTCCGCGCGCTCCGGCCGTTGCTCGTCGGTCACTGCCGTCCCCCTTCGTCGCCCACGTCACGGCGGTACCCCGCCGGTCGGCGGGAAAACCTCCCCGTCGGCCGGGCGGGCACCGCTCAGGACGGCGAGCCGGCCCCCGCCCGGTCCCGCACCGACGGCCGCACGCCCAGCAGCTCCGCGAGCCGGGCGGCGTCACGCTGGGCCTGGTCGCCGCAGCAGTTGTTGAACAGCGCGTGCAGCTCCCCCGCCTGTCCGGCCAGCTCGACGAGCAGCTCCGCCCAGCGGCGCAACTCCTCGTCGCCGTACGCGTAGCGGAACTTCTCCTGCTTGTCGCCGGTCGCCCACGCGGCACTGTGCCCGTGGAACCGGACGAGCGCCAACTCCGCCGTGGCGTACAGGATGGGCGGCACCGACGAGGGGTGCCCCTGCGGCATGTCGACGCAGACGAACGACAGCTCGCGCTCCCGCAGGAACGCGAGCGTGTCGAGGGCCGCCGGGCCGTCGAACCACGAGCCGTGGCGCAGCTCGACGGCGACCCGCCACGGCCGGCACCGCTCGGCCAGCTCGGCGATGCGCCGCTCGGCGGCGGCCCCCCTGGCCAGCCACGGCGGGAACTGGAGCAGCACCGCGCCGAGCCGGTCGGCCGCCGCGATCGGCGCGAGCGCGGCGCGGAAGCGGTCCCACAGCTCGTCGTACGCAGCCGCCGTCAGGTCCCGGCGGCGGATCCGGCCCGCCGCGCCGGCCGGGCGCAGGTCGCGGGGCAGCGCCGCCACCGGGGTGGGGTGGCCGGTGAAGAGGCTGAACGCCTTGACGTCGAAGGTGAAGCCCTCGCCGGTGGCGTCGACCCAGCCCTGCGTCGTCTCGGGCGCGGGCACCGCGTAGAAGGACGTGTCCACCTCGACCAGCGGGAACCGGCCGGCGTAGAAACCGAGCCGCCCGGCCGGGGTGTTCGCGGCGCGCGGATACCAGCCCGACCGCAGCAGGAGCTGATCCGCCCAGGACGCCGTGCCGACCCTGATCACACCCATGGGATCCAGTGCACCGCGCACCTGACGAATCGGCAACCGGGGGCGGAAAACGCCGTCCCCGCCCATGGCGCTCGCCCCCGTCCCCGGCGTCCGGGCGAGTCGTTTGGGCTGCCGCTGAACGGGCAGCCGGCGGGCGGAGCGGAAACCGGAGAACAGGAGACGTCACCATGCGCGCACTACGGTTGCCCAACTGGAAGTCGGAGCCCGAGGTGGTCGAGGTCGACGAGCCGAGCCCGGGCCCCGGTCAGGTGGTGGTGAAGATCGGCGGTGCCGGCGCCTGCCACTCCGACCTGCACCTGATGCACGACTTCGAGGCGGGCACGGTGCCGTGGAACCCGCCGTTCACCCTTGGCCACGAGAACGCCGGCTGGGTGCACGCCCTCGGCGACGGCGTGACCGGGCTGACGGTGGGCCAGCCGGTGGCCGTGTACGGGCCCTGGGGCTGCGGCACCTGCGCGCGCTGCCGGGTCGGCGTCGACCCGTACTGCGAGAACGTCGCCGAGGCGCCGGTGCCCGGCGGGGGCGGCGGGCTCGGCCTGGACGGCGGCATGGCCGAGTACATGCTGGTGCCGCAGGCCCGGCAGGTCGTGCCGCTGCCCGACGGGCTCGACCCGGTGCTGGCGGCGCCGCTGACCGACGCGGGGCTCACCCCGTACCACGCGATCCGCCGGTCCTGGGCGAAGCTCGGCCCCACGAGCACCGCCGTGGTGATCGGCGTGGGTGGGCTCGGACACGTCGGCGTGCAGATCCTCAAGGCCACCACCGCGGCCCGGGTGATCGCCGTCGACACCCGCGAGGACGCGCTGAAGCTCGGCGCGGAGTGCGGCGCGGACCTCACCATGCTCTCCGGCGAGAACACCGCCCAGGAGATCCGCCGGGCCACCCCCGGCGGCCGGGGCGCCGACGTGGTCCTGGACTTCGTCGGCGCCGATCCCACCCTCGCGCTCGGGGCAGCCGCCGCCCGCACCGTCGGCGACCTGACCATCGTCGGCATCGGCGGCGGCACCCTGCCGGTGAGCTACTTCTCGGTGCCGTACGAGGTGAGCATCCAGACCACGTACTGGGGCAGTCGGCCGGAACTCGCCGAGGTGCTCGAACTGGGTGCCCGGGGCCTGGTCAGGCCGAAGACCAGCACCTTCCGGCTGGAGGAGGCGGTCGACGCGTACCGGCAGATGAGCGCCGGCACGCTGGAGGGCCGGGCCGTCATCGTGCCGTGACCACCACGGCCCTAGGATGATCATGTGGTCGCGGCCCTTGAGCTCTATCTGGACACCCACGCCACCCGCCGGATCCGGGTGCTCTGGGACGCGCTCGAGTCCGAGGGCGTGCAGAGCATGCGTTCGTTGCTGGAGCAGCGGCACCGACCACACGTCTCGCTCGCCGTCGCGACCCGCTTCGATCCGCTGCGGGTCGCGGCGGCGCTGGACGCCACGGTGGTGGCGCCGCCGCTGCGACTGAGTTTCCAGCATGCCGGGCAGTTCGTCGGCCGGGTGTTGTGGCTGGGCGCGACCCCCACCGCCGAGTTGCTCGCGCATCACGAGCGCGTGCACGGCCGGCTGGCCGAGGCCGGGATCGACCTGGCCGAGCACTACCGGCCGGGGCGCTGGGTGCCGCACTGCACCCTGTCGATGCGGGTGCCGAACGCCCTGATGGCCGCCGCGGTGCGCCGTTGCCTGGAGATGCTGCCGCTGGAGGCGACCGTGGTCGGCGCGGCCCTCACCGACCACGCCCGGGGCATCTCCCACCCGCTGCCCTAGCCGCCGTCCACGCTGGACGGGCGCCGCACGCCGTCACCGACGCGGGGCAGCGCAGCCGGTCCCGGACGCCCCGACCCCCGGCCGCCCGTGCGGCCCGCCGCTTGTCCGTGTCACGCCCCGGGTGGATCCTTAGGGAATCGACAGAGACGAATCCCTGGAGGTTCCATGCGCCGTCTCCCGCTCGCCCTGCTCCCGCTCGTCGCGCTGCTGCTCGGCCTGCCGGCGCCCGCCCACGCCGCCCCGGCCGCTCCCGCCCCCCACACACCGGCCGCCACCGACGCCGGCACCGCCCTCGCGGCCGTCCGCACCGCCGGCACCGCCTGGGGCCTGGACCCCGCCACCGGCCGGATGACCCTGACCGTCGACGACACCGTGCCCGCCCGGGACGTGGCGGCGCTGCGGGCGACCGCCGCCCGGGCCGGTGCGGTACTCCGGCACGAGCCGGGTGTGCTTCGCCTGCTCATCGCCGGCGGGCAGGCGATCTACGGGGGCGGCGGGCGGTGCTCGCTCGGCGCCAACGTGCGCAGCGGCAGCACCTACTACTTCGTCACCGCCGGCCACTGCACCAGGGCCGGCGCGACCTGGTACGCCAACAGCGCGCAGAGCAGCGTCCTCGGCAGCCGGGCGGGCAGCAGCTTCCCCGGCAACGACTACGGGCTGGTCCGCTACACGGGCCTCGTCGCCCACCCCAGCGCCGTCTACACGTACCCCGGCCTGGTCACCATCAACGGCGCCGGCAACGCCTACGTCGGCCAGGCGGTCTGTCGCAGCGGCTCCACGACCGGGGTGCGCTGCGGCACGGTGACCGGGCTCAACGCGACAGTCAACTACGCCGAGGGCAGCGTCGCCGGCCTGATCCGGACCAACATCTGCGCCGAGCCCGGCGACAGCGGCGGGCCGCTCTACGCGGCCGGCACCGGCGTCGTCCTCGGCATCCTCTCCGGCGGCAGCGGCAACTGCACCAGCGGTGGCACCACCTACTACCAGCCGATCCTCGAGATCCTGGCCGCGTACGGCGTGACGATCCCCTGACCCGGCATCCGCCGACCGGTCCGGCCCTCGCGCGCAGGGCCGGACCGGTCGCGACGCTCAGCCCTTGCGGCCGGTCGTGGCGATGCCCTCGACGAAGTGGCGCTGGGCGAGGAAGAACAGCACCAGCATCGGCACGGTCGCGATGACGCTGCCGGCCAGCACGATCTCCCACTGCTGCTCGCCGCCGTAGCCGAAACGGTCCAGCACCACCTTGAGCCCTCGGGGGAGGGTGTACAGCCCCTCGTCGCGCAGATAGATCAACGGCTTCATCAGGTCCGTCCAGCTCGCCTTGAACTCGAAGACGAAGGCCACCAGCAGGGCGGGGCGGATCAGCGGGAAGGCCATCTTCCAGAAAAGCTGGGGGTAGCTCGCCCCGTCGACCCGGGCCGCCTCGAAGTACTCGCGGGGCAGCGAGAGCAGAAACTGCCGCAGCAGGAAGATGTAGAACGCCGAGCCGAACAGGTTGCCGGCCCACAGCGGCACCTGCGTGCCGGTCAGCCGCAGCTCCGACCAGATCAGGTACGTCGGGATCATCGTCACCGCGAACGGCAGCATCATGGTCGCGAGCA
The DNA here is from genome assembly GCF_050941805.1 of Micromonospora sp. KLBMP9576. Classification (NCBI taxonomy): domain Bacteria; kingdom Bacillati; phylum Actinomycetota; class Actinomycetes; order Micromonosporales; family Micromonosporaceae; genus Micromonospora; species Micromonospora sp. KLBMP9576. The sequence continues at coordinate 2,111,230 of NZ_CP194567.1, read as the reverse complement.
CCAGACCGAACAGCAGATCGCGCCCCGGGAACCGGAAGTACGCGAAGCCGAACGCCACCCACGCGCTGGACAGCGTCACCGCGAGCGCCGCCGCCGTGCCGACCACCAGGCTGTTGAGCAGCCAGGTGACCATCGGCACCGCCCGCCACGCCTCGGCGTAGTTCTCCGGCGCGAACGGGGTGGGCAGGAAACCGCCGGAGAAGATGTACTCGCGGGGTCGCAGCGAGGCGCCGATGAGCCAGACGAACGGCAGCGTGAACACCACGGCGGCCCCGACGAGCGCGACCACGAACAGCACCCGCTGCCAGCGGGGGCGCCCGCTCTCCCCGGCCGCCTCGCGGCGGCCGGCGTCCCCCGTCGTGCCCGCGGGTACGGGCGCGGTGACGGCCCGCTCGACCGTGGCCGTCACGACCGGCCCCCCTCGGTGCGTCGCCACCCCGCCACGCCGCGCCGGCCGCGGTGTCCCGTCACGACTGGTCCCCCTCGTAGTACACGAACCGGTTACCGAGCTTCACCTGCACCAGCGTGATGATCAGGATGATCGCGAAGAGCAGCCAGGCCATCGCGGAGGCGAAGCCCATGTGCAGGAACTGGAACGCCTCCTGGAACAGGTGGATCACGTAGAACGACGCCGCGTCGCTGTTGAACGAGCCCTGCGTCTGCCGGTTGCCGAAGTACATGGTGTAGACCTCGGTGAACATCTGCAGGGACGCGATGGTGTTGACGATCAGCGTGAAGAACAGCGCCCCGGAGATCATCGGCAGCGTCACGTGCCGGAACCGGGCCCAGCCGCCGGCGCCGTCGATGCTCGCCGCCTCGTAGAGGTCGCGCGGCACGTTCTGCAACGCGGCCAGATAGATGATCACCGTCGAGCCGAGGCTCCACAGGCTCATCAGGACGATGCCGGGCAGCACCCAGTCCGGGTCGGTGGTCCAGCTCGGCCCCTCGATCCCGACCAGGGCGAGGCCGCGGTTGATCAGGCCGTCCTGGGTGTTGAGCAGGAGCAGGAACAGGATGCCCACGGCCACCGCCGGGGTCATCACCGGCAGGTAGAAGACGGTACGGAAGAAGCCCTGCAACCGCCCGACCCGCTTGAGCAGCAGCGCCAACCCCAGCGAGATGGCCATCACCAGCGGCACGTGCAGGACGGTGTAGTACACGGTGTTGCCCAGGCTGCGCGCCACCATCGGATCGGACATCAACTCCCGGTAGTTGTCCAGGCCGCTGTAGCGGGGTGCGCTGATCGCGTCGTACTCGGTGAGGCTGAGCCAGGCGCTGGCGATCATCGGGCCGGCGTTGAAGACCAGGAACCCGACGATCCACGGCGCCAGGAAGAGGTACGCCCAGCGCGCCTCCCGCCGGGCCAGCGGCGTACGACGCCGCCGGCCGGCGGGAGCGGGGACGGTGGTGGTGGCCATCCCCGGGGGCTACTTCGACGCCTTGTCGAGCGCGGCGGTCGCCTCCTGCTGGGCTCGTGCCAGCGCCTGCGCGGGCTGCGTCTGACCCGAGAGGACCCGGTTGACCGCGTCCGTCCAGGCCTTGTCGAACTCGGCGCCGGCGGGCGAGGCCGGCATCGCGAATCCGGCGTCCTGCACCGAACGGATGGTGGCCACCGCGTCGTCGAAGCGCTTGTTGCCGGTCGGCTGGTACAGCTCGTCGAAGATCCGCTGGTCGGCGGCGACGTTTGCCGTGTAGACCCCGGTGAACGGCTGGCCGGCGGCCCGGCGCGCGTCGGCGCGGGCCTTCGCGGCGGCGACCCACGTGTCGGTGGCGGTGACCTTCTTGACGAAGGCGCACGCGGCGTCCGGGTTCTTCGCGCCCTTGGGGATCACCCAGGTCTGGCCGGAGGCGAGCGTCACCGGCCTGCCCTGCCGGTCGACGAAGGGCTTGACGACCAGTTCGGCCTTCGGGCTGTTCTTGGCGGCCTGGTTGAGGAACCACTCCTCCATCGGCCAGGCGACGATCTGGTTCTTCGCGAGCGGGTTCTGCGCCCCGAAGAAGTCGAAGGTGTCCCGGAAGGACTTGAACCTGCCCCAGCCCGCCTGGTCCTGGATCAGCTTCACCCCGGTGGTGAGCGCCTCGACCACCAGCGGGTCGTCGAGGTTGGCCTTCGTGCCGTCGGCGGAGAGCATGTCGGCGCCGTTGGCCTTCGCCCACAGGGGCAGGAACTCGGGGATCTTCGGGTCGATGCCGATGCGGGAGAGCCGGCCCCCGGAGACGGCGGCCAGCCTGGCGTTGAGCGCGGTCAGACCGGCCCAGTCCGAGAGGTCGACGTCGTCGGGGCGCAGGCCCGCCTGCCGTAGCAGCGCCTCGTTGAGGTAGAACACCCGGACGCTGGAGAACTCGGGGATGCCGTAGACGGTGCCACCCAGGGTGACCTGTTCCCTCGCGGCCGGCCGGTACTGGGCCATGTCGATGTCGAGCTTGTCGACGCAGTCGGTCAGCGGCTGGACGGAGCCGCGCCTGGCGTACGTGCCGACCAGCTTGCGGTCCATGTACACCAGGTCGGGCGGGTTGCCGGAGGCGACCGCCGAGAGGAACTGCTGCTCGTCGAAGGCCCCCTCGGTGATCTTCACGTCGACGTTCGGGTTGTCGCGCTTGAAGGCGTCGACGCGCGTGGTCGCGATCTCGTCGGAGAGGCCGAAGCCCATCGTGGACAGGGTGCCCGTGGTCGCCGTGCCGCCGCCCTCGTCGCTGTCGCCGCCGACGCCCCCACAGCCGCTGAGCGCCAGGGCGCACACTGCGACGAGCGCCGCCGCACGCACCATCCTTGTCATGAGTTCCCTCCCGGAGCCGGCGGGCGACGATGCCCGCGAGCAGCACTTCTCCGGTCCGGGAGTTTCTAAACACCGCGCGGCGAATCGATACCCATCCGGGTCCTCGGCCGGCGACGTCCGCCCGGGTCGCCGGCCGCGGCCCCGGGGGACGCCGCGGGCCGGCAGCGCTCAGGCGGCCTGCGGGGTCAGCAGGTAGTCGTCGGCCTCGGGGCTCCAGCTCAGGTCGACGACGCCGCTGGTGGCGGCCGCCTTGCAGAACTGCAGGAAGCTGCGGTAGCCCAGCTTCTTCTCGCTGAAGTCGGGCCGCGCCCGGCGTAGCTGGTTCTTCAGGCCGGAGAGGGCCACCGCCCCGTCGTCGCCCGCCAGGTCCGCCACCACCGAGCCGAGCAGCGCGAACGCGACCTCACGGTCGCCGTGCTCGGGCAGGGAGACCTCGGGGTCGCCCTTGGCGGGCCCCTCGGCCAACTCGACGACGGTGTGCTGGGCGAGGTGCCGCAGCAGCTCGCCGAAGGTGCGGAACCCGTAGTCGGACTCGCTGAACGTGGGGTCCTTGCGCAGCAGGGTGCGCTTCAGCGTCGACGCGGTCACCTCGCCGCTGGAGCTGCCCTGGAGGCCGGCGACGGTCTGGGCCACGAGAACGGCGAGGGTGTCGACGTCCCGGGCGGCCTCCTCCGTCGCCGGCTGCGGCTCGGGTTCCTGCTCCAGGCGCGGCGCCTCCGGGCTGGGCAACCGGGCCGGGCGACCCCGGCGCGCCCGGGCCGGCGGGATGTCGACGCCCTCCAGCCGGTCGTAGTAGAGGAACTCGTCGCAGGCGGGCGGCAGCAGCGCCGAGGTCGACTTCTCCACGCCGACGCCGATGACGCGCTTGTTCAGCTCGCGCAGCTTGTGCACAAGCGGGGTGAAGTCGCTGTCGCCGGTGCAGATCACGAACGTCGAGATGTAGCCCCGCTCGAAGGCCAACTCGACCGCGTCGACGGCCATCTTGATGTCGGCGGCGTTCTTGCGCGAGGCCCCCATCCGCTGGGGAATCTCGATCAGCTCGACGTGCGAGCGGGTGAGCATCCGCCGATCCTCGTCGAAGTACGACCAGTCCGCGTACGCCCGGCGCACCACCACCCGGCCGCGCTCGGCGAGGGCGTCGGCGATGGGACGCAGGTCGAAGGCCGCGCCACCGAGGTGGTCGCGTGCTCCCAGCGCGAGGTTCTCGTAGTCGAGGAACAGGGCGATGCGGTCTTCGTGATCCACGCAGGTCAGCCTACCCCCGGCGAGGCGCCGGGCCGCCCGGGCCCGCCCGGCGCGGTGGCCCCCGGGCCGCCCGGCCGGCCGTCCGCCAGGTTGCCCCGGGTAGTGCTGGCCCTACCCCGGGAACTACGTCCACACGGCTGGGTCGGGGCGGCACCAACCGATTAGCGTCAGACGCATGACGACAGAGCGTCCGCCGTGCCTGGCCGAGGCGCTGCGCCGGCCGGGCTACCTGCTCTCCCCGTGGCCGTGGCGCGCGCTGGCCTACCTGCTCACCACCGTCCCGGTCGCCGGGGTGCTCGCCGTCGGGCTGCTCGTCGTCGGGGCGCCCCTGCTGGCGGCCGCCAACGCCGTACGGCAGGGGCGACCGGTCGAGCTTCCCCTCGTGCTCTTCCTGGCCGTCGGCGCGCTGACGGTGCTGGCTGCCGCCCCCGTCGTGAGCGTCGCGGTAACCGTCGTCGAGCGGCAGCGGCTCGGCCTGGTGGACGGGCGGCCGCTGCCCGCGTACCGGTGGCGGGGCCTGGCCGAGCGTTACACCGACCCCGCCGCGTGGCGGGAGGTCGCCCACGCCTTCTGGCTGGGCGGCGTCGTGCCGCTCGGCTACGCCGTGTTCGCCCTCCTCGTGCTGCTCGACCTCACGCTGCTGGCCAGCCCCTGGCTGGCCGGCGACGCCGACGAGGTCATCGTGGTCCGGACCGTCATCGACACGCCCGGCGAGGCCATCCCGTACGCCGTCCTCGGGATCCTGCTGGTGCCGGTGCTCTGGTACGGGCTCGGCGCGCTCGCCGCGGCCCAGGCCGCCGTGGCGCGGTGGCTGCTCGGTTGGCCCGCCGACAGGGCGGCACTACGCGAGGTGAGCCGCTCCCGGGCCCGACTGGTCGACGCGTACGAGGCCGAACGACGCCGCATCGAACGCGACATGCACGACGGCGCGCAGCCCCGGCTGACCAGCCTCACCCTCCAGTTGGGCCTGGCCAGGCTGGACGTGCCGGCGGACTCCCCCGCCGCCGGGCCGCTCGCCGTCGCGCACGAGCAGGCCAAGGGCCTGATGGGCCTGCTCCGGCAGATCGTGCAGGGCATCCGCCCGCAGAGCCTCGTCGACCTGGGCCTGGCCGGGGCGGTACGTGAGCTGGCGGGCGAGGCGACGGTCCCGGTCACCGTCCACGCCGACCTCGGGCACCCGCTGCCCGAGGTCGTCGAGAGCACCGCCTACTTCGTGGTGTCCGAGTCGCTGGGCAACGTGCTGCGGCACTCCGGGGCGAGCCGGGCCGAGGTCCGGCTCGCCCACACCGACGACGAACTCGTGGTGGAGGTCCGCGACGACGGCCACGGCGGCGCGGACCCGGCGCGGGGCACCGGCCTGACCGGCCTCGCCGACCGGGTCGCCGCGACCGGCGGGCGGCTGCTGCTCGCCAGCCCGCCCGGCGGCCCCACCCTCGTCCGCGTGGAACTGCCGTGCCAGCGGTGACGCGGGTCGTGCTCGCCGAGGACGAGGTCCTCCTGCGCGAGGGCCTCGCCGGCCTGCTGGCCCGCTTCGGTTTCGAGGTGGTCGCCGCCGTCGGCTCGGCTGTGGCGCTGCGCGAGGCGGCCCGGGCACACGAGCCCGACCTGGTGGTGACCGACATCCGGATGCCGCCCGGCCCGCACGACGACGGCCTGCGCGCCGCCGTCGCCCTGCGCGCCGAGCGCCCCGGGCTCGCGGTGATGGTGCTGAGCCAGCACGTGCAGGCCGAGTACGCCGCCGCCCTGCTCGACAGCGGCGACGGCCGGGGCGTCGGCTACCTGCTCAAGGACCGCGTGGCCGAGGTCGCCGAGTTCGCCGGGCACCTGCGCACCGTGGCCGCCGGCGGCACGGTCATCGACCCCGACGTCGTACGGCGGCTGCTGCACCGTCCGCGCGATCCGCTCGCGGCCCTGTCCGCCCGGGAGCGGGAGGTGCTGACGTTGCTCGCCGAGGGCCGCTCGAACGCCTCGATCGCCGCCAGGTTGCACGTCACCGAGGCGGCGGTCGGCAAGCACATCGGCAACGTCCTGGCCAAGCTCGGCCTGCTGCCCAGCGACGACACCAACCGCCGGGTGCTGGCAGCCCTCACCTACCTGCGCGCCGATCCGCCGCAGCGGTGATCACGTCCACTAACATCGCTGTCCATGAATACCAGGAGCAGTACCCGCTCGGGGCCCGGGCGGCTGGCGACGGCGCTGGCGCTTGCCGTCGTACTGGTGGCGTCCGTGGCGGTGACGGCGTCGGCATCGGCCGCCACCGCCCTGACCGTCACCCAGGCGCTCGCCACCCAGGACGGTCGCGGCGCCACCGTGACCGGCTACGTCATCGGCCAGCCGACCGCCGCCACCACGGTGCTCAGGTCCGGCTTCACCTCGGACACCGCGATCGCGATCGCCGACACGGCGGCCGAGACCGGCCCGGCCCGGATGCTCTACGTCCAGGTGAGCGCCGCCTACCGGAGCACCTTCGGGCTGCTCACCAACCCGGGCCTGCGGGGCCAGCGGATCACCACCACCGGCACCCTGACCGCCTACTTCAGCCACGGCGGGCTGAAGAACCCGACGGCGATGACCCTCGGCGGCGGCACGCCCGCACCGAGCCCCTCGCCGACGCCGAGCACCCCGGCGCCGGGCGGGGACCACGACTCCACCTACTACGCCACCGCGATCGGCAAGTCCGGTGCGGCGCTGCGCAGTTCGCTGCACTCGATCATCAAGGTGCAGACGAAGCTCTCCTACGACCAGGTGTGGGAGGCGCTGCGCGACACCGACCAGGACCCGGCCAACAGCAACAACGTCATCCTGCTCAACACGGGTCGCTCGCAGAGCAAGACCGGCAACGGCGGCGGCGTCGACGACTGGAACCGCGAGCACGTCTGGGCCAAGTCGCACGGTGACTTCGGCACCGCGACCGGGCCGGGCACCGACGTGCACCACCTGCGGCCGGAGGACGTCTCGGTCAACTCGACGCGCGGCAACAAGGACTTCGACAACGGGGGCAGCCCGGTCGCGGAGGCCCCGGGCTGCTACACCGACGCCGACTCGTGGGAGCCCCGCAACGCGGTCAAGGGCGACGTGGCGCGCATGATCATGTATATGGCCATCCGGTACGAGGGCACCGACGGCTGGCCCAACCTGGAGCTGAACCAGTCGGTCAGCAACGGCACCGCGCCGTATCACGGCAAGCTGTCGGTGCTGCTGCAGTGGCACCAGGTCGACCCGCCGGACGCCTTCGAGAAGCGCCGCAACCAGCGCATCCACGAACGCTGGCAGGGCAACCGCAACCCGTTCGTCGACCACCCGGAGTGGGCGGGCGCCATCTGGGGCTGATCCGGTGGGCGACGCCGGCCGTGGCCGCGCCCTGGGACGGGTCGCCGCGCCCCAGGGCGTCGGGCGTCGCTCAGCGGCGGCGGGCGTACGCCAGCGGCAGTGGGCTCGGCTGGCCGCGCCACGTGCCGGTCAGCACGGCCCCCTCCGCCGCGGTGGCGCCGTCGAGGCGGCGCACGACGGCCAGTTCCACGGAGTCCGTGACGACGAGGGTGAGGTCGTCCTCCACCACCTGCCGCACGGCGTCGACGGGCGGGAGGTCGGCGCCCCGGGTGCCGCTGCCGGTGATGCTCATCGTCAGCTCGCGGTACTCCCGCTGGCCGTCGACCTCGAAGAACTCCTCCGCCTGGCCGGCGTCGGCGAGCACGGCCGCCGCCAGCGTCGCGGCGTAGACGGGGTCCGCGCAGGCGTCGTACACCCAGCGGCGGCCGAGCGCCGAGTGCTCGCTGGTGCCGACGAGCCAGTCGTCGCCGCCGGCCAGGGGTGCGTCCCGGTAGGTCAGCGGGACCTGGTGGATCGGCCCGTCGCCGGCCCTGACGAGCAGCGTCTCGACGCCGACCGCGCCGGCCGGGTCGTCGAACCGGTAGCCCGCCACGCGCTCGACGTCGGCGCCCGCCGTCCCCTGGAACCATGGCCGGCCGGGCAGCCACGCCATCAGCAGCGCCGCCTTCGTGGGATTCATCGTCGCCCAGTGCATCAGTGCCATACGCCGCATCGTAGGGGCACCGCCGCGCCCCGCGCCGCCCCGACCAGCGGCCAGCCGGCCCGGCCGCCGTGCTCGCCGCGCTGGCCCCGGGCGGCAGGGCGGCGGGGCCACCGACCCACGCTCAGACGGTGGCGTAGCAGCGCAGCCCGTCGACGTCGGCCCGGCTCAGGCGGCCCTGCGCCACCAGCAGGTCCAGGTGCGCCGCCGTCTCGGTGACGGCCAGCATCGCGTTGAACACGTCGAGATCGCCCAGCCGGTGTTCCCGCCTGGTCCACCGCAGCCGCCCGGCCGCCTCGTACGCCGATGCCGCCCCCCGGGCGACGGCCGCCAGCGTCTCGTCGAGCCGCGCGCCGTGGTGCGCGACGAGTTCGTCGACCCGCGCGTGCACGCTCGGGGTGACCGCCCCGTGCGCCGGGAGCAGCCGCGCGTCCGGTCGCTGCCGGACCAGCGCGAGCGAGGCCAGGAAGTCGCCGAGCGGGTTCGCGGAGAGCGCGGCCTCGAACCCGATCGAGGGTGTGATGGTGGGCAGCACGTGGTCGCCGGCGAACAGCAGGCGCGAGCCGGTGTCGTGGAACACGACGTGCCCGCGCGTGTGACCGGGGGTCTCGACGACCTGCAGGGTACGGTCGCCGTGCCTGATCCGCTGACCGTCGTGGAACCAGTCGTCCGGCGGTTCCCAGTCCCCGGTGCCGCGCCGCACGCGGGTCAGCCCCGCCAGGGTGTCGGCCAGCTCACCGGCGCCCAGCAGCCGCAGGCGGTCGAGCTGCTCGACGAGCGGATTCCGGTGCTCCGCCATGGACACCGCCAGGCTCTCGCGTTCGCCGGCGCCGAGGCTCACCCGCATGCCGTACTCGCGGCGCAGGTGCACGGCCTGCGTGTAGTGGTCCCGGTGGACGTGCGTCACGAGGAAGCGGCGTACGTCCCCGAGCGAGCAGTCCAGCTCGTCGAGCGCCGCCTCGAGCGCGGTCCTCGCCCCGGCGACCGCCCAGCCGGAGTCGACGAGCACGAGGCCGTCGTCGTCGCGCAGGACGTACACGTTCACCGCGCGCAGGCCGTCGTCGGGCAGCGGCAGGGGCACGCGGTGCACGCCGGGTGCGACCTCGTACGCGCCGGGTGTGGTCCAGTCCTCGCGGTTGCCGGGTTCCGAGGTCATGACCCGACCATAGTTGCGGCCGGGGCCCGTCCCGCCGACGGTGGCCCGCTCACGCCGACCGGTGCCGGGCCGGGCCGGTCGGCTCGTCGGCGGCCGCGCGGAGAATGGCGACGAAGCGGTCGCACCGGGCCGCCACCGTCGCCCGGTCGAACAGGTCCGTGGAATATTCCACGACGCCCCGCAGGCCGCTCCCGTGCGGGGTGACGACAGTGATGTAGTCGCGGCGCGCGCAGTCGAGCCCCTGGTCGGTCGTGTGCGCCACCAGCCCCGGCAACCGCACCTGCGGCGTCTCGGGATTCCAGCCGAACAGCGTGGTGGCCACCGGTGGCGGCAGACCGGGCCGCCAGTGCGGGTCGAGGGCCGCGTACACCTCGGCCAGGGGTGCCGGCTGGTGCCGGATCGCGTCGAGGAACACCCGGTCCAGGCCGGCCACCAGCTCCGGGAAGGACCCCGCCCGGTCCAGCGGGACCCGCAGCGGCAACGGGCTGGTGAACAGGCCCACGACCGACTCGACCTCGCGGTTGTCGCGGTGGGCGTACGGGCAGGCGAGCACGACGTCGTCAAGGCCGGTGAGTTCTCGCACGAGCAGCGCGTACCCGCTGGCCAGGACCGGGAACATGCTCGTGTCGCAGCGCTCGGCCAGGCCGGCCAGGCGTTCGGTCAGCTCAGCGGGGACGTCGAAGACGTACTCGCTGCCCCGACCGGACAGCCGCGCCGGCCGGGGGCGGTCCGTCGGTAGCGACACCGTGCGGGGCGCCTCGGCGAGGTGGTCGCACCAGTACCGCAGGACAGCCGGCGCGACGACGGCCGCCCGCTGCCGGCGGGCATGCTCGACGTAGCGGGCCGTGGGCGCGGCGGGGGCCGTGCCGACGCCGGTCTCGGCGGCGTAGCCCCGCCCCAACTCGTCGAGCAACTGGAGCATCGACCAGCCGTCACCGCACAGGTGGTGCACGACGAGCATCAGCACCCACGAGTCGTCGCCGAGGCGCGCCAGCCGGGCCCGTACCCATGGACCGAGGTCCTCCGGGAAGGGCTCGCGGCCGGTCCGCACGCACCACCGCCCGACCTCGTCGGCCCGAAGGTCGCGCACCGGCAGCGTGCCCGGCCGGGCCGCGAGCACCTCCTGATGCAGCTCGCCGTCGCGTTCCACCAGCCGGGTACGCAACGACTCGTGCCGCCCGACCAGCCCGTCGACCGCCCGGCGAAGGGCCGGCACGTCGAGTGGACCCGTGAGGTCCACCCGTACCGCCATGTGCACGGACGGCGGGTCGGGGGCCTGGCGCTGCCGGCGCCACATCAGCTCCTGCTGGTGGGTCGCCGGCGCCCGGTCCACGACCTCGGCCCCGCCTTCCACCGCCAGGTCCCGGGCCATCGCCCGGATGCCGGTGCTGCGCAGCACCCGGTGCGCGCCGACCTGCGCGTCGAGCAGGCCCGCCAGGCGGTTGGCGAGCCGTACGGCCGCCAGGGAGTGACCGCCCGCGGCGAAGAAGGGCACGTCGACGGGCAACCGGTCGACCCCGATCTCGGCGCACCAGGCGTCGTGGACGAGCTGCTCCAGCGCGGTGCCCGGCCGTTCGTCGGCGCCGGTCGCCTCGGGCGCCGGCAGCCGGGACCGGTCCACCTTGCCGTTGTCCGTGGTGGGCAGGGCGTCCAGCAGCACCCAGGCCCGGGGCACGAGGTGCGCCGGAAGGCGTTCGGCAAGCGCGGCGGCCAGCCGCTCGGTGCGGGACGCCACCGGTTCGTCGCCGTGGTCGTCCACCACCGCGTACGCGACGAGGTACGGCTCGTGGCCCCGGTCGTGCCGGGCGACGACGGTGCCCTGGCGCACCCCGGGCAGCAGGGTCAGTGCGTCGGCCGCCTCGCCGGGCTCCGTGCGCTGTCCGGCGATCTTGACCTGGTCGTCCACCCGACCGACGAACTCGAGGGTCCCGTCGTTCCGTTCCCGGACCAGGTCTCCGGTGCGGTAGACCCGGGCCCCGGGCAGCGCCGGGTCGGGCAGGAAGGCGGCGGCGGTCGCCCCCGGCCGGCCGTGGTAGCCCCGGGCCACGCCGGCCCCACCGATGTGCAGCTCCCCGACCGCGCCCCGGGGCACCGGCACGCCGGCGGCGTCGAGCAGGTGGAGCCGACGGTTGTCGACCGGGGCGCCGATGTCGACCGGGCCCGCGCCGGCCGCCCGCACGGGGCCCGCCGTGGTGACGATGCTGCCCTCGGTCGGCCCGTAGGCGTTGATCACCTCGGCCGGGAACCCGACGGGCGGTCGACGCCGTAGCTGGCTGCCGCCCACGACGAGGGTACGTGGGGCGCGGGCGGGCATCGGCAGCGCGAAGACGAGTTCGGCGAGCGGCGCCGGCAGGAAGGCCACCGTGACGCCACCGTGCGCCCACTGCGCGACGAGGGCCGCCGGGTCGCTCCGCACCTGCTCCGGTACGAGGTGGACGGTGGCGCCGGCCGCGAGCGCCGGGTGGATCTCGGCGAGGTTCGCGTCGAAGCCGAGCCCGAGCGCGTGGCCGACGGTGTCGGCCCCGGTCAGGGCGAGGGCCCGCACGTGCCAGTTGACGGCGTCCACGGCCGCCCGGTGCGGCACCAGGACGCCCTTCGGCCCGCCGGTCGAACCGGACGTGTACACGCACCAGGCGAGCTGCTCCGCCGCCGGGACCCGGCTCGGCGCCGGCAGGTCCGGGTCACCGGAATCCTCGACGCGCAGGCGGACCGCGTCGATCGGCGGTTCGACGTCGGCCGTGGTGACCAGCAACCGGGCGCCGCTGTCGGCGTACAGGGCGGCGACCCGGGCGGCGGGCAGCCCCGGATCGAGGGGGAGGAAGCCCGCACCGGCGATCAACACGGCGAGCTGGGCGGCGATCAGCTCCGGGCGGCGCGGCAGGAGCACCGCCACGAGGTCGTCGGGCCCGACGCCCGCCGCGGCGATCCGACGGGCCAGCAGGTCCGCCCGCTCGCGCAACTGCCGGTACGTCCACCGGGTCGTCCCGCACACCACCGCGACGGCGTCCGGGGTGCGCTCCGCCTGCCGCAGGAACAGCTCGTGCAGCCGGTCGTCGCCGTGCGGCGTACGCGGCCCGCGCAGGCGGCCGGCGGGGTCCTCCAGGTGCGCCGCCAGGACGGACAACGCCTCGTCGGGCTCCCGGGTCGCCCGGTCGAGCAGCCGCTCGACGTGGTCCAGGAACCGGCGCACCGTCACCCGGTCGAACACGTCGGTCCGGTATTCGACGTGGCAGCGCACCGTGTCGAGGTGCGTCAGGTGCACGACCAGGTCGACGGGCGCCTTGTCCAGGCCCACCGGGATCAGCTCGGCGGTGATACCCGGCAGGTCGAACCGGAACGCCGGGTCGCCGGCCTCGTACTCCACGACCACGTCGAAGAGCGGGTGGCGGCCGGCCGCCCGGTCGGGGGCGAGCGCGCGGACGAGGTCGTCGAAGGGCACCCCCGCGTGACCGTACGCGTCCGCCGTGCGGAGCTGGACGCGGGCGAGCAGTTCCCGGAAGGTCGGATCACCGGTGAGGTCCAGCCGCAGCGGCACGGTGTCGACGAAGAACCCGATCAGGTCCCCGCAATCCTCGTCGCGCCCGTTCATGCCGGTGCCGACCACCAGGTCCGGTTGGCCGCTGAGCCGGAACAACGCCACCCCGATCGCGCTGAGCAGGATGGTGAACGGGGTGACCCGCGCGGCGCGACCCAGCTGGCGGACCCGTCCGGCCAGCTCCGCCGGGAACTGCACGACAAGGCTTTCGCCGGCTGCCGAGACGTCTGCCGGCCGGGGCAGGTCCGAGGGCAGCACGAGGGTCGGCGGCAGCGGGTCGAGCAGGTCGAGCCAGTAGGCCAGGTCCGCGTCCGCGCCGGCCCGGTCCGAGCGGGCGCGGGAGCGGGCCAGCTCCGGGTAGGTGACCGGCAGTGGGGGCAGGGCGGCCCCCGCACCCGTCGACCGGGCCCGGTAGCACAGCCCGACCTCGCGGGTCAGCACGGCGTACGAGCGGCCGTCGGTGGCGAGGTGGTGAAACGACATCACCAGCACGTGGTGCGCCGGGGAGAAGCGCAGCAACTCGAAGGCGAAGACCGGCCCGTCGACGAGGTCGAACACCCGCGCGCTCTCGCGGGCGATCGCCGCCCGCACCACGGCGTCCTCGTCGGCGCCGCGGTGCTCCCGCACCGGAAGCTCCACGGTGGTCGTCGGCCGGACGATCTGTTGCGGTTCCCCGTCGACCTCGCGGTAGGTCGTCCGCAGCGGCGCGTGCCGGTCGACGACGTCCTGCAACGCCAGGCGCAGGGCCGTCGGGTCGAGCGCGCCGCGCAGCCGCACGGCCACCCCGTCCGTGTAGGCGGGGGTGCCCGGGTATGCCTGCTCGATCAACCACAGCCGCCGCTGGCCGGGTGTCAACGGCGCGGTCTCGACGGCCTCGGCGCTGCTCACGCGGCCGTCGTCGCCGCCCTGGTCGGGGCGCTCGCCGACGGCGGGTGGGCCCGGGTCGTCGGCGTCCGGCGTGCCGGCGACCGCCGCCGGCGGCACCGGCCGATCGGCGGCGGCCGGCTCCTCGCCGCCACCACCGCTGCCGGGCTCGGTCCCGCCACCGGTGCCGTAGGCGCGGAGCAGGGCGAGCTGTTCACCCATCAGATCGAGCTGGCGGTGCATGATCGCGACGAGGTCGGCCGGCACGCCCCGGGTGGCGGCGACCGGCGGGGCCGTCCCCTCGAGTGGCGGGGCCGTCCCCTCAACCGGCGGGGCAGCCTTCGGCACCGGCCCGGCCGGCGGGGCGACCGGCGGGGCGACCGGCGGGACCGTGGCGGCCGGGGCGGCGCGGGTCACGGCCTCGGCGAGCCGGCGGGGGGTGTCGAGGGTGGCGAACAGGTCCCGGACCGGCACCCGCACCCCGAACGCCTGGCCGATCTCCCGGGACAGCCCGATCAGGAGCAGCGAGTCTGCGCCGAGGGCGAGGAAGCTCTGGTCCGGCTCGACGTCGGCCACGTCCAGTCCGAGCCGCTCGGCGGTGCGGGCCCGGACGCGCGCCAGCACGGGATCGGCCCCGGTGCCGGTTCCGGCCGGCGACCGCGCCGGCTCCGGCACGGCGGCCCCCGACAACCCGACCACCCCGGCCGGGACGGGCGCGACGGACGCGGACGCGGCACCGGTGGCGGGTGGGGAGGCCCAGAATCGGCGGCGCTGGAACGGATACGCCGGCAGCGGCACCGAGCGCGCACCGTGGCCGGCGGTGAGCGCGGCCCAGTCGACCGGGAACCCGGCCACGTGCAGCTCGGCGACGGCCCGCCACAGCCCGTCGACGGGCGGGCGGTCGCGACCCTGGGACGACACCCACCGCAGGTCGGATCCGGTGGCCTGGGCGATGCCGGTAAGCGTTCCGTCCGCGCCCGCCTCGACGACCGACCTGACGCCCCACCCGGCGAGGGTCGTCTGGGCCGCGGCCCAGGCGACCGGCTCGCGTGCCTGCCTGCACAGGTGACCGGCGTCCGGCAGCCAGCCGGGCGGGCGTACCCGGCCGTCGAGGGTGCTGATCAGGGGCAGCCGCAGGGGCGCGAACTCCACCGCCCCGATCGCCTGGCCGAGCCGGTCGAGGATCGCGTCCAGACCCGTCGAGTGGAACGCCCGGTCGACCGGGAGCAGGCGGGTCGCCACGCCGCGCCCGTGCGCCGCCCGGGCGAGCGCGGCCACGGCGTCGGGAGCGCCGGCGAGCACGTGGTTCTCGGCACCGTTGCGGGCGGCGACCTGCACCGCCGAGCCGCGCAGCAGGTCGTCGACAGTTCCCGCGTCGGCCAGCACCGCGAGCATCGCGCCCGGTGGCAGGGCGTCGCGCATGAGCACGCCCCGGCGGGCGGTGAGCCCGACCGCGTCGGTCAGGGACAGCGCGCCGGCCACGACGAGGGCGGCGTACTCCCCGACGCTGTGCCCGACGACGACGTCCGGGGCGATCCCCCACGAGCGCCACAGCTCGGCGATCGCCACCGCGGTGAGCACCAGCGCCGGCTGCGCCACGTCGGTCGGGAGTCCCGTGCCGTCGGGATGTTCCCGCAGCCGGGCGACGAGGTCGCCACCGGTCTCCCGGTGGTACGCGTCGGCCCCCTCCGCCAGCACGTCGCGCACGAGCGGGAACCGCGCGGCGAGAGCGAGGACGGCGTCGCGACGGTCACCCTGCCCGGGGAAGGCGAACGCGACCGGGCCGGCGCCCGCCGGTTCCGCCCGGCCGGACAGCACGTCGGGCGTCGTGCCCGTCCCGACGTACCGGTCGAGGGCGTCGGCCAGTGCGGCGGTGGAGGCGCCGAGAGCGACCAGGCGGTGCGGGCGGTGGCGTCTGCGCCGCCCCGCGCTCGTGACCAGGTCGGCCAGCGACAGCCCGGGATCCGCGCGGAGCAGGTCGCGTTGGCGGGCGGCCAGCTCCACAAGCGCCGCCGGGTCGGCCGCCGACAGCGGCAGCAGTCCCGGCGCGGGGTGGGCCGGGGGCTGGTCCGGTCGACGTCGGGCCACCGGGGGCGGTTCCTCGACGATGACGTGCGCGTTCGTGCCGCCCACCCCCAGGGCGCTGACCGCCGCGCGGCGCGGTCGCAGCTCCGCCGGCCAGTCGGTGCCACGGGTGGTCACCGTGAAGGGACCGGCGGCGAGGTCGATCGCCGGATGCGGGCGGCGGAAGTTGATCTGTGGGGCGATCCGGCCGGACCGCACGGTCAGGATCGCCTTGACCAGACCGGCCATGCCCGCGCAGCTGTCCAGGTGACCGATGTTCGCCTTCACCGAACCGAGGAACGCCCGGCCGCCGGCGTACACCTGCGCGAGGGCGTGGTGCTCCACCGGGTCGCCCAGGGCGGTGCCCGTGCCGTGCGCCTCGACGTAACCGACCGAGCCCGCCGTGATCCCCGCGGCGGCCAGTGCCCGCCGGGCGACGTCGACCTGACCGGCCACCCCGGGTGCGGTGAAGCCCACCTTGTCGGCGCCGTCGTTGTTGAGGGCCGAGCCGATGATCACCGCGTGCACGCGGTCGCCGTCGGCGAGGGCACGCCCGAGCGGCTTCAGCACCACGGCGGCGACCCCGTTGCCGCCAACGGTTCCGTCGGCGTCGGCGTCGAAGGGGCGGCAGCGACCGTTCGCCGACAGGATCGCTCCCGGCGTGTGCCGGTAGCCCGTCACCTGCGGCACGGCGACGGCGACGGCGCCCGCCACGGCCTGGTCGGCCTCGCCGTCGAGCAGCGCCCGAACGGCCAGGTGCACCGCCACGAGCGAGGTCGAGCAGGCGTTCTGCACGTTGATCGCCGGCCCCGTCAGCCCCAGCCGGTACGCCACCCGGGTGGCCAGGAAGTCCGGCTGGTTGCCGAGCGTGACACCGATGGAGTCGGCCGGATCGGTGGATCCGGCCCGGTGGTCGAGCCGGCGACGGTAGGTGTGCTGCGGGTGGAGGTTCATTCCGCTGCCCGCGTAGAGAGCGGTCCGCACGCCCTGCTCGTCGCCCGGATGTCCGGCGTCCTCCAGCGCGTGGTGGCAGGTCTCCAGGAACAGCCGGTGCTGCGGGTCGAGCAGTTCCGCCTCCCGGGGGCTGATCGAGAAGAAGCCCGCGTCGAAGGCGGCGACGTCGCCGTCGAGAATCCCGCCGGCCGCCACGAAGCCGGGCTCGTCGACGGTGTCCCGTGGGGTTCCCGCGGCGACGAGTTCGTCGGGGGTGAAGGTGCGCACGCTCTCGACGCCGGCGGTCAGGTTCGCCCAGTACTCCTCGACGGTGCCGGCCCCGGGGAACCGGACCGCCATGCCGATGACGGCGATCCGCCGGTCCCGTGCCGGCCCGGCTGTGGGTTCCGCCGTCGGCGTGGCCGCCGGGGCGGCGAGGTGTGCGCTGAGCGCGTCGATCGTCGGGTGGGCGAAGAGCACCGGTTGCGGGACCCCGCGGCCCAGGGCCCGCTCCAGGCCGACCCGGAGGCGGACGATCTCGACCGAGCCGACGCCGAGTTCGTAGAAGGGCCGCGCCGGGTCGACCGGGCCGCCGACCAGGTCGCTGAGGATGCCGGTCAGGACCGCCCGCACCTGCGCGCGGCCCGGCCCCACCGGCCCGCCGGCCGCCGGCGGCTCGTCGCGCGGGCGCGCGGGCGGCTCGTCGGCCAGGAGCCGCCGGGCCAGTTCCGCGCGCCGGATCTTCCCACCGGAGGTACGCGGGAACTGCGCCTCGGCCACCGGCAGCACTCGCGCGGGCGCGACCTGCCAGCGGCGGGCCACCGCCGCGCTGACCGCCCCGGCCACCCCCGCCGGGGGCATGTCGGCGGTGTCGTCGGGCACGTAGAAGATCGCCAGCGACTCGGTGCCGGTGCGCGGGTCCGGTACGCCCACGGCGGCCACCAGGCCGTGCCGTACCCCGTCGACCTCCCCCGCCACCTGCTCGACCTCGTGGCAGGGCAGGTTGTTCCCGTTGAGGATGATCAGGTCCTTCGCCCGGCCGGTGATGGTGATCCGGCCGCCGTGCATGAAGGCCAGGTCGCCGGTCTCCAGCCAGCCGTCGCCGTCGGGGAAGGCCAGCCGGGTCGCCTCCGGGTCGGCCAGGTAGCCGGGCGTGACCCGGGCCGACGAGACCTGGAGCCGGCCGACGCGGCCCTCGGGGAGCACCGCGCCGGCGGGGTCCAGGATCCGCAGGGTGGCGCCGGGCGCGGGCAGCCCGACGGAGACGAACTCGGTGGTGTCGTCGAGGTCGCCGTCCGCTGCGTACGCCAGGTCGCCACCGAGGCTCGCCGTGCGGATCCGCAGCCGGGCGCCGGGCGCCGTGAAGGAGGTGAAGGTGATCGCGGTGCAGGTCTCCGACATGCCCCAGGCCGGTGTCATCGCCGACGCCGGCACCCCGGTGGCGGCGACGAACGCCTCGATGGTCTCCGCCCGGCACTGCTCTCCGCCGGTGAGGACCCGACGCACCCCGCGCAGGTCCCACGGCGGGCCGGGGGTGCGGGCGACCGCGTCGGCCACCAGCCGCAGGCCGAAGTTCGGCGCCCAACTGTGCGTGACCCGGTGCCGCCGCATCAGTTCCAGCCACCGCAGCGGGTCCTCGAGCACCCGCTCGGTGGCGACGTGGACGGACGTGGCGCCGAGGAAGACGCCGCCGAGGTGGTAGAGGAGCAGGCTGGCGGAGTGGTCCAGCGGCAGCCAGTTGAGCAGGACGTCCTGCGGGCCGACGTCGAGCATCGTCCGGGCGCCCACGGCGTACTCCGAGAGCCCCCGGTGCGTCAACGGGATGACCTTTGGTCGCCCGGTGGTGCCCGAGGAGAGCTGCAGCAGCGCCACCGACTCCGGGCTGGTGGTCGCCGGCCCCCGCGCCGCCGCCGCCGGAACATCCGCCGGGCCCGGGTCGGTGCCGTGCGTCGACGTCAGCTCCGGCACCGCGACCACATGGTCGCGCAGCTCCAGCCGGGCCAGCGCGTCGAGGTCCTGCGGCCCGGCCAGGACCACGGGTTCGCCCAGCACCCGCCAGGCGTGCACGAGGGCGGTGGCGCTCGGGTTGTCCGCGTCGTATCCGGTCGGCGCGCCGACGGTGAGCGGCACGACGCCACCGAGCACGCAGCCCCAGAACGTCGGCCAGTACTGCTCACCCGAGGTGATCCGCAGGATGACGTGCGAGCCCCGCCGCAGGCCGCACGCCCGCAGACCGGGCAGCACCGCGCGCGCCCGGGCGAGCAGTTCCACGTGGTCGACGAACTCCTCACGCCCGTCGGGGCCCACGGTGCGGACGCCCTCGCGCGGGAAGGTCCGGGCCGCCCGCAGCAGTGCCTCGTCCAGGGTGCGGGGGTGGTCGGCGGCGTCGGGCAGGTCTCCGCCGTAGCTGACGGCGTCGGGGCGTTCGGCGAACGGTGCGGACGTCACGGTGTCACCTCGGTTGGGCGCGCGGACTGACGGTGCGGTGGGTGGGCCGACGAACCGGCACGGGCGATGAGGAAGACGACGGCGGCGGCGAGCGCCAGACCGTGCGCCAGGGCGACCACCACGAGGGGCGCCAGGCGTTCGAGCGCGAAGGCGCTCACGATCATGCCGATGCCGAAGCCGGCGCTCTGCGCCGCGCTGGCCAGGCCGACGAGTTGCGGCAGCCGGGACGACTCGACGCTCTGCAACCGGGTGGTGTAGCTGATCTCGGCGTAGCCGTCCGCCATGCCGGCCGCCAGCGCCAGGGCGACCATCAGCCAGATCGGGGGCCCCGTGAAGGCGAGCACGAACAGCAGCGACATCGCGCAGGTGGCGAGGCCGAAGGCCGGCGGCGAGCCCGGGCGGGCGCCCCCGGCGGCCCGCCGGGCACACCACCTACCGGCGGCGAGACTGCCGAGCGCCCAGGGCGTGGTGAACAGGGCGGCGTACGCGGCGGGGGCGTCGGGCCAGGCCAGGTTCGCGTACACCGGGAGCCCCACGTTGTGCGACGCGGACCCGAAGGCGTCGACGGACCGCACCGCGATCATGGCCAGGACCACCGGGGCGACCGCGGGCAGGAGGCGACGGATCCCGCCGGGGCGGGGGGCGCCGGCGGCGGGCGGGCCGGCGGGGCGGGTCGCCACCCGCCAGGCGCCCGCCGCGCGGAGCAGCAGTGCGGACAGGACGTACGAGGTCGCGTCGAGCAGGAACACGGCCTGGTAGCCGAGCAGGGTCACGAGGATGCCCGCGCTGGCGAAGCCCAGCAGCATGGCCACCGAGCGGGCCGACACCAGGTGCGCGTTGGCCCGGGCCAGGTTCTCCGGGCCGACCAGCTCGGGCAACCCGCTGCGCAGCGCGACCGCCCACAGGGTCTGGCTCCCGCCGAGGACCACGGCCAGCGCGTGGAGCACCGTCGGCTGCGCGGCGGAGGGCGTCGCGACCAGCAGCACCAGCGCGCCGGCCGCCAGCAGGTCGCCGCCGACCATGAGCCTGGCCCGTGGGTGGCGGCCGACCAGCACCCCGGCGACCGGTCCCATCACGAAGCCGGCGCACAGGCGGACCGCCATGAAGATCCCGGTGTACGCGGCGGAGCCCGTGATCTCCAGCGTGAACAGCCCCAGCGCCACCAGGTTCAGGAAGCTGCCGTACGTGGACACGGCGTGCGCGGCGACGACGAGCCGAAGCCGACGTGCCGAAGGAACACCCGTCGCTGGCACCTGTCGAGACCCGCCCCGGTCATGATCACGCGTTGGAGCGCCGATCATGTCATTCCGCAGACGGGAATTTCAATATGTCGAAATTTCACGGGGCTGGCCGGCGGCGCGCGCGGAGGACCCTGCCGGTCAGGGGCCGCGCGCCGTGGACGTCGCGCGGGGCGGTGGCCCGCCGCCTCAGCGCTGGACGCGCGCGCCCGCGCCCCGCATGAGCGCCTCGACCTCCCGGAGGCTGGCCATCGAGGTGTCGCCGGGCGTGGTCATGGCCAGCGCGCCGTGCGCCGCGCCGTACTCGACGGCCGTGGCCAGGTCGCCCTTCTCCAGCAGCCCGTAGATCAGGCCGGAGGCGAAGCTGTCGCCGCCGCCGACCCGGTCCATGATCTCCAGGCCGGGCCGGTGGGTCGCCTCGGCGAACCGGCCGTCGGCCCAGGCGATCGCGCCCCAGTCGTTGACGGTGGCGGTGCGCACCGTACGCAGGGTGGTGGCGACGACCTTGAAGTTGTCGTACTCCCGGGTGGCCGCCTCGATCATCCGCTGGAAGTTGGCCGTCTCCAGCTCGGACAGCGAGGCGTCGGTGTCGGGCACCTCGAAGCCCAGCGAGGCGGTGAAGTCCTCCTCGTTGCCGATCATCACGTCGACGTAGCGGGCCAGCCTGCGGTTGACCTCCCGCGCGCGGGCCTGCCCGCCGACGGCCTGCCAGAGGCTGGGCCGGTAGTTGAGGTCGTACGACACGACGGTGCCGTGCCGGGCGGCGGCGGCCATGGCGGCCTCCATCGTCTCCGGGGTGGTCTCCGACAGGGCGGCGTAGATGCCGCCGGTGTGTAGCCAGCGCACCCCCAGCGTGCCGAACAGGTGGTCCCAGTCCACCTGGTCGGGCCGGAGCTGGCTGGCGGCGCTGTGGCCCCGGTCGGAGGTGCCGACGGCGCCCCGGACGCCGAAGCCGCGCTCGGTGAAGTTGAGCCCGTTGCGCGCGGCGCGTCCGACCCCGTCGTAGGGCAGCCAGGTCACCAGCGAGGTGTCCACCCCGCCCTGGAGCACGAGGTCCTCCAGCAGCCGGCCCACCTCGTTGTCGGCGAACGCGGTGACCACGGCGGTACGCAGGCCGAAGCAGCGGCGCAGGCCGCGCGCCACGTTGTACTCGCCGCCGCCCTCGAAGGCCCGGAAGGTGCGCGCCGTGCGGACCCGGCCCTCGCCCGGGTCGAGCCGCAGCATGATCTCGCCCAGGGAGACCAGGTCGTACCGGCACTCGCCGGCCGGACGGATCGACAGCACGGCTCAGGCCTCCACGGCGGGTCGGGCGGCCCGGACGGCCGCCGCGGTGCGGGCGGCGACCTCGTCCCAGCGCCCGGCGGCGATCAGGTCGGGGGCGACCATCCAGGTGCCGCCGACGGCCAGCACCGCCGGCAGGGCGAGGTAGTCCGCGAGGTTGGCGGTGTTGACCCCGCCGGTCGGGATGAACCGCACCGAGCGGTACGGCGCGGCGAGCGCCTTGATCATCGCGACCCCGCCGAGCTGCTCGGCGGGGAAGAACTTGACCGTGTCGAGCCCGGCGTCGAGGGCCAGTTGGATCTCGGTGCCGGTGGCGGCGCCCGGGAACACGGGCACGCCCAGCTCCTGGCAGCGCCGGACGACCGTCGGGGAGAACCCGGGTGCGACGACGAACCGGGCGCCGGCCCCGACGGCCAGGTCGACCTGGGCCGGGGTCAGCACGGTGCCGGCGCCGACGAGCAGGTCGGGTCGCTCGGACATGACGCGGATCGCCTCGGCGGCGGCGTCGGTGCGCAACGTCACCTCGGCGCAGCGCAGCCCGCCCCGCAGGAGCGCGTCCGCCAGCGGGGCGGCGTCGCGGGCGGCGTCGAGCACCACCACCGGCAGGATGCGGGCCGCGCCGATGGCCGCGACGACCGCCGCGCCCTGTTCAGCATTCTGTACGTCAGTCACATATGTGACCCTAGCCGTGCCGGGCGGGCTGTCAACCCCGCTACAGTGGCCGGCATGACACTGCCCGGCGGCTTCCCACCGGTGAAGTCGTCCACGCGGACGCTTGAGGTGCTCGAGGCGCTGGCCGCCTCGCCGCAGCGGCGTTCCCTGGTCGACCTGGCCCGCGCGCTGGACATCCCGAAGAGCAGCCTGCACGGCATCCTGCGCACCATGGCCGGGCGCGGCTGGGTGGAGAGCGATCCGACCGGCACCAGGTTCGGGCTCGGGGTACGCGCGCTCCAGGTCGGCGCCGCCTACCTCACCAGCGACGACACCATGGGCCTGCTCGGCGGGGTGCTCGACGACCTGTCGCGGCAGTTCGGCGAGACCGTCCACCTCGGACGCCTGGACGGCGCGCACATCGTCTACCTCGCCAAGCGCGAGTCGGTGCACCCGCTGCGCCTCTACAGCGCCATCGGCCGGCAGTTGCCGGCGCACGCCACCGCCCTGGGCAAGGCGCTGCTCGCCGAGCGCCCGGACGCGGCGCTCGACGAGCTGCTGACCTGGCCGCTGCCCGCACTCACCCCGCACACCGTCACCGACCCCGCCGCGCTGCGCGCCGAGCTCGCCGCCGTCCGCAGGCAGGGGCACGCGGTGGACCGCGAGGAGAACACCGAGGGCATCGTCTGCTTCGCCAGGGCCGTGCCCCTGGCCACGCCGGCGACCGACGCGATCAGCCTGTCCGTGCCGGTGGCCCGGCTCGGCGCCGTCGGCGAGGAGCGCATCGTGGCCGCCCTGTCCCGCGCCGCCGACCAGGTCCGGGCTGCACGCGGCCTGCTCTCCCCCGCCTGACCCGCGCGCCCCCTCGCCCCCGGGCCGACCCGGGCGGCCCCGCCGCGCCCCGGGCCACCCCCGCCACGCCCACCCGCACCCGCGCCGCCCGGTCGCCGCCACCGACGGCGGCCCGGCGACGGGGCCGGCGCCGTGCGCGGGCGTCGCGGATCGGCGCGGCGACCGAATTGGCAACCTTCTTGACAGAAACCCGACACATAGACAGACTTCACCGTGAGAGCGCTCTCTTAGCGCTCCGCCACCCCACCGCATTGGGAGGAACCCTTGTCTCGAAGACTGCGTGTGCTCGGCCCCGTCGCCGTCGCCCTGCTGCTCGTCGGCCTGACGCCCGCGGCGGGGCAGGCGAGCGACAGCGCCCCCGCCGCCCCCGGCCAGGCCGCCGCTTCCGGCGCCAGCCCCGCCCTCGTCGAGGCGATGTCCCGAGACCTCGGGCTCACCGCCGCGCAGGTCGACGAACGCCTGCGCACCGAGGCGGCGGCCCCGGTGGTGGAACGGCGCCTGCGCGCCAGGCTCGGCCCCGGCTTCGCCGGCGCGTGGATCCCGGCCGACGGGCGACGCCTCACCGTCGCCGTCACGGATGCCACCCTCGCCGCGGCCGCACGCGCCGAGGGTGCCGACGTCACGGTCGTCACCCGCAACGAGCGCACCCTCGACTCGGTCAAGCACGCCCTCGACCGACGCTCCGGCACCGCGGACCCCCGCGACATCCACGGATGGCACGTCGACGTCGCCCGCAACAGCGTGGTGCTGACGGTCCGCCCGGGCGCCGCCGCCAAGGCCGCCGCGTACGCGCGGGCCAGCGGCGTACCCGCCGACGCGATCCGGGTGGTCACCTCCCCCGACGCCCCGCGCCCGCTCCACGACATCCGCGGCGGCGACCAGTACGTGATCAACGGCAACACGCTCTGCTCGGTCGGCTTCGCGGTCGTCGGCGGCTTCGTCACCGCCGGCCACTGCGGTGGCGTCGGCAGCCCCACCCTCGGCTTCAACAACGTCTCGCAGGGCACGTTCGCCGGCTCGTCGTTCCCCGGCAACGACTACGGCTGGGTGCGTACCAACGGCTCGTGGACGCCGCAGCCGTGGGTCAACAACCACGCCGGCGGCAACGTGGCCGTGGCCGGCTCGCAGGACGCGGCCATCGGCAGTTCGGTCTGCCGCTCCGGGCGCACCACCGGCTGGCGCTGCGGGACCATCCTCGGGCGCAACGAGACCGTCAACTACCCGCAGGGTGCGGTGTCGGGCATGACCCGCAGCAACGCCTGCGCCGAGGGCGGCGACTCCGGCGGAGCCTGGGTCTCCGGCAACCAGGCCCAAGGCGTCACGTCCGGCGGCTCCGGCAACTGCACCACCGGCGGCACCACCTGGTTCCAGCCGGTCAACGAGATCCTCGGCGTCTACGGGCTGTCGCTGGTCACCACCGGCGGTGGTGGCGGCAGCCGGCTGATCAGCAACTGGAACAACCGCTGCATCGACGTGCCGAACGCCAACTTCTCCGACGGCGTCCCCCTGCGGACCTGGGCCTGCAACGACAGCAACGCGCAGACCTGGAGCTTCACCGGCGGCACCATGCGCACCCAGAACAACAAGTGCATGGACGTGGCGTGGGGCTCCACCGCCAACGGCGCGACGATCCAGATCGCCAACTGCAGCGGCAACCCGGCGCAGCAGTTCGTCCTCTCCGCCGCCGGCGACCTGGTCAACCCCCAGGCCAACAAGTGCGTCGACATCAGCGAGTGGAACAACTCCGACGGCGCCCGCCTACAGCTCTGGGAGTGCGCCGGAACCGCCAACCAGAAGTGGCGTCGCGGCTGACCCGTCGCGGGACGTACGCCGATCGAACCCCGTCCGCCGCGAGAGCCGTCGCGCCGGCGCAGTTGCCAAGGAGGTCCTGCATGTTCAGATTCCGTACCCGCCGCCGGCCGCGGTCGCTCGTCCTCGCCGCGATCGCGATCATCGGTGCCACCACGGCCCTCGCCCTGCCGGTGCGACCCGGGCCCGCCGCGGCCGCCATCGGCGGCATCACCTGGCAGGACGAGTTCAACGCCACGGCCGGCACCCCCGTCGACCAGAGCAGGTGGCGCTTCGACATCGGTGGCGGTGGCTGGGGCAACAACGAGCGCCAGTACTACACCAACAGCACGAGCAACGCGGTGCACGACGGCCAGGGCAACCTGGTGATCACCGCCCGCCGGGAGAACCCCGCCAACTACCAGTGCCACTACGGCCGCTGCGAGTACACCTCCGCCCGGCTGCTCACCGCCGCCACGTTCACCCAGGCGTACGGCCGCTTCGAGGCCCGCATCAAGATCCCGCGCGGTCAGGGCATCTGGCCGGCGTTCTGGATGCTCGGCAACGACATGGGCAGCGTGGGCTGGCCGAACGCGGGCGAGATCGACATCATGGAGAACATCGGCCGGGAGCCGAACACCGTCTACGGCACCATCCACGGTCCCGGCTACTCGGGCGGCGGCGGCATCACCGGCAGCCGCACCCTCGGCCAGCCGCTCGCCGACGCCTTCCACACCTACCGGGTGGACTGGGAGCCCAACTCCATCGTCTGGTACGTCGACGGCGTCGAGTTCCACCGGGTCGACCCGGGTCGGCTCGGCGGCAACCGCTGGGTCTTCGACCACCCGTTCTACATGCTGCTCAACGTGGCGGTGGGCGGCAACTGGCCCGGCTATCCCGACGCCTCCACCCAGTTCCCGCAGCAGATGCTCGTGGACTACGTGCGGGTGTCGGGCCACACCTCCGGCGGCGACCCGCCGACCGGCACCACCCGACTGCGGGGTGCACAGAGCGGCCGCTGCATCGACATCCCCAGCGCCAACCCGGTCGACGGGGCCAAGCTGCAGATCTGGGACTGCAACACCACCGCCGCCCAGTCCTGGACGTTCGCCTCCGACGGCACCGTCCGGGCGATGGGCAAGTGCATGGACCCGGCCTGGGCCGGCACGGCGAACGGCACCGAGGTCAACCTCGTCACCTGCAACGGCAACCCCGCGCAACGCTTCACCCTCAACGCCGCCGGTGACCTGGTCAACCTCAGCGCGAACCGCTGCGTCGACGTGCGCGAACGCAACCCCGACAACGGCGGCAAGCTGCAACTGTGGGACTGCTCCGGCGAGGCCAACCAGAAGTGGTCCCGCGCCTGAGCGGACCAGGCGGGCCGCCGGTCGTCGCCGCGCCGGCGGTGTGACCTCGTCGACCAGCCCGTCAACCGCGGTGGGGCCGCCTCGGGGCAGACAGTCCCGAGGCGGCCCCGCCGGCGGAGCAGGCGTCGCCGACCAGCCCGCCTCCGCGCCGCGCCGTCCGGCGGTCACACCCGGTCGTTTGGTGCCGGATGCGGGCGGGCAACAGGTCGCAGTGGATATCGATGGCGACCCCTGCACCGTCGAGTTCAGCCGGTCGGCGCGCAGGCTGGCCCGCAGGGCGGCCCTCACCCTGCTCGTCCTCGTGGTGGTGAGCGCCGTCGTCAGCCTGGCGCGGGGCCGGCAGTGGTGGGACATGCTGTGGTTGCTCCCCGGCTACTTCTCCGCCTTCTTCGTCTCGGCGTTCTCGGCCCGCACGCCGGCCGCCGGCCTCCGGTCACGGGTGCTGGTGCGGCTCAACCGGCAGGAGTTGGAACTCGCCGGGCCGGAGGACACGACGGTGGCCGTCGACTGGTCGAACGTCGCCCGCGCCGAGATCCACGGACGCCACACGCCGTTCCTGGTCGTCGAGCCGGTCGACCCGGGCCTGACCCGACCGCCGCTGCGGCGCTGGCAGATGGCCGGGCACGGGCAGAGCCGACCGTACGAGGTCCGGGTCCCGCTCGCGGACATGTCGCCCGGCCGGGACGTGCTGCGCCGCGAACTGGCCCGCCGGCTGCCCGGCGACGCCCCTGGCCCGCCACCCGGCGCGTGACCGCCCGCCCGAATCAAGCTTGCCGGCGTACGCGAGGTTCGCCTAGCTTGATCACGCACCTCCCGGTGCGCAGGCAACGGCTACTTCCGCTTCCAACGGGGAGACGCGGGTGCAAATCCCGTCGCCGCCGACCGGCGGTGTCGACCAGCAGCCCAGGTCACCTTCGCCGTCGCCGCTTCTGATCTCGGGAGGCGCCACCACAGCGCGCATCCGGCGCGCGGGCGACGGCTGCCTGCGTTGTCCCCCGTGGGGATCCCGCTCGACCGGGCACCCACGGGTGGGCGGTGGCCGCCCACCCCGCCTGCGGATGCCCGGTGCGGTCGCGTGCCCTTCCGCTTCACCCCACGGGATACCTGATGGCCGAGCACCACCGTAGGCGGGGCCGCGCGACGAAGGTCGTCACCGCGGAGGGAGCGCCCGGCTTCACCCGCGACACGCGCACCGAGCTGTTCCTGCTGGGCGTGTCGAACATGGTCGGTGTGGACACCTTCCACGAGGGCGCCGGCGAGCGCGACGGCCGCTTCCGTGCACTGGTCGCCACCGTCGCTGTCGCCGACCCCGACTGGTTCGCCCGCTTCGTGCGCTGGCTGCGTACGGGGGCGATGCTGCGTTCGGCGTCCGTCGTGGCCGCCCTGGAGGGGGCCCGCGCCCAGGTGGCCGCCGGCATCCCCGGCTCCCGGGCCGTCGTCGACTCCGCGTTGCAGCGCGCCGACGAGCCGGGCGAGGCCCTCGCGTACTGGCTGGGACGCCACGGCCGGACGCTGCCCAAGCCGGTCAAGCGAGGCATCGCCGACGCGGCGGTGCGGCTCTACGACGAGCGGAGCCTGCTGAAGCACGACGTCGACGGCAGCGCGGTCCGGTTCGGCGACATCATCGACCTGACCCACCCCAGGGCGCACGACGAGCGGCAGGGCGACCTCTTCCGGCACGCGTTGGACCGCCGGCACCGGCGCGACAACCCGCTGCCGCCGTCCCTGACGGTGCTGGCGGCCCGGGCCGCACTCATGGCGTTGCCGCTCGAGCGGCGCGCGCGGGTCACCGACCCGGCGGTGCTGGACGCGGCCGGCATGACCTGGGAGGCCCTCGCGGGCTGGCGGCGTAGCGCGATGGACGCCGACGCCTGGGAGGCGGTCGTCCCGACCATGGGCTACCTGGCGCTGCTGCGCAACCTGCGCAACCTCGACCGGGCCGGCGTCAGCGACGACGTCGCCGCGACGGTGGCGGCCAGGCTGACCGATCCGGGCGCGGTCGCCCGGTCGCGCGTGCTGCCGATGCGTTACCTGTCGGCTCACCACGCGGCACCGGGCCCGCGGTGGACGTACCCGTTGGAGCGGGCGTTGCGGCAGTCCCTGGCGAACGTGCCCGCCCTGGACGGGCGGACCCTGATCCTGATCGACACCTCCGGGTCGATGGCGGCCGCGTTCAGCAGGGACGGCACGCTGCGCCACTGGGACGCGGCCGCCGTGTTCGGCCTCGCGCTGGCCGCCCGCGCGCAGGAGGCCACTGTGGTGTCGTTCTCCCACGGCAGCGCGGTGTTCCCGGCCGTCGCCGGCGAGTCGCTGCTGGCGGCGGTGCGCCGGTTCAAGGACCGCCACCTCCACGGCGGCGTGACCGCGACCGAGAAGGCCGTGCGTGAGCACTACGACCGGCACGACCGGGTGGTCCTGCTCACCGACGAGCAGGCGCACCGGCACGACGCGTCGGACGTCACGGCGGCCGTGCCCGCGCGGGTGCCGGTCTACACGTGGAACCTGGCCGGGCACGGGGTCGGGCACGCCCCGACGACCGGCAACCGGCACACGTTCGGTGGCCTGTCCGACGCCGCGTTCGCGATGATCCCGCTCGTCGAGGCGGGGTCGCACGGTCAGTGGCCCTTCTGACCCGCGCCGGCGGCGTTGGTTTTCCACCGGCCGGTGCCGCGGCGGGGCCGGTTGACGACTGCCATTGACGGAGGTCTACGCAGGTTGCAAGATTCGAGCGCACGCCGTCGTGGTGTGCGGATCCGGTGATCCCTGGCGCACCGCGAGCAGGAGGCCCGCCCCCGTGAGTACCGGTCTGTCGCTCGTGCTCTTCCCGGTCGCGTTGGGCATCGTCATGCTCGGCCTCGGCCTCACCCTCACCCTGGCGGACTTCCGTCGCGTCTTCGCGTACCCACGGGCGGTCATCGTCTCCCTGGTCTGTCAGATGCTGGTCCTGCCGGCCATCTGCCTGGGCCTGGTGCTCGCGGCCGACCTGCGCCCCGAACTGGCGGTCGGGATGATGCTGCTGGCCGCCTCCCCCGGCGGCAGCACCGCCAGCCTCTACAGTCACCTGTTCAAGGGCAACGTTGCGCTCAACGTCACCCTGACCGCCATCAACTCGGTGCTCGCCCTGTTGACGTTGCCCCTGATCGTCAACCTCTCCGTCGCCGCGTTCATGGGCTCGGACAGCTCGCTCGGCCTCCAGTTCGACAAGGTGCTCCAGGTCTTCGCCCTCGTGCTCATCCCGATCACGATCGGAATGGCCGTCCGCCAGCGGCGTCCCGGGTTCGCCGTGCGCATGCAGCAACCGGTGAAGGTCCTCTCCATCGTGGTCCTCGTTGTCGTGATCATCGGCGCGGCGCTCGGCGTCAAGGACGAACTCGCCGCCACCATCGGCGCCGTCGGTCTCGTCGCCCTGCTGTTCAACC
The DNA here is from genome assembly GCF_050941805.1 of Micromonospora sp. KLBMP9576. Lineage (NCBI taxonomy): Bacteria > Bacillati > Actinomycetota > Actinomycetes > Micromonosporales > Micromonosporaceae > Micromonospora > Micromonospora sp. KLBMP9576. The sequence continues at coordinate 2,081,582 of NZ_CP194567.1, read as the reverse complement.
TGCTCAGCCTCGCCATCGGGTACGCGGCGCCGCGCCTGCTGCGCGTCGGGCACCGGGATGCCGTCGCGTCGTCGTTCGAGATCGGCGTCCACAACGCCACCCTGGCCATCACGATCGCGCTCAGCCCGGCCCTGCTCGACAACACCGACATCGCCATGCCGCCCGCCATCTACGGGATCCTGATGTTCTTCACCGCCGCCGCCTTCGGTGTCGTCGCCGCACGCCGGGGCAGCGCCTCGGCCGAGCCCACCCCCGAACCGACCAGGACGGGCTGAGCGGCGAATCGTCGACGGTGACCATTGGTAGCTGGTCGAGCGCTGTGGGTTAATAAGGCGGGGGCGGGGCGGTTCCGCGCCGACGTCCACGAACCGGGTCCCGACCGACGACCACGTCACCACGCAGGCAGGAGACACGCCCGTGACCGGAGCCGCCACCCGAACCGATCCGGACACCGAGGCAGACCGGCCGGTAGCGGCCCGGACGGAGTCGGTCCTGCCGGAGCTGCGCACGATGTGGTGGGAGACGGGCATGCAGGCGCGGTCCGCGGCGGGCCTGTTCGCCGTGTTCGCCGAGCTGCCCCGGCTGGTCTGGGCGGCCGTGCGGATCAGCTGGCGGGCCGACCGGCTCCGGACCTCGGTGGTGGCCGCCGCGACCCTCGGCGGCGGCGTGATGGCCGCCTTCGGGCTGCTGGCCACCCAACGGGTGCTGGTGGAGCTGTTCGCCGGGGGCCCGACCGCGGACAAGGTGGGCGCCGCGCTGCCCGCGCTCGCCGTGCTGGCGGGGGCGACCGCGTTGCGCGCCGGCCTGGGCATCGCCACCGGGTACGCGCTCAACGGCCTCTCACCGGGGGTCCGCCGGGAGGTGGGGCGCGGCCTGTTCGAGGTCTCCACGGCGGTGCGGCTGGAGGCGTTCGACGCCGACGCGTTCGCCGACGACATGGAACGGGCGTCCCGGGGCACCGAGTCGACGGTGTCGTTGGTCGAGTCGTCGATGAACCTGCTCGCCGGGCTGGCCGGCCTGCTGGCCGTGGCGGTCGCCGTCGTCGTCATCCACCCGCTGCTGCTGCTGGCGCTGCTGGTGGCGACGCTGCCCCGGGCCTGGGCGTCGCTGCGGGCCGGGCACCTGCGGTACCAGACGTACACGGCCGGATCGGTGCGGCGCCGGCGACTGTGGCTGCTGCACCGGCTGATGGCCGAACGCAACTCCGCGCCGGAGCTGCGCTCCTACGGGCTGCGCCGCTTCCTGCTGGACCAGTACGACCGGGTGATGCGGGTGGAGAGCGACATCGAACTCGCCCTCTCCCGGCGGGTCACCACGACCACCACCGTCGGGGCGGTGATCGGCGGAATCGCCACCGGCGTGGTCTACCTCCTGCTCGGGCTGCTGCTCGTCGACGGCCACATTCCGCTCGCGGCGGCGGCGACCTGCGTGGTCGCGGTCCAGTCGGCGCAGCGCTCGCTGGCCGTCGCCACCTTCCAGATCGACCGCGTCTACACCGAGGGCCAGCACTTCAGCGACTACACGGGGTTCATGGCCCGCGCCGCCGCCTACCTGCCCGGGCCGGCCACGGGTGGCGCGGACACCGTACCCGGCCCGCTGCGTGAGCTGAGCGTGCGGGACGTCAGCCTGCGCTATCCCGACCGGGAGGCGCTCGCCGTCGACGGCGTGACGTTGACGATCACGGCGGGCCAGACGGTGGCCTTCGTGGGCGAGAACGGCTCGGGCAAGACCACCCTCGCCGCGATGATCGCCACCCTCCGCGCGCCGACGGAGGGCACGATCTGCTGGAACGGCCGGCCCCTGCCCGAGTGGGACCCCGACGGGCTGCGGGCCCGCGTCGCCGTGATCACGCAGGAGTATCACAAGTGGCCGTTCACCGCCGCCACGAACATCGCCCTCGGTGACGTCGACAGTGAGGCCCGGCAGGACCGGATCGAGGCCGCGGCCACCCGCGCCGTCGCGCACGACATGATCCGGGAGCTGCCACACGGGTACGAGACGCTGCTCGACCGCACCTTCGCGAAGGGCCAGGACCTCTCCGGTGGCCAGTGGCAGCGCATCACCGCCGCCCGTGGTTTCCTGCGCGACGCCGAGCTGCTGGTCATGGACGAGCCGTCCTCCGCCCTCGACCCGCGTGCCGAGGACGCCCTCTTCCAGGCCATCCGGGACCGGCAGGGTCGGGCGACGACGATCCTCATCACCCACCGGCTCGCCAACGTCCGGCACGCCGACCGGATCTTCGTCCTGCACCACGGCGCGCTGGTCGAGGCCGGCAGCCACGCCGAACTCGTCGCCGCCCGGGGTCGGTACGCCGAGCTGTTCGCCCTCCAGGCCGCCGGCTACGACGACACCCACGGGGGGCCCGCCGCCACGCCACGGCAGCGCCCCCACGCCGAGCCCTGACGGATCGAGTGGTCTGAGGGGCGGGAGACACGGACGGCACCCCGACCAGACCGGCCCGGCGCGGCGGCGCCGGACCGTCGGGTCGCCGGGCTTCCCGGCGACCCGACAGGTGCGTCAGTGGATGACGACCGGGGTCCTCGGTTCACCGTCCTGCTGGTCGTCGAGCAGGTGCGAGGGCTCGCGCCGGCGGGACAGGAACGCGACCGGGATGAACGTGGCCAGCACCAGCGCGAACGCCACCCAGAAGGTGGTGGCGAAGGAGTTGGCCGCGTAGTCGAGGCCGCGGGAGAGGAGCGCCGGCTCGACCGGGAACTGTCGGGCCAGTTCCGGCTGCTGTTGGACGGCGATGGCGAGGCCGGCCTCGGTCAACGGCGCACCGCTCGGGTCGGTCGCCCCGGGGATCGGTCGGGAGCCGTTCAGCTCGTTGGTCAGGATCACCGACATCGTCGCGGCGCCGACGGACCCGCCGATCTGCTGGATGATGTTGACCAGGGTGGAGCCGCGGGCCACGTCGTGGGAGCTGAGGGTCTTCAGCGCCGAGGTCATGATCGGCATCATGGTGCCGCCCATGCCCAGGCCCATGACGAACAGCGAACCGCAGAGCAGCACGTACGACGTCTGCGGGTCGACCTGGGTGAAGGTGAAGAACCCCAGGGCGATGAGTGCCAGCGCGAACGGCACCGTACGGCCGACGGGCATCCGGTCGGCCAGCATCCCGGCCACCGGCATGGTCACCATCGCGCCGATCCCCTGCGGCGCCATCAGCAGGCCGGCGGCCAGCGTCGTCTCGCCCCGGATCTGCAGGAAGTAGCTCGGGAACAGCAGGCCCGCGCCCATGAACGCGATGACGAAGACGAACATGGTCACGGTCGCGATGGTGAGGCTGCGGTTGGCGAACAGCCGCAGGTCCAGCAGGGGGTGGCGGGGCCGGAAGGAGTAGCGGACGAAGGCGACGAGCAGCGCGGCGCCCACCAGCATCGGCACCCACACCTCGGTGTCGGCGAACGTGCCGGTCTCGGGCAGCGAGGAGACGCCGTAGAGGAAGAGGGCGAGCCCCGGCGAGAGCATCAGCATGCCGAGGAAGTCGAACGACTCGGAGGGCTCGGGGTTGTCCTTCGGCAGCGCGACGGCGGCGTAGGCGAGCGCGACGGCGCCGACCGGCAGGTTGATCAGGAAGATCCAGTGCCAGCTCGCGATGTCGATCAGCCAACCGCCGAGGATCGGGCCCCCGATGGGACCGAGCAGCATCGGGATGCCGAGCACGGCCATCAGCCGGCCGATCCGGTGCGGCCCGGCCGCCCGGGTCATGATCGTCATGCCCAGCGGCATGAGCATGCCGCCGCCGAGCCCCTGGAGCACGCGGTAGCCGATCAACTGCCCGATCGTGTCGGCGGTGGCGCACAGCCCCGACCCGATCGTGAACAGCGCCAGGGCCACCATGTAGAGCCGCTTGGTGCCGAACCGGTCGGCGGCCCAGCCGCTGAGCGGGATCACCGTGGCCAGCGCCAGGGTGTAGGCGGTCATCGTCCAGGCGACCTCGGCGTAGGACGCGTCGAACTCGCGTTGGAAGGTGGGCAGGGCGACGCTGACGACCGTCACGTCGAGGATCGACATGATCGCGCCGATGACGACGACCCCGGCGATCTTGAGCACCGAGGCGTCGAGCCTGTCCGAGGTCGCCATGGATTGGTGTGTCACGAAATCTCCTGAAATCCCCGTTGTAGCGCGGCCGGGCCGCGCCTCGACCTGCCGCGTCCCGGGCGGTCTCCGCAGGCAGACTAACGGCGATCACCGACATTCGGCCCCGGATTTCCCGCCGACAGGAGGCGGATACCCGTCACCGCCGAACCGCCGCCGTCCTCGGCGGAGACAGTTCCCGTTTCGTGCGGCGGCCCTCGGTACGGGGCCGGCCACCCGACGGACGGCGGTGACGCCGCCACGATCAGCGGCCTCCCAGGTTGCGCTGCTACCTTGCCGCCGGACCCCAGTCCACCATGGAGTCTCGCCGAAACGCGTTGCGGGGCAACGGCTTCCGGGCGCGACTCCCAGCGGAGCGCGTCCGGCCGCCGACGAGGAGACGTGGCGCCGGAGGCCCCCCCGGCGACCGCGCCGCCCACCGACCACTGTGGACCCTTCGCCGCTTTGGTGATCTAATTCGTGAGATTCGCCCGCATCTGGTCGGAATTCCCGATCTCGATTTCGAAGGAGCGCGCATGCCCGTCACCGCCGACCTCACCAAGCTGGTCGACAAGTCGTACCAGGACAAGACCCTCACCGAGCTGGTCGACGCCCCGGTGGCCGCCCTCGCCGGGGTCAGCGCCGGCGACGCCAAGCTGCTGAAGGAGGCCTTCAACATCACCACCGTCGGTGACCTGGGCCGCAACCCGTACTTCCGCACCGCCAGCGCCCTGGTCGCCCTCAGCGGGCAGTAGCACCACGGGCGGGGCCCGGCGATCCGAAACGTCTTCGGCCGCCGGGTCCCGCCCGCGTCGGACCTGCCCACACCGCACCCTCGAGGGCTTGCGCACAGTTGGTTTCGCCAGCAGCACGTCAGGGGAATGACCAGGACCGACGACGAATCTCTGGAGGACGACTCTCGTGGAAGTTACCGGCTTCTTCACCGCCATCATCATCGGCCTGATCATCGGCGCACTGGGCCGGCTGGTCGTCCCGGGCAAGCAGACCATCCCGATCTGGCTCACCCTGCTCATCGGCGTGGTCGCCGCGATCCTCGGCACCCTCGTCGCCGCCGCCGTCGGCGTCGACGACACCGCCGGCGTCGACTGGATCGAGCTGATCATCCAGGTCGTCTTCGCCGCCATCGGCGTGGTGATCGCCGCCGGCGCGTACGGGCGTCGCCGCACCCACTGACCCGTGTCCCCTGACGCCGGCCGGCCCCTCGGGGCGGCCGGCGTCACCGCGTGCCCGACACCTCGCCGGCGCACCCTTGACCCGGCGGAGGCGCGGGCCGGCCTATCCGGTGAACGAACCGGCGAGTTCGAGGCGGCTGCGCACGCCGAGCTTGTGGTAGGAACGCTGAAGGTGGTTCTCCACCGTACGCACCGACAGCCGCAGCCGGCGGGCGATCGCGCTGTTGTCCAGCCCGGTGGCGGCCAGCGCGCAGATCTCGCGTTCCCGGCCGGTCAGCGGGGTCGGCGCGGAGTCGACCTGCCCGCACCACGCCGGCCAGTACGCGTCGCAGTGCCGCCGCAGCTTCTCGGCGCGCGTGGCGTGCGCGTTGGCGGCGCGATGCTCGCCACGCCCGCGCCGCGCCGCCCCGGCGGCGATGGTCGCCTCCAGTTCCAGCGTGGCGTAGCCCCGTTCACCGAACGTCGTCGCCAGCCGCTCGAGCGCCTCCGGATCCGGCCGGGCCAACGCGGCGGCCAGGTCGGCGTACAGGTCGAACAGCGGGCTGTCGCAGGCGTCGGCGACGCGGCGGAGCTCCACGGCGACCGAGCGGGACGGCGCCACCCGGGACAGCAGGTGCAGGGCCTGCACGGCGACGGTGAGCGCGCCGTTCTCCCGGGCCCGCCCGGCCAGCGCGGTGAGCTGCCCGGCCGCCACGGCGGTCCGCCCCGCACCGGCGTGGGTCCAGGCTTCGGCCAGGCCCCAGAAGTCGGCCGGACCGCTACGCCCGGGCGGGCGCCCACCCGGCTCGTCGCCGTCGCGCGCCTCGCCGGCCTGCGCGGCGAACCACGCGCCCAGCGACAGGACGTAGCCCCGGATGGGAAACGGCGTCCGCCCGTCGACCAGGGCGCGGGCCTCACGCAGCCAGCGCAGCGCGTCCCGCCGGCGCCCCCGGTGGTAGCGGCAGTTGCCCACCATCAGGGCGAGCAGGGCGACGCCGTCGGCCGAGCCGCCCTCGACCGCGTCCAGGTAGTAGGCCTCCGCCGACTCCGTGGCCCGGGTCAGCTCCCCCGCCATCACCAGCGCCTGCACGTGCAGCGCCTGCGTGGCGGCGCGCATCGCGGGCCAGGCCTGCGGAAAGGTGACCTCGGCGGCGTCGAACAGGGCCGCGGCGCGGGCCGGCTCGCCGGCGAAGACCAGCAGGTGGGGCAGGAGCGGGGTGGCGGCCATGCCCAGCAACGCGTCGCGCGGCGGGTGTTGGGCGAGGCGGGCGACGGCCGCACGTCCCTGCGCGGTCCGGCCGTCGAAGACGGCCATCGCGGCGAGGGCCGTCAACAGCCCGTCGTGGACGGCGGCGGGCAGCGCCGCCACCGCCTCGGCGAGCACGGCGCCGGCGGCTTCGGGCAGGCGCAGCCCCCAGAACAGGTTCACCGCCCGCAGCGCCGCCGTCTCGGCGCGGTCGCGCGGGTCGTCCAGCGACTCGTACGCCCGGCGCAGGTGCTCGTCGGCCTCCTCGCCGCGCCCCTGCGCGACCAGGGCCCGGCCGAGCTGTCGCGCGCCCCGGGGATGCTCGACCCGGCGGGCGAGCCGTTCGGCGAGGCGGGCCCCGCGTCGCAGCAGCGCCGACTCGGAGGCGGCCAGCAGGTCCGCGTCGTCGACCGCGAGGTCGGCGTCGCAGCGCCACGACACCACCCGCAGGCGGTCCTCGTGCCGCGCCGTCGAGGTGGCCTCCAGCGCGTCCGCCAGCTCGCGCAGGATGCGTCGGGTGCGCAGCGCGCCGGTGCGCGCCCGGGCCGCCTCCGCGTAGAGCGGGTGCGCCACCCGGACCAGGCCGCGCTGCTCCCCCGTGGTCAGTTCGATGAGCCCCCGCTCCTCCAGCCGCTCGGCGACCGGCGCGGCGACGAGCCGCTCGATGACGGGCAGGGGCGCGGGCCCGCCGTGCGCGACGTACTGCAACGCCTCGACCTCCTCGGGGTCGAGCAGGTTGAGCGTCTCGGCGACGAGGTCGCCCAGGTGCGGGTGTTCCGACGGGGCGCCGCGCCAGGTCCACACGCCGCTACGCCGGGCGAGGGCGCCGCTCTGCCGCCCGCCGCGCAGCATCTCCCGCAGGAACAGCGGGTTGCCGCGGACCGCCTGCCAGACCGTGGCGAGGGTGAGACCGTCGGTGGGCCCGCCCAGCATCGCCTCGATCAGCTCGCCCGTCTCCGGCCGGGTCAGCGCCGCCAGCTCCACGCGCTCGACGGGGCCGAGGCGGCGCAGGGCGGTGACGGCGGGGCTGGCGACCGCGTCGCTGCGGGCGCTGGCGAGTACGCGTACCGCCTCGCCGGCCACGAGCCGTTCGAGCAGCGCCGACGACGCGTCGTCGAGCCAGTTCACGTCGTCGACGACGACGAGCACCGGCCGGCCCGCGGCGGCGGCCCGCAGCCTGGCCGTGAGGTCCCGGAACGCCGCGGCGACCGAGGGGCCCACCGGCCGCGTGACGAGCTGGGAGAGCACGCCGAAGGGCACGCTCTGCCAGCCCGGCGTCGCGGTCACCCGCAGCGCCAGGAACCCCCGCCGCGCCGCCGCGCCGCGCACCTCGGCGGCGAGGCGGCTCTTGCCGATCCCGGCTTCCCCGGTGACGAGCGTGCAGCGGGTCACGCCGCCGGTCAGGCTGTCGGTCAGTCGGTCGAGTTCCCGCCGCCGCCCGACGAGTGGCCATGGTGTGGACAACGCATCCCTCCCCACAAGACGGTCTGCCGTGACAGACGCTGTCGGCCGCGCGCGAGGTTGTCGGCACGGCCGGCCGCGGTGCGACCGCGACCGCTGAGTACCGGCACTTCCCGGGCCTGAGTAGCCCCCGCGGCGGCGCGGCACGCGCGCCGACCTGCGCCTGTAGCTATTTTTCAGCCGGAGGGCCACCTCGCGGCGTCAGGTTTCAGACACCGTCGCCCGGGCCGCGGCCCGCGCCCGGCGGTGACCGCTTCGCGACTGCGATGGAGTACCCGCTACTCACGCCCCGGCCCCCGCGCCGGACCAGTCTCAAGGGCACGGACCGCGGCACCCGGCCGCCGGTCGCCACCAAGGAGGAATCAGATGTCGATCACCGACGTCGTCCGCGCCTGGAAGGACGAGTACCACCGGGGCGAGACCACGCCCGACCACCCCGTCGGGCTGGTCGAGCTGAGCCGCGAGGAGCTGGAGACCGTCGCCGGCGGCATGCCGCCGATCAACGGGCACACCGAGATGTGCTGCCACTGCATGTCGCCCTGCTGACGAGCCCCTGTCCACCACGGCGACGCGCCGGAGCCCGGCCACGGCCGGGCTCCGGCCCACCGCCCGCACCCGAGGATCGGCCATGACCACTGGGTTCCTACCCGCCCTCTCGCTCACCGAGCGCGTACCGGTCGACCCGGCCGGCCCGTACCCCGTCTCCGACCGCGCCCGCTGGCGGCTCTCCCGGTGGCGCGACTCACCGGCCTTCGCCACCGCCGGGGCCTGGCAGCGCCGCCTCGCCGCCGACGGGTGCGACGAGGACGTCCTGCTGCGCCTGCTCGACGAGCCCGCCGCGCGGATCGCGGCCCGGCTCGCGCACCCCCCGCCGTGGTCGCACCGCCTGCGGCTGCTGTACGGCGCAGCGGCCCCCGAGGACTGGCGCCCCGCACGGCTGCCGGGACGGCCGCTCGACGACGCCCTGGTCATCGCCGCCCCGATCCTCGCCGACGCCCGCCGCCGGGTCCGCGAGACGGCCACCGAACTGGCCGGTGCCGCCGATCCGCACACCGTCGACACGCTCGGCCTCGCCGAACTGCTCGACGAGCTGGTGCGGCTGCTCAGCCGCGCGAGCGTGCTCGAGCTGAACGTCGCCCGTGTACGCGGCGAGCTGACCGGGCGGACGCCGGCGCAGCGCTTCGCCGCCTTCTTCGCCCGGCTGGCGCAGCCCCCCGCCGCGCTGGGCTTCCTCACCGAGTATCCCGTGCTGGCCCGCCAACTGCTGGCCGTCGTCGACGCCTGGGCGTCGTCCACCGTCGAGTTCCTGCGGCGGCTGCACGCCGACCGGGACGCGCTCGCGGCGACCCTCGGCGTGGCCCCGCACGCACGGCTCACCGGCCTCACGCCCGCCGGCGACGCGCACCGGGGCGGGCGCAGGGTCTGCCTGGTCAGCTTCGACGACGGGTCGCGGGTGGTCTACAAACCCCGCGACCTCGACGTCGACGCCCACTTCCAGCAGCTGCTCAGCTGGCTCAACGGCCACGACGCCGACCTGGGGCTGCGCACCATCACCGTGCTGGCGCGCGACGGCTACGGCTGGGCGGAGTTCGTCCCCGCCGCCCGACCGGCGTCGGTCGCCCGCTACGCCCGCCGCTACGGCAGCCTGCTCGCCCTGCTGCACACGCTGGGCGCCAGCGACTGCCACCCCGGCAACATGGTCGGCGCCGGCGACGACCCGGTGCTCGTCGACCTGGAGACCCTGTTCACCCCGGCACTGGGGCGCGGGCGCGCCGACGCCGGCGAGGCCGTCGCCGCCTGCGTACTCGCCGTCGGCCTGCTGCCCACCGCCGAGCAACCGGCGGGCGAGGCGACGGCGTGCAACTGCGCCGAGTGGCTCGGCGCGGGCACCGACGAGATGCAGCTACACGTACCGGGCGTACACGTGGGGCACGGGGAACCAGCCGTCGCCGAGGGCGCCCGCCCCGCCGACCTGCGCGGGCACGAGGCCGACGTCGTCGCCGGCTTCCGCCACGCGTACGACCTGCTGCACCGCCACGCCACGGCGCTCGCCGACCGGGTACGCGCCTTCGCCGGCGACGAGATCCGGGTGGTGCTGCGCCCGACGCGCACCTACGCCCGGCTGCGGGAGGCGCTGCTGCACACCGACCACCTGCGCGACGCGCTCGACCGCGACCGGCTGCTGGACTGGCTCTGGGTCGGCGTGGAGGAGCTGCCGGTCCTCGCCGCCACGATCCCCGCCGAGCGCGCCGACCTGGCCGCCGGGGACATCCCGCTGTTCACCTCCAGGGTCGGCTCCCGCGCGCTGTGCGCGGGCGACGCCCGGCGGCTGCCCGGCGTGCTGGCCCGCTCCGCGCTGGACGAGGCGCTGCGCCGCGTCGCCGGCCTCGGCGAGCCCGACCGGGAGCGTCAGGTCTGGCTCATCCGCGCCACGTTCGCGTCCCTGGCCCCGATGCCCGACGCACCGCACGCCCGGGTGCGCTGGCGTCCCGGCCCGGCGCAGGCGGCACCCCCCGGTCCGGGGGCGCTGCTGGCGCACGCCGCCGAGATCGGCGAGCGGGTCGCGGCGATGGCCCACGACGGGACCTGGTTCACGTTCGGTCCCGCCCCGGGATCGCGCTGGACGCCGGTACCGATGGGGCCCGCTCTCTACGACGGCGTGTCGGGCCTGGCCCTGTTCTACGGATACCTGGGTGCGGTCACCGGGCACGGCGACTTCACCGACCTGGCCGCCGGGATCGCGCGGCGGCTGGGCGACCGGCTGCGCGCCGACGGGTGGCCCACGGGCGCCGTCGGCGCGTTCAACGGCTGGGGCGGCCTGTGCTACGCGTACGGTCACCTGGCCGCCCTGTGGGGCGACGACCCGGTCGCGCGCGCCGGCCTGGAGCTGGCGCTCGACCGGCTGGCGGCCCTCGCCGACGACGCCGGCGACACGGACGTGGTCGACGGGCTGGCCGGCGCGGTGCTCGCCGTGCTGTCGTGCGGCGCGCGGCCGCAGCGCGCCACCGAACTGGCCGTCCGCCTCGGCGACCGCCTCCTCGCGGCGGGTCCCGCGCCCGCGCTGGGCGGGCTCTCCCACGGCGCCGCCGGAATGGCGGTGGCGCTGTTCGAGCTGTGGCGCGTCACCGGCGAGGACCGCTACGCCGAGGCGGGCCGGGCCGCGCTGGAGTTCGACCGTTCCCTGTTCGACCCGACCTCGGGCAACTGGGCGGACCTGCGCCGGCCCGGCCTGCTCAGCAACGCCTGGTGCCACGGCGCGCCGGGCATCGGACTGTCCCGGGTACGGATCCGGCAGGCGCTGGCCCGCCGCCCGCTGCCGGGCCTCGACGGGCTCGAAGCCGAGATCGGCGTGGCGCTGCGCACGACGTACGCGCACGGGTTCGGGCGCAACCACTCCCTGTGCCACGGCGACCTCGGCAACCTGGAGCTGCCGCTGCTGCTCGACGCCGACCCGGCGGCGCTCGGCGCGGTCCTCGACGGCGTGCTGCGCGACGTGGCCGCCTCCGGGTGGCGCTGCGCCAACCCGGCGGGGCTCGACTCGCCGGAGCTGATGACCGGGCTGGCCGGGATCGGCTACCAGCTCATGCGGCTGGCCCGGCCGCGGCGCGTGCCGTCGCTGCTGACCCTGGCGGGCACCCCGTGAGGCGGCGCGGCCGGGTGCCCGTCGTGCTCCAGATGACCGACGCCGACTGCGGCGCCGCCTGCCTGGCGATGGTCCTGCGTCACGCGGGCGTACGCGCCTCGCTGGCCGGGTGCCGCGAACACCTCGGCGTGGGCCGCGACGGGGTCAGCGCGCTGGCGCTGCTGGACGCGGCGCGCGAGCTGGGCCTGCGCGCCAGCGCCTACCGGGCGGGTCCGTCGGACCTGGCGGCGCTGCCGATGCCGCTGATCGCGCACTGGGAGGGTTCGCACTTCGTCGTGGTGGAGGGCCGCACCCGGCACGGGTTCTCGATGGTGGACCCCGCCCTGGGTCGCCGGACGGTCCCGTTCGCCGAGGCGGCCGAGTTCCTCACCGGCACCGTGCTGGTGTTCACCGGCCGTACGCCGGCAGCCGACCCGGCGGGACCGGCCCGCACGCCGTGGCTGCGCCGCGGCTACCGGCTGGCCCGTGCGTTCCTGCCCGCGCTGGGGACCGTCCTGTCCGTCTCCGTGATCCTGCAACTGCTCGGGCTCGCCCTGCCGCTGGCCATGTCGACAGCCCTCGACGCGATCCTGCCGGCGCGCGAGAGCGGGCTGCTGCCGTACCTCGGCCTGGCCGTGCTGGCGCTGGCCCTGACCCAGTTCGGCCTGGCGCACCTGCGCTCCATGCTGCTGGTGAACCTCCAGTCGCGGGTCGACCGCGAGCTGATGACCCGGCTGTTCGCGCACCTGATGAGCCTGCCGTTCCGCTTCTTCCAGCAGCGCTCCAGCGGTGACCTGATGCAGCGGCTGGCGAGCAGCGTGCTGCTGCGGGAGATCGTGACAACCCAGGTGCTGACCGCCGTGATCGACGGCGCGCTGGTGATCGGGTACTTCGCGGTGCTGCTCGCCGCCGACACCGGGTTCGCCACGGTGGCGCTGGGGGTCGGCCTGGTGCAGGTGTGCGCGGTCGCGGCGGTCAACCGCCGCCTGCTGCGCCTGAACCACCGCCAGCTCACCGTGCAGGCGGAGGCGGAGAGCGTGCTCATCGAGGCGCTGTCGGGCATCGCCACCATCAAGTCGATGGGCGCCGAGAAGCACGTCTACGACCACTGGCTGAGCCGCTACTCGGCGGCGCTGGCGGTGGACCGGGCGCGCGGCCGGCTCTCGTCGGTCGTCGACAACGTCGCGGCGACCGTACGCCTCGCCGGCCCGCTGACCCTGCTGTGGCTGGGCATGTACCGGATCTTCGCCGACGGCATGAGCCTCGGTGACGCGATGGGCCTGCAGATGCTGGCGCTGGCCGCGATCGCCCCGCTGGGCTCGCTGGTCGCCAGCGCCCAGGTGCTCCAGTCGGCCGCCGCGACCGTGCAGCGGCTGCGTGACGTGTTCGCCGCCCGCCCCGAGATCGAGGACGAGTCGCGGCTGCTGGCGCCGACGCTGCGCGGGAGGGTCGAGGTGCGGGGGCTCAGCTTCCGCTACGACGGCACGGGCCCGTACGTGCTGCGCGACGTCTCGTTCACCGTCGAGCCGGGCCGGACGGTGGCCGTCGTGGGCGCCTCCGGCAGCGGCAAGAGCACCCTGGCAATGCTGCTGACCGGGCTCTACCGGCCCACCGGCGGCCAGATCCACTTCGACGGGGTGCCGCTGGAGCGCATCGGACCGGACGCCCTGCGCCGCCAGTTCGGCGTGGTGTTCCAGGAGAGCTACCTGTTCCGGGACTCGATCCGGCGCAACATCGCCCTCGCCCGCCCCGACCTGCCCCTGGCGGACGTGCGGCGGGTCGCCCGGCTGGCCGCCATCGACGCCGACGTGGAGGCCATGCCGTTGCGCTACGACACCCGGGTCGCCGAGCGCGGCCAGGCGCTCTCGGGCGGGCAGCGGCAACGCCTGTCCATCGCGCGGGCGCTCGCCGGCGAGCCGGTCATCCTGCTGCTCGACGAGGCGACCAGTCACCTCGACGTCGCCACGGAACGCCGGGTGAGCCAGGCCGTCTCGGCGCTGCGCTGCACCCAGATCGTCATCGCGCACCGGCTGAGCACGGTGCGCGACGCGGACGAGATCCTCGTGCTCGACGGCGGCACGGTCGCCGAGCGCGGCAGCCACGACGAGCTGCTGGCGCGCGGCGGCAGGTACGCGGACATGGTCCACGCCCAGCTCGACACCCAGGCCGACGCGTCGCCGGGCACGCCGGCGAGCCACGAGCCGGCCGTCGCCACAGGAGAAGGTGGACACCGATGAGTGTCACGTTGCCGTTCGAGCGGGTCCTCGTCGCCGCGTGCGGATCCAGCGGCGCCATGTCGCTGCCGCAGTCGCTGCTGGCGATGAGGCACGCGCTCGGCCTGGAGGTGCGGGTGGTGATGACCGAGGCCGCCGCGACGTTCGTGACCCCCACGGCCCTCGCGGCGATCACCGGCCACCCGGTGACCGTCGAGGAGCCCCCGGGCCGGCCCGGTGTCCCCCACCTGGACCTGACCGCGTGGGCGCAGCTGGTACTCGTGCTGCCCGCCACCGCCAACACCCTGGCCAAGGCCGCGGCGGGCATGGCCGACAACCTGGTGACCGCGTGCGTGCTGGCCTCCGCCGTGCCCGTGGTGTTCGTACCCGCGATGAACGTGCGGATGTGGGAGAAGCCCGCCGTGCGGCGCAACGTCGCGCAGTTGCGCGCGGACGGGCACGGCGTCGTGCCGCCCTCCCGGGTCATCGCGCTCAGCTCCGGCACGGCCACGGGGATCGGGGTGCCCGGCATCGAGACGGTGCTGGAGTGGACGGTGGGCCACCTGTCGTCGCTGGCGTCCGACGCGGGCGGGGCGGTGCGCGGTGACTGACCCGATCGGGCGCGAGGCACGGGCCACCCGGTGGGTGGCGGGGCTGCTGGCGCTGCTGGGCGTCGGCCTGCTCGGCTGGGTGGTGGTGCCGATCGCGCGGCAGCGGCTCGCGCCGCCCGCGCCGATCGCGTCGTTCGGGGTGGCGCGGGAGCAGGCCGGTTGCGACCCGGAGCTGACCGACCCGGTGGCGGGCAAGGGGGTGCACGTCGGGCGGGGCACGCGCGTCGCCTACCTGACGGTGCCGCCGTCGTCCGGGCCGCACTACGAGCTGCCCGCGCCGATGCGCCGGTTCTACCTCGACGTCGACCGGCCACCGGTGGAGGTGCTGGTGCACAACCTGGAACACGGCTACACGGTGCTCTGGTACTCGGCCGACCTGCCGGCGTCCCAGGTGGAGGCCCTGCGCGGGCTGGCCGCGCGGCTCGGTGCCGACGAGCGGACCGCCAGGTTCGTCGCCGCGCCGTGGGACGCCTCCCATGGCCGGTTCCCGCCGGGGCGCCGCGTCGGCATCAGCCGCTGGGGCGCCACCGCCGGCTACCGCCTGCTGTGCGAGTCGGTCAGCGGCGCGGTCGTCGAGAGCTTCCTCGCCGCCCACCCGCCGCACGACTCGCCCGAGCCGGAGGGCGCGTGACGCCACCGCCCGGGGGCACTCGGCCCGCTCAGCCCACCTTCGGTACGGCGCGGGCGACGATCGCGGCCAGGTCGACGCCCCGGGGCAGCGTCCCGTACGCCTGGCCGTGGTCGCCGCCGAGCCGGGAGGCGCAGAAGGCGTCGGCGACTGCGGGATGGCCGTGGCGCACCAGCAGGGAGCCCTGGAGGACCAGGGCGAGCCGTTCGACGACGCGGCGGGCCCGCAGTTCGCGGTCGTCGGGGTCGGCCAGTTCGGCGCGCGCCCGGCGTACGGCGGCGTCGAGCCGGGCGTCGGCCCCGGCGGCGGCCGCGACCTCGGCCTCGAACGCCGCCATGACCTCGGGTTCCCTGGTGAGGGCGCGCAGCACGTCCAGCGCGGCGACGTTGCCGGAGCCCTCCCAGATCGAGTTCAGCGGTGACTCGCGGAACAGCCTCGGCATGCCGGACTCCTCGACGTAGCCGTTGCCGCCGAGGCATTCGAGGGCCTCGGCGGCGTGGCCCGGCCAGCGCTTGCAGACCCAGTACTTGCCGACGGCGAGGGCGAGGCGCTTGAACGCGGTTTCGCCGGCGTCGCCGCGCGCCGACCGGTCGGTCGCCCCGGCGAGGCGCATCATCAGGACGGTGGCGGCCTCCGACTCGACGGCGAGGTCGGCGAGCACGTTGCGCATGAGGGGCGCCTCGACGAGGTACCGGCCGAAGGCCCGCCGGTGGGTGGCGTGGTGGGCGGCGGTGGTGACGCCCTGGCGCATCCCGGCCGCCGCGCCGATGACGCAGTCGAGACGGGTCAGGTTGACCATGTCGAGGATGGTGCGCACGCCGCGGCCCTCGTCCCCGACCCGCCAGGCGACCGCGTGCTCGTACTCGATCTCGGCCGAGGCGTTGGACCGGTTGCCGAGCTTCTCCTTGAGTCGCATCAGCCGCATCGGGTTGCGCGTGCCGTCCGGCAGGACGCGCGGCACGAGGAAGCAGGTGAGCCCGCCCGGCGCCTGGGCGAGGGTCAGGAACAGATCGCACATCGGCGCCGAGGTGAACCACTTGTGCCCGTGCAGGCGGTAGGTGCCGTCCGGGTCGGGGCGGGCGGTGGTGGTGTTGGCGCGCACGTCCGAACCGCCCTGCTTCTCCGTCATCGACATGCCGGCCAGCAGGCCCCGCTTGGCCAGCGGCGGGCGCAGCCCGAAGTCGTACGCGGTGGCGGTGAGCAGCGGTTCGTAGCGCGCCGCCAACTCCGGGGCGTGCCGCAGGGCCGGGACGGCGGCGTAGGTCATCGAGATGGGGCAGCCGTGCCCGGCGTCGGGGCGCCAGGTGTGGAACTTGGCGGCGCGGGCCACGTGCGCGCCCGGCCGGTCGTCCGCCCACGGCGCGGCGTGCAGGCCGTGCGTGACCGCCACCCGCATCAGCTCGTGCCACGACGGGTGGAACTCGACCTCGTCGATGCGGTGCCCGTGCCGGTCGTGGGTGCGCAGCAGCGGCGGGTGCTCGTTGGCCAGTCGCCCGTGCTCGATCGCCGCCTCGCCGCCGGCGAGGCGGCCCAGCTCGTGCAGCTCGGCGGCGGCCCAGCCGGCGCCCTCCCGGTCGAGCCCGTCGAGCAGGGCCGGGTCGTCGGCCGTGTCGTGACCGACCAGCGGCGGAACCTGGTTGAGGACCTCGTGCGTCGTCACGGCGGACTCCCAGCGCGGTGGAGGAACGTGATCAGGTGGGATTGCACCACCGCTCGATCGATGGGGGCAAGAGCGCCCGCGCCGGGGTACGCGTCGTGATCAGGACCCCATGGACGTCTGCTCGCCGCGTCGACGTCCATGGGGTCCTGATCACCGTCGGGCTGGTGGCCCTGCGCCGTCCGGCGACACCCGGTCAGGCGGGGGCCGACCCGCGCGTCGTCACCCCGTGCGCGCCCGGGGTCCGATCGGGGTGGGCGTGGTCAGCAGCCCTGCCGCCGGCTGTAGATCTGGTGGCGCTGGCCACCCCAACCGATGTGGCCGAACGCCTCGACGCAGTAGTTCGCGGTGCCGGTGACGCCGACCGGGCCGGCCTGGTAGCTGAAGTCACCCGAGTCGGTGTCCGCGCTGCCCGAACGGGTGCAGTGCGCGCCCTCGCCCGACCGCTCGGCGCAGCGGTAGATCTGCACCAGGGTGGGCGCGGACTTTCCGTAGGCCGCGCCGCGATGGTAGAAGCAGGCGCTGTTGGTGCCCCCGCTGCTGCTGTTGTAGTAGATCACCAGCTCGCCGAGGCCCGACGACTGCACCTGGCTGTAGATGATCGTGCCCGAGCAGGAGCCGGCCGCCTGGGCGGCGGGTGCGCCGACCGTCATGACCGTCGCGGCGGTCGCCAGTGCCATCAACGTCGAGAACACTCTCTTCATGGTTACCCGATCTCCATCCACATTCGACTGTCGTGCCTTGTGGATCATGCTCCCACGATGCGCGTCCCATCACGCGACGTGGTGCCACCAGAGCCGTCCGACGGCGAGTTTCTCCAGCTCACGGACGGTGCCGGCAACCTGCCGCGCCGGGGCGCCCGGGCGTCGCGGGCCTGACGCGGGTCGATGACCGGCCGGCGCGGGGCGGCGCGGCCGACCGCCCGGAGAGAGTGATCAGCACCCTTCCTGAGCACGGCTCGCGAACACCGCGCCGCCCGCGTCGCTCACGGGCCAGTCTGGCGGCGAGCATGTCCCGGTGTCGACCGGATTACGGGCGGCTCACCGCCAGCCGTCGATCCGGCGGTACCGGTCGCGCACCACGGCGAGAGCGACCACGCAGACGGCGGTCACCGCCAGCCAGCCGGGCGTGCCCGCGGGAGTCAGCAGCACCGGCAGGCGCGCCACGACGAGCGCCGGCAGCAGCACCGCCAGCAGCCATCCGGTGCCGAGCACCAGGGCGGCGCGGGTGACGCCGATGCGCGCGCCGAGCAGCAGCGTCAGGGCGGTGAAGCCGAGACACGGCAACAGCCACCGCGCCGGTGACTGACCGGCCAGCCCGCCCACGACGAGCAGCACGGGAACCAGGCCGAGCAGGACGACGAGGGTGCGCCGCAACAGCAACGGCAGCCCCGCCCTCGGGGTCGTCGCGACGATCTCCCAGGCGGGGTCGCTGCGGCGGTTCCAGGCGCCGGCGATCGTCACCAGGGGCGCGACCGGTGCCACCAGCAGCACCAGCGAGGGCGCCTGCGGGAACTGGTACTGCATGAGGAACGCGGTGAGCAGGGCGGCGCTCGCCGTACCGAGCCAGGGCAGCCAGGCCCACCTGACCCAGCGTCGCGCCGACGCCAACCAGGGCCGGTGCCGGGCTGGCCGCCCGTGCCGGGCCACGTCGCCGGCGACGGCCGTGTGGACCTCGGCGAGCAGTTGCCTGGCGGGCTCGGTGATCAGGTCACGGAGCCGGGCCCGGCACGCCGGGCAGTCGTCCAGGTGTGACTCCACCGCCCACAGCGCCGGATCGTCGAGTGCGGCGTCGGGGTCGGCGTAGCGCGACAGCAGTGCCGTCGACGGATGCGTGGTCATGACAGCGCCTCCCGCAGGACGAGGCGGGCCCGGCGGGCCCGTGTCTTCACCGTGCCCTCGGGCACCCCGAGCAGGATCGAGGTCTCCCGCACGGAGAACCCGTCGAGGACCATCGCCTGGAGCACGGCGCGCAGCTCGGGTGCCAGGTCCCGCAGCGCGGTGCTCATCTCGTCGCCGAGGACGCCGTCGAGCGCCTCGTCCTCCGCCGCACGCGCGTGCGCGGGCGGCGGAGCGACGGGGACCGCCTGCTGCCGGGCCCGGCGACGAAACCCGTCGATGAGCCGTCGCCCGGCGATGCTCCACAACCAGCCGGCGCCGCTGCCGTCCCCGGCCACACCGGCGAACGAACCGGCGGCCCGCCACACCGCCAGGTAGGTGTCCTGCATCACCTCGGCGACGAGGTCCGGGTCGGCGCAGCGGCGCCGCAGGCGGGCGGCCAGCCACGGCGAGGTACGCCGGTACAGCTCGTCGAAGGCCGCCCGGTCCCCGCGCGCCACCCGGCGCAACAGTTGCTCGTCAGTCATGGCTGGGTCCACGTGGGGAAGGACGACGCGTCACCCGCATCCGGTTCTCCTCCCCCGCTCGCATCCGCCGTGGCGTCGGTCACCCCACGTCCGCGCGGCGCCGACGGCCGAGCATACGGGGCCGTCACGGCGCGGCCGGCGACCCGCTCGCGGCCCGGTCGCCGTCCCGGCCGAGAACCGAACCGCGCGGCGCGTCGTCTAGCGGGATGTCAGCGGTACCGCGTCCGGTGCGGCCGCGACCGACAGTAGGGAGAGGCTTGTGGTGCCACGATGACGCGCACGGTGGACGCCGCCGAGGTGGCGGCGACGACGTACGCCTGGCAGGTCGCGGCCGACGGGCTGTGCGTGCGGGCCGGACGCCGGATGGCGGTCCAGGAGCTCAGCCTCACACTCGGCGTCGGCGTGCACGGGCTGCTGGGGCCGAACGGGGCGGGCAAGACGACGCTGATCCGGGCGCTCGCCACTGTCGTGCCGCCCGCCACGGGGGAGCTGCGGCTGCTCGGCCGCTCGGCCGCCGGCCCGGGCGGGCTGCGTGAGGTGCGCCGCGCGCTCGGGTACCTGCCGCAGCACTTCGGCTACTACCCGCGCTTCACGGTGCGGGAGTTCGTGGAGTACATGGCCTGGCTGAAGGAGATGCCACGCCGGGAGGTTCCCGGTGCGGTGCAGCACGCCATCGACCGGGTCGGCCTGGCCGACCGGGCCGACGCCCGGCTCAAGACGCTCTCCGGCGGGATGCTGCGCCGGGCGGGCATCGCCCAGGCCATCGTCAACTCACCGGAGCTGCTGCTGCTCGACGAGCCGACGGTGGGCCTCGACCCGGAGCAGCGCGTCGCCTTCCGCGAGCTGCTGCGCGACCTCGGCGCGGACGCCTGCGTACTGGTCTCCACGCACCTCGTGGAGGACGTGGTGGCGGCCTGCGGCGCGGTCGTGCTGATCGACGACGGGCGGCTGGCCTGGCAGGGCACCCCGCAGCAGCTCATCGCCGAGGGCGGCGGTGACGAGGCCGGGGACAGTCCCGCCGAGCGGGGCTACACGGCGCTGCTGCGCCGGCGTCGCGGGGAGGCGGTCCGATGACCCGGATCCTGCGCATCGAGCTGCTGCGCTCGGCCGCACCGGGGGTCGGGCTGCTGCTGCTGGCCGTCGAGGCGGCGTACCTGGTGATGGCGAACACGTACTCGGGCCGCTGGACGGCCCTGGCCAGCGAGCACCGGCTCGGACTGGTGCTGCTGGTGCCGCTGGCGCTGGCCGGCGGCGCCTGGTACGGCCGGCGGGAACGCCGCTGGCGGATGGACGAGCTGCTCTCCACCACGCCCCGGCCCGGCGCGCAACGCAGACTCGTCGCGGCGTGCGCGCTGGGCGTCACGGCGCTGGCCGCGTACCTGCTGGCCTTCGCGGTGGGCGCGGTCCGGGTCGCCCCGTCCGCCACGCACCTGCCGCCCGGGCTGCCGCAGACGGTCGCGGTCGGCGCGGTGGCCCTGGTCGCCGCCGCCTGGCTGGGTCTGGCCCTCGGGCGGGCGCTGCCCCATCCCGTGGTCGCGCCCGCTGCCGCCGTCGTCGCCGCCGGGGCCATCGTCGCGACGCGCATGTTCGTCACCGGCGGCGTCGACGACCGGCTCCCCGGCGCCGCCCTGCTCGATCCGATCCTGGACGGCACCGACGACTTCTCCGTCATTCTCGGTCGCGTCCACGCCGGCCAGGCGTTGTGGCTGGTCGGCCTGACCCTGACCGCCGCCGGCCTGCTGGTCGTCGGGCGACCGCGCCAGGTCGCGTTCGCGGTGGTCCCGGCCCTGGTGGCGGGCGCCCTCGCCGTGCCGCTGCTGCCGGCGGGAGGATCCAGGGCCGCCTACACCCTCGACCACGGCGCCGCCGCCCTGGTCTGCGCCGACGGCGAGCCCCGCGTCTGCGTCACCCGGGTGCACGCCGCGACGCTGCCTGAGGTCGTCGGCCCGGCCCGGGCGAGCCTCGCGGCGCTGGCGAAGCTGCCCGACGCCCCCACCAGTGCGATCGAGCGCATCCACCGGATCGGGCCGGCGAGCGAGGAGCCGCCGGCGACACCACAACCCGCCGACACGCTGTTCTTCCCGCTCTTCCTCGACCCGTCCGGCGGGCTCTACGCCACCGGCGACGAACTGCTCACCGAGCTGCTGCACGGCGCCGGCACCTCGTTCTGCCCGTTCACCGGCGACGCCGACCCTGACGGATGGCTGCGCGACGGCGTCGCCCGCACGGTGGCCGGCGCCTGGCTGCGCGGCCAGCCGCCCGCCCGCTGGACCGAGTCGGGCATGGAGAAACGCGACGAACTGGAACAGCGGCTCTACCAGAACCTGACCGCGCTGCCGCAGGACGAGCAGGTCCGGCGCGTGGCCGCGCTGCGCCGCGCCGCGCTGGAGTGCCGGGGCGACCTGTATCCGGTCCTCGCCGGGGAGGCCCGGGCATGAGGTGGGCCTACCTGTACGCCCGTTCCCGGCGGCTGCCGGCGGCGGTCGCCATCGCCGTCGCCGTGCCCGTGACCACGTGGGCGCTGTGGCTCGCCTTCGGCTCGGACCGGATCATTCCGGACCGGCTCACCGCGCTCACCGCCCTGCTGATGGGCGTCGCGCTCACCCCGGCCCTCGCCGCGCCCGACGAGGGGCTGGAGACGACCGGCTCGGTCCGGTGGCCGCTGCGCCGCGCCGGCCACCTCCTGCTCGCCGCCGCGCTGGTCGTCGTGGTGCCGCTGGCCGCCTGGCCGACCGGGGCACGGTTCGCGCCCCTGTGGCTGGTCGCGCGCGACGGCGTCGGCCTGCTCGGACTCTGTGCCCTCGCCGCCGTGCTGTTCGGCGCCGCACGGGCCTGGATCCCGCCCCTGGTGTGGACGCTGGCGGCGGTGACGGTCGCCGAACCGAGCACCGAGCCGGCCCGGCAGGCGCTCGGCTGGATGATGCGACAGCCCAACGACGCGACGAGCACGGCGGTGGCGGTGGCCCTCGCCGTGGCCGGGCTCGCCGCGTACGCGGTCTTCGGTTGCCCCCGACGCGCGAGCCCGGAGCAGCAGGGCTGAGCCGCCCCCGGGCCCCTGCGGTCAGAGATCCAGCAGGGGCCCCTCGTGGCGGCTGAGGGCCAGTAGCAGCCGACGGGCGTGGCCGAGTTCCTCGGGGTGGCTGCCGCCCTCGTACAGGCCGGCGATGGCCGCGCCGTCCGCCGCCCGGGTGATGAGCAGGACCCGTTGGGGGTGCAGCCCGTCGGCGTCGAACGCCTCCTTCCAGCGCTGTTTGTCCCGTTGCAGCACCCGCGCGACCCCGGGCACCGCGGAGAGGGTGGCGGCCAGCACGGCCTGTTCGGGGACCCGGGCCTCGTCGAGCAGGTCGTCGAAGGTGGCGTTGACGTAGCCGCGCACCAGGCGGCCGGGGGCGTGGTCGCGGGGGTCGACCGCCGCGTACACCGAGGCGGCGAACTGTTCGGCCAGGTCCTCGGCCACCGCGAGCAGCAACTCGTCGCGGGAGCGGAAGTGGTGCAGCAGCCCACCCTTGGACACCCCGGCCTGCCGGGCTATCGCGTCCACGCTGGCGCCGGAGCCGTGTGTGCCGACCACCTTCGCGGCGGCGTCCAGCACGACCCGGCGGGTCCTCGCCGTGTCCCGTTCCCGACCTCGCACCCGTGCCTCCCGGCTTGTCCCCCGGCGGCATCCGCCCGCCGCCACTCGATCCTACGGCCGACCAAATGGTTTGCAGAGCCGACCATACAGTCGGTAACGTGGCGGCATGACGTCCGCGACACCCGCCCCGCCGGCCGGCCCCACGCCGACGCCCCCTCGGCCCGTCCGGGCCGGCGGCCGCCAGTGGGCCGCGTTGACGGCACTCACCCTGGCGGTGACCCTGCTGGCCGTCGACGGCACCGTGCTGGCGTTGGCCATGCCGGCGCTCACCGCCGACCTGGGGGCCACCGCGACCCAGGTGCTGTGGATCGGGGACGCCTACTCCTTCGCCCTGGCCGGCCTGCTGATCAGCATGGGCACCCTGGCCGATCGCATCGGCCGCAAGCGGCTGCTGCTGATCGGCGTCACCGGTTTCGGCGCCGCCTCGCTGCTGGCCGCGTTCGCGCCGACCGCCGGCTGGCTGATCGTCGCGCGGATCCTGCTGGGCGTGGCCGGGGCGACGCTGATGCCCTCGACCCTGTCGATCGTGCGCAACGTCTTCACCGACCCCGCCCAGCGCACCCGCGCCATCGCGGTGTGGTCGGCCGGCGCCTCCGGGGGCGCGGCACTGGGCCCGCTGGTCGGCGGGGCACTGCTCGAGCACTACTGGTGGGGATCGGTCTTCGTGATCAACCTGCCGATCATGCTGCTGGTGCTGGTCACCGTCGCGCTGCTGGTGCCCGAGTCGCGCAACCCCACGCCCGGGCGCTTCGACCTGCTCAGCGCCGTGCTGTCGGTGGCCGCGATCGTGCCCCTGGTGTGGGCGGTGAAGCACACCGCCAAGTCCGGTGTCGACCTGGTCGGCCTGCTCGCCGCCGCCCTGGCGGTGGGTGCCGCGGTGGTGTTCGTACGCCGCCAGCGCAACCTGCGCACGCCCCTGGTGGACATCACGCTCTTCGCCCGGCCGGCGTTCACCGGCACCGTCCTGGCCTCGCTGATCGCCATCTTCGCCTTCAGCGGGCTGCTGTTCTTCTTCTCCCAGTACCTGCAACTGGTCCGCGGCCACTCGCCCCTGCAGGCGGGGCTGCGGGAACTGCCCGCCACGCTGGCCTCCATCGCGGTGGTGCTCGTCGCCGTCCGGATCATCACCCGGCTCGGCGTGGGGCACGCCCTTGCCGCCGCGCTGCTGGTGGCCGCGGCGGGGCTCAGCGTGCTGGCGGTGGCCGAGGGCGCCCCCGGCTACACCGGCATGGCCGTGGGCCTGATCCTGACCGGGCTCGGGATCGGGATCGCGTTCACCGCGTCCACCGACGCGATCCTGAGCGCGGTGCCCCGCGAACGGGCCGGGGCCGCCTCGGCGATCTCCGAGATGTCCTACGAGCTGGGCGTCGCGCTGGGCATCGCCCTGCTGGGCACCCTGCACACCGTGCTCTACCGCGCCGGCCTGCCCGACCTGACCGGCCTGAGCGGCGCCAGCCGGCAGGCGGTCACCGATTCGCTGGCCGCCGGCACCCACGCCCTGGCCGGCAGCGACGGGCACGGCGCCCAGATCCTGGCCGCCGCCCGCGACGCCTTCGCCCACGGCATGCAGGTCACCTCGGCCATCGCCGCCGTCCTGCTGGTGGCGGCCGCGCTGGTCGCCTGGCGGATCATCCCCTCCGACCGGCGCCGGTGACGCGGTCGAAGGCCGGCGAGGGAGGCACCTCACAGCCCGCGCCGCGACGGCCCTGGCGCCCGGCCCCGGCGGATCAACCAGGTCTGCGCGGTCGCCTTCGTCGCCCTCGGCCTGCGCCTGGCGACCGCGTCGACGGCCTAGCTGTCCTGGCCCGCCGGCACGCCGCGCCGCCGGGGAGCGGGAAACTCCGCACCGCCCGGGCGGGCCACGGCCTCGGGCGCACTCCAGGACCGCCACAGCCGGCTGTAGCCGCCCCCCGCCGCCAGCAGCTCGTCGTGCGTGCCGTGCTCGACGACGCGCCCGTGTTCCAGGACGACGACGCGGTCGGCGGTGGCCGCCTGGCTGAGACGGTGGGCGACGACAAGCGTGGTGCGGCCCTCGGTGGCCGCCACGGCGGCGCGGTCGAGGTCGCGCGCGCCCGCGCTGCCGGCCTCGGCGGTGGCCTCGTCGAGGACCGCGACGGCGGGGTCGGCGAGGACGAGGCGGGCCAGGGCGAGCTGCTGGGCCTGGGCGGCGGTGAGGCGTCGACCGCCCTCCCCCACCCGCGTGTCGAGGCCGTCGGGCAGGGTGCGCAGCCAGCCGGTGACGCCGACGAGATCGCAGGCGGCCGTCAGCTCGGCGTCGGTCGCGTCCGGGTCGGCGAGACGCAGGTCGTCGCCGAGGGTCCCGGCGAAGACGTGCACCTCCTGGCTGACCAGCGCGATCTCGCGGCGCACGCGGTGCTCGCCCAGTTCGGCCAGGGCAGTGCCGCGCAGCCGCGCCGTGCCGTGTGTGGGGGCGACGATCCCGGCGGCGATGCCGGCCAGGGTGCTCTTGCCCGCCCCGCTGGCCCCGACGAGAGCGACGCGTTCGCCGGGGGCGAGCCGCAGGGCGACGTCCTTGAGCACCACGGGTCCGTCGTCGTAGCGGTGCTGGTCGACGACGACCTCCAGCGCTGCCGGTGCGGCCTCCGCCGGCGCCGGTTGCGCGCGGACGGGCGCGCGGCGGTCGGGGGCGGCGGTGTCGGGTAGGGAGGTGACGCCGACGAGGCGGGCGAGGCTCGCGCCGGCCTGCAGTACGGAGTCCGACTGCAGCAGCAGCAGCCCGATCGGGTTGAAGAGGCGATGGAAGTAGAGGGCGGCGGTGGTGGCCGCGCCGACGGTGGCCAGGTCGTCGCGGACCAGCAGGAACCCGGCGAGCAGCACGGCGGCGAGCCCCACGAACTCGGCCCGGTTGACCCGCAGCCCGAAGCGCGTGTGCAGCCCGAAGATCTCCAGCGACAGGTCACGGGCGGCGGCCGAGCGGTCGGCGATCCGGGCGACGTGGGCGTCTTCCATCCGGTAGGCGCGTACGGTCGCCGCGCCGTGCAGCGCCCCGGCCATGGCCTGGGAGCGCTCGCCGGTCGCCACCCGCTCGCGCGCGTAGTACGGCACCGACCGCTTCAGGTACCAGTAGAGCCCCAGCGCGTACGCGGGGGCGGCGGCCAGCCCGGCGAGGCCGAGGCGCCAGTCGAGGGCGAAGAGCCCCAACGCGGTCAGCACGATGGACAGCAGCGCGCCGAGGAAGGCCGGCCCGCTGGTGGCGATCACGTTCGTCACCACGGCCACGTCGTCGCCGGCGCGGGCCACCAGGTCCCCGGTGCCGGCGCGTTCGAGCGTGGCCGACGGCAGGTGCAGGGCGCGGTCGAGGACCCGTTCACGCAGCCGCGCCAGCACGGTCTCGCCGAGCCGGGCGGCGAGCGCGGCGCCGGCGGCGGTGAGCAGCCCCGCGAGCAGCGCGGCGCCGGCGATCACCCCCGCCCAGGCGACGATCCGTGGCGTGCCGGCGGCGGCGATGACGTCGTCGACGAGGCGGCCGAGGACCCAGGGGGCGACGAGCCCGGCCGCGGCGGCGGCGACCAGCAACGTCCCGGCGGCGGCGCTGAGCCCGGGCAGCCGGGCGAACTCGGCGCGCAGGGCGGCCCAGGTCTGCCGGGGGGTGGCCGTGGGCAGCAGTTGCCGGGCCGGTACGCCGGCCGTGTTCGGTTCGTCGGTCACCGCAGGACCTCTTCCCGGTAGCGGGCGTCGCTCGCGAGCAACTGTTCGTGCTGGCCCTCGGCGACGACCCGCCCGCCGTCGATGACGGCCACCCGGTGCGTGATGCGCAGCAGAGCGGGGCTGTTCGTGACCAGCAGCGTGCCGCGGGCCGCCACGGCGCGGGCCCCGGCCAGCCCTTCGGCGAGCTGCACCTCGGTCACCGCGTCGACGGCCGTGGTGGGGTTGTGCAGCACCAGCACCGGCGGGTCGGCGGCGAGCGCCCTGGCCAGCCCGATGCGTTGCCGCTGCCCGCCGGACAGGTTCGCGCCCCGCTCGGTGAGCTGGCGGTCGATGCCGTGCGGGTGCGCGGCGAGCACGTCCTCGGCCGCCGCGGCGCGCACCGCCGCCCGCAGGAGCGTCTCGTCGACGTCGGCGCCGGCGGCGAGGTTCTCGCGCAGCGTCCCCTCGAAGAGCGCCACGTCGTGCTGCTCGACCAGCAGGGTGCCGCGTACCGCGTCGATGTGCAGCTCTTCGGCGGGCACGCCGTCGACATAGAGCGTGCCCCGGTAGTCCTCCCGGGGTATCCGGCCGGAGAGCAGCGCGACCAGCGCCTCGGCCTCCCCCGGGTCGTAGGCGAGCACGCCCAGCACCTCGCCGGCGCCGACGCGCAGGCTGACGTCGTCGAGCCCGGCGTAGCCGACGGTGTCGAGAGCGAGCCGTGTCGGTGCCGGGGCGGGTGCCCCGGCGGTGCCCGGCCGGGTCAGCGGCGCGGCGCCGACCACCCGGGCGACCCGCCCCGCGGAGGCGCGGGCCATGGCGAACAACTGCACGCAGAACCCGAGCGTCTGCACGGGCTCCGCGATGAACTGGGCCAGCCCGACGACGGCGACCAGTTCCCCGATGGTGAGCCGGCCCTGCAGCGCGAGCCAGCCGGCGACGCCGGCCACCGCCGCCAGGAAGAGGCCGTTCACGGTGGTGGTGAGCCCCAGGTGCAGGCCCTTGGTGGTGGCGGCGCGCAGGGTCACGTCGAGGGCGTGGCGGCTGGCGGCGGCGTACCGGCGGGCGGCGTGGTCCTGCGCGCCGATGCCCCGCAGCACGCGCAGGCCGGTGACGAGGTCCACGGCGAGCGAGGTGGTGGCCGCGAGGGCCTCCTGCTGGGAGGCGCTGCGCCGGGTGAGCAGGGGCGCCATCCGCTGCAGGGCGACGACCACCAGGGGCACCCCGACGAGCACCCCGAGGCCGAGCGGGACGTCGACGACGAGGAGCGCGACGGCGGCGACCACGACGGCGGTGAGCGCGGCGGCGGCGAGCCCCGCGACCCGCACGACGAGCGCGGACAGCTCGGCGTCGGAGGCGGTGACGGAGAGCAGCTCGCCGTCGCGCATCCCGGAGCGGCGTCCGCGCGGGTCGAGGGCGCTGCCGGCGATCTCCACCCGCAGGGCGTACGCCTCCTGCTCCAGGGCGGCGTAGGACAGGCGGGCGCCGGAGCGGTAGGCGAAGGCGAGGACGGTGAAGAGGGCCGCGAGACCGGCGAGCGAGAACAGCAGCGCGCGCAGGTCTCCGGTGGCGACCGCGCGGTCGATGACCACGCCGATCGCCACCGGCACGAGGGCCTCGGTCGCCTGGTGGGTGCAGAGCAGCGCGACGCCCGCCACCAGACGGGCGCGGTGGCGGCGCAGGGCGCGACGCAGCACCGCCGCGCCGCTGGTCCCGTCGCCCGGCACCGTCATCGGAGCTCTGCGGGAACGAAGGATGATGTGTGCACGAGCCGCGCCCTCCCAGCGATCAGGGGACAGGTTAGCCTGCCCTAATTCCGCGCGGCGCCGGGGCCCGTACGGGCCGGTCGCGTCAGGCGCCGGCGGCGACGCCGGGTTTCGCGCCGGTCCCGACGTGGTGGCGGCCGATCGGCAGCATCAGCGGCTTCTGCGACGTCGGGTCGACGATGACCTGGCTCTCGAGGCCGAAGACGGCGCGTACGCACTCCTGCGTCAGCACCTGCGCCGGCTCGCCCGCGGCGTGCACCCGGCCGCCGGCGAGCGCCACGAGGTGGTCCGCGTAGCGGGCGGCGAGGTTGAGGTCGTGCAGCACCATGACGATCGTCGTGCCACGCGTCAGGTTGAGGTCGGTGAGCAGGTCCAGGACCTCGACCTGGTGGCTGACGTCGAGGAACGTCGTCGGTTCGTCGAGCAGCAACAGGTCCGTCTGCTGGGCCAGGGCCATCGCGATCCACACCCGCTGCCGCTGGCCGCCGGAGAGCTCGTCGACCGGGCGGTCGGCGAGCTCCGCGGTCTGCGTCGCGTCCAGGGCGGCCGCCACGGCGGCGTCGTCCTGCCTGCTCCACCGGGAGAACACGCGCTGGTGCGGGTTGCGGCCGCGACCGACGAGGTCGGCCACGGTGATCCCCTCGGGCGCCGTGGGCGCCTGGGGAAGCAGGCCGAGGGTACGGGCCAGTTGCCTGGCCGGCAGCCGGTGCACCTGCTTGCCGTCGAGCAGGACGTGGCCGGCGCGGGGCGCCAACAGCCGCGACATCGATCGCAGCAGCGTCGACTTGCCGCACGCGTTCGCGCCCACGATCGCCGTGATCTTCCCCGGGGGCACGACCAGGTCGAGCGAGGAGACGACGACGCGGTCGGCGTAGCCGAGCGTGAGGCTCTCGACCGCGAGCGTGTGGGTGGTGGTCACAGCGAGCCTCCCGCGCGGTTGGTACGGATGAGCAGGTAGATCAGGTAGGGCGCGCCGAGCACCCCGGTGACGACGCCCACGGGGTAGCGCGTGTCGAAGGCGTACTGGCCGATGAAGTCGGCGACGAGGACCAGCAGGGCGCCCACCAGCGCGGAGGGCAGCAGCAGCGATCCGGCCGGGCCGACGATCCGGGCGGCGATCGGCCCGGAGAGGAAGGCCACGAAGGCGATCGGCCCGGTCGCCGCGGTGGCGAAGGCGATCAGGCCCACCGCCGCGACGATGACCAGGATCCGGGTGCGTTCCAGGCGGACCCCGAGCGCCGCCGCGGTGTCGTCGCCGAGCTGCATCATGGAGAGGTTGCGGGCCTGGCCCAGCAGCACCGGCGTCAGGACGGCCACGGCGAGGGCCACCGGCACGGTCTCCCGCCAGGTGGCGCCGTTGAGGCTGCCGGTCAGCCAGCGCATGGCCTCCTGCAGGTCCCACTCGGCGGCCCGGGTCAGCACGTACGCGGTCACGCTGTCGAGCATGGCGGCCATTCCGATGCCGATCAGGACGAGGCGGGTGCCGGCGACCCCGTCCTTGAACGACAGGAGGTAGATGACCAGCGCCACCACCAGCGCGGCGACGATCGCGAAGGCGGAGACCCCCGCCTCGCCGAGGTGCAGCGTCACGATCGCGAAGGCCGCCGCGGCGCTCGCGCCGGAGCTGATGCCGATGACGTCGGGGCTGGCGAGCGGGTTGCGCAGCATCGTCTGGAAGGTGACGCCGCCGATCCCGAAGCAGGCCCCGGCCAGGACCGCGAGGGCCGCGCGCGGCAGGCGGAGCGTGCCCACCGTGAACGAGGCACCGGGGACGTCCTCGCCGGCGATCACCGCCAGGACGTCGGCCGGCGGGTAGAAGGTGCGTCCCGCCATCAGCGAGACGGCGAACGCGCCGACCACGAGGACGGCGAGCCCGACCAGCACGACGAGTCGCCGCCGCGTACGGCGGATCCGGCCGCGCGTGACGGCCTCGAGGGTCGTGGCACTCACAGCTCGCGCACCTTCTGCCGGCGGACGATGTAGATGAAGAACGGGGCGCCGATCAGCGCCGTGACGATGCCCACGTCGATCTCCGCCGGGCGGGCCACCACCCGGCCGACGACGTCCGCGGCGGTCAGCAACGACGCGCCGAGCAGCGCGGAGAACGGCAGCAGCCAGCGATGGTCCAGCCCGACGAGCAGGCGGCAGACGTGCGGGACGACCAGGCCGACGAACCCGATGGGTCCGGCGACGGCCGTCGCGGCGCCGCAGAGCAGCACGGAGCCGGACGCCGCGAGGCCGCGTACCACGGCGACCCGCTCGCCGAGCCCGGCCGCGAGTTCGTCGCCGAGCGCGAGCGAGTTCAGGGCGCGCGCCGACAGCAGGCAGATCGCGAATCCCACGGCGAGGAACGGCAGGGCCTGCCGGATGCCGTCGTAGCTGGCGCCGCCGACCCCGCCGACCTGCCACGAACGGAAGTTGCCGGCCACGTCGTTGCGGGGCAGCACGAAGGCGCTGATCAGCGACGCGAGGGCGGCGGACGTGGCGGCGCCGGCGAGCGCGAGCTTGAGGGGTGTGGCGCCGCCGCGCCCGAGGGAGCCGACGGCGTACACGAAGACGGCAGCGACCGCGGCGCCGAGGATCGCGACCCAGAGGTAGCTGGCCGCCGTGGAGAGGCCGAACACCACGATGCCGGTGACCACGGCGAGCGACGCGCCCATGTTCACACCCAGGATGCCGGGGTCGGCCAGCGGGTTGCGGGTCACCCCCTGCATCACCGCGCCGGCCAGGCCGAGCGCCGCGCCGACGGTCACGGCGAGCAGGGTCCGCGGGATCCGTTTCGTGACGGCGGCCTGTTCCATGGTCTCGTCCGCGCCCTGGAACGCGGCGAGGATGTCGGACCAGCCGACGTTGCGGGACCCCAGCGCGACCGACGCCACCATGAACGCCAGCAGCACGGCGACGGCGACGAGGAACCACAGCAGGCGTACCCGTGCCGGACGTCGCCGTGCGGCGACGTCCGGCACGGCGGGCGGGTCGAGCCGGGTCATGACACCTGGTCGGCGGCCTTGGCGAGCATCGCGACGTAGTCGTCCAGCACGAACGGGATGGCCAGCGGCGTGGGGTTGGCCGCGGTGCCCAGCGGCGTGGTGCCGGAGAGCATGACCACCGAGCCACGCTTGATCGCGGGGATCTTCGACAGCAGCGGGTCGGCCTGCGCGGCGGCGAGCAGCTTGTCGTCGCCGTACGCGACGATGATGTCCACGTCGTCGAAGACCTGGATCTGCTCGGCGCTCTGGGTCAGGGTGAACTTGTCGGTGCCGGCGGAGAGCGTGGCGATGCCGGCCGGGACCTTCATGCCGAGGTCGGTGAAGAACTGGGCCCGGGTGTCGTGCGTCGTGTAGAAGCCGATCTTGCTGAGGTCGGTCGGGTCGATGTGCGTCATGAACATCGTCGACTTCCCCGCGAGCTGCGGGTGCTTCGCGGCGGCGTCGGCCATCTGCTTCTCGAAGTCGGCGATCAGCGCGTCGCCCTCCTTCGCCAGGCCGAGGGCCTGGCTCTCCAGCTTGATGGTGTCGCGCCACGCGGTGGCCCAGGGCGCCTTGGGGTACGCGACGACCGGGGCGATCTTGCTGAGGGTGTCGTAGTCCTGCTGGGTCAGCCCGGAGTAGGCGGCGAGGATGACGTCGGGCTTGGTGTCCGCGACCGCCTCGAAGTTGATCCCGTCGTTCTCGTCGAACAGCACCGGCGCGGTGCCGCCCAGCGCCTTGAGCTTCTCGGTGACCCACGGCAGGACGCCGTCGTTGTCGTCGTCGCCGAAGTTGGCCTTCGCCATCCCCACGGGCACGATGCCGAGGGCCAGCGGAACCTCGTGGTTCGCCCAGGCCACGGTCGCCACCCGCTGCGGCTTCTCCTTGATCGTCGTGGTGCCGAGCGCATGCGTGATCGTGACGGGGAACGCTGCCGTGCTGTCGCCGGCGGCGGCGTCCTCGGCCTTCGACGACCCGCCACAGGCGGTGAGTGCCAGTGTGGCGGCCAGGGCGACGGCCCCGGCCAGGAAGCGATGTGAGCGCATGGGGCTGAACTCCATTGGTAAGGGGAGCCTAACCTAACACCCGCACCGGGCCCTCTCGATCGCGGGTACGCCCCGGCAGCCCGCCCACCAGCCAACCTCCGACCAACGCCCGCCACCGGATCGCTCAGCACCGCGGCTCGGAACCCGACTAAGGCAGGATAGGCTAGCCTAACTACGGCCGGCGCGGGCCGACCCACCGTCCACGAAGGAGCGAGACCATGACCGTCGGGACCATTCCGGTAGAGGCCGGGACGATCAGGCGGCCGATGCTCGCCGAGGTCGTCGCCAACCGGCCGCTCACGCCGCACCTGCGCCGCATCACCCTCACCGGCGCGGAGATCGACCGCTTCGGCTACGACGGGCCGGACCACCTGGCACGGATCTTCCTCGCCCCCGCCCCCGACGCCGGGCTGCACCTGCCGGACTCCGCCCAGTGGTGGCCCGCCCTACAGGCCATGCCGGAGGAGCAGCGGCCGGTGGTCCGCAACTACACCGTCCGGCGGCTGGACACCGAGCGGCGCGAGCTGGACATCGACTTCGTGCTCCACGGCGACGGCGGGCCGGGCTCCGCCTGGGCGCGCAACGCCGCCCCCGGCCACCGGATCGGCCTGCTCAGCGACGGCGCCGCCTACGCACCGCCCGCCGACACCGACTGGCAGCTACTGGTCGGCGACGAGACCGCAATGCCGGCGATCACCGCGGCCGTCGAGGCGATGCCGCCGTGGACCCGGGCGATCGCGCTGCTCGAGGTCGGGTCCGCGCAACACCGGATCGAGGTGGACACGCCCGCCGGGGTCACGCTGACCTGGCTGCACCGCGACGACGCACCGGCGGGCGGCAGTGCCACGATGATCCGCACGCTACGCGAGCTGGCCCTGCCGCCCGGCACGCCGTACGCCTTCGTCGCGGGCGAATCCACGATGGTCACCACCGTCCGCCGGCACCTGTGCACCGAACGCGGCTTCCCCAGGGAGCGCGTCTACTTCGGCGGCTACTGGAAGGCCACCGCGCACTGACCGGCGGAGTCAGGAGTGGGCGAGCAGCCGGCCCCCGACCTGCCCGGACGACTGCTCGACGGCCTCACGCAGGCCCCGCTCGAACAGCTCGACGAGGAGGTCGACCTCGCCATCGGTGATCACCAGCGGCGGCGTGAGGAGAACCAGGCTGCCGCAGAGCGACACCAGCAGGCCGTGCCGGAGGCAGGCCTGCTTGACCGCCGTCATGACCGCCGCGTCGAACGGCTCACCCGCGTCGTCGGCGAGGGTCACGGCGACCATCAGGCCCGGCCCGTGCACGGCGCGGACCGCCGGCAGCCGCCGGCCCAGCTCGCGCAGCGCGGCGGTCAGCTGGGCGCCGCGCTCGACCACGTTGCGCAGGACCGCGCCCTCGGCGAACTCGTCGAGGACGGCGTCGGCCGCCGCGAGCGCCAACGGATGCCCGTCGCTGGTCGAGCCGTGCGGGAAGACGACACCGGCGGCCAGCGCCGAGGACAGCACCGCGCCGGTGACGGCGATCGCCGCCAGCGGGGCGTACCCGGCCGTGATGCCCTTGCTCAGCAGCATCATGTCGGGGTCCACGCCGAGCCGCTCGGCGGCAGTGAGGCTGCCGGTGCGGCCGAAGCCGGTGGACACCTCGTCGAAGATGAGGTGGATACCGTGCCTGTCGCACAACTCCCGGGCGGCCCGCAGGTAGTCCGCGCACAGCTCGACGACGCCGGTGCCGAGCACCGGCTCCAGCAGGATCGCCGTGACCCGCTGCGGCCCGAGCGAGGCCACGGCGTCACGCAGCGCGTCCGCGTCGCCCGGAGGCACGTGCCGCACCCCCGTGGCGAGCGGCTCCTGCAACCGGTGCAGCGGCGCCTCCCCGGTCAGGCCGCTGGCGAGCCCGCCCACCCCGTGGTAGCCGTCCCACAGGGCGATCACCCCGGTCCGCTCCGGGTGACCCTCGTGCCGGCGGATGAACCGGGACAGCATCACCGCACCCTCGACGGCCTGGGCCCCGGTGGTGCAGAAACGCACGTGCGCCAGGTCGCCGGGCAGAGCCGCGACGAGCCGGCGCGCGTACGCCAGGGCCAGGGCCGTCGGCTGTTCGTGCCGGATGAGCTGGGCGACCGGCAGGGCGTCGAGCTGGCGATGGATCGCCGCCCGGACGCGGGCGTTGTCGTACCCGAGGGCCGCGTTCCACAGGGCGGACCGGGCGTCCAGGTACCGCCGTCCGGTGACGTCGCGGACGAAGCAGCCCTCGCCGGACTCCAGGGCCCGGTGGCGGTGCTCCTCGTCGGTGGCGCCGCTGAGGGCGCCGAACCACAGTGCCGGTCGGTGCTGGTCGGTGGTCATCTACGCAGCCCTCTTCTCGCGGGGTTCGGACCCGGCGAGCACGTCACCGAAGCGGTGCCAGCCGGATGCGGTCAGGACGGTCGTCAGGTCGTGCTCGGCCTGGCGCAGCGGAGCGAAGGTGGCCGCCACCAGGGACGGCCGGGGCCGCCCCCGGGCGGCGGAGTCGGCGGCGAACCGCAGCGCCATCGGCAGCCCCTCCCACGCGTCGCGGGCCGCGACGACCGCCCCGTGCTGCCGTGGGTCGAGCGCGACGTGCTCCAGCAGGTGGGCGCAGCGGTAGGTGTGGTGCTGCGCGGCGGCCCACAGGTCCTCCACGAACCGGGCCCGGCGGCCGGCGGCGTCGAGGCCGGCGAAGAAGTCGGCGAGCAGGTCCAGCACGGTGAGCGGGTCCGTGTGCCAACCGCCGGGGTCGACCTCAGGGGCGGGTGCGGCCGGGTCGGCGGCCAGCCACAGCGCCCGGCCGGGCGGTGGCGCGGTCGGCACGCCGAGGGCGTGCGCGGTCCGCAGGTGGTGTTCCGGGCCGAGCGTGGGCGGCGGCGTCATCGCCGCGAGCAGGGTGCGGGTGTCCACCCAGCCGGTGAACGGCTCCTGGCGGCCGGCCGGCAGCAGGGCCGCGAAGTCGTCGACGACCCGCCACCGGCCCCCCGCGTGCCCGGTGACCAGCAGGAAGTGCGGGGCACTGTCCTCGGCGGTCGCCGGCGACCACGGCAGCGCGCCGGTGTGCACGACCACGATCGCCTGCCCGGCGCGGGCCAGCTCGTCGGCCAGCCCGTCGACTGTCGCGCCCGGCGCGTGGCGCCAGGTCAGCCGGCTGCCGTCGCCCAGGTCGGCGAGGTCGTGGCGGTGGTGGGAGAAGGCGAGCAGGTCTCCGGGCAGGACGCGCACGGCCAGCCGCACGGACCGGGCGATCCGGCCCGCCGGATCCGCGTACGTCCGGCGCAGGTAGCGGGCGACGGCGGCGGAGTAGCAGCTCAGCCCCGCCGGCGCGGCGGTCGCCGACGGGGTGAGCAGCGCGTTCCGGCTCACGCCGGGCCGCCCGGCGTCAGCGCGCGCTCCGCCCGGGGCGGGCAGGCCGAGGCGACGAGCGCCGCGAGGTCGGCGACGGTGTGCACCTGCCGGCCGGTGAACAGGTCGTCCGGCAGCGTCACGTCCAGTTCGTCCTCGAGACGGATCAGCATGCCGAGCAGGCCGAGCGAGGTCACGCGGAGCAGCGGGCCGTCCAGGGGCTCGTCGTCGGCGACCCGCTCGGCGGCGATGGCGAGGCGGGATTCGCGCACGACCATGCGCTTGACGGCGGCACGCACGTTCTCGGGGACGGGATCGACATCGTGGGACACGGGATTTCCTTCCTGCCGGTCGGGGGGTCAGGGGGTCCGGAAACGGACGGCGCCGTTGCCCTCGACCCGCCAGCTAGAGGTGGTCAGGTCGCTGAGGGTGACCGGGCCACGTACGTGCAGCCGGCCGGTGCTGATGGCGATCTCGGTGCCGATACCGAGGCTCGGGCCGTCGTGCAGCCGCACGGAGCCGTTCACCACGACCGCCGCCGCGTCGACCCGGCGGCAGTACTCGTCGGCGACGCGCGGTGAGCCCGTGACGATCCCCTCCGTGTGGCCGGTGCCGTAACGGGCGACGTGTTCCACGGCGGCGTCGAGTCCCGCGACGGCCCGCACCGCGAGGGTCGGGCCGAGGAACTCCCGCCCGTCGTCGGCCTCGGTCAGCGGCTCCACCGTCAGTGCCTCGGTGAGTTCGGGCGGTACGCGCCCGGCGATCGCGTCGTCCACCCGCAGGGTCAGGGCACGCACGTCCGGCGCGTCGGCGTGCTTGGCGAGGGTCCGCAGGAACCGGTCGGCGACGGCGTCGTGCAGCAGGGCCATCTCCAGGGCCGTGCAACCCTCCGGTTCGGGCAGTTTGCCGTCGAGCACCAGCCGCACGGCCAGGTCGGGATCGGCGTCGGCGTGCACGTACTGGTGGTTGACGCCGCCACCGCCGACGATCATCGGGATCCGGGAGGTGGCCCGGCACCAGTCGACGAGGCTCGGGCCACCGCGCGGCAGGAGCACGTCGACGGCGTCGTCGCGGCGCAGCAGCTCCCGCAGGCCGGCCCGGTCGACGCCGGCCAGCACCTGGGCCAGCGCGCCGGGCAGGCCCGCCTCGGTCAGCGCCCGGGTGAGCAGTTCCCCGAGGACGGCGTTGGTCTCGGCGATCTCGGTGCCGCCCCGCAGCAGCACCGCGTTGCCGGCACAGATGGGCAGCACCGCCCCGTCGAGCGTCACCGTCGGCCGGGCCTCGTAGATCATCAGCAGCACGCCGAGGGGACGCCGGACCCGGCGGGCCAGGGCGCCGCCGATGCCCTCGTACTCCCGGCCGGCCGGCAGGCCCCGGTCGAGTTCGTCGGCGACGGCGGTGGTCAGCGCGGTGACCCGGGGGCGCTGCGCGGCGGTGAAGTGGATCCGCCGCAGCAGGGGCTCGGGAAGGCCCCGTCGCCGGCCGGCGGCGACGTCGCGGGCGTTGGCCTCCTCGATCCGGTCCCAGTTGCCCTCGACGACCTCGCCGAGCGTGCCGACGAAACGCCGGTAGGCGGGATCACCCACGGGCGGGGCCTGGTCGGTGGCGGCGCGGGCCGCGCGGAGTACGTCATCGAGCATGGTCGGTCCAATCGCGTCAGCTCGGCACCCTCCCCCGAACGGTGGAGGGACCCTCCCACCGAATGACACGTCGTGACCCGCTGACAACCGGTTGTCCACTTGCTGCCTCAAACATGGTTGGCAGCAACAGAGCAATGGGTTGTCGGCCGATCGACGCGGCGTCCAGGGTCGAGTCGGAAGGAGTGATGCTCCCGTGACCGATCTGCTGCGAACCGACGTCGCCGTACCGTGCGGACGCTTCCTGTCCCAGGTGGACGGTGCCCGCCTGGACTGCGTCTCCGACGCCCTGGCGGTGCTGCTCGCCGCGCGGGGCGTGCCGGACGTGCGGGACCCGTTCGCCCGGGACTGGCGCTTCGACCTGCGGGCCGGGCCGGCGCCGGCCCGGGTCGCCCTCCCCGCGCCCGACCAGGACGACCTGCTGGCCCGGCGGACCGGGTGGCGGCCCCGCTGGAGCGCCACCGAGCCGGGCACGGCGGCGGACTCCTGGCGGGCCGCGCTGCGCGAGGGCGCCCCGGTCGCGGTGGTCGGCGACGCCTACCACCTGCCCTGGCTGCCCTACCACGGCCACGAGCACATGGAACACGGCTTCGTGGTGGACGGGCTGGACGCGGACGGCACCGTCCACGTCGTCGACCCGTACGAGAACGCGACCGAATGGGGTCGCGCCGTGCCGACGGCCACCCGCGTCGGCCTGGACACGCTGGCCCCGGCGCTACCCGGCGGGCGGTGGGCGGTGCTGGTGGCCGCCACGACCGCCCCCGAGGCGCCGGACCCCCGCGCCCAGGTCGCCGCGAACGTGGCGGCCGTGCGGGCCGCGGCGGACAGCGGGGCGTACGAGCGGTTCGTGGCCGCGCACGCCCCCGCCGGCCGGGACGAGCTGGAGAACCTGACCCTGCAGACGTGGCTGCTGGCCCGGGACCGTGGCCTGCACGCACGCTGGCTCGCCGACCTTCCCGCCGAGGCGGTGGACCCCGGGTTCGTCGCGCGCTTCGCCGACGTCGAGCGCGGCTGGCGGCGGGCCACGGAGACCGCCTACCTCGCGTTGCGCCGGGTCCGCGGCGGCCGGCGCGCACCCGGCGCCGCGCTCGACGCGCTGCGCACCGTCACCGCCGCCGAGGTCGATCTCGCCCGCACGCCGGGCAGCGAACAGGAGTGACCATGATGCTGATCAATGACGCCGTGGCGGCCGCGGCCCGCGCCCACCCCGACGTGCCGGCCCTGGTCGACGAAGCCGGAGCCGCCCTCACCTACCGGGACCTGGACCGGGCGGTCGCGGGGCTGACCGCGATGCTCCGCGAGCACACGAACCTGGGCGGCCGGGTGGCGGTGACGACGAGGAAGACCCCGGCCACCATCGTGGCGATGCTGGCCGTGCTGAGCGCCGGCCGTTGTCACGTGCCGGTCGATCCGGGGGCACCGCGTGAGCGGCGGGACTTCATCCTCGAACAGGCCGCCTGCGAGCTGCTCCTCGCCGACTGCCGCACCGACGACGTCGCGGGCGTCACCCTGCCGGTGCACGACCTGCCGAGCGCGGTACGCCGGGCGCTGTCGACCCACACCCCGGCCGGCGAGCCGGTGCGGGTGTGCCCCGACGACGAGGCGTACGTGCTCTACACCTCCGGGTCCACGGGCACGCCGAAGGGTGTGGTGATCACCCACCGCAACGCCTCGGCGTTCGTCCGCTGGGCGTCGGTCGCCTTCCCGCTGGGTCCCGGCGACCAGGTGGCGGTGCACGCCCCGCTGCACTTCGACCTGCCCGTCTACGACGTCTACGTCGGGCTCGCCGCCGGCGCGACGCTGCATCCGGTGCCGGAACGCACCGCCCTGTTCCCGCAGGCCCTGTACCGGTTCCTCCACGAGCGCGCGATCACCCACCTGTACGCGGTGCCCTCCGCGCTGACCGCGCTGCTGCACCGCTCGGCCCTGCGCGCCGAGGGGCTGCCGGCGCTGCGCCAGCTCCTGTACGCCGGCGAGGAGTTCCGGGCCGAGCCGCTGGCCGCCCTCATGCGCGCCGTGCCGCAGGCCAGAGTCAGCAACCTGTACGGCCCGATCGAGACCAACGTGGTCACCCGCTGGACGCTGACGGGGCCACCGCCGGACGGCACCCGCGTGCCGCTGGGACACCCGATCGACGGCGTCGTCCTGGCGTTACTGCACGACGGCGAGGCCCGTGAGCGCGGCGCGGCCGAGGGCGAGATCGTCGTCGCGGGTGACTGCGTCACCCCCGGCTACCTGGCCCGGCCGGACCTCACCGAACGCACCAAGATCGAGCTGACCACGGAGACCGGCCGGCGCCGCTTCTACCGCACCGGCGACTTCGCCCGCCGCGACGAGGACGGGGTCCTGCACCTGCTCGGCCGCCGCGACGGCCTGGTGAAGACCCGCGGTTACCGCGTCGAGATCGGCGAGATCGAGGCGGCCATCGCCGCCCAGCCGGGGGTCGCCGAGGTGGCGGTCGTCGCCGAGCCCGACCCGGAGCTGACCAACCGGCTGCACGCGCTTGTCGTACCGGCCCGGGAGGCGCCCGACGACGACCTCGCCGGTCAGGTCGTGGCGGAATGCCGGCGGCGGCTGCCGCACTACATGGTGCCGGGGACGGTCCACCTGGTGCCGACCCTGCCGTACACCAGCACCGGCAAGGTCGCCCGCGCCCGACTGCTCGACCTGGTCGGCACGGCGGCGGGAGGCCGGCGGTGAGCGCCACCGGGGACCGCGTCGTGGCGGCGGTCGCGGACGTGCTCGGCGTGCCGGCCGCCGAGGTGCGGACGGCGGCGACCCTGTTCGACCTGCCGGGCTTCGACTCGATCGCCGTGGTGGGCGTGCTCGAACGGCTGGAGTCCGACCTCGGCGTCGAGGTGCCGCCCGAGCGGATCGTGCCGGAGGCGTTCGCCACCGTCGACGACGTGGCCCGGCTGGTCGACGACGCGACCGCCCTCGTGCCTGGCCGACCGATGGGAGACCCCCGATGAACCCCACCCTGCTGCACGACCTGCTCGACGACCGGGCCGCCCGCACGCCGGAGGCCGCCGCCCTGCACCGGCACGACCGGGCCTGGTCGTACCGGGACGTCGCCGAGCGCTCGTCCGCCGCGGCGGGCTGGCTGCACGACCTCGGCGTACGCCGGGGCGACCGGGTGGTGCTGCTGGCGCGCAACGACGCCGAAGTGGCTCCGCTGATCTTCGGCATCTCCCGGCTCGGGGCGGTCTTCGTGCTGCTCAGCGACCAGCTCCGCCCCTTCCACCTGGAGCACATCCTGGCCGACTGCGCGCCCCGCGTGGTGCTCGGTTCCGCCGCCGCCCTGCAGCGGGCCCGGCCCCTGGTCCAGGCCACCCTGCGCCGGTTCGACGAGGTGCCGTCGACGGGGGCGGCCCCCGGCACAGCCGCGCCGTGCCTCTCCGTCGACCCGGTGTGCCTGATCTACACCTCCGGCAGCACCGCCCTGCCCAAGGCGGTGGTCTCCACGCACCGCCAGGTGCTGTTCGCCGTCGACGCGATCGGGCAGCGGCTCGGCTACCGGTCGGACGACGTCGTCTTCTGCTGCCTGCCGCTCTCCTTCGACTACGGCCTCTACCAGCTCTTCCTCGCCACCGCGGCGGGCGCCCGGCTGGCCCTCGGCGACGACGACGACGCGGGACCGGCACTGCTGCGCCGGCTGGCCGCCACCGGGGCCACCGTCGTGCCGCTGGTGCCCAGCCTCGCGGCGGTGCTGTGCCGGCTGCTGGACCGGGCCGGGCACGCCCCGCCCGCCCTGCGGATGGTGACCAACACCGGTGCGGAGCTGACGACGTCGACCGCCGCCCGGCTGCGGGCCCACCTGCCGGCGCTGGACGTGGTGGCGATGTTCGGGCTGACCGAGTGCAAACGGATCTCGATCGCCGAACCGAACCTCGACCTGCGCAGGCCCGGCTCGGTGGGCCGGCCGCTGCCCGACACCGAGGCGTACGTGGTCGACGACGAGGGCCGGCCCGTGCCGCCCGGGACAATCGGCGAGCTGGTGGTGCGCGGCGCGCACGTGATGGCGGGCTACTGGAACCGGCCGGAGCTGACCGCGCAGCGGTTCCGCCGCGACGCGCTCGGGCAGCCGGTCCTGCACACCGGCGACCGGTGCCGGGCCGACGCCGACGGCTACCTCTACTTCGTCGGCCGCGACGACGACGTCTACAAGCAGCGGGGCTTCCGGGTCAGCACCACCGAGATCGAGGCCGCCGCGATGGACGTGCCCGGTGTCGAGTTCGCGGCCGCCCTGCCACCGGACGACCGACACGGCGCCCGTCTCGCGGTGCGCGGCGACATCACGGCGGACCGGCTCGTGAAGGAACTGCTGGACCGGATCGAGGAGCAGAAGATCCCCGCCGAGTGCCGGGTGCTGGAGACGCTCCCGCTCGGCGTCAACGGCAAGATCGACCGCCGGGCGCTGGCCGCCGGGTGGGACGACACGGACGGAGCCGCCCGATGAACCTCGACAAGCTGGCCGAACGGTACGGCACGCCCACGTACGTGTACGACCTGGCGGCGGTCCGCGCCGCGTACGCCGACCTGCGCGCGGCCCTGCCGGAGCCGACCCTGCTCTACTACTCGCTCAAGGCCAACCCGCATCCCACCCTGGTCGCCGAGCTGGCCGCCCTCGGCTGCCGGGCCGAGGTCTCGTCCACCGGCGAGGTCGACGCGGCACTGGCCGCCGGCGTCGACCCGGCCGCCGTCCTGCTCACCGGGCCGGGCAAGACCACGGCCACCGTCTCGCACGCGCTGCGCCGGGGCGTCCGCCGGTTCTCCGTGGACTCCCCCACCGACCTGGCGCGGGTGGGCGCGGCGGCGGCCGGGCACGGGACACGCGCCGAGTGCCTGCTGCGCGTCAACGCCGACGAGCCGGTGGCCGGCATGGGGTTGGCGATGACGGGCACGGCCTCCCAGTTCGGCGCCGACGCCTCCTGGGTGCTGCGCCGCCCCGGGGACTTCCGGGGCACCGCCGAGGCCCCGGTCACCGGGCTGCACCTCTACATGGGCAGCAACCTCACCGACGAGGCGACGCTGCTGCGCCAGTTCGAGGTGGCGGTGGCGATCGCCGTACGGCTCCGGGACGTCCTGGGCGACCTCACCGAGATCGACCTCGGCGGCGGCTTCGGCACCCCGTACGCCCGCGCGGGTGTGAGGCCCACCCTTCCCGGCCTCGCCGGCCCCCTGGCCCGGCTGCTCGACGACCGGCTGCCCGACTGGCGGCGGGGCGGGCCACGGATCTCCTTCGAGTCGGGCCGCTACCTGGTCGGCGACTGCGGCACCCTGCTCTGCCGGGTCGTGGACGTCAAGAGTTCCAAGGGGCAGCTCTTCACCGTCCTCGACACCGGCGTACACCATCTCGGCGGGATGGCGGGCCTGCGCCGGTTGCCGCCCATCCTGCCCTCCGTACGCCCGGCCGGGGGGCACGACGACGCGCCGGCCGAGATCGTCACGACCGGTCTGGTGGGTCC
This sequence comes from Micromonospora sp. KLBMP9576, assembly GCF_050941805.1. Taxonomy (NCBI): domain Bacteria; kingdom Bacillati; phylum Actinomycetota; class Actinomycetes; order Micromonosporales; family Micromonosporaceae; genus Micromonospora; species Micromonospora sp. KLBMP9576. The sequence goes on along the minus strand of NZ_CP194567.1, from coordinate 2,039,021 downwards.
CCTGTGCACCCCGCTGGACACCTTCAGCCGCACCGCCGAGCTGCCGGCGCCCCGACCCGGGGCCCTGCTCACCGTCCCCAACGTCGGCGCGTACGGGCTGACCGCCAGCCTGTTGGCGTTCCTCGGCCACCCGGCCCCCGCCGAGGTGGTCGTCGACGGCGACACCCCGGTCAGCGCCTCCCGGTTGTGCCTGGACCGGGTCGACCTCCCCGTCGACCAGCCCGCCACCGTGCCGTCCGGCCGGTAGCGGCGCCCCCTCCATCCCCTCGCCGAAAGGAAACCCACCATGCCCTCAACCGCTCTCGACCCGACCTTCGAGGCCGTCCTGCGTCGGCACCTCAGGCACCTCGACGCCGGCAGCCCGATCCCGCCGGACGTCGCGCTCAAGGACCTCGGCCTGGATTCGATGCAGGCGGTGGAGCTGGTCTTCGATCTGGAGGACGAGCTGGACGTGGCGCTGCCGGACGAGGCCATGACGGCGGAGACGTTCGCCACGGCCGGCCGGCTGTGGCAGGCGGTCGACGCGGCCCGGACGCAGGTGACGGCGGCCGGGTCGTGACCGCCACCCTGCCCCGGCCGGCCGCCGACGAGGGCCTACGTGACCGGGTGGCGGCGGTCCTGCCGGTGATCCGGGACGAGGCCGCGACGATCGACGACCGGGCGGTGTTTCCCGCCGCCGGCCTGGCCGCCCTGCGGCGCAGCGGGCTGATGGGCCTGCTGGTGCCCACCAGCCACGGCGGGCTCGGCGGCGACCTGAGCGACCTGGTCGACGTCGCGGTGGCGCTGGCCGGGGAGTGCATGTCCACCGCGATGATCTGGGCGATGCACGGCCAGCAGGTCGCCGCGCTGGTCGCCCACGGCAGCGAGCGGCTGCGCGCGGAGCTGTTGCCGCGCATCGCCCGCGGCGAGGTCTACGTGGCGTCGGTGACCAGCGAGAAGGGCAAGGGTGGGCACCTGCTCACCGCGCAGGCCGCGCTGCGCCGCCACGACGGCGTGCTGCACCTGGAGCGCGACGCCCCGATCGTCACCGGCGGCGAGCACGCCGACGGCTTCCTCATCACCATGCGGGACGCCCCGGACGCCCCGCCCGACGCGGTCTCCGCCGTGTACGCCGACCGCGCGCAGTTGGAGCTGAGCGCCAGCGGCTCGTGGAACCCGCTGGGCATGCGCGGCACCCACAGCGGGGCCCTGCGGATCAGTGGCCGGGTCGGCGGGCACCAGCTGGTCGGCGCGCCCGGGCAGTTCCGGGCGGTGGCGGTGCGGACGTTCGCCCCGGCCGGGCACGTGGCCTGGGCGGCGTGCTGGCTCGGCGCCGCCCGGGGCGCGCTGCGCGACGTCCTCGCCCTGCTGCGCTCACCGGCCGGGCGCCGCCAGTTCGACCTGGGCTCCGAGCTGCTGCGGGCCCGCCTGGCCCGGGTGCGGATGGAGCTGGACAGCATGGCGGCGCTGCTCGCCCAGTGCCTGCGGGACCTGGCCGGCGACACCGACCCGGAGGCGGTGCCGGTGCAACTGCGCCTCAACGCGCTGAAGGTCTTCACCGCGGAGCGCAGCTTCGCCGCCGTCGACCTGCTCGTCGAGCTGGTCGGGCTGCGGCACGGTTACCTGCGCGACGCGCCGCTCGCCCTGGAGCGACGCTTCCGCGACCTCCGCTCGGCCAGCCTGAACTATGCCAACGATCGGCTACTGTTCGCCAACGGCACCCTGGCCCTGCTCGACCGGGGGGTCAGCCTTGCCTGGTGACACGCGCGGGGCCGGGCTGCCGATGATCACCGTGCCGACCGGCGGGGGTCGGCCCGACGTGCTGGTCTGCGTGCGCCGGGCGGAGCCGCCGGACGCCGGCGTAGCGGCCGTGCTCAGCGCCGCCGAGCGGCGCCGGCACCGGTCGATGGCGCCCGCGCGGGCCGCCGAGTTCGCCCGCGGACGCACGCTGGTGCGGTGCCTCGTCGGCGCCGCGCTGGGCCTGCCCCCGCAGCGGGTCCCGCTGCGCCGCCGGCCCGGCGGCGCGCTGGCTCTGGCCGGTACGCCGGGCGGGGTGTCCCTGTCGCACAGCCGGCGGCACACGGCGGCGGCGTACTGGCCGGCGGGGCGGGTCGGCGTGGACGTGGAGGAGCCGCCCCGCCGGCTCGACCCGGCGCTGGTGCGCCGCTGCTGCGGGGAGCGGTCGGCGCTCGTCGAACGGCAGCCCGCCCCGCGCCGGGCCGCCCTGTTCGCCCGGGTGTGGACGGTGCAGGAGGCCTGCGTCAAGGCCACGGGCGTCGGCCTCGCCGGGGCGCCGTGGCGCATCCCGGTGGATCCCGCCGCCGCCAGCGGCCGGTGGGAGGACCTGCGCTGGTACGCGCTCGACAACGTGACACCCGTTGGCCTGGCCGTCGCCGTGCAGGCGCCGGCCCCCAGCCCGGAGGAGGGCCCATGAGCATCCCGACCGCCTGGTACAACATCCTCGCCGACCTGGACTTCACGCTGCCGCCCGACGTTCCGGCGGAGGGTGCCGCCGGTTCGGGCCTCAACCCGCAGGTGCCGTTGAGCCTGGCCCGGCAGGAGCACTCCACCCGGCCCTGGTTGCCGATCCCGCAGGAGGTCCGCGACCGGTACGCGCAGTGGCGGCCGACGCCGCTGCGCCGGGCCACCGCCCTGGAGCGGGCCCTGGGCACCGGTGCCCGGATCTACTTCAAGTACGAGGGCGGCAACCTCACCGGCAGCCACAAGCTGAACACCGCCATCGCCCAGGCGTACTACTACCGGGCGGCCGGTGCGACCCGGCTGGCCGTCGCCACGGGGGCCGGGCAGTGGGGCACCGCCGTGGCCGCCGCCTGCCAGATGTTCGGCCTGGACTGCCACATCTTCATGGTGCGGTCCAGCCTGGAGGGCAAGCCGCACCGGCGCACGCTGATGGAGCTGCTGGGCGCGAGCGTGAGCGCCAGCCCCAGCGACCTCACCGAGACGGGTCGCCGCTACCTGGCCGAGGGCGAGCGTGGCGGCACCCTGTCCATCGCGCTCGCCGAGGCGGTGGAGGAGACCCGGGACCCGGGTACGCGCTTCTGCGCCGGCAGCGGCGAGACGTACTCGCTGCTGCACCAGACCGTCATCGGCCTGGAGGCCGAGGAGCAGCTGGCCGGCCTCGGCGAGCGGCCCGACGTGGTGATCGCCGGGTTGGGCGCCGGGAGCAACTTCGGTGGGATCGCGTTTCCGTTCCTGCGGGGCCGGCTGACCGGCGACGACCGGGTCCGCTGCCTGTCGGTGGAGCCGGCGGCCTGCCCGAAGCTGACCCGCGGCCGGTACGCGTACGACTACACCGACAGCTCGGAGCAGACGCCCCTGCAGAAGATGTACACCCTCGGCTACCGGTTCGCCCCGCCGGCGATGCACGCGGGCGGCCTGCGCTACCACGCCACGGCGAAGATCATCAGCGCGCTCTACGACCGTGGCCTGATCGAGGCGGAGGCGTACCAGCAGCGGGAGATCTTCTCCTCGGCGGCCCTCTTCGCACGCTGCGAGGGCATCGTGCCGGCACCGGAGAGCGCCCACGCGGTGCACGGCGCGGTGGTGGAGGCCGCCCGCGCCGACGCGCGGGGCGACCGCCCGACGATCCTCTTCTCGCTCAGCGGCCACGGCATGTTCGACATGGCGGCCTACCGGTCCTGGCTGGACGGTGGCATGGACGACGAGGTGGTCCCCGACGAGGCGATCGCCCGGTCGCTGGCCCAGCTACCCCGGCAACCGCGATGGGACACCGTTCCCGTCGCGTGACACCGCCCCGAGAATCCACGGAAGGAGAACCCCCATGGTGCAGCTCCAGGCCGTCGAGGGACGGCCCGACCAGCCGCCGCCGGCACGGAACGCGCCCGAACTCGGCACGCCCCCCGGGGCCGAGGAGTTCCGGCAGTTCATGAGCAACTGGCCGACCGGCGTCAGCGTCGTCACCAGCCGGCACGGGCGGACCCCGGTCGGCTGCACGGTCAACGCGATGATGTCCGTGTCGCTGTCGCCCCCGCTGCTGGTCATCTCGCTGGGCCGCGACAGCGGCACGCTCGCGGCGATCCGGAGCACCGGCGCGTTCGCGCTCAACGTCCTCTGCACCGACCAGCGGGAACTGTGCCGGCGCTTCGCCCGTGGCGCGCAGTCCGAACGGTTCCGGGGCGTGCCCGTGCAGTACCACCGGGGCCTGCCGGTCCTCTCCGACGCCCTCGCGGCGACGCTGTGCACGGTCCGCGAGACGGCCGACTGCGGCGACCACGTCCTGGTCGTCGGGATGCCGGGGTGGCAGCGGTCGCGGCCCGACATCGGCCCGCCGCTGGTCTTCCACCGGCACCACCTGCTCGGCCTGGCCGACCCGGGCGAGGGCTGAGCGGTGGGGTCGCCGCCGGTCACCGCCGTCGACGCGTTCCGGCTCGACGTGGACACCGGGTCGGGGGTGGCCGTCGTCGAGATGACCGGCACCGGCACCGGCAACGCGATGGGCGCCACGGTGTGGCGCCGGCTGCCCGAACTGGTCGCCGAACTGGAGGACGACGAGCGGATCAGGGCCGTGGTGCTGCGGGGTGCCGGCGACCGTTTCACGGTCGGGCTGGACCTGCGCTGGTACCTGACCCACTACCGGCGGCTGGTGCGGCACGGCACGGGTCACCCGGAGGTCCGGGAACGGCTGCTCGCCGAGGCCGCCGCGATGCAGCGGGCCCTCGACGCGGTCGCCGCCAGCCGGCTGCCGTTCCTGGCCGCCGTGCACGGCGGGTGCGTCGGGGCTGGCCTGGACCTCGCCGCCGCCTGCGACATCCGGTTCGCCAGCGCCGACGCGTTCTTCTCCCTGCGCGAGGTCACGATCGGGGTGGTCGCCGACCTGGGCTCGCTGCAACGGCTGCCCCGGCTGATCGGTGCGGGGCCGACCCGGGAGATGGCGCTGACCGGCCGCGACGTGCCCGCCGGGGAGGCCGCCGGGCTCGGCCTCGTCAGCCGGGTCCTGGACACCCCGCGGGAGTTGTTCGCGCACGCGCGCGCCGTGGCCGAGGGCATCGCGCGGCACCCGGTCCGGGTGGTCGCCGGGATCAAGGACGTCCTGGCGCAGACCCAGGATCTGCCGCTGGCGGCGGGACTGCGCTACACCGCCGTGTGGAACGCCGCGTTCCTGCCCGCCCCCGACCTGCCGGATCTGCTGGCCGACGCGCTACGCGCACCGGTGGCGGGCGATCAGGCCCGCCCGGCCGGCCGTCGACCAGGTGCGTGAGTCCGGGACATGGATTAGCGTTGCCCACGGAGGGAAGTCGCATGACCACTCATCGTCCGGGCCCGGTTCTCGGTGGTTACGGCGCCGGAACGGCGGCCGGGCTGATCTGGGGCCTCGCCTTCCTCATCCCGGTGCTGCTGCACGGGTGGGGAGCGGTGACGGTGACGGCTGGGCGCTACCTCGCGTACGGCGCGCTCTCCCTGGTCCTGTTCGCCCTCGGCGGCGCCGCCCTGCGGCGCATCGCCCGGGTGCACTGGCGCCCCGCCGTGCTGTTCGCCGTCACCGGCAACGTCGGCTACTACCTGCTGCTCGTGCTCGGCATCGAGCTCGCGGGCGCGCCGGTCACCAACATCGTCATCGGCTGCATCCCGGTGAGCATGGCGGTGGTCGGCAACCTGCTGCGTCCCAGCTACCCGTGGCGCCGGCTGGCCCTGCCGATCGTCCTGGTGACGGTGGGCATGCTGGTGGTCAACGTCCTGGAGTTGACCGGCTCCGCCCCGACGCACACCGGCTCGCTCACCACCAAGGCCCTCGGGCTGCTGGCCGCCCTCGCGGCGGTGGTCCTCTGGACCTGGTACGGGCTGGCCAACGCGACCTTCCTGGCGGAGCATCCCGAGCTGCCGCTCGCCGGCTGGTCGACGGTGGTCGGGCTGGCGACGGGCGCGGTCACCCTGGCGGCGCTGCCCCTCGCGGCGGCGACGCACCAGCTCGACGGGCCGGCCGGCTCCGGCAGCCTGCCGGCCCTGGTCGTCGCGTCGCTCGTGCTGGGGATCCTGGTCTCGTGGGGCGCCACCGCCCTGTGGAACGTCGCCTCCGCCCGGTTGACCCCGACCGCCGCCGGGATGCTGATCAATTTCGAGACCCTCGCCGGGTTCGCCTACATATACGCCGCGCTCGCCGACTGGCCGCCGGTCGGCCAGTTGCTCGGCTTCGCTCTCATCCTCGCCGGTGTCGTCCTCATCGTCCGGCTGCCCACCGCCACCCCCACCGCGCCGCCCTCCGGCGACCAGCCGCACCCTCCCCTCACGCTGGCCGCCCCGCCCGCCGCCGTACCGCCGCCCGGATCGGAGCGATCCGATCGTGCGGTGACCGGAAAGGACTCCCGCCCATGACCGCCGCGACCGTCGCCGATCCGGTCCTGCGCCGCCTCCTGCCCGTCCCCCTCTCCGACCTCGTCCTCCACGAGGACGTCGAACCCGCCCGGCTGCGAGACGTCGTCGCCGGTCTGCGCTCCGCCGGCGTGCAGCGCAACCCGATCCTCGTCACCCCGTTCGGGGGCCGTTGGCTGGTCATCGACGGCGCCCACCGCACCAGCGCGCTGCGCCACCTCGGCGCGACCCACGCCCTGGTCCAGTCGTTCGCCCCCCGCGAATACCAGCTCGACGCCTGGCACCACCTGCTCGACGGGACGCTCAGCGGCGTGCTGCGCGGCGGGACCACCTCGCGCTGCCCGGCCTGCGGCGGGGGTGCCGGCACCTGCCTCGCGACCGTGCTCACGGGCGGGGCGGTGCGCCACCTGTGGTGCCCCACCACCGAGGTCACCGCGGCGGCCCGGCTGATGGCGGGCCTGGTGCGCCGGTACGCGCACGGCGCGGGCCTGCGCCGGGTGCCGGCCCGGGATCCGGGCGGCGGGGTGGGGAAGGTCCGCGTCGCGTGGCGCCCGTGGAGCGTCGACCGGCTCCGGCAGGTGGTCAGCGCCGGCTCCGTGCTGCCGACCGGGGTGACCCGCTTCATCGTGCCGGGCCGGGTGCTCAACGTGGGCCTGCCGCTGTCGCTGCTCACCGCCCCCGGGCCGGACGGCGCCGAGGGCATCGGCGCCCACCTCACGCGTCGGCGCTACCGCTACTACGCCGAACCGGTCTTCCTCGCCGAGTAGGAACGCTCGGCGTCCCGCCCCTCCACCGCCAGCTTGAAACGGGGAGCCGTCAATGTGGGACCTCCTGGGTCTCGATCATCGAGATGAATCGATCTATCGCCACCACGTCGTCCACCCCGACTCGACCCTGTCGCAGACCGCCACCGCCACCGGACTGCCACCGGACTTCATCACCGCGAGCCTCGACCGGCTCCTGTCCTGCGGGCTCCTGCGCCGCGAGGCGTCGGGGCAGATCGCGGCAACCCCCACCGGGCCGACGATCGTGGGCGAACGGCTCCGGGGGGAGCTGGACGCCCAGCACGCCCGCCGGCGCAGCCAGCTCGCCCTGTTCCAGAGTGAGATGACGCGCATGGTCAACGACCACCTGCTGAGCACGGCGTACGCCCCGGTGCCGCAGGTGGACCGGCTGCCCAGCGCCGACGCCGCCGACCTGCGGATCACCGAGCTGGTCTGCAACGCCCGCGCCGAGGTCCACCAGGTCGACACGGAGACCGACCCGATCCGGGCCGGTGGCGGCTCCGCCGCGCACGCGGCGCTCAAGGCCCACCAGCGCGGCGTCGAGGTGCGCGCCATCTATCCCCCCGCCGACCTCGCCCGGCCCGAGCTGCGGCGCACCGCCGCCAGCCAACTGCGCGCCGGCATCCAGGTCCGCACCACGGTCACCACCGGGACCCAGTTCTTCCTGGTCGACCGGTCGGTCGCCATCCTCAGCGGGCGTCGGGCCGGCACACCGACCCAGGCCGTCCTGGTCCGGGAGGGGCTGCTGGTGGAGATGTTGTCCCTGCTCTTCGACCTGTGGTGGCGCGAGTCGGGCGACGCGACGAGCTCGTACACCGGTGACCAGCACGGGCCGGCCGGCGAGGGCGAGATCAGCGAGGACGAGCGCATGGTGCTGCAACTGCTCGGCGAGGGACTGAAGGACGAGACCCTCGCCAAGAAGCTCGGCATCTCCGTACGCACCGTCCGGCGCAAGATATCCGACCTGCAACGCCGGCTACCCGCGGAGAGCCGGTTCCAGGCCGGTGTCCTGGCCAACCGGCGCGGCTGGCTGTGACCGAGCGGGACAGAGGAGGACGCGATGCACGGCAGACCGCACATCTGGCTCCGGCAGGAGGCCCGGCCGGACGAGCGTCGAGCACCGCTCGTACCGGACGACGCGCGGCGACTCGTCGCCACCGGTGCGACGGTGACCGTCGAGGACTCCCCCACCAGGGTGTTCCCGCTCGCCGACTACGTGGCCGCCGGTTGCCGGCCCGCCGAACCCGGCGCCTGGGTGGACGCCGCGCGCGACACCTGGGTCCTGGGCCTCAAGGAGCTGCCGGCACGGCCGGAGGCGCTGGTGCACCGGCACGTCCTCTTCGGCCACGCGTACAAGGGGCAGCGCGGCGCGGGGGTGCTGCTGCGCCGCTTCCGCGCGGGCGGCGGTGAGCTCTACGACCTGGAGCAGCTCACCGACGACACCGGTCGCCGGCTGGCGGCCTTCGGCTACTGGGCCGGCTACGTCGGGGCCGCGCTCGGGGTGCTGCGCCGCGCCGGCGAACTCGACTCCCCCCTGGGCCACACCGACGAGACCGAACTGCTCCGGCGGCTGCGCCGGTGCGACCCGCCCGGGCGGGCGCTGGTCGTCGGTGCCGACGGCCGGGCGGGTCGCGGGGCGCTCGCGGCGCTCGAGGCGGCCGGGGCCGCCGTCACCCGCTGGGACGTCGCCGAGACCCGCGACCTGGACCGGCCCGCCCTGCGCCGCCACCACCTGCTGGTCAACACGGTGCTCAGCACCGTGCCCGGTCCACAGTTGCTGACCACCGTCGACCTCGACCGACCGGACCGGCTGCTGGACACCGTCGTCGACGTCAGCTGCGACGTCGACTCCCCCTGCAACGTGTTGCCGATCTACGACCGCTGCACGACCTGGTCGCAGCCGGCGCGCCGGCTGCACGCGGGGCCCCCGCCACTCGACCTGATCGCCATCGACAACCTCCCCTCGCTGGTGCCCGCCGAGGCGAGCCGTTCCTTCTCGGCCGACCTGCTCCCGCTCCTGGTCGAGCTCCGGCCCGACCACCCGGCCTGGCGGCGCTGCCGGCAGGCCTTCCACGACGCCCTCGCCCGCACGAAGGAGACGACCCGTGCCTGACCCGATCCCCGCCAGCGGCACCGTGCACTGGCTCGGCGCCGGCCTCTCCACCGGCAGTGGTCTGGCCCTGCTCGCCGACCGCGCCGAGCGGGTGCTGTCGTGGGCCCGTACCCCCGAGCGGGCCACCGCCCGGCTGGCGCGGCTCGGCCTCGCCGACCGCGTACCGGTGCGGCCGCTCACCCCGGACGCCCTCGACGCGGCGGTCGGGCCGGGGGACGTCGTGGTGTCCATGCTGCCGGCCGGCAGACACCCGGAGCTCGTGCGGCTCTGCCGTCGTCGCGACGCCCACTTCGCCTGCTCCAGCTACGTCTCCCCGGAGATCGAGGCGGCGGCGGCCGGCGCCCGCACGGTGGTGCTGACGGAGGCGGGCCTGGATCCGGGCATCGACCACCTGCTGGCCCACGTCCTGGTGGCGCAGGGCCGCGAAGCCGTCAGCGGGCCGGCGGTCGCCCACTTCACCTCGTACTGCGGCGGCCTGCCCGCCGTGCCCAACAGCTTCCGGTACCGCTTCAGTTGGGCACCCGCCGGTGTGCTCACCGCACTGCTCAGCCCCGCCCGCCACCTCACCGACGGGCTCGTCCGGACCGCGCCCCGACCGTGGGAGGAGACCCGGGCGCAGCGGCTCGGCGCGGAGACCTTCGAGGTGTACCCGAACCGCGACAGCCTGCCCTTCCTCGACCAGTACCACTTCCCCCCGCAGTGGCGCACCGAGACCTTCGTCCGCGGCACGGCGCGGCTGCCCGGCTGGCACGACGCCTGGCAGCCGGTGTTCGCGGAGCTGCTCGGCGGCGACCGGGACCGGATCGGGGCCCTCGCCCAGGACCTGGCCGACCGCCACCCGATGACCGACGACGACCGGGACCGGGTCGTGCTGTCGGTGGAGCTGAGCCTGACCGGCCGCGACGGTCGCACCTGGCACGGTGGGCGCCTGCTCGACCTGGTCGGCACCGAACGCGAGAGCGCCATGGCCCGGTGCGTGTCGCTGCCGTTGGCGATCGGCGTGACCGACATCCTGGACGGACGCCTCGAGCCCGGCCTGCGTCGCGCGGCCGAGAACGCCCACGACGCGCGACGCTGGCTGCGGGCCCTGGAGGGGTACGGCGTCCGCTGCGTGCCGACAGACCGCCAGCCGGCCGGGTGCTCGGGCCCCGCTCAGGACTAGCCGGCGGGTGCCTCGGGCGGTGGCAGCGGCAGCTCGACGGCGGCCACCGCCCCGCCCGGCACCGCTGAGTGCGCCGGCGGCAGCCTCTCCGCCCGCGGCACGCGACTGTGCAGCCGGCCCCGGCCGGTCGGGTCCGGCCGCCCGCTCACCTCGCAGGTCACCATCCGGATCGGTGCGGGCGGCGCGGTCATCCGGCCGGCACCCCAGCGCAACCAGAGCGCGGCCCGCCCCGCGTCGGCTTCGGCGAGCAACTTCTCCCAGGTGCGGCGGCGCGTACCGTGATCGACCTCGACGACGACCGGCGGGCCGTCGGGGCGGGCGCAGGCCACGTCGAGCACCGACTGCTGCGCGGACATCGGTGGCGGCAGCGGCAGCACGCTGGGTGCCCGCCGGTAGACCCGCCAGCCCCGCTCCCGGGCCCAGTCGACGACCTCGCCGATCAGTCGGGCGGTCACCTGGTCGGTGGTCAGGTCGGTGAAGGTGACCGCGTCGAGCCTGCCGGCCAGCGACGCCGCCAGCAGCTCCCCGTCCGCGTCGACCGCCACCGCCGCAGGGTAACCGCGTGACCGGCCGTTCCCGCCGCCGGGGCGGCCCGGCAGTAGACGCCGCCGGGGCGGCCCGGCACGCGGCACCGCCGGGGCGGCCCGGCAGGCGGCGGGAACGGCCGGTCGCGCACCGGCGGACCCGCGAGCCGTGCGTGCCGAGGCGCGCACCGCATCGACGGGGATCCCGGTCGGCCCTAGCATCACGGTGAACAGACCTCGGCTTTCCCGGCCGACTCCGGTCACCCGCCCCACCCGAAGGAGAGGCCCCGTGCGTCGACCCCCCTGTCTGGCACTGCTCGGCGTCGGCGTGTCCGGCGCGCTCGTCCTGGCGGCGGCCCCGGCGCCGGCCACGGCCACGCCCGCCACCACGGCGCCGGGCATCGTGGTCAGTGACGGCATGACCCAACCGGTGTTCTCGCTCGCCGACGCGATCGTCGAGCGGGTGTACGTGCAGACCACGGTGGACACCGACCACGACGGCCGCCCCGACCGGGTGGCCATCGACATCTCCCGGCCCCGGGAGACCGCGACCGAGGGCTTCAAGGTGCCCGTCATCTTCGAGCACAGCCCGTACCGCAAGGGCACCTGGGGCGACGTGCCGTACCCGAGCGTGCTCGTCGACGACCTGCCGCAGAACGGCGCCGCCGGCCGTGCCGGGCTGCGGGCGTACGACGAGGGGGCCCGGCGCGCGGTCGCGAAGGCCAACCTGCCCGGCGCGCTGGACGACTACTACGTGCCGCGCGGGTACGCGGTGGTGCTCGGCCAGAGCGTCGGCACAGGCGACTCGGACGGCTGCCCGACCAGTGGCGACCGGGCCGAGACGCTCGGCACGAAGGCGGTGGTCGACTGGCTGAACGGGCGGGCGAGGGGATACGACGCCGACGGTGCCACGGTCACCGCCGGGTGGAGCACCGGGGCGGTCGGCATGACGGGTGCCTCCTACAACGGCACGCTGCCCAACCAGGTGGCCACCACCGGGGTCGCGGGGCTCAAGACCATCGTGCCGGTCGCCGCGATCAGCAGCTGGTACGACTACTACCGGGCCAACGGTCTGGTCGTCGCGCCCGGGCGGTACCAGGGCGAGGACGCGGACGTCCTGGCCCGGTTCACCGCCGGCCAGGCGCGGTCCGAGGGGCCGTGCGCCGACGAGTTCGCGAAGCTCACCGAGGAGCAGGACCGGGTCACGGGCGACTACTCGGCGTTCTGGCGGGACCGCGACCACCTCGACGCCCGCAACGTACGGGCGAGCGTCTTCGTGGTGCACGGCCTGAACGACTGGAACGTGAAGACCGAGCACTTCGCCGGCTGGTGGGACGAGCTCGCCGAGCATCGCGTCCCGCGCAAGATCTGGCTGCACCAGGGCGGGCACGGCGGCCCGGGCAACACCGCCTCGGTGACCCTGCCGGACGGGCGGAGCTGGACCTACAAGCAGACCGAGAACCGCTGGTTCGACTTCTGGCTGTGGAACGTCCGTAACGGGATCATGGACGAGCCGACCGCCGTGCTGCAGCGCGAGAACCGGGCCTACACCACGTACGCCGACTGGCCCGATGCCGGCGCCCGGGAAACCGCGCTGAGGCTGGCCGCGACGGACCCGACCGCCCCGGGCACGCTGAGCGCCGGCAGGCCGCCGAAGGGCAAGGTCGTGCAGGGCTTCGTCGACGAGGGTCGCCGTATCCACCCGGACGCCCTGGTGGCCGACCCGGACGCCGCCAACCCGAACCGACTCGTCTACCGCTCGCCCGCGCTCACCCGGGACGTGCGCGTCTCCGGGCGCCCGGAGATGCGGCTGCGGATGGCGATCGACAACAGGCCGGGCGCGAACCTCACCGCGTACCTGGTGGACTACGGCCCGGTCGGCTCGGCCGCCGCGCCGACAGTGGTGACCCGGGGCTGGATGGACCCGCAGAACCGTAGGGACCTGTCGCGGGGCGGGGCCGTGAGACAGGGCAAGCTGTACGACTACCGGTGGACCCTTCAGCCGAAGGACTACGTCTTCGCGGCGGGCCACCGGATCGGCGTGGTCGTCTTCTCCAGCGACCAGGACTACACCCTGCTGCCGCTCGGCGGCACCGAGCTGCGGGTCGCGCCGAAGGAGAGCGAGCTGCGCCTGCCGGTGGTCGGAGGGCGGGCCGCTCTCGGCTTCTGAACCGCCCCGCGCCGCCTGTCGAGCCTGCCGTACCGTCCCGCCGGTACGGCAGGCTCGATGTCGTCGTAGCCGATCCCGTTCGTCGGCGGGCGGGCGGCGAGGCCCCGCGCCGCCCGCACACCTGGGGCCCGCGCACCCCCGCGCCGGCACCGGCGCGGCAAGGGCCGGCACGATAGCGCTACGCACAGTCACGATTGCAGTTCTGTCACGCCGCCCGTCGCGCCTCGGCCGCGCCACGCGTAACCGCGCTGAACAGCCTCGATACCTGCAAACTGGGCTGGATCCAGCTCTGGACAGGACATTGCCAACGCGTTACGGTCCCCTACATTCTATGGAATCCAGAAAGTGGAGCAGCAGTGCTAGGGAGGCGAGGGTGACGGCAATCTCGCGCGCGGCGGTCGTCACCGGGCCCGGCGGCCCGGTCGAGATCCGCGAGTACCCGGTGCCCGACCCCGGGCCCGGCGAGGCGGTGATCCGGGTCGAGCTGTGCGGCATCTGCGGCACCGACGCGCACGTCTTCCACGGACGCCTGCCGACCATCACCTTTCCGGCGCTGCTCGGTCATGAGATCGTCGGCACCGTCACCGCGCTCGGCGACGGCCTGGACACCGACTCCGCCGACCGGCCCGTCGCCGTCGGCGACCGGATCGGGGTCTTCCCGGCGGCGAACTGCGGCACCTGCCACGCCTGCGTGGTGCTGCGCCGGCCCGGCCAGTGCCGGCGACGCCCGCCGTCCTACGGTTTCAAGTCACCGGTGGACTCTGGGTCCCCGCTGACCGGCGGGTTCGCCGACCACCTGCACCTGGTCAACCCGGGCACGGTCTTCTACCGCACCGACCTGCCCCCTGAGGTCGCGGTGCTGGCGGAGCCGATGTCGGTCGCCCTGCACGGCATCCGCCGCGCCGGCGTCGGGCTCGGAGCCACCGTGGTGGTCCAGGGCGTCGGGGCGATCGGCCTCATGGTGGTGGCCGCCGCGCGGGCGGCGGGCGCCGCCCGCGTGATCGCCGTGGACGGCAGCACCGGCCGGCTCGCGCTCGCCACCGAACTCGGGGCGGACACCGCCGTGGACATCACCACGCTGCCCGCCGGGGCGGCACGGCACGCGGCGGTGCGCGACACGCTCGGGGGCAGCGGCGCCACGGCCGTGTTCGGTTGCAGCGGTTCGCCGCAGGGCTTCGCCGAGGCGATCGGGTACGTCGCCGACGGCGGCACCCTCGCGGAGCTGGGCAACTTCACCGACCGCGGCGCCATCGACCTCAACCCCTACACGGACCTGCTCCGACGCGACCTCACCATCACCGGCGTGTACGGCGCCGGGCCCGACATGCGGGCGCACTACCTGCGCGCACTGGAGATCCTCGAACGGGGCGGGCAGCCCTTCACCCGGGTGGTCTCACACCGTGTCCCGCTGCGGGACACGGAACAGGCACTGCGCGCACTCAGTACGGGCTACCAGCTCGACGGGACGGACGTCATAAAGATAGCGATCGATCCATCCCGATAGTCGTTGCTCGCAGCACCGTCCATCCCCCCACCGAACACACCCATGAAAGGGGTTACCTGTGCGTAGCCTCCCCCCGTTCCCGCGCGGCGCGACCCGCCGTGCGGTCCTGGCCGGCGGCCTCGCTGCCGTCCTCGCCGCCTCGCTGACGGCCTGTGGCTCGTCCGACGACGGGGTCACCGGCGGCGGCGTCGGGACCGCCGAGCAGCCCGTCTCGATCCGGATGATCGCCAACGACGCTTTCGCGCGTCAGTGGCAGGACCAGATGGTGCCGGAGTTCAACAAGAAGTTCCCGCACATCAAGGTCACCATCGACGGGGTGCCCTACGGCGACCTGCTCGCCAAGGAGATGCTGGAGCTGACCGCCCCGGACCCGACGTACGACATCGTGGTCGCCGACGACCCGTGGATCCCCCAGCTGGCCAAGACCGGCGGCCTGGCGGACCTCAAGGGCGACCTCGGCAAGTTCACGCAGTCCGACTACGACTGGGACGACTTCAACGCCGGCCCGCTGGCCGCCGGTGAGTGGGACGGCAAGCAGTACGGCGTGCCGCTGCGCTCCAACGTGCTGCTGATGTTCTACAACAAGACCCTCTACTCCAAGGCGGGCCTGGCGGAGCCCACACCGGCGCTGACCTGGCAGCAGTACCTGGAGCAGGCCCCGAAGCTCGTCCAGGACACCAACGGCGACGGCAAGCCCGACGCCTGGGCGGTGGGCACCTACTTCACCAAGGACCCGCTGACCCCGACCATCTGGCAGACCATCCTCAACAGCAACGGTGGCCAGCTGCTCGACGAGAACAACAAGCCGGCGTTCAACACCCCGGAGGGCG
The DNA here is from genome assembly GCF_050941805.1 of Micromonospora sp. KLBMP9576. Classification (NCBI taxonomy): domain Bacteria; kingdom Bacillati; phylum Actinomycetota; class Actinomycetes; order Micromonosporales; family Micromonosporaceae; genus Micromonospora; species Micromonospora sp. KLBMP9576. The sequence goes on along the minus strand of NZ_CP194567.1, from coordinate 2,023,606 downwards.
TCGCCGCCCTGCAGACCCACATCGACCTGCTGAAGTTCGCCCCGCCCGGCGCCGCCACCTACCAGTTCAACGAGCCGCTGGAGGCGTTCCGCCAGGGCAAGACGGCCACCATGTTCATGTGGGGCAGCGTCTACAAGGGCACGGTCGTCGACCCGAAGACCACGACCCTCAAGCCGGAGCAGGTCGGCATCCAGGTCATGCCCGTCGGTTCGAGCAGCGCCGGCGCGCACCGGGGCATGTGGACCGGGGCCGTGGCGAAGAAGAGCAAGCAGGCCGAGGCGGCCTGGACCCTGTTGCAGTGGCTCTCCTCCAAGGAGGGCGAGAAGTGGCACGCCAACAACCTCGGTGTCTTCCCGGCCCGTAAGTCGACGCTCGCCTCCACCCCGGAGCAGGCGTGGCTGGCCCCGGTCTTCAAGGCCATCGCCGACGGCTACCAGGCCATCGACGCCGGCAAGATGTGGCGGCCGAAGCTGCCCGAGTCCGACGCCATCCAGCAGATCCTGGCGACCCAGCACAGCCTGGCCCTATCCGGTCAGGTGACCCCGGCCGAGGCGTTGAAGAACGCTGAGGACGAGGTCAACAAGTTGCTGAAGTCCAAGGGCTACTGAGCGCGGAGCAACAGTTGTCTACCAAGACCCAGAAGGAGGCGGTGGGGAGCGCGGGAGCGCCCCCCACCGCCCCGGCGGACATGTCCCCCCGGCGTCGGCCGATCGGTGACCGCCTGAAGGACCTCGGCGGACGGTGGCTGTTCCTCGCCCCGGCGCTGGTCATCCTCGTGGCGGTGCTGGCCTACCCGCTCTTCTACACGATCCAGATCAGCTTCTCGGAGCTGGACCTGTCCACGTTCACCCCGGGCCGCAACGTCGGCTGGCTGAACTACCGGACGGTCCTGGAGGACCCCGGCTTCCTCAACTCGCTCAAGGTCACCGGCATCTACCTGGCGCTGGCGCTGCCGTTGCAGATGGTGCTGGGCTTCGGCATCGCGTTCCTGCTCAACGTCGAGTGGCGGGGACGCGGCGTCCTGCGCGCGCTGTTCCTCATCCCGATGGTGGTCGCGCCGGTGGTCGCCGGCGGCGTGTGGAAGATGCTACTCGACCCGATGTGGGGCTTCGTCAACTACGTGCTCGGGCTGGTCGGCGTCGGGCCGATCAACTGGCTGGCCGACCCCACCCTGGCGATGGTGAGCCTGGTGCTCATCGACACCTGGCGGTGGACGCCCTTCGTGGTCCTCATCGCCTCCGCCGGCATCATGTCCCTGCCCGGTGACGTCTTCGAGGCGGCGCGGGTCGACGGCGCGGGCTGGTGGGCGACGCTGCGCAAGGTCACCCTGCCGCTGCTCGCCCCGGTCATCCTCGCCGCGTTCATCGTGCGCTGGCTCGGCGCGGTGAAGATGTTCGACATCGCGCTGGCCGCCACCCGGGGCGGTCCCGGCCAGGCGACCGACGTGGTGAACCTCTACATCTACGAGAAGGCGTTCCGTGGCCTGGAGTTCGGTACGGCGTCCTCGATGGCGACGCTGGTCCTCGCCATCACCATGCTGTTGACCTTCCTCTTCCTGCGGCTCAACCGTTATCTGGAGAACCGATGGTGACCACGACGGTGCCCGCGACGGCCCCCCGCCGCCCGGCCCGGCGTTCCCGGGCCGGACGCCACCTGCGCATCGCCGGCTCGATCGCCGCGACGCTGCTGTTCCTCTTCCCGGTGCTGTGGATGATCAGCACCTCGCTGAAGCTGCCCCGGGACATCTTCACCAGCCCACCGCGCTGGTTGAGCACCGTGACGCTGGAGAACTACACCAGCTACTTCGCGCAGGCCGACATCGGCCCGCGGATGCTCAACACGGTCATCGTGGCGACCGGCGCGGGCCTGCTGTCGCTCGTCGCCGGGGCGATGGCCGGGTACGCGCTGGCCCGGCTGCCGATCCGCGGCGCCGGCCTGATCGGCGCGTTGATCCTGGCCTCGCGGGGGGTGCCGCCGATCGCCCTGGCCGTGCCGATGTTCCTGGTGGCCCGCCGGTTCAACCTCACCGACCTGCACATCACGCTGATCCTGGCGTACTGCACGTTCCTGATCCCGTACGTGATGTGGCTGATGCGCTCCTTCTTCATGGCCCTGCCCAGGGAGCTGGAGGAGTCGGCCATGCTCGACGGCGCGTCCCGGCTCGGCGCGTTCTTCCGGATCATCGTTCCGTGCAGCCTGCCCGGTCTGATCTCGACGCTGATCTTCAGCGTCATCCTGGCCTGGGAGGAGCTGCTGTTCGCGCTGGTGCTGACCAACCGGGAGGCGGCGACCATCCCGGTCGCCATCGCCGGCATGGCGGCGGACACGGAGCAGGGCGCGATGTGGGGACCGCTCACCGCGATCGGCACGCTCACCGTCATCCCGGTGGTCGTGTTCGCGCTGTTCGTGCAGAAGTGGCTGATCAAGGGCCTGGCGGAGGGCGCGACCAAGGGCTGACGCCCACGGTCGCAGAGGAAGGTGTCGGAGAGCATGAGGATTCGGGACGTGCGCGCCTCGCTGATCGAGATCCCGTACCCGAGGCCGTTCGTGCCGTCCTGGGCACCCGAGGGCGCGCACCGGTCGATGGCGGCGGTGGTGGTCGAGGTGGAGACCGACGCCGGTGTGGTCGGGGTGTCCGGCGGCGACATGGGCCACGGGTCCGGACCGCTGCTGCTGACGACCATCCGGGACGTCATCCGGCCGCTGCTGGTCGGGCAGGACCTGTTCGCCACCGAACACATCGCCAACCGGCTGCGGTACGTGGCGCAGTACTTCTTCCCGCGCCCGTGGGTGGTCGGCGTCGCCGTGTGGGACGCGGTCGGCAAGGCCTGTGGCCGCCCGCTGTACCAGCTCTGGGGCGGCTGCACGAACGAGGTCCGCGCGTACGCCAGTTTCGGCGAGGTGCGCGACCCCGCCCAGCGGGTCGACGACGCGCTGGCGGCGGTGGCCGCCGGATTCCGCGGCATCAAGCTGCGGGTCCACTCGGCCACGGTGGCGGAGGACGTCCGCCAGGTCGCGGCGGTCCGTGCCGCGGTCGGCCCGGACGTCACGTTGATGGTGGACGCCAACCAGGGCGCGGCCCGGTGGCGGTACTCCCCCGACGGCAGCCGGCTGATCTGGTCTCCACAGCGGGCACTGACCACCGCCCGGGAGCTGGCGGACCTGGGCGTGGCCTGGCTGGAGGAGCCGCTGCCCCGGCACGACTACCGGGCACAGCGGACGCTGACCGCCGCCTCGCCGGTGCCGATCGCCGGGGGCGAACACAACCGGGGCATCGCGGAACTGACCCGGATGCTGGAGGATGACTGCTTCGACATCTATCAGCCCGACGCCAACGAGAGCGAGGAGATCTACGCCTTGCGGCAGTTCGGCGCGATGGTCGCCGCGCGGCACCGGCGGATCATCCCGCACGCGTGGGCCACCGGGCTGGGCGTCGCGGGCAACCTCCAGCTCTGCGCCTCGCTGGATGCCTGCGAGTGGCTGGAGTTCCCGTACGACCCGCCGGTCATCGTCCCGGAGGTTTTCCAGGTGATGCTGGCCGAGCCCCTGCTGCCGGACCCGGCCACCGGTACGGTGCGGCTGCCGGCGGGCCCCGGCCTCGGTGTCACCCTGGATCGGGCGGCGATCGACGAGCTGACCGTGCAGAGAGTGTGAGGGGCGACCGGTGATCACCGATACCTTCCAGATGAAGTCGGACATCGCGATCAGCCACATCAAGCGGATGATCATGTCGGGCGAGGCGCCGCCGGGCAGCCGGATCATCGCCCGGGTGGTGGCCGAGGCGCTGCGTATCAGCGAGACACCGGTCCGCGAGGCGATCAAGTCGCTGGTCGCCGACGAGTGGTTGGTGCTGCGCCCGCACGTGGGCGCGGTGGTGGCGAGCGTCGGGATCGACAACATCCAGGAGTTCTACGGGATCCGGGCCAGCCTCGGCGCGCTCGCCGTCGAGCTGGCCGGCCCGCACTACACGGGGCAGCGGATCGCCGAGATCGACGCGGTGCTGCGGGAGTGCCCGCCGGTGATCGCCGAACGCGACGTGGACGGTTTCTCCGTCCTGAACCGACGGTTCCACGCGTTGCTGTCGGACACCCCGCACACCATGGTGATCCACCGGATGCTCAGCTCGCTCTGGTCGCGTACGGAGAGCGCCAAGCGCGGTTTCCGGTTCGCCGCCTGGCGGCTGCCCGAGTCGCACGCCGAGCACGTGGCGATCCGGGACGCGGTGGTGGCCCACGACTTCGACCTCGCCGCGCGGCTCGTGCGAGAACACGAGCACGCGGCGTTGGAAGCCCTGCTTCAGGGACTGCGACACCAGGACGACCAGCGGCCGAAGGCCGTCGACAGGAGAATCCAGTGAGTGAGACAGGACGCGCGTACATCGACGGCATCTGGTGCCCGTCGGCGGACGGCGCGCTGTTCGAGGTGCTAGACCCGGCCACCGGCGCGGTGTTCGGCACCGTCGCCGACGCCGGCCCGGCCGAGGCGCGGGCGGCGGTCGACGCGGCCGCGCGGGCGCTGCCGGGCTGGCGGGGGCTGCCCGCGCCGCAGCGCGCCGAGAAGCTGCGGCTGGTCGCCGAGACGCTGACCCGGCGGGCCGACGAGATCGCCGAGACGATGACCCGGGAGCAGGGCAAGCCACTGGCCGAGGCCCGTGCGGAGGTGCTCGCCGGCGCGGAGCAGATGCGCTGGGCCGCCGAGGAGACCCGCCGGCTGTACGGCGAGACGGTGCCCGCGAGCACCGCCGGTTCGCGGATCTGGCTGCTGCCCGAGCCGGTGGGGGTGGTCGCCGCGATCACGCCGTGGAACTTCCCGCTCTCCATGGTCACCCGCAAGATCGGTCCGGCGCTGGCGGCGGGCTGCACGGTCGTGCTCAAGCCCTCCGAGCTGACCCCGTTCAGCGCGCTGGCGGTCGCCGAGGCGTGCGCCGAGGCCGGGCTGCCCGCCGGTGTGGTCAACATCGTGCCGACCACCCGGCCCGCCGAGGTGACCGCCGTCTTCATGGCCGCGCCGCAGGTGCGCAAGGTCTCCTTCACCGGTTCCACCCGGGTCGGCAAGCTGCTCATCGCGGCCAGCGCCGACGACGTCAAGCGGATGTCCGTGGAGCTGGGCGGGCACGCCCCGGTGCTGGTCTTCCCGGACGCCGACCTGGCGAAGGCGGCGGCGGGGGTGGCCCGGGCGAAGTTCTACAACGCCGGGCAGGCCTGCACCTCACCGAACCGGATCTACGCGCACGCCTCCGTGGCCGAGGAGTTCACCGAGCTGCTGGCGGCCCGCACCGCGGAGCTGCCGGTCGGCAACGGCCTCGCCGACGGCACCCGGGTCGGGCCGCTGATCACCGGCGCGTCCGTCGACAAGGTCGCCGCCCACGTGGCCGACGCACTGGACCGGGGTGCGAAGGTACGCACCGGCGGTGACCGGCCGGCCGGCCGTGGCTACGCCGAGGGCAGCTTCCACAGCCCGACGGTGCTCGCCGGGGTGACCGACGAGATGGTGATCAGCCGCGACGAGACCTTCGGACCGGTCGCGCCGGTGCTCACCTTCGAGTCCGACGAGGAGGTGCTGACGCGGGCCAACGCCACCTCGTACGGGCTGGCCGCGTACCTGTGGAGTCGCGATCTGGGCCGGGTGATCCGCACGGCCGAGGGCCTGGAGTTCGGGATGGTCTCGGTCAACGGCGGCACGTTCGCCCCGCCGCAGGGCCCGTTCGGCGGGATCAAGGGCAGCGGGTACGGCCGCGAGGGCGGCCACCACGGCGTGGAGCACTACCTCGACTACAAGTACCTGGCGGTGGAACTCGATGGCTGACCGGCCGAACGACGCTGAGCTGACGGGTGTCGAGCTGACCCACGAACGCGAGATCACCAGCCGGGTCGACCTCTGCCTGCCCGACGGTCGGCTCAACCCGGACGCGGTGGGCTGGACCCGGCAGCCGCTGCACCGGGCCAACCTGCGCGGTTGGGGGCGCAACAAGCGGTTCGAGTACTGGTGTGTGACGACCCCGACGCACCTGGTCGCGGTGAACGTCTCGCACGCCGACTACCGGGCCACCTACGCGGCGTTCTTCCTGGACTTCGCTACGGACCGGACGGTGCAGATCGCCGAGCGTTCGCTGCTGCCGCTCGGCACCCCGATGCCGGCGACCTCCGGGGAGAGCGGGGTCCGGGCCCGTGGGCGTTCCATCGCGCTGGGGTTCGACGAGACTCCGCAGGGCACCCGGCTGCGGGCCCGCTCGGCCCGGCTCTCGGTCGACCTGCTGGTGGACCGGCCGGCGGGGCACGAGTCGCTCGGCGTGGTGGTGCCGTGGAACGACCGGCTGTTCCAGTACACCCGCAAGGACAACTGCCTGCGGGCCCAGGGGCGGGTGGTGGCCGACGGTCAGGCGTACGAGTTCGACCCGGACACCGCGTACGCCACGCTGGACCACGGTCGGGGCCGTTGGCCGTACTCGATCGTCTGGAACTGGGGGGCGGCCAGCGGCCGGTGCGGGGGCCGGGAGATCGGCCTGCAGTTCGGTGGCAGGTGGACGGTCGGCACCGGGATGACCGAGAACGCGATCCGGGTGGACGGGCGGCTGCACAAGATCGGCGAGGAGTTGCGCTGGTACTACGACGCGCACGACTGGCTGGCCCCGTGGCGGGTCGTCGGCTCCCGGGTCGACCTGACCTTCACCCCGTTCCACGACCGGGCGGCGTACAGCAGTTGGTTGGTGGTGGAGAGCGACGAGCACCAGGTCTTCGGGCGCTACTCCGGGCACGTGGTGACCGACGAGGGCGAGCGGGTGCCGGTGGACGGCCTGCTCGGCTGGGCCGAGGAGGTGCGGCGCCGATGGTGACCCCGCGCTTCGCCGGTCGACAGATTCTATATAATGCGGAAAGGACTGCCACGTGGACAGCGGAATGATCGACGCCACCCGACGGGCCGCCACGCTGACGGCGCTGGACGGCGAGACCTTCGACCTGCTCGTCGTCGGCGGCGGGATCACCGGCACCGGCGCGGCCCTGGACGCCGCGTCCCGGGGCCTGCGGGTCGCCCTCATCGAGGCCGGTGACCTCGGCGGCGGCACCTCCAGCCGGTCCAGCCGGCTGCTGCACGGCGGCGTGCGCTACCTGGAACAGCTCGAGTTCGGGCTGGTCCGCGAGGCCCTGCGGGAGCGGGCCCTGCTCGGCGGCCGGCTCGCCCCGCACCTGGTCCGCCGGCTGCCCTTCATCTACCCGCTGCGCCACCGGGTCTGGGAGCGCGCCTACGTCGGCGCCGGCCTCAGCCTCTACGACGGCATGGGCCAACTGCCCAGCGGCAAGGCCGACCGGGTCTTCCGCCTGCACCGCCACCTCACCCGCCGGGGCCTGGCCCGCGCCATGCCCGCGCTGCGCGCCGAGATGACCGTCGGCGCGCTCGAGTACGACGACGGCCAGGTCGACGACGCGCGCCTGACCCTCGCCGTGGCCCGCACCGCCGCCCGGGAGGGCGCGGTCATCGCCACCCGGGTCCGGGCCGTCGGCTACGCCGCCGGCCCCGGCGCGGCCGAGGTCACCGTCCGCGACGAGCTGACCGGCGCCGAGAGCACCGTGCGGGCCCGCCAGGTGCTCGCCGCCTCCGGCGTCTGGACCGACGAGGTGCAGCGCCTCGTCGGCCGCGAGGTGCTGCGGGTACGCGCCTCCAAGGGCGTGCACCTGGTGGTGCCGAAGGCGGCGCTGCGGGTGGACCGGGCCCTGATCACACGCACCGAACGCAGCGTGCTCTTCGTCATCCCCGTCGGCGCGACGGTGCTGGTCGGCACCACCGACACCCCGTACACGGGCGACCCGGGCGACGTGGCCGCCGACGGTGACGACATCGCGTTCCTGCTGCACCAGGTGAACCCCTGGCTGCGCCGGCCGCTGGAACGGGCCGACGTGGTCGGCGTCTACGCCGGGCTGCGTCCGCTGGTCGACCGGGCCGGCACCGCCGACACCGCCAAGCTGAGCCGGGAACACGTCGTCGCGAAGATCGACGACCAGTGCCTGGCCATCGCGGGCGGCAAGCTCACCACCTATCGGGTGATGGCCCGCGACGCGGTCGACGCCGTGGTGCAACGCCTCGGCGGCGGCTACCCGCCCTCCTGCACCGACCGGCTGCCGCTGGTCGGCGCCGACGGTTTCCAGGCCACCTGGAACCGCCGCAGCACCCTGGCCCGCGAACACGGGCTGCCCACCGGCATCGTCGAAGGGCTGCTGCTGCGCCACGGCGCGGCGGTGACCGAACTGCTCGCCGGAGCCGACCCCGCCGACCTGCGGCCCGTCGCCCACGCCGGTGGTCTGCTGCGCGCCGAGGTCGGTCACGCCGTCCGGCACGAGGGCGCCCTCGCCGTCGAGGACGTGCTGCTGCGCCGCAGCCACGCCGGCCTGGAGACCATCGACGGCGCCGCCGGGGCCGCCGAGGAGATCGCCGCCCTGATGGCCGCGCCACTGCGCCGCGACCACACCTGGGTCGAGCGGGAGGCGGCCCGGTACCGGGCGCTGACCGGCTCCAACCGGGCCGGCCTGGTCGGGGCTGCCGGATGACCGTGCTCGCCATCGACGCCGGCACGACCGGCGTCACCGCGATCCTCATCGACGCCGATGGTCAGGTCGCGGCCCGGGGATACCGGGAGTTCCCGCAGCTCTTCCCCCGCTCGGGCTGGGTCGAGCACGATCCGGAGCGGATCTGGGACGCGGTCCTGGCGGCGTGCGCCGAGGCGCTCGCCGCCGGGCCCCGGCCCACCTGCGTCGGCATCACCAACCAGCGCGAGACAGTGGTGCTGTGGGACCGGCGGACCCTCGCCGCCCCCCGGCCGGCGATCGTCTGGCAGGACCGCCGCTCGGCGGACCTCTGCGAACGGTTGCGCTCCGCCGGGCACGAGGCGGAGATCACCGCCCGGACGGGGCTGCGCCTGGACCCGTACTTCTCCGCGACCAAGATGGCCTGGTTGGCCGCCGAGGAGCCGCAGACCTGGGCCGGGGTACGCGCCGGGCGGACCGCGATCGGCACCGTCGACAGCTACCTCGCCGCCCGGCTCACCGGCGGGCGGGTCCACGTCACCGACCCCTCCAACGCCTCCCGCACCCTGCTCTACGACCTGGCCACCGGGGACTGGGCGGACGACCTGTGCGCGCTGTTCGACGTGCCACGGGCCGCGCTGCCGGAGATCGTCGCGACCAACGCGGTGATCGGCCGGACCGACCCGGACGCCTTCCTCGGCCTCGACCTGCCGGTCGCCGCGCTCGTCGGCGACCAGCAGTCCGCCCTGTTCGGGCAGACCTGCTTCACCCCCGGCAGCTCCAAGTGCACCTACGGCACCGGGTCGTTCGTCCTGGCCAACGCCGGTACGACGGCGCCGCCGCCGGAGGCGGGACTGATCACCACGGTCGGCTGGCGGCTCGACGGGCAGCCCACCACGTACGCCCTCGAAGGGTCGATCTTCGTCACCGGCGCCGCCGTGCAGTGGCTGCGCGACGGGCTCGGCGTCATCCCCGCCGCCGCCGAGATCGAGCCGCTGGCCGCCAGCGTGCCCGACTCCGGCGGCGTCCTCTTCGTGCCGGCGCTGACCGGGCTGGGCGCGCCCGACTGGGACCCGTACGCCCGGGGGGCGGTCTTCGGCCTCACCCGGGGCAGCACCCGCGCGCACCTGGCCCGGGCCACCCTGGACGCGATCGCGTTCCAGGTCCGCGACGTCACCGACGCGATGACCCGCTGCACCGGCCGGCCGCTGACCAGCCTCACCGTCGACGGTGGCGCCGCCGTCAACGACCTGCTCTGCCAGCTCCAGGCCGACCAGCTCGACCGGCCGGTGCGCCGGCCCACCATCACCGACACCACCGCCCTCGGCGCGGCCTACCTGGCCGGCCTCGCCACCGGCGTCTGGGCCGACCTCGACGAGATCACCGACCGGTGGCACCTGGACCGGGAGTTCACCCCGACCGGCGTCGACGGCGATCGCGACGTCACCCACCGTCGCTGGCGGCGGGCGGTCACGGCCGTCAAGGAGTGGGCGGCGTGAGCGGGGCGCTGGACGGCATCCTGATCGCCGACTTCAGCCGGGTCCTCGCCGGGCCGTACGCCACCATGCTCCTGGCCGACCTCGGCGCGGACGTGGTCAAGGTGGAACGGCCCGGCCGGGGCGACGACACCCGGTCCTGGGGGCCGCCGTACGACGCGGACGGGACGGCGACCTACTACCTGGCGGTCAACCGCAACAAGCGCTCCGTGGCGCTCGACCTGAGCGACCCCGACGACCTGGCCGCCGCCCGGGAACTGGCCCGCCGCGCGGACGTCGTGGTGCAGAACTTCCGGCCCGGCACGATGGAGCGCTACGGCCTCGGCCACGCCGACGTCGCCGCCGTCAACCCGGACGTCGTCTACTGCTCGATCACCGGGTTCGGTGCCGGGGCGGGTGCCGACCGGCCCGGATACGACCTGCTCGTGCAGGCCATGGGCGGGCTGATGAGCGTCACCGGTGCGCGCCCCGGCGAGCCGGTCAAGACCGGCGTCGCGATGGTCGACGTGGTCACGGGGCTGCACGCCACCATCGGCATCCTGGCCGCGTTGCGCCACCGCGACGCCACGGGCAACGGGCAGCACATCGAGGTCAACCTGCTCTCGTCGCTGCTCTCCGCGCTGGTCAACCAGGCGTCCGGGTACGTCGCGGCGGGGGTGGTGCCGGGCATCCTGGGCAACGCCCACCCGAGCGTGGTGCCGTACCAGCTCCTGCCCACTGTCGACCGGCCGCTGGCGGTGGCGGTCGGCACCGACGGGCAGTTCACCGCGCTGTGCCGGGTGCTCGGCATCCCGGGCACCGCCGAGGACCCCCGCTACACCAGCAACGCCGGCCGGGTCCGCGACAAGGAGTCGCTGATCGCGACCCTGAGCGAACGGAGCGCGCGGCGCGGCGCCGACGAACTGGCCACCGCGCTGCGCGCCGTCGGCGTGCCGTGCGGGCCGATCAACGACCTGGCCGGGGCGTTCGACCTCGCCACCGACCTGGGGCTGGCCCCGGTCGTGGAGGTCGAGCGGCCGGACCGGGGGTGGCCCGACCGACAGGTGGCCAACCCGATCGGGCTGGCCGACACCCCGCCCGCCTACCATCGACCGGCGCCCCGGTTGGGCGAGCACACCGAGCAGGTGCTGGCCTGGCTCGGCAACCCGCAGGAGCCGGTCGCCCCGGCGTCGCGGCCCACCACCCCCACCGACTCCGAGGAGCACCGATGACCGATCCGCTGGAGCTCGCCGCGTTCGACACCCTGCTCACCGACGAGGAGCGCGACGTGCGGGACACCGTGCGCCGCTTCGCCGCCGAGCGGATCCGCCCGCACATCGCCCAGTGGTACGCCGACGGCGACCTGCCGGTCCGCGAACTGGCCCGGGAGTGCGGCCGGCTGGGCCTGCTCGGGATGCACCTCGACGGCTACGGGTGTGCCGGCGTCGGCACGGTCGCCTACGGCATGGCCTGCTTCGAGCTGGAGTCGGCCGACTCCGGCATCCGCAGCCTCGTGTCGGTGCAGGGCTCCCTGGCGATGTACGCCATCCGCGCCTTCGGCAGCGAGGAGCAGCGCCAGCAGTGGCTGCCCCGGATGGCCGCCGGTGAGGCGATCGGCTGCTTCGGGCTGACCGAGCCGGACGCCGGTTCCGACCCGGCGGCGATGCGCACCACCGCCCGCCGCGACGGCGGCGACTGGATCCTCGACGGCGAGAAGATGTGGATCACCAACGCCGGGGTGGCCGACGTGGCGGTGGTCTGGGCCCGCACCGACGAGGGCATCCGTGGCTTCGTGGTACCGATGGACACCCCCGGGGTCAGCACCCTGCCGGTGGGACACAAGCTCTCGCTGCGCGCCTCGGTGACCTCCGCGCTGGTGTTGCAGGGCGTACGCCTGCCGGCCACCGCGCAACTGCCCGAGGCCACCGGCCTGCGCGCGCCGCTGAAGTGCCTCGGCGAGGCCCGCCTCGGCATCGCCTTCGGTGCGCTCGGCGCCGGCTACGACTGCCTGCGCACGGCGCTGGAGTACAGCGGCAGCCGGGAGGCGTTCGGCCGGCCGATCGCCGGGTTCCAGCTCACCCAGGACAAGCTGGCCGAGATGACCCGGGGGCTGGTCAACGGCCTGCTGCTCGCGGTGCACGTCGGGCGCCTGCGCGACACCGGTCAGGCCACGGCGGTCCAGGTCAGCCTGGCCAAGCTGAACAGCTGCGAGACCGCCATCGAGATCGCCCGTACCGCCCGGACCATCCTCGGCGCCAACGGGGTGACCCTGGAGTACCCGGTGCTGCGGCACGCCAACAACCTGGAGGCGGTGCTCACCTACGAGGGCACCAGCGAGGTGCACAAGCTGGTGGTCGGTCAGGCACTGACCGGCATCGGCGCGTTCCGCTGACGTCGGCACCCGCACCCCGGGCGCGGGTGCCCGCCACCGTCCGGAGGTTCGTACGGGGGGCGGGGCGGTGCCGCGCGGAGGTCGGCGTTGGCCCCGCCGATGGTGATCAGGACCCCACGGACCCTGCAACGACGGGTTGACGTCCATGGCGTCCTGATCACCGGGGCGGTCGTCACGCTCGGGGCCCACCGGGCCGCAGCACGGTGACCTGGCTGCCCCACGCCTCGCTGACCTGCCCTGCTGCGGTCCCGGCCCGTCCGGTCGCCGGGAGGGCAGGGCCGGCGCACCGGTCCGGCCGTACTCAGGCGGTGCTGCCGCCGTCGGCCAGCAGGGTGCTGCCCGTCATGAAGCTCGCCAGGTCGGAGGCGGCGAACAGCGCCACGCGGGCGATGTCGTCCGCGGTGCCGATCCGGCCGATCGGGCTGTTGAACATCAGCGGCGTCGGTGGCAGCTCACCCGCCGGCAGCTCGACGGTGGCAGCCGCCAGCATGTTTCCTTCCGTCGGCACGTAGCTCGGCGCGACACCGAGCACGCGGATGCCCAGTGGGGCGAGTTCGATCGCCAGCTCGCGGGTGACACCGCGAACGGCGTGCTTCGAACCGACGTACGCGGCAAGACCCGGCGCGCTCGCCCGGAACCCGGCCGTCGACACGATGTTCACGATGACGCCGCCGGTGGCGGCCATGCGCCGGGCGGCCTCGCGGGCGCCCACGAACACGCCGCGCGCGTTGACGTCGAACACCCGGTCCCAGTCCTCGTCGGTCATCTCCAGCAGCGGGATGCTCGGGAAGATGCCGGCGTTGTTGACCCAGATCTCCAGGCCACCGAGTTCGGCGACCGCGCGGTCCGCGGCCGCGACGACGGTCGCCGTGTCCGTGACGTCCATGGCAACGCCGAGGGCCCGCACACCGTGGCGCTGCGAGATGTCCTCGGCGGCGGCGACGGCGAGGCTTTCGTCGATGTCACCGATCACCAGCTCGGCTCCCGCCTCGGCGAGGCGCAGGGCGATCGCCTTGCCGAGGCCGCGGCCTCCCCCGGTCACGACCGCACGGCGGCCCGCCAGGGAGACGATCTCGGACAGGGACCTGGTCGATACATCTGCGGTGGACACGATGGTCTCCCCCTTTGTCTGTCGCCTGCGGTCGTGCGCACCGGGCGAGCCGGCAAGGGTGCGGCAGACGCAGGTGAGGTGGCGCGGCGGGTCGGTCGATCGCGGCACGGCCCGGCTTCGGGTGTGCCGTGACCCGAACGCTATGCCGGAACAGCGGGATTGGCAACAATCTGTCGCCATTAACCGGTCTCGGGGTTTCGCGTGGCTGCGTACCCCGGCTGACCGCCGGTGTCCGCCCCGGCCGCCGTGTGCACCACGGGCCCCCGTGCGCACCACCGGCCCCCGTGCGCACCACCGGCCCCCGTGCGCACCACGGGCCGCCGTGACGCGGCGTCCCGCTAGAGTCGGGGCTGATGACCGAGTCGACGCGGCGGACCCGCGGTGTGCAGCGAGGACCCCGCAGCGCCCAGGTGGTGCAGAGCGTGCGCGCCGCCGTGCTGGCGGAACTGGCGCGGGTCGGGTTCGTCAGCCTCACCATCGAAGGCGTGGCCAGGGCCGCACAGGTCAACCGGACCACGATCTATCGACGCTGGCCGTCGAAGACGGCGCTGCTCGAGGCGGTGGTGGAACCGCTTCTCGAACGCTACGACATCGACCCCGACACCGGTTCGGTGCACGCCGACCTGACCGCCGTGATGAGGACGATCAGGGACAACTACGCCCTACCGGAAGGGCGGGCGCTGATCGCGGCGATCACGTCGGGCACCGGGGAGCTGCGGGAGCTGACGGAGGCCGCCACCGCGCGTACGCTCGCGCCGTTCGGCCGCGCGTTGGACCGTGCCGTGTCCCGGGGCGAACTGGGCGCCGGAGACGACGTACGGATCATCGCGTACCTCGCGTTCCAGGGTGTCGTCATGTGGGAGCAGGCCCATGACGGCCCACCATCCGACGAGGATCTCGACCGGATCCTGCGTACCCTGCTGCGGCCCTCCTGACGTGATCAGCCCGGGCGCGTCGCGCCCCTTGGGCGCACAGCGCGCGGAAGCCTCCGTCGCTCCTTCACCGCTCCACCAGGCGGATCGCGGCGGCGGGACACACCTCCGCCGCCTCACGCACCTGGTCGTGGTGCTCCGGCCCCGGCGTCTGGTCGAGCACGATCGCGACGCCGTCGTCGTCGCGCTGGTCGAAGACCTCCGGGGCGACCATCGCGCACTGCCCGGCCGCCACGCACTTCGGCTCGTCGAACTCCACCCGCATCGTCATCGTCGACTCCTTCACCAGATGACCGGTAGTGACCGGAGACCGTACGCGACGCCCTCCATCGCGAACTCGACCTGCTCGAACGGCACCGCCAGGGCCAGGGTGGGGATCCGCCGGTAGAGGGTCCCGTAGACCACCTGCAGTTCCACCCGGGCCAGCGACTGGCCCAGGCACTGGTGGGCGCCGTAACCGAAGGCGTGATGCTGGCGGGCCGGCCGGCGCAGGTCGAGCTTCTCCGGCTCGGGGAACTCCTCGGCGTCGTAGTTCGCACCGCCCAGTTCGAAGATGACGCCGTCACCGGCCTGGACGACCCTGCCGCGAAGCTCGACGTCCTCGTTGGCGATGCGCCGGATCCCGCTGTGCACGATCGTGAGGTAGCGCAGCAGTTCCTCGGCCGCGTTGGCGACGAACCCCGGGTCGTCGCTCTTCTCGCGCAGCAGCGCGAGCTGGTCGGGGTTCCGCAGCAGGGCGAGGGTACCCAGCGAGATCATGCTGGCGCTGGTCTCGTGCCCGGCGATCAGGATGGCGCTGGCCATGGTGACGGCCTCCGGCGCGGTCATCTCGCCCGCCCGCACCTTGGCGGCCAGCTCGGAGATCACGTCGTCGCCGGGGTCGGCCATCCGCCGCGCGAAGAGATCACCGAGGTAGCCGGTCAGCGCCCCGGCCGCCGCCTCGGCCTGCTCAGGCGTCGACTCGTGGCTGATCAGCGTGTGGCTGGTGGTCTGGAACAGCAGGCGATCCTCGTACGGGGCGCCGAGGATCTCGGTGATGACCATGGTGGGGACCGGCAGGCCGATCGCCTGCACCAGGTCGGCCGGCCGCGGGCCGGCGAGCATGTCGTCGATCAGGCCGTCCAGGACCTTCTGGATGCGCGGACGCAGCGCCTCGACCCGCTTGACCATGAACGGCGCGTTGACGGTGCGCCGCAGCCGGGTGTGCTCCGGCGGGTCCGTGTTGGTGATCAGTGCGGGGTGGTGCGGCGCCGAGGCGGCGCGGCTGCGGGTCATGTGCGGATAGCCGGGACGCTTCTCGTCGATGCTCAGCCGCGGATCGTTGAGCAGCGCCCGCTGGTCGGCGTGCCGGGTCACGAACCACGGCGTGCTGCCGTCCCAGATCCGCACCTTGCCCACCGGGTCCTCGCGGGTCATCTCGCGCACCCTCGCCGCGGGAGCGAAGGGACACGCCGGTTCGCGGGTCATCGGGTAGGACGGAAACTCGTCGCTGCTCGGCGGAGTCTCGGACATGAATCTCCTCAAGGGGATCAGCGGTGCACGCGTCGGCGCAAGACTGAGAAATCCGCCCCCGTTGGTCACCACCCTGCCGCAGTACGTGACGCCGATCAATCCTTTCGCCTGCTCGACGTGGCGACCACGCGCACGACGATCAACCTTCCGCAGGTTCCCGCGATGCGCGGTGCGGGACAGCGGGGCGGGCGACCTCGTGGAAGGCTCCTGGTGTGACCGCCGATTCGCGGAAGGCCGCGCGCATCACCGTGACCGTGTTCGTCGCGATGCTCGTCGGCGCCTGCGGCACAGGCCAGCGGGACACGGCGGCCCCGTCTCCGCAGGCGGCGACGGCCGAGCCCGCACCAGACACGACGACTCCGGCTCAGCCGGGCCTCGCCGACGCGCGCATCGCCGTCCCGGATTCCTACCTCGGCGCGGGAGAACGGATCCACGACGTCGACCCGGACGCCGCCCGCATCACCAGCACGCGGGGCGTGGCGGGGATCTGCCTCGACCGGCCCGGTCGGGTCACCATCAACGAGATCCGACCCGAGATGTCCACGGGCAGCATGCGGGTCGAGGCGTTCGCCCTCATACCGCCGGGCCCGTCGGGCGACGACAGCCAGCTACCCCCGCTGTCCCGCGAGCCGGTCGCCCTCGAGGGCGCCACCGCGTGCGCGCAGGGGCCGGACACGCACGCGCTGCGACTGCGGGTACGCAAGCTCGGCCCCCGGACGGCCGTCGCTGAGCGGCTTGTCCTGCACTACACCTCCGGCGGGCGCCCCTACGAGTTCCCGCTGCGCTGGAGCGTCGCCCTGTGCGCGCCATACGACGTCACCACCAGGCAATGTGAGCCCGTCGGCTGACCGGCGCCGCACCGCGCGAGCGCCACACGTCGACGCGGCACCGTGAGCCGCCGTGATGACCGCTACCGGCGGGCGGCCCGCTCCCCACCCGGCGGCTCGGTCAGGCGAAAGCCGTGCAGGTGAACAGCCTCGGCGTCGATGTCCTCGGGGGAAGGCAGGCCCTCGATGACGAAGCCGAAGAAGGCACGCAACGCCTCCTCGCCCAGGTCGAGGGGATGAAACGGCAGCGGATACGGGTCCTGGTTGTGCCAGCCGGGTACGGGCTCGACGGGACGCTCACCGGCCCAGTACGGCAGTTCGAAGTCGTACGGCTTGCCGATGTTCTCCCGGATGCCGCCGTCGGGCGACAGGCTCAGCGATCTGATCAGCACGCCGTCCTCCCACACCGCGAAGCCGAGCCAGTCCACGACCGAGTGCATCCCGTGCATGATGATTCGTCTGCCCGCTCCGGCTCGGCGCAGGTGCGCCGGCAGCTCAGACGGGCGGTCAAACATGAGCCGTCGGTCGCAGCACAGCTCTGCCCCGGCCAGCGCGGTGACGTAGGTGAGACCATCCGGCGGGTAGGTGCCGTCGAGCAACGTGTTCTCGCCGGCTGGTTCGACCACGTAGCCGGGATGGATCCGACGTGCCAACGCCTCGGCCCCGGCTCGCTCCGACCGCGTCGCGTCCCGCAGCGCCGGGCGGATGTCGCCGTCGGTGAACGCCAGTAGGGCCGTCTTCGCGCCCACGTCACTCCTTCCAGTCCAGCGGCGGCTACCTCCCGGCGCGCCCGCTTCTCCGCGACGATGGCCATCCACTCACAGGTCCCCGGCCCGCTGGTTGACCTTGTGCCTCTCCTTGTCCGCCGGAGTGGTCAGCGGTGCTGGCCGGCGCCCGGCCGAGCCCGCAGCGCATGAGGTAGGAGCATGGCGGGCAGGTCGCCCAGGGTAGCGAAGGCCGGCCCGCACCAGCCGGGGTCGGTGTCGTTGTGCTCCGTGCTCCGGAAGACGGTCATACCGACCGCTGCCGCCCCGGCCAGCTCACCGTCTGCACCGTCGCCAACAAAGACGCACTCCGCCGGCCCAACGCCCAGGCGCTCAGCGGCAAGGCGATAGATCGCCGGGTCTGGCTTGGATAGCCCGACATCGCAGGAGAAAACTGTGACGTCGAACCGGTGGGCGAGCGGGTTCTGCGGCCATGCCTCGGCAGTGTCCGAGGTGGCGTTGCTGATGAGGGCCAACAGATGCCCGTCTTCGCGTATCGCGTCGAGCACGTCCAGGGTGTCGGCCGAGACACTGTGCAGCACCCGACGCACAAAGGCCCGCCGATGCTCACCGGCCCGTCTCACCTGGTCGTTGGTTGGTGTGCCGCCGAGGCGTCCGGCGAGGATGCGGATGGTCTCCTCCACGTCCCACCGGACCAGCCGGTCCCGCCAGCTGGCGTGGTATGCGGCGACCAGGGCGTCCGGAGCCACCCCGACCATGACCGCCATCTCGCCGACTACCCGGTCACGCTCCTCGTCGGCCCCCTGAATCAGGGTATGGAAGAGGTCGAAGATCACCGGCCGAGGCATTTGAGCATCCTACTGAGATCCGACATCACCGCTGTCACCATGCATGCCATCCGGTCTGCCGTCGACCCACCTCCTGGAAAGCGGGCCGCCGCCCGGTCCGCCCCGTCAAGCGCGGCCTTAACGCACGTACGGACGCTGGCGGAACAGCCTGAGTCGGCTCTCCCGCCGGCTGAGCGTTTTGACCTGCCCCTAAGCGGCTGTGGAGCTGGCTCCTGGACGACCGGCATGCCTTAGCGCGGCCATCGCCCCCGAGCTTGGAACTTGCCGTGAACCGCGTGGCCGAGCCATTGGCGGTCATGGCGGTAGCGGGCCTGATCAACGTCAGCCGAGGCGATAGCCAGACTCCGCTTGCCGCCCGTCGTTTCCATCCCGTACGGCAGCAGCACGACCATCTCACCGCCGTCAACGCTCTCGGCCTTCCCCTCGATCCACCCGGGAAAGTCGTTGCAGTGCGAAGAAGTACCCCGACGAGCTACGCGATCGCGATCTGCGCGACCGGCCGCTTACGCACCGGCGCCAGGGCCAGCAGGAACTGAGAGTGGGCGATGCTGGTATCGAACCAGCGACCTCTTCGGTGTGAAACAGGACGCCGTACCGACTCTGACCTGCGGGAAGATGGAGCCGCAGGCAGGGGGCTCACGCTGGGCCGCTGACCGCCGGCCGATCGTGAGCTGCCGCCCAGTACCTGGATCGGCACCAGCGCTGGCTCCCGCAGCGGCATCGATCGATCGGGGAGCACGCCCCTTGTCGGGCGTGCTTCAGGCCTCTGTCGCGCCCTGTGGACGACATGGCAGTGATCCGCAGCCACCCTCACCCTGGTCTGTCGGGGCTCATCTCTACACTGCCGCGCATGAGTTCCACGTACTCGCAAGAGTTCATCGATCCGTTCCGCGCCAAGGCGGCCGAGCAGAGCATTCCGCCCGCCGATGTAGAACGATGGATTAGCGACCTCCGCCCGTTTGCGACGCTCCTCCCCTACGGAGACGGGCCGGTGGCGGGCAGGTGGGGTGGCAACCCGTGGCTTCCGGCCGACGTTCCCCACCCACCGTTCACTCTTGTCGCCTCGATCGATTGCGCGGCCCTGCCTGCCGAGGCGACAGACCTGCCCCTGCCCTCCGACGGTCAGCTGCTGTTGTTCTCCGACGACGACGGCGACGGGTGTTGCGATTTCGGCGGCACGGTGCTGTATGTCCCCGCCGGAGCAGCCGTCGCCGAGCGGCCCTGGAGAGATGAAGACGAAGACGAGAACGAAGACGATGAAGACGGAGACGGCCCGTGGCCCGTGGAGAGTCTGCGTCTGACGATCGTCCCCTATCGCCCTTTCCACCCTGCCGACGACAGCAACACCCCCGAGCATCCGCGCGGCAAGGACCTGGCCAGGGCGTGGGAAGAATCGCAGGAATACCCGCTCGGCGAAAGAGGGGTGCAGTTGGGCGGCTGTCCCATCGAGCTCAGCAACGGTCCCATTGACGCAGCCTTACGGGCCGCCGATCCGACGGCTTCGATCTGCGGCGCACGGCCGCCGGTCCCCGGCACGGAACCACTGAAGGACGAGGACTTGGTTCTGCTGGCCTCGGCGGATGGCACCGACATGGTCAACGGCGGGGAGCAAGACCTCATCAGCTGGGTGATCCCGCGCCAGGATCTGGCCGAACTGCGCTTCGACCGGGTCTACGTCCACCTGGACGGAGCGTGATCCGATGCGGCAGGCGGCCCACGTCACGCTGACGCTCGCCGAAATCTGAACGACGACTGAGACGAACGGACCGCCTTCGGCCTGCTGCCCACCCGCGCCACCCAGTGCCCTGACCACAAACGTTTTCCGGGTTGGTTACGCCGCTTTCGTTGGCGGGTCGCCCCAGCGGTGTTGTCGTGCGCTGCGGGCGCGAACGCGTTCGCGGCGTTGAGCGGCCGAAAGTTCCTGGGCAGGCTTGCCAGCCTGCTCCTCGACCCAACCGCTCAAGAGTTGCCTGGCCCTGAACCGGCCTGCTCCCAATGTAAGCAGCACATACGGCAAAGCCCGTTACCGATGACTCCGGCAACGGGCTTCTTACCTGCACAGACTGAGAGTGGGCGATGCTGGTATCGAACCAGCGACCTCTTCGGTGTGAACGAAGCGCTCTCCCACTGAGCTAATCGCCCTCAGCGCCGTTGACTCTACCCGATCGAGGAGCCGGACCGGAAATCCGGGGTCCGACCGCCGCCGGGGCAGGCGGTCGGACCCGGGTCAGTGCGTCGCGAGGTAGTGCAGCGCCTCGGCGACCACGTCGATGCCGAAGCTGTACTTCAGCGACAGCCAGACCACCGAGCCGACGAAGACCAGGCCGACGGAGCCGAGCAGGCAGCGCACGAGCAGTGAACGGTCCTTCACCCACTGCGTCCAGTTGTGCACGTGCCGCCGGGTGAAGCCGAGCAGCCGTCGGGCCCAGTGGAACTCGACGGCCCAGATGCCGAGGCCCGCGATCACCAGCAGCCAGCCGGGACCGGGCAGCGGGATGAGGGCGATGCCGAGGGTGACGACGAGTGCGCCGGCGATGGAGATGAAGATCCTCAGGGTCACCCGCCCGGTGGGGTTGGCCCGGATCAGGTCGAGGGTCGTGCTCAGCCGCTGCCGCCAGCGCGGTCGTTGCCGCCGCTCGGCCAGCGCCGTGCCGCCGGCGCCACCCCCGTCGGACGCCGGCCGGCCGGGCCGGTCGTGCTGCTCCGTGGGCACCCCGTACCCCCGCCTTTCGGCTGCCCTGGACGCGACTTTCGGCGAGCCCGGAGCTGCCATCGGATCCAATGAGGATCGTTTCGTGGCCATATTCCTCCCCCAGTGTGACTCGCGCCCGTCACTGGAACGGACGACTGGACGTTACCGGAGTAAGTCGACGACTGAACCACCCGACGCCGGGCGGGATCACGCACTGGGCAGAACCGGAAATCTTACATGAATTTTCACATTTCATGCGCCTTTCCGACCCCCTTCCCACCACTGGGTGAAGTCAGCGTATGGCGGAGCGTAGCCACGAGTAGCACCTGAGTATGGGAAAAGCGGGACACGCGCGTTCCGCAGCGGTGCCGGGGGGAGATCGTCCATGAGTGTCATCCGACCGACGACCGTAGAGGTCGAGACGTCGCTAAGGCTCGTCGCACCTGACGCCACCGCCTTGCCGGTGCGTGCCAGTCTGCGTTACGACCCTGCTGATCCGTACGCCGTCCATGTCCTGTTTCACGCCGAATCCGCCGGCGGCGAGGCGGTCAGCTGGTCGTTCGCCCGGGAACTGCTGGTCACCGGCCTCGACGAGCCGGCCGGCATCGGCGACGTGCGGGTCTGGCCCTGGGCCACCCCGCGCGGCGACTTCGTCGCGCTGGCGCTGTCGTCGCCCGACGGCAACGCCCTGTTCGAGGTGCCGCGCAGCGTCCTGGTGCGCTTCCTTCGACGGACCTACGTCGTCGTCCCGCGTGGCCGCGAGGCCGAGCACCTGGACGTCGACACCGCGGTGACCCGGCTGCTCGCCGGCCGCTGAACCACCGCCGACACCGGCCGTCCGGGGCCGCGCGGATCTGCCGAGTCCGCGCGGTTCCGGCCCACCGGGAGGTACGCGCACCGCCTCCCGCCCCACGCCGGGCTCAGCCGTGCGTGGTGATGCCGCCGTCGACCGGGATCACCGCACCGGTGAGGTACGCCCCCGCGCGCGACGACAGGTAGATCGCGGTACCGGCCATGTCCTCCGGCCGGCCGATGCGCCCCAGCGGCACCTGCTCCTCGATGGCGGCCCGGGACGCGGGATCGTCCAGCGCGAACGCCATCATCTTGCTCTCGAAGGGCCCCGGCGCGATCGCGTTGACGGTGATCCGCTCGTCGGCGAGCTGGTGGGCCAGGCTTCGGGTGAGCATGTGCACGGCGGCCTTCGTGGCCGAGTACGCGTACACCTCCATCGTCGGCACCCGGAGACCGTCGATCGAGCCGATGTTGATCACGCGGGCCGGGTCGTCGGCGCTGGCGGCCGCGCGCAGCGCGGGCAGCAGCGCGGTGGTGAGCCGGAAGACGGCCTTGACGTTGACCGCCCAGAGCTTGTCGAACGCGCCCTCCGGGTACGACTCGAGCGGGGCGCCCCAGGTCGCGCCCGCGTTGTTGACCAGCACGTCGAGGCGGTCGACGCGCTGGCGGACGGCGGCAGCCAGGCTCTCGGCGCCGGCGTCGTCGCCGAGGTCGGCGGGGATGGCCTCGCAGCGCCCCTCGGCGGAGAGTTCCTTGGCCACGGCCTCGCAGACGTCCGCCTTGCGGGACGAGATGATCACGTGCGCGCCGGCCCGGACGAAGCCCTGGGCGATCATCAGGCCGATCCCCCGCGAACCGCCGGTGACCAGGACCGTCTTGCCTTCGACCGAGAACAGATCCGTCATGCCCCATCCCATCGTGTCGGTCGGGGCCGCCGGTGCGGGGCGGGGCGACCCGACCGGCGCGGACCCCGGCTCCGGCCGTGCCACGACCGGACGGCGCTACCGTTCGGTAACGTAGCCCGCCCCGCCGACCCCGGACAACCCCCCGCCGACCCCGGACAACCCGCGCCGGCCGGGCACCGGCGAAGCGCCGGGAGCGCCGGCGGCCGGTCCGGCGTGCGGCGGGCGCTGGCCCGTAGGACCGGCCGCAGCTCGGGATGCGTTGATCGTCGCGTCGGGCTACCGTCGCAGGCGATGGTCTCTTCCGGTCAGCTCTCCCCCGCTCCGTCCGGCCACCCGGCGACCGCCCCCGCCGAGATCGAGACGGTCGCCCTCGGTGACCTCGCCTCCGACCCGCGCTGGCGGCGTCCGGTGCTGCTGGAACAGGACCTGCTCGTGCTGACCACGGGCGGACACGGCACCGCGGAGCTGGACTTCCGGGCGCTCTCCTGCCGGCCCGGCACGCTGCTGCGGGTACGCGCCGGTCAGGTGCTGCGCTGCTCCGGCGCGCACCTCGACGCGACTGTGGTGCGCTGGGACCCGGCGGCGCTGCGCGGGCTCGACGTCGACCCCGACGCCGTCCCGGCCTGGCTCCAGCTCGCCGGCGAGGACGAGGACGCGGTGATCAACGAGGTGAGTCAGCTGGCGGTGGACTGCCAGCGGCATCGGGGGGTGGCCGCCGCGCGGGGCCTGCTGCGCCACCAGCTCGCCGTGCTGCTGCTGCGGCTGTCGCTGCTGCCCCGGCGTGCCCACCCGGCGACCCGGGCCGAGACCGTCACCTTCCATCGGCTCTGCCGCGAGGTCGAACGCGGCTACCAGCACACCCGCCGGGTCGAGGACTACGCCGCCCGGCTGGACTGCTCGGTGCGTACGCTCACCCGCGCCTGCCTGGCGGTGACCGGCCGCAGCGCCAAGCAGGTGGTCGACGAGCGGGTGGCCCTGCAGGCGAGCCGGTTGCTGGCCGCCACGGACGAGCCGATCTCCCGTATCGGCCGGCGGTTGGGTTTCTCCGAGCCGACGAACTTCGGCCGGTTCTTCACCCGCGAGGCCGGGGTCAGTCCGGGCGCGTTCCGCGCGGCCCGCGAGCGGCCGGCACCCGGGCCGGTGGTGCGGCCCCGCTCGCCCGCCGACGTGAGCAGCCACCCGTGCGGGGCATGATGACGGGGTGCAGATCTCCGCGCGCGGCGACTACGCGGTAAGGGCGGCCCTGAGCCTCGCCACCGCGTACCCCCGGCTGATGTCCACCCAGGCCATCGCCGCGGAGCAGGACATGCCGCGCAAGTTCCTGGAGGCGGTCCTGGCCGACCTGCGGCGGGCCGGCGTCGTCCGGGCGCAGCGCGGCGCCGAGGGCGGCTACACGCTGGCGCGGCCGCCGCGCGAGGTGACCGTCGGCGCGGTGCTGCGCGCCGTGGACGGCCCACTGGCCGGGGTACGCGGGCTGCGCCCGGAGGAGACCAGCTACGAGGGCGCGGCGGAGAACCTGCCCCGCCTCTGGGTCGCCGTGCGGGCCGCCGTGCGACGGGTCGTCGACGAGGTGAGCCTCGCGGAGATAATCAGTGGTCGGCTGCCCGCCCACGTCCGTAGGTTGACGGCCCTGCCCGACGCCTGGGAGCCGCGCTGATGCCCACCCCCGTCCTGCACACCGAACGCCTGCTGCTTCGGCCCTACCGGCCGGACGACGCCGAGGACTCGATAGCCCTGCTCACCGACCCCGACGTGGGCCGGTTCATGGGTGACGGCCCGCTGAGCGCCGAGGAGGCCAGCGCCGTCTTCGGGCGGGTGTTCACGAAGGTCTACGCGAACGACCTCTTCGACGTCTGGGCGGTCCACCGCGACGGCCGGTACGTCGGGCACGCCGAGATCAAGCGGACGGAGCAGGTCGACGGCCACGAGATCATCTACGCGCTGGCGAAGCCGGCCTGGGGCGAGGGCCTCGGCACCGAGCTGGCCGGGGCCCTGGTCCGCTACGGCTTCGACACCCTCGGCCTGCCCCGCGTGTACGCGACGGTCGCCGACGCCAACCACGCCTCGCTGGCGCTGCTGGGCAGGCTCGGCTTCGTCCACGAACGCGACATCGCCGAGGACGACGGCAGCGTCTCCCGCGTGCTCGTCGTCGACCGCGCCCCGCCTGACACCGCCAGCCGGGTCGGCGGCGACGGGACCGACCGCCGAGGCACGACGGTGGTCGGCGGGCCCGCCGGACGCGCCGGGCCTCACCCCGTCGGACCGTCCACGTCGGACGGGACGGGGTTTCGCGATTCGGCGATCCGGGCATGTTCCGTCTCGACAGGGCAGGGTAGGGAATCGAAGGGAGCAAGACGATGGGTCTGATGTTCCGCAAGCGCAAGAAGTACGGCCCGATCATCCTGAACTTCACCGAGAACGGCTTTTCGTCCTGGAGCATCAAGATCGGTCGTTGGTCCTGGAACTCCCGGGCCAAGGCGCACCGGGTCGACCTGCCGGGCCCGCTGTCCTGGAAGCAGGACAAGACCCGGGCGTGAGGTCCCGAGGTCGAGCGGGGTGCCGGTGATTCACCGGCACCCCGCTCGGCGTTCGGGCCCCTGCGGCCGCCCGGCCCGGCACCCGCGCCCGCAGGCCCCGGCCCGCCCGGGTCAGGCGCCCGGCCCGGCGTCCCGGACGGTGATGAGCACGTCGCCGCCGAGCCGGCCGTCGCGCGGGTCGCGGGTGACCTCCCCGGCATCGAGCAGCCCGGTCAGCACCCGCAGGGCGTCGGCCGACCGGTAGGCGGTCTCCGTGAGGGCGTGCCGGCGCAGCTCGGTGACCGTGCGCGGGCCGCCGCGCGCCAGCTCGGCCAGCAGCTCGTGGCGCAGTGGGCCCGGCTCCGGGTCCGGCACACCGTCGAGCAGCCGCCCGGTGTGGTCCCGGTAGCGCACGCCGTCGAGCGCCCAGAGCGCCTCCTTGTAGGCCGCCAGGTTCTTGTCCGATCCGGTCCCGTACGCGAACAGCCGTCCGGGGGCGCCGTCGGCGGGCACCGACTCCACCTCGGTCGTCAGCGGGAACCCGGCGTCGGCGAGGGCGGCGCGCGCGGGGGTGCCGGGGGCGGTGGCGAGCAGCACGTCCGCCGGCCGGCCGACCGCCGCGGCGGTCAGCACCGCCGGGTCGAGGGTGTCGTCGGCCACGACGCAGAGCAGGGGCGCGCCGGCCGCACCGGCCGCCTTCACCGCCACCGCCAGCCGGGCCGGGCCGCCCGGCACGAGGTGCACGGCGACGCCCGCCGGCAGGCCGGCCTCCGCGGCGCCGAGCCGGGCCGGCAGTTCCTCGGTGCCGGCGGCGAGCACCAGCACGGTGAGTTGGTGACCCCGCAGCCGGTCGCGGTGCCCGGCGACCACCCGCAGGGCGGCCTCCGCGGCCCCGGCGTCACCTCCGGCGTACGCCAGGGCGAGGGTGGCCCGGCGGGCGCGGTGCAGGGCCCCCGGCAGCCAGGTCTCCAGGTGTCGGACGAGCAGCTCGCGCAGGACGGCGTCGGTCGGCATGCTGCCGTTCTACCGCACGCCCACCCCGGCCGGGTCCGCAGGGACCCGCGCGACCCGGTCGGGGCGCGCGGGCAGCCTCGCGGGGTCAGACCGGGACGGAGATGCCCACGCCGCCGCGGGTCTGGCCGCCGTAGCGCCGCCGCTCGGCGTCCAGGTCGAGCCGGCCGATCCGCTTGCGCGCGGCCAGGGCCGCGTCGTCGATCCGGTCGGCGGGCACCAGCCAGACGATCTCGAACTCCAGCCCGTCGGGGTCCCGGCCGTAGAGGCTCTTGGTGGTGCCGTGGTCGGACGCACCGACCAGGGCGTCGGCGGCGGCGAGCCGCTGGGCGGTGGCCGCCAGCTCGTCGAGGGTGTCGAGCTCCCAGGCCAGGTGGTAGAGCCCGACGGTGCCGCGGCCGGCGGTGGAGGGGCCGGCGCCCGCGCCGACCTCGAACAGGCCGAGGTCGTGGTCGTTGGTGGAGTCGGGCGCCTGGAGGAAGGCGGCACCCCGGAAGCCGTCGGGGGTCATCGGGATCGGCCGGAAGCCCAGCACGTCGCGGTAGAAGGCGACGCTGCGGGCCAGCTCGCTGACGTAGAGCACGGCGTGGTTGAGGCGGTGGATTCCCATGCCCCCGACGCTAGCGCGATTTCGTTGAACGTTCAACTAAGTGACGTATGATGGGCGCCATGACCCCCTGGCTGGAGCCCGACGAGCAGCGCACCTGGCGCGCCTACCTGACCGCCTCCCGGGCGCTGATGGAGACGCTGGACCGGGAGCTGCAACGCGACGCCGGGATGCCGCACGCCTACTACGAGATCCTGGTCCGGCTCTCCGAGGCCCCCCGGCGGCGGCTGCGGATGAGCGAGCTCGCCGAGGCGAGCGGCTCCTCGCGCAGCCGGCTCTCGCACGCCGTCGCCCGGTTGGAGGCGGCCGGCTGGGTGCGCCGCGAGGAGTGCCCCACCGACCGGCGCGGGCAGATCGCGGTCCTCACCGACGAGGGGTTCGCCACCCTCGCCGCCGCCGCGCCCGGCCACGTCGAGGGGGTACGCCGGCACCTGTTCGACGCCCTGAGCCCGGCCCAGGCCGACCAGTTGCGCCGGATCAGCGAGACAATCGCCGAACACCTGACCGGTTCCTGACCAATCCACCCCGGTTCGGGTCTTGTACTTACCGTCGTCGGGTGAGCACGATGGGGCGTGCCCTCCGGCTTCGGTGAACTGACTGACCAGGCGCACCACCTGGTCTCCGCCGGCGACCTCGCCGGTGCCCAGCGGCTGCTCGCCGACGCGCTGACCGACGCCGACTCCAGTCCGGCGAACGCCACGCCCGAGCTGGCCGAGGCGGCCAGCCTCCAGGCCCGCGTGCTCGTCGCCCTCGGCGAACCGCACTCCGCCCGGGGCTGGGCCGCGTTCGCGTACGCGGCCACGACCCGGCTGCACGGGCGCTCCGACCAGCGCACGGTGGCCGCCGCGGCCACCCTCGCGGCGGTGCTGCACCGGGTCGGTAGCTGGTCGCGCGCCGGCCGGCTCTACCAGGAAGTGATCATCGAGCTGACCGCCCTGGACGGTCCCGAGTCGCTACGGGTGCTCGCCGCCCACGCCGACCTGGCCACCGTGGAATACGCGCGCGGCCAGTGCCAGGTGGCCCGCGACCGGTTGCAGGACGCCTGGGAGCTGCACCGCGAGGTCTACGGCGACGGGCACCCCAGCGGCATCAAGATGCTGGCCCGGCTCGGGGCGATGCAACGCGACTGCGGGCAGTTCGCCGAGGCGCACGACAACCTGGCGCTGGCCCGGGAGCTGTGCCGGCAACACCTGCCGGCGGACGACCAACTGGCCGCGCAGGTGGCCGCCCTGGCCCGCGCGGCGGCCAACCCGGACCACGCCTGCACCGACACGGCACCCGTCGACCGGGACGGCCCGTTCGTGCCGGCCGCGCGCACCCCGCCCCTCGGCGACGGGCCGCCGACGGCGTACCACCCCTCGCAGCCCGGCTACCGCCCGAGCGGGCCCGACCCGTACGCCGGGCCACCGCCGGGCCCGTACGCCGAGCCGGCAGCGGACCCGTACGCCGGGGCACCGCCGCACGCGGTGCCGACCCCCCGGCAGCCGGCGGAGGACCCGCCGCCCGGCTGGTGGCCCCCCGACGCCGGGGACCAGCCGGCCGGCGACGCCGTGCCCCCGGCGGTGGTCCCCCTGGCCGGCGGCGCCGCCGGGGAGGCCGACGGGGTGCACCGGGTTCGCCCGCACGACGCGCCCGAGGAGCCCTACCAGCCGTCGCGGCTGCTGCCGGTGCCGGTGCACCGCGCGCCGCCGCGGCGCAACGACCGGCTGCTGCCGTTCGTCGTCGGCGGCGTCGCGGTCGTGCTGCTGGGCACGGCGGCGGTCATCGCCGGGGTGGCCGGGGTGGACGGCGACTCCGCGCCGCCCCCGGCCGCGAGCGGCACGGGCACGCCGACCGCCACGGTCCCGGCGGCGGGGCCGGCCGGCACGGGCACGCCGTCCGCCGCCGGCCCGACGGCCGCCGCCGCGGCCTCGCCCGGCAGCCCGCCGGGCGCGGTGACGCTGCGCGACAGCCTCGACAGCGTGGCGCTGCGCTGGGCATACCCGACCGGCGGGGAGGGCCCGGTGGTCATCTCGGGCGGCCGGGTCGGTCAGGCCCAGACGGCCTTCGCCAACCTGCCCGCCGGCACCAGCACCTTCGTCGTCTACGGCCTGAACCGCAGCACCGACTACTGCTTCACGGTCGCGGTCGTGTGGTCCACCGACACGATCGCCCGGGCCCAGCAGGTCTGCACCCGCCGCAACTGACGCCGCGGCGGGCGCGGGTTCCCGGCCGGGCCCTCACCCGTCGGGGACGTCGCGGGTCGGCAGGGCCGGCAGCAGCAGCCGCACCCGCAGCCCCGGCCCGCCGGGTCGGGCGTCGGCCAGGTCGACGTCGCCGCCGGCCCGGCGCACCAGCTCGCGCACGATGGCCAGGCCGAGGCCGGCGCCACCGTCGTCGCGGGCCCGGGCGTCGTCCAGCCGGGTGAACCGACCGAAGACCCGCCGCCGGTCCGCGGCCGGGATCCCCGGCCCGTCGTCCGTCACCGTCACCAGGTGGTACGCCGCCGGGCCGGCGGCACCGCCGTCCCGTCCGGCGGCCGGCGCGGCACCGGTGGTCCCGCCGTCGCCCGGGGGCCGGTCGGTGGGCGGACCGGCGGCGAGCACCACCTCGGCGTGCGCGTGCCGGACCGCGTTGTCGACCAGGTTCGTCAGGATCCGGCGCAGCTCGTCGGGGTCACCCTCGGTCCACAGCGGCGCCGCCGGCGCGTCGACGCGCACCGGCGGCGACGGGTACCGGGCGGCCACCGCCGCCAGCAGGGCCCCCAGCTCGACCGGGCCCGTGGCCCGCGGCGGCGGCCCCTCGTCGAGGCGGGCCAACAGCAGCAGGTCGTCGACGAGCCGGCCGAGCCGCTCCGTGTCGGCGAGCAGGTTCGCCGAGACCTCCGTCCAGTCCGTCCGGTCGGCCAGCCGCCGGGACACCTCCAGCTCGGTACGGATGTTCGTCAGCGGGCTGCGCAGCTCGTGCGCGGCGTCGGCGAGGAAGGCCCGCTGCCGGTCCCGGGCGGACTCCAGCCGGTCCAACATTCCGTTGAGGGTGACCGCCAGCCGGTGGATCTCGTCCCGTGACGCCGGTACGGGCAGCCGCCCGCCCCCGTCCCGCCCGGTGATCTCCTCCGCGCCCCGGCGCAGCGCCTCGACCGGGCGCAGGGTCGCGCCGACCACCCGCCAGGCCACGGCGGCGAGCACCGCCACCAGCGGCGGGAAACTCACCAACAGGATGGTCCGCATGACATGCGCGCTGTGCCGCACGTCCGCCAGCGACCGGGCCACCAGGACCGTGCGCGGCTCGGCGGCGGTCCCCGCCGGTACGGCCACCAGCCGCACCGGGCCGGCCAGGCCGACCCGCTCCCCCGGCACCGTCAGCCGCTGCCGCACGCCGGCGTCGATCCGTTCCGGCGACACCATCGGCACCAACCGGTCGGCGTCGATCGAGGCGGCCCGCACCCGCCCGGCGGCGTCGATCACCTGCACCCGGACCTGTCCGCCGGCCACCGGCAGCGGGTCGGGCAGCACCTCCTCGGCGGCGAGCAGCGCGACCGCGTCGGCGGTGCGGAACGCCTCGGTGTCGACGGCCCGTTGCAGCGCCCAGCCCAGCACGCCGAGCAGGACGAGGCCCCCGACGGCCAGTCCCACCGAGACGCCGAGCACCCCGACCGCGACCAGCCGGGCACGCAACCCGAGGGTGACCCGTGTTCCCGTCACGGGGCGAGCCGGTAGCCGGCGCCACGGACCGTCTCCAGGCGCTCCCGGCCGACCTTGCGGCGCAGGTATCCCACATAGACCTCGACCGCGTTGGGTGCGGTCTCGACGCTGGCGTCCCAGACATGGTCCAGCAGCTCGGTCTTGGAGACCACCTCGCCGGGACGCCGCATCAGGTAGTCCAGCAACGCGAACTCGCGGCTGGTCAGCGCGACCTCGGCGTCGGCCCGGGTCACCCGCCGCCGCGCCGGGTCGAGCCGCAGGTCGCCGACCGCGAGCACCGTGGGGCGCTCGGGGGCGCCGCGGCGCAGCAGGGCCCGCAACCGGGCCAGCAGCACGACGTACGAGAAGGGCTTCGTCAGGTAGTCGTCGGCCCCGCAGTCCAGCCCGTCGGCCTGGTCGTACTCGCCGTCCTTGGCCGAGAGCATGAGCACCGGCAGCCAGTGCTCCTCGGCGCGCAGCCGGCGGACCAGCTCGTAGCCGGAGAGCCCGGGCAGCATCACGTCGAGGATCATCGCGTCGTAGCCGCCGTGCCGGGCCGCGTCCAGCCCGCGCGGGCCCGTCGCCGCCACGTCCACGGCGACGCCCTCGGCCTGCAAACCCCGTTGCAGGGCGGACGCCAGCCGCGCCTCGTCCTCCACCACCAGCAGTCGCACAGCCCAAGGGTGCCACCCGTCGGCCCGGGCCCGTGGCGCCGTACTCAGCACGCTCACAGCGTCGACCGGGCAGGATGTCCGGCAGGAGGTGTCACATGTCCGTTTTGAAGAGCCGGCCCGTCCTGCGCTGGCTGGTCCCGGTGACCGCCGTCGCCACCGTCATCGGCGGGGGAGCCGCACTCGGCACGTTCGCCGCGCAGGCTGAGCCGAGCCTGCCGCCCCGTACCGCCGCCCAACTCCTCGTCGACCTGCAGACCTCCCGGCTGGAAGGGCTCTCCGGCACGGTCGTGCAGCGCGCCGACCTGGGCCTGCCGCCGCTGGCCGGCCTCGTCGCCGGCGACGGCCTGACCGGCCTGCTGACCGGCACGCACACGCTGCGGGTCTGGCACTCCGGGCCCGACCGGCAGCGCGTCGCCCTGATGGACACGCGCGGTCAGAGCGACATCATCCGCAACGGGCGCGACGTGTGGGTCTGGAACAGCCGCGGCAACACCGCCACGCACCGCACCCTGCCCGAGCACGCGGCCACGCAGCGGGCGGCCGAGCTGCCGGCCACCCCGGGCGAGGCGGCCGACCGGGCGCTGGCGGCGATCGACCCGAGCACCGAGGTGAGCGTCGGCCGGTCCGCCACGGTCGCCGGCCGCGACGCGTACGAGCTGGTGCTCGCCCCGCGCGACGCCGCCTCCCTCGTGCACCAGGTACGCATCGCCATCGACGCGCGCGAGCACGTGCCGCTGCGCTTCGAGGTCTTCGCCGAGGGCAGCGACAAGCCGGCCTTCGAGTTGGCCTTCACCCAGGTCTCGTACGCCCGGCCCGACGCCGACCAGTTCAGCTTCAACCCGCCGCCCGGCGTGAGGGTGACCGAGGAGACCGCCGGGAAGCACTCCACCGCCGCGCCCGGCGAGCGGCCCGCGAAGGGCAGGCAACACGCCGACGGCAAGCGGCCCGGGGACGGCGAGCGGCCGGACGTGCGTACCGTCGGCGAGAGCTGGGCCACGGTGGTGGTCGCGCGGATCGACGGCGCCGGGGCGCCCGAGCGGGCCGCCAAGGAGGCGACCGGCGACCGGGCCGCGAAGGGCGCGACCGGCGACCCGGCGGCGCTGCTCGGCGCGCTGCCGGCGGTGAGCGGCGACTGGGGCAGCGGCCGGCTGCTGACCGGGAAACTGTTCAGCGCGCTACTGACCGACGACGGCCGGCTGATCGTCGGCGCGGTGACGCCGGAGCGGCTCTACGAGGTGGCCAGGGGCTGAGAAACGCCGCAGAGCGGGGCCCACCACCCGGTGGGCCCCGCTCTGCGCGTGCGGTGGCCTGCGGCGGGGCCGGGCGCGCTTGGTGGGGACGGCCGGCGCACGGTATCTTTCTCAGTTCAGGCAACAAAAAAGAACGGCTGTCGAAGCCGCTCTGAGTAGAGAAGCTAGCAAATTGGGAGACGGCTTGTCAAGGCACTTCGCCGATTCCGCCGAATCGCAGTCCGATGACGAGGTCGGCCGCGAACAGGAATACGTCTCGATGCTCTACCGCCGGCTGGACGACCTGCGTGCGCAGGCGGGGCACCGGCTGACCGACGAACTGCGCGCGACCGGCGGCACCCTGCAGGCCCGTTCTCAGCGCGAGAGCGCGGTACGGATGTACGCCGACCAGGTCGAGCAGTTCTCCGCCGTGGAGAGCGGCCTCTGCTTCGGCCGGCTCGACACCGACGACGACGGCGACGCGCCCCGCTACGTCGGCCGGATCGGGATCTTCGACACCGACGGCGACTACGAGCCGCTGCTGATGGACTGGCGCGCCCCGGCGGCCCGCCCCTTCTACCTCGCCACCGCCGCCAACCCCCAGGGGGTGCGGCGCCGCCGGCACCTGCGCACCCGGGCACGCAAGGTGGTCGCCCTCAACGACGAGGTGCTGGACCTGAGCACCGCCTCCCCCACCGCCCACGAGGAGCTGACCGGCGAGGCGTCGCTGCTCGCCGCGCTCACCGCCGGGCGCACCGGGCGGATGCGCGACATCGTCGAGACCATCCAGGCCGAGCAGGACCGGATCATCCGCGCCGACCTGCCGGGCGTGCTGGTGGTGCAGGGCGGCCCCGGCACCGGCAAGACGGCGGTGGCGCTGCACCGCGCGGCGTACCTGCTCTACACCCACCGGGAGCAGCTCTCCACCCGCGGCGTACTCATGGTCGGCCCGAACGCCACCTTCCTGCGCTACATCTCCCAGGTGCTGCCGGCGCTGGCCGAGACGGGCGTGCTGCTGCGCACCCAGGGCGACCTCTTCCCGGGGGTCAGTGCCCGCCGCGGCGAGCCCGCCGGCACCGCCGCGCTGAAGGGTCGCGCCGTGATGGTCGAGGTGCTGGCCGCCGCCGTGCGGAACCGGCAGTGGGTGCCCGACGAGCCGCTGCGGATCGAGCTGCCGCAGCAGGAGACGCTGCGGCTCGACCCGGAGACCGTCCGCGCCGCCCGGGAACGGGCCCGCCGGTCCGACCGGCCGCACAACCTGGCCCGGGCACTCTTCGACGTCGAGATCGTCCACGCCCTCGCGGCCCAGGTCGCCGAGCGCATCGGCGCGGACCCGCTGGGCGGCGAGAACCTCCTCGACGAGGCCGACGTGGCGGAGATCCGCCGCGAGCTGCGCGAGGAGCCCGAGGTGCGGGCCGTACTGGACCAGCTCTGGCCGATCCTCACCCCCCAGCGGCTGCTCGCCGACCTGTACGCCGACACCGACCGGCTCGCCGTCGCCGCCGACATGCTCACCGACGCCGAGCGGGCCCTCCTGCACCGCGAGCCGGGCGGTTGGACGCCGGCCGACGTGCCGCTGCTCGACGAGGCGGCCGAGCTGCTCGGCGAGGACGAACGGGCCGCCGCCGCCCGCCGGGAACGCATCCGCGACCTGCAACGGGAGTACGCCGAGGGCGTGCTGGAGATCGCCCGGGGCTCCCGCTCCATCGACGTGGAGGACGAGGCCGAGGGCGGTGAGATCCTCGGCGTCACCGACCTGATCGACGCCGACCGGCTGCTGGAACGGCAGGAGGAGGCCGACCGGCTGACCACCGCCCAGCGGGCCGCCGCCGACCGTGGCTGGGCGTTCGGGCACGTGATCGTCGACGAGGCGCAGGAGCTTTCGCCGATGGCCTGGCGGCTGCTGATGCGCCGCTGCCCGAGCCGGTCGATGACGATCGTCGGCGACGTGGCCCAGACCGGGGCGCTGGCCGGCACGCCGAGCTGGGCGGACGCGCTGGAGCCGTACGTGGCGCGGCGGTGGCGGCTGGAGGAGCTGACCGTCAGCTACCGCACCCCGGCCGAGATCATGGCGGTCGCCGCCGAGGTGCTCGCCGAGATCGACCCGGCGCTGCGCCCACCCCGCTCCGTACGCTCCAGCGGGGTGCCGCCGTGGGACCGCGCGGTGGCAGTGCGGCGGCTGGCGGCGGAACTCGTGGAAGCCACCACCCGGGAGGCCGCCGGCCTGGCCGACGGCCGGCTCGGCGTGATCGTGCCCGCCGGCCGGGTCGACGAGCTGGGCGCCGCGCTCACCGCGGCCCTGCCCGAGGCCGCCGTCGGCGAGGACCCGGAACTGGAGAGCCGGGTGGTGGTGCTCACCGTGGGGCAGGCCAAGGGCCTCGAGTTCGACTCGGTGCTGCTGGTCGACCCCGACCGCATCGTGGCGGAGTCACCGCGCGGTCGCAGCGACCTCTACGTCGCCCTCACCCGCGCCACCCAGCGCCTGGGCATCCTCCGCCCCACCTGACCACCGCCCGGCGGGCCGGCCACGGATCCCGGGCGGTTCCCGTTCTCTCGTAACGGGAACCGCCCAGGATTCCGAGCGGCAGCCGCCAGGCGCGCGTTCACTCGTCGGTGAAGTTGCCGACCTGGCTGGCGGCGCTCGACTGGTCGCTGGTGGAGGCCCCGGCGGGGGTGCTCAGGCCGCCGGTGGTGGCGTCGCCGGTGGTCGTCGGGGCCACCGTCCCCCGGTGCTGCTCCGGCTGCCGCGCCAACCGGCGCACGCTGGCCGGCCCGGCGGTGCCGCCGGTCGTGGTGACCGCGCCCTGCCCCCGGGTGGGACCGCCGTCACGCAGCACCTCCGGGTCGATGGGCACGTGGGCCGGGTCGTCGGGATCCTCGTCCTGGATGATCCGCTGCACGTCGGTACGGGGCAGCGTGACCTCGTCCAGGACGCCCTCGCCGTACACACCGCCGGCGATCCGGTCCTCGGCCCGCCGGGCGGCGTCCTGTGGCATGTCGTCCTCGCGCACGTCATCACCTCACACAGAGAGTCGGTACCGATGCGTGCCCCACGACCCGGGCGACAAACCCCGCCGGGCGGGCCGACCGGGGGCGGCGTACCCCGCACGGGCCACCGCACCGGCGATGCCGGGCCCGGCCGCGACGCACCGGTATTTCCGGCCGGCGGTGGGGTTACTGCCCCCGGCGGCTCGGGTAGACGGCGGGTGCCCCCGCCGAGCACGCGAAACCGTGCCGTGGCCGACACGCGGTAGCGGGGCGAGGGAACGCAGGTACGACTCATCGCATCCTGAGGAGGACAAGATGAGCACGCAGGCTGCTTCCACCAGGCCGATGAACCGGCCCACGCAGGACGCGCCCAACCGGGCCGTGAACGACCGCACCATGCAGGACCGGGGCATGCAGGAAACGCCCACCCGGGCCATGCCGATGGTGCAGGACCGGCACCGGGAGGCCGTGCAGGCGCCCGGCACGGAAACCAAGCCGGCGCTGCGTACGACCGAATTCTGGGTCTTCATCGCGGCCGTGATCGGCGTGCTGGCCGCCTCGCAGCTCGTCGGACGGAACTCGGCCGGGGTGGACATCTTCCGGGCCGACAACGCCTGGTTCATGATCACGCTGCTGACCCTCGGTTACCTGGGCAGCCGCGGTCTGGCCAAGGCCGGCAGCGCATGGCGCAGCGGCGAGGAGCGCAACGCCCGACACTGACCGGGCGTAGGAACGAGGGTGGCCTCCGGGACTGTCGTCCCGGAGGCCACCGTCGTGTGTGGTCCTACTCCTCGAAGCCGCCGAAGTCGTCGCCGCCGTCGCCCTCGAAGGCGTCCCCGATCATGTCACCGACGATCATGCCGCCGACGGCTCCCATCGCGGCACCCGCGACGACACCGCCCATGCCGACGCCCCGACCGCCGTGGCCGTGCCCGCCGTAGCCGTGGCCCTGGCCGCCGAAGCCGCGGGCGCCGCGCAGGCTGCCGTAGCGGGACGTCGTCTCCCGCAGCCAGCCGTCGACCACCTGGACCCAGTCCGTGGTGTCGGCGTCGGCGTGCGCGACCCGGTAGTGGCCGAAGGCGTCGTGCCCGGGGGTGAGGAACCCGCCGCGCTTGTCGCACTCCAGGATGACCTCGGCCCCGTGCGGGCCGGTGACGAAGGTCAGCTCGACCTCGTTGATGGTGCCCGCGTACTGCGGCGAGGCGAAGAACTCGATCTCCTGGTAGAACGGCAGCGACTGCTGGGTGCCGCGGATGTGGCCGCGCTCCAGGTCGGCGTGCTTGAACCGGAAACCGAGGCGCTGGAACGCCTCCAGGATCCGCTCGTGCACCG
This sequence comes from Micromonospora sp. KLBMP9576, assembly GCF_050941805.1. Lineage (NCBI taxonomy): Bacteria > Bacillati > Actinomycetota > Actinomycetes > Micromonosporales > Micromonosporaceae > Micromonospora > Micromonospora sp. KLBMP9576. The sequence continues at coordinate 1,986,860 of NZ_CP194567.1, read as the reverse complement.
GCAGCGGGTGCACGTTGACCTGGTCCAGGTCACCCTTGTCGACCGCCCGGGCGATGGCCAGCTCGGTGCGCAGGCCCATCGTCATGCCGCGCAGCCGCTGACCGTAGACGTCGGTGATCGGGGTCTCCCACGGCATCGGGAGCTGGAACGGGATCGCGAGCTGCTGCTTCGCGGCGAGCTGGAGCGGGCCGCTGACCGGCAGCCGGTGGAACTCCATGACGCCCGCGTACTCCGCGTCGTGGCCCTCGATCTCGACCCGCGTGACCAGGCCGACGACGACCCGCTCGATGTTGGCCGGCGCGTCGCCGCCGAGCAGGTTCACCTGCCCCTCGAGGGTCAGGCCGGGCCGGGTGTTCGGGTTGGTCAGGACGGTGTCGACGCTCGGCCCGCCCACTCCGAACGCGCTCAACATCTTCTTGAAGACCATCGGAACTCCCGTGCAAAGACACCGCGCTCCACCCTGGAGCCGGTCACTGACGATCCGGACCCTATCCGGAGGGACTGTGAAGTGCCTGTGAGGGCACGCAACAGGTCCCCAGGTGGACGGCTTCCGTCGGGGGGTCAGCGTGGAACGCCCCGGCCCGCCAGACGGCGGGCCGGGGCGGCGGTGCGGGTCACGTGCTGGGCGAAGCTCAGTAGTGGATGCGGGCGCGGATCGCGCGGTGGGTGGAGTAGCGCTGCTTGCCGGCCTCGTTGTAGGAGATGGTGTGTTCGGCGCTCATGGGGGCCTTGCCGGCGGGCCGCTTGGCGAACAGGTAGTCGATACGACTCTCGCCGCCGCCGTGGGTCCAGTGGTGCTTCAGGGTGCAGTTCAAGGTGGTGCCGGGCTCGCCCGCGCACCTCTCGACTGCGGCGTCGGCGTACCCGTGGACATTGCGCATCTTCTTGTGCCAACCGCGGAAGCCCTCGCCGTCGCGGTCCCGCTGGTTGAAGTCACCGCCGGCGATGTAGAGCTTCGCGCCGGTGAATGCCTTCATCTTGCTGGCGGTCAGGTCCGCGTTCTGCTGCGGGCACGAGGTCGGGCTGGTGCCCCTGCCGTGCCACGGCCAGTGGATGGAGGCGACCGCGACGTCCTTTCCAGTGACCTTGTCGCGCAGGCGCTGGGCGACGTTTATGGAACGGGACAGCTCTGCCGGGGCGCCACAGGAGCCTGGCCTGCGGGACTGCCAGACCGACTTGGCGCCCTTCAGCTCGAACCGGCCCACCCGGTAGATGATCACGTTGGTCTGGTAGGCCTTCTCCTGCCCGCAATCGTTGTCAGGCACGTGCTTGACGGGACTGGGCACAGCCACCACCGCTTTGAACCCGCCGGCGAGCTGCTTGTTCATGTGGTCCAGCAGGCGGGGCAGCTCACCCCGCGGGTTGATCTGCTGCACCAGGAAGAGATCCGGGCTGTAGGGCTGGCTCTTCATGTACTTGATGAGGTTCCGCCAGTCGCCGGCGCACCTTTCGCCGGGGGACAGCAGATTCTCCACGTTGTTGACGTAGACCTGGATGAACTTCGGGTTCTTGTTGACCGCCGCCGCCGAGGCGGGCGCGGGGTTGACGACGGCACCGGTGACGACGGTCAGCAACGCGACCGCTGCCGCCGACCACCGTCGACGGGCAGTGAAGATTCGCAAGGCGCTCCTTTCGCACGTGCTCCCGATCGGTGGCACGCGCTTTCGACGATCATTCCCGGAGTAAGGACCGAGCCCCAGCAGGGCCGCACACACGAGCACCCGCAATCGGGTCACGCTAAATGCGCGAGTCAAAGCCCATCAGGGGTGTTGATCGTGGCCAATTAGACGAGTGCCACTGTATCGATCCCGTCAAGCGCGGGAGCGGGCTCAGGGGGCGGCAATGGTGGTAGCGCCGCCGGTCAGCGCGGCCACCGCCCGCTGGATCCGGCGTTGCGCCGCCGAACCGGCGCCGCCCGTGAGGGCTATGTGGTGCAGCACGCCGACCACCGCCAGGGCCAGCGCCTCCGTGTCGGTGCCGGCGGGCACGCGGCCGAGTTGCCGCTCGGCGGCCAGGTAGCCGGCGACGGCGTGCTCCACCGCCTGCAGGCCGGCTGTCCCGCCGCCGAGCACCGTCTCGACCTTCGCCACCAGGTCGGGCCGGAAGGCCATCAGCCGGGTGAACGCCAGCAGCGTCTCCATCGGCATTGCCAGGACGCACTGGTTCAGGGTTGCGGCGACAGTGCCACGACCGGCGCGCTCAGGAAGGCCGGCCACCTCGGCGGAGACGTGGAAGGCGCGGTCGATCCAGTACCCGACCAGGAAGTCGTCGAAGTTGGCGAAGTGCGCGTAGAGCAGCCCGGTGGCGACGCCGGCCTCGCGCGTCACGGCCCTGCCGGTGAGCCGGCTCGGCCCGTCTCGCACGATCAGCCGCTCGACGGCGGCGAAGAGCTGCTGCCGGATCTCGGGGATGGCTACTCCGCGCGGCATGCCAGCAGTCTAGCGGGGGCGCCGCACCTCGTTGCGCCAGAATGAACAGCCGCTCATACTGGTTTGAGCGAACGCTCATTCTGACTCGGGAGTGCTGGATGAAACGTGCAGTGATCGTGGGAGCGGGCATAGCCGGGCTGGCCACCGCGCTGCGACTCGGACGCGACGGCTGGCACACGATCGTGGTGGAACGCGCCCCCGCCCGACGCAGCAGCGGCTACATGGTCAACCTGATCGGCCCGGGCTACGACGCCGCCGAGCGCCTCGGCCTGCGCACCGCGCTGTCCGCGTACGACCTGGGTCTGTTCACCACCGTGCTCGTCCGCGCCGACGGACGGCCCAAGTTCACCGTGCCGTCCAGCCTCGCCGAGGCCGCCCTCGGCAACCGGGCCCTGTCGGTGTTCCGGGGCGAGCTGGAGTCGACGCTGTACGAGGCGGTGCGCGAGCACAGCGACATCCGCTTCGGCACCACCGTCACCTCCCTGGAGCAGGACACCGAGGAGGTACGGGTGACCCTGAGCGACGGCGACACGGAGCACGCCGACCTGGTCGTCGGTGCCGACGGGGTGCACTCCGCCACCCGGACGGCCACGTTCGGTCCCGGCTTCCAGGTCGACCTGCCGTACGTCGTGGGCGCCTTTCCGCTGGCCCACCCCGTGGCGGGCGTGCCGGAGTCGTCCGCCACCACGTTCATCGGCCCGGGACGCACCGCGGCTCTCGTCAACCTGGGCCCGCGCCGGTCGTCGGCGTTCTTCACGTACCGGAGCGCGGACCCGGCCGCCGACCTGCGGCGCGGGGCGGTGGACGCGCTCGACGCGACGTTCGGGGATCTCGGCGGGGGCGTCCCCGACGCGATCCGCCACCTCGGCGAGGATCCGGCCGGCGCCTACTTCGACGCGGTCAGCCAGGTGGTGATGCCGCGCTGGAGCAGCGGCCGGGTCGTGCTGCTCGGAGACGCGGCCTGGTGCGTCACCCTCTTCGCCGGGCACGGGGCGACCCTCGCGCTCGCCGGAGCGGACCAGCTCGGCGCCGCCCTGCGACGGCACGACGACGTGCAGGTGGCACTGACCGAGTGGGAGGCAGCGCTGCGCCCGGAGGCCACCAGGCGGCAGGCCCTCGCCCGCCGCGGCATGCTCCAGTACGCGCCGCCGAGTCAGTTCCACGTGTGGATGAGCGACCTGACCATCCGGGCGATGACCCTCCCGGGCGTGCGTGGTCTCGTCCAGCGCGGCATCCGGCGCGCGAACCGTGAGGCCGGTGGGTGACCGGACGAATGGCAGCGGCGTCGCGAGTTCCGCCGCCGTCATCGATCGAGACGTCCCGCCATCGGAGAACCCAGCCGGCCGCCGAGACCCACCGAACGGGAGATCCTGGCGCGAAACGGTCCCTCCAGGGGCACTTTCGCGCCAAGATCTCCCGTCATCCCGGGCAGCGGAACGGGTTCCCGCAGGATGGGCGAGCGTCGGGCGGGACCGGCGGCGTGCGGGGGCGGTGGTCAGCCGGCGGTGAAGTCGAACTCGCCGTCCTTGACGCCGCCGAGGAAGGCGGTCCACTCGTCCGACGTGTAGATGATCGTGGCGGCGTCGCGCGCCTTGCTGTGCCGCACGGCCACCCGGCCGGAGCCGTCGAGCACCGGCCCCGCCTCGACACAGCTCCCACCGTTGCTGTCGCTCCTGGTGCTGATGTGCCAAGCGACAGGGGGCAGGTTCTCGCTCATGACAGCTCCTTCGCGATGGTCTCGATCATCGTCGCCGACTCGCGGTCGCCGAGCGCGGCCCTCCACAGCCGATCATAGGCAAGCACGAATCTTTCGGCCTTCGGCGACTCCAGATAGAGCCGGCCGCCGAGTGACTCGACATATGCCACGGCAGGATACGGATCTGGCAGGCAGAAGATCCAGAACGTGCCGTCAAGTCCCTGATGGAGAGCGACCGAGGCGGGTAACACCCTGATGTGCACGCCGGACAGCCGTCGCATCTCCCCGAGGTGCTCAAGCTGACGCCGCAGGATTTCAGCCCCGCCGACCTGCCGACGCAAGACCGCCTCGTCGAGCACCACGGAGATCTTGATGGGCCGGTTCTTCTTCAGGACCTCCTGCCGAGACATGCGAAGTTCCACCCAGCGACCGATGGTCGCCTCCGGGACATCTGGCTCTGCCGCATTGCGGATCACAGCTTCGGCATATTCACGTGTCTGGAGCAGGCCCGGAACAAGAGTGAGGTGAAAACAGCAGACCTTCTCGGCGCGGCCCTCCAGCCAGGGATATTCGATGAAGGAGGCGTCGACGACGTCGCCGTAGTCCTCGTCCCAGCGGTCGGTGCGCCAGACCTCCTCGGCCAGCGCCAGCAGTCGAGCCCGCTCGGCCGCGTGGTGAAAGCCGTACAGGTCGAGCAGCGCGGTGACGTCGCCCTTACGGATCGGCCAGTCGGCCCGCTCGTAGCGGCCCAGCGCCGACATGTCGCGTTGCAGGTGCTCCGAGACCAGCTTCAGCGTCATTCCACGCTGCTCCCGCAGCGCCCGCAACTGCTGGCCGAGCCACTGCGCCCGCAGCGTCCGGACGAACGGCTTGTGCGGCATGATCCACCTCTCGAAAAAGTCGACGGGGCCCGCGAAGGAACCATTGCTCCAGTTCGAGCCCACTGGAAATGTGGCCTTCGGGTGAGGGTGATCACCGGCCCCCGGGAACGCCCGGTGCAAGCGCGACAACCGCGGCTGTGCCAACAGCCGAGAAGGTGACGAGAGACGACCTCGCGTGTGGCAGACGCCTATCGGCTCTCGTCGGGTCTCAACGGGAGCGCCGGGACATCACGATTCCGGCGCTCCGACCGACTTGACGAATACCTATCACGGAAAGGCGCGACCCCGCGACCCTGACCGGCCCGACGAACAGCATCACCACCGGCAGCCCGGTGGCCGTACCCGCCGAGTGAGGCTGCGGTCGCCGGGCGGGGCGGCCCTGCCCGGAAATCCCCCTCCGGCGGGGCCGCCCCTTCCACCAAGCAGGAGGCGACCGATGATCCGAGGCACCGTCTACGGCAGCCCACCACCGCCCCGGCTGCACCCACGGCACGTCCGCGACCGGCAGTTCGCCGCCGCCGGTTTCGGCCGCCGGGGCCTGGACCCCAAGGAGGTACGGCACTTCCTGCACCGGGTCGCGCTCGAACTGGCCGCCCTCAACCAGGACGTGAACCGGCTCAGCGAGGAGAACGCCCGGGTCAAGCGGGTGCTGCGCGACTACCGGAGCGCCCAGGCCCGGCGTACGCCATGAGCGTGCCGACCCGCGACGGCGCCGCGCCGCCCGGCGGGATCAGGCGTTGCCGCGCGGGTCCGCGCCGACCCCGACGACGATCAGCTCGCCCACCTGGGCGGCGAGCTGGTCGCGCGCCGGCTGGGGCAGCCCGGTGTCGGTGACCAGCACGTCGGCCTCGGACAGCGGGGCGATCGTGGCCGTCCCGATCGTCTCCCACTTGGTGTGGTCGGCGAGCACCACCAGGCGTCGGGCCGCGTCGACCAGGCACCGGTTCGTCCCGGCCTCCAGCAGGTTCGGCGTGGTGAAGCCGGTGCGTGGGCTCATGCCGTGCACGCCGAGGAAGAGCACGTCGACGTTGAGGGAGCTGATCGTCGCCTCGGCCACCGGCCCGGTGAGGGCGTCCGACGGGGTACGGGTGCCGCCGGTCAGCACGACCGTCTGGTCGGCGCGCGAATTCTGGTGCAGGGCGTCGGCGGCCGGGATCGAGTTGGTCACCACGGTCAGCCCGCGTACGTCGGCCAGCAGGGTGGCCAGCGCGGCGGTAGTGGTGCCGGCGGAGAGCGCGACGGCCATGCCGGGCTCGACCAGGGCGGCGGCCCGCTCGGCGATGGCCCGCTTCTCGGCCCGCTGCCGCAGCGACTTCGCGGCGAAGCCGGGCTCGTCACCGGGATCGGCCCCGGCCAGGGTCGCCCCACCGTGGACCCTGTCGACGAGCCCCCGCTCGGCGAGCACCTCCAGGTCGCGGCGGATCGTCATGTCCGACACGCCGAACCGGCTCACCAACTGGCTGACCCGTACGCCGCCACGCTGCCGGATCATCTCCAGGATCGCGGCCTGCCGCTGTCGGGCCAGCATCCGGGCGACCTCCTTCGGGGCCTCACCGTCGGGGTGTGGGAGCCGCGCCGGCGGCCGGAGCCTCGCGGACCACGGCCACCTCACCGGCCGGCACCACCAGGTCGCCGGCGCAGGGCGCGCCGGTCAGCAACTCGACGCCGGTGGCCTCGAGGCGGGTGGCGGCGTCGGTGTGGTTGACGACGAAGAGCCAGCTACGCCCGCCCGCGCGCCGCCGGACCACCTCCACCTCGGCAGGGACCCGTGCCGCCGGGCGCACTCCCGCCTCGGCGACCAGCCGGGCCACCAGCCGGTCGGTCGCCGCCGCGTCCAGCCGGGTGCCGACGTACCAGGCCGCGCCCGCGCCGACCGGGTGCCGGGTCAGCGCCGGCACGCCCGGCAGCGGACCGTCGGCGTACGCGGCCAGCACCTGCGCGCCCTCGGGGTGCAGGTGCTCCGTCCACACGTCGGCGACGCCGCCGTCGTCGAGGGTCACCCGCTCCCCCGCCCGCAGCGGGCAGAACTCCTCGACGCGCACACCCAGCAGTTCCCGAAACGCCCCCGGGTAGCCGCCGAGGCGGATGTGGTCGTGCTCGTCGACGATGCCGCTGAAGTAGGTGACCAGCGCCGTCCCACCCGCCCCGACGTACGCGCGCAGCGCCGCGGCGTGCGCGTCGCGTACCAGGTAGAGGGTGGGCACCAGCACCAGCCGGTAGTGGGACAGGTCGGTTGCGGGGTGCACGACGTCGGCGGTGATCCCGGCGCGCCACAGCGCGTCGTGCAGCGCGCCCAGGCGGTCGGCGTAGGTGACGTCGACGGTGGGGTGTGAGTCCAGCTCGACGCCCCACCACGCCTCGTAGTCGAACAGGATCGCCACCTCCGCGTCGACCCGGCTGCCGCACACCTCGGCCAGGGCGTCGAGGTCCGCGCCGAGCCGGCACACCTCGCGGAACACCCTGCTCTCGGCGCCGGCGTGCGGGACGAGCGCGGAGTGGAACTTCTCCGCCCCGGCGCGGGAGGCCCGCCACTGGAAGAACAGCACCCCGTCGGCGCCGCGCGCCACGTGCGCCAGGCTGTTGCGGCGCAGTTGCCCGGGGGTCTTGGCGACGTTGCGCGGCTGCCAGTTGACGGCGCTGGTGGAGTGTTCCATCAGCAGCCACGGGTCGCCGCCGGCCACGCCCCGGGTGTGGTCGGCCGCCAACGCCAGCCCGACGTGGGCGCGCGGGTCGGCGGCGGTGAGGTAGTGGTCGTTGGCGACGACGTCCACGTCCGGCGCCCAGGAGTGGTAGTCGAGGTGTCGGGCGGTGCCGATCATGAAGTTCGTGGTGACCGGTTGCCGGACCAGGCGGGCCAGCACCCGACGCTCGGCGCGCAGTTGCGCGCGCTGCTCGTCGGAGGAGAAGCGCAGGAAGTCCAACTGCTGGGTGGGGTTGGCGAAGGTCGGCGCCGTACGCGGCGGGTTGATCTCGGCCCAGTCGCCGTAGCGCTGGCTCCAGAAGGCGGTGCCCCAGGCGTCGTTGAGCGCGTCCAGGTCGCCGTAGCGCCCGCGCAGCCAGCGGCGGAACGCCTGCGCGCTGACGTCGCAGTAGCAGTGCACGTTGTGGCAGCCCAGCTCGTTGGAGACGTGCCACATGACCACCGCGGGGTGCGCGGCGTAGCGGGTGGCGAGGGCCTCGACCAGGGCCAGCGACCGTTCGCGGAACACCGGGGAGCTGGGGCAGTACGCCTGCCGGCCGCCGGGCCACAGGATCGCGCCGTCGGCGCGGCGGGGCAGCGTCTCCGGGTGCCGGTGGGCCAGCCACGGTGGCGGGCTGGCGGTCGCCGTCGCCAGGTCGACGGAGATCCCGCCGCCGTGCAGCACGTCGATCGCCCGGTCCAGCCAGCCGAACTCGTACGCGCCGGGGGCGGGCTCCAGCAGCGCCCAGGAGAAGATGCCCACCGACACCAGGTTGACCCCGGCCCGACGCATCAGCTCGACGTCCTCGGGCCAGGTCGACTCGGGCCACTGCTCCGGGTTGTAGTCGGCGCCGAACCACATCCGCTCGCCCTGCCATCGCCGCATGGATGCAGAGCGTGCCCGGCCGCGACTGCCGAGTCAACACTTTCCGACATCGAGCACCGTCATCGTCGATGATCCCGCGTCCGCCGCGCCACCACCGGATTGTCGGGCGGCCGGCACCCCTTGACAGCGCCCGGGGGACGAGTAGCTTGAGGCGCCAATGGCAATTCGTGTTCGCCAATGTGGATTCATGACGGATCCGATCGGCTGATCACGGTTGTCCGGCACCGGTCACCGACGGCCCTCGGGCACACCTCTTCATCCGCAGGAGGCACCATGTCCCGTCCCCGCACCCGCGCCGAATACCTCGCCCGGCTCGTACCCCCCTCCGTGGCCGGCATCGGCCGTCGGTCGCTGCTGGCCGGCGCCGCCGGCACCACCGCGCTGCTCGGCACGGGCCTGCTCGCCGGCTGCGGCTCCGACTCCGGCGGTGCCGACGCCACGACGGTGTCGCTGGGCTCCAACCAGTCCGACCCGAAGCCCAAGGAGGTGGTCGCGAAGGTCGTGGACGGGTTCCAGGCCTCCTCCGGCATCCAGGTCGCCGTCAACACGGTCGACCACAACACGTTCCAGGAGAACATCAACAACTACCTGCAGGGCAGGCCGGACGACGTGTTCATGTGGTTCGCCGGTTACCGGATGCGGTTCTTCGCCGCCCGGGGCCTCGCCGGCGACCTCAGCGACGTGTGGGGCCGGCTCTCCGGGATGTCCGACGCGTTCCGCAAGGCCTCGACCGGGGACGACGGCAAGCAGTACTTCGTGCCGTCGTCGTACTACCCGTGGGCCGTCTTCTACCGCAGGTCCGTCTGGCAGCGGAACGGCTACCAGGTGCCGAGGACCCTCGACGACCTCACCGCCCTCGCCGGGCAGATGAAGAAGGACGGCCTCACCCCGATCGCCTTCGCCGACAAGGACGGCTGGCCGGCGATGGGCACCTTCGACATCCTCAACCTGCGGATCAACGGCTACCAGTTCCACATCGACCTGATGGCCGGCAAGGAGCCCTGGACGTCCGAGAAGGTGAAGAAGGTCTTCGACACCTGGCGCGGCCTGCTGCCCCTGCACCAGCCCGACAGCCTCGGCCGGACCTGGCAGGAGGCCGCCCAGTCGTTGCAGCAGAAGAAGAGCGGGATGTACCTGCTCGGCCTCTTCGTCGGCCAGCAGTTCGACGGCGCCGACCTGGCCGACCTCGACTTCTTCACCTTCCCCGAGATCGACCCGGCCATCGGGGCCACGGCGCTGGACGCGCCCATCGACGGCTACATGCTGGCCCGCAAGCCGAAGCAGGAGGCCAACGCCAGGAAGCTGCTGGAGTACGTCGGCTCGAAGGCCGCGGCCGACATCACCGTCAAGAACGACCCGAGCACCCTGGTCGCCAACACCGAGGCCGACACCGGCGCCTACAGCGCCCTGCAACGCAAGGCCGCCGAGCTGGTCGGCTCGGCCACCGAGATCGCCCAGTTCCTGGACCGCGACACCCGCCCCGACTTCGCCTCCACGGTGATCATCCCGGCGCTCCAGCAGTTCATCAAGGACCCGAAGGACATCGACGGGCTGACGTCCAGCATCGAGAACCAGAAAAAGTCGATCTTCACCGACTGACGGTGAGAGGTGAGGGCACCGTGTCCGACCTGCCCCTGATCGAAGCGGACCGCGCCGTGCCGCCGTCAACCCCCACGGATGGCCGCCGTCGGCGCGTACGGCTGCTGACCCGCACCGACCGCGTGGTCATCGCGCTCATGGTGACCGTACCGCTGCTGCTCGTCGTCGGCCTGGTCTGGCTGCCGGCGGGGGCCACCGTGCTGCTCTCCGGCACCGACTGGGACGGCATCGGCCCGGTCGGCGACATCGAGTGGGTCGGCGGGCGCAACTACGCCGACGTCGTCGGAAACTACCCGCCGTTCGTGCCGGCCGTGCAGAACAACCTGCTCTGGCTGGCGGCGCTGTTCGTCGTGGCCACCCCCTTCGGCATGTTCCTGGCCGTCCTGCTCGACAAGGAGCTGCGCGGCACCCGGTTCTACCAGACGGCGCTCTACCTGCCGGTGGTGCTCTCCCTGGCGCTGATCGGCTTCGTCTGGCAACTGCTCTACTCCCGCGACCAGGGGCTGCTCAACGCCGTTCTCGGCACCGACGTGGACTGGTACGGCGACCCGGGCGTCAACATCTGGGCCGTGCTGGTGGCCGCCGGCTGGCGGCACGTCGGCTACATCATGCTGCTCTACCTGGCCGGGCTGAAGGGCGTCGACCCGTCGCTGCGGGAGGCCGCCGCCGTGGACGGCGCGTCGGAGGGCCGGACGTTCTTCCAGGTGGTCTTCCCCGTCCTGCGGCCCATCAACATCATCGTGCTGGTGGTGACGGTGATCGAGTCGCTGCGCGCGTTCGACCTGGTCTGGGTCATCAACAAGGGCCGCAACGGCCTGGAGCTGCTCTCGGCGCTCGTCACCCAGAACGTGGTGGGCGAGGCCAGCCGGATCGGCTTCGGCTCCGCGCTGGCCACGATCATGCTGGTCGTCTCGCTGGTCTTCATCACCGTCTACCTGGTGACCGTGCTGCGGGAGGAACGCCGATGAGCACCGCGACCGTGACCCCGGAACCCGGGACCACCCCCGAGGGCGGGCGTCGCCCGCCGCTGCGCCCGGCCCGGGTGGTGCTGCACGTGTTCCTCGCGGCGGTGGCGATCGGTTGGCTCTTCCCGATCCTCTGGGCCGTGCTGACCTCGTTGCGCTCCTACGAGTACACGGCCGTCAACGGCTACGTCTCGCTCGGCGGCTGGACCCTCGACAACTACGTGACCGCCTGGCGGACCGGCGACTTCGGCAGGCACTTCCTCAACTCCGTCTACATCACCGTGCCGGCGGTGCTGCTGACGCTCCTCCTCGCCTCCTGCGTGGCGTTCGTCATCGCCCGGTTCACCTGGAAGACCAACATCGTCCTGCTCGGCCTCTTCACCGCGGCGAACCTGCTGCCCCAGCAGGCCCTGCTGATCCCGCTGTTCCGGCTCTTCACGCAGGTGCCGCTACCGGCGTTCCTGAGCGACTCGGAGCTGCTCTACGACAGCTACTGGGGGCTGATCCTGGTCAACGTCGCCTTCCAGTGCGGCTTCTGCGTCTTCGTGCTCAGCAACTACATGAAGGCGCTGCCGCGCGACCTCTACGAGGCGGCGATGGTCGACGGGGCCAGCGTCTGGCGGCAGTACTGGCAGGTGACCATGCCGCTGTGCCGGCCGGCCCTGGCCGCCCTGGCCACCCTGGAGGTCACCTGGATCTACAACGAGTTCTTCTGGGCCACCGTGCTCATGCGCACCGGCGACAAGTTCCCCGTGACCAGCTCGCTGAACAACCTGCGCGGCGAGTTCTTCACCGACAACAACCTCGTCTCGGCCGGCTCGGTGCTGGTCGCCATCCCGACCCTGGTGATCTTCTTCCTGTTGCAGAGGCAGTTCGTCCGGGGCCTGACCCTGGGGGCTTCCAAAGGATGACCATCGTCCACCTGCGCCGCGCCCGCACCAGCCTGCTGCTCGACGCGCGCGGCCCGGGGCTGCCCCGCGTCGCGCACTGGGGCGCCGACCTCGGCCCGGTCCCCGACGACGACCTGCCCGCCCTGCTCGACGCCACAGTCGCCCCGGTCGTACCGAGCAGCTTCGACGAGCCGACGGTGCTGTCGCTGCTGCCGGAGGCATCCGCCGGCTGGGGCGGCCGGCCGGGGCTGGCCGGGCACCGCGACCGCCGGGACTTCTCCACCGCCTTCCGGCTCGACGCCGTCGAGGTCGCCGACGACACCGGGCCCGCCCCGGGTCGCGTGGCCGGCGGCGGGGAGTCGGCGCGCGTACCGGTGCGGGCGCGGGACCGCGACGCGGCCGGCGCGGCGCGGGTGAGCGTGCGGGCCTCGGACGCCGCCGCCGGGCTGTCACTGACCGTCGAGATCACGCTCGACCCGACCGGGCTGGTGCTGCTGCGGCACCGGCTGCGCAACAGCGGCGACCGCCCGTACGAGCTGCGGGAGCTGACGCCGGTCCTGCCGGTGCCGGCGGTCGCCACCGAGCTGCTCGACCTGACCGGCCGGTGGTGCCGGGAACGGTCCCCGCAACGGCACCCGTGGCCGATGGGCGCCTGGGTACGCGAGGGCCGGCACGGCCGCACCGGGCACGACGCGACCCTGCTGCTGGTCGCCGGCACGGCCGGGTTCGGCTTCGGCCACGGCGAGGTGTGGGCGATACACACCGCGTGGAGCGGCGACCACGTGACCTTCGCCGAGCGGCGGCCGACGGGCGAGTCGGTCCTCGGCGGCGGTGAACTGCTCGCCCCCGGCGAGGTGGTGCTCGCCCCCGGCGAGGAGTACGCCACCCCCCTGCTCCACGCGGTCTTCTCCGCCGCCGGGCTCGACGGGCTCAGCGACGTTCTGCACACCCACCTGCGCGCCCGTCCGCAGCACCCGGCAACGCCCCGCCCGGTCACCCTCAACGTGTGGGAGGCGGTCTACTTCGACCACGACCTGGAGCGGCTGCGGGCGCTGGCCGACCACGCCGCCGAGGTCGGGGTGGAACGGTTCGTGCTCGACGACGGCTGGTTCCGGGGCCGCCGGCACGACCGCGCCGGCCTCGGCGACTGGTACGTCGACGAGACCGTCTGGCCGGACGGCCTGACCCCGCTCGTCGAACACGTACGCGGTCGCGGGATGCGGTTCGGGCTCTGGGTCGAACCGGAGATGGTCAACCCCGACTCCGAGGTGTTCCGGGCCCACCCCGGGTGGGTGCTGTCGGTGCCCGGCCGGCTGCCGCCGCAGTGGCGTCACCAGCAGGTCCTCGACCTGGCCCACCCGCCGGTGTACGAGTACCTGCTGGGTCGGCTCGACGCGCTGCTCGTCGCGCATCCCGGCATCGACTACCTCAAGTGGGACCACAACCGGGACCTGACCGAGGCGGGCCACCACGGCCGCCCCGGCGTGCACGGGCAGACCCTCGCGGTCTACCGGCTCCTCGACGAGCTGCGCCGCCGCCACCCGGGCGTGGAGATCGAGAGCTGCGCGTCCGGCGGCGCGCGGGTGGACCTGGAGATCCTGCGGCGCACCGACCGGGTCTGGGCCAGCGACTGCAACGACGCCCTGGAACGGCTGGCCATCCAACGCTGGACGGGGCTGCTGCTCCCGCCCGAGCTGGTCGGCACCCACATCGGGCCCGAACGGTCGCACACCACAGGTCGCGTGCACGACCTCGGCTTCCGGGCGGCGACCGCGCTCTTCGGTCACCACGGCATCGAGTGGGACATCGGCGCGATCGGCTTCGTGCAGCGCCGCGAGCTGGCCGCCTGGGTCGCGCTGCACAAGCGGCTGCGCCCGCTGCTGCACACCGGCCGGGTGGTCCGGGCCGACCACCCCGACCCGGCCGTCTGGGTGCACGGCGTCGTCGCCCACGACGGTTCCCGCGCCGTGTACGCCGTGGCGCGGCTGGCCACCTCGGTGACCCAGACGCCCGGCCCGGTCCGGCTGCCCGGCCTCGATTCCCGCCGGCGGTACGCGGTGCGCCCCGTCGCGGGCGTGCCGGAGCCCGCGACCCTCGGGTGGAGCGAACCGGGCTGGCTGGCCGGCGGCGGGGTGACCCTCGGCGGTGCGGTGCTGGCGACCGTCGGGCTCCAGATGCCCGCGTTGCATCCCGAGCAGACCCTGCTGCTGGAGGTGACCGCCGCCGGCTGAGCGGCGGCCCCGTCACCCGAACGGCTGGTGTCCCCTGCGCCCTGGGCGCAGGGGACACCTCAGGCGGACGGGGTCACTGGCCGTGCAACCGCATGCTCGGCCACCAGCCGTAGGTGCCCGACTGCACGGTCCACGACTGGAAGGGTTCGTTGAACCCGCCGTCGGCCTTCGCCGTGAACGTGTGCAACCCGATGTCGTCGTCGGCGTACTGGTAGAGGATGGCGAGGTCGTCGCGCCTGTCGCCGTTGTAGTCGCCCGCGACCAGCTTCGTCCTGGCGAACTGGCCGAAGATGGTCGACGTCCAGGAGGCCAGCGGGGCGTTGAAGTTTCCGTCCGCCCTGGCCGTCCAGGTGAACAGCCGCAGGCCGTTGTCGTTGAGCAGCACGGCGACGTCGTCGCGGCCGTCCCCGTTGAAGTCGCCGTCCACGACCTTCATCGAGGTGAGCGAGAGGAACGGCTTGGCGGTCTGGGTCGACCAGGAGGTGTAGCCGGTGCCGAACGTGCCGTCGGCCTTGCCCGGCCACGTGATCAGGGCCATGGCCTCGCTGTTGGCGTACCTGTAGAAGAGGCTGGCGTCGTCCCGACCGTCGCCGTTGACGTCACCGGCGAAGACCGAACTGTTGGTCCAACTGCCGAAGTCGGGTGCCTTCCAGACCTCGACCGGCTCCTCGAAGCCGCCGTCCGGCCGCGCGAGCCAGTTGAACCATGCCTCGTCGCCGTTGCCGTACCCGTAGAAGGCCGTCAGGTCCGCCCGGCCGTCGCCGTTGAAGTCGCCGGAGGCCATCTTCATGTTTTCCAGGTTGCCGAAGTCGTTGTCCGTCCACGACCTGATCGGCGCGCTGTGCTTGCCGTCCGGGCGGGTGATGAACGTGTCGAGGACGAAGTTGCCGCCGGCGCGCTTCGACATCACCGCGACGTCCTTGACGCCGTCTCCGTCGAAGTCGTCGTTGAGCACCTTCACCTGTTCCTTGTAGGCGGCGTTGCCGCCCGCCCACTCACCGAGCGGGTGGGTGAACCCACCGGTGGAGGTCGCGGGAAAGGTCTGCGGCGCGCCGTCGCCGGTGGCGTAGACGTAGAGGAAGTTGATGTCCTCGTACCGGTCGAGCGCCGGGCCCTGCGGGATGTTCGCGGTCAGCCAGGTGCCCAGGTCGTCGACGCGGGTCTCCACCGCGTCGCGGCGCGTCTCGGTCTCCGCCAGGCATCCGCCCTGCCACGAGGTGTGGTGCAGGGCCACGAGCTGCGGCTTGCCGGCGACCAACCGGACGGTCGGCCCGCCCAGGTCGCCCCGGCAGATGGCGGCCTGCCCGCTGCCCAGGATCCCCAGCGTGCCGGCGTTCACGGCCTGCACGGCGAAGGTGCCGGTGTGCAACTGGTCCGGCACCCACGTGGTGGCGGTGCGACCGAAGCCGGCGACCGTGAGCTGCTCGCCCACGCTGGCGGCGGCGCCCAGCGGCACCGGGGCCACCTCCACCCGCGCGGCGAGCCGGACGAGCACCACGTCGCGGTTCGGGTGGGGAACGATCCGGAAGACGGGAACGACCGCGCCGGTCGACGTGGTGAGGTCGGGTCGCCCGACCGTCACGGTGGCCGGCTGCGCGGGCTTCCCGGCGACGACCGGCTGCCCGTCGACGCTGAAGCAACTCTTGGCGGTCAGCACCCACCAGGGGTCGACCAGCGCGCCGCTACAGGCACGCGAGCCGGGTCCCACCTCGATCTTGGCGGCGAAGGCGAAGGCGCCGTCGCTGACGGCGACACCTCCGGAGACGGCCTGGGCCGGCGGAACGCCGAGGATCCCGACCAGCAGAGTGGTGGCGAGCAGGCCGACAGCTCGGGCTGCTCGCCGACGGTACGACGATGGCACGGACGATCCCTTCTGGATCTGCTGGCAGGGGCCATCCGTGCGGCGTCGGAGCGCGATTACGGCGCAGCGTGTCGCGCGCCCTCGTGACCGGACACGGTCGATCGAGCGCGGCAACTACCTCGGTGTCCCCCGTGGACTCGCGACCACCAGGAGCGCGGCCGCAGCCTCACGGTAGGCATTCGCGCCGCCGCCCGCCGCCCGGTTCGCGGTGACCCATGCCACATCGTCGATGTCTTGCGCCCGCTCGCCGCCCCGCCCACACGACCGCCGAGCCGTAGCTCCCGCCGGACGGTGGTGACAGTTTCCGACCAGTCCGCGACCTGGTGGGTCCGTGATCAGTTGATCTCTCACCGGTGCGACGAGCCCGCACAGCCCGGCTTTCCGTCACCTGATCACGCAGCCAGACCGCCGGCACGGGGATCTCAGCTCGCCGTGCAGGTCACCGTGGGCACGGGGTTTGTGCCGTTCCAACTCGCGATGAAACCGAAGGTGGTGCTGGCCCCGGCGCCGAGCCGGCCGTTCCAGTCGGCGTTGCCCGCCGTGACGGTCGACCCGTTGCTGCTCAGCACCGTGCTCCAGGACTGACTGACGCTCTGGCCGCCCGCGAACGTCCACCTCGTCGTCCAGCCGGTGATCGCCGCCGGGCCGGCCGTCACCTTCACCTCACCCTGGAAACCGCCCTGCCACTGGTTGGCCACCGTGTACGTCGCCGTGCAGCCTCCCGGCGGAGGCGTCGTGGGTGGGGGCGTCGTGGGTGGTGGGGTCGTCGGCGGGGGCGTCGTGGGCGGCGGGGTGGTCGGCGGCGGGGTGCTGCGGAAGACCGTCGCCTCCCGCGCGGTCGCCTTGATGCCGTTCGCACCGTTGAAGAGGCGCTGACCCCAGGTGGTCAGGGCCGCCGGGTTGAAGTTGGTGACCAGGTCCAGATATTCGACGCCGCCGCCGTTGCCGCTCCACGACCAGCCCAGGTAACCGATCCCGTTGGCCTGGCTGTAGGAGAGGATGGCGTCCTCGTCGGGGTTGCCGTCGGAGTGGTCGAAGCCGAACTCACCCACCACGATCGGCAGCTTGGCGGCGCGGAACCGGCCGAGGTAGTCGCTGATCTCGGCGGCGGTGTCGAAGACGCCGTACATGTGGATGGAGAAGACGGTGTTCTGCTGCGGGTCGGCCGCGAACACCGAGGCGGCGTTGTCGCGCATGGTGAACGTCCAGTCCTGACCCCAGTTCGGGGCGTCGACCATGATGGTGTGCGTCAGGCCGCCCGTGCGCAGCCGCTTGATCGCGTTGGCGGTGTCGGTCGCCCAGGTGCCGTAACCCTGGTTGCCGTACGGCTCGTTGCCGATGTTGACGATGACGTATCTCTCCTGGCCGGCGAGGGCGCCGGCGACGCTGAGCCAGTAGTCGACCGCCTGGTCCAGCGTGGCCGCCCCGCTCTGCTCGCCGTAGCCGGTGGTGTCGTGCACCTCCAGCACGCAGATCAACCGGTTGGCCTTGCACAGCGAGATGACGTTGGCGACGTCGGCGGTGTCGTTCTTGGCCCACCGCTGGCCGCTGGCCAGCACCACCCGCACCGTGTTCGCCCCGAGCGCCTTGATGTTGGCGAAGGAACTGGTCTGCTGCGGGTACCAGGTGTGCGCGTGGTTGACGCCACGCATGACGAACTCGCTGCCGTTGGCGTCGTACAGCTTGCCGTCGGCGACGGTGAAGCCGGTCGCGGCCCGCGCGGGCTGGCCGAACGCCAGCACGGCGACCAGCAGCGCGAGCAGGGCCGCACCGGCGGCGGAGAGTCTCTTCTTCATGGCCTTCCTCAAGGGAGGACCCCCGCTGCCCAGGTGGGGGTGGGTCGTCACAGAGATGGCGGTCGCAGCCCGACGACCGCCGCCCGGCTCCCGGCGGCGCAGGGATCAGCGTAGGCCCGTCGGGCCGGTCACGCAATGAACCGGTTAAGCAACCGCGGGGGCGAGGGTTGACCCGACCCGTCCGGGGTATCCGGAGGCGATCCGCCCGGATCGGAAACAAGGAGACATCCCATGGTCAGCGTCGGGTACACCCTGATGTGCGAGCAGGCCGGTCCCAAGCACCTGGTCGACTACGCGGTACGGGCGGAGGCGGCCGGCTTCGACCAGCTCGTCATCTCCGACCACTACTACCCCTGGCTGGAGTCCCAGGGCCACTCCCCGTACGCCTGGTCGGTGCTCGGCGCGGTCGCGCACGCCACCAGCCGCGCGGAGCTGATGTCCTTCGTCACCTGCCCGATCCGCCGCTACCACCCGGCGGTCGTCGCCCAGAAGGCCAGCACGATCGGGGTGCTCTCGGACGGCCGGTTCACCCTGGGCCTGGGCGCGGGCGAAAACCTCAACGAGCACGTCGTCGGCGGCTGGCCGCACGTGCAGCAGCGCCACGAGATGTTCGAGGAGGCGCTGCAGATCATCCGGCCGCTGCTCAACGGGGAGACGCTGACCTTCTCCGGCAACCACTACGACGTCCCCGACGCCTACGTGTGGGACCGCCCGGCCCGGCCCGTGCCGATGGCCGTGGCCGCCTCCGGCCGCCAGTCGGTCACCCTCGCCGCCGAGTACGGCAACGGCCTCGTCGCCACCGAGCCCGACCCGCACATCATCGACATGTACGACGAGGCCGGCGGCGCCGGTCAACCCCGCTACGGCCAGGTGGCCATCTGCTACGGGCCGGACGAGGCCGAATGCCGCAAGATCGTGCACGACCAGTTCCGCTGGTTCGGCATGGGCTGGAAGGTCAACGCGGACCTGCCCGGCCCGGACTCGTTCGCCGCCGCCACCCAGTTCGTCCGGGAGGAGGACGTGGCCGAGGGAATCTCCTGCGGACCCGACGTCGACCAGCACGTCGAGGCGTTCCGCAAGTTCGTCGACGCCGGCTTCACCCACGTGGCGATCGTCCAGGTGGGCGGCGAGACGCAGCCGATGTTCCTGGACTGGGCGCAGGAGCAGCTCCTGCCGAGGCTGCGCGAGCTGTGAGGGCCGAGCCATCGCCCGGTGTCGGAGCCGGGCCATCGCCCGGTGACGGAGCCGAGGCCGCGCGAGCGGTGGGGGCCGGGGCGGCCCGAACCCGGACGACCCCGGCCCGGCGGCCCCGGGTCACCCCGCCCGGGCGGTTCGGCCCCGCCGAGCTGCGCCTCGCGCTGGCCGCCCCCCGGCCGGTCGCCGGCCTGACCAGCGAATGGCGGCTGGTCGACGGGCTGCGGACGCACACCCGCCGCGCCGGCGACCCCGGCACCGCCGCCATCCCCGTCGTGCTGGTGCACGGGCTGGCGGTGTCGCACCGCTACCTGACCCCGCTCGCCCTGACGCTGGCCGACACCCACCCGGTGTACGCGCCCGACCTGCCCGGCTTCGGGCTGACCGAGCGCCCCACCCACGCGTACGACGTGCCCCGGCACGCCGCGCACCTGGCCGCCTGGCTGGCCGCGTACCGGATGCCGCCCGTGTGCCTGCTCGGGCACTCCTTCGGCGCGGAGGTCGTCGCGGCGCTCGCCGCCCGGCATCCCGATGCGGTCCGGGCCGTGGTGCTCGCCGGCCCGACCAGCGACCCGGCCGCCCGGTCCCGACGCGGCCAGTTCGGACGCTGGCTCGTCGACACCCTTCGGGAAGCCCCGCTGCAGGCACCGATCCTGCTGCGGGACGTCGTGGACGCCCGCCCCTGGCGGGTGCACGCGACGCTGTCCCACTCGGTACGCAACGACATCGAGGCGGACCTGGTCGGCATCGCCGCGCCCACCCTCGTGGTCACCGGCTCCAGGGACCCCGTCGTGCCACCGGCCTGGCGTACACAGGTGAGCCGGCTGGTGCCGCACTCCCGTACGGTCACCGTCCCGGGTGCCGCCCACAACGTCGTCACCACCGCACCGGCGCAGGTCGCCGACGCGGTACGCGCTCTCCTCACCCCGCAGCCGACGAACAGGTGATCACATGCGCTTCGGTAACACGGAGATCCGGCCCGCCGGCGGCGGCCTCGGTTGCCTCCTGATGATCCTCTTCTCGATCGTCGCCTCGGTCGTCCTGACCGTCCTACTCAACCTGTTCCTCTGACGGCCAGCCAGGCACCCGGCGCCGGTCGGTCTGCCCTGGGCAGGCACCGGTCTGCCCTGGGCAGGCG
The DNA here is from genome assembly GCF_050941805.1 of Micromonospora sp. KLBMP9576. Classification (NCBI taxonomy): domain Bacteria; kingdom Bacillati; phylum Actinomycetota; class Actinomycetes; order Micromonosporales; family Micromonosporaceae; genus Micromonospora; species Micromonospora sp. KLBMP9576. Next base: position 1,966,614 of record NZ_CP194567.1, on the reverse strand, counting down.
CTGGGCCGAGTGCTGGGCCGAAGCGCCGGACCGAAGCGCTGGGGGCTGAGCGCGACCGGGCGGTGAGGATGGCCGGGGCGGTGAGGCGCGGCCGGGGCGCTGGGCGAGACCGGACGGTGAGCGTGGCCGGACGGTGAGCGTGGCCGGGTGCTGGGCTGGGCTTCGAGATCTTGGAGAAATTCGGCTCCGATAGGGGCACTTTCGCGCCAAGATTTCCCCCAGCGGCAGCGCGCCGCGCCGACGGCACCGCGCCCGCGGCACCGCGCCCGCGCCAACGGCACCGCGCCCGCGCCCGCGCCAACGGCAGCACGCCGCGGCCGACAGCAGCGCGGAGGGCGTCAGTCGCGGGCGCGTCAGTCGCGGCGACGCGGACTGCCACTGCCCACGCCCAGCCGAATGGTGATCAGGACTCCATGGACCTTAAAGCGGCCAGATAACGTCCATGGGGTCCTGATCACGATGCGTACCTTGCCGCAGGCACTCTGCGGGTGGGGTGGCTCGGGGGCAGGCGGGTGGGCAGAAGACAGCTCCCGGGTCGGCTGACGGGGCGGTCAGTGGCGCAGCGTGGCGAGCCCCGCCGGCGGTGGCTGCCCGCGGCAGGAGCGGATTCAGGCGGGGCCGGAGGGCGGGGCCGGGTCGAGGTCCAGGTCGACGACGACCGGGTAGTGGTCGGAGGCGTACTCGCTCTCGCCGCCCCGCCGCACCCGGCAGTCGCGTACCCGGTTGGCCAGCGCCGCCGTGCCGAACAGGTAGTCCAGCCGCATCCCCGAGAACTCAGCCCCGCCGCCGTGTCGAGTGGGCGCGGTCAGCCCGTCGTCGGCCGGCCCGGCCGCCGCGCCACCGCTCAGCCGATAGCGCACCGCACCATCACTCGGGTCAGCGACCAGCACACCAGCGCCCCCCGGGCCGCCGATCGGGTGGTTGGCCGCCGCGTACAGGTCGACCAGGCCGGCGGCGAGCAGCCGGGCCACCGCGCGGGTCTCCACCGTCCGCCCGTCGCGGCGCAGGTGCCGGCGACGGTACGCGGGCGGCAGCCGGGCGATGCGGTCGGTGTGTTCGGCGACCGGGTCGAGAGTGTTGAGGTCCCCGGCGAGCAGCCCCAACTCCCCCGGGGCGCGGCGTAGCGCGGCGGCGGCCCAGCCGGCCTCGATGCGCCGCCGCAGCCCCGAGTACGGGTCGAGGTGCACGCTCAGCACGGTCAGCGGGCCGGCGGTGGTGGCCACGGTGACGCGCTGCGCGGCGTGGTGGAACGGCCGGCGTACCCGGGTCGCGGCCAGCGCCCGCAGCGGCGGCCGGAGCAGCACCGCCACGGGCTGGCCGAAGCAGGACCGGGCCAGGTGGGGACGCATCCCCACCCGGCCCGCGAAGTCCGCCAGCACGGCACCGGAGTCGAAGTCCCGCAGCTCCTGCAGAGCCAGCACGTCCGGCCGTTCGGCGACGACGACCCGGGCCAGCAGGTCCCGGCGGTCGGCGCCGCCGGAGTCCCGGCCGCCGGTCCGGATGTTCCAGGTCATCACCCGCAGCATCGGCGGCGTCAGTCCGCCCGGCCGGCCCTGACCAGCTCGTCGTCGAGGGTGTGCACGTCCTCGGATTCGATGCTCGGCTGGTTGCCCTGGCGCACGTCCTCGTTGGGGCGGACCACCCAGTAGAGCAGCCCGATCCAGAGGGTGGTGAGGATGATCGCGCCCATGAAGTCGGTGGGGTGGTGCATCCCCCGGTACATCCGGCTGATCGCCACACCGGCCGGCATGACGACCGCCAGCGCCACGAAGATCCACCGCCACCACCGGTCGGTACGCGGGAAGACGATGACCGCGATCGCCACCCAGACGCAGAGCGTGGCGGCGATGTGGCCGGACGGGAAGGACGAGGTCGGCATCGGCCCGTCGAGGTTGCCGACGGGCGGTCGGGGCCGGTCGACGGCGGCGGCGGAGGCCAGGAAGAGGGTCAGTTCGCCGAACATGGTCAGGGCCACGAACAGCACCGGCCGCCAGCGCCGCCACACGGCGAGCACGAGCGGGCAGAAGACCAGCGAGATCAGCAGGATGGCGTGGGTGTCGCCGACCTTGCTCCAGAGGTGGCTGAAGTCGTCGCGGCCGGGGGTGCGGTGCTCGGCGAACCAGCGCGGCACGTCCGTGTCCAGGGTCGCGAAGAAGGTGCCGCCGGCGTGGTAGCTGACGAACATGCCGAAGCCGTAGAGCGCGCCGAGGATCAGCACCCAGCCGACGATCAGCTCGAACACGGCGGCCCGGGGGTGCGGCAGCAGGTGCGCCTCGTCGGGGGCGGGTGCCACGTCGTGCGCGGCCTCCGGCTCCAGCCCGTCGGTCAGCGCCGGGACCGGACGGCCACGTTCCAGCCGCCACAGCCGGAAGGCGTACGCGGTGACGCCGAGCCAGGCGGCGCCGAGCAGCCAGGCCCCCAGCACGTCCGAGACGAAGTGCACGCCCAACGCGATGCGGGTCAGGCCGATGAGGAACACGACGACGGCGACCAGGGCGATCGCCGGCTTGCGCCAGCGCCGCGACATGGCCGGCAGGAAGACCAGCAGCAGCGCCCCGTACGCGACCATCGAGCCGAGCGCGTGGCCGCTGGGGAAGCTGTCCCCCGCGTACGTGCCGATGGGCACCTCCACCTCGGGGCGCAGCCGGTCGACAAGCGTCTTGAGCGCCGGGTCGAGCACGAGCGCGCCGACGCCGGTGACGATCAGGAAGACCGCGAGCCGGCCCTGCTTGCGGATCAGCAGGCCGACCACGGCGACCGACACCAGCCAGACGATGACCGCCCGCCCGCCGAGGTCGGTGAGCGCGTTGAGCACCGTCACCAGCGGCCCGTGCGGGGCGACCAGGTCGTTGAGCCAGGCGGCCACCCCGTGGTCGACGTCGTAGAGCGGGGACCAGCGGGTCCTCACCAGGACGAGGAGCACCCCGAAACCGACCCCGGCACCGAGCACGATCGCCAGGCCGGCGAGCGTACGTTCGGTGAAATGACCCAGGGGTCGTCGCAACGCTTCTTTGACCGCGCCCACGGCAGCCTCCCTCTCGCTTCTGGCGAGCCGGGTACCCGATCGGCGCTCCGCGTACACCGGGGGTGTCCGATGTGGGGTCAGAGCGAGGTCATCTCGCCGGTGTCGTGGGACTCCTCGCGGGTGGCCTCGGGCTCCCACAGGTCGGGCTTGGCGGGCTCGCGTGCCCCGATGCGCAGCGCCTCGAGCTGGGCGGCGAAGGACAGCCCGCCGAAGAGCGCCATGCCGGTCAGGTTGGCCCAGAGCAGCAGCGCCATCATCCCGGTCAGCGCACCGTAGGTCTGGCCGAACCCGCCACTGAACCGCACGTACGCGGCGAGCAGCAGGCTGGCCAGCCACCACAGCGCGGTGGCGATGCCGGCGCCGAAGAAGAGCCAGGACAGGCCGGGCTGTTTGCGGCGAGGCGCGTGCCGGAAGATCACCGCGACGGCGAGGACGGTCAGGCCGAGGCTCAGCGGCCAGCGCACCACGTCCCAGACGCCGTCGGCGAGCTCGCCCCAGGCGTAGTGGCGCTGCACCGAGTCGCCCATGGGGCCACCGCCGACGAGGATCAGGAACCCGGTGAGCGCCGGCACGCCGGCGGCAAGGGCGAGGACGGTGGCGCGGACGTACTTCCACAGCGCGGGCCGGTCCCGCTCCACGCCGTAGATCCGGTTGGCGCCGCGCTCGATCTGGGCCATGGTGCTGGTCAACGCCACCAGGCCGGTGACCAGGCCGAGGCCGAGCGCCAGTTCCCCGGCGCGTTCGGTGCGGTCGCCCTCACCGAGCAGCTCCGCCACCATCGGTTCGCTCGCCCCGGGGGTGAGCGCGAGCACCGTGTCGGCGACGACCTTGCCGCCCTCCTGCACGCCGAGTTCGCTGATCAGGCCGGTCAGCGCGATCAGGAACGGCACCACGGCGAGGCAGAGTTGGAACGCGAAGGCGCGGGCGTGGCTGAACCCGTCGCCGTAGCGGAACCTGATGAACGCGTCCCGCAGCAGGTGCCAGCCGCCCTGGCGGCGCAGGGTGTGCCAGGCGTCGTCGGCGTTGAGTTCCTCGTCCGACATCAGCCGGGTCTCCGGCACGATGCGGGTGCTACTCACGACGCGCCTCCTCGACGAGCCGCTCACCACGCTCGGCGGCTGCCCGCGCGTCCTCGGCCAGGTCGGGACCCTGCTCCGGCTGTGGTACGCAGAGCCACAGCGCCCGCCGCCGGATCTCGGCCTTCAGGGTGCGGCCCGGCTCGATGAGGTCGCCGTCGAGTTCCCGGGGCTGGGCCCGGTTGCTGGCGATCTCCACGCGTCGGGCCCGGAAGACCTCCATCCGGGGCACGCTGTCCTGCTTGCGCACGACCGCCCAGCCGAGCGCGAGCCAGTGCCGCAGCGTACGCGGGGTGAGCACCGCGACGTCGAGGTAGCCGTCGTCCGGCTCGGCCTCGGTGAGCAGGCGTACCCCACCCTGGAGGCGGCCCACGTTGGCCACGAGGACCGAGCGGGCCCGGCGGCGGATCGGCTGCTGGTCGTCGATGCGGATGGAGACCCGCATCGGTCGGTCCCGCAGGTGCCGGGCGGCCCCCACGACGTACGCCGGCCAGCCGATCCGCTTCTTGGTGGTCTCCGAGGTGTCGGCGAGCATCTGGGCGTCGAAGCCCATGCCGGCCATCACCGTGAAGTAGTGGTCCTCGACCGCGCCGACGTCGAGCAGTCGGCGACCCCGTTCGACGGCGACCTCCAGCCCGGCGGCCAGGTCGCCCGAGAGGCCCAGGTTGGCCGCGAGCAGGTTGCCGGTGCCCTGGGGCAGCACGGCGAGCGCCACCTCGGTGCCGACCAGGCCGCTGACGCAGGCCATCACGGTGCCGTCGCCGCCGCAGGCGAAGACGACCTCCACGCCGGCCTCGACCGCCTCCTGCGTCTGGCCGCGCCCCGGGTCCTCGACGGTGGTCTCGAACCACAGCGGCTCGGGCCAGCCGGCCGCGCCGAGGGCGGCGTGGACCGTCTGGCGCAGCTCGTCGAGGTCGGCCACCTTCGAGGGGTTGACCACCACGGCGGAGCGCAGCCCACCGTGCGTCGTGCGTCGCTTGCCCTGTCGAGGATCCACGGCGTCAGTGTGGCGCAGATCCGCCCCGTCAGCGACCCGGCACCGAGCTGACGTGACAAGCATTCAATCCAGGTTTGGATCCCACCCCGCCCAGCCCTTCCGCGCCCGCCTCCGCCCGCCCCCTGTTGATCATGAAGGCGATGTCGGCGACTGCCGCCGACTTCATGGTCAACGCGACGGGGCGGGCGGAGGAGGTGGCGGGGTCAGGCGGGGGTACGCAGGGCGGTTTCCACGCGGCGGCGCAGGTCACCCAGGTCGGCGCCGGCCTCGGTCAGCACCCTCGCGCCCAGGCCGTGGCCCTCGCGGAGCACGCCGAGCAGGAGGTGCTCGGTGCCGATGTGACGGTGACGAAGCCGCATCGCCTCCCGCAGCGCCAGCTCCAGCACCTTCTTCGCGCGGGGCGAGAAGGGGCCGCCCGCGTACCGTCGGCGACCCCAGCGGCGCCGCTGTGCGGGGGCGGCCTCGCGCAGCGCGTCCGGGCCGAAGGACTCCTCGATCCGGGTCACGATGGCGGCCAGGTCGATGCCGATCTCGCGCAGGGCGGCGGCGTCGGCGTCGGCGAGGCCGGTGGCTCCCCGGTCGGTGTGCCGGCGGATGCCGGCCCGTAGGTCGTCGGCGCGCAGGCCGGCCTCGGCGAGCACCCGCGCGGCCAGGCTGTCGCCGTCGGCGAGCAGGGCCAGCAGCAGGTGTTCCGTGCCGACCGGCCGTTGCCCCTCGGCCCTGGCCTCGTCCCGGGCGTCCCGCACGACCGTGCGGGCCCGGCTGGTGAACCGTTCGAACATCACGCCTCCCAGGAAGATCCGACCGCCGGACGCCCGGCGTGCTTCTTGTGGACCGCCTGCCGGCTGACCTCGAGCTCGTCGGCGATCTCCTGCCAGGACCAGCCCTGTCGACGGGCGTTGTCCACCTGGACCACCTCGAGCCGTTCGAGCAACCGGCGCAGCGCGCGCACGGCGCGCAGCCCGACCCGGGGGTCGGTGCTGCCGGCTGCCGCCGCGAGTTCCGTCGCCTGACTCATGTCGTCAACTTACGTTGACATGGGCGCGCTGTCAACCCGCATTGACATCCGCGGCGGCCCCGCCCGGTGCTACCGTCCGTCGATGCCGCACCTGCCCGATCGCCGCGCCGAGGCCACCGTGCCCGTCGAGCCACGCGGCCTCCCCCTCCCCGAGATCGCGCTGGAGGTCGCCAGCGGCACCGAGACCGGCCACCGCTACCCGGCCAACTTCGACGTGCTGCACGTCGACCCGACCCTGCCGTTCGTGGCGGTGGCCGACGGGATGGGCGCCGGCGAGGGCAGCCGCCGGGCCGGTACGACCGCGATGGGCGCCCTGGTCACCCAGGTCCGGGCCGCCTGGCCGGAGGTCGGCCCCCGACAGTTGCGCACCGCGGTGGCCACCCTCCAGGCGCGCGTACGCGCCGCCGGCGCCGAACTGGCGGAGCTGACCGGCTGCACCCTGACCGCGCTGGTCGTGGAGCCCGACGGCGGCCAGGGCTGGCTGGTCCAACTCGGCGACTCCCGCGCGTACCGGCTGCGCGACGGCCTGCTGGAGCTGATGACCGTCGACCACACCGCTGCCTGGCTGGGCCTGCTGAACGGCTGGTACCCGGCCGACTCCCCCGCCGCCACCCGCGCCCGGTACCAGCTCACCCGCTACGCCGGTCACCCGGGCGAACCGGAGGCCGACCTGCTCGCCGTGTCGCTACGCCCCGGCGACGTCTGGCTGCTCTGCACCGACGGGATCAGCGACCAGGTCGACTACCACCTGATGCGGGAACTCCTGGCGGCGCCGCGCCCCCATGAGGCGGTGCGGGACCTGCTCGACGGCAGCCTGGAAGCCGGCGGCGACGACAACGCCAGCGCCGTGGTCGTCCGGGTCCACGCCGCCGCGCCCCGCTGACCGGGCGCTGTCGAACACACGGACTGAAGGGTCCGCCGACACAGACGCCGCTGGCCGGCACCCCACCCGGGGTGCCGGCCAGCGGCGTTTGGCTCGACTGCTCGTGGTCAGCTGTTCCAGTGCTCGGCGACGAGGTCGGCGGCGAGCTGCTCCCACTGCGCGTAGTGATCCGGATACGCCGACACCTGCACCGTCTGCGCGGCCTCCGTCAGCGGCATGTCCCGCCACCCGTCAACCTGCTTCAGACCCTTCAGAAACGCCGTCGTCGCGTACTGCGCGTCAGTGATCTGCTCCACCGTGCCCCAACCCGACGACGGGCGCTGCTGGAACAGACCCTGCGAATCATGGTCGTTGCGGTCACCCAGGTGACCCAGGTTCTCCAACTTCGACTCCTGCAACGCCGTCGCGATCGACACCACCGCGGCCCGCTCATCCATACCGGCCCTCTTCGTCGCCGCGATGATCGACTTGGTGTTCGCGACCTGCTCGTCCGACAGGTCGATACGCGACTGCTCACCCTGCACACCATGCGGGACCAGCTTGCCCATGTCCGGCTTGTCGGCCCGCACCGCCACGGCCACCGCCCTGGTGTCCACACCCGCCGTGGCGGCGGTGTCGCTCATCGGACCGGCGGCCACACCACCGGCGAACGCCAGACCAGCCAGACCATGCACGCCGTTACGAATGATCGTGTTCATGAGATGTGCTCCATTCGGGGGTCGGCACCACACACACCCGAGGGGGATCGGGATCAACCGTGCGGATGCAAGCACCGTCAGGCGCTCAAATGAACCAAGGGGGGAATCTCTCCGACGCCTCGCCGAAGGAAGAATCAGCGACCAAACACCGCCGAACCCCGGAGGGGGGATCCGCACGTCAGCCGGACCATGTGTAACGACCCGCCACCCACCGTCATTCCCCGGGGGCCGGACCCGCCAGCCCACCGGCGCGGCTCCTGCGGTCGTACCCATGGTGTAACGACCCCCGGCCCGCCACGATTCCGCCCCCACGATGCCCCCGGTCACACCCCGAACCCCGACAGCCGCCACCGGTCGACGTCAGGTCACCCAGACCGGACCGAACAAACCTCGCAACCGGAGCATTTAGCGTGGGACGGACTATCGTCACCGAACCGCGAAAGACCCCAGGTCGGGTCATTCACCCCAGAATCGTGAAGCAGGACGCGGACGGCCCGAACGCCGGCGATCCCACCCCGCCGCCGTACGGGCGGTACTAGCCTCGACAGCAGGGCCCGCGCGACGCCTGCGGAGGTGATTCGGATGGCCGCAGCCAGCGGCGCGGCGGTGCTGGTCGGGCTCGCCACGGAACGCAACCTGCCGGTGGTCAGGCTGGCCGCGCGGGAGGCCGCCACGCATGGGCGTCCGCTGCTTCTGCTGCACGCGTTCAACTGGACGGCTGCGCTGCGGGCCCCGTCGATCGCGGGTCCGCGCGTGGAGGCGGAGGAGCTGATCGCCCGCGCCACCGAGGTAGCCGGTGAGGTCGAGCCGGCGTTGCCGGTCAGCGGCGAGATCGTCGAGGGCGCTCCCGTGGACACCCTGATCCGCCGGTCGGAGTCGGCGTTCCTGCTCGCCGTCGGCGACGGCGGCATGGCGAGCTGCGACGACTGCGCGCCGGCCGACGCGCCGGCGGTGCAGCTCGCCGCCCGGGCCGGTTGCCCCGTGCTGGTGGCCCGCCGGGAGCCGCCGCCGCAGGGTCCGGTGCTGGTGGGCGTGGACGGTTCCGACAGCTCGCGGGCCGCCCTGCGGTGGGCGTTCGAGTGCGCGGCCCGGCGGGAGGCGCGGCTGCTCGCGGTCCGCGTCGTGGACTCACCGGACGGTGACGACGACCCGGGTGCACTCGTCGAGATGGTGGCGCAGTCGTCGCGCCGGTTCCCGTCGGTCGCCACGGAGTGCCACACCATCCGCGGCGATCCCGGCACGGTCCTGGTGGAGCAGTCCCGTTCGGCGCAGCTGGCGCTGGTCGCCGCCCGGGGCGACGAGCCGTGGCGCGGCATGCTCGGCGCGGTGAGCCAGGCGCTGCTCTACCACTGCCCCGCGCCGCTGATCGTGGTGCGCGGGCTGGCCGGGTCGCCCGGGCACGACGCCCGTCCCGACCGGGACCAACGGCCCTGATCGACACCGGCGGCGACCGGGGAGACTGAGACCGGCCCGGACGTGATCCTCGCCCCGAGGATGCAGGATCGCCCTACCCGCGAGAGGCTCACGCAGTATGGACACTGCTCTCGACCTGCACGGCCCCCTGACCGACGACGAGCTGCGCCGCCTCGACGCGTACTGGCGGGCGGCGAACTATCTGACCGTCGGGCAGATCTACCTGCTGGACAATCCGCTGCTGCGCGAGCCGCTGACCGCCGAGCACGTCAAGCCGCGCCTGCTGGGGCACTGGGGCACGAGTCCCGGCCTGAACCTGCTCTACGCCCACCTCAACCGGGCCATCGTCGCCCGTGACCTGTCGGCCATGTTCATCACCGGCCCCGGGCACGGCGGTCCGGCGATCGTCGCCAACACCTGGCTGGAGGGCACCTGGAGCGAGGTGTACCACCACATCGACCGCGACGAGGCCGGCATGGCCCGGCTGTTCCGCCAGTTCTCCTTCCCCGGCGGCATCCCCAGCCATGTGGCGGCGGAGGTGCCGGGTTCGATCCACGAGGGCGGCGAGCTGGGGTACGCGCTCAGCCACGCCTACGGCGCGGCGTTCGACAACCCCGACCTGCTGGTGGCCTGCGTCATCGGTGACGGCGAGGCGGAGACGGGCCCGCTGGCCGGAAGCTGGCTCTCCAACGTCTTCCTCAACCCGGCGCGCGACGGCGCGGTGCTGCCCATCCTGCACCTCAACGGCTACAAGATCGCCAACCCGACGGTGCTGGACCGGATCAGCGAGGACGACCTGCTGGCCATGATGCGCGGCTTCGGCTACGAGCCGTACGTGGTCGCCGGCGACGATCCGGCCACGGTGCACCAGGCGCTCGCCGGCACGCTCGACCGGGCGCTGGACGAGATCGCCGCCATCCAGCGGCGGGCCCGCTCGGGCGGCCCCGTCGAGCGCCCCCGCTGGCCGATGATCGTCCTGCGTACGCCGAAGGGTTGGACCGGGCCGCGCGACGTCGACGGCAAGCGGGTGGAGGGCACCTACCGCGCGCACCAGGTGCCGCTGTCCGAGGTGCGTAAGAACCCGGAGCACCTGGCCGAGCTGGAGCGCTGGCTGCGCAGCTACCGCCCGGAGGAGCTCTTCGACGCCTCCGGCGCGCCGGTGGCGGAGCTGACCGCGCTGCCGCCGAAGGGCACCCGGCGGATGAGCGCCAACCCGGTCACCAACGGCGGGCTGGTGCTGCGTGACCTGGCCCTGCCTGACTTCCGCGACTACGCCGTCGACGTGCAGCAGCCCGGCGCGACCGTCGCGGGCGCGACCGGCGCCCTCGGCCCGTGGGTACGCGACGTGATCGCCGCCAATCCGCAGACGTTCCGCCTCTTCGGCCCGGACGAGGTCGCCTCGAACCGGCTCGGCGCGGCGTTCGAGGTCACCGACCGGGCCTGGATGGCCGCTACCGTTCCCGGCGACGAGCACCTCTCCCCCGACGGTCGGGTGATGGAGGTCCTCTCCGAGCACCTCTGCCAGGGCTGGCTGGAGGGCTACCTGCTGACCGGCCGGCACGGCATCTTCACCAGCTACGAGGCGTTCATCCACATCGTCGACTCGATGGTCAACCAGCACGCCAAGTGGCTGAAGGTGACCCGGGACATCCCGTGGCGGGCGCCGGTGCCGTCGCTGAACTACCTGCTCTCCAGCCACGTGTGGCGGCAGGACCACAACGGCTTCTCCCACCAGGATCCGGGCTTCATCGACCACGTGATGAACAAGAAGGCCGAGGTGGTGCGGATCTACCTGCCGCCGGACGCCAACACCCTGCTCTCCACGATGGACCACTGCCTGCGCAGCCGCGACTACATCAACGTGGTGGTGGCCGGCAAGCAGCCCGCCCCGAACTGGCTGTCGATGGACGAGGCGGTCCAACACTGCCGCCGTGGCCTCGGCATCTGGGACTGGGCCAGCACGGACGCCGGCAGCGAGCCGGACGTGGTGCTCGCCTGCGCCGGTGACGTGCCGACGCTGGAGACGCTGGCCGCCGCGGACCTGCTGCACCGGCACCTGCCGGAGCTGAAGGTGCGGGTCGTCAACGTGGTCGACCTGATGCGCCTGCAACCGCCGACTGAGCATCCGCACGGCCTGTCGGACAAGGAGTTCGACACGATCTTCACGCGGGACCGGCCGGTCATCTTCGCGTACCACGGCTATCCGTGGCTGATCCACCGGCTCACCTACCGCCGGACCAACCACCAGAACCTGCACGTACGCGGCTACAAGGAGGAGGGCACCACCACCACGCCGTTCGACATGGTGATGCTCAACGACCTGGACCGCTTCCACCTGGTCATCGACGTGATCGACCGGGTGCCGGGGCTCGCCGACCGGGCCGCGCACCTGCGCCAGGACATGGTCGACGCCCGCCAGTCCTGCCGGGACCACACCCGCCGCCACGGCGAGGACGACCCCCGGGTCGCGGAGTGGCGCTGGGTCCGCGAAACGGACCCGGAACTGCGGGGTGACCAGTGAGCCCGCGCGCCCCGCAGCCGCGAAACGAAAGGCCGGCACCCGTGAGTGCCCACGATCCCACAACCCCCGACGAGAGGTGGACCCGATGAGCGGCAACGAGATCCTGGTCGGCTACGACGGCTCCGCCGACGCCGCCGCCGCGCTCGAGTGGGCGCTGGAGGAGGCCACCCGCCGTGGCCGGCCGGTGCGGGTGGCGTACGTCTTCGAGTGGTTGACCGTGACGGGTTGGATCGGCCCCGGTATCGCCCCGGGCATCTGGCCGGACGAGACGGCCCGCCGGCAGGTCGAGGAACTGGTGGGCAAGGCGGCGGCGGACGCGGCCGCCGCGTACCCGCAGCTGACCGTCACCGGTGAGGTGTTCGACGGGCCGCCCGCGCTGGTGTTGCAGGAGCGCTCGGCGCAGGCCGACCTGCTGGTGCTGGGCACCCGGGGGCACGGCGGCTTCGGCGGCCTGCTCGTCGGCTCCACCGCGGTCACGGTGACGGCCCACGCGCACTGCCCGGTCGTGGTCGTGCGCGGCGAGGCCGCCGCCGGCGGGCGCACCGGTCACGTGACGGTCGGCGTGGACGGCTCCGAGTGTTCGCTGCTGGCGCTGGGTTTCGCGTTCGAGCAGGCCGCGGCCCGGCGGGTGCCGCTGCACGTGGTACGCGCCTGGCACGCGCCCACCGGCCAGCGCCCGCCCTCGGGCCCCGACGCGCGGGAGGCGACGGCCGCCGACCGGGCGGAGCTGGACGAGCCGCTGGCCCGCTGGGGCGCGACGTTCCCCGACGTGCCGGTCACCGTGGAGATGGCACAGGGCAACCCGGCGTCCCTGCTTGTCGACGCCAGCCGCAACGCGGCCCTGGTGGTGGTCGGCACCCGGGGCCGGGGCGGCTTGGCGGGGATGCTGCTCGGCTCGGTCAGCCAGCAGCTCATCCAGCACGCGCACTGCCCGGTGGCGGTCGTCCGCGAACGGTGAGGGCGTCAGGAAGGGCCCGTGCGATCGCACGGGCCCTTCCTGACACCTATCGGCCGCCGGTCGGGTCCGCTGGGCTGAGCGAGAAGTAGTCCTCCTCCTCCTGGGCGAGGTGCAGCCGCAGCACCGCCGCCAGGCCGTAGAGGGCGGCGAGCAGGTCGGTGAGCTGGTCTCGGCGCAGCGGGCCGCCGCCGGCCTGCGCCAGGTGCGCGCCGATGCGGTCCACCAGCCGCCGGATCTCCACGTGGGCGCGGCTCATGGTGGAGGTCGCCTCGGCGCTGCCCAGCGGATCGGCCAGCGCCGGGTAGAGCTGCCGTTCCTCGGCCTCCTCGTGCGGCAACACCTCCCCGGTCAGCCGGCGGTGCGTCTCGCGCAGCGCCGGCAGGCACCGCGGCGCGTCCGGCCGGGTGGCGACCAGGTCGGCGGTGTCGCGCAGGGCGGCGAGCACGTCGCGGATCCGGCCGTGTTCGTCGGCGTACCGGCCGAGCAGCTCCCGGGTACGCGGCGGCACCGCACGCCGGCGCAGCCCACCCCCGAGGGCACGCAGCGCGTTGAGGATCACCAGCACGTCGATGCCCTCCTGGAGGAACGCCCCGGCGACCGGGGGCAACCGGCCGACGGCGGCCGCCAGCATCGCCAGCACCGCGAGGCCCATCCCGACGGTGGCGCTCTGCACCGCGATCCGGCGGGCGTACCGGGCGATCTCCACGGCGTCGGCGAGGCGGTCCAGCCGGTCGACGGTGAGCACCGCGTCGGCGACGTCGGCGGAGGCGGTCGCCCCGGTGGCCCCCATGGCCACGCCGACGTGCGCCTCGGCGAGGGCGGGGGCGTCGTTCACCCCGTCGCCGACCATGACGGTGACCGCCCGGTGGGCCTCCGCACGTACGCGGGCCGCCTTCTCCCCCGGCGAGCACCGGGCCACCACGTCGTCCACGCCCACCGCCCGGGCCACCTGGGTGGCGACGTCGGGTCGGTCCCCGGTGACCATCACGATGCGTCGCAGCCCCGCTTCGCGCAGCCGGCGTACGGTGCGGCGGGCGTCGGGGCGCACCGGGTCCTCCAGCAGGATCGCGCCGAACGGGCCCCGCTCGCCGCTGACCCAGACCACCGACTGGCTCGCCAGCTCGGCCCGCGACCGGGTGCGCGCCGCCCAGTCGGGCAGGTCGCCGTCGAGCTGACCGACCCGCACCTGTCGCCCGTCGACGCTCCCGCGTACGCCCCGGCCCGGCTCCTCGGTCACCCCCGCCGGCTCGGACAGCGCGAGGCCCCGCCCGCGCGCCTGCGCCACCAGCGCGCGGCCCAGCACGTGCGACGAGAGCTGCTCGACCGACGCGGCGAGGCGCAGCACCTCGTCGCGGTCGCCGTCGGGGGCGGCCACGACCTCGGCGGCCCGGGGGCGGCCGGCGGTCAGCGTGCCGGTCTTGTCGACCAGCAGGGTGCGGGCCCGGCCCAGCAGTTCCAGCGAACCACCGTCGCGGACCAGCACCCCGCGCCGGGCCGTGCGGGACAGACCGGACACGATCGCGATCGGGGTGGCCAGCAGCAGCGGGCACGGGGTGGCGACCACCAGCACGGCCACCGCCCGCACGAACTCGCCGGACAGCAACCAGCCCAACCCCGCCAGGACCAGCGTGAACGGCACGAACGCGGCGGCGTACCGATCGGCGAGGCGGACCATCGGCGCCTGGCGGGCGGTCGCCTCCTCGGCGAGCCGCACGATCCCCGCGTACGTGCTGCCCGCCGCGTCGCGGGTCGCACGCATCGGAAAGCCGGCTCCGGCGTTGACCACGCCGCTGGCGACCTGCTCGCCGGCCGCGCGCCGCACCAGCCGGGACTCGCCGGTCACCACCGACTCGTCGAGCGTGACCGGTTCGTCGACCTGCCCGTCGACCGGCACCACGTCGCCGGGGCCGATCAGCAGCCGGTCCCCCGCCGCCACCCGGTCCGACGGCACCACCTCGATGGTGCCGTCGGCCGCGCGCCGCCGGGTGGTGCGGGGGGCGCGGGCGAGCAGCTCACGCAGGTCGCGGGTCGCCCGCCCCTGGGCGTACGCCTCCAGCGCCCGCCCGGTGGCCAGCATCACGGCGATCACCGCCCCGGCCAGGTACTCCCGCACGACCAGCGCGCCGAGCAGGGCCAGCACGGCGATGACGTCCACCCCGAACTGCCGGCGCCACAGCTGCCGCAGCACCGACCAGGCGGCGGGTGCCAGGGCGGCCACCGTCGCGGAGGCCCACACCAGATCGGCGGCGTCCCGGCGGCCGGTGAGTCGCAGCGCCGCCCCGGTGAGCACCAGCACCGTCACCCCGGCCAGCGGCGCCCACCGCAGCCGACGCGAGGGTTCCCGCCGTACCGGCTGCTCCGGCACGCACTCCTGCGGCGGCGTTCCCACCTACGGATCGTCCCAGCGCCCACCCTGGCGCGCAGGGCGTCCGGGCGAACCGGCGGGGGCGAGGTGCCCGGCCGCGCCGGGACCTGCGTACCGTGCGTCGGCACGGGGAATGGCGCAGGATGGAGCGGCATCCCCGCCCGGGGCACCACCGGGCTGGGGCACGATGGGGAGAAACGGAAAGGTCGTGACGATGAGCCACGAGACGCCGGCGACGCAGCGTCCGCTGAGCACCGCACTCGCGGAGGCCGCCGCGACGGCCGGGTACGCCCCGTCGGTGCACAACAGCCAGCCGTGGCGGTGGCGGGTGCTGCCCGACGCGTTGGAGCTGCGGGTGGTCCGCGATCCCCGGCTGGCGGCGACGGACCCGGAGGGCCGGCTCGTGGCGTACAGCTGCGGGGCTGCGCTGCACCACGCGCGGGTGGCGCTGACGGCGGAGGGCTGGACGGCCGTGGTGGAGCGGATGCCCGATCCGGGCGACGCCGACCTGCTGGCCCGGCTGACCGGGCTGACCCACACGGGGGGCGACCCGGATGCCATGCGCCTGGTGCAGTGCATGCAGGTGCGCCACACCGACCGTCGTCCGGTCAGCGAGGAGCCGGTGCCGACCGCCGCCCTCGGGGAGATCGCCTCGGCCGTCGCGGCCGAGGGCTGTCAGCTCCAGTTCCTCGACCGCGACAACCTGCTGGAGTTGGCGGCCGTCGCCAGCCACGCCGCGTCCGTCGAGGCGGAGGATCCGCAGCTACGCGAGGAGTTGGAGTACTGGACCAGCCGGGCCGACACCGGCACCGGCCTGCCGCCGGAGGTGCTGCCCGCGCAGGCCCCGCAGACCACCGTGCCGGCCCGCGACTTCGGCCGTCCCGGCACCCTGCCGGTGGGTCCCGGCCACGACCGGGCCGCCGTCTACGGGCTGCTCTACGGCGACGAGGACGAGCCGGACAGCTGGCTGCGCGCCGGCGAGGCCCTCTCGGCGGCCTGGCTGACCGCGACCCGGCTCGGGGTCTCCGTGGTGCCGCTGAGCGGGGTGGTGGAGGTGGCGGGCACCCGGCAGAAGCTGCGGGGGCTGCTGGCCGGCCTCGGCTACCCGTACCTGGTGATCCGGTTGGGGCTCGCGGACCCGGCGCACGCCGGCCCGCCGCACACCCCGCGCCTCGCCGCCGCGCAGGTGGTGGACACCTCGGCGGTACGCTCCGCCGACGCTTAGGGGCAGCTCGGCTCCCGGCCACCGGGGGATACCATCGCCCGGTGGCCGCCAGCACCTCGTCTCCCCGTCCCGAAGCACACGTGTCTCCTTCGCTGGGGTTGAGTCCGCTCTCCCGGGTGCGGCTCGACGAGTTGCTCAAGGAGATGCTGGACCGGGTCGGCGAGGTCGTGGCGAGCCGGGAGCGGCTGCGTGCCCTGCTCGACGCGGTGGTCGGCATCGGCAGCGACCTGGATCTGCGCAGCACCCTGCAACGGATCGTGGAGGCGGCCTGCGAGTTGGTCGGTGCCCGCTACGGCGCTCTCGGCGTGCTCGGCAACGACCGCCTGCTGCACGACTTCATCACCCACGGCATCGACCCTGAGCTGCACGCCCGCATCGGTGATCTGCCCCACGGCCGGGGCGTGCTCGGCCTGCTCATCGACGACCCGCGACCGCTGCGGATGCCCGACATCACCCAGCACCCCAGGTCCTACGGTTTCCCGGCGCACCACCCACCGATGCACAGCTTCCTCGGCGTGCCCGTGCGCATCCGCGACCAGGTGTTCGGCAACCTCTACCTGGCCGAGAAGCAGGGTGGCGCGGAGTTCACCGAGGACGACGAGGAGATCGTCGTCGCGCTCGCCGCGGCGGCCGGCGTGGCGATCGAGAACGCCCGCCTCTACGCGCTGGCCCACCGCCGGGAGCTCTGGCTCGCGGCCACCGCCGAGATCACCGGTGTGCTGCTGGGCGAGGTGCGCCGCACCGACGCCCTGGCCCTGGTGGCGCGGCGGGCCCGGGAGGTCGCCGAGGCGGAGGTCGCGCTGGTGCTGCTCTACGACCCCGACGCCGACACGTTCACCGTCGAGGTGGTCGACGGGGCCGACGAGCAGGCCGCGGCCCTCGTCGGCACGGCGCTGCCGGCTGCCGAGACGAGCTTCGCGACCGCCGTCGCCGAGGGCCGCCACGACCAGGTGGCGGACCTCGCGCACGCCGCGCCCTGGCCGGCGCTGCTGCGGACCGGCCCGGCGGTGGTCGCGCCGCTGAGCACCGCCGACACCCTGCACGGGGCGCTGGTGATCGCGCACCGGCCCGACCGGGTGCCCGTCGCCAGCGACGACGACACGGCCCTGCTAAGCAGCTTCGCCGGGCAGGCGGCGTTGGCCATGGAGCGGGCCCGGGGGCAGGAGGAGCGGGAGTTGCTGGTGGTCCTGGAGGACCGCGAGCGCATCGCCCGGGACCTGCACGACGTGGTCATCCAGCGGCTCTTCGCCACCGGTCTGCAGTTGCAGAGTGCCGCCCCGATGACGACGAAGCCGGAGGTCGCCCGCCGGATCAACGCGGCGGTCGACGACCTGGACGCCACGATCAAGGACATCCGCCGCACCATCTTCGAACTACGCACCCCGATGAGCGCGGCGCTGCGCACCGAGATCCGCGAGGCGATCGAGGTGGCCGCCGAGGCGCTCGGCCACCGGCCCCGTCTGGAGCTGACGGGCCCCGTCGACAGCGCCGTGCCCGACGCGGTCCGCCCCGACCTCACCGCCGTGCTGCGCGAGGCGCTCTCCAACGCCGTACGGCACGCGCGCGCCGGTCGGGTGGCGGTGGCGGTGCGGGTCGACGGAGGCCGGGTGAGCGTGACCGTCACCGACGACGGGGTGGGCTGCGACCCGGCCGCCGCCAAGGGCGGCCTGGTCAACCTGCGCGAGCGCGCCGAGCGCCACGGCGGGGAGTTCGAGGTACGCCGGGTCGACCCGCGCGGCACCGAGCTGCGCTGGTCCGTCCCGTTGCGCGACTGACCCGCCGCCCCGGAGCCGGTCGTCCGGTGTGCCGGTGACGGTCAGTGGGGCTTGCCGAGCAGCCGGGTGGCCAGGACGGCGGCCTGGGTGCGGCGTTCCAGGCCCAGCTTCGCCAGCACGCTGGAAACGTAGTTCTTCACCGTCTTCTCCGCCAGGAACATCTTTCCGGCGATCTCCCGGTTGGTGAGGCCCTCGGCCACGTACTCCAGGATCCGCCGCTCCTGGTCGGTGAGCGACTTCAGCTCGCGCGGCTGCTCGACGCCGCTGCGGATGCGCTCCAGCACCCGGGTGGTGATCGCCGGGTCGAGCAGCGACTGCCCGGCCGCCACCCGGCGGACCGCGTCGACCAGGTCGGTGCCGCGGATCTGCTTGAGCACGTAGCCGGCCGCACCCGCCATGATCGCCGCGAAGAGCGCCTCGTCGTCCTCGTAAGAGGTGAGGATCAGCCCCTTGATCGAGGAGTCCACGGCCCGGATGTCGCGGCACACGTCGATGCCGTTGCCGTCGGGCAGCCGCGCGTCGAGGATCGCCACGTCCGGGCGCAGGGCCGGGATGATCCGGGCCGCCTCCTGGGCGAGGCCGGACTCGCCGACCACCTCGATGTCACCGCTGCTCTGCAGCAGGTCGGCCAGGCCACGACGGACGACCTCGTGGTCGTCGAGCAGAAACACGCGGATCATCCCCCATTTGTACCCCCCGCCCGCCGGTTTCCGCACGGGTCGAAGGTCCCGAACGGGCCACATCCGCGCGGCCGGAGCGCCCTGGCGGGCCACGGGCCCGGCGGGACGGGCCGTCCGGCCCTGCCCGGGCCGCGCCGCGGTGACGCACCGTGGATACGTGCCACCGCCACGCACGACCGCCACGGAGGGGAGAACGACGATGGAAACCGGCTTCACCGTCGCGCAGCTACGGGCCGCAGCCACCGACGCCGTACGCGCGCCGTCGTTGCACAACACCCAGCCGTGGCGCTTCCGACTGCACGACGGCGGCATCGAGGTGCTGGTCGACCCCAACCGGCGGCTGCCAGCCACCGACCCGAACGGCTGGGGCGTCCGGATCGCCTGCGGGGCGGCGTTGTTCAACCTGCGGCTCGCCCTGGCCGTGGCGGGCACCCCGCCGACGGTCCGGCTGCGCCCCTACCCGGACCAGCCTGACGTGGTGGCCCGGCTGGTCCCGGACGTGCCGCGCCGCCCCACCCCCGCCGAGCAGGCGCTGCACGCGGCCATCCCCCGCCGGTTCAGCAACCGGGCGCCGTTCTGGCCCGATCCGGTGCCCGCCAACGCCCGCTGGCGTCTCGCCGAGGCGGCCCGCGCCGAGCAGTGCTGGCTGGAACTGCTGGTCGGCGTGAGCGCGGTGAACGCGTTCGCCGAGATCGCCCACAGCGCCCACCGGGTGCTGGAGCGCAGCCCGGAATACCGGGCCGAGCGCCAGGAGTGGGTGCGGCGCACACCCGCCCCGGACGGGGTCCCGGCCGCCTCCGGCGGCCCCCGGGGCGAGCCGCAGGACCTGTTGCCGTCGCGGGGCTTCGGCGGCCTCGACCGGGCCCCCGGGCGGGACTTCGAGCCGGAGCCGCTGGTCGCCGTGCTCGGCTCGCCCGGCGGCACGGCCGTCGACCAGGTCGTCGCCGGGCAGGCGTTGCAGCGGGTGCTGCTGACCGCGACGGAGGCGGGGCTCGGGGTGTCGATGCTGTCCCAACCGATCGAGGTGCCTTCGGCGCGGGAACAGTTGCGGCTCGCCCTGGGCCGGTACGGCACGCCGCAGATGGTCATGCGCATCGGGTACGGGCAACCGGGCTGGCCGACCCCGCGCCGCGAGGTGGACAAGGTGCTCGAGTTGCCCGTCACTCAACCCGGATGAGGAGATGTAACGGAACCACAAGAGACACCCGACTTTTTAGCAGCAATATGACACAAGATGCGCGGCAGAAGCAGCCAGCTCGGCGGAAAGTAGATTAAGCGATTTGAAATTGGCCTCGCCAGCCTAAGGGCCTTCGCCTCCGCCGACAGCTCAGGCCGCTTATTAGTCCTGTCTGGTCATTCAGTGTCGCCGTCATCACGGCACCCTCCTCACCAGGCACACCGCCCGCAGGTCAGGCCGGAATCACCTTCAGATCCCACAGACCCGCCCCTCAGTACCCGTTCCAGCACCAGCTTCCAATGGTGGAGTGTCCAGAATCATTGGCGGAGCACCGTCGTTCCTGGAATTCCGTAGTACCTGCGCCTGCCCAACGATCGGCGTCCCCCTGCGGCACCCCAGCCTCAGCTACTTAGGGGACGCCGAGCGGCACGTATACGTCCCCAAACAGCTCCACCCTCAATGGCGCGACCTGCTCCCGCGCCTCAGAAAGTGCCGACACGTTGCAGGGGTGCGGCCGAAAGGCCACACCCCTGCAACGTGTCGGTGCAAATTCCAGCCCATCACCGTCGAAGACGTCGAGGACGGATCAGCTGCCGGTCATGCCGTAACACAACCCAAATCAACCTCCGTGGACATTATCCAAACAGGCGCACACTCTCGCAATGTTCTAGACATCAGACGAACCTTCAGAGCTGAAATGCCGGTAACCTCTTTCGCCAATCCTATCCGCCGCCTCTTCACCCAACTCAGCTTCGAGCGCATCGAAGATCACCGCACGCACTCTTGCCAACCTGGCCTTGACGTCTCGGTCCAGGAAGTATTGAAGAAGAAGATCTGACCCCGCGCCATCGAAGGCGATTCGCGATAATATCTGGTCGAAAGTGGTTACAAATTCATTGACATCCTCGGCCATGCCGATCATATCGGCAAGGCCGATACGCCATTCAGGACTGTTCTCCGTCACCGCACCACCCGCACGTTAGACACTGGGAGGTCGCCGTCCGCAACCCACTCAACAATACCCATCGTCGGGTTTTTTCGACTGTATACGCGGCTGGCCGGAGCATCAAACTCGAGCACCTTGCGGCCACGTCCGGGACGGATCCCGAGAGTTGACTCGGCATCTCGCGGGCTCATGGGACGCCCCCTGGCAGGAACCAGGAACACCTTGTTCTGATCACTCGCCTTGATCACGCCAGAATCCACGATTGCAGCGGCACCCTTAGAATTCGTGTAGTGGCGCATCCGAATCATCTGCTCGGCTGCGGAACCCCCTACATCTGTCGGGCAGTTGTGTACGAGTACCGACATGTCGCCAGCGAGCACGTAGTACGTGTGGATGTCGGCCACGGTCAGGTCGTGCATGACCTTGGTGCCGGTGTACGAGCGGGAGGCCCGCAGGGTCACCGTCGAGCCGTCGAGCGACCTCAGCCGCTCCCCCACCCGCAGATCCTCAGCGTCGACCCACTCACGGCGGCCCTCGCTCCAGAACGGGTGGTGCCGGGTGGTCTCGATGTTGGCCTGTTCACCATCCGCGAGGGCGACCCGCAGGTCGGTCAGATCCGTGTCCTCGTGACGGTGGGTCCGGGTGACCTCCCGGTCCTCGGTCCGGCCGGTCTCCGGGTCGGTGGCGACGACCTCGTCGCCTTCCTTCAGCTCCCCGATCTGTTTCAGGCCGCCGCCGGCCATCACCACCCTGGTGGTCGGTGAGAAGCTGTGCCGGTTGCCGGGGACCGTGCAGGCCTTGAGGACGTCGTCGGCCCACTTGGACTCCTCGCGCCACTTCATCACGGCCTTGCCCGTCTTACCGAGGAGCTTGACCATGTCTCCGCCCTTGCGGAGGAACTGGAGCGCCTTTCC
Organism: Micromonospora sp. KLBMP9576; assembly: GCF_050941805.1. Taxonomy (NCBI): domain Bacteria; kingdom Bacillati; phylum Actinomycetota; class Actinomycetes; order Micromonosporales; family Micromonosporaceae; genus Micromonospora; species Micromonospora sp. KLBMP9576. The sequence continues at coordinate 1,944,943 of NZ_CP194567.1, read as the reverse complement.
GACCGGCAGCATGCTGGACAGCGACCAGGCGCATGCCTTCAGGTCGCCGTCGATGCACTTCATGATGTCGTCGATGCCGAAGAACTGAATCAGCAGCTCGCCGCCGGCCTTGAGGATGATGTCGATGGCGCGCTGCTTCTTCACCTCCTTGGCGCGCTTGATCTCCTCGTCGGTAGGGCCGCCGTTCTTGCCGCCACCCTTACCGCCGCCCTTGCCGCCGTTGTTGCCGCCACCGGCCTCGTGCGCGGCGCGGGCGGCGGCCCAGTCGTCGTCGCCGCACTTGCCGTTGCAGCCGTCGTTCGGGCCGGCCACCTCGACGTAGTCGCCGTACATGTCCTCGTAGTCCGCGCCACCACGACAGGCGTCGTCGGAGCAGGACTTGAGGCCGGTCGGGTCGGCGAAGGTGATCGGGCTGTTGTTGCCGTAGGCGTAGGCGTTCCACTGCTGCGGGTCGGTCAGGTCCTGGATCGGGTCGACCGAGATGAACCGGCCCAGCCCGGCGTCGTACTGCCTGGCCCCGATGTTGGTCAGGCCCGTCGGGTCCTTGTCGCCGCCGACGAAGCCCTTGCTGTTGGTCCACTGCGGTTGGCTGCCGCGCGGATCGCCGTACGGGGTCTGCCGGCGGACGCTGACCGCCTGGGTGCCGGCGTTGATCGCGGTCTGCTGGGTGCCCTGGTGGTCGGTGTAGAGCCAGGTCAGGCCGGTCGGGGTCCGGTTGCCGACGGTCTTGCCGGCGAAGCTGTAGTAGCGGGTGCCGGTGACGATCGAGGTGTTCTCACGCCGGATCTCCTGGCCCGGCAGGTAGAGGGTGGTGCCGGTCGCGTCGCGGCGGATCAGCCGCACCCCGTCGGCGTCGTAGATGTTGGTCTCGACGGTCTGGCCGCCCACGTGCACCGAGGCGAGCTTGCCCTCGGAGTTCCAGTTGAGCGTCTGGGAGTTCGTCCCGGTGTCGCAACTGTTCGCGGCCGTGCCGACGGGGCGGCAGGTCATGTTGCCGGTGGCGTCGTAGGCGTACCTCGTGGTGACCGCCGACTGGCCCGGCGCCTGGGTGACGACCTGCGTGACGGCGTGCGGGCGTACGACGTCCTTGCCGCTGGCGGGCGTCGTGTAGGTGCGGGTGGTGTCGCCGGCGGCGGTGTGCACCTTCTCGGTGCTGCGGTTGCCGACGGCGTCGGCGGTCCACTCGTGCCAGTAGGGCGCCGGACCGCCCAGGTTGGGCAGGCTCGGGTCGGCCGCGCACTGGGTCCCCGAGTTCGGGGTCCACGCGTTGGTCATCCGCTGGAGCTCGTCGTAACGGAAGCACTGGGTGTCCGCCGCGCCGACCTGCGGGGTGTCCGCGAGCGACAGGATGTTGCCGGCCGCGTCCCGCGTGAAGCGGGTGTCCACCACCGTGCCGGTGGCCGTCTCCGGCTTGACCTTGACCTGGTCGACCCGGCGGGTGGTCAGGTCGTAGTAGGTGCTGTCCTCCACGTACACCCCGCCGTCGACCTTGCGGGTCGTCAGCGTCGGCTCACCGTACTGGGTGTAGGTCTGGCCGATGACGTAGCGGCCGACGTTGATCAGGTTGGTGGCCAGTTCCTTCGGCAGGCCGGTGACGGCGTCGTACTTCGTCTCGACGTTCTCGGTGGTCAGGCCCCCACCGGCCGGGTAGGTGATGGCGGCCGGGCTGCCGTCGTACGGCGAGTATCCGTAGGCGTAGATCCACGTGCCCGCCAGGCCGGTGCCCTCGTTGGCGGGGATGACGTAGTTCGCGCCGGTCGGCTGGTAGCGGGTGTTGAAGCCCCGCGCCTGCCACTTGTAGGCGTTGGCGGAACCCGCCGACTCGTACCGGATGCTCTGGGTGAGCTGGCCGCGGACCGTCTGGCCGCTGTGGAGCGTGTCGTACCTCCACTCGGCGAGCTTGTTCGCCGCCGCGATGCTGCCCTGGTAGAGGCCGGTGCGTCGCCCCAGTGAGTCGTACTCGTTGACGAGCACCCGACCGTTGTCGTCGGTGGTCGTCGCCATCTGGTCGTACGCGGTGTAGGTGGTGGTGGTCGTGCCCTTGTCCGGGTCCTTCGCGGTGATCTGCCGGCCCTTGACGTCGTAGGTGTTGACCCACTCGTTGCCGCCGGTGTCCTTGACCAGCGCCAGCTGGCCCTTGCGGTTGTAGGTGTAGGTGGTGACGTGGTCCGGCTTGACCCCGGTCGCGTCGACCCGCTGGCGCAGCTCGACCGTGCGGCCCTCGAGGTCGGACTTCGTCGTGGTGACGGTGCCGCCCGGCGGCGGGGTCACCGTGGTGGTGTCACCCAGGTAGCGGGTGGTGCTGCGCCACTTCTCGACGAGGTTGGTGACCCCGTCGGTGCCGTAGAAGATCTCGTCGGTGGGCCGGGAGGCGTTGTCGTGGACGGTCTTCGCCAGCGCCGGCACGGACCACTCCGGCTCCCACCAGAGCGCGCCCGAGGGCGTGCCCGGCTCGGCGTGCGCCTGGTAGGTCGTCACGGCCCGGCCGGTCGCGTCGTACAGGGTGTCGGTGACCACCCGGTCGCCGCCCACACCGGCGGTCTGCGTCTGCCGAGGCCGCAGGAAGGCGTCCTTGATCTCGTACGCCGTCAGGTAGCCGCCCCCGGCGTGCAGGGTCCGGCTCCGCGTGTACGGGTACGCGTTCTTGTCCGGCGCGTACGAGTAGGAGTACTCGACCGACGGGCTGTTCGGGTTGTCCGCCTTCGACCAGCCGATCTTCCAGCCCCGGGCGAGCCGACCCATCGGGTCGTACTCCATGTCGGTGACCCGGCCGTTGTAGTCGGTGCTCCGGATCGGCTGACCCCAGTACGGGCGGGTCTCGATCGTGGTGGTCCAGTCGGTGGTGCTGCCGTTCGGGTCGGGCGTCTTCGTGACGATCTTGGTGACGGGCCCGCCCGTGGCCGGGGTGTACTCCGTCGTCACCGTCCGGCCGCGGGTGTCCGTGGCGGTCTTCGGCCGCCCGTACGCGTCGAAGGTGGCCTGGCTGACGGTGTGCCAGACGGTGCCGGCGGCGGCCGACCAGTCCTTCAACCGGTCGACGCGGGTGACCACGCCCGCCGTGGGCTGCGCGTCGACGCTGGTGGCACCGTCGTAGAACTTCCGCTCGTCGGCCAGGATGTCGTCCTGGCTGGCGGGCGCGGTCGCGCAGGGCACCGCCTTGACGGTGGTCTGCCTGACCGTCTGCGTGATGTTCGCGCCGGTGTTGCGGTTGTAGAGGTAGGTGGTGCACTTCTCGTCGCCGGTCTTGGCGATGTCGCCGTCGAACTGCGTGGAGTCGGTCGTGCCGTAGGTGTCGTTGAAGCTCGACACCGTCCGCGACGTGCGCCAGCCCGACGCGCCGTCGACGCCGAGCGCCACGGCGCTGTAGGCGATCCGGGTGTCGGTCCAGCGGGCGGTGACCTCGTCGCCGTTGATGGTGCGGGTCGCCAGCGCCGGCGACCGCCACGGCACGTTGACGTTCTTGCTGACCGGCTTCGTGTCGACGCCGTTGTAGACGACCTGTTCGCGCACCATGCCGGCGAACTGGTCCTCGTCGTACACCGTCTCGGTGCCCAGCGAGGCCGCCACGGTGACGGTACGGGTGCCGCCGGACTTGTTCAGCCGGTCGCCGTGCATCCCCCGCAGGAAGGTGGTGCGGGTCAGGGTCTGTGCCGGGGCGTCGCCCTTGCGGACCTCGACCTGGGCGAAGCCGCGGAACTGGTTCCACGTCTTGCGCTTGGGCGGCACCAGACCGTTGTCGTCGGCGTAGTGCCAGGCCGGGTTGCCGAGGAACGTGTAGTGCGTGTTCTGCACCGGCTGGCCGTGGTCCGTGCCGTCGACCACGACCTTGAGGTCGGACTCGGACACCCTGTTGACCACGTACTTGTGCCAGTACTCGGTGAGCTGCCTGTCCGAGTCGTACGGGTCCGGGCCGACCACGGGATAGCAGAGCCGGGTGTTGGTCTCCGGCGCCGCCGGCAGGCTGCTCGAGGTGCAGTCGGGCAGCCTGTAGGTGACCTGGATCTTGCCGCCGGTCTCGGTGAGGATGTTGCCGATCCGCATCCGGTTGTTGCTGGTGTTGTTCTTGGTGAGCACCCGGTTGGGCATCGACACCGGCTCGAAGACCACCGGCGGCATCGTCTCGGTGCCACCGACGAGGCCCCGGTACTGCACCGAGCTGAGCCACATGCCCGCGTGGTCGCTGCCGTCACCGACCGCCGGGTAGGTGTGGCCGAGCGTCCACGAGTCGACGGGCTGCCAGGCCGCGGTGGCCTTGGTGGTGTCCCAGACCCGGGTGGTGACCGACGCCAACCGCTTGGTGCTCCAGAACGTCGGGCCGTAGTTCTCCTTGCAGTCCGCCGCCGCCGCCGTGCACTCCTGGTCCCACGGCACGTCCTTCCAGTGCGCCGCGTCCTTGACGTGGCAGTCGCTGGCGCACCGGTTGGTGGCTTCCAGGACGACCTGGGCCAGCGGGGTAACCGACCGGCTGCCGGCGCGGTCCCAGGTGCCGTAGTCGATGCGCGTGAGCACGCCGCCCCGGTCGTACTCCGCCTTGTTGGTCGACGTGGCGAGCTTGCCGTAGTGGTTGGTCTCCTTCTCGTACCAGTACGACAGGGTGTTGCCGCGCGGGTCGACGACGTAGTCGAGGTTCCAGCGCCAGGTCTGCTTGCAGAACGACGACGCGAACGACGAGGCGTTGCACGGCTCGTTGGCGTGGTTGCCGGCGACGGGGACGCTCCACGCCGAGTTCGTCGCGCTGCCCTGCCCCGGCAGGTCGTCGAGGCCGAAGAAGTACTGCACGCCGTCGGACGTGGTGACCTTCCAGTGCTCACCGTTGTCGTCACCGTTGGTGGCGCCGGTCAGCTTCTCGATCTTCGAGCCGTCCTCGTTGCGGGTGTGCCACCCCTTGCCGGTCTCGAAGATCAGTTCACCGCCGCGCCCGTTGAGCGACAGGGTGGCATTGTCGGATCGCCAGCACTGGTCGCCGGTGCGGTTGGTGCTGTTGTTGCCGTTCTTCATGTCGTCGGCGCACGGCACGTAGCTGCGCTCGATGTAGCCCGACCAGAGGTCGAAGCCCTCGCCGGCCCACGACGGCTGGCTGTTCGACGCCTCCGACTGGCCGTCGACCTTGTCGGAGGTGTAGGACAGGCCGAGGGTCGGCGCCGGGCCACCGATCGCCGGCGGCATCCGCATCGGGTACGACCAGGAGAACCCGCCCGTCGACGTGCCCGCCGACCAGGTCGCGCTCGCCGACATCGGGGAGGCGGAGAAGTCGCCCTCCGCCCCGACGGCGCCGGCCGCCAGCGCCACCAGCGTGGCGGTGGACCCGGCGGCCGCCGGGACCGGCACCTCGGCGCTGACCCAGTCGCCGTCGTTGTGGGACCTCAGCGGCGTGGCCGCGCACCCGGCCCTGCCGGGGGTACGCAGCCCGCACTCCGGCACCTGCCAGAGCGTCAGCCGCGACGACCAGTTGCCGCCGAAGGCGTGCCTGAAGCCGCGGTAGTCCACCGAGACGGTGGCGGCCCCCGGCTCCACCTCGTCGACGCCGGGCGCGGCGCCCGCCCCGGTCGCCGGCGCGTCGGCGGCGACACGCAGCAGCAGGCCGTCGCGCCAGCGCGCCGGCACGACCGCCCGGTCCAGCACCTCCACCGACACCGCCGACGCGCGCTCGCCCGCCGCGCCGGAGGCCCGGCTCACCGACACCGGCAGCGCGCCGGCGCGCACCGCCGCCGCGCCGGCCCGCCGCTCGCCGGCCCCCGCGGCGGGCAGGGTGACGGACGCCCTGCCCGGCTCCGGCCACACCGGGGCGGCGAGCTTCGCGCTCTCCGCCTGCTTCACGGCGTTCGCCCGCCCCTGGGCCGTGGCGCCGTGCTTGTCGAGCTTCTCGCGCTGGCCGGTGAGTCTCGTGGGGTCGGGCGCCGCCTGGGCCGGCACCGCCAGGCCCGAGATCACGAGGGTGCCGGTGAGCGCCGCCGCGACGGCGGCACGGAACCGGTTTGGCCGCTTGACGGGCTTTCGCGGTGGTTCGAGGGGGGTTTTCGGGACGCGCTTCACTGTGCCTCCACAGGCTCAGTCAAAGGGATGCGGATCTGAGGACTCGTAGCTGCGACAGGCGTTACTCGTCGGCGGGCGGCTCGACGACATCGGGCGACTGGGAGTCGGACAGGGTCTTGACGGCGACGCCGCTCATCGCGCCCTGGTAGAGGCCCACATCGTCGATGTCGCCCAGCCAGTGGTCGACCCACTTCACGGGCTCGCCCGGCGGGCTGTAGCGGCCGGCGCCGACGACGAGCGGACCGGTCGCGTCGAACACGCCGGTGAAGCTGCCGCCGCCGTAGGGCTTGACGGCCTCGAGTTGGCCGTTGACGTAGAGCCGGACCTCGTGGCGCGCGGTGTCGTAGACCCCGACGAGATGCGTCCACCGCAGCCGGTCGTCCTCCGTGATGGTGCTCGACGTCATCGCGGCGTCGATTGTCCGCGACTGGACGTTGTCGTCGTCGATCCCGTAGAGAGTGAAGCTCCACCGGTACGCGGTGGCACCGTCGACCGAGAAGCCCCGCTGGCCGAGGTAGAAGGCCGACTGTTGGGTGCCGATCTGGCTGACCGCGGTGCGGTTGCCCTCCGCCAGCACGTCGGGGCGCACCCAGGCGGAGACGGTGAAGGACTGTTCGGTACGCAGCACCCGCCCGTCCTGCCAGGCGGGGTTCTGCGGGTCGGCGACGTTGTCCTGCGACCGGCCGAACTCCGACGTCACCTCCGCGGGATCCTCCACGCCCTGCCTGTCGAGGGCCAGGAACTGCCCCCGGGCGTCGTCGCCGACGTTGACGCCCTGGGTGAGAGCCAGCCGGCGGCCGAACTGGCCGGCCTCGGGGGCGCCGCACAGCGACGGATCGACCGACTCCACATAGCAGGGTTGCGCGCCGGAGAAGGTCCAGTCGCCGACCTTGATCGCGGTGAGCATGCCCGGCTCGTCGTAGCCGCCCGAGTTCGGGCTCCCGGCGAGCTGACCGGTGAAGTCGTGGTCGACGACGATCCGGTTGTAGACCTGGAAGTCGGCCAGGTTGCCCTTGAACCAGTTGCTCGCCGCGCCGGAACTCCAGCCGCGTCCCACGGCGAACCGGCCGTTCGCGCTCCACGCCGCGGCGGTCCGGTCGACCTCGCCGGCGAGGGCGCCGTTGACGTAGAGCCGCACCTTGCCGGCGGTCTTGTCGTAGACGCCCGCCAGGTGCGTCCACCGGCCCACCTCCGCCGAGGTCAACGGCGTGCTGGCGAAGGCGGCCCGCGTGACGCCGGCCTGTGCGTCGGTGTCCTTCATGAGGAACGACCAGCGGGGTGTGGCCGGTGAGCCCTCCAGCCGCGTGCCGAGCTGGAACCCGACTGTGTTCACGCCCTCCTGCGAGGCCACGGCCATGTCCGTCGTCGTCGGCAGCGAGTGCAGCCGCACCCAGCCGGCGACGCTGAACGAACCGGTGGTGTCGACGACCTTCGTCGTGGTCGTCAACGCCGAGGAGGTGCCGTTGAACGACGCCGTCTCCCCCCGGACCAACCGGAGGTCACCGGTCCACGAGACGCTGCCCCCGGTGAAGGAGTTGTCGCCGGCCAGCGCCGGCTGGCTGTCCACCATCGGTCCCGGGTCGACACCCGGGTAGTTCTCCAGCCCCCACCGGGCGACGGCGGGCGTCGGCCGGGCGGCGATGAACTCGTACGAGCCGTAGCCGATGTTGCCGGCGCCGTCGACGGCGGAGACGGAGACCGTGTTCTGGCCGTACGCCGGCACCACGAGCGACACGCTGGCCTGCTTGCCGGTGACCATGGCGCCCGCCGCGTCGGTCCAGGTCCCGCTCGTCGCCGCGACCTCCCTGGTGGGCGGGCTGACCCAGCCGTAGCGGAACTTCGTCACCGTCGTGTCGGTGGAGCGGACGGCGAAGGTCGCCAGCGTGCCCGGCACGGGCGTAGCGGAGGTGAGCGTCGCGGTCACCGGGGGGACCCTGGTGTCGGCGACGAACCTGCACCAGTCGGACCAGACGCTGGTCCGGCTGTAGGGGGCGGGATCCGTGGCCTTGGCGCGGAACGCGTACGTGACCGCCTCGGAGACGGTCACCGCCGCGGTCCTGGAACGACCGCCGGCCGGCACGGACGCCCCCGCCGGTGGCGTACGACGGGCCGTGGAGGCGTCGATGACCCCGTTGGCGGGCACCTGCACCCACTCGTACGCGGTGGCCAGCGCCTGGGTGGTGTCGGCGTCGGGGAAGATCGCCGAGAACGTCGGATTCAGGGTGCCGATGACCAGTGTGGTGTTGACCGGGCAGGCCACCCCGGCCGCCTGGAGGCTGTGCGGCTTGCCGGGGATGTTGTCGAAGTCGACGACCAGCTTGGCGTTGTTCGGAAAGAACTTCTTGTAGCGGTCGGTGGTCGACTCGCCCGAGCCGCTGGTGGCGCTGCACGCGCAGAACGCGAACGTGATGTTCGTGGCGTTGCTGGTCGCGTGCGACTGGATGACGCTGGTGACCGCCGAGCCGGTGAAGTTGACCGTCATGTCCGGCTGCGGGGAGTCCGAGCAGCCCGATCCCTCGTTGGCGTGCGAGTTGGCCGACGACTTGAGGCTGTTCAGCTTCGGCGACCAGCCCGTACGGGGCGTGGAGGCGATGCCCCCCGAGTGGTACATGTACGTCGGCGTGTTGTCGCAGGACCAGGAGTGGTCGAGCTTCATCTGCACGTACGCCGACTCGATGTGCTTGCCCCGCATCGCGGTGAGCGGGAAGTCGAAGTACGACCGGTAGAGCTTGCCGGAGTCCGGATCCCTGCCGACCCGGGCGACGCTCGTGTCGGTGTTGTTGGAGTTGTTGTTGGTCGCGTACGCCCACCGGGACTTGCCGGTCGACCACGCCGGGTCGATGTAGACGGGGAAGGCCGCGTCGGCGGCGAGCAGCCTCGCGTCCGGCCGCAGCACCAGGTCGCCACCGGCCACCTCGACGCCCACCGGGGCGGTCTTCGCCGCGTCGCCCGGCGCCGCCGACGACGACCGCGACGGCAGGCCGCCGCCGGCTGCGGACGAGCCACCCACCGGCGCGCGGTCCGCCGCGGCCGACGGGGTGTCGCCCGAGTCCCACATGACGGCGGGTTCCGCCGAGGCGAGCACCTCGTCTCCCGCGAAGGCCGACAGGCGTCCGCCCGCGTCCCGCACCACCCGGGCGTCGCCACCGAGGTCGAACCGCAGCTCACGCAGCTTCGGTTCCGCCGCCGCCCGCGCCGACTTCACCACGAACACGTGCGTGAAGCCCGACCGTGTGGCCCGCAACACCAGGTCGACGCCCGGCAGCACCTCCGCGTACGTCGCCGCGTCCCCCGACACCGTGGGCTTCCGCAACCCGCCCGGCCACGACAACGACAACGACTTCCCGCGCCGGGTCAGCGTCACCGCCGCACCCGCACCACCATCGGAGAAGCGCACGTCCGCCACCGAGGCCACCGGGCGCCAACCGTCCGCACCGCGCCGCAACGACAGATCCACGTCCGACCACGACCCGTCGGTCCGCCGCACCCGCTGCGGCACCACCGCCGACTCCACGGTGAACCCGCCCGACGGGTTCGCGAACACCTGCGACAGCTCCGTCCGGGCCGACGCCACCTCCACCCGCTGACCCGACCGCTTCGCCACCGCCGCCGCCGACCCGGCGTCCGGCGCCACCGAGGCACCCGCACCCGGATCCGCGGGGACGGCCCGGCCCGCCGCCGGCAAGCCCAGGACGGCCGCCGCCAGCGAGGCGGACACCGCCGCCGCCAGCAGCCGGGCACCTCTCGACCTGCGCGCAGGCGGAAGCCAGCGTCCAGTAGTCATCGCAATTCCCCCGTGAAGATGAGAACCAGTCGGGCGAACTGTAGGGGTGCCCTCAGCGCTTGTCTATATTGACCACGATGCGTGACCCGGAAAGGGACACCGCAGCCCACTTGGCGTCCGGGAGCCACCCACGGTGAAGGCCGCCCGGGCGCTACGCCCGCGGTCGCCCGCCGGCACGGCCGCCGCGGTGCTGGCTCCACCCGCCGGTCAGGGGCGTGCGGCTCGCGTCGAGGCCAGCAGCGCCGCTTCCCGCTCCGGGTCCAGCCCGACCGGTGCGCGCTGTGGGCGTCCGGCCCGCGGCGGGACCGTGCCGACGTGCCGCAGCCACGCCCAGGTGTCCACGACGGTCCCGGTCACCGGGCGGCACGTCAGCCCCGCCGCGTACGCCCGCTCGACGCCGCGCTCCTGCAACCAGCGGTACTCGTGCCCGGCCGGGATCCAGATCGGCAGGTCGTTCCACGGCACCACCCCGGCGGCCAGGATCGGCTCCGGGTCGGTCCAGCGCAGTCGGGCGTCGGCGCCGGTGGCCACGACGCAGGCGTCGAGCAGTTCCCCCATCGTCGTGTGTCCGGGGCGGCTCACCACGTTGAACGTCCCGCCGGACCGCGCCGCGCCCCGGTCCAGCATCCAGCCCGCCAGGTCCCGCACGTCGACGTACTGCACCGGCAGCTCCGCCGGGCCGGGCGCCAGCACGTCCCCGCCCCGGGCGATCCGGGTGAGCCACCACGGCAGCCGGCCGATGTCCTCTCCCGGGCCGAGGATCAGCCCGGCGCGGGCGATCAGCGCCCGCTCGCCGAACGCCTCCCGCACCGCCCGCTCGCCGCCCGCCTTGTTGGACGCGTAGTCACCGTCGTCGGCGCCCGGATCGGCGGCCACCACCGGGGCGTCCTCGCCCACGCCGTTGGCGGGGGTCGGCGCGTAGACCGAGCCGCTGGAGACGTAGACGTACCTGTCGACCCGGTCCACCAGCGCGCGGGCGGCATCCCGCGCCGCCCGGGGCGCGCCGTCCCAGGTGTCGACCACCAGGTCCCACTCGCCGTCCGCGAGCGCCGACAGGCCCTCGGGCGCGGTCCGGTCGCCCCGCAACCGGCGTACGCCCTCCGGCGTCGCGCCGTGCAGCCCCCGGTTGAAGACGGTCACCGTCCACCCGCGACGGACCCCCTCGGTGACCGTCGCGCCGCCCACGAAACCCGTTCCGCCCAGCACCAGTAGTCTCATGGGCTCCACTGTGCCGGTTGCCGGCGCTGCTCCGGCCCCGCGTTCACGGTCAGCGGATCTGCCCACGGCAGAAGGCGACGCCTCGCTGCGATTTCCTGTTGCCGGCCGACCGGTCCGGCGGGCTGTTCCCGCCGTGGGCGGCCCGCCGGCGCAGGGACCGGCCGGTGAGCCGCACCGACCATGTCGGCCGGGCCTGGCGTGCTGAATGTTGCGGATAAGCTGGTGGGCGATACTGGGTTTGAACCAGTGACCTCTTCCGTGTCAGGGAAGCGCGCTCCCACTGCGCCAATCGCCCGGGGATGATCGCCCGATCCGGCAGGGCCGGATCATGAGGGGCGGATCGCGAGCGGACGACGGGATTCGAACCCGCGACCCTCACCTTGGCAAGGTGATGCGCTACCAGCTGCGCTACGTCCGCGTGTCGCCGGTGTTCGTCGGCGACGAGGGAAACTCTACCCGACGGCAAGATCGCCTGGCGCGGCACCCCGCCGCCGCCGTCGGCATCGATCGCGTCGGCCAGGTCGAGGGTGGCGCGCGCCCCGGGTGCCGGCACGCGACCGGGCCCGACCAGGCGATGGTTGCACTGGTCAACCACGGGGTACTGACCTCCATCGACAGCACACCACATCCCCTGACCAAGGAGGCTGTCGTGGGTATCGGCACCAGCATCTTCCTGATCGCGCTCGGCGCGATCCTCACCTTCGCGCTCGACGCGAATCTCGGCGGCATCGACCTCGACGTCGTCGGCTGGATCCTGATGGCGGCCGGTGTGCTCGGCCTCATCATGACCACGCTCATCTGGGGGCGCCGCCGCCAGGTGGTCAGCACGGCCGCGCCGGTCGAGTACCAGCGGGTCGAGGAGCGGCGGGACGTCGCCCCTCCGCTCTGACGCCCGACCACACGGCCCAGGCGCCTGCCCGTTCCGGTGGATCACCGCTGCGGCGGCGATCGGCTCGACCCGAGCGGAACGATCGCCGACGCGGGTCGAGCCCGCCCACGGACGTCATCGTGGGCGGGCTCGATCCGCGTCGGGCGCATACGACGAAGGCCCGTCACCGGATGGTGACGGGCCTTCGTGTTGGTGGGCGATACTGGGTTTGAACCAGTGACCTCTTCCGTGTCAAGGAAGCGCGCTCCCACTGCGCCAATCGCCCGCGTTTGTTACCGAGGTGGGGACGGGATTTGAACCCGCGTACACGGCTTTGCAGGCCGTTGCCTCGCCTCTCGGCCACCCCACCGAGGTTGCCCCCGTCATGCGTGGCGGCAGCTCCGAGCGGACGACGGGATTCGAACCCGCGACCCTCACCTTGGCAAGGTGATGCGCTACCAGCTGCGCTACGTCCGCTTGTCTTCGGCGTTAACCGGTGACGGATGAGAACTTTAGCCGAGCTGGCGAGCGGTTGCCAAATCGGGGTGACCACCGGGCGCGCCAGGCGTGCCCGGTCCCGGTGAACGACGTCGGCCCCTGGCCTCGTCAACCACCGTCGACGCCGACGCCGCCCCTGGTCGGGGCGGTACGGGGCCCTTTGCGGTCCCGGCGGGCACAGGCCCCGGCGGGACCGGATCCCGCTCGCGCCCCGGTGGCCGGGAGCACCGGCCGGGCGGTGGCGGCAGGCGACGAAGCGGGCGGCCGGGCGACGGGTGATCGGGAGCCGGGCGACGGGGTGTCGGCGATCCCGCCCGGTAGGCTTCCTAGGAGGATGGGCTGGAAGGGTTCCTGTAGCCCCCACGCCGGTCGCCGCCGGGCTCGCGGAGTGCCGGCGCTCGCGGCTGCGGCAACCTCCCGCCCGCGCGGGCCACGCGGACGACGGGAAGACGCGCCGGGCGACTGTCCGGCTTCCGACTCGCGCCGGGCCCGACGGACCGTGATCCGTAACTGCCCGTGTTCGGCCGGATGGGCTACGGTAACGGCGTGACGAGACGTGCGGCCGAAATCCGCCTGGATGCCCTGCTGCGCACGGCCTGTGACGTGATCGTGGAGCGCGGCCTGGCCAACACCCGGACGGCCGACGTGGCGCAGGCCGCCGGGGTCAGTCAGGCCCTGGTGTTCTACCACTTCGCCACCAAGGATCGGCTGCTCGCGCAGGCGTTCGCGTACGCGGTGGAGCAGGACCTGGCCCGGCTGGACGCGGTGATGCGCTCCACCGCCCCGCCCCTGACCAAGCTCCGCCGGATCGTGCGGCTCTACACGCCGGCGGGCCGCGCGGCGTCCTGGCCCATGTGGATCGACGGCTGGTCGGAGTCGCTGCGTACCCCGGAGTTGGAGAAGGTGTCCCGCCGCCTGGACCTGCGCTGGCGGGAGGACCTGGCGACGGTGATCTCGGACGGCGTGCGCGACGGCACCTTCGAGTGTGCCGACGCGGCCGGCGCGGCGTGGCGGATCAGCGCCGTGGTGGACGGGCTGGGGGTGCAGCTCGCGGTCCACGAGCGGGTGATCTCCCGCCGGCAGTTCACCGAGTGGGTCCGCGTGCTCACCGCCCGGGAACTCGGGTTGGACCCGGCGCAGCTCGACTGATTCGGCCTACCCCCGGGTACGGCCGGCGGCCGGCCGCCCACGAAGCCGGCAAAACGGCTCGGGTCGCCGGGGCAGCCGGAACAATCGTCGGCATGGACCCGCTGGAGACCTACCGCCGCAGCCTCACCGAGTTCACCGACCGGGTGGACCAGGTCGGCCCCGACCAGTGGTCGGACCCGACCCCGTGCCCCGACTGGAACGTCCGCGCGCTCGTCAACCACGTCGTGGGCGAGGACTGGTGGAGCGTGGCGCTGCTGGCGGGACGGACGATCGACGAGGTCGGCGACCGCTACGACGGCGACCTGCTCGGCGCGGACCCGGCCGCCGCGGCCCGGGAGGCGGCGGCGCAGGCGGAGCTGGCCTTCGCCCACCCCGGGGCGCTGGAGCGCACCGTCGCGCTCTCCGCCGGCCCGACACCCGCCGACGAGTACCTGCACCAGTTGCTCGCGGAGCACCTGATCCACGGCTGGGACCTGGCCGTGGCGATCGGCGTGGACCCCCGGCTGGACCCGGCCGTGGTCGCCGAGTGCGCCCGGTGGTTCGACGGGCACATCGGCGACTACCAGCGGGACCGGCTGGTCAGTCCGCAGGTCGACGTCGAGGCGCGGGCGGACGGGCAGGACCGGCTCGTCGCCGCCTTCGGCCGCGACCCCGACTGGGCGCCGTGACGTGGCCCGCCGGGTGGCGGCCGTGACGCCGCCCCCAGGCGGTCGGGGCGCCCCGGTGTCGTCGTCAGTCGGCCGCGGGGGCCTGGGGCCAGCGTCGCCGCAGCCGGCGCCGGGCCGGCGGGTGGACGTTGGCCAGGGCGAGGTCCCCGCCGTAGTGGGCGAGCACGCGGTGGTCCATCAACCGGCGCCACACCGGCGGCACCAGCGCGGCGATCACCATCGTGGCGTAGCCGGCGGGTAGCTGCGGGGAGGACTCGAAGGTGCGCAGCGTCTGGTAGCGGCGCAGCGGGTTGGCGTGGTGGTCGCTGTGCCGCTGGAGCTGGAAGAGGAAGATGTTGGTGACGCTGCGGTCGCTGTTCCAGCTGTGCCGGGGGTCGACCTTCTCGTAGCGCCCCGCGGGGGTGCGCTGCCGGGCCAGCCCGTAGTGCTCCAGGTAGTTGACCACCTCCAGCAGGGAGAAGCCGACCACCGCCTGGAGGGCCAGGAACGGCAGCACGCCCGGGCCGAAGGCCACGGTGAGCGCCGCGTAGAGCGCGAGGGTCATCGCGTACGCGTTGAGGATCTCGTTGCGCCAGGTCCACGGGCTGCGCCCCCGGACGCGGAACCGACCGCTCTCCAGCCGCCACGCCGAACGCAGGCTGCCGGAGACGGTACGCGGCCAGAACGCCCAGAAGCTCTCCCCCAGCCGGGAACTGGCCGGGTCCTCCGGCGTGGCGACGCGGGTGTGGTGACCCCGGTTGTGCTCGACGTAGAAGTGCCCGTACGCGGCCGGGGCGAGGGCGACCTTGGACAGCCAGCGTTCGACGGTCTCCCGCTTGTGGCCGAGCTCGTGGGCGGTGTTGATGGCGATGCCGTTCACCACCCCGATCGAGACGATCAGGCCGGCCGCGGCGGGCACGGTCAGGTCGTCGCGGGCCCAGACCGCGCAGCAGAGCACCAGGGCCGCGTACTGGGTGGGTAGGTAGAGGTAGGTCAGCCAGCGGTAGTAGCCGTCGGCGGCCAGCCGCGGCACCGCCTCGTCTGGCGGGTTGCTCCGGTCCTCGCCGAAGAGCACGTCGACCACGGGGATCAGCACGAACACGGCGGCCGGGGTGAGCCACCAGGCCCACGCGTCGCCGGTGGCCTGCCAGGCGGCCCAGCCGGTGAACGGCAGCGTCGGGACGAGCAGCGCCAACGGCCACCACGGCCGCCGGGTGTCCCGCCACCCGGCGGCGGTGCCAGTCGCTGCGGAGTCCACGGCCATGATCGACCTCCGATCTGTCGCGATCCCCCTCCCCACTGTGACATCGGTCAATATCCTCTACAAGGGGCCGCTTTTGTCGAACCCGTCGCGGCGTCGGGCACGCGCCGCGGAGCGCCGCCGGCGGGCACGTCCCCCCGCCCGCCGGGATGGCCTAATATCCACGAATGCGCATGCATGACCGCAGGCGCGGGCCGGCGGAGAGCCGGCCACCCCGCTCCCACGAGGAGGTCCCGTGGCACAACCGGAGTGGACACCACGGATGAGCCGGCGCCGTCGCCGGCTCATCCCCGTCCTGGCGGCCTCCGCGGTCGCGGTCGCGCTGCTGCCCACCGGCCCCACCGCCGCCGCCGGAACCGGTGGCGCCGCCGAGCGGCGCTCCGGCCCGTTCGCCGAGGGGCAGCACCAGCAGGCCGACGTCGACAACCGCCCCGGCACCGCAGCTCCCGACGCGCGGCAGCGCGGCCTGGCGCGCAAGGCCGACCCGGACGCCCGCTGGAACCGGTTGGGCACCCCGCACGCGCTCGGCCCCGGCAGCACGCCCCTCGCCACCGGCCTGCCCGCCGAGCCGGAGGCGGCCGCCCGCGCGTACCTCACCGGCCACCACGACCTCTTCGGCCTGGACGCCACGGCGGTCGACGCCATGGACCGGGTCCTGGTCCGCCCGATCGGCGCCGGCGCGGTCGTCACCCTCCGGCAGCGCTTCGGCGACCTGCCGGCCGGGCACGACGGGCTGGTCACCGTCGCGGTCGCCGGCGGCAAGGTCCTCGCCGTCAGCTCCTCGCTGTCCCGGCAGACCGCGGCGCCCGCGCCGGCCACCCTCACCGACGAGCAGGCGTACGCGGCGGCGCGCGCCGACGCCGGCCTGTCCGCCGACGCGGTACGCAGCCACAGCGTGCGCGCCGTGGCCGTGCCCACCCCGCTCGACGGGCCCCGGGCCGCCTACGAGGTGACCCTGATCGGCGCCGACGACGAGCACCCGGCGGCGTTCACCACCTACGTCGACGGGATCACCGGGCAGGTGCTGGTCCGCGAGGACCTCGTCGACTTCGACTCCGACAACCCGAGCTGGGCGGTCTTCCCGGCCACCCCGCCACGCGACCTCGCCCCCGGGCGGGACCCGCGGGTGCGCTGGTGCGGCGACCCGGGGCCCGGCTGCCGGGCCGCGTTCCGCGACCCGGCCACCGGCCAGCCCTGGGACGTCGACGCGGCCACCGGCACGCCGACCCACACCGCCCGGGGCAACTCCGCCAACACCGTGCTCTCCTGGGGCGGCGGCACACCGGCCGTGCCGGGCACGCCCAGCCCGCAGCGCCGCTACGAATATCCGTTCACCGACCAGTGGCACCAGTCCCGCTGCAACCCGGAGGTGTTCACCTCGGCGCAGCGCAACGACGGCGACGCCGCGATCAGCAATCTCTTCGCCATGCACAACCGGATGCACGACTGGGCCTGGCACCTGGGCTTCACCGAGGCGACCTGGAACCTCCAGGCGGTCAACCTGACCCCGCAGGGCCTGGGCGGCGACGCCGAGCAGGGCCGCGCCCAGCAGGGCGCGCTCAGCGGCAACCGGAACAACGCCAACCAGGGCACGCCGCGCGACGGACTGCCGCCGACCACCAACATGTACCTGTGGCAGCCGCAGGCCGGCGGGCCGTACCCGCCGTGCGTCGACGGCGACTACGACATGACGGTGATCGGGCACGAATACACCCACGCCATCACCAACCGCATGATCGCCGGCCCGGACAGCGGCATCGGCGGGCACCAGGGCGGTTCGATGGGCGAGTCGTGGAGCGACCTGCTCGCCGCCGAGTACCTCTTCCAGCACGGGCTGCGCGCCCCCGGCGAGACGCCCTTCGTCACCGGTGGCTACGTCACCGGAAACCTGGTCAGCGGCATCCGCAACCACGACCTCAGCCGCAGCCCGCTGAACTACTCCGACGTGGGCTACAACACCGGCGGGCCCGCCGTGCACGCCGACGGCGAGATCTGGGGCGCCACCAACTTCCGGGTCCGCGCCGCGTTCGTGCAGCGCTACGGGGCCGGCACCCCGAAGCGGCAGCTCGACTGCGCGCAGGGCAGGGTCGCGGTGGAGCAGTGCCCGGGCAACCGGCGCTGGTCGCAGCTCGTCTTCGACTCGTTCCTGCTGCAGGCCGCCAGCCAGGTGAGCATGCTCGACATGCGGGACAACATGCTCACCGCCGACCTGCTGCGCTTCGGCGGCGCCAACCAGGACCTGATCTGGGCCGAGTTCGCCCGCTCCGGAATGGGCCGCGACGCCGCCACCAACGGCGCCGGCGACACCGACCCGACGCCGAGCTTCGCCGCCCCCGACGCCGACAACGCGGTGCTCACCCTCCGCCCGAAGGGCGACAGCGCCGACGCGCCCATCCGGGTGTACGTCGGGGCGTACGAGGCGCGGGCGGTGCCGGTCGCCGACACGGACCCGACGACCGCGCTGCCGGACCGCATCGAGCTGGTGCCCGGCCGGTACCAGTTGCTCGCCGTCGCGCCCGGCTTCGGCCACCAGCGCCTCGACGTGGTCGCCGGGGCCGGCAAGAAGCGGCACGTCGACCTGCGGATGAGCCGCAACCTGGCGTCCACGGCGTCCGGCGCGACGATCACCGGTGACGGGGTCAACCTGGACCGCATCGGCGACGACACCGAGGCCACCAACTGGGCCTCCCTGGACGGGGTGGCCGGTCGGCAGGTCACCGTGGCGCTGCCCGGGGACGCGCCGCAGATCGTGAAGCGGGTGAACGTCAGCGCCATGCTGCGCCCGGCGATCACCGGCGACGCCGACCCGGGCAGCCAGAACGCGCTCAGCGCGCTGCGCTCGTTCGCGGTGTCGGCGTGCAACGCGAAGAAGGCCGACTGCGCGGACCCGGCGAACTGGCGGCGGATCCACACCAGCGCGGCGGACGCGTTCCCGGGCGGGGCGTACCGGGCGTACGTGCCGGACATCAACCTGCGCGGGTTCCGGGTGCCGACCACGCTGGCCACCCACCTGCGGCTGGAGGTGCTGGCGAGCCAGTGCACCGGCGGCCCGGCCTACGCCGGCGAGCAGGACGACGACCCGGCGACCACCACCGACTGCGCGACGGCCAGCCCGGCGCGTACCCAGGTGCGCATCGCCGAGTTCCAGGCGTTCTCGAAGTGATCGCCCGTCGGGGCCGGCCGGCATGCCGGCCGGCCCCGACGGTTTCGCCGCCGCCGGCATGACCGGTCGCGGGCCCCGGCATGACCGGTCGCCGCGCCCCGCCGGTCGCCGCCGCCGGGGTGGCGCCGGGCGCCCGGTGCGGGCGGCGGGAGACAATCGCTGGCGTGTCCGAGCTTTCCGCCGCCTTCGTCCGGCTGCACGCCAGCCTCGCCCCGGTCGCCTTCGTCCCCGAGGTGCGGTTGCACCAGGCCGACGACGCCGTCGGGCTCTGGGAGCTGACCGAGGGCGAGTTCCGCAGCGCGCAGCCGCCGCCGTTCTGGGCCTTCGCCTGGGCCGGCGGGCAGGCGTTGGCCCGCTATGTCACCGACCACCCGGAGCTGGTCGCCGGCCGCCGGGTGCTCGACCTGGCCGCCGGCTCCGGCCTGGTCGCCATCGCCGCCGCGCGGGCCGGCGCCGCCGCCGTGCGCGCCGTGGAGATCGACGAGCTGGCCGTCGCGGCCGTCGCGGTCAACGCCGAGGCCAATGGGGTACGCGTCGACGCGGAGTTCGGCGACATCCTCGACGGTGACGCCGCCGGAGCCGAGGTGGTGCTCGCCGGAGACGTCTTCTACAGCGAGGCGATGGCCAACCGGGTGTTGCGTTTCCTGCTCCGGGCCACCCGCGCCGGGGCCCTCGTGCTGGTCGGCGACCCCGACCGGGCCTTCCTGCCCCACGACCGCTTCGACGAGCTGGCCGCCTACGACGTGCCGGTGCCCGAGACGCTGGAGAGCGTACGGGTGAAGCGCACCACGGTGTGGCGGTTGCGCGCCGGCCGGCCGAGGGCGGGCCGCTAGCGTGTCGGCGTGCTGTTCCGCAGCTGGGCGCAGACCGCCGACGCGTACTGGCCGGACGTGGCCCGGGTGCCCGACCAGGCGGGTGTCGCGCACCTGCTCGTGACCCGGCACGCCCTGGTCCGCCAGGTGCTCACCGACCCGGTGACCTACCGGCCGGACAACGCGCTGGACGCCGTGACCCCGATGCCGGTGTCCGCGCTGCGGGTGCTGGCCGGGCACCGGTTCCGGCTGCCGCCGACCCTGGCCAACAACGGTGGCGCCAGCCATCCGGCGATCCGGGCGATCGTCGCCGACGCCCTGCACCCGGCGCGGGTCGCCGCGCAGCGGCCCTGGCTGACGCGGCTGGTGCGGGAGCGCGTCGGCGGGATCGGCGCCGCCCTGGCCGCCGGCGGTCCGGTGGACCTGCACGCCGAACTCGCCGCCGACCTGCCGCTGCTGGTGCTGGCCCGGCTGGTCGAGCTGCCGGACGCGCCGGTGCGCGCGGTGAAGGAGTTCGCCCGCGCGGCGCTGGAGCTGTTCTGGGCACCGCTGGACGCCGAACGGCAACGGGCCCTCGCCGCCGAGGTGGGTCGCTTCCACGGGACGCTGCGGGAGTTCGCGGCGGCCGGGGGCGGCTTGGCCGCTTCGCTGCGGGCCGCCGGGCACCCGCCCGACGTGGTGGTCGGCGCCCTGTTCTTCCTGCTGGTGGCCGGCCAGGAGACCACCGCACAGTTCCTCACCCTGCTGCTGCACCGGCTGACCGGCGAACCGACCGTGCTGGCCGGCCTGCGCGACGGCACCGTCGCGGTCGCCGACGTGGTCGAGGAGGGGCTGCGGCTGGAGCCGCCGATCGTCACCTGGCGGCGGGTGGCGGCGGTGGACACCACGCTGGGCGCGACGGCGGTGCCGGCGGGCACCGGCATCGTGCTCTGGCTGGCCCGCGCGGGCCGGGATCCGTCCGTCGTGGACGCCCCGGACGGGTTCCGGCCCGGCCAGCGCGGCTCCCGCCGGCACCTGGCCTTCGGCGCGGGCGCGCACCGTTGCCTCGGCGACCAGCTCGCCCGCATGGAGGCCGCGGTGGTGGTCGCGGAGACCGCCCCGTTGCTGCACGGGGTCACCGTGGTACGCGAGCCGTGGTGCCCGGACAACCTGACCTTCCGGATGCCCGACGCCTTCGTCGTCCGCAGGCGCTGATCCGGCACACCCGCCGCGGTGCGCGCGCCTCGGCAACCCGCCATGGCGTGTTGTCGCCGTGGTGCGCGCGCCCGTGGTGCACGCCCGTGGTGCGCGCGCCTCGGGCGGACGCCACCGCCGACCACCGGGAACACCACCCACCACCGGGCCACCCACCCCGCTGGGTGAAGCCGCAGCTGTCGATAGCGCGACGATCCACCGGCTCAGCACGGTACGGCGCGAATCGGGGCAGTCCGCAAAGCCGGCGCCCCACCGCCAGCACACGCCTCCCGGTTGTCAGGTCCACCCGCGCGGACGGGATTGGACGCGGCCCAGGGGAAGACCGAGGCAGGCCAAGAACACCGGCCCAACCAGCGGTGATCAGGACGCCAGGTACCTGAAAACCGCCCGGTAACGTCCATGGCGTCCTGATCACCGACATTGTTGCCTGCGACCAGGCGGCGGCGGGGCACTCGGAGCGGAGCGGGTCGCCCGGCGGAAGAAGTCGCCCGGCGGAAGGGGTGGCGGTGCAGGGACCCGACGAAAGTCAGTGGACGGTGGTGCCGTTCGGGCGCGGTCGGGGCGGGGGTGCCGGACCTAGCGTCAGCGCATGATCACATTACGTGGGTTGACCAAGCGGTTCGGGGACACGACCGCCGTCGACGCCCTGACCGTCGACATCGGGCCCGGCCGGGTCACCGGATTCCTCGGCCCGAACGGCGCGGGCAAGTCCACCACCATGCGGATGGTCCTCGGGCTGGACCGGCCCACCGCCGGGCAGGCGCTCGTGAACGGGCGGGCGTACCGGGAGCTGCGGCACCCGCTGCGCGAGGTCGGGGCGCTGCTCGACGCCCGAGCCGTCCACCCCGCCCGGTCGGGCCGGGCACACCTGCTGGCGATGGCCCGCAGCAACGGGATACCCGACCGCCGGGTGGACGAGGCGCTCGCCATGGTGGGGCTGGACGCCCGCGCGGCGGCCAAGCCGGGTCGCACCCTCTCGCTCGGCATGGGCCAGCGGCTCGGCATCGCCGGCGCGCTGCTCGGCGACCCGCCGGTGCTGATGTTCGACGAACCGGTCAACGGGCTCGACCCGGACGGGGTGCGCTGGGTCCGGCAGCTGATGCGGTCCCTGGCCACCGAGGGCCGGACGGTCTTCGTCTCCAGCCACCTGATGACCGAGATGCAGCTCACCGCCGACCGGCTCGTGGTGATCGGCCGGGGGCGGCTGCTCGCCGACGCCCCGGTCGACGAGGTGATCGCCGGCAGCGCGGTGGCCGTGCGGGTACGCAGCCCACAGCCGGCCGGCCTCGCCGCGCTCACCGGGCGGCTCACCGCCGCCGGGGCCGCCGTCGAACCGGCCGGCCCGGACGAGCTGACCGTCACCGGGGCCACCGTCGAGCGGATCGGCGACGTGGCGTACGAGCTGGGGGTGCGGTTGCACGAGCTGAGCCCGCACGGTGCGTCCCTGGAACAGGCCTTCATGGAACTGACCGCCGACAGCGTCGAGTACGCCGGCACCCCGGCCCGGAACGAGGCACGATGAACACGATCTCCGCCGAGTGGACCAAGGTGTGGTCCGTGCGGTCCACCTGGTGGTCGCTGCTGGCCGGGGTGCTGCTGATGGCCGCGACCGCCGGTCAGCTCGCCATCTACGCCGCCAACGCGAACACCAACGACGACCCGGCCGACGACCCCGGGATCGTCACCGTCGGCAGCGTCGTGATCGGCTCGGTCGAGCTGACCCAGTACGCCGTGCTGGCGCTGGGCCTACTCGTGATCACCAGCGAGTTCACCAGCGGCACGATCCGAACCACCCTGCAGTGCACGCCGTCGCGTGGCCGCGTACTGCTGGCCAAGGCCGCCGTGACGGGGACGGTGACGTTCGCGCTCGGGCTGCTCCTCGGCGTGGTCGGCTCGGTGGTGGCCGGGCCGGTGCTCGGCCGCTGGGGCACCGCGCCGGCGGGCGGCACCGTCGGCGACGTCCTCGCGGTGGCGACCTACCTGGCGCTGGTCGGGGTGCTGGCCCTCGGGCTCGGCGCGGCCCTGCGCAGCGCGGTGCTCACCCTGACCGTGCTCGTCGCCACCCTGATGATCGTTCCGCTGTCGTTGCAGGAGCCGGACATCGCCGTGCTGAACCGGATCGCCGACGCCTTCCCGGGGGTCGCCGGCGGGCACTTCCTGGCCGGGGACACCGACCCCTATCCGGCGCCGGTCGGGTTGCTGCTGCTCGCCGGGTGGGCCGGCGCGGCGCTGCTGCTGGGCCGCGCGGTGTTGCGCCGCCGGGACGCGTGAGACGCCCGAACGGGTGAGGCGCGGGGCGGGGCGGGTCAGCCGGTCGGCTCGACCAGCCCCGCCTCGTACGCGAGGATCGCCGCCTGCACCCGGTTGCGCACCTCCAGCCGGGTGAAGACGCTCGTCAGGTAGCTCTTCACGGTCCCCTCGACCAGATGCAGCCGGCGGGCGATCTCGGCGTTCGACAGCCCGGCCCCCACCAGCGCGAGCACCTCCCGCTCCCGCTCGGTCAGCCCGGCCAGCCGGTCCCGGGCCGCCGGCCGGCGGGCCATCCGGTCACCGCCCAGCTCGATCACCCGGCGGGCCACCCGCGGCGACAGGTACGCGCCACCCTCGGCCACGGCGTGCACCCCGGCGATCAGCTCGCGCGGGTCGCCGGCCTTGAGCAGGAACCCGCTGGCCCCGTGCCCGAGCGCCCGGACGACGTGGTCGTCCTCGCCGAACGTGGTCAGCATGACCGTCGCCGTCCCCGGCACGAGCCGGCGGATCTCGGCGGCGGCGGCGAGCCCGTCCAGCCTCGGCATCCGGATGTCCAGCAGCGCCACCCGGGGCCGGTGTGCCCGGACGAGTTCCACCGCGGCCCGGCCGTCACCGGCCTCGGCCACCACCTCGATGTGCGCATCGGTGGCCAGGATGGCCCGGACGCCGGCCCGGATCATCGCCTCGTCGTCGGCGAGGACGACCCGCACCGGGCCGGCCGTTTCGGTGTTCATCCGTCGATCCGTTCCTTGCTGGCCAGTCGGCCCTCGACGAAGCAGAGCCGCCACGTCGGCTGGGCCAGGGGGAAGTTGCCGTCGGTGTAGTGCTCGCAGCCGGGGCGTGCCGTCCCGGCCGGCGGGTCGAGCTGCCGCCGGGGCAGCCCGGTCAGCTCGGCACGGGCCGCGCCGACGGGCATCCGCGCGAAGGCCCCGTCATGCAGGACCGTCCCGGCGGTGGCGACCGGGTAGTAGACCAGCGCGAGGACCAGTGCGAACCCCGCCGGGGCGCCGAGCGCCGTCAACAGGCTGCGCCGGACCCGCCGGCGGGCGTCGCGCAGCCGCCGCTCGGCCTCGCCCGGCCCCTCCCCCGGCCGGTCACCGGCCGCCGGCCACCGGTCCGGTGCCAGCAGGAGGTCGCTCTCGGGCGGCGGGAGGGCATCGGCTTCCGGCCGGCCGGCCACCGGCAGCCGGGCGCGGACGGCGAAGCCGCCGCCGTCCCGGTGACCGGCCGCCAGGGCGCCACCGGCGAGTCGTACCCGCTCGGTGAGGGCGAGCAGGCCGGACCCGGTGGACGGTGGGCCGGGCAGCGGGCCGGCCGGCGGTGGCGTGTTGACGACGGCCACCTCGACCTGGTCGCCGTCCCGGGCCAGCACGACGGTGACCGCCGCGCCGGGGGCGTACCGGGCGGCGTTGGTCAGCGCCTCCCGGACCACCCGGTGCGCGGCGTGCGCGGCCAGCGGTGGCAGCTGTGCCAGGGCGTCCACGCCGTCCAGGCGCACCGCCACGCCCGCTTCCCGGGCCCCGTCGACCAGCTCGGCGACGCTCTCGTCGGCCGGCCGGGTGCTCGCCGCGCCGGCCGGCTCCCGGAGCACCCCGATGATCCCGTGCAGCCGCTCGGTGGCGGCGGCGACGCTGGCCCGCAGCTCGCCGGCGGCGGCCCGGTGCCGGGGGGCGAGGTCGCCGGCGACCTCCAGGGCGGCGGCGCGCAGGGCGATCAGGCTCAGGTCGTGCCCGAGCGAGTCGTGCATCTCCTGGGCGATGCGGGCCCGCTCCCGCAGCCGGATCCGCTCGGCGGCGCCCCGCCGCTCCCGGTCCCGCGCCTCGGCGTGCCGGCGGCCGGCGTCGGCCAGCACGGCCTGCTGGCGCCGGTACCGCCCGACGAGCCACGGGAACACCCCGGCGAAGAGCAGCACCGAGGCGAGCAGGAACCAGGTGGCCGCGCCGGTGCCGAACAGACCCAGGTTCAGTACGGTGCCACCGGCCGCGAGCACGCCGAAGGCGACGGCGGCCGGGACGGCGGTGGGGCTGCGGCGGCCGGTCAGGTAGCTGAACACCGGGATCGCGAAGAGGAAGTTGCCGTCGAGCAGCGACCCGAGCACCGCCACGACCAGGGCGGCCACCGGCCATCTCCGGCTGACCGCCACCGCCACGGCGAGCAGCAGCAGTGCGCCGACCGTCCGGGCGGTGGCGTGCCCCGAGTACGGCGGGGTGACGCCGGCGTACCCGATCGGCGCGGCGGTGGTCACCCACAGGAGCAGGTCCGCGGTCCACCGCCGGACGGCCGGCCGGGACCAGGACCACCGACCGCCGTCGCCGCCGAGAACGGACCACCAGCTTTCCACGGCGGCCAGGCTACCCACGCCCGACCTGCGGCGGCACCGACGAAGGTCAGGTGCTCAGCCGATCTCCTCGGCCCACGCGCGCCAGTCGTCCAGCACCCCGTGCAACACGGGGGTGAGCCAGCCCGGCGCGGACCGGCGGAACACCCCCGGGTCCATCGCCCCGGTACCGGCCGGCAGGGCACCCAGCAGGTTCGGCACCAGGTCGGGCAGGTTCGCCCAGTGCACCAGCTCCGGCGTGACCGGCCAGGCCCCGATCACCACGCCGGCCGGAACCGCCCGCCGGTCCAGCGCCTCCAGCGTCAGCGCGGTGTGGTTCAGGGTGCCCAGGCCGGCCCGGGCCACCACCACCGCCGGGCAGCCCAGCTCCACCGCCAGGTCGGCCACCGTCCACGACCGCCCCGAGGGCAGAAGCCCCATCGGTACGAGCAGGCCGCCCGCGCCCTCGACGAGCACCAGGTCGTGCTTCTCGGCCTCCTCGCGGACCGCCTCGACGACGGCGTGCAGCGCCAACGGCTCCAGTTCGGCGATCCGGGCCGCGGCCAGCGGGGCGAGCGGATCGGGAAAACTGGCCAGGGTCCGGCCGGTCAGCGGGGCGGCGAGCCGCTTCACCGCGTCGACGTCGCCGGGCGCGCCGCCGTCCGTACCCGTCTGGGCGGGTTTGACCACGGCGACCCGCAGACCGTCCGCCTGCGCGGCGGCGGCGACGGCCGCGGTGACCACCGTCTTGCCGACGTCGGTGTCGGTGCCGGTCACCAGCACCGGCCCGCGCCACGGCCCGCTCACGGTGCCCACCCGGCTCGCGACTGCGGGGCTCGCAAACCCGGCTCACTCCTCACGCTCACGGTGCCAACCTCGGCTCGCGACTGCGGGGCTCGCAAACCCGGCTCACTCCTCACGCTCACGGTGCCAACCTCGGCTCGCGACTGCGGGGCTCGCAAACCCGGCTCACTCCTCACGCTCACGGTGCGCACTCCACGATGGTCTCCAGGGCCCGCTCGAAGTCCGCCCGGGGGACGCCGGCGCCGATGGTGAGCCGCAGCCGGGAGCGGCTGTCCGGGGTGGACGGGGGCCGGAAGCAGCCGACCGCCACCCCCCGGTCACGGCAGTCGGCCGCCCAGGTGGTGGCCGCCTCGGGGCCGGGGGCGGTGACCGAGACGACCGCGCCGTCGGGCACGGAGACCGCCAGCCCTGCGGCGCCCAGCCGGCGCGCGGCCAGGGCGGCCCGGTCGGCCAGTTCCGCACGCAGGTGCCCGCCCGCGCGGGCCAGCCCGACGGCGGCGAGGACCCCGGCGGCGACGGCCGGGGGCAGCGCGGTGTCGAAGATGAAGGTCCGGCCCGTCTCGATGACGTGCCGGACGAGCTGCGCCGGACCGGCGAGCACCCCGCCCGCGCCGCCGAGGGCCTTGGAGAGAGTGGCGGTGACGACCACGTCGGGCTGGCCGGCGAGGCCGGCGGCGGCGACCCCGCCGGCGCCGGACGGGCCCGTCACCCCGAGCGCGTGCGCGTCGTCGACCAGCAGCAGCGCGCCGTGCTCCCGGGCGACGGCGTGCAGCCGGGCCAGCGGGGCGAGGTCGCCGTCGACGGAGAAGACCGACTCGGTGACGACCACCGCCGGTCGGCCCGGCGCGGCGGCCAGCGCGGCGGCGACCGCCGCGACGTCGGCGTGCGGGGTCACGACGGTCTCCGCGCCGGAGATCCGGCACCCGTCGATCAGCGACGCGTGGTTGTGGGCGTCGGAGACGAGCAGCGTACGGGGCCGCACCAGCGCCCGGACCGCCGCGAGGTTGGCCAGGTAGCCGGAGGAGAAGACGAGTGCCCGGTCGGTGCCGAGCCAGTCGGCGAGGGCGTCCTCGAGCGCGTGGTGGGCGTCGGTGGAGCCGCGTACCAGCCGCGACCCGGTGGCCCCCAGCCCGTACGCCGACAGGGCCCGCGCCGCAGCGGCGGTGACCTCGGGGTGGGTGGCCAGGCCGAGATAGTCGTTGCCGGCCAGGTCGACCACGGCGTCGCCGGCTGCCCGGGGTCGCAGCCGGCGGGTCAGCCCCGCCTTCGCGCGCAGGTCGGCGCGGCGGTCGAGCGCCGCCAGCCAGTCCGCCACCGTCACCCCCACGCCGCCTGCGCCGACAGTCGTCGGCCGCTTTCCGCCGGGGGAAATTACCATCCGCCGGCGACCGCCCGGCGTGTCCACCCCGCCCGGCGGCCCCGACACGCGGACCGTTTCTCCCGGCCGGGGGGCCTTGTAGGGTACGAGCCATGCCAGAGATCCTCGACCAGGCCCGAACCCAGGTGCTGGAGAACGGCGTCGGTCTCGACGAGGCCGGTGTCCTCGCCGTGCTGCGCCTGCCCGACGAGCACCTGCCCGCCGCCCTCCAGCTCGCCCACGAGGTGCGGATGCGCTGGTGCGGCCCGGAGGTGGAGGTCGAGGGCATCGTCTCGCTGAAGACGGGCGGCTGCCCGGAGGACTGCCACTTCTGCTCGCAGTCCGGCCTGTTCACCTCCCCGGTGCGCGCGGTCTGGCTGGACATCCCCTCCCTGGTCGAGGCGGCGCGGCAGACGGCGGCGACGGGGGCGACGGAGTTCTGCATCGTGGCCGCCGTACGCGGCCCCGACGCCCGGCTGATGAAGCAGCTACGCGAGGGCGTCGCCGCGATCAAGGCCGAGGTCGACATCCAGGTGGCCGCGTCGCTGGGCATGCTCAGCCAGGAGCAGGTCGACGAGCTGGTCGACATGGGTGTGCACCGCTACAACCACAACCTGGAGACCTGCCGCTCCCACTTCCCCAACGTGGTCACCACGCACTCCTGGGAGGAGCGCTGGGAGACCCTGCGGATGGTCCGCGAGTCCGGCATGGAGGTCTGCTGCGGCGGCATCCTCGGCCTGGGCGAGACGGTGGAGCAGCGGGCCGAGTTCGCCGCGCAGCTCGCCGAGCTGGACCCGCACGAGGTTCCGCTCAACTTCCTCAACCCGCGCCCCGGCACCCCGCTGGGCGACCAGCCGGTCGTGGAGGGCAGGGACGCGCTGCGCGCCATCGCCGCCTTCCGGCTGGCCATGCCGCGCACCATCCTGCGGTACGCGGGCGGCCGGGAACTCACCCTCGGCGACCTCGGCACCCGCGAGGGCCTGCTCGGCGGCATCAACGCGGTCATCGTCGGCAACTACCTGACCACGTTGGGTCGACCGGCGACGGCCGATCTCGAACTGCTCGATGACCTGAAGATGCCCGTCAAGGCGCTCTCCGCGACGCTGTGAGCAGACCGGTGACGACGGGTGACGCGGCGACGGCGGCCGGCGGGACGTCGGCCGCCTGGTGCGACCGCTGCGGCGAGGCCGTGGCCGCCGGCCCGCACGACGGGTGCGCGGCGGCCCGGGTGCTGGAGCCGCCGCGCTTCTGCACGCACTGCCGCCGCCGGATGAAGGTGCAGGTGCTGCCGGTCGGCTGGGCGGCGGTCTGCGTCGAGCACGGCGAGATCCGGGGCTGACGGCGATGCTGCGCGGGCGGGCGGTGACCCTGCGGCCGGCGACGACCGGGGACGTGGCGGCGCTCGCCGCCATCCGGGCCGCTCCGGAGGTCCGCCGCTGGTGGCGCGGCGGCGACGACCTCGACTCGGCCGTGCGGGCCGACCTGGCCGACGACACCCTGTCGGTGTACGCGATCGAGCACGACGGCCGGGTCGTCGGCGCGATCCAGTGGTACGCCGAGGACGACCCGGACTACCGGCACGCCAGCATGGACGTCTTCCTCGACCCGGCGGTACGCGGTGCCGGGCTGGCCGGGGACGCCATCCGCACCCTGGCCCGGCACCTGATCGACGAGCACGGCCACCACCGGTTCACCATCGACCCGGCGGCGGCGAACACGGCGGCCGTGCGCGCGTACGCGAAGGTCGGTTTCCGCCCCGTCGGGGTGCTGCGTCACTACGAGCGCGGCGAGGACGGCCGGTGGCACGACGGGCTGCTGATGGACCTGCTCGCCGACGAACTGGCCGACTGACAGTCGTCGCCGCGCACCGGCGCGCTGCCCGCCCGCGGGGGGCGCGCCGGTGCTCCGGGTGCGTCAGCGGCGTACCGCCGCCCGGGCGGCCTGCGGGGTGTCGGCGGCCAGGGCCGCCGCCGCGAACCGCCGGCACTCGTCGAGGGTGTGCGCGGCCAGGGACTCACGCACCGCCGGGATGCTGCGCGGCGCCATCGACAGGCTGCTGACGCCGAGCCCCGCCAGAACCAGTGCGAAGTCCGGATCCGCGGCGGACTCTCCGCACACGCCGACCGGCTTGCCCGCCGCGACGCCGGCCGCCGCGCAGGAGGCGAGCAGGCCGATCAGCGCGGGCTGCCACGGGTCGAGCAGTTCGGCGAGGTCACCGCACATCCGGTCGGCGGCGAACGTGTACTGGCTGAGGTCGTTGGTGCCGATGCTGAGGAAGTCGACCTCCCGCAGCACAGTCCCGGCGCGCAGCGCCGCCGCCGGCACCTCGATCATCACCCCGGTGGTCGGCAGGCCGTGCTCGCGGCAGGAGGCGGCGAACGCGGACGCCTCCGCCGCCGTGGCGACCATCGGCGTCATCACCCATACCTCGGCGTCCGTGGCCGCGGCGGCCGTCGCGATGGCGCCCAGCTGGGTGGTGAGCACGGAGGGTGTCTGCCGGGCGACACGCAGGCCACGGATGCCGAGTGCCGGGTTGGGCTCGACGGCCAGGCGCAGGAACGGCAGCGGCTTGTCGGCGCCGGCGTCGAGGGTACGCACGACGACCTTGCGGCCGGGCAGCGCAGCGAAGACCTCCTGGTACGCGCGCACCTGTTCCTCGTGCGTCGGCGCTTCGGTGCGGTCCAGGTAGAGCAGTTCCGTGCGGAACAGTCCGACGCCCTCGACCTCGCCGGTGAGGTCGAGGGCGGAGCCGATGTTGGCCAGCAGCGCGACGCGGTGGCCGTCCGCCGTCCGCCCGGGGCCGTGGGAGCGGGCCCGGCGTTCGGCCTCGGCGAGCCGGGCGGCGTTGACCTCGGTCGCCGTCTCGGCGGAGACGTCGACCGTCACGACGCCGGCCGATCCGTCGAGGCTGGCCAGCGTGCCGTCGGCCACGTCCAGGATGCCGGCGCAGCGGACCACGGCCGGTATGCCGAGGGTCCGGGCCAGGATGGCGGTGTGGCTGGTGGGCCCGCCCTCGGCCGTGACCAGGCCCAGCACCAGGGCCGGGTCGAGCCCGGCGGTGTCGGCGGGCGCCAGGTCGCGGGCGGCGAGCAGGAACGGGTGAC
Source organism: Micromonospora sp. KLBMP9576 (assembly GCF_050941805.1). Classification (NCBI taxonomy): domain Bacteria; kingdom Bacillati; phylum Actinomycetota; class Actinomycetes; order Micromonosporales; family Micromonosporaceae; genus Micromonospora; species Micromonospora sp. KLBMP9576. The sequence goes on along the minus strand of NZ_CP194567.1, from coordinate 1,914,484 downwards.
CCGGGTCCGGTACGCCGGGCATCGGCAACCCCAGGCACGCCGCGACGAGCCGGTCCCGCAGGTCGTCGAGGTCGCTGACCCGTTCGGCGAGGTACCCACCGGCGGCCTCGAAGGCGGCCCGGTGCACGGCGAGCGCGTCGGCGACCGCGTGCGGCGCGTCCGTGCCCCCGTCGATGCCGTCGTCGGCCGCGTCGACGAGCGTCTCGTCCTGCGCCATCAGGACCTGCGCCCGCAGCACCTCGGCGGCGGTGGTGTCGCGGGCGGCGTCGGCGCGTCGGGTCAGGTCGGCCGCGACGGTAGCGACCGCGGCCCGCAGCACCGCCTTCTCGGCCGCGGGATCCACACCTGCCGGTGCGGGCGGCAGGGCGGGCGGCGGGGCCAGCCGGTACACCGGCCCCGCCGCACCGCCGGGGCTGGCCCCGATCCCCCGTAGTTCACGCATCCGGGGCGTCCAGGTCGCGGGCGAGGAGGTCCGCCAGGGTGTCGACGGCGGCCTGCGCGCCGTCGCCGTCGGCCTCCAGGGTGACCTCGGTGCCCTTCTTGGCGCCGAGCGACAGCACGGCGAGCATGCTGCGGGCCGGCAGGGGTTTCCGGTCGCCGGTGCGGATGGTGACCTGCACCGGCTGCTTCGCGGCTTCGGCGACGAACAGCGCCGCCGGGCGGGCGTGCAGCCCGCTGGCGGAGCCGACGACGACTGTCCTGGTGGGCACGGATCCTCCTACGGTTCGATCGTCACCTTGATCGCTTCACCGCGGGCCACGATGCCGAAGGCGTCGATGGCGCGGTCGAGCGGCAGGCGGTGGGTGATGAGGTCGGCGACCGGCACGAGGCCGTCGGCGATGAGCCGCAGCGCCTCCTTGTTGTGCTCGGGGCTGGAGCCGTTGGCGCCGACGATGGTCAGCTCGCGGTAGTGCACGAGGTTGGAGTCCAGGGAGATCAGCGGCTTGTCCTTCGGCAGGCCGCCGAAGAAGCTGATCCGGCCCTGTCGGGCGGTCATCCGCACCGCCTGCTCCTGCGCGGCGCCGGCGGCCGTGGCGGTGATGACGACGTCGGCGCCGCGACCGTCGGTGAGCTTGAGCACCGCGTCGACGACGTCGGTGTCGGCGCCGCAGATCGCGGCGTCCGGCTGGACCAGGCCGGCGGCCAGGTCGAGCCGTTCGCGGTTGAGGTCGACGAGGAACACCCGGGCCGCGCCGCGGGCGCGGGCCAGGCGGACGTGCAGGCAGCCGATCGGCCCGGAGCCGATCACGACCACGTCGTCACCGGCCCCGACCTGGGCGAGGGACTGGCCGTTGAGGACGCAGGCGAGGGGTTCGGCGACGGACGCCTCGGCGTAGCTGAGCCCGTCGGGGATGCGGTTGAGCCCGTCGACGGCGAGGACGTTGCGCGGTACGACCATGTACTCGGCGAACCCGCCGTCGAAGTGGTATCCCATGGACACCTGGTGGGGGCACACCGTCATCCGGCCGTGCCGGCACTCGGCGCACTCGCCGCACGGGATGGCGGCGATGACCTGGACCCGGTCGCCCGGCTGCCAGCCGGTGACCTCGCCGCCGACCTCGACGATCTCGCCGGCGATCTCGTGACCCATGACGCGCGGCGGCGCGATGTGGTGGTGGCCGAAGCGGGAGATCTTCACGTCGGTGCCGCAGGTGGAGCAGGCGCGGACGCGGATCTTCACGTCGGTGGGGCCCGGCGTGGGTTCGGGGGCGTCCTCGATGCGGACGTCACCGGGTGCGTGGAAACGGACAACCTTCACGATGGTTCCTCTTCAAGGATGGTGATCACTTCATCGACATTCGTCGAGTTCCGGAGTCGCTGCGCCTGCGCCGGGTCCATCAGTACCGCGGCGAGCCGGGCGAGGATGTCCACGTGGCCGTCGCCGACCGCGGCGATGGCGACGCAGACCCGCACGTCGAAGCCGTCCCAGTCGACGCCGTCGGGGAAGCGCAGCACCGCGAGGGCGTCGCGGCGGACCGACTCCTTGCCGTGCAGCGTGCCGTGCGGGATGGCGACGCCCTCCCCGATGTACGTGGAGACGCTCTCCTCGCGGGCGAGCATCGCGTCCACGTACGCGGGGGCGACCGCGCCGACCTCGACGAGCACCGCGCCGCAGCGGCGGATCGCCTCGTCGCGCGAGCCGGCCCGCTCGTGCAGCCGGATCGCGTCGCGGGCCAGCAGGTCAGCCACTCAGCTCACCGCCGCGCTGCACCGCGTTGACGACCCGGGTGACGGCCGGGTCGCCGATGAACACCTGGATCGGCACGATCACCGTGTCGGGCGCGCTGACCCGGGCGCGGGCGGCGAGCCCCTGGTGGCAGACGACCACGTCGGCGTCCGCCGGGATCGAGTTGACCGGCGTGTGCTCGACGGTGACCGCGTTCTTCGCCAGCTGCCGGCGCAGTTGGCTGGCCAGCATGACGCTGCTGCCCATGCCGGCGTCGCAGGCGACGACGACCTTCTTGATCTCGGAACCGTTGATTGTGGGCATGATGCTCAGGCCTCCAGCTTCGCCGACTTGTTGTCGGCCTCGTCCGGGTCGACGATCGTCTCCTCGTCGGGGCCGACGGGGTCCTCGGCGGGCTCGCCGCGGCCGAAGCCGAGCAGGGCCGAGGCCACGGCGAAGCTGACGGCGGCGGCGATCAGGATGCCGAGGAGCACCCCGAAGTAGCCGCCCCTGGGGGTGACCGCCAGGTAGGCGAAGATGCTGCCCGGCGACGGGGTGGCGACCAGGCCCGCCCCCGTGATCATGAAGGTGCCGATGCCGGCGGCGCCGCCGGCGATCATGGCGAGGATCAGCTTCGGCTTCATCAGCACGTACGGGAAGTAGATCTCGTGGATGCCGCCGAGGAACTGCACGATGATCGCGGCCGGGGTGCTGGGGCGCAGCGCGCGGGGGCCGAAGAACATGAAGGCGAGCAGCAGCCCGAGGCCGGGGCCGGGGTTCGACTCGATCATGAACAGGATCGACTTGCCCGTGTCGGCCGCCTCGGCGATGCCCAGCGGGCCGAACACGCCGTGGTTGATGGCGTTGTTGAGGAAGAGCACCTTGGCGGGTTCGACGAGCACCGAGGTCAGCGGCAGCAGGTCGGCGTCGACGAGCCAGTCGACGCCCGAGCCGGCCTGCTTGGTGAGCCACTCGACCACCGGGCCGATGCCGAAGACGCCGCCGATGGCCATCGCGGCGCCGATGATGCCGGCGCTGAAGTTGTCGACAAGCATCTCGAAGCCGGGACGGATCCGGTTCTCGACCAGGCCGTCGAAGAGCTTGAGGAGGTAGGCGGCGAGCGGACCGATGATCATCGCGCCGAGGATCATCGGCACGTCGGCGCCGACCACGAGACCCATGGTCGCCACCGCGCCGACGACGGCGCCGCGCTGGCCGTGTACCAGCCGCCCGCCGGTGTAGCCGACGAGCACCGGAAGCAGGATCTTGATGATCGGGTCGACGAGCTCGGCGAGGGTCGCGTTGGGGATCCAGCCGGTCGGGATGAACAGCGCCGTGATCAGGCCCCAGGCGATGAACGCGCCGATGTTGGGCATGACCATCGCGGCCAGGTAGCCGCCGAGGCGCTGCACCGAGGCTCGGAAGCCCTGGCCTTGCACCTGGGGTGTGTAGGAGGTCACGGGGGGTATCTCCTTTAGCAGGGTCCGGACGGCGGCAGGGGAAGCCGCCCCTCCGGTCGGGGGTGGATGGTGACGTCGTGGCGGAACAGGTCCGCGGGGCCGGGCATCCGGCTGCCGGGCAGGCTCACCGCGGCGGCCCCCCAGGCCAGGCCCTCGGCCAGGGCGGCGGCACCGCGCGCGCCCGCGGCGAGGAAACCGGCGAGCAGCGCGTCGCCGGCGCCGACGGTGCTGCGGGGCCTCTCGACCGGGCAGCTGCCGGTGACGACCCCGTCGGCGTCGACGAGGACGGCGCCGTCGGGGCCGAGGCTGGCCACCACGGTGCCGGCCCCCCATTCCCGCAGCCGCTGGGCGGCGGCGACCACGTCGCCGAGGTCGGCCAGGGGGGCGCCGACCACCTCGGCCAGCTCCTCACGGTTGGGCTTGAGCAGGGTCGCCCCGGCCAGGGCGGCCTCGCGCAGGGCGGGGCCGCTGGTGTCGACGGCGACCCGGACGCCGGCGGCCCGTAGCTGGCGGCAGAGCCGGGCGTACGTGTCGGCGGGCAGGCCGGGGGGAACGCTGCCACACAGCACGACCCAGTCGGCCTTCCCGGCGCGGTCGAGCACCCCGTCGGTGATCTCGTCGAGCTCGGCCCCGCACATCACCGGGCCGGGCTCGTTGACCTTGGTGACCGTGCCGTCGGGCTCGGCGAGGGTGATGTTGGAACGGGTCCGTCCGGAGATCGGCACCGCGAGGACCTTCACCCCCTCCGCCTCGAGCAGGCGGATGAGCTGGTTGCCCTCGTCGCCGCCGGAGGGCAGCACCGCCACCGACGGCACCCCGTTGGCCAGCAGGGCCCGGGACACGTTGACGCCCTTGCCACCCGGGTCGAGGTGCGCCGTGGCGGCCCGGATGACCTCGCCGCGGGTGAGGGAGTCGACCTCGACCGCCCGGTCGAGGCTGGGGTTGAGGGTGACGGTGACGATCATGCTCGGCCCGGCCCTCATGCCCGCACCACACGCAGGTCCGCGGCCTCCAGCTCGCCGACCAGCTCGAGGTCGGCACGGTTGTCGGTGATGAGCAGGTCCAGGTCCGCCAGCTCGGCGAAGCGGGCCAGGTAGTCGTTGCCGATCTTGGTGTGGTCGGCGACCACCACCGTGCGGCGGGCCGCCCTGACCATGGCCCGCTTCACCGCCGCCTCGGCCGGGTCCGGGGTGGTCAGGCCGCGCTCGACCGAGATGCCGTTGGTCCCGACGAACGCGACGTCGACGTAGAGCTCCGCCAGCAGACGCAGGGACCAGTCGTCGACCGTCGCGAGGGTCTTGCCGCGCACCCGGCCGCCCAGCAGCAGGACGTTGAGATTGGCGTACGTGCCGAGGGTGGTGGCGATGACCGGTGAGTTGACCACTACGGTCAGCTCCCGGTCGACCGGGAGCAACTGTGCCAGCCGGGCGGTGGTGGTGCCGGCGTCGAGGATGATGGCGCCCTGCTCGGGCACCTCGTTGAGGGCGAGCTTGGCGATGCGCTCCTTCTCCTCGATGAGCACCGCGTCGCGTGCCGCCAGCGCGGGCTCGAAGCCGAGCCGCTCGACCGGGATCGCGCCGCCGTGCACCCGACGCAGCACCCCGGCCCGCTCCAGCTGGGTGAGGTCGCGCCGGATGGTCTCCGACGTGACGTTGAGCCCGTCGGCCAGGCCCGTCACCTCGACCCGGCCCACCTCGCGTGCGATGCGGAGGATCTCCTGCTGACGCTCTTCGGCGTACACGATGTTGTTTCACCGCCGTTTCTTTTTGCTTGTGCTTTGTTTACGCCCGATTGAGTGACAAGTCAAGAGTCGGCGGCGCCTGCGTACCGACCGGGCGCCCCACTGTGGAGACACCACCGGCGAGGCGGTCGCCGGGCTGAAGGGCTGAGCCACCCCCGACGCCGATCCGCACCGACGGGACGTGCGTCCCGCCCCACGCCGCCCGCGCGTCACCCCTCGCCGGAGAGGGCTCGACCGTCCCAGACGAGGTCCCCGTCGGGCAGGCGGCGGGCACCCTCGGCCGGCGGGTGTGCGGCGAGCCGGCCGTCGGGCATCAGGTGCCGCACCGGCGCGCCGCGTCCCAGCACGGCCACGTCGGCGATCAACCGCCGGTGGCAGCGCCACCAGACGCTCTCGCTGCACATCACCGCCGTGCTGCGGACCGCCGCGTCGGCCAGCACCGCGTCCAGCGCCGCCCGGAAGTCGGCGGTACGGGTGTACGCCGCGTACGCCCGGAAGGCGGCCACGGTCCACCAGCCGTCCGGCTCGGCGCCGCCGGCCGGGAGGTGCCGCCGGCCGCCGAGGCGCTGCTCCCAGCGGTAGTCCACGCCGGCCGCCGGCAGCCAGCGGGCCAGTTCCTCCCGGCGTACGTCGGGGTTGGTCCGACTCGCCGGGAAGCGCCGCACGTCCACGACGAGCGCGACCCCGGCACCGGTCAGCAGCTCGCCCAGCCGCTCCCGGTCCGCCGCCCCGTGCCCCACCGTCAGCAGTGTCACGCCGGGGGGAATGCCCCGAATCGCGGGCGGCTACCGCCGGCGCGAGGCGGAGGACGCCCAGGGTCTCCGCGCGGGGCGGCGGGAGGCGGGCCGGCGGCGAGAGTGGGACCGGTGCACCCCGACCCCCCGGCCGACGAGGACAGTTGCCGTCCTCGGGGAACGGCAACTGTCCGGGGTCTCAGGCGGATTGCGCGTCAGGAGACGGTGCAGGGGGTGCCGTTGAGGGTGAAGGCGGTGGGTAACGGGTTCGTACCGGTGTGGGTGCCGTTGAAGCCGAAGCTCGTCGACGCCCCCGCCGCGAGCCTGCCGTTGTAGGAGACGTTGGTCGCGGTGACCGCGGTGCCGGTCTGGGTCCACGTCGCCGACCAGCCCTGGCCGACCCGCTGACCGGCGGCGGGGAAGCCGAAGGCCAGCGTCCAGCCGTCGATGGTGGTCGCGGCGGTGTTGGTGACGGTGACGTTCGCGGTGAAGCCGGTGTCCCAACCGCTGGTCGTCCAGGCCACCGCGCAGCCGCCGGACGCGGGCGGGTCGGCGGTGGTGACCGCGACCGGCGCGGACGCCGCCGAGGCGTTGCCGGCCGCGTCCACCGCCACCACGTGGAACTGGTACGCGGTGGCGGCGGTCAGCCCGGTCACCGCCAGCGTGGTGCCGGTGGGCGAGCCGACCAGCACGTCGGTCGCGCCTGCCTCGCGGTAGACCCGGTACCCGGTGACGCCGACGTCGTCGGTCGACGCGGGCCAGGTCAGGGTCAGCCCGGTGGCCGTGACCGCCGAGGCGACGGGGGTGCCGGGGGCGGTCGGCGCGGTGGTGTCCGGGGTGGCCGGCGCGGGCTCGTCACCCCAGATCCGGGTGGCGCCGGAGTGGAGCGTGACCTTCCGGTTCGGCCCCGCCACCGGCTGGTACGACGGGTCGTTCGTCGGGTCCCAGGTGCCGCCCTCCGGCACACCGATCTTGAACTGCACCTCCATCCGGTGCTGCGACTGCCCGGCGGGCGCGATGGTGTGCCCGGTGCAGTCCACCTCGACGTACCAGATGTCGCCGCTGTGCTGGCGGGCCGTGGACGGCGACGGGCAGCCCTGGGTGTAGCCGGGGGTGACCGTGACCGGGCCGGGGCCGTCGGGGCGGAAGTAGTAGCGGAACCTGCCGTCGGTCAGGGCGCGGGCCGGAAACGCCGACCTGTTGTAGACGATGGCCTTGAGGCCGGTGGCGCGCGGCTCGGCCTGCATCACGGTGGTCTCCACGGTCAGCTCGTCGATGTCGGGCGTCTCGGCGCGGGGGAAGCCGGCGAGCGGGGTGCCGCCGTACTCCTGGGTGAGCCGGGCCAGCGCGGAGCTGAAGCCGGCGTTGTAGTCGGTGGCGACCTCGTTCATCACGTAGTCCGACCGGTTGTCGGTGTACGCGTCGTTCGCCGCCGACGGGCCGCCGACCAACGCGCCGTAGAGGGTGTGCCGGGTCTCGACGGGCACCGTCTGGCTGTCCCACCAGGAGCCGTGCGCCGTGCGGTGGTGCGGGTTGCGCGGCGGGTTGGCCCCGAAGCCGATGACGTAGCTGGAGGCGCGCGGGTTGTCGCCGAGCGCGTAGTTGATCTGCCGGACCGCGAAGTCGTGGTAGCGGGCCTTGCGGGCGGCGTCGGTGGTCCTGTCGCTGTAGACCAGGGCGGCGAAGGAGGTGTTCGCGGCGTAGCGCAGGGCCCCCCACGAGTCGAGCACGGCCATCCCGCCCGGCGAGTACGGCACCCGCTGCCCGTTGACGCCGACGGTCCAGTAGTCGAGCCAGCGGTTGGCGTCATCGACGTACTTCTGCCTGCCGGTCAGGTTGGCCAGCAGCACGTACGCGCCGAACTGCTTGTTGTCCCAGGCGATGGTCCACTTGTAGGACCGCGTGGTGGACTGGTTCTCGGTACCGAGCTTGTCGTACTCGCTCTCGGCCTTGGCGAGGTAGGCGGCCTCGCCGGTGGCCCGGTACAGCCAGATCGCCGACCAGACCAGCTCGTCCTGCCAGCCGCTCCAGGAGCGGTAGAAGCTGGTCGCGTCCGTGATGCACTCGTGGTAGCTCCGGCGCACCGTGTCGGCGAAGGTGTGCAGCTGCTTCGCGTGCCCGAGCAGCCGGTCGGCGTAGGCGGCGTCGGTGGGCCGGAAGACCATCGACGACGCGGCCATCGCCGCCGCCGTCTCACCGGCCAGGTCCGCGCCGCCGCAACTGGCGTCGATCCGGTACGCGGGCCGCGCCATCGGCAGCACCTCGGCCGGGCCCCACCACTTGTGGTCGTCGTCGCCCTTGCCGACCTGGCCGTAGAGGACGTCGGGGGCCGGGTGCGCCCGGATGAAGTAGTCGTTGACGAAGCGCAGGTTGTCGAGCAGGTGCGGCAACTGCCCGGAGGCCGTGTAGCCGCCGCGGTACTCCACCGCGCCCCACGCCAGCATGGTGGTGCTGAACGCCATCGGGAAGCCGAACTTGACGTGGTCGCCGGCGTCGTACCAGCCGCCGGTGAGGTCCAGCCCGACGTCGGCGCCGTCGGTGCGCGCGGAGTCGCCGCGCCAGGAGACCCGGTTCCAGTCCGGCAGCTCCCCGGACTGCTGCGCCTCGTAGAAGTAGAGCGACTTCTGCAACGCCTCGGCGTAGTTGAAGGCCGGCGCGGCGGACGCGCCGGGCGGGGGTCCGGCGGACGCGGACCCCGACGACGGCGCGGCGACGGCGAGGGGCAGCCCGGCCAGCAGGGCGACGCCGGCGGCCAGCAGCCGCCGCGGCCGGGGCTGGCCGGCTAGCGGGGATCTGCCGGGGCGGCCGCGGAACGGCCAGGTCAGGTGGCGCATGGCGGGCTCCTGTCGGGGGCGCCGCCGGTGGCCGCAGCGACGCGGGACGGCGTCGGGCGGCACGGCCACCGGCGACTGCGTGGGGTGGCGGCGTGACCAGGGACAGCGCCGTGGAAGCGCTCCCATGTATCGCCAATGTAATGTGACGGCCGTCGATTGGGAAGCACCACGACGTCCACCCCCGACGTGGACCAACCCACGGGCTGGCCCGGTCGCGTCCTGCTCTACGGACGTACGGTTGCCGCCGCGACACGCGACGCGGGACAGTACGCCACACCAGCGGCGCCATCGACGTTGCCGCTCCCCCGGTCGACCCCGAGGAGATCACGATGGCGCTACGACTCGCTGACGGCACCGCCTGGTCCGACACCCTGACCCGGGCGGTCGCCGCCGCCCCGGAGGCGTTCGGCCCGCCGACCGACGGCATCGTCACCCTGCACAACCTGGCCATGGGCGACTGGCGCGCGCTCGGGACACCCGTCCCCGTGCGCACCCCGGTCGACAACACCGTCCTGGTCAACCTGCCCCGACTCGACGCGGACGGCGCCCGCGCGGCCGTCGCGCACGCCGCCGCCGCGCACCGGGAGTGGGCCGACACGCCGCTGGCGCAGCGCAAGGCGCGGGTCACCGACGCCCTGGACGCGCTCACCGCGCACCGCGACCTGCTGGCCATGCTGCTGGTCTGGGAGATCGGCAAGCCGTGGCGGCTGGCCTGCGCCGACGTCGACCGGGCACTGGACGGCGTCCGGTGGTACGCGGGCGAGATCGACCGGATGCTCGCCGACGGCCGCGAGCCGCTGGCCGGCCCGGTCAGCAACATCGCGTCGTGGAACTACCCGATGAGTGTGCTCGTGCACGCCGAGCTGGTGCAGCTCCTCGCCGGCAACGCGGTGATCGCCAAGACGCCGTCGCAGGGCGGGGCGGTCTGCCTGACCGTCGCGCACGCGTTGATGCACCGCGCCGGGCTGCCCGCCACCCTGCTCTCCGGCAGCGGTGAGGAACTCTCCGAGGTGCTGGTCCGCGCCCCGGAGATCGGCGCGGTGGCCTTCGTCGGCGGTCGCTCCAACGGCGGCAAGGTCGCCGCCGCGCTACTCGACAGCGACAAGCGGCACTTCATCGAGCAGGAGGGGCTCAACGCCTGGGGCGTCTGGAACTTCTCCCAGTGGGACCTGCTCGCCGGGCACCTGAAGAAGGGCTTCGAGTACGGCAAGCAGCGCTGCACCGCGTACCCCCGGTTCGTGGTGCAGCGCGACCTCGTCGACGAGTTCCTCGACGTGTACCTGCCGGTGGTGCGCTCCGTCCGGTTCGGGCATCCGCTTGCCGTCGGCGACGACTGGACCGCCGGCGACCCGCTGCCGGAGCTGGACTTCGGCCCGCTGATCAGCGCCGCCAAGGCCGACGAGCTGCGCCGCAAGGTCGACGAGGCGGTACGCGGCGGCGCGGTGCCGCTGCACCGGGGCAAGCTGCACGGCGCACCGTTCCTCGACGGGCAGGACACGTCCGCGTACGTGGCGCCGTCGGTGCTGCTGGCCCCGCCCGGCCGGTCCCGGCTGATGCACGCCGAGCCGTTCGGCCCCGTCGACACCATCGTCGTGGTGGACACCACCGACGAACTGCTGGCCGCCATGAACGCCTCCAACGGCGCGCTGGTCGCCTCGCTCGCCTGCGACGACGAGGAGTTGGCCGGCAAGCTCGCGGTCGACCTCCAGGCGTTCAAGGTGGGCATCAACAAGCCGCGCTCCCGGGGCGACCGGGACGAGCCGTTCGGCGGCCGGGGTGCTTCCTGGAAGGGCGCCTTCGTCGGCGGCGACCTGCTGGTGCGGGCGGTCACCCAGGGCGGCGACGGCCGCCTCTACGGCAACTTCCCCGACTGGACGGCGCTGCCGCCGAACGTCTAGCCGCCCGCGCGCCCGCCCCGGATTCCGTTGGCAGGGAACCCGGGGCGGCCCGCCACGCCTGCGGGCGTCTTGACAGCACACGGATCGATTCCCATAAGATCCACATCACTGAGCTCGAACATCGTCGCTCACGCCCGTTCCTTGCGGAGCGTCGGGCGTTCGTGACGCGACATGATCGAGGAGCGCATGCGGCAGACCGAAGGATCAGCGGTGGACGTCGGGCACTCGCCGCACCGCGTCAAGCGTCGCCACCTGCTCGGGATGATCACTGCCGCGCTCGCCGGCGGCATGATCCCGGAGGCCTGGCTCGCGGAAGCCGCGTACGGCGCCACCCCCCGGTGGAACCGCCCGTTCGACAAGTGGGTCCCGATCACGTCGTCGTTCGGGTCGCGGACCGACCCGATCACCGGCGAGACCAGGTATCACGCCGGCACCGACTACAGCTACTCCGGGATCCTCGGCTATCCCGTCCGGTCGATCGCGGCCGGCACGGTAAGCGTCGGTTACAACGCGAGTGGTTATGGCAACTATGCGGTCGTCACCCATGCCGACGGCTGGCAGAGCCTCTACGGACACCTGCGGGACACTCCCGTGGTCCGCACGGGCGCGCAGGTCGCCGCCGGGCAGCAGATCGGCGTCGTCGGCACGACCGGCCGCTCGACCGGGCCGCACCTGCACCTTGAGGTATTCCGTCCCAACGGCGCACTGGTCGACCCGGAGTCGATCCTCGCGGGCGCACCCTACGCCGGGGCACCCGGATCTCCCCCCGAAGTTCTCACCAAGGACGGCTTGATGTATCTCATCTGGAGCACCGCCGGCACCGGTTTCCTGGTCACCCCCAACCGCGTGATCGGGTTCCGGACGATCGCCCACTACAACCTGTTCAAACGGATCATCAACTCCAACCAGGCCGCCGCCCAGCCGGACACCTTCAACCTGGCGGAGATCGACATCATCAACGCGTACCTGAACGGGACCGTGCCGGCCTGACCCTCGGCGGCGGCCCGCGTCGGGGGTGGACGGGCGCCGGCCGCCCGTCCGGAAGGGACCCTCCTACCACGGGGGCGTGCACAAGGGGGCCTTCCGCTCACCGCGGCTGCCGACGGCGAGCGGGAGGGTCAGGGTCACCAGCGTGCCGTCGCGTTCGGCCGGGGTGGCCCGGCCGAGTCGGCGTACGGTGCGCAGCATCGGGGCGTTGCCCGCGTGCACGTGCAGCGTCAGGGCCGCGTAACCGGCCCGCTCGGCGTGCCCGACCAGCCGGCGCAGCAGGGCTGAGCCGAGGCCCCGCCGCTGCCAGTCGTCGCGGACCAGCAGCGCCACCTCGGCCTCGTCGCCCTCGGCGAGCAGGTTCGCCATCGCCACCACCGAATCCGGGTCGCCGGCCGTGGCGAGCAGGGTCACGCCCCGGGCCGGCTCCAGCAGCCGGCGCAGCCGGGCCGGCGGGGGCATCGCCGCCCCGCCCAGGTAACGGTGGTGCCGGCTGCGCGCCGAGCAGCCCTCGTGCAACTCGACCACGCCGGGCAGGTCGTCGGCGGTCGCCGGGCGTACGGCTGCCTCGGCCCCGTCGGGCAGCACCAGGGCGACCTGCTCGGCGGCCCGGCGCGCGACGGCGGCCGACAACTCGACCAGGGCCTGGGCCCGGGCGTACTCGGCGGGGATGAAGCCCGGCACCGCGCGGCGCAGCGCGAACGAGCCGCCGGCCGGGTCGTCCAGCAGCATGGTGGTGTCGGTGAGCCCACCGCCGGCGCCGGCCGGGGCGGGCCGCCAGGTGACGTCGTCCGCGCCGAGCAGCGCGCGCAGCGCCTCCCCCGTCGAGTCGGGCTCCCGCACCAGGCGGGTGGCCAGGCCGAGCGCCCGGGTGGGCTGGTCGGCGAGCCCGCGCGCCTCGCTGCGCGCGACCCAGCAGTCCCGGCCCCGGCCGCGTTCCACGGCGGCGACGAGGCCGACCTCGTCGAGGGTGTCCGGCGCGTCGACCAGGAAGTCGTCGACGGCACCCCGTTCGGTGGTGTGCACCTGCACGGTGAGGATGTTGACCCCTCGCAAGGCCAGGCTCGCCGCCAGCACCGACAGGTAGCCCGGCCGGTCGTCCACGGTCGCCCGGATCCGCCACAGCGTCATGATTCGCTCCCTTCCTCCTCCGGATGAGGCTCGCCGGTGGGTGTTGCGGGCCGGTTGCCCCCGGGTGACGGCTCCGGTCGGGCCGCGAGACCTGCGTCACCACGGCGCCGGGTCGACTCAGGGGTTCGCGGCCACCGGCGCTGGCCCGACCAGGTCGAGGCGGTCACCGAGGATCACCGCGGCGGCCCGCACGAGCTGCGCCAGCCGGTCCACCTCCGTGGCGTGGAACGCCGCCGCGGTCGGCGTACCGGCGCATTCGCGTGCCACCACCAGCACCAGGCCGGCGCGGCCGAACGGCGCGACCGCGACGTGCGCGCCGCCGGGCGTGCTGATCGCCCGGGCACGCAGCGGGGTCACCTCCGGCAACGGCGGCGGTACGGGCGTACGCCAGCTCGCGTGCCCGACGGCCGCCGCGGTGCCGCTGCGGGCGGCCCAGTCCACCGGCACCACCGCGGCGACCGCCCAGTCGGCGGCGAGCAGCCCCGGTGCGGCGTCGACCAGGGTGGCGACGCCGTCGGCCGGGTTGGCCGCGACCTGGGCGAGCAGTTCGGCGTCCTGTCCGGAGGTGGTGGGTGCGCCGATGGCCCGCCACACCCCGTCCACCCGCACCCCGGGGATCGCCGCCAGCCCGGCGAGCAGCCGCTCGACGCGCGCCGCGCCCGGCCAGACCACCGTGAAGTCGTCCACCGCCCGCCCACCCAACCGTTCGAGGACGACGACCTGGACGATGTCCGCGCCGGAGACGCCCATGGTGCGCGCCACCTGGCCGAGTGTCCCCGGACGGTCGGGCAGGGTGATCCGAACTCGCAGCAACATGGCTGAACCCTCCGCTCAGCGGGGCCGGCTCCGCTGGCCGACAGGCTGGATCCCAGCCTGTCCGGTGGCCGTTTCGTCCCTGTTGCGGTGACGGGTCCCGGAAGTCAAATCCCGACCTTGACAACCCGGCGGAGCTGCCATCAACTATTCGGATGACCGAGCCGGCCGTTGACGCGTACGGGTCGGGCGACGCCCCCGCCGCCTCCCCCCGTGGGCTGGATCTCGACCGGCTCGCCGCCCACCTCACCCGACACCGGCCCGAGCTGGCCGACGGCCCGCTGCGGGCCCGGCTGATCGCCGGCGGCAAGTCCAACCTGACCTACCTGCTGACCGCCGGCGAGCGGGAGGTGGTGTTGCGCCGGCCGCCGCTCGGACACGTGCTGGCCACCGCCCACGACATGGCCCGGGAATACCGGGTGATCTCCGCGCTGGCGCCGACCGACGTGCCGGTACCCGGTGCGCTGCTGCTCTGCGAGGACGCCGAGGTGATCGGCGCGCCCTTCTACCTGATGGAACGGGTCCACGGCGAGGTGTTGCGCAGCCGCGCCCAGACCGATCCACTCACCGCAGAGCAGCGCCGCGAGCTGGCGCTGGCGATGATGGACACCCTCGCGGCGCTGCACGCGGTCGAGCCCGCGTCGGTCGGGCTGGCCGACTTCGGGCGGCCGGCGGGCTACCTCGCGCGGCAGGTCCGCCGCTGGGCCGGCCAGCTCGACCGGTCCCGCAGCCGGCCGCTGCCCGGCATCGAGGAGCTGCGCGACCTGCTGGCCGGCACCGCGCCGGAGGGCGCGAACGCCGGCCGGATCGTGCACGGCGACTACCGGCTCGACAATCTCCTCACCACCGTCGACCCGGTGGCGGTGCGGGCCGTGCTCGACTGGGAGATGGCCACCCTCGGCGACCCGCTGGCCGACCTCGGGCTGCTGCTGACCTACTGGGACGTGCTCGGCGACAGCGACTCCGCCGCCGGCAATCCGGTTGCCGACGGGCTCGGCCCGCGCGCCGGCTTCCCCACCGGCCGGGAACTCATCGAGCGCTACGCCGGGCGCGGCGACGTGGACGTGGGGCCGCTGCACTGGCACGTCGCGCTCGGTTGCTTCAAACTCGCGGTGATCTGCGAGGGCATCCACTACCGGCACACGCTCGGGCAGACGCTCGGCGAGGGCTTCGACCGGATCGGCGACATGGTGGCACCGCTGGTCGCACACGGGCTGACCGCCGCCAGGGAGCGTTGATGGACTTCGCCTACGACACCCGCACCGAGCAGCTGCGGGCCGAGCTGACCGCGTTCCTGGACGAGCACGTGTACCCGGCCGAGCAGGTGGCCGCCGCGCAGGTGGCCGCCGCCGGCGACCCGTGGGCCCGTCCCCCGGTGATGGCCGAGCTGAAGGCCGAGGCGCGCAGGCGGGGCCTGTGGAACGTCTTCCTGCCGGATCCGCGGCACGGCGCCGGCCTGACCAACCTCCAGTACGCCCCGCTGGCCGAGCTGACCGGGCGCAGCCCGCACCTGGCCCCGGAGGCGCTCAACTGTGCCGCGCCAGACACGGGCAACATGGAGCTGCTGGCCGAATTCGGCTCGCCGCAGCAGCAGGAGCGCTGGCTACGGCCCCTGCTGGAGGGCGAGATCCGCTCGGCGTTCTGCATGACCGAGCCGGACGTGGCGTCCTCGGACGCGACCAACATCGCCACCCGGATCACCCGCGACGGCGACCACTACGTGCTCAACGGGCGCAAGTGGTGGTCGTCGGGGGCGATGGACCCGCGCTGCGAGATCTTCGTCGTGATGGGCAAGACCGACCCGGAGGCCGACCGGCACCGGCAGCAGAGCATGGTCCTGGTCCCCCGGGAGACCCCCGGCGTCGCCGTACGCCGGGGCATGACGGTCTTCGGCTACAGCGACGCCGCCCACGGCGGCCACGCCGAGATCGACTTCACCGACGTGCGCGTACCGGTGGAGAACCTGGTCGGGGCGGAGGGCTCGGGTTTCGCGATCGCCCAGGCCCGGCTCGGCCCCGGCCGGATCCACCACTGCATGCGGCTGGTCGGGATGGCGGAACGGGCCCTGGAACTGCTCTGCCGGCGGGCGCTCGAACGGGTCGCGTTCGGTCGGCCGCTCGCCGAGCAGGGCGTGGTGCGCGAGTGGATCGCCGAGTCGCGGGTACGCATCGAACAGGCCCGACTGCTGGTCCTCAAGACCGCCTGGCTGATGGACACGGTCGGCAACAAGGGCGCACACACCGAGATCCAGGCCATCAAGATCGCCACTCCCGCCATGGCGGAGTGGGTGATCGACAAGGCCATCCAGGGGTACGGCGGGGCCGGCGTCAGCCAGGACACCCCGCTGGCCGCTCTCTGGGCCCAGTCCCGCACGCTGCGGCTGGCCGACGGCCCGGACGAGGTCCACCGCTCCTCGCTGGCCAAGCGCGAACTACGCCGCTGGTCGGCCTGACCGGGCTGCGCCCGACCCGCGCCGCCCGTCCCCGGACGCCAGGCCCGACGGAGACCGCCGCCCGGCAGCCGGCCGGCCTCACACCCGCGGCTCACCGGCCGCACCCTGGACGACGTGGGCGGGCATGTTGCCGTGTCGGCCCTTTGGAGCTGATGTCGCAAACGACTCAGCTCCGAAAGAACGTCGACAAGGCACCACCCCCGGAGCGGAAGAGCGCCGGCTGATGTCACAAACGACTCAGCTCCAAAGGAACGTCGACAAGACACCACCCCCGGAGCGGAAGAGCGCCAGAAGGCCGATGGTCGCCGACGGGGACCGGGCGGAAGGGCCCGTGGCAGGAGGCCTGGTTTGCCGGGGGCCGGATCGACCTGTCTACGTCGGTGGTCGCCCCTGGGGCGGCGGACCGGCGGGGTGGCAGAGCCGGCGGGCGGCGGGGTGGCGGGGTCGGCGCCGGGTCAGGAGGAGGCGCGCTCGATGAGTTGGGTGTCGAGCAGGATGTGGGGGGACGGGAGGTCGTCGCCGCGGATGCGGGAGAGCAGCAGGCGGGCCATCTGCCGGCCCATCTCCTCCACCGGCTGGAAGACCGTGCTCAGCGGCGGCTCGGACTGCCGGGCGATCGGCGCGTCGTCGAAGCCGACCACCGCGACGTCCTCCGGCACCCGGCGGCCCGCCTCGCGCAGCGCGCGTAGCGCCCCGAACGCCATCAGGTCGGAGGCGACGAAGACGGCGTCCAGGTCGGGGCAGACCTCCAGCAGCCGGCGCATCCCGGCGGCCCCGCTGCCCTCGCTGAAGTCCCCGTACGCGATCAGGTCCGGGTTGACTCCGCCACCGGCGGCCTTGACGGCCTGCCGGTAGCCGGTCAGCCGGCCCAGGCCGGCACCCATGTCCTGGGGGCCGGCGATGGTCGCGATGCGCCGCCGCCCCCGGCCGGCCAGGTGTTCCACCGCCCGCCGGGCGCCGCCGACGTTGTCCACGTCGACGTAGTAGGCCGGCTGCGCGCCCGGTTGCAGCATCCGGGCCGGTCGCCCGCCCAGCACGGTGGGCAGGCCACGCTCCTCGAGCAGGGTGGGCAGCGGGTCGGCGTCGTGCAGCGACAGCAGCAGCACCCCGTCGACGTGCTGGTTGGTCAGGTGGTACTCCACCCGTTCCCGCTCGATCGGCGACTGGACCATGGCGAGCCAGAGCTGCAACGAGGTCTCCAGCAGCCCCGAGCTGACGCCCCGGACGATGCCGGCGAAGAACGGCTCGGTGAAGACCCGGTCGCCGGACTCCGAGACCACCAGTGCGATGGAGTCGGTGCGCTGGGTGACCAGGGCGCGGGCGGCCCGGTTCGGCACGTACCCCAGCTCGGCGATGGCCTGCTGCACCGCGGCGCGCGCCTCGGGACTCACCTGCGGCGAGCCGTTGACCACCCGGGAGACCGTCCCGCGACCGACGCCGGCGCGGGCGGCGACGGCGTCGAGGGTCGGGCGCCCGAGCGACCGGGTGCGCTGCGTTGTCATTGTCTGCTCCTCCGACGGCGGGCCGGCCCCGGCGCCGCCCCCGCCGGGGGTGACGCCGGGGCCGCCCGTTGATGGCTGGCCCTGGCCTATTGTGCGGCCAGACCGTTGCGTCGGATCACCTCGGCGTACCACCTGGCGCTGGACTTGGGGATACGCGCCTGACTGTCGTAGTCGACGTGGATCATCCCGAACCGCTTGGTGTAGCCCCAGGCCCACTCGAAATTATCCATCAGCGACCAGGCGAAGTATCCGCGCAGGGGCACCCCGGCCTCGATCGCCTCGTGCGCGGCGCGCAGGTGGGCGTCGAAGTATGCCAGCCGGTCGGCGTCGTCGACCCGCCCGTCGATGACCTCGTCGACGAAGGCCGAGCCGTTCTCGGTGACGTAGAGCGGCAGGTCCGTGTACTCCTCGTGGACCCGGCGCAGCGTCTCCGCCAGGCCGGGGGCGTCGATCTCCCAGTTCATGTCGGTGACCGGGACGCCCCGGGTGACGAACCGGACGTCCTCGCTGCCGGGCCAGCACGACGGTGCCCGCCAGTAGGGCTCCGGCGCGGCGCCGGGCACCGGGGCGGCCACGACGTGGCGGCTGTAGTAGTTGACGCCGACCACGTCCAGCGGGGTGGAGATGGTCGCCAGGTCGCCGTCGCGTACGTGGTCGAAGTCGGTGACCCCGGCCAGGTCGGCCATCAGGTCCGCCGGGTAGGACCCGCGCAGCAGCGGGTCCAGGAAGAACCGGTTGGCCAGCGCGTCGATGCGCCGCGCGGCGTCGACGTCGGCGGGGGCCTCGCTGGCCGGGGTGACCGGGTAGAGGTTTACCGTCACCCCGACCTCGGCGGTCGGCCGGGCCGCGCGCAGCGCCTGCACCGCGCGGCCGTGGCCGAGCATCAGGTGGTGCCCGGCCCGCACGGCGTCCGCGCCGTCGGAGCGGCCCGGCGCGTGCGCGCCGGAACCGTAGCCGAGGAACGCCGAGCACCACGGCTCGTTGAGCGTCGTCCAGTAGCGCACCCGGTCGCCGAGCGCGTCGGCGACCAGGGCGGTGTAGTCGGCGAAGCGCGCGGCCGTGTCCCGGGCCGGCCAGCCGCCGGCGTCCTCCAGCGGCTGCGGCAGGTCCCAGTGGTAGAGGGTCAGCCACGGCTCGATGCCGTGCGCCAGCAGCTCGTCGACGAGCCGGCGGTAGAAGTCGAGTCCCTCGGCGTTGGCCGGGCCGGTGCCGCCGGGCTGCACCCGGGGCCAGGAGACCGAGAAACGGTACGACCTGAGCCCCAGCTCGGCCATGAGCGCGACGTCGGCCTCGATGCGGTGG
Source organism: Micromonospora sp. KLBMP9576 (assembly GCF_050941805.1). Taxonomy (NCBI): domain Bacteria; kingdom Bacillati; phylum Actinomycetota; class Actinomycetes; order Micromonosporales; family Micromonosporaceae; genus Micromonospora; species Micromonospora sp. KLBMP9576. The sequence continues at coordinate 1,895,463 of NZ_CP194567.1, read as the reverse complement.
TAGTGGTCGCAGGCCACGTCGCCGGTGTGCCCGGCGACGACCCGGCCGGGGGTGTGGCTGAAGGTGTCCCAGATGGACGGGGTGCGGCCGCCCTCGGCCGCCGCGCCCTCGATCTGGTACGCGGCGGTCGCCGCGCCCCAGAGGAAGCCGGGCGGGAAGGTCAGCGGCGGGCGGTCGGCGACGACGCCGACGGCGGGCGGGCTGGTGGGGTTGCTCACGACTTGACGGCGCCTTCCATGATCCCGCCGATGATCTGGCGGCCGAAGATGGTGAACACGATCAGCAACGGTAGGGTCGCCAGCGCGGTGCCGGCGAAGAGCGCGGTGTAGTCCGTCTGGTACAGGCCGGACGATAGGATCTTGAGAGAGTACTGCACCGTCGGGGTGTCCGGAGTGAGCACGACGAACGGCCAGAGGAACTCGTTCCAGGTCTGCATGAAGGTCAGCAGCCCGAGCACCGCCGCCGCCGGGCGCAACCCGGGCAGCACCACGTTCCAGTAGATCCGCCAGGTCGAGCAGCCGTCGAGGCGGGCGGCCTCGATCAGCTCGTCGCTGATCGCGGACATCGCGTACTGGCGCATCATGAACACCCCGAAGCCCTGCACCAGGAACGGCACGATGACCGCCTGCAGGGTGCCGGTCCACTCCAGCTCGACCATCATCAGATAGAGCGGGATGATGCCGAGCTGGGTCGGCACCATCATGGTCAGGATGATCACCAGGAGCAGGCCGTTGCGGCCCCGGAACCTCAGCTTGGCGAACGCGAAGCCGGCAAGCGTGGAGAAGAAGATCACCGAGATGGTGACGACGCTGGAGACCACGGCCGAGTTGGCGAGCCCGTAGAGGAACGCGGCGTCCTCGTTGGCGAGCATCCGGCCGACGTTGTCGAAGAGCATCCCGCCCGGGACGGGTGGCATCTCGTAGACGGCGCTGTTGTCGCGCGAGGCGATGATGAACGACCAGATGATCGGGAAGACCGAGAGTATGCAGCCGACGATCAACGCGAAGTAGGTCATCGGGCTGGCCTGCCAGAGCGCGGCTCCGGGCAGCCGGCGGGGCCGACGCGCCGGGGTCGGGGGCGGCGGGGTCACGGACCGGGGCAGGGCCTGGGTGGTGGTCACTTCTGCTCCCCCTTCACCGAGCGCCGCACGAGCGCGAAGTTGGCCAGCGCGAAGACGATGATCATCAGGAAGAGCAGCCAGGACATCGCCGCGCCGTAGCCGTACTCCGCGTTGCCGGTGAAGGTCTGCTCGTAGATGTACATGGCCAGGGTCTGGAACTCGTGCTCCGCGCCGCCGCGGATCATCCCGTGGCCGTACATCAGGGGCTCGGTGAAGATCTGGAAGCCACCGATGGTGGAGATGATGACCGTGAACACGATGGTCGGCCGGATCAGCGGCACGGTGATCTGCCAGAACTGCCGCCACGCGGAGGCGCCGTCCAGCGAGGCCGACTCGTACAGGTCCTTGGGGATGGCCTGCATGGCGCCGAGGTAGATCAGCGCGTTGTAGCCGGTCCAACGCCAGTCGACCATGAAGGCGATCGCGAACCAGGAGGCGTAGCGGTTGTCCCGCCAGGCCACCGGGTCGAGGCCGACGGTGCCGAGCAGCCAGTTCACCAGGCCGTAGCGGTCGGCGAAGATCAGCGCGAAGATGATGCCGACCGCCGCGACCGAGGTGATGTTCGGTACGAGGATGCCCATGCGCAGCAGGGTGCGACCGCGCATCTGACGGTTCATCAGGTTGGCGAGCAGGAGCGCCACGATGATCTGCGGCACCGTGCTGAGCAGGAAGATGCCGACGGTGTTGTAGGCGGCGTTCCAGAACTGGGCGTCCCCCAGCAGGGTGCGGTAGTTCTCCAGGCCCGCGAACTCCCGGGTGCCGCTGAGCAGTTCGTAGTCGAAGAGCGAGACGTAGACGGTGTAGAGCAGCGGGAAGAGGCCGAACACCCCGAAGAGGACGAAGAAGGGCGCGATGTACAGGTACGGCGAGTACCTGATGTCCCAACGGCCGAGCCGGTAGGAGGGACGGCGGGGCGCTGGTCGGGGGCGGACTGGCGTGGCGGCCCGCCCTGGCGGTGCCGCGCCGACAGTGGAACTCATGACAGGTCCTTCCGGGGAGAGGGGCGCAGGCCTCGCGGCGGCGCCCACCCCCGCACCGGGACGTGGGCGCCGCCGCCGGCGCACGGCACCTCGTGCCGTGTGCCGGACAGGTGACCGGCGGTTCAGCCGACCGCCTTCTTGGCCTCGCCCATCGCCTTTGCCCACGCGGCGTCCGACTTGAGCTTGCCGCGCTCGGCGGCCTGCATCTGCGGCTCGACGATGGTCTCCCAGACCTGCTGGTGCTTCGCGCCGAGGAAGACCGGCTTCATGTTCTTGACGCTGTCACCGAAGATCTGGCCGATCGGGGCGCCGCTGAAGTACTCGCTCGTCTTGCCCTTGAACGCCGGGTCCTCGATGCCGGGGATGCTGGAGGGCATGGCGCCCGCCTCGCTGAACGCCGCCAGGTGGCCCTCCTTGCCGGTCAGGTACTTGGCCAGCAGGTAGGCCTCCTTCGGGTGCTTGGTCTGGGCCGGGACGGCGAGGTAGGAGCCGCCCCAGTTGCCGCCGCCCCCCGGGATCTTGGCGATGTCCCACTTGCCGGAGTTTCCCGGGCCCGAGCGCTGCGCGATGATTCCCTCGGTCATCCACGCCGGGCAGGGGATGGTGGCGAAGGCGTTGTTCTTGAACGCGGCGTCCCAGTCGGCGCTCCAGCGCTGGGCCTTCGCGGTCAGCCCCTCGGCGGCCATCTGCAGGCCCGTGTCCCACGCCTTGCGGACGACGGGGTTGGTGTCGCCGATGAACTTGTTCTCCTTGTCGAAGAAGAAGGTCTCGGAGTTCTGCATGACGTACGGCTGCATCAGGCTGGTGGCGCTGTCCAGCCACGCCGCCTTGACCTTGCCGCTGGCCTTGAACTGGCGCCCGAGCGCGATGTAGTCGTCCCAGGTGCCCATGCGCTGGGAGACGGCCTCCCGGTCGCTCGGCAGACCTGCCTGCTGGAGCAGGTCCTTGCGGTAGCACATGGCCAGACCGCCGACGTCGGTGCCGAGACCGATCAGCTTCTTGCCGTCGGGCGTCATCGCGTTGTTCCACTTCCACTCGGGGAAGTTGGCCTTCAGCTCGCTGGCGCCCAGGTCGAGCAGGTTGGCGAACTTGTCGTGGTTCTGCACGTACTGCAGCACCACGCCCTCCTCCAGGCCGACGACGTCACCGGCGCCGCTGCCCGCCGCGAGCCACTGCACCAGCTTGGGCTGGAAGTCGCGCAGCTCACCCATCTTCTGGTGTTCGACCTTGATATTCGGGTTGGCCGCCTCGAAGTCCTTGATGGCCTTCTCGTAGCCGAAGTTCGAGAAGGTCTGCAGGACCAGCTTGACCTGCCCGCCCTCGCCCGCCTCGTCGTCGTTGTTCTTGCTGCACGCCGCGCTGCCGAGGGCGACGCCCACGGCCAGCGCGGCGGCTGCGACAGTGCGGAGCCGGCGCCTGATGACGCTCATCCCTGACCCCTCTCAGGTGGGTAACTCGTGTGGTGGTTCGGTGTGCCGCAGGACGCGCGGTGCTGCGAACGCTCCCTGCGGTGGTCGTCGTCCGGTAGCCGCCGGGGACGGCCGGCAGGCGCTCCCGACGGCCATCGGGAGCGCTCCCATGAGATTGCTGGCACGCCACAAAGGTGTCAATGGGTCGATGGGAGCGTTCCCAGATTGTTACCCGCGCCCCCCGTCCCCCGGCCGGCATCCCGGCGGGGCGGCCCGCGGCCCCAGGATCGGACACGCACCGGCGCCCACCCTCCCGCCGGGCCTAGGCTGGGGGCATGATCTGCCGAGCGTGCCGGGCGAGACGGCATGACGACTGCCCGGGACGCACCTGGTGCGACTGCCAGCACCGCGCTCCCCGGCCGACGCCCCCGGTCACCGGCCCGGCCGGCGAATGAGCGCCGGGATCCCGATCGACCGGATCTGGCCCGCGCCCCCCTCGTCGCCCCTCGACGACGCCGCGCTGACCGCGCTCTACGGCCGGCCGGACCGGCCGGGCCTGCGCATGAACTTCGTGACGAGCCTCGACGGCGCGGTGAGCGTGGACGGCTACTCGGCCGGGCTCTCGGGCCAGCCGGACAAGCGGGTCTTCGGCCTGCTCCGGATGCTCTGCGACGCGCTGGTGGTGGCCGCCGGCACGCTGCGGCACGAGGGCTACGGTGCGGTGCGGCTGGACGCGCGCCGGCGGGCCTGGCGGCGCGAGCACGGCCTGCCCGAGTTCCCGACGCTGGTGGTCGTCTCCGGCTCGCTCGACCTCGACCCGGCACAGGCCGCCTTCGCGGACGCGCCGGTACGCCCCGTGGTGCTCACCCGCGCCGACGCCCCCGCCCCGGCCGGGCTGGCCGAGGTCGCCGAGGTGGTGCGCTGCGGCACCGGCCGGGTGGACCTCACCGCCGGGCTGGCGGAACTACGCCGGCGCGGCCTCGCGCACCTGCTCTGCGAGGGAGGCCCGCAGCTCTTCGGCACGCTCGCCGCGGCCGACCTGGTCGACGAGCTCTGCCTCACCGTGGCCCCGCTGCTGGCCGGCGCGGGGCCGGGCCGGATCGTCGCGGGTGAGCCCAGCCCGCCCCGGCGGCTCCCCCTGCGGCACGTGCTCGCCGCCGGGGACGGAACGCTGCTGCTGCGCTACGCGCGCGACTGACGGCGGCGGGAGCGCCGCCACGCCGGGCCGGCGCACATCCGGCGACGGCCCGCCCGGCAGCCGCGCCCCCGCGATGTCGCACGCTGCGTACCGCCGGCGTGACGCCGCGCCACGGTCGGCGTGGCGTCCGACGCGTCACGTGGCAACCTGTCGTACTCCTCGGGCAGGATGCAGGGCGTGTGCCCCGACCGCGACGACCAGCCGAGCGGAGTTGCCAGATGACTGACGACGGTTCAGACGGCCCGGGCGAGGTGGTCGGCCGGGTGCTGGGCACCGCCGACGCCACCCCCCTGCAGTTCTGGACCGCGGTCTCCCCCGGCAGCTACCTGCAGCTCGACGACGTCGTGGTGACCCGCCGCGAGCTGCCCGACCGTGAGCCGGTGACGATCGCCGGGGTGGTCACCCACGTGCGCGCCCGGCACGAGGGCGCCCAGTTCGACTCCGACGTCTTCGCCATCGCAGACGGCACACTGCCCGCCCAGGTGCAGGAGGCCGCCGAGATCACCACGACCCGGGTCGACCCGGAGCTCTACGTGCCACCGTCGCCGGGTGCGGTGGTGCACCGCGCCGAGGGCGACGCCCGCGCCCGGGCGCTGCACTTCGACCGGATGGAACGGCGCATCCCGATGGGCATGGGCCGTGACGGGGTCCCGGTCTACCTCAACGCCGACTTCCTCGACGGCAGCCGGGGCGCGCACGTGTCGATCTCCGGCATCTCCGGGGTCGCCACGAAGACGAGCTTCGCCACCTTCCTGCTCTACTCGGTCTTCCGCTCCGGCGTGCTGGGCGGCGACGCGGTCAACGCCAAGGCGCTCATCTTCAACGTCAAGGGCGAGGACCTGCTCTTCCTCGACCACCCCAACACCCGGCTGGACGACCCCACCCGCGCCGCGTACGCCAAGCTCGGCCTCGTCGCCGGCGCGTTCCCCGACGTGCGCGTCTACGCCCCGCCGAGGGTCGGCGACTCCTCCGGCACCCCCGACGTGAGCAGCCGACTCACCGGGGTGGACAGCTTCTACTGGACGCTCAGCGAGTTCTGCGCCGACCGCCTGCTGCCCTACGTGTTCGCCGACGCCGACGACGAGCGCCAGCAGTACACGATGGTGGTCCACTCGGTCGCGGCGCACCTGGCCCGCTACGCCCAGCCCGCCGACGGCGGGGTGAGCATCGACGGCGTGCGGCTCGGCTCGTACGCCGACCTGGTCGACCACGTCGTCGACCAGCTCAACGACGACGAGACCCGCTCCGACTGGGCCGGCAGCGCGGTCGGGCTCGGCACGGTCAACGCGTTCGCCCGCCGGCTGATCGGCAGCAAGAAGGACCTGTCCCGGCTGATCCGGGGCGACCTGGCCACCCGCCGCCCGCACTCGATCAACACCGCCGAGAGCGCCCAGGTCACCGTGGTCGACCTGCACAACCTGCCGGACCGGGCGCAGCGGTTCGTGGTCGGCGTGACGCTCAAGAGCGAGTTCGAGCGCAAGGAGAAGTCCGGCACCGCCAAGCCGCTGCTCTTCGTGGTGCTCGACGAGCTCAACAAGTACGCCCCCCGCGAGGGCTCCTCCCCCATCAAGGAGGTGCTGCTCGACATCGCCGAGCGGGGCCGCTCGCTCGGGGTGATCCTGGTCGGCGCCCAGCAGACCGCGAGCGAGGTGGAGCGGCGGATCGTCACCAACTCGGCGATCCGGGTGGTCGGCCGGCTCGACCCGGCCGAGGCGTCCCGGCCCGAATACGGCTTCCTGCCGCCCGCGCAACGCCAGCGCGCGCTGCTGGCCAAGCCGGGCACGATGTTCGTCAACCAGCCCGACATCCCGGTGCCGCTCTGCCTGGAGTTCCCGTTCCCGGCCTGGGCCACCCGGGTCTCCGAGGCGGGCCGTGCCCCGTCCGAGACGCTCCGGTCGATCACCGGTTCCGCCGACCCGTTCGCGGTGGTCGGCTCCGGTGGCGGCAGCTCCGACGACGACATCCCGTTCTGAGGTCGGCACCGTGAAGATCCTGCACACCTCCGACTGGCACGTCGGCAAGATCCTCAAGGGACAGTCGCGGGCCGAGGAGCACACCCGGGTGCTGGCCGGCGTGATCGACATCGCCCGCGCCGAGGCGCCCGACCTGGTCATCGTCGCCGGCGACCTCTACGACACGGCCGCCCCGACGCCCGAGGCCACCCGGCTCGTCACCCGGGCCCTGACCGCGCTGCGCCGCACGGGCGCCGACGTGGTGGCCATCGGCGGCAACCACGACAACGGCCAGGCCCTCGACGCGCTGCGGCCCTGGGCCGAGGCCGCCGGCATCACCCTGCGCGGCGGGGTCCGGGACAGCCCGGACGAGCACGTCATCGACGGCACCACCGCCGGCGGTGAGCGCTGGCGGCTGGCCGCGCTGCCGTTCCTCTCCCAGCGCTACGCCGTCCGGGCGGTGGAGATGTACGACCTGACCGCCGCCGAGACCACCCAGACGTACGCCGACCACCTGGCCCGGGTGCTGGGCCGGCTGACCGAGAGCTTCACCGAGGCGGGCCGGGTGCACCTGGTCACCGCCCACCTGACGGTGGTCGGGGCGAGCACCGGCGGCGGGGAGCGCGACGCACACACCGTGCTGGGCTACGCGGTGCCGTCGACCGTCTTCCCGGGCACGGCGCACTACGTGGCGCTGGGTCACCTGCACCGCGCGCAGCGGGTCCAGGGCCCCTGCCCGATCCGCTACAGCGGCAGCCCGCTGGCGGTCGACTTCGGCGAGGAGGAGAACGTGCCGTCGGTGACCGTCGTGGAGGTCACGGCGAGCACGGCGGCGCAGGTCCGCGAGGTGCCGGTGACCGCCGCCACCGCGCTGCGCACGGTCCGGGGCACCCTGGCGCAGCTCGCCGAGGCGCAGGTGCCCGACGCCTGGCTGCGGGTCTTCGTGCGGGAGCAGCCGCGCGCCGGGCTGCGCGAGGAGGTGCAGGAGCTGCTGCCCCGGGCGCTGGAGATCCGCATCGATCCGGAGCTGGTGCCCACCCCGGGCAGCGGCGCACGGGTGGCGCAGCGGGCGGGCCGCTCGCCCCGGCAGCTCTTCGGCGACTATCTGGACAGCCGCGGGCAGAGCGACGACGGGGTGCGGGAGCTCTTCGACGAGCTCTTCGAGGAGGTCGAGCACTGATGCGCCCGATGCGGCTGGACATGGCCGGTTTCACCGTCTTCCGGGACGAGACGACAATCGACTTCACCGATGCCGACTTCTTCGCGCTGGTGGGGCCGACCGGCTCCGGCAAGTCGACGGTGCTGGACGCCCTCTGCTTCGTCCTCTACGGCACGGTGCCGCGCTGGGGCGGGGCGCGCGGCCTGGCCAACGCCCTGGCCCCGTCGACCACCGAGGCGCGGGTCCGGCTGGTCTTCGAGTCCGCCGGCGACCGCTACGTGGCGACCCGGGTGGTCCGCCGGGACGGCCGGGGCAACGTCAAGACGGCAAACGCCGGGTTGCAGCTGATGCCGGCCGGTTTCGACGTGACCAAGCTGGACACCGGGCTCAGCCCGGACGACCTCGGCGAGGTGCTGGCCGGCACCCCCGCCGAGATGGAGCAGGCGGTGCTGGCGGCGGTCGGGCTGCCGTACGAGCAGTTCACGAGCTGCGTGGTGCTGCCGCAGGGGCAGTTCGCCGACTTCCTGCACGCCAAGCCGGCCACCCGGCAGCAGATCCTGGTCAACCTGCTCGGCCTCGGGGTCTACGAGGACGTGCAGAAGAGGGCGACCGCGCGGGCGGTGCGGGCCGAGGCGAAGCTGGAGGCGGTCGACCGGGCGCTCGCCGGGCTCGCCGACGTCGACGCCGACGCCCTGGCGGTGGCGGCCGGGCAGGTCGACCGGATGCGGGAGCTGGCCGGAGTGGTGACGCTCGCCGTACCGGAGCTGGCGGCGGCCCGGGAGGCGGCGCGGGAGGCCGGCGCGGCCCTGGCCGCCCTCGACGCCGACCTGGCGGTGCTGGCCGCCGTGCGCGCGCCGGACCAGGTGGCGCAGGTGGCCCACGCGGTGGCGTCGGCGCGGGCCGGCGCGGACGAGGCGGCGACGGCGGTGTCGCTGGCCGAGGAGCGGGAGGAGAAGCTGCGCGGGGAGCTGGCGGCTGCCGGCGACGAGAGCGCCCTGCGGCTGCTGCTGCGGGCGTACGCAGACCGGGAGAAGCTGGCCGGCGAGGCGGAGGCGGTCCGTGCGGCGGTGACCGGGGCGCAGGCCGAGCACGCCGCGGCGGTGGCGGCACTGGCCGAGGCGCGGGCGGCGGCCGGGCGGGCGGAGGCGCAACTCGAGGCGGCCTTCCGCGCCCACGAGGAGGCGAAGGCGACCGACCAGGCGGTGGCGCTGCGGGCGCTGCTGCACGACGGGGCGCTCTGCCCGGTCTGCGAGCAGCCGGTGCCGGCCGTGCCGGCGGTGCCGGCCGATTCGGCGGTGGCCGCCGCCACGGCGGCGGGGCGGGCGGCGCGGGCGGCCAGCAAGGCCGCCGAGTCCCTGGTGCGCGAGCGGGACGACGCGGCCCGGGAGCTGGAGCGGGTGCTGCTGCGCGCGCGGGCCCGGCAGGACCAGGTGCAGGCCCGGCTGGCCGAGCTGGACGGCCAGCTGGCCGACGCGGGCGAGCCGGCGGTGCTGCGCCGGGAGCTGGACGAGCACGCGCGGCTGCGCCGGGCGCTGGAGGAGTCGGCGGCGGCGGTGCGCTCCGGCCGGGATGCCGCCCGGCGGGCCCGGGCGGCGGTGGACGCCGCCGAGGAGCGGCTGCGGGCGACGTGGCGCGCGTTCGACGCGACCCGCGACGGGCTGGCCCGGTTCGGGCCGCCCACGGCGGACCGGGAGGACCTGGGCGCCGCCTGGGCCGCCCTGACGGGGTGGGCCGACGAGGAGGCGCGGCGCCGCCGCGCGGCGCGGGCCGGGCGGGCCGCGGCGGTGGCGGAGGCCGAGGCGGTGGCCGCCGGCGTCGGCGAACGCATCGCGGCCGTCCTCGCCGCCGCCGGGCTGCCGGCCAGCGACGATCCGCTGCGCGTCGCCGACCGCGCCCTGGAGCGGGCCGAGGCCGACCTGCGCGAGTTGGAGCGGCGTCGCGAGCAGGCCGGCGGGCTGCGCGAGCAACGCTCCTCCTACGAGCGTGAGGCGCAGGTCGCCCGGGCGCTGGCGGGGCACCTGCGGGCCAACAACTTCGAGCGGTGGCTGCTGGCCGAGGCGTTGGACCTGTTGGTCGACGGCGCCTCGGGCATCCTGCGTGAGCTGTCGGCCGGGCAGTACGACCTGATGCACGACAAGGGCGAGTTCTTCGTGGTGGACCACCACGACGCCGGGCTGCGCCGGGGGGTGCGCACCCTCTCCGGTGGCGAGACCTTCCAGGCGTCGCTGGCGTTGGCGCTGGCGTTGTCGGAGCAGCTCGCCGGGATGTCCACCACGGCGGCGAGCCTGGAGTCGATCGTGCTGGACGAGGGCTTCGGCACGCTCGACGTGGCCACCCTCGACACGGTGGCCGCCACGCTGGAGAACCTGGCCGCCCGCGGCGACCGGATGGTCGGGGTGGTCACCCACGTGCCGGCCCTGGCCGAACGCATCCCCGTCCGCTTCGAGGTCAGCAAGGACGCCCGGTCGGCCCGCGTCGAGCGGACCGGCCGGTGAACGGGGCCCCGCCGGGGCGCCCCGGCGTGCGCGACGGAAGGTTCGCTGCGGTGACCGATCCACGGTTCTTCGTCGACGCGTGGGACCCGGCGTACGGGGCCTCGTTCGAGGCGTCCGCCGGTGGCCCCGCCGCACCCAGCAGCGCCCAGGTGGACGCGGACGCCGAGCTGCCGGCCGTGGACTGGCGGGCCATCGGGCCGCGTCCGGGCGTGCGCGCCCCCGACGTGGTGCTCCTCGTCGACGGGGTACGCCGGATCGACGCGAGCGTCTGGACGGCGGAGGAGGACGGGGTGTCCTTTCCGGGCCTGGCCGCGTCGTACGCCGCCGGGGTGGTCCGGTGCGACCTGGAGCGCGGCGCGGCGCAACTGGTCGGCGCGCGCGTCGGTCGGGGGTTGTTCACGGCCAGCCCGTCGGCGGCGGACGTGGTGGCCGGCAGCGTCCGTTACCCGGTGCACCGGGTCAGCGGCACCGGCGAGCTGAACAAGCTCCCCGCCGCCGTGCAGGGGCCGCTGACCGCGCTGGAGGTGGAGGTCTCGGGGGCGGCCCGCACCGACGGTGACCTGCTGGTGGTCGACGGGCCGCTGCGCAGCCGGCGGCAGCTTCCGCGCACGCTCGGCTACATCAAGACGCAGCACAGCCAATACCTGGACGCCCGGCTGACCGCCGTGGTCACCGGGTTGGCGGCCGGCGAGCGGTCCCCGGTGTTCAAGCTCGGCACGGCCTGGGGCGGTTGGTCGTGGTACCTGCGGCTGCCGGTGGCGCTCGGCGCGCCGTGGGCGGGCATCGTCCGGCTGGAGTGCTCCGCCGAGCTGAGCGTCGACGAGGCGGTGGGCCTGGCCGACCTGTCGCTGGTCACGCTGCCCCGGTTCGCCTCCACCCCCTACAAGGACCCGCGGGCGCCGCAGAACCTGATCCCGATCGCCGGCCTGGAGCGCCGGCTGCGCTCGCTGCTGGGCGACGCGCGGCTGCTGCACCGGGTGCTCACCGCCGCCGCCCGGGCCCGGCGCTGATGGGCCGCAAACGGGCGGTCGACACCGTGGCCGCGCGGGTGGACACCGGCCAGGCCGAGCTGGTGCCCGATGCGGACCGGCCGGGGTCGTGGACGCTGCTGCTCGACGGCGCCCCGCAGTCGCACGTGGATCTGGCCGATCCCACGCACCTGGAGTTCGAGTACGTCCGCCGCCTCGCCGCCGCGATCGACCTGGTGGCCCCGCCCGGCGTGCCGCTGCGGGTGCTGCACCTCGGCGGCGGCGCGCTGACCCTGCCCCGCTACGTGTCGGCCACCCGGCCCGGCTCCACGCAGCGGGTGGTCGAGGTCGACGGCGCGCTGGTGGAACTGGTCCGCAGCGCCCTGCCGTGGCCGCCGGACCCCCGGCTCAAGGTGCGGGTGGCGGACGCCCGCGCGGTGCTCGCCACCAGCCGCGACGCCAGCTACGACGTGGTGGTCGCGGACGTCTTCGCCGGCGCCCGCACCCCGGCGCACCTCACCTCGGCGGAGTTCGCCGCCGAGGTGGCCCGGGTGCTGCGGCCCGCCGGTTCCTATCTGGCGAACGTCGCCGACGGCCCCCCGCTGCGCCACGCCCGTGGGCAGGTCGCCACGGTCCGGTCGGTGCTGCCCCGGGCCTGCCTGGTCGGCGACGCGGCGGTGCTGCGGGGGCGACGCTACGGCAACCTGGTGCTGGTGGCCGGCCGGGTCGAGCCGCCGGTGGCAGAGCTGACCCGGCGTGCCGCCGGGGACTGGTTCCCCGGCCGGGTGCTGGCCGGCGCGGACCTCGACCGGTTCGCGGGCGGCGCCGGTGTGGTGCGCGACGTCGACGCCACCGACTCGACCCCGCCGCCGCCCGGGATCTTCTCCGTGCGCCGCTGAGCCGCGCCGGTCGACGGTGTCGCCGGTCACGGCGGCGGGGCGTGACAGCATGTGCGGGTGACCGGGACCGAACCCACCGCGCGTCGGGAGCTGCGCCCGCCCGCCGGGTACCGGCTGGCCGCGTCGGTCCGGGCACTGACCTTCAGCCCGTACGACCCGTGCGCCCGGGTCGCGGCCGGCACCTTCTGGTGGGCCGCCCGCACCCCGGACGGGCCGGCCACCCTCGCCCTGCGTCCGGTCGGCGGCACCCTGCTCGCCGAGGGTTACGGCCCGGGCGGTGACCGGGTCGTGGAGCGGGCGGACGCGATCGCCGGGTTGCGTGACGACGTCGCCGGGTTCGCGGCGCTGGCCGACGCCCACCCGGTGGTGGCGCGGCTCGCGGTCCAGCATCGGGGGCTGCGGATGCCGGCCACGGGTCAGGTCTTCCCCCGCCTGCTGCGGGCGGTCTTCGAGCAGAAGGTGACCGGCACGGAGGCGTACCGGGCGTACGCGGCGACGGTGCGGCACTTCGGCGAGGCGGCACCGGGGCCGGTGCAGCCGCTGCTGCTGCCGCCGGAGCCGGCGGCGGTGGCGGCCACCCCGTACTGGGTGTTCCACCCGTTCGGCGTGGAGCAGCGGAGGGCCGAGACGCTGCGCCGGGCGGCGGCCGTCGCCGACCGGTTGGAGCGCTGTGTCGACTCCGCCGAGGCGACCCGCCGGCTCACCGCCATCGCCGGCGTCGGGGTGTGGACCGCCGCCGAGGTGGTGCGCGTCGCGTACGGGGACCCGGACGCGGTAAGCGTCGGCGACTTCCACGTGCCGAACACGGTGGCGTGGGCCCTGGCGGGCGAGCCGCGCGGCGACGACGAGCGGATGTTGGCCCTGCTGGAGCCGTTCCGGGGGCACCGGGGGCGGGTCTGCGTGCTGCTGGCGGCCGGTGGCGTGCAGGCGCCGAAGTACGGCCCGCGCATGCCGATCCGCTCCTTCGCCCGGTTCTGACCGGCCGCCCGGCCCGTCGGGTGCCGTCGCGCGCCGGCCGGGATCAGGTGCGGGCGCAGAGGCGGCGCAGGGTGCGCCCGAGCCACCAGGCGTACGCGCGCTGGAAGGCACGGCCGGCCGGTCCCGCCACGCGCATGACCCAGCGGTCGGGCCGGCTGAACGCGACCACCTCGAAGAAGACGTGACCGGTGGCGTCGCGGCTGACCACGAACGCCTCCTCGCCGCGCGCCGGGTGCCCGGGCAGCGTGCCGTACCCGAAGCCGGCCCGCCGCCCGTCGTCGACGGCCCAGACCACCTGGCAGGGCGCGGGCAGCCGCAGCGGGCCGACGCCCAGCCGGGAGACCACCCGCACCCCCGGGGCGGCCCGGTCGGCGTCGGCGTCCATCCGGATGCCGGCCGCGCGGTGCAGTCGCCAGCCGAGCACCGCCGACCCGGCCGCCGCGAAGCAGCCGTCGGGCAACCGGACCCGGTGCCGCACGTGCCGCCAGCCGGGCGGCAGCTCGCCGCGCTCGGTGGCCCCGACGTGCGGGTAGGTCAGTGTGGGCACGGGGGACCCCTTCGCCGGTTCGACGGGACACCGCCAGCGTACGGGCGGCCGGGCGGCCTGTGGTTGGCTGTGTGGGTGATCATCGAGCCACGCATCGCCCCCGCCGACGTCGCGGACGCGGGCGAGATCCTCACCGTGCAGCGCGCCGCGTACCTCGTCGAGGCGCAGCGCTACGCCGACCCGTTCCTGCCACCGCTGACCGAGACCCTGGACGAGGTGCGGGCCGAGCTTTCCGGGCCGGCGACGGTGCTCGCCGCCCGCGCCGGCGGGCGGCTGGTGGGTTCGGTGCGGGCCCGCGTCGACGGCGACACCGCGCGCATCGGCCGGCTCGCCGTCGCCCCCGACCAGCAGGGCCGTGGCGTCGGCGGATCGCTGCTGCGCGCGGTGGAGGCGCTCTTCGTCGCACGGGTACGCCGTTTCGCGCTCTTCACCGGTGCGGAGAGCGAGCAGAACCTGCGGTGGTACGACCGGCACGGTTACCGGGTCGTCGGGCACCGGACGGGCCACGACGGCATCCGGCTCGCCCGGCTGGAGAAGCTGGTCAGCCCCGCTCGCAGCGACGCCTGAGCCCGTCGGCCTCCATCCGCAGGTAGCGGCGCAGCAGGTCGCCGTAGAGCCAGCCGACGGGCCCGGCCAGCGGCCCGGACTGGGTGAGCGCCAACTCGAACCGGCTGTGCCCGTCGGGCAGCGGCAGCACCCGGTGCTCGCCGACGGTGCGGACCCCGGCGCTGCGCGACTCCCAGGTGAACGACAGTCCCCGCGTCAGCTCCGTGACCCGCCACACCGCCGGGCGCAGCCTCGGCTGCTCCAGCAGGGCGGTGGCCCCCACCGCGAGCGGGCCCGGCTCCCGCCGGGCCGCCCGGCGCACGGAGGGCGTCCACTGCGGCCACCCTTCGACGTCGACGAGCACCGCCCAGACCTGTTCGGCCCCGGCGGCCACCTGCGTACCGGCCTCGAACCGCATCGCGTCTCCTCCCGCGGCGGCGCCCCCGTGGCACCGCCACCCCGTTGGGACGACGCTGCCGCATCGACCGGGGTCGCGGCATCCCCCGGCCGGTCCGGCATTGGCCGCCCGCCGGTGCCGCCGCGGGGGCCGCTGCCGGGGTCAGGCGGCTTCCCGCAGGTCGGCCAGCCCGAGGGGGGTACGCCGGCGCAGCAGTTCCTCCAGTTCCGCCACCGAGGCGACCTCGCCGAGCACGTCCTTGCCGCCGCCGAAGCGGCGGGGGTAGCGGCGCACCAGCCGGTACCGGTGGCGGCCCCGGATCAGCTCGACGCTCACCCGCCACCGACCGCAGCACCCGCAGACCCACTCCGACACTCCGCGAAACTAGCTCTGACCTGCGCTTTCCTGATCCGCCCGAGGTGGCACGAGGCGCGCGCGGCCGGACACGCCGCCCGTTCGCCAACCGTGATCCGCCCCACTACTGTCGGTGCCGTCTGGTTGACTGGGCGCCGTGAAGCTGCCGATCAGTCCGCCGGTCGAGCCGATGCTGGCCAAGAGCGTCCCGCAGGTCCCCACCGCGCCGGGCATGACCTACGAGCCGAAGTGGGACGGCTTCCGGTGCATCGTGTTCCGCGACGGCGACGAGGTGGAGCTCGCCAGCCGCGGCGGCAAGTCGATGACCCGTTACTTCCCGGAGGTGGTCGAGCAGGCCCGCCGGCAGCTTCCCGCGCGGTGCGCGGTCGACGGCGAGCTGATCGTGATCCGGCGCGACGGCCCGGGCGGGCAGCCCCGGCTCGACTTCGAGTTGCTGGCGCAGCGCATCCATCCGGCCGCGTCCCGGGTGACGCTGCTGGCCGAGACCACGCCGGCCGACTTCGTCGCCTTCGACCTGCTCGCCCTCGACGACGACAGCCTGCTCGACGAGCCCTATCCCCGGCGACGTGCCCGGTTGGAGTCGGCGCTGGCCGGGGTCCGGGCGCCGGTGCACGTCACGCAGGTCACCACCGACGTCGACACCGCCCGCCGCTGGTTCGACGTCTTCGAGGGCGCGGGCCTGGACGGCCTGATCGCCAAGCCTGCCGACCTGCCCTACGAGCCGGGCAAGCGGCTCATGTTCAAGGTCAAGCACGCCCGCACGGCCGACGTGGTGGTGGCCGGCTTCCGGTGGCACAAGTCCGGCCCGGTGGTCGGCTCGCTCCTGCTCGGTCTCTACGACGACGACGGCGTCCTGCACCACGTCGGGGTGAGCGCGTCGTTCACCATGGCCCGCCGCGCGGAGCTGCTGCAGGAGCTGGAGCCCTACCGCGAGGTCGGCGCGGAGCACCCGTGGGTGCACGGCGACCACGAGCGCGGCCAGCGCCTGCCCGGCGGGGTGAGCCGCTGGACGGGCAGCCGCAACCTCGAGTGGGAGCCGCTGCGCCCCGAGCTGGTGGTCGAGGTCGGCTACGACGCGATGGAGGGCGAGCGGTTCCGGCACACGGCCCGCTTCGTCCGCTGGCGGCCCGACCGCGATCCTCGTTCCTGCCGCTACGACCAGCTCGACCGGCCCGTACGGTTCGACGTGGACCAGGTGCTGCGCGGCGACCCGACGGTGACCGTGGGGTCGCCCACCGGCCCGGCGTAGCCTGGCCGTCGACTCGATCACGGAGGCCCGCTCGTGACCCGCACGCCCGACCGGATCCGCCGGTTCCGGCTCGCCCTCGCCGGGCTGGCCGCCGCCGCGCTGATCGCCGCCGGTTGCACCCTGCCGGCGGTCGCCCCCAGGACGGACACCGGCGAGGCCGCCGCCACCGGCACGGCGCCCACCTGGCGGGCCTGCCCGGAGGTGGCCGACGAGCTGGTCGGGCGCGGGGCGCCCAACGTCCGCTACGAGTGCGCCCGGATCAAGGTGCCGCGTAACTGGGGCACGGGCGGCGGGGCCACCACCGGCCCGGGTGCCAACGAGACCTTCGAGATCGCGCTGCTGCGGGCCCGATCGACCAAGCAGCGCGACCGGATCGGCTCGCTGGTCGTCAACCCGGGCGGCCCGGGCGGCTCCGGCGTGGACACGGCCGTCTACCTCTCCTTCGGCCCGGCGTTCGGCGGCCTGCCCACCTCCGTCACCGACCGGTTCGACATCGTCGGTTTCGACCCGCGCGGGGTGTCGCGGTCCAGCCCGGTCAAGTGCATCCCCGACGCCGACCTGGACGCCAGCTTCGGCTACGACCCCGACCCGCGCAGCCAGGAGTCCTTCGACGGGTTCGTCGCGCTGAGTCAGCGCATCGGGCGCGGCTGCGGTGACCGCTACGGTGACCAGTTGCCGCTCTACGGCACCGAGCAGGCCGCCCGCGACATGGACGCGGTCCGTGCCGCCGTCGGTGACGACAAGCTGACCTACCTGGGCTACTCCTACGGCACCCTGCTCGGCGCCACCTACGCCCAGCTCTACCCGCGGCGGGTGCGGGCGTTGGTGCTCGACGGCGCGGTCGATCCGTGGCAGGACCCGATCGCCGGTTCGGAGGGCCAGGCCAAGGGCTTCGAGCTGGCCTTCGGCAACTTCTCCGCCTGGTGCGCGGCGAACGCCGGGCAGCGCTGCCCGATCGCCCCGGACGCGCGGGCCGCGGTCACCTCGGCGGTCGACAAGGCCCGGGTGTCCCCGGTACGCGGCGACGACGGCCGGGAGGCCACCGCGGGCTGGGTCTTCTACGCGATCGTCTCGTCGCTCTACACCGAGTCGGGGTGGCAGGAGCTGGCCGGGGCCATCGACAAGCTGGCGGGCGGCGACCCGCGGGAGATCTTCCGTCTCGCCGACGCGTACGCCGACCGGGAGCCCGACGGGCACTACTCGAACATGTTCGACGCCAACCTGACGGTCAACTGCACCGACCAGGACGAGAAGCCGAGCGTGGCGCGCATCCGCCAGCTCCAGTCGCAGTGGCGGGTGAAGTACCCGCTGTTCGGGCCGCCCCTGGCCGTCGGTCTGCTCTCCTGCACCGAGTGGCCGGGTGGGCGCGACCCGTATCCGACGGGCCGGGCCGACGGCGCGCCGCCGATCCTGGTGGTGGGCACCACGGGCGACCCGGCGACGCCGTACGAGCAGACCGGGAAGCTGGCTTCGATGCTGGGCGTGGGCCGGGTGCTCACCTGGGAGGGCGAGGGGCACACCGCGTACCCGCAGACGTCCTGCGTCACCGAGGCCGTCGACGCCTATCTGCTCGACCTGACCGTACCCAGAGCGGGGCTGCGCTGCCCGGCTCGCTGACCGCTCGCCGCGCCGGCAGGTCGGGCAGGTCGATGCCCTGCCGGGCGGCGAGTTCCTCCAGCAGTGCCAGCATCCGGCGCACGTCGGCCTTGAGCTGTTCCTGCTCCTCGTGTTCGAAGGCGTCGTCGTCGACGATGAGCTGGCTGGCGAAGTGCGCGGTGATCAACGGGATGACCAGCAGCACCATGGTCGAGATGAGTAGCGCGGCCAGGGTGCGGCCCTGCCAGCTCACGGGGGAGATGTCGCCGTAGCCGACGGTGGACGCGGTCACCACCGCCCACCAGACGGCGTCGGCCGCGCTGCGGTTCTCCACCTGGCCGTAGATGACGCCGGCCACCACGATCATCAGCAGGTACGAGATGATCAGCGTCCGGGGCGAGTTGGCGAACCAGACCAAACCCCGATAGATCGACCTGAAGGGCCGTAACAGTACGTCCATGGACGGTCATGGTGCCCGGTGCGCGCCAATGCCGCCCGCCGCGGGCCCGCCGCGTCGTGCCACCCTGTGCGGTATGCGTGACGTGATCTTCCGAGAGGCCGTCCGGGCCGATCTGCCGGCCGTGCTCGCCCTGCTCGCCGACGACCCGATCGGCAGGACCCGCGACCACACTCGGGTCGACGCCGTGTACGAGAGGGCGTTCGCGGACATCGACGCCGACCCGCGCAACCAGCTGATCGTGGCCGACCTCGGCGGCGAGCTGCTCGCCTGCATGCAGCTCACCTACATTCCCGGCCTCAGCCGGCACGGCGCCGAGCGTCAGCTCATCGAGTCGGTCCGGGTCCGCTCCGACCTGCGCGGGCGGGGGCTCGGCCGGCAGCTCATCACCTGGGCGGTCGACCAGGCGCGGCGGCGCGGCTGCGCCCTGGTCCAGCTCACCACACACAAGACCCGCCAGGATGCCCACCGCTTCTACCTGGGCCTGGGCTTCCAGTCCACGCACGAGGGCATGAAGCTGCCCCTCTGACGCCCCCAGGTCAGCGCCGCCGGCGCCCGGGCCACGGTCACGGCACGAGGCGACCGTCGCGGAGGGTGAGGACGCGGTCGGCGAGGTCGATGAGCGCCGGATCGTGGGTGGCGACCAGGGCGGTCATGCCGCGGGCGTGCACGACGGCCCGCAGCAGGTCCATGATGGAGCGCCCGGTCTCGGAGTCGAGCTGGCCGGTGGGCTCGTCGGCGATCAGCAGCTTCGGCTCGTTGGCGAGGGCCCGCGCCACCGCCACCCGCTGCTGCTGGCCGCCCGAGAGCTCGTACGGCCGCTGGCCCGCGTGCCCGCCGAGGCCGACCAGTTCCAGCAGCACCGCCACCCGCTGCTCCCGTTCGGCCGCCCCGACCCGGGCCAGTCGCAGCGGCACGCCGACGTTCTCCGCGGCGGAGAGGATCGGCACCAGCCCGAAGGTCTGGAACACGAAACCGATGGTGCTGCGGCGCAGCTCCAGCAGTTGCCGCTCGTTGGCGCCGGTCACCTCGTGCCCGGCCACCACCACCCGGCCCGAGTCGGGCCGGTCCAGGCCGCCGACCAGGTTCAGCAGGGTCGTCTTGCCCGCACCGGAGCGCCCGCGCACCGCGACCAGCTCGCCCCGCCCCGCCGAGAACGACACGTCCCGCACGGCGTGCACGGCGTGCTCGCCGCGGCCGAAGGTGCGGTCGAGCCCCGTCACCCGCACCACCTCGTCGGCGACCGTGGCGAGCGCCGCCGGAGCACCGCCACCCGGGCGGCCCACCGCGCCGTCGCCGGTTGCGGCCCCCGCCGTCGACACGTCCCGCCCCGTCACGCCGTCGCCTCCCGCTCGTCCTGGCTCCGGTCGCCCGGCCGGACCTGCACGTGGTCCGGTTCCAGGTCCAGCCGCACCCGGTCGCGCAGCGAGAGCGCGTCCACGAACGGCGCCGGTAGCTGCATCCGGCCGCTACGGTCCAGCACGGCGTACTCCTCGCTGACGAGTTCGGTGCCGCCGTCCGCGCCGACGCGCGCGGTCCGGCGTACCTCGGAGGCGGTCCGGCCGTCGCGGATCGCGACGGTCCGGCGGACCTGGGTGGCCACGGCCTGGTCGTGGGTGACCACCACGATGGTGACGCCGAGTTCGGCGTTGATGGTGCGCAACGCCCCGAAGACCTCGGCGCCGGTCGCCTCGTCCAGCTCGCCCGTCGGTTCGTCGGCGAAGAGCACCTCGGGGTCGTTCGCCACCGCAACGGCGACCGCGCAGCGCTGCTGCTCGCCGCCGCTGAGCTGCGTGGGCCGCCGGTCGGCGCAGTGCCCCACCCCGACCAGGTCGAGCAGTTCCCGGGCCCGTTCGCGGTGGGCCCGCCGGCCGCCCCGCCGCCCCGCGAGGCGCATCGGCAGCTCGACGTTCTCCAACGCGCTCAGGTACGACAGCAGGTTGCGGCCGGTCTGCTGCCAGACGAACCCGACCATCGCGCGCCGGTAGCTCAGCCGCCGCCGCGCGGAGAGGTTCAGCAGGTCGTACTCGCCCACCCGGGCGATGCCGGCGGTCGGCGTGTCCAGCCCCGAGAGGATGTTCAGCAGCGTCGACTTGCCGGAGCCGGAGGCGCCGACGATCGCCACCAGCTCACCCCGGTCGATGACCAGGTCGAGCCCCTGCAACGCGACGACCTCCACCCCCTCGGTCTTGAAGATCCGCACCAGCCCGTCGCAGACGAGGTGCCCCCGCAGCCGGTCCCGGCCGCCGGCCCGCTCCGCCGCCCGCTCGGCGGCCCGCTGTTGCAGGGCGGCCAGATCCGGCGCGGCTGTGGATTGCGCGGTAGCGGTCATGTCAGCTCTCCTCTCCGAGCCGGAGCACCTCGCCGAGGCGCATCCGGCGGTTGTTCAGTGTCTCGACGGCGATCGCGAAGCCGAGGGCGAGCGCCCCGAGCGCGACGACCCCGACCGCCAGACCGGGCTCGAACGCCACCCGGACCTCGACGCCGCCGGTGAAGGCGGACAGGTCGAGCACCGGGGTCAGCAGCAGTGGCAGCGCCGTACCGACCAGCGCACCGGTCACCACCGAGACGCCCACCAGCGGGGCCAGTTCCACCAGCAGCAGCCCCCGCCACTGGCGGCGGGACAGGCCGAGGGTGCGCAACCGGGACAGCACCTGGCCGCGCTCCCGGGCGCCGGCGAGCACCGTGAAGGCGATCGCGAGCAGGCCGAGCGCCGTCCCGCCGGCCGCGCCGGCGACGAAGCCGAAAGCGAGCACCCCGTTGGCGCCGCCCTCGCTGACCAGCCGGCGGGTGTCCGCGTGGGTCAGCACCTGCACGCCGCGCGCGCTCTCCCGACCGGTGACCGACCCCTCGGTCCGGTAGCGGGACGCTCCCGCTTCGCCGGCCCCGCGCAGCGCCTCGACGTCCAGGTCCTTTCCCACGACGAGGAAACCGGTCGGCACCGCGGCCTGCTGCCCCTGCGGCAACGACTGCCAGGGCAGCAGGACGAACCGGCGGCTGCGCGGGTCGAGCAGCGGGAAGCTCTCCGCCCGCCCGGCGACCCGGAACTCGTACCGCTGTCCCTGGGCGCTGACGAAGGCCGAGCCGTCCAGGCCGGCGGCGGCCAGCTCGGCGGCGACCGTCGGGGAGACCACCGCGGACAGCGGGCCGCCTCCTCCGGCGGGGGCGCGCAGCGCCGCGGGCACCGGCACGTCGATGCCGGCCTGCCGGGCCATCCGGGCCAGGGCGGGGCCGTCGACCATGAGCACGGTCACCTCGTCGAGCCGGGTGTCGGTGCCGGCGACGTCCTTCGCCAGGCGCTGCCCCGCCTGGTGCAGCACCGGGCTCGCGGCGCGCACCCCCGGCAGCCGCTCCAGTTCGGCACCCGTGTCCGAGGCGATCCGCTCCCCCAGGATCAGGGCGTCGGCGGGGACCACCCGGCTGGCGGCCCGGTCCCGGCTCGCCTCGATCCCGACGTTCGTCACCGCGCAGAACGCCGCCGTCGCGACGGCCAGCACCACCACCACAAGCGGCATGGCGACGACCGACCGGCCGGCCCGGGCGGTGCCCAGAAAGCCGACGCTGCCCCGGCTCCGGGCCGTGAGCCGGCCGAGCAGCCGCAGCGGCCACGGGTACAGCCGCATCGCCGCCACCGCCGCGGCGACGGCCAGCAGCACCGGCACCGATACCAGCAGTGGATCGATCTCGCCGGGGGTGAGGCCGCGGCGGCGCAGCAGCACGACCGCGAGACCCGCGAGGACCAGCAGCCCCGCCTCCACCGTGAGGCGGCGTGCTGACGGGCGCGAGCGGACCAGGTCGCGCCGCCCGGTGCCGCCGGTGGACGCGACGAGGGTGGCCACCGGCAGCGCCGCCGCCACCAGGGCGGTCGCGACGACGACGAACCAGACGGTCTGCCCGGGCGCCCCCGGGGCGAGGTTGCCGGCCAGCCAGCCGAGCGCGGCGGCCGGCGGCACCACCAGCAGCGTCTCTGCCAGGCTGCGGCCGGCGCCGGCGCGGCCCGCCCCGCCCCGGGCACGCAGCAGGATGAACTCCGCTCGGCGCCGACGGGCCAGCAGCCCGGCGGCCAGCAGCACGAGCCCCGCCAGCGAGGCCAGTACGCCCGCGGCGATCACGGCGAGCACCGTCCGGGCGCCGTCCACCTCGGCGGCGAACGCCCGCAGCGGGATGTCCACCGCCTGCACGACGTTGCGACCGCCCGCCTGCCGGGTGAGCTGCTGGAGCCCGGCGATCACCTGGTCCACTTCGCGGGCGTCGATGCCGTCGGCGCCCAACCGGTAGCGCCAGCTGAAGGTCAGCGGCCGGCCGGCGACGGCCTGGCGGTTCAGCGCGGCGGCGTCGACGACCCCGACGGCGACGAAGGGTTGGCCGTCGCCCACCGGCTCGATGACCCGCAGCAGTTGCGGCAGGCCGTCCCAGAACCCGTCGGCCGCGTCGCGGGGCTGGAAGAGCCCGACCACGGTGAACTGGGCGGGGGGCGGGGAGTCGGGCGTGAGCGGCCACGGCGGGGAGAGGGTCAGCCGGCTGCCGAGCCGCAGGTTGAGCTTGCCGGCGACGTCCGCCGCGAGCGCCACCTGCACCGGGTCGTCCTTCGGCGCGTCGGCCGGCCAGCGCCCCTCGACCAGGGTGCCGGCCTGCTCGACGCCGGTCGCGGCGCGCAGTCCCAGCTCGACCAGGAGGTTCTTCGCCGTCAGGTCGGGGCCGCCGACCCGGCTGGCGCTGGTCTCCGCGGCGAACCAGCGCTGTTCGACCATCCGGCGGACGACCGGCGGCATCCCGGCCTCCAGCGTCATCAGGTCGTTGTGGTGCGCGGCCAGCACGGAGGTGTGGTTGTTCGTCGCGTCGACCTGACCCGACGAGTACGTGACGTCCCGCTGCTGCGGCGCCACGGCGTCGAGGTCGGCCCGCAGGCCCTGCTGGACGCGGTCGTTGACGATCCTGGGCACCCCGCTGGTCAGCAGCGCGGCCACCAGCATCAGCGCCGCGAGAAGCAGGAACTGCCCGCCGTACGCCCGCACCCGGCGGGCGACCGCCCCGATGCTCAGCACGCCCGGTCTCCGCTCCTGGTCGTCGCCACGCTCCACCCGGTCACCGGTCTCCCCCGATCCGCAACTGCGCCCCCACGACCCGTTGCCGGATGCCGAGGGCGATGAACGCGCTGAAGGCGAGTGCCGCCAGCAGCAGGCCGAACGCGGTCAGCCCGATGGGCAGCCAGGGCAGCACGAAGGCGGCCTCCGGCACCGGCCGGCCGGCGGACGGCGTGAGCACGACCAGCGGGGCCATGGTCGCGCCGACCACGGCGCCCAGCA
Source organism: Micromonospora sp. KLBMP9576 (assembly GCF_050941805.1). NCBI lineage: Bacteria > Bacillati > Actinomycetota > Actinomycetes > Micromonosporales > Micromonosporaceae > Micromonospora > Micromonospora sp. KLBMP9576. The sequence continues at coordinate 1,871,832 of NZ_CP194567.1, read as the reverse complement.
GCAGCCCGACGCCGACGCCGATGCCGGCCAGGAAGGTCTGCTCGGCCAGCAGCGCCCGGGCCAACAGCCGGGGGGTCGCACCGAGCGTGTGCAGCACGGCGAACTCCCCCAGCCGGTGCCGGGCGGTCGCCCAGACGTCGACGATCAGGCCGACGAGGGCCAGCAGCACCGAGCCGAGCGCGGCGGCGAGCAGCCCGGTGCGGGTCCCCTGCCAGTACGGGTCGTCGGCGGCCCGCCCGGCCATCTCCCGCCGGTCGAGCAGCGTGACGCCGGTCAGCGCCGCGGCGGCACGGGCCGCCTCGGTGTGACCGCCCTCGTCGGTGCTCAGCCACCACTCCGCGACCGGTCGGACGGCACCCCCGTCCCGGATCAACCAGTCCACGGCCGCCGGCAGGTCCAGCAGCACGCCCGCGCCGACCGTGGCGGGCACCGCGTCCAGCTCGCCGACCAGCGTGACGGGCACCGTCGCCCCGGAGAGCGCCAGGTCGACCGTCTCACCGATCCGCAGGCTCAGCGCGTCGCGTACCGCCGGGGTCATCAGGGCGGGCACCGGCCGTTTCTCGCCGGCCGGTACCACGGCGAAGCGGCTCGCCGGATGGTACGCGTACCGCCCGCCCGCCTGGAAGTCGACCTTCCGCTCGGCGGTCAGGCCGGTGGCCGTGGCGGCCGCGGGGGTCGGTCCGCCGTCGCCGGTCACGACCGCCCAGTTGCCGCCCAGCGCCACCGGCCGGGCCACGCCGTCGGCGCCGACCTGCCGCAGGTCCGACACCTCCAGGCGGTACACCTGCCCGCGCGCGTCCCCGGCGTCGAGCTCGAACCCGGACAGCCGCGCGCCGTCCATGCCGTCGGGAAGGGCGACGGTGAACCGTGCCGGCCGCCCGTCGCTGCCGCCGCTGCCCGCCGCCAGCCGCAGGGCCAGCCCGTCCGCCCGTGTCAGCATCAGCCAGAGACCGACCTGGTGCGGCGCGGAGGCCTCCCACACCGGCGTGCGCACGGTGCCGGTGAGCGAGCGGGTCCCGGCGGGCAGCTCGGTGCCCGCCGGTGCGCCGCGCGTGCGGGTCAGCCGGTCCAGCAGCGCCGGTGCCGGCTCGTCGGTCAGCCGCTCGTTGAGCCGCGCCACGTCCGTCGCGCCGGCGGCGTCGAGGCTCAGCACGGTGATCGGCAGCTCGGCGCGGCCGACGCGGGTCTCGTCCCGCCAGGCCGGCAGCGCCGCGACGACGCCGGGCAGCGCGCCGAGTTGCCCGGCCCGGCCGTCGGGCGCCAGGCCGGTGCGCTCGACGACCCGCAGGTCGGCGCCGACGGCGTGGTCGGCCTGGTCGGCCTGCGACCGCTCCCCCGTGGTCACCAGCGACCAGGCCAGGGTGCTGCCGCCGACGGCGAGGGCGAGCAGCAGCACCGGGCCGGCGTGCGGTCGCCGCCCCGCCTGCCACATGCCGAACATGGTCGCGGTCCACGGTCTGCGGTCGACGAACCGCTCGGCGAACCGGGTGGCGGGGGGCAGCAGCCGCAGCGCGACGACCGCGCCGGCCAGCACCCCAAGCGTCGGCGCGGCGACGAGCAGCGGGTCGACCCCGAGCTGGCCGGCCACCCCGGTGACCGGCGACGAGTACTGGCGCAGCTGGACCCAGGCCAGCACCGCGAAGCCGACCAGCACCAGGTCGAGGCTGACGCGTTGGACGCTCGCGGCGCGGGTCGGGCGGGACCGGGCCGCCAGGTCCGCGACGTACGTGCCGGCTACACGCAGCGTCGGGGCGACCATCGCGACCAGGCAGCCGGCGGCCGTGGCGGCGGCGACCGCCCAGATCAGCGCGGGGCTGCCCGCGGCGAGCGTCAGCGGGGCCGTGCCGCCGACGCCCACGTGCCGCAGCGCCGCGCCGGCGGCCAGCGGCCCCAGCACGGCGGCGGGCAGGACGACCAGGGCCGCCTCCCGGGCCGCCAGGCCGGCCAGTTGTCGTCGTGCCGCTCCCCGGGCCCGCAGCAGGGCGCTCTGGCCGCGCCGGTCCTCGTGCAGCAGGGCGGCGACCAGCACGAGCGCGTACCCGCCCAGCACCATGATCAGCAGCAGTGGGGTGGCCAGCGAGGAGCGGCCCACCAGGTCGGCCCGGGTGACGCGGTCGAGGAGCCGGTCGATCGCCGTGACGGTCTGACCCGAGGAACCGAGCCCGGCCGCCTCGGGCACCTCGACGAGGGTGGCGGTGAGCGCCCGCCGCATGTCGGGCAGCCGGCCCGCGCCGGCCGCCGCCGCGAAGTCCGGCACGACCACCCAGGACGCCGACACCGAGCCCGGGTAGGTGGCCGCGAAGTCCGCCGGGTCCAGCACGAAGGGCCCGTACGAGGTCCCGGTGTCGGCGACACCGCCGGCTCCGGGCGCCAACCGCCAGTACGGGTCGGTCGGGTCGCGCGGTCGCCAGGTTCCGGCGAGCACCACCGTGCCGCGGGTGTCGGACTGGCGGTCCAGCATCGGCACCTGGTCGCCGACGGCCAGCCCGAGCGCGCCGGCGACCTTCTCGGGCAGGGTGACCCGCAGTGGCGAGGTGCCCGGGGTGGGCCAGGCCCCGCCGGTCAGCTCGGCGTGGCGGGGCAGGTCGGCGAGGGTCGCCAGGTTGGCGAAGACCGGGTCGTCGTCGGCGCGGACCACGGGACCGAGGTCACCGGTCAGCTCGCGGCCCGCGCCGTAGCGGGCCACGTCGACGCGCACCGACGCACCGTCGAGGCCGGCGGCGAAGCCGTCGCGGATCGCCTGGTCCCGGGTGGCGAACTCGGTCGCGTCCCGGCCGGCCGTGCCGCTCACCAGGACGCTGCGTTCCTCGAAGGACGCCCCGGCGAGCAGGGCCCGCTGTCCCGCCTCGACGGCCCGACGGTTGTAGTCGGAGAGCCCGCTGACCAACGCGACCGCCACCAGGGCCGCGACCAACGCGGCGAGCAGCAGCCCACGCGCCTCGCCCGCCCGTCTCCACACCAGCTTCATCCGATGTCCTCCCCGGCCCCCGGTGGGGCGACGACCAGGGAGAGCGGCCACGGGCGGCAAAAGGTTCGCGCCCGTTACTTGATCGTTATCTACCGATGTCGGGTCGGCGCCGGCGGACCGGACGGCACGGATGTGCTTCGATCACCGCATGGAAATCGCCCTCACCGTCCTGTTGGTGGCTGCCGTCGCGCTGCTCAGCGCCCAACTGCCAGGCCGGGGCGAGCAGGCCCGCACCGCGTACCGGCTCGCCGAGATCGAACGTCGGGTCCAGTTGGTGATGGACCACCTGGGCGTGGTGGACGCGGCCCCGGTGCCGCCGGGGGTGCGGGAGCACCTGGCCCGGGGCGACAAGATCAAGGCGATCGCCGCGTACCGGAAGGCGACCGGCGCGGACCTGCGCTCGGCCAAGGAGGCCGTGGAGGCGTACACCGAACCCCGCTGACGCCAACCCGGGCACGGCGGCGGGTGGGGCGGTCAGCGAGGGCGGTCGCGGTCCTTGGAGGGCTGCACGCGCTTCGGCTCGCCGGGCATCTTCGGATGGTCCGGCGGGTAGGGCATGTCGCCCTGGCCCGCGGCGGCGTCCCGGTCGGCCCACTCCAGCAGCGGGGTGATGTCCCACGCGGTGTCGTCGATGGCGGCGTGCGGGTCGCCGCGCTCGGCCAGCCGGGCCGGCACGGTACGCAGGTCGAAGTCGTCGGGGTCGACGTCGGGCAGCTCGGCCCAGGTGACCGGCGTGGACACGGTGGCCCGGGCGTTGGCCCGCAGCGAGTACGCGCAGGCGATGGTGCGGTCACGGGCCATCTGGTTGTAGTCGACGAAGACGCGCTCGCCCCGCTGCTCCTTCCACCAGGCGGTGGTCACCAGCTCCGGGCGGCGCCGCTCCAGCTCGCGGGCCAGGGCGATGGTGGCCCGGCGCACCTCGGTGAACGTCCAGCGCGGCGCGATCCGCAAATAGACGTGCACGCCACGGCCGCCGGAGGTCTTCGGCCAGCCGGTGACGCCCAGCTCGTCGAGGAGCCCGCGCAACTCCCGGGCGGCGGAGGCCGCGTCGGCGAAGTCGGTGCCGGGCTGCGGGTCGAGGTCGACGCGCAGCTCGTCGGGGCGGTCGACGTCGGCGGCGCGCACCGGCCACGGGTGGAACACGACGGTGCCCATCTGGGCGGCCCACGCCACGTGGGCCAGGTCGGCCGGGCAGAGCTCGGCCGCGCTGCGACCGCTCGGGAAGCTGATGGTGGCCGTCTGCACCCACGGCGGCACGCCCCGCGCGGGCACCCGCTTCTGGAAGAACGCCTCGCCCTCGATGCCCTCGGGGAAGCGCTGCAACGTGGTGGGGCGCCCGCGCAGGGCGCGCATGATGCCGTCACCCACCGCGAGGTAGTAGTGGAAGACGTCGGACTTGGTGAAGCCGCGCCGCGGGAAGATCACCCGGTCGGGGCTGCTCAGCCGGACGTCGCGCCCGGTCACCTCGATCTGCTCGGCCGCGGCCCTCGTGCCACCCATGGCGCGACCATATGCCACACCCCCGACGTCCGACGTACCGTTAGGGGGTGAGTCCTGACCAGAACGACCTGCCCCGTACCGAGGAAGAGTGGCGCGTCCGGCTCAGCCCGGAGGAGTTCCGGGTGCTGCGGGAGGCCGGCACCGAGCGCCCGTGGACCGGAGAGTACGTCGACACGAAGACACCGGGGACCTACCGTTGCCGGGGTTGCGGCGCGGAGCTCTACCCGAGCGACACGAAGTTCGACTCGCACTGCGGCTGGCCCAGCTTCGACGACGCCGTCCCGGGCGCGGTGAAGGAGATCGAGGACCGCAGCCTCGGCATGGCCCGCACCGAGATCCGCTGCGCCCGCTGCGACAGCCATCTCGGGCACGTCTTCCGGGGCGAGGGCTTCACCCCGAAGGACACCCGGCACTGCGTCAACTCCGTCTCGGTGCGGCTGGAGCCGCGCGCCGAGGCCTGAGCCGGCCGGGCGGCGTCACCGCCGGGCCGGCGCGAGCCCGGCCATCAGCGAGACCTGGGCCGTACGCGACCGCTCGACGCGTGCGGCGAGTTCGCGTACGCGCGGGTCGGTGCCGACCGCCAGGTGTGCCCGGGCCAGGTCGGCCGCCGCGCCCTGGTGGGCGCCGAGCACGTCGATCAGGACCCGGTCGACCTCGCCGGCGGGGGCGGCGCGCAGCCGCGCCAGGTCCTCGGCGGCGGTGCCGTGGGTGTGCCGGTGGGCGGCCCCGGCGGCCGGCCCGGCCTCCCGCAGCCAGCCGCGCATGGTGGCGAGCTCGTCGGTCTCGGTGGCCTCGATGGCGCCGACCAGGGTGCGCAGTTCCCGGCCGGCGACCCGGGGCCGACCGAGCCGGGCCAGTTCCAGGGTCTGCTCGGTGTGCGCCGCCAGGGTGGTCAGGAAGACCACGTCCAGGCCGCTCAGGGCGGTCCCGGTGGCCGTCGCCGGTGTCGGCGCGGGGGCGGGCTGCGCCGGGGCGGCTGCCGGCGCGCAGCCGGGGGCCAGCAGCAGTGCGGCGAGCAGGGCGAGCGTGGGCAGCCGTCGCATGGGGCACTCCGATCCGATCCGCCGCGGGAGAGGGGACGGGTGCGGCCACCCCGCCGCACCCGTCCGGTCAGACCTGGCTCCAGAGCGCCGGCACGTTCGGCGGCTCCCAGCCGGGGATCGCGGTGTGCGCCTGCCGGCAGCGGTACGTCTGCCCGCCGTAGGTGACCTGGTCACCCGCCCCGTAGGCCCGACCCGCCGTCCAGCTGCCACCCGGCGCGGGCGGGGTCGTCGGGGCGGCAGTGGGGGTCGGGGTGGGCGACGGGGTCGGCGTCGGCCGGGGGGTGGGCGACGGGCCCCCGCCCCCACCGACCTGCAGGTCGACGCAGGAGTAGAACGCGTTGGCCGTGTCCGCGATGTTCCACACCGCCAGGACCTTCTGCCGTCCGGGGTGGGCCGCCAGGTCCAGGGTGTGCGAGACGGTGGCCCCGGGTTGCTGCCCGCCGCCGCTGAAGACCGCGACGCGGGTGCCGCCGATGAAGTACTCCCAGTTGCTGGTGGCGTGCCGGGCGGTGTTGGTCCAGGTGAGGGTGACGGAGCTGCCGACCGAGGTGGCGGGCCAACCCCGGCCGTCGTCGTTCAGGACGGCGAACTGGGCGATGCCCGCGTGGCAGCTCCGCAGCCCCTTCGGTCCCTCGACGCTCTGCGGCTCGTATTTGATCTGCCCGCAGTCCGGGACCCGGCCCTGGGCGCAGAGCGCCTGGCGGCTCGGCGGCCCGGACACGTAGCCGTGGGCCTGTGCGGGGGCCGCGACCGTCAGTGTGGAGACGATGGCACCGGTGGCCACGAGCGGGATGGCGATCCTTCGACGCATGGCGGCAGCTCCTTCGGGACTTTGGCCTGAGGTGCCACCAAAAATATATTAAACCTTCTTAACAGTAAAGACTCCTATCAATAAATCATCCACCGGCCCTCACCCGCGGTGACCGCTCAGAGCAGCAGCAGGCTGCCCCGCTCGTCGACCCGGTCGGCGCAGTCGTCGTCGAGCCACACGCCGCCGCTCGCCAGGTAGCGGAAGCGGTGCTCGCCCGGCCCTAGCCGCACGGTCACCGTACGGGTGCCGTCACGGCGCGGGACCAGCTCGTGCCGCCCCGGCTCCCAGCCGTTGAAGCAGCCGACGACGCTGACCGTGCCGGGCGGGGCGTCCCGGGGCAGGCTGAAGGTGACCCGGGTCTGGTTGCCGAAGAGGCGGTTGCGCTTGATCATGGGAGTCCTCCGGGGTCGCACGCGAATCACCAGGTACAACGCCCGACACGCCGGGAGCGACACGCCGCCGCACCCCGCCGGCTGCGCCGATTCGTCCGCTCGACGCGACCCCGTGCCGCAGGCTTGGGCGAAACGTGTCCTGCTCCCGGGAGGTCCTGTCGTGGCGACGTGCGAGGTCTGCGGTAACGACTACTGGATGGCGTTCGAGGTGCGCACCGTCAGCGGCGACGTGCACACCTTCGACTCCTTCGAGTGCGCCGCGCACAGGTTGGCGCCGATCTGCGAGCACTGCCAGGTCAAGGTCCTCGGGCACGGGGTGGAGGTGTCCGGCCGGTTCTTCTGCTGCGGGCACTGCGCCCGCGCGCAGGCGGGCAGCCAGGGCGCCGAGATCCGCGACGCCGTCGGCGCCCGCCCCGCCTGACGGCCGGGCGAGCGGCCGGGGTCACCGCCCGGCTGCGGCGACGCCGAACGGCCGGGGACCCACCGGTGGCCGGCGGGCCGGCGGGCGCGCCTACCATCGCGGGGGTGCCGCAGACTCCCGTGCCGAGGACCGCCTCGTTCGCCGAACTCGACGCCCGCACCTTCCACGACCTGCTCCGGCTCCGGATCGACGTGTTCGTGGTCGAGCAGGCGTGCCCCTACCCGGAACTCGACGGGCGCGACGTCGAGCCCGACACCCGGCACCTGTGGCTCGACGGCGGCGACGCGCCGCTGGCGTACCTGCGGATCCTCGCCGACCCCGGCGGCGTGGCGCGCATCGGGCGGGTGGTGGTGGCGGCGCGGGCGCGGGGCGGCGGACATGCCGGCCGGCTGCTCACCGCCGCGCTGGAACTGGTCGGCGACCGCGTCTGCGTACTGGAGGCCCAGTCCCACCTCGTCGGCCTCTACGCCCGGCACGGCTTCGCCGTCAGCGGCCCGGAATACGTCGAGGACGGCATCGACCACACCCCGATGCGCCGCGACGGCATTGACCGGAGACGATAGCTGTGACAGCCTCCGGGTAGAGCCGTCGCGTGAGCCACGCAACGCGCGCGGGAGGGGCAACTCCCGGGCCGTCCGGGCGTCGTCGTCCGACCTCTCCCCCCGGGGGCTCCATGTCCACTCATCTTCGCTCATCCCGCCTGGTGTGGCTGCTCGCCGTCGCGGCGACCGCCGTGCTGCTGCTGGCCACGGCCCTGGCCAACCCGGCCTCCGCGCACGGCTCCGTGGTGGACCCGGCGTCACGCAACTACGGCTGCTGGCAACGCTGGGGCAGCGACTTCCAGAATCCCCGGATGGCCACCGAGGACCCGATGTGCTGGCAGGCCTGGCAGGCCAACCCGAACGCCATGTGGAACTGGAACGGTCTGTTCCGCGAGGGCGTCGCCGGCAACCACCAGGCGGCCATCCCGAACGGGCAGCTCTGCTCCGGCGGCCGCACCGAGGGCGGTCGCTACAACGCCCTCGACACGGCCGGCGCCTGGAAGACCTCGCCGGTCTCCAGCAACTTCCGGGTCCGCCTGTACGACCAGGCCAGTCACGGCGCCGACTACATCCGGGTGTACGCGACGAAGCAGGGCTACGACGCGCTCACCGAGCCGCTGGGCTGGGACGACCTGGAACTGGTCGGCCAGATCGGCAACACCCCGGCGTCCGGGTGGAACCCGGAGCCCACCGGCGTCTCCATCGAGATCCCGGCGAACGCGCCGGGCCGCACCGGGCGGCACGTCGTCTACACCATCTGGCAGGCCAGCCACACGGACCAGTCGTACTACCTGTGCAGCGACGTCGACTTCTCCGGCGGGCCGACCAGCCCGCCACCGACGACGCCGCCACCCACCACGCCGCCGCCGACGACTCCCCCGCCCACCACGCCGCCGCCCACGACTCCCCCGCCGGGCGGGGCCTGCACGGCGACGTACCGGGTGACCGGGCAGTGGAACGGCGGGTTCCAGGGCGAGGTGCAGGTGAGCGCCGGTGGCGCGGCGATCAGGGGCTGGTCCGTGACCTGGACCTACGCCGACGGCCAGCAGATCACCTCGGCGTGGAACGCGACGGTAACCACCAGCGGCACACGGGTCACCGCGGGCAACGCCGCCTACAACGGCGCACTCGGCGCCGGGGCGAGCACCACGTTCGGCTTCGTCGGCTCGTCCACCGGCGGCAACACCACGCCGGTGCCCACCTGCACCGCGGTCGCCTGACCCACTCCGGACCCCGGCCGGGGTCGCGTCCCACTCCCTCCGGAACGCGGCCCCGGCCGGCCGGGGCACCCGTCGGGCCCGACCGGGACCGGGCAGCGGATCAGACCAGGCAGTTGACGATGTCGGCGACCGAGCGGCGGCGGCCGGTGTAGAACGGGATCTCCTCCCGGACGTGCCGGCGGGCCCCGGAGCCCCGCAGGTCGCGCATCAGGTCGACGATGCGGTGCAACTCGTCGGCCTCGAACGCGAGCATCCACTCGTAGTCGCCGAGCGCGAACGAGGCGACCGTGTTGGCCCGCACGTCCGGGTAGCCGCGGGCCATCTTCCCGTGCTCCGTGAGCAGCTCACGCCGCTCGGCGTCCGGCAGCAGGTACCACTCGTAGGAGCGGACGAACGGGTAGACGCACAGGTAGGGGCGCGCCTCCTCGCCGGCGAGGAACGCCGGGATGTGGCTCTTGTTGAACTCCGCCGGCCGGTGCAGCGCCATCTGCGACCAGACCGGCGTGAGCGCGCGGCCCAGCGTGGTCCGGCGAAACCGCAGGTACGCGTCCTGGAGGTCGTCGCTGGAGGCGGAGTGCCACCAGATCATCAGGTCGGCGTCGGCCCGCAGGCCCGAGACGTCGTACGTGCCGCGCACGACCACGTCCTTGCCGGCCAGTTCGGCGAAGAGGGCCTCGACCTCGCCGGTGATGTTCTCGCGCAGCGCGGGGAGCGGGCTGGTGGCCCGGTACACCGACCACATCGTGTAGCGGATGCTGTCGTTGAGTTCCCGCAGCCGGGCCGCGTTGGTCTGCTCGGTCATGTCCCCGGTCCTCCCAGTGCTGTGATGATCTCCTCGGCCGCCGTCTCGCCGGAGCGGACGCAGACTCCGATGCCGACCCCGTCGTACCCGGCGCCGGCCAGGGCCAGCGTCGGGTGGCTCGCCCGCAGGACCGACCGCGCGGCGGCCACCCGGTCGGCGTGCCCCGGGGTGTACTGCGGCAGCGACCCGCCCCAGCGCTGCACGTGGCCGGCCACCGGTGCGGGCAGCGGCACGCCGAGCACGGCCGACACCTCCCGGTGCACGGTGGCGGCCAGGTCCTCGTCGGTGCGCTGCACCTGCCGTTCCTCGCCGTAGCGGCCCACCGAGGCGCGCAGCAGCGCCAGCCCGTCGGTCCGGCGCAGGTGGCCCCACTTCGTGGTGAAGAAGGTCGCCGCCTTGATCAGCAGGCCCTCGGTGCTGGGCACCAGGAAGCCGGACAGCTCCGGCAGTTCCGGCTCGGGCAGCGCCAGGGTGACCAGCGCGACGCTCGCGTAGTCCAGGCCGCCGACGCCCTCGGCCACCTGCGGGGCCGGGCCGCCCAGCAGCCGCGCCGCCGGCCGGGCCGGCACGGCCAGCACCACGGCGTCCACGTCCACGGACTCCGGGTCGCGGGTGGGACCGACCGTGAGCCGCCAGCCCGCCCCGGTCGGCGTCAGCTCGCGTACCGCCGCGTCCCGCCGGATCGTCGCCCCGCTGGCCGTCGCAGCGGCCTCGACCAGGGTGCTGAGCCCGCCGGCCAGCGTGCCGAAGACCGGCACCCCCGGCGCGCGGGGGGCCGCGGCCTGCGCGGCGCGCACCGCACCCACCAGGGTGTGCTCCACCCGGGCCGCCGCGGCCAGCGCGGGCATGGTGGTCGTCAGGGAAAGGTCGTCGGCCCGGCCGGCGTAGACGCCACCGAGCATCGGGTCGACCAGCCGGTCGACCACCTCGTCGCCGAAGCGGGCCCGCACCAGCGCGCCGACGGAGACGTCGGCCCCCGCGCCGAGCAGCGGCCGGCCGCCGTCGACGTCGGCGTCCGGCGTCGGGCGCGCGACCGTGGCCACCCGCTGAAGATCCCCGGGTACGCCGACCAGCGTGCCGCCCGGGATCGGGCGCAGCCCACCGTCGACGACGAGCGCGGCCTGCCCGACGGTGGGGTGCACGATCCGCTCGCCCAGGCCGAGCCGGCGGACCAGGGCCACGGCGGCGGACTCGCCCCCGGCCGGGTCGCGCATCAGGAACGACTCGGCGCCGAACTCCACCGCCGAGCCGGCCAGTTCGCCGGTGCGCAGCTTGCCGCCGAGCGTGCCGGACTGCTCGTACACGGTGATCTCGGTGTCGGCCGGTGCGTGCTCGCGCAACCGGACCGCGGCGGCCAGCCCGGCGATCCCGCCGCCGACCACCGCCACGCGCCACGGCCTGCCCACGGCGTTCAGCCCCGCTCGGCCGGCTCGGCGGACAGCTCGTGCACCAGGGCGACCACCCGGGTCAGCACCTCCGGGTCGGTCTCCGGCAGCACCCCGTGCCCGAGGTTGAACACGTGCCCGGGAGCGGCCCGGCCCTGCTCCAGGATCCGCCGCACCTCGCCCTCGACCACCGGCCACGGCGCGAACAGCACACACGGGTCGAGGTTGCCCTGCACCGCCCGGTCCGGCCCGATCCGCCGGGTCGCCACGTCCAGCGGCGTACGCCAGTCGACGCCGACCACGTCGGCGCCGGCCTCGCCCATCGCGCCGAGCAGTTCGCCGGTGCCCACCCCGAAGTGGATGCGGGGCACCCCCGCGTCGGCCAGCCCGGCCAGCACGCCCGCCGAGTGCGGCAGCACGAAGCGGCGGTAGTCGGCCTCCGACAGCGTGCCGGCCCACGAGTCGAAGAGCTGCACCGCGGAGACCCCGGCGGCCACCTGGACCCGCAGGAACGCAAGCGTCACCTCGGCCAGCCGGGCGCAGAGCGCGTGCCACAGCTCCGGCTGGCCGTACATGAGGGCCTTGGTCTTGGCGTGGGTACGCGACGGGCCGCCCTCGACCAGGTAGCTGGCCAGGGTGAACGGCGCACCGGCGAAGCCGATCAGCGGGGTGTCGCCCAGTTCGGCGACGAGCAGCCGCACCGCCTCGTCCACGTAGGAGACGTCGTCGACGGTGATCGGCCGGATCCGCTCCACGTCACCGAGGGTGCGTACGGGCTCGGCGACCACCGGGCCGGTGCCCGGCACGATGTCCAGGTCCACCCCGGCGGCGGCGACCGGCACCACGATGTCGCTGAACAGGATGGCGGCGTCCACCCCGTGCCGGCGTACCGGCTGGAGGGTGATCTCGGTGACCAGGTCGGGACGGCGGCAGGATTCCAGCATCGCCACGTTGGCCCTGATCGCGCGGTATTCCGGCAGCGATCGGCCGGCCTGGCGCATGAACCAGACGGGGGTGTGGGGGCCGGGCTGACGCCGGCAGGCCCTGACGAAGGGCGAGTCGGCCGGGCCGCCGGGGCGGGGGTCTTCGTCTCGGGCGTCGGCGCCCGTCGTGGTGGTGGTCATCGCGGCCATCGTGCCACGCGGGACGTGCCCGGCAACGGGCAGCGCCGCCTTTTGTGACCCCCGTCGACCGGCGGGAAAGGCCACGCGCCCGTGACCCCGCCGGCCCGGCGGGCACGGTCGCCCGCCGTGACCCCCGCCGGCCCGGGCGGCGGGACGGCCACGGCGTGGGCGGGGGACGGCCACGGCGTGGGCGGGGGACGGCCACGGCGTGGGCGGGGGACGGCCACGGCGTGGGCGGGGGACGGCCACGGCGTGGGCGGTGTCGGCGCGCCTGGCGGGCGGGCGGCCGACCGCCGGCATAGGCTGCCGGCATGGCCGTCCCGATCGCGCTCCCGGAGACCTTCGCCCGCGCGGTCGCCGGGCTACGGTCCGCGACGCCGCGGCCGGAGATCGTGCTCGAGGAGGTCGGCGCCCCGCAGCGACTCGCCCCCCACGCCTTCGCGCTCTCCGCCGCCGTCCTGCGCGACGGCGACGAGGTGGCCTCGGGGCGGCTGATCCTGCTGCACGACCCGGCCGGTCACGAGGCGTGGCGGGGCACCCTGCGGCTGGTCACCTACGTGACCGCGGAGCTGGAGGTCGACCTGGCCGCCGACCCGCTGCTGCCGGGGGTCGGCTGGACGTGGCTGACCGACGCGCTGGAGGCGCAGGACGCGGGCCACCGGGCGATCGGCGGCACGATCACCCAGACCATGTCGACCCGCTTCGGCGAGCTGGCCGGGCCGCCCGCGGCCGGCGACGTCGAGATCCGTGCCTCCTGGACGCCGGTCGACGACGACCTCGGCCCGCACCTGCTGGCCTGGTGCGCGCTGCTGGCCTCCACGGCCGGGCTGCCCCCGCCCGGGGTGACCGCGCTGCCGGAGCGTCGCCCCGCCGGCGCGGCCTGACCCCGCGACGGTCACCTCACAGATATCGCTCGGCCTCGTTGCAGACCTTGTCCATGCCCTGGATGGCCTTGTCGTAGGCCGCCTTGTTGCCGTTCGCCGCCGCGGCGAGCGCGGTGGTGAGCTTGTCGAGACAGTTGGCGATGACCTTCTTCTGCCGGGCCTGCTCGTCCCGGTCGTTACGGGTGCCGGTGAGATCCTGCTCGGTGTCGCCGAGCTTGTCCCGGACCGTCTGGAGATCGGCCTTGAGCTTCTCGATCTCCTTGCCGTTCGCCGCGATGGTGCCGTCGCGCTGGCTGACCTCGCTGGCCATCTTCTTCTCGGTGCGGCCCAGCTCGTTGTTGGTCGTCACGAACAGGCCGGTCATCACCCCGCCCAGCACGAAGAGCAGCCCGGCGACGAGGGCCAGGATCAGCACCTTGTGACTCTTGCCGGCACCACCCGCCGGGGGGCCGAAGGGCGGGGCGGAACCGGGCGGGGCAGACATCGGTTGCCCGTACGCCGGCTGCCCGTACGCCGGCCCCGAGGCCGGCGGCACGGACATCGGCTGCCCGAAGGCCGACCCGCCGGGGGTCTGCCCGGCGTGGGGCGCGGCGCCCGACGACGCGGCACCGGGGCCGTAGCCGGGCGACCCGCCGGGGCCGTAGCCGGACGCCGCCGGCGGGGCGGACTGCGGATACCCGGCCGGCGGGGCGGACTGCGGGTATCCGGGGGACGGGGCCGGGTTGTACTGCTGCGGCGCCGGGGAGTACTGCTGGCCGGCGTCGTGCTGCTCCGGCGAGTACTGGCGGGGGCTGCCGTAGGTGGTGCCGTGCCCGACACCGCCCGACGGCGGCTGACCGGGCGCGGCCGGGGGGTAGGGCGGATAGCCCTCCGGCCCGGTCGGTGGCTGAGACATCTCGTTGCTTCCTTCACGTGTGCTGGTCCGGACGGCAGGGGCCGCCGGGCCGGGGGTGTGGGGGCGCTGACCGGGTCAGCAGATCTTGAAACCGTCGCAGGCGACCTTGATCGGCACGGCGAGACCGATCCCCTCGGCGTCCCGGGCCTTGGCGGTCGCGATGCCGACGACCTGCTTGCTGCCGTTGATCACCGGGCCGCCCGAGTTGCCGGGGTTGATCGGGGCGTCGAACTGGATGATCGGGCCCTCCCCGCGGCCGGCCTCACGGAAGGCGCTCACCACACCGGTGGTGACACTGTCCTCCAGGCCGAGCGGGGCGCCGACGACCACGATCTGCTGACCGGACTTCACCGCGGCGGGCGCGGCGACCAGGCCGGTGAACTTGCCGTTGGCCCGCAGGTGCGCGACGTCGTTCGCCTGGTCGACCCGCACGATGGTCGCGGGGAAGCGCTGGTCGGTGCGCTCCAGGAAGACCTCCCGCTCGCCGGCCGTCCAGAGCGCGTCCACCACGTGGAAGTTGGTGAACAGGTTCGTGCCACCGCCGGCGGCCGGCTTGCCGATCGCGAACGCGGTGCCGGTGGAGTTGCCGGCCCGCACCCGGAACACGCTGGGCAGCACGGCGCTGGCGACGGCCTCCGGGTTGAACGCGGCGCCGGCCTGCTTCTCCAGCGCCCCCGCCCGGGACTCCAGGCCCTCGAGCCGGGCGCCGTCGGCCGCCTGTGCCGCCTGCAACCGGCCGTCGGTGTCGCCGAGCCGGTCCGACAGCCGGTTGAGCTGGAACGCCTGCACGCCCGTCACCACGGCCAGCAGGCCGGCGAGCACGAGCGCGGTGACGGTGAGGCCCCGCCCCCGCGCCGTCGGCGTGGGGGCCACGGGGTATGGCTGCCCCGGCCCGGGGACCTGGGGCTGGTGTGCGGGTGGCCGAGCGGCCCCGTCCGGCGACGCCGACCCGGACGCGGGGGGCCAACCGGGCCCCGGGGTCGCACCGGGCGGCGTCGACGTGGCCGGAGCGGCGGACGGGACGCCACCGTGCCCCCAACCGGGGGCGGGCGGAGCGGCCGGCGGGGCCGGGGCGGCGGCACCCCACTGGCCGGGCTGTGCCGGCGGCGACCAGGCGACGCGGCCGGACGGGGGCTGCCCCGGGGTGCCCGGCGGCGCGTACCCGGTGGCGGCCGGCTCGATCCGGGGCGGCAGGGGCCCGGGACGTGCTCTTCCCGGTGGGAAGCCGCCGTCGCCCGGTACCGCCGGGCCCGTGTCCGCCGACCCGTAGCCAGCAGTCATGATCGCCTTGCCTCCCCGTAGCCGCCCCGCTGCGTCGCGGGACCGATGATGCCGTACCCGCGCAACGGCTCTGGACCGTACCTGCGCCAACGGGCTTTGTCTTCCCCTATGTCCGCTGCCCGCGCGGCCCATCGGTCGTCCGGGCCGACACACACCGGACCGGCTTCACCCACCGCGTCGCGTCGCGCACTAGGGTTGTCAGGTGACCGACGAACCACCCCTGCGCCGTCGGCCCGCCGAAAGCCGTACGGGAAACGATGCGCACCGCCCGTCGTCGGCCCGTCCGGCGCCGGAGGCCGCGGGAGCCGAACCGACCGCGGACGGGCCCGTTCCGCTGACCGCCCCGCGCGAGGGCACACCCCAGCCAGCGGCCACACCCGCCGAGTTGGCCGAGGTCGTGGCCCGCTTCGCCGCGGGCACCGGCCCCGTCGCCCTGGACGCCGAGCGCGCCTCGGGCTACCGCTACAGCCAGCGCGCCTATCTCGTGCAGTTGCGCCGGGCCGGTTCCGGCACGGCCCTGATCGACCCGTTGCCGCTGCCCGACCTGAGCACCCTCGACGCGGTGCTCAGCGAGGCCGAGTGGGTGCTGCACGCGGCCAGCCAGGACCTGCCCTGCCTGGCCGAGGTGGGGCTGCGTCCGCGCCGGCTGTTCGACACCGAACTGGCCGCCCGGTTGGCCGGATTCGAGCGGGTCGGCCTGGCCGCGCTGACCGAGCAGCTACTCGGGTTCAGCCTCGAGAAGCACCACTCGGCGGCCGACTGGTCGAGCCGGCCGCTGCCGGAGTCGTGGCTGACCTACGCGGCGCTCGACGTGGAGATGCTCGTCGACCTGCGCGACGCGCTCGACGAGGAGTTGACCCGGCAGGGCAAGTCCGCGTGGGCGGCGGAGGAGTTCGCCGCGCTGGTACGCACCGGCGCCCGCCCGCCGCGCGTACGCGCCGAGCCGTGGCGCCGCACGTCGGGCATCCACCGGGTACGCGGGGCGCGG
Source organism: Micromonospora sp. KLBMP9576 (assembly GCF_050941805.1). Lineage (NCBI taxonomy): Bacteria > Bacillati > Actinomycetota > Actinomycetes > Micromonosporales > Micromonosporaceae > Micromonospora > Micromonospora sp. KLBMP9576. The sequence goes on along the minus strand of NZ_CP194567.1, from coordinate 1,855,576 downwards.
GCGCAGGCCCGCGTCCGGTCCCTCTGGTACGCCCGCGACGAGATCGCGGCGCGACGCGACGCCGCACCGGGGCGGGTGCTGCCGGACTCGGCCATCGTCGCGGCGGCGGAGCTGGACCCGAGGGACGAGAAGACCCTACTCACCCTGCCCGGCTTCGGTGGTCGGTCGGTACGGCGGCTGGCCCGCACCTGGTTGGCCGCGCTGGACGACGCGCGGCAGCTGTCCGACGAGGCGCTGCCGGCCGCTCCGACGGTCGAGGGCCCCCCGCCACCGCACCGCTGGGCCGAGCGCGACCCGGTGGCGGCGGCCCGGCTGGCCCGGTGCCGGGAGGTGGTGGTCCGGATCGCCGGCGCGCACCACCTGCCGCCGGAGAACCTGATCGCCCCCGACTCGATCCGCCGGCTGGCCTGGGTGCCACCGGAGGAGGTCACGGAGGCGGCGGTCGCGCAGGCCCTCCGGGGCCTCAACGCCCGCGAGTGGCAGATCGCCCTCCTGCTCCCCGCCCTAACCCAGGCCCTCCCCGACCCCCCACCCTCCGCCCCCTGACCGCCACGCCGTTGATCATGAAGTTGTTGTCACGACACGCCGCGCCGGATGACAACAACTTCATGATCGACGCGCCAGGGGGGTGTGGGGCGGGTGTGGGGTGGGACACAGGGGGGTGGGTTTCAAGGGTGGTTACTGGCGAGTAGCATCCGGAGAACATGCCCGTGCCGGCAAGGAGGCTCAAGTGCCCCGTGAAGTTCGGGATGTCGTCTTCGTCGACGGCGTCCGTACCCCGTTCGGCAAGGCGGGTGGCATGTACGCCAACACCCGCGCCGACGACCTGGTGATCCGCTGCATCCGCGAGCTGCTGCGTCGTAACCCCCAGCTGCCGCCGGAGCGGGTCGAGGAGGTCGCGATCGCCGCCACCACCCAGATCGGCGACCAGGGCCTGACCATCGGCCGGACCGCCGCCCTGCTGGCGGGCCTGCCCAAGACCGTTCCCGGCTTCGCGATCGACCGGATGTGCGCCGGCGCCATGACCGCGGTGACCACCGTCGCCAGCGGCATCGCCATCGGCGCCTACGACATCGCCATCGCCGGCGGCGTCGAGCACATGGGCCGCCACCCGATGGGCGAGGGCGTCGACCCGAACCCGCGGATCGTGGCCGAGAAACTGGTCGACCCGTCCGCGCTGGTCATGGGCGCGACCGCGGAGAACCTGCACGACCGGGTCCCGCACGTCAGCAAGCAGCGCACCGACGCGTTCGCGCTGGCCTCGCAGCAGAAGACCGCCAAGGCGTACGCCAACGGCAAGCTCCAGGACGACCTGGTGTCGGTGGCGATCCGCGACGAGGAGAACGGCTGGGGCCTGGCCACGGTCGACGAGGCCCCCCGGGACACCTCCCTGGAGAAGCTCGCCACCCTGAAGACCCCGTTCCGCCCGCACGGCAAGGTGACCGCGGGCAACGCGGCCGGCCTGAACGACGGCGCCACGGCGAGCCTGCTCGCCGACGAGGCCACGGCCCGCGAGCTGGGTCTGCCGGTCGCGATGCGGCTGGTGTCGTTCGGCTTCGTCGGCGTGGAGCCCGAGGTGATGGGCGTCGGCCCGATCCCGTCGACCGAGAAGGCGCTGCGCATCGCGGGCCTGACCATCGACGACATCGGCCTGTTCGAGCTGAACGAGGCGTTCGCCGTGCAGGTACTCGCCTTCCTCGACCACTTCGGCATCGCCGACAACGACCCGCGGGTCAACCCGTGGGGCGGCGCCATCGCCATCGGCCACCCGTTGGCCTCCTCGGGCGTGCGGCTGATGACCCAGTTGGCCCGGCAGTTCGCCGAGCACCCCGAGGTCCGCTACGGCGTCACCGCCATGTGCATCGGCATCGGCATGGGCGGCACCGTGATCTGGGAGAACCCGCACTGGGAGGGTGGCAACAAATGAGCGCGCTCGCCGCACCTGACGAGGTCGTCACCAGGGCGCTGCTGCGCCAGGTGAACGTGCCGGGGCTGGACCGCCCGGCCGCCCTGATCACCCTCGACAACGGCTTCGACCACACCAAGCCGAACAGCTTCGGCCCGGGCGGCCTGACCAGCCTGGACGAGGCGATCACCACCGCCCTGGCGGCCCAGCCGGCGTTCATCGCGGTCACCGGCAAGCCGTACATCTTCTGCGTGGGCGCGGACCTCACCAGCCTTCCGCAGCTCGCCGACCGCGAGCAGGCGCTGGAGATCGGCCGGCTCGGCCACCGGGTCTTCGCCCGGCTCAAGGACAGCGCCGTGCCCACCTTCGCCTTCGTCAACGGCGCGGCGATGGGTGGCGGCCTGGAGCTGGCGTTGCACTGCCACTACCGGACGCTCTCCGGTGGCGCCGGGGCGCTGGCCCTGCCCGAGGTCTCCCTCGGACTGGTCCCCGGCTGGGGCGGCACGCAGCTGCTGCCGAACCTGATCGGCATCCCGGCGGCGACCCAGGTGATCCTGCAGAACCCGCTGATGCAGAACCGGATGCTCAAGCCGAAGCAGGCCGCCGAGATGGGCATCGCGGACGTCCTGCTGGAGCCCGCCGACTTCCTGGAGCGGTCCCTGGAGTGGGCCGCCGCCGTCGTGCGGGGCGAGGTCAGCGTGACCCGGCCCGAGGTCGACAAGGACATGTGGGCGGGTGTGCTCTACTTCGCCCGGCAGACCCTCGACGCGCGGCTGCACGGCGCGGTCCCGGCCGCGTACCGGGCGCTGGACCTGCTGGAGACGGCGAAGGACGCCGACTTCGCCACCGGCACCGCCGCCGAGGACGAGGCCCTCGCGGACCTGGTCTTCTCCGAGGAGCTGCGCAGCGGCCTCTACTCGTTCGACCTGGTGCAGCGGCGGGCCAAGCGGCCGGCCGGCGCCCCGGACAAGGGCCTGGCCCGGCCCGTGACCAAGGTGGGCATCGTCGGCGCCGGCCTGATGGCCAGCCAGCTCGCCCTGCTCTTCGCCCGCCGCCTCCAGGTGCCGGTCGTCCTGACCGACCTGGACCAGGCCCGCGTCGACAAGGGCGTGGCCTACGTGCACACCCAGATCGAGAAGGCCGTCAGCAAGGGCCGGATGGACAAGGGCACCGCCGCCAAGCTGTACGGCCTGGTCAGCGGCTCGGTCGACAAGGGCGTCTTCGCCGACGCCGACTTCGTCATCGAGGCCGTCTTCGAGGACCTGTCGGTGAAGAAGCAGGTCTGGGCCGAGCTGGAGAAGATCGTCAAGCCGGAGGCGGTGCTGGCCACCAACACCTCCAGCCTGTCGATCACGGCGATGGCCGAGGAACTGGCGCACCCCGAGCGGGTGGTCGGCTTCCACTTCTTCAACCCGGTCGCGGTGCTGCCGCTGCTGGAGATCGTCCGGGGCGGGCGGACGGACGACGCGACGCTGGCCACCGCCTTCGCCGTCGGCAAGCAGCTCAAGAAGTCCTCCGTGCTCGTCTCCGACGCCCCGGCGTTCGTGGTCAACCGGCTGCTCACCCGCTTCCTCGGCACCGTCTTCGCGGCCGTCGACGCGGGCACCCCGCTGGACGTGGCGAACGCCGCGCTGGACCCGCTGGGCCTGCCGATGCGCCCGCTGGCCCTGCTCCAACTCGTCGGGCCGGCCGTCGCGTACCACGTGGGCGGCACCCTGCACGCGGCGTTCCCGGACCGTTTCGGCGTCAGCGAGAACCTCAAGCGGATCGCCGACTCCGGTCAGCCGATCGTCGTCGACGACCAGATCAACGACGAGGTGGCCAAGCTGCTCGTGGTCGGCGACGAGCCGCTCACCGCCGAGCAGGTACGCCAGAACGCGCTCGACGCGCTGGCGCAGGAGATCCGGCTGATGCTCGACGAGGGCGTCGTCGCCGAGGCGCAGGACATCGACCTGTGCATGATCCTCGGCGCGGGCTGGCCGTTCCACCTGGGCGGCGTCACGCCGTACCTGGACCGGACCGGCACCTCCGAGCGGGTCACCGGCCGGCGGTTCCTGCCGCACGGGGTGGCGAGCCTGCCCGCCTGATCCGCACCGCCCCGCGATCGCGGTGGTCGCCGCGTCCGATCTGGACGCCGGCGGCCACCGCGATCGTCGTTGCGGCCGATGTGGTCGGGTGTCGCGGGGGCGGTACCGTGCGGTGGCTGGCTACGATCACCCGTTCGCCCCCTCGCCTGGAGCTGATCATGTCCTCACCGCCGGTCGATCCCTGGTCCGGGCAGCCGGAGCACGAGCCGCACGACGACTTCCACCCGCCACCACCGGAGGGCTATCCGCTCCCGCCCGCCGCCGGCTGGGCGGCCCCGTCGGCCGGGCAGCCGCCGTACCCGGGCGCCGGCTGGCCCGGCGGGCCACAGCCCACTCCCCCGCCGGCCCCGCCGTATCCCACCCAGCCGTACGGCGGATATCCCGTGACGCCGCAGGCCGGGTTCCCCACCAGCCCGTACGCCGGCTACCCGCCGCCGGTCGTCGAACGACGCCCGGCGGGACCACACCGGCTGGTCCTGACCCTGGGTCTCGTCGGGCTGCTGGTCCTCTGCCTCGGTGGGGGTGGCGTCGGCTACCTCGCCTACGACGGCAGGCAGCGCACCGACCCCACGCCCAGCCCGACGGCGGCGGCGGGCGTCACGTCGGGCCCCGCGCCGCCGTCCGTGGCCGCCCCGTCCCCGGGGCCCACCGCCGCCCCGCAGATCCGGGTCGTCGCCCCGAAGGCCCTCGGGGGCCGCGCGAAGAGCACCGAGCCCGCGCTGCTGAAGGCCGCCGGGGACATGGTCGACCAGCTTCGGTCCTCGGCGGTCGGCGCGACCGCCGTCGCCGGCGCCTTCTACGGCAGCGCCGACGAACGCGACATGGTCATGGTGGTCGCGGCCTCCGCCTTCGTGCTCAACCCCGAACGGGAGCTCGACGACGCGGTCAAGGGCATGTCGAAGGACCTCGCCGTCAGGAAGATGACAGTCATCGCCCCCGGACCGCAGGGCGGCCTGGCCAAGTGCGGCGACGGCGAGTCCAACGGCGTGCCGCTGGGCGTCTGCGCGTGGGCCGACCACGGCAGCGTCGGGATCATCGTGATGTTCTTCTCCTCCTCGGCCGCCGCCGCGGCCGAGTTCGTCGGCCTCCGCGGTGAGATCGAGCAGAAGTCCTGACCCGGACGGCACCACGGGCCCGGCCACGCGGGTGGCCGGGCCCGTGCACGTCAGCCAGGGATACCCCGGTGCGGGAGCCCTACTTCACGACCCGTGGTGACCGGTCAGCGCCGGGCGGCCGGCTGCGCGCCGACCGCCGGGGCGGCCTCCACCGCCGGCAGGGTCACCGTGACCTCCAGCCCACCGCCGGGCTGGGCGACCACCTTCACGGTGCCGCCGTGCGCGTCGCAGACCGCCCGGACGATGGAGAGCCCGAGACCGGAGCCGCGTGCGCCGGTACGCTCCCGGCCGCCGCGCCGGAACGGCTCGAACAGGCCCGGCACGTCGGCCTGGTCCACCTCGAAGCCGGTGTTGCCCACCACCAGCCAGGACCGGCACCCGTCCGACCCGGTACGCACCCACAGCCGGCCGTGCAGGTGGTTGTAGCGGATCGCGTTCTCGATCAGGTTGCCGGCCAGCCGGTCGAGCAGCCCGGGGTCGCCGACCACCGGCGCGGGCTCCAGCGACGTCTGCACGTGCAGCTTGATCCGTTCCACCTCCCGCCGTACCGCCGACAGGGCGTTGGCGGTGCCGGCGGCGAGGTCGCACTCGGTGCGGCGGCCGAGCCGGCGGCCCGCCTGGGCCTCGCTGCGGGCGAGCACCAGCAGGGCGTCGACCAGCCCGTTGGCCCGCTCCGAGGCGTCCCGGACGATGGTGGCCATCCGGCGGTACTCGGCGGCGTCCGCCTCGTCGTCGCTCAGCGTCACGTCGATCTCGGTACGCATCACCGCGAGGGGCGTCCGCAGCTCGTGCGAGGCGTTGGCCACGAACCGCTTCTGCGCCTCGAACGCGGCGGCGATCCGGTCCAGCATCTCGTCGAAGGTCGCCGCCAGCTCCGCCACCTCGTCGTCGGCGCCCGAGTAGCCGATCCGCTGGTCCAGCGTGGTCTCGCCGAGCCGGCGGGCGGTCGCGGTGACCTGGTGCAGCGGGCGCAGCGCCCGACCCGCGACCGCGTACGCGCCAGCCACGCCGACCACGCTGATCGCCAGCAACGCCACCAGGCCCTTGGCCAGCAGCTCCCCGCTGGCGGCGTCGACCAGTTGGCGCTGCCACTGCCCCGCGTCCAGCGACCGGCCGTCGGCCAGCACCACAGTGGTGCCGGGCAGCAGCTCGTCGGTCGGCCGCAGCGCGTCGTTCACCAGCAGCCAGGCCAGCAGGACCAGGATCGCGCCCGCGCCGACCAGCAACACCCCGTTGAGCAGGGTCAGCCGCAGCCGCAGCGTCGGCCGCAGCCGGACCCGCCGGCTCCCGGCGTCGCCCTTCGCCCCCGACCGCGGGGCTCGCAGACCCGGCTCACTCCTCGCGCTCATGCCGGCGGCTCCGCCGTGCGGTATCCCGCGCCGACCACCGTCTCGATCAGCGGCGGGTCGCCGATCTTCTTGCGCAGCGTCATCACGGTGACCCGGACGATCGTGGTGAACGGGTCGGTGTTGGCGTCCCAGACCCGCTCCAGCAGCTCCTCGCTGGAGACCACCGCGCCGCGCGCCTTGAGCAGCTCGGCGAGCACGCCGAACTCCTTGTTGGTCAGGTCGACCGGCGCTCCGCCCCGGGTCGCCACCCGGCGGGCCGGGTCGAGGACCAGGTCGGCGAGTTCGAGCACCGGCGGCGCGGCCGGGGTGGCCCGGCGGCCGAGCGCCTGCACCCGGGCGACCAGTTCGTCGAAGGCGAACGGCTTCGGCAGGTAGTCGTCGGCGCCGAGCTGCAACCCCTCCACCCGGTCCGCGACGGTGCCGCTGGCGGTCAGCATCAGCACCCGGGTCAGGGTGCCGGAGGCGGCCAGCTCGGCGCAGATCTGGTCACCGTGCACGCCGGGCAGGTCCCGGTCCAGCACCACCACGTCGTACCGGGTGACGAACGCCATCTCGTGGCCGTTGTCGCCGTCGTAGGCGACGTCCACCGCCATGCCCCGCTTGCGCAACCCTCGCGCGATCGCGTCGGCGAGGTTGCGCTCGTCCTCGACCACCAGTACCCGCATCCCGGCCTCCTCGCGCCCCTGAGCACCCACAACCTAGTGCCGGCGGCCAAACCGGGCCGCACCCGCCGTCCCGGGCCGCGCCCGTTGCAGAAAAGCTTCGTCGTACGCGATGCTTTCGGCGGCAACCTTCGCGCGATCGGACGGGGAGAAGCATGACGGACGCGGGACCCACGACCCGGCCCGACGTCGCCTACCGGGGCTTCCGCCTCCCCGCCGACGCCGGGCTGGGCGACCTGTCCGGGCTGCGCGCGGGCGGGCGGGGCCTCGAACTGGCCGACCCGACGGACCGGCTCGACCACACCGACGCCGACGGCCAGACCCGCCGGTACGCCGCCGGCTGCTGGACGTCCCCGCCGGTGCCGGCCGGCTTCGCCGTACGCGACGTGGTGCCCTCGTGGACCGGCGACACCCCCGACGGCTGCTGGTTGCGGGTGGAGCTGCGGGGCTGCCACGACGGCTCCCCGACCACCCGGTGGTACGTCCTCGCCGACTGGGCGGCCGACGACCACGCGTTGCGCCGGACGTCCGTGCCCGGGCAGCGCGACGCCGACGCCCGGGTGGACACGGACACCCTCGTGGTGCTGGACGCGCCGGTCACCGGCTGGCAGGCGCGGGTGACCCTGCTGCGGCCGGAGGGCTCCGACGCGACCCCGGTGCTGCGCGCGGTCGGGGCGGTGGCCGCCGGTCCGCGCCCCGCGGCGGCGACCGCAGCGGCCGGGCCGGATTCCGCCGCGACGACGCCGGCCGGCGGGACCGCCACGACCACCCCGGCCGGCGGGACCGCCACGACGACCCCGGCCGGCTGGGGCACCGTCCTGGACGTGCCGCGCTACTCGCAGCGGCTGCACGCGGGCGTCCACCCCCAGTGGGGCGGCGGCGGGGACTCCTGGTGCAGCCCCACCTGCACCTCCATGGTGCTGGCCTTCTGGGACGCCGCCCCGGCCCCGGACCGGTACGCGTGGGTGGCCCCGCCCGGCCCCCGCCCGGTGGTGGTGCACGCCGCGCGCAACTGCTACGACCACGCCTACGCCGGGGCCGGGAACTGGCCGTTCAACACGGCGTACGCCGGGCTGCACGGCGTCGACGCCTTCGTCACCCGGCTCCGCTCGCTGGCCGAGGCGGAGGCGTTCGTGGCCGCCGGCATCCCGCTGATCGTCTCCGCCGCGTTCCGTCGCGGCGAGGTCCCCGGCCTGGACTACGACACCGCCGGACACCTGATGGTGCTGGTCGGCTTCACCGACGCCGGCGCACCGGTGCTCAACGACCCGTACGCCCCGGACGACGACGCGGTGCGCCGGACGGTCGACCGGGACCGGTTCGAGACCGCCTGGCAGGGCGGCAGCGGCGGGGTGACGTACGTCCTGCGGCCACCCGGCGTGCCGCTGCCCCCGGCGCCGGAGCAGCCCAACTGGTGACCCCGGCGGCCGTGCCGGGCACCTGTCGCGGCGTGCGACGGCCGACAGGCCGGGCGCCGCACGCGGGCGTCCCCGCTCACTGAGTCGCCGTGGCGCGCCGGCTCAGCCGCCGTACCGCCAGACGCCGAACCCACCGGTACGCAGCCGGCACAGCACCCTGGCCCCGCTGCCCCGGCAGTCCGAGGTGGCATGCGGGAGCACGTCGCGCGCCCGGGCCCGCCCGGCGACCACGTCCAGTTCGGCGACCACCACCCCGCGGCCGTCGCCGGCCCCTCGCAGGGCGAGGAGCCGGTCGTCGTCCTGCCAGGGCATCAACTGCCAGACGCCCAGGTCGGCGACCTGCCGACCGGTCGCCCCGTCGAGTACGCCGAACCGGTCACCGGACCCGAACGCCAGCAGCCGGCCGCCCCGGGCGGACAGCACGCCCGCCCATCCCCGGACGGTCCACCGGACTACGCCGGTGGCCGGATCGAGTGCGACGATTCCGCCCGTCGCCCAGCCGACACAGAGCAGATTGCCGCATTCGCCGACATTGTCCACCGGCGGCAGGCGCACCTCCCACCGCTGCCGCAGCCCGTCCAGCCCGTGAGCGGCCAGCGCGCCCACCTCCGGCCGGTTGACCAGCAGCAGGTCGCGGACCACCACCGCGTGCCCGAGCCCGCGCAGCTCGCCCAGAGGCAGATCCGCCGTGTGCAGCAGCGCGCCGGAGCGGGGATCGCGCGCCTCGATGCGCCCCTGCGCGGTGGCCAGCACGATCCGCTCGATCAGCCCGGCACGGACGCTGTACGACGCGCCCTCGCGCCTGGTCGGCACCGACCAGCGGGCCCGCCCGGACGGCGGATCCACCGCGCGCAGGCTGCCGCCCTCCTCCCCGCCGCTCTGCATCAGCAGGATCCCGGTCGCGTCCCACCACGGATGGCCGGGCTGCCGCCAGCGTTCCTGGCCCGTCCCGGCGTCGAGGGCGATCGTCCGCTCGCCTTCCTGCTGCCCGGTGACCGAGAACAGCACCACCCCCGGCCCGGCCTGGACCTGCCAGAGCCGGCCCGCCGCCGGTATCCGGGTACGCCACACGGGGGCGGGCGTCGGGTCGTCGGCGGGCCTGCGCGCCGGTAGCGCGTACGAGGTCAGCTCGACGGTCCCCTCGGGCTCCCTCTCGATCTGCTCGACGACGTAGAGCCGATCGCCGTCGAGGAACGCCTCCGCCTCGGGGCCGGCCGGCACCACGATCCGGGTCCGGTCCGGCACCGGTGCCGCCGCCGCCATTGTGGACACGAGCAACGCGAGCGCCAGCGCGACCCGCAGCGGTCGGTCCACGGTGCGGGGCGGGCGGGTCGGCGCGACGGCGCGACCCGGCTCGTCGCGCAGCTCGCCGAGGTCGATCAGCGCCATGGCGTGCCTCCGATCACCGGTCGTCCGGCAGGTCCCAGACGCCGAGCGCGCCATCCTCGCGGCGGCAGAGGACGAACGAGCCCTGGGCGGCGCAGCTGCCCACCACGCCGGGCAGCGCCGCGAGCACCCGCAGGCCGTCCCCGCCTGCGCCGATCCGGGCGACCAGGACCCGCCCGTCGCGCTGCCGACGGGTCACGGTCGTCACGTCGTTCCAGAGCATCCCGCCGCCACCGCGCTGCCAACGGCCCAGATTGCGCACCGGACGGCCGGTCACCGCGTCGAGCAGCACGTGCTCCGGTGGGATGCCGGAGCCCTCCCGGACGGCGAGCATCCGGTTGCAGGTGCCCCTCGGCCCGACAGCGCACCGCGCCGTCGGCGGCGGAGAGCCCGACGACCTGGCTCGGCGTCCGCGCCCCCGCCATGACCACGAGCGCCACCAGCTCGCCGATGCGTCGCGCCTCGAAGGCCCGCCCCGGGCCGGGCAGCGGCACCCGCCAGAGCGGCCGGCCCGTGGGTAGCCGGTAGGCGGCCAGGCCCGGCGCCGGGCCCGCGCCGGGCACCGGCCCGACCTCCGGGTCGTCGGCCACCAGGAGCACGTCACCGACGGGCAGGACCTGCGCATCCGTGGCGGCCGGAACCGTGGCGCCCGGTGACCGCGCGGGCCACGGCGCGGCGGCGGCGGGCGCCAGCAGGCAGAGCAGGGCCACCAGCGGCGCAGCCCACCGACGGACGAACCGGCCCGGTCGGGGTACGGTCGGCGCCGGCAGGTCCCGGCGCTCACCGAGGTCGATGACCGTCACGCGCCGTCCTCCCGTCACGCCGTGGCCGCCCGCCCGGCCGGATCACGCGCCGGCGGCGTCGCCACCGCGAACCCGCCGCGCCGTCGCCGGCCGCCCACCGGCCGATCTGGCCGACCACCCACCGACAACCTGCTCGACCACTTGCCGACAGACCATGCCGGCCGCCCACCGGCGCGTCGGCCGCTGGCCGAACCGGCCCGACGGAGCGACGTCGCAGCGCCTGTACGATGGCCCGTCGTGGCTGTGCCGGTGGTAGACCCCTCGCTGAACTCCGTCTCCGAGCCCGTCGCGGCCCAACCGACAGGGCGGCCCCGGCGTCGGCCGTCGCGCGCCGACGTGCTGGCCATCGGAGCCTATGTCCTGCTCGGCGTCTTCGTGTGCCTGAACTACTGGGTGGACGTGCAGAACCGGGTGTCGTCGCACCTGCCGACCGACCACAGCTGGTTCGAATGGCTCTTCTCGCACGGCGCGTACTCGGTGCGGCACCTGGAGAACCCGCTGTTCACCGAGCGGCAGAACGCCCCGGACGGGGTGAACATGATGGCGAACACCTCGCTGCTCGGGGTGACGCTGCCGCTGGCGCCGCTGACCATGCTCCTCGGCCCGCAGGTCATGTACGCGCTCTACCTGGGCGGCGCGCTGGCCGCGACCGCCGGCACCTCGTACTGGATGCTGTCGCGGCACCTGGTGCGCTCCCGCGCGGCGGCCTTCGTCGGCGGCGCGTTCCTCGGCTTCGCGCCCGGCATCGTGCACCACGCCAACGGCCAACCCAACTTCGTCTCGAACTTCCTGCTGCCGCTGATCGTGGTGCGGGTGCTCCGGCTCGGCGAGCCGGGCCGGTGGCGGCGCAACGGGATCGTGCTCGGCCTGCTGGTGGCGTACCAGATCTTCGTCAACGAGGAGATGCTGCTGCTCACCGCGCTGGCCTGCCTGGTCGTCGTGCTCGCGTACGCGGTCATGCGGCCGGCGCGCACGCGGGCGGTGGCGGGCACCTTCGCCGCCGCGCTCGGCGTGGGCGGCGGGTTGGCGCTGCTGCTGACGGCGTACCCCATCTGGTTCCAGTTCAACGGCCCGCAGGCCTACCGGGGGTTGCAGGGCGGGGTGTTCCACAACTGGGGCGAGGACCTGGCCGCCTTCGTGACCTTCGCCCGCGACACCGTGGCCGGCGACGAGGCGGTGGAGAAGACCATCGGGCTGACCGAGCAGAACACCTGGTTCGGCTGGCCGCTGGTGCTGCTGTCGCTGGTGGCGCTGGTGCTGCTGGTCCGCCGCTCGTTCACCGCCCGGATCCTCGCCGTGCTGGTGGTGGTCTTCACGGTGGCCTCGATCGGCCCGAAGGTGCGCCTCAACGGGGTGGAGACGCAGACCGACGGCCCGTGGGCGTACATCTCCGACGACCTGCCGCTCGTCGAGATGATGATGCCGACCCGGATGGCCCTGGTCGTGGCGGCGGCGCTCGGCGTGCTGCTCGCCCTGGCCTGGGACACGGTCGCCGGCCGGGGCCGCCCGCCGGTCCCGGCCCCCCGGTCCGGCGACGACGACACCGGTGCCGCCGCGCCGCGCCGCCGCTGGCTGCGGCCGGTCGGGTACGCGGCGATCGCGCTCGCGGTGCTGCCGCTGTTCCCGCGCCCGCTGCCCGCGCAGCCCGTGGAGCCGCCGCCGCACTTCATCACCGCGGGCGGCTGGCGCCCGTACGTGCCGGCGGGCCGGACCCTGGTGCCGGTGCCGATCCCGAGCAACGTGCACGGCCTGCCCACGCTGCGCTGGAGCGCGCTGACGCAGCACGCGTTCCCCGTCCCCGGCGGCTACTTCATCGGCCCGAACGAGCTGGGCGAGGGCGTCTTCGGCGCGCCGAACCGGCCCACCAGCACGCTCGTCTACACCACGATGGACAAGGACGCCGTGCCCGCGCTCACCGAGGAGCACCGCCGCCAGGCGGTCGAGGACCTGCGCTTCTGGCGGGCGTCAGTGGTGGTGCTCGGCGCGCATCCGCGCGAGGCGGCCCTGCGCGAGCTGATGACGGCGCTGATCGGCCCGCCGCAGCGCGTCGACGACGTGTGGCTCTGGGACGTCCGGCCGCTCGTCGGCTGAGCCGTCACCCCACCAGCGGGCGGACGTCCCAGACGTGGGCGCCGGCCACCTCCCGGCCGGGGCCGAGCAGCGCCTCGACCGTCCGGCGCACCGGGTCGCCGTGGTGCAGTCCGCCCTGCACCACCACGGCGGCCCGCCAGTGGCGCAGGTCCTCGACCGCCTGGCGGCGGTGCGCGTCGGTGACCACCGGCGCCTCGCCGGTCTCGGCCACCCGGCGCAGCAGGGCGGCGGTGGGGCGGTCCGGCGCCCCCCACCGGGCGGTCGGATCGTCGGCGGCGCGGGGGCCGATGAAGTAGCCACCGGGCGCGGGAAAGGCCAGCCCGGTGCGGGCCGACCAGAGCATCGCCGGGCTGAGTCCGGCGCCGGTCACCGGCGGCACCGGCACCAGGGTCCGCCCCGGCGGGAGATCCGCCCGCCAGCCGCCCTCCGCCACGAACGGCGGCACCGGCCAGGCCGGCACGGTCCGGATCGGGGTGGGGGTCAGCGGCAGCAGCGCGGCGGCCACCGCCCCGCCCCAGAGCAGCCGCACCGGCGTGCCGGCCGACCCGGCTCCGGTCGCCGGGTCGGGGCGGAGCCGGTCCAGGGACAACGCCAGCAGGACGCCCAGCACCGGTACGCAGACCAGCGGGAAGCGCGCCGGCACCGCGTGGTCGAGCAGCGGCAGTTCGGCGATCAGCCGGTACGGGCCGGGGATGCCGGTGGCCGTGCCGCCCAGGCGGATCTGCCCGCCGAGCGAGAGCAGCGCGAAGAACAGGCCGCAGACGGCCAGCGCGCGCACCAGCGGCCGGCGCCACAGCCAGATCGCGATCACCACGGCGAGCACCAGCAGCCCGGGCCCGAAGAAGGAGTTCTCCTCCGTGGGGTTCGGCGCCAGCAGGCCGGGCAGGTGGTCGTCGCCGAGCACGGTCTGCCGGGCCGAGGCGGTGAACGACGCGGCGTCCAGCTGGTAGCCGTACGCGTGGAAGGGCATCCCCCGGTAGTGGCCCGGCCCGAAGAACTGGAACCACAGCGGGTACGCCAGCAGCGGCAGGGCGACCGCCACCCCGATCCCCAGGCGGCCCAGCAGCGCGGGCGCCAGCCGGCGGGCCGCCGACCGGTCCGCCGCCGCGTACGCCAGGGCGAACGTCCCGGCCGCGAGGACCAGGAAGACGAGCACCTCCTCGCCGAGGAAGACCTGGTACGCCACCAGCAGCCCGAGCAGCGCCCCGGTCCGCCGCACCCGGCGCGGGTCCGGGTGGAACACCAGCGCCAGGATCACCGGCACCAGGAACTGCGCCGCCATGTGCAGGTGCGCCCCGGCCTGCGCGACCATGCCGGGGGCGAAGCCGCAGCACAGCCCGCCGACGGCCGCCGCCGCCCGGGAGTCGACCAGTCGGCGACGCAGCAGCACGTACCAGGCGGTCGCGGTGCCGGCGAGGCAGCAGACCACGGCCACCAGGAAGGCGACCTGCGAGCCGAAGAGCAGGGTGACAGGCGTCAACGGCACGCCCAGGCCCAGCACCGAGGTGTTGGCCATCAGGTTCACCCCGTCCGGGGCGTTGAGCTGCGAGCTGTGCAGCGGGTTCTCCAGGCCCGTCACCGCCCGGGCCGCGTGGGCGAGCATCCACTCGAAGAGGACCTGGTCGCCCGCCTGGTGGAACAGCCGTCCCGGGCGACCCCACTGGCCGAGGGTCAGCAGCATCGCCAGGGCGAGGTAGCCGGCGACGACCAGCGCGTCCGGGGCGCGTACCGGCAGAGCACGAAACCGCCGGCGGGGCGCCGCGTCGACGGTGTCGGGCACCGCCGGGGCGGCCATCAGCTCGGCTGGTCGGTCAGCGCCCGGACGTCCCAGACCCAGACGTCCAGGTCCCGGCGGCCGGGGCCGACCAGTTGCTCGACGGTGCGCCGTAGCTGCTCGGCGTGGTGTTGACCGACCGGCAGCACCAGGATGGCCGCCCGCCAGTGCCGCAGCTCGTCCAGGGAGCGGCGGCGCTGCCGGTCGTCGAGCTTCGGGATGCGCCCGGTCGAGGCGACCTCCTCCAGCAGTTGCCCGACGCCGCTGGGCCGGCCGCCGAAGCGGCCGGGATCGCCGGTGTTGCCGTTGCGCGGCGCGAGGAAGTAGCCGCCGGGGATCTTGAAGTCGAGGTTGGTGGTGGCGGCCCAGCGCATCCCGTGGGTGTGGCCCATGTTCGGCACCGGGATCGGCACCAGGGTCTGCTCCGGGCCGACGTAGCCGCGCCACCGGTCGGCGGTGATGAACTCCGGCACCGGTGGGCGGGAGGTCACCTTCAGCGGCATCGGCGCGATCGGCAGCAGCGCGAGCACGAGCCCGGCCGCGGTGAGCGTACGCAGCGTCCGCGGCTCGACGGGCAGCGTCCGGGAACGCTCGACGGCGAGCGCCAGCAGGACGCCGATCACCACGGTGGTGATCAGGCCGAACCGGGTGGGCACCACCGCGTCGAGCAGCGGCAGCCGGACCAGCCACTCCCAGGGACCGGTGATCAGCTCGCGGTGCCACCAGGACACCCGCTCGCCGAGGGAGAGCACGGCGAAGAACAGCCCGGTCGCGGCGAGCGCCCGCACGAGCAGCTCCCGCCGCAGCCAGGCGACGATGCCGACGGCGATCAGGGAGAGGCTCCAGCCGAAGAAGGCGTTCTCCTCCGAGTAGTTCGGGGCGAGGTTGACGTTCGCGCCCTCGTCGCCGCCGATCGTCGGTGAGCCGGGCGCGAAGAAGGCCGCGATGTCGTTGCCGTAGTCGCGGACCGCGTCGCTGAGGCCGTGGTAGGCCATCGGCCCGGCGAACTGGATGTAGAGCGGGTACGCCAGCAGCGCCCCGGCGAGCACGGCACAGATCGCGAGGGCCTTGGCCAGTGGCCGCCAGGCCGCCGACCAGAGCCCGGGCCGCTGGGCCAGCACGGCGAGCAGGAACACCCCGCAGGCGAGCGCGGTGAAGAGCAGGATCTCCTCGTTGATGAACGCCTGCGCGGTGACCATCAGGGCGAGCAGCACGCCGTCGCGCCACGGCCGCCGGGACCGGGTGATGGCCAGCACCCGCCAGACGATGAACGGCAGGAGGAACTGCGAGATGATGTTGGGGTGCCAGTTGGCGTGCGACAGCATCGCCGGCGAGAACCCGCAGAACCAGCCGCCGACGGCCGCCGCCAGCGGGCTGCGCACGACGTGCCGGGAGAGCACGAAGTACCACGCCGAGGCGGTGCCCGCGAGGGCCAGCGTGACCAGCACCACGAAGGTCACGGCCGGGCCGAAGAGCAGCGTCACCGGCACCATCGGGATGCCCAGCGCGAGGATGGCCGTGTTGGCCATCAGGTTGACCCCGTCGGGGTAGTTCAGCTGCTCGGTGAAGAACGGGAACTCGCCGTGCAGCACCACGCGTACCGAGTGGGCGAGGAAGAACTGCACCTGGGCCGGGTCGCTGCTGTAGAGCGACGCGACCCGACCGGCCGGGTCCACCCAGATCTGGCTGGTCACCCACACCGCGGCCAGCAGGAACAGGCCGAAGACCGTGAGGTCCTGCCGCCGCCGGCCCCACCGTCGGGGCCGCGCCGCGAGGTCCGCCCCGGTGGGGGCGACCCCGTCCGGCGTACGGTCGCCGCCGCCGGCGGGCCGCGCCACGGGTTCGGACGCGGGGGCCGCGGGGGCGTCGGATTCCGACCAGGATTCGGCGCGGGTCTCGGCAGGCGTCACAGTCGGCGGAGTCTACCCGAGCGGACATTCACCCTGAAACCGCGGCAACGTCCTTTGTGGTCGGTGTCGTCCCTGGCCCGTGACCTGCGCACGGGCGCCGGGCGAGGTGGCGCGTCCCGGCGATCCGACGTCTCGTACTATGGCGCTTTCCGTGCACGACGGCTCAGGCGATCCGGGAGGGGCGTACAGGTGGCTCCAGTCCGCCGGCGCGGCAGCACCGCCACCGCACTGCTGGCCCTGCTGCTCACCGCGACCGCCTGCGGCCCGGTGGCCGACCGGCAGCCGGCCGAGCTGCGGGTCGGTTACGACAGCTTGGACGGCGACCTGACGGTGTGGCCGCCGCGCGGCCCCCTGGCGGGCGACGACGCCGTGCGCTCGGCCGTGACGGCGACGGTACGCGACTGGCGGTCACCGGCCGATGACCGGGCGCACCTGCCCACGTCCGGGATCCTCTGGTCCGGTGAGGTCGACGGCGCGCCGCTCGCCCTGGTCGCCGCGGACGTGCCCGGCGAGAGCGCCTCCTGGCTGCTCCAGGTCACCGCCGAGGGCGGCCGGTACGCGGTCACCCGCGCCGTCGAATACACCGACCCCGGCTATCTCGTCTACTCCGACGTGCTGCCCGTGCACAGCGCCGACGGGCGGCGCTACCTCACGTCCGACCGGGTGCAGCGGCTGCTCGGGCCGGACGGCCGCGCCCTGCGCGACACCGACGGCCTGACCGAGCCGGTGGACGTCCCCGCCTGCCGGGCCGTGCCGGTGACCGCCACCCTCAAGGCCACCGAGGCGCTGCCCCGGGGCCGGGCCGCCGACCGGCTGCTGGACCTCGGCACCGGCACCACCGACCCGCGCTACCCCCTGGTACGCGACGAGAGCGGCTCCGGCAGGCGGGCCCTCGCCGGCCTGGACACCTGCGCGCTCGGCGGCGAGGAGGGCCCGTTCGGCAGCGTCCCGCGGCGGATCGGCGACCGGGACGCGCCGCGCTCGGTGCCGTCCTCCTGGCCGATGACCAAGCTGACCGTACGCACCCTGGGCGAGGTCGCCCTCGGCGGTGGCGAGCCGGCGGAGCTGACGCAGCTGAGCTGGGAGACGGCCGACGGCACGATGACCGCCGTCGTCTACCGCCCCGCCGACGGGGGCTCGCCGGTGGTCTCCCCCGCCGACCGGTCCAACCCGTTGCAGACGTACGAGCTGCCGGTGCCGGGGCAGCCGCTGGCCGTGCTGAGCTGGCGGCCGACGGCCGACAGCTCACTGTCGACGCCGCCGGACACGCCCCGGCTGGTGGACCGGCCGGGGCTCGTCGTGGTGCCGATGCCGACCCGCTCGCAGACGTTCAGCCTGGCCGAGGCGGAGAAGACGCACTACCGCACGATCGGCGCCCGCTGACCCTGCTCCGCCCCGCCCCTGTTCCGCCCCTGTTCCGCCCCTGTTCCGCCCCGCCCCGGCCCGGCCCGACGCGGCGGTCTTGCATTTCCTGCCCGCGCACAGGTGGCCAGAAGCACGGAACAGGGGCCGGGACCGCAAGATCGACGCGCCGATCCGACGCGGTGGAGCCGACGGGTGAAGCCGACGCGGGTCGAGCACGGGTGGGATGACCTCGCTCCACCCGCTTTGCTCTGCAGCCATGGGGGCACCAGACACGCTGCGTAAGCGGTGCGCCCGTGGCTGCAGAGCAAAGCGGGCGCGGAGGTTTGGGGAAGGGTCACGGCTGCCGGCACGAAACCCCTGCTCAGGAAGCTCCAGCAGCGAAGGTCGCGCTACCCGGTCCGACGCAGGAGGGACCCGGTCACGCAGGGTGAACAACGCCGTGGCGGGTGGCCCGGGTCCCGGGCCACCCGCCGACGGCGGTCAGATTCTCAGTTCTGGGCGGTGGCGTCGTCGACGGTGATAACCGGCTCGACGTCCAGCCGGGAGATCCAACCGGTGACGTCGCGGGCCACGTCCTGCGCGGTCAGGCCGAGATCGGCGAGGATCTGCGCGCGGGTGCCGTGCGGGTGCCAGTCGGCCGGCACCCCCAGGTCCTTCAACGGCACCTGGACGTCGGCGTCGCGCATCGCCTGGGCGAGGGCGTCGCCGACGCCACCGACCCGGACGCCGTCCTCGACGCTGACCACGAGCCGGTGCCCGGCGGCCAGCTCGACCAGCTCGGCCGGGACCGGACGCACCCAGCGCGGGTCGACCACCGTGACCCCGTAGCCCTGCTCGGCCAGCCGGGTGCCGACCTCCATCCCGAGGTGGCCGAAGGAGCCGACCGCGACCAGCAGCACGTCCTTGCGCACCGCCTCGGCCAGCACGTCGACGGTCCCGACCCGGCGCACGGCCGGCAGGTCGGCGGCGACGGTGCCGGTCGGGAAGCGGACGATGGTGGGACCGTCGTCGACGGCCACCGCCTCGCGCAGCTCCTCGCGCAGCGTGGCGGCGTCGCGGGGCGCGGCGATCCGCAGGCCCGGCACGACCCCGAAGATCGACATGTCCCACATGCCGTAGTGGCTGGGCCCGTCGGGGCCGGTGATCCCGGCCCGGTCCAGCACGAAGGTCACCGGCAGGCGGTGCATCGCCACGTCCAGCAGGACCTGGTCGAACGCCCGGTTGAGGAACGTCGCGTAGACCGCCACGACGGGGTGCAGCCCGCCGAGGGCCAGGCCGGCGGCCGAGGTGGCCGCGTGCTGCTCGGCGATGCCCACGTCGTAGACCCGGTCCGGGTGCTTGCGGGCCAGCTTGGCGATGCCGGTCGGCTCGGCCATCGCGGCGGTGATGCCCACCACGTCGGGCCGCTCGTCGGCGATCGCGACCAGCTCGTCGGCGAAGACGTGGGTCCACTTCACCGACGGGGCGGCGACCAGCTTGCCGGTCTCGATGTCGAAGGCGCTGCCCGGGCCGTGCAGGCAGTCGGCCTCGTCCTCCTCCGCCGGGCGGTAGCCGTAACCCTTGCGGGTCACGGCGTGCACGATCACCGGGCCGCCGAAGTTCTTCGCCGCCCGCAGCGCCGACTCGACCGCGGTCACGTCGTGCCCGTCGACCGGGCCGACGTACTTGATGCCGAGATCCTCGAACATCGCCTGCGGGGCGACCGCGTCCTTGATGCCCCGCTTGACCGCGTGCAGCACCTCGTACATCGGCTTGCCGACCAGCGGCGTCGAGCCGAGCGCCTCCTTGACGGTGTCGAGCACCCGCTCGTAGCCGGGGTTGAGCCGCAGCGAGGAGAGGTGGTCGGCCAGGCCGCCGATCGTCGGCGCGTACGACCGGCCGTTGTCGTTGACCACGATCACCAGCGGGTTGCCGGCGGTGGCGATGTTGTTCAGTGCCTCCCAGCACATGCCGCCGGTCAGCGCGCCGTCGCCGACCACCGCCACCACGCTGCGCTGCTCGCCGCGCAACGCGTACGCCTTGGCCAGGCCGTCGGCGTAGGACAGGGCGGTGGAGGCGTGCGAGTTCTCGACCAGGTCGTGCTCGCTCTCGGCCTGGCTCGGGTAACCGGAGAGGCCACCGCGCTGGCGCAGCCGGTCGAAGCCGGCCTGCCGGCCGGTGAGGATCTTGTGCACGTACGCCTGGTGGCCGGTGTCGAACAGCAGCCGGTCGCGCGGGGAGTCGAAGACCCGGTGCATGGCCAGCGTCAGCTCGACCACGCCCAGGTTCGGACCGACGTGCCCGCCGGTGCGCGAGACCTTGGCGATCAGGAAGTCACGGATCTCGGCGGCGAGGACGGCCAACTCCTCGACGGACATCCGCTTGACGTCCTGCGGACCCCGGACGGTGGCCAACAGCCCGGGGTGGTGGACCGTGCCCTCTTCAACGCTCATGGCACAAGAGTCTATCGGCCGCGCCGCGTCGCGCAGCCTGGCCCGGACGCCCACCCGTCGGTCGCGCGGGCTGAGCGCCTGGTCAGGGCGCGGATCAGCGGTCGACCGGCACCGGCGGATCGGGGCGACCGGCACGGGCCGACCGGGCCGACCGGCGGGCGTCAGGCCGCGACCCGCAGCCGCCGGGGCGCCGCGACGGCCGAAACACCCCGGTACGCCGGCCCGGCCGGCGTCCAGGAGCCCAGCACGGCGGCCCGGGCCGCACCGGTCACCGAGGGCAGCGCGCCGGGCAGCCCGTGCCAGGAGAGCCAGCCCAGCAGCGCGAACGCGTACGCCTCCTTGGCCTGCGCGGGGATGCCCAGCTCGTCGGTGGTGCGCAGCCGCCAGCTTCCCGCGCCGAGGGCGGCCAGCCGGGCGGTGAGGGTGCGGTTGCGCACCCCGCCGCCGGCCGCGACCACCTCCGCCACCCCGTGCCGGTCGCACTCGGCGGCCACCACCCGGGCGGTCAGCTCGGTCAGGGTGGCGAGCACGTCGTCGGCGGCCACCGGCTCGCCGAGGGCGGCCAGCCGCGCGTCCAGGTAGCCGGCGTGGAACAGCTCCTTGCCGGTCGACTTGGGTGGCGGCGCCGCGTAGTACGGCTCGGTGAGCAGCGCGGCGAGCAGGCCGGGGTGCACCCGACCGGCCGCCGCGCGGGCCCCGTCGAGGTCGAACGGCCGGCCCAGCAGGCGGTGGGCCGCCGCGTCGAGCAGCGCGTTGGCCGGCCCGACGTCGTACCCGAGCACCGGTGCGCCCGGCGCGAGCACCGTGAGGTTGGCGATGCCGCCCAGGTTGAGCGCGGCGCGCGGGGCCGCGCCGTGGGCCGGGTCGAGCAGCAGCGCGTCGAACGCCGGGACCAGGGGCGCGCCCTGCCCGCCGGCGGCGACGTCCGCCGACCGCAGGTCGCTCAGCACGGGTACGCCCACCCGGGCGGCCACCCGGGCCACCGCCCCCAGTTGCAGGGTCCCCCGGGCGTGCCCGTCGGCGACCCAGTGGAAGACCGTCTGCCCGGGCGAGACCACCGCGTCGACCCCGCCACCGGCCAGCTCGACGCCGCGCGCCGCCGCCTCGGCGAACACCTCACCGAGCCGGTTGTCCAGGCGGCAGACCGCCTCGACCGTGGTGGCCCGCGGCGGCAGCAGCGCCGCGATCTCGGCGCGCAGCTCGTCGCCGTGGCCGAGCCCGAGGTGGCCCAGCGGGCGCAGCACGAGGGTGTCCCCGTCGAGGGTGAACTCGGCGGCCGCCACGTCCACCCCGTCGCAGGAGGTCCCCGACATCAGCCCGACGATCTTCATCACGTCAGGCTAGCGGGCGGCTCAGTCGGGCGGCAGGAGCAGACCGACCAGCTCGACGTGCTGGGTCATCGGAAACAGGTCGAAGCCGCGCAGCGCGTCCAGCCGCCAGCCCAGCTGCGCGAAGGTGCGCACGTCGCGGGCGAAGGCGGCCGGGTCGCAGGCCACGTACGCCACCGCACGGGGACCGGCGGTCACCACGTCGCGCACCACCCGGGCTCCGGCGCCCGAGCGCGGCGGGTCCAGCACCACCACGTCGACCGGTCCGGTGATCCGGCGGCGGGCCAGCGCGGCCTCGACCCGGGCCGACACGATCTCGACGTGGGGCAGGTCGCGCAGGTTCTCACGGGCGGCGGCGACGCCCGAGGCGGCCGACTCCACCAGGGTGACCCGGCCCGCGTCGCCGACCCGGCCGGCCAGCGCGGCGGCGAAGAGTCCCGCCCCGCCGTAGAGGTCCCAGGCCCGTTCCCCGGGACGCGGGTCGGCCAGCTCCAGCACCGCGTGGATGAGGGTGTCGGCGGCGGCCGGGTGGACCTGCCAGAACGACGACGCCGGCAACGTCCACCGCCGGCCGGCCGCCACCTCCCGGACCCGCTCCGGGCCGCTCACCGTGCGGGGTGTCCCGTCGGCGACGGCGGTCACTGTCACGTCCCCGCCGGTGGAGGCGACCGTCTCGACCGCGTCCGCGTCGGGCCACCGCGTCCCGGTGGGGGTCAGCACGGGCAGTTCCTGGATCGCCGGGTGGGCGATCAGGCAGCGGTCGATCGGGACGACCTCGTGCGAGCGGTGCTTGAGCAGCCCGGCCCGGCCCGCCGCGTCGACGGCGTAGCGGACCCGGGACCGCCAGCCGAGCGGGCCACCCGGCAGCGCCTCGACCCGGACGCCGAGCGTGTCCAGCTCGGCGTCGGTGAGCCCGCCGAGGCGGGTGAGCTGTTCGCGCACCACGGCCGCCTTCCAGTCGAGCTGGGCGGCCGGGGCGACGTGCTGCAGGTCGCAGCCGCCGCAGCGACCCGGCTTCGCGTACGGGCAGGGCTGCTCGACCCGCTCCGGCGCGGCCTCGAGCACGCTCACCGCGTCGGCCCGGACGAAACCCTTGTGCACCTCGGTCACCTCGGCGACGACCCGTTCGCCGGGCAGCGCGTGCCGGACGAAGACCACCTGGCCGTCCACCCGCGCGACGCAGTGCCCGCCCGGGGCGACCGCCCCGACGGTCAGCTCCACCCGCTCGGCCTCCGCCAGCCCCCGGTCGTCGTCGTACGCGTTCACCGCTCACCTCCGTTACTCGGGCCGCTCTCGGCGGGCGGCGCGGACATCACCGGTGGGAGGCTCGGCGGCGGGGCGCCGCGCGGGCCGCGGGCCGGCCCCCGGGTCAGGGTGGCGTCGAGCCGGTCCAGGTCCTTGCCGGCTGTCGAGGCGAGCTGCCACGGCACGCTCGTCACCATCACTCCCGGCTCGAAGAGCAGCCGGCCCTTGAGGCGCAGCGCGCTCTGGTTGTGCAGCAGGTTCTCCCACCAGCGTCCCACCACGTACTCGGGGATGAAGACCGTGACCACGTCGCGCGGCGACTCCCGGCGGACGCCGGCCACGAAGTCCAGGATCGGGCGGGTGATCTCCCGGTACGGCGAGTCGACGACGGTCAGCGCGACGGGCAGGTCCCGTCGCTCCCACTCCGCCTGCAACTCCCGGGTGTCCTTCTCGTCGACGTTGACGGTGACCGCGGTCAGCGTGTCGGGCCGGGTGGCGCGGGCGTACGCGATGGCCCGCAGCGTCGGCTTGTGCAGCTTGCTGACCAGCACGACGGCGTGGTTGCGGGCGGGCAGCACGGCACGCCCCTCGTCCGGCGGGGTGAGTTCCTCCGCGACCCGGTCGTAGTGCCGGCGGATGGCCAGCATCAGCACGTAGATCATCGCCATCGCGGCGATGGCGATCCACGCGCCGAGCAGGAACTTGGTGACGAGCACGATGACCAGCACCGTGCCGGTCATCGCCATGCCGAAGGTGTTGATCGCGCGGGAACGGATCATCCGCCGGCGGGCCTGCGGGTCCCGGGTGGTGCGCAGGTGCCGGTTCCAGTGCCGGATCATGCCGGCCTGGGAGAGCGTGAACGACACGAACACGCCGACGATGTAGAGCTGGATGAGCCGGGTCACCTCGGCCTGGAACCCGACGATCAGCACGATCGCCGCGACGGCCAGGAAGACGATGCCGTTGGAGAACGCCAGCCGGTCGCCGCGGGTGTGCAGTTGCCGGGGCAGGTAGCGGTCCTGGGCGAGGATCGAGCCGAGCACCGGGAAGCCGTTGAACGCCGTGTTCGCGGCCAGGAACAGGATCAGCGCGGTGATCCCACCCACCACGTAGAGCAGCACCGAGCCGGAGCCGAAGATCGTCTCTCCGAGCTGGGTGGTGACGGTCTTCTGCACGTACCCCTCGGGGCCGGAGATGATCTGCAGGGCCGGGTCCTCGACGAACTGCAGGCCGGTGAGCCGCGACAGCCAGATGATGCCGACCAGCATGGCCACCGAGATGGTGCCGAGCAGCAGCAGCGTGGTGGCCGCGTTACGGCTCTTCGGGGCCTTGAACGCCGGCACCCCGTTGGAGATGGCCTCCACGCCCGTCAGGGCGGCGCAGCCCGAGGAGAAGGTACGCAGCAGCAGGAACACCAGGGCGAAACCGGTCACGCTGTGCTCGGCCTGGATCTCCAGGCCGGCGCTGGGGGCGCGCAGGTCGTCGCCGAGCACGAAGACCCGCACCAACCCGGTGAGCAGCATCCCGACCATCACGATGATGAAGCCGTAGGTGGGGATCGCGAAGGCGGTGCCCGATTCGCGCAGGCCGCGCAGGTTCACTGCCGTGAGCAGCACCACCGCGACGACCGCGATCAGCACCTTGTGGGTGGCCACGAACGGCACCACCGAGCCCAGGTTGGCCACCCCGGAGGAAACGGAGACGGCGACCGTCAGCACGTAGTCGACCAGGAGCGCGCTGGCCACCGCGACCCCCGCCCGGGGGCCCAGGTTGACCGTGGCCACCTCGTAGTCCCCGCCGCCGGAGGGGTAGGCGTGCACGTTCTGGCGGTAGCTCGCCACGACGGTGAGCATCACCACGATCACGGCCAGGGCGATCCACGGCGAGAAGAGGAACGCCGAAGCGCCCGCGATGGAGAGGGTCAGCAGGATCTCGTCGGGCGCGTACGCGACGCTGGAGAGCGCGTCGGACGCGAACACGGGCAGCGCGATGCGCTTGGGCAGCAACGTGTGCTTGAGCCGGTCGGACCGGAACGGTCGACCGAGCAGCAGCCGCTTCATCAGCGAGGTGGGTCTGGCCACGACCGCCAAGCGTACGACCATCCGGCCCCGCGCCG
Organism: Micromonospora sp. KLBMP9576; assembly: GCF_050941805.1. Classification (NCBI taxonomy): domain Bacteria; kingdom Bacillati; phylum Actinomycetota; class Actinomycetes; order Micromonosporales; family Micromonosporaceae; genus Micromonospora; species Micromonospora sp. KLBMP9576. The sequence goes on along the minus strand of NZ_CP194567.1, from coordinate 1,830,589 downwards.
TGGGGTGGGCGATCCCGGCGGGGTGCGGCGACGGAGTACCGTCAGTCCGCGCTCGGGCCGGGAACGTGGCAGGCTCCGCAGGGGACGCGCTCACCGGCGGGCGTCGGGCACGTTGAGGAGGGACGCGGTGCATGTCGTGATCATGGGCTGTGGGCGCGTCGGATCGACGCTCGCCTACAGCCTGGAATCCCGGGGGCACTCGGTCGCGGTCATCGACCAGGACGCGGACGCCTTCCGCCGGCTCGGTCCCGAGTTCGCCGGGACCACCGTCACCGGCGCCGGCTTCGACCGCGAGGTGCTCTGCCAGGCCGGCATCGAGCGGGCGGACGCCTTCGCGGCCGTCTCCAGCGGCGACAACTCCAACATCATCTCCGCCCGGCTCGCCCGGGAGACGTTCGGCGTGTCCCGGGTGGCGGCACGGATCTACGACCAGCGCCGGGCGCAGGTCTACGAGCGGCTGGGCATCCCCACCGTGGCCACCGTCCGGTGGACCGCCGACCGGATGCTGCGGCACCTGGTGCCCGAGGGAAACGTGGAGATCTTCCGGGACCCGACGAGCACGGTGTCGATCGTCGAGGTGCCGGTGCACAAGGACTGGGTCGGCCGGTCGGTGCGCACCCTGGAGCAGGCGACCGGGGCCCGGCTGGCGTACCTGATCCGCTTCGGCATCGGCACGCTGCCGACGCCGTCCAGCGTCGTCCAGGAGGGCGACCAGCTCTTCATGCTGGTGACCGACGACATCGCGACGACGGTCACGTCGGTGGCGGCCGCGCCGCCGGAAGGAGGGCTGTGATCGTGCGTATCGCCATCGCCGGCGCGGGCAACGTGGGTCGCTCGATCGCCCAGGAGCTGATCGACAACGGCCACCAGGTGATGCTCATCGAGCGCCAGCCCCGGATGCTGCGGCCCGAGCGCGTGCCGGCCGCCGACTGGGTGCTGGCCGACGCGTGCGAGCTGGCCAGCCTGGAGGAGGCCGATCTCGCCGGCTGTGACGTGGTGGTCGCGGCCACCGGCGACGACAAGGCCAACCTGGTCGTCTCGCTGCTGGCCAAGACCGAGTTCGCGGTGCCCCGGGTGGTGGCCCGGGTCAACCGGGCCGAGAACGAGTGGCTCTTCACCGAGCAGTGGGGCGTCGACGTCGCGGTGAGCAAGCCACGGGTGATGGCGGCCCTGGTCGAGGAGGCGGTCACCGTCGGCGACCTGGTCCGGCTGATGACCTTCCGGCAGGGCGAGGCGAACCTGGTGGAGATCACCCTCCCGCCGACCGCACCGCACGTGGGGGAGCCGCTGCGCGCGATCCCGCTGCCCCGCGACTCCGCGCTGGTGGCGATCCTGCGCGGCAAGCGGGTGCTGGTGCCGACCCCGGACGACCCGGTCGAGGCCGGCGACGAACTGATCTTCGTGTGCACGGCGGAGGTCGAGGACGCCGTCCGCGCGGTGGTGCTCGGCGAGGACAGCGTGGAGCGCACCCGCGGGCAGCGCTGAGCCCGGCCGGGGCGGCTCAGCCGCCGGGCAGCGCCTCGGGCTCCGGCTCCCTGGTCGCCCGCCGGACCGTCCACACCGTGATCAGCAGCAGCAGCACGTACGGCGGGTAGCCCAGCGCCAGCCGCGCCACGCCGAGCGCCGTGTCCTGGTGGGCGAGATAGAGCCCGGCCTGCACGCCCACCTTGGCCAGCCACACCACGCCCCAGAGCACCGTGAGCCAGGTGAAGGTCCGCACCAGGCGGGGGTCGTGACGCCACTCCGCGCGGCCCTTGGCCACCAGCACGGACCAGATCCACCCCACGAGGGGCTGCCGGACCGCCGCCGACACCAGCAGGGCCAGGCCGTAGCCGATGCCGTAGAGGATGCCGGGGAGGTAGAAGTCACGCTCGTCGCCGGTGCGCCAGGCGATCGCGGCGCCGACACCGATGCCGAACAGCCCGTTGACGGCGTGGCGGACCGGGCGGCGCTGCGCCAGCCGCAGGCCGGCGATCACGAGCCCCACCGCCACCGAGGCGATCACGGCGGGCCGCAGCTCGCCCAGGATGTTGGCCAGCACGAAGACGACCACCGGGATGCTGGACTCGACCAGCCCCCGCCAGCCGCCGAGCTGGTCGGCCATCTGCTCGGCGAGGCTGGGCAGCGGTTCCTCGTCCTGTGGACCGCTCGCCGGCTGCGCCGCCCGGTCTTGTCCCGTGGTCATCGCTCGCCTTCCGTCCGTCGCGGCCACCGGGTCACTTCGGCGGTTCCAGCTCATAGTGCGGGTTGTAGATCACCTTGCGGTCGTCGCGCACGGCCACCCGGCCGCGCGCGGTCAGGTGCCGGCCCGGCTCGATGCCGGCGATGTGCCGCCGCCCCAGCCAGACCAGGGTGATCACGTCGCTGCCGTCGTAGAGGTCCGCCTCCAGGGTGGGCAGGTTGGTCCGCGGGGTGTAGACCACCGTGCGGAGCCGACCGGCCACCGAGACCACCTGCCCCCGCGTGCACTGCCCGGCCGGGACACCGCCGTGCTCAGCGCTCTCCCGGCGCAGCTCCTGCGCCTCGATCTCCGCCTCGCTCGCGGTGAGTCGTCGCAGCATGCGCCGCAACGGGCCCCGGCCCTCGTCGGTCGACATGACCTCCGCGTCACCTCTCCACGCTGGCCGACACGACGCCGGCACCGGGCCGGCCCCGACGACGCCGGAACCGTTCCGTCAGCGTACGCCGACGGGCCCGGTCCCGGCGCGTCGTGCCGGGCGCTCAGGCCTCGCGGACCGCGGGCGCGGGGTCGCCCTCGCCCGCCTGGTCGGCATCCCGGGGCAGCCGCAGCGGCAGCGGCTCGCGCACCGGCTTGGCCTCCTGGCCCCGGTCGACCACCAGGCCGTCGAGGCACTCGGCGAGGGGGCCGGCGGCGGCCGGATCGGTGGCCGCCGCGCCCTGGTAGACGCCGCGGACCATCCAGCGCGGGCCGTCGATGCCGATGAACCGCAGGTCGGTCAGCCCGTCGGGGGTACGCACCCGGGCGTGCAGCTCGGTGCCGTACTCGCCCTGGGCCTCCTGGGCCGCCGCGCCGTCGTTGAACAGCGACTGGCGGATCTCCTCGCGCACCTCGTCCCAGATGCCCTCGGACCGGGGCGCGGCGAATACGCCGAGCTGGAGCGCGTTCGGGCCGTGCACGAGCACGACCTGCTGGATCACGCCCTCCGGGTCGGCCTGCACCCGCACCTCGACGTCGCGCACCGCCGGGATGTGCAGGCTGCCCAGGTCGAGCCGCTGCACCCCCGCGGGCGCCTCGGAGACGTCGTACGGGCCGCGGGTCGGGGTGGGCTCCTCGTGGGAGTCCGGAGCCTCGGTGGCCCGCTCGTCACTGGCGTGCCGTCCGGCACCGTCCCGCTTACGGGAGAAGATCACTGCGCCAACCCTCCGCTGTTCGTGCTCACCCTGCCACCTCTTCCGTCCGTCCGCCTGCCGGCGCTCTCACCGCCGCGTGTCCGGTGCCTCCGGGATCGTGCCCTGCCCGGTGCCCGCCGGCGACGGCGTCAGCCGGGCGTGGCCGCCCGTCGAGCCGTGCCCGCCGCTCCCGCGCCGGGACTCCGGCAGCTCGACCGCCGGCCGGAAGTCCGCCCGCGCCACCCGCTGCACGACGAGCTGCGCGATCCGGTCGCCGCGGGAGATCTTCGCCGGTGTCTCCCGATCATGGTTGATCAGGTTGACGAGGATCTCACCCCGGTAGCCGGCGTCGACCGTACCGGGCGCGTTGAGCACCGTCACGCCGAGTCTGGCCGCGAGCCCCGAACGGGGGTGGACGAGGCCCACGTACCCCTCGGGCAACGCGATCGCCACGCCGGTCGGGACCAGCGCCCGGCCGCCGGGTGGCAGCTCGACGTCCGTCGCCGCCACCAGGTCTGCCCCGGCATCGCCGGGATGGGCGTACGCCGGCAGCGGCAGCTCGGGGTCGAGCTGCCGTACGGGCACGGTCACCACGTCGGTCACGGTTACCCTCCTCCGTCCGTTTTCCTGGGCTGACCCTGCCATCCTGCCGGTTCCGCCGACCGTCGTGCGCCGTACCCTGGCAGGAGTGAGCCTGTCGCCATCCTCGCCATCCCCGGCGTCGCCCGCCGCGGCGCCCCCGCAGCACCTCGAGCGGCTCGGCCTGCCCTGGTGGCTGTGGCTGAGCTCGCTGGGCGTGGCGGGGCTGCTCGCCGTGGAGGTCTGGATGGGCGCGCCCGGCATCCGGGCCTGGCTGCCGTTCGTGGTGCTGCTGCCGGGGACCGTCGCCGGCCTGGCCTGGCTCGGCCGGATCCGGATCGCGGTACGCGACGGCGAGTTGCGGGTGGACGACGCCCGGCTGCCGGTCCGGTTCGTCGCCGACGTCGTCCCGCTGGACGTCGCCGGCCGGCGTGAGGTGCTCGGGGTCGGCGCCGACCCGCTGGCGTTCGTGGTGCAGCGGCCGTGGATCCCCGGCGCCGTCCAGGTGCTCCTCGACGACCCGGCCGATCCCACCCCGTTCTGGGTGGTCAGCACCCGCCACCCGGTCGAGCTGGCCGAGGCGCTGCTCGCCGCCCGCGACGCCGCCCGTCCCTGAGCCGCCCGGCGCTGCCGGCCGACGCCCCGTCCCGCTCCCGGCGGCTCAGCGGGGGCCGGGTAGCGCCGGCGGGGCGCCCGGTAGGGCCTCGGCCCGGCGGCGCAGGTCGCCGCGGAGCTGGTCCGCCATCGTCCGGGTGGCCCTGCGGTTGAGGTAGCTGGCGACCGCCGCCCCGGTGAGGAAGGGGCCGAGGGTGGTCAGGTTGCGGCCGAAGCGCTTGAGCAGCGTGTCGCGCAGTTCCTTGCGCGCGGCCGTGCCCAGCACGGCGCTCACCCCGACGCCGGGCACCATCGGATTGATCCCGCGCTGGCCGGCCCAGGACTGCACCAACGCGACCGCCCGGGGGCTGCCGCCGGCCGGCAGCGTGACGCCGTAGACCTCGTGCAGCTCGCCGATCAGCTTCAGCTCGACGGCCACCACGGCAACCGTCTCGGCGGCCAGCAGCACCGGCGCGGAGAGCAGGGTCGGCGCGACCGTCCACTCGACGGCCGCCACTCCCCCGCCCGCGGCACCGATCCCGGCCGTCGTGCGCGCGGCGTTGCGCACCAGCCGCTCGGCCAACGCCTCGCCGTCGAGGCCGTCGAAGTGCCGACGCAGGGTCGCCAGGTCGCGTACGGGCACGTGCGGGGCGACCTCGGTGACCGTGTCGACCATCCAGCGCACGGCGCTCTTCGGCTTGAACAGGTCGGTCAGCCCGCGCGCCCGCGCCTGCCCGACGAGCCGGCCGAGCAGTTGCCGGCGGCGGGCCGGCGCGATGTCGTCGGCGGTCAGCGCCGCCACTGTGGTGCCCAGCTCGTCGTCCGCACCGGGCGCGGGCCGGGGCGCGACGGGCCCGGACCGGGGGTCCGTCTCGCCGACGCCGTCGGCCCGGACCGGTTCGGCGCCGCGCGTGCCGCCGGACTCGTTCCGCTCGCTCATCGCCCGCCCCTCCGATGGACCGCCATCGACATGACGGTCACCCGTCAACGAGTCAAGCAGGTCCCCCGCAATCCCGCACGGCGGCTCGGGCAGCGGCGGCCCCGACGAGGGAGCCGCCGCTGGTGGGGACGCACGGTGTCAGACGCACTCGCGGCAAATGAGGTCGCCGTTACGCTCGACCGCCAACTGGCTCCGGTGATGCACCAGAAAACAGCGGGCGCAGCGGAACTCGTCCTGCTGCATGGGCAGCACCTTGACGGTGAGTTCCTCGTCGGCCAGGTCAGCGCCGGGCAGCTCGAAGCTCTCGGCCACCTCGGCCTCGTCGACGTCCACGGCGCCCGATTGTGAGTCGACGCGGCGGGCCTTGAGCTCTTCCAGGCTGTCCTCGCCGAGGTCGACCTCGTCGCGACGCGGGGCGTCGTAGTCGGTGGCCATCGGTTTCACTCTCCCATATCGATGTTGTCGCTTCCGGTTGTAACGCCGGACGACGCTGTTTCGGTTCCGCTGGCCGGCCACCACTTGTGTCGGTCACCCGACCCGAAGACAGCACGGACGGAGACGTCCCGAGGAACAGCCGGCGAGCGCGGAACGATACCCCCCCGTCGGGCGAGGCATGTATACCGCCCTTGTGGCTGAGATGTACGCCCCCGCACGCGAAGTTGTTCCCGGTGTGACTCAGGCGACACGAAGATAGGGGTAGTACTACCTCGTTCCCGGATGGCGCGCCGGCATGTCCGGCTGTTTCCACGCGACGGCCGGACAACCGTTAACCTCAGCGGCGTACTCGACGGCCGGCGGGGCGGCCCGACCACCGCCGGCCGCCGCCACCCACCACTGTCCGGGGAGCACCCTGATGAGCTTTGCGCGAGTGCGAGCACTCGTTGTCGTCGGCCTGCTGGCGGTGCTGGCCCTCGTCTTCGTGGTCGTCGCGCTGGTCCGCGACACCCAGAGCAGCGCCGGCCTCGCCGGCGGTTGTCCCGAGGGCTGGCCGCTGGCCGACGTGGCCCTGCGGGAACAGAAGGACGTCAAGATCAACGTATTGAACGGCACGGACCGGATCGGCCTGGCCCGCAGCATCGGCGACGACTTCACCAACCGGAAGTTCCAGGTGAAGAAGATCGGCGAGGAGAAGAAGCAGATCGACGACGTCGCGTTGCTGCGCTACGGGCCGAAGGGCGTCGGCTCGGCGCACCTGCTGCGGGCGTACTTCCTCGACAACGCCGAGTACGAGTACGACGCCACGCGCACCGACGACGTCGTCGACGTGGTGCTCGGCAGCAGCTTCCAGCAGCTCGCCACCACCACCGAGGTCAACCAGTCCCTGGGTGACCTCGGCCCACCGGTCCTGCCGACGGGCGCCTGCCCGATGCCCCAGGACTGACGACCGCGCCGCGCCCCCGGGTCCGCCCGGGGGCGCGACCGTACCCGTCCCGGGCGGTCGCGCGCCGGCCCGGGACCCGGGGACGCGGTCCCGCCGGCCGGGGACGCGGGCCCACCGGCCGGGGACGCGGGCCCACCGGCCGGGGACGCGGGCCCACCGGCCGGGGACGCGGGCCCACCGGCCGGGAGGCGCTGGTCCCCCGCGCAGCGGGGCGCGGCACCGCCGGGTCAGGGGCCGCCCGAGGCGTCCAGGTCGGCGAGGCGCTCGTGCAGCGGCCCGAACAGCGCCGCCGGTGCGGCGATCACCAGGTCCGGGCCGGCCGGCAGCCCACCCAGCCCGGCGACCCGCAGCCCGGCCTCGGTGGCCACCAGGGCGCCGGCGGCCTGGTCCCAGGCGGCGAGCCCCTTCTCGTAGTAGGCGTCCACCCGCCCCTCCGCCGCCAGGCAGAGGTCCAGCGCGGCGGCGCCGAAGCGGCGGATGTCCCGGATGTGCGGAATCAGCGCGGCGAGCACCCGGGCCTGGTGCGCCCGGCGCCCCGCGTCGTAGCCGAAGCCCGTGGCGACCAGCGCCTGACCCAGGTCGGTCTCCGTGGAGCAGCGCAGCCGCTCTCCGTCGCGCCAGGCACCGCCACCGAGGGTGGCCGTCCACTCCTCGCCGGTGCTGACGTTGCGCACGACCCCGGCGACCACCTCGCCGTCGACCTCGGCGGCGAGCGACACCGCGCAGTGCGGGATCCCGTAGAGGTAGTTGACGGTGCCGTCGATCGGGTCCACGATCCAGCGGACGCCGCCGGGGGCGACCGGGCCGCCCTCCCCCGCGCCGTACTCCTCGCCGAGCACGGCGTCGCCCGGACGCAGCCGGCGCAGCGCGTCGACCACCTGCCGCTCGACCGCCCGGTCGGCGGCGGTGACCACGTCGGTGGCCGTGGTCTTGGTGGCGGCCACCGACACGCCCTCGGCCCGCATCCGGTACGCGGTCGCGGCCGCCTCCCGGGCCACGTCGACCGCGATTTCCAGCAGTTCCGACGGCGCCGTGCGATCCATGGTTCGTCCCCTTCCCGCACGGCCGGGGTGTTCCGGGTCACGCGCGGTACCATCCTTACAAAGTCCACATCTGCGCCGAATCGGCGGTCCCTTCCGCCGCACCGCCGTGCGGAGGCGGATGATCGCCGCGGACGGCGTTACAATTCACCCCTGCCCACGCTGCGACGGACCGCCACGACCGGACGGACCGGGACACGGGGGTGCCTCAACCACATCGCCCGGCAAGGTGCCCCACTCTTCGTCGGACTACCCGGCCGTGCTCGCTCTTCGCCTCCGGAAGGTCATTCGTGACAGAACCCCGCCAGACCGGCGCCGACGTTCGCTCGCTCACCGACACTCTGATCGCCCACGCGCAGAGCGCTGGTGGCCAGCTCACGTCGGCCCAGCTCGCGCGCACCGTCGAGTCCGCCGAGGTGACTCCGGCCCAGGCCAAGAAGATCCTGCGGGCGCTCTCCGAGGCGGGAGTGACCGTGGTGGTGGACGGCTCGGCGAGCACCCGCCGCCGCGTCGCCGCCGCCCGATCGGCCACTCCCGCGTCCCGGGCCACCACCGCCAAGACCACCAAGAAGGCCGTCGCGCCGGCGCCGAAGCAGGCGCCCTCGGCGGACGACTCCCCGGCGCCCGCCCCCCGCAAGGCCGCCGCCCGTAAGACCGCCGAGGCGGCCGTCGCACCCGCGAAGGCCACCAAGGCGACCCGGGCCACCAAGGCGACCGTCGCGGCCGGCGCCGCGCCGGCCAAGGGCGCGGGGAAGGCCAAGGGCGAGGGCGACCTCGACCCGGAGGCGCTCGCCGCCGAGATCGAGGACGTGGTCGTCGAGGAGCCGGTCGAGCTGACCCGGGCCGCCGAGACCGACGCCGCCGCCTCGGCCAGCGACAACGACTTCGAGTGGGACGACGAGGAGTCGGAGGCGCTCAAGCAGGCGCGCCGCGACGCGGAGCTGACCGCCTCCGCCGACTCCGTGCGGGCCTACCTCAAGCAGATCGGCAAGGTCCCGCTGCTCAACGCGGAGCAGGAGGTGGAGCTGGCCAAGCGGATCGAGGCCGGGCTCTACGCCGCGGAGCGGCTGCGGGGGTCCGAGGAGGGCGAGGAGAAGCTCACCCGCGACATGCAGCGGGACCTGGGCTGGATCTCGCGCGACGGCGAGCGCGCCAAGAACCACCTGCTGGAGGCCAACCTCCGGCTGGTCGTCTCGCTGGCCAAGCGCTACACGGGTCGCGGCATGGCGTTCCTCGACCTGATCCAGGAGGGCAACCTCGGCCTGATCCGCGCCGTCGAGAAGTTCGACTACACCAAGGGCTACAAGTTCTCCACGTACGCCACCTGGTGGATCCGCCAGGCCATCACCCGCGCCATGGCCGACCAGGCCCGCACCATCCGCATCCCGGTGCACATGGTCGAGGTCATCAACAAGCTCGGCCGCATCCAGCGCGAGCTGCTCCAGGACCTGGGCCGCGAGCCCACGCCGGAGGAGCTCGCCAAGGAGATGGACATCACACCCGAGAAGGTGCTGGAGATCCAGCAGTACGCCCGGGAGCCCATCTCGCTGGACCAGACCATCGGCGACGAGGGTGACAGCCAGCTCGGCGACTTCATCGAGGACTCCGAGGCCGTGGTCGCGGTCGACGCCGTGTCGTTCTCGCTCCTGCAGGACCAGCTTCAGCAGGTGCTGCAGACGTTGTCCGAGCGTGAGGCGGGCGTGGTACGGCTGCGCTTCGGGCTGACCGACGGTCAGCCGCGCACGCTGGACGAGATCGGCCAGGTCTACGGGGTGACCCGGGAGCGCATTCGGCAGATCGAGTCCAAGACGATGTCCAAGCTGCGCCACCCGTCACGTTCGCAGGTGCTGCGGGATTACCTGGACTGATCGCGATCGTCAACCGAACGTGTCGTTTTGACCACCTGGCGTCCAACGTCGCTAGGTGATCGTCCGGTTGCGCGATTGTGATCGTTGGCGTGGCACCCTTGGTGCACGGCACACTGTCCCTGCCATGTGTGACCTCGGTCCCGCGCGGGCACACAGGGAAGGCAGCGCCCGGACGGGGTGTTGCACGATAGGTGAGCAACGACCGAAGAGAGTGTTCATCGGTGACGACCAGAGGAGGAAGGCGATGACCCCGACCCTCACGCCGCCGCCCGAGACGGTGGCTCCCCCAGCCGCCGATGAACGGTGCGACCGCTGCAATGCTGCCGGCAAGCTCCGGATCACTCTGGCGGGTGGGAGTGAGCTGGTGTTCTGTGGGCACCACGCGAACAAGTACGCGGAGGATCTCGTGAAGATCACCGTGCGGTTCGCGACGGACCCGGAGTTCAGCTGGCGTGGCGCCGATCAGATGGCGAACTGAGAAGAGATCCGCAGAGCCACGACATAACCGGCCGGAGGCCCCCCGAGGGGGCCTCCGGCCGGTTTCGTGTGTCCGCCGGGACGGGGCGGGCGCCGCGACGTCAGAGGGTCTGGACCGTGGCGATGCGCTCCTCGAGCTGCTCGATGGTCGCCTGGGCGCTCGGCGGGCCGCCGCAGAGGCGGCGCAGCTCCGCGTGGATCTTTCCGTGCGGCTGCCCCGTGCGGTGGTGCCGGGCAGCCACGAGGGCGTTCAGCTGGCGACGTAGGGCGACCCGACGCTGGGCGGCACTCATCGGTGCCGGCGGCGCGGCGGGGGCCTCAGCGGCCGTCTCAGCCGGGCTGACGGCCCGACGACGCTGGGCCGCGAGCTGCGCCTGCTGCCGCTTGGTCAGCAGCAGGGAGACCTGGTCGGCGGTGAGCAGCCCCGGCAGGCCCAGATATTCCTCCTCCTCGGGGGTGCCGGCCTGGGCGGCGGTGCCGAACGAGGCGCCGTCGAAGATCACCTGGTCCAGTTCGGCCGTCGCGGAGAGCGCGGCGAACCGCTTCTCCAGCTCGCCGCTGGCCTGGTCGTCGCGCTGGGCGCGCTCCAGCAGGTCGTCGTCGAACCCCTCGCGGTCCTTGGGTTTGCCGAGCACGTGGTCCCGCTCGGCCTCCATCTCGCTGGCCAGCCCGAGCAGGTGCGGCACGCTGGGCAGGAAGACCGAGGCGGTCTCGCCGGGGCGGCGGGCGCGGACGAACCGGCCGATGGCCTGCGCGAAGTAGAGCGGGGTGCTGGCGCTGGTCGCGTACACGCCGACGGCCAGCCGGGGGATGTCGACGCCCTCGGAGACCATCCGGACCGCCACCATCCAGCGCTGCGCGGACGCCGCGAACGTCGCGATCCGCGCCGAGGCGCCCACGTCGTCGGAGAGCACCACCGTGGCGCGCTCGCCGGTCACCTGCTCGATGAGTTTCGCGTACGAGCGGGCGGTCTGCTGGTCGCTGGCGATGATCAGCCCGCCGGCGTCGGGCATCCCCGCGTTGCGCAGCACGGTCAGCCGCGCGTCGGCGGCACGCAGCACCTGCGGCATCCAGTCGCCCGCCGGGTCCAGCGCGGTACGCCACGCCTGCGCGACGAGGTCCTGGGTCATGGGCTCACCGAGCCGCGCCGCCAACTCCTCCCCCGCGTTGGTGCGCCACCGGGTCTCCCCCGAGTACGCCAGGAAGAGCACCGGCCGCACGACGCTGTCGCGCAGCGCCTCGGCGTAGCCGTAGACCGAGTCGGCGCGCGAGCGCAGCAGCCCGTCGCCGCCCCGCTCGTACTCGACGAACGGGATCGGGTTGTCGTCGGAGCGGAACGGGGTCCCGGTGAGCATCAGCCGGCGCTCGGCGCCCTCGAAGGCCGCCTTCACCCCGTCGCCCCAGGTGCGGCTGTCCCCCGCGTGGTGGATCTCGTCGAGGACGACCAGGGTGCGCCGCGTGAGGGTGCGCCGCTTGTGCACGTGGGGCGCCATGCCCACCTGCGCGTACGTCACGACCGCCCCGTGGAAGTCGGCGGAGGAGTGCAGGTCGGCGTTGCGGAACGCGGCGTCGAGCTGGATGCCGACCCGGGCCGCCGCCTCCGCCCACTGGGTCTTCAGGTGCTCGGTCGGCGCCACCACGGTGACCGCCTCGACGGTGCCGTCGGCGAGCAGCTCGGCGGCGATCCGCAGGGCGAAGGTGGTCTTTCCGGCGCCCGGGGTGGCGACCGCGGTGAAGTCGGGGTCCCGCCGACGCAGGTACTCCACGAGTGCCTTGCGCTGCCACGCGCGCAGTGCCGGAAACGTCTCGATCGCCGGCAACCGGGCCGCCACGGGAAGCTCCTCTCCGACCGCCTGTTGGCGGACCCCGGGCGAGGGCCACGGGTGCCGCCGCCCATGAAAACGCCTCCGCGCAGATGGTGCCGCGAAGGCCGGCTCAGCATAACCAGCGCGGGCCGCCCGACCCAGCCGACGCCACGCTGGTCACATCCGCCGCCGGATCAGGGGCGGGCGCCGGGGGCGCCCGTGGGCGGGGAGCGCAGGGCGGGCACCGGCGCCGACCAGCGCCGCCGCAGCGCCACCAGGCGGAGCAGGAAGACCGCCACGGCCGCCACCGTCAGCCAGCCGGCCTCGGCGTGCCCGAGGGCGTCCAGCAGCGCCACGAGGATCGAGCCGGTGAGCGCGGCCACGGCGTATATCTCCCGCCGCAGCACCACCGGGATCTCGGCGGTGAGCAGGTCGCGGCCGAGGCCGCCACCGATCGCGGTGAGCATGCCGATCACGCAGGCTCCCACCGCCGGCACCTGGGCGTCGAGCGCCTTGACCGTGCCCGTGACGGTGAACAGCCCCAGCCCGGCCGCGTCCAGCACCAGGACGCTGGTGCGTAGCCGGGCGAACTGGGGGTGCAGCCAGAAGACGGCGGCGGCCGTGACGGCGGCCGTCGCCGCGTACCGCCAGTCGCCGAAGGCCAACGGCGGCGCCTCACCGATCGCCAGGTCCCGGAAGATCCCGCCGCCCAGCGCGGCCACGAAGCCGACGAAGACGACCCCGAAGAGGTCGAGCCGTTTCGCCACCGCCGCGGAGGCCCCGGAGGCGGCGAAGACCGCCACCCCCGTGAGGTCGGCGAAGAGCAGTGGGGTGGAGGTGGTCACCGGCGAAGGTTACGCGCGCGGCCGGGCGGGCCGCCCCCGCTCAGTCGCCCCAGGAGTCGTAGATCTCCTTGCACTTGGGGCAGACCGGCGAGCCGGGCTTGGCGGCCTTGGTGACCGGGAACTTCTCCCCGCACAGGGCGATGACGAAGGTGCCCATGACGGCACTCTCCGCGATCTTCTCCTTGCGCACGTAGTGGAACATCTCAGGACCGGTGTCGGCGTCCTTCAGCTCCGGACGCTCGAGAACCTCTGTGCTCACTTCTGCACCTCCGACCCTCAAGTCTGGCAGGTCGCCCCCGGTCCGGTCCACTTCAGGTCCCCGCAACCCGGAGCCGTACGGTGGTGACGTGACCAACTTTCACATCCGTCCCGACTTTCACGTCCGTCACGGCAGCGAGGTGGCCGACGCCCTGCGCGACGGCCGTCCCGTCGTCGCCCTGGAGAGCACCATCGTCTCGCACGGCCTGCCCCGGCCGGACAACCTGCGGGTGGCCCGCGAGATCGAGCAGGCCGTCCGCGACGCGGGCGCGGTACCGGCCACCATCGGCATGGTCGGCGGCCAGCTCGTGGTGGGCCTCGACGACGCGGAGCTGACCCGGCTCGCCACCGTCGACGGGGTCGCCAAGCTCTCCGTACGCGATCTCGCCCTCGCCGCCGCGACCGGCGCGGACGGCGCCACGACCGTGGCCGCGACCAGCGCGGTGGCCGCCGCCGCCGGCATCGGGGTGTTCGCCACCGGCGGCCTCGGCGGGGTGCACCGGGAGGCCGCGCAGACCTTCGACGAATCCGCCGACCTGGTCACCCTGGCCCGGACGCCGATCGCCGTGGTCTGCGCCGGGGTCAAGTCGATCCTGGACGTGGGCGCGACCCTGGAGCGGCTGGAGACCCTCGGCGTCGGGGTGGTCGGCTTCCGGACCCGCCGCTTCCCCGGCTTCTTCATCACCGACGGCGGCTTCGACCTGGACTGGTCGCTGGACTCGGCCGAGCAGGTCGCTGACGTGCTGGCGGCCCGGGAGCAGCACGACGTGCACCACGGCGGCCTGATCGTGGCCAACCCGCTGCCCACCGACGAGCAGCTCGACCCGGCGCTGCACGACCGCACCCTCGCCGACGGGCTGGCGCTGTTGCAGCGCGACGGGGTGACCGGCAAGGCCGTGACGCCCTACCTGCTCGCGCACTTCCACTCGGCGACCGAGGGGGCGAGCCTCGCGGTGAACGTCCGGATCATCCTGCGCAACGCCGACCTCGCCGCCCGGATCGCCGTCGCCGCGGCCGCCCGCCGCGCCGGGGCATGAGCGCAGGCCGCGTCCTCGTCGTCGGTGACCTGATCACCGACGTGGTGGCGGTGCTGGCCGGGCCGGTGGCCACCGGGTCGGACACCGCGGCGACGATCCGGTTCAGCGGCGGCGGCCAGGCCGCCAACACCGCGTCCTGGCTGGCCGCGCAGGGGGTACCGGTCACGCTGGTGGGCGCCGTCGGCGACGACGCCGCCGGGCGGGACCGGGTGGCCGAGCTGGCGCGCGCGGGGATCGACTGCGCGACGACCGTGTGCCCCGACCGCGCCACCGGCACCGTCATCGTGCTGGCCACGGCCGGTGAGCGGACGATGATCACGGAGCGGGGCGCCAACCTGCGGCTGGCCCCGGGGCACGTCGACGCGGCGCTGGCCGCGACGCCGGACGCGCGGCACCTGCACCTGTCCGGGTACACCCTGCTGGATGCCGAGAGCCGGCCGGCGGGGCTGCGGGCGCTGGCCGCCGCCCGCGAGCGCGGGCTCACCACCAGCGTCGACGCGGCCTCCGCCGCCCCCCTGCGGCGCGTCGGCGCGGCGGCCTTCCTGTCCTGGGTACGCGGGGTCGACCTGCTCCTGGTCAACGCCGACGAGGCGACGGTGCTGGCCGGCGGGCTGGACCCGGCGGCGCAGGGGCGGGTGCTGTCGGCGTCGGCCCGGCGGATCGTCGTCAAGCAGGGCGCGGCCGGGGCGGTCTGGGTGGACCGGGACGACTCGACAGCCGTCGCGCCGGCCCGCCGGGTCGCGGTGGTCGACGTCACGGGGGCCGGGGACGCGTTCGCGGCCGGGCTACTGGCCGCCTGGCTCGACGGCGCGGAGCCGGCGGTGGCGCTGCGCCGGGCCGGCGACCTCGGCGCACTGGCCGTCTCCCAGGTGGGGGCGCGCCCGGCCGCCTGAGCCCCGCCCGCCACCCGGGCGGGGGCTCAGGGCTCGACGTCGATGATCTTGTGGGGGCGCTCCTCGGCGGCGAGGCTCATCGGCGGGGTGTCGTCCCGGCGCCGCGGCTGGAACCGGTTGGCCAGCCGGTGCTGCTCCTTGGGCGGCCGGTCGTTGGCCAGCAGGACCGCCAGCCACGGGATGAGCACCATGCCGAGGGCCACCACCGGCAGCCAGACCCAGAGCAGTGGAGCCTGCACGCCGACCAGGACGGCACCGACGATCACGCAGGCCACCCGGACACCCATCATCAGCACGTAGCGCTTCTGACGGCTGGTGAGCTGGTCGTCCTGGCTGCGCGAGGCGTCGGTGATCAGGATCGGCTGGTACGCCTGACGCTTCACCACGGACCTCCTCGAGGGGGTTACGCCCCATCCTGTCACCCGCGGCGCGTGATCAGCGAAAATCGCGGTACCCCGTCGACGTGTTACGTCGGTGGTACGCTCGCGCCGTGGGCAGCAGGTACGGCTTCACCGACGAGGCGTTGGCCAACCTGAGGGTCTACGACGTCACGCCGGGGGAAGTCTGGGAGGCGTTGCACAGCACCCGCCGGGTGATCCGGCACCTCGGTGACGACGTCATGGTGGTCTACGCCACCGCCCGCCGGGGCCGCCGGCTGGCCGTGCTGCTCGCCGAGGCCGACGGTGCCGACAACGACTGGGACATTCTCTCCGCCCGCCAACTGAGCGACGTCGAGGCCAAGCGCTACGACGAGGCCGTGCGGAGACCTCGCCGATGAGGAGGCGGTGACGATGAACCGTGACGACGCGACCAGGCAGTTCCACAGCGGCGGTGACCGGCTCGCGGAGCTGATCGACGCGAACCCGCCGGCGGACCTGCCCGCCCCCGACACCGACTCCCCCATGGTCAGCCGCTCCGTGCGCCTGCCCCTGGAGACGTACGAGCGGGTCCGGGCCGTGGCCGACGCGCGCGGCATCGGGGTCACCACGCTGATGCGGCAGTGGATCGAGGCCGGCCTGGCCGACCTGGACGACTCGGCCACTGTCTCCCTCGCCGACGTGCGGCGGGCGCTGGCCGCCCTCTCCCGGCCGACCGCCGCCTGACCGGCCGCCCACCCGCCTCCCCGGTCGCGGCCGAGGGTGCCGCCGGCAGGTCAGCCCCCGGCGGTCCCCGCCTTCGCCGCCGCCTTCAACTGCTGCTTGTACTCGCGCACCCGCCGCAGCGAGTCCGCGTCGGTGACGTCGGCCACCGACCGGTACGCGTCCGGGTCGCCGTAACCGCCGGCCGCCTCCCGCCAGCCCGCCGGTGTCACCCCGCACCGCTTGCCGAGCAGCGCGAGGAAGATCTGCGCCTTCTGCGCGCCGAAGCCGGGCAGCTCCCCGACGCGGCGCAGCAACTCGCGGCCGTCCGCGGCGTCGGACCAGAGCCGGGCGGCGTCGCCGTCGTACCGGTCGACGAGGACCCGGCACACCTCCTGCACCCGGGCCGCCATCGCCTTCGGGAACCGGTGCAGCGCCGGCGACTGGGCGAAGAGGGCGACCAGCGCCTGCGGGTCGTGGTCGGCCAGCTCCCGGGCGTCCAGGTCGCGCCCGAGGCGCTGCGCCAGCACGTACGGCGAGGAGAATGCCTTCTCCATCGGCACCTGCTGGTCCAGCACCATGCCGAGAAGCAGCGCCAGCGGATCCCGGTGGAGAAGTGCGTTCGCCTCGGGATCGATCGGCAACGACAACGTCATGCCTGCATCCTGCCCTGACAGCGGGACGATCAGCCCCAGGACATACCCGGGACCTGCGCGCCCGCCGGGCGCCATGGCGACGGCCACCACGAGCGCCGCGCGGTGCCCGGGCATCCCCCCGCGCGGGCGGGTCGGCCGGTGACCCCCGCAGGTTCGCCGGGTGCCCGTGTGCCGGCCCCGGGCACCAGGCAGGATGGCGGCGTGGACGGACACGACATGCTGCTCTCCCCCGCCGGTGTCGAGGCGCTGCGGACCGCGCTGACCCGGGCCGGCTTCACCTCGAACGGCATCGCCAACCGGCTCGGCCCGCAGGCCACCGGCGGGGTGGCCCGCAACGACTTCCGGGCCGCGCTGCGCGCCACCGAGGACCGCGACCCGCTCGGCACCCTGATCCGGGTGTTCATCTGCGAGCAGACGGAGCCGGAGGCCGCGGTGGCCGCCGCGCTGGCGCCGCTGTCGCTGGCGGAGGCGCTCGCGGGGGGCCTGGTCGAGCGGTACGGCGACGGGCTGCGGATGGGCGTGGACCTGGAGCCGTACGGCGACGACTGGTGGGTGCTCGCCGACGTGCCCGCCAGCGCCCGGCCCGGCCACCCGCTGCACGCCGAGCACGTCCTCGGCATCGGCGGGGCGACGCAGACGCTGATCGGCGCGACCGTGCGCCGGCCCGTCGAGACCGCGCTGGACCTGGGCACCGGCTCCGGCGTGCAGGCGCTGCACCTGGGCACCCACGCGCGGCGGGTCACCGCCACCGACCTCTCGGCGCGGGCGCTGCGCTTCGCCGCCACCACCGCCGCGCTCAACGGCCAGGACTGGGAGCTGCTCCGCGGCGACCTGGTCGCCCCCGTCGCCGGGCGGCGCTTCGACCTGGTGGTCAGCAACCCGCCGTTCGTGGTCGGGCCGGGCACCACCACGCACGTCTACCGCGACTCGGGGCGCGTCGGCGACGCGATCGGCGCGGAACTGGCCGCCGCCGCGCCCGGCCTGCTCACCGAGGGCGGCACCATGCAGTACCTCGCCAACTGGGTGCATGTCGCCGGGGAGGACTGGGCCGAACGGGTGACCGGCTGGTTCGCCGGCACGGGGCTGGACGCCTGGGTCATCCAGCGCGAGGTGGCCGACCCGATGGCGTACGTCAACCTGTGGCTCACCGACGTCGGCGAGGCGGCCGACCCGCGGCGGATGGCCGACTGGCTGGACTGGTTCGACGCGCACAAGGTGGAGGCGGTCGGCTTCGGCATCGTCTCGCTGCGCCGCAGCGGCCACGACGACCCGGTCGTCCGGGTGGAGGATCTGCGCCAGCGGGTGCAGCCGCCCCTCGGTGACCAGGTCGACGCGTGGTTCGAGCGCCACGACTGGCTCCGGGGCCGCGACACCGACGGGCTGCTCGCCGCCCGTTACCGGGCCGCCGACGGGCTCCAACTGCGGCAGGAGGCCACCATGGGCGACGAGGGCTGGGCGGTGGACCGGCAGGTGCTGGCCATGCCGGACGGCCTGCGGTGGACCGAGGAGATCGACCCGCTCGTGCTCGCCCTGGTCGGCGGGGCCGACGGGCGGCTGGCCCTGCGCGACCAGCTCGCCCTGCTCGCCGCCGCCCACGACGTCACCCCCGGGGAGTTGGCCGAGGCCGCCGGGCCGATCGTCGCGCACCTCGTCGAGCGCGGCTTCATCGCACCGGTCACCGGCTGATGCGGGCCGTGGTGCAGACCGTCGGCCGGGCCGCCGTGACGGTCGACGGCGAGGTGGTCGGCGCGATCGACGACGGGCTGCTGGTGCTGCTCGGGGTCACCCACACCGACACCGCCGAGACCGCCCGCACGATGGCCCGCAAGGTGCACGAGCTGCGGATCCTCGACGAGGAGCGGTCCGCGGCGGACGCCGGCGCACCGATCCTGGTGGTCAGCCAGTTCACCCTCTACGGTGACGCCCGCAGGGGCCGCCGTCCGAGTTGGACGGCGGCCGCCCCGGCGGAGGTCGCGGAGCCCCTGGTGACGGCGGTCGTGGCGGAGCTGCGCGCCCGGGGCGCGAAGGTCGAGACCGGTCGCTTCCGCGCCCACATGCTGGTCGAGAGCGTCAACGTCGGCCCGCGCACGCTGCTGCTCGACCTCTGACGCGGGCCGGGCCGCCGCGCCCCGGCGCGCGGATCAGCCGAACAGGCCGCGCCGCTGCAACGACTGCCGGATCCAGGCGTCGAGCTGCGCGGCGAAGTCGGTGCGCTCGGCGGTGGCGTGGTCGACGGTGAAGCGGCCGAAGGCGTCCCGGCCCTCGGTGAACAGGCCGCCGCGCTTGTCGAGTTCCAACACCACCTGGATCTGCTGCGGGTCGGTGACGAGGGTGAGTTCCAGCTGGTTGACCGCCCCGGCGTACTGCGGGGCCGGGTAGAACTCGATCTCCTGGTAGAAGGGCAGGCTCTGCCGTACGCCGTAGATGTGGCCCCGCTCCACGTCGGCGCGGGCGAACCGGAAGCCCAACCGCAGGAACGCCTCCAGGATCTTCTGCTGCGACGGCAGCGGGTGCACCGCCACCGCGTCCAGGTCGCCCTTGTCCACCGAGCGGGCCACCTCCAGCTCCGTACGCAGGCCCATCGTCATCCCGTGCAGGTGCTGCCCGTACAGCTCGGTGAGCGGCGTCTCCCACGGCACCGCGAAGCGGAACGGGATGTCGTGGCGCCGTCCCGCCTCCAACCGGAACGCGCCCGTCGCGGCCTGCCGGTGGAACTCCTGCGTGGTCTCGTAGTCGTTGTCACCGCTCTCCACCTCGACCCGGGTGACCAGGCCCAGCGCCACATAGGACACGTCGACGGGGTGGTCGCCGCCGACGACGTGGACGACGCCCTCCAGTTGGCCGCCGGGGCGGCAGTGCGGGTTCGCCAGCACCGTCTCCACCGACGGACCGCCCACGCCCATCGCCTGCATGAACCGTTTGAAGACCACGAGACCCCCCACCACCTGTTCCGATACGCCGGCGCGTGCCGGCCGACCGCTGGCACGGTAACCGCCGGCGGCAAGCAACACCCGGTGACGAGCCGGCCACGCCGAACGGGCGTCCGGCGGAATTCGTGTCGGGTCCCCGATCGCCTCACTCCCGTTTCACGCCCCGCCCGCCAAGCTGTGTGTCACACCGGCACCACTGGGCCGGAGCGAACGGCACAGACGTGGACACGGGGAGAAACCGAGATGGCCCTGCAGATGATGGAGCACCGGACGCGCCCGGCCGGCACGACCGAGGCCGCGAACGCCACCGACAACCTGACCGACCTCGACGCCACCGACGAGCGCGGCGTCTCCACGGACCTGGTCCGGGCATACCTGAACGGGATCGGGCGCACGAAGCTGCTGACCGCCGCCCAGGAGGTCGACCTGTCCAAGCGGATCGAGGCCGGGCTGTTCGCCGAGGAGAAGCTGGCGACCTGCACCCCGGTCTCCGCGCAGCTGCGGGCCGACCTGAAGCTGATCGCCGTGCAGGGTCGCGCGGCGAAGAACCACCTGCTGGAGGCGAACCTGCGCCTCGTGGTGAGCATCGCCAAGCGCTACACGGGTCGCGGCATGGCGTTCCTCGACCTGATCCAGGAGGGCAACCTCGGCCTGATCCGCGCCGTCGAGAAGTTCGACTACACCAAGGGCTACAAGTTCTCCACGTACGCCACCTGGTGGATCCGCCAGGCCATCACCCGCGCCATGGCCGACCAGGCCCGCACCATCCGCATCCCGGTGCACATGGTCGAGCAGGTCAACCGCATGGTCCGGGCCCGCCGCGAGCTCTCCGTCTCGCTGGGCCGCGAGCCCACAGTCGTCGAGGTCGCCGGCGCCATGGGCATCCCGGAGTTCCAGGTCATCGAGCTGATCTCGTACGACCGGGAGCCGGTGAGCCTCGACCAGGCCGTCGGTGAGGACGGCGAGAGCGCCCTCGGCGACTTCGTCGCCGCCGTCGACCCGAGCGCCGAGCCGGGCGACGCCGCCGCGCAGGGCGAGTTGCGCAACGAGGTGAGCATCGTGCTCTCCACCCTGTCGCAGCGGGAGCAGGCCGTGATCCGGCTCCGGTTCGGTCTCGACGACGGCCGGCAGCGCACCCTCGACGAGGTCGGCCGGGAGTTCGGCCTGTCCCGGGAGCGGATCCGGCAGATCGAGAAGGTGACCCTGCTCAAGCTGCGCGACCCGGAGCGGGCCCAGCGCCTGGAGGCGTACGCCTGCTGACGTCCCTGGACACGTGAGGCCCCGGCGGTTCGCCGGGGCCTCACGTCCGTCCGGCACGCCGAGGGAGGGGTGCTTGCCCCGACAGCGCCGACGCGATATAAAACCATCTGGTTATTGAACCGGGAGGTTATCGAATCGTGGACGGTGAAGCGCTGGACGCGACCTTCGCGGCCCTGGCCGACCCCACCCGGCGGGCCATCCTCGCCCGCCTGGCGGACGGCGAGGCCACGGTGACCGAGCTGGCGGTGCCCTTCGCGATGAGCCAGCCGGCCATCTCCAAGCACCTGAAGGTCCTGGAGCGCGCCGGGCTGGTCAGCCGGGGCCGCGACGGCCAACGACGGCCGTGCCACCTGCAGGCCGGCCCGCTGCGGGAGGCCACCGCCTGGCTGGCCGACTACCGGGACTACTGGGCGGAGAGCTACCAGCGCCTCGATGCCCTGCTCGGTGACCTCCAGGACACCGGCCGGGACGCCGAAGGTCCCGACGCCAGCGCGCGGGGTGCCGCCCGGGCCGGCGGGCGGGGGGCTGCCCGGGACAGCGGGCGCGGCACCGCCCGGGTCGCCGGGCACGTCGCCGCCCCGGACGCCGGACGGTGACCCGCGACGACGACCCGCTGGTGGTCTACGCGCCCGGTCACCGCGAGATCGTGCTGAGCCGGCTGTTCGACGCGCCCACCCACCTCGTCTTCGCCGCCTTCACCCGCCCGGACCTGCTCGTGCGCTGGTACGGCGCGCGCGGCTGGCGGCTCATCGAGTGCGAGGTGGACCTGCGGGTGGGCGGGCGGTGGCGCTTCGTCTCGCAGGGCCCGGGCGGGGAGCTGATGGGCCAGGGCGGGACGTACCGGCAGATCGATCCGCCCCGGCGGCTGGTCTTCACCGAGCTCTTCGACGACCAGTCCTATCCGGGCGAAACCCTGATCAACCACGAGTTCACCGAACTCGTCGGGCGTACCACGGTGACCAGCACGCTGCGCTACGCCACCAGTCAGGGGCGCGACACGGTGTTGCGCTACCCGATGGCCCGGGGCGTCGGCGAGAGCTTCACCCGCCTCGCCGCACTGCTGGGCCAGCCATCGACGACAGGAGGAGAAAGACCATGAACTGGACCCTGGAAGTGGTGATCGTGCCGGTCTCGGACCTGGACCGGGCCAAGGAGTTCTATGCCGGCCAGCTCGGCTTCACCGTCGACCACGACCTGGTGGTCAGCGACGACGCGCGCCTCGTGCAGCTCACCCCGCCCGGTTCGGGTTGCTCGATCGTGATCGGCAGGGGGATGGTGCCGCACATGCCGCCCGGCTCGCTCAAGGGCCTCCAGTTGGTCGTGCCCGACCTGCGCCGGGCGCACAGGGAGCTGGTCGAGCGCGGCGTCGAGGTCAGCGAGATCCAGGTGATTGGCGAGAATCCGCACCCCGTGCCGGATCCGCTGGACAACGTCGGTTTCGTCTACTTCACCGACCCCGACGGCAACGCCTGGTCCGTGCAGCAGATCTCCGCCCGGGCCTGACCACCCCGCCCGGGCGTCGGGAAGGGCCCCCTTCCGCTGCGGCACACGGCAGCAGGCGCCTTCCTCACAACCGGCGGGGGCCGGTGTCGGGGCGGGGCACGGCGGAGCCGACCCGGACGGTGGCGTGCAGCACCGAGATGCCGTCGGGGCGGGCGAGCACCGGGTTGAGGGTCAGCGCGCGGACCCGTGGCTGCTCGTCGGCGAGGCGGCCGACCCGCAGCAGCAGGTCGGCCAGGGCGGCGCGGTCCACCGGCGTCGCCCCCCGGTGCCCGCGCAGCAGCGGTGCCGCCCGGGGCTCGTCGACGAGTTCGGCGGCGTCCAGGTCGGTCAGCGGCACCGCCCGCCAGGCCCGGTCGCCGAGCAGGTCGGTGGCGACGCCGCCGAGCCCGAAGCCGACCACCGGGCCGAACGCCGGGTCCTCCACCAGCTCGACCACGCACGCCACGCCCGGCGGCACCATCGGCTGCACCAGGACCTCCGCGCCGAAGAGCGCCGACATCTCCGCGTACGCGCGGCGCAAGGTGACGTCGTCGGGCAGGTCGAGCCGCACCGCGCCGAGATCGAGCCGGTGCCGCAGGCGGGGGGCGGCGGCCTTGAGAGCCACCGGGAAACCCAGCCGGGCCGCCGCCTCGGCCGCCTCCCCGGCGGAGCGCGCCGGCACCGACTCGACCACGTCGATGCCGTACGCGGCGAGCAGGCCCGCCGGATCCAGCGCCTCGGGGCGCAGGGCGGTGTGCGCCGCCACCCGGTCGATGCGGGGCAGCTCCGGCGGCACCCCGGCGGGCCGGCGCAGCCAGTCGGCGTACGCGGCGACGCGGGCGAGGGCGCGGACGGCCTCCTCCACGCTCGGATAGGCGGGCACCCCGGCGGGCGCCCGGCCGACGAGGAGCGTCGCCACGGCCGGTTTCCCGGCGGCGAACGCGCTGGGCAGCGCGGCGGCGAAGTCGGCCTCGGTGTCGGTGAGCTGGCCGGGCAGCGGCGGGGCGAACATCACCACCAGCGCGTCCACCTCGTCGTCGGCGCCCGTCTCGGCGAGCGCGGCGGCGAACTCGGCCGCGCCGGCGCGGGGGCCGACGTCACGCGGATAACCACGCGCGACGGTGAGCCCCTGCGCGGCGCAGGCGGTCGCCGCCAGCCCCGTCAGGGCCGAGGAGTTGCCGACCACACCGACGCGCGGGCCGGCGGGCAGCGGCTGGTGGGCCAGCAGCACCCCGACGTCGAGCAGCTCGGCGACGGTGTCCACCCGGATCACCCCGGAGTGGGCGAACAACGCGCCCACCGCCACCTCGTCGGGCCCGGCGGAGTCGCCGACGCCGGGCGGGCGGGCCGGCGAGGCGAGCGCCACGACCGGCTTCTCCCGCCCGATGCGGCGGGCCAGCCGGGCGAACTTGCGCGGGTTGCCGAAGGTCTCCAGATACAACATGATCACGTCGGTGCCGGGGTCGTCCTGCCAGTATTGGAGCAGGTCGTTGCCGGAGACGTCCGCCCGGTTGCCGGCCGAGACGAAGCTGGACAGGCCCAGCCCGCGCCGGTCCGCCTCGGCCAGCAGCGCCACCCCGAACGCGCCGGACTGGCTGAAGATGCCCACCCGGCCAGGCACCGGCAGCCGGGGGGCGAGGGTGGCGTTGAGGCGTACCGCCGGGTCGGTGTTGGCCACCCCCAGGCAGTTCGGGCCGACCACGCGCATGCCCGCCGCGTGCGCCGCGCGGACCAGCGCACGCTGCGCGGCGGCGCCGTCCCCGCCGGCCTCGGCAAAACCGGCGGAGATGACCACCAGGCCGTGCGCGCCGGCGGCGGCCGCGTCGGCGACCACCTCCGTCGCCGCCTCCGGCGGCACCGCCACCACGGCCAGGTCGACCGGCACGCCCGCCTCGGCCGCCGAGGGGTACGCGGGCAGCCCGCCGACCGTCGCCGCGCCCGGGTGCACCGGGACCACCACGCCCCGGTAGCCGCCGTCGCGCAGATGCCCGAGGACCGCCGCGCCGACGCCCTGCCCGGTGGCGCTGGCGCCGTAGACGGCGACGCCACGCGGGGCGAGCAGCCGGGCCACGGAGCGGGCCTCGGTGCGGTGCTCCCGGCCGCGCTGCACCTCGAGCGTCGCGTCGGTCGGGGCGATCGGGAAGGTCAGGTGCACCACGCCGTCGGCGAACTGCCGCTGCACCTGGTAGCCGAAGTCGGAGAAGACCCGCAGCATCGCGCCGTTGGCCGGCAGCACCTCGGCCACGAAGTTGGCGATGTCGTTGCGCCCCGCCGCGTCGGCCAGGTGTTCCAGCAGCACCGAGCCGATGCCCCGCCCCTGGTAGGCGTCCTCGACCACCAACGCCACCTCGGCCTCGGGGGCCTGCGGGCCGAGCCGCTCGTAACGGCCGACGGCGACGATCCGGTCGCCGACCAGCACCACGAACGCCTCCCGGTCGCGGTGGTCGACGTTGACGAAACGCCGCAGGTCACGATCGGGAATGCGCGGGTACGGCGAGAAGTACCGCAGGTAGCGGGTGCGCTCCGAGAAGCGCGAGTGCATCGCCACGATGCCCGGCCCGTCCGACGGGCGGATCGGCCGCAGCTGCACTGTGGTGCCGTCGCTGAGCAGCACGTCCACCGGCTGGTCCACCGTGATCACCGTTCGGCCCTCCCCGGCCGGCTCAGTCGCGCGGATCGTGCGGATCGAGCCCGAACAGCGGGAAGCTCGTCTTGCGGGCCGCCGCGATCGCCCGGTCCACCGCGTTCGGCTCGCCCGTCGGCTGCCACGGCTCGTACGACGGGTCGATGTCGTCGGTCATCCGCAGCGGCACCGGCTGCCCCGGGCCGCGCGCGGCGGCCAGCTCCCGCCAGGCGGGCGGGGTCGGCGTCGCCGGGGCGACCGGTTCCCCGGCGGCCACGGCGAGCAGGTGCGTCCAGGCCCGCGGCACCACCTCGACCAGCGCGTACCCGCCGCCACCGGTGGCCACCCAGCGGCCCTCGCAGAGCTCGTCGGCGAGCGCCCGCAGGGCCAGGTAGGTGGCGCGCTGCCCGTCGACCGAGAGGTTGAAATCGGCGAGCGGGTCGAGCCGGTGCCCGTCGGCGCCGCACTGGGTCACCAGCACCTGCGGGGAGAACGCGCGCAGCACCGACGGCACCACCGCGTGGAAGGCGCGCTGCCAGCCGACGTCGTCGACCCCGGGCGGCAGCGGCAGGTTGACGGCGCTGCCCTGCGCCTGCGGGCCGCCGGTCTCGTCGGGGAAGCCGGTGCCCGGGAAGAGCGCCAGGGGCGTCTCGTGCACGCTGACCGTCAGCACCCGCGGGTCGTTCCAGAAGACCTGCTGCACCCCGTCGCCGTGGTGCACGTCCACGTCCACGTAGGCGATCCGCTCCGCGCCCAGGTCGAGCAGGCGGGCGATGGCCACGGCCGGGTCGTTGTAGACGCAGAACCCGGCGGCGCGCGCCGGCATCGCGTGGTGCAGCCCGCCGGCCACGTTGACGGCCCGCCGCGCCTCGCCCCGCCAGACCGCCTCGGCCGCCGCCACCGTCGCACCGGCGATCAGGGCGCTGGACTCGTGCATCCCGTCGAAGACCGGATTGTCCGAGGTGCCCAGCCCGAAGCCGGCGAAGAGCGGATCGCGGGGGGCGGCCCGCACCGCAGCGAGGTAGCGCGGATCGTGCACCCGGGCCAGCAGCGCGTCGTCGGCGGGCTCCGGCTTCACCAACCGCACCCCGGGACGCGCCAGGACGCCCAGCTCGCGGGCGAGCGCCATCGTCAACTCCACCCGTACCGGGTCGAGGGGATGATCCCCCATGTCGTAGGCGAGCAGCGACTCGTCCCACACCACCACCGTGTCGTCGGACATGTCCTCATCGTCGCACGAGGACCTGACCGTCCCGAGGTACGCGCCGCTCAGCCGCCCGGGGTCGCGCCCGTGGCCACCGGGCGGGACGGGTCGGCGACCCAGTTGCTCCACGACCCGACGTAGAGCGCGGCGTCCGCCCGGCCCGCCAGGTGCAGCGCCAACACGGCCTGCGCGGCGGTCACCCCGGACCCGCAGTACGCCCCGACCGGCCGGTCGTCGCCCACCCCGGCGGCGGCGAAGCGCCGACGCAGGACCTCGGCGGCCGGGAACCGGCCGTCGGCGACGTACCCGCCGGCCGGCAGGTTCGCCGCGCCGGGGACGTGCCCGGCGACCGGGTCGACCGGCTCGGTCTCGCCCCGGTAGCGCGGGGCGGCGCGCACGTCGAGCAGAACGCCCTCGCCGGACGCGGCCAGCCGGGCGGCCTGCGCCGCGTCGAGCACCGGCAGCGCGCCGGGGCGCACCTCGACGTCGCCCCCCGCCGGGGTCGGCACCGCCGTGTCGACGGGCAACCCGGCGGCCCGCCACGCCGGGAATCCGCCGTGCAGCAGCCGTACGCGGCGGTGGCCCGCCCAGCGCAGGGTCCACCAGGCGCGGGCGGCGGCCATGCCGTCGCCGCCGTCGTACACCACCACGGGGTGGCCGGCGCGCACGCCGGCGGCCCGCAGCGCGACCTGGAGCGCGGCGGGGTCGGGCAGCGGGTGGCGGCCGGCCGGACCCGGCGGCCCGCAGAGCGCCGTGTCCAGGTCGACGAAGACCGCGCCGGGCAGGTGACCGGCGGCATAGTCGTCGCGGCCGGGCGGGCCGGCGAGCCGCCAGCGGACGTCGAGCAGCGCGGGTGGGTCGGCGTGGCCGAGTTCGACCGCGAGCCGGTCGGCCTCCACCAGAAGATCCTCAGTTGCGGACACGGCGCCCAGTCAACACCATCCCCGGCACGGACCTGGCGGTTCGCCGGGGGTCGTTCGGCGAACCGCCAGGTAGCATCGTGGGTCGGAGGTCCGCTGACGTGAAGCATGATCTGGTCGACACGACCGAGATGTACCTCAAGACCATCCTCGAGCTGGAGGAGGAGGGGGTCCCGCCCCTGCGCGCCCGCATCGCCGAGCGGCTGGGGCAGAGCGGACCGACCGTCAGCCAGACGGTCGCCCGGATGGAACGCGACGGCCTGCTGACCGTCGAGGGCGACCGGCACCTCACGCTCACCGCGCACGGCCGCAGCAACGCGGTCTCCGTGATGCGCAAGCACCGGCTCGCCGAGCTGCTGCTGGTAAACGTGATCGGGATGCCCTACGAGGAGGCCCACGAGGAGGCCTGCCGGTGGGAGCACGTGATGAGCGACGCCGTCGAGAAGCGGGTCTACGACCTGCTCAACCGGCCGACCCGCTCCCCCTACGGCAACCCGATCCCCGGGCTGGAGGAACTCGGCAGGCCGGAGCAGCCGACCGCCGCCGCGGCCGAGGGTGAGCGCAACCTGGCGTTCCCCGGCCTGTCCGGGTCGGTCGTGGTCCGGCGCATCTGCGAGAGCGTGCAGACCGACGCTGACGTGCTGCGGCAACTGCACGCCGCCGGCGTCGACCCGGGGGCCACGGTGACGGTGGCGCAGGAGCGCGACGGGGTGTCGATCGACCGCTCGGGCGACCGCATCCGGCTGCCCCGCGAGATCGCCTCCCGCGTCTTCGTAGCCGCCCACTGACCCACTCCCCCGCCCGCCCTCGCCTCGTCAGGACGATGCTGTCGGGACCGCCGTCGACCGTGCCGCCGACGCGGTGATCTCGCCCCGCTGATCATGAAGTTATTGCCGACGGAAAGCGCTCTCCAGGGCAATAACTTCATGATCAGCAAAAGAAGGGGGGTCAGCGGTCCGTGTATGGGCAGTGGCGGCAGCCTCTCGTGCAGCAGGTGCCGCGGTGGGCCAGGAAGGCCGCGGTGAGCACGAAGAGGCCGGTGCCCGGGTCGGCGTAGCCGGCCTCACCGGCGGCCAGGGCCGCGGCGTGCGCCGCGAGGATCCGCTGCCGGTCGGGGTGCTCCGGCGGCAGCCGGGAGGGGTGCGGCTCGGTCAGCGGCCGGTCCGCCAGCGGTCGTCGCTCTCCGGTCACCGGCGCAGTCTAGGCCGACCCGGTCGGCCGGCCCGATGACCGGGGGCGGCGATCCGGGCGGAGGGCCACAGGCTCGCCCGACGCACCATCGCCCGACGCGCGGGGCTTCGGGGGGCAATCCGTCGGACGCCGACGGGACGCAGCAGGCGCCAGGCCCATCGGACGGGCCGTCCGAGTCCGCGAGGTCTACCAGGACTGCGTCCGCAAAGACCCGACGGTGCTCGCCCACGCTCAGCGGATGGGCGCGCTCGGCAGCCAGTCCCGGACAGTCCCGTCGCTGCCGATGTGTCTGGTCATCGTCGACCGGCGCATCGCGCTGACGCCCATCGACCCGGCTGAGCCCCGGCTGGGCGCGCTGGAGCTGCGTAATCCCGGGCTCGTTGCCGGGCTGATGGCGCTCTTCGACCAGGTCTGGCACCACGGCCGGCCCTTCGGCGACGCCCAGGCCCCCTCGGACGAGGGGCTCGCACCTCAGGACCGGGCCCTGCTGCGCCTGTTCAGCGACGGGCACACCGACGCCTCGGCGGCCCGGCAGTTGGGCGTGTCCGCGCGCAGCGTCCAGCGGCTGATGAACGCCCTGACCGACCGGCTCCAGGCGAACAGCAGGTTCCAGGCCGGGGTCGAGGCGGTACGCCGCGGCTGGATCTGACGCGGGGGCATAGGTCACCGCCGCCTTCGCGCCACGATCGGACTCGCAGGAGCCCGGGGCCCGCCCGGCGGCTCGGCACCACCGGCCGGGCCGCCACCGCACGCAAGCACGTTGGCTTTCCGATCCGCCCGGCCTATGGTGGCTGCATGTGGTCGACCGGTCAGCAGAAGAGCACCGCCGTCGTGATGACGGCGGCGCCCGCCGCTGCCTGTCGGTGTGCCCTGCGGGTGACCGTGGCGACCCGGGTGGTGCGATCCGCGGTCGCGCCGTCGCACGTCGGCTCGGTCGTCTCCGGCCAGCCGATCCCCGCGGGACGTGGCCCTCCAGTGGACCGGTTGCAACTTCTGCGAACCGCCACCAGGGCGAAGCCACATCCGGCTTCGGCCCTTTTTCTTTTTCTTCTCCGAGGGAGCCACGCCATGACCACGCCCACCCGGTCCGCCGAGCAGAAGTGGCTCGACGACCTGCGTACGACACTGACCAACGACTTCGAGGCGCAGAGCGTACGGCTGACGCAGTTGACGGCCGACACCGGCGACCCGGGCGAGGCGCACACCCGCAGCGCCCTGATCGCCGCCACCCGGCAGAGCATCGAGCAGATCAGCGGCGCCCTGCGGCGCCTGGCCGACGGCCGCTACGGCGCCTGCGAGAAGTGCGCCGCCCCGATCCCCCGGGAGCGTCTGGAGGTGCTGCCGCACGCCCGCTTCTGCGTGCCCTGCCAGCAGAAGCAGCACTGACCCAGGGCGGCTGCCGCGCCGTACGCCGGCGCGGCAGCCCACCGGGTCACCCGAACCAGGTCATCGCCTGGCCGTGCGGCCGGGCCCAGGCCAGGGGTCGCCCGTCCAGCGCGAGCACGTTGTGCAGCGCCTCGTCCGGCGGCTGCGGCAGCGCGTCGTGCGGCAGCACGTCCAGGGACTCGTTGGAGATCCAGTGGCCAGGCAGGCGGCGTACCACGTCGGCGAACGCCACCCGGCGCGGCACCGGCACCTGGTAGAGCACGGAGGTGTGGAACACGACAAGCGTCGCGCCCGCCGGTGCCCGCGCGGCCAGCGCGGGCAGGTCGTCCACCAGGTCGCCGCGCACGAGCAGCGGCGGGTCGGACGCCGCGACGGTGCCGGCGGCCCGCAGCCGGGCGCGGCGGTGCGCGTGCTCCGGCCAGATGAGGGCGTCGAGCCAGGCGACGTCCGCCGGTTCGGTCACGCGCAGCGGGTTCAGGTCCAGGCCGGCGCGCCACACCACCTCCGGTAGCCGGTCCGGCGGCGTCAGGCCGGTGGCCGCGCAGTCGAGGACCGGTTCGCCGGCACCGATCGCGTGGTCGCCGTAGCGGTAGGCGTACCGGTCGGGATAGAGGCAGAGCCCGGCGGACGCGCCGACCTCGAGCAGGGCCAACGGCTGTGGCAACGCGGCGAGCACCGGCAGCAGTACGGCACAGCGCCCGGGCTCGTTCGTCTGGGTCGCTCGGGTGCGCAGTCCCGCCTCGACCGCCGGCCAGTTCGCCATCGTGAAGTCGCGGAACGCCGCCGGGTCGTCGACCGACCCACCGAGCAGCCGTACGACGCCGAACAGCAGGTTCGGCTGCCGCCTGGCCGGCGGGAGCGCAGCGAGCAGGGCGAGCAACTCTTCGTCGCGGGAGACGGCGAGGGACAGCCGCTCGTACGTCGGGGAAACGCCGCGCGCCTCCCGGATGCCGAACTCGACGTAGCTCTCGGCGGTCGTCATAAACCGATGATCGTCGACGACGTCTCACGTTGTCTCTAAGGTTTCTGCACGCTGAGATCTGGTCAGGCGCTGACAGGGGACCAACGGCACCGGGGCCGGCGAACTCGACACGCAGTTCCCCGCGCCATTTCCCGTGCGGTCACGGGCCTCGCAGCCGCCGTGACCATCTCATCGATCAACACAAGCGCGGCAGCCTGCCCGCCCTGCGGTCGACCACAACAGACAGACAGTGCGACCACGCAACCCACCCACCCACTGAACAGCATCGGCATCCGCACCTATATGGCAGGCTCAACTACGCCGCCGATCATGCCGGTGAGCTGCCGAAACTACACGCCGTACGGCTGCGGCTGGAGTACTAGCGCTGCGGTCGACGGACGCCGAACCGGGCCGCCGCTCTCGCGACGGCCCGGTTCCTTCTGGCCTCTCAGCCACCCACTGGCGCTCGACCCGGCGTCACAGCCAGGACCCGAGCAGCAGCCGGTCGCCCACCGGACCGAGGTTGAACCCGCCCGACCGGTAGAAGTCCACCGGCGCAATGGTGCCGCTCTGGAAGACCTTGTAGCTGAACGTCCCATCTGTGTTCTGGTAGGCCATGACGGTGTCGTCCTTGCCGTCACCGTGAACGTCCCCGGCGGCCATCCGGCCGCCCACGTTGTCCAGGTCGGTGGAGTAATGGGTAGCCGTGCTCAGGCTGCCGAACGCCGCGCCGGTGGAGTACCAGCGGTACAGGATCGTCGTGGTGCCGCTGTCGTAGGCAAGGATCGGCTCGGCCTTACCGTCGCCGTTGAAGTCACCCACCACCAGCCGGTCCCCGACCGGGCCCAGGTTGAACGGACCCGAGGTGAACCACGTCACCGGAGCCATGGTGCCGCTTGGGAAAACCTTGTAGGCGAAGGTGCCATCGGTGTTCTGGTAGGCCATGACGGTGTCGTCCTTGCCGTCACCGGTGACATCCCCGGCGGCCATCCGGCCGCCCACGTTGTCCAGGTCGGTGGAGTAATGGGTAGCCGTGCTCAGGCTGCCGAACGCCGCGCCGGTGGAGTACCAGCGGTACAGGATCGTCGTGGTGCCGCTGTCGTAGGCAAGGATCGGCTCGGCCTTACCGTCGCCGTTGAAGTCACCCACCACCAGCCGGTCCCCGACCGGACCCAGGTTGAACGGACCCGAGGTGAACCACGTCACCGGAGCGGCCGTCCCGTTCAGGAGGACCTTGAAACTGAACGTGCCATCCGCGTTCTGGTGGGCCATCACCGTGTCGTCCCGGCCATCGCCGTTGACGTCACCGGACGCCACCCGAGCGCCCACGTTGTCCAGGTCGTTCGAGTAGTGCGTCGCGGTAGAGAGACCGCTGAACGAGATGCCGTTCGACCCCCACCGGTACATCACCGTCGTCGTTCCATCGTCATAGCCGAGAATCGGGCTGGCCTTGGCGGCGGAGCTGCCCCCGGCCCACCAGCTCGTCAACTTCTCCGCTCCCGCCCAGCTGAAGCTGAAGTGGATATGGTCAGTGTGCGGACTCGCGCCGCTGTAGGGCTGCCAGCCGGAGGACGCCTCGTACGCGTTCCAGATCCTGTTATTCCAGATTATGTACATCATGCCCAGACGCCGGGCCATCGCATGCTTGTTGCCATGCCGATCAGTCGCGAGCAGCCAGTTGAGCAGATCGTCAGCATCCGCTCGCTGTGCGCTGTCGTAGTAGTTGAAGTGGTAGTCGAGAGCCCGGCCCTCCTTGTGTTCGCTCCTGTCTCCCACGCCGCAGTCTCGACCGATGCCCCAGGTGTGTGATCCGTAGGTGGCATTCAGCAGGTCCTTGAAGCCGGCCACACCGCTCTTGGGCGTGGGGTCGCATGTGGACTGACCGTCGTATGAGGCATATTCATCGATGGCCGAGCTGAAGGAGGGGGTGGGGGGCGCGGCGAGGGCACCGGTGGGCGCGATGGCCACGGTGGCCGCAACGACGGCGCCCAGAGAGGCAACGACGGCGCGTCCGACGATGCTACGCACGCTCTTCATCAACATCAGCATGCCCTTTCGGGGGATTATTCGACCCTCCAGCTTGGAAAGTCGCTTTCAGATGACACGCCACAGGCGGAGTCGTGGATCATCGGCAATCCCCTGCTCCATGAGCCTGCGGAGAACCAAATACGCGATCGAATGTTCCTGAGCGGCAACGAATGCAATGGCGCTGACTCCGTGCGGCCCGGCCCGAATTCGGATGTGGTTCACCCGACTGTCCTTCTCGGCGAGCTGCCGAACCTTCCTTTGCCATTCGGCCTCCTCGTAGACACGGCTACCGTCAAGTGACGCGATGCGGACCAGGACGGCGATCACGACTGGCCCGGATCTGATAGCTCCAACGCGACCCAGCCGAAGCCCTCCCCCAGCATGCTCGTGCCGGCCTCACCACCGAGGGCAGCCGCCAGCACGGTGGCAGCCGCAAACAGTAGAGCGGCGGGCCGCCATAGGGAATTCGAAAGGTTCCAGAGCTCGGACATGCCACTCCTCATTCGATCGCGCAGAAAGTCGGACCCGATCCGGCCCCAATTCGGTAAGGTTCACCGCCTTGAGACAAGGGTGCCGGAGCCGCTGGCAACTGTCACCAAGTTGGCGGCGGCTGAACCTCGCCTGGCGGGAAGTAGCAACGGCGCCACCAAGGGGTCACAACAATGTCGCTCTCCCGCTTAGGATCACCGAAACAAGACAGCGGGGGGATCCATGCTGGAAGCGCTGGGGTTGTCGCAGGTGAATGAACTGGTCTATCGGGTGATGCTCGCGAACCCGACGTTGGACGCAAGTCAACTAGCCGCCCACCTGGGGTTCGACCGGTCGCAGGTGCACGAGGCGCTGGACGTCCTGTCGGACATGGCGCTCGTCCGTCTCGACGGTCCTGACGGAGCGGTGCGAGCGGTCCGCCCGCAGACCGGCCTGGGCGCGCTGCTAGCGAGGGTGGAGGCTGACATCGCGGCCCGTCAGCATCAGATCGAGGCCGTCCGGGCGACGATCGCCAACCTCGCCAGCACCCACGAGCAGCACGAGGTTGCGGTGCGTATCGAAGGCATTGAGGCCGTGCGTGACCGGCTCGCCGAGCTCGCGAGCATCGCCACCGTGGAGTGTCTGTCCTTCACGCCGGGCGGGGCGCAGCCGGCGGACACCCGGCAGGCGGAGGCGCCCCTCAACGCCGCAGCGCTTGAGCGGTCGGTGCGGATCCGGAACGTCTACCAGGACAGCTTCCGCAAGGACCCGGCGACGCTGGCGCATGCCCGCCAGATGGCGGCGCTGGGCAGCGAATCACGGACCGTGCCGACGGTTCCGATGCGTATGGTCATCGTCGACCGGACCACGGCGTTAACGCCGATCGACCCGGCGGAGCCTCACCTCGGCGCCCTGGAGATCCGCAGCTCGGGCATCGTCACCGGCCTTTTGGCCCTCTTCGAGCAGGTTTGGCAGCAGGGTGCCCCGCTGGGTGACCCTCCCGCCAGACCGTCGGGCGCACCCACCGCTCAGGAAAAGGCCCTGCTGCTGCTGTTCGCCGACGGGCACACGGACGAGTCCGCCGCTCGACAGCTCGGTCTCTCCCCCCGGAGTATCCAAAGGCTCATGAACGTCCTGACCGAGCGGCTCCAGGCCAGCAGCCGCTTTCAGGCTGGCGTTGAGGCGGCCCGGCGCGGCTGGATCTGACCTGCGGTACGCGACCCTGGGTTCCCACAGGGCCTGCCGCGAACGGACTGTCCGAGCGCGGGTGGTGGCGGCGGGCGTCTCCACCACCCGCGGGAGTGGAGCCGGTCGCTTCAGGCTGCGCCTGCTCCGGCGAGTCATCGTCGTCACCGAACGCGAGCCCGACACAGACGACGATGACCAGCCCTCACCCCCGTGGCTGACAGCCCGGTCAGACACTGGGCCTCTTGACCAGCGACGGCCGCTCGTCGGGTGGTTCGGTCTCGGTGCGACGATCGCCGTTGCAGTTCAAGGGCAGTCACCGGGAAGGTCCCCGGGGCGATAAGCCTCCTTCATGTTACCCCTTTCCTGTCGTGCAAGGAGGCATTCCCTTCCGAGCGGTTGACGCTGTCCGGGCAAGCTCTCCGCACCGTCAACCCGCCCGGGTCGGTCTTCCGGTTCAGCTACGGCGAACGACCCCGCTTCCCCGCCGCACCCTGGCACGGCCTCCTGCGCCCAGACGGTCGTGTCATACCCTCGAGCGACGCTCTCCTGGACCTCGTTCGCGCATCCGATCCGACCATGCCCTGCGCCTGCTGCTCGAGAAGGTCATCGAATATGACCCTTCCGACCACCCGCAGGCAACCCGCGACGAGCTCATGGCATATCTCGGCGAGATGAAGCGTCTAGTCGTTACGGACGGGCGCTGCGCGTCTACAACAGCCATCTGTCCCGGGTCGAGGTGGTCACCTATAAACAGGTGGCGGATCGCCGAAAGCAGGTGCCTCCCATCCGAATTCGGATGGGAGGCACCTGCTATGGAGCTTTACCAGGGCGATGTCACACGGATTCCTCAGAGGTTGGAGACAGCAGCCATACCAACCTTCTCGGTCTCAGCTGCAGCCGCTGGTGGAGCCGCAGCCCTCGCAGACGTAGCAGCTACCGGCCGGGCGCATCTTCGTACCGCAGGTGAAGCAGAGCGGCGCGTCGGCGGCCTTGCCGATCACGGCCTCCAGCAGTTCGGTGCTGGAACCCACGGCCGGTGCCGGCTTGGCGGCGGCCACGTCGGCCATCTCCTGCACCGGCTGCGCAACCGGGCCGATCTTCGGCTCCTCCGGCCTCGTCTCGACCGGGGCGGAGGCGGCCATCGCGGTGAGGTCCGTACCGCTCGCCTCCGCCTCCGCCTCGGCCCGGAGCTGGGCGGCCCGCTCGCTGGCGGTGAAGATGCCCAGTTCCGCGCGGCGCTCGTACGGCAGGAAGTCCAGCGCCAGGCGACGGAAGATGTAGTCCATCACCGAGGCGGCCATCCGCACGTCCGGGTCGTCGGTCATGCCGGCCGGCTCGAAGCGCATGTTGGTGAACTTGCTGACGTACGTCTCCAGCGGGACGCCGTACTGGAGACCGATGGAGATCGCGACCGAGAAGGCGTCCATCACCCCGGCGAGGGTGGAGCCCTGCTTGGACATCTTGAGGAAGACCTCGCCGAGGCCGTCGTCCGGGTAGGACGACGCGGTGAGGTAGCCCTCGGCGCCGCCGACGGAGAAGCTGACCGTCTCGGACGGGCGCTTCTTCGGCAGCCGCTTGCGCACCGGGCGGTACTCGACGACCTTCTCGACGACCTTCTCCACCTCGGCCGCGGCCGGCGTGCTGGCGACGGTCTTGTTGGACTTGGCCACCGAGAGCGGCTGGCCGACCTTGCAGTTGTCCCGGTAGATCGCCAGCGCCTTCAGGCCGAGCTTCCAGCCCTCGAAGTAGATCTTCTCGACGTCCTCGACGGTGGCCGCCTCCGGCATGTTGACCGTCTTGGAGATGGCCCCCGAGACGAACGGCTGGATCGCCGCCATCATCCGCACGTGGCCCATCGGGGCGATGGTGCGCTCGCCCATGGCGCAGTCGAAGACCGGGTAGTGCTCCGGCTTGAGGCCCGGGGCGTCCACCACGTGGCCGTGGTCGGCGATGTGCTCGATGATCGCCTCGACCTGCTCCTCGGGGTAGCCGAGGCTGCGCAGCGCGCGCGGCACGGTCTGGTTGACGATCTGCATCGAGCCGCCGCCGACCAGCTTCTTGAACTTGACGAGCGCCAGGTCCGGCTCCACGCCGGTCGTGTCGCAGTCCATCATGAAGCCGATGGTGCCGGTCGGCGCGAGGACGCTGGCCTGCGAGTTGCGCCAGCCGAACTTGTCGCCGATCTTGTTGCCCTGGGTCCACTGCTTCGTCGCCTCGCGGACGATCGCGGTGGCCACCGTGCTGGTCGGCTTGATCTCGTCGTTGGCGGCGGCGTGCTTGCGCATGACCCGCTTGTGCGGCTCCGCGTTGCGGGCGTAGCCGTCGTACGGGCCGACGACCCCGGCCAGCTCGGCCGATCGGCGGTAGGCCGTGCCGGTCATCAGCGAGGTGATCGCCGCGGCGACCGAGCGGCCCTGCTCCGAGTCGTAGGGCAGGCCGGAGGCCATCAGCAGCGCGCCGAGGTTGGCATAGCCGATGCCGAGCTGCCGGTATGCCCGGCTGGTCTCGCCGATCTTCTCGGTGGGGAAGTCGGCGAAGCAGATCGAGATGTCCATCGCGGTGATGACGAACTCGACCGACCTGACGAACTTCTCCACGTCGAAGCCGCCGTCGGCGCGGAGGAACTTCATCAGGTTCAGCGAGGCCAGGTTGCACGAGGAGTTGTCCAGGTGCAGGTATTCCGAGCACGGGTTCGACGCGGTGATCCGCCCGGTCTCCGGGCAGGTGTGCCAGTCGTTGATGGTGTCGTCGTACTGCAGGCCGGGGTCGGCGCACTCCCAGGCGGCCTGGGAGATCGTGCGGAACAGCTTCGCGGCGTCGATGGTCTCGATCACCGCGCCGTCGAGCCGGCCGCGCAGGTCGAAGCCGCCGCC
Source organism: Micromonospora sp. KLBMP9576 (assembly GCF_050941805.1). Lineage (NCBI taxonomy): Bacteria > Bacillati > Actinomycetota > Actinomycetes > Micromonosporales > Micromonosporaceae > Micromonospora > Micromonospora sp. KLBMP9576. The sequence goes on along the minus strand of NZ_CP194567.1, from coordinate 1,793,272 downwards.
GTTCTGCACCGCCGTCATGAACTCGTCGGAGACCCGCACCGAGTTGTTGGCGTTCTGGTACTGCACGCTGACGATGTCGTTGCCGCCGAGGTCCATGTCGAAGCCGGCGTCGCGCAGCGCGCGGATCTTGTCCTCCTCGCGCGCCTTGGTGGTCACGAACTCCTCGATGTTCGGGTGGTCGACGTCGAGGATGACCATCTTGGCCGCCCGCCGGGTGGCCCCACCGGACTTGATGGTCCCGGCGCTCGCGTCGGCGCCGCGCATGAAGCTGACGGGGCCGGAGGCGGTGCCGCCGGAGGAGAGCAGCTCACGCGACGAGCGGATCCGCGACAGGTTCACGCCGGAGCCGGAGCCGCCCTTGAAGATCAGCCCCTCCTCCTTGTACCAGTCGAGGATGGAGTCCATCGAGTCGTCGACGGCGAGGATGAAGCACGCCGAGACCTGCTGCGGCGACGGCGTGCCGACGTTGAACCAGACCGGCGAGTTGAAGCTGAACACCTGGTTCAGCAGCATCCAGGTCAGCTCGTGAGCAAAGACCTCGGCGTCGGCCGGGCTGGCGAAGTAGCCGTACTCCTCACCGGCGGTGCGGTAGGTGGTGACCACCCGGTCGATCAGCTGCCGCAGCGACCACTCCCGCTCCGGGGTGCCCACGGCGCCCCGGAAGTACTTGGTGGTCACGATGTTCGCCGCGTTGACGCTCCAGGTCTGCGGGTACTCGACGCCGCGCTGCTCGAAGTTGATCGAGCCGTCCCGCCAGTTCGTCATCACGACGTCGCGGCGCTCCCACGCGACCTCGTCGTAGGGGTGCACCCCCTCGGTCGTCCACACCCGCTCGATCTTCAGCCCCGCGCCGGCCTTGTTCCGCGACCTGCTCGTTGTCACACCGTCCCCCGACATCTCATCCGCCCCCTCGCCCGCGCGGCGAGCCGCCGCGCGATCCGACTGTCATCAACTGCGAAAACGCTCAACTGGTACGGCCGGCGGCCTCGACCGCGTCGGCCCCGGCGCCCTCCCGGGCGCGCGCGGCGGCCCGCAACGTCTCGATCTCCCGCTCGAAGTCGGCGAGCGAGTCGAACGACCGGTAGACGCTGGCGAACCGCATGTAGGCGACCTCGTCCAGGTCCTGCAGCGGTCCCAGGATGGCCAACCCCACCTCGTGGCTGGGAATCTCGGCGGCCCCCTTGGCCCGGACGGTCTCCTCGACCTTCTGCGCGAGCAGCGCGATCGAGTCGTCGTCCACGGGCCGGCCCTGGCACGCCTTGCGCACCCCGCCGATGATCTTCGTACGGCTGAACGGCTCGGTTACCCCGCTGCGCTTGACGACCGCGAGGACGGCCTCCTCGACAGTGGTGAACCGTTTGCCGCACTCGGGGCAGGACCGCCGCCGGCGGATCAACTGACCGTCGTCGGCCTCCCGCGAGTCGACCACCCGGGAGTCGGCGTGCCGGCAGTACGGACACCGCATAGCACCCGACCTCCTTCATCGATCGCGGGTCCGCCGGGCCGCTCTCCGGGCACGGGTCGGCGCGCCGAAGCCATCTGTCGATGGTCCTCGCCGGGTCGACGCTGCGGGAGTGCGGTCGGTAGTCAAACCCAACCTGTAGGCGACTTGCGCCTCATGACTACTACATCTAGGGGTTGACCGTAGGCCGCTGCGGATCGGAGGTCAAGTTGGCGGCGTGTCCGGCGCGTCACGGAATTTCCGCGCCGATCCCACCGCAGGACCAACCGCCCGACGCCCTCGCGGGTTACCGGGTCGCGCTCGGCCAAAACCGTTCGGACGGCCCGGGCAAGTCGAACACCAGTTCGATCCGACGTACCATTTAGCAGAACGCGAGCCCGGACGGGCCCGTTTTCGCCCCGACACGCCGAGCCAGGTCGTACAGATGTTTGAAAAGGACCGATCTCACCTATACGGTCTTGAACAACCGGGACGGAATCTTCCGTCCGCCGGTCACCTCGCACCACCGCACGCACCACGAGCCGCCAAGGCACCCAGCGCCGACCAGGGAGGACGGACGTGACCGAGGATCGGGCCAGCCGGCCGAAGAGCCCGCAGCAGATCACCGAGGCGGGCCCGCCGGCCACCCGACGCCGGGGCGCCGCGCGCAGCCGGACCGGGCAGCCCACCGTGCGCCCGGTCACCCCGGTGGTCAGCACCTTCCCCGACCCCGCGACGGTGGATCTCACCGCCCGGCAGCGGCGGATCCTGGAGTTCATCCGCGCCTGGGTGGAGCGGCACGGCTATCCGCCGAGCGTGCGCGAGATCGGCGAGGCCGTCGGTCTGGTGTCGCCGTCCAGCGTCGCCTACCAGCTCAAGGAGCTGGAGAAGAAGGGCTTTCTGCGCCGCGACCCCAACCGGCCGCGCGCCGTCGACGTCCGGGCGCCCGCCGACGTCGACGACGAACTGGCCCGCTCGCAGCGGCCCACCCCCGCCTACGTGCCGATGCTGGGCAGGATCGCGGCCGGCGGTCCGATCCTGGCCGAGCAGTCCGTGGAGGACATCTTCCCCCTCCCCCGCGAGCTGGTGGGCGAGGGCGAGGTCTTCATGCTCCAGGTCAAGGGCGACTCGATGCTCGACGCGGCCATCTGCGACGGCGACTGGGTCGTGGTGCGGCAGCAGCCGACCGCCGAGGCCGGTGACATCGTCGCCGCCATGCTCGACGGCGAGGCGACGGTGAAGACCTACCGCCGCCGCGACGGGCACGTCTGGCTCATGCCGCAGAACCCGGCATTCGACCCGATCCCCGGCGACGACGCCACAATCATGGGCCGCGTCGTCGCGGTGCTACGCCGCATCTGATCCACCACGACGCCGGGTGGCCGCCGCTGGCGGCCGTCCGGCCCGTCGCGCATCGGACGGGCGTCCGGCCGGTCGCGCATCCGACCGGCGTGGAGCGCCGGCCCGGCGCGACGCCGGCAGGCGGGGATCAGTAGCGGTCGCCCCGGTAGCCCCGACCGCCACCGGGCACGTGGCCGCGGCCACGGCCGTCCTCGGGACCGTGGCCGGGGCCGTCGTCGCGCCGCCGGACCGGCCGCTGACCCCGAGGGTCCGGTTCGCCGCCCCGCCGCGGCGGCTCCGCCCGGCCACCGCCGTAGACGTCGCCGCCCGGCTGCCCCTCACCGCCGTAGAAGCCGCCGCCGGGGCGACCGCCACCCTGACGTCCACCGCCACCGCCCTGGCGGCCACCGCCACCGCCACCCTGACGCCCGCCCCCGCCCTGGCGACCACCGCCAGCGGGCGGCCGGGCACCGGCGGGCGGCGGAGCGCCGACGGGGGGCGGGCCACCAGCGGGCGGACGGGCGCCACCGTAGACACCGCCACCGCCACCGCCACCGCCACCGCCGGGCGGGCGGGCACCGCCGTAGACACCGCCGCCGGCCGGGCGGGCGGCACCCGGGGAGCCCGCGCCGGGCGGCGCGGGGGCGCCCCGTCCACCGCCCTGGCCGCCGTACACCCCGGCGGCGGGCGCACCGCCGTAGACAGCGCCCCGGCCCCGGTCGCCCGGCGGCGCGACGGCGTTGCCCGCCGGCCCACGCCGGTCGTCGGCGAGCACGTCGTCGCCATCGGCATCGCCCTTGCCGCGGGAGGGTGCGGGCCGGCGGCGGGACCGCATGATGCCGAAGACGCCTGCCGCCACCATCAGCGCGCCCACCACCCCCACGGCCACGATCAGGTACGTGATGTCGCTCAGGGTGAGGTTGTCGATCCAGGACTGCTCGGCCTTCTTCGGCGCGTCGTCCGCACCGGCCACCGGCTTCGCGCCCTCCGTGGAGGGCGTGTAGGCGAGGATGTCGATGGGGGTGTCCTGCTCGAGCTGGCCCCCGTCGGAGACGGTGAGGAAGGTCTTGCCGTCGGGGGTGTAGGCGATCGCCTCCCCGAACGGGTCGGCGAGCGCCGTCACCCGGGGCTTCCCGCCGGTCAGGGCCCCCACGACGTCGCCGCCGGTCACGTCGTACTCGAAGGCGTCGGCGTAGGTGCGCAGCACCACCCGGGAGCCGTCCGGGGACCGCGCCGCACCGGTGATCGCCACCCGGCCAGGGGCGCCGAGGAGATTCTCCGTGTCGGTCTTCGGCAGGCTGATCTCGCCGACCTTCTTCATCGGCACGGCCGGGGTGTCCCCGCTCCTGAGCTTCTCGCCGGGCGTGAAGATCTGGGCCTTGCCGGACATCACCTTGGTGATGATCAGAGGGGTGCCGTCGTCACCGATCAGCAGCGCCTCGGCGTCGTGCGGCTTGCCCTCGGGGTAGGAGAGCCGGTGCAGCACGGGTCGCTTGGCCCCGCCGACCGGCATGCTCCACAACGCCACCCGCTCGCGACGCTGGCGGCTGGTGACGTTGTCGCCGGTGTCGGCGATCCAGAGCGTCGCCCCGTCCGGGGAGAGCGCCAGATCCTCCGTGTCGAACGGCCCCTGCCCCGAATAGCGCACCGGCTCCTTCGCGATGCCGCACTTGGCGTCGAGGAAGAAGACCCGCTTGCGGTTCTCCGTCTCGGTGCCGTCGTTGATCACGACGTAGCCGCTCCTCGTGGCGACCAGGCCCGACAGCTCCCGCAGTCGTTCGTCGGCGACCGTGCACCGCTTCTTGCCCGGGGCGGCCGCGAGCGGGGACGAGGCCGAGGCGGGCGCCGCCAGGGCGACTCCGATAGACGCCACGGTCGCCCCCAGCAAGCCGAGGGCGACCGTGACCGAAGAAACAGGGCGGCGCATTGAATCAGTGTCGCATGCCGGACGTTTCCGCCGAGTGACGCAGGGAGGCCGTCATCGCGTGCCCGCGACCGACTGGCCCTCGTCCGATCGGAACGGCGCCAACTCGGCGGCGAGCGCCTCGCCGACCCGGACGTGCACCAGGGTGCCCTCCGGCAGGTGGGAGGTGCTCAGCACCTCGCCCTGGCGGTGCACCCGGGCCACCAGGTCGCCCCGGTCGTACGGCAGCACCGCGCGGATCTCCACCGCCGGGCGGGGCAACCGCTCCTCGACCGACTCGCGCAGCCCGTCGAGCCCGCGACCCGTGTGCGCGGAGACGAAGACCGCCTCCGGCCAGAGCCGCTTGAGCCGCAGCAGGGTCTCCTCGTCGGCGGCGTCGGTCTTGTTGACCACCAGCAGCTCGGGCAGCCGGTCCGCGCCCACCTCGGCGAGCACCTCGTGCACCGCCCGGACCTGCTCCTCCGGATCCGGGTGGGTGCCGTCGACGACGTGCACCACCAGGTCGGCCTCGGCCACCTCCTCCAGCGTCGAGCGGAACGCCTCGACGATCTGGTGCGGCAGGTGCCGGACGAACCCGACCGTGTCCGAGAGGGTGTAGAGCCGCCCGTCGGCCGTGGTGGCCTTGCGGGTGGTCGGGTCGAGGGTGGCGAATAGCGCGTTCTCGACCAGCACGCCCGCACCGGTCATCCGGTTGAGCAGGCTCGACTTGCCGGCGTTCGTGTAGCCGGCGATGGCCACCGCTGGCACGGCGTTGCGGGAGCGTCGGGCGCGCTTGGTCTGGCGTACCGTCCGCATGGCCTTGATCTCCCGGCGCAACCGCGAGATGCGGTGGCGGATCCGGCGCCGGTCGGTCTCCAGCTTGGTCTCACCGGGACCGCGCAGACCCACGCCGCCGCCGGCGCCGCCGCCGCGACCGCTACCACCGGTCTGCCGCGACAGGCTCTCGCCCCAACCGCGCAGGCGCGGCAGCAGGTATTCGAGCTGGGCCAGCTCGACCTGCGCCTTGCCCTCCTTGCTCTTGGCGTGCTGGGCGAAGATGTCGAGGATCAGCGCGGTGCGGTCGACCACCTTGACCTTGGTGCGCTGCTCCAGGTTGCGTAGCTGCGACGGCGACAGCTCGCCGTCGCAGATCACCGTGTCGGCGCCGCTGGAGAGCACCACCGCGCCGAGGTCGTCGACCTTGCCCCGGCCGATGTAGGTGGCCGGGTCGGGGCGGCTGCGCCGCTGGATCAGCCCGTCGAGCACCTGCGAGCCGGCGGTCTCCGCCAGCGCGGCCAGCTCGGTGAGCGAGTTCTCGGCGTCGTCCTGCGTGCCCTCGGTCCAGACGCCGACGAGGACGACGCGCTCCAGGCGCAGTTGGCGGTATTCGACCTCGGTGACGTCCGTGAGCTCGGTGGAGAGGCCGGGGACCCGCCGCAGCGCCTGCCGCTCCGACAACTCGAGCCCACCGGTGCCGGTGGCGTCGTCGAGCTCGTCGTCCTCGTAGGGAAGTAGGGTCTCCTGGTTGTGCAAGCCGGTCTCCTGTCCGTTCTGTCACGTACCGAGCAATCCTGACATGTGCCAACGCGGAACGCACCCGCTATATGCCCACGGGAACACGCCACAAAAGTGGGGGCGGATGCCGCCGGTGCAGGCAGGGGCGAGTAGAAATGCGGGGCGAGCCGTTCAGCGTCGACGGAGGGACCCCGTGGCCATCACCCGCCTGCCCAGTGCCGGATTCTCGATCACGATACGGATCGCCGTACCGGCGGACGCGTCGTCGATCGGCCGGTTGACCACCTCCGTGGGGGAGGCCGGGGCGATCGTCACCGCGCTCGACGTGGTGGACTCCGACCCCACGCACGTGCTCGTCGACCTGACCTGCGACACCGCCGACGCCAGCCACGCCGACCAGGTGGTTGACGCGCTGACCGCGCTGGACGGCGTGGACGTGCGCAAGGTCTCCGACCGCACCTTCCTGCTGCACCTCGGCGGGAAGATCGAGGTCAGTTCGAAGGTGGCGCTGCGCAACCGGGACGAGCTGTCGCGGGCGTACACCCCCGGGGTGGCACGGGTCTGCATGGCGATCGCGGAGAACCCGGCCGACGCCCGCCGGCTGACCATCAAGCGCAACACCGTGGCCGTGGTCAGCGACGGCTCCGCCGTGCTGGGTCTGGGCAACCTCGGGCCGGCGGCGTCGCTGCCGGTGATGGAGGGCAAGGCGGCGCTGTTCAAGCGCTTCGGCGGCGTGGACGCCTGGCCCGTGGTGCTCGACACCCAGGACACCGACGAGATCGTGCAGATCGTCAAGGCGATCGCCCCGGCGTACGGCGGGATCAACCTGGAGGACATCGCGGCGCCGCGCTGCTTCGAGATCGAGGCGCGGCTGCGCGAGGCGCTGGACATCCCGGTCTTCCACGACGACCAGCACGGCACCGCGATCTGTGTGCTGGCCGCCCTGACCAACGCGCTGCGCGTCGTCGGCAAGCAGCTCAGGGACGTGCGGATCGTCGTCTCCGGCGCGGGCGCGGCCGGCACCGCGATCATGAAGCTGCTGCTGCGCCAGGGCGTCGGCGACATCGTCGCGTACGACCGCGAGGGCGCCCTGCACCGCGGGATGACCGGGCTCAACCCGGCCTGGCAGTGGCTGGCCGAGCACACCAACAAGGACAACTACTCCGGCGACCTGCCCGGGGCGCTGCGCGGCGCGGACGTCTTCATCGGCGTGAGCGCGCCGAACCTGCTCTCCGGCGACGACGTCGCCGCGATGGCCAAGGACTCGATCGTCTTCGCGCTGGCCAACCCCGACCCGGAGGTCGACCCGCGGGAGGCGCGCAAGCACGCCGCCGTGGTCGCCACCGGCCGCTCCGACCAGCCCAACCAGATCAACAACGTGCTCGCCTTCCCGGGCGTGTTCCGGGGCATGCTGGACGCCCACGCCGAGGAGTTCACCGAGGAGATGGCGCTCGCGGCGGCCCGGGCCATCGCGGACGTGGTCGGCGAGGACAAGATCAACCCGACGGTCATCGTGCCCAGCGTCTTCGACTCCCGGGTCGCCCCGGCCGTCGCCGCGGCGGTCCGCGCCGCCGCCCAGAACCCGGCCCCCGCCCCGGCGGCCGACCCGGGCCCGGCCGACCTCCCGGAGATCGCCGCGGAGGCCAGCGCCCACCCCTGACCCGAAGCGCGGGTCGATCATGAAGTTATTGCCAGGGAGAGCGATTTCCGGGGGCGATAACTTCATGATCAACCCAGCGGCGGGTGGGGTCAGGTGAGGGTGGCGGGGTCCAGGGTGCCCGTCGCGACGAGCACCGCCGGGCCGGCCAGCCAGCAGGAATCCTCGGTCAACGTGACCGACAGGCGCCCGCCGGGCACGTCCACCGCCAGCACGCCGGTGTCCCGGCCCGCGTCGCGCAGCGCCACCGCCGCCACCGCGCAGGCGCCCGTGCCGCAGGACAGCGTCTCGGCGGAGCCGCGCTCGTAGACCCGCATCAGCACGTGCCCGTCGGTGCCGTCGACCGGTTCGCCCGGGGCGGTGAACTCCACGTTCACTCCCGCCGGGAAGAGCGCCGGGTCGACGTCGGGGGCCCGGGTCAGGTCCAGCGCGGTCAGCGCCAACCCCGCCGGCAGCGCACAGACCAGGTGCGGATTGCCCACGTCCACCGCCGTGCCCGGCAGGGTCAGCGCGCCGAGGGTGGCGGTGCCCGCGTCGTACAGCCGGGGGCGGCGCATCTCGACGGCGATGTCGTCGGCCGTGACCAGCGCGCGCACGACGCCGGCCCGGGTGGCCACCGGCAACGCCCCGTCCGCCGGCTCGGCCAGCCCGGATGCCACCAGGTAGCGGACGAAGACCCGGGCGCCGTTGCCGCACATCTCCGCGAACGAACCGTCGGCGTTCCAGTAGTCCATGAACCACTCGGCCTCGCCGGCCAGGCCGGCGCCCTCCGGGTGTCCCGCCGCCCGGACCACCCGCAGCACGCCGTCGCCGCCGAGCCCGCGTCGCCGGTCGCAGAGAGCCGCGACCAGCCCGGGTGTCAGGTCGAGCCGGCCGTCCGGATCGGGGAGGATGACGAAGTCGTTGCCGGTGCCGTGACCCTTGATGAACTGCACGCCCCCATCATCGCGCAGCCTCGGCGAGCCGGCGCAGGGCGGCCTGGATCAGCTCCGGCGTCGCCGAGTCCAGCCAGTGGATCCGCGGATCGCGACGGAACCAGGACCGCTGCCGGCGGACGAAACGCCGGGTGGCGCGGACGGTCTCGTCGTGCGCCTCGGCCTCCGTCAGCTCGCCGGCGAGGAAACGCAGCACCTGCTGGTAGCCGAGCGCACGGCTGGCCGTACGACCCTCGGGCAGGCCGCGCCCCACGAGGTCCCGCGTCTCGGCCACCAGGCCGGCGGCCCACATCCGGTCCACCCGCAGGGCGATCCGCTCGTCGAGCAGCGCGGTGTCCAGGTCCACGCCGAGCTGCACGCTGGGGTAGTACGGGGTCGGCTCCGGCAGCGAGGCGGTGAACGGCGCCCCCGTCAGCTCGATGACCTCCAGGGCGCGCACGATCCGCCGGCCGTTGCCGGGCAGGATCCCCGCAGCCGCGGCCGGGTCGGCGTCACGCAGCCGGGCGTACAGGGGTGCGGGGCCGGCCTCGGCCAGTTCCCGTTCCAGCCGCCCGCGCACCACCGCGTCCGTGCCGGGGAACTCGAAACGCTCCAGCACCGCCCGCACGTAGAGCCCCGAGCCGCCGACCAGCAGCGGCACGCGGCCCCGGGCCAGAACGTCGTCGACCGCCGCGCGGGCCAACCGCTGATATTGCGCGACGCTCGCCGGCTCGGTGACGTCCCAGATGTCCAGCAGGTGGTGCGGCACCCCCTCGCGCTCGGCGGGGGTCAGCTTCGCGGTGCCGACGTCCAGCCCCCGGTAGAGCTGCATCGAGTCGGCGTTCACCACCTCGCCGTCGAGGATGTGCGCGAGGGCGATGCTCAGCGCCGACTTGCCGGCCGCCGTCGGCCCGAGAACGGCCACCACCGTCCCGGCCGGCGGGCGGCCCGTCACGCCGGCGTCCAGGACGAGACGAAGTAGGCGACGCCGTAGGGCGCCGAGTGGTGGCGCAGCTCGCCGCGCCAGTCGCCGCCCGCCGCGCGCACCGCGCCGGCCAGCACCTGCCAGGGCGCCCGGCCGGCCGCCTTGAGCTGCGCCGACAGGACCGGGTCCAGGTCGAGCAGGGCCCCGGTGTCCGCGTCGGCCAGGGCCCGGGCGACCCCCTCGTCGTACGCCTCGGCGCGCGGGTCGTCGTAGCCGGGCGAGGCGGGCCCCCGGCAGGCCGACCCGTCCCCCGTCACCAGCAGCGCGACGCGCGGCTCGGTCGCCGCCGCGAACTCCGCCCCCAGTTCGGCGCAGTGCGCCGGGGCCGCGTCGGCCGCGACGGACCGGGCCAGCCGGGGCAGCGCGGTGCGGGAGCGTTGCAGCAGCCACGCGCCGACGGTGAGGCTCAGCGGCAGCCGGTCGCCCCCGGCGCAGTTCACCTTCCACAACCGCACGTGCCGGTCGAGGCCGTACGGCCGCAGCGAGCCGTGCTCGGCCGCGTTGAACCGGACGGTCTCCGGCCCGCCGCCGACCAGGAAGATCACCTCGGGTCCGGCGGCGATCAGCCCCGCCACGGCGGCGTCACAGGCGGCGCGCAGCTCATCCAGCTCCGGCGCGGCGGCACCGGCCAGCTCGGGGACGATGAGCGGCGGGTGGGGGCAGACGGCGGCGGCGACCAGGGGCACCAGGCAACGGTATCGGCACCACCGTGCCCGGTGCCGCGCACCCGCTCCCGCCGCCCGCTCAGCCCGGCGACCGGGCCCCGACGACCCGGTTCGTCCGGCGTGCGCCGGATTCCGACACTCGCCCCGGCGAGGCTGTCCGCAGCCGGTAGGACACCGTATGGTCACGGTCGGCGATAGGCGCTCGACGGCAACGGGGGCGCACCTGTGACAATGCCTGGGGAAACTTTGCTGCGCCGTGGCGGCGATCGTGGGGCTCGCTCCCCGACGCCGGGGAACGAGGATGGGCACATGAGCGACTGGACTGCCTTCGGACGGGTGGACGCGGACGGCACCGTGTACGTCAAGACGGCCGACGGTGAGCGGGTGGTCGGATCCTGGCAGGCGGGGGCACCCGAGGAGGGCCTGGCCCACTTCGCCCGCCGCTTCGACGACCTCGTGACCGAGGTCAACCTGACGGAGGCCCGGCTCAACTCGGGCGCCGCCGACGCCGGCCACTCGTTGACCACGATCCGGCGGATCCGTGCCTCGCTGGCCGAGGCGCACGTCGTCGGCGACATCGACGCGCTGGCCGCGCGGCTCGACCGGCTGGCCACGGTCGCCGAGGTGAAGGCCGGCGAGGCCAAGGCCGCCCGGGACGCCGCCCGTGCCGAGGCGCTGGCGCGTAAGCAGGTCCTGGTGGAGGAGGCGGAGAAGCTGGCCGCCGAGTCGACCGGCTGGAAGACCGCCGGGGACCGGCTCAAGGAGATCCTCGACGAGTGGAAGAGCATCCGCGGGGTCGACAAGAAGACCGACGGTGAGCTGTGGAAGCGGTTCGCCGCTGCGCGGGACGGTTTCACCCGCCGCCGCGGCGCCCACTTCGCCTCCCTCGACTCGCAGCGCAAGCAGGCGCAGACGGTCAAGGAAGAGCTGGTCGCCGAGGCCGAGAAGCTCAAGGACTCCACCGACTGGGCGGCGACCGCCAACCAGCTCAAGGAGCTGATGAACCAGTGGAAGGCCGCCCCGCGGGCCTCCAAGGAGGCCGAGCAGAAGCTCTGGGAACGCTTCCGCGGCGCGCAGGACGACTTCTTCACCCGCCGCAGCGAGGTCTTCTCCGCCCGCGACAACGAGCAGCGCGGCAACCTGGAGCGCAAGCAGGCGCTGCTGGCCGAGGCCGAGGCGCTGGACATCGACGGCGACCCGAAGGGCGCGCAGGCCAAGCTGCGGGAGATCCAGGCGCAGTGGCACGAGGCCGGGCGGGTGCCCCGCGAGGCGGCGGCCGGGCTGGACCGCCGGCTGCGCACGATCGACGAGAAGGTCCGCGAGGTGATGGACTCCGCGTGGCGGCGGACCACCAAGGACGACAACCCCCTGCTCGCCCAGATGCGTACGCAGGTCGCCGAGGCCGAGGAGCGGTTGGCCCGGGCCCAGGCGGCCGGGGACGCGCGCCGGGTCAAGGAGGCCGAGCAGGCGCTGGCCTCGAAGCGGCAGTTCCTCCAGCTCGCCGAGCAGGCCGGCTGACCGAACGGACGCCCCGACGGCCGGTGCCCGCGCGTGCGGGCACCGGCCGTCGGCGTGTCAGTGCGCGGCGCAGCCGGTCGTCGGCGCGGGCGGCGCGGCCGGTGCCCCGATCGTGGGCAGGCCGAGCAGCACCCCCGGCGTACGCGGGACACGCCCCGCCTCGGCCGCGTCGCCGGCCCGGGTGCGCCGGTGCGACAGGGGCTCCCCGTCGGCGTTGAGGTGGTGCGGGGCCGCGTACGTGATGGCGGTGTGCACGATGTCGCCGGGGCGGATGTGCCCGGCCGGTGGGCCGGCGTCGCCGGGCCGGCCGCCCGCGCCGGTGGCGAAGTGGACCAGGCGGCCGTCGCGGGCGCGGCCGGACATCCGGCCGGTGCGCTCGTCCTTGCGCCCCTCGCCGACGGCGACCAGCACCTCGACGGTCTCCCCCACGAGCTTGCGGTTCTCCGCCCAGCTCGTCTCCTCCACGCAGGCGATCAGCCGCTCGTAGCGCTCCTGCACGACCTGCTTCGGGAGCTGACCGTCCATCGTGGCGGCGGGCGTGCCGGGCCGCTTCGAGTATTGGAAGGTGAACGCGGAGGAGAAGCGGGCCTCGCGGGCCACGTCGAGGGTGCGTTCGAAGTCGGCCTCGGTCTCGCCGGGGAAGCCGACGATGATGTCGGTGGTGATCGCCGCGTCCGGCATGGCCGCCCGGACCTTGTCGATGATGCCCAGGTAGCGCTCGGCACGGTAGGAGCGGCGCATGGCCCGCAGCACGTCGTCGGAGCCGGACTGCAGCGGCATGTGCAGCGAGTGGCAGACATTGGGAGTCTCGGCCATCGCGGCGATCACGTCGTCGGTGAAGTCCTTCGGGTGCGGGCTGGTGAACCGGACCCGCTCCAGCCCCTCGATGTCGCCGCACGCGCGCAGCAGCTTGCCGAAGGCGAGCCGGTCACCGAACTCGACGCCGTAGGAGTTGACGTTCTGCCCGAGCAGGGTCACCTCCAGCACACCCTCGTCGACGAGCGCGCGCACCTCGGAGAGGATGTCGCCGGGGCGGCGGTCCTTCTCCTTGCCCCGCAGAGAGGGCACGATGCAGAACGTGCAGGTGTTGTTGCAGCCGACGGAGATCGACACCCAGCCGGCGTACGTGGACTCGCGCCGGGTGGGCAGCGTCGAGGGGAAGACGTCGAGGGATTCGAGGATCTCCACCTCGGCCGCCGCGTTGTGCCGGGCCCGCTCCAGCAGCACCGGCAGCGACCCGATGTTGTGCGTGCCGAACACCACGTCGACCCAGGGCGCCCGGCGGACGATGTCGCCCCGGTCCTTCTGGGCCAGGCAGCCGCCCACGGCGATCTGCATCCCCGGGTGCCTGGCCTTGACGGGGCGCAGGTGACCGAGGTTGCCGTAGAGCCGGTTGTCGGCGTTTTCCCGGACCGCGCAGGTGTTGAACACCATCACGTCCGGGTTGTCGTCGGCTTCGGCGGCGCGCACGTAGCCCGCCCGCTCCAGCAGGCCGGAGATGCGCTCGGAGTCGTGCACGTTCATCTGGCAGCCGTAGGTGCGCACCTGATAGGTGCGTGGGCCGCTCGCCGCTGCGGTAGTCATGACCCGGACAGCGTATCCGCCGCCACCGACGGACCCGAACGAGGAGGAGCCATGTGCCGGAGCATCAAGACCCTGCGTGAGCCGTACGTCGCCGAGGTGACCACGGCCGACGTCGACGCCGCGGCGTTGCAGTACGTCCGCAAGATCTCGGGTTTCCGCAAGCCGGCGGCCCACAACGCCGCGGCCTTCGACGCGGCGGTCGCCACGGTCGCCGCCGCCACCGCCACCCTGCTGGAGCAGCTGGAGGTACGCGGCGGCCACGCCGCCCGGCCGGCGGACTGACCTCCGGCGGGCCGGGGGTCAGGCCGCGGCCAGTGCCGGGAGCACCGAGTCGGGGGCCCAGCGTGAGCGGTGGCACTGCGACCAGCCACGGCAACGTGGATCGGCCTCGGTGCAGAGGCGCTGGTTGGCCAGCAGTTCGCCGTCGTCGGTCTCCCGGACGTCGAAGTGCACCGGCCGGATGGTGCCGTCGGGCGCGGCGAGCAGGTGCCGCCCGGCGTCGAGGGTGTCGTCGCGCAACAGGCAGTCGCGCCGCAGCAGCCGCGCCAGGGCGGCGATGCTGGCATGCTCCGGGAGCCGCTCGGGCACCCCGTAACAGTCGACGATCGTGGCGAACTCCCCCGGCGCCTGCCAGACGTCGCAGATCACCGCGTACGTCGGCAGCCGGGCGGGGTCCGCCGCCGCCAGGGGCATCACCACCCGGCCGAGCGCCTCGGCCAGTGCCGGGTAGACCTCCACCGGCCGCGCCCGATCGATTCTCCAGTTCCACAGCTCGGTCATGCCGCCTCCTCGCTGTGCTCGTCCCACCGGCCTCCGGATCGGGCCTTAATGACGATGGTGGGGGGCATATGACCTCAGCCGGGGGCAAGTTACCGGTCTGTGACCATTCCGGGCAAAATTTCCCGAGCACCGCTGCTCGGTGTAGCGGAAAGATGACAGTTTATCGGCTACGGTGGCCCGCCCCGGGCGCCACACGCCGGCCCGTGGCCCCCGCCGGGTGCCGCTGTGGCGGCTGTGACCAGGTGGGGCCGCCGGGGCGGCCCGGGCGGTGACCCGGGCCGCCGCCCTCAGCGCACGATCACCCGGTGCGCGCCGGGTGGCAGCAGCTCGCCGATCACTGTGGCGCCCGGCAGCTCACCGGCGACCAGCAGGCCGCCCGAGGTCTGCGCGTCGGCCAGCAGCAGCCGCTCGTCCTCGCCGGTCGCGCCGAAGTCGGTCCACGGGGTCACCCACTCCAGGTTGCGCCGGCTACCGCCGCTGACGTGCCCGTCGCGCACCGCCGCGCGCGCACCGGCCAGGTAGGGCACCCGGGCCGCGTCGATAGCCACCGTCAACCCGCTCGCCCGGGCCAGCTTGGACGCGTGCCCGAGCAGACCGAAGCCGGTCACGTCGGTGCCGCAGCGGACCCCGGCGGCCACCGCGGCCCGCGCCGCGTCCCGGTTGAGGGTGGTCATCGCGGCGACCGCCTCGGGGAAGCTCTCGCCCGTGTTCTTGTGCCGGGTGTTGAGCACCCCGACACCGAGCGGCTTGGTCAACGACAGCGGCAGGCCGGCCCGGCCCGCGTCCAGGGTGATCAGCTCCTGCGGCCGGACCACCCCCGTGACGGCCAGCCCGTACTTGGGGCCCTCGTCGTCCACGCTGTGCCCGCCGGCGAGATGACAGCCGGCCTCGCGCGCCACGTCCTGCCCGCCACGCAGCACCTCCCGGGCCAGCTCGAGCGGCAGCACGTCGCGCGGCCAGCAGAGCAGGTTGAGCGCGACGAGGGGGGTGCCGCCCATCGCGTACACGTCGGAGAGGGCGTTGGTCGCCGCGATGCGCCCCCAGTCGTAGGCATCGTCGACGACCGGGGTGAAGAAGTCCGCGGTGGCCACCAGGCCGGTGCGCTCGTCGAGCCGGACCACGGCGGCGTCGTCGCCGTGGTCGAGCCCGACGAGCAGCTCGGCGGTGCCGGTGGCCGGGCCCAACCCGGCGACCATGGTCTCCAGCTCCCCCGGGGGGATCTTGCACGCGCAGCCGCCCCCGCGGGCGTACCGGGTCAGCCGTACCGGTTCGGTCATCGCCACATGATCTCGGAGTGGCCGCACCGCCGCCACCGAGCCGGGCCGGATCGCGGTCAAAATCGGACTCTTGACCACGATCGGAACTGGTGTTATCGCTCCGTGACCAACTGAGTTGCGTACCGCCACATCCCCCCGCCTACAGTTGCCCAACCGGGGGTCAACCGACCCCGCGCGACGACAGGGACGGTGAACGACGTGACGACGGGCGAACCGCTCATCGTGCTGGACTCGGTCAACAAGTGGTTCGGGCCGCTGCACGTGCTGGACGACGTCTCACTGTCGGTCGGGCGCGGCGAGGTGGTCGTGGTGATCGGCCCGTCGGGCTCCGGCAAGTCGACGCTGTGCCGCGCCATCAACCGCCTGGAACCGATCAGCTCCGGCACGATCACCTTCGACGGGCAGCCGCTGCCGGCCGAGGGCAAGGCGCTGGCGAAGCTGCGCAGCGAGGTCGGCATGGTCTTCCAGTCGTTCAACCTCTTCGCGCACAAGACGATCCTCGAGAACGTCACCCTCGGGCCGGTCAAGGTCCGCAAGGAGAAGCCGGCGGCGGCGCGCGAGCGCGGCCTGGCCCTGCTGGACCGGGTGGGCATCGCCAACCAGGCCGACAAGTTCCCGGCCCAGCTCTCCGGCGGCCAGCAGCAGCGCGTCGCGATCGCCCGGGCGCTGGCCATGCAGCCCAAGGCGATGCTCTTCGACGAGCCGACCAGCGCGCTCGACCCGGAGATGGTCGGCGAGGTGCTGGACGTGATGACGTCGCTGGCCCGCGAGGGCATGACCATGGTCGTGGTCACCCACGAGATGGGCTTCGCCCGGCACGCGGCGAACCGCGTCATCTTCATGGCCGACGGGCAGTTGGTCGAGGACGCGCCGCCGGCCGAGTTCTTCGCCAACCCGCGCAGCGAGCGGGCCAGAGACTTCCTCTCCAAGATCCTCACGCACTAGGCGTCCGTACCTGGAGCGCGCCGTCCCCCGGCGGTTCCGTCGAAGCAAGGAGATGAACATGCGTATCACGCGCGTAGCGGCACTCGCCGCGGCCGCCACCCTGGCGCTCGGCATGACCGCCTGCGGTGGCGACGACGCCGACGAGGACACCGGCGCCGGCAGCAAGACCTTCGCCGCCGGCAGCACGATGGAGCGCCTCAACAAGGCCCAGGCCATCAAGATCGGCACGAAGTTCGACCAGCCCGGCTTCGGCCAGAAGGGCCTGTCCGGCAAGCCGGAGGGCTTCGACGTCGAGGTCGCGAAGATCATCGTCAAGGAGCTCGGCATCCCCGAGGACAAGATCGAGTGGGTCGAGGCCCCCTCGAAGGTCCGCGAGGACGTGATCGTGAACGGCACCGTCGACCTGGTCGCCGCCACCTACACGATCAACGACAAGCGCAAGGAGCGCATCGCGTTCGCCGGGCCGTACTACGAGGCCGGCCAGAACATCATGGTGAAGAAGGACGACACCACCATCACCGGGCCGGACTCCTTCAAGGACGGCACCAAGAAGGTCTGCTCGGTCACCGGCTCCACCCCGGCCGAGGAGATCAAGAAGTACGTCAAGGACGTCGCCACCCAGGTGGTGCTCTTCGACACCTACGACAAGTGCCGCGACGCCGTCAAGGGCGGCCAGGTCGACGCCCTGACCACGGACAACGTGATCCTGCTCGGCTACATCGCCAAGGATGAGGCGTCGTTCAAGCTGGCCGGCGAGAACTTCACCAAGGAGCCGTACGGCCTCGGGGTGAAGAAGGAGGACACCGACTTCCGCAACTTCGTCAACGACACGCTGGAGAAGGCGTTCGCCGACGGCAGCTGGAAGAAGGCCTGGGACGGCACCGCCGGCAAGTTCGGCGCCGAGCTGGGCGCCGCGCCGACCGTCAACCGTTACTGAGCTGATTCCTGATCTGGAGGGTGGGAGGAAGACCGTCCCGTGAGTGTGCTCATCGACAAGTTCGACGTCTTCGCGGGTGGTTTCTGGCTCACCCTCCAGATCTGCGTACTCGCCGCGGTCGGCGCCCTGATCCTGGGCGCCGTCCTGGCGGTGCTGCGGATCTCCCCGGTGCCGCCGCTGCGGGCGGTCGGCACCGGCTACGTCAACGTCTTCCGCAACATGCCGCTGACCGTGGTGATGTTCTTCGCCGCGTTCGGCCTGCCGGCGCTCGGCTCCAACGCCGACTTCCTGCGCGTCCCCGGCCTCGACGCGGTGTTCAGCCGGCTCGACACGGATCTGCCATACTTCCGCCTCGCGCTGATCGCGCTGGTGCTCTACACGGCGGCGTTCGTCTGCGAGGCGCTGCGCTCCGGCGTGAACGCCGTGCCCGCCGGCCAGGCCGAGGCCGCCCGGTCGCTGGGCCTGACCTTCGGCCAGAACCTGCGCCACGTGGTGCTGCCGCAGTCCTGGAAGGCCTCCGTGGTGCCGCTCGGCTCGGTCATCATCGCGATGATCAAGAACTCGGCCCTGGTCGGCTTCTTCGGCGTCGTCGGCGACCTTTCGCAGACCGCCGACCAGCTCACCTCCGCCGAGGGCTACGCCTTCATTCCGGTCGCCATCGGCATCTCGATCGGATACCTCATCATGACCGTTCCCCTCGGCGCCTTCCTCGACCGCGTCGAGAAGCGACAGGCGGTGGCCCGGTGAGCCAGCAGAGCGTCCTCTACGACGTACCCGGTCCCCGGCAGCGCCGGCTCACCCTGATCGGCAGCCTCGTCGCCACCGTCGCGCTGCTCGCCGGCGCGTACTTCCTGATCTACCAGCCGCTGGACGACAAGGGCCAGTTCTCGATGGAGCTCTGGGGGCCGCTGATCGACCCCTCCAACGAGAACTTCTCGCTGGTGTGGGACCGGCTCGCCGTCGGCTTCAAGAACACCCTGATGGCCGCCGCCCTGGCGATCGTCAGCTCGCTGCTGGTCGGCACCCTGCTCGCGGTGCTGCGGATCCAGCTCAAGAGCCTGACCCGCCGCCGGTTCACCGGGCTCGCCGCGCCGCTGGCGTACCTGCTGCGCGGGCTGAGCCTGTTCCTGTCGGCGCTCACCCGGGTCTGCGTCGAGGTGTTCCGGGGCCTGCCCGTGGTCCTCACGATCTTCTTCGTGGCCCGCGGCTTCCCGGAGTTCGGCATCTCGTTCGACACCCTCTGGTATCTGGTCATCGGCCTGACCATCTACAACTCGGTGGTGATCGCCGAGATCCTCCGCTCCGGCATGGAGGGCCTGCCCGGCGGGCAGGCCGAGGCGGCGTCCGCGATCGGGCTGTCCCCGATGCAGACCACCCGGATGATCCTGCTGCCGCAGGCATTCCGGATCATGCTGCCGGCGCTGATCAGCCAGCTCGTCGTCGTGCTCAAGGACACCTCGCTGGGCTTCATCATCAGCTACGAGGAGACCCTGAACATCGGCAAGCAGATCATCGGCGTACTGGACAACCCGATCCAGGTCTACGTCGTGATCGCGGTGCTGTTCATCCTGGTCAACTACTCGCTGTCGAAGCTGGCCCAGTACATCCAGCGGCGGCTCTCCCGCGGTCGTAAGACCGCCGGCACCCCCGCCCAGAACCCGCCCCCGGCGGCGCTCACCGCGCAGGCGGAGGGCACCGGCGGCGCCTGATCCCCGCTGACGAAGGGCCGGCCCGATCATCGGGCCGGCCCTTCGCGTAACACCGATGACGCCCTCGGCTCCTGGTGAGGTTCTCGCCAGGCAGCGGTGCTCACCGGCCGGGCCGCCCGTCAGCGAAAAACCCCAGGCGCCGGCCGGGTCCCTCAGCGGGCGATCTCGGTGACGCGGGACTCGCGGACCACGGTCACCCGGATCTGGCCCGGGTAGGTCAGCTCCTCCTCGATCTGCTTGGCCACGTCCCGGGCCAGCACGGCGGCGCCGATGTCGTCCACGTCGTCCGGCTTGACCATCACCCGGATCTCCCGGCCGGCCTGCATGGCGAAGACCTTCTCCACGCCGAGCTTGCCCGCCGCGATCTCCTCGATGCGCTCCAGCCGCTTGACGTACGCCTCCAGGCTCTCCCGCCGGGCCCCGGGCCGCCCGCCCGAGCAGGCGTCGGACGCCTGGGTGAGGACGGCCTCGATGGTCTGCGGCGGCACCTCGTTGTGGTGCGCCTCGATGGCGTGCACCACGTCCTCGTGCTCGCCGTACCGGCGGGCCACGTCGGCGCCGATGATGGCGTGGCTGCCCTCCACCTCGTGGGTGAGCGCCTTGCCGATGTCGTGCAGGAACGCCGAGCGCTTGATGATCGGCACGTCCAGCCGCAGCTCGGCGGCCATGATCCCGGCGATGTGCGCGGTCTCCACCAGGTGCTTGAGCACGTTCTGCCCGTACGACGTCCGGTAGCGCAGCCGACCCAGCAGGGTGACCAGCTCCGGGTGGATCTCGGTGATGCCGACCTCGACCAGGGCGTCCTCGGCCGCCCGCTGGCAGAGCTCCGCCACCTCGTGGCGGGCCGAGTCGTAAACCTCCTCGATGCGGTGCGGGTGGATCCGCCCGTCCAGGATCAGCTTCTCCAGCGTCAGCCGGCCCACCTCGCGGCGGACCGGGTCGAAGCAGGAGAGCAGCACCGCCTCGGGGGTGTCGTCGATGATCAGGTTGACGCCGGTGACCGATTCGAAGGCGCGGATGTTGCGGCCCTCCCGGCCGATGATCCGCCCCTTCATCTCGTCCCCGGGCAGGTGCAGGACGCTGACCACGCTCTCGGCGGTCTGCTCGCTGGCGACGCGCTGGATGGCGTCGACGACGATGTGCCGGGCCCGCTGCTCGGCGGTGCCGCGGGCCTCGGACTCGATGTCCCGCACCAGCAGCGCGGCCTCCCGCTTGGCCTGCGTCTCGATCGCGTCGACCAGCTCCGTCCGGGCCGCGTCGGCGGTGAGCCCGGCGACCCGCTCCAGTTCGCGGCGCTGCCGCTCCTCCGCCTCGGCCAGCTCGGCCTCGCGTCGGGCGAGCGCGGCCTCGCGGGCCGACAGGGCCGCGCCGGCGGCGGTGAGCTGCCGCTCCCGTTCGGCGAGCCGCTCCACCTCCTCGGTGTGCAGCCGCTCGCGCTCGTCCATCCGGGCCGCCCGCCGCTCCACCTCGGCGGCCTGCTCCCGCGTGGTGGCGGCGAGCACCGCGACCTCCCGCTCACCGCTGCGCCGGGCGGTGGCCCGCAGCTGATCCGCGTCGGCCTCGGCCTGCTTGTGGGCCCGTTCCAGGACGGTGTCGGCCTCCGCCCGGGCGTCGTCGAGCACCCGGCGGGCCTCGGCGCGGGCCGCCTTCGCCTCGGCCTTCGCGGCGGCGGCCTCGGCGCGGGCGGCCGAGGCGGCGGACTTTGCCACGTCGATAGTGCTGTTGGCCTCGTCGGCGGCGGTGCGCAGGGCCGCCAGGGACTGCTCCTGGCGGTCCTTCTCGGCGATGAAGGCGGGATCCTCGGGTGCGGGCGCCGCGCCGAAGCGGCGCAGCGCCCGCACGCCGAGCAGCACGGCCCCGAGCACGACCACGGTCAGGACCAGCACCACGGCCAGGATCAGCACGTCGAAGCCGCTCATACCGGCGCCCCGTGCCGGCCGACGACCACCGGGTGCGGCCCAGGGGTCGGCCCGCTCATGTCGGCACCCCGGTGCAACTGCGCCACCTCGCCATGGCCGCCTCCCCTGAACGTCGGGACCGCAGCGACCGTGCCGATGGGCACGCACCCTGCGGCTGTGGACGCCCGACCGGAGCGACTGGCCGTGGGGTAGCTTCCGCCGGCGGTGCCCACGCGGGAGCATCGCCGACGGCGGGGTGCAGTTGTCGCGACAGCCCCGGACCGGCCAGTCCGCGGCTGTCGCCAGTGGCCGATCAGATCGGCCAAAGTGATGCTGTTCTGTTACGCGATCTATGTTGTGCGCTTAGCCTGCGCTTGGTCGGGCAATGTGAGCCTGTATGGCGAGGCTAGGTCTCGCGGGGCACTCCGGTCAAGAACGGATGATCAAACCCCCCGAACGGAGAGAAGTCACCGCGTCACCCAGCGCCACGGCGCGGCCGGACACCAGTGGACAAAACGGCGGCGGACCGGACCGTGCCGCGCATCGGCCCTGCTCAACCGGGCCCACCCGCGTGGGCAGCCCGACACCGCCGCCCTACCACCTGTGACGCACATATCCGCCCAGCACCCCGCCGGCACCCACCTGGCCACACCCTCCCCCGTGATCGCCTGTCGCCCAGCCGGTGTCTCGGGGCACCCCGGACCGGGCCCTCGTCAACCGATCATCCAAGGACGGCCCTGCCAGCGCACGACGACCCTGCCAGCGCACGACGGCCGCCGTCGTCGGGGTGGCGGACGGGTCAGCGGGCGCCGGCCGCGACGGCGGCCGTCACCAGCGCGGCGTTGCCGGGCGCGGTCGAGCCGTCCGGCAACCGGAGCGTGTCCTCCAGCCCGATGCGACCGTCCAGGCCCCGGCGTACCGCCTCGGTCAGCAACGACCAGGTCGCCGGGCCCTCGGCGTGCAACAGCACCGGCACGCCGCCGGCCGCCGCATACGGCAGCGCCGAGAGCATCCCGGCGGCATCGGCCAACGCCACCGCCCGGTCCTGCGCCATGCACTCGATCAGGAGCCGCCCGGCCGGCACCCGCCACCGCGAGTACGCCTCGACGGCGTCGACCGTCCAGAGCCCCGCCTCGACCATGACGCCCCGCTCGTGCAGGGCCGCCGCCACCTCCTCCGCGCCCGACTCGTGCGCGTTGACCGAGGCGGAGTCGGGCAGCACCGTCCAGGACCGGACGGCCGCCACCCGCGCGGCCGGCTCCGGCTCGATCCAGGCCCCGGTGCTCACCCCGACCGGCAGCCCGGGCAGGGCCGCCCGGATCGCGTCCAGCGCGGCGGCGATCACCTCCGGGTGCAGCGACTCCCGGCCGGCCGCGTCCCGGGGGTGCACGTGCACCGCGCCGGCACCGAGCCGCACGCAGCGGACCGCGTCGGCCGCCAGCTCGGCCGGGGTGAGCGGCACGGCCGGGTGCTCGTCACGACCACGGGACCCGTTGAGGCACGCGTTCAACATCGGCGTCTCCCTCCGCCCAGCCGGCGGGAGCGTGGCCGAGCACCCGCACGGATGCGCGTCCCACCCTGCTCACCCGGTGGCACGGCCGTCCCGGTCGGGCTCCCCCTCGGCCTCGGCGAGCGCGTCGGCGTCGATCTGCTCCGCGAACTCGGCCGCCTCGGCGCTCTGCGCGGCCAGCGCGTCCTTCACCGCCCGGATCGCCACGCCCGGCGGGTAGCCCTTGCGGGCCAGCATGCCCACCAGCCGCCGGAAGACCGCGTCCGGCTCGCCCCGGGCGGTGCGCAGCTTCCGCTCGACCAGGGTGCGGGCGGTCTCGGACTCGGTCTCCTCGTCCAGCTCGCCGAGCGCCTCGCTCGCCACCTCGCCGTCCACCCCGCGCTGGCGA
The DNA here is from genome assembly GCF_050941805.1 of Micromonospora sp. KLBMP9576. Lineage (NCBI taxonomy): Bacteria > Bacillati > Actinomycetota > Actinomycetes > Micromonosporales > Micromonosporaceae > Micromonospora > Micromonospora sp. KLBMP9576. Next base: position 1,770,305 of record NZ_CP194567.1, on the reverse strand, counting down.
AGCTCGTTGGCGAGCGCCCGACGGGCCAGGCCCCGGCCGGAGTGACGGCTGGCCACCCAGGCCCGGGCGAAAGCGGCGTCGTCGATGATGCCGACCTCGTCGTAGCGGTCGAGCACCTGCGCCGAGACCTCCTCGGAGATGCCCCGCCTGGCCAGCGCCCCGGCCAGCTCGGCCCGGGTGCGGGGCCGCACGGAGAGCTGGCGCAGGCAGATCTCCCGCGCGACCTCCGCCTCGTCGCGCGGTGGGCCCGAGGGCGCCTCGGGGTCGGTGTCGCCCGCCCGGCCGCGCCGGGCGCGAGGGGGACGGGGCGTGCTGTCGTCACCTGCGCGGGCGGGGCTGGCATCCCAGCCCCGCCCGGTGCGGGCGCGTCGTCCTGCCATGGGTCAGGGACCGGTCAGAAGTCGACCGGCGGCAGCTCCGGGCCACCGGCGGCATCGCCCGCGCCGACCCCGACGCCGAGCTTCTCCAGGATCTTCTTCTCGACCTCGGCGGCGACGTCCGGGTTTTCCCGCAGGAACTCGCGGGCCTTCTCCTTGCCCTGGCCGAGCTGGTCGCCGTCGTAGGTGTACCAGGCGCCGGACTTGCGGATGATCGCCTGCTCGACGCCGACGTCGATCAGGGAGCCCTCGCGGGAGATGCCCTTGCCGTACATGATGTCGAACTCGGCCTGCTTGAACGGCGCGGCGACCTTGTTCTTCACGACCTTGACCCGGGTGCGGTTACCGACCACGTCGGTGCCGTCCTTGAGGCTCTCGATGCGGCGCACGTCGAGCCGGACCGAGGCGTAGAACTTCAGGGCCCGGCCGCCCGTGGTGGTCTCGGGGCTGCCGAACATCACGCCGATCTTCTCGCGGAGCTGGTTGATGAAGATCGCCGTGGTGCCGGTGTTGTTGAGCACACCGGTGATCTTCCGCAGCGCCTGGCTCATCAGCCGGGCCTGGAGGCCGACGTGGCTGTCGCCCATCTCGCCCTCGATCTCGGCGCGCGGCACCAGGGCCGCCACCGAGTCGATCACGATGATGTCGATCGCGCCGGAGCGGACCAGCATGTCCACGATCTCCAGCGCCTGCTCGCCGGTGTCCGGCTGGGAGACCAGCAGGGCGTCGGTGTCGACGCCGAGAGCCTTGGCGTAGTCCGGGTCGAGGGCGTGCTCGGCGTCGATGAAGGCGGCGATGCCGCCGGCCCGCTGGGCGTTGGCCACCGCGTGCAGGGCCACAGTCGTCTTACCGCTGGACTCCGGACCGTAGACCTCGACGACCCGGCCCCGGGGCAGACCGCCCACGCCGAGCGCCACGTCGAGCGCGATCGAGCCCGTGGGGATCACCGAGGTCTGGACGACCGGCCGCTCCCCCAGTCGCATCACCGAGCCCTTGCCGAACTGCTTGTCGATCTGAGCGAGAGCAAGGTCGAGTGCCTTCTCCCGATCGGGCCCTGCGGCCATGTTTGCCACCCCTGCCTTCGCCGGCGTCTTTCCTGAGCTTCGCGTCACGCGGACACGCTAGGCGCTGGGTCCGACAGAAAACCAGCCGACCGGCCGTGAGCTGTGGACGAGCACCCCGCTGTGGACAATAGCCGAACAGGTGTACGAGTCGGCAAGCGACACGCGGAAGCGACGAAACGGCTGCTCAGCGTAGTCGCGCGGGCACCCGGTCGGGATACGCGGCGCAGACCGCCCGCCACACCACGTGGGCCTGCTCACCCGATGCCAGGGCCTGCTCGATGGTGCGCCCGTCGAGCTGCGAGAGCACCTGGTCGCGGGCGATGCTGGCCGCGTAGCCGGGGCCGAACGCCTCTGCCAGCCTCGTCCAGAAGTCGGTCAGCCGCACGTGATCACTCCTCCTCGTCCGGTGCCCCCACCGGCACCGGCCGCAACGCTAGCGTCACCAGGGGCACCACCGCGACCGCCGCGAACATGGCCAGCACCGGATAACCGGCCGCCTCCACGACAAACCCGCTGACCGTTCCGCCGACGGCTCCGGCCAGCCCCATGGTCAGGTCGCAGAGCCCCTGCACGCTCGGGCGGATCCCCGCCGGCACCGACTCCGACAGCAGCGTCGAGCCCGCGACCATGGTCCCCGACCAGCCCAGGCCGAGCAGGAACAACCCGGTCGAGAGCCGGGCCGTGTGGTGCCCGGCCGTGCCGGCGACCGCGCACGCCGCGAGCAGCAGCCCGACGCCGCCGAGGATCACCGCCCGGCGGCCGATCCGGTCGGTGAGCCAACCCGCCACGGGGGCCAGGGCGTACATGCCGGCGATGTGCAGGCTCAGCACGAGACCGACCACCCGCAGCAGGTCGGCGTCGGAGTGCCACTCGTGCAGGCGTACCGGGGTCATCACCATCACGGCGACCATGACCAGGTGGCCGACCGCCACCGCGACGATGCCGAGCCGGGCGGGGGGCCGCGCGCGTACCGCCGACCAGGCGGCCCGCATGCCCGCACCGCGCCGGGTGGTCGGCGCCGACGCGACGCCGGCGGGGGTCGCCGGGCTGCCGGCCGCCGCCAGCCGGCGCGCGGTGAGCAACGGGTCCGGCCGCAGCAGCCCCAGGATCGTCCCGGCGGCCAGCACGAACGCGACGGCGCTGAACGCGAACGGACCGGCCAACGTGGGCAGCCCCCAGCCGCTGGTGACGCCGTCGGCGAGTGAGGCGAAGTTCGGCGCGGCCACGGCGCCGATGGTGGTGGCCCAGACGATCAGCGAGAGCTGGCGACCCCGACGCGCCGGGGTCGCCAGGTCCACCGCGGCGTAACGGGCCTGGAGGTTGGCCGCGCTGCCGCCGCCGAACAGGAGCATGCCGAGGCAGAGCAGCGGAACCCAGCGGGTGACCGCGGCGAGGACCACCAGGGTGCCGCCGGCCGCGCCGGTCAGGTACGCCACGACCAGGCCGGGTCGCCGGCCGTGCGTGGTCATGATCCGGGTGACCGGCACGGCGAGCAGCGCCCCGCCCACCACGGCGGCGCTGCTGACCAGGCCCGCGACGGCGGTCCCGGCGATGTCGGCGGCGAGCAGCGCCCCGACGGCGACGCCGATGGTCACCCCGATCCCGCCGATGATCTGCGTGCCGAAGAGCAGCCGCAGGGTACGCCGCTGGATGGGCACGACGTCGGGCGCGGCGAGCGGCGCGGCGAGGTCGGTGGCCATGGCGGCTCCTTCGAGGTAAGGGGCGAGGTGCCGTCTCATCCTTGCGCACCCGCCCCGCCACCCGGCGGTCGGCTGACGCTACAGTCCGAGGCCCCGACCGATGATCTCCTTCATGATCTCGGTGGTGCCGCCGTAGATCGTCTGCACCCGCCCGTCCAGCCAGGCCTTCGCCACCGGGTACTCCAGCATGTAGCCGTAGCCGCCGTGCAGTTGCACGCAGCGGTCAGCCACCCGGTTCTGCAGTTCCGTGGTCCACCACTTCGCCTTGGCCGCGTCGGTGACCGAGAGCCGGCCGGCGTCGTGCTCCGCGACGCAGTGGTTGACGAAGGTGCGGGCGATGGTGACCTCGGTGTCCAGCTCGGCCAGCAGGAAACGGTTGTGCTGGAACGTGCCGACCGGCCGCCCGAAGGCCTGCCGGGACCGGGCGTAGTCCAGGGTGACGGCGAGCAGTCGCTCCGCGGCGGCCACCGCGGTGACCGCGATGCTGAGCCGCTCCCGGGGCAGGTTCGCCATCAGGTGGTAGAAGCCCTGGTTCTCGGCGCCGATCAGGTTCTCCGCCGGCACCCGGCAGTCGTCGAAGAACAGCTCGGCGGTGTCGTTGGCCCTGAGCCCCACCTTGGCCAGCCGCCGACCCCGGGTGAAGCCGGGCGTGCCGCGCTCCACCGCGAGCAGGCTCAGCCCGTGCGCGCCCCGATCCGGCGCGGTACGCGCGACCACCACCACCAGGTCGGCCAGTTCCCCGTTGGTGATGAAGGTCTTCTGGCCGTCGAGCACCCAGCTGTCGCCGTCGCGCACCGCGCCCGTGCGGATCCCGGCCAGGTCGGAGCCGGCGCCGGGCTCGCTCATCGCGATGGCGGTGACCAGGTCGCCGCTGCAGAATCCGGGCAGCCAGCGCGTGCGCTGCTCGGGGGTGCCCAACCCGGTCAGGTATGGGGCCACCACGTCGTTGTGCAGGCCGAAACCGAGCCCGGTGCAGCCGGCGGCGACGATCTCCTCGTCCAGCACGGCGTTGAACCGGAAGTCGCGCTGCCCGCCGCCGCCGTACTCCGCGTCGACGTCCGTGCCCAGCAGGCCGGCGGCCCCGGCACGGCGCCACACCTCGCGGTCGACGATCCCGTCGGCCTCCCAGCGCTCGTGGTGGGGCACCGCCTCCCGGGCGAGGAACTCGCGGCACAGCTCGCGGAACTCCTCGTGGTCGCGCTCGTATAGATGCTGCTGCATGGCGGCAAGTGTGGCACCCCTCACCCGCCCTGCCCAGGGCCGCCGAGCGAGCGCTCCAGCCGGCGCACCCTGGCCAGGGTCAGGGCGGCGACGCCGAGCACGACGGCGAGAACGGTGCCGAGCAGACCGGCGGTCAACGGCCGGTCGAGCGCCACCGCGAGCGCGACCAGCCCGCCGAAGAGCGCGCCGCCGCCCGCCAGGCCGAGCACCGCCCCTCGCCGGACCGCGGGCAGGTGGTCCACCGTGGCCGCCCGGTCCTGCTCGTCGGCGGGGAACCGGCCCCGACGCAGCGCCCGGCGGGCCGCCTCCCACGCCGGATCGCGGTCGGCCCGCACGACCCAGCCGAGGACCAACGGGAACAGCCCCCAGGGCACGCCACCCACCCCCGCGCCGAGCAGGGCCTCCGCCGGGGAACGACCGGAGCCGTCGAGCAACCGCGCCACGAACCAGGCGGCGGTGGCGAGCGCGGCGGCCAGCACGTACGGGCCGGGCGCGCCCAGGCGGATCAGTGGCGGACGGCGGGTGTGGCGGGGGGACATGACCGCAGCGGTACCCGGTGACCCCGGTGGACACTCCTCCGCGTTCCCCCGACCGCGCATCGACGCCTGCCGACGTGGCCGAGCGGCCAGCCGCTGGGCGTGGGACGCGGGACGCGAGGCGCGGGCTTCAGCGGGCGAAGATGCCGACCGGGGTGGCCGGGCGCTTCCTTTGGAGCTGATGTCGCAAACGCATCACGCCCCACCGGACGCGCTGATGTCGTAAACGACTCAGCTCGAAAGGATCGGCGCGGCAACCCCTGCCCGGACCAGCGGTTCTCGGCGCCACCGCCGTCGAGCTGGGCCCGGACCTCGCATCGCCTGCGGCCCACGCCACCCAACGCCTGGTCGGGGCCCCGCTACCGGCCGTCGAGGGCGCGGGCGGCCACCGTGAGGTCGGCGACCAGCCCCTCGTACGCCTTGTCCTGGTCGTCCGCGCGCAGCACGGCGGACGGGTGGATGGTGGCCAGCAGCCGGGCCGGCGGGGCGTCCGCGAGGGCGCCCGTGGAATCCACCGGCACCCGCCGGAAGTCCTCCGGGTGCTGGGCCGAATCCGGCCAGGGCAGCAGCTCGCCGCGCTGGCGGGTGACCCGGAACGCCGGGCCGAGCAGGGCCTTGGCGGCGGTGGCGCCGAGCACCACCACGATCTCCGGGCGCAGCCGGGCGAACTCGGCCACCAGCCAGGGCCGGCAGGCGGTGATGTGCACCCGGTCCGGGGTCTGGTGGATGCGCCGCTTGCCACGCTGCTCGAAGCGGAAGTGCTTCACCGCGTTGGTGAGGTAGATGTGGCCGGGGTCGAGCCGCGCGTCGTCGACCGCCCGGCGCAGCAGCCGGCCGGCCGGGCCGACGAACGGCAGGCCCTTCTGGTCCTCCATGTCGCCGGGCTGCTCGCCGACGAAGACCACCCGCGCACCGGCGTCGCCGCGGCCGAAGACCGTCTGCGACGCGTCCCGGTAGAGCTCGCAGCCCCGGCAGCCGGCGGCGGCGGCACGCAGGTCGTCGAGGGTGTCGGCCCGCGACGGGATGAACTTCTGCGCGCCCGGCGCGGTCTCGGTCTGCTCGGCCATGACGACTGTTCTGCCCGGTGCGGGAGGGGACACGCACTCCGCCCTCACGCCGTGAAGCCGGCCGGCGGGGCGGGGCGGACGGCGCGGGCCACCGCCCCGGCCAGGTCCGGGATCTCCGTCTCGTCCAGCGAGCTGACGGTGATCCGGATCGCGGGCGGGCCGACGATCCGGTGCAGCGCGCCGGGCGCGACCGCCCAGCCGGCGTCGCGCAGCGCGGTCAGCACGCTGGTCTCGTCGTCGACCGGCAGCCAGACGTTGATGCCGCTGCGGCCGTGGGCGACCAGGCCGTGCCCGGCGAGCGCGTCGATCAGCGCCACGCGCCGCCGCTCGTAGCTGGTGGCGGCCCGGTCCACCAGCGCGGTCACGGCCGGATCGCGCCAGAGGGCCAGGACCAGTCGTTGCAGGACGGTGGAGACCCAGCCGGCGCCGACCCGGGCCCGGCCGACGACCCGGGCCACGGTGGTCTCGTCGCCGACCAGCACGGCCAGCCGCAGGTCCGGGCCGAACGGCTTGCTCACCGAGCGGACGAAGGCCCACGCCGGGGTCGCCCCGGCGAGCGGGTGCAGCGGTACGCGGGCCAGCTCGGCGGCGTGGTCGTCCTCGATCAGCAGCAGGTCGGACCGGCCGGCGAGCAGGGCGCGCAGCTCCCGGGCCCGGTCGGCGGAGATCGTCGCGCCGGTGGGATTCTGGGCGCGGCTGGTCACGATCAGCGCCCGCGCGCCGGCGGCGAGGGCGGCGGCGACCCCGGCGGCGAGCGGGCCGTCGTCGTCGACGGGCACGCCGATCGGGCGCAGCCCGAGCGCGGCGACCAGGTCGAGCAGGTTGGCCCAGCCCGGGTCCTCGACCGCGACCGCGTCCCCGGGGCGCAGGTGCGCGCCCAGCAGCCGCTCGATGCCGTCCAGCGTGCCACTGGTTACGGTCAGCTCCGCCGCCGGCACCCCGTCGGCGAGCAGCCGCTCGCGGGCCGCCTCGGCCAGTTCGGGCAGCACCCCGGCCGTGGGGTAGCCGACCGACGGCCCCGCGGCCGCGGCGAGGCCGGCCAGGTGTTCCCCGAGCGGGGGCAGCAGCCGCACGTCCGGCTCGCCCGCGGAGAGGTCGCGCAGGCCGGGGGCGGCCGGCGGGCGCATCGCGGAGCGGCGGGCCGCCACCGGCGGGCGGGGCCGGACCCGGGTGCCGTGCCGCCCGGCGGTGGCCACCAGGCCCCGCTGGCGCAGCTCCTGATAGGCCCGGGCAGCGGTGGCCGGGCTCACCGCGAGTCGGGCGGCGAGCTCCCGGACCGGCGGCAGCGCGTCGCCGGGGACGAGGGCGGCGCAGCGGATGCCCGATTCGATGCTGGCTGAAATCTCGGCGGCCGTCGTACCGACGACCTGATAGCGTGCTGACACAAATCACAGATTGTACTAGAACAAAGGTCGAGCCATGTACGCACCCACCGACCGCACCACCGCCAGCCGCTCCCGGGAACGGATGAGCTACGACGAGGCCGCCGCGCACGCCGTCCTCGACGAGGCGTACGACTGCGCGCTCGGGTTCACCGTCGACGGCGCGCCCCGGGTCCTGCCCACCCTGCACGTCCGCGTCGGCGGCACCCTCTACCTGCACGGCTCCACCGGCAGCCGGCCGATGCTCGCCGCCCGGGGCGACGGGCTGCCGGTCTGCGTCGCCGTCACCCTGCTCGACGGCCTCGTCTACGCCCGCTCGCAGTTCCACCACAGCGCCAACTACCGCTCGGTGGTAGCGCACGGCACCGCGCGACTGGTCACCGACGACGGGGAGAAGGCCCGGGTGCTGACCGCCCTGGTGGAGAAGGTCGCGACGGGGCGCAACGCCGACAGCCGCCCCCCGTCGCGCCGGGAACTGGCCGAGACGGCGGTGCTGGCCCTGCCGCTGCGCGAGGTGTCGGTACGCACCCGCACCGGCGGCGTACGCGAGGAGGAGACCGATCTCGCCCTGCCGCACTGGGCCGGGGTGGTGCCGTTGCGGCTGACCGCCGGGCTGCCCGAACCCGACGCCGGGGTGAGCGTGCCGGTGCCGGCGTACCTGCGGCCGGAGACGTCGCCGTGGCTCGACCCGGCGGTGCTGCGCGGCGAGCACGTGCTGCTGGAGCCGCTCGACCTCGCGCACGCCGGCGAGTTGCACGCCGCGACCGCCGACCCGGAGGTCTGGCGGCACCTGGGCGGCCCGCAGCCGGCCGACCCCGCCGGCACCGCCGCCGGGATCGCCACCGCGCTGGCCGCGCACCGGCGGGGCGAGCGCGTGCCCTGGGTGCAGCGCTGCGCGGTGACCGGCGCGGTGGTCGGCACCACCTCCTTCTACGAGGTGGACCCGGAACGCCGGGCGGTGGCGATCGGCTACACCTGGCTGGGCCGGCCCTGGTGGCGCACCGGGATCAACACGGAGGCGAAGCTGCTGCTGCTCACCCGCGCCTTCGAGGAGCTGGACGCGGTGCGGGTCGTCTGGCACACCGACATCCGCAACGAGCGCTCCCAGCGGGCGATCGAGCGCCTCGGCGCGTCCCGCGAGGGGGTGCTGCGCCGGCACCGGCAGCGTCCGGACGGCTCCTGGCGGGACACCGTGCAGTATTCGATGACCGCCGACGAGTGGCCCAACGCACAGGCCACGCTCCGGGAAAGGCTTCGCCGGGCGGCGCCCGTGGCCCCATGATGGCGGGCGTGCTGGGCATCACCGACCTCTGGACGTACGTGTTGGGCACCGCGGCGATCGTTCTGCTGCCCGGGCCCAACTCCCTCTTCGTGCTCTCCACCGCCGCGCAGCGGGGCGTGGCGGCCGGCTACCGGGCGGCCGGCGGGGTCTTCGTCGGCGACTGGGTGCTGATGGTCCTCTCCGCCGCCGGCGTGGCGTCGCTGGTCCAGGCGTACCCGCCGCTCTTCCTGGTGATCAAGTACGCCGGTGCCGCGTACCTCGGCTATGTGGGGTTGACGATGCTGCGCGGCGCCTGGCGGCGCTGGCGGACCCGCAACGACCCGGCCACCCCGCGGCTCATCGACGCCGCCCAGCCGGCGGCGATGCGCAGCCCGTTCCGCAAGGCGCTGGTGATCAGCCTGCTCAACCCGAAGGCGATCCTCTTCTTCGTCTCGTTCTTCATCCAGTTCGTGGACCCGGGCTACGCCTGGCCGGCGCTGTCGTTCCTGCTGCTCGGGCTGATCGCCCAGGTCACCAGCGCGCTCTACCTGACCGCGCTGATCTTCACGGGCACGTTCCTGGCGGCCCAGTTCCGTCGCCGGCACCGCCTGGCCGTTGGCGCCACCACCGGCGTCGCCGCGCTCTTCCTCGGCTTCAGCCTGAAACTGGCCACCGCCACCGCCTGACCCCGCACCCTCAGAGCGCGTTTGGTTTGTGGGTCGGCCGGGCGTGTCGCACAGTGGGTCCGGTCGATGGACGTAGCTCGGTCGGTAGACAGGCATGGATCGAGTGCGGCGGTACCCGTCTGACCTGACCGACGCCGAGTGGGAGATCATCGAGCCGATGCTGCCGTCCCCGCAGTGGATGGGCAGACCAGAAAAACATCCCCGCCGGGCCATCATCGACGCCATCTTGTACGTGGTGCGCACCGGCTGCGCGTGGCGGTACCTGCCGGTCGACTTCCCGCCGTGGCAGACCGTGTACGCGCACTTCAACCGGCTGAACAACCGGGGTGTGACCGAGCGGATCCTGACCGAACTACGCGAGCAGATCCGGGTGGCTCACGGCCGCAAGCCCGAACCGACGGCCGGGATCATCGACTCCCAGAGCGTGAAAGGCGCCGACACTGTGCCCCGCGACTCCCGCGGCTACGACGCCGGGAAGAAGATCAACGGCCGGAAGCGGTTCATCGTCACCGACACCCTCGGCTTGCTGGTCACTGTCTGGGTCCTGGCCGCGTCCTGGCAGGACCGCGACGGCGCCAAAGGCGCCCTGCTCGCCACCTACGCAGCGACCCCGATCCGGCACGTATTCGCCGACTCCGGCTTCGCCGGCCGCCTCGTCGACTGGGCCCGCGACCTGCTACGCACCACCGTCGAGATCGTCCGCAAACCCGCCGACCAGAAAGGGTTCGTCGTGCACCCCCGCCGCTGGGTCGTGGAGCGGACCCTGGCCTGGATCACCGCCCACCGCCGCCTAGCCCGCGACTACGAAACCCACCGCGCAACGTCCGAGGCCATGATCCGATGGGCCGCCCTCGGCGGCATGCTCCGCCGCCTCACCCGAGGCGAAGCCGCCACCCGCCAACAACGCCGTACCTTCAACACGCCCGACTGACAGCAATGTGAAACGCGCTCTCAGGTGCCGTCACCGCCGCCGGAGCCGCCCACGCCGGCTCCGCCGGCGGTGCCGCCCAGCCCGAAGCCGGGGTGGATCGGCTCGTCCGGCGGGCGGCTGACGTGCGCCGACTCGGAGATGGTCGCGGACCAGTCGGCGTGTGCCGCGGCGGCGGCGTGGCGGTTGATCGCGGCGCGCAGCCAGGCGTCCACCGTCGCCACCCAGTCCCGCCGCTCGGCGCCGGTGTGCCAGACCCGGAACCGGCTGATGCTCTGGTGGGTGATCCCGGCCAGGGCCAGCCGCCGGTCCATCCAGAGGATCACCTCGAGGCTCGCCGGGTCCGCGATGAAGATCAGCTCCAGCTCGGTGATCGGCCCGGCGTAGAGCGGCGCCACCCAGAAACCCCACCGTTGGTGCAGCGGCAGGGTCTGCGCCACCCCCGGCAGGCGCCCGTCGACCAGGCTGGCCTGGCGCAGGCTGAAACCGAGCGTGTCGAGGGCCACCAGGACGTGCGCCTGGGTGGGCAGCGGATGCACGAAGACCGGCACCATCGCGCCCTGCTCGAGTCGGGGCTCGACCGTCACCTCCGTACGCAGACCCGTGCGGAGGCTGAGCAGGGGCACCCCGCCGGAGACGGTCACCGGCGTCTCCCACGGCAGGGGGAACTCGAACGGGATCGACCGGCCCCGACCGGCCCGCAACACGAAACCCTCGGCCACCGTCGCCTGGTGGAACTGCACCAGGCGACGGGGCGCCTCCGGGTCGTCGGGCTCGGCCGTGCTGACCAGCCCGAGCCGCACGCGCAGGACGGGCACGTCGGTGCCGCCCGCGACGACGACGACCCGCCCCGGCAACCGCAACCCCGGGCGGGTGCTCGGATTGGCCAGGACCGTGCGCACCGACAGGCCGGTCCAGCCGGACTCGGGTGACACCCCCGTCAACCGCACCGCGCTCCCCCGTCCGCCACGGACCGGGAACTGCGTCCCCGCCCGCGGGGCCCCGCGCGACGACCCCGGACCCGCCTCGGCGCGACCACGGCGGTCGGCACGGCCCCCGACGCGACCACGGGGCCGTTGACACGGCCCCGTGGTCAATCGTCGCGGACCCCCGGGGGTGGCCGCCGGCGTTTCGGCGAAGAACGGCCACCTCCGGCGGTGTCATCTCACCGCAGGCGCCGCCCGCGCGGCACCGGGTCGGTCTCGTCGTCGAACTCGCCGATGACCTCCTCCAGCAGGTCCTCCAGCGCGACGAACCCCACCGGGCGGGTCGGCCCGCCGCCGTTGCGCACCAGCGCGAGCTGGGACTGCCGGGCCCGCATCGCCGCCACCGCCTCGGTCACCGAGGCCGCCGCGGGCAGGGTGAAGGCGTTGGTCATCAGGTCGCCGGCCGTGAGCATCCGCCCCGTGGTGGTGGCCCGCACCGCCTCCCGCACGTGGACCAGGCCGCAGACGTCGCCGTTGGCGTCCAGCACGGCCAGCCGCGACCGGCCGCTGTCGCGGCTGACCTGCTCGATCCGGTCGGCGCCCTCGTCGCGGCGCACCGTCACCATCTGGTCGAACGGCTCCATCACCTGCGCCACTGTGGTGCCCTGCAACTCCAGCATGCTGGTCAGCATCTGGTGCTGCTCCGCGCCGAGCAGGCCGTGCTCGCGGGACTGCTCCAGCAGCATCCGCAGCTCGTCCGGGCCGTGCACCTGGGCGAGCTGGTCCTGCGGGTTGACCTTGACCAGCCGTAGTATCGCGTTGGCCAGGGCGTTCATCACCGACAGCACCGGCCGGGCGACCCGCGCGAAGGCGCGGAACGGCAGGGCCAGCAGCACCGCCGAGCGCTCCGGGTGGGTGATGGCCCAGGACTTCGGCGCCATCTCGCCGACCACCAGGTGCAGGAAGGTCACGACGCTGAGCGCGAAGATCAGCGCGATCACGTGGCTCGCGGCGTCCGGCAGCCCGACCGCGTGCAGCAGCGGGCTCAGCAGGTGCTCGATCGCCGGTTCGGCGAGCGCGCCGAGACCCAGCGTGCAGAGGGTGATGCCGAGCTGGGCGCCGGCGAGCATCAGCGACAGCTCGCGTACGCCGTCGAGCGCGGCCTTGGCGGCCCGTCCGCCACCGGCGGCGGCGTGCTCAAGCCGGTAACGCTTGCTGGCCACCAGGGCGAACTCGGCGGCCACGAAGAAGGCGTTCAACGCCAGCAGGATCACCGACGTGAAGAGCGCGACACCGGGGCTCATGCGGACACCTCCCCCGGCTCGGCGATCCGCAGCCGCACGGAATCGGCCACGTGCCGGTCGACGGCCAGCACCTCGACCAGGGCCCGCGGCCCGACCGCGCCACCCTCGCCGTCGGCCGGCAGGATGATCTCCAGCCGGTCGCCGACCTCGGGCACCCGCCCCAGCTCACGCATGACCAGGCCGGAGAGCGTGTCGTACTCCGGGGCCTCGGGCAGCGCGATGCCGGTGCTGTCGGCGACCTCGTCGATGCGCCAGCGCGCCGGCACCACCCACGAGCCGTCCGCCTGCCGGGCCGGGGCCCGCTCCGGCGGATCGTCCTCGTCCCGGATCGGGCCGACGAGTTCCTCGGCGATGTCCTCCAGCGTGATCACGCCGGCGAAGCCGCCGTACTCGTCGACCACGCAGGCGAGCTGCCGGTGCCCGGAACGCAGCCGGTCCAGCACCGTCGGCAGCGGCAGCGTCTCCGGCACCAGCAGCGGGGGGCCGGCGACGGCGCTGACCGGGGTGCTCGCGCGCTGCTCCGGGGGTACGCCGAGCACGTCGGCGATGCCGATGACGCCGACCAGGTCGTCGACGCCCTCGGTGCCGCGCACCGGGAAGCGGGACTTGCCCGTGTCCAGCAGCTCGACCACCCGGCTGACCGGCTCGTGCGCCCGTACGGTGTGCACGTCGACGCGGGGCACCATGGCCTCACCCGCGGTCAGCCCGCGGAAGTCGAGCCCCCGGTCGAGCAGCGTGGACATCTCGGCGGTCAGGTGCCCCTCCTGGCGGGACTCGGCGATGATCTGTTCCAGGTCCTGCGGGGTGGCGCCGCTGGGCAGCTCCTCGATCGGCTCGATGCCGATCCGGCGCAGCAGCCGGACCGCTGCGCGGTCGAAGAGCTTGATCAGCGGCCCGGCGATCCTGAGGTAGATCAGGGTGGAGCGGCTCAGTGCCCGCGCGAGCTGCTCGGGCCGGGCGATGGCGAGGTTCTTCGGAGCGAGCTCGCCGAGCACCATCTGCACCACGGTGGCGAGGGTCAGGGCGAGCACGACCGAGAGCGGCAGGCTGATCGCCGTGGAGACGCCGACCACCCCGAAGAGGTCGGCCAGTCCCGCGCCGAGGAACGGTTCGGCGACGTAGCCGACCAGCAGGGCGGTGACGGTGATGCCGAGCTGGGCGCCGGACAACATGAACGACAGCCGCCCGGTCACCTCCAGCGCGCGGACGGCCGCCGGGTCGCCGTCGTCGGCGAGCTGCTTGAGCCGCCCCCGGTCCACGGCCACGTAGCCGAACTCCTGGGCCACGAAGTAACCCGTGGCGACGGTGAGGACGATGATGAGTAGTAGGCCAACGACGATCAACACGGGTCGCTCAGGGCTCCCGGGGACGTCGGGGTCGGGATATGCCGGGCAGGACCCGGCTGGCTACTGCTGCCCTCCTGGGCAGAAGAGTCGGTCATGTGGGCCATTTTATCGGGACCGGCTGGATGTCTGCTGAGGGTACGCCACCTCCGTGCGGGGCCCGCGATCCGCGCGATCCGGTGCCGCGCCCCGTGCGCTCCGGTGCGCGCCGCCCGAGGTGCCCGCGCCGGCCGCCCGCACCGCCACGGCGGTCAGCGGTCGGCGAGTTCGTCGGCGTCGAGCAGGGTCGGGTCGACCCGGCCGGTGCGGTAGGCGGCCCGGCCGATCATCTGTGCCGCCACCGGGGCGGTGGCCAGTTGGAAGACCCCGATCAGCGCCACCATGCCCAGGTCGGCCGGGGTGCGCAGCCGCAGCGCCAGGCCGAGCAGCAGGAGCAGCACCCCGAGCACCTGCGGCTTGGTCGCGGCGTGCATCCGGTCCAGCGTGCCGGGCAGGCGCAGCACCCCGATCCCGGCGGCGAGGCTCAACAGGGCGCCGGCCACCAGAGCGCCGCCGCCCAGCCAGTCGGCCACCGTGCCCCACATCACGCCTCCTCGTCCGTGCGCACGGCGAAGCGGACCATCGACACCGTGCCGACGAAACCGAGCATGGAGAGCGCCACCAGCACCGGCAGGGTGGTGGCGTGGTGGTTCACGGCGGCCTCGGCGCCGACCGCGCCCACCATGGTGGCGAGCAGCATGTCGGCGGCGACCACCCGGTCGATCAGCGACGGCCCCCGGTAGAGCCGGATCAGGGCCAGCAGCGCGGTCACCGAGAACAGGGTGACGAGGGCGACGGCGAGGAACGTGGTCACGGGTCGGGTTCCCTCTCGACGGGGTCGGTGCTCACCTGGCGGACCTCCGCGCCGGAGCCGACCGCCCGGACGATGCGCCGCTCGACGGCGAGGATGCGCCGCCGGCTGCCGGTCAGGTCCTGCGGGCCGTGGGTGTCGAACACGTGCACGTAGAGCACGCCGGCGTCGCGGTCCACCTCGATGATCAGCGTGCCCGGCACCAGCGAGATGGCCTCGGCGGTCAGCGCCAGGTTCAGGTCGGTGCGCACCCGCAGCCGCACCGCGATGATGGCGCCGCGCGGCCGGTAGCCGAACCGCACGGCGACGCGGGCCACGTGCACGCTGGCGCTGACCAGTTCGCCGACGAAGCGCACCGCGAAGGCCAGCAGCGGCCCGGCGCGGAGCCGGCCGCCGAAGTTGACCGGCGGCAGCGGGAAGAACAGCAGCACGGCGCCGGCCACCAGCATCCCGCCCGCGAGGTTGCCCCAGGAGAAGTCGCCCCAGAACAGGCTCCAGACCAGCACCAGCCAACCGAACGCGATCAGCCGGTCCCGCCGCCGGCCCCGCCAGCGCGCCGACGCTTCCGAGCGTGGGGTCACGGGGCGCCGCCCGGCAGCACGGAACGGATGTACGGGGTGCGCTCGCGCAGGTCGGCCGCCGCGTCGGCGGTGACGTCGAACAGCGGTCCGGCGACGACGGTCAGCGCCAGACCCAGCCCGACGAGCGCGACCGTCGCGCCGACCATCAGCGCGGGCAGGCGCACGACCGGCTCGGTGGTGGCCAGCCGTGGCGCCCGCCAGAAGGCGATGTTCCACACCCGCGAGGCCACGTAGAGGGTGAGCAGGCTCGTCACCGTGCCCGCCGCGACCAGCACGCCGGGCAGCGGCTCGCCGGCCGCGACGCCGGCCTGCAACAGGCCGAGCTTGCCGAGAAAACCGGAGAAGGGCGGAATGCCGGCGAGGTTCATGGCCGGGACGAAGAAGAGGATGCCGAGCAGCGGGGCCACCCGGGCCAGCCCGCCGAGGCGGCGCAGGTCGGTGCTGCCGGCCCGCTCCTCGACCAGCCCGGCGACCAGGAACAGCGTGGTCTGGATGGTGATGTGGTGCACCACGTAGAAGATCGCGCCGGAGAGCCCGGCCACGGTACTCAACCCCACCCCGAAGATCATGTAGCCGATGTGGCTGACCAGGGTGAACGAGAAGAGCCGCTTCATGTCCGACTGGGCCACCGCGCCGAGGATGCCGACCACCATGGTCAGCCCGGCCACCACCATCAGCAGCCCGGAGAGCTGGCCGTCGGGGAAGAGCAGCGTCTCGGTGCGGATGATCGCGTACACGCCGACCTTGGTGAGCAGGCCGGCGAAGACCGCCGTGACGGGGGCCGGCGCCGTCGGGTAGCTGTCCGGCAGCCACGCCGAGAGCGGGAAGACCGCCGCCTTGACCCCGAAGGCGAGCAGCAGCATGAGCTGCAGGGTCATCCGTACGCCGTCGGGCAGCGCGTCCAGCCGGTGCGCCAGCTGGGCCATGTTCAGGGTGCCGGTGGCCGCGTACACCAGACCCACCGAGGCAAGGAAGATCATCGAGGAGAGGATGCTGACCACCACGTACGTCGAGCCGGTGCGGATCCGGGTCTCGGTGCCGCCGAGGGTGATCAACACGAAGCTCGCGGCCAGCAGGATCTCGAAGCCGACGAAGAGGTTGAACAGGTCGCCGGCGAGGAACGCGTTCGTCACGCCGGCGGTCAGCACCAGGTAGGTGGGGTGGTAGATGGTCACCGGGACGGTCTCGCCGAAGTCCCCCTGCCCCTGGCCGACGGAGTAGAGCAGCACGCACAGCGTCACCGCCGAGGAGACCACCAGCATCAGCGCGGCGAGCTGGTCGGCGACCAGCACGATGCCGACCGGGGCCGGCCAACCGCCGACCTGCACCACCACCGGCCCGTGCCGGTACGCCTGCACCAGCAGCACCACCGCCACCGCCACGGTGACGGCCAGGCAGCCGACGCTGACGACCCGTTGCAGCCCGGGCCACCGGGCCAACAGCAGGGTCAGCGCCGCACCGAGCAGCGGCAGCACCACGGGCAGGGGCACGAGCCGGTTCATCGGTCGCCCCGTCGCGCGTACCCGGTCATGTGGGACCTTCCCCGCCGCCCAGCCGGCGCGGCGGCTCGGGATCGACCTGCTCGGGGTCGCCGTCCGGCCCCTCGCCGCCACGGTCGACGGCGGCCAGGCCGTTGCGCTCGGCCGCCTGCCTGATCTGCCGGTCCTCGATGTCGTCGGGGACCTCGTCGTCGCCCGTGAGGTACCAGCTCCGGTAGCTGACGGCCAGCAGGAACGCGGTCAGCCCGAAGGTGATCACGATGGCGGTGAGGATCATGGCCTGCGGCAGCGCGTCGCTCAGCCTGCCGCCGGGCGCCGCGCCGACCACCGGGGCGGCCCCCGCACGCCCGCCCACCAGGATCAGCAGGTTGACCCCGTTGCCGAGCATGATGACGCCGAGCAGGATCCGGCTCAGGCTGCGTTCCAGCAGCAGGGTGACCCCGCAGCCGACCAGCACCCCGACGGCGACGACCAGCACCAGGGTGGGTCCCGCGACGCCGGCGCTCACCTGGACTCCCCGCCCCGGTCGACCCGCAGCCCGCCGCCGGACTCACCGGCCGCCTCGATGTGCCGGTCCACCTCGGCGCCGAGGCTGCGCAGGATGTCCAGCACCAGCCCGACCACGACCAGGTAGACGCCGACGTCGAAGAAGAGGGACGTGATCAGGTGGAATTCGCCGATCAGCGGCAGCCACAGGTCGAGCTGGGCGCTCTCGAGCACCGACCCGCCCGCGAGCAGGGCCACTGCCCCGGTGCCGATCGAGACGAGGAGACCGGCGCCGAGGACCGTGCCGGCGGCGACCGGGGCGGCTTCGGCCAACTCGTAACGGCCGCCGGCCAGGTAGCGCACGGCCAGGGCCAGGCCCGCCACCAGGCCGCCGGCGAAGCCGCCGCCCGGCGCGTTGTGCCCGGAGAAGAGCAGGAACAGGGAGAAGACCACCACCGTGTGGAAGAGCAGCCGGGTCACCACCTCCAGCACGATCGAACGCTGCCGCTTGTGCAGGGTCGCCCCGCCCCGCAACCAGACCCGGTGTCCCGGCCGCTGCACCCGGTTCGGCGGCTGCGGGCGGCGCGGGCGGGGCCCGGTCCGGGACTGCTCGAAGACCAGGCTGGCCACGCCCGTCGCGGCCACCACCAGCACCGACAGCTCACCCATCGTGTCCCAGGCCCGGATGTCGACCAGGGTCACGTTGACCACGTTGCGCCCGTAGCCGTGGTTGACGGCGAGGTCCGGGAACGCGTCGGAGATGGTCGGTGCCCGCCGGGCGGCGGCGGCCGTCAGGGCCAGCCCGGCGACCACCACGCCGGCGGCCAGCCCGATCGTCCGGCGCACCCAGCGCCGGCCCCTCGGGCGGGCCGAGAACCGCTCCGGCAGCCGGCGCAGCACGAGCACGAACACCGCGATGGTGGCGGTCTCGACGAGGAACTGGGTCAACGCCAGGTCGGGCGCGCCGTAGGCCACGAAGAGCATCGCGGTGCCGTAGCCCGTCACGCCGACCAGCAGCATCGCCGTCAGCCGGCGGCGGGCACCCACCGCGAGCACCGCCGCGACGGCGACCACCGCCACCACCACGACCTGCAGCGGGTTGTCCCAGAGGGCGACCCGGTCCGGCCAGGGTCGGGTGGCCAGCATCGCCCCGCCGGGCACCACGGTGAGCACGAGCAGGATGATGCCGAGGTACTGCGGCAGCGAACCGCGCT
The DNA here is from genome assembly GCF_050941805.1 of Micromonospora sp. KLBMP9576. Lineage (NCBI taxonomy): Bacteria > Bacillati > Actinomycetota > Actinomycetes > Micromonosporales > Micromonosporaceae > Micromonospora > Micromonospora sp. KLBMP9576. Next base: position 1,751,880 of record NZ_CP194567.1, on the reverse strand, counting down.
GGGTGGCGCCGGTGACCTCGATGGACAGCCGGTCGAAGCGGCGGGTGACCCACTCGTAGCCCTCGTTGCCGCCGACGGGCACGCGCAGCCGGCGCAGCGCCGGGGCGAGCGGGCCGCGCAGCGCGTGCAGCACCACGCCGGCGGCCACGGCGAGCGCGGAGAGGCCGAGCGCGGGGGTCAGGCCGTGCCACAGCGCCAGGTGTTCGTCGACGGCGCCGAACAGTTCGGCGTACGGCCGGAGCAGCCCGTCGAGGAGCCCCGCGGCCGGGCCGGCGGCCAGCCCGACGGCGGCCAGCAGGGCCGGCGGGGCGAACATCGCCGCGGGGATCCGCCCGACACCGGTCGGTGGCACGCCCGGTCGGGTGGCGAAGGCGCCCCAGACGAACCGGACGCTGTAGGCGACGGTGAGCGCGGTGCCGGCCACCAGCACGGCGACGACGGCTGGGCGGTCGGTGAAGGCGGCCAGCACGGCCTCCTTGGCGACGAAGCCGACGAGTGGCGGCAGCCCCGCCATCGAGGCGGCGGCGAGCACCGTCACGGCGACGAGCAGCGGGGCCCGGCGCCCCAACCCGGACAGTTCCCGCAGGTCGCGGGTGCCGGCACCGTGGTCGATGATGCCGATGACGAGGAAGAGCGGCGCCTTGAACAGGGCGTGCGCCAGCAGCATCGCCGCCCCGGCCAGCGCGGTGTCCGGGGTGCCCGCCCCGACCGCCACCGTGAGCAGCCCCAACTGGCTGACCGTGCCGTACGCCAGCAGCAGCTTCAGGTCGGTCTGGCGCAGCGCCGCCCAGCCCCCGGCCAGCATGGTGGCCAGGCCGGCGACCACGACCACCGGCCGCCACGGGCCGACGCCGGCCAGCACCGGACCGAGCAGCCCGATCAGGTAGACGCCGGCCTTCACCATCGCGGCGGCGTGCAGGTACGCGCTCACCGGTGTGGGTGCCGCCATCGCCACCGGCAGCCAGGAGCTGAACGGCAGCACCGCCGACTTGGACAGCGCCCCGGCGAGGATCAGCACGACCACCGTGGCGAGGTACGCCCCACCGGGCAGCGGGCCGTCGACGATCTCCGACCAGCGGTAGCTGCCCGCGTGCTCGCCGAGCATGATGAACCCGACCAGCATGGCCAGCCCGCCGAGCGTGGTGACGGTCAGCGCCTGCGCCGCCGCCCACCGGCTGGAGCGCCGCTCGGTGCTGTGCCCGATCAGCAGGTACGAGAAGATCGTGGTGAGTTCCCAGCACACGTAGAGCAGCAGCAGGTCGTCGGCGAGGACCAGGCCGAGCATCGCCCCCGCGAAGGCCACCAGCACGGCCGCGAACCGGGCCATGCCGAGGGACTCCGGGCCGAAGTAGCGGGCGCTGTAGACCAGCACCAGCGCGCCGACGCCGCCGACGAGCAGGGTCATCAGCCAGGACAGGGTGGTCAGTCGCAGCGCCAGGTCGAGGCCCAGCTGGGGGATCCACGGGTACGTCTCGACCACCGCGCCGCCGTCGCGTACGGCGCCGGTGTGCGCCAGCGCCCACCCGAACGCCGCCGCCGGCGCCAGCGCCAGCGGGTAGCAGGCGCGCGGACCCCACCACCGGACGAGCAGCGGCGCGACGAGGGCCGCCGCGAGGTGGATGATCAGCAGTACGAGCACCCGCGCTCCCGGTCGAGGTGGCTGTGCCGCGCGCCGAAGGTAGGACGGCGCACCTAGCTGCGATCACACGCCAGTTCGTCGCCCGCCGGGCCATTTTGCGCGAATTAACCCCGGATGCCGGTTGATCGGCCGGCCGTCCGGTTCCGCCGGGCCGGCCACCCGTTCGACCGCTGCCGCGCGGGTGCGGGATGAGATCGAGCCGGGTCGGCGCGCCGGACCGTCAGCCGACGGTGACGTCCGTGCCGGGCGCCGGGGCGGGGGCGGGCTCCCGGGCCGGGCGCTCGCGGCGCGGCTCGACCAGCAGGTCGGGGCGGCCGAGCTGGAGCACCACCCGGTTGACCATCCGCTGGGCGGCAGCGAGGGTCCGCACGGGCAGGAGCCGGCCCCGCTCCCGGGGCAGCACGAAGTAGTGGACCGCGGCGCGCACCTGCCCCCGGTCGGCCGCGCTGGCCTGCGCGGTGGAGGCGACCAGCTCCCGCAGCGCGGCGGCGAGCCGCTCCGCCAGCTCGAGTTCCGGCCCGGCCAGGCCGGTGCGGACGGCGGCGAGGCGACTGTCGACCTTGCGGATGAGCACATCGGTGCCGGGCTCGAAGTTCCGCTGCTCGACAGTCAATCCGATCCCCTCCGCTCCCCCGGGCGACGCCCCGAGTGAAGTTACTTTATGTTGTGGTCTACAAGCAAGCAGTTAAGTAAGACTTAACGGAATAAGGCCCCTCAAACAGCACGCATGACTCGCTGCGGGACAGTCCGCTCCCGGCTGCGGCCCGGATGTCACCGCCCCGGGGCAGGATGGAGGGCGTGACGGTTGCGATGGCGGGTTTCGGCGCGGCCACCCGGGAATGGTTCAGCGCCGCCTTCGCCGCGCCCACCCCCGCCCAGGTCGGCGCCTGGGGTTCCGTCTCCGCCGGGCGCAACGCGCTGGTGGTGGCGCCCACCGGCTCGGGCAAGACGCTGGCCGCGTTCCTCTGGTCGCTCGACCGGCTGGCCCGCGAGCCGGTCCCGACGGACGCCCGGCGCCGGTGCCGGGTGCTCTACGTCAGCCCGCTGAAAGCGCTCGCGGTCGACGTCGAGCGCAACCTGCGCACCCCCCTCACGGGCATCCGGCAGGCCGCCACCCGGCTCGGCGTCGCCCCGCCGGAGATCACCGTGGGGATGCGCACCGGCGACACCCCCGCCGACGAGCGACGGGCCTTCGCCCGCACCCCGCCGGACATCCTCATCACCACACCCGAGTCGCTGTTCCTGCTGCTCACCTCCGCCGCCCGGGACTCCCTGCGTGGCGTCGAGACGGTCATCGTCGACGAGGTGCACGCGGTCGCCGGCACCAAGCGCGGCGCCCACCTCGCGCTCTCCCTGGAACGCCTCGACGAGCTGCTGCCCGCCCCGGCACAGCGGATCGGCCTGTCCGCCACCGTCCGGCCGCTCGACGGGTGCGCCCGTTTCCTCGGCGGCGCCCGACCCGTGGACGTGGTCGCGCCCCCCACCACCAAGGTGATCGAGGTCAGCGTCCAGGTCCCGGTGCAGGACATGACCCGCCTCGACGAGCACGAGCCGCCGCCGGACGACCTCGGCGGTCCCGGCGCGCGGCGGGCATCCATCTGGCCCGCCGTCGAGGAACGCGTCTTCTCCCTGGTCAGGTCGCATCGCTCGACCATCGTCTTCACCAACTCGCGGCGCTCGGCCGAGCGCCTCTGCGCCCGGCTCAACGAGCTGGCCGCCGAGGAGCGCGGCGACGTCCCGGCGGCCGGCGACGGGGCACCGCCGCGCGGGGCCGCCCCCACGGGCGGCGACCGGGCCGGGGCGCGGCAGCCCGCCGAACTGATGGCGCAGGCCGGCACCGCCACCGGCGCCGCCACGGTTGTCGCCCGCGCCCACCACGGCAGCGTCTCCCGGGAGGAACGCAAGCAGATCGAGGAGGCGCTCAAGTCCGGCCGGCTGCCCGCCGTGGTGGCCACCTCCAGCCTGGAGCTGGGCATCGACATGGGCGCCGTCGACCTGGTGGTGCAGATCGAGGCGCCGCCCAGCGTGGCCGCCGGGCTGCAACGGGTGGGTCGGGCCGGGCACCAGGTCGGCGCGGTCTCCCGTGGGGTGGTCTTCCCCAAGCACCGCGGCGACCTGCTCTCGTGCGCGGTGGTGGCCGAGCGGATGGCCGACGGGGCCATCGAGGAGCTGCACCACCCGCGCAACCCGCTCGACGTGCTGGCCCAGCAGATCGTCGCCATGGTGGCGCTGGAGCCGTGGCGGGTCGGCGACCTGGCCGTGCTGGTCCGCCGGGCGGCGCCCTTCGCCGAGCTGCCCGACTCGGCGCTGCACGCCGTGCTCGACATGCTCTCCGGCCGCTACCCGTCCACCGCGTTCGCCGAGCTGCGGCCCCGGCTGGTCTGGGACCGCGCCACCGACACGCTCACCGGCCGCCCCGGCGCGCAGCGGCTCGCCGTGACCAGCGGGGGCACGATCCCCGACCGGGGCCTCTTCGGCGTCTTCCTGGCCGGGGCCGAACGGGCCGCCCGGGTCGGCGAGCTGGACGAGGAGATGGTCTACGAGTCGCGGGTCGGCGACGTCTTCCTGCTCGGCTCGTCGTCGTGGCGGATCGAGGAGATCACCCCCGACCGGGTGCTGGTCTCGCCGGCCCCGGGGCAGGCGGCGAAGATGCCGTTCTGGAAGGGCGACCAGCTCGGCCGCCCCGTCGAGCTGGGCCGGGCCATCGGCGCCCGGGTGCGGGCCCTGCTGCGGCAGGACGACGCGACGGCGGTCGCCGCGCTGCGGGCCGGCGGGCTGGACGACTGGGCGGCGGGCAACCTGATGGCCTACCTGCGCGAGCAGCGCGCCGCCACCCGGTCCCTGCCGGACGACCGCACGGTCGTGGTCGAACGGTTCCGCGACGAGCTGGGCGACTGGCGGCTGGCCGTGCACAGCGTGCTCGGCGCCCGGGTCAACGGGCCGTGGGCGCTGGCCATCGGCCGCCGGCTCGCCGAGCGCTACGGGGTGGACGCCCAGGTGATGCCGGCCGACGACGGCATCGTCATCCGCCTGCCGGACACGGCGGACGAGCCGCCCGGCGCCGACGTGGTGGTCTTCGAGCCCGACGAGATCGCCCAGCTCGTGGAGGAGTCCGTCGGCACCTCCGCGCTCTTCGCGGCCCGCTTCCGCGAGTGCGCCGCCCGGTCGCTGCTGCTGCCCCGGCGCGACCCGCGCCGCCGCCAGCCGCTGTGGCAGCAGCGGCAACGCGCCGCCCAGCTGCTCGACGTCGCCCGCGAGTACGCCGACTTCCCGGTCACCCTGGAGGCCGCCCGGGAGTGCCTCCAGGACGTCTTCGACCAGCCCGCGCTGGCCGAGCTGATGCGCGACCTGGCGACCCGCAAGGTGCGCCTGGTCGAGGTCGAGACCGCCCAGCCGTCGCCGTTCGCCCGGTCGCTGCTCTTCGGCTATGTCGGAGCCTTCCTCTACGAGGGCGACGCCCCGCTGGCCGAGCGCCGGGCCGCCGCGTTGGCACTGGACTCGACCCTGCTCGGCGAGCTGCTCGGCCGGGTCGACCTGCGGGAGCTGCTCGACCCCGCGGTGCTGGCCGAGACCGGGCGGCAGTTGCGCTGGCTGACCGAGCAGCGCCGCCCGCGCGACGCGGAGGACGTGGTCGAACTGCTCCGCGTCCTCGGCGACCTCTCCGCGGCGGAGCTGGCCGAACGGGGCGCCGCCCCGGGGTGGCTGACCGAGCTGGCGGCGGCCCGCCGGGTGCTGCGGGTGCGGGTGGCCGGCGAGGAACGCTGGGTGGGCGTCGAGGACGCGGCCCGGCTGCGCGACGCCCTCGGCGTGGCCCTGCCCGTCGGGGTGGCCGAGGCGTACCTCGCCCCGGTGGCCGATCCGCTGGGCGACCTGGTCGCCCGCTACGCGCGTACGCACCCGCCGTTCACCGCCGCCACCTGCGCGGCCCGCTTCGGGCTGGGCGTCTTCGTGGTCGAGCAGGCGCTGCGCCGCCTCGCCGCCACCGGGCGGGTGGTCGCCGGGGAGTTCACCCCCGACACCGTCGGCAGCCAGTGGTGCGACGCGGAGGTGCTGCGGCTGCTGCGCCGCCGGTCCCTTGCCGCGCTGCGCCGGGAGATCGAACCGGTGTCGCCCCGCGCGCTGGCCGCGTTCCTGCCCCGGTGGCAGCAGGTGGGCTCGACCGCGCGGGGGGTGGAGGCGCTGGCCGCCGCCGTGGAGCAGTTGCAGGGCGCGGCGGTGCCGGCGTCGGCGCTGGAACGGCTGGTGCTGCCCGGCCGGGTCGCCGACTACTCCCCCGCCCAGCTCGACGAGCTCTGTGCCAGCGGCGAGGTGCTCTGGGCCGGCTCCGGGGCGATCTCCGGCGGCGACGGTTGGGTCACCCTCGCGTACGCCGACGTCGCGCCGCTGCTGCTGCCCCCGGCCGGCGAGGCGCTCACCCGCACCCCGCTGCACGACGCGGTCCTCGACGCGCTCGGCGACGGGCAGGCGCTGTTCTTCCGCTCCCTGTCCGACCGGGTCGGCTCGACCGACGACGCCGCGCTGACCGCCGTCGTCTGGGACCTGGTGTGGGCCGGTCACCTCACCAACGACACCCTCGCGCCGTTGCGGGCGGCGCTCGGCGGCGGCGGGGCGCACCGGTCCCGGCCCGCCGCGCCGCGTACCCGTTACCGGCGCCCCGGGCGGGTGGCCCTGCCGGCGCGCGGCGGCCCGCCGACCGTCGCCGGCCGCTGGTCCCGCCTGCCGGAACGCGACACCGACCCGACCCGCCGCGCCGCCGCGCTGGCCGACGTGCTGCTGGAGCGGCACGGCGTGGTGACCCGGGGCGCGGTCATGGCCGAGCAGGTGACGGGCGGCTTCGCCGCCGTCTACCCGGTGCTCTCCGCCATGGAGGAGCGCGGCGCGGCCCGGCGGGGCTACTTCGTCGAGGGGCTGGGCGCGGCACAGTTCGCGGTGCCGGGCGCGGTGGACCGGATCCGGGCGCTGGCGGAGCCCACCGACGGCGGTCGGGGGCGCGGCGGGCCCACCCTGCTGCTCGCCGCGACGGACCCGGCCAACCCGTACGGTGCGGCCCTGCCCTGGCCGGAGCGGGTGGTCGACTCGGGCGACGGTGCCGCCCCGGCGACCGGGCACCGGGCGGGCCGCAAGGCCGGCGCCGTGGTGGCGATGGTCGCCGGCCAGCTGGTGCTCTACGTCGAGCGTGGCGGGCGCACCATCCTCTCCTTCACGGACGACGCTGACATGCTGGCGGCGGCCGGGAAGGCGCTCGCCGACGCGGTGCACTCCGGGGCGCTGGGCGCGATGTCGGTGGAGCGGGCCGACGGCGAGGCGGTGCGCTCCTCGCCGCTGCGCGACGCCCTCACCGCCGCCGGTTTCCGCGCCACCCCGCGCGGCCTGCGCCTGCGCGGCTGACCCCCGCGCCGCAGCGCCCGCCGGGGCGTGCCGGGTGGGGGCCGTCCGGCGGTCAGCGCAGGCTCGTGAGGACCTTCTCGTACCGGGCGCGGTCGGCGGCGGGGGTCTTCGCCTCCAGGTAGTTGAGCACCACCGTGCCCCGCCGGAACGACTGGCCGCCCCACGTCTCGGCGATGTCGCCGGCGCTGGTCTCGTCGGGGAAGACGTAGACGGTGACGGCGTCGGTGGCGACCAGCTCGGAGCAGCCCAGGCCGAGCCCGTCCGGCCCGCAGTCCGTCGACCGGTCCCGGACGTTGGGCACCTTCAGGCCGGCGGCCTTGAACGCGTCCACGACCTGCCGTGCCCCGGGCGTACCGGTCGGCCGGGCCGGCAGCTTGACGGGCGGCGGGCTGGCGGGACGGCGCTGCGTCGGCCCGCCGGCGCTCGGCACCGCCGGACCCGCCCCGGTCGGCGTGGCGGCGGGCGGGGCGACCGGCGTCTCCGGCGCACCCGCCGGGTCGGACGACGGCACGTCGGCCGGGGTCGACGCCGGGGCGGCGGGGGGTGCGGCGCGCCGGTCCGGCGCGTCGTCGCCGCAGGCGGCGGTGAGGGCGGCGGCGATCACGAGCACGGCGACGGCGGGCAGACTGCGGTTGGTCACCCCTGGCAGTCTGCCCAACCGGATCCCGTCCCGGCAGTGGCCGGTCGGTCAGTGCCGTTGTCCCATTTCCGCCAAACCGCCCCGGTCGGCCGGCCGGGTGGACGCGACGCCCGACCGGCCGGGTGCCGGGGCACCCGGCCGGGGCCGTGGGGGTGTCCGGTCGGGGATCAGCAGGGCGGCACCGTGCCGCCGTAGACCGCCGAGACGTACGCGTGGCTGACGTACTGGCTGCTGGCGAGGCGGTTCCACCGGTTGGTGGTCCGGTACGGGCCGACGACGGTCTGCCCGACGACGTAGCACTGGATCGGCACGTTGGCGTACCGGGCCGCCAGGCCGCGCGTCGCGTAGCCCGTGCCCGCGCCGGTGCGGATGTTGAGCGGACCGTCGCCGACGACGCCGCGCGGGCCGCTGCCGGTCCACAGGTACGCCACGTCCACCCAGGCGTTGGTGGTCAGTTGCAACCCGTCGTAGAAGGTGCCGTCGGCGAGGTCGACGCCGGCCGGGTTCAACACGACCCGGCCGAACTGGTCCCGCCCGCCGTTGTAGCCGTTCTGGTAGGCCGCCTGCGCCTGCGGCCGACCCCGCGGGAGGTCCTTCCAGTTCTCCCGGACGGCGCTGAGGTTCCAGTAGTCGTCCCGGGTGTTCCACGGGCCGACGTCCCAGACGGGGGCGTACTCGCAGCGGCTGCCGGTGGTGGTGCAGACCCGCAGGGTGTAGTCGCCGGTGCCGCGCGGGGCCAGGCCGCGCCGCGACGGCAGGGCGACGAAGTGGTCCCGGGCCACGATGGTGTGCCCGTTGGCGGTGACCTCGCCGACCAGCCCGATGCGGGTCGCGTACACCCGGTAGGTGAGGCCGGGCGTGGCGGCCGTGACGGTGGCGACGGTGTCGGCGGTGAGCCGCACGGCGCGTACCTCGGCGGTGGCGCCGGACCTGCTCGCGGTGAGCACCACCCGGGCCTGCACGCGGGTGACCGGCCGGTCGAAGACCGCCCCGTCGGTGGCGTCCCGCCACTCGGTCCAGCCCGCCGCCCGCCAGCCCCGCACCTGGGTCTCCGCCGTGGTGCCGGCGACCGCGCGGGCGTCGACGACGGCGCGGACCCGGGTGGCGGGCCGGGCCAGGGTGCGCGGCGCCGCGAGGAAGGTCCCCTCGGCGACCGTGCCCCGGGCGGAACCGGGTCGGGGATCGGCCAGGCGGAGCCCGACGCGGGTGTGCCGGACGTTGACGTCGTCGGCGTCGACGCGGGAGAGGTCGGTGGTCCACCGCTCGCCGGCGGCGGCGTGCGCGGGACCCGGGACGGGCAGGAGGGCGAGGCAGAGGACGACGGTCAGGGCGGCGGTACGGGTACGACGTTGGGGCAGAATCATGGCATTCTCCTCAGAACCCCCTGATCGTCCCCTTGTCGGTAGATCGATAGGAACCTCGATACAAATAGCGACACATGCGAATTCGGCTCGGACGGGGCAGAATGGTCGGGTGCCCGAAGGCGACACCGTCTGGAACACCGCCCGCGTGCTGCACCGCGCCCTGGCCGGCGCCCGCCTCACCGGCAGTGACCTTCGGGTGCCGCAACTCGCCGCGACCGACCTGACCGGCTGGGTCGTGCGGGAGTCGGCCAGCCGGGGCAAGCACCTGCTGCTCCGCCTCGCGGCTCCCCCGCACGCCGCCGCCCCGCCGCCCGCCACGTCCCCGCCGCCGGACGCCGCCGGGGCCGCCGACACCGACGACGACGGCGGGACGCGTTGGACGCTGCACTCGCACCTGCGGATGGACGGCGCCTGGCGGGCGTACGCGCCGGGGGAACGCTGGGCGGCCCGGCCCGCGCACCTGATCCGGGTCGTGCTGCACAGCGCGGGGGCGGTCGCCGTCGGATACCACCTGCACGAGCTGGCGCTGGTGCCGACCGCCGAGGAGGGCTCCCTCGTCGGGCACCTCGGCCCCGACCCGCTCGGCACGGACTGGGACCAGGCCGAGGCGGTGCGCCGGCTGGCCGAGCATCCCGACGCCACCATCGGCGAGGCCCTGCTGGACCAGCGCAACCTGGCCGGCGTCGGCAACCTCTACAAGTGCGAGGTGCTCTTCCTGCGCGGCGTCTCGCCGTGGACGCCGGTGCGGGCCGTGCCGGACCTCCCCGGCACCGTGGCCCTGGCGCGCAGGCTGCTCGCCGCGAACCGGGGCCGCTGGACGCAGAGCACCACCGGGTCGCTGCGCCGTGGGCAGACCAGCTACGTCTACGGCCGCCAAGCCCAGCCGTGCCGCCGGTGCGGCACCGCCATCCGCAGGGAGGAGCTGGGCGACCGGGTCACCTACTGGTGTCCGCGCTGCCAACCGGAGCGCCCCGCCGGCTGACCGGGCCGACACCGGGGCCAGTCCCGGCCGGGCCAGCGCGCGGTCGGCGGGCGGCCTGGCCGCCCGCCGGATCGGCCGCCCGGGCGATCGACGTGGCGGCGTGTCGGGCGGGACACCCCGGCGGCAGGGCGGCGAGTCGCCCGCCCGCCACAGATAGGGACGATTGGGTACTTCCTAACCACCCGGTCGAGGTCGCATGCTGCGGTTGACTCCTCACGCACCGTCAGCGACGCGCGGTAGTCCCGGCACGCCACCCGGGCACCGCGCCCGGATACCGGGGAGAGCCATGGACCTGTTCCGCAGAATCCGGATCCCCTGGGGGCCACGCGGGACGCTGCACGCCGCGCACGGCACCACCGAGGCGCCCCCCACTACGTCCGTCCCGGCGGCCCGGCGCGCGGCGCAGCCGGTCGTCGCGGCGGGCAGCCTCGACCCGGCCGCCGTCCCGCGCCAATTCGGTCCGGTGCCGAACCACGCGCGCAGCCCGCTGCCGGTCGAGGACGACGGCGCCGTGCTGCCCGGCACCGGCATCCGCAAGTTCGTCGACGCGCTGCCCCGGCCCGGCCCGTCCGGCCGCACCGAGCTGGGCGGCCACCTGCCGGTCGCGGTGCCGGACACCATCAGCTACCCGGGCTGCGACTACTACGAGATCGGCCTGGAGCAGTACGCGCAGCGGCTGCACCGGGACCTGCCGGCGACCCGGCTGCGCGGCTACCGGCAGCTCAACCTCGGCACGGACGCCCACGGGCACAACACGGTCCTGCCGGCGGGACGTCCCTGGCACCTCGGCCCGCTCGTCCTGGCCCGACGGGGCCGGCCGGTCCGGATCAAGTTCGTCAACCAGCTCCCCACCGGTCGCCGGGGTGAGCTCTTCCTGCCGGTCGACCCGACCGTCGACGGCGCCGGGAGCGGTCCGCTCGACGGGCCGGCACCCTACCCGCAGAACCGGGCCGTGCTGCGGCTGGCGGGCGCGCACACCGGCTGGATCAGCGCCGGCAACCCCTGGCAGTGGGTAACCCCGGCCGGCGAGATCACCCCGTACCCGACGGGGCCGGGCCTGGCCCACGTGCCGGACATGCCGCCGCCGGGCGCGGGCGCCACGACTCTCTACTACCCCAACGAGCAGAGCGGCCGGTTGTGCTGGTTCCACGACAACACGGTCGGCCTGGCCCGGCTCACCGTCTACTCCGGGCAGCTCGCGCTCTACCTGCTCGCCGACGCGGCCGAGGAGCGGCTCGTCGCCGACGGGGTGCTGCCCGCCGACCAGCTACCCCTGGTGATCGAGGACAAGACCTTCGTGCCGGATGACACCCAGCTCGCCGGGGAGGACCCGACGTGGGACCGGGACCGCTGGGGGTCCCGGGGCAGCCTGTGGCACCCCCACGTCTACCAGCCCCGGCAGAACCCGTACCGCGCCGACGGGATGAACCCGACCGGCCGGTGGGACTACGGCCCGTGGTCGCGTACGGCCGACGACACCGGGCCGCCGGCGCACGGCACGACGTCCGACCGGGCGGGGCCGGTGCCGAACCCCCACCACGATCCCGTCGCCGCGCCCGACGAACCGCCGCTCGCGCCCGGCGTCGGGCATCCCTCGGCGGTGCCCGACGCGTTCGGCGACACCATGCTGGTCAACGGGATCGCCTACCCGTACCTGGAGGTCGAGCCCCGGACGTACCGGTTCCGGATCCTCAACGCCTGCCTGGACCGCGCCCTGAACCTGCAGCTCTACCGGGCCGGCTCGGACGGCCCGATGTGGGGACCGGACGGTGGGCTGGCCGACGCCGACGCCGGCGAGGTGCCGATGGTGCCGGCGGTACGCGCGCCGGGCCGGCCGGCCGGCTGGCCGACGGACGGGCGCGACGGCGGGGTCCCCGACCCGCGCGCCGCCGGCCCGCACATCATCCAGCTCGGCAACGAGTGTGGCCTGCTCCCCGCGCCGGCGGTGGTGCCGAGCCAGCCGGTGAGCTACCGGTACGACCGCCGCGACCCGAGCGTGCTCAACGTCGACGCGCACGCGCTGCTGCTCGCTCCCGGGGAGGCGGCCGACGTGCTGGTCGACTTCTCGACCGTCCCGCCCGGCGGCACCCTGATCCTCTACAACGACTGCCCGGCCCCGCTGCCCGGCTTCGACCCGCGCGCCGACCACCACACCGGCGGCCCGGACCGCCGCGCCGAGGGCGGTGCGCCGCCCACCCGCCCCGGGTACGGGCCGAACACCCGCACCCTGCTCCAGTTCCGGGTCGCCGGCACCCCGGCGCCCCCGTACGACCTGGCCCGGCTGCGCGAGCGCCTGCCCGGCGCGTACGCGGCCAGCCAGCGCCCGCCGATCGTGCCGCAGCCGGCGTACGACGCGGCGTTCGGCACCCGGACCCCGCGCGACCCGATGGTCCCGGCGCACGCCGACACGGTCAGTTTCGTGCCGGCCGGCGCGGCCGGCCCGGTGTCCCTGCCGCTCGAGGTGAAGGCGGTGCGGCAGGTCTTCGAGCCGGAGCACGGCCGGCTCGTCGGTCGACTCGGCGTCGGGCATCCGCAACCCGGGCCGTTCTCCCCCACCGTCCTGCCGCTCGGGCCGACCGACCCGGCCACCGAGGTGCTGCGCGTCAGCGACCCCGCCGGCCCGGTCGGCGGGCCCGGTGACGGCACCCAGCTCTGGCGGATCCGGGGCGACAGCCGGCAGACCCAACCGGTGCGGTTCTCCGGCTGCGACGTGCAACTGGTGAACCGGGTCGGCTGGGACGGCGCCATCCGGGCACCGCAGCCGGCGGAGCGGGGCTGGCGCCAGGTCGTCCGGGTCAACCCGCGCGAGGACGTGATCGTCGCGCTGCGACCGCTCGCGCCGCCGCTGCCGTTCAAGATCGGCGACAGCGTGCGGTTGCTCGATCCGGCCCGGCCGGTTGGCGTCCGGACCGGTTCCACCCCGGTCAGCCCGGTGGACGGGCGGCCCGCGGTGGTGGTGAACCAGCTCGTCAACCTGGGGTGGGAGCACCACTGGCACAGCCAGCTCGGCGGCCACCGGGACCAGGGCATGGTCAGGCCGCTGGTGCTGCGGGTGTCGCCCCGGGCACCGACGGGGCTGACCGCGACCCCGGTGCCCGGCTCGGCGACCGCGCTGCCGGCGATCGCGCTGGCCTGGACGGGCAACGGCAGCCACCCACCGGCCACCAGCCACCTGTTGCAGCGGGCCACCGACGCCGCGTTCTCGCAGGAGCTGACGGCGATCACAGTGGCGGCCACGGCGATCCGCTACACCGATGCCACCGTCACCCCCGGCGTGACCTACCACTACCGGATCCGGGCGGAGAACGCGGTGAGCTGCTCCACGTGGTCCAACGGGGCACCGGCGTCGGTGCGGCTCACCGCGCCGACGGGACTGACCGCGGCGATCCCGCCGGCCGCGCCGCTACGGATCGCGCTGCACTGGGCCAACCGTTCCTTCGCCACCGGGATCGACGTGCAGCGGGCCACCAACGCGACGTTCAGCAGCGGGCCGGGCACCACCGCGATCGGCGTCGACGACAACCACCTGGACGCGGCGGTCGCCCCGGACACCACGTACTACTACCGGGTGCGCACGACCTATCTCGGTGCGGCGTCGGCGTGGTCGACGGTGGCCCGGGCGATCACCCCGGCGGCACCGGAGCCACCCACGCAGGTGACCGCCATCGCGACGGCCGCCGGGCCGGACACGGCGACGGTGAACCTCGGCTGGGCGGCGGGTGCCCCGGCCGCGCCGGGCACCGGGTTCATCGTGCAGCGGGCGCTGGATCCGGCGTTCAGCCGCCAGCTGGCGACCTTCACCGTCACCGGTCGGGGCTTCACCAACACCGGCCTGGCGCGCGGCGTCACCTACCACTACCGGCTGCGGTCGTTCAACGTCGTCGGCAGCTCCCCGTTCACCGGCCCGGCACCGGTGACGACGCCACCGTGACCGTCGGCGCGTACGCGCCGACGGTCAGGGCGCGCGCAGCGGTGCGCCGACGCCGCGCAGCTCGGTCAGCGCCGAGGCGACGCCGTGCAGCAGGTCGGTGGCCTCGGTGAGCCGGGAGGCGGCCGGGTGCGCGGCGTCGGGGTGGGCGTCCCCGGCGACGTAGCCGGCGGCGGCCACGACGAGTCGCTCGTACGCGGCGACACCCAGCTCCAACTGCTCGGTCAGGGCCCGGTGCGCCTCGGCGAGCGCCGGGCGGGACTCGGCCGGGGCGAGCCGCAGCGCGCGCTCGACGCTGGCCACCCGGCCGGCCAGGTCCCGCAGCGACCGGTCGGCCTCGGCGGCCTCGAGCAGGGCCGGCTCGGCGAGCCCCGTCAGCCGGCCGGTCATCCCCGCGAGGGTGAGGGCGGCCCGGTCCAGCCGCGCCCACGGCTCGGCGGCGCTGGTGCCGCGCAGCGTCACCCGGGAACGCACCCGGCGGGCCTCGGCCAGCAGGCCGGGGCCGACGGGGAGCCGCTCCACGGCGGCGACCAGCCGGGCGCGGGAGCGTGCGGCGGTCTCGGCGGGATCGAGGGCCGGCGGTGCCGGCCGGGCGGCCAGCGCCCGCAGGTCGACCCAGCGCCACGCGGCGAGCGCCAGCGCGCCGCCCGCCCCGGCGGCCCAGGCCGCGTCGGGCAGACCCAGCCCGGCGTACGGGGTCAGCACGGCGGCGGCGCCGCCGAGGCCACCGGCCGTGACGCTCCACCGACGCGCGGACCGCCGCAACCGGCTCAGCCGCCGGAAGTACCGCGTGCGCTCGTCTGCCACCCCTGCCTCCTCGACTCGTCCGCTCAGCCGGCGGCGGTGGTGTCGCCGCGTTCGCGGCCCATGCTGGCCCGCAGCTCGTCCAGCCGGGCGGCGGCGGCCGGGTCGGCGGCCGGCGCGGCGGGGCGGGTCTGCCCGGCGGCCGGTTGTCCCTGCTTGTCGCCCAGCTGCTCGCCCGCCATGCTCGACCGGATCTGCTCCAGCCGCGAGGAGCCGGCGGAGTCGAGGCTCGACTTCTGGATCTCCAGCATGCGGCCCTCGACGGAGTTGCCGGCCAGCTCGGCGCGGCCCATCGCCGTGGCGTACCGCTGCTCGATGCGGTCGCGCACCTCGTCGAGCGCCGGCGTGTTGGCGGGGGCGGTCAGCGCCGACATCGACTCCAGGGAACGGGCCACGCTCTCCTGCATCTTGGCCTGCTCGAGCTGGCTGAGCAGCTTGGTGCGCTCGGCGAGCTTCTGCTGGAGGATCATCGAGTTGTTCTCGACCGCCCGGCGGGCCTGGGCGGCGGCGGCGAGCGCCTGGTCGTGCAGGGTCTTGAGGTCCTCCGTGGCCTGCTCGGCCGAGACGAGCTGGGTGGCCAGCATCTGCGCGGACTGCTCGTAGCGGCCGGCCTCGGCCTCGTCGCCGCGGGCGCGGGCCTGGTCGGAGAGCACCAGCGCCTGGCGGGCGTTCGCCTGCAACCGCTCGACCTCGGTCATCTGGCGGGACAGCTTCATCTCCAGCTGCCGCTGGTTGCCGATCACGGCGGCGGCCTGCTGGACCAGCGCCTGGTGCTGACGCTGGGCCTCCTCGATGGCCTGCTGGATCTGCACCTTCGGATCGGCGTGCTCGTCGATCCTGGCGCCGAAGAGCGCCATCAGGTACTTCCACCCCTTGACGAACGGGTTCGCCATCTCTGCGTTGCCCCCTTGAGTAGCGTCGCTCCGCCTGGACCGCGCCGGGTTCTCCGGCCGACGCGCTTCGGCGCGGCATTGGCTTCATCGTCCCAGCCGCACGCCACCGGGGCGTCCGGACCGGCGAGCAAAGCGGCCGCCGACGCCGTCCGCGATCAAGCGTACGCGGCGTGGTCGAGGCCGGCCACGGGGCGCGTCAGGGGTGGATCAGGCGGCGCAGACCACGTCGCGCTCGCTGCCGCGGACCCGGGAGCTGCGCAGGGTGGCCTTGAGCGGGGAGTCCTGACGGACCTGGACGGCGACCGTGCCGTCCGCGCTGACCTGGTGGACGCCGCGACCCGTGCTCCTGCGTACGGCGACGGGGGTCGGCTCGTCCTGCACCCGCACCAGCACGCCCGGCATCTGCTCGGCGAGGGCGACGGTGTCGCTGACCTCGCGCAGCAGCTCGGACAGGCGCGCGCCGAGGGCGTCGCAGATCGCCGCCAGCAGCTCGCTGGACGGCTCCTTCTGGCCGCGTTCGATCTCGGAGAGGTAGCCCAGGCTGACGTTGGCGGCGGAGGAGACCTCGCGCAGGGTGCGATGCTGCCCCTGCCGGCGCGCCCGCAGTGCGTCACCGATCACACGGCGTAGCAGGACCATTCGCACCTCCCCCTGAGGGACACTCACCCGCGCGGCCGTCCGGCACCCCCGTGCCGGCTCGTCCGCCGGAGCCTTCCCGCAACCGTACCCGTTGCCGGCTCCCACGACATCCCACCCCGCCCCTGCGAATCTGCGGGAACGCTCACCGTGGGCGTGCGGCGGCCCGCCCGTCGCCCCCGGTCGCGTCGGTCGAGTGGATCCGTTCGGTGAGCAGCCGCAGGGCCTCGATGACGGCGGCGGAGCGGATGTGGTCCCGGCCGCCGTCCAGGTCGAGCTGCCGCACGTCGGTGCCGTCGGGCCCGGCCACCGCCACGTAGACCAACCCGACCGGCTTACCGTCCTGCGGTTCCGGGCCGGCGACCCCCGTCGTGGCGAGGCCCCAGTCGGCTCCGCAGCGGCGCCGCCCGCCCTGCGCGAGGGCCACCGCCACGTCCGGGTCGACCGGCCCCCGTTCGGCCAGCAGGTCCTCGGGCACGCCGGCCAGCAGCGACTTCAGCTCGGTGGCGTAGACCACCAGGCCACCCAGGAAGATGCCGCTCACCCCGGCGATCTCCACGATCGAGGCGGCCAGCAGGCCGCCCGTGAGCGACTCGACGGTGGCCAGGGTCTCGTGGCGCTCCGAAAGGCTGTGCACCACCCCGGCCGCCGGGTTGCCCACCGGTCGCGCTCCGTCAGCGTCGCTGCCCATGTCCATGTCCGGGATCCTTTCCCCGCTCCGCCCGCCGTACTCATCCTCGCCGACCGACCGACCGACCGGATCGGACGCGGATCGGACGCCGACCGGCGGGGGCCCGGCCGGGGTGCCCCGCGCCGGCCGCCGCGCGGCGTCGCGGGCACGCCTCAGGTGGCCCGGCGGCGCAGCCGGAGGGCCTGGGCGACGTAGTCGAAGCCGGTGAGCACCGTGACGCCGACCGCCACGGCCATGATCCACGGACCGACGGCGGCGAGCGCGGCCGGCATCGGCCACAGGTACCAGGTGATGGCCAGGATCTGCACCGTAGTCTTGATCTTGCCGCCGCGGCTGGCCGCGATCACGCCGTGCCGCATCACCCAGAAACGCAGCGCGGTGATGCCCAGCTCGCGCACGAGGATCACGGCGGTCACCCACCAGGGCAGCCGGTCGTACCAGGAGAGCAGCAGCAGGGCCGCCCCGGTGAGGGCCTTGTCGGCGATCGGATCGGCGACCTTGCCCACCGAGGTGACCAGGGCGAACCGCCGGGCGATCCACCCGTCCACCAGGTCCGTCGCGGAGGCGACGGCGAAGACCAGGCAGGCCACCATCTGCCAGCCGGCGTGGGTCATCGCCGAGAAGACCACGGACACCGCGAAGACCGGCACCAGGGCCAGCCGCAGCGCGGTGAGCGCGTTCGCCGCGTTCAGCACGGGCACCCGGGCCACCACCGGCGCGGGCGTCGAGTCCGTCGCCCCGGTCACCGTCGCGCCCAGCCGTGGCCCGGACGGCGTACCTGGCACAGCGCCACGCGCCTCCCCCGCTTCCTCCGGGCCCGCCGTCACCGTGTTGCGCCGGGCGCAGCCGAGATCATCTCATCCGGGACCGCGACGAGGTCCACCCCTTCCGTGCCGGTGACCGTCGCCCGGACCAGGTCGCCCGGGCGCAGCGCCGCCAGGTCCACCCCGCCGCCCGACGGGGCGACGAGGGTGGTCGAACCGTCGACCTCGGGTGCCTGGTGGGCCGCCCGCCCCTCGACCACGCCGTCGTCGACCGAGTCGACGAGCACCTCCACCGTGGCGCCCAGCCGTTCCTCGGCGCGCTGCGAACAGAGTTCGTCGGCGAGCGCGCTCAGCCGGTCGTAGCGGCGCTTCACCGTGGCGGCGGAAACCTTGCCGGGCAGCCCGGCGGCCTCGGTGCCGTCCTCGTCGCTGTAGTCGAACACCCCGACCGCGTCGAGGCGCGCCTCGGTCAGGAAACGCACCAGCTCCTGGTAGTCGGCGCGGGTCTCGCCCGGGAAGCCGACGATGAAGTTGCTCCGCGCGCCCGCGTCCGGGGCCAGCGCGCGGGCGCCCGCCAGCAGCTCCAGGAACCGCTCGGTGGAACCGAAACGACGCATCCGGCGCAGCACCGGCTCGCTCGAGTGCTGGAACGACAGGTCGAAGTAGGGGGCCACGCCGGGCGTGGTGGCGATCGCCTCGACCAGACCCGGCCGGGTCTCGGCCGGCTGGAGGTAGCTCGCCCGCACCCGCACGATGCCGTCGATCGCGGCGAGCTGGGGCAGCAGCTTCTCCAGCGCCCGGGGGTCGCCCAGGTCCTTGCCGTAGGAGGTCGAATTCTCGCTGACCAGCACCAACTCGCGTACGCCGGTCCTGGCCAGCCACTCCGCCTCGGCGAGCAGCTCGTCGGGCGTACGGGAGACGAAGGCCCCACGGAAGGCGGGGATGGCGCAGAACGCGCAGCGCCGGTCGCAGCCGCTGGCGAGCTTGAGCGACGCGACCGGGCCGGTGTCGAGCCGGCGGCGCAGCACCTGGCGCAGGTGCGCCGGGGTGTGCTCGTCGGTCTCGGGCACGCCCCGCACCGGGGTGCCGTGGCCGGGCAGCGACACCGCGCTCGCTTGCCGGGCGACCGGGGTCAGCGGCAGCAGTTCGCGCCGGTCGCGGGGGGTGTGGGCGTCGAACCGTTCGCCGGCGGCGACCGCGTCCAGCCGGGCGGCGATGTCCGGGTAGTCGTCGAAGCTCAGCACCGCCTGCGCCTCGGGGAGGCTCTCGGCCAGCTCACGGCCGTACCGCTCGGCCATGCAGCCGGCCGCGACCACCTTCGCACCCGTGCCGGCGGCGGCCAGCAGGGTCTGAATGGAGTCCTGCTTCGCCTTCTCCACGAAGCCGCACGTGTTGACGACCACCACGTCGGCGCCCTCGCCGTCGGTGCTGACCTGCCAGCCCCCGGCGTGCAGCCGGGCGGCCAACTCCTCCGAGTCGACCTCGTTACGGGCACAGCCCAGGGTCAGCAGGGCGACGCGGCGACCGTCGGGGGCGGAGGACGACGACTCCAGGTCGCGGCGCGGCGCCGGACGGGCCGAACTGGAGTTGTCGGAGTGGGAGGTGGCAGACACCATCCGAGGGTACCGGGCCGGTGGGCGTCGGCCGTCAACGGCGGGCCGCCACGCGCCCCGCGCCGCCACGGCTCAGCGTACCGCCGCGCCGACGCCGACCAGCCGGTCGAGCAGGAAGACCTCCGTGCCGGCCAGGCCGGTGACGCAGAACACCGAGACCTGCGCCGCGCCCCTCCGGCCGGGAACCGCGCCGGCCAGCACCGCGCCCAGGTCACGCAACCGTCCCGCGTACGCGGGCAGCGTCGCCAGCATCGGCGGGTCGTACGCGGCCGCCTGCGCGGGCGAGTCGGTGACCAGCAGGTCCGCGGCGTCCAGCAGGTCGGTGCCGAACTCGTGCCGGTCGAGCTGCTTGAAGCCCACCGTGTTGACGTGGGTGCCGGGGGCCAGGTCGGCGGCGTCGAGCACCGGGGTCACGGCGGTGGTGGCGAGCACCACGACGTCGCGGTCCCGCACGGCGTCCCGCGCCGAGGACACCGCCCGCGCCGGCACGCCCAGCTCGGCGCGGACCCGGGCGGCGAACGCCTCCCGCCGGGCGGCGGAGCGGCTGTGCACGGTGACCTCGCGTAACGGGCGGACGGCGGCGGCGGCCCAGACCTGCGTCCACGCCTGCCCACCCGAGCCGATCACGCCCAGGGTGGCGGCGTCCGGCCGGGCCAGGGCGTCCACGGCCACCCCGCCGAGCCCGCCGGTACGCCGTGAGCCCAGCTCCGCCCCCACCGCCAGCGCCCGGACCGCGCCGGTGCGCCCGTCGTGCAGCACCACCACCTGCTCGCTCTCCGGGTGCCCGAACGTGTCGTACGAGCGGAAGCCGTACCACTCGCCCGTGAGGTGGCCGGCGGTGAGCACCATCCGCCCCCCGCCCAGCGGCGCGGCGGCCCGGGGTGGGGCCACCAGCCGGCCGGCGTGCGCGGCGAGCAGGGCGTCGCGCATCGCGGCCACGGTGGTGGGGCCGTCCAGCGCGGCGGCGACCTCGGCGTCGGAGAAGAGCAGCGGCATGATTCGATAGTGCAAGCTCAAGTGAGGTTCACGTCAACCGGAGGTGGCCCGGTTCACGCCGGACGGTGCTAACGTCGGTCGCGACGGCCCGCGGGTCGTCCCGGACGAGTGCGGGCGTACCCGGTCAGGCCAAGACGCCCCGTGACATGCCGACTCGTCCCGGCCCCGGCGGACCGGGCACACCGCAGAGGTGATCTCTCATGGCCTGGATCGTGCTGGTGATCTCCGGACTCCTCGAGACCGCGTGGGCGGTCGCCCTCGACCGCAGCGCCGGCTTCACCCGGCTCGTCCCGTCGCTGGTCTTCGTGGTGACCCTCGTGCTCAGTATGGCCGGCCTGGCGTACGCGCTGCGCGAGATCCCGGTCGGCACCGGCTACGTCGTCTGGGTCGGCATCGGGGCGGTCGGCACCGCCCTGGTCGGCATGCTCGCGCTGAACGAGCCGGCCAGCCTGCCCCGGATCGCCGCCCTGCTGCTGGTGGTCGCCGGCGTCGTCGGGCTGAAGGTCTTCCACTGATCGGCGCCGCCGGGCCAGGCTTGCCGGGCGGACGCAGTGGGTAGAGCTGTGCCTGGCACCGAGAGGCTCTCACCCACGGAGGCAGACATGGTCAACCCGAACCCGACCGCCCGCCGCAACAACACCAACGCCGCCCGGATCTGCACGATCGTGGCCTTCGTCTTCGCGGTCCTCGCGCTCCTGCTGAATCCGCTCATCTTCGGCATCATCGGACTGGTGCTGGGCATCGTCGGCGCCGTGCTGGGTGACAAGCCCCTCGGCTGGTACGCCGCCGCCGCCAACGTGGCGGCCATCGTCATCAGCCTGCTGATCGTCAGCGCGATCGTCAACAACTGACCTCCGCTGCTCGCGGAGAACGGGCCCGCCGGCGTGCCGGCGGGCCCGTCGCGTGCGCGCCCCGCGTCACCGCCACCCGACAGCCCAGCCGCACCGCCGACGGGCGGCCCAGCCCGCACCGCCACCCGACGGCCCAGCCGCACCGCCGACGTGCGGCCTAGCCCGCACCGCCGTGCAGGCCGGCCAGGACCTCCGCCAGCTCGTCCGGCTTGACCAGCACGTCGCGCGCCTTGGAACCCTCCGACGGGCCGACCACTCCCCGGGTCTCCATGAGGTCCATCAGCCGTCCCGCCTTGGCGAAGCCGACCCGCAGCTTGCGTTGCAGCATCGAGGTCGAGCCGAACTGCGAGGTGACCACCAGCTCAACCGCCTGCACCAGCAGGTCCAGGTCGTCGCCGATGTCCTCGTCGATCTTCTTCCGGGCGCTCTCCGGCGCGGCCAGCACGTCCGGGCGGAACTCCGGCTCCCGCTGGTCCTTGCAGAACTTCACCACGTCGGCGATCTCGCGCTCGGTCACCCAGGCGCCCTGGATCCGGACCGGCTTCGAGGCGCCCATCGGCAGGAACAGGCCGTCGCCGCGGCCCAGCAGCTTCTCCGCGCCCGGCTGGTCGAGGATGACCCGGGAGTCGGCCAGCGAGGACGTGGCGAACGCCAGCCGGGACGGCACGTTCGCCTTGATCAGGCCGGTGACCACGTCGACCGAGGGGCGCTGGGTGGCCAGCACCAGGTGGATGCCGGCCGCCCGGGCGAGCTGGGTGATCCGGACGACCGAGTCCTCCACGTCGCGCGGGGCGACCATCATCAGGTCGGCCAGCTCGTCCACGATCACCAGCAGGTACGGGTACGGGCGCATCTCCCGCTCGCTGCCCGGCGGCGCCTTGATCTCGCCGTTGCGCACCTTGCGGTTGAAGTCGTCGATGTGCCGGACCCCGTTCGCGGCGAGGTCGTCGTAGCGCATGTCCATCTCGCGCACGACCCACTCCAGCGAGTCGGCCGCCTTCTTGGCGTTGGTCACGATGGGGGTGACCAGATGCGGGATGCCCTCGTAGCCGGTCATCTCGACCCGCTTCGGGTCGATCAGCAACAGCCGCACCTCGTCCGGCGTGGCCCGGGTCAGGATGGACACCAGCAGCGAGTTGAGGCATGAGGACTTGCCCGCGCCCGTCGCGCCGGCGATCAGGATGTGCGGCATCTTGGCGAGGTTCGCCACCACGAAGCCGCCCTCGATGTCCTTGCCGAGCGCCACCACCATCGGGTGGTGGTCGCCGGTGGCGGCCCGCGACCGCAGCACGTCGCCGAGCGCGACGTTCTCCGGGTCGGTGTTGGGGATCTCCACCCCGACCGCGCTCTTGCCCGGGATGGGGCTGAGGATGCGCACGTCGGGCGACTTCACCGCGTACGCGATGTTGCGGGAGAGCTGGGTGATCCGCTCGACCTTGACGCCCGGGCCCAACTCCACCTCGTAGCGGGTGACGGTCGGCCCCCGGGTGAAGCCGGTGACGGCGGCGTCCACGCCGAACTGGTCGAAGACGCCGGTGAGCGCGACGATCACCTCGTCGTTGGCCTTGCTCCGTGACTTCGGGGCGGCGCCGCCGCCGAGGATGTTCGCCGGCGGCAGCGTGTAGTCGCCGGCCAGCCCGGTCAGCGCGAGCTGCTCGGCACGGGTCGGGGCCGGCGAGTGCTCCGGTGGTTCCGCCGGCCGGCGGCTGGCCGGGACCCGGCCGGGCGGCTTGCGGGGCAGCACCAGGGTCTCCTGGAGGTCCACCCCGTCGAGGTCGTCGTCGAACTCGGCCGGGTCGAGCGGCGGCGGGGCCGCCCGCTTCGCGGAGCGCCGGCGGGGCGCCGGCTGCACCACCACCTCGTCCGCCTCCTCGACCTCCGGCGGGGCGATGCGGGTGCCGAACAGCAGGCCGAGCCGCTCCGGGACCTTGTTGATCGGGGTGGCGGTGACCACCAGCAGGCCGAACACCAGCAGCAGGATCAGCAGCGGCACCGCCACCCAGGCGGTGACCGCCCGTTCCATCAGGCTGCCGATGCCGGCGCCGACCAGGCCGCCGGCGAAGTCGCGTTCGCCCGCGGTCGCCGGGGCCTGCCCGATGTGCAGCATCGCGGCGGTGGCGACCAGCATGGCCGACCAGCCGACCAGCCCCCGGCCCCGGTGCTCCGGATCGACCGGCTCGCGCATCAGCCGCCAGGCCCCGATCATCAGCAGCACCGGCACCACCACGGAGATCGCCCCGAGGAAGAGCCGGACGGTGTCGGCCAGCCGCGCACCGACCGGGCCGGCGCCGGAGAACCAGAGGGCCACCGCGCTGAGCAGGGCGAGACCGAAGACGAGTAGGCCCGCGCCGTCGCGGCGCTGCTCCGGGTCGAGCCCCCGGGCCGAGCCGGCCTGCCGGAACGTCCAGCCGACGCCGTGCGCCATCCCCATCCACAGCGCGCGGGCCGCCTGCCCGACGATCAACCTCGGGCCCTGGCGGGCCGCCGGTCGCCGCCGGGGCGCCGCCCGGGTGGTCTTCTTCGCCGGCTGACGGGCACGACTGTTAGTGGTGCCACGCGGCGACGCGCCGCGCCGCCGGCTCGCCTGAGAGGTACGGCCCGCCATAGCATCAACCTAATGGCGGGACCCGGCAGATCGCCGCCTTTCCGGGTCGTGTCCGCGTGTCGCAGCGCGGGCCCCGCCGCGTCGCGTGATATCTGCCTCAGAAGGGATGCCCCCATGGCGTCGCCCGGATTCGAGGACGGTCGGGACGGCCCGCCGACGGGACACCCGGGGGCGCTGGAACCGCTGACCGGCGAGCTGGTCGCCGCCGTGCTGCGCAGCCGGGGCTACCGCGTCGAGGCCGACGCCGACGGCGACCTGGTCGGCCGCTGGGACGACAGCCTCATCTGGTTCCTACGTCCCGGCGCCGCCGGGGAGTTGCTCCAGGTCCGCACCCTGACCGCGCCGACGTTCCCGATCGAGTACGTGCCGGCGCTGCACGCCTTCTGCAACGCGTGGAACCACGACCGGCTCTGGCCGAAGGCGTTCGTGCACGTCGAGGACGACGGGCAGGCCCGGATCTGCGGCGAGGTGATCACCGACCTGGAACGCGGCGTCACCGCACACCAACTCGACCAGCTGCTGGACTGCGGCATCGCCACCGGCTGCCAGCTCGCCACCGAGGTGGGCCGGCTGCCCGGCGCGGTGGTGGCGTGACGGGCACCGGCGGAGACGTGGCCGGTCGCGGGCTCGACCCGTTCGGGCTGCCCGGCTGGTGGGGCGGGCTGCGGCGCGGTGGCCGCCAGCCCGACCCCGCGCTGGCCGCGGCGCTCGCCGACGCCCGCGACACCCCCGACGACGACGCCCGCAGCACCGAACTGGAACGCATCGCCGCGCACGCCGACGCCACCGGCGACGACCCGACGGCGGTCGCGGCCCGGTTCGCGCTGATCGAGGCGTACCTGTCGCACGGGCAGCGGTGGCGGCTGGTCGAGCCCGTACGCCGCTGCCTCGCCGCCGCGCAACGCCGCCCCGACCTGCCGGCGACCGCACAGGTGGAGCCGCTGCGGCGCTACCAGCGCTACGCGGTGGAGGCCCTGCTCGGCTCACCCCGCGTCGGGCTGGACCAGGCCCGCGCCATGCTGGACGATCTCGCCGCGTGCGTCCCCGGCGACCCGGCAGCGATCGCCGAGCTGCGCTGCCGCGTCGCCGACCACCTCGGCGACGAGCCCGCCGCCCGCAGGTGGTACGACCGCTGGTCGGCGGCCGGCCCGGGGCCGGTGGGCGGCTGTCCGGACTGCGCGTCGGCCCGGCGGGCGGAACTGCTCGGCGGCTGGGGCGAGCACTCCGCCGCGCTGGCCGCCCTCGGGGACACCCCGGACCACCCGGCCGGCTGCACGGAGCAACCCGAGCGGACGCTCGCCGCCGGGCTGCTGTCCTGGCTGCGGCTCGGCGAGCCGCAGCGGGCGGCCGAGGCACACGTGCGGGCCTACCGGCGGCACCGGCGGGAACACGCCGCGTTCCCGCTGCTCGCCGCGCACCTGCGGTTCTGCGCGCTGGCCGGGCACCCCGGCCGGGGCCTCGACGTCCTCGCCGAGCAACTGCCCCGGCTGGACCGCCCGCACGACGACCTCTGCGCGATGGAGTTCGCCGCCGCCGGGGCGCTGGTCTGCGCCCTCGCCGTCGAGGCGGGGCTCGGCGGGCGGACCCTGCACCGCCCGGCGTACGGGGTGCGGCCCGCCGCCGAGCTGGACGTGGCCACGCTCGGCGCGACCCTGCTCGGGGTGGCCACCGCGCTCGCCGGCAGCTTCGACGCCCGCAACGGCACCGGCCACCAGTCGGGCCGGATCGCGTCCTGGCTGGCCGAACGGCCGACCGCCGCGCCGGTGCCCCTGCCGCCCGACGAGGTCGACGCCGACGCCGACGATCCGCCCGACGAGGACCCGCCGGCGGACGGGGAACCGCGCCCGCTGACCCTCGGGATGATCACGACCGCCCTGGACCGGCGCGGAGACCCGTACGACGTGGACGCCCGGGGCGCCGTGACGGGGCGGTGGGGCGAGGTGCTCATCCAGTTCCGGCGCACCGGCGAGCGTGGCGAGGTCCTCCAGGCCCGCTCCGCGGCGGGCCGCCGGCTGCCCGTCGGGCGGCGGGTCGAGGCGTACGCCTTCTGCAACGCCTGGAACCACGACCGGCTGCTGCCGAAGGCCTACGTGCACGAGCAGGGCGACGAGCTGGTGCTGGCCGGTGACGTCACCACCGACCTGGCCCACGGGGTGGCGCCCGCCCAACTCGCCGTCCTGCTCGACGCGGCCGTGTCGACCGCCGTCGCGTACGCCGAGGCGGTCGCCGCGCTGCCCTGACCGAATACCGACAGTGCGGCAACCCGGTGTCCCGCTCAGGTGTGGTCTTCACATCACCCACACCCGATCCCGGGAGTTCACGATGAGATACCCGTTCCGCCTCGGCATTCTGGCCACCACCACCCTGCTGGCGCTGCCCGGCAGCACCCCGCCTGCGGTGGCGTACGCCGCCGCACCGGCACCGACCGCCCAGTCGACCATCTCCGCCCGGGCCGATCCGGTTTTCCTCACCGGCGACCCGTGGCGCCCGTCGGCGCCCCTGGAGGTCGCCGTCAGCAACGGCGGGAACTCCGCGGCGAAGGGCTTCTTCATCCTTCGCCTGCCGCCCTGGCTGACGCTGACGGGTGGCGACTGCCGCCCAGAGGCCGCCGAGAGCTGGATCTGCGGCGGTGCGGAACTGCCGGCCGGGGGCCGGCGGACCTACAGGATGACGCTGACCTCGACGGTCCCCGAAGCGGTCTTCGACATCCAGCAGTGGGGCTCCGTCGCAGGCCGGGACGCCTCCGGTGGCACGGATCAGCCCACTGACTTCCGCGTCAGCTGGCCGAACCGAACGGCACTGCGACTGCGGGCCACCGCCAGCCCCGTCACCGACGGGTCGATGGGGGTCACGGCCCGGGTGCGCAACAGCGGCACCTTCGCCATCAGCCGTTACGCGCTGAACGTCATCACCCCGAAGGGAGTGCGGGTGATCTGGCCGTTGTGCTCGGACAGCGGTCGGATGGCCGGCGCGGGCTGCGAGATCCTGCGGTCCGGCGTACTGAAGGCCGGTGCCACGGACACCGTGCAGATCCGCCTCGCGGTCAGCGCGGAGGCAGAGAGCTTCCGGCTGTATCTCGGGCCCACCAACCGGTACACCAACAAGGACACCTCGGTCACCTTGAAGGTGCCGGGCGGTGCCGGGGGCGGCGACCCGACCACCTCGCCGTCGGCGCAGCCGAGCGCCACGTCGACCCCGAGCACCACGTCGACCCCGAGCACCACGTCGACCCCGAGCGCCACCTCAGCTCCGACGAGGCCCGCCGGGGACGGGGACGATCTGCCCCGCACCGGTCCGGCTGTCACCACGTACGTCCTGTTCGGTGTGGCGCTGCTGGCCTTCGGGGCCAGCCTGCTCCTGCTGCTGCGCCGCCGCTTCCGCAGCTGAGTCGGCCGGCGGGTTCCGGTTGGTCGCCGACGTGCACGGGGACGTCGGCGACCCGCCCGGTCGCGGTGCCGGGTCGGTGTTGCCCCCGCACAGGAACGACGACGCCCGCCGGCACCTGGGTGCCGGCGGGCGTCGTCGCGTTCGGGTCAGACCTCGACGACCGTCGGGACGATCATGGGCCGACGACGGTACTTGTCGTTCACCCACCGTCCCACGGTGCGCCGGACGATCTGCTGAAGCTGGTGCGGGTCGGTGATGCCGTCGGAGGCGGCCCGGGTCAACGCCTCGGTAACGAGCGGAATCACCGGACTGAACGCCTCCGGGTCCTCCGAGAAGCCCTTCGCCGACAGCGTCGGGCCGGCCACCACCTTGCCGGTCACCGAGTCGACCACCACGGTGGTGGCGATGAACCCGCCGTCGCCGAGGATCCGGCGCTCGGTGAGCAGCGACTCGCTGACGTCGCCGACGGCGAGACCGTCGACGTAGACGTAGCGGCTCTTGACGTGCCCGACCACGCTGGCCCGGCCCTCGACGAGGTCGACGACGTCGCCGTCCTCGCAGAGCACCACCCGGTCGGGGGCGACGCCGGACTCGATGCCGAGGCGGGCGTGCGCGCGCAGGTGCCGCCACTCGCCGTGCACCGGCATCAGGTTGCTGGGACGCACCACGTTGAGCAGGTAGAGCAGCTCGCCGGCGGGGGCGTGACCGGAGACGTGCACCTTGGCCACGTCCTTGTGCACCACCACGGCGCCGGCACGGGCCAGCCGGTTGATCACCCGGTAGACCGAGGTCTCGTTGCCGGGCACCAGCGACGAGGCGAGCACCACCGTGTCGCCGGGGGCGATGGTGATGTGCCGGTGGTCGCCGCTGGCCATCCGGCCCAGGGCGCTCATCGGCTCACCCTGCGACCCGGTGGACATCAGCAGGATCTGCTCGGGCGGCATGGTCGTCGCCTCGTCCAGGCTGACCACCAGCCCGGCCGGAATGTTGAGCAGCCCCAGGTCGCGGGCGATGCCCATGTTGCGCACCATGGAGCGGCCGATCAGGGCGACCTTGCGGCCGTGTTCGGCGGCGGAGTCGAAGACCTGCTGCACCCGGTGCACGTGCGAGGCGAACGACGCGACGATGATCCGCCCCTTCGCCTTCGCGAAGATCGAGTCGAGCACCGGCCCGATGTCCCGCTCGGGCGTCACGAAGCCGGGGATCTCCGCGTTGGTGGAGTCCGACAGCAGCAGGTCCACGCCCTCGGCGCCGAGCCGGGCGAACCCGGCCAGGTCGGTGATCCGGCCGTCGAGCGGGAGCTGGTCCATCTTGAAGTCGCCGGTGTGCAGCACCAGGCCGGCCGGGGTGCGGATGGCCACGGCGAGCGCGTCGGGGATCGAGTGGTTGACCGCGAAGAACTCGCACTCGAACGGGCCGAGCCGCTCCCGGCCGCCCTCCCGCACCGTCAGCGTGTACGGCTGGATGCGCCGCTCGGCGAGCTTCGCCTCGACCAGGGCAAGGGTGAACTGGGAGCCGACCAGCGGGATGTCGGGCTTGTGTGCGAGCAGGTACGGCACCGCGCCGATGTGGTCCTCGTGGCCGTGGGTGAGCACGATCGCCTGCACGTCGGCCAGCCGGTCCAGGATCGGGGCGAAGTCCGGCAGGATCAGGTCCACCCCGGGTTGCTCCACGTCGGGGAAGAGCACCCCGCAGTCGACAACCAGCAACTTGCCGTCGTACTCGAAGACGGTCATGTTGCGGCCGATGGCGCCGAGTCCGCCGAGCGGGATGATCCGCAGCCCGCCTTCCGGCAGGGGCGGTGGCTGTTCCGTCTCGTTGTGCGCCTCGGTCACGCGTCCACCTCATTCTGCGACGCCGTCACTCGGCGTCCATCGTGTCGTTCGGTCATTTGGGCAGTTCCACGCCCGCCGCCGCGCTGTCCGCGCGGAGCTGGGCGATCTCGTCGTCGGTCGCGTCGACCAGCGGCGCACGCACCGGGCCGGCTGGCTGCCCCACGGCGGCCAGGCCCGCCTTCACCAGGATCACGCCCTGGGTACGGAAGATGCCCGTGAACAGCGGCATCAGCCGCCGGTGCAGGTTCAGCGCGGTCGCGGTGTCCCCCGCGTCGTACGCCTCGATCATCTGCTTGGTGAGGGCGCCGGTGAAGTGGGTCGAGGTGCCGACCACGCCGACGCCGCCCACGGCCAGCGAGGGCAGGGTGAGCGAGTCATCGCCGCTGTAGAAGGCGAGGTTGGTGCGGGCGGTGACCCAACTGGTGGCGGTCAGGTCGCCCTTGGCGTCCTTCACCGCGACGATGCGGCCGTGTTCGGCCAGCCGCACCATCGTCTCGGTGTCGATCGCCACACCCGCCCGGTGCGGGATGTCGTAGAGCATCACCGGCAGGCCGGTGGCGTCCGCGACCGCGGTGAAGTGTCGCAGCAGGCCGTTCTGCGGCGGCTTGCTGTAGTAGGGGGTGACCACGAGCAGGCCGTGCGCGCCGGCCTTCTCGGCGGCGGCGGACAGCTCCAGGGTGTGCCGGGTGTCGCTGGTGCCGACCCCGGCCACGACCTTGGCGCGGTCCCCGACGGCCTCCACCACGGCCCGGATCAGCTGTGCCTTCTCCGCGTCGGTGGTGGTCGGCGACTCGCCGGTGGTGCCGTTGACCACCAGGGCGTCGTTGCCCTGCTCGTCGACCAGGTGGCTGGCGAGCCGGGCGGCGCCGTCGAGGTCGAGCGAGCCCTCGGCGGTGAACGGGGTCACCATGGCCGTGAGCACTCGCCCGAAGGGACGGGACACCGCCCGGGCGGGCGGGGCAGGGTGGTCGTGCGTCATGCCACCAACCTAGCGGACGACCACTGACGCCCCGCCGGGGAAGGCCTCAGGACTCACTCCCCGTGCGGGCTGGCGGCGACCTCGGTGCCGTCGGGCAGGGTCGAGATGACGAAATCGGCGAAGACGTTCGGGGCCACGCCCTGGAGCTGGCGCAGGCACTGCACCGCCAGCTCGCGGATCTCCACGTCGGCGTGCTCGGTGGCGCGCATGGCGATGAAGTGCCGCCAGGCCCGGTAGTTGCCGGTGACCAGGATGCGGGTCTCGGTGGCGTTGGGCAGCACCGCGCGGGCCGCCTGGCGGGCCTGCTTGCGCCGCAGTGTGGCGTTCTCCACATCGGCGAAGCGCCGCTCCAACCCCTCCAGCAGCTCGTTGTAGGCGCGCACGCTGGCCTCGGCCGCCGCCACGAACTTCTTGTGCAGCTCCGGGTCGTCGGCGATCACCGAGGGCTCGACCATGGCGGCGTCGCGCTCCGGCACGTACCGCTGGGAGAGCTGGGAGTACGAGAAGTGCCGGTGCCGGATCAGCTCGTGGGTGAAGGAGCGCGACACCCCGCTGAAGTAGAAGCTGACCGAGCCGTGCTCCAGCACGCTCAGGTGGCCGACCTCCAGGATGTGCGCGAGGTAGCCGGCGTTGGTGGCGGTCGCCGGGTTCGGCTTCTTCCAGCTCTGGTAGCAGGCCCGCCCGGCGAACTCCGCGAGCGCCTGGCCGCCCTCGGCGTCCGTCGACCACGGCACCTCGTCGGGCGCCTCGAAGTGGGTCCACGCGACGAGCTTGACCTGGGGCTGCACCATTTCCGGCATTCCTGGGACTGTAGTGGCGGCGACCCGCGACGCCCAAGTCAGGCTCGCCGGGTGCAATGTCGATCACCCGGAGCGCCGCCCGAGCACGCGGGACGCGCCGCCAGCCGCCCGGCCGCCGCCGAAGCTGGCCGCCGCCACACCACCTGCCCCCTCAGCAGAGCGTCGCCGCCCGGTCAGACGTAGAGGGAGGTGAACGGGGCCCAGGGGAGGTTGCGCAGCACGGAGAAGGCCAGCCACGCAGCCAGGAAGACGCCGATCGCGCGGGAGCTGATCCGCAGCTCCGGCAGGCGCCAGCCGAAGGCCTGCCGGCCCGCCCAGGCCACGAAGAGATAGGCCAGGAAGGGCAGCACGAAGACGAAGAGGAAGTGGTGCCGGGCCGCGGCCGGCAGGTCGGCGTGCAGCACGTACCAGAGCGCGCGGGTGCCGCCGCAGCCCGGGCAGTCCAGCCCCGTGGTCAGCTTGAGCAGACAGGTCGGCGCGGCGTCCGGCGCAGAGCGGGTCGGATCGCTGAGCAGCGCGTAGCCGATCCCGGCCCCGACACAGCCCAGCGCCGCCAGCGGCACCGCCCAGCGCGGGGAACGCTCGTAGAGGCCGACGACGAAGCGGGTCAGCCGATCCGGTTCGGCCACCGGATAGGGCGGCGGCGGGTAGGGCGGCACCTGACCCGCCGGCCAGCCCTCGCCCGCCGGGCCCGGGTGGGCCGCCGGTCCCGCATCGGTCGCCGCCGGCCACTGCTGGGGCGGTGCCTCGACCCCGCCGGCCTGCGGATGCGGCTGGGGGGCCGGTCCGTCAACGCTCGTCACGCCGCTCACCGTACACCGGCCAGGCCCACCAACGCGGCGGCCAGCGGGACGGCCAGGTCGCCACCGGCGGGCGGGGCCACCGCGTCCAGGCCCAGCCAGCCGGCGAGGCGGTGCAGCTCGGCGGCGAGCGCCAGCGCGGTCTCACCCCGGTCGATGTCCGGCTCGGCCCAGGCGGCCGGTATCAGCAGTACGCCGGCCTTCCGGTCGGCCTTCAGGTCAACCCGGGCGGTGAACCGCTCCCCCTGCAGGAAGGGCAGCACGTAGTAGCCGTGCACCCGCTGCGGGGCCGGCACGTAGATCTCGATGCGGTAGCTGAAGTCGAAGAGCCGCTCCGCGCGCGCCCGCTCCCAGACCACCGGGTCGAACGGGCTGACCAGGGTGTTGGCGCGGACCCGACGAGGCAGCCTCGCCCCCGCGTGCAGCCAGGCCGGCTGCCGCCAGCCCTGCACCGCGACCGGCAGCAGCTCCCCCGCCTCCACCAGCTCGGCGATGGCCTGCCGGGCGCCGGGCAGCGGCAGCCGGAAGTAGTCGCGCAGCTCCGGCTCGGCGGCCACTCCGAGCGACCGGGCGGCGATGCCCACCAGCGAGCGGTATGCCTGCGCGTCGCTCGGCGTGGGCGCGTCCAGCACCGCGGCCGGCAGCACCCGCTCGGGCAGGTCGTAGCGGCGGACGAACGACGTGGTGCGATCGGCGGCGGCCACCTCTCCCGCCCAGAACAGGAACTCCAGCGCCTGCTTCACCGCCGACCAGTTCCATCCCCAGTTGCCGGTCTCCCGGGGCGCGTCGTGCTCGATCTGAGCGGCCGTGAGCGGCCCCCGGGCGGCCACCTCGTCGCGTACCCAGGCGACCAGGCCGGGCTGCTCCTGGGCGATGCGCCGCATGCCGCCCCAGGCCTGCGACCGGGCCCGGGCCATCCGCCAGCGCAGCGTCGGGTGCAGCCCGACGGGCACCAGCGACGCCTCGTGGCCCCAGTATTCGAACAGCTCCCGGGGGCGGCGGTAGGCGGCGGCGTCGAGCAGCGAGGTCGGGTAGGGCCCGAGCCGGCTGTAGAGCGGCAGGTAGTGCGCCCGTTGCAGCACGTTCACGGAATCCATCTGGAACAGCCCGACCCGGTCGAGCACCCGGCGCAGGTGCCGGCGGGTGGGCGTGCCGGCGGGTGCGGGGTCGGCGAAGCCCTGCGCGGCGAGCGCCACGCGACGCGCCTGGGCGAGTGAGAGCGATTCCGGTGCGGCCATCGTCGGCACCCTAATCCAGCGGTACGACACCGGTGCGGACACTGGACCGATCGCCCGTGGGGGCATAGAACGGACGCATGCTCACGATCCGCCGCGAGGAGCCCGACGACGCCGAGGCGCTCGCCCGGGTGCACATCCACGGCTGGCAGGCCGGCTACGCCGGGATCATGCCCGAGGAGGTGCTACGCCGGCTCAACGTCGCGGCGTGGGCGCAGCGCCGCCGGGACCTGGGCACCGCCGACCCGGAGCACCCGTTCACCACCCTGCTCGCCGAGGCCGACGGGACGCCGGTCGGGTTCACCACGTTCGGTCCGTACCGCAACAACCAGGACCGCGACGACCTCGACCCCGCCCACGGGGAGGTGGTGGCGCTGTACGTCGAGCCGGCGCGCTGGGGCGACGGCACCGCCCGGGCGTTGCTGGCCGCGGCCCGCGCCGGACTCGTCGCGCGGGGCTGCTCCGACCACCGGATCTGGGTGCTGGAGGAGAATCACCGGGCCCGCCGGTTCTACGAACGGGCCGGGCTGTCACCCGACGGCGAGCGCTCGACCTATCCGGTGCCGCTGGCCGGGGGACGACCGCCGGTCGGGCTCGTCGAGCTGCGGTACGCCGGTCGGCTGGACGCCTGATCCGGCCGACCCGGCGACGGCTGGACCGGCCCGCGCCGCCGGTCGGCGGCTGGACCTGCCGGCGTCGCCAGACGCCGGACAGGCAGGAACGCCAGCAGCGCCAGGCTGATCCAGACGTAGGTGTTGCTGCCGAGGAAGCCGTCGAGCCCGGTGAAGTCCTTCTCCCAGGCCCAGACGATCCGGCTGATCAGGAAGCCGTACCCGACGATCGCGGCGCCCAGCAGGACGCGGCGCCGTCGGCTGGCCGCCGGCGCGGCCATGGCATTGTCCACCAGCAGGATCAGCCCGGGCAGCAACCAGACCAGGTGGTGCACCCAGGTGACGGGGCTGACCAGGCACATCACCGCGCCCGTCAGCGCCAGGCCGGTCGCCTCGTCGCCGGCCGCGACGGCGGCGCGGGAGCGCCACGCCCACAGCACCAGGGTGGCGAGCACCAGCGCCAGCCAGGCCAGGGTGCTCGGATGTTCCGGGTTCAGCCGGGCCACCACGCCGCGCAGCGACTGGTTGGAGACGAACGCCAGCTCACCCACCCGGCCGGTGTTCCACAACGCCTCCGTCCAGAACTCCCGCGAGGCGTCGGGAAAGAGCGCGGCGGCCAGCAGTGTCGCGGCGGCCGCGGCGACCATCGAGGTGATCGCGGCCCGCCAGCGGCGGGTGACCAGCAGGTAGACGATGAAGATGCCCGGGGTCAGCTTGATCGCGGTGGCCAGGCCGATGCCCACGCCGGCCCACCGGTTGCCGCCCGGCAGCAGTCGGAGCAGGTCGACCGCGACCAGGAAGAGCAGCAGCATGTTGACCTGGCCGAAGTTGATCGTCTCGCGCATCGGCTCGTACGCGGCGGCCAGGCAGAGCGCCGCCGCGAGGGCGAACCAGCGGGTCCAGCCGGCCCGGCGGGACACGGGGTCGATCAACCACCAGAACAGCACGGCGGTGACCACCACGCTGGCGGCCACGCTGACCACGATCGCCGCCGACCACGGCAGGTACGCCATCGGAAGCATGACCAGGGCGGCGAAGGGCGGGTACGTGAAGCCGTACTGGGTGCCGGGCTTGAGGAAGTCGTAGATCTCCCCGCCGTCGTGCACCCACCAGGTCAGCGCGCCGTAGTAGACCTTGAGGTCGAAGAAGCCGTGCCGCACGGCCGCGACGGACAGGAAGGCGGCCACCGCGACGGCGAGCGCGACGATGCCGACGACCTGTCGGATCGTCCGTCGGGGACCCTGCGCCACCATCGCCTCCATCGCCCTGCGTAGGCTTCCGTCCCATGGCTCTCGGGTACGTCCGCCCGGCGCGTCCCGAAGACGCCGGCGAGATCGCACGCATCCAACTCGCGACCTGGCGGGTCGCCTATCGCCGGATTCTGCCCCGGCATGTGCTCGACAACCTGGACGAGGCGTGGCTCGCCCGGCGGTGGAGCGCGGCCGTGCAGGAGCCGCCCTCCCGCGCCCACCGGGTGCTGGTCGCCGTCGAGCAGGCCGAGCAATCCTATCTGGTGGGGTTTGCCGCCTCCGGTCCGGCCGACGCCGAGGCGCTCGCCCCGGACGAGCCGGCGCAGGCCCTCGGGCCGGGCGTCGCCGCGGTGACGGACCTGCTGGTGGAGCCGCGCTGGGGTCGGCGGGGCCACGGCAGCCGGCTGCTCGCCGCGACCGTCGACCTGTGGCGCTCCGACGGCTTCACCCGGGCGCTGGCCTGGGCCTTCGACGACGACGAGGCGACCCGGAAGTTCCTCACCAGCACCGGTTGGGAGCTCGACGGCGCGGCCCGCGCGCTGGACGTGGAGGACATGCTCGTACCGCAGGTGCGCCTGCACGTGGCGGTGCCCACGGAGGCGGAGGCGGACGCGACGCCCGCCGAGGCGACCCTGCCGGACCTGCCCCCCGGCGAACCGGCACCGACGACACCCGGAGACTGACGGCCCCCGCCGCAAGCCCCGGGGCCCGCACACGCCCAGCGCCCGCACGTTCCACGGGCCGGCGCACCGGCCCGCGCGTCCCGCGGTCCGCACGGTCCGGGACGCACCGCGCTCGCGGGCGCGGCGTCCGGCGGTTCGCCGGGGAGTGTCGGGGGCGTCGCCTACGGTGACCCCATGGTCGCGACGAGGCGACCGCGACCGGAGGGAAGCCAGCATGTTCGCGGACACGAGGGCGTTGAGCAGTTTCTCGGTGGACGACACCGGCCGGGCGGAGCGGTTCTACACCGACACGCTGGGCCTGCGGGTGTCTCGGGACGACGCCATGGGCGGCCTGCTGACCCTGCATCTCGCCGGGGGCGGGGACGTCATGGTCTACCCGAAGCAGGACCACACCCCGGCGGCCTACACGGTGCTCAACTTCCCCGTCGACGACGTCGACCGGGCCGTCGACGCGCTGACCGCGCGCGGGGTGAGCTTCGCGCACTACCCGGGGATGCCCCAGGACGAGAAGGGCGTCATGCGCGGCAACGGGCCGACGATCGCGTGGTTCACCGACCCGGCCGGCAACATCATGGCGGTGCTGGAAGAGGGCTGACCCCCCGGCGGGCGGGTCAGGGGCGCGTGGGCCCGGTCAGCTCGGCGACCAGTTCGTCGTCCTCCACCGCCCCGGTGGGCACGAAGCCGAGGCTCGTGTAGAGCCGGGCGGCCCCGGCGTTGTCGGGGTGGTAGGAGAGCCGGACGGGGTGGCCGGCGCCCTGATCGGCCAGCCAGCCGGCCAGGGTGCGCACGGCCGCCCGGCCGACGCCCCGGCCCTGCTCGGGGGCGTCGATCACCATGCCGCCGATCCAGCGGGACCCGTCGTCGTCGGTGCCCCACATGACGTGCCCGACCACGGTCCCGTCCGCGTACACCGCGAGCGAGGTCCACACGTCGGAGCGCATGCTCAGCAGCAGGTAGCGCGCCGCCAGCGCCGCCACCCACGCGCGCTGGTCGTCGCGCGGGGCCACGTCGGCCACCGCCCGCCAGTTGTCGTCACCGACCGGGCGCAGGGTGACGCGACGCCCCGCCCGGTCGGCGAGTGCGAAATCGATCATCGGGGGATGATAGAGGCCGCCCGGTGTCCCGGCGACGGGTTTACCCTTCAGCCGAGCAGGGCGTCCAGGCCGACGGTAAGCCCGGGCCGGTCGCGCACCGCGCGCACGGCCAGCAGCACACCCGGCATGAACGAGACCCGGTCGTACGAGTCGTGCCGGATCGTCAGCGTCTCCCCCACGGTGCCGAAGAGCACCTCCTGGTGGGCGACGAGGCCGGTGGCGCGCACGGCGTGCACGCGTACCCCGTCGACGTCGGCGCCCCGGGCGCCCGGCACCTCGTCGGAGGTGGCATCCGGCACCGGGCCGAGCCCGGCCTCGGCGCGGGCCGCCGCGATCAGCCGGGCGGTGTGCGTGGCGGTGCCGCTGGGGGCGTCCAGCTTGCGCGGGTGGTGCTGCTCGACGATCTCGACCGACTCGAAGTGTCGGGCGGCGCGGGCCGCGAACTGCATCATCAGCACCGCGCCGATGCCGAAGTTGGGGGCGATGACCACGCCCACCCCGGGCTTGCGCGCCAGCCAGCCACGCACCCGCTCCAGCCGCTGCTCGGTGAAGCCGGTGGTGCCGACGACCGCGTTGATGCCCTGGTCGACACACCACTGCAGATGGTCCATGACGACGTCGGGGGTGGTGAAGTCCACGACCACCTCGGCCCCGGCGTCGGACGCGGCGAACAGGCCGTCGCCCTCGTCCACCATGGCCACCAGTTCCAGGTCGGCGGCGGCGTCCACGGCCCGGCACACCTCGACGCCCATCCGGCCCCGGGCGCCCAGCACGCCCACCCGGATCGGCTCGTCCGCGCTCTTCTCCTGCTCGTCAGTCACAGGGCACAACCTATCCCAATCGGGACACCCGCCACCGGGCGGACCGACGCCGCACGGCCACCAGCGCCGCCCTGCCGGGTCGGCGGGAGCGCGGTTGCGCGGTTGCGCGACGGGTCAGCGGGCGGAGAAGTCGTGCTCGCCGAACGGGCCGACCACGGCCAGCGACATCGGCCGGCTCAGCAGCTCGGCGGCCAGGGTGTTCACGTCGGCCACGGTGACCGCGTCGACCCGGGCGAGCAGCTCGTCGACCGGCATCAGGTCGCCGTAGAGCAGCTCCCCCTTCGCCAGTCGGCTCATCCGCGAGCCGGTGTCCTCCAGGCCCAGCACGAACGAGCCCTTGCTCATCCCCTTGCCCCGGGCCACCTCGGCCTCGGACAGGCCGTCGGCGGCCACCCGGGCGAACTCGGCCCGGGTCAGCTCCAGCACCTCGTCGACCTTGCCCGGGGCGCAGCCGGCGTAGACGGCGAAGAGGCCGCTGTCGGCGTACTGGCTGGCGTAGGAGTAGACCGAGTAGGCGAGGCCACGCCGCTCGCGGATCTCCTGGAACAGCCGGCTGGACATGCCGCCGCCGAGGATGTTGTTGAGCACGCCGAGGGCGAAGCGCCGCTCGTCGAGCCGGTCGATGCCCGGGCAGCCGAGCAGGACGTGCGCCTGCTCGGTCTCCTTCGGCTCCACCAGCGTGGTGGCGGCCTTCGTGCGTACGGCGGGGGTCCGCGGCCGGTACGGCGCGGGTGTCGCCGGGTCGGTGTCCAGCGGGGTGCCGCGCAGCGCCTGCCGGACCAGCTTGACCACGGTGGCGTGGTCCAGGTTGCCGGCGGCGGCGACGACGATCTGCGGCGCGGTGTAGCGGCGGCGGTAGAAGCCCTGGATCTGCCGCCGGGTCATCGGGGTGACGGTCTCCTCGGTGCCGGAGATCAGCCGGCCCAGCGGGTGGTCGCCGTAGACGGCCCGGGCGAAGAGGTCGTGCACCTCGTCACCGGGCTCGTCGTCGTGCATGGCGATCTCCTCGAGGATCACGCCCCGCTCGGTCTCCACGTCGGCCGGTTCCAGCACCGAGTCGGCGACCAGGTCGCACATCACGTCGATGGCAAGCGGCAGGTCCTCGTCCAGCACCCGGGCGTAGTAGCAGGTGTATTCCTTGGTGGTGAAGGCGTTGGTCTCGCCGCCCACCGCCTCGATCTCGGCGGAGATGTCCAGCGCGCTGCGCTTGTTGGTGCCCTTGAAGAGCAGGTGCTCCAGGAAGTGCGCCGCGCCGGCCTGCGGGCCGGTCTCGTCTCGGGAGCCGACCGCCACCCAGACGCCGAACGAGACGCTGCGCATCGCCGGGATCGCCTCGGTGAGCACGCGCAGACCGCTGGGCAGCACGGTACGTCGTACCGTGCCGCCCAGCGGGTCGTCGCTGATGGTGCGGGTCACCGCCCGCGAGGCACCACCGGAGCGGGACGCCCCGGTGCCCCGGGGGGATGCCCCGGCGTGCCCCGGAGAGGACGCCACCCCCCGTCGATCCGGCGGAAACGGCGCGGAGGCGGCCCGACTCACGTGTTGCTCCCAGATCGACGAGGGGTGGGTGTGGCGATGGTGCGGTGGGTCAGCTGTGCCGGGTGCGGCGGCGCGGACGCTCCTCGCCACCCTCACCGCCACCCTGGCCACCCTCGGTGCCGCCCTGGCCGCGCTCGCCGCCACCCGGGCCACGACCGCCCCGGTCGCCGCCGCGCTCGCGGTCACCACGGTCGCGCGGGCCCCGGTCGCCCCGGTCGCGGCCGGCCGGCCGCTCGCCCTCGGCGGCCTCGCCGGCGGCCGGTGCCTCGGCACCCTCCGGGCGGACCTTGTCCAGGTAGATCTTGCCGCGGGCGTCGATGTCCGCGATCTCGACCTCGACCCGGTCGCCGACGTTGAGGAAGTCCTCGACCTTGTCGACCCGCTTGCCGTCGCCCACCTTGGAGATGTGCAGCAGGCCGTCGCGGCCCGGCAGCAGCGAGATGAACGCGCCGAACGCGGCGGTCTTGACCACCGTGCCGAGGAACCGCTCCCCGGCCTTCGGCAGGGTCGGGTTCGCGATGCCGTTGATCCGGTCCACCGCCGCCTGGGCGGACGGGCCGTTGGTGGCGCCGACGTAGATGGTGCCGTCGTCCTCGATGGAGATCTCGGCGCCGGTCTCGTCCTGGATGGCGTTGATGGTCTGCCCCTTCGGGCCGATCACCATGCCGATCTTGTCGACCGGGATCTTGACGGTGGTGACCCGCGGCGCGTACTCCGACATCTCGGCCGGGGCCTCGATCGCCGCCTGCATCACGGCGAGGATGGTCTGCCGTGCCTCGTTCGCCTGCTGCAGCGCGGCGGCCAGCACGTCCGACGGGATGCCGTTGAGCTTGGTGTCGAGCTGGAGCGCGGTGACGAACTCCGGCGTGCCAGCGACCTTGAAGTCCATGTCACCGAACGCGTCCTCGGCACCGAGGATGTCGGTCAGCGTCACGTACTGGGTCTTGCCGTCCACCTCGTCGGAGATGAGCCCCATCGCGATGCCGGCGACCGGCGCCTTCAGCGGCACACCGGCGCTGAGCAGGCCCAGCGTCGAGGCGCAGACCGAGCCCATCGAGGTGGAACCGTTGGAGCCGAGCGCCTCGGAGACCTGCCGGATGGCGTACGGGAACTCCTCGCGCGACGGCAGCACCGGGATCAGCGCCCGCTCGGCGAGCGCGCCGTGGCCGATCTCGCGCCGCTTCGGCGAACCGACCCGGCCGGTCTCACCGGTCGAGTACGGCGGGAAGTTGTAGTTGTGCATGTAGCGCTTGCGGTTCTCGGGGGACAGCGTGTCCACCATCTGCTCCATGCGGAGCATGTTCAGCGTGGTGACGCCCAGGATCTGGGTCTCGCCCCGCTCGAACAGCGCCGAACCGTGCACCCGGGGCAGCACGCCGACCTCGGCGGTAAGCGCCCGGATGTCACGCGGGCCGCGCCCGTCCATGCGGACCTGCTCGCGCAGCACACGGTTGCGCATCTCGGACTTGGTCAGCGACCGGAAGGCGGCGCTGAGCTCCTTCTCGCGGCCCTCGAAGCGACCGCCGAGCGTCTCGGCGACCCGGGTCTTGACCCGGTCCAGGGCCTCCTCGCGGTCCGCCTTGCCGGCGATGGTGATCGCCTCGGCCACGTCGCCGCGGGCCAGCTCGGCCACCGCGTCGTACACGTCGTCGGAGTATTCGAGGAACACCGGGAACTCGGTGACCGGCTTGGCGGCGACCTCGGCCAGCTCGCTCTGCGCGCGGCACAGCTCGCGGATGGCGGGCTTGGCGGCCTCCAGGCCGCTGGCCACGACCTCCTCGGTCGGCGCGGTGGCGCCGCCCGCGATCAGGGCGACAGCGTTCG
The DNA here is from genome assembly GCF_050941805.1 of Micromonospora sp. KLBMP9576. Lineage (NCBI taxonomy): Bacteria > Bacillati > Actinomycetota > Actinomycetes > Micromonosporales > Micromonosporaceae > Micromonospora > Micromonospora sp. KLBMP9576. The sequence continues at coordinate 1,711,228 of NZ_CP194567.1, read as the reverse complement.
GCGTGGCCTCGGCCTCGACCATCATGATCGCGACGTCGCCGTCGGCGAGCGTGCGGCCGGCCACGACCATGTCGAAGGTGGCGCGAGCCAGCTCCTCCAGGGTCGGGAAGGCGACCCACTGGCCGTCGATGTGCGCGACCCGGGTCGCGCCGATCGGGCCGGAGAACGGCAGGCCGGAGAGCTTGGTCGACATCGAGGCGGCGTTGATGGCCACGACGTCGTAGGGGTGCTGCGGGTCGAGCGCGAGGATGGTCTCGACGACCTGGACCTCGTTGCGCAGGCCCTTGACGAACGACGGGCGCAACGGCCGGTCGATCAGCCGGCAGGTGAGGATCGCGTCCTCGCTGGGGCGGCCCTCGCGGCGGAAGAACGAGCCGGGAATGCGGCCCGCGGCGTACATCCGCTCCTCGACGTCGACGGTCAGCGGGAAGAAGTCGAACTGCTCCTTCGGGTGCTTGCCGGCGGTCGTGGCGGAGAGGACGACGGTCTCGCCGAGCTGCGCGACGACCGAGCCGGCGGCCTGACGGGCCAGCCGGCCGGTGGAGAAGGTGATCTCACGGGTGCCGAAGGACCCGTTGTCGATCACGGCGGTGCGGGATTCGGTGCCGAGGTTGGTCTCGGTCATGGTGCTGTCGTGCTCCTTCGCATCGGGGGCCCACGACGCGGGGAACTGCTCAGACGGCCGGTCTTCGATCGAAGCGCCCGGGTGGCCGGCGAGTGCCGGAGTGTCCGGGGGCCACTACCGGAGACCGGTACGCTGACCGGCTCCCGTTACGGGTGGTCGCGCGGCCCGGTTTTCGGGTGGTGGCGAAGCGGGGGAGCGGCCCGGTCGGGCCACTCCCCCGTCACGTCACCGGCGCAGGCCGAGCCGCTCGATGAGCGACCGGTAGCGGCTGATGTCCTTCTTCTGCACGTAGTTGAGCAGCCGACGGCGGCGGCCGACCAGCAGCAGCAGCCCACGGCGGCTGTGGTGGTCGTGCTTGTGCACCTTCAGGTGCTCGGTGAGCTCGGCGATCCGCTTGGTGAGGACCGCGACCTGCACCTCCGGCGAACCGGTGTCACCCTCGGCGGTCGCGTACTCCGTGCGGATCTTTGCCTTGGCTTCCTGGTCGAGCGCCATGTTCTCCCTGTTTCGTGGGTTCTCGTGAATGTCGTCCGTCGGATCGGTCAGTGGACCGGATACGGACCGGTACCTCGCACCCGCGGCGTCGTGCAGGCACGCGAGGCCCCACGTCGGTCAGCCGACGTCCCCGCCAGCCTACCAGCCCACCCGGATGACGGCCGGTCAAGGGCCGCGAGGCCGCCGGTCAGGGCCGCGAGGCCGTCAGCCGAGGGCCCGCCGGGTCCGCTCGACGTCCTGCCCCATCTGGGCGATCAGCGGCTCGACCGCGTCGTAGCGGATCTGCCCGCGCAGGTGCGCCACGAAGTCCAGCGCCAGCCGTTCGCCGTAGAGGTCGCCGGTGAAGTCGAGCACGTACGCCTCGACGCGCCGCTCCCGGCCGGAGAAGGTCGGGTTGGTGCCGACCGACACGGCCGCCGACAGGTGCTCGGGGTGGCCCCGGCGCACCAGCCGGGCGGCGTAGACCCCGTCGGCGGGCACCGCCGCGTACCGGTGGCAGAGCAGGTTGGCGGTGGGGAAGCCCAACTCGCGTCCGCGCTGGTCGCCGCGGACCACCACGCCCTCGACGCGGTGCGGGCGGCCGAGCGCGGCAGCCGCCGCCGTCACGTCCCCCGCGTCGACGCAGGAGCGGATGTAGGTGGAGGAGAAGACCGTGCCCGCCTCCGCGACCAGTGGGGCGCCCTGCACGGCGAAACCGAAGGTGCCTCCGAGCCGCTCCAGCAGCGCCACGTCACCGGCGGCCTTGTGGCCGAAGCGGAAGTTGTCCCCCACCACGACCAGCGCGGCGTGCAGCTGCTCGACCAGGATGTCGTGCACGAACGCCTCGGCGGGCAGCCGGGAGAACTCCGGGGTGAACGGCACCACGCAGAGCACGTCCACGCCGAGCGCCTCGATCAGCTCGGCCTTGCGGGCGGTCTCGGTGAGCACGGCCGGGTGCGTGCCGGGGCGTACCACCTCCGCCGGGTGCGGGTCGAAGGTGACCACCACCGACTTCACGCCCAGCTCGCGGGCCCGGGACACGGCGTGCCCGATGGTCGCCTGGTGCCCCTTGTGCACGCCGTCGAAGACGCCGATGGTGACGACCGACCGCCCCCAGCCGCCGGGCGCCGCGTCGTACCCCCGCCACCGCTGCATGCCGCTGCTCCCCTGTTCTCCGCGGCGGCCCGCACGGCCGCCGGATTCTCGTTGCCCGCGTCAGGCGGGGGCGAGCACGATCTCCGCGCGGGCCCGCCCGTCCCGCTCGCTGACGATAGCGATGACCTCGCCGGCGGGGCCGAAGACCGCGTAGGGGCCGGCGATACCGACCGGGTCGAGCGGCCCGCCGTGGGCGAGCACCTTCGCCTCGTCGGCGCCGGCGTCGCGGCGCGGGAAGCACCTGTCGGCCGCCGCGGCCAGGGGCAGGTTGACCACCTCGGGGGCCCGCTGCGCCAGCTCGTCGAGGGTGGCGGCCTCCGCGAGGGAGAAGCCGCCGACGGCGGTACGCCGCAGCGCACTCAGGTGCCCGCCCACCCCGAGCGCCAGGCCCGCGTCCCGCGCGATGGCCCGGATGTACGTCCCGGAGGAGCAGGTCACGTCGATGTCCACGTCCACCACGTCCGGGGAGTTCCGGCGTACCGCCAGCAGCTCCAGCCGGGAGACGGTGACCCGGCGGGCGGGCAGCTCGACGGTCTCCCCCTCGCGCACCCGCTTGTAGGCCCGCTGTCCATTGATCTTGATGGCGCTGACCGCGCTCGGCACCTGGTCGATCTCGCCCCTCTGGGCCGCCAGCGCCACCCGGACCGCCTCGTCGGTGACGTGTCCGGCCGGCGTGGTGGCGATCACGTCGCCCTCGGCGTCGTCGGTGACGGTGGCCTGGCCCAGCCGGACGGTGGCGGTGTAGCTCTTGTGCGCACCGATCACGTACGTGAGCAGCCGGGTGGCCCGGCCGACCCCGATCACCAGCACGCCGGTCGCCATCGGGTCGAGGGTGCCGCCGTGCCCGACCCGGCGCGTGCGCGCGAACCGGCGGATCCGCGCCACCACGTCGTGCGACGTCATGCCGCCGGGCTTGTCGACCACGATCAGACCGTCTGTGCTCACGACACCCAAGCCTGCCAGATCGCGCCGGGCGCCCCACCGCCGCCGTGCGCGGATCGGATCGTCGAGGCCCGCCGATCGGGCAGAGTTGCCGGCCCCGGAGCCGAACGGGACCGCGCCGGCGCGGACCGGATGCGAAGATCATGCGCCCCTGCCGCGTCCCCACCCCTGGATGGCCATGAGCACCACCCCTGACCGCCCCGACCAGGCGATCCGGCCGCCGCGTGAGCCGAAGGAAACGCTGGTCGGAGCGGGCCCCGGGCCCACCGCGCCGCCGCCCGCCCACGACCACCGCGCCCGCGTCGACCTGCCCGAGTGGATGCGCAACCCCACGCCGCCGCGACGGACCCCGGGCCGCCTCGCCTCGGAACTCCTCGATCGGCTGCCGGTGCTGGGCACCGCCCGGCGGTCGCTGTGGCGGTGGCGCGACCGCACCCCGGACGCCCAGTCGCGCCCCGTGGTCGCGGTGGTCGTGTTCCTCGCCACCACGGCGTTGACGATCGCCCTGGTCGGCTGGTTCTTCTACTGGCTGTACCTGTCCCTGAACGACATGGCCTGACGGGGGCACGATGTGCAGCGATCCGCCCGCCGGCCCCGCCGAGTTCGCAGGCCAGGCGCCGCCCGCCGATGGAGCCGAGGGCCCGCGTGAGGTCCGGTTCGCCCAGGTGGAGCCGACGCACCTGCCCGACTGGATGCAGTCGCCGGTGGTGGAGCGCCGCCCGACCGGGCTGGACCGGCCGCGGTTCTTCTGGGCCCGGCACAACGGCCCGCTGACAGTCGGCCTCGGGTTCGCGCTGGCCCTGCTGATGGTGGCGGGGGGCGCGTGGTGGGTCGACCGGGTCGCCGACGGATACCGTGCGGCGACGACCGCACCGACGGCGAGTGCGGCACCCGAGCCGAGCAGCGCGGTCGGCATGCCACGGGATCTCTTCGCCGGCACCCCGGCCGCCGCCTTCGCCGTCGGCGCGGAGGCGATCGTCCTGCCGGCGGCCACCGCCGAGGGCCCGTTCAGCAAGGCCCAGGTGGGTGCCGCGCTCAACTCGGTCCGCAGGGCGCTGAACGAGAGTCGCCTGGAGACCGGGATGCTGGTCGGTGACACCGCGCCGTTCCTCGGCCTGCTGGCGCCGGACTCCCGCGCCCAGATGCGTCCGCACTTCGACAACTCCCGGTTCCTGCACGTCGCCACGAGGATCGGAACCCATACGAACTGGGCGTACGACACCCGCGCGCGGGGGCGGATCAGCTACCGGGCGACGAAGGTGAACGGGGTGCGCCTGCTGGAGGTGACCACCGAGTTCGTCTGGGTGTACTCGTTCGACGTGGTGCGCCGGGCACCGGCCGGCGCCGGCCTGGTCGCGGTCCGCGACCAGCTGCTCTGGCAGGTGCCGCACCCCGCCGACGTGCCGGCCTCCGCGCGGGGACTCTGGCTGGCCTCCGCGAAGGCCGTCACCTGGAACGCCGACTGCGCCCTGCTGCGCGACGGCTGGCTGGACGTGACCCCGTGGCTGCCGGACGTGCACGGCGACCGCGCGCCGGCTGGCGACCCCGGCGCCTACTTCGACCCGGCCGCCCCCATGCCGACGCGCATGAGGTGCTGAGGCTCAGCGCACCGCGCCCACCACGGCCCAGTGCCCGGAGCGCAGCCGCAGCAGCAGGCCGACCAGGCGGAGCACCACGAAGAGCGTGAGCCCCGCCCAGATCCCGCCGAGCCCGAGTTCGAGCCCGTACGCCAGCCAGATCGCCGGCAGGAAGCCGCCAAGCGCGGCCACGATCGTGAGGTTGCGCAGGTAGCGCACGTCACCGGCGCCGATCAGCACCCCGTCGAGGGCGAACACGACGCCGGCCAGCGGCAGCATCCCCACGAACCACGGCCAGGCGAGCATGGCCTGCTCACGTACCTGCGGATCGGCACTGAACCAGCCGGGGACCACGCCGGCGCCGGCGGCGATGAGCACGGCGAACGCCACGCCACAGGCGCCACCGAGCAGCCCGATGCGGCGCGCGAGGGCCCGGGCGGTGGCATCGTCGCCGGCCCCGAGCGCCGCGCCGACCAGGGACTGGGCGGCGATGGCGAGCGCGTCGAGCACCAGGGCGGTGAAGAACCACAGTTGCAGGGCGATCTGGTGGGCGCCGACGGCGGTGGTCCCGAAACGCGCGGCGACGGCGGTGGCGGAGAGGAAGCTGGCCTGGAACGCGACGCCCCGGATCAGCAGGTCCCGGCTGAGCGCCAACTGCTGCCGGATCAGCCTCGGCCGGGGCCGCAGCGAGACCCGCTCGGCGACCAGCGCCCCGGCGAAGAGCGCACCGCCGAGGCTCTGGGCGACCACGTTGGCCACCGCGGAGCCGACCAGCCCCAGCCCCGCCGGATAGACCAGCACGGGGCAGAGCACGGCGGAGAGCAGGTTGGGGCCGAGCACGAACAGCAGCGGGCGGCGCATGTCCTGCACGCCGCGCAGCCAGCCGTTGCCGGCGGCGGCGAGCAGCAGCCCGGGGGCGCCGAGCGCCGCGACCCGCAGCCACTGCGCGGCGGCGTCGGCCACCTCGCCGGGGCCCCCGACGAGGGTACGCGCCAGCGCACCGCCGCCGATCTGCATGCCGAGCGCCACCAGCACCCCGACCCCGAGGGCGAGCCAGGATGCCTGGACGCCCTCGGCGACGGCGGCGGCCCGGTCGCCGGCCCCGAACCGGCGGGCCGACCGCCCCGTGGTGCCGTACGCGACCACGGTGCCGAGCCACGCGATGAGCGTCAGCACCGTCCCGCCGACGGCCAGTGCGGCCAGCGGCACCCGGCCGAGGTGGCCCACCACCGCCGTGTCCACGAGGACGTAGATGGGCTCGGCGGCCAGCACCACCAACGCCGGCAGCGCCAGCGCGGCGATCCGGCGGGGGGTGACGGCCGGCGGACCGGCGGCGACGGAGTGACTCATCGCCGCCGATCCTGGCACGGCCAGGTAAGGAGCGCAATGTGCGCCATCACTTACTTCTGGCCGGCCTGCCGGGGGGCCAGGTGCACGACGCCGACGGCGCCGAGCAGGAGCACTCCCCCGACGAGCACCGGCACGGGCAGTGACTCGCCGAGGAGCCAACCCGCGAGCAGCACCGCGGTGAGCGGCTCGACCAGGGTGGAGAGCGCGGCGGCACTGCCGCTGGTGGTGCGCAGTCCCGCATAGAACAGGGCGTACGCCACGGCCGTGGTGACCACCCCGAGGTGCACCAGCAGGGCGACGGGCGCGAGCCGGGCCGGTACACCTATCCCCTCGGCCAGCGCGATCGGGGCCAGCGCCAACGCGCCCACCACGGCGGAGACGGTGGTGAGCGTCATCGACGCGACGCGCTGCGCGGCGTGCCGGCTCAGCACGGTGCTGGCGGCGTAGCCGACACCGGAGCCGAACGCCGCCAGCAGGCCGAGCAGCGGGCGCGGGGCCGTCGCGCCCGGCTGCCCGACCGACACCGTGATGAGCACGAGGCCGACAAGCCCGGCCACCAGAGCGCCCAGCATGGTCCTGCCGGGCAGCCGCCGCGCGCGCACCGACTCCCACCCGAAGATGAGCACGGGGGCGAGCCCGAGGCTGACCACGGTGGCCACCCCGACACCCCCCGCCGCGACGGCGACGAAGTACAGCGCCTGGTAGCCCCCGAGACCGACCCCGATCAGGACGAGGGCCACCGGCTCCGCCCGCAGCGCCACGAGCACCGGGCCCAGCCGGTGCGCCACCAGGGCCACCAGCACCACCGCGCCGATGGCGAGGCGGTAGAAACCGACGCCCGTCGGGGTGAGGGTCGTAGCTTCGCGGACGAGGTGCACGGCGACACCGGTGGTGCCCCACAGCACGCCGGCGGCGGTGACGTACAGCAGACCCCGGCGCGCCCCACCGGCGGACGCGGGACGCGGACGGGGGCTGCCAGGCGACATGGACGAGAAAGACAGCGACGATCGGGACACGGGTGCGCTCCAGGGCAGGATCGAGCCATTGACAGGGTCGACGTCTGTCGGAGCGCACGCACGAACACGCAGTGGGCGTTGCCACCCGAATCCCGCCCCGGGGGCCGCCGTTCAGGAAGGCCCGCCGTGGGAAGACCGGCCACCGTCCAACGGAACGGGACGCGGCCGGTGGTGTGGCGCTCCGCTCAGGAGCGCGGCGGGGGCAGCACGCCCCGGAACAACCTCATAACCGACCCTAACCCGCCACGCCGCCCACCGTCCCGCCGGTTTCCCGCCCCCCTGTCGCGCCGGTTTCTCTCTCCCCGTCGCGCTGGTGTGTCGCGCCCACCCGCGCCGCCGGCGTTGCGCCCACCGCAATGCTGGTCTCCCGCCTATCGTGCCCACACCACTGCCCGACGGCGGCTGCGCGCCATCCCCGACCCACCGGATCCGGTGCTGACGCGCGGGCTCCCCGGTGATCAGGACGCCATGGACGTTAACCGACCGTTTTAAGGTCCATGGCGTCCTGATCACCGCTGATAGGCCGGCGCCGTTGCACTGCGTCGACCAAGGCAGAGTCGACCACTAGGCAGACGGGTACGCCGCTCAGTCTTGGCCTCGGCCCGCAAGCGGCAAGCGGCAGACGGCAGACGGCAGACGGGATATCTAGCAAGCGACGCGCCCTGGCGTGCCTCGGCACCGGATGACCGCGCGGGCAGGGCGTTCTTCGCGGGCAGGCACGTCCACGCCGGAAGCCCTCGTCACGGGCGTGCGTCCTGTGGCCGACAGGCGGGCGTCGGCGGAGGCCGCCACGTCCGTGACGGGCACGAACATCCGCCGTGGACAGCCGCACAGCCGCGCGAGGGCAATCTCGCCCGTGGCGGGCACAAGCGCCACCACCAACAGGCAGACCGCCACGCGGGGGCCAGCCACGCGGGGGCCAGCCACGCGGGGGGCTAACGGGCAGCCACGCGCAGGGGGCCCATCCCGTGGCGGGCACGAGCGTCTGTCGCGGACAGGCAACCGCCGGGACCGCTAGGGACGAGCAGGAAAGCAAGGGCGGGCGGGTGGAGGCGGGTTGGGCTCAGAGCCGGGTGGGCGGTGACGCCGTCGGCGTCACCGCCGGTCGGCCTCGGTCACTGACGGGTGTCCATGGAGGTCTGCAGCGCGCGGCGCAGCTGCTCGCGGGCCTCGTCGGTGGTCTGCGGCTTTGGCTTGCTCGGCATGGTGGTCCCCTTCCAGGGCGCGGGTCGCCGACGGCGGCGGCCCTCACGGGCGGTCGTGCTGAGCGCCCGGCAGCGGTCCGGGGTCACCGGAGCGGCTGGTGGGCAGCGTGAGCCCGGGTCGATCGACCCTGCCTGGAGGTGCCGCGGGGTGTGGTGGCACCTCCACGACCAGCGCCGCCACACGACGCCGGCCAGTTCCCAAGCTATCGTTCAGTTCCACATACTGCCCGATGTTCCCGCGATCTGGACTCGCGTTTCGGCTCGCGCGAGGCGGCGGGGCTGAGGACGGGCGGTCACCGGGCCAGGAAGTGCCAGCCCAGCCACCACCAGAAGCCGAACACGCCGATCCGGCCCACCGGCACCGGGCCCACCTCGTAGCGCATCACATAGGCACAGACCTCGCCGAGCGTCGGGATCCGCGACCCCTCACGGCGGGCCGCCCACTCGACGGCGGCGAAGAGCACCAGGGAGACCAGGAAGCCGCCGATGGCCAGGATCCGCATCATCGCCGCACCAGCCCCCAGAACGCCGACAACCAGCCCAGCCAGACCACCGAGCGGACCAGATGGTCCTCCAGCAACGGATCGGCCAGCCGGGAGAACGTGGGGAACTCGTCCCCCGCCGCGAGCACGAAGGTGGTCCCCTCGAAGACCCCGAAGACCACCACCGGCAGCGCCCACCAGGCCGCGGGGGCGCCCAACCGGCGCGGCGCCGGCCGCCGGGGCACCCTGTTGCTCAGGCCCAGCCAGATCAGCACCCCGCCGGTGCCGAGGGTCCAGAGATTGGCCTCGGTCGAGAAGGACGCGAACCGGCCGCCGACCAGCGAGAGGCAGACGAGCACCGGCATGGTGACGGCGGGACGGTCCCAGGCGCGGGGCGCCTCGACGGTGAGGTCGTGGGGCTGCTCCATTTCGCGATTCTCCCCGTACTCGTCGCAACCGGGAAGACGGACACTCCCCGGGGTCACCCCGATCTTCGCGGACGAGGCCCTGCGGGTCAGTGGCGACCGGCGCCGGTCAGCGCGCCGTCGAGCTGCCCGCGGATCCGGTCGACGACATCGTCGACAGTCCCCGAACCGGTGAAGCCGGCGGCGAAGCGGTGCCCGCCGCCGCCCAGCGCGACCGCCACCAGGCTGACGTCCACCGCGCCCTTGCTGCGCATCGACACCGCCCAGTCGCCGGCCGTCGTCTGCTTGACCACGCAGCTCACGTCGGCCTCGGCGGTGCACCGGACCGAGTCGATCAGCGCCTCCAGCACGTACGGCCGCTGGTCGTGGCGGGCCAGGTCGTCCTGCGTCGCGTACGTCCACACCAGCCCGTGCCCGGCGGCTGCGGCGGGCTCCAGGCGGGCCCGGCCGAGCACCTCGCCGAAGAGCCGGACGGCGCCGTACGGCCGGGTGTCGAAGATCCGCCGGGAGATGTCACCGGGGCGGATGCCGGTCTCCAGCAGGCGGGCCGCCATCCGGTGCACCGCCGGGGTGGTCGCCTCGAACCGGAACGAGCCGGTGTCGGTGCTCAGCGCGACGTAGAGGCACTCCGCGATCGCGGCGTCCAGCGTGACGCCGAGCCGGGCCAGCAACTCCTCGGCGACCACCGAGGTGGCCGCCGCGTGCGGGTCCACGAGGTTGACCCGACCGAAGCGGGTGTTCGACGCATGATGGTCGAGCACCAGCGCCGCGCCGGCGGTCTCCAGCCGGTCGACCAGCTCACCGAGCCGCGACTCGCTGGCCGCGTCGAAGCAGATGACCAGGTCGGGGTCGCGGTCCGCCTCGGTGGCCGGCACCAGCAACTCCAGCCCGGGCAGCGCCCGGAACGGCTCCGGCACCTCCGGCGGGCCGGGGAACGTCGCCTGCATCCGCCGTACGCCCAGCTGCCGCAGCCCGAGCGCGAAGCCGAGCATGCTGCCCAGCGCGTCCCCGTCCGGGTTGACGTGGCAGATCAGCAGCACCCGCCCGCCCGGCGGCAGGGCCCGCACGACCGCGACGGCGGCGGTCCAGTCCGCCTCGCTCGGGCCGGAGTCGGCCGGCGGCGCCTCGGCGAGCGCACCACCGGCCGGGCCGCCGGAGGGCCGTGTCACCGCGTGTCCCCGCCCCGGGGCGGAGTCTCGTCGTCGTCGCGCGCCTCGGCGTCGCCGTCCTCTTCGCCGTCCTCGTCGAGCCGGTACGGCTGGGCCTCGCCCGCGTAGTCGGCCCGGGCGGCGATCCGCTGCACCTCGGCGTCGGCGGTGCGGGCCTGCACGAGCAGGTCGTCGATGTGCTTGACCTGGTCCTGCACGTCGTCCAGGACGAAGGTCAGCGTCGGCGAGTGCCGCAGCCCCAGCGCCTTGCCGACCGTGCTGCGCAACATGCCCTTCGCGCTCTCCAGCGCTGCCGCCGTGCCCGCCTGGGCCGCCGCGTCGCCGAGCACCGTGTAGAAGACGGTCGCGTCGCGCAGGTCGCCGGTGATCCGGGCGTCGGTGATAGTGATCATGCCAAGCCGGGGATCCTTGATCTGGCTACGCACCACCGACGCGACCAGTTCACGCACCCGCTCCGCGTGCCTGCGTACCTTGGCCGGATCCGACATTTCGCCACCTCCACGGTGTCCCGCTGCCGGCCGCCCACCGGCGGCGCGGAGCGCCGCGGAGCCGACCGACCCAACAACTCGAAACACTACCCGCGCGCCCGCCCGCGTCGCGCGGGGCCGGCACGGCTGCCGGCGGCCCCGCTGGCGGGGTCAGTCCTCGGCGCCGTGCAGCCGCCGACGCACCGAGAGCAGCTCGGTCTCCGGCCGACCGGCCACCAGGCGCTCGCACGAGTCCAGCACTTCACGGACGTGCGACGCCTCGGCGGCCACCACGGCCACGGCAATCTCGGCCCGACCGTGCAGATCGAGCGCCCCCACCTCGGCGGCCGAGACCTCGAAGCGACGCAGCGCCGCCACGATCGGCCGTACGTATGATCTCTTGGCCTTGAGCGACCGGGAGTCGCCCGGCAGCAGCAGGTCGAAGACCGCGGTTCCGGTAAACATCGCCCCGGACGATACCCGCAGGACCCCCCACATGATCAAGGGGTTTACGCCCTTCGGCGTAAACCCCTCGATCAGTGGATCAGCGGATCAGGCGCGAACCTTCTCCCGCATCTCGAAGGTCTCGATGACGTCGCCGACCTGGACGTTGTTGTAACCACCCAGGGTCAGACCACACTCGAAGCCCTCGCGCACCTCCGTGGCGTCGTCCTTGAACCGCTTGAGCGAGCTGATGGTGAGGTTGTCCGCCACCACAGACCCGTCCCGCAGCACGCGCGCCTTGGCGTTGCGCCGGATGACACCCGACCGGACGATGCAGCCGGAGATGTTGCCGATCTTGGACGAGCGGAAGACGTCGCGGATCTCCGCGCTGCCCAGCTCGACCTCCTCGAACTCCGGCTTGAGCAGGCCCTTGAGCGCCGCCTCGATCTCCTCGATGGCCTGGTAGATCACCGTGTAGTACCGGATCTCCACGCCCTCGCGGTCGGCGATCTCGCGGACCTTGTTGGCGGCCCGCACGTTGAAGCCGATGATCGTGACCGGCTCGGAGGACGCACTCGCGAGCATGACATCGCTCTCGGTGATCGCGCCCACGCCCCGGTGGATGATCCTGAGCTGGACCTCCTCCGGGATGTCGAGGTTGAACAGCGCGTCCTCGAGCGCCTCCACGGAACCGGAGACGTCGCCCTTGAGCACCAGGTTGAGCGAGGTCTTCTCGCCCTCCTTGAGCTGCTCCATGAGCGTCTCGAGGGTGGCCCGGCCGCGCGAGTTGGCGAACGAGGCCGCCCGCCGCCGTGCCTGCCGCTGCTCGGCGATCTGACGCACCGTGCGGTCGTCCTCGGCCGCCAGGAACGTGTCGCCGGCACCGGGCACCGCGGTCAGACCGAGCACCAGGACCGGACGGGCCGGACCGGCCTCGGCGACCTGGTTGCCGTTCTCGTCGAGCATCGCCCGGACCCGGCCGTGCGCCCCACCGGCGACGATGGAGTCGCCCGCCCGCAGGGTGCCCTTCTGCACCAGCACCGTCGCCACCGCACCGCGGCCCTTGTCCAGGTGGGCCTCGATGGCCACACCCTGCGCCGGCCCGTCGATCGGAGCGGTCAGCTCCAGCGACGCGTCGGCGGTCAGCAGGACGGCCTCGAGCAGCTCGTCGATGCCGATGCCCGGCTTGGCCGCCACGTTGACGAACATGGTGTCGCCGCCGTACTCCTCGGCGACCAGGCCGTACTCGGTCAGCTGCTGGCGGACCTTGTCCGGGTTGGCCTCCGGCTTGTCGACCTTGTTGACCGCCACCACGATCGGCACGTCGGCCGCCTTGGCGTGGTTCAACGCCTCGATCGTCTGCGGCATGACGCCGTCGTCGGCCGCGACGACCAGCACCACGATGTCCGTGACCTGGGCGCCACGGGCACGCATGGCGGTGAACGCCTCGTGGCCCGGGGTGTCGATGAAGGTCACCGCGCGGTCCACGCCGTCGTGCGGCACGTGGACCTGGTAGGCACCGATGTGCTGGGTGATGCCACCCGCCTCACCGGCCACGACGTTCGCCTTACGGATCGCGTCGAGCAGCTTGGTCTTACCGTGGTCGACGTGACCCATGACGGTCACCACCGGCGCACGACTGACCAGGCGGTCCTGGGCGACCTCGGCGTCGAGGTCGATGTTGAACTGCGCGAGCAGCTCGCGGTCCTCGTCCTCCGGGCTGACGATCTGCACCTCGAAGCCGAGGTGCTCACCCAGCAGCAGCAGGGTCTCGTCGGAGCACGACTGGGTCGCCGTGACCATCTCGCCCAGGTTGAACATCTCCTGGACCAGCGAACCCGGGTTGGCGTTGATCCGGTCGGCGAAGTCCGACAGCGAGGCGCCACGGGAGAGCCGCACGACCTGACCCTGACCCCGGGGGGCACCCGAACTCATGGTCGGAGCCGACAGGTTGTCGAACTCCTGTCTGCGCTGCTTCTTGGACTTGCGACCGCGCGTCGGCCGACCACCCGGACGCCCGAAGGCACCCGCGGCGCCGCCGCCACGGCCACGACCGCCGCCACCGGGACGACCGCCGCCACCAGCCGGCGCGCCCGGACGGAAACCGCCACCGGGTGCACCGCCACCGCCGCCGGGACCGCCACGGTAACCGCCGCCACCGGCACCGGCACCACCGCCGGGACCGCCACGGTAACCGCCGCCACCGGCACCGGCACCACCGCCGGGACCGCCACGGAAGCCACCGCCGCCACCACCGGGACGACCCGCGCCGCCACCACCGGGGCGACCCGCGCCACCGGGGCCGGGGCGACCGGTAGCGGGACGCTGGCTCGGCATGGAGGCCGGGCTCGGACGGGGCGGCATGGAAGCCGGGCTGGGCCGCGGCGGCATGCCGGACGGGTTGGGCCGGGGACCGCCCGCACCGGCGGCCGGAGGCCGCTGCTGCTGCTGGCTGCCCTGGATGCCGAACGGGTTGTTACCGGCGCCGCGCGCCGGCGGACGTCCGCCCGGACGGGCACCCGGGCCCGGAGCCGGCGTGCCGGGACGACCGGCTGCCGGGGAACCCGGACGGGGCGGCATGGCACCCGGACCCGGTCGGGGACCGGGACGGTTACCGCCGTCCGCCGGGGGCTCCCGGCGGACGTTGTCACGCTGCTGCTGGCGAGCGGCCTGGGCGGCCTTGACCGCCGCCTCCTGCTCGGCCTTCAGCGCGGCGGCACGTGCCTCAGCGGCCGCCACCTCGATGTCGTGCGCACTCGCCGGCTGCGCGACCGGGGCCGCGGGCTGCGGCGGACCGGGCAGCGGACCCTTGGGCTTCGCTGGGCCGGGCGTCGGCGCGGTCGGCCGCCGAGGCGGCATCGGCCGGGCCGAGACCCGGGGGCCACCGGGGGCCGGGGAGGGCGTCGTGGTCGGGGTCGGGGTCGAGGTCGGCGCCGGGGCAGCCGTCGGCGGAGCCGCCGGCGACGGAGATCCGGCGGACGCGACGAACGCGGTACGCAGTCGTCGGGCGACGGGCGCCTCGACGGTGCTGGACGCGGACTTCACGAACTCGCCCATCTCCTTGAGCTTGGCGAGAACGGTCTTGCTTTCGACCCCGAGCTCTTTTGCAAGCTCGTGTACGCGGGCCTTACCTGCCACTGCACTCCTCACTCCGAGGTCGTGCGGGCAGCACCCGCAGCGACCTCACTCCTGCACTTGAAGCCTGGTCATTTCAGGGACTTCATCGTGTGCTCATGTCGGTCGTCCTACCCTGCTAGCGACCCTCGCCCGGTCGGGCTGACCGGACGTAGTGGTTGGCGCATCGACGTGCTCCGCAAGCTCACCGTGGTCAGGGACCCCGGTGATGCGCAGCGCCCGCCCGAAAGCGCGTCGCCGCACCGCTTGCGCGAAGCAGGCCGGATCCGGGTGCATGTTCGCTCCCCGACCCGGCAGCCTGCGGGCCGGATCGGGCCGGAGGCTGTGACCAGCCTCGTCACCGATCGCGACGATCCGCAGCAATTCGCTGGCCGGCGCACGCCGACGGCAACCCACACAGGTGCGCTCCGGCAGCGCGTGTCGTACCACTGGAGAAAGTCTACCCCTAGGCGCCCGAGATCGCGCCGCCCGGCTCCGGGACGTGATCAGCCCCGCCCCGGCCGGCGGCCCCAGCCTGCTCGGCGTCGGACCGGATGTCGATCCGCCAACCGGTCAGTCGCGCGGCGAGGCGGGCGTTCTGCCCCTCCCGCCCGATGGCGAGGGAGAGCTGGAAGTCCGGGACGGTGACCCGCGCGGTGCGGCTGGCCAGGTCGACCACCTCGACGCGCAGGGCCTTGGCCGGCGACAGGGCGTTGCCGACGAAGGTCGCCGGGTCGTCCGACCAGTCGATGATGTCGATCTTCTCGCCGTGCAGCTCGCTCATGACCGCGCGGACCCGCTGCCCCATCGGCCCGATGCAGGCGCCCTTGGGGTTGACGCCCTGGGTGGTGGAGCGGACCGCGATCTTCGTGCGGTGACCTGCCTCACGTGCGATCGCGCCGATCTCGACCGTGCCGTCGGCGATCTCCGGCACCTCGAGCGCGAAGAGCTTCTTGACCAGGGCGGGGTGGGACCGCGAGAGGGTGATCTGCGGCCCGCGCATCCCCTTGGCGACGTGCACCACCACGCAACGGATCCGCTCGCCGTGCGCGTAGCGCTCGCCCGGCACCTGCTCCGACTGGGGCAGGACGCCCTCGAGCTTGCCGAGGTCGACGCTGACGATGCCCTTCTCGCTGCGCGCCTCGTGCGCCTGCACCACCCCGGTGACCAGGTCACCGTCGCGGCCCACGTACTCGCCGAAGTGCACCTCGTCGGTGGCCTCCCGCAGCCGCTGGAGGATCACCTGCTTGGCGGTCATCGCGGCGATCCGGCCGAAGTCGTGCGGGGTGTCGTCCCACTCCCGCACCACGGTGCCGTCGTCGTCCAGTTCCTGCGCGTAGACCAGGGCCCCGCCGGTCTTACGGTCGATCTCCACCCGGGAGTGCGACTCCGCACCCTCGGTGTGCCGGTAGGCGGTCAGCAACGCGGTCTCGATCGCCGCGAGGATCGTGTCGAACGGGATCTCCCGCTCGCGCTCGAGTGCGCGCAGCGCCGCGAGGTCGATGTTCACCTCTCCTCGTCCTCCACATCATCTTCGTCGTCGAAGTCGTCGGTGTCGTCCATGTCGTCCGTGTCGTCGAGTTCGTCCGTCTCCTCGATCTCGTCGAGGCGGTGGAACTCGATCTGCACCCGGCCGGGGCCGAGCTCGGCGTACGTCCACGCGGTGCGGCCGGTGTCGGCCTCCAGCACCACGCGCTCGTCGTCGGCCTCGACCACCCGGCCGGTGACCTGCCGGTCGCCGGCGGGCTGCCCGGTGGGGGCGCCCGCGCCGCGGGCGGTCACCTTGACGAGCCGCCCGACGTTGCGTCGCCAGTGTCGGGGCAGGGTGAGCGGCCGGTCCACACCGGGGGAGCTGATCTCCAGCTGGTACTCCCCGGCGACGAGGTCGCCCCCGGCCTCCTCGGCCGCGTCGAGAGCCGCGGAGACGGCCCGGGAGACCTCGGCGACGGCATCCAGCCGGATCCCGCCGTCGGCGTCCACGATCACCCGCACCACGTGTCGCCGGCCGGCCCGGGAGACGGAGAGGTCCTCCAGGTCGTAGCCGGCGGCGGTGACCACCGGCTCGATCACCGCACGCAGCCGGGCCCGCCGGGCGGCGAGGTCGCCGCGCGGGCCGACGGCCCGCTCCCCGCCCCGTGGGGCGTCGGCGCGCCGGGGCCTCCCCGCCGGACCCGTCGGCCTCGTGGCACGGCCACGCTGCGTCATCTCCGCACCCTCCTGCTGATCGACGGCACCGGTCGGCCGCCATGTCGGGACGCCACCGGAGCTGACGCCCCGGTGGTTGCGCAGAGCGTAACGCGCCTGCCGGGCGCCGGACCGGGCGGCGCACCGACGCCGGTGCCCCCCGCACACCCGGTGATGGTGTTGACTTGTCCGGTGGCGACGGGCAGACCCAGACAACAGGGCGAGACAACCGGGCATTCCCGGCGAAAGCTGCTGCGCGCCGGGGCGCTCCTCGCGCTCGGCGGGGTGGCGGCCCCCCTGACCGGCTGCGGCCTGCTCGACCGCGACACCGGCCCCGCCCCCGGGCCGGACCCGCTCACGCCGCTGCTCGACGAGTCGCTCCGGCTCGCCGCCGGGCACCGGGACGCCGCTGCCGCGCACCCCGCGCTCGCCGGCCTGCTCACCCCGATCGCCGAGGCGCACCAGGCCCACGCGGCCGAGCTGGCCCGGGTCCTCGGCGTGCCGCTGCCGTCGGCGTCCGCCGCGGCCACCCCCGCCGCCGCCGGCGACCCGAAGGCGACGCGGGCCGCGCTGCGCGAGGGCGAACGCGCCGGCCGGGAGGCCGCGACCAGGGCCTGCGCGGCGGCGCCGGCCGAACGGGCCGCCCTGCTCGCCTCGATCGCCGCCGCCCGGGCCACGCACCTGGAGGTGCTGCGGTGACCACGCCGACACCATCCGGGCCGACCAGGGCGCTCGGCGCGGCGCTGGCCGCCGAATACGCCGCGATCTGGGCGTACGGGCCCATCGGGGTACGCCTCGACGGCGCGGCCCGGACCGCCGCGAGGGAGGCGGAGGCCGCCCACCGGCGCCGCCGCGACGCCCTGATCATGCAGCTGAGCGCCGGCGGCGGAAGCGTCCCGCCGGACCGGGCCGGCTACACGCTGCCGTTCCCGGTCACCGACCGGGCGAGCGCGTTGCGCCTGGCCGTCGAGGTGGAGGAGCGCACGGCCGCGTTCTGGCGGGCGGCGGTGCCCGCCACCACCGGCGCCGACCGGGACGTCGCCCTGGCCGCCCTGGTGGAGTACGCCCTGCGGGCCACCCGGTGGCGCCGGACGGCCGGGATCACCCCCCTGACGGTGCCGTTCCCGGGCCGGCCCACCTGACCCGCCGCGCCGCCCCGGTTGCGGGTCACATACCAGGTATGCATACTCCGTTTCCATGTCCATCCGTCACGGGCTGCTCGCCCTGCTCGAGCGCGGCCAGATGTACGGCTACCAGCTGCGCGCCGCGTTCGAGCAGTCGACCGGCTCGACCTGGCCGCTGAACATCGGGCAGGTCTACACCACCCTGTCCCGGCTGGAACGGGACGGGCTGGTCCGGTCACTGCCCGAGAGCGAGGCCGGGCAGCGGCCGTACGAGATCACCGACGCCGGGCGGGCGGACCTGGCCCTCTGGTTCGCCACCCCGATCAGCCGCACCGACCGCCCCCGCGACGAGTTGGCGATCAAGCTGGCCCTCGCGCTGACCACCCCCGGGGTCGACGTGCGGTCGGTCGTGCAGACCCAGCGCAGCGCGACCATGCGGACGTTGCAGGAGTTGACCCGGCTGAAGTACGCCAGCGACCGCCCGGAGGACCTGCCGTGGCGGCTGGTGCTGGACGCCATGGTCTTCCAGGCCGAGGCCGAGGTGCGCTGGCTGGACCACTGTGAGGCCAGCCTCGTGCGCTACCGGCCGGCCGCGCCCGGTCACGCCCCGGCGCCCCCCGCCGAGGCGGTGCACCGGGCCGACGAGGAGGTACGCCGGTGAACACAGGCGACGACCCGGCCACGCCCGTGCTCGACGTCCGCGACGTGCACCGCACCCACGGCACCGGACCGGCGGCGGTGCACGCGCTGCGCGGGGTGAGCCTCACTGTGCGCTGCGGGGAACTCGTCGCCGTCATGGGGGCGTCCGGCTCGGGAAAGTCGACACTGCTCGCCCTGGCCGGCGGGCTGGACGGCCCGACCGCCGGCGAGGTGTACGTGCAGGGCGAGCCGCTCGCCGGCCTCAACCGCCGCCGGCTGGCCCGGCTACGGCGCCGCCGGATCGGCTACGTCTTCCAGGACCTCAACCTGCTCGGCAGCCTCAGCGCCGTGGAGAACGTCGCCCTGCCCCTCGAACTCGACGGGACGGGCGTGCGACGGGCCCGGCGGCTGGCCCTGGCCGCGCTGGCCGAGGTGGGCCTGCCCGAGCTGGGCGACCGGTTCCCCGACCAGCTCTCGGGCGGCCAGCAGCAGCGGGTGGCGATCGCCCGCGCGCTCGTCGGCGATCGCCGGCTGGTGCTGGCCGACGAGCCGACCGGCGCGCTGGACTCGCAGACCGGCGAGGCGGTGCTGCACCTGCTGCGGTGCCGGGTCGACGCCGGCGCCGCCGCCGTGCTGGTCACCCACGAGGCGCGGCACGCCGCCTGGGCCGACCGGGTGGTCTTCCTGCGCGACGGGGTGCTGGTCGACTCGACGGCCCCGCTCGGCAGCGTGGAGCAGCTGCTGAGCGGCAGCGGTCGGTGAGCGCCGGCGGGGCCGGCCGGCTCGCGCGCACCACCGGCTCCTGGCGGGCCGCACTGCGGATCGCCCGGCGGGAGGCCCGGCGGGCGCGCGGGCGTACGGCGCTGGTGCTCACGATGATCACCATTCCGGTGCTGGCGCTGACCTTCACCGCCGTGAGCTGGCGGATGTCCGAGCTGACTCCCGGCGAGCAGATGGACCGCCAGCTCGGCAGTGCCGACGCGGAACTGCTCTGGGTGTCGCCGCACCCCATCACCCAGAGCGCCTGGGGCGACGGCTGGCACACCGGCGGCCAAGAGTCGCACGGCAGCGTGGGTGCCACCGCCGAGCAGGTGAGCGCCCTGCTGCCGGCGGGCAGCCGGGTGGTGCCGCTGTGCCGGTGGGCGCCGTTCGACGCCCGGGTCGGCGCGCGGATCGAGGACACCACCAGGGCACGCGCCGTGGACCTCGCCGACCCGCTCGGCCGCGGGATGGCCCGGCTCCACTCCGGACGCGCGCCGGCCGGCCCGGCCGAGATCGCGGTCAGCCCCGCGGCGCTGCGCCGCCTCGACGTCCGTCCCGGTGGGACCGTCACCTCCGCCGACGGCACCCGCTCCTGGCGGGTGGTCGGGGTCGCCGAGTACCCCGACGACCTGGGCGCGGTGGTGACCCTGCACCCGACGGCGGTGGGGACCGAACAGGACAGGAGCTGGTTGGTCGACCTGCCCGGCGGCATCGACGAGGAACTGTTCCGGCGGCTCAACGCGCAGGGCGTCCTCGTCCGGGCCCGCACCCCCGCCCCGTCGTCGGGCACCGTCGGGGCCCCGACCGACGGGGTCTCCTCGATGGACGTGGAGGGGATGAGCATCTCGGTGCTCGTCGGCGGGCTGGGGCTGCTGGAGGTGGTGCTGCTCGTCGGGCCGGCCTTCGCGGTCGGCGTACGGCGCCGCCGCCGGGACCTCGCGCTGGTGGCGGTGGCCGGCGGGGACGACGCCCACCTGCGTCGCATCGTGCTGGCCGACGGTGTGGTGCTGGGCGCCCTCGGGGCCGCCGTCGGGGTCGCGCTCGGCGTCGCCGCCGCGTTCGCCGGTCGCCCGCTGGTGGAGCAGCACGTCTACGGCGCGCGTTTCGGCGCGTACCGCTGCTGGCCCGAGGCCCTCGCCGCGATCGCGGCCGTCGCGGTGCTGGCCGGGGTGCTGGCCGCGTTGGCGCCGGCCTGGACGGCCGCCCGGCAGGACGTGGTGGCGGGGTTGGCCGGCCGGCGCACCGCGCCCGCGCACCGGCGGCGCTGGTTGACGGCGGGGCTGGCGCTGACCGTGGGTGGGGCGGCGGTGGCCGCGTTCGGGGCGGCCCGGACGGCACCGGCGGTGGTCCTCGCCGGCATCGTCCTCGGCGAGTTGGGGCTGGTCTTCGCCACCCCGACGCTGGTCGGCCTGCTCGCCCGCCTCGGGCGGTCGCTGCCGCTGGCCCCCCGCATCGCGCTGCGCGACGCCAGCCGCAACCGGTCGTCGACCGCGCCGGCGATCTCGGCCGTGATGGCGGCGGTCGCCGGCAGCGTCGCCATCGGCGTGTACCTGGCCAGCGACGAGGCCCGGACGGCCGAGTCGTACCGGCCCGCCCTGCCGGTCGGCAGCGTGCTGGTGACCGGCCCCGGCCCGGCCGGACCGCCGGCGCTGCCCCGTCTCGCCGAGGCGGCCCGCGCCCACCTGGGCGCCGGGCCGGCGGTGCCCCTCGCCGCCGCCGGTTGCCGCCCGGACCCGGAACTGTGCGTGGTCTCCGCCGTGCTACCGGCCGAGCGCGCGTGCCCGTGGACGCCGGACCACCGGCTCAGCCCGGCACAGCAGCGACGGGCCCGCGCCGACGCCCGCTGTAACACGGGCCCGCAGGGCCCCTTCGGCGGCTACTTCGAGGTGACGGTGGACGACGGCCGGGCGCTGCCGGTGCTCACCGGCGCCGCGCCCGTCGACGTCGCCGCCGCCACCGCCGTGCTGCGGGCCGGCGGCGTCGTGGTGACCGATCCGCGCTACGTGGTCGACGGGCGGGCCGAGCTGCGGGTGACCCGCACCGGGCCGGACCGGCCCACCGTCGCGGTCACCAGCACCGTCGCCGCGTACCCGCTGCCCACCGGGCTGGACCAGGACCGGCTGCTGCTCTCCCGGCCGGCGGCCGAACGGCTCGGACTGACCGTGCGCCCGCTCGGCTGGGCGTTCACCACCGACGGCGTTTCCGCCGGGGACCGGCAGGACCGCTCCGCTGAGGACCGGCAGGACCGGTTCGTCGCCGCCGTGCGCCCGCTCGGCGCCCAGGTGGAGTTCGAGCGGGGTGACCGTAACGCCCCGCAGCGGCCCCTGCTGCTCCTGCTGGCCGCCGCGGCCGGGGTGATCACCGTGGGCGCCGCCGGCGCCGCCACCGGCCTGGCCGCGGCCGAGGGACGGGCCGACCTGTCCACCCTCGCGGCGGTCGGCGCCGGCCCGGGGCTGCGCCGCCTGTTGTCGCTCTGCCAGTCGGGGGTGATCGCGGTGCTGGGCTCGGCGCTCGGCATCGTCGCCGGCCTGGGCTCCGCGTCGATCATCCTGAACGCCCTCAACCGCCGCTACGCCGGCCTGTGGCCGGTCGTGGAGCCGTACCCGTTCCTCGTCCCGTGGGCCACGCTCGGCGTCCTGGTGGTGGTGCCGCTGGTCGCGATGCTCGGCGCGGGACTGTTCACCCGGTCCCGGCTGCCGGTCGAGCGACGTCTCGACTGACGGGCCGGCAGCGGGCACACTGGTTGCCGTGCCCGTACTCGGAACCCTCACCCGGCGTGTCGGTCACCACCGCTGGTTCGGCGCCGCCGTCCGCCTGCTCGTGCCCGCCGACCGCGTGGTCGGGCGACTGACCGGGGGGCGGGTGGTCGCGCTCGGGCTCATTCCGTCGCTGGTCATCACCACCACCGGCCGCCGCTCCGGCAAGCCGCGCAGCAACCCGCTGCTCTACGTGCCCGACGGCGACGCCTACGTGGTGGTGGGCTCCAACTTCGGCCAGTCCCACCAGCCCGGCTGGGCCATGAACCTGCGCGCCGACCCGGCCGCCGAGGTGGCCGTCAAGGGCCGCCGCGTGCCGGTGCGCGCGCAGGTCGCCACCGGCGCCGAACGGGACCGGCTCTGGACGCTGCTGGTCACCGAGTGGCCCGCCTACCGGACGTACGCGCAGCGCGCCGGCGGCCGGGAGATCCTCGTCTTCCGGCTGGTGCCGGGCGGCCCCGGCGTGTCGGCCGCCCGCGACCAGGGCGACGCGTAGCCGCCGGGGCGGGCGCGGGCACCCGCACCGCCCGAACCACGCCACCGCCGACCCGGCGGAGCACTCAGCCGATTCCGCCCTGCACGCCGACGAGGGTGCCGATGAGGTAGGTCGCGCCGGCCGCCGCCGCGCCGAGCAGGAGCTGGCGCAGACCGCCGGACCACCAGGGCCGGGCGGTGAACCGGGCGACGACCACACCGGCCACGAAAAGCCCGAGCCCGCCGACCGCGAGCGCCAGCCACAGGCTCGTCGCACCGAACAGGTAGGTCAGCAGCGGCACCAGCGCCCCGACCGAGAAGCACAGGAACGACGAGATCGCCGCCGCCCAGGGGCTGGGATGCGCGTACGGGTCGACGCCGAGTTCCTCCTGCACGTGCACCCGCAGCGCCTCCTCCGGGTTGCGCCGCACCGCCTGGGCGACCTCCGTGGCGAGTTCACGCGACAGCCCGCGCGCCACCCAGGCGTCGGCCAGCTCGCGCGCCTCGGCCTCGGGGTGCCGCTCCAACTCGCGGCGTTCCTTGGCGACCTCGGCCGCGACCTGTTCGTTTGCCGACCGGACGCTGGTGTATTCCCCCAGCCCCATCGAGATGGCGCCCGCGACCAGGCCGGCCACGCCGGTCAGCACGACGTTGCGGGGCGACACCCCGCCGCCGGCCACCCCGGCGATCAGGGCGATGTTGGTGACCAGCCCGTCCATCGCCCCGAACACGGCCGGGCGCAGCCAGCCGCCGGAGACGTCCGCGTGGTGCGCCTCCCGCAGCGCCGCCGGGGTGTCCGTCACGGCAGGGTGAGGATCTCGTGACCGTCCTCGGTCACCACGATGGTGTGCTCGAACTGGGCCGTCCACCGGCGGTCCTTCGTCACCACGGTCCAGCCGTCGTCCCACATGTCGTACTCGTAGGTGCCGAGGGTGATCATCGGCTCGATGGTGAAGGTCATCCCCGGCTCCATCACGTCCGTGGGGCGGGGGCTGTCGTAGTGCGGCACGTAGAGCCCGCTGTGGAATGCCTCGCCGATGCCGTGGCCGGTGAAGTCACGCACGACGCCGTAGCCGAACCGCTTCGCGTACGACTCGATGACCCGGCCGATCACGTTGATCTGGCGGCCCGGGGCGACCGCGCGGATGCCGCGCATCGTCGCCTCGTGGGTGCGCTCGACCAGCAGCCGCGCCTCCTCGCCGACCTCGCCGACGCAGAAGGTGGCGTCCGTGTCGCCGTGCACCCCGTCGAGGTACGCGGTCACGTCGACGTTGACGATGTCGCCGTCGGCGAGCACGGTGGAGTCGGGGATGCCGTGGCAGATCACCTCGTTGAGGCTGGTGCAGCACGACTTCGGGAAGCCCCGGTAGCCCAGCGTGGACGGGTAGGCGCCGTGGTCGCAGAGGAACTCGTGCACGACCCGGTCGATCTCGTCGGTGGTCACGCCGGGCTTGCAGTGCTCGCCGGCGAGCTGGGTGGCCTGCGCCGCGAGTCGACCGGCGACCCGCATCTTCTCGATGGTCTCCGGCGTCTGCACGTGCGAACCGCGCCACTCCTGCGGACGCTTCTTGCCCACGTACTCCGGGCGGACGATGTGGGCGGGCACTGGCCGCAACGGGGAGAGGGTGCCGGGGGTCAGCGGCGCACGGACGGTCATGACGCGAGTTTATCGCCGCGCCCGTCGTGACCCCCGCCACCGCCCGCCCCCGGCGGTTGTTGCCGTGCCTGGCCCGCTGTGCCATTGTGGCTGCGTGGATCAAGGGGATGGCTCGTCTTCCGTCTTCTCCGCAAGCGCGGAGATCGACGATGGCCACCTTCGTGTCCTGGTCACCGGCGAGGTCGACATGGCCACCGCCGATGTCATGTTCCAGACCGCGCTGCGCGAGCCGGCCGAACGCGTGACACTCGACCTGCGGGCGGTCACCTTCTTCGATTCCGCGGCGATCCACGCCGTCGTCCGGCTGGCCCAGCAGTTCCCCGACGCGCTCACCGTGCTGCCGTCGCGGCAGGTGCACCGGGTGCTGGACATCTCCGGCCTGGCCGGCCAGGTCTGGCTCCGCCCCGCCTGAGCCCCGCGCCGCCTGAGCCCCGCGCCGCCGGACCGCACCCGCCCGCACCCGGCTGGCGCCGCCGGCCACCCGGGCGTCGCCGCCGGACCCACCGCCCGCACCCCGTGGCGCCGCCGGACCGCGCCGGCCGTCGGAACCGTGCTCAGTCCGCCAGCCGCCGGCGCAGCGTCACCGCGGTCCCGGTGTCGGTACGGGTCACCGACAACTCGCCCAGGGCCTCGATGAGGGACAGCCCCCGCCCCCGGAAGCCCGATCCGGTGGACTCCCGCCACCGGCCGGCGTCACGCACCGTGGCGACCACCGTGCGGTCGACGATGGTCACCTCGACGCTGATCGTCGGCTCGACCGGGTCGACCGGGTGCTCGATGGCGTTGGCGGCGGCCTCGGAGACGGCGACGGTCAGGTCGAACAGGTCCGTCTCGGTGACCCGGTGCGCCACGAGGAAGTCCTCCAGCCGCTTGCGCAGCATGCTGAGGCGGGCGGGATCGGCCGGCAGCCGCAACGCGAACCGGTGGGGCTCCGCCGCCTCCAGGGCGAGCACCGCGACGTCGTCGCGCAGGGGCCGCCCGGCGACCCGTTCCACGACGGCGTCGATCAGGTCGGTGACGTGCTCGCCGGGCGCTGCCGCGTCCTTGCGAAGCCGGGTCAGCGCGGCGTCGATGTCGAGCTGCCGGTCCTCGATCAGCCCGTCGGTGTAGAGCAGCAGCCGGTTCCCGGGGGCCAGCTCCTCCTCGACCGTGCGGTAGACCGTGCCGGGGATCGCCCCGACCGGCGGCCCCAGCGCCCGGTCGTGCAGGAACTCGACGTCGTCCCCCCGGATCAGCAGCGGTGACGGGTGACCGGCGCTGGCGTAGCGCAACCGGCCGGTGCGGGGGCTGAACCAGAGGCAGAACACGGTCGCGAAGGAGCGGCCCTCGGTCGTGTCGACGAGCCGGTTGAGCCGGGTCAGCGACGCACCGGGGTCGAAGCCCTCCAGCACGTACGCCCGCAGCGCGTTGCGGAGCTGGCCCATCGCCGCCGCCGCCCGAACGCCCTTGCCGACCACGTCGCCGATCGCCAGCACGAGCTCGTCGTCGCGCAGGGCGATCACGTCGTACCAGTCCCCGCCGACCTCCACGTCCGCGCTGCCCGGCAGGTAGCGGCTGGCGACCACGGCGCCCGGCAGTTGCGGCAGCGACCGGGGCAGCAGGCTGTGCTGGAGGGTGGTGGCGATACGGTGTTCGGCCTCGTAGAGCTGTGCGTTCTCCAGCCGCACCCCGACCAGCCGGGCGAGCTGGGTGAGCGCGGCCTCGTCGGTGCGGGTCCCGTCGCCGTCCGGGCGCCAGACCCGCAGCTCACCGAGCCGTTCGCCGGCGGTGCCGGTCAGCGGCAGCACGAAGGAGGGCTCGACCGAGGCCAGCACGCCACCGTCGGCCTCGAAGCGCATCCCGGTGGCCGAGACCACCACCCGGGCCGCCTCGGCGAGGCTCAGGGCGTGGCGCGCGGCCACCTGGAGCACCTCGGCGGTGGAGCGGGCGGTGTTGACCGCGACCGCCGCGTCGGCCAGCGCCCGCAGCCCACGGATGATCTGGCCACGGAGCTGGCCCAGCTCGACGTTGGCCCGCACCCGGGCGGTCAGCTCCTGGCCGGAGAAGGGCTTGGTGAGGTAGTCGTCGGCCCCGACCGCCAGCCCCGCGACCTCCTCGGCGGAGCCGGCGCGGGCGGAGAGCAGCACGATCGGCACGTGCCGGGTACGCGGATCCGCCCGCAACGCGGCGACCAGGCCGAACCCGTCCAGCCCGGGCATCATCACGTCGGTCAGCACCAGGTCGAACGCGCCGTCGATGGCGCGCCGCAGCGCCTCCACGCCGTCGGCCACCGCGACCACCTCCCAGGAGGGAGCCAGCAGCCGGGTGACGTGCTCGCGCAGGTCGGCGTTGTCGTCGGCGACCAGGATCCGGCCGGCGGCGCCGCTGCGCCGGGCCGACTCGACACCCTCGGCCGGGCCGGGGGCGGCCGTCCAGAGCGCCGTCTCCGCGACGTAGAGGTCGGCCTGGGCCAGCTCGGCCGGCACCGGGGGGCCGGCGTCGACGACCCGGTCGGCCGGCAGGTGCCCGGTGCCGAACGGAACGGTCACCGTGAACGTGCTGCCCGCGCCCACGCGACTACGCACGGCCACCTCGCCGCCGTGCATCTCGACCAGCTCGCGGACCAGCGCCAGGCCGATCCCGGTGCCCTCGTGGCTACGCGAGCGGACGCCGGGCACCCGGTGGAAGCGCTCGAAGACCTGCGGCAGTTCCTCGGGCACGATGCCGACGCCGGTGTCGGCGACCTCCAGCCGGGCGACCCCGTCGACGGCGCGGATCCGCACCCGGATCTCGCCGTCGAAGGTGAACTTCACCGCGTTCGAGACCAGGTTGAGAACGACCTTCTCCCACATGTCCCGGTCCACGAAGACCGGTGCCGGCAGCGGCGGGCAGTCCACCACCAGGCGCAGCCCGGCCCGATCGATGGCGGAGCGGAACGTGCTGGCCAGGCGGGAGGTGTAGTCGGCGAGGTCGGTGGACTGGTAGCGGGCGGCCAGCCGCCCGGACTCCAGCCGGGAGAAGTCGAGCACCGTGTTGACCAGCTTGAGCAACCGCAGCGCGTTGCGGTGCATGCTGGTGAGCCGCTCGGTGTACGCCTCGGGCAGTGCCGGATCGGCCAGCAGGTCCTCCAGCGGGCCGAGCACCAGCGTCAGCGGGGTGCGGAACTCGTGGCTGACGTTGGCGAAGAAGTTGGTCTTGGCCCGGTCGAGGGCGGCCAGTTCGGCGGCGCGGGCGCGTTCCCGCTCGTACGCCCGCTGCCGGTCGACGGCCCGGGAGATCTGCGCGGCGACCAGGTCGAAGAGGTCGCGGTACTCGTCGGTGAGCGGCTGCCGGCGGGCGACGCCGACCGCCAGCGTGCCGACCGTCTCGGTTCCGGCGGTGACCGGCAGCACCAGCGCCTGCCCGGTCGCCTCGGCCGGCGCCTCGACGAGCAGTTCCGTCACCGCCACGGTGGCGGTACCGGCGGCGGCCGTGCCGACGCTGGTGGTGGCGACCAGCTCGGCGAGCGGTGCCGGTGCCGGCGTGACGACCGTGCCGGGGTCGACACCGGCGCACCCGGCCAGCACCAGGTTGCCCGCCTCGTCGAGCAGGTGCACCAGCGCGAACGGCACGTCCGAGCGGTGTCTGTCGAGCACCGCCGCGGCGGCCCGGCCGAGTTCGGCCCTGCCGTCCACCTCGACCAGCTCGCTGCCCAGCTCCGCCAGCAGCCGCAGCCGGCGTTCCCCGACCACCCGGCCGGTGGTCTCGTTGACGATGCAGAAGATCCCGTCGACGGTGCCGTCGGCGCCCAGGATCGGGTCGTAGGAGACGTCGAAGTAGGTGTCCTCCAGGAAGCCGTGCCGGTCGAGCAGGAAGGGATGGTCCGCCGCGCGGTACGACCGGCCGTCGCGCCGGACGCCCGCCAGCAGCGGCCCGAGCACGCTCCAGGTCTCCGCCCAGTGCTCGCGGGCCGGCCGGCCCAGCACGTCCGGGTGCTTGCCGCCGATGGTGGGACGGTAGGCGTCGTTGTAGAAGGCGAGCTCGTCCTCGCCCCAGAACATGACGATCTGGGCGCTGGAGGCGAGCATCATGCCGATGGCCGAGCAGAGCGCCGCCGGCCAGCGGTCGGGGGTGCCGAGCGGGTGGGTGGACCAGTCGACCCGGCGCATCAGCTCGCCCATCTCACCGCCGCCGGCGAAGGCGGCGGCCAGCAGCGGGGGGAACCGCGCGTTCGGGATCCCCTCGGACGGGCAGCCCCCGTCCGCGCCCCCCTGGGCCGAGCTCATAGTTCCTCCCGCTCCGGCCATCACCGCCTCGGCCCGGTGGTCCGCCCGGCCGTGCCCCGCTTGGTACCCCGACGGACGAGGAACGTAACGCATAGCACCGGTCAGGCGCTGCTTACGCCCGCCCATCCGGGCGCCGGGCGTGCGGCAGCGGCGTGCCGTGCTCGTCCGCGCGCGCGACGACAGCTCGCCCGACACCGGGCCAGCGCGCGTTTCGGGCCCCGGTGTCGGCTGCCACACCGCCCCGACCAGGAACTACCGGCCGACCACTGTGACGTTCGACACCGTCGCCGCACGGCCCGTCAGGGCCGGCTCACAGCGGGGTGACGTACGCGCCGGTGATGCCGCCGTCCACGACGAACTGCGCGGCGGTCATGAAGGACGAGTCGTCGCTGGCCAGGAACGCCACCGCGGCGGCGATCTCCTCCGGCCTGCCGAAGCGCCCCATCGGCACGTGCACCAGCCGGCGGGCGGCCCGCTCCGGGTCGGCGGCGAAGAGTTCGAGCAGCAGCGGCGTGGCGACCGGGCCGGGGCAGAGCGCGTTGACCCGGATGCCGTCGCGGGCGAACTGCACGCCCAGCTCCCGGGTCATCGCCAGCACCCCGCCCTTGCTCGCCGTGTACGCGATCTGCGAGGTCGCCGCCCCCATCAGCGCCACGAACGACGCCGTGTTGATGATCGAGCCCCGGCCCTGCCGGCGCATGTGCGGGATGACGTACTTGCAGCAGAGGTAGACGCTCGTGGTGTTGACCCGCAGCACGCGTTCCCAGGCGTCCAGCCCGGTGGTCAGGATCGAGTCGTCCTCCGGCGGGGAGATGCCCGCGTTGTTGAACGCGACGTCGACGCGCCCGTGCCGCTCGGCCACCCCGTCGAAGAGGTCCCGCACGGCCGCCTCGTCGGCCACGTCCGTGGCGACGAACTCGCCGCCGACCTCCTCGGCGGCCCGCCCACCCGCCTGCGGGTCGACATCCACGCAGACCACCCGGGCGCCCTCGGCGGCGAAGCGCCGCACGGTGGCCAGGCCGATCCCGCTGCCCGCCCCGGTGACCACGGCCACCCGGCCCTCAAGACGACCACTCACCTGCTCACTCCTCCGTCGCGATGAAGACGTTCTTGACGTCGGTGAAGGCGTGCAGGGCGTCCGGGCCCAGCTCGCGGCCCAGCCCGGAGCGCTTCATCCCGCCGAACGGCGTCCAGTAGCGCACCGAGGAGTGCGAGTTGACGCTGAGGTTGCCCGCCTCCACGGCCCGCGCCATCCGCAGCGCCCGGCCCACGTCCCGCGTCCAGATCGAGCCGGACAGCCCGTACTCGGTGTCGTTGGCGAGCCGGACCGCGTCGGCCTCGTCGTCGAACGGGAGCACCGAGACGACCGGGCCGAAGATCTCCTCGCGCCAGTGCCGGTCCGCCACCGAGTCGGCGAGCAGCACCGTCGGGGCGTGCCAGAAGCCGGGGCCGTCGGGGCGGGAGCCGGCGAAGGCGACGTTCGCCCCGTCGACGTACCGCGCCACCCGGTCCCGCTGGGCGGCGGAGATCAGCGGACCCATCTCGGCGCCCTCCCGGGCCGGGTCCTCCACCCGCAGCGCCCGCACCGCCGGTTCGAGCAGCTCCAGGAACCGGTCGTACACCGGCCGCTGCACCAGGATCCGGGACCGGGCGCAGCAGTCCTGCCCGGCGTTGTCGAAGACGGCGTACGGCGCGGTGGCCGCCGCCCGTTCCAGGTCGGCGTCGGCGAAGACGAGGTTGGCGCTCTTGCCGCCCAGCTCCAGGGTCAGCCGCTTCACCTGCGCGGCGCAGCCGGCCATGATCCGGGTGCCGACCTCGGTGGAACCGGTGAAGCAGATCTTGCGGACGGCGGGGTGGGTGACGAACCGCTCCCCCACCACCGACCCGGCCCCCGGCAGCACGGTGAACACGTCGTCGGGCACGCCCGCCTCACGCGCCAACTCGGCCAGGCGCAGCGCGGTCAGCGGGGTCAGCTCGGCGGGCTTGAGCAGCACGGTGTTGCCGGCTGCGAGCGCCGGCGCGAAGCCCCAGGCGGCGATCGGCATCGGGAAGTTCCACGGCACGATCACCCCGACCACGCCGAGCGGCTCGTGGAACGTCACGTCCAGCCCGCCCGGCACCGGGATCTGCCGCCCGGTGAGTCGCTCCGGCGCGCCCGCGTAGTAGTCGAGGACGTCGCGGACGTTGCCCGCCTCCCACCGCGCGTTGCCGATCGGGTGCCCGCTGTTGCGCACCTCCAGGCGCGCCAGCTCCTCCAGGTGCGCATCGACGACCGCCGCGAAGCGCCGCAACACCCGGGCCCGCTCGCCGGGGGCCACCGCCCGCCACCGCCGGAAGGCCGCATCCGCCCGCCCGACCGCCGCGTCGACCTGCGCGAGCGACGACGCCGGCACGAAGCCCACGACCTCTCCCGTCGCCGGGTTCAGCACCTCGCTCACGCACCCCACCCCTCTCGACGGGTGATCGCGGGGCCGGCACCGCGACGGAAGCCGCCCACGCCCCCGGCCGCGGGCCCGGGGTGCCCGGTCGCCGGGCGGTCAGAGACGCTCGAAGCCACGGAAGAGCTCCCAGTCCGTGACGGCCGCGTCGTAGGCCGAAAGCTCGACCCGCGCCTGGTTGGCGTAGTGGGCGGCCACCTCCTCGCCGAACGCCCCGGCGGCCACCGGCGAGCCCTCCCAGAGGACCAGGGCGTCACGCAGCGTGGCGGGCACCCGGTCGGCGCCCGGATCGTCGTACGCGTTCCCGGTGCACTCCTCGCCCAACTCCAGCTCCTGCTCGATGCCGTGCACCGCGCCGGCCACCAGGGCCGCGATGGCCAGGTACGGATTCACGTCCGCCCCCGGCACCCGGTTCTCCACCCGCATGCCCTGCCCGTGCCCGACGAGCCGCAGCGCGCAGGTGCGGTTGTCGGTGCCCCAGCGCAGCGCGGTGGGCGCGAACGACCCCGGCTGGTAACGCTTGTACGAGTTGATGTTCGGGGCGAAGAGCAGGCTGAACTCGCGCATGGTGGCCAGCAGCCCGGCCAGCACCCGCTGCCCCGTCACCGACAGGTGCGCCGGCCCGTCGCCGAGCATCGCCGAGCGGCCCTCGGCGTCGCGCAGCGAGAAGTGGATGTGGCAGGAGTTGCCCTCCCGCGCGTTCGGCTTGGCCATGAAGGTGATCGACATGCCCTCCTGGGCGGCGATCTCCTTCGCCCCGTTCTTGTAGATCACGTGGTGGTCGGCGCAGGCCACCGCCTCGTCGTAGCGGAAGGCGATCTCGTGCTGGCCGAGGTTGCACTCCCCCTTCGCGCTCTCCGGGGTGAGCCCCGCCCCGGCCATCTCCCGCCGGATGCGGCGCAGCAGGGGCTCCACCCGGGCGGTGCCGAGCAACGAGTAGTCCACGTTGTACTGGTTGGCCGGGGTGAGGTCGCGGTAGCCGCGTCGCCAGGCGTCCTCGTACGAGTCGCGGAACAGCACGAACTCCAGCTCCGTGCCCGCGTACGCGGTCAGCCCGTGCGCGGCCAGCCGGTCGAGCTGCCGGCGCAGGATCTGCCGGGGCGAGGCGAGAACCGGAGCGGCCCCGTCCGGCCAGGCCAGGTCGGCCAGGAGCAGCGCGCTGCCCGGCTGCCAGGGCACCCGGCGCAGCGTGTCCAGGTCCGGCACCATGGCGATGTCGCCGTACCCGCGTTCCCAGCTCGACATCGCGTACCCGTCGACGGTGTTCATGTCGACGTCGACCGCCAGCAGGTAGTCGCACCCCTCGCTGCCGTGCGCGACCACCTGGTCGAGGAAGAAGGGGGCGTGGAACCGCTTGCCCTGCAACCGGCCCTGCATGTCGACCAGGGCCAGC
Organism: Micromonospora sp. KLBMP9576; assembly: GCF_050941805.1. Classification (NCBI taxonomy): domain Bacteria; kingdom Bacillati; phylum Actinomycetota; class Actinomycetes; order Micromonosporales; family Micromonosporaceae; genus Micromonospora; species Micromonospora sp. KLBMP9576. The sequence goes on along the minus strand of NZ_CP194567.1, from coordinate 1,679,112 downwards.
ACCACGGTGTCGATCTCGCCCTCGGCCACGGCGACCCGAAGCTGTTCCAACGTGAGCGGAGCTTTCCTCATCGGCGGGCCTCCATCACCAAGGTCTACTGGTTGGACCTGAGCACCGTCAATGCCCCACGCGGGGTCGCGCCAACCGTCGGGGCCCCGCCGCACCTGTGGCGCCCGCCCCGGCGCCGGCCCGGGTCCGCTAATTGCGTTGCCGCCCCGGTAGGTCCGACGCATGCTTGAGCCCGTGGCCAGGCCCGATCGCGACGGGTCACCGCCGGGCGCTCGGACCGCCCGGCACACCGCGGCGGCGCGGGGCACGTCACCTCTCTCTCACCGCACGGCGCTGCGCCGTGTCCGACGCCCGCCCCGCGTCGCCGCACCCCCCCTCGACCCCGCCGGCGGCTCCACCACCCGACCGGCGCCCGCACCGACGGCGACGACGACGACGGCGGCGACGACAACGGCGGCGGTCAGGCGAGCAGCAGGCCCGCCGCCCAGAGCGCCGCCACGAGCAGGCCGGCGAGGAACTCGACGAGCATGGACAGGCCGGCCGCCGCCACCGCCTGCCTGGTCGCCGGCCAGGCCAGCCGGGAGTCGCCCAGCCGCAGCCGCTCCGCCGCCCAGACCCCGCCGACGAAGCCCAGCACCAGCCCGACCACCGGGATCACGAAGAAGCCGACAAGCCCCAGCAGGCCGCCGGCGAGCAGCGACGAGGTGGGCACGCCGGTGCGTTTCAGGTTGCGCCCCGGCCAGGCGTACTTGACGACGGTGCCACCGACGGCGACGACGGTGGCGGCGGCCAGCACCGCCCAGCGGCCGGGCCCGGCGCCGCCGAGGAGCGCCCAGAGCAGCACCCCGCCCCAGCACAGCGGCAGCGCCGGCAGACCGGGCACCACCACGCCCGCGAGCCCGGCGAGGATCGCCAACCCGGCGAGCACGGCGACCGCCGCCTCGCTGTCCGTCAGGCTCATGCCGTCGCCCCCCGCTCGTCGCCGCGCAGCCGGGCGGTGATCTCGGCCGCCGGGGCGGGCGGGCCGAAGAAGAGGCCCTGCCCGGTGTCGCAGCGCAGCGCGCGCAGCCGCTCGGCCTGCACCGCGGTCTCCACCGCCTCGGCGGTCACCCACAGCTCCAGCGCGTGCGCCAGCCGGACCAGCGCGTCCACGATCCGCTCGTCCCGGTGGTCGGTCGTCGCCTCGCCGCGGATGCCCTCGACGAACGGCCCGGCCAGCTTCAGGCAGTGCACCGGCAGCCGCCGCAGGTACGCCAGGTTTGAGTAGCCGGTGCCGAAGTCGTCGACAGCCAGCCGTACGCCCAGCGCGGCCAGCCGGTGCAGCGACCGCAACGGCTCCCCGGCGGTGCCCATCACCGCGCTCTCGGTCAGCTCCAGTTGCAGCAGCTCCGCCGGCAGCCCGGAGCGGGCCAGGGCGTCCGCGACGGTGGCCACGATGCCCGGGTCGTCGGCCTGCCGGGCGGCCAGGTTGACGCTCACCACGAGGCGGGCCTGCGGGAACTCGCGCCGCCACGCCTCCGCGTCCCGGCAGGCCTGCCGCAGCACCCACTCGCCGAGCCGGACGATCAGACCGGTCTCCTCGGCCAGGCCGATGAACCGGTCCGGCCCGATCAGCCCCAGCTCCGGGTGCTGCCACCGCACCAGCGCCTCCACGGCCAGCATCGAGCCCTCCAGCAGGGACACGATCGGTTGGTAGCGCACCACGAACTCGCCCCGGTCCAGGGCCGCCGGCAGGCTGGCGGCCAGAGCGGAGCGGGCGAGGTCCCGGGCACCGCGTTCCGGGTCGTAGACCGCCCACCGGCCCCGGCCCTCCGCCTTCGCCCAGTAGAGCGTGGAGTCGGCGGCCTTCATCAGCTCCGACGCGCTGGTGGCGCCGACCGGGCAGTCGACGACGCCCACGCTCGCCGTCACCGCGAGCTGGTGCTCGCCGATGTGGATCGGGGCGCGGACCGACGCGAGGGCCACCTCGGCGACCTCCACCGCCTCGTCGAGCCCGGCGCCGTCGTCGACCAGGATGACGAACTCGTCCCCGCCCATCCGGGCGACGAGGTGGCCCCGGCCCGCGACGCACTCGGCCAGCCGCCGGGCGATCACCACGAGCAGCCGGTCGCCGAGATCGTGGCCGAGGCTGTCGTTGATCGCCTTGAAGCCGTCCAGGTCGAGGAAGCAGATCCCGACCCGGTGGGCGGCGTCGGGGGCGTCGAAGACGCGGCCCAGCGTCTCGAAGAACAGGGTCCGGTTGGGCAGGCCGGTCAGCGGGTCGTGCAGCGCCTGGAAGCGCAGCCGCTGCTGGAGCTCGTACCGCTCGGTGATGTCCTCGATCATCGCGGCGGTGAACCGGGGCCGGCCGTCGTCGTGGCGGATCAGGGAGACGGACAGGTTGGTCCAGACCACGCTGCCGTCCTTGCGGTAGTAGCGCTTCTCGACCCGGGCGCTCTCGTGTTTGCCCTCGATCAGCTCCTGGTAGAGCTCCCACATGCCGGCCGCGTCGTCGGGGTGGAACAGCGAGGCCACGTTGGCCCGCCGCAGCTCCTCGATGGAGTAGCCGAGCATGTCCGCGAACGCCTGGTTGACGTCGATGATCTGACCGTCGACGCCGGCGATGCCGATCCCCGTGGCCGCGCCCACGAAGACCGCCCGGAAGCGGGCCTCGCTGTCGCGCAGTGCCTGTTCCACCTCGTCGCGGGCCTGCCAGGCCGACCGGGCGATCCGCTCCTGCTGCGCGAAGGTCCGCTCGCGCAGGGCCCGCGCGAAACCGGCCGCGAGTGCGCCCTGCAACGCCGCGACCCGCTCCGCCGTCCCGGGCCGGTGGGCCGGACCCGGCAGTACGTGCGCGGGAAGCCGCTCGCCGAGGGCGCGCACCGACCAGTCGAGCATCCGGGGCTCGGTCAGGTGCTCCCCGACCAGCGCCCGCCCGACCTCCTCGCCCGGCAGGGGCGAGAACGGCTCGGCGAGCAGGGCCCGGGCCAGCCGGACGGTGTGCAGGTGCAGCAGCCGCTCGGTCTCGGCCGCGCTCAGCGGCACGAAACCGAGCCGGCGCACCGCCCGGGCCCACTCGGCCGCGTACCGCTGGGCGCCCGACCGGTTGAGGTCGTCGCCGCCGCGTTCCGGGACGGCGGCCATCGGATCAGGCGGTGGGCTCGTCGTGCCGGGCGACGCCGCCGAAGGCGCCGAACCGCTCCGGGTGCTCGTCCACGTCCGAGGGCGAGTCGGGACGCCACAACGGCATGTGCACCACCCCCGGCTCCAGGATCGTCCAGTCGCCGAAGAAGCTGGTCACCTCAGCCCGGGAGCGCAGCGTGATCTCGGTGTCGGTGCGCTTCGACAGGCGCTGCGCGTCGAGCATCTCCTGCGGCTGGTCCTCGAACGTGGAGTGGGAGATGACCAGGTGGCTGCCCGGGGCCGCGGCGGCCCGGAGCGTGGCGAGGACGTCACCGGGGCGGTCGGCGTCCCCGACGAAGTGCACCACCCCGGCGAGCAGGATGCCCAGCGGCCGGCCGAAGTCGAGCAGCCCGAGGCCGGCGGCCTCGGCGAGGATCCGCTCCGGCTCGCGCAGGTCGGCGTGGATCACCCCGGTCAGTTCGTCGCGGGCGAGCAACTCCCGGCTGTGCGCCACCGCCACCGGGTCGATGTCGACGTAGACCACCCGGGCCTTCGGGTTGGCCGCCTGGGCGACCTCGTGCACGTTGCCGACGGTGGGGATGCCGGAGCCGATGTCGAGGAACTGGTCGATGCCGGCGTCGAGCAGCGCCCGCACGGCGCGACGCAGGAACTCCCGGCCGGCCCGCATGGTCGCCGGCAGGTGGGGGGTCATGGCGGCGATCTGCTCGGCGAGCTGCCGGTCGATCTCGAAGTTGTGCGCCCCGCCGAGGAAGTAGTCGTACACGCGGGCCGCGCTCGGCCGGGAGAGGTCGATCTCGGCGGGAAGTCCGTCCGGCATCTGCACTGCTGCACCCCAAGTCGTCGCCGCGGTGCGGGAGGGAACCGGTGTCGGGGCGCGTGCGGGCACGCGGAGGCACACCGGCCGACCCGCGGATCGTGTGGTGCTCACCACTCTAGGCCGCGTGGTCCCGGCTCCGGGAGGTCCCGCGACCCCACTTCGCCGGCAACCCGGCGCCCGTGCCGACCCAGGCACTGTGCGTGACCGCCGCCTGGCGACGGGACCGGGGCGCCTATCCTCGGCGCCCGGTCGGGGCGCCGGGGTGCGTCCGCTTCGGTCAGGCGGCTTCGAGCAGCAGCGAGATGCCCTGCCCGACGCCGACGCACATCGTGGCCAGTGCCCGTCGCCCGCCCCGGCGGCGCAGCTCCAGCGCGGCCGTCAACGCCAGCCGGGCGCCGCTGGCGCCGAGCGGGTGCCCGAGCGCGATCGCCCCGCCGTTCGGGTTGACGTGCTCGGCGTCGGCCGGCAGGCCCAGCTCGCGCAGCACCGCGACGGACTGCGCGGCGAACGCCTCGTTCAGCTCGATCACGTCGAGCGCGGCGAGGCCGAGGCCGAGGCGGTCGAGCAGCTTGCGGGTGGCCGGCACCGGCCCGACCCCCATCACCCGCGGTGGCACGCCGGCCGAGGCGGCCCCGGCGACCCGGGCCAGCGGGGTGAGGCCGTAGCGGGCCACGGCCGCCTCGGAGGCGACCAGCAGCGCCACCGCGCCGTCGTTGACGCCCGAGGAGTTGCCGGCGGTCACCGTGCCGCCCGCACGGAACGGGGTGGGCAGCGCGGCGAGCTTCTCCAGCGAGGTCTCCCGGGGGTGCTCGTCGACCTCGACGAGCTTCGTCTCCCGCCGGCCCGCCGGCACGGTCACGCCCACGATCTCCTCGGCGAACCGGCCGTCGGCCTGCGCCCGCGCGGCCCGCCGCTGCGATCGGTACGCGAACTCGTCCTGCTCGGCGCGGCCGACGCCGTACTCGGCGGCGACGTTCTCCGCCGTCTCCGGCATGGAGTCGATGCCCCACTGCTTCTTCATCGCCGGGTTGACCAGTCGCCAGCCGATGGTGGTGTCGTGGACCTCGGCGGTGCGGGCGAACGGGGTGGTCGCCTTCGGCAGCACGAACGGTGCGCGGCTCATGCTCTCCACCCCGCCGGCCACCACGAGGTCGGCCTCGCCGGCCACGATGGAGCGGGCGGCGATGGCGAGGGCGTCCAGGCCGGAGCCGCAGAGCCGGTTGACCGTGCTGCCGGGCACCTGCTCGGGCAGCCCGCCGAGCAGTGCCGCCATCCGGGCCACGTTGCGGTTGTCCTCGCCGGCCTGGTTGGCGCAGCCCAGGACGACATCGTCCACCCGGGCCCAGTCCACGGACGGGTGTCGGGCGGCCAGTTCCCGGATCACGTGCGCGGCCAGGTCGTCGGGGCGGACGCCGGCGAGGGCGCCGGCGTACCGGCCGATCGGGGTGCGGACACCGGCCACCAGGTATGCCACGGTCATCGGTGCGGTCCTTCGGGGTGGGAAGGGGCGGGAGGCGGACGCCCCCGGACCCGGCGACGCCCGCCGCCAGAGTATCCGCGGAGCGCGGCGGATAGGTTGGTGGCATGGCCCGGGCCCAGTTCAGCGCAGAGACCAGTGGTGGCGGCGAGTTCGTCCGCCAGCCCAACCGGTTCACCGGCCGGGTCACGCCGGACTCCGACTCGCCGCCCGGCGGCGGGCCGGACGCGCAGGACCGGTGGCCGCTGGAGCCGGGCCGCTACCGGCTGATCTGGTGCCGGGCCTGCCCGTGGGCACACCGGGCCCGGATCGTGCGCGACCTGCTCGGCCTGCAGGACGTGATCTCCCTCGGCACGGTCGACCCGGTCCGCGACGAGCGGGGCTGGCGGTTCAGCCTCGACCCGGACGGCTTCGACCCGGTGCTCGGCGTCGGTTTCCTCTCCGAGGCCTACCTCGCCACCGATCCCGACTACACCGGGCGGGTCACCGTGCCGGCGCTCGTCGACACGCGCACCGGCCGGGTGGTCACGAACGACTATCCGCAGCTCACCCTGGATCTGTCCACCCAGTGGCGCAGCCTGCACGGGCCCGGGGCGCCCGACCTCTACCCCGAGGCGCTGCGGCCGGAGCTGGACGCCCTGATGGCGGAGATCCACCGGGACGTCAACAACGGGGTCTACCGGTGCGGCTTCGCCACCTCCCAGGCCGCGTACGACGAGGCGTTCACGGCGCTGTTCGCCCGCCTCGACGCGCTGTCGCAGCGGCTGGCGGGCCGGCGCTACCTGATGGGCGACGCGATCACCGAGGCCGACGTGCGGCTCTTCACCACCCTGGTCCGCTTCGACGTGGCCTATCACGGGCACTTCAAGTGCAACCGGCACAAGCTCACCGAGTTGCCAGTGCTCTGGGCGTACGCGCGGGACCTGTTCCAGACCCCGGGCTTCGGCGAGACGGTCGACTTCGACCACATCAAGCGGCACTACTACGGCACGCACGCGGCGATCAACCCGACGGGGATCGTCCCGCTGGGCCCCGACACCTCCGGCTGGACCACGCCGCACGGGCGTGCCTGAGCCGCACCGGCCCGACCCGGGCAGTGCCGGTCGGGCCGCCGCCGCGCGCCGGGCCGCCGCGTGGGCCTGCCTCGCCTGCCTCGTCGCGGGCGCGGTCGCGGTGACCGTCGCCGTGGTGGCCGGTCCCGGTCCGGGTCCGACCGGGTACGTCAGTGAGGCGGGCGTCACCGACAGCCCGTACGCCCCGGCGTACCGCGGCGGGGTCCTCGCCCTGGCGGCCGGGGTGCTGCTGCTCGCCGGGGCGCTGCCCCCGGCGCTGCGGGCCGCGACCGCGCTGCTCGCGGCCGGGAGCGTCTTCGCGCTGGTCTCGGGGGTGGTGACGTGCAGCGCGGGCTGCCCGCTGCCGCCGTTCGAGCGGGCCACCACGGCGGACCTGGTGCACGGCGGGGCGAGCATCCTCGCGGTGGCCGCGGTGGTGTTCGCGATGCTGGCCACCGCGCTCGCCCGGGCGGCCCGGCCGGCGCTGCGCCGGCTGGCCTGGGTGGCCCTCGCGGTGGCCCTGCCGCTGGCGGGCGCGACCGCCGTGGCCCTGGTCACCGTCGGGCGGGGCAGCCTGCTCGCGGTCCTGGAGCGGTTGCTGCTGCTGGTCGCGCTCCTCTGGGGCGCGGCCACCGCCACCGCCCTGCGCCGGTAGGCGGGGGCACCTTTCGGCCCCCTCGTGCCGGGAGGGTTTATTCCGGCGCCCCGGGTAAGGAGCGTCACGGCGGCGGGTCCTTCCGCCGCATCGACGCTCGCGGCTAACCTCGGCGGGCGATGACCAACGTCTGGCACCTGACCGTACGCCTGTATGTCGACCTCCGACTGCAGGCCAGCGGCGTCTGTCCGGCGCAGCCGCTCTCCTGACGCTGCCCCGTTCCGACCTCCAGACCCTGGGACCCCCTGATGGCTTCCGCCCTGCGCAAGATCCCCTTCTCCGTGCAGATCCTGCTCGGTCTCGTCCTCGGCGTGGCGCTCGGCTTCCTCGCCCGCGCCAACGACCTGAGCTGGCTCACCAGCACCCTCGACACCGTCGGCGGCCTCTTCGTCCAACTGCTCAAGCTGGCCGTGCCGCCGCTGGTCTTCACCGCCATCGTGGTCAGCGTGGTCAGCCTGCGGGGTGTGACCAACGCCGCCCGGCTGGCCGTGAAGACCCTGCTCTGGTTCGGCGCCACCGCGCTGATCGCGGTGGGTGTCGGCATCGGGCTCGGCCTGCTGACCAACCCGGGCCGCGGCGTCGACCTCGACACCGCCGGCGCCACGGCACCCACGAAGACCGGCTCGTGGACCGACTTCCTCGCCGGCATCGTGCCGACCAACCCGGTCGGCGCGTTCGTCGACGGCAACGTGCTCCAGATCGTCTTCCTGGCCCTCGTCGTCGGCGCGGCGGCGCTGCTGGTCGGGGAGGCCGCCGAGCCGTTCGTGGCGATCAACCGCGCGCTGCTGGCGATCGTGCAGAAGGCGCTGTGGTGGGTCATCCGGCTCGCCCCCATCGGCACCCTCGGCCTGATCGGTCACGCCGTCGCCTCGTACGGCTGGGACCTGCTGGCCCCGCTCGCGACGTTCACCACCGCCGTCTACGTCGGCTGCGCGATCGTGCTGTTCGGGGTCTACCCGCTGCTGCTGGTGACCGCCGGCCGGCTCAACCCGCTGCGCTTCTTCGCGGGCGCCTGGCCGGCGATCGAGCTGGCCTTCGTCTCCCGTTCCTCGGTGGGCACGATGCCGGTGACCCAGCGCTCGGTCGAGCGCCTCGGCGTCCCCCGCGAGTACGCCTCGTTCGCGGTGCCGTTCGGCGCCACCACGAAGATGGACGGCTGCGCCGCGGTCTACCCGGCGCTGGCGGCGATCTTCGTGGCCCAGGTCTTCGGGGTGGACCTGGGGGTCACCGACTACCTGCTGATCGCCTTCGTCTCGGTGGTCGGTTCGGCCGCCACCGCCGGCCTGACCGGCGCGATCGTGATGCTCACCCTGACGCTGAGCACGCTGGGCCTGCCGCTGGCCGGCGCCGGCCTGCTGCTGGCGATCGACCCGATCATCGACATGATCCGCACCGCCACGAACGTCGCCGGTCAGGCGCTGGTGCCGACGATCGTCGCCGCCCGCGAGGGCACCCTGGACCGGGCCGCGTACGACTCGGCCGGCCGGCGCTCGCTGCTCGACCCGGCGGACGCCGACGCCGACGCCGGCCCACCGCGCCGGTCCGAGGACCTCAGCCCCGTACCGGCCTGACCCGTGCGCGGCGGGACCCGGTTGCGGGTCCCGCCGCGATCCGCCGAACCGGAAGATTCCCCGTCGCTGAATAGGATGACCGCATGAGTGCCCTGTTCACCCCGCTGACCCTGCGCAGGGTGACCCTGCCCAACCGGATCGCGCTGGCGCCGATGTGCCAGTACACCGCCGGCCCGGACGGCCTGCCCACCGACTGGCACCTGGTGCACCTGGGCGCCCGCGCGGTCGGCGGCACCGGCCTGGTGCTGACCGAGGCCACCGCCGTGCTGCCCGAGGGGCGGATCAGCCCGCAGGACACCGGGCTGTGGTCCGCCGCGCACGTGGACGCCTGGCGGCCGGTGACCGCGTTCGTCGCCGCGCACGGCGCGGTGCCGGCCGTGCAGCTCGCGCACGCCGGGTTCAAGGCGTCGACGTACCGGCCGTGGGCGCCCCGACGGGGCGGGGTGCCCGACGCGGAGGGCGGCTGGACACCGGTCGGCCCGGGGTCCGCCCCGTTCGTGCCCGACTACCGGGTGCCGGCCGCGCTGGACGAGGCGGGCATCGCCGGCGTCGTCGAGGCGTTCGCGGTTGCGGCCGGCCGGGCGGTCGACGCGGGATTCGCGGCGGTGGAGATCCACGCCGCGCACGGCTACCTGCTGCACGAGTTCCTCTCCCCGCTGACGAACCACCGCGACGACGGCTGGGGCGGCGACCGGGCCGGCCGGATGCGGCTCACCCTGGCGGTGGCGCGGGCGGTCCGGGCGACCGTCGGCGAGGACGTGCCCGTGCTGGCCCGGATCTCCGCCACCGACTGGGAGCCGGCGGGCTGGACGGTCGAGGACAGCGTGGTGCTCGCGGCCGCGAGCTGGCCGCCGCCGGGGTGGACCTGGTCGACTGCTCCTCGGGCGGGGCGTCCGCCACCGCGAAGATCCCCGTCGGCCCGGGCTACCAGGTGCCGCTGGCCGCCCGGGTGCGCCGGGAGGCGGGGGTGCCCAGCGGCGCGGTCGGGCTGATCGTCGAACCGGAGCAGGCCGAGGCGATCGTCGCGGCCGGCGACGCCGACCTGGTCCTGCTCGGGCGCGAGCTGCTGCGGGACCCGTACTGGCCGCACCGGGCCGCCGCCAAGCTCGGCGCCGTCCCCACCTGGCCGGCCCAGTACGCCCGCGCCACCTGACCCACCCGCCGTGGTCGGTGGCCGCCGACCCGTCGCCCCGGGGGGCGAGGGTGTGGGTCAGCCGGCCAGGTGGGACCAGTCGGGTTCCAGGTCGACCCAGGGCCCCTGGGCGGCGACCGTGCCCGACAGCAGGACCACGACGTGGTCGGCCCGGACCAGGGCCGCCCGCTTCGAGGTGGAGCCCACCACGGTCACCCCGTGCTCGCGCAGGGCCTGCCACAACGCCAGCTCGGTGGTCACGTCGAGCGCCGAGGAGACGTCGTCGGCCACCAGCAGCTCGGTACGCGGGGCGAGCGCCCGGGCCAGCGCGAGGCGCTGCAACTGCCCGCCCGAGAGCCGGGTGCCCTTGTGTCCGATCAGGAGCCCGAGGCCGCCCCCGGCCGCCGCCAGGTCGTGGTCGAGCTGGGCCGTGGACACCGCCGAGGCGGCGTCCACCTGGTGGCCGAGGGTGATGTTCTCCGCCACCGTGCCGGAGAGCACCCGGGGTAGCTGGCCGACGTAGCCCACCTGGTGCGGGCGCAGGAACAGCTCCGGCTCGGTGACGGGGTCGCCGTTCCAGGTGAGCCGGCCGGTGTGCGGCGCGATGCCGGCCAGCGCCCGCAGCAGCGACGACTTGCCCGCGCCGACCGGGCCGACGACCAGCACGAGCTGCCCCCGGGTCACCGTCAGGTCGACGTCACGCACGGCCACGGTGCCGTCGGTGTGCCGGACGCCGAAGCCGGTCAGCTCCAGCCGGCGCAGCGGGTGCCGGGGCGGTACGACGGGCGCCGGGGCGACTCCCGCGCCGAGGTCCACCTCCGGCACCCCCGCCGAATACGCCGCCACCCCGGTCATCGCCACCGTCCGCGCCGTCCACACCCGCGCCGACGGGATCTGCGAGATCAGCGACGCCGTCGTCCAGGAGAACCAGCGGGCGGCGGACAGGGTCGCGACCGCGACCAGGGTGGCGCCCGCCGAGAGCTGCCCGGTCAGGAACAGCGCCCACGCGCCGATCGGCAACAGGCCACTGACCAGCGACGGCGTCGAGCGGGACCAGACCTGCACGGCGATCTCCCGGCGTTGCCGGTCGCTGCGGACCACGTCGAGGTCGGCCAGGTGGCGTAGCACCGGGCGGGTGGCCCCGGCGAGTTTGACCGTACGGGCGGCCGACAGCGCGGAGACCAGCGCGGTGGCGAACGCGGCCGGGCCGCGACGGTGGCCCGCGCGGACCGTTCCAGTTTGGGGCCGAACAGCGTCGCCGCCAGCCCGGAGACCACCATCGTGCCCGCGAAGAAGAACCCCGGTACCAGGCTGCCGGTGACGACTGTCATCGCGACCAGCAGCAGCACCGAGATCGCCTGGTCCATCAGGTTGTCGGCGAGCTGCACCACCCGCTCGGTGTCGCCGCCCTGGGCCACCACCTCGGCCGGCGTGTGCCGGCTGACGCGACGCGGCCCGGTCTGGCCGTGCACCAGGCGCAGGCTGATCCGCAGCATCTGCCGGACCCACCACTGTGGGAACCGCAGGTTGGTGAAGTACGGCAGCGGCAGGGTCACCAGCAGGCCGGCGATGATCCCCAGCGCCGGTTTCCACGGGCTGCCGGCGCCGTCGACCAGGTCGGCCCAGAGCCAGGGCAGCACCGGTCCCTCCAGCCAGATCAGCACGAGCACCAGGAACAGCAGCAGCGAGGTCAGCCCGTAGCGCGCGTCGTTGACGCACAGCCGCAGGATCTCCCGCAGGCCGCGCAGTCCGCGCGGCCCGTCCCCGGTCGTCGGTTCCGGTTCCCGGGTCTCTGCGGGCCGAGCAGCGCCGGCCCGGCCGTCGACCGTCCGCCCGCCGCCGGCCCGGTCGCCGCCGGCCCGGTCGCCGCCGGTCTGGTCGCCGCCCGCCCGGTCGCCGCCGGTCTGGTCGCCGCCGGTCTGGTCGCCGGCCGTCCGCCGCCGGCCCGGTTCGTCCGGCGGGCCGGGCGGCGACGGGACCGGCGGGTCGGCCTCCCCCGGCCCGGTGGGCCACCGGTCGGACGGCCCGGTCAGCAGCTCCACCCCGCCGGAGCGGCCGGCCGACGCCGCACCGCCCGCCGGCGCCGCGAGGGCGTACGCGGCGGCGTGGCTGGTGGCGAGCAGCTCGGCGAAGCGGTGCGAGGAGCGCAGCGGCCCGGCCTCCAGCACCGCGCCGTCGGCCATCACCACCACCTCGTCGCAGCGGTGCACGGAGGAGAGGCGGTGCGCGATGACGATGCCGATCCGGTCGCGCAGCAGCCGCTCCGTGGCCCGCTGCACCCGCGCCTCGGTGACCGGGTCGAGGCGGGCGGTGGCCTCGTCGAGGATCACCACGTGCGGTTGCCGGACCAGGATCCGGGCGAAGGCGACGAGCTGCTCCTGGCCGGCCGAGAGCACGTGCCCGCCCTCGCCGAGGCGGGTGTCCAGGCCGTGGGGCAGCTCGGTGATCCAACCGTCCAGCCCCAGCTCGCTCAGCGCCCGAACGGCGGCGTCGAGCAGGTCCGGGTCGAACAGCGCGACGTTCTCGGCGAGGGTGCCGGCGAGGATCTCGGTGCGCTGGGGCACCACGGCGATCCACCGGCGCAGCGCCTCGACGTCGAGGTCGCACAGGTCGTCGCCGGCCAGGAAGACCGTCCCGGGCGGCACGTCGACGGCCCGGGTCAGCACCTTGGCCAGCGTCGACTTGCCGGAGCCGGTGCGGCCGACGAGGGCGTACGAGCGGCCCCGCACGAAGGTGAGGTCGACGTCGCGCAGCGCGGGTCCGCGCCCGTCGTCGGCGCCCGCGTAGCGGAAGGTGAGGCCCCGCAGGGCCAGGTCCCCGTCGGTCGGCGCGGCCCCGCCCACGGGCTCCTGCGGGGAGTCCGCCAGCAACTGCACCCGGCCCCACGCGCCGAGGGCGTACTGGAGTTCGGGGACCATCCGGCTGATGTGCTCGACGGTCATCCCGAAGCCGATGGCGAGCAGCCAGACCGCGGTGAGCCGGGCACCGTCGACCCGGCCGGTGGTCAGCGCCCACGCGCCGCCGAGCACCACGGCCGCGATCCCCACCCGGATGGTGCTCGCGGCCACCGTGATGACCTCGGCGGACATCCGCCACACCCGGCGACCCCGGGTCAGCACCTCGGCGGCCCGGCGGGCGTAGAGGCGCAGCACGTACGGGCGGGCCAGGCTGGTGCGGACGTCGTCCTGGCCGTGGATGGATTCCTCCATCACCGCCGCGAGGTCGGACCAGGCCTCCTCCTCGGCCATCCGGGCCGGCCCGATCCGGGCGGCCGGCCCGCGCAGGCCGATCACCAGCAGCACGGTGAGCAGCAGCATCCCGACGCCCGCCGGCCACCACACCGCGAGGGCGACGACCGTCGACAGCACGCCGGCGGCCAACCCCTGCGCGATCCGTACGCCCTGCCCCCGCACCGCGGCGGCGACCTGGTAGACGTCGCCGTCGATGCGGTCGAGCAGCTCGCCGACCGGCGTGGTCTCCAGGCTCGGCAGGTCCTGGCCGAGCGCGACCCGACACAGCCGACGGCGCACGTCGGCGGACCAGTCGGCGGTCAGCCCCGCCATCAGCAGGCTCACCACGAGTTCGGTGATGACGGCGGCGACCAGCGCCACGACGAGCAGTGCGAAGAACCCGACGGCGCGGTGCACCAGCACCGGGCCGGCCAGCGCGGCGGCGGCGGCCTGACCGACCCCGCCGAGCACGACCAGGCAGGTCACGACCGCCATTCGGCGGGGCGAGGTCGCCCACAGGTCCCGGAGCAGACGCATGAGGAGTCCCTTCGCGAAGACCTGGGCGGAGCATCCAGCCTGCGCGGTCCGGCGGGCCGACTCAACGTATTTATCGGACGCGTCGGACAGCCGCAGGGATCAGAACAGCACGGTGGCGAGGGTGCCGACGGGACGGAAGCCGCAGCGCTCGTAGACCCGGCGGGCCGGCAGGTTGAAGTCGTTGACGTAGAGGCTGACCGTCGGGGCGACCCGCAGCAGGGCGTCGCGCACCACCGCCGCCATCGCCGCCGACGCCAGGCCACGGCCCCGCCAGTCGGGGGCCACCCAGACGCCCTGCACCTGGGCGGTCCGGCGGGTCACCACCGCCAGTTCGGCCTTGAACACCACCCGACCGTCGACGAACCGGGCGTACGCGCGGCCGGCCCGGACCAGGTCGGTGACGCGGCGTCGGTAGCCGCGCCCGCCGTCGTCGGCGAGCGGCGAGACGCCCACCTCCTCCGCGTACATCGCCACCGCCGCCGGGAAGAGCCGGTCGATCTCGTGGGCGCGCACCAACCGCACGTCCGGGTCCGCCCGCAGCGCCGGCAGCGCGTCGGTGGCCAGCAGCGGCTGGTTGGGGCGTACGTCGCGGGCCGGTCCCCAGACGTCGCAGAGCCGGTCCCAGAGGCCGAGCACCGCGTCGGCGCGGCCCACGATCGACGAGCAGAGGCGTTCCTCGCCGGCGAGGAGGTCGGCGTAGGCGGCGACGGCCGGCCCGGTGGCCAGCACGGGGGTGAGGTTGCCGCCCAGCCAGCAGATCGACTCCAGGTTGCGGCGGCCGCCGTAGCCCAGCACCCGGCCCTCGGACCGCCACCAGGCCAGGCCCCGCGCGGTGATCCGCTCGGCGACCTGCGCCCCCGCGAACGGGTCGAGGTCGAGCAGCCGCTCGACCGCGCGGCGCTCCGACTCCCCGAGTTGCCGTACCGGCACCGTCAGCACGGCTACCAGCCTGCCAGATCCGCCCCCCGTCGCGCGGGTCGAGTGGCGAGTCAGGACGCGACCGGCCCCGAGGCCGGGTGGCGCTCGGGGCCGGTCGACGACGGCGCGACGGATCAGTGCACGGTGACGGTGGCGCCGCCCGGCACCAGGCCGCGCAGTTCCTCGGGCAGCTCGGCGCCCATCTCGTCGGCGATGCGCAACGCCTCCTCGATCAGCGTCTCCACGATCTGCGCCTCGGGCACTGTCTTGACGACCTTGCCCTTGACGAAGATCTGGCCCTTGCCGTTGCCGGAGGCCACCCCGAGGTCGGCCTCGCGGGCCTCGCCGGGGCCGTTCACGACACAGCCCATGACGGCGACCCGCAGCGGCACCGGCAGCCCCTCCAGGCCGGCGGTGACCTCCTCGGCGAGCTTGTAGACGTCGACCTGGGCCCGTCCGCAGGACGGGCAGGAGACGATCTCCAGGCCCCGCTCGCGCAGGCCGAGCGACTCCAGGATCTGGTTGCCGACCTTGATCTCCTCGACCGGCGGGGCCGACAGGGAGACCCGGATCGTGTCGCCGATCCCCTCGGCCAGCAGCGCGCCGAAGGCGACCGCCGACTTGATGGTGCCCTGGAAGGCCGGGCCGGCCTCCGTGACGCCCAGGTGCAGCGGGTAGTCGCACTTCTCGGCGAGCTGGCGGTAGGCCCGGATCATCACCACCGGGTCGTTGTGCTTGACCGAGATCTTGATGTCGCGGAAGCCGTGCTCCTCGAACAGCGAGCACTCCCACAGCGCCGACTCGACCAGCGCCTCGGCGGTGGCCTTGCCGTACTTGGCGAGCAGCCGCTTGTCGAGTGAGCCGGCGTTGACGCCGATCCGGATCGGCACGCCCGCGTCGCCGGCCGCCCTGGCGATCTCCTTGACCTTGTCGTCGAACTGGCGGATGTTGCCGGGGTTGACCCGCACGGCCGCGCAGCCGGCGTCGATCGCGGCGAAGACGTACTTCGGCTGGAAGTGGATGTCGGCGATGACCGGGAGCTGCGACTTCCTGGCGATGGCCGGCAGCGCCTCCACGTCGTCCTGGCTGGGCACGGCGACCCGGACGATCTGACAGCCGGACGCGGTCAGCTCGGCGATCTGCTGGAGGGTGGCGTTGACGTCGGAGGTGAGGGTGGTGGTCATCGACTGCACCGACACCGGCGCGCCCCCACCGACCGGCACCGAGCCGACCATGATCTGGCGGCTGATCCGGCGCGGGGCGAGCGGCGGGGGCGGCACGGCGGGGATACCGAGACTGACAGCTGTCACTTCAGGCACTCACCTTGAGAAGAGCGTGATGGGGTTGACGACGTCCGCGGTGATGGTCAGCAGCGTGAACACGCCACCGACGAGGATCACCGCGTACGTGAGGGGCATGAGCTTGAGGTAGTCCACGCGCCCGGGGTCGGCGCGGCCGATGCGGGCGTACAGCCAGGAGCGGGCGCGCTCGAACCAGGCGATGGCGATGTGCCCGCCGTCCAGGGGCAGCAGCGGCAGCAGGTTGAACACGCCGATGAAGAAGTTCAGCGAGACGAAGAGCATGAAGAAGAGCAGCCAGGCGTTGTTCTCCACCGCCTCGCCGCCGAGCCGGCTGGCGCCGACCACGCTGATCGGGGTGTCGATGTCCCGCTCTTCACCGGTGATCGCCGCCCAGAGGGCCGGGACCTTCTCCGGGATGCGCTTCATCGCCTCGTAGGTGTTGACCGCCATGTCGCCGGTGAAGTCGGCGGTCGCGCCGAACGCGCCGACCGGCCCGTACGTGACCCGGGTCGGGGTGCTGGGCACGAGGCCGACGCCGAGCGCGGCGACCGCGGCGACCTGACCCTTCGGGTCGTCCAGCGGGGGCCGCTGGGTCTGCGCGAGCACGGTGCTGGTCGTGGCCGGCTGGCCGTCGCGCTCGTACGCGATCTGCGCCGTCTCGCCCGGCTTGAGGCCGCGCAGGGTGGTGAGGAGCTGGCCGTAGTCGTTGATCGGCGTGCCGTTGATCGCGGTGATCCGGTCGCCGTCGCGAAGCTGCGCCTGGGCGGCGGGGCTGGCGGGGTCGGCGGCGGTGCACTCGCGCAGGGTGTTCTCCGGCACCACGCACTTCGACAGCGTGATGACCGCCGGCTCCTTGCGGATCTCGGCCTCGGTGCTCGGGAACTCCGGGTTGGGCAGGCCGGCGCTGACCGCGATGATCCAGAGGGCGACCACGGCGAGGGCGAAGTGGGTGATGGAACCGGCGGACATCACGATCGTCCGCTTCCACACCGGGTACCGCCACATCGCGCGCGGCTCGTCGGCCGGGTCGACGTCGTCGTCCTGGGCGGTCATCCCGACGATCTTGCAGAAGCCGCCGAGCGGGATGCCCTTGACGCCGTACTCCGTCTCGCCCCGCTTGACGGACCAGAGGGTGGGACCGAATCCGACGAAGTATTTGGTGACCTTCATGCCGAACGCCTTGGCGGTGAGCATGTGGCCCGCCTCGTGCAGGCTCACCGAGATGAGGATCGCGAGGGCGAAGAGCACCACCCCGAGCAGGTACGCCATCAACTTCCTTCCACCGACGCCTCGATGATCTCCTGCGCATGCGCGCGCGCCCACGACTCCGCCGCGAGTACGTCCTCGACCGTACCCGGTTCGTCGAAGTCGGGGGCGTCCTCCAACACCCGCTGGAGGGTGTCGACGATGCCGAGGAACGGCAACCGGCCGGCCACGAACGCGGCCACGCACTCCTCGTTCGCCGCGTTGTAGATCGCCGGCCGGCAGCGCCCGGCCTCCCCGGCGGCCTTGGCCAGCGCCACGGCCGGGAACGCCTCGTCGTCCAGCGGCGCGAACTCCCAGGTGTGGGCCGCCGTCCAGTCGACGGCGGCAGCGGCGCCGGGCACCCGGTCGGGCCAGCCGAGGCCCAGCGCGATCGGCAGCCGCATGTCGGGCGGGCTGGCCTGGGCGAGCGTCGAGCCGTCGGTGAACTCGACCATCGAGTGGATCACCGACTGCGGGTGCACCATCACGGCGATGTCGGCGTACGGCACCTCGAACAGCTCGTGCGCCTCGATCACCTCCAGCGCCTTGTTGACCATCGTGGCGGAGTTGATCGTGACGACCGGCCCCATGTTCCAGGTGGGGTGGGCGAGCGCCTGCTCGGGTGTAACCTGCGTCAGTTCGTCGCGCCGCCTGCCCCGGAACGGGCCGCCGCTGGCGGTGACGACCAGCCGCCGCACCTCGCCGCGGGTGCCGCCGCGCAGGCACTGCGCCAACGCCGAGTGCTCCGAGTCGACAGGCACGATCTGCTCCGGCCGCGTCACGGCGGCCCTGACGAGCGAGCCGCCGGCCACGAGGGACTCCTTGTTGGCCAGCGCGAGCGTACGCCCGGCGCGCAGCGCGGCCAGGGTCGGCGCGAGCCCGAGCGAGCCGACGACGGCGTTGAGCACCACGTCGCAGGGCCACTGCGCCAGCTCGGTCATGGCGTCCGGACCCGCGAAGATCTTCGGAAGCTTGAAGTCGCCGGTGGCCCAGCCGCGCCGGCTCGCCTCGGCGTAGAAGGCGAGCTGGAGATCCTGCGCGGCGGACGCCTTGGCCACGCCGACCGCGTCGACGCGCAGTTCGAGGGCCTGGGCGGCGAGCAACTCGACGTTGCCGCCCCCCGCGCCGAGCGCGACCACCCGGAAGCGTTCGGGGTTGCGCCGCACGATGTCGATGGCCTGGGTGCCGACCGAACCGGTGGAGCCGAGCAGGACCAGTTCCCGGGGCGAAGTCACGGGGTCATTCTGCCCCGACGTCCTGAACGCCCGCCGGGAGCCTCAGCCCTCGGCGTCGGCCTGCTCCTCCTCGCCCTCCTCGGGCGCCTCCCCACCCTCCTCCGGTGCCTCTTCGCCGAGCAGGTCGGCCGGGTCGATGGAAAACTCGAACGGCTGCCGCATCACGAACCGGGTGCCGGCGGCAGCGGCGGCAACGGGCCGGTACTCCCCCTCGGCAAGCTCGAACAACGCGATGGTGGGTACCCGGTTACGCAGGTCGACGCGGAGGAAGAACGGCACGCCGACGGCGGCGTACTCCCGGGGCCGGTCGATGATGTCCTTGCGCCGGTTGCCCGGCGAGACGATCTCACCGAGCAGCACGGCGTGCCTGATGTCCATCGTCGTCCGTCCCCCACCCGGAACGTCGAGGATGACGATGTCCGGAATGAAGAGGTCGTCGCCCGAGACGACGTTGGCCTCGAGGTAGAGCCACAGTTTGGCGCGGCGGGCCGCCTGCTTGAGCAGGTACGCGAGATCCAACTCCGCGTCCTGGTGGTCGTATCCGGCGTGTGGGGTCACGATCACGCTTCCGCTCAGGACCTCAACCTTGGGGCCGTTGGTTTCCGGCAACAGGTCGAGGGCGAGCTGGGCGTTCCACGGCTCGTCGCGCCATCCGAGCACGTCGAACGACGGCCCGGTGGGCTGCGGCGCGGGCTCGGGTCGCTGCGGCGCCGGCTCGGGCGCGAAAGCTGCCTGGGCCATCCGGGCTCACCCCCTCAGCGGACATTCTGCTCAGCTCAGCCTAGTACTCCAGCCGTACCTGGTGGAGTCGGAGTCTTCGCTGGTAGTGAGCTGTTCTGGCGCGGTATTGGTGTCGGCGTCGCCATCGTGACCATCGATGGATGTGGTCGAAGGGTCGGATGGTGGTGATCAGGTGTGCCAGCAGACGGCGGACCTCGCCGAGGGTGAGGGGAATGAGGCCGTCGTGGTCGGATGCGGCGCCCCCTTTTTGGCCTGGGCGGCGGTGACGGCGAGGTAGGCGTGGGCGCACAGAACGAGAGTTATGTGCCGGTACCAGGCGTCGTACCGCCGCACCTGGTAGTGGTCCAGGCCGACTTCGGTTTTGGCGGTCTGGAAGCACTCCTCGACCGCCCACCGGGTCCCGGCGATGCGGATCAGGTCCTCGTCGAGCGTCTCGGCGGGGCCGAAGCACAGGTAGTAGGCCAGGTCCGTGGGGTCGGTGATGCTGCGGCGGATCAGCAGCCAGTGGCCGTAGTCGTCGTCAACGCCGGGCAGGGAGGCCACGGCCCAGTCGTAGAGCCGTGGCCCTTTGGCGCCGTCGCCGCAGCTGCGGCGCTTCCACGCCAGCCTTGGCGCGGCGGCGGCGAGAACGTCCGGGCGGGAGTTTCCCACCATGGTCGGGACCCGCTGGTTGCGGGGAACGGCCAGGACGTAGCCGATTCGCTGCTGCTTGCTGCAACCACGTCCGGAACTTCGAGTCCTGCCCGTAGGCCTCGTCCGCGGTTACCCATCTCGCTGGCAGGCCGGCGACGATGGCGCGTTCGACCATCCGCAGCCCCAGCGCAGGCTTCGTGGCGAACTCGACGTTCGCGGCGATGCCGGCCTCAGCGCGGCGGGCGGGGTCGTCGCACCAGCCGCGGGGTAGATACAACTCACGGTCGATCAGCGTGCGCCCGGCCGGGCTGGCGTAGGCGAGGAACACCCCGAGCTGGCAATTCTCCGTCCGCCCGGCCGTGCCCGAGTACTGGCGCTGCACCCCCGGCCGACTTGATCCCCTTCTTCAGGAACCCGGTCTCGTCGACGATCAGCACCCCGTCGTCGTGGCCGAGGTGCTCGGTCACGTAGACGAACAGGTCGTCACGAACAGCGTCCGGGTCCCACGCGGACCTGTTGAGCAGCCGTTGCATCCGGTCCGGCGTGGTGTCGCCGGCGGCCTCTGCCAAGGTCCAGCCGTTCTTACTGGCCAGCGGCGACAGCAACCCGACCAGATAGGTCAGCGCCTGCCGGCGCGGCTCCGCCCAAATATAAAAAAAAAAATAATTATAATATAAAATAAAAAAAAAAGGAAAAAAAAAAAAAAAAAATATAATTAATAAAAAAAAAAAAGCCCGAACCGGTGCGCGAACCGCGCCAGCAGATCGTCCAACCCTGCCCGCCAGCCCACGATCTCATCGATCAACACAAGCACGGGAGCCTGCCCGCCCTCCGACGGACCACAACAGACAGACGGTGCGACCACGCCACCCATACGCCGAATAGCATCGACATCCGCAGCTGCACGGCCGGCATGACTCAGACGCCGATCATGCCTATGAGCTGCTGAAACTTCAGATCAGGCAAGTGCGGCTGGAGTAGAGAACGGCTCGGCGAGCAGGGCCCGGGCCAGCCGGACGGTGTGCAGGTGCAGCAGCCGCTCGGTCTCGGCCGCGCTCAGCGGCACGAAACCGAGCCGGCGCACCGCCCGGGCCCACTCGGCCGCGTACCGCTGGGCGCCCGACCGGTTGAGGTCGTCGCCGCCGCGTTCCGGGACGGCGGCCATCGGATCAGGCGGTGGGCTCGTCGTGCCGGGCGACGCCGCCGAAGGCGCCGAACCGCTCCGGGTGCTCGTCCACGTCCGAGGGCGAGTCGGGACGCCACAACGGCATGTGCACCACCCCCGGCTCCAGGATCGTCCAGTCGCCGAAGAAGCTGGTCACCTCAGCCGGGAGCGCAGCGTGATCTCGGTGTCGGTGCGCTTCGACAGGCGCTGCGCGTCGAGCATCTCCTGCGGCTGGTCCTCGAACGTGGAGTGGGAGATGACCAGGTGGCTGCCCGGGGCCGCGGCGGCCCGGAGCGTGGCGAGGACGTCACCGGGCCGAGGCCGGCGGCCTCGGCGAGGATCCGCTCCGGCTCGCGCAGGTCGGCGTGGATCACCCCGGTCAGTTCGTCGCGGGCGAGCAACTACCCGGCTGTGCGCCACCGCCACCGGTCGATGTCGACGTAGACCACCCGGGCCTTCGGGTTGGCCGCCTGGGCGACCTCGTGCACGTTGCCGACGGTGGGGATGCCGGAGCCCGATGTCGAGGAACTGGTCGATGCCGGCGTCGAGCAGCGCCCCGCACGGCGCGACGCAGGAACTCCCGGCCGGCCCGCATGGTCGCCGGCAGGTGGGGGGTCATGGCGGCGATCTGCTCGGCGAGCTGCCGGTCGATCTCGAAGTTGTGCGCCCCGCCGAGGAAGTAGTCGTAACACGCGGGCCGCGCTCGCCGGGAGAGGTCGATCTCGGCGGGAAGTCCGTCCGGCATCTGCACTGCTGCACCCCAAGTCGTCGCCGCGGTGCGGGAGGGAACCGGTGTCGGGGCGCGTGCGGGCACGCGGAGGCACACCGGCCGACCCGCGGATCGTGTGGTGCTCACCACTCTAGGCCGCGTGGTCCCGGCTCCGGGAGGTCCCGCGACCCCACTTCGCCGGCAACCCGGCGCCCGTGCCGACCCAGGCACTGTGCGTGACCGCCGCCTGGCGACGGGACCGGGCGCCTATCCTCGGCGCCCGGTCGGGGCGCCGGGGTGCGTCCGCTTCGGTCAGGCGGCTTCGAGCAGCAGCGAGATGCCCTGCCCGACGCCGACGCACATCGTGGCCAGTGCCCGTCGCCCGCCCCGGCGGCGCAGCTCCAGCGCGGCCGTCAACGCCAGCCGGGCGCCGCTGGCGCCGAGCGGGTGCCCGAGCGCGATCGCCCCGCCGTTCGGGTTGACGTGCTCGGCGTCGGCCGGCAGGCCCAGCTCGCGCAGCACCGCGACGGACTGCGCGGCGAACGCCTCGTTCAGCTCGATCACGTCGAGCGCGGCGAGGCCGAGGCCGAGGCGGTCGAGCAGCTTGCGGGTGGCCGGCACCGGCCCGACCCCCATCACCCGCGGTGGCACGCCGGCCGAGGCGGCCCCGGCGACCCGGGCCAGCGGGGTGAGGCCGTAGCGGGCCACGGCCGCCTCGGAGGCGACCAGCAGCGCCACCGCGCCGTCGTTGACGCCCGAGGAGTTGCCGGCGGTCACCGTGCCGCCCGCACGGAACGGGGTGGGCAGCGCGGCGAGCTTCTCCAGCGAGGTCTCCCGGGGGTTCGTCGACCTCGACGAGCTTCGTCTCCCGCCGGCCCGCCGGCACGGTCACGCCCACGATCTCCTCGGCGAACCGGCCGTCGGCCTGCGCCCGCGCGGCCCGCCGCTGCGATCGGTACGCGAACTCGTCCTGCTCGCGCGGCCGACGCCGTACTCGGCGGCGACGTTCTCCGCCGTCTCCGGCATGGAGTCGATGCCCCACTGCTTCTTCATCGCCGGGTTGACCAGTCGCCAGCCGATGGTGGTGTCGTGGACCTCGGCGGTGCGGGCGAACGGGGTGGTCGCCTTCGGCAGCACGAACGGTGCGCGGCTCATGCTCTCCACCCCGCCGGCCACCACGAGGTCGGCCTCGCCGGCCACGATGGAGCGGGCGGCGATGGCGAGGGCGTCCAGGCCGGAGCCGCAGAGCCGTTGACCGTGCTGCCGGGCACCTGCTCGGGCAGCCCGCCGAGCAGTGCCGCCATCCGGGCCACGTTGCGGTTGTCCTCGCCGGCCTGGTTGGCGCAGCCCAGGACGACATCGTCCACCCGGGCCCAGTCCACGGACGGGTGTCGGGCGGCCAGTTCCCGGATCACGTGCGCGGCCAGGTCGTCGGGGCGGACGCCGGCGAGGGCGCCGGCGTACCGGCCGATCGGGGTGCGGACACCGGCCACCAGGTATGCCACGGTCATCGGTGCGGTCCTTCGGGGTGGGAAGGGGCGGGAGGCGGACGCCCCCGGACCCGGCGACGCCCGCCGCCAGAGTATCCGCGGAGCGCGGCGGATAGGTTGGTGGCATGGCCCGGGCCCAGTTCAGCGCAGAGACCAGTGGTGGCGGCGAGTTCGTCCGCCAGCCCAACCGGTTCACCGGCCGGGTCACGCCGGACTCCGACTCGCCGCCCGGCGGCGGGCCGGACGCGCAGGACCGGTGGCCGCTGGAGCCGGGCCGCTACCGGCTGATCTGGTGCCGGGCCTGCCCGTGGGCACACCGGGCCCGGATCGTGCGCGACCTGCTCGGCCTGCAGGACGTGATCTCCCTCGGCACGGTCGACCCGGTCCGCGACGAGCGGGGCTGGCGGTTCAGCCTCGACCCGGACGGCTTCGACCCGGTGCTCGGCGTCGGTTTCCTCTCCGAGGCCTACCTCGCCACCGATCCCGACTACACCGGGCGGGTCACCGTGCCGGCGCTCGTCGACACGCGCACCGGCCGGGTGGTCACGAACGACTATCCGCAGCTCACCCTGGATCTGTCCACCCAGTGGCGCAGCCTGCACGGGCCCGGGGCGCCCGACCTCTACCCCGAGGCGCTGCGGCCGGAGCTGGACGCCCTGATGGCGGAGATCCACCGGGACGTCAACAACGGGGTCTACCGGTGCGGCTTCGCCACCTCCCAGGCCGCGTACGACGAGGCGTTCACGGCGCTGTTCGCCCGCCTCGACGCGCTGTCGCAGCGGCTGGCGGGCCGGCGCTACCTGATGGGCGACGCGATCACCGAGGCCGACGTGCGGCTCTTCACCACCCTGGTCCGCTTCGACGTGGCCTATCACGGGCACTTCAAGTGCAACCGGCACAAGCTCACCGAGTTGCCAGTGCTCTGGGCGTACGCGCGGGACCTGTTCCAGACCCCGGGCTTCGGCGAGACGGTCGACTTCGACCACATCAAGCGGCACTACTACGGCACGCACGCGGCGATCAACCCGACGGGGATCGTCCCGCTGGGCCCCGACACCTCCGGCTGGACCACGCCGCACGGGCGTGCCTGAGCCGCACCGGCCCGACCCGGGCAGTGCCGGTCGGGCCGCCGCCGCGCGCCGGGCCGCCGCGTGGGCCTGCCTCGCCTGCCTCGTCGCGGGCGCGGTCGCGGTGACCGTCGCCGTGGTGGCCGGTCCCGGTCCGGGTCCGACCGGGTACGTCAGTGAGGCGGGCGTCACCGACAGCCCGTACGCCCCGGCGTACCGCGGCGGGGTCCTCGCCCTGGCGGCCGGGGTGCTGCTGCTCGCCGGGGCGCTGCCCCCGGCGCTGCGGGCCGCGACCGCGCTGCTCGCGGCCGGGAGCGTCTTCGCGCTGGTCTCGGGGGTGGTGACGTGCAGCGCGGGCTGCCCGCTGCCGCCGTTCGAGCGGGCCACCACGGCGGACCTGGTGCACGGCGGGGCGAGCATCCTCGCGGTGGCCGCGGTGGTGTTCGCGATGCTGGCCACCGCGCTCGCCCGGGCGGCCCGGCCGGCGCTGCGCCGGCTGGCCTGGGTGGCCCTCGCGGTGGCCCTGCCGCTGGCGGGCGCGACCGCCGTGGCCCTGGTCACCGTCGGGCGGGGCAGCCTGCTCGCGGTCCTGGAGCGGTTGCTGCTGCTGGTCGCGCTCCTCTGGGGCGCGGCCACCGCCACCGCCCTGCGCCGGTAGGCGGGGGCACCTTTCGGCCCCCTCGTGCCGGGAGGGTTTATTCCGGCGCCCCGGGTAAGGAGCGTCACGGCGGCGGGTCCTTCCGCCGCATCGACGCTCGCGGCTAACCTCGGCGGGCGATGACCAACGTCTGGCACCTGACCGTACGCCTGTATGTCGACCTCCGACTGCAGGCCAGCGGCGTCTGTCCGGCGCAGCCGCTCTCCTGACGCTGCCCCGTTCCGACCTCCAGACCCTGGGACCCCCTGATGGCTTCCGCCCTGCGCAAGATCCCCTTCTCCGTGCAGATCCTGCTCGGTCTCGTCCTCGGCGTGGCGCTCGGCTTCCTCGCCCGCGCCAACGACCTGAGCTGGCTCACCAGCACCCTCGACACCGTCGGCGGCCTCTTCGTCCAACTGCTCAAGCTGGCCGTGCCGCCGCTGGTCTTCACCGCCATCGTGGTCAGCGTGGTCAGCCTGCGGGGTGTGACCAACGCCGCCCGGCTGGCCGTGAAGACCCTGCTCTGGTTCGGCGCCACCGCGCTGATCGCGGTGGGTGTCGGCATCGGGCTCGGCCTGCTGACCAACCCGGGCCGCGGCGTCGACCTCGACACCGCCGGCGCCACGGCACCCACGAAGACCGGCTCGTGGACCGACTTCCTCGCCGGCATCGTGCCGACCAACCCGGTCGGCGCGTTCGTCGACGGCAACGTGCTCCAGATCGTCTTCCTGGCCCTCGTCGTCGGCGCGGCGGCGCTGCTGGTCGGGGAGGCCGCCGAGCCGTTCGTGGCGATCAACCGCGCGCTGCTGGCGATCGTGCAGAAGGCGCTGTGGTGGGTCATCCGGCTCGCCCCCATCGGCACCCTCGGCCTGATCGGTCACGCCGTCGCCTCGTACGGCTGGGACCTGCTGGCCCCGCTCGCGACGTTCACCACCGCCGTCTACGTCGGCTGCGCGATCGTGCTGTTCGGGGTCTACCCGCTGCTGCTGGTGACCGCCGGCCGGCTCAACCCGCTGCGCTTCTTCGCGGGCGCCTGGCCGGCGATCGAGCTGGCCTTCGTCTCCCGTTCCTCGGTGGGCACGATGCCGGTGACCCAGCGCTCGGTCGAGCGCCTCGGCGTCCCCCGCGAGTACGCCTCGTTCGCGGTGCCGTTCGGCGCCACCACGAAGATGGACGGCTGCGCCGCGGTCTACCCGGCGCTGGCGGCGATCTTCGTGGCCCAGGTCTTCGGGGTGGACCTGGGGGTCACCGACTACCTGCTGATCGCCTTCGTCTCGGTGGTCGGTTCGGCCGCCACCGCCGGCCTGACCGGCGCGATCGTGATGCTCACCCTGACGCTGAGCACGCTGGGCCTGCCGCTGGCCGGCGCCGGCCTGCTGCTGGCGATCGACCCGATCATCGACATGATCCGCACCGCCACGAACGTCGCCGGTCAGGCGCTGGTGCCGACGATCGTCGCCGCCCGCGAGGGCACCCTGGACCGGGCCGCGTACGACTCGGCCGGCCGGCGCTCGCTGCTCGACCCGGCGGACGCCGACGCCGACGCCGGCCCACCGCGCCGGTCCGAGGACCTCAGCCCCGTACCGGCCTGACCCGTGCGCGGCGGGACCCGGTTGCGGGTCCCGCCGCGATCCGCCGAACCGGAAGATTCCCCGTCGCTGAATAGGATGACCGCATGAGTGCCCTGTTCACCCCGCTGACCCTGCGCAGGGTGACCCTGCCCAACCGGATCGCGCTGGCGCCGATGTGCCAGTACACCGCCGGCCCGGACGGCCTGCCCACCGACTGGCACCTGGTGCACCTGGGCGCCCGCGCGGTCGGCGGCACCGGCCTGGTGCTGACCGAGGCCACCGCCGTGCTGCCCGAGGGGCGGATCAGCCCGCAGGACACCGGGCTGTGGTCCGCCGCGCACGTGGACGCCTGGCGGCCGGTGACCGCGTTCGTCGCCGCGCACGGCGCGGTGCCGGCCGTGCAGCTCGCGCACGCCGGGTTCAAGGCGTCGACGTACCGGCCGTGGGCGCCCCGACGGGGCGGGGTGCCCGACGCGGAGGGCGGCTGGACACCGGTCGGCCCGGGGTCCGCCCCGTTCGTGCCCGACTACCGGGTGCCGGCCGCGCTGGACGAGGCGGGCATCGCCGGCGTCGTCGAGGCGTTCGCGGTTGCGGCCGGCCGGGCGGTCGACGCGGGATTCGCGGCGGTGGAGATCCACGCCGCGCACGGCTACCTGCTGCACGAGTTCCTCTCCCCGCTGACGAACCACCGCGACGACGGCTGGGGCGGCGACCGGGCCGGCCGGATGCGGCTCACCCTGGCGGTGGCGCGGGCGGTCCGGGCGACCGTCGGCGAGGACGTGCCCGTGCTGGCCCGGATCTCCGCCACCGACTGGGAGCCGGCGGGCTGGACGGTCGAGGACAGCGTGGTGCTCGCCGGCGAGCTGGCCGCCGCCGGGGTGGACCTGGTCGACTGCTCCTCGGGCGGGGCGTCCGCCACCGCGAAGATCCCCGTCGGCCCGGGCTACCAGGTGCCGCTGGCCGCCCGGGTGCGCCGGGAGGCGGGGGTGCCCAGCGGCGCGGTCGGGCTGATCGTCGAACCGGAGCAGGCCGAGGCGATCGTCGCGGCCGGCGACGCCGACCTGGTCCTGCTCGGGCGCGAGCTGCTGCGGGACCCGTACTGGCCGCACCGGGCCGCCGCCAAGCTCGGCGCCGTCCCCACCTGGCCGGCCCAGTACGCCCGCGCCACCTGACCCACCCGCCGTGGTCGGTGGCCGCCGACCCGTCGCCCCGGGGGGCGAGGGTGTGGGTCAGCCGGCCAGGTGGGACCAGTCGGGTTCCAGGTCGACCCAGGGCCCCTGGGCGGCGACCGTGCCCGACAGCAGGACCACGACGTGGTCGGCCCGGACCAGGGCCGCCCGCTTCGAGGTGGAGCCCACCACGGTCACCCCGTGCTCGCGCAGGGCCTGCCACAACGCCAGCTCGGTGGTCACGTCGAGCGCCGAGGAGACGTCGTCGGCCACCAGCAGCTCGGTACGCGGGGCGAGCGCCCGGGCCAGCGCGAGGCGCTGCAACTGCCCGCCCGAGAGCCGGGTGCCCTTGTGTCCGATCAGGAGCCCGAGGCCGCCCCCGGCCGCCGCCAGGTCGTGGTCGAGCTGGGCCGTGGACACCGCCGAGGCGGCGTCCACCTGGTGGCCGAGGGTGATGTTCTCCGCCACCGTGCCGGAGAGCACCCGGGGTAGCTGGCCGACGTAGCCCACCTGGTGCGGGCGCAGGAACAGCTCCGGCTCGGTGACGGGGTCGCCGTTCCAGGTGAGCCGGCCGGTGTGCGGCGCGATGCCGGCCAGCGCCCGCAGCAGCGACGACTTGCCCGCGCCGACCGGGCCGACGACCAGCACGAGCTGCCCCCGGGTCACCGTCAGGTCGACGTCACGCACGGCCACGGTGCCGTCGGTGTGCCGGACGCCGAAGCCGGTCAGCTCCAGCCGGCGCAGCGGGTGCCGGGGCGGTACGACGGGCGCCGGGGCGACTCCCGCGCCGAGGTCCACCTCCGGCACCCCCGCCGAATACGCCGCCACCCCGGTCATCGCCACCGTCCGCGCCGTCCACACCCGCGCCGACGGGATCTGCGAGATCAGCGACGCCGTCGTCCAGGAGAACCAGCGGGCGGCGGACAGGGTCGCGACCGCGACCAGGGTGGCGCCCGCCGAGAGCTGCCCGGTCAGGAACAGCGCCCACGCGCCGATCGGCAACAGGCCACTGACCAGCGACGGCGTCGAGCGGGACCAGACCTGCACGGCGATCTCCCGGCGTTGCCGGTCGCTGCGGACCACGTCGAGGTCGGCCAGGTGGCGTAGCACCGGGCGGGTGGCCCCGGCGAGTTTGACCGTACGGGCGGCCGACAGCGCGGAGACCAGCGCGGTGGCGAACGCGGCCCGGGCCGCGACGGTGGCCCGCGCGGACCGTTCCAGTTTGGGGCCGAACAGCGTCGCCGCCAGCCCGGAGACCACCATCGTGCCCGCGAAGAAGAACCCCGGTACCAGGCTGCCGGTGACGACTGTCATCGCGACCAGCAGCAGCACCGAGATCGCCTGGTCCATCAGGTTGTCGGCGAGCTGCACCACCCGCTCGGTGTCGCCGCCCTGGGCCACCACCTCGGCCGGCGTGTGCCGGCTGACGCGACGCGGCCCGGTCTGGCCGTGCACCAGGCGCAGGCTGATCCGCAGCATCTGCCGGACCCACCACTGTGGGAACCGCAGGTTGGTGAAGTACGGCAGCGGCAGGGTCACCAGCAGGCCGGCGATGATCCCCAGCGCCGGTTTCCACGGGCTGCCGGCGCCGTCGACCAGGTCGGCCCAGAGCCAGGGCAGCACCGGTCCCTCCAGCCAGATCAGCACGAGCACCAGGAACACAGCAGCGAGGTCAGCCCGTAGCGCGCGTCGTTGACGCACAGCCGCAGGATCTCCCGCAGGCCGCGCAGTCCGCGCGGCCCGTCCCCGGTCGTCGGTTCCGGTTCCCGGGTCTCTGCGGGCCGAGCAGCGCCGGCCCGGCCGTCGACCGTCCGCCCGCCGCCGGCCCGGTCGCCGCCGGCCCGGTCGCCGCCGGTCTGGTCGCCGCCCGCCCGGTCGCCGCCGGTCTGGTCGCCGCCGGTCTGGTCGCCGGCCGTCCGCCGCCGGCCCGGTTCGTCCGGCGGGCCGGGCGGCGACGGGACCGGCGGGTCGGCCTCCCCCGGCCCGGTGGGCCACCGGTCGGACGGCCCGGTCAGCAGCTCCACCCCGCCGGAGCGGCCGGCCGACGCCGCACCGCCCGCCGGCGCCGCGAGGGCGTACGCGGCGGCGTGGCTGGTGGCGAGCAGCTCGGCGAAGCGGTGCGAGGAGCGCAGCGGCCCGGCCTCCAGCACCGCGCCGTCGGCCATCACCACCACCTCGTCGCAGCGGTGCACGGAGGAGAGGCGGTGCGCGATGACGATGCCGATCCGGTCGCGCAGCAGCCGCTCCGTGGCCCGCTGCACCCGCGCCTCGGTGACCGGGTCGAGGCGGGCGGTGGCCTCGTCGAGGATCACCACGTGCGGTTGCCGGACCAGGATCCGGGCGAAGGCGACGAGCTGCTCCTGGCCGGCCGAGAGCACGTGCCCGCCCTCGCCGAGGCGGGTGTCCAGGCCGTGGGGCAGCTCGGTGATCCAACCGTCCAGCCCCAGCTCGCTCAGCGCCCGAACGGCGGCGTCGAGCAGGTCCGGGTCGAACAGCGCGACGTTCTCGGCGAGGGTGCCGGCGAGGATCTCGGTGCGCTGGGGCACCACGGCGATCCACCGGCGCAGCGCCTCGACGTCGAGGTCGCACAGGTCGTCGCCGGCCAGGAAGACCGTCCCGGGCGGCACGTCGACGGCCCGGGTCAGCACCTTGGCCAGCGTCGACTTGCCGGAGCCGGTGCGGCCGACGAGGGCGTACGAGCGGCCCCGCACGAAGGTGAGGTCGACGTCGCGCAGCGCGGGTCCGCGCCCGTCGTCGGCGCCCGCGTAGCGGAAGGTGAGGCCCCGCAGGGCCAGGTCCCCGTCGGTCGGCGCGGCCCCGCCCACGGGCTCCTGCGGGGAGTCCGCCAGCAACTGCACCCGGCCCCACGCGCCGAGGGCGTACTGGAGTTCGGGGACCATCCGGCTGATGTGCTCGACGGTCATCCCGAAGCCGATGGCGAGCAGCCAGACCGCGGTGAGCCGGGCACCGTCGACCCGGCCGGTGGTCAGCGCCCACGCGCCGCCGAGCACCACGGCCGCGATCCCCACCCGGATGGTGCTCGCGGCCACCGTGATGACCTCGGCGGACATCCGCCACACCCGGCGACCCCGGGTCAGCACCTCGGCGGCCCGGCGGGCGTAGAGGCGCAGCACGTACGGGCGGGCCAGGCTGGTGCGGACGTCGTCCTGGCCGTGGATGGATTCCTCCATCACCGCCGCGAGGTCGGACCAGGCCTCCTCCTCGGCCATCCGGGCCGGCCCGATCCGGGCGGCCGGCCCGCGCAGGCCGATCACCAGCAGCACGGTGAGCAGCAGCATCCCGACGCCCGCCGGCCACCACACCGCGAGGGCGACGACCGTCGACAGCACGCCGGCGGCCAACCCCTGCGCGATCCGTACGCCCTGCCCCCGCACCGCGGCGGCGACCTGGTAGACGTCGCCGTCGATGCGGTCGAGCAGCTCGCCGACCGGCGTGGTCTCCAGGCTCGGCAGGTCCTGGCCGAGCGCGACCCGACACAGCCGACGGCGCACGTCGGCGGACCAGTCGGCGGTCAGCCCCGCCATCAGCAGGCTCACCACGAGTTCGGTGATGACGGCGGCGACCAGCGCCACGACGAGCAGTGCGAAGAACCCGACGGCGCGGTGCACCAGCACCGGGCCGGCCAGCGCGGCGGCGGCGGCCTGACCGACCCCGCCGAGCACGACCAGGCAGGTCACGACCGCCATTCGGCGGGGCGAGGTCGCCCACAGGTCCCGGAGCAGACGCATGAGGAGTCCCTTCGCGAAGACCTGGGCGGAGCATCCAGCCTGCGCGGTCCGGCGGGCCGACTCAACGTATTTATCGGACGCGTCGGACAGCCGCAGGGATCAGAACAGCACGGTGGCGAGGGTGCCGACGGGACGGAAGCCGCAGCGCTCGTAGACCCGGCGGGCCGGCAGGTTGAAGTCGTTGACGTAGAGGCTGACCGTCGGGGCGACCCGCAGCAGGGCGTCGCGCACCACCGCCGCCATCGCCGCCGACGCCAGGCCACGGCCCCGCCAGTCGGGGGCCACCCAGACGCCCTGCACCTGGGCGGTCCGGCGGGTCACCACCGCCAGTTCGGCCTTGAACACCACCCGACCGTCGACGAACCGGGCGTACGCGCGGCCGGCCCGGACCAGGTCGGTGACGCGGCGTCGGTAGCCGCGCCCGCCGTCGTCGGCGAGCGGCGAGACGCCCACCTCCTCCGCGTACATCGCCACCGCCGCCGGGAAGAGCCGGTCGATCTCGTGGGCGCGCACCAACCGCACGTCCGGGTCCGCCCGCAGCGCCGGCAGCGCGTCGGTGGCCAGCAGCGGCTGGTTGGGGCGTACGTCGCGGGCCGGTCCCCAGACGTCGCAGAGCCGGTCCCAGAGGCCGAGCACCGCGTCGGCGCGGCCCACGATCGACGAGCAGAGGCGTTCCTCGCCGGCGAGGAGGTCGGCGTAGGCGGCGACGGCCGGCCCGGTGGCCAGCACGGGGGTGAGGTTGCCGCCCAGCCAGCAGATCGACTCCAGGTTGCGGCGGCCGCCGTAGCCCAGCACCCGGCCCTCGGACCGCCACCAGGCCAGGCCCCGCGCGGTGATCCGCTCGGCGACCTGCGCCCCCGCGAACGGGTCGAGGTCGAGCAGCCGCTCGACCGCGCGGCGCTCCGACTCCCCGAGTTGCCGTACCGGCACCGTCAGCACGGCTACCAGCCTGCCAGATCCGCCCCCCGTCGCGCGGGTCGAGTGGCGAGTCAGGACGCGACCGGCCCCGAGGCCGGGTGGCGCTCGGGGCCGGTCGACGACGGCGCGACGGATCAGTGCACGGTGACGGTGGCGCCGCCCGGCACCAGGCCGCGCAGTTCCTCGGGCAGCTCGGCGCCCATCTCGTCGGCGATGCGCAACGCCTCCTCGATCAGCGTCTCCACGATCTGCGCCTCGGGCACTGTCTTGACGACCTTGCCCTTGACGAAGATCTGGCCCTTGCCGTTGCCGGAGGCCACCCCGAGGTCGGCCTCGCGGGCCTCGCCGGGGCCGTTCACGACACAGCCCATGACGGCGACCCGCAGCGGCACCGGCAGCCCCTCCAGGCCGGCGGTGACCTCCTCGGCGAGCTTGTAGACGTCGACCTGGGCCCGTCCGCAGGACGGGCAGGAGACGATCTCCAGGCCCCGCTCGCGCAGGCCGAGCGACTCCAGGATCTGGTTGCCGACCTTGATCTCCTCGACCGGCGGGGCCGACAGGGAGACCCGGATCGTGTCGCCGATCCCCTCGGCCAGCAGCGCGCCGAAGGCGACCGCCGACTTGATGGTGCCCTGGAAGGCCGGGCCGGCCTCCGTGACGCCCAGGTGCAGCGGGTAGTCGCACTTCTCGGCGAGCTGGCGGTAGGCCCGGATCATCACCACCGGGTCGTTGTGCTTGACCGAGATCTTGATGTCGCGGAAGCCGTGCTCCTCGAACAGCGAGCACTCCCACAGCGCCGACTCGACCAGCGCCTCGGCGGTGGCCTTGCCGTACTTGGCGAGCAGCCGCTTGTCGAGTGAGCCGGCGTTGACGCCGATCCGGATCGGCACGCCCGCGTCGCCGGCCGCCCTGGCGATCTCCTTGACCTTGTCGTCGAACTGGCGGATGTTGCCGGGGTTGACCCGCACGGCCGCGCAGCCGGCGTCGATCGCGGCGAAGACGTACTTCGGCTGGAAGTGGATGTCGGCGATGACCGGGAGCTGCGACTTCCTGGCGATGGCCGGCAGCGCCTCCACGTCGTCCTGGCTGGGCACGGCGACCCGGACGATCTGACAGCCGGACGCGGTCAGCTCGGCGATCTGCTGGAGGGTGGCGTTGACGTCGGAGGTGAGGGTGGTGGTCATCGACTGCACCGACACCGGCGCGCCCCCACCGACCGGCACCGAGCCGACCATGATCTGGCGGCTGATCCGGCGCGGGGCGAGCGGCGGGGGCGGCACGGCGGGGATACCGAGACTGACAGCTGTCACTTCAGGCACTCACCTTGAGAAGAGCGTGATGGGGTTGACGACGTCCGCGGTGATGGTCAGCAGCGTGAACACGCCACCGACGAGGATCACCGCGTACGTGAGGGGCATGAGCTTGAGGTAGTCCACGCGCCCGGGGTCGGCGCGGCCGATGCGGGCGTACAGCCAGGAGCGGGCGCGCTCGAACCAGGCGATGGCGATGTGCCCGCCGTCCAGGGGCAGCAGCGGCAGCAGGTTGAACACGCCGATGAAGAAGTTCAGCGAGACGAAGAGCATGAAGAAGAGCAGCCAGGCGTTGTTCTCCACCGCCTCGCCGCCGAGCCGGCTGGCGCCGACCACGCTGATCGGGGTGTCGATGTCCCGCTCTTCACCGGTGATCGCCGCCCAGAGGGCCGGGACCTTCTCCGGGATGCGCTTCATCGCCTCGTAGGTGTTGACCGCCATGTCGCCGGTGAAGTCGGCGGTCGCGCCGAACGCGCCGACCGGCCCGTACGTGACCCGGGTCGGGGTGCTGGGCACGAGGCCGACGCCGAGCGCGGCGACCGCGGCGACCTGACCCTTCGGGTCGTCCAGCGGGGGCCGCTGGGTCTGCGCGAGCACGGTGCTGGTCGTGGCCGGCTGGCCGTCGCGCTCGTACGCGATCTGCGCCGTCTCGCCCGGCTTGAGGCCGCGCAGGGTGGTGAGGAGCTGGCCGTAGTCGTTGATCGGCGTGCCGTTGATCGCGGTGATCCGGTCGCCGTCGCGAAGCTGCGCCTGGGCGGCGGGGCTGGCGGGGTCGGCGGCGGTGCACTCGCGCAGGGTGTTCTCCGGCACCACGCACTTCGACAGCGTGATGACCGCCGGCTCCTTGCGGATCTCGGCCTCGGTGCTCGGGAACTCCGGGTTGGGCAGGCCGGCGCTGACCGCGATGATCCAGAGGGCGACCACGGCGAGGGCGAAGTGGGTGATGGAACCGGCGGACATCACGATCGTCCGCTTCCACACCGGGTACCGCCACATCGCGCGCGGCTCGTCGGCCGGGTCGACGTCGTCGTCCTGGGCGGTCATCCCGACGATCTTGCAGAAGCCGCCGAGCGGGATGCCCTTGACGCCGTACTCCGTCTCGCCCCGCTTGACGGACCAGAGGGTGGGACCGAATCCGACGAAGTATTTGGTGACCTTCATGCCGAACGCCTTGGCGGTGAGCATGTGGCCCGCCTCGTGCAGGCTCACCGAGATGAGGATCGCGAGGGCGAAGAGCACCACCCCGAGCAGGTACGCCATCAACTTCCTTCCACCGACGCCTCGATGATCTCCTGCGCATGCGCGCGCGCCCACGACTCCGCCGCGAGTACGTCCTCGACCGTACCCGGTTCGTCGAAGTCGGGGGCGTCCTCCAACACCCGCTGGAGGGTGTCGACGATGCCGAGGAACGGCAACCGGCCGGCCACGAACGCGGCCACGCACTCCTCGTTCGCCGCGTTGTAGATCGCCGGCCGGCAGCGCCCGGCCTCCCCGGCGGCCTTGGCCAGCGCCACGGCCGGGAACGCCTCGTCGTCCAGCGGCGCGAACTCCCAGGTGTGGGCCGCCGTCCAGTCGACGGCGGCAGCGGCGCCGGGCACCCGGTCGGGCCAGCCGAGGCCCAGCGCGATCGGCAGCCGCATGTCGGGCGGGCTGGCCTGGGCGAGCGTCGAGCCGTCGGTGAACTCGACCATCGAGTGGATCACCGACTGCGGGTGCACCATCACGGCGATGTCGGCGTACGGCACCTCGAACAGCTCGTGCGCCTCGATCACCTCCAGCGCCTTGTTGACCATCGTGGCGGAGTTGATCGTGACGACCGGCCCCATGTTCCAGGTGGGGTGGGCGAGCGCCTGCTCGGGTGTAACCTGCGTCAGTTCGTCGCGCCGCCTGCCCCGGAACGGGCCGCCGCTGGCGGTGACGACCAGCCGCCGCACCTCGCCGCGGGTGCCGCCGCGCAGGCACTGCGCCAACGCCGAGTGCTCCGAGTCGACAGGCACGATCTGCTCCGGCCGCGTCACGGCGGCCCTGACGAGCGAGCCGCCGGCCACGAGGGACTCCTTGTTGGCCAGCGCGAGCGTACGCCCGGCGCGCAGCGCGGCCAGGGTCGGCGCGAGCCCGAGCGAGCCGACGACGGCGTTGAGCACCACGTCGCAGGGCCACTGCGCCAGCTCGGTCATGGCGTCCGGACCCCCGCGAAGATCTTCGGAAGCTTGAAGTCGCCGGTGGCCCAGCCGCGCCGGCTCGCCTCGGCGTAGAAGGCGAGCTGGAGATCCTGCGCGGCGGACGCCTTGGCCACGCCGACCGCGTCGACGCGCAGTTCGAGGGCCTGGGCGGCGAGCAACTCGACGTTGCCGCCCCCCGCGCCGAGCGCGACCACCCGGAAGCGTTCGGGGTTGCGCCGCACGATGTCGATGGCCTGGGTGCCGACCGAACCGGTGGAGCCGAGCAGGACCAGTTCCCGGGGCGAAGTCACGGGGTCATTCTGCCCCGACGTCCTGAACGCCCGCCGGGAGCCTCAGCCCTCGGCGTCGGCCTGCTCCTCCTCGCCCTCCTCGGGCGCCTCCCCACCCTCCTCCGGTGCCTCTTCGCCGAGCAGGTCGGCCGGGTCGATGGAAAACTCGAACGGCTGCCGCATCACGAACCGGGTGCCGGCGGCAGCGGCGGCAACGGGCCGGTACTCCCCCTCGCAAGCTCGAACAACGCGATGGTGGGTACCCGGTTACGCAGGTCGACGCGGAGGAAGAACGGCACGCCGACGGCGGCGTACTCCCGGGGCCGGTCGATGATGTCCTTGCGCCGGTTGCCCGGCGAGACGATCTCACCGAGCAGCACGGCGTGCCTGATGTCCATCGTCGTCCGTCCCCCACCCGGAACGTCGAGGATGACGATGTCCGGAATGAAGAGGTCGTCGCCCGAGACGACGTTGGCCTCGAGGTAGAGCCACAGTTTGGCGCGGCGGGCCGCCTGCTTGAGCAGGTACGCGAGATCCAACTCCGCGTCCTGGTGGTCGTATCCGGCGTGTGGGGTCACGATCACGCTTCCGCTCAGGACCTCAACCTTGGGGCCGTTGGTTTCCGGCAACAGGTCGAGGGCGAGCTGGGCGTTCCACGGCTCGTCGCGCCATCCGAGCACGTCGAACGACGGCCCGGTGGGCTGCGGCGCGGGCTCGGGTCGCTGCGGCGCCGGCTCGGGCGCGAAAGCTGCCTGGGCCATCCGGGCTCACCCCCTCAGCGGACATTCTGCTCAGCTCAGCCTAGTACTCCAGCCGTACCTGGTGGAGTCGGAGTCTTCGCTGGTAGTGAGCTGTTCTGGCGCGGTATTGGTGTCGGCGTCGCCATCGTGACCATCGATGGATGTGGTCGAAGGGTCGGATGGTGGTGATCAGGTGTGCCAGCAGACGGCGGACCTCGCCGAGGGTGAGGGGAATGAGGCCGTCGTGGTCGGATGCGGCGCCCCCTTTTTGGCCTGGGCGGCGGTGACGGCGAGGTAGGCGTGGGCGCACAGAACGAGAGTTATGTGCCGGTACCAGGCGTCGTACCGCCGCACCTGGTAGTGGTCCAGGCCGACTTCGGTTTTGGCGGTCTGGAAGCACTCCTCGACCGCCCACCGGGTCCCGGCGATGCGGATCAGGTCCTCGTCGAGCGTCTCGGCGGGGCCGAAGCACAGGTAGTAGGCCAGGTCCGTGGGGTCGGTGATGCTGCGGCGGATCAGCAGCCAGTGGCCGTAGTCGTCGTCAACGCCGGGCAGGGAGGCCACGGCCCAGTCGTAGAGCCGTGGCCCTTTGGCGCCGTCGCCGCAGCTGCGGCGCTTCCACGCCAGCCTTGGCGCGGCGGCGGCGAGAACGTCCGGGCGGGAGTTTCCCACCATGGTCGGGACCCGCTGGTTGCGGGGAACGGCCAGGACGTAGCCGATTCGCTGCTGCTGCAACCACGTCCGGAACTTCGAGTCCTGCCCGTAGGCCTCGTCCGCGGTTACCCATCTCGCTGGCAGGCCGGCGACGATGGCGCGTTCGACCATCCGCAGCCCCAGCGCAGGCTTCGTGGCGAACTCGACGTTCGCGGCGATGCCGGCCTCAGCGCGGCGGGCGGGGTCGTCGCACCAGCCGCGGGGTAGATACAACTCACGGTCGATCAGCGTGCGCCCGGCCGGGCTGGCGTAGGCGAGGAACACCCCGAGCTGGCAATTCTCCGTCCGCCCGGCCGTGCCCGAGTACTGGCGCTGCACCCCGGCCGACTTGATCCCCTTCTTCAGGAACCCGGTCTCGTCGACGATCAGCACCCCGTCGTCGTGGCCGAGGTGCTCGGTCACGTAGACGAACAGGTCGTCACGAACAGCGTCCGGGTCCCACGCGGACCTGTTGAGCAGCCGTTGCATCCGGTCCGGCGTGGTGTCGCCGGCGGCCTCTGCCAAGGTCCAGCCGTTCTTACTGGCCAGCGGCGACAGCAACCCGACCAGATAGGTCAGCGCCTGCCGGCGCGGCTCCGCCCGCCCGAACCGGTGCGCGAACCGCGCCAGCAGATCGTCCAACCCTGCCCGCCAGCCCACGATCTCATCGATCAACACAAGCACGGGAGCCTGCCCGCCCTCCGACGGACCACAACAGACAGACGGTGCGACCACGCCACCCATACGCCGAATAGCATCGACATCCGCAGCTGCACGGCCGGCATGACTCAGACGCCGATCATGCCTATGAGCTGCTGAAACTTCAGATCAGGCAAGTGCGGCTGGAGTACTAGTACTCCAACGTCACTTGGCTTCGGCGTTGGGCGTGGCGCGGGCATGAAGACGGCCACCACGTTGATCATCGATGGTTGTGAGGACAACCGAGGATTGCGCGATGGCCGTGGGCCACAGCTTAAAACCCCGCTAGGTGACGGGTCATCCTCGACGAGGCGGTCACGCGTGTCGCTGACCGGTTCGTGCGGGCGAAGCCCCGTCGGACGGCCGGGCAGTTCATGGAAGGGCTGCTGATGAGTGGCAGCACCGCAGCTGCGGACCCGGGGCGAAAGGACCCCGCGACTACCTGTGGGCGTGGATCACTATCGCCACCAGCCCCGTCGAGTATCGGTGGCTGCTGATCCGCCGCAATCGCACCACTGGCGCCACCATCCAGTCCACCAACGCAGGTGCGCTCGCCTGTGTCAAGCCCTGGGTTTGGTGGAGAGTTGGTTATCTGGGTTTTCAGGGGTGTCGTGACCGGGTGGGTCATCGCGTGCTGCTCCCGGAAGGAGTCGACGAACTCGACCTTCACCGCGACGGACGGTCCAACTCCGCCGCGAAGAAAGACGCCTCGGACTTCAAAATCTGGTTCGCCCGCCGCAGCTCACGATTCTCCGTTCCAGCGCGGCGATACGTTCCGCGTCGCTGCTGGTCGTGCCCGGCCGCTGCCCGGCGTCGGTCTCGGCTTGCTACACCCACGTCCGCAACGCCTCCGGATGAACGCCGAGCTGCCCGGCGATTCGTCGGATCGCGCCGGTCGCGGACGCCGAGTCC
Organism: Micromonospora sp. KLBMP9576; assembly: GCF_050941805.1. NCBI lineage: Bacteria > Bacillati > Actinomycetota > Actinomycetes > Micromonosporales > Micromonosporaceae > Micromonospora > Micromonospora sp. KLBMP9576. The sequence continues at coordinate 1,640,155 of NZ_CP194567.1, read as the reverse complement.
CGGCGCGCCTCGACCGCCAACTGGGTCGCACGCTCACGCAGCTCATCGGGTACTTCTTCGGTGCGAGCATCGCTGGTGTTCTTCCCAGGTTTCGATGTCTCCATCAAACCCGGTGCGGGACACGGCTCGTTCGTTCCGGTGCTACGAGTTCGTCACGAGCAGGCGGACAGTAGGGCCTGCTCGGCGGCTCTCAGCTCGGGTAGGGCGATGACGCCGGAGAGTTCGGCCTGGTCGCCGCTGGCCCCTTCGACGAGGACGATGGCCTGCTCCACCGACAGCTGGTAGGCGAGGATCACCTTTTTGAGCTTCGGGTCGTCGGCGCGTTCGGCACTGGTGGCGACGTCAACGTGTGCTGCGCCGAAGATGATCAGCAGATCGTTGGTGGCCTTGGCGATGTCGCCGGCCGGGAGGTTCTTCTGGGCAAGGGTGGCCGCCACTGGGGCGAGGGCATCGAGGGTCGTCCTGCGGGCGGCCTTCACCGCGGCGCACACGCTCTCGTTGTCGCCCCGCGTGGGGTAGACGCCCGGCGTGGGGTAGACGCCCGGCGTGGGGTAGACGCCCGGCGTGGGGTAGACGCCCGGCGTGTTGGTGCCGCCCGGCGTGTTGGTGCCGCCCGGCGTGTTGGTGCCGCCCGGCGTGTTGGTGCCGCCCGGCGTGTTGGTGGCCGGGGCGGAGTGGACGGTCGGGCCCCGGGACACTTCGCGTGCCGTGGCGCACCCGGCAGTTCCAGCCAGTACCAGAGCCGCCAGGGCGGTGGCGAGCGAACGTCCTGTCATGGATCCCACGATGCTCATCGTCCTTTCAGCGGGTTCAGAAAGCGAATGTGGCTCGGGCCGCCAGCCCGAATCCCAGCGCGATGATGACAGAGCCGGTGACTTCGGCCGGCACGGTGAGGCGACCGAGCCAGTTCCAGCGGTCACGGATGCGCAGTAGCAGCAGCCCGGCAGCGGTCAACGTCGCGGCCATGCCGAGACCGTAGAGGAAGATCAGGATGATGCCGAGCCAGAGCCGGCCCAGCGCCGCCGCGCCGAGCAGCACCACGAGGGCGGTGGGGCTGGGCACCAGGCCCCCGGCGATACCAAGGAGGGTGAGGCTCTTCGTGTCGTGCTGGTGGTGATGGTGATGGTGATGGCCGTGATGGTCGTGGCGATGGGCGCGCCGATGGCGCAAAGCATTGATTAGCATCCCTATGCCAACCACGGCGACCAGGGCGCCGCTGGCCATGCCTAGCCATTTGAGCACAGACTCCGCCGCCAGACCGGCCAGCGCGGTGGTGGCGATGCCCAGGATCAGCACACCGGAGGTGTGCGTGAGCGTGACTGTCCCGCCGACGATGACCGCGTCACGGCGCCTGCCCTGGCGACCGGCAAGGTAGAGGGCCATCACGGTCTTGCCGTGCCCGGGGAGGGCCGCGTGGGCGGCGCCGAGCAGCATGGCCATGAGAACGGCGAGCACGAGGACGAGAGGGTTCGGATCACCGAGGGCGCGGGCGAGCCAGTCCTCGCCACGCTGCAACCAACCGCGGTCGGGCGCGGAGCTGGGAGCAGACCGGGACGCATCAGTGCCGGACTGCACGGACACCTCGGCCGAACGCTCGTACCCCGGCATGTTGGCTGGCAGGGCAACGCCCTTGCCCACCAGTACCACCTGGTTGGCGCCAACGCGATCGGGCAGGTAGTTGTTCACGGCCGAGACTGTTGCTGACGTGCTCAGCTCGGCCGGAGCAGAAAGTTGGCAGGTGAGCCGACTGGTCTCGACACCCGGTGCTCCCAGCCGCTCCAACCGTTGTGACTGAACGGTCCATCGCAGGGCGTGGCCGTCGACTCGGGTGTCCAGATGCGAGGCGAAAGCGGTGCAGTCAGGGGTGATCTGCTTGGTCGGTACTTCCCCGATGTCGAGTACGGCAGAGACGTCGACGCGATCCTTGTGCAGCGTCAGCTCAACAATCTGGTCGACCGAGAACGGCGTCAAGGGGTGAGCGGCGAGCGCCGCGCCGAGCAGGACCGTGGTGATCACAACGCACTCTCTCTCGCGGTGGCAAGAACAGTCGGGCCCTGTGGAGGTACGGCATACCCAGCCGTACCTCCACAACGTCACCTGTAGCGACATGCCGTCATCTGAACGTTTTCACGTGGAGACGCCGCACCTTGCCCGGCACGATCGCCCTGCCGCACTCGCCGGTGTTGCCGGATTCCGGAGACGGCGCCACTCTTACTGGGACACCTCACCGAAGCGCAGCATGCCTAGTGGGACTGTCGAATCGAGGAGATTGATCCAGCTGGTTTGGCCTGCGCTGGAATACATCCACTGGGTACCGTCGACGGCGAATACGTCGGTGCGGCCGTCGCCGTTGAAGTCGCCGAAGCGCAGGTGCTCGAGTCCGACGGTGGAGGCGGCGAGGCCGATCCAGTTTGTTTGGCCTGCGTCGGAGTATCTCCATGTGGTGCCGTTGGCGTTGAACACGTCGGTGCGGCCGTCGCCGTTGAAGTCGCCGAAGCGCAGGTGCTCGAGTCCGACGGTCGAGTCGGAGAGCTTGATCCAGTTTGTTTGGCCTGCGTCGGAGTATCTCCACTGGGTGCCGTTGGCGTTGAACACGTCGGTGCGGCCGTCGCCGTTGAAGTCGCCGAAGCGCAGGTGCTCGAGTCCGACGGTCGAGTCGGAGAGCTTGATCCAGTTTGTTTGGCCTGCGTCGGAGTATCTCCATGTGGTGCCGTTGGCGTTGAACACGTCGGTGCGGCCGTCGCCGTTGAAGTCGCCGAAGCGCAGGTGCTCGAGTCCGACGGTCGAGTCGGAGAGCTTGATCCAGCCTGTTTGGCCTGCGTCGGAGTATCTCCACTGGGTGCCGTCGGCGTTGAACACGTCGGTGCGGCCGTCGCCGTTGAAGTCGCCGAAGCGCAGGTGCTCGAGTCCGACTGTGGAGGCGGCCAGGTCGACCCAGCTGGATTGAGCCGCGCTGGAATACGCCCACTTGCTGCCGTTGGCGGTGAATATGTCGGTACGGTGATCATTGTTGAAATCGAGCTGGCGACCAGTGATGAACTCGCCCTGATGCGAACGGACAGGATTGATGTTACTGATAGTGAACTGATCTCTCTCATCCGTCATATTGCGGTTGAGAAATGGTGAGTAGGTCTTGACGTCCAGGCTGCCGGCGGCCGCGTTGTAGGTGAGGACCCGCATGTAGCTGTTGGGTTTCGCGCTCGGTGCCGTTCTGGTAGTCGGCCTGGATCTGGTGGACCGTGTTGCCGTGGATACCCTGCTGGCTGATCTTACCCGAGTTGCGGTAATGGCCCGAGAACGTGAACCGGAAGTTGGCGTGCTTGCTCACCAGGTTGTTCCACAGCCGGTTGCCGTTGCTGTCCCTCGTGTTGCCGTTCTGGTAGGCGTGTGTGACCAGAATGGCGTTGTGCCGGGGGTGCGCCGAAACCACCTGGTTCGCCCAGTTGATCTCGGCATCGCTTGGCGCGTACTTCAGTGCCAGCACCAGCCAGTCCACGCCGCCCGCCCTGAACGTGTGGTAGGCGTTGTCATTCTTGGCGGTCGGGTAAGTGTCGCCAAATGACGGCAGGGCCGTAAAGGTGCTTCGCGGATAGTGGGTGTTGTATTGCACTGTGGTGCGGGTCGTCGAAGCGGTACCCGCGTCGAGGTCGTGGTTGCCTACACCGATGATGTAAGGAACGTCATCGGTGGGCAGGCCCATCGCGCTCTTGCTGTTTCTCCACTGGAACAACTCGTTGGACTTGTTGACGACGTCGCCGACATGCATCACGTACTTGATGTTCCGCGCGCTCTGCTGGTTGTCCACCCACTGCATCTGCGCGCGGAACAGCTCGGGCCATGTCTCGGCAGACATCTGGGTGTCAGGTAACACCACCAACGTGAAGTTCTCCGCGGCCTGCGCCTGCGCCTGCGCCTGCGGTACCTGGGTGTATGGCGCGACTGCCACGAGAGTGGCCGAAACGACCATCGCGAGAACGCGAGTGCTCTTGCTGATCCTCATCCTGCACTTCCATCCAGAGTCGGTCGAGCTGAGCTGCGGCAGTCCACGCACCCTGATCCGCGGCTGCGTGACTGGGTGGCGCCCGAGGGTGAGGCACAGCTCGCATTCCAATGCCGCTATCGTCGGATAGTTTCAAGGTCGAGGAACCCAGGTGCAAGATAATTACATAGGAAGATATCGATTCGTTATAACCCTGGTTCAGTCGCAGACGTACATGGCGGCGCGGACGCACCCGGTCGGCTACATCAGCAGCCGGTTCCACCTCAACCCGTGGGTCGGCGACCGGGAGGTGGACGTGGGCGCCCGGCAAGCCGAGACCGGCCTACCGGAGAGAGGCGGCCGCACTGGACGCCCTGGCGGGACGCTGCGGCGGATTCGAGGGCAACGCGCAGACCCTGCGGGTGCCCACCCGCCTAGTACTCCAACGTCACTTGGCTTCGGCGTTGCGCGTGGCGCGGGCATGAAGACGGCCACCACGTTGATCATCGATGATTGTGAGGACAACCGAGGATTGCGCGATGGCCGTGGGCCACAGCTTAAAACCCCGCTAGGTGGCGGGTCATCCTCGACGAGGCGGTCACGCGTGTCGCTGACCGGTTCGTGCGGGCGAAGCCCCGTCGGACGGCCGGGCAGTTCATGGAAGGGCTGCTGATGAGTGGCAGCACCGCAGCTGCGGACCCGGGGCGAAAGGACCCCGCGACTACCTGTGGGCGTGGATCACTATCGCCACCAGCCCCGTCGAGTATCGGTGGCTGCTGATCCGCCGCAATCGCACCACTGGCGAGCTGGTGTTCTGCCTGTGCTGGTCACCCCGCCCAGTGCCGCTGCACACCCTCGTGACCGTCGCCGGCTCCCGATGGAGCATCGAAGAGCTGTTCCAGACCGGCAAAGGCCAGATCGGCCTGGACCACTACCAGGTCCGCGGCTGGAACCGGCTGGCACCGATTCATCACCCTGGCCATGCTCGCCCTGGCCGTCCTGACCATCCTCGCCGCGCAGCAGCCCGACACCGACCCGGAGATCATCACGTTGACCGCCGCCGAGATCCGCCGACTCCTCAACGCCTTCGTCCTCGCCGTGACGCTCCCACCAGAACACACCCTGCACTGGTCGATCTGGCGACGAACATCCCAAGCCCGAGCCCGCCGATCCCACTACCAGCGCAGACAGGCCAAGTGACGTTGGAGCACTAACCAACAGCAGGTCGCCGATCGCATGGGCGTCACCACAGGAGCTGCCCCCGACCGAAGCCGGGGGCCGGGTGCACGTGCTACAGGCCCACGCCCCCGCGACACGGAGCAAACTCCGGCACCAAGAGCTGCTGGTCAATCGGATTCGCCTCGGATCACCATGCCCTGACTGGCCACGAAACACTCCGACGCCTATCCGGGCGACGGCACGACCGGCCTGTTCGCCCGCACGCCCGACGGCGGCTTCTGGCTCTACCCCGGCGACGGGCCTGAACAGTCACCTGTTCAGGCCCGTCGCCGGTTTCGCACCGGTTCGAAGGACCGACGCCAGTCGTAGATGCGTGTTACGCCATTGGCAGCCGGACGGGGCTCACCTGATGAAAGATCCTCCAGATGGCCGCCTTGCCATCCTCGCCATAGAGCGCCAGGAAGTCGTCGTATCCGCCGAAGACCTGGCCGGACGGGGCAACCATCAACACAACATGGTTTGACGCGGCCAGTCCCACCGGCGCGAGCCGTTGACCAACGCGGCGCTCGTAATCATGCACCCTGGAAGGGTTGGCTGCGCCGGTGGCGCGGACCGCGTCGAGCACACATTCATGGGATCCGCCCACGGCGACGTGTCGTGGATATTCGAAGGTCATTCCATCGAACTGGTTGACAAAATCAACTGCCGCAGCTGATGGCGCGTGCCCCCGGGCAGTCCACACCGATATGACCGGTTCGAGATCCACCTGCCGATCAGGGCTCCAGCCCAACCCGGTCAGAAGCCCGACGAGCGACGCGTCGCTGGCCTTACCCCCAGTCATCCCGGCGTCCTCTCGGTCGCACCGCCACCAACCAGGATCAGGCGACACCAGCCACAGGATGGGAACGGAGTGAGGTCGTCCATTCTGACGGTCCCGAACTCGATCTCGTCAAGACGGGCACCCACGTCATTCATCACGTTGTTGCACGCGTGGAATTCAGCACAGGTCCCGGGATCCCATTCCTCGACATGGTGCCCGCTTGCTTGCATGTCCTGCGCCTGCCGTAGGCCAGGCGACAATCCCGGGTTGACTCTCGCTGGGACTGCGCCGCTCTCGCCCGTTCTGACCTCACCCGTGTAGCCATCCCGCGCAGCCGCGACAGCGGTGTTGTTGGTATTGCTGCCTCCGGCGGCCTGCCTTGCGATACCGCACAGGTCGTCGTTGTTGTTGTGGACCAGGACCGGCGCGTTGCCGGCGAGCACATAGTACGCGTGGATGTCGTCGACGGTGAGGTCATACGTGACGTGTTCGTCGTGGTACTTCCGGACCGCTCCGACCTGCACGTATGTGCCGGACGAGGTCCGCAGCAGCTCGCCCGGCTTCAGGTCGCCCGCGTCGACCCAGCTCTCCCGGGTGACGGACCAGAACTTGTGGTGGTCGGTCGTGGTGAGCGTGTCGCCGTCGACCGTGACGTCGACGTACTCCTTGTCGCTGTCGGTGCGGATCGTGTGGGTGACCTGGCGGGCTTCGGTGCGGCCCGAGCCCGGGTCGGTCGCGAGCACGGTGTCACCCGGCTCGACCTCTTCGATCGCCTTGCGTGTGCCGTCGGCGAGCAGGACCCCGGTGCCGGCGACGAAGCTGTTCTTGCACTTGCCACCGCCGCCGGTGGGCTTGGCGTCGGCGTCGGCCTTGGGCTTGGTCTTGGCCTTCGCCTTTGCCGCAAGTGCCTTGGCGCGCGCCGCCGCAGCCGCAGCCGCCTTCCTGGCCGCCGCCTCCGCTGCCGCCTTCACCGCGGCGGCCTTCTGGGCCGCTTCCCTGGCCGCCGCCGCTGCCGCCGCCTTCGCCGCCTCGGCGGCCCGTTCGGCGTTGCGGAGGATGGCCCGGGCCCAGTCGAGTTCCTTGAGGAACGTGACGACGGCCTTGCCGGCCCGGAAGATCGATTCGGCGATCTTCTTCGCCTTGAAGATCTTGCCCCAGGGCAGCGCACCGATGATCATCGAGACGCAGGCGCCCAGGTCGCCCTTGAGGCAGTTGATGATGTCGTTGATCCCGAGGAACTCCATCAGGATCTGGCCGCCGGCCTCCAGGACCACGTCCAGCACCGTCTTGCTCTGGATCTGCTGGGCCCTGGCGACGTCCTCCGGGTTCGACTGCGGGGCACCCGTCGCCGCCGCCGGCTCCGGGGTCGCCCCCGTCGGGTCGGTGTACGACGTCGGGTTGTTGTCGGCGTACGTGTACGGCGAGGTCGCCGCGCCGCCCATCGGCATCGGGTCGGTGGTGGTGAACCGACCGGTGCCCGGGTTGTAGTTGCGGGCCCGCAGATAGTAGTTGCCGCTGCCGGTGGTCGAGTCCTGGTACGCCCCGCCGTACTGCAACGGGTTCTCCGGCGCGCCGGCCTGGCCCTCCGCTCCGCCGCCGCCCAGGGTGGGCCCGGCGCGCGGGTTGCCGAACGGGTCGTAGTCGTAGCCGACCGACGGCGCCCCGGTCGGGGTGAGCATGTTCGCCACGCCGCCGAGCCAGTCGTGGGTGTACGAGTGTGCCCCGGTCGCCGGGTCCAGCAGCGCCAGCGGCTCGTCGTCCGGCCCGTACGTGAAGCCGCGCTTCTCGGCCGTCTGCCCGTTGGCGTCGGTCACGGTGTCGACGGCGATCTGCGGCAGGGTGCCGGAGACGTCCCAGGACCAGCGCTGGGTGGCCTGTTCCGCCTTGCCCGGGTCGGTGGTGGCGGTCAGCCGCAGCCCGTCGGCGCCGTAGGCGAAGACCGCCTCCCGGCCGGCGACCTTCGCCCTGGCGAGGGTGCTGTCGAGGTGGTACTCGAAGCGGTCCGTGCCCGCCCGGGTCTGGTTGCCGTTGACGTCGTAGTCGTAGACCTTGGTGGTGATGTGCAGCGGCTCGAGGAGGATCTCCTTGGTGAGCTGGTTGGCGGGGTCGTAGTGGTAGGTGGTGGTGTCGTTGCCGGCGCTGCCCGTGCGCTTCTGGCTGAGCCGGTTGCCCATCAGGTCGTAGCGGTAGTCGATCCGCCCGGTGGGCCTGCTCTTCTCGTCACAGGAGGTGGCGGCGTAGCAGGCCGAGGTGAGCCGGTCGGCCTTGTCGTAGGCGTACGCCACCGACTCGGAGGTGCCGCCCCGGGTGGTGACCACCCGGCTGGGGTTGCCGACCTCGTCGAGGTCGAGCTGGAACTTCGAGACCGGGTCCTGCGGCACCGCGATCGGGGCGACCGGGGCCGACGGATCCGACGCGTCCCCCGCCCCGTCGGCGTCGTGGGCGGCGACCGTGAAGGTGTACGCCGTGCCGGCGTCCAGCCCGTGCACCACCGCGCTCGTCGCGTTCGCGCCGACGGTGGTCTTCTTGCCGCCCGGTGAGGCGGTCACCGTGTAACCGGCGATGTCGTTGTCCCTGGGCGCCTTCCAGGCGACCACGGCCAGGCCGGCGCCCGGCTGGGCGGTCACGTTTGTCGGCGCGTCGGGGCGGTCACCGAAGGCGAGCAGCCCGCCGTCCGGCAGCTTGACCTGCGCCGCCTCGGATGCCCGTTCCGTGCCGATGCCGGTCAGCCGGCCGGCGTCGTCGTACGCGCGCCGCTCGATCAGCCCGGTCGCGGCCGGCAGCCGGGTGACCTCCCGCCGGCCCGCCACGTCGTAGTCGAATCCCCAGGTCGCCGGGGTGGCGCCGACGGATCCGCCCGCGGCGGTAAGCGTCTTCATCTGGCTGTCCGCGTCGTACGTCGCGGAGACCTTCGTGCCGTCCGGGTACTCGCGCAGCGTGATGTTGCCGCGTGCGTCGTACTCGTAGCGGAACTTCTCCTCCAGGCTCGCCTCGACGCGGGTGACGGACTGGATCTGGTCCTCGTCGTCGTAGGTGACCGTCCGGTGGCCGGTCGGGTCGACGTACGCGGTGGTCCGGTCCTTGGCGTCGTAGCGCCAGGAGTAGCGCGGCCCCCCGCTGCCGAGGGTGCGGGTGTCGCGGCGGTTGACGATGTCGTAGCTGTCGACGATGGTGCGCTTGGCCCGCTCGGTGGGGGAGATCAGCTCCAGGGCCCCGCGGGTCAGCGTCGAGACGCGGTTGCCCTCGACGTCGTAGCCGTACTCGGTGATGCGACCCAGCGGGTCGGTCTCCTTGGTCAACCGGCCGCCGTCGTCGTACGACATCCAGGTGCGGTAGCCGTTCGGGTCGCGTACGGAGGCGACCAGGCCGTCGTCGAAGTAGTCGTAGACGGTCGTGTGGCGGGTCGGGTCGAGCAGGTCGCGCGGGGCGTCCGGGGTGCGCACGGTGCGCGGCAGGTTGTCGTCGCGGTAGGTGTAGTGCGTGGTGCGGTTCTTGGCGTCGGTGACCGAGGTCAGCCGGTTGTTCGCGTCGTAGGAGTAGGTCGTGGTGTGGTCGAGCGGGTCGACGATCCGCGACGGGTTGCCGGCCGGGTCGTACTCGTGGTGGGTGGTGAAGCGCTCCTTGTCGGCACCCGGGAGGTTGCCCCGGGGCTCGGTGGCGCTGGCCAGCATGCCGTCGTCGTCGTAGACGAAGCTGCTGATGCCGCCGGTCGCCCGCTTCGTCTTGACCTTGTTGCCCGCCTCGTCGTACTCGTACTCGACGACGCCCTGCTCAGGGTCCTTGATGCGGGTCTGCTGGCCGTTGTCGTCGTACCCCATCTCGGTGCGGCGTTGCAGGTTGTCCTCGGCGGCGGTGACGTTGCCGACGTTGTCCCGCTGGAACGTCGACTGCTTGTTGTGCTCGTCCGTCTTGGACGTCGTCCGGTCCAGTTCGTCGACGCCGATGTCGCGCTTGACGGTGATGCCGCCCGGATAGGGGCGCTCCATGCGCAGCGGGTTGTCGTTCGCGTCGTAGAAGTAGGTGGTGGTGAAGTCGGCCGGGTTCGCGCCGGAGAGGTTGCCGCGCGGCGAGGTGACCTTGTGCAGCAGGCCCTTGGCGTTGTAGGCGTAGGTCGTTGTCGGGTCGGGCTGGTCGTCAAGCTCCATCCGGGCCGAGGCGCGCCGGCCCGCGTCGGTGTAGGTGTAGGACATCGTCCGGCGCGGATCCTCGACGGCTTTGAGCAGGCCGTTGTCGAAGTACCGGTATTCGGTGCGGGCACCCAGCGGCGTCGTCTGGGCGGCCGTCCGGCCGAGGTCGTCGTAGCTGGTCCGCCACGGGTGGAGCTTGCCCGGCTCGCGGACGGCGACGGTGCGGTCCTGGGCGTCGAACTCGTAGCGGGTGGTGTAGTCGCCACGGTCGGCGTTCGGCACCGTGCCGCGCGGGTCGGTCATGGCGACCTGCCGGCCGACCTTGTCGTACGTCAACTCGACCCGGCGACCCAGCGGCGAGGTGACCGCCCTCGGCAGGCCGCTGTTCGGGTCACCGGCCGGCAGGTACTCGTACCGGGTGACCTTCTTGCGCTGGTCGGTCTGGGTGACCAGCAGCCCGCGCTCGTCGTAGGCGTAGGTGATGGTGTTCTTCTTCGCGTCGGTGCTCTTGACCAGCTCGTCGAACTCGTTGTATTCGTCCTCCCACACCTTGCCGTTGCCGTCGGTGTGCCGGGTCGGGTTGTTGCGGGCGTCGTAGGTGGTCTTCTCGTCGAAGTTCAGCGACTGCGGCGCCCGACGGCGCGTCCGGTTGCCCCGGTCGTCGAACTCCGACTCGTGCTGGCTGTGCTTGCCGTTGACGACCAGGCCCCGGTTGAGCGCGCCGTCATAGCGGTGGTGCTCCGAGTCGCCGTTGCCGCGCTGGGTGTAGACCAGCACGTTGCCCCGGTAGCCGTCGTAAACCCGCACCCCGTCGGCGTCGGTCGTCAGCGACTCCTGCCGGTCGGCGCTCCACTCGAACGTGGTCGCCTTGCCCAGCGCGTCGAGCTGCCGCACCACCCGGCCGTCCGCGTCGTACTCGGTGCGGACCTCGACGACCCCGTCCGGGTTGGTGACGTTCGCGAGCAGGCCGTTGGGGCCGTACCCGTACTTCCAGAGCTTGCCGCGCGCGTCCAGGTGCCCGGTGAGCACCGTGCCGGTGTAGAAGAACCTCACCTTGCGCTGGTCGGGCAGGCCGATCTCCCGGATCAGGCCAGCCTCGACGGCCACCTTCGCCGCCCGCCCCGAGGCGTCCGTGACGGTGATGCCGGTTTCGGTGTACGCCAACCGCACGCCCATCCCGCGCGGGTTGGTGACCGAGATCAGCCGTCCCCGGGCGTCGAAGGTGTGCGCGATGTTGCGCGGGGTGGTCAGCTCCCAGCCGTCCCCCGCCCTGCGCAGGTTCGACCGCACGCCGGGCGGGCGGCGGTAGCTCTCCCCGTCCAGCCGGTAGGTCGCCTCGGCGCCGTCCTCGGCCCGGACGATCGCGCCGCCGTCGGTCGCGGTCACCGTCATGCCGTACGACCAGGCCCAGCCGGGGCCGAACGGCCCGACGCCGTTGGCCGACGAGTAGGTGCGCGAGGAGGCGAACGGCACCCCGAACGACGCCATCGACAGGTCCTGCTCGGACTGGACGAACGCCCCGATCGCGGTGTTGACGCCGTTGGCCCGGATCGCCTGGCCGGCGCTGGTCAGTGCGAGCGCGTTGCCGCAGCCGCAGCCGGCCGCCTGACCGCGCGGGATCGCGGGCGGCTCGATGGTGGTCCGGGGCTGCGCCTCGGCCGGCGCGGAGACGATCTCGCGGCTGTCGTCCAGGATCGCCGTGACGGTGACCTCGTAGGTCCGGCCGGCGTCCAGCACCCAGCCCTGGTCCTTGCCGAACGAGCGGCAGTAGTCGCGCTGGCCGGAGCAGGCCGACCGGGCGATCTCGTCGCGGGTGAGGGTGGTCGAGGCCTGCTCGGTCTGCGTCTGCTTGTCGTAGGCGGTGACCCGCCAGGTCGACCACGCGGGCGCGTCGGCGTCGACGTTGAAGTAGAGGCTCAGCGAGGTGTCCCCGAGCAGGAAGCCGGGGCGCAGCAGCACGTCGGTGAAGACGCGGTCCTCGGGGGCGACCCGGGCATCGGTACGCCGGGCCCAGTCGGCCCGGGCCAGCGCCCGGGGCGTGCCGTCGGCGCGCACCTGCGGGGGGACCACGGGCGGTCGCTTGTCGGGCGGGAAGGCCGTGTCGGGGCGTACGCCCTTCGGCATCGGTCTGTCGACGGGCCCCTGCCCGGCCGAGGGGGGCGCCGGGGCCTGCGCCACCGCCGCCCGGCTGCTCTTGGCTGGCGGCGCCAGCGTGACGATCAGGATCAGCGTGCAGGCGCTCGCCAACCAACGTGTTCGGCTCAGCGCGGTACGACTGGACAAGGTCGATTCCTCCCCCGTGGGCGGAGATGCCTGTGGATCCCAGTTGATCCGTAGACGAGCATAGGCGCTGATCTATTGACTGAATTAGTCGCCTTCTTTACAGAAGTTCACTTCGGGAATCGCGAGCGAGACTCCGCGGATTGTCGATGCCGACAATTTCTCGATCATTACGGCTTCGCGGGCGCGGCCGACGCGGGAGGCCACCGGACCCGAAGCCACCCGCCTCGGGAGCGGCCCCCAGCAGCCAGGATCCCGCCGCCCGCTGCCGCGCCGCCGGGGGTGGGCACCGACGACGCCCGCGCGGGTGGGCGCTCCGCTGGTCAGCGCAATTCGCATCCGTACGCCGAATGCGTCGGGACGCACGCCCCCGCCCGCGCCTGACCGAGTTCGACAGAAATCGCACCGCAGCAACCGGTGATCAGGACGACATGGACGTTATCCGGCCGCTTTAAGGTGCATGGCGTCCTGATCACCACTGATTGGCCGGACGCCGGCACCAACGCCTGATGTCACAAACGACTCAGTTCGAAAGCGGTCGCACGGGCCCACCACTCCCGCACCGCCATCGCACCACGGCACACGGACCACAGGCGCGAGGCCGCACGACGAGGCACCCGCCGGGGTCACGTGCGGCCCCGGCGGGGCCGTCGGTCAGTCGACGGAGACCGTCACCGTGCCGGTCACCACGCGATGATCCGAGCAGGCGCCGATGGTGCAGGTGGTCGGGATGGCCAGCGAGTCGGCGGTGTAGCCACCGGCGAGCCGGTTCTCCCGTACGAAGATCAGGTCGATCTTGCTGCCGAGGCCGCACGGCCCGCCGGTGTTGCCGGCCGACACGGTGGTCTCGCCGTAGCCGACGCAGCGGGAGTCCAGATCGTCCAGTTCCCGGTAGAAGCCGGTGTTGCCGGCGTTGTTGGCCACGTCGAGACTCGGCGCGTACCAGTTGTCCAGCCGGCCGTAGTGGGGCTGGGCGTTGAAGTCCCCGGCGGTGAGCACGGTGTCACCGTTCGCCGCGAAGGTCTCCAGCCGGCTGCGCACCGAGTTCAACTGCTGCACGTTGATCGCCGTGCCGTTGACGACCGTGTTCGACGGCGTGATGTGCGTGGCGCAGAACCGCAGCCGCGGCTTGGCGGACAGCGGGGCGCAGAGCAGGGTCCGCCGCTCGGCGCTGCCGTCCGACGGCAGCGTGTAGCGGTTCGCCGCGCCCAGTGGTGCCTTACTGAAGATGGCGTTGCCGAACGCCTGCCCGTTGCAGACCGTGTCCCGCGACGACTCGAAGCGGGCGAAGTTGGTGGAGTCCTGCGGCCAGCCGGAGGCCCTCAGGTCGGCGACGATCGCCTGGTACTGCTGGTAGCAGAGCTCGTTGAGGGCGACGAAGTCAGCGCCGCGGCTGCGGATCGAGCCGGTCAGGGCCGGAATGAGGCCGTCGGTGGCCGAGGCCCGGTGCATGGTCCAGCCCGCGACGTTCCAGACCCAGAGGTCGTACGTCGCCGTGGTGGCCGCCGAGGCCGGGGCCGCCGAGGTGAGGGCGAGGACGAACGCGCCGAGGACGGCGACACCGAGCCTGACCAACCGCATGCGTCTCCCCGATCAATCTGATCTCCGCCGATTCAGCGGAGATGATGACACGGGCAGCGCGGTCGGACGGTCCCCGAAACAGGGCACCCGTCACCCCGACAACGAGGTGCACCACCGGCGACCCCCACGCAAGAAACTTTCATCGCATCGACGATTGTGCTTGACTCCAGTCATGCGAAGAGGTCTCGTCTGGCTGGCGGTCGCACTCGCCTTCAGTTCACTGCTCGTCCACCCGGGCGCGGCCACGGCCGCCACCGTCGCACCGTCGCTGGTCATCGCCAGCGACTTCCCCGACCCCGACGTCGTCAAGTTCGGCGGGACCTACTACGCGTACTCCACCAACAACGGCCACGGCAACGTCCCGGTCGCCACGGCCAGCTCGCTGACGGGGGCGTGGACCAGGCGGGCCGACGCGATGCCGACCCTCGGCGCCTGGGCCAACGGCGGCCTGACCTGGGCACCGGACGTGTCCCAGCGGGCCGACGGGCGATACCTGCTCTACTACACCGCCCGCAGCCGCGCCACCGGCCGGCAGTGCCTCGGCGCGGCGCTGGCCGCCTCGCCGCTCGGGCCGTTCGCCAGCGTCGGCACCGGACCGCTGATCTGCAACGCCGGCGAGGGCGGCGACATCGACGCGGCGAGCTTCACCGACAGCACCGGGCTGCGTTACCTGCTCTACAAGGACGACGGCAACGCCATCGGCCAGCCGACGAGCCTCTGGCTGCAACGGGTCGCGGCCGACGGCGTGACGCTCCAGGGCACCCGGGTCGAGCTGCTGCGCAGCGGTCGCGCCGAGGAGGGCGGCATCATCGAGGCGCCGGTGCTGACCAAGGTCGGCGCGCAGTACGTGCTCTTCTACTCGCTCGGGGGCTACGGCGGCGACGGCTACCAGACCAGCTACGCCACGTCGACGTCGCTGACCGGCCCGTACACCAAGGCGTACCGCTCGTTGCTTACCACCGCGTCGATGGACTCGACGGTACGCGGGCCGGGCGGCGCGGACGTGGTGCGCGAGGCGGGCGGCGACCACATCGTCTTCCACGGTTGGATCAACAACTACTCCGCCCGGGGGATGTACGTGGCGGCGCTCGGCTGGACCGGCGGGTACCCCGTGGTGCGGGGCAGTCGCGTGCGCTACGAGGCCGAACGCGGCGGGCTCAACCACTGCGCGGTGCGCGCCGCCCCGAACACGTCACAGGGCCAGGTCGTGGCGTACATGGACTATGCGGACAGTTGGGTCGACGTCACCGTCTTCGCGCCCCGGGCCGGCGGCTACCGCGCCCACGTCGCCTACGCGGCGGGCTACGGCGACGCCCAGCACACACTGACCGTCAACGGGACAAACCCGAAGATCGTCAGCTACCCCAACACCGGCTGGGACGTCTGGCGGCAGGTCGGCGTCGACGTCACGCTCAACGCGGGCTACAACACGCTGCGGTTCACCCACCTGAGCCGCTGGGCGGAAGTCGACTTCATCGAGGTGGCGTAACCCGGCGGGCTGGGCTGCTCAGGCGCGGGGGTCGAACCGACCCGCCCGGGTGGCCCGCACGAAGCCCGTCCAGGCCGCCGCGTCGAAGCTCAGCGCCGCCCCGGCCGGCCCTTGCTGTCCGAGGTCGACGGCTTCGGATATGACGTGGGGTTGTCGCCATCCGAGATCCGGGAACGGCTCCGCGCCGGGGTGGTCTACCGGGTCGGGATGGAACTACCCGGGTTGGGTCCGGTCGCCGTGACGTACGACGGCACCCCGCGTGCCCCTGTGCCGGCCATCGAGCACCCGGTTCTGCTGGTACTGGAGGCCAACGAGTTCGGCATCCCCCGCGAGGTGTGGTCAGCAGCCGACAGCACGGCCGCCGGCCAGCGTCAACAGCGAGTCATGCGGCTCATGGAGGCGCTGTGCGACATGCTCGACCCTGCGTACGCGGTCCTCGGGGCCTGGCGCAACGGCGTCTTCTATTCCGGCTGGTTCCTCGGGCCGGCACGGGACCAGGCGGGGTTCCGAGCCGGGTGGCACGCCTCGTCGCGTCTCGTGGGAGAGGCGTTGGCGACACGCTGAGCTGCCGTGCCTGCCCTTCGGGGCAGGCACGGCACACACCAGCCTCGGGGATGGCCCGCCGCCATCCGCGGCGGTTCCGCTCCGCGGGGCCGGTCCGGGCAGGACGTCGCGCCCGGCGGTTCCTCACCCGGGTGCGACCAGCCCGTCGGTCAACACGAAGGTCTCCAGGGACTCGCCGCCGTACCAGTCCGTGCGACGGCCCACGTGGGTCATGCCGAGCCGGCGGGCCACCGCCATCGACGCCTCGTTGCCGGGCGCCACCACCGCGTAGACCTCCCGGGTGCCGGTGGCCAGCTCCCGCGCCGCCACGGCCCGGGCCGCCTCGGTGGCGTACCCGTGGCCCCAGGATTCGGGGTGCAGGTGCCAGCCCACCTCGATGTCGTCGGTCGGCACGCTCTCGTCCCGCCCGGGCAGCGGTTTGAGCAGCACGGTGCCGGCCACGACGCCGGTGTCGCGGACCTCGATCGCCCAGGTCCCGTACCGGTCGCCGTGCCCCGCGTGCCGTTCCCGCCAGCTCGCGAGCCGCTCGGCGGCCTGCGCGGGGTCGGTCATCGGCAGGCCGGGCGCGTTAAGCCAGCGGGCGATCTCCGGCCGGGAGTAGATGTCGAAGATCCGGGCCAGGTCGGCCGGCTCGGCGGTCCAGTCCCGCAGGACCAGGCGTTCCGTGGCGAGGATTCCCATGGCCGCCGATCCTAGTGCTCCACTGTCACGCGACCATCGCGTCGGGCTGTGGCGGGCACGAGGACCGCCATCGCGGGCCTGACACGACTGATGCCGCCTGGGAGGCGTGTCCGGCCGATCGCGGCGTGCCACCGGGGAACAGCGCAGCCAGGGGCCGGACGCGGCATGATGAAGGGCGTGGATTCCTCCCTCGACACGCTACCGAAGATCGGTGCACCAGCGACGCGGGCCCTGAACAACGCCGGTTACCCGAGCCTGCGTGATCTCGCAGGGGTGCCGCGGGCCGAGTTGGCCAAGCTGCACGGCATGGGACCGAAAGCGCTCGAAACCATCCAGAGCGCGCTCGCTCAACGCAACCTGAGCCTGGGCTAGCGACTCACGGTCCAGCCAGGACACCAGCCACGTCACCGGCGCGGGGACGCGCCGGCGGGGACCGGGAGCCGCAGGGCGCACCATGTTGATCTATGTATACTTCTTACGATCATCGATCCTTGTTGGTTGAATACCTTCAACCGCCCGCCCTCGTACCCCTGCCCCCCGGAGGCTCCTTCGTGAAACTCGCCACCGCCACGCGCACCGCCGTCGCCGGCCTGGCCGCGACGGCCATGGTGCTGCTCGGCCCGGCCGGATCCGCGTCCGCGGCGACCACCACCGTGGACAACGCGACCGCCGGACGCTTCACCGCCAGCACGAACTGGGGCACGTCGGCCTGGGCCGGTCAGAAGTACGGCGCCGACTACCGCTTCGCGACGCCCTACACCGGGGGCAGCGACGCCGCCTGGTTCACCGCGTCGATCCCGGCGGCCGGCGCGCACCTCGTCGAGGTGTGGTACCCGGCCGACGCCGGATACAACAGCGCCACCCCGTTCATCGTCGCGACCAGCAGCGGCAACCAGACCGTGGTCGTGGACCAGCGCGCCAACGGGGGCCGCTGGGTCAGCCTCGGCACCTTCACGCTCGCCGCCGGCGACCGTCCCGTCGTCGGCGTCAGCCGGTGGTCCACCGCCACGGGTTACGTCGTCGCGGACGCCGTCCGGGTGACCTCCACGACCGCCGGCAACCCCACCTCCGCCCTGCCGCTGGCGAAGAGCGTGCTGCCGCGCAGCGAGTACGACGACCCGCACCACGACTACCCCGCCATCGACCTGCCGGTCAACACCGGCACCAGGGCGTACGCCGTGCGCGCCGGCACCGTGACCATCATCAACGACAGCTCCTGCGGCCAGGGCGTCAACCTCACCGGCACCGACGGGGCGGTCTACACCTACTGCCACTTCTCGGCGTGGTCGGTCAGCAACGGCGCGACGGTCGCCGCCGGGCAGCAGGTCGGCCTCACCGGCAACACCGGCAACTCCACCGGCCCGCACCTGCACTTCGGCGTCCGCACCGGCAGCACCCGGCGGTGCCCGCAGAACCTCCTGCTCGCGCTCTACGACGGGGTGACCCCGCCGGCGGCGACGAGCCTGCCCACCTCCGGCTGCTCCTACGCCACCTTCGGCACTGCCCGGGTCGCCCCGCTGGGCTGAGCACCGTCACTCCCCGCGCGCCGGGGCCACCGGACGATCCCGCCCGGTGGCCCCGGCGTTCGTCTCCGGCCGGGTTGCGCCGCCGGGCCGCGTACCGGGGCGGGTTGCGATCTCGTGAGTGACGAGGGCCCGTACGGGGAAAGGAACGCCGATGGGCAGCGGATGGCAGCGGGCGAAGCGGATCACCAGCGCGGCGTTCCGTCCGCTGCGGGGCCGGGACCTGTCCCTGCACGCCGCCGCCATCACCTTCTACGGAGCGGTCGCCGTGGTGCCGGTGGCCCTGCTGGCGATCTGGCTGACGTCGCTGCTGGCCGGGGCCGACCGGGTACGCCGGCTCACCTCGTACGCCGTGGAGACGCTGCCGGACGCGATCGACGCCCCCCGGGCGGTGCAGGCGCTGGTCGAGGCCGGGGTGGGGCTGACCCCGCTGCTGGCGTTGGCGTCGCTGCTGCCGGCGTCGCTCTACGGCGAGGGGCTGCGCCGCGCCTTCGTCTCGGTCGCCGCGCCGCGCAGCGAGGAGTCGCTGGTGGGCTGGCGGGGCCGCCTGCTGCTGCTGCCCCTGCTGGCGCCGGCCCCGGCCCTGCTGCTGTCGATCCTGCTGGCGCTGCCGACGACCACCGGGCTGGTCCGGCAGGGCGGGTGGTCCGGTGTGCTGGGGGTGGTGCTGTCGTTCCTGGCGGTCTGGCTGGTGCTCACCCCGGTGCTGCTCTGGGTGTTCCGGGTGGTCGGCCCGGCGTCGCCCGACTGGCTCTCCGCGCTGGGCGTCGGGTCGTTCACCGCGGCCAACCTCTCCGGATTCCTGCACGGCTTCGTGCTCTTCGCCTCGCTCCCGATCGACCTGGGCGTGCCGTTCGGGGGCTTCGACGAGATCGGCGCGGGGGTGGCCGTGCTGCTCTGGCTCTACCTCTTCCACGTGATCGTGCTGGCCGGCTACTCCGCCACCCTCGCCCTCTCCCGCTGGCGCGTCCGCCGCGCCGCCGCCGGCGTCGACGCCTGAGGTGGGCGGGCCGCCGGGCGCTGCCCCCGACCCGCCGACCACGCGGCGGAGCGCTACCGCCGCGCGGTGTGGGCGGGGGTCGGGGCGGGGGCGCGGTCCGGTTCCGTCGTCTCGTGCAGGCCGAAGCGGCGGTGGACGCGGGCGAGCGGGCCGGGCGCCCACCAGTTCCAGCGGCCCAACAGCCGCATCGTGGCCGGCACCAGCAGCGCCCGGACCAGCGTCGCGTCCACCACGATCGCCACGATCATGCCGATCCCGATGAGCTTGATGTACGCCATCTCGCCGGTGGCGAAGCCGGCCACCACGATGATCAGCAACAGCGCGGCGGCGGTGATGATCCGCCCGGTGTGCTGGAGCGCGGTGGCCACCGAGGCGGTGTTGTCGCCCGTGCGTTCCCACTCCTCGCGCACCCGGGAGAGCAGGAACACCTCGTAGTCGGTCGCCAACCCGAAGAGCACGGCGAGCATGAGGATCGGGTTGCTCGGTTCGATGAACCCCGTCGGGGTGAAGCCGATCAGGTCGGCGAAGTGCCCGTCCTGGAAGATCCAGACCACCACGCCGAACGACGCACCGATCGACACCAGGTTCATCAGCACCGCCTTGACCGGCAGCACCACCGAGCCGAAGGCGAGGAACAGCAGGACCAGGATCGCGGCGGCCATCAGCAGGGCCATCCAGGGCAGCCGGTCGGCGAGGCCGTCGATCAGGTCGAGGTCGACGCCGGGCCGGCCGCCGACGAGCACCTCGGCACCGGCCGGCGCGGGCAGGTCGCGCAGCGCCCGGACCACGTCGTGCGCGGCGTCGCCGGTCGGCTCGCCCGGGTAGGTCACCGTCAGCAGCGTCGACGCGCCCCGGTTGGCCGCCACCTGCACCCCGGTCACACCGGGCGCGGCGGCCACCCGGTCGGTGAAGGGCCGCACCTGCTCCGGGGAGGCCCCGGAGACCAGCACGTCGATCGGCGCGATCGTGCCGCCGGAGAACTCCGTGGCGATCCGCTCGGAGACCACCCGGGGTTCGGCGCTCGCCGGCAGCACCCGGTCGTCGAACCCGCCGAACTCCATCCGCAGGGTCGGCGCGGCCAGCAGCAGGAGCAGCGCGGTCACCCCGACCAGGTAGCGCACGGGGCGGCGCATCACGCTGTGCGCGATCCGGGCCCAGACGCCACCCGTCGCACCCGCCGCCGGCCGCCCCCGGCGCGCGCCACGCCGCCACGGCAGCGGTACGCGCAGCGCGTCGATCCGGGGGCCGAGCACCGCGAGCAGGGCCGGCAGCACGGTCAACGACGCCAGCATGGCGACCAGCACGGCGGCCATCCCGCCGAGCCCCATGGAGCGCAGGAACGCCTGGGGGAAGATCAGCAGGCTGGCCATGGCGGTCGCGATGGTGAGCCCGGAGACGAGCACCGTCCGCCCGGCAGTGGCCATGGTGCGACGGATCGCGGCGGGGGTGTCGTGGCCGGCGGCCAACTCCTCGCGGAACCGGCTCACCACGAACAGGGCGTAGTCGACCGCCATGCCCAGGCCGATCAGGGTGATCACGTTGATCGCGAAGACGGACACGTCGGTGACCATGTTGAGCAGCCGGACCGCGACGAACGCGCCGAGGATGGCCAGCCCGCCGATCAGCAGGGGCATGGACGCCGCCACCAGCCCACCGAAGATCAGCACGAGCAGCACCAGCAGCACCGGCAGGGAGAGCAGTTCCGCGCGGGTGATGTCCTCGGTGGTCTGCACGTTCGACTCGTGCAGGGCCGCCGTCGCGCCGCCGACCTCGGTCCGTACGCCGGGTGCCGCTAGGGCGGGCCGCAGTCGCTCGTACGCGGCGGCCTTGTCGTCCTTGTCGGCGGCCCGCAACTGCACGAGCGCATAGGTGGCCCGGCGGTCGGTGGAGAGCAGCGCGGGGGCCGGGGTGTCGTACCAGGTGGTGACGGTGGTGATCTCGGGTCGTGCGCGCAGCCCGGCGACCGTGGCGGCGACCGGGTCGCGGAAGGCCGGCTGGTCGACTGTCGACGCGTCGCTTGACCAGAGCACCACCAGGTCCGCGCCCTGCGGCCCCAGCTCCCGGGTGATCCGCTCGGCGGCCCGGCTGGACTCGCTTGCCGGGTCGTCGAACCCGCCGCCGGTGAGCTGGCCGAAGACTCCCACCCCCCAGGTGGAGCCGACCGCGACCAGTGCCAGGGCGGCGGCCAGCACCACCCAGCGCGACCGCACCACCAGGCGTCCCCACCAGGCGAACATTCGACTCCCCCTCCGCCGACCGCTAACCTGTGACCATCACTCACTTGAGTGAACGCCGTTAACTATCGCAACGGCGGTCGATTCGGTCAAGGGAGTCAGCCGGATGGACGCACCGAGCCGACGGGAACGCCTACGCTCGGCGACGGTTGCCGAGATCAAGGACGGGGCGCGGCGGCTGCTGGTGACGGGCGGGGTGGAAGCCATCTCCCTGCGCGCCATCGCCCGCGAGATGGGCATGACCGCGCCGGCCATCTACCGCTACTTCCCCAGCCTGGAGGCGCTGGTCGCGGCGCTCGCCGGCGACCTCTACGACGAGCTGCGGCTGCGGGTGGCGGTGGCCCGGGACGACGCCGGGGCCGAGCCGGTCGACCAGTTGCTGGCCATGTCCCGGGCGTTTCGCACCTGGTCGGTGACGCACCCCGCCGAGTTCGGGCTGATCTTCGGCGCCCCGGGCCCCGGACGCCACACCCTGGCCGGTGACCGCGGCGGCCCGGAGCATCCCGGGGCCCGCTTCGGTGCGGTCTTCATCCAGCCGATCCTCGCCCGCTGGCAGCGCTCCCCCTTCGCCACCCCGCCCCCCGAGTTGCTCCGGCGGCGCCTGGGCGGGCGGCTGGAGCCGCTACGGCTCAGCCACGGCGACGTGCCGGTCGAGGTCGCGTACGCCTTCCTCTCCGGCTGGACCCGGCTCTACGGCCTCGTCGCCATGGAGGTCTTCCACCAGTTCGCCTGGGCGGTCACCGACGCCGAGGCGCTGTTCGAGCTGGAGCTGGAGATGCTCACCGCCCAACTGCTGGCCGACCCGCCGACGGGCGGTGACACGCCCTGCTGAGGGAGACGCCGGCCCGACCGGCTACCGCCCCCGCGCCCGGGTCCGCTCCCGGTGCCCGGCGCGGTCGGGCCGGCCGATGTGGCTGCCCTCGCGCCAGGACTCACCGAGCCAGAGGCGCGGCGCGTGGTGGCGGACCGCCCCCACCGCCACGGGCACGTCGGCGGGTTCGACACGCAGCCGGTGACGCAGGCGGGGCAGCCCGGGACGGAACGGCTCCCCCTCGCGCACCAGCGTCCACAGCACCGGGTCGTCGCGGTCGACGGGACCCGTCGGGTACAGCTCCAGGGAGTGGAAACGGGCCTTGTGCCCGTGGCTCGAGAAGAGACCGACTCCGGCGAGGGTGCGCCACGGGATGACGTTGCGCCGATCTCCCGTGTCGAACCACACGCCGGCGTGGTCGATGAGGATCCTCGTCCGCCGTTGCCGCCAGAACACCACGAGGAGCAGGCCGCCCGGCACACCGAGGGCCGCCAGGACGCCCGCCCCGACGAGCCCCGCGACGGCTGAGCGTGGCTGGTGGCTGCCGCCGATGACCGCGACGGCCGCGACGAGTCCGCCGACCCCGGCCAGGACGAGGAGCAGGGCGAGGGCCAGCCCGATCCGGGCGCGACGTCGCCCGGTGGGTATCACCGTGGCGTTCGGGGCGGGGGCGGGCGCGGTGACGGGTGCTGCCATGACGGGCAAGCCTAACGGGGCCGAACTGCCCTTCCGTCCGCCCCTTCCGGACGATCCGCACTGCGGCACGCTCACCCTCGGGGCCACCGGGTTCGCCGGTGCGAGGGCCGCCGGACGAGAGGCCGGCAGGCCGCGTACGGGCTGACCGGCGACGCCTACGGGCAGTAGGCTCCCCCGGCATGGGTGACGAGCTGCCGTCCCGCGCCGACGTGGTGATCGTCGGGGCCGGGCACAACGGTCTGGTGTCCGCGATCCTGCTCGCCCGCGCCGGGCTCGACGTGCTCGTGCTGGAGGCGGCGGACGTGATCGGCGGGGCCACCCGCACCGAGGCGCCGTTTCCAAAGGTGCCGGGGCTGCGCCACTCCACCGGTTCCTACCTGCTCGGGCTGATGCCGCCGGAGCTGCTCGCCACGCTGGACGTGCGCCTCCCCGTGCTGCGCCGCGACCCGCACTACTTCCTGCCCACCCCCGGTGGCCCCGGCTCACCGCACCTGCTCTTCGGCAGCGACCCGGCGGCCACCCGCGCGCAGCTCGCCGAGTTCTTCTCCCCGGCCGACGTGGCCGCCGACGAGGCCCTCCAGGCCGAGCTGGCCGCGCTGCGCGCCGACCTCGCCCCCGCCTGGCTGGCCGAGCCGCTGCCCGTCGAGGAGACCGCCGAACGGCACGTCCGCCCCGGCCTGCGGCAGGTCTTCGTCGACCTCGTGCGCGGCTCCGTCGCCGACCACCTGGCCCGCTTCGACTTCCGCTCCGAGCTGCTGACGAGCATGTACGCGGTCACCGACGGCCTGTCCGGGCTGAATGCCGGCCCCGACGACCCCGGCACCGGGCACAACTTCCTCGTGCACAACATGTGCCGGCTGCCCGGCTCCGACGGCACCTGGATGATCGCCCGGGGCGGAATGGGCACCGTGTCGGGCACCTTCGCCGACGCCGCCCGCGCCGCCGGCGCGACGATCCGCACCGGCACGCCGGTCGACGCCATCACCCTGGACGGCGGAGCGGCCAGCGGGGTGGTCCTCGCCGACGGGCGGGAGGTCGCCGCGCGGGTGGTGCTCGGCGCCTGCGACCCGTACCGGCTGATGAAGCTGCTGCCCGACGGCGCGCTACCGGCGCCGCTGGCCGACCGGATGGCGGCCGTCCGCCGCCCCGGCACCACGCTCAAGCTCAACCTGGCGCTCACCGGCCTGCCCCGCTTCTCCTGCCTGCCCCCCGACGCGCCGAGCCCGTTCGGCTCGACGATCCACCTGCTGCCCGGTTCGGACTCGCTGACCGGCGGGGGCGGCGGGTCGCCGATGGCGGCGCTGCGGGCCATGTGGGCGGACGTGCGGGCCGGGCGGCTGCCCGACGAGCCGACCATCGAGTGGTACCTGCACACCACAGTCGATCCGTCGCTGTCCGACGGCAGGGGGCACCACTCGTCGGCGCTCTTCGTGCAGTCGGTGCCGTACGAGCCGGCCGGCACCACCTGGGACGAGTCGCTGCCCGGCTACGTCGAACGGCTCGTCGCCATCTGCGAACGCTACGCCCCCGGCACCGCCGACCTGATCGCCGACGCGGTGCCGCTGCCGCCGCCCGGCATCGAAGCGCACTTCGGCATCACCGGCGGGCACATCCACCACGTCGACAACACCGTCTCGTTCACCGACCGGATGCCGTACGCCACAGGTGTCGACGGCGTCTACGCGGGCAGCGCCGGCTGCCACCCGGCCGGCAGCGTCATCGGCGCCGCCGGCCACAACGCCGCCCGCCGCATCCTCGCCGATTTGACCCCCTGACGGCCGCCCACGGCGGGGCCAGGGGGCGCGCGGGTCAGATCGTGGACTCGCCGGCGGGCGCGGGGGCCTCGGCGTCGACCCGGTGCGCGCGGACCTTGTGCCCCACGCTGGTCAGGCAGCGACCGCTGGGCAGGTCGAACCGCCAACCGTGCAACTGGCAGGTGAGCTGGTCGCCGTCGACGATGCCGAACCGCGTCAGGTCCGCCTTCAGGTGCGGGCAGCGCCGCTGCACCACCCAGTCGCCGAGGGTGACGTCCTCGGCGTCGGTGGAGCGCTCGTGCTCGTCGTACCAGCCCTCGGCGTACTGGAGCCGCTCCGTGGAGAGGCACTTGAAGAAGGCGTAGACGAACTCGTTGTACTGCCCGATGCGGGCCGCCGAGAAGCGGCAGGAGAGGAAGAGGGAGTTGACCCAGTCCACCTCGCCGATGAAGAGCAGATGCTCGATCAGCGCCCGTTCCGTACGGAACCGGTAGCGGACCTTCTCGTCCGCGTACGGCCGGACCTGCTTGCCCGGGAAGTCCACCACGATGGATTCGATGGTCTCGCCGCCCGAGCTGTCGGTGCCCACCAGGTCGAAGCGGACCGGGCCGCCGACCCCCTTGGCCAGGTAGATCGACTCGTCCAGCAGGGGCTCGATCCGGCGCTGAAGCTCCTTGAGCACGTCCACCTCGGGGTGCCGCCAGGACGCCTTCTCCGCCTCGATGACGCCGCGCTTGCGCTCGCGCATCTCCTCCAGGTGGGCGACCTTGTTGGCGAAGAACTCCTCGACCGGCACGGGGTGGCTGGTCTCGGCGCCGGTGGCGGTGACCTCACTGACGCTGCCGGGCAGCAGCACGATGCCGTTGGTGCCGCCGACCTTCGCGTACTCGCTGAGGAAGACCGACTGGTCGGGGAAGATGTTGCCCTCGTCGCCGTGGATGTCGTTGAACTGCCACAGCTCGTCGTCGAGGAAGCAGGGCGGGCCGGCGATCGGGAAGACGTGGTCGGCCTTCAGGTCGTCGATGTAGCGCCAGGTGCGGTCGAACTGCCGCTCCCGCTTCTGCTTGCCGAACGCGGTCTTCGCCGCCTGCGGCAGCTCGTAGACCATCGGGTACCAGATCGCGCCGGAGAACTGGAGCATGTGCGCGTGCACGTGACCCAGCTCGGTGAAGATGCTCAGGTCGGTGGGGCGGGCGTCGTTCTGGTTGAGCAGCCGGACGCCGTCGTACTCCACCCACAGCGAGGAGTCGCCGATCGGGCCGTCGGTCGGGCTGGTCAGCGCCTGGATCATGACCTTCAGGCCGCCGTCCAGCTCCACGACCTGCTCGTTCGGCGCCTTCAGGAACTTGGTGAAGCCCAGCTCCCGCAGCTCGTCCTCCATCTCGGAGGTGGGGAACGCGGGCAGCAGCACGGTGGCCGACTTCGACACGAAACGCTTCAGGTGCGCCGCGTCGAAGTGGTCCCGGTGCAGGTGCGAGACGTAGAGGTAGTCGACGTCGCCGAGCGTCTCCCAGTCGAGCAGGGAGTTGTCCGGGAACGGAAACCACGAGGCGAAATAGGCCGGGTTGACCCACGGGTCGCACAGGATGCTGCCCGCTGCCGTGTCGATCCGCATGCTGGCGTGCCCCGTACCGGTCACTCGCACCGCAGTCCCCCTCACAAACGACAAACAAGGTGTACGCCGGAAACGCTACCGGAGGGAGTCTGGTCGCCTACCCGCGACGCCGGTAGTGCCGTTACGCCCGGGCGAAGCCGGGACCTTGGTCCCCATCCGTCGGACCCAGCGCCGGGCCCGGTCCGGGGCGTGCCAGACTAGCCGGAGATCCGATCGCGAGGGAAGGACCGACAGTGGCAGGAAGCGAGCCGGTAACGTCGCCAGACCAGCACAAGCCGGGGCACCGCAAGTCCGGGCGGATCGGCGCGGTGGTCTCCGCGCTGGCCCTGCTGGCGATGATCTGCGGCAACCACGAGGGCAGGGTCGAGGACTTCTGGCTGGTCGGCCTGGCCGTGCTGCTGCTGGCCATCGTCATCGGCGACACTCTGCTGCGGCGCAACGGCCTGCGTTCCTGACCGCGCCCGCACCAGCCGGGTCGCAGCGGCCCGCGCGCCGGAGGTGACACGCACGAGGGCCCGCCCCCGACCGGGGAGCGGGCCCTCGCCGTACGCGGATCAGTGGCCGAACAGGATGTCCTGCACGTCCTTGAGCGCGGCGTCGACCTCGGCCTCGAAGTAGCCGCCGGGCACCAGCCCGAAGCGCAGCGTGTCCAGCTCCTTCGGGTTCACCGGCATCGGGTTGCGGCCCTGCATGCCGCCGAGCAGGCTGCCGAAGAACCGGTCGACCTGGTCCGGGTCGTACCCGCTGCCGAACCGGCGTACCTGGAAGCTGCGACGGATCTGGTCCACGCGGTAGAGGTCGCTGCCGGGCGGACCGGCCATCGGCGGGCCCACCATCGCGGGCGGGCCGCCCATCGGCGGGCCGGCGACCGGCGGGCCTCCCATGGGCGGGCCGGCGACCGGCGGGCCGGTCATCGGCGGCCCGGCGACCGGTGGGCCGCCGAAGCCCTGCGGCGCTGGCGGCCCGGCAGGGCCTCGGCCGCGCAGGTCGCGTAGCTCCCGCTCGGACATCTGGATCTCGGCGGTCATGTCGGCGCGAGCGCGCCGGCCGGCCTCGAACCCGTCGAACCGCGGCTCGTCGCCGCCGGGGCCGTCGCCGTAGCCACCCGGACGGGCACCGGGGCCCTCGCCGTAACCACCCGGGCGAGAGGGGCCGTCGTCGTAACCGCCGGGACGGGCACCGGGGCCCTCGCCGTAACCACCCGGACGACCGGGACCGTCGTCGTAGCCGCCCGGACGAGCACCGGGGGCGTCACGGTAACCACCGCCGGGGCCGTCGCCGTAACCGCCCGGCCGACCGGGACCGTCACCGTAACCACCGGGGCCGTCGCCGAAGTTGCCCGGACGAGCACCGGGGGCGTCGCCGTAGGCGCTGGGGCCGGCGGGCAGGCCGCGCGGCGGCGGGGCGCTGGGGCCGGCGGGCAGGCCGCGCGGCGGGGCGCCGTGGCCCATCGGGCTGACCGGTCCCCCGGGACCCGGGCCGCGAGGCGGCTCGTAGCCGCCCCGGGAAGCATCGTAACCACCGGCGAAGGCACCGGTGGGCTCGTCGTAGCGGCCGTAGCGGTCGTCGGGCGGGCCGGCCTGCGCCGGCATCGCCCGGGGCGGCAGCGGCTGCGGGACCGGCGAGACGCCCCGGTCGTCGCGCATCGGCGGCCCCATCGGGTCGGGCCGCCCCATGCGATCCGGCGGACCCATCCGATCCGGCGGACCCATGCGGTCGGGGGGACCCATCCGATCCGGGGGACCCATGCGGTCGGGCGGGCCCATCCGGTCCAGCGGGCCTGGGCGGTCGACGTTCCGCAGGTCGCCGCCCCGGCCGACGCCGCCGCTGCGCTCCTCAAGCTCGGCCAGTTGCCGCTCGACCCGGTCGAGGTGCAGGTCGACCTGCCACTCGTCGTAACCGTTGAAGCGGACCCGGAAGACGACGTCGTGGACCTCCTGGGAGGCGACGGCGGCGCCTACCGGCTGGCCGTCGAGCGTCGCCTCGACGCGATCCAGGAAGGCGTCGACCTCGTCGACCTTGTATCCCCGGCGGAGCGCCTTGCGCCGGAAACGCTGACCCTGACTCGCCACTATGTCTCCTGGTCTCGTTCGCTACACGCGGTCACGCCTTCTCCCCGGGCCGGTCGGTGTCCATGTCGGTGTCCCCGGCCGCGGCGAGCTGCCCACACGCTCCGTCGATCTCGCGGCCCCGGGTGTCCCGCACCGTCGTCGACACCCCGGCCTCGCGCAACCGCCGGACGAACTCCCGCTCGACCGGCTTCGGGCTGGCGTCCCAACGGCTGCCCGGAGTCGGATTCAGCGGAATGAGGTTCACGTGGGTCAGCTTTCCGGCCAACAGCCGCCCGAGCAGGTCGGCCCTCCACGGCTGGTCGTTCACGTCCCTGATCATCGCGTACTCGATCGACACGCGACGCCCCGTACGGGCCGCATAGTCCCACGCGGCGTCCAGCACCTCCGAAACCTTCCAGCGCTGGTTGACCGGCACGAGTTCGTCGCGAAGCTCATCATCGGGGGCGTGCAGCGACAACGCAAGGGTCACCGACAGGTCTTCGCTGGCCAGCCGGCGCATCGCCGGGACCAGCCCCACCGTGGAGACCGTGATGTGGCGCTGCGACAGCCCCAGGCCCTCGGGCGCCGGGGTGACCAGCCGGCGGATCGCCGCGACCACCCGGGAGTAGTTGGCCAACGGCTCACCCATGCCCATGAAGACCACGTGGGACAGCCTCGGCGGCGAACCCGCCACCGCGCCGGAGGCGGCCACCCCGGCCAGGTACACCGCCTGGTCGACGATCTCCGCGGTGGAGAGGTTACGGGTGAGCCCGGCCTGGCCGGTGGCGCAGAACGGGCAGGCCATGCCGCAGCCGGCCTGGCTGGAGATGCAGACGGTGACGCGGTCCGGATAGCCCATCAGCACGCTCTCCACCAGCGAGCCATCGTGCAGCCGCCAGAGCGCCTTGCGGGTGGCGCCGTCGTCGCAGGCCAGCTCCCGCACGGGGGTGAGCAGTCGGGGCAGGAGCCGCTCGGCGAGCTTCTCGCGGGTGGCCGCCGGCAGGTCGGTCATCTGACCCGGGTCGCGCACCAGGCGACCGAAGTAGTGGGTGGAGACCTGCTTGGCGCGGAACGCCGGCTCACCCAGCTCGGTGACCAGGGCCTGGCGACCGGCGAGGTCGAGATCGGCGAGGTGGCGGGGAGGCATCGCGGGCCGGCGCCCGGGGGCGTCGGGGTCTGCGGGAATCAGGGGCAGGCTCGTCATGGCGTGTCCAGTCTGTCACGCCGAACGGTCGACACACCCGGCCGGAGGTGCCGAATCGCCCCCCGCCACCGGGGCGGGACCGCCCACGCCCGGTGATTCACGACTCACTCCAGCACCGGCACGAAGACCGCCAGGAGCAGGTAGGCGGTCGGCAGCGCGAAGAGGATCGAATCCAACCGGTCCATCAGGCCGCCGTGCCCGGGAAGCAGGTTGCTCATGTCCTTGACGCCGAGATCCCGCTTGATCATGGATTCGGCGAGGTCGCCGAGGACGGCGGCGCAGGAGATCGCCAGCCCGAAGAGCGCGCCCCACCACGGGGCCACGTCGAGCAGCAGCCAGAGCAGCAGGGCGCTGCCCAGCGCGGCGGCGGTGACCGAGCCGGCGAAGCCCTCCCAGGACTTCTTCGGGCTCACCGAGGGGGCCATCGGGTGCTTGCCGAAGTGGACGCCGGCCGCGTACCCGCCGGTGTCGGAGAGGACCACCGCCGCGAGGGTCACCAGCACCCGCCACCGGCCGTCTCCCGGCGCCGCCGCCAGCAACGCGGCGAACCCGGCGAGGAACGGCACGTACACGGCGATGAGGGTGGCGGCGGTCAGGTCCCGCCGGAAGCCGCTTGGCCCGTCGCCGAGCCGCCAGAGCATCGTGCCCAGCACCGTGACCAGCAGGCCGAGGCTGAGCGCGTCGGGACCGGAGAACCAGGCCAACCCGATCGTGAGCGCCCCGCCGGCGATCAGCGGCACCAGCGGCGGATGGGCGCCGCTGCGGCGTACCGCCCGGGCCATCTCCCAGCTACCGATGGCGACCGCCCCGGCCACCACCACCATGAAGGCGGGCGGGTAGAGGAACAGCGGGACCAGGATCAGGGCGCCGAGGGCCAGGCCGACGGCGATGGCCGCCGGCAGGTTGCGCCCGGCCCGGCTCGGGACGGACGGCTCGGTCGGGGGCCGGTCGATGCCGGCGCGGCGCCGGCCACGCCGCCGGCCCGCCGCCCGCGGAGGCTCCGGCGCGACGTCGCGGACCGCCTCGAACTGGCTGGTCGGGTGTTCGGAGTCGTCGGGGTGCTCGCGGTGACCGCTCATCGCCAGCGGGTCCTCGTCCGCCGGCACGTCAGCGGACCCGCCGCCGCGCGACGGCGAGCCGACGTAGGCGTCGGGGAGGACTGCGGATCGCCGATGCCACTGACCGGGCTCGATCTCCGGCTCCGGCCAGGGCAGGGCGGGCGCCGGTGCGGGGGCGTCGGGGCGGTCCCAGCCGCGAGGCTCGGCGCTGCCGTGGGGATCAAGGTGGGACATCACGCACCGAGCGGGAACGGCACGAGATCCACCAGTTGACGTACGAACACACCATTCCCCTACCCGCGCGACTGTTCCGTCCGGTTGACCCGCCCGACGGCCGGCCGATCCCCTTCGTGCCCCGCAGGGTGGCCGGGAATCCTGCCGAGCCTACTGCACCCACCGGTTCCGTACGTCCGACCGGCCCCGCGCCCGCCCCCGCACGACTGTGGCACCGGGCCGCGTCGCCCGGGAAGCGGGCGGTGCGTCGCCGGTGCCACGATGCCGTCGTACGCCGGTGGAGCCCGGCGTGCGGCTCACACCTCGAGCAGCTCGTTTTCCTTGTGCTTGACCAGGTCGTCGATGGAGGCGACGAAGCGCTGGGTGAGGTCGTCGAGTTCCTTCTCGGCGCGGCGGCCGTCGTCCTCGCCGACCTCGCCGTCCTTGACGAGCCGGTCCAGCTCCTCCTTGCCCTTGCGGCGCAGGTTGCGGATGGCCACCTTGGCCTCCTCGCCCTTGTGCCGGGCAACCTTGATCATTTCCCGGCGCCGCTCCTCGGTCATCTGCGGGAGCAGGATGCGGAGCTGGTTGCCCTCGTTGTTCGGGTTCGCGCCGAGATCGGAGTCGCGGATCGCCTTCTCCATGGCGTTGATCTGCGAGTTGTCGTACGGCTTGATGATCACCATGCGCGGCTCGGGAACCCCGATGGACGCCATCTGCGGCAGCGGGGTGGGGCTACCGTAGTAGTCGATGATGATCTTGGAGAACATGGCGGCGTTGGCGCGACCGGTGCGGATCGCGCCGAACTCCTCCTTGGCGTGCTCGATGGCACGCTCCATCTTTTCCTCGGCCTCGAGGAGGGTGTCGTCGATCACCGGTCTCCTCGCCTCCTTCTGTGCTCGTCGTGGGCTGGTGGTGTGGCCAGGGACCGCTGAAGTCGGCGTCGCGCCCGCTCAGGCGGTGATCAGGGTGCCGATCGTCTCGCCACCCACGGCCTGGATGATGGTGTCGTCGCCCTGCGCGCCGAAGACCAGCATCGGCAGGCCGTTCTCCATGCACAGGCTGAACGCCGCGGCGTCGGCGACCCGCAGGTTACGCCGCAGCACCTCGGAGAAGGTGATCGAGTCGAACTTGCTGGCGGACGGGTCGACCCGCGGGTCCGCGCTGTAGACGCCGTCCACGCCGTTCTTGCTCATCAGCACCACGTCGGCGCGGATCTCGAGGGCGCGCTGGGCGGCCACCGTGTCGGTGGAGAAGTACGGCATCCCGGCGCCCGCGCCGAAGATCACGACGCGGCCCTTCTCCAGGTGCCGGATGGCGCGCAGCGGAATGTACGGCTCCGCGACCTGGGCCATCGTGATCGCGCTCTGCACGCGCGTCTCGATGCCCTCCTTCTCCAGGAAGTCCTGCAACGCGAGGCAGTTCATCACCGTGCCGAGCATGCCCATGTAGTCGGCCCGCGCCCGGTCCATGCCGCGCTTCTGCAGCTCGGCGCCCCGGAAGAAGTTGCCGCCGCCGACGACCACCGAGACCTGCACGCCGCGACGGACCACGGTGGCGATCTGCCGGGCGATGGCCTGCACGACGTCCGGGTCCACGCCGATCGCGCCGCCGCCGAACACCTCACCGGAGAGCTTCAGCACCACCCGGCGGGCCCGACCGGGAGGTGGTGCCGTCGGATCGTCCGCTGCCAGACTCCGGTCACTCACAACCTGCGTCATCCGCCCCGCCCTTCCCCATGCGCACGTCGAGTACGCCCCGTACCGCGAAACTGCCGTAGCCGACCCTATGTGACGAGGAGGCCGCGGTGCCTGTCACGTACACCGGCGGCCTCCTCGTCGACGTTTCTCCTGCCCGGGCGCGCGGGACGCCCGGTGGCGGCTCAGGCCTGGCCGACCTCGAACCGCACGAAGCGGGTGACCTCGATGCCGGCCTCGGCCAGCAGCTGCTTCACCGTCTTCTTGGTGTCGGCGACCGACGGCTGCTCGACCAGGACGTAGTCCTTGAAGAACGCGTTCACCCGACCGTCGATGATCTTCGGCAGGGCCGCCTCGGGCTTGTTCTCCTCGCGGGCGGTCTGCTCGGCGATGCGCCGCTCGGACTCGATGACCTCCGCCGGAACCTCGTCCCGGCTGAGGTACTTCGGCCGCATCGCGGCGATCTGCATGGCGACGCCCCGGGCGTCCGACTGGGACGCCTCGTCGTCGGCGGCCTTGGCCGTGTACTGCACGAGCACGCCGACCGCCGGGGGCAGGTCCTGGCTCTTGCGGTGCAGGTAGACGGAGGTGGTGCCCTCGAGCTTGGCGAACCGGTTGAGGACGAGCTTCTCACCGATCTTGGCGGACTGCTCCTGCACCAGGTCGGCGACGACCTTGCCGTCCAGCTCGGTGGCGAGCAGTTCCTCGGCGGTGCCGGCCCCGCTGCGCTCGCCGTGCTCGACCAGCCGCTGGGCCAGCTCGATGAAGGCATCCGTCTTGGCGACGAAGTCGGTCTCGCAGTTGAGTTCGAGCAGCGCCTTGCCGGAGTGGGCGACCAGACCGTTGGCGGCCGTGCGGCCCGCCCGCTTGCCGACGTCCTTGGCGCCCTTGACGCGCAGGATCTCGACGGCCTTGTCGAAGTCGGCCTCGGCCTCGGTCAGCGCCTTCTTGCAGTCCATCATGCCGGCGCCGGTGAGGTCGCGGAGCTTCTTGACGTCCGCGGCGGTGAAGTTGGACATGGCTCTCTCTTCGGTGTTGAGACTGCGGGTGGGTTGGTCCTGATGCCGGTTACCCGGATGCGGGCGCGACGTGCCCGGCGGATCCGCCGCTCCCCGCCGCCCGAGAACACGGGCGGCGGGGAGGCGACGGTACGGTCACTCCGCGGCGGCGGTCGCCGGCTGGGCCTGCGCGGTCGGCTGGGCCTGCTCGGTCGGCTGGGCCTGCTCGGTCGGCTGGGCCTGCTCGGTCGGCTGAGCCGGCTCGGCCTGCTCGGCCGCCGGAGCCTGCTCGGCCTGCGGGGCCGGCTGGGCCTGCGGGGTCTGCCCGTCGGCCCGCTTCGGGTCCTCGAGCAGCTCGCGCTCCCACTCGGTCAGCGGCTCACCGGAGGCCACACCCGGCTCCGGCTTCTCGTCGGTGCCCCGACGACGGCCGGAACGGGCGATGAGGCCGTCGGCGACGGCGGCGGCCACGACCCGGGTCAGCAGCTCGGCCGAGCGGATCGCGTCGTCGTTGCCCGGGATCGGGAAGTCGACCTCGTCCGGGTCGCAGTTGGTGTCGAGCACCGCGATCACCGGGATGCCCAGCTTGCGGGCCTCGTCGACGGCGATGTGCTCCTTCTTGGTGTCGACCACCCAGATCGCGGCCGGAAGCTTCTGCATGTCCCGCAGACCGCCGAGGGTGCGGGTCAGCTTGATCTTCTCGCGGGAGAGCTGCAGGGTCTCCTTCTTGGTGTACCCGGCGGTGGTGCCACTCAGGTCACCCAGGGCCTCCAGCTCCTTCATCCGCTGGAGCCGCTTGTAGACCGTCTGGAAGTTGGTCAGCATGCCGCCGAGCCAGCGGTGGTTGACGTACGGCTGACCGACCCGGGTCGCCTGCTCGGCAATGGCCTCCTGGGCCTGCTTCTTCGTGCCGACGAAGAGGATGCTGCCACCCTCGGCGACGGTCCCGCGCACGAACTCGAAGGCCTTCTCGATGTAGTCGAGGGTCTGGCGCAGGTCGATGATGTAGATGCCGTTGCGCTCCGTCATGATGAATCGCTTCATCTTCGGGTTCCAGCGCCGGGTCTGGTGCCCGAAGTGGACACCGCTTTCCAGCAGCTGACGCATGGTCACGACGGCCATGGGGGTACTCCTCAAGATCCCTGGTTGTCACGCCTGGCCGGTGGCCGGGCGTCCTGGCGCCTGGTCGCCGACCCATGGTGGGCCCGATCGGGATCGGGACCAGGGAGGTCGTCGCCCCACGACGATTCGTGGAGAGGGCGCGCGAGGTCGACCGCGCGAGGCGGTCGCCAGTCGACCAGTGTACGCGCTCTCCCCGCCCTCGACGCCTCGGGTGCAGGCAAGGGCCATAACGCCCATTTCGGCACGCCACGCCCGGCTCGGCGCTCAGGCCCCGGGGCCGGCCCCGGCGGACGGTCGGGGCCGGCCCCGGCGGACGGGCTTCCGGCCGGCCCCGGCCGACCGGACCTCAGCGCACCGCGAGGGCGGCGGCGACGAAGAGCACCAGGCCGACGGTCAGGTACGCCGTCGGCGGACGCAGCCAGCCCCGGCTCCCCTCCGCCAGCGACAACCCGCCGGTGCGCAGCCCGTACAGGCCGATCGCGAAGATCGGCAGGCCGCAGACCAGGAAGATCCCCACCACCACGTCGGCGGTCGACGCCGGGTCACCTGTCACGCCACCGAACAGCACCCGCAGCGCGGGGACCTCGAAGACCAGGACCAGCAGCGTGAAGAGCGCCGCCAGGGCCGGCCGCCGGGTCCGGTAGACGCCGTCGCCCGGCGGCGGCCCGGGGTGCGGGGCGACCACCGGGGGGTACGCGGCCAACTCCCCCGCCGGCAGGTCGGCACGGGGTGCGATCGGCGGCATCGGCCCGGTCGGCATCTCCAGCGGACCCGGGGGATCGACCGGCCGGGCGGCGTCGGCGACCGGGGACTCCACCGGGCCCGTCGGCTCCGCCGCCCTGGTCGGCGCGACGATCGGGTACCCGCCCAGCGGGGCCGGCCGCGTCGGCTCGACCCCCCGCTCGACGGGGCCCGCACCGGCCAGGGCGTCGACACCCGACGTGGACACCGCGTCCCGGGGGTCCCTCGACTCCCGCGCCGCCCGCCGGCCCGGACGGTCGGCGGGCAGTTCCCCGGAGGCGTCCGGATCCACCTCGGCCCGGCGCGACCGGCTCGTCCGGTATCCCTCGCTCTCCGGCCGGCCGTCCCCGAGCGGCGGCACCGCCCCGAAGCGCCCCGACTCGCCCTCGCCGAACCTCGCCGGCTCCGACCCGGTCGCCGCGAACCGACCCGAGTCCTCCGGGCTGGTCAGCGCGAATCGACCCGACTCCTCCGGCCCGGTCGCCGCGAACCGACCCGACTCCTCCGGCCCGGTCAGCGCGAACCGACCGGAGTCCTCCGGGCCGCCGTAGCGGCCCCGGTCGGCATCGACGGCCCCGAAGCGCCCGGAGTCGGGCTCCACGGCCCCGAAGCGCCCCGAGTCGGGTTCCGTCGACGCGCCGAACCGTCCCGCGTCGACGCGCCGGGCGCCCGTGGAGTCGCCGTAGCGGCCGTCGTCCGCGGCCCGGCGCGGCTCGGGGGCGCTCAGGTCGTCATCGCGGTACCGGGTCTCGGCCGGGCTGCGCCAGTCCGCTTCCCCGTAGCCACGTTCGCGGTCACCATCCCGATCGCGGTCGCGGTCGGCGGGATACCAGCGCGACTCCTGATCTTCGACAAAGTCTCGTCGTCCGTCCACGTCCGGCACCGTATGCGAACGGCCGCACGGGCGCCATTCGCCCCCCGGGCGGCCCCGAACACCGGGTCACCGCCGCGTAGCACACCGACACCATGATCGTCCGTTCGTCCACAGCCCGGCCGTCGTCCACAGCTCGCCCGGCACGGGGCGGCGGCGCCCCGCACCCGGGCGGCACCGTGCCGGACATGACGAAGCGGAACCAGGCGGTCGGCGCGTACGGCGAGCGATGTGCCGTCCGGCACCTCATCGAGGCGGGGCTGCGCCCCGTCGCCCGGAACTGGCGCTGCCGGGCCGGGGAGATCGACATCATCGCCTGGGACGGGCCGGTGCTCGCCATCTGCGAGGTGAAGACCCGCCGCACGGGCGAGTACGGCAGCCCGGCCGAGGCGGTCGTACCGGCCAAGGCCCGCCGGCTGCGCGGCCTGGCCGCCCGGTGGCTGGCCGAGACCGGCACCGTCGCCGACGAGGTGCGCTTCGACGTGCTCTCGGTACGGCTGCCCGACGCCGGCCCGGCCCGGGTCGAGCACCTCAAGAACGCCTTCTGAGCGGGGATCGCGATGAGCTACGCCAAGGTGCTCTGCGTCGGCCTGGTCGGGGTGACCGGGCACCTCGTGGAGGTGGAGGCCGACCTGGCCCGGGGGCTGCCGGCGGTCGCGATCTCGGGGCTGCCCGACACCGCCCTGCACGAGGCCCGCGACCGGGTACGCGCCGCCATCGTCAACTCCGGCCAGCGGTGGCCGAACCGACGGATCACCCTCAACCTGCTGCCCGCCACCCTGCCGAAGTTCGGCTCCGCCTTCGACCTGGCGATCGCGGCGGCGGTGCTCGGCGGCTCCGGCGAGTTGCCGCTGCTGCCGCTGGAGAAGGTGGTGGTCCTCGGGGAGCTAGGCCTCGACGGGGCGGTCCGGCCGGTGCGCGGGGTGCTGCCGATGGTCGCGGCGGCGGCGCGGGCCGGAATCGACCGGGTGATCGTTCCCGTCGACAACGCCGTGGAGGCGGCGGTCATCCCCGGGCTACGGGTCCGCGCCGTGGACACGTTGCACCGGCTGGTCGCCTTCGTCCGCGACGGCGCCCCGTTGATCGATCCGCCCGCCGCCGCGCCGCCGGTCGCCCCGCGCGGGCCGGATCTCGCCGACGTGGCGGGGCAGGAGCTGGGCCGGCGGGCGCTGGAGATCGCGGCGGCCGGTGGGCACCACGTGGCGCTGCTCGGGCCGCCGGGAGCGGGCAAGACCATGCTCGCCGAGCGGCTGCCGTCGATCCTGCCGGAGCTGGACGACGAGGCCGCGTTGGAGGTCACCGCCCTGCACTCGATCGCCGGGTTACTCGCACCGGGTGCCCGCCTCGTACGCCGTCCGCCGTTCCAGGCGCCGCACCACACCGCCACCGTGCCGTCCCTGGTCGGCGGCGGTTCGGGGCTGGCCCGACCGGGTGCGATCTCCCTGGCACACCGGGGAGTGCTCTTCCTCGACGAGGCGCCGGAGTTCAGCAAGGCGGCGTTGGAGTCGCTGCGCCAGCCGCTGGAACACGGCCGGGTCCAGCTCGCCCGCAGCCGGGGCGGCGCCGAGTACCCGGCCCGGACGCAACTGGTGCTCGCCGCCAACCCGTGTCCCTGCGCCAAGCCCGCCGGCGATTCCCACTGCGAGTGCACCCCGCTGGCCCGCCGCCGCTACCTCGGTCGGCTCTCCGGGCCGCTGCTGGACCGCATCGACGTACAGGTGCGGTTGATGCCGGTGCGCGCGGCGGACCTGATGGAGACGGCGGAGCCGGGCGAGTCGTCGGTGGCGGTCGCCGCCCGGGTGTCGGCGGCCCGACGGGCGGCCGAGGCCCGCTGGGCGGGCACGGGACACCGGCTCAACGCCGAGATCCCCGGTCCGCACCTGCGCCGCCCGCCGTGGCGGCTGCCCGGCCGGGACACCGCCGAGCTGCGCGGACGGCTGGACTCCGGCGCGCTCTCCGCGCGCGGCTTCGACCGCATCATCCGAATGGCCTGGACCATCGCCGACCTCGACGGGCGGCACCGCCCGCACCGCGAGGACGTCCTGGAGGCCATCCAACTCAGGACGGGAGAGGGGACATGAGCACCAGGCAGGAGCGGCTGCTCGCGCGGGTGGCGTTGACCTGG
Source organism: Micromonospora sp. KLBMP9576 (assembly GCF_050941805.1). Taxonomy (NCBI): domain Bacteria; kingdom Bacillati; phylum Actinomycetota; class Actinomycetes; order Micromonosporales; family Micromonosporaceae; genus Micromonospora; species Micromonospora sp. KLBMP9576. The sequence goes on along the minus strand of NZ_CP194567.1, from coordinate 1,601,742 downwards.
CTCGCCGAACCGGGCACCTGGTCGGTATACCGGCTGGTGCGGCGGCTCGGCCCGATCGCCGCGCTGGAGCTGCTGCTCGACGGTGGGGCACCGGAGGAGAAGCTCCGGGCCACCGTGGCGGCGCGGCGCGCCGGCGGCGACGCCCGTGCCGTGGCGTCCGACGCGCTGGCCCGGGCCGACCGGCTCGGCGCCCGGATCGTCTGCCCCGAGGACGAGGAGTGGCCGCACCAGCTCGCCGACCTGCACCGGCTCAGGCTGCCCGAGGCCAGCCGGCGGGTGGACACGGAGACCGCCCCACCCCTGTGCTTCTGGGTACGCGGGCAGGCACGTCTGGACGAGGCGTTGGACCGCTCGGTGGCGGTGGTCGGCGCCCGGGCCGCGACCCCGTACGGCCTGCATGTCGCCACCGAACTCGGCTACGGCCTGGCCGACCGGAACTGGACGGTGGTCTCCGGCGGGGCGTTCGGCATCGACGCGGCGGCGCACCGGGGCGCACTCAGCGGCGGCGGCCTGACGGTGGGGGTGCTCGCCTGCGGGGTGGACCGCCCCTATCCGATGGGCAACGCCGCGCTCTTCGACCGGATCGCCGAGACCGGGTTGCTGCTCAGCGAGTGGCCACCGGGGGCGGACCCGCTGCGCCCGCGGTTCCTCATCCGCAACCGGGTGATCGCCGCCGGCACCGCCGGCACGGTGCTGGTGGAGGCGTCCGCCCGCAGCGGAGCGACCCAGACGATGAACCGGGCGATCGCCATCGGCCGACGGGCGATGGTGGTGCCGGGGCCGGTCACCTCGGCGATGTCGGTCGGCGCCCACGAGGTGCTGCGCGAGCAGCCGGACGCCCGGCTCGTCACCGGCGTCGCCCACGTCCTGGAGGAGGTGGGTCGGATCGGCGCCGACCTCGCGCCGGCGGCGCGTGGCCCGGAGCGGCCGGCCGACCTGCTCGACGACGAGGCGACGCTGGTCCTGGAGGCGTTTCCCCGCCGGGGCGTGATCGGGGTGGAGCCCCTGGCGAGTCGGGCGGGGGTCGACGTCCGCACGGCGCTGCGCAAGCTGTCCATGCTGGAGCAGCTGACCCTGGTGCTCCGCCGCGACGGCGGGTACGCGCTGGCTCCGCCGCCGAAGCCGGGCAGCCCGGCCGCACGGGGACGACCTGACGGGTGAGCCGGTCCACGGCCTGCGGTCCGTGGGTCATGCGCCGCTTTCGAGCTGAGCCGTCCACAACATCAGGTGGGAACCGCCACCGCCCGCACCAGGGCGGACCCCGACCAGGTCGCCGTCTGCCCGTAGGCTGGCACCGTCCCTGACACTGGATCACCGCCCGCAGCGACGAGGTGTGCATGAGCGGGTACGGCCACGGCACCCGAGCCACCCACGAGGCGCTGCCCGCCGCGATGCGCCAGGCCGTCGATGACTTCGCCGGGCACCTGGCCGACGTGCGTAACCGGTCCACCCACACCGTCCGGGCGTACGTCGCCGACGTGGTCTCGCTGCTGGAACACGCCACGCGGATGGGCTGCACCGTCCCGGCGGAGCTGGACCTGACCGTGCTGCGTAGCTGGCTGGCGAAGCAGCGGACGACCGGGGCGGCCCGCACGTCGTTGGCCCGCCGGGCCGCGTCGGCGCGCACGTTCAGCGTCTGGGCCCACCGCACGGGCCTGCTGCCCAGCGACGTGGCCGCCCCGCTCGCCAGCCCCCGGGGGCACCGCGAGCTGCCCACAGTGCTCCGCGCTGACCAGGCGGCCGCGCTCGTCGAGGCGCCCGGCCGGAGCGCGACGCCGGCCGACGGCCAGAGCGGGACGGCCGACGGCCAGAGCGCGACGACGGCCGACGGCCGGACGGGCAACGCCGTGGCCGGTACGCCGGATCCGGCCACGGAGGCGGTGCTGCTGCGCGACCGGGTGCTGCTGGAGCTGTTGTACGGCACCGGCGTACGGATCAGCGAGGCGTGCGGCCTGGACGTCGGCGACGTCGACCACGCTCGTCGGGTGGTCCGGGTGCTCGGCAAGGGCGGGCGGGAACGCGCGGTGCCCTACGGCGTGCCGGCGCAGCGGGCGCTGGACGCCTGGCTGAGCCGGGGCCGGCCGGCCCTGACCGGTCCCGGCTCCGGTGCCGCGCTGCTGCTCGGGGCGCGCGGCGGCCGGCTCAACCCGACCACCGCCCGGCGGATCGTCGGCGGGTACGCCGAAGCCGCCGGCCTGCCCCGGACCAGCCCGCACGGCCTGCGCCACTCCGCCGCCACCCATCTGCTGGAGGGCGGTGCGGACCTGCGGGCGGTGCAGGAGTTGCTGGGGCACTCGTCGCTGGCGAGCACCCAGATCTACACCCACGTGTCCGTGGAGCGCCTCCGCGCCGCCTACCGGCAGGCCCATCCCCGTGCCTGAACGCTGCCGCTGGCCGCGCCGAGCACGGCCGTTGCGGCCCGCCGGCACAGCGGCGGTGGGGGATCGACCGATGGCTACGATCGTCAGGTGAGCATTCCGCAGCCGCCCGAGCCGTTCGCGGCAGCCCGCCTGCTCTTCTCGCTGGACCCGTCGGTCAGCCACCTCAACCACGGTTCGTTCGGCGCGGTGCCGATCGCCGTGCAGCGAACCCAGCAGCGGCTGCGCGACGAGATGGAGGCCAACCCGCTGCGCTTCTTCACGCAGGGCCTCGTCGAGCGGATCACCCACGCCCGCCGGCACCTGGCGGGCTTCCTGGGCGCCGACCCGGCGGGCACCGCACTGGTCCCGAACGCCACGACCGGCGTGGCGGTGGTGCTCCAGTCGCTCGACCTGCACTCCGGCGACGAGGTGCTCACCACCGACCACGGCTACGGCGCGGTCGGCTTCTCCGTCGCCCGGCAGTGCCGGCGTACGGGGGCGGTCGCCCGCGCGTTGCCGATTCCGCTTACCGCCTCGCACGAGGAGATCGTCGAGATCGTCCGCGCCGGGTTGCGCCCGGGGCGGACCCGCCTGCTCGTCGTGGACCAGCTCACCTCGGCCACCGCCCGGCTCTTCCCCGTCGCCGCGATCGTCGGCGTCGCCCGGGAGCACGGGATACCGGTCCTCGTCGACGCCGCACACGCCCCCGGGATGCTGCCGACGCCGGTGGACGACATCGGCGCCGACTTCTGGGTGGGCAACCTGCACAAGTGGGCGTACGCGCCGCGCGGCACCGCCGCGCTGGTGGTCGCCCCGCCGTGGCGGGAGCGGATCGAACCGCTGGTCGTCTCCTGGGAGCAGGAGTCGGGGTTCCCGGGCCGGGTCGAGTGGGCCGCGACGCAGGACTACACGGGTTGGCTGGCCGCGCCGGCGGGCCTGTTCACGCTGCGGGCCCTCGGCGTGGACCGGGTACGCGCGCACAACGCCGCGCTGGCGGCGTACGGCCAGCGGGTCCTGGGGGACGCCCTCGGGGTGGCCCCCGCCGACCTGCCGGACCCGGGTGGGCCCGGGGTGGCCATGCGGATCGTCCCCCTGCCGACGGGCCTGGCCGGCACGCTCGACACGGCGCGGGCGCTGCGGGAACGGATCGCCGGGCGGCTCGCCACCGAGGTCGCCGTCATGACCTGGAACGGGCGGGGCTGGCTGCGGCTCTGCGCCCAGGTCTACAACACCCCCGACGAGTACGAGCGGCTCGCGGTGCGGCTCCCCCCGCTGCTCGCCCAGCGCTGAGGGCGGGTTCGGCGCCGTCGAGCGGCAGCAGCCGCACCGGGCCGAGGCCGAGCAGCGCCAGCGGATCCAGGTAGTCGGCACCGCGCCGCAGCCCCCAGTGCAGGCAGGCGGGTGCGGGGCAGCCCGGGTGACCCGCCAGCAGGGTGCCCAGCGCTGCCCCGGCGGCCAGCGACGCCCCCGGGCGGACCGCCGGCGACACCGGCTCGTGAGTGGTGCGCAGCCCGTCGGCGTGCCCGACGGTGACGACGGGACGACCGGCGACCAGGCCGGCGAAGAGCACCGTGCCGGCACCGGCGGCCCGCACGGTCGCGCCCGGCGCGGCGGCCAGGTCGACGCCCCGGTGCCCGGGCAGCCATGGCCGGGGCGGCGGGTCGAACCGGCGCACCGGGCGCGGCACGCCGTCGAGTGGCCACCGGAAGCGCGCGTCCCCGGCCGGCGCGGTCCGCGGGAGCACGGCCTGAGACGGTGCCGCCGCGAGGAAGGGCCCGACCGTCGCCGAGACCGGGCGGGCGGCGGGCGCGGTGGGTCCGAGTAGGAGCAGCGCGGCGCAGAGCGCGAGGGCGGTACGGGCGGCAGGTCGCATGGGCGCAGCCTGCTCGCCGCCCACCCGCCATCGCCACCCCCGGCACCCTCGCCTGTGGACGACGGCCGTCCTGTGGACGGGCACCCGTGAGGCCGGACGATCTGCTAGGCGGACGTCGCTGGCGGCCGTCCCGGGAGCACGATGACGGGGGACCGACACGCCTGGCACGGGGAGCACGACGAGGCGGGGCCGGCGCTGCCCCGGCGGCGCGCGGAGGTGCGACTACGGATGCGGAAGGCGGCGCGGGTCGGGAAGCGGCGGGGTCAGCCGCCGAAGCCGGAGTCGGCGGGCAGCGAGATGTCGGGCTTCTCCAGCTCCTCGACGTTGACGTCCTTGAAGGTCATCACCCGGACGTTCTTGACGAACCGCGCCGGACGGTACATGTCCCACACCCAGGCGTCGTGCATCTCGACCTCGAAGTAGACCTCGCCGTCGGAGTTACGCACGTGCATGTCGACCTGGTTGGCCAGGTAGAAGCGACGTTCGGTCTCCACCACGTAGGAGAACTGGCGGACGATGTCGCGGTACTCCCGGTAGAGCTGCAGCTCCATCTCGGTCTCGTACTTCTCGAGGTCTTCCGCGCTCATCGCACTCCGCCTTCCATGACCACATCTTCCCCCACCGACGCCGGAGGCCAAGGCTGCTCGCCCAACGCCACGCCGACGGTACCCCCTGGCGGGCTGGAGTGCTCCATCGGCTCGTCCCGCCTCGCGTCCGCCGGCCGCCGGGCCCGGGGCGGGGCGCCGTCCCGGCCGGACACGGTGGCCACGTTGACGTACGAGAACCGGTGCTCCCGGCACGGCCCCCGGTCCCGCAGCGCCGCGGTGTGTTCCGCGGTGATGTAACCCTTGTGCACGGCGAACCCGTAGCCGGGGTACGTCCCGTCCAGCTCGACCATGATCCGGTCCCGGGTGACCTTGGCGAGCACGCTCGCCGCCGCGACGCAGGCGGCCACCCGGTCGCCCTTCCACACCGCCAGCCCCGGCACGTCGAGGCCGTCCACCCCGAAACCGTCGGTCAACACGTAGTCGGGGCGGGTCGTCAGCGAGGCCAGCGCGCGGCGCATCGCGGCCAGGTTGCACACGTGCAGGCCCCGCTCGTCGACCTCCTGCGCCGGGATGACCACCACGGCGTACGCCAGCGCGCGGGCCACGACGTCGTCGTGGATCCGCTCCCGGCTGGCGGGGGTGAGCAGCTTGGAGTCGGCCAGCCCGTCGATCTCGCCACGGCGCCCCTCGGGCAGGATCGCGGCGGCGGCGACCAGCGGCCCCGCGCAGGCGCCGCGACCCGCCTCGTCGGCCCCGGCGACGTGTCGGAACCCGCGCCGCTGCAACGCGCGCTCCAGCGCGTAGAGCCCGCCCTCGCGGCGCACCACCGTGCGCGGCGGCGTCAGCATGGTGCGCTCCCGTCGGCCGTCGGCGCCGTCGGGGCGGCCGACCGCGTCGGCGCCGTCGGGGCGGTTGGGGCCGTCGGGGCGGCCGGGGCCGTCGCCCGGGCCAGCACCGCCGGCAGATCGGGTGGGTAGTACAGCTCGCCGCTGGCGGCGAGCTGCTCCGGCGGCCACCAGCGGTGCCCGGCGACGCTGGCCCGCTCGATATCGCTGAAGCCGGCGGTGTCGACCTCGTGACCCGTCACCCGCACCAGGAAGAACTCCTGCTCCTGTCGGTACCACACGCCGTCGAAGGGGAACTCCGTCACGTCGCGGTGCACGGGTGCGCCGAATGCCGGGGCCGGCAGCCGCAGCCCGGTCTCCTCGGCCAGCTCCCGGGCGGCGCACTCGGGGTAGGTCTCCCCCGGGTCCAGACCGCCGCCGGGGGTGAACCACCAGCGGCCGTGCTCGGGGTGGGCGGGATCGGAGCCGTGGAAGAGCAGCACCCGACCCGCCTCGTCAACGAGCAGGACGCGCGCCGCACGCCGGGGGGTGTAGACCGTCACCGCACCAGCCTGCCAGACGCCACCGACAACGCCCGGCGGCCCCTACGGTTCGGGGATGGCCTCGTACCCCTTCGGGACGCTCAGCCAGGTGGCCCGGCCCACGGGCCAGAAGACGGTGAAGGCCCGCCCGACGACCTCGCTCTCGGGGATGGTGGCGAGGGTGATGTCCTGACCGGTCTGCTGCCAGTGCTCCAGCGAGTCGCCGGACGCCTCGCGGTGGTCGCCCATCACCCAGAGCCGGCCCTTGGGGACGGTGATGTCGAACTCCTCGGCGGTCTTGTCCCCGGGGAAGATGTAGGGCTCGTCCAGCGGCTGGCCGTTGATCACCAGCCGGTCCTGCGGGTCGCAGCAGACCACGTGGTCGCCGCCGACGGCGATGACGCGCTTGATGAAGTCCTCGCCGTCGGGGTTGGCGCTCCACTCGATGGGGGCCTTGAAGACGATCACCTCGCCGCGGTGCGGGGAGCGGAAGTCGTAGACCAACTTGTTGACCAGCACCCGGTCGTCGATCTGGAGGGTGTTCTCCATGGACGGGGAGGGGATGAAGAAGGTCTGCAGCACGAAGGCACGCACCAGCACCGCGACCAGGATCGCCACACCCAGGAGGATGGGCAGCTCCTTCCAGAAGGAGCTGCGCGGCTTGTCGGTCTGCTCGTCAATCACGGGGTGAGCCTACGTTGCCCGGCCGGACGCCACCGTCCAGAACGCGCGAGAACGGCGAGGGCGGCCGCGACCGGGACGAACAGCACGAGCCCGCCGGTGGGCGTGGGGCGGACCGGGGGCGGGGCGCCGGTGGAGGCGGCCGGCGGATCGGCGACGCCGTCGAAGGTGGCGGGGACGGACAGGGCGTTCCAGCGCGACGACGGCCAGACCACCGTGAAGGCCCGGCCCACCACGTTCTCGATCGGCACCGGCCCCTGGCAGCGGGCGTCCTGGGAGACCAGCCGGTGGTCGCCCATCACGAAGATCTCCCCGGGCGGGACCACGACCGCCTCGAAGCGCCGGGAGCGGCACTCGCGGGGGTTGGGCGGGATGTCGAGCGGCGAGTCCCGCAGGACGTACGACGACTCGTCGAGCGGCGTGCCGTTGACGAGCACCCGCCCCTCGGCGTCGCAGCACTCCACCCGGTCGCCGGGCAGGCCGATGACCCGCTTGATGAAGTCCTTCTCGCCGGGGCGGCTGACGCCGACCAGGTCGCCGGCGGTCCGGCTGATCCGGCCCGCCAGGCCCGGTGCCGGCTCGTCGTCGACCTGGGGGGCCCACCGCTCGGTGCCCCGGAAGACGACCACCTCGCCCCGCACCGGGTCGCGCATGTCGTAGACGACCTTGTTGACCAGGACCCGGTCGCCGACGAGGAGGGTGTCCTCCATCGAGCCGGAGGGGATGAAGAACGCCTGGAGCAGGAAGGTGCGGATCAGTACCGCGAGGCAGAACGCGACCACCAGCAGCAGCGGCAGTTCCTGCCAGAGCGGCATCTGGCGGCGGGGCCGGCGGGCCCGGCGGCGCCAGGGTTTGACGGCGCCGTCCTCGTCAAGTGTCTGCACCACGCCACTCTCCGGTCAGCAGAAATGACACTACCGCCCGGGAGCCTCGTCGAGGCTCCCCGGGCGGTAGTGGACGTCGTTCCGCCGTGCTGGCGGGACGTCGCCCGGCTGCGCCCGTGTCGACCAGCGTAGTGCGGTCCGGTCGATACGACATACGCGCAGCTCGGGCGGCGTGGCGAGCGCGAGGTCAGCTCGGCAGCTTCTCGCGCTTCTCCTTGATCTTGGCCTTCTTGCCGCGCAGCTCGCGCAGGAAGTAGAGCTTGGCGCGGCGCACGTCACCGCGGACCATGATCTCGATCCGGTCGATGCCCGGGCTGTTGATCGGGTAGGTGCGCTCGACACCGACACCGAAGCTGATCTTGCGGACCGAGAAGGTCTCGCGCAGACCGTCACCCTGGCGGCGGATGACGACGCCCTGGAAGATCTGCACACGGGACCGGTTGCCCTCGACGACGCGGGCGTGCACCTTGACGGTGTCACCGGCCCGGAAGTCGGGGAGGTCGGTCCGCTTCGACTGGGCGTCAAGGGCGTCCAGGATGTTCATCGCTGCGTCCTCGTGAGGCTCACGGCACACCGTCAATCGGCGTGCGGGTGGGTGATTCTGATCCCCGGGTGGCGGTCGGTGACCCGGCCCCGGTCGGGGATCCTCGCAGTCGGCCGCGGCGCGGCCGGTTGCGGCAACCCCTCTACTTTGCCACATCCCCCGGCGGCGGCTGAAATCCGGCCCGCTCCAACGCGGCGACGTCACGCTTGTCGAGCCGGTCCGGATCCAGCGCGGCGAGCATGTCGGGCCGGCGCGACGCGGTGCGGGTCAGCGCCTCGTCCCGCCGCCAGCGGGCGATCCTGCCGTGGTCACCGGAGCGGAGCACCTCCGGCACCTCCAGCCCCCGCCAGGCGGCCGGCTTCGTGTACATGGGGGCCTCCAGCAGCCCGTGGGCGTGCGACTCCTCGGCCAGCGAGCCCGCGTTGCCGAGCACCCCGGGCAGCAGGCGGGTGACCGCCTCCAGGATCACCAGCACGGCCACCTCCCCGCCGAAGAGGACGTAGTCGCCGAGGGAGACCTCGGTCACCGGCATCCGGGTGGCGGCGTGGTCGAGCACCCGCTGGTCGATGCCCTCGTACCGGCCGCAGGCGAAGAGCAGGTGCGCCTCGGCGGCAAGCTCGTGCGCCATCGCCTGGGTGAAGGGGGCGCCGGTCGGGGCCGGCACCACGAGCCGGGGCGGGGTCGCCTCCGCCGGGGCGAGGGCGTCGAGTGCCTCGCCCCACGGCTCCGGCCGCATCACCATGCCGGGCCCGCCGCCGTACGGCGTGTCGTCGACCGTGCGGTGCACGTCGTGCGTCCAGAACCGCAGATCGTGTACGGCCAGCCGCAGCGTGCCGTTCGTCCGCGCCCTGCCGATCAGCGACAGGTCCAGCGGGGCGAGGTACTCCGGGAAGATCGACACGATGTCGACGCGCATGCGGGGGTGCTCCAGCCGTTCTACAGATCGAGCAGGCCGGCCGGCGGGTCGACGACGACACGACCGCCGGCGAGGTCTACCTCGAGGACGATCGCCTTCACGAACGGAATGAGCGCGGTGCGGCCCTCGGGACGGCGCACCACGAGCAGGTCGGAGGCGGGGGCGTGGTCGATGCGCGCCACCTCGCCCAGCCGGTCGCCGTCGGGACCGACCACGGCCAGCCCGACGAGCTGGTGGTCGTGGAACTCCTCCGGGTCCCCGGGCGGGGCGACGTCGGCGCTGTCCACCGCGACCAGCGTGCCGCGCAGCACCTCGGCGACGTTGCGGTCCCCGATGCCCTCGAACACGACAAGCATCCGCTCCTGGTGCCAGCGGGCGGACTCCACGACCAGCTCCGCGGGCACGCGGAAGGGCTCGCCGCCCTCGGGCGCCGTCGCCCCCGGTGCCCGGTCGCCGGGCGGGGCCGGGGGCGTCACCCCCGGCACGGTGCGCAGCACCATGCCGGGGGCGAAGCGCGCCTCGGGTTCGTCGGTGCGTACCTCCACGGTGACCTCACCGCGGATGCCGTGCGGCTTGCCGATCCTGCCGACGATGAGCTGCATCAGTACGAGTCGACGATGTCGACGCGTACACCGCGCCCGCCGATGGAGCCGATCACCTGGCGCAGCGCCTTGGCGGTCCGACCGGACCGCCCGATCACCGTGCCGAGGTCCTCCGGATGCACGCGGACTTCCAGCCGCTTGCCCCGACGGGAGTCGACCAACCGGACGCGTACGTCATCGGGGTGGTCGACGATGCCCTTGACGAGGTGCTCCAACGCCGGACGCAGAGGCATCTCAGGCCTGCTCACCGGCGTCGGCAGCAGCGGCCGGAGACTCGGTCTTCGGCGTCTCCGCCGCAGCCTCGGTCTTCGGCGTCTCCGCCGCAGCCTCGGTCTTCGGCGTCTCGGCCGGAGCCTCAGCCGCCTTGGCCTTCTTGGCCGGCTTGGCGGCCGGCGCCTCGGCCAGCCCGGCCGCGGCCTTCGCCTCGGCCTCGTACGCCGCGGTGCGGTCGACCCGCTCCGCAGCGACCTTCAGCGGCGGCGGGGCCGGCAGGCCCTTGAACTTCTGCCAGTCGCCGGTCAGCTCCAGCAGCCGCTGCACGGCCTCGCTCGGCTGGGCGCCGACGGAGAGCCAGTACTGGACCCGCTCCGACTTGACCTCGATGATCGAGGGGTCTTCCTTCGGCTGGTAGATGCCGACGAACTCGATCGCCCGGCCGTCACGCTTGGTGCGCGAGTCGGCGATGACGATGCGGTACTGCGGGTTGCGGATCTTGCCCATCCGCAGGAGCCGGATCTTTACGGCCACGGTTGTTTCGCTCCTGTTGCGATCTCACCTACCCGTTTACGGGCGGTGCACGGGTGAGTGTCCACCGACGCCGTGGGGTTGGGCCGGAGACTGCTCGGGTGGACTGGCGACGTGCCCGGGTTAGAGGGCGCCGAACACGCACCGGATACCAGCACGCCATTCTGCCAGACCCGGCCCGGATCTCTCACACCGGAGTACCGCGGGTCACCCCGCCGACCGCCAAGGTGACCGAGCACACACCGCAGGACGGTTCAGCGCACCGGGGGCCGGTCCCAGCCGGGCGGCAGCTCGTCGGGGGTGGTCCAGTCCGGCGGCGGGGTGAAGTCGCACCAGGTGCCGTCGAACGGGAACTCCCCCGCCTCGGCCGACGCGATCACCCGCTTGCCCTCGGCCCGCACCGCGTCCGCGTCGGCCACCCAGTAGTGCTCGGGGAAGGCCAGCCGCTCGGCGAACTCCTCCTCGTCCTTCCACTCCCAGTCGCGGTCGGGCCGGACGATCACGTCGAGGTCCTGGTCCACCATGTCGACGCCGGCGAGGCTCCCGTCGTCCCAGCGCACCCCGGGCTCCTCCAGGTTGACGTACCAGGCGCTGAAGCGGTCGTACGCGTCGCGGAACCACCACACCGAGTGGGCCGCCCCGGTGGGTAGGAACGCCAGCAGCGGCGGGCCGTTCCACCGGCCCGGGGCCAGCCGGTACGACGAGGTGATCCACTCGGCGAACGGGACCGCCCGCATGCCCCGCCCGGCCTCGGTGACCTCGCTCGCCGTGGGGGCGTCGCGGGCCACCCAGAGCAGCAGGCCCCGCTCGTCGTCGCTGACCACCCGGGCGGCGCGCGCCCAGCCGATCCGGCCCCGCCGCACGTTGCGGTGCACGACCAGCCGCCCCGGTTCGAATCTCACGCCCCGACCCTACCGGCGCCGGCCCGACCCACCCGCTGCGGCGCGGGCGAGGGCCCCTTCCACCGCCCCGGGCATGGACGAAGGGGCCCCCGCCCCGCGCTCAGTACGCGCGGGCCAGGATGGCGATCAGGTCGGGCTCGTCCTCGTTGTCGGGCACCGAGCCGTCGGCGCGCAGCAGGCAGCGCACCGTGACGCCCTGCCCGTTGGCCTCCGCCTCGCCCTGCGCCCCGACCGCCGACCACGGCACCCGGGCCCAGCCGGTGGCCGACGCCTCGATCGCCTCGGCCAGGGTCGACACCTCGACGGTGTGGGACTCGCGGTGGGCGAGCGCCTGGTCGTGCAGGGTCCGTTGGTCGGCTTCGAGGGCGGCCAGCACGGCGGCGACCACGTCGGCCACGGGCGTCGGGGACTTCGAGCCGTCCGTACGCCGGACCACGACCGCGTTGCCGGCCGCCAGGTCGCGGGGGCCGACCTCGACGCGTACCGGGTAGCCCCGCAGCTCGGCGTCGACGGCCCGGCGGCCGAACGGGGTGTCGGTGCGGTCGTCGAGCGCGACCCGGACCCCGGCGTCGCGCAGGCCGTCGCGCAGCTTGGCCGCCGCCTCACCGACGCCCTCGCCGGCCTTGACCACCATGACGTACGCCTGCACGGGCGCCAGCTTCGGCGGCACCCGCAGGCCGTTGTCGTCGCCGTGGCACATGATGAGGCCGCCGAGCAACCGGGTGGAGGTGCCCCAGGAGGTCGTCCACGCGTGCTCCCGGCCGCCCTCGGCCGAGGAGTAGCTGATGTCGAACGCCTTGGCGAAGTTCTGCCCCAGCTCGTGGCTGGTGCCGAGCTGGAGGGCCTTGCCGTCACCCATCATGCCTTCGCAGGTGAAGGTGGCGGTCGCGCCGGCGAAGCGCTCGCGGGCCGTCTTGAGGCCGACGACCACCGGGATGCCGAGCACGTTGACCATCAGGTCCTCGTACGCCTCGTGCAGGATGCGCCGGGCGTAGGCCTGCGCGTCGGAGCGGGTGGCGTGCGCGGTGTGCCCCTCCTGCCAGAGGAACTCGCTGGTGCGCAGGAAGATCCGGGGGCGCAGCTCCCAGCGGACCACGTTGGCCCACTGGTTGAGCAGCAGCGGCAGGTCGCGGTAGGAGTCGATCCACTTGGCCATGAACTCGCCGATGACGGTCTCGCTGGTGGGGCGCACCACGATCGGCTCGGCGAGCTGTTTGCCGCCGCCGTGGGTGACCACCGCGAGTTCCGGCGAGAAACCCTCGACGTGTTCGGCCTCGCGCTTGAGGTAGCTCTCCGGGATGAAGAGCGGGAAGTACGCGTTCTCCGCGCCCGCCGCCTTGATCCGGGCGTCCATCTCGGCCTGCACCCGTTCCCAGATGGCGTAGCCGGCCGGGCGGATGACCATGGTCCCCCGGACCGGGCCGTTGTCGGCCAGCTTCGCCTTGGCGATCAGGTCCTGGTACCAGCGGGGAAAGTCCTCCGCACGGGGAGTGAGCACGCGTGCCATGACCGCAGATCCTATGCGGCGGCCGGCGGGCCGCCGTCATCGGGCGCGAGATCGCGACGTTGCGCCGTGACAGTCGGTGCGGAGGGTCATTAGGATTCGACCACCATGAGCGAGGCGAGGGACGGCATCCGTTCGCGGGAGGCGATCGTCGAGGCCGCCCGGGCCCTGACCGTCGCGACCGGCTGGGACGGCGTCCGGATGGGTGCCGTCGCGCGCACGGCGGGTGTGAGCCGCCAGACGGTCTACAACGAGTTCGGCAGCAAGGCGGGGCTGGCGGAGGCGCTCGCCCGGCGGGAGATCGACAGGTTCGTCGAGGACGTGCGCACCCTGCTGGCCGCCCATCGCGACGACGTCCGGGCCGCCGCGCACGCCACCATCTCGCACACCCTCAGGGCGGCGGTCGGCGACCCGCTGATCAAGGCCGTCCTGACCAGCAACCGGGGCAGCTCGGACGAGCTGCTGCCCTATCTCACCACCCGCTCGGAGCTGGTGCTGACCGCGGCCACCGACGTGCTGCTGGAGTGGGCCGACGGCGTGCTGCCGGGTGCCGACCGGGCCGCGGTCGCCGCCGCCACGGACTCGGTGGTGCGGCTGATCATCAGCCACATCGTCCTGCCCGGCGCCCCGGTCGAGCAGACCGCCGCCGCCCTCGCCGATCTGGCGGTCTACCTCCTGCTGCACGCGGTCACCCAGGCGTCCGGCGCCGACTGACGACCCCGCCCGGCGGCACCGCGACACCGGCGGAGGCACCGGTCCACCGCCCGGCACGGCTCAGCGGACGACGCGACCGCGCAGCACGATGCGGGCGGGGTCGCGCACGGCGCGCAGGTCGGCGCGCGGGTCCTCGGCATAGACGACGAGGTCCGCCAGGCCGCCCTCGACCAGCCCGGGGAAGCCGAGCCACTCGCGGGCCCGCCAGGAGGCGGCGGCGAGCACGTCCGTGGTCGTCATGCCGGCCTGCTCGTGCAGCAGCAGCATCTCGTCCGCGGCGAGGCCGTGGTCGATGCCGCCGCCCGCGTCCGTCCCCACGTAGATCGGCACCCCGGCCTCGTACGCGGAGCGCACCACCTCGGGGAAGCGGTCGCGCAGGGCGAGCATGTGCTCGGCGTAGCCGGGGAACTTCGCCCGGGCCTGCTCGGCGATCCCGCCGAAGGTCCGAATGTTGATCATCGTGGGGACGAGGGCGGTGCCCCGCCGGGCCATCTCGTCGACCAGGTCCAGGCTGAGGCCGGTGCCGTGCTCCACCGAGTCCACCCCGGCGCGCACCATGATCTCGACGGCCGACTCGGAGAAGGTGTGCACGGCCGCGCGTACCCCGGCGGCGTGCGCGGCCCGGACGGCGGCCGTCATGGTGTCGGCGTCCCAGGCCGGGGCGAGGTCGCCGACGCCCCGGTCGATCCAGTCGCCGACCAGCTTCACCCAGCCGTTGCCGGCGCGCGCCTGCGCGGTGACGGTCGCGGCGACCTCCGCCGCGCCGACCTCGATCCCGATGTCGCGCAGGTAGCGCTTCGGCGGCGCGACGTGCCGACCCGCGCGGGCCAGCCGCGGCAGGTCGGGCTCGTCGTCGAGTTCCGGATACGGGTACGGCGACCCGGCGTCGCGGATCGCGAGGACTCCCGCGTCCCGGTCGGTGCGGGCCAGCGCGCGGGCCTGGTCGAGCGACGTGATCGGGGCGCCGCCCCGGGCGATGCCGAGGTGGCAGTGCGCGTCGATCAGGCCGGGCAGCACGAAGCCGCCGTCGGCGATGGTCTGCGCGCCGGCGACGGGGGTGAAGGTCACCCGGTCGCCGACCAGCCACAGGTCGCGGACCTCGTCGTCGGGCAGCACCACGCCGCGTACGTGCCAGGCCATGCGTCCTCCGTCCGCCCGCGAAGCCGGTTCGCCGTCATTCTCCCCGTTGGACGCCGGCCGGCGCGGATCGGGGCGGGCGGGCAACCGCCGGACGACGTGCCGGTGGGCCGCCGTGCCGGTGGGCGGTCAGGTCGACCACCCGGTACGCGACGTCACCCACCGCCAGCGACCCGCCTCAGCGGGGTCGGCCGTCGCCGCCCTTGCCGAGCTTGTTGAAGTCGATCTTCGGCAGCTTGAAGCCCGGGGGCAGGCCCTGGCCGCCGGCCAGGTCGTTCGGGTCCATCCCCGGGGGGAGCTGCGGCATCCCGCCCGGGAAGCCGCCCGGCAGCTGGGCGCCCGCCCCGGCGCGCGGCCGGTTGCCGCCCTTGGTGCCCTTGCGCTTGTTCTTCGGCGACTTGGTCGCCTTGCGCCGGCCGCCGCCGGGCAGGCCCATCATGCCGCCCATCTGCTTCATCATCTTCTGCGCCTCGACGAAGCGGTTGAGCAGCTGGTTGACGTCCATCACCGTCACGCCGGAGCCGTTGGCGATGCGGGCCCGCCGGGAACCATTGATGATCTTGGGAGTGGTGCGCTCGGCGGGGGTCATCGACCGGATGATCGCGGTGACCCGGTCGAAGTGCTTGTCGTCCAGCTCGGAGAGCTGGTCCTTCATCTGCCCCATGCCCGGCATCATGGCCAGCACGTTGGCGATCGGGCCCATCCGCCGGACCGCGATGAGCTGGTCGAGGAAGTCCTCCAGGGTGAACTGCTCACCGCCCATCAGCTTGGCGGTCATCTTGTCCTTCTGATCGGTGTCGAAGGCCTGCTCGGCCTGCTCGATCAGAGTGAGGACGTCGCCCATGCCGAGGATCCGGCTGGCCATCCGGTCGGGGTGGAAGACGTCGAAGTCCTCCAGCTTCTCGCCGGTGGAGGCGAAGAGGATCGGCTGCCCGGTGACGTGCCGGACCGACAGCGCGGCGCCGCCGCGGGCGTCGCCGTCGAGCTTCGAGAGGACCACGCCGGTGATGCCCACGCCGTCGCGGAACGCCTCGGCGGTGCGTACCGCGTCCTGACCGACCATGGCGTCGATGACGAAGATGACCTCGTCCGGGTCGACCGCGTCGCGGATGTCGGCGGCCTGCCGCATCATCTCGGCGTCGATGCCGAGCCGGCCGGCGGTGTCGACGATGACGATGTCGCGGGCGGCCCGCTTCGCGTGCTCGATCGAGGCGCGCGCCACCTGCACCGGGTCGCCGGTGCCGTTGCCGGGCTCGGGGGCGTACACCTCCACGCCGGCGCGGCCACCGAGCACCTGGAGCTGCCCGACGGCGTTGGGACGCTGGAGGTCGGCGGCGACCAGCAGCGGCTGGTGGCCCTGCGCCTTGAGCCAGCGGGCCAGCTTGCCGGCGAGGGTGGTCTTACCGGAACCCTGCAGGCCGGCGAGCATGATCACCGTGGGCGGCTGCTTGGCGAACTGGAGCCGGCGCCCCTCGCCGCCGAGGATGTTGATCAGTTCCTCGTTGACGATCTTGATGATCTGCTGCGCCGGGTTGAGCGCCTGGGAGACCTCGGCGCCGCGCGCCCGCTCCTTGACGTTGGCGATGAAGCCCTTGACTACCGGCAGCGCGACGTCCGCCTCCAGCAGCGCGAGACGGATCTCGCGCGCGGTGGCGTCGATGTCGGCGTCGGTGAGCCGGCCCTTGCCGCGGAGCTTGGTGAAGATCCCGGACAGGCGGTCACTCAAGGTGTCAAACACGCGAACATCCCGTTTGTCAGTGTTCCGGCGGGCACATCGGCGACCGGGCGAGGTGTCCGGTCACCGCTAGGGTAGCCGGCCCGACCGCACGACCGCTCCGGGCCGGGCACAGCCGGCGGCCGGCGCCGACCACCAGGCGGTGGGACCCGTGCCCGGCCGGGGCACGCCCCCTCACACCGCGGCCAGCACGGCCGACTCCAGGCGGGCCCGGGTGTCCTCGGCCGGCCAGCCGCCGACGAGATAGAAGACGTCCACCACGTCACCGCCGAGGGTGCAGATGCGGGCCGCCCGCACCTGGGCGCCGGCCTCGTCGAGGGCGCGGGTCACCCGGTAGAGCAGGCCGGTAGCGTCCGCCGCACGCAGTTCCAGCAGCACGGCGTCGGTGGCCGCCTCCCGGTGCCACACCACCCTCGGCGCCGCCCCGTCGGCCCGCGCCGCCAGGGTCCGGCCGCTCAGCCGCCGGACGACCGAGACGTCGCCACGCACCGCGCGGCGCAGGTCGGCGCCGAGGGCGACGGGGTCGGGCGCGAGGCCGTAGCGGGGCTGCACCCGGCACTCGACCAGGGCGCGGCCGTCGACCGTGGTGGCGTCGGCGGAGACCACCTCCAGCCGGTGCAGGGCCAGGCAGCCCGCCACCGTCGCGAGCAGGCCGCGCCGGTCCGCCGCGGCCACCGCCACCCGGTCCCCCGCCAGCCGTACGACCGGCAGGGCCCCCGCCAGCAGCGCCGGATCCGGGGCGGGCGGGCCGGGTGGCACTCCCGTGTCCCACGTGGTGCGCACCCGGGCGACCAGCTCGGCGACCAGCCGGCCCTTCCAGGGCGACCAGGCGGCCGGCCCGGTGGCGGCGGCGTCGGCGCGGACCAGGGCGTGCAGCAGGTCCAGCGTGGTCGCCTCGCCGACCCGCTCGGCCACCCCGGCGATGGTCACCGGGTCGGCGAGGTCCCGCCGGGTCGCCACGTCGGGCAGGAGCAGGTGCAGCCGGACCAGCGTGCCGATCAGCGCCACCTCCGGGGCGGGCAGGCCGATCCGGGCGGCCACCGCCTCGGCCAGCGGCGCCCCGACGGTGCTGTGGTCTCCCGGCAGCCCCTTGCCGACGTCGTGCAGCAGGGCGCCGAGCAGCAGCAGGTCGGGGCGGTCCACCTCCCGGGTGTACCGGCTGGCCTCCGACGCGGTCTGCACGAGGTGCCGGTCGAGGGTGAACCGGTGCACCGGGTTGTGCTGCGGGAGGCTGCGCAGCCGGGTCCACTCGGGCAGCCAGCCCTCGATCAGCCCGTACCGGTCGCAGGTCTCCCAGGCCGGCACCAGGCCGGGGCCGGCGCCGAGCAGGGTGACCAGCGCGGCCCGGGCCTCGGCCGGCCACGGCGCCGGCAGCGGCGGGCAGTACGCGGCCAGCCACTCGCAGGTGGCCCGGGCGATCGGCAGCCGGGTGACGGCCGCGGCGGCGGCGACCCGCAGCGACAGGCTCGGCTCGGGTCGCGCCCCGATGGCGGTGCGGGCCAGCACCAGCTCGCCGTCGTGCTCGACGACGTCCCGGGCGACCGGTCGGCGCGGTGCACGCCCGTCGGCGCCCCGGCGACGGCCGGCGCGCAGCCGGTCGGCGGCGCGGAAGGCGTCGTCGAGGGCGTGGCTGACGGTCCGGGCGTCCCCGGCGACGCGGCGCAGCAGCGCGTCGCCGTCACCGTCGCTTGCGGCCTCCCGCCCGCCGACCGACACCGGCCGGGTGGTGTCGGTCGCACCGGGTGGGGGTCGGCGCAGTCCGAGCAGCGCGGCGACGCCGTCGCGTTCCTGGGCGACGAGCCGGTCGACCCGGCGGCCGACCTGCCGGTGCAGCGCGTCGCGGGTGTCCAGCAGCCGCAGGTGGGCGGCGCGGACGGCGGGGCGCAGCGCGTCGGTGATCTGCGCGATGGCGATCGCCCGCAGGATGCCCACGTCACGCAACCCGCCGGCCGCCTCCTTCAGGTCGCCCTCCAGCAGGAACGCCAGTTCGCCGTGGGCCGCCCAACGGGCGGCGGTGATCTCCCGCAGCGCCGGGAGCTGCCGCACGGCGTTACGCCGCCACTGGTCGGTGGCGGTGCCGACGAGCGTCCCCGCGAGGGCGGCGTCCCCGGCGACGAATCGCGCGTCGAGCAGCCCGAGGGCCACCTTCACGTCGTCCCGGGCGACGGCGAGCGCCTCGGCGACGGTGCGCACGGAGTGGTCCAGCCGCAGCCCGGCGTCCCACACCGGATACCAGAGCGAGGCGGCCAGTTCGTCCACGCCGGGCACCCCGGCGTGCAGCAGGACGAGGTCGAGGTCGCCGTGCGGGGCGCACTGCCGGCGGCCCAGCCCGCCGACGGCGAGCAGCGCCACCCCGGGCCGCGGCGGCAACAGCCCGCGCAGCCACCTGTCGTACGCGTCGGCCCGCGCCGCCCGCGCCGCCTCCCCGACGCCGCCGACCTCGCCGACCGGGGGGGCCGGCACCCCGTTCCCGGTGTGTTCCGACGCGCTCTCCCTGGTCGACGAGGTCATGTTCGGCTGCCGGTCAGAGCGCGTCGAGGCCGCGCTCGCCGGTGCGGACCCGGACGACCTCCTCGACGCCGGTCACCCAGACCTTCCCGTCGCCGATCTTGCCGGTCCGGGCGGCGCCGACGACGGCGTCCACGATCTTGTCGACGTCGATCTCGTCGGTGAGCACCTCCACCCGGATCTTGGGCAGGAACTCGACCGTGTACTCGGCACCCCGGTAGACCTCGGTGTGCCCCTTCTGCCGGCCGTAGCCCTGAACCTCGCTGACGGTCAGGCCGGCCACGCCGAGGGCGTGCAGGGCCTCCTTCACCGCGTCCAGTTGGTACGGCTTGATGACCGCGGTCACCAGCTTCATGTCCAACCCCTCCATCCCAGGAACGTTAACCGGCGATCTTCTCGTCGACGGGTGCGGCGGCCTTCTCGTCGGCCACCTCGGCCGGCTCCGTCACCGGCCTGGTGCCGGCCAGCCCGGCCATGGCGAACGCGCCGGCACCGCCGCTGCCGGCGGACGGCGACAGGTCGTAGCCACTCTCGGCGTGCTCGGCGATGTCGATGCCGTCGACCTCGGCCTCGGCCCGGACCCGGAAGCCGATCGTCTTCTCGATGCCGAAGGCGAGCACCCAGGCCACCGCGAAGGACCAGGCGGTGACGATCAGGCCGGCCAGCGCCTGTCGACCGAGCTGGGTCAGCCCGCCACCGTAGAAGAGCCCGTCGGAGGCTCCGATGACGTCGGTGATCGCGCCGTTGACCGAGTTGGTGGCGAACAGGCCGAGCCAGAGCGAGCCGATCCAGCCGCCCACGAAGTGCACGCCGACCACGTCGAGCGAGTCGTCGTAGCCGAGCCGGTACTTGAGGCTGATCGCCAGCGCGCAGACGGCCCCGGCCACGAGACCGAGCAGCACCGCCGCCCAGGGCGCGACGAAGCCGCAGGCCGGCGTGATGGCGACCAAGCCGGCGACGGCACCGGACGAGGCGCCGACCAGCGTCGGCTTCCGATCCTTGATCCACTCGACGACGATCCAGCCGAGCACCGCCGCGGCCGTGGCGAGCTGGGTGTTGATGAACGCCAGGCCGGCGACCGAGTCGACGGTCAGCTCGGAACCGGCGTTGAAGCCGAACCAACCGAACCAGAGCAGCCCGGCGCCGAGCGCGACGAGCGGGATGTTGTGCGGCTTCATGCCCTCCCGGGGCCAGCCGAGCCGCTTGCCCAGCACCAGCGCCAGGGCCAGGGCCGCGGCACCGGCGTTGATGTGCACGGCGGTGCCGCCGGCGAAGTCGAGCGCGTGCAGGTCGCCGCCGATGATGCCGCCGCCCCACACCCAGTGCGCGACCGGGAAGTAGACGAGCGTCGCCCAGCCGAAGGCGAACAGCAGCCACCCGGCGAACTTCGCCCGGTCGGAGACCGCGCCGCTGATCAGCGCGACGGTGATCACCGCGAACATCATCTGGAAGGCCATGAAGACGTAGAGCGGCACGCCGATGCCGCTCGGGTTCTCCGCCGTCGCGCCCCAGAGGTCGGTCTCGGCGAGGAACGTCCTGGTGCCGAGGTAGGCGCCCGGGTCGCCCCAGAGGCCGTTGACATCGCTGCCGAACGCGATGCTGAAACCGTAGAACCACCACAAGACAGAAATGAGCCCGATCGCGGAGAAGCTCATCATCATCATGTTCAATACGCCCTTGGCCCGGTTCAGGCCGCCGTAGAACAGCGCCAATCCGGGCGTCATGAGCAGCACGAGCGCCGTCGACACCAGCAACCACACGGTGTTGCCGGAGTCGATCGTGGGTGCCTCAGGCACGCTGGCCTCCTAAAGGTGAAGTCCCTCCTTCCCGGCTTCCGGGGCAGCGTCGCCCGTACGCCGGATGGGCGGAAGCCTGCTGGCTTCCTGTTTCCCCCAGCGTCACCCGTCGATTTCCGGACGATGACGGGTTGTTTCGGACGTGTGAAGAGAACCTCACCGCCGGGGCACGGCGGCACGGACCGGTCAGCGCAGCGCGTACTCGAGGGCGTTGCGTTCGTAGTCGAGCAGCCGCAGGTCCCGCATCGGCCGGCGCAGGTGCCCCTTGTGCACGATCCGGACGAAGGCCGGCTCACCGGCGGCGGCCATCCGGCGGATGCCCTCCACGTGGTCCACGATCCGCTTGCGGATGGTGCGGATCAGCCGGTGCCGGTCCCGGGGGATCAGCCCGTACGCGTCGGCGAAGAGGCGCAGCCGGCGCGGCCGGTCGGGGTGCTTCCAGCCGAGCGTGATCGAGTCCCGGTCGGCGAAGATCGGCACCCAGGTCCAGGCCGCGTACGCCACGTCGTAGATCCGGGCGCCCGGCGAGGCGAGGTCGAAGTCGATCAGCCCGAGGGTGCCGTCGGGCCGCCAGATGACGTTGTGCGGGGCGGCGTCGTGGTGGCACACGACCTCGGTGTCCGGCGGCGGGGGGCCGAACGAGCGCCACACCGCGCCGGGCGGCGGGACGAAGCCGTACTGGGCGTCGTGGAACATCCGGAGCATGGTGGCGA
This sequence comes from Micromonospora sp. KLBMP9576, assembly GCF_050941805.1. Classification (NCBI taxonomy): domain Bacteria; kingdom Bacillati; phylum Actinomycetota; class Actinomycetes; order Micromonosporales; family Micromonosporaceae; genus Micromonospora; species Micromonospora sp. KLBMP9576. Next base: position 1,580,215 of record NZ_CP194567.1, on the reverse strand, counting down.
CGGTCACCAGCGCCTCGTCGGTGACCCAGTGCGGGGCCAGCGGGTATTCTCCGCACTCCCCCTCCAGGTACGACAGGACCTCCCGGTTGCGCTCGTCCATGCCCAGCGCGCGGGGAGCGCCGGTGAACCCGACGTACTCCAGGTGGCGCAGGAGGGCGTGCACGGAGGGCGTCCACGGCCCGGCGTTGCGCCGGACCGTGTCGCCGACGCGGACCACGGTGCTGACGTTCCCGCCGTGCAGCGGGATCTCCTGTGAAGTCACGTACGGTCTCCCGAGGCGCGGCGACGGGTGGCTGGGGTCGCGCCACCCGGCGTAGGCGCGATCGTCGGTCGTCACTGCGAGGTTACGCGTCCCGGGCGAGCGGCTCGGTGCCGAGCAGCGCGTCGACGAACTGCGCGGGGTCGAACGGGGCCAGGTCGTCCTTGCCCTCGCCGAGCCCGACCAGCTTCACCGGGATGCCCAGCTTGCGCTGCACGGCGATCACGATGCCGCCCTTGGCGGTGCCGTCGAGCTTGGTGAGCACGACGCCGGTCACGTTCACCACCTCGGTGAAGACCCGGGCCTGCTCCAGCCCGTTCTGGCCGGTGGTGGCGTCGAGGATCAGCAGCGTCTCGTCGATGGGGCCGTGCTTCTCGACCACCCGCTTGACCTTGCCCAGCTCGTCCATCAGGCCGATCTTGTTCTGCAACCGGCCGGCGGTGTCGATCAACACGGTGTCGACGCCCGTGTCGATGCCCCGCCGGACGGCGTCGAAGGCCACGCTGGCCGGGTCGGCCGCCTCCGGGCCGCGGACGGTCTCCGCGCCGACCCGCCCGCCCCAGGTCTCGAGCTGGTCCGCGGCGGCGGCCCGGAAGGTGTCGGCGGCGCCGAGCAGCACGCTGCGGCCGTCGGCGACGAGCACCCGGGCGATCTTGCCGCAGGTGGTGGTCTTGCCCGCGCCGTTGACGCCCACCACCAGCAGCACGGCGGGCACGCCCTCCTTGGGCGCGGTCCGCAGCGACCGGTCGAGGGTGGGGTCGAGCGCGTTGACCAGTTCGGCGGCGAGCAGGGCGTGCAGCTCGCCGGCGGAACGGGTGCCGAGGACCCGGGTCCGCTCGCGCAGCCGGTCGACGATCTCGCGGGTGGCGTCGATGCCGACGTCGGCGGTGATGAGGCTGTCCTCGATCTCCTCCCAGGCGTCCTCGTCGAGGTGGTCGCGGCCGAGCAGGCCGAGCAGGCTCTTGCCGAAGACGTTCTGCGAGCGCGACAGCCGCGAGCGCAGCCGGACCAGCCGCCCGGCGGTCGGCTCGGGGACCTCCACCGCCGGGGCCGGGGCCGGGGCCTGCACCGGCGGTTCCACCAGGACCCCGGTGGACAGTTCCGCCTCCGGCGCCTCCACCGGCGGGCCGGCGAGGTCCTCCTCGGCCCGGGTCTCGACCTCCGTCTCGGGCAGCGGTGGTTCCGGTCGCCGCCGCAGCCGCGGCACGACCAGCCCGATGCCGCCAAGGATCAGCACGCCCAGCAGGGCGAGCGCGATGAGGAGGTATTCGGTCATGCCGGAATCCTGTCAGATGCCGGCGGGACTGTCCCAGCCACCGCTCCCGGCCGGTCCGCGCGGGGCGACAGTACGCTCGGTCACAGCCAGCAGTGGTGCGACCGCCGGCCGGGTAGTAAAGATGAAGTCCGCTCACCTGGAGGTCGACCATGCCCGCGGCACAATTGCTCATCGGCCCGCTGCTGCGCAGGGTCGTCGGCACGCGGGCAACCGTCTGGGTCGAGACCAGCGCGCCCGCCGTGGTGACCGTCCGCACCGCCGACGGCGCCGGCGGCACCGCGCCCACCTTCTCGGCGTACGAGCACCACTACGCCCTCGTCGTGGTGGAGGGGCTCAGCCCGGACAGCGTCACCAGCTACGAGGTGCTCGTCGACGACGAGATCGCCTGGCCGGTGTCGAAGAGCACGTTCCCGCCCAGCGTGATCCGCACCCGGGCGGCCGACGACCTCGACCAGCCCGTCCGGTTGGTCTTCGGCTCCTGCCGGGAGACCACCCAGCACGCGACCACCCGGCGGCTGCCCCCGGACGCGCTCGACGCGTACGCCCGGCGGCTGATGGCCGAGCCGGACGGCGCCGACCTGCCGGACCTGCTGGTGCTGCTCGGCGACCAGGTCTACGCCGACGTGACCTCCCCCACCGTGCGGCGGCTGCTGAAGCGACGCCGGCGGCGCCCCAAGGGCGCGCCGAGCGACCAGGTGGTCAGCTTCGACGAGTACACGAAGCTCTACCTGGAGTCGTGGCGGGACCCGGAGATCCGTTGGCTGTTCTCCACCGTCCCCAGCGTGATGATCTTCGACGACCACGAGGTCATCGACGACTGGAACACCTCCGCCTCCTGGCGGTCCGACATGCGCGAGGAGCCCTGGTGGGCGGAGCGCATCGCCAGCGGCCTCGCCTCGTACTGGGTCTACCAGCACCTGGGCAACCTCTCCCCCGACGAGATCGCCGCCGACCCGGTCTACGCCAAGGTCAGCGCCGCCGAGGACGCCACCGGTGTGCTGCGCGAGTTCGGGCAGCGGGTCGACACCGAGGCCGACCTCGCGCACGACACCGAGCGGTGGCGTGCCGTGCAGTACCAGTGGAGCTACGCGCTGGACCTGGGCCGCACCCGGCTGGTCATGCTGGACAACCGGTGCAGCCGGGTGCTGGAGCCCGGCCAGCGGGCCATGTTGCCCCCGGGCGAGTGGTCGTGGTTCCTCGACCGGGCCCACGGCGTCTACGACCACCTGGTGGTCGGCGCGTCCCTGCCCTGGCTGCTGCCACCGGGCATCCACCACGTGGAGGCGTGGAACGAGAAGCTGGCCGACTCGCGGCGACCGTGGGTGGCCCGGCTGGCCGAAAACCTGCGCCGCGGGCTGGACCTGGAGCACTGGGCGGCGTTCCGCCGCTCCTTCGACGCGCTCGGCGCGCTCTTCGCCCGCCTCGGCAGCGGCACCCCCGGCACCCCCGGCGAGCGGGTCGGGGCCGGCCCGGCGTACGCGCCACCGGCGTCGATCAGCGTGCTCTCCGGCGACGTGCACCACTCGTACGTGGCACGGGCCCGCTTCGACGACCCGGACGTGGTCACCCCCGTGCACCAGCTCACCTGCTCGCCCATCCACAACCAGGTGCCCGCCGGGCTGCGCCCGCTGATGAAGCTGGGCTGGTCGCCCGGGCCCTCCGGGGCCACCCGCGCCCTCGCCCGCACCGCCGGGGTACGCCGCCCGCCGTTGCGGTGGAAGCGGCTGGCCGGGCCGTACTTCGGCAACGCGGTCGCCACGCTGGTGCACGCCGGGCGGGCGGCCGAGGTGACCATCGAGGGCACCACCAGCGACGGCCACCTGCGCGAGGTGATGCGGCAACGCCTCACCCCCGGCGGCTGATCCCGCGCCGAGGGCGGACGCGGGCGTCTCGCCGGTCGGCCCCGCCGCGGCGACGAGGACGACGCCGCCGCGGCGGGCGAACGGTGGGGGTTCCAAGCCATTGACCCGCGACTTTTCCCTTTCCCCACGCTTTGGCGTGCGGGAATCCGCTACCAACCGAACGGTCGATGCCGAAACGAGGCATTCGACCGCGATCATTCATTCATGTTTCACCGGAACGGGGCTTTCACGTCGCCGACCACCTGCGGGCCGGGGGCGTCGCCGTCGTCACCTGAGGGGAAGTTTTCCCAGGTAGAGCCATCGCCAGCGCCCTCGGCTCCCGCACCGGCGCCGGCGCGTCTGCAACCGAACCGGCATACACATTTCATTGACCCCCGCCATGTCCGGCGGGGGTCACATTTGTATTGAAGGGATGGTTTGCATCGTGGCAATCACCAAGACCCACGAGACGGATCGGGTATCGCCCCGCGGCCTGCTACGGACCGTCAGTCGACGTGGCCTGATCGCCGCCGTACCCGCCGTCGTGGTGGGGCAGGCGTTGGTCGCCGGGCCGGCGCTCGCGCAACCCCGCGCCGTCGAGTGCCTCGCCGACCTCGGGGCCGCGTGATGGGGATCCCCTGGCTCGCCGACGTCCTGCGGGCGGCCGGCGTCGCGGTCGTGGAGGAGGGCAACTGGCGTGCCCGTGGCGTCAGCGGCGCGTTCGCCCCGATCGGGGTGCTGTGGCACCACACCGCCGCGACGTCGAGCCCGAGCCGGCCCGCGCCGGCGTTGGGCGTCTGCATCAACGGCCGGTCCGACCTGCCCGGTCCGCTGTGCCACGCGCTCGTGGACTACCACGGGGTGTTCCACCTGATCTCCGCCAACCGCGCCAACCACGCCGGCAACAGCCGGGGCAGCGGACCCATCCCGGCGGGCAGCGGCAACACGATGCTGATCGGGTGGGAGATCGACTACAACGGTGTCAACCAGGCGATGACCCAGGCTCAGTACAACGCGTCCGTCGCGGCCACCGCCGCGGTGCTGCGCACGCTGGGCCGCGACGCCAGCTACGCCAGAGGCCACCGCGAGACCAGCACCACCGGAAAGATCGACCCTTCCTTCATCGACCTCGACGCGATGCGCCGCGACGTCGCCGCCGCCATGGCGGGCGGCCCGGGCGGCGGCTCGGGCGCCGGCCCCATCTTCCACCAGGTCCGCAACCCCAACCGCAGCTGGAGCGGCTTCCAACCCATCAGCGGCTACAACACCACCACCCCCGCCGCCGGCAAGGACATCGCCATCACCGCCATGCCCGACGGCTCCGCCCAGATGCTCATGATCGGCGCCGACAACGGCGTCTACCACAAGATCCGCCACCCCAACGGCACCTGGGACGCCCTCCAGCCCCTCACCGGCGTCGGCACCCCCACCACAGCCGCCGGCAACCGCGTCAGCATCGCCGGCATGCCCGACGGCTCCGCCCAGGTCCTCATCGTCGGCGCGAACAACGGCATCTTCCACCAGGTCCGCAACCCCAACCGCACCTGGAGCGGCTTCCAACCCATCAGCGGCTACAACACCACCACCCCCGCCGCCGGCAAGGACATCGCCATCACCGCCATGCCCGACGGCTCCGCCCAGATGCTCATGATCGGCGCCGACAACGGCGTCTACCACAAGATCCGCCACCCCAACGGCACCTGGGACGCCCTCCAGCCCCTCACCGGCGTCGGCACCCCCACCACAGCCGCCGGCAGCAACGTCAGCATCGCCGGCATGCCCGACGGCTCCGCCCAGGTCCTCATCGTCGGCAGAGGTTGACGAGACGCTCCCGGGCTGAGGGCTGACCGCCCGCGACCCGGAGCGCCACCCGCGTCGGGGTACGGCCACGCACGGCCGTACCCCGGCCCACCCGCACACCGCCCCCGCGCCGCCGGCGCCGGGCCGGTCGGCCGCACGCCGCTTCGGCCGCACGCCGCTTCGGCCGCACGCCGCTCGGAAACCAGTCGTGCCTTCGGGGATCACCGGGCGAGGATGACCGGCATGACCTGGCGAGCACCGGAGATCACCCGGACCCACGAGCCCTACGTCGGCGACGAGCGCACCATGCTGGAGGGCTGGCTGGACTACCACCGGCAGACGCTGTTGCTCAAGTGCGCCGGGCTGACCGACGCGCAGTTGCGGACGCCGAGCGTCGAGCCCTCCGGGCTCACCCTGCTCGGCCTGGTCCGGCACATGGCCGAGGTGGAGGCCTGGTGGTTCCGGGACCGCTTCGCCGGTGAGCGGGTCGACTACCCCTACTTCACGCCGGAGCACCCGGACGCCGACCACGACGTCAGCGCCGCCGACGCCGAGGCCGACTTCGCCACGTACCACCGGGAGGTCGCGCTGGCCCGCGCCGCCACCGTCGGCCGGTCGCTCGACGAGACCTTCACCGAGGCCGGCCCGAAGCGCCGGACGTTCAACCTGCGCTGGGTCTACGTGCACCTGATCGAGGAGTACGCCCGACACAACGGCCACGCCGACCTGATCCGCGAGCGCATCGACGGCCGCACCGGCGAGTAGCCGCCACGTCGCCGTCGACCCCGGGCGCGGCGGGGCGGTTGTTTGGCGCCGGCCGATCCCGGCAAGTAGGTAGCGGAGACGCTCGACACGCGCAAGCAGAGTTCGAGGCAGGAGGGGTTGGCATGACCAAGGGCGACATCGACACCTACCACGAGGACGGCCAGTGGAAGAACCGCGCGGAGGGCAACCAGCAGGCCAGCAGCACCCATGACGCCAAGGACGAGGCGCAGGCCCGGGGCCGCGAGATGGCGGCCGACCGCGGCGTCGAGCACGTGATCAAGAAGCAGGACGGCACGATCGGGGAGAAGAACACCTACCCCCGCAGCCGGGACCCGCGCGACATCCCGGGCTGAGCGCGACACCGCATTGCCACGCACCGCGAGGGGCCGGCCAGGTGGCCGGCCCCTCGCGGTGCGGTACGCCAACCGGGTCAGGCGGCCGTCGCCAACGCCGCCCGCAGGTAACGCAGCTCGCCCGGCCCGGTCCACCGCAGCGCCGACAGACCGGCGGCGCGGGCACCCCGGATCGCCCAGTCCTCGTCGTCGACGAAGAGCACCCGGGCCGGCGGGGTGTCCAGGGCCGCGCACGCCGCCTGGAAGTACTCCTTCGACGGCTTGTTCACCCCGATCTCGGACGAGTTGACCACCGCGTCGAACTCGCCGAGCAGGCCGAGCGCGGCGAGGTCGGCGTCGAGCAGGTCCGTGGCGTTCGTGCCGAGCCCGACCCGGATGCCGCCCGCCCGCGCCTCACGGACGAAGGCGAGCACCTCCGGGTCCACCTCACCTCGGTAGCGCTGCCACTGCTCCACGGCGGCCCGGGCCCGCTCGGGGCTGCCCACCGATTGGGTCAGCGCGTCGGCGACGCTGGTCATCCAGTCGGCGTGGCTCACCCGGCCGGTCAGCACCGGCTGGAGCCGCCCCCACTGCATGGCGATCTCGGTGAGCACACCTTCGGCCAGGCCGTACTCCCGCTCCACCCCGGCCGCCACCGCCGGATCCCACCGGCGCAGCACGCCGTCGAAATCCACCAGGAGCGCCGTCGCCCGTTCCCGACCCACTACTCGTTCTCCTCGCCGCGGCCACGCCGCTCGTCGTCGGTGCCGGCCCGGTTGAGCCGTTGGCTGATCACCTGGGTCACCCCGTTGCGCATCGTCACGCCGTACAGGGCGTCGGCGACCTCCATCGTCCGCTTCTGGTGCGTGATGACGATGAGCTGGCTCTTCTCCCGCAACTGGGCCAGCAGCGTGATCAGCCGGCCCAGGTTCACGTCGTCGAGCGCCGCCTCCACCTCGTCCATGATGTAGAACGGGCTGGGCCGGGCGCGGAAGATGGCCACCAGCATCGCCACCGCGGTCAGCGAACGCTCGCCGCCGGAGAGCAGCGACAGCCGCTTGATCTTCTTGCCCGGCGGGCGGGCCTCCACCTCGACGCCGGTGGCGAGCAGGTCGTCGGGGTCGGTGAGGATGAGCCGTCCCTCGCCGCCGGGGAAGAGCACGGTGAAGACCTGCTGGAACTCCCGCGCGGTGTCGGCGAACGCGCTGGCGAAGACCGCCAGGATCCGGTCGTCGACGTCCCGGACCACGGTGAGCAGGTCGCGGCGGGTGGCCTTGAGGTCCTCGAGCTGCTCCGACAGGAACTTGTAGCGCTCCTCCAGCGCGGCGAACTCCTCCAACGCCAACGGGTTGACCTTGCCGAGCAGGGTCAGCTCCCGTTCCGCCTTCGCGGCCCGCTTCTCCTGCACCGGGCGCTCGTAGCGGACCGGCTCGGGCACCGGCAGGCCGTCGCGTTCCGCCGCCGCGACGTCGGCCTGGGTGGGCGGGACGGGCTGGGTCGGGCCGTACTCGGCGACGAGGGTCTGCACGTCCAGCCCGAAGTCCTCGGCGGCCTTCGCCTCCAACTGCTCGATGCGCAGCCGCTGCTCGGCGCGCGCCACCTCGTCCCGGTGCACCTGGCCGGTCAGCCGTTCCAGTTCCGCGCCGAACCGCTTGGCCGCGCCGCGTACCTCCTGGAGTTCGGCCTCGCGGGCGGCGCGTTCGCGCGCCACGGCGTCGCGGTGCTCCTCGGCCGCCGCGATGGAGGTGACCAACCGGGCCAGGGCCGCCCGGGCGCCGCCCGCCACGGCCCGGGCGATCCCCGCGCCCCGGGTGCGCGCCGCCCGCCGCGCCGCCGCGCGTTCCCGCGCGGCCCGCTCGGCGACGGCCTGCCGGCGCAGCGAGTCCGCGCGGCCGGCGATCGAGGAGACCCGCTCCTCGGCGGTACGCACCGCGAGCCGGACCTCCATCTCGTTCTGCCGCGCCTGCGGCACCATCGCGGCGAGTTGGTCGCGTTCCTCGGTGGAGGGTTCCGCGTCCACCGGGGTCACCTCGGCCAGCCGCAGCCGCTCCGCCAGCTCGGCCAGGGTGAGCAGGTCCCGTTCCCGGGCGGCCTCCGCGCGGGACCGGGACTCGCCGAGCCGGTCGGTCTCCGCCTTCGCGGAGCGGGCCGCGGCCCCCAGCTCGGCCAGCCGCCGGGCGGCGGCGTTGCGGTGGCTCTCCGCCTCCCGCTTGGCGGCGGTGGCGTGCTGCACCGTCTCCTTGGCGGCGCTCACCTCGGCGCGGGCGTCGACAAGTTGCTCGCGCAGTTCCGCGCCGGCCTGCTCGGCGGCGAGCCGGTTCGACCGGGCCTCCTCGACGGCGGCCTGCACCTCGATGAAGCTGGGCGCCCTGGCCGACCCGCCGGCCGCCGCGTACGCGCCGACCACGTCCCCGTCGGGGGTGACGGCGCGCAGCTCCGGGTTGCCGGCGACCACCTCGGCCGCCGCCGCGAGGTCGTCGACCAGCACCACGTCACGCAGCGCCCGGTGCACCGCCGGGCGGAGCTGCGCCGAGCACTCCACCAGGTCGGGCGCCCAGCGGGCGCCGTCGGGCAGCTTCGGCCGCAACGCGTCGACCGGGGCGTCCATGCCCGGCCCGGCGGGGCTGCCCACCAGCAGGCCGGCGCGGCCCGCGTCGGAGATCTTCAGCATCCGCATCGCCTCGACGGCCTCGTCGACGCCGCTGACGGCGACGGCGTCGGCGAGACCACCGAGCGCGGCGGCCAGCGCGGTCTCCTGACCGGGGGCGACGGTGAGCAGCCCGGCCAGGCTGCCGAGCAGGCCGGAAACCTCGTCGGCGCGGGCCAGCAGCGCCCCGGCCCCGTCCTTGCGGCGCAGGCCGAGGGCGAGCGCCTCCTCCCGGGCCTTGCAGGTGGCGGCGTCCTTCTCCGTCGCCCGTTCCGCGTCGGTCAGCGACCGCACGGTGGCCTGCGCCCGTTCCTGCGCGGCGACCGCCTCGGCGTGCCGGGCGTCGAGGTCGGCGTTGTCCCGGTCCGCCTCGGTGGACTGCTCGGCGACCGCGTCGAGATCGGCCTGCGCCTGCTCGGCGCGGGCCAGCGCGTCGGCGTGCGCGGCGGCGAGCCGTTCGATCTCCTCGCCGGCGCTGGTGGTCCGCGCGCGAGCGGAGTTGACCTGCCCGGTCAGCCGGGCCAACCCCTCCCGCCGGTCGGCGATCGCCTTGGCCGCGGCCACCAGCTCGCGTTCGGCGGCGGCGAGCTGGCGTTCCAGGTCCTGGCGGTGCTCGACGGCCTCCGCCAGCCGGATCTGGTCGTCGGTGAGCGCGGCGCGCAGCTCCTCCTCCTGCTCGCGGACGTGCTCGGCCTCGGCCTCCAACTGGTCGGGGTCGCGACCGGGGCGCTCGTCGTCTCCGCTGGCGCTGAGGTGCCGCAGCCGTTCCCGGGCGAGCTGTTCGATGGAGCGGAACCGCTCGGCGAGGGCGGAGAGCTTGTACCAGGTGTCCTGCGCGGCGGCCAGCAGCGGCGCGTCCTCGGCGAGCGCCGCCTCCAGCTCGCCCAGCCGCGCCTGCACCTCGGTGTGCTCGGCCTCGACCTGCACACGCCGCTGGCGCACCGCGGTCTCGTCGGCGATCTCCCGGTCGAGCGTGGCGCGCAGGGTGGCCAGGTCGTCGGCGAGCAGCCGCAGCCGGGCGTCGCGCAGGTTGGCCTGGATGGCGGCGGCGCGGCGGGCCACCTCCGCCTGCCGGCCCAGCGGCTTGAGCTGGCGGCGCAGCTCGGCCGTGAGGTCGGTCAAGCGGTTGAGATTTGTCTGCATCGCGTCGAGCTTCCGCAGCGCCTTCTCCTTGCGCTTGCGGTGCTTGAGGACGCCGGCCGCCTCCTCGATGAACGCCCGCCGGTCCTCCGGCTTGGCGTGCAGCATCCCGTCGAGCCGCCCCTGGCCGACGATGATGTGCATCTCCCGGCCGATGCCGGAGTCCGACAGCAGCTCCTGGATGTCGAGCAGCCGGCAGGTGTCGCCGTTGATCTCGTACTCGCTCTCGCCGGAGCGGAACATCCGGCGGGTGATCGACACCTCGGTGTACTCGATCGGCAGCGCACCGTCGGTGTTGTCGATCGTGAGGGTCACCTCGGCCCGGCCCAGCGGGGCCCGCCCGGCGGTGCCGGCGAAGATGACGTCCTCCATCTTGCCGCCACGCAGGGCCTTGGCGCCCTGCTCGCCGAGCACCCAGGCGATGGCGTCGACGACGTTGGACTTGCCGGAGCCGTTCGGGCCGACCACGCAGGTGATGCCCGGTTCCAGCTTCAGCGTCGTCGCGGAGGCGAAGGACTTGAAGCCCTTCACCGTCAGGCTCTTGAGATGCACCTTCTCGATCCTCGTCCGGTGGCCGCCGTACCGTCGCCGGCTGCGCGGACCTGGGTGAACCCGCAGACTAACCCGCGACCGGCGGCCACCCGGCACGCGACCCGCCCGCCGGCCGCCGGGGCCCACCGGGCGGCGCGGAGTCGATCGACCGGCGCGAACGCGCCCGCCCGACCTTCCCCCGGCCGCAGCGGACCTCGGACCGAAGCCGAAAAGAATTCTTCGGGCCGAATCGCACAAGATCGCGAATTGACGCCACGGAAAAGGACGCGGACAGTACTGCGCGCCGGCACAGAAGTGTCGGCGCGCTCTTTCTGCGTGATGCGATTCAGTTTTTCCGATCCGATCCGGAGATCAGGTCAGCGCGGGCTCGGCCAGACGGAGCAGATCATCCGCCTCCGCCGCAGCCGCCGCGAGCCGATCATTCTCGGCACGCAGCCGCGTGATCTCGAACTCCAGAGCCCGAACCGTGGCACGCAGTCGGGTGACCTCGTCGAGCAGGCGCCGGTCGGGCGCCGCGCCTACGTGGCCGTACAGGGCCTTAGCCATCGTGACTCCTTGATATGCGCTGCCGGAAGGGCCGGCCAACGCGCGCCCATTGTGTCCGCGACTGTCACCCCAGGCGATTCTGGGCATGACCGGGCGCGACTGGCGACACCTACATATTGAGCCGACATCCCCTCCTTCGTCAAGTTGTCGCAGGCCGTAGATCATTTCTACGTCGACCTGTCCACTTGTCGGGGGGCTGCCACAAGGCGCGGACACACTCTGTCCGGACGTCCTGACTCTACGCCCCGAAACCGGGAACCCCGCATCCTCCCGTCCGACTTCCCCTTAACTCTTCCTTAGCCACGTTGCCGCTATTCACACCCGCCACGTAGCGTCACCCCGGCCCACGAGCGAACCCCTTGGAGGCACAGGCGTGTACGGCTGGACCGACCCGAACGACCCGGACGGCACCCCCCGGCGCCCCGAGCAGCCCTCGGACCCGAGGCCGCCGACCTGGCCCTCCCGCCGCCCGGAGCCCCGGTCCGCCTACCTGTTCGGCGACGACCCGGAGCAGCCCGCCGAGGGGTGGCACCGCGACCGGCCGGCCGCGTCGGGCGACCAGTGGCCGACCGACTCCGGCAGGCTGGGCGGCGAGCCCCACCGGGCGGAGCCCCACCGGGCCGCCGACTGGCCCGCCGGCGCGTGGCCGGGCGGCGAACCGACCGCCCCCATCGACGTCACCGCGCTGCGGGCCGCCCCGACCGGGACGCCGCGGGTCACGGACGACAGCCGGCACCGTTCCCGCCGGCGCTTCTCCCCGCCGATCCTTATCGGGGGCGCCGCCGCAGCCGCCACGCTGGTGGTGAGCCTCGGGGTGGGCGCGATCGCGCTGAACGGCGAGGACTCTCGGACCGAGCCGACCTCCGCCGCCCCGGTCGCCGCCGCCCCGGTGCCGCCGGGCGTCGAGCCGGCACCCGGCGACGCGCTGGCCCCGCCCTCCGCGAGCGCCACCCCGAGCGCCACCCCGAGCACCGCCCGACCCACCCCGTCGGCCACGAAGACCACCCGGCCCGCGCCGTCGCGTACCAGCGCGCCCTCGCGGCAGAGCACCCAGCGGAGCACGGCACCGGCTGCCACCGCCACCAAGAACACGGTCGGCAGCGGAGTCAGCAGCCAGGCCCGCGAGGTGGTCAGGCTGGTCAACGCCGAGCGCACCAAGGCGGGCTGCGGCGCGGTCGGCATCGACGACAAGCTGACGACCGCCGCCCAGCGGCACAGCAAGGACCAGGCCGACCACCGGAACATGTCGCACACCGGCAGCGACGGCAGCAACGTCGGAACCCGGCTGGGCCGGGTCGGCTACGCCTGGCGCACCTACGGCGAGAACGTCGCCTGGAACCAGCAGACGCCGGCCGCCGTCATGCAGGCCTGGATGAACAGCCCCGGCCACCGGAAGAACATCCTGAACTGCGCCTTCACCGAGATCGGCGTCGGCGTCGCCAACAGCAACGGGCCGTACTGGACGCAGGTCTTCGCCGCGCCACGCTGAACGCGAGTCGTGACCGGGTCCGCGCTCGTTTGACGGGGTGAGGTACGCCGACGGCGTACCCGCCTCGGGCGGTGTGCGGCCGCCCGCGACCTGCGGAGCTGCCGATGCGGATCCGGCCGCGTACGCGCACCGCCCGGCGGGTTCCGCCCGGGATCCTGCCGGCCTGCGTCGCGCTCGCGCTGCTGAGCGTGGTCGCCGCCTGCCGGGTGGACCTCACCCCGACCGGCGCCCCGATCACCTGGCCGGCGGCGTCGGCCGACCGCTGGCGGTGGCAGTGGCAGCTCAGCGGTGTGCTGGACCCGACCGTCGAGGCCGACGTGTTCCTGCTCGACCCGGTCACCACCACCGCCGCGCAGACCGCCGAGCTGCGCTCCCGGGACCGCCGGCTGGTCTGCCAGGTGCCCGTCGGCTCCGTCCTGCCGACCGACCCGGACGCGGACCGCTTCCCGGCCGTCGTGCGGGGCGCGGCGGCACCCCGGCCGCAGAGCCGCTGGCTCGACGTACGGCAGTGGGACGCGCTGCGTCCGGTGCTGGCCGACCGGTTCCGGCTCTGCCGCGGCAAGGGCTTCGGGGCGGTCGCGCTGGCCGACGCCGACGGGTACGCCAGCCGCTCCGGCTTTCCGCTCACCTTCGACGACCAACTGCGGTTCAACCGCCGGCTGGCCGAGCTGGCCCGTTCGCTGGGCCTCTCCCCCGGCCTGGTCAACGACCTGGAGCAGGTGGCCGCCCTGGCCCCGGACTTCGACTTCGCCGTCAACGAGGAGTGCGTCCGGCTCGACCGGTGCGCCCGACTGCTGCCGTTCGTCGAGGCGGGCAAGCCGGTGTTCCACGTGGAGTACGCCGGCTCGACGACGGACTTCTGCGTCACCACGATGGGCTACGGCTTCTCCTCGATCCGCAAGCAACGCGCGCTCGACGCGTGGCGGATCCCCTGCCCGGCGCCGTGAGCGCCACGTGCCGGCGGCCCCTGCCGTGGGGCCGGACGCGAGGCGACGCAGGCCGCCCGCACTCACCCCCGAGGGGCCGCCCGGGGGCGGGGCTGACAGCGCGGGCAGCTGTACGAGGAGCGGTTCATGAACGCCTCGCGCCGGACGGGCGCACCGCACCGGGCGCAGGGCAACCCCTCCCGGCCGTAGACGTTCAGCGCCCGGTCGAAGTAGCCGCTCTCCCCGTTGACGTTGACGTAGAGGGCGTCGAAGCTGGTGCCCCCGGACCTGATCGCCTCGCCGAGGACGTCCCGGACGTGGCCCAGCAGCCGCAGCGCGGCCGGTGCGGTCAGCGCGTCGGTGGGCCGGGCACCGTGCAGCCGCGCCCGCCACAGCGCCTCGTCGGCGTAGATGTTGCCGACGCCGGAGATCAGTGTCTGGTCCAGCAGCGCCCGCTTGACCTCGGTACGCCGCCGGCGCAGGGCGGCGACGAACGCCGCGTCGGAGAACTGCGGGTCCATCGGGTCCCGGGCGATGTGCGCGATCTCCGCCGGCAGCTCCGCGCCCCCGGCGGAGACCGACAGGCCGCCGAAGGTGCGCTGGTCGACGAAGCGCAGCTCGGGGCCGTCGTCGGTGAACCGGAAGCGGACCCGCAGGTGCGTCTCGTCGGGCGCGTCGGCCGGCTGCACCAGCAGCTGCCCCGACATGCCCAGGTGCCCGATCACGGCGTCGCCGCTGTCCAGCGGCAGCCACAGGTACTTGCCGCGGCGGCGTACGTCCAGCACCGTCCGGTCGGCCAGCACGTCGGCGAAGTGCCCGCCGCCGGGGGTGTGCCGGCGTACCGCGCGGGGGTGGCGCACCTCGACCGAGGAGATCCGCCGGCCGGTGACCCACCGGGCCAGGCCCTGCCGGACCGTCTCGACCTCCGGCAGCTCAGGCACGGCCCAGGCCCACCTCGGCCGCCTCCACGCTCTCGTCCCCGGCGACCGGGACGGTCTCGGCCCGCTCCTGCTCCGCCTGCTCGGTGAGCGTCCGCCAGGCAGCCTCGGCGGCCCGCTGCTCGGCCTCCTTCTTGCTCCGCCCGTCGGCCCCGCCGTAGCGGTTGCCGGCGACCACCACCCAGGCGGTGAACGTCTTGAGGTGATCCGGTCCGGCGCCCTCGATGCGGTACTCGGGCACGCCGAGCCCGAGCGCGGCGGTCAACTCCTGCAGGCTCGTCTTCCAGTCCAGGGCGGCGCCCCGGCCCGCCGACTCCGCCATCAGCGGGTCGAACAGCCGGTGGATGACGATCGCCGCCGTGTCCAGCCCGTACTGGAGGTAGATCGCGCCGAGCAGCGCCTCCAGGGTGTCGGCGAGGATGCTCGCCTTGTCCCGGCCGCCGGTGGTCTCCTCGCCCTTGCCGAGCAGGAGGTACGCGCCGAGCCCGTCCGGGCCGAGGCCCCGGGCCACGTCGGCGAGGGCCCGCATGTTCACCACACTGGCCCGCAGCTTGGCCAGTTGCCCCTCCGGCAGGTCGGGGTGGTTGTGGAACAGCGCGGTGGTGATCACCACGCCGAGCACCGAGTCGCCCAGGAACTCCAACCGTTCGTTGGTGGGCAGTCCGCCGTTCTCGTACGCGTACGAGCGGTGGGTCAGCGCGCGGCCGAGCAGTTCCGGATCCAGGCTGATGCCGAAGGCGGCTTCGAGGTGGCCGACGGACGCCCGCCGCTTGTCGTTACTCATGATGTGGGTACCTCGGTGTCGGTGGTGCGATCGGTGCTTTCTTCGCGGTCGCCCGCCTCGGCGGCGTCGAGCAGCGCGCGGACCTGGTCGACGGCGCGGCGCCGCCAGAGATGGGCGGCCAGCGCGATGCCCGCGGCGACGTCCTCGGCCCGGGCCGCGCCGTGGCAGACGACCACCGTCCCGGCGACCCCGAGCAGGGCCGCCGCGCGGGGGGCGCCGCCGCCGGACGGGGGCCCGCCGGCCATCGCGTACGCGCCCTCGATCGCCTTGAGCAGCACGTTACCGGTGAACCCGTCGGTGACCACCACATCGGCGCGCGCGCCGAGGGAGACGTCGTAGCCCTCGACGAGACCGACGTAGCGACCGCCGCGGGGCAGCGGCTCGACGGCGAGGACGGGATCGGCGAGCCGGCGGGCGCGGTCGCCCTTGCCGGCCTCGGTGCCCACCGACAGCAACCCCACGCGGGGCGCGGTGACGGCGTGCGCCACTGCCGCGTAGGCGGCACCGAGCACGGCGTGGCGGGCCAGGGTGGCCGGGCGCGGCTCCAGTGAGCCGCCGACGTCCAGCAGGATCACCGGGCCGGCGACGGCGGGCAGGGTGGCGACCAGCGCGGGACGACGTACGTCGGACCAGCGGCCCAGCCCGAGCGCCACGGCGGTGACGGTGGCGCCGGTCGACCCGGCGGAGACGAGCGCGTCGGCCACGCCGTCGCGGACGGCGTGCACCGCGGCCCGGACGGTGCTGTCGGCGCGGGCGGCCACCGGGTGTTCGGCCATGCCGACGGCGGCGCGGACCGGCCGGATGGTGACCCGGGCACGCTGTGCCGGGTCGAGGGCGCGGACCAGCTCGTCGGCGGCCTCGGCCGGGCCGACGAGCAACAGGTGCAGATCCGGGTCGGCGCGCACGGCCCGCAGAGCGCCGTCAACCACGACGGCGGGAGCGTCGTCCCCGCCGAGGAGGTCAACGGCGATCCGCGCGGTGCCCGGCTCCACCGGTACGCCGGCCGGAACAGACCGGCTGGCGACGGCGGAGGCCGGGGCACCGGGCGAATGCCAGGGTGCGTGTGCCGCCCGAGAAGGTGTCGGGGGCGTCACTCGGCGACCGGGTCAGACCTCGAGAACCTGGCGGCCGTTGTAGGTGCCGCAGACGGAGCAGGCGGCGTGCGGCAGCTTCGCCGACTTGCACTGGGGGCAGGCCACGGTCGCGACCACGGTCGCCTTCCAGTTCGCCCGGCGGGCGCGGGTGTTACTGCGCGACATCTTGCGCTTGGGGACGGCCACGGTTCCTACTCCTCTTTACGGTTCAGTTGCGACAGGCCCGCCCAACGCGGGTCGATCTGCTCGTGACTGTGGTCGGCCGGCAGATCGTCCCAGTGCACCCCACACTCGGGGCACAGGCCTGGGCAGTCCTCCCGGCAGAGCGGGTTGGTCGGCAGCGCGAGCACCACCGCGTCCCGCAGTACCGGCTCCAGGTCGATCAGATCGCCCTGCATCCGGCCCACCTCGTCCTCGTCGGTCGTGAGGTCCGTGGTGCTGTCCTCGTACGCGTACAGCTCCTGGACCCGCACTGCCAACGAGTCGTCGATCTCCCGCAGGCAGCGACCGCACTCGCCCCGGACGGGACCGGTCACGGTCCCTGAGACGAACACGCCCTCGGACACCGACTCCAACTTCAGGTCGAGGTCGAGGTCCGCGCCTTCCGGCACGTTGATCATCTCTCCGCCGAGGTCCGCCGGTGCCGGCACCACCCGCTTGACCGTACGCAACGCACCAGGCCGGCGCGGCAGCTCCCTCGCGTCGAGGACCAGCGGCGACCTGGGGTTGAGTGTGGAAGGCGTGTGTTTGGGCATAGTCAGACTCCGGCCGGTGAGAGGCCGACAAAAAAGGTTACCTGGACGACCACCGGAGCGTCGAACCGGGGGCGACGTCCTACCCGTCTGCCGGCTGGTGAGGTGCCGATCAGAAGGGTAGCGGGCGTTCCGCCTCTTCCCCACCGAAGGTGCCGATCTCACGGAGCGCGTGCATCTTGTCGCGGCCCCGCTCTATCGAGGCCAGCGCCCGGGTGAGGAACTGCTCGAAGTTGGCCAGCGCCGTGTCGACGTAGTCGTCGACCTCCTCGCGCAGGCGCTGCGCCTCGGCCCGGGCCTCCGCGATGATCCGCGCGCCCTCGTGCTCGGCGGAGACCGTGATCTCGTTCATCGAGACCAGGCGGGCGTGTTCCGCCTCACCCTCGTTGATGATCCGGTCGGCCTCGCGCTTGCCGGCCTCCATGATCTTGTCGCGTTCGTCGAGCAGCGCGGCCGCCCGGCGCAGGTCGGCGGGAAGCTCGGCGCGCAGCTCGTCGAGGGCCGCGATGAACTCCCCCCGGTCGACCATGCAGTTGTTACGCGACATCGGGACGGAGCGGGCCTGCTCCACCATGGCGATCAGGTCGTCGATGCGGTCGAGCGGGTCCACCGGTACCTCACTCCTGTCGTTCGTCGGGCCGACCTACATGATGCGCGCTGCGGCCGGTTTCCCGCTGAACACATCATGTCGCGCCCCGGCCACCCCGCGCCGCTCCCCCCGCCCCGGCGCGCCGGGGCGGCCCCCGACCCGGCGGGTCGGCGGCGAGGCGGCGGGGCCGCGAGCCGGTCGCGGGAGGTCAGTCGCGGGGTGGCGGGGCGAGGCGCGCCCTGAGCTCCGCACCGACCCGGTCGGGCACGTGGGCGGAGATGTCGCCGCCCCACTTGGCCACGTCCTTGATCAGACTGGACGAGAGGAACGAGTAGAGCGGGTTGGTCGGCATGAACAGGGTCTCGACACCGGCCAGGCCGATGTTCATCTGCGCCATCTGCAACTCGTAGTCGAAGTCGCTGACCGCCCGCAGGCCCTTGATCAACACGCTCGCCCGCTGCGCCCGGCAGAAGTCGACAAGCAACCCACGGAACGACTCGACCCGCACGTTGCCGTAGGAGGCGGTCACCTCGCGGAGCATGTCGATGCGCTCCTCGACGGTGAACAGGCCGCTCTTCGACTGGTTGACCAGCACACCCACGATCACCTCGTCGAACAGCCGGCTCGCCCGGCCGACGATGTCGAGGTGCCCGTTGGTGACCGGATCGAACGAGCCGGGACACACCGCACGTCTCATGATCGGCGACCGTACCAAAGAGTGGTCTCCCCGTAACGCCGGCTGCGTTCGCCGGTGATGCCCTGCACCCACTCCACCGGGCCGCCGCGACTCGCCCGCTCCAGGACCACCAGCGCGTCCGGGGCCAGCCAGCCGCCGTCGACCAGCGCGGTGAGCATCGCGGCGATCTCCGCGTCCGGCACCGCATAGGGCGGGTCGGCGAAGACCACGTCGTACGGGCCGCCGTCCGGGCCGCCGGCCAGCACCGTGGCGACCTTGCCGGCGACCAGCCGGGCGGCCGGGGCGGCGTGCAGCGTCGCCACGTTCTCCCGGATCACGCGGGCCGCCCGGGGGTCGGACTCCACCAGCAGCACGTGTGCCGCGCCCCGGGAGAGCGCCTCCAGGCCGATCGCGCCGGACCCGGCGTAGAGGTCCGCGAAGCGGGCACCGGTCAGTTCGACATCCGCCTGCACGGCGCTGAACAGCGCCTCGCGGACCCGGTCCGACGTGGGCCGGGTGCCCGCTCCGGGGGGCGCGGCGATCCGCCGCCCGCCGAGGGTGCCGGCCACGATCCGGGTCACCGTCTCCTCCTGCGCATGGCCCCGACGCTACGCGACGGCCGGCGCGCGCGGTCAGTCGGCGGCGAGCGCCGTGTCGATCAGCGAAAGGTCGAGCCCCTCCTCGTTGCTCAACACCACCAGCCGCCGGTCGGACCCCGGCAGCCAGGCGGCGAAGCCCCGGAAGCCGGCATTCTCGCCGGAGTGGTGGATCGCGTGTTCCCCCGCCAACGGACCCACGAAGCAGCCGTAGCCGTACCCGCCGTCGGCGGTGCCGGTCGAGGCGTGCGGGGTGGTCATCCGGGAGACCGAGGCGGACCTCAGGAGTCGCCCGCGACGCGGCACGTCGAGCCAGGTGAGCAGGTCGTCGGCGGAGCACCACACGTCCCCGGCGCCCACGTTCACGATGTCCAGCTCCCAGGACGGGACCGGCGCACCGGCGCGGTGCCCGACGGCCACGTCGTCCCGGTCGCCCGGGGCGCCGGCGAAGCTGCCGGCCATGCCGAGCGGCGCGAAGATCTCCGCGGCGAGGAATTCGGCGTACGGCCGGTCGGCGGCCCGCTCGACGGCGCGGGCCAGCAGGACGTACCCGGGGCTGCTGTAGTGCCAGCGGGACCCGGGGGTGAACAGCGGCGGGACCCTGCGGAACCGCTCCAGCAGGCCGTCCGGATCGAGCGGGCCGGACAGGTCGATCATCGGATAGTCCGACCAGTGGCCCAGGCCGGAGGTGTGGGTCAACAGGTGGTGCAGGGTGATCGAACGCCACTGCGGCGGACAGCCCGGCACCCAGCGGTCGACCGGATCGGCCACGTCGAGCGCCCCGTGCTCGGCGAGGAGCAGGACGGCCGCCGCGGTCATCTGCTTGCTGATCGACGCGAGCTGGAACCGGGTCGTACGCGAGCACGGTGTCTCGGCGACGTCGCCCGCCGATCCGGTGGCCAGTTCCATGACCAGCTCGTCACCCTGGACCAGCAGGAGCACTCCACGCGCGAGGGGAAGGGTCGACATCAGCCAATGTTAGGGACGTCCCGCCGGCCGGTGGGGGCGGCCCGTCCCCCGGGGGCAGCTCGCCCGGCGGGGCACAGCCCGCCGACGGGTCAGCTCGGGTCAGCGCGCCCCGGGGTCAGCCCTTCTCCAGGTATTCCGCGCGGTCCTCGTCGACCAGGGCGGCCACCGAGGCGGCCAGCGCCGGGTGCCGGGCCAGCTCCGGATCCTGCTCCACCAGGGCGATCGCCTCGGCCCGGGCCTCACGGATCAGGTCGGCGTCGCGCAGCAGCGAGAGCAGCCGAAGGTGCGAGCGATGCCCCGACTGGGTGGCGCCCAGCACGTCGCCCTCGCGACGCTGCTCCAGATCCAGCTCGGCGAGCTTGAACCCGTCGGTGGTGGAGGCCACCGCGTCGAGCCGTTCCCGGGCGGCGGTCCCCTCCAGCGCCTCCGTGACCAGCAGACACAGCCCGGGGGCGGTGCCCCGGCCGACCCGGCCGCGCAGCTGGTGCAACTGGGAGACCCCGAACCGGTCGGCGTCGAGCACCACCATCACCGTCGCGTTCGGCACGTTGACGCCCACCTCGATCACGGTCGTGGCGACCAGCACGTCGAGCTCTCCGGCGGCGAAGGAGCGCATCACCGCGTCCTTCTCGTCGGCCGGCAACCGGCCGTGCAGCACACCGATGCGCAGGCCGTGCAGCGGCCCCTCGGCGAGCAGCGGCGCCACCTCGGTGACCGCCATCGGGGGCCGCCGGCCGTTGTCGTCCTCCGCCGGCGGCTCCTCCTCCGACGCCGGGCCCTCCCCGATGCGCGGGCAGACCACGTACGCCTGGTGGCCGGCGGCCGCCTCCTCGCGGATCCGGCGCCATGCCCGGTCCAGGAAGGCCGGCTTCTCGGCGGCCGGCACCACGTGCGAGGCGATCGGCGAGCGGCCCTGCGGAAGCTGGGACAGGGTGGAGGTCTCCAGGTCGCCGTAGACGGTCATCGCCACCGTGCGTGGGATCGGGGTGGCCGTCATCACCAGCACGTGCGGCGGCTGCGCGGCCTTGGCGCGCAGCGCGTCGCGCTGCTCCACGCCGAAGCGGTGCTGCTCGTCGACGACGACCAGCCCCAGGTCGGCGAAGTCGACACCCTCGTAGAGCAGGGCGTGGGTGCCGAGCACGATGCCGGCGGCGCCGCCGGCGACCTCGGCCAGCGCGCGCCGGCGAGCCGCCGCGCCCAGTGAGCCGGTGACCAGCTCGACCCGGGTGGCGTCGTCGGCCGCGCCCAGCTCGCCGGCCCGGCCGAGCGGCCCGAGCAGGTCGAGGATGCCCCGGTGGTGCTGCGCGGCGAGCACCTCGGTCGGGGCCAGCAGCGCGGCCTGCCCACCCGCGTCGACCACCTGGAGCATCGCGCGCAGCGCGACCACCGTCTTGCCGGAGCCGACCTCGCCCTGCAACAGCCGGTGCATGGGGTGGGCCGTGGCCAGGTCCGCCGCGATCTCCACCCCCACGTCGCGCTGGCCGGGCGTCAGCTCGTAGGGCAACCGGGCGTCGAACGCGTCGAGCAGACCGCCGGGCTTCGCCGGGCGGGGGCGGGCCGGCGAAGCGGCGGCGCGGTGCTTGCGCTGCACCAGGGTGAGCTGCACGGCGAACGCCTCGTCCCACTTGAGCCGGTGCCGGGCCCGGTAGAGCGCCTCCTTGCTCGACGGCCGGTGGATCTCGCGCAGCGCCACGTCGATGCCGCCCAGCTTGCGGCTCGCCCGCATGGTGGCCGGCAGGGGGTCCTCCGGCGCGGCGAAGGTGTCCAGCACCACCCGGACGCAGCGGGCGATGACCCAGGTGGGCACCGCCGCGGCGGCCGGATAGACCGGGATCAGCGCGCCGGCGAACTCCTCGATCTCCTCGTTGGCCGCCGCCTCGCCGTCGCCGCCCTCACCGAGCAGGACGTACTCCGGGCCGTTGAGCTGCCGCCGCCCCCGGAACTCGGTGACCTTGCCGGCGAAGAGCCCCCACCGGCCGGGGCGCAGCTCGCGCTCGCGCCAGGCCTGGTTGCCGAAGAACGTCAGGGTGAGGGTGCCGCCCGACCCGTCGCCGACCGTCACCTCCAGCAGGTTGCCGCGACGCTGGCGCATCGGGCGTACGGCGGTGCGTTGCACCTGGGCCAGCACGGTGACCTGCTCGCCGACGTCGAGCGAACGGATGTCGGTGTGCTCCCCGCGCTCGTCGTAGCGGCGCGGGAAGTGGTAGATCAGGTCGCCGGCGGTGTGCAGGTCGAGATGGCCGGCGAGGGCCTTCGCGGTCTTGTCGCCGACCAGCTTCTTCAGCGGCGTGTCCATCGTGGACGGCTCGGACGTCATTCGACCCCCACCAGGAGCGGATAGTGCGGCTGACCGCCCCGGTACGCGTGCACCTCGACGAACGGCCAGCGCCGCTCGACGTGCTCGCGGACCGCGTCGGTCAGCCCGTCGGGGGCATCCGCCCCCGAGAGCAGTGTCACCAGCTCGCCGCCGCCGCCGAGCATCCGGTCGACGACGGCGGTGCAGGTGTCGGTCAGATCGGACCCGATCAGGTGCACCTCCCCCTCGACCAGCGCCAGCACGTCGCCGGGGCGGCAGGGGCCGGCGACGGTGAGCGCCTCCCGGCGGGCGTGGCAGACCTCGGCGTAGCGGCAGGCGCCGGCCGCCTCGGCCATCGCGATCACGTCGTCGGCGAACCGCCGCCCCGGGTCGCGCACCGCGAGGGCGGCCAGCGCCTGCACCGGCGAGCGGGTCGGCACCACGCTGACCCTGATGCCCAGGGCGTGCGCCTCCCGGGCGGCGGCGTTCGCCACCGCCTGCGTCTCGGGGTCGTTGGGCAGCAGCACCACGCGGGCCGCCCCGGTGCCGCGGATCGCGGCCAGCAGCTCGCCGATCGACGGGTTGCCCGGCACCACCGTCGCGCCCTCGCCGGCGAACAGCTCGGCGATGCCCGCGCCGGTGGCCACCACCACGGCCGCCCGACCGGCCGCCGCCACGGCGGGCGACACCGGCGCGGCCTGGTCGGCGAAGCGGGTCACCGAGATGCGGTACGGCCGGCCGGCCGCCACCCCCGCCTCGATGGCCGCGCCCACGTCGTCGACGTGCACGTGCACGTTCCAGGTGCCCGGGCCGGCGCTGCCGTCGCCGACGATCACCAGCGAGTCGCCCAGCGGCTCCAGCTCGGCGCGCAGCCGGGCCACGGCCTCCGGCCCGGCGTCGAGCAGGAACTGCACCTCGTAGGCGTACTGGGCGGAGCCGGTCTCGCGGACGGCGGTCTCCGGCGGGCGGGGCACGGGCGGCGCGGGCACGGGCGGCGCGGACACGGGCGGCGCGGACACGGGCGGCGCGGGGCTCTCGCCCGTGACGACCTCGACCAGCGCGTCGAGCAGCAGGCACAGGCCCCGGCCGCCGGCGTCCACCACGCCGGCCCGGGCCAACGCCGGGAGCTGCCCGGGGGTGCGCGCCAACGCGTGCGTCGCGCCGAGCGCCGCGGCCCGGGCCACGGTGCGCAGGTCGTCGCTGTCGGCCCGCTCGGCGGCGTGCGCCGCCGCGGCGACGACGCTGAGCAACGTGCCCTCGACCGGGCGGGCGACCGCGGCGTAGGCGGCGGCGGCGCCCTCGCGCAGGGCGGCGGCGAGCTGGCGCCCACGCACGGCCGGCACGGCGGCGACGGCGTCGGCGAAGCCGCGCAGGATCTGCGACAGGATCACCCCCGAGTTGCCCCGCGCGCCCAGCAGCGCGCCCCGGGCCATCAGGCGCAGCACGTGCCCGTGCGCGGTGGCCCCGTCCTCGGGGAGGGTGTCGAGATCCATCGCGAGCGCCTGCTGGGCGGAGGTGAGGGTGAGCACCATGTTGGTGCCGGTGTCGCCGTCGGGCACCGGGTAGACGTTGAGCTCGTCGATCTCACCCTGGTGGCGCTTCAGCACGAGCAGCCCACCCGCGCACCAACGGCGGACCGCGTCGGCGTCGAGGGTGTCCAGCACGGCGAGAAGCCTACTGGCGCGCGCCGACACCCGCCGGGGCCGACCGCGTCCGCGGCGGCGTGTCCGGCACCGGTGGGCACCCGCTATCCTCGTGATCGGCCGCCTCAGCGCGGTGGTCGCCGGCCGCCAGCACGCCGGGCGGGCCCACGTGGGCCCCCTCCGGGGCCGGTTCGCCGGGGCCTCGGCTCATCGGGTAACCTGACCAGGTTGCCCGGGCAGCGCCAGGCGGCGACCTCATGAACGTATCAATCTCAGGAGTATCCCGTGGCTAGCGTGTGCGACGTCTGTGGCAAGGGACCGGGCTTCGGCCACAACGTGTCCCACTCGCACCGGCGGACCAACCGCCGCTGGAACCCGAACATCCAGTCGGTGCGTACCCCGGCCGGTGGCGGCAACACCAAGAAGTTGCAGGTCTGCACCTCCTGCATCAAGGCTGGCAAGGTCACCCGCGCCTGACGCGGTAGGCGCCACCCGCACACTCGTCATTGCCGGCGGGCCGTCACGGCCCGCCGGTTCTGTCGTGTCCGCCCGAAGCGTGCCGGGGCCCGTCCGGGCCCCGGCGGGGGGCCGGGTCAGAGGATGCGGCCGAACGAGATGCACCCCGGGGCGTCGCGGTAGTGGCCGAAGTTCGGAATCCGCTCGTAGCCGGCCGTCGTGTACATGCCGATGGCCTCGGGCTGCTTGTCGCCGCACTCCAGGACCATCCGCTTGCGCCCGTGCTCCCGGGCCGAGCGCTCCACCGCCGCCAGGACGGCGCGGGCCACGCCCCGGCCCCGGGCCGCCGGCGCCGTGTACATGCGCTTCAGCTCGGCGGTGTCGCCCTCGTCGCCGTGGCTGCGCCAACCGCCGCAGCCCACCGGCTCGCCGCCCAGGTGGGCGACGAGGAAGGCACCCACCGGCGGCACGAACTCGCCCGGCTCGACCGGGGTCTCGTCGCCGCTGCCGCCGTAGCGGGCGCCGAGGTCGGCCAGGGCGGCGCGGATCAGCCGCTGCGCCACCGGCGAGTCGAAGGGCTCGACGCGAATCTCGATCTCACTCACGCGGTAAAGGCTACGACCCCGATCGGCCCTTACCGAAAGTGGTCCCAGCCAGCGGGTCCGTCGAAAGGTCGGCCGTCGACCGTGACGCCCGCGCCCTCCGCCACCCGGCCGATCGGCCGCCAGTCGGGCGGCAACGCCACCGCCGACGGGAAGGTCGCGGCCAGCGCGTGGTCGTCGCCACCGGCCAGCAACCAGGAGTACGGGTCGACGCCGAGCGCCTGGGCGGCGTCGGCCATCTGCCGGGGCACCTCGAAGGCGTCCCGGCGGATGTCCACGGCGACCCCGCTGGCCTTCGCCACGTGCCCGACGTCGGCGAGCAGCCCGTCCGACACGTCGATCATGGCGGTGGCGCCGAGCCGGGCGGCGTGCGGGCCCGCCGCGTAGGGCACCTCGGGCCGCCGGCACGCCTCCACCAGCAGCCGGGGCGTGCGGAAACCACGGGAGAGCACCGTCAGCCCGGCCGCCGCGTACCCGATGCGGCCGGCCAGGGCCAGCACGTCACCCGGCCGCGCGCCGCCGCGCGTCACCGGCGGCCGGCCGCCGAGGTCACCGAGGGCGGTGACCGCGATCGTCAGCGTCGGGCTGGCCGACATGTCCCCGCCCACCACGCTCGCCCCGACCTTCGCCGCCTCGGCGGCCAGCCCGTCGGCGAGTTCCTCGGCCCACCCGGTCTCCAGCTCCGGGGGCATGCAGAGCGCCACCAGCAGCGCCGTCGGCTGCGCCCCCATCGCCGCGATGTCGGCGAGGTTCGCCGCCGCCGCCCGGTGGCCGACGTCACGCGCCCCGGACCAGTCCCGCCGGAAGTGCCGTCCCTCCACGAGCACGTCGGTCGAGGCCACCACCCGGGCGTCCGGGGCGGCCACCACCGCCGCGTCGTCCCCGGGACCCAGCAGCACGGTCGATCCGTACGACAACCGGGCGGTAACCCGATCGATCAGGCCGAACTCGCCGACCCCCGCGACACTCATGTCGCCCCTCCGCCGCGCTCGCTCACCGCTTCTCCTTGACCACCGATAGGGATCAGACCTGGTCCGTAAGGTACTTTCTCCCTTCGGGCCGCCCCGCAGGCGGCGACGGACGGAGGTCGAGTCGTGGTCCAGGCGTACATCCTCATCCAGACCGAGGTCGGGCGGGCACGTGACGTGGCCGGTCTCATCTCGGATCTTGCTGGCGTCGTCCGCGTCGACGCCGTCACCGGGCCGTACGACGTGGTCGTGCTCACCGAGGCGAACACCGTCGACGAGCTCGGCAAGCTCATCGTCAGCAAGGTGCAGATGGTGCCGGGCATCACCCGCACCCTCACGTGCTCCGTGGTGCGCCTGTAAGTGGCCGAGAACACCGACTCCCCCGTGACCGGTTCCGCCCAGCCGGACGAGGCGGGCCCCGAACGCCCCGCCCGCGACCGGACGACCCGGGGCGCCGCGCTGGTCGCGACGCTCGTCGCGCTGCCGATCACCGTGCTGGTGGGCGCGTTCGCGTACGCCCAGTTCTCGCCGGACGAGCCGACCGCGCCGACGGCCACACCGAGCGCCACCGCCACCACCGCCGGCCCGCAGTCCACCACCCCGGTCGAGATGGCGGCCCCGGCGCTGGCCGAGCGGCCCGCCACGGTCTGCCGCGCCCTGCTCTCGCAGCTACCGCCGACCGTCGGCGACCTGGCGCAGCGCCCGGTCAGCGCCGGGCCGGAGCAGAACGCCGCGTACGGCGACCCGGCGCTCACCCTGGCCTGCGGCGGCGCGGAGCCGGCCGTCGGCGAGACGGACGAGGTGCTCATCGTCAACGGAGTCTGCTGGCATCCGAAGCAGGCCAGCGACGGCACCGTCTTCAGCACCCTGGACCGGGAGACCGCCGTGACCGTCCGGGTGCCGGGCGCCTACCAGCCGCCGGCCAGGTGGCTTCCCCTGCTCTCCGACACGATCGTGGCCTCGGTGCCCTCCGGCGGCGACGCCCCGAGCGGCTGCCGCTGACCCGCCCCGCCCCGCTCGTGGGGCAGCGCCGGTGTGGGCGGGACGCAGCGACGACACCCGCTCCGGCGAGCAGGGATCCGGCCTCCGCCCGGGCCGAGAACGGATCCGGCCTCGGCCCGGTCACCCGCCCGCGCCGACGCGGCAGAGGCGCCCACCTGCTGACCCAGCGCACCTGCCGCAAGATGTTGGTGCCTCGTCTGTGAGCAATGGTGGGGCAACTCCGTGTTTCTCCCGGTCCGCAGTCACCTCAGGATCCGCCCGGGGCGACGGTGGAGGATCCGCCCGGGAGACGCTTTGGAGCTGATGTCGTAAACGACTCAGCTCCAAAGCGTCCATGACCTCCCACGACCCCACCTCGGCCACCGTCGCCACGCCGGGAGCACGGACGGTCACAGCCGCCATTCCCAACGCCACGATGCGGGGTGTCCGGCGCGTCCCGGGGCCCGGTTTGGTCGCGACGGGCCCGCCTGCCCCCGGTACCCGTGATCCGAGTTGGCGCCCCTACCTACCGGTAGGTAGATTGGCGGCATGACCTGCCCCGCCATCAACGTCGTCGACCTGACAAAGTCCTACGGAGCCCGCACCGCGCTGGACCATCTCTCGCTGGCGGTCGAACGTGGCAGCCGCACGGTGGTGCTCGGCCACAACGGCGCCGGCAAGTCCACGCTGCTGGAGATCATCGCCACGCTCCGCGCCCCGACGTCCGGCACGGTGACCGTCGAGGGACACGACGTGGTCACCCGGGCTCGCGAAGCGCGCCGGCTGATCGGCCTCACCCCGCAGTCCAACGCCGTGGACCCCCTCGCCACTTCGGCCGAGGTGCTCACCTTCCAGGCTGTCGCGCTCGGGCTCGGCCATCGCGCCGCCGCTCGTCGGACGCGCGAGCTCCTCGATCTCTTCGGCCTCGAAGAGCATCGCAGGACGCGAATCTCGAAGCTGTCCGGAGGAACCCGTCGCAAGGTCGACCTCGCCGTGGCTCTGGTGGCGGAGCCACCCGTCGTGATCCTCGACGAGCCGACGACAGGTCTCGATCCGCTCAGCCGCCTCGACTTCTGGCACGAGCTCAAGCGACTGAACCAGGACGGGAGGACCCTCCTGGTCTCCACCCAGGATCTCCATGAGGCGGACGTCCTCGCCACCGACATCGTGGTGCTCCGCGACGGCACGGTCGCCGCGCAGGGTTCCCCCGAGTCGCTGAAGCAACGCGTGGGGGAACGCACGCTGACCCTGGGGCTGGCAGACGCGGACACCGCGCGGAGGTTGCTCTGCTCCTCGCGGGCCCCCTTCCGGGCCGCGCCCGGCGAACCGCACACGGTACGTCTCGCCCTCTCCGACACTCCGGGTGCCCTGAAGGCCGCGCTCGACGACATCGGCCGGGTCGCGGGTGGGGTGAACGAACTCCGCCTGACCGAACCCTCACTCGACGATGTCTTCATGGCGCTCGCCGCTCGCTGACCCGAACCACACCGACTCTCCAGAAGGACATCCTCGTGGCACTCCCCGCCGTCTCGCTCGCCCCCGCGAGTAGCGCCGCCATTCCCGTCACCGTCGCCGCGATCCGCCGCTCCATTCGGCTCGTCCTGCGCACGCCGGCCCTGCTGGTGGCGCCGGTCGCACAGTCGCTGTTCTTCCTGCTCGTCTACTCCGGGCAGCTCGGCACCGTCGGCAGCGACTATCTCGCGGGCGGCAGCTTCATCTCGTTCCTGCTCCCGCTGATCCTGCTCACCGGCGTCGCCACGGGCGCGGGCGCCGCAGGCGCACTCGTCCTCGGGGATGTCACCAGCGGATACCTCGATCGACTCCGCCTGGCGCACGGCACATCCGCCCCGTTCCTCGTCGGCGCCGCGGTCGCGGCTCTCGTCGCCGTAACCATCCAGATGGTCGTCACGATCGCCGGGGCCGCGCTCATCGGCTACCGGCCGCAGAGTTGGTCCGGCACGGCTGCGATGCTCCTGCTGATGTTGGCGCTCGGGTTGGCTGTCGCTCTGCTCAGCATCGCGGTCGCGATCCGCACCGCGTCGGCGGCGAGCACGAATCTCGTCACCCTGGGCGTGTTCGGGCTGTCCTTCTTCACCGGAGTGTTCGCTCCGGTGGACGAGCTCGCCGGCTGGATGCGTGCGGTCGCGACCGTCAATCCGCTCACCTACATCGTCGACGCGGCCCGTGAGGTCGCGAGCGGCGCCACGCTTTCGGCCGCGCCAGCCGTTCTCGCCATCCTCGCTACGCTGGTCGGCACCGGGCTCGCCGCTTGTGCTCTCGCCCTCAACCACGTTCGGAGGAACCGATGAGCCCCACTGCGGACACGCGCGCGCGGATCATGGAGGCCTTCGGCGAGCAACTGGCCGCCACGGGCTATCCAGGAATTTCCCTTCTCGGCGTCGCGCGGACGGCCGGCATCCAGAAGCCGTCCATCTATCACCACTTTCCCGGAGGCAAGGAAGAGCTCTACGCGGCCGTCGCGGTGAGATTCGTCGAGCACCTCCACGGCCGCATAGCCGCGGCGCTCGCGACCGAAGGGCCGACGGAGGAGAAGTTGCGAGCGCTCGCGGTCGTCTCGGCAGAGCACTCCACCCACACCATCTCGTTCGAGCAGCGCATCTACGACGCGCTCGACCATGTCTCGGAGGAGACGAGGACCGACGTGTCGCAGCGGTACGTGCGTGGCGTACTCGATCCCGTCACCGCGCTCTTCGCCCGCTCAGTCGAGGCAGGAGAGCTCTCAGGGGATCCCTGGTTCCTCACGAACGCCTTCCTGCATCTCGCCCGCGCAACCGCCATGACCACGCCGGACGGAGCGGCCCGGGTCGTCACCCTCTTCCTGACCGGCGCCCTGCCTCGCTGAGGGAATGCGCCGCACGCTCATCCTCCCGTCCACCGGTCCGTCGCCGACCCGGTTCCGGCGGCCGGTCCCGCTGGTCGCCGGAACGAGGCGGGACCTCAGTGCAGGCCGGTGCCGCGGTGCAGGGCGGTGCGGATGAGGCGGTTGACCAGCTTCGGGTACTCCAGGCCGGCCGCCGCCCACATCCGGGGAAACATCGACGTCGGGGTGAAGCCCGGCATGGTGTTGATCTCGTTGAGGTAGACGTCCTGTTCCGGCGTGACGAAGAAGTCGACGCGGGCCAGGCCGGCGCAGTCGAGCGCGGTGAAGGCGCGGACGGCGTACTCGCGGACCTGGCGGGTGACGCGCTCCGGCAGGCCGGCGGGGATGTCGTACTCGCAGGCGGTCTCGGAGTCGATGTACTTCGCCTCGAAGTCGTAGAAGTCGTAGTCCCCGACCACCCGGACCTCGGCCAGCACGGACGCCTCGGGCGCACCGCCGGCCTCGCCCTCCAGCACGCCGCACTCGATCTCGCGGCCGACGATCGCCCCCTCGACGAGCACCTTGGGGTCGATCTGCCGGGCGGTGGCGACCGCCGCGTCGAGGGCGGCCCAGTCGTCGACCTTGGTGATGCCGAACGACGAACCGGCCCGCGACGGCTTCACGAAGACCGGCAGGCCGAGCCGTTCCTTGTCGGCGTCGCTGAGCGTCATGCCGTTGCGCAGCACCGCGTACGGGCCGACGGGGATGCCCTCGGCGGCGCAGAGCTTCTTGGTGAATTCCTTGTCCATGGCGGCGGCGGAGGCGAAGACGTTCGCCCCGACGTACGGGATGCCGGCCATCTCCAGCATGCCCTGGATGGTGCCGTCCTCGCCGTAGGCGCCGTGCAGCACCGGGAAGACCACGTCGACGTCGGCGAGCGCCCGGGGGCCCTCGGTCGGGTCGAGCACCATCAGCCCGTTGCCGGTCGGGTCGGCGCGCAGCACGATGTCGGTGCCGGACTCGGCGGTGATCTCCGGCAGCCGGCGCGCGTTGATCGCCAAGTGGCCGGGGTCGCCGCTGGTCAGCACCCACTGACCGGCCCGGGTGATGCCCACCGGCACCACCTCGAACTCGTCGGGGTCCAACGCGCCGAGCACGCTGCCCGCGCTGACGCAGGAGATGCCGTGCTCCGGGCTGCGTCCGCCGAAGACGATCGCCACGCGGGTCCTGCCTGGGGTGGTCACTGCGTCACCTCTTCGTACGCGACTGCGCCGCCGGTCGTGGCGCTCACCCGGTTGACCTTACTGTGCGTGGCGGGCGCGGGCTGCCGATACCCGGGGCACCGCCGGGCCGACGCGCAACCGGTCAACAAAGGATATACGCTGCGTAACGGCGCGTACGGCACCGCACGGCACCGGGCCCGGCCGGCCGGGTCGGGGATCCGGGCGCGATCCGGGGCGGTGACGGCATCGCCCGCCCATTACGCTGCACGTCCTATGAGCGCTGATCCCCTGATCGAATCGCTGACGGCGGCGCTGGACGCCCGCCCCGACGACCTGCCGCTGCGGCTGCACCTCGCCGCGCTGCTGCTGGACGCCGGCCGGGCCGGGGAGGCGATCGCGCAGGTCGGGCAGGCTCTCGCCCGGGATCCGGGCAACGGCCGGGCGCAGGCGCTGATGCAGCGGGCGCTCGGTGGCTCCGTACCCCCGCCGACGCCGCCCCCGGCGGGCCCGCAGCCGCCGGCGCAACGGCCGGCGCCGGCCGGGCCGGGTGGTTCCGCCGCGACCGCCGGCCAGGATCCGCTCGCCGCCTACGAGCAGGAACTCGCGGACGTCGTGCCGCCGAGGTTCGCCCGCGCCGGCGACGAGCCCGAGCCGGTGACCGGCCACGACGACCGGGCGTACGACGTGGAGACCTCCGGCATCCGGCTGGCCGACGTGGGTGGCATGACGGCGGTCAAGGAGCGGCTGGAGCTGGCCTTCCTCGGCCCGTTGCGCAACCCGGAACTGCGCAGGATGTACGGCAAGAGCCTGCGTGGCGGCCTGATGCTCTACGGCCCGCCCGGTTGCGGCAAGACGTTCCTGGCCCGGGCGGTCGCCGGCGAGATGGGCGCGAAGTTCATCTCGCTGTCGATAGTGGACGTGCTGGACATGTGGATGGGCAACTCGGAGCGCAACCTGCACGAGCTGTTCCAGGCGGCCCGCCGCAACGCGCCCTGCGTGCTCTTCCTCGACGAGGTCGACGCGCTGGGGCACAAGCGCTCCCAGGTCGGTTCCAGTTCGATGCGGACGCTGGGCAACCAGCTGCTGGCGGAGCTGGACGGGATGGAGGGCAACAACGAGGGGGTCTTCGTGCTCGCCGCCACGAACACCCCGTGGGACGTCGACCCGGCGCTGCGGCGGCCGGGGCGGCTCGACCGGGTGGTGCTGGTGCTGCCGCCGGACGCCGAGGCGCGGGCGTCCATCCTGGAGTACCACCTGCGGGAGCGGCCCATCGCGGGGATCGACCTGCGGAAGATCGTGGCGGCCACCGAGGACTACTCGGGCGCCGACCTGGCCCACCTCTGCGAGACGGCCGCCGAGTTCGCGATGGCCGACTCGGTGCGCAGCGGTGAGGTGCGGATGATCGAGCACCGGGACCTGGAGCGCGCGGCGAAGGAGGTCCGGCCGTCGACGAGGCCGTGGATGGCCACCGCCCGCAACGTCGCGATGTTCGCCAACGAGGGTGGCGTCTACGACGACCTGGTCGCCTACCTGAAGCGGCGCCGGATGCTGTGACGGCCCGGCGGGGGCGCCGGGCCGCGCCTCCCACCGGGCCGCCCGCCGGGGGTGACGCCTAACCGCGGGCGTGCCGCCGGCCGATGGCTATCACCTTGACCCGCTGCCGGCCGGCCCGCACCATGCCCAGCGCCATGAAGGCGCCCGCGATCCGGTCGGCCGCCTCGCGGCTGCTGGCCCCGACCACCTGACGGCGTCGCTCGGGACAGTTGCGCTCGTCGCGCCCGGCGCTCTCCGCCGCGCGGACGTCGGTGAGCACCACCAGGAAGCGCGTCATCGGTGCCCGCCGGCGCGGTCGGCACAGGCCTGTTCACCAGTACGCACGTCGCATCCCTTCGGGCTGACGGGCCACGGGTGTGGCACGCGGCGATCGGGTACGGGGGAGAAACCCGATCGCCGCGCGCCCCTTCCCCTCCGGTCACTCACCGCCACCGTCGCCACGACAACTGGCAGTGAGGACGCGACAACAGACTGACATGTCCACAGCCATGAATGCAACTCTCATCAACGCTTTCTCATCTACACCTTCTCGCAAAGATGTGCGACGATCGATCCATGGCTCCCAAGACCGCCCGCGCCCGCCGACTCGGCATCGCGCTACGCACCCACCGGGAAGCCGCCGGCCTCACGCTCGAGGCCGCGGCCGACGAGATCAGCAGCACCCGCAGCACCCTGTCCCGGTACGAGAACGCGCAGACGCTGGTCAGCCCCGCCACCGTGCGCGCCCTGCTCACCCTCTACAACGTCCACGCCGACGAGGTCGTCGCCGCCGTGCAGCTCGCCAAGGACGCCCGCAAGCCCGGCTGGTGGGTGTCGTACTCGCACCTGCTGGACCGGCGCACCATCGACTTCATCGCGTTGGAGGCCGAGGCGACCGGCATCGCCAACTTCGAACCGTCGGTGGTGCCGGGGCTGCTGCAGACCGCCGACTACATCAGGGGCGTGATGCGGGGCGGCCCCCACACGCTCCGCGACGACGAGGTCGAGCAGCGGGTCCAGTTCCGGCTCGACCGGCAGGAACGGCTCATCGTCGACCGGCCGCCGATCATGGACGCCATCATCGACGAGGGCGCGCTGCTGCGGCCCGTCGGCGACCCGTCGATGATGGAGGCCCAGCTACGTCACCTGGTCAAGATGGGCGAGCTGCCCAACATCACGGTGCAGGTGATCCCGCTCTCCGCCGGCTACCACCGGGGCACCCGGGGCTCGCTGCACATCCTGGAGTTCGCAGACCCGGAGGACCCGATCATCGCCTCGGTGGAGACGGTGGCCGGGCAGATGGTCCTCGACCGACCGGGTGACCTGCGTACCTGCACCAAGATCATGGAGCATTTGCGGACCGTCGCGCTCAGCCCGGCGGACAGCCGCGACCTGCTCCTCCAAATCCTGAAGGGACGGTAGGACCATGACACCGACGATCAGCGCGGCGCTGGCCACGGCGAGATGGCGCAAGAGCAGCCGCAGCGGCGACGAGGGGGCGTGCGTGGAGATGGCGACGATCCCGGACACGGTCGCCGTCCGCGACTCCAAGGACCCCTCGGGCCCCGCGCTGCTCTTCCCGCCGGCCGCGTGGGCCGCCTTCGTCGGGGCGCCGCCCCGGCACTGACCCCCCTCCGGGGACGCCGACGTGCCCGCTGACCACGCCACGCCGGTGCTCCGCCGGTGACGGTCCCACCGCCGGGAGCCGGTGGGGCCGTCACCCGGCGGGGTCAGCCCGCCACCACCGGGCGGGGCGGCGGACCCGCCCGCAGCGCCTCCAGCGCCGCGATGGCCACCCCCCGGGCACCGGCCATGTCGCGCTCGGGCACCAGGGCGAAGGTGGCCGCCGCGGCCTGCTCCTCCCGCAGCACGGTGTGTTCCCGCACGGTCGCGAGGAACCAGTCCCGGAACTCCGGCGCCGCCTCCACCACCCCGCCGCCGACGAAGTACGCGTGCGGATCGGTGAAGTTCGCCGCGACCGTGAAGAGCCGGCCCAGCGCCATCGCCTGCTGGGTGAACACCTCCCGCGCCAGCGGGTCGCCCCGCTCCCCGTAGCCGCGCACCAGTCTGGCCGCCCGCTGCGGCGACTCGGCGGCCAGCGGATGACCGGGAAACCGCAGCAACCAGTACGGCAGCAGGTTGCGACCGATGGCGGTCAGCGAGGCGACGCTCTCCGCGTCCCCGGCGAAGCCGCAGGCGCACGTGGGCACCGGCTGACCGGGCGCGAGCAGCCCCGCCAGCGGGATGTGCACGTGGCCCAGCTCGCCGGCCATCCCCGCCGCCCCGGCGATGACCCGGCCCGCCTCGACCACGCCGCCGCCCAGCCCCGTGCCGACGATGGCCGACACCGACGAGCGGTGCATCGCCTCGACGCCGAAGTGCGCGTGGTGGGCGTAGAGCGCGGCGGCGTTGCCGTCGTTGTGGTAGATCACCGGCAGCCCGAGCCGCCCCTCCAGCGCGCCGCGCACGTCGAAACCGCGCCAGGCCGGCTGCGAGAAGTTGGTCGATCCCCGGGCGGAGATGACCCCGGTGGCGCTCGCCGGGCCGGGAGTGTCCAGCCCGACCGCGCGCACCGCGTCGCGGTGCACCCCGGTCAGCGCCAGCACCCCGTCGAACGCGCGGGCCAACGCCTCGATCGCCGCCGTCGGGCCGGCCCGCACCTCGCTCGGGTTCTCCGCCAGGGTGTCCACCAGGAACCGGCCGTCCACGGTGAGCACGGTGGCGTTGTTGCTGGTGCCCCCGTTGTCCAGCCCGACGACCACCGGCCCGTGCGTACCGTCCACGACCATCCGCCTCCCGCCGCCACACCCCCTGTGACGAGGCTAGTTCCCCCGCCCCGCCCCCGCCAGGCCGACGACCACCGCGACGGACCCGAGGTCAGCCGGGGCGGCGGGCGGTGACGGCGGTGGCGTCCCGGTCCTCGTCCCGGGTCACCGTCGGGCGCAGGCCCACCGCGGCCAGCACCGCGCACAGCGCGTCCACCTGCGCCTGTCCCGCCTCCACCACCAGGTGCCCGCCCGGGGCGAGCCAGTCCGCCGCGCCCTCGGCGACCCGGCGCAGCACGGCCAGCCCGTCCGGACCGCCGTCGAGGGCCACCGGCGCCTCGTACAGCCGGGCCTCCGGCGGCATCAGGGCCACCGCCGCCGTCGGCACGTACGGGGCGTTGGCCAGCACCAGGTCCAGCCGGCCCCGCCAGGGCGCCGGCAGCGCGTCGTACAGGTCGCCCTGGAAGACCGGGACAGCCAGCGGGTCCAGGTTGCGGCGGGCGCACGCCACGGCGGCCGGGTCCACGTCGGCGGCGGCCAACCAGCGCGGCGCGAGACGGCGGGCCAGCGCCACGGTGGCGGCACCGGAACCGCAGCACAGCTCCACCACGGCCGCCGCCGGCCCGGTCACCGCGACGGCGGCGTCGACCAGCAGGGCGGTACGCGCCCGCGGCACGAACACGCCGGGATCGACGGCGATCCGCTCGCCGCAGAACTCGGCCCAGCCGAGCACGTGTTCCAGCGGCAGCCCGGCGACCCGACGATCGGCCAGGTCGGTGAGCGTCCGGGCCGAGTCGGCGGCGGCGATCAGCAGCTCCGCCTCGTCCTCGGCGTAGACGCAGCCGGCGGCACGCAGCCGGTGCACGAGGGCGGGCCGGTCGGGGTGCGACGGGACGCCGGTCATGGGCGGCCCCGGGGGGCGCGCCTCGACGCTCCCCGCACCCCGGAGTCAGCCGGCGTCACGGCTCGCGTCGAGCGCGGCGGTGACGTCGGCGACCAGGTCGTCGGCGTCCTCCAACCCGCAGGAGAGCCGGACGAAGCCGGGCGCGGTGTCGTCGCCCCACTGGGCCCGCCGGTCGGCGGTGGTGTGCTGGCCGCCGAAGGAGGTGGCCGCGCCGACCAGCCGGGCCGCGTCGAGGAACCGGGCCACCCGGTCGGCGTCGCCGAGGTCGAAGGCGAGCACCCCGGGGATCCGGCGCATCTGGGCCGACGCCACCGGGTACGCCGGGTCGCCCGGCAGCCCCGGCCAGCGCACCCCGGTCACGTCGGCGCGCCCCGCGAGCAGCCCGGCGAGGGCCTCCGCGTTCGCGGTCTGCCGGGCCAGCCGCAGGTCCAGGGTCGCCAACGACCGGTGCGCCAGCCAGGCGTCGAACGCGCCGGGCACCGCCCCGGTGAGGTCGCGCCAGCGGGTGACCGCGTCACACAGCTGCGCCGAACGCGTCGCGACGTAGCCGAGCAGCAGGTCGGAGTGCCCGGTCAGGGCCTTCGTCCCGGAGGCCACCACCACGTCGGCGCCCAGGTCCAGCGGACGCTGCCCAAGCGGCGTGGCGGTGGTGTTGTCGACCGCGACCAGGGCGCCGGCCGCGTGCGCCCGCGCGGCCAGCGCCGCCACGTCGGCGACGTCCAGGCCCGGGTTGGCCGGGGTCTCCAGCAGCACCAGGCGGACGCCGTCGAAGTCGGGGTACGGGCCGGCGGTCGGGGCGAGCACCACCCGTACGCCGAGACCCTGCAACGTGTCGGCGGCGAACGCCCGGACGGAGAAGTAGCCGTCCGACGGGAGCACCACGGTGTCCCCCGGCCGCAGCACCGTCAGCAGCAGCCCGGTGATCGCCGCCTGCCCGCTGGCGAAGACCCGGCAGTCGCCCCCCTCCAGCTCCGCGATCGCCGCCTCCAGCAGCCGCCGGGTGGGATTGTCGGTCCGGCCGTAGCCGTCGGGCGCCGCCGCCGGCCCCGCCCACGGGTCCAGGTGGTACGGCGCGGCGAACACCGGCCCGGGCAGGAACGGCTGGCCGGGAACCGGCTCGGGCAGGCCGGCGCGGACGCAACGGGTGCCGTCGTGGTCGCTCATGTCCCTCACTCCGGTTTGGTGGTGCGGCTCATCAGGGCCTCGACGGCGAGCCGCGGATCGAGGCCCTCGTGGCAGACCAGCTCGACCTGTTCGATGATCGGCATCTCCACCGCGTGCGCCCGGGCCAGATCGCGCAGGGCCAGCGCGCTCTTGACGCCCTCGGCGGTCTGCCGGGTCGCGACGCGGGCCTCCTCCAGGGTCGCGCCCCGGCCCAGGTGCTCGCCGAAGGTGCGGTTGCGCGCCAGCGGCGACGAGCAGGAGGCCACCAGGTCGCCCATGCCCGCCAGGCCGGCGAAGGTGAGCGGGTCGGCGCCCAGGGCCACCCCGAGCCGGGCCGTCTCGGCCAGTCCCCGGGTGACGAGCATGGCCCTGGTGTTGTCGCCGAAACCCATCGCCACCGCGATGCCGTACGCCAGGGCGATCACGTTCTTCACCGCGCCGCCCAGCTCGCAGCCGATCACGTCGTCGTTGGTGTAGGGGCG
Organism: Micromonospora sp. KLBMP9576; assembly: GCF_050941805.1. Taxonomy (NCBI): domain Bacteria; kingdom Bacillati; phylum Actinomycetota; class Actinomycetes; order Micromonosporales; family Micromonosporaceae; genus Micromonospora; species Micromonospora sp. KLBMP9576. The sequence continues at coordinate 1,542,406 of NZ_CP194567.1, read as the reverse complement.
GAAGTAGGGCGTGGTGATGGAGCGTTGCACCAGCGTGGCCCGGCCCTGGTCGGTGCAGGCGACCACGGTGGCGGCGGGCTGCTCGGCGGCGATCTCGGGGGCCAGGTTGGGGCCGGAGACCACCACCACCCGGTCCGCCGCCACCCCGGTGGTCTCCACGACCACCTCGCTCATCCGCTTGGTGGTGCCCAGCTCGATGCCCTTCATCAGCGACACCAGGGTGGCGTCCGGGTGCAGGTGCGCCGTCCACTCGGCCAGGTTGCCGCGCAGCGTCTGCGACGGCACGGCCAGCACCACCAGTTCGGCGCCGGTGATCGCCTCGGCCGCGTCCCCGGTGGCCGTGACCCGGGACGGCAGCCGCACGTCCGGCAGGTACTCCGGATTACGCCGCTCGGCGCGGATGGTGTCGGCCACCGCCTGCCGGCGGGCCCAGACGGTCACGTCCCGGCCGGCGTCGGCAAGGATCTTGGCGAACGCCGTGCCCCACGAGCCGGCCCCCAGGACCGCGACGTGCCCGCTCACGCCGTCGCCCCCGGCCGCCGCGCCTCGCCAGGGCGGGCCGCCCGTTCCCACAGTGGCGGCGGGGTGCCGCCCCGGATATCGGTGAGCATGTCACGAAGGCGCAGCATGATGGTGTCGGTCATCTCCTCGAGAACGGCCTTCGTCGGAGTCGCCCGGGCCCACCGGCCCAGGTCGACGGGGTGCCCGGCGACCACGGTCACCGGGATGCGGGGGCGTGGGTCCAGTCGCGCCCGGCGCGGGTCGAACATCCGCTCCGGCCCCCACATCGCGACCGGGACGACCGGCGCCCCCGTGGCGAGCGCCAGCCGGGCGGCGCCGGTCTTGCCCTTCATCGGCCACAGGTCCGGCTCACGGGTGATCGTGCCCTCCGGGTAGATGACCACCGCGCCGCCGGAGTCGAGCGCGGCGACGAGGTGGTCCAGCGACCGCACGGCGTCCGCCGTGTTCCGCTCGACGGGGATCTGCCGGCAGCGGTGCAGGATCCAACCCATCACGGGGACGCGGAACACGCTGGCCTTGCCGAGGAACTGCGGCCAGCGGCCGGAGTCGTAGACGAAGTGGGCCGCGACGAGCGGGTCGGCGTGCGAGATGTGGTTCGGCACGATGATCACGCCGCCGGTGCCGCGCAGGTGCTCCATGCCCCGCCAGGTGCGCCGGGTCCAGACCATCAGCACCGGCTTGACGAGCACCACGGCGAACCGTCGCCAGAATCCCAGCCTCCGCCGTGTCACCGCGCCTCCTCGTCCCGCCCGGACCCGCACCGGGCCCGCACCCCGCTGACGCCCCGCAGCGGAATCATGCCTGCTCGAACCGGGTCCGGCCAGAGAGGGTACCGCCGGACGCTGGCAGGATGGCGGGGTGAGTCAGCCGAGGTGGACCGTGGTGGTGCCGGTGAAGCGCCTCGCCGCCGCGAAGAGCCGGCTGCGGGGGGCGCTGCCGGCCGTACCGCACGAGGAAGTGGCGCTGGCCCTGGCCGCCGACACGGTCGCCGCGGTGCGGGCCTGCCCGGCGGTGGCCGGGCTGCTGGTCGTCACCGACGACGCCCGCGTGGCCGAGGCCGCCCGCCGCGCGGGCGCCCGGACGCTGCCCGACGCCCCCGGCGCCGGACTGAACGCCGCCTTCCGGCACGGCGCGTCGGCCGCCGGCGGCGGTTGGCTGGCCGGGCTCACCGCCGACCTGCCCGCGCTGCGCCCGGCCGAGCTGGCGGCGGCGCTGCACGCCGCCCGGGCCACGCCCCCGGGCGTACGCCGGTACGTGCCCGACGCGCCCGGTTCGGGCACCGTGCTGCTGGCCGCGCCGCCCGGCGTGCCCCTGGATCCCCGCTTCGGGGTCGGCTCGGCCGCCGCGCACGCCGCGAGCGGGGCCGTCGCCCTCACCGGGGACTGGCCGAGTCTGCGCCGCGACGTGGACACCGCCGACGACCTGGCCGCGGCGGCCCGGCTCGGGCTGGGGCCACGCACCGCCGCACTCGCCGCCGCGGACCGCGCGACCCGGGCGGCGTGTAGCGTGCGAGGCATGCAGGGGACGGTGGCCACCTACGACGCGACGACCCGCAGCGGGACGCTGCTGCTCGACGACGGCACCGAGCTGGCCTTTCCGGCCCCGGCGTTCGACGCCTCGGGGCTGCGGCTGCTGCGCCTCGGGCAGCGGTTGCGCGTCGAGACCGACGCCGCCGGCGGCGTCGTGCGCGTGACGTTGCCGACGATGGCCTGATCGTCGGGCGAAGTCCGTTCTGCGTCGCCCCGATCCGGGCGATCATTGTCGGGTGAGCACCCCCCGTGAGCACTCCGCCCACCAACCGCAGACCGATCCGGCCGGCGCCCGCTCCCGGGGCGCCGACGGCCGCTTCCGGACCGGCGGATCCGCCGGGCGCCCCGGCACGCAAGCCCTCGACACCGACGCGGCGGCCGGCTCCGCCGTAGCTCCCGGCACGCACGTCCCCGGCACCGACGCGGCGGCCGGCTCCGCCGGTCTGGCGGAGGTGCTCGACGCGACGCCCGGCGCGGCGGCCGACCCCGGGGACGAGCTACCCCCGGCCGAGCCGCTGCCGGCGGACCGCTTCCTCAACCGGGAACTCTCCTGGCTCGACTTCAACGCCCGGGTGCTGGCCCTCGCCGAGGACCCCGGCACGCCGCTGCTGGAGAGGGCAAAGTACCTGGCCATCTTCGCCAGCAATCTCGACGAGTTCTACATGGTGCGGGTCGCCGGGCTGAAACGCCGGCTCCAGGCCGGCCTGCCGGTGCGCGGCGGCGACCGGATGCCACTGCGCACCCAGTTGGAGCTGGTCGCCGGCCGGGCCGCGACCCTGGTCGCCCGGCACTCGGCCTGTTTCACCGACGAGGTGCTGCCGAAGCTGGCGGCCGAGGACATCCGGATCCTGCGCTGGGCCGACCTGGACGACGCCGAGCGGCAGCGGCTGCGCGCGTACTTTCGGCAGCAGATCTTCCCCGTGCTGACCCCGCTGGCGGTGGACCCGGCGCACCCCTTCCCGTACATCTCGGGGCGGTCGCTCAACCTGGCGGTGGCGGTCCGCGACCCGGACGGCGGCTCGGAGTTCTTCGCCCGGGTCAAGATGCCGGACAACGTGCCCCGCTTCGTCCGGGTGCACCGCGACCTGCCGGGCGTGCGGATGCTGCCGGTGGAGGACCTGATCTCGGTGCACCTGGGGCAGCTCTTCTCCGGCATGCGGGTCGTCGAGTGCCACCTGTTCCGGGTCACCCGCAACGCCGAGATGGAGGTAGACGAGGACCGCGACGAGGACCTGCTCCAGGCCCTGGAACGGGAGCTGGCCCGGCGCCGGTTCGGCCCGCCCGTCCGGCTGGAGGTGGCCGCCTCGATCTCCGAGCACGTGCTGGAGCTGCTCGTGCGCGAGCTGGACATGCACGACCAGGAGGTGCTGCGGGTGCCCGGCCTGCTCGACCTGTCGGCGCTCTGGCAGCTCTACGACGAGGCCGACCGGCCGGACCTGAAGGACGCGCCGTTCGTGCCGGCCACCCATCCCCGCATCACCGAGGGCGAGATGCCGCGCAGCGTCTTCGCGACCCTGCGCGACGGCGACATCCTGGTGCACCACCCGTACCACTCGTTCGCCACCAGCGTGCAACGCTTCATCGAGCAGGCCGCGGCCGACCCGGACGTGCTGGCCATCAAGCAGACCCTCTACCGCACCAGCGGGGACTCCCCGATCGTCGACGCGCTCGTCGAGGCGGCGGCCGCCGGCAAGCAGGTGGTGGTGCTGGTCGAGGTCAAGGCGCGCTTCGACGAGGTCGCCAACATCGGCTGGGCGCGGACCCTGGAACGCGCCGGCTGCCACGTCGTCTACGGCCTGGTCGGTCTGAAGACGCACTGCAAGACGGCCCTGGTCGTACGCCAGGAGGGCAACCAGATCCGCCGCTACTGCCACATCGGCACCGGCAACTACCACCCGAAGACCGCCCGGCTCTACGAGGACTTCGGCATGCTCACCGCCGACCCGGAGGTCGGGGCCGACCTGACCGACCTGTTCAACGTGCTCACCGGCTACAGCCGGCAGACCGACTACCGGCGGCTCATGGTGGCGCCGCAGGGCATCCGCAGCGGGCTGATCGAGCGGATCGAACGCGAGATCGCGCACGTGCGGCTGGGCACGCCCGGGCTCGTGCAGATCAAGGTGAACTCGCTGGTCGACGAGAAGATCACGGACGCGCTCTACCGGGCCTCCCGGGCCGGCGTACACGTGGATCTGGTCATCCGGGGCATGTGCACGCTGCGCCCGGGGGTGCCCGGCCTGTCGGAGAACATCCGGGTCCGCTCGATCCTCGGCCGGTTCCTGGAGCACTCCCGGATCTTCCGGTTCGGCAACGACGGCGACGCCGAGTTCTGGATGGGCTCGGCCGACCTGATGCACCGCAACCTGGACCGGCGGGTCGAGGCGCTGGTGCGGGTGAGCGACCCGGTCGCCCGGGCCGAACTGGACCACGTGCTGACCGCCGCGATGAGCCCCGACGTGGACGCGTTCGAGCTGGCGGCGGACGGCACCTGGCGGCGGCGTACCGGCGCGGGCGGCGAGCCGCCGGTCCACCTCCAGGAGTTGCTGCTGCGTCGCGTCGGTGACACGGCGGGCTGACCGGGAGCGCATAGGCTGGCCACATGCTGGATGATCGGGACGCCGCCGGGCCGGGCCGCAGTTGGCCGGCCAGGGTCCCCGACGCGACGCCGCCGATCCGGGCGGCGGGCGGTGTCGTGTGGCGCCCGGCAGCCGGCCCCGGGCCGCAGGCCGGCGCCACCGTACCGCCCGACGGGGTGCGCGTCTGCCTGGTGCACCGGCCCCGCTACGGCGACTGGTCGCTGCCCAAGGGCAAGGTGGAGCCGGGCGAGCATCCGCTGCTCGCCGCCGTACGCGAGGTGGCCGAGGAGGCCGACGCCCGGGCCGTGCCGCAGGTGCGCCTGCCCACCGTGCGCTACCGCAGCGAGGGCCGCCCGAAGGTGGTCGACTACTGGTCGATGCGGGCGGTGGCCACCGGCGGTTTCCAGCCGGCCACCGAGGTCGACGATGTGTGCTGGCTCGGTGTGGACGAGGCGATCCGGCTGGTCAGCTACCCGCACGACGCCGAGGTGCTGGCCGCGTTCGCGGCCCTGCCGAGGGTCACCACGGCGGCGGTGCTGGTCCGGCACGCCCACGCCGGCAGGCGGGCCACCTACCCGGGCCCCGACACCGGCCGACCGCTCGACGCCCGGGGCCGGGCGCAGGCCCACGCGCTCGCCCCGCTGGTGGCCCTGGTCCGCCCGGTACGCCTGCTGTCGGCCTCGGCCCGCCGCTGCGTGCAGACCCTCGACCCGGCGGCGGCGCTGCTCGACCTGCCGATCGAGGTCCACGGCGACCTTGACGAGCCGCGACCGGGCCAGCAGCCCGACGAGTGCGCGCTGGCCACCGCCGCCCTCCTGGCCACGCTGGCGACCGCGGGCGAGCCGGCGGGGGTGTGCAGCCAGGGCAAGGTGATCCCGGACGCCCTGGCCCGGCTCAGCGGGCGGCCAGGCGACTTCACCACCCCGAAGGGCGGCGGCTGGCTGCTCGCCTTCGCCGCCGACCGCCTGCTCGCCGCCGACCGCCTCTGAGCGCCGCCGGGAGCCGCGACGGCCGCTGTCCCCGCCACGGCCGGGCGGGTCAGGTCGGCGGCAGGGTCAGCGTCACCGCGACCGGCAGATGGTCGCTGGCCGTACCAGGCGGGGCCGCCGGGTCGCCGGCCGCCAGGCCGGGGGTGACGAGAATGTGGTCGATCTGCTGGCTCGGGGCGTCCGCCGGGCTCGTCGGCAGGGGCCGGGCGGCGGCCAACGCGTCGACCAGGCCGGCCCGGGTGAACTCGGCGAACGCCGCGTCGCCCGGCTCGGTGTTCAGGTCGCCGGCGACCACCAGGGGCCGGCCGGCCGCGTACCGGAGGGCGAAGTCGGCAACCGCGCGGGCCTGGACCACCGGGGCCTCGCCGGGCGGCGGTTGCAGGTGGGTGGCGACCACCGCGAGGCGGACGCCCGCGCCGAGGTCGACCGTGACCCCGAGGGCCTGCGCCCCGGTGGGCGCGCCGAGCGCCGGCAGCGGCCGGGTACGCGCCGCGTCCAGTGGCCACCGGCTCAGCACCGCGTCGCCCCAGAGGGGGTCGGCGGCCGGCGCGAAGACGTACGGCATGTCCAGCCGCTCCGCCAGCAGGTCGAGTGTGTCGTGGCCGCCGTTGAGCAGCCAGCCCCGGTCCACCTCGCTGAGCGCCACGACGTCGGCCCCGGCGACGGCCCGCGCCAGCGCGTCCGGGTCGAACCGGCCGTGGATCCCGAACCCCATCCGGACGTTGTATGCCGCCACCCGCACCGTGTCCGGCGGCCCCTGACGGTTGCTGGCGGAGAGCGGTTCGTCGCTCACGACCGCGGCCAGCAGCGTCAGCGCGGCGACCGAGGCGGCCGTCCACACCGGCGGCAGCGGCGACCGGCGGGGCCCCGGGGCGGGCGGGGCGGCGAGCGCGACGGCGGCGACCAGCACCGCGACCGCCACCGGCAGCCCGGCGTTGGGGTGGCCGAGGTCGTAGGCGGAGTAGTACGCCACCGCCACGACGGCGAAGACCAGCATCCCGGCGACGGCGGCGTACCCGCGTCGTCGGGCGGCCCGTGCCGTGCCCGGCCCGCCGCCGGCCGCCCCCGGGGCACCGGTCTCGCCGCCGGCCGCCCCCGGGGCACCGGTCTCGCCGGCGTCGCCGTCGGCCGCGCCGGCCGATGCGAGGCACGCGCCGAGACCGGCGGCGGTGAGCAGGACGGCCGGCAGCAGCAGTTCCCCGCGCTCGAGGGCGACGAGGACGGCCCCGCCGAGCAGGGCCACCGGGCCGAGCCACCGCCAGGCGCCCCGGCGCGGCGAGGCCAGCGCGGCGAGCAGGAAGCCGCCGACCGCCACGGCGAGCGGGGCGGGGCCGAACAGCGGCACCGTGGCCATCCCCGCCTCATCGGCGGGGCCCGAGCGCAGCAGGCCGAACTGGTAGGAGGTCGCCGTCCGGGTGACCGCCGGGGAGAGCGCCACCATGCCGGCGAGCAGCAGCGCCGGCCCGGCCAGCAACCAGCTCCGTGCGCCGCCCGGACCGGGCGGCGGGGCGGGTCGCGCGTACCCCGCCAGGAAGAGTCCCCCGACCCCGACGGCGGCCAGCCACGCCGGCCACTGGCCGAAGGACGCCGAGCGGTACGTGTCCAGCGCCGTGTGCAGGGTGGCGCTGAGCGCCAGCCCGAGCGCCAATCCCGGTACGGGGCGGTCGGTGCCGGCGGCGGCACCGGCGAGCCAGACCAGCCCGGCGAGCAGGCCGGCCGTGGCGAGCCAGAGCTGGAGCCGGCCGCCCGGCTGGCCGTTGACGGCGAGGCGCGCGACGACCAGCAGCACCGCGGCGGCGAGGGTGACGGGGCGGGCGCCGACCCGGCGCACCAGTGCGGGCGCGGCCAGGGCGAGCAGGAACCAGCCGAGCGCGAACGCCCCCAGCAGTTCGGCGGGGGTCGAGGCGGCCTGCCCGAAGATGGTGATGACGGCCGGCAGGAAGACGCGCAGGACGTCGGCCAGGAGCACGACGCCCAGGGCGAGGGTGACTGTGGTGAGGTGGCGGTAGCGCACCGGGCTGCCTTTCGCCGACCGGAGGGGGTGCGGCGATTCTCCGGGCGGGACCCGGTCCCGGTCAACGGTCGGGGGCGCCCACCTGTCGGTGGACGCCCCCGCGTACCGCTGGCCTCGGCGCACGACCCTCCGGCCCGGCGCGTAGCCCGCGCACCGCGGCGCCTGCTCTTCCTGACTCGGCGCCTGGTCGCGGCCCCCGCCTCAGCGCTTGGCTGCCGCCTTCTTTGCCGGCGCCTTCTTTGCCGGCGCCTTCTTTGCCGCCGTGCTCTTGCTCGCCGTCGCGGTGGTCTTCTTCGCCGCGGTGGACTTCGTCGCCGCGGCGGACTTCTTCGCCGGCGCGGCCTTGGCGGTCGCGGTCTTCTTCGCCGCGGTGGTCTTGGTCGCCTTCGCCGCGGGGGCCTTCTTGGCCGCCGTGGTCGCCTTCGCGCCGGTCGCCTTGGCCCCGGTCGCCTTCGCGCCGGTCGCCTTCGCGCCGGTCGCCTTCGCGCCGGTCGCCTTGGCCCCCGTCGCCTTGGCCCCCGTCGCCTTGGCCCCCGTCGCCTTGGCCCCCGTCGCCTTGGCCCCCGTCGCCTTGGCCCCGGTCGCCTTCGCGCCGGTCGCCCCGGCGGACGTGGTCTTGGTGGCGGCCGTGGCCTTCTTCGCCGCCGCCGTGGCCTTCGGCACCTTGCCGCTGGCCACCATCTCCTTGAACCCGGCGCCCGGCCGGAAGGTCGGGACGGACGTCTTCTTGACCTTCACCGCCTCGCCGGTCCGCGGGTTGCGCGCTGTTCGGGCGCCCCGGACGCGCTTTTCGAACGCTCCGAATCCGGTGATCGCCACCTTCTCGCCCTTGGTGACCGCCGCCTGGACCTCAGCGAGGACCGCGTCGAGCGCAGCCGTCGCCGTCTTCCGGTCCCCCAGGCGAACGGCGAGCGCCTCGATGAGCTCGGCCTTGTTCACGACTTCCTCCCGATTGTGCAACTGACTCGACGCGAGCCATTCTGCGCGCACGGTATGCCCTGTGCTGCCGAGACACAAACATTCGGCCGAAAAAAGCCCTTGTGTCGTAACGGATTCACCCCCACCGGCCGGGCCGATGGGGGTGGAATCCGCTGTGGGATCGGGCGTACGGCTATGCGACCGAAGGCAGGAACGGCGGCCGGGTGGTCTCGAAGGCCTCGATCTCCGCGTCGTGGCGCAGGGTGAGTCCAATGTCGTCCAAGCCCTCCATCAGCCGCCAGCGGCTGAAGTCGTCAATCGGGAAGGGCCAACTGGCCGCCCCGACGCGCACCTGCCGGGTGGTCAGGTCGACGGTGACCGGGGTGGTCGGGTCGGCCTCCACCAGCTCCCAGATCCGCTCGACGGCTTTCAATTCCAGCTCGGCCGGGAGCAGGCCCTCCTTGAGCGCGTTGCCGCGGAAGATGTCGCCGAAGCCGGGGGCAATGACGGCGCGGAAGCCCCAGTCGCGCAGCGCCCAGACGGCGTGCTCCCGGGAGGAGCCGGTGCCGAACTCCGGACCGGCCACAAGGATCGGCGCACCCGAATGGGCGGGATCGTTGAACACGAATTCCGGGTCCTCGCGCCAGGCACTGAACAAGCCGTCCGCGAAACCGGTCCGGGTCACCCGCTTGAGGTACACGGCGGGGATGATCTGATCGGTGTCCACATTCGACCGCCGCAGCGGCACGGCCGGGCCCGTGTGGGTGGTGAACCGTTCCATCGGGTTGCCCTTCTACAGATCGGCGGGGGCGGCCAGCCGGCCCGCCACGGCGGTGGCGGCGGCGACCGGCGGGGAGACCAGGTGGGTGCGTGCGCCCCGGCCCTGGCGGCCCTCGAAGTTGCGGTTGGAGGTGGAGGCGGAACGCTGCCCCGGCGAGAGCGTGTCCGGGTTCATGCCCAGGCACATGGAGCAGCCGGCGAACCGCCACTCGGCGCCGGCCTCGGTGAAGACCTTGTCCAGCCCCTCCGCCTCGGCCGCCTCGCGAACGGCGGCGGATCCGGGCACGACCAGCATCCGCACCCGGTCGGCGACCCGGTGCCCGCGCAGCACGTCGGCGGCGGCGCGCAGATCCTCCAGCCGGCCGTTGGTGCAGGAGCCGACGAAGACCACGTCGACCGGCAGGTCCCGCAGCCGCGTGCCGGGGCGCAGGTCCATGTACTCCAGCGCACGCCGGGCGGCGGTCTGCTCGGCCTCGGTGCCGAACTGCTCCGGGGAGGGCACCACCGCGCCCAGCGGTGCGCCCTGGCCCGGGTTGGTGCCCCAGGTGACGAACGGGGTGACGGCGGCAGCATCCAGGGTCACCTCCGCGTCGAACGTGGCGTCCTCGTCCGTGGGCAGGGTCCGCCACCAGGCGAGCGCCGCGTCCCAGTCGGCGCCCGTCGGGGCGTTCGGCCGCCCCTTCAGGTACGCGTAGGTCGTCTCGTCGGGCGCGATCATCCCGGCCTTGGCGCCCCACTCGATGGACATGTTGGCGATGGTCATCCGCCCCTCCATGGACAGCGACCGGATCGCCTCGCCGCGGTACTCGACGATGTGCCCACGACCGCCGCCCGTGCCGACCTGGGTGATCAGGGCGAGCACCAGGTCCTTGGCGGTGACCCCGGGGGCGAGCTGCCCCGTCACGTTCACCGCCATCGTCTTCGGTCGGCTCTGCGGCAGCGTCTGGGTGGCCAGCACGTGCTCGACCTCGCTCGTGCCGATGCCGAACGCCAGCGCGCCGAACGCGCCGTGGGTGGCGGTGTGCGAGTCGCCGCAGACGATCGTCATGCCCGGTTGGGTGACCCCGAGCTGCGGGCCGATGACGTGCACGATGCCCTGGTTGGCGTCGCCCAGCGGGTGCAGCCGGACGCCGAACTCGGCGCAGTTGCGGCGCAGCGTCTCGATCTGCGTACGCGACGTGGGGTCGGCGATGGTGAGCAGGTCGCCACGCCGCTGGCGGAACGACGGGTCGGCGTACCCCGTCGGGGTGTTGTGGTCCTCCGTCGCGAGCGTCAGGTCGGCGCGGCGCACCCGACGCCCGGCGAGGCGCAGCCCGTCGAAGGCCTGCGGGCTGGTCACCTCGTGCAGCAGGTGCAGGTCGATGAAGAGCAGATCGGGCTCGCCCTCGGCGGACCGTACGACGTGTGCGTCCCAGACCTTCTCGGCCAGGGTCCTCGGCTCGGCAGTAGTGACTCCCACCATCTGGACATCCTAAATTCTGGGAGGTAAGTTTCGGTTTGTGGGACACAGTATGAGCGGTGTCGGCGTTCTCGACAAAGCGGTGGTCATCCTGGCCGCCTGCGTCGACGGCGCCAGCCTGGCCGAACTCGTTGAACGCACCAAGCTGCCCCGGGCCACCGCGCACCGGCTGGCGCAGGCGCTGGAGATACACCGGATGCTGGTGCGGGACACCCAGGGGCGCTGGCGTCCCGGCCCGCGCCTGGGTGAACTCGCCAACGCCGCGCCGGACGTGCTCCTGACGGCGGCGGAGCCGCTGCTCGCCGCCCTGCGGGACGCCACCGGCGAAAGCGCCCAGCTCTACCTGCGCCGCGCCGACGAGCGCATCTGCGTGGCTGCCACCGAGCGGGCCAGCGGCCTGCGGGACACCGTGCCGGTCGGCTCGGTGCTGCCGATGACGGCGGGCTCCGCGGCGCAGATCCTGCTGGCCTGGGAGCCGCCGGAGGCCGTGATGCCGCTGCTGCCCCGCTCCAAGTTCACCGGCCGCACCCTGGCCGAGGTGCGCCGCCGGGGCTGGGCCCAGAGCGTCGCCGAGCGGGAGCCCGGTGTGGCGAGCATCTCGGCGCCCATCCGCGACCGCACCGGCCGGGTCATCGCCTCGATCAGCATTTCGGGCCCGATCGAGCGGCTGGGACGCCGCCCCGGCGAACGCCACGCGATGGCCGTCGTCCGAGCCGGCCAACGCCTCTCCGGCCTCTAACCCCACCCTCCACCCCCACCTGCGGGGTTGATCATGAAGTTATTGCCCGTCCGCCCGGCGTGTCGTGGCAATAACTTCATGATCACCGGGGCGGGGTGGGGCCGGGGCGGGGTGGGGTGGGGGGTGGGATAGCGGAAGACCCGCCGCGCGGAGCGTGGCGGGTCTTCTGTGAGTTGTAGCCCCGACCGGATTCGAACCGGCGCTACCGCCTTGAGAGGGCGGCGTCCTGGGCCACTAGACGACGGGGCCAAGACTTTTACTGCTTCCACCGCCCTTCCGGGCGGTGCCGCTGTAGTCTAGCGGCGTTCCCTGGGGGAGCGAAAACCGGGGCGGTCGCCGCCGGAGGGCGGGAAGGGCGGAAGCGTGCCCACCCGAGCACCGGGAGACGACCGCAGGGGCGCCGAGGGCGTGTGCGGGCATCCGGTCGGGCGGCGTGCGAGACGGCCCGTCCATGCGAAACGGCCCGTCCATGCGAAACGGCCCGTCCCACCGGAGTGGAACGGGCCGTGCGAATGCTGTAGCCCCGACCGGATTCGAACCGGCGCTACCGCCTTGAGAGGGCGGCGTCCTGGGCCACTAGACGACGGGGCCAGAACTTTCACTGCGGCACCACTCCGTCGAGCGGTGCCGCTGGACTCTATCAGAGACAACCCCGGTCCCCTGACCGGGAACCGGAGCTGATCTCTTCACGAGAACCAGCGCCCGAGGCTCTTTTCGAACCTCGACTGCGCTGGGGTACCAGGACTCGAACCTAGACTAACTGAACCAGAATCAGTTGGGCTGCCAATTACCCCATACCCCATTGGCCCCTTGCGGTGCCGGGAGCAAACTTTACCCTCCCGGTGCCGGCAGGCCAAATCGAGTTCCCCAAACCGCCCCTGAACTGCGGAAACGGGACCCCGACGCGGATCAGACGACCGGCACCACCGGGTTGGTCAACTCCCCGATCCCCTCGATCCGCACGGTGACCGTATCCCCCTCCACGATGGGGCTAACCCCCGCCGGCGTGCCGGTGAGCACCACGTCGCCGGGAAGCAGCGTCATCACGTGTGAGACATACGACACGAGGCCCGGCACGTCGAAGACCATGTCCCGGGTCCGGCCGAGCTGACGGACCTCCATCGCCTCGGGGTCGCGGCCCACCTCGCAGCGGATCTCCAGGTCGCGCACGTCCAGCCCGGTGGTGATCCACGGCCCGATGGGGCAGAACGAGTCGAAGCCCTTCGCCCGGGTCCACTGGTCGTCGGAGCGTTGCAGGTCCCGGGCGGTGATGTCGTTGGCGCAGGTGTAGCCGAAGATGGCCCGTTCGGCGGCGGCCCGGTCGGCGCGGCGGGCGCCCGGTGCGCCGATCACCACCGCCAGCTCGGCCTCGTGCTCGACCTGCTTCGAGAAGATCGGCAGTCGGATCGCGTCCCGGGGCCCGATGACGGAGGTCGACGGCTTGAGGAAGAGCAGCGGCTCCTTCGGCACCTCGCTGCCGTGCTCGGCCGCGTGTTCGGCGTAGTTGCGGCCGACGCAGACGACCTTGCTGGGCAGGATCGGCGAGAGCAGTCGGACGTCGGAGAGCGCCCACCGGGCGCCGTTGAAGGTGATCTTGCCGAACGGGTGGCCCTCGATCTCGGCGACGGTCAGGCCCTGCGGGCCCGCCTCCGACTCGCCCTCGACGACCCCGAACGACATTCCCTTGGCATGAGCAAAACGAGCGATACGCACCAGGCCAATCTAGCCCCGACGGCCCGCCCACCGGCCCAGGCGGGACGCGGACGGCCCCAGCGTGGCCCGCCGAGCACGGCGGGGAGGCGGTGCGGGGGGCCGGGGGCGCACCCTATCCCCCCGCCGGTTCCCGGGGGCGGTGTTCGCGAATTCGTACCCGCCCGGCGTCGGCCCGCCCCTAGCGTCGGCTGCGGAGGTTCGTTCGTATGCCTGCATCGACACGACACCACAGGGCCCTCGCAGTGTTCGTACACTGCCTCGGCATTCTCGCCGCCGTGCCCGCACTGCCCGCGGCGGCCCCACCCGCGGCGGCCGCGCCACCACCGGCGGCCGCGCCGACCCCGCAACCGGCGATGCCGTCGGCGCCGCCGGCGGTGCCCACCCCGACCCGGGCGGCCCCGCCGGTGGCGAAGCCGCCGGTCACGGTCGCGGTGGTGCCGGAGAGCACGCCGGCGCCGCGCTACCGCATCCAGGTCCGCAACAGCGGCCCCACTCCGGTCGACACCACGGTGCGCCAGGAGTTGCCGGCCGGCGCGTCGGCGACCGCCATCACCGCCGGGGGCCGGGCCACCCGGGACGCCGGGCGGTCGGCCATCGAGGTGACCTGGCAGCTCAAGCTGCCCGCCCGCAGCACCACCACCCTGGGCACGGCACTCACCGCCGCCGCACCGGACCGGCCGCTGACCGCCCCGGCCTGCGCCTTCGACCGCGCCGGCAGCCGGCCGTACGACTGCGCGACGGCGACCTGGAACGGGGTCGCGCCGGCCGCCGCGGCCGAGCGGTCCGAGCCGCCGCCGTGGCGCCGGACACCGGTGCTGCTGGCCGCGCTGGCCGCGGTGGTGGTGCTCGCCGTGGGCGGGGCCTGGATCTGGCGGCGGCGACGCCGACCGGTGGCCGCCGCGCTCACCGGCGGGGGGCCGGGAACGGTCTACCCGCGCCCGGCCGCGCCCCGCCCCGAGCAGATCCGCCGCAGGCCGTCCGTCTGGTTGATCGTGCCGGTGGCCGCCGCGGTGCTGGCGGGCACGGTGGGCACGGCCGCCTGGACGGCCACCCGGCAGGCCGCCGCCATCGACACCGACGGCCAGCCGACCGGCGGCGCGTGGGTCGGCCGGGGGGTGAACGGCACCGTCGGGGAGCCGCTGCGCGAGTCGGCGTTCGAGTTCACCGTGTACCGCGTCGCCTGCCGACCGGGCGGGGAGGCCCGGCGGTGCGAGGCCACCGTCGGGGTGCGCAACCTCACCCGGGAGCAGCAGAGCTGGCACGGCCGGCTGCAACGGGCGTACCTGCCCGACGGCAACTTCGTCAGCGCCGACGAGCAGGCGACGCGCGCCGCCAACCAGGGCCGTGACGTCTTCGCCCAGCCGATGGCGGGCGGCGCCCGCACGGTGCTGCCGCTGGTCTTCACGGTCGCCGGGCAGGCCCCGGAGCAGTTGGAGCTGCGCAGCGGGGTGTTCTCCGCCGGGGTCCGGGTGGACGTGCCCTGACCGGGGCCGGGGGCGGCGGTCGTACGCTTGCCCGGTGACCGCCGCCCCCGCCCCGACCGTCGTGCTCGACGCGGCGCGGTGGCAGGCGCGGCGCCGGGCCCACGAGGAGCGGGTCGACGCCTGGCTCACCCCGCACCTGGAACGCCGCCGCCGGGGCGCCCGGCATCCGGTGGAGGACTTCCTCTTCACCTACTACTCGCACCGCCCCGCCCAGCTACGCCGCTGGCACCCGGGGGCGGGGGCGCTGCTGCGGGACGCGGACCCGGCCGCGTTCGGCCGCGAGTACCGCGCCACCGCCGCCGGGGTCACCCTCGACACCGAGGCGGTACGCGCCCGTCGCGCCGAGTCGATCGGGTGGATCCGGGGGCTGCTGGCGGCCACCGCCGGCCGGCCCGCGCACCTCGGCTGCTTCGGGATGCACGAGTGGGCCATGGTCTACCGGCAGACCCAGGAGGAGGTACGCCACAACGCCTGGCCGCTGCGGCTCAGCCCCGAGGCGACCGCGGCGGTGGTGGCGGAGCGGGGCGTGCGGTGCAGCCACTTCGACGCGTACCGGTTCTTCACCGCGCCGGCCCGCCCGCTGAACCTGCTCACCCCGACGCGCGAGACGCAGCACGCCCACGAACAGCCGGGCTGCCTGCACGCCAACATGGACTGTTACAAGTGGGCGTACAAGCTCTCCCCACTGGTGCCGAGCGAGCTGGTCGCCGACGCGTTCGAGCTGGCCCGGGAGATCCGCACGCTGGACATGCGCGCCTCCCCGTACGACCTGGAGGCCCTCGGCTACGCCCCGCTGCGGGTGGAGACCGCCGAGGGACGCCACGAGTACGTGCGGGCGCAGCGGTCGTTCGCGCGGCGCGCCGCGCCCCTGCGGGCGCGGCTGGTCGCCGAGTGCGACCGGCTCCTGGGCACCACCGCACCGAGCCGGGCCGACTGAACCCGGCCGACGGGCGCCCGGCGCGGTTCGGTCGCCGTCGACGCGCGGTTCAGTCGCCGTCGACGCGGCGGTCGCGCTTGCGCTGGGACCGGCGCTTCTTGTCGGCCAGCCGGCGCTCCTTGGCCCCGCGGGACGGGCGGGTGGGCCGGCGCGGCGGGGGCGGCGGGGCGGCGGCCTCGCGCAGCAGGGCCGCCAGCCGTTCCCGGGCGGCCTCCCGGTTGGCCAACTGCGCCCGGTGTTCGCTGGCGGTCACGGTGAGCACGCCGTCGACCAGCCGACCGGCGAGCCGTTGCAGCGCCCGTTCCCGCACCGGCTCGGGCACACCGGGCGAGGCCGCCAGGTCGTAGCTCAACTCGACCCGGGAGTCAGTGGTGTTGACGCCCTGCCCACCGGGCCCCGACGACCGGGAGAAGCGTTCCCGCAGCTCGGCTGCGGGAACGGTCCACCGGTCGGTCACCCGCAGTCCGTCGTCCACTCCCCGAGGCTAACGCCCCACCCTGACGCCCGTGGTGGCGGACGGGCTCGGGGACGGGCCGGGCGGGGCGGGCGCACCGTCGGTGTCGGCGGCGGCGTACGCGACCGCGCCCAGCAGCAGCAGGGCGATCACCCCGACCTTCGTGGTGGCCACCCTGATCAGCAGCCACGCGGTTCGCCGGGCGACGGGCAGGGTCTTGCGGACGGTCTGGTAGTCGGCCCAGCCGCGTCGCGCCCGGGCGTACGCCGACCCCACCCCGGTACCGATCAACAGGCCCACCAGCAGGAGGACCACGAACTCAGGACGCTCCACCCACGCCAGTAATCCAGACCCGGCGTGATATTTCCATCGGGTGATCACTGGCCGCCAAGATCCGACAGTTTTCACGTTCCCGGCCGGCCCGAACGGGCGTACCCGCAGCTCAGCCGCCCTTGCCGATGATCGTGTCGGCGGTCTGCTGCACCTGTTCGATGGGGATGGCGAAGCCGATCCCGATCGAACCGTTGCCGTCGATCGTGGCGATGGCCGTGTTGACCCCGACCACCTCGCCGCGCGCGTTCACCAGCGGGCCGCCGGAGTTGCCCGGATTGATCGAGGCATCGGTCTGCACGGCGTGGTGCCGGTTGTCGCCGAGGCGTACCTGCCGGTCCAGGGCGCTGACGATGCCGGCGGTGACGGTGCCGGGCAGCCCCAGCGGCGAGCCGACCGCCAGCACCGGCTCGCCCACCCGGGTGGAGCCCGGCTTGGCCAGCGGCAGCGCCGTGAGACCGGCCGACGGCGGCACCCGCAGCACCGCGAGGTCGCTGCGCGGCTCCCGGCCGACCACCTCGGCGGCGAACCGCCGGCCGTCGGGCAGTTCCACGGTCACCGAGCCGCCACGCCCCTTGGCCAGGATGTGGTCGTTGGTGACGATGTGCTGCTGGTCGTCGACGGCGAAGCCGGAGCCGGTCGCCGAGGAGCCACCCGCCCCGCCCACGAGCACCGAGACCACCCCCGGCACGGTCTTCCCGGCCGCGGTCACCAGCTCCGCCGGGACCGGGGCCGCCGCGGCCGCCGCCGGGCCGGGGGCGTCCCGGCCGGCCACCACGCCGCCGGCCACCGCGCCGGAGACGGACGACAGGGCCACCACCGCCAGCCCCGCCAGGAGCCGGCCCCGCGGGCGCCACCGGCCCGGGCCATTCTCCGGCCCGGGCCCGTCCCACCGGCCCCGGCCGTCCGGATCCAGCTCGGGCGAGATGAACCAGGGGCCGCGCGGTTCGCCCAGCCCGGTCTGCACTGCCATGCGTACGCTCCTCACGTGTCCTTCTCGACGGTGGCCGGACGGGTTCAGGGCAGCCGGGAGAACCAGCGCATCGAGCCGGCCGCCGCGCCCATGGCGAGCATCAGCCCGAGACCGATGAAGCGGGCCGAGACGTCCTGCCGTTCGGTGCGATAGCCGACCGAGGTGCCGATGTCCTCGTAGACGGCGCGCAGCTCGTCGCTGGTGTTGGCCTCGTGGAACACGCCGCCCGTCTCCTCGGCGACCGCGCGCAGGGTCTGCCCGTCCACGGGCACCTGGATCGGCCGGCCGCCCCGGTCCACGGTGCCGCCCGGGGTGCCGAACGAGATGGTGTGCACGGGCACCTTCATGTCGATCGCCTCGGCCGCCGCCTCCATCGGGTCCATGCCGGACGTGTTCGCGCCGTCGGAGAGCAGGATGATCCGGGCCGGCGGCGGATCCTTGGCCGCCTGGCTGTCGAAGCCCCGCACCGCGCCGAGCGAGGTGCTGATGGCCTCCCCGATCGCCGTGCCCTGCACCCCGGTGGCCCCCTCGACCAGCCGCTCGACCCCCTCGTGCAGCGCCTCCCGGTCGGTGCTCGGCGGCACCAGCACCGCCGCGCTGCCGGCGAACGCGACAAGCCCGACGTTGAACTCGTCGGGCAGCCCATCGACGAAGCGCCGGGCGGACTCCTTGGCGGCGCTGAGCCGGTCCGGTTCCACGTCGCCGGCGAGCATCGAGGTGGAGACGTCGACGGCGACCATCACCGTCGCCCGTTCGCGGGGCACCCGCACCTCCGCCGTGGGCCGGGCGAAGCCGACCACCAGCAGCGCCAGCATGGCCAGGAAGAGCCCGGCCGGCACGTGCCGGCGCCAGGCGGGGCGCTTGGGCGCGACCCGGTCGAGCAGCCGCAGGTTGGTGAAGCGGACGGCGTAGCGGCTGTGCCGCCGCTGCATCAGCAGGTAGCCGGCGGCCAGGGCGAGCACCCCGAGCAGCAGCCAGAGCCGGGCGGGGGACTGCCAGCTCACGCCGTACCTCCCCGGGCCGCCCGGGCCGGTGCCGCCGCCAGCCGACGCTGGGCGTGCACGTGCCGCACGATGTCGGCACCCCAGTCCCGGTCGGTGCGCAGCGGCAGGTGCGTGGCCCCGCTGCGGCGCACCGCCTGGCGTACCTGCTCGCGCTGGACGGCGGCGGCTGCCGCGTAGCGCTCGCGCAGCGCCCGGTCGCCGGTCCAGATCTCGCGCCGCCGCCCGGTCTCCGGGTCGACCAGGGTGACCAGGCCGACGTCGGGCAGCTCCAGTTCGCGGGGGTCGGTCACCTGCACGGCGAGCACCTGGTGCCGCACGGCGAGGCGGCGCAGGGACGGTTCCCAGGAGGTGGGGTGCCGGGGGTCGTCGGGCAGGCCGTCGAGGAAGTCCGAGACCACGACGACGAGGCCGCGGCGCAGCGCCACCCGCTGCACGGCGGCCAACCCGTCGGCCAGGTCGGGGCCCGCCGACGCCGGATCACCGCCGGCGCGCGGGGCGTTCAGCAGGGCGCGCAGCAGCCCGAGCAGGTGGGTACGCCCGCTGCGGGGCGGAAAGCGGCGCAGCCCGGCCGGGCCGAGCACCTGCGCACCGAGGCGGTTGCCCACGCCCCCGGTGAGGAAGCCGACCGCCGCGACGGCGGCGACCGCCAGCTCGCGTTTGTCCAGCTCGGCGGTGCCGTACTCCATGCTGGGGCTCGCGTCGACAAGCAGCCAGGTGGTCAGCTCCCGGTCGGCGTCGACCTCGCGCACGTGCGGCACCCCGGTGCGGGCGGTCACCGCCCAGTCCATCCGGCGGACCTCGTCCTCCCCGGGGCGGTACTCCCGGCTGCCGGACGGTTCGCTGCCCGGGCCGGGCAGCAGGCCACGGTAGCGGCCGTGCAGCAGCCCGTCGAGGCGGCGGGTGACGGTCAGTTCCAGCCGACGCAACCGCCGGTCCCCGGTGAGCTCGGCCAGTCCCGGGTCCGCCGGCACGGTCGGCGCGTCCGCCCCGCCCCACCTCATGCCGCCGCCAGCTCGGTCGCGGGTTCCGGGTGGCCGGTGGCGACGCGGGGCGGCGGCACGGCCTCCACAAGTCGCCGGACCACCGCCTCGGCGGCCACCCCGTCGGCGACCGCGTCGAAGGAGAGCACCAACCGGTGGGCGAGCACGTCGACGGCGAGTTCGCGGACGTCCTCGGGCAGCACGTACTCGCGCCCGCGCAGCAGCGCCTGGGCCCGGGCGGCGGCGACCAGGCCGAGGGTGGCGCGGGGGCTCGCCCCGTACGCGAGCAGCGGGGCGACCTCGGGCAGGCCGAACCGGCCCGGGTCGCGGGTGGCGAGGACGAGCCGGACCACGTACTCGGCGAGGGCGTGGTGCACGAAGACGTGGGCGGCGCGGGCCTGTAGTTCCCGCAGCCGCTGGGGATCGAGCACCCGGCGGGCGGTGGGTCGGTCGGCGCTCATCCGGTAGAGGATGGTGAGTTCGTCGGCGTCGCTGGGGTAGTCGACGACGACCTTCATCAGGAACCGGTCGCGTTGCGCCTCCGGGAGCTGGTAGACGCCCTCGGACTCGATCGGGTTCTGGGTGGCCAGCACCAGGAACGGCTCGGGCACGGGATAGCTGTGCCCGCCGATGGAGACCTGCCGTTCGGCCATCGCCTCCAGAAGGGCGGACTGCACCTTGGCCGGGGCGCGGTTGATCTCGTCGGCGAGCACCAGGTTCGCCATGATCGGGCCCAGTTCGACGTCGAAGTTCTCCCGCGACGCCCGGTAGATCCTGGTGCCGACGATGTCGGAGGGGACGAGGTCGGGGGTGAACTGGATGCGGGAGAAGGTGCCGCCCACCACGGTGGACAGGGTCTGCGCGGCGAGCGTCTTGGCCACCCCGGGCACGCCCTCCAGCAGGCAGTGCCCGTCCGCGACGAGGGCGGTGAGCAGGCGTTCGACGAGTCGATCCTGCCCGACGATCACGCGTTTGACCTCGAAGAGGGTCTGTTCCAGGTCGGCCGCCGTCGCGTCGGGATCGGCCGGGCTGGGCACGCTGGCCAGGGTGTCCGAGATGTCCGTCACGGTGCTTGCTTCCCGTGGCGGTGGCCGGGCAAACGTCGGATTATCAGCGCCGGAGCGCCCCTAACGGCCTCGAACCGGGACGACCCACCCGCCCCGCGCCCGGCTGCCGCAGCCGTACGGAACCCGATGCCGGAAGGGAAGGGCCCCTACGATCAGGGGCCCTTCCCTTCCGCGTGTGGTCAGTTGGCGACGACCAGGTGGAACGGCCGGTCCGCCGGCGTGCCCGACGAGTTGCGGGTCTGGACGAAGACCGCGTTCGGCGTCTGGAGCCGCGGCGCCACCGAGATCTCGCCGCCCGGCGGCACGTTGGACGGGTCGGCGCTGCCGATGGTCGCCACGTACGTCTTCTGCGAGACGTTGTAGTTGAACAGGACCTGGTACTGCCCGGGGCCGTACCGGGTGGCGGAGACCGCCTCGGGCGAGCCGCGCAGCAGGGTGCCGCCGATGACGACGGCGGAGGCGACGGTGCCCGGCGTGGTCGCCAGCGCCGACGGGCCCTGCGCCAGCGCCGCCCTGGCCCTGCGGGCCTCGGCGGGGGTCACGGCCGGCTGGCTGCCGGAGCCGGGCTGGCGGACGGCCGGCTGGGCCGCCTCGACGGGCGCCTGCGCGGCTGGCTGGGCGACGGCGATCCCGCCCCCGGCCAGGGTGAGTGCCAGGGCGGCGAAGCCCACCGCTATCGCCTTACGTCGGAAGATTGTGGTCATGACAGGTCTCCCTTTTGTTGACCGTGCGGATTCGACCGATCCCACCGATCGCGGGACTGGCTGATGTCCATTTCGCGGGCCGGGAAAATGAGTGACGACCGCCCGGACGCCCGTGCTTCCGGCCGCCCGCAGACGCTATCGACTCAACGATTTTCACCGCCCCTGAGCAGGCATTACTACTCAGAGTTTCGACGTCTCAACCCACTGGAACCTAGCACCGGAAAAAGCAGCACGTCAATAGTTGATCACATTCCGTTAACCATCGGACAGCGCGCCGCAGAATTGTGAGAAGCGAGCGCTTCACCATTCACAATTTGCCCCGCGCGCGCGTCCGGGAGCGCGGGGCCCGACGACGGGGCGCTACCCTCCAGCCATGATCGTCGAGACCACGCGACCGGCGACGACCCGCCGGGCGGCACGGTTGCGCGGCGCCCTGCTCTGGGCCGCCGTCGCACCCGGCTGCGCCTGGGCCGCCGTACGGCTGGGCGGCCTCGACCGGGGGCCGCTGGTGCAACTGCTCGCCTTCACCCCGTACGCCGCCGCCGGGAGCCTGCTGCCGCTGCTGCTCGCGCTCGCCCTGCGGCGGCGGGGGCCCGCGGTGGTCGCGGCCCTGGCCTCGGCGGCGCTGGTGGCCGTGGTGGCGCCCCGGGCCCTGCCGTCCGGGCAGCCCCCGGCCGCCGGGCCGACCGTGCGGCTGCTGACCGCCAACCTGCTCGCCGGGGCCGGCGACGCGGGGGCGCTGGTCGACCTGGTCCGACGCCACCGGGTCGACGTGCTCGCCGTGCAGGAGTTCACCCCGGCCGCCGAGGTGGAGCTGCAGCGGCTCGGCCTGGACGGGTTGCTCCCCCACCGGCAGCTCAGCCCGAGCATCGGCACCGTCGGCTCCGGGCTCTACGCGCGGTTCCCGATCAGCGCGGGCGGCGTCCGGCACAATCGCGGCGGCTGGGGCTTCGACCAGGCCCACGGCACGGTGGCGGTCCCCGGCGCGCCGGCGATCCGGGTCGAGTCGGCGCACCCGTCGGCCCCGTACGCCGTGGACCAGGTCGGGCACTGGCGCACCGACCTGGCGGCGCAGCCGCCCGCCACCCCGGGCGGACCGCTGGGGATCCTCGCCGGCGACTTCAACGCCACCCTCGACCACGGCCCGCTGCGCGCCCTGCTCGACACCGGCTACGTCGACGCCGCCGACCAGGTCGGCGCGGGCCTGGTCGGCACCTGGGGCCCGTACGACGGGGACTGGATCCCGCCGGTGACCATCGACCACGTGCTGGTCGACCGGCGCATCGCCGTGCGGTCGGTGGCCGTGCACCGGGTGCCCGGCAGCGACCATCGCGCCGTCCTGGCCGAGCTGCGGCTTCCGGCGGGATGACGCCGGGAGGCGGGGCACGCCGGGCTCAGACCCGGGCGCGGTCGAGGCCGTAGGTGAGCGCGTCGACGAGGGCGTGCCAGGATGCCTCGACGACGTTGGGGTGCACCCCGACCGTCGTCCAGTCGCCGCCGGTGCCGTCGGCGGTCTCCAGCAGCACCCGGGTCACCGCGCCGGTGCCGTGGGTGCCCGCCAGGATCCGCACCTTGTAGTCGGCCAGCTCGAAGTCGCGCTGCTGCGGGTAGTGCCGGGTCAGCGCGGCCCGCAGCGCCTCGTCCAGGGCGTTGACCGGGCCGTTGCCCTCCGCGGTGGCGATGACGCGTTCCCCGCGTACGCGGATCTTGACGGTGGCCTCGGAGACCACCGCGCCGTCCTCCCGGTGCTCGACCAGCACCCGGTAGGACTCCAGGGCGAACGGCCTGGCGGGGGCGGTGTCCAGCTCCGCGCGGACCAGCAGCTCGAACGACGCGTCGGCGGCCTCGAACGACCAGCCGCCGGCCTCCAGTTCCTTCACCCGCCGGGTGACCCGCGACAGCGCCTCCGGATGGCCGGCCAGGTCCAGCCCGAGCTCGCGGCTCTTGAGCTCGACGCTGGCCCGGCCGGCCATCTCGGTGATCAGGATCCGCATGTCGTTGCCCACCACCTGTGGGTCCACGTGGTTGTAGAGCAGCGGATCCACCTTGATCGCGCTCGCGTGCAGTCCCGCCTTGTGGGCGAAGGCCGCGGCCCCGACATAGGCCTGGTGGGTGTCGGGGGCGATGTTGGCGATCTCGGCGATGGCGTGCGACACCCGCACCAGCTGATCCAGGCAGCCCTCCGGCAGGACGGGCAGCCCGAGCTTGAGCTGGAGGTTGGCGATCACGGCGAAGATGTCCGCGTTGCCGGGGCGCTCGCCGTAGCCGTTGGCGGTGCCCTGGAAGTGGCGCACGCCCGCCTCCACGGCGGCCACGGTGTTGGCCACGGCGCAGGACGTGTCGTTCTGGCAGTGGATGCCGAGCAGTTCCGGGCCGACGCCCAACCGCGCCGTCAGCCCCGCGATGGCGGCGCTCACCTGGGAGGGCAGCATCCCACCGTTGGTGTCGCAGAGCACCACCCGTTCGGCGCCGGCGGCGAACGCGGTCTCCACCACGGCGGCGGTGTACGCCGGGTCGGCCCGGTAGCCGTCGAAGAAGTGCTCGCCGTCGACGAAGACCCGGCGCCCCTCGGCCACCAGGTGCGCCACCGTGTCGCGGACCATCGCCAGGTTCTCGGCGCCGGTGGTGCGCAGCGCTCGCTCAACGTGCCGCAGGTCCGCCTTGGCGACCAGGGCGACCGCCGGCGTACGCGCGTCGAGCAGCCCGCGCACCTGCGGGTCCTCGGCGACGGCCAGCCCGGCGCGTCGGGTGGCGCCGAACGCGACGAGCAGCGCGTGGCGCAGGTCCAGTTCGGTGTGTGCCCTACGGAAGAACTCGGTGTCCTTCGGCACGGCGCCCGGCCAGCCGCCCTCGATGAAGCCGACCCCCAGCTCGTCGAGCAGCCGGGCCACCGCGAGCTTGTCGGGCACCGAGTAGCTGAGCCCCTCACGCTGGGCGCCGTCGCGCAGCGTGGTGTCGTACACCTGGAACGTCATCAGGGAGTCCTTTCTCAGCGCAACAAAAAGACCCCCCGCTGATGCGGGAGGTCTGCGCGCTCGGCGGAGGGGAGCCGGCGCGCTAGGTGCGAATGATCGGGTGGTGGTCGGTCACGATCGCCACTGTGCCACCCGGACCCGTTTTTTGGGAGGACCAATCCACATGTCGGGATGGTGACGGAGGGTTGCCATACCGCCTCGCCCGCCGCCACGCGACGCACCGCGCCGCTCGTGATCGACTTCACAAGTCACCCGGCCGCCACCAGGCGGAAACGCGACTGCGGCAGTATCTGGAACAGATCAAGTTAACGGCCTCGTGCCGCTGCCTAGGAGGACCTGTGCTCACTGTCGGTGACCGCTTCCCCGAGTACGAACTCACCGCCTGCGTATCGCTGGACGTCGACAAGGCGTTCGAGTCGATCGACCACAAGTCCCACCAGGGCAAGTGGCGGGTCGTCTTCTTCTGGCCGAAGGACTTCACCTTCGTCTGCCCGACCGAGATCGCGGAGTTCGGCCGGCTGAACGGCGAGTTCGCCGACCGCGACGCCCAGGTCCTCGGCGTGTCGGTGGACAACGAGTTCGTCCACCACGCGTGGCGCAAGAACCACCCCGACCTGCGCGACCTCCCGTTCCCGATGCTCAGCGACATCAAGCGCGAGCTGACCGCCGCCTGCGGCGTGCTCGGCGCGGACGGCGTGGCCCAGCGCGCGACCTTCATCGTCGACCCCGACAACGAGATCCAGTTCGTCATGGTGACCGCCGGTTCGGTCGGCCGCAACGTCTCCGAGGTGCTGCGGGTGCTCGACGCCCTGCAGACCGACGAGCTGTGCCCGTGCAACTGGAACAAGGGCGGCGAGACCCTGGACGCCACCAAGCTCCTCGCCGGCGCCGGGGCCTGACGATGGGTCTGGACGCGATCAAGGCGGCACTGCCCGAGTACGCCAAGGACATCAAGCTCAATCTCGGCTCGACCATCGCCACCAGCACGCTGAAGCCGGATCAGGCGTGGGGCACCGCCCTGGCCTGCGCCGTCGCGGCGCGCAACCCGGTGGTGCTGCGGGAGATCGCCGCCGAGGCGGCCACCCACCTCGGACCGGAAGCGGTCGAGGCGGCCAAGGGCGCCGCCGCGATCATGGCGATGAACAACGTCTACTACCGGGCCAAGCACCTGATCGGCGACGAGCAGTACCAGTCGATCCCGGCCCGGCTGCGGATGCAGATCATCGCCAAGCCGGGTGTGGACAAGGCCGACTTCGAACTCTGGTGCCTGGCCGTCTCGGCGATCACCGGCTGCGGAGTCTGCCTGGAGTCGCACGAGAAGACCCTGCGCGCCGCGGGCTTCAGCCGCGAGCAGGTGCACGAGGGGCTGCGCATCGCCGCCGTCGTGCACGCCGCCGCGGTCGCCCTCGACGCCCAGGCCGCGCTCGCCTGAGCCGGTACGCCCATGGTGGGCCGGGCCGCACGTGCGGCCCGGCCCACCGTCGTTTCCGGTGCCGACCGCCCGGGTAGCTCCTCGGGGTAGCGGGAGACACCCGGACCGGCGAGACGACTGGCGACAGTCGGGGCAGGAGTTGTCAGATGGACAGGCTCGACCCGCACAGCACCCACGGCAGCCCGGACCCGCTGCGCGGTGGCGGCCAGGGCGAGTTCGCCGGCGGCGCCCCGGCCGGCGCCTTCGACCCCTGGCGTTACCGGGACACCGCGAGCGTCGCCGACGCCGACCTGGTCGGCTACAAGGTCGAGGCCACCGACGGCGGCATCGGCAGGATCGACAGCGCCAGCCACGACGTCAACGACAGCTACCTCGTGGTGGACACCGGGCCGTGGATCTTCGGACGGAAGGTCATGATCCCGGCCGGCACCGTCAACCACGTCGACCACGACGAGCGCAAGGTGCACGTCGACCGGAGCAAGGACCAGATCAAGGCCGCCCCGGAGTACGACGAGACCGCCGACACCGACCCCACCTACCGGGACCGGCTCGGCGGCTACTACGGCGAGACCTACTCGGCCATCCCGCCCGGCACCGCCCGCTAGCCGGCACCGGCACGGTCTCCCGCACGGCGCGGGAGGCCGTTACCGTGTCAGCGTGGACTCCATCGAGGTCGGTCGCCGGATCCCCTTCTCCGCGATGTTCAACTTCCGCGACGTGGGCGGCCATGCCGGCCACGACGGTCGCGTGGTGCGCCCGGGGCGGCTCTACCGCTCCGACTCGCTGCACCGCATCGACGACACCGACCGGGAGGCCTTCGCCGCCCTCGGCGTCCGCACGGTCATCGACCTGCGCCGCCCCGCCGAGGTGGAGCGCGACGGCCGCGTCCCCCACTTCGACGGCCTGACCTGGCGCCACATCCACCCGGAGCACGCGGAGTGGGGCGAGCGGCCCTACCGTCCCGGCACCGACCTGGCCCGCTACCTGGCCGACCGGTACGCCGACCTCGCCGAGACCGGCACCGCCGGGCTCGCCGAGGCGATCGGGCTGATCGCCGACCCCGCCAACGCCCCCGTCGTCGTGCACTGCGTCGCCGGCAAGGACCGCACGGGCATCGTCTGCGCGCTCACCCTCGCGGTGCTCGGCGTCGGTGACGACGACATCGTCGCCGACTACGCCCTGAGCACCGAGGCCGGCGAGCGCTACCGCGCCTGGTTCGAGGCCACCGGCCAGCACACCGGCGAGACCCTGCCGGTGCTGACCTGCCCCGCCGAGGCCATGGCGCTCTTCCTCACCGAGCTGCGCCAGGCCCACGGCTCGGTGGAGGGCTACCTGCGCCACGCGGGCGTCGGCGAGCCGCAGCTCGCCGCCCTGCGCGGGCACCTGCTGACCTGACCCGCGCCGCCGGGGGCGGCGCGGCGCGGGCGGACGACGCCACCCGCACACCCCGGCAGGCCGGTGGTGGCGCGGCGGGTCAGAGGATGCGCCGGACCCAGCCGTGCGGATCCGCGGCCACGCCCCGTTGCAGGTCGACGAGCTGCTGGCGCAGGGCCGTGGTGACCCGGCCGGGCTCACCGCCGCCGATCAGGAACTCGCCGTCGGGGGAACGCACCTGCCCGATCGGGGTGACCACCGCCGCCGTGCCGCAGGCGAACACCTCGCGCAGCCGGCCGCTCGCCGCGTCCGCCTGCCAGTCGGCGAAGCTCACCGGCCGCTCCTCGACCCGGTGCCCCGCGGCGGCGGCCAGGGTGAGCACCGACTCGCGGGTGATGCCGGGCAGGATCGTGCCGGTCAGCGGCGGGGTGACCACCGTGTCGTCGTCGTAGACGAAGAAGACGTTCATGCCGCCGAGTTCGTCGACGAAGCGGCGCTCCACCGCGTCCAGGAAGACCACCTGGTCGCAGTCGTGCTCGATCGCCTCGGCCTGGGCCACCAGCGAGGCCGCGTAGTTGCCGCCGCACTTCGCCGCGCCGGTGCCGCCCGGGGCGGCGCGGGTGTAGTCCGGGGAGACCCAGACCGTCACCGGCCGCACCCCGCCGGAGAAGTACGCGCCGACCGGCGAGGCGATCACCACGTAGAGGTATTCGTTGGCCGGCCGCACCCCGAGGAACACCTCGCTGGCGAACATGAACGGCCGCAGGTAGAGGCTGCCGTCCTCGCCCTCCGGGATCCAGTCCCGGTCGATGCGCACGAGCTCACCGAGCGAGTCGACGAACGCCGCGCCGGGCAGCAGCGGCATCGCCATCCGCCGGGCCGAGTCGGCGAACCGCGCGGCGTTGGCCTCGGGGCGGAACATGGTGACCCCGCCGTCGGCCGTCCGGTACGCCTTCAGCCCTTCGAAGATCTCCTGCGCGTAGTGCAGCACGGCGGCGGCCGGGTCCATCGGGATCGGCGCGCGCGCCTCGACGCGGGCGTCGTACCAGCCCTTGCCGTCGGCGTAGCGGACGGTGACCATGTGGTCGGTGAAGACCCGACCGAAGCCCGGGTTGGCCAGCAGTGCGGCCCGGTCCGCGGCGGATACCGGCGCGGGATTCGGACGGATCTCGAAGTCGAGCTTGTCACCACCGCTCATCGCGCTGACCTTCCTGCGGGATGTCGACACGCGGGTCCGCATGCCGAGAATTCTGGTGCGAGAAACTTACCCCGAACGGTCGTTCAGGGGTAGCGCCGGAGGGGTGGGCCGGCAGGCCCGCCGCCGGGCGTCGGGGGCCGGACCCGGGCGGGGCGCGACGCGGGCTGATGCCCGCCGGCCCCCGGCGGGTCGGGGGCCGGCGGGAGGGCCGGTGAGCCGGGGCGAGGGCCGGTGAGCCGGGGCGAGGGCCGGTGAGCCGCGGCGGCGGCCTCAGGCGGTGGCGTACCCGACGAGGCGGTCGCCGACCTCCCCCGTGCGCAGCTGCGCGCCCGGCGCCCGCCCGGCCAGCTCCGCGCCGACGGCGGCGGTGACCCGGCCGGCGGCCTCGGCGTGCCCGAGCTGGTCGAGCAGCAGGGCCGCCGAGAGTACGGCCGCGACCGGGTCGGCCACGCCCCGACCGGCGATGTCCGGTGCCGAGCCGTGTACCGGCTCGAACATCGAGGGAAACGCCCCCTCGGGGTTGATGCTGCCGCTGGCGGCCAGCCCGATCCCGCCGGTGACCGCAGCGGCGATGTCGGTGAGGATGTCGCCGAACAGGTTGTCGGTGACCACCACGTCGTAGCGCTGGGGCTGGGTGACCAGGAACATCGCGGCGGCGTCGACGTGCTGGTATTCCGTGGTCACGTCGGGGTGCTCGGCGGCGACGGTCTCGAACGCGCGCGCCCACAGCGAGCCGGCGTGGGTGAGCACGTTGGTCTTGTGCACGAGGGTGACCTTGCGCCGCTCGCGGCGCGAGGCGCGCGCGAAGGCGTCGCGGATCACCCGCTCCACGCCGTACCGCGTGTTCAGGCTCTCCTCGGTGGCGACCTCGGCCGGGGTGCCCCGGTGCAGCACGCCGCCGGCACCGGCGTAGAGCCCCTCGGTGCCCTCGCGGACCACCACCAGGTCGACCTCGCCGGGCTTGACGCTGGCCAGTGGGCCGCCCACGCCGGGCCAGAGCCGCGAGGGGCGCATGTTGACGTACTGGTCGAAGGCGAAGCGCAGCTTGAGCAGCAGGCCCCGCTCCAGCACGCCCGGCGGGACGCCCGGGTCGCCGACGGCGCCCAGCAGGATCGCGTCGTGCCCGGCCAGCTCGGTCAGCACGGAGTCGGGCAGCACCTCGCCGGTGCGGTGCCAGCGGGCGGCGCCGAGGTCGTACTCGGTGGCGTCCACGCCCGGAAGCACGGCGTCGATGACCTTGCGGGCCTGCGCGACCACCTCGGGTCCGATCCCGTCCCCGGCCACCACCGCGATCCGTGCCACGTCACTGTGCTCCTCGCCTCGCCGTTTGGTCCGACCGTACGCCGCCGTCCCGTTGCCCGGTACGACCCTTCCACGATGCGGGAAAATCGGATGCACAGGATCCTCCCAGGTGGCATCCATGTACGGGTCATCTCCGCTGCCTAGCGTGGTGGCAAGCGGGTCAACGGGGGCCCGTGACGGAAGCCGCGGGAGCCGCGGCCGGCGTCACCGAGGGAGCAGCGTCATGCGTATCGACCAGCAGCCACGCACCCGCTGGGTGGACCAGTCGGCGTTCCACCAGCGCCGGCCGGACCTGCGCCTCGGCCTCCACAGCCACCGGGTGGACCGGCCCGGCGCCCTCGACCGCGACCGCATCTCCGTGCGGCACACCGTGCGGACCGCGACCGCCGAATACACGCTGCTGCTCAACGCCCCCGAGTGGCTGGGCCGGCGTGGCGTCGGCGACGCGTTGCGCGACGCCGTGGCGGAACTTCGGGCCATCGACCTCACCTACGGCCCGACCCGACCCGACAGCCTGGTCTCCCGGCTGCGCCGGGACGAGATCAGCCCCGACTCGTACGCGCCGCTGGCCGACCTCGTGGACCGCTGCGCGGCGATGCGGGCCGCCACGGACGGCTGGTTCGACGCCTGGGCCGTGCCCGGCGGCTTCGACCCCGGCGGGCTGCTCGGCGGATGGGCCGTGGAGCGGGCCGCCGCCCGGTTGCGGGCCGCCGGCGTCCACGACTACGCCGTGCTCACCGGCGCCGACCTGGTCGTCCGCGGCCACGCCGCGCACGGCGGCCCGTGGCGGGTCGCCGTGCACCACCCGACCGATCGGCACCAGACGCCACTGGTGCTGGAGATGACCGCCGGCGCGGTCGGCACCTCGGGAGTCAGCGGTCGGCGCGGCCACGTGGTGGACCCGCACACCGGGGAACCGGCCGAGCACCTGGTGGCCGCGACGGTCGTCGGGCCGGACCTCGCCGTCGCCGACGCCTACGCCACCGCCCTCTACGCCGCCGGCCCGGCCGGGCTGACCTGGTTCCGCGACGGGTCGGACTACCGCGTGCTCTTCGCCCACCGCCGCTGAACCCCGACGCGCCATCGGCCGCCGAGCCCGGGACGCGCGATCGGGCGCTGAGCCGCCCGGACGCGCGATCGGCCCCCACGGTCTCGGCAACGACCGTGAGGGCCGGTCAGCGACGAGTGCGCGTGGCTCGCGCAATCGAGGGGTGCGGGCCGGTCGGCCGGACGTCGGCCTCGCCACCCGAAGACGGGTCCACGCCGCGAACCGGGCCGGTGACCGCACCGGTACGCTATCGAATCGACGCAACTCAACGCAAGGGGCTCCACTGCGGACCGTGGCAACAGGAGCGTGCGGGGATCCGCGGCGGGGCGATTTCGACGCGGTGAGACGCGGATGGCACGCTGTCCGCCGTGAGTTTCGACCTGAGCGTGTGGGCCCTGGCGGACGGGGCGACACCCGAGGACGTGCGGGCGGCGGTGCGGCGGTGCCGGCAGGGGCAGCACCTGGACTGCCACCCCGACCCGCGGGTGGTGGCGTTCTACCGGGCCATCACCCGCAGCTACCCGGACCGCAGGACCGACCCGGGCACCCCGTGGGCGGTGGCGCCGCTGCACGCCGCGCACGACCACGTCGAGCTGAACCTCGACCCGGCCTGCGAGGACCAGGTGCTGCTCGACATCGAACGGCTGGCCGGCGCGTACGACCTGATGCTCTTCGACGCGCAGGACGGCTCGGTCTACCCGCCGCCGGCCCGCCGGCCCGGCTGACCCGCCCCCGCGTACGACGGAGGGCCCGGCGCATCCGCCGGGCCCCCGCTGTCGTGCGCTCAGGTCACTCGTCGCGCAGGTCCGCCGCGCTGGCCGCGACCGCGCCGATCGAGTCCGCCGCCGAGGTGAGCAGGTCCGCGCCGAGCGCCTGGTCGACGGTGAGCGTCATCAGGGTCTCGCCGCCGGCCTCGCGCCGGGCCACCTGCATCGCGGCGATGTTGACACCCGCCTCGCCGAGCAGCGTGCCGACCGTGCCGACGACGCCCGGGCGGTCGGCGTAGCGCAGGAAGACCAGGATGCCCTCCGCGCCGATCTCCACGTCGAAGCCGTCGACCTCGGTCAGCTTGATCACGTCGCGGGCGCCGGCGGTCGTGACGGTGCCGGAGACGCTGACCGTGCGGCCGTCGGGCAGCGCGCCGCGGACGGTGACCAGGTTGGGGTGCTCGAGCGTGTCGGTCTCGGCGACCAACGTGACCTCGACGCCGCGCTCGGCGGCGAGGTGCGGGGCGTTGACGTAGGTGACCTGCTCCTCGACCACGGAGCTGAACAGACCCTTGGTGGCGGCGAGCTTCAGCACCGCCACGTCGTGGTTGACGATCTCGCCGCGCACCTCGACGGTGACGTTGGCGGCGACCCCGCCGGCGACGGCCGTGAAGGCCCGGCCGAGCTTCTCGGCCAGCGGCAGCAACGGCCGCACGTCCTCGGCGACCACGCCGCCGGCCTGCACGTTCACGGCGTCCGGCACGAACTCGCCCTGCAACGCCAGCTTCACGCTCCGGGCGACGGCCAGGCCCGCCTTGTCCTGCGCCTCGCCGGTGGAGGCGCCCAGGTGCGGGGTGGCCACCACGCTGTCGAGGGCGAACAGCGGCGAGGAGGTGCAGGGCTCCTTGGCGTAGACGTCCACGCCGGCGCCGGCGACCCGGCCCTCGGCGATCGCGTCGGCCAGGGCCTGCTCGTCGACCAGCCCGCCCCGGGCGGCGTTGATGATCCGGACGCCGGGCTTGACGACGGCCAGTTCCTTCTCACCGATCAGGCCGACGGTCTCGGGGGTCTTGGGCAGGTGGATCGAGATGAAGTCGCTCTCCCGCAGCAGCTCCTCCAGGCCCACCAGGCGGACGCCGAGCTGGGCGGCGCGGGCCGGCTGGATGTAGGGGTCGTAGGCGATCAGCCGGGTGCCGAAGGCGGCGATCCGCTGGGCGAAGAGCACGCCGATGCGGCCGAGGCCGACGACGCCGACGGTCTTGCCCTGGATCTCGACGCCCGTGTACTTCGACCGCTTCCACTCCCCCGCCTTCAGCGCGGCGCTGGCGCTGGCGGTGTTGCGGGCCACGGCCAGCAGCAGCGCGAGGGCCTGCTCGGCGGCGGAAACGATGTTCGAGGTGGGGGCGTTGACGACCATGACGCCCCGCGCGGTGGCGGCCGGCACCTCGACGTTGTCCAGGCCCACGCCCGCCCGGGCGACGACCTTCAGCCGGGGCGCGGCGGCGATGGCCTCGGCGTCGATCTGGGTGGCGCTGCGCACGATCACGGCGTCGGCCTCGGAGAGCGCCGAGAGCAGGGCCGGACGGTCGGTGCCGTCGACGTGGCGGACGTCGAAGTCGTGGGCGAGCACCTCGATGGCGGCGGGGGCGAGTTCTTCGGCGATCAGTACGACAGGAGTCATTGGTCCTCGTAGTTGTCGTCAGAGCGGTGGACCGGGGCTACGGGACGCCGCGCTGCGCCCCGCGCTGATCCGGGCCATGGCCGTCAGGTGCCGGCTACACACCTACCCCGCGATCGTAGGGGCCCGGCCGGTCGGCATGTTCCGGGTCGCGGGGTGAGTGCCCTCACAACGCGTGACTGTGGAAAGCGGGCGGCCCGGACCGGGCGCCGGACAGGGCGCCCGGTCCGGGCCGGTGGTGTGCGTCAGGCGGTCTCGGTGATCGGGCGGTCGACCCAGCTCATCATCCCGCGCAGCTTGGCGCCGGTCTCCTCGATCGGGTGCGCCGCGCCCTCGGCCTGCCACTTGCTGAAGTTGGGGCGGCCGGCCTCGTCCTCGGCCACCCACTCCCGGGCGAACTCGCCGGACTGGATCTCGCCGAGGATCTTGCGCATCTCCTCCTTGACCCGGGCGTCGATGACGCGCGGACCACGGGAGAGGTCACCGTACTCGGCCGTGTCGGAGATGCTGTAGCGCATCTTCGCGATGCCGCCCTCGTACATGAGGTCGACGATCAGCTTCAGCTCGTGCAGGCACTCGAAGTAGGCCACCTCGGGGGCGTAGCCCGCCTCGGTGAGCACCTCGAAACCGGTCTGCACGAGCGCCGCCGCGCCGCCGCAGAGCACCGCCTGCTCGCCGAAGAGGTCGGTCTCGGTCTCCTCGGTGAAGGTGGTCCGGATGACCCCGGCCCGGGTGCCGCCGATGCCCTTGGCGTAGGAAAGGGCCAGGGCCAGAGCGCCCCCGCTGGCGTCCTGCTCGACGGCGACCAGGCAGGGCACGCCCTTGCCGTCGGCGTACTGGCGGCGGACCAGGTGGCCCGGGCCCTTCGGTGCGACCATCGCCACGTCGACGTCGGCCGGCGGCTTGATCAGGCCGTAGCGGATGTTGAAGCCGTGGCCGAAGAAGAGCGCCTTGCCCGCGGTCAGGTTCGGGGCGATCGACTCGGCGTAGATGCTGCGCTGGGCGGTGTCCGGCGCGAGGACCATGATGACGTCCGCCTCGGCCGACGCCTCGGCCGGCGTGAGCACGCGCAGGCCCTGCTCCTCGGCCTTCGCGCGGCTCTTGGAGCCTGCCGGCAGACCGATCACCACGTCGACGCCGGAGTCGCGCAGCGACAGCGCGTGGGCGTGCCCCTGGCTGCCGTAGCCGATGACCGCGACCTTCCGACCCTGGATCAGGCCCAGGTCGGCGTCGTCGTCGTAGTACACCTCAACGCTCATGGTTTTCCCTTTCGTACGGCGGCCCGGACGGCCCGTCGTGGATCTGTGCGGTGTCGGTTCCCCGGCGGCGCGTGGCGCCGGCCCGGTCGGGCGGTCACGGCCGGCGCGGGCCGGCCCGGTCGGTGGTGGGTCAGGCGACCCGGAGCGCCGGTCCGGCCGCGATGGAACGCGAGCCGCGCCCGATCGCCACCAGCCCGGACTGGACCATCTCCTTGATCCCGAAGGCTTCGAGGTCGCGCAGCAACGCGTCGAGCTTGTCCGGGGTGCCGGTGGCCTCGATGGTCAGCGTGTCGGGTGCCACGTCGACCACCCGGGCCCGGAACAGGCCGACCGTCTCCAGCACCTGGGCGCGGGCCGCGCGGTCCGCGCGCACCTTGACCAGGAGCAGCTCCCGGGCGACCGAGACGTGCGGATCCAGCTCGACGATCTTGAGTACGTTGACCAGCTTGTTGAGCTGCTTGGTGACCTGCTCCAGCGGGGACGAGTCGGCGTTGACCACGATCGTGATCCGGGAGACGTCCGGGTTCTCGGTCTCCCCGACGGCGAGGCTGTCGATGTTGAAGCCGCGCCGGGAGAACAGGCCGGAGACCCGGGCCAGGACACCGGGCTTGTTCTCCACGAGCACGGACAGGGTGTGCATGGTCATTACAGGTCGTCCTCGTCGAAGGCGGGGCGGACGCCCCGGGCGAACATGATCTCGTCGTTGCTGGTGCCGGCGGCGACCATCGGCCACACCATGGCGTCCTTGCCGACGACGAAGTCGATGACCACCGGGGCGTCGTCGATGGCCATCGCGGCCTTGATGGTCCGCTCGACGTCCTCGGCGTTCTCGCAGCGCAGCCCCACGCAGCCCAGCGCCTCCGCGAGCTTCACGAAGTCCGGGATGCGGTGCTTGTGGGTGCCGAGGTCGGTGTTGGAGTAGCGCTCCCCGTAGAAGAGGGTCTGCCACTGCCGGACCATGCCGAGGTTGCCGTTGTTGATCACGGCGATCTTGACCGGGATGCCCTCCAGCGCGCAGGTGGCCAGCTCCTGGTTGGTCATCTGGAAACAGCCGTCGCCGTCCACCGCCCACACCACCGTGTCCGGCTTGCCGACCTTCGCGCCCATCGCCGCCGGCACCGCGTAGCCCATCGTGCCGAGACCGCCGGAGTTCAACCAGGTGTACGGCTTCTCGTAGGAGACGAACTGCGAGGCCCACATCTGGTGCTGGCCGACACCGGCGACGTAGATCGCGTCCGGGCCGACGAGCTCGCCGAGCCGCTTGATCACGTACTGCGGGGAGAGGGTGCCGTCGGACGGCTCGTCGTAGCCCAGCGGGTAGCGCTTGCGCAGGTCGTCGAGCTGCGCCCACCAGTCGGTCAGGTCGGCGCGCCGGCCGGCCGCCTGCTCGCTGGTCACCGCCGCGATCAACTCGTCGATCACGTGCCGGGCGTCGCCGACGATCGGCACGTCCGCGTGCCGGTTCTTGCCGATCTCCGCCGGGTCGATGTCGGCGTGCACCACCGCGGCGTCCGGGGCGAACGAGTCCAGCTTGCCGGTGACCCGATCGTCGAAGCGCGCTCCCAGGGCCACGATCAGGTCGGACTTCTGCAGGCCGTAGACCGCGGAGACCGTGCCGTGCATCCCGGGCATGCCCAGGTGCTGCGGATGCGAGTCGGGAAACGCGCCGAGCGCCATCAGCGTGGTCACCACGGGGATCCCGCTCAGCTCCGCCAGCCGGCGCAGCCCCTCGGTGGCGCCGGCCTTCAGCACCCCGCCGCCGACGTAGAGCACCGGGCGCCGGGCGCCGGCCATCAGCCGGGCCGCCTCGCGGATCTGCTTGCCGTGCGGGTGCAGGGTCGGCCGGTAGCCGGGCAGGTCCAGCACCGGCGGCCAGGTGAAGGTGGTGGACGCCTGGAGGATGTCCTTGGGGATGTCCACCAGGACCGGCCCCGGCCGGCCGGTGGCCGCCAGGTGGAACGCCTCGGCCAGCACCCGGGGGATCTCCTCGGCCTCCTGAACCAGGAAGTTGTGCTTGGTGATCGGCAGGGTGATGCCCTGGATGTCCGCCTCCTGGAAGGCGTCAGTGCCGATCGCGGGCCGCGCGACCTGCCCGGTGATGGCCACGATCGGCACCGAGTCCATGTACGCGTCGGCGATCGGGGTGACCAGGTTGGTCGCGCCGGGACCGGAGGTGGCCATGCAGACCCCCACCCGGCCGGTCGCCTGGGCGTAACCCGTGGCCGCGTGCCCGGCGCCCTGCTCGTGGCGGACCAGGATGTGCCGGACCGTCGAGTCGTAGAGCGGGTCGTACGCCGGCAGGATCGCGCCGCCGGGGATGCCGAAGACGACGTCGACACCGAGTGCCTCGAGGGACCGCACGAGCGAGCCGGCGCCGCTGACCTGGGCCGGGGCGGGTGTGCGTACCCCCGGGACGGCCGGGGTGGTCGCGGCGTGAGCGGCGTCGTTCGCGGGCTCGGCGGTCGTGCGGGCCCGCCGGGCGGAGTGGGCGAGGGTCTCTGGCGTGGGTCTCGTCATGGCGGTTCAAAGCCTTCGGCTGGAGTGGTTCAGGCTGTTTCGAGCGGGTGCGACGCGGGCGGCGGTGCCCGGCGTCGATGGGTCCGACGGCCAACAAAAAAGCCCTCGTGCAGGTTGCACGGGGCCAGCGCACTCTCGACAGGGAGAGTGCGCTCAGATAAGTACTCGCAGCGACCGGTACGACGACATGCGGCCAAGCCTGACGCATCTCACGCGATGAGTCAACTGATCCCACATGTTGGTTAACGGATCATCGAAATTCACCCGTCCGGGGGGCCGGGAAAACCGGTTCCACCTGCCCGGACGGGCGTGTGGCGGGCAGCGTCGGCAGCCGCTGCGGCGGTGCCATCCGCGCGGGCAGTGCGGGTGCCGGGACCCGGCGGGCCCCGGACGACGTGGCCGCCTCCAACATCGCCTCCAGGTGCTCGGCCGGCACGCCCCAGCCGAAGAGCGCGCCCTGGCCGAACCGGCAGCCGGCGGCGACCACGGCCGCCAGTTCGGTCGGCGTGGTCACCCCCTCGGCGATGACCTCCAGGCCGAGCTGGTGGCCGAGCCGCATGACGATGTCGACCATCGGCGCGAACGGCGGGCCGTCCACCGGCCGCACGGGCTCGTGCTCCGCGACCAGCCCGTGGTCGATCTTGAGGATGTCGATCGGCAGGCGACGTAGCTGCCCGAGCGAGGAGTAGCCGGCGCCGAAGTCGTCCAACGCGATCCGCACGCCCGTGCGCCGCAGCGCCGTCAGCCGCCGGATCAGCTCGTCCAGGTCCGTCGCCACGGCGTGCTCGGTGACCTCCAGCACCAGCCGCTGCGGCGGCACCCGGTGGGCGCGCAGCGCCTCGGCCACCTGCACCACGTACTCCGGGGCGTGCAGCTCCCGGGGCGACACGTTGACCGAGACCCAGACGTCGTGGCCGTCGGCCAGCCAACGGGAGAGCTGTTGGCAGGCCTGGTGCAGCACCCAGGCGCCCAGCTTGGCGATCATCCCGCACTCCTCCGCCAGCGGGATGAACTCGTCCGGGCCGACGTTGCCCAGCACCGGATGACGCCAGCGCAGCAACGCCTCCGCCCCGACCGGGCGCACCGACGGCAGCGAGGCCACCGGCTGGAACACCAGGCGCAACTCGTCGCGCTCGATCGCGCCGCGCAGTTCGTGCTCCAGGGTGCTGCGCCGGCGCAGCAGCTTGTCGTACGCGGCGTCGTAGCGCTCGATCCGGTTCTTGCCGCGCTGCTTGGCGTAGCGCAGCGCCAGGTCGGCGTGGCGCAGCAGCAGCTCCACGTCGGGCTCGCCGGCCCAGCCCGCCACCCCGATGCTCACCGACAGGAAGACCGGCCCCTCCGGCTGGTCGTAGGCGCGTCCGAGCACGCCGAGCAGGCGTTCGGCGACCCGGTCCGCCTCGGCCGGCCGGCCGTGCATCAGCACCGCGAACTCGTCGCCGCCGAGCCGGGCCGCCACGTCACCGGGGCGCAGGTTGGCGCGCAGCCGCTCGCCCACCTCGGCCAGCACCGCGTCGCCGACGTCGTGCCCGCGCATGTCGTTGACGTGCTTGAAACCGTCCATGTCGAGACCGAGCAGCACGCAGGGGGCGCCGGCCCCGGCGCAGCGGTGCAGCGCCTGCGACAGCCCCCGCCGGTTGGCCAGCCCGGTCAACTGGTCGGTGTGCGCCAGCTCGCGGAAGTGCGCCTCGCGCTCGGCCAGACGTTGGGCGTAGCCACGCAGGTCGCGCAGCGTGAGGTATTGCCGGGTCACCAGGGCGAAGCCCTCCACGCTGCCGGCGACGATGCCGAGCGCGTCGAAGTGGCCGTCCTGGAGGAGGTGGTACATCGCCGAGGCGGCCATGGCGAACATCGGCACGAACGCGTGGGCGCTGTCACGGCGGATCAGGTCGGGGGCCGCCCGGGCCGGCACGTCCCGCTGCCGGGCGGCCAGCGCGGCGGCGACCAGGCCGCCGGTGAGCGCCACCGCCCCGCTCAGCGCCACGCCCGGCCCGGCCTGGCAGACGCCCGCGGCGACGCCCAGCCCGCCGCAGGTGACGGCGGTGGCCCCGGCGCCGAGCAGGGCGACCCGGTGCCGCGGAGGCGGGGCACGCAGCGCCACGACCAGGGCGACCCCGGCGGTCAGCGCGGCACTTACCGTGGCGAGCAGGATCGGCACGCAGGACATCGGGGTGGCGTCGCCGAGCAGCCGGGTCGGCTCGGAGAAGAGCACCCAGCCGACGAACCAGAACGCCGCCGCCAGCACCAGAGCGTCGAGCGCGAGCCGGGCGGTGGCCGCCTTCGTGGCGGCCACGCCGGGCAGCCGGAGCAACCCGGCGGAGAAGAGCAGCCCACCGACCGCCGTGCCGATCGAGACGACGCCGGCCCAGCCGGTGTGCCGCCGCGGCACGTGCCCCCCGTGCCCGGTGGAGGCCAGCGCCACGGCCAGCCCGAGCAGCAGGGTGACCAGCGCGACCCCCGACGCGGCGGCGACGAGCGCGTAGGCCCGGCGGTGTCGCCCGGCGCGGCGCCGGGCGACGACGGCCGACAGCGTGGTGGCCGCGACGGCCATCAACCCGCACAGCACGGCGGTCGCGACCATGACCGGAGGGAACCGCACCCCCCAACTCTGCCGGATGCGCCCCCCGCGTGGGGGGCGGGGTGTGCATCCTTTGGGACACGGCGCGCACGGCCGCTCGCCGCTCCCGCGCCGGTGTCACACTTGTGGGCATGCCTGAGCTGCGGTCGAAGACCTCCACCCACGGTCGGATGATGGCCGGTGCCCGGGCCCTGTGGCGGGCCACCGGGATGACCGACGACGACTTCGGCAAGCCGATCGTCGCCATCGCCAACAGCTTCACCCAGTTCGTGCCCGGTCACGTGCACCTCAAGGACATGGGCGGCCTGGTCGCCGAGGCGGTGGCGGAGGCCGGCGGGGTGGGCCGCGAGTTCAACACGATCGCCGTGGACGACGGCATCGCCATGGGCCACGGCGGCATGCTCTACTCCCTGCCCAGCCGGGAGCTGATCGCCGACGCGGTGGAGTACATGGTCAACGCGCACTGCGCCGACGCCCTGGTCTGCATCTCCAACTGCGACAAGATCACCCCGGGCATGCTGCTGGCCGCCCTGCGGCTCAACATCCCGACAGTCTTCGTCTCCGGCGGCCCGATGGAGGCCGGCAAGACGGTGGCGATCGAGGGCGTCGTGCACTCGAAGATCGACCTCATCGACGCCATGATCGCCTCATCCAACGAGGCCGTCACCGACGACCAGCTCGGCGAGATCGAGCGCTCGGCCTGCCCGACCTGCGGCTCCTGCTCCGGCATGTTCACCGCCAACTCGATGAACTGCCTCGCCGAGGCGATCGGCCTGGCCCTGCCCGGCAACGGCTCGACGCTGGCCACCCACGCCGCGCGCCGGTCGCTCTTCGTCGAGGCCGGCCGCACCGTCGTGGAGATCGCCAAGCGGTGGTACGACGGTGACGACGCCTCCGTGCTGCCACGCGCCGTCGCCAGCCGGGCCGCGTTCGACAACGCGGTCGCCCTGGACGTGGCGATGGGCGGCTCGACAAACACGATCCTGCACCTGCTCGCCGCCGCCCGCGAGGCCGAGATGGACTTCGACGTCGCCGACATCGACGCCATCTCCCGCCGGGTGCCCTGCCTGGCCAAGGTCGCCCCGAACTCCCCGAAATACCACATGGAGGACGTGCACCGGGCCGGCGGCATCCCGGCCATCCTCGGCGAACTGGACCGGGCCGGCCTGCTCCACCGGGACGTGCACGCGGTGCACTCCCCCAGCCTGGAGCGCTGGCTGGCCGACTGGGACGTCCGGGGCGGATCGGCGACGCCCGAGGCGCTCGAGTTGTTCCACGCCGCCCCCGGCGGGGTGCGCACCACCGAGCCGTTCTCCACCACCAACCGCTGGTCCTCGCTGGACACCGACGCCGCCGACGGCTGCGTGCGGGACCTCGCCCACGCCCACAGCGCGGACGGCGGGCTGGCCATCCTGCACGGCAACCTGGCCCCGCAGGGCTGCGTCGTGAAGACCGCCGGGGTGCCCGAGGAATGCCTGACCTTCCGCGGCCCGGCCAAGGTCTACGAGTCCCAGGACGACGCCGTCGAGGCGATCCTCAACAAACGGATCGTCGCCGGCGACGTGGTGGTGATCCGCTACGAGGGGCCGAAGGGTGGCCCCGGAATGCAGGAGATGCTCTACCCCACCTCCTTCCTCAAGGGCCGGGGGCTGGGCAGATCCTGCGCGCTGATCACCGACGGCCGCTTCTCCGGCGGCACCTCCGGCCTCTCCATCGGCCACGCCTCCCCCGAGGCGGCCTCCGGCGGGCTGATCGCCCTCGTCGAGCCCGGCGACGAGATCGTCATCGACATCCCCGCCCGGTCGATCGAGCTGAACGTGGCCCCCGACGTGCTGGAGGCCCGCCGCATCGCCCAGGAGAAGCGCGACAAGCCGTACACCCCGCTCGACCGGCAACGGCCGGTGTCGGCGGCGCTGCGCGCGTACGCCTCGATGGCGACCTCGGCCAGCGACGGCGCGTACCGCCGCGTACCGGAGTAGCCGCCGAGCCCGGCGGGCCGGTGTGCCCGCCGGCCGCCGGGCTCGAAGTAGCCGGTGTGCCCGCCGGCCGCCGGGGCTCGGCGGCAGATCTTGGCAGGAAACGGCCCTTTCAGTGGCACTTTCCCATCGAGATCGGTGCGGTGGGGGTCGGCATGCGTTCACCGCACGCCGCGTGGGTCGGGGGCTTCGGCGAGGAGGCGTACGCCGTCGTCGTCGTGCCGGTGCATGGTGTTTCGGGGAAGTGCCGTCCGCCCATCGCGGGACTGCGGGCCACGCCCGTCTCCTATAGTGTCCGTCCAACCACGCAGATGTGAACTCCTTTGCGCGATGCCAGGTGGAGGGCGGATGGCCAGCATCGAGGAAGTCAGGGCGGCGCTGACGCAGGCCGCCGAGCAGGGCAACGTGACGATCAACCAGATCCGGGCCGCCGCCGAGAACACCGAACAGATGCTGGCCCGCCTGCGCGCCATCGCCTCAGGAACCGGGCATCCCAGGATCGCCGAAGCCATCGCCCGGGGCGAGCAGAGCAAACAGCGCACGGCCGAAGCCATGACCCTCGTGCGGGGCAGTGCGGAGGCGGCTCATCGCTACATCGGCGCCCTCGGCTGAGCAACCACCACAATGAGTGTCGGCGAGGTCAAGGCGGCTCTCCGCGCCGCCATCGAAGCCGCCCGCCAGGGACGGCGGATGTTGGACCAGGCGGCCACAGAGGCCGACGCGGCCACCGCAACGGCGAACGCCGTCCTGCACGGCAGCCAGCACGAGGAGGTGACCGCCGTCCGTCAGGCGCTCGACTCCGCCAGGGCAGAGGTCCGACCGACTCGCCGCCGCTTTGACGCCACCGTCGAACACGCGAACGACTACCTCACCCGGCTCGGATGACCGGCAGCATCGGCGAGTTGGTCGCACAGCTCCTCGCCGTACGCGGAAAGCTCGATGCCGCCGCTGTCACAGCGCTGCGCGCCCGGACGGATGCGGAACAGGCGCTGGCGCACCTGACCGAGGCCCAGCGGGGCAGCAGTGACGGGCGGTTACGCGCCGCCGTCGCGGACGCTGAGGTGGCCCGCGACAAAGCCGGCCGCTACGCCCGCCTCCTGGCCGAGGCGGCCCGGCACCTCACCGGGTACGTCAACACCATCGCTCCCGGTGCCGCCCCCTCCGGGCCGGCTGGGCACGATGCCTCCCCGTCGGGAGACCGCCTGGTGACCGAGGCCGAAAGGCGTGGGCGCCGCGCCGACGACGCCTGGCGCAAGCAGGTCAGAAGTGCAGACAACACCGAGGACAGCTTGAAGAACGCCGAAACCAACGCCAGAGAGGTGTTCAAGTTCTTCAAACAGCAACAGAGCGGTGCCACGAGCGGCACGACGAGCCAGCACCCTTCGCCGGCTCAGGAACGGCCGCAAGTTGACAACCCGGTGACCGCCGTAGTGATGGCAGCCGGTGCGTTGGCGGTGACCGCGAAGGCAATGTGGAAGCATGGCAGGGCTCGACGAGCGAGGAAGCGGGACGATCATGATCAAGCCTGAGCTGCCGGAGTACATCCGCACGATGGTGCGGGGCGATCACGCCGCCAACGACGCGGTCGAGACGAGGCTTGACGCCGAGGGATGGGACGGTCTCCCACGTTTCCTCGCAGCGGTCTTCTTCCTTGCCGTCGACCGCCGTTTCGGCGAGACCGCTGGGCGCTCCGAGGTCATCACGTTCGTCGGCGATCTCCGGGCCGGGCTCGCCGATGGCGGGCCGGAGATCGACGCCGAGGCTGCCGAGACGCTCATCATGTCGATCATCAACCCGTCAGTCGACTACTCGATCGGTCAGGAGATGATCGGTCGTATCCAGGCGGCCACGGTGCAGAAAGTTCTCACCGAAGAGAACCTGACGGACGACGAGCTGGACGCCCTGCTCGATGAGGCAGTTGCCCTCTCCTCACGAGCCTGAGTCGCCCAGCCTCAGCACCCGACCGGGGCGATGACCAGCGACGACACCGCGGCGACGAGCAGCACGGCACCCGTGCCGAGCCGACCACCGCGCTTATTGCCAAGGTCTCCGTCGTGGCAGGTCAGGCTGTCAGGGCGACGAACCGGACGGGCTCCTTCAACACGATCTCCGCTGCGGGCACGTCGGCCAGGCGTGCCGCGAGGGTCGCGCGCGCCAGCCGCTCCGGCAGCGCGGTGCTGAACTTCAGTCCGGCCAGGGCTCGGGCGTTGACCTCCGGCAGGCAGATCCGCTGCGCCGCGTCAGCCGCCAGCGACCTCCACTCCGCCCGGCTCAGGTCGGCCCGGAGCCGGATCGCATAGTCGTCAAATCGCTGCATCGGGTCGATCACCTCGCCGAGAGTCGCGGTTAGGGTCGCGTTCGCACGTAGGCCGGCCCAGGTCCACCAGCTCAGGTCGCCGTTAGTCGCCCGTACGACCAGGCTTCCGCCCGGATGCACCACGGCCGCGCGTTCGGCGCGTTCGAGCGCCAACCGGTCTATCGCCCTCGTCGTCATTCGGACCGGCGGGTCGCCCCCGAGGAGAACCTCCCGCATGGCCCGGGTGAGCGCGTGACTCGATCCCACCCAGCCCACCGAGGTCCATCTCGCCCGACCGCCGCCGTCGGCAGGCTCCACGAAGCATCGGCGGCGGCGCCAGTCGACGTACGTCACCCGCCAGCTCCGTCCGCCGAGAAGCAGACGGCGGTCACCCTGCACTTCTTCGGTGAGGAGGCTGGGGTCGATCCGACCTAGCTCCTGCCGGCCGTGCAGGACGGTGAACTCGGGCGGGCCGGTGAAGACCGCGGTCATCTCCATGAAGTTCCGCCGGCCGAACCGCCGCTCCGCCTCCGGGCCGATGAACAGCATCCCTCCGTCGCTGTCGAGGTAGCCGTGCTCGACGAGGTGACGCACGATCGGCTCCGCACCCGGGCCGAAGGGCGCGAGCCCGTTCCACGCCTGCGACCAGAGGCGGTCACCGACCCGATGCTCCTGCAGGCAGAGCGCGAGCATCTGCTGAGCGACGATGTGCCGGGGCTCCGGCGGTGCGACGACCGGCTCCACCCAGCGTCGCCCCCACAGCGACAGCAGGGCCGCAGCCCGGGTCAGTTCCTGCCCTGTGCGGCACAGGAAGAGGCAGTTGCGCATGCTGCCCGGGCGCCGGCCGGTGCGGCCGAGCCGTTGCAGGAACGACGCCACCGTGGCGGGCGAGTCGATCTGGATGACCCGGTCCAGGTCGCCCACGTCGATGCCGAGTTCCAGCGTGCTGGTGGAGACGATGACGCAGTCCCTCGCCTCGGCGAACGCCTGCTCGGACCGGCGTCGCTCGTCGGCGGAGAGCGAGGCGTGCGAGAGGAAGGTGGTCAGTCCCCGTTCCCGCAGCAGTTGACCGAGTTCCTCGACGGTCTGTCGGGACTCGCAGAAGACCAGCCGCTTCTCGCCCGCGTGCAGACCACAGATGACCTTCGCCGCGTTGGCGAGCGACCCGACGTAGTCGAGTTCGACCTCCCCGGGCGGCGGATCACCCGTGGGCCGAGGCTCGGCGATGGAGACGATGTCGGGGGCGACGACCCGCCCCGGGCGACTGCCCGAGCCCGATCCCTGCAGCCAGGTCAGCAGTTGGTCCGGGTTGCCGACGGTGGCGGAAAGCCCCACGCGCTGCAGCGGTCGGCCGGTCACCCGGGCCAGCCGCTCCAGCACCGCCAGCAGGTGCCAGCCGCGGTCGTCCCCGGCGAATGCGTGCACCTCGTCCACCACCACCGCCCGCAGGCCGGCAAAGAAGCCCCGGTGGTCGACGT
The DNA here is from genome assembly GCF_050941805.1 of Micromonospora sp. KLBMP9576. Lineage (NCBI taxonomy): Bacteria > Bacillati > Actinomycetota > Actinomycetes > Micromonosporales > Micromonosporaceae > Micromonospora > Micromonospora sp. KLBMP9576. The sequence continues at coordinate 1,497,419 of NZ_CP194567.1, read as the reverse complement.
TGGTGCTGACCAACATCGCCTCCAAGGACTCCGGCGTGGTGAGCAGGATGTCGGGGCGCTGCCAGAGCACGGCACGCCGGGCGGCGGTGTGGACGTCGCCGTGCCACAGCGCGGCCGTACGGCCCAGCCAGCCGGCGTACCGCTCAAGTCGGGGGTGCAGGTTGTTGAGCAGGGCCTTGAGCGGGCACAGGTAGAGCAGTGACGTGCCCGTCCAGCCCTCGCGGGTCATCCGGGACAGCAGTGGGAACATGGCTGCCTCGGTCTTCCCGCCGGCGGTGGGGGCAAGCAGCAGGGCGTCTTCCCCCGCGAGCAACGGACCGATTGCCGCCCGTTGCAGCGGTCGCAGGTCCCGCCAGCCGAGCGAGTTGACGACGTGGTGCAGCACCACCGGGTCGAGCAGGGTCGCCTCGTTCACTGCGACAGGTCGATGTCGTCGGCCCAGGCAGCGTTCCGTTCGACCTCCGTCAGCTCGTCGGAGCGCAGCGTCAGCTCGTAGTGCTCCCGGGGGTTCCAGTCCGGGAACTGGTCCACCCGGTCGAAGACGTCCGCGACGAGCTTCTTGAGGTAAATCCTTGGGGCCACCCCGACCTGGCCGCCCAGTCGCCCGGCGACGGCCCGGGCGAGTTCGCCGAGGTAGTCGTCGTCGGCCACGGCCGTCACCCGGTCGCTGCCGTAGATCTCCCGTACCCGCTTCCCGAGCTGGACCAGGGCGGCCTCCGTGAAGCCGGGCAGGCGCAGCTGGGTGGCCCGGGGGTTGTCCCAGCGCGGCTCGGGTCCGAAGTCGGTGGCGAGACGCTGGGCCAGCGGGGCGAGCCGCTGCACGCCCTGTTGGCCGTCGAAGAACGCCGGGGTTCCGGTGATCAACAGGAACAACCCGGGGAACCGGCCGGCGTAGATGTCGTCGACCAGTTGCCGGAGCGCGTTGAGCGCCTTGTCCCGCGCGTCCGAACGCACCCGTTGCAGGGTCTCGACCTCGTCGAGCACCAGGAGCAGGCCGCAGTGGCCACTGTCACGCAGCACCGCCAGCAGACCCTGCAGGAAGCTGAGCGCTCCGAAGTGGTCCAGGTCACCCTTCACCCCGGCGGCTCGGCGTGCGGTGGCGGCCACGTGGGGTTGGCCGCCCAGCCAGGCGGCGAGTCCCCCTGCTGTCACCTGATCGCCGGTCGCGAGGGCGGTCCGGTAGCCGCGCAGGGCCGCCGCGAAGCCAGGTGTGCTCCGGGAGATGTCCGCCAGCCGGCGTTCGAGCAGTTCGCCGACCTCCCGGTCGAGCCCGTCCGCATCGGCTTCGGCTGCGCTCCCCGCGGCGAGTACATCCTCCTCCAGGGCGAAGATCCAGCCGTCCAGTACGGGCCGCAGTGCACTCGCACCGAACTGTTCGGTGGTCAGCTGCTCTACGAGCCGCCGGTAGACGGTCTCCATCCGGTGCAGGGGCGTCTCCAACTCGGAGACCTGCACCTCGGCGACGGCGAACCCCCGACGCTTCGCCTGCTCCCCCAGCCAGCGGGTGAGGAAGGTCTTGCCGGCGCCGTACTCGCCCCGCACCGCCTTGAACACGCTCCCGCCGCCGGCCACCCGAGCGAGATCCTCGTTGAGAGCCGGGGTGAAGCGGTCGAGCCCGACGGCGAGTGCGTCCAGGCCATTGGCTGGCACCGCACCCCGGCGCAGGGCGTCGACGATGTCCCGCCGACGCCGGGCGCTCACCTCAAGCGTCATGACGGCTTCAACCCGAACTGCTCGACCATCAGCGCGACGTCGAGGATGGCGGTCCGCCCGTCCGGGTCCAGGGTCAGCACCGGATAGCCCTCGACCTGCAACAGACGGCGCAGGGCGGTGAAGGTGCCGGAGGCCCGGTGCACAGGAACTCCCGCCCGGGTGGCCAGCGTCTCCAGGGTGCCGCGTCCGTTACCGGCGACCAGGGTGGCGACCATGGCGGCCACCCGGTCGTCGGGCAGGGGGGCGCGGGTGCCCCGGCGGTCCGCGTACACCGGGCTGGCGAGAAGCGCGTCGACGAGCGCCGTGGTGGGATCCGCCTGGGCCGCCGGCTCCGGCGGGGGCGGTGCGGCGGTCACGGCCGGGGTCTGCAGGTCGAACAGGCTCTCGTCCTGGACCCGCTGCCGGGGGACACGGCGCGCCGGTCGCCGCCCCTCCGGCTGGGCAGCTTCGCGGGCGCCCACATCCGGGACCGCCGGACGCAGCGGCTCCCGCCACCACTCCGGGCTGGACACCGGCGCTCCCGCCCAGCCGGGGACGGCGTCCTCGTCGTGCGCGGCGAAGAGCAACAGTGGGATCACGGCCTCGGCCGGGGCCGCGCCCCCGTGGTATCCGGCCTTGCGCGGGCCGTACCTCAGCTCCTCCCGCCACGGCAGAATCGCCGCTCCACTCGAGAGCGCCACCCGGCTGCCCCGGAAGAGCAGCTCGCCGTCGCCCGGCTCACCCGTCGCCGGGCGCCACCTGTTCTCGCTGGAGTCAGATGGCCGGAAAATCGCCTCGGAGCCACGGTCGACGACGTGGCCGTGGTCCGAGACCAGCACCACGACCCGGTCCTGGGCGACCGCCAGCAGGTTCCGCAGCCCGTTCATTGTGTCGGTGCTCCACTCGGTGGTGCCCGGGTCGCTGCGGTCCAGCGCGTCGTCGATGGTGTTGATGACGGCGGCGACCAGCGGAACGGCGGAGTCGCCGATCGCCGTGGCCACCTCCGGGTCGACGGCCAGCCCGGCCGGGGTACGCAGGTCGGACTTGTGCAGCAGGACGCTGCCCGGGAAGCGGTCGCGGAGCGCCCTCGACTCGGCGTTGCGGTCGCCGACGGCGAGTCGCCCGCTGAACAGGCTGCACCGGTTGACCATGGTGATCGTCGGTAGGGCGGCGAGGACGGCGGTCCGCCGACCGCCGCCGGGGGTGAGTTCCGTCCAGGCGCCACCACGGCCGAGGGAGTCGGCGATCTCGATCCCGGCCGCCGCCCCCATCCCGTCGAGGACGAGCAGCAGGATCCGCCGCCCGTTGTCCAGGATCGGGCGGACCACCCGGTCCAGGACGTCCTCCACCCGCAGCAGGGAGCCGGGCTCCCGCTCGGCGGAGGTCATGTCCTGCAACAGCTCCGCGAACTCCCGGTCGTGGCGGGCCCGGCGGGTGTCGACCGCCGCGTGCAGCAGCCGGTACGCCTGTGCCACCTGCTGATCGACGTCACCGGCGAAGACGTCCAACCGGGCGCGGTCGACCCACCCGTCGTCGCGGACCTGGCGGTGCACCGCGTCGAGCATCGTGGCCGGAGCGGCCCGGTCGGGCACGGCCAGCCAGCGCAGGAGCCGGACCGCCATCCGGGCGGTCTCCACCCGGGCGCGTTCCGCCGACCGATGGGCCTCGACGTCGGCCAGCAGGTCCTGCGCCCGCTCAATCAGCTCACCAGCCGGTGTAACGGCTCCGGTGATCGGGACGGCGACCCGTACGGCGGCTCCGAAGGCACGCATCCGCTGGGTGAAGCCGGCCGGCAGCAGCGCGGAAGCGGCCAGCCGGTCGGCGACCTCGACCTCGACGGCTATCTCTTCGGCCCGGCGCAGCATCCGACGGGCGTCGTGGCGGACAGGTTCGTCACCGTCGAGGGCCCGGTAGATCCACGCCTCGGCGGCCTCACCGAAGGCCGTAGCCTGGGTCTCCGTCAGCCGGGTGCCACCGAAGCGCGGCTCCAGCCGGGTCCGGGCGACCACCACCTCCACGTCCGGTGACCGCTGCGTGCTTCGGGGCCAGAGCACCCCGGCGAGCAGGCCGAGGGGGATGGCGTCGACCCCGTGACCGGCACGGACGGCGGCCAACACCGGTACGGCGACCGGGCCGGCCACCTCGGCGAGGAACCCGGCGACCCCCTCGGCCCAGTCGGTCGGCAGGTCCACGAACCGCAACTGCGTCGGTGCGTCGGTGCTCCACTGGAGGAGGCCGGCACCGTCCAGCTCATCCGGGTCCAGGCCGAGGACCGCCCCGGCCAGGTGCCGCAACGCGTGGTCCCGGGTCAGGATCAGGCCGGATGGTGGTGCCCAACCCTCGGCCGGTGCGAGATCGGTGAGTGCGTCCGCCACCCAGCGGCCGGTACGCACCAGGGTGGAGTCAGGCCGGACCTGGCCGCCGAACACCTGGGTGACCAGATCCCACGCGTCGACGCTGCGGCCCTTCTGCATGCTCACGTGGGCCAGCAGGCCGTCGCCCAACTCCAGGTCCGTGAGGTCGGTGAGCAGCACGAGCTTCTCGTCGGCGGCCCGGTCGGCCAGCGCCGCGCGCGCCGCGATCGGCGTCGGGCAGGGGACGACCCGCACCGGGGTGTCGGCGACGGTGAGCACCGGCTCGTCGGTCCACTCGGGACGGGCGTGCAGCACGATGGCGTCGGTGTCGTCCCGCTCGGCGAGCCACGACTCGACCTTGCGACGCACGGCGGCCGGGCGCACGGCGGCCCGGGTGGCGCTCACGACTGCCGCTCCGACTCCTCGACGTGCCATGTGACGGCGATCCGCCGACCGGCGGTGACCTCGGCCCGCAGTTCGCGAACGAGCTGGTTTAGGCCCGACTCGTCGACGACGGTCGCGCGGTGCGCGGAAGGCGGCAGAGCAAGCGGATCGCTGGGATCCCGCGGATTCGGAATGACGACCTTCGGGTCGTCGGGGTGGGTGACGGTGCCGGGGCTCGGGTCCACGGGCGGCGTGACGACGAGCGGTGGCGGATCCACCGGCGGCGTGACGACGAGCGGTGGCGGATCCACCGGCGGCGTGACGACGGGCGGTGGCGGCACGGCCAACAGCGCCGCGGCGGACCCGACCGCGTTCTGCAGCGCCGTGACCAGGTCGGAGCCGTGCTGCTCGTCGTGGGCGGAAGCCGCCAGCTGGTCGATGATGTTCCGGGCGCGGCTGTCGGAATCGACCCGCAGCCTGAGCGCGCCGATCAGGGGCCATTGGGCGTCGGCAAGGGCCCCGCTGAGCCGCTGCGCCTGCTTGAAGACGCTGCTCGCGGCCTGCCCGTCCAAACCGTCGAGGCGCTTCTCCCCCTCGGCGACCACGCCGACGAGCACGACGTCGTCGCGCTCCTGGGCGATCTCGGCGAGAAGCTGGGCGACCCGCCGGACGGTGGCGAGCCGGCCAGACCTCGCATTCAGGTCCACGCCGAGCAGCTCGGCGTGCGCCTCCAGCTTCGTGACGAGATCCCGGGCGGCGCCGTGGTACGCCATGGCGACCTTGCGCATCTCCGTCGCAAGGGTGGCGAGGTTGGCCGGGTTGCGGAACATCGGCAGCACCAGCCCGAAGAAGGGCTGCCCGAACTGCACGGCCGCCTTCCACGTCTCGTCGTCCGGCATGGGCGGGTGCCGCAGCTCGAAGCGGTCCTCGACCCCGTTGGCCGCGACGACCTTGATCTTCCCACCGTGGTCGTACCAGCTGAGCTGCTGCTCGAACGCGAAGACGGCGATGATCAGGTTCTGCAGTTCGCGGTCGAAGCCCCGCCGCTTCGGCACGTCGAGCCACTCCCGGAGCCGGTGCACCGGGAAGTGGTCGCGGTAGCCCTCCTTCGCCGCCTCCTGCAGCAGGTGCCGGCTCCAGAAGCAGGTGCTCATGGTGAGTACGTAGCGGTGGTCGACCACCTCGCCGAGCTGCAACGGGTTGCAGATCCGGCGGAGACTCTTCTGGTCGACGGGCGAGGCGATGGAGATGCCGTGGGTCGGGTCGGCGGCGGCCTGCTCGGCGTACTGGAACACCTTGGCCAGGTCGGCGCGGCTCAGCGGCTTCTCGTCGACCGGCAGGGCCGGCGTCCCGGGGTACGACCAGTCGAGCAGCTCGGCGGTCAGGTTCTTGAACGCGTCGGCGAGCGTGCCGCCCCGGGGGTCGCCGACGCGGAGCCCTTCGGCGAGGGTGTGCAGCACCCCGACGGTGTCGTCGTGCACGTCGGAGGGCTGCGGGTTGGCCGCCCCGTACGCCTGCTTGAGCGCGGTGAGCAGGCCGTCGCGGAGCTGGGTCTGCCGCTGCAGCAGGTAGACGCGGCCCTGCTGCCGGTCGGCCTTGGGCCAGTCGGCGGCCAGGGTGTTGAGCCGCTCCCCCGCGCCGCCCACCCCGAGCAAATAGTTGATCTTCGCGAGCTGGGCGACCCGGCCCATCATGTCGTCGGTCAGATAGAGCGGCAGCCAGAAGACCGTGTTGGAGCCCCGGGGCAGCTCCTCGATCCGGGCGCGGTCGGCGGCGCGCGGGTAGTCCTGAGGGTCGAACGGGTAGTCGACGACGATCCGCCACGACTCGCCGGGGGCGAGCAGCGCGGCGACCGGCATGGCGTCGGGGTCGCGGACGTTGCCGAACTTCACCTGCACGACGTGCCGGCGCCCCCGCCAGTCGCGCGGCTGCTGCAGCTCGCCGTGGCTGCCCTCGCTGCCGGTGAGGCCCAGCTCGGCGCTGATCAGCTCGCGGAGCAGTTGCTGTCGCACGCCGGCCGAGGTCTCGTTGTGCGGCACCAGGTCGAGCAGCTTGTCGAAGTCGACGGTGTGCAGCTTGAGCGACACGACCGGGTCGTGGTCGTCGGTCAGGTGCAGCTCGCCGGCGTCCTGCTCGATCTTGCGCAGCCGGTTGAGCACCATCGTGTTCTCGTAGCCGGGAATCGGCGCGCTGATGGAGCCGAAGTTCAGCGCGTGCAGCTTGGCGGCGGTCAGGTTGTGCAGCGCCGGGACCTCGGGCACCAGGGCACCGAGCAGGATCGTCTTGACCAGCTTGTCGTCCAGCTGGAACTGGGTGTGGGTGGCCGCCTTCGCCTCGTCGATGCCGTTGAGGGCGAGCAGGATCGGGCGCAGCTTGCGCAGGTAGAGGGCGCGGGCGGCGTCGAACTGCTGGCGCAGCTTCGGGCGGTCGGGCAGCTCGCCGTGCAGCACCAGCGGGTCGAAGAGCGCGGCCACGCCGATCAGGTCGTTGACCCGCAGGATGTCCCGCCGCTCGACCAGCAGCTCGGTCATCACCTTCAGGGCGGTCCGCTCGCGTTGCAGCGCCTGGGACAGGGCGACCAGGGTGGCGACCAGGGCGGGCGAGAAGGGGTAGAGCTGGCGGAAGGCGGTGGCGTCGGAGCCGATACCGGCGTCGCCGTACTGCGCACCGAGCAGCAGGGTGTCCCACACCTCGCGGTTGTGCCGCACCGCGGCGAACGCGTTGTCGATGACCGCGCGGGCCGCCTCGTCGTTCGGCTTGAGCAACCGCCCCTCGGTGATCTCGGGCAGGTTGGTGTCGGCCAGGACGATCTCGCCGAGGCGGCCCTGCACGCTGCGCATCACGTGCGCGAGCGCCTCCCGTTCGGTGCCGCCGACCTGCGGGCCGAGGAACTCCTCCAGGTTGCGCTGGCGGGCCACGAAGGAGACCAGCGGCAGCGGCCGGGACGCGTCGGCGGACTCGACCAGCTTGTTGAGCTTGGCGCCCTCCGTGTTGACGAAGGTGTAGTCGGCGATCCGGCCGGAGAGCCAGAGGATCAGCTCGTCGAGGAAGAGCACGATCGCGTCGTACCCGAGGGACTTCGCGTGCCGGGTGACGACGGCGAGGCCGGTGTCGAGGTCAAGGTATTCGGCGCTGTGCACCGCGCCGCTGAAGAACGCCTGGGTCAGTGCGCTGACCAGGGCGTCGCGGTCCTTCGTGCCGGGCGGCTGCGCGGCGGCGTCGGCGTACCGCTGGGGGGTGAAGCCTTCCTTCTGGGCCCGTATCGCGGCCAGGCCGCCGCCGCCGCTCGTACCGGGCGCGGCGCCGCCGCCGCGCAGCGCCGCGAAGAACTTGTCGTCACCCAGGGTCTCGCGCAGGTCAGCCGCGTTCTTCAGCAGCGCGTCCGACCGGTGTACGGCGGGCAGCGGCGCGTCCGGGTGCGCGGCGGTGACGTGGCGCAGGTATCCCTCGAGGACGGCCTGCTCCACGGAGCGCGCGTCGAGCATGTGCAGCGTCAGGGTGAGGAACTTCCGCCCGGGAAGCCAGGGCTCGGCGGCGACCACCGGGCCCTCCAGCCCACGGATCTGCCGGGCGTCGGGATTGTGCGCCAGGATCTCGCGCAGCACAGCCATGAAGTGCGACTTGCCAGAGCCGAACGAGCCGTGCAGGAACATCGCCTGGGACCGGCCGGTGGTGACCGCATGGCCGATCCGTTGCAGCGCGCTCGTGAAGTTGTCCCGGAGCTGGTCGGTGACGACGTAGTGGTCCAGGTCGGCGCCCTCGGCCGCCTTCACCACGAAGTCGCCCTCACCGACCGACGTCGGAATCTCGATCAGGTCGCGCAGCAGCGTCACCGGTGTTTCCTCCAGCATCCCCAGGGTGCCCGACACGCTACCCATCGACCTGAATGCTCGGGTACCGCCCCGGATGGCCAGATTGGAGTCCAACTGACGGGATCACGGTGCCCCGATGACGGACATGTCCGCCGTTCGTCCGAGGAGACGCAGCTCAGCGAATGTCCAATAGAGACATGGCTCCGAGGTCCACCGGACGAGAGTCGGGTTCTCGACACCGATGGCTGTTCGACCAAGGCCAGCGCCGTCAGCGTTCCGGCAATCGCGATGACAACCATAAGAACATGGACGACTACTTTCAGCTCTCATAGACTCCCCCCGATGCCGCCTACCTCGTGGGGAGCAGGGAGATGGGCACATCGACGAAGTTACCGGGGCCGCGCGGTGAACCGTGGGCCTTAACTCGTGGCCAGATGACCCGATGGGCGGGCGTCGTCAGCGCGTCGCGACCTTCGCCGGAGGACGCCCTCCCGGCAGACCTCGATTCGGCGGAACGACTCGCCGAGCGGTATCGACGGGCTCTGGCGGACACCCTCCGCGATGACCCCGACATGTCCGGCCTACGCCCCGCAGCCCTTCGCGTCGGCGGCCAGCTCGTGAGCGTTCTGGCGGACCTGCTCGACGGCGAGTCCGCCCTGTTCACTGATATGGCCGGCTCTACCGCCCAGGAGCGCGAGGACGAGTTCGTCGCGCGTTTCGTCAGCACCGTTGGTGGCGATGGCGGGCTGGTTGGTGACTCCGTCGCACGTCGCGCCGCCCGCAGGACGGCCGAGAAGCTGCTCGACGACTGCCCAGCGGCGGAAGCGGCGCTGCGCACGCGCGAGGGCACTGTGCGCCTTGACGGCGACCTTTTCTGTAGCCTCTACCGGTTCTTCTTCGGTGAGTTCGTGGGTGAGTTCATCAGCACGGTGATTGTCGAGAGCCTCCCCCTGACGGTCCCGCTCACACTTCCCCTCGACCCCACCGGTCTGGTCGCCAGCGCCGTCACCCGGCAGGTCGTCGAGTCGCTTCCGGACCCCTGTGCCGAAGCCACCGGCCGCGATCCTCGGCGCGGCCTGCTCGCCGAGACGGCGGGCGAGCTGGTGAACGACATGGTGGAACACGCACTCGGATTGCGGGAGGCGAGCCCATGACAACCAACCAGTACGCCTACCACTACACCACCAACGGCACTGCGGCCAGACCCCAGCCCGAGGGTCAGTTGCTGACCGAGAAGCTGTTCCGTGCCCGAGACAGCTCCATCGAACGCAACCTCTCTCCCGCTCCACTGCCGCCCGTGTGGGCGGAGGATCTCCTCCGCATCGCCAAGGCCGCCTATCTCGCCGACAAGCTCTCCAGCCGGAAAAGTGCCTCGGACCGCTGGACCCGGGCCATCAGCCTCTCCATCCAGCTCGTCGAGCCGGATCCTTGGCTGCACCACGCCGAGCCGCTGGTGACCTCGCTGTTGGAGACTCTCACCGCGGACCGGTGGGACATCCGCTTCCACCCCGGTGCCGCCAGCCACCGGGGCGTAGCGGGCTGGCTGTTCGACGACGAGACAGCCGATGAGGTGGCGCTCTTCTCCGGAGGGCTCGACTCCACCGCCTATGCGGCGCAGCAGGCTGGGGCGACCGGCGGCCCGCTGCTCCTGATCTCCTACTACGACCCCGCGCTCAAGCGCCGTCAGGAGGAAATTTTCGAAGCCATCCGTCGCCTGGGCGCCCGCCAACTCATGCATCGGCCGGTGCTGCTGCAGTCCCGGGCCAACGGCGAAAGCCTCGAACCAAGCTCACGCTCACGGGGGCTGTTGTTCCTGTCCACCGCCGTCTACGCCGCCGCCGCTCACCGCGCCCGCCGGGTTGCCGTTCCCGAGAACGGGCAGTTGGCGGTCAATCCTCCGCTGACCCGGGCACGCCCGGCTTCCTGCTCCACCCGGTCGGTGCATCCCCGGACCATGCATCTGGTCAATCAGCTCATCGCGAGCGTCGGCGGAGACATCGAGGTGGTGAATCCGCTGCTGTCCGACACCAAGGGCGAGGTGTGCCGCCGGGGCCGAGACGCCGGGTTGCCGCTCGCCACTTTGATGACGACGGTGAGCTGCGGGCATCCGCCGCGGAACTACGGGGCCAGCCGAATGGACCACTGCGGGCACTGCTTTCCCTGCCTGATCCGCCAGTCTGGTCTGCTCGCCGGCCTGGGGCGGGACGACACCCCGTACGAGAGGGATGTCTGGGCTCGCCAACCTGCCGGTAAGGACATCGCCCGAGATCGACGGGCCCTGGCCGCCTGGCTGGCAGCGGATTTCGGGGTTCGCGATCTGACGACGGATCTGCCACTCCCGCCCCAGACAAGTCCGACCGCGCTGCTGCGCACTCTCGAACGCGGGCGGGAGGAACTCCGGAGCCTCTTCGCGCACCGCCACGCCTCCGGCGTTCCCCTGCCAAGGGCTGCGTGACCACCGCCTCGCCATGGTGGGCTCACCGCTCGATGGAGCACACCGACAAATCGAAGATCGGATCCTCAATCGCGTTCAGCAGCGGTCTGGACGCCGCGTGCTCGGGCCTGATGTGCCGGCCGAGCACCACGACCGCCACCGACGAAGCGCCGGCCGTCTTCAGCGCGTGGGCGAGCGACTGTGCACGAGAGCCGGTTGTCCAGGTGTCGTCGATGATCAACGGGCGGACGGCACCGACGTGCGCGGGCAGTTGGACCCGAACCAGTCGGCCTGGAAGCTCCGAACGTCAGGCCCGTAGGCCGCGTTCGGCGTGGCGGCGAGCCAGGGCAGCCGCAGCCGATCGCCGATCAACTCCTGGAGCGCGTATGGGCCGGGCTTGCCCCGCGTGGTGGGGACAGCGACGACATGGGTCGGGGCACCACCGATCCGTCGGAGAAGCAGTCGAGGTGCCCGCGCAGAAACAGAAGCAGCAGCGCCAGCAGGTTCCACTTCGCCTGCGTCGATGCGGGGCTGGACTTGTAGGAGCGCAGGTGGTGGTGATGCTGCCCGGTACGCGGTGAGTATGAGATCGGCACCACCGCATCAGCAAGCTGACCACCGGATTCGGTCAACTGCTCCTGGCACGGATAGCAATAGGCGAACCCGGGCGTACGCACGCCTCGGCAGGTCGGACAGATCCACTCGCTGGCGGGCAGGGGGTTGCGGAGGAAGTTGCGCTGGGTCTCGACGTGTTCCCGGATGCGAAGCCAGGGGTCAGAGGCTGGCGAACTCAGGGAATCCCTCCAACTCGCTCGCGGCCGGCACCCTGGCGAGGATGGCGTCGACTGACCCCATCAGCTCCGCCGTGCCGTGCGCCACATGGACGCCGGGCCGGTCGGCGAACGCCCGCGCCCAGTCGTGCCGCATCACCTGGCTGGTCAGCACCACCGGGCGGCCGTGTTGCAGGGCGAGCCGCGCCTGGATCCGGGCACCGCTGCGCTCTCCGGCCTCGACAACGACGGTTGCGGCGGCATAGCCGCTCATCACCGCGTTGCGCATCGGGAAGCTCTGCTTCGTCGGGGCGGTGTCCGGCCAGAACTGGCTGATCACCAGCCCCACCTCGGCAATGTGTTCCTGCAGTTCCCGGTTGGTGGCCGGGTAGTGGCGACGAATGCCGGTGCCGATGACGGCGACGGTGCGGCCCCCGGCGGCAAGCGCCGCCTGATGGGCGGTGGTGTCGATGCCCTTCGCCAGGCCGCTGACCACCGTCACGTCCCGCGCGGCCAGCGAGGTCGCCACCGAGCGGGCGATCTCGATCCCCCGGTCGCTCGCCTCACGGCTGCCGACCACCGCGATGGCCCGGCGGTCGGGGCGGAGGTCTCCCCGAGCGAACAGCAGCGGCGGCATCTCCCGGATGTCGCGGAGCTGGGCCGGATAGCCGTCGTCGAAGAAGGCCCGCACCGTAATGTCCTCGGCCTGCCACGCTGCCAGCTCGTCGGCAGCGGCCTCGACCAGCGAGTCAACGTAGCGCTCGTCCGGGAAGAGCGTGTCCGCCCGCCCCACGACCCGCCCGAGGACGCCGAGCGCGCTGCCTACCTCCTGGACCTCGTGCGCGGTGTCGGACCAGCTCAGATCGGGCTGCCGCAGCAGCGCTACCAGCGCTGCCCGCTCTGCCGTCGCCCGCTCCATGGCCCCAATCGTAGAGGCCCTGCCCGGCTCACCGTCCCGGTGGCCGCCTGTTGGTGACGGAGCAGCCTGGCGTGTCCCGGTCCTCCCCCACATCAGCCGAACATATGTTCCCCGTGGTGTCACGTCAACCACAGACCCGCAGGTCGGAGCCTTCGGCGAGGAGGCGCGGCCCTCCGCCGTCGTGACGGTGGACGGTGCAGCCCGACCGGGTGAACCGGACGGCGAGCGGTCGGCCAGCGTGCCGGGCGGCCAGCCGCAGCAACGCCGGCACCGGGTCGGCGGGCAGCGCCCGGGGCGTCGACTGCGGCACCGGGATCGGCTCCTCCGGGTCGGCCGGGACGGTCTCGGGGAGGGTGACGTCGAGGCAGTCCAGGCAGTGCGCCACGGCCGCCTCCAGGCTGGGCCGCTCCGGCAGGTCGTCCGGGCACACCGGGGCGGCCGGCGCACGCATCTCGACCGACCAGAGCAGCCCGTGGGCCCGCGACGGGTCGGCCGGGTGATTCCGCAGGTCGACCACGCTCACCACCAGCGCCAGGTCGAGGCCGAGGGCGAGCCGGATCAGCTCGGCCAGCGGCGGCGCGTCGGGGCGTACGGCGGTCACCAGCAGGCGCGCGGCGGGTAGCGCGGGGGCGACGGCGGCCACCAGCTCCCGTACCGGGTCGGCACCCGCCCAGGGCAGGGTGACGTAGCCGTCGCGCGCGTCGGGCGGGATGTCGTGGCCGCCGTCGGCATCGACGAGGTCCTGCGGGCGTACGCCGAAGACGCTCGCCCAGGCACCAAGCCGGTAGCGGCCGGGCAGCCGCACCACCGCACGACCGCCGGCCCCAGTCCCGGCCAACGTCGCGGCCTCCGCGGCACCAACGTGCCAGGTCAGGTGCGCCACCCGAAACCGCAGGTCGGTCAGGGTCACCAGCATCGCCTGATGCAGGCGACGGGTGCCACCGCAGGTGGCGCAGGCCAGCACGGACGGGCGCAGGCCGAGGCCGTGGCAGGCGGGGCAGCCGTCGTCGTCCGGGCGACCGCAGGCCCGGCACCGGCAGGCGCGCAGCCGGTTTTCCGGGCGGCAGTCCGGGCAGGGGCGCCAGGGCAACGGTTCGCCGAGCCAGGGCGGTTCGGGTGGCTCGGCGAGCCGGCGCAGCGGCACCCGGACCCGGCGGAGCACCTGGCCGGTGGGCTGCCCGACCAGGGTCTCGACCGGCTCGCCAGGGCCGAGGCCGGTGTGCCACCAGCGCCCGTCGCGCCACACGGCCTGCGCGCCGGGCAGTTCCGCCGTGAGACTGGTGCAGTCGGCGCGTACCCGCCGCTCGACGTGGTCGGCACCGCCGGCCGGCGGGGCCGGCGGTAGGGGCCGGTCGGGGCGGAGCATCCGCGCGGGGGCGGCCAGGCCGCGCTCGCCGAGCCCAGCCAGCGCGTCGGTGACCTCGGTGCGGGTCAGGGCCGCCGACAGGTCCGCGTGGAGCCTCGGCGAGGCGGCTGGCACGGTCGAGCCGGGCAGCTCGTACCGGACGTCCCAGCACAGGCCACCGTCGTGCCGGCGGGCCTCGACGACCAGGTCGAGCAGGAGCAGATCGGCCAGTGCGCAGAGCTGGGCCAGCCGCGCGGCGGGGTCGATCGGGGGCGGCGCGGTCGACCGCCCCACCAGTACCCGCCACGCGGGCCGGGCGGCCTCCGCGAGGGCTCGGGCCGCCAACTCGTGCCGCTCGTCCGCCGGCAGGTCGGGCCGCCAGCCTGGCGGCAGCCGCACGGTCATCGGGTCGACGGTGGCGGCGACGCCGGTCGCGGCGGCCAGTTCGCGTACCCGGGGGGTCAGGTCGGCCGCCCAGCCGCCCGCCGGGTCGGGTCGGGGGTCGAGGGAGTCGGGCGCGACCTCGTGCGACGCGACCGCGCCGGTGTCCAGGTTGGCGACGGTCAGCACGAGTTGCGCCCGGCGGCGACCGTGCCGGCCGCAGCGCAGGCAGGCCACTGCCACGGTGCCGCCGCCCCGGCACAGCGCGCACTTGCGGTACGGCTCCCGGTGCGGGGCCGCGCCGCCGGGCGGGCCGTCGTCGGCCAGCAGCCGATTGCCGTAGCGGGTGCAGCGACAGGGGCCGAGGCGGAAGGTCGTGCCGTCGCAGTCCGGGCAGGCGACGGTGGGCGCGCCGGTCACCGCGGCGGCCGGGCGGAGCAGCGCCCGTCGTGGTCGGGGCGACGCGCGCAGCGCGCACCACCGCCGTCGGACAGCGGCAGGTCACAGAAGACCTGATGGCGTACGCCCTGCTCGTCCCCGGTGGAGACGGTCGTCTCCCCGGCGTCCACCTCGGGCAGGAAGGTCACCGACCGGGCCAGCGCGGCGGCGAAATGGCGGGCGGTGGGCAGGTCGACGGCGGTGAACGGCAGGTGTGCCACCCAGCGCGGGCTCACCGGCGAACCGCCCGGCGCAACGAACGGAAGAACGCGCACACGACAGCACCACCCCTTTATCGCGACTGACAGAGCGGCAATTAATGAACCGTGGAAATCCCACGGTCATCGCCTTCGTCAGGGCCATCTTGTAAGGTCAGAGGCGTTGTCACAACGAATATCCGCTCACACTGTTCGCTTATTTGTGCGCGACATTCCCGTGTTCCACAACGGGCGTCAGGATGTTGCAAAACTCAACGGAAAGGAGGCCGGGTGGCTGAGGACATGGGATCGACGGTGCCCCGACGCAGGCTCGGCAGGACGCTGCGCGACCTGCGCACCGAGGCGGGGATAACCCTCGACGCCGCCGCCGAGGCGCTGGAGTGCAGCAGGCAGAAGGTGTGGCGGATCGAGAGCGGGCTCGGGTCGGTGCGCGGCGTCGACGTCCGGGCCATGTGCGAGCTGTACGGGGCGACGGCCGAGCTGACCCGCGCCCTCACCGCCGTGGCCGGCGAAACCAGGGCCAAGGGCTGGTGGCACGCCTACGGCGACGCCATCCCCGACTGGTTCGAGCTGTACGTCGGCCTCGAATCCGCCGCGTCACAGTTGCGCTTCTACAAGAACAGTCTGGTGCCCGGCATTCTCCAGACTCGGGACTACGCGCTCGGCATCTACCGCATAGATCAGCCAGACCTGAGCGAGGAGGACCGCGAGCGAGCCGTCGAGCTTCGCCTGCAACGACAGTCGCTACTGACCCGCCGCCTGCCACGAGCACCACAGGTGCAGGTGGTGCTCTGCGAGTCCGTGCTACTCCGGCCGGTCGGCAGCCCGACGACGATGACTGACCAGTTGGGCCATCTGCTGGAGGAAGGCCGCCTGCCGAACGTCTCGGTTCGGGTCCTGCCGCTCGCCGCCGGCCCCCACCACGGGGCAGTCGGTGGCGAGTTCGTCCTTCTCGACTTCCCGCTGGGCAACCGCAGCGTGCCCGATCCATCCGTGGTCTACAGCGAGTCATGGACGGGGTCGCTCTATCTCGACCGACCAGCCGAGTTTGCCGCCTACGAAAAGGTCTGGTCGGGCCTGCTCAGGCTCGCCCTGGATGAGGAACAATCAAGGCAACTGATCATCAAGATCGTCGGGGAGGTCCACCATGGTTGATTTGAGTAACGCCTACTGGCGCAAGAGCACCCGCAGCGGCGGCAACGGCGGCGAGTGCGTCGAGGTGGCCGACAACCTGCCCGGCATCGTCGCCGTGCGCGACAGCAAGGACCCGCACGGCCCGGCGCTCACCTTCTCCCCCACCGCCTGGACCCGCTTCGTAACGTCCACGAGAGCCTGACACCGGCCACACCGAGGGTGCCTCCGTGAGGCCACAGCAGGCACCCTCGGCGGTTCGAGATATCGTCCGGGCTACAGAGACAGAATCACCGCAATGATCACGATCAAAACGAAGCCCCAAACGATCGCAGCAGCGCCGCCGTCCTCAGCCTTCTCGGGCTCGACTGGCACTTGGCGTCGGTTGTGCGAGCGCACCCACGTGCCATCCGCCCGTTGGTGACGGCGCACCCGCACCTGCCCATCCACCCGCGCTGCTGTGTCCCTGCTCTTGCGATGGTGCGGTCGCACCCAACGGCCTCTTCGATAGTGCCCATTGACGTAATGCATCGCGCATATTTATCACCATCAGTAGATCATCTGCGTCCCGGCGAAGATCATTCAACATGAATTCTCAGCGCTCGAATTTCACGCCCTCGCGGGAATAAGATCGTCTTCTCCGCATCCCCTACGTCAGTTGCAGCCGCTTCCTCTGGGCCCACGCTCTCAATCATGGAGCAAGGAACAACGAGGCTCTCCGCTCGCCGGGCTACTGGTAGCGAGCGCGTAGCGTCCGGCAGACCCGCCGGGGTCGCTGCCTGCTGCCGATGGGCTTTGGGTCACCTTCTCGTGGTTTACTCGCAGGGATGCGCCTGTAACCGCCCACCCTCAGGGGGCACAAGACCGATGCTGCTGAGTTTTCGCTTCGCCAACCATCGCTCGTTCCGTGACGAGCAACAGCTCAACCTCATGCCCGTCTACGGTGATGGCATCGAAGCGAGCGAGGCAGCCCCGCAGGCGGTTCCGATCGTCGGTGTGTTCGGGGCGAACGCGTCGGGCAAGTCCAACTCTCTGGGCGCGCTCAAATTCATGCGGGAGATGGTCGTCGGGTCGGACCGGGCGGTCGAGCCAGGTGAAGGGCTGTCCCGGGAAGCATTTCGGCTGGATCCCGAAGCTGTCCCGCAGCCGTCACGCTACGTCGTCGACCTTCTGCTCGGCGGGACACGGCACACCTACGGCTTCGCGATCGACGACGAGCGAGTGCTCGAGGAGTGGCTCTACCACTATCCGGTAGGACGCCGGCGGCGCGTCTTCGAACGCGACGGGGATGAGTTCACCTGGGGCGAGGAGTCCGGTCGACGCAATGACCTGGGGCAGATTGCCGGCATCACCGCGCCGACCGCCCTGTTTCTCAGCACCGTCGCACGCTTCGGCCACAGCCGGCCAAGACCGGATCCGAAGAATCCTCAGCCGCTGCACGACGCCTACCGATGGTTCTACCTGGCCAGCTCACAAGCCGACGGAATATCCGGGCTTTCCGTCCTGCTCGACGGCGGCGGGGGGGATTCCGAGCAGATACGTCACCTCGTGATCGACCTGTTGCAGGCTGCTGACGTAGGCATCGTCGACCTCGTAGTTCGCCCCGATCATAGCGACAGGGCTACCTCCCGACGCCGACTGCCAAACGGTTATACGTTCGTTCGAAGACGGATCGGCCCACACGCAGCGTCAGTACCGCCACGGATCCAGTTCGCCCACCAAGGACCCCACGGCGCGGCACTGCTCGATCTCGATGACCAGTCCACCGGTACCCGCCAGCTCTTGGCCCTCGGCCTGCACGCTGCTGAAGTGCTCAGGACCGGAGCAGCGATGCTGGTTGACGAGATCGATGCCAGCCTGCACCCGATTCTGACCGCCAAGCTGATCAGCCTGTTCCGTAGTCCGAAGGCCAACCCATTGGGCAGTCAACTCATCTTCACTAGCCACGACGCGGCGCTACTCGGCACTCTCGACGCCGAGGAGATCCTGCACCGTGACGAAATTTGGTTCGTGGAGAAGGACGGCGAGGGCACTTCCTGTCTCTATCCGTTCACCGACTTCAAGCCTCGCAAGGAAGGTGAAAACCGCCAGCGCCGTTACCTGAACGGCAACTACGGTGCGGTTCCCGACCTGTCCACCCACCTGTTCGAGCAGGCCCTCGCTACCCGTGGAGGCCCCGATGACGCCGCGGCAGAGTGACCGGCGGTCCGGCCAAGGCCGTGTGACGGATCTCCGGCGACGCCCAGCGAGCCGGGAGCAGCGGACGACGGTGCTGATCGCCACGAACGGCAAATCCACGGAAGTCGCCTACTTCGAAGGGCTCAAGCAGGAACCGTGGGTGCGTCCCCGGGTCGTCGTCGTGGTGGAAGGCGGCTCGCCGGTCGACCTCGTACGGGGTGCCGCCCGCCGCCGACAACGTGACGACTTCGACGAGGCGTGGGCCGTCTGCGACGTGGATGACTACCCGACCCGGCCAGCGACCCGCGAAGCAGACGCCAATGATGTGCAACTGGCCTGGTCCAACCCCTGCTTCGAGGTGTGGCTGCTACTTCACTACGGCAACTGCGCCGGATACGTGGAGAACGCGAAGAAGGCACGCGACCTGCTACGGAAGCACGACCCCAACTGGGACAAGACCGCGCTCAACTTCGCCAGGTTCCGCGACCGGATCGAGGACGCCCTCCGCCGGGCGGATCGGCTCGATCCGCCCCCGGAGGGCAATCCGTCCACCGCCGTGGGGCGGATCATCACGACACTTCGCTGAAGGCTAGTCCGCCCTCCCGCAGAACCGTCGGTGGTACTGAAGGTGAGCCGGCCCGATCGCATGCTTCGGGTGCAGTCGCAGCTTGCCGATCTTCTTGCCATCAGAGGTCCACCGGACGACGAGGTCGCTGTCGATGAAAATGGCGAAGGTGTCGAACTGGACGTGATGGTTCGGGCAGAGACAGAGCACGTTGTCGTCCTGGTCCAGACCCTCGTGTGGTCTGCCCAGCCCTTTGATGTGGGCGGCCTCGCTGTAGAAGCCGTACCGGGTTGTCAGCCGGATCCCACAGACCTGGCAACGGTGCCCGTGGAGTCGCTTGACCCGCTCAGCGACCGCTGTGCTGCGGACGATGCGCTGAGTCAGCACTGTCTTCCGCTTCGGAGGTCCCTGAGCGCCCTCATCGGATCCGGCGACGTTCCCGTCGTCCAGCACCCCGGACGCCGAGTCGTAGCCGGCGAGACCCACGTCTGCGAGGAGCGTCGCACGGTCAGTCTCGGCAGCCAACGCGGCCGACAGCACAGCCACCGCACGGCCCTGAACCTCCGGCTCGCTGAGCAGTGCCGTCACCGCTGGTGTAAAGCCTGCGGAGAGAACGTGCGCATCGCTGGTTTTGAGCCCACGCTCTCCGTGGAGGCTGGCAGGATCGACTTCCCAGCCTTCATCGCTGGTGACGATGTCCCACAACCCGCTGTCCCGCATCCCCCGGAAGGGGTCCGCAGAGCCTGGTCGGTTTCCGGCTGCCGCACCGTACCGCTCAAGAAGTGGCTCAAGTCCGGACTCCAGATCCTCCGTTGAGGCGGGGCCAACCTCGCCGGAAGCAACACGCCCGATGGTCCAGAGCGCCGTCAGGGGCAGACGCCGGGCGGCCTGGTCTTCATCGCTCTCACCACCGACATCGACGAGTCGCTTCAGTGCCTTGAACAAGCGCTTACGGGTCATCCTGCGGGAGGCCCTGCCGACCGGAGTACGTGGTCTGATGCCCGCCTCGGTCAGCAGCGGCGCGATCGTGGCGTACTCAGCGGCACCAACCAGAGTGAGGCTTCGCAGCGGGACGCTCAGCCCGAGCTGACGCAGGATCGGCCCAGCCGGTACGGGCCGATCGAGGGACTCGATGTCCCCGAGCGCCATGATGTGTTCCCAGGTCTGCCCGTCGTCGTCGGTTCCCCAGATCCGCTTCGCCGCAGCCGGGTTGCGCAGCAGGTGCAGGATTCGGGCCCGCGCAAAGAACGTGGTGTCGGCGTAGAAGAGCACATCGTCACCGACCCGCCGGTCACGCAGCGCACGCGCCTTGTAGTTGTTGAGCTGTTTGGTCGGCGTGGATCCCCAGAAGCGAGCCACACCGTCGGGGTAGAGCGCGGCGAGGACCGCCAGGTCGGGACCGAGTTCCGCCTCGATGTCCGCAAGCGGGATGCCCCGCTCGACGGAGTGCGCGTAGTTCTGCGGGCCCCGGATGTTGGGTCCACCCCGCAACTGCAACACCAGTTGCGGCAGCCCACCAGCCCTCTTCACGGACACGTTATCCCCGTTCCGATCGCCCAGCGTCATTCTTCCCGGCCCAGGCTCTCGACCACCGAGCGGGGCACGACGAAACCCTCCGCCTTGCCGGGCCGTAGGTAGTGAGCACGCAGCACAGGCTCCATCCCTTCGGGAAGACTTCCTACCGCGACGAGGTCGCGCATGGCCCCCATGACCGGTCGGGTGAACCCGACGAGGAGGCGCCCTTCGGGATACTCGCCGAGTTCGTAGACGCGCTGCCTTGGTACAAAGCCCTTGGGGTCCCGGGCTGCCTCGCGCAGTACCTTGGCACGCAGCGGGTAGCCGGACTCCTCAAGCCGAGACAGCAGCGTCTCGAACAGCTCCCGCGACCAGGGCACGGGGCCCTCGGGCTCAGGCTCCTCAGCCAATCGCTCCGTGGTGTCCAGCGTGCTCTCGCTGACTTCCACCTCAAACGCCTCGGACGCCGCCTCCAGAAAGTCCTCCGGTACGGCCATGTAAAAACCGACGCCAGCTCGGTCTGCCATCTCGTTGATCAGCTCGACACGTGGCCCTATCGGCTCCCGCGCCGCATCGAGCCGCCACCAGTCCTCCTTGCGATCGCGCGTGACGAAAAGGAGGTCCTTGCCCTCGGCAGACGCGCGCTGGATGAGTTGTTCCCAGACCAGGTAGTCGCCCGTGCCTTCCTCTTGCTGGCCAGGTTTGTCCGCGTCCATGTAGCCCGGAGGAATCCTTCGGGCGTAGCGCTGTCGGCCGGCCGTCACGAGTTCGGTCAGTCGCTCCGGGGTGAAGGGGCGTCCAACGCGCCCCTGGAACAGGGCCGCAAGCCTGCCGAGGATCGAATCGTCTGCGACGTCCCTGAGCGCCGTCCGGAGGTTGAGGCCACTCCCACCTCGTTCAACCCGGTCAATCACCTTCTTGAACGCGGCGTCCAGCAGGTCATGGAGTTCCTTGGCTTCGCTTTCTGACATCGTCCGCGTGCCCCAGGAAGCAAGCTCCCCGAATGCCTTCTTTCTGGCCTCTCGTAGGCCGCTCACCGAGTTGGTAGCGATCACCTCACGGATGACCTGATCTCGATTACGCCAGAACTCCTTCTGGACCTGCGCGGGCATGAACAGAGCCGCCGGCACCGCTTCCATGGCCGCGAAGACCTGTTCCCTGGCACTCTTCGAGTAGCGGTAGAGATCTAGGAGCAGGTTGGTGTCCACCGCGACGATGCCCGACCGCAGCACTCGGTCCAGGTCTGCCCGCTCCACGCTGCGATATCCCTCGAAGCCGTCGAAGATGCCGCCCAGGTCCTTGTGGCTCGACACGTCGCCCTCTCCCCTACTCAAGGTTGCTCGCCTGGTCACTCAGACCGCGCAGTCTGACCAGGGTTGGACGGTCCGCGCCGAACTGCGACAGCTCAGCGTCAACGAGGTCCGTGAAGAACTGTGCGGGTGATCCGGGGAAGCCGGGTCGCTCGTCGGCGTACCACTGGTGCAGCCACGGCTCAAGCTCCGCGATGCCGGCGAGCAGCGGCAGCAGCCGCTCCGCCGGCCAGGCGGCCTGGAGCTTCCGGTCCAGGTAGACGGTCGCCAGCGCCTGTGCCTGGGCGAGGTGGTCCCACCCGGCCCAGCCGAGCAGCTCCGTGCCGTCGCTGTCGCGGCCCGCCTTCGGGTACGAGATGAAACGCTCCTTCGGCACGTCGAGCTTGCCCCGCGCCCGCCAGTACGACGGCTTGGTGAAGTCGGCCGAGGTGTACTTCGGCGGAACGGCGATCTTCACGTCCTCGCCCGCGTCCTCCAGCCGCTGCTGCATCCAGGTCCGCTCCCACTGCGCCCGCTTGCGCAGCCCGGACGGCTTGTAGCGGTGAACGGGGAGATAGGGCACGTGCTCGTCGGCAACCAGCTTCGCCAGCGTCTTCGTCAGGTCGTAGTCGTCCCGGCCGACCCACAGTTCCAGCACCGACCGGAATTCCTCGTCGTGCCGCACCTTGTCGGCAAGCTGCGCCACCGACTGCGGCGTCGGCCGGTCACCCCACAGCTCCGGTGCCTCCAGCCGGTCCAACAGCCAGTCCCGCAACGCCTTGGCCTGCATGACGTCCCAGCCGTCGGTGGCCCAACGCCGCTTGCACTCCGGCCGTTCGATCAGCGCAATGTTGCGATCCGACTCGATGACCTCGATCCGCCGCTGCACCAGCGCCCGATAGTCATCCGGCCAGTGCTCCGGCAGCTCCGTGATAGGCGTCGACCCATGCCGCGCGAACCACTCCGGCTCAGAACCGGTCCGAGCCAACAGGATCTCGAATGCCCGTTCCCCCAGCTTAAGTTCCGGCGGCTCAGAGCAGGTCAGGTCGGCCTCAAGCAGCCCGTAGAGCCGGTAAACCTCCCAGTCCAGTTCCTCCTGCACCGCGATCATTCGCGAGCGGGTCACATCGTGGTCGGCGTGTGCCGCCCGCAGCCGCTCGCGAGTTGGCTCGCCGGACTCCGCGACTGCCTCCGGGGTCAGGCCGGCGAGCCGCTGCGCCAGGGAGTCGAGCATCCGCGCCCGCGCCATCGGATATGCCTCTGGCAACGGAAACTCCTGAAGCTTCGTCCCGGTGAACTCGTAGAAGTTCTCCCAGGCGACCGTGGTCTGCCGTGCCCCGCGTTGATCCACAGTGCTGCCTTTGTTGTGACTGACCTGCTTGAGCCAAAAACAGGCGGTCGAGCTGTTAAGCACCCCAAGCAGCCGCAGGTGATCCTCTTCAGTTGCCCCTTGTGGCAATTTGATCACCGGTGCATGCCTGTTGAAAACCTTCCCACCGCGATCTAATACAAAATGATTATGCGTCGCCACGAATGCGAAGCAGATAGACAACGGCGTCACCAGTCGCTTCAATGCAACTTGATGCCATCCCCACCAGGGACGCCCCTCTTCCCTGTAGGATAATTTCGCGAAGGTCCGGCGGGCCCACATTGCAGTTCGAAGGGGCCAAAGAAGACGAAAGACACCAGGGTAGTCAGTGATTTCGAGAAGCCCATCTTTCCCATAAAGAAAAATGGCATAATCGCCTTCACTTACAACGAAATCACGGACAGACTCGCCCGTGACAAATTGCAGGTAAGTAGATGGCTCTACCCCGGCTCGCTCTAGTTCATCTCGACCGGCCAGCATCGCCGAGTCTGCGTTGGTTTGCCCTGTATAGCCGACGTGTTCAACGACACCCGAGAGCGACCCAGCGCATGATCGAAGTACCAGCATCACGGGGGACGCAACGCCTGCGGACAAACTCCAGGGATGGGATGAAAGTTGACTTCGGGGCAAGTCGGCCACTGCGATCCAGTCAGATCGGCTGCCCGGCTGGTCTATCTGGTCCACTATCGCACGCCAGACGTGCCCGCTGGACGGGTCATCCGGATGACTTGGTTCACCGCGAACACCAAGGACGGTCCGCACCCTTTCCAACCGACGGCGCGGGGATGCACGCCCGATCATGATTACGGTCGGGGTCCCATGGCCCGGAATATAGGCGCCTGAGGTGTCGATGACCTCGCTTAGTTCGATCTGATGAGCAAAGTAATCCTCGATTAATATCTTACCGAACTCGCGCTTCATGAATCCGTTACCGGTGATCTGGCCTACGTGCCCCGCCCTATCGCCGTGCTCGTCGGAGCGCCGGGCGAGGTCGAAGAAACGCTTGGCGAACGGCACCGTCAGCGCGTACTGCCGGTGGCAGACGTCGGGGTAGATGTCGCGGTAGAGCTTGTTCCGGGCCGCGTCGGCGACGGTGATGTACGGCGGGTTGCCGACCACCACCGTGTACTGCCCCTCGCGCAGGTAGTCGGCCAGCACGTCGGCGTCCTCGGTCGCGTACGCGAAGGCGTCCCGGCCCTCCAACTCAGCGATCAGGTCCCCCTGGTGACGTGACTTCCGGCCCCAGTGCAGCAGGGAGTCGCCCGTCGCCACCCGCACCGTCCAGGACGGCGTGCGCTCCAGGGACGTCAGCCCGCACTCCTTCATCGCGGCGATCAGCAGCCGGAAGCGGGCGATCGCCACCGCGAACGGGTTGATGTCCACCCCGGTCACCTGGCCGAGCGCCCGTTCGACAAGCACCCGGATGTCCGTCGCCGGCTCCCGCTCCCGCCACTTGCGCACCAGTCGGCCGAACGCACCGAGCAGGAAGTGCCCCGATCCGCACGTCGGGTCGATGACGGAGGTCTCCGGCAGGCCGAATTCCTTCACCGCCGGCTCGAACGTGCGGTCGAGGATGAACTCCTCGACGAAGTCCGGCGTCTGGAGCAGCGCGTACGTCTTCTTGGCGTGCGCCGACAGGTCCTGGTAGAGGTCGCCGAGGAAGCGGGTGTTCAGATCCTCGACCCGCAGCGACGCCAGGCCCGGCCCGCGCCGGAAGAACTCCGACAGCTTCTCGGCCGCCTCGCCGGAGATGGGGAAACGCCACACCGGGTTGTGCTCGTCGAAAATCTTGCCGGTGGCCTTCAGCGTGGCCAGGTATTCGAACGCCTCGCGCAGCCACTCGCGGTCGTTGTGCCGGGGGTTGTCGATCAGGTACTGCTGGCGGTGCTGCACCGCCCGTTCCGCTGGCGCCGTCGGTTCCGGGCCGCCGATCCAGAGCGGCTCGACCAGCTCGTTGTCCTCGCAGAAGCGGACGAACACGCAACCCAGCACCCAGGCCACCGCCGCCTGGTCGAGGATGCCGTCCAGCCAGGTCTCGAAGGTCCCCGCCGTACGCCTCGCGTCTGTCGCCTGGGCGTGCTCCTTCGTCAGCGACGACTCCAGCTCGGAGTCCCGGGCGACCTGCCCGCGCAGGTCGTCGGTGAGCGCGGTGACCTGGGCCTGCAACGCCTTCAGCGGGATCATCGAGTGGTGTTCCTTTCCAGGGCGGGGGTGTCGCCCCACTGCTCGGGCAGCCACAACGTCTGGCTGGCCGGGGAGGTGAGCGGGAGCTGCTGGCCGTCGAGCAGCGCCGGCTCGGCGCGGCGGACGGGCACCAGCAGCAGGCGGGCGGCGGGGCGGGGGCGGGTGGGGTCGGCCAGCTCCTGGACCAGTCGGAGCTGCTGGTAGCGGGCCAGCGGCGCGGCCTCGGTGATCAGCACCGGCCGGTCGGCCTCGGCGAGCGCCCGCTCGATCGCCGGCATGACCTCGTGCTGGAACAGCTCCACGAGGGACCGGAAGTCGGCGTCCGTCGAGCGGCCGGTGTCGGCCGCGACGATCGCCTCCCAGGGGAAGCCCAGCGACCTCAGCCGCTCCAGCATGATCGCGGTGACGTCGACCTCGGCGAGGTCGAACCTGTCCAGCAGTGCACGGCGGACGCGGCCCGGCCGGCGGATCGAGGTGAGCAGCACCAGGAAGCCGTGCCGGTCGAGGGCGTCGGTGAGCCGTTGGCGGGTGCGCTCGTGGGCGTCGGGCTCCAGGATCGGTCCGATCGTGCTCAACGAGCGGGTGCCGGTGACCGACGAGGCGCGGTCCGGCGGGACATACCGGCCGGTGACTGCCTCCCAGAACAGCGGGATCTCCCGCAACAGCCCGTCCAGCTTCGGCCGGGGCGGCAGCTCCTCGGCGCGGGGGAACCGGGTGCGCACCCTGGCGCGTACCGTCTCGGGGTCGAGGCGCTGACCGACCAGCGCGCCCGCGGCGAGGCGCAGCGCGCGTTCGGCGGACATCCGCTCCGCCGGGTAGAGCTGACCCTGCGCGTTGACGGCAGCCTCGCCGCCACTGCCTGCGGCGGCGACCTGGAGAAGTCGGGCGTCGCTCAGCGGCGGCATGCCCGCCGGCGGGGGCTCCAGCGCGCGCAACTCCTCCACGGCCCGGGCCCGGGTGGGCAGCGGGTCCGCGCCGGCCAGGGCGGCGGCCCGGCGGCCGAGTCGGGCCACGTATCCGAGCAGGTCGACGGCCGTGCGCTCGGTGGCCGGGTCGGCAGGCTCGCGGCCGATGAGGACGGTGTCGCTACCGCGCAACCGTTGCATGGCAAGCCGGGCGTCGCGGCCCCGGGCCAGTTCGGTCTCCACGGCGGCGCGGACCAGGCCGATCGCCTGGGCGGTACGCCTCGGCTCGGCTGTGTAGGAGCCGCGGGCGGCGATCAACGCCTCCGCGATCTCCTCGCTGGAGGCCACCCCGCCGCGCCCGTCCAGCAGCGCGACGATCTCGTCGCGGACCAGCCCGAGGGCGGCGTTCGGCTGCCACTGCCCGGCGATGAGCCGCTTCAACAGCCGGGACACGTCCGACTGGTTCTTGCCGGTCACCCGGGCCACGTCCGACTGGGACGGCCAGCGCAGGTAGCTTCCCCTGTCGTCGGCAGCCTGGCCGAGCAGCGCCTGCATCGTCGAGCGGTGCCACGCGGTCCGGCCGGTGGCCTCGGGCAGCAGCGTGGCGCAGAGCGCCTCGACACCCTGGGCGTACGGCCTGACCGGAGCCTCCGGCTCGGGCTCGGCCTCGATCAGGTCGCGCAGCTCCCGGGTCCGGGCCAGGATCTCCTTGCGGGTGGCGTCGGTGACGCCACGGGCGCGGGTCAGCGCGGACGGTTCGGCGTCCAGCAGCTCACCGACCGTGGTGATGCCGAGCCGCTCCAGGGCGGAACGGGCCCGCGCGGGCAGCTCGGCGGCCTCCAGGGGCGAGGCGCGGTCCAGCGGGGCGACCGCGCCGGTGTCGTCCGTGGACGCCGCCGGCTCGGGAATTTCCCGGAACACCGCCCGCCAGGCGTCGGTCATCTCGTCGAGAGTGTCGAACCGGTCGGCGGTGTCCCGGGCCAGCGCCTTGGCGAAGAAGGCGACGAGGCGGTCGGCGACCGACGCGTCGAAGACGGCCGGGTCGAGGGTGACCTCCTCGGTGACGGTGGCCGGGTTCGCGCCGTCACCCCACCGGGGCAGCGCGCCGGTCGCCATCTCGTAGAGGGTGACGGCGGCGGCGAAGCGCTCGGCGGCGGCGTCGTAGCGCAGCCGCCGGGACTGCCCGAGGAACGGGTCGAGATAGGCGGTGGTGCCGGCGCTGAGCTGGTCCGCCGGCACGGCGGCCAGGGAGAAGTCGAAAATGCACAGGTGTGGCTGCTTGTCCTTCGGCCGGGGACGGGACGCCAGGTTGGCCGGCTTGATGTCCCGGTGCCACACCCCCTGCCCGTCGAGGAAGGCCACGATCTCCAGCAGGTCCCGGCCGTAGCGCTCCAGCAACTCCAGCGCCAGCCGGCCACCGCGCAGCTCCTCGGCGAGGGTGCGTTCGCCGGCGTTCTCCAGCAGCAGGGCGGTGCGGTTACCGACCTTGATCGGGCCCTGCACCAGGGCAGCCACCCGGGAGTCGCGCAGGCTGTCGACGGCACGGGCCTCGGCGGCGAAGCGGTCGGCGTACTGCTCATCCCGGGCCACCTTGAGCACCAGCTCGCGCCGCTCCCCGGATGTCTCCTGGGCGACGGAGAGCGCGATCGCGGTGGCGCCGCTGCCGAGGTTGCCCAGCACGGTGAGGCCGCCGTCGAGCACGTCACCCCGGTGGGCCCGCAGCGGGTCCAGCACCGGCTCCGGCTCCGGCGCGGTCAGCTCCTCCCAGACCAGGTCGATCCAGGTAAGCAGCTCCCCGACCCGCTTCATCCGCTGCCCCGGGTCGCCCCGGGTCGCGTCGTAGACAGCCGACACCAGCGCGTACGGCATGCCGTCGGCGACCGCGTCGAGGTGCAGGCCGCCGTCGGCCACCGCCGCGAGCAACTCCTCGGCCGACGCCGCCGGCTCCGCCCCGGCGAAAATCCGGTACGCCAGCGCGCCCAGGGAGAAGATGTCGAGCTGGTGGCCCGGCAGGTCCTCCAGGGTGGCCGCCTCGGGGGCCTGGTAGCGGCGCACCGAGTCGTCGAAGAAGAGCTCGAGGCTCGCCGGGTCGGTCGGGGAGCCGAACGTGGTCAGCCGGGTGCCGGGCAGCCGGCCGCCGGTCTGCCAGTCGGTCACCACCAGGCTCGGGCGGGCGCTGTCCGGGTCGCAGACAAAGACGGCCCGGGGGTTCAACGAGCGGTGCGACAGCCGCCGGGAGTGGGCGTGGTCGACGATCTCGGCGAGATCCTGCACGAGCTGGAGCCGCTGCGCGAGCTGCAGGCGGCCGTCCCGCTCGGCCAACCACTGGTCGAGGCGTACCCACTCCTCGCGGTGATCGAAGACGACGGCCGGGCCCCAGGGGTGCTCGACCAGGTCCAGGGCGCGGGCGATGCCCGGGTGGTGGATGCCCTGTAGCAGCCGGAACTCCCGCTCCGCGGCGAGCTTGATCTTCGGTACGTCCTCCTCGGCGGCCCGGCTGGTCAGATAGAACCGGACCCGGCGCAGCAGCGCGACCCCGACGGTGTGGTCGGCGAGAAAGTCCTGCCAGCCGATGCCCTCGGCGAACGGCCGCTGGTGCAGCACGAGCTGGTTGACCCGCCGGTCGGCCACGGAAGGGCGGATCCGCGCGCCGCGCACCAGCTCGATGATCTGCCGGCCGCGCACCGCGTCGACGTGGTGGCGGGCGTCGACCGGCTGGGCGAGCAGCAGCTCCTTCAGGCTGGGCAGCTTCGAGTTGTTTCCGTCGAGTCCGTAGACGTGCTGGCGGCCGATCTCGTCCAGCTCGGAGCGGAAGTTGCTCGCGTGCAGGAAGACCGCCGCATGGACGTACGGGACCTTCGCACCGGGCGGGGCGTACTGCTGGATCACGCTGCGCAGCCGCTTCGCCTTGCGGTTGGCCAGGATCAGTGGGCTGTCGACGACCTGGCTGCGACCGTTGGGCTTGTGCCGCCGCCACTGCTGACCGTCGCCGGAGACCCGACCCTGCCAGTGTTTGAGCTCCAGCACGTAGAGGCCGCTGCGGGTGAGCACGACGGCGTCGACCTCGTTGATCGAGCCGTCGGTGCCGACGAACTCCACGTTGGCCCAGGCGTGGTAGGGCTCCGCGTCCGGCAGGTAGGCGGCCAGCTCGCGCAGACCCTCCTGCTCGTGCACGTACGCACTCGGATTGATCTGCTCCCAGCGGGGTGAGCCCTCACGCATGCCGCACCGTGCACCCCTGCGCAATCATTAGCGCCACTCCCGTTATAGCCGACCGCCCTACAGTCCGGTGGACGGTACCGTCCGCTCCCATTTCTGCCCATAGTCCGGAGGTCATGACAAGCGGCCCGGATGACGAGAACCGGCATTGGCCGTTCCGATTCGGCACCTCACCTGCCGATTCAGGCCGTCCACGTGATTCGATCAGTGATTCGGTCGGGAATCCGACAGTCTCTCCCGGATGACAGGTTCCGCGGTGGATGGCCGATCCACCATGGACGTTCCTGAGGCCGTCGGCCCAGCCGGCTCCCGGCTGACCCGCTCGTCGCCCACCCGCTGCACACCCGGCGCCACCACCGACCCACGACGACGTGGGGCAGGAATCAGCCGGGACAGGGACGCCTGCGTCTCCGGATCGACCGAGTAGAGAAGAGTGCCGTGCAGCCCCCGCGTGAGCAGCACCTTGTACGCGTTGCGGACCAACCTGTCGGCGTTCTTCGCCTTCACTCGGCCGTCCCGGGAGACCAGCTTGGGATCCCGGAGTCTCCCGGTCGGGTGACGAACCGATTACCGCGCACCACCAGGTCCGGGCCCAGAATCACTCCCGACCAGTGGTACTCGAAGCCCTGCGCGGTGTAGACGCAGCCGATCTGGTGGAAGCCGCCAGGATCCGTCGCCCAGTAGGAACTCGACGGAATGCCGTTCGGCGGATGTTCCTCGAAGGCGTTCCACGGGCGCGCCCAGCCGTCGATGCGAACGTCGAGTGCCAGCCGCCCACCCCGAGACTGCAGCGTCCAAGGCCAACAGAAGCCGCAGTGATCCTGGCTGTCTCACCCCGGTCGTGACGCACCCGAAGGATCGACTCCATCTCCTCGGGAGAACTGGCCAGGCCCAACCGGAAATTCTCGTCCCCGGTCCACCGATAGGGAACCGCGTCCTCCAGACCCAGCAGACAGCGCACCCACCGCTCGTAGCGTGGGCTCCCACCGCACCGGAACTGGGCGCCCAGAGTGACCAGGTCCACCTCCAGATCCAGGCGCTCTGCCGCTTCCCTGATCGCGGCGACGCTGCCCACCTCGTCCGATCGCACGATCTGATGGTCGTCGAGGAGGAAGACCGGCACCTTCGCCGCGTCGATCAGCTCCTGCACCTGCGGCCGGGGAGCCACCCGCCTGCCGAGCGTCGTGTGCTCCCGGATGCGGTGTGACTCGTCGCAGAGCAGCACGTCGAGGCCGTTCTTCCGGGTGTCGGTGAAGTTCATGAAGTACTTGAAAAACCGATCACTCCGTCGCGACGGGTGCAGTGGCCGTTGGCGGGCGTAGAGCTGCAGGGTTCGGGTGAATGCCTTGGAACCGGTGGCGTGGCTGACCTGTCGGCCCTCCCGCAGCAGATCGGCGAAGAGCTCGAGCGCAATGGCGCTCTTGCCGGTGCCAGGTCCGCCGGACACCACCACGACCCGCTTACGCCGACCCGCGTCGGCCCACCGGATCGCCCGCATTACCAGCTCATACGCCTCACGCTGTTCGTTCAGCAGCACGAAGTGCCCCCGGTTGCCCACCTCGTCCGCCCCCGTGGCCAGCAGACGCGTACTCTGCCGCACCGGGCTGGTCAACAGCCGTTGTGCGGCACGCCCGTCCCGGGTCCTGACGAACCTCGCGGCCAGGTAATCGGGAATACGTCCGGCACGATCCGGCGTGTAGAGCATGTTGCGATAGGTCCGGGGCAACGGCCGGTCGGGGAGACTGTCGACAGTGGCGTCGTGCAGGTACGCCATGCCGTGTACCGACTCTGGCCACTCCCGCAGCCGCTCGAGGTGGTCCACGAGGTAGGAGCAGTAGGCATCGACCTGCACCGACGGGTGTAGGAGTGGCTTCGACGTCCACGGCGCTCGCAGCAGGTAGCCCGCGTCGTCGTACCGCTCCGCGGCACTCCACTGCTTCAGCTCAAGCACCAGATACGTCGGGCGCAGGGTGACCGGTTCGGCACCCGCCAGGATGACATCGATCCGGTGACTGCTGCGGGGAAGCTGGTACTCCACCAGCGCGTCGAGATCGCCGAACCCCAGGTCGCAGAGATGGCGGGCGAGGGCAGGCAGGCTCCTGCGCCACGACTCCCGCTCGGGATCCTGCACCGAGTAGCCGGCGGCGACCAGATGTGCGGAAACTTCATCGACCAGTCGCCCCGCCCCGGCCAACTCCAAGATCCGGCCGGGCGTGGTTTGGTACGCCGGCACCGGCAGGCCCCAAGACACGAGAATCTCGTGCGGTGGGGGCATATCCCTGGGGAAGCCCGTCGGTCCGCTTAACCGAAGGTCACTTTAGCGACACGGTGAGGCCCCTGCTACCCGGCCTCACCGTCAAGCCGGGCATCCGGCGCGTGCTCAACCCGCATCAGGCCGCACAGGTGCTCGGATTCAAATCGCGGAGGGGCACCCACAAGGTCATCACGCGCGGCAGAACCGGGAGGCCGCTTGCGAGTGGCGTCTAGTGAGCAAGCAGGGCGATGACAAGCGACGACACCGCGGCGACGAGCAGCACCACACCGGCACCGAGGCCGACCACCGCGCTCACCGCGACGGCGCGGGCCCGCGCCACCGGGACGGCCGCCAACGCCACCACCGTCACCAGGGCGGCGACCACGTGGATCAGCGGGTACTCCAGTAGCACCGCGACCGGAAACAGGTGCACACCCACCACGAGGGCGACCCAGACCGGGATCAGGTCCCGCCGATGCCGCAGGGCGAGCAGCCCCGCGCCGAGCGCCGCGACGCCGAACTCGATGCCCACGACGATGCCGAAGGCGCGGCTGGTGTCGGCGTCGAACGCCGTCGGCTCGGCCCAGCGCCGCCAGGTGAGGATGCCCCCGGCGACCGCGGTGAGCAGCGAGAGCACCGATCCGATGCCGAGGACCGGCCGCCACCTGCGGGGCGGCGCGTCCTGAGCCCAGCCGAACCAGCTGGAGGCGAAGAAGCCGAAGACCACAGCAGTGGCCGACGCGTCACGGATGTGCTCAGCGATCATGGTGCCCCCCCGGGGTGGTGCGGCTGCGGGTGACGTCGTCCGCACGTCGGAACGGCTGCCGGATCGGGTAGATCATCGCCCACGGATCGGGTCACCCACCGTCGGGGGCGCGCGGCGGAGATCCAGCCGGGTGACCGCGGCCGTACCGGACATCGACGGTCGAATGAGGTCGCGCCGTCGGCACGACGACGGAGATCTTGGCACGGGATGGCCCCTACGGGGCGCCCGCCAAGGTCTCCGCCCCAGCACCGGCCCGGGCCGCCGGCCGACTGAACCGGATAAGTGACGCCACCGTACGGTCGGCTTCGGCAGTGTCGACGGGCGGTCCGCGCCGGCGATCCGGCGGCGACGACCGGCGCCGTGGGAGCGCAATCACGAGTGGTGGAACGGTTTCGCAGGTCCGCTCCGACGGCACGGTCGAAGGGTATCCGGGTCGCGCCTGAGATCCTTAACCGGAAAAGCTCACGTCCCGGTCAGCGACCTGGCGGTCGGGCCGGGCCGCGGCCCGCCGTGCAGTAGCGTGGTGCGCCGCCGGTCGCCCGACCCCGGCGACCCCGCCCCGGCGGGGAGAGTGGAGGAAACGCCGGTGAAGCGGCCCACGATCGCCGATGTCGCCCGCCGCGCCGGCGTCTCCAAGGGGGCGGTGTCGTACGCGCTCAACGGCCAACCCGGCGTCTCCGCCGCCACCCGGCAGCGGATCCTCGCCATCGCCGCCGAGATCGGCTTCAACCCCAGCCGCGCCGCCCGCTCCCTCTCCGGGGCCACCGCCGACGCGGTCGGCCTCGCCCTGTGCCGCCCGGCCCGCACGCTCGGCATCGAGCCGTTCTTCATGGAACTGATCAGCGGCGTCGAGGCCGAACTCTCCGCCCGCTCGTACGCGCTCACCCTCCAGGTGGTGGCCGACCAGGAGGCGGAGGTGGCCGTCTACCGGCGGTGGTGGGGCGAGCGCCGGGTCGACGGGGTCCTCGTGTGCGACCTGCGCGCCGACGACCAGCGGGTGCCGGCCCTGGAGGCACTGGGTCTGCCCGCGGTCGTGATCGGCGGGCCGGCCGGCACCGGCGGGCTCGCCAGCGTCTGGTCCGACGACGCGGCGGCACTTGTGGAGACCGTCGAGTACCTGGCCGCCCTCGGCCACCGCCGGATCGCCCGCGTCGGCGGGCTGCCCGCCCTGCTGCACACCGAGATCCGCACCGAGGCGTTCGCCCGGGCCTGCCGGCGGCTCGGCCTGGCCGACGCGGTCACCGTCGCCTCGGACTACACCGGCGACGAGGGGGCACGCGCCACCCGCCGGCTGCTCAGCGCGGCGGGCGACGCGCGCCCCACGGCGGTGATCTACGACAACGACGTGATGGCGATAGCGGGGCTGTCGGTGGCGCAGGAGATGGGCCTCGCCGTGCCGACCGACCTGTCCATCGTGGCCTGGGACGACTCGCCGCTCTGCCAACTGGTGCACCCGCCGCTGACCGCGCTCGGCCGGGACATCCCGGCGTACGGGGCGCACGCCGCCCGGCAACTGCTCGCCGTGATCGGCGGCGCGCCGGCCGGCCGGATCCAGGACGAGACGGCCCACCTGACTCCCCGGGGCAGCACGGCCCCGCCGCGCGCCGGCTGAACCGCTGCCCCCGTACGCGCCCGTGCGGCCCCGGGACGGCCCGGCCGGCGCGTCAGGCCGGGCCGCCGCGGGGTCGGCGACGTTCGGCCCTGACGCGGTGTCAGGGTCAACCGGGCGGGGCGACGCCCGCCCCCGGTCAACGCGAGGTCGACGGGAACTCCTCGAAGTACGCCTCGACCCGCTCGGCGGTGGCCGGCCGGGCCAGCGCGAAGCCCTGCCCGTACCGGCAGCCGGCCCGGCGTGCGCCCTCCACCAGGCCGACCGACTCCAGTTCCTCGGCCACGATGTCCAGCCCCAGCCGGTCCCCCACATTCACCACCACGTCGATCAGCGGGCGCTGCGCAGGGGCCGGGTCCAGAAGCTGCGGGCTGACCTTGAGCAGGTCGATCGGCAGCCGGCGGAGCTGGGCCAGCGAGGCGTGCTCGGCCCGGAAGTCGTCCAGCGCCGTGCGCACGCCCAGCGAGCGCAGCCCCGCCAGCCGGGCCACCACCATCGGCAGTTCGCCGCTCACCCGGGGTTCCGCCACCTCGACCACCAGGCGATCCGGCGACAGCCCGTACGCGCCCAGCACCGCCGCCGTCCGGGTCACGAAGTCCGGCGCGGCCAGCTCCCGTACGGTCACGTTCACCGCCATCCAGAGCTGCCGGCTCCCCGCCGACCAGGCGGCGAGCTGCCGGCAGGCCCGGTCCAGCACCCAGCAGCCGAACTCCCCCACGAGGTCGAGGTCCTCGGCCACCGGCAGGAACTCGCTGGGAAGCACCGTGCCGAGCGTCGGGCTGCGCCATCGCAGCAGCGCCTCCGTGCCGACCGGCTGCCCGTCGGCCAGGTCGAGCACCGGCTGGTAGACCAGGTCCAGTTCCCCCCGGGCGACCGCCCCGGGCAGCTCCCGTTCCAGGTCGAGCCGGCGGACGAGCTGCTCCTCCAGGTAGGCGTCGTACCACTCGACCCGGTCCCGGCCGAGCTGCACGGCGCGGCGCCGGGCCAGGTCCGCCTGGCGTAGCACGTCCTCGGGGCCGCCGCCGATCTCGGCCAGGCCGACGCCGACCCGCAGCCGCAGCACCCCGCCCGGCACCCGGTACGGCTCGGTGAGCGTCGCGAGCAGCCGGCCGCCCAGCGCGTACGCCAGCACCGGACCGACCTCGGTGACCACGCCGAAACCGGCGACGGTGGCGTCGGCGAGCAGGTCCCGGGGGCCGACGACGGCGCGGGCCCGGCGGACCGCCTCGGCCAGCACGTCCTCGGGGAGCCGGTGCCCGTCGGCGGCGCCGCCGGGGTCGTGCAGGTCGACGACGAGCAGCGCGCCGGCGGGGGCCGGGGCGTCCCGGCGGGCCGCGAGGACCCGCAGCAGCGCCGGCCGGTCCACCGGCGGCCCGCACCGGTCCGGGGCCGCCGAGCGGTGCCGGGCCGCCGGGGCGTCGGGGCGCGACGTCGACGCGTCGGGGTGTGTCGGCGCGTCGGGATGCGCCGGGGCGTCGGGGTGCGCCGGCGGGGCGTCCGGGCGGGCCGGGGCCGCCGGGGGCAGCAGTTCGCGCAGCACCAGCGGCGGGGCCAGCGCCAGCCCCAGCAGGACCGCCACGACGTCCGGCTGCTCGCCCCCGCGCAGGAGCCAGCCGCCGGCCGCCACGGCCGCGACGGCCGGGACCACCGCCCGGGGCCACGCCAGGACCGGCAGGACGGGCGGCTCCGACCGGGCCGCCCGCCGCGCCCCCGCCGCCGTCAACAGCACCCCGCCCACCAGCGGCGGTACGGCCAGCAGCGTCGCCCGGTCCGGCGCCGCGCCGGCCGGCAGCACGGCCAGCAGCACCAGCCCCGACAGGGTGAGCGTCGCCCCGACCCGGCAGCGGGCCGCCCCGCCACGCCGGTGCGGCCCCGTCAGCACGGTGAGCACGGCCAAGGCGAGCCCGCCCAGGGCCACGGCCACCGCCAGCCGCACCGGCGGGTCGAGGCGGTCGCGCGGCAGCAGCAGCCAGCCGGCGAGGACCAGCACCAGGCCGGCGGCCATCGCGTCGAGGGCCCCGCGCAGCCGCACCCGGACGGCCGGACGGGACCTCGGCGCCAGCGGGGGCAGACCCGCGACGAAGAGCGCGGCGACGACGGCCGACCCCGCCGCGACGACTGCGAAACGCTGGCCCGGACCGGCCAGCGGAAGCACGGCGGCCGTCAGCCCCGCCGTCGCCACCGCGGCGTCGAGCAGCGCGGCCCGGCGCGGCGACACCGCAGCCCGCCGGGCCTGCGGGGACCGGGTCGGGTCCCACTCGCCGGCGCCGGCCGGCGGCGGGGCGGCGGTGAGCCGGGAGAGCCGGGTGCCCGCCAGGGCGCAGGCGGCGGCGCCGGCCAGCGCCACCACGGCCAGGGTCGGCACGCGGCCCGCCGCGCCGGTGAGCAGGAGCAGCGCGACGACGATGAGCACGAGGGTGTCCGACACGGCGGAACGCGGCCGGGACGCGCGTTGCGGATAGGCGAGGGGCACGGGCGGTCGCCTTCGTGAGGGGGCACGGGCGGTGCGACGGTGCGGGGCGCCGGACCGGGGTGAGTCCGCCCCCCATCCCCCGCCAACGAGCGGGCCCGACGACGGTGACGGCGAGCCGACAGTGACCCCGGTCACCATCAGCGCCGACCACGACCCCGGCCGCCCGACGCGTACGGGGACCGGCCAGGGTGGGATCATCGGGGGGTGAGCAGCCCCGACACCGTCCATTTCCGGCACCACCAGGCGATCCTGGCCGCCGCGATCGTCGCTTTCTTCGGCGCCCTGCCAGTGGCCGGCGCCCGGTGGTACCTGCTGCCGGTGCTGCTCGTCCCCCTCGCCGTCATGCTCTGGGCGTGGCGGGCCGGCACCGACGTGGACGCCCACGAGCTGCGCGTGCGGGCGCTGCTCGGACAGCGCCGCATCGGCTGGGACCGGGTCGTCGAGCTGGCCCCCGACCCGCGCGGGCGGGCGGTCGCCCGCCTCGACGACGGCGAGCAGGTCGCGCTGCCCGCCGTACGCGGCACCGACCTGCCCCGGCTGGTCTCGGTCACCGGGCAGACGCCGCCCGGCGCGGCCGACTGAGCGGCACCGGGGACGGCACCGCTCAGTAGCCGTCCACCACCCGGTTGATCACCGGCTGGCCGGCAGCGAACCGCCGGACCTGCTCGGCCACCAGCCGGTACGCGCGCGGCAGCAGACCACGCACCGACCCGGCGACGTGCGGCGTCAGCAGGACGTTCGGCATCGCCCACAGCTCATGGTCGGCCGGCAACGGCTCCGGATCGGTGACGTCCAACGCGGCCGAGATGCGCCCGGTACGCAGCTCCGCGACCAGCGCCTCCGTCCGGGCCACCGGCCCCCGGGCGGCGTTGACAAGCAACGCGCCGTCGCGCATCGCGGCGAGGAACGTCGCGTCGACCAGTCCCCGGGTGCGCTCGGTCAGCGGCACCAGCAGCACCACCACGTCGGCCTCGGGCAGCAGCCCCGGCAGCTCCTCGACGCCGTGCACGCCCTGCTCCGGGCGGGCGGTGCGGGCCACCAGGGTGAAGCTCACCTCGAACGGCGCGAGCCGGTCGCGTACCGCCGTGCCGATGGCGCCCGCCCCGACGATCAGCACCCGCTTGCCGGTCAGCTCGTCGGTGGGGGCCACCTCGGCGTACGCCCAGTCGCGCCGGGCCTGCGCGCGGGCGAGGGCGGGGAAGGCCCGCAACTGGGACAGGACCGCCGTGACCACCCACTCGGCGGTGGCCCGGTCGTGCACGCCCCTGGCGTCGCAGAGCGTCACCCCCGCCGGGACCCGGCCGGCCCACGCGTCCGCCCCGGCGGAGAGCAGCTGCACCACCGCCAGGTCGGGCAGCTCACGCAGCAGCGCGGTGGCGTCGCCGCCCGCCAGGAAGGGGGGCACCCAGAACCGGACGTCGGCCGTGTCGCCGGGGAGCCGG
The DNA here is from genome assembly GCF_050941805.1 of Micromonospora sp. KLBMP9576. NCBI lineage: Bacteria > Bacillati > Actinomycetota > Actinomycetes > Micromonosporales > Micromonosporaceae > Micromonospora > Micromonospora sp. KLBMP9576. Next base: position 1,459,773 of record NZ_CP194567.1, on the reverse strand, counting down.
GTGACGTCCTCGACCACCTCGACGGTGACGCCCGGGGGCAGCTCCCCGAGGAGCGCACGACCGGCCGGGTGCGGGATCCATACCTTCACGCCCGCCGACGATAGGCCCTGCGCCGGGCCGCCACCCGGGCGGGGCGGCGGCCGGCACCCGAACGGGTGGACGCCCACCGACGGGGGTGCCGTGATCAGGGCGACGCCCCGGCGACCGAGCCGAAGCGGGCCGGGACAGGGTATAAGAGAGAACCGGAGTGCCGGTCGGCCTCCTTCCGGCACAGACAGGTGGTCAATGACCGACGGCTCCCGCGAGCACGCCCCGGAGCGGGCCGGCCCGAACCACGCCCTGCACGACCCCGATCGGCTGCGCTCCCTCGCCGAAACCCAGCTGACGGCCGTCCCCGACGAGGCGTTCGACCGGTTCGCCCGGCTGGTAGCCGACCTGCTCGACGTGCCGGTCGCCCTGGTCTCGCTGGTCGACGCCGAACGCCAGTTCTTCCCCGGCGAGGTGGGCCTGGCGCAGCCGTGGGCCGCCCGGCGGCAGACCCCGCTGAGCCATTCGTTCTGCCAGCACGTCGTCGATCTCGGCACCCCGATGGTGTTGACGGACGCGCGGCTGCGCCCTGCCGTCCAGCGCAACCTCGCCGTGCCCGACCTGGGCGTGGTCGCGTACGCCGGGATGCCGCTGACCGACCTGGAGGGCCGCGTCCTCGGGTCGCTCTGCGCCATCGACAACAAGCCCCGCGACTGGAGTGCGGAGCAGCTGCGGACCCTCGCCGACCTGGCCGCCGCCTGCTCCTCCGAGCTGCGGTTGCGCATCGCCCTGCAAGGCGCCGAGCAGGCGCGGCGGCGAGCCGAGGAGGCCAACGGCCGGCTGGAACTGCTCGCCGGGTTGGCGGGGATCCTGGCCGGGACGCTCGACGTGACCACGGCGCTGCGCCATCTGGGCGACACGATGGTGCCGCTGCTGGCCGACTGGTCCCTGATCACCCTGGTCGGGCCCGACGGGGCGCCCCGCGACGTGACCGCCGCGCACCGCGACCCGACCCGGGCCCCGGATGTCGCCCGCTTCGCCGAGCTGATGCGCACGGGGCTGAACGCCGACTCGATCACCCGGACGGTGCTGCGCACCGGGCGGCCCGTGCTGCGCAGCGACGCCACCCTCGCCGACGTGCGGCGGGGCACGATCGGTACGGATCTGCCGGAGATCGCCGCCCGCCTGGGCTTCTCGTCGCACCTCAGCGTGCCGATCACCGACGGCGGGCGGGTGCTCGGCTGCATCACCCTGGTCAACGGCCCCCGGCGGCACCGGTTCGACGACAGCGACCTGCTCGTCGCCGTGGACGTCGGCCGCCGGGCCGGGCAGGCGATCGGCAACAGCCGGATGTACGGCGAACAGCGGCACGTGGCGCACGTGCTGCAGGACAGCATGCTGCCGGACCTGCCGGTGACCGACGACCTGGAGTTGGCGGCCCGCTACCAGCCGGCGGCGGACCGGGTCGAGGTCGGCGGCGACTGGTACGACGCCTTCCACCAGCCCGGCGGCGACCTGATCGCCGCCATCGGCGACGTTGCCGGGCACGACATCGAGGCCGCCGCCACCATGGGGCAGTTGCGCAACCTCGTCCGGGGAAACGCGTACGGGCGGCCCGACGCGGTCGACGAGTTGATGATCCGCCTCGACGAGACGATCCGCGGGCTGCGCATCCCGGCCGCGGCCACGGCGACCCTGGTGCGGCTGAGCGCCGACGACGCCGGCGGGCAGCGGGTGAGCTGGTGCAACGCGGGGCACCCCCCGCCGCTCGTGGTCCGTGCCGGCGGGGCGGTGCAGGTGCTCGCCGGCATGCCGGAGCCGCTGCTCGGGCTCAACCGGGCGGTGCGCCGCAGCAGCCGGCACACCCACCTGGCCACCGGCGACACCCTGCTGCTCTACACCGACGGCCTCATCGAACGGCGGGACCGGTCCATCGACGAGGGGATGGCCGAGCTGGTCGCCCGGCTCGACGGCACCCACCGGCTGCCGCTGGACGAGTTCTGCGACCTGCTGCTCACCACCGCGCACCATCGGGAGGACGACGTCGCGCTGCTCGCCGTGCGGGCGACCTGAGCCCGGGCACGGCTCGGGCGGTCGTCGGCTCCGTCCCGCCGCCCCGGGGGCTACCCTGGGTCGGTGAGCGCCCGTCCCCCGTACTCTCGCGCCCGCCGTCTGCGGACGGCCCTGGCGGCCTCGTGCGCGGCGCTGCTGCTGGCGACCGCCGGTTGCAGCCTCGGTGAGCCGGAGCCCGACCCGGCCGGCGAGCCACCCACCTTTCCGACCCCGTCGGCGACGGCGAGCCCCGGCGGCGCCGGCCAGGAGGTCGTGACCACGGTGCTGGCGAAGGGCCTGCGGGTGCCGTGGGCGATCGCCTTCCTGCCCGACGGCGCGGCGCTGGTCACCGAGCGCGACAGCGGGCGCATCCTGCGGGTCGGCCCCGAGTCGGGGCCCGACGGGCTGAAGATCACCCCGGTGCAGACCATCGGGGACGTGGCGGCCTCCGGCGAGGGCGGGCTGATGGGCATCGCCGTCTCGCCCGACTACCAACGGGACAAGACGGTCTTCGTCTACTACACCACCGAGCGGGACAACCGGATCGTCCGGCTGGAGCTGGGCGGCACGCCCACCCCGATCCTGACCGGCATTCCCAAGGCCGGCATCCACAACGGCGGCGGTCTCGCCTTCGGCCCCGACGGCCTGCTCTACGCGAGCACCGGCGACGCCGGCGACCGGCCGCAGGCGCAGGACGCCAAGCGCCTGGGCGGCAAGATCCTGCGGATCACCAGGGACGGCAGGCCGGCGCCCGGCAACCCGTTGCCGAACTCCCCCGTGTGGTCCGTGGGACACCGCAACGTTCAGGGCATCGCCTGGGACGCCGGCAAGCGGATGTACGCGGTGGAGTTCGGCCAGAACACCTGGGACGAGATCAACCAGATCACCAAGGGACGCAACTACGGGTGGCCGACGGTCGAGGGGCGCGACGACGACAAGCGCTTCGTCAACCCGATCGCCCAGTGGCCGACCTCGGACGCCTCTTGTTCCGGCCTCACGGCCACCGAGCGGCTGCTCGTCACCGCGTGCCTGCGCGGGGAGCGGCTCTGGCTGGTGGAGCTGACCGACACCGGCACGACGCTCGGGCAGCCGCGCGAGCTGCTGGCCGGGCAGTTCGGGCGGCTGCGGGCCGTGGCCGCCGCGCCCGACGGCTCGATCTGGGTGAGCACCTCCAACCATGACGGTCGGGGTGACCCGGCGCCCGAGGACGACCGTCTGCTGCGGCTGGTCTTCGCCGGCGGCGGGGCCGGCCGGAGCTGACGTACCGGCTCGCCCGGGTTTCCCAAGATCCGTCAGTGGGCAGGTCAGAATCTCATCATGGATGGCCAGGAGAACGAGCAGCACGCGAACCGGGACGAGGACGCCCCGGCGACGGATCCCGCCCCGGCGAGGGATCCCGCCCCGCGCCCGGCGCCCGGGCGGCGTGCCGCCGGATGGAACCGCCGGCGTGCGCTGCGCGCGACGGGGGTGACCCTGGCCGTCCTCGTCGTCGCCCTGGCCGGCGTCATGATCGGTGTGTTCGCCGGCGGCCGGGTGAGCACCGACATCGGCCCCTTCCAGGCGGACCTCACGGTCATGCCGGCGGCGGGCGGCGGCACCACGGTCGACATCCCGCCGCTGGGTGCGCTGCTGCTCGACAGCCACGACGGGCCGACCCACCTGACGGTGGAGCTGGGCGCGCTGGACCAGAGCCGCACCGAGGCGCTGCTCGACGATCCGGCCAGCATCAACCGGGCGAGCCAGTCGGCCGTCGACGACGTCCGCGAGGGCGTGCTGCGGCTCGGCCTGCGGACGCTCGCCTCGGCGGTGCTGGTCACGCTGGTGCTGGCCCTGCTGGTCTTCCGCGACACCCGCCGCGCGGCCTGGGCCGGCGGGCTGGCGTTGGTGATCACCGCCGGCAGCCTCGGTACCGCCGCCGCGACGATCCGGCCGGAGGCGATCGAGGAACCACGTTACGAGGGGCTGCTGGTCAACGCCCCGGCGATCGTCGGTGACGCCCGGCGGATCGCGAACGACTACACGCGGTACGCCGAGCAGCTCCAGCGCCTCGTCGGTAACGTCAGCCAGCTCTACACCACGGTGTCGTCGCTGCCGGTCTACGAGCCCGCGCCCGGCACGACGCGGGTGCTGCACGTCTCCGACATGCACCTCAACCCGACCGGCTGGCAGCTCATCCGCACCGTCGTCGAGCAGTTCAACATCGACGTGGTGATCGACACCGGGGACATCACCGACTGGGGCTCCGAACCGGAGGCCTCCTACGTGGCGTCGATCGGCCTGCTCAAGAAGCCGTACGTCTACATCCGGGGCAACCACGACTCGGGGCGGACCGCAGCGGCCGTCGCCCGCCAGCCGAACGCCATCGTGCTGAGCAACACCACCACCACGGTCGCGGGGCTGACCATCGCCGGCATCGGCGACCCGCGCTTCACGCCCGACAAGAACACCTCGCCGGCCGGCAGCGGCCTCACCCGGCAGACCGCGGATGAGCTCATCGGCGTCGGCGACCAGCTCGCGGCCACGGTCCGCAGCTCGCCGCGCCCCGTGGACCTCGCCCTGGTGCACGACCCGGCCTCCGCCGGCCCGCTGTCGGGCACCTGCCCGCTGGTGCTGGCCGGGCACACCCACGACCGCCAGGTCTCGAAGCTGCCGGAGGTGCCCGGTCAGCGGCCAACCCAGCTCATGGTGCAGGGGTCCACGGGCGGCGCCGGCCTACGCGGCCTGGAGGGTGAGAAGCCCACCTCGCTCTCGATGAGCGTGCTCTACTTCGACACGGACAAGCTGCTGCAGGCGTACGACGACATCACCGTCGGCGGCACCGGCCAGTCCCAGGTAAACCTGGAGCGCCACGTCGTGGAGGACCCGCAGGCCGGCGTGCCCGCCCCGGTCACCCCCACCCCGACCCGCTGACCCTTCACCCGCCCGCCGACCCGCTGACCGCCGGCCCGCTGATCGCCGGCCCGCTGACCGCCGGCCCGCCCGCCGACCCGTGGCCCGGCCGGCCGCCGGCCTGCCGAACCTGGCACCCGGTCGCCGGGCCCGATCGGTCCTGACGCCTGATCGCCGCGCCCTCGTCGGCGTTGGTGCCGGCGCCACCGCCTCCGCACCCCCAGCCGGGAATGGTCACTCCCTGTATCGTCCGGCGCCCTCTGCCGCCACCTGCTCAACACGCTTTGCTCTGCATCCACGGGCGCACCAGCTACTAAACGTAGCGATGCCCCGACGCCGGCCGATGGGCTCGCGCGGCAAAATTCCTGCTCAGCGCACTGGTGCGTCCGTGGATGCAGAGCAAAGGCCGCCTGGGGTCGCCCCGCGATCCACGCAGGGACGTCACTTTCTGTCACAGCATGCGACCAACACCTAGATTACAAAGCGTGACGGCCAGCGGGTCGGCGGACGGTTGCGCGGCGCCTCCGCTGACGGCTGGTCGGCCGGCCCGGCGTCGCGCCGGCGCCGCACGACCCGACGCACGACCGCGCGGAGCGGCCCGACGCCGCACGACCCGACGCACGACCGCGCGGAGCGGCCCGACGCCGCACCACGCTGGGCGGCGCGGCAGGGCGTGGGGTCCTGCCGGTCAGCGCAGGGACAGGGCCGCCAGGGCGGCGTTGACGATGCTGCCGGGGAGCAGGTCGTGCAGTTCGTAGAGGTCGCGGACGGTGCCGGACTGGCCGAACTCGTCCACGCCCAGCGGGACCGCCGGGGCGACGAGCGCCGAACCGAGCCACGCCATGGCGTGCGAGGCCGCGTCGTGCACGGTCACCACCGGCACCCGGTCGGCGAATGCCGAACGTAGCGCGCCCGGGACGCTGGGCACCGTGGCCGTGCGTACGCCCTGGCGCAGGGTGCGCTGCCAGGCCCGGTAGATCCGGTCCAGCGAGGTGACGTCGACGACGTGCGCGGCGATGCCCTCCTCGGCCAGCTCCGCCGCCGCCGCGAGCACCTCGGGCAGCACCGCGCCGGAGACGGCGAGCTGCACCACCGGGGCGTCGACCAGGTGCGGGTACGCCTCGTGGGCGTCCACCAGTCGGTACGCCCCCGCGACCGCCTGCCGGCGCAGCACCGCGTCGCCGAGCCGGGCCCGGGCCGCCTCGAAGGGCGCCTGGTCGATCGGGCGGGTGCTGAGCCGGAAGTAGTACGCCCCGTCCTCGGCGGGGGCGGCCGTCGCCGACGGGGCGGCCCCACCCGCGATCTGACCCAGCGCGTCGCAGAGCAGCCAGTCCAGGGTGGTCGCGTACGCGGGTTCGAGGAACGTCACCCCGGGCAGCTCCAGCCCCACCGAGGCGGTGATCGTCGACTGGTGGGCGCCGCCCTCCGGGGCGAGGGTGATGCCCGACGGGGTGCCGGCGACCACGAACCGGGAGCCGGAGTAGGTGCCGTACAGGAAGGCGTCCAGGCCGCGCAGCACGAACGGGTCGTAGACCGTGCCGACCGGCAGCAGCGGCTGCGCCGACAGGTCCCACGACAGGCCGAGCTGGCCGAGCAGCAGGAACAGGTTCATTTCCGAGATGCCCAGCTCGATGTGCTGGCCGGCGGGGCTCTCCGTCCACCGCAGCATCCGGTCCTCGGTCCAGGCACGCTGCTCGGTCGGCGCGAAGACACCTGTCTTGTTGAGGAAACCGGCCAGGTTGGTGGAGGTCGCCACGTCCGGTGCGGTGGTCACCAGGTAGCGGCCCACCTCGGGGTTGCGGGCCAGTTCGACCAGCACCCGGCCGAAGACCTCCTGCGTCGAGATCGGCTTGTTGGCGCGTACCCGCGTGCCCTCCGGAACTGTGACACCCAGCGCGCGCTCACGGGGCGCACGGGACAGCGACTCCCGGCGCTCGCCGGCCCGGATGCCGGCCGGGGACGCCGGGTCCAGGCGGTCCCACTCGGTCTCCCGCGTCAGGCCCTGCGCGGCGCGCAGCGCGTCGACCTGCTCGGAGCTGAGCAGCGCGGAATGGTTACGCGGGTTGCCGGCGATCGGCAGCCCCCACCCCTTCACCGTGTACGCGAAGATCACGCTCGGCCGGTCGGTGACGGCGTCGCACTGGGCGTACGCGTCGAGCATCGCCGCCATGTCGTGCCCGCCCAGGTCGGTCACGAGCGGCCCCAGCTCGTCGTCGTCGACGTCGGCGATGAGCGCCTCGATGCCCGCCGGAGCGCCGTCGAGGAACTGCCCGCGCAGCGCCGCACCGGTGAGTCCGAACAGCGACTGGTACTGCTCGTTGGGCATCGCGTCGATCCAGTCGCGCAGCGCCTCGCCGCCCGGCCGCGCGTACGCCTCGGCGAGCTTGCGGCCGTACTTGACCTCGACCACGTGCCAGCCGGCGGCCTCGAACTGGCCCCGCCACTGGTTGATCCGCACCCCGGGCACCACCCGGTCCAGCGACTGCCGGTTGAAGTCCACCAGCCACATCACGTTGCCCAGGCCGGTGGTGGCCGGGTCGGCGACGGCCTCCCAGATGTTCCCCTCGTCCAACTCGGCGTCACCGATCAACGCGACGAACCGGGAGTGGGGACGGGCGCCGAAGTGCGCGTCGACGTAGCGGCGGGTCGCGGCGGCGAAGAGCGGCGCCGCCGCGCCGAGCCCGACCGAACCGGTGGAGAAGTCCACCTCGTCCGGGTCCTTGGTACGCGACGGGTACGACTGCAGCCCGCCCCGGGCCCGCAGCCTCGTCAGGTAGGAGCGGTCGAGGTTGCCCAGCAGGTACTGGATGGCGTGGAAGACCGGCGACGCGTGCGGCTTGACGGCCACCCGGTCCTCCGCGTCGAGGTGCGCGAACCACAGCGCCGTCATGGCGGTGACCAGCGAGGCGCTGGACGCCTGGTGCCCACCCACCTTCACCCCGTCGCCGGTGTCCCGCTCGTGGTTGGCCGAGTCCACGATCCGGGTCGCGAGCCAGAGCACCCGCTGCTGGATCTCTTCGAGCACGTCGAGGTCGGTACGGTTCACGGTCGACTCCAGGGGTCCGGCACGTCACCGTTGGCGGCCGGTCGGGGGCGGGCGGGTCGCGAGGGGTGGACCCGGCGGGTGCGCAGCCGCCGCGCGCGACGGGCGCACGCGGCGGCTCGATGGTGCGGAGGGGACCTCCCCGTGCGGAGGGCGTCAGGAAGGTCCCCGTCCCTGCCGGTCAGGCGCCGAGACGCGCCAGGATCAGCTCGCGGACCGTCTTGGCGTCGGCCTGGCCGCGGGTGGTCTTCATGACCGCACCGACCAGCGCGCCGGCCGCCGCGACCTTGCCGCTGCGGATCTTGTCGGCGATGTCCGGGTTGGCGGCGATCGCCTCGTCGACGGCGGCGGTGAGCGCACCCGTGTCGGAGACGACCTCCAGGCCCCGGTTGGTCATGATCTGCGCCGGCGACCCCTCGCCGGCCACCACGCCCTCCAGGACGGTGCGGGCCAGCTTGTCGTTGAGCTTGCCGGCGTCGACCAGGCCCTGCAGCTCGGCGACCTGCGACGGGGTGGCCCCGACGTCGGCCAGCTCCACGCCCGTCTCGTTGGCCCGGCGGGACAGCTCACCCAGCCACCACTTGCGGGCGGCGGCGGGGGTGGCGCCGGCGGCGATCGTCGCCTCGATCAGCTCGACCGCACCCGCGTTGAGCACGGACTGCATGTCCGCGTCGGACAGGCCCCACTGCTCCTGCAGCCGGCGGCGGTGCAGTCGCGGCAGCTCCGGCAGCGCCGCCTTCAGCTCGGCCACCCAGGCGGTGTCCGGCGCCAACGGCACCAGGTCGGGCTCGGGGAAGTACCGGTAGTCGGTCGCCGTCTCCTTGGACCGCCCCGGCGTGGTGTCCCCGGTGTCCTCGTGGAAGTGCCGGGTCTCCTGGATGATCCGGCCACCCGCGTCGAGCACGGACGCCTGCCGGATGATCTCGGACCGGACGGCCCGCTCGACCGACCGCAGCGAGTTGACGTTCTTGGTCTCCGTGCGGGTGCCCCACTCCTCGCCCGGCAGGTTGAGGGAGGTGTTCACGTCACAACGCAGCGACCCCTCCTCCATCCGCACGTCGGAGACGCCCAGCGAACGGAGCACGTCGCGCAGCTCCGTGACGTACGCGCGGGCCACCTCGGGGGCCAGCGCGCCGATGCCCGGCACCGGCCTGGTGACGATCTCCACCAGCGGGATGCCGGCACGGTTGTAGTCGACAAGCGACTCGGTGGCGCCCTGGATGCGCCCGGTGGCGCCGCCGACGTGCAGCGTCTTGCCGGTGTCCTCCTCCAGGTGCACCCGCTCGATGCCAATCCGCACCAGCTCGCCGTTCACCTCGACGTCCAGGTAGCCGTCGAAGCACAGCGGCTCGTCGTACTGGCTGATCTGGAAGTCCTTCGGCATGTCCGGGTAGAAGTAGTTCTTCCGCGCGAACCGGCACCACTGCGCGATCGAGCAGTTCAGCGCCAGGCCGATCCGGATGGTCGCCTCGATGGCGGCCTTGTTGGCGACCGGCAGCGAACCGGGCAGACCCAGGCAGACCGGGCAGACCCGGGTGTTCGGCTCGCCACCGAAGTCGGTCGGGCAGCCGCAGAACATCTTGGTGTTCGTGCCCAGCTCGACGTGGGTCTCCAGGCCGATCACCGGTTCGTAGCGCGCGACGACCTCGTCGTACGCGGGCAGTGTCGTCGTCATGGGTTCCTGCCTCACAGTGCCGGTGGGGTGAAGGTGCCGACGGTGCTCTCCAGCGCGGCGGCGACCCGGTACATCCGGTCGTCGGCCATCGTCGGGGCCATGATCTGGAGGCCGACCGGCAGCCCGTCGGAGAGCCCGCACGGCACCGAGATGCCCGGCCCGCCGTACAGGTTCGTCGGGATGGTGAACAGGTCGGCCAGGTACATCTGGTAGGGGTCCGAGGTACGCGCGCCGATCGGGAACGCCACGAACGGGGTGGTCGGCGAGATCAGCGCGTCGACCCGCTCGAACGCGGCGGTGAAGTCCCGGGTGATCAGGGTGCGCACCTTCTGCGCCTGCCCGTAGTAGGCGTCGTAGTAGCCCGACGAGAGGGCGTACGTGCCGAGCATGATCCGGCGCTTGACCTCGGGGCCGAAGCCGGCCTCCCGGGTCAGCGACATGACCTCCTCCAGCGACCGGTTGCCGTCGTCGCCGACCCGCAGGCCGAAGCGGACGCCGTCGAAGCGGGCCAGGTTGGAGGAGGCCTCGCTCGGGGCGATCAGGTAGTACGCCGGCAGCGCGTACCCGAAGTGGGGGCAGGACACCTCCACGATCTCGGCGCCCAGCTTGGCCAGCGCGTCGACCGACTCGCGGAAGGCCGCCATCACGCCGGGCTCGGCACCCTCGCCGACGAACTCGCTGACGATGCCGAGCTTCACGCCGGTCAAATCGCCTGTCGCGCCGAGCCGGGCGGCGGCCACCACGTCCGGCACGGGCTGCGGGATCGACGTGGAGTCGCGCGGGTCGTGCCCGCCGATGACCTCGTGCAGCAGCGCCGCGTCCAGCACGTTGCGGGCGCAGGGGCCGGGCGTGTCCAGGGAGGAGGAGAACGCCACCAGACCGTAGCGGGAGGTGCCGCCGTAGGTGGGCTTCGCCCCGACGGTGCCGGTGACCGCGCCGGGCTGGCGGATCGAGCCGCCGGTGTCGGAACCGATCGCCAGCGGCGCCTCGTACGCGGCCAGCGCCGCGGCACTGCCGCCACCCGAGCCGCCCGGGATGCGGTTCAGGTCCCACGGGTTGTGCGTCGGCCCGTACGCGGAGTATTCCGTGGAGGAGCCCATCGCGAACTCGTCCATGTTGGTCTTGCCGAGCATCACCGTGCCGGCGGCGCGCAGCCGCTGCACGATCGTCGAGTCGTACGGCGGGCGCCAGCCCTCGAGGATCTTCGACCCGACGGTGGTCGGCACGCCCCTGGTGGTCAGCACGTCCTTCACGGCGACCGGCACGCCGGCCAGCGGGCCCAGCGCCTCGCCGGCGGCGCGGCGGGCATCGACGTCGGCGGCGGCGGCCAGCGCCCCCTCGCTGTCGACGTGCAGGAACGCGTGCACCCGCTCGTCGACGGCGGCGATCCGGTCGAGGTGCGCCCGGGTGACCTCGACGGCGGAGGTCTCACCGCTGGCGACGAGCCCCGCGATCTCCGTCGCGGTCAGTCTGGTCAGGTCACTCATGCCGTCGCCTCGCTTCGCTCACCGGCGCCCTGAGCGCCACGCACACCGGGCCTGATGGTCCGCCCGCTCATGACGCCACGTCCTCGTCCAGGATCCGCGGTACGCGGAACCGCTGCGCCTCGGCGTCGGGCGCGCCCGACAGCGCCTCCTGCGGGGTCAGCCCGGGCACCACGACGTCGTCGCGCAGGACGTTGGTCAGCGGCACCGAGTGCGACGTCGGCGGAATGTCCGCCGCGGCGACCTCGCCGACCTGCGCGACCGCCTGGAGGATCACGTCGAGCTGGCCGGCGAAGGTGTCCAGCTCCTCCTCCGTGACGGCGAGCCGCGACAGTCGCGCCAGGTGCGCGACCTCCTCGCGGGAGATGGCGGCCATCGGTGCCCCCTTCGTGACGGTGCTGCGGGTCGGACCGGGTGTCGGCCGCGCGGCCGAGATGCGTGACGCGCGGTGACCGGAGCGAGTCTATTGTTCCGCCCCGGCCGCGCGTCCCCGACTCCCCCTCCCCCGGCGCGGCGGCGGGACGGCGCGGCGGCGGGGCCGTACCGCTGCCGTGGTGGCTCAGCGCGCGTGCCGGCGGGGGATCTCCGCGTCGGGGCTGGGCGTCGGGCGGACCGGCCGGTAGCGGGCCAGCCAGCCGAGGAGTTCCTCGGCGGGCATGGGCCGGGCGTAGAACCAGCCCTGCGCCGCGTCGCAGCCCGCCGCGTGCAGCATGCGCCAGGTGCGCTCGTCCTCGACGCCCTCGGCGACCACCCGCAGCCCGAGCGCCTTCGCCAGCTCGATCGTCGACTTCACGATCGCCGCGTCGTCGGCGTCCTCGGCCATCCCGAGCACGAAGGAGCGATCCACCTTCACCTCGGACAGCGGCAGCCGCCGCAGGTGTTGCAGGGAGGAGTAGCCGGTGCCGAAGTCGTCGAGGGAGATGCCGACGCCGATGCGGTGCAGCCGGGTGATGGTGGCCAGCACCCGGCGCGGGTCGGCCATCAGCGCACCCTCGGTGATCTCCAGTTGCAGCCGCTGCGGTGGCACGCCGTGGCGGGCGAGCCGGTCGGCGATCTGGTCGGCGATCTCGCCGGTGTGCAGGTCCCGCACGCTGACGTTGAGCGCCGCCGGCAGCTCCATGCCGACGGCCGACCACCTGGCGAGCTGCTCCACCACGTCGTCCACCACCCGCCGGGTGAGCAGCCGCATCACGGCACTCTGTTCGGCGACCCGGATCAGTTCCTCCGGGTCCACCATCCCCCGGCGGGGATGCCGCCAGCGCAGCAGCGCCTCCACGCCGACCACCTCGCCGGTCGCGATGGCGACCTGCGGCTGGTAGTACATGGTGATCTCGCCCGCGCCGGCGACCGGGTCGGTGTCCGGGCCACCCCCGGCGGAGCCCCGGCGCGTCGGGTCGCCGTCGGCAACGCCCCCGTCGGCGCGATCCGTCGCACGGCCGCCGTGATCGGCCGCGCCGTCGGCGGGCTGCCCCGGCCGCCGGGCGACGGCACCGCCGCGACCACCGGGACGCCCGCCGCCGGCGCGCCGCCGGGGAACCTCGCCGTGGTCGCCGCCGGCCCCCGGCGCGGCCACCGCCCGGCGGCGGATCGGGTCGGCGGCGGTGGCGATCCGGTTGATCAGCTCGTCGGTGTGCGGCGGCTCGGGTCGCTGCCGGCGGCGGCGCAGCCGCCAGCGGCCGGCCCCGGCGGCGAGGACCACCCCGTCGGCGGGAAGTTCGGCCCCGTCGCCGCCCCGGGCGCCACCGCCCGTAGCGACCAGCGCCCCGTCGCCCGGGACGTCGGCACCGGCCAGGCCCGCCCCGGGGGGCGGGTCGTCGGCCGGGCGGCCCGCCTCCAGCACCCGGCGCAGGTCGGCGAGGAGGGCGAGCCGCTCGGCGGAGTTGTGGTCGGACTCCGCCGCGTAGACCGCGACCGTGTCGTTGCGGTGTTTGGCGTCGTACATCGCCACGTCGGCGTGGCGCATCAGGGTCGCGAAGTCCTCGCCGTGCTCGGGGTAGAGCGCGACGCCGATCGAGCCCCCCACGTCGAGCGGCAGCCCGTCCAGCGACACCGGCTCGGCCAGCGCGCGGACCACCCGGCCGGCGATCTCCCGGGCCTCGTCGACGTCGGCCAGGCCGGTCACCACGATGCCGAACTCGTCGCCGCCCAGCCGGGCGACCATGCCCTCGCCGCCCACGCCCGTCAGCCGGGCGCTCACCTCGACCAGCAGCCGGTCGCCCACCGCGTGCCCGAGCGCGTCGTTGACGTTCTTGAACCGGTCGAGGTCGATCAGGAGCAACGCCAGCCGGGCACCGGGCTCGCCGCGGGCCGCCCGTTCGGCGTGCAGGTGCACCTGCTCGCCGACCTCGGCCAGCAGCGCCTTGCGGTTGGGCAGGCCGGTGAGCGGATCCAGGGACGCGAGCTGCTGCTGCTCGACGCTGAGCCGGGCCATCCGGTAGACGGCGAACAGCGGCACCAGCACCAGCGGGATCAACGCCGCGCTGACCCGGGCCGCCGCGACCAGCACCGGGGCGAGCAGCAGCAACGAGCCGGTGGAGAGCAGCTCGAAGCCCAGCCCCTGCCGCAGGCCGGGCCACCACCGCTCGCCGAAACGCAACCGGACGGCCGCGCTGACCAGCGCGTAGTTGACGGCGAACCAGGCCGCCGTCGCGCCGGCCACCGCCAGCACGTCCGTCGCGCGCAGCCGGGCGCCGTCGTAGACGCTGCCCGGCCCCAGCCAGGTGACCACGTACGCGGCGCCCAGCGCGGCGGCGTACTGGGCGGCGTTGAAGGCGGTCCGCCAGGGGGCGTAGCCCATCCGCCAGCCGGAGACGACGACGGCCGCCGCCTGCACCAGGACCGCCGGACCGAAGCCCCAGCCGAGCAGGATGGCGAAGGTGAAGCAGGTGGACGGGAAGACCGCCGAGGTCTGCCGGTGGCCGGGCGGGACGAACGGGCGCGCGTCGCAGCCGACCGCCAGGGCCGCCATCACCCAGAACGCCACCGGCAGTCGCGGCAGCTCGGCCGGCAGGTCGAGCAGCGGGCGTACGCAGAGCAGCGCGGCCAGCCCGACCACCGACCAGACGAAGGCGAAGAACCGGCGTGCCCGGCCGGGCGGGACGGAGTTTCGCGAGTCTGCGGCCTCCATCACACCTCCCGAGGGCTAGGTCCACGAGGCGTGACCCGGTCGCACGCCGCGCCACCAATCAAACGCCCTCCGTGTCGCTATGCCCGGCACGACAGTCGCGAATCGGCAGTAGTCGTAATTAAGTTGGTATCTCGCCCCGCCCGGCCGGCGCAGCGGACGGGTGCGCCGGCCGGGCGGTCACTGCTCGGTGCGGGCGGCGGCCCGGGCCGCGTCCGGGCCCGCGTCGAGCAGCACCTGGAAGCCCGCCTCGTCCAGGATCGGCAGCTTGAGGCCCGCCGCCTTGTCTGCCTTCGAACCCGGATTCTCGCCCACCACGACGAAGGAGGTCTTCTTCGAGACCGACCCGCTCACCTTGCCGCCCCGGCTCTGGATCGCCTCGGACGCCTCGTCGCGGCTGAACCCGGCCAGCGTGCCCGTCACCACGACGGTGAGCCCCTCCAGCGGGCGGGGGCCCTCGTCGCCCGCCTCCTCCGCCATCCGTACGCCGGCCTCGCGCCACTTGCGGACCACCTCGCGGTGCCAGTCGACGGCGAACCACTCCCGGATGCTCGCCGCGATCGTCGGGCCGACCCCGTCGACCGAGGAGAGCTCCTCCTCGCTGGCCCGGTCGATCGCCTCGACGGAGCGGAAGTGCCGGGCGAGCGCCTGCGCGGCGGTGGGCCCGACGTGCCGGATGGAGAGGCCGGCCAGCACCCGCCACAGGTCGCGTTCCCTGGCCACGGCCAGGTTGTCCAGCAGCTTGACGGCGTTGCTGCCGAGCGTGCCGTCCTTGTTGACGAAGAACGGCGACCGGGCGAGCTGCTTGTCGTCCAACGAGAACAGGTCGCCCTCGTCGGTGATGATCTCGGCGTCGAGCAGTGCCGCCGCGCCCTTGTGGCCGAGCGCCTCAATGTCGAACACCTTGCGCCCGGCGAGGTGGAAGACCCGCTCGCGCAACTGCCCGGGGCAGGTGCGGGAGTTGGGGCAGCGGATGTCGACGTCCGCCTCCTTCGCCGGCGCGAGCGGTGTGCCGCAGGCCGGGCAGGTGGTGGGCATGACGAACGGACGGGCGTCGGCGGGACGCAGGTCGACCACCGGGCCGAGCACCTCGGGGATCACGTCGCCGGCCTTGCGCAGCACCACCGTGTCGCCGATCAGGACGCCCTTGCGTTCGACCTCCCGCGCGTTGTGCAGGGTGGCGTACGCGACCGTGGAGCCGGCCACCTTGACCGGCTGGAGCACCGCCCGCGGGGTGACCCGCCCGGTGCGCCCGACCTCGACGTCGATGTCGAGCAGCTTGGTGGTGACCTCCTCCGGCGGGTATTTGAAGGCGATCGCCCAGCGCGGCGCCCGGCTGGTCGAGCCGAGCCGGCCCTGGATGGAGACCGGGTCGACCTTGACCACCACGCCGTCGATCTCGTGCTCGACGTCGTGGCGGTGCGCGGCGTAGTGGGCGATGTATTCCGCCACACCGGCCAGGTCGGGCACGACCCGCCAGCGGTCGCTGGTCGGCAACCCCCACGCCCTCAGCGCGGCGTAGGACTCGGACTGCGCCGCCGGCCGGAAGCCACGGCGGGCGCCGACGCCGTGCACCACCAGCCGCAGCGGGCGGGAGGCGGTGATCCGCGGGTCCTTCTGGCGCAGGCTGCCGGCGGCGGCGTTGCGCGGGTTGGCGAACGGCGCCCTGCCCTGCTCCACCAGGCCGGCGTTGAGGTCGGCGAAGGCGGCCACCGGGAAGTAGATCTCGCCACGGACCTCGACGAACTCCGGCACGTCGCCGAACTCGGCCGACGCGGTGAGCTGGCCCGGCACGTCGCGGATGCTGCGCACGTTGGCCGTGACGTCCTCGCCCGTGCGACCGTCGCCGCGGGTCGCCGCCCGGACCAGCCGCCCCCGCTCGTAGGTGAGGTTGATGGCGAGCCCGTCGACCTTCAGCTCGCAGAGGTAGGGCACCGGCCCGCCCGCGTCGCGCTCGACGCGCTCGGCCCACGCCGCCAGCTCCTCGTCGGCGAAGGCGTTGTCGAGGGAGAGCATCCGCTCGGCGTGCGCGACCGGGGTGAAGTCGGTGGAGAAGGTGCCGCCGACCCGCTGGGTCGGCGACTGCGGGGTCCGCAGCGCCGGGAACCGCTCCTCCAGCGCCGCCAGCTCCCGCAATTGCCGGTCGAAGTCGGCGTCGGGGATGGTCGGCGCGTCCAGCACGTAGTAGCGGTACTGGTGTTCCGTCAGCTCCTGGCTGAGCGTGGCGTGCCGCTCCCGGGCGTCGGGGGTCGGCTCGGCGCCGGCCGCCGCCTCCTGTGCCGGCGTGACCTGCTGAGAAAGGGCTTCCTCGGACACCGTGCAACCTCCCGTTGTTCCGCTACCCCGGCACCGTATCGGGCCGGTGGGACAATCCGCCGGCCGCCCGCCGTGCCCGAGCGGCGACCCGGCCGCCACCGTGCGAGGATCGCCGGGCGGCGGGACCGTGCGGGCAGGCCCGCCGGGCGGCGCACCCGCGGCGTCCGCGCCGCGGCACCGACGAGGCGGGGGTACACATGCCGGACTGGCTGCTCTGGGCGGCGGCGATCGTGCTGGCCGTGGCGGCCGGCTGGGCGTGGCACGACCGGCGCGGCAGCGACCGGCGCGCCGCCGACCGGCCGCCGCGGCGTCCGGGTGCCCGGCCGGGCCGGCGGACGCCACCGGGCGGGCCCGGCCGGTCCGCCACGCCGCCCCGACCGCGCACCGCCGAAGGGTCCCCCGCCAGGACGCCACGGCCCGGCGAGATCTGGTGGGCCGACGTCCCGTACGCCGAGGGCACCGGCTCGAAGGTGCGGCCCTGCCTGGTGCTACGCGCCGACGACGGGGGCGCCGACGTCCTGAAGATCACCAGCCAGGACAAGAGCGCCCGGGACGACCACGTGCGCATCCCGACCCGGGAGTGGGACCCCGACGCCGACCACGACAGCTTCGTCGACCTGGCCGAGCCGGCACACGTCCCGCTGGCCGGCTTCGCCCGCCACGCCGGCGCGTGCGACGCCGCCCTGTGGCAGCGCATCCGCCGCCTGCCCCACCTGCCCGGCGCCTGACCCGCCGCCCCCGGCCCGACCGACCCGCCGCGCCCGACCCGCCGCGCCACCGCGCCCGGCGCCGCCGACCCGCCCCGCCGACCGGCCCTGCCGACCGCCGGGTTCAGGCGGGTCGGTCCCAGGCGTGGGCGAGGGTGCTGAGCTGGTCGGCGTACTCGATGCGGGTCGCCCACCCGGCGGGCCACGCCGCCATGCCGCTCGCGGCGCCCACGAAAGCGCCGGCGAGCGCGGCGATCGAGTCGGAGTCGCCGGCGGTGGTGGCGCCCCGGGCCAGCGCGGCCACCGGGTCGTCGGCGTGCCGGATCGCGCAGAACAGGGCGGTCGCCAGCGCCTCCTCGGCGACCCACCCCTCGCCGGTGTGCCGGCACGGGTCGCCGCCGTCGTCCGGGCCGGCGAGCGCGGCGTCGAGGCGGCCGAGGACCGCGAGGCACTCGTCCCAGCCCCGGGCGATGAAGTCCGCCGGCGTGTCCACGCCGGGGCGCTGCCAGAGGTCGCCGAGCCAGTCGGCGCGGTAGACCCGCCGCTGGTCGCGGGCCCGGTCGGCGAGCAGCCGGGGCAGTTGCGCCAGCGCCGCGCCGTCGCGCAGCAGCCGCACCGCGTACGCGGTCAGCTCGCTGGCCGCCAGACCCGTCGGGTGACCGTGGGTCAGCCCCGCCTGGAGCTGGGCCAGCCCGGCGAGGGTGTCCAGATCGATCTCGAGCAGGCCGACCGGCGTGACCCGCATGTTGGCCCCGCAGCCCTTCGAGCCGGCGACCGACGCCTCCTGCCAGCGCACCCCGCGCCCGAGTTCACCGCAGGCGCGCAGGCAGGTCATGCCCGGTGCCCGGTTGTTCTCCGGGCTGTTCGCCCAGGCGAGGAAGCGGCCCCGCAGCAGCGGCTCGACGGCCTCCGGGGTCAGCGCCGGCGCGTCGTGCAGCGCCCAGCCGACGGCCAGCGCCATCTGCGTGTCGTCGGTCACCAACGCCGGATCCCCGGCCAGGTCGCGCGGGCCGGTGGGCCCGTAGCGGCGGACGATCTCGGCGACGGTCAGGAACTCGGTCGGCTTGCCCAGCGCGTCGCCGTAGGCGAGGCCGAAGAGGGAGCCGGCGGCCCGCCGGAACGAGGTGTCGATCATTCCCGCGATCATGCCGCCCGCACGCAACCCGCACCACCCGGCGGCTGACGCCCCCCCGCGTGAGCGGCAGGAACGCGCACGTACCGGCGGCGGTGCCCCCCGCCGGCCGGGCCCGTCGCCGTCCCGGCTACCGGTCGGGCGTCAGTCCGTGAAGACCAGGCAGAACGGGTGACCGGCCGGGTCGGCGTAGACCCGGAAGTCGTCGCCCTCGCCGGGCAGCCGCCGGGCACCGAGCTCCAGCACCCGCTGCTCGGCCGCGTCCACGTCCGCCACCTGCACGTCGAGGTGGAACTGCTGGGGGCGCTCCGGGGCGGGCCAGGTCGGCGGGCGCAGGTCGGGAGCCTTCTGGAAGGCCAGCCGGTGCCCGGAGCCGGCGAGCACCACCCAGTCGTCGTCGCTGGCGTCGGCGTCGACGGGCAGGCCCAGCAGCTCCGAGTAGAAGGCGGCCAGGGCCCGGGGGTCGGGACAGTCGATGACCACACTGCGTAGTTGTCCGATCATGCCGGCCATCTTGCCCCGCCGCCACGACGGGAAACCTCAGTCCTCGGCGAGCCGCCGTCCCGCGTCCCGGCAGGCGGCGAGCACCGCGCGCGCGTACGACCCGGTGGCGTTGGCGAGGCCGCAGGCCGGGGTCACCACGACCTGCTCGGCGAGCTGGCGGCGGGGAAACCCGAGGCGGTCCCAGAGCTGGCGTACCCGGTCGGCGACCTCGGCCGAGCTCGGCGCGCGACCGGCGGCCGACGGCCCGGTGGGCGCGGCGCCGGCCAGCAGCCCCAGGCCGGCGTCGATCGCCTCGCCCAGCGGGTCCAGGTCGGTGACCAGGTCGAGGTCGAGGGCCACCCCGACGACACCTGTCGAACGGACCAGCTCCAACGGCACGTCCGGCGCGCAGCAGTGCAGCACGGTCGGCACCCCGGCGGCCTCGACGACGCTGCGCAGCAGCGCCGCGGCGACGCCCTGCTCCATGGCCCGGTACGCGCCGAACCCGCTCTCGGTGGGCACCCGCCCGGCGAGCACCGTCGACAGCGACGGCTCGTCGAGCTGGAGCAGCACGCTGGCGCGCGGCAGGCGGCGGGCGACCGCCGCGACGTGGGTGCGCAGTCCCTCGGCGAGCGACCCGGTGAGGTCACGGACCGCGCCGGGGTCGCGCAGCATCCGGCCGCCGATCGGCAGCTCCAGGGACGCGGCCAGGGTCAACGGCCCACCGGCCTGGATCTTGACCGGGCCCGCGTACTCCTCGGCCTGCTCGGCGAGCTGGTCGAGATCGCGTTCCATCAGGTCGCGGGCGCGGCGCAGGTCCCGCCCCGGCCGGGACGCGATCCGCCAGCGGGCCGCGTAGAGCTCCACCGGCAGCTCGAGCAGCAGGCCGGCGGTCCGGCCGATCAGATCGGCGCCGGGGCCCCGGGCCGGCAGCTCCGGCAGGTGGGGCAGCGCGGGCAGCTCACCGAGAACGATCCGCTGCGCCTCGTCGATGTCGGTGCCGGGAAGCGAACCGATGCCGGTCGCCGCGCCGGCTGGCCAGGGCCACGCCTGCTCTGTCACGGCCGAAGACTATCCGGTACGCGGCCCGCCAGCTCCCGACGCCGCCCCCTCGTCGCGGGCGGCCCGGCGCGGTCAGCCGGTGATGGTGGCGGAGCCGAGCACGACGTCGCCGGCCGGGTCCGGCCGGTACGCCACGATCGCCTGGCCGGCGGCGACCCCGCGCACGGGGCGGCGCAGCTCGGCGCGCAGGCCGTCGGCGCCCAGCTCGACCGTCGCCGGCACCACGTCACCGTGCGCCCGCAACTGCACCTCGCACTCGATCGGCGCGGCCGGGCGCGACCCACCCGTCCACACCGGGCGCTCGGCGCGCACCCGGGACACCTCCAGCGCCTCGGCCGGGCCGACCGTCACGGTGTTGGTCTTCGGCGTGATGGAGAGCACGTAGCGGGGCCGGCCGTCCGGCGCCGAGCGGTCCAGGTGCAGACCGCGCCGCTGCCCGACCGTGTACGCGTACGCGCCGGTGTGGCTGCCCACCACGGCGCCCGTGGCGGCGTCCACCACGGCGCCGGGGGCCTCGCCCAGCCGTGCCGTGAGGAAGCCGCGGGTGTCGCCGTCGGCGATGAAGCAGATGTCGTGCGAGTCGGGCTTGTCGGCCACCGCCAGGCCCAGCCGGGCGGCCTCCTCGCGGACCTGCGCCTTGGTGGAGCCGCCGAGCGGGAAGACGGACCGGTCGAGCTGTTCGCGGGTGAGCACGGCCAGCACGTACGACTGGTCCTTGGGCAGGTCGACGCTGCGGCGCAGCAGACCGTCCGCGCCGAGCCGGGCGTGGTGGCCGGTGACCACGGCGTCGAAGCCCAGGGCCACGGCCCGGTCCAGCACCGCGGCGAACTTGATCTTCTCGTTGCAGCGCAGGCACGGGTTCGGCGTGCGGCCGGCCGCGTACTCGGCGACGAAGTCGTCCACCACGTCGGCGTGGAAACGCTCGGCCATGTCCCACACGTAGAACGGAATGCCGAGCACGTCGGCGGCCCGGCGGGCGTCCCGGGAGTCCTCCAGCGTGCAGCAGCCGCGCGCACCCGTCCGGTACGTCTGCGGGTTGCGGGCCAGCGCCAGGTGCACGCCTGTCACGTCGTGCCCCGCCGCCACGGCGCGCGCCGCCGCGACCGCCGAGTCGACCCCGCCGGACATCGCCGCCAACACCCTCACCGGCTGTCTCCCTTCACCACACCGAGCCTATCCCCGGCCCCGGCCCCGCCCTCGGCCCCGCCCCCGGCCCGGCCCCGGCCCACCCGGCACGGCACGGCACGAATTGTGCAGATCCACCACGGGATGAAGGTGCGAGATATCCGACTATCGCTAAAGCGGCGGCGAGATCACGATACGGGCCACGCGGCGCCGGGGCTTCGGTCAGCTCGCAATAGCCGGTGGGACGCATCTATTCGAACTGGTCATCACGGTGTTACCAGCCCGGGCAAGGGCTACGACACGGCGGACGGCCTCGCCTACCGGCACCGGGTGACCGGCACCTCCTACGAGATCTACTACGACATCTGGTCCAACATCCACTACGGATACGTCGGACGGGCAGCCGGCTTCTCCGAGTTCCAACTGCAAGCCGGGGCATGGCCTGTTGGCACCACCGACCCCGGTGACGAGCGTTCCATCTGGTGGGGTTCCCGGCTCTGGTCCAGTCACGGACTGGGCCTGAGCCGGGCCCACCTGAATGCGATCGTCCGCGCCAATCTGGCGGAGTACCGCGGCGACGGCAAGGCGATCACGTACACGGCGCGGTACGTGCCGAACAGCTGGATCGCCAGCTTCCCAGGGTGAGCTGAGGCACACGTCAGGGCACCCCGCCGGGCGGGGTGCCCTGACACCGTTTCCGGCTACCGTCACCCGTCATCGGCGGGGGCGGCGGTCAGCGGGGGGTACGCAGCGCGGCGGCGCGGCGGGCGCGCTCGACGGCACCCGGCAGGGCGGCGATGAGGGCGTCGACGTCGGCGGGGGTGCTCGTGTGGCCGAGGGTGAAGCGCAGCGAGGAGCGGGCCCGGTCGTCGTCGGCGCCCATGGCGAGCAGCACGTGTGAGGGCTGGGCCACCCCGGCGGAGCAGGCGGAGCCGGTCGAGCAGGCGATGCCCTGGGCGTCCAGCAGGAGCAGCAGGGCGTCGCCCTCGCAGCCGGGGAAGGAGAAGTGCGCGTTGCCCGGCAGCCGGTCGGTCGGGTCGCCGTTGTAGACGACCTCGGGCACCGCCTGCCGGACCCGCTCGACGAGGTCGTCGCGGAGCGCGGCGACGCGGGCCGCGTATTCCTGCTGGCCCTTGACCGCGGCCTCCACGGCGACCGCGAAGGCGACGACGCCGGCGGTGTCGAGGGTGCCGGAGCGCACGTCGCGTTCCTGGCCGCCGCCGTGCAGCAGCGGGGTGGCCGGCACGTCGCGGGCGAGCAGCAGGGCACCCACCCCCGTCGGGCCGCCGAGCTTGTGCCCGGTGACGGTCAGCGCGGCGACCCCACCCACGGAGAAGTCGACAGGCACCTGCCCGACCGCCTGGATCGCATCGGTGTGGAACGGCACCCCGTGCTCGGCGGCGACCGCGGCCAGCTCGGCGACGGGCTGCACCGTGCCAACCTCGTTGTTGGCCCACATCGCGGTCACCACCGCGACCCGGTCGCCGTGTGCGGCCAGTTCGGCGCGCAGTTCGTCGGGGCTGAGCCGGCCGGCCGCGTCGACGCGCAGCCAGCCGACGCCGGCGCCCTCGTGCTCGGCCAGCCAGTCCACCACGTCGAGCACCGCGTGGTGCTCGACGGCGCTGGAGACGACCCGGTCCCGTCGGGGGTCGACGGAGCGGCGGGCCCAGAAGATGCCCTTCACCGCGAGGTTGTCGCTCTCGGTCCCGCCGCCGGTGAAGACGACCTCGGAGGGCCGGGCGCCCAGCGCGGCGGCCACCCGTTCCCGCGACTCCTCCACCCACCGCCGGGCACGGCGGCCCGGCGCGTGCAGTGAAGACGCGTTGCCGACCTCGCGGGCGGTGGCGACGTACGCCTCCAGTGCCTCGTCGAGCATCGGAGTGGTCGCCGCGTGATCCAGGTAAGCCATCACCGTTCAGCCTACGGCCGGTTCGTCGCGGGCCGGATGCCGGAGGGCCCCGCGCGCCGCCCGCCCGGGGCCGCGGGTTCCGCGGTCCCGGGCGGGCCGGCTCCGTCCGCTCAGGCGGGCACCGCCGTGACCACGATGTTGTCGCGGTACTTGCGGGCCTTCGCGTCGAACGGTCCGCCGCAGGTGATCAGGGTGAGCCGCGGCTTGCCGTCCCGGGCGAAGTACCGGTCCAGCGGGATCCTGGTCTTGTCGTACTCCTCCCGGGCGACGACCCGGTACCGCCGGGCCTTGCCGTCGCTGCCGGTCGCGGTGAGGGTGTCGCCCCGGTCCAGCTCGCGCAGCCGGTAGAAGGCGCCCTCGCCCTGCTTGGCGCTGTCCACGTGGCCCGCGACGACCACCGAGCCGGCGTCCGTCTCCAGGCCCGGCCCGTACCGGTACCAGCCGATCTGGTCGACGCTGGGCGGCACCTCGAACTCGTTGGTCCGCCTGTTGATGCCGACCGCGTTCACCGTGGCGGTGACGTCGATCGTCGGGATCTCCAGCCGTACCGGCGGGACGGTCTTCGTACCGGCCGGCAGGTCCCCCGCGGTGACCGGGACCGAGGCGGCGTCGCCGGTGGTGACCGACGGGGCCGGTGTGGCGCTGGCCAGGGCCGTCGCCTCGTCGGCGCCGACGTCCTCGGCCGGCTGGGAGCCGCATGCCACAAGCGTGGCGACGGTGAGCGCGGCAACGCCGGCGGCCATGGCCACCAGCGCGCCGCGGTTGCGCACCGTCACTTGCGGCCGGTCCGCGCGGAGGCCATCCGCACCCCGCCGCCGAGCAGCAGCAGGACGCCGGCGCCGGTGAGCGCGTACCACCAGGTGGCCACGCCGGTGCCGGCCTGGCCGCCGTCACCGCTCGGCACGCCACCCGGGGCCGAGTGCAGGCCGGTGATGGTCTGCGCCACGACGCCGAGGTTCTTCGCCTCGGCCGAGCCGATGGCGTAGACGATCGTCGCGGTGCCCTCCTTCAGGTTGAGGTCCGCCGGCCCGATGGCCACGGTGTCGGTGCCGGCGAGCACCACGTCCGCCTTCACGGCGCCCGCGTCGACGTCGCCCTTGGCCTCGTTCGGGTTGGTCAGGTCCTCGAAGACCGGGGTCCCGCCGGCGCGCACGTCCACCGCGGGGGCAGCCGCGGTGTGCCGGACGATCAGCCGGGCCTTGCCGGCGTCGACCTTGCTGGTGTCGTTGACGAACGGCGTGATCTTCGGCTTGCCGGCCGCGTCGAGGTGGGCGGCGATGCTGATGTTCGCCCCGCCCGGCACCGCGGCGTTGTCGGCCTTGAGGATCGCCTGGCCGATCGGCTCGCCGGGCTTGGTGAGCGCGATGTCGTACTCACCCTCCTCCAGGTTCAGCGGACCGGCCACGTCTCCGGGCTTGAAGTTGTCGAGCGTCTTCTCGCCGTTGACGTACACGTCGACCGGGGTGTCCGGGATGCCGTGCACGACGGAGACCTTGGACGAGGCGGCGTACGCCGGGGTGGCGGTGAGGGCGCCGACGCCGGCGAACGTCAGCGCGGCGACCGCGCCGCCCGCCGCGACCCGACGGAAGTACGAGAGCTGCATGTCTGCCTCCTGGCATTTTGCGGTGGTTCGTCAGGCCTGGTGTGCAAAACGAGTTACGCCCGGTCCACCGCCGCCGGATGCGGCCGGCGGTGATTTCTTTTCCCCGGCCGGATCCGCATCCGCGCACCGCCTGTGGAGCGAAGAGACTGCCGAGACCAGACCGACCGGAAAGGTGGGGTGATGGCCGTGGGAGTTACAGTCGGGCATGCCCCCTGGAAGGCGAGCCGCCCTGTGACAGCGGCACGGCAGAAGCCGGACCCACCCGACGACGACCTCGCCGCCCGCTTCCGCGCCGGCGACGAGCTCGCGTTGCGGCAGGCCTACGACCGGTACGGCCGGGCGGTGCTGCACCTGGCCACCAGCACCCTGGCCAACCGCAGCGACGCGGAGGACGCGACCCAGACCACCTTCGTCGCCGCCTGGCTGGCGCGGGAGACCTTCGACCCGGCCAGGGGCTCGCTGGTCGGCTGGCTGCTCGGCATCGCCCGACGCAAGGTGATCGACCGGCTGCGGGCCTCCGCCCGGGAGACCCGGGTCGTCGAGACCGTGCGGCAGCTCCCGGAGCCGGCGCGCACCGGCCCCGACCCGGACACGGTCGTCGACCGGTTGGTGGTCGCGGACGAGCTGGCCCGGCTGCCCGACGAACAGCGGCGCATGCTGGAGTTGGCGTTCTTCGACGACCTGACCCACCAGCAGATAGCGACGGCGACCGGGGTGCCGCTCGGCACGGTCAAGAGCCACATCCGGCGCGGCATGGCGAGCTTGAAACGCAGATGGGAGGTGGACGGTGCCACACCTGGACCACGACCGGCTGGTCTTCCTGGCGCTCGGTGAGACCGAGGCGGAGGCCGGGGAGAGCACCCACCTCGACGCCTGCGCGCACTGCCGGGCCGAGTGGGACACCCTCCAGCACGTCGCCGGCCTCGGCGCCGGCACCCAGGGGCTGCACGACCTGCCCGACCCGCCGGAGCGCGTCTGGCAGGGCATCCTCGCCGAGATCCGGACGGCGCAGACCCTCCCGGCGCTGCCGGGGCCGCGCGACGAGCGGCCCCCCGCCGGACGCCACGCCGACGCACGCGACGGCGGGCACCAGACTGCCGAGCGGGACGACCCCGCACGCGACGACGGCGGGCGCCACGCCGACCGCCGCCGCGCTGGCAGGCGCCACCTCGGCGGGCGGGACGACGACGCCGGGGGCACCGGCGGGGTGGTCCTCGCACCGCGGCGGCGCGGGCGCTGGTCGCGCTGGGCGGCGACCGCCACCAGCGCGGCGGCGGCCGCCCTGGTCGGCGTCGTGGGCACCCTCGCGGTGCTCGACGCGACCGAGCCGGGGCCGGACCCGGCCCCGCCACAGCGGGCCGTCCTGGCCAGCGCGCCGCTGAAGGCGTACGGCGCGACGCCACCGGACGCCAAGGGCGAGGCCCGGGTCTTCGACGACAAGCGGCTGCACCTGCACGCGGCGAATCTCCCGGACGTCCCTGGGTACTACGAGGTCTGGCTCATCAACCCGTCGAGCATGAAGATGTTCTCGATCGGTGTGCTCGGCGACCCGACGGACGAGTTCCTGCCGTTGCCGCCGAACGTCGACCTCGGGACGTACTCGGTCGTCGACATCTCCGCCGAGGCGTACGACAACAACACCGCCCATTCCGGCAAGAGCCTGCTGAGGGGCACCCTGACGGGCTGATCGGCGGGCCGGCTCAGCTCCCCGGCCCGCCGGTCAGCTCCCCGGCCGCTTCGTCCGCCCGCTCAGCCGAGCCGGCGGCCGAAGCGGCCGAACCGCTTGTCGAGCGCGACGATGGCGGAGACCACGACGGCGATGCCGAGAATCCGCAGCCACGACTGCCCCCCGATGGGCGCCGTGCGGAACAGGTCGTTCATCACCGGCACGTAGGTCAGGGCGAGCTGGCCGAGGGCCTGCACCAGCACCCCGCCGATCAGCCACCGGTTGCTGAACAGGCCCAGCCGCCACGGTGAGCGGGTCAGGGAGCGGCAGCTGAACAGGTAGAACGCCATCACCGTGACGAAGAGGTTCACCGCCGCTGTCCGCGCCTGGGCCAGTTCGGCCCCGCCGGAGAGTTCCCACTCGAACAGCCACCAGGCGCCCACCACCAGCAGCGCGGAGACCAGCAGGACCCGGACCACCAGCGCGACGGTCAGCAGGGGCTGACCGGGGTCGCGGGGCGGCCGGTCCATGATGCCGGGCTCCCTCGGCTCGAAGGCCAGCGTCAGGCCGAGGAACACGGCGGTGGTCATGTTGATCCAGAGAATCTGGCTGGGCAGGATCGGCAGCGCCGAGCCGAGCACGATCGCGACGAGGATGACCAGCCCCTCCGCCGCGTTGGTGGGCAGCGTCCAGGTGATGAACTTGGTCAGGTTGGCGAAGACGCCGCGCCCCTCCGCGACGGCCTTCTCGATGGTGGCGAAGTCGTCGTCGGTGAGTACGACGTCGGCGGCCTCCTTCGCCACCTCGGTGCCGCTGCGGCCCATGGCCACCCCGATGTTGGCCTGGCGCAGCGCCGGGGCGTCGTTGACCCCGTCACCGGTCATCGCCACCACCTGGCCGTCGGCCTGCAACGCCTCCACCAGCCGCAGCTTCTGCTCGGGCGAGACCCGGGCGAACACCGACGCCCGCCGTACCGCCGCGGGCAGTTCCCCGGCCGGCAGCACCGCGAGGTCGGTGCCGGTCAGCACGTCGCCCGGACCGGGTTCGGCGCGCAGCAGCCCGAGGCGACGCGCGATGGCGCTGGCGGTGGCCAGGTGGTCGCCGGTGATCATCTTGACCTCGATCCCCGCCTTGTGGCAGGACCGGACGGCCGCCGCGGCGGCGGCCCGGGGCGGGTCGAGCATCGCGTGCAGCCCGGTGAAGACCAGGTCGCCGGCCAGCTCGTCCTCCGCGAGCGCGTCCGTCGGGCCGACCGGACGCATCGCCGTCGCGAGGACCCGCAGCCCCTCGGCGGCCAGCTCGTGGGCCGCGGCCAGCACGGCCGGCGCGTCGAGCGGCCCCGTCGAGCCGTCGGGGCGCAGCGCCGAGCCGGACCACTCGACCACCCGCTCCACCGCCCCCTTGACCAGCACCACCCGGCCGCCGGGCGAGTCGTGCAGGGTCGCCATGAACTGCCGCTCGGAGGTGAACGGGATGGCGGCCACCCGGGGTAGCTCCGCGGCGACGTCCGACGCGGGCAGTCCCGCCTTGGCGCCCGCCACCAGCATCGCCCCCTCGGTGGGGTCGCCCAGGACGACCCAGCGGCCGTCCTGCTCGTCCAGCCGGGCGTCGTTGCACGCCACGCCGGCCAGCAACGACCAGCGCAGCGCGCCCTCGCCGGTCGGGGCCGCGCCACCCCCGGCGGCCCGGATCTCGCCGGTCGGGGCGTAACCGGCACCGCTGACCTCGTAGCGGCCCTGCGGCGTCCAGAGCACCTGGACCGTCATCTGGTTCTCGGTGAGGGTGCCGGTCTTGTCGGTGCAGATCACCGTGGTGCTGCCAAGCGTCTCCACCGCCGGCAGCCGCCGGATCACCGCCCGACGGCGGGCCATCCGGGACACGCCGATCGCCAGGGTGATCGTCACGGCGGCGGGCAGCCCCTCCGGGATCGCGCCCACGGCCAGCGCCACGGCGGCGGTGAACGTCTCACCGGCGTTCTGCCCCCGCGCCACGCCGATGGCGAAGGTGACCGCCGCGAGCAGCAGGATCGCCACGGTCAGCAGCCGGCTGAAGCGGGCGAGCTTCACCGTCAGCGGCGTGTCGAGCACCTGCGCGCCGCCGACCAGGCGGTGGATCCGGCCCAGTTCCGTCTCCGCGCCGGTGGCCACGGCCACCCCGACCGCCGTGCCGCCGGTGAGCAGGGTCCCGGAGTAGAGCAGGTTGCGGCGGTCGGCCACCGGCGTGTCGACCGGCACGACAAGCTCGTCCTTGCGTACGGGCAGCGACTCCCCGGTCAGCGCCGACTCGTCGGCCCGCAGCTCGGCGGCGCTGACCAGCCGCAGGTCGGCGGGGACCTTCTCGCCCGCCTCCACCAGCACCACGTCCCCGGGGACCACGACGTCCGACGACACCTGGCGCTGCCGGCCGGCCCGCAGCACCCGTGCCTGCGTACGCACCATCGCGCGCAGCGCGTCGAGGGCCGCCTCGGCCCGGGACTCCTGGAGGAAGCCGACGACGGCGTTGACGAGCACCACCCCGAAGATCACCGCCGAGTCGACGTACTCGGCGAGCAGCAGGGTGACCACGCCGGCGGCGACCAGCACGTAGATCAGCGGGTTGTGGAACTGCCGCAGCAGGCGGCGCAGGCTTCCGCTCCCGGCCGCGCTGGGCAGCACGTTGGGCCCGTGGCGGGCCAGCCGGGCGGTCGCCTCCTCGTCGGTCAGCCCGTGCTCGGTGTCGGTGCCGAGCACCAGCACGACCTCGTGCACGGCGAGCGCGTGGTGATCGCCCTCAGTCTTCTCCGGCATCGGACACTCCTCGTTCCGTACGGGACGGCCGCGCACGACTGCCCGGGGGAGCTTCCTCATCGTCGCAGCCCGGTCCGGGTCCGCGGGCCGTTCCGGCGCGCGACCGGAAATCGGTGAGGGGCCGGTTGCCACGTCGCGGCAGCCGGCCCCTCACCTGAACAGACGTCAGCTCACTTGCGCTTGCGGATCTCGTCCGCCGCCTGCGGAACGATCTTGAACAGGTCGCCGACCACGCCGAAGTCGGCCAGCTCGAAGATCGGCGCCTCGCCGTCCTTGTTGACCGCGACGATGGTCTTCGAGGTCTGCATGCCGGCCCGGTGCTGGATGGCACCGGAGATGCCGAGCGCCACGTAGAGCTGCGGGGAGACAGTCTTGCCGGTCTGGCCCACCTGGAACTGGTGCGGGTAGTAGCCGGAGTCGACGGCCGCGCGGGACGCGCCGACGGCGCCGCCGAGCAGGTCGGCGAGCTCCTCGACCAGCTTGAAGTTGTCGGCGTTGCCGACGCCACGACCGCCGGAGACGACGATACCGGCCTCGGTGAGCTCCGGGCGGGAGCCCTTCTGCTCGGCGACCCGCTCGACGACCCTGGCCAGCTTGTCGGTGTCGGTGACCGCGACGGTGAGCTGCTCGACGGCCGGGCTGGCCGCCGCCGGGGCCGGGTTGACCGAGTTGGGCCGGACGGTGACCAGCGGCAGGCCGCGGGTGACCTTGGACTTGACGATCGCGGAGCCGGCGAAGGCCACCTGGGTGGCGGTGCCGTCGGCGGCCAGGCCGACCACGTCGGTCAGGATGCCGTTGTCCAGCTTGACGGCCAGCCGGGCGGCGATCTCCTTGCCCTCCTGGGACGAGGCCAGCAGCACGGCGGCCGGCTGCACCCGCTTGACCAGTTCTGCCACGACTGTGGCCTTGGGCGCCACCAGATAGCCGTCGATCTCCTCGCTCTCGGCCGCGTAGATCTTCTCCGCGCCGTACTCGCCCAGCTTGCCGCTCAGCGCCTCGGCGGCGCCGGGGCCACCGAGCACGACCGCGCTCGGGGTGCCCAGCTCGCGGGCGAGGGTGAGCATCTCCAGGGTGACCTTCTTGACGCCGAATTCCCGGGTGGCTTCGACGACGACGAGAACCTCAGACATGTCCAGACCTCTCACACGAACTTCTCGGTGGCGAGGAACTCGACCAGCTTGACGCCGCCGTCTCCCTCGTCGGTGATCTTCGCGCCGCCGGAGCGCGGCGGCCGCTTGGTGTGCTCCAGCACGGCGCTGGTCGCGCCCTCGAAGCCCACCTCGGCCGGGGCGACGCCGAGGTCACCCAGGGAGAGCGTCTGCACCGGCTTCTTCTTCGCGGCCATGATGCCCTTGAAGGACGGGTAGCGCGGCTCGTTGATGGTGTCCCAGACGGAGACCACGGCGGGGGTGGTGGCGGTGACCACCTCGTAGCCCTCCTCGGTCTGCCGCTCGACGGTCAGGGTCGCACCGTCGACGGTGAGCTTGCGGGCACCGGTCAGCGCCGCGACGCCCAGCCGCTCGGCGATCATGTGCGGCAGCACCTGCACCCGGCCGTCGGTCGACTCGCTGCCGCAGAGCACCAGGTCGGCGCCCAGCTGACCGAGCGCGGCGGCGAGCACCTTCGAGGTGGCCACGGCGCAGGAACCGTGCAGGGCGTCGTCCACCACGTGCACGGCCTTGTCCGGGCCCATGGAGAGCGCCTTACGGATCGACTCGGCCGCCCGGTCCGGACCCATGGTCAGGACGGTCACCTCGCCGCCGTGCGCCTCCTTGATCTTCAACGCCTCCTCGATGGCGTACTCGTCCATCTCGTTGATGACGTTGTTCGCCGAACCGCGGTCGACGGTGTTGTCGTCAGTGCGCAGGTTGCGGTCCGCGCCCGAATCGGGCACCTGCTTGACGAGTACGACGATGTTCATCGCGCTTCGACGACCCTCCTGTTGGTGTTGCGATCACTCGCCCGGTCTGGGCGCAGCCTGCCGCGTGCCGTGACGTCCGGTCAACCGGGGGCTGGCGTACGGTTGCCCACGGACGCAATGTTACCTGTGGGTAGCATTCGCCTCGGGCGGCCTCCCGGGTGACACAGGTCACCGCCGCCCGGTCGGCTCACGCCGGCTGATCCAACGCGCCCCTGATCCGCTCGATGACCGCCGCCTCGGCGGGGGCCACGCCCCGGTGCGCGCCGGCCGCCCGCTGCGCCGCGGAGAGCACCACCCGGCGGTAGTCCGCCACGTCCCGCGGCGACTTCTCGCGCAGGATCCGCACCGCCCGGCCCAGCGCAGGCAGCACCACCGCCTCGATCCCCCGCTCCGGGTCCCGGGGCAGCTTCGGCAGTGGGCCACTGGTCAGGGCCGCCTTCACCACCCCGCTGCTGTCGGCCACCACGCCGGAGGCGGCGAAGCTCTCCCGGAACAGGGCGATCACCCCCGGATCCGCGTTCGCCACCAGGAACACCGCCCCGAAAGCACCCGTCTTCAGGGTCAGCCGCTCCTCGGCCGTCAACCGCTGCTCCATGATCATGAAGTGTAGACGTAAGGAGTGGTGGTGGTGACCGGGACGAGACCGAGCCGCTCCAGGATCGGCCGGCTCTCGTCGGAGGCGTCCACCTCGAGCAACGTCCGGTCGCGCTGGGCCGCCAGCCGGGCCCGGTAGGTCACCAGCGCCCGGTAGATGCCCCGGCGGCGCCACGGCGCGAGCGTCGAGCCGCCCCACAGCGTGGCGAAGCCCGTCCCCGGCACGTAGCGCACCCAGCCGGCGCTCACCACCTCGCCGCCCGCCTCGGCCAGCACCACTGTGACGGAGTGCGGGTCGGCGGCGATCTCCCGCTCCAGGCCGGCGGCCAGGTGACTGCGGTCGGTGCCCCAGACCGCCGTCTCCATCGCCGCGATCCGGTCCAGGTCCGCCCGGCTGGTGACCTCGCGCAGGCGTACGCCCGCACCGACGACCGGCAGCGCGGCGGCGAGCGGCGCGACCGGCCCGATCACGACGGTCTCCAGATCCTGCGCCACGAAGCCCGCCGCACGCAGCCGGTCCGGCAGGTCCGCCGGCTCGTCGTGGCTGTGCAGCTTCCACTCCACCGACCCGCCGCGCGCCCGGAAGAACTCCACCTGCCGGGCGATCAGCTCGTCCAGGGCCGCTCCGGTCAGCCCGCCCAGGTCGCGGTAGGTGATGAAGCCGCCGGCGTCGAAGCCGAGGATGCGGATCAGCGGGCCGTCGCGTTCCACCGTCACCCCGACCGGCAACGGGTCGGGCACCGACGCCCTCAGCTGGTCGTCGTAGATGTTCCGCAACGTCATCACATCAAGATCCGTCATCGCTTCAGGCTACGACCGCACGGGAGCGGAAAACAGGCGCGCGGGGCGGCGATGTCGTGGGCGGATCCGCCGGCCGCGCGCCGTCGACACCCGCCGGACGGTACGCGGGCTGGGCCCGCGCCAGGCGGTGCGCCATCATTGACCCATGGCCCGGCTCTACGTCCTCCTCTTCGTCGCGCAGATCGCCCTCGCCGCCTGCGCGCTGATCAGCTGCCTCTCCGCCGAGGAGGGCGAGATCAAAGCCCTGCCCCGGATCGCCTGGGTGCTGATCATCCTGTTCTTCCCGTTGGTCGGCTCCCTCGCCTGGTTCGTCGTGGGACGCGAGCGCGGCCCCGAGCGGCCCGGAGGCGGGGCGCCGAAGGGCCGGATCGTGCCGACCCGGCAACGGCCCCGCCCGGTCGCCCCCGACGACGACCCCGATTTCCTCCGCTCGCTCGGCGAGCGTTCCCACCGGCAGGACCAGGAGCTGTTCCGCCGCTGGGAGGAGGACCTGCGCCGCCGCGAGGACGAGATGCGCCGCCGCGACGGCGAGCCGCCGCGCGAGGAGGACCGCCCGGAGGGGTCCACCCCCGGCTCCTGAGTCCGGCGCCGCCGGGCTCCCGGCGACGACGGCGGATGCGACTCAGGCCAGGTTCGACGAGCGGGGGTACGCGTCGGCCGGGTCGGTGAGCACGTTGACCAGGTACGGCACCCCGGCGTCGAACGCCCGCCGCAGCGCCGGCCCGAGGTCGGCGGACTTCGCCACCGTCTCGCCGGCCCCGCCCAGGGCACCCACCACCTGGTCGTAACGCAGCTCCGGCTGGAGGTCGGCGGCGACGTCGTAGCCGTACATGGCCCGCATCGGGTGCTTCTCCAGGCCCCAGATGCCGTTGTTGCCGACCACGATCACCACCGGCAGCTTCTGCCGGGCGAGGGACTCCACGTCCATCAGCGAGAAGCCGGCCGCGCCGTCACCCATCAGGACGCAGACCTGCCGGTCGGGGTGGCTGACCCGGGCGCCCATCGCGTAGCCCATGCCGGTGCCGAGGCAGCCGTACGGGCCGGGGTCGAGCCAGGTGCCGGGCTGCGCGGGCTCCAGGTAGCGGCCCGCGTACGAGACGAAGTCGCCCCCGTCGCCGATGGTGATGGCGTCGCGGGCCAGGACCCTGCGCAGCTCGCCGTAGACGCGGGCGGGCCGGATCGGGTCCGTCTCGGCGGACATCTCCTCGGCGTCGCGGGCCTTCGCGGCGTCCTCGGCGGTACGCAGCTCGGCGATCCAGTCGTCGTGGTCGGCCCGGTCGCCCGGGTGGTCGGCCAGCGCGGTGAGGATCAGCCGGAGGTCACCGGCGGGGGCGGCGGCCGGCTGGACGTGCCCGGCCCGCTGGCTGGGCGCGTCGACGACGTGCACCACCTGGGCGTCGCCGAAGTCACCGAAGCTGAGCCGGAAGTCGAGCGGGGTGCCGATGACCACGACGACGTCGGCGCCCTTCAGCGCCACCCGGCGGGCCTTGCCGAAGGCGAGCGGGTGCTCCGGCGGCAGCGCGCCCCGGCCCATCCCGTTGGTGAAGACCGGCACCCGCAACGCCTCGGCGGCGGCCCGCAGGGCGTCGACCGCGTCGCCGGCGTACACGTCGGAGCCGGCGATGATCACCGGACGGGACGCGGCGGCGATCAGGCCGGCGGCCCTCGCCACCTCGTCGGGGTCGGGCTCGATCGGCGCGATGCCGGGCAGCGGGGGCAGCTCGGCGTCGGCGACCGAGAAGACCGCCTCCAGCGGAAGGTCCAGGAAGACCGGGCCCCGGTGCGGGGTGAGCGCGGCGGTCAGCGCCGCGGTCACCGCGCGCGGGATGTCGTCGGGACTGAACACCGTCTCGGCGTGCTTGGTGACCGGGGCGACCAGCGGCAGGTGGTCCATCTCCTGGAGGCTGCCGGAGCCCCAGCGGAACTGTGGGGCCCGACCGCCGAGCACCAGCACCGGTGAGGCGTTGAAGTGCGCACTGGTCAGCCCCGAGATGCCGTTGGTGACGCCGGGGCCGGCGGTGAGCACGGCGAGGCCGGGGCGGCGCTGGAGCTTCGCCACCGCCTCGGCCGCGAAGACCGCCGACTGCTCGTGCCGCACGTCGTAGAGGGGGAAACCGGCCTTGTGCGCGGCGTCGTACAGCGGAAAGACGTGCCCGCCGGAGAGGGTGAACATCTCCCGCACCCCGAACGCACGCAGCGCCGCGAGCGCGAGCTCCCCGCCGTGACCTTCGATCCGCTCCGTCATCGCCGCTTCCCCTTCGTCGCCGTCCACGTGGCCGGAGCCACACGCTACTCACCGGTAGGCGTCATGTGAACAGTTGTCGTCCCGACGCCCGGGTCAGCGGCCGGTGAAGTCCGGCTTGCGCTTCGCCACGAACGCCGCCATGCCCTCGCGCCGGTCGTCGGTGGCGAACAGCGCCGCGAAGAGCTGGCTCTCCCAGGCCAGACCGGAGTTCAGGTCCATGTCCAGGCCGCCGTCGACGGCGAGCTTCGCGGCACGCAGGGCCTGCGCCGGGCCGGTGAGGTACGGACGGACCAGCTCGACGGCGGTGTCGTAGACCTCGGCTGCCGGGGCGACCCGGTCGGCCAGGCCGATCCGCAGGGCCTCCTGGGCGTCGACCATCCGGCCGGACATGACCAGGTCCTTGGCGCGGGCCGGGCCGACCAGCCGGGCCAGCCGCTGGGTGCCGCCCGCGCCGGGGATGATGCCGAGCTTGATCTCCGGCTGCCCGAGCTTGGCGTCCTCGGCCACCACCCGCCAGTCGCACGCCAGCGCCAGCTCGCAGCCGCCGCCGAGGGCGTAGCCGGTGATCGCGGCGACGACCGGCTTGGGGATCCGGGCGATCGCGCCGAGGGCGCTGGACAGGTCGGCCGCCCGGTCCGCCATGTCCACGTAGGACATGTCGGCCATCTCCTTGATGTCCGCGCCGGCCGCGAAGACCTTCTCACCGCCGTACACGATGACGGCGCGGACGCCCGGGTCGGCGGTGGCCGCCGCGGCGGCGGCGCGCAACTCCTCCTGGACCTGGGTGTTCAGGGCGTTCATCGGCGGCCGCTCCAGCCGGATGGTGCCGATGCCGTCCCTGGTCTCCAACCGCACGAACTCGCCCACGCTGGCCTCACTTCCTCGTCGAAGTCGCGTACCAACCTTACGACCCGGATCGTTGGGGTAAGTAGTGTGGTCTCAGGCCCGCCACCGGGAGTACCGCCATGATCACGTACTACGACGACAGGTCCGTGCAGGTCACCTCGACCGCAGTCCGGGTGGACGGCCAGATCTTCCGGCTGGCCGACATCGACATGGTCTGGCACCAACGGGGCAGCCGGTCCTGGCGGGTGCTGGCCGGGCGCGGCGCGATCGGCGCGGCGCTCGCCGGCCCCCTGGTCGCCGCCGTCCTCGGCATCGCGCTCGCGATCTGGCTGGACCGCTCCCTCACCATCACCATCGCCGTCGTCGGCGCCTCGGTGCTCGTCGGGCTCGCGGTCGGCCCGGTCGCCGACTTCCTCTTCGAGCACCTCGACCGCTCCTACACCCGTGGCAGCCGGCAGTTGGAGATCTGGGCCCGCTGGCGCGGTCAGCCGGTGCGGCTGCTGTGCACCCACGACGCGCTGCGCTTCGGCCAGATCTACCGGGCGGTGCAGCGGGCCGTCGAGGCGGGCCAGCCGGTGCCGTCCCGCCGCCGCTGACCGCCGCCCCCGTCCCCCGCGCGGCGAGCGCCATGCCCGCCGCCCCGCCGTGAGCGCCACGCCCGCCGCGAACGCCATGCCCGCCGCGAGCCGCCCCATCCCCCGGGCAGCCCTCCGGCCGCTTCCACAGACGGGGCGCTCCCCAGAGCAGCGGCGGCAGACGATGGCGGGCGGCAGACGGCGGCGGCGGCGGTGACATCCACCTCGCATCCTTTGGAGCTGACGTCGTAAACGACTCACTCGACGTTGGCGAACGCGAACCCACCCGGCCACTGATGGCCACAGCCGAGGGCCGAGGGCCTGTGATGTCGTAGACGATTCAGCTCCAAAGGGCGCGACCAGTCACCCATCGCCGGCGCAGAGACCGGACTCGGCCCCGCCCGGCGATCGCCCGCCAGCGGTTAGGCTTAGTGATGACCCTCTATTACCGGGACGACGCGGTGCAGGTGACGTCGGAGTCGATCCGGGCGGGCGGGCACGCCGTGGCCATCGCCGACGTGGCGTACGTGTGGCACGCGCAGGGGCCGAAGACGCTGGCGGTACGGGGGCGGGTGCTGGGCCGTGGCGTCCTGGTCCTGCTTCTCTCGCTGCCCCCGCTGGTCGCGGTCCTCTGCGTGCTCTCGCTGGCGTGGTCGGCGCAGGACCGGGGCGAGTGGCAGCTCGCGCTGCTCATCCTCGCCGCGTGCGCGGTCGGCGCGCTGGCCCTGACCCCCTT
The DNA here is from genome assembly GCF_050941805.1 of Micromonospora sp. KLBMP9576. Lineage (NCBI taxonomy): Bacteria > Bacillati > Actinomycetota > Actinomycetes > Micromonosporales > Micromonosporaceae > Micromonospora > Micromonospora sp. KLBMP9576. The sequence goes on along the minus strand of NZ_CP194567.1, from coordinate 1,422,972 downwards.
CCTGGAGATCCCGCTCGGCTGGCTCGACCGCTCCTACGAGCGGGGCAGCAAGGTGCACGAGCTGTGGGTGCAGCACCACGGGCGGGAGGTGATGCTGCTGCGCACGCCCGACGCCCTGCGGTTCGGGCAGATCTACCGGGCCGTGCAGCGCGCCGTCGAGCAGCACGGCGAGCGATGACAGCCGTCGCGATCCGACGACCATAACTTCCCCGTCATGGCGAAACCGGGACGTGGACAGCACCGGGCACCTCTGCTGTCCTGACTGGACGCCCGTCCGCCGGTCCTTGGAGGCTGTCATGTTGTGGAAGGCCACCGTCGCGCTCGCGGCGGCGCTCACCCTGGTGCTGCCCGCGCCCGCGCACGGCGCCGCGCCCGCACCGGCATCCGCCCCGGCCGCCCCGGCCGCCACGCTCGCCGACCCGTCCGCACCCGGCGCGCACGCTGCCGGGTACGTCGACACGACGGTCAGTGCCTCCGGCCGCTCCTTCTCCGCCCGGATCTACTACCCGGCCACCACCGCCGGCAGCGGGCACCCGGTGGCCGGCGGCCGGTTCCCGGTCATCGGCTTCGGCCACGGCTTCCTCCAGGGCGTGTCGAGGTACTACTCGACGATGTCCCACCTGGCGACCTGGGGCTTCATCGTGGTGGCCCCCACCTCGCAGGGCGGCCTCCTGCCCAACCACGGCGCTTTCGCCGACGACCTCAACGCCGCCCTGACGTGGGCCGTCGCCCAGGACACCGCGACCGGCTCCCGGTTCGCCGGGCACGTCAGGGTCGACCGGCTCGGCCTGTCCGGGCACTCGATGGGCGGCGGGGCCAGCATCCTGGCCGCGGCCCGCAACCCGAAGGTGGTCACGGTGGCTAACCTGGCGGCGGCGGAGACCAACCCGTCCGCCAAGTCCGCCGCCGCCACGCTGACCGTGCCGGTCCGGCTGATCGCCGGCGACCGGGACACCACCGCCGGGGTGAACGGCAACCAGCGCCCCATCTACGAGGCGAAGCCGCCGACCAAGCAGCTGCGGATCATCAAGGGCGGCTTCCACTGTGGATTCATGGACAGCGGCGCGGCCTTCTGCGACTTCGGGTCCATCAGCCGGGCCACCCAGCTCGCGCTGAGCCGCCGGCTGCTCACGGAGTGGTTCATGCGCTACCTGACCGGCGACACGTCGTACGACGACGCGGTGTGGGGTGCGCCGGCGCAGAACGACCCGCAGGTCAGCTTCGAGGGCGTGCGCTGACCGGTCCCGGGAGGGGGTGACGCGCACCGCTGCCCGTGCCCGGGTGCCGCTGGCCGGCCCGAGGCACACTGGTGAGATGGCGATCCCCCTCCCGCGGCCCGGCGCCGTCGTCGGCCTCACCCGCTCCGCACTGGACCAGGCGTTCGGCTCGGCCGCGTCGTTCGCCGCCGCGCCGGCCCGCGCGTTCGCGGTACTCGACGGGGTGGAGGCACTGCTGCACCGGATCAACGCGGTGGTGGACCGGATCGAGGGCACCCTCGACCGCACCGACCGGGTGCTCGACGACGCCGAGGGCGCCGTCCGCGAGATCGCCGTGATCAGCGCCGCCGCCACCACCGCCATCGAGACCGCCACCGAGGTCGCCGCCGCGGCCACCGTCGTGGTCGGTCAGGCGGAGCAGGTCTCCGCCGCCGCGGCCGTCGTGGTCGCCGAGGCGCAACGGGTGGCCGGTCGGGCCGCCGGCACGGTGGTCGCGGCCGAGACGGCCGCCGGCACCGCCGCCGAACTGCTGGCCGCGTACGAGCCGACGCTGCGGCGGGGCGCGCCGATGGCGGCCCGGTTCGTCGAGCACCTCAGCCACGAGGAGGTGACCGCGGCGATCCGGCTCATCGACGAGCTGCCCAGGCTCAAGCAGCACCTCACCGCCGACGTCCTGCCGATCCTCGCCACCCTGGACCGGGTCGGCCCCGACCTGCACGACCTGCTCGACGTCACCCGTGACCTGAAGCTCGCCGTCGCCGGCATCCCCGGGCTGGGCATGCTCCGCCGCCGCGGCGAGAAGCTCACCGACGACGCCGAGGCGTGAGCGACGATCAGGCCGGTACGTAGAGTTCGTCGATCTCGGCCCGGCTGGGCAGCGCCACCGAGGCACCGAGCCGGCGGGCACAGGCCGCCCCGGCCGCCACCGCCCAGCGCACCGCGTCGACCACGTCCCGGCCCTCGCCCCAGGCGACGGCGAGGGCGGCGGTGAAGGCGTCCCCGGCGGCCGTCGAGTCCACCGCGTCGACCTTGACCGCCGGCACGTGCACGGCGGTGCCGTCCCGGTCGCCGTACCAGGCGCCCTCCGCGCCGAGGGTGAGCACCGCCCGGGGGGCCAGGTCGAGCAGGGCCGACGGCTCGCCCCGGCCGCGCCCGGTGAGCGCCTGTGCCTCGGTCTCGTTGACCACCAGCAGGTCCGTCGCCGCCAGCAGCTCCGGCGGCGCCGGCACGGCCGGGGCGGCGTTGAGCACCACCCGGGTGCCGGCCGCCCGGGCGGCGAGGGCCGCCCCGGTCACCGTGGCGACCGGGATCTCCAGCTGCGCGAGCAGCACGTCCGCCCCGCGTACGGCGGCCAGCTCCGGCTCGGTCAGGCCGGTCATCGAGGCGTTGGCGCCCGGGCTGACCAGGATGGCGTTCTCGCCCTCGGCGTTGACCATCACCAGCGCCACCCCCGACATGCCGTACGTCGTGCGGAGCTGGCCGGTGTCGACGCCGGCGGCGGTGATCCGCGCCCGCAGGGTGACGCCGAACGAGTCGGAGCCGATCGCCCCGAGGAAGGCGCAGGAGGCACCGGCCCTGGCCGCGGCGACGGCCTGGTTGGCGCCCTTGCCGCCGGGCACCATGACGAAGTCGGTGCCGAGCAGGGTCTCCCCCGGCCGGGGCAGGGCGGCGGCGGTGCCCACCAGATCCATGTTGGCGCTGCCCACCACGACGACCCGGGTCTGCCGCATCCTGGACCTCCCCGTCAGGCGGCGCGGGCGGTGAACCGGTCGCCGGAGCGCTGGACCACCAGCGGCAACCCGAAGGTCTTGGAGAGGTTGTCCCCGGTCAGCGTGTCGTCGAGGAGCCCCTGCGCCACCACCGCGCCCTCACGCAGCAGTATCGCGTGGGTGAAGCCGGGCGGGATCTCCTCCACGTGGTGGGTCACCAGCACCAGCGCCGGGGCGTCCGGGTCGTACGCCAGCTCGGCCAGCCGGGCGACCAGGTCCTCGCGCCCGCCCAGGTCGAGCCCGGCGGCCGGCTCGTCGAGCAGCAGCAGCTCCGGGTCCGTCATCAGCGCGCGGGCGATCTGCACCCGCTTGCGCTCCCCCTCGGAGAGGGTGCCGTAGGTGCGCTCGGCGAGGCCGCCGATGCCGAGCTGGTTCAGCAGGGCCCGGGCCCGGGCCTCGTCGCTGCTGTCGTAGCTCTCCCGCCAGCGTCCCAGCACCGACCAGGCGGCCGTGACGACGACGTCGCTGACCCGCTCCTCGGCGGGCACCCGTTCGGCGAGGGCGGCGGTGGAGAGCCCGATGCGGGTACGCAGCTCGTTGACGTCGGTGCGGCCGATCCGCTCGCCGAGCACGTGGGCCGCGCCGGTGGTCGGGTGCAGCCGCCCGGCGGCGAGGTTGAGCAGGGTCGTCTTGCCGGCGCCGTTGGGCCCGAGCACCACCCAGCGCTCGTCCAGCTCGACCCGCCAGTCCACGTCGTGCAGCAGTGCCGTGCCCGCCCGGCGCACGCCGACGCCGTCGAGGCTGACCACCAGATCCTCGTCCCCAGTCACCCGACCATCCAACCACGCAGCGCCGGGGCTCCCCCCACGGGCGGCGCCCCGGCCATAGGGTGAGGCACCGTGTCGTTGGTCACCACAAGCTGAGGACGGTCCATGCCGCATCGGAGCACGCGGGCCCGCCGGTGAGCGCGGTCATCGAGATCGAGGGTCTGCGCAAGACCTTCCGCAGTGTGCGGCAGGGCCGCCGGGTGGCGGTCGACGGTTTCGACCTGCTGGTGGAGGCCGGCCAGATCCACGGGTTCCTCGGTCCCAACGGCTCGGGCAAGACCACCACGCTGCGCGCCCTGCTCGGGCTGGTCCGGGCCGACGCGGGCCGGATGGCGGTGCTCGGTCACCCGTCGCCGGACGGGCTGCCCCGGGTGGCCGGGCGGGTGGGGGCGATCGTGGAGAGCCCGCAGTTCTTCGGCAACTTCACCGGCCACCGCACCCTGCGCCTGCTCGCCCGGGCCGGTGGCGTACCGGCCGCCCGGGTCGACGAGGTGCTGGAGCGGGTGGGCCTGCGGGACCGGGGCGACGAGCGGGTCAAGGGCTATTCGCTGGGCATGAAGCAGCGGCTGGCGGTGGCCTCCGCCCTGCTCAAGGACCCGGAGCTGCTGATCCTGGACGAGCCGGCGAACGGGCTGGACCCGGCCGGCATCCGGGAGATGCGGGACCTGATGCGCTCGCTGGCGCAGGCCGGCGTGACGGTGCTGGTCTCCAGCCACATCCTGGCCGAGATCCAGCTGATCTGCGACCACGTGACGATCATCGCGCGGGGCCGGCGGGTGGCGGCCGGGCGCGTCGACGAGGTGCTGGCCGGCTTCGACCGGCGCGAGCTGCTGGTGCGGGTGGACGATCCGCAGCGGGCCGGGGAGCTGCTGACGGCGGCCGGGCTGGCGGTGACCGGGCACGACGGGCACCTGGTGGTGGGCGACGTGGACGACGCCACCGAGGTCAGCCGCACGCTGGGCGAGGCGGGCCTCTGGGTGCGCGAGCTGACCCCGTTGCGGCCCGACCTGGAGAGCGTGTTCCTCGAGCTGACCGGCGCGGCGGCGCACCCGACGCTGCCCCGGCAGGTGGACGACTCGGTGCTGCCCGACGGCGGGCCCCGGGAAACGGTGATCGACCTCGACGTGCGGGGAGTGGACGCGTGAACCTGGTCCGTGCCGAGCTGGAGCGCCTCGGCGCCCGGCGCTTCGTGCAGCTCATGCTCGTCCTGCTGGTGCTCGCGTTCGGCGTCACGGCGGCGACCACCCTGGCGGGGTCCCACCGGCCCACCGACCAGGAGATCTCCGCCGCCGAGTTGCAGGCCGCCGCGGCCCGCAGCGAGCTGCACCGCGTCCACCAGCTCTGCCTGGACCAGCGGCGCGGCGTCGTACTGCCGGACGACGTGCGGGAGTACGTGCCCAACGACTGCGACGAGGCCGACCCGGCCCTGATGGGGTGGGTGCCCGTGGCGGCCGACTTCCTCGTCGGGGTGTTCGTCTTCGCCGAGGAGGCCGAGGCGCTGCTCTACTTCCTCGTCGCCTTCCTGGCGCTCTTCGGGTTCCTGGTCGGCGCCTCGTACATCGGCGCCGACCTGAACTCCGGCGGTGTGGTGAACCTGCTGCTCTGGCGCCCTCGGCGGATGACCGTGCTCGGGACCAAGCTGGGCACGCTGCTCGGCGGGACGGCGCTGCTGTCGGTGCTCGCCTCGGCGGCGTACCTCGGGACGTTCTGGCTGATCGCCCAGGTCGCCGGGCGGCCGGGGCCGCTCGACGGGGAGTTCTGGGGTCTGCTGGGCGCGGCCTGGGGCCGCGGCCTGCTGCTGGTGCTGCTGCTCACCACGGTCGGCTTCGCCGTCGCCACGCTGGGGCGGCACACCTCGGCGGCCCTGGGCGCGGTGGCCGGGTACCTGGTGGTGTGGGAGCTGGGCGCCCGGTTGGTGCTGGAGATGCTGGACGTCGTGAAGCCGGAGCGGCTGATGCTCTCCAGCTACGCGGCGGCCCTGTTGAACGGTCGGGCCGGGTTCTGGGACACCCGGTCGTGCCCGTCCGGTGGCTCGGGCTTCTGCGCTGGCGACGGGGCCTGGACGCTGACCTGGCAACCGTCGCTGCTCCTGCTGCTCGGGTTGACCGGCGCGCTGACCGCCGTCGCCTTCGCGACGTTCCGCCGCCGTGACCTGATGTGACCCGCTCCGACGCCCGCCGGCCCCGCTCAGCCGACGGTCGAGCCGAAGACCTCGTCGCGGACGGCGTCCAGCGCGGTGCGCAGCGCGCCCTGCAGGATCGGCTCCTCCGTCAGCCCCGTCGGCACCACCCGGGGGCGGACCAGCGTGATCGCCGCGACCTCGTGCTGCACCCGTTCCGCCAGTGCCGCCCCGCCGGCCTGGCCGACCTCGCCGGCGAGCACCACCAGCGGCGGGTCCAGCACCACGCAGGTGCTCGCCACGCCCAGCGCCAGCCGGCGGGCCACCTCGTCGAGCATCGGGCCGCCGGCCGTGCCGTCGGCCACCGCCGCCCGCACCGCGACGGCGCCGGTGTCGTCGGGGTAGCCGTGCGCGCGGGCCAGGTCGCGGACCGCGTCCGCGCCGATCAGCTGCTGGAACGCCGGCTTCGCCCGACGCGACACGTCGCGCGGGATGGGGGCGCCGGGCACCGGCAGGTAGCCGATCTCGCCGGCCGCGCCGCTGCTGCCGTGGTGCAGCCGACCGCCCAGCACGATCGCCAGGCCGACGCCGGCGCCCACCCAGACCAGCACGAAGTCCCTCAGGCCGCGGGCCGCGCCCGACTGCGCCTCGGCGATGGCCGCCAGGTTGACGTCGTTCTCGAAGACCACCGGGGTGTGCAGGTCGTCCCGGAGCGCGGCGAGCAGGCCGGTGTGCCAGCGGGGCAGGTTGAAGGCGAAGGTGATGTCGCCCGTGCCCGGGTCGACGAGACCGGGGGTGCCCAGCACGATCCGCCGTACGCTCGACAGGTGGGCTCCGGCGCTGCTGGCGGCCTGGACCACCGCGTTGTGCACGACGCCGACGGGGTCGTCGGTGTCCTGGGTCGACTGCTCGACGCGGCCGATCACCGAGCCGGTGATGTCCGCGCAGGCGGCGACCACCCGGTCGGCGCCGACGTCCACCCCGACCACGTGGGCGCTGCCGGGCCGCACGGCGTAGAGCTGGGCGTTGGGCCCCCGGCCGCCGGCCTGCTCGCCGACGCGGGTGACCAGCCCCCGTTCCTCCAGCCGCTCGACGAGCTGGGAGGCGGTGACCTTGGACAGCCCGGTCAACTCGCCCAACCGGGCCCGGGTCAGCGGTCCCCGCTCCAGCAGCAGCTCCAACGCCGCGCGGTCGTTGAGCGCCCGCAACAGGCGGGGGGTGCCGGGCAGCCGGGTCGCACTCATGCCACGTCCTCTAGTTTTGATAAAGCTTGCTTACTGTGAACTGACCTGCCAGCGGGTGACCGACAGCGTATCGGCCGCCAGGAGGCGGGACGCTCGGCCGACCCGGTACGTCACCGACCCCCGCCGGTACGCCTCGCGTGCCGGCGGGAACGAGAGGGGAAGATCACGTGGGGCTCGATCCAGGACTGCGCCGGCTCGCGCTCGGCACGCTGCTCGCCGCGTACCCGGGGCCGGTGCCGCCGGACTGGGCGGTCGAGCTGGTGGCCGAAGGGCTCGCGGGACACACCCTGTTCGGCACCAACGTGCACGATCCGGGGCAGGTGGCGGCGAGCACCGCCGCCCTGCGGGCGGGCCGCCCGGACGTGCTGATCGCCATCGACGAGGAGGGCGGGGACGTCACCCGGCTGGCGCACGCGACCGGCAGCCCGTACCCGGGCAACGCGGCGCTCGGCGCGATCGACGAGGTGGACCTGACCCGCCGGGTCTACGAGGCGATCGGCGTGGAACTGGCCGGCCTCGGCGTCACCGTCAACCTCGCGCCGACCGTGGACGTGAACACCGCCGACGACAACCCGGTGATCGGCACCCGCTCGTTCGGCGCCGACCCGGACCGGGTCGCCGCGCACTCCGCCGCGGCCGTGACGGGGCTCCAGTCGGCCGGCGTCGCCGCCTGCGCGAAGCACTTCCCGGGGCACGGCGCGACGGTCGCCGACTCCCACCACGAGCTGCCCACCGTGGACGTGTCGCCCGACGTGCTGCGCCGGCGTGACCTGCCGCCGTTCGCCGCGGTCGTGGCGGCGGGCGCGCGGGCCGTGATGACCGCGCACATCCGGGTGCCGGCGTTGACCGGCGACGGCCCCGCCACGTTCAGCCGGGCCGTCCTCGTCGACCTGCTACGCGGCGAGTACGGGTTCGCCGGCGCGGTCGTCACCGACGCCCTGGAGATGAAGGGCGCCGCGGTGGCGGCCGGCGGGGTCGGCCCGGCCGCCGTCCGGGCCCTCGCCGCCGGCGCCGACCTGTTGTGCATCGGCGCCGAGGTCGACGCCGAACTGGTCGAGCGGGTGGTCGCGGAGATCGTCGGGGCGCTCGCCGACGGCCGCCTGGACCGGGCGCGGGTGGAGCAGGCGGCCGGCCGGGCCGCCGCGCTCGCCGCCTGGACCCGGGACGCCGGCACGGCGTCGGCCGTTCCCGACGGGCTCGGGTACGCCGCCGCCCGGCGCGCCGTCCGGGTGGAGGGGGAACTGGCCGGCCTGCACCGCCCGCTGGTCGTGCAGTTGCACGCCGCGTCGACGATCGCCGAGGGGCGGGTGCCGTGGGGCCTCGGCCCGCACCTGGGCGGCGCCGACGAGCTGCGGGTGGTCGCCACCGAGACCGGGCCGGCCGCCCTGCGCCAGCTCGCCGGGGACCGGCCGATCGTCCTGGTCGGTCGCCATCTGCACCGGTTGCCGGGCGGTGCCGACCTGGTGACCGCCCTGGCCGCCGAGCATCCGGTGACAGTGGTCGAGATGGGCTGGCCATCCCGGTGGCGGCCGGCCGGCGCGCGGGCGTTCGTCACCACGTACGGCGCGAGCCACGCCTGCGGCCGGGCCGCCGCGGAGGTGCTCGGCCTGCGCGGCTGACGCCGGCGTGGCGGATGCGCCCGGGTCGGGGGCCCTCCGGCCGGCTTCGACCGGGCCGCCGGCGGGTATGCGGTCGGCATGACCGCCACCGACCCCTGGCACCGGGCGCTGGCCGACCTGGTGTCCAGGTCCCACCGGCTGCCACCGGACGAGCTGCCGGCCGCGGTCGGCGCCGTGCTCCGGCCGTTGGGCGTGGCCGCGACCGTCTACCTGGTCGACGCTGAGCAGCGTGACCTGCGCCCGCTGCCCGACGCGGGCCGCCCGACGCCGCGGGTGCTGCCGATCGACACCAGTCTGGCCGGCCGCGCCTTCACCGAGGTGCGGGTGCGCCCGGGGCAGGGGCCACCGCCCCGGCTGTGGGTGCCGATCGTCAACGGCACCGACCGGCTGGGGCTGCTGGAGGTGTTCCCGCCGCCCGGCACGGACCTCGCCGACGAGGCGTTGCGCGACGGCTGCCGGCTGGTCTCCGGGCTGCTCGGCCACCTCGTCACCAGCAAGAGCGGCTACGGCGACGTCCTGCACCGGGCCCGCCGCAGCCGCCCGATGGGGGTCTCCGCCGAGCTGCTCTGGCAGCTCCTGCCGCCGCTGACCTTCGCGACTCCGCAGGCCGCGATCAGCGCCCTGCTCGAACCCTGCTACGAGGTCGGCGGGGACGCCTTCGACTACGCCGTGGACGGCGGGATCGTGGCGCTGGCGATCCTCGACGGGGTGGGCCACGGCCTGCCGGCGGTGTTGACCACCTCGGTGGCGCTGGCCGCGTTGCGGGCCGCCCGGCGTGCCGGCGCGGACCTGGCCGGCCTCGTGCGGGCGGTCGACACCGCGATCGCCGGCCAGTGGCGCGACGCGCGTTTCGCCACCGCGGTGCTCGCCGAGTTCGACACCGCGAGCGGGCTGCTGCGCTACGTCAACGCGGGGCATCCGCCCCCGGTGCTGCTGCGGCGGGGGCGGGCCGTGCGGGTGCTGACCGGTGGGCGGCGGCTGCCGCTGGGCCTGTCCGACGCCGGGGTGGAGGTGGCCCAGGTCCGGCTGGAGCCCGGTGACCGGCTGCTGCTGCACACCGACGGGATCACGGAGGCGCGTGATCCGGCGGGCGTGATGTTCGGGCTGCCACGCCTGGTCGATCTCGCCGAGCGGCACATCGGTTCCGGGCTGCCGGCCGGGGAGACGCTGCGCCGGCTCAGTCACGCGGTCACGGAGCACCAGGGTGGGACACACCAGGACGACGCGACCCTGATGCTCGTCGAGTGGTCCGCCGACGCGGCGGCGAACACCGAGCCCTGAGCGTCCTCAGTCCAGCCCGCGCCAGCCGTGGGCGGTGGGCCGGACGGCGTCGTCGTCGGGGAGCCCGAGCAGCGCGCCGACGGCGGTGATCCGCAGGACCCGCGCCACCACCGGCTGCGGGTCGGTCACCCGCAAGGTCATGTCCCGCCCGCGGGCCTCGGTGGCACCGCGCACGAGCACGCGTATGCCGCTGGAGTCGAGGAAGCGCACGTCGGCGAGGTCGACGACGACCTCGCGGACGCCGGGCCGGCCCAGCGCGTCGGTGATCGTCGCCTCGAGCGCGTCGGCGGTCGCGAGGTCGACCTCACCCGTCGGGCGCAGGACCAGTTGCCCCGGCTTCGTGCCCTGTGTGCGCCGGTCCATCGCCCGCCTCCACCGTCGAGATGTGCGCCGGCACCGGCGCGACTCGACCATACCGCCAGCTTCCTGCGGGTCCCGCCGGGTGCCTGCCCGGCGGGCGGTCGGCCTGAGTCGCACGCTGCGTCACCGACGCCAACGGAGCCATCCTCCGAATAGCCGCAGGTCACGTCCGCTATTCGACACAGGAATCCCACCTCTGACGTCTTGCCGTCGCGTCTGCTGATACGTAGCGTAGTCGATGCTGGCCGACCCGCCGGGATCCTGGGGGGAGACCGCGGACCGTGGATCCGGCCCGGGAGCCACGGTCCGCGCCCCGCCTCGCGGGGCGCGGCGAAGCGCCCTGCCGCTGTGGCTGTTCCGCGCCGGCGGGCAGGTCAGGGCGGGTAGACCCCGAACGAGCGCCAACCCCGGTCGGGGAAACCCGCGGCGGCGGCGACCCGGGCGGAGGCGGCGTTGGCGGTGTCGTGCAGGTACGTCGGGACGGCCCCCTCGTCGAGCACCCGGCGTGCCGCCTGGGCGACCAGCCGGCGGGCCAGCCCGCGCCCGCGGGCCGCCGGCGCGGTCCCGACGGCCAGCTCGTGGCCGTACGCGTCGTGTCGCTTGGTCCCGACCCCGGCCAGGTAGCGCCCCCGGTCGTCGCGCGCCACCAGCACCGGGCGGTCGAACAGGCGCAGCCAGGACGGCAGCCCGGCGGCGGTCGGGGCCACCCACTCCCCCGCGTCCGGCAGCGGTGCCGGTGCCGTGCTCCACCGGAACACGTCGTCGTGCACCGCCCAGTGGGGTTGCCCGACCGTGGCGGGCAGCGCCGGGAGCAGGGGGGCACCCGGCCGGCGGGCCAGCTCGCGGACCGCCGCGACCCGGTCGGGGGCCACGGAGAGCACGGTGCTCGCGTCGGAGGTCACCGCGACGGCCGGCCGGAGGCGGCCGTCCCAGGCCGGTCGGGCCCGCCGGTGCGAGCCGACCACGTGCAGCCCGGGCCCGGCCGGCCACTGGCCGAGCCAGCTCGCGAGGTGCAGGTGCAGCCGCCGGTCGAGCATCGACGCTCACCTTCCCCACGGCTGTCGGTGGTCACGCGGCGGGCCGGTCCGCCACGCCGACGATCACCGTACGCGGCCACGGCGGCGGCGCGCGAAGGAACCCGTCGGCGGGGCGGCCCGGCGCGAGGGTTGAAGGGCGGGGCGGGCGGGTAGACGCATCGGAACAGGTCACTGGCCGCGGCTTAGCGGCGCGCGGCGGATCACGGGAACCAACCGCACCGATCCATCGTCATATCGATTTTCATACATCGACAACTTTGTTTGGGACGGTATGGTCATGCCAAATCAGTCGAACGACCGGTACCGCCAGGACCCCGAGCGGCTCTGGCCGGCCATCGAGCCCGGCGGGCGGTTTCCGGCGTCGGCGTACCGGGGTCGCCGTGGCGGGGTCGGGACGCCGCCGTGGAGCGGGGTGGACCAGCAGCCCGCCGGCGCCACCTCGCGGGGCGGCCTGAACACCCGCTGACCGCCCCGCGCGCCGCCGCGACACACCCGGTGCGGTCCACCGGCGGCTTTCGCACACCTGTCGGGTAATTTCTCTTGGTCCGGCATCCCGGCCTACGACAGGAGAAGCTCCGCGCATGGGCAAGAAGACGATCCACGTCTCCGACTTCAGCGGCACGGTCATCCAGCCCGACGACGAGGTGGTCCGCGTCGTCGTCCTGGAGCACCCCGACCTGGTCGCGGGGCCCGTACGGTTGGAGGTGACGCCGAGCGAGGTGGAGAGTATCGACGACGCCGCGCTGGACGTCGCGGTGGTCGAGATTTACGACCGGCACGGCGACGGCGAGCCACGCCGGGTGGTGTTGACGGCGAGCGAGTTCGACGCCATGGCGACCGACGTGCCGATGGCGCAGCTGCTGCGGACGGCCGAGCGGGTCCGCCCGCCGAAGGCCCGCAAGGGCGCGGAGCGGGTCGACTACGCCACGATCGAGCACGCCGGCCGACCGCACCGGGGCCGGGTCACCGAGGATGAGGCCCTGCTGGTGCGCGAGCGGCTCGACGAGGTCAACAAGCGACTCGCCGACGCCGGGATCCGCCAGGTCGACCCGACGGACCCCGAGCACGCCGCCCGCTACGGCTTCCCCACCGCCCCCTGACCCGGTCAGCCGCGTAGCTGCACGGCCCGCAGGGCCGCCGCCACCCACTCCTCGGCCGCCGCCTTGGTGACGCCGAGGCCGCTGAGGACGCCGGCGCCGTTCTCGTGCTCCAGGAGCGCGAGCAGGAGGTGCTCGGTGCCGACGTAGTTGTGCCCCAGCCGCAGGGCCTCCCGGAAGGTCAGCTCCAGCGCCTTCTTGCCCTGCGCGTCGTACGGGATCAGGTCGGGCACCTCGGCGGCCGGGGGTGGCAGCGCCGCCGTCGCGGCCTCGCGTACCCGCTCGAGCGGCACCCCCTGGGCGACGATCGCCTTCGCGGCGAGGGCCTCCGGCTCGCTGAGCAGCCCCAGCACCAGGTGTTCGGGGCGGATCTCGGCATGGCCCGTGGCCCGGGCCTCGTTCTGGGAGGCCATCACCACGTTGCGGGCCCGGGGGGTGTAGCGGGCGAAGCCCTGCTGCGGGTCGGGCGCCTCGTCGGCCTTCGACACGAAGCGCTTCTGGGCCGCCTGCTTGCTGACGCCCATGCTGCGGCCGATCTCGGTCCAGGACGCACCGGAGCGGCGGGCCTGGTCGACGAAGTGGCCGATGAGGTGGTCGGCGACGTCGCCGAGGTGGTCGGCGGCGATGACCGCGTCGGTGAGTTGGTCGAGCGCGTCGGGGCGCGCCTTCTTGATCGCCAGGATCAGGTCGTCGAGGCGTACGGGATTGCTCATCTGCACTGGATCCGTCATGCGTCAACGATAGGTTGACGATCCCTCACCGTCAACCAAAAGTTGACGATCAGGGTCGGTGTCGGACCGCGACGGCCCCGCCCCGGCCCGGCGAACCTGGACCGCGCCCGCCGGGCGGCGCCCTCAGAGCCAGCCGTTGTCCCGGGCGGTGCGGAACGCCTCCGCCCGGTTGGCCACCCGGAGCTTGCTGACCGAGGCGGAGAGGTGGTTGCGCACCGTGCCGGCGGAGAGATGGGTCCGCCGGGCCACCTCCGCGACCGGCGTGTCGTACTCGGCCAGCCGGAGCACGTCCAGCTCACGCGGCGTGAGCGGGCACTCCGGCGCGGTCAGCGCGTCCGCGGCCAGCGCCGGGTCGACGTACCGGCCACCGGCGTGCACCCGGCGGATCACGTCGGCGAGCGTCCCACCCGGCGCGCCCTTGGGCAGGAAGCCCTTGGCCCCGGCGGCCAGCGCGCGTTGCAGGTGCGGCGGCCGGCCGTGCCCCGTCAGGATCACCACCTTGCAGGCGGGCAGGACGCGAGCCAGCTCCGCGGTGACCTCCAACCCGTCCAGGCCCGGCATCTGGAGGTCCACCACGGCGACGTGCGGCCGGTGGGCGAGCGCGGCGGACACGGCGGCCCGCCCGTCGGGCGCCTCGGTCACCACCTCCAGGTCGGACTCCAGGCCGAGCAGGGCGGCCAGCGCCGCGCGGATCAGGTCCTCGTCGTCGGCGAGCAGCACCCTGATCACGGGCGGGTCCGCACCGTCACGTCGAGGCGGAACACCCCGTCGTCGATCCGGTGGCGCAGCGTCCCCCCGGCCTCGGCAAGCCGCTCGGCCAGGCCACGCAGGCCGAAGCTGTGCCGGTCCGGCGACGCGCCCTCGGCACCGTCGTTCGTCATGCTCATCCGCACCTCGTCCTCGTCCTGGCTGATCTCGATCGTGCACCAGGCGGCCCGGCTGTGCCGCAGCACGTTTGTGCTCGCCTCACGCAGCACCGCGACGAACTGCCGGGCGATCTCCGACGGTACGTCGTCCGGGGGCAACGCGACCGCGCAGCGGATGCCGGAGGAACGCAACACCTGCTCCACCGCGGCGATCTGGTCCCCCAGGTCCACCGCACGGTAGCCGTGCACCACCTCGCGCAGCTCGACCAGCGCCGACGCGGCCAGCCGCTGCACCTCGGCCGCCTCCGAGCTGGCCCGCCCGGCGTCGGTCGCCGCCAGCCGGGACGCCAGCTCGGCCTTGAGCGCGATGACCGACAGGCTGTGCCCGAGCAGGTCGTGCACGTCGCGGGCGAAGCGCAGCCGCTCCTCGGTGGCGGCGAGCCGGCCCTGGGCCGCCCGCCCCCGCTGCGCCGCCACGAGCAGCCCCCACAGCCAGAGCTGCAGGGCGTTCCACGCCGCGACGGAGAGCCCGACCACGACCACGATGACCACCTGGCCGCGGACCGGGGCACCCGTGGCGGCAGCCACCCCGCCGGCCGCCGCCACGGTCAGCACCACGGCCGGGAGGGCAATCTCCCAGCGCGGCAGCATCGGCACCGAGCCGATCACCGACGCCCCCAGGAAACCCCAGGTCGACCACTGTGGAGCGCCCACCGGGCCGACGAGGGGGACGGAGAGCACGGCGGCGACCGCGAACGCGACCAGCAGCCGGCGCCGCGTCGACCCGGCCAGCCACGGGGTGATCGCCGCGTACAGGGCGCCGCACTGGGCGACGACGAAGACGACGATCCCGACGGCGCCGGCCACCACCCACCGTGGATCCGGCTCCGCCCACAGCCCCGCCCCGGCCAGCAGGAGCGTGGCCAGGACACCGCTGCCCACGGTGCTGAGCGTCACGACGCGCGCGCGGCGCAGGCCGAGATCCCTCTCGACCTGCGCCCGCTGCATACTCACGAACTCGATGCTATGCGGAGCGATGACGTCGATCATCCGTGCCGGGGCTCCCACCGGAAGTAACGGCGCGCCAGCAGCAGCGACACCACCAGCCAGCCGAGCAGCACGGCGAGGGAGGGCAGCGCCTCCACGAAGGTCCCGCCGAAGCTCAGCGCCCGCCCGCCGTCAGTGCTGCCGAGCCAGCCGACCCGCAGCATCTCGGTGAACGGACCCGTGGGCAGGAACCACAGCACCCGCTCCAGCGACTCCGGCAGCGCACCGAGCGGCAGCAGCGCCCCCGGGGTGGCCAGGAAGATCACCATGGACGGCAGGGTGGTCAGCATGGCCGCCTCGGAGGTGCGGGTGACGGCGGAGAGCACTGCGGAGAACGCCGCCATGACCGCGGCCCCCAGCAGCAGCGCGACGAGCATGACCAGCGGGTTCGCCGGCGTCGGCAGGCCGAGCCCCCACATCCCGTAGAGGGTGAGCACGATGGCCTGGACGAGGAAGGTCAGCACGGTGCTGCTGGCGGTGCCCAGCAGGATGGTGCGGTCCGAGGGAAGACCGGCCCGCAACCGCTTGAGCACCAGTTCCTGCCGACGCGAGGCGTACACGGTGGTCAGGTGGTGGTGCACCACGAAGACCACGAGCAGGGAGGTGACGCTGACGACCCGACGGACGCCGGGCACGGCGTCCCCGCCGTAACCGCTGGTCAGCAGGATGCCGATCAGCAGCGGTGTGACCACCGACAACGCGGTGGCCGTCCAGTTGCGACGCAGCGCCAGCAACTCCATCCGCAGCAGCGCGAGCATCTGCCAGAGCGGGCGGGCGGCCCGGTCGGTGGTAGTGGTGGTGGGGGTCTGGGTGGTCGTGGTCTCGCTCATCGGGCAACTTCCCGTTCCGGTCGCTGGTCGGTCAGGTCATGGTCGGCGGCGATGCCCAGGAAGACGTCCTCCAGGGTGGCCGGCCGTGCCGACAGGGCGGCCAGCCGGATGTCGGCCGCGTTGGCCCAGTCGAGCAGCCGGGTCAGGTCGGCCTGGAGCTGGCGGGACTCGTAGGTGACCCGGTCGCCCTGCACCGAGCGGGTCGCGTGCGGCAACTCGGGGGGCAGGCCCGTCGACGGCAGCCGGAAGGTGATCCGGGCCGGCAGGGTACGGACGACGTCCTCCGGGGCTCCGGTGGCGACGACGTGCCCGCCCCGCATGATCGCCACCCGGTCCGCGAGGACCTCCGCCTCCTCCAGGTAGTGCGTGGTGAGCAGGACTGTGGTCCCACCCTTCTGCAACTCGCGTACGACGTCCCAGGTGCGGCGCCGGGACGCCGGGTCCATGCCGGTGGTCGGCTCGTCGAGGAAGAGCACCTCCGGCCGGCCGAGCACCGCCAGGGCCAGCTCCAACCGCCGGCCCTCGCCGCCGGAGAGCTGCTCGACGGCCACGTCCATCCGGTCGACGAGGTCGACCAGCTCCAGCACCTCGGCGACGGTGTGCGGCCGGACGGTCAGGGACCGCCAGATCTCCACGGTCTCCCGGACGGTCAGCGAGCCGGTGAACCCGCCGTGCTGGAGCATCACCCCGGTCCGGGGACGAAGCGCCGTCCGGTCCCGCACCGGGTCGAGCCCGAGCACCCGGACCAGGCCGGAGGAGGCGGGCTGCAGGCCCTCCAGGACCTCGATGGTGGTGGTCTTGCCGGCCCCGTTGGTGCCCAGCAGCGCGAACAGCTCGCCCCGCTGGATCCGCAGCGACACCCCCCGGACCGCTTCGAACTCCCCGTAACTGCGGCGCAGCCCGTCCACTTCGATCACGACGTCATCCATGTCCTTCAGGCTGCCGTTGACCGCCGACAGATCCAACCCCCGGCGCGTCACGTCTCGACCGTGTCGTACGCATGCCCCACCCGTGTGGGTCTCCCGGGTGCTTCGCCCGTCCCGACGTGTCGCCGGCGACACGCCGCCGCCCGCCCCGACGTGAGGTCGGGGCGGGCGGGTGCGGTCGGGACCCTGGGCCGGTGCGGCGTCCGCTACCGGACGCCCGCCGGCACGCGTGCCGTCAGCCGGGCGTTCACCGGGCCGTCCGGGCGGAGCGTCAGCAGGGGTGTGAGCGTCATGTCGTGGCCGACCGTGTCCACCCGGAAACGCGCCAGCAGCGCCTTCAGCACCACCGTCGCCTCCTGCAACGCGAACTGCATGCCGACGCAGGCGCGCGCCCCGCCGCCGAAGGGGAGGTACGCGTAGCGCGGCCGCTCGTGCGTGCCGACGAACCGGGACGGGTCGAAGCGGTGGGCGTCCGGCC
Organism: Micromonospora sp. KLBMP9576; assembly: GCF_050941805.1. Classification (NCBI taxonomy): domain Bacteria; kingdom Bacillati; phylum Actinomycetota; class Actinomycetes; order Micromonosporales; family Micromonosporaceae; genus Micromonospora; species Micromonospora sp. KLBMP9576. The sequence goes on along the minus strand of NZ_CP194567.1, from coordinate 1,405,584 downwards.
AGAAGGCCGGGTGCCGGTGGGTGACCCACGGGGAGATGAGCACCTGGGTGCCGGCGCGCACGGGATAGCCGGCGATCTCGGTGTCCACCAGGGTCACCCGCTCGGTGGTGTGCGCCGGCGGATACAGCCGCATGCCCTCCATGACGCTGGCCCGCACGAGCGCGTCGGCCTCCGGCCCGGCGGCGGCGATCCGGTCCTGGATGTCCGGGCGCCTGCCCAGCTCGTGCAACGTGAAGGTCAGCGCGCCCGCGGTCGTCTCGTGGCCGGCGAGCAGGAACCCGAGCACCTCGTCGCGGATCTCCTGGTCGGACAGCCCCGCCCCGGTGTCCTCGTCGCGTGCCCCGCGCAACCGCGTGAGCAGGTTCTCCGCCGCCGGGTCGGCGTCGTGCGCGCATCCGTCGAGCACCGCGTCGGCGATCGCGAACAGCCGCCGGCGGACGTCCCGCAGGGTCCGGTTGCGCGGCGTGGGCAGGGACAACGGTAACCGGAACAGTTGCAGGCGGCGCGCGGTCGAGGTCTCCCCGAGCAGGCCGACCAGCTCCTGCAACTCCCCCACCACGGCGTCGATGTCGTCGCCGAAGAGCGCCCTGCCGACGACCCGCAGCGTGTAGCGCTGCATGAGGTCGTGCAGGTCCACGACGTCCCCGTGCCCGGTGGTGGCGGCGACGGTCCGCTCCGCCTCCGCCGCCATGAGGGCGCCGTATCCCGCGACCCGCCGGGCGGTGAACAACTGCTGCACGATCCGGCGGTGCCTGCGCCACGTCTCGCCGGTCAGCGTCAGCAGGCCGTCGCCGATGCTCTCGCGGATCACCGTGAACCCGACGGTGTCGCGGCCGAAGACGGCACTGTCGAGCAGGGCCCGCGCCACGTCGTCGGGGTGGTAGGCGGCCACGGCCGTGAAGCCGATGCCACCCCAACCCGGGCCGAAGCGGTAGGCCACGCAGTCGCCGTACGCCGCGAAGGACTCCTCCAGCGCACCCAGCATGTCGCGCTCGAACGCGGGCACGACGCCGAGCAGCGGGTGGCCCGGCGGCCCCGGGATGGCGCTCATCGGGCGACCCGGGGGTCGGCCCCGACGATCGGCGCCACGTCCACCGGGAGTTCCGGCAGCACCCCGGCGAGCGCGGCGACCTTCGACCAGATCACGCTCACCTGGTCCAGGTCGCCCTGCCCCATCGGGACGCCCAGTTCGTCGAAGGTCTGCGCCAGTCGGGCCCGCTGCACGGGGTCGACGTTGTCGACGGGCGCCGCCGGGGTGGCGACGGCCGCGAGGTCGGCCGCCGGTGCGCAGTCCAGCTTCGGCTCGCGGTCGTGCCAGCCCGTCCGCCGCTGGTACACGTCGGCGATGGCCGCCAGCTCGAAGTCGCGGCCCGGGGCCGCGGCCAGTTGCAGCGACAGCGGCAACCCCTCGCCGTCGGCCCCCATCGGCAACGCCAGCGCGGGGAAACCGACCGCGCTCCAGACGCTGGGCAGGAAGGAGATCGTCTGAAGGTTGGCCTGGTCGTCGTAGCGCGGAGCCACGGACGGCCAGGTGGGCGTGGCGATCACGTCGACCTCCCGCAACCGGGCCCGCAGGATGTCGGCACCCCACCCCCGCACCCGCTGGGCCCGCAGGTAGGTCTCCGCCGACAGCACACCGCCGAGCGCGACGTTCCACCGGAACGGCCGGCCGTAGTCGGCCCAGCGCGCCCGGAACCGCGCCCCGTGCACCTCGAACGCCTCCACCAGCATCGTCACGAGTTGCGCGGCGAAGAGCGGGATCGCCTCGTCGAACGGCACGTCGACGACCTCCGCCCCGGCGGCCCGCAGCTCGTCGAGCGCGGCGTCGAAGGCGGCGGCGGTCTCGTCGGCCAGCGCGGCGGCGTACCGCACGAGGTCGCCCGGGACACCGACGCGTACGCCCGCGAGATCGGCCAGCGGGGGCCGGGACAGCTCGGCGGGCCGGTCCGCCATCACGGCGAGCAGCCGCGCGCACTCCCTGGCCGTACGCGCCAGCGGTCCCACCGTCTCCACCGACCGCGCGAGCGGATGGACGCCCGCCGCGGGCAGCAGACCCTGCGTCGGCTTCAGCCCGGTCACCCCGCACAACGCGGCCGGGATCCGGATGCTGCCGTTGCTGTCGGTGCCGATGCCCGCGTCGAAGAACCCGGCGGGGATGCCGTTGGCGCTGCCGCAGCTCGATCCGCCGGTCCACCGGTGGGGGTCCCACGGGTTGCGGGGCACCGGGAAGGTCGCGTCCGGGTCCGGCCGGGACAGGGCGTGCTCGGCCATCGTGGTCTTGCCCACGACCAGCGCGCCCGCCGCGCGCAGCCGCGCCACCACCGGCGCGTCCCGGTCGGACCACCAGCTCGCGTCGTGCACCACGCTCTGGCACGTGCTCGGCGCCCCGGCCACGGCGACGAGGTCCTTGACGCCGATCAGCGTGCCCCGCAGGGGGCCCTCGGGGCGGGCGTCGGTGACGGGGAACCGGTGCAGGAACGAGCCGAGCACCGGGTCGAGCCGGTCCGCCCGGTCGGCGGCCTCGGCGAGACGGTCGGCGGGCATGTCAGCTCACCACCGAGAACTTCTGCCAGCCGGTCGCGACGACCTCCGGCGCGGAGAGTGTCGCCGACGGCCGGTCCGGGTCGAACCCGCCGGTGTGCAGGTGGACGACGAGGGTGCCGTCGGCACGCAGCCCCATCAGGTCGGGCCGGCCGTCGAGGTCGATGTCGGTCACCGTGACGATCTCGAACTCCTGCCAGCCGCGACCGATCGTGAACCACCGGCCCTCGCCGCGCCACCACGGTCCGGCGCCGGAGTCGTCGTACGCGAACTCGTACACGTCGAGGTCGCCGTTGGCACGACGGACCAGCAGGTCGGGTCGCCCCGTGCCGGTGACGTCGGCCATGGCGAACGGGAAGTCGTCGACGTCGACGGTCACCAGGCGGTGCGCGGAGCGGTCGTAGGTCTCGTTCGCCCGGACCTCCCGCCGGTTGAAGAACGCGTCGACGTTGCCCGCGTTCTCCTCACGGCCGAACATGTCGTCGCAACCGTCGAGGTCCACGTCGGCGATGCCGAGGGTCTCCCACTTCTTGTCGTCGCGGGCGCCCGAGATGCGCACGGGGTCGCCGAGGGTGTCGAGGCCGTTCAGGCCGCCCCGGTTCGGATACAGGAAGATACCCACGTTCTCGTTCATCGGTTTCATGCTCAGCCCGATGACATCGGCGTAACCATTGCCGTTGATGTCGATGGTGCGTACCAGGTAGTGGTCGCGCACGGGATCGAATCCGGTGCCGATCAATTCGGGGCTGCCGAACGTCTCGGTGCCTCGGAAACTGCCACTGTGGGGAAAGACGAACAACTCGCCCGTGGTGTCGTCCCGGACCATGATGTCCATCTTCCCGTCACCGTTGAACGAATGACAGTGACCGTTCCCCTTCATACGTGCCACAACACACCTCCCCGCACGGGCCGCCGAATGCGCAGCCCAGGACCACGACAGGTCTGACGATGGCGGGTGCGGCCGTCGCGGGGTAACCCCTACGGGCACCCCTCATCCCCCCGGAAAAAGGCGCCTCGTACGCCGGTCATCGCGGCGGCGGCCCCGGACTTCCTGGATCCCGGGCGAGTCACGCTGCTAAATACTATTCGCGTACCCGCACCGATCTAAATGGGGATTCGATGACCAACGCAATCGGGAACACCGTGGCCAGGCCCACGATCGGTGCGGTCGGCCCGCAGGCGATCGACGTGTCGGGACTGCACAAGAGCTACGGCGACGTGCGGGCCGTGAACGGCGTCGACCTGCGCATCGCCGCGGGCGAGGTGGTCGCGTTGCTCGGGCCCAACGGCGCGGGCAAGTCCACGCTCGTCGACCTGATCCTCGGGCTCACCCGCCCCGACCGCGGCGAGATCCGCGTCTTCGGGCACACCCCCCGGGAGGCCGTCACCCGGGGCCTCATCGGCGCGATGCTCCAGGACGGCGCGCTGCTCGACGACGTGTCGATCCGCGAGCTGCTCACGATGGCGGCGTCGCTGCACGCCGCACCGCTCCCCGTCGACGAGGTGCTGCGCCGCGCCGGCCTCACCGACATCGCCGACCGTCGCGGCCGGCTCTCCGGCGGTCAGCGGCAGCGGCTGCGCCTGGCGATGACCCTCGTGTCAGACCCCAGGCTGCTGGTGCTCGACGAGCCGACGGTGGCGATGGACGTCGAGTCCCGGCACGTCTTCTGGGCCTCGATGCGGGAGTTCACCGCCGCCGGACGCACGGTCGTGTTCGCCTCCCACTACCTGGAGGAGGCCGAGGAGTTCGCCGACCGGGTGGTGCTCGTCCGTGCCGGCGTGGTCATCGCCGACGGCACGGTCGCCGAGATCCGCTCCGTGGTGGCCGGCCGGTCGTTGTCCGCCGCCGTCCCGGGCGCGACGGTCGACGAGCTGCGCCTGCTGCCCGGGGTGGTGACCGCCGAGTCCCGCGGCCAGCGTTTCGAGCTCGTCTGCTCCGACTCCGACGCCACCGCCCGGGAGTTGTTCGCCCGCCATCCGCGGGCCCACGACGTGGAGATCGGCGCCCTCGGCCTGGAACAGGCGTTCCTGGCTCTCACCGCGACGGAAGGCGAGACCGCCCGATGAGCACCGGTTTCCTCACGCTCGAAGTGAAGCGGGTGATCCGGGCCCGCAAGTTCTGGATCGTCGCGTTCCTGTTCCCGACGCTGCTCTACCTCATGCAGGCCAACCTGTTCCAGGGCGAGATCGTCGAGCGCACCGGCATCAACTTCAGCGAGCACCTGCTGGGCGGCCTCGCGGCTTTCGGGGCGCTCTTCGTCGCGCTGAACGTCGGCACGAGGGTGGCGATCGAACGGTCGACCGGGTGGCAGCGCCAGCTACGTATCACCCCGCTGTCGCCGACCTCGTACCTGAGCGCGAAGCTGGCCGCCGCGATGGTCGTGGCGCTGCCGGCGATCGCGGCGGTCGCGCTGACCGGCGCGCTGCTGGAGGGCGTCCGGCTGCCGCTGGGCGGCTGGCTCCAGCTCGTGCTCGGAGTCTGGCTCGGCACGCTGCCGTTCGCGCTGTTGGGCGTCTTCATCGGCCAGGTCGCCACGGCCGAGAGCGTGCAGGTCCTCACCTCCGTCTCGCACATGCTGCTCGGGGTGCTCGGCGGCGCGCTGTTCCCGTCGGTCGCGTTCCCCGGGTGGCTGCAGAAGGTGTCCGCGGTCATGCCGAGCCACTGGCTGGCCGAGATCGGCCACAGCCCGTTCGAGGACGACTCCCGCCTCGCGCTCGCGGCCCTGGTGCTCGCCGGCTGGACGGTCGTGCTCGGCGGCGCCGTGACGCTGCGGTACCTGCGCGACAGCGCCCGCGTCTGAACGCCCACGACCGGGGCGGACGGCCCCCGCACGACCGAACGTACGCATCGCTACGACGAGGGATCCCACCGTGAAGAAGAACTCCTGGCAGATACTGCGCAAGGGCGGGGCGGGCGGCCTCACCCTCACCGTCGACTTCACCAGCACCGGCCGCACCCAGGCGTGCTTCCGCGACCTGGTCCCCCTGCTGAGCGCGCCCGGCGACGTCTGGGAGACCGTGGCGCCCGCCGCCGGCGCGGAGGACACCATGACCGGCGTCGACTACGTCGAGCGGTGGGCGAAGGGCGTACGCCGGCGGGAGCGCACCGTCGACACCGTGATCGGCTACTGCGTGGGCGCGGTCTTCGCCGCCCCCCTCGCGTCCCGGCTGGCCGAGGCGCAGGACGAGGCGCCCCGGCTGGTCCTGCTGGACCCGGAGCTGCCGAACATCCTCGGGCTGTACCGCGACTTCCACGCCGCCGCGGACGCGCTGCGCAGCATCCTCTCCCCGGAGGAGATCGCCGCGTTCCACGCCGACGGCCAGGCGGTGCGGGACAGGCACGGGCTCGACGACCTCAGCCTCATCGGGCCCGCCCTCGCCGGGATCTTCCGCGACGCGATCGACGTGGCGGGCCGCCGGCTCGGGCTGGACGACGACGTCCGGGGCGAGCTGGCCGGCAGCTTCGCGTCCTTCGTCGGATACCTGCGCGCGGCGACGGAGATCGACCCCACCCCGCTGTGGGAGACGGCGACGGCGATCACCTCCGCGCACTCCACCCAGCGGGATCAGGTCTTCGGGCGCACCATCGCGCTCGACGTCGACCACGACCAGATGCTGCGCCACCCCGACGTCGCGGCGGCGGTCTCCGGCCTGATGACCGGCGCGGACGCCGGCCTGCGGATCGCGGGGTAGGGCGGTGGCGCCGAGCCGGGCGGGCCGCGGGCCCGCGCTCTTTCCCGACCTGTTCGCGGAGCAGGTGCGGCGCACCCCGGAGGCCGACGCCGTCGTGTGGGGCGAGCACCGGATGACGTACGCCGAGCTGAACGCCGAGACCAACCGGCTCGCGCACCGGCTGGTGTCGCTCGGCGCGGGCCCGGAGCGGCTCGTCGCGATCGGGATGCGCTCCGCGCGCCTGGTGGTGGCCGCGCTCGCCACCCTCAAGGCGGGGGCGGCCTACCTGCCACTGGACCTCGGCTACCCGCCGCAGCGGCTCGAGCACATGCTCACCGACGCGCGGCCCATGCTGCTGCTGAGCACCGCCGACGACCGGCACGCGGTGCCGGCGTCCGAGGCGCCCCGGCTCCTGCTCGACGAGCCGGACGCGTACGCCGGGCAGCCCGACACCGACGTCACCGACGCCGACCGGCTCGCCCCGCTGCGCCCCGCCAACGCCGCCTACGTCATCTACACCTCCGGCTCCACCGGCAGCCCGAAGGGCGTGGTGATCGAGCACCGGCAGCTCGGCACGTACCTGCGCCACGTCGTGGCGGCGTACCCGGGCGTGCGGGGCCGGGCGCTGCTGCACTCCTCGTTCTCGTTCGACCTGACGGTCACCGCGTTCTACGCGCCCCTGATGACGGGCGGCTGCGTGCACGTCGGCGCCCTTGAGGAGATGGGCACGCCGGCCGCGGGACCGCACGGGCAGCAGCGGCCGACCTTTGTCAAGGTGACGCCCTCGCACATCCCGCTGCTCACCGCGCTGCCCGCCGAGGCGTCCCCGACCGGGGAGCTGATGGCCGGCGGCGAGCTGCTGCTCGGCGAGACCGTCGACGCCTGGCGCCGCCGGCACCCCGGCGCGCGGATGATCAACGAGTACGGGCCGACGGAGACGACCGTGGGGTGCAGCACGGTGGTCATCGAACCGGACCAGCCGGTGCCGCCGGGGCCGTTGCCCATCGGCCAGCCCATGCCCGGCGTGCGTTTCCACGTGCTCGACGAGGAGCTGCGGCCCGTCGCCCCCGGCGACATCGGCGAGCTGCACATCGCCGGGACGCAACTGGCCCGGGGCTACCTGGGCCGGCCGGGGCTGACCGCCGAGCGTTTCCTGCCCGACCCGTACGGCCCGCCCGGCTCGCGCATGTACCGCTCCGGCGACCGGGTCCGGCCCACCGCCGACGGCGAGTACGAGTTCTGCGGGCGGGCCGACAACCAGGCCAAGATCCGCGGCTACCGCATCGAGCTGGGCGAGATCGAGGCGGCGCTGCTGCGCCGCCCGGAGGTGCGGCACGCGGCGGTGGTGATCCGCACGGACACGCCGGAGGTCAAGCAGCTCGTCGCGTACGTGGTGCCCGCCGCGGGCGCGGGCGTCGACGCGCGGCAGCTACGCAAGGACCTCGCCCAGACCCTGCCCGACTACATGGTGCCGGCCGCCGTGGTGAGCCTCGCGGCGCTGCCGCTGACCGTCAACGGCAAGCTCGACGCGGCGGCCCTGCCGCCGCCGGAGGCCGCGGCGAGCGTGGGCGGGCGGGCCCCCGCCGACGAGTTGCAGGCGCTGCTGTGCGAACTCTTCGCCACCTACACCGCGGTGGCCACCATCGGCGTCGACGACGACTTCTTCGTCCGGGGCGGCACCAGTCTCGGCGCCGCCCAGCTCGTCAACGAGGCACGCCGGCGGGGGCTCACGCTGTCCCTGCGCGACGTGCTGGAGAACCGGACCGTGGCGCGACTCGCCGAGGTGTGCGCCGACACCGACCGAGGGGACGACTGGGCATGAGCATCGCGGCCAGCAGGAAGCAAGCAGCCATGTGGCTGCTCGAGCGGCTGGTGCCGGGCACCGGGGTCAACAACGTGGCGGTCGCCTTCGAGGTGACCGGCCGGATCGACCGCGCGTCGTTCGCGGCGGCGCTGCGGGCGGTGCTCGCCCGCCACGAGGTGCTGCGCACCGTGTTCCGCGCCGACGACGCGAACCTGACCCGGGAGGTACGCGACGCCGTCGACGTGCCCGTGCTGGAGGTCGCGACCGGGGACGCCGGGCGGGACGCCGACCTGACCGCGTTCGCCGCCGAGCCGTTCGCGATCGACGGCAGCCCTCTGGTGCGGGCCGGCGTCCGCGCCGGAGCCGACGGGGACGTGTGCTGCGTCGTCGTGCACCACCTGATCTTCGACGCCATGTCGACCACGATCCTGCTCCGCGAGCTGCTCGTCGCCTACGAGACGGTCGCGGCGGGGGGCCGGCCGGACGAATCCCCGGTGGCCGTGCTCGCGGAGCGCGCGCCGGACGAGCGCAGCCTCGCATACTGGCGCCGGAACCTCGACGGGCTGCGGCCAGCCGAGGCGGGGCTGTGGTGTGCCCGGCCGCCCGTGGGGGCCTCGTCCCTGCGCGCCCGGACCGTCCACCACGAACTCTCCGCGCCGGCCCGCGCCGTGGTGCGCCGCTTCCAGCGCGAGCTGCGCGCCTCCGAGGCGGTCGTGCTGCTCGCGGCGTACTCGGTGCTGCTCGCCCAGCACGGCGCGGGCTCCGACGTGGTCATCGGCACCCCGGTGAACGTCCGCGACCAGCGCGGCATGAACGCGATCGGCTACCACGCGAACCTGGTGCCGCTGCGGGTGCGCCTCGACCCGGCGGCCGACTTCCGCGCCGTCGTCAAGCAGACCCGCAGCACCTTCCTGGAGGCGATCAGCCACGCCGACGTGCCGCTGGAGCACGTCTCCCCCGCCGTGCTCGGCGACGCGCCGTCGTCCTGGCGCAGCTCGTTCTTCCGGCACCTGTTCAACTACGTGCCAGGCGGCGTTGACGCCTCGCTCACGCTGACCGGGATGCCCCTGCGCCACGTGCTGGTGGAGAACGGCTACAGCCGCTTCGACCTGGAGTTCTTCGTCATGCCGGGCGAGGACTCGACCACCGTGCGCGCGGCGTTCTGCGTCGACGCCTTCGACGCGGCCGACGTGGTGCTGCTGCTGGAACGCTACGACGCCCTGCTCGTGCAGCTCGGTGCGGACCTGCAGCGGCCGGTCGCGGAGCTGTCCCGCCGGGGCGCGAGCGACCTCGCCCTGCCGGCGTCGGCGCCATCCACGGCCGCGACGAGGTCCCTCCTCGACGCCGTGCACGCGACGGTCGCGACGAACCCGGATCTCGTCGCGGTGCGGGACGGCACGGACGCCGTCACGTACGGCCAGTTGTGGTCGGCGGCGCTCGCCACCCGGGACCTGGTCGCGGCCTCGGGCGGCAGCACGGTCGCCGTGCTGGCGCCGCGCGGCGCCCAGCTTGCCGCGGCGTGGCTCGGGGCGTGGCTGGCGGGCGCGCGTTGCGTCCTGCTCGACCCGGCCCAGCCGATCCCCGACCTCGCCGCGCGGCTGGCCGACTCGGCCGCCGCGCCGGTGCTGGCCGCCGAGGGCCTCCCCGTGCCCGGCGCGGTGCGCATCCCCGCCGGCGGCGACGGCTCCCGCGCCGACGCGCCGTCCGGCCCCGACCTCGACGCCGTGGCCTACCTGGCATACCAGCTCGACACGCCCGCGCCGCTCGCGGTGACAGTCACCCACCGGGCCCTGGCCGGCGCCGTCGCGCGCCTCGCCGAGCGGGTCGGCACCGGGCCGGTCGTCACCTCGTGGCTGAGCAGTTCCGCCACGGACGCGGCGCTGACGGAGCTGCTGGTCGCGCTGAGCACCGGCGGTCGGGTCGTCGTCGCCCCCGACCGGGCCCGCGCCGACGGCCACGCGCTCGCCGAGCTGGTGCGCCGGCACGGGGTGGACGTGGTGCAGGCGCCACCGGCGGTGTGGCGCGACGTGGTCGAGCAGGCGGGCGCCGGGCTCGCGGGCCGCGCCGCCCTGGTGGCCCACGAACCACTGCCCGGCCCGCTGGCGGCGCAGCTACGCGCCACCGGCTGCGCCCTGCACCACGGATACACCACGCCCGGCGTCGCCGGGTACGCCGCGTTCGGCGACGCGCGGGACGGGGCGGGGGTCCGCCCGGCGGCCCCCGTGTTCGTCACCGAGCCCGGCACCGGGCACGAGCTGGGCATCGGCGTACGCGGCGAGCTGTGCGTCGCGGGCGACACCCTGGCCGCCGGCTACCACGGCCGGCCGGAGCTGACCGCCGCCCGGTTCGGCGAGCACCCGACGCACGGGCGGTTCCACCGCACCAGGGACCTCGCGCGGCTGCTGCCGGACGGCCGGGTCGACGTCGTCGGCCCGCTGTCGGCCCAGGTGCGGGTCGCCGGCCAGCGGATCCACCTGGCCGACGTCGAGTCCGTCCTCGCCGCCCACCCGGACGTGGAGGCGGTCGCCGCCGTCGAGGGGCGCGACGCCACGGTCGTCGCGTTCGTCGAGTCCCGCAAGCCCGACGTGGCGGAGCGGCTGCGCGAGCACTCCCGCGCGGCCCTGCCGTTCGCGCCCGAACTGGTGGTGCTGGACCGGTTGCCGGTCACCGTGGCCGGCACCGTGGACCGCGCGGCCCTCGTCCCGCTCGCCGCGACGCGGGCGCCCGCCGACGTCGAACCGCCGGACGAGACGACCGTCGCCCTCGTCGGGATCTGGACCGGGATGCTCGACCGGCCGGGCCTGCACGCGGACTCGAACTTCTTCGTCAGCGGTGGCCACTCGCTGTTGGGCGCCCAGCTCGTGCAGCGGGTGCGAACCGATCTGGGACTGCCCGTCCAACTCGCCGACCTGTTCGCCAACCCGACGCCGCGGCAGCTCGCGGAGCACCTGCGGGACGCGTTCTGGGACGACGACGAGGACGACGACTGACCGTTCGCTCAACCCCCACACCGTTTCGAACCTCAGCATAGGAGGCAGGCGTGACCGTCGACGTCCAGCCCGCCCGCGGTACCGACCGCATGATCACACTGACCGCAGAGGAGAACGTCGAGGTCGACACGATCGCCCGTTACCTGGCGGGCCGGCCGCCGGGCCTGGTCGACGCCGCCACCTGGCTCGCCACGGCCCGCGAACTGTCCAGCAACCTGCCCGTACGGCTGCGCCAGATGGTGCGGCGCTTCGCCTGGGATCCCGGGCCCGACGCCGTGCTGCTGGTGCGCAACCTGCCCGTGGCCGCCGACGAACTGCCCGCCACGCCCACCGTCGCCGGCTCCGCGCAGCGGGAGTCCACCGTGCCCGCCGCCGCGCAGGTGCTGCTCGGGCTGCAACTCGGGGAACTCATCGCCTTCCGCGAGGAGAAGAGCGGCGCGCTGGTGCAGGACGTCGTGCCGGTGCCGGGCATGGAGAAGTTCCAGGGCAACGCGGGCTCGGTGGCGCTCTCCATGCACGTGGAGAACGCCTTCCACGTCTACCGCCCGGACTACGTCGGCCTGCACTGCCTGCGCAACGACCACGACAACGTGGCCGGGTTGCGCGTGACGTCGATCCGCAACGCGCTGCCCCTGCTCACCGAGCAGGCCCGCGAGGTGCTGCACGAGCCGCGGTTCGTCACGGAGCCGCCGGCGTCGTTCGGCGACCTGCGCGGCGCGCCGGAACCGCACGGCATCCTCAGCGGCAGCTTCGAGGACCCGGACGTGCGGGTCGACTTCGAGAGCTCGTTCCCCCTCGACCCCGAGGCCACCCAGGCCCTGTCGATGCTCGGCGACGCGCTGCGTGCCGTACGCAGGACGATCATCCTGCAACCCGGTGACCTCGCGTTCGTCGACAACCGGCTGGCCCTGCACGGCCGGACCGAGTTCACCCCCCGCTACGACGGCCGCGACCGGTGGCTTCAGCGGATCTTCGTGCACCGCGACTTCCGCCGATCCCGGGCCCTGCGCCCGGCCGACGGGAATGTCCTGACCAGCGGAAACTGAGCGGACGGCACCGGCTTCGACAGTGGTGCCGGCCAGGTCCAGGCGAGGGCGGGGCGGCGTCAGCCGTCCCGCCCTCGCGCCGCGTCAACAGACCAGGTTGCCGGCCGTCCGCGTCAGCGGAACCTGACGTGGGAGCGGTCGAGCTGGTCCAGGGAGGTGACCCCGAGCAGCTTCATGGTGACCTCGATCTCCCTGCTCAGGATCTCCATGGCCGTGACGACGCCACGACGGCCACCGGCCATCAGCCCGTACTGGTAGGCCCGGCCCACCACGGCGGCGGTGGCGCCCAGCGCGATCGCGGCGACGATGTCCGCCCCGGAGGTGATCCCGGTGTCGACGAGCACCTCGACGCGCTCGCCGACCTCGTCGACCACGTGCGGCAGCAGCTCGACCGGCACGGGGGCCCGGTCGAGCTTGCGCCCGCCGTGCGTGGACAGCCACACTCCGTCGACGCCGACGTCCGCGACCCGCTTGGCGTCGGCGACGCTCTGCACGCCCTTGGCGACGAGCTTGCCCGACCACGCACCGCGCAGCCACTCGACGTCCTCGATGCTCAGGCGCGGGTTGAACACCCGTTTGATCATGTCGGACGCGGACCCGCCGGTCGCGGCGAGCACCTGGGGCGACGGCGTGCCGGCCCTGATCTGCCGCAACCACCAGCCCGGGTGCAGGCACGCCTCGGCGAACGTGCCGAGGCTCATCGACGGCGGGATCGTCAGCCCGTTGCGGATGTCGCGCCGGCGCGGCACCGAGATGGGCGTGTCCAGGGTGAGCAGCACCGTGTCGAAGCCCGCCTCCGCCGCCTGCGCGAGCAGTTCCTTGACCAGCGCGCGGTCCTCGGCGAAGTAGAGCTGGAACCAGTGCCGGCCCTGCGGCGCGGCGGCGGCGACGTCCGCCATCGATGTCGTGGCCAGCGTCGACAGCGAGTACGGGATGCCGAACTGCTGCGCGACCGAGGCGACCGCCGGCTCGCCCTCGGCGTGCATCACCCGGGCGAACCCGACCGGCGCGAGGGCGAACGGCAGCCTGGACCGCTTGCCGAGCACCGTGCGGCTGGTGTCCACCACGGACACGTCCCGCAGCACCGAGGGTTGGAACTCCAGGTTCGCGAAGGTCTCCCGGGCCCGGGTGAGGCTGCGCTCGCTGTCCGCGGCCCCGTCGGTGTAGTCGAACACCATGCGGGGCACCTGGTTGCGGGCGAGGAGCCGGAGGTCGTCGATGCCCGCGGCGCGCAACAGCCTGCGCTCCGTCGGATTCCAGGCGATCTTCGGCGGTCTGAGCAGGGACTTCATCCGGGCCGGCTTGGCCATGGGGGGCGTTTCCTTCCTGACGGGGAGCGCGCCTATGCCGCTGTCGGGGCGGGGATGTCGTTCTCCAGGCGGACGAGAGCCCGCTGGACGAGCAACTCCTCGACGACCTCGGCGGGCGTGGGGTGGTCGTAGACGAGGGCGGCGGTCAGCTCCAGCCCGGTGAGGGCTTCGAGCCTGCGCCGCAGTTCGACGGCGGTGAGGGAGGAGAACCCGATGTCGAGGAACTCCACGTGCTCCTCGACGTCGGCGGCCGACGGCAGGCCGAGCGTGAACGCGGCCTGGGTCCGCACCACGTGGGACAGCACCTCCCGCGTCCCGGCCTCGTCGGCCCCGTCGAGCAGCGTGCGCAGCGCGGCGGGGGTGTCGACGTGCGGCACGTCGTCGGCGGGCGGCGTGACGTGCCGCATCGCCTCGGGCAGGTCCCGCAGCAGCGGGCTGGACCGGAACCGGGTGTACCCGGGGACGAACGAGGGCCAGTCGACGGCGGCCACGACGCGGCCGGCCCCGCCCGCGCCGACGGCGGCGGCGAGCTGCTCGACGGTGAACTCCGGGCCCACGGCGAGCGACACCACCGCGTCGCGCTGGTGGGCGATCCCCTCGAACACGGCGGCGACCTCGGTGTCTCCCCCGGTCCCGAACACCTCGTCGACGGTGTGGACGAGCACGAGCCGGTCCGCCTCGACGGCGAGCGCGGTCGCCACCGCGTCCCGGGCGTCGCTGGTGACCACCACGGTGTCCGCGATGTCCGCGGTGACCGTCGCGCCCGCGGCCGCCAGCAGCGCGGCGATCCGGTCCGCCGCCGGACCGCCCCGCACGGCCACCGTGCCGGTCACCTCCCACGGCTCGCCGGCCGGCGCGGCGGCCGGCAGGAGCCGGCGCGCGAACACGCCCGCCGGGCGCAGCGCCACCTGGTCCTCGTCCGCGCCCCTACTGAGCAGGGCACACAGCGCCGCGAGGGCACGCTCGTCCAGCGTCGGCGGCAGGTCGACGACCCCACCCCAGGCACGCGGTGTCGCCACGGCGGCGGCCCGGCCGAAGCCCCACGCCGCCGCGCCGGCCACGTCGGTGACCCGCTCGGCGGGCGTGACCGCGACGGCGCCGCGCGTCAGGCACCACACCGGCGTGTCGAGGCGGGCCTCCTCGAGCGCCGCGAGCAGGGCCGCCGGGGCGGGTCCGGTCGGCGTCGTCAGCACCCCCGCCGCGATGCGGTCCGGCACGAGGTCGAGCAGGGCGTCCGCCGTGCCGTCGCGGTACACGCGCACGTCGGCGCCGCACCGGGTCAGGGCCTCGCCGATCCGGTCGGTGCCCTCGGGCACCAGCCAGACGCCCTGGAGCGCGGCCACCGGCAGCTCCGCCACCGGGCACCACCGCACCTGGTGGCCGGGCACCGGCCCGCGCCGCCACGTCGACAGGGCCGCCACGACCTCCTTCAGGGAGGCGGTGTCGTCCAGGCCCAGCAGCGCGCCCAGGTCGTCGCGCTCGACGGCGGCCCACAGGTCGTCGCCGGGGGCGGCGGCGGTGGGCGCGTCCGGCCACAGGCGGGTGCGCTGGAAGGCGTACGACGGCAGGTCGACCCGGCGGGCGCCGGCGAAGAAGGCCGCCCAGTCCACGGCGACGCCACGGCTGTGCAGGCGGGCCAGCGCCTCGGCCGCCCCGGCCGGACCGTCCCGGTCGGCGCGCTGCGCGGGAACGAACTCCGCCCCCGCCACACACTCGCGGCCCAGCGCGGTGAGCACCGCGTCCGGACCGAGTTCCAGGAACGTGCGTACGCCGCGCGCGGCCAACGCGCCGACGGCGTCGGCGAACCGCACCGTCGCCCGCACCTGGTCCACCCAGTACCCGGGCGTCAGCTCCGCGAGGTCCCCGGTGACGGTGGAGAGCACCGGGATCCTGGGCGGGTGGTGGACGACGGACTCGGCGACCGCCCGGAACTCCTGGAGCATCGGGTCCATCAGGGGCGAGTGGAACGCGTGGGAAACGGTGAGCCGTCTGGTCCGGTGGCCCCGGCTGGCCAGCTCCCCGGCGACCGCCAGGGTGGCGGCCTCCTCGCCGGACAGCACCACGGAGGCGGGGCCGTTGACGGCGGCGAGGGCCACCCGGGCCGACAGCAGCGGCGTCACCTCGTCCGCGCCGGCCCGCACCGCCACCATCACGCCGCCCTCGGGCAGCGCCTGCATCAACCGGCCCCGGGCGACGACCAGTCGCGCGGCGTCGGCCAGCGAGAAGACCCCCGCCACGTACGCGGCCGTCAGCTCGCCGACCGAGTGACCGGCGAGGAAGTCCGGCGTCACGCCCCAGGACCCGAACAGCGCGCTCAGCGCCACCTCGACGGCGAACAGGGCGGGCTGCGTGTAACCGGTCCGGTGCACCTCGTCGGTGTCGAGGACCTCACGCAGCGGCCGGTCCAGGTGCCGGTCCAGCTCGACGCACACCTCGTCGAAGGCGCGCGCGAACGTGGGGAACGCCATCAGGTCCCGGCCCATGCCGATCCGCTGCGCGCCCTGGCCGGTGAAGAGCACGGCCGTCGCCCCGGCGGTGTCCGCGACGCCCGCCACCACCGTGGCGACGTCCTCGCCGCGCGACAACGCGGCCAGGCCGGCCCGCAACCCGTCCAGGTCCGCGCCCACCACCGCCGCCCGGTGCCGCAGGGCCGTACGGGTCGTGGCGAGCGAGAGGCCCACGTCCGCCACGGACACGTCGGCGGTGAGGTGGGCCGCGAGCCGGGCCGCCTGGTCACGCAGCGCGGCCTGGTCCCGGCCGGACACCACGAGCGGCACCACCGGCACCGGGAACGTCGAGCCGGGCACCACGGCGTCCGGCGCCTGCTCGATGATCGCGTGCGCGTTGGTGCCGGAGATGCCGAACGAGGAGACCCCGGCGCGGCGGGGCCGCCCCGTCTCCGGCCACGGCACCGCCTCGGTCAGCAGTCGCACGTCGCCGTCCGCCCAGTCCACGTGCGGCGACGGCGCGTCGACGTGCAGTGTCGCCGGCAGCACGCCGTGCCGCATCGCCTCCACCATCTTGATCACCCCGGCGACACCGGCGGCGGCCTGCGTGTGCCCGATGTTCGACTTGATCGAGCCGACCCAGAGCGGCTGCCCGCCCCGGTCCCGGCCGTACGTGCCGATCAGCGACCGGGCCTCGATCGGGTCGCCGAGGGTCGTGCCGGTGCCGTGCGCCTCGACGGCGTCCACCTCCGCCGGCCCGAGCCCCGCCTCGGCGAGCGCCTGCCGGATGAGGCGCTGTTGCGACGGGCCGTTCGGCGCGGTCATGCCGTTGCTCGCGCCGTCCTGGTTGACCGCGGTGCCCCGCACGACGGCGAGCACCGGGTGATCGTTACGGCGCGCGTCGGACAGCCTTTCGAGCACCAGCACACCGACGCCCTCACCCCAGCCGGTTCCGTCGGCCCCGGCGGCGAACGACTTGCACCGGCCGTCCGGCGCGAGCGCGCGCTGGCGGCTGAAGTCGATGAAGGCGTTGGGGGTGGCGAGCACGGTCACGCCACCGGCCAGGGCGAGCGTGCACTCGCCCCGGCGCAGCGACTGGGCGGCCAGGTGCAGGGTTACCAGCGACGACGAGCACGCCGTGTCGACGGTGACCGCCGGGCCCTCCAGCCCCAACGCGTACGACACCCGCCCCGAGACCACGCCACCGGCGATGCCGGTGCCGATGAAGCCGTCGAGTTCGGCGGCCAGGTGCTGAAGGTGCGCCGTGTAGTCGTGGTACATGAGGCCGGCGAAGACGCCGGTGCGGCTGCCACGCAGGGTGGTGGGATCGATGCCGGCCCGCTCGACGGCCTCCCAGGAGGTCTCCAGGAACAGCCGCTGCTGCGGGTCCATGGCCAGTGCCTCGCGGCGGGAGATGCCGAAGAACTCGGCGTCGAACCAGGCCGCGTCGTAGAGGAACGCGCCCTGCCCGCAGTAGGTGCGCCCGGGCTTGTCCGGGTCGGGGTCGACCAGGTTGTCGAGGTCCCAGCCACGGTCCGTCGGGAAGCCCGCCACCGCGTCGACGCCCGCCGCCACCAGGTCCCACAGCTTGTCGGGGGACGTGGCGCCGCCGGGGAAGCGGCAGCCCATGCCGACGATGACGATCGGGTCGTCGGTGCCGTCGGACGAGGCCACCACCACGTCGGCGGCCGGCCCGGCGGCGAAGAGTTCCGCGTCCAGGTGCTCGGCGAGCACCGTGGGGTTCGGGTAGTCGAAGACCAGCGTGACGGGCAGCCGCAGGCCGACCACCGCGTTGAGGCGGTTGCGGAACTCCACGGCGGTGAGCGAGTCGAAGCCCAGCTCCTTGAAGGCCGTCGTCGCGCCGACCGCGTCGGCGCCGCCGTGCCCGAGCACGACCGCGACCTGCGTACGGACGATTTCCACCAGCTCCCTGCGGCGCTCCGCCGGGCCCCGGCCGGCGAGGGACGTGACCAGATCGGAGGCGACCGCGTCGGCGGCGGAGACGTGGCGGCGCACGGGGGTGCGGACCAGGCCGCGCAGCACCGGGGGCAGCATGCCCCCGGTGGCCTGCTCGCGCAGCGCCGCGAGGTCCAGGTGGATCGGCACCAGGGCGGCCTCCGGCGCGCTGAGCGCCTCGTCGAAGAGCGCCAGGCCGTCCTCGGTGGACAGCGGCCGTACGCCGGAGCGCCGCATCCGGGCGAGGTCGGCGTCGTCGAGCGCGCCGGTGAGGCCGGTGCGCTGCGCCCACATGCCCCAGGCCAGCGACACGGCGGGCAGGCCGCGTGCCCGCCGGTGGGCGGCGAACGCGTCGACGAAGGCGTTCGCCGCCGCGTAGTTGCCCTGCCCGGGGCCGCCGAGGACGCCCGCCGCCGAGGAGAACACGACGAAGGTGCTCACGTCGCCGACCAGCTCGTGCAGGTTGACGAGCGCGTCGACCTTGGGGCGCAGCGCGGTGGCGACCCGCTGCGGCGTGAGCGACGCGATCGTCGCGTCGTCCAGGGCCCCCGCCACGTGCACGACCGCCGCGGGTGGGTGCTCGGCGACGAGCGCGGCCAGCGCCTCCCGGTCGGCGACGTCGCAGGCGGCCACCGTCACGTGGACACCGCCGGCGCTGAGCTCGTCGTGCAGCGTCGCCAGGTCGCCGGTCCTGCCGCGCCGGCCGGCGAGCACGAGCCGACGGACGCCGTGCCGCGCGACGAGGTGCCGGGCGACGAGGCCGCCGAGCGTGCCCGACGCCCCGGTGACGAGGACCGTGCCGGTCAGTGGCGGTGCCGTGCCCGGCTGCCCGGTCACCCGGGCGAGACGGGGCGCGAGCACGTCGCCGGCGCGCAGGGCGAGTTGCGGCTCACCGGTACGCAGCGCGGGCACGAGGTTCGCCGCCCACTGATCCCCCGCCACGTCGACGAGGACGAACCGGTCGGGATTCTCGGACTGCGCCGAGCGCAGCAGGCCCCACACGGCGGCGAGCGCGGGTTCGGTCGCGTCCGTGGCCCCCTCGGTCAGGACGACCAGGCGGGCGGCGCCGAAGCGCTGCTCGGCGAGCCACTCCTGGGCGGCGGCGAGGGCGCGCTCCACCGCCCGGTAGGTGGCCCCGACCAGGTCGTCGCCGTCGGGGGTGACCGGCAGGACCACGTAGTCGGGTACCTCGGTGATCGCGGCGAGGCTGTCGTACGCGACGGCTCCGGGCAGTTCGCCACCGACGACCGCGACCGTGGCGGCGCCGTCGCCCACGGGCACCGGCACCCAGTCGAGCCGGTGCATCGCCGGGTGGCGCGGGTTGGTCAGTTCGGCGAGCGCCCCCGCGGGCAACCGGCGGACGGCCAACGTGCCGATCGTGGCGACGGGCCCGCCGGTGTGGTCGGCCACGCGCACCGTGACGGCGTTCGGTCCCGTGGGCCGGATCGCGACCCGGAGCCGGGCGGCCCCAGTGGCGTGCAGCGTCACGCCGTGCCAGGCGAACGGCAGCCACGGCCCGCCCCCGCCGTCGTCCTCGGTGAACACGCCCAGGCCGAGCGGGTGCAGCGCCGCGTCCAGCACGGCCGGGTGCAGGCCGAACCCCGCCACGTCGGCCGCGTCGGGTGCGACGACCTCGGCGAACAGCTCGTCGCCGCGTCGCCACACCGCGCCCAGGCCACCGAACGCGGGCCCGTAGGTGACGTCGAGCGCCGCGAACCGGTCGTACAGCTCGCCGGTGTCCACCGCCTCGGCGCCCGGAGGCGGCCAGCTCTCGACGGCGGCGCGGTCGGCGGCGCCCGGCGCGGCGACGCCGAGGGTGCCGGACGCGTGCGACGTCCAGGCGCCGTCGCCGTCGGGCCGCGAGTGGATGGTCACCCGCCGGGCGCCGGCGGCGTCCGGCTCGCCGACGCGGAGCTGGACCTGGACGGCGCCCCGCTCCGGTACGACGAGGGGCGCCTCGAGCGTCAGCTCCTCGACCGTGCCGGCGCCGACCTCGTCGCCGGCGCGCACCGCCAACTCGACGAAGGCCGTGCCGGGCAGGAAGATCCGGCCGGCCACGCGATGGTCGGCGAGCCACGGGTGCGCGGAGGTCGACAGCCGCCCCGTCAGCAGCACCCCGTCGGCGCCCGCGAGCGACACGGTCGCACCGAGCAGCGGATGCCCCGTGGAACCGAGGCCCAGCCCGGTGGCGTCGACGGGGGCGCCCACCTCCCTGGGCCAGTACGACTGCCGCTGGAACGCGTACGTCGGCAGGGCGATCGGGCGGGCGGGGGCCGCGACCAGGGTGGCCCAGTCGACCCGTACGCCCCGGGTGTGCGCCTGGCCCAGCGCCAGCAGGAACCGTCGGGTCCCGCCGTCGTCGCGGCGCAGCGTGCCGACGACCGAGCCACCCCCGGTCTCGTCGAGCAGGTCCTGCACGGCGGGCACGAGCACCGGGTGTGAGCTGACCTCGACGAAGGAGGTGACGCCGTCGGCGATCACGCCGCGTACGGTCTGCTCGAACTCGACGGTCTGCCGCAGGTTGCGGTACCAGTACTCGGCGACCAGCTCCGTGGTGTCGATCAACTCGCCGGTGACCGTGGAGTAGAACGGGATGTCGCTGGCCCGGGGCCGGACGGGGGCCAGCACCCGCAGCAGCTCGTCGCGCATGGACTCCACGTGGGCGGAGTGCGAGGCGTAGTCGACGTCGATCCGCTTCGCGCGTACGCCGTCGCGCTCGCACTCGGCGAGCAGCGCGTCGAGCGCCTCGGGCACGCCGGAGACGACGACCGTGGACGGGCCGTTGACGGCGGCGACCCACAGGCCGGGTCGCAGCCGCCCGGCCACCTTCGCCGCCGTCTCGGGCAGGGAGACCATGCCGCCCCGGCCGGCCAGCCGGGCGGCGATCGCCTGGCTGCGCAGGGTCACGACGAGGGCGGCGTCCTCGAGCGAGAGCGCGCCGGCCACGCAGGCCGCGGCGATCTCGCCCTGCGAGTGGCCGACCACCGCGCCGGGCTGCACGCCGTGCGCACGCCAGAGCCCCGCCAGCGACACCATCATGGCGAACAGCGCGGGCTGTACGACGTCGACGCGCTCCAGTGCGGCGGCACCCGGTACGCCGCGCAGCACGTCGAGCAGCGACCAGTCGGTGTGCCTGTCGACGGCGGCGGCACACTGCGCCATGCGCTCGGCGAAGACCGGCGAGGTGTCGAGCAGTTCGGCGGCCATGCCGAGCCACTGCGAACCCTGGCCGGGGAAGAGGAAGGCGGTGCGGTCCCCGGCGTCGGCGGTGCCGGTGACGAGGTTGCCGGCGGCCCCGCCGTCCGCCAGCGCGTCGAGGGCGGCGGTCAGCTCGGCCCGGTCCCCGACGAGGACGCCACGGCGGTCGAAGCGGGCCCGGGTCGTGCCGAGCGCGTGCGCCACGGCGTGCGCCGCGACGTCGTCGCCCAGGTGCGCGCGCAGCCGGACCGCCTGCTCGCGCAGCGCCGCCTCGGTCTTCGCCGACAGCACCCACGCGGTGGGGCCCTCGACGGCGGCGCCGGTCTCGTCGGGACCGACCGCCGGCGCCTCCTCGATCACCAGGTGGGCATTGGTGCCGGAGATGCCGAACGACGAGATGCCCGCGCGTCGCGGCGTCTCGCCCCGCGGCCACGGCACCGGCTCGTCGAGGAGCCGGACCGCACCCTCGGTCCAGTCCACGTGGTGCGACGGCTCGTCGACGTGCAGCGTGCGGGGCAGCATCTCGTGCCGCATCGCCATGATCATCTTGATGACGCCCGCGACGCCCGCGGCGGCCTGGGTGTGCCCCAGGTTCGACTTCACCGACCCCAGCCACAGCGGCCGGTCGCGGTCCTGCCCGTACGTCGCGAGCAGCGCCTGCGCCTCCACGGGGTCGCCCAGCGTGGTGCCCGTACCGTGCGCCTCGACCGCGTCCACCTCGGCGTGGGACAGCCCGGCGTCGGCCAGCGCGGCGCGGATGACCCGCTGCTGCGACGGCCCGTTCGGCGCCGTGAGGCCGTTCGACGCACCGTCGGAGTTGACCGCCGAGCCGCGCACCACGGCCAGCACCTGGTGCCCGTTACGGCGCGCGTCGGAGAGCTTCTCCAGCACGAGTACGCCGACGCCCTCGCCGAACGCCGTGCCGTCCGCCGCGGAGGCGAACGCCTTCACCCGCCCGTCCGCCGCGAGCCCCTTCTGGCTGGAGAACTCCACGAACGTGCCGGGCGTGGAGATGACGCACACACCGCCCGCCAGGGCCAGGTCGCAGTCGCCGCTGCGCAGCGCGTGCGCGGCCACGTGCATCGCCACCAGCGACGACGAGCAGGCGGTGTCGACGGTGACCGCCGGGCCTTCCAGCCCCAGCGCGTACGACACCCGCCCGGAGACCACGCTGCCCGCGACACCGGTCATCGTGTAGCCGACGAGCGCGTCCGGGTTGCGCTGCATGGCCGTCAGGTACTCCGCGCTGTTCGCGCCGACGAACACGCCGGTCCGGCTGCCCCGCAGTCCGTGCGGGTCGACGCCGGCGTGCTCGAACGCCTCCCACGCCGCCTCCAGCATCATCCGCTGCTGGGGGTCCATCGCCAGGGCCTCCCGCGGGCTGATGCCGAAGAAGGCCGCGTCGAAGTCGGTGGCCTCGGGGATGAAACCGCCCCGCCGCACGTAGCTGGTGCCGGTGCCGCTGTCCGGGTCGAACAGGTCGTCGAGGTCCCAGCCCCGGTCGGTGGGGAAGTCGGTGGTGCCGTCCCCGCCGGCCGCCACCAACTCCCACAGCTCGTCGGCGGAGCGGACGCCGCCGGGGAAGCGGCAGCCGATGCCGACGATGGCGATCGGCTCCCGCTCCGTGGCCGTACGCAGCTTGCGCCGCGTCTCGTGCAGGTCCGCCGTCACGCGCCGGAGGTACTCGACAAGCTGCTCTTCGTTCGCCATCAGTAGCCCTCCTCAGCGCGTACGGTTCAGGCAGCGCCGAGCTCCTCGTCGATGAACCGCAACAGCTCGTCGGCCGAGGCGGTCTTCAGTGCCAGGCCCACGTCCGGTGCGTCGGGTTCGGCGTCCACGTCGGACCTGCCACGCCAATTCGACATCACGGCGTGCAACCGCTCGGTAATCCGCGCCTTGACCGGGTCCGCCAGGTCGCCCGCGCCAGCCTCGGCGAAGGAGCGTTCCAGCCGGTCCAGCTCGGCCAGCAGCGCCGCGGCCGGATCCACCTCGGCCGGGGCCAGCCCGGCCAGCAGGTGGTCGGTGAGCGCCGCGGCGGTCGGATGGTCGAAGACCATCGTGGCGGAGAGCTTCAGGCCGGTGGCCGCCTTCAGCCGGTTGCGGAACTCGACAGCGGTCAGCGAGTCGAAGCCCAGCTCGGTGAAGGGCCGGTCGGGGTCCACGGCACTCGCGGTGGCGTGCCCGAGCACGGCGGCGGCCTGCGCCCTGACGAACTCCAGCGCGGTGTGCCGCCGCTGCGGGCCGCTGCGGCCCGCCAGGTCGTCGCGCAGGGCGCCGGCCGACCGCGCCGCCTGCTCCACCGCCCGCCGGGACGGTCCCCGCACCAGGCCACGCAGCAGCGCGGGCAGCATGCCGACCCGGCCCAGCTCGCGCAGGGCCGCCGGGTCGACCGGCATCGGCACCAGCAGCGGCTCGTCGACCAGTTCCGCCGCGTCGTAGAGCGCCATGCCCTGCGGCACCGACAGCTCCCGCAGCCCGACGCGGGCCATCCGGGCCCGGTCCTTGGCGTCGAGGTGCGCGGTCATCCCGCTCGCCTCGCCCCACAGGCCCCAGGCGAGCGAGCGGGCCGGCAGCCCGGCCGCACGGCGGCGCGCGACGAGCGCGTCCAGGAACGTGTTGGCCGCCGCGTAGTTGCCCTGCCCGGGGCCGCCCATCGTGCCGGCCGCCGCGGAGAACACCACGAACTCGGCCAGCTCGGCGTCCAGGGTCAGCTCGTGCAGGTTGACCGCGGCGTCGACCTTTGGCCGCAGGACCGCGTCGACCTGCTCCGGGGTCAGCGCGGAGACCAGGGCGTCGTCGAGGACGCCCGCCGTGTGCACCACGGCGGTCAGCGGGTGCCCGGCGGGCACCCGGGCCAGGACCCCGGCCAGCGCGGCGCGGTCCGCCGCGTCGCACGCCACGACCGTTACCTGCGCGCCGGACGAGGTCAGCTCCGCCACCAGCTCGGCGGCCCCGGGGGCGTCCGGGCCACGGCGGCTGGTCAGCAGCAGGTGCCGCACCCCGTGCCGGGTCACCAGGTGCCGCGCCAGCAGCCCGCCGAGCGTGCCGGTGCCGCCCGTGACGAGCACCGTGCCGTCGGGGTCGCGACGGGGCGGCGCGGTGAGCACCAGCTTGCCGACGTGCCGTGCCTTGGCCATCTGCCGGAACGCCGCCGGGGCGCGGCGCATGTCGTACGGCCGCACCGGCAGTGGCGTGAACTCGCCCGCGTCGAGCAGTGCGACCACGTGGCGCAGGATCGCGCCGACCCGGTCCGGGTCGATGGCGAGCAGGTCGAACGCCTGGTAGGTGACGCCCGGATGGTCGGCGGCCACCCGCTCCGGGTCCCGCACGTCGGTCTTGCCCATCTCGATGAACCGGCCGCCCGCGCCCAGCAGGCGCAGCGAGGCGTCGACGAACTCCTTCGCCAACGAGTCGATCACCACGTCGATGCCGGCCGCGCCGAAGCGCTCCTCGAACTCCAGCGTGCGCGAGTTGCCGATGTGCGTCTGCGGCAGCCCCATCGCGCGCAGCGCGTCCCACTTGCCGGTGCTGGCGGTGCCGTACACCTCGGCGCCGAGGTGCCGGGCGAGCCGGACGGCGGCCATGCCGACGCCGCCGGACGCGGCGTGCACCAGCACCCGCTCCCCCGGCTTCACCCCGGCCAGGTCGACCAGCGCGTGGTAGGCGGTGCAGAACGCGATAGGCGTCGACGCCGCCACGGCGAACGACCAGCCCGCCGGGATCGGCACGACCATCCGCGCGTCGGTGGTCACCTCGGTGCCGAAGGCGCCGTGGAACAGGCCCATGACCCGGTCGCCGACCGCGACGCCGGTCACGTCCGGCCCGGTCTGCACGACCACGCCGGCGCCCTCGCCGCCCATCACGCCCCCACCGGGATACATGTCCAGGGCGATCAGCACGTCACGGAAGTTCAGGCCCGCGGCGCGCATCGCGATGCGTACCTGGCCCGGCCCCAGCGGGAGCCGCTCGTCCTCGTCCGGCAGCAGCGCCAGGTTGTCCAGCGTGCCCCGCTCGGTGACGTCCAGCCGCCAGCGCCCGGTCGCCGGCGTCACCAGCGCGGGGCCGCCGGCCGCGCGGGCCAGCCGCGGGACCAGCACGACGCCGTCGCGGATGGCGAGCTGCGGCTCGTCGGCCGCGACGGCCGCCGCGAGCGCCCGGTGCGGTGCGCGGTCGTCGACGTCGAGGAGCAGGAACCGGTCGGGGTTCTCGGTCTGCGCCGAGCGCAGCAGCCCCCACACCGGCGAGCTGGCCAGGTCGGTGGCCGCCTCGTGCACGCCCACCGCGCCCCGGGTGACGACGACCAGCCGGGCGTCGGCGAACCGCTCCTCGGCCAGCCACTCCCGCAGCACCGCCAGGGTGTCGTGGACGACCCGGTGGGCCGCGCGGGCCGGGTCGTCGGCCGGGTCGGCCGCGCAGGGCAGGACGACCAGGGCGGGCACCGACGCACCGTCGGCGACGCCGGCCCGCAACGCCGCCAGATCCGGGTAGCTGTCGCTGCCGAGCCCGGCGTCGCGCGGCAGGGTGCATCCGCCGAGAGCCGCCCAGCGGGCGGCCGGCGGGGACGCCGCCGTGTCGGCCGCGACCCACTCCAGGCGGAACAGGGCGTCGTGCTGCGGGCTCGGCCGCGCGGGTGCGGTGGCCTCCCGCAGCACCAGCGACTCGACCTCGGCGACCACGGTGTTGGTGTGGTCGGCGACGGTCACCGCGACGGTGTGCCGCCCGCGCGGGCGCAGCCGGACACGCAGCTCCGTCGCGCCGACGGCGTGCACGGCCACCCCGCTCCACTCGAACGGCAGCAGCGCCCCGCCGCCGCCGGTGACGAGCGCGAGCGGGTGCAGCGCGGCGTCGAGCAGGGCCGGGTGCACGCCGTACCCGGCCGCCGTCCGGGTGGCCGCCGGCGGCAGGGCGACCTCGGCGAGGATCTCCTCACCCCGCCGCCACACCCGGCGTACGCCCTGGAACGTCGGGCCGTACGCGAGGCCGGCCGAGGCGAGGGTGGCGTACAGCTCGTCGGAGGCGACGGGCTCGGCCTGCGGCGGCCAGGTGGTGTCGAAGTCGCCGGCCGGTTCCCCGGGGGCCAGCAGGCCGACGCCGTGGCGCACCCAGGGTGCGGCGTCGGTGGCGACCCCGTCCGGCCGGGAGTGGATCGTCAGCGGCCGCTGCCCGGTCCCGTCGGGCGTGCCGACGTGCATCTGCACCTGCACCCCGCCCTGCTCGGGCAGGACCAGGGGGGCGGTGAGGGTCAGCTCCTCGACCCGGCCGCAGTCCACCTCGTCGCCCGCGCGCACCGCGAGGTCCACGAGCGCGGTGCCGGGCACGACGACCTGCCCGCCGACCCGGTGCTCGGCCAGCCACGGGTGCGCCGACACCGACAGCCGGCCGGTGAACAGCAGGCCCTCGGTGTCGGCCAGCGCGACGGCCGCGCCGAGCAGCGGGTGCTCGGTGGCGGCCAGGCCCAGGCCGGCGGCGTCGGCCGTGGCCGTACCCGCGACGGGCCAGAAGCGCTCGTGCTGGAAGGGGTAGCCGGGCAGCCGCACCCGGCGCGCGCCCTCGATCCCCCACGTCGGTTCGACGCCGTGCACGTGCGCCTCGCCCAGCGAGAGCAGGAAACGGGTCAGGCCGCCCTCGTCGCGGCGCAGCGAACCCACCACGGTGGCGGGAGCCTCGGCGTCGTCGATGACGTCCTGCACACCGATCGTGAGCACGGGGTGCGGGCTGACCTCGACGATCGTGGTGACGCCCGCGTCGAGCAACGCACGGATCGCGGGTTCGAACCACACCGTCTGCCGCAGGTTGCGGTACCAGTACTCGGCGTCCAGCGCCTCGCCGTCCAGCCAGCGGTCGTCCACGGTCGAGTAGAGGGGCACCTCCGGCCGGCGGGGTTCCAGTCCCGCCAGGACGTCGCGCAGCTCGTCGTGCAGCTCCGCCACGTACGCCGAGTGCGACGCGTAGTCCACGTCGATCCGCTTGGCCCGCACGCCGTCGCGGACGCAGTCGTCGAGCAGGTCGTCGAGGGCGGCCAGCTCGCCGGCCACCACCGTCGAGCGCGGCCCGTTGACTGTCGCGACGGTCACCCGGCCGTCGAAACGCTCCAGGCGCTCCCGCACGTCGGCCACCGGGAGGGGCACCGACACCATGCCGCCCTTGCCCGACAGGCGCAGCAGCGCCCTGCTGCGCAGGGCGACGACCCGCGCGGCGTCCGCCACGGACAGCGCACCGGCGACGCAGGCGGCGGCGATCTCGCCCTGCGAGTGCCCCACCACGGCAGCGGGCTCGACGCCGTGGGAGCGCCACAGCGCCGCGAGCGACACCATGACGGCGAAGAGGACGGGCTGGACGACGTCCACCCGGTCCAGGTCCCCGCCCTGGCGCAGGACGGCCTCCAGCGACCAGTCGACGTGCGGCGCCAACGCGGCCTCGCACTCGGCCATCCGCGCGGCGAACACCGGGGAGTCGTCGAGCAGTTCCACGGCCATCCCGATCCACTGCGAGCCCTGCCCGGGGAAGGAGAAGGCGACCTTGCCCGGCCGACCCGCGACCCCGGTGGCCACCGTCGGCGCGGGCTCGCCCGCGGCGAGCGCGGCCAGCCCGGCGCGCAGCTCGTCGACGTCGCCGACCACGACCGCGCGGCGTGGGTGGGTGGCCCGCCGGGACAGGGAGTACGCGAGGTCGTGCAGCGGCACGTCGGCCAGCAGCGGCGCCACGTCCGCCGCCTGCCGGCGCAGCGCGGCGTCGGACCGGGCGGAGAGCGCCAGCGCGACCGGTCCGGCTGCGCGGGGCCGCTCGACGTCGGCGGTCCCGGGTGCCTCCTCGAGGATGATGTGCGCGTTCGTCCCGCTGAACCCGAACGACGACACACCCGCGCGGCGGGGGCGCTCACCCCGCCGCCACGGCTGGGGCTCGGCCAGCAGGCGGACGCCGCCCGACCAGTCGACGTGCCCCGTCGGCTCGGCCACGTGCAGCGTCCTGGGCAGCTCCGCGTGCCGCAGCGCGAGCACCATCTTGATCACCCCGGCGACGCCCGCCGCGGCCTGGGTGTGCCCGATGTTCGACTTCACGGAGCCCAGCCAGAGCGGGCGGTCCCCGGGGCGGTCGCGCCCGTAGGTGGCGAACAACGCGTCGACCTCGATCGGGTCGCCCAGCGTCGTGCCGGTGCCGTGCGCCTCCACGACGTCCAGGTCCGCCGGGGAGAGCCCCGCGTCGGCGAGCGCCTGCCGGATCACCCGTTGCTGCGACGGCCCGTTGGGTGCGGTCAGCCCGTTGGACGCGCCGTCGGAGTTGACCGCGGCCCCGCGTACGACGGCGAGGACCTCGTGGCCCGCGGCGAGCGCGTCGGACAGCCGCTCCAGCACGACCACGCCGATGCCCTCGCCCCAGTTGGTGCCGTCCGCGCCCGCGGCGAACGCCTTGCAGCGGCCGTCCGGCGCGAGACCGCGCATCCGGCTAAACTCCACGAACGCCCCGGGGGTCGACATCGCGGTGACGCCGCCCGCGACCGCCATCGCGCACTCCCCCGAGCGCAGCGCCTGCACGGCCAGGTGCATCGCCACCAGCGACGACGAGCAGGCCGTGTCCACGGTCACGGCCGGGCCCTCCAGGCCCAGCACGTACGACAGGCGGCCGGACATGATGCTCGCGGCGTTGCCGGTGGCCATGAAGCCCTCCGTGCTCGCCCCGACGGCACCGGTCAGCCGGATGTAGTCGTTGTTGTTGCTGCCGACGTACACGCCGGTCGCGCTGCCCCGCAGGGTGCTCGGGTCGATGCCCGCGTCCTCGAACGCCGCCCACGACGCCTCCAGCACGAGCCGCTGCTGCGGGTCCATGGCCTCCGCCTCGCGGGGGCTGATGCCGAAGAAGGCCGCGTCGAAGCCGGGCAGGTCGGCGAGGAAGCCGCCCTCACGCACGTAACTGGTCCCGCTGTGCTCGGGGTCGGGATGGAACAGACCGTCGAGGTCCCAGTCGCGGTCGGTGGGGAACGGGCCGATGCCGTCGCGGCCGTCGCGCAGCATCGCCCACAGTTCCTCCGGCGATCCGACGCCGCCGGGGAAGCGGCAGCTCATCCCGACGATCGCGACGGGCTCGTCGGCGGGTCTCCTGGCGGTCCCGACCTCGGTGGTGCCGCTGGCCAGCAGGTGCTCGGCCAGCGCGACAGGCGTCGGGTAGTCGAAGGCGACGGCCGCGGACAGCCGCATACCGGTGGCGTCGATCATCCGGTTGCGGAACTCGACGGCGGTGACCGAGTCGAAGCCGAGTTCCTTGAACGCGCGGGTCGCCTCGACCGCCTCGGCCCCCGCGTAGCCGAGGGTGTGCGCCACCTGGGTGCGGACCAGGTCGACGACGTGCGTGAGGCGGTCCGCCTCGGGCACGCCGGCGAGCAGCCCCGCGAGGTCGGCCGAGCCGGTGGGGCCCGTCTCGACGACCGCCTCGGGGATGGCGTCGAACAGTCCGCTCGGCCGCAGCGCGGTGAACGAGGTCACGAACGCCGCCCAGTCGACGTCCGCGATCACGACCGTGGTGTCGCGGGCCGCCAGCGCGGTCCGCATGGCCGCGGCGGCCCGGTCGGGCGACATCGGCACCAGGCCGCGCCGGCGCAGGGCGACGGACATCTCGTCGTCGACCAGCGCGCTGCCGGCCCACGGGCCCCAGGCGAGGGCCGTGGCGGCCTGCCCCCGGCTGCGGCGGGCCTCGGCGAGGGCGCACAGGTAGGCGTTGCCGGCGGCGTAGGCGGCCTGACCGCCGCTGCCCCACACACCGGCCACGGAGGAGAACAGGACGAACTCGTCGAGGTCCCGGTCGGCGAAGACGGCGTCGAGGTTGGCGGCACCGGCGACCTTGGCGGAGACGACGTCGGCGAACTCGTCGAGGCCCATCTCCGCGAGGCCGGTGAGCTGGGCCAGCCCGGCCACGTGCACCACCGCGCGGATGTCGGGGTAGCGGGCGACCACGGCTTCGAGGGCCGCGCGGTCGGCGACGTCACACGCGGCGACCACGGCCTCCACGCCCAGCGCACGGATCTCGTCGAGCAGGCCGGCGGGCGCGGTGCCGCGCCGGCTGAGCAGCACCAGGCGCTCGGCGCCGTGCCGCGCGTACGTCCTGGCGACCTCGGCGCCGAGGCTGCCGGTGCCGCCGGTGACCAGTACGGTGCCCGTCGCGCCGCCCCAGCGGGGGGCCCCGACGACGGGGGCGCGGTGCAGCCGGCGGACGAAGACGCCGTCGGGGCGCAGCGCCACCTGGTCCTCCCCGCCGCCCGCGAGGACGCCCGCCAGGGCGGCGGCGGTGCGCTCGTCGAGCTGGGCGGGCAGGTCGACCAGGCCGCCCCAGGAGTCGGGCAGTTCCAGTGCGGCGACCCGGCCGAGGCCCCACACCTGCGCCTGCGCCGCGCCGGTGACCGGGTCGGACGGGGAGGTGGTGACGGCGCCCCGGGTGAGGCACCACAGCGGGACACCGGTGCCCGCGAGGGACCGGACCAGGTCGAGGGTGGCGGCGGCGCCGGCGGGAACCCCCGGCCGGCCGGGCAGGGGTGCCTCGTCGAGCGCGAGGAGGCTGACGATCCCGCTCAGTTCCCCGTCGAGGTGCGCCGCCACGCCGTCGTGACCGGCGGTGACGACGGTGGCGCCGTGCGTCGCGAGGGCGTCGGCGACGGCGCGGCCGGGATCGCCGGCCACGGGCGCCTCCGGCACCACCAGCAGCCACGTGCCCACCAGCGGGGCGGGTTCCCCGGCGGGGTGGCGGTCCCACCGCACCCGGTAGCGCCAGCCGTCCACGACGGACCGGTCGTGGCGGCCCCGGCGCCACGCCGACAGTGCCGGCAGCACCGAGGCCAGGGGCGCCTGCGGGTCCACGTCGAGCGTGGTGACCACCGTGTCGAGGTCACCGCTGTCCACCGCCGCCCACAGGTCGTCGTCCCCGTCGGCGGCGGCGCCGGCCGGCGCGGCGCTGTCCAGCCAGAACCGCTCGTGTTGGAAGGCGTAGGTCGGCAGTTCGACCCGGGAGCGCCCGGACCGGCGGTAGAACGCCACCGCGTCCACGGTCACCCCCCGGGTCTCCAGCCGCGCCAGCGCCTGCACCAGGGCCCGCGGCTCGTCCCGGTCCCGGCGCAGCGCCGACGTGGCCAGCACGTCGCCGTCGAGGCAGTCCGCCGCCATCGTCGACAACACCGCGTCCGGGCCCAGTTCGAGCATCGTCGCGGCGCCGGTGGCGGCGACGGTCCGGACCGCGTCCGCGAAGCGCACGGTCGCGCGGACCTGCCCCACCCAGTACTCCGGGCTCGTCCACAGCTCGTCCGCCGCCTCGCCCGTGACCGTCGACACCGCCGGGATGGTGGGCGGTGCGTAGGACACCGTCTCGGCCACCGTCCGGAACTCCGCGAGCATCGGCTCCATCAGCGGCGAGTGGAACGCGTGCGAGACGCGCAGGCGCCGGGTCCGCCGGTCGGCGAACCGCGCCGCCACCGCCGCCACGGACTCCTGCGTGCCGGAGACCACCACCGAGGTCGGGCCGTTGACGGCGGCGATGCCCACGTCGGGGCCGAGCAGGGCCGACACCTCGTCCTCGGTCGCCTCGACCGCGAGCATCGCCCCGCCGGCCGGCAACGCCTGCATCAGTCGGCCGCGCGCCGCGACCAGCCGCGCGGCGTCGGCGAGCGGGAACACGCCCGCGACGTACGCGGCGGCCAGCTCGCCGATCGAGTGGCCCGCGACGACCGAGGGCGTGACACCCCACGACCGGACGAGCCGGAACAGTGCCACCTCGAGGGCGAACAGGGCGGGCTGGGCGTAACCGGTCTGGTGCAGCTCGTCGCCGTCCAGGACGGAGCGCAGCGGCCGGTCCAGGTGCGGGTCGAGCGCGGCGCACACCTCGTCGAACGCCGCCGCGAACTCCGGGAACGCGGCGTACAGCCCCGAGCCCATGCCGGGCCGCTGCGCGCCCTGCCCGGAGAAGAGCATCGCCGGCCGGTCACCGGCCGGGCGTCCGCGTACCAGGTTGACCGCCTGCTCGCCCCGCGCCAGGGCGGCCAGGCCAGCGGCCAGTTCCTCGGCGCAGGTGCCGACCACCGCGGCCCGGTGCGGGAAGCGCTGCCGGGTGGTGGCGAGGGCGTAGCCCAGCTCCGCCGGCCGCACCCGAGATACCACAGTGGACAGCCGTCGTGCCTGGTCGCGCAGCCCACCGGGGTCACGGGCGGTGACCAGCAACGACGTCACCGGCGCCGACGCCAGCTCGGGCTCGGGCTCCGCCGGCGCCTGCTCGATGATCACGTGGGCGTTCGTGCCGCTGAACCCGAACGACGAGACGGCGGCCCGGCGCGGTCGTCCGGTCGCCGGCCACGGCGCGGCCGACGACAGCAGCCGCACGTCCCCGGCCGACCAGTCCACCTGGTCCGTGGGACGCTCGGCGTGCAGCGTCGCGGGCAGGACGCCGTGCCGGATCGCCTGGACCATCTTGATGATGCCCGCCACCCCGGCCGCGGCCTGGGTGTGGCCGATGTTCGACTTCACCGAGCCGAGCCAGAGCGGCGTCTCCCGGTCCTGGCCGTACGTCGCGAGCAGCGCCTGCGCCTCGATCGGGTCGCCCAGCGTCGTGCCGGTGCCGTGCCCCTCGACGACGTCGACGTGGCTCGTCGGCAGGCCCGCGTCGACCAGCGCGGCCTCGATGACGCGCTGCTGCGACGGGCCGTTCGGGGCGGTCAGGCCGTTCGACGCGCCGTCGGAGTTGACGGCGGAGCCCCGCACGACGGCGAGGACGCGGTGACCGTTGCGCACCGCGTCCGACAGCTTCTCCACCAGCAGCACGCCGACGCCCTCGGCGAACCCGGTGCCGTCGGCGTCGGCGGAGTACGAGCGGCACCGCCCGTCCGGTGAGAGGCCACGCTGGCGGGAGAACTCGACGAAGGTCAGCGGTGTCGCCATGACGGAGACCCCGCCCGCGAGCGCGAGCGTGCAGTCGCCGCGACGCAGGGCCTGGATCGCCAGGTGCAGCGCCACCAGCGACGACGAGCACGCGGTGTCCACGGTGACGGCGGGTCCTTCCAGCCCCAGCGTGTACGCGACCCGGCCGGACACCACGCTGCCGGAGCTGTTGCTGCCCGCGTAGTCGTGGTACATGAGGCCGGTGAAGACCCCGGTCGGGCTGCCCGCGAGGGTGGCGGGGTCGATGCCGGCGTGCTCCAGCGTCTCCCACGCGACCTCCAGCAGCAGCCGCTGCTGCGGGTCCGTGCGGACCGCCTCGCGGGGGCTGATGCCGAAGAACGTGGGGTCGAACTCCGCCGCGTCGTACAGGAAACCGCCGCGCGCCGTGTAGGAGGTGTCCTCGCGGGCCGAGTCGGGGTCGTGCAGGGCGTCGAGGTCCCAGCCCCGGTCGGTCGGGAACGCGCCGGTGGCGTCGGTGCCGGACGACACCAGCCGCCACAGCTCCTCGGGACTCGTCGCGCCCCCCGGGTAGCGGCAGGCCATCCCGACGATAGCGACCGGCTCGTGCGCGGACGACTCCACCTCGTGCAGGCGTTGCCGGGTCTTCTGCAGGTCGACCGTGACCCGCTTCAGGTAGTCCCGGAGCTTGTCCTCGTTGGCCACTACCGTCGCCCTCCTCGCAGTGTCACGAGATCCCCAGCTCGCTGTCGATCAGAGCGAAGACCTCGTCGTCGGTTGCGGACTCGATGTCGTTGCTGGTCGTCGCCGGGTCCGCACCGAGCTTCGACAGGACGTCGCGCAGCCGCAGTGACAGCCGCGAACGGGACTGCTCGTCGACGTCCACGAGGCACGCCTCGAGGCGGTCGAGTTCCGTGAAGGCGGCCAGGACGGCGTTGGCGCCGCCCGTCTCGCCGGACAACTCGGCGGCGAGGTGCGCGGCCAGGGCCTGGGACGTCGGGTGGTCGAACACCAGCGTCGCGGGCAGCTTCAGCCCCGTGGCCGCGTTGACCCGGTTGCGCAGCTCGACCGCGGTGAGCGAGTCGAAGCCGAGCTCGTTGAACGGCCGGTCGGCCGGGACCTCGCCGGCGTCCCGGTAGGCCAGCACGTCCGCCACCTGCCCGCGTACCAGCTCCAGCAGGACGGTCCGGGCCTCGTCGGCATCGCGGCCCGCGAGTTGCTGCCGCAGCGCGTCGACCGCGCCCGCGTCGACGTCGGCGGCCCGCCGGGCGGGCAGCCGGACCAGGCCGCGCAGCAGCGGTGGCAGCGCGCCGGCCACCCCCCGCTCCCGCAGGGCCCGGTGGTTGAGCTTGATGGGGGCGAGCATCCCCCCGGTGTGCAGTGCCGCGTCGAACAGCGCCAGCGCCTCCGTGGCGGACAGCGCGTCGATGCCGGAACGCGACATGCGTCGCAGGTCGGCCTCGCTGAGCTGGTCGGTCATGCCCGCCTCCCACCGGCCCCAGGCCAGCGACACGGCCGGCAACCCGCGGGCCCGCCGGTGCTGGGCGAGCCCGTCGAGGTAGGCGTTGCCGGCGGCGTAGTTGCCCTGTCCGGGCCCGCCGAGGACGCCGGCGGCCGAGGAGAACAGGACGAACGCCGTCAGGTCCGAGGTCAGCTCGTGCAGGAGCCACGCGGCGTCGACCTTGGGCCGCAGCACGGCGTCGAGCTGCCCGGGGGTGAGCGAGGTGAGCACGCCGTCGTCGACGACGCCCGCCGCGTGCACGACGCCGCGTACGGGATGCGCGGCGAGCAGCGCGGCGAGCGCGTCCCGGTCGGCGACGTCGCACGCGGCGACGGTGACCTCGGCGCCCAGGGCGACGAGTTCGTCGCGCAGGTCGGCGGCGCCCGGGGCGGCGGGCCCGCCTCGGCTGGCGAGCAGCAGCTCCCGGACCCCGTGGCGGGTGACCAGGTGCCGTGCCACGAGCCGACCGAGGGCGCCGGTGGCGCCGGTGACGAGGACGGTCCCCTCGAACGTGGCCGGACGCCCGCCGGCCTCGCCGGTGACGACCGTGGCCCGCGTCAGGCGGGGGACCAGGATGTCGGCGCCCCGGACGGCGAGCTGCGGCTCGTCGGAGCCGAGCGCGGCCGAGAGCGCCTCGCTGGTGGGGTCCTCCGCGTCGATGAGGACGAACCTGTCGCCGTGTTCGGACTGCGCGGAGCGCACGAGGCCCCAGACGGCCGCCCCGGCGAGGTCGGTGACGTCCGCCGCAGCGCTGGTGGCCACGGCGCCGTGGGTCAGCACGGCGAGCCGGGAGCCGGCGAACCGCGCGTCGGCCAGCCACTGTTGCGCGACGCCGAGGACCTGGTGGGTGGCGGTGCGGGTCCGCACGTCCTGCGCCGCGTCGGCGGGCGGGGCGCAGGACAGCACCACCACGTCGGGTACGGCGGCGCCGGCCTCGACGGCGGCGGCCAGGGCCGCCAGGTCCCGGTGCGCGGTCGCGGCGAGGGCCCCGGCGCGGTCGCCCAGCACCGCGACGGTGCGCCGCCGCGGCGCCTCGGTCAGCGGCGTCCAGTCCAGGCGCAGCAGCGAGTCGTGCCGGTCGCGGCGCAGCGCGGCGAGCTGGTCCGGGGTCACCGGGCGTACCGCCAACGCCTCGACGGAGGCCACCGGGGCGCCCGTGGCGTCGGCCAGCGTGAGGGCCACCGAGCCGTCGCCCGGCACGATCCGCACCCGCAGCCGGGTGGCACCCGTCGAGTGGAGGGCGACGCCCCGCCACGAGAACGGGAGCACGGCGTCGGCGCCACCGCTCGACGCCACCGCGTGCAGGGCGGCGTCGAGCAGCGCGGGGTGCAGGCCGAAGCGGCCCGCGTCCTCGTGCGCCTGCTCGGGCAGGGTGATCTCCGCGAACATCTCGTCGCCCCGCCGCCAGGCCGCGCTCAGGCCCTGGAAGACCGGGCCGTACCGCAGGCCGCGCGCGTACAGCTCGTCGTAGGTGGCCGACACGTCGACCGGCTCGGCGTCCGGCGGCCACGCCCGCAGGTCGGCGCCGGGTGTCGCGGCCCGGGTGAGCCGGCCCGCCGCGTGGGTCGTCCACGCGTCGTCGTCCTCGGCGCGGGAGTGCACGCCGACGTCCCGGCCGCCGTCGCGGGCCGGTTCGCCCACCGTGACCCGCACCTGCACGCCGCCGCGCTCCGGCAGGACCAGCGGCGCTTCCAGCGTCAACTCCTCGACCCGCGCGCAGCCGACCTCCCGCCCGGCGTACGCGGCCAGCTCCGCGAGGGCCGCGCCGGGCAGCAGCACCACGTCGGCGACCGCGTGATCGGCCAGCCACGGGTGCGTCGTCAGCGCCAGCCGGCCCGTGAACACCGCACCGCCGTCCGGCAGCTCGACGGCCGCCGCGAGCAGCGGGTGGTGCGCCCTGGCCTGGCCGAGGCCGCTCGCGTCACCGGTCGCGGCGCCCGGCCGGGGCCAGAAGGACCGGTGCTGGAACGCGGTGGCCGGCAGCTCCACCGGCCGGCCCGGCACGAGGCGGGGCCAGTCGATCGGCGTGCCGCGCACGGCGAGCCGGGCGAGGGCGGTGGCCACCGTGGCGGGTTCCGGGTGGCCCTTGCGGCACACCGGAATCCACTCGCCGCCGGTCAGCTCCGCGCCGAGCGCGGTGAGCACCGCGTCCGGGCCGAGTTCCACGAACGTCGTGACCCCCGATCCGGCCAGCGCGGCGACGGCCTCGGCGAACCGGACGGGCTCGCGCACCTGCCGGACCCAGTGCTCGGCGGTGAGGTCGGTGGCCGGCCCCGGCACCGTCGAGACCAGCGCGATGGCCGGCTCGTGACAGGTCACCTGCTCGACGACCGCGCGGTAGTCGTCGAGCATGGGGTCCATCAGCGGTGAGTGGAACGCGTGCGACACGGTCAGCCGCCGCACCTTGTGGCCGCGCCGGGACAGTTCCTCGGCCACGGCGACGGTGGCGGCCTCCTCGCCGGAGAGCACCACGGAGTCCGGCCCGTTGACGGCGGCGAGCGCGACGCCGGGCGGCAGCAGCGCGGCGACCTCGGCCTCGGCGGCACGGACCGCGATCATCGCGCCGCCCGCCGGCAACGCCTGCATCAGCCTGCCCCGCGCGACGACCACCCGCACCGCGTCGGCGAGCGACCAGACCCCCGCGACGTGGGCGGCGACCAGTTCCCCGATCGAGTGCCCGGCCACCACGTCGGGACGGACGCCCCACGACTCGAACAGCCGGAACAGCGCCACCTCGACCGCGAACAGCGCGGGCTGCGTGACTGCGGTCTGGTGGAGTTCCTCGCTGTCCAGCAGCTCACGCAGCGGCCGGTCCAGGTGCGGATCGAGTTCCCGGCAGACCTCGTCGAACGCCGCCGCGTACGCCGGGAACTCCCGGTACAGCGCCGCGCCCATGCCCAGGTGCTGCGCCCCCTGGCCGGTGAAGAGCATCGCGAGCCGCCCGCCGTCGGCGGTGCCGGTCACGACCTCGTCGCCGAGCAGGACCGCCCGGTGCGCGAACCCGGCCCGACCGGTGGCGAGCGTGAACGCGACGTCCACCGCGCGCAGCGACGGGTGCGTGGCCACGTGCGCCCGGAGCCGGGCGATCTGGTCCCGCAGGGCGTCCTCGCCGTGCGCGGAGACCAACCACGGGGTGAACGGCGGCTCGGACTCGTCGACCACCACGGCGGGGTCGACCTGTTCGAGCACGACGTGCGCGTTGGTGCCGCTGATGCCGAACGACGACACCGCGGCCCGCACCGGCCGGCCGGCGGCGACGAGCGGTGCGGGCGACGACGCCAGGCGCACCGCGCCGGCCGCCCAGTCGACGTGCGGCGAGGGCTCGTCGACGTGCAGCGTCTGCGGCAGCAGCCCGTGGCGCATCGCCAGCACCAGCTTCATCACGCCGGCCACCCCGGCGGCGGCCTGGGTGTGCCCCAGGTTCGACTTGACCGATCCCAGGAGCACCGGCTCGGCGCGCTCCTGCCCGTAGGTGGCGAGGACCGCCTGCGCCTCGATGGGATCGCCCAGGGTGGTGCCGGTGCCGTGCGCCTCGACCACGTCCACGTCTGCCGGGGAGAGGCCGGCGTCGGCCAGGGCCGCCCGGATGACCCGCTGCTGCGACGGCCCGTTGGGGGCGGTGAGGCCGTTGGAGGCGCCGTCGGAGTTGACGGCGGAGCCGCGCACGACGGCGAGCACCGGATGGCCGTTGCGTCGCGCGTCCGACAGCCGCTCCACCACCAGCACGCCGACGCCCTCGGAGAGCGAGGTGCCGTCGGCGCCGCCGGCGAACGACTTGCACCGGCCGTCGGGGGCCAGGTTGCGTTGCCGCGAGAACTCCAGGAAGGTGCCGGGCAGGGCCATCACCGACACGCCCCCGGCCAGCGCCAACTCGCACTCCCCGTTGCGCAGCGCGGACACCGCGAGGTGCAGGGCCACCAGGGACGACGAGCACGCGGTGTCGACGGTCATCGCCGGGCCTTCCAGACCCAGCGTGTAGGAGACCCGGCCGGACAGCACGCCACCGGAGTTGCCGGTGGACACGAACCCGTCGACCGATTCGGCGGAGCCGCTGAGCACGACGCCGTAGTCGTTGTACATGACGCCCGCGTACACGCCGGTCCGGCTGCCGCGCAGCGTGCTCGGGTCGATGCCGCCGCGTTCCAGTGCCTCCCACGACGACTCCAGCAGCAGCCGCTGCTGCGGGTCCATGGCCAGCGCCTCGCGGGGGGAGATGCCGAAGAAGCCGGGATCGAAGTCGGCCGCGTCGTGGAGGAAGCCGCCCTGGTCGACGTAGCTCGTGCCGGGGTTGTCCGGGTCGGGGTCGAACAGCGCGTCGAGGTCCCAGCCGCGGTCGGTGGGGAACCCGCCGATGGCGTCGCCGCCGGCGGCCAGCAGGTTCCACAGGTCCTCCGGCGTACGCACCCCGCCGGGGAACCGGCACGCCATGCCGACGATCGCGACGGGCTCGTGGTCGCGGCGCGGCGCGGCGACGGCCGCCGAGGCGGTGCGCTCGCCGGCCAGCTGCGCCACCAGGTACCCGGCCAGCGACTCGGGGGTCGGATAGTCGAACACCAGCGTCGCGGGCAGCCGCAGCCCCGTCGCCGCACCGAGCTGGTTGCGCAGGTCGAGCGCGGTGAGCGAGTCGAAGCCCAGGTCCTTGAAGGGGCGGCCGGCCGGGAGCCGGTCCGCCCGGGCGTAGCCGAGCACGGCGGCGACCCGCGCCACCACGACCTCCAGCACGACCTCCGCGCGGCGCTCGGCGGGCACCTCGGCGAGCTGCCGCGCCAGGGAGGAACCGGCCACGGTACGCCGGGCGGGAACCCGGACGAGGCCGCGCAGCAGCTCCGGCGGCTCCCCGTCGGCCCGGGCGAGGGCGGTCAGGTCCATCGGCACCGGCGCCAGCAGGGCGTCCTGCGACCTGATCGCGGCGTCGAAGAGCGCGAGAGCATCCTTCGTGGACAGCTCGCCCATGCCGGTGCGCGCCATCCGGCTGAGCTGCGCGGCGTCCACCTCGGCGGTCATCTCGCTGCGCTGTTCCCACAGCCCCCACGCGAGCGAGTGGGCGGGCAGGCCCGCCCCGCGGCGGCGTGCCGCCAGCGCGTCGAGCACGGCGTTGGCCGCCGCGTACGCCCCCTGGCCGGGGCTGCCGAAGATGCCGGCGGCCGACGAGAACAGCACGAAGGCCCCGAGGTCCCCGGCCAGCTCGTGCAGGTGCCAGGCCGCGTCCACCTTGGGCCGCAGCACCGCCGCCAGCCGCTCGGGCGTGAGCGAGGCGATGGTCCCGTCGTCCATGACACCCGCCGTGTGCACGACGCCGGTGACCGGGTGCGCGGCGAGGAGCGCGGCGACCGACTCCCGGTCCGCCACGTCGCAGGACGCCACGGTCACGGTGGCGCCCAGCTCGACCAGGTCGTCGCGCAGTTCGGCCGCGCCGTCGGCGGCCAGGCCGCGCCGGCTGGTCAGCACGAGGTGCCGTACGCCGTGCGCGGTGACCAGGTGACGCGCGACGAGCGCGCCCAGCGTGCCGGTGCCACCGGTGACGAGCACCGTGTCGTCCGGGCCGAGGGCCGGCGGCCCGGCGACGTCCCGGTCGGCGACCCGGGCCAGGCGCGGCGCGCTCACCACCCCGTCGCGGATCGTCAGCACCGACTCGCCGGTCGCCAGCGCCCCGGCCACCAGCGCGGGCGCGGTGTGATCCGCCTCCAACAGGACGATCCGGTCCGGGTTCTCCGCCTGCGCGGAGCGGACCAGGCCGTGGACCGCCGCGCCGGCGAGGTCGTCGGGCCGGGTGACGACGACCAGTCTGGTGTCGGCCACCCGCGGCTCGGCGAGCCACGCCTGGATCGTGCGCAGCGCGTACGCCGTGCCCTCCGGCAGCCCCCGCACGCCGGTGTCGGCGGAGAAGCACGGCAGGAACACGGTGTCGGCGTCCACGTCGGCCAGCTCCACCGGGGGCGCGTCGAAGACCCCGGTGTCCCCCAGGCTCTGCCAGACGCCCCGGTCGCTCCGCCCGACGGCCAACGGCGTCTGCTCCACCCGGAACAACGACTCGACGAAGCCCGTGCGTCCCCGCAGCGCCTGTGGGGCCACCGGGCGGACGGTGAGCCCGTCGACCGTCGCGACGGGCGCGCCGGTGTGGTCCGCGACGAGCAGGGCGGCGGTGTCCGCCCCCGTCCGGGTGAACCGGACGCGCAGGCTCGTGGCGCCCGCCCCGTGCAGCGTCACGCCGCCCCAGGAGAACGGCAGCCGTGCCGTGCCGTCGGCGACGTCCGCCGCGAGGGCGTGCAGGGCGGCGTCGAGCAGCGCCGGGTGCAGGCCGAAGCCGTCGGCGTCGGCGCCCTGCGGCAGCGCCACCTCGGCGAACGTCTCGTCGCCCCGCCGCCACGCCGCGCGCAGGCCCTGGAACATCGGCCCGTACCGCAGCCCGAGGTCGGTGAGCCGGGTGTACAGGTCGCCGAGGTCGACCGGCTGCGCGTCGCTGGGCGGCCACTCGGTGAGCTGCTGTGCCGCCGTGGCGGTGGCGGTGGCGAGGACGCCGGTGGCGTGCCGGGTCCAGATGCCCGCCGCCGCCTCGGCGTCGGTCTGCCCGTAGACGCCCAGGGCGCGGCGGCCGTGCTCGTCCGGCGCCTCCACGGTGAGCCGCAGGGCCACGCCGCCGTGCGGCGGCACGACGAGCGGGGTGGTGATGGTGAGTTCCTCGACGCTCGGGCAGCCGACCTCGTCGCCGGCGCGGACGGCGAGTTCCACGAGCGCCGTGCCGGGCAGCAGGACGGTGTCCAGCACGGCGTGGTCGGCCAGCCACGGGTGCGTCTCGACGCCGACGCGGCCGGTGAGTACGACCAGGTCGCGCTCCGGGACCGTGAGCGCGGCGCCGAGCAGCGGGTGGCCGACGGCGTCGACGCCGAGACCACCCGGATCCCCGACGGACGCGGAGGTCAGCTGCCAGTACCGCTGCCGCTGGAACGGATACGTGGGCAGCGGCGCCGGTGCGCCACGCAGGTGCCGGGACCAGTCGACGGCGACCCCCCGGGCGTGGGCCTCGGCCAGGGACAGCAGGAAGCGCGGCAGGCCGCCCTCGTCGCGGCGCAGCGACCCGACGAGCGCGGCCGGGGTGTCGGCGCGGTCCAGGATCTCGCGTACGCCCATGCCGAGCACGGGGTGGGGGCTGATCTCCACGAAGACGTCGTGCCCGTCGGCGAT
Organism: Micromonospora sp. KLBMP9576; assembly: GCF_050941805.1. Taxonomy (NCBI): domain Bacteria; kingdom Bacillati; phylum Actinomycetota; class Actinomycetes; order Micromonosporales; family Micromonosporaceae; genus Micromonospora; species Micromonospora sp. KLBMP9576. The sequence continues at coordinate 1,364,073 of NZ_CP194567.1, read as the reverse complement.
CAGCCGGTCGATCGCCTCCTCGAACCGGACGGTGCCGCGCAGGTTCGCATACCAGTACCGCGCGTCGAGCGTGCCGGCGTCGACGACGCCGGGGGTGAGCGTGGAGTACAGCGGCACGTCGGCGGCGCGCGGCGCGACGTCGGCGAGGACGTCCAGCAACTCGTCCCGGATGGACTCGACCTGCGCGGAGTGCGAGGCGTAGTCGACCGGGATGATCCGCATCCGTACGCCGTCGGCCTCGCAGGCCGCGAGCAGTTCCTGCAACGCGTCGGGATCACCGGACACGACGGTCGTGGCGGGTCCGTTGACGGCGGCGACCTCGATCCGGTCGGCCCACGCGACGAGGCGCGCCGCCACGTCGGCGCGGGAGGCCGCCACGGAGGCCATCCCGCCCCGGCCGGCGAGCCCGGCCGCGATGGCCCTGCTGCGCAGCGCGACGACCCGGGCCGCGTCGTCGAGGCAGAGCGCGCCGGCGACCGCCGCGGCGGCGATCTCGCCCTGCGAGTGCCCGACCACGGCGGCGGGCTCGACGCCGTACGAGCGCCACAGCGCGGCGAGCGACACCATCACGGCGAACAGCACGGGTTGCACGACGTCCACCCGGTCGAGCGAGGGCGCGCCGGGCACGCCCCGCACGACGTCGAGCAGCGACCAGTCGGTGAACCGGTCGACGGCCCGCGCGCACTCGTCCATGCGGGCGGCGAACACCGGCGCGGTGTCCATCAGCTCGACCGCCATGCCCGCCCACTGGGAGCCCTGCCCGGGGAACATGAACACGACCTTCGGCCGGGCCAGGGCGGCGCCCGCGGCGACGGCGGCCGTGGGCTCGGACGCCGCCACGGCGCTCAGGCCGTCCCGCAGCGCGGCGTCGTCCGCACCGACCACGACCGCCCGGTGCTCGAAGCGGGTGCGGGACGCCAGGGTGACGGCGACGTCGGCCGGGACGGGTCGGTGGGAGTCGAGGTGGGCCACCAGCCGGGCCGCCTGGTCGCGGAGGGCGTCGGGTGTGCGGCCGGACAGCAGCCAGGCGAGCGGGCCGTCCGCCGCCGGCCCGGGCGCGTCGGCCGGCTCCACGCCGTCCGCGGCGGGCGCCTCCTCCAGGATGACGTGCGCGTTGGTGCCGCTCACGCCGAACGACGAGATGCCGGCACGGTACGGCTCGCCGCGACGGGGCCACGTGACGGCCTCGGTCAGCAGCGCGACGGCACCCTGCGTCCAGTCGACCTGGTCGCTCGGCTCGTCGACGTGCAGCGTGCGCGGCAGCAGCCCGTGCCGCATGGCGAAGACCATCTTGATGACGCCGCCGACGCCGGCGGCGGCCTGGGTGTGGCCGATGTTGGACTTGATCGAGCCGAGCCACAGCGGCCGGTCCCGGTCCTGACCGTAGGTGGCCAGGATCGCCTGCGCCTCGATCGGGTCGCCGAGAGTCGTGCCGGTGCCGTGCGCCTCCACCACGTCGACCTGGCCCGCCGCCAGCCGCGCGTTGGCCAGCGCGGCCCGGATGACCCGTTCCTGGGAGGGCCCGTTGGGGGCGGTGAGGCCGTTGGAGGCGCCGTCGGAGTTGACGGCGGAGCCCCGCACGACGGCGAGCACCCGGTGGCCGTTACGCCGCGCGTCCGACAGCCGCTCCACCACCAGCACCCCGACGCCCTCGGCGAAGCCGGTGCCGTCGGCGGCGGCGGCGAAGGACTTGCAGCGGCCGTCCGGGGCGAGCCCTCGCTGCCGCGAGAACTCCACGTAGGTCTCCGGGGTGGCCATCACGGTGACGCCGCCGACCAGGGCGAGCGAGCACTCGCCGGCCCGCAGCGCCTGGGCCGCGAGGTGCAACGCCACGAGCGACGACGAGCACGCCGTGTCGACGGTGACGGCGGGGCCCTCCAGCCCGAGCGTGTACGCCACCCGCCCGGAGGCGATCGCGCCGGTGGAGTTGTTGCCCGGGTAGTCGTGGTACATCATCCCCGCGAACACACCGGTGTCACTGCCCCGCAACGCCACCGGATCCACACCCGCGTCCTCGAACGCCTCCCACGACGTCTCCAACAACAACCGCTGCTGCGGATCCATCGACAACGCCTCACGCGGACTGATCCCGAAAAACTCCGCATCAAAATCCGCAGCCCCGTACAGAAACCCACCCTCACGCGTATACGACTTCCCCACCACACCCGGCACAGGATCAAACAACGACCCCACATCCCAACCCCGATCAGTGGGAAAACCACCCACCGCATCCCGCCCCGCCGCCACCAACTCCCACAACTCCTCCGGCGACCGCACACCCCCCGGAAAACGACACGCCATCCCCACGATCGCCACCGGCTCGCGCAGGGTCGAGTTCAGCTTGCGGTTCTGCTCGCGCAGTCGCTCGTTCTCCTTCAGCGACGTCCGCAGTGCGGTGACGAGCTTCTCCTCCGAGTTGGCCATGTGGTCAGCGCCCCGCTTCCGTCGTCGCCTCGCCGAGGTCGGCGAGCGCCATGCTGATCAGTGCGTCGGCGTCCATGTCGTCGATGGACCCCACCGGCTCCTCGGCCTGCTCGTCGGTGTCCGTCCGGACCCCGCCGAGTTCGAGGAGGCTGTCCATCAGTCCCGCGTCCCGCAACCGGCCGATGGGGATGGCGAGCAGGATGCGGCGGATCTCGTCCTCGGGCAGCCCGCCGTCGACCCCGGTGTCCGGGACGAGCCGCTCGTGCAGCAGGTCGGCGACCGCGTCGGCGTTCGGCCGGTCGAAGGTGAGCGTGGCGGGCAGCCGCAGGCCGGTCGCGGCGTTGAGCTGGTTACGCAGCTCCAGCGCCGCCAGCGAGTCGAAGCCCAGGTCGCTGAAGGCGCGCTCGGGTGGCACCGCGTCGACGGAGTCGTGGGCGAGCACGTCGGCCGCGGTGGTGCGGACCAGGTCCAGCAACACGTCCCGCCGGTCCTGGGCGGGCATTCCCGCGAGCCGGGTCGCCAGCTCGGCGGCGGTGTCGGGCCGGGCCGGGATGGCGCGGCCGGGCCGGCCGGCGGAGGGCGCGCGGACCAGGTCGCGCAGCAGCGGCGCCGCGTCCTCGTACCGCGCGGTGAGTTCGAGCCCGGCCGGCACGTACACCGGCTCCGGCAGGCCGGTGGCGAGGTCGAACAGCCGCAGGGCCTCGTCGACGCCCAGCGCGCGCACCCCTGCCCGGGCCAACCGCTGCCGGTCCGCGACACCCAGCTCGCCGGCCATGCCCCCCTCCCACAACCCCCAGGCCAGCGACTGACCCGCCAGGCCCGCCGCCCGCCGGGACACCACCAACGCGTCCAGGTACGCGTTCGCGGCGGAGTACGCCGCCTGCCCCGCGTTCCCGAACACCCCGGCCGCCGACGAGAACACCACGAACGCCGACAGCTCCGACGCCGCCGTCGCCTCGTGCAGATGCCACGCCCCGTCCACCTTCGGCGCCAGCACCCGGCTCACCCGTTCCGCCGACAGCGAGCCCACCAGGGCGTCGTCCACCACCCCCGCCACGTGCACCACGGCGGAGAGGTCGCGGCCGGCCACCAGCGCGGCCACCGCGTCCCGGTCCGCCACGTCGCACGCCGCCCAGCGCACCGACGCGCCCAACGCCGACAACCGCGCCGACAACTCCTCGGCGCCCGCCGCCGCCAGCCCACGACGGGACACCAACAACAGGTCACGCACCCCCCGCTCCGCCACCAGGTGCCGGGCCAGCACCGCACCCAGCGCGCCCGACGCGCCCGTCAGCAGCACCGTCCCCGGCCCGAAGTCCACGGGCACCGGGTCGGCGGCGGGCACCCGGGCCAACCGGCCCACGTGCGGCACGCCGTCGCGGACCACGACCTGCGGCTCGCCGGGCACCATGGCGACGCGCACGTCGCCGTCGACGAGCACGATCCGGTCGGGGTTCTCCGCCTGCGCCGAGCGGACCAGGCCCCACACCGCGGCGGACGCCAGGTCGACGTCCTCGCCGGGCAGCGCCACCGCGCCCTCGGTGGCGACGACGAGCGTGCCGCTACCGGTGTCGAGCCACTCCTGCACCGTCGCGAGGGTCTCGTGCACGGCCGCGTGCACGTCGCGGCCGGTGGGCACCCGGTGCACGACGGTGTCCGCGCCGGGCGCCGTGCCCGCCGGGACCGGCTTCCACAGCAGTTGGTAGAGCGAGTCGTGGTGCGGGCGGGCGGCCGACGCGAGCTGGTCGGGGCTGACGGCCCGGGTGGCCAGGGAGTCGACGGTCAGCACGGGCCGGCCGGCCAGGTCGACCGCGGTCAGCGCGATCCGGTCCGTGCCCTGCGGGGTCAGCCGCACGCGGAGCGCGGACGGCGCGCCGGCGTGCAGCCGGACCCCGGACCACGCGTACGGCAGCCGCATCGTGCCGTCGGTGGGGATCGCCGCGTGCAGTGCGGCGTCGAGCAGGGCGGGGTGCACCCCGAAGCCGTCGGCGTCGGCGGTGTCGGGCAGGGCGACCTCGGCGAACACCTCGTCGCCCCGGCGGTACGCGGCCCGCACGCCCTGGAAGGTCGGCCCGTAGCCGTAGCCGTCCCGCGCCAGTGCCCGGTAGTCGACGTCCAGTGGCGTCGCGCCCGTCGGCGGCCACTGCACCGGCGCCACGACGGCCTCGTCGGGCGCGACGGTGAGGACGCCCTCGGCGTGCAGGACCCACTCGGTGTCGGTTCGGGCGCGTACGCGCACCGTGCGGCCCGCCTCGGACTCGCCGCCGACGAGCACCTGGACGGCCACGCCGCCGGTCGGCGGCAGCACGAGCGGGGCGTGCAGCGTCAGCTCGTCGAGCACGTCGCAGCCGAGGGCACCGCCCGCGCTCAGCGCCAGGTCGACGAGCGCGGCACCGGGCACCACCACGGTACCGAGGATGTCGTGGTCGGCGAGCCAGGCGTACGAGTCGAGCGAGAGGCGGCCGGTGAACACCAGGCCGTCGGAGTCCGGCAGCGCGACGACCGCCCCCAGCAGCGGGTGGTCGGCGGCGCCCTGACCGAGCCCGGTGGGGTCGCCCGAGGTGGCGGCGCCCTCGAGCCAGTACCGCCGGCGCTGGAACGGGTAGGTGGGCACCGCGATCGGGGTGCCACCGCCGAAGAACGCCGCCCAGTCGACGGCGACGCCGCGCGTGTGCAGGCGTCCGAGCGCCTCGACGGCCGTCCGTGCCTCGTCGCGGTCGCGGCGGGACGCGGGCACGGCCCCGTCGGCGACCGCGCCGCTCAGCACCGCGTCCGGTCCCACCTCGAGGAAGGTGGTGACGCCGCCGTCGCGCAGGGTCTCGACGGCGTCGGCGAACCGCACGGCCTCGCGGACCTGCCGCACCCAGTACTCGGCGGTGGTGGGGTCGGCGTCCGTGCCGGCCGCCGTCGCCACGATCGGGATCACCGGCTGCGCGTAGGTGACGCTCTCCGCCACGGCACGGAACTCGGCGAGCATCGGCTCCATGAGTGGCGAATGGAACGCGTGCGAGACGGTGAGGGGTTTGCTCCGCCGGCCCGCCAGCCGGGACAGCACGGCGGCCACCGCGTCCTCGGCGCCGGAGACGACGACCGCGTGGGGGCCGTTGACCGCGGCGATGCCGACCGCGCCGGCCAGCAGCGGGGCGACCTCCCCCTCGCTGGCCTCGACCGCGACCATGGCGCCGCCGGGCGGCAGTGCCTGCATCAGCCGGCCCCGGGCGGCGACCAGCTTCGCGGCGTCGGCGAGCGACCAGACCCCCGCGACGTGCGCGGCGGCCAGTTCACCGATCGAGTGCCCGGCAACGTGGTCCGGGCGGACCCCCCACGATGCGAAGAGGCGGTACAGGGCGACCTCGAACGCGAACAGCGCGGGCTGGGTCCAGCCGGTCCGGTGCAGGTCCTCGGTGTCGAGGACCTGCCGTAGCGGCCGGTCCAGGTGGCGGTCGAGTTCCGCACAGACCTCGTCGAACGCCGCCGCGAAGGTCGGGAACGCCCGCAGCCGCTCCCCCATGCCCCGCCGCTGCGCGCCCTGCCCGGAGAACAACATCGCCAGCCTGCCCCCGGTGGCGGCGGCGCCGGCCACAGCCGGCAGGGCGGCGAGCAGTTCGTCGGTGTCGGTGGCGACGAGCACGGCGCCGCGGTCGAGGCGCGGGCGGATGGCCAGCGCGTACGCGAGGTCCGCGAGGCGCGTGTCGGGACGCCGCGACACGAAGGACGACAGTTGGGCGGCGACGGCGTGCAGCGCCTCGTCGGTCCGCGCCGACAGCACCACGGGCGTCACCGGGAGGTCGGGGGTGGGCGTGGGCGCCGGGGCGTCCGCCTCCTCGATGATGACGTGCGCGTTGGTGCCGCTGATGCCGAACGACGACACGCCCGCGCGGCGTGGGCGTCCGTCGCGCCGCCACGGCACGGGCTCGGTGAGCAGCTCGACCGCGCCGGTGCCCCAGTCGACCTTCGGCGTCGGCTCGTCGACGTGCAGCGTGCGCGGCAGCACGTCGTGCCGCATGGCCAGCACCATCTTCATGACGCCCGCCACGCCGGCGGCGGCCTGGGTGTGGCCGATGTTGGACTTGATCGAGCCGAGCCACAGCGGCCGGTCCCGGTCCTGACCGTAGGTGGCCAGGATCGCCTGCGCCTCGATCGGGTCGCCGAGGGTCGTGCCGGTGCCGTGCGCCTCCACCACGTCGGTGTCCGACGGGGAGAGGCCGGCGTCGGCCAGGGCCGCCCGGATGACCCGCTGCTGCGACGGCCCGTTGGGGGCGGTGAGGCCGTTGGAGGCGCCGTCGGAGTTGACGGCGGAGCCCCGCACGACGGCGAGCACCCGGTGGCCGTTACGCCGCGCGTCCGACAGCCGCTCCACCACCAGCACCCCGACGCCCTCGGCGAAGCCGACGCCGTCGGCGGCGCCCGCGAAGGACTTGCAGCGGCCGTCGGCCGACAGGCCGAGCTGTCGGCTGAACCCCACGTACGTCTCCGGTGTCGCCATCACGGTGACGCCGCCGACCAGGGCGAGCGAGCACTCGCCGGCCCGCAGCGCCTGGGCCGCGAGGTGCAACGCCACGAGCGACGACGAGCACGCCGTGTCGACGGTCATGGTCGGGCCCTCGAGCCCGAAGGCGTACGCGACCCGGCCGGACGCCACCGCGCCGGTGCTCGCGTTGCCCGGGTAGTCGTGGTACATCATCCCCGCGAACACACCGGTGTCACTGCCCCGCAACGCCACCGGATCCACACCCGCGTCCTCGAACGCCTCCCACGACGTCTCCAACAACAACCGCTGCTGCGGATCCATCGACAACGCCTCACGCGGACTGATCCCGAAAAACTCCGCATCAAAATCCGCAGCCCCGTACAGAAACCCACCCTCACGCGTATACGACTTCCCCACCACACCCGGCACAGGATCAAACAACGACCCCACATCCCAACCCCGGTCAGTGGGAAAACCACCCACCGCATCCCGCCCCGCCGCCACCAACTCCCACAACTCCTCCGGCGACCGCACACCCCCCGGAAAACGACACGCCATCCCCACGATCGCCACCGGCTCGTCGTTGCGGGCCCTCGTGACGGCCCGGGGCGCGGCGCTCGTGCCGCGTACCGTCTCGGCCAGGTGGTCGGCGACCGCCTGGGTGCTCGGGTGGTCGAACGTCAGCGTGGCGGGCAGCCGCAGGCCGGTCGCGGCGTTGAGCTGGTTGCGCAGCTCCAGCGCCGCCAGCGAGTCGAAGCCCAGCTCGGTGAAGGCGCGGCCGGGGTCGACGGCGTCGCCGTCGGGGTGCCCGAGCAGCAGGGCGACCCGCGTGCGGACGAGGTCGAGCAGGACGTCCGCGGCGGCCTGCTCGGACAGCCCGGCCAGGCGCACACCGAGCGGGCTGCCGGTGGCCGCCGCCCGGCGGGTCCGGGGCCGGACCAGGGCACGGTAGAGCGGCCCGTCGACCATCGTGAGGTCGAGCCCGACCGGCACGTACACCGGGGCCGGGAGGGCGGTGGCGAGGTCGAACAGCCGCAGGGCCTCGTCGACCGTCAGCGCACGCACCCCCGCCCGGGCCAGCCGCTGCCGGTCCGCGGCAGCCAGCTCACCCGCCATCCCCCCGTCCCACAGGCCCCAGGCCAACGACTGCCCCGGCAGCCCGGCCGCGCGGCGACGCACCGCCAACGCGTCCAGGAACGCGTTCGCGGCGGAGTACGCCGCCTGGCCCGCGTTGCCGAACACGCCAGCCGCCGACGAGAACACCACGAACGCCGACAGCCCCATCCCGGCGGTCGACTCGTGCAGATGCCATGCCGCGTCCACCTTCGGCGCCAACACCCGGTCCAGCCGCTGGGCCGTCAACGACGTCAGCAGACCGTCGTCCACCACGCCGGCGACATGCACCACCGCCGACAGTGCCCGGCCGGCGACCAGCGCCGTCACCGCGGCCCGGTCGGCCACGTCGCACGCCGCCCACCGCACCGAGGCGCCCGCCGCCGTCAGCTCCGCCGTCAACTGCGCGGCTCCCGGCGCCGCCGCGCCCCGGCGCGACACCAGCAGCAGCTCGCGCACCCCGTGGGCCGCCACCAGGTGACGCACCACCACCGCGCCCAACGCGCCGGAGGCACCCGACACCAGTACCGTCCCGGCGCCGAAGTCCGCCGGGACCGGGTCGGCGGTGGCCGCCCGGGTCAGGCGGGCGGCGTACGGAACACCGTCGCGCACCACGAGCTGGGGCTCGTCGTCGGCGAGCACGACGTCGCCGTCGACCAGGACGACGCGGTCGGGGTACTCGGCCTGGACGGAGCGGACGAACCCCCACACGGCGGCGCCCGCGAGGTCGGTGACGTCCTCGCCGGGCAGGGCCACCGCGCCCCGCGTACGCACGACGAGCCGCGGCCCGGCGGGCTCCGCGAGCCGGGATCCGAGCTCGTCGAGGACGCGGTGCAGGGCCGCGCGGACGCCGGCGGGGGTGTCCGCCGTGCCGGGGTCGCCCGGGAACGTGGTCGTGTCGAGCAGCGTCACCTCCCCGGGCGGCCCGCCGGCGACCGGCACGGGGGCCCAGGTCAGCTCGTACAGCGAGTCGTCCTGGGCCGGGCGGGCGTCGAGCGCACCCACTTCCCGGGTCTCCAGCCTGCCCACGGTCACCACGGGTACGCCCGCGCCGTCGGTCGCGGTGACCGCCCAGCCGGAGCCGTTCGGCACGATCCGGACCCGCACGGCGGTGGCGTGCGTGGCGTGCAGCACCACCTGCTGCCACGAGAACGGGAGCAGGGTGCCGCCCGTGCCGGCGGACCCGGCCAGCAGCGGGGCGTGCAGCGCGGCATCCAGCAGGGCGGGGTGCAGCGCGAACCGCTCGTCCGTCTCGGGGAGGGTGACCTCGGCGTAGAGGCCGTCGCCGCGTTCCCACACGGCCGTGACACCCCGGAAGGCCCGCCCGTACTCGTAGCCCCGGTCGGCGAGCCGGTCGTAGGCGTCGGTCAGGTCGACCGGTCGGGCGCCGGCGGGGGGCCACTCGGCCACGGTCTCCGGCGCGGTGACCGGGCCGGCGGCGACCATGCCGGTGGCGTGGGTCGTCCAGGTCCCGGTGCCTTCGCCGCGCGAGTGGATCTCGACGGCCCGGCGACCCTCCCCGTCCGGTTCGCCGACGCGCAGCCGTAGCTGCACCGCGCCGTCCTCGGGCAGGACCAGCGGGGCGAGGGTGGTCAGCTCCTCCAGCACCGGGCAGCCGAGGGCGTCCGCGGCGTGCAGCGCGAGTTCGACGAGCGCCGCGCCGGGCACGAGCACGGCGCCCGCGACGACGTGGTCCGCGAGCCACGGCTGGGTGCCGGTCGACAACCGCCCGGTGTGGACGACCCCGTCGAGGTCGGGCAGCGCGACGGCCGCGCCGAGCAGGGGGTGCTCGGAGTCGGCGAGCCCGAGTCGGCCCGCCGCCCCCGTCGCGCTCGCGTTCTCCACCCAGTACCGCTGGTGTTGGAAGGGGTAGGTGGGCAGGTCGGTGGTGTGGGCGCCGCTGAAGAAGGTGGGCCAGTCGACGGAGATGCCGGCGGTGTGCAGGGCGGCGACGGCGGTGGTGAGGGTGCGGGTCTCGGGCTGCCCCCGGCGCATGGTGGCGATGCCGCGGGTCGCGCCGGTGGCCATGGCGAGGACGGTGTCCGGGCCGACCTCCAGGAAGGTGCCGACCTGGTGGTCGGTGGCGAGGGCCTGGACGGCGCGGTGGAAACGGACGGTGTCGCGGAGCTGGGTGACCCAGTGCTCGGCGCTCGGGTCGAGGGGGCGGCCGGTGACGGCGGAGATCAGGGGGATGGTGGGTCTCTGGTGCGTGAGGGACGCGGCGACCGCCCGGTAGTCGTCGAGGATCGGGTCCATCAGGTGGGAGTGGAAGGCGTGCGAGACGGTGAGACGCCTGGTCTTGTGGCCCAGCGCGGCGAGCCGTGCGGCCACGCCGAGGGTGGCGGCCTCGTCGCCGGAGAGGACGAGGCTGGTGGGGGTGTTGACGGCGGCGACGGCGACCCCGTCGTCGAGGTGCGGGGCGACCTGTTCCTCGGTGGCCTCGACGGCGACCATCGCGCCGCCGGTGGGCAGGGACTGCATCAGCCGGGCGCGGGCGGCGACGAGCCGCACGGCGTCGGTGAGGTTCCAGACGCCGGCGAGGTGGGCGGCGGTCAGTTCGCCGACGGAGTGCCCGGCGAGGTGGTCGGGGTGGATGCCGAAGGATCCGAGGAGCCGGTGCAGGGCGACCTCGAAGGCGAACAGGGCCGGTTGGGTGTAGCCGGTCCGGTGCACCTCGTCGGTGTCGATGACCTTGCGTAGCGGCTGGTCGAGGTGCTCGTCGAAGGCGGCGCACACCTCGTCGAAGGCGGCGGCGAAGACCGGGTACGCGGCGGCCAGCTCGGCGCCCATCCCCACCCGCTGCGCGCCCTGCCCGGTGAACAGGAAGGCGAGCCGCCCGCCGGGGCCTGCCAGGGTCGGCTGCACGCCGGCCTCCAGCGCGCGTACCAGTTCCTCGGTGTCGCGGCCCACCACGGCGGCGCGGTGCGCGAACGCGGTGCGCCCGACGGCCAGCGTGAAGCCGACGGCCAGCGGGAACGCGACGTCCCCGGGGTCGCGGCCCGCCACCGCCGCGGCCAGGCGCGCGGCCTGGGCCCGCACCGCCTCCGGCGTCCGTCCGGAGAGGACCCACGGGATCACCGGCGGGGTGGGCGCGGGCACCGGCTCGGGGGACTGCGCCGGCTCGGGCTCCTCGATCACCACGTGGGCGTTGGTGCCGCTGATGCCGAACGACGACACGGCGGCCCGACGCGGGCGGTCGCCGGCAGGCCACGGCACCGGCTCGGTGAGCAGCGACACCGCCCCCGCCGACCAGTCCACCTTCGGGGACGGCTCGTCGACGTGCAGGGTGCGCGGCAGCAGCCCGTGCCGCAGCGCACCCACCATCTTGATCACGCCGGCCACCCCGGCCGCCGCCTGGGTGTGCCCGATGTTCGACTTGATGGAGCCGAGCCAGAGCGGCCGGTCGCGTTCCTGGCCGTAGGTGGCGAGGATGGCCTGCGCCTCGATGGGGTCGCCGAGGGTCGTGCCGGTGCCGTGCGCCTCGACCACGTCGACCTGGCTCGCCGACAGGCGCGCGTTGGCCAGCGCGGCCCGGATCACCCGCTGCTGCGACGGCCCGTTCGGGGCGGTCAGGCCGTTGGAGGCCCCGTCGGAGTTGACGGCCGTGCCCCGGACCACCGCCAGCACCCGGTGGCCGTTGCGCCGCGCGTCCGACAGCAGCTCCAGCACCAGCATGCCCACGCCCTCGGACCAGCCGGTGCCGTCGGCGGCGGCGGCGAAGGACTTGCAGCGGCCGTCCGGCGACAGCCCTCGCTGCCGGGAGAACTCGACGAACGTCTCCGGGGTCGCCATCACCGTCACGCCGCCGGCCAGCGCCAGCGTGCACTCGCCGCCGCGCAGCGCCTGCCCGGCCAGGTGCAGGGCCACCAGCGACGACGAGCACGCCGTGTCGACGGTGACCGCCGGCCCCTCCAGCCCGAACGTGTACGCCACCCGGCCCGAGGCGATGGAGCCGGTGGAGCTGTTGCCCGCGTAGTCGTGGTACATCATCCCGGCGAACACGCCGGTGGCGCTGCCCCGCAGCCCCACCGGGTCGATGCCCGCGCTCTCCAGCGCCTCCCACGAGGTCTCCAGCAGCAGCCGCTGCTGCGGGTCCGTCGTCAACGCCTCGCGCGGGCTGATCCCGAAGAACTCGGCGTCGAAGTCCGCGGCGTCGGGCAGGAAGCCACCCTCGCGCGTGTACGACCGGCCGGGCGTGCCGGGGGTCGGGTCGTACAGCTCCCCCACGTTCCAGCCCCGGTCGGTGGGGAAGCCGCCGATCCCGTCGCGCCCGGCGGCGGCCAGGGCCCACAGCTCCTCCGGCGTACGCACGCCGCCCGGATAGCGGCACGCCATGCCGACGATCGCGATGGGCTCGTGTGCGGCCTCCTCCGCGTCCCGCAGCCTGCGCCGCGTCTCGCGCAGCTCCGCTGTCGTCCGCCTGAGGTAGTCGAGCAGCTTTTCCTCGTTGTCGGGCATCGACGTCACTCCAAGCGCGGACCGGTGGGGGGATCGGGTTCGGGGCGGGATGTTCGGGGTGCCGTGTCGGCGGCGGGAGCGCGGACGGGTGCGGGTGCGCCTGTCCCCGGCGCGCACGACCGGCGCGCCGGGGCCGCGGGTTCGTCGCGGTCAGCTCACCCGGCGCTCGTGCCCCTGCCAGAACCGCTCCCGCAGCTCGCGACGCAGGATCTTGCCGCTGGGGTTGCGGGGCACCCGGTCGATGAACTCGTAGTGCAGCGGCTGCTTGAAGGCCGCCAGCCTGCCGCGCAGGTGCAGCGCCAGGTCGCTCTCGGTGAGCTGCTGGCCCTCCACCGGCACCACGAACGCGTGCACGGCCTCGCCCCAGCGCTCGTCCGGCACGCCCACGACAGCCGACTCGGCGACCAGCGGGTGACGGCCGATGACGTGCTCGACCTCCGCCGGGTAGACGTTCTCCCCCGCCACGATGATCATGTCCTTGATCCGGTCGCGGATGAACAGGTAGCCGTCCTCGTCCAGCACGCCGGCGTCGCCGGTGACGATCCAGCCGTCGACCAGCGTCCTCGCCGTGGCCTCCGGCAGGTTCCAGTACTCCACCATCGCCGCCGGGGTACGCAGCCACACCTCGCCGACCTCGCCGGCCGGCAGCGGGTTCCCCTGGCTGTCGGCGACCTTGACCTCGAAGCCCGGGTAGGGGCGTCCCGCCGCCTGCATCTTGCCGCCGTCCGGCGTGTGGTCGGCCGGGGGCAGACAGATGGCGGTGTTGCCGGTCTCGGTCAGCCCGTAGATCTGGGCGAACTCGCAGCCGAAGCCCTCGACGCAGCGGGCGAGCAGCCCGGCCGAGATCGGCGCGCCGCCATAGACCACCTTGCGCAGCGAGGTGAAGTCCTCGCGGGAGACCCCGGGCTCCGCCAGCAGCAGCCGCAGCATGGCGGGCACCAGGCAGGCGGTGGTGACCCGCAACGTCCTGATCAGCTCGGCCGCGCCCGCCGTGGTGAACTCGCGCATCACGACGTTCGTGACGCCCGAGGCGAAGCCCTGCGTCGCCCACCAGAGACCGCCGATGTGGAAACCGGCCATACCGACGAGGCTGACGTCGCCCGCACGCCAGTCGATCCAGTCCAGCTCGGCCGAGGCGAGCGCCGCGCGTACCGCGAAGAAGCTGCGGTGGGCGAGGACGACGCCCTTGGGCAATCCCGTCGTGCCGCTGGTGTACATCTGCACCAGCGGCGTGTCCGGCGTGACCCGGGCCAGCACGTTCGCGTCCGGCTGCGCCGACGCCCAGGCGGTGAAGCCCGCGCCGGCCGCGCCCGGCTCGTCGAGCCCCACCACCCGCTTCAGCGTCGGCAGCTCCGGCGCCAGCTTCTCGGCGGTGGCGGCCGAGTCGGCGTCGACGAACAGCAGCGCGGCGCCGGAGTCGCGCAGGATGTGCTCGACCTCGCCGGCGGCCAGCCGCCAGTTGATCGGGACCAGCACCGTGCCGGTCTTCGCGGCGCCGAAGAGCAGCTCGTAGTAGTGCTCGGACTCCTTGCCCAGGTAGGCGATGCGGTCGCCGGGGCGCAGGCCCGCCGCCTGAAGGCCACGCGCGACCTGGTTGCTGACGCGGTGCAGGGTGGCGTAGTCGACGCGCCGGCCCTCGCAGACCACGGCGACGACGTCCGGCTGCTGGACGGCGTGCCTGCGCACGACGTCGACGAGGGTGCGCAACTGAACGGTCACCGGTCCTCCTCAGGATGCGTACGGGTGGGGGCGGCTCATGCCGCGTCGGCCTGGGTGCGCGTGGGCGGGTTGACCAGCGCCATCCGCACCTCGCCCTCGGCGACACCGCCCTGGGTGTCCCAGAAGCGCCACGGCATGTCGATGATCTGGACCGGCCGGCTGCGGTTGCGCTCGCTGAACTCGGCGAAGGACACCTCGCCGTGGAACGACGACGAGTCGATCGGCCGCCGGAACCTGCTGCTGAAGTTGGCGATCAGCATGTCCGGGAGCTGCTTGGCCCAGTAGTCGTCCATCGTCCACGCGGCCAGCGCGGGCACCGACTGCTCCTGGACGCACTTCGCGATCAGGTAGTACATGAGCTGGTTGAAGCAGATGTTCACCTCGACCGAGTTGAGGTGACCCGTGTCGTCGATGTAGCAGGGGTAGGGAATGGCGAAGTCGCCTTCGGCGCTCGCCAGCCCGTTGGCGACCGTGACGGTCGCGGACTTGAGGTACTGCGTCTTCGGCCTCGCGTACGGGCGCAGCACGTCCGAAAGCAGTACCGGGTCGTTGGCGAAAGTCGCACGCCCGATCGACACGCTGTTCATCACCGGCGATGTGGTCATTGCTATTCCTCCTATGCGCACGAGTGCGAAATTGAAGGTAATCGCGTCCGGTCCATCAACCGGTAACAGCGGAAGAACTCAGCCGACGCCCCTGACGGAGCCCACCGACGAGCCGGTCGAGCAGCCGGTCGGAGGTGAGCGACAGGTCGGTGAGCAGCGCATCGGGCGACAGCAGCGCCAGGTGCAGCGCCTGGATGCGCTCCGAGGGCTCGATGCCCAGCTCGCCCAGCATCCGTCGGCGGAACCGCAGGTAGACCTCCAGCGCGGCCGGCGTGCGGCCGGATCGGTGCAGCGCGAGCATCAGCATCGTGTGCGCCGATTCGTGCAGGGGGTGCTCCACGACCAGCGACGCGAGTTCGGAGGTCGCCTCCCGGTGCCGCCCCAGGCACAGGTCGGCGTCGATCCTGGTGGTGAGCGCGTAGAACCGGCGTTCCTCCAGCCGCGCCGCCTGGGCGCGTAGCTGCGGACCCCACTGGCCCCGGTGCACCACGTTGCCGCGCCACAGCGCCAGCGACCGGCGCAGGTCCGCGCCGGCCTGCTCGTAGTCGCCCGCGCGCATCGCGGCGGTCCCCGCCGTGACCAGCGCGTCGAACTCGACGATGTCGAGCTGCCGCGGGTCCACCCGCAGCGTGTAGCCGCCCGAGCAGGTGAGCAGGACGTCGCGCGCGATGTCCTCGACGGACCCGCCGAGCACGCCGTGCAGGAGCTTGCGCACCTTGAACATGTACGTCTGCAGGGTCGCGTGGGCGGTGCGGGGCGCCCCCGAGCTCCACAGCTCCCGCACGAGCACCGACGCGCCGACCGGCTGGTTCGCGTTGAACAGCAACGCGGACAGCACCAGCCGCAGCTTCGGCGCGCTCGGTGCGATGTCGACCCCGTCGTGCCGGATGACCAGCGGGCCGAGCAGCTCGAAGCGCAACCCCGCGAGCGGGTTCCCGGCCGGGGGCCGCACCGGGGCGGGCGGTGGCGGCTCGGGCCGTCGGGCCGCCGTCGTGGGGTCGGCCGCCGACTCCAGCAACGCGGCGAGGAGCGTCAGTTTCTCCTCGTGCGACATCGATCCCAGTTCCGCAAACTTCGTAATCATTTCGCCGACCTCGCTATCAGTCGGATCCACCGCACTTTCCACCGCTGGCAAGGGGCGCCGGCGCACTGGTTCCGTGACGGAGCGACGATTCCGACGAGGGGGAGTCAGGACAGGATTCCACGCTATTCCAAGCCAGGGTCGAGCCGATAGTGACCGCGTCATGGACCAGGGTGACCGAACGAGAGACCAGCATGTGACGGCGGCACTTGCCGGGCGGATGCGGTGCCGCAAGGCTGTTCGGACAACACGCTGGAGTGTCGCTGGAGTCTCACTGGAGCGGCACCTGTCGAGCAGGGAGCAGCCATGTCGGACACAGACGCACCGCTGCGCGTCGGGTTCAAGCGGCACCTCCGGGCCCACGTGGTGCCCGGTGACGCGGTCTACCTGCTGTCCGAGCGCGGGGCCACCTCGATCAGTGGGGCACAGGTCGAGGCCCTGGCGCCGCTGCTCGACGGCACCCGCGACCTCGCCGGGCTCGTCCGCGACAGTCCCGCCGGGATGGCGCCGGCCGAGATCGGCGCCGTCGTCCGGCGGCTCGTCGACGCCGACCTGGTGACGCTGCGGCCCGCCGGGCCGGCCGGCGCCGACGAGCCCGCGTTCGCGTACTGGGAGTCGGCCGGCCTGGATCCCGCCGCCGCCACCCGGGCCAGCGCCGCCGCCCGGGTCGACCTCGTCCACGTCGGCGGCCGGCCGGCGGGTGCCGCGGCGTCGGCGGCGGCTGACGCGCTGCGCGCGGCCGGCCTGACCGTCTCGCCGGCCGCCGGGAACTTTTCCGCCCCGGCCGCCGACTTAACGGTTGTGCTCTGTGACGACTACCTGGACGAGGAGTTGGCCTCCGTCGACGCCGCGCAGCGCGCCGCCCGGCGACCGTGGCTGCTCGCGAAGCCCGGTGGCGCACAGGTCTGGGTGGGGCCGGTCTTCGACCCGGCGGCCGGGGCGGGGTGCTGGCACTGCCTGGCCCACCGGTTGCGGGGCCACCGTCAGGCCGAGACGCGGCTGCGGGCCGTCGTCGGCTCCGCCGCCGAGCTCGCCACTCCCCCCGTCTCGCTGCCCCCGCTCGGCGCCGCGGCCCTGCACCTGGTGGCCCTGGAGGCCGCCAAGTGGACGGCGGGACTGCGGCACGACGGGCAGCGGGCCGTGTGGACGCTGGACAGCGTCACCCTGCGCGGCGCCCATCACGAGGTACGCGCCCGACCGCAGTGCCCGCGGTGCGGCGACCCCGGCATCGAGCGCGAGCGGGCGTTCCGCCCGGTGCCGCTGCGCAGCCGGCCCACGTTGTCGCGTTCCGGCGGCGGCCACCGCGCCCTGGCCCCGGAGCAGGTGCTGCACGACTATGGGCACCTGGTGAGCCCGGTCAGCGGCGTGGTCAAGGAGATCACCCGCGACGGGCGGGGCCCGGCCTTCTTCAACTCGTTCCGCTCGGGCCCCAACCTCGCGACGACGACGCGCAGCAACGCCGACCAGATGCGGTTCGCGCTGCGGGCCGAGAACGGCGGCAAGGGCGTCACCGCCGTGCACGCCGAGGTCAGCGCGCTCTGCGAGGCCATCGAGCGGCACAGCGCCTACTTCCACGGCGACGAGGCCCGGGTCAGTGGCAGCTACACCGAGCTGGCCGACACCGCCGTGCACCCCGACGACTGCCTGCTCTTCGACAAGCGACAGTACGCCGACCGCGCCCGCTGGAACGCCACCTGCTCACCGTTCCAGTACGTGTGCGCGCCGTTCGACGAAGCGGCCGTGACGAGCTGGACCCCGGTGTGGTCGCTCACCGGCCAGCGGCACCGCCTGTTGCCCACCTCGATGCTCTACTTCAACGTGCCGCAGCAGCACGGCGGCCTGACGCTGTGTGCGGACTCCAACGGCAACGCCGCCGGCGGCAGCCTGGAGGACGCGCTGTTGCAGGGCCTGCTGGAGCTGGTGGAGCGCGACGCGGTGGCCCTCTGGTGGTACAACCGCACCCGGGCCCCCGCGGTCGACCTCGACAGCTTCGGCGACCGCTGGATCGACGAGCTGCGCGAGGTCTACGCGGGCCTGCACCGCGAGGTCTGGGTGCTGGACGTGTCGTCGGACGTCGGGATCCCCACCATGGCCGCGCTGTCGCGGCGCACCGACAAGCGGTGTGAGGACATCATGTTCGGCTTCGGCGCACACCCGGATCCCCGGGTGGCGCTGATCCGCGCGCTCACCGAGATGAACCAGTTGATGCCGGCGGTGGCGGAGGTCGGCGACGACGGTGGGTACGGCTGGTCCGATCCCGACGCCGTGCGGTGGTGGCGCACCGCCACCTGGGCCGGCGACGCCTACCTGCGCCCCGACCCGGCGGTGCCGGCACGCCGGCTCGCCGACTACCGGCACGCCCCGACGGGCGACCTGTTGCAGGACGTCCGCGCGGTGCAGCACCGGCTGGAGGCGCTGGGGCTCGACGTGCTCGTGCTCGACCAGACCCGTCCGGATGTCGGGCTTCCCGTGGTGAAGGCCATCGTGCCGGGGATGCGCGGTTTCTGGGCGAGGTTCGCGCCGGGCCGGTTGTTCGACGTCCCGGTGCGCCTCGGCAGGCTCGACCGTCCCACGGAGTACGAGAACATCAACCCGATACCACTTTTCGTGTAGAACGGGGCGCCCGTGGCCGTCGCCGCCGCGCCCATCGAGGAGCCAGGTTGCCATCCGACGTCGAGCGGTCCCGCCCCGGAGCGGGCCTGCCACTGTGGTCCTTCCGGGACGACGTGACCATCGAGACGGCTGGGGACGGCAGTCTGACCATCCTCACCCGCTGGGGCGACGTCCCCCTGGGCCGGCCCGCGCCTCCGGTCGAGGAGGTCCTGCACCGCATGACCTACGGGCCGGTCGCGCTCGGCAACGTCGCCGGGCTGGACCGACGCCTGCTCCGGTCGGTCTTCGACCGGCTGCCCGGCCGGATAGTCCGCTCGCTGGGCTCGGCGGACTCCCCGGTGCCGCTGCTGTCGGTCCAGCCGGTCTCCCCCCTGGGGGTGCTCGCCCTGCCCGAGGTGACCGAGGAGCACCCGATCCGGTTGTCCCGGTTCGCCTTCGCCGCGCAGCGCGACGGCGAGCTGGTGCTCGAGTCCCCGCTGTCGCACCACCGGGTGGTGCTGCACCGGCCGCAGGCGTCGCTGGTGCTCGGCGCGCTGCCCCGGGCCACCACCAGCGTCGAGGTGGGGCGCCGGGCCGGCCTGGCGCTCCCGGTGGTGTCCGACGTCATCGCCTACCTGGTGGGCGCGGGCATGGTCGTCGCCGGCGCGGGCGGCACGTCGGACTTCCACGAGGACTCCGACCGCACGCTGCTGCTGTGGTCGCCGTACGACCTGCTGTTCCACTCGCGCAGCCGGCTCGGCCCGCACGACGGCCCCGCCGGCGCGACGTTCCGCCACGTCGCGACCCTGCCGCCGCCGGCGGCGACCAAGCCGGCGCCCGCCGGGCCACGGATCCCGATGTATCGCCCGGCCGTGCCGAACGCGCGCGGGATGACCCTCATCGAGGCCGTCGACCGGCGCCGGTCGACCCGCGCCTTCGCCGAGGCGGGACCGTCGACCCGGGAGCTCGGGGAGCTGTTGTTCCACGCCGCGCGGGTCCGGAAGCAGTCGGTGGCCACGGCCCCCGCCGACGTGCGGTACGCGGTGACGCGGCGCCCGTATCCCAGTGCGGGTTCGCTGTACGAGCTGGAGCTGTATCTGACCGTGGACCGCTGCCCGGACCTGCGGCGCGGGATCTACCACTATCACCCGGTGGAGCACGCGCTGACGCTCGTCAACGCCGACCCCGCCACCGTCGACGAGCTGCTCGACAACGCGCGGGTGGCCGGCGGGGGGCGGCCACCGCCCGTGCTGATCACGGTGACCGCCCGGGCGGACCGGCTGTCCTGGGTCTACGACAGCATCTCCTACGCCACCACCCTCAAGCACGTCGGCATGCTCGAGCAGACCCTCTACCTCGTCGCCACGATGCTCGGGCTCGCCACCTCCGCTCTCACCCTGGGCGACGCGGGAATTCCCGCCTCGGCATTCGGGCTCGACTGGCCGGCGGAGGTCAGCGTCGGCGAATTCGCCATCGGGCTGCCCGAGAACGAGGCCACCGATAACGACGAGTACCCGGGCGTACACGGAATGTAAATGAATTGACATGCCGCCGGGAAAGGGCGTCGGCGCACCCCCTACGGATCGGAAAAAGTGCGGCCTCGATGCGTGCGGTCGCGTGATAGAACGGGGTTAATTGCGCCGGCCCGACAGGGGATGCCAAGTTGATCAAGGTGTTGTTGGCCGAGGACATGCACATGGTCCGAGACGCGCTGGTCGCGTTGCTCAACCTGGAACCGGACATCGACGTCGTCGCCGCGGTTGCCTCGGGCACGGAGATCCTGCCCATGGCGCAACGGTTCCGACCCGACGTCGCCGTGATCGACATCGACCTGCCGGGCAAGGACGGCCTCTCCGCCATCGCCGACATCCAGGCCCACCTGCCGGAGATCCGCACCCTGGTCCTGACCGCGCTCGGCCGGCCGGGCACCCTGCGCCGGGCGCTGTCTGCGAAGGCGACCGGCTTCCTGCTCAAGGACGCACCGACCGAGCAGTTGGTCGAGGCCATCCGCAGTGTCGCCGCCGGCCGGCGGGTCGTCGACAGCCAGCTCGCGATGTCCGCCTGGGACAGCGCCGACTGCCCGCTCACGGCACGCGAGACCGAGGTGCTCCGCCTGACGGCGGAGGGGTTCCAGGCCGTCGACATCGCGGCGCGGATGTTCCTGTCAGTCGGTACCGTCCGCAACTACCTGACGACCATCGTCAACAAGCTCGCCGCCCGCAACCGGGTCGACGCCATCCGGGTCGCCCGGGAGGCCGGTTGGTTGTGACCGCGACGCCTGGCGACGGTCCAGGCGCAGCGGCACCTTGGCGCACAGACGGAACAGGTCCGGCTGCCGCTCGACCATCAACGAGCCGCCGATCTCCTGGGCGCGCACGGACAGGTTGCGCAACCCGTTGCGGCCACTGCCGGGATCCCGGGGCGGCCCGATGGCCAGGTCGTCGTTGAGGATCTCGATCGAGGCGTCGTCGTGCGTCTGCCGGATGGTGATGTCGCAGCGCTTGGCCTTGCTGTGCCGCAGGATGTTCGTCACCCCCTCCCGCAGCACCGTGGCCAGCACCGTGCTGACCTGGACCGGCAGGTCGAGGTGGTCGCTGTCCAGCCGCACCTGGATCTCCGCGGCGGAGAGCACGGACACCGCGGAGCGGCACTCCTCCTCCAGCGACAACTCGCGGTAGCCACTGGCGACGGTCCGCGCGTCGGCGAGGGCGACCCGGGATATCTCCAGGACCTCCAGCAGATGGTCGCTCGCCTCCTGCGGGGACTTCTCCATCAGCCGGTGCACGAGCTCGATCTTCAGCGAGATCGCGGACAGGCTGTAGCCGAGCAGGTCGTGCAGGTCGCGGGCGAACCGCAGCCGCTCCCGCAGCACCGCCATCCGCGCGATCTCCGCGCGGCTCTCCTGCACCTCGACGACGAGCGCGGTCAGCCGGGACAGCCCGTACACCACGAGCCCCGTCGTGACGGTGGAGATCGAGGTGTAGAGCATGTCGATCGGCGCCTGCGTGAAGAACCACTGGGCGACGGCCATCGAGACGACGATGATGGAGAAGGTCAACCACGCCGTGACGGCCCGCAACACCAGCAGCACGCTGCCGGCCAGGAAGCCCGGCATGCCCACCCACGCCTGACCGAAGATCAGGATGGGCAGGTAGACGAGCGCCGCCTGGGTGAGCAGGACGCCGTATCCCAGCGGGGTGCGCAGCCGCCCGTTGTCCCGGCCGTACCAGCGCAGTTGCAACGCCATCAGGGCGGCGATGCACGTGAACGACAGGGCGATGGCGTACGGGCCCACCGGCAGGAACATGACGTGCAGGAAGCCGATCAGGCTGATGCTGGTGAAGACGGCGGTGACGACGCCCATCGCGAGCCGGGGCGCCGGTAGCGGGGCCACCCCTTCCGAGAATGGGCGCTCCAGTGCGACGCGGAGGTTCACGGCAGCAGCGCTCTCGGCTCCGCTAGCGCAACCGGGGCAGGCTCAGCGGCGGGCTCGCCGCGTGCCCGGCCCCGTCGATCCCCCGCCGGCCGGGATGCCCGGCCACGGGCGTCGATGCAACAACCACGACACACTCCCCCAGCGATCCTCGACGGCGGGGAATGTCCTCGTCGGCCCGTGACATCCGATGACGTCGACGGCGCCCGTCCGGGCACCGAATCCCATCGAAATGTTCAGCGACACAGGAGCAATTGCCCGGATTTCGGACCGCGAATTGTGACGCGCCCCGCCGGACTGCACGTTCCCCCTTGAGGTTCGACCTTTCCACATAAAAATGACGGTCGTCAAGCGCCGACCCCTACCGCAGCAGCGCGAAAGGGTCCTAATCGATGCTAGGCCGCAATTGCCACCGTCACGTCATATCCGCTCGTAGCTACATTTGATCGGGCACCGTCGGACCACGGGGAGGACGCCGGACTCAGCCCACCGTCGCCAGCGGCCGGGCGCCGTACGTGACGCGGACGATGCCGTCGTGGTGACGTTCCGTCTCGGCGGTGACCCCGAAGACCCCGGAGAGCACCTGTGGCGTGAGCGCGTCCAGCACCGGGCCCTCCGCCACCACCCGGCCGCGGTCCAGCACGACGAGGCGGTCGCAGCTACGCACCGCGAGGTCCAGGTCGTGCAGCACCGCCAGCGTGGTGACGCCCAGCGTGTGCACCAGTTCCAGCAGCTCGAACCGCGCCCGGATGTCCAGGTGGTTGGTCGGCTCGTCGAGCACCAGCAGCCGCGGCTGTTGGGCGAGCGCCCGGGCGAGCAGCACCCGCTGCCGCTCGCCGCCGGAGAGCGAGCCGAAGATCCGATCCGCCTGCGCGAGCATCCCGGTGCGCCGCAACGCGTCGACCACGAGATCGTGGTCCTCGGCGCTCTCCCGGTCGAACACCCCCTTGTGCGGGATGCGCCCCAGCGCGGCGACCTCCTGCACGGTCAGCCCCGGCGGGGTGGGGCTGTTCTGCAACACCGCGGCGGTACGCCGCGCCGCCGCCCGCGCCGACAAGGACCAGACGTCCTCGTCGCCGAGCAGCACCCGCCCCCCGCTCGGGCGGACCGAGCGGTAGATCGTCCGCAGGAGCGTGGACTTGCCGCTGCCGTTGGGGCCGATCAGGCCGACGACCTCGCCGGGCGCGACGTCCATGTCGACGTCGCGCAGGATCGGCGTGGCGCCGATGGAGACGCACACCCGCTGCACCTGAAGCTTCATGAGTGGGACAGGCTCCTATCCCGGCGCATCAGCCAGATGAAGAACGGCGCGCCGAAGAGGGCGGTCAGGATGTTGAGGGGCAGTTCGTTCGGCGGGTCGACGGTCCGGCACAGCAGATCGACGACCACCAGGTAGACGGCGCCGACGAGCGCCGCCAGGGGCAGGACGCGGCGGTGGTCCACGCCGAACGCGAGGCGTACCAGGTGCGGCACCATCAGCCCGACGAAGCCGATGCCGCCGGCGACGGCGATGAGCACGCCCGCGAGCAGCGACGTCAACACGATCGACACGATCCGCAGGCGCTTGACGTCGATGCCGAGGGCGGTCGCCGACTCGTCGCCGGTGACGAGCGCGTTGAACTGCCGGGCGTACAGGGTCAGCAGCACGGTCACCGCCAGGACGACCACGCCCGCGATCTGCAACTGCTCCCAACGGGCCCCCGCGACGCTGCCGAGCAGCCAGAACATGATCTGACGCATGTTGTTGGGGGTCGTCTGAAGTTGCAGCAGGCTCGTGATCGAGGTGAACACGTAGCTGATCGCGACCCCCGCGAGCACGAGCCGGACCGGATTGAGCCGACCGCGCTGCTGGCCGAGGCTGAACACCAGCGCCACCGCCAGCATCGAGCCGAGGAACGCCGCGCCGGACACGCCCAGCCCGCCGAGCGTGCCCGCGCCCAGCGCCATCACGGTGACGGCGCCGACCGAGCCGCCCGCCGACACGCCGAGGATGAAGGGGTCGGCGAGCGGGTTGGCCACGAGCGCCTGCAACACGACGCCCGCGACCGCCAGCCCGGCGCCGCACAGCGCGGCCAGCAGCACCCGGGGGATCCGGAAGGTCCAGACGATCTGGTCGTGCGCCGGGTCCACCGCGGGGGTCGCCCCCGTCAGGTGCGCCCAGACGATCCGACCGGTGTCACCGACGGAGACCGACACCGACCCGACGGCGGCCGCGACGAGGATCGCGACGACCAGCAGCACGCCGAGCACGAGCAGGCACAGCGGCAGCGGCACCCCGTGCAGCGGGGCCGGCCGGGTGGCGGCGCGCTTCGACACGGCCGGCACCCGGCCGTTCGCGGTACGCGAGAGGATGGCCATGGCGGTCAGAACGCCTCGGGGTGCACGGCCCGCGCGATCTTCTCGACCGCCAGGTGGTTGCTGGGGCCGAGATAGATCGAGTCGGAGAGCACGACGTAGCGGTTGTTCTTCGCCGCGTCCCACTGCGGGAACTGGGCGAGCAGCTTGCGCGCGTCGGCGTCCGGATCCTTCGACATGTAGTTCACGACGAGCAGGGCGTCCACGTCGGCGCTGGCCACCTGTTCCCGGGAGAGGTTGGCGAACATCTGGTCGGTCGCGCCCGCGAAGGCGTTGACCGCACCCGCCTTGGCCAGGATGTCGTTCCAGATCCCGTTGCCGCCGACCGAGCTGAACTCGCCGCCCATCGCCATGCCGGGGGTGATCACCATGACCTTCTGCTTCGGCAGGTTCGCGGTCTTCGCCCCGAAGCCGGCGATGTGCGCCTTCGAGTCGGCGATGATCCTCTCGGCACGCTCGGGCACCCCGAAGATGGCGCCGAGGTCACGCAGGAGCGCGTAGCTGTCCTCGATGGACGGCGTGCCGGTCACGGTGCCGACCGCACCGCACGAGCTCTTCGGCGCGTACGTGTCGGCCCCGACAGCGGCGAGGTCGTCGCGGGTGGCGAAGCCCGCCTCCGCGCGGAAGCCCCCGTCGTACGCGGAGATGACGAGGTCCGGCGTGAGCCCGATCATGGCCTCGCGCGGGATGTCCGACATGTCGTTGAGCGCGATGTTCCCCGTCGGCAGCCGCTTGATCGCGTCGACCCGGCCGGCCACCTCCGAGGCGCCGTACGACTGGGCGTTGGCGACGATCCGGTCGGCGACGCCGAGTTCCAGCAGCGCGGAGACCTCCGCGACGGAACCGCCGTTCATCACCACCACCCGGCTCGGCGTCCGCGAGTAGCGGTACTCCTTGCCACAGTTGGTGATCGTCACGGGGTAGCCGGCCGCCGCCGGCCCGTCCGCCAGTCCGGCCTCGCTCCTGGCCGCCGTGCAGGCGGTCGACAGCAGCAGCGCGGCGACCGCCGCCGCGAGGGGGAATCGCTTGAGTTTCATCCGGTCCTCCGCATGGTTGACGTGGCGACGGGCGTCGGCTCCGCCGCCGGTTCCGGTTGCGCTGCCGCGGCCGCCGGCCCCGGCAGGTGGTGCAGGCGGGCACTGACCAGGGCGGCGCAGGTCGCCGACGCCGCGAGCAGGAGCGCGGTGGCCGCGAAGGCCGCCGCGTGGTCGGCGAAGGGCACGCCGGGGTCACCGGGCGTCGCGCCGAGCACGGTGCGGTACCAGACCCCCGCTACCGCGACCCCGAGCGCGAGGCCGAACTGGGTGACAGTGGTCGCCATGCCCGACGCCGCGCCCGCCTCGGCGGGCCTGACCCGGCCGAGGATCCCGGCGACCAGGGGCGAGACGACCAGGCCCTGGCCGAAGCCGGCCAGCGTGACCACCGCGACGAGCAGGGGCGCCTGGGTGGACTCCGGCGCCTGGACGACCGCCGCGCTCGCCGCCAGGACGGCGGCGAGCAGGCCGCAGCCCCAGACCGGGGTCGGCGCCGACACGAGGCGCGCGACCCGCCGGTTGGCCGCCGAGCCGAGCGAGAACCCGATCCCCAGCGGCACGAACATCAGCGCCGCGGTCAGCGGCGTGAACCGCAACCCGGTCTGCAGGTAGTAGGTGAACACGAGGAACAGCCCCGCGTTGGTGGCGAACAGCGCCAGCACGGTCAGCAGGGACAGCCGCATCCCGGGGGCGGTGACGACCCGCGGTGGGAACAGCGGGTCGCCGCCGGCGAGGTGCAGGCGCCGCTGCTGGCCCACGAGCACGACGGACACGGCGAACGCGACCGGCACCCCCAGCCACAGCCACGCCGGGCCACCCGGCCCGAAGACCAGGGGCACGAGCAGGGCGGGCGCCGCCACGATGGTGAGCGCCGCGCCCGCCAGGTCGAGCCGGTGCGGCGACCTCGGCACGCTGCGCGGCAGGATCCCGCCCAACGCCAGGATCGCGATCCCGACGGGCACGTTCACCAGCAGCGCCGGCCGCCAGCCGAGACCGGCGATGTCCGCCTCGACGATGAGGCCACCGCCCGCGATGCCGCTGATCACGCCGAGCCCGATCACGACGCCGTAGACGCTGATTGCCCTGGCCAGCCGGTCCGGGTCCGGCACGGCGGCCCGGATGATCGCCAGCACCTGGGGGGCCATGAACGCCGCCGCCGCACCCTGCAGGAACCGGGCCACGATGAGCAGGTCGGCGTCCGGTGCGATGCCGCACAGCAGCGAGGTGACCGTGAAGCCGGCGACTCCCCACAGGAACACCGTGCGGTGCCCGACGCGGTCGCCGAGCCGCGCGCCGGTGACCATCAGGGCCCCGAACGCGATCACGTACGCCGCGCCGACGAACTGGATCTGGTCGAAGCCCGCGCCCAGGTCGCGCTGGATGGACGGGCTGGCCACGTTGACGACGAATCCGTCCACCTGGGTCATGAAGGTCGCGGCCAGGACCGCGCCGAGTCCGAGCCGTTCACGTCGTTCGCTCATGCTGCCCTCCGTAGGTCGCCGACGGGTGGGATCACGGCGCCGACCCGCGCCAGGGGACCGGCGGCGAGCATGCCGTCGTGGGTGCAGTCCAGCCGGTGTGCGTGGATCCGCCCGTCGACGTGCGGCTCCCAGCTCTGCGGGCCGGGCCAGTCCGGCGTCTTGCCCTCGGTCGCCTCGACGACCAGCACGTCGCCGGTGAGGCGCCGGGGCGTCCAGCCGGCGGCGAGCCGCGAGTTGCGCGCGAAGGCGTCGTATGCGAGGCGGCGCTGCGCCTCGTCGAGGCCGCCGAGCACGGCCTGGCCGAGCACGGCGGCGGCCGCGTCGTGCTCGGCGGGCGGCGGCAGGTCCCGCCAGGCGGCCGGGACCGGAAACGAGTCGAGCAGCGCGAGCAGCGCCACCGACTCGCCGGCCGCCGTGAGCTGGACGGCCGCCTCGTGCGCCACCAGGCCGCCGAAGGAGGCGCCGAGCAGGTGGTAGGGCCCGACGGGTTGGACCTCGCGGATGCGGCGCACGTGCTCGGCGGCCAGCTCGGCGACGTCCGCCCACTGCCCGTCGACCGACTGGAGCCCGTACACCGGGCGGTCGGGCAGCGTCGCCAGCAGCGCGGCGAACGACCACGCCAGTCCGGTGGCCGGCGCGACGCAGAACAGCGGCGGCCCGCTCCCCCGCGTACGCAACGGGAGCAGCACCTCCGTCGAGCCGCCACCGGTGTCCGTGGCGAGCGCCGGCGCGAGCCTCGCGACGGTCGGCGCCTCGAACACCGTCCGGATGCTGATCTCCACGCCGAACTCGGCGCGTACCCGGCCCATCAGCCGGGCGACGAGCAGGGAGTGCCCGCCGAGGGAGAAGAAGTCGTCGTCGATGCCGACCTCCGGCAGGCCGAGCAGGTCGGCGAAGAGACCGCACAGGACGGCCTCGCGGTGGTCGCGCGGCGCGCGGCCGCCGACCGTCGCGGCCAGGTCCGGCGCGGGCAGCGCCGCGCGGTCGAGCTTGCCGTTCGTGGTACGCGGGATCGCCGCCAGCGCGACGAACGCGGGCGGCACCATGTAGTCGGGCAGCCGCTCCGCCACGAACTGCCGCAGCGCGGCGGGCTGCGGCGCGGCCTCGCCGGCCGGCACGACGTAGCCGACGAGCCGCACCTGACCCGGGGTGTCCTCGCGCGGCACCACCGCCGCCTGGGCGACCTCGGGGTGCGCGAGCAGGACCGCCTCGATCTCCCCCGGCTCGATGCGGAACCCCCGGATCTTGACCTGGTCGTCCGCGCGGCCGAGGAACTCCAGGGTGCCGTCGCGCCGCCAGCGGGCCAGGTCGCCGGTGCGGTACATCCGGCCCCCCGGCGGCCCGAACGGGTCCTCGACGAACCGCTGCGCGGTCTGCTCGGGACGGTCGTGGTAGCCGCGGGCGACGGGCGCCCCGGCGAGGTACAGCTCGCCCACCGTGCCGGGCGGCACGAGCCGACGCGCCGCGTCCAACACGTACGCCCTGGTGTTGGCGAGCGGCCGACCCACGATCGGCTCGGCGCTGTCGGAGAGCCGGCACCACAGGGTGTCGACGGTGCACTCGGTGGGGCCGTACAGGTTGTAGACGCTCATGCCGGCGTCGCGCAGGGCCGTCCAGAGCGCGGGGCCGGTCGCCTCGCCGCCGAGCGCGAGCACGGCGGGCCGGTGCCGGCCGGCGTCGAGGAACCCGTTCGCCACCAACTCCTCGGCGTACGTCGGGGTGATGTCCATGAAGTCGATGCGGTGCCGGTCGACGTAGTCGAGCATCGCGGCCGGGTCGCGGCGCCGGTCGTCGTCGACGAAGTGCAGCTCGTGGCCGTCGAGCAGCCACAGCAGGCCCTCCCACGACGTGTCGAACGACAGCGACGCGGACAGCACGGCCCGGCGGACCCGGCCGCCGGACGCGGGCCGGATCATCGTGTCGCGGTGGTGCAGGAAGAGGTTCACCAGGCCGCGGTGCTCGATCACGACGCCCTTCGGCACACCCGTGGAACCGGACGTGTAGATGAGGCAGGCCGCGTGCCCGGGCGCGAGCCCGGTGTCCGGCACGGGCGTGTCGCCCGCCGCGGCCAGCTCGGCGGCGGTCGCGGGGGCGTCCACGAGCAGGACGGGGATCTGCGCCTGCCGGTGGCCGGCCCACAGCGCCTCGGTGGCGAGCACCACGACGGGTGCGCTGTCGGCCAGCATCGCCGCGACCCGCCGGGCGGGCAGGTCCGGGTCGACGGGCACGTACGCGGCGCCGGCCCGGAGCACGGCCAGCAGCGCCACGATCGCCTCCGACGTGCGGGGCAGCAGGAGCCCGACGTACCGGTCGGGACCCGCCCCCCGGGCGACGAGCAGGGCGGCGAGGCGCTCGACGCGGCGGTCGAGTTCGGCGAAGGTCAGCGTGGCGTCGCCGGCCACCAGCGCCGTACGCTCCGGCGTCGCGGCGGCCTGCGCCGCGAACAGCGCGGGCACGGTGCGCGCGGGCAGGGGTTTCGCGGTGTCGTTCCACCGCGCCAGCAGCAGCCCGCGCTCCCCGTCGAGCAGCAGGTCGACGTCCGCGACCGGTGCGTCGGGGGTGTGCGTGGCGCGGCGCAGGAAGGCGAGGAACCGGGTCAGGTGCCCGGTGAGCTCCTCGTCGTCGTAGCAGTTGGGGTTGGCGTCGAGGACGACGCGCAGGCCGCTGCCGTCCGCCCGGTCGTACACGTGGACGACCAGGTCCTCGACGAGCCCGGCGCTGACGTTGTGCACGACGCCCCGGTGGCCCGCGAAGCGCAGGCCGTAGTCGAACGGCATGATGTTGACCGACGGGCCGAACAGCTTGCGTTCGCTGGCGACCATCCTCAGGTCGCGGCGTAGCTGCTCGTAGCGGTAGCGCAGGTGCGGACGCGCGGCCCGCAGCTCGGCGGCGACCTGCTCCGCGAGCCCCGCCAGTGTGGCGGTGGGCTCGACGCGGACCCACAGCGGCACGACGTTCGTCACCATGCACGGCACCCGCAGCGACACCGACCCGAGCCGCGACATGACCGGCAGCGCGAGCGTGAGCTCGTCCGCGCCGGTCATCCGGTGCAGGTACGCCGCGAAGGCCGCGACGAGGGTCTCGCTCCACGTCGTCCCGGTGGCCCCGGCGACCGCCTTCAACGCGTCGATGTCGACGCCGTCCAGGTCGGCGGTGGCGCGCAGCACCGTACGACCCAGCTTGCCGCTGCGGTGGGCGAGCACCACCGGCGCCGCCCGGCCCGCCGCCCGGGACGTCCAGTGTTCGCGGGCGGCGGCGTACCTGTCCGAGTCGGCGTACGCCGTGTCCTCGTCGACGACGGGGGCCAGCGATCCGAACGTACGCGGCGGCGGTTCCCGCCCCTCGACGAGCGCGGTGTAGATCTCGGCCACCCGGCGGGCGACCAGGGACAGCCCGTACCCGTCCAGGGCGATGTGGTGCACACGCTGGTACCACAGGAGGTGTTCCGGGCCGAGGCGCAGGAAGGCCTGCTGGAACAGCCGGTCCTTGCGCAGGTCGACGGGGGTGTCGAGGTCCGCCCGCAGCCAGGCCGTCGCGGCGGCGAGCGGGTCCGCCTCGGCGCTGGTGTCGACCAGGTGCACCGGCCACGACGCGTCGTCGCGGGGGCGCTGCCAGGGGCGCCCCTCGGCGTCCTCCTCGAACACGACGTGCAGCGCCTCGGCCTCCCCGACCGCCCCGCGCACCGCCGCCTCCAGCAGCGGCACGTCGACCGGGCCGCGGATCTCCACGTACTCCGCGGTGTTGAAGGCGGGGCTGTCGGGGTCGAACTGCTGGCCGGTCCAGATGCCCTCCTGGGCGGCGCCCAGCGGCAGCGGCTCAGCCATCCCGGCCCACCAGCAGCTTCACCCAGTGCTCGACCGTCGGCCGCTCGGCCAGGTCGACGAAGCTGACCTCGGCGCCGGCCTCGCGCCACCGCTCCATGAGCGTCATCAGCCGCACCGAGTCGAGGCCGCAGTCGAAGAGGTCCTCCGTGTCGAAGTTCTCGTCCGGGCGACGGTGGAGCAACTCGGCGACGTCCGCCCTGATCGTCGCCGCCGTCAACTGGTCTGCCACGTCAAACCCTCCGATCTCGTACGAGGTGGACACCGGTGGGATCCGGCGGTCGACGCCGCCGGACCCCACCGCAGATCGAACGTCCGCGCGGGACTAGGCCGCCGGGTCCACGTCGTCGTAGACGGTGACCCGGTACGACACAGCCGGTTCCGGCGTCGCGGTGTGCAGCGCCCGGTGGATCAGGCTGCGGTTGTCCCAGAGGAGCATGTCGCCCTTCTCGAACGTCTGGAGGTGGATGTTCTCGTGCTCGTAGGTGCGGTCGAGCTGGCCGGTGGCCGTGAGCAGTTCCGCCAGCAGCTCCGACCGGTCGTTGCCGTCGGCGTCCTGCAGGGACAGGGTGAAACCCTCGCTGACGTAGAGCACGGTCTCGTCGGTGTGCGGGTGCGCGAACGCGAGCGGGCTCGTCACCGGCGGGGTCTTCGCGTTGACCTCGTCGATGATCTCCGAGATCGGCCGGTAGACGTCCGTCGGCCGGATCTTGAAGTACCGCAGCACGCTGTGCGTCGCCGTGGTCTCCTTGACGGCCAGCTTCAGCTCCTCGGAGAGCTTCTCGTAGGCCGTCGCCATGTTGATGAAGTACGTGCCACGGTTCTGCGACGGCACGACCTGCGGGTAGATCATGGTGATGTCGAACGGGCGCGGCATGAACTGGTAGTCCGAGTGCCAGAACTTGCCGGTCTTCGGCACCCCGATCTGGCGGCCGTCCTCCTCCTTGACGTTGGAGGAGACGAACACCTCCTTCACCTCGGGGTGGTGGTAGACCGGCTCGTAGTACTCCACGACCCGGCCCAGCCGCTCGCCGAGCGCCAGGAACTGCCGCGGCGACAGGTCCTGGTTCTTCAACACGGCGATCTTGTTGGTGTAGATGCTCTTCTTCAGCTCGACGACGTCCTGCGGCGAAGCGGTTTCCGCGTCGAAACCCTCCACGATCACGCCGAACTTCCGGCCAGCCTGCGGGCTGATTTTCATTCGCACTCCTCTGAGCGGTGGTCCCGGTTTCCGAATAACTCGGTAGTCGCGTCCGGTCGATAAACGGTTCCCGCCCCGACATGCACGGGGCGCCGAATTGCCAGCTCAATTACCGTGCTTTGGGTTCACATTTTCGCGGGCTCCTCTGCGATTCTCGGCCTGCCTCTCCCGCAGCACCTGGGCGTGGCAGGCGTGGATGACGGCGGCAACGCCGTGCGGGTCGTCGCGCACGACGAAGTGACCGCTGCCGGGGATGACGAAGTGCTGCGCCCTCGGGAGCACCCGCCGGGCCCGAAGCGCGTCGCGCAGCGGGACCACGCGGTCCTGGCCGGCCCACACGAGGTTCACCGGCGTCGCGTCGTCGGCGTCCGCGCGGAACGAATACAGTCCCGCGTACCGGGTCAGGGCGGACAGGTCGCTCGTGATCATCGAAGTCACGTCGGCGGCCGCCACCTCCGCCCGCAGGGCGACGGGTCGCGCCGACACGCTGCCCATGACGAGCCTGCGGACGAGTCCCCTGCCGAGCAGCCGGCCACGCGTCCCCGCCCCCACCGCGGCGGTCAGCCGCAGGATCGCGCGGGTCCGCACCACGCACATCGCGGCGTGGCAGGCCGCCCGGAACCCGATGCTGCACAGGGCCGTCACCGCCGCGACGGGCACGCGGCGGGCCAGTTCGAGCGCGATCACCCCGCCGAGCGAGTGCCCGACCACGTGCGGCCTGCGCAGGCCCAGCGCGACGATCCGCTGGGCCACGTACTCGGCGAGCCTCGGCACGACGTCGCGGTCGACCGCTAGCCCCGGCACGCTGCCGTGCCCGGGCAGGTCGATCGCGATGATCCGGGCGGACCCGGGGATGCGTTCCACGACGGCGTCCCAGCTCGTCCGGCCGAGACCGGCCGCGTGCAGCAGCAGCAGCTGGGGGTCCTCCGCGAGCCGGCTCGGCTCGGCCATGGTGCGACTCCGATCTTCCGTACGGACGGGTGCGCGGCACGAGGACGCGTCAGGAGGCGCTGACCATCGCCCTGCGCGACGTACCGGTCGTGTCGGCCCGATCCGGCAGTTCGTTGCCCGCGAGCGCCCTGAACCGCCGCAGCCGCAGACTGTTCGACACCACGAACACGGAACTGCCCGCCATGATCAGGCCGGCCAGCATCGGGTTGAGCAGCCCGCTCGCCGCGAGCGGGATGGCCGCGACGTTGTACGCGAAGGCCCAGAACAGGTTGCCCTTGATCGTGGCGAGGGTGCGGCGCGACAACCGGATGGCGTCCGCGACCACCCGCAGGTCGCCGCGGACCACGGTCAGGTCGCCCGACTCGATCGCCACGTCGCTGCCGGTGCCCATCGCGATGCCCAGGTCGGCCTGCGCGAGCGCGGCGGCGTCGTTGACGCCGTCACCGACCATCGCGACGACCTTGCCGTCGGCCTGGAGCCGCTTGACCAGGTCGACCTTCCCGGCGGGGAGCACCTCGGCGACCACGTCGTCGATCCCCACCTCCGCCGCGATCGCCGCCGCCACCGCGGCGTTGTCGCCGGTCAGCAGGATCGGGTGCAGCCCCAGCCGCCTGAACTGCGCGACCGCCGCCCGGCTGCTGGGCTTCACGCGGTCGGACACCACGAGGATCCCCCGCACCGCGCCGTCCCATCCGACCACGACCGAGGTGCGGCCCGCCGCGTCGGCCGTCGCCCTGGCGGCGGTCAGCTCCGAGGGCAGTTCGGTCGCCCACGAGGCGAGCAACGCCGCCCGACCGACGACCACCTCGTGCCCGTCGACCACGCCCCGCACGCCGACCCCGGCCTCGCTGGCGAAGTCCGTGATCGCGGGCAGTTGGCCGCACCGCTCCCGCGCCCCCGCCACCACGGCGCGGGCGATGGGGTGCTCCGACCCGCTCTCCAGGGCGCCCGCGAGCCGCAGCAGTTGGGCGTCGGTCACCCCCGCCACGGGCACGACCTCCACGACGGACATCTCGCCGGTGGTCACCGTGCCGGTCTTGTCGAGCACGACCGTGTCGACCGTCCTGGTGGACTCCAGCACGTGGGGGCCCTTGATGAGGATGCCGAGCTGCGCGCCCCGCCCGGTGCCGACCAGCAGCGCGGTCGGTGTCGCGAGGCCCAGCGCGCACGGGCAGGCGATGATCAGCACGGCCACCGCCGCCGTGAACGCCGCCGCGGCCGGCTGGCCCGAGCCGAGCCAGTAGCCCAGCGTGGCGAGCGACAGCGCGATCACCCCCGGCACGAAGACCGCCGACACCTGGTCCGCGAGCCGCTGGACGTCGGCCTTGCCGGTCTGCGCCTCCTCGACGAGCCGGGCCATCTGCGCGAGCTGCGTCTCGCCGCCCACCCGGGTGGCGCGCACGACGAGCCGCCCGCCGGCGTTCACCGTGGCACCCACGACGTCGTCGCCGGGCCCCACCTCGACGGGGACGGACTCGCCGGTCAGCATGCTCGCGTCGACGGCGGAGGAACCCTCCTCCACGACACCGTCGGTCGCCACCTTCTCGCCCGGGCGCACGAGGAACCGGTCGCCGACGGCGAGCGCCGAGATCGGCACCAGCACCTCGGTGCCGCCGCGCAGCACCGTCACGTCCTTGGCGCCCAGTGACAGCAGCGCACGCAGCGCGGCACCGGAGCGGCGCTTCGCGCGCGCCTCGAAGTATCGCCCGCAGAGAATGAACAGGGTCACGCCCGCGGCGACCTCCAGGTACATGTTGCCCTCGCCGGGCGTGCGCTCCAGCGTGATGCGGAACGGGTGCCGCATGCCGGGCACCCCGGCGGTACCGAGGAACAGCGTGTACAGCGACCACGCGAACGCGGCGAGCGTGCCCACCGAGACCAGCGTGTCCATCGACGCGGCGGCGTGCCGGAGGTTGGCGAAGGCGGCCCGGTGGAACGGCCACGCCCCCCACACCACGACCGGCGCGCTCAGCGTCAGGCAGGCCCACTGCCAGTATTCGAACTGGAGCTGGGAGAACATCGACATCGCGATGACCGGCACCGCCAGCACGGCGACGACCCAGAGGCGGTGCCGGGCCGCGCGCAGCTCACGGTCGTGCTCGGCCT
This sequence comes from Micromonospora sp. KLBMP9576, assembly GCF_050941805.1. Lineage (NCBI taxonomy): Bacteria > Bacillati > Actinomycetota > Actinomycetes > Micromonosporales > Micromonosporaceae > Micromonospora > Micromonospora sp. KLBMP9576. The sequence goes on along the minus strand of NZ_CP194567.1, from coordinate 1,329,228 downwards.
GCTGGGCGTCCGCCGGGTCCGGGGCGTCCGCCGCCAGCGTGGCGGGCGGCTGCACCGGCCGGGCCGTGAAGCCGATCTCCTCGACGGCGGCGATCACGTCCGCCTGCGAGATCTGCGCGGTGGCCAGCACCTTCGCCTTCTCGGTGGCGTAGTTGACCGTCGCCTGCACCCCGTCGATCCCGTTGAGGCGCTTCTCGATGCGCGCCGCGCAGGCCGCGCACGTCATGCCCCCGATCACCAGTTCCAGTTGGTGCTCAGCCGTGGCCATGGGTGCCCTCCTCCGTGCTGCCGCCGGTGCTGCCATCGGTGCTGCCGGCGGGGACGGCGGCGCCGCCGTTCCTCGCGGCCTGTTCGTTGCGGGCCTTGGCCGCCGCGAAGGCCTCCTCGCTCAGGCCGTGCGGCGGCGGGTTCGGACCGTTCACGCGCAGGGTGAACGCCGCCGTGCGCACGACGCCCCCGTGCTGGAAGTCCAGGAACAGCCGGTAGTCGCCGTAGGTGGGCGCGGTGGCGTGGAAGACGATGTCCGGACCGGGCGCGGTCTGCCCGTCACCCGGCGTGCCGTCGGGGTGCACGTGCAGGTACGCCATGTCGCCGTCGCGCAGCGCGACCAGGTGCCCGAAGGCGCCCAGGTAGGGCTCCAGGTCGTCGACCGGCTTGCCGCCCCTGGCGACGCTGAGGGTCAGCTTGCCGTCCCGGCCGGGCTTGAGTTCCCCACCGAGGGTCACCGTGTAGCCGTCGACCGAGGCGGTCGTCGAGGGCGCGGGCAGCGCCTGCGGCCGGTAGTCACCCGACACCGACACGTCCGCCCCGAGCGTCTCGCCGTGGATGCCCCACAGGGGCATGTAGTCGGCGAAGACCCGGTACTCACCCGCCGCCGCGAAGGTCAACGGCACCCGCCACACGCCGTCGGAGCCGAGGTTCGGGTGCACGTGCTGGAAGTTCGTCAGGTCGCGCCGCGCCACGATGAGGTGCATCAGCTTCTCGTGCTGCGGCTTGTACTTCACCAGCGGCGTGCCGTCGTGCTGCAGGATCTGGAAGGCGAAGCTCTGCTTCGTACCCGCCGGGACGTTGTCGGTGATCACCTTCAGGGTCATGCTCTCGTGGGAGACGGCCAGGCCGCCGGGGCCTTCCTCCTCCTCGGCGGCGGCCGGCTTCGCGGCCGGTACGGGTGCGGCGGTCGGTGGGGGCCCGACCACGCGGCCGACGGTGTAGGCGCTCCCGAGCACCAGCACCAGGGCGAGCGCGAACGCGCCGAGCTTCGTCAAGGTCTTCATGAGTAACCGTCCTGTGTCGACAGGGTTGACGTGGGGGTGGACAGGGGTCGGGGGGCCGCGCCGGGCGGGCTCACCGGTCGCCGCCGGGGCCGCGCGTGCGGCCCCACCGCAGCAGGCATCCGCCGAAGGACATCCCCCCGCCGAACGCCAGCAGGAGGACCAGGTCGCCGTCGCGGAGCAGTCCGGCCCGGTTGGCGAGGTCGAGGGTGAGCGGCACGGACGCGCTGCCGACGTTCGCGTACTCCTCCACCGTCCGGTGCGTGCGCGCGGCGGTCAGCCCGCACGCGCGTACCAGCTCGTCGAGGAGCAGGCCGTTGGGCTGGTGCGGTACGACGTGCGTGACGTCCGCCGCGCCGACGCCCGCCCCGGCCAGCAGCTTGTCCACGAACGGCGGAAGCTCCTGCAGGACGAGCCCGGTCACGCCCCGGCCGTCCATCCGGAAGAAGTGGCCGCCGTCCGCCACGGTCGTCGCCGACGCCGGCGTCCGGCTGCCGCCCGCCACCACCCGGATCAGGTCGCCGGCGTCGCCCCGGCTGGCCAGCTCGTGGCCGACGACGCCACGGTCCGGTGACGTCGCCCCCACGACGGCCGCGCCCGCGCCGTCACCGAACAGCACGGCGGTGCGCCGGTCGTCGAAGTCCAGGATGCGCGAGTAGACGTCGGCGCCGACCACCAGCGCGTGCGCGCCCGGCCGCTGTGCCACCAGCGACTGCGCCAGCACCAGGGCGTGCACGAATCCCGCGCAGACCGCGTTGACGTCGAAGCACGCCGCCCCGTACGCGCCGAGACGGTCCTGCACCAGGCAGGCCGTCGGCGGCTGCGGGTGGTCCGGGGTCGACGTCGACACGATGAGGTAGTCGAGGCGGTCGGCCCCGAGGCCCGCGTCCCGCAGCGCACGGGTCGCGGCCCGCGCCGCGAGGTCCGACGTGGCATCCTCCGCCGCGGCGAATCGGCGCGAACGAATTGCGGTCCTGCGGGCGATCCATTCCGGGCTCGCACCCGGTACGCGCCGCGCGATTTCCTCGTTCGGCAATGCTCGCGCTGGCACCCAGGAACCGGTGCCCAGAATTCCGACGGATGAGGACACGGCAGACTCCAGAGGAGAGGCATTTCGTGTCTGCAAATTAGCCGAGTCGAACCATCGACCGCAATCACGTGAACCACTAATCGGGCGCCACCCGCCGCACAAATTACCGAGCGATGGCGGAAACAATTTCGCGGCGGTGGAAGACGCAATTTCGGAGCAACCGGGGGCGGGGCGCGCGGTGACCGGCGAGTGGTCACGGGCCGCCCGGCGGCGGACCGGGACGAGTCGTACCCCGCCCAGTGGACGTCCGTCGCGGGCCGGGGCGCGACGTGCTCGCCGACCCGGCGGCGGCCGGGCGGCACGGCGGGAGGGCACCGCGGCGGCGGCCGGGCGGCACGGCAGGGAGGCACCGCGGCGGCGGCCGGGCGGCACGGCAGGGAGGCACCGCGGCGGCGGCCGGGCGGCACGGCAGGGAGGCACCGCGGCGGCGGCCGAGCGGCGGCGACACGGCAGGGAGCCACCGCGGCGTCGCCCGCGGGCGCGGGCGGACACGGTGGCTCAGGTGCGGGAGACGTCGGCGTGCGGCACGCCGGGGACGCGGCCGTGGCGGGACCCGGTCCGCACCGCGCCGCTGGTGGCCGCGCCGCGCCGGCGACGCGGGGAGGCCGGGTCAGCGCTGCTTCACCTGGACGGCGTCGCGCGCCCACCTCGACGGTGGGCGCGCGACGCCGTCCGCGTTCAGCCGGTGGCCGCCAGCGCCCCGCCCGGCAGGAGGCACTCGTCAGCCGTGGGCCAACGCGTGGGATCGTCGCCGAGGGTGACGAGTTCGGCGACCTGGAGGCGGCACCACGGCGAGACGGCGATGTCGCCCGTGCCCACCGCGTACACGAAGTCCGCCCACGCGACCCACTCGAAGTCGCCGATGGCGGCCGGGTCCGGGGTCGGGCGTTCGTCGGTCACCACCCGGAACACCGGCGACACGGCGTTCTCCGCCACGCCGTTGTCCATCACCGCGCGGTACCGGAAGGCGGGCAGGACCAGGTCCGGCGCGGGCGCCGCCAGGCCGAGTTCGGCCCGCACCGTGCGGGTCACCGCTGCGGCGACGGGCTCACCGGGCGCGGGGTGCCCGTAGCACGAGTTCGTCCAGATTCCCGGCCAGGTGCGCGTCCGGTCGCTGCGCATGGTGAGCAGCAGCTTCGCGTCGGCGGTGAAGACGTAACAGGAGAACGCCAGGTGCAACGGCGTACGGAGGTGGTGCACCGTCGCGCCCTCGGTGGCGCCCACGCACCGGCCCTGTTCGTCGAGCAGCACGACCTGCGCCATGGTGTCCCTCCCCAACGGGATTCAGCTCGCCTGGGCGAAGGCGGCGGCGATCACGGTTCCCCACCCGGTGCTCGCCACCTGTAGCGGCACCAGCTTCGCCCGGGGCCGCAGGAACGCCAGCGCCTCGGTGAGAGGCTTGCCGCGCACGCCGCGCCAGGTTCCCGAGACGTGCGCCAGCGCGAACGCGATGGCGGCGATCATCGGGACCGCGCCCCAGGTGAACCCGCCGATGGCGAGCACCGAGACGCACACGGTGGAGCCGCCGACGGCGATCAGGCAGCTCGCGACCGCCATCGCGCGGGGCAACCCCAGGGCGCGCACACAGGTGCGGATGTTGAAGGCCGCGTCCTCCGGCCAGTCCTCCGCGGTGTTGACCATGACGATGCCGACCTGGTTCAGGCCGAAACCGATGATCACGGCCAGCAGGGGCCACGACAGCTCACCGGGCACGGACCGCACGACGACGAGCATCGGCAGCCAGATCAGCACCGCGGCGAGGCCGGGGATCTGCCCCACGCCGGAGTTCTTCAGGTACACCGGTCCGATCGAGTACTGGGCGCCGATCCAGAGGGTGAACGCGACCAGGGGCAGGATGTCCCAGTGCCCGGTGCGGAACGTGAAGTAGGTGGCGAGGGCGAGCACGCCGGCGCCGGTCGCACCGATCTGCCACCGCACGTTGCGCAGCCCCAGCCCGTACACCGCCTGGGACAGCCACGTCTTGTACACGGCGTCGACGTCGCGGTCGGCGTACGCGTTTGTCATGTCGATGAAGTGCATGATGGAGAGCGCCATCACGATCACCAGCGCGAAGTGGACCGACGCCAGTGCGCCCACGTCGTCGACCGACAACAGCGACGGGATCGCGTAGATGGCCAGCATGACGGGGAGGAACTCGACCCGGCGGATACGGATCGAGTGGTAGATCGGGCGCCGCGCGGTTGGCGCGGCCGGGGTGGGCGCGCCCGCGCGCGCCTCGTCGACGGTCATGGTGTCTTCCTTCGGGGTTGAGGACCGTGCGCGCCTCCGACCACGGTCAGAGGATCTGGATGCGCTGGAGGTGCCGGGAGGAGTTGCCGCGGAAGGCGTTGCGGCCGTGCAGCAGCGCCTGGTTGTCGACGACGACGATGTCGCCGTCGACCCACTCGTGGTGGTAGCAGACGTCCGGGTCGTGCAGCCGGTCGCGCAGGTCGGCCATGAACGGCTCGGCCTCCTCGGCCGACCTGCCGCCGACGGAGACCCACACCGGGTTGCGGTAGCGCTCCGGGTCGAGCGGCTCGCCGTACCGCATGATCGTTTCGCCGGTCTCGGAATGCGTGGTGAGCAGTGGCGACACCGTCTCGCCGCCGTAGTAACCGAGCTTCTCCGTGCGGTAGCTGACCTCCGTCGCCGCCCACTCGCGCACCAGCTCCGGCGAGGCGCGCCGGATCACGTCGGTGCTGTCGGAGAACACCGTCTCGCCGCCGCCACCGGGCACCGGCGCCTCCACGCACTGGAAGAGGAAGTACCGCGGCGCGGCCCGGGCGAACGCGCCGTCCCAGTGGAACGGCACGTCGGTGCGGCTGAACAGGTAGTTCTTCGGTTCCTCCTGCACCACCAGGTCCAGGATCGCGCCGAAGTCCCAGGTCAGCACCTCGCCCCACGTCTCGCAGTAGGTGAGCAGGTCCGCCTTGTCCAGCAGCGGGAATCCGCGCAGGACGACCACCTTGGACTCGATGGTCCAGCGCTCCAGCGTCGCGGGCGCGATGCCGCGCAGGTCGGCCCCGTCGTGCCGCGCCGTCACCAGCGTGCCGAACGGCGCCAGCGGCGTGTGGTCGACGCGCAACTCGTCTGTCGTGGTCATGACGCGATCTCCTCCTGCCGGAAGTGGGGGTTGACGTAGTGGCTCGGCCGGCCGTTGCGCCAGACCAGCGAGGCCTGGTAGCTCTCGGCCTGGCTGCGCTTGACCAGCGTGAGGGTGTCGCCGTCGTCGAGCACGACGCCGTGCCACGGCGTCAGCCAGCTGTCCCTGGTGCGGATGAGGTGCAGGCCGATCTTCTCGGCGTGCCGGGCCTGCGGGTGGATGGACAGCCGCAGCGAGTCCGGGAACCTCGTGCCCACCAGGTCGCCCCAGGCCCTGCTGCGCCGGATCATCTGGTACGCGAACTCCTTGCAGTGCTCGCGCAGCTTCGTCCGGCTCATGCCGGGGTGCAGCGGGGCCTGGTCCTCGAGCATGAAGCGGTGCATGCCGTTGAACAGCGACCGGGCGCCCACGTCGGTCAGCACCTCGGCGCGGATGGCCTCCAGGGGCGTGGCGTACCCGTCCAGGAGCAGCCCGCGCATCTCGTCGTAGGGCATCGCCCCGAACGCGTCGTCCAGCGAGTACAGCGACACCGAGGACGCGCCGGTCTGGTCGATGATGCGCTGCAGCTCCGTGCGGTACGCGGTCACGTCCTCGTCGGGGATACCGAGCAGGTCGGAGAAGACGTGGCCGTCGGAGCAGATGAGGATGCGCGCGCCCGTCGGGTGGTAGTGGCTGACCTGCTCGCAGAAGGACTGCAGGAACTCGACGGAGATCCGCTCACCGAGGTCGGGCAGCGAACCGACCACCTTCTCCGGGTTGCGGGACTTGGCGGGGAACGCCGGCAGCACGAAGTGCAGCGGTTCGCCGCTGCGTACGTAGTGGCCCACCCGCTCCTCGTGCGTGGCGAAGCAGTCGTCGCACGGCCGCCCCCCGCACGGGTCGTCGGCGTGCTCGAGACGGCGGAAGCGGAAGACCAGTTCGAGTATCTGCCGGGCGAGCGTGCGCTCCCGACTACCGACCTGTTCGTCCTCGGCAACGGTCATGTCGTGTCCGTTCGCATCGTGGTTTCCATGGCGCCGGAGGGCGGACCGACCGGGGCGACACGGTGGCGCCGCGCGCCGCGCGCGCCCTTCGGTGTGTCGATGTGCACCAGCTCCGTACGCGTGCTGATCTTCAATTTCCGGTAGGCCCGCGTCAGGTGCTGCTCGACCGTGCTGACGGTGATGAAGAGCCGGTCGCCGATCTCCCGGTTGGTGTGTCCCCGGGCGGCCAGGTTGACCACGCGACGCTCGGCGTCGGTCAGGGTGGCGAGCCCGTCCGCGGCCCCGGCCACCTGGGGGTCGAGGGTGTCGTGGGACGGTGTGAGCCTGCGCCGCAGCAGCTCGGCGTGGCAGCCCTCGGCGAGTTGCAGGGCGTGCGCGCCCATCATCTTGGCGCGCCCGAACTCGCCGAGCGCGTGCCCGGTCTGGCTCAGGTCGGCGAAGACGTGTGCGAGCTCGTGCCGGTCGCCACTGGCGTGCAGCAGGTCCATCGCCTCGCGCAGCATCACCTGACGTTGCTTGGGCGCGTACGCCGCCGCCAGCGCGCGCAGGCCCATGCCCCTGGCGCGGGGAGCGTCCCCGCCCGGCAGCGCCAGGTGCTCGGTGACCAGCTTCCGCGCCCGCTCCGGCCGGTCCATCCGCACGTACAGCCGGGCCAGGTCGACCCGCCACGGCAACGCGGAGGGATCGTCTGCGCCCCACCCCACGGCGAGCTGGCCGGTGGTCTGGAAGTCCGCGAGCGCGGCGTGCCGCCGGTCGGCGGCGTCGTAGTAGACGCCCCGGGCCCGCAGGTACTGCGGCCAGAACAGGCTCTGGCGCATCGCGGCCGGGGTGGGCTGCCGCAGGACCGCCTCGGCCCGGGCGAGCTGCCCGGTCATCGTGCAGGCGAGGGCGAGGTGCGCGAGCGGTGAGCCGACCGCCACACCCCAGGCGGCCGGCGACATGGTGTCCAGCGCGGCACGTGCGTGTCGTTCCGCGGCGACCAGGTCGCCGCGGCACAGGGCGACGGCCGCGCGCACGTCGGCCAGGACGGCCCGCCAGCTCGTGATCTGGTACGACTCGGCCTCCTCGGCCAGCTTCTCGCACCAGTCGTCGGCGTGGTCGAGGCGGTCGGCGTGGATCAGCACCCGCAGCGACTGCCACACCGCCACCAGCAGGGAGTCCCCCGCGCGGGCGCGTTGCAGCACCTCCTCCGCGCGGTCCACCGCGCCGGCCTGGCCGGTGTCGCCGGGCGCGGTGTGATCGGCGCCGGCCAGCGGGCGGCAGTGCCGCAGCCACTCCCGGGTGGCCAGGTGTTCGGCGCCGAGGTCCGGGTCCGGGTGCGCCGCCAGGTCACCCACCCTGCCGAGCATCTCCAGTGCGTGGGCGTGCCTGCCCTGCCAGGCGAGCGACCGGGCGAGCAGTAGCGTGTCGGTGTCGTCGAGGAGGCCGGCGCGGCCCGCCTCCAGCAGCGGCGACAGGTGGCGTGCGACGGCCTCGGGGTCGCCGCGCCAGTGCGCCCGCACGAGGGCGGCCCGCACCGCGGCGCGCTCCCCGTCGTCGTCGCTGGAGCGCAACGCCAGCTCGAGGCAGTCCACCGCGTGCGGTACCGCGCCGCGGCTGACGGCCTCCTCGGCCGCCGCGAGCAGCACCGGCGCGGCCCAGGGCTCGGCCGGGTCGCCGATCCCCACGAGCTGGGCGGTGACCTCGGCGAGGGACGCGCCCTGCTCGTGCAGCAGTCGCGCGGCCCGCGACCGCAGCGCCGAACGCGTCCGCGGCGGGCAGTCGTCGAGCACCGCGGCCCGCACCGCCGGGTGGTGGTAGGAGTGCCCCCGGGTCAGGCCCGCGTCGGTGATCGCGCCGAGCACCTGCCGGGTGGTCCCCGCGCCCAGCTCGACCATCCCGGCGACGAGCTCGGCGGACGCGGACGGGCCGACGACCGCGAGGACGCGGGCCACCTCCAGCAGCCGGGGGTCGCTGCGGTGCAGGCAGGCGAGCGCGGCCTGGACGAACGACTCGCCCACAGTCGGTCCGAGGTCGTCGCCGGGCGCGGCGAGCGAGTCGTCGACAAGCGCGTGCACGAGCATCGGGTTGCCGCCGCTGACGGCGTGCGCCGGCGCGGCGAGCCGCCGGGCGACCTCCGGCCGGATCCGTTCGGCGAGCAGGCGGCCGACGCCGTCGGGCGACAGCGGTCGCAGCCGCAGGTGGCGGCAGTGGGGTTGCCGCGTGAGTTCCGCCCGGAAGGCGGCGCTCTCGGGCCGCGCCCCGACGCACCCGCTGAGCACGAGCAGCACCCGCGCGAAGCGGATCCGCCGTTGCAGGTACAGCAGCGCCCGCAACGACAGGGAGTCCGCGAACTGGACGTCGTCGACGACTACCACCAGGGTCCGCTCGGCGGCGACGTCCAAAAGGACCTGACAGACGTCCTCGAGCAGTTGTGCCTCGTCCTGCCGTCGGGCGGGGGTGTCCGGACCGCCCGACGGGCCGTCGTCGCGGCGCAGCAGCGGCAGGTAGTCGGCCGCCACGGCCTGGGCCCGCAGGCTGTGGAACAGCTGCCCGAGGGCCGCCATCCGGATGCCGCTCTCCGCGACCGAACAGGCGGCGGTCAGCACGAGCGCGCCGTCGCCGGCGGCCACCTCGGCGGCGGCGTTCACCAGCCTGGTCTTGCCGCTGGCGACGCCGCCGTCGACCAGGGCCACCCGGCCCTGGCCCGTGGCCGCCGTCGCGTACGTCTCGGCGAGGTCGGCCAGCAGGTGTTCTCTCTCGATCAGTGCCATGTGGGTCACCTCCGCACACTCCTGAGGCTCGGGTCGACCGGTGACTCACCCCGGTCGTTCGGCATGGGCGTACGTGGCGCCGCCGCGCGAGGCCGGGCTCAGCGACCTGGTGTGCGCCCTGATGCTGCGCAGCACCGCGGACATGTTGTCGTTGAGATAGAAGTGGCCGCCGGGGTGGACGACGACCTCGAATCCCGCATCGGTGTGTTCCTGCCACGCCCGGGCCTCGTCGACAGTCACCCGGGGGTCGCTGTCGCCGATGTGGGCGACGATGGGGCAGTCCAGTCGTGGCCCGGGCCGGTACTCGTAGGTCTCGGCCGCGATGTAGTCGCTGCGGATGGCGGGAAGCACCATCCGCAGCACGTCCTCGTCCGCGAGCAGCGCGCTGTCGGTGCCGGCCAGGGCGCGTACCTCGGCGATCAGGCCGGCGTCGTCGCGCAGGTGGGTCCGCTCCACCTTGTGCAGGTGCGGCGCCCGCCGGCCGGAGACGAACAACGCGGTCGGGCCGACGCCCGCCCGCCGCAGCCGCAGCGCGACCTCGAATCCGATGGTCGCGCCGAGGCTGTGGCCGAACACGGTCAACGGCCGGTCGACCAGCGGTAGCAGCGCCGCCACCAGCCCGTCCGCGATCTCGTGGGCCGAGGTGAGGCCCGGTTCCCGCAACCGGTCCTGGCGACCGGGGTACTGGACGGCGAGCACGTCGACCTCGGGGGCCAGTTCCCTGGCCACCCGGCCGAAGTAGCTCGCCGAGCCACCGGCGTGTGGCAGGCACAGCAGCCTGCTCGCCGCCGCGTCCGCCGGCTGGAACCGGCGTACCCACAGGTCGGTGTCTGTCATCTCGTTCACCCCAGGAATCCGCTCGCGCTCGTCGGTGGCGGGTCGTGCGGCGCCGTCAGCGGCCCGCGTCCGCCCGGGCCTCGCTCCAGCTGATCGTGGTCGGCCGGACCGCGGCCAGGTCGCTGGTCGTCCAGCTGTCCACGACGTCGATTCGGACGTCGCCCTCCGCCGGCGTGTCGACGCCGTCGAAGAAGAAGGCATTGACAATCTCGGTCGCATTGATCGGCATGATGATCCCTTTCAGCGGTCTGGCCCGGTGGTGCGGATCGCCACCTAAACCTGCTGGACCGGGCCCTTTTCAACAAGGTCTGCACTCATCGTCTCCGGCAAGGTTCATCACGGGATGACCGTGAATCGCTCACACCCCGCCGGGCCGGCATCTCCGCCGGCTCTTGTCAATCAGCGCATCGACCATTTCCGGCGTCAGCTGCCTTTCGGAAGCGCGGCTTATCGCCACCGCGGCGCGCCGGAACCGTTGCCCGGCAGGGGCGCCGCGCGCCTCGGCGGCCGGCGGCGTGACCTCGGGAATTGCTCCCCGCCCGCAGCGGGAGCAACCAGGGAGAACCCGGGGGCGCGGTTCCCAGATCGGCAGTGTGTCGTTCACCTGACCGGGATGAGGGCCTCATGCCCCAGCCCGGGCCGACAATGGCTGACCAGGGGCTCCGCGCTTGCAGCCAAATGGCGTAGCAGGTGTACCCGCAGATCCTGCGGGGTGTCCTAGGGGTGCCTCGCCAATGACCGTCGGTGGGAAGCTCGGCGCAGCTGGAAACGCGCTTCTGGCGCCTCTTCCCACCGGAGTGAACCTATGAAGTTCTCTGTACTCGGCAGCACCGAGGTCGCCGAACGCGGCGTCCAGCTCGAGCTTGGCGGGGTCAGGCAGCGGGCGATCCTCGGCTACCTCCTGCTGAACGCCAACAAGGTCGTGGCGACCAGCCAGATCCTGCACGCGATGTGGGACGGCAACCCACCCCCCACCGCCCGCAAGATGGTCCAGAACGCGGTGTCGGGCATCCGCCGGATGCTCGTCGCCAACACCGACCCGGTCACCGTGCCCGTCCTGCGCACCCACCCGCCGGGCTACCAACTGCGCGTGGACACCGAGACCGTGGACCTGTTCCGGTTCCGCAGGCTGGTCCGCGAGGGACGCAACGCCAACGCCGCGGGCAGCCCTGCCCGGGGCGCCGAACTACTGCACGAGGGGCTGTCGCTGTGGCGCGGACGCGCCCTCGCCGACCTCGTCGAAACCGGCGTCTGCTGGTCGGAACTGGTCGCCATCGAGGACGAGCGGCTGTCCGCGCTGGAAGACCGCCTGGAGGCCGAGCTGGCCTGCGGCCGGCACCGCGAGATCACCCCCGAACTGGAGGTGCTCACCGCGACCGAACCGATGCGGGAACGCCTCTGCCACCAGTTCATGCTCGCGCTCTACCGGTCCGGACGTCAGGTCGACGCGCTGCGCGTCTACCGGCGCACCCGCGAGGCGCTCGTCGACGGGCTCGGCCTCGAACCCGGTCGGGGTCTGCAGGAACTGCAACAGCGGATCCTCGAGCACGACGTGAAGATCCAGATGCCGGCACTGGTGGGCTGACCTGCCCGCACCCGGCCGCCGTCGATCCCGCGATTACCCGGGCGTGGACCGCGTACGGGCAACATGTGCTCCCGTGGCGGTCCACGACGCCCAGGCATCGACGGCCGGCGGCAACCCTTTCCCAGCGATTCCTAGCGAGGACGACATGGCGGACAAGTGCCCGGTGCACGGGCATGAGATGTTGCTGGACGACGACTACTACGCGAGCCCGTACGCGCCCTACGCGCTCTACGCCTCGCTGCACCGCGAGGGCCCCGTACACCGGACCTGTCTCGACGACAACAGCCCGGTGTGGCTGGTCACCGGCTACGACGAGGTCCACGCCGGGCTGCGCGACAGGCGCCTCGCCCGGCCGCGCGAGTTCGCGAACGACGACTTCACCACGAAGCGCTTCCCCGAGGGCGAGGCGACGGGCACGATCGTCACCACGGACCCGCCGGAGCACACGCGGCTCAAGCGCATGGTCAACTTCACCTTCCTGCCCCGCAACGTCGAGACCTTCCGCCCACGGGTGCACGAGCTGGTGAACACCCGCCTCGACGAGATCGAGGCGGCCGGGGGCGGCGACCTGGTGGAGGACTACGCCGCCGCGTTGCCGATCACCATCATCTGCGACGTGCTCGGCATCCCCGACAACTACCGCAAGGAACTCAAGCACTGGGCGGACCTGGCGTTCGGCGGCGACGACGCGACGAACGCGGTGACCCGCGAGCAGCTCTCGAAGTTCGTCAACGAGGTCCGGATGCAGAAGGCGCAGGAGCCCGGCACGGACCTCATGTCGTACTGGATCCACGCCAAGAACGCCGACGGCGAGCCGGAACTCAGCGTGTTCGAGGTGATGAGCCTCGCGCTGCTCACGCTGCTGGGCGGGTACGACACGACCGCCGGAATGATCAGCCGTGGCGCCCTGGCGCTGCTCGACAACCCGGAGACGCTGGCGCGGCTGCGCGAGGACCCGGACCTCTTCGACGTGGCCGTCGAGGAGATGCTGCGGATGTACGGCTCCGTGCACCACGGCTTCCGCCGCTTCGCCACGGAGGCCATGGAGATCGGCGGCACCCGGATCGGCAAGGGCGACACCGTGTACCTGCACCTGACCGCGGCGGGCAACGACCCGAAGCGCTTCGCCGACCCGCACGTGCTCGACATCGACCGCGCCGACAAGGCACACCTGGCCTTCGGCGGCGGCGCGCACTTCTGCTCGGGCTCCGAGCTGGCGCGGATCGAGACGACGGTGGCGCTGCGCACGCTGTTCACCCGGTTCCCCGACATCAAACTGGCCGCGCCCCGGGACTCGCTGAAGCTGCGGCACTCACCGCTGATGCCGGCGCTGATGCATCTCCCGGTCACGGTCTGACGGCACCGCCACCCCACGGCCCGCAACACATTCCCTGTCCGACAAGAGGTTGCTGAACCATGCCGCGTACCGACCTGCTCCGGCCCCTGCCCGAACTACTCCGGACCAACGCCGCCAGGTCCGGCGCGCGGGTCGCGTACGCCGACGCGCGGCGCAGCGTGACCCACGACGAGCTGGCGACGCGGACGGCGCGACTCGCCGGGCACCTCGCGGATCTCGGCGTCTGGCCGGCCGACCGCGTCGCCGTCCTCCTGGACGGCGTCGCGGCGGTCGAGAGCATCCTCGCCGTCGTCCGCGCCGGCGGGATCGCCGTACCGCTGGACCCGGCTCTCGACGACGCCGAGCTGGCCCGGCTGGTCGAGGACGCGGGCGCCGACGCCGTCGTCACCGACGCGGCGAACGCGCGCCGCGTGTCGGCGTCGGTCCTCGTCGTCGACGGGGTGCCGGCCGGCGGGGCGCACTCCTTCGAGGAGCTGGCGACGACCGACCCGTCCGCGCCGGCACGCGACGACCTCACCCTCGACGACCTGGCGTTCCTCACCTACACGTCGGGGGCCACCGGGCCGCGCAAGGGTGTGCTCTCCACCCAGCGCAACGCGCTGTGGCCCGCGGCCTCGGCGTACGTGGTCGGCCTCGGTCTCGCCGACGACGACCGCGTGTTGTGGCCCCTGCCGGTGCACGCCTGGTTCACCCACCTGATCGCCGCGACGGCGGCGGGCGCGTCGGTGCGGCTCACGACGGACCTGTCCACGGACGGGCTGCGGCGGGCCCTCGCCGCCCAGGAGAGCACGGTGCTGGTGGGGACCGGTCCGACGCACCGCGCCCTGCTGGACCCGCCGGCCCCCGCCGCGCCCGGCGTGCGGGTCGGTCTGGTGCTGGGCTCGGTGGACGCGACCCTGCGCCGCTCGTTCGAGGCGGCGTTCTCCGCCCCGCTGCTGACCGCCTACGCGACCATCGAGACGTCCGGTCCGATCGCGGTGAGCTGGCCGAACGGCGACCCCGAACGGCGCTGCCTGCCCCTGCCGGGGCTCAGCGTGCGCATCGTCGACCCGCTGTCGGGTGCCGACCTGGCGGCCGGCCAGGAGGGGGAGATCTGGGTCAGCGGCGCGAACGTGATGGCGGGCGGCTACCACAACCTGCCCACCGAGACGGCCGAGGTCCTGCGCGGGGGCTGGTACCGCACGGGCGACCTGGCCCGCCGCGACGACTCCGGGTACCTCACGCTCACCGGGCGCCTCGCCGACGTCGTCGACGTGCTCGGCGAGCGGGTGCGGCTGGAGCGGGTCGACGCCGTCCTGCGGGACGTGCCCTCGGTGGTGGACGCCGCGGTCGCCGCCGGAGCGGACGGGCCGGTCGCGTTCGTCGTCGGCCCCGACGTGGACGCCGACCGCCTGCTGGCGGCGTGCCGCGCGGAGCTGCCCGCCGCGGCGGTGCCCGTCGAGACCTACCTGGTACGCGAGATCCCCCGCACCGCCATGGGTTCGCCCGTGCGCCACCGGCTGCCCGGGCTGCCCGCCCGCCTGCTCTGCGTGGCAGGTCCACGGCCCGACCTGCTGCACGCGCCGCACTGGGAACCGGTGCCCGAGGCGACCGAGGCCGGGTGGCAGTGGTCGGTCGTGGGACCGCCCGCGCTCACCGCCGGCCTCGACGGAGACGGGGTCGCCGTCGAGGCGAGCACCGACCCCGACGGGCTGGCCGACCTGTTGCAGGCGTGGCTCGACGACGATCGGCCGGCGCGTCTGGTCGTGCTCACCAGCGGCGCGGTCGGCGTACGCGACGACGACGGGATCGACCTTCGGCAGGCTGCCGCCTGGGGGCTGGCGCGGGCGTCGCAGCTCCGCCGGCCCGGCCGACTCGTGCTGCTCGACGCCGACGCGGTGACCGCGCGCCTGCTGCGCACGGCCGTGGCGTGCGGCGAGGACGTGCTGGCCGTCCGCGCGGGCGAGGTGCTCCGGCCGCACCAGGCGGCCGTCGGCGTGCCGGCCAGCGGCGGCCCGCAGCGGGGCGTCGTCGTCCTCGCCGCGTCGGCGCACGACGCCGTGCTCGCCCGTCACCTGGTGACGGCCCACGACGTGGACGAGTTGCTCCTGCTCGGGCCGGGCGAGGTGACCGCCGCGGGGTTGGCGGAGCTGACGGCGCACGACGCCGAGGTGTCGGCGCACCCGGGCCTGCCCTTCGAGCCCGCGGCGCTGGCCGCCGTGCTGGCCGGTCGACCGGTCACCGCCGTCGTGGCCGTGGACCTCGCCGCGCCGCAGGCGCGGGCGCTGCACGAGGCGACGCTCGGGCACGACCTGTCCGCGTTCGTCCTGCTCTCCGACGGGGCCGACGCCGCCGCCACCGCCGCAGCCGATGCGCTGGCGCGGCAGCGTCGCGCGCGCGGCCTGCCCGGCGTGTCCGTGACGTGGGCGGCCCCGGGCTTCACCGAGCTGCCCGTGGCCCGGCGGCCGGCGGCGTTCGACGCGGCGCTGGCAGCGGGCGAGGCATGCGTGCGCGCGGGGCGTCCCGCGCAGACCGGGAAGGCCGACGCCGGGACCGTCCGGGCAGACCTCACCGCGCGGCTGCTGGCGGCACCGGCGGCCGAGCACCCCCGGATCGTCCGGGGCCTCGTGGGGGCGGCTATCGACGCGGTCCTGCGCGGCCAGGCGCCCACCACGCTCGCCGGCGAGACGCCGTTCCGCCAGCTCGGCTTCGACTCCCTGACGGCCGTGCAGCTACGCGGGCACCTGGGCGCGGCGACCGGCCTCGACCTGCCCGCGTCGCTGGTCTTCGACCACCCCACGCCGGACATGCTCACCGCCCACCTGCTGCGGGAACTCGGCCTGGGCGCGGCCGAGGCCGGCACCGCCACGGTCGAGGTCCGCGACGACGAGCCCGTCGCGATCGTCGGCATGGCCTGCCGCTATCCCGGTGGCGTCGCCTCGGCCGACGACCTGTGGCGGTTGGTGGCGAACGGCGTGGACGCGATCGGCGAGTTCCCGACGGACCGCGGCTGGGACCTCGCGGCCCTGTCCGCCGGTGACGGGCCGGGCACGTGCAGCGCGAGCGCCGGTGGCTTCCTGTACGACGCGGGGCGGTTCGACGCGGAGTTCTTCGGCATCAGCCCGCGGGAGGCGCTGGCCATGGACCCGCAGCAGCGACTGCTGCTGGAAAGCTCGTGGGAGGCGCTGGAGCACGCGGGCATCGACCCGACCGCGCTGCGGGGCAGCGACACCGCCGTGTTCACGGGCGTGCCCGTGCAGGACTACGGCCGGGCCGGACACACCGACGAGGACGGGGTCGACGGCTTCCTCATCACCGGCATCGCGAGCAGCGTGGCCTCCGGCCGGGTGGCGTACGCCCTCGGGCTGGAGGGCCCGGCGATGACCGTCGACACGGCGTGCTCGTCGTCGCTGGTCGCCCTGCACCTCGCCGTACGGGCCGTGCGCTCCGGCGAGTGCGCGATGGCCCTGGCCGGCGGCGTGACCGTGATGTCGGGCCCCGAGACGTTCACCGAGTTCTCCCGGCAGGGCGGGCTGTCCCCGGACGGCCGGTGCCGGGCGTTCTCCGACGACGCCGACGGGACGGGCTGGTCGGAGGGCGTGGGCGTGCTGGTCGTGGAACGGCTCTCCGACGCCCGCCGCCTCGGCCACCGCGTCCTGGCAGTCATCCGAGGCTCCGCCGTCAACCAGGACGGCGCCTCCAACGGACTCACCGCCCCCAACGGACCAGCACAACAACGCGTCATCCGCGCCGCACTCACCAACGCCGGACTCTCCAGCCACGACATCGACGCCGTCGAAGCACACGGCACCGGCACCACCCTCGGCGACCCCATCGAAGCCCAAGCCATCCTCGCCACCTACGGCCAGAACCGCGACCGCCCCCTCTGGCTCGGCTCCCTCAAATCCAACATCGGCCACACCCAGGCAGCCGCCGGCGTCGGCGGAATCATCAAAATGATCCAAGCCATGCGACACGGACTCCTGCCCCGCACGCTGCACGTCGCGGAGCCGACCCGGAAGGTGAACTGGTCGGCGGGCGACGTGTCGCTGCTGACCGAGCCGGTGACGTGGCCCGTCGGCGAGCGCCCGCGGCGCGCCGCCGTCTCCTCGTTCGGGATGAGCGGGACGAACGCTCACGTGATCATCGAGGAGGCGCCCCCCGCCGCCACCCCGACAACCCCGGCGACACCCCCACCGGTCATCACCTGGCTGCTCTCCGCCCGCACCGCACCCGCCCTGCACGACCAGGCACACCGCCTGCACCAACACCTCACCGCACACCCCCACCTGCACCCCAACGACATCAGCCACACCCTCGCCACCGGCCGCACCGCCTTCCCCCACCGCGCCGCCATCACCGCCACCAACCCCGACGACCTCCTCCACCACCTCGCCACCCTCGCCACCCTCGCCACCGGGCAGGCCGACCCCCACCTCGTCACCGGCACCGCCCGGCCCGGCCGC
The DNA here is from genome assembly GCF_050941805.1 of Micromonospora sp. KLBMP9576. Lineage (NCBI taxonomy): Bacteria > Bacillati > Actinomycetota > Actinomycetes > Micromonosporales > Micromonosporaceae > Micromonospora > Micromonospora sp. KLBMP9576. Next base: position 1,311,804 of record NZ_CP194567.1, on the reverse strand, counting down.
CTCGCCTTCCTCTACACCGGACAGGGCGCCCAACGCCCCGGCATGGGCACCCAACTCGCCGCCACCCACCCGGCATTCGCCACCGCCCTCGACGAGGTGTGCACCGCCCTCGACGCGCACCTCGGCCAGTCGCTGCGCGCCATCATGGACACCGACCAGATCCACCAGACCCGGTACACCCAGCCCGCCCTGTTCGCCTACGAAGTCGCCCTCCACCGGCTCCTGGAATCCTGGGGCGTCACCCCCGACCACCTCGCCGGACACTCCATCGGCGAACTCACCGCCGCGCACCTCGCCGGCATCCTCACCCTCGCCGACGCCGCCGCCCTCGTCGCCGCCCGCGCCGCACTCATGCAGTCCCTGCCCGCCGGCGGCGCCATGGTCGCCGTCCAGGCCACCGAGGACGACGTCACACGTCACCTCGACGACCACGTCGCCATCGCCGCCATCAACAGCCCCACCGACCTCGTCATCTCCGGCGACGAAGCCGCCACCCTCGCCCTGGCCGAGAAGCTCGCGCGCGCCGGGCACCGCACGAAGCGCCTCACCGTCTCGCACGCCTTCCACTCGCACCTGATGGACCCGATCCTCGACGAGTTCCACGCCGTCGCCCGGACCATCACCCACCACCCGCCCCACACCCCCGTCATCTCCACCCGCACCGGCGAACCCCTGGCCCCCACCCCCGAGTACTGGGTCGACCAGCTACGCCACACCGTCCGCTTCCACGACGCCATCACCGCCCTCAACCACGACGGGGTCACCACCTACCTCGAGATCGGCCCCGACAGCGTCCTCACCAACGCCGTCGCCGACGCCGACGGCATCGCCATCGCCACCGGGCACCGCAGGCAATCCGAGATCCAGAGCCTCGCCACCGCCCTCGCCACCCTGCACACCACCGGCACCCCCGTCGACACCGCCGCCCTCGCCGCCGACGGCGCCACCGTCGACCTGCCCACCTACGCCTTCCAACACCAGCGCTACTGGCTGCGTCCGGCGGGCAACGGCGACGTGGGGACCGCCGGCCTGATCTCGGCCGGGCACCCGCTGCTCGGCGCGGTGCTCGGCGTCACCGACACCGACCGGCTCGTCCTCACCGGCCGGCTGTCCCTGGCGGACCAGCCGTGGCTCGCCGACCACGCCGTCCTCGACACCGTCCTGCTTCCCGGTACGGCGTTCCTGGAGCTGGCCGTCCGGGCCGCCGAGCACACCGGCGCCACCCTCGTCGAGGAGATCACCCTCCAGGCCCCGCTGACCCTGGTAGGGCAGCAGCGGGTGAACCTCCAGGTGTGGATCGGCCGGCCCGACGAGCAGGACCGCCGCGAGTTCGGCGTGTACTCCCAGCCGGCCGACCACGCCCCCGGCGAGCAGTGGACGTGCCACGCGTCCGGCGTGCTGACCGGCGAACCGGCACCGGCGCCGTCGCCTGTCGCGCACGAGTGGCCACCGCCCGGTGCGCAACCCGTGGACGTCGGGGACTTCTACGACTGGCTGCTGACGCGCGGCTTCTGCTACGGCCCCGCGTTCCAGGGCGTCCAGGAGGTGTGGCGCAGTGGCGACGAGTTGTTCGCCCGCGTCACCCTGCGCACCGAGGAGGAGCCGGCCGCCGCGCGTTACGGCGTACACCCGGCGCTGCTCGACGCCGCCCTGCATCCGATGGTGCTGCACCTCGACGGCGGGCAGAACCCCACGGGCCAGGCGTGGCTGCCGTTCTCGTGGCGTCGCGTGCGGCTGCACCGGCGCGGCGCGTCGGCGCTACGGGTCCGCCTCACGCCGGCCGGCGAGCACACGCTCCGGTTGAGCACCGCCGACGACGACGGCAACCCGGTCCTGACGGCGGACGCGGTCGCGGTGCGCCCGGTCGCGACGAACGGACTGGCCGGTGCGGGCAACACCACCGCCGCCGCGCTGTACGCCACCGAGTGGCTGCCGGTGCCCGCGCCGACGGTCGCCGGCACGCCGGAGGTCGCGATCTTCCGGGTGCCCACGGGCGACAGCGCCGACGCCGTCCGGCAGTCCCTGCACCAGACGCTCGCGGCGTTGCAGGAGGCCCTCACCGGCGCCGCGAAGCTGGCCGTGCTCACCCGCAGCGGGGACCTCGCGGGTGCGGCGGCGTGGGGCCTCGTCCGTAGCGCGCAGACGGAGCATCCGGACCGCTTCGTGCTCGTCGACACCGACGGCACCGAGGAGTCCGAGCGCGCCGTCGCCACCGCCGTCGCCACCGGGGAGCCGCAGCTCGCCGTCCGCGAGGGGGCGCTGGTGACGCCCCGGCTCACCCGCCACACGCCCGCGACCTCGGACGGCAGGATGTTCGACCCGGCGGGCGCCGTGCTGATCACCGGCGGCACCGGCACGCTCGGCGCCGCCCTCGCCCGCCACCTGGTGACCCGCCATGGCGCGCGGTACCTGGTCCTCGCCTCGCGGCGGGGCCGGGCCGCGCCGGGCGCCGCCGCGCTGGCCGGGGAGCTGACGGCCCTGGGCGCCCAGGTCGACGTCGTCGCGTGCGACGCTGCCGACCGCGAGGCGCTGGCGGCCCTGCTCGCCGGCCTGTCCCGACCGCTGGCGGGGGTCGTCCACACGGCGGGGGTGCTCGACGACGGTGTCCTGGAGTCGCTCACACCCGACCGCCTCGACACCGTCCTGCGCCCCAAGGTCGACGCGGCGCTCAACCTCCACGAGCTGGTCGGAGACGTGGAGCTGTTCGTCCTGTTCTCGTCCGTGGCGAGCGTCGTCGGCACCGCGGGGCAGGCGAACTACGCGGCGGCGAACGCGTTCCTCGACGGCCTCGCCGCGCGCCGACGCGCCGACGGCCGGGCGGCGACCGCCCTGTCGTGGGGCCTGTGGGCGCAGGACAGCGCCATGACGAGCCACCTCGGCGAGACCGATCTCGCCCGGATCACGCGGGGCGGTCTGCTCCCCCACGGCGTCGAGGAGGGGCTCGCGCTGTTCGACGCCGCGTGCCGCTCGGCCGAAGCGCACCTCGTGCCCGTCGCCGTCGACGTGGCCGCGGTGCGTGCCGCGGTCAACCCCGCCCCGCCCCTGCACGGCCTGGCCAAGGTGCCGCGCAAGCGGCCGTCCGCGAGACCCACCGGGTCCGCGTTGACCCGGGAGCTGGCGGGCCGCGGCAAGGAGGAGCGCCGACGTCACCTCCTCGAGATCGTGCGTACGCACATCGCGACCGTGCTCGCCCATCCGGACGCGAACGCGGTCGCCGTGGCCAGCCCGTTCCGCGATCTCGGCTTCGACTCGCTGACCGCCGTCGAACTGCGCAACCGGCTCAACACCGCGACGGGTCTGCGCCTGCCCGCGACACTGACCTTCGACTACCCGACGCCGGAGGAGCTGGTCGAGCACCTGCTGGGCGAGCTGGGCGACCGCGCGGAGGAGTCGGTACCCGTCCCGGTCGCCGCCCGCGCCACCGACGAGCCGATCGTCATCGTCGGGATGGCCTGCCGCTATCCCGGCGGCGTACGGTCGCCGGAGGAACTCTGGGGCATGCTGGTCACCGGTCGCGACGGCATCACCGGCTTCCCGACGGACCGCGGTTGGCGCCTGGACACCCTGTTCGACCCCGATCCCGACACCCCGGGCACGAGCTACGTGGACGAGGGCGGTTTCCTGCTCGACGCGGCGCAGTTCGACGCGGAGTTCTTCGGCATCAGCCCGCGTGAGGCGCTGGCCATGGACCCACAGCAGCGGGTCTTCCTGGAGACCTGTTGGGAGGCGCTGGAGAGCGCCGGGCTCCCACCGGACTCGCTACGCGGCTCGGCCACCGGCGTCTTCACCGGCCTGATGACGCACGGCTACGCCATCCGGTCGACCGCCGCGCCCGACAGCGTCGAGGGATTCTGGGGCACCGGCACCGCGAGCAGCGTGGCCTCCGGCCGGGTGGCGTACGCCCTCGGGCTGGAGGGCCCGGCGATGACCGTCGACACGGCGTGCTCGTCGTCGCTGGTCGCCCTGCACCTCGCCGCGCAGGCGCTGCGCTCGGGTGAGTGCTCGCTCGCGCTGGCCGGCGGCGTGACCGTCATGACCTCGCCCGGGCTCTACGTCGAGTTCTCCAAGCAGCGCGGTCTCGCCCGCGACGGCCGGTGCAAGGCGTTCTCCGACGACGCCGACGGCACGAGCTGGTCGGAGGGCGTGGGCGTGCTGGTCGTGGAACGGCTCTCCGACGCCCACCGCCTCGGCCACCGCGTCCTGGCAGTCATCCGAGGCTCCGCCGTCAACCAGGACGGCGCCTCCAACGGACTCACCGCCCCCAACGGACCAGCACAACAACGCGTCATCCGCGCCGCACTCACCAACGCCGGACTCTCCAGCCACGACATCGACGCCGTCGAAGCACACGGCACCGGCACCACCCTCGGCGACCCCATCGAAGCCCAAGCCATCCTCGCCACCTACGGCCAGAACCGCGACCGCCCCCTCTGGCTCGGCTCCCTCAAATCCAACATCGGCCACACCCAGGCAGCCGCCGGCGTCGGCGGAATCATCAAAATGATCCAAGCCATGCGACACGGACTCCTGCCCCGCACGCTGCACGTCGGCGAACCCTCGACGAAGATCGACTGGGCGGCGGGTTCGGTCGCGCTGCTGACCGAGCCGGCCGAGTGGCGGGCCAACGGTCATCCGCGCCGCGCGGGCGTGTCGTCGTTCGGCGTCAGCGGGACGAACGCTCACGTGATCATCGAGGAAGCGCCCCCCGCCGCCACCCCGACAACCCCGGCGACACCCCCACCGGTCATCACCTGGCTGCTCTCCGCCCGCACCGCACCCGCCCTGCACGACCAGGCACACCGCCTGCACCAACACCTCACCGCACACCCCCACCTGCACCCCAACGACATCAGCCACACCCTCGCCACCGGCCGCACCGCCTTCCCCCACCGCGCCGCCATCACCGCCACCAACCCCGACGACCTCCTCCACCACCTCGCCACCCTCGCCACCGGGCAGGCCGACCCCGACACCGCCACCGGGCAGGCCGACCCCCACCTCGTCACCGGCACCGCCCGACCCGGCCGCCTCGCCTTCCTCTACACCGGACAGGGCGCCCAACGCCCCGGCATGGGCAAGGAACTCGCCGCCACCCACCCGGCATTCGCCAGCGCCCTCGACGCGGCGTACGCCGCGTTGGACCCGCACCTCGACCGGCCGCTTCGCGAGGTCGTCGACAGCGAGGAACTGCACCAGACCGGCTACACCCAGCCCGCCCTCTTCGCGTTCGAAGTCGCCCTCCACCGGCTCCTCGAATCGTGGGGCGTCACCCCCGACCACCTCGCCGGACACTCCATCGGCGAACTCACCGCCGCCCACCTCGCCGGCGTCCTCACCCTCGCCGACGCCGCCACCCTCATCACCGCCCGCGCCAGACTCATGCAGCAACTGCCGCCCGGCGGCGCCATGATCGCCGTCCAGGCAACCGAGGACGACGTCACCGCCCACCTGGGCGACCGGGTCACCATCGCCGCCATCAACAGCCCCACCAGCCTCGTCCTCGCCGGGGACCACAGCGCCACCCACGCCGCCGCCGCCCGCCTGGCCGAGCGGGGTCACAAGACCAGGCCGCTCACCGTCAGCCACGCCTTCCACTCCCCCCTCATGGACCCGATCCTCGACGAGTTCCACCAGATCGCCATGACGATCACCCATCACCCGCCCGCAATTCCCCTCGTCTCCACCCTCACCGGTCAGCCGCTGCGGCCCACCCCCGACTACTGGGCACGCCAGCTCCGCCACACCGTCCGGTTCCACGACGCCATCACCACCCTGAGCGACTGCGGCGTCACCACCTACCTGGAGATCGGACCGGACAGCACCCTCACGAACACCCTCGCCGCCGCCGGCCTGACCGCCATCCCCACGCAGCGTTCCGACCGCCCGGAACCCCACGCCCTCATCACGGCCCTCGCCACCCTGCACGCCACCGGCACCTCCGTCGACACCGCCGCCTTCCGCACCGGCTCCACCACCGTCGACCTGCCCACCTACGCCTTCCAACACCAGCGCTTCTGGCTGGTCGACAGGGACGCCCCGGCCAGCGCGGCCGGCCTCGGCCTCGGCCCGGCGGACCACCCCCTGCTCGGCGCGGTGCTCGGGCTGGCCGGCTCGGAACGCACGGTGCTCACCGGGCGGTTGTCCGTCCAGGACCAGCCCTGGCTCGCCGACCACACCGTCCTCGACACCGTCCTGCTGCCCGGGGCCGCGATCGTCGAGCTCGCGCGCCGGGCCGCCGAGCACGTCGACCTCGACCTCGTCGAGGAGCTGACCCTGCACGCGCCGCTGGTGCTCGCGCCAACGGGCGCCGTACGGGTGCAGGTGGAGGTCCACGAACCCGACGAGGCCGGAAGCCGCCCGGTGCGGGTCCACTCCCGCCCCGAGGACGCGCCGGACAGCGTGGCGTGGACACACCACGCGAGCGGGCTGCTCGCCACCGCCACGGACGAACCCGTCGACGCGGACTGGGGCAGCCAGTGGCCTCCCGCCGACGCCACGGCGGTGCCGGTGGAGGACCTCTACGACCGGATCGCCGAGCTCGGGATCGACTACGGGCCGGCGTACCGGGGGCTCGCGGCGGCCTGGCGACGCGGCGACGAACTCTTCGCGGAGATCGTGCTGCCCGCCGCCGCCCCCGGGGGCCGGTTCGGGCTGCATCCCGTGCTGCTGGACGCCGCCCTCCACACGCTGTTCCTGGCGCCCGGGGCCGACGGCCCGCTGCGGGTGCCGTACGCCTGGCACGGCGTCCGGGTGGTGGCGGCCGAGGCGAGCGCGCTGCGGGTACGGATCACGCCGACCGACGCCGACGCGTACGCCCTGGCCCTCGCCGACGCCACGGGCCAGCCGGTCGCGTCGGTCGCCTCGCTGGTCGCGCGACCGGTCACGGCCGCGCAACTGCACGCCGCCACCGGCAGCGACTCGCTCTACCGGCTGGACTGGTCCCCGGTCCCCACGCCGCTGGAGCCCGCCGACGGTCGGGCGGTTTTCGAGGTCGGGACCGGCGCGGACGCCGCGGAGGTACGGGGCGCCGTGCACGGCGCGCTCGCCGCGGTGCAGCGGTGCCTGGCCGGCGACAGCGCCCCCCTGGTCTTCGTGTCCCGGGGAGCGACCGACGGCACGAACCCGGCCGGTGCGGCCGTGTGGGGTCTGGTCCGTTCCGCGCAGACCGAACACCCGGACCGGTTCGTGCTCGTCGACACCGACGATCCGGCGTACGTCGGCGCGGCCGTAGCGACCGGCGAGCCGCAGGTGGCCGTCCGCGACGGTGTGCTGACGGTGCCGAGGCTCGTCAAGGCCGCGGCCACCACCGACGGCCGCCTGTTCGACCCGGCCGGCACGGTGCTGATCACGGGCGGCACGGGCACGCTGGGTGCCGCGTTGGCCCGTCACCTGGTCGTGGCGCACGGCGCGCGGCACCTCGTACTGGCGTCCCGCAGCGGTCCGGCCGCGCCCGGGGCCGCGGAGCTGGCCGCGCGGCTCGGGTCGCTGGGCGCCACGGTGGACGTGGTCGCCTGCGACGCCGCCGACCGCGACGCGCTCTCGGCGCTGCTGACCTCGCTGCCCGAGCTGGTCGGCGTCGTGCACGCGGCGGGCGTCCTGGACGACGGGACTGTCGAGTCGCTCACCCCGCAACGCGTCGACCCGGTGCTGCGCGCGAAGGTCGACGCGGCGCTGAACCTGCACGAGCTGGCCCCCGACGTGGAACTGTTCGTGCTCTTCTCATCGGCGACCGGGGTGCTGGGCACCGCCGGGCAGGCGAACTACGCGGCGGCGAACGCCTTCCTGGACGCGCTGGCCGCGCGTCGCCGGGCGGCGGGCCTGGCGGCCACCTCGCTCGCCTGGGGGTTGTGGGCGTCGAGCGGCGCGATGACGGGTCACCTGAGCGAGGCCGACCTCGCCCGCATCGGCCGTGGTGGCGTGCTGGCGCACACCGTGCAGGAGGGGCTCGCCCTGTTCGACGCGGCCTGCCGTACGGACGAGGCCGTCCTGGTGCCGATCCGGCTCGACACGGCCGCCCTGCGCGCGAACCCGACGGTCCCGCCGCCGCTTCGCTCCTTCGCCCGCCCGCGTCGGGCCGCCGCGGGCGCGGGTACGGGGATGGCGCTGTCGCAGCGGCTCGCCGGCCTGCCCGAGGCGGAGCAGCGGGAGTTGCTGCTCAGCGTGGTGCGCACGAACGTGGCGGCGGTGCTGGCGCACGACTCGGTGGAGACCATCCCGGCGGAGCAGGCCTTCAAGCACCTGGGCTTCGACTCGCTGACGGCGGTGGAGCTGCGCAACCGCCTCAACCAGGCGACGGGCCTGCGGTTGCCGGCGACGCTGACGTTCGACCATCCCACGCCCACCGCCCTCGTGGCGCACCTGATCGAGGAACTCGGCGGCAACCAGGCGAAACTGAGGCTGCGGACCCTCATCGACGGCATCGCCAGGCTGGAGGCGACGCTGGAGTTGATCGACACGACGGATGCCGCGGAGACGGAGATCGCCCCGGCCCTGCAACGCCTCGTGACGAAGTGGCGCGACAGGTCCGCCCCGCCGCCGGCCGGGAAGGATCTCGACGCGGTCACCGCCGACGACCTGTTCGACATCCTCGACAACGAGCTGGACACCGTCTGACCGCCGGATGAGGCGCGGACGTGGCAGCTCCCGGCGGTCGGTCGACCACCGGGAGCTGCCGCGCCTGACCCCGTCCGCGTCGCCGACCCGCCACGTCGCGGGTCGGCCGCGGTCACCGCCTACCGGTGGCCCAGCAGCACCGGCAGTGCCGCCACGTCGTTGGCGATGAACGAGTGCAGCGGCCGGATGTCCTCCGGCGCCACGGCCAGCGTCAGGTGCGGGAAGCGCGCGAAGAGCGCCGGCACCGCCACCACCGCCTCCAGTCGGGCCAGGCGGGCGCCGGGGCAGAAGTGCGGGCCCGCCCCGAAGGCGAGGTGGTCCTTGTTCTCCCGCTCGATGTCGAAGGTCTCCGGGTCGTCGTGCACGCCCGGGTCGCGGCCGTGGGCCAGGTAGTTGATGAGGATGGCGTCGCCGGACCGGATGACGACGCCCTCGCCGAGGTCGATGTCCTCCTTCGCCCAGCGCATCGGCAGCGACCCCACCGGGCAGTGCACGCGCAGCGACTCCTCGATCGCCTCCGGCCAGCGGGCCGGCTCCGCCAGCAGGGTCGCCAGTTGCTCCGGGTTGGCCAGCAGCTCCCGGACGGTGTGGTCGATGAGCGACACGGTCGTCTGGCTGCCGCCGCCGATGAGCAGCAGCAGCATGTCGACCAGTTCCTGCTCGGCGAGCGGCTCCTCGCCCTCCACCCGGGCCGCCATCAGGAAGCTCGTGAGGTCGTCGGACGGCTCGCGGCGCTTGAGGTCGATCAGCGTACGCATGGCGACGTTCATGTCGACGTAGACCGCGGCCGACTCCTCCTCCGGCACGTTGTCGGTGTTCAGCACCACCCGCAGGATGCGCAGCACCTCGGGCCGCAGGTCGTCCGGCACCCCGAACAGGTCGCAGATCATCCGCGTCGGCAACTGCTGGGAGTAGGTGGTGTGCAGGTCGACCGGCTCGTCCGACGGGCGCGTGGCCAGGTCGTCGAGCAGCCGTCGGGCGATGAGCTCCAGGTGTGGGCGCATCTTGTCGATCCGCTTCGGGGTCAGCGCCGGCGCCACGAGCTGCCGCAGACGCTGGTGCTCGCGGCCCTCCGCCGTGGACATGGACTCCACGTCCACCCACGGCGACAGCCACTTGACGACGCCGGGGCTGTAGCTGGGCACGTTCTTCCTGACGTTGCGGGAGATGCCGGGATGGGTGAGCAGGCGCCGGACCACGTCGCCGCGCGTGATCGACCACGCCGACATGCCTTCCGGCAGCTCGACAGCCACCGCGGGTCCCGCCGCGCGGAACTCGTCCATCTGCGCGTACAGGCACCCGCCGCCACGACTGTCGATGTGGGCGGTGGGGGCAGCGCTGAAGTCGATCATTGTGCACCTCCTACGATTATGAGGGATCGTAAGAAAGGTAACTTTCGATTGGAAACTGCCGGGTAACGGCCAGCTCGCATTCGCCATGAAATCGACTGGACAAAGGCGCAGATCATTGCGATGTGCCAGCGGACCAGCCTATCGTCTTTCCCACGACGCTTGCCACAGGGGCGCGCCCGCCCCGCTTCGTCGAATTCCGCGACAGAAAACCTCGTAAACGCGTATGCGGAGGCAGAAACATGGACAGGATTCGCCGGATCGGCGTCGTCGGGTGCGGGGTCATGGGCTCCGGGGTCGCCGAGACGTGCGCGAGGGCCGGGCTCGAGGTGCTCGTCGCGGTGTCGCGGCCGGCCTCCCTCGCGCCGGGCCGGGCGCGGCTCACCGCGTCGCTGGACCGCGCGGTGGGCAGGGGCAAGCTGAGCGAGGCGGACCGGGACGCGACACTGGCCCGGGTGTCCTTCACGGCCGACCTGACCGACTTCGCCGACCGGCAGCTGGTGATCGAGGCCGCCTCGGAGCAGGAGTCGATCAAGCTCGACGTGTTCGCCACGCTCGACAAGGTCGTCGAGGACGAGGACGCGATCCTCGGCTCCAACACGTCCTCGCTGCCGATCGTGAAGCTCGGCGGCGTCACCGCCAGGCCCGAGCAGGTGGTGGGCATCCACTTCTTCAACCCCGCGCCGGTGCTCCCGCTCGTGGAGGTCGTCGGCTCGGTGCGTACCTCCGCGCGGACCGTCGAGACGGCCGACGCGTTCGTCACCGACGTGCTCGGCAAGCAGGTCGTCCGCGCCAAGGACCGCGCGGGCTTCGTGGTGAACGCGCTGCTGATCCCGTACCTGCTCTCCGCCGTGCGGATGGTGGAGTCCGGAATGGCGACGGTGACCGACATCGACAAGGCCATGACGCTCGGCTGCGCGCACCCCATGGGCCCGCTGCGCCTCGTCGACCTGATCGGGCTCGACATCGTGGCCGCCATCAGCGAGTCGCTGTACCGGGAGTTCCGGGAGCCGCACTACTCGCCGCCGCCGCTGCTCGCCCGCATGGTGGCCGGCGGCATGCTCGGCAAGAAGTGCGGCCGGGGCTTCTACGAGTACGGGCGATGAACACGTACGAGCGGCTCGTCCGGCTGCTGGAGTCGCACGGCGCGCGGTTCCGCCTCATCCCGCACGAGCCGCAGGACGTCACCTCCCCGGCCAGCCGGCTGCGCGGCCACGCGCCGTCCCAGGCGACCACGTACGTCGCCCACACGTCGCAGGCGGAGGTGGGCTGAACCGTGGACCTCGTCGGCCGCCTGCACCGCGTCCTCGCCGACGCGAAGTACCTCTCCCTGTCCACCGTGTCCCCCGATCGTCGACCGTGGACCTCGGTGCTGCAGTACGCGTGGCTGCCCGACCCGCTGCGCCTGCTGTTCGGCTCCGCCACGCAGTCGCGGCACAGCAGGCACGTGGCGGCCCGACCCACGGTGAGCGGGGCCCTCTTCGTCACCGCAGGCGGGCTCACCGACGTCGACGGCGCCCAGTTCACCGGCACCTGCCGGGAGCTGACCGCCGACGAGGTGCACGCGCACCACGCGACGTTCTACGACGCCCTGCTGCCGGACGAGGCGAGCCGGGCGGAGTACACCCTGCCCGCGTCGGCCCTGCTGGCGCCGGCGGAGCACCGCATCTACCAGGTCTCGGTGGACCGCGTGTGGCTCGTCGACACCAGCACCTGGATCGAGGACCGGATCGACCGCCGGATCGAGGTGGACCTGCCCTGAGCGGGGCGGGCCCACCCCGGTCCCGGGGTCATCCGGCCACCGTCGCCCAGAACACCGCCTCGTAGGTGTGCACCATCCGCGCCGCGCGCAGGGCCTGCACCGGGTCGTCGCCCGCCGCGAGGCCCGTCGACACCACCCCGGCCGCCTGCTCCAGCACCTCCTCCGGCGTCTCGGCGAAGTAGCGGAAGTGCGCGACCGCCTCGTCGGCGAACCCGTACCGCACCTGGAGCGCGTCGGCCACCCGGGCGTAGAAGCCGCCCGACTCCTCGACGTTGACCAGCAACGCCAGCGGAATCGCCGAGCGCGGCCCGAAGACGGCGGTCCGGACGACGAAGGCGGGGTACGCCTGGGCCAGCGCTCGCGGCTCGTACGCCCGCAGTTCCTTCTCCCCCAGCCCCACCGCGGCCGCGAAGGCCGGCAGCAGGCCCAGCGCCTCCTCCTCGGCGGCCGCCATCGCCAGGAACAGCGGCTCGGGGAAGCGGGCCGCCAGGAACGCGAAACTGCTCCGGTCGCTGGACACCAGGTGATGCAGCTCGCCGGCGAGTGCGGCCAACCGGTCGGTCGGCACCTCACCGCGCTCCAGCTGCTCCAGGAAGCGGTTGGGCGCCATCTCCAGCGATCGCCGGCCCTGTGCCACCAGCTCTGCCACGTGCTCGTCCACGGTCACCTCCGAATCGTGCGGTGCAGGTTCGGCCCGGTCGCCGGCCCCGGTGCGGGCTCGGCGATCCACGGCCCCTCGATGGACGCGTCGAGCACGCCCTCCTCCAACCAGGTGAAGCTGCCGTCCAGCACGCCCCGGGCGAGCGCGACGTCGTCGGCGTCGGTGTTGTCCCACAGCCGGCGGCGCAGCTCGGCCACGCGCTGGCGCGACTGGCGGCAGAACGCGTCGGCCAGCTCGACAGCCGTGCCGCCGAGCGCGCGGGCGTAGACGCAGGAGGCGGTCATCGCGTACAGCTCGGCGGCGACGTCCACGACCCGGCCCAGGAACAGCTGCCGCTGCGCCACCGCCTCGCCCCACCGCCGCCGACCGTCGCCGAGGTGCCCGGCCAGCTCGGCGCTCGTCGCGTCGGCGAACGACAGGTGCCCGGCCAGCACACCGAAGCCGGGCGGCGGTGTGCCCGGCGTGGGCCGGTCGGCCGGATCCGGCTCGTCGGCCAGCGCGTCGGTGGCGACGAACACCCGCAGCGCCTCGCTGGAGCCGTCGAAGATCCGGCCGATACGCAGGTCCCGGAAGAGCTGCTCGACGGGGACGCCGCGCTCACCACGGGCCGCGGCCGACTCCGCCGTCTCGTATCCGCGACCGCCCCGGATCTGCATGAGCTCGTCGGCGATGCGCCACGCCTGCTCCGAGGCGAACAGCTTCGCCAGCTCGGCCTCCGTGTGCGTGTCCAGCAGGCCGGTGTCGGCGTGCCGGCCGGACACCTCGACCATGGCCTCCAGGGCGAAGGCGGTCGCCGCGATGTAGGCGATCTTGCCCGCCACCGCCTCGTGCTCACCGATCGGCCGGTCCCACTGCACGCGTACGCCCGACCACTCGCGCGCGATCTTCAGGCTCCACTTGGCGGCGGCGGCGCAAACGGCGGGCATCGACAGCCGGCCGGTGTCCTGGGCTGCGAGCGCCACCTGGAGCCCCTGCCCCTCCGGGCCGATCCGCCGGCTCGCGGGCACCCGGACGTCGTGCAGCCGGACGACCCCGTTCTCCAGGCCGCGCAGGCCCAGGAAGGAGCTGCGGTGCTCGACCGTGACCCCCGGCGCGTCGGCCTCGACCACGAACGCGGACATGCCGCCCGGGCCGCTCTCCGACGGCGGCACCAGGGCCATCACCACGATCAGGTGGGCGATGGTGCCGTTGGTCGTCCACAGCTTCACCCCGTCGAGGCGGTAGCCGCCGTCGTCCGTGGGGGTGGCGGTGGTCCGCATCCGGAAGGGGTCGTTGCCGATGTCCGGCTCGGTGAGGGCGAAGGCGGAGATCTCGCGTACGCACCTCGGCAGCAGCTCGCGCCGCTGCGCGTCGGTGCCGAACAGCCGCAGCGGCTGGATGAGGCCGATCGCCTGGTGTGCGGCGAGCAGCTCCCCGAGCGAGGAGTGCGCGCTGCTGACGATCATCAGCGCGCGGTGGTAGCAGACCCCCGGCAGGCCGAGCCCGCCGTACTCCCGGGGGAGCTTGATGGCGAACGCGCCGAGGTCGCGCAGGCCGTCGACCACCTCGTCGGGGATCCGGTCCTCGCGCTCGATGAGCCGGCCGTCCACCTTGTCGGTGCAGAACGCGCGCAGCCGCGCGAGGAACGCCTCGGCGTCGGCTCCGGCTCCGGCCTCGGGCAGCGGGTCGAGCAGGTCGACCCGCAGCCTGCCGCGCAGGAGTTCGCCGCCGAAACTCGGTCTGGACATGGTTGCCTCCCGGATGCGGTGGATCGGGGGACACGGTCGTGCCGCGTCCGCCCCGCCAGGGCGGACGCGGCACGACCGCGAGGCGGGTCAGCTCGCCGGCACGGCCCTGATCAGGGACAGCGGGCCGGCGGCGCCGTGCCCGCACCACTCGACGGTGAAGCCGGTCCGGGTGAGCAGGGCCCGGAACTCGCTCTCGGTCCGCTCCCGTCCGCCGGCGGTCACCAACATGTTGATGTCGGTGTAGAACATCACCGGGTTGTCGGTGTTCGCGGTGTCCGGCAGCACCGATCCGACGATCAGCAGGGTCGCGTCGGCGGGCATGTGCGCGCGCACCGTGCTCAGCAGCTTGCGGGCGTTCTCGTCGTTCCAGTCCTGGAAGACGCTCTTGATCACGTACAGGTCGCCGCCGCCCGGCACGGACGAGAAGAAGTCACCCGCGACGATCTCGCAGCGGTCGGCCACCCCGGCGGTGGCGAGCACGCCGGCGGCCTCGGCGACGCCCGCGGCGCTGTCGAAGCACACCCCGGTCAGATGTCCGTGGGTGCCGAGGATCGCGGCGAGCAGCGTCCCGTCGCCGCCGCCGACGTCCACGACGGTACGCACGCCCGAGAAGTCGTACCCGTCGGCGACGAGCTGGGCCGAGGCCCGCGACTCCTGCCCCATCGCCACGTTGAACAGCGCCGACAGCTCGGGGTGCTCGGCGAGGTGCACGTAGGCGTTCCTGCCGTGCACGTGGTCGAAGGCGCACTCACCGGTCTCGACGGAGTGCCGCACCTGCTGCCAGGACGAGAACAGCGTGGGGTTGGTGAAGAACCGGGTGAACGCCCACAGCGAGTCGGGCGAGTCCGTGCGTAGCTGCTCCCCCACCTCGGTCAGCCGGAACTCGCCCGGCGTGGGCTCGGCCAGCACGCCGACGGCCACGAGGGTCCGCAGCAGCCGGTGCAGCGACGGCGCGTGCGTGCCCGTCGCCTCGGCGAGCCGCGCGCTGGTGGTGCGGCCGTCGTGGATGTGGTCGGCGAGCTTCAGCTCGGCGGCGAGCGCGACCGACTGTGAGGCCATGTAGCCGCCGATGATCTCGATCAGCGCGGCACGGTTGCGGATCTTCGGGGCCGAGGTGGCCGGGACGGTGCTGGTCATCTGTCATGCCTTTCCACGAGGGGGTGTCGCACCCACACGTTGGGTTCGACGTAGACGGCGTGGTCGTGGTCGACGTTCACCTCGACCGGGATCAGGGCGCCCGGCACGACGACCGGTCCGCTGGTGTCGAAGGGCAGCCCGGTCCAGGCGCGCCACTGCGCGAGGCTCCCGGAGATAGTCATGGAGGCCGGGCAGACGTCGAGGACCTGACCGCCCGCCCGGACGTGGACGCGCAGCCACGGGTCGGTCGGCAGCCCGTCGTCGCGGGTCCGGGCGGCGTACCCGGTCATCGGCTCGTGCGGCTCGGCGTGCTTGCCGCTGGGCCGGACCGGCCCGACGACGTCGCGGTAGCCGTGCCGGCGGGCGTTGTCCTTGACCGCCGCCAGGACGCGCCCCGACATGTTCTTGGACTGCATGCCCGGCAACACGGCTATCTCCAGCGCGCACAGCGCGGTGAGCTCGCGGCCGGCGGCGGTGTCGAGCATGCTCAACCCCAGCACCGCGTCCCAACCGGTGTCGGGCAGGCTCGCCGTGTCGCCGTCCCACGCGAAGGGCACGCTGGCCGCGCGGGCGATCACCGTGTCGTCGGCGTCGACGACGACGAGCTGGTGCTCCGGGTACCGATCGAGGGCCCAGCCGATCACCATCGGCTCGGGCGGGATGTAGTCCGGCCAGGACGCCTCCATGTGGAGCATCCCGTCGAGCAGGTCCGGTCGCTCCGCGAGCGTCGACACGCGCATGGGGGTCACCTCCGTCGGTCAGGCGGCCAGGCTGCGCGCGGGCAGCGGGTCCGCGGGCATGGCGCAGTCGTCGTCGGCGTGCTTGCGCAGCAGCGCCAGGTACTCCGAGCGGGGCACCGGCACCGCGCCGATGAGCTTCGCGTGGTCGCCGTCGTGCTGGACGTCGACCGCGACGCCGCCGCTGTCCGCGACGCGCCGCACCAGGCACGCCACCGCGACCTTCGCCGCGCCGCTGCGCAGGGCGAACTGGGAGTCGGCGCTGAACATGCCGCCGACGCGGATGCCGAACGTGCCGCCGACCAGTTCGTCGCCCTCCCACACCTCGACGCTGTGCGCGTGCCCCGCCGCGTGCAGCACGCGCAGGGTCGACACGAGCGGGTCGGTCAGCCACCGTGGCTCGCGGCCCACCCGGCAGTGCTGGACCACCCGGTCGAAGCACGCGTCGAGGGTCGTCGTCCACTCGACCTTGTTGCGGAGCTGCCGGCGCAGGCTGCGCTGGATACGGGCCCGGTCGACGTGGATCACCGGACGCGGGTCGGGTGAGCACCAGGCCACGGCGTACGGGTCGACGCTGCCGGCGAGCACCGCGATCCGCCCGGCGGCGACGTCCGCCTCGTAGGTGAACTCGCTGACGATCTTCCGTTCCTCGGTGTCGGCCGGGAACGGGAACAGCCCGTGCCGGTAGGCGTCGAGCAGCGTCGCCGCGCAGAGGTCGTCGCCGAACGCGACGGGGCCCTCGGTGGGTGCGGCGATGAGGTCGAGCGCGTCCCAGCCCATCACGCGGCCCGCAGGAAGCCGGTGCGGGTCAGATAGCCGAGGTAGCGGTCGAGCATCGCCGCGTCCACCGCCGGGATCTCGATGCCGCTGCCGCGCAGGGCGTGGTGCACGTTGGTGCGGGAGAAGGCCGGAAACGTCGTCTCCAGGTACATCTCCGCGACGCTCATCTCGCCCGTCGCGCAGCGGTCGATGAACAGCGGCGCGAAGGGCGTCATCGGATGGTCGGGCTGTTCGACCGCGACCCGCACCATCTCGTCGAGCCACTGCGCCCAGGGCACCTCGCGGATGTCGTGCCCGTGTGCCCGCAGCCGCTGCACCAGCAGCGAGATGTTGACCTTCCCGGGGTTGGTGAGGTGGTAGACCTCGCCGGCCGGGAGGGTGGTCCGGGCGATGTGTGCGACGGCGGCGGCGAACACGTCGACAGGCGTGTAGTCCAGCGGCAGTTCCGCCACGGGGGCGGTGCCCGTGTCCACCACGAACTTCTTCATCGCGCACATCTCGGTGGCGGTGTTCCACGCGCCGGCGACCCCGTCGCCGGAGATGTCGGCGGCGCGGTAGATCGCCACCGGCAGCCCCCGCTGCGCCGCGGTGTGCAGCAGCGCCTCGGCGACCCACTTGCTCTCCACGTACCCGACGGAGAGATGGTCGGCGTACGCCAGCGGGGTGTCCTCGTCGACATGCCGGACGCCGGCGGTGCCGAAGCCCGCGACGACCGCCATGGTCGACGTGTAGTGCACCGGGACGTTGCGGTGCCGGGCGGCCATCCGGATGATCTCGCGGGTGCCGTCGACGTTGGCCGGGCGCATGTGCGCGTACGGGTAGATGAAGTTGACGGCCCCGCCGGGGTGGTGGATGACGTCGACCGTGCGCGCCAGCGCGTCGAAGGTCGCCTCGGGCAGGCCGAGCCCGGGCGCCGCGAGGTCGCCGGGGACGGCGACGATCCGGCCGGCCGCCGCGTACCCGGCGAGGTCCGCGCCGAAGTAGTGCCGCGCGTTGGCCTGGACGCGGGCCATGCCCTGCGCCGGGGAGTCGGCGCGCACGAGGCAGTGCACCACGGCATCCGTGGTGTCCAGCAGCTCCCGCAGCAGGTAGACACCGAGGAAGCCGGTGGCGCCGGTGAGGAACACGTGGCGGGGCTCCGGCCAGCACGGCTCGTCGGGCACCTCGCGCCGGATCGGCACGTCCAGCTCCGTCTCGGCGGCGAAGTCCACCCGCCTGCGGGTGTCGTCGCCGGCGAGCGTGCCGGCCCGGGCCGCGCGCACCGCCCGCGCCAGCCCACGCGGGGTGGCGTCCTCCAGCAGCAGCCGGATGAGCGGACGCACCTGGGTGATCAGCACGCCGAAGGAGCCGCGGATCTTCGCGAGCAGCTCGGCGGCGAGGATCGAGTTGCCGCCCTGCGCGAAGAAGTTGTCGTCCGGCAGCACCCGGGGCACGCCGAGCACCTGCCCCCACAGCCGGGTCACGCCCCGTTCCACCAGGTCGACGGGGGCGTCGTCCGCGACAGCCGGCGCGAGGGTCGCGGCCCGGGGGGCGGGCAGCGCGGCCAGGTCGACCTTGCCGTTGACCTTCAGCGGCAGTTCGTCGAGGGCGACGAACGCCGTCGGCACCATGTAGTCGGGCAGGTGCCGGCCGGCGAACTCGCGCAGCTCCGCCGCGCCCGGGGGCCGCGCGCCGGTGTGGTACGCGGCCAGTCGCCGCTGGCCGTCGTGCACGTACGTGGTGACGGCGACCGTGTCGACGTGCTCGTGCGTGGCCAGCGTCGCCTCGATCTCGCCCGGTTCCACCCGGAAGCCGCGGATCTTGACCTGCCGGTCGGCGCGCCCGATCACCTCCAGGTGGCCCTCCGCCGTCCAGGAGCCCAGGTCACCGGTCCGGTACATCCGGGCGCCGGGCGCGGACGCGAACGGGTCCACGCGGAAGCGGCCCGCCTCGTCCTCGGTGACGTAGCCGCGCGCCACGCCGAGACCACCGATGTGGATCTCACCGCGCTCGCCGGGGGCGACCGGTCGCCCGCGCTCGTCGAGGACGTACACGGCGGCGCCGGGCAGCGGCCGGCCGACGGGGGCGGTGCCGCGGGCCGGCAGCACGTCGGGCGTCAGCTCCATCAGGCAGGTGGTGATCGTGGTCTCCGTGAGCCCGTAGGCGTTGACCAACCGGACCCCGGGCATCAGCTCCAGCGCCGTGCGGCAGTCCGCCGCGTTGACCGCCTCGCCGCCCACGATGACCAGGCGGACTGGCAGTTCGCGGGCCGCCGTGCCGGCCTCGGCGAGGAAACGGCGCCAGTACGCGGGCGTCAGGTCCATCACGGTGACGCCGTGGTGGCGCAGCCGCTCCGGCAACTCGCTGGGCGCCCACGCCAGCTCCGGCAGCACGAGCGTCGCGCCGCCGAGCAGCGCGACAGCGATCTGCTCGATGGAGGTGTCGAAGGAGAGCGCGCCGAACTGCAACACCCGGTCGTCGGGGACGACGCCGTAGCGGCCGGCCAGTTCCCCGCACAGGTGGCTCAGGGAGCCGTGCTCGACCACCACGCCCTTCGGCGTGCCCGTGGAGCCCGACGTGTAGATCACGTAGGCGGCGTCCCCGCCGCTCACCGCCACGGCCGGTGCGGTCGCGCCGCCGGCCGCCCCGGTCACGGTGAGCGCCGTGACGGGCAGGTGGGCGAAGCGCGCCAGGTCGCGCTCGTGGGTGACGACGCTCGCGCAGCCGGTCTCCTTCACGAACGTCTCGACCCGGCCGTCCGGCAGGCCGGGGTCGACGGGCAGGTAGGCGGCGCCCGCCTTCCAGACGGCGAGCAGCCCGACGACGGCGTCGATCGAGCGTTCCAGGTGGACCATGACCACGCGGTCCGGGCCGGCGCCCTCGTCGACGAGGCGGTGGGCCAGGCCGTTGGCCCGGCGTTCCAGGTCCGCGTAGCTGACTCGCGCGTCGCCCTGCACGAGGGCGATCCGGTCGGGCTGCTCTGCCGCGCGGACGGCGATAAGTTCGTGGACACGCGGTTGCGTACTTACATTCATCTTTTCCCTCGGGTGTGAGCACGGTCGTACCCGTGGATTACCTGCCGCTGACCCAACGATTCGTAAGGGGAACACTACTGCCTGAACACGGTTCCCCGGACTACCAGAACGAGCAACGATTAACATTGACGCTACTCATCAGGGTAGTCATTCGGGCAGTTTCGATTACCCGTCGAATCAAGCACGAGTGGGCGACGCCAGACGCGATGTCGCGACGGCGCCGCGGCGGCCCCTACGCCGCGGCGGAGACCGGCACGTGGCGCACGAGTTCCGCCCGCGAGGAGATGCCCAGCCGGCGGAAGAGGCCCCGCAGGTGGTAGTTGACGGTGTGCGGCGACAGCCGCACCCGGGTCGCGATCTGCCGGTTGGTCATGCCCTCGGCGACCAGTCGCGCGATGGCCCGCTCGACGCCGCTGAACGACTCCCACGCGCCGCCGTCGGGACGGCGTTCCCGGGCGACGGCCGTGGAGCGCAGCCCTATCCTTCGCCGCAGGTCGGCGGGGGCCACGGGCTCCGCCGGCGGGTCGGCGGCGCGGGGTGCGGCGGTGCCGGCCGGTCGCCGGCGGAGGCGGTCGCGGTCGCCACGCAGCGCCTGCCGCACGGCCGGCGGCAGGGCGTCGAGCACCGCCCACCACACCAGCCGGTGCCGGAAGGCGAGGTCGTCGCCCGCCCAGTGCAGCAGGCCGGCATCGAGCAGCGCGTCCAGGTCCGGCAGCATCTGGGCGGTGTTCCGCCCGGTCATCGCCGCCAGCTCCGCGAGCTGGCAGGACTGGCCGAGCACGGCGGCGACCCGCAGCAGCTGCCACGAGCCGGTCGGCGCGCCGCGCAGCGTGGTCCGCACGAGCTGCCGCACCCGCTGCGGCGTACGCGCCCGCCCGGGCCCGGCGACGACGCCCTCGACGCGGACCCCGTCGAGCAGCGCGGCCAACAGCGGCGGGCTGCCCTCGGCGGCGTCGGCGAGCACCCGCACGGCCGGATCCACAGCGCCTCCCAGCGCGTCGGCGACGAGCCGACCCACGGCTTCACCGGGAAGCGCGCCCGCCTCGGCGAGCGTCCCGACCAGCTGCGACAACCGCTCGTCCTCGTATCGCACGAGGCAATGGTGCCGGTAAATGTCTTGCATCTTCAACATGGCCTTACCGGCAGATGCGGCGATCATTACCCGCGCGTGGGTCCGACGGCTTGACGGAAACTTCCCGACCAATTACCGGAGATTGGTTCGATTAATGCAACGACGCCGAGAGAGAGGCGGGTAGCTGTGGAACCCGTGGTAAACCGGGATTTCGTACCGACAATCGATCTGGGCGGCCGATCCACCCCCGCGGGGCGCGCGGCCGTCGCGGCCGCGATCGGCAAGGCCTGCGAGGGCTCGGGGTTCTTCACGGTCGTGGGACACGGCGTGTCCCGGGACCTGGTGGACCGCATGCTGACCATCACCAGGGCCTTCTTCGTCCGGCCCGAGGAGGAGAAGGACAGGAGCGCGAACCGCGGCTCCGGAGTATCGGGGCTGCGCCGCCCGGGCGGGCCGTACGAGGCGTTCGCGGCGCACGTGACGGGCGACCTCAGCGACGAGGAACGCGCCCGGCTCGGCACGCACCCGGCCACCTGGAAGGCGGCGAACATCTGGCCGGACGAGGACTTCAGGGCGGTCTGGTACGAGTACGTCGCCGCCATGACCGAGCTGTCGGCCGACATCATGCGGCTGTTCGCCCTCGCGCTCGACCTGCCCGAGGGCTTCTTCGAGGGCAAGTTCGACGCACACGTGTCGCTGATCCTGGCCAACTACTACTACCCGGCCCCCGAGGGCCACGTGCTGCGGCGCGAGATGCACACGGACTGGGGCAGCCTGACCGTGCTCTACGTGGAGGACGACCTGGGCGGGCTCCAGGTGCGCCGCGACGACGACTGGCTGGACGTGCCCGCCGTGCCCGGCAGCTTCGTGGTGAACATCGGCGACCTGATGGCGTTCTGGACCGGTGGCCGCTGGGCGTCGACAGTGCACCGGGTGGCCAACCCCGAGGGGATTGACGCGCCCTCGCGGGTCTCCATTCCGTTCTTCTACCTGCCCAACCACGACGCCACCATCGAACCCATGCGTCCGCTGGCGCGGGCGGGCGCCGGAACCGGGCTCCACCGGGTGACCGTGGGCGAGTGGTTCTCACACAAGATGCAGTCGACGTACCAGGCCTCCGCGTGACCCCGACGCCCCCGCCGCCCGTGTCACGGCGGCGGGTGGCGGCGGGGCGGGTCACAGGGAGCGCACAGCGCCCGGCATGGTGAACTCGATGGTCTCGCGGGCCACCACACGTTCCACGACGGTCACCGGCCCGTGGGCCCGCAACGCGTCGAGGACCCCCGAGACCAGGTGCGGTGGGGCGGACGCGCCGGCGGTGACGCCGACCGTGGCGACACCTGTCAGCCACTCCGGCCGGATTCCCGCCGCGTCCTCGATGAGGTGGGCCGGCCGCCCCGCGCGGCGGGCCAGCTCGACCAGCCGTTGCGTGTTCGCCGAGTTCGTCGAGCCGACCACGAGCACCAGGTCGGACTCCCCGGCGACGGCACGCAACGCCGCCTGCCGGTTGGTCGAGGCATAGCAGATGTCGGCCGAGGACGGCCCACGCAGCGCGGGGAACCTTTCCCGCAGCACGTCGAGCACCTCGGCGGTCTCGTCCACGGCGAGCGTGGTCTGGGTCAGGTACGACACCCGGTCCGGGTCGGCGACCTCTACCGTGCGCGCGTCCTCGATCGACTGCACGAGGAGCGTCCGGTCCGGGGCCTCGCCCAGGGTGCCCTCGGTCTCCTCGTGTCCCGCGTGCCCCACGAGGAGCACGGTGTCCCCACGGTCGGCGTACCGGCGCGCCTCCGTGTGCACCTTCGCGACCAGCGGGCAGGTCGCGTCGAAGACCTCCAGGCCGAGCCGGGCGGCCTCGGCGCGCACGGTTGGCGAAACCCCGTGCGCCGAGAACACCACTGTCGCGCCCGCGGGCACCTCGTCGAGTTCCTCGACGAACACGGCGCCCCGCGACTCCAGGTCGGCGACGACGTGCGCGTTGTGGACGATCTGTTTCCGGACGTACACCGGGCTGCCCCGGCTGGCGATGGCCCGCTCCACGATCTCGATCGCGCGTTCGACACCGGCGCAGAACGCGCGCGGTGCCGCGAGCAGTACCGTTACGGACTCGGCTACGGACATCGTGCACTCCTTCCACGCATCTCCGCAGTATCGAGCCCCGTCCTCGCAATCCGGTGGGGTCCGGGTGGGGCCGCGGCGACGACGCCCGCCGCCGGCCCGGGTGCCAGCTAACCGTCGACGCGGTAGGCGGCGAGAACCGTCTCGCAGATGAGGCGGGGGGCGTCGGCCTGGCCCAGTTGCCCGCTCGCCACGTCGACGGCGGCGCCCTTCATGAGGTGGTGCAGGACGCTGGTCAGCCAGCTCGCCGGGAGGTCGGCCCGGAACGCCCCCTCGGCCTGACCGCGGCGGATCAGCTGGTCGACGCGGCGTGCGGGCCCGGCGTGCAGCTCGTGCACCCGCCCGGGCGGCAGGGACGCCCGCGCCGCCTCCAGCAGGGCGCTCGACTGGGCGAGCAGCAGCCAGCTCGACCGGATCAGCACGCGCAGCGCGTCGCGCGGATCGCCGGTCAGGTCGAGGCCCGCCAGCAGTTCCTCCCCCTCGGCCAGCACCCGGGTCAGCGCGGCCTCGACCAGCACGTCGCGTGAGGGGAAGTGCCCGTAGAGGGTCACCCGGCCCACCCCCGCCGCCCGGGCGATCTCGCTCACGCTCGCGTCGGGGTCGCGGCCCAGGGACGTCACCGCCGCCGCCAGGATCCTCTCCACGTTGTGCTGGGCGTCGGCCCGGCGGGCCGGCTTGACCGATGGGCGAGTCATGGAACTTCCCCTAACTCGAACAGTGGTGCATGAGTTAACGTGTCCGCGTAACTTGAACACTACCGTTCAACTTAGCGGAGGAGCCTGGCAATCATGGCCGAACCTGTGACCGCAACCGAAACCCCGGTGCCCGAGGGCCCACACCCACAGCGCTGGCGGATCCTGGGCCTCGTCGGCATCGCCCAGCTCATGCTCATCCTGGACGTCACCGTCGTCGCCATCGCACTGCCGCACATGGGCTCGGACCTGGGCATGGGCCGGGAGGCCCTGACCTGGGTGGTGAGTGGCTACACCCTCGCCTTCGGTGGCCTGCTGCTGCTCGGTGGCCGCGCCGCGGACCTGTTCGGCGCCCGCCGCCTCGTCCTCGCGGGGCTCCTGCTGTTCAGCGTCGCGTCCCTCACGGCGGGGCTGGCGACCAGCGGCCCCATGCTCCTCGGCGGTCGCGTCGGCCAGGGCGTCGCGGCGGCGATCCTCTCCCCCGCCGCCCTCTCCCTCGTCGTCACCATCTTCGACGGCGACGAGCGCAACAAGGCGCTCGGGATCTGGTCGGCGCTCGGTGGCGGCGGCGCCGCCCTCGGCGTCCTCCTCGGCGGCCTGCTCACCGCCGGGCCGGGCTGGCCCTGGGTGTTCTTCGTCAACGTGCCGGTCGGGATCATCCTGCTGCTGGCGCTGCGGATGCAGCTCCCGCCCCGGGTGGCCAACGGCGCGACGGCCCGCCTCGACGTGCCCGGCGCGGTGCTGGTGACGGCGGCGACCGCGGCCCTGATCTACGCGCTGATCCGGGCCGGTGACCTCGGCTGGGGCAGCCCGACCATCCTGGTGCTGTTGGCCGTCGCCGTCCTCCTCTACGCCGCGTTCGTCGTCCGCCAGCGCCTCGCCACGAGCCCGCTGATGGACGTGCGGCTCCTGCTCCGCCGACCGGTGGCGACCGGGGCGCTGCTGATCCTCGTCGCGACCGCGCTGATGATCACCGTCTTCTTCCTGGGCACGTTCTACCTCCAGAACTACCAGGGCTACGGCGCCCTGCGCACCGGGCTGCTCTTCCTGCCCGTCGCGATCGCGACCATGCTCGGCGCGAACGCCGGTGGCCGCATCATCGGCCGCCTCGGGGCACGCACCCTCGGCGTCCTCGGGCTGCTCGTCGCGGCGGCGGGCATGGCGGTCCCCGCTCTCGTCGACGGGACCGTGCCCCTCGTGATCGGGGTGAGCGTCGCCGCCGCCGGCACGGGCGTCCTCTTCGTGGTGGCGTCCGCCACCGCGCTCGGCCAGGTCGCGCCGCACGAGGCCGGCCTCGCCTCCGGCATCGTCAGCACCTTCCACGAGTTCGGCGCCTCGCTGGGCGCCGCCCTCGTGTCGAGCATGGCCGCGGCCAGCATCGCGGGCACCAGCGCCGCCGGCTTCTCCCGCGGCTTCACCACCGGCGCCGTCATCGCCGTCGTCGCCGCGGTCCTGGCCTTCTTCCTCACCCCTCGGCCGGCCCACTGACCCCGGTCCGGTGGTCGGCGGGGGCCCGCCCGCCGACCACCGGATCGGACAACCACGACCCGGGGGCCGTACGCGTCCGACCGGCGGCGCGGCGCGGCCGGTGCCCGCCGACGCGGGGCGCGAGCGCTGCGGGCGCCCGGGGCAGCGGCAGCACGTGCCGCCAGCCCCGGACGTCCACGGCCCACACCCCACGGCCCACACCCCACGGCCGTCAGCCGGGCCCGGCCACCGCCGGCGGATCCGCGAGCCGGTCGAGGATCCGGGCCGCCACGTCGAGGGTGTCCCCCTCGGGCGCGGCGGGACAACCCCCGATCGCCGCCCGCCACGACTCCTCGTGCGCGACGACGCCGGCCCGGAGAACGTCGACGTCCGGCTCGTCACCCGCCGCCGCGGCCCGCGCCAGCCAGGTCGCCCACAGCTCCCACCGGGGCAGGTAGTAGTCCCGCACGAGCCCGGCCCAGTGCCGCCCGGAGTAGTCGTGCAGCCCGCTGGTCTGGTGCCCCCAGACGGAGACGAGGCTGCGGGCGTCGCGCTCCATGACGTCGGCCTCGGCGGGCGAGGCGCCCCACGCGCGGGCGTCGTCGATCCACCGGCCGACGCGCGACTCGGCGCGCGTGCCCGCGAGTTCGTCGAGGTCGAGCAGGTCCGTCCGGAACCGGGCGAAGTGCGCCAGGACCCCGGCGGCGTCCCGCTCGGCGAAGGCCGCCAGCATGCCGCGGATGTGGATCCGGGTGCCCTGCGCCAGCACGTGGCCGACCAGGTCGACGATGTCCCGCGCCACCTGGTCGACGACCCCCGCCTGCGGCGCGCGGCGCAGCAGCAGCCGCGCGGCCGTGGCGATCCCCGGCAGGGCGCCGAGCACCAGCGGGTCGTTCTCGGCGTCGATGTTCGCCGACTGCCGCTGCGGCGGCTCGTCGCGCGCGACGAACTCGCCGGCCAGGCGCTGGGCGGCGAACGGCGCCTCGGCCGACCACGGCCGGGCGATGACCGGAGACGGGATGGACCGGGTACGGCCCGGCCCGTACAGCGTCTCGGCCAGGATCCGCCAGGCCTCGGCGAAGTCGTCGTGCCCGGACGCGTAGCGCTGCCGCGCGAACGCGCGCAGCCAGTCGGCCAGCCGCGGAGCGTCCCAGGTCAGGTCGGTGGCCAGCTCGTAGAAGACGGTGTTGTTCTCGATCGCCTCCGGCGCGAGCCCGATGCCGGCGAGCCGGGCCGGCCGCGTACGCCGCAGTTCGTCGACGTCGCGGCGCAGCCCGCCCAGATCACCGAAGAGCGCGAACCGACCGCCGAAGTTGTGGATGGCGCACCACACCCAACGCCGCCCGAACATGCCGTCGCGGCGCCACATCGGTGCGTGCTCGCCCCACAGGTCGAGCAGGAGCAGCCGCTCGTCGGGAACCTCGGAGAGGATCGCGCGCACCCGCTCCGGCCGCCAGAAGTCGCGCTGGTAGTGGAACGGCCAGCCCTGCAGAACCCAGGTCGCCTCCGGGTCGCCGGCCGCCATCGCCCGGTAGACCGCCCGACCCACCGACGCCAGGTAGCCGGGCTCGCCGGACGGCGGCACCGACTCGATGAACGGGTCGACGGCGTAGTGGTGGTCGGTGCCGAACAGCTCCCGCTGGATGCTCAGGAACCCGGCGGTCAGCGCCGCGAACCGCTCGCCGTCAGGGTTCAGGATCGGGGTGCGCCAGCCCTGCCACTCGATCTCACCGGCCGACGAATCGGCCAGCTCCGCAGGCACGTGGCCGGCGAACATCGGCAGGACCGGCGTCATGCCGAGCGCCCGTTGCCGCTCCAGGATCCGGCGTGCCAGCTCGACGTGGCGGTCGGTCCAGCTCGCCGGCAGCGGTCCGCCGAACGAGTTGGTGTTGCCCATCCACGTCCACGGGAAGTGCGCCGCGCTGCCGATCCACTCGCCGATCCGGGCCGCGTCGAGCCCGGCCCGCCGGAACGTCTCCGCCAGCACCGCCTCGTGGCCGACCTGCATGAGCGGGTGGGTGACGCCGTGCAGCGCCATCCAGTCGATCTCCTGCTGCCAGCGGTCCCAGTCCCAGAACGCCGCCGAGTAGCCGTAGGTGACGGCGTTGAGGTAGTAGCGGACCTGGAACGGGCTGGTCAGCCGGGTCGGGGGTGCGTCCGGCCAACGTTCCGGCCGCGGTCGCAGCCGGGGCTGCTCCCAGGTCACCTGCCGGCCGGCGTACGCCTTCAGGTACTGCCCGAAGGCGGACGCCGCGGCGACGGGATCCGAACCGCGCAGCGTCAGGACGCCGTCGCGGCACTCGTATCCGGCGACGGCGGCGTCATCGCCGGCCGGAACCCGCTCCACCCGTACGTCGTCGGCCGTTGCCGCGACGCGCGCCACGAGGGCGAGGACCTCGTCCACCTGTCACAGCTCCTCGACGGTGTGGTTCAGCCGCGACCGCTCGGCCGCGAAGGCGACGAAGTGGCTCTCCACGCTCTCCTCCAACGAACTCGGCGCCGCCTCGACGTCCTCGCCGGACAGCCAGCGCCGCACCCGCCCGGTGAAGTCGAGCATCAGCCCGGCGTCCCCGCCACCGTGCCCGGAGAACGCCTCGATGACCTCGTCGACCACTCCCTGGCTGCCGGTGCCGACCTGGAACGTCTCGTCGGCCGGACGCCCCTCCACGTTGGGCGGCGTGTCGACGAAGGTCGCCAGGCTGATCCGCCCGGAACGCATGTCCGCCGTGATCTGCCCGTGGCTGCCCATCAGCGTGAGCGTCCGGGTGTTCCACGCGGTGAACGCCGAGACCACCAGCGAGGCCGTGACGCCGTTGCCGAAGCGCAGCGCCGCTGTCTGGTGGTCGACGACGTCGTTGTCCATCCGGTAGACGCACCGGCCGTAGTCGGTCAGCCGCAGGGCCCGCCGGCGGCCGGCCACGCTCGTGTCGTTGGTGACGACCGTGACGGGCGGCCCGTCGACGTCGGCGAGCTGGTCGACGTAGAGGCGTTCGGCGTTGTACGGGCAGGTGGCGGCGACGGCGCAGCCGTCGACGCAGCGCTCGGTGGACCCCTTCGGCGCGTGTTCGAGGCGGAAGTGGCGGCGCTCGCCGAACGAGGCGACGGTCGTGCACGGCGCCCCGACCAGCCACCGGAGGATGTCGAGGTCGTGGCACGCCTTCGCCAGCAGCATCGGGTTCGACTGGTCGGCGCGGTGCCAGTTGCCCCGGACGTAGCTGTGCGCGAAGTGCCAGTACGCGATGTTCTCGATGTGCGAGATGCCCTGCAGGTCACCGATGCGGCCCTCGTCGAGCAGCCGGCGCAGGGTCTGGAAGAACGGGGTGTAGCGCAGCACGTGGGCCACGGTGACAGTGCCGGCGCTGACGCGGGCGGCGGCGGTCAGCCGGTCCAGGTCCTCGGCGGTCGGCGCGATGGGCTTCTCGAGCAGGACGTGGTGGCCCAGTTCGAGGGCGCGCAGGGTGGGGTCGACGTGGTCGCGGTCCGGCGTCGCGACGATGACCGCGTCCCACGGCCCCCGGGTCGACAGCGCCTGCCGCCAGCCCGTGAACCGCCGGCCCGCCGGGATGGCGTGGGCATCACCCACGCCGTCGCGGCGCTCCGCGTCGGGCTCGGCGACCGCGACGACCCGGGCCGCCTCGGGGTGCTCCAGGCACCACCGCGCGTACGCGTGCGCGCCGCGCCCGCCCGCGCCGAGCACGAGCAGTCGCACCGGATCCGATCCCGGTGACACGGGGTCTGTCACGTCGATCATCCTTTCGGTGTTCACTTGTCCGCCCCGGAGGTGAGGCCGGAGACGATGTAGCGCTGGGCGAGGAAGAAGATGACGATGACCGGCACGGTCACCGCGATGGAGCCGGCCAGCAGCACTGTCACCGGCACCTGGAAGTCGGTGAGCTGGGCGAGGCCGAGCGGGGCCGTCCAGCGGGACCGGTCCTGCACCAGGAAGAGCAGCGCGTAGAAGTACTCGTTCCAGGCGATCATGAAGACGTAGATGGCGGTCGCCACGACCCCCGGCAGCGCGATCGGCAGCACGACCTTGCGCAGCATCATCGGCAGCGAGCAGCCGTCGAGCAGCGCGGCCTCCTCGACGCTCTCCGGCAGGGCGAGGAAGTAGTTGCGCATCATGTAGAGCGCGACGGGAACGGTCGCGGCGACGTAGACGACGAGCAGCCCGACGAGCGACCTGGAGAGCCCGAACCGGCTCAGGATGACGAACTTCGGCACCGCGAGCACGATGCCCGGGAACAGGTACACGGCGAGGATGATCGCGCTCGTGAAGCCGCGGCCCCGGTAGCGCAGGCGGGCCACGGCGTACGCCCCGAAGATGCAGGCGACGATCGACACCGCGACGGTGGCGAGGGCGACCAGCAGGGAGTTGAGCACGAACCGGCCGAGCCCGAAGCCACCCGCCGACTCGTCCCTCATCGCCGTCACGTAGCTGGACAGGTCGATCTCGCCGAGCCCGGGGACGATGTCGAGAGGCTCCAGCAGCACCGCGGAGTACGGGCGCACCGAGAGCAGCACCCCGTAGAGCACGGGCCCCACGGCGCAGACCAGCGCGACGGTGACGAGCGTCCACCGCAGGACGTTGACCGGGCGCGATGGCCGCATCGCCGCACTCACAGCGACTCCTTCCGTCGGGAGACCAGGACGTAGCCGGCCAGCAGCACGCAGAGGATCAGCGACATGAGCAGCCCGTAGGCCGCGGCGCTGCCGATGTCGGAGCGGGTGACCAGTTCGGTGTAGACCTTGATCGCCATGACCTGGGTGCCGCCGGCGCCCTCGGTCAGCAGGTAGACGTCGTTGAAGTTCTGGAACGACCAGATGAACCGGATGAGCAGCAGCAGCAGGATCACCCCCCGTAGCTGGGGAAGGATGACGTAGCGCAGGTTCTGCCACCGGGAGGCCCCGTCCAGCGCGGCGGCCTCCTCGATCCCGCCCGGCACGTTCTGCAAGCGCGCCGTGACGAAGAGGAAGGCGAGGGGGAACGACTTCCAGATCTCGAAGCAGACGACGACGAGCAGCGACACCGGTACCGGCAGGCCCGCCACGTCGGTCGAGGTGGTGCTGAGGAAGCCGACGGGGCTCTGCCAGCCGAGGTACTCCTGACCGAACGCGTTGATGATGCCGTACTGCGGGTTGAGCATCGTGCGCCAGATCATCGCCGCCGCGATGACCGGCAGCACGTACGGGATCAGCAGCAGCGCGCGGACCAGCCCCTGGCCGCGGAAGGGGCGGCGCAGGGCGAGGGCGAGGGCCATCCCGACGCCGATGGACCCGAGCGTGGTCAGGGTGGCGTACGCGACGGTCGTGCGCAGCGCCCCCCAGAAGGCGTCCGACCGCCAGGCGTCGGCGATGTTGTCGAAGGTCCACTCGACGGTGGACGGCGACAACCGGGGGATGTCGATGAGCCTCGTGTCGGAGAACGCGAAGACGACGACCAGCAGGAACGGGAGCAGGACGACCAGGGCGAGCAGCAGCAGCGTCGGGCCGGTGAGCAGTTGGCCGTTGAGGTTCTCCCGCTGGGAGCGGCTGAGCCGCCCCCAGCGGGAGGACCGCGCTGTCGGCGTGCTCACAGCTCGGCCTGGACCTTCTTGACCTGCTCCGCCATTCCCTTCGTGACCTGTGCGGGCGATTCCCCGGCGTACAGACGCTCGAGGAACTGCGCGAGCACGCCCTGCGCGGTGACCGCGCCCGCCAGCGGGGAGTCCTTCGTGCCCATGCCCCACAGGCTCACCGAGCTCATGCCCTCGCGGATCTGGGTGACCATCTGCGGGCCGTACAGGTCCGCGACGGACTGCTTGGCCTCCGGTCCGATGCCGAGCTTGCCCCACGCGTCGAGGTAGGCGTTCGGGTCGGCCTTGGTCCCGTTGCGCAGCGGGATCCGGCCCTCGGTCGCCGAGGCGAGCGTGTCCGAGTAGCCGTCCTCCAGCATGAACTTGACGAACTCCTTCGCACCGGCCGTGTTGGCTCCCTCGGGGATGCCGTAGCCGAGGGTGGCGCCGTACTGCGCCGGGTGGTTGCGGTCGAGCACCGTGATGAACCCCGAGTTCTTGGCGAGGAACGCCGGGTCGGCCCTGCACTGGGTGCAGGTCGGCGGGTTCGCCGTGTCCAGGCCGGCCAGCTCGTCGAGGATGTGGGTCGAGAAGAGCAGCATCGAGGACTTGCCGGCGAGGTACGCCGCCCGCGCGCTGGTCACGTCGAAGTCGCCCTGGGCACTGGAGTCACGCAGGACCTTGAACAGCTCGGCGGCCCGGGTGCACTCGGGCGAGTCGATGGTGACCGCGCCCTCCCGCACGAGCTGGCAACCCGCGCTCTGGAACATCGAGTAGATGCCCTCGGTGCCCGAAGCGGTGCCGGACTGGGTGCCCAGGGCGATGCCGGTCACGCCGGTCGCCTTCATCGTGGTGGCGGCCGTCGCCACCTCCGCCAGGTTGGTGGGCACCTTGACGTTGGCGGCCTGCAGCAGGTCCTTGCGGTACACCAGGAGGTGCACCCAGCCGTCGCTCGGCACGGCGCCGACCTTGCCGTCGAGGCTGAACGCCTTCAGGGCGTTCGCGTTGAAGGTGGCGGCGTCGAGTTCCTCGACGACCTCCTCGGCGGCCTTGGTGTTCAGCAGCCCCTGGGATCGCCAGGCGGCCGTGGTGGTGGAACTGTGCAGCATCACGTCGGGCACGTCACCGGAGGCGGCACCGGTCGCCAGCGACTGCTGCTGGTCGGTCTCGCTGAGCGGCACGACCTTGACCTTGATGCCGGTCTTCTCGGTGAACCGGGCCGCCACCTTTTCCTGTGCCGCGACCCGCTGCGGGGTCGTCTGCGGCGTCCAGAAGGTGATCTCCTTGGCCTTCTCGGCGTCGGACTCGGACCCGCCGCACGCGACGAGTGTGCTGAGCGCGGTCGCGGCGGCGATCGCCGCCGCCAACCGGCGCTTCGTCAGGTGGCCCATGTGCTGTCTCTCCTCGAATACGTTGTGACGACGGTCAGGAGCGCTTGACGGCCCCGCGCATGACGTGTCCCTGCGAGTTCGCCGGCGGCTGCACGCCGAGCAGGGCACTGACGGTGGCGGCCACGTCGACCAGGCCGACGTTGCGCAGTGGGACGCCGCGGCGGATCCCGGCGCCGGAGAGCACCATCGGGACCCGTGCCTCCGGCAGCGCGCCGTGCGAGGCGCGCGGGGCGCCGTCGGCGAGCGTGGACAGGTGGTACGGCTCGACCGGCTCGACGACGAGGTCACCGAGCTTGTCGCTGGCGCCGAGCCGGCGCAGCTCCCGCTCGTCGCGGACGGCGGCGATCCCCGGGACGTCCCTGATGATCCTGGCGATGCGGCGGGCGTTCTCCGGGGTGTCCGCCCGGCCCCGCAGGGTGATGTCGGCGGTACGCGGCGACGCGACGACGACGATCTCGCTCGTCGGGGCCGGCACGCCGCCGGAGGAGGAGATCACCTGGACCTCGAAGCCCGTCCCGGAGAGCCGGTCGAGCACCTCGGGCAGCAGCGGAACCGTCCACTCCCGGGCGCCGTGGTCGGCGGTGACGACGAAGGCCGTCCGGTCCAGGACACCGGCCTCGCGGGCGGCGTCGCGGACCCGCCCGATCTGGGCGTCCACCCGGGTCAGGGCGGCCGGCAGCGCCGGGTCGGAGAAGCCGCCGTCGTGCAGCACGCCGTCGACGTCGTCGCAGTAGACGGTGATCAGGTCCGGGATCGCCACCGGGTCGACCATCGTGCCGCCGGAGTTGACGGCCTCGCCGCGCAGCAGCGCGATCGCCTGGTCGGCGCGGGTCTCGCAGGTTCCGCCCGGCTGGGTGTAGAGCGCGGCGGGGTCACCGTACGTGGCGCCGTAGTTCTGCACGGCGTACCACTGGAGGTAGGCCGAGGTGCGGTCCTGCCGCTTCAGCGACTGGGCGATCGTCTCGACGCCGGGCTCGATGTACCGCTCCTGGGAGACGCCGCGATCGGATTCGTGGTTGTAGTAGTAGCCGGTGTTGCGGTGCACGGCCGGGTACGCGCCGGTCGCCGTCGTCGTCCGCGACGAGTTGGAGTACGACGAGTACGACCCGTCGGCCACGCCGAAGCTGCCGTCCGCGATGAGCGCCCGGAGGTTCGGCAGCTCGGCGAGGTCGGCGTAGCGCCCCTGGAGGAACCGCGGGTCGAACCCGTCGAAGTCGAACATGATCACGTGCTGTGCCGGTCGCGTCGCGCCGGCGGGCGCCGACGCCGCCGGGGTCGCCGGCAGGGCCGCCGCGGCGAGCAGCACCACCGTGCCCGCCACGGCGGTCCTGACCGCGCTCGAACGCTTCATCGCGTGCGCCATCCGCTGCCTCCTGAGATGCCTTCAGACCCGTGGCGAGAGTCTGCCGGAGACACGATGGATATTGTCAAGATCTCATTGGGAGATGCAAGATATCCGCATGCAGACCCTCTCCGGTGACGCGAACCGTCGTTCCCTCGACGAACTCGACAGGCAGATAGTCGGTGCGCTGCTCGCCCACCCCCGGGCCACCCACGCGCAGATCGGCGAGGCGGTGTTCACCTCGGAGGCGACCGTCTCCCGGCGGGTCCCGCGGCTGCTGCGCGGCGGCGCGGTACGGATCATCGGGGTCATGGACGGCGAGGCGACCCGCCGGGCACGGTCGTTGTTCGTCCGGCTCCGCTGCCGCCCGGACGCCGCCAGCCGCTCCGCCGAGCACCTGGCCCGGTGGCAGGAGTGCGGGTCGGTCAAGCTACTCACGGGCACCGTCGACTGCGTCGCGGAGGTTTCCTACAGCTCCAACGAGCACCTGCTGGAGCTCATGTTCGAACAGCTACCCGGGCTGGACGGCGTGCTCGCCATCTGGAGCAACCAGGTGATCCGCAGGTTCTCCACGCCACACAACTGGAACCCGGGACTGCTGCCGGCGGAGATCGTCGACGGACTGCGCTCGCAGCGCGCGGACCAGTGGGACGAACAGACACCCGTCGAAGCGCCCACCCGGCTCAGCCGGCTCGACGAGCTGATCATCGCCGCCCTCGCCACGGACGGCCGGCAGAGCTGGCAGCAGCTCGCCGAGCGCTGCGGCGCCAGCCCCGCCACCGTGCGGCGACGGGCCGAGGCGATGATGGCGGCGGGCTTCCTGCGCATGCGCACGGTGGTCGAGCCCGCGGTCGTCGGGCTCGCGGTGAACGCCTTCATCACCCTCAGCGTCAATCCCGCGCAGCTCGGGCAGGCCGGCGAACTGCTCGCCGCGCACCCCGCCGTACTCATGATCGCCGCGACGACCGGGGACCGGAACCTGTGCGGCGAGATCGCGCTGGAGAGCGACGCCGCGCTCTACGAGTTCCTGTCCCGCACCACGGGCCAACTGCCCGGGCTCCAGCACGCGGACGTGGCCGTCGCCCTGCGGTCCGTCAAGCGGGCCGGGATGGTCCTCCCGGCCCAGCACCGCCCCCCGCCGCCCCGCCCGGACGGGTGGTGATCCCACCGCCCCGGCCCCTCCCGGGCGCCGGCGCCCCCGACGGCCCATCGCGACGGCGCCGGCCGGGCACGCCCGGCACCGGGCGGCACCTGCCGGAGACCCCCTCCCCGCCGTGCGGCCTGTCGAGATCCGGGTGCGCCGGCGCCGTCAGAGCTGACGCAGGATGATCGGATCCTTGATCTTCTTGTCGGCCGCCAGCAGCAGCGCCTTGCTGATGATCTCCGCGAGCCGGCTGTCGCCTTCGAAGGGCAGGAACATCTCCGGCTCCCTGGCCTTCGCCGACTCCGGGATGACGCACAGGTAACGGTCCTCCGGGGCGATCAGGATGTTGCCCGAGCCGCAGTGGATGCGATATGTGTGCAGGTCGCCGCGCACCTCGAGGAACCTGTCCGTGAGGGTGCAGCGGCCGGCGATCGCCAGCCGGGGGATCAGCTCGGCCAGCACCTCCCGACGGGTCCGGCCGGGCGGTGTGAGGTCGCCGAAGCTGTGCTGCGACCAGTAGTCGCGATAGCGGCCCGCCGGACCGCCGTCGTACCAGTTCGGGTCGTTGCCCACCCCCGCCGTGGCCACGAACAGGTCGACGTCGCGCATCACCTCGCTGAGCACGACCGGCGGAACCTCCGCCAGCTGCACCGGCGTGCGTTCCCCCCGGACGAACGACAGCTGGTCGGTCCCCATCGTGTCGAACACCAGGTCGTCGCCGCGATCCTCGATCCCGGCGACGTTCAGCTCGGCGCGCAGCCCCCAGTCCGGCAGCGCCAGCCACGGCACCTGGTGGCTGGCGCCGTCGTTACGGTGCTGCACGTACGACCAGCCGCGCCGGGACAGCAGCGCGTTGAGCCGGTGCTGGCGCACGATGTGCGCGGCGAACCGGTTGGAGTATGTGCCGGTGGCCCGCTCCGCGTCGGTCAGCAGGTACTGCTCCCGGTGTGCCTGCGGGAACGGCTGGGTGATCGCGTGCCGGGCCAGGAAGTCCCGCCAGGGCAGGACCGAGGTCGGGTCGGCGACCGGGTGCCACAGCCGGACGGTGGCGTCACCAGCGGGCTCGACCACCGAGCCGTCCACCGTCCGCAGGGCATCACCGCCCCAGCAGCAGGCGACGCCGTCGACGGTCCAGACGAGCCGCCGGGCCAGGGTCCGGGCCAGCGGGTGATCCAGGAACCGCTCGCGCCACTGCTCGGCGGACCACGCGCGGTCGCGCCGCAGCAGCCCCTCCAGGCGGTCGCGGGTGGCGATCAGCGTGGCCCCGACGTCCACGGCGGTCGCCTTCAACTCCTTCAGTTCCTCGCCGTGCTCCCTGCGCACCTGCGCCGGCGGGGCCTTGACCACCTTGCCGTCCGCGTTGCGCCACACCACGGCGGCGTCGACGCCACGCACCTCGATGGCGTACGAGCAGTCACCCAGCTTGTCCGCGATCGGCAACCCGAAGCCGGGCAGGGCCATCTCCTCGACGTCCTCACGGCCGACGCCGAACGCCTCGGCGCGGTTGGTGAGGCCCTTCTCGACGATGCGCAGCGTGCTCTTGTAGGTCAGCCGCGACGCCAGCCGCGCCAACTGCGCGAGGGCGGCGGGATGGTCTGCGTCGACGAGCACCGCGACCGCGGCGTTCGCCAGCTTCGGGCTCGCCGGACCGTGCCCGGGAACCTTGCGGGCGGCCCGTTCCGCGATCTGGCCGAGGCTGCGCAGGGTCCCCTCCGACGGCGGGCACATCGCCCGCATCCAGAGCAGGCCCCACAGCAGCGCGACGTTGTGCCGGTCGGCGAGGCGCGGTGGATAGTCCGCGTAGTGGCCGTCGCAACACGTGGTCATGCGCAGCGGCAGGCTGCGTGCCAGACCCACCAGTGGGAGCCAGTCGTCGAGCCGGGCGGTGAACTCCTCGCCGCCGACCGCGTCGAGCAGCAGCCGGGCGCTCCGCTGCCAGGCGGCCGTCGGCCTTGCCCGGTCCTTGCCGAGCAGGCAGTGGACGAGCAGCGCGTGCCACGCGGACCGGCGCTCCCGTGGCATCGCCTCGATGTCCGCGACGGCGCGGTCGGCCCACTGCTCGCCGACGTTGACGACGGGCCAC
The DNA here is from genome assembly GCF_050941805.1 of Micromonospora sp. KLBMP9576. Lineage (NCBI taxonomy): Bacteria > Bacillati > Actinomycetota > Actinomycetes > Micromonosporales > Micromonosporaceae > Micromonospora > Micromonospora sp. KLBMP9576. The sequence continues at coordinate 1,275,160 of NZ_CP194567.1, read as the reverse complement.
ATCGAGACGTCCTCGTCGCTCATGTCGGAAAGGGGGCGCTCGATCCGCGTCCGGCGCCAGGTCGCCAGCGCCGCCGGGTGCGAGCGCCCGGCGAGGTGCTCCGCCCGGATCGAATCCCAGGTGAAGGCCCTGAGCGACGGGCTCCATCGACCGAATCCCAGCCAGGCCTGACCGCCCAGCCGGTCCAGCCAGGCGGCGCCGTCCAGCCCACCGGGCGAGCGCAACGAGCGGATCAGTGCCGTTTGCAACTCGCTGTCCTGCTCCGGCACCGTCAACGAGTCGAACGCCACCTGCCGCACCGACACCGGCTGCGCGGCCAGGAGCTGCTCCGTGCGGGCCCACGACTCGCGGCAGGCGACATCCCACGGGGTTTCGTCCGCCCGCAGGAGACGGGGCCGCCACGGTGGAAGTCCGATCACCGTCAGCACCGCGGCGACGCGTCGATCGTGATCAGCCTCGGGGCCGTCCAGCGCCGCCACGACGGCGGCGAGGGACTCGGCCTTCCGCGTGGCCTCCGGCAGCAGTTCGATCTGTGGGGGCGCGAGATCGTACGGTCCGGCCGGGTCGTTGAGCGCGGCGAGCAGCACCCGGCTCGTGTCGGCCGGTGCCCAGCCGCACACCAGGGCCACCCGGTCGACGAACTCCCGCTGACCACCTGGAGAAAGGGTGTGGTCGCCGCGCTCGCACCGCTGCTTGACGCGGGCGACCACCTCGCGCAACGCCGACTCCGGGTCGTACGCGCCCATCAGCCACCCACCAGCGGTACGAGCTTGAGGAAGATGACCCGGGACCCCGCGTACAGCCGGACCTGCTCGTCGAGGGCCGTCACCTGGCGGTCGTCGACCAGCACCACGAAACCGTTGCGGCCGAACGCGTCGAGGGTCACCCGGGTCCGCTCCCCCGGATCCACCCGCGCGCCGGACTCGGCGACCTCCAGGAACACCCGCCGGCGGATCAGCTCGTCGAGGCGTACCGTCTCCTCGCCGATCTCCATGGTCCATTCGGGCCCGCTCGGTGCCCCGGTCGCCTCATCGGCGATTGTGATCAGCGGCATGGCGCAGAGGCTAACCGAGCACACCGACAGGACGTGTCCTCGCGGTCGGCCGTCGCGCGGGGCGTGACCCGGCGCGGTTCATCCGCCGCAGGCCGGGTAGCTGGACACCATGCGACTACCAACCCTGGTCAAGACCGCGGCGGCGGTCACGGTCACGGCCGCCGCCGGGACGGCGGTGAACGACACCTCCAATCGCTGGTACCAGCGGCTGCGCAAGCCGGGCTGGCAGCCACCGCCAGTGGCGTTCCCGCTGGCGTGGACGCCGCTCTACGCGCTGATCGCGGTGGCCGGCGCCCGCGTGCTGGACCGCACCAGCGAAGCCGACCGTGCCCGGTTCGCCCGCGCCTACGCCCTCAACCTGGCCCTCAACTTCGGGTGGAGCGCGCTGTTCTTCAAGGCCCGCAGGCCGACCGCCGCGCTGGCCGAGATCGCCGCGCTCAACGCCTCCAACCTCGTGCTGCTCCGCCGCGCCTCACGCGCCGACCCGGTCGCGGGTGCCGCCCTGGCCCCGTACGTCGCGTGGACGCTCTTCGCCACCGCCCTCAACGGCGCGATCGTCCGTCTCAACAGCAACAGGTGAGCTTTGGACAATCCTCAGCGGAGGGTCGGCGCCGGCTCTCCGCTGAGAGGGCTCCTGGCTCCCGCGCCGCTCGGCGGCCGGCTACGCGAGCGTCACGGCGGCGCTCCTCGAGCCGGCACGCTTGCAGGGCGCACGCCTCACCCGCATGACGGCCGCCATCGCCGCCGCCGGGGCGGACAGCCGGCTCGGGCAGGAGACGGCACCGACGCACCCGACGCGACGGGACTCGCCCACGACGACGAAGAGCGACGGTCCGGCCGACCGGACCAGCCAGGTCACCGTGCTGGGCCCCGGTGACATGGGATCGGTGATCACACGTCGACTTGCCCGTCAGGAAAGTAAGCGCTACTTTCCCAAGAGGAAAGTTACGCATCCGATCGGAGGCGACCGATGAACCCACGTCAAGCGGAACAGGCACTGGCACAGGTGGCCGAGCGCCGCCGGCAGAGCATCGAGGCCGGCACCGCCGCCTGGTCTCCACGCGCGCTGTGGAGCATCTGCCTCGGCGTCATCACCCTGGGTCTGCTCACCGACGCCGACATGATCTGGCTGTGGGCCCTCCTGGCGGTCCTCGTCCTGGGAACGGCGTGGAACCGCGGCGTCCAGCTCAGGCCGACCCACTCGTCCAGGCGCTGGCAGGTGGCGCTGGCGGCGACGTTCGTCCTGGCCCTCGCCGCCGACATCGCCGTGCAGTTCATGGTCCGCGCCCTGGGGTGGCCGCTGCCCAACACCATCGGCGCCATCGGCGCCGCCGTCACCATCGCCCTGCTCAGCCGGCCGGTGCAGGCGCGCCTCGTCGCCAGCTTGCACCCGTGAACCACCCCCGCCCGGCCACGCCCACCGTCCACGGCGCACCGCCGCCCGGCGTCGGCCTGGACGAGTTCCTGCACACCCCCGCCCGGTTGAACATCTGCGCCCTGCTCGCCCCGGCCGAGTGGGTGCTGTTCTCCTTCCTGCGGGACAGCATCGGCACCAGCGACTCCGCGCTGTCCAAACAACTCACGACGCTCGAACAAGCCGGCTTCGTGGAGATCCGCAAGGACCACAACGTCCGGCGCCAGACCTCCGTCCGCCTCACGGACGACGGACGCGCGAGGTTCGAGGCCTACCTGTCCAGCCTCGAGGGCCTCGTCGCCCGGGCGCGCGGCACCGCCGACGGCGCACAGGTCCGGGGCGGGCAGGGCTGAACAGAAGGTCAGATACCGGTGGAGTTGCTCGATGGCCGGCAGCCCGGGCCGGTAGGCGATGGAGTTGGTCGGGTCGAGCGAACACGGCCAGAACGAGAGGTTGAGCATGAACCCGAAGAAATACGCGACGCCGTGTGGCCACCGGAGCGGCACCCCACGTGCGGGGCCTGCGGCTGACCACCGTGTCGGCAAAGGCCGTACGGGAACTTAGGTCCGCCGAAGCGGCCGCCGCCGGATGCGAGCAGCACTGGTCGAACGTGCTGGCCACCGAGACCAGAGACCCGAGGCTCCTCCCACGGCCGGGCCGGGTGCCGCTCCCGTCCCAGGTACGCCTGTGCGTCTACCGGGTGCCGACGCAGCAGCAGGGCACACCCCAGCCCGCCGGGACCTTCGAGTACGGCCTCCTCCTGCCACCGCAGCAACGCGCGGCCATCGAACGGACGCTGGCACTGTCACCCCCGGCCAAGCAGTGCTCAGCGGCCGCCGACCGGTTCGCCGTGTTACTGGACGCCACCGCGATGGGCGATGTGATCAACGTCGAACTCGACCACTGCCGGCGGGTCCTGGCCACACGGTTGCACGGCCCGTCGATCCTGGCCCAGGCCGACACCGCGCTCATCAAGCTGCTCAGCTCCTAGCCGCCAGCCGTCCCGGCCGACGCGATGCCCGGCGCGGCCGGCCTCCCTTCGGTAGCGACTACGCACTGAGGCGAGCCCGTAGGGTCGGTCGCGTGGCCGAGACGCAGACCGAACCGGACCCCTCCTACATCGCCAGCGTGACGCGGGTCCGCGCGGCGGCCGGCGTGATCCTCCGCGACCAAGCCGGCCGGGTGCTCGTGGTCCACCCGACCTACAAGGACGTGTGGGAAGTTCCCGGCGGAACGGTGGAGGCGGGCGAGTCGCCGGCGGACGCCTGCACACGCGAGATCCGGGAGGAACTGGGCATTTCGGTGCCGGCGGGAGCGCTGCTGTGCGTCGACTGGGTGCCGGCGAACCCGCCGTGGGACGGCGGGCTCATGTTCGTGTTCGACGGCGGGGTGCTGACAACCGACCAGATCGCGGCGATGCGACTGTGCCCGGACGAACTTGACGGCTTCGAGTTCGTCGAGCCGGAGCGCCTGGGCGAGGTGTTGATCCCACGGTTGGCGCGGCGGGTCACCGCGGCGTTCGCCGCGATCGGGCGCGGCGGCGTCTACCTCGAGGACGGGGCCGCGCTCCCGACCAGATAGCCGGCCGGACGGGCCGTGGACGATACCTCCGCCGACAGGGGCACTCGCCCGGTCTCGCGGCTCTGTCGCAGCTCGGCGGCGAAACTCATCGGGTCCTTGCTCTGTCGAGCCGCAGCGGTTTCCTCCTCCCCGGCAGAATGCCAAGTCAGGAGGTGTCCGGCCGCAGGAGGTGACTTCACGGACGCCGTCGGCGCGCGCCGGCCCAGCCGACGATCCCGTGGAACTTTCTCCCGCGATGGCGTCGGATCCGGGCCGAGTCGTTCGTAGAACGGGTGAGAGGCGGAGACGCCTACCCGAACCGTGATGCTGGATCAGCTCACGGACGAGGAGTGACATCCATGAGGTCCTACGTGCACCCGGAGGTAGCGGCATGGCGAAGCTGATCTACGTGACCAATGTGTCGCTTGACGGCTATATCGAGGACGAGAGCGGAGCCTTCGACTGGTTGCCGCGCGACGACGAGGTATTCGCGTTCACCACCAACCTCCTGCGGTCGGTGGGTACGTTCCTGTACGGGCGACGCCTGTACGAGATGATGGCTGTCTGGGAGACCGACGCTGCCCTAGCCGCGCAGTCCGGCCTCACGGCTGACTTCGCGAGCGCCTGGCAAGCGGCGGACAAGATCGTCTACTCCACGACTCTCACCGAGGTGTCAACGGCCGCCACCAGCCTGGAGCGCCGGTTCGACCCCGCCGCCGTACGCCAACTGAAGGCCACAGCCGGCAGGGACATCACCATTGGAGGCGCCAACCTGGCGGCACAAGCCATGCGGGCTGGGTTGGTTGACGAGTGCCAGCTATTCGTCTGGCCCGTGGCCGTCGGAGGCGGCAAGCCGGGGCTGCCTACCGGCGTGCGCACCGACTTCGCTCTCCTCGACGAACGCCGATTCCCAACCGGCGTCGTTCACCTCCGTTACCGCCTACTCGGCCACCAGGGCGTGCTCTAGAAGTGGTGGTGGCCGGTGAAGTTCACGGTGTGGCGGTGATCGATAGCTGATGAGGTCTCCGGTAGACGGTTCAGCGACCAGGCTCGAACTTCATACCGGAGACCTCGTGGCACCCTGGCGGTGACGAGGCGGCACGACCTCACCGACGCCCAGCGGCAGCGGCTCGGAGCCACCCGGCAGCGTGCACGACGAACTCACCGATCACACTCTCGGACGATCTCGCGGCGGCCTGGCCACCAAGACGCATCCGGCCTGCTGCTCAGCTCAGAGAGCGCCGCGACCGCACCGGCTGCCGGGGCAGACGTGCCGAGTTGCGCTGCCAGCACCAACAACAGACGATCGCCGCGATCGGACGTGGCGGTGTTTACCTTGAGGATGGAGTCGCGACCTCGAACAGTTGGTGGACCGGGTGGAGCCACGGCCGCAGCCGGTACCAGGAGATGTCGCGCCCCTGCATGCGAACCCGCCGCTGTCTCCTCACGCCAGGGGCATCATCGCCGACGACCGGCTCCGAACCACTCACCGACCAACAGCTCGTCCCCGCCGTGCACGTCCCACCAACTCGGCCCTGGTCCGCCCCGGCGTTTCCGGACAGCTACGTAACAGCTAATTTATGCTGCGAACTGCGTGTTCAGGTACTCGGCGTGGACTTGGTTTGGAATCCGGTACCCGATTCCTGAGTGGCGTCTACGGGAATTGTAGCGGAGTTCGATGTAGCGGGCAATGTCGCGGCGGGCATGTTCGCGGGTGGGGTACTGGGTGCGATGCACCCGCTCGTTTTTCAACGCGGCGAAGAAGGATTCGGCCATGGCGTTGTCGTAGCAGATTCCCGTGCGGCCGACGGAGTGTCGAATACCGAACTTGTTGAGCGTTTTGGCGAAGGTGCGCGATGTGTAGTTGCTGCCGCGGTCGGTGTGGAAGATCGCATCAACGGCAAGGGACTGGTTCCGTGCGGCCATCGCGATCGCCGCCTCAATTAATGGTGTTTTGTAGTTGTCGTCCATTGTCCATCCGATGACGGCCTTCGTGTGACAGTCGATGACCGTGGCCAGATAGAGCCAGCCCTGCCAGGTGGAAATGTAGGTGATGTCACCGACCATTTTTTGGCCAGGCGCGTCGGCGGTGAAGTCTCTGTTTACGAGGTCCGGAATCGGATCCGCTTGGCTGTCGGATTCCGTCAGGCAGTGTCGCCATGGGCGCGGCTGGCAGGGCTGCAAGCCCAGCTCTCGCATGATGGAACGCACCAGCTCCGGGCCGCCGGCGATCCCCTGGGCTGCCAGGTCTGCATGGACGCGACGGTAGCCGTAGGTGCCGTCGGACTCCTCGAAGGACATGGTGACGGACCGTTTCAAACTTCCACGCCGGCGAACGGTCGCCGATTCGGGCCGGCCGCGCCATTCGTAGAACCCTGAGCGGGAAACATGGAGCCAGAGACACATCAGGACGATGGATGGCGCCTCCGGTAGACGTACAGTTTTGGCTGTCGCGTACTCGGCGTCGATGAACTCGAACGTGTCGCTCACCGATGATCCTTGGCGAAGTACGCGGCTGCTTTTCTCAGAAATTCGTTCTCCATGCGCAACTCGCGCGTCTCGCGTTCCAACTGTCGAAGCCGGGCGCGTTCGTTGATGGTCAACTCGGGTTCATCGCTGACGTGGTCGCGCCGATATCGCGCTACCCAGCTCCCCAAGGTCCCTTCCTGTACCCCAATTTCCTTGGCGACTTGAGTGATCGGACGTGACGTCTCAATCACCAACTTTACGGCTTCTTCCCGAAACTCGGGAGAATAGCTCTTCTTCGGACGTGGCAACGAATCCCCCTTCATCCAGCCCAAATTTTACTCGGGGCCCGTGTCCGGAAGGTTCGGGGCTCCTCACCCGCGCCTTTGCAGCGTGCCCGCGAAGCGGGTCAGCAGCAGCCAGTCGGCGTCGAGGATCAGCGCGGCGTCCTCGGCCGTTCGCCAAGCACCCTGGCTACAGACACCAGCATCTCCCGGGTCGCCCGGTCGGAGGATTCGTCCTTCCTCAGCCGGAAGCCGATGTTGACGTACCGCTCCGGTTCCCACTCCCACACCGAGCCGTCACCATCCCAAGTCATCGAGAGCTGGCTCAGGCGGGCCGGGACTGTGGATCTAACGGTGTTTCCGGCCTGACCCGCCAGGCGTTGTGCCTGGTGAGGAGGGTGCCGTGATGATCGCGACACAGAACGACCAGACCGGACGTAAGAAGCGGCCCGAGCCGTCAGCGGAGGCGAAAGCCGCGGCAGAGCTGGTCCGGGCCGCGAAGGAACAAGGGCTGTCGTTGACCGGCCCGGATGGGCTGCTCAGGCAGTTGACCAAGACGGTCTTGGAAACCGCGTTGAACGAGGAGATGACCGAGCACCTGGGCTATGCCAAACACGAACCCGACGGCGCCGGCGCCGGCAACATTCGTAACGGCAGCCGTTCGAAGACGGTGCTGACTGACGCGTCGGGGCCGGTGCAGATCGACGTTCCCCGGGACCGGGCCGGCACCCTCGAGCCCCAGATCGTCAAGAAGCGGCAGCGTCGCTTGTCCGGGGTCGACGAGGTCGTGTTGTCGCTGTATGCCAAAGGCCTCACGACCGGGGAGATCAGCGCGCACTTCGCCGAGATCTACGGGGCGTCGGTGTCGAAGGAGACGATCTCCCGGATCACCGACAAGGTGATCGAGGAGATGACCGACTGGTCGCACCGCCCGTTGGACGAGATCTACGCGGCCGTCTTCATCGACGCGATCGTGGTCAAGGTCCGCGATGGGCAGGTCGCGAACCGGCCGTTCTACGCCGCGATCGGGGTCACCCTCGACGGGGACAAGGACATCCTCGGGCTGTGGGCCGGCACCGGTGGTGAGGGCGCGAAGTTCTGGATGAGTGTGCTGACCGACCTGCGTAACCGGGGCGTGAAGGACGTGTTCTTCCTCGTCTGCGACGGGTTGAAAGGCCTTCCGGAGGTGGTGACGAACGTATGGCCCCGCACGATCGTGCAGACGTGCATCATCCATCTGATCCGTAACACGTTCCGGCTCACCTCACGTCGGTACTGGGACGAGTTGAAGCACGACATCAAACCGATCTACACCGCCGTCAACGCTCAGGCGGCCAGGGCGGCGTTCGATGACCTGGCCGAGAAGTGGGGCGGCCGGTATCCGGCGGTGATCCGCCTGTGGGACAACGCCTGGGCCGAGTTCATCCCGTTCCTCGACTACGACGTGGAGATCCGCAAAGTCATCTGCTCCACGAACGCGATCGAGTCGTTGAACGCCCGCTACCGGCGGGCGGTCAAGGCCCGCGGCCACTTCCCCAACGAGCTGGCCGCGTTGAAGTGTCTGTACCTGGTGACCCGGTCCCTGGACCCCACCGGAGCAGGCAGAACCCGATGGACGATGCGCTGGAAACCCGCGTTGAACGCCTTCGCCATCACCTTCAGCGACCGCTTCCCAGCCGCTGAAACCTACTAACCAAGATCGCCGGAAACACCGTTAGCGAGACAGCCCCCGGCGCTGCTGGTATGGCCGCGACATGATCAGCACCGACCGCACGGGAATCTGTCGTTCGGCCAGGAGCGCGCGGGAGTACTCGAGGTTCTCGGCGGTGTTCGTGGCACGCGGCTCCACGAGAACCACTTCCGGGGGCACACCCTGCTCAACGGCGTACTCGCGGTAGTGCACCGCCTCTCCACGCGGGAACCGTTCGACAGTGGTCGGGGCGTTCGCACCGGTAAAAACGACCCATGGGAATAGGCCCGCTTGAAACAGCCGCGTTGCGATTACCGCAACGCCGAGGTCATGGCTGCCCAGCCCGATACCCACGTCGCACGGGCGCAGCTTGTGGTGCATGTCGTGGTATCGCCACAGCGTCTCCACGTCAGCCCGGACCCCGTCAGGGAGCACGTGAGTCGGTACCGCGGCCTGACGATCCATCAGCGCCCACCGGGTAGGGCAAACGCTGCAGCTTGTTTCACGCCCCGTTCCCTCATGGCGTCAGCGTAGGGCAGGCCGGGCCGACCCAGATCAGCTACAGCTCCTCTGTCCAGCGGGGGACATTCAGGCAGGGCCGACACCATCAGCGCCATCGGCAGCCGCTCCCTCCGTCGGTGCCCGCTCGCGTACCTGAACCCACAACGCCATCTCGCCAGCCTCGCGGACGGCCGCACCGAGCACGGAGCGAGCCCGCGATCTGCGGCAGATCCGAATGCCCTGATCAAGCCTGGTCTGCCTCCGGATGTGCGTTCATGGCACGGGCTGAAGCTGAACGAGGATCATCCAGTTGTCACCATCGGCGAGGTGCGTCGCCCGGACCCGGTAGTCGCCGAGGACAGAAGGCTTGTTACGGCCAAATCAGACCGCCAATAGTTGATCTCCACCGAGAGGATCGCACTGCGACGCCGATCTCCAGAAATGCCTGACACGCGTCTTCCCGGCTCGGCGATGAGGTGCCCCCACACCGAAAGTTAGTCACCTAAAGTGACATGTCCGAGGGTGAGCCTCCACATCGGCGTCCGGCACGAGACTGACCCGTCGCCCTTCCACCTGGCGTCCGGTTCGTCAAAGTGCAAGACTATCTATGTAACTAAATGTATCTGCGCAGCTGCATTTAGCGATGTGGGTGGTTCCGTTGGAACAGCTTCCGTTGTGGGGACCGAGCACCGACGAAGATCCGAGACCGAAGCCAGTCCTCGCACGACCAGCGACGCTCCGCCTCCTGATCACAGTGAAGGCGGCACCCAACCCCTCCGCGCGGTACGGAGAGACGGTCTGCGTCGGGGCACTAGGCTTGGACCCGCCCTGGACGGGGTGGATTCGCCTCTACCCGATTCACTACCGAAATCTCGATGACGACGGCAAGTTCCACAAGTACGACATCATTCACGTCGAGGCACTGCCAGCCAGTCAGGACCAGCGGCGCGAAAGCTGGAAGCCGATCGTGGACACCATCACCACCGAGCGGCACATCGCCAGTCGGCAGTCGCGTCGGAACCTCCTCGATCCACTGGTCGAAGACTCCATGTGCCGGCTCAACAAACAGACCCGCGAAGACCCGAGCGCGCGGTCGATCGGGCTGGTTCGCGTTACCGACATCTCGGCTCTCCAGGTCAAGCGACATCCCGGCTGGTCGGCGGAGGATCGTAAGAAGATCGCTCGCTACTTCAACCAGCTCGACCTACTGGAACCAGCCGAGCGCAGCCCGCTTCAAGCACCACGATTCACCGGCGCCTACCGTTACCGGTGCGCAGACCGTCATTGCCGCGGTCACCAGCAGACACTCTGGGACTGGGAGTTCGTTGCCCTACAACGTCGTCTGAGCAAGCTCACCAACGCGGAGGCTGCGGAGCAGTTGAGAAACAGGTTCCTCACCCGGCTTTGCGCCGCTGACCGCGACGTCGCCTTCTACGTAGGCAACCAAGCGGCACGACCGCAGTCCTTCAGCATCGGCGGTGTCTACGCACCGAGACGGCCCACCGCTCGATACCGCTTGCACGTCAACCGATGATGTCGGCCAGCACGTCGGCATGGCACGCATCCTCGGCACGGCACCAGCACGCCAACTGCTTCCCCGTCAGTTCCCGCCGCGCCCGGCCAACAAGGGCCGGCTGCCCCACAAGCCACTGCCGATAGAGGCGTAGCGCCTCCGCCCGATCATGCTTTCGCAAGCTGAACGGGTTGGCCCAGGGAGAACGCCGCAACCCGAACCCCTGCCGCCCCACATACACGGCACCGGGCGGCACCACCGGGTGATAGAGGTCCCCCTGCACGCGAACCCGCCGACGTCCCCCCACGCCAGCAGCGTAATCGCCGACGGCCGACTCCAAACCACTCACCGGCCGACAAGATCTTCCCCGCCGTGAACGCCCCACCAACTCGGCGCGTGCTTGCGCAGCGTTCCCGAGAAGCGGGTCAGCAGCAGCCAGTCGGCGTCGAGGATCAGCGCGGCGTCCTCCGACCGCTCGCCCAGCACCCGGGCCACAGACGCCAGCATCTCCCGCGTCGCCCGGTCGGAGGATTCGCCCTTACCCAGCCGGAAGCCGATGTTGACGTACCGCTCCGGTTCCCACTCCCACACCGAGCCGTCACCATCCTCGGCCTCGAAGTAGCCGTGGGAACCGGCGTAGATGCTCACCGTGTAACCACACCGATCGCTGAGGTCCGCACTCAACACCCGGGGCCTGCCATCTGCCGCCGACTCCTCGGCACCGTCCGGGGCGACGACGCTGGCCAGCACATCGAGAGGAATGTCGCCGGCCAGCGTCAAGCGGTACTCGGTCGCCATCAATAGCCCTTCAGTCTCGTCGCAGGATCTGGATTATCGCCCCGCTGCGTGTCACCGCCACCAGTTCCTTCAGCCCCGGAATCGGCCAGTCGTCGAACTGCTTGTGCAACGCCGCGAGATCGCCGCGCCAGTCGTGGAGGTTGACCACCACGCGTTGGGTCTGCTCACTGGCAATCTTGTCGGCAACCCCGCTCCACACGCCTCGCACGCTCTTGCCCGGTGTTGGGGAGTAGCAATCGAAGACGTGTCCCTCTATCAAGTAGTCGGGATCCTTGCCTGGTTTGCCGGAATCACCGGTACCGAGCCGAGCGTCAGCTACCTCCTGCCTGGTCGGGTTCTGGTGGAGTAGGTATCCCTCGGCAGCGACGGTATCGGCACATTCGTTCTCCAGTTCCAGGGAGCGCCGCACGCGTTCGTCCTCCTTCGGAGGAATCCGGGTACGTCGGCCGGTAGGCGAACCGCCGTGCTCTCCGGTGGGCTTGCGTGTCCACGGCGTCGTCACTCCCGTGCCGTCGGACGGTGTGGGAACCGAGGCAGGGCTGGTCGGCACGGCACCGCCAGCCCCGATCAGTTTCCCGACGACCCCAGCTGTCGCGCCTCGGCGATCGCCGCGTCAATGACCTGGCGGGTGGTAGCGGTGCGCTGGACCAGCATGACAAGCACCTGTTTGATGCTCTCCAGAGCCTGGAGCAGCGGCCCTGGCTGCCCACCCTGCAAAACCACCACGACATGCTGCTGCGCCTCACCGACGTGCGTGATCGTGGCGGCCGTCTGGTCGCGGATGCCGTCGACAGCACTCTGCACCGGAGTCAGCCCGGTGATTGTCTCCTCCGGACTGGCCTGCTCCGGGACACCAGCGGTCGCCTTCGTAGCATCACCGATAGCCCCGGCGAGACCGCCCAGTCCGCCCCGGATGGTGGTGATGACCCCGCGAATCCGCGCCACACCAGCAGCGACCGCAGCGAACCCGGCACCCGCAGCCCGCAACGCGATCTCCTGCGCCTGCTGGTCAGCAGCGGCAGCCAGACTCTGCGCGCGTTCGACCCCGGTGGCCAGCGTACGCAGCTCCGTAGTGATCTTCTCGACGTGCGACACGCTGCCGGATTCCTCCACCTAGCGACGAGAGCTCTCAGGAGGTTGAACCTACCGGCACGGCACCGACGTCACCAGACGTCGCGGAGCAGTAAGCGATCAGTGGTCGCGGCCGAGAAGGATGTTCGGGTTGCCCTTGCCGATCTGCTGCCCGAGCTCGATGCCGAGGGCGACGATGAACGCGTCCAGGCGTTCCGTCGCGTGCGTACGTCCGCGGCGTCGCCCTTGAACTCGAACTCGACGAAATCGCCAGCGTCCACGACATGGTCGAGGACGATCTCGACGTCCGGCAAGGTCCACGCCTGGCGGGTCTTGTCGACCGTCACGCATGGAACACCTCCGTGGCGGACAGGGGTTGGACGTGGGCGTGCGTCGCCGCCCCTGCGACAAAGGCAGAAGAAGAGAGCGGTGAAGGAGTGAGAGATCCCGGTCAGCGCGGCGTCGTGGATCCAGCCCCGCCGCGGTGTCGGGCGGGCCAGCCGAGGAACCGGTCGAACAGGTCAGTGACGTTGCCGGCCGCGCTCGGGTTGAGCCGATGCAGGTCCTCGATGGCCTCATAGAGAAGGCCGGCCAGGTAGACGAAGAGACCCACCGTGTTGTCGCGGTACTCGGCGACCAGTGCGAGCCGCGCCCGCCCGCAGGGCCAGGGCTGCCCGCAGCGGCGGCACAACCAGAGCGGACGCAGCGGCAGATGCTCTGCTGGTACGGGCCGCTCCTGCGCGGCAGCACCGGTTCCGCTCGTGTTCATCGGCGGTGCTTCCGCGCCTGTTGCTCGAACAAGACCCGCCAGACGTGTGTCAATAGCGGTAGGTCGGCCGAGTCCGGTTCCGCCGACGCCGGAACTGCTGCGCAATCTGTCGTCAGCTCGCCGGTCACGGCGTACCGCGACACGTACACCGTCATGGCCGATCCCCGGCCGGCGCTTGTGCGCGGTGGGCTTGCCGGCGTCCCGGCAAGCCCACCGCCGTCGGCCGGCGGCTGGGAGCAGACCGCCGGTCACCCGCCCACGCAGCCCTGCTGGCGGTACGCGAACAGGGAGTCACCCGTGCGGTCGACGGAGTACCCGGCGCGAGCACTTGCCGGTGCGTCGGGTCGCGGTCCGACCTGTCACCGATTGGCACGTCCATCTGGATCTCCCTGCCATGAGGTTGCCGCTGGCCCACCGGCGCACCGCTGGGGATCGGCGCGTCGGCACATCCAGGCTGGCTCGGGCGGTGGACGGACGGAATGTCTCGCTGGTGCACCCGCAGTGCACCTGCAGTCACCCCATGTGCGGCTACCATCACCTCCACCGATGACTGTCCGTTCCGGAAGGACGTGCGATGGCTCCGGTGACGACCTGGACCGGCCAGGACGCGAACGCGCTCCGGAATGCGTTGCGGATGAGCGTGACCGCCTTCGCCGAGTACCTCGGCGCGGCCCGGCGGACCGTGGCCAAGTGGAGCAGCCAGGGCGACAAGGTGCGCCCCCGCGCGGACATGCAAGCTGCTCTGGACACCGTGCTGTCCCGAGCCACACCTGAGGTACGGGAACGCTTCGAGGCGCTGCGTGCGGTTGGCACCAGCGGTGCAGCTGTGGGTGCCGCGCGGCCGGATGGCGCCGCGCATGCGGATACTGGCGATGACGGAGACGGCGACTCGGGCTCGGATGGTGACGTGCGACGCAGAGATCTCCTACAAGGGGCGGCAATCAGCGTCGCCGCCGCACCCAACGTTGTGCCGCTGCTCGACGCGCTCTGCTCGCCCGCGCACCAGGAGGGTGCGACGCTGTCTTTTCCGCAGTTCACCCGAGCCGTCGGCACCGCCAAGATCGACTATCAGGCCTGCCGGTACGAGCGCGTACTCGACCGGCTTGTGACGTTGCTGCCGTCCCTCGAACCGGTGAAGTCCGGCGCGGATGGCGATCAGCGGCCACGGGTCGAGGTTCTGGCCGCCGACCTGTACCACGTCGTCGGCAGCGTCCTGCTAAAGGTGGGCGATTACGGGATGGCCCTGGTAGCAGCCGAGAGAAGCACCAGAGCCGCTGCCAGGAGCCAGGACCCGGTGGCGATCGCCGCGAGCGCCCGGATCATGGCCCATGCGCTCATGGGCAACGGCCACGACGCCCAGGCGGTGACCCTCGCTGGGAATGCTGCCGACTCGCTCGACCGGGACACCCGCCTCGCGTCAACCGATGCGGTGGCCGTCTACGGCGCCCTCGTTCTTCGAGGGGCCATCGCCGCCGCCCGCCGGGACGACCGGGACACCGCACACGCGATGCTCGATGAGGCAACCCGCGCTGCAACCCGCCTCGGCTACGACGGCAACGACCGGCGGACCGGTTTCGGCGCCACCAATGTCCTGCTGCACCGGATCAACATCGCGCTGACCCTCGGCGACGCCGGAACAGCCATCGCGATTGCCCGCAAGGTGCCTCTTGAAAAGGTCACGCTGGTCGAGCGCAAGGCGTCCCTGTTCGTTGACGTGGCACGCGCCTACACGCAGTGGGGCCGCTACGAGCACGGCCTCGGCGCGCTGCGCACCGCGTACGAGGTAGCACCGGAAGAGATCCGCTGCCGACCAACGGTCCAGCGCATCGCTAGCGAACTCGCCATGCTCGCCAACGGCTCCACCCGCACTGCCGCTGTCGGCTTCGCCCACGACGCCGGGATCCGGTTGTGACCGCGGGTCACCTCCAAGTCGTCGTCTGCGGCGCCGGGCCCGCCACCGACGTACTCCAACTGGCCCAGGTCGCGGGCACACGTGGCTGGACGGTGGCCGTCACCGCGACCCCCAGCGCCCTGGACTTCCTCGATCCGACCGCGATCGAGGCAGCAACAGGCAGTCCCATCCGGTCCAGCTACCAGCCATCACCCGGCGCTCGCCGGTCGCTTCCTCCCGCCGACGCGCTGGTCGTCGCGCCCGCCACCTACAACTCGATCAGCAAGATCGCCCTCGGCCTGGCCGACAACTACGCCATGACCTCCGTCGCCGAACTCATCGGACGGCAGGTACCGACCGTCATCGTCCCCTTCGTCAACGCCGCCCTCGCCGCACGAGCCCCCTTTCAACGCGCGGTGGCGGCCCTACGCGACGAGCGGATACGCGTCCTGCTGGGCTCCGAGGACGGATGGGATCCGCACCAGCCCGGCGGGGGCAACGAGCGGCAGAAAGTCTTTCCCTGGGCGGTGGCGTTCGAGGCAGCAACCCGCCTTGCCAAGGAAGCTCGATCGGCCGTTGCCGGCCACCCCTGACCTCGATCGAGTCAGCCATCGTGTCACGCCGCACCCATCCAGCTGCCCACGAAGAGATGAACCGGATCGTTGTCATTGACAGCGGCGGCAGCGGCAATTTCACCCTCGCCCGGCAGGTCGCTGCGCTCCTCGGCCACCCGCTGCCCCGCCTCGCCGCCGTTCACTGCGACGACTCCGAGACCAGGGTGTGCCCCATCGACGTCCAAAGCGAGCGCGATGAGCGCGAGCGCCTACGGGACTTCCTTTTCGGTCGAGTAGACCTCCGGCATTTGGTGCCCGACGCCCTTGTACCACTGGTGCCGCTGGGCGGCGTACTCCGCGTCAAAGGCAATGAGCCAACCGTCAGGACCTCGAGAGTGGGCGCCGCATGAGCAGCGCCAGTGGTAGACCGTCCGAGTGTTGTTGCCGGTGCGGTCAGACGCGACGCCACCGAGCGCCCGCAGAATCTTCTCGATCATGGCTGGCCTCCCATTGCCGTGCCAGCAGGAGTCTAGGTCCCACGGGCTCGGACCAGTCCCATGCGCTAAACGAAGAGCCGACTACGGAAGCCACAGAACCGACACAACGCGTTCAAGCAAGATCGGCCCGCCCCCAACGCTAGGCCACTCGGAAACCAAACCGACAGCCGCGACCCCGTCCACCCGGCCACCCCACACCTGGCCGCCATCGAACGGCGTCCCCGAACACCCCGCCGCGTCTAACCGGCGTCGACCGGGTCCAACGGCTTTCGAGCGACCACCGAGCGACCACCCACCACCGATGTACACGAAAAAGGCCCCGACCCGGTGTGAACCACCAGGTCAGGGCCTTGATCGTTGGTGCGCCGCCAGGGACTCGAACCCCGAACCCGCGGATTAAGAGTCCGCTGCTCTGCCAGTTGAGCTAGCGGCGCTCGTTGGCAACGGGAAGAAGATTAGCACGCACCCCGAGGGGGGTTCCAATCCGATCCCCCGGTCCCCCCTTCGGCCGAGCTTAAGGGGCATCCGGGGGCAAAACCCTCGGGCGGGCGTGGACGGGGGGCCGGGAACGGGCCGGCATGCGGCACGATGTGCGCAGGTACGCGAGAGCTGGGGTGGGGATGGGCATGTTCGCGCGAGCCGGGGCGATGGTTTCCGCCCTCGGCCTGGTGGCGTCGCTGGCACTGACGGGTTGCGCGGCGGAGCAGAAGGAGGCGGAGTTCGTCGGCGGAACGACGTCGGCGGGTCCGGCCGCACCGGGCGAGAAGGGGGCGTCGGGCGGGCCGGGGGCATCGGCCGAGCCGGAGGCCCCGACAACGCCGAGCGGCCCGCCGCTGGCGGTGAGCCCTGCCGACGGGGCGAAGGGCAGGCCGGTCAGCGCCGAGATCAGCGCCGAGTTGCCCGGCGGAGGGAAGGTGGCGAGCGTCACGCTGAGCGCCGCCGGCGGCGGTCAGGTCGAGGGGCGCCTGCGCGCTGACGGTTCGTCCTGGGTGCCGTCGAAGCCGCTGAAGTACGCCACCCGTTACACGGCGACGGTCACCGCCACCGGCGCCGACGGGGCGACCAGCCAGGGCACGAGCACCTTCACCACGATGGCCAAGCCCAGGTCGGTGATCAGCTCCGGCCTCTACCTCTTCGACGACAAGACCTACGGCGTGGCGATGCCGGTGGTCACCGAGTTCCATCCGGGGATCCCGAAGAAGGACCGGGCGGCGGTGCAGCGGCGCATGTTCGTGCAGACCGATCCGCCGCAGCCGGGCGCCTGGCACTGGGTGTCGAACGGCACCCAGGCCTATTACCGCGCGCCGGAGTACTGGAAGCCGGGCACCACGCTCACCGTCCGGATCGCGCTGGCGGGCATCCCGCTGAGCAACGGCCGGCACGGAAACGTCGACCGTTCGGCGACTGCCAAGATCGGCCGGGCCTTCGAGATGAAGGTGGACAACGCCACCAAGCAGATGACGGTGCACGAGGACGGTCAGGTGGTGCGCACCCTGCCGGTGAGCCTGGGCAAGAAGAAGACCCCCTCCTCCAGCGGCACGATGGTGGTGATGGAGAAGAAGGAGTCCACGGTCTTCGACACGCGCGACGACCCGGACCCGGCGAACCGCTACGTGACGGACATCGACTTCGCCCAGCGGATCACCTGGGGCGGCGAATACATCCACGCCGCGCCCTGGTCGGTGGCGCAGCAGGGCCGGGTCAACGTCTCGCACGGCTGCGTCAACGTCTCCATGGCGAACGCGAAGTGGTTGTTCGGGAAGACCAAGGTGGGCGACCCGATCACCATCAAGGGCACCGAGCGCAAGCTGGTGCCGGGCAACGGCTGGACGGCGTGGAACCTGAGCTGGTCCGAGTTCGTGAAGGGCAGCGCCGTGCCGGTGCCCGAGGGCGGTGCGCAGCCCGCCTTCTGAGGCGGTCCCGTAGGCGTTGCGAAGGCCGGCCCGCACCCGCGGGCCGGCCTTCCGTCTCCGGGGCGCGACCGGAGCGGGGACACCAGTGAGGGACGCGAGCCGCGCTCGGAAAGTCGCGGATCGTATCAACATCCGGACACCCCGCGTGGCGTGTTTCGGTTCACCTTGCGGAACGGGGGCCCGTGCCGGCGCGTCAGTGAGGGACGATGGGCACCGGGGACCACGACTGTGAGGGAATCATGCGAGCTGTCCAGGACCAGCTGATCCGGCGCGGAGGCGACCGGCGGGGCAGGCGTCGCCGGGGGTTCGCGGCGGCGGTGCTAGCCGTGACGCTCGCGCTCACCGCCGGATGCACCGACGGTGGCGGGGGAAAGCCCTCGGGTGGGCAGGACGGCGGTGACCAGCCGCCCGCACCGAAGGCGGCGGCCACCATCGTCGAGCCCAAGGCCGACGCCAAGGAGGTGCCGGCGTCCACCGCCATCACCTTCACCGCCAGCGAGGCCGAGCAGACGACCGTCGAGCTGAAGGATTCCGCCGGTGCCGCCGTCGAGGGCGGGCTCACCGCCGACGGGAAGAGCTGGCTGCCCGCCGGCGCGCTGAAGTACGGCGAGACCTACACCACGACGGTGACCGCGACCGGCGACGACGACCGGCCGGCCACGGCGAGCAGCACCTTCACCACCATGGCGAAGCCCGGCCAGCAGGTCCGGATCAGCAGCTTCCTCGGCGACGACCAGGTCGTCGGGGTGGGCATGCCGCTGATCGTGAAGTTCAGCCGGGCCATTCCCGAGGACTACCGCGACGATGTGCAGGGCCGGATGACCGTCACCACCTCGCCGGTGCAGGAGGGCGTCTGGCACTGGGTCAGCCCGACCGAGGTCCGCTACCGCCCGAAGGAGTTCTGGCGGGCCGGCAGCACGGTCTCGTACCGGATCCAGGCGGGCGGCCTGCCCCTGGGCGACGGCTGGTACGGCCGGGCGGACCTGAGCGTCGGCATCAAGGTCGGCCCGGCGGTGGTCATGACTGTGGACAACCGGACCAAGCGGATGACCGTCACCAGGGACGGCTCCGTGATCAAGACCATTCCGGTCAGCCTCGGCAAGAAGAGCACCCCGTCCTCCAGCGGCACGATGGTCGTCATCGAGAAGCTGCGTAAGACGGTCTTCGACACCTTCGAGGAGTTGGGCCCCGAGGAGGGCTACCGCACGAAGATCGACTACGCCCAGCGGCTGACCTGGGGCGGCGAGTTCATCCACGCCGCGCCCTGGTCCGAGGGGCAGCAGGGCCAGGTGAACGTCTCGCACGGCTGCGTGAACGTCTCGATGGCCAACGGCGCCTGGCTGTTCACCAACACCCGCGTCGGCGACCCGATCACCGTCAAGGGCACGGAGCGGAAGCTCCAGAACGGCAACGGCTGGACCGACTGGAACATGAGCTGGGAGCAGTACGTCAAGGGCAGCGCCCTGCCGTACGAGCCGCCGGCCGAGGCCGACCCGGAGCAGACCGGCGAGCCCACGGTCACCCCGACCAACTGAGCCCGCAACGCCGAAGGCCCCCTCCGTGAGGAGGGGGCCTTCGGTAACCGGGTGACTGATGGGAATTGAACCCACGACAACCGGGACCACAACCCGGTGCTCTGCCAACTGAGCTACAGCCACCATGCCTTCCGCGCCCGGTCGATCGCCCCGGGCGGGGTGCGGACCAATAATAGCCTCATCCCCGCCCGCCGCGTCCAGCGGGTTACGCCGGGCGCGACTACAGCTCCGCGGCGATCGCCTTGGCGGTCTCCACGTCGGGCCCGGGCAGCGGCACGAAGAGGGTGCGCCGGTAGTACTCCAGCTCCCGGATGCTCTCCCGGATGTCGGCCAGGGCCCGGTGGGCGAGCCCCTTCTGGGGCTGACCGAAGTACACCCGGGGATACCAGCGGCGGCACAGCTCCTTGATCGACGAGACGTCGATCATCCGGTAGTGCAGGTGCGCGTCGAGGCGGGGCATGTCCCGGGCGATGAAGCCCCGGTCGGTGGCGATCGAGTTACCGCAGAGCGGTGCGGTGCGCGGATCCTTCACGTGGCTGGTCACGTAGTCCAGGACCATCTCCTCGGCCTCGGCGAGAGTCACCGTCGAGCGCCGCACCTCCTCGGTCAGCCCCGACTTGGCGTGCATCGTCGCCACGATCTCCGGCATCGCCGCCAGCGCCGACTCGTCGGCGTGGATGACCACGTCGACGCCGTCGCCGAGCACGTTGAGGTCGGGATCCGTGACGAGCGCGGCAACCTCGATGAGTTTGTCCCCGCCGAGGTCCAACCCGGTCATCTCACAGTCGATCCAGACAAGAAGATCAGCCACCGGGACAGCCTACGCGCAGCCCACCCGACCGCGCGCCCGCGCACCGTGCTGCGAGGTGACCGCTAGGGTTTCCCCGTGCCAGCCGAATCCGCCGCACCGCCGGCCGTGACCGAGGACGGTCACAGCGGTCGTACGGTCCGTCGACTCGTCGCCATGCTGGCGCTGCTCGCCGTGCTGCCGGCGCTCTACCTGCCCGGCCTGGTGCACGACTTCTTCGATTTGAAGATCTACATGCGGGCGATGGACTGGTGGGCCGCCGGCAACCCGCTCTACGACTATGTGCAGCCCGATCGGGTGCAGGGCGAGCTCTACTTCACCTACCCGCCGTTCAGCGCACTGCTGCTGCGCCCGTTCGCGCTGCTGCCGCTGGGCGCCACCGTCACGATCTTCACGGTCCTGACGGGCCTGGCGGTGGTGGTGACCACCCGTTGGCTGCTCGCGCCGGTGATCGCCCGGCACGGCCTGCCCCGCGTGTTCACCCTCACCGTGGCGGTCCTGCTGGTGCTGGCCGTCGAGAGTACCCGCGAGACGATCACCTTCGGTCAGATCAACATGCTGCTCGTCGTGCTGATCCTGGCGGACCTGCTCTTCGCCGTATCCAGGGCGAGCCGGTGGGCCGGCGTGGGCATCGGGCTGGCGACGGCGCTCAAGCTCTTCCCGGGCATCTTCATCGTCTACCTGCTGGTGACGCGCCGGTGGCGGGCGGCGGCGGTGGCGAGCGTGACGGCCGCCGCCGCGACCCTGCTCGCCGCGGCGGTCGCGCCGCGCGACTCGTGGCGGTTCTGGACGCACGAGCTGTGGGCGACCGACCGGGTCGGGCGCACCGACTACACCGGCAACCAGTCGCTGTTCGGCCTGCTCAGCCGCATCACCGCGCCGGAGAAGCCCGACCAACTGCTCTGGTTGCTGCTGGTCGCGGCCATCGCCGGGTACGGGCTGTGGCGTGCCGCGCGGGCGGCCCGGGCCGGGGACCTGCTCGCCGGCGTCACCCTCACCGGGCTGGTCGGCGCGCTGGTCAGTCCCATCACCTGGACCCATCACATCTACTGGTTCATCCCGGCGGTGGTGGTGCTCGCGGACGCGGCGTTGAGCACCGACGCCGCGACCGGCGCGGGCGCCCGCCGGCGGCGCACGCTGGTGGCGCTCGCCGTCGGCACGTCCGCCCTGGTCGTGTACGGGGTGGTGACCTTCAACGACTGGGGGATCGCCCCGGTGCGGACGGACTCGGCGGGTGAGTTCCTGGTCCGCAACACGTACGTGCTGCTGAGCCTGCTGCTGCTGGTGGTCCTCCCCGTGCGACCGGGAAGCGGCAAGTCACCCCAAAGAGACAGTCTTCCCGATCAACCCCTTCACCGCTAATCTGGTCGCAACTACCTCAGACACCTCCTGGGTAGCACCGATCCCCCGGTGAGGGCGGCCCTCCGCGTCGGCAGCGCGGAGGGCCGTTCGCCGTACGCGCCCCACCGTGAGTCGTGGGCCGGCCGGATCTGGTGGCGGCGGCTACGCGGCGTGGAGCCGGTCGCGGCCACCCTCGACGGCGTGCCGCTGCCGCAGTGGGACGGAACTTGCCGGCGGACGGACCGGCGGTGGGTCTCGGCCGCTCAGCCCCGATCGTCAAGGTGCCGCCGCGCGGACCGACCGGCCGCGAAGGCCCGGCGGGACAGCCAGAAACCGCCGACGACCATCACCACGATCGCAATGAGCAACAACCAACGCATCTCGATCTCCCTTTCAGGCTACCGCGGTGACGTCCGGCCTCCCTCCACAGTGCCCGGCGCCCACCCGCCCCAAACGGCCCGGCCCCGGGCCGGCGGCGATCGACCGGGCGGTTCAGCGCCGCTCGCCGGGACGCCCCCGGGCGTCGGGCGCCGCGGGGCGGAGCCGGCCCGGCGCGGGGACCGGACCTGCGGCCTCCGCGCCGGCCGCCGGGGTTCCCGCCGCGCCGACCGGGGTTCCCGCCGCGCCGACCGGCGAGCGGGGCGGGACCTCCGTGGGAGCCGGCACGGCCGGCTGGGCAGGGGTGACGGGCGGCCAGGCCAGGGTGAGGTTCACCTCGGGCGGCCACGGCGCCGGGTCGCCCGCTGCGAGGTCGGCGAGCGTCGCGGGGCGGTGGGCGGTGGTGGGCGCCCCGATCGCCGGACGGACTGCCGGGGCGGCGGCGCCGACCGAGGCGAGCTGCCGCTCGGGGGCGCGGCAGCGGTCGGGCTGCGCGCCGAGGCCGCTGAGCGAGGTCACTCCGAGGCGGCCGGCGAGCACCGGCACCTGGTCCGGCTCGACGACGAAGACCACCTCGCGGGGGCGCACCGGGCGCAGCAGGAGCAGGGCCACCGCCACCGCCAGCACCCCGCCGGCCAGCGCGGCGGCGGTCGCCGCGGCGGTCCAGCCGGCGCGCAGTCCCGCCCGCAGTTCCAGGCCGAGGTCGGCCCGCCCGTCGGTACGCATCACCACCAGGCTCAGCCGCCGGTCGGCCAGCTCGGCCGGGGACCATTCCAGGGCGCCGATCCCGTCGCGTACCCAGAAGGGTTGCCCGATCGGCGTGGTGGGCGGCGGGGCGCCGGTGGACGGCGCGGCACCGGCGGGTTCCAGCCGGACCGGCAGCGGCCCCCGGGCCAGCGCCACCCGGCGCACCTCGGCGTGCGGGACCGGGCCGAGCCAGCGGCTCACCTCGTCGGCGGGGGCCAGCCCGACGAAGGCCGGGCCGTCGGGCGTCCGGGCCTCCAGCCGCAGCCGGGCCTGCCCGGTGCGGGCGAACGGCGCCTCCGCCCGCAGCAGCTCGTCGACGTCCCGGACGACCACCGCGCTGCCGGGCGTCCGGACGGTCTCGAACCGCGCGTTGAAGGTGCCACCCGGGTCCGCCTGCCGGGCCAGCAGCGCGAGCGCGCCACCGGCGAGCAGCGCCGTGATCCCGACCGTCAGCAGCACCACAGCGGCGAGCATCCGCACGATCCGCATTCGCTTCGTCCCCCTCGGTAGCCAAATACCCGGCCGACCTTACCGACGGAGGGCGACGAATCAGTGGATATCCGGCGGCATGGGCCGGAAAGCAGCCGGCCCGCCGGATGCACCGACGGGCCGGCTCGCGGCGCGGGGCCGGGGCCGCCGCACCGCGCCTGTCACTCCCGCGACGTCGGCGCGCGCCGGGTGCGGGAGTACGCGAGCCCGCCGAGCAGCAGGCCGCCCAGTCCGGCGACCAGGCCGGCGACCGCGAGCCCGGTGGCCACCCCGTCCGTCTCCGCGTCGTCATCGTCGTCGTCGGCCTGCGGCGCGGCCGGGGCGGCCGACGACCCCGTGAGGGTGAGCACCGGCGCCGGGCTCTCCGGTTCCGCGCCGCCGGGGGTCGGCTCCTCGATCCACCGCTGCACGTTGCCATCGGAGTAGGTCTGCAACGTCTTGAAGACCATCGTGTCGACCTGCGGCAGCGGCCCCATCGAGACCGGGAACTCCTGGAACTGGCCGGGCCTGACCCCCGCGTTCCCGGTGGCCGTCCAGGTGATCTTGGCGACGGCCTCGCTGAGCTGGCTGCCGTGCACCT
This sequence comes from Micromonospora sp. KLBMP9576, assembly GCF_050941805.1. NCBI lineage: Bacteria > Bacillati > Actinomycetota > Actinomycetes > Micromonosporales > Micromonosporaceae > Micromonospora > Micromonospora sp. KLBMP9576. The sequence goes on along the minus strand of NZ_CP194567.1, from coordinate 1,251,307 downwards.
CGACCGGCGGATCCACCCTGCGCTTCTCCAGCGCCACCGTCCAGCCGGGCACCGGCATGGTCGACACGGACCCGACGGGCGCGTTCTCCGGCAGCACCACCTCGACCTTCGTGGTGGAGGCCGTGTCGCTCTCGTTCGGCACCCGGAAGGCGAACCGGCCGTAGCCGCCCTGGGTCGCCTCCTGCGGGTCGACCGTGACATGGGCGGAGGCGGGTGCCGCGAAGCCGAGGACGGCGGTGGCGACGACACCGAGCGTCAGGGCGGCGGCGACGCTTGCGATACGCCGGTGACGGATCATGGTACGAGCCTTCCTGTTACCTGATCGGCACGGTGGCGGTCACCGTGGCCTGGTCGATGTCCGAGGTGCGGACGGTGATGCGGAGCTGCCACTCCCCCGCCGCCGGGAAGTTGATCTCGCCGGTGGCGTGGTTGTCGGTCAGCGGCAGCAGCGGAACCTGGATCGGCTCGATCCCCGCCGACGGCAGGGCGGCGGTGGCCCGCCACTCCACCACCGGCTGGGGCCGGTTGTCCCTCGTGTACGCGTAGAAGTGCACCGTGTTGTTGCCCCGCTCGGCCGGGTCCAGCTCGACCTGCAACGAGTAGTTCGGACTGGACAACGTCGTGGAGAAGTAGCCCTCCGAAGCGCCGGCCACGTCCGCGCCGGCGGTGCGGGCCGGGGGCGTCTGCACCAGTACGGCGGACAGTCCGAGGACCACCGCCGTGACCGCCAGCTCCGCCCAGACCGCCCGCCGCATCGACGTCGGCCGCCCGGCCGCGGTGCGCCGGCGCACCAACTGCCGGGAGTACGCGGCCACCGCGATCACCAGCGCGAAGAGCCCGATCTTGCCCAGCACCAGCCGCCCGTAGGTCGTGTCGACCAGCCCGCTCGGGGTGGCCACCTCGATCAGCGCCTGGACGGTGCCGGCCAGCAGCAGCGCCGAGACGGCAAGCGCCGCCCAGCGGGACCAGATCGGCAGGATCGCGCCCAACTCCCGCTCGTCGGCCCGCGGCAGCAGGAACGCGGCGAGCATCACCAGCCCACCCAGCCAGACCGCCATGCTGCCCAGGTGGACGGCGTCGACGACGACGGAGACCGCCGGGGCGGGCGACGCCGCCGGGTGCCCGGCCAGCGGCCAGGTCACCAGCGTCGCCGTCCCGAGCACGCCCAGGATGACCAGGTCGCTGCGCTCGACGGGCCCCTTCGTCAGGGGCCGCAGCAGGAACGCCGCCGCGGCCAACAGGCCGAGCCGGACCAGGTGCGCGGCACCGAAGGCGCTGCCCAGCACGTCACTCAGCCCCTCGCCGGTCACGTCGGACACGCCACCGCCGGCGGTGTAGGGCACCTGGAGCAGGACGTTCGCCACGGTGGAGGCCGCCAGCAGCCCGAGCCCCACCCAGACCAGCCGGGCCGGGCCCCGCCGGGACAGCCGCCGGGGCCAGAACGCGGCGAGCACCAGCGCCGGGCCGACGAGCAGCAGCAGGCCGACGTAACCGGCGTACTTGGCGACCTTGACCGCGTTGCCGACGACGGGATCGGCCCGGCTGTCGTCGCCGCTGTCCACGGGCGGCGTCGAGGGGGCGCCGACGGAGTAGGTGAACGCGCCCGAGACGGGGTGGCTGTCGGCGGAGATCACCCGGTAGCTGACCAGGTACGTGCCGCGCGCCCCGGCCGGGTCGACGGGGAGGGTGACCACGGTGTTCTCGAAGGTCGGCTCGCCCCGGTCCGCGCGGGAGCCGTCCGGCGCGATCACGCGGACCTTGTCCGGCACCTTGCGTACGGGTTCGCTGAACGTCAGCACGACCTCCGCCGGCGCGTCCGGCACCACGGCCGAGGCGATCGGGCTGCTGCTCACCAGCACCGCGTGGGCGCTGGCCGGGCCGGCGGGGGCGATCAGCAGGGCGACGACGGTGACCAGCAGACCGGCGGTGGCGATCAGCCGGGCCAGCCGGCGACGGTTGGCGACACTCATGCCGGCAATGTTCTCCAATGCGGGCCCTCCGGCGCGACTCCAGTCGTGCCCGGAACCCCCGGGGGCGCAACTCCCGCCGTGCCCGGCACCGCGCGGACCCGCCGGCCCGACGCGACAGGCGCTCCGCCCGGCCGCGCCGGCACGACGTCAGCCATGCCGGGCCAGGAGCCCGGTCGACGGCCGCCGCTCCGGCTCGTCGCTGACCCGCCCCAGCGCCCACAGCAGCCCCGCCTGCACCACGGCGGCCAGGTGGCCGACCTCATGCACCAGGGCCGTCGTCGAGTTGGCGATGTCCACCGCGCTGGTGCCGGCCAGGCAGACCGCCAGCACCAACGCCACCGGCACGAACGCCCGGGCCCGTTCCGGGCGCCACGCGGCCAGCGCGAAGCCGACGGCCAGCGCCACGTCGAAGGAGGCCATCTCGCGGCTGGTGTGCGGCTCACCGGTCACGCCCAGCCCCGCGAACAGCACCGGCAGGGCGATCGCCAGCTGGGCGACGGCCGCCACCGCGACCGCCACCCGCAGCACCTGGCGGCGGGCCGTCCGGGCCGCCGCCCGCGCCCGCCCGGTCGCGAGCTGATCGGCGGCGACCGCCGCCAACACCGAGGCGGTCAGATCCGGCACCGCCACCGCCCGCACCCGGACCATCCGGGTCACCCGCTCGGCCCGGGCCAGCCAGGCACGGCAGCCGGGACAGCTCTGCGCGTGGGCGTCCAGCGCCGCCGGCGCCGCCAGCGGGTCCTCGCCGTCCAGCCGCGCCGACAGCGCCGCGCGTACGTCGTCGCATGTCATGTGGGGGTAGTCGCGCCCCACCCCCGAATAGTTCCCGGGGTGGCGCAGGCCATGGAAGGGCCGAAGGACCCTGCCCGCCCCGGCCGCGCCGCGTAACCTCGACTGTCGTGATCCCCGCCCCGCGCGACACGTCCGCCGCCGCCAGCCCGAGCGGCGACGCGGGCGGCGCTGCCCGGGAGTCGGCGACCGAGTGGGCGCTGGCCGCCCGCGACGGCGACCCCGTCGCCCAGGCCGCCTTCGTCCGGCTCACGCAGGCCGAGGTGTGGCGCTTCACCGCCGCGCTGGTCGACCCGGGCAGCGCCGACGACCTGACCCAGGAGACCTACCTGCGGGCGTTCCGGGCGCTGCCGTCGTTCGAGGGCCGTTCCAGCGCGCGCACCTGGCTGCTGGGCATCGCCCGCCGGGCCTGCGCCGACCACCTGCGCACGGTGGTCCGTCGTCGCCGGCTTGGCGAGCGGCTCGCCGCGAACGCCTGGACCGAACGGCCCCACCCGGACCCCGCGGCCCAGCTCGGCGCCGCCGACCTGGTCCGCCGGCTGCCCGCCGAGCGGCGCACCGCGTTCGTGCTCACCCAACTACTCGGGCTGTCGTACGCCGAGGCCGCCGCCGTGGAGGGGGTGCCGGTGGGCACCATCCGCTCCCGGGTGGCCCGGGCCCGCAACGACCTCGTCGAGTCCGTCGGCGACGCCCTCGCCCGATGACCGGGAACTTCCGGCGGGCACGGGACGACCAATGATCGTGACCGCACCGCACACCCGGGCCGCCCGATGGCCCGCCGCCCGCCCCTGGCTCGGCCTCGCCGCCCGGCTGGGCCTGGCCGCCGTGTGGCTGGTCGCCGGCGGCAGCAAGGTCGGTGACCTGGCCGCCTCCGGCCGCGCCGTCAACGCCTACCAGGTCATGCCGTACGACCTCGCGATGGCGATCGGCGCGGCGCTGCCCTTCGTCGAGCTGGCGCTGGGCCTGCTGCTGCTCCTCGGGCTGGCCACCCGGCTCTCCGCCGGGGTCTCCGCGGCGCTGCTGGTGGTCTTCGTCGTCGGCATCGTCTCCGCCTGGAGCCGGGGCCTCGCCATCGACTGCGGCTGCTTCGGCGACGGCGGGCAGCTCGCCGAGGGACAGACCCCGAGCTACCTCCCGGAGATCCTCCGGGACCTGGGATTCCTGGCCCTGGCCGGTTTCCTGCTGAGCTGGCCCCGCACCCCCGTCTCCGTGGACGGTTGGCTGGCGGGGAACGCACCCGTGGAGGACGAGGATGAGTAGTCGCAAGGGGCAGCGGGACGCCGCCCGGGTGGTCCGCGAGCAGTTGGCCCGGGAGCGCCGGCGCAAGCGCACGCTCTGGGTCTCCGTGGCCGCCGTGGCCGTCCTGGTGGTGGCCGGCCTCATCGGCTGGAGCGTGTACTCCGGCCAGCGCTCCGACGACTACACCGCGCCGGCCGGCTCGAACGAGGCCGGCACCGGCATCGTCGCCGGCTCGGGCCCGGTGAGCGTGGACGTCTACGAGGACTTCCTCTGCCCGGCCTGCAAGCAGTTCGAGCAGACCAGCGGCCCGACCCTCGACCAGCTCATCAGCGAGGGCAAGATCCGGGTCGTGTCCCACCCGGTGGCGTACCTGAACCGCTTCTCCAGCACGCAGTACTCGACCCGTTCCTCGGCCTCCTCCGGCTGCGCGGCGGAGGCCGGCCGGTACCGCGAGTACGCGAAGGCGCTGTTCGACCGGCAGCCGCCGGAGGGCGGCGCGGGGCTCAGCGACGGGGAACTGGTCGACATCGCGGTGGGCGCCGGCATCGACCGGGACGACTTCGCCTCCTGCGTGCGGGAGGGCACCTTCAAGCCGTGGACCGAGCACGTGACCGAGGAGGCCAGCAAGGCCAACGTCACCGGCACCCCGACGATCCTGGTCGACGGCCAGCCGCTCGCCGACCGCAGCCCGGAGGGGATCAAGGCGGCGGTGGAGGCGGCCGGCAGGTGATCCGCGACCTGATGACCCGCGCCGGGCTGGTGCTCGCCGCCGCCCTCAGCGCGACGGTGGCGTTCGCCGCGCCGGCCGCCGCGCACGGCGCGGACGCACCCGACGGCACCGACTACCGCACCGAGGTGAGCACGCTCACCCCGGGCCTTCCGGGCGTGCGCGTACGGGCGATCGAGGCGGGCGCGCGGCTGGAGCTGACCAACACCGGTGACCGGTCCGTCGAGATCCTCGGCTACTCCGGCGAGCCCTACCTGCGCGTCGGCCCCGACGGCGTCTACGAGAACACCCGTTCCCCCGCGACGTACCTGAACCGGACCATCGCCGGGGACACCCGGCTGCCGGCCGAGGCGGACCCGGCGGCGGCACCGGACTGGCGGCGGATCGACGACTCCACCACGGCCCGCTGGCACGACCAGCGGGTGCTCTGGCGGGAGTCGGCGCCGCCACCGCAGGTACGCGCCGCCCCCGACCGCGAGCACCGGGTGCGGGACTGGACGGTGCCGCTGCGCGCCGACGGCACCGCGGGCGAGATCCGCGGCACCCTCGACTGGGTGCCGCCACCGGACGCGTACGTCTGGTGGGTGGCCGTCACGCTCGGGCTCCTCGCGGTGGGGGCCCTCGGGCTGCTGCCGGCCGGGTCCCGGCCGGGCGCGCGGGCGCTGGCCGGGCTCGGCGGGCTGCTGATGGTCGGCGGGGTGGCCGCGGTGGTGTTCACCGTGGGCCGGGAGCTGGACGCCGGCGCGCAGGGCGTGGGCGGGGTGCTCGCCGGCCTGCTGGGCGGGCAGGTCTGGGGGTTGCTGACGGGGCTCGGCGCCATCGCCGCCGGGGTCTACGCGCTGGCCCGCCGGCCGGCCGCCGACTTCGCGGTGGCGCTGGCCGGGGCCTGCCTGGCGCTCTTCGCCGGGGTGGCCAACGCCGCCGTGTTCGCCCGCGCCGTCGCCCCCGTGCCCTGGCCGGCGACACCGGCCCGGATCCTCGTCGCCCTGGTCCTCGTCGCCGGGGCCGGCGCCACCGCGGCCGGCGCCCTGCGCCTGCACGCCACCTCCCGCCCCCCTCGGCCCGCCCCGAGCCCGACCCCCGAGGCTCCCGCCCTACCCTGACCGCCGCCGTCAGGCCGGGGTGGGGGTGAAGCCCCACGGCAGTTCGAGGCGGTGGCGGGCGAGCAGGTCGGCGTCCGCCAGGAGATCGACGGTGGGGGCGTCGGCGACGACGCGGCCGGCGTCCAGGATGACCGAACGGTCGCAGAGTTCCAGGGCGTACGGCAGGTCGTGGGTGACCATCAGCAGCGTCACCGGCAGGGCGCGCAGGATGCCGGCCAGCTCGCGGCGGGCCGCCGGGTCGAGGTTGGACGAGGGCTCGTCGAGGACCAGGATCTCCGGGTGCATGGCCAGCACGGTCGCCACCGCCACCCGGCGCCGCTGCCCGAAGGAGAGGTGGTGCGGCGCGCGGTCGCGGTGCTCGCCCATGCCGACCGCCGCGAGGGCCTCGTCCACCCGGGCGGACAGCTCCGTCCCGCGCAGGCCCAGGTTGGCCGGCCCGAACGCCACGTCCTCGGCGACCGTGGGCAGGAAGAGCTGGTCGTCGGGGTCCTGGAAGACGATGCCCACCCGGCGGCGCACCTCGGCGAGCGTGGCCCGGTCCTGGCTGACGGTCAGCCCGCCGACGCTCACGCTCCCCTGGGTCGGGGTGAGGATGCCGTTGAGGTGCAGCACCAGCGTGGTCTTCCCGGCGCCGTTCGGGCCGAGCAACGCCACCCGTTCGCCGCGCGGCACGCTCAGGTCCACGCCGTGCAGGGCCACGTGCCCGTCCGGGTACGCGTACCGGACGCCACGCACGTCCAGGGAGAGGGTGTTCCGCACGAGGCCGATCATGTCAGCACGACGGCCGTGGCGGCGACGGTGGCCGCGAGGACCGGCACGGTGGCCGCGACCAGCCACTGCCCCGCCGTCGCCGCGCCCGCGCCCTGCCACACCGCCGGCATCCGGCCGGTGTAGCCGCGCGACAGCATCGCCAGGTAGACCCGTTCGCCGCGCTCGAACGCGCGCAGGAAGAGCGCGCCGACGCCGGCCGCGAAGCCGCGCAACTGCCACAGGAAGCGCGGGTCGTCGCCCCGGGACACCCGCGCCACCCGCATCCGGCGGGCCTCGCCGACCAGCACGTCCAGGTAGCGCAGCATGAACGTGGCGATCTGGGTGAGGATCTGCGGGCAGCGCAGCCGGTCCAGGCCGACGATCAGGTCCCGGGTCGTGGTCGTCGCGGCGAGCAGCAGCGAGGCGAGCACGCCCAGCGTGCCCTTGGCCACGATGTTCCACGCTCCGAGGAGCCCGTCGGACGACAGGCTCAGGCCCAGCACGTCGACGCGCTCGCCAGCGCCGAGGAACGGCAGCGCGACGGCGAACAGCACGAACGGCAGCTCGATCAGCGACCGGCCGAGCAGCCAGCCGGGCCCCACCCGGGCCAGCGCCGCCACCGCCGCGACCAGCAGGGCGTACGCGCCGAAGGCCCAGAACGCCTCGCGCGGGGTGGCCACCACGGCGAGGGTGAAGACCACCATCGCCGCGATCTTGGCCTCGGGCGGGAGCCGGTGCACCGGCGACGGGGTGTCCCGGTACAGCACGTGCGCGTGCCCGGCCCCCATCCGTGGCTACTCCCGACCAGACGTGGTGGCGGCGGTGCGCTCCGGGTCGGGCGTGTCCCCGTCCCGGGGTGCGCGGCGGCGGACCAGCCAGAAGGCCCCGCCGGCCACGGCGAAGGTGAGCAGCACGCCGAGCACGCCGGCCAGGCCGGTGGCGAGGAACTCGTTGTCGATCCCCGCCACCCCGTAGTCGGCCAGGGGCCCGCCGACCTCGTGGTCCCGCTCCCGCTGCGCGGGGCAGCTGCCGCCGGTGATGGTGTCGTCGGCGTCGAAGGTGCAGCCCTCGCGCAGCGAGGAGTCCAGCCCGTCGGGGTGCGACGACGCGAAGTTGCTCACCACGCCGGCGAGGAGCAGGGCCACCAGCAGCCCGCCGAGAACGAATCCCCAGGAACGCTTCCTCACCGGGCACCTCCGACGGCCGCGACGGCGGGCGTGGGCGCCGCGTGCAGCCCGCGCAGCGCGTAGACGAGATCGGGACGTACCTTGGCGACGGTGACCACGGTGGTCGCGGTGATCAGGCCCTCGCCGATGCCGATCAGCAGGTGCGCGCCGGCCATGGTGCCGGCCAGGCCGCCGAGGTTGCCGCCGAGGTCGGTGGTGCCGCCGAGCCGGTACTGCAGCACGAAGCCCATGGCCGCGACCAGCACGCTGACCAGCGCGGCGGCGAAGGCCGTCACGCCGAGTCCCGCGGGTGTGCGCGGCAACACCCGCAGCAGCAGTGCGATCAGCAGGTACGCGGCGGCGGTGCCGAGCACCGCCATGTTGGTGATGTTGAGCCCGAGCATGGCCACGCCGCCGTCGCCGAAGACCAATGCCTGCACGATCAGCACCACGGACACGCAGAGCGCGCCCACCCACGGGCCGACCAGCATGGCGGCGAGCGCCCCGCCGAGCAGGTGGCCGCTGACGCCGGCGGTGAAGATCGGGAAGTTGAGCATCTGCACGGCGAAGATGAAGGCCGCGACGAGCCCGGCCATCGGGGCCAGCCGGTCGTCCAGGTCGTGCCTGCCGCGCAGGACGCAGATCGTCATCGCGACCAGCGCCACGGCCGCGAACACCGCCGCCACGGGGCCGTCGATGATCCCGTTCGAGATGTGTAACGCCAGGGTTTCCACGCGACCTCCCACGCGTCGGCGGGCCTGTCCGGTCCGTCGACGTCACTCTATTTCCCGGGAATGGCTGTTGCCAAGAGTTGGCAACAGTTCGGCGCCCGACCCGGGCCGTCGGAGGCCGGCGGTAAGGTCGGGTCATGACCGCGCCCGACCGCCTCTCCCCCGGTGACCCCGCACCGGAGTTCAGCCTCCCCACCGACACCGGCGAGACCCTATCGCTGGCCGACCTGCGTGGCCGCAAGGTCCTGCTGTACGCCTACCCGGCGGCCATGACACCCGGCTGCACCAAGCAGGCCTGCGACTTCCGCGACTCGCTCGCCTCGCTCCAGGCCGCCGGCTACGAGGTAGTCGGGATCTCGCCCGACAAGCCGGAGAAGCTGGCGAAGTTCCGCGAGCGCGACGCCATCACCTTCCCGCTGGTCGCCGACACCGACAGGTCGGTGCTGACCGCGTACGGCGCCTACGGCGAGAAGCAGTCGTACGGCCGCACGGTGACCGGCGTGATCCGCTCGACCTTCGTGATCGATTCCGACGGCAAGATCGAGCGCGCGCTCTACAACGTCAAGGCCACCGGCCACGTCGCCAAGCTGCGCCGGGACCTCGGGCTGGACTGAGCCCGTCGGGCGTCGGTGCGCTGCCGGCGGCCGGGCGCCGGCACCGGGCCCCACCACCGATGCGGCCCGACGCTCTAGACTCAGCGGGTCGGCGGGAGTGGCGTAACGGCAGCCGCGGTAGGTTTAGGTCCTATTGTCCGAAAGGACGTGGGGGTTCGAGTCCCCCCTCCCGCACCGAGCACCCTGTCGCGCCCGTCACGATCGCGGGCCGGCGCGCGGCCCCCGGGGTGAGGATGGCCGGGTGAGCCTGCGCTTCGTCCTCGACCCCGAGCTGACCGCCGAGTTGCGGGAGCGGATCGTCGCCCTCTGGGTCGACGTCACCAACGCCGGTGGCGCGGTCGGCTTCGTGCCGCCGGTCACCGCCGCCGACGTCCGCCCCACCGCCGACCCGGCCTTCGCCGGCATCGCCGACGGCCCGGACCGCCTCCTCGTCGGGTACGCGGGCGACCGGCCCGTCGCCGCGCTGGTCTTCTGCGACAACCGGTTCGCCCTGACGGCACACTGGTGCGTGCTCAAGCGGGTGATGGTCCACCCCGACGCCCAGGGCCACGGATACGGCGCGGCGCTGATGCGCGAGGCCGAGCGCCTCGGCCGCACGATGGGCCGGGAGGCACTGCACGTGACCGTCCGCGACGGGCTGGGCCTGGACCGGTTCTACCGTCGCCTCGGCTACCGGGAGATCGGCCGGTTGCCCGGCGCGCTGCGGGTCGCCCCCGGCGACGACCGCGACGAGATCCTCATGTGGCTGGACCTCACCGGGCCGCCGCCCACCGCGGATCACGAGTAGGCGGTCGCCGATACGCCGGCTGTCCAGGTATCCCGTGGCCCGGCCGCCCCTCACCAGTCGCCGGAATCGGGCCCGAACGGATCGCCCACGGTGATCCTGCCCGTCTCCTCGGGCACCAGGTGCAGTCCGAACAGGAGCTTCTGCCTGACGTTGCGGTAGCGGCCCAGGGTGCGCAGCGGTTCCTTCGCGCGTACCCCCGTCTCCTGGTCGGTGGTCGTGACCACGCAGCGGTCGCACGGCCCGGCGGCGCGGAAGCGGACGCCGCCGATGCGCAGCGGGCGGCCGACCCAGCCGTCCTCGGCCCACGACGGCGCGCCCTCCACCACCACGTTCGGGCGGAACCGCGCCATCGGCACGGGCGCCTCGCCGGCCTCGGCGAGCCACCCGTTGAGCGCGTCGAGGCTGGCGACGCTGGCCAGCAGCAGCGGATAGGCGTCGGCGAAGCTGACCCGGTCGCCGGTGTCGTGCTCCCGGTCGCCCGCCGCGATGTGCCGGGCCGGCCGCGCGAGCCAGACCAGCCGGGCGGCGCGGCCGAGGAAGCCGCTGACCCAGGCGTCGGCCGCCGGCCCAGCCGGCAGTGCGGGCACCGGCAGCTTCCGGCTGCGGAACGTCCGCACCTCGATCGGCTCGCCGCCGGTCGGCTCCGGCACCGCCAGGTCCGCGTGGCCCTCGGCGCGCAGCAGCAGGACGCCGCCGTGGGGCGTGGCGCGCAGGGCGACCAGGCGCGTGTTCTCCCGCTGCGTGACGCCGACCCCGTTCGCGTCGACGATCATCCAGCGCCGGTCACCCGCCAGGCCCCACGGCTCGACGTCCGCCACGTCGTGGTCGAGCCGGCGACAGCCCTTGACGGGGTATGAGTGGATCGCGCTCAGTCGCATGCCGTCACCCTGCCACGACCGGCGACCGGCGACACTGCCCGCAGTCGGGTCGGCGCACCCGGAGGCCCGCACGAGGCCGCTTTCGACCTCGTCTGGCCCACCCGGCTCCGCGGCCCACCTCACCAGGCCACGCCGATGCCGTCGCCCGGATACCAGTGGCCCGCCGGGGTCTCCCGGTAGGCGAGGAACCGGCGGCCGGTGCGCTCGGCGTGCTCGGCGAGGACGTTGGTGGCGGTGACGTTGTCGGTGAGCAGGAGCGCGCCCGGCGCGAGCCGGCCCTCGACGGCCTCGAACTCCCGCTTCTCATGCACCCGGCTGTGGTCGCTGTCATGCAGGAAGAGGTCGACCGGCCGGTCCAGCGCGGCGATGGAGGCGATGGAGTCGCCGATGACCAGGTCGACCACGTCGGACCAGGGCGCGGTACGGGCGAGGTAGCCCGCCTCGGGGTTGATGTCCAGCGAGGTCACCCGGCCGGGATGCCCCTCGGCGGCGTTGCGCAGCAGCGCGGCGGCGAGCACGCAGGTGCCGAGTCCCTTGTCGACTCCGGTCTCCACGACGTGCGTCGGCCTCGTGGCCCGCACGATGGCGTACCAGCCGATGCGGCGCGCGTAGCGGACCTGCCGGTCGGCGAGGCCCCGGCGGGCGGCTGCGGCGGTGGCTGACTCGATGTGCCCGCGCAGCACGCCGTCCGACTCGATCTCGGCGAAGTACGCCCGGACCTGCTTCACGGGCACGTCGCAGACCACGCTGACGAACCAGGCGAGGTGGTGCCGGCTCAGCTTGGTCAGCTCGTACGTGTAGTTGTGGTGCTCGCGGGAGGTGACCAGCCAGCGGGCCGAGGCGCGCAACACCTTCGCGTCGTAACGGGCGACGCGGGCCAGTCGCTTGGGGAAGGCCGCGACGGGTGCGAGGCGGGTGCGGGCGATGGCACGTCGGAGCTTCGATGCGTCCACGGAAGGGTTCTACCAGCCGAAGGCGAGCCGGCGTAGTGGAAGCGCACCCGCGCACAAGTTGGTTGGCAGGTGACGCGCCGAGCGGGAGCACCTCGACCAGAGGTGCTCCCGCCCTTCGACGCAGCCTGCAGCAGTAGTCACCTCAGCGGAGTGCGGATCTCCGACCGAAGTTCAGCCAGGCCGTCGTCGCCACCCTTCGCCTCCGCCCATGCGATGAGCTTCGACACGTCCGGCAGGGGCAGCCCGAACTCATGTCGTGCCGCACGTCCTGCCTCGATGTAACGGCCCTCGCCGTGATCTCTGATGGCACGGGCCACGTCGCCGATGTCACCGCCCTCGTCCACGATTCTGCGGAGGAATGGACGCCACTCGTCCCACACGATCACTTACGGTCTCCCGAAGGTAATACGCACCGGCTTCTTCTCCTGCACCTCTCGGTCAACGTACAGGAGCTTGGTGAAGCCGTGCTCGCGCGCCATCTTTCCGGTCCAGGTCTCCCAAGCCGCCTCCGTGGGCGTCTTGCCCTGCGCGAGCGCCGCAGCAAAGGTGGCCTTGTTGGCGTCCACGAGGTTACCTTCGATCGTCGTCACACGACTTCCCAGGATCGACATCATTCGGATCCAGAGCTCTCTTCCCCGGACCGGCGAACTGGCATCGACCCCGATCACCGACCAGAGGCCACCCTTTTCGTCGATATATGCGGAAAACCAGCTCCCGCTCTCCGGGTGCTCCCATTCGTATGTCGTACTCGTTACGTCTTTTTCCGTGCCACAGCCTGGCGCGGGTGACGCTGCGGCGACAAGGACCTGCGGTGAGGCCTGGACGGAGGCGGCCGGGACGGGGGCAGCGGAGGCACCGACCGGGGCCAGAAGCGCGGCACCTGCGATGCCGGCAGCAGTCCTCAGCCATAGACAAGAGGTGACCTCCACCATCTTCAACCGGATGGCGTTGACCGCCTTCAGCTCCGCCTGTGCCTTCTTGGCGTTCTGGTTGGCGATGTAGAGAGCCCGCGCACTCTGGAAGCCAGCGCTGACCAGCTTCGCGGCGCCGAGGAATACCAGGGTCTCGAGCGCTGTCTGGCCCAGTTTGAGCAGGGTTTGCGCGAGAGTCTGGTCTCCGTTGATCAGCTTGTAGACGTTGAGGCCGATGTCGCCGATAGTGAGCAGAGTGCCGGCGACTGCTCCGCAGACCACGGTGGCGACGCAGAGCACGATGGCGAGGGCACCGACCGGAACGAGGGTGGCGACGAGCCCCTTGACCAACTCGACGAAGAAGACCAGCGGCTGCATCCCCTTGAACTCGGGATCCAAGGTGGAGTGGATGCAGTTCTGGTAGGGCTGGCTGCCCTGGGGATAGATGTCGCAGAGGGCGGCGTTGGTGTAGGCCCGATTGGCCAACTCCGCCGGGTCGGGCACGACGTTGGCGACGCAGTTTCGGTACCACTCGTGCTGCGTGCCGCCCAGTATCCTCTCGAGTTCCACGATGGGATCGGCGGCATACTCCGTGTGGCATTTCGCGATCTCGAGGCCCTGGGCGTGGGAGTACGTGTCGTACGCCTGATTGGCGGCGGCGACGGCGGCGTTGGCGTCCTCCCCGGCGGCCACAGCCGAGTCGTACGCACGCTTGGCAGCGGCGTTGGCCTCGACGGCAGCCTTGATCGCCTTCTGGTGCGAGGCAACCGCCCAGGCGGCAGACCGGATCGCGCTACGGGCCGAGGCGTTGGCCCGCGTGGAGGCGTCCTTGGCGGTCGCGACTGCGGCTGCGGCCTTCTGCACCGACTGAGCGGCCTGGTTCGCGTAGCCCTTCGCCTTGTCGGCGTATCCCGCCGCCTTGCCCGCCGAGGCCAGCGCATCCCTGGCGTGTTGCTCGGCCAGGGCGGCGTCGTTACGCGCCCGTGCCGCGACGGCCTGCGCTTCGAGCGAGTTCTGCACGGCCGTTTCGGCGACCTCGTTGATCCTCTCGAGGAGGCTGCCGACGACCGTGAGGTGAATGGCGTTGTCGTAGTCCCGCTCGGCGGCGATGTACCGGCCGCTCTCAAGGAATTCCCGTAGGCCGGGCGCGGGCCCGTCCAGCGCGACCTGGGCCGCGGCCTTGAGTTCCGGTCCGCTGGCCGGATCGGCGAGGACCTGATTGACCCGCACACGCTCGCCGATGGCGGCAGCCGTGTACTGGCCGGTGTCCAGGAAGTCGCGCAGAGCCTGGAGGGTGTCGGCGTCCAGCGCCGCCTGCGCCTTCTGCTGGAGCACGACGTCACCAGCGGTACGGGCAGAGGCGAGGATCTGGTTGACCTTCAGCCGGTCCTGCGTGTAGCGCCCGGGGTAGTTCTGAGTCCGCAGGAACTGCGCGACCGCCGCGTCGCCGCCGGCCAGCGCAGCCAGCGCCGCGTCCCGCAGGGCGGTGTTCTCGGTGATCGCCAGGTCCATGACCGCCTGGCGGTTGTCCCGGGCCTCGGTGGCGACAAGCCCGGTCCGGACGAACGCGACCGCCTGCTCAGCGCTGCCCGCAAGGGCTGCCAGGGCGGCCTGCTGCGTCCAGGCGCCCCGGGACGACGCGAGGTTCAGCGCAACCTGACGGCTGGCGGAGACGACCCTGGCCGGCGCGGTCGCAGGGTTCTGGACCTCGGCGATCAGGCTCCTGGTCTCCGCGTCCCGCTTTGCCGCCTGCTCGACGTCCCAGTCACCCACGCGTTGCTGGGATTCGTACTCGGCATTCGCCGCCTGTGCGGCCTCCAGCCCCTGGTCCCGGGAAACCGCAAGCCGCTCCACGTCGGCCTCGCGGGCCGCCTCGTAGACGGTCGCCGCCTGCAAACCGGCGTTCACCGCCTCCGTGGCCGCCTGCGTCGCCGCATTGGCGTACTCCGTGGCGCGCTTCGCCGCCTCTACCGCCTCGCCGGCATGGTCGGCCGCGAAGATCGCGGCCTGCGCCGCAGCCCTGGCGTTCACCGCCGCGCGCTTCGCGGCGTCGCGGGCCGCGTAGGCGGCATTGATTGCCACCTGGAGGTACTTCTCCGCAGCGGCCGCCGCCCTGGTGGCCCGGTCCGCGTTGGCCCGCGCCTGGTTGGCTGCGGCCACTGCCTCCCGGGCGTCCGCGCCGGCGCTGGTGGCGTGCCTGGCGGCATCGTCGTTCGCCGCGGCGGCCGCCTTCGCGTGGGCGGCCGCCGACTTCGCCGCCGCCACGGCGTCCCTGCCCGCCTCGATCGCCTTGCCGGCCGCGTCGGCCTTCTTGGCGAACTCCTCCGCGTCCCGAGCCGCCGCGTTGGCCTGCTCCGCCTTCACCCGGGCGTCCGCCGCCTTGGTCCTGTCCGTCGCCGCATCGGCAGCGGCCTTGTACGCCTTGGTCGCCGCCTGACCCGCCTTCGAGGCCGCCGACGCCGCCCGTGCGGCGGCGGTAGAGGCGGCTCGTGCCGCACGGCTCGCGGCGGCGGCCGCCTGTACGGCGACCTTCGCGGCCTGCGCCGCCTTCTGAGCCGCGACTGCGGCTCGCCTGGCCTGTGCGGCAGCCTCCTTCATGTTCGCTCTCGCGGCCTCGGTGGCCCGCGCCGCGTCCGCTGCGGCCCGCCGGGCAGCGTCGGACGCGGCCTTCGCACGGTCCGCCTCCTGCGTGGCATGCTTCGTCTCCCGGGCGGCCACCTCGCCTGCGGCCTGCGCCTGGGCCAGCAGGCCGGCAAGGGTGGCGACCTCCTCGTCCTGAGCCGCCGCCACCGACCAGCCGTACTCCAGGAAGGTCTCCAGCGCCTCCGGCGTCCCCGCATCGAGCGCCTTCTGCCCGGCCGCGCGGACCTGCGGCCCACCCGTGGCCATCGCCTGGTTGATCCGCAGCCGCTGATCGGTCTGCCACTGCAACTGCCAGCCGGAGTCGAGGAACGCCCGCATCACCGTCGGGTTCTCGGAGTCGAGCGCCAACTGGGCCGCCTCGCGGACCTGGCCTCCCCCGACAGCCATCACCTGGTTCACCGACAGTCGGGTGTCGATGTCGGAAGGCCCTTGCCAGCCGTGCGAAAGGAACGCCGAGACAGCCTCCAGGTCGCCGGCGTCGGCGGCGTCCAGGGCCTGTTGGGCGGCGGCCCTCACGGACGGCCCGCCCTCGCTGACCACGCCCGCCACCGCATCGAGTTCGTCGAATCGCTGGGCCTTCTGCAGACCACCGTTGAGGAACTCACTCACCTGCGCGTCGGTACCGAGCAGCGCGATCTCGGCGACCGCCCGGACCTGCATTCCCCCCGACTTCCAGGCTTTGACGACCAGTGTGCGGTCCGGGGGGACCACCGGGTCTTCGGCTCGGGCGGGCGTGGCTCGCAGGAAGCTGGCGAGCAGTGCCAGCACCACGAGCGCTGCGATGAGAACTCGGCGTCGGACCGCGCTCGGAAGAGGCGGTTTGGAAAGGAAAACACCAGGTGACGTACTCACTGTCACTCCGATCCCCGTTGAGTGATGCCTAGGACTGGCCCGTGCCGCAGGTGGACGGGTTTAGGAGCACCTCAACGGCCCGGACCGTCAAGGTGCTCGTGTTGAAGGGAGACGCGCCTGGCTGAGGTCAGCCGGTCACCGTGAGCCGGAGAAGCATGGTGGGGGAAGCGGTCGGGTCGGCACCCATACCCACCTGCGTGCTGCCGTCCGGGTCCACGTCGACGGTGATCTCCTCGCCCTCGTCGCTCTCGAGCTCTGCGGTCACCTCGTGGCCCGTGCCCGTGCGCTGGCCGTCACCGCGGATCTCGTACACACCGGGAACCTCGAGCTCGAGCCACCCCGACGAGGAGGTGACCTTGAAACAGACCCGCCCGACGCCGTCGGCGCCGATCTGCTCGTCGGTGGTCCGAACCTTCAACAGGCCGATGTCGCCGACCGGCGGCGTGGCGCAGTCGACCAGAAGGATGTGGCCGTCGCCACGGTTCAACTTGACGTTCTGCGTGGCGAGGATCTCGGCGGCGTTCGGGTAGCTGAAGTCCTCGACGATCGATCCACCGTTGGTCTCGGTCGGTGCGTCGGTGGGATCCGCTGCGAGGGCGCCTCCCACCCCGACCACACCGCCCCCGAGGACCACGACTGCTGTTGCGGCGCCGATCAGCACGCCCCTCGACCGGATGGACAGATTCATGCATACGCTCCTATCTAGAAGTGGAATGCCCGAAACCATCCAGTCGCCCGAATAGCCACACCCGGCAGCCATAACGGCCGGTGCCCCCGTCGGCCAACGAGACAATCGCGAAGCGCCGTAACCGTAGAATCACCCGGCAGCAGGCCGCAGCCCCAGCAGGCAATAAGGACATTTTTTCAGCGCCGAGCGCGCCATGCTCGCCTCCGTCGGCACGCCTTCGCGCCGGTCACACACGAACTCGCCGCCGTTCCCGCCGAAAACCCGCGTGACGAGGTGGGCAGTCCCACAGACGGGGGCCGCCACCAGCCGGATGAGGGTACGCAAACTCCCTTACGGATAAGTAGCATCGCCGCCATGGCAGTTCCACAACAGTCCGTCGAGCCGGACCCGGTCGCCGACCAGACGGGACAGCAGCCGGGGGAGCACACGAAGCCCCGCCGCCGATGGCGACGGATCGTCCTGGTGAGCCTGCTGGTGGTCGCGCTGCTCGGGGCGGGCGGCGTGGTGGCCGGCGGCCTCTATCTGCGGTCCGTGGAGTCTGACATCGAGCGGGTCGACGCCTTCACCGACGTGCCGGAGGACTCCCGCCCTCAGGTGGCGACCAAGGGCGCGATGAACATCCTGATCCTGGGCAGCGACACCCGCGACCCGGAGAGCGCCTCGGGCTCACGCACGGACACGATCATCCTGGCCCACCTGCCGAAGGACCGGTCGAGCGCCCAGCTCATCTCGATCCCCCGGGACACCTGGGTCCCCGTGCCCCGGTCCAAGGGTGGCGACCAGGGTGGCCGGGACGCGAAGATCAACGCGGCGTACGCCTGGGGTGGCGTGCCGCTGATGGTGCAGACGGTGGAGAAGTTCACCGGGGTCCGGGTCGACCACGTGGCGATGGTCGACTTCGCCGGGTTCAAGGAGATCATCGACGCGTTGGGCGGTATCCAGGTCACGTCGGAGAAGGCCTTCACCTCCATCCACCCGCCGTTCCGAGCCTTCGCCGAGGGCCCGCAGAAGATGGACGGGGAGGCCGCGCTCGACTACGCCCGGCAACGTAAGCAGTTCGCCGACGGCGATTTCGCCCGGATCCGCCACCAGCAGCAGGTGATCAAGGCAATCCTGGACAAGGTCTCGTCAGGCGGCATCCTGACCAACCCGGGTAAGCTCAACAGCCTTCTCCAGGCCACCTCGGGCTCCGTCTCGGTCGACAAGAAGCTGTCCCTGTTGGACATGGCGACCGAAATGCGTGGGCTGCGCAGCGGCAACCTCTTCTTCCTGACCAGCCCCACGAAGGGCACCGGGCGGGTCGGCACCGAGAGCGTGGTCTTCGCCGACGCCGGCCGGGTCAGGTCGTTCTACGACTCGGTGCGCCGCGACGCCGTCAGCGAGATCGTCAGCGGGGGCAAGAAGTAGCCGCGGCACCGGACTGCCTGCCCGGTGCCGCGCGGATCAGTAGGCGCCGCGTCGTGCGAGCACCACGCTGGCCGTCTTCCAGAGGATGCCGAGGTCGTACACGAGCGACCAGTTGTCGACGTAGTGCAGGTCGAGCCGGACCGCGTCCTCCCAGGTCAGATCAGAGCGGCCGGAGATCTGCCAGAGCCCGGTGATGCCGGGCCGGACGAGCAACCGACGCCGGACGTCGCCGCGGTAGTCGTCGTCCTCGGTGGGTAGTGGCCGCGGGCCGACCAGCGACATCTGCCCCGTCAGCACGTTGACCAGTTGAGGTAGCTCGTCCAACGACAGCCCGCGCAGGTGCCGGCCGATCGGCGTGACACGGGGATCGTCCTTGATCTTGAAGAGCAGGCCGTCGCTCTCGTTCCGGTCGCGCAACGCCTCCAGGCGCTGCTCCGCGTCGGTGTACATGGTGCGGAACTTCCAGACCTTGAAGGCCCGCCCCTCATGGCCGATCCGCGTCTGCCGGAACAGCACCGGCCCACGGTCTGTCAACTTGATGGCCAGTGCGATCCCGGCCAACAGCGGGCTCAGCAGCAGCAGCCCGACCAACGCCGTGGTCCGGTCGAGCATGCTCTTGACCACCAGCGAGAGGCCGGAAATGGTCGGCTCCTCGACGTTGAGCAGGGGCAGGCCCTCGATCGGGCGGACGTGGATGCGCGGGCCGGTGACGTCGGTGACCTGCGGCACCACGACGAGGTCGAGACCGGTCCCCTCCAACTGCCAGGCCAGCTTGCGCAACTCGTACGACTCGAGGCTCGCCGGGCCGCAGACGGCGATGGTGTCCGCGCCGAGTTGGTGGACCAGCGGCACCAGGTCCCAGCCGACGTAGACCGGCACCGGCGCGGTCACCCGCTCCCCCGGCCGCGGATGATGCGGCAGGTGGATGGCGATCGGGCGCAGCCCGGCACCCGGGTTACGGGTCACCACCTCGTGCACGGCCAGCGCGTCGGAGAGCCGCCCGACCAGCAACACCCGCTGTGACGCCCGCTGGCTGACCCGGCGGATCCGCCGCAGCACGACCCTCGCCCCCGCGCGGGACACCAGGGCGTAGAACAGCAGGCAGAGGATGATCGCGGCCACCGTCGCCCGGGACAGGTCCTTCTTGAAGCCGAGCGCGAGGAACGAAACGGTGGCGGCCATCGCGACGTTGGCCCGGACCACCCGCTTGAGTTCCTCGGTGCCGCGCCCGAGTGCCCGCCGGTCGTACGCGCCGGCGGCGGCGAGAACGGTCATCCACATCAGTGGCACGCCGACGTTGGCCACCAGGGCGAACGCGCTCATCGTGCCGCCGAGCACCCGCTGGTCCCAGAAGCCGGCGTCAGCCTCGTCCAGCAGGGTCACCACGGTCCGGCTCGCCGCCAGGGCCGCGACGAAGTCGATCAGGACGAGGCAGGCCACGTACCGCCGGCGCCACCTGGCCCGCGGCGCCACCGATCGGGCGAACGCCGACCGCGGCATCCCGTTGGAGGGGGGTGTGATCACCCCGAGATCGGGATCGAACCTCGGTGCCTGCTGCGGCGCGACAGTCGAGAGGAACTGAGTCTGCCCGGACACGACCTTCCTTTCTCACCCATCTAGTCGTCGTCTTCGGAGGGCGGACAGCGAACCGCGAAGGGTCCGTCGGCGTCGCGGCTCAGTCGGGACCAGGCACGACCCCGCCTCGCGATGCCTGCCGGCGCAACTCGTCCATCAGGGCGTTGTGCGCCGGCTTGGGAGCCAGGCCGCTGTCGAAGAGGCAGGCCGCCCCGTAGCCACGGTGGTAGCCCGGGATCCAGCTACGCGCGTCCGTGAACCCCCAGACGGTGAACGACACGCAGGCGGGCACCGCGAGGCAGGCCCGGAGCACCCGCCGGTAGAGCACGGCCTGCTGTTCCAGCTTCTGCGGGCTGGCCGGCAGCGCGACCCGCACGTCCAGTTCGGTGATGGCCACCGAGACCCCCAACTGCGCGAACCGGCGCAGGTTGCCGACCAGGTCGCGGGGCGACTGGTCCCACCTGAGGTGGCTCTGGAAGCCGACGCCGTCGACCGGCACGCCTGCGCGGCGCAGGTCGCGGACAAGCCTCAGCAGCGCGTCCGCCTTACGGGTCCGGCCCTCGACGCCGTAGTCGTTGATGAACAGACGTGCGGCCGGGTCGGCCGCGTGCGCCCAACGAAAGGCATCGGCGACGTACCCGGGGCCCAGCTTGCGCAGCCAGATCGTGTCGCGCAGTCTTCCGTCCTCGTCCAGCACCTCGTTGACCACGTCCCAGGCCCAGACACGGCCCCGGTACCGGGAGACCACCGTCGTCACGTGTTCCTGGAGGACCGCGCGCACCCGCTCCGCCGGCCAGTCGGGGGAGACCCACTTGGGCACGTCACTGTGCCACACCAGGGTGTGACCGTAGACCGCCTGAC
Source organism: Micromonospora sp. KLBMP9576 (assembly GCF_050941805.1). Classification (NCBI taxonomy): domain Bacteria; kingdom Bacillati; phylum Actinomycetota; class Actinomycetes; order Micromonosporales; family Micromonosporaceae; genus Micromonospora; species Micromonospora sp. KLBMP9576. Next base: position 1,230,663 of record NZ_CP194567.1, on the reverse strand, counting down.
CGTGTTGCTGGGCGAACTCGACGAGTTGGTCCGCGCCGGCCCACGCGTGCACACCGGGCAACGGTTCCAGGCTCCGCCACTTCATCGCGTTCTCGGCCGTCATCGCGTTGAACTCGGTGCCGAGGAGGGCGCGGTAGGCGGGGTCCAGACTCAGCCCTCGGCCGTCCGCCGCCGTACCGATCCGCACCCCCGGCGGCATCAGGTCACGCAACGTCTGCCGCTCTGGCGTGCCGCCCGCGGACGGTGCTGGTGCCGGGCCGGCACCGTCGGCCACCGGCAGCGTCTCGGTGCTCCGCCCGACCAGCGCCAAGCCGACCGCGACCAACGCCGTAGCGACCAACGCGACCGACACCAGCACCCCCGGCAGGCCGAGCCGGCGTGCCTCGGCAACGGCTGCGGGGACCTGCGGAGCCGGCCCGTGGTCGGCGACCGCAGCGGTCGGTCCGGGCGGCGGCGCAGGGTCACCGCCCGAGGTGGACAGGCCGGCGATCACCGTACGGGCTGGGCTGGCTCGTCGCGGACGGCCCAGGGCGCCCGGGTGAAGTTCCACCGGGCCCGCTCGGCGAACTCCTCACGCGGCAAGCGTGGCACCGCGTCGGCGGTCAGCAGGGCGGTGAGTACCCGGGTCACCTCCTCCGGGTCCTCGGGTACCCGGCCGAGCCGCGACAGCTCCGGCTGGCCGATCTCGGCGAGGAAGTCGTCGCACTTCTTCTGGTACGGCACCAGCGTGAACGCGACACCCGCCAGGTACGCGAACACCGCACCGTGCAGGCGCATGTGCAGGCCGATGTCGCAACGCTTCATCTCCTCCCAGCAGGCCCGAACGCCATCCCGGGCGGTCACCACGCGCACGTCGCAGAGCCCGTCCAGAGCAACCCGGAGGCGGTCGCTGATCCGTTCGTCGCCGTGCACCGGATGGGTGTTGAACACGAAGACGGTGACGTCGACGGGCTCCGCGAGAACCAGGCGGCGTACGCCCTCGATCAGGGCGTCTTCCCGTCGCCGGACCTGCGGGGCCTCGGCCTCGTAGTCGACGCCGAGCAGGGTCACCCCGAGCCGGGCCCGACCGCTCGGGGAGGGTCGGGGTCGACGCTCGGGTATCGGTTCGCCGAGCGCCTCGGGCAGCAGCCCAGCGAGATCCCCCGCTGCTACGAGCACCCCGGGGTAGCCGACACGTTGGAGGATCTCGGCGGAGGCGAGGTCGCGTACCCCGATGAAGTCGACCCGGCGGAGCACCTCGACGAGCCGCCGCTCGGCCGCCGGGGAGAGGAAGGGACCGATGGAGACACCGACGGCGGCCATGGGGTGCCCGGAGGTGCGGGAGAAGAGCGAGAAGAGCTTCTTCTCGCTCAACGGACCCATGTCCCGGAAGACCGAGCCACCTCCGAAGACGAGCATCGAGGAGCGACCCAGCAACGCCGCCTTGTTCAGCACCCAGCCGACCCGGTCGGGCAGGCTGCGCGAGCGGTACCAGCGCGCGTTCATCCCGGTGCTCTCCACGGGCAGGTCGACGACCGGTGGCGAGGCGAAGACGGGTTCCCGAGACCCCCAGTAGGTGCGGGTCGCCCAGTCCATGACGACGCAGAACGCGTTGTCCCCGACGTTCTCCATGCCGTAGTAGCCGACGACAAGCGGACGGCGGGCGGCGGAACTCGGTTCAGGACGCACGCGGTGTCTCCCTCCTCAGGCGCCGACGCAGATCGTGCCACGACGGCAGGGGCGCGTCTCCGACAACCCGTCTGCGTACCGCGATCCAGAAGAGCGCACACAGGATGCTCTCGGCGACCACGGTAGCCGCAGCCGTACCCATGACGCCCCACAGCGGGGTGGCCACCGCCAGGGCGACGAGGAACACCGCGGCGCCCACGCCCTGGTAGGCCACCTTGCGGCGGAGCAGGCCGCCGCTCGTGAGCAGCGAGGCGACGGCCGCGCCCCCGAACCGGAACGGGATGGCCAGGGCCAACAGGGCCATCACCGTCGCGGACTCGCGGTATTCCGGGCCGAGCAGCAGCGGGAGCACCGGCTGGCCGACCAGCGCGACCAGCGCCGCGAGGATCGCACCGAGCGTGAGCATGCCGAGGCCACCCCAGCGGTAGGCGATCAGGACCGCATCGCGGTCCGTGCCCGACCAGCGGTGCAACCTGGCCAGGAAATACTGCTGGTAGACGACTCGCGGGACAAGGTAGACGGCGGTCAGCACGGACATCGGGACGGCCAGAACGGCAGCCTCCGCGGGGCCGAGAAACTCGGCGGCGACCACGGTGCCCAGGTAGATGCCGAGGAGATAGAACAGGTTGCCGAGCACGAACGGGCTTGCCGCTCCCGTCACCCGCCCCACACCGACGCCGGAGGGCAGGCTCTCAGCCACGGCGTCGCGACGCTTCCCGGCTGCTGTCCCGGTGCGGAGGAAGGGCCGCATCACCGGCACGCAGGCGACGACGGTGAGGACCGCGATGACGGCGTAGCCGGCGGCGGCGGCCAGGACGGAGAGTCCGAACGCCCATACGGCGAGCACCACGAGCACCCGGGCCAGGTGCGGCGCCACCTGGAGCACGGAGAGACCCCGGTAGTCGCCCCGCAACTGCTGGACCGATCCGACCAGTGCCAGCCCGGCCTGCGCGACGACCACGGCCGCCAGGAACGCCCGCACCCCGGCGGCCATCGGGTCGGACCACTCGGCGAGGCTCCAGGCGAGGATCCCGGCGACGGTCAGGGCGCTGCCAGCCGCCACCAGCCGCAGCGACGGGCCGACCCACCGGCGCGCCCGCTCACCCTCCCGTCCGAACCGCTGCAACCACAGTTCCGGCACCCCGAACACTGCCAGCGGCGCGGTCAGGGACACCACCGCCAGGGCGGCGGTGAACGTGCCGAAGGCCTCCTGGGGAAGGCTGCGGGCGAGCAGGATCTGCGTCCCGAAAGCGGCCAGGGTGACACCGACCTGACTCAGCCCCAGCATGCCGAGGTGGACCAGGACGGTGCCGACGCGGCCCCGGGCGGCTGTCCGCCGGGTCGGGCCGCCGCTCAGGCTGCCGTTACCGGGGTCCCTGTCGAGGTCAGCGGCCGAGGGTGACAAGCCACTTGCCCGTCTCGCTGAGCGCCCGCAGAGCCTTGATGCCCGTCGCCACCCCGGGCAGTCGCGACGGCCGGTACATGTCGATCAGCCGGAACCAGAAGACCAGGCCGCCGAGCCGGCCCCGGGTGACGTTCCCACCGTGCCGATGGAACAGCACGATCGGGTGGGCCAGATGGCCCGGGTGGGTGCCGGCGCGCAGGGCACGCAGCATCAACTCGACGTCCTCGAACAGGCGGAAGCTCTCGTCGTAGCCGCCGATGCGGTCCAGCAGCGCACGGTCGATGGTGGTGCCGGAGTGCTTGAAGGGCAGGCGGGGACGGGTCAGCACCCCCAGCAGCATGTTCCGCGCCGACGCGTATTCGGGTAGTCGGATCACGCGGGCCGTCCCCCGGCGTACCTCCCGGTAGTCGGCGTACACCCAGGACCTGCCGGTGGCCAGCAGTTCGTGCAGTCGGGCGAGTGCGTCGGCCGTGAGTTCGTCGTCGGAGTCCAGGACGGTGACGTATCTGCCCATGGCGCAGCGCAGGCCCCGGTTGCGTGCCTCGGCGATGCCGGTGGGTGGCTGACTGACCACCCGCACCCGGGGGTCCGCCAACAGTTGCGCCGCCGCGATCACCTCGGTGACGGGTTTCCTCGACCCGTCGTCGACGATCACCAGCTCGAAGTCCTCGAAGGTGTTCGCCAGAACGCTGCGCACCGCGTTGACCAGCAGGACCGGGCGGTCGCGTACCACGATGCAGACCGTGAACGTGGGCCGGGCGACCGGCGTCGTCGGGGCATCCACGTCGATGCTTCCGGCCGGGTCGGGAGCCCGGCCGCCCTGTGACGGCAGCCTGTCCAGCGACCCGGGCGGTGACGGGTTCACGGTGTCGACCCGCTTTCGGCGGGCAGCTCCTCACCCGGGACCTCCCGGTCGACGGCGAGCACCACCATCTGGCCGAAGAAGAAGAGCCAGAGGAAGTACGGGTAGGCCAGAGGCTTCTGGGTGAGGCCGAATATGACGAGAACCACGAAGAGCAGCGCCAGGGCGAGCCGACCCGATCGGCTGGTCCGACTCCGCACGAACCGGTGGAGCCCGACGAGGACGGCGGCGGTCACGACGATGCCGACGATGCCCCAGACGACAAGCACCCGGAGCAGGTCGTTGTGCATGTCCCAGGGCTCGTAGCCGAACCCGAGGAGCCAGACGTCAGCCGAGGAACGGCCGAGGATCTCCGCCAGGTCGTTCCAGATGGCGCCCCGGCCGTGCATGAAGGTGTCGGACCGCACGTCCAGCGACCCCACCTCGGTGAGGGTGACCTCGGCCCGCCTCCAGATGGCACCGCCCCAGAGCGTCCCGACGATCGCGCCGGCGACGACCAGGACCGCACCGCCCACCAGGGTCGCCCGGCGGTTCACCCCACCGGTGCGGCGGGCTTTCACCATCCCGAAGAGACGCCGCGCCTCGAACGCCAGCACGATCACGCCCAGGCACAGGATCGTGAACCGGTGCAGGGAGACCACACCGGTCGCGACGAAGAGACCGATCAGCGCGTACCGGACGCTGGCGGGCACCCTCAACCGCTCACCGAGGACGTAGACCAGGAACACCGAGAACATCAGGAGCCGGCCGAGGGACATCGGGTGGTAATAGCCGCCGGAGGCCCGTCCGATCTTCTCCCAGTTGGCCAGCTCGAAGTAGAACGAGTACGGGAACACCCCCGCCACCTGAAGCCAGGCCAGCACGCAGTGCACGACCGCCCCGGCCACGATCACCCCGGCCACGAGGGCGAGCCGGCGCACCGGAAACCAGTCGCGGCGCATCAGCATCAGCGCGATCAGTGCGATCGGCGCGAATCCGACCACCAACCGCATCGCCTCCGCCGGTATGGCACGCATCGGATCCTGCGGCGACCCGTAGATGGAGTAACGGCGGACGTCGAACAGCTCCAGCAGGTCCTCGCGGGCGGGAACGGCGAGGTAGCTGACGGCGGAGAGCACGAGCAGCAACGTCAGCCCGCCCGCCATGACGAGGACGGGTCGGGGCGGCATCCGCCGGGCGCCGAGTGCCGCGACACCCAGCGCGGCGACCATGCACGCCGCACCGAGCGCGGTGAGCAGCACCCCCAGGTCGAATCCACCGCCGGCGTCCTGCTCGCCGATGTCGAGCAGCGGTTTCACCGCGACCAGCACCAGCGCTGCGGTGGCCAGGTGGCGCGCGACCTGCTCGGTCCGGTTTGTCGGCACCCGTTGCTCGCCCCGGAAGGGCGGTCGGTGCTCCGGAGTGGTCAAGGTTTCCATCGCGGGTGCGTATCTCCCATCAGTGTCCGCCGCGGCAGCAGCCGACAACGTGGGCAGGTCGGCCAGCCGGCCCCCACTGCCAGTCCCCCGCGCCGACACACATGTCGGCACTCGTGCCCTGCGGCGGACGGCGGGTATAGGCGATGTTCCCTGGTCTGCCCCCGCCCCAGAAACACGAGGACGATACCAGCGGCACAGGCCGGTGAGCTGTCCGGTTTCCGCACGGCGGTAATCGACCGTACCGGTGGTTGCGGCGGAGCCGTCCCGTCCGGCAAGCTGTACCGCCGTGACTGCCCCGGCGAGCTACCGATGATCAGCGTGGTGATGGCCGCGCACAACGAGGCCAGGGTCATCGGCGGCTGCCTCGACGCCCTGCTCGCCGACGCCGTGCCCGGCGAGCTGGACATTGTGGTGGTTGCCAACGGCTGCACCGACGACACCGCCCGGGTCGCCGCCGCCCGGCCGGGTGTGCGGGTCATCGAGGTGACGCAGGCCGGCAAGTCCAACGCCCTGAACCTGGGCGACTCGGCGGCCCGGGGTTTCCCCCGGGTCTACCTGGACGCGGACGTGGTGCTGAGCCCCGGGGCACTGCGCGAGATGGCCGCCGCGCTCACCGCCGGGGGTGGGCCGCTGGCAGTGATGCCCCGACGCCACATGGTGACGCAGGGTCGATCGCTGGCGGTGCGGGCCTACTACGCGGTCAACACCCGACTGCCGATCTTCGCGAGCGCGCTCTTCGGTCGCGGCGCGATGGGTGTCTCCGCCGCCGGGCGGAGACGGTTCGACCGCTTCCCGGAGCAGATCGCCGACGACCTCTTCCTGGACTCGCAGTTCTCCCCGGACGAGAAGCGGGAGGTGTCCGGGGCGACGTCGCACGTGCAGGCTCCACGCCGTACCCGGGATCTGGTCCGGACCCTGGCCCGGGTGCGGGCGGGCAACGCCATGCTGCGTACCAGCCACGCCGGGATCCGCGCCTCGGCACCGTCCTCCTGGCTGCGGGACGTGGTGCTGCCCAGGCCGTGGCTCGCGCCGGCGGCGGTGCCCTACGTGGTCATCACCGTCGCCGCCGCGCTGATGGCACGCCGTCATCCGCGGGACGCCTGGGGACGCGACGACTCCACCCGCTGACCGTCGACGGCAGCCCGGGCGGCGGTCAGCGCCGCGTCCCGCGAAGGGTCAGTGGCTGGGCCGACGCCGCCGCAGCAGCATCACCACGGCGATGACGAACCCGACGACGAGAGCGGCCAACAGACCGGCCAGCAGCGCCATCGGCAGCCTGGAGGACTCGGTCGACGTTCCCTCCAGCCGGGCCCGGTCCACGGCGTTCTGCCGGTACGCCTGAGCGAGCACGTTGGTGGGCGAGGACGTCGCCAGGGTGTCGAACTGGCTGATCGCCTCCGCGTTGCGGCCGGCGAAGAAGGCGTCGAGGCCCCTGCGGTACACCTGGTCCGGTTCGGCCAGACCACTCTGGACACCGGCCTCGCTGAGCAGCCCGGTCACCACCGTCACCGGCACCACGGCACGGTTGGCCCCGCCGTTGGCGGCCCGGTCGTTGTCCAGAACGCCCACGACCCGGCCGCTGGTGTCGACAGCGATGCCCCCGTGTGAGTAGATGCCGACGTCCCCGTTGACCCGTGCGACGGTGACCGCGCCCTGGCTGGCCGAACCGGAGACCTGCACCGATTTGGCGTTCAGGCTGTAGGTGGCGGCCCGGAAGTCGACGTCAGTGGTGCCGTACCCGATCACCAGCAGCGATGTGCCGGCACCCGGAGCGGCCTCCTTGTTCAGCTCGATCGTGGGGAGGTTGGCCTGGGCGAGCTTCACCAGCGCCAGGTTGCCGTTGTCGGCAGGCAGGACACGCACCACCTCGACCGGTACGGCCGGGCTGGCGGTGAGGTCCCCCCGCGCCACGTTGAACTGGCCGAACAGTTGGCTGGTGGGCGCCGAACCGGGCTCGTCGCCGGTGAAGCTCGTGGTGGCCATCTTCGTCCGGACGTACTGGTCGAGGGCCGGTGCGTCGAGCTTCTTCTGCTCGATGAGAATCCTGCCCAGGGTGTAGAGGGCCCGCTCCCGTGCCGCCTGGGCCTCCGGTCGTACGCACTGGCCGTTGGTGAGCGCGTGGCCGTCCGCGTTGACCACGAACCCGCTACACCGCCGCTTGAAGGTGATCGGGGTGGCGCTCAGCGGGACATTGGACTTCGTCTCCCGCAGGATGCCGGTGAAGGCGGCCTCCACGAAGACCATGGCGGGTGTGGCGATCGCCAACGCCCGCTCCTGCGGGCTGTAGGGGGCCGCCTGTGCCCACGGCTTGAGGCCTGGGTCGACCGCCGCGCCGCCGGGGATCGTCGAGGTGTCCGCGGTCGGCGTCGCCCTGGGCTGTTCCGGCTCGTCCGGGGTGAGCGCCCAGACGGCGGCGCCCGCACCCAGCGCGACCACGAGGACGAGGGCGGCGAGCCCGGCCCAGAGGCCGCTACTGCTCCGGGACGGCGCTGAGGGCTTGATCCGAGGTGCCGACGCGGAGAACGGGTCGTACGGCGCAGCGGCCCCGGTCTGCTGACCGTAGGTCGCCTGGGTGGTCTGCGCGGCGGGCGACTGGGGCGCGTCCACGGCCGGCGCCGTTGCCGGCTCGCCCCAGGACGGCGCGGGCGCGGCGGAGACCGGCTGCGGGGCCGGGGCATCGGGCTGGGCCGGCACCGGCCCCGCCTGCACGGCCCAGGGGGCGTGTGGCGGCCCGGACGTCGGTTGTGGCACGCCCGAAACCGGATGCGGTGGCCCGGAGGCGGGCTGCGCGGACACCGGGTGCGGGGGGGCCGACGTCGGCGCCGGGGCGCCCGGCGCCGCCGACACCGGGTGGTATTCCACGCCCAGCGCCCGCAGGAGTCGCTCCGCGCCGGGTCCGGCCTCGGCCGGGTAGGCGACCCAGGGGGAGGGCGCCGAGAAGTCGGCGTACGTGTAGGCCTGGCCGTCGGGCGCCTGGGCCAGCGCGTTCGCGATGCCGGAGTAGGCGTCCCGCCAGCGCGGGTCGTTCGCCACGACCGCGTCGAGCACGGCCACGGTCACCAGCCGGCCCTGCGCGTCGATGGCCGCCCACGCCTTCCCCACCTGGCAGGTGCCCAGGAGGTGGGTGAACCTGTACGGGCCATCCGGCTGCATGCCAACTCCTCTGCTCAACCGCCGTGCGGATCCTACAGAGCCCACGCTCGCGGGACCCTCGGCCTCTCGTCGGACCGGGACCCCCACCGAGCCGCCTCGGTGACGACGCGGACACCGACCGCGACCGCCAGCTAGTCCATCGTGGAGCTGACGCCGAGCCGCCGCCTGGGGTGTTGTCATGTGAAACTTTCCATGCATAAGGTCAATGCATGAATGAGGGAGTTGCTGTCGGTCCCGGCGAGCAGGTGCTGGACCTGTTCCAGGGGGTCCGGCTCACCCCCACCCAGCGCCGCATCGCGCACTGCCTGGTGCGGCACGCGCCCACCGCGGCGTACCTCTCCGCGGCCGAGGTCGCCGAGTTGGCCGGGGTCAGCCAGCCGTCCGTCACCCGGTTCGCGGTCGCGCTCGGGCACGACGGCTACCCCGCGCTGCGCCGCCGGCTGCGCGAGCTGACCGCCGGCGCCCCCGTCGGCGCCGCCGCCGGCAACGAGCTCCAGCAGGCGGTACGCGCCGAGATCGGCAACCTCGACCATCTCGCCGCCCAGCTCGGCGACCGGGACCGGATCGCCGAGACCGGCCGGCTGCTGGCCGCCAGTCGCCCCCTGCCGGTCCTCGGCCTGCGCGCCGCCGCCCCGCTGGCCGCCTACTTCGCGTACTTCGCGGCGAAGGTGCACCCGGACGTGCGGGTGCTCGACGACGGCGGCAGCCTGCTCACCGACCGCCTCGAACAGGCCGCCGAGGCGGGGGCGGGCGCCCTGCTCGCCTTCGTGCTCCCCCGCTATCCCCGGGAGACCCTGGACGCGCTGCGGGAGGCGCGGGCCGCCGGCCTCACCGTGGTGGCCATCACCGACTCGCCGGTGAGCCCGGCCGGCGAGCACGCCGACGTGCTGCTGCCCGCCGCGGTCGGCGCCCGGCTCGTCTTCGACCTGCACACCGCCCCGATGACCCTGGCCATGGTGCTGCTCCAGGCCATCTGCGACGCCGCCCCGACCGACACCCAGCGCCGGCTGGAGGCCTTCGAGGCCTCCGCCGCCCGCCGCCAGTTGTTCCTCGGATGACCGGAGGAGAGCCGAGATGACCCAGCCCGTCCGCGCCGCGCGCGGCACCGCCCGTACCGCCCGTGGGTGGCCCCAGGAGGCCGCGCTGCGGATGCTGATGAACAACCTCGACCCGGAGGTCGCCGAGCGCCCCGACGACCTGGTGGTCTACGGCGGCACCGGGAAGGCCGCGCGGGACTGGCCGTCGTACCACGCGCTGGTGCGCACCCTGACCGACCTGCGCGACGACGAGACCATGCTGGTGCAGTCGGGCCGGCCGGTGGGCGTCATGCGCACCCACGAGTGGGCGCCCCGGGTGCTGCTGGCCAACTCCAACCTGGTCGGCGACTGGTCCACCTGGCCGGAGTTCCGCCGTCTCGAACAGCTCGGCCTCACCATGTACGGGCAGATGACCGCCGGCTCGTGGATCTACATCGGCACCCAGGGCATCCTCCAGGGCACCTACGAGACCTTCGCCGCGGTCGCCGCGAAGCTCGCCGGGGCCCGGGGCGGCGGCGGGCAGCCGAGCGACGCCACCCTGGCGGGCACGCTGACGCTCACCGCCGGCTGCGGCGGGATGGGCGGGGCGCAACCGCTCGCGGTCACCATGAACGGCGGCGTCTGCCTGATCGTGGACGTCGACCGCGGCCGGCTGGACCGGCGGGTTCGCGACCGCTACCTCGACGAGGTCGCCGACTCCCTGGACGACGCCGTCGAGCGGGCGCTGGCCGCGAAGCGGGACCGTCGGGCGCTGAGCGTCGGCGTGGTGGGCAACGCGGCGACGGTCTTCCCGGAGCTGCTGCGTCGGGGCGTCGACATCGACATCGTCACCGACCAGACCAGCGCGCACGACCCGCTGTCGTACCTGCCGGAGGGGGTGGAGCCGGCCGACGCCGGGGACTACGCGCGGGCGAAGCCGGTCGAGTTCACCGACCGGGCGCGCGCGTCGATGGCGAAGCACGTCGAGGCGATGGTCGGGTTCCTCGACGCCGGGGCGGAGGTCTTCGACTACGGCAACTCGATCCGGGGCGAGGCGCAGCTCGGCGGGTACGGGCGGGCCTTCGACTTCCCCGGCTTCGTGCCCGCGTACATCCGGCCGTTGTTCTGCGAGGGCCGGGGGCCGTTCCGGTGGGCGGCGCTCTCCGGCGACCCGGCCGACATCGCCGCCACCGACCGGGCGATCCTGGAGCTGTTCCCGGAGAACGAGTCCCTGGCGCGGTGGATCCGGCTCGCCGGTGAGCGGGTCGCCTTCCAGGGCCTGCCCGCGCGGATCTGCTGGCTCGGCTACGGCGAACGCGACCGGGCGGGGGTGCGGTTCAACGAGATGGTCGCCTCCGGCGAACTCTCCGCGCCCGTGGTGATCGGCCGCGACCACCTGGACTGCGGCAGCGTGGCCAGCCCCTACCGGGAGACCGAGGCGATGGCCGACGGCTCCGACGCCGTGGCCGACTGGCCGCTGCTCAACGCGCTGGTCAACACGGCCAGCGGGGCGTCCTGGGTGTCCATCCACCACGGCGGCGGGGTCGGCATCGGCCGGTCCCTGCACGCCGGGCAGGTCTGCGTGGCCGACGGCACCGCGCTGGCCGGGCAGAAGATCGAGCGGGTGCTCACCAACGACCCGGCGATGGGCGTCATCCGGCACGTCGACGCCGGCTACGACGCCGCCCGCGAGGTCGCGGCGGCCACCGGCGTGCGGGTGCCGATGGCTGAGGGAGGTGCCGCGTGAGCGACCTCGCCGGCCGGTTCCGGGAGCTGTGGGACGAGATCGCGCCGGTCGGGCGGGACGCGGGCAGCGGCGGCTACCTGCGGTATGCGCTGACCGGGCCGGAGCTGCGGCTGCGGGAGTGGTTCCGCGCGCAGGCCGACCGCCGGGGCATGCCGGTCACCGACGACGGCAACGGCAACCTGTTCGCCCGGTGGGGCGACCCGGGGGCCGGCGACGCGGTGCTGACGGGCAGCCACTTCGACTCGGTGCCGCACGGCGGGGCGTACGACGGGCCGCTCGGCATCGTCAGCGCGTTCCTCGCCGTCGACGAGCTGCGGGCGGCGGGCGTCGCGCCGGCCCGTCCCGTGGTGGTCGGGGCGTTCGTCGAGGAGGAGGGCGCGCGGTTCGGCGTACCGTGCCTGGGCTCGCGGCTGCTCACCGGGGAGATCGCGGTGGACCGCGCGGCCGGGCTGCGCGACGCCGGCGGGGTGAGCTTCGCCGAGGCGCTGGGTGCCCGGCCGGCGGGCGCCCGGCCCGAGCTGCTCGACGGCTTCGCCGCCTTCGTCGAGCTGCACGTCGAGCAGGGCCGCGCGATGGTGGACGCCGGCGCGCCGGTCGGGGTGGCCAGCGCGATCTGGCCGCACGGCCGCTGGCGCTTCGAGTTCACCGGCGAGGGCAACCACGCCGGTACGACCCGGATGGCCGACCGCCGCGACCCCATGCTGACGTACGCCTTCACGGTGCTGGCGGCCAACAAGGAGGCGCGGCTGCGCGGCGCCCACGCCACGGTCGGCCGGGTGGCGGTGGAGCCGAACGCCACCAACGCGATCCCGTCGAAGGTGACGGGTTGGCTGGACGCCCGGGCGGCCGAGCCGGAGACGCTGGCGGGGCTGGTCGACGCGGTGCGCGCGAAGGCCGCCGAGCGGGCCCGCCGCGACGGCACGGAGGTGGCGCTGGCGGAGGAGTCGGCCACCCCGCTGGTCGCCTTCGACGGTGGCCTGGCGGGCCGGCTCGCGACGCTGCTCGACGCGCCGGTGCTGCCCACCGGTGCCGGGCACGACGCCGGGGTGCTCGCCGCGCACCTGCCCACGGCGATGCTCTTCGTGCGCAACCCGACGGGGGTGTCGCACTCGCCGGCGGAGTCGGCCGCCGACGCCGACTGCGCGGCCGGGGTGACCGCCCTGGCCCGGGTGTTGGAGGAGCTGACATGCCGCTGACCGCGATCGGGCGTCGTGCTCGCCGCCGCCGGCGGGGCCGGGGTCGCTGTTGCGGCCCTTCGGAGCTGATGTCGCAGACGATTCAGCTCGACAGGGGGCGCGGGAGATGACCGGGACCCGCTGGCTCGCCGAGTACGCCTGGCTGCCCGACCACACCGAGCCGACCGCCGACGTGCTGATCGACACCGCCGACGGCCGGATCACCGCCGTCACGCCGCTGGCCGCCGGGAGCGATCCGCCCGCCGGCGTCGAGGTGCTCGGCGAGGCGGTCCGGCTGCCCGGGCTGACCCTGCCCGGGCTCGCCAACGCGCACTCGCACGCGTTCCACCGGGCGTTGCGCGGGCGCACCCACGGCGGGCGCGGCGACTTCTGGACCTGGCGCGACCGGATGTACGCGGTGGCGCAGCGGCTCGACCCGGACTCGTACCTGGCCCTGGCCCGGGCGGTCTACGCCGAGATGGCGCTGGCCGGGATCACCTGCGTCGGCGAGTTCCACTACCTGCACCACAACCCGGACGGCACCCCGTACGCCGACCCGAACGCGATGGGCGCCGCGCTGGTCGAGGCCGCCGCGCACGCCGGGATCCGGATCACCCTGCTGGACACCTGCTACCTCACCGCCACCGTCGACGGGCAGCCGCTCGCCGGGCCGCAGCGGCGCTTCGGCGACGGCGACGCGCTGCGCTGGGCGGAACGGGTCGACGCGTTCCGGCCCGCCGACGAGCACGCCCGGGTGGGCGCGGCGATCCACTCGGTGCGCGCGGTGCCGGCCGGGCAGCTCGCCGCGGTGGCCGGGTGGGCGGACCGGCGGGACGCGCCGCTGCACGTGCACCTCTCCGAGCAGCCGGCCGAGAACGACGCCTGCCGCGCCCTGCACGGCCGCACCCCGGCCCGGCTGCTCGCCGACCACGGGGTGCTCGGCCCGGCCACCACGGCCGTGCACGCCACCCACCTGACCGGCGCCGACCTCGCCCTGCTCGCCGACGCCGGCAGCGGCGTCTGCCTCTGCCCCACCACCGAGCGGGACCTGGCCGACGGGATCGGCCCGGCCCGGCGGATGGCCGACGTCGGCCTGCCGCTCAGCCTGGGCAGCGACAGCCACGCCGTGATCGACCTGTTCGAGGAGGCCCGCGCGATGGAACTGGACGAGCGGCTGCGTACCCGCCGCCGGGGCCACTTCAGCCCCGTCGAGCTGCGCGACGCGGCCACCACGGGCGGCCACGCCGCGCTGGGCTGGCGCGACGCCGGGCGGATCGCCGTGGGAGCCCGCGCCGACCTGGTGACCGTACGGCTGGACGGCCCGCGCACGGCCGGCGTACCGGCGGTGGGGGTGTGGTTCGCGGCGGGCGCCGCGGACGTCACGCACGTCGTGGTGGACGGCCGGACGGTGGTGCGCGACGGCCGGCACCTGAGCGTCGACGTGCCGGCCGAGCTGGCGTCGGCCATCGCCGAGGTGACGTCGTGAGCGCGAGGAACCGCTCCGGCGAGCCCCGCGGCCGGGAGCGAGAGGTGGCACCGTGAGCAGTCTGCTGATCGACGACATCGGCGAGCTGGTGACCAACGACCTCGGCGGCGAGGGCGGGTCGCTGGGCATCCGACGCGACGCCGCCCTCCTGGTCGAGGACGGCCGGGTGGCCTGGGTCGGGCCGGCCCGGGACGCGCCGGCCGCCGACCGGCGCATCGACGCCGGGGGCGCGGCAGTGCTTCCCGGCTTCGTGGACAGCCACGCCCACCTGGTCTTCGCCGGGGACCGGGCCGCCGAGTTCGGCGCCCGGATGGCCGGGCAGCCCTACACCGGCGGCGGCATCCGGACCACCGTCGGCGCGACCCGGGCCGCCACCGACGACGAGCTGCGGGCCACCGTGCGCCGGCTGCGCGGCGAGGCGCTGCGGCAGGGCACCACCACCATGGAGATCAAGAGTGGGTACGGCCTCACCGTCGTCGACGAGGCCCGCTCGCTGGCGATCGCCGCCGAGTTCAGCGACGAGACCACCTTCCTCGGCGCCCACGTGGTCCCCGCCGAGTACGCCGACCGCCCCGACGACTACGTGGGGCTGGTCTGCGGGCCGATGCTGGCCGCCGCCGCTCCGCACGCCCGCTGGATCGACGTCTTCTGCGAGCGGGGCGCGTTCGACGTCGACCACGCCCGCGCGATCCTCGCCTGTGGGCAGGCCGTGGGGCTGGGCGCGCGGGTGCACGCCAACCAGCTCGGCCCGGGGCCGGGCGTCCAGCTCGGTGTCGAGTTGGGCGCGGCGAGCGTCGACCACTGCACCTACCTGAGCGACGCCGACATCGACGCGCTGGCGTCGGCCCGATTTGACTGCATGTGCGCCGATAGCAGGCACACCACCACCGTCGCCACCCTGCTGCCCGGTGCCGAGTTCTCCACCCGCTCGCCCTACCCGGACGCCCGCCGGCTGCTCGACGCCGGCGTCACAGTGGCGCTGGCGACGGACTGCAACCCCGGATCGTCGTACACGTCGTCGATGCCGTTCTGCGTCGCGCTGGCCGTACGCGAGATGCGGATGACCCCGGCGGAGGCGGTCTGGGCCGCGACCGCCGGCGGCGCGCGGGCGCTGCGCCGCGACGACATCGGGCAACTCGGCGTGGGGGCGCGGGCCGACCTGATGATCCTCGACGCCCCCTCCCACCTGCACCTGGCCTACCGGCCGGGTGTCCCACTGATCCGCCAGGTCCTGCGCAACGGAGTGCTTCGATGACCGTCACCATCCTGCCCACCGGAATCTCCCCCGCCGACGTGCTCGCCGTGGCGCGCGGCACCGCCAAGGTCGTCCTCGACCCGGCCACCGTGGACGCGATGGCCACCAGCCGGTCCATCGTGGACGGCATCGAGGCCGCCGGCCGACCGGTCTACGGCGTCTCCACCGGGTTCGGGGCGCTGGCGAACACCTTCGTCGCGCCCGAGCGGCGGGCCGAACTCCAGCACGCGCTGATCCGTTCGCACGCCGCCGGGTTGGGCGCGTCGATGCCCCGCGAGGTGGTCCGGGCGATGATGCTGCTGCGGGTCCGCTCGCTGGCGCTCGGCCGCTCCGGGGTCCGGCCGCTGATCGCCGAGGCGCTGGTCGACCTACTCAACCACGACGTGACGCCGTGGGTACCCGAGCACGGCTCACTGGGCGCCTCCGGCGACCTGGCGCCGCTGGCGCACTGCGCGCTGGCGCTGCTCGGCGAGGGCTGGGTGCTCGGCCCGGCCGGCGAGCGGGTGCCGGCCGGCGACGCGCTGCGGGCAGCCGGCCTGGCGCCGATCGAGCTGGCCGCCAAGGAGGGGCTGGCACTGATCAACGGCACCGACGGCATGCTCGGCATGCTGCTGCTGGCCAGCCACGACGCCGCGCACCTGTTCACCATGGCCGACGTCACCGCCGCCCTCGCCATCGAGGCGATGCTCGGCTCGGAGCGGCCGTTCCTGCCGGAGCTGCACGCCATCCGCCCGCACCCGGGCCAGTCCGCGTCGGCGGCCAACATCCACCGGCTGTTGCAGGACTCGCGGGTGATGGACTCGCACCGCGACGACCTCGCGCACGCCGTGCAGGACGCGTACTCGATGCGGTGCGCCCCGCAGGTGGTCGGGGCGGCCCGAGACACGCTCGACTTCGTCCGCACGGTGGCCGGCCGGGAACTGGTCTCGGTGGTGGACAACCCGGTGGTGCTGCCCGACGGCCGCGTCGAGTCGACCGGGAACTTCCACGGCGCGCCCCTCGGCTTCGCCGCGGACTTCCTGGCCATCGCCGCCGCCGAGGTGGGTTCGATCGCCGAGCGCCGGGTGGACCGGCTGCTCGACGTGACCCGCTCCCGGGAGCTGCCCGCGTTCCTGTCGCCGGACCCCGGGGTCAACTCCGGGCTGATGATCGCCCAGTACACGGCGGCGGGGATCGTCGCGGAGAACCGGCGGCTCGCCGCGCCCGCCTCGGTGGACTCCCTGCCCACCAGCGGCATGCAGGAGGACCACGTCTCCATGGGCTGGGCGGCGGCCAGGAAGCTGCGCACCGTGCTGGACAACCTGACCAGCCTGCTCGCCGTCGAGCTGCTCGCCGCCGTACGCGGGCTGCAGCTACGCGCCCCGCTCGAACCCTCGCCGGCCGGGCGGGCGGCCGTCGCGGCGCTCGGCGCAATCGTCGGGGAGCCGGGACCGGACGTCTTCCTGGCCCCGCTGATGGAGGCCGCCCGGGGCGTGCTGGCCGGGCCCGAGCTGCGCGCCGCCATCGAGCGCGAGATCGGGCCGCTCGGCTGAACCGGGGGTGGGACGAGATTGACGCCGCGACCGGGAACGGACCGGCCCACCGCGTCCCGGCGTCACCCGCCCCCGGTCTCAGCCCGCCAGCACCACGACGCCGACCAGCACGGGCACCGCGACCACCGTCGACAGGAGGATCGAGTCGCGGGCCAGGACCACGGAACGGCCATAGCGCGTCGCGTAGACGAACACGTTCTGCGCCGTCGGCAGGGCGGCGGTGACCGTGCAGGCCAGCACCAGAGCCGGCGGCAACCCCAGCGCGAAGCGGGCCACCAGGTAGGCGACGGTGGGCTGGACCACGGTCTTGAGCGCGACCGCGAGCCCGACGTCGCGCGCGGTGCCGCCGGAGCCGGGCCGCGCCGCGCCGTGCAGCGACAGGCCGTAGGCGATCAGGGTGGCGGGGACCGCCATCGCCGCCACGAGGGCGATGGGTCGCAGGACCGGCTCCGGCGGCAGCCAGCCGGTCAGGCTGGCCACCAGGCCCAGCACGCAGGCGATGGTGACCGGGTTGGCGAACGGCTGGACCAGCACCATACCGATCGACGGTCGGTGACGCGCCGTGCTCACCTCGAGGAAGGCGAACGCGACGGGCGTCATGACTACCAGTTGGAACATCAGCACCGGCGCCACGAACGCGGCGTCCCCGAGGACGTAGACCGCGACCGGGATGCCGATGTTCGCCGCGTTGACGTACGACGAGGCCAGGGCCCCGATCGTGGCCTCGGCGACGGAGCGGCGCCAGCAGAGCCGGGCGACGGTCACGAACACCGACGCCACGGCGATGCTGCTCAGCACCGTGACGGCGAGGGCGGACGAGATGACCGCGGGCACGTCGGCCCGCGCCACCGTCTGGAACAACAGCGCCGGCGTCGCCACGAAGAACGCGACCCGGGAGAGGACGGTGGCCGCGTCCGGTCCCAGCACCGCGGCGCGGCCGAGCGCGTAGCCGACGGCGATGACGGCGGTGATGACGGCGAAGCCCGTCAGCGCCCCGGTCATCGGGGCCCCCGTCAGCTCACGGGCGGCAACACCTTGGCCACCAGCTTGGCCAGCTCCCGCAGCGCCTTGCCCCGGTGGCTGACCGCGTCCTTCTCCGCCGGCGTCAGCTCGGCGCTGGTGCGGTCCTGCCCGTCGCCGAGGAAGATCGGGTCGTAGCCGAACCCGCCGTCGCCCCGCGGCGCCCGCAGCAGGCGACCGGTCTGCCGGCCGTCGACCAGGTGTTCCTTGCCGCCCGGCAGCACCAGGGCCACCGTGCAGACGAACGACGCGCCCCGGTGCTCGTCGGGGAGGTCCGCGATCTGGTCGAGCACCAGCTGGAGGTTGGCCTGGTCGTTGCCGTGGCGTCCGGCCCAGCGGGCGCTGAACACCCCCGGCATGCCGTTGAGGGCATCGACGGCGAGCCCGGAGTCGTCGGCGATCGTCAGCAGGCCGGTGCGCCGGCAGCCCTCCCGCGCCTTGATCAACGCGTTCTCGCCGAAGGTCAGGCCGCTCTCGGGCAGCTCCGGGTATTCCTCGACGTCGTCCAGCCCGATCAGGGCGACGCGGTGCGCGCCGAGCGCACCGTCGAGGATCCGCTGGAGCTCGACGAGCTTCTTGCGGTTACGGGTGGCGAGCAGCAGCCTGTTCATGAGGTGAGTGCCTTCCGCTGCGCTTCGGCCAGGTCCAGGCAGCCGGCGACCGCCAGGTCGAGCAGGGCGTCGAGCTGCCCACGGGCGAACACACCGGCCTCCCCGGTGCCCTGCACCTCGACGAACTCCCCGACGCCGGTGCAGACGACGTTCATGTCGACCTCCGCGGCCACGTCCTCGGTGTAGTCGAGGTCCAGACGGGGCTCGCCGCCGATGATCCCCACGCTGATCGCGGCCACCGAACGGTGCATCACCTTCTCCGGCTTGCCGACCAGCGACTTGCGCCCCGCCAGCCAGTTCACCGCGTCGTGCAGCGCCACGTAGGCGCCGGTGATCGCGGCGGTGCGGGTGCCGCCGTCGGCCTGCAGCACGTCGCAGTCGAGCACGATCGAGTTCTCGCCCAGGGCCTTCAGGTCGATGGACGCCCGCAGGCTGCGCCCGATCAGGCGGGAGATCTCGTGGGTACGTCCACCCACGCGGCCCTTGACGCTCTCCCGGTCGGAGCGGGTGTTGGTGGCCCGCGGCAGCATCGCGTACTCGGCGGTGACCCAGCCGAGCCCGGAGCCCTTGCGCCAGCGGGGCACCCCCTCGGTCACGCTGGCGGTGCAGAGCACCCGGGTGCCGCCGAACTCCACGAGCACCGAGCCCTCCGGATGGGTGCTCCAGCCCCGGGTCAACGTCACAGGTCGGAGTTCGTCGGGTCGCCGCCCGTCAGGTCGCGCCATGCCTGCACCCTATGCGGTGCGGTGACCGCGCCGTTGCCGGGTGCCCCGGCCCCCGCCGCGACGCGTCCGGTGCCGGATCAGTCGCACTCCCGGACGCGGACGTTGAGCACGAGCGGGCGGTCCCAGCCGCTCGGCACCTGCTCCAGGCCCGTCGTCGTCACGGTCGCCCGGCAACCGTCCGTCCGCCACGTCCAGTCGCAGGTGGGGCCGCCGTAGCGGAAGCCCTCGGCCACGCAACGCGTCACGTCCTCGGTCTTCGCGTCCCGCGCGCCGGCCGCGACGAGCCAGGCGTGCACCCGTTCGCCGAGGTCCACCGGGCACCGCCCCTGCGGGCAGGTGAACCGGTAGACCTGCAACGACGCGTCCGCGCCCTCGACGAGCCCGTCGGAGGTGAAGCTGCGCGGCCGCCCCCAGTCCGCGAGGATCGCCCGCCGCTCGGCCATCTCCTGCCGGGGCTCCCACCAGCCCAGATATCCCGCGATGCCGCCACCGGCGCAGAGCCCCATCGCCAGCAGCCCGGCGAGCACCGCGAAGAACACCCGCAGGCCGGTGGAGCGGCGCGGCGCCGTCGGGGCGGACCCCGTCGGCGGGAGCGTGGCCGGCGGCGGGTACCCGAAGGGCTGGCCGGCCGGCGGGTACGGCCCGGCGGGCATCGGCGGCTGGTGCGCCGGATGCCCCGGCCAGGATCCGGCGGGGCCGGCCGCACCGGGCGGGAACGGGGCGCCGGGCGGGCCGGGCGGTCCCACGGGAGGAGGCGGCGGGTGGGGCTGCCAGCCAGCCGGCCCGGAGGGGGAGTCGCTCACCAGCGAGAGCCTAGGGGGACGACGCGGTTTTCGAGGCCCCGCGCGGTCGACGCAGCGACCGGACGGTCAGATCTCGTAGCTGGCGCCCGGCCGGACCACCTCGATCGGCCCGGCGTACGCGGTGCCGGCCGACTCCACGGTGTGCGCCTCGCTGCCCCAGGCGGCCACCAGGTGGGTGAGCAGCAGTCGGCCCGTCCCCGCCTTCGTCGCCGCCTCGCCGGCCTCCCGGCCGGTCAGGTGCAGGTCCGGCGGGTTGTCCACGCCGTCGAGGTAGCTCGCCTCGCAGAGGAACGTGTCGGCGTCCTGAGCCAGCCGGAGCAACGCGTCGCAGGGCGCGGTGTCCGAGGAGTAGCAGAGCACCCGGCCGTCGTGCTCCAGCCGGACGCCGTACGTCTCGACGGGGTGGTTCACCCGGTCGACGGTGACCGTGAACGGACCGATCGGGAAGGTGCCGGGTTCGAGGGCGATGAACTGGTAGACGTCCTCGACGGTGCTGTTCTCCTGCCCGTACGCGGCGGCCAGCCGGTCGGGGGCGCCGGCCGGAGCGTAGACCGGCAGCGGCGGGTAGGGGCCGTCCGGCGCGTAGCGGCGCACCACCACGTACGACGCGGCGTCGAGAATGTGATCGCAGTGCAGGTGGGTCAGCATGATCGCGTCCGGGGCGTGCAGCCCCGCGTAGCGCTGGAGGTTGGACAGCGACCCGGAGCCGAAGTCGACCAGCAGCGCGAAGTCGTCCGCCTCGACGAGGTAGGCCGAGCAGGGAGACTCGGGGCCGGGAAAGCTGCCCGCACAACCCAGGACGGTCAGTCGCATCGAGTCATCTCGCTGTCGCGCTGCGTGGCTTCCGCGCCCATGGTCATTCTCTGAATGATCTCGACCGACGCGTGCGCCACGCTCGGCAGCCTACGCGCGCCCGCGCGGCGAACAGAGGTCTCCAAAGCAAGTTGTCATCAACGCGACACCCGTGCGGCCCCCGGCGCGCCGACCGTCCGGACCGGATGACGGCGGACGGCGCACCCGGTGGCGCTGCGTGAGCGCCCCGGCCCGTGCCGCCGCCGGCCGGGCCGGCCGACGGGTGTCGGTCGGCCCGGCCGGGCGACGTCAGGCCCAGAGCTGGCCGTCGAGGGCCTCCTCCGCGTCGGCGAGGGTGCCGCCGTACGCCCCGGTGGAGAGGTACTTCCAGCCGCCGTCGGCAACCACGAAGGCCACGTCGGCCCGCCGGCCGGCGCGGACGGCCTCGTGCGCCACCGCGAGGGCGGCGTGCAGGATCGCACCCGTGGAGAAGCCGGCGAAGATGCCCTCCACCTCCACGAGCTGCCGGGTGCGCAGCACCGCGTCGCGGGTGCCGACGGAGAAGCGCCGGGACAGCACCGTCGCGTCGTAGAGCTCCGGGACGTACCCCTCGTCGATGTTGCGCAGCCCGTAGACCAGCTCGCCGTAGCGCGGTTCGGCCGCGACGACCTGGATGCCGTCGACCTTCTCGCGCAGGTAGCGACCGGTGCCCATCAGCGTCCCGGTGGTGCCGAGGCCCGCCACGAAGTGCGTGATCGTGGGCAGGTCGTGCAGCAGCTCCGGGCCGGTGGTCTCGTAGTGCGCCCGGGCGTTGGCCTCGTTGCCGTACTGGTAGAGCAGGACCCAGTCGGGGTGCTCGGCCGAGATCTGCTTGGCGGCGGCCACCGCCTGGTTGGAGCCGCCCGCCGCCGCCGAGAAGATGATCTCCGCGCCGTACATCCGGAGCAGCTGCACCCGCTCGGTCGAGACGTTCTCCGGCATCACGCACACCAGCCGGTAGCCGCGCAGCTTGGCGACCATGGCCAGCGAGATGCCGGTGTTGCCGCTGGTCGGTTCGAGGATGGTGTCGCCCGGCCGCAGCCGGCCCGACTCCTCGGCCGCCCGGACCATGAACAGGGCCGCCCGGTCCTTGATGCTGCCGGTCGGGTTCCGGTCCTCCAGCTTCGCCCAGAGCCGCACCGGTGGTGCCCCGTCGGGCACCGTCGGGGAGAGCCGGGGCAGCCCGACCAGGGGGGTACCACCGCAGGCGTCGAGGAGACTGTCGTACCGCGCCATGGTGACCGCCGCCGTCAGCGGGCGGCGGCGGCCGACCGGACGGCGGTCGCCGCGCCGTGCTGGGCGAGCGCGGCGACCGCCGCGAAGCCGAACGCGCCGCCGGCGACGGCCGGCAGGATGGTCACGCTGTCGCCGTCGCCGAGCTTGGCGTCCAGCGCGCCGAGGAAGCGGACGTCCTCGTCGTTGACGTAGACGTTGACGAAGCGGTGCAGCGCACCGGCGTCGGTGACCAGCCGGGAGCGCAGGCCGGCGTGCCGAGAATCCAGGTCGGCGAGCAGCTCGGCGAGCGTGTCGCCGGAGCCCTCGACGATCTTCGCGCCGCCGGTGTGGCTACGCAGGATGGTGGGGATGCGAACCTCGATGGCCATGATGTCGTGCTCCTTGCTGATGGTCGGGCGAGCGGAGGGTGACGGGACGTGCACGGGTGTGGCGGCGCTGGATCAGCGGCCGGAACACTCGTAGTCGACCTCCGCCGGGCTCTGCCCGAACATGTAGGACTGCACGGCGTGCGGGTCCACCCCCGCGTCCCGGATCCGGACCGGCTCCTCGGTCACCACGCCGTCGACGATGCGGAAGGAGCGGATCTCCTCCGTGTCGGCATCGCGGGTGGAGACCAGCAGGTAGTGCGCGCCCGGCTCACCGGCGAAGGAGACGTCCGTGCGGGACGGGTATGCCTCCGTGGCGGTGTGCGAGTGGTAGATGACGACGGGTTCCTCGTCCCGGTCGTCCATCTCGCGCCACACCCGGAGCTGCTCCATCGAGTCGAACTCGTAGAACGTCATGGAGCGGGCGGCGTTGTCCATCGGGATGTGCCGGGTGGGGGTGTCGCTGCCGGCGGGGCCGGCGACCACGCCGCACGCCTCGTCGGGGTGGTCCCGACGAGCGTGGGCGACGATCGCCTCGACGATCGACCGGTCGATGCTCAGCACGCTGGCCAGCCTAACGCGTACCGGGCGCGTCGTTCGGGTGGTGCCGGTCACGCCTAGTCGATCAAGGCGTTGAGCAGGGACTCCTGGAGATAGCCGAGGTAGGCGTAGACCGACAGTTGGAACACCCGGCTGGAACCCGGGTCCTCGGCGACGGCGTCGTCGAGCTCCTCGCCGAGATCGGTGCCGTCCTTGATCTCCAGCCGGACGCCCATCGCCAGCCGGGCGTCGTTGAGCGCCCGCAACCACGCCTCGGCCGCCTCCGCGTCGAGCCGCACCTCGCCGCCGGAGGAGTCGGGCAGCGCGGCGAGGATCGCGCCCGCCTGATCGATCTTGGCGGTCTTGAGGTCGCCCTCGGTGTAGCGGCGGAACTCGGCGGTGCCCGACGGGTCCTCCGGATAGACCTCGGGGAAGAGCCGGCCCACCACCGGGTCGGTGTGGTCGAAGCCGTCGGTGAGCAACCCGACCACCTCGGAGGCCACCTTGCGCAGCACCCGCACCTCGTCGACGGCGAAGGTGGCGACGTAACGGTCGCCCTGACGACGGAACATGCTCACGACCGGTCCACCGTCGCCCACAGCCCGTACGCGTGCAACTGCGACGCGTCGTGCTCCATCCGCTCCCGCGCGCCGATGGAGACCACGGCGCGGCCCTTGTGGTGCACGTCCAGCATGAGCTGTTCCGCCTTCTCGCGGCTGTAGCCGAAGAGCTTCTGAAAGACCCAGGTCACGTACGTCATGAGGTTGACGGGGTCGTCCCACACGATCGTCACCCACGGTCGGTCGGACGCCGGCACCTCGTCGGTGTCCGGCGTCTCGACAGGTGCAACCTGCGGAGCGGCCATGCCCCCCATCGTGCCACCGGAGTCGGCGAACCGAGGAACCGGAACGCCGGCCTGGCGCGGATCGCCGCGTCCGCCCTGGTCAGGAGCGTCGGCGACGCCGAGCGGCGACCTCGGCGAGTGGTCGACGCCACGAACCGGCGAAGCGCCGTCAGGCGAGCAGCATGCCGTGGTCCACGGCATCGGAAAGCACCCCGTCCAGAGAGAGGCGGACCATCTCGAAGCGCCGGGAGACCTCCCGGGAGACCTCCAGCTCGACCTCGCGCAGCGCGCGCTGGGCCCAGATCCGGGCGGCGTTGACGTCGTGGTTGCCGGGGCTGCGCCAGTGCTGCCAACAGCCGCCCGACAGGGCCACGGCCACCGGCGGGAGCACCTCGGCGCGCGCCGGGGCCGGGTAGCTGGTCAGGGCGTCGGTCGCACCGGCCCCGGTCAGCCACGCCACGCCCCCGGTGCTGGTGACCAGCATGACCCGGTCCGGCTCGTGCTCGCCGTGGCGGGCCGCCGTCATGGCCCAGTGCAGCGGGGTGCGCAGGCGGCCGTGGACGCCCGCGGGCAGCGGCGTGCCGAAGACCCGACCGGCGCCCTCCTCGACCAGCTCACGCACCCCCTCGTCGCACCGGGCGGTGGCCAGCAGCGACAGCGCCTCCATCTCGCGGTCGAGGAGCTGCGGCAGGCCGGCGCAGCCGACGCCGAGGACGATCTCCTGCACCACCCGGAGGTGGATGTTCGCCACTTCCAGGGCGAGGTCGTGACGCACGCGCCGGGAGCAGGACCGGGCCAGCCGGTCGAGCTGCTCCGACCAGTCGCCCGGCTCGGCCACCACCGACACCCGTCCCCGCGACCCGGGCGGCTCCGGTGGTGCGACACTCGCCCGCCGCAACCCCTCGTCGGCGGCCCAGCCGACCAGGGCCCGGCACAGGTCCGACCCGTCGTCGGCGGCGTCGAGCGGGAGCCAGGGGGCGTCCGCGAGCTCGGGGACGGCGGTGAGCAGCGCCGCCCGGTGCGCCTCGACGGCGACCTCGACCGGGTCCACCGGCACGGCGGACGAGCCGACGGAGGCCCCCGTGCCCTCCGTCGTCATCGCGCCGTTCGGCACGTGGTCCCAGCCGCCCGCGCCCGGGGTGACCGCGAAGAGGACCTTGACGCCGGTGCGGGCCAGCTCGGCGAGCAGGTCCAGCTCGACCGCGGTGAAGGCCTGGTCGGCGGCGATCACGAAGAGCGCCGCGCCGGCGCGGGCCGCCGCGTCGCGCAGCAGCCGGGCACCGGCCTCCCCGAGGACGCCGGTGTCCGGCGTGTCGACGAGGCTGAAACGCTTCAGCAGCGGCCTGGGCAGGCTCAGCTCGACCCGGCGCGGCGGGCGCGCGAGGGCAGGCCCGGCGGCGAGCCGGTCGGCGCCGTACGAGTGGGGCTGGCGGTAGCCGGGCACGTAGGCGGCCCGCGTGGGCACCGCGGCGTCGCGTACCACCAGCCAAGCGCCGGCCGGCACGGCGAGCATGGGGGGATCGAGGCGCAGCAGGCGGGCGAGCACCTCGGCGCGCCCCGCACCGGCCGGGCCGACGCCGATCACGGCCAGCGGCTCCTCCGGACCTGGCTCGGTCTCCCCCGCCTCGGCGGGCAGCCGGCCCTGGCTCGGTGGCTGCGCGTCTGCGGTCGCCCGGTCGGACGCCACGACGGCGGGGAGCGGACCGTACGTCATGTAGGGCGGCCTCCCCTGGCAGGCGGCCGGCGGTGGCCGGCGCATGGAATCGTCCGGGTAGCGCCCCGGATGCCGGAAGAGTACGGGCGGCCGGGGCCCTCTTGTAACATTTCAAATACTCAGGGGTAATGACGAGACTACTCAACTTCGTTGCGTGACCGAACGCGCGCGGAGGGCTCCCGATCGATATGCTGCCCCGATGAGTCGGTGGAGCTTCGTCGGCCGGACGGATGAGCTCAACCGTCTACTGTCGGCCGTGACCGGCATGGCGGGGCGGGGCGTCTTCTTCAGCGGCACCGCGGGCATCGGCAAGAGCCGGCTGCTGCGGGAGGGGGTGGCGGCCCTTCCCCGCGACAAGTACGCCGTCTGGTCGATCGCGGCCAGCGCCACCACCGCCGCGCTGCCCTTCGGCGGGCTGATCCAGGTGCTGCCGACCGAGCAACCCCAGGGCCTCTCCCCCGCCGGGATCCTGCGCTGGGCGGTGCAGGTGCTGCAACAGCAGGCGGCCGGCCGTCAGATCGTGCTCGCCGTCGACGACGCGCACCTGCTCGACCCGCCGTCGGCGGCACTGGTGCACATGGTCGCCCGGGACGACAACGCCACGGTCATCGGCACGTTGTGCGACGGCGAGCAGCTTCCGCTGCCGATCCGGGCCCTGTGGACCGACGGCCTGGTCGAGCACGTCGAGCTCAGGCCACTGGCCACGGCCGCCACCACCCGACTGCTCCAGGAGATCGTGCAGGGGCCGGTCGAGCCCTCCTCCGCCGAACGCCTCGGCCGGCTCTCCGCGGGCAATCCGCTGCTGCTGCGCGAGTTGGTGCTCGCGGTGGACCGTGGCGAGTCGAACCGCCCGTACGGGCTCTGGCAGTGGAGCGGCCAGTTGGAGCTGGCGCCCAACCTGACCGAACTGATCGACGTCCGGATCGGGCGGCTCACCCGGGGCGTACGCCTGGTGGTGGAGCTGGTGGCGTTCGGCGAGCCGCTCGGTCTGCACGTGCTCAACCGCGCCGCCGACCAGCCCGACGTCGAGATCGCCGAGGAGCGCGGGCTGATCGTCGTGGAACGCGACGACCGCCGGGCCAACGTCCGGCTGGCCCACCCGCTCTACGGCGAGGTGCTGCGCCGCCGTTGCCCGGTCAGCCGGACGCGCCGGTTGCAGGCCCGCCTCGCCGAGGTGCTGGAGCAGGTCGGCACCCGGCGACGCGACGACCTGCTCCGGGTCTCCGTCTGGCGCCTCGACTCGGGCACCGCGCAGGACCCGGCGCTGCTGCTCGGCGCGGCCCGGCAGGCATTCGCCCGGTACGACGTGCCGCTGGCGACCCGGCTGGCCCGCGCGGCGCTCGACGCGGGCGGGGGCTTCGACGCGGCGGAGCTGCTGGCCACCATCCTGATGTTCGCCGACCGCCCCGAGGAGGCCATCACGGTGCTCGACGCGTTCGGCGCCGACGTCGAGGGCGACCGGCGGCTGAGCCGCTGGTTGACGGTGCGGGGCATGGTCAGTTACTGGGGCCTGAGCCAGGAGTCCACGGTGGAGGAGATCGCGGACCGCAGGTCGGCCCTGACGGACTCCAGCGACCTGGCCAGGGTGCTGGCCTTCGAGGCCATCATGCGGCTGCACCGACTGGACACCGACATCGCGCTGCGGCTCGGGCAGCAGGTGCTGGACCGGCCGGCCGCGAACGTCGCCGCCCGGGAGCTGGCCCGCAGCACGATCGCCCACCTGCAGGCGGCCCAGGGGCAGTTGCACCGCAGCGCCACCGCGATCGACCAGGTGCAGGCCGAGGTGGGTCGGTGGCGGGCGGACATGCCATACCTCCAACTGGCCCTGGAACTGGCCCGGGGCACCCGGCTGGCGCTCGCCGGCGACCTGCCCGGCATCGACGCGATCGTTGCCGACGAGTTCGCCGACCTGGCCGTGGCCGGGGACTTCCGGCTCGGCACCGGATACCTGAGCATCCTCCGGGCGTACGCGGCCCGGCTGCGCGGCCAGAGTCACACCGCGATGCAGACCAGCCTCACCGCCTGCGCGGTGCTCGCCACGAGCCGGGCCTACGGAGGGCTGGCCCAGGCCGAGCGCGCCCAGGCGGCGGCCCTGCGCGGCGACGCCGGGCAGGCGGTGGAGGCGATGGCGGAGGCCGACCGCCGCCACACACCGGGCATGGCGGTGCTGTATCCGTGGCTGGAACAGGCGCGGGGCGCGGTGCTCGCCGCCAGTGGCGACGTCCCCGGCGCCGTCAAGCACCTGGGCGCGCTGGCCGACCGGCTGCGCGCCGATGGCCTCGCCGGTCACGAGGTGCACGTGTTGCACGACCTGGTCCGGCTGGGTCGGGCCACCGCGTCGGTCGGGCCGACCTGCTCCGACGGCGGCCGGCGGACCGTCGCGCAGCGGCTCACCGAGCTCTCCGAACGGGTCGACGGGGTGCTGGCGCCGCTACTCGCCCGGTACGCCCGGGCCGCTGCGGGCGGGCGCGCCGACGGGTTGCTGGCGGTCGCCGACGGCTTCGCCGCACTGGACCTGGTCGTCTACGCGGCCGAGGCGACAGCCACCGCCCGGGAACTCCTGCACCGGGAGCGCTCCCCGGCGGCAGCCACCGCCTGTGAACGCCTCGCCGCCCTGCTGGGCCGCTGCGACCTGGTCCACACCCCGGCGTTGCGGGCCGTGACGCCGACGTTGACCGAACGCGAGTGGCAGGTGGCCCGGCTCGCTGCCGACGGGGTGGCCAGCCGGGTCATCGCCGAGCGGCTCTATCTCTCCGTCCGCACCGTGGAGAACCATCTGCAACGGATCTACGGCAAGCTCGGGGTCGCCGGCCGCGCCGAACTGAAGACCGCCCTGCCGGCGATCCCGGGCCACAACGGCGACGGGACCGGGTGAACTCTAGGCTGGGGTGGTGAGCACCCTTCGCCCCGCGCTGCTGACCGACCACTACGAGCTGACCATGGTCAGTGCCGCCCTGCGCGACGGCACCGCCGACCGCCCCTGCGTCTTCGAGGTGTTCAGCCGCCGACTGCCCACCGGTCGCCGCTACGGCGTGGTCGCCGGCACCGGCCGCCTGATCGAGCTGATCCGCGACTTCCGCTTCGACGCAGACGAGGTCGACTTCCTGCGGCGTACCGGGGTGGTCGACGAGCCGGCCGCCGCGTGGCTGCGCGACTACCGCTTCACGGGCGACATCGAGGGCTACGCGGAGGGCGAGCTCTTCTTCCCCAACTCACCGGTCCTGACCGTCTCCGGTGGTTTCGCCGAGTGTGTGGTGCTGGAGACGCTGGTGCTGTCGGTACTCAACCACGACAGCGCCGTCGCGGCCGCCGCCGCGCGCATGGTGACCGCGGCACGGGGCCGGGCCCTGATCGAGATGGGCTCCCGGCGCGCGCACGAGGAGGCGGCGGTGGCCGCGGCGCGGGCCGCGTACCTGGCCGGGTTCCGGTTCACCTCCAACCTCGCCGCGGGGCTGCGCTACGGCATCCCGACCGCCGGCACGGCCGCGCACGCGTTCACCCTGCTGCACACCGACGAGCGGGCCGCGTTCGCCTCGCAGGTCGCCACGCTGGGCAAGGACACCACGCTGCTGGTCGACACGTACGACATCAGCCAGGGCATCCGCAACGCGATCGCGGTGGCCGGCCCCGACCTGCGGGCGGTGCGCATCGACTCGGGCGACCTGGCGGTGATCGCCCAGCAGTCCCGCGAGCTGCTCGACTCGCTGGGCGCCACCGAAACCAAGATCATCGTGTCGGGCGACCTCGACGAGTACGCCATCGCCTCGCTCGCCGCCGAACCGGTCGACATGTACGGCGCGGGCACCGCCGTGGTCACCGGCTCCGGCGCCCCCACCGCGGGGCTGGTCTACAAGCTCGTCGAGGTCGAGGGCCGCCCGGTGGTCAAGCGTTCCGAGCACAAGGCCACCATCGGTGGCCGCAAGGTGGCCGTACGCCGGCACAAGCCGACCGGCACCGCCACCGAGGAGATCGTCGTACCGCAGGGCGTGCCCGACCCGCGACCCCACGACCGGCTGCTGCAGCACTCGTTCGTGGCCGGCGGCGAACCGGTGGACCGGCCCACGCTGGACGAGTCGCGGGAGCACCTGCGACAGTGCCTGATCTCCATCCCCTGGGAGGGTCTGAAGCTCTCCGCCGGCGACCCGGCCGTCCCGGTCACGGTCGTCCCGGCCGACTGAGAAGGAGCACCTGGTGAGCAACGCGCTGATCGTCGTGGACGTGCAGAACGACTTCTGTGAGGGCGGCTCGCTGGCCGTCGGCGGTGGGGCCGGCGTGGCGGCCGGCATCACCCGCCTGCTGGCCGCCGAACCCGACCGCTGGGGCCACGTGGTCGCCACGAAGGACTACCACGTCGACCCGGGCGCCCACTTCGGCGACCCGCCGGACTTCGTGGACTCCTGGCCGCGGCACTGCGTGGTCGGCACCGCGGGCTCGGAGTTCCACCCCGACCTCGCCACCGACCGGATCGAGGCGATCTTCCACAAGGGCGAGCACGCGGCCGCGTACTCCGGCTTCGAGGGGCACGCCGAGGACGGCGAGGGCCTCGCCGACTGGCTGCGCCGGCACGGCGTGGACCGGGTCGACGTGGTCGGCATCGCCACCGACCACTGTGTGCGGGCGACCGCCCTGGACGCCGCCCGGGAGGGCTTCGCCACCACCGTCCTGCTGGACCTGACCGCCGGGGTCGCCCCCGACACCACCGACGTGGCGCTGCGCGCCTTCGAGGGCGCCGGCGTCACCATGCGGGGAAAGCCGGTACTCGCCACCCCCTGAGCCGCCACCCCCTCCGCCGAACGCCCCGCGCCCAGCCGTGCCGCGCCCAGCGCCCAGCCGTGCCGCGCCCAGCCGCCCAGCGCCCAGCCGTGCCGCGCCCCGCGCCCCGCGGTGCCGCGCCCAGCCGTGCCGCGCCCCGCGCCCCGCGGTGCCGCGCCCAGCCGTGCCGCGCCCCGCGCCCCGCGGTGCCGCGCCCAGCCGTGCCGCGCCCCGCGCCCCGCGGTGCCGCGCCCAGCCGTGCCGCGCCCCGCGCCCCGCGGTGCCGCGTCCAGCCGTGCCGCGTCCAGCCGTGCGGCGCGCCGCGCGCCGGTCAGATCTTGGAACGGAACGGCCCCTCCAGGGGCACGTTGCTACCAAGATCGCGGAACACGTCCACCTGTCGAGACCGACGGGCGCTGGCTGGGCCAGTCGCCGGGGCGCCAGCGTGGGACACACGATCGGGTGATGCTCAGCCGGTGTCCATGCACGAGGTGGTCCGGTTTTCCGTCAACCGATCGTCGGTCCCACCCCGAGGCCGTGTGCTACGCCAGCAGAGGCGGCGCGACGCCCACGCGGGAAACGGCGGCAGCGAGCCGCCTTGCAACGCGGAGACACCGAACACCGGCGCGGAGGCAGCACAACACCGGCGCGGAGGCAGCACAACACTGACGCGAAGGCAGCACAACACTGACGCGAAGGCAGCACAACCCCTCACGCGAAGGCGGCACAACCCCCAGGCAGGGTCAGTACGACGGCGACGGGCGCCACCCCAGGTGGGGTGGCGCCCGTCGTTGCGTGTGCGACGCGTCAGCGCCGGTCGGCGTCGCTGGCGACGTCCTCCTGGTAGCTGGCACCGCCGTCGGACTCGCTGGTCAGCGGCTTGGCGCCACCCTCCGGCGGGCCGGCCAGGCTCTGGCCACCGGCCGCCAGTTCCGGGAACTTGAGGTCGAACGCCGGCCGCTCGGAGCGGATCCGCGGCATCCGGTCGAAGTTCCGCAGCGGGGGCGGGGAGCTGGTCGCCCACTCCAGCGAGTTGCCGTGGCCCCACGGGTCGTCGACCTCGACGACGGGGCCGGACTTGTACGACTTCCAGCAGTTCCAGATGAACGGCAGGGTCGAGATGCCGGTGATGAACGCGCCGATCGTGGAGATCATGTTGAGCGTGGTGAAGCCGTCGAGCGGCTGGTAGTCGGCGTACCGGCGCGGCATGCCCTCGTTGCCCAGCCAGTGCTGCACCAGGAACGTGGTGTGGAAACCGATCATGGTCAGCCAGAAGTGCACCTTGCCGAGGCGCTCGTCGAGCATCCGGCCGAACATCTTCGGGAACCAGAAGTAGATGCCGGCGAAGACCGCGAACACGATGGTGCCGAAGAGCACGTAGTGGAAGTGGGCCACCACGAAGTACGAGTCGTGCAGGTGGAAGTCGAGCGGCGGGCTGGCCAGCAGCACGCCGGTCAGGCCACCGAAGAGGAAGGTGACCAGGAAGCCGAGCGCGAAGAGCATCGGCGTCTCGAAGCTGACCTGGCCGCGCCACATGGTGCCGATCCAGTTGAAGAACTTCATCCCGGTCGGTACGGCGATCAGGTAGCTCAGGAAGCTGAAGAACGGCAGCAGCACCTGGCCGGTCGCGAACATGTGGTGCGCCCAGACGCTCATCGACAGGCCGGCGATGGCGATGGTCGCGGCGACCAGCCCCTTGTAGCCGAAGATCGGCTTGCGGGAGAAGACCGGGATGACCTCGGAGATGATGCCGAAGAACGGCAGCGCGATGATGTAGACCTCGGGGTGACCGAAGAACCAGAAGAGGTGCTGGTAGAGCATCGGCCCGCCGGTCGCCGGGTCGTAGACGTGGGCGCCGAGGATGCGGTCCGCGGCCAGCGCCAGCAGCGCGGCGGCCAGCAGCGGGAAGACCAGGATCACCAGGAGGCTGGTGACCAGCATGTTCCAGGTGAAGATCGGCATCCGGAACATCGTCATGCCCGGCGCGCGCAGGGTCAGGATCGTGGTGATCAGGTTGACCGCGCCCAGGATCGAGCCCAGGCCGGAGATGACCAGGCCGATCACCCAGAGGTTGGCGCCGATGCCCGGGGAGTGCTCGACGCTGCTGAGCGGCGCGTAGGCGGTCCAGCCGAAGTCGGCGGCGCCACCCGGGGTGAGGAAGCCGACCATCGTCATCGTGCCGCCGAGCAGGAACAGCCAATAGGCGAAGCTGTTCAGCCGGGGGAAGGACACGTCGGGCGCGCCGATCTGCAGCGGCACGATGTAGTTCGCGAAGGCGAACACGACCGGCGTCGCGAAGAACAGCAGCATGATCGTGCCGTGCATGGTGAAGAGCTGGTTGTACTGCTCGGGCGACAGGAACTGCAGCCCGGGCCGGGCCAACTCGGCCCGCATGATCAGGGCCATCAGGCCACCGATCATGAAGAACACGAACGCGGTGACCATGTACATGATCCCGATTTGCTTCGCGTCCGTGGTTCGCAGCAGCCGCGCGATGGCCGACCCCTTGACCGGCTCTCGGACCGGCCAGGGCCGGGTCACGACCGGCTTGGGTGCGACGGTGGTCACGAGTGGCCTCCGGTTCTGGGTTGTCCCGCTCGGCACACGCTGGTTATCGGCGGGCCGTCATCCTGAAGGAGGATAGTCCCCGCGAGGTGGCCTTGCTGCGTGGGGTGGTCGGGTAGCCTGCCCCGCCCCGCCCCGCCGCGCGGGATGCTCGGGGGCCGGCGTCACAGCGGGCCGAGCAGCAGCCGGTAGTGCTCGCCGAAGATCCGGCCGCCGCGCCCGCGCAGCAACGGGTCGCGCAGCGCCGGCGACACGTCCCGGGTCCGGTTGCGGTCGCGGGTCCGGTCCCGCACCCATCGGGTACGCGGGCGACGGCGACTCTCGTACGCCGCGAGTGCCGCCTCGACGTCGCCGCCGCCGGCCTGGAGTGACTCGGCGAGGACGACGGCGTCCTCCAGCGCCATCGCCGCGCCCTGGGAGAGCGTCGGCGCGGTGGCGTGCGCCGCGTCCCCGACGAGCAGCACCCGCCCCCGGGACCAGCCGCCCAGTTCCACCTCCTCGGTGATGCCGACGTGCACCTCGTCGAGCGCCTCCAGCACGGCGGGCACGGGTCCGCCGTAGTCGCCGAAGAGTTCACGCAGTCGGGCCACCGGGTCGGCCGGCGCGACGGTGCCGGCCTCGTCGGCGTAGCAGTACAGCCGCCCGGCGCCGATCGGCACGACCAGGAAGCCGGCGCGCTGGCCGAGCAGGGCGGTCCAGTCGTCGACGCGGGGGCCGTCACGCACCACGGCGCGGTAGACGACCTGGCCGGCGGGACGGGCCGGGCCGCCGAGCGCGGCGAGGGCGCGGATCGAGGAGCGTGGCCCGTCGGCGCCGACCACCAGGTCGTACTCGGTGGTGGTGCCGTCGGTGAAGGTGACCCCGACGGCGCCCGGCAGCAGTTCGACGGTGCGTACCTCGGCGCAGTGCCGGACGGCGCCACCCGCGCCGGTGAGCAGGACCCGGTGCAGTTCGGCGCGGGGCAGGGCGCGGCACTCGCCGACGCCGGCCCAGAGCGCGTCGAGGTCCACCTCGCACAGTGGCGCCCCGGCGGCGTCGAGGAACCGCTGCCGGTGGATGACGTGCCCGAGCGGGCGTACGGGATCGTGCAGGTCGAGGCGGCACAGCGCCCGGGCCGCGTTGCCGGGCAGGTAGAGGCCGGTCTCGGCGGTCCCGCCCGGGGGCAGCCTCTCGGTGACGTCGGGCCGGAAGCCCGCGATCCGCAGCGCCCGGGCCACGGCCAGGCCGGCGATG
The DNA here is from genome assembly GCF_050941805.1 of Micromonospora sp. KLBMP9576. NCBI lineage: Bacteria > Bacillati > Actinomycetota > Actinomycetes > Micromonosporales > Micromonosporaceae > Micromonospora > Micromonospora sp. KLBMP9576. Next base: position 1,196,707 of record NZ_CP194567.1, on the reverse strand, counting down.
CCCGCGCCGACGACGAGGATGCGCAGGGGAGAGCCACCCATGGTGGTGTACGCCTCCGGGAGGGGTTCGGCACGCGTTGGAGGCAAGACACTACTCGGCGCAATCAGCGCACACCAGGGCCAGGGGCCTCGGACGAAACAATCCCGGCGGGGCGCGTCGGCGACCGGGCGGGCCGCCTGCTCGTCGTGCAGCGCGCGTGACAAACCTCACTTAGTTCGCCATTACCCCAGGCCCGTTGCGCCGTGGTTTCAAAGGTGTGAATGTGTCAACGGGCATGGGAGCGCTCCCGCGCCCGTCCGGCCGACTCCGTCCGGCGTCCCCGCCGAACCAGAGGAGCAACATGAAACGTCCACTCCGGGCCCTGGCGGCAGCCGCGCTGCTCGCCACCGGCTCGATCGTCGCCGTCGCCCTCGGCGGCACGGCCAGCGCCGACACCCAGATCTGCGAGCAGTACGGCTCCACCACCATCCAGGGCCGCTACGTGGTGCAGAACAACCGCTGGGGCACCACCGCCCAGCAGTGCATCAACGTCACCGACAGCGGCTTCGAGATCACCACCCAGAACGGCAGCAACCCCACCAACGGCGCGCCCACGGCGTACCCGTCGGTCTTCCTCGGCTGCCACTACACCAACTGCTCCCCCGGCACCAACCTGCCGATCCAGGTCAGCCAGATCAGCAGCGCCACCAGCAACATCGCCTACCGCTACGTCAGCAACGCGATCTACAACGCCTCGTACGACATCTGGCTCGACCCGTCGCCCAAGCGCGACGGGGTCAACCAGATGGAGATCATGATCTGGCTCAACCGGCAGGGCCCGATCCAGCCCATCGGCTCACCCGTCGGCACCGCCACCATCGACGGGCGGAGCTGGGAGGTCTGGCGGGGCAACAACGGCGGCAACAACGTCATCTCGTACCTGGCCCCGTCGGCGATCAGCAGCGTGAATCTCAACCTGAAGGCGTTCATCGACGACACCCGCAACCGGGGCGCGATCACCAACTCCTGGTATCTGACCAGCATCCAGGCCGGCTTCGAGCCGTGGCAGGGCGGCGCCGGGCTCGCGGTGACGTCGTTCTCCGCCGCGGTCAACGGCGGCGGCAACCCGACCACTCCCCCGCCGACCACTCCCCCGCCGACCACGCCGCCGCCGGGCGGCTCGGGGTGCGCCGTGAAGTACACGCCGAACTCCTGGAACAACGGGTTCACCGCCGACGTGCAGGTCACCAACACCGGGACGAGCACGGTCAACGGCTGGACGCTCGCCTACAACCTGCCGGCCGGGCAGCAGGTGACCAGCGCGTGGAACGCCACGGTGAACCAGAGCGGCACGGCGGTGACCGCCCGGAACATCGCCTGGAACGGCTCGCTCGCCCCGGGCGGCACCGCCAGCTTCGGCTACCAGGGCACGCTGAGCGGGGCGTACGCGTCCCCGACCAGCTTCACCCTCAACGGGGTCACCTGCTCGCGGGGCTGACCCGCGCAGCATCAGTCAGAAAGGCCGGCGGACACCCCGGATGACCCGCCGGGCAGCCAGCTCACCAGGATGGCGGCGATGGTCGTGCTTGCGCCGGACGGCGGGAACACGACCATCGCCCGCCCCGTCCCGTACCGGTCGGGCGAGCCGCCCACGCCCGGCTGCCCGAAGCCGCCAACGCCCGCCCGGCGCCGCCGGCGGCAGGAGCCGGGCGCCCGGTCAACGTCCTGCCTGCCGGTCGAGGATCCCCTCGACGAACGTCATCACGCGCTCTCCCACCTGGCCGATGCTGCCGTTCTGCTGGCTGACCTGCGCCCCTTCGAGGATGAACGTGATCTCGGCGGTGCTCTGCTCGGGGTCGGGCAGCCCGACCTCGGTGCACATGCCGAGAAGCCGGCGGGCCTGGAGGGCCTTGTGCTGCTCGATCACCTGGCGGGCGGGATGGTCGCGATCCGGCAGCTCGGCGAGCGAGTTGACGAACGGGCAGCCCCGGTACGAGATCCCCGGCAGCCCCTCGACGATGAAGCGGGCCAGGGCCAGGATCTGCTCCCGGGGTTGGCCGGGATGGTCGGACACGGCGCGGTCGAAGGCCGCCTGGTAGTCGGCCGCCAGAATGCGCAGCCACTCGGCGACCAGCTCGTCCTTGGTGGCGAAGTGCCGGTAGATCGCCATCTTGGTGGTCTCGGCCCTCTCGGCGATGGCCTGGACGCCCACGCGCTGGATGCCCTCGCTCTGGAAGAGCGCCTCGGCCGCGTCGAGGATGCGCTCACGGGGTGGCAGCTTGGCCACCCTGCTCGGCCTTCTGGTGATCGCCGTCATGACCACTCCCGCAGTTCCGGTCCGTTGCGCGCATGCCGCAGCACGGGTACGGTACCAAGCCGTACCGCTTGATACCGACCGGTATCTCACGACACTGGTCGGTATCAGGCACGTTCGGTGGGGAGTGATCGTGGAACTGAGTGAGTACGTGCGCCTCGACGCCGTGGCACTGGCGGGACTCGTGGCCGGCGGCGAACTGCTGCCGGCGGAGCTGGAAACGGCCGCCCGGGACGCTGTCCGGGCGGTGAATCCACGGATCAACGCAGTCGTGGAGACCTGGCCGGACGACGACGCCTCCGCTTCCGGCGGCGCACTGGCCGGCGTCCCGTTCCTGATCAAGGACATCGGCGTCACCATGGCCGGCAAGCGGATGGAGGCGGGCAGTCGGCTGGCGGCCGGGCTGGTCCCCGACGCCGACTCCTTCCTGATGGCGCGGCTACGTCGCGCCGGCCTGGTCACCTTCGGGCGCACCGCCACACCCGAGCTGGCCTACAGCATCACGACCGAACCGCTGCTGTACGGACCGACTCGCAACCCGTGGCACGTCGGGCACAGCGCGGGTGGGTCCAGTGGCGGCTCGGGCGCAGCCGTGGCGGCCGGAGTGGTCCCGATCGCCCACGCCACGGACGCCGCCGGGTCGCTGCGCATCCCCGCCTCGTGCAACGGGCTCTTCGGCCTGAAGACGACCCGCGGACGGGTCTCCATGGGCCCCGGCTCCGACGAACAGTTCAGCGGCCTCGCCGTCCAGGGCTGCCTCAGCCGCACGGTGCGGGACAGCGCGGCCCTACTGGACCAGATCCGCGGCCCCGAACCGGGCGACCCCTACTTCGCCCCGCAACCGTCGCGCGCCTACGCCGAAGAGGTCACCCGCGAGCCCGGGCCGTTGCGCATCGGCGTGCTCGCCCATGCCTGGGGCGGACGCCGCACCACCGCGCCCGTGCTCGACGCGCTGGCCACCACCGTACGGCTGCTCGAATCCCTCGGCCACCGGGTGGACGACGCGGAGCCCGACCTCGGGCTCGACTGGGCGGAGTTCGTCCGCGCCAACGCCCAGGTGTGGTCGGCGAACCTGGCCGCCACCGTCCACGACATCGCCGGCTTCAGCGGCCGGCCCGTCGATGCCACCACCCTCGAACCGGTGACCCTCGCCGGCTACCACTACGGCCAGCAGGTCAGCTCGGCCCAGTTCGTCACCGCCCTGGCGATGCGCAACCGCGTCTCGCGCAGCCTGGCGGCGTTCTTCGACTCTCACGACGTGCTGCTCACCCCGACCCTGCCGGAGCTTCCGCTGCCTCTCGGCACCTTCGCCGACGGCGCCGACGCGCTCGACGGCCTCGGCTGGATCGAGCGCGTCCTCGACCGCTCCCCCTTCACGGTGCCGTTCAACGTGGCCGGCACGCCGGCCATGTCCGTGCCGGCCGGCGCCGACCCCGGGACCGGCCTGCCGGTCGGCATGCAGTTCGCCGCCGGATACGGACGCGAAGACCTCCTCTTCCGCCTCGCCGGTCAACTCGAACAGGCGGCACCGTGGTCGGACCGGACCCCCGAGGTCTGGGCGGGCGACGCCGGGTGACCGCCCGTGCCGGCCGCCTGTCGCCGCATCGACATCCGACGAAGGCCCGACGCACCGCCGGAATGGAACTCGTCACCCCGGTCATCCGCCCGGTCGAACATGCCGGGACAGAGCGTGCGTCGGCGGGAATGAACAGGTGGCCGTGAAGGGGCGACGGCCCGGCGGAGCCCCCGCGACACGCGGGGGCTCCGCCGGATGTCAGATCCGCGCCGCGCCGGTCAGACCCGGGTGAGCCGGACGGCGTCGGCGACGACCAGACCGGCGGCGGAACTCCACCGGCTGACCGCGACCCGGTTGGCGTCCCCGGCCGGCAGGGTGAAGGTGCCGAGGCTGCGCCACTGCCCGCCGGTCGCCCGCTGGTCGACGATGACCGTGCGGTTTCCGGTCGTGGTGGAGACGATGTACGGCGTGGCGGAGTTGTAGCCGCTGACGGCCGGCCACCAGGCGTCGACCCGGTAGTTGGCCGTCGCCGGGACGTTGAACTTGTACCAGGCGGCGTCGCTGGCGGCGGTGGGCTCGGCGAAGCGGTAGTCGGCTCCGTAGCGCTGTGCCGAGTACGTCGAGGTGCCCCAGTTGGTGCTGGCGGTGAACCGGCCGGCGGTGGAGTTGTCCACGATCGAACTCCAGGTCGGCGTGCCACCGCCCATCTTCGCGGCGACGTCCGCGCGCATCGTGTTCAGGTCGATGAAGGACGGGTCGATCTTGCCGCTGGTGCTGGTCTCGCGGTGCCCCCGGGCATAGCTGGAGTCCCGGCCGAGGCGCTTGAGCACGGCGGCGGTGGCGGCGATCGACGCGTTGTACTGCGCCGCCGTCATCTCCTGGTTGACCCCGTTGTAGTCGATCTCCCAACCGATCATCAGGGTGTTGCCGTCGCCGGCGGGGATCGGCCCGCTGCCCCGGCTGACGCCCGCGTGGTTGCAGCGCCCGGCGGAGATGACGTGGAAGACGCCGTGGTAGTCGACGAGCGCCTGGCAGAGCGGGCCGGGCAGGTCGGAGCGGCCGTTGATGCAGATGTTCAGCGCCGGGTGGGGGTTGCTGGCGCTGGAGGTGGCGGCGGTGTGGTGCCACAGCACGCCGATCGGGTCGAACGAGCCGGCACGCATCCGGTTGAGCCAGTCGCCCTCCACGACGACCTGCACGCCCGCGCCCCGCAACACGTCCACCAGCCAGGGAATGGTGGCCATCAGGACTCCCCGAGCAGGTCGGCGAGGCACTCGGCCTTCGGCTCGGCGACCGGCGCGGCGGCGGCCGCGCCGGGCTTGGCGGCGACGGCCACCGCGGTGGCCACCAGGGCCGACATGCCCAGCACCCCGCGTCGGGGCAGGCGGGCGGGTCGTGACGCGTTCATGGCGCTCCTTCAGACAAGGGCGGAGGGGTTCCGACTCATCGACGAACTGTGACGCGCACCGTATATCGTCACGAGCGTCTATGTCGATACCCTTCATGCCCCCTGTTCGGGCTGAAGGAATTTGGCAACGGCGGCCGTCCCGGATGCGCGGGACGGCCGCCGGCCGGTGGTCCGGAGGGGTCGGTCAGGGGCTGCCGAGGGCGTCGATGTCGCGCAGTTCCTCGGCGGTGAGCGAGAAGCCGAAGATGTCGGCGTTGGCGCGGATGCGCTCCGGGGTCACCGACTTCGGGATGACCACGATCCCGTGGTCGACGTGCCAGCGCAGCACCACCTGGGCCGGGGAGACGTCGTGCGCGGCGGCGATGCGGGCCAGCACCGGATCGGCGAGGTCGGTGCTCTTGAACGGGCTGTAGCCCTCCAGCACCACGCCCCGGTCCCGGTGCTCCTCGTGCGAGCGCCGGTCGTACAGGGAGGGGCTCCACCGGATCTGGTTGACCGCCGGGCGCTCCCCGGTCGCCTGGATCAGCTCGTCGATCTGCGCGGTGGCGTAGTTGCTCACCCCCACCGCGCGGGCCAGCCCCGCGTCCCGGGCGGCGAGCATCTCGCGCCAGACCGGAACGCTCTGCGCCGGGTCCGCCGGCGGCCAGTGCACCAGCCACAGATCGACCCGGTCGACGCCGAGCGCGGCCAGGCTCTCCTCGATGGTCGCCCGTTCCCGCCCGACCCGCTCGGGTGGGAGCTTGGTGGTCACGAAGACGTCCTCGCGGCGCAGCCCGCTGTCCCGCAGCGCCCGACCGCACTCCTCCTCGTTGCCGTACATGGTGGCGGTGTCGACGTGCCGGTAGCCGGCGTCGAGCGCGGTGAGCACGGCGTCGTACCCGGCCCGGCCCGTGGCCTGCCAGGTGCCGAAGCCGAGCAGCGGCATCCGGTCCCCGCCGGGGAGTACGACTGTGGGCTGTTCGTGGTCCATGCCACCGATCTACCCACACCGGGCTGCGACATGCGCCGGGCCGGACCAGCCGGCGTCCGGCGGGCCGGCGCGGTTTGCCGGACAATGCGGGGGTGGCTGATCCGCTGGAGGAGTACCGGCGCAAACGCGACGCCGCGCGCACCCCGGAGCCCGTGCCGAAGCGGCCATCCGGGCGGCGCCGGCCCACCGACGGCACGGCCCGGTTCGTCATCCAGCAGCACCACGCCCGCAGCCTGCACTGGGACCTGCGGCTGGAGCACGAGGGCGTGCTGGCCTCCTGGGCGGTGCCGCGCGGGCTGCCCCGCGACACCGGCCACAACCACCTCGCCGTGCACACCGAGGACCACCCGATGGAATACCTCGACTTCCACGGCGAGATCCCGGCCGGCGAGTACGGCGGCGGGCGGATGACGGTCCACGACCGGGGCACCTACCGCTGCGAGAAGTGGCGCGACGACGAGGTGGTCGTGGTGCTCGACGGCGCACGCACCTCGGGGCGGTACGTCCTCTTCGCCACCGGCGGCAGGGGCGGGCGGGACTGGATGGTCCGCCGCACCGATCCGCCGCCCGAGGGCTGGACGGGCATGCCGGAGCTGGTCCGCCCCATGCACCCCACCCCGGCCGCGAAGCTGCCGCGCGACGAGGCCCAGTGGGGCTACGAGCTGCGCTGGGACGGGGTGCGCGCGGTCGCGTACGTCTCCGGTGGGCGGCTGCGGCTGCTCGCCGAGGACGACGAGGACATCTCCGGGGCGTACCCCCGGCTGCGGGAGATGGCCGAGGAGCTGGCACCCACGGAGGCGGTGCTGGACGGCGTCCTGGTCCGCATCGACGGCGCCGGCCGGGTGCGGCCGGCGCGCGGCGGGCGACGCAGCCCCGACGTCCAGTACCTGATCTTCGACCTGCTCTGGATGGAGGGCGTGACCAGCACGGACCTGCCCTACGCGCAGCGCCGGGAACTACTCGACGGCCTGGCGCTCGCCGGCGGGCACTGGCAGACTCCGCCCTGGTTCCCGGGCGCCGGCCGGGAGGCGCTGCGCACCGGGCGGGAGCAGGGGCTGCCCGGGGTGGTGGCCAAGCGGCTGGACTCGGTCTACGAGCCGGGCCGCAGCAGCCGCCGCTGGCTGAGCATCGACGCGGGCCGAGACCCGAGCTGAGACGGCGAGGAGCAACGTGTACCTGACTCACCTTGAGTGCCCGCGCTGCGGGCGGGAGCACGACGCCGCCCGACTGGCCAACCTCTGCGACTGCGGCTCCCCACTGCTGGCCCGCTACGACCTGGCGGCGGTGGCGAAGGTGCTCACCCCGGAACGGTTCCCGCTGCGCCCCGCCGACCTGTGGCGCTACCGCGAGTTGCTGCCGGTGGCCGACCCCCGGCACGAGACCACGCTGGGCGAGGGCTGGACGCCGCTGCTGCGCGCCCCGACCTACGGCGCGCAGATCGGCATCGCGGACCTGATGGTCAAGGACGAGGGGCTGACCCCGACCGGCTCGTTCAAGGCCCGCGGCGCGGCGGTGGGCGTCAGCCGGGCCCGCGAGCTGGGCGTGCAGCGCATCGCCATGCCCACCAACGGCAACGCGGGCGCGGCCTGGGCCACCTACGCGGCGCGGGCCGGGCTCGGCGCGACAATCGTCATGCCGCTGGACGCCCCGGCCATCTGCCGGCGGGAGTGCGTGGCCGCCGGGGCCGACCTGCGCCTGGTCGACGGCCTGATCAGCGACGCCGGCCGGCACGTCACGGAGCTGGTCGCCGGCTCCGGCGGCGCGATCTTCGACGCCGGCACGCTGCGCGAGCCGTACCGGCTCGAGGGCAAGAAGACGATGGGGTACGAGATCGTCGAGCAGCTCGGCTGGCAGGCGCCCGACGTGATCGTCTATCCCACCGGCGGCGGCGTCGGCCTGATCGGCATCCAGAAGGCGCTGCACGAGCTGCGCGAGCTGGGCTGGATCGGGGACAAGCTGCCGCGCCTGGTCGCGGTGCAGTCGACGGGCTGCGCGCCGATCGTCCGCGCCTTCGCCGCCGGTGAGCCGCGGGCGCTGCCCTGGGTCGGCGCGCACACCGTGGCGTACGGCATCACGGTGCCGGCCCCGCTCGGCGACGAGCTGATCCTCGACGCGCTGCGCGCCAGCGCCGGCACCGCCGTCGCCGTCGAGGACGCGGAGATCCTGGCCGACCTGCGCGACTTCGCCGCCCGCGAGGGGCTGCTGCTCTGCCCGGAGGGGGCCGCCTGCCTGACCGCCGCCCGGCACCTGCGCGCCGGCGGCTGGATCCGCGCCGGCGAACGCGTGGTGGTGCTCAACACCGGGGCCGGGCTGAAGTACCCGGAGACTGTCGACGTCGCCGACGTGCCGGTCCTCGCCCCGTTGCCGGGCTAGGGGAAGCCGCCGCTCAGTCGGTGGTGGGGTCGGTCAGCCGCCAGGCGGCGCTGACCAGGCCGATGTGCGACAACGCCTGCGGGGTGTTGCCGAGCTGGGCGCCCGTGCGCGGGTCGATCTGCTCGCTGAACAGGCCGACGTCGTTGGCGTGCCCGAGCAGCCGCGCGAAGAGCGTCTCGGCCCGGTCCCGCTCCCCGGCCATCGCCAGGCACTCCACCAGCCAGAACGAGCAGGGCAGGAAGCCCGCCGGGTCGGTGCCCCAGCGGCGGACGAGGCCGTCCCCGGCCCCCAGCTCGCGTTCGACCGCCTCGATGGTGGCGCGCATCCGCGGATCGGTCGCCGGCAGGAAACCCACAAGCGGCAGCAGCAGCACGGAGGCGTCCAGGTCCGGCGAGCCGAACGCCCCGGCGTACGCGCCCGTGCGCTCGTTCCAGCCCTCGCGCAGCACGGCGGCCCGGATCTCGTCGCGGATCGCCGCCCAGCGCCGGGGGTCGGCCCGGTCGCCGAGCCGGGGCGCGAGCGACACCGCCCGGTCCAGCGCGACCCAGCAGAGCACCTTCGACGTGAGGTAGTGCCGGTCGGCGTCCCGGGTCTCCCAGATCCCCCGGTCGGGCAGGTGCCAGGTGACGGCCACCTGCTCGGCCAGGCCGAGCACCATCTCGCGCAGTTCGGTGTCGAACGCGTCCCCCAGGTACTCGCGGAGCTGCCAGACCGCCGAGATCACCTCGCCCGGCACGTCGAGCTGGCGCTGCCGCCAGGCGTCGTTGCCGACCCGCACGGGGCGGCTGCCGGCATAGCCGCTGAGGTGGCGGCACTCGTACTCGGAGACGTCGCGCTCACCCTGGAGGCCGAAGAGCACCGGCACGGGCTCGGGGCCGATCCGGCCGATCGAGCGGGCCGCCCAGGCGAAGAGGCGGGACGCCTCGGACGGGCAGGCCGCCACCCAGAGGGCGCGCAGGGTCATCGCGAAGTCGCGCAGCCACGCGTAGCGGTAGTCGTAGTTGCGGTCGCCACCGATGCGTTCCGGCAGCGACGTGGTCAGGGCCGCGGCGACCGCGCCGCTGCGGGCGTACGTGAGACCGGTCAGCACGGTCGCGCTGTGCCGCACCTGCTCCGGGTGGCGGCCGTCGTAGTGGTGCGACTCCCGGTACGCCTGCCAGGCCCGCACCGTGTCGGCGAGCGCGGCCACCGGGTCCAGCCGCACCGGTCCCGCCGCGTACGCCTGCCCGTACGCCAGGTCGAAGCCGAGCACCTGCCCGGCGGTGACCTCGAAGTCCTGCCGGACCCGGTCCGAGTCGACGTGCGCCCCGATCCCGCCGGTACGCAGCACCAGCACCACCGGGCCGGCGGCGGCCAGCACCCCACCGTCGGGCTGTTCGTGCAGGTACGGGCTGAGCAGGCCGTACTCCGGGCGGGGGCGGAAGTCGTACGACATCCGCACCCGCCCGGTCAGTCCCTCGACGACCCGCAGCAGCACCGCCGGGGAGTTCATCCCCAGCTGGTGCCCGCGGGCGCCGATCTCGGCGGCGAGCGCGTCGGTGACCGCGACGCTCCCCTGCGGCGTGTGGTGCACGGTGCGCAGCACCAGCGTGTCGGCCACGTACGCCCGCTGCACCCGGTGCCCGGGGCGGCCGGCGGCGACGGGCGCCAGCCGCCAGTGGCCGGCCTCCGGATCGAGGAGGCGGCCGAAGACCGACGGGGAGTCGAACCGGTCCGGGCACCACCAGTCGACGGAGCCGTCCCGGCCGACCAGGGCGCCCGATCGGCAGTCGGAGAGGAACCCGTAGTCGGAGATCGCCGGCTGGTCCACCCGCTGCGGGTACCCCGTTGCGGCCGGGTCAGGCGGCGCCGTCACCGCGGCGCGGTCAGGAGGTGGGCGGCTCGTCGTCGCCGGCGGCCTCCGCGGCGTCGGCCTCCTCCTTGGTGCGGTGCACCGCCTGGTCGGCGTGCTCCGGCGGGCCGTAGACGGTGTAGAGCACCAGCGGGTTGGGGCCGGTGTTGACGAAGTTGTGCTTCGTGCCGGAGGGCACCACCACCAGGTCGCCCTGCGCCACCTCGCGCTTCTCCCCCGCCACCCGCGCCTCGCCGGTGCCGCTGACGAAGGTCAGGATCTGGTCGATGCCCTCGTGGACCTCCTCCCCGATCTCACCACCCGGCGGAATCGTCATGATCACCAGCTGGGTGTGCTCGCCCGTCCACAGCACCCGCCGGAAGTCCGGGCTCTTCTCGGCAACGGTCGCGATAGTGAAATGCTCCATGCCGACGGTCATACCCGCTGTGGACCCACACCACGCAGGGACTCGCAGATGGTGGAATTCGCCACGTGTCGAGGGTTTGGGCCCGCGCCGAACGGGGATCGAGTGGGCAGCCGGCGCACGGTGGTCGGTCGAGCCAGGTCCCCGCTGACGTACGGCCGTACGGCTGCGGCGGTGGGAGACGGCCAGAGCGCGGCGACGTTCCGATCCACCGGATCCGGACGGCGCCGCGCGCTCGTGCCCGCGTCCCGACCGCTCAGTCGTCGTCGGCCGTCACCGGCTCCGAGCCCACGCAGCGAAGCTTCAGCTCGAACTCCCCGGCCGGCCCGGCGAAGGCGACCTCGACGTCGTCGTCCGGCCCCCGCTCCACGTCCGACACCCGGTAGCCCGGGGCCGGCGTCCAGGAGACCAGCCGCACCCCGCCGGGTTCGCACTCGGCCACCGCGCTGCCCCCCGTCGTGGCGAAGGCCCGACGCACGCCCGTCGGGACCGGGCCGGTGGCCCCCGGCAAGGGCGGCCCCCCGGTCCCCGGGGCGGCCGGCGCGGGCGAGGCGAGGGCGCGCTCGACCTCTTCCCGGGTGAGCACCCCGCCCGGCGTGCCGGCGATGCTCTCCCCCACCCACTGGATCGCGGCCACGCCGATCAGGGTGGCGACGGTGGCGGTCGCCAGCCAACCGGCGACGGCGAGGAACGAACGGTGGCGCATTCCCCGAGTGTCCCCGATCGAAGGTTGGGCCGAGCCCGCCACGGGGCTAAGGGAGGGTTAAGGCCCGGGTGGGCCGGTCCCGGGCCGGCTAGCCTGCCACCTGTGGCCCGCCTGCTGCTCATCGAGGACGACCTGACGATCCGTACGCCGCTGCTGCGGGCGCTGCGCGACCGGGGGCACGCCGTCGGTGCCGCCTCGACGGCCATGACCGGCCTGCGCGACGCGCTCGACGACCGGCCCGACCTGGTGGTGCTGGACCTGGGGCTGCCCGACCTGGACGGTCGGGAGCTGCTGCGGATGCTCCGGGCGGTCAGCGCCGTGCCGGTCATCGTCGCCACCGCCCGCGACGACGAGACCGAGATCGTCCGGGCGCTCGACGCCGGGGCCGACGACTATGTGGTGAAGCCGTTCACGGCCGCGCAGCTCGACGCGCGGATCCGGGCGGTGCTCCGGCGCGGAACGGGTGGCACCCCGGACGACCCGGCACTCGTGGTGGCCGGTCTGCGGGTCGACCCCCGCTCCCGGCAGGTCACCCTGGACGGCGAGCCCGTCGAGCTGACCCCGCGCGAGTTCGACCTGCTGCACCACCTCGCGGCCCGCCCCGGTCAGGTCGTCACCAAGCGGGAGCTGCTCGCCGAGGTGTGGCGGGTCCCGTACGGCGGCGCCGACAAGACCGTCGACGTGCACCTGTCCTGGCTGCGGCGCAAGCTCGGCGAGAGCGCCCAGGCGCCCCGCTACCTGCACACGGTGCGGGGCGTCGGGGTCCGGCTCGAGGCGCCCGGGAGCGTCGGGTGAGGGCGCGGCTGGCGCTGCTGGTCGCCGCGGTCAGCGTGCTCACCCTGGTCGCCTTCCTGGTCCCGCTGGCGCTGCTCGTGCGTACCGTCGCGGCGGACCGGGCCACCGTGCGCGCCACGGCCGACGCGCAGAGCCTCGTCACCGTCGTCGGCACCGCCGACCCCGCGACGATCCGGCTGACCGTCGAGCAGCTGGCCGCGGAGTCCCAGCGGCCGGTCTCGGTGTTCCTGCCCGACGGCACGGTGCTCGGCGCCCCGGCCCCGCGTACGGCCGCGGTGGCGCTGGCCGCGCGGGGGCAGAGCCTCACCGCCGAGTCCGGGCGAGGCCGGGAGGTGGTGATCGCGGTGCAGGGCCGGCCGGACGGCACCGGCGTGATCCGCACGGTGGTCCCGCCCGCCGAGCTGACCGCCGGGGTGACCCGGTCCTGGCTGGTCCTGGCCCTGCTGGGCGTGTTGCTGGTGCTGATCGGGCTGGCCGTCGCCGACCGGTTGGCCCGCACCCTGGTCCGGCCGATCGGTGAACTCTCCGCGGTGTCGCACCGGTTGGCGAAGGCGGAACTGGACGCGCGGGTCACCCCCGCCGGGCCGGCGGAGCTGCGTGAGGTGGCGGGCGCCCTCAACCATCTGGCCGGGCGCATCCAGGTGCTGCTGGTGCAGGAACGGGAGGAGGTCGCCGACCTGTCGCACCGTCTGCGCACCCCGCTGACCGCGCTGCGGTTGGAGGCCGAGTCGCTGCGGGACCCGCACGACGCGGCGCGGGTGGGCACGGCCGTGGACGGGCTGGAGCGGGCGGTGACCGGCCTGATCCGACAGGCCCGCTGGCGGGTGCCGACGGCCGGCACGGCCAGCGCCGACGCGGCGGCGGTGGTGGCCGAGCGGGTGGCGTTCTGGTCGGTGCTGGCCGAGGACACCGGTCGGGCCGTGACGCTCGACCTGGCGGCGGGGCCGCTGCCGGTGGGTGTGCCCGCCGACGAGTTGGCGGCGGCGGTGGACGCCCTGCTCGGCAACGTCTTCGCGCACACCCCGGACGGCACGGCGTTCGCCGTCCGGCTGGCGGCGCAGGCGGGCGGGGCGGCGCTGACCGTGGCGGACGAGGGGCCGGGGCTGCCGCCGGGCACGATCGACCGCGGCACCAGCACCGCCGGCTCGACCGGCCTGGGCCTGGACATCGCCCGCCGCGCCGTCCATGCCTCGGGCGGCCGGCTCGAACTGCGTACCGCCCCGTCCGGCGGCGCCGAGGTGCGCCTCGAACTCGCCCCACCAGCTCCCTGACCGGCAGCGGGCGGGCCGGCGGCTGTGCCGGCCGGGACGTCTACAGCGTGACGCTCTCGCCGGGGCGCAGCCGCCGGATGTCGGCGCCCGCCCGCGTGGCCTCCATGGCCAGGACATCGTCCAGCACCTTCAGGCCCCACTCGTTGAGCAACCCGTCGTGGATGGCGTACGCACGGCGTGGTGCCATCCGGCGCAGGTAGCCGATCATGTCGGGCACCGTCAGCCACGGCGCCTGGCCGGGTAGCAGCAGCGTCGGCGCGTCGACCACGGTCAACGCGTCGCCCGGGTGGAGGACCTCCGCGTCGATCAGGAACCCGACGTTGTCGACGGGCGGCACATCCGGGTGGCTGAGGTGGTGTTTCTCGCCGACCACCGTCACCTCGAAGCCCGCCGCGGAGAAGCTCTCGCCGTCGCGGACCACATGCACCCGCCCGCCGAAGTCGGCCAGGTGCCGGGCGACCCCGGCACAGGTGTGGACGACCGACTCGGCGCCACGCAGGCGCCCGGGATCGAAGTGGTCGAAGTGTTCGTGCGTGACGAGGATCGCCTCGGCCCCCGTCAGCACGTCCGGCTCGGGGGTCATGACGCCCGGGTCGATGACGATCGCCCGGCCGTCCTTCTCCAGCCGTACGCAGGCGTGACCGAACTTGGTGATCTTCATGGCCGCCACGGTGCCACCCGGTGCCGCCTCGCGGCACCCCGCGTTCACCAAGAGCCGAAAGTCCACGGTGGATCGTGCCCCGGCGGGCCGGTGGCTGTGGTGCTCTGGCCGCGGCGGGTGGATCCGCGTGCCGGAGGCCTTAACCCGGGCTTAGCGTCGAGGCAGCGCGGCGCTATCGGGGCACGGGCGATCCTCGGTGTCAGGAAACGAGGAAAGGTGTACCGAGATGAAGCGCAACTCCCTGCTCCTGGCGTCGGTCAGCGGCGTGGCCGTGCTCGCGGCGACCGGCCTGGCCCTCGGTGTCGCGGCCGCCGACGGCAGCCCGCCCCAGGCCACCACCCTGGCCGCCGCCACCACGGCCCCGAGCGCCCCCGCCACGCCGGGCGGCACCGCACCCGGCACCCCGGCGGGCAGCGGCACGCCGACCACCGGCGCCACCACCGGCGCGCCCGGCACCCCGTCGGGTAGCGGCGCGCCGGCCACCGGCGGCGACGCCGTGACCGAGCAGCGCGCCCGCGAGATCGCGCTGGCCAAGGCCGGCGGCGGGGACGTCGTCGAGGTCGAGCGCGAGGACGAGGACGGTCGGGCGGTGTGGAGCGTCGAGATCGTGGCCGGGCAGACCGAGCACGAGGTCGACGTCGACCGGGGCGACGGCAGCGTGGTCAAGGCCGAGCAGGAGCCGGTCGACGACGACGATGACGACGACGACGACCGGAACGACGACGATGATGACGACGACGACGGCGACGACGACTGATTCCGTCCCCGTGCCGCCACCCGGCCCCCGTGGGCGGCGGCGCCGCCACCCGGTGCCCCGCCGTTGCGGCGGGGCACCGGGTGGTCGGGGCGACGGCGGTCAGCCGGCGCCCCGGCCGTCACGGCTTCTCGGTGAACCCGAACTGCACGACGCCCTCGTCGTCGACGCTCGCGTCCACCGACGCGTCACCGAGCAGCTCGGCGGCGTCGGGGTCCAGGAAGATGCGGGCGCCCTGGTTGTCGACCACCTGGTCGCCGTCGAGCGGCTCGGCGACCAGTTCGACGGCGAGCGCGCCCGCGTCGGTGTCAGCGGCGATGCGCACTCCGCCGTCCTCGGCGACGTCCTGCTGGTTGGCGAGGTCTCGGATGACCAGCACGGCGTTGTCGGTCATGGTGAGCATGGCGGAACTCCTCGTGGGTTCTCGGATTCGCGGTGCGGGACCGGACACCGGCCCGCGGACGAGCGCGCCCGGGAGGCGACGCGATGGGCGGCACGCACGTCGCCGCCGCGCTCAGGGGCAGCTCAGGGCCCCTGCACGACCTACGTTGCCCCCTGCCCGGGGATCCGTCAAATAGGGCGACGTCAGTGGGTCGCGGTGCTCGGGGCGAGTCGGGCCCGGATGTCGCGTACCGCCGCGCGACCCGCCCGGTTGGCGCCGATCGTGCTCGCCGACGGGCCGTACCCGATCAGGTGAACCCGCTCGTCGGCCACGACCCGGGTGCCGTCCATCGTGATACCGCCGCCCGGGGCGCGCAGCCGCAGCGGCGCGAGGTGCTCCAGCGCCGGCCGGAAACCGGTGCACCAGAGGATCGCGTCCGCCGCCACGAACCGCCCGTCGTCCCAGGCCACCCCGTCGGGCGTGATCCGGTCGAACACGGGTAGCCGGTCCAGCACGCCGCGCTCGCGCAGTTCCGGCGTGAGCGGCAATCCCGTCACGCCGACCACGCTCGCCGGCGGCCGGCCCGCGCGTACCGCCGCGTCGACGAGGGCCACCGCCGCGCGCCCCCGCTCGGGGGTGAACTCCTCGTCCCGGAAGTCGGGCGGCCGCCGGGTCACCCAGGTGGTACCGGCCGCGACGGCCGAGACCTCCGCGAGCAGTTGGACGGCCGACGTCCCGCCGCCCACCACCACGACCCGCCGGCCGGCGAACCGCGCCGGTCCCCGGTAGTCCGCCGTGTGCCACTGCCGGCCCCGGAAGGTGGCCCGACCTGGGTAGTGCGGCCAGAACGGCCGGGTCCAGGTGCCGGTGGCGTTGATCAGGGCGCGGGTGGCCCAGGAACCCTGGTCGGTCTGCACGGTCAACCGGCCGTCGGGCCGGTCGCGCACCTCCCGGACCCGCACGGGACGCCGCACCGGCAGGTCGAACATCCGCTCGTACGCGGCGAAGTAGGCGCTGACCACCTCGGCGGCCGGCCGGTCGGGCCCCGCCTCCGGGAAGGGCAGGCCGGGCAGGGCGTGGAAGCCGTGCACCCGGTCGAGCCGCAGCGTGGGCCAGCGGTGCCGCCACGCCCCGCCCGGCCCGACTCCCCCGTCGAGGACCACGAAGTCGTCGCCGGGGGTGAACCCGACGCGACCCAGGTGGTGACCGGCGGCGAGGCCGGCCTGTCCGGCACCGATCACCAGCACGTCGACGGAGCGCTCAGCCATGTCGGGTGCAACACCGGCGGGCCGGCCGGACTGCCCGCCGGGGAGCGTCTCGTCGCTCACAGCCGCCCGGCCGGAGTGGCCGGACGGAGATTTCTTTCCATCGACGCTCTTTTCTGGCAGATATCTGCATGGCAGCATCAGCGCATGCACCGTCGCCTCTTTCCCCGGACGCTCGCCCTGCTGGCGCTTGTCGCCGCCGCGGCCACCGCGGGCGCGCCCACCGCCACCGCCGAATCGCCGACCCCCGCGGCGACCCGGCTGAACGCCACCATCGACGCGCTCCTCGCCGACAGCCGGCTGGCCGGGGGGCAGGCCTCGGTGGTGGTCAGGGACGCGACCACCGGGGAGGCCGTCTACCACCGCAACGGCGACCGCCGCCTGATGCCCGCCTCCAACACCAAGCTGCTGACCTCGGCGGCGGCGCTGGAACTGCTCGGGCCGGGCCACCGCTTCAGCACCGAGGTACGCGCCAGCGGCAACCGCCGCGCGGGCCTGCTCTCGGGCAGCCTGCACCTGCGTGGCGGCGGCGACCCGACCATGCTGGCGGCCGACTACGACGCGCTGGCCGCGCGG
This sequence comes from Micromonospora sp. KLBMP9576, assembly GCF_050941805.1. Classification (NCBI taxonomy): domain Bacteria; kingdom Bacillati; phylum Actinomycetota; class Actinomycetes; order Micromonosporales; family Micromonosporaceae; genus Micromonospora; species Micromonospora sp. KLBMP9576. Next base: position 1,179,482 of record NZ_CP194567.1, on the reverse strand, counting down.
GTCGCCGCCGCGGGCATCCGGGTGGTCACCGGCAACCTGGTGGCCGACGACACCCGCTACGACAACACCCGCCTCGGCCCGGACTGGACCTGGGACGACGAGCCCTACTACTACGCCGCGCAGGTCTCCGCCCTGACCGTCGCGCCGGACTCCGACTACGACGCGGGCACCGTCATCGTCCACGCCGCCCCCGGCGCGTCGGCCGGCGCGCGGCCGGTCGTCACCACCACCCCCGCCACCGGCTACCTGAAGATCGACAATCGCGCCGAGACGGTCGCCGGCGGGGAGACGTCCATCTCCTTCGAGCGCGTCCACGGCGGCAACACGATCGTGGTCACCGGGCAGATCGCCCGCGGCGCCGCCGCCACGAGCGACTGGGTCAGCGTCTGGGAGCCCACCGGCTACGCCGCCGACGTGTTCCGCTCCGCGCTGCGCCGGCACGGCGTACGGGTGCTCGGCCGCACGGTGCTCGGCCAGGCCACTCCCGAGGCCGCGGCCGAGGTGGCGCGGCACCGCTCGATGCCCCTCGCCGAACTGATGGTGCCCTTCCTCAAGCTGTCCAACAACGGGCACGCCGAGGTGCTCACCAAGGAGATCGGGCGGGTGCTCTCCGGCGCCGGGACCTGGCCGGCCGGGCTGGCCGCGATCAGCGAGTACGTCGCCGACGCCGGGATGGACACCGGCACGCTGCGCCAGCGCGACGGCTCCGGGCTCTCCCGGCGCAACCTGATCCCGGCCGACGAGTTCGTGGACCTGCTCGTCGCCGTGCGCGCCGAGCCATGGTTCGACACCTGGTACGCGGCCCTGCCGATCGCGGGTGCGGCGGACCGGTTCGTCGGCGGGACGCTGCGCAGCCGGATGGTGGGCACCCCGGCCGCGGGCAACGTGCACGCCAAGACCGGCAGCCTGACGGGGGTCTCCGGCCTCTCCGGCTACGTCACCGACGCCGATGGCCGGGTGCTGGCGTTCTCGATCCTGCTCAACAACTATCTGGCCTCGTCGGTGAAGACGATCGAGGACCAGATCGCGATCGCGCTGGCCGCGTACAGCGAGAAGAGCGCGACCGGCGCGCGGGTCGCGCCCCCGGCGGCGCCCGACGCCCCCCGGGTCCCGGAGGGGCTGGAGTGCGCCTGGGTGAAGCCGAACGCCTGTTGACGGGTCGGCGGGGCCCGGTGCGAGGGCCCCGCCGGCACTCAGGCGCCGGGACGGTACAGGGGCACGGCGGCCGGGTCGCCGCGCTCGATCAGCGCGGCGATCTCGGCCGGACGCAGGCCGCGTTGCGCCAGCACCCGGGTGCCCCAGCGGTGCAGCCGGCACGGGTGCGGGCTGGCGTCGTTGCGGCAGACCGCACCGCCGGACCAGGCCCTCGGCGCGTGCACCACGATCGCCCGCACGGCGAACTGGGCGTCCTCGACGGTGACGTACGGCGGCAGCGGGATCTCCCGGAGCACCTCCCCGGGGCCCCGGGGGGCGGCCGGGCGGACGGTGCGGGCGGCGGTGCTGCTCATCGGTCAAGCCTCCACAAGGGATGGTCGGACGCGGACAAGCAGAAAGTTACGACAGCCGGGACGCGGCACGACGGACAAACTGTCCCGACGGGCCGAGTCGCCGCTCAGCCGGGCCGCCGCCGATCGCCCGGAACGGTGATCGACGGCGAGCCCCTCGCTCAGACGCGGTCGAGCACCACGACGGGGATGTCGCGGTCGGTCTTCGCCTGGTACTCGTCGTACGCCGGCCAGACGGCGGCCATCGTGGACCACATGCGTGGCTTCTCCTGCGGCGTCGCGGTACGCGCCCGCGCGGTGAACCGCTCGGCGCCCACCTGCACCTCGACAAGCGGCTCGTCGAGCAGGTTGAGATACCAGGCCGGATGCTTCGGGTCACCGCCCTGCGAGGCGACGACCAGGTACGCGTCACCGTCGCGGCCGTAGATGAGCGCGGTGCGCCGCAGCTTCCCGCTGCGCCGGCCCCGGGTCGTCAGCAACAGGGTGTGGACCCCGGGCTGCCACTCGTGCCCCTCGGCGCCGTCGGTCTCGACGTACCGCCGGATGTGGTCCGCCACCCAGCCCTGCGGGCTGTCCAGCACCTGCTCGCTCGACGTCATCGGCCCTCCCGTTCGCTCGCACATCCGGTCATTCCGCCCACGCTACTCCCGGGCGCCGCAGGGCGCCGCGCGAACGACGCCGCCCGGGGTCCGTCGTGCCGACAGGTAGGTGTGGGGGCCGCTCAGCGGATCTCGAAGCCGAGCGCGTGCGCGATCGCCATGGCCTGGGCGGCGTCGACGATCGCCCCGGCCCGCTCCACGGCCGTCGGGTCGAGCGCGCTCAGGTCGCTGCCGCGCAGGTCGGCCCCGGAGAGCCGGGAGCGCAGCAGTTGCGCGCCCGAGAGGTCGACGCCGGTGACCGTGGCCCCGGTCAGGTTGGCCCCGGTCAGGTCCGCCTCGCGCATCCGCACGTCGGTGAGGCGGACCCCACGCAGGTCGGCGCCGGGCAGCGCGACGAACGACCAGTCGCCGCCGGAGACCGTCAGCGGCCGCAGGTCGCACCGGGTGAAGGTGCTGCCGACGAGCTTGCAGCCGGTGAACTCCGCCTGGAAGAGATTGCACCGCTGGAAGGTGCAGCGGGTGAAGGCCGAGTCGGTGTGCCGGGAGGCGTTGAACCGCACGTTGCCGAAGGTGCAGCCGTCGAAGACCGCGCCGCGGCTGACCGCCTCGGACAGGTCGACGTCGAAGAACTCGCAGCGCACGAAATGGCGATCGACCAGTTCCTCGCCGTACCAGTCCTCGTCGCGGAACGTCTCGTCCTCGGTCAGTTCGGGCATTCCCCCAGGTTACCGGCGGCGGCACCGGCCCTTCCGATGGGGCGTACCGGCTAGTAGTTTCGGCGACGTGAGCGTGGCACGCAGCATCGACCCGGACCAGATCGGCTTCGACCCGACGCGCCTGGCGCGCATCGACGAGCACTTCGGCAGGTACGTCGACGACGGCCGGCTCGCCGGCTGGCAGGTGCTGGTCACCCGCCGCGGGGAGATCGCCCACTCGTCGACCTACGGGCTGCGCGACGCCGAGGCGGGTGCGCCCGTCGAGGCGGACACACTCTGGCGCATCTACTCGATGACCAAGCCGGTCACCTCCGTCGCCGCCATGATGCTGTGGGAGGAGGGCCGCCTGGAGCTGACCGACGAGATCAGCCGGTGGCTGCCCGAGTTCGCCGACCTGCGCGTCTACGCCAGGGGCTCGGCCGTCAAGCCGCTCACGGTGCCGGCGGTCGAACCGATCCGGGTCTGGCACCTGCTCACCCACACCGCCGGCCTGACGTACGGCTTCATGCAGACCTCGGTGGTCGACGGCATCTACCGGGCCGCCGGCTACGACCTGTACCCGCCGGCTGACGTCGACCTGGCGACGGCCTGCCAGGCCTTCGGCGAGCTGCCCCTGCTGTTCCAGCCCGGCACCGCGTGGGGCTACTCCGTCGCCACCGACGTGCTCGGCCGGCTGGTCGAGGTGGTCTCCGGGCAGAGCCTCGACACCTTCCTCGCCGAACGGATCTTCCGCCCCCTGGGCATGACCGACACGCACTGGTGGGCCAAGGGCGACGCCGCCGACCGGCTCGCCGCCCTCTACGCGCCGGACCCACGCACCGGCCGCGCGGTGCGCTACGACAGGCTGGGCGCCCTCGCCTACGACAAGCCCGTGCTGCTCTCCGGCGGCGCCGGCCTGATCTCCAGCGCGGCCGACTACCACCGCTTCACCCAGCTGCTGCTGCGCGGCGGCGAGCTGGACGGGGTACGCCTGCTGGGGCCGCGCACGGTGCGCTTCATGACCCGCAACCACCTGCCCGGCGGGCGGGACCTGGGCGCGCTCTCCACGGGCGGCTTCGCCGAGACCACCCTCGACGGGATCGGCTTCGGCCTCGGCTTCGCCGTGGTCGACGACCCCGTGCCGAGCCGGGTGCCGAGCAGCGTGGGCGAATATTACTGGGGCGGTGTGGCGAGCACGACGTTCTGGGTCGACCCGGCGGAGGAGGTCACGGCCCTGTTCTTCACCCAGCTCATGCCGTCGAGCACCCACCCGATCCGGCCGCGGCTACGCCAGCTCGTCTATTCGGCCCTGCTCGACTGAGGTCAGCGCCGCCGGCACTCCTCGCCGTCGGGCAGCGTCGCACACTGGGTGTGCGCCCCGGCGGTGCCGGTGACCCGGAAGGGGCGCCCCGCGTCGTCGACCGTGACGGTGCCGGTGCGTCCCTGCGCCGCCCAGTCCACCTCGACCTTCCAGTCGCAGTCGCAGTCGTTCGTCCGGCCGACGACGAGGAACGTCTCGGCGTCGGACAGGGACACCCGGTAGGGAAAGCGGATCTCCTTGCGCTCGTGCTCGGGGAAGTGCTTCTCGTACTCTTCGAAGATGCCGGCCGTGAGCAGCGGGGGGTCGTCGTCCAGATTCGCCTCCACCCACCGGTAGGCGTACGGCCCGCCCCCGGCCGCAACGGCGAACACGCCCCGCAGCGCGGGACGCCGCGTCACCACCCGCACCCGCAGGTCGGTGAGGGTGACCTGCGCCTCGTCGACCCCCTGGACGGTGAGGTAGACGCTCTGCCGGGCCGCCGGCACCCCGGCGGCCCTCCCGGCCCACTGCCACCAGTCGCCGCTCCAGCCGGGCCGGGCCGGGACGTCCGCCGACCGCGCCGCATCGATCACCCAGCCGTCCGTCGAGGAGTGCTCGACGCGGACCGCGACCGTGAACGGCAACGCGTCCGGGCCCGGTGACGGGGGCGGAGGCGGGGGCCTGCCGGGCAGGAGGCCCCAGGCGAGCAGCCAGGCGGTCAGCACCGTCGTGACGACGGCCGCGAGGACCCCGGCGAACCAGCGGCCGGCGGGCGGGCCGGCCGGCGAGAGCCGGCGCAGCAGCGCCCGCAGCCGATCCGACCGACGCGGCCCGGGCCCCTGAGCGGGTGCCGACACCGCACCGCTGCGCCCGCCCGTCTCGGTGGACACGTCGGGTGCCTCTGTCATCGCCCACCCCCGACGTCAGCGGTCACGGTCCGCTACCAGTGCACCCCGGCAGCGTGCGCGGGCGCAAGGGGCAGTCCGGGCAGGCCGGGATCCCCGGTCCGCCAGCGGACGGCAGCGCCGGTCCATAGCCTGAAGACGGGCTACGTTCGCCAGGCCGGGCGGGAGGCGGGATGAGCAACATCGTCGTGTTCGGCGCGGGCGGCACCGCGGGGTCGCGGATCGCCGCCGAGGCGGCCGGCCGGGGGCACCGGGTCACCGCGGCGGTACGCCGCCCGGAGGCCACCACATACCTGCCACCGACGGTCACTGTCGTCACGGGGGACGCCACCAGCGAGCGGAGCGTACGCGAACTGGCGCCCGACACGGACGCCATGGTGCTGGCGATCGGCGGCGGCGAGCGCGGGCTGTGGCTCGACGCCGCCCGTAAACTGGTCGGCGTGCTGCGGGGAATGCCGGCCGCGCCCCGGGTCGTCCACGTGGGCGGCGGGTCGACCCTGCTCACCCCGAAGGGCACCCGCTACCTCGACGAGCCGGACTTCCCCGACGAATACCGCGACGCGGCCCTGGGGCAGGCCGACGCCCTCGACTTCTACCGCTCCTCGGCCGACGGGGTGCGTTGGACGTACGTCTCCCCGCCGCCGCTGGAGTTCCACCCGGGCGAGCGCACCGGGCGCTACCGCACCGGCGGCGACCGGCCGGTGACCGACCACGAGGGCCGCTCGGTGCTCAGCTACGAGGACCTGGCCGTGGCCATCGTCGACGAGATCGAGGAGCCGCGTCACGAGGACGCCCGCTTCAGCGTCGCGTACTGACCGGGCGGGACGCCCGCCAGCCGACGGTCGCGGCGTTCGGTCGACGGCCCGGGTGTTCGGTCGACGGCCCGGGCGTTCAGTCGGCGAGGTGGGCCGGGAACCCGCCGGTGGCGATCGGGCCCCAGGCGTCGATGGTGACCCGGATCAGCGACTTGCCCTGGCGGAGCATCGCCGCCCGGTATTCGTCCCAGTCCGGGTGCTCGCCGGAGATGCGGCGGAAGTAGTCCACGAGCGGTTCCAGCGCCGCCGGCAGGTCCAGCACCTCGGCGGTGCCGTCGAGCTGCACCCACGGGCCGTTCCAGTCGTCGGAGAGCACGCACGCCGACACCCGGGGGTCGCGGCGGATGTTGGCGACCTTGGCCCGCCCGGGATAGGTGGAGATCACCAACCGCCCCTCGCCGTCCACCCCGGCGGAGACCGGCGACGACTGCGGCCGGCCGTCGGCGCGGGTGGTCATCAGCACCACCCGGTGCCGCGGCCGGAGGAACTCGGTCAGTTCGGCCCGGTCGACCCGGGTGTTCGTCGCGATGCTGCGTGCCATCGTTCGTTCCTACCAGGGCGGCCGGCCCGGGGCGAGCGCAACGGGTCGCGGCGGCGTCATCGGGGGCGCGGGGCGGCGCGACGGGGGGCGGGCTGGGCGGGCACCCGGGGGCGGGCCGGGGGCCGCCAGGCGCGACCGTTGGCGTAGATGACCCGGAAGCCCAGGTACGAGGCGAGCGGCGCCCAGTGCGCGGAGCCCATCCGCAGCTCGGCGGCGTTGTGCCGCTGGCCGTTGGCCAGCACGTCGAGCAGGACGGTCTCGAAGGCGGCCGACTCGACCCAGTCGACCTCGCGGGTGTATCCGCAGATCAGTGCCGCCCCGGTGGCGTCGAGGAAGTCCCGCAGCGCCGCGTCGGAGGCCCGCAGCACCGAGCAACTGCCGAAGTAGAGCCGCCGGCCCTCGCAGCGCCCGGCCATCAGCTCGGCGACGTCGGCGAGGGCCACCGACTCCCAGTCGGTCAGGCAGAGCCGGCTCGGCTCACCGTGCATCGCGAAGAAGCCGACCCGGTGGTCGGCGTACTGCTTGAGCAGCCAGCGGTCGAGGAAATAGAACAGCTCGTCGCGGGTGGCCGCGTCCTTGTGGATGAAGCGGATCTTCCCGAGTCGTTCGAGCAGTTCGAGGGTGGGCAGGACGGAGCCACGCTCGTTGAGGTCCCGGTGCCACTGGCCCTCGATGCAGAAGACGCCACCACGTGCCACGCCGCCCCTCCCCAGGTCCCGCCCGGGCTGACGTTACCGGTTCAGCCACCCGCGGAGACATCACCCTCGGTGCGCGTGGGTGCGGACTTGCGTGCCTTTCGGGTCGCCTGCCGCTGATTGCCGAGGATTGGGCGTTTCGCAATTCGACGTGATTCTCAGACAGGTCCCAGGCGGAGCGGATCATGAGGACAATTCTCATTAATTGCCGCGAACGCCGCGCCGGCCTGCCAGGGTGGAAATCGCGGGACGGTCAGGCCGAAGTCCCGGATCGCGGCCCAATCACACTCCTATCGGGAGGACTTCTGTGCGCGTCAACACCCTGAAACGAGCGGCCGTCGCATTCGCCCTGGCGTTGCCGGCAGCCGCTGTCGCCACGGTGGTCGCCGCGCCGGCGGCCCACGCCGACGGTTGCTACACGTGGCAGCGCAACCTCTACCAGGGGCGCTCCGGCGACGATGTCCGCCAACTGCAGATCCGGGTGGCCGGCTGGGCCGGCAACCGGGACATCGTCGAGAACGACGGTCGTTACGGGCCGAAGACCGCCGCCGCGGTCAAGCGGTTCCAGGCCGCGTACGGGCTGCGCGCCGACGGCGTCGCCGGACCGCAGACGTACGCCAGGCTCTACGCGCTGCAGGACAACGACTGCACGCCCCGGCACTTCAGCTTCACCGAGATGGACGACGGCTGCGGTCGCGGGGGCTGGAACGGCGGTCCGCTCTCCCCCGCCCAGACCAGGCAGAACGCGCTGCGCACGATGTGGAAGCTGGAGGCGTTGCGGCGCGGCCTCGGCGACGAGCCGCTCCGGGTGAGCAGCGGCTTCCGCAGCCGCGCCTGCAACGACCAGGTCGGCGGGGCATCGAGCAGCCAGCACCTCTACGGCAACGCGGCCGACGTGGTCTCGGACACCAGCTCGCTGTGTCAGGTCGCCCGCGACGCCCGCGCCCGGGGCTTCAGCGGGATCTACGGGCCGGGCTACCCGGACCACGACGACCACGTGCACGTCGACTCACGGCGGGAGAACAACCGCGACGGCATCCCGAACACCACCAGTTGGTCCGCGCCGGACTGCGCGATCGGCGCCGGCAACGACTGATCCACGGTCGACGGCCACGCCGGGTTCCGCCGGCGACACCGGCCCGGGGCGTGGGTGAGCGGGCCCGCGCCCCGGGCCGGCGTCCGTCGCGGTGGCTCCCGCTCAGACGAGGCGGGCGTCGTGGACCAGCAGGGCGACCTGGACCCGGTTGTTCAGGTCGAGCTTCACCAGCAGCCGCGACACGTACGCCTTCACGGTCGCGACGCTCATGAACAGCTCGGCGGCGATCTCCGCGTTCGTGCGGCCCCGCCCGAGCGCGACCGCGACCTCGCGTTCCCGGTCGCTGAGCCCGGCGAGCTGCCGCAGCGCCCGCTGCCGGCGCGGGTCGGGGCCGCCGGCCGCGCCCGGGGCGGTCACGTGGTCGATCAGCCGGCGGGTCACCACCGGGGAGAGCGTCGCCTCCCCCGCCGCCACCCGGTGCACCGCCCGCACGATCTCGGCCGGCGGGGTGTCCTTGAGCAGGAAGCCGCCCGCCCCGGCGCGCAGCGCCCGGAGCACCTGCTCGTCGGCGTCGAAGGTGGTCAGCACCAGGACCTCCGGCGGGTCGGGCGACGCGCGCAGCGCCTCGGTGGCGGCGAGCCCGTCGAGGCGGGGCATCCGGATGTCCATCAGCACCACGTCCGGCGCGCAGGCGGCCACGGCGGCCGGCACCTCGCTGCCGTCGGCGGCCTCCCCGACCACCAGCAGGTCGGGCACCCCGCCGAGGATCATCGACAGGCCGGCCCGGACCAGCGCGTCGTCGTCCACGATCAGCACCCGCACCGGCCGGTCGGGGCCGAACCCCGGGCGGCCCGGCTCCGGCACCCCGGTTCTCGGCCCGGTCATGCCGGCCACGGCAGCCAGGCGGCCAGCCGGAAGTCGCCCGAGTCGTCCCGCCCGTGCTCCAACCGCCCGCCGGCCAGGCTGACCCGTTCCGCGATGCCGACCAGGCCCGTGCCGGCGCCCGGGATCCCGGCACCCGCGTCGGCGCCGACCGGCCACCGGTTGCGGACCTCCACGGTCAACCCGTCGCCGGGGGCGCCGGCCAGGTCGAGGGTGACGGCGGCGCCGGCGGCGTGCTTACGGGCGTTGGTCAGGCCCTCCTGCACGATCCGGTAGACGCTGCGCCCCACCGCCACGGGCACCCGCTCGGCCGCCACGACCGCCTCGTGTACGCCGACCCGGACCCCGGCCACCCGGGACTCCTCGACGAGCGCGGGCAGGTCACCGAGGGTGGGCTGCGGGCGTTCCGGGTCCGCCTCGGCGGTGGTCTCCGCGCGGAGCACCCCGATGACCTCGCGCAGGTCCTGCAACGCGGCGTGGGCGCTGCCCCGGATCACCCCGGCCGCCTTCGCCACCTCCTGCGGCGGGGCGTCCGGGCGGAACTCCAGCGCGCCGGCGTGCAGGCTGAGCAGCGAGATCCGGTGCGCCAGCACGTCGTGCATCTCCCGGGCGATGCGGGTGCGCTCCAGGTGCCGGGCCTGCGTGACCCGCAACTGCTGCTCGGCCTCGGCCCGCTCGGCGCGGTCCCGCAGCGACACGATCAACTGCCGCCGGGCCCGCACGAACATCCCCCACGCCAGCACGGAGAGGGCGATGACCACTCCCCAGGCGGTCGTCCCCCAGTACGACAGGTGGGGGTCCGGGCGCAGATGGTTGAAGGCGAAGTTGGCGACCAGGCCGGCGGCGGTCACGCCCAGCGCGACGGCCGTGCGCCGGTGCACCACGACGGTGAAGTAGATGATCATCAGCGGGATCGCCCCCGCCATCGAGAACGCGGTCAGCGGCAGGGTCGCCACCGCCAGTCCCAGCGGCCACCGGCGCCGCACCCAGAGCAGCCCGCAGCAGACGAGCCCGAGCAGCGCGTCGGCCGGCACCATCCAGCGCTGTGACAGCGGGTCGGCGAACTCCGGGTCGGCCGAGGCCGCGTCGTTGGTGGCGACCAGGACCCAGCCGAGGGAGAGCAGGAAGCAGAGGGTGTCCACCACCCAGTCGCGGGTGGTGCGGCGCGGATGCCGTCCCGCCCGGGCCGTCGCGTCGACGCGCAGCGCCCCCGGCAGCAGCCAGGGATGGTCGGGGGCGGCGGCGCTGGTCACGCCGCCATGCTAGGCAGCCGACCGGCGCACCGGCCAGCTACCAAAGTCGAGATCCGGCCTCGACTTCGGTAGCCGCCGTCCGAGACCGTCGGCCGCTGCGCCCGACCGGCCGGCGCGGGCACGCTGACCGGCATGATCGACGTGGCACACCTCACCAAACGGTACGGGCGGCACACCGCCGTCGATGACGTGTCGTTCCGCTGCGAGCCGGGCACCGTCACCGGGTTCCTGGGGCCGAACGGCGCCGGCAAGTCCACCACCATGCGGATGATCTGCGGCCTCACCCCGCCCAGCGGGGGCGGCGCCACCCTCGACGGCCGGCCCTACCGGGACCTGCCCAACCCGGGTCGCGAGATCGGGGTGCTGCTGGACGCCTCGGCGCAGCACGCCGGGCGCACCGGGCGGGAGGCGCTGGCCGTCGCCGCCGCGACCATGGGCGTGGACGGCCGGCGGGTCGCCACCACGCTCGACCTCGTCGGGCTGAACGCGGTCGCGGCGAAGCGCCGCGTCCGGGCGTACTCGTTGGGGATGCGGCAGCGGCTCGGCCTGGCGTTGGCGCTGCTGGGCGACCCCCGGGTCCTGATCCTCGACGAGCCGGCCAACGGCCTGGACCCGGAGGGGATCTTCTGGATGCGCGGCCTGCTGCGCGACTTCGCCGACCGGGGCGGCACCGTGCTGCTCTCCTCCCACCTGCTGCGGGAGGTGGAGGCGGTCGCGGACCGGCTGGTGGTCATCGGGGGCGGCCGGATCGTGGCCCAGGGCGACAAGGACGAGTTGCTGGCCGGCGGCGGGACGCTGGTGCGGGCCCGGGACGCGGCGGCGCTGCGCGGCGCGCTCGACCGGGCCGGGCTGGCGGTCTCCGAGGGCACCGACGGGCTGCTGGTGCGCGCCGACGCGGAGGCGGTCGGGCAGGCCGCCGCCGACGGCGGCGTCGCCCTCACCGAACTGCGGGCCGCCGGCAGCGGCGGCCTCGAACAGCTCTTCCTCACCCTGACCGCCGGCGCGTCGACCCGGGAGGCCGTCCGATGAGCACCACCACCACCGCACCCAGCGCCACCGCCCACCGCCGTCCCGATCCGCCCCGGCCGTCGCTGGTCCGGCTGACCGGGGTCGAGCTGCGCAAGCTCGTCGACACCCGGGCCGGGTTGTGGCTGCTCATCACCATCGGGCTGCTCGCCGCCGCCATCGTGGTGGTCCAGTTGGTCTGGGCGCCCGACGCCGAGCAGGACTTCGCCAACTTCTTCCTCCCGACGCTGCTGCCGGTCGGTGTGCTGCTACCGGTGCTGGGCATCCTGTCGGTCACCGGGGAGTGGTCCCAGCGCACCGCGCTGACCACGTTCGCCCTGGTGCCCCGGCGGGGCCGGGTGATCGCCGCGAAGCTGGCCGCGACGGTGCTGGCGGCCCTGGCGTCGGTGCTGGTCGGCCTTGCCGTGGCCGCCGTCGGCACGCTGGTGGCGGGTGCCACCGGCGGCGCGGGCACCTGGCGGTTCGAGGGGACCCTGCTGCTGCACGCGGCCCTGTTCCAGGTGATCAACGTGCTGATGGGCGTCGGCTTCGGCCTGCTGCTGCTCAACACCCCGCTGGCCATCGTCGGCTACCTGGTGCTGCCGATCATCTGGTCGGTCCTCGGCGGGATGATCCGGTCGCTGTCAGGTCCGGCGGGCTGGTTGGACACCGCCCGCACCATGGAACCCCTGTTGACCCCCGACGTCACCGCCGGGCAGTGGGCGCGGCTCGGGGTGTCGCTGCTGGTCTGGCTGGTCGCGCCGCTGGTCGCCGGGCTGATCCGTACGCTGCGCCGCGAGGTGTCGTGACGATGGACGGCTACGGCACTCCCACCCGCGTCGACGGCGGAACGGCGGAACTGGCGCTGCTCTGGGGCGGCTTCCCGGTGCTCGGCGCCGGCGCCGGCTGGCTGCTCGCCGCGGGCGCGAGGTGGATCACCGAGCTGCCCTGGGTGCCCTTCAAGGGGTTGTTCGAGCTGGTCGACGGGCTGCCCGACGCACAGGCCGGCATCGGCGGGGTGGCCCTCGGCGCGCTCGGCGGCCTGGCTGTCGCCGTCCTCGGCACCGCCGAGCGGCTCACCGTCACCGTCGACACCGGGCGGGCCCGGTTGCGGCGCGGCGGCGGCACGCGGGAGGTCGGGCGGCGGCAGGTGCGCGCGGTGTTCCTCGACGGCAAGCACCTGGTGCTGCTCGGTCACGAGGACGAGGAGCTGGCGCGGGAGAAGTCGGACCTCTCCGCCGCGCGGTTGGCCACCGCCTTCCGCGCGCACGGCTGGCCGTGGACGGACGCCGACCCGCACCGGGACGCGTACCGGCGGTGGGTGCCGGGCCTGCCCGGGCTGCCGGCCGGCGCGGACGCGCTGCTGCGGGCCCGGCAGCGGGCGCTCGACAAGGGCAGGGACGGCGAGGTCCGGGAGCTGCGCGACGAGCTGGCCCGCACCGGGTTGGTGGTCCGCGACGACCGCGAACGGCAGTACTGGCGGCTGACCCGGGCCGCCCCCGAGCCGCGGGACGCGACTTCCGCTGAGCCGGAGGGCGACGGCCGGTAGCGTTGCCGGGGACGGGGCCTTGGCACGGGGAGCGCGCGATGACCGAGCAGCAGCCGTACCGGGTGGTGGGGCGGCACCCCGGCTTCGAGCTGCGTCGCTACCCGGCGCACCTGGTGGCCGAGGTGCGGGCGGAGGGCGCCTTCGAGCAGGCCGCCCTGGACGCCTTCCGGCCGCTGGGCGCGTACGTCGGCGGGGCCAACCGGTCCCGGCAGACGATCGCGTGGGGGACGGGTCCGGAGACGATCGCGATGACGATCCCGTTCGTGCAGGAGGAGGGCGACCGGCCGGACCACTGGCTGGCGTGGCTCGTCATGCCCGTGGGTTTCACGCCGGACACGCTGCCCGTGCCCGCGGATCCCCGGGTGCACATCCGGGTGGTCCCGGAGCAGCTCGCCGCCGCGGTGCGCTTCGCGGGGCGCTGGACGGCCGGGGCGTTCGACCGGCGGGCGATCGCGCTGGGCCGCGCGGTCACCGCCGCCGGGCTGCGCCCCACCGGCGCGGTCCGGTACGCCCGCTTCGATCCGCCGCGCAAGCTGTGGTTCCTGCGCCGCAACGAGGTCGTGCTGCCGATCGCCGAGTGAGGCCGGGGTCCCGACCCCCGCACGGAGATTGACCCTGATCGTTCCCGGGTACCGGTGCTGGCGGGACGGGCGCGTCGGGCGGCCCGGGAAGGGGAGACGATGACCTCCACGGGAGGGGCCGCGGGCGGCGGCACCGGCATCTTCCGCCGCAAGCCGGTCGAGGAGATCGCCGACGAGACCGGGGACGGCCTGGCCCGTTCCCTGGGGCTCTGGCAGCTCACCGCCATCGGGGTGGGCGGCATCATCGGGGCGGGCGTATTCGCCCTGGCCGGCGCCGTGGCGAGCGAGACCGCCGGCCCGGCCGTGCTGATCTCGTTCCTGATCGCGGGGCTGGCCAGCGCGGCGGCGGCCCTGTCGTACGCCGAGTTCGCCGGCATGATCCCGAAGGCCGGCTCGGCCTACACCTACGGCTACGTGGTGCTCGGCGAGGCGGTGGGCTGGTTCATCGGCTGGGACCTGCTGCTGGAGTACACGGCGATCGTGGCCGTGGTGGCGATCGGCATCTCCGGCTACTTCTCGTTCCTCGTGGGTGAGCTGGGGCTGGACCTGCCGGCCTGGATGCTCGGGGCCCCGGGCACCGGCGAGGGCCGGGTGGTCGACCTGTTCGCGGTGGTCCTCTGCCTGCTCATCGCGTTCCTGCTGAACCTGGGCATCAGGTCGGCCGCCCGCTTCGAGACGATCGTCGTCGGGCTGAAGGTCGCCGTGGTGCTGCTGGTCGTCGTGGTCGGCTTCTTCCACATCCGCACCGAGAACTACTCGCCGTTCTTCCCCTACGGGCTGGGCGGGGCGTTCACGGGCGCGGCCACTGTCTTCTTCGCCGTGTTCGGCTACGACGCGATGAGCACCGCCGCCGAGGAGTCGAAGGACGCCCGCCGGCACATGCCCAAGGCGATCATCTACTCGCTGGCCATCTCGATGGTGCTCTACGTGCTGGCCACCCTGGTGCTGACCGGTATGCAGAACTACCGGGACATCGACCCGGAGAGCGGCTTCTCGTCCGCGTTCGCCTCCGTCGGGCTCTCCGGCCTGGCCAGCGTGATCGCCGTCGGCGCGATCATCGGCATCCTGACCGTGATGTTCACCTTCATGCTCGGCGTCACCCGGGTGTGGTTCTCGATGAGCCGCGACGGGCTGCTGCCGAAGTGGTTCGCCAAGCTGCACCCCGTCCGCCGGGTGCCCAGCCGGGTCACCTGGATCGTCGGCGTGGCCTCGGCCCTGATCGCCGGTTTCCTGCCGATCCGGGAGGCCGCCGAGCTGACCAACATCGGCATCCTGCTGGCGTTCGTGGTGGTCTGCGTCGCGGTGATCGTGCTGCGCTACCGCCGCCCCGAGGCGCCGCGTACCTTCCGGCTGCCGGGCATGCCGGTGGTGCCGGCCCTGGGCGCCGCCTTCTCGCTCTGGCTGATCACCTACCTGGCCCCGGCGACGTGGCTGCGCTTCGCCGCCTGGTTCGCGCTCGGCGCGATCGTCTACGCGCTCTACGGCTACCGCCGCTCGGCGCTCGCCCGCCGCGACCGGGAGGGCTGACCCCGCTCGCCCCCGCGCCGGGTGCGGCGTCGAGCGGCGCGCGGGGCCGCACCCTGGCCGGCGCGTCAACCGCCGGCGATGACGACGACGGCCAGGGCCGCGAGGAGCGCCGAGAACACCGTCGAGGTCAGCCGCCGCCACGGCGGCGCCCCGGCCAGCGACGGCAGGCCACCCCAGCGGTACGCGGCCAGGACGATCCCGGCCGCCGAGAGCCCGGCACCGACGGGCCAGAGCCAGCCGGGGACCACGGACCAGTTCCCCAGCGGATACGCCAGGCCGAGGTAGAGCACCGCCCAGGCGACGGCGGGCGCCAGGGTCAGCCGGTCGGGGGCCCGACGGGTGGCCCGGAGCAGGCTCAGCCCGCCGAGGAAGGTGAGCAGCACCGCGAGCCCGGCGCTGATCCAGACGGGCAGTGGCGCGACGCCGCCGTCGGCGTGCCCGCCGGGTGCCCCGAACAGCCGCAGCCCGATCGACTCGACGTTCCTGTCGGTGTTGCCCAGCACCACCACGCCCCGGCCGGTGGCCCGCTCGAAGCCCAGGTAGCTGCGGAAGCCGCCCGTCCCGCCGTTGTGCCAGACGATCTCGCGGTCGCCGTAGCGGGTGGTGACCCAGCCGTAGCCGATCCGGCTGTCGTCGTCCCTGGTGAAGCGTGCCGTGGCGGCGTCGGCGCCGGGCGCGGTGCCGGCGAGCGTCGCGCCGAGCAGCCGGGCCAGGTCCTCGGCGGTGGACCAGGGGCCGATGCCGGCCGGCGCGTAGCCGGCGCCGGCCCAGGCGTCGACCGCCCGACCGCCGGCGGTCGCGCCCTCGGCGTGCCCGGCCGGCAGGCCGTCGCCGCCGGTCACCACCACGGTCGCCGCCATGCCGAGCGGTCGCAGCAGCTCACGCTCCAACAGCTGCGGGTACGACGTGCCGGCCCGGGTGGCGAGCGCCTGCCCGAGCAGCGCCACCCCGAAGTTGGAGTAGTGCACCTGCCCGCGCCCGTCGCCGGGTTCCTCGTCGCCGGCGGCGTCGACCAGCCAGCGGACGTCCTGCCCGGCGTACGGGTTGCCGCCGGTCAGGTTCGCCCACCAGGTGCCGACCAGGTCCCCGGCCGAGGTGGCGAGGCGGGGCAGGCCGGAGCGGTGGCTGGCCAGCTCGGCGAGGGTGACCTCGCGGGCGGGCCCGGTCAGCTCGGGCAGCAGGGCGCCGACCGGCTCGTCGGGGCGTACCGCCCCGCTCGCCGTCTGCTGGGCGAGGAGCATCCCCGTCAGCACCTTGGTGATCGAGCCGATCTCGAAGGGGGTGTCCGGTCGCACGGGCCGGCCGGCCGGGTCGCGGTCGCCCAGGCCGGCGGTGCGGACCTGACCGTTGTCCAGCACGGCGACGGCGAGACCGCGGAGGCCCTCCGGGTCGGGCGTCGCCGCGCGGACGTCGGCGGCCAACGCGGCGTCGCCGGTGCTCTGCGCGGTCAGCCGGGGGGCACGCGGCATGACCCCGACGGCCGCGATCGCGGCCACGAGGCCGATGACCAGGGTGAGGGCGGTCGGCTTGCGCATGATGTCTTCCTTCCGTCGCGGGCTCCGGTCGGGCGCTGCCCGCCGAGGGGCGCGGTCGAGGTCAGCGGCGGGCGGCGGTGAGGATGGCCAGCAGCGGCACGACCCGTTCGGCCGGGACGGCGTAGTGGCCCCGGCCGGCGCTGCGCAGCCAGCCGGCGGCGGTGAGCTGGCGCAGGTGGTGGTGTAGCTGGCCGGTGGTGCCCAGGCCCTCGATCTCGGCCAGCTCGCCGGTGCCGTGCCGGCCGCCGAGGATCTCCCGCAGCAGGCTCAGCCGCACCGGGTGTGCGAGGGCGGTCAGCGCGGTGGCCAGTTCCGTCCAGTCGCCGGCGAGCACGTCGTCGACGGTGCGGCCGTACTGCCAGTCGTAGTGCTGGTCGTCCAGGTGGACGGTGCCGGTGTAGAGCACCGCGCCGCTGCCGTCGGACGGGATCCGTTGCTTCAGCCCGGACAGGGCCCAGAAGACGTCGTCGGCCGCCGGCACCGTCTCGGCCGGCACCGCCCCGGCCGCTGGCGGCGCCGCCGCGAAGCGCTCGACCAGCGCGGCGACCTGGGTCTCCAGCGCACTCAGCCGTTCCTCGATCTCTGTCATGCGTCGATACTACGAACTTACGTAGTTACGTGCAAGCCCGGGGTGGCCGTCCGGGACCGGCGGGCGGAGCCGGCGGGTCGCGGGCGGTCCCCACGGCCCGCCGGTCGCCAGCTCAGAAGTGGTACGCGGTGTGGTACTCCGGCACGATCACCCGGCTGCGCGGCGAGACCCGACGCACCGCCGCGAGGAGCGTGTCGAGCCGCTCGCGGTCCCCCGGGGCGACGGTCACCGGGTTACGCAGCTCGGTCTCGAAGTTGTCGAAGTGCACGGGCACCACGACCGCCGGCCGGTCCAGCGCGTCGAGCAGCCGCTCGGCGTAGTCGGCGGTGGAGGTGCTGCTCGGCAGCGCCACCATGGCCACGTCGGGGGCCAGCCCCGTCAGGTTCCGCTCGGCGAAGTCGCTGGCGCCCATGAAGAACACCGACGGGCCGCCGGCCACCCGCACCTGGTAGGCGAGGGTGTCGCCCTCGGGCAGGTCGGCAATGGTCTCCGGCTTCGCCGGCCTGCTGACCCGGACGCCGGGGAAGGCCATCGAGTACGACGCGTTGCGGCTGTGCAGCGAGCCGACCACCTCCACGGTGTACGCGCCGAAGTCCAGCACCTCCCCGCCCCGCACCGGGCTGAGCTTCCCCGCCGGCAACCCGTACGCCAGCCCGAGGTGGTACGCGGTGAGGGTGCCGACGGCCCGGGCGCCGGTGCGTCCGACGACGTACGGCACGTCCATGTAGTGGTCCCAGTGGGTGTGCGTGACGAGCACCGTCTCGGCCCGGTCCACCAGGGAGTCCACGACGTCGGTGCGGACCTCCAGTTTCGTGGCCTGGTCGAAGGCGCCCCGGAACAGCCCGGTGTCGATCCGGCTCAGGAAGGGGTCGACCAGGACGGTCCGGTTGCCGATGTCGATGCGCCAGGCCGACGTACCCCACCAGCGGAAGCTGACCGGGCCGCTGCGGCGGCTCGTCGAGGCGGCGGCCGGCGCGGCGGCGTGTGCCGGCCCGGTCCGGGCGGCGGCGGCGAGCCCGCCGGCGGAGAGCAGGGCGGTACTGGCGGCGGCGTCGCGCAGGAAGCGGCGGCGGTCGAGGTTGGGCATGCGGAGATCTCCCCGTCGTGGTGCTGATCGGTCGGTGTCGAGCCAATCAGCAGGACCCGGGCGCGGTCCAAGATCCGCAGCCGACACGGCCCATATCCGCGCGCATATCGGGCCAGCTCGGCGGCATCGGCCGCGACGCGGCGCGGCGCGCAAACTCAGCCGGCGCGCAGGGCCTCGACGGCGGTCCGGGCGGCCCGCCCCATGGCCAGGTCCACGTCGAGGCGGCGGGTGGCGAGCTGCGCGGCGCGCACGAAGACCGCGACCGCGTACCGGTGACCGTCGGGATACTCGGCGACGCCGGCCTCCAGGTGCAGGCCCGGCAGCGAACCGGTCTTGCCGGACACCCGCACCTCCGGCGGGAAGCCGGACGCCAGCCGCGTCCAGAAGAGCTGACGGCCCATCCAGCCCCGGACCATCGCGCACGCCTCGGGCGGGCCGGCCTCGTCCCGCCAGATCAGGCCGAGCAGCCGGGTGATCTCCCGGGCCGTGCTCGACGTGGTGTGCGCGGGGTCGAACATCCGCATCGCGCGGACCCGCTCGGGCGGCAGGGTGGGGAAGATCCGCGCGAAGTCCGCCTCCGTACGCGCGCCGACGTCGGCGAGCATCGTCTCGACCAGCTGCCGGGGCCCGCCGACGATCCGGGTACGCGCCAACCCCAGCTCGGTGGCGAGCATCGGCAGCACGTCCGCCCCGACCCGGCGCAGCAGCAGGTCGGCGGCGGTGTTGTCGCTGACCGACATGGCGAAGTAGGCCAGGTCCCGCAGCGACACCTCCGCGTCGTCGGCGCAGCCGGCGATCCCCCACCCGCCGAGGCGGTCGTCGGCGGTGACGAGGACCCGTTCGCGGGCGTCGAGCTGACCGGCGACGACCTGCCGGGCGAACTCCAGCACCAGCAGCACCTTGAAGATCGAGGCGATCACCACCTGCTCGTCCGCCCCGACGGCCACCTCCCGCTCCGGGCCGCCGAGGCGTTCCGTGCCGCCGGGCCGCCCCGGGCCGCCGGGGCGTTCCACTCCGACGCCGCGCCTCGTCCCACCTGGGCCGCGTTGCCCTGACCTCCCGCCGTGGGCCGCGTCGAGGTCGATGACGTGCAGGCAGCCGGCCACCCCGGCCCTTTCGAAGATCTCCGCGATACGCGCTGTCGCCACCCCGCGCACGCTACCGCCGGCCCCGGCGCACAGTGCGACAGCGCACGCCTCCCGACACCGCACATGGCCCTGCGCCATCCACCGCCGGTTAACGCGCACCACGCCCCTCGCCGCTACGGCATCGGCGAGGGGTGAGCCGCGCGGGGTGAGGGCGAGGCGGTGGGCGGCGAAGGGCGAGTGGTGGCGGCGAGGGGCGAGGGATGGGCGGTGGGCGACGAAGGGCCAGGGATGGGCGCGGGCAGCGAGGGGCTGGTGGTTGGCGGCGAGATGAATCTTGGTGTGAAACCACACGCGAACAGCTCACGCGCGAACAGCACGACCAACGGACGCGCGACCAGCGTGACCAGTGCACGCGCGAACCGCGCAGCATGACGTAACGCCCGCGTAGGGTTCGGCCGTGGACCTGCTCCGGCACCTGCGGCACTTCGTGGTGGTCGCCCACGAGCTGCACTTCGGGCGGGCCGCCGAGCTGCTCGGCATGGCCCAACCGCCGCTGAGCCAGTCGGTGCAGCGGCTGGAGCGGGAGTTGGCCGTGGAGCTGTTCGACCGTTCCCGGCGGCAGGTGCGGCTGACCACCGCCGGCCAGCTGCTGCTCGGCGAGGCCGAGGAACTGCTGGCCGGGGAGGGCCGGCTACGCAACCTGATGCGGCAGGTCCGCGACGGGGTGTCGGGGGTGCTCCGGGCGGGCGTACCGCCGGAGACGCCCGCGGTGACCCTGCGCGAGCTGCTCGACCGGCTCAGCGACCGCGCGCCCGGGCTCGACGTGGACCTGCACGAGCTGACCAGCGGCGAGCAGGAACGGATGCTGGGCGAGGGGCGGCTCGACGTCGGCCTGCTGCACCACCCCGTCACCGACGACGGGCTGCGCCTCGGCGCCGCCGTCGACGTACCGCTGGGGGTGCTGTTGCCGCGCGCCTCGGCGCTGGCCCTCGGTCGGGAGGTCGAGCTGGCGGCGCTCGCCGGCCTCGACCTGGTCACCGCGCCCCGGGCCACCGCGCCCGGCTGGCACGACCATCTGCTGGGGGTCTGCCGCCGGCACGGTTTCACGCCGGGGCGGGTCCGGCCGGCGCGCAACCCGGAGTTCCTGTTCGGGTTGGTGCTGGCCGGCGGCGGGGTGGCGGTCGAGCCGGCGGCGACGGCCCGCCGCGAACCCCGGATCGCCTGGCGGCCCATCGCCGGGGCCCCGCTCGTCCGGCGCACCTCGGCGGCCTGGCCGCGCCGGGGGGCGCACCCGGCCGCGCCGATGTTCGGGCAGCTCGCGGCGGAGGTGCTGGCGGACGGGGCGGCACCGCCGGCACCGCCGCCCGTGCCGGCGCCGCGCCCCTGGCCGGTGCTCTTCGGCGAGCCGGCCCGAGTCCGGGATCACCGGTTGGAAGGCCCCCCGCAAGGGGTACGCCACCAATCGGCGCCGGGGCCCGCGCGCCCCGGCGCACCGACCCGCACCCGCGAAGGAGCCTCGATGGCACGCACGATTCCCGACATCACCCTGAACGACGGCAACACCATCCCGCAGCTCGGCTTCGGGGTGTTCCAGATCGAGCCGAAGGACACCGTGGCGGCGGTGCGCAAGGCGTTGGAGGTCGGCTACCGGCACGTCGACACCGCCCAGATGTACGGCAACGAGGCCGAGGTCGGCCAGGCGATCCGGGAGGCCGGACTGGACCGCGACGAGGTGTTCGTGACCAGCAAGCTGAACAACGCCTTCCACCGGCCCGACGACGCCCGCGCGGCGTTCGAGTCGACGCTGTCGGCCCTGCGGACGGACCACCTCGACCTGTTCCTGATCCACTGGCCGCTGCCGACCCGCTACGACGGGGACTTCGTCTCGACCTGGCAGGTGCTGGAGGAGTTCCGGCGCGACGGTCGGGCCCGCTCGATCGGGGTGTCGAACTTCCAGGTGCCGCACCTGGAGCGGCTGGCCGCCGAGACGGACGTGGTGCCGGCGGTCAACCAGGTCGAGGCGCACCCGTACTTCGGCAACGAGCAGGTGCGCGCGTACGGCGCGGCACACGACATCCGCACCGAGGCGTGGTCGCCGATCGCGCAGGGCAGGGTGCTCACCGACCCGGTGATCGTGGACATCGCCGAGCAGGTCGGCCGGACCCCGGCCCAGGTGGTGCTGCGCTGGCACGTGCAGCGTGGCGACATCGTCTTCCCGAAGTCGACCACCCCGCAGCGGATCGAGGAGAACTTCCGGATCTTCGACTTCACGCTGGACGACGCGACGATGGAGCGGATCACCGGGCTGGACCGGGGGCCGGCCGGCAGGCAGGGTTCCGACCCGGACACCTTCGACTACATCCCGGCCTGACGGACCCCGACGGGCCGCCCGGCCGGCGTGCGGGACGCCGTCGCGGCGGCTGGGCCGGTTCGGGGACGAGGACCACCTCAGCCTCTCCGGATCGTTGAATCAGGCGATCGACCACGCGCATGACGAGGGGGCCGACCGGACTGGTCGGCTTCTTTGTCGTACGCGTGCGGTTTCATCGACGGGCACACGGTCGACCACTGACGGTTCACACCGCACCGGGCGGCCCACGACACGCGACGGCGGCGATGCCGGGACCCACGCGACAGCCACACCGCCCCGGCCCGCGCCCGCCGCACGCATGAGAGAGCTAGGGACACATGACACGAAATACCGGCCTGGCCATCGAGGCCGAGGGGCTGACCCGGTCGTTCGGGGCCACCCGGGCGCTCGCCGGCATCGACCTGCGGGTCCCCGCCGGCACCGTCTACGGGCTGCTCGGCCCGAACGGCGCCGGCAAGACCACGGCGGTACGGGTGCTGGCGACCCTGCTGCGTCCCGACGGCGGGCGGGCGCGGGTCTTCGGGCACGACGTCGTCGCCGAGGCCGACGCCGTGCGCGCCCGGATGAGCCTGACGGGCCAGTACGCCTCGGTGGACGAGGACCTGACCGGGCGGGAGAATCTCGTGCTCCTCGCCCGTCTGCTCGGGCACCGCAAGCCGGCCGCGAGGGACCGGGCCGAGAGCATGCTCGCCGCGTTCGGCCTGACCGAGGCGGGCGACCGGCAGGTCAAGAAATACTCGGGCGGCATGCGGCGGCGCATCGACATCGCGGCGAGCATCCTCAACACCCCCGACCTGCTCTTCCTCGACGAACCGACGACGGGGCTCGACCCGCGCAGCCGCAACCAGGTGTGGGAGATCGTGCGGGCCGTCGTGGCGCACGGCACGACCGTGCTGCTGACCACGCAATACCTCGACGAGGCGGACCAGCTCGCCGGCCGCATCGCGGTGGTGGACCACGGCCGGGTGATCGCGGAGGGCACCCCGGGCGAGTTGAAGTCCTCGGTCGGCTCCGGCACCGTGCACGTGCGGCTGCGCGACCCGGATCGCAGGCCCGAGGCCGAGAAGCTGCTCGGGGCGGCGCTCGGCGTGTCGGTGCAGCTCGAAGCCGATCCGGTCGCGCTGACCGCGCGGGTCGGCGGGGCGGGCAGCGACCTCGACGCCAGCGCGCAGGCCGCCCGGGCGCTCGGGGACCTGGCCGGCGCCGGCATCGTCGTCGACGACTTCTCCCTGGGTCAGCCGAGCCTCGACGAGGTCTTCCTGGCCCTGACCGATCACCCCGCCGTCGCCGCCGACGAGCGCGACGAGCAGCTGGAGGCAGCCCGATGAGCGACGCCACCACCACCACGACCGGGCGGGCCCCGACCGTCTACGTACCGTCGGCGCAGGCTCTCTCCACCGTCCTCGCGCCCGGCTCGCGACCGGCGGGGCCGAACGCCCTGGCGGCGTCGCTCACGTTCGGCTGGCGCGCGCTGCTGAAGATCAAGCACGTGCCGGAGCAGTTGTTCGACGTGACGGCGTTCCCGATCATCATGGTGCTGATGTTCACGTACCTGTTCGGCGGCGCCCTCGCCGACAGCCCGCGCGACTACCTCCAGTTCTTCCTGCCCGGCATCATGGTGACGAGCGTCGTGATGATCACGATGTACACCGGGGTCGGGCTGAACACCGACATCGAGAAGGGTGTCTTCGACCGGTTCCGGACGCTGCCGGTCTGGCGGCCGGCCCCGCTGGTCGGCATGATCTTCGGCGACGTGCTGCGCTACGTGCTGGCGGCCGTGGTGATCCTCGGCGTCGGGCTGGCGCTGGGCTTCCGGCCCGACGGCGGCCCGCTCGGCGTGCTGGCCGGGATCGGCCTGCTGGTGGTCTTCTCGTTCGCGTTCTCCTGGGTCTGGACGTTCTTCGGTCTCGTCCTGCGCAGCGAGAAGTCCGTGATGGGGGTGAGCATGATGGTGCTCTTCCCGCTGACCTTCCTGAGCAACGTGTTCGTCGAGCCCACCACGATGCCCGGCTGGCTCCAGGCGTTCGTCAAGGTCAACCCGATCACGCAGCTCGTGGCGTCGGTGCGCGCCGTGATGTCGGGCACGGCCGACCCTTCGGCCACGATGTGGACGCTGCTGTGGAGCGCCGGCTTCGTGCTGGTCTTCGGCACGCTGACCATGTACCGCTACAACCGTCGCTGACCGACCGGTCAGCGCGAGCCGGGTGACCGGTCGGTCAGCGCGAATCGGTGACCGGCGGGTCAGCGCGAGTCGGTGACCACGTGGGAGCAGGCGGTGCAGGCGGCGCGGCCCTGCTCGGCGTACCACCGGCAGCTCCGCCGGATCGCGCAGCGCGGGAGGTCGTCCTCCACGGGGCCGGCGACCTCCCGGAAGGACGCCGCCACCCGCTCGCCGAGGCCGCAGTGCGCGCCGGTCCAGAAGCCGCACTTCGCGGTGACGCACGGGCCGGCGAGCCGGTACCGGGACTCGACCGGGGTGTCCGCGCCGGCCTGGGCGAGGGCGACCTCGGCCGGGAGCGCCGGCGTGACGTAGGCGACCCGCCCCGCCGGAGTGATCATGCCGAGGAACACCGTGGCGTTGGCCGCGGGGGTGCTCGGACACATCAGCTCCGGCGGGTCCGGCCGCTGGGCGGCATCGGTCACCGCTTGAGCCAGAAGCCGATGTCGTTGATCTTCTGGCCGAGTTCCTCGGCGAACGGGCCGTCGATGACCCACAGGCCGTACCACTCGGGGCGGAGCTTGATGTTGGCGTGCCCGACGGAAAGCGGGTTGGTCAGTCTGCTGCCGGCGACGGAGAGGGCGTTCAGGCCCGCCTTCTGGATCTCGCCCGCGATCAGGCTCTGCTGTTCAGTGGTCAGGTCGACGCCGTCGACGACGAACCGGAACTCGCTGCGTGCCATGTCCTACCTCCGATGGTCAGTACGTCTCGGTCCGCAGCCCGCGCCGCAGACTTGCCCTGGTGAATGCCGCCCAGCCGGATCGGCTGGCCGGGTCGGTCGCGTGGCCGGCCCGGTTCACCCGCTCCCGCCAGTCGGTCTCGTCGGCGGTACGCAGCCCCCACAGCTCGCGGCAGGCGGTGACCGCGAACGCGACCTGCTCGGCGGAGCCGCTCCAGCCGGCCGGGCCGTCGGTCACCCGTAGCGCCCC
This sequence comes from Micromonospora sp. KLBMP9576, assembly GCF_050941805.1. Lineage (NCBI taxonomy): Bacteria > Bacillati > Actinomycetota > Actinomycetes > Micromonosporales > Micromonosporaceae > Micromonospora > Micromonospora sp. KLBMP9576. Next base: position 1,154,777 of record NZ_CP194567.1, on the reverse strand, counting down.
GCCCGCCGCCACGCGGACCGACGGGAAGTGGTGGTGCAGGCTGGCGAGGGTCGCCAGGTGGGCGGCGTCCGGCCGCCCGGCGGTGAAGGCGTCCCGCGTCTCGTCGTCGCGGGTGACCCTGATGGCGTGCAGCGTGAACGCGTCGCCGCCGGCGTCAGCCCGGCCGTCGACCCGCACGGGGGCGCTCCAGCCCGGGGGTGAGTTCGCCGACCAGAAGGCCAGCCAGGCGTCGAGGCGTTCGTGAAAGTCGGCCTGGAAGCGGGCCGCCCCGCCGGCGAGCCGGGCGGTGGCGATCCGGTCCCGGGCGACGAGGCTGCGGGCCGGGGACGCTCCCCCGGCGGGTGGCACGGTGGATGGTGCGGCACGTGCGGTGGTACCTGGTGTGACGGTCGCCCCGGCGACGGTGACCGCCGAGGCCGCGGCGGCGCCGAGCAGGATCCGACGCCGGGACAGTGAGCTGCGGGAATCGTTCATGGTCCGCCTTTCCTGGACGGCCTGTGCCACGAAACGCTATCGACCTACGTAGATCAGCAGGGGCGCCGCTCTATCGGTAGCCCGACATGAATGCCGGTGATCGACGGCGGCGGAATTCCGGCCGGTGTGCTGTGTCGGCGGCCGAGGGGCGCGGCGGCAGCAGGTGATCGACCACCACCACCGCCGACGCTATGGAGCTGAATCGTCTGTGACATCAGCGATCGCCGACGGCCCGCGGGCCACGATGGCAGCGAGCGGCCGGTGGCCTACGCCATCAGCGGTTCCAGGTGGCGCCCGAGCCGCGGTGGCACCGGGATGCCGGATGCCGGTGAGTCGTCCATGACATCAGCTCGAAAGCGTCCCGGGCGCTACTCCTCCCCCGGCCGCCCCCGCCCCCGGCCGCCCCCGGCCCCGGCCGCCCCGGACGGCCCGGACGCCCCGACGCCCCGACGCCCCGGACGGCCGGTTGTCCTGCCCGGTTGGGGCAGGGCAACCGGCCCGCCGGTCTCGGCGACTACGCCGTCGCGCAGATGGCGTACGCGGTGTTGCTCCAGTTGCCGGTGAACGAGTCCTCCTCGTACGCGCCCGAGGTGATTGCGGTCGGCGCGGCGGCGGGGCCGCCGTTGGGGCGGAAGTCGTCGACGACGGCCTCGCCGGTGACGCCGTTCAGCTCGTAGCCGCCACCGGTCAGCACCTTCCCGAGCGGGCAGGCAGCGACGACGCCGTGGAAGTCGTTCGAGTCGCTGGGGCTCACCGCGGCGATGCGGGTCAGCCCCGGGAGGGGGTTGGCGCAGATCGCGTACGCCGTCGCGGACCACGTTCCGGCGAAGGCCTCGGCCTCGTACGCGCCCACGAGGACGGAGGTCGGTGCGGCGGCCGGGCCACCGTTGGGGCGGAAGTCGTCGACCACGCCCTCGCCGGTGGCGCCGTTGAGCTCGTAGCCCGTGCCGGTGAGCACCTTGCCCGCCGGGCAGGTGGCGGTGACACTGCGGAAGTCCGCCGAGGTGCTGGCGCTGACGGCCGAGACCCGCACCAGGCCCGCGATCGGGTTGGCGCAGATCGCGTACGCGGTGAGGGTCCAGTTGCCCGCGAACGCCTCCGCCTCGTACGCGCCGACGGTGACGGAGGTCGGCGCGGCGGCCGGGCCACCGTTGGGGCGCAGGTCGTCGACGACCGCCTCCCCGGTGACGCCGTTGAGCTCGTAGCCCGTGCCGGTGAGCACCTTGCCCGCCGGGCAGGTGGCGGTGACGCTGCGGAAGTCGTTCGAGTTGCTGGCGCTCGTCACGGCGATCCGGACGAGACCGGGGACGGCAGCCGACGCGGGGGCGGCGGGAACGAGCACCGTGGCCGCGACGGCGACGCCGAGGATGAGGGTGAACGCGTGAGGCCGACGGCTGCGGGCTGTTGCCTGAGCTGACATGTGACTCTCCTGTCTGGCCGCCCCGGCGGTGGCCTCCGGCAGGTGTCGGAGGCCACCGGCGGGGCGCTGCGATTGACGCGCTCACGCTATGTAGTTATGCGACCAGGCATTATCTCCAACCCGACTACGACAAGTAATCGACTGGCGGGCGATGGTGGCCGGGCGGGCGGCAGCGTCAGACGGTATAGAGGATCTTCACGCCGTTGAGGCTCGTCGCCGACACGGCCGTGCCGCGTACGCCGGAGTTGAGGTTGCGCCAGCCGGTGCTGCTGCCGGCCTCGTGGACCATGCCCCCGGCCACCGTGTAGACGATCTTCACACCGTCGAGACTGATCGCCGCCAACGCGCTGGCACTGATCCCGGAGATGCCGGTGTTCAGGTTGCGCCACCCGCTGTTGCTCGCCGCCTCGTGCACCGAGCCCCCGGCGACCGTGTAGACGATCTTCACACCATTGAGGTTGATCGCCGCCAACGCGCCGGCGCTCACCCCGGAGATACCGGTGTTCAGGTTGCGCCACCCGTTGTTGCTCGCCGCCTCGTGCACCATGCCGCCGACGACCGTGTAGACGTACTTGACGCCGTCGACGTTGAGCACGGCGAGCGCGTTGTTGCTGACCCCCGAGATGCCGGTCGCCAGGTTGCGCCAACCGAAGTCGCTGGACGCCTCGTACACCCGCCCGTCGTTGACCGTGTAGAGCAGCTTGTTCGCGCCCATCACCATCGACGCCGTGGCCGAGCCGGTGATGCCGTTCACCGGCAGCATCTGCCAGCCGCTGTGGCTGCCGGACTCGTACACCTGGCGGTTGGGGTTGCTCTGCCCGCAGTTCTGGCTGGTCAGGTTCCGGGCCGGCGAGGTGGGGCCGGCGACGTACAGCGGCCCGGTGTGCGGGCTGCCGTCGGAGGTGATGCCGGAGGGCACCCCGTTGAAGTACGACTCGGTCTTGACGCCGTCGCGCGTCTGCTCGTAGTGCAGGTGCGGGCCGGTCGAGTTGCCGGTGCTGCCCACCCGGCCGAGCTGCTGGCCGATCGACACCCCCTGCCCGGCGCGGACCATCGGCGTCTCGATCATGTGCAGGTAGAACGTCTTCCAACCGCCGCCGTGGTCGATCACCACGTACCAGCCGCCGCTGTTGCCCCAGCCGGCGAACGTGACGGTGCCGTCGTAGGAGGCGAGGATCGACCGGCCGCTGCTGCCGCCGGGGAAGGTCATGTCGATGTCGTAGTCCTCGTGCCCGTAGTAGGTGGCCAGCCGCCAGGTCTCGCCGCAGGGCAGCGGCATCTGGAAGTGCGGCCGGGGGCCGGCGGCCTGGGCGGGCGCGGGCACCACGGTGACGGCGGCCAGCACGGTGAGCAGCACGGCGCCGACACCGGCGAGCGCCAGGCGGACCGAGGTCAGGAAGCGGGCGGACAGACCCGTCATAGGGGTTCCCTCCGGAAGCCAGGATTCGATGTCGATCGATGCTAGGTCGGCCATCGACATCCGGCGAGGGGCCGGCGGGCGCGGGATGACTTCTAGGGGTCGGCGGGCGGCCCCGGCTCTAGGGGGCGGGGACGGTCCCCGGCTCCAGGGGTTGGCAGACGGCCGGTCAGCGGGTCGCCGTCGTGCCGGCGAGTAGCGCGAGGATCGTCTGGTGCGCCTCCCAGCCGTCCGGGAACTTCACCGGCACGTCGAGGTGCACGGTCTCCGTCGACGGGTGCGCGTCCAGCAGCTCGCCGATCCCGGCGCGCGCCACCACGATGCACGCGTGCCGGTGCCGCGACGTCAGCACGCAGAGCCGCCCCGACTCCAGGTGGAACGCGGTCGCGTCCCGCCGCCCCGACAGCGGGTGCAGCACGATCGTCACGTCGTACTCCCGGCCCTGGAGCCGGTTGGCGGTGTCGACGGTGATCCCGGCGCCCGCCGGGCCGAGGTGCGCGCGGATCGCCGCGACCTGGTCGCGGTGTGCCGCCCCCACGGCGATCCGGTCGGCGGTGACCGGGGTGCCCTGCGGCGCGTGCTCGCTGACGGCGACCGCCTCCCGCGCCAACACCCGCAACGCCAGCGCCGCGCAGGCCGCGGCGGCCTCGGCATCGGTACGCGGGGTCTGCCGCGCCGGCAGCTCGTAGAGTGCCCACCCGCCGGCCGCCGCCAGCTCCACCGCCCGGTCCAGTGCGTCGCCCGCCCCCGGCCCGCCGAGGCGCAACGCCCGGTCGGCGGGGCCGGTGCCGGCCCGGAACCCGGTGAACGGGTAGAACGCCGCCGCCACCACCGGCGCCGCCGAGGCGGGCAGCCGCCACGACACCGGCAGCCGGTGCACCGGCAACTGCGGGTTGTGCCGCAGCAACACCGCCACCGCCGACTGCATCGGGTCCCAGGACAGGCCCGTCCAGCGCCCCGTCTCCACAGTGGAGAACGGGTCGAGCTGACCGGGATCGCCGACGAACAGCGCCCGCTCGAACCGCCCGGCCACGCGCAGCAGGGCGTCGGAGCGCATCTGGTACGCCTCGTCGACGATCGCCCACGGCCAGGAGCCCTCGGCGACCATGGCCCACTTCGCGGCCGTACCGACGATGACGGCCGGACCGCCCAGGTCGGCGATCTTCGCGGCGACCTTCACGGTCTCGTGGTCCTTCACCCGCTCCGACGGCCGGTAGTCGGTGGCGGAGAGCCGCCCGATACGCAGCTCGGGTGCCTTGCGCGCCAGCCGGTCGATGAGGTCGTCGACCTGCTCGTTGGTCTGCGCGATGATGATCAGTGGCTCGCCGGCGGCGGCCAGCTCGACGGCGGCGCGCACCACCAGGGTCGACTTGCCGGCCCCCGGCGGCGAGTCGACCACCACGCCGCGATGGTCGCCGGAACGCAGGTCGGCCAGCACCGCGGTGATGACCCGCTCGGCCTCGACCGCCGGCGGCACCTCCAGCCCGGAGCGCATCGACCTCACCTCCCCCACCAGGTCAACGGGACACTACGCCTGGCCCACCGCCCCCGGGTGACGCCGGGCCCCGGTCAGGCCGCGCAGGAACGCCAGCCCCTCGACGGCGAGGGTGTCGGGGCCGGCGGCGAGGGGCCGCCACACGGACATCGGCACGGCCAGGGCCTCGGCGGTGAACGACTCGATATTCACCTGGCCGGCGCAGCCGATGCCCGCCAGGGCGTCGCACATCCCCGGCCAGTCGAGGTGGTCCCCGCCGGGCGCCCCGCGGTCGTTGCCGCACACCTGCACGCTCCTCGATGTCGAGGTGGAACGTGTCCAGCGCGAGCCCCGGGCCGGCAACCCCGTCCACCACCTCCAGCGCCTGCTCGACGGTGTTGAGCAGGCTCGTCTCGAACCCGTCGACTGTAGAGGGCAGCTGAACGCGGATCGCCTAGGGAATGAATTCGCTGCCGGCCGTTGCGACGACGCCTGGCGGAAACGGCGCATCATGCGGAACAAGCGAGAGCAGTACTGCTCGGGCAGCGGCTGCCGATAAGGCATCGCAGAACTGGGCGGCCGGCTGTCTGGAATCCGACATGTGTTGTCGAACGAGGCGGACCAAATGGATCAGACCAGCGCCAAGAGGCGCCTACTCACGAGAGTGAGGGCTGCCAAGGAAAGGTCCCGCTGGCTATCGTGTCCGCTCCGCCATCCCTCGCGACGCATAGGACTAACGTGGGCATCCTCAAAGAGATGCAGCGGGCGCACGCACGACAGGTACGCGCCCAGAAGCAGGCTCAGACCGCCGCGTACCGGCACCATCAGCAGCTGCGCCGAGAGGCCGACCGGGCCATGAAGTCTGCCCAGCGGGCATCGGCCATCGACGAGCGCGAGCGCAAGCGGCTCTACCTCGAAGCACGTGTAGCCGAGGTGGCGGCCGACAACTCGGATCTGCTTGAAGTGACCCCTATCGGCCGGACACCTCGATGTCTGTCAGGGACTCTCGGTGGATCTTCTCGTAGGTGTCGGGGCTGACGTTACCCAGACGGCTGTGCCGGCGGCGAGGGTTGTAGAAGCCTTCGATGTAGGAGAACACCTCCATTTCCAGTTCGTGTCGGCTGGGCCAGGCTCGGGTGTAGACCAGTTCGGTCTTCAGGGTGGCGAAGAAGGTCTCGGCCATGGCGTTGTCGTAGCAGTCGGCGACCGAGCCCATCGAGGCCAGGACGCCGCAGGAACGCAGGGTCCGGCCGAACTCGAACGACGTGTACTGGGTCCCGCGATCCGAGTGATGAATGAGCTGATCGCGGGCGGGTCGGCGGTGTTGGATGGCCATGCCGACGGCGTCGAGGATCAGCTCGGTGCGCAGGTGATCGGCCATCGCCCAGCCCACTACGCGGCGGGAGTAGGCGTCGACCACGACCGCGAGGTAGAGGAAGCCTCCCCAGGTGCGCAGGTAGGAGATGTCGGCGACCCACAGCCGGTTCGGTGCGGTGGCGGTGAATTGTCGCTGGACCAGGTCCGGCGCGGTCGCCGTGGACGCGGCCTTGCGGCGGGGCTTGCCGCGTCGCCGGCGGTGGGCGCCTTCGATCCTGGCCAGCCGCATCAGTCGGGCCACCGCCTTGCGGTTCCACCGGTGGCCGCGCTCGTGCAGCTCCGCGGTGAGCCGTCGGGCTCCATAGACGCCGCGGTGCTCTGACCATGCCTGCTGGGTGATCTCAACGCGCTGCTGGTCGTGGCGTTCCCGCTCGACAGCGCGCTGACGCCCCTGCCGAAGCCAGTCGTAGAAGGCGCTGTGGCCGACGCCGAGGAGTCGGCAGAGCAGACGGACCGGGTAGCTGGCCTTCTCCGCGTCGATGAACCGGTACACCTCAGTCCGGTTCACCGCTCCGTCTCGCGTGCGAAGAAGACCGCGGCTTTTTTCAAGATCTCTTTTTCCAGCTCCAGCTGGGCGACCTGCCGCCGCAAGCGGAGCAGCTCGGCCCGCTCGTCAGCGGCCAGGTCGCTGGGCCGGCCGCCGTCGCGTTCCTGCCGCATCCGGTCGACCCAGTTGCGCAGCGTCTCGTGATTGACGCCCAACTCCCGGCCCACGTCCCGCAGCGTGCGACCGGAGTCGAGCACCAACGCCGCGGCCTGGCGCCGGAACTCCTCGGGGTACTTGCTCTGTCGAGCCACAGCGGTTTCCTCCTCCTCGGCAGGATGCCAAGTCAGGAGGTGTCCGGTCTCAGGGGGTCACTTCAGCTGGCCCGCCTTGATGAGCTGGACAATCTCTTGGCCGCGACTCTCGACGTTGACGACCACATCGATTTCCGGCGTCTGCGAAAGTCCGCCCAGCACCCTCCGTTCAATCCCGGCACCCTCGGCACGCCCCTGCCGCCGCCCGACTGGCGGCAGTTCGAGCCCTCCGCACCGACCGGTCTGGGCAAGGTGTTCGGCGGCCAGGCGAAGTACCAGCAGCAGCTCGCCGCTGCCCAGCAGGCATTCGCCCAGGCCCAAGCGCAGCATGCCGCAGCCGAGGCCGACCGGCAGCGGCGTTTGTCCGCGGCCCACCAGCGGTATCAGGAGAAATGTGCCCAGGTCGACACACAGATCCGCGCGCACAATGCCGAGGTCGACCGGTTCGAGACCGCCTTCGCGGCCTCCGAGCCGGCCGCCGTGATCGAATACTTCGGCATGGTGCTTGGCAACTCCGTTTACCCCGACGACTTCCCACAGCACTACCGACTCGCCTACGTGCCGGAGTCCCGGCAACTGGTGGTCGAATACCACCTGCCGACGCTGGAAGTGATCCCCGCCGTGCGGGAGTACCGCTACATCAAGGCACGTGACGAGATCAGCACCGCCGCGCGACCCGCAAAGGATATCAAGGAGCGGTACGCCAACCTCGTCGCACAGGTCACGCTGCGGACCGTGCACGAACTGTTCGAGGCGGACCGGTCGAAGCTCGTGGACACGGTGGTCTTCAACGGCATCGTCGATACCACTGACCCTCGGACCGGCGTGTCCGTGCAGCCGTGCCTGGTCACGTTACGGACGACCCGTGATGTATTCGCCGGGCTCAACCTTCGCCTGGTGGAGCCGCTCGCCTGCCTGGCGCACCTCAACGCGTCAGTGTCGAAGCGGCCCGCTGAACTGGCGCCGGTCCGACCCGTCCTGGAGTTCGACATGGTCGACAAGCGGTTCGTCGATGAGGTTGACGTCCTCGCCGACCTCGACCAACGGCCCAATCTCCTCAAACTCAGTCCGACCGAATTCGAGAGCCTGATTCAAAATCTCTTCGCCAAGATGGGCTTGGACACTAAACAGACGCGCCCGTCCCGGGACGGCGGGGTCGATTGCGTCGCCTTCGATCCGCGGCCGGTCTTCGGCGGCAAGGTCGTCATTCAAGCCAAGCGCTACCGCAACACGGTCGACGTCTCTGCCGTGCGCGACCTGTTCGGCACGCTTCAGAACGAGGGGGCGTCCAAAGGAATCCTTGTCACCACCAGCGGCTACGGGCCGGCCTCGTACGAGTTCGCCTCCGGCAAGCCGATGGAGCTGATCGACGGATCCAATTTGCTGTACCTGCTCGCCGAGCACGCAAAGGTACAGGCCCGGATCGACCCGGGCGAACTGGACTGAGATGGTCGCGCAGGGTCCACCCGAGCAAGCATCGATCATGCACTTCACCCACATCGACAATCTGCCGGCGATCCTGACGGCCGGGCGGCTTACCGCGGACAACCTGGTGCGGGGACGCCTGGTGACGGACGTGGGTTCGGCAGCCATCAAGGCAAGCCGTCGCACCAGGCGGGTGACCTGCCCGCCCGGCGGGGTCGTCGCCGACTACGTGCCCTTCTACTTCGCGCCCCGCTCGCCGATGATGTACCGCATCGCCAAGGAACACGAAAACGGCAGGGCCGGTTGCTATCCCGGAGGGGACGACCCGCTGGTCTACCTCGTCAGTTCGATAGACCGCGTGCACGACGCAGGTCTCCTGTGGGTGGCCAGTGACGGCAACTGCGCGGCTTCCCTCACCTGCTTCTCCCGGGATCTGGGTGACCTGGCCCACCTGGTGGACTGGCCGTTGATGCGGGAGCGAGTCTGGAAGGACGTGCCGGAAGACCAGGACCGGATGCGGCGGCGCATGGCCGAACTGCTCGTGCACCAGGAGTTTCCGCTGGGCCTGGTCGCCTACTACGCCGTTCGGACGCCAGCGCGGGAGACGCAGCTGAGGCATGTTCTGCGGTCTGCTGGCATCATCGACGCGTACGTTGTTGTCAGGGACAACTGGTACTACGGGTTCACCAGGAGGGAGGTGCGCGAATGATCGTCATCAGCCACGGCAACCTGCTTACCGCCGACGCGGAGGCCTTGGTCAACACGGTCAACACGGTAGGTGTGATGGGTAAGGGCATCGCCCTCCAGTTCAAGCGCGCCTACCCCGCCAACTACACGGCCTACCGAGTCGCCTGCGCGGCCAAAGAGGTCGAGCTGGGCCGCATGTTCGTATTCGATTCCGGTCTGATCGGCTGCCGCCGCTACGTGATCAACTTTCCGACCAAGGGCCACTGGCGGGCAGACTCGAAGTTGGCCGACATCCGTGCGGGCCTCACCGATCTCGTCCGGGTCGTCCGTGAACGGCACATCGGGTCGGTCGCGATGCCGGCCCTCGGCTGCGGTAACGGCGGACTCGGCTGGGACGAGGTCCGGCCAGTGATCGAGCAGGCTTTCGCCGATCTGCCCGAAGTCCAGGTGCTGCTGTTCCCGCCGGAAGGCGCCCCCGAGCCGTCGGAAATGCCTGTCGGTACGCGGAAGCCCGCACTGACGCCCGGGCGGGCCACCTTGCTGCGTGCCGTCGAACGATATCTGGAACAAGCCCGGGAACTGGAGCCGCGGGACGGCATCACGACCCTGGAGATCCAGAAAATCGCCTACTTCCTCCAGGTGTTCGGCGAGCCCCTAAGGCTTTCGTTCACCCGGGGGCGATACGGGCCTTATGCCGACAATCTGAACCACGTTCTTGATCGCCTTGAGGGTCACTACCTGGTTGGTTTCGGCGACCGGTCCTCACGCGTCGAGGAGTTGCGCCCCATCCATCTGACCTCCGGCACGAGCGAGGCGGTCTCTGCCTGGTTCGATTCCCCTGGTCGGAGGAATCCCGACGCACTGGTGCGGCTCGCTGAACTGGTTGACGGGTTCGAGGCTCCGTACAGCCTCGAGCTGCTCGCCACCGTGCACTACGCCGCGCAGACGCAACCGCCAACGAGCGATATCGACGAGTTGACCAAGCGCGTCCAGGCATGGAGCGGACGCAAGGCCCGGCTCTTCACCACGGCTCACATCACGACGGCGTACGAGCGATTGCAATCCGCCGGCCTGCTGCCCAACCTGGTGACGACATCGGGTTGAGCAGCCCGCCTCGGGCTGGTCGACAAACCGGCAGGGCTGACCGCTCGTTGCTGGGTCGGCGTGTGGCGTAGGAGCGTCACGGCATCTCGGCTATCGCTCGGCAGTGGGCGCGCAGCGCGGCGGTGCCCGACCGGCCCGCTGCGCGGACCGGCGGGCGCAGTGCCTCGCCGCGCCAGCTCGCATAGCGCACGGCCGTCGCCTTGACCCGGACGCGAAGCTGCTCGTCGACCCAGATCAGGCCACGGTCGAAAAGGTTGTGCACGTCGGCCTAGAGCAGCAGACCGTTGCTCACCCGGTTGGCGGCGGGTCCGTCGTACGGCGAAATGTGGGATGGCCGCCCGCCAACGGGCGATGCACGACGATCCCCGGCCTTGGGCTCTAATCCACCCGGCGAACCTGAACTTGGGCTACGGATGAGAGCTGGCCTACGCGGCTGGCCAGATCTCAACTACAGCCGGCTGCTTCAACGCTGAAGCGTCCGCCCCAACCGTCCGAGGGGCGACAGAACCATGGATAGCGGGGACAACATCATGCCGGCAGCCGCGATGATCAGGGCGGTGCGTATCGACCAATGCCCGGCGAGGAGGCCACCGGTCAACGCGCCGAGGGGAGTCAGCCCCATGCCGGCGAACGTGATCGTCGCAGCGACGCGGCCCTGCATGAAATCGGGGGTGGCGGCCTGCCGGACGGCCATGATGGTGACGTTGACCAACTGGCCGCACGCGCCGAACACGAAATTGGCCACCATCAGCGCGCAGACGGTGATCAGGGAGTTGCCGCGAAGCGCGGACAGGCCCAGCAACATGCTGTTACCGACTGTCGCCGCCGCGACAAGCACAGGGCCGTAGCCGAGGCGGCGTGGTAGGCGCCCAGCGAGCAGCGCACCCACGAGCGCGCCCGGTCCCGTGGCAGCAAGCGCCAGTCCGATGACAGCGCCGGACAGGTGCAGCTCCCGCGGCAGAAACAGCAGGTAGGCAGTCATCAATGCGGCGAAGAAGAATTGAAACGCCGCCGAAGCGAGGCACACCGCACGGAGAACAGGGTCGCCCCCCACGAACCGCACTCCGTCGTGGATTCGCCGCCACATCCGCTGAGCACCGCCCAGCTGCTGAGGAATCGACTCATTGCGGCGAATCCCAGAGATGGCCAGGAAAGACACCACGAACAAAAAGACGCCGGACGCGACAGCGAGCGGCGCAGCCAGCAGAGAACTCATCGTCCCGGCAAGGGCAGGTCCGCCCATCTCGGCCGCGGACCGGCTTGCCTCGATCGCGCTGTTGCCCTGCAGCAGCTGGTCGCGCTTGACCAGGCGTACCAAAGACGCTTGGTAGGCCACGTCGAAGAACACCGACAGCGCCCCGACAGCGAACACGACGACCATGAGCATCCACACGCTGAGACCGCCCCTGAGGGCGACCACGGCCAACACACCCAGCACCAGCGCCCGGCCGGCATCGGACAAAACCATGACGGTACGGGTACGCCACCTGTCCACCCACACGCCGACCAGCAGCGCGAGCAGCAGTTGTGGCGCCTGCCCCACCGCGCGCAGGACCCCCAGTTGCTCAGCGTCGATGTGCAGAGTCAAGACGGCGATCAGCGGGAGGAGCACCAGACTGGTCTGCTCACCCAATTGCGAGGCAGTCTGACCTATCCAAAGGCTGCGGAAGTCGGGATTACGCCACAGGCCAGGCGTAACGGATTGAGCGGAACCGGTGGAAGACAAACTGGACGACACAGAGTTTCCTTGGATTGCTGCGGACGAGGACCAGGACCACCTGACAAAAACGCCAGACGGTGTCGGTGGGGACATCTCGCTGTGCCGCAATTCAAGGGCAGCACGCGATGACAGGCCAACTACGGCCTAAGACGGTCAACGCGCGCTCGAGCGACCGGTCATCTCGACCCCTTGTGGGTCACTCGCCGTGTCGCACGACAGCCGATGGCGGACGTCCGGAGAGTAGTCAGCTCATCACGACACCGCCAGCGGATTTGGCGTCGATGACGTGGGTGAGCAGTCACCGGACGACGTGGCCGTAGCGCTCCTCGGCCCGGTCCGGGCGCTGCTGAGGGCGGGGAGCAACGGTCAGACGACCGGCAGCACGCCTCGGTCAGCAACTCGGAATTGTGGACGGGTCCAGGCCCAGGCCGGCGTCGCGCGGTGGGCCGAGCCAGACCAGCTCGCCGGGGCGTACGTCGTGGACGAGGCTGTGGGCGACGGCACCGGCGGCGATGGCGCGGACGTGCAGCTCGACGGTGCCGTCGGGGCGCGGGGCGTTGGCCGGGGAGAGCCAACGCCAGCGGCCGGGCCGGCGTGGCGTGCTGACCGGGACCGCCTGGCCGGGCCGGTGGGGCAGGCGCTGCCGGGGGCGTACGGTCAGGATCGCGATCGTGTCGCACGGCCGGTCATGCGCGATCACCTCGGCGGGCCACCAGGCCGGCCCGTCCCCGGCGCAGGCGGTGGCGCGCCGCACGGCCTCGGCGGCGCGGCGGCCGGCGCGCTCCCAGGCGTCGGTGAGCTGCGACGTCCACATTGGACGGGCGTACCGGGCGACGGCGGCGAGCAGCGCGTCACCGATCGTGTCGGCGTGCGTCAGCAGGCCAAGCTGGCGGTACGCGCAGCCGAGCACCGCCAGCAGCGCCGCCCGCCCGGCCGGGTCGTCGCCGCCGACCGTGAGGCGGCCGAGCGCGGCGAAGAGCAGCGGCGCGACCCGCTCGGGAAGCAGGCCGGGACGGCGGTCCTCCAGCGTGCACCAGAAGTCGTCCGTGCCCTTCTCGACGGCCTTGTCGACGGCCGCCTCCCAGGCGGCGACGATGCTCACGCGCCCACCTCGCCGGCGAAGGTCCGGCGGGCGCGGACGATCCGGTCGTCGGGCACGTCGAGCGCCCAGAGCACCCCCGCCAGGTAGTCGACGATGCGCCGGTGCTGCTCCTCCGACAGGCCGAACCCGCGCCACGGGTCGGTCACCGGCTGGCCTTCGACGGCCGCGGCGAGGACCGCCGTCAGGTGCGCGGCGAGGCGTTCCAGGTCGACCCCGATGAGGTACGGCGACAGCTCCGCGTCCGCCACCACGAGGCGCAGCCACTGGCCGACCGCCTCCTGCGCGGTCACGCCCAGCCGCCCTGCTCGGCTCGGGCTTCGGCTTCCTCTGCGGTGGTGATGGTCAGGACCGGGATGGCGTCGATCAGGGTGGTCACGTTCTTCTGCCCCCTCGCGTTACGGCTGGTGGAGTGGCGCCGGGGCGGGCGGGAGCGGAGCTGCGTCGTTCGGGGATCGACGCAGTTCCGGAGCCAGCACCCGCCCCGGGCCATGCGTCGACCTTCGGCTCGGGCCGGGACTCCCGGTATGCCCCGATGATCGTGATGGCGATGCACGCTGTGTATCCGGTCGACCACTCCCTGCCTGAGGCTTCGGGTCGCTTGCCTCCTACGCGTTCGGCCCTGTCGAGCTGCCCCGTCCATGAGGGCATGTTCTTTGCCGAGCGACGAGCGGCGTGGATGACCGCGCGAATATGCGCGCTGCGTATACCGAGCCTGCACGGAGTGGCTTGAATGGATAGGCTCGACGAGGCGAGATGGACGGAGCCACCTGCGCATGGCGAGGTTGCCGGTGACACACGCGAACTGCCCCCGGTGCGGCGGACGACTGGCCCGCGACAATGACAGCGGGCGCTGCGCGCCGTGCCAGGCCGCCGAGCGGGACAGGCTGAGCGCGCCGCCGATGGTGCCGGCGAGCTTCTGGGAGCACGAGCCGGTGCGGCGGGCGCTGGCGGAGCGGCACCTCGGGCGGGTGATCCGGGCGTACCGGTGCCACCCGTACCACGGGCGGGCCGCGCTGCCGCAAACCGTGGTGGCTGGGTGGCTGGGAATCACGCAGGCGCAACTGAGCCGGGTGGAGAACGGCCCGCCGCTGGTGCACCTGGACCGGCTCATCCACTGGTCGCAGATGCTCCGGATCCCGCCCCGCTTCCTGTGGTTCAGCCTCCCCGCCCAGTTGACCAAGGTTGCGAAGCACCAGCCCGAACCCGTCAGAGAAGCCGGACCGACAGAGGCGCCGGCACGGACTGATGCCTACCTCGCGGCATCGAGCCAAGGAGGTGGCACTACGGACCGCCGACAGTTCCATGCGCTCGCCGCACTCGCGGGCATTGCCGCGACCGGCTCCCTCGACTTGCTCGCCGCACCCCACGACGCGGCCCGAAGCATCAGCATGGAGCAAGTCCGTGCCGTCGGATCGCTGGTGGACGAACTTCGCCGCACTGACGCGGCGGTCGGTGCCAACCAGCTCTGCGGCCTCGCTGTCCGGGTGCACGCCCAGTTGTCGGAGTGGGCGGCGAAGGCCACCTACAGCCGGGACGTCGGCGAAGCCCTCCAGGCCACCCTCGCCGACCTGGCCATCGAGACCGCCTGGCTCACCATCGACGCGAATCGCCGCCCGGAAGCCAGGGCCTACCTGAACGAAGCGATTACCAGAGCCCGCTTCTCCGACGATCCCAGGATGGAGGTACGCGCATTCGCCTACCTCGCGCTGCTGACCCGCGAGGACCGCCCTGGTGAGTCGCTGCACGCCGTCGAAGCGGCACTCCGTTCCTCCGCCGGGTGGGGAACCCCACGACTGGCCACGCTGCTCCACTTACGCGCCGCGAGAACCTGCGCCACCCTGAACGACATGAGCGGCTTCCACCGTTCGATGTGCAGGGCTCAACGCGAGTTCGAACGCGGCACCAGTGAGGAAGACATGCCGTTCCTCCACTTCGTCACCGCGCAGGAAATCAAGGGCATCGAGGGACTCGCCTACCTTGCCCTGGACAGGCCCGAACGCGCCGCCGGTGCCTTCCGAACCATCACGGAAAACCCCTCCCCCGTTCTTCGGCGCAACCACATCTACTACTCGGTCCAACTCGCCGACGCCGCCTATCGGCAGGGCAACCTCGACGAGGCGGCGTACACGGCGATGAACCTGCTGCCCGAGGTCGGTCAGGTGAGTTCGGGACGGGTGAGTCTTCACCTCGCGCAGCTCCGGGCCAGCCTGGGGCAGCCTCAGCGGGCGACCGCCGCGACGCGGAAGTTCGTTGAGGCGTACGACCAGGCGGTGCACCCATGATCGAGGGTTTGGAGCTGCGGCACCACACCGCCGAACAGGCCGCCGGGCTCATCGACCGGCTCGTCGAGCTCTACCTGACGGTGTACGCGGACGGCGGCGAGTTCCACAGCGAGGACCGGTACCGCCGCCAGCTGGCCGGCCACATGCAGCGCGACGGCTGGGACCTCGTCACCGCCACGATCGACGGCGAGCTGGTCGGATACATCTACGGGTTCCCGCTGCCAGCCGGGACCAGATGGTGGGGTGGCATCCACGAGCCCATCCCGGCCGGCTTCACCGATGAGGACGGCAAGCGGACGTTCGCCATCAGCGAGCTGTTGGTGGCCCCTGACTGGCGCCGTAGAGGAATCGCCAAGTCGCTGTACGACGGGCTACTCGCGGGGCGCACGGAGGAACGGGCCACGCTCCTGGCTGAGCCGGACAACGCCTCCGCCCAGGCCGCGTATCGAAGCTGGGGCTGGCAAAAGATCACCGCGCTCCGTCCTGGTTGGGAGCACGCACCTACGTATGACGTCATGGTGAAGCAGATTTCGCCGAACCGTTGGCCATCCGCTTGCGTATGACGAGGAGCCGGAAGACACACGCGGACTGCCTCCGGTGTAGCGGAGACCGGGCCGGGCCGGTGGCAGTGGACGCTGCGCGCTGTGCCAGGCGCCGAACGGGACAGGCTGAGCGCACCGACGGCGGTGCCGGCAAGCTTCTGGAGCACCAGCCCAGTCCGGCGGATGTTGGCGAAGGCGAAGCGGCACCTCAGAAGCTTCCAAGACGCAATGGCTCGTTCAGCTCTCGAGTTTCCTCGAAAGTAGAGATCCTAGCTGCTGAGAGCGAATTCGGCGCGACCCCAAATCGGACGAGTTCCGGATGCCCGACATATAAAATTCAATGGCTTTGTCGACTTCCCCTGGCGCCATTTTCAGAACCGCCGCAAGAAATGCATTGAGATTGGCACTCTCACCGTTCTCGCCGTTTCGCTTCCTGGCCGAGACCGCACGCTGGAACAGGTCCAGAATATCTCGGATTTGCTCCACCTGAACCGGGTCGGCATTGCCGAGCTTATTCCGCAGGCCCCAAGAAACTTAGGGACCGAATTTTTGCTGGTCAGCCAGACGTAGCGCGATGCAGCGTCTACCAATGACACCGGCCTCCCATCACGTCGAGGAAGGCCGAAATTGTCATGGATCCGACACCGCTTAGGGACAGGCACAGCTACCTTGCTGAGGTGACGGATCTTGAGCGGGGCATTTACGAGCACCTCATCACCCGTGAGCTGGCCACCCGCCTTCAACGCGTCGATCCCGCACTCATCCAGCACCACAAGCTCGACCCAGCCGACGCCCCCGATGCCCTTGCCCGTCACATCGCCGCCCTGGCCCACCGCGCCCTGCACGCCGTCCCCAACGGCGATGACAAGCTCCACCGCCAGATCGAACTCGCCAACCGCATCGCCGACGCCATCGCCGCCGAGAGCCCGCAGGCGTCAACGCCACACGACCAGGTCACCGACGCCAGGCACCTCCTGCACGCCATCGCCGCCCCACCCACCCCGCCCGCGCAACCAGCCTTCCCACAGCGCCCCACCACCCCGCTCTCCACCGGCGCCCTGCTGGTCAACGGCCGCCACCAGCCCCGCATCGGCCACGAGGTCACCCACGAGATGGCGTCGGCGGAGCAGGTCGACCTGCTCTGCGCGTTCATCAAGTGGTACGGCCTGCGCATCGTCGAGCCGGCCATCCGCGAGCTGATCGCCCGGGGCGGCAAGCTGCGCGTCATCACCACGACCTACCTGGGCGCGACGGATCAGCGGGCCCTCGACCGGCTCGCCGAGCTGGGCGCCGAGATCAAGGTGTCCTACGAGACGAGGACCACCCGGCTGCACGCCAAGGCGTGGCTGTTCCGCCGCCACAACGGCATGAGCACCGCGTACGTCGGATCGTCGAACCTGTCGAAGACCGCGCTGATCGACGGCGTGGAGTGGAACGTGCGCGTCTCCAACGTCGAGCAGCCGCATGTCATCGACACGTTCACCGCCACGTTCGAGGACTACTGGAACGACCCGGCTTTCGAGGACTACGACGTCAGCAGGGACGCCGAGCGGCTGCGGAACGCCCTCGGCGGGGAGCGGCGCGAGGACTCGCCGACGCAGATCGCCAACCTGGACGTGCGGCCGTACCCGTACCAGGCGGAGATCCTCGCTGACCTGGACGCCGAGCGGCAGGTGCACGGCCGGCACCGGAACCTGGTGGTGATGGCGACCGGCACCGGCAAGACGGTCGTCGCGGCGCTGGACTTCCGGCGCCTGCACCGCAACGGCCAGGTCGACTCGCTGCTCTTCGTCGCCCACCAGGAGCAGATCCTCACCCAGAGCCTGGCGACGTTCCGGCAGGTGATGCTCGACGGCGGCTTCGGCGAAACCCTGGTCGGGGGCAGAACCCCGACCGGGTGGCGGCACGTCTTCGCCTCCATCCAGTCGCTGTCCCGGCGGGAGATCGACCCCGAGGCGTACGACATGGTGATCGTCGACGAGTTCCACCACGCGGAGGCACCGACGTACGCCGGTCTGTTGGAGCGGCTTCGGCCGCGCGTACTGCTGGGGCTGACGGCGACCCCCGACCGGGCCGACGGTCGCGACGTGCGGCGGTGGTTCGACGGCCGCGTGGCGGTGGAGCTGCACCTGTGGGAGGCGTTGGAGCGGCAGTTGCTCGCGCCGTTCCAGTATTTCGGGCTGCACGACGACGTGGACCTGTCACGGCTGCGCTGGAAGCGCGGGCAGGGGTACGACCTCGGCGAGCTTGACGGCCTCTACACCGGCAACGACGCGCGGGCGCGGCTGGTGCTGAAGGCGGTACGCGACACGGTCGACTCCCAGCGGATGCGGGCGCTGGGCTTCTGCGTGAGCATCGCCCACGCCCGCTTCATGGCGGAGTGGTTCACCCGGCACGGCGTGCCGTCGGCGGCGGTGACCTCCCAGGTCGACCGGCCCGTGCAGCATGACCTACTGCGGGAGTTCAAGGCCGGCAAGCTGCGGGTGCTCTTCACCGTGGCCTGTTCAACGAGGGCGTCGACCTGCCGATGGTCGACACGATCCTGATGCTGCGGCCCACCGAGAGCGCCACGATCTTCCTTCAGCAGCTCGGCCGCGGGCTGCGCCTGGACGACGACAAGCCCTGCCTGACGGTGCTCGACTTCATCGGCGGGCAGCACGCCAACTTCCGCTTCGACCTGCGCTGGCGCGCCCTGACCGGCGTCAGCCGACGGGAGATCAAAGAGGCCGTCGAGCAGGGCTTCCCGTCGCTGCCCAGCGGTTGCCACATCCAGCTCGACCCGATTGCCCGCCGGGTGGTGCTCGACAACCTGCGCACCGTCATGCCGACGTCGAAGAACGGCCTGCTGGCGGAGCTGCGGCACCTCGGGGATGTCACCCTCGCCACGTTCCTGCGGGAGACCGGCGTGGAAGTCGAGGACGTGTACCGGTCGGCGAGCTTCGGCGGGTGGACGGGGCTGCGCCGGCTCGCCGGGCTGGAAGCCCCGACGCCGGGGCCGGACGACCGGGAGTTGGGCCGGGCCATCGGGCGAATGCTGCACCTCGACGACCCGGACCGCCTGGACCTGCTGGCCCGGGTGGCGGCGGGCGGGCGGCCGGACGCCGGGCGGCTGTGGGACATGCTGCACTTCGACCTGTGGGGGCCGAACGCGCCGCTGGCCTCCCGCGACGAGCGGCTGGCGCGGCTCTGGGCGGAACCGGCCCGCTGCGCCGAGCTGCGGCAGGTGGCCGAGGTGCTGCGGGAACGCATTCACCGGGTCACGCCGCAGCCGCTGTCGGCGGCGGTGCCGCTGCGGGTGCACGCCCGCTACAGCCGCAACGAGGCGTGCGCCGCCTTCGGCATGTCGAACCCCGGTTCGCTGCGCGAGGGCGTGAAGTGGCTGCCCGACGCCCAGGCCGACCTCTTCTTCGTCACCCTGGTCAAGTCGGAGCAGCACTACTCCCCCACCACCATGTACGCCGACCGGGCCATCACCGACCGCCTGTTCCAGTGGGAGTCACAGAGCACCACGTCGTCGATCTCGGCGACCGGCCAGCGCTACATCCACCACGCCTCGCGCGGCTCGACCGTGCACCTGTTCGTGCGGGAGACCCGGGTCGCGGACCGGGACCTGGGCGCGCCGGCCTACCTCTACGCCGGCCCGATGACCTACCAGGAGCACACCGGCGACCGGCCCATGCGCATCATCTGGCGACTCGCGCACGCCCTCCCCGCCGACGTGTACGCCACCGCCCGAACCATCGCCGCCTAACGTGTCGCCTCCGATCGATAGCATCGCGCGATGCAACCGACCTATGTGACCTTCGCCGGGAAGCCGGCGACCGAGAACGCCGTCCTGCGCATCGACCGCGGCACCAGGGCCGGGGGGCATCTCGCGCTCGACGCCGACGGCTGCGTGGAGGTGACCTTCGACGTTCCGGCGGCGGACGCCGGCGGGGAGGCCACCCTGGGGATCGTGGCGCTCGTGTCCAGGTTGGGCGGTGCCCCCGGGTTAGCGCCACTCGACATCACCGTCAACGACCGGTGCCTGGTGCACGGCTGGCGCATCCCCGGCGGCGGCGACCTCTTCCAGCAGATGGACTTCGTCGTGCCCGCCGGCTGGCTGCGGCCGGGCGCCAACAGGCTCCGGCTCGCCACTGCCGTCGACGCCCGCAGCACGCTCCGGCTCAACCGGATCACCATCGACGCGGTGTTCGACCGGGGCCGGTCCGCGCGGGCCATGGACCAGCGCGAGGCCGAGGAACCGGTGCTCCGGTACTCGACCCGACTCCTGCCGGCCAAGGGCCGCCGGTGGCAGCCCGGCCCGGACATCACCGTGTACGTGGACCGGGGCGAGCAGAGCCTGCTGGCCGACCTCGCCTGGGCGGACGCCTCCGGCGCGGAGTACGCGGTCACCCTCACCTCCGAGCTGGACGGCTTCTACGGCTGGTGCCGACCGGCTGGCGGTGAGTCTCCGCGTGAGATCCGGGGCTCGCTGACCGGGCGGTGGCGCGCCGATCACCCCGACGCCGCCGTGGCGAGGCGCTCGTTCGAGACGGAGGAGGGGTGGGGCGGCGGCTGGCACCGCTCGAGCGAGATCACCTTCGCGGTCGGCGCCGACTCGTTGCCGCTGACCAGGGCCAGTTGGCGGGACAAGCGCGGCAACACCGGAACCGTCGCGTTCACCGGCCCCGGCGACGCCTTCGTCGGCACGTACCAGCGGGTGGGCGAGGGTGCCATCGGCTACCGTGGCCGCTCGCCCCAGGTGACCAAGGGCGAATAGCGCCACGTCTCCTCCCGAGCCGTCCGCCCCGGGCACATGTTCGTGGTCGCGCCTCGCCGGCACTGAAGATCACCTGACCTGCCCGGCTGACAGTGCCTTTCTCGGCGAGCACCCCCGGTGGACGGGGGTGGCCGTGAAAGTGCGTGGCGGGCCATGGGCCGTGCGACGCTTTCGAGCTGAGTCGTTTGTGACATCAGGGCCACCGGGGCCGTTGAATCGTCTACGACATCAGCTCGAAAGCGTGGCCCCAGAGCACCCGCAGGGCGATGGCGGCGGTCCGGGGTGCGGGTCCCTCCATCGGCCACCAGGGGGCGGTCCTCCGCCTGCACTCCGCCTGCACTCCGCCCGCGCACGTCGGGTGCGCCCGCTGCTACCGGGCCGGAATCCCGGAAACGGTCGCGGCCTGGGCGAGCGCCCGCTCAAGGTAGGTGTCGACGTCCGTCGCGTGGTAGACCCGCTCGCTGGCCTCGATGCCGTCGAGGATCATCGCGTACACCGCGGCCAGCCGCAGCGACGCGACCGGCCGCAGCAGCGCCACGGCCCGTTCCGGGTCGCACCCGGGCGCCTCGGCCCGCCACCGCGCGCCCCACTCGGCGAGCACCGGGGCGACGGCGGCATCAGGGAGCCCTTCGACCAGCCGCAGCACGTCGAACGCCGGGTGCCCCACGAACGCGTCCCCCCAGTCGATCACCACGTGCCGGCCGGCGTCGGCGCGCACGTTGCCGGGGTGCAGGTCGCCATGCACGATCGTGTCCGGCAGCCCGCACCCGCGCACCTCGTCGAGCCGCGCCGCCAGGCCCGCCAGTAGCGGCTCCACCGGGGCGGTGTCGTAGCCGGCCAGCCGGGCGCGCATCCAGCCCGGCAGGGCGTCAGCGCGCAGGTCGGGCACGCCGGCCGCGACCAGTTCCGCCACGTCCGCGACGGAGCGCACCTGCACCGGGTGGTAGTCGGCAGCCATCGCCAGCCGCTCCTCGACGGGCGCGCCGTAGCGGTCCTCCCCTGGCACGTGGTCGATCAGCATCCGGCCGTCGCCGTCCTCGGCGAGCAGCGTCGGCGTCCCTTCCGGCGCGGCCCGGCCGAGCCAGCGCAGCACGGCGGCCTCGTGCCGGAAGAACGCCGGTACCTGCTTCAGCCAGGCCGTGCCGCCCGGACCGTCGAGCCGCCAGATCGCCGACAGGTTCCAGGTGCGCTGCTGGGTGACGGTCCGCGCCGGGCGGTCGAGCCGCCGCAGTTCCCCGGTCGCCCAGGTGAGGCTGCGCGCCGGCCCACCGGGTTCTGCGTAGGGGGCGCGCAGCGGGTCCGCCGACAGGTCGACCCGCGCCGGGAGGAGCGGCGTGCTGGGCGGCTCGTCGACCTGCCCGAGGTACGTGACCGCGCCGCCCATCGGCTGCGGAGCGTCGCCGGTCAGCAGGCGGAGCACGGTCACCTCGACGCCGTACCGCCGGCGGGCCTCGGCCACGATCGGGGCGACCTCCTGCCACCAGGGCGACGGCAGGTCGAACGGCGGCAGCGCGCCCAGCGGCGTGCCGGCGGCATCGACGAGGGCGAGGGTCACGGCACGGGACACGCCGGTACGCTACCGCCGCCCTGCCGGCCCCGGCGAGGGGTTATCCGCCGCCCGGCAGGCCGCACCGGCGGGGCGATCGCCGACCGCCGGCGCGGCCGTCAGGACCGACGGCTGCGGGCCAGGGTGCCGACCACCACAAGGGACCCGACAGCCGCGCCCACCACCACCACGGCCATCGGGACGGCACTGCCCTCGCCGCCCAGCCCGACCAGCGGCGCGGCCATCGCGCCCACAAGCGACTGGACGGTGCCGAGCAGGGCGGCGGCCGTGCCGGCGTGGGCGGGGTGCCGGTCCAGGGCGAGCGCGGTGCCGTTGGGCATCACCATGCCGAGCGAGCCGACGAAGACGAACAGCGCCACGGCCACCAGCGGCAGGCTGCCGAGCAGCGCGCCCGCGAGCACGACGGCGGCGGCCAGCACCCCGATGCCCAGCGGCCACAGCAGCAGTCGGCGGGGCTCGAAGCGGTCCAGCAGGCGGGCGTTGAGCTGGCCGGCGGCGACCAGGGCGAGCGCGTTGACGCCGAAGATGAGGCTGAACGTGCCGGCAGAGACGTCGAAGACGTCCTGGAAGACGAAGGACGATCCGGAGATGTAGGCGAACAGGGCGGCGAAGGCGAGGCCCTGCGCCAGCGCGTACCCGAGGAAGATCCGGTCGGTGAGGAGCGAGCGGCCGGCGGCGGCCGTGGCGGCGAGGCCGCCGGTGCTGCGCCGTGCGGCGGGCAGCGTCTCCGGCAGCCGCCACGCGGCGGCGGCGGCGAGCAGCGCGCCGATCACCGCGAGGGCGACGAAGACGGTACGCCAGTCGCCGAAGCGCAGCACGAGGCTGCCGAAGGCGGGCGCGGCCATCGGGGCGATGCCGAAGACGAGGGTGAGCCGGGAGAAGTACTTCGCGGCCTCGCGGCCCGAGTAGAGGTCACGCACGACGGCGCGGGCGACGACCACCCCCATGCCGCCGGCGAAGCCCTGCGCGAGCCGCGCGGCGGCCAGGGTCTCCGCCGACGGCACGGCCGCGCAGAGCAACGACAGCAGGGTGTACGCGCACACGCCCACCAGCACGGGCCGTCGCCGGCCGAACCGGTCGCTGAGTGGGCCGGTGACGAACTGACCGAGGGCCATGCCGATCAGGCAGGTGGTGAGCGAGAGCTGGATCTGCGCCTGGCTGGCGGAGAGGTCGCGGGTCATCTCCGGGAACGCCGGCAGGTAGGTGTCCAGGGAGAGCGGCCCGAACGCGGTGAGCGTGCCGAGCAGCGCCAGCAGCACGAGAGCGGCCCGCCCCGTGGGCGCGGCGACGCGGTCGTCCGGTCGGACGGGCGGCGCGGTGGCGTGCGGCATGGCGGTCCCCTCGATGGCGGCTGAGCCCGCATACGATAGCTCTGACAACAGAGCTGTTGAAGTGTGAAGGGCATGGTTGTGACGGACGAGACGGTCGAGCAGCTCAGCGGCGCGCTCGGCGACCTGCACCGGGTGCTGCGCCGCGCCGCCAGCCAGCGGGCCGCCCGCACCGCCCTGCCCGACGCCCAGGTGGAGGTGCTGCGGCTCGTGCGGCGGTGGCCCGGCATCGGCGTACGCGAGGCAGCCGAACGGCTCGGCACCGCACCCAACACGGTCAGCACCCTCGTCGGCGAGCTGACCGCCGCCGGGCTGCTGCACCGGGAACGGGACCAGGCCGACCGGCGCACCGTCCGGCTGGAGCTGACCGACGCGGCGCGGGAGCGGATGGCCGCGTACGGGCGGCACCGGCGCGACCTGCTCGCCGCCGCCCTGGCCGAACTGGACGACCCCGACCGCGCGGCGCTGCTCGCCGCCGCCCCGGCGCTGCGCCGCCTCACCGACCGGATGACGGGGCAGCCCTGAGTACGGCGACGCTGCAACGGATCGGCTCTGGAGGCCGCCCCACGTCTGGGAGACCGCCTGGCGACGCCCGCATCGCCCAGCTCGGGCAGCGCCGGGTCAGGCGACCGCGCGACGGGGGTACGCGTCGGCCTCCCGCGCCCACTGCCGGGCCGCCGCGGCGAGGGCGTCGGCGGAGACGGCGAGCGTCAGCGGGTAGACCGCGTTCAGCGGTCGGCGCGGCAGCCACGGAGGCAGCGACCCGGACGAGAACTCGACTGTCAACGCCAGCCGGCGCCGGCGCAGCAGCCGGGCGCGGAAGGCCAGGTTGGGTTCGGTGAAGCGCACCACCGCCTCGGGTTCCGCCGGGCCGGCCGTCCCGGCCCACCCGCGCAGCCAGCCGGCCAGCGCGTACGCCTCGACCACCGTCAGGCAGGGGTCGAGATGCGACCAGGCCTGCCCGTCGGCGGTACGGGCGTCGGTCTCGACGAGCAGCCAGTCGTCCCACTCCGCCGCGTCGTCCGGGTCGTCGGGCGGCCCGACCCCGGGCTGGTAGCCCACCGGGCGGATCCTCACCCGGGCACCGTCGTCGGAGCGGATCTCCATGCCCTCATCATGGCCGTACTGTGCGCGCGGGCGGGCGGAAAATCCCGCAGCCCGGGGGCGACCCCGGTCAGCGCACCGGGTCGTGGGTGCCGCGCGGCACGTCCGGTCGGCAGCGGCGCAGCCGGTCGGCGGCCAGCCGTCCGCCGACGGCCAGCCCGTGCCGCTCCACGGCGGCCAGCCCGTACGCGCTGCACGTCGGGGTGTAGCGGCACTGCCCGGGCCAGCGGTGCGACAGCCAGCGCCGGTAGCCGAGGATCGCGGCCCGCCCGGCCCGGTCCACCAGCGGAGCCCGCCCGGCGGCGGCACTCAGCGGCGTCGACGCCCGGCTGGTGCGGCGGTGGCTGCGACCGCCGGTGCGACCGGGCGCCACGAGCCGGGCGAGCAGCGCGCCGAGAGTGAGCAGCGCCGAAAAGAGCCCCAGGTCGCAGCAGGGCACGTCGCAGTTGCACGCGTCGCAGTTGTCGAAGCGGCTCTTCTTCTTGCGACGGCGGTCGCCCCTCAGATTGATCACGGGAGACATCATGCGACAGCCGCGCCACCCCCGACGGCCCGGGAAGCGGTGGTGCCTGGCGTGCGGCACGGACCAGGCCCGTGGCCGCCGCGAGCCCGCCGCCGGCGGGTCAGCCCCAGACGGTGCGGCGCACCCCGTCGTGCGCCGCGCAGGCGTCCCGCCGCCCGCCGGTCAGGCTCACGGAGCCGTCGCGGCACTGCACCAGGTGGCCCCGGCCGGCCCAGAACCCGGGCGCGCAGTCGAACCAGTCGCAGACCTCCGCGACCGGCCTGCGGATGCGTTCCCCGCCGCAGAAGTCGTACCCCAGGGGGTTCGCGGGCGCGCCGCAGAGCCCCCCGCCGGTGGGCGTCGGCGCGGCCGGGCGGGGCTTCGACGCGATCGGCTCCGCCCGCGCCGGCCCGGCCGGGAGGGCGGCCGGCGCGGGACCCGGCGCACCGGGGGCGGGGGTGGCGGCGACGGCGACCTCGGAACCGGTGCGGTCGGTCGGATCGGTGTCCAGCAGCGCGGCGGGCACCAGCAGGGCGATGCCGGCGGCGACGGCCACGGTGCGCCGGCCGCCGGGCACGGACGCGAAGCGCCGGGCCTGGGCCGGGGTGACGATCTGCGGCCGGAACGGCTTGAGCTGCGCGTGTTCGGCGATCGCCTCGTCGAGCTGGTCGAGCACCGCGTCGCGCTGCTCGATGGCGTCGGCGAAGGCGAGGGTCAGCTTGAACCGGAAGTCGGCGGCGACGTCGGCGGGAAGCATCAGCCCGCAGGTGCCCCGCCGGTCCAGCACCTGCATCAGGGTGACCGGCGCGTGCGGGTCGTGGGCCAGGCCGGTCATCCTCCCGTACGACCAGTCGCGCCGGCCGCCGCCGCCGAGCAGCACCAACCGGCGGTTGGTGATCACGGCGACGCCGGCGTCGGCGACCCGGACGCCGTCGGGCCGGCGGGGCCGCAGCGGCGCGGCCGTCAGGGTCACCGTCAGGTCGGGCGCCGGGAGCACGGCGGTGTGCCGGACCTGCACCAGTTGCGCGGCCGGCAACACCCAGAACGCCACCTCGCCGGGGGCGAGTTCCAGGGGCAGGCCGGCGCCCGCCGCCGCCGAGCCGTGGAACATCTCGGCGAGGGTACGCAGGCGGCGCAGTTCGTCGTCGCGCCGCCGCCATGCCTGTTCGGCGCCGCGGAACTCCCGCCGCTGCCGTTCGTTCTGCCGGTGCACCCACCGGTACCGCCACGTGGAACCCGTCGAATCAGTCCTTGCCACGCCGACTCCTCCGCCGCGCAGGCCACCAACCGGGGTGTCACCGGGGTCAACTGCGGCGGCGCGTGGTGGGACACGTCGGAGCGGGCAAATAGCCGATCGACGGACCAATTCGGACTAAAAGTGGATTTCATCCGGGTCGGTCAGCGTCCCCGGGGCCCTCCCCCACCCGGTAGGTGCGCAGGTTGGGGTCGGCCTCGATCTGCGCCTCCGTGTACTTGATCGTGTCCCAGCCCTTGCCGGAGTAGAGCCGGGTCTGGTCGCCGTACCAGGGCGAGTTCGGGTTGGCCGACTGCGAATAGGTGAGGATCTGCCGCCCCGACGGACCCGTGCGACCCAACTCCACCGCCATCACGAAGGACGAGCCGTGCACGACCTTCCGATAGCCGTCGCCGGGCGTCAACGGGTTGACGATCATGTTGAACACGCCGGCCTCGGCCCGCCCGCCGTGGATCGGGACACGCCGGTCACCGCGCGGCTCGGTCTGGACGTCACCCAGCCGCGCGTCGAGCGGGATGCCGGCGAGCCCGCGCACCGCGTCGGCGAGCGCGGTGAGCACGCGCGGGTCGGCGGTGTCCAGCCGACTCGGGGTGCGCACCGGATCGGCCGCGTCGAACGCGTCGGCGAACCGGATCCCGCCGGCCAGGACGAACTCGGTGAACAGGTGCGCGCCCCGGCTGCCCACGTCGACGCGCAGGTCCCAACCCCGCAGCGCCCGGCAGGCGGGGCGCAGGTCGACGGTGGACCCGTCCGAGGCCGTCGCGGTGGGATTCGCCACGCAGAGCGCGACCAGGTCGTCGCGGAACAGCTCGCCACCGTACGCGCGGTTGCCGAAGACCGTCTGCCACAACCGGGACGCGGTGTAGCCCCGCCCGGGCAGCCCGTCGGTGCCGGCGAGCCGCTGCCGCACCTGCTCCACGCCCAGGCGCGTACGCAGGCTGCGCTCGGTGCGCTCCGGGCCGATGATGCGCGGGTAGCCCTCGAGCGGGGCCTGCGGGTTGGCCAGCCAGTGGCTGTCGTTGGAATTGGTCACGTAGTCCGCCCGGAACCGGATCGGCAGGTTGGCCGGGCCGAGGATGCCGGGCACCACCGCGTCCGGGTCCCGCCCCAGCGCGCAGGCCGACCGGGAACCGTCGAGAACCGCCTGCCCACTGGCCGCGTAGAGCGGCCGGAACGGCGCGGGAATGCAGGCGGCGGCCAGTTCGTCGGTCACCCGGGGCACCACCGAGTGGTCGGCGTAGAGCGCCTCACCGCGCGAGTCGGCGGCGATCACGTTCACCCACGGCAGGAACTGGTGCCGGTCGAGCACCCGCTTCAGCTCGCGGACCGTCTTCGCCCGGCCCATCTCGAGCCAGCCGTCGAAGGCGCGGTTGTTGCCCGCGTTGACGTCGGTGATCGCGTACGCGGCGGTGTCGCTCCAGTCGAAGGTGCCGGGGACGACGACCACCGGGCCGAAGTGGGTGTCGTGGAAGGTGCGGCTGACCGGCACGGTGCCGCCGCCCGGGGCGGGCACCCGCACGCTCACCGTGCGGGTGGTCATCTTCCGTGCCCGGCCGTCCAGGTAGTAGGAGGTGGGGTCGCCGGGAACCAGCGCGAGGCGGTGCCAGACGAAGCGGCGGGCCGTCGACACGGTGTGGCTCCAGGCCACCTTGCCGTTGTGCCCGATCTCGATGATCGGGTCGCCGATCAGCGCCGCGCCCTCCACGTCGTAGCGGCCGGGGACCTTCAGGTGCATCCGGTAGAAGCGGTCCTCCCCCTCCCACGGGAAGTGCGGGTTGGCCAGCACCATCCCGCCGCCGTGCGTGGTGGCCCGCGCACCCAGCCCGTACGCGTTGCTGCCGACGCCCGCGGGCGCGCCGTCGCTCGCGGCGACGACCGCCGCGGCGCCGGGCGCGTCCAGCACGGCCGCCGGGCCGGTGGCCGTGGGCGGGGCGGCGGCGACGATCCCGTCGAGCACCGCCCTCGATCCGGCCCGCACCATGCTGTCCCAGCTCATCCGCCACATGTCCAGCTCGGTCAGCGGGCGCACCCACGGCTTGCCCCGGCAGGCCGGGTCGGTGAGGTTCGCGGCGCCGGTGCGGCGCAGGTAGTGGTTGTAGCCGGCCACGAAGCCACGGATCTGGTCGCGTACCTCGTTCGAGGGGGAGCGCACACCGTCGCGGGGCCCGCGCAGCAGCCGCTGGGCGGTGCCGTCGTCGATGGCCTTGCGGAAGAACAGGTCGCTGCGCACGTTCGGGTCCGTCGGGCCCGCCGCCCCGAAGTGCCGGGACCGTTCCGCGTTGACCGTGACGGCCCGCTCCGCGATGACGCAGATGTTGTCCTCGGCCTGGACGTGGCCGACGCCGAAGCCGAGGCTGGCGAAGGAACGCGCGGTGATGTGCGGAACGCCGTACGACGCCCGGCGGATCTCCGCCGAGTAGCCGCCGTCGCGGTGCCGCGCGGTAGCCGACGGTACGCCGACGGCCAGTGTGGAGACGGCGGTGGCGAGGGCGGTGAGCAACGCGCAGACCGGCTTCGGCCTCATCGTGACTTCCTCCCGGTCGGGGGACCTGTGGGACGTTCACATCGACGGCCATTCTCGCCGTCGCGGGCTCGCGGAGGAAGACCCGAGCGGGAAACGGGTTGTTCCCCCTACGGGCCGCCCGGACGCTGGGTAACGTCGGCGGCACCCGAGGCCAGCGAGGGGGTGGACCGGTGGGCGATCCGCTGCGCCCGGTGGTGATCGGCGTCGACATCGGCACCACCAGTACCAAGGCCGTCGCGTACGACGTGGACGGTGCCCAGCTCGCCCACCACGCGGTCGGCTACCCGCTGGACGAGCCCCACCCCGGCTACGCCGAACAGGACGCCCGGCACATCCACGCGGCGGTGCTGGAGTCGGTCCGCACCGTCGTCGCGGAGCTGAACCGGCCGGTGGCCGGCCTCTCCTTCGCCTCGGCGATGCACAGCCTGATCGGGTTGGACTCCGACGGCACGCCGCTCACCCCGTCGCTGACCTGGGCGGATTCGCGGGCCAGCCGGCAGGCGGAACGGCTGCGGGCCGTCCCGTCCGGGCTCGCGCTGCACCGCCGCACCGGCACCCCGGTGCACCCGATGGCGCCGCTGGCCAAGCTGCTCTGGTACGCCGAGCAGGAGCCGGTGCTGTTCGGGCGGGTCGCGTACTGGGTGGGCATCAAGGACTGGGTGCTGCTGCGGTTGTGCGACGCGCTGGTGATCGACCACTCGGTCGCCTCCGCCACGGGGCTGATGGATCTCGCCCAGCTCTCCTGGGACGCCGAGGCCCTCGGCCTCGCCGGGATCACCGCCGAGCAGTTGCCGCAGTTGGTGCCGACCACCACCGTGCTGCCCGGCCTCACCGCCGAGGCCGCCACGGCGACGGGGTTGCCCCAGGAGACGAGGGTGGTCGTCGGCGCCGGGGACGGCCCGCTGGCCAACCTGGGGCTCGGCGCGGTCGCCCCCGGCGTGATGGCCTGCTCCGTCGGCACCAGCGGCGCGATGCGGGTGGTGGTGGAACGTCCCGGCGTCGACCCGCTCGGCGGGGTGTTCTGCTACGCGCTGACCGAGCACCGCTGGGTGGTCGGCGGGGCGATCAACAACGGCGGCATCGTGCTGGACTGGGCCGGCGAGGCGCTCGCCCCGGAGCTGGGCGAGGACGCGGAGGAGGAGTTGCTGGCGCTGGCCGCCCGGGCGCCGGTCGGATCGGGCGGTCTGATCATGCTGCCGTACCTGCTCAGCGAGCGCGCCCCGCACTGGAGCGCGCTGCCGCGCGGCGCGTACGTGGGGCTGACCCACCAGCACCGCCGCGCGCACCTGGTGCGGGCCGCCATGGAGGGCGTCTGCCAGCAGTTGGCGCTGGTGCTGGCCTCGGTGCGGGCCGCCGGCAACGAGGTCCGGGAGATCCGCGCCGGCGGCGGCTTCTCCCGCAGCCCGCTGTGGCGGCAGATGCTCGCCGACGTGCTGGGCACGCCGGTGCGCTTCCCCGCCGGGCACGAGGGTTCCGCTTTCGGCGCGGCGCTGCTCGGCATGCAGGCGTTGGGGCTGGTGCCCTCCGTCGACGTCGCCGCCGACCTGGTGCGTATCGCGCAGACGGCCCGCCCCGACCCGGCCGCCGCCGCCACGTACGCCGCCCTGCTGCCGCTCTTCGCCGGGCTGTACGACGCGCTGGTCCCCACGTTCGCCGCCCTGCGCCGCCTCGCCCCGGCCCTGCCGCCCGGATGACCCCCGCCATCCGGGCGGTCGACGCGGCGCGGGACGGGCGGCGGGCGCTCAGGCGCGGGTGATCGCGTTGGCGTGGATGGCCTCGCTCAGGTACGCGGCCAGCCCCGGCCTGATCTTCTCGTAGTACGCGGTGAACCGCTCGTCCGCCACGTACATGTCGGCGAGCCCGGTGTGGATCTCATACGTGCACTCGTAGAACCAGCGGCTGATCAGTTGCCGGTGTTCCTCGGCCAGGTCCATGGCCGCCGGGCTGTCCGCCGGCACGCCGGAGGACATCACCTCGGCGAGCCGCCGCCCCCAGTCCTCGTTCTCCGTCCTGTTCCGCAGCCAGTCGTCCCTGCCGTAGCGCGACGTGCGCCGGTTCGACTCCCGGTATGCCTCGCTGCCGCCCCAGCGCTGCTCGGCCTCGTCGGCGTGCGCGTCCGGATCGAAGTCGCCGAAGACCTCGAACCGCTCCCGTGGCGTGAGTGGAATGTTCAACTTGCTCGCCTCCATTGCGAACTCGATAGCCGTGACCATCTCCTGGAGCCTCCTGACACGGACCGTCAGCAGTTCGTGCTGGCGGCGCAGGTGCGCCACCGGGTCACTCGCCGGGTCGTCGAGGATCGCGGCGATCTCCTCGAGCGGGAACCCCAACTCCCGGTAGTAGCGGATGTATTGCAGCCGCTCCAGGTCCGTGTCGTCGTAGCGCCGGTAGCCGGCGCTGCTGCGACCACCGGGCGAGAGCAGGCCGATCTCGTCGTAGTGATGCAGCGTCCGCACTGTCACTCCGGCCGCCTTCGCCACCTGCCCCACCGTGTAGGCCATGGTCCCTCCCTGTCGAAGACCAGGCTGCCCCCTGCCGTTACGTGAGGGTCAAGCCCGGTCCGGCCGCTCCGGTACGGCCTCCACCACGGTCCACCCGCCGGCCTTCACTCGGAGTAACTCCGCTCGACCGTCACGTAGCGTCACTTGGCGCGGGGCGTCTCACGTCCGCCCGCCTCCCTTTGCTCTGCATCCCCCACCGCACCACCGCTCTGGCCTGCCATTGTCCGCCGCGGAGGCCCATCGTCACACTTACGCAGCGTGCCTGGTGCGTCGATGGATGCAGAGCAAAGGGGGAAACGGATCAGTTCCGGCAGCGAAGGAACATCACCCGGCGTAGCAAGGAAGGGCCGCCACGCGTGGCGGCCGAGACGGTGTCGGTTCGGCACCGGCGTTCCGCGTGGACAGGCGACCGGCACCCACCAAAGCCGTGTGGGCCGCCCGACCGGGCGGCCCACACGGGCACTGCTCAGATCGCCGCTCTCACCAGCGGCGGATGCTGTCCGGCCACGAGTCGTACGGCACGGCCGACAGGATCGGGTCCCACCCGGTGCTGGTGCCGGCCGTCGGCACGTAGGCACTCACGTCGGTGCCGCTGCCGTTGAACGGGCTCAGGTCCAGATAGCCGGTGAGCCCACCGGCGGCGTCCAGCCGGTAGTAGTGGCCTCCGCCCGGGGTGACGAGCGACTTCATGTCGCTCCAGCCGGTGGCCGCCAGGTCCGTCCGGTGCCACACGTTGTCGGCGTCGACGTCGTACGCCACCAACTTGCTGCCGGCGGTGGCGATCAGTCGGTTCCTGCCGGTGGCGCCCAGCGTCGGCAGGCTGAATCCGGTGGCCGGGTCGCCGTTGCCGTCGTAGACCGGCCAGGCGGGGAAGTCGCCGTTGCCCGGCTTGGCCTTGGTCAGCCTGTAGCGGCGCAGGAAGCCGGCGGCCGTGCCGTAGAGGCCGCCGTTGCCGTCGTAGACCAGCCGCTCGTGGGTCCACCCGCTGGTGGCGATCGGCGCGGACACGGTGAAGGCCAACGGCTCGTGGCTGGTGATGTCCACCCGGTAGAGGTGCGCGTTGGTGCCGGTCATCACGATGGTGTCCGAGTTGAGGGTGGCCATCGCCCTCGGGGTGAAGCCGAGCGTCTGCGTCGAGACGGTGCTGACCGTCTTCGTCCCCGTCACCGGATCGAGCGCCGTGTAGGACAGGCGGCCGTCGGCCCTGGTGCCGAAGACCGGGACGAGCCCGGCCCAGGGGCGGGCGGAGAGCAGCGTCTGGCTCCAGCCGGACGTGCTGACCGGGTCGGCGGGGAAGCTCTGGATGTCGGTGCCGCTGCCGTCGACGGGGTTGGCGTCGCGATAGCGGTCCAGCCTGCCGGTGGAACTGCGGGCGTAGTAGTGCCCACCGCCGGGCGAGACGAGGTGCGTCGGACCGGCCCAGCCCGTGGCGGCCAGGGTGCTGACCGCCCACCCACCCGGGCCGTCGCCGTAGATGCGGTAGGAGAGCAGCCGGCCGTCGGGGTGCGTGCCGAGGATGCGCCCGGGAGCCGGCGAGGTGATCGTCTTCTGGCCGAAGCCCGTGGAGACCGCAACCAACCCGGTGAGGTCGCTGATGCCCGGCTTGGCGCGGGTGATCGTGCGCCGGTAGAGCTGGTTGGTGACCCCGTTGATGTAGTAGAGCGAGCCGTAACCGTCGTAGGTAAGCCGGTCGTACGCCGACCAACCGGTGCCGAGGTTCGCCTTGGTGAAGGTCAGCGGGTCGTGCCCGGTGACGTCCACCCGGTACAGGGTGCCGCCGGTGTCGGTGATCAGGATCGTGTTCTCGTTAAGCGTCGCCATCGCCTTGGGCGTGAAGCCGAGGGTCGCGGTCGACTGCCGGTTGGCCCGCAGGTCGCCCGTGGCGGAGTCGATGGCGCTGTAGGTGAGCTGCCCACCGGCGAGGACGCCGAAGATCTGCACGTCGGCGAGCTGCTCGCGGACCCAGGCGCCGAGGTCGTCGACGCGGGTGGCGGTGGCGCCCTCGCGGGTCTCGCTCTCGCCCAGGCAGCCCTTCTGCCAGGACGTGCCGGCGATCGCCACCAGCTCGACGGCGCCCGCGCCGACGCGGAACGCGGGGGCGCCGGCGTCGCCCTTGCAGAGGGTGGCGCCGGCCGATGCCCCGGCCAACCCGACGGACCCGGCGGTCACGTCCTGGACGGTGAAGGAGCCCTGGTGCAACCTGTTCGGCACCCACTCCGTGGCCGTGCGGCCGTAGCCGGTGACCAGCAGGGTCTCGGTCGCCGCCGGCGCGGCGGCGGCGAGCGCGACCGTGGGCACGCCGGTCGCCGGGGCGGAGAGCCGCGCCAGGGCCAGGTTGCGGTCCGGGTGGGGCACGATGTGGGTGACGCGGCGCTGAACGCCGGCCGCGGTCGTGAGATCGGTGCGGCCGACGAGCGCGGTGGTCGTCTCGGCGGGCGCGCCGGTGGCTGCGGCGGCGGCGCCGTCGGCGAAGCAGGACTTCGCCGTCACCACCCAGTTCGGGTCGATGAGCGCGCCGGAACAGGCGCGGACGTCACCGAAGGTGATTTTCGCGTTGAAGAGGTATGTGCCGTCCGGGACCGGCTCGGCGGCGGCGAGCGCCGAAGCGGAGCCGCCGCCCAGCAGCCCGGCCGCGAGAGTGGCGCCCAGCAGGGCGGCGCCCCACCGGCGTGCGCGACGAATTGACAATGCTGCCCCCGTGTCTCGTGGTGTCGCCAGGGCCGGATCAAGGGCCCTGGTGACGAATGCTATCGACCCGGGTGCATGGATAGCGGTCCCCGATCGCAAAGCTTCCACGGCGGGACAACCACCTTCAATCAGCAGTTGTCGGGGCCAGTCCGAACGTATCAGCCTCAGGACCATTCCTCGGTCGGGCCGCCGTCCGGACCCGGCTCGGCCGGGCCGGGCGCGTCGGCCGGTGCGGCGGAAACCGGCGGTCCGCCATGGGTCCACGGCGTCTCCTCGGCGGCCGGGAAGGAGCCCGCCGGCATGAACCCGTCCGACAGGGTGGTGTAGCAGAGCCGCTCCCCCACCTCGGGCACGCTGCCCGGCGGCGCGGTCAGCCCCCGGCCCATCGCGCCCGACAGCTCCAGCACCACCTCGGTCTTGCCGTCCGCCACCGGGGTCACGAAGACCACCCGGGCCTTCTGCGCCGGGCGGGTCGGCGAGTACAGCGTCGCGCCGAGCGGCATCGGCACCGCCTCGGTGGTGACGACCTGGACGCGGGGGCGCAGCACCGGCCGCTTGCCGGTGTCGTCGACCCGCTTCGGGTCCGCCAGGGTCACCTCGCCGACGAACGCCTCCCCGCTGAGCCGGTGCTCCGCCATCACCAGCGGGTCGTCGTAGGCGCGCTGCACCGCGTAGGAGGTCAGGGCCCGTTCCAGCCGGTGCAGCCGCTGGGCGGCGGCCACCGCACCGTCCCGGCGCGGCTGGGGCGCGCCCCCCGCGTCGACGTGTTCGGCGTAGCCGGTGAAGGCGTCCTTGTCGCCGTCCCACCGGCCCGCCACCCGGGCGCCCGGGGGCAGGCCGCGCAGCAGCCCCACGCCGCGCCACATCAGCTCCCAGGTGGGCGCGAGCTGGTCGCGCAGCAGCCGCTCCAGCTCCGCGTACGCCCCGGCGCGCGCCACCGGGTCGCCCTCGGCGTCGGTGTACGCGGCGATGGCCGGGGCGAGCCGCTGGTTGTCGAATTCGGGATCCGTGGCCGGGCCGGCGGGCGGGCAGACCGCCGGGTCCTCCGCCCGGGCCGCCGCCTCGGCGCCGGTGAGCCCGGCCGGCGGGTCGATCCAGCCGAGCAGCGCCGGCAGGTGCAGGTCCTCCACCATGCTCTGCCCGGTGGCCCAGTGCAGGGCCAGCGCGTCGGTCATCGCCAGCAGCGCCGACGACCCCGGGTGCTCGGCCCGCTCGGCGAAGAAGGTCAGCCAGCGCCCGAGCACCGGCACCGCCGGGTGCACGGGGTAGTCGCCGTCGGGGCGGCGGAAGCGGGTGGAGCGGCCCAGCAGCCGCAGGAAGGTGATCCCGGCCGGGTTCGGCACCAGTAGCTGCGGGGCGTCGACGTAGCGGTACCGCACGTCCCGTCCCCGGTCCACCGGCACCGCCTCGGCGACGCCCCGGAACCCGTCCAGATAGGGCAGCACGATGCCGGCCAGCTCGGCGGCGAACGCGAACCGCTGGTCGCGGTTGCGGGGCTGCGGGACGATCAGCAGCCGCGCCGCGTCGGGGGCGTCACCGACCAGTGCCGCCAGTGGCGCGTTCGCCTCGCCGGCCATCGCCAGCGGCACCAGCACCAACGGCCGCCCGGCCAGGTGCAGGTGCCGGACCGTCGCCACCGGCTGGGCCACCCCGGCGGCGAGCGCCTGGGCCCGGGCGAGCGCGCGCAGCGTACTCATGCGGGGTTTCCGGCGAGGGCGTCGGCGCGCAGCCGGGCGGCGGCCCGCAGCAGCGCGGCGGCCTCCTCCTGCCCCGGCTCCGGCGTGCGCTCGCCGGCCGCCAGCGCCAGCGCCTCGTCGACCGCCGCGACCCCGCCGAGCGCCTCGCGGACCGGCCGGCCCAGCGCCCCGGTGTCGCCGCGCGCCTCGTGCCGGCAGAAGTACGACAGCTCGCAGGTCGCCAGGCAGTCGGGCGCGTACCGGGCCGGCACCGTCGACAACGTGGCGAGCAGGGTCGCGGGGTCGGTGGTCAGGTCGGCGGTGAAGTCCGCCGGCACGGCGGCCAGCAGCGTGTCGAGCCGGGCCATCCGGTCGAGTTGGCGGCGCAGCACCAGTAGCTGCTTGCGCACGTCGACCAGGCTGGCCACCGGCTGGTTGGCGAAGTCGCGCGGGCAGACCAGCACCGCGTCGTGCGACACCAGCTCCGGGTCGTGGCCGGCGGCGGCCAGCAGCTCGCGCAGGGCCAGCACGTAGACGGCGGCCTGGATCGCGGCGGCGGACACCTTCGCCGGGTCGGCCTGACCGTCGACCACCGGGAAAGACTTGATCTCCACGACGTGGAACCGGCCGGCGAGCCGGGCCGCGACCAGATCCGGCTCCAGGTGCACCCGGCGGCCGGCGACGTCCAGGCCCAGCAGCGGGTGGTCGAAGAGCGCGGCGGTGTCCGGCGTCCCGTCCGGCACGGCACCCGTCAGCAGCTCGGCGGAGCGACGGCGCCGGGCCGCCAGGTCGTCCTGCGCGCCGTCGCCGAGATCCGTCCAGCTCGCCGCCGCGGGCACCGCTACGCCCAACCGCTCGGCGACCAGTCGCAGCAACTCCGCCCCGCCGTCGGCCTTGACCTGCGCCTCGAACACGTTGCCCCGGGTGATGGCGAACCGGGACTGCCCGAAGCGGGCGGGAAACCCGATCCGCTCGGCCAGCTTCGGCTTGTCCACGCCGGCGCCGTCCAGCACGGCCCGCCGCGTGCAGCCCGGGTTGCCGGTCAGGGCGGCGATGGTGCGGGCGTTGTGCCGCCTGGGCGGTACGCCGCCGCGGATCGCGGCCAGTCGCTCCTCGGTGCTCGTCACGATCCGCCACGATATGCGGTCACCGCCGCCCCCGCCGGGCGCCGCCCCGACCGGCGGGGTTTCCGCCACGTCCCGCCGGCCGGGGGGACCGGGCCCGGCGGGACCCGGTCAGAGCAGGCCGAAGAGACCGCAGCAGACCAGCAGGAACACGGCGAGCACGATCAGACTCATGCTGTAGTTCGACCACAGCCCGAACTTCGTCACGTCGGTGCCCTGCCCGTCGTGCACGCGGTTGCGCCAGCCACCGAAGCGGAACGACAGGTGCTGCGCCGTGCCGGGGTGGATGACGAGCGTGGTGGTGATCAGTGGGACGCCCATGAAGTCGGTGTAGCGGACGTCGTGCTGCCCCGGTGGGACGGCCAGGTGCCAGGTGCCCTCGCCGGGGATGGCCACCGGCTGCCCGGCGACCTTGAATCTGCTGCTCACCGGGGCGGGTATGAGGTATGGGCCACGGTTCACCGTGACGACGAGCACCGCGTAGCCCGGCGGGGGGGTGATCGGGTGGGGGTAGGCGATCAGCGGGTGCACCGGACCGGGCATCGGCGGGTACGACGCGTAAGGGGGGTACGTCACCGCCACATCCTGGCACGGCCCGGCGAGCCGACGGACCCCTGGCGCATCGGGGGCCGTCAACGCCCGGCGGAGCGGTTCCAGGGCGAGCGGGGCAGGGCGGTGCCCGCCAGCGGCCGGCGGTCGCGGCGCCGGCGGCGACGCCCGGGGGTGCAGGGCGGCCGGGGCGCGGTGTGCAGGGGCGCGGGAGGCGGCAGCTCGGGCTGCCGGCCGATCAGCCAGCAGAGGAAACGGGCCATCGGGGGCTCAGCCGGCGGGGAGGCGCTCGGCCTCGGCCCGCGAGATGTCGTACTGGGCTCCGCAGAAGGTGCACTGCTGCACGTAGCGGGTGCGGATCGGGATGATCGGTACGAAGAACAGGCTGAACTTCGTCGCCCGGCGCGTGATCACCTGTGCGGCGTGGTTGTGGCAGTTGCGGCAGACCTGCTGCACCACGCCGGACTGGCTGACCTTGGTGCGGAGCCCGAAGATGAAGAACATCGCCCGTCAGTACCCACCCGGAGCCCGACTATCACCTCGACTTCCTCGCTCCTTCGCGGTGACGAGGCCCGCGAGTGGACGGACCGGGGCGTCAGCCCGTCGCCTGCGCGGACTCGGGTGCCAGGCCCGGCACGTCGGCGGGGAGCCAGATGGGATGCCAGTCCTTCATCTCGTGGAAGCGGCGCAGCTCGAACAGCCCGGAGACCGACCCGGCCCAGGCCCCGTACGGCGGGTTCTGCTCGTCGAAGCCGGACTGCACGAAGATCAGCTTCGTCTTCCCCTGCGACTCGGCCAGTTCCCAGGTGCTGACGCCCGTCGGCCCCCAGTCCACCGACAGCTTCCGGTCGGGCTCCAGGTCGACGATCTTGGCCGCGTAGCCGGACTCGAAGCCGCCCATGGCGTAGCGACCGCCGACCCACGGCTCGATGCCGATCGGGTAGCCGAACCAGGCGCTGGCCTGCGCGGAGTCGGTCAGCGACTCGAACACCTTCGCCACCGGCGCGTCGATCAGCAGCTCGCCGCGCAGCTCGGCGGAGGTGAAGTCGACCTTCGGCAGCAACGGCTGCCCTTCCAGGTGGGCGGCCAGGTTGGCCAGCGACAGGCTCCAGAACGTCTGGAGCACGCCCCGGATGGTGCTGCCGCTCATCGCCTCGGCGAAGTCGAAGTGGCTCTGGGTCAGCGTCAGCACGGTCGTGTCGGGGGCCTCGGCGCGCAGCGCGAACTCGGTCGTGGTCTCCACCCCGTCGAGCAGCCAGGTGAAGCGCAGCGTGTCGTCGTCGGCGTGCAGCAGCCGCTGGTGCGGAGCGTCGCCCTCGGGGGTGTGCCGCCCCCAGAACTCGTAGCGTCGCGGTAGCTCGACCTCGGCGTGCTCGGCGAGCCAGAGGCGCAGCTCGGCCGGGTCGGTCAGGGCCCGGCGGACAGCTTCGGCCGGCGCGGCGAGACGGACGGGCAACCT
Source organism: Micromonospora sp. KLBMP9576 (assembly GCF_050941805.1). NCBI lineage: Bacteria > Bacillati > Actinomycetota > Actinomycetes > Micromonosporales > Micromonosporaceae > Micromonospora > Micromonospora sp. KLBMP9576. The sequence goes on along the minus strand of NZ_CP194567.1, from coordinate 1,115,916 downwards.
CATCGGTTCAGTCACGTTCTTTTCCCTTCGGATAGCAGGCCACGGCGAGCTTGAAGGCGTCTCCCTCGGCACCCCCGTAGCGCGTGAACAGGTCCTGCAGAGCGGTCTGCAGGTCGTGCAGGAACTGCGGGCGAAGCTCCGCCGGCACCCGGATCTCGCCGGCGACCCCGATCGAGGGGAGTTCGGGGGCGGCGCGGTCCAGCGCGGCGACGTCCGCCTGCACCTCCTCCATCAGGTCCAGCAGGTGGCCGAGGCTCAGCTCGTCGCGGGCCCGGCGCAGGCCGATGCGGCCGACCAGCCGCGGCGAGAGCCAGTAGGACCGGGCGGCGGCCTGGTAGCTGCCCTCCGTGATGCCCCGGACCTTGCGTTCGCTGACCAGCTCCACCAGCCCGGCGGTGACGAGCTGCTTGACGTGGTAATAGACGCGCTGCGGCGTCTGCTCCAGCCGGGTGGCGACCTCGGTGCAGGTGCGCGGTTCGGCCAGTTGCCGCAGCACGGCGACGCGGTGCGGCTTGAGCAGGATCTCGGCCTGCTCGATCTGTTCCAGGTACAGGACGTCTCTCATGGCAAAATCAGTTTGTACGTACAAAATTTGTTTGTCAACGGATTCGGCGACAGCCGCGCCGATCGGGCGGCGCGGCTGTCGGACGCGGATCAGGGCAGCCAGTCGGGGCGCAGCGGGAAGCCACTCGCCCCGTCCGGGCCGTTGCGGGTGGCCAGCACCTGGTGCAGTTGGATGCCGTTGCGCTCGAACGCCAACCGCGACCCGGCCATGTAGAGGCCCCACACCCGGGCCGTGCCCGCACCCACCTCGGCCACGCAGGCGTCCCAGTGCTCCGCGAGGTTGCGGCACCAGGCGGCCAGGGTCAGCGCGTAGTGCCGGCGCAGGTTCTCCTCGTGCTGCACCTCCAGCCCCACGTCGTGGATCTCGCCGATCACCCGACCCGGGCCGGCCAGCTCACCGTCGGGGAAGACGTACCTGTCGATGAACGCGCCCGAGCGGTGCGGCGCGCGGTTGTCGGCCCGCGTGATGCAGTGGTTGAACAGCCGGCCGCCCGGCCGCAGCCGGTCGGACAGGGCGCCGAAGTAGGCCGGGTAGTTGCGCACCCCGATGTGCTCGGTCAGGCCGATGGACGAGACCGCGTCGAACTGCTCGCGCGGCGCGTCCCGGTAGTCGAGGTGGCGGACCTCGGCCAGCCCGGCCAGCCCCTCCCGCTCGATCGCCGCCCGCGCCCAGTCGGCCTGCTCCTTCGACAGGGTCACCCCGAGCGCCCGCACGCCGTACTCGCGGGCCGCGTGCCGGACCATCCCGCCCCACCCGCAGCCCACGTCGAGCAGCCGCATCCCCGCCGTGAGCGCCAGCTTCCGCGCCACCAGGTCGTACTTGGCCGCCTGCGCCTGCTCCAGCGTGTCGTCGGGCGAGCGGAAGAGCGCGCAGGTGTACGTCATCGACGGGCCGAGCACCCTCTCGTAGAAGGCGTTCGAGACGTCGTAGTGGTGCGAGATCGCGGTGCTGTCCCGGTTGCGGGAGTGCCGCAGCCCGTTGACCACGCGTTTCCAGCGCGGCAGCGCCTCCTGCGGCGGGGGCGTCGGCGGCACCAGCCGCTCCCAGCCCAGCCCGCGGGCCAGGGCCAGCCCCTCGGTCAGCGACGGCGTACGCAGCCGCAGCTCGTCCTTGAGCAGCCGCAACGCCTCGTACGGGTCGCCCGGGTGCACCCCCTGCAACGCCAGGTCACCGCCGACGTACGCCCGGGCCAGGCCCAGGTCTCCCGGCGCGGTGAGCAGGTAGGTCAGCCCCCGCTCGGAACGGATCGACAGGGTGATCCCCGCGTCGGCGGGGCCGACCGCGCTGCCGTCGTACCCGGTCACCCGCACCGGGAGGGGCCCGGCGGTCAACGCGCGGACGACGTCCACCACTGTCGGACCCGGGCGCCGGCTTCCCCTCGGCGGGCTGGTGGGAGCGCTCGCCGCCCCCTGGTCTCGCTCGGTCAGGCTCATGCGCGTGCCACCGCCTTCTCGTACAGTCCGGTGAGCCGATGCTCCGGGTCGTAGCGGTCCCGCACCGCGCGCCACGTCACTCCGCCGTAGAGCCGGTCGAAGGATTCCCGGTCGTAGTACGCGTCGGAGTAGAGCGACTTGTGGCCGCCCAACTCCGACACCGTGCGCTCGATCGCCCGGTTGACGTCGCCGTCGGCGGCGCCCGCCGCGACCGGCACGCTGCCCCAGAACCCGATGTTCACATAGTCCTGCCCGGCCCGGAGCGGATACAGCGGCCAGGCCCGACCCGATCCGGGGCCGGACGGCTCGCGCAGCCGCAGCGGGCAGAGCCAGACGGGGGCCATCCCGACGGCGCCGGCGAACCAGCGCAGGAACTCCGCCGTCCGCTCCAGCGGAACCTCCACGTCCTGCACGACGCGTTCGCGGGCCGGCTGGCCGCGCAGCCGGTCGATGCGGGCCGCCACGCCGTGCCGGTGCTCGAACCGGACCAGCCGGTGGTAGACGTCGCTGCGCCGCCACCGCGCCGGCCAGACCCGCCGGATGACCGGATGCTGCACCCCGAACGCCGCCGAACACCAGAACCAGTCGGTGTCCCAGCGCCAGAGATAGTCGTACGCGGTGAGGGCGTCGTGGGTGCGCCGGCGCAACGACCGGTAGTAGATGTCGCGGCCCGTGTAGTCGCTGACCGGCGGCGCGTCGTCCGTGAAGGTGCCGAGCACCAGGTATGCCTCGCCGGGGCTGAACATCACCCCGTCCATGGCGTCCACCGCCGTGCCGGCCCACGAGCGGGTCGCGGTGACCTCGGCGAGCGCGTCGGCGAGGGCCTCCAGGCGGGTGAACCGGACGTTGCGCAGGGCCACGAACCGGCGTACCGGCGCCAGTTCGATGCGCAGCCGGGTGGCGTAGCCGAGGCTGCCCAGCGAGTTGGGGAACGCCGCGAACAGGTCGGCGTGCTCCCCCTCCGGCCGGGCGGTGACGATCTCGCCCGCCCCGGTGAGCACGTCCATCTCGAGCACCGACTCGTGCGGCAGGCCGTTGCGGAACGACGTGGACTCGATGCCCAGCCCGGTGACCGCCCCACCGAGGGTGATGGTGCGCAACTGCGGCACGACCAGCGGCATCAGCCCGTGCGGCAGGGTCGCGTCAACCAGGTCCTCGTAGGCGCACATGCCCTGCACGTCGGCCGTGCGGGCCGCCGGGTCCACGGCGAGCACCCCGGTCAGCCCCCTGACGTCCAGGCCCGGCGCGCGGGGGGCCGACCGGGGACGGAACAGGTTGGAGGTGCGTTTGGCGAGCCGCACCGGCGCGTGCGCGGGCACCGCCGCGTACGACCGTCGCAGCCGGGCCACCGCGTCGTCGTGGTCGACCGGATGGTGATCCACACGGACCGCACACATGCGGTCACTGTACGCGTCGCAGTGCCCACAACGTGGGACGTCCACGCTCCCGGGTGCGCCCCCGCCCGGGCGACTGGCTGCCGCCCAGCGGGCGGCATAACGTGGGAGCCATGCCGAAAGCCGTCTGGAACGACCTGGTCGTGGCCGAGAGCGACGACACCGTGCTGGTCGAGGGAAACCACTACTTCCCGCGCGCCGCCCTGCGCGACGACCTGATTCGCGACTCCGACACGCACACCGTCTGCCCGTGGAAGGGCACCGCGTCCTACTACACGCTGGAACACGACGGCCGCACCAGCGCCGACGCGGTCTGGTACTACCCGCAGCCGAAGTCGGAGGCCGCGATGGTCCGCGACCGGGTCGCCTTCTGGAAGGACGTCCGGGTCGTCGACTGACGCGCCCACGCCGCACCCCATGGGCGCCCACCTCAGCCGGCGCGCAGCGTCCGCAGCTGGGCCAGGTGCTTCGGCAGGTGGACGCGGGCGTGCAGGTCGAGGGTGCGCCCCCAGGGCAACGGCTCGTCGACGATCAGGTCGAAACCCTCCCGTAGGTGGGTCTCGACCGGGGTCTGCGCCGCCGCACTGAGCCCGTCGACCAGCCCACAGAGCCGCTCACTGGTGCCCCGCAGCAGGGTGGTCAGCCCGGCCAGCCCACCGTACTCGGCGACCAGCGCGTCCACCTGCGGGCGGTGGACCGCCTCCAGGTCGTAGTACGCGAACGGGGAACCGGCGACGACCGCCTCGGTCGCCTCGATCATCAACTCGTCGTTGACGGCGAGGTGGGCGACGATCTGCTCGGCGCTGAGCCGCCCGGCCGGCGGCGCCCCGAACCCACCCGCGTCGACCTCCGCGAGCACCTCCGCGTACGCCCTGCGCAACGCCCCGCCGTCCATGCCCCCCAGTGAATCCCGGCGCCCGCCGCCGGACCGGGCGTTCCCCCGCCCGGTTCACCCGGAAGGGGCGGGGCGCAACGCGCGGGGCCACCGGCAGCCGGCGTCGCCGATCGGCGAGGTCAGCGCCGGCGGGGCTGCCGGGTGCGGAGGTAGTCGGAGACCACGTACTCGCCGAGGTCCTCCAGGTCGGGGGTGAACATGCGGCCCTTCGAGCGGCGGGCCACCGCGTCGACGAAGCGACGCAGGCCGGGATCGTCACCGAGCATGAACAGGTTGAGGGTGGCGCCGTGGCGGGTGAGGCGGTCCACCTCGCGTACCGTCGCGTCGATCGTCTCCGGCAGCGGCGGCCAGTGGAACAGCGCCTCGCCGTCGTCCGGGTCCAGGTGGGCGGTCGGCTCCCCGTCGGTGACCACCAGCACCACCGGCTCGGCGTCCGGATGCCGCCGCAGATGCCGGGCCGCCAGCCGCAGCGCGTGCTGGAGGTTCGTGCCCTGCCGCAGGTCGGGCTCGGCGGCGGCCAGCTCCCGCTGGGTCAGCGGCAGCGCCTCCAGGCCAAAACCGACGATCTGCAACGCGTCCTGGGGAAACCGGGTGGCCATCAGGTGCGCCAACGCCAACGCCGTCTGCTTCATCGGGCCCCACCGGCCCTGCGAGATCATCGAGTAGGAGAGGTCGACGCAGAGCGCCACCGCCGCCGAGGCCCGCCGCTCGGTCTCCACCACCTCGAAGTCCTCGACGGCCAGCCGCACCGGCACGCCCGACCCGGCGCGGCGGACGGCCCGGGTCAGCGTCCGCACCACGTCGAGGGGTTGCTCGTCGCCGTACTCCCACCGCCGGGAGCCGCCGCTGACCTCGCCGGCGGCCCCCGCCGAACGCAGGTCGTGCGCGCCGCGCGGCCCGGCGGTCAGGTCGGCGAAGACCTGCCGCAGCGCCGTGCCGCCGAGCCGGCGCAGCGCCTTCGGGCTCAACGTCAACCCCTCGGCGTCGCGGCTCACCCAGCCCTGCCGGCGCAGCTCCCGCTCCAGCTCCCGCAGCCGGCGTACGTCGTCGGCGGCGTCGCGGCCCAGCGTCCGGGCCACCGCGTCGACGTCCACGTCGTCCAGGGTGGCGCCCGGATGTTCCTGGTCGAGCTGGTCCAGCAGGTCGTCCAGCTCGGCGATCTCGCCGAGCGCGCCGGCGGCCTCGCCGTAGCCGAGCGACCGCTCGCCGCGCACCCGCTCACCCGGCCCGCGGTGCAGGTCGGGACGGAGCCCGCGAAGGTTGGCGTCCAACGCGGACAGCTCGCCCGCGAGCCGCTCGCCGAGCGACTGCCGCATCAGGTCGGCCAGTTCGTCGCGCTGCCGGTCGGAGAGCGACCGCATCAGCCGCTCACCGGCGGCCGACCGGCGGGCCAGCACGTCGATCAGCTCGTCGACGTCGGCCGGCTGCTCCGGGAAGAACTCGCCGTGCCGGCGCATGAACTCCGCGAAGGCGTCCGTGGTGTCCTCGGACCGGGCATGCCGGCCGAGCAGGTCGTTCAGGTCCCGCATCATCTCGGCCAGCCGCTGCTGCGCGCCCGGGTCCGCCGAGGCGCGTACCGCCTCGCGCAGCCCGGCGAAGCGCTGGCCGAGCACGTCGTCGCGCAGCCCGTCGAGGATCCGCTGGTACGTCCGGCGGGCCTCGTCGCTGCTCCACCGGTAACCGGCCAGTTCCTCCACCGCCCGGGCGGTCGAGCGGGGCAGGTTGTCCAGCACCGCCTCGGCGAACCGCGCGTCGTCGTCGGCGCGCCCGCGCAACTCGTCCCGCTCGGCGGCGAGCGTCTGGTCGAGCAGGGCCCGGGCCCGGGTGAGCGCCCCGTCCAGGTCGCCCCGGCGCAACGCCTCGCGGCGCAGCCGCCTGGCCCGGGCGGCGAGGTCGTCCAGGCCGCCGCGCCCCCGGGGGCCCTGCCGCAGCAGGTCCCGCAGCGCCTCCCGGAGGCTGCCGCCGGCGAGCACCTCGGCACCGACGGCGTCCACGGCCGCCCGCACGTCGTACGGGGGCGCGAGCGGGTCGGGGCCGCCGCGCCACTGCCCGTACCGGAACCGGTTGCCGGCCATGCTCAGGCCCGGCCGCCGTAGCGGGTCCGGCCGGAGTCGGTGACGTCCTTGCCGAGCCGGCGGGTCAGGTGCAGCCCCTCCAGGACGAACTCCACGCCGGCTGCGGCCTGCCCGGGGCTGGGAGCGTCGCCCAGCCCGAGCCGGTCCAGCGCCTTGGCCAGCCCGGGGACGGTGCCCACCTGGCGCAGCAGCTCGGCGGAGCCGACCAGCTCCCCCGTCTCGACCACCGCGTCGGCGTCCACCAGGGCGGTGAAGCCGGACAGGTCCAGCCCGGACAGCCGGGACCGGAACGTCTCGGCGGTCGCGGTCCGCAGGAGGTGACCGAGGATCTCGGCCTCCCGCCCCTCCTCCCCGCTCTCGAACTCCACCTTCCCGCGCAGCGTCGAGGTCACCGACACCGCGTCCCCCACCCGCGCCACCGGTGCCTCCGGGGTCGGGACGGGCGCCCGCCCGTCGCCCTGCGGCGTGGCGGGCGCGCTCCCGCCGGCGAGCAGGCCGGCGCGGCGCAGCGCGGCGGCGGCGACCGTCTCGGCGGCGGCGATGGCGAAGCGGGCCGAGACCCCGGAGCGCTGGTCCACCGACGGCGAGTCGCGCACGGCCCGGGCGAACCGGGCGAGCACCTCCAGCACGTGTTCCGGCACCTCGGCGACCAGGTCGGCCTCCTGCCGGATCAGGGCCAGCTCCAGGTCGAGGTCGACCGGGTAGTGGGTGCGGACCTCGGCGCCGAACCGGTCCTTGAGCGGGGAGATGATCCGACCCCGGTTGGTGTAGTCCTCCGGGTTGGCGCTGGCCACCAGGAAGAGGTCCAGCGGCAGCCGAAGCTGGTAGCCGCGGACCTGGATGTCCCGCTCCTCCAGCACGTTGAGCAGCGCCACCTGGATCCGCTCGGCCAGGTCGGGCAGCTCGTTCACGGCGAAGATGCCCCGGTTGGTGCGCGGGACGAGGCCGAAGTGGATGGTCTCCGGGTCGCCGAGGGTGCGCCCCTGGGCGATCCGGATCGGGTCGACGTCGCCGATCAGGTCGCCGACGCTCGTGTCGGGGGTGGCCAGCTTCTCGCCGTACCGCATCGAGCGGTGCAGCCACGCCACCGGCAGCGCGTCGCCGACCTCGGCGACCAGCGCCCGCGAGCCCGGGGTGAGCGGGTGCAGCGGGTGCTCGTTGAGCACGGAACCGGCGATCACCGGGGTCCACTCGTCGAGCAGGCCCACGAGCGAGCGGATGAGCCGGGTCTTGCCCTGCCCCCGCTCACCGAGCAGCACCATGTCGTGCCCGGCGAGCAGGGCCCGCTCGACCTCGGGCAGCACCGTGTCGTCGTAGCCGACGATGCCGGGGAAGCGGTCGGCGCCGGACCGCATCCGGGCCAGGAGGTTCTCGCGGAGTTCCTGCTTGACCGTGCGGTACGCGTAACCGGCCGACCGCAGCTCGCCGAGCGTGCCGGGCAGGTCGGCCGGAGGGTCCGGGGTAACCGGGGAAGGCGCAGTCACCCGACCCACGCTAGCTCACGGAAGCGGGGGCGCCCGGTCCGTCGACCGGGCACCCCCGCCGGGGTACGGGTCAGCCGCGCCCGCAACGCCGGCAGGCGCCCCGGCGGCGCAGGTGGTACGCGTACGTGGCGGCGCCGAGCGCGACGCCCCAGACCGGCCAGAGCAGCATCGGCGCGGTGGCCAGGCTGAGCCCGTCGGAGAAGTCCCAGAAGCCGGGGGCGGAGAGCAGGCCGAGGCTCGCCGCGGTGACCGCCACCGCGACCAGCGTCGCCGGGACGACGGCCAGCCGGACCGGCACCGGCCGCCCGGCCAGGCCCACCATCCAGCGCGGGAACCGTTCCCCCCACCGCTGCACCAGCCCGAGGGTGAGGACGGCGCCCACCAGGGCGAAGCCGCCCAGCCCGGCGCCCGCCCAGACCAGCCCGGACTCGCGCATCTCGTCGAGGAACGACCGGTCGATGCCGAGCGGGACGCCGACCGCCCAGGCGAGCCGGGTGACCGCGTACAGGGCGGGGATGGTGGCCGCCGTCCAGGCCGCCACGCGCCCCCAGCGGGCCGCCGAGGCGGGCGTGGTCCGGCCGTGGTCGGTGCCGTCGCGCCCGCACGCCGGGCAGGCGTCGGCGGTGCGCCGCTGCCAACGCAGCACCGCCCCGGCCAGCAGCACCCCGCCGACCACGGCCGCGAACCGGGCGAACAGCGCCCAGGTGAACACGTCGGCGTGGTCCACCGGCGGCCAGCCGAACGGCGCGCCGACGATCAGGATCGGGGTGTAGCCGAGGATGGTCAGCACCTCCACGTCCGGCACGACGACGCCGAGCAGGAAGGCGACCGTCCAGGCGTACGCCAGCAGCAGGCTGCGCAGCGGCCGGGCCGGGCGGCGGGCCGGCCCGGTCATGGCGAGCGCGGCCACCGCGGCGCCGAGCAGCAGCGCGGCGAACAGGGGTGGTCCGACGTCGGTCGGGACCAGCCGGAGCAGGTTGGCCTCGCCGCCGCGCGGATCGTTCGTCCCGAACGGGTAGCCGGCGCCGGTGCCGGCGCAGAGCAGGGCGAGCAGGCCCCAGAGGCCGAGCCAGCCGGCGGCCAGCGGGGCGAGCCGGTCCGGCCGGCCCGGGGCCGTGCGGTGGGTGGGAGCGGTGGTAGTCGTCATGCTTCCCAGCCTCGGTCGACGGGCCGCGTACGCCCTCCCGTGCGGCGGTGAACCGGCTCCCCCGCGGGAGGGAACGTTCAGCCCGACGGGGTGACGAACCCCGACTCGTACGCCGCGATCACCGCCTGGGTGCGGTCGCGGACGCCGAGCTTGGCCAGTACGTTGCCGACGTGGGTCTTCACGGTCTCCACCCCGACCACGAGGTGCGCGGCGATCTCCGGGTTGGACAGTCCGGTGGTCATCAGCCGGAGCACCTCGGCCTCCCGGTCGGTGAGCCGGGCGGCCACCAGCCGGTCGGCGCCCCGCCCCCCGTACGCCCCGGCGAGGCGGCGGATGGCGGCGGGGAAGAGCAGCGACTCGCCCCGCGCGACCACCCGGACCGCCTCCACCACCTCGGCGGGCCGGGCCCGTTTGAGCAGGAATCCGCTGGCCCCGGCGCGGAGCGCGTCGTAGACGTACTCGTCGTTCTCGAAGGTGGTGACCACCAGCACCCGGGGCGGGTCGGCGGAGGTGGCGAGCAGCCGCCGGGTGGCCTGGATGCCGTCGATGCGGGGCATCCGCACGTCCATCAGCACCACGCGGGGGCGCAGCCGGGCGACCAGCGGCGGCACCTCCGCGCCGTCGGTGGCCTCGCCGAGCACCCGCAGGTCGGGCTGGGCGTCGAGGATGGCCCGCAGCCCGATCCGGATCAGCTCGTCGTCGTCGACGATCAGCACCCCCGTCGTCGTCGCGGTGCCTGTCGTCATGGGGTCCTCCCGAACGGCAGTCGCACCCGGATACACCAGCGGTCACCGGCCGGCCCGACGGTCAGCCGGCCGCCGAGCAGCAGCACCCGCTCCCGCATCCCGTCGAGGCCCCGGCCGCCCCGTCCCGGGTCGGCGCGGCGGCGCCGGCCCACCGCGTTCACCAGTTCCAGCTCCAGCGCGTCGGCGTGCACGTCGAGGCGCAGCGTGACCGGTCCCCGGCCGTACCGGGTCGCGTTGGTCAGCCCCTCCTGGACGATCCGGTAGCCCTCCCGGGAGACCGCCGCCGGCAGGTCGGCCGGGTCGCCGGTGCGCCGGGCGTCGACCGGCAGGCCGGCCGCGCGGGTGTCGGCCACCAGCCGGTCCAGGTCGGCGAGCGTACGCTGCGGCGCCGGCGCGGCCCGCCGGGCGTCGGGCTCGCGGAGCAGGCCCAGCACGTGGTCCAGGTCATCCATCGCGGTCCGCCCGGCCTCCTCGATCGCGCCCAGCGCGCGCCGGACGAACTCCGGGTCCCGGTCGAGCAGCTCGCGGGCGGCCCCGGCCTGGAGGGTGGCGACGGTGAGGGCGTGACCCACCGAGTCGTGCAGCTCCCGGGCCAGCCGGTTGCGTGCGGCGAGCCGGGTGGTGCGCGCCTCCAGGGCCGCGATCCGTTCCGCCTGGGCCGGGCCGAGCAGCACCGGGGCCATCGACACCGCCAGCGCACCCAGCCCGGCCACGGCGTAGCCGAGTGCCACCAGCACGACGACGCCGGCGAGGGTCAGCCAGCCGGTGTCCCGCCCGTCGAATGGCCCGCGCCGGTCGCCGCCGGTCATTCCGGTGTCGAGGCCGAACTGCTGCCCGATGAGGGCCAGCGCCATCGGCACGGCGCTGAACAGGGCGGCCACCACCAGTCCGCCGCTGACCAGGTGCAGCCCGATCCAGAGCGCCGAGCGCAGCCGGGTCTCCCGGTCGACGGCGTGCCCGGGCGCCGGGTCCGGCAGGTCGACGCCGAGCAGAGCCCGCGCGGCGGCGATCTCCAACGCGCGGGGGCCGTCGAGGAAGATCGGTGCCGCCGCGATGGTCGCCGCGACGCCGAGCAGGGCCAGCACCAGTGGCCGGGGCACCGCCGACCGGGTCAGCATCTGGGCGAAGGCCACCGCCAGCAGCACGTACGGCAGCACGAGCACCCCGCCGAGCAGCAGGAACACGCCGCGCCGCCAGGTGCTGCCGGCCACCAGCGGCGCGAGGACCGTGCGGGGCTTCACCCGTCCATTCTGTCCCGGTCACACCCCGCGCCGACTCCCCCGCGTCGGGGAGATCGGCGCCTCCGCCGGAGTGCCGCGACGACGCCCGGTGCCCGGCGTCCGGCTCGGCGGTGGCGCGGCTCCCCCGCCGCCGCTCAGGTCAGCTCCGGACCCGGGCCCGGAGCAGCCGGGGCGCCGCCGCGAGCCCCGTGATCGGGCGGAACTCCCGGGCCGCGCCGGCGAGCGCGGCGTACTCGTCGTCGGTGAGGTCGATGTCGGCCGCCGCCGCGTTGCGTTCGACCTGCTCCACGCCGGAGGCACCGGGGATGGCCAGCACGTTCGGGTGGCGCAGCAGGTAGGCCAGCGCGATCTGGCTGCAGGTGGCGTCGTGCGCGTCGGCCACCTGCCGCAGCGTCTCGATGAGCGCCGCGCCGCGTTCCAGGTTCTCCGGCAGGAAGTACGGGTTGGCCCGGCGTACCGCCCCGCTCGGCGGGTTCTTCGCGTCGTATCGCCCGGAGAGGAAGCCCTGGGCGAGCGGGCTGTACGCGATGACAACCCGACCGGTCTGCTTCGCGTACGGCAGCAGGTCGTGTTCGGGCCCACGGTCGATCATGCTGTAGCGGACCTGGTTGCTCAGCACCCGCCGGCCGAGCGCCGCCTCGGCGACCTGCCAGCGGCGCAGGCTGTAGTTGCTGACGCCGACCTCGCCGACCAGCCCGACGTCCTGCAACGCGCGCATGCCGCGCATGGTGGTGTGGTCGGCGACCAGCGGGTTGGCCTGGTGCACCTGGTAGAGGTCGAGGTGGCCGACGCCGAGCCGGACGGCCGAGGCGACCGCCCGCTGCTGCACCACCGGGGCGATCGGCAGGATCGGGAGGATCTTCGTGGCGAGCACGACCTTCTGCCGGTCGCCGCCGAGCGCCTCGCCGAGGATGCGCTCGCTGCGGCCGAAGCCGTACAGCTCGGCGGTGTCGAAGACGGTGATGCCCAGGTCGACGGCGCGCCGGACGATGTCGGCGGCCCGGTGCTCGTACTCGGGGCCGTAGCCCCACTCCTTGGAGCCGAACTGCCAGGTGCCGAGGCCGATCTTGGACAGGGGCTTGGGGGTGTCGATCGGGACGAAACGCATCCCCCGAAACTACCCCGGTGCCCGTCGCGCCAGACCCGTTCGCGCCGGGACGCCGAGGAGCGACCCGGCCCGCCGCCACGCGCGCACCGGGCGCGGCCGGCGCGGCGCCGCTGGCGGTTGCTCCTACCGCGGCCGGCGCAGCTCGTCGGCCAACTCCGCCGCCACCTGCCCCGGCTCGGCCAGGGCACGCCAGGCCGGTACCCGACGGACAGGCTGGAGGCCGCCGACGACGTCGAGATGCGCGAGCACCTTGCGCAGCCGCCGGCCGTCGGGATCGCCCGCCGGGTCGTCGACGACGACGGCCAGCTCGACGTCCGCGTGCCGCACCACCATGTCGGCCCGCCGGCCGGCCAGGGCGACGTCACGCCGGACGGTGAGGCCGGCGTTCCGTAGGGCGCGGTGCAGCCGGTCGGCCGGCCCGGCAGCGGTCGCCGTCCCGGCGGCGGTGCCGCCGGGGCCGCGGGCCAGGGCGGTGAGCAGCCCGCGCTGACCCGACCACCACGAACGGTCGCCGACCACGACGAGCTGGGACCGGGCCCGGGTGATGGCGACGTTCCACAGGTTGGTCTGGTGCACGAGCCAACCCCGGGTGCGGTCCGGGATCCCGTGCGCGCCGACCGGCGAGACGACCATGATGTCCCGCTCGCTGCCCTGGAACCTGTGGATGGTGGCGCAGAGCAGATTCTCGGTGAGCCCGGCGGCGCGCAGGGCCGCGGCGAGGCGCCGCTGGTGCGCGGCGAGCGGCGTGACCACCCCGATGGACGCGTCGGGATGCGCCGCCCGCAGGTGCGCCACCTCGGCGACGACCTCGGCGGCCTCGACGTCGTTGCGGCCGGAACCGGTCTCCCCCGGGTCGAACCTGCCGGGTACGTCACGCCACCGCACCGCCGCCTCGGCCGGGGCGGCCAGCCGGGCCGGGTCCGTCAGCACGGTGAGCCGGCTCTGGTACACCTCCCGGTTCGGCACCTCGACGATGTCGGGGTGGCACCGGTAGTGCTCGTCGAGGAGGTGCGCCGCGCCGGCGGCGGCGGCGAACGCGTCGTACGCGGAGTGGCCCGTGTAGGTCAGCCGCCGGGTGGTCAGCCATCCGGTGCCCAGTTCGGCCCGGGCCCGCTCGGTGACGTCGTCGGCCTCGGGCAGGTCCACGACCGGCGCGAGCTGGCGCGGATCACCGATGATCAGCGCCCGCTTGGCCCGGTAGAGCATGGGCAGGATCGCGGGAATGGTGCACTGCGCCGCCTCGTCGATGACCACGAGGTCGTACAGCGCGGGGCTGCTGCGCAGCCGCCGGGCGGAGAGCGCGGTCACCGCCCAGCCCGGCAGCACCCGCAGCAGCTCGGGAAAGTAGGACCAGCTGTCCGCCTGCGGCTTCGCCATCTCGTCGGCCCGGTCCTGCAGGAGTCTCGCTCCCACCGCCACCCGGCGGGCGATCTGCGCCCGCAACAACTCGGCGCTGCGGGCGGGTCGCTCGGTGCCGATCAGGTCGACCAGCCGCCGCCAGCAGGTGTCGGCGTCGGGCAGGGCGGCGAGGCGCTGTCGTCGTTCCCGCCAGCGCAGTTCGAGTACGGCCCGCTCGGCGAGCGTCTCGACGGCCGCGCGGTCCACGACCCCGTACGACCGCAGCCGCCACCGGTACCACCACCCGAACCACGTGCTGCCGAGCGCCCGGTCGGTGAGGTGGACGAGCTGCGCGAGGGCCGTGTCGTCGGCCGGCAGCGGCGTCGCCCCGGCCTCCGGCTGGTCGTCGCGCGTGGCGGCCAGGTCGGCGAGGTCGCGTTCGAGCAGCCGCCGCTCGTCCAGCGCCGCCCGGAGTTGGGCGGCCTCCTCGGCCAGCAGCCGTAGCTCGTGCAGCGGGGTCCGGTCGTCCGGCGTCGTGGCGTGCCCGGTGGGCGGATAGGCGGCGAGGATGTCGGCGACGTGCTTCGGCTCCTGCAGCCGGTGTTCCTTGTTGCCCGTACGCACCAGCAGGCCCGGACCGATCAGGTCGGCGACCCGGTCGAGTACCGAGTCGACGGCCTGGTTGCTGGTGGAGCCGATCAGCACGCTCTGGCCGGCGGCGGTGGCGGTGGACAGCAGGGCGGTGACCAGTTGGCTCTTGCCGGTGCCCGGCGGCCCCTGGGCGACGGTCAACGGCTGCGACATCGCCGCCTGGATGATCTCCTCCTGCGCCTCGTTCGCCGCGCTCAGCGCCACCGTCACGACCGACGCCGGACCCGCCTCGTCGGGGCGCAGCGCCAGCGCGCCGAGGGCCGTGCGCTCGATGAGCCTCGGATTCCTGGCCATGCCCCGCAGGTCGTCGACGAGTTGCCGCTGCGGTGAGTCGCCCGCGTCGACGGTGTAGAGGACGGCCGCGTTCTGCACCCCGTTCACAGGTCCCGGCCGGATGGTGCCGACCAGCGCCGCCGGGTCGAGTTCGACGACCGGGTCGAGCCCGAGCGTCTTCATGAGCACGTCGACGGTGGCGACCAGGGCGGCGGGGTCACCGGGTGCGAAGGCCTGCTCGACGCGCTGCGCCAGTTCGTCGCCTTCGACCTGCGAGAGCTGGAACAGGTCGACGAGCGCGGGGCTGGGGCGCGGCGGGAAGGAGGCGTGCGGGACGTCGTCCGCGCCGACGGTGACGTCGCAGACCAGCAGCGGGGCGAGCCGCAGGGGCTGCTGCCGACCGGGCCGCACGGCGACGACCGGGTAGCCGTACTGCATCTCCCTGCCGTCGGCGCGCGCCCGCGCGGCGAGTCTCGCGGCCACCCCGTGCAGCCGGCCGGGCCGCTGCGCGGTGAAGACCGGCTCGGCGCCGGCCGACGCCGCGACGTACGTGCCGCCGGCGCGGGGATCGATGAGGGACTGCAGCGTCGTGGAGCGCCGCATGCAGTTGACGTAGTAGGTGATCAGGCGGCGCCACTGGTCGGCGTCGAAGGGCGCCTCGTCGGAGGGACCCGTCCGGACGGGCGCGACCTGACCGGCGGCGGCGGCCGCGGCGGAGCCCGGCACCGTCGCCAGCCGGATCGGCTCGGTGACCCCCTCACTGGACTCGACGGGATTGTGCTGACGGCGACGGGCCATCTCGGTCAGCACGTACCGGGAGAGGTCGTTGGTGGTGATCCAGCCGTCGTCGGCCGTCCCCTCGGCCGCGCCCCGCAGGCCGGCGAGGAGCACCTCCGTGAAGATCGACGGCTGGTCCGCGCCCTGCGCCTTCGAGGCCTTCATGTGGGTGCTGGAGGTCAGGATGAAGGTGCCGCGCTCACGCCTGGTGCGGCGCGGCTCCTCGCGCACCCCGCCACGGAAGCGGTGCCGGGCCGTGAACGCGCCGGAGAAGCAGCAGTCGAGGAGCACCACCTTCTGGCTGGCCTTGGTGTTGTTGAGCAGGTGACGCAGCGTGCCGTCGGTGTCGAAGGCGGTCGCGTGGAGCTGGCCGCAGACCGTGTCGGTGGTGGCCAGGAACAGCGACTGCCCGTCGTCGTGCAGCACCCCGTGGCCGGAGTAGTAGAGCAACGCCAGGTCGCCGTTGCGCCGGGCACCGTAGAACTCCTCGACCGTCTGCCGCAGGCGGGCCGCCGGCAGGTCCGGCTCCGCGCGTACGGAGTCGAACTCGCCCGCGCCGTCGAGCAGCGCCTTGAGCTGCGCCACGTCCTGTCGTACCGAGGGCAGGGGCTGAAGCTGGGGGTCGGCGTCACAGGTGGCCGTACCGAGCAGCAGGGCGTGCCGACCCATCAGTGGCGGGACCGTTCGACCGCGGCCTGCACCGTTCTGATCAGCTCGTCGGTCTGGCTGCGGGTGGGCCGGTCGATGGTCAGCTCGATGTCGCCGACCCGCAGGTGCACCCGCCGCCCGTTGTGGCGTTGCAGGAAGGCCAGCACCACGTCGACCAGGGCCTGCACGTGGCCGGGATCGGTGCCCGCCAGCACGGTCACCGCGCCGAGCACCAGCTCGCCGACGCCCTTGGCGACCGGGTCCGTGGCGGGACGTGCGACGCGCTCGACCTCGCCGACCTCGCGCAGGTCGTCCGCCAGGTCGTCGGTGAGCTGGCCGAGAACGAACTCGTCGTCGTCGTCGAGCGGCGTGACGTCGATCCGGATGTGGACGTGGGCCACCCGACCTCCTCGGTTTGCGGTGCTGACGAGGCTACGGAGGCGGCAGGGTGCGCGCCCATCTCTGTCGGCTTTCCGATCGCTCATCCAAAGAGGACTCGTGGCACCGAACGACGCCCGGAACGGGCCGGTCGTCGCGCGCTGGCGGGAACCTGTCGCGGGGGCCCCGCGCCGGCACCGTGTGGTGAGCAGCGGCCGATTCCTGGCAGCACGCGCTACGGGACCGGACCGATCGCAGCCCCGAGCCGCCACGCACGCGGCAGATCCGGACACCCGGTCAGAACCAACGAGGTGCGCCGAACCGGCCACCGGTCGACGGCGACTGCTCGGGTGTCAGACGGACAGGCTGCGGGTAGGACGAGCCGAGATGGAGCAGGCAACCTCGGAGAGATCGTGACCATGGCCCGAACCGCAGTCGTTACCGGCGCCGGCAACGGATTGGGGCGCGAGATTGCGCTTGGCCTCGCCGAAGCCGGTTACGCCATCGTCGTATCCGATACCGATGAGCGGGCCGCCGAGGAGTGTGGCCGCGCGATCGAGGCGAGCGGAATGCCGGCACGGGCCGTAGGTGGCGACGTACGAGAGCCGGCTGCCATGAACCGCATCCTGACGGCCGCACAAGCCCTCGGTGGACCCAGTGTGCTCATCAACAACGCTGGTGGCTGGACTCCGCACAGACAGTATCCGCAGGCCGAGCCCGCCGAGTGGGCCGCGACGATCAGTCTTAACCTGACCGCCCCGATGCTGCTCAGTCAGCTCGTTCTGGAGCCCATGCGGGAACAGGGCGGTGGTGCCATCATCAATATCGCATCCAGCGGTGGCATCGGGTTCGAGCCCTACGGCTCGCCGGAGTACGGGGCCGCGAAGGCTGGTCTGATCCGCTTCACCGCCAGTCTGGCAGGGTTGGCGAGCAGCCATGGGGTGCGGATGATGTGCGTAGCTCCAGACTGGATCGGTCTGAAACGAGCAGAGGCGCAGTGGGCGCGCATGAGCGCTGGCGAACGTGCAGCGTCCCGCCCGCTGATCCCGCCGGCCGAGGTCGTCGCCGTCGTCATGGACCTCATCCGGGAGGGAGCCGGCGGGTCGGTGGTGGAAATGTGGGGAGGCGATCAGCCCGTCGTGCATGCGCCGGGCACCACTGGGCCGCAGTCGTAGGCGCACGCGACGAGTTGTGCCCGGTCGCGGGCCGACAGTTTGACCAGCAACCGGCTCACATGGGTCTTCACGGTGTGGAGGCTAACGACGAAGTGATCAGCAATCTCCGCGTTCGACTATCCGCCGCAGCCCGCTCGGCCGTACGGTGATCTTCGCACCGCTCGGACGCCCGATCGCAAGCCGGATCAGAGCGACGTTCCGGTCCGACTTCGACCTTCTGAGTGTGCCGCGCTGCCTGGCTGTCGCCCTCCTCGTACTGCTGGAGGTGTTCATGGCCTGGCGCATCGGGCAGCAGGTCTTCGCCGGGCTGGACCCGAACTTCGTCCGCAACGCGTGGGGCGGTCCGTCATACCTCGGTGCGATGTTCTGCCACCACCTCGACGGGGCCCTGCTCTACCCGATCTGCCACGTCCTGCTCCGATGGATCACCGTTCCCGTCACGCCAGGACCGCCGCCGGCTGGTCGGATGGGGCTGACCTCGGCCTTTCACGAGCGAGCCCTTGCCAAGCCGATCGTGCAGCTCAGTGCGGGTGCGGCACCCTTCGGCATGACAGCCGTCACACAACCGGTCGGGCCGGGCCAGTAGGCCCCGTTCCGGTCGAACGGGGGGTCAAATGATCAAGGGCCTGCCCGCCACTAACGGCGGACAGGCCCTTGACCTGCTACTTCAGGGTGGAGCCGAGGGGACTCGAACCCCTGACCCCCACACTGCCAGTGTGGTGCGCTACCAGCTGCGCCACGGCCCCCTGCTGTCGTCCCCGGTCTCCCGGGCACGGAGAGAACTATACACAGCGCTCGCGGCATGGTCATCTCGCGGGGGTCCCGCCGCCAGCCGGCTCAGTTGAGCGCCACGTCCGGCGGAAAGTGCGCGACCGCCGCCATCATCCCGCCCTGACGGCGCAGCACCATCGGCCACAGGTCGTCCGGCCGGTCGACGAAGGCGTCGCCGGGCAGCGCGTCCAGCAGGAACCAGGAGCCGTCCTCGATCTCCTGCTCCAACTGCCCGGTGCCCCACCCCGAATAGCCGGCGAAGACCCGAATGCCGGTGATGCCCTCCCGCATCCGCCCCGGGTCGACGGAGAGGTCGAGGGTGCCGACCGCCCCGGAGACCTGGTGGAACCCTCTGATCCGCTGCACCGGGTGGCGCATCCGGGCCAGGCAGATCGCCGAGTCGGGCTGCACGGGCCCACCCTCGAAGAGCACGGCCGGGTCGCGGGCCAGGTCGCTCCAGTCGCCGAGCACGTCGGCGACCGGCACCTCGGTGGCCCGGTTCAGCACCACGCCGAGGGCGCCGCCGGGCTCGTGGGCCACCAGCAGCACCACCGTGCGGTCGAAGTTCGGGTCCTTCAGCGCCGGCGTCGCGACCAGCAGCCGTCCGGCCATCGACTCCGTCGCCCGCCCGCCGATCGCCCGCCCCTCTCCCTGCATGCCGGACACCCCGTCAGACCAACCGGATCGGGACGGCCTGGGACGTCGGGGTCATCCGCGCTGTCAACGCCATGCCTGGCACCATAGCCTGCCCCCCGGGCGGTGGCTAAGGTCTGACGGGCGGTTGATCGACGGACACGAGGGAGGATCGATGGGTCCCACGGCGGAACTCGCGGTGATCGGTGGCTCGGGGCTCTACGCGCTGCTGGACGGCGCCACCGAACACGAGGTGGAGACGCCGTACGGGCCGCCCTCCGACGCCGTCACCATCGCCGAGGTGGACGGCCGGCGGGTGGCGTTCCTGCCCCGCCACGGCCGCGACCACCGCCACCCGCCGCACCTGATCCCCTACCGGGCCAACCTCTGGGCGCTGCGTTCCCTCGGCGTACGCCAGGTGCTCGCCCCGTGCGCCGTGGGCGGCCTGCGGCCGGAGCTGGGTCCGGGCACCTTCGTGGTGCCGGACCAGCTGATCGACCGCACCAGCGGGCGGGCGCAGACCTACTACGACCGGGGCGCGGTGCACGTCTCCTTCGCCGACCCGTACTGCCCCGCCGGCCGGCGTACGCTGCTCGCCGCCGCGGCCCGCCGGGACGTGCCGGCGGTGGACGGCGGGACCATGGTGGTGGTCGAGGGCCCGCGCTTCTCCACCCGGGCCGAGTCACGCTGGTACGCCTCGATCGGCGGCACGGTGGTCAACATGACGGGTCATCCGGAGGCGGTGCTCGCCCGCGAGCTGGCCCTCTGCTATTCCTCGATCGCGCTGGTCACCGACCTGGACGCGGGCGTGGAGGGCGGCGAGGCGGTGACGCACGAGGAGGTGTTCCGGGTCTTCGGGGAGAACACCGACCGGCTGCGGGGCCTGCTGCTGGCGGCGGTCGCCGCGCTGCCGACCGAGCGGGACTGCCCCTGTGTACGCGCACTGGACGGCATCGCCCTGCCCTTCACCCTTCCCTGAGGCGCGAGGAGGGGCGCTCCCATCGCCCGGGGTGACGGAAGGGGCCCCGCCCCACTCGGGCGGCGCAAAAGGCCCGAGATGCCCGAGCCGCCCCGATAGGTTGGGAGCTGATGGCAACGGTCCGCGACACCACGTACGACCTGCTCCGTGCCCTCGGCCTGACCACCGTCTTCGGCAACCCGGGCTCCACCGAGGAGCCGTTCCTGCGGGACTTCCCGGACGACTTCCACTACGTGCTCGCCCTGCACGAGGCGTCGGCCGTCGGCATGGCGGACGGCTACGCGCAGGCCACGGGCCGGCCGGCGCACGTCAACCTGCACACCGCCCCCGGCACGGGAAACGGGATGGGCAACCTGGTCACCGCGTGGCACAACCGGACCCCGCTGATCGTCACGGCCGGTCAGCAGACCCGGGAGATGCTGCTGATGGAGCCCCGGCTGACCAGCCGGCGGGCCACCGAACTGCCCCAGCCGTACGTGAAGTGGAGCCACGAGCCGGTCCGCGCGCAGGACGTCCCGGCGGCGCTGATGCGGGCGTACGCGACGGCGGTCCAGCCCCCCGCCGGGCCGGTCTTCCTCTCCCTGCCCCTCGACGACTGGGCGCAGCCCGCCGACCCGCCGCCGCCGGTGCGGACGGTGGCCACCCGGTTCGCGCCCGACCCGGCCCGGCTACGCGAGTTCGCCGCCGTGCTGGCCGCCAGCCGCGCGCCCGCGCTGGTGCTCGGCGCGGCCGTGGACCGGGCCGACGGCTGGCCTGCGGCGGTGGCGTTGGCGCAGCGGCTCGCCGCGCCGGTCTGGTCGGCCCCCGCGCCCGAACGGGCCGTCTTCCCGGAGGACCACGCGCACTTCCGGGGGGTGCTCCCCTTCGCCATCGGGCCGCTCGCGGAGGCGCTGACCGGGCACGACACCGTGCTGGTCGTCGGGGCGCCGGTGTTCCGCTACTACCCGCACGTGCCGGGCGAGCACCTGCCCGCCGGCACCCGCCTGCTGCACGTCACCGACGACCCGGACGAGGCGGCCCGCGCTCCGGTGGGCGACAGCCTGCTCGGCGATGCTGGGCTGACCCTGGCCGCCCTCGTCGACCTGCTGCCGGCGGCGGACCGGCCGGCGCCACCGGCCCGCCCCGAGCCGCCGGCGCCGGCGGAGGGGCTGCCGCTGGCCCCGGACGCGCTCTTCGCGGCCCTGGCGCGGCACTGGCCCACCGACGGGATCCTGGTGCAGGAGTCGCCGTCCAACCTGCCGGCGCTACGCCGCCGGCTGCGCGCCACCCGCCCCGGCTCCTACTTCACGATGGCCAGCGGCGGTCTCGGGTACGGCCTGCCGGCGGCCGTCGGCATCGCGCTCGCGCAGCGCGACACCGGCCGCGGTCGGCCCGTGGTCGCGGTGATCGGGGACGGCTCGTTCCACTACTCGGTGCAGGCGCTGTGGACCGCCGCGCGGCTGCGCCTGCCGCTGGTCGTCGTGGTGCCGGTCAACCAGCAGTACGCAATCCTGAAGGCCTTCGCCGAGTTCAAGGAGACGCCGGGGGTGCCCGGGCTGGACCTGCCCGGGCTGGACATCACCGCCATCGCCCGCGGTTACGGCTGCGCCGCCACCGTCGCGCGGACCCCCGAGGAGTTCGGTGCTGCCCTGACCGCCGGGCTGCGCGCGGACGGCCCGACCGTGCTGCCGGTGCCGGTCAGCACCGAGGTGCCCCGCCTCCTCTGAGCCGCCGCCCGGTCAGCGCGCCGCGAGCCGCAGCGGCGCGCCGGTGAGCACGTCGAGGACCGGCCGGTCGCCCAGCGGCGCCTGCAGCGTGGCGCTGACCGGTTCGAGTTTCAGCATCGCGTTGCAGACGCCGGTGGCGGTGAGCACGCTGCCGCCGACCACCACCACATCGGCGAACTCCCGCACCAGCGGGGTGATGGCGGTGTCGCAGCTGCCCACGCCGAGCCGCCAGGTCAGCTCGGTGCCGTTCACGGACTGGACGTCCTGCGCGCCGACCATGCCCTCGGGCGCCGGGCCGGCCGGGGGCGTCGGCTCGGGCAGGTCGGTGACGGACTGCGGTGCCACGGCGATCCGAGCCACCGGCGCGGAGAGTTCCTCGACGGTGAACAGCCACGCCGGCACCGGGACCTCGCCCCGGCTGGTGCGCACCGGCGCGGTGCCCAGCTTCGCGGCCGTGACCGTCAGCGCGACGCAGGTGCTCTGCGGGGTGCTGCTCACCGGGCCGTCAGGCCCCGGCGCGATGGTGGGGCCACCGCCCGGCTTGGGACGGCCGGTGGGTCCCGGCAGGGCGGGGCCCGGCGGCCGGCCGGCGCAGGGCGGCGGGTCGCCCTGGTCGAGCTGCCCGTACGCGTCGGCGGCGCTGACCAGCGCGACGGTGAGCCGCGTACCGTCCGGGAACCGGATCGTGCCGTTGGCGGGTTTCGTGGCGGGCAGCTCGACCTGGTCGCGGTACCAGCCGCTGCGGAAGGCGGTCTCGGTCTCCCCGGTGAAACCCGGATTACCGAGGAGCACCGTGGCGTCCTGCAGCGGCACGTAGCCGGTGTTCCAGGTGGGCGCCGGAAGCCACGCCTCGGCCACCTCGGTGGCCCGCTGGGCGAAGGCGGCGTCGCGCGGGTCGGCGTTGCCCGGGCCGACGGCCGGGTCGCACCCCACGACGATCATCAACAGCGGAAGGCCCAGCAGGGCGGCGGTGCGGCGCATGCCGGTTGGACGCCAGCGCCCCCACGCCGGTTCCCGCGCTCAGGTCCTGCGCCCCGGATCCGTCTCGTGCTCCGGAGACGACGATGCGCCCCGGTCCGGTGGACCGGGGCGCATCGTCTGGTGGTGGAGGTGCCGGGAATCGAACCCGGGTCCTTCGCCGGTTTGTCAGGGCTTCTCCGAGCGCAGCTCGCTATGCCTCTACTCGGCCCCACCGCTCACGCGAGCAAGTTGGTGTGACGGGCCCAGTCGCTGATTAATCTCACCGCACGGACCCCGCGACCGGGTCCGGTTGGCCAGCCTTCTAACTGATGCCGGCTATTGGGACGAAGGCGTTCCCAGGCCGACAGACTCAGCTACTCGCCTCAGGCGGCGAGAGCGAAGTCAGCGCGATTGTTCTTGGCGCTTATAAGTTTCCGACGACCGATTCTCGAGACGACGTCGGCTTCCTCGGCTCGCTTCCCCTGTCGCTGCGTACGAAGTCGAAACCAGTCACCCCCTCGACAGGCCGCCGATGTGGCGGCACTGACAAGACTAACGCCTGCCGCAACGGGTTTCATCCCGAGGCCCGAGTCGGATGCGCCGACCCGGACATAAGCGGCATTTCAGTCATCCATCCCCTTGCCGCGCCGGCCGTGGGCCCGGGCGATCTCCCGGTCCGCGTCCCGCTTGGCGAGGTCCTGCCGCTTGTCGTACGACTTCTTGCCCTTGGCCAGGGCGATCTCCACCTTCGCCCAGCCGTCGGAGAAGTAGACCTGCAACGGCACCATGGTCAGGCCACCCTCGCGGGTCTTGCCGAGCAGCCGGTCGATCTCCGCCCGGTTGAGCAGCAGCTTGCGGGTCCGCCGGGGCTCGTGGTTGGTCCACGTGCCCTGCGTGTATTCCGGGATGTGCATCCCGTGCAGGTAGAGCTCGCCGCTGCGCTCCTGCGCGAACGCGTCGACAAGCGACGCGCGGCCGGCCCGCAACGACTTGACCTCGGTGCCGGTCAACGCCATGCCCGCCTCGTAGGTGTCGAGGATCGCGTAGTCGTGCCGGGCCTTCTTGTTGGAGGCGACGACCTTGCGTCCCTTTTCCCGTGGCATCGGCGCCACCCCCTTTCCGGTGATCCGCCCCCGACCGTCACCGGCCGTGGGCGGGGATCATGCTACCCGAACGACAAGGACCCTCCCGCACCGTTTGTTCCCGGCGCGGAAGGGCCCTGTCGTCGTCGCGTACGGGCGTCAGACCCGCAGGTAGAAACGGAGCGTGACCCAGGCGGTGGCGGCGCTGACCAGGCCACCGATGCCGGCCATCAGCGGGAACACCACCATGATGTCGCCCCAGCTGATCGGCGAGAGCAGACCCTGCAACGCCTGGAGCGACCCGTCGAACAGCAGGTACTTCGCCGCGACCAGGGCCACCAGGCCGAGCAGCGAGCCGATCAGGCCGGCGACCACGGCCTCCAGCACGAACGGCGCCTGGATGAACCAGTTCGAGGCGCCGACCAGCTTCATGACCGCGACCTCACGCCGCTTGCTGTACGCGGCCACCTGGATCGTGTTGGCGACCAGCAGCAGCGCCGCGATGGCCATCACGACGGCGGCGGCCAGGGCGATGTTCTGGATCGAGGTGAGGATGTCGAAGATCTTGTCGAGCAACCGGCTCTGGTCGACGATCTCGTCGACGCCCTCGACGTCCTTGTACTGGTCGTAGATGTTCTTGTACTGCTCCGGGTTGTTCAGCGTCAGCCGGAACGACTCGGGCAGGCTGTCCGCCTTGACCGCGCTGAGCAGGTCGGGGGCGTCCTGGAACATCTCCTGGAAGCGCTTGTACGCCTCCTCCTTGTCGACGTAGACGACCTCCTTGACCAGCGGGTCGCCCTCCAGCTGGGCGTTCAGGCCCTCACGCTGCGCCGGGGCGACCTCCTGGGTGAGGAAGATCGAAACCTCGATGTTCTTGTAGTAGAGGTCCTTCATGTCGTCGACCTGGCGGTACATGAGACCGCTGGCGCCGAGCATGGTCAGCGAGACCGCCATCGTGATGATCATCGCGATGGTCATGGTCACGTTGCGCCACAGTCCGACCAGTACCTCGGACAGGACGTATTTCACGCGCATCGGGATTTCCTCCGGATCTCCGGCATGAGGTGTTCGTCGTCAGGCTGCGCAGGGGTGGCGTCGGCTCAGCCGTAGACGCCGCGGGCCTGGTCGCGCACGATGCGACCGCTCTCGATCTCGATGACCCGACGGCGCATCTGGTTCACGATGTTGGAGTCGTGCGTGACCATCACGACGGTCGTGCCGGTGCGGTTGATCCGGTCCAGTAGGCGCATGATCTCGATCGAGGTGTCCGGGTCCAGGTTTCCGGTCGGCTCGTCCGCCAGCAGGATCAGCGGGCGATTCACGAACGCCCGGGCGACGGCGACCCGCTGCTGCTCACCACCGGAGAGCTCGTGCGGGTAGCGGTGCTCCTTGCCACCGAGCCCCACCAGCTCCAGAACCTCCGGCACGACCCGGCGGGCGACCGCCTTGGTCTTGCCGATCACCTCGAGGGCGAACGCGACGTTCTCGTAGGCGGTGCGGTTCGGCAGCAGCCGGAAGTCCTGGAACACGCAGCCGATGGAACGCCGGAAGTGGGGTCGCTTCCAGGAACGCATCGACGTGACGTCCTTGCTGTTCACGACGACCCGCCCCTTGTTGGGGGCGACCTCGTGCAGCAGCAACTTGATGATGGTGGACTTGCCGGAGCCGGATGGACCGATGAAGAAGACGAACTCGCCCTTCTCGATCGAGACGGACACGTTGTCGAGCGAAGGCCGGGACGCCTTCGGGTACGTCTTCGTCACTTGCTCAAGCTGAATCACGGGTGGTGAGTCTACGCGGTGTAACGGGGGAGCCAAGCCCCACGCCCCACCGTTGCGAGGCGAGTCATCGAAATCGGGCGTACCGGAAGATCGATGAAGCGCTCCGACCACAATCGATCACGCAGCGTCGCCGGCAAGCTGGCGCTGCTTGCGCCACCGGATACCCGCCTGGAGGAACTTGTCCAGGTCCCCATCGAAGACCGCCGTCGGGTTGCCCGTCTCCTGCTCGGTCCGAAGGTCCTTCACCATCTGGTACGGGTGCAGCACGTACGAGCGCATCTGGTCGCCCCACGAGCCGGCGGCGTCCGTCTTGAGGCCCTGCATCTTGGCCTGCTCCTCCTGCCGCTTGCGCTCCAGCAGCCGGGCCTGGAGCACCCGCAGGGCGGACGCCTTGTTCTGCAACTGCGACTTCTCGTTCTGGCAGGTCACCACGATGCCCGTCGGGATGTGCGTGAGCCGCACGGCCGAGTCGGTGGTGTTGACGCTCTGCCCACCCGGACCCGACGAGCGGTAGACGTCGACCCGCATCTCGTTCTCGGGGATCTCGATGCTGTCGGTCTGCTCCACCACCGGCAGGACCTCGACGCCGGCGAAGCTGGTCTGCCGCCGACCCTGGTTGTCGAAGGGGCTGATCCGGACCAGCCGGTGCGTGCCCGACTCGACACTGAGCGTGCCGTACGCGTAGGGCACCTTGACCGTGAAGGTCGCCGACTTGAGGCCCGCCTCCTCGGCGTAGGAGGTCTCGTAGACCTCCGTCGGGTAGCCGTGCCGCTCCGCCCACCGCAGGTACATCCGCAGCAGCATCTCGGCGAAGTCCGCCGCGTCCACACCGCCGGCGCCGGCCCGGATGGCGACAAGCGCCTCCCGGGAGTCGTACTCGCCGGAGAGCAGGGTGCGGACCTCCATCTCCTCGATGGCCTTGCCCAGACCGGCGATCTCCGTCTCGACCTCGGCGAGCACCCCCGGGTCGGACTCGGCCTCCGCCAGCTCCAGCAGCACCTTGGCGTCGTCGAGCCCCGAGCGGAGGCTGCCGAGCTTGCTGATCTCCCCGTTGACGTACGACAACTGCGAGGTCACCTGCTGCGCCTTCGCCTGGTCGTCCCACAGGTCGGGCGCGGAGGCCTCCTGCTCCAGGCGGTCCTTGTCCGCGTGCAGCCGGTCGATGTCGAGCACCGCCTCGATGTTGCGCAGGGTGGTGTCAAGGGCCTTGAGCTGTTCGGCGTAATCGGCAGCGGTCACGACAGACAAGGGTACTGCTCGTCCGGGACATGAGCTTGCGAGCCCCGCAGTCACGAGCCGAAAAGATGCCGCCCGCGCGAGGAGGGGGCGTCGCCGCCACGCGCGCAGCGGACGTGCGAGCGCCCCGAAGCCGGTACGGGGACGTGCCGACGGGCCCGCTGCCGACCGGCGGGAGGGCCCCGCTGAGCGGGCAGGGCAGCGCGCGGCGGGAGGGCAGCGTCAGGCGGGGAGGTCGGCGCTCAGCCGACCGGGGCGCTCTTCAGCCAGGACAGGGCGGCCTTGTGGTAGGCGACGGCGAACTCCAGCGCGCTGGCGTCGTACGTCTCGCCTTCCTTCTTGGCGTTCTTGACCTGCTCGCGGACCTTGGCCAGGGCCTCCGTGTGGTATTCGTTGGCGGAGGCCTGCAGGTTCTTGAGCTGGCTGGCCGAGTGCAGCTCGCCGAAGGCGATCCGCAGGGCGATCGGGTTACGGATGGTGTCCCGCCCCGGATCCTCCGCCAGCCAGCGCGAGAATGTCCGTTTTCCCGCCGCCGTGAGTGCGTACGGCTGACTGGAGCGCGGCCCGGGCTTGCCCATCCGGACGAAACCGCGCTCGGCCAGCACCGGTAGCTCCCGGTAGACCTGACTGCGGGTCATCGACCAGTACGGCGCCAGTCGGCGCTCGGCGGCGGCCATCAACTGGCCACCTGTCATGGGACCCTCGTGGAGCAGCCCGAGCAGGGCCGCCGCCGTGGGGTTCACTCCGGATTCCGCCATGCCCCTTACGCTGCCACTTTGCCGACCCGGCGTCCAGGATTTGGCGTTTTCGCCACCCGGTCGGCTTCCTATGTGCACTGTCGGCGCGAGACAGTGCGGCGCCGGACGGTCCGCCGAGGAGTCCCGACGGCCGGCGCGGCGGCCCGACCCCGACCGGAGGGGCCGCCCGATTCCGGCCGGCGCGGCTGCCCGCCCCCCGGCCGGCGCGGGCACGGGGAAGGGCCCCCGCCCATCGCCTTCGCCACGGGAAGAGGCCCTTCTCAGCGCTCAGCCCATGTGCGGGTAGGTGTGGTCGGTGGGCGGGACGAAGGTTTCCTTGATCGTCCGGGGCGACGTCCACCGGACGAGGTTGTGCCAGGAGCCCGCCTTGTCGTTGGTGCCGCTGGCCCGGGCGCCGCCGAAGGGCTGCTGCCCGACCACCGCACCGGTCGGCTTGTCGTTGATGTAGAAGTTGCCGGCGGCGTAGCGCATCCGCTCGGCCACCGCCTCGACCACCCGGCGGTCCGTCGCGAAGATCGCCCCGGTCAGGGCGTACGGCGCGATCGACTCGGCCTGGCCGACCACGTCGTCGAAGCGGCCGTCGTCGAAGACGTGCACGCCGAGGATCGGGCCGAAGTACTCCGTGGTGAACGTCTCGTGCGCCGCGTCGGTGCACTCGAAGAGCGTCGGCCGGACGAAGTACCCGACGGAGTCGTCGGCGGTGCCGCCCGCGAGGACCCGGCAGGTGTCGTCGCCGGCGATCAGCTCCAGCGCGGCCGTGTGCCGGTCGAACGCCCTGGCGTCGATGACCGCGCCGCCGAAGTTGCCGAAGTCGGTGACGTCGCCGTAGGTGAGGGACTCCGCGGTGGCGGCCAGCCGGTCGCGCAGCCCGCCATCCCAGAGCGAACGCGGGACGTACGCCCGGGACGCCGCCGAGCACTTCTGGCCCTGGTATTCGTAGGCACCACGGATCAGCGCGGTGTGCAGGGCGTCCACGTCGGCGCTGGGGTGCGCGACGACGAAGTCCTTACCGCCGGTCTCGCCGACCAGCCGGGGATATCCCCGGTAACGGGAGATGTTCTCGCCGACGGTGCGCCAGAGCTGCTGGAAGACCTTGGTGGAGCCGGTGAAGTGGATGCCGGCGAGGTCCGCGTCGGCGAGCACCACGTCGGAGACCTCCTCGCCCCGGCCGGTGACCATGTTGATCACACCGGGGGGCAGGCCGGCCGCCTCGAACAGGCGCATCGTGAAGTGCGCGGCGAACTGCTGGGTCGGCCCCGGCTTCCAGACCACGGTGTTGCCGAGCAGGGCCGGCGCCGAGGGCAGGTTGCCGGCGATGGCCGTGAAGTTGAACGGGGTGACCGCGTAGACGAAGCCCTCCAGCGGGCGGTGGTCGAGGCGGTTCCACACCCCGGGCGACGAGATCGGCTGCTCCTGCAGCAGGTTCCGTGCGAAGTGCACGTTGAACCGGAGGAAGTCAATGAACTCGCAGGCCGCGTCGATCTCGGCCTGGATCGCGGTCTTCGACTGGCCCAGCATGGTGGCGGCGTTCAGCGTGTCCCGCCAGGGGCCGGCGAGCAGTTCGGCGGCGCGCAGGAAGATCGCGGCCCGCTCCTCGAACGGCAGCGCCCGCCACATCGGAGCGGCGTCCTTGGCGGCCTTCACGGCGGCGCGGGCGTCGTCGTGGGTGGCGTGCGCCGTGACGCCGAGCACGTGCGCGTGCCGGTGCGGCTGCACCACGTCGATCGACTCGCCGCCGGCCATCCGCCGCTCGCCGGCAATGGTCATCGGCAGGTCGATCCGCTCGGCGGCCAACTCGGTCAGCCGCCGCTGGAGCCGATCCCGGTCGGCGCTACCCGGCTCGTAGTTGCGCACCGGCTCGTTGCGCGGCTCGGGTACGGAGAACACGGCGTCCATGAGGGCTCCTGGGCGATCTCGTCGGCGGTGGCGAAACCGGACCCGCAGGCACCAGCCGGACGACCGGACGCCGGACGCCACGCTGGGTTGACCGGTCGCGGCGGCGGGACCTGCCCCGATTCTTCCACGCCCCACCTGCGCCCACGCCGGCCCACACCCTCCCTCCGGACGAGACTCCCCGTCGGCCCGCTGGCTGCGCCGGTGCTGCCAGGCCGGCTGCGCCCGTGCTGCCGAGCCGACTTCGTCGGCCGAACCGCGCTCGGTGTGACCGGCGCGGCTCCCAGCCCGCACGGAAGCAGCACGGAAGCAGGCCCGTTGGCCGACAGGCCGGAGGGGTCGAAGTGCGCGGGGCAGGTAGCGGGGGTTCAGGTGACGGGGGGCCGGGTGGCGGACGCGTACCCTGGGTGGCCGGTGAACTGCCCGCCCACCGGGGCCGGGCGTCCCTCGGAGGGAAGACGATGACCAAGCAGCCCGGCAGCTCCGCAGCCGCCGAGTCGGACCGGTCGGCACCGGCCGCTGACGCGATCGCCGCCCGGGGGCAGGGCCCGGGTGGCGACACCGGTGCCGGGGCCGCGCACGCGGCCGGCCACCACGGGGCCACTCCGACACTCGCACCAGGGACGCAGGCGGCCACGAACGAGACCGACACGGCCTCGCACGAAACCGACACCGTCGCGGACGGGACCGACACCGTCGCGGACGAAATCGACACGGCCACTGACGGGACCGGCACCGTCGCGCCGGGGGCCTCGATGATCGCGCCCGGGACGCCGGTGCTCGCGTTCCTGGCGCTCGGGTGGCTGGTCGCGATGCTCTGGTCGACCCGCGAGGCGATCAGCTCGGCGGCGGCTGGGCTCACCGCCATCAGCCTCTCCGCGTTCGCCCTGCCGGGGGTGATCTCGGCCGCGCTGGTCGCTGGCGCCGCCTTCGCCCTCTTCGGCGTCGACCTGCTGGCCCGAGGGGGCAGCGAACGCCTCACCCTGCGCTTCGTGGCGGCGATCGGCAGCGGGCTGCTGATCGGGCTTGCCGCCGCCTTCGCGATCAATCTGACGTACGCCGACAACGCGACCACGAACGTGATCGCCGGCACCACCGCCGCCGCCGCGACGATCGGCGGGGCCATCGCCGGGGCCAGGCGGGGACCCGTGGTCGGGGCCGTGCTGGCCGCCGCCCTCGGCACGCTGATCTTCGTGGTGGCCTTCAGCCTGGCCCGCGACCCGCTCTTCGACCTGTTCGGCGGCGACGGTACGCAGGAGTCGCTGCTCAGCGCGGCGAAGTGGGTGTCGCGCACCGAGTCGCTGCTCGCCGGGCTGCTGGCCGGGCTACTCGCCTTCGGGTACCTGACCCTGGCCCGCCGTCGGGCCGTCCGGCAGGACGCGGCGGCGGCCACCCCGCGCTGGCCCGCCTACCTGCTGGCCGGGGCCGGGCCCGGCCTGCTGTTGCTGCTCGCCGAGGTGATCATCCGGGTCGGCGGGCGGTCCCTGCTCGACCTGGCCGGGGCACTGAGCGAGGCGGACGCGGTGGCACAGACGTCGCTGGGCACCTCGCGCATCGACAACGGCATCTGGGTGCTCTTCGTCGGCGCGCTGACCGCGATGATCGCCTTCGGCCGCACCCTGGGACCGGCCCACGCCGACGGCGGCGTCGAACCGGACGAGGTGGTCGCCGCCCGCTGACCCCGACCCGGGCCGGATCGCGGAAGCCGGGTCAGGAGGTGGCGCGCAGCAGCAGGTCCAGCTCGGTGGCGTCGTACCACTCCAGTTCGTGGTCCTCGGCACCGTCGACCGTGAACTGGGCGTCCGGGTCGCCGGCCAGCGCCTCGGTGACCACCCGCACGGCGGCGGCGACGTCGTCGACCGCGTCGGCGCCGTCGACGTGGACCGCCGCGACGGCCCCGATCGGAACGGGGTCGCTCAGCTCGACCACGGTGGAGCCCAGTTCCCCGTCGCCCCGGCCCACCGCCGAGGCGGGCAGGTCCACCGACACGACGACCCGGCGGCGGGGCGCGTCGGGGTCGGCCTCAAGCAGTTGCAACGCGTCCTGGGCGGCCCGGGTGAAGGCGACGTACTCGAGTTCCTCCTCGTCGCCCTCGGCGTACCACTCGCGCAGCGTAGGGGTCACCGCGTGGGCGGCGGCCACCGGCAGCCCGGGACCGCGCAGCAGGGTCAGCATCGGGACGGTCGCCGGCACGTACACCCGGACAGGCTCCTCGGTCACCGGTCGTCTCCCCCGCTCAGCTCCTGTGCCGGCCGACGCCGGTCCCGCAGATCATGCCCTACGTCGTGTTCGTACTGCCCCGCGCACCGGGTGGGGAGGGCGGGTTCCGCCGGGTGTTCCCCGGGCGGAAGGTTCCCGGGCGTGCTGCGGCGCCTGGGCGATGTCGGCGGTCGGTGGCAAACTAAGCCAAACGACGCCAACCCCGGGGGTTTTCGTGGAGCCGAGGTTCCTGCTGCTCTCCGACGTGGCCACCGAGCTGAACGTGTCGGATTCGCAGGTCTACCACATGGTACGCAGCGGCGAACTGCCCGCGATCAAGATCGGTGGACGCGGTCAGTGGCGCGTGGAGCGCGCCCGGCTGGAGGAGTACATCGCGCTCAAGTACGCCGAAACGGCCGAGTGGGTGCGGGGCAACCCGCTGGCCGACCGCGACCCGGAGTGACCGCACCGATCCGCACGGGCATTGACCGCGGGCTCTGTCGTCCCCAAGAATGGAGCAGTCGCAGGCAAACGAAAGCAAACGCAAGATCATGGGAGGTTCCCCGGATGACCGACCCCCGCCGCCCAGGGCCGGCTCGGCCTCCCGTCCGGCTGCGTCCCGCCCCCTCGTTCGAGCCGCCGTTCTCCGACGACGACGCCGCCCACTGGCCGGCCGCCGGCCACGCCCAACTCGTCCTGAACCTGTTCGAGCCGGCCCGGCGCGAGCCCGATCGCCCGCCCGCCCGACGGCAGCGACAGGCGTCGACCGGCCCCCGCCGTCGCCCCGCCGCCCCACTGCCCCCGGACGCGCTGGTGACGGCCACCCCCGAGGCGAGCAGAGCCGCGCACCGCTTCGTCTGCACCTGCCTGGAGGTGCTCAACGGCTACCGCCCGCCCGGGCAGCTCCGGCCGCTGCTCGACCCGCCCCGGGCGGCCGGGCTGCTACCCGAGCTGGCCCGCGCCACCGCCCGCTGCGCACCGGCCCGCCGCCGGTCACCCCGGCCGGTCGTACGGCTGCTCCGGCTGCGGGTCTGCGAGCCGCGCGCCGCCGCCGTCGAGGCGGCTGCCGTGCTGACCGGCGCGGGCGGGCGGACGTGGGCGATGGCGCTGCGCCTGGAACACCGCCGGGGCGGTTGGCTCTGCACCGCCCTCCAGGTGCTCTGAAACGGCAGCGAGCCGCGGTCGGTGAGGACCGCGGCTCGACTGCTCCGGCGGGCGGGCGCCCGCTCAACCACCTGTCACGCGTCGCCGTTGGGCGAGCCGTGACACCGCTTGTACTTCCGGCCGGACCCGCACGGGCACGGCGCGTTGCGGGACGGGCCGTTGCCGGCCTCCCCCTGGCCCTGCGGCGACCGCCGGGCGGTGCCGGCCGGGACGGTCGGGCCGCGCGAGCCCGTCGCCGGGCGCTGCGGTGACGCCGGGGCGGTCGTTCCCGGCGCGGCCGGGGCCGCCGGCGCGGGACGGCCGATGCCGAGCGCCGGCGCCTGCTCCTCGACGCGCTCGACGGCCACCGCGCCGGCACCCGCCTCACCGTCGATCGTCGGCGCGGAATATTGCAGCCCCTGCTGCTGTGGTGCCCGGCCCAGGCCCTTGGCCCTGATCTCGACCGGCTTGTCGAGCAGCTGAACCTCCTCGGCCTCGGGCTCCGGCTCGTTGACCTGAACCTCGAGGTTGAAGAGGAAGCCGACCGTCTCCTCCTTGATGCCGTCCATCATGGTGGCGAACATGTCGAAGCCCTCGCGCTGGTATTCCACCACCGGGTCGCGCTGGGCGTACGCCCGCAGGCTGATGCCCTCCTGGAGGTAGTCCATCTCGTAGAGGTGCTCGCGCCACTTGCGGTCGATGACCTGGAGCAGCACCATCCGCTCGAGCTGGCGGGTGCCCTCCTCGCCGAGCTGCTCCTCGCGCCGGTCGTACGCGGCGTTCGCGTCCTCCTTGAGACGGGAGAGCAGGAAGTCCGCGTCCATGCCGGAGCGGGAGCCGCCGGCCTCCTCCTCCAGCTCCTCGATGGTCACGCTCACCGGGAAGAGCTGCTTGAGGTTGGTCCAGAGCTGCTCCAGCTCCCAGTCCTCGCCGTAGCCGTCGGCCGTGGCACCCCGCACGTACGCCTCGACGACGTCGTCGATCATGTTGCGGACCTGGTCGGAGAGGTCCTCGCCGTTGAGCACCCGCAGGCGCTCGGCGTAGATCACCTGGCGCTGCTTGTTGAGCACCTCGTCGTACTTCAGGACGTTCTTACGGATCTCGGCGTTCTGGCCCTCGATCTGGGCCTGTGCGCCCTTGATCTGCCGGGTGACCATCTTCGACTCGATGGGCACGTCCTCCGGGATGTTGAAGCGGTCCATGACCGCCTCGACCGCGCCGGAGCGGAAACGCTTCATCAACTCGTCCTGCAGGGAGAGGTAGAAGCGGGACTCGCCCGGGTCACCCTGCCGGCCCGACCGACCGCGTAGCTGGTTGTCGATGCGGCGCGACTCGTGCCGCTCGGTGCCCAGCACGTAGAGGCCGCCGGCCTCGGCGACCTCCTCCGCCTCGGCGTCGCAGGCCTGCTTCCACTGGGGCAGGACCTCCTCCATCGCCTTGGCGTACTCTTCCTCGTTCTCGATCGGGTCGAGGCCGCGCTGCCGCAGCTCGTTGGCGGCGAGGAACTCGGGGTTTCCGCCGAGCAGGATGTCGGTGCCACGGCCGGCCATGTTGGTGGCGACGGTGACGGCGCCCTTGCGCCCGGCCTGGGCGACGATCTCTGCCTCGCGGGCGTGGAACTTGGCGTTCAGCACGGAGTGCGGGATGCCGCGCCGCCGCAGCAACTGGGAGATGATCTCGGAATTCTCCACCGAGACCGTGCCGACGAGCACCGGCTGGCCCAGCGCGTGCCGCTCGGCGATATCCTCCACCACGGCGTTGAACTTGGCCTTCTCGGTCTTGTAGATCACGTCCGGCCGGTCCTGCCGCACCATCGGGCGGTGGGTCGGGATGGTCACCACGCCGACCTTGTAGACCTTGTTGAACTCGCCCGCCTCGGTCTGGGCCGTGCCGGTCATGCCGGAGAGCTTCTCGTAGAGGCGGAAGTAGTTCTGCAGGGTGATGGTGGCCAGGGTCTGGTTCTCCTGCTTGATCTCCACCCCCTCCTTGGCCTCGATCGCCTGGTGCATGCCCTCGTTGTAGCGGCGGCCGTGCAGGATGCGGCCGGTGAACTCGTCGACGATGAGGACCTCGCCGTCACTGACGATGTAGTCCTTGTCGCGCTTGTAGAGCTCCTTGGCCTTGATGGCGTTGTTGAGGTAACCCACCAGCGGGGTGTTGACCGACTCGTAGAGGTTGTCGATGCCGAGCCGGTCCTCGACCTTGGCCACGCCGCGCTCGGTCACCGCGATGGTGCGCTTGGCGTAGTCGACCTCGTAGTCGCCCTCGCCGTCCTTGCCGGGCTGGAGCCGGGCCACCACGCCCGCGAACTCGCCGTACCAGCGGGCGGAGTGCTCGGCCGGGCCGGAGATGATCAGCGGCGTGCGGGCCTCGTCGATCAGGATCGAGTCGACCTCGTCGACCACGGCGAAGTTGTGGCCGCGCTGCACCAGCTCGTCCTTCGACCAGGCCATGTTGTCGCGCAGGTAGTCGAAGCCGAACTCGTTGTTGGTGCCGTAGGTGATGTCGCACTCGTAGGCCGCGCGGTGCTCGCTGGCCGGCCGGTTGGGCAGCACCACGCCGACGGTGAGGCCGAGGAAGTTGTGCACCTGGCCCATCCAGGCGGCGTCGCGCGGGGCCAGGTAGTCGTTGACCGTGATGACGTGCACGCCCTTGCCGGAGAGCGCGTTGAGATAGACCGGCATGACCGAGGTCAGGGTCTTGCCCTCACCGGTCTTCATCTCGGCGATGTTGCCGAAGTGCAGCGCCGCGCCGCCCATCACCTGCACGTCGTAGGGGCGCTGGCCGAGCACCCGGGCGGACGCCTCCCGGCACACCGCGAAGGCCTCCGGCAGCAGGTCGTCGAGGGTCTCCCCGTCGGCGAGCCGCTCCTTGAACTGGTCGGTCATCCCACGCAGCTCGTCGTCGGTGAGGTTGACGTAGTCGTCCTCGATCGAGTTGACGGCGGCCGCGATGGCCTTGAGCCGGCGCACCATACGGCCCTCGCCCGCGCGAAGGACCTTTTCCAGAATCGACACGGATCAACGCTCCCCTAGACAGTCTGGAACCATCGTAGGCGCTCCATCGGCGCGATGGTCACTGGTGGCGGCCCCCCGAGCCGGCGAAACCGACATAACGCGCTCGACTTGCTCCGCCGCGCCGAAATCCGGTTACGCCGTGCGCGAACGGTCCGGCACGATGGCTCGGGTGGAACCTGTGGAGATCAACGAGGACGGCCTGCTGCTACGGCCCTGGCGGGCGACCGACGCCGACGCGGTGCACCGGGCCTGCCAGGACCCGGACATCCAGCGCTGGACCACCGTACCGCGCCCGTACCTGGCCGAACACGCGCACCGCTTCGTCACCGCGACCGCCCCGGCCGACTGGGCGACGGGCGCCGGGACGCCCTTCGCCGTCTGTGACGCCGCCACGGGCGAGCTGCTCGGCTCCTGCGGGCTCGTCTCGATCGACGCGGGGCTGCGCTCCGGCGAGATCGGCTACTGGACCGCACCCTGGGCCCGGGGCGCGGGCGTGGCCGTCCGGGCCACCCGGGCCGTCGCACGCTGGGCGTTCGACGCGCTGGAGCTGCGCCGGCTGATCTGGCAGGCCGAGGTCGGCAACCACGCCTCCCGCCTGGTGGCGCTCCGGGCGGGCTTCCGCGTCGAGGGGCGGCTGCGCCTCGCCGACCCCGCCCCGGGCGGCAGCGCCGACGGCTGGATCGGCTCGCTGCTCCCCGGCGAGGTGCCCGACCCCGGGGCGGACGGGCCGGCCGGTCCGGGCACCCTGGAGGCGCTGCGCGCCGCCGTCTTCGGCCGCCCCCAACCCGTCCTCTTCGCCACCGCCGGCGCCACCGAGCTACGGCTGCGCCCGATGGAGGAGCGCGACCTCGACGCGATCGTCGACACCTGCCGGGAGGCGGAGACCATCCGCTGGACCACCGTGCCCGACCCGTACGAGCGCACGGACGCCGAGTCGTACCTGGACTACACCCGGGGCAACTGGGCCGGCGGCACCGCCGCCTGCTTCGTGATCGCCGACGCCGACGACCGGTACGTCGGGACGGTCGACCTGCGGCTCTGCGCCGCCGACCCGCTCCTCGGCGACGTGGGCTTCATGACCGCCCCGCACGCCCGGGGGCGCGGCTTCATGCCGGCCGCGCTGGCCGCGCTCAGCGCCTGGGGCTTCACGACGCTGGGCCTGGCCCGGGTCGAGTGGAAGGCCAACGCCGGCAACACCGCGTCCCGCCGGGTCGCCGAGAAGGCCGGCTTCACGGTCGAGGGCACCGCCCGGGGCGGGCTCACCCACCGGGGCGAGCGGGTGGACGTCTGGATCGGCGCGCTGCTCCCCGGGGACCTGGCGTGACGCCCGAGGTGATCGAGGCCCACGGGGTGCGGCTGCGGCAGGTCGCGCCCACCGACGTCGCGGACCTCACCGCCGGCTGCGGCGACCCGGTCAACCTGCGGTTCAACCCCGGCATGCCACAGCCGTACACCGAGGCCGACGCCCGCTGGTGGATCACCGAGGGCTCCCCGGCGGCCTGGGCTGCCGGCGGGGCCGCGTACACCATCGCCGACCCGACCACCGACCGGCTGATCGGCGGCGCGGGCATCGGCCAGGTCGTGGCCGCGCGCCGGCAGGCGGAGATGGGCTACTGGGTCGCGCCGTGGGCGCGGCGGCGCGGGGTCGCCACCGCCGCCCTGCGGGCCCTGGCCGACTCCGCGCTGCGCAACGGGATCCACCGGCTGGAACTGATGACCCACGCCGAGAACCCGGCCAGCCAGCGGGTGGCGCTCGCCGCCGGCTTCCGCCACGAGGGGGTACGCCGGCAGGCTGGCCAGCTCCGCGGCGGCGGCCGGGCCGACCTGCTGGCCTGGGTACGCCTCGCCGACGACCCGCCCGGCCCCGCTCCCCGGCTCCTGCCCGACCTGCCCGACGGCGGGCTCACCGACGGTGTGGTGACCCTGCGCCGGCTCGGCCCGGACGACGCCGAGGTGATGTACCGCCTGCACAGCCGGCCGGAGGTGGTGGCGAACCAGGCCCCGCCGGTGCCGCCGGCCCGGGCGGGCGTCGAAGAGCGCTGCCTGCTGGCGGAGAGCGCATGGCTGACCGGCACCATCGCCCGCCTGCTGATCCTCGACGCGGTCACCGGCGAGCCGGCGGGCAGCTGCGGGCTGAGCATCTCCGACGCGGCGGCCGGCGAGGGGTCGATCGGCTACGCGCTCCTGCCGCACCAGCGGGGACGCGGCCTGGCCACCCGGGCGGTACGGCTCCTCGCCGGCTGGGCGTTCGGCCCGGCCGGGCTCGCCCGGCTGGCCGCCGGCACCGTGCCCGCCAACACCGCCTCGCACGGGGTGCTGGAGCGGGTGGGCTTCCGCCGGGAGGGCCTGCTGCGGGGTCGGCTGCCGGGGCTGGCCGACGCCCGGCTCGACGACCTGGTCTTCGGGCTGCTCCCCGACGAACTCCGCTGACGGGGGCCGTGGTGGCGGGGTGGGCCGCCACCACGGCCCCGGCGGATCAGACGGCGAGGGAGATGATTCCGTAGTCGTAGGCGTGCCGCCGGTAGACGACGCTGGGGCGGCCGGACTCCTTGTCCTGGAACAGGTAGAAGTCGTGGCCGACGAGCTCCATCTGGAACAGTGCGTCGTCGACGGTCATCGGCGCGGCGGGGTGCACCTTCTCCCGCGCGATGTGCCAGGGCTGGTCGCTCTCCTCCTCCTCGACCCGCTCGGCGACGGCGGTGGCCGTGCCGGAGCGGGCACCGGCGGGGGACCCGCCCAGCGGCCCGTCGAGGTCGGCGACCGGCAGGCCGGCGGTGGCGGCGGCGACGGAGATCGGCGCGTGCCGGCCCCGGTGGACGCGGCGGCGGTCGGCCGCCCGGCGCAACCGGGTGTCCAGCTTGGCGATGGCCGCGTCGAGCGCGCTGTAGAAGTCGTTCGTGCATGCCTCCGCCCGGATCACCGGGCCCCGCGAGACGCAGGTGATCTCGACGCGCTGGCAGTGCTCCGCCTGGCGCGGATTGCGCTCGTGAAAAAGCTCTACATCGACACGGATAAGTTTATGGTCGTAGCGTTCGATCTTCGCGAGTTTGTCCGCCACGTGCGCCCGGTAATGATCCGGCACTTCGACGTTACGGCCCTTGACCACGATGTCCATGTGACCTCCCTAGTTCGGATGGTCGTTCGTTCCGGCATCCGGTCGCACCCCTGGGGAAGGTCCCGCTCGGCGTCGACCGGTCGATAAACGGCTACGCCTCCTCTCACCGCCGGGGGTGGGTGGGAAAGCTCCTACCCCCGACACCAAAACGCTAACTCCTGTGCGCACGACAGTCACCCCCGGCCGGCGGGACGGGCGACAATTTTTCACCGCCGACACCTGAACGGGTGACCCGGAAACACGAACCCGTTACCGGACGTGCCGTTTCTCCGTCGCGGCGAGCACCGCGGCGACCGCCGGTGGCAGCCCGCCCACGGTCAGTGCCCGGCCCACCGCCGAAAGCGTGGCCCCGGTGGTGAGGATGTCGTCGAGCACCACCACCGCCGTCGCCGGGTCGGGCGGGCCCGCGAGCCGCGGGCGGATCCGGAAGGCGGACTCGGCCGCCGCCGCCCGACCGGCGCTGTCCAGCGTCACCGAATCGGGGCGGGGCAGGGCCCGCAGCGGCCGACGGACCCGCACCTGCCAACCCGCCCGGCGCAGCCGGTCCGCGCAGTGCCGGGTCAGCCGGCCCAGATGGTCGCCGTAGCGGGCACGGGCCGCCGCCGCGGTGTCCGGCACCGGCACCAGCGTCACCGGACGGACCCCGCCCACCGCCGCCGCCACCACCTCGGCGAGCAGCGCCCCCAGCGGCCGGGCCAGGCCGTGCCGACCGTGGTCCTTGTACGCCAGCAGCGCCTCCCGCAACGGGCCGGCGTACGGGCCCAGTGCGACGCAGGGCGGCAGGCCGGGCGGGGCGGGAGTGGGGCGTACCGCCCGGGGCCGCAGCCCGCCCAGCGCCGCCACGCACTCCGGGCAGACGCCGTGCCGCAAACCCGGCCGCCGTTCCCGGCAGCCGGCACAGTCCACGGGCAGCACCAGGTCGGTGAGGTCCGCCCAGAGCCCGCCGAGGTCGCGCACGGGAATCAGTAGAGGAAGAACGGTGCGGTCGGGTTGCCGGCGCCGCCCCCGGCCGGCGGCGGGTTGACCTCCTGCACCCGTTCGGGCTGGATCCGCTCGAACGGGCCGCTGCGGTACGCCACCCCGTTCGCCTCGTACATCGCGGCGCCGAGGTGCCCCACCGCGTTCGCCGGGTACGCCACGAGGTGGGTCACCCGGGCGCCGATCTTGTCTTCCAGCCGGCTCTCCCGGGCGCCGTCCACGCTGACCTCGTAGACCGCCGGCCGGCCGGCAACGCCCGCGAGGATCAGCGTGTTCTCGCCGTACCAGTCGACGGCCGACAGGCTGGTCAGCCGGGTGTGCAGCCGCCGGGCCGGGCCGAGGGTGACCCC
Source organism: Micromonospora sp. KLBMP9576 (assembly GCF_050941805.1). Taxonomy (NCBI): domain Bacteria; kingdom Bacillati; phylum Actinomycetota; class Actinomycetes; order Micromonosporales; family Micromonosporaceae; genus Micromonospora; species Micromonospora sp. KLBMP9576. Next base: position 1,075,987 of record NZ_CP194567.1, on the reverse strand, counting down.
CGCGCCGTCGGGGCTGAGCGCCGCTACGTAGAGCGCGGCCCCGGCGATGACGGCGATCCGGTGGCCGTCCAGGGAGGCCGCCACCGCGGTCACCGCGCCCGGCACACCCAGCGACACCGGGGAGAGCTGCGCCTGGGCGTCGAAGCGGTACAGGCCCCCGTCGGCGACCACCAGCCCGGCCGGCTGCCCCCGGTACGTCGAGCGCAGCCAGACGGGCCGGCCGACGGCGGCGTAGCTCTTGGCGCTGCGGGTGAACACGCTCACCGGATCGGTGCCGGTGCCGACCGACAGCCGCTGGCGGCCGGCGTCGGTGACCACCAGCGCCGCCAGGATCTGCTGGTCGGCGCGACTGATGCCGGCGGACACGACGTTGCGGTTCATCTTGGCGTCGACGGGTGCCGGGCCGCTCGGCTCGCCAGCGTAGGCCAGCGGGTGGACGCTGCCCTCGTAGACGCAGAACCGCTGGAAGTTCTCCGGGATCTGGTGCACCGGGCTGTCCTGGCGGCGCCGGTTGAGGTCGGGGATGAACTCCTGGGACTGGTTGCGGATCTTGATGTCGAGAGGGCCGTCGAGATCCGACAGCGACCAGGCGAGCTGGGTGCCGAACTGCTCCAGCCGGGCCCTGTCCTCCGGCATCTCCAGGTCGACCTCCCAGCGGCCGTCCGTCCGGGTGGCGTTGTTGATCAGCCGGGTGCTGTCCGGCAGCAGGCTGACCCCGGGGCGCAGCCAGGCCGAGGGACCGGCGGTCAGCCACTTGACCACCTCGCTGACGCGCCGCTCGTCCGGCACGGCGAGGGGCAGGTAGCGCTGGTCGGGGACGAGCCTGGTCCGGTCGTTGTTCCAGAAGTAGATCGTCCGGCTCTGGTAGTACGTCTCCAGCGCCTCGACGCTGAGCAGCAGCGCCGTCGGCGGGCTGACCACGTACAGCCCGTCGTCCCGGCGGCCCTCCTGCCCGGGCTGGCTGCTCAGCTCGAAGGTGTACGTCGTCGTGCTCGTCTCCGGCGGGGCCAGCGTGCCGTCGGTGCGCAACTGCCCGACCTGCTGCACGTTGAGCGTGACCACCGTCCGGTCGGGGGCGTCCACGATCACCGGGTCCTCGGTGAGCCGGACGACGGCCAGCGTGACCTCGCTGCCCTGCTTCACCTGGAGGCGGTCGCGGTCGCCCGGCGCGATGAACTGCCGGACCCGGTGGTAGGCCCGGTCCGGCTCGCCGGCCGCGGCGGAGAGGAAGTTCCTGACGAACTGCTCGGCGTCGGCGTCGCCCGCCGTCCGGCTCGGCGGCTCGCCCCGGCTGCCGCTGGTCGAGCCGCCCTCCGCCGCCGGCCCCGGCCCCTCCACCCGGACCTCGGTGTTCTCCGGGATGCCGCAACCGGCCGCGCCGGCCAGCAGCAGCGCGCCGCCGAGCAGGCCGGAGATGAGCCGACGCCTCACGAGGTCACCTCCGGGTGCCCTCCGGCGCGCGGTCCCACCGCCACCGCGCCGTCGGCTCCCGGGCCGATCGCGAGCGCGCCCCCGCTGCCGGGGCCGATCGCGAGCAGCCCGCCGGCCCGGGGGCCGCCGAAGGGCAGCGCCGCGTCCGCCGGCACCAGCCGCAGCGGCGAGGTGGTCAGCCGGTCGCCGGACCGTGACGGCAGGGTGAGCCGGAACTGGGCGCCCTGCCCGGGGGCGCCCCACGCCTCCAGCCAACCGCCGTGCAGCCGGGCGTCCTCCAGGCTGATCGACAGCCCGAGCCCGGTGCCGCCGGTCTGCCGGGCCCGCGACGGGTCGGCCCGCCAGAAGCGGTTGAACACCAGTCTCTCCTCGCCCGGTTTGAGGCCCACCCCGTGGTCGCGCACGGTGATCGCCACCGCCGTGTCGTCCGCCCCGAGGGTGATCAGCACCGGCTTGGCCTCGCCGTGCTCGACGGCGTTGCCGACCAGGTTGCGCAGCACCCGCTCGACCCGCCGGGGATCCACCTCGGCGATCACCGGGGAGCCGGGGACGTCCAGCTCGATGGCCACCCCGACGCGCTCGGCCAGGCCGGCCAGCCGGTCGGCCACCCGGTGCACGACCGGCACCAGGTCGGTCGGCTCGGAGTCCAGCATGGCGAAGCCGGCGTCGAAGCGGCTGATCTCCAGCAGGTCGGTCAGCAGTTCCTCGAAGCGGTCCAGCTCGGCCTGGAGCAGCTCCGCGCTGCGCGCCACCGCCGGCTCGAACTCGTCGCGTTCGGCGAAGATCAGGTCGGCGGCCATCCGGACCGTGGTCAGCGGGGTGCGCAGCTCGTGGGAGACGTCGGAGGTGAAGCGGCGTTGCAGCCGGGACATCTCCTCCAACCGCAGGATCTGCCGCTGCAGGTTGGTCGCCATCTGGTTGAACGACGCGGCGAGCAGGGCGAGATCATCCTCGCCGTCGACCACCATCCGCTGGTCGAGCAGCCCGGCGGAGAGCCGTTGGGCGGTGCGGGCGGCCACCCGCACCGGGGTCACCACCAGCCGGGTGACCAGGCCGGCGAGCAGGGCGAGCAGCAGCACCAGGGCGGCCCCGGTGGCCGCCACGGTGGCCCGGGCGTCGGCGGCCGTGGCGTCCTGCCGGGTCAGCGGCACGAGATAATAGAGCTCCACCTGGCCGAAGCCGGTGGGCACGGGTGAGCCGTAGACGAGGTACTTGGTGCGTTCCTCGCCGAGCCGCCCGGTGCGGATCTGGCTCGCGACCCGGCCCCCGGCAACCGTGTCGCGCAGCTCCCCGCTGATCAGCGGCCGGACGTTGACCGCGGGCGAGGACCGGGGCTGGATGTCCCCGGTGTGGTTGTCGGCCGTGAGCGCCACGATCACGCCGGTGATCTGCTGCGGGTCGCCGCCGGCCAGATAGTTGACCGTGCCGTCGATGGTCTCCTGGAGCTGCGTCGCCTGCGGCTGGTTGTAGAGGGCGAACTGCTTCGTCGCGTATGCCACGCCGCTGTCCAGCCGCACCCGCACGTCGGTCTCGGCGTTGTCCACCAGGATGCCGGTGATCTTGTCGGCGATCAGGTAGGCGAAGCCGCCCACCAACAGGCTGGACGCGACCAGCGTGATGGTCACCACCCGGAGCTGGAGGGACCGCCGCCAGGTCTGACGCGCCCCGGCGAACAGGCGCGCGGCCCGGCCGCTCGCGCCACGCCACAGCTCCCGCACGGCGACGCCCCGGTGCGGAGCTGCCGGCGCGGGATCCGGTGTCGGGGAGGTGGCCACAGTGTGCCCAGGCTATCCGGTGCCCGCCTTGTAGCCCACGCCCCGCACGGTGAGGATGATTTCCGGCCGCTCCGGATCCGGCTCGATCTTGGCCCGCAGCCGCTGCACGTGCACGTTGACCAGCCGGGTGTCCGCCGCGTGCCGGTAGCCCCAGACCTGTTCCAGCAGCACCTCGCGGGTGAACACCTGCCGCGGCTTGCGGGCGAGGGCGACCAGCAGGTCGAACTCCAGCGGCGTCAGCTTCACCTCCTCGCCGTCGCGGCTGACGGTGTGCGCCGGCACGTCGATGGTGATCTGGTTGCCGGGCGGCCCGATGGTCAACATCTCGGGCGCGACGTCCTCGCCGCGGCGCAGCCGCGCCCGCATCCGGGCGACCAGCTCCTTGGGCTTGAACGGCTTGACCACGTAGTCGTCGGCCCCGGACTCCAGGCCAAGGACCACGTCGACGGTGTCGCTCTTGGCGGTCAGCATGACGATCGGCACGCCCGACTCGGTCCGGATCGACCGCGCCACGTCGATGCCGCTCATGCCGGGAAGCATGAGGTCGAGCAGGACTATGTCGGGACGGTTCTCACGGAACGCCGCCAGCGCCCGCTCCCCGTCCGCGACGAAGGAGGGTAGGAACCCCTCGCTGCGCAGGACGATGCCGAGCATCTCGGCGAGCGCAGGGTCGTCGTCGACAACCAGTACCCGGGCTCTCATGGAGTTAATGTTCCCATCCCCTTCAGTTCGGTGGGAACCGCGTCACCCGGCACGGTACTGCCGTGGGACGTCGCCGCCCAGCAACCGGTGCCCGGCGTCGCCCCCCACGTGCGGGTCCACCCGACCGGAGCGGGCGTGTCACCATGATCCCCGCGCGCGCCGTCCCGCGCCACCGCCGCCCGCCCCAGGAGTACGCGTGCCCGACGCCGGCCCGATCGCCGTGCTCCCGCGCCGCCCCCTGACGGTCGGCGAGCTGCTGGACTCCGCGGTCCTGCTGCTCCGCGGCCAGGCCCGGGTGCTGGTGCCGGTCGCCCTCGTGCTGGCCGTGGGCGAACAACTCCTGCTCTACCCGCTGCGCCTCGCCGCCTCGGCGGGGCCACCCGCCTGGCTGCCGGAGTTCGGGCGGTTCGGGGCGTACTGGCTGCTGCTGGCCGTGGGCGCGGCGACCGAGGCGATGATCATCCTGCTGCTCGGCAATCCGGCCGCCCGGGCCGCGGGGGCGGCGCTGTTCGGCCGCACGGCCGGCCCCCGGGAGGTGCTCCGCCCGGCCGGTGCCCGCTGGGGCGCCACCGCCCTGCTCGCCGTCCTGGTCGGCGTGACGATGTGCGGGTTCGCGCTGCTCGGGGCGGTGTGGTTCCTCGGCTTCGTGCTGCTCGGCGCCGTGGCGCCGGCACTGGTCGTCGACCGGGTGCACCCGATGCGCGCCCCGCTGCGTGCCGCCGCCGTGGCGCTGCGTGGCGTCGGCAGGGCCGGTGGGATCCGGCTCCTCGGCTACCTGGTCTGGTGGGTCGTCCGCCTCGGCATCGGCATCGGCGTCTATTTCGGCCTCGACTCGCTGGACCTGGTCCACGCCGCCTGGGCCGGCTGGTTGTCGCTGGCCGTGTGGGCGGGCGTGAACAGCGTCGCCTATCCGGCCCTGGCCTGCCTGGACGCGGTGCTGCACCTGGAGACCCGGATACGCACCGAGGGACTGGACATCCGGCTCTCCCGGGCGCGGCCGGGCACGCCGGAGAGCACCCTGCTGGCGGCCGCCCGATGACCTTCAGCCGGTGGTGGACCGAGACGACGGCGGCGCTCGGCGACCTGGTGCCGCTGCCCCTGCTCGCGCTGCTGCTGGTGCTCGGCGCGGTGCTCGTCGCCGCCGGCTGGTACACCTTCCCGGCCTGGGTTCCCCGGCGGCTGCCCCGGTTGCCCCGACGCCGCGGCGGCCCGGCGCGCGAGCGCACGCCGCCGCGCGTACCCGCCCCCCGCGCCCCGGAGCCGGAGCTGCCGGCCGCCGCGTACGTCTCCCTCGCGGACCGGTTCGCCGCCGAGGGCCGGTACGCCGAGGCTGTCCGGGAGCGGCTGCGCGCGATGGTCCGGGAGCTGACCGCCCGGAGGGTCGTACGGCCCGAGCCCGGCATGACGGTCGCCGAGCTGGTACGGGCCGCCACGGACGCCCGACCGCAGGTCGGCGCCCCGCTGGAGGCAGCCGGCGAGATCTTCTCCGAGCTCTGGTACGGCCAGCGCCCCGCCGCCGTGGAGCACGACCGCCGGATGCGCGAGCACGCCGCCGACCTGGACCGGGTGCTGACCGACCGACCCGAGGACGGGCCACGCCCATGAGCGCAGAGGCCACCGCCGTCCACCCGGCTCGCGGGGCGGACCCCGGCCCCCGGCGACGCCGTCGCCGCCACCGGCTGCTGATCCCGCTGGGCGTGGCCGCGCTGCTGCTGACCACCACCCTGGTCACCCACGCTCTCGACCAGCCCGACCCCGACGACGAAGGGTTCCTCTCGCCGGTGGCGACCGGTGACGACGGCGGCAGCCGGCTGGCCGACGCGTTGCGCGAGCGGGGCGTCACCGTACGGCGGGAGACGGACGCGCGGCGCGCGCTGCGGACCGCCCGCGCCGAGGCGGTCACCCTCTTCGTGCCCGCGCCGGCGCTGCTGCACCCGGCCACGGCCGGCGCGTTGCGTTCGCTGCCCTCGACCTCCCGGCTGGTGCTGGTGGACCCGCCCCGGCCGGTGCTGGAGGCCGTCCCGCTGCGCGTGGAGCCGGCCGGCCGCCGGTGGGCCGCGCAGGCGGTCGGGCCCGACGCGCAGGGCCTGCCCTGCCCGGTGCCCGAGCTGCGTCAGCTCGGGCGGGCGGCGGTCGGGCTGCAACGCTACGCGGTCGCCCCGGGTGACACGGCTTCCGTGCAGGTCTGTTTCGACGGCGGGCTCGTCCGGCTGCTCCGGGTCCCCGAGAGCGTGGTGGTGGTCGGGGCCAGCGACCCGTTCCGCAACGACCGGATCGACGAGTGGGACAACCGGGCGTTCGCCACGGCGCTGCTCGGCGGGTCCGGCCCGGTGGTCTGGCTCGACCTGGTGGGCCCCGAACCCCCGCCGGAGTCCGGTGGCAGCGGCGGCCCGGCCCGCCCGACCTGGCCGGGCGGCTCCACCGGTCCCGGCGACGGTGACGGCAGCGACGGTGACGACGACGGGGGGCCCGGCGACGGCACCGACGGGCGCCCCGCCGGACCGGGCGGCAGTCCCGGCGGCGACAGCCAGGGCGAACGCGACCGCGGGTCCGACCCACCGAATCCGCTCTGGTCGGCCTTCCCCGGCTGGCTGTGGGCGCTACTGGCCCAGCTCGCGGTGGCCGCCCTGCTGGCCGCCCTCTGGCGGGCCCGCCGGCTCGGCCCGCCGGCGCCGGAACCGCTGCCGGTCACGGTCCGCTCGGCCGAGACGGTGCTCGGCCGGGCCCGGCTCTACGAGAGGGCCGGCGCCCGGGACGCGGCGGCGCAGACGCTGCGGGCCGCCGCCCTGAACCGCCTGACGCCCCGGCTGCACCTGCCGCCGAGCGCGCCGACGGCCGACGTGGCCGCCGCCGTGGCCGCCCGCACCGGCGACGATCCCGGGTGGGCCGACGAGGTGCTGCACGGCCCCGCGCCGGAGACCGACCGGGACCTGCTGGACCTGGCCCGCGCGCTGGACCGGCTGACCCGCACGGTCGCCCCGCACCCCACCGACGAGCCACCGCCCGCTGGCGCACCACCGCCCACCGCACCGCAGCACACCGACGCGCCGCCGCCCGCCGGCGGGCCGCACCCGTACCAAGCCGAAGGAGACCCCCGGTGACCCGACCCGCCGGCACCGCCGAGCCGCCGACCATCGATCCCGTCGACCCGCGCGCCGCGCTGCACCGGCTGCGCGCCGAGGTCGCCAAGGCGGTCGTCGGGCAGGACGCGATCGTCACCGGCCTGGTGATCGCCCTGCTCTGTCGCGGGCACGTGCTGCTGGAGGGCGTGCCGGGGGTGGCCAAGACCCTGCTGGTCCGCACCGTGGCGGCCGCCCTCGACCTGGGATCCAAGCGGGTGCAGTTCACCCCGGACCTGATGCCGGGCGACGTCACCGGATCGCTGATCTTCGACCCGCACACCGCCGCCTTCACCTTCCGCGAAGGCCCGGTCTTCACCAACCTGCTGCTCGCCGACGAGATCAACCGGACTCCGCCGAAGACCCAGTCGGCGCTGCTGGAGGTGATGGAGGAGCGGCAGATCTCCGTGGAGGGCGAGCGGCGTCCGCTGCCCGACCCGTTCATCGTCGCGGCCACCCAGAACCCCATCGAGTACGAGGGCACCTACCCGCTGCCGGAGGCCCAGCTCGACCGGTTCCTGCTCAAGCTCACCGTGCCGCTGCCCAACCGGGACGAGGAACTGGGCGTGCTGCGCGCGCACCACGCCGGCTTCGACCCGCGCGACCTGGTCGCCGCGGGCGTACGGCCGGTGGCCAGCGCGGCCGACCTGGCGGCGGCCCGGGCGGCGGTCGGCCGGGTGCACGTGGCCGAGCCGCTCTTCGGCTACATCGTGGACCTCTGCCGGGCCACCCGCAACACCCCGGCGTTGGAGCTGGGCGCCTCGCCCCGGGGCGCCACCGCGCTGCTCAACACGGCCAAGGCGTGGGCCTGGCTGGCCGGTCGCGACCACGTCGTACCGGACGACGTGAAGGCCGTCGCCCGGCCGACGCTGCGGCACCGGCTGCGGCTGCGCCCCGAGGTGGAACTGGAGGGCGTCGGCGTCGAAGCGGTGCTGGACACGGTGCTCGCCACCGTGCCGACGCCGCGATGACCTGGCGGGCGGCGCTCCTGCTGGCGGTCGGCGCGCTGACCCTGCCGGCGTGGCCGTCGCCGTTCGCCGGCCTGCTGGTGATGACCGGGGCGGTGCTGCTGCTGGTGCTGCTCGACCGGGCGCTGGCCGCGCCGCCGGGCGCGCTCACCGCCGCCCGGCGGGGGGACCGCACGGTCCGGCTCGGGGGCACCGCGACCGTCACGCTGCTGCTGCACAACCCCTCCGGTCGTACGCTGCGCGCCCGGGTCCGCGACGCCTGGGTGCCCTCCGCCGGTGCCCGCCCCGACGTGCCCCCGTCCCGGCCGGTACGCGTCGAGCCGGGCGAAACCGTGGCGCTGCCCAGCCGGCTCACCCCACTGCGGCGGGGCGACCGGCCGGCGGTGGCGCTGACCGTACGCTCGTTCGGGCCGTTGGGTCTCGGGTTCCGGCAGCGCGCCGGCCGGCCGGCCACCCCAGGGTGGACCATGCGCGTGCTGCCCCGCTTCGACTCCCGCCGGCACCTGCCGGAGAAGCTGTCCCGGTTGCGGGTCATCGACGGCACCCAGGTCAGCCGGGGGCGGGGCCAGGGCACCGAGTTCGACACCCTCCGCGAGTACGTGGTCGGCGACGACGTGCGCTCGATCGACTGGCGGGCCAGCGCACGCCGGGCCGACGTGCTGGTGCGTACGTGGCGGCCGGAGCGGGACCGGCGGCTGATCTGCGTGCTGGACACCGGCCGCACGTCGGCGGTGCGGGTCGGCGACGAATCCCGGCTGGACACCGCGATCGACGCCGCACTGCTGCTCACCGCCCTCGCCACCCGCGCCGGTGACCGGGTCGACCTGCTCGCCGCCGACACGGCCGTCCGGGCCTCGGTCACCGGCACCGCCGGGCCGACCCTGCTGTCCCGGGTGGTGCACGCCCTCGCGCCGCTTGAGCCCACCCTCGTGGAGACGGACTTCGACCTGCTCGTCGGCGAACTGCTGCGCCGGCAACGCCAGCGCAGCCTGGTGGTGCTCTTCACCGCGTTGGAGGCCGGCGCCCTCGGCGAAGGACTGCTGCCGGTGCTCCCCCGGCTGACCGCCCGGCACCGGGTGGTGATCGCGGCCAGCCACGATCCGGTGCTGACCGCCCTCACGACCACCGTCGCCCAGCACCCGCGGGACGCCTACGCGGCGGCGGCGGCCTGGCGGACGATCGCCGAGCGCGACCGGGTCCGCGCAGTCCTGGCCCGCCAGGCGGTGACAGTGGTCGACGCCCCACCGGGCCGCCTGGCCCCCGCCCTGGCCGACACCTACCTACGCCTAAAGGCCCTCGGCCACCTCTAACCCCACCCCACCCCCACCCCCACCCGCACCCGCCAGCCCCGTTGATCATGAAGTTGTTGCCCGCCCGCCCGGCGTGTCATGGCAACAACTTCATGATCGACGAGGGTCGGAGCGGGTTGCACGGCGGCCCAGGACGAGCACGTAGGCCAGGAAGGCGAGCCAGGCGGTGGCGCCCACGGCTATGCGGAGCGGAATCGGCACGGGTGCGGGGGTCACGAACGCCTCGATGACGGCGGAGACCGCGAAGAGCACCACCAGCCCGAGCGCGACCAGGACACCGTCGCGTCCCGCCCGGGCCACCGCCTGGCCCCGGGTGAGCTGCGTGGGGGGCGCGATCCAGGCCCACCCCACGCGCAGGCCCACCCCGGCGGCCACGAACACGCCGGTAAGCTCCAACAGCCCGTGCGGGGTGATCAGGCCGAAGAAGACGTCCGCCCGACCGTACGCGACCATCACCCCGCCGACCACGCCGACGTTGAGCGCGTTCTGCCAGAGCAGGTAGAACACCGGCACGATCAGCACCCCGGCGGCGAGGCACTGGGCGGCGACCCAGGCGTTGTGCGTCCACAGGTGGAAGGCGAACGTCGGCGCGGCGAACTCGGTGTAGTAGCCCGCGAAACCGGAGTCGACCAGTTCGCCGGCCGCCTCGTCGCCGATGAAGGCAGCCGCCGTCTGCGGATTGTGCGCGACGAACCAGATCAGAAAGAGGCTGAGCACGCTGAACCCGGTCGCCACGCCGCACCACCAGGGCCAGGCGCGGTAGACGGCGGCCGGGAAGCCCGCCACGAAGAACCGCCCGACGGCCGCCCACGACGCGCGCGGGCGGCCGGTGAGCCGGGCCCGGGCGTGCAGCACCAACTGGGAGAGTTGGCTGATCAGCGCCGGGTCGGGCGCGCGGCTACGCAGCACCGACAGGTGGGTGGTGGTCCGCTGGTAGAGGGCGACCAGCTCGTCGACCTCGGCGGCGTCCAGCCGGCCGCGACGGGAGAGCTCCTCCAGCCGTCGCCACTTACCGCCGTGTTCCGCGACGTACGCGTCGAGATCCACCGTCACCCCCGTCCGGGGATCATAGTGTTCACTGTCGGGGTGAGCGCACAACCACGACCGCCGGACCGACCCGCCCCGTGGGGTGACGCCGGTCTGGTCAGCGGGGAGGCCGTGGAACTGGACGTCCGCGCCGCCCGGATCGGTTCCCGGGTCCTCGCGCTGCTGTTCGACGTCCTGGCCCAGGTGACACTCATGGTGGCGCTCTCCATCAGCGTCGGTCTCGCGCTGCTCGGCATGCCGGAGACGATGGTCGACGGCGCCCTGACGGGCGGGCTCACGACGGTGGGCCTGATCCTGGTGCTGGTCGGCTACCCGGTGCTGTGCGAGCGGTTCAACCACGGTCGCACGCTGGGCAAGGTGGTCGTCGGGTTGCGGGTCGTCAGTGCCGACGGCGCTCCGGTCGCGGCCCGGCAGTCGCTGATCCGGGCGCTGGTCGGCGTCGCGGTGGAGTGGCCCGGCCTCGTACTGCCGCTGTTGAGCTGGGTGGCCGGGGTGACGGTGATGGCGACCGATCGGCGTGGACGCCGACTGGGCGACCTCGTGGCGGGCACGATGGTGGTGCACACCCGGACGGCGAGCGGGTGGCGGCCGGTCCCCACCTCGGTGCCCGCGCTGGCCGGTTGGGCCAGCACGCTGGACCTGAGCCGGCTGGACGACGCCCTGGCGTTGGCCGCCCGGCAGTACCTCGGCCGGGTGCACCAGCTGGTGGAGCCCGCGCGCGGGCGGCTGGGGCACGGCCTGTGGACCGAGATCTCCGCGGCGATCGCGCCGCCCCCGCCGCCGGGCATGCCCGACTCGGTCTACCTGGCCGCGGTCGTCGGTGAGCGACACCGGCGGGCGAGGCACCGCCTGTGGCTCGGCCGGACGGCCGCCGCGACGCTCTGGCCCGAGCTGCCGGTCCCACCCGCGATCCCACCGGCCCCGGCCGCGATCCCACCGGTCCCGCCCGTCCCACCCGGGCCGACGGCCGTTATCCCGGCGATTCGCACGTCGGTGCCGACGGGTGACACGTCGGCTCAGGCGCACGGCAGCGCGACGCTCGCGGTGGTGGACGAGGCATCCCGGCCGCCGATGGCGCTCGAAGGTCGGCGGCCGTGAGGGCGTTCGTGCCCTGGCTGGCCGTCCTCGCCGTGGTGCTGCTGCTCGACGCGCTGCGGCTGCGGGCGCTGGCGGCCCTGGTCTCCGTGGCCTGGCTCGCCTGGTGCGTGTGGAGCTGGATCCGCCCCGCCCGCCGCCGCCCCTACCGGGACTGACCGCACCGCGACCACGGCCGCCGTCCCCCACCCGGATCGACCGCACGGCGACCACGGCCGCCGTCCCCCACCCGGATCGACCGCACGGCGACCAAGGCCGCCGTGCCCGCCGTCGCCCGACGATCCGCCCCGCGACGCCGACCGGGCCGGCCGCTCGAAAGGAGCGGCCGGCCCGGTCGGTGCGGGCGGGGGTCAGTACCGGTAGTGCTCCGGCTTGAACGGGCCCTCCACGGAGATGCCGAGGTAGTCGGCCTGCTCCTTGGTGAGCTTGCTCAGCTTGGCGCCGAGCGCTCCCAGGTGCAGCCGGGCGACCTTCTCGTCGAGGTGCTTGGGTAGCACGTAGACGCCGATCGGGTATTCCTCGGTCTTGGTGAACAGCTCGATCTGGGCGATCGTCTGGTTGGCGAACGAGTTCGACATCACGAAGCTCGGGTGGCCGGTGGCGTTGCCCAGGTTGAGCAGGCGGCCCTCCGACAGCACGATGATCGCGTGCCCGTCGGCGAACTTCCAGAGGTCGACCTGCGGCTTGATGTTGACCCGCTCGACGTCGGAGCGCTTCGCCAGGCCGGCCATGTCGATCTCGTTGTCGAAGTGGCCGATGTTGCCGACGATGGCCTGGTGTTTCATCCGGGCCATGTGCTCGTTGGTGATGACGTCGAAGCAGCCGGTGGCGGTGACGAAGATGTCCGCCTGCCCGACCACGTCGTCCAGGGTCGCGACCTGGTAGCCGTCCATCGCCGCCTGGAGCGCGCAGATCGGGTCGACCTCGGTCACCACGACCCGGGCGCCCTGGCCGCGCAGCGACTCGGCGCAGCCCTTGCCGACGTCGCCGTAGCCGAGCACGACCGCCATCTTGCCGCCGATCAGCACGTCGGTGGCGCGGTTGATGCCGTCGATCAGGGAGTGCCGGCAGCCGTACTTGTTGTCGAACTTGCTCTTCGTCACCGAGTCGTTGACGTTGATGGCGGGGAAGAGCAGGGTGCCGTTGCGGTGCATCTCGTAGAGCCGGTGCACGCCGGTGGTGGTCTCCTCGGTGACGCCCCTGATGTCGGCGGCGACCCGGGTCCAGCGCTGGCCGTCCTCGGCGAGCGTGCGGTGCAGCAGGCCGAGGATGACCGCGTACTCCTCGGATTCGGCGGACTCGACCGGCGGGACGACCCCGGCCTTCTCGAACTCGACGCCCCTGTGTACGAGCAGGGTGGCGTCACCGCCGTCGTCGAGGATCATGTTCGGGCCGGACCCGCCGGGCCAGGTCAGGGCCTGCTCGGTGCACCACCAGTATTCCTGGAGGCTCTCGCCCTTCCAGGCGTAGACCGGGACGCCGGCCGGGGCCTCGGGCGTGCCGTCGGGGCCGACCACCATCGCGGCGGCGGCGTGGTCCTGGGTGGAGAAGATGTTGCAGGACGCCCAGCGGACCTGCGCGCCGAGCGCGACGAGGGTCTCGATCAGGACGGCCGTCTGGATGGTCATGTGCAGCGACCCGGTGATCCGGGCGCCGGCGAGCGGCTGGGCCTCGGCGAACTCACGACGGATCGCCATCAGGCCGGGCATCTCGTGCTCGGCGAGCTGGATCTCCTTGCGCCCGAACTCGGCGAGCGACAGATCCGCCACCTTGTAGTCGCCCTCGGCGAGGGTGCCAGGCCGGGCCTCGGACGGGGTGCCGCCGGCGGACGCCGGGAGGGTGCTGGTCATGAAGTCTCCTGTCGGACGATGTGCTGCGCGACAATCCACCTTACGCTCGCGTGCCACCGTGGCGCGGACCGGCCGGTGGAGCGGGTGCGCGGACACATCAACGGACAGCGCACGGGGCGGTCGGTGGTGAACGGTTTCCCGTCCATCGGCCGCCCGCCCCGCGCATCCCCCCGGTTTGGTTTCCCCCGCGCGTTCTCGGACCGTCGTCGCGATAACGCTACGTACCAATAGCGTCACACTGCGCTAGCGCTGAGTCAAGCTAATCCGGGAAAGTCGGACTTGTGCCGCCCCGCGCCGGTCAGCTCAGGCCGCAGCTCGCGACGTACGCCTCGCCCGTACCGACCAGGCGCAGCGGCCCGCCGACGGCGCTGCCGACGGCGGCGCGCCCCGACTCCAGCGTCACCGCACCCGCCCCGTCGTCGACCGAGACCTGCCCGCCGCAACAGAGCACCACCCGGGGCCCGGGCACCACGAGCGTCACCTCCGGCCGCGCCGCGCCCACCGTCACCCGGTGCAGCGCGAAGTCCTCCACCGGCACCGGCCAGGTGACCACGCCCGGGGCGACCTCCAGCGGCGGCACCACCGGGTCGCGCAACACCTCGAAGCGCAGCACCCGCAGCAACTCCTCGACGTCCACCCGCTTGGGCGTCAGCCCGCCGCGCAGCACGTTGTCGCTGGCCGCCATGATCTCCACGCCGGTGCCGCGCAGGTAGGCGTGCAGGTTGCCGGCCGGCATCCAGATCGCCTCCCCGGGCAGCAACCGCACCCGGTTGAGCAGCATCGCCACCAGCACCCCCGGGTCGCCCGGGTAGGCGGCGGCCAGGTCCCGGGCAAGCTGCCCGTCGGGACCCGCCGCCGGACCCGACGCCACGGCCGCCACCAGCGCGTCGCGCCCGTCGGCGGGCCAGGTCAGCAGCAGTCGTACGGCCTCGCGGAGCCCCTGCGGGCCGGTACGCAACGCCGCCAGCACCGGCGCCAGCGCGGGTACGCCGAACCCGGCCAACGCCGTCGCCGAGGCGACCGGGTCCCGGAACCCGCAGAGCGCCTCCATCGGCGAGAGCGCGACCAGCAGTTCCGGCTTGTGGTACGGGTCGACGTAGTTGCGCTGCCCCTCGGGGCGGGCGGCGTCGGCGGCGTGCCCGGCACGGGCCTGCTCGGCGTCCGGGTGCGCCTGGAGACTGAGCGGGGCTTCCGCCGCGAGCACCTTGAGCAGGAACGGCAGCCGGATGCCGAACCGGCCGACGAGCCGCTCGCCGAGCCAGTGGTCCGGCTCGGCGAGCAGCAGTTCGGTCAGGCTCAGCCGGTCACCCTCGCGGTCGACCGCGGCCGGGCCGCCCGGGTGGGCGCCCAGCCACAGTTCGGCCTCCGGGCCGTCGCTCGGCGCCGGTCGCCCCTGCAACTCGGCGATGGCCGAGCGGGACCCCCACGCGTAGTCGCGGATCAGTCCGTGCAGCAGTTCCACAGGTCAGCTCCCGGGCCGCCCGACGCCCTCACGCGGCGCGGCTCCCGCCCCGGCGACGGACGACGCCGGCTCGGCCGTGGACGACGCCGCCCCGGTGCCCGCCCGCTCGGCGCTGACGCTGTAGATGTCCGGCTCAAGGTAGATCACCCGCGCGGTCGGCACGGCCGCCCGGATCCGGGCCTCGACGGCGTTGATGCCCCGGGCCAGGTCCTCGGCGCTCTCGCAGGCCGGCACGCCGACCTTCGCGGCCACCATCAGCTCCTCGGGACCGAGGTAGAGCGTCTTCATGTGGATGATCCGCTCGAACTCGGGGCCGTCGGCGACCGCCTTCTCGATCGCGGCGACCTCGTGCGACTCGGCGCCCTCACCCAGCAGCAGGCTCTTCGTCTCGATGGCGAGGATGATCGCGATGGCCACCAGCAGCACGCCGATCATCGCGGTGCCGAGGGCGTCCCACCGGCCGTTGCCGGTGATCAGGGTCATGCCGACCCCGAAGAGCGCGAACACCAGACCGACGAGCGCGCCCAGGTCCTCCAGCAGCACCACCGGCAGCTCGGGCGCCTTGGCCCGGCGGACGAACTTCACCCAGGACTGCTTGCCCCGGACGAGGTTGGACTCCTTGATGGCGGTACGGAAGGAGAACGTCTCCATGACGATCGCCGCGACCAGCACGACGACCGGCACCCAGTGCCACGAGGTGATGCCCTCCTTGTGCGACCACTTGTGGTACGCCTCGTAGAGAGCGAACAGGCCACCGACGCTGAACAGCACGATGGACACGATGAACGCGTAGATGTAGCGCTCCCGGCCGTAGCCGAAGGGGTGCTGCGGGGTGGCCGCCCGCTTGGCCCGCCGCCCGCCGAGCAGCAGCAGCGCCTGGTTGCCGGAGTCGGCGACCGAGTGGATCGACTCGGCCAGCATCGACGACGAGGCGGTCAGCAGGAACGCGATGAACTTGGTGACGGCGATGCCCGCGTTGGCCAGCAGGGCGGCGACGATCGCCTTCGTACCGCCGTTGGCGCTCACGCCGCCGCTCCGTCGCGTCGTACGGCACCACAGGGCAGCGACGCAACGCGCCGTACAACCCGTTCCCTGCTCTCGTTCACTGGTTTGCCAGCTCCTTCATCTCGGTGATGGCCGGCACGGCCATCGGGTCCAGTCCGTGGGCGAGCGCGAGGTAGATCGAGGCGAAGTCCGGCACGGCGATCAGCGAGGCGAGCCGCTCCAGCGCGGAGCCGCCCTCGGCGGTCACCACGTCGCAGCGCACGCCCCGCCGCTCGGCGAGGGTCTGCACGGCGTCCGCGCGGCGCTCCTCCACGTCCAGCGGCTCGTCGGAGTCGTCCTCCGGGTTGAGCCCGCCGTCGCGCAGCAGCACCAGCCGCAACCGGGTGCCCGTGGGCGCCTCGTCGTCGGTGTCGGCGAAGATGTCCCGCTGCCCCTCGGCCAGCCCACCGAAGACCCCGTCGAGCAGACCGACCCGCCCGCGTCCCGCCTCACCGAGCGCCCCGCTGACCACCGGGTAGCGGGCGTTGGCGGACAGGGTGTCGCCGAACCGGCGGGCCGCGACGGTGGCCAGCGGCGACGAACCCCAGACGATCGGCACCGAGCCGGCCAGGCCCAGCGCCAGCGACTTCGCCGGGTTGACGAAGGACTCGGCCGTGGCGCGACAGCGGTCGGCGTCCGCGTCCAGCCGGGCCGCGGTCTCCGCCAGGTCCGCCTCGTTGACCTTCACGAGGCCGAGCGTACGGGCGGCGAGCAGAACCGGCACGGTGAGCGCCCAGAGGCTGGCCCGGGCCGGGGCACGCCGGGGCACCGGGATGAACGGCGCCCGGGCCCGCTCGGCCACGGACTGCAACTGCGAGTCGGGTGCGCCGACGGCAACCAGCCGGGCACCGCGCCGGTGCGCGGCCTCGGCGGCGCCCAGCGCCTCGGGGCTACGACCGGAGGCGCTGACGGCGATGACCACGTCGGCGGAGCCCACCCAACCGGGCACCCCGGAGCTGCGGTGCGCGATGACCGGCACCGGGCAGCGCGGCCCGGCGACCGTGGCCAGCACGTCCCCCGTACGCCCGGCGGTGCCGATGCCGGCGATGACGACCGCCCGGGGGCGGCCCTCGTCGGCGAGCACCTGGAGGTTGGCCTCGGCGGCCAGGGCGGCCGTCTCGCGGACCTGCGCCCCGGCGGAGGCGGTGTGCCGCAGCATGCCGCCCGGGTCCTGCTCGCCGAGCGCGGCCGGGTCGTCGAGGAGGGCCTCGTCGGCCTCGCGGCGGCCGCTGACCCCGGCCGTGCCGTCGATCATGACTGCTCCGAAGGGCCGCCGCGCGCCTCGTCCAGCAGCAGTACCGGCACGTCGTCGCGGACCTCGAAGACCCGCCCGCACTCGGTGCAGGTCAGCGTCTGCGCCTGCGCGTCGTAGTCGAGCGGGGCGTGATGCGTGTCCGGGCAGGCGAGGATTTCCAGCAACTGCGGGTCCAGGGCCACGGTGCGGCTCCTTCCACGTATGCGGTCTCACCGATCGGCGGTGCCGACCGGCGCAGGCGATCCTATCGGCGAACCCGGTCGAGCACCTCGTCGCGGAGGGCCGCCATCCGCTCCCGCGTCGGGGCCTCCACGTTGAGCCGCAGCAACGGCTCCGTGTTGGAGGCGCGCAGATTGAACCACGCGCCGTCCGGGAAGCGCAGGGTGAGCCCGTCCAGCTCGTCGGTGTCCGCCTGCGGGTACGCGGCCCGCACCTCCGCCACCTTGGCGGCCTGGTCGGCCACCGTCGAGTTGATCTCGCCGGAGGCGGCGTACCGCTCGTACTCCCCGGCCAGCACGGACAGCGGCAGCGACTGCTCGCCCAGGGCGGCCAGGGTGTGCATGGCGGCGAGCATTCCCGTGTCGGCGAACCAGAAGTCGCGGAAGTAGTAGTGGGCGGAGTGCTCGCCGCCGAAGATCGCGTTCGTCCGGGCCATCTCCGCCTTGATGAACGAGTGCCCGACGCGCGCGACGACCGGTTCGCCACCCCGCTCGCGGATGATCTCCGGTACGGCGTTGGACGTGATCAGGTTGTGGATCACGATCGAGCCGGGGTGCTTGGCCAGCTCACGGGCCGCCACCAGGGCGGTGATCGCCGACGGCGAGACGGGCTCGCCGCGCTCGTCGATCACGAAGCAACGGTCGGCGTCGCCGTCGAACGCCAGCCCGATGTCGGCACCGTGCTCCAGCACCGCCCGCTGCAGGTCGACGAGGTTCGCCGGGTCCAGCGGGTTGGCCTCGTGGTTGGGGAAGGTGCCGTCGAGTTCGAAGTAGAGCGGCACGATCTCCAGCGGCAGCGCCGGCAGGGCGGCGTCGCCGAGCACGGTCGGGACGGTGTGACCGCCCATGCCGTTGCCCGCGTCGACGACCACCTTCAGCGGGCGGATGCCGGAGAGGTCCACCAACCGCCGCAGGTACGCCGCGTAGTCGACCAGCAGGTCACGGCGCTCGGCGGGCGCGGCCGGCTCACCCGCCGCGAGGGCCTCGCCCTTGTCCAGCAGGGCCTGGGCCCGCTCGCGGATCTCGGCCAGCCCGCTGTCCTGCCCGATGGGGCGGGCGCCGGAGCGGCACATCTTGATGCCGTTGTACTGCGCCGGGTTGTGGCTGGCGGTGAACATCGCGCCGGGCATCGCCAACGAGCCGGAGGCGTAGTAGAGCATGTCGGTCGAGGCGAGCCCCAGCTCGATCACCGCGCGCCCCTCCGCGCGGACACCGGCGGCGAAGGCGGCGGCCAGCCCCGGGCCGGTGGCGCGCATGTCGTGCGCGACGAGCACGGCGCCGTCATCCTCGCCGTAGCCGCGCAGCACCTGCGCGAAGGCGGCACCGAGGGCCTCGGCCGCGCGCTCGTCCCACTGGTCCGGCACCGTCCCACGGACGTCGTAGGCCTTCACGATCTGGGACAGATCAGACACCGGTCTCGCTCCTCGCGCCGCAGGTCGTCAACGGCCTGAGCGTATCGGAGGGACGCGGCGTGGCCCGGCTCAGCCGGGCAGCCGGGGCATCAGCGCGGCGTGGTCGCCGCCGGGGGCGGGCCACCGGGCCCGTCGGGGCCGGGCGGCGCGTGCTGCCCCGGCACCGGCGGGGCCGGCGGGGACGACACGGGCGGGAAGGCGGTCGCGTCGGGCACCGCCCGGCCGGCCTCCGGGGCCGCGCCCGGGCGGCTGCCGTACACGCTGCCGGTGGGACGCGGGGTGGACGGGCTGCCGGTGGGACGCGGGGTGGACGGGCTGCCGTAAACGCCGGGA
This sequence comes from Micromonospora sp. KLBMP9576, assembly GCF_050941805.1. NCBI lineage: Bacteria > Bacillati > Actinomycetota > Actinomycetes > Micromonosporales > Micromonosporaceae > Micromonospora > Micromonospora sp. KLBMP9576. Next base: position 1,056,966 of record NZ_CP194567.1, on the reverse strand, counting down.
GTGGGAGGCTGCTGCCCGAACGCCGGGCCGGGGCCGGGGATGGCCGGACCCTGCCCGGAGCGGTAGGTGGTGCCCCCAGGGTTGCGGGGCAGCGGGACGTGGGCCGGATCGGCGGCCTTCGGCTCCTTGTCGGCCCGTGAGCGACGGAACAGCAGGATGATGAGCAGGATCCCGACGACCACCATGCCGATGCCGAAGAACATGATCGTCGAACCGCCGGAGGACTCCTGCTCGGCGGCGGCGTTGCCGGCGGCCCCCTGGCCGCCGACGGGGACCAGACCCGGCGCCGCACCCGCAGCCCGCACCTCCGCGGCGACCGCGACGGGGGTGGGCGACGGCTCCTTCGAGGGCTTCGGTGTCGGCGAGGCCGTGGCCCGACCGCCCACCACCCGCGCCGCCGCGGCGTCCCGGCCCAGGGCCTTGCCCCGGGCACTGCTGGCCGCGCCGCTGATGGTCACCCTGCCGTTCGGTGCCCCCGCCTCGAACGCCACCCGGTAGCGCACGGTGACGCTCTTGCCCTCGCAGAGCCTCGGGTTCAGCGGCGAGGTGGCCGAGGTGGTGGCGCTGCCCTGGCCCCCGGTGACCGACACGGGGAACCAGGTCCCGCCGATGCCCACCCGCACGTCGACCTGATCGGCGCGCAGGCCGCCCAGGCGCAGCCCCAACGCCGTACGCAGCAGCACACAGCCGTCGCTGCGCTTGCGCACCACGATCGAGACACCCTCGGCGGAGCCACCGGCGGTGAAGCTGCCGGCCGAACGCACCCTCACCGAGTCGCCGTCGGCGAACGCCGGCGTCGCGCCGAACGCCACCAGGCCGCCCAGCAACGCGCAGACCGTCGCCAGCCGCGCCGCGTGCCGACGTACCGCCATGATCACCTCGCTGTCCTCCCCCGACGGGGGTACGCCGGTCAGGCTACTACCGCTGCCCGACAGGCCCCGGTCATTGAACGCTCCGGATGTGTGCCGGATTACCCCCGTGGCCAGCCCGGGCGCACCTGGTCGACGGCGCAACCGGCGCCTTCCCGGTCGTTCCGGGCGGCCGGCCCGGCGGCGGCCAGGGCTTCCCGGCAGAGCCGATCGGCCGTACGGGTCGTCTCCGGCAGCCGGTAGCGCGGCGTCAACGCCAACACCCGGGCGGTCGCGTTGTCGAGACCCATCCGGTGGCCGACGCTGACGAAGACCGGCTTCACGCCGTCCCGGGTACGCAGCACCCGACCCACGATCTCGTCCCCGTCGCGCAACGGCGTCCACGCCCCCCGCCGGTAGACCGGCGGCACCCACTGCCCGAGCAGCGGCGTCTTACCCACCCCGATCGCCGGCAGGCCAGTCAGCACGCCCAGATGACAGGCGAGCCCGAACCGGCGCGGGTGAGCCAGCCCGTGCCCGTCACAGACCAGCAACTCCGGGCGTACGGTCAGCCGATCGAGCGCGTCGAGCAGCGCGGGCAACTCGCGGAACGCGAACAGCCCCGGGACGTACGGGAACGCCGGCCGACCCACGCTCACCGCGGAGTCGACCACCGCGAGGGTCCGGGCGTCGAGCACGGTCACGGCCGCCGCCAGCCGGTCACCACTCTCGGCGTACGCCACGTCCAGCCCCGCCACCGTCGCCGGCCCGGCCGGCCCCGGCCCGACCAGGTCGGCCAGCGGCCGCAACCGCTCCTGGACAGCCAGCGCCTCCGCCACGTCGCCCGGCACGTCCATCGGGGTACGCGGTCCGTCGGACAGCCCGGCTTGCGGGATCTTCCGTTCAGAAGTCACGACGACCTGCCGATGTGCAGACCGTCGACGTCCTGTCGGGCAGCGGCCCGCTCCTCGATGCCCTGCCGCCCGACGGTCTCCGGGCCGGCCCCCTGCTGGGCATTCCACGCGTCGCCGGCCGGCCCGTTGTAGTCACGGGCCAACCCCCGGCACGGGACCGTCCACTGTCGGAGCCGGACGGCTTCCCATGAACGTCCGAGTCAGCCATCTCCCCATCGTATTGGGGTGCGCGCGGAGCGGCTCCTGGTCGCAGGCCGGGCGGGAGCGCGCCCCAGCCCGGCGGCTGACCGCCTGCAGGAATTCTCCCACCGCCAGGTAGGCATCAGGTGTCGCTTTCCTCAATCCCTAACGAAGGATCGGCGGCAGGATCCCCCGCCTCCTGAAGTTGCGTCTCGAAGAGGACGAAGGTCTTTCTGCGGATCCCGTCGACCAACGCCCCCTCGGTCGGGGTGAGCTGCCGCCGCTCCCTGTCCGCCTGCTCCACGATCGCGTCAACCGTTTCGTACAGGGCGAAGATGGGCCCGGTGCCCCGCAGGTACCGCGCCCGGTCTTGCTCGGTGTGCCCAATGAACTCTTCGCGGGTCAATTCCTCGATTTCGTCCCCGCCGACAAAGAGAATCTTCCGGACGACATCGTCAGCCCTCCTCCAGCCGCCAGTTTCCTTCGAAAGGCGCCATCCAGCAATATTTCCCGCCTCGTCGGCCACAAGCTTGACCGGCGTCTCGTAGTAGTTGAAGAATGCCGGAAGCGCCCCCGGAGCCCGAGAAGTCACCGATCCACCCCCACCGCACAGCCCTCCAAGGCCACCCGAAACGCCTCTTGCCCTCTGACGACGAGGCCGTCCCTGATCGCCAACTCCCTTGGCGTCAAGGAGCGTCCTTGCGATTCCGCCATGGCCTCAAGATCCCTCCGTACCTCGTAGAGCGCATGCTCCCACTCCGCGACCTCGTCCAAGGCAATGAGCTGCAGGCGAAGTTCCGCGACATGACCGTTCGACATTCGCAGACTCAATAGCACGTCCCGGTAGCCGCTCAACTGCGGCCTGAGGAAGCGGTCTTTCTTTGCGAGAACTTCAACGCCAGGATTATGACCAATTGCCGCCAGACACCCATACAGGTCGTCGAGACGATCGAATTGTATTCGAGCCCCGGCGAGGTCCTTTAGCGAAGACACATCATTTTCGTATTCGCTTATCTTGTCGAGCACCCGCTGATAGCCTTTGGGCTCCTTACGCCAACTCGCCGTGCCGCGACCATCTGCTAGCCGACCCGCCAGTTCGTTTAACTCCAACTGCGCCACCGATGCTTCCAGATGCAGATTATCAAGATAGGCCATCCGATAATCTTGGTCATCCTTCCGGGAATAATCGAAACCCGGCTGATAAACCTTATCACTTCTGACGCTGACCGATTCACTGATCGCCCTCAGTGTGCTGTTCAGAGACCCCTCAGGTGGCGAGACCTCCACGACAGCCGCCGCTGGACCACGCCTTTCGATGTCGTCGAGGACGGAGCCGAGGACATCGATGGCCTGCTGCTCGCTGGCGAGATGGTGCAGCGTCACGGGCCGCGCGGTCAGCGAGTCGGCCAACTCGGACGTAGCGATGATCATCCGCGCCAGGTCCGGTTGCTGCGACAACTGCCGGACGAGGGTCTCAGCGAGCATCGGCTCGCCCTTGGGCGGCGTCCGCCACGTCTCGTTCAGCATCCGCTGTACGCGTGGATCCGCGAACAGTCGCGCCACGTCGCCAGCGGCCGACTCCTCGAGCTGCGGCACGAGTCGCCGGAGTGTCGGCGGATCGAGCCCGGCCGCCGCCTCGACGGGGGTCACTCCGGCCGCGAACACCCGTTCCAGGTCAGGCTCGGCGGACAGGATCGCGCCGACGGGGATGCCGTTCGCCGCCCGCTCAGTCTGCGCGCGTTCTCGCTCCGCCCGCAGGTCCCCGGCGGGGGTATCGCTCTGTTCGGAAGTCGGCCCCGCCGCGCCGGGCGGTGGCGAGGACCCTACCGACGTCGGTCCGCCAGTTGGAGCCGGCCCCGGGCCGTCGAGCAGGTGCAGGCGGTTGAGGTGCGGTTCGTCGCCGTGCCCCTGGTCGGTCTCGACGGGCGGGTACTGCGGCAGGTCTGGTCGCGCGCTGAAGTTCCCGCGCGGCAACCCGCCCAGTGGCATCGGCCTACCTGCCGGATCGAGCACCAGGACCTCGGTGTCCACGGCGTTGTACGGGTGCGGGGTGCCCCCGTGCCGGTACAGGGGTGCGTCCGAGACGGCCCCCGTCTGCGGGTCTACGTAGAGGATCGTGCCGTTCTGGTTGAGGGCGACCCAGATGTGGGAACCGCCCTGTTCCCACGTGTTGACGACGAAGGCGAGACTGCCGTGCCCCCCGAGCCGCAGTTGGTGGTGCAGGTTGCGGTATCCGGTGTCGATGGCCCACCGCCGCTCGGCGCCCTGCACGTCCTCGGTCGGCTGGCAGAGCCGCTGGAAGCGGCCCCCGGTGACGTCCTCCACCCGCCCCGTGCCGTTCAACTCACCGTTGACAGGACGCGTGACGTCGCCGGCCAGGTAGGCGTCGAAGGTGCGCGGAGCGGCCACCCGGGGTCGCCCGTGCATCCAGGTGTCGAACAGCGACAGGGTGCAGTCGATGCAGTTGATGCCGCGGGTCGGGTCGGCCTGCGGTCCGCCGTCGTTGACCAATCCGAACCAGCCGCCGACCCGTGGATCGGCGTTTCGCTGGACGCTCCCGTCGGGCGCGCGGGGCACCTGCCGTTCGATGTCGGTCTGGTGCAGCGCCAACGGCGGGCGCAGGCCGCCGGGCAGCCCGTAGTTGCGTGACCGGTCGATCGGGGGCGGATAGTCGTCGCCCGTCAGCGCAGACCGGTCGGAGGTCTCCACCGCCCCGTACGAGAGGTCGCCGACATCGTCGTTGATCCGGCGGAAGTCGGCGGGATCGGCGACGGACACCACCGATGGCGCGACACCACCGGCAAGTACGGCTTCCGCGTAGTCCAGGCAATGCCCGTACGCCCGCATCTCGTCGTTTGCCGCCCACTGCCACCGGTCAGCCTGACGCGGCTGACCGCTCTGGTGCAGGTAGAGGGCATGGGCGGCGAAGTCACGAGCCGTCTGGTGGTGCTCGTCCGCACGGACCCTGAGTCGCACAGCCTCATCAGAGCGGCGCTTGTCCTCGAACCATGCCCGCTGCGCCTCGTAGTAGCCGCGGTAACGGCGTCTCTCGAAGGCATCACGATCGAGGGCCCACTTGGCCGCGTACCACTCAGGCGTCCTGAACCGGGGCTCTGCCGAATCATCCCCACCGGCCACCGCCGAGGTGTCCGCGTGGGCTCGTTGGTTCCTCCCGGTCTCCGGGGCGTCAGACGAGGACGGCGGCGTCGGCGGCGCCGGCTGCGGTGGTGTCGTGCCGGTGACGCCTCGTGCGGCGGCGGGATCGGGACTGACAGCAGGCGGGGTGTGACCCGGAACGGGGACGGAGGCCACCGTTCGCGGCTCGGGCAACGAGGCGAGGGGTGGCGCGGCCGTCGTGCTGACCGCTCCGGTGCCGAATCCGGCCGCCGAGGCTGCTGCTGGCGCATTCGACGGGCCGGCGGGGCTCGCGACGTTGACGGGACCGGCGCCACCCGGGACGTTTCCGGCCGCGATCGGCTGGGCGTCCAGACCGGTCGAGACACCCGTGAGGGCGGGCGCTGTCGCCGTGACCGACGAGAGAGTCGGACTGGGTGTCGAGTCCGGAGTCGGGGACGTGGCGACGCTGGTGCCGCTCGCTACTACCCCGGCGTCCGTCGGTGTGGTCGCGTCAGCGCCCCGGGGCGCGGGCGTCTCTGCAGAGCCGGTCGAATCTGTGCGGGTTTGCTGCGATGGCTGGTCCACCGACACCGTCTCGGTGCCGATCGTCACTCGTTGGCCTTTGTCTAGGGTCCCTGCCGGTTCCCCGGGCTCGGCGGTCGAGGGCTCCGCTCCTGTGCCGGACACAGCAACTGTCGACGCCGAGCCCTCGCCGGACGCAGCGGCGGAAGGCCCGGTTTCCGCGCCGGGCGCAGCGGCCGGAGGCCCCTCCGGCGTCGGCATTCCGGGAGGTGTCGAAAGTCCGCCAGCCTCCCTAGCCGGCATCGGCATTCCGGCCAGCGCGCTCATCTGGCCGTTGAGCCGTGCCTGCAAGGCCGCGTCGGCCTGGGCGGTGGCGGAGCCACGGACACCGGAGGCCGCCGCGCGGGCCGCATCCTCCACGGAGGTCAGCCCCTGGCCGGTGGCCAGGCTCGCGGCCTGGTCGGCCATCACCTCGCCGGCCATCTCGCGGCCGAGATGTTCTCCCATGCGGGCGCCCCGGCCGGTGGCGTGCCTGCCGAGACCGGCCAGCGGCGCCACCATCCCGCCGGCCATGCCACCGAGTGCCGTGGCACCCAACTCCGTCACGTCCAGGCCATGACGGCGGCCGGTCGAGTTCTGGTAGGCCTGGGTGGCGAGGTTGATGCCGCTCTCCTCCGCGGCCTCGGCGGCGCCGCTGAGCGCCGCCCGGCGGCTGAACCCCCGCACGCCGCCCTTGGTGACCTCCTTGGCCGCCCGCTCGCCGGCCTCCTTGAGCCCCTGCTTGAGCGACTTGCGGGCCAACTGCGCAATCAACCGTTTGAAGATCTGCTGCACGATCAGCCTGGTGGCCGTGATCGCCGCCCCGGCGGCGGGCGAGGCCGCGCCGGCGGTGAGTACGGTCGCGACGGCCAGCGACAGCAACTCGACCACCAGGATGCCCAGCTCGATCCAGACCTCGAGCTTGGCCCCCTCGATGTCGCAGCCGCACTCCTCCACCAGCCGCCCCAGCTCGGTGCTGACGGCGAACAGCACGGGCAGCGGCGCCTCGTCGCCCTCCGCCACGCGCCGCCAGGCGGTGTCGAAGGCGGCAGCCACCGCACCCACGCCGCCGTACCCGGCGCGCACCTCTCCGGCGGCGGCCACGGCGTCGGCCTGCGGCCCGCCGAGCGCGGTGGCCACCGCGTACCACTGGTCGGCGAGTTCCCAGACCGCGCGTTCGTTTCCCTCCGGCCACTCCACGCCGACGACCCAGTCGAGAGCCTCGTAAACCCAGCCCGGTAGCTGCCAGGGCGAGTAGTCGAGCGGATGCGGGATGGGACTCGGCAACAGACTCATCCGGGGCTCCTCAGCGGATCAGCGCTGCTGATGCCGGTCGTCGACACGGCCGAGCCGGCCCGCACTCGCGGCGTCCGCGCGCACGTTCGCGTCCACCGAACGGACCACGTCGGCGCCGAGGCCCTCCAGGTGCCGGCCCACGCCCTCCCACGCACGCAGGACCAGCTCCTCGAAACCGCGGTACTTCTGCTCGAAGGCGGCCCCGATGTCGTCCTTGCCCCAGGGTGACGGCGCGCTCGCCGCCGCGATCGCGCCGCCCACCTCGCGGCGGCGGGCCGTGATCGCCTCGCCGGACAGCGAGAGGTCGGTGCCCCCGCGCCGGGCGCGCTGCGGGTCCAGAAAGAGCTGACCGTCCATCACTCGCTCCGGCGCAGGACGGCGTCGGCCCGACCCAACAAGGAGTCGAAGTCGCCCGTGCGCAGGAAATCAGCCGTACCGGAGCCGGCGGGCAGGTAGCCGGCCACGAGTTCCTGGGTGGCGGCGACCGCCGCCGCGGCGGCCCGGTGGACCGTAGCGGTGATCTTCCGGCCCAACGCTCTCGCGTCCCGGTCACCGAAGACGGAGGGATGCAACTCCACCGAGGTCACCTCGCCCCGCGCGCCGGCCGTGACCGTCACCTGGCCGTCGTCGGATCGCTCGACCACCCGCAGCTCGACGAGCCGGCCGCGCAGCTCGTCCAGACCGGACCTCAGCCGCTGATAGTCCCCGTACACCTCGTCGAACCGCGCCCGCAGCGCCTGATTCGCGTCGCGGTCCACACTTCCGGCCAACGTCACCCTCCCCCGGTCACCGTCGGTAGGGCGAACCATACCGGCTGCCATCGATTCGCGGGGTCCGGTACTTTCACACCGTGATCGATCGCCAACAGGCCGAACAACTCGCCACCGTCTGGGCCCGCCGCGAGTCACAGCGCCTGGGACACGAATGCCGCCCGACGGTCGACGAGTTCGACCTCGGCTACGTCATCACCTCTGCCGTCCCCGTCGAGGCCAGCACGGTCCCCGGCGACCTGCCGACCACAGTCGTCGACAAACTCAGCGGGGAGGTCACCACCTGGCCGCGCGTGCCCGTCGACGTCGTGACACAGATGTACCGTCGCAGCCGGCCCCCGGGCCCACCCGTCCCTCGCACCGTCGACCCGGCGGGCCAGCTCCTCCGCGAACTGCACCGGCTGCCGACCCCCGACACGGCGGCACACCTCACCGTCGACGGACGGCTGTTTCGCGCACACGGGGCCAAGGGCGACATCGCACTGCACCACCACCCCCTCGTGCGCACCTTCCTCGACGAACTGCCGCCCGGACACCTCGTACGCGGTGGCGACAGACACGCCGAACTCATCGTCGTCTCCGACGTCCTGCACCACTACGACCACCGCCGCGCCGTCGAGGGGATCGCACCGCTCGGCATGGCCGACGCGAAGGACATCCTGCAGACCTGCCGATTCGAGGCCTACCGGGTGCGTGAGCCGGGCGATCCGAATGCCGGGCTCTCCGACCGGCCCTGCGACTCGTGTGTCGACATCCTCGTGGAGTTCAATGTCCTGCCCTGGTCCGACCGGGCCTTCACGATCCCGTGGTACCCGGACCCCCAGCCTGACCCCGCCCCGGGACGGTTTCCGCCGGACGTCGCCCAGGCCCTCGTCGCGGCTGGCTGGCGGATCCACTTCGGCAACGAGATCGTGGCCCTCTCGGCCATCAGGGACGTCAGCGCCGTCAAGGGTGCGATGTCCGCCCATGCGGACTTTCCGGCGGTCCTGTCGACTCTCACCGCCTATCCGAGCCTGGTGGGCGCTAGGCGCGGCCCGGGCGAACAGGTGTGGATTTCCCGCTTCGACATCCGCCCCCGGCAGGTCGCACACACCGCGGACACGCTGGCCGACTTCGCCGCGGTGCTCGGCGTACGGCTCTTTCCCATCGGCACCGAACGGCAGGAGAGCATCCTCGCCGTCGACGAGCGGGGTCGGGTCTTCGCGTTGGACCAGGCCGGTGAGTGGTTTCTCGGCGAGGACATCGACGCCGCGCTGACCACCCTGCTACTCGGCCGGGCCCCCGCCCGCGTCCACGACGACGGCACCTGGTGAGCACCGTGGGCCATGTCGGACGGTCACTGCGGCCGGCGGGCTTCCCGGCGGGCCCGTAGGGTGCCGGCCAGCACCAGCAGCAGCGCCGCCGCGAACATCGCGGTGCCGATGACGTTGACCTGCGGCGGAATGCCCCGCTGGGCGGCGCCCCAGACATACATGGGGAACGTGACGGTGGTGCCGGCGTTGAAGTTCGTGACGATGAAGTCGTCGAAGGACAGCGAGAACGCGAGCAGCGCGGCGGCCACGATGCCGGGCATCGCCAGCGGCAGGGTGATCCGCCGGAAGGTCTGCCACTCGCTCGCGTAGAGGTCCATCGCCGCCTCCTCCAGCCGGGGGTCCATCCCGGCCAGCCGCGCCCTGACGGTCACCACCACGAACGACACGCAGAACATCACGTGCGCGACGACGATGGTCCAGAAGCCCTGCGGCACCCCGGCGGAGACGAAGAGGGCGAGCAGCGAGGTGCCCAGCACCAGTTCGGGGGTGGCGATCGGCAGGAAGATCAGCACCTGGGCTCCGGCCCGGCCACGGAAGCGGTGCCGTGCCAGCGCGAACGCCATCAGGGTGCCGATCACCGTGGCGACCACGGTGGCGATGAAGCCGATCTGGACGCTGCGCACCACCGCGTCGCACATGTCCGAGGTGGCGCACGGGTTGCGCCAGTTGTCGAGGGTGAACTCGTCGAAGTCGTACGACAGGCGGTTGGCGGGGCGGTTGAACGACAGCGCGGCCACCACGCCGACCGGTAGGAGGAGGTAGCCGAGCACCAGCAGCGCCACACCCGTCACCCAGCGGTCGGCCAGCCAGCGCGCGATCCGTGCGGTCACGACGGCCCCGCGACCGGGACCGCGAGGTCGTGCCCCGCCGTCCCGCGCGCGCTCACCGGAGCACCTCCGCACTGCCGCTTCGGCGCAGGTAGCCGAAGACCACCGCGAGGATCGCCGCCATCAGCAGGAACGACAGTGCCGCACCCTGCGGGTAGTCCAGCCGGACCAGGAACGCCGAGTCGATGACGTTGCCGATCATGTATTCGTTGGGGGTGCCGAGCAGTTCGGCGTTGATGTAGTCGCCGCTGGCGGGGATGAAGAACAGCAGCGTGCCGGCGACCAGGCCGGGCGTCGACAGGGGCAGCGTGACCCGCCGGAACGCCCGCAGCGGGCTGGCGTAGAGGTCACCGGCCGCTTCCAGCAGCCGGGGGTCCAGCCGCTCCAGGCTCGCGTACAGGGGCAGCACCAGGAAGGGCAGGAAGTGGTACGTGAGGCCGAGCACCACCGCGACGGGGGTGGCCAGCAGCCGGCCGTCGGGGGCGAGCAGGTGCACGTCGCGCAGCAGCCCGACCAGCCAGCCGGTGTCCGACAGGATCGTCTTCCAGGCCAGCGTGCGCACCAGGAAGCTGGTGAACATCGGCGCGACCACGCAGACCAGCAGCAGGTTCTTCCACCGGCCGGCCTTGCGGGCGATGACGTACGCCAGCGGGTAGCCGGCCAGCAGCGCCAGCACCAGCGCGGTGCCCGCGTAGCCGAAGGACCGCACGAACTGCGGCCAGTACGCGGCGAGCGCGTCGGGGTAGTTGCCGAACGCCCAGCTCATCGTGTATCCGGTGGCGAGCGAGCCGGCGGGGTCGTAGAGGCTGACGGCGGCGAGTTGGAGCAGCGGCACCGCGAAGAAGAGGAGCAGCCAGGCCACCGCGGGCAGCAGCAGCAGGTACGGCAGGAGCCGGTGCCGCCCATTCACGACGTCGCGCGCGGCGGCTCGGCGCGTACCGGTGTGGTGCGGTCCGCTTCGGCGGGTTCGCGGGGCAGCAGGAAGGCGTGTCGCGGCTCCCAGTACGCCACCGCCGACGCGCCCACCGGCAGTGGCCCGCTCGCGCCGTTGTTGGCCACGAAGGCCGACAGTTCGCCGCCCCAGTCGGTGCGCAGCAGGTACTGGGTGCTCACCCCCACGTAGGAGGTGTCGGTGACGCTCGCCGTGACGTGCTGGCACCCGGCGGGCACCTGGTCGACGGAGTCGACCAGGTGCAGCTTCTCGGGGCGTACGCCCAGGTGGACGGGCCCCCGCTCGGCCCGGGACCGGCCGGCGGGCACCGAGAAACGACGGCCGTACGCGGTCACCGCCACCTCGTTGCCGCCCGTGCCGTGGGCTTCGGCGGCGAGCAGGTTGGACTGGCCGAGGAAGTTCGCCACGAACGCCGTCGCCGGATACTCGTAGAGGTCGGCGGGTGCGCCGAGTTGCTCGATGCGGCCGGCGTTCAGCACCGCGACGGTGTCGGCCATCGTCATGGCCTCCTCCTGGTCGTGGGTGACGTGCACGAAGGTGATGCCGACCTCGGTCTGGATGCGTTTGAGTTCGACCTGCATCCGGCGGCGCAGCGTCAGGTCCAGCGCGCCGAGCGGTTCGTCGAGCAGCAGCACCTGCGGGCGGTTGACCAGGGCACGGGCGAGGGCGACCCGCTGCTGTTGCCCGCCGGAGAGCTGGGCGGGTCGGCGGCGGCCGTAGCCGTCGAGCTGCACCAGCGCGAGCATTCCCGCGACCTCGTCGGCGACGGAGCGGATGCCGCGCCGGCGCAGGCCGAACGCCACGTTCTCGAAGACGTCCAGGTGCGGGAAGAGCGCGTAGCTCTGGAAGACGGTGTTGACCGGCCGCTGGTGCGGGCGCAGCCGGGTGACGTCCCGGTCGCCGAGCAGCACCCGCCCGCCGGTCGGCTCCTCGAGGCCGGCGATCATGCGCAGTGTGGTGGTCTTGCCGCAGCCGGACGCCCCGAGCAGGGCGAAGAAGGATCCCTGCGGGACGGTCAGGCTGATCTCGTGCACCGCGGTGACGCTGCCGAAGCGCTTGCTGAGGGCGACCAGCCGCAGGTCGCCGGCTGGTTCCGCGCGTACCGCGGTCGTCCCGCGCACTCCGTTCACGCCCCGATGACCTGCTGGAACTTGCCTTCGTACTCGCGTTCCTGCTTCTCGTCGAGCGTCATGAAGACAGTGGTCCTGGCGAGCAGGGCGTCGTCGGGAAAGATCAGCGGGTGGGCGGCCAGCGCCGGGTCGATCTTCTCCATCTCGGCTCTGGCGCCCTGTACGGGGCAGATGTAGTTGACGTAGGCGGCGAGCCGGGCGGCGACCGCCGGCTCGTAGTAGTAGTTGACGAGCTGCTCGGCGTTGCCCTTGTGGGTCGCCGCGTTCGGCACCACCACGTTGTCCGACCAGATCATGGCCCCGGATTCGGGCACCACAAATTTGATCTTGTCGTCGGAGAAGTCGAGCTGGATGGCGTCACCGGACCAGCCGATGCACGCGGCGATGTCGCCCCTGGCTAGCTCGGGTGCGTAGTCGTTGCCGGTGAACCTGCGGATCTGACCGGAGTCGACGGCCTTCCTCAGCTTGGCGAGGGCGTCGTCGAACTGGGCGGCCGTGAAGTTCGCCGGGTCATGGCCGTTGGACTGGAGCAGCAGGCCCATCGTGTCCCGCAGTTCGGCCAGGGCGGTCACCCGGCCCCTGAGGTCGGGGCGGGTCAGCAGCTCGTCGACGGTCCGGATCTCCCTGGTCACCCGGCCGTTGTAGGCGAGGCCGGCCAGGCCGGACTGCCACGGGATGGCGAGTTCGTTCGCCGGATCGAAGGAGCGCCGGCGCAGCGCGGGCAGCAGGTTGGCCTCGACGTGGGGCAGCTTGGCGGCGTCCAGTTGCTGGACCCAGCCGAGCCGGATCAACCGGGCCGACATCCAGTCGGAGAGGACCATGATGTCCCGTCCCGTCGACTGGCACTGCCGGAGCTGGTGCTGGACCTTGCCGAAGAACTCGTTGTTGTCGTTGATGTCCTCGGTGTAGGTGACCCGGATGCCGCTCCTGGCGACGAACGCGTCGAGCGTCGGCCGCTTGGCGGAGTCGGATTCGGCCACGTCCAGGTACTGCGGCCAGTTGGAGAACGTCAGCGTCTTCTCGGTGCCGGACAGGTCCTCGCTGACGCAGTCGCCCGCCGGGCGGGTGGCGGCAGGCGTGCCGCAGCCGGCCAGCGCGCCACCGGCGGCGAGCAGGGTGGCCGAGCCGAGGGCGCCGGTGAGCAGCCCGCGCCGGGTGAGGGGCCGTAGGGGAGCCCGCATGGGGACGACTCCTTCGGGCTCATCGTCGGCGGGCGGGCGGGGGTGGGCACGCCGACGGAAGATCAGGTATGGAGAACGCCTGATCCTGACATGAGCAGTTCATCCCGACAAGCCAGGGAAACCCGCCGCCGGAGCGGTGCAATCAGACCCACACCCCTGGGTACGGCCTCAGCCGGCGCTCCCGGGTCGACCGACCGACCCGACGAACGCCCGCCAGGCGTCCGGGCCGAAGGCGAGCGTGCCACCGACGCGGTCCTTGCTGTCCCGGACGAGCACCCGGCCGGGCAGGTTGTCGGCCACCTCGACGCAGTCGCCGCCGTTGTTGCTGCTGCGGGTCGCGGTGCGCCAGCGGGCGTCGGTCATGTCCATGTCGTCGCCACTTCCCTGATCAGCTCGATCGACCGGCGTCGCGGCAGCGCCTCGCCGGCGACGCTCTCCCATCTCGCGCCCAGGATAGCAATGTCGACACTCTCGGTCACCACCTGACCGCGAAGCTGGTTGTCCACATAGGCCGTCTCGGCGCCGTCGGGCAGCCGGACCAGGACGAACGGCCCGGCGAGCCCGGTGTGCCACGGCGTCTCGGCGGGGATCACCCGGACCTGCACGTGCTCCTGCGCGGTGACGGCAACCAGGTGGGACAACTGCCCGGCCATCACCGCCCGGTCACCGACCAGCCGGCGCAGCACCGCCTCGTCGATCACGGCGACGAGCTGCGGCGGGGCCTCCCGCGCCAGGATCGCCTGCCGGGCCAGCCGGCCGCGCACGATCTCGTCGACCTCGGCCGCCGGGAGCAGGCCGCCGGTGGCCAGCACCGCGCGGGCGTACCCTCGGTCTGGAGCAGGCCCGGCACGAGCAGCGGCTGGTACGACCGGATGGCGACGGCGTCCTGTTCCAGCTCGGCCCAGGGGCGGAACCACGGCAGGTCGCGTCGGCGGTACGGCTCGGGCCACAGCTCGGCGGCGTCCCGACCGAGCACCTCGGCGACCGCGAGCCGGGTCCGGCAGTGCGGGATGCGACCGCCGCTGAGCCAGCGGCCCGCCGTCTTCGGGTCGACGCCGACCTTCTCCGCCAGCGACTCGGCGGTCTCCCCCCGTTCGGCCATCGACACCCGCAGCACCTCGTTCACCGTCGGCCTCCTTCGTCCGCGCTCACGCTGCGGCGGACGATAGCCACGCTTCGTGCTCGCGTCTGCCGTTTGTCGGCGTGTCGGGGCCGGACCTGTTCGGGCATCTCAGGTGCGCCGAAAGGGCCCGAGGATGTCCCGCCTCCCCGCCCGCCCGGCTTGCGGGAGGCGGCGCGGCTCCGGAGCACCGCCGCCGACGCGCCCGGGGCGGTGACAGCACCGCCGGCTTCCGCGCGCCGGACCGGGGCCGCCCGGCAGCGCCGCCGACCTCGCAGGTCGACGGCGGGCGGGGCGCAGGGGGTCAGTGGTGGGGCGGGATGACGCGCAGGTGGCCCCGGCGGCCCGGCTGGGGGGCCTGGTTCAGCTTCGCGTCGCCGTCCGGCGGGCGGGGGGCCACCGGGCGGGCGGCCTCGCGGACCGCCTCGGCGAGGGCCACCAGGTCGTCGGTGGTGGGCGGCGGCGGCTCGAACTCGCCCTCGTGCCGGACCACGTCCCAGCCGCGCGGCGCCGTCAGGCTCCGGGCATGCGGCTCGCAGAGGTCGTACGTGTGCGGCTCGGCGAACGCCGCCAACGGGCCGACCACCGCTGTCGACTCGTTGTAGACATAGGTCAACGTGGCGACCGCTTGCCGGGGGCAGGCGTTACGGGAGCAGCGCCGTGGGGACCTCACGGCGGCAGGGTATCCCCATTACCGGGTCCGGCGCACTTCTTCGCGTTGCGACACGCCCGTCGCGGAGATCACAGTTCGGTCGGCGTGGCCGCGCCGCGCCGGATCGGTGGCGCTGCCGCAGGCCAGGTCGGTACGGGCGCTAACCTTTCCCTCATGACGAGCCCGGAACACCGCCGCCCCGGCCCCGGCCGGCGCGCGCACCGCGACAGGCACGGGCGCGGGCTGCGCGGGCGGCTGGTTCCGGCGACGGTGCCGTTGGCGCGTACGAAGGCGGAGGTCTTCGACGACCTGGTGCTGGACACGGTGGAGGCCCTCGAACGGCGGTTCGCCAAGGAGTTGGCCGGGGTCGAGTTCGCGGTGGAGGACGTCCCGCCGGACCTCAACGTCTACGACTCCGACGTGCTGGAGGACGGCGAGGTGCCGCTCGCCCGGCTGCTGCCCGGCCGGCCGGGCCGGCAGGAGGTGCCGCCGCGGATCGTGCTCTACCGCCGGCCGCTGGAGTTCCGTGCGATGGACCGCGAGGACCTCGCGGATCTCGTGCACGATGTGATCATCGAACAGGTGGCCAACCTGCTCGGGGTGGACCCCGACGAGTTGGCCTGAGCCGGGCGGCCCCCACCGCCCCGGCCCGGGACCGCTCAGGCGGCCCGCCGCTTGAGCTTGCGCCGTTCCCGCTCCGAGAGCCCACCCCAGATTCCGAACCGCTCGTCGTGGCCGAGAGCGTATTCGAGGCACTCCGTCTTCACCTCGCAGCGCGAGCAGATCCGCTTCGCCTCGCGGGTCGAGCCGCCCTTCTCGGGAAAGAACGCCTCCGGGTCGGTCTGGGAGCAGAGCGCCTGCTCCTGCCACTCCGGCGCGTTTCCGAGCAGGTCGGCCACCTCAAGCTGGCCGTCCATCAGATGCCTCCTTGTCGCGCACCGGCGTCACCGCCGCTGCAACCCCCCACGCGGAAGGCGTGCTTGTCCGTACGGTCCCGATTTGCTGCTTTCCGTGCGAACAACCCCATTCAAATTACACGCGTGTAATACGTGCGCCGTCAAGCCGGACTTGATAATGGAGTCGCCCTCCCGACAACACTCCGGACGGTCCTGCGACCACCCGGCCCTCGCAACCTGCCCTATCGATTCAGACCCCGGCCGAGTAACGCCCTCCCCGGCGAGTTGCCCGAGTTTTCTGCCGTGGCGCTCCCCGGCCGGCCGGCCGGGGAAGGCCGCCGGACGACCCCCGGCCCACACCCACCGAACCCGTTGATCTTGGTGGGCCACAGGGTAACGCGAGTCGGCGCGCACCGCCCGTCGAGCCGGAGACAGCGACGGATCTCTGTCCACGATGTGGATTGCGGGTGGCGAAGCGGCGGCGGCCCCGGCTCGTGCGACGGCGCCGCAACGCCGTTCACCGGCGCGAACCACGCCACCGCTCCGGTACGGACAAAACCCGCCGCGCGCCGCTCCACCGTCCCATCAGGCGGTACGCGGGACGGCGCCCGGGGCGGCCCGACCCGGCCGACCCGGGCCGGCATCCGGTGTGGAGACTCTGCACACGCGTCGATTCCCGCCCGGCCGCCCCGACCGGCGTCAGGCCCGACGCGACAGGCCGCAGATCCGAGCCGGGTCGCGGCCGGACCCGGCCTGGTTCAGTGCCGCGACGCCCGCGCCTCGGCGCGGTTCCGGGCAGCAGCGGCCCAGGACCTGATGATCGCGTGGGGGACGGCGCCGTCGGCGAGTTCAGGTTGACAGAGGACGCTCCGCCGGGAACCAGGCCGCGCCCTCACCCGCCCGCAGGCCGGCGATCGCGCGGCTCACCGGCGCATGGGCCGTGGTGTCGAGGTGTCGATCGCCCACCAGGGCGAGTCGGTGACGGAACTCATCCATCGATGATAGGCGCGCCGGGCGGTTGCGGGCTGCCGTACGCGGTCGTGCGCCTGCGGGCCGGTCGTCCGGCGGCCGACGCGATGGAGATCAACTGCTCCTCCGTACGCGCCGAGCCGTTGCCGGAACCGGCCATCCGGGAGATCGTCTCCTCCATCAGTGTGCCGCCCAGGTCGTTGCAGCCGCCCCGCAGCATCGCCGCCGTGCCCTCGTCGCCGAGCTTCACCCACGAGCACTGGATGTTGTCGATCCGGCCGTGCAGCAGCAGGCGGGCCATCGCGTGCACGACCCGGTTCTCCCGCCACGTCGGCCCCGGACGGGCGATGCCGGCCAGGTAGATCGGCGCGTTGGTGTGCACGAACGGCAGCGCCACGAACTCGGTGAACCCGCCGGTGCGGTCCTGCACCCCGGCCAGCACCCGGAAGTGCCCGAGCCACTGCCCCGGATGGTCCACGTGGCCGTACATCATTGTGGAGCTGGAGCGGATGCCCAGCTCGTGGGCCGTGGCGACCACGTCGACCCAGGCGGCGGCCGGCAGCTTGCCCTTCGTGAGCACCCAGCGCACGTCGTCGTCGAGGATCTCGGCGGCGGTGCCCGGGATGGTGTCCAGCCCGGCCTCGCGCAGCCCGGTCAGCCACTCCCGCACGGACACCCCGGCCTTCGCGGCGGCGGTGACGATCTCCATCGGAGAGAACGCGTGCACGTGCATCCCCGGCACCCGCGCCTTGATGCCCCGGACCAGGTCGGCGTAGACGGTCACCGGCAGGTTCGGGTCGATCCCGCCCTGGAGGCAGACCTCGCTGGCCCCGGCCGCCCACGCCTCCTCGGCCCGGTCGGCGACCTGCTCCACCGAGAGCCGGTACGCGTCGGCGTCGCGCTCCCGCTGGGCGAACGCGCAGAACCGGCAGCCGACATAGCAGACGTTACTGAAGTTGATGTTGCGGTTGACGACGTACGTCACGTCGTCGCCGACCGCCGCCCGGCGGACGTCGTCGGCGAGGCGGCACAACTCGTCCAGCGCCGGCCCGTCGGCGGCGAACAGCGCCAGCGCCGCCGCCTCGTGCCGCGCGTCGAGCAGCGCCGCCGGGTCGTCGGCCGCCAGCCGCAGCCCGGCCCGCAGGTCGGCGTCCGTGCCCGCGCCGCCGCCGGCGGTCACCTTGTCGGCCACCTCCGACCAGTCGCCGTAGACGTGGTCGAAGTCGCCGCGCCGGTCGCCGGTGCGCCCGACGGTGTCGATGGTGGCGTGCAGGTCGGTCCGGCCGCCGTACGCCTCGTCCGGCTCCTGCCAGGGGCGGCCCACCGGGCGGGCCTCCTCGACGGCCAGTCCCGTGGCCGGATCGGCCAGCGCGCCGACGTGCGGCAGCAGGCGCGGGTCCAGCCACGGGTCGCCGGCCCGCACGTACTCGGGGTAGATCGTCAGCCGCTCCCGCAGGGTGAAGCCGGACTTCTCCGTGTGCCGGGCCAACTCGTCGATCTGCGGCCAGGGGCGCTCGGGGTTGACGTGGTCCGGGGTCAGCGGGGAGACGCCGCCCCAGTCGTCGATGCCGGCGCGCAGCAACAGGTCGTACTCGCCGGCGATGAGGTTCGGCGGGGCCTGGATCCGGGCCTTCGGCCCGAGCAGCACCCGGGCCACCGCCACCGTGGCGGCCAGGTCGTGCAGCTCGGCGTCGGGCATCCCGCGCATCGCCGTGTCCGGCTTCGCGCGGAAGTTCTGCACGATCACCTCCTGGAGGTGGCCGTACTCGCGGTGCGCGCGGCGGATCGCGAAGATCGCGTCGACCCGCTCGGCGGGGGTCTCGCCGATGCCGATCAGGATGCCGGTGGTGAACGGCACGCCGACCCGGCCCGCGTCGTCGAGCACCCGCAGCCGGACCGCCGGCTCCTTGTCCGGGGAGCCGAAGTGCGGGCCGCCCGGCTCCGACCAGAGCCGCGTCGCCGTGGTCTCCAGCATCATCCCCATGCTGGGCGCGACCGGCTTGAGCCGCTGCAACTCCGACCAGGAGAGCACGCCCGGGTTGAGGTGCGGCAGCAGCCCGGTCTCCTCCAGCACCGCCACCGCGCAGGCGCGCAGGTAGTCCAGGGTGGAGTCGTAGCCGCGCTCGTCCAGCCACCGCCGGGCCGCCGGCCAGCGTTCCTCCGGCCGGTCGCCGAGGGTGAACAGCGCCTCCTTGCAGCCCTGGGCCGCCCCCGCCCGGGCGATGGCGAGGACCTCGTCCCGGTCGAGGAAGGCCGCCGGCAGCCGGTGCGGCACCGTGGCGAAGGTGCAGTAGTGGCACCGGTCCCGGCACAGCCGGGTCAGCGGGATGAAGACCTTCTTCGAGTACGTGACCACGCCCGGCCGCCCCGCCTCGCGCAGCCCGGCGTCGCGGACGGCACCCGCCACGTCGAGCAGCCCGTCCAGCGCGTCGCCCCGGGCGGCCAGCAGCGCGCCGGCCTCGTCGACGTCGAGTGCCCGTCCCGTCGCGGCCCGGTGCAGTGCCCGCCGCACGCTCGCGTCGCTGGGGCCGGGCACGGTGCGATCAACCATCCGCCCAGCCTAGGCGCTCAGCCGGCCGCGCCCACCCGCCCGGTCCACGCCGTGCACAACCGCACCCACCCGGCCACCCCCGTCCACCCGTGCGGTCGCGTGTTCAAGAGGTGTTGTTCCCCGTCGACCGGGCCCGCCGCCTACCGCGACGACGGCCGGGTGGGCGGGACAAGGCGAGCGCCCCGCACGGGGTGCGGGGCGCTCGGTGGATCGACGCGCGGTCAGCGCGGGGACCGGTGCGCGGTCAGCGCGGGGACCGGTGCGCGGTCAGCGCGGGGTGTCCGGGGTGTCGCCGAAGTTGATCCGCTGCGTGCGGTCGGTCTCGTCGGCGGCGGGGCCCGGGATCGCCTGGGTGGGGCCCGTGGGCTCCACCGGCTGACGCGGGATCGCCTGGGTGGGGTCGGCCGACGCCGGCTGGCCGAACGGCGGCGCGGACTGCGGCTGGCCGAACTGCGGCGCGGCGCCCGCCGGGGGCGCGGACTGCGGGGCCGGCGGCGCGGACTCCGGGGCCGGCGGTGCCGACTGCGGGGCCGGGGCCGGGGGCGCGGACTGCGGTGCCGGGCTGAACGGGGAACCCGCCTGCGGGCCGCCGGGGAACGGCGCGGCCTGCTGGCCGTACGGGGCGCCGTAGGGGCCCGGCGCCTGCCAGCCGCCCCCCTGGCCCGGGGCCTGCTGACCCTGGGTGGGCGCCTGCCAGCCGCCCTGCTGGCCGGGAACCTGCTGGCCCGGCGCGGGGTAGCCGCCCGGCTGCTGGGGCCAACCCGGCTGCGGCTGGCCGTACATGCCGGGCTGCGGCTTCGGCTTCGGCACGTGGTAGAGGGTGCGCCAGATCTTGAACACGACGTACGCGGCGACCGCGAACAACGCCAGCCAGGCCACCCGGCTGAGCAGGCCGAGGAAGGCGTCCAGGAACTCGCCCTCGGCCAGCCGGTCGACGGTCCAGAAGAGGAAGGTCAGCCCGCCGAACAGCAGGCTGACCGCGTACTCGCCCAGGGCGACCTGGGTGATCAGCTTCGCCTTCGGCGCCGGGGGGCGCACGTGCGTGGCGAGCAGGACGGCCAGCAGCGGCAGGAACACCGCCTCGATTCCGACGAACGCGAAGAAGGCGCTGCCCGCCCGCCCCCCGATCGTGGTGTACTCGGCCGGAGTCACCAGCCTGATCAGGCCGACGAAGAGGAACACGGCGTTCGCGCCGAGCAGCGCGAACGCGGCGAGTTCACGCAGCGGCTTGGTCAGCTGGCTGGCCTGCGTCGCGTCGTGGGACGCGGGCTCGGCGGGGCTGGTCACGGGTTCCCCCTCGGGGCGAATGCGGACGGTTGCCGACGTGAGCCTAGTCTCCCCGCCCACCGGCGGACCGGAGGCGGCCCGTGCGCGAGGATGGTCGACATGCGCATCGTGGTTCTGACGGGCGGCATCGGGGGCGCTCGCTTCCTGGTCGGCGTCCGGGCGTACGCCCGCGAGGTCGGCGCCGAGGTGACCGCCGTGGTCAACGTCGGTGACGATCTGCTCCTGCACGGGCTCAAGGTCTGCCCCGACCTGGACAGCGTGATGTACACGCTGGGTGGCGGAGCCGATCCCGAACGTGGCTGGGGGCGCACCGGCGAAAGCTGGGTGGTCAAGCAGGAACTGGCCGCGTACGGCGCCGAGCCGACCTGGTTCGGGCTCGGCGACAAGGACATCGCGACCCACCTCGTACGGACCACGATGGTCAACGCCGGCTACCCCCTGCACGCGGTCACCGAGGCGCTCGCCGCCCGCTGGCAGCCCGGCGTACGCCTGCTGCCGGCGACCGACGACCGGCTGGAGACCCACGTGGTGGTGAGCGGGCCGGCGGTCGCGGACGGCCCCGGCACCGACGGCGCGCAGCGGGCGATCCACTTCCAGGAGTGGTGGGTACGCCACCGCGGCGACATCCCCACCCACCGCTTCGTCTTCGTCGGCGCGGACACCGCCCGGCCGGCCCCCGGCGTGCTGGCGGCGATCGCCGGGGCCGACGTGGTGCTCGTCGCGCCGAGCAACCCGGTGGTGAGCATCGCCCCGATCCTGGCCGTGCCGGGGCTGCGCGAGGCGGTCGCCGGCGGTCCCGCCCCCGTGGTCGGCGTGGCCCCGATCATCGGCGGCGCCCCGGTTCGCGGCATGGCGGACCGCTGCCTGGACGTGCTGGGGGTGGAGTGCAGTGCGGCCGGGGTGGGCCGGATGTACGGCGGCCGGTCGGCCGGCGGGCTCCTCGACGGCTGGCTGGTCGCCGAGGAGGACGCCGACGCCGTGGTGCCGGGCGTGACGGTACGGGCGGCGCCGCTGCGGATGACCGACGAGGCGGCGACGGCGGCCATGGTCCGCGCCGCGCTGGAGCTGACATGAGACTGGAGATCCTGCCGGTGCCGGGCATCGGCCACGTGTCCGAGGGCGACGACCTGGCGGCCCTGATCGCCGGCGCCGCGCCCTGGCTGCGCGACGGCGACGTGCTGGTGGTGACCAGCAAGATCGTCTCGAAGGCGGAGGGTCGGCTGGTCGACGTCCCGGCCGACGGGCCGGAACGCCTCGCCGCGCGCGACGAGGTGCTGGCCGCCGAGACCGCGCGGGTGGTGGCGAGCCGCGGCGCGACCCGGATCGTGCAGACCCACCACGGCTTCGTGATGGCCTCGGCGGGCATCGACGCCTCGAACGTCGACAAGACCCGGCTCGTGCTGCTCCCCGAGGACCCGGACGCCTCCGCCCGGGCGCTGCGGGCCGCCCTGCGCGAACGCCACGGCGTGGACGTCGCGGTGATCGTCAGCGACACGATGGGCCGGCCCTGGCGCAACGGGCTCACCGACGTGGCGCTCGGCGTCGCCGGCATGGACGCGATCCGCGACCACCGGGGCGAGATCGACCCGTACGGCAACGAGCTCCAGCTCACCGAGATGGCGGTCGTGGACGAGCTGGCCGGCGCCGGTGAGCTGATCAAGGGCAAGTGCGACCAAGTGCCGGTCGCGGTGGTGCGCGGCTACCTCACCGCGCCCCGACCGGACGACGGCGTCGGCGCGGCGGCGCTGGTCCGCGACGCCACCATGGACCTCTTCTCGCTGGGCACCGCCGAGGCGAAGGCCGCCGGGCTGGCCGCCGCCGCCACCCTGCCGGACGGCCCCAACCCGAGCCCACCCGCCCCGGAGGCCGTACGCCGAGCGATCGGCACCGTCGCGGACGTGGTCGCTCCCGGCACGCTGTTCACCCTGGTCTGCGACGAGGAGGCGCGCGCCGGGCTGATGGCCCGGGTGCCGGGCTGGCCGGCGCGGGCGACGACGCTGCTGCTCGGCGCACCGGCCACCCCGGCCGGCCCGGCCGACCTGGTCCGCTTCGGTGCCGACCTGCAACGCCTCCGGACCGCCCTGGCGGCCGAGGGCGTCGCCTCCGTGCTGCTTCCCCCGCCCCCCGGCACCGCCGCGAGCGCCGCCCTGGCGCTGTGACGGCGGCGCTCAGGGGTTGAGCATCGCCCGCCCCAACGGGGTCAGGGTGTGCAGGACGGTGTTGCGGTCGCGCTGGCTGACCAGCAGGCCGGCGTTGCGCAGCACGGTGGTGTGCTGGCTCGCGGCGGCGGCCGAGATGTTCAACCGGCGGGCCACCTCGCCGGTGGTGCAGCCGTCGTCGCTGCTCGCCAGCACGGCGGCCCGGGTGCGGCCGACCAGCGCGGCCAGCGCCGCCCGCCCGGGATCCGGCGCGTCGGCGTCGCTGCGCTCGCCCGGGGACGGCAGCAGGCCGCCGAGCCGGTCCACCGGGTAGACCAGGACCGGGGGCAGCTCCGGGTCGAGCAGGGCCACGGGGTTGGGCGCGCAGAAGAACGACGGCACCAGCAGCAGCCCGCGCCCGCCCAGGTGCAGCTCCCGGCTGTGCGGGTAGTCGCGGATCTCCAGCACCCCGGAGTCCCACCGCATGGCGGGCCGCAGGCCGGCCATGAGCCCCTCCACCCCGCCGTCGAGCAGGGCCCGGGCGCGCAGGGCCCGGTCGGCCGTCACCGCCGCCTGGATCCGGGCCCAGTACGGGTCGATCGCCAGGCCGCGGTAACGCCTCATCGCGTCGGTCAGGCCGCGCAGCGCGTCCGACTCGCCCCGGGCCAGCGGCCGGGCGGCGGCGGGCAGGGCGCCGTCGGCGGCGAGCAGCACCAGGTCACGTTGCAGCCGCGTCAGGGAGGTGCTGCGGACCGCCTCCAGGCCCGACTCGAACCCCGACACGCTCTCGTAGGGGGTGAGGAAGTCGGGAAAGTAGCCACGGGGCGGGTTGAGCGCCAGCAGCAGCCGCAGCCCCGCCGAGTCCCGGCCCTCGCGCAGTCCCCGCGTCACGCTGCGCCGCCAGCCCGACAGCAGCGGGTCCCGGCCGCGGCCGGGCAGCAGGTGCAGGCTGAGAACCAGCTCCCACATGGGATCCGCCGCCGGCGCCACCCTGGTCCGGAGGATGTCCTCGGCGGAAAAGTAGATCTTCAGCATGGACGGCTCCCGCGTCGCCGGACAGCGGGGACACCCGGCGACCGTTCGCACTGTACCCGGCCGGCACTTATCTTCGTCTTTAAGCCTGAGCTGAAAGACCTCGACATCCCCGGGCCGCGCCCGGCATGCTTCCAGGGCCCGCGCACGGGTGGGCGCGTCACCGACGCGCCCGACCCGGGCGGTGAGGACCACGACCGGACGACACCACGAGGGTCCGCGGCCACGTTCCGTGGAGGTGTCGTCCGGTCGTCGGGCCGTCGACGTGCGGCGGGCACCCCGGCGCGTGCGGCGGCTCGTACCCTGTCCAGATGGCCGACTCCCCCACCGCCGCCCCCCGGCCGTCGCCGGACGCCGACGCGTACGCCACACTGCACGCCGACACCGTCGCGACGCTGCACCGGTGGGTGCCGACCAGCCCCGCCGCCGCCGAGGCCCGGGACCGCACCGTGGCGCTGCTCGCCGCCGGACCCGTGGCGATGAGCCGGACGCACCGCGGCGGGCACGTCACGGCGAGCGCACTGGTGCTCGACGCCACCGGGTCGCGGGCACTGCTCTGCCTGCACGGCAAGTTCCGGCGGTGGGTGCAGCTCGGTGGGCACTGCGAGCCGGCCGACCCGACCCTCGCCGCCGCCGCCCTGCGCGAGGCCGGCGAGGAGTCCGGCATCACCGGCCTGCGCATCGACCCGGTGCCGATCGACGTCGACATCCACCCGGTGGGCTGCCAGGGCGGCTCGCTGCACCACGACGTGCGCTTCGCGGTCCTCGCGCCGCCCGGCGCGGTCGCACAGGTCAGCGAGGAATCCGAGGCACTGGGCTGGTTCCCGCCGGACCAGCTGCCGGAGCCGCTGGCCGGCGGGACGGCACGCCTGCTCGCCCCGGCCCTGGCCGCGCTCAGACGAGCCCCTCTTCGCCCCGTTCCTTGAGCTCGTCGACGACCTTCTTGACCTCCTGCGCCCGGCTCCGGGGGCAGATCAGCAGCGCGTCCGGGGTGTCGACGATGATCAGATCGTGTACGCCGACGGCGGCCACCAGCCGCCCGGAGTGCGGCACCACCACCAGCCCGCCGCTGTCGCGCAGCAACACGCCCGGCTTCGCGTCGGTGCCGAGCACCACGTTGCCGTCCGCGTCGGCGGGCAGCACCTCACCGAGGGTGTGGAAGTCGCCGATGTCGTTCCACCCGAAGTCGCCCGGCACCGTCGCCACCCGGCCGGCGGTCGCCGCGCCCTCCATCACCGCATAGTCGACGGAGATCTTCGGCAGCGTGGGCCAGACCGTGCCGAGCACGTCGTCCTGGTCCTCCGTGCCCCACGCCCCGGCGATCGCGCTGATCCCGGCGTGCAGGGCGGGCTGCTGGCGGGCCAGCTCGGCGAGGAACACGTCGACCCGCCAGACGAACATGCTGGCGTTCCAGAGGTGCCGCCCGGAACGCAGGTACGCCTCGGCCACCTCCGCGCTGGGCTTCTCCTTGAACTCGGCCACCGGGCGCAGCGGCCCCCCGTCGACCGGGTCGCCGGTCTCCAGGTAGCCGTAGCCGGTCTCGGCCCGGGTCGGGGTGATGCCGACAGTCATCAGCAGGCCCCGCTCGGCGCCGCGTACCGCCTCCCGGACGACCTCCCGCCACCGCTGCGGGTCACCGATCAGGTGGTCGGCGGCGAAGGAGCCCATCACCGCCTCCGGGTCGCGCCGCGCGATGACCGCGGCGGCCAGGGCGATCGCCGCACACGAGTCCCGGGGCGAGGGCTCGACCAGGATGTTCTCCTCCGGCAGCCCGGTGAGCTGGCGCGCGACCGCCGTCACGTGGGCGGTCCCCGTGACCACGAGGGTGCGCTCGGCGGTGGCCAACGGGCCCAGCCGGTCCACCGTCGCCTGGAGCAGCGAGGCGGCGGAGCCGGTCAGCGGATGGAGGAACTTGGGGTGGCCGGCACGGGACAGCGGCCACAACCTCGTGCCACTGCCACCCGCCGGGATGACGGCGTAGATCACCCGCACATCATGCCCGATCCGGGCGAGCGGGGACGCACTCTCGGACCGCGCGGCGGGGCGGTCAGGACCGCACCCGGCTCCAGGCCGCGATGTGCACCTCGGCGCTGGACTCCCAGGTGAACTCCTTGGCCCGGTCGAAACCGGCCTTGGCCAGTGCCAGCCGCCGGGGCTCGTCGTCGAGCAGCGCGGCCAGGTCGGTGGCGATCTGGTCGGGTGCCTCGCTGGTGTACGCGACCGCGTCGCCGCCCACCTCGGGCAGCGACAGCCGGGGCGTGGTGAGCACCGGGGCGGCGCACGCCATCGCCTCCAGGATCGGCAGGCCGAAGCCCTCCCCGTAGGACGGATAGGCGGCCACCAGCGCCCCGCCGAGGAAACCGGGCAGGTCCGCGTAGCGGAGATAGCCGGGGCGCAGCAGCCGCAGGTGCGACGGGACCTCCGCCACCGCGCGGTCGATGTCGTCGTCGTGCCCCTGGCCGCCGGCGATCACCAGGGCCGGCGGATCCGCCCGCTCGGCCACCGCGCGGGCCCAGCCACGGATCAGGTTCGGCACGTTCTTGCGCGGCTCCTTGGCGCCCAGGAAGGCCACGTAGTTGGTGCCCCCGAGCCCCAGCCGGGCCCGCACGCGGGCCTTCTCCTCGTCGCTGGGCGCGTGGAAGGCGGAGTGGTCGACACCGTGGTAGGCGACGTCGATCCGGGTGGGGTCGGCGTCGAGAAGCCGGATCAGCTCGTCCCGGGTGGCCTTGCTCGGCACGATCACCCGGCTGGCGCGGCGCAGCGAGGTCTTGATCGCGCTGCGGAAGAAGGTGCGCCGCGACTTGTCGTAGTGCTCCGGCTCGGTGAAGAACGTCGCGTCGTGCACGGTCACCGTGACCGGACAGCCGGCGCGCAGCGGGCAGGTGTAGAAGGGCGAGTGCAGCACCTGCGCGCCCACCTGCTGGGCGAGCAGCGGCAGGCCGGTCTGTTCCCAGGCGAGCCGGGCGGGGCGGTGCGCGACGGCGGCCGGCGCGGGAATGATCTCCGCCCCGGGCAGCATCCGGGTGTAGCGCTCCAGGTCGGTACGGAGGCTGACGACGGCCAGATCCACCCCCGACCCGCACACCTTGCCGAGGGCACCGAGCAGGCCGTCGACGTATCGACCGACGCCGCCGCGGTCGACGGGGACGCTGGTGGCGTCGATGAGCACGCGGGGCGGGCGACCGGCGGTCACGGGGCGACTCCTTGCACTGACGGGCCTGTGGGGAACAACACTCCGGCAAGCCTACGCCGGAGCCCGGCGCCGACGCTGACTGCGACCCGACGGTACGCGGACTTGTCGCCGTCGTCGGGTCCGGCCACCGGGGCGTATCGTTCGCCCCGATGGCCGACAACATTGCCCGGGTCTTCGCCGACGTGATCGCGACCGACCCGACCCGACCGCTGCTGACCTGGTACGACGACGCCACGGGCGAACGGACCGAGCTTTCCGGCGCGACGCTGGCGAACTGGGTCGCCAAGACCGCCAACCTGCTCGTCGACGAGGTGGCCCTGGCCCCCGGTGACGTCGCCGGGGTGGCGCTGCCCCCACACTGGCAGACCGCCGCGGTGCTGCTCGGCTGCTGGTCGGCCGGGCTGACCGTGGCCGACACGCCGGGCGACGTGGACGTGCTCTTCGCCGCCGCCGCGCGGCTCGGCGAGGCGGACGCCTGGTCGGCGGGCGAGCGGTACGTCCTCGCGCTGGACCCGTTCGCCCTGCCGATGCGCGAGGTCCCGCCCGGCTACGCCGACTTCGTGTCGCACGTACGCACGCACGGCGACCACTTCGGCCCGTCCGGGCGGGGCGGCCCGGGCGACGCGGAGCTGCTGGCCCGCACGCGCGCCCGTGCGGCGGAGCTGGGCATCTCGCCCGGCGGCCGGGTCCTGGTCGACACGGCCGCGTACCCCGACCCGGTCGACTGGCTGCTCGCCCCGCTGACGGCGGGCGCGAGCGCGGTCCTCTGCGCCAACCTGGACCCGTCGGCGCTGCCCGCCCGCGCGAGCACGGAGAAGGTCACCCGCACCCTGCCCTGATCCGCCCCCGCGCACCGGCGGGCGGGGTGCCGTCAGCCGGGGGTGGGTCCGGTGTGGGGGGCGCGGCGGCGGGCGAGG
This sequence comes from Micromonospora sp. KLBMP9576, assembly GCF_050941805.1. Classification (NCBI taxonomy): domain Bacteria; kingdom Bacillati; phylum Actinomycetota; class Actinomycetes; order Micromonosporales; family Micromonosporaceae; genus Micromonospora; species Micromonospora sp. KLBMP9576. Next base: position 1,029,122 of record NZ_CP194567.1, on the reverse strand, counting down.
GTGGCGAAGGCCGTGAGGGACTCCGGGTTGGCCAGGGCGCCCCGGGCCGCCGCCGAGTCCACCGGGGTGCCCGTGAGGATCTTCTTCACCGGCACCTCCAGCTTCTTCGCCGACAGGGTGCGCGGCACGGCCCGCACCTGGTGGATCTCGTCCGGTACGTGCCGGGGCGACAGCGCGGTACGCAGCTCGCGGCAGATCGTCCCGCGCATCGCGTCGTCCAGCTCCAGCCCCTCGGCGAGCACCACGAACAGCAGCAGTTCCCCCGCGCCGCCCTCGTCGTCCTCCAGGTGCACGACCACCGAGTCGACGACCTCGTCGAGCCCCTCGACCACCGAGTAGAACTCGGCGGTGCCGAGCCGCACCCCGCCCCGGTTGAGGGTGGCGTCGGAGCGGCCCGTGATCACGCAGCCGCCCCGGTCGTTGACGGTGATCCAGTCGCCGTGCCGCCAGACGCCCGGATACAGGTCGAAGTACGCCTCCCGGTAGCGGGTGCCGTCCGCGTCGTTCCAGAAACCCACCGGCATGCTCGGCATCGGCTCGGTGATCACCAGCTCGCCCAGCTCGCCGATGACGGGGGTGCCGTCGGCCGAACGGGCCTCCACCTTCGCGCCGAGCGCCCGGCAGGCGATCTCCCCGGCGTGCACCGGCAGCAGCGGGACCCCGCCGACGAAGCCGGTGCAGACGTCCGTGCCGCCGGAGAGCGACTGGAGCTGGAGGTCGTCGCCGACCGTCTCGTACACCCAGGTGTAGCCCTCGGCGGGCAGCGGCGCTCCGGTCGAGCCGACCCCGCGCAGCGCGGAGAGGTCGGCGACGTCCTTCGGCACCAGCCCCGCCTTGCGGCAGGCCAGCAGGAACGGCGCGGACGTGCCGAGGTAGGTCGTGCCGGTCTCCTCGGCCAGCCGCCACAGCGCCCCCAGGTCGGGGTGGGCCGGGTTGCCGTCGAAGAGCACGATCGCCGCGCCCACCGCCGGCCCGGAGACCAGGAAGTTCCACATCATCCAGCCGGTGGTGGTGAACCAGAAGAACCGGTCCGCCGGGCCCAGGTCGTGGTGCAGGGCCAGCATCTTCAGGTGTTCCAGCAGGATGCCGCCGTGGCCGTGCACGATGGGCTTGGGCAGGCCCGTGGTGCCGGAGGAGTAGAGCACGTACAGCGGGTGGTCGAAGGCGACCGGGGTGAAGGTCAGCGGCTCGTCGGTGGGCGCCGCCAGCTCCGACCAGGGCAGCGCGGCCATCGTCCGGTCCGCCGCGCCGCCGGGCGGCGCGGCGGCCGGACCGGGGCCGTCGGGGCCGGCCGGGTCCAGGTAGGCGATGGTGACGACGTGCTCCAGCGACGGCAGGGCGGCGGCGATCGCGGCCACCTCGCCGCGCCGGTCCACCGGCTTCTCGCCGTAGCGGTAGCCGTCCACCGCGACCAGGACCTTCGGCTCGATCTGCTGCCACCGGTCGGTGACGCTGCGGGTGCCGAACTCCGGCGCGCAGGAGGAGAAGATGGCACCCAGGCTGCTGGTGGCCAGCAGCAGCACGTACGTCTCGGGGATGTTCGGGGCGTAGGCGGCCACCCGGTCGCCGGCGGCGACGCCGAGCCGGCGCAACCCGGCCGCCACCCGACGGACCTGCTCGCGCAGCCCGGCGGCGGTGAGGGTGACCGGCGCGCGGGTCTGGCCGTGCGCGATCACCACCGGGTCGCCGTCGGCCCGGCCCGGCATCCGCAGCACGTTCTCCGCGTAGTTCAGGGTGGCCCCGGGGAACCAGCGGGCGCCGGGCATGCCCCGGTCGGTCAGGGTGGCGGTCGGCGGGGTGTGCGCGACGACCTCGAAGTGGTCCCAGATCGAGCGCCAGAACGCGTCGAGGTCCGAGACCGACCAGCGCCACAGCTCGTCGTAGTCGGCGAAGTCCAGCCCCCGGTGCTCCCGCAGCCAGCGCAGGTAGCTCCCGATCCGGGACCGCTCGCGTACGTCCGCCGGCGGCGTCCACAGCACGTCACCCACCGCTTCACCCTCCCCTGGCCCCGCACGACACTGTGCACCGGGCCGTCGCGCCATCTTCCCTCACCGCACGCCGCGGGCCGAGTGCAGGGAAGGGCACATTCCTCACCTGCCCGGCGCTCAGCCGGCGCGGTGGGCCTGGATGGCGCGCCGGCGGGCCAACCGGTGGGCGCGACGGATCTCCGCCTCCCGGTAGCGGCGCTCGTCCTGCGGGCTCTCCGGCAGCACCTGCCGGACCGGCCGCGGCGCGCCGCCGAGGTCGACGCCCACGAAGACGAGGTACGCGGTCGCCACCCGCACCGGCTCGTCCTCGGCCGAGTCCCACCGCTCGGCCACCACCCGCACGCCGACCTCCATCGACGTCTGCCCGGTCCAGTTCACCTGCGCGTGCGCGTGCAGCAGGTCCCCGACCCGGACCGCCTCCGTGAAGACGATCTCGTCGATGGCGGCGGTCACCGCCGTGCCGCCGCTGTGCCGGGCGGCGGCGGCCCCCGCCACGTCGTCGATGAACTTCATCAGCACCCCGCCGTGCACGGTGCCGTAGAGGTTGACGTCGACCGCGGTCATGATCCGGCTCAGGGTCACCCGGGAGTATGAGGTCGGCTTGCCGTTCGGCGCGGTGGTGGACTGCTCGGTCATGCCGAAAACGGTACGGTGCGCGGATGCGACATCTCTGGAGCTTCCTCGCGGGGTTGGTGGTGGCGCCCGTCACGTGGGTGCTGGTCACCCTCGGGCAGCACGGGTCGGCGGGCACCGTCGACCGCTGGGTCGAGATCGGCACGTTCAACTCGGCCAACCTCATCGAGCCCGCCGTCTACCTCGCCGTCGGCGGGGTCCTGCTCGGCCTGCTCGGCACGCTGCGCACCTCACCGCTCGGTCCCCTCGTGGCGGGGCTGCTGCTCGCCACCCCGTACGTGGCGATGTTCGCCGCGCCCTTCCAGGTCCGGGACCGCATCCCGGACGGCTGGAAGGTCTTCGGCGATCCCCTGCCGCTGCACGTTCCGGTGGAGAACGGCACGCTCTTCCTGATCGGCCTGCTGCTGGTCATGGCCACCTTCAGCGGGCAGCGGTGGCGACGGTGGCCGTGCCCGGTGGCCGCGCCCGCGCCAGCGCAGGCCGAGGGGCCGGAGCGCACCGACTACACGCTGACCGACTGGCCGCCGGCCGACCAGGCCGAGCGGGACACCCCGCCGGCGAGCCTCGGCTACCCGGATCCGACACCGACCGATCCGCTGCCCCGCCGCGGCGGCGGGGAGTCACCGTGGTCGGCGCCGCCCCGGGGCACCAGCCGGCCCGAGGAGACCACCACCGACCTCCGACAGGACCGGTCCTGACCAGGGGCCCCGGTTCCCCGGCCGAGACCGGGGAACCGGGGCCCACCCCCCGTACGGCCGCCCGCGCGCCCCGGGACGAATCGGGGCGCACGAGGCTGACCTACTGATCGGCGGGTCGGCCCAGGTCGCCCGACCCCGCCGTCAGCAGTGGCTGAATTTGCCGTTGTAGTACTTCGGCCAGGTCATCGCGGCCCGGGTGTTCGGCCCGTAGGTACCGTCCACGGTGATCCTGCGGAGCGTCTGCACGTACCGCACCGCCTTCTCGGTAGCCGCACCGAAATCGCCGTCCTGCGTGAGGTTCCGGCCATAGCAGCGGTTCAGCGCGTTCTGGAGCTTGTAGACGCCGTCGTTCTTGTGTCCCCGCACCAGGGTGCAGTTCGCCTCACCGCCGTCGCGGGTGATGCTGGGGATGGGGACGGTGTACCCGGTGCCGGTCACGAAGTCCGTCCAGCTCTGGCAGACGGCGGCGGCGGCCCCGACACCGCCGCCCTCGGCCGCGCCGGGCTGCGGGGCGACCGGCTCGGGGGCGGTCCGCTCGGCGGCCGGTCCGGCGTACGCCGCCGACGGGGCGAGCAGGGCGGCGAGGCCGGTGGTCGCCCCGGCCAGGGCGAGCAGGGTCCGGCGGCGGGAGTGTGGGTGCATGGTGGGGCTCCGATCTGTTGGCGGCTGGTGCCGGCTATGGGTGGTGCGGTGTTGCCGGTGAAACGGTCACGAATCCGGAGCGCCGGGTTCGTCCCGGTAGACGGCGCAGAGGTGCTGGTCCCAGTGGCGGCCCGCGTAGTAGTCGTGGTCGCGCAGCACGCCCTCCACCCGGAAGAACCGGTCCCGCCCGCTGCTCACCTGTGACCAGTTGAAGCCGGGGATCTCGAAATAGATCTTGTGCAGCGGGAACGTGTGGAAGAGGTAGCGCACGAACCGCTCGACCGACCGGGCGGCCAGCCCGACGCCCGCGTACCTCGGGTGGAAGACGGCGCCGACGTAGAGGTGCCGCATGGCCGGGTCGGCGGCGTAGGCGACCACCTGACCGATCGGCTGGCCGTCTGCGGCCCGGCGTACGACGAACTGCACGAGCACCTGCCGCCACAGGTCCTCCATGAACCGCTCGAACGACGGCGGCGCGCCCCGGTAACGCCAGCGGAAGCAGGTCTCCGGCATCGTCGCCAGCGAGTAGAGGAAGTCGATGTCGTCGGGTTCGACGGCGGCCAGCCGGACGGCCCGGTCAGCGAGCACCGGCACCAGCGGGTCGGCCACCGGCTGCGGGCGGGGCGGGCCGGGCGCGGTCACGCCGACGGCGTCGCCCGGCTGTCCGGTGACGACCTGGATCGACAGGCCGGGAAAGCCGGTGGCCCGCTCGGCCAGGCTGAGCACGTCCGCCACGCTGGCCGGCGGGTGCGCCGCGTCCAGTGCCACGCCGTGTTCGTCGAGCCACGCCAGCAGGCTCATCATGGCCAGGCTGTCGAGGTGCAGCTGGTCTGCCAGTCGGGCGCCGTCGGTGAGTTCCGCGACGTCGCGGGCGAGCAGTTCGGCGAGTTGCTCGCGGTACGCCTCCCGGCGGCTGGTGCCCAGGGTGTCGACCGTCATCCGGGTGTCCCTTCTCTCGACGTCCACCGCAACGTTGGTTCCCGTCGGTCATCGCCGCCTCAGCGCGGCGTCAGAGCCGGTTCTGATCCGCCTCTGACCGGTGGCGCGCAGCGTGCGGGGCATGAGGACTGTGGTCGACGCGATCCTGGACCGCCCCGGCGACGGTGCCCTGACCGTGCTCACCGGGAGCGGGGAGACGACGCGGGGCACCTGGGCGGAGGTGGACCTGCTCGCCCGCCGGATCGCCGGGGTGCTGCGTCGGGACGGGCTGGGTCCGGGCTGCCGGGTGGGGCTGCTCGCGGACACCGGGGTGGAGCTGATCGCCACGCTCCAGGGGGTCTGGCTGGTTGGCGGTGCGGTCACCGTCCTGCCGGTGCCGCCCCGCCGGGGCGGGGTCGACCGGCACGAGCTGACCCGCGCCGTGGCGGCGGACGCGGGGTTCCACCTCGTGGTGGCCGCCGATGAGGTGCCGGCGGGCGCCGTCCCGCCCGGTACGCCGCTGGTGTCGCTGGCGGCGCTGGTCCGCCGGGCGGCCGGCTCGACGCCGACGGTGGTGACCCGTCCGGACCCCACAGATCTGGCCGTGCTCCAGTACACGAGCGGGTCCACCCGGCGACCGCGCGGCGTCCCGGTCAGCCACGCGCACCTGGCGGCCAACCTGAGGGCCATCCGGGACGCCACGGACCACGAGCGGGACCATCCGGGGCCCCTGCTGAGCTGGTTGCCGCTCTATCACGACATGGGGTTGGTCGGCGCGTTGACGTTGACGATGACGTGCGGCTGCGCCGCGGTGCTGGTCTCGCCGGCGGCGTTCGTCCGCCAGCCGGCGGTGTGGTTGGCGGCTGTGCGGACCTACCGGCCGACCTGGTCCGGGGGACCGAACTTCGCGTTCGCGCTGCTGACGCGGCTGCTGCGCCGGTCACCGGAGGCGGATCTCAGCTCACTGCGGCACCTGGTGTCGGGAGGTGAGCCGGTCGACGCGTCGACCATGGCCGGCTTCCTCGACGAGGCCGCGCGCCACGGGCTCGATCCGCGCGTGTTCACACCGGCGTACGGGTTGGCCGAGTCCACCCTCGCCGTGACCTGTCCGCCCCGGGGGCGAGGGCTGCGGGTGGACCGGGTCGATCCGGACGTGCTGGCGGCGCGGGGGATCGCGATGCCCGCCACCGAGGGCGGCCGGCAGCGGGCGCTGGTACGCCTCGGCCGCCCGGTGCCGGGGGCATCGGTGCGGATCGTGGACCAGCACACGGGGGTCGCGCTCGGCGACCGGCGGGTGGGTCACATCGAGGTGGGCGGGCCGTCGGTGGTCGGACGGTACTGGGGCGAGCCGGCGGGGCCGCCCGCCGGTTGGCTGCGTACCGGCGATCTGGGCTACGTCGTCGACGGCGAGTTGGTGGTCTGCGGCCGGGAGAAGGATCTGGTCATCGTGGGGGGACGCAACGTCCATCCCGCCGACGTGGAGGCCGCGGCGGCGGTGGTACCGGGGGTCCGGGCCGGCGGGGTGGTGGCGTTCGGCGTGCCCTCTCCGGACGGCGAACGCCTGGTCGTGGCGGTGGAGACCACGGACATCCGGCCCGAGGTGGTCCGCCGCGCGGTGCGGGCCGCCGTCGTCGACCGCATCGGCGTCGCGCCGGCGGAGGTGCGCACGGTGCCGCCACGTCAGCTGCCGAAGACCACCTCGGGCAAGCTACGCCGCGCCGAGGCGCGGCGGCGTTACCAGCGCGGGGAGTGGGGTCGGACGACGGGGTGAGCCCGGAGCGCTAGTCTCCGGCGTCGGTGCCGGGGGTGTGATCGAGCACCGGGTCGCCGCGCAGGATGGCCCGTTCGAGCTGACGCAGTTGTGGTCCGAGGTCGAGCCCCAGCTCGCGCGCCAGTGTCGACCTGGCTCGGCGGTAGGTGGTCAGCGCCTCCGCCGTGAGCCCGGCACGGTGCTGGGCGATCATCAGTTGCGCCACGAAGCGCTGTCGGTACGGGTGCCGGGCGACCAGTTCCAGCAGCCCGCCCAACACCTGGATGTGCCGGCCCGCGTGCAGTTCCGCGTCCACGCGTTCCTCCTCGGCGGTCAGCCGTTCCTCGGTCAGCCCACGGATCAGCCCGTCGCGACTGCCCGGCGGCCCCGCTCCGGCCAACGCGGGCCCCCGCCACAGGGACAGGGCCCGGCGCAGGAGTTGGGCCCGGGTCTCGCCGCGCGGGGTGGCGTGTGCCTGCCGCACGAGGGACCGGAACAGGTGGGCGTCGACGTGGTGCGGATGCGTGGCGAGCAGGTACCCGTCCGCACGGCTCAGCACCTCGACCGAGCCGCCGGCCGGGGCCGCGCGCAGTGCCGCGCGTAGTCGGGAGACGCTCACCTGCACCGCGTGCCGGGCGGTTCGCGGTGGCCCGGCGGGCCAGGTGAGGTCGATCAACCGGTCCGTCGGGACCAGACGGTTCGCCTCGAGGGCGAGCACCGCCAGCAGGAATCGCTGTTGGCGTGGCCCGAGTTCGAGCCGGACGTCGCCGCACCGCACCTCCACGGGGCCGAGCAGCCGGATCTCCACCTGCGCCTCCGCTCACCGGGGATGAGTTCGTGTCATATCGACGATAATCGCTGACAGCAGTTCGCGTCAATGTGACGATTTCTTGTTAGGCTGCACCCATGGCAGCCGCCGGCCCGGACACCACCCACCGCGCCAACCGCCGTCGCGCGACCCTCCAGGTCACCGTCGATCTGGTGATCATGACCATCCGCGACGATGCCCTGCACGTCCTGCTGGTAGAGCGCGGCAACACACCGCACCAGGGCCGACTGGCGCTACCCGGCGGCTTCCTCCGCGACCGGGAGAGCCTGCCCGACGCGGCACGACGGGAGCTGATGGAGGAGACCAGCCTGGACGCGGGCCGCCTCCACCTCGAACAGCTCGGCACCTACAGCGAGCCGGACCGGGACCCGCGCGGTCGGGTGGTGACGGTCGCCTACCTGGCCATCGCGCCCAGCCTGCCGGCGCCGGTGGCCGGCACCGACGCCCGGCACGCCCGGTGGGAACCGGTCGACCTCGTCACGGCCACGCCAGCACAGCTCGCCTTCGACCACGACGAGATCCTCCGGGCCGGGCTCGAACGCGTACGCGGCAAGCTGGAGTACACGACCCTGGCCACGGCCCTGTGCGGGGAGACGTTCACCGTCGGCGAGCTGAGGCGGGTCTACGAGACGGTGTGGGCCACGACGCTCGACCCGCGCAACTTCAACCGGAAGGTCACCGGGACCGAGGGGTTCGTCGTACCGACCGGCCAGAAACGACAACCGGCGACAGGGCGGCCGGCGGCGGTGTACCGGCGGGGCCCGGCGACGGTCCTCTACCCTCCGATGCTGCGGACGAGGATCACCACGGGCAGCGACTAGCTTGTATCTTCGGGGTCATGCTGCCGCGCCCAGAAACTCCGCACGGGCACGGCGTGGACGTGGTGTTCCTCGTGGCTCTCGGTCTCGAACACGACGCGGTCCGCACCCACCTGACCGGCGCCCGGCCACACGTCGACTCCGCCGGCACGCACTACGTCCTCGGCGGGCTGCCCGCCCTGGACAGCCACCCGCCAGGCGCGATCGCGGCCCTCGCCCTGATCGGTGAGGGCAACCTGGCCGCGGCCACCCTCACCGGCCGGGCCATCCAAGAGTTCCGCCCGCGCGCACTCCTGCTCGTCGGCGTCGCCGGTGGGCTCACCGACGAGCCGGCACTCGGCGACGTGGTCGTCGCGACCCGGATCTACGCGTACCAGGGCGGCCGTGCGGAGACCGGGCGGTTCCGCCCCCGACCGCGGGGCTGGCCGACCGCACACGGCCTGGAGCAACTCGCCCGCGCCGTCGCCCGGGACGGCGGCTGGACCGGCAGCCGGCCCGTGCCCCGGGTGCACTTCAAGCCGATCGTCTCCGGCGACGTCGTGCTCGACTCACGGGATGCCCCGGTCGCCCGGCTGATCGCCCGGCACTACAGCGACGCGGCCGCCATCGACATGGAGAGCGCTGGCGTGGCCGAGGCCGCCCACCGCTCCGACTTTCACCAGGTCATCACGATCCGGGGCATCAGCGACGCCGCCGACGGCGGCAAGCGTCGCGCCGACACGGCGGGCTGGCAGCGCCGGGCCGCCGCACTCGCCGCCGACTTCGCCGTGGCACTGGGCCGGGCGGTCGGCGGTACGCCCCGAGGCGCCGACGGAGACCGGGACACGCCGACCGCCCCGCCGGCGTTTACCGCCCCGGCAATCACCACCCCGGCCCTGGCCACCGCCACGACCCCGCCCCCTGAGCCGACCCCGACCCCTGAGCCGGTCCCCGGTGGCGCGCGCACGGCCGCCACCCGGCTGGCAGTGCGCACCCGCCGACTCCCGCGGTCACTCTCCGCCACCGCCATGATCGCAGTGGGGGCCCTGCTCTACGCGGGCATCGACCTCGCGCTGCACCACGACGACAGGCCCGGCAGGCCCGACGACGCCACCACCGACACGTGGACGGAGGCCCACAGCGTGAGCGATATCGCGCTACCGGACTGGCGCACCCTCGACCTGGAGACCGGCGACACCGGCGACTACGACATCGACGACGTCGGCAACCTGCCGGGCATGGACATCGCCCTCTCCCATGACGCCAGCCGCCTGATCACGCTCGGTCCGGCCCGGGTGGCGGTGCTCGACACGACCGGCGACGCCACCGTCGACCGCTGCCTCGCGGCCGAGACGTATGTCGACGGCCTCTACAGCAACCTGCGAGAGCTACTCGATCAGGGCCGTGACGTGTGCGTACGCACCCAGGAGGGGAACCTGGCGATGCTCACCGTGCGGCGGCCCCCGTCAGCCGCCTCGGCCCGGGTCGAGTTCCGCTACACGCTGTGGCGGCTCCGCTAGGCCAGGCCCTTCAGGAGCTGCCGGGCCATCACAATGCGCTGCACCTGGTTGGTGCCCTCGTAGATCTGGGTGATCTTGGCGTCCCGCATCATCCGCTCGACCGGGTAGTCCCGGGTGTAGCCGTAGCCGCCGAGCAGCTGCACCGCGTCGGTCGTGATCTCCATGGCCGCGTCCGAGGCGAAGCACTTGGCCGCCGCGCCGAAGTACGTCAGGTCGGCGTCGCCGCGCTCGGACCTGCCGGCCGCGGCGTACGTCAACTGCCGGGCCGCCTCCAGCTTCATGCCCATGTCGGCGAGCATGAACTGCACGCCCTGGAACTCGGCGACCGCCTTGCCGAACTGCTTGCGCTCCTGGACGTACCCCTTGGCGTAGTCGAGCGCGCCCTGGGCGATGCCGACGGCCTGCGCGGCGATCGTGACCCGGGTGTGGTCCAGGGTCTGCATCGCGGTGCCGAAGCCGGTGCCCTCGGCGCCGATCATCCGGTCGGCCGGGATGCGCACGTTGTCCAGGTAGACCTCGCGGGTCGGCGAGCCCTTGATGCCCAGCTTCTTCTCCGGGGCGCCGAAGCTGACGCCCGCGTCGGACTTCTCGACCACGAAGGCGGAAATGCCCCGCGACCGGGCGGACGGGTCGGTGACCGCGAAGACGGTGTAGAACTGCGAGACCCCGGCGTTGGTGATCCAACGCTTCACGCCGTTGAGCACCCAGTGATCGCCGTCACGCACCGCGCGGGTGGTCATCGACGCGGCGTCGCTACCGGCCTCCGGCTCGGAGAGGCAGTACGAGAACATTCCCTCGCCCGCCGCCACCGGGGTCAGGTAGCGCCGCTTGAGCTCCTCGGAGCCGGCCAGCAGCAGCGGCATCGTGCCCAGCTTGTTGACCGCCGGGATCAGCGAGGACGAGGCGCAGGCCCGCGCCACCTCCTCGATCACGATGGCCGTGGCCAGGGCGTCCGCGCCCGCGCCGCCGTACTCCACGGGGATGTGCGGCGCGTGGAAGTCGGCGGCCCGCAGCGCGTCGTAGGACGCCTTCGGGAACTCGGCGGTCTCGTCCGCCTCGGCGGCGTGCGGCGCCACCTTCGCCGCACAGACCTCCCGTACCGCCTCCCGGATCGCCTCGTGCTCCTCGGGCAACCGGTAGACGTCAAACGACTGCTCTGCGGCCATGTCGGCCCCTCCCCTTCACCGCTATCATGCGCAGTCTGTGAGGTCACGTGACCGTCGACGGCGCAGACTGAAGGATAGCGACCCGGCTCAGCTGATGTTACTGCCGCGTAGCCTCGGACGTGGCGGAGCGCGACGCCGCCCGGCGATGATGGAACAGGCGGACGTTAGAGTCCCTCCCGGTGCCCGCCCAGGCGCCGCAGCAGAACGCGACGCGACGACGCGACGCCAGCGCGAGCGGAGAAGACAGGCGTGACGATCCCGTACCCGAACATCCAGCCGATGCCCGCCATCGCTGCGGTGACGCCCCCCTCCGGCGCGCAGCGCCCCCGGGTGACCTTCCTGGGCACCGGCTACCTCGGTGCGACCTACGCCATCTGCTACGCCGAGCTCGGCTACGAGGTGCTCGGCTACGACGTCGACACCGACAAGATCGCCATGCTCAACGACGGCGAGGTGCCGATCCACGAGCCCGGCCTGGACGAGCTGCTCAAGCGCAACCTGGCGGCCGGCCGGCTGCGGTTCAGCACCGACATCGCCGAGGTCGCCGAGTTCGGCGACGTGCACTTCATCTGCGTCGGCACGCCGCAGCGCGCCGACGGGATGGGCGCCGACCTGTCGTACGTCGAGGCGTCGGTCACCAGCCTGGCGCAGCAGTTGAGCCGCAAGGCCCTGATCGTCGGCAAGTCGACCGTACCGGTGGGCACCGCCGAGTGGGTGGAACAACTGGTCAGCAAGCACACCCCCGCCGACCTGGGGATCGAGGTGGCGTGGAGCCCCGAGTTCCTCCAGGAGGGCTTCGCCGTCGACGACGTGCTGCGCCCCAACCGGATCGTCGTCGGCGTCAAGAGCGAGTGGGCCAACGGCATGCTCTACGCCGCCCACAAGGGCGTCTTCGACCTGGCCGCCACGGAGGACCGCGAGGTGCCCCTGGTGGTCACCGACTTCGCCACCGCCGAACTGGTCAAGGTCGCCGCGAACGCCTTCCTCGCCACCAAGATCTCCTTCATCAACGCGATGGCCGAGGTCTGCGAGGCCTCCGGCGGTGACGTCACCCACCTCGCCCGGGCCATCGGCTTCGACCCGCGCATCGGCAACCGGTTCCTCCAGGCCGGGCTCGGCTTCGGCGGCGCCTGCCTGCCGAAGGACATCCGCGCGTTCCAGGCCCGCGCCCAGGAGCTGGGCGCCGGGGAGGCGCTGCGTTTCCTGCACGAGGTCGACCTGATCAACCTGCGCCGCCGCACCCGGGTGGTCCAGCTCGCCGCCGAACTGCTCGGCCGCCGGTCGGGACCCGCCGGGCCGGACCTCTCCGGCACCCGCGTCGCCGTGCTGGGCGCCACGTTCAAACCCAACACCGACGACGTACGCGACGCCCCGGCGCTCTCCGTCGCCTCGCTGCTGCGCAAGGCCGGCGCGGACGTGCACGTCTACGACCCGCAGGGCATGGAGCGGGCCCGCGCGGTGGCACCCGAACTGGTCTACGAGCCCGGCATCAACGAGGCCGTGACCGGCGCGGACCTGGTCTGCGTACTCACCGAGTGGGCCGACTTCCGCAACGCCGACCCGATGGCCCTCGGCGAGCTGGCCGCCGGCCGCAAGGTCGTCGACGGCCGCAACTGCCTCGATTCGGCACTGTGGACGCAGGCCGGCTGGGAGTACCGCGGCATGGGCCGCCCCTGACGATCGACAGCCGACGGCCGGTCACGGAGCACGCTCCGCGACCGGCCGTTTGCCGTCCGCTCCGACGATCTTTGCCCCGGACCCGCCGACAACTGTCGAAATCCGCGACCATATTGGGCATGCTGCCAAGGTGGAAGTCCACAGTGCGGGCGGAGGGGTGACGTGGCGACCTTTCAGTGCTCCTCGTGCGGCCGGGAGATCCAACCGGCCGCCAACTGCCCGCACTGCGGCGCGCACCAGCCACAGTGGGTCGAGCACCTGGCGGAGATCGAGCGGTCCATCGCGGAGATGAAGGCCCGCGAGGCAGCCATCGCCAGCGAGCAGCGGCAGATCGCGGCCAAGATGCAGGCCGCCCTCTTCCAGCGGGACATCCTCGCCCACGCCGGTGAGGAACGTCTCAAGCAGGCCACCCGCCCCCGCCGGGTGCTGCGCCGCAGGGCCGGTCGCCGCCCGCCCACGGCCGCCACCGGCGCCCCGCCCCGGGTGCCGCGGCAGGGCAGCCCGACCGGCCCGGACGACCTGCCGCCCCCGCCGCCGTCGAACGCCACCTGGCTCGACGCCGACAACCCGGAGCACCCGCCGGAGGCGTCCTCCCGGGAGGTGCAGAACATCCCCCTCGGGCTCGGCGCGCTGCTGCTCGGGGTCGCCGCCGTGGTCTTCGCCGCCGTGGCCACCAGCTCGATGGACGCGCTGGCCCGGCTCGGCGTCCTGCTGCTCGCGACAGTGCTGATGCTGCTCGCCCCGCCCGTGCTGGCCCGGCGCGGCCTCACCTCGACCGCCGAGACCATCGCCGCTGTCGGCCTGCTGCTCATGCCACTCGCCGGCTACGCGCTGTGGGCGGTCGACCGGATCGGCAACGGCGGCGCCTCGGGCGCGGTCTTCGCCGCGGTCATCTTCGCCGCCACCGCCGCCGTCTCCTTCGGCTACGCGGGCTGGACGGGGCTGCGCGCACCCCGCTTCGCCACCGTACTGGCCGCCCAGCCGGTGCTGCCGCTGCTGGCGTACGAGCGGATCACCGGCCCGGGAGGCTGGGCGCTGGTCCTGACCGCGGTGGCCGTGCTCGACCTCTGGCTGGCGCGTTCCGTGGTCACCGTGGAACGGCCGGTCCGCCGGGACCTGCCCGCGCCACCCGCCACGGAGACCCCGGCTCCGGGACCGGCCGCACCCCGGCAGCGCCGCGCCGACGGTCGGCCGGAGGGGGCACCGGAGGAGGCCGGCGAGGTGCTCGACGGCGGGCTGCCGGCACCCGACGGATCTGCGTCCACCCGCCCGGTGCCGTGGCTGCGTGAGCTGACCTGGCTGCTGCACGGCGTGGCGGTCGCCCTCGCCCTCGCGTACGCCGTGTCGGCACTGCTGCGCGCGGGCACCGTGCCGGCCGCGACCGGGGCGGGGCTGGCGCTGCTGCTGGCCGCCGCGGTGGCGCTGGCCGGGACGCTGGTGCTGCGCCGGCCGCCGCTGCCGGACCTCGGCGCCGGGATCTTCACCCTCGCCGTGATCGGCGCGCTGAGCCGGATCGCCTCGGTGGCGTTCCCGGGGCGGGCGCTGCTGCTGATCGCGGTGGTCATCACACTCACCGGGCTGGCCGTGCGGGCGGTGCCGGAGCGGGCACGACGCGGGCCGCAGTTCGCCTCGGCGGTGGCCCTCACGGTCAGCGGCGTGGTGGTCGCCGGTGGTGCCCTGCGCGCCGGGGTCGCCCCCGTCCAGGCCGCGCTGCCGGCCTGGGGCGCCGACCTGGGCCGCTACCCGGTCGAGCTGTCGGCCGCCGTGGGTCCGGCCGCCGGGCAGCTCGCCGCGAGCGCCTTCCTGCTGACCGTCGCCGCGGTGCTGGCCCTGCCGACCGAGATCCGCCGGGAGTTCGCGGTGGTCGGCGCGGCGATGACCGCGCTCGCCGTACCGGCGTCGTTCGGTCTCGGGTGGGCGGTGGCGCCGTGGCCGATGGTGCTGACGGCGGTCGGCATCGGGGTGGCAGGGCTCTCCGCGCGCACCGAACGCGCGGCCGTGGCGCACGCGGCGGCCGCCGCCGGCGTCGGCCTGTTCGGGGCGGGTGCCGCCCTGGCGCGCCCGGCGTTGACCGCCGCGGTCCTGCTCACCCTGTTCGCCGCCGGGGTGCTGGTCGCCGTGGCGCCCCGGATGCGGCTGGCCCCGGCCGCGGCCGACATCGTCTCGGCCTGGGCCGCCGGGGGCGCGGCGTTCGCGCTGCCGGGCGCGGTGGCCGCCTTCGTGGCCGCGACCGTGCCGGCCGGCCCGACGCTCACCCCCGCGAGCCTGCGCGAGGTCACCGTTCCGGTCCTCGCGGCCAGCTTCCTGGCGGTCTGCGTCACCCTCGGGTACGCCGCCGTCGTGCAGGTCTCCCAGCGGCGCATCCCGACGCCGCTGGCGGCCGGCACCGCCCTCGGCGCGCTCACCGTCACCGCCGCCGCCTTCGGGGCCCCGGGCGCCACGGCCGCCGACTCCTGGGTGGGCGGCCTGCTGCTCGTCGCCGCCGCGCTGGTGGTCTTCGCCGGTTCCATCGACGCCGGCCGGCGCTCCGACCTCACCCTGGACGGCTCCGATCTGGCCGCCGCGGCGGTGACCGTCGCCCTGATCGCCACCCTGGTCCGGATCGCGGCCGTGCTCGCTCCCGGCGGGCAGCTCGCCGTCGCCGCCGCGCTGGTGCTGGTGGTGGCCGTGGCCGCCCGGGCGATGCCGGAGGAGTGGCGACGCGGGCCGGTCGTCGGCATCGCCGTCGGCGGCATGCTGATCGGGCTGCTGGCCGGCTGGAGCGCGCTGCGGGGCGGGTTCGGGGTGCTCGCGACCCCCGGCCCGATCTGGGCCGGGGACCTCACCGGCTGGCCGGCCGGGCCGACCGGCGGGTCGACGTGGCAGGCCCCCGTCGCGCTGGCCCTGCTCGGTGTCGCCGCCGCGGTCCTGCTGCCACCGCCGTGGAAGTACGACGTTTCGGGCGCGGCTGCCGTGCTCGCCACGATCGGCGCCCCGGCCGCGTTCGACCTGGCGTGGTGGTCCCCCGTCCTGGTCGGCTGCATGGTCGCCGCCGTCTTCGGGACCGCCGCCGCGGCGGCCGTCGACCCCCGCGCCGGCCAGTCCCGGGCGGTGGTGGCCGGTGTCGTCGCCCTGCACGCCGCCGGGGCGGGCCTGGTCCGGCCGTGGACCACCGCGCTGGCACTGGGCAGCATCGCGCTGATCGGCGTCGTGGTGGCGGCGCTGGCCCGGTCGCTGGCCGCGCCGATGGTCAACGACATCGAGGCCGAGGGGATGCCGCCGCACCTGGCCCAGATCGGGGGTGCCGCGGCCGGTGCCGCCCTGCTCGCGTTCCCCGGTGCCGTCGCCGCGCTGGCGGCCGAGTACGAGCACTCACCGCAGGTGGTGCTCACCGCCGCGTTGGCGGCGTCGAGCCTGGGCCTGGCGGCGGTGGCCGCCGCCCGGCGGCGGATCCCGCAGTACCTGCCGTGGGCGAGCGCGGCGGTGGTGGGCGGTGCCACGGTGAGCGCCCTGGCCGCCGTGCCCGCCGGCCTGCCCGTCGGGGTCTTCGCCGCCGCCGCGGCCCTGCTGGGGGTGCTCGCCGAGCTGGTGCGCGCCGCGACCGAGCCGCCGGTCGGCGCGGCCCAGCCGGTACGGCGCTGGGCGGTGCTGCTCGACGGCGCGCTGCGGCGGCTCCCCGACGACGGGACGCAACGTCGCTGGCGGGTCAGCCCGGCCGCCGGCGCTCTCGCCGCCGCCGCGGCGCCCACCCTCCTGGCGCTGGTGTCGATCGCGCCGCCCCTGATCGTCGCCCTCGTCGACCCGCACCGCAGCCTCGGCCGGGTCTGGCAGGGGCCGCCACCGGAGCTGCTCGTCCCACCACCCGACGCGGTCGACCGGACCCACGTGCTGACCGCGCTGCTGCTCACCGCGACCGCCGCGCTCGCCGCCACCGGCTTCAGCGGCGGGCGGCGCTCCCGGGCGGTGCCGGTGGTGCTGCCCGGTGCCGCCGTCACCCTCCTGATCACGCCGGTGGCGCTCGGCAACGGCTGGCCGGCCAGCTCCCTGGCGGCGCTGGCGGTGTTCACCATCTCCATGCTGGGCCTGGCGCTCACGCCACCCCCCGCGCTGGCCGAGCAGGCCCGCTCGCTGCGGCTGGCCCGGGTGCTCGTCTTCGTCATCGGGCTGGTTGCCGGGAGCGCCGGCCTGGTGGGTGGCCTGGCGACCCGGGAGCTGACCCTGTTCACCCTCGGCGGCGCGGTCGGCGTCGGCACCGTGGCCGCGCTCTTCGGCGTCACCCAGCGGGCGCGCATCCTCGGTTGGCTCTTCGCCTCGCTGACGGCGCAGCTCTTCGTGCTCGCCGCCGGCCTGGTGGCCGGCCTCGCGGCCGTCTGGTCCGCGTTCGGCGTGCTGGCGGTCGGCGCGGCCCTACAGGTGTTCGCCGCGACCCTGCCGCGGCTGCGCCGCCCGGAGGCCCAGCGGGAGGCGGCCACGGTCGAGTGGAGCGGGTACGCCGCCGCCCTCATCGCCCTGGCGCTCGCCTTCGACTCGCCCCGGCACATCGCGGCGTTGCTGGCAGCCTGGGGCGCGGTCCTCGGCGTGGCGGCGACCCGGCCGGGCCGCCGGCCGGTGGAGCGGCGCATCCTGTTCTGGGCGGTGGTTCTCTGCGAGATCACCGCCTGGTGGATCCTGATGCGCTTCGCCGACGTGGCACTGCCGGAGGCCTACACGCTGCCCTTCGCGACCCTGGCCCTGCTGGTCGGGGTGCTGGAGCTGCGGCAGCGGGCCGATCTGAGCAGCTGGGTCGCGTACGGTCCCGCGCTGGTCGCCGCCTTCGTACCGACCCTGGCGATCGTCCTGGCCACCGAGTCCAGCACGCTGCGCCAGGTGCTGCTGCTGCTCGGCGCCGTCGTCGTGCTCGTCTTCGGCTCGATGAGCCAGCAGCAGGCACCGGTCATCGTGGGCGCCGCCGTCACCGCGATCACAGCGGTGCACGCCCTGTTCAGCCTGGGGCCGTGGCTGGCCCTGATCCCTGTCGGCGTACTGCTGCTGGTGCTCGGTGCCAGCAACGAGCGCCGACGCCGCGCGCAGGAACGCCTCCAGACGGCCCTACGCGGCATGCGGTGAACCCGGCGGTCTGCCCCCGCACCGCGCCCCGGCAAGGCCCGGAGGCAGCCCGAGGGCGGTCAGGCTGGCCAGGGCCCGGGGCCGGCCAGGCCGGCGCGGCCAGGGCTGCGGGCGGCCAGGGCTGCGGGCGGCCAGGGCTGCGGGCGGCCAGGGCTGCGGGCGGCCAGGCCGTGCCGATGCGAACATCGAGTCAACCGCAGACATCACGGAGGGTGACTGACCCGGGCGGACGACCACCACGACCTAGGCCCCCTTTGCTCTGCACCCACCCACGCACCAGTGACTGTATGTCACGCCCCGCCGCGACCCCGTCCATCAAGGTGAGCGGAAAACCCCAGCTCAACCGCCTGGTGCGTGGAGGGCAGCAGAGCAAAGGGGCCACCAGGGCGTCCCCTGCAACCGCCGACGCCATCACCCTGAGCGACATCGGCACCCATCACCGACAGTGACGAACTCTGGCATGTCGGCCAGGCGAAGGAGGGCCGGGGCGGGCGGAGGCAGGCGGGCGAGGGCCGGGGCGGGCGGAGGCAGGCGGGCGAGGGCCGGGCCGCGGTCAGGCGAGGGAGGCGCGCAGGGCGGCGTCCTTCTCCGCGACCTGCTGCTCCAGGTCGGCCTGGTAGGCCGACATGCGGTCGAGCAGGATCCGGTCCGCGGCGCCCAGAATCCGCACGGCGAGCAGGCCGGCGTTGCGGGCGTTGCCGATCGACACGGTGGCGACCGGCACGCCGGCCGGCATCTGCACGATGGACAGCAACGAGTCGATCCCGTCGAGGTGCTTCAGCGGCACCGGAACGCCGATCACGGGCAGCGGGGTGACCGAGGCGATCATGCCGGGCAGTGCGGCGGCGCCACCCGCCCCGGCAATGATGACCTTGAGGCCCCGGTCGGCTGCGGCGCGGCCGTAGTCGATCATCTTGATCGGGGTACGGTGCGCCGAGACGACCTCGACCTCGTACGGCACCTCGAACTCGGCCAGCACCTCGGCGGCGGCCTTCATCGTCGGCCAGTCCGAGTCGCTGCCCATGATCAGCCCGACGACGCTCACTGCGGTGTGCCTTTCGTCAGTGGCGGCGGGACTGGTCAGCCCGCTCACTCGTGTCCCTCGCGCAGCCAGCGGGCGGCCCGCGCGGCCCGCGCCCGTACGTCGTCCAGGTCGTCGCCGAGCACCGTCACGTGCCCGATCTTGCGGCCGGGTCGCACCTGCTTGCCGTAGAGGTGCACCCTGGCACCCGGCTCTGCCGCGAAGAGGTGGTGCAGCCGCTCGTCGATCGACATGCCGCCCGGCTCGCCACCGAGCACGTTCGCCATCACCACGACGGGAGCGGTCAGTGAGGCGTCCCCCATCGGATAGTCGAGCACCGCGCGCAGGTGCTGCTCGAACTGCGACGTGCGCGCGCCCTCGATGGTCCAGTGCCCGGAGTTGTGCGGTCGCATCGCCAGTTCGTTGACCACGAGCCGGCCGCCGCCGGGCGCGGCCGGGTCGGCGACCTCGAACAGCTCCACGGCGAGCAGGCCGACCACGCCGAGCGCGGTGGCCAGGTCGATGGCGAGCTGCTGGGCCGCGACCGCCAGCTCCTCCGGCAGGCCCGGGGCGGGGGCGAGCACCTCGACGCAGATGCCGTCGCGCTGCACCGTCTCGACCACCGGGTACGCGGCGACCTGACCGAACGGCGAACGGGCCACCTGCACCGCGAGTTCCCGGCGCAGCGGCACCCGCTCCTCGACGATCAGCCGGGTGCCGCCCGCCAGCAGCGTCACCGCCAGCTCGTGGGCCTGCGCCGCGTCGTCGACCAGCCAGACGCCCCGGCCGTCGTACCCGCCGCGGGCCGCCTTGAGCACCACCGGCCAGCCGGTCCCGTCGCCGAAGGCCACCAGGTCGGCGGGTTCGGCCACGGGCCGCCACGCCGGGTTCGGTGCGCCCAGCTCACCGAGCCGCTCCCGCATGACCCGCTTGTCCTGGGCGTGCAGCAGCGCATCCGCCGGCGGAAAGAGCTTCACCCCCTCGGCGGCGAGGGTCCGGATGTGCTCGGTCGGCACGTGCTCGTGGTCGAAGGTGACCACGTCGCAGGCCTTGGCGAAGGCGCGCAGGGCGGCGAGGTCGGTGTGGTCGCCGTACTGGACGTCGGCGGCGACCAGCGCGGCGCCGTCGTCGGGAGCGAGCGCCAACACGCGCAGCGACTGGCCGAGGGCGATCGCGGACTGGTGGGTCATCCGGGCGAGCTGGCCGCCGCCCACCATGCCGACAACGGGTAGTCCGGTACGGGAGTCCATAGCGGCGCCAGCCTACCGGGGCAGCCCGCCGGCCGCGCCGCCGGCGGGTGCGTCAGCGCCGGGCGAGCTGGGCGACCAGGTCGTCCACCGTCGTCACCGGGCGTTCGCAGACGAAACCCCGGCAGACGTACGCGGTGGGCCGCCCGTCGACCAGCGGTCGGTCGGCGAGCAGCGGCACCCCGGGCTGACCGGGGCGGCCCGCCACGATCACCGCACCGGGCGGGGCGTGCCGGTGTGCCGCCGCGACCAGCGGATCCGAGGTGGGGTCGTCGCTGACCACCGCGATCTCGTACGGCCCGGAGAGCAGCGCCTCCCCGACGGTCGCCGCATAGCCAGTGAACCGGGCGTGCCGGCCGACGATCGGCGCCACGGTCGACAGGGCCGCCTCAGCGGCCTCCCGGTAGCGGGTCTCACCGGTCAGCGCCGCGTACGCGACCAGCGCCGCGACGATCGCCGAACGCCCGGACGGGGTGGCGTTGTCGGTGGGGTCGGCGGGGCGGGTGACCAGCCGCTCGGCGTCGTCGGCGGTGTCGTAGAACCCGCCGCCGGGAGCGGCGAACCGGGCCAACGCGGTGTCCAGCAGTTGGCCGGCCAGCTCCAGCCAGCGGCCCTCGCCGGTGATCTGGTGCATGGCGCAGAACGCCTCGGCGACGCAGCCGTAGTCCTCCAGCACACCCGCGGGATCGCCGACCACCCCGTCGCGGGAGACGCGGCGCAGCCGGCCGTCGACGATGTGCACGTCCGCCAGGTACCTGGCGGCGTCCCGCATCGCGCCGTAGCTGCCGTCGGCGACGCTTTCCAGCGTCTGCGATTCGTCGTCCGGGCCGGCCGGGCCGAACGCGTCGGCCACCCGGTTGAACTCGGCGATGGCGGTGATCGCCAGCCCGTTCCAGGCGGCCACCACCTTGTCGTCCAGGGCCGGCTGCGGCCGTTCCCGGCGGGCCACCAGCAGCCGGCCGACGACGTCCTGCCAGCGCTGCCGCACCGCCGGGTCGGCGTCGTCCACGTCCCGGGCGAGCCGCAGCACGCTGCTGCCGTGTTCGAAGCTGCCGGCCTCGGTGACGGCGAAGAGGTCGGCGGCCCAGCGCCCGTCCTCCTCCCCCAGCGCCTCGACCAGCTGGGTCGGCGTCCAGACGTACGTGGACCCCTCCACGCCTTCGGTGTCGGCGTCCAGCGCCGAGGCGAACCCCCCGGACGGGGTACACAGCTCGTCGGCGAGGAACCAGGCGGTGTCCTGCGCGACCCGGCGGGCCAGCGGGTCCCCGGTCAACCGCCAGAGCTGGGTGTACGTCCGCAGCAGCAGGGCGTTGTCGTAGAGCATCTTCTCGAAGTGCGGCACCGTCCAGTGCCCGTCGACCGAGTAGCGGGCGAAGCCGCCGGCGAGCTGGTCGTAGATGCCGCCCCGGGCCATCGCCTCGCAGGTGTGCCGGGCGATCTCCAGGCTGCGCGGTGAGCCGGTGCGCTGGTGGTGGCGCAGCAGGAAGAGCAGGTTCATGTGCGGCGGGAACTTCGGGGCGCCGCCGAACCCGCCGTTCGCGGCGTCGTACTCCTTGGCGAGCTGGTCGGCCGCGGCGTCGAGCAGCGCGGCGTCCAGCGGCGCGGTGGGGCCGCCCACGGCCTGCGCGCCGCCGATCGCCTCGACCACGGCGGCGCCCTGGCTGATGACGGCGTCGCGCTGGTCCCGCCAGGCGGTGGCGACCGACTCGAGCAGCCGGACGAAGTTCTCCCGGGGAAAGTACGTGCCGCAGAAGAACGGGGTGCCGTCGGGCGTGGCGAAGACCGTCATCGGCCAGCCGCCCTGCCCGGTCATCGCCTGCGTGGCGGTCATGTAGACGGCGTCGACGTCGGGTCGCTCCTCGCGGTCCACCTTGATGGCGACGAAGTCGTCGTTGAGCAGGGCGCCGACCTGCTCGTGCTCGAACGACTCGTGGGCCATCACGTGGCACCAGTGGCAGGCCGCGTAGCCGACCGAGATGAGCACCGGCACGTCCCGGCGCTTCGCCTCGGCGAACGCCTCCCCACACCACGGCCACCAGTCGACCGGGTTGTCGGCGTGCTGGAGCAGGTACGGGCTCGTGGCGTCAGCGAGTCGGTTCACCCGACGACCATAACCACCCGCCGGCGCACCCGCCGGGCGGTCAGGAAGCGCCGTCGGCGCGCAGCGGCAGGACGTTGGGCCGGGCCTCGTCGAGCAGGGTGCCGAGCACCGCGCCGATCTTGTCGGCCGGCATCGGTTTGAAGAAGTGGTAGCCCTGGGCGGCCGTGCAGCCCAGCTCCGCCAGGGCCAGGCGCTGCTCGGCGGTCTCCACGCCCTCGGCGACCACCCGCAGCCCCAACTCGTGGGCGAGCCCGACGGTGGTCCGTACGATCGCCGCCGCCTCCGGGGAGTCGGCCATCCGGATCACGAAGGAACGGTCCACCTTCAGCTCGTCCACGGCGATGCGGGTGAGGAACGTCAGCGAGGAGAAGCCCGTGCCGAAGTCGTCGACCGCGAGCTGCACGCCCATCGACCGTAGCGTGGCGAGCACCTCGTCGATGACCTCCAGCTCGCTCATCACGACCGTCTCGGTGATCTCCAGGACCAGCCGGTCGGGCGGCACCTGGTGGCGGCGCAGGGCCTCGCCGATCTCGGCGGGCAGGCGGGGGTCGAGCAGGCTGCGTGCCGACAGGTTGACGGAGATCGGCACGTCGAGCCCGTCGCGGGCCCAGCCGGCGGCGACGGCGAGCGCCTTGTCCAGCACGTAGCGGGTGAAGGCGCCGAGCTGTTCGCTGTTCTCGACGGGGCGGATGAAGTCGTGCGGCCCGAGCCAGCCCCGGCGCGGGTGCCGCCAGCGGATCAGCGCCTCCACCCCGGTAGGTGCGCCGGTGGCCAGGTCGACCGCCGGCTGCAACGCCAGCACGAGCTGGTCGTCGGTCTTCAGCGCCTCGCGCAGCTCGGCCAGCAGGGCCAGTTGGTCGGTGCTCGCGGCGTCCCGGGCGGAGTCGTACGCGGCGACGCTGCCGCCGCCCTCCTTGGCCTGGTACATGGCGATGTCGGCCCGGCGCAGCAGCTCGGTCAGGTCGGCGGTGCCCGCGTCGGCGACCACCACCCCCACGGAGACCTCGACGGACATCCGCACCCCCGCCACCTCGGTCGGCACGGCGAGCCGCTCGGCGATCTCGCGCCCCTGGCGCAGCGCGTACGCCATCGGCACGGCCCGGTCGCCGATGACCGGGACCGACGTCAGCAGCAGCGCGAACTCGTCACCGCCGAGCCGGGCGAGCAGGTCACCGGGGCGGGCGAGGGTGCCGAGCCGGTTGGCGGTCAACCGCAGTAGCTGGTCACCGGCGGCGTGCCCGAGGGTGTCGTTGACCTCCTTGAACTGGTCGATGTCGAGCAGCAGCAGCGCGACCGGGTGGTCGTGGGCGAGTTGGCGCAGCGCCTGGTCGCCCTTGCCGAGCAGGGCCGCCCGGTTCACCAGCCCGGTGAGCTGGTCGTGCACGGCGTCGTACGACGAGCGGGCGGTGACCAGCCGCAGCTCCCGGTGGGTCGCGGCGTCGTGCAGTGCGGCGGCGAGCGCGTCGCCGAACGCGGCCACGGCGTCGCGTTCCCGGGCGTTCGGCGGCGCGCAGCGCGGGAAGCGGACCCGCAGCTCGCCCACCCGGGTGGCGCCCACGGTGAGGGTGCGTACCAGCTCGTGTTCCTCCGGCTCGCCCCGGCCGGGCGGGGCCAGCTCCCGGTCGACCAGTTGGCCGCTCGGGTCGCCCCGGTAGCGCCGCCACCGGCCGTCGCCCCGGGCCACGTCGACGTCGACGAGTTCGGCGCTGAAGAGGGTCAGTGCGCCGCTCACCGCGGCCGTGGCGACGCCCCGCTCGTCGAGTTGGTTGAGCGCGGCGGTCGCCTCGGCGAAGGCCCGCCAGGTGCGGCGTTCCTGGTCGGCGCGGAGCCGGTGCCGGTAGGTCTGCTGCAACAGCCAGAGCGGCGGCGGGAGCAGCAGCAACCAGCGCGCGTCGAGTTCCAGCAGGGCCACCACGAGCAGGCCGACGGCCACGTTCCCGACGAACATCAGCAGCTTGCCCCGCAGCGCGGCGAGCAGCGGGGACGTGACGGGGATGCCGTGGCGCAGTGCCAGGGTGGCGCTGCCGAGCCACGCGGTGGCGAGCAGGTAGGTGGCCGCCCCCACGAGCACGGCCAGGGCGAGCGCCGGGGTCGGCGTGGCCAGCAGCGGCTCGCCGAGCGCCGTGGTGACCGCGGCGGCCAGGGCGGTGGCGGCGGTCAGCGAGGCCGTGATCCGGACGACCTCCAGCAGCGGCTTCTGGTCGCCGAAGAGCGACATGGCCGACCAGGCGAGGGCGGTACCGAAGAGCGCGGCGGAGGGGATCCAGCCGGTGGGCGTCAGGTAGAGGCAGATGATCAGCGCCGCCTCGCCCCAGGTGATGCTCACCATTCCGGCGGCGGTGCGGAACCGCAGCCGGGCAAGTTGGGCAGCGGCGAACACGACGACGGCGAGACCGAACCGGGCGGGCCCGCCGACCGGGTCGTCGACGGGCAGGTGTGCCGGCGCGGTCCACCCCAGCCCGGCGGCGACCAGTGCGGTGAGCGCGACGGCGGCGGTGAGCAGGCGCAGCCGCGCGGGAGTGTCGCGCACTTCGAGCCGGTCGCTGGCCTGGCCGGCCCCGCCGGAGGTCACCGATCCGCTCCGGGCGCGGGTCGTCCGCCGGCCCGGCGGGCGAGCGCTGGTGTGGTGGTCATCGGCGCCCCCTCCCGCGCACGGCTCGGGAACTCTTGGTCCCCCGGCGAGAGGCTAAGGCAAACCCGGTGGTCGCAACAGGGGGCGATGGCCGGGTTCGACGTGAATCATGCGCGGACTAGCCGTTACGACGCTGCTGACGCCCGTTCGGAGCGGTGGAGGATGAATCCTGCCCGTGCGCGTCTTCTGTCGGATCGACGACTGTCGCCTCCGCCCGCTCGGCGGTCGACGCCGGGCCCTGCTGGGGGAACCGGTCGGGCAGCCGGCGCAGCCGGGAGTTCATGTTGCGGATCAGCAGGATGGTGGCGGCGGCCAGAACGAGGATGAGGAAGAGGCCCATCGGCCCCGCCAGGCCACCCGTGCGGGTGTCCCCGAAGTTGTTCTGGGCGAGCACCTGTGCGGCGGTCAGCATGGTGTTCCTCCGGTGTGCGGTTGGTGACCAGGGTAGCCCTCGGCCGGATCAGCGGGTGTGGACCGTCTCGCGCACCCCGGCGAAGAGGTCCGACTCGGGCAGCGGGCTGTCGACCAGCGAACGGGCCAGCTCGAAATCCTCCGTCGGCCACGCCTGCTTCTGCAGCTCCATCGGCACCTGGAACCAGAACCCGTCCGGGTCGATCTGGGTGGCGTGGGCGCGCAGCGCGTCGTCGCGGACCGGGAAGTAGTCGGCGCACTCGACCCGGGTCGTGATCCGGGGACCCTTGTCGGGGCGCTCCTCCCAGCGCTTGATCCAGTCGTCGTAGGGCGACGTCAGGCCGGCGGCGAGCAGCGTCTCGTGCAGCGCCATGATCTTGCCCTTGGAGAAGCCGATGTCGTAGTAGAGCTTGAGCGGCTGCCACGGCTCGCCCAGTTCCGGGTGGCGCTCCGGGTCGCCGGCGGCCTCGAACGCGGCCAGGCTGACCCGGTGGGTCATGATGTGGTCGGGGTGCGGGTAGCCGCCCTCCTCGTCGTACGTGGTGACGACGTGCGGTCGGAACTCGCGCATCAGGCGAACCAGCGGGCCGGCCGCCACCTCGACGTCCTGGAGGGCGAAGCAGCCCTCGGGCAGCGGTGGGAGCGGATCGCCCTCGGGCAGGCCCGAGTCGACGAAGCCGAGCCACGCCTGCTCGACGCCGAGGATCGCCCGTGCGGCGTCCATCTCGGCCCGCCGGACGTCACCGATGTTGGCCCAGACATCCGGGCGGTCCATCTTCGGGTTGAGCACGCTGCCGCGCTCGCCGCCGGTGCACGTGACCACCAGGACGTCCACGCCCTCGGCGACGTACTTCGCCATGGTCGCGGCACCCTTGCTCGACTCGTCGTCGGGATGCGCGTGGACGGCCATCAGTCGCAGTCGCTCTGCCAACGTCGGCGCTCCTCGTCTCTGTCCACCGGCGAACCCCCCGCGGGACCACCTGGCTGACCTGCCGGAATCCTCCACCCATGCCGGTACCGGCCGGCGCCGACCTGTCATATTTGATGACGGGACGGGCTGGGAAGATGGACTCTGCCATTCTTGCCGATGCCACCGACAACGACGCCAGGAGATACCCGCCGGTGACCGAGACGCACGCCACACTTCCGACGGGAGCGCCCGCCTTCCCGCCGGGCCGGTACGGGCGACGCCGAGCGGGCGGACGCCGCCGCCCGCTGCTGGTGGCGCTGCTGGTGATCGCCCTGACCGTGGTCATGACCCTGGTCGCGGTCCGGCTCTACCGGCAGTACGGGGACCCGAACTACGACGCCGAGGTGATCACCTACACCGGGATCACCGACAGTCAGGTGCTGCTCGACTTCCGGGTCAACGTGCCGACGGGCGGCTCGGCGGTCTGCCTGGTACGCGCCCGGGACCGCGCCGGGGCCGAGGTGGGCCGGGAAGAGGTGACGGTGACCGCCGGTCCCGGGCAGCGGCAGGCGAGCACGCAGCACCGGCTGGCCACCACTGCCCGGCCCTTCGTCGGCGAGGTGCTGCGCTGCCGGCCCCCGGCCTGAGCAGCCACGACACCGGCCGGCCGCACCGGCGCGACCGGCGGCGCAGCGACCGGCGGCGGGGACACCGCAGGTGTTCGAGCCCACCCGGTGTCGTACCGCACTGGTAGCTTTGAAGTTCACCTGTCAGCCAGCACGCACAAACGAGGAGACCGCCTGTGTCCACTGGCAACGAGGCGCCCGCCACCTGGCTGTCCCAGGACGCACACGACCGGCTCCAGGCCGAGCTCGACGAGCTGATCGCCAACCGGACGGTCATCGCCGCCGAGATCAACGCCCGGCGCGAGGAGGGCGACCTGCGGGAGAATGGTGGCTACCACGCCGCTCGCGAGGAGCAGGGCAAGGCCGAGGGGCGCATCCTCTACCTCAAGGAGCTGCTGCGCACCGCCAAGGTGGGCGGCACGCCGACCACCTCGGACGTGGTCTCGCCCGGCATGGTCGTGACGATCTACTTCGACGACGACAAGGACGACACCGAGACCTTCCTGCTCGGTTCCCGGGAGATCGCGTCCACCACCGAGCTGACGGTCTACAGCCCGGAGTCGGCGCTGGGCAAGTCGATCCTCGGTGGCCGCCCCGGCCAGACCTGCACCTACACGGCCCCCAGCGGGGCCGACATCAAGGTGACCGTGGTCAGCTTCGAGCCGTTCTCCGGCTGATCCCCCGGCCGGCCTGGGCTCCGGCGGGCGGCACGGCCGCTCGGGCACCGACCCGACCGGCGACGACGTACGACGCGGCGAGGCGTGACACCGGTCCCGGTGTCACGCCTCGCCCGCGAAGACCACCTGGTAGCCGCTGCCCCGCAGCGCGTTGATCAGGGTGTCGGAGTGCTCGACGCCGCGCGTCTCGACCGACAGGGCCACCTCCACCTCGCCGAGGCGCAGGTGCGGATTGGCCCGCTGGTGCTCCACGTCCACCACGTTCGCCCGGTGCCCGGCGATCTCGGCGAGCAGCGACGCGAGCTGCCCCGGCCGGTCCGAGCAGCGCACGGTCACCCGCAGGTAGCGCCCGGCGGCGGCCAGGCCGTGCTCGATCACCCGGAGCATCAGCAGCGGGTCGATGTTGCCCCCGGAGAGCACCGCCACGACCGGCGCCTCCACCTCCACGACGCCCGCCAGCAGTGCGGCCACGCCCACCGCACCGGCCGGCTCGACCACCTGCTTGCCGCGCTCCAGCAGCATCAGCAACGCCCGGGAGATGTCCTCCTCGGAGACCGTGACGATCTCGTCCACCAGCTTGCGGACGTGCGCGAAGGTCAGTTCCCCCGGCCGGCCGACGGCGATGCCGTCGGCGATCGTGCCGAACGCCGGGAGGCGTACCGGCTCGCCGGCCGCCAGGGAGAGCGGGAAGGCGGCGGCGCCGGCGGCCTGCACGCCGACGACCCGCACGTCGGGCCGCAATTCCTTCACCACCACCGCCAGGCCGGAGATCAGGCCGCCGCCGCCGACCCCCGTGATGATCGTCTTGACCTCGGGGCACTGTTCCAGGATCTCCAGGGCCACCGTGCCCTGACCGGCGATCACGTCCCGGTGGTCGAACGGGTGGATCAGCGTCGCCCCGGTCCGCTCGGCGAAGCCCTGCGCCGCGACCAGGGACTCGTCGACGGTGTTGCCGACCAGCTCGATCTGGGCGCCGTACCCCTTCGTGGCCGCCACCTTCGGCAGCGGCGCGTTCACCGGCATGAAGACTGTGGCGTGGGTACCGACGAGACCCGCCGCGAGGGCCACCCCCTGGGCGTGGTTGCCGGCGCTCGCCGCGACCACGCCGGCGGCCCGCTCCGCCTCCGACAGCCGGGAGATCCGCACGTACGCGCCGCGCACCTTGTACGAGCCGGCGCGTTGCAGGTTCTCGCACTTGAGCCACGTCGGCCCGCCGAGCGCCGCGCTGAGGGGCCGGGACGGCTCCATCGGGGTGGTGCGGACGACGCCGGCGAGCAGTTCCCGCGCGGCCCGTACGTCGGCGAGACCGACCAGTTCCGTCATGCCCTGATCGTGCCACCCGCCGCCCGCGCCGGCGCGGGCACGCCGCCGTTCACCGGGGGACGGGATCGCCGCCGCTCACCGGAGGGCGGGATCGCCGCCGCTCACCGGGGGGCGGGAACGCCGCCGCTCACCGGGGGGCGGGAACGCGCGGGTAGCCGGGGGCGTGGCGGGACCAGGGGGCCTGCATCTCGAACTGGCCGGCGACGCCGAGCAGCAGCAGTTCGGAGCCGGGCGGGCCGATCAGCTGCGCGGCGACCGGCAGGCCGTCCGGCCGGCGACCGACCGGCACCACGAGCGCGGGCAGGCCGGCGATGTTCCACGGTGCGGCGAACGGGGCGTACCGGACGCTGGTCAGCATGTTGGCCCGCCAGGACCGTCCCGACCAGCCCTCCGCCGCCGGGGGCGCGCTGGCCAGGGCCGGCGTGAGCAGCAGGTCGATCGAGTGGTCGGCGAAGAAACCGATCGAACGCTCGCGCCAGGCGGCCCGGTCCGCCTCCCGGACGTACCCGCGCCGTTGCGCCCACTCGCCGAGGGCGACGTGCCGGCGGCTGCGCCGTTGCAGGCGACGCCGGTCCAGCCCCGCGGCGCGCACGTCGGCGGCCGCCGCGGCGAACCAGGTGGCGATGCCCTGTAGGCCGAGGGCCGTCGGGTAGACCGGGTCGGCCGGCACGGTGTCGTGGCCGGCGCCCGCGAGCAGCCGGCCGGCGGCGGCGACGGCGTCCCGGTTGGGCGCGTCGGCGTGCACGCCCCGCACCGGCGAGCGGAGCGAGACACCCACCCGCAGCCGCTGCGGCGGCACCAGCTTCTCCGGCCGGCGACCGGCCAGCACCGAGAAGCCGACGGCCGCGTCGGCCACCGTGCTGGTCAGCATCCCGTGTTCGGTGAGGCCGAACCAGTCGTCCGCCCCGAGCTGGCACGGGACCACGCCCCGGCCGGGCTTGAGCCCGACCAGGCCGCAGCAGGCCGCCGGGATGCGGATCGAGCCGAGGCCGTCGTTGCCGTGGGCGATCGGCACCAGACCGGCGGCGACGGCAGCGGCCGCGCCACCGGAGGAGCCACCGGGGGTACGCCGGGTGTCCCACGGGTTGCGGGTGACCGCCGTCTCGTCGTCGGTGATGCCCCAGAGGCCGAGTTCCGGCATCCGGGTCGACCCGAGGATCACCGCGCCGGCGCCGCGCAGCCGGCGGA
This sequence comes from Micromonospora sp. KLBMP9576, assembly GCF_050941805.1. Classification (NCBI taxonomy): domain Bacteria; kingdom Bacillati; phylum Actinomycetota; class Actinomycetes; order Micromonosporales; family Micromonosporaceae; genus Micromonospora; species Micromonospora sp. KLBMP9576. Next base: position 999,283 of record NZ_CP194567.1, on the reverse strand, counting down.
CGACCTCGTGGTCGGCCTCGGCCACGCCGGTACGCACCGCGGCCGACCCGTTCCAGGTGGGCAGCCCGGCGACGGCGGTGTTCTCCTTGACCGCCACCGGCACCCCCGCCAGCGGCAGGTTCGCCAGGTCCTCCTGCTCGTCGACCTTCTCCGCCTCGGTGATCGCCTCACCGCCGCGTACCGTGCGGAACGCGGCGAGGTCGGCGTCGACCCGGGCGATGTGGTCCAGGTGGTCGGCGACGACCTGGGTGGCCGTGACGTCACCCCGGCGTACGCCCCGGGCGATCTGCTTGGCGGTCGTCCCCACCCAGGTCGGCATGATGTCCTGCACGGCCACCCTCCCTCACCAGCGGTCAGCCCAGCGCCTGCTCCAGATCGGCGAGCAGGTCGTCGACCGTCTCGATGCCGACAGACAGTCGCACGAGATCGCCGGGAACTTCAAGCGGCGAGCCGGCAGCACTTGCGTGTGTCATCCGGCCCGGGTGCTCGATCAGGGATTCCACGCCGCCGAGCGACTCGGCGAGGATGAAGAGCTTGCTCCGGTTGCAGATCTCGACGGCGTGTTCCTCGCCACCGGCGGCGCGGAACGAGATCATCCCGCCGTAGCGGCGCATCTGCTTCGCGGCGACCTCGTGACCCGGGTGCGTGGGCAGTCCCGGGTAGATGACCTGCCCGACCTTGGCGTGCGCGTCCAGGTAGGCCGCGATCCGCTCGGCGTTGTCGCAGTGCCGGTCCATGCGTACGCCCAGGGTCTTGATGCCACGCAGGGTGAGCCACGCGTCGAAGGGGCCGTTGATCGCGCCCATGGCGTTCTGGTGGTAGCGCAGTTCCTCGCCGAGCCCGGCGTCGGCGGCGACCAGCGCGCCACCGACCACGTCGGAGTGCCCGCCGATGTACTTGGTGGTGGAGTGCACCACCACGTCCGCGCCGTACGCGATCGGCTGCTGCAGGTAGGGCGAGGCGAACGTGTTGTCGACGACCAGCAGGGCGCCCGCGTCGTGTGCGACGCCGGCCAGCGCCGCGATGTCGGCGATGCCGAGCAGCGGGTTGGTGGGCGTCTCCACCCAGACGATCCGGGTGCGCCCCGGTACGACGGCGGCCCGGATCGCGTCGGGGTCGGAGACCTTCGCCGGCGTGAAGTCCAGGCCCCAGCGCTCCGCCACCCGGGCGAAGAGCCGGTACGTGCCGCCGTACGCGTCGTCGGGGATCACCACGTGGTCGCCCGGCTTGCAGACCGCACGCAGCAGGGTGTCCTCGGCGGCCAGCCCGCTGGCGAAGGCGAGACCGACCGGCCCACCCTCCAGCGCGGCGAGGCACTCCTGGAGGGCGTCGCGGGTCGGGTTTCCGGAGCGGCTGTACTCGTAGCCCAGCCGGGGTGCGCCGACGGCGTCCTGGGCGTACGTGCTGGTCTGGTAGATCGGTGGGATCACCGCGCCGGTGCGGGCCTCGGGGTCCTGGCCGGCGTGGATGGCGAGCGTCTCGAAGCCGTGACTCATCCCGTGAGGTTAATCCCCCGTCCCGGACGCTGGAACGCAAAGGTCCCGTACCCGCCGCGCCGGTGGCCGGGTCCCCCGCCGGAAGCCGCCGGCATAGCCTGGGCGGATGAGCGCGTGCGTGTTCTGCGGGATCGTGGCGGGCGGGGTTCCCGCCTTCCGCGTCGCCGACGGGCCCGACGGGGTGGCGTTCCTGGACACCCGTCCGGTCTTCAAGGGGCACGTGCTGGTGGTGCCGCGCACCCACCTGGTCACCCTGACCGACCTGCCCGCCGAGGCCCTGGCCGGCTACTTCGGCCTGGTGCGCCGGCTCGCGGCGGCCGTGGAGTCCGGTCTGGGGGCCGGTGGGACGTTCGTGGCGATGAACAACCGGGTGTCGCAGTCCGTCCCCCACCTGCACACGCACGTGGTGCCCCGGACCCGGGGCGACGGCCTGCGCGGCTTCTTCTGGCCCCGCACCCGCTACGTCGACGACGCCGAGGCCGAGGCCCACGCCGCCCGCATCACCGCGGCCCTCTGACCCGCCCACCCGGACCCGCCCACCCGGACCCGCCCACCCGGGCCCAGCCAAGGCGTCGCGGGGCGCCGTCACGGTCCGTGGCGACAGCAGTGCGGCGACGTTGGGTGACGGCTTCCGCCGACGCCGGCGATGCCCTCCCCGCGCTTTGCTCTGCATCCTTATCCGCACCACGGCGTTGACCAGGCCCGACGCGGAGCGGCAGCCGGCGACCGCCGCAACCATTCGTCACCCACCGTAATCGGTGCGGATATGGGTGCAGAGCAAAGGGGCCGGAGGCCCGCACCTGCGGACGGTGCGAACATCACGGAGAGTGCCCAGGCAGGTGACCGCAGAGTCACCCTCCCCCCGCTGGGCGGTCGGATCCGCCTGAGTGCGGGCGGAGCGGGTAAGGAAGGCGGATCCGGCGGTGTTGCACGCTGGGAGAGGTACGAGAGGAGTCCCACCGTGTTCCTGCGCCGTATGAAGCCCGAGCTGCCCACCCCCGACCAGGCCCTGCCGGGTCGCCTGATCGCGATGCCGATCGCGGACCGGCACGAGGTGCTGGGCACCCCGCTCAAGGGCCCCTTCCCGGCCGACTCCCAGGTGGCCGTGTTCGGCATGGGCTGTTTCTGGGGCGCCGAGCGGCTGTTCTGGGCGCTGCCGGGCGTGATCACCACGTCCGCCGGCTACGCGGGCGGCATCACGCCGAACCCGATGTACGACGAGGTGTGCTCGGGCATGACCGGGCACGCCGAGGTGGTCCAGGTGGTCTACGACCCCGCCAGGATCAGCTACGAGGACCTGCTGAAGGTCTTCTGGGAGAACCACGACCCGACCCAGGGCATGCGCCAGGGCAACGACGTGGGCACCCAGTACCGGTCGGTGATCTACGTGACCACGGACGAGCAGCTCGCCACCGCTCAGGCGTCGCGGGACGCGTTCGCGCCGATCGTGGCGCGGGCCGGCAAGGGCGAGATCACCACCCAGATCGAGCGACTCGGCGAGTACTACTTCGCCGAGGACCTCCACCAGCAGTACCTGGCGCCCACGAAAAACCCTGACGGATGGTGTGGTATTGGCCCGAACGGTATGACGTGCCCCGTGGGGGTTGCCCGCATGGGCGGCTGAGCAGCGAAAACACACCCCCGGTCGCCGCTGCGGGGAGCGGGCGGCCGGGGGTCACTCGGTCACGTAGACGCCGGACCCCGGCACCCCGACGACCAGGCCACGAGCCTTGAGCGCGTCCACCGCACGGGCGACGGTCCGGCGGGCACTGCCATATTCCTCGGCCAACGCGTCGTACGTCGGCAGGCGCGAGCCGGGTCGGAACTCTCCGGCCCCGATCCGCCGCGTTAGGTCGGCCTCGATCTCTCGGGCGGTGTGAGGGATCGGCACGCGCACAGGGTCGCGCGTTCCCACGCATGCCCTACTTACACCACTGGCACTGCTTGCCCTGATCGCATTGGTGGCACTAGATTGCCAGGTGGAGGCGCGATCAGCGGTAGCCGTGACGGCGGCGCGGGTCGCTGCACGCACGAGGGGCGTCCCGTCGCTTGGCAAGCGGCGGGGCGTCCCGTTCCGTTTCTGGAGGGGTGCCGATGCTGTCCGAAGAGAAACCGCTACGGGTGCCGGTCGACATCAACGGGTGGCGGTGGCCGTTGTGGGTCGGGCGGGTGGAGTGCGGCGAGTGCGGCAAGGCGGTCGCGGCCGAGCGATGTACGGCGCTCTCCGAACTGGCCGAGGCGATCGAGCTGCACGCGTCGAGGTGCCAGCGGGCCTGAAACGACGAAACCCCCGGTACCCATGTGGGCGCCGGGGATTTCGTGTGTCTGCGGTCAAGCAGACAGGAAGAGGCACGGCGTGAGGGCGGCGGCGTCCTGCGTCGGCTCGGCGGTGTCGCGGCGGCCGGGCCTCGTGACGGCGGTGCTCATGATCTCGTTCTTTCCTGGTCCGCAGGTCATCAGAGCTGCTCGTGGCCCCATGTACGGAGGCGACGGGGCTTCCTCAATACCCGTCAACTGCGCACATGGGTACGCCGGTCGCCTACCGTGGTCTACGACCGTCACCCTCGCGTCTCGGCCGTGCCGGTCGCTACCGGGGGCCAAGCGGGGCGAGCCATCACGGCGAGCGAGGCGGCCGGGCCGACGGGGTAGCGCGCTCAACTCCGCCATGAGCGCGCATCGCGGCAAATGAGGATGCCGTCGGGCCTGATGGCGACCTCCGCACCACGCTGGAAGACCCACGGCCGACTCATGTCTCGTAGGCGAGCGCCTTCTGGAGGTGGAAGTCCGCAACGTCGAGCATCCACTCCCGGTTCGGGAAGTCACCCTCGGCGATACGGAGCGGGCCGCCGACCAGATCTAGATGCATGACGTACTGGTAGTACTTGACACGCTGCGGGTCGAGGTCTGGGTTGCGGAGCGCCTCGTAGTGCGGGCCGAAGCGCATCCGCATCCAGCAGTGCTCTACTTCGATGTCGGTGTACATCAGGCCCTCGATGTCGATGATGACGGGCTCCCCGTCCGGCCCGACGAGCGTGTGTTCCGCGCAGAGTTCGCCGTGGACCACGCCGTGTTCTGCGCGCGGGCCGAGTGCGGCGTGCAGGGTGCGGAGTTTCCCCTCCAGCATTGCCTCACCTTCAGCCGCGCGGGCATCGCGGGGCACGGCGGTGGCAATGTTCACCAGCGCGCGTTCCAGGTAGGCCTGCTCGCAGGTCTTGTCCGGCGCTGCTCCTCCGCTGTCGATCCACGCGACCCGTCCGAACGCCGGCGCGCGGTAGGCATGCATGCGCCGAAGCATGTCCGAGAGCTGCGCGAGCGTTTGCCGGCCTGCGTCCGGGTCGCGTTCCAGCAGCGCCTCCAGCGTTCCGCCGCGGACGTCCTCAGCGACGGCGATGTCGGCCGGGTAGAAGTCCTTGCTGCGGTCGGCTAGCAACAGCCGCGGCGACCGAACTCCGACCGATTCCAGTCGACGGGTGGCACCCTCGAAGAAGTCGATACCCGAGGCGTGAGCGAACGGGTTCGACGGGTCGTCGTGGCCATCCGGGAGAAGCCCGTCCCAGTAGTCCTCGTCGGCGTTCCAGACGTAGACGATCACGCTCGTGGCGTCGTCCAGCATGATGCGGTAGACACCCTTCTTGGTGCCATTGAGTAGGCGTTCGACGGCGGCGATGCGGCGGTCAGTGCCGAAGACCTCCCGCATCACTGGGGTCAGGGTTTCGGCGTCGGCGAATTTTCGTTCAGCGGTCATTTCCGGTCCCCGTCTGGAGCGCCTGTATCGATCCTCCGCCAGTGGTCCTAGCCTCCGCAGATTCACCCGCCGGTTGAGCCAAGCCCATTAGCTGACGATCTCCAAATCGCCCAGCTTAAGGCATCGCGCGCGTGGATGCCTCTCACGGGTATGGTGACGCGCACTGATCTCGGCAGATGAGTGCATGGTCCGCCGGGCCTAGCAGACCGGCCGTGGTCCGGCCTCGGCACGCGGCAGAATGCATAGTGCCCGGCGTCGTCAGGGTCGACCGCGCCACCCTCGCACGCGCGCGCCAGCGGTGTACGTCTCCGGGACCCGGGCCAGCCCGGCGGCCGGCAGCGCGCGAATGGCGGTCATCATCTCGGCCACGATGGCGGGGCGCGGCGGTGCGCGCGTGACGGCGGGACGGTCGACGGATTCCGTTGACCGTGCGGGGCGGGTCGGCGGGCGCCTTCCTAGCTCGGCCGGGCGCCGCCGTGCCGAATGCGGGCTTGCCGGGCGGGCAGCCGGCGGCATGTCTTGCAGAGCGGTGCCATCCGTCCGCCGTGCGTCCGTCGCGGCCGAACGCGGCCGGCGGCAGCGTCCGATCACAGCCGGGGCAATGCCAGGCGACCGGCGTCGGGGCGGTCACTTGACCGGTCCAATCGGGCTGGGCCGATCTCGTGGGCGGGATCGTCCGGGCGGCTCATGCGGCGCGGTCCCGGCGGCTCAGGTTGCGCTTGATGGTGGTGTGGATGCGCCGATTCTCCGCGCGGCACGACCGGCACAGCCGGCGGAAGCCGTCGAGGGTGCGCCGGTCGGTGCCGAACGCCGACAGCGGCCGGGCGGTGTTGCACTGTGGGCAGTGCCTAGTGTCCACGCAGGGCCTTCCGTCGGTTGGGCGCGGCGCATCTCCACGGCTCGGGCAACAGTGGATGGGTTGCACGACGCTTGCCAGGCGACCGACCGGGCGGTCATTTCCTCGCGTAGCTCGCGCTCGGCAATTGCGGCCAATTTCTCGGGATCGTCACCATAATAGGCGGGCGGCCGGGCATAATGAGGCGGTGCGGACGATCAATCATGTGGTTGATGTCTTTATGGCTGCCAATCTTGGCGCTTTCTACAGCCCCCTGCCCCCATTCCACGGCGACCGAAGTGTTGCTCAGCGCGCTTATATCGAGCGTCGAAAGTTCCGCAGCATTACTCGGCCATTGACCAATTCGGCACCAATATTGGCCGGCGCCGGTGATGTGGCGCATTGCCAATCGAGAGCGGCGGCCGGCGAGCTGGGCGAGTCGGGTTGCGGTCGCGGGGGCGATGTGGCCCGGTTTTGAGCCTCCACGGTTATTCGCATTCACGCACATTCCTTTCAGGAGAATGATTTTTGGGTTTTTGGTAATGCCAGATGGATTCGGGCTAACAGCGACGCGCCATGCCTACCGGGAGAGCGCGAGGCGGGGGCGGGGAAGGCACCCCCCACCCCCTGCGCTGACCTGCGAGCGGTGCGGCGAACACACGCGCACGATTCCACAACGGAACAGTGCATTGCGTTCGCTCGCACATTCGTCAATCAACTAATTGCAACTCATCATCACTATCACACTTCATGCCAGAAAGCAGCGCACATCGGCTCGCCTATTGGAATAGGTCTGCGTCGACAGCGTAGACATAAACGCGTGCGTGTGTGTGCCTGTTCGTGGGCGACAGACACACGCGCGCTTGCGTCACTCATTCACTCTTCATTGTCCGGCGACACGGGGGGCAGACCGGCCAACCGTCGCGCCAATTCCGGGGGTGTTCCGGCAGCTACCTCGGCCCGGTAGAAATCCTCGTCGGACATGCCGGGCCGGCGGCCGGTACGGGATCGGCCGGACCGCTCTACGACGTAGAAGAAATTCGCCATTGCGTCATTCAGATTCATGCAATCCCCTCCCAGGGGGTCGAAACGGCGGGGGCCGGGGGATTCACTTGTCGGCCAGCAGGGTCCGATGCGGGCGGTCGCGGGTCGCTCCCTGCACGCGCGGCACCGTCGAGCGGGCGGCGGTGCGGCAGGCGTGCGAGCAGTAGCGCCACTGGCCCTCTCCCTGCACCGGGAACGGCTCGCCACAGTGGCGACAGTCCCGCGTGGGGGTTGCCGGCTGCGGCGCGGGCGTCGGGTCGGGCGCGGGGGACGGCTGCGGCTCGTCGGCCACCGGGACGCCAGCGGCGCGCGCGCACGCTCGCGGATGTGGAACTCTTCGTCATGCTCGGCGGCCAGCGTCGCGGCCTCCACACGGGCCAGCAGGGCAGCCGCGCGGGCGTCCTTGGCGTCGCGGCGGCGGTGGGCGGCGGCACGGCCTCGGGTCGGCGAACCCTCGCGGTTGGCCTTCTGCCAGCCGATGTCGTGGCGTTGCTGGCTCAACAGAACGGGCCTCGGATTCTCTTGGCGATGTCTTCGATGTGCTCGGGCGTCTGGCGCTCGTAACCCTTGATCTGGCGGGCGATACGGCCGATGTCCTCGGCGGACCGGCCCGCCGGGGGCTGCTCCTCGGCGGGCTGCTCGGCGGCCTCACGCTCGGCCCGAATGGCGGCGGTGGTCGCGGTCACCTCGGCATCCCAGGCGGCGGCCTCGGCGTCGGTCATCGGGTTGTTGTTGGCGTCGTATCGCTGGGTCACTTGAGCCGCCCCGTCGTGCGCACCGCTTCGCGGGCGGCGGCCGGACGCAGGTTGGTCGGGTCCATCGCGCGGGTCAGGATCTCGAACGCATCGACCACCCGTCCGAGGCGGACCGGGCCGGAATAAACAACCTCGTTCGGGCCTACCCACGGCGCACGCTCGGCCTGCGGGACAAGCGAGTTACGCAGGTTCGACACGGTGCCGTACCGGGAGAACGCCGCGCGGGCAGCGTCCAATGCAGACTCAAGCTGCGCGTAGGCGTCCATCGCCTGCTGCGCCAGCAGGTCGGCCAGGTGGTCGGCGTGCTCAGCGATGGCGAGGCCGTACGCGATGCGGGCTTCGCGCAGGCGGCCTTCGGCGGCCTTCCTCGCCGCGTGCGCTTCCTCAAGCTGCACCTCGTGCGTGATCGCGTCGAACGTCGGCGGCTTCTTGCCGGCCCGGATCGCGGCGCGCACCTCGGCCTTGTGCTCGGCCGGGAGCATGTCCACGTCGAGGTAGGTGTCTTCGGCGGCCCGGTAAGCCTGCTCGGCGGCGTCGACATCGGCCAGCGCGGCGACCAGGGCCGGCACGGCGGCCACGATGTCGGCCGGCAGCGGCAGATCGGCAAGCTTCTTCGCGTTGCGGCGCGAGGCGAGAACGGCGGGATCGGTGATGATCGGGGTGGTCACTGTTACTCCAGTGGTTGACCGACTGCCATCCAGCAGGCGGCGTGAGGGATGCCGGGGAGACCGCCCCGGCGGCGGGGGTATGGGGGGCGGCGCTGCGCCCCCGGTCGCATTCAGGAGTTACGACCGGGGGGCGCGCCATGTCCGCGCGCTACCTTCCTCAAGAGCGCGCGGGGGGTCTATCAGCGACGGCCGGGGTGCTAGCCGGCCACCCCGAGCGGAGCGTTGGGCGGGGTGGCGCAGACGCCACACGCGGTGCCGATCTCGCCGGTCGACAGGATCGCTACGTACGCGGCCCGGTGCCCGCATCCGTTGGCCTCACAGCGGAAGTCGGACGCCATCAGCAGCTCGTGTCGGCGCTCGGGCGAGACGTGAATGGCGGTCAGCGGGTTAGGCATCCGGGAGACTCCAAGCGGGTGTAGAGCGGCGCTCATCGGGGGCCGTCCACGTCTGCGGCGTCGAGCGGCCGAGCGGCGACGGTGCTACGCACGCGGCGGCCAGGCGGGCGAGCGTGTGCATGAGCCGCTGCATCACAGCCGCTCCCACAGCGGACGATCGCCGGGCCGGGTGTACGTGCGGTCGCGCATGATCAGGCGCTCGCGGCGGGTGTGGTCGGTGTAGAGCGGGGTACCGCGCCAGAGATGCACACCCATCCATCCACGCTTCCCGTGGACAACGGCGGACATCAAGTAGTCACGGGCGACGGCGGCGAACGTCTTGCGGCCGGCGGGCATGATCTCGCCTACGGCAGGGCCGCGCTTGACGGCCACGCGAGCGCCGATCATCTGCGTCTCGGCGAACATGCCGCCGGGAGCACCGGTCATCAGCACGGGATCGGCGTCGTAGTCGAGCGCGTCCAGGGTGGATAGGTAGGCGTCAAACAACGCCGGGCCGTCCGTGAACCGGCCGACCAGCCAGCGGGCCGTTTCAATGTCGGTAAGCCAGGTTTCGATGGCCCAGGCAGCGGAGCGCGCGGCCGGCGACATGTCGTCGCCGTAGCGGTATGCGTCCACGGGATCACCTCCAATCGGTTTGTGGGCAACGAAAAACGCCCCGGCGGCTGTGAGAGATGCGACCTCCCACAGCGCCGGGGCGCTGGTCTTTCGGTGTTGCTGTCCGCGCCGTGTGTGTCGCATACACGCGGTGCGAGGGCTGTCCTACCGGGACAGGCGGGCGGCGCGGCGCGCCAGGTAGTCGGACACGATCGCGCGGAACGCGGTGGTGGCTTCGTCAGTCAGCGGGCGGGGGCGGGTCGCGGTTGGGCGGCGGGTGATCGTCGGGGCGGTCATGGTTCCTCCACTCTGGCAGTGGCAGACGGCGAAACCGCCCGGACATGGGTGGGCCGATCTCCTGGCGGCAACCAAGATCGGCTCACCCATGACCGGGCGGGTCGGGGTGCGCGCGACGGGCTGCCGGTCGTCGCAATGCGCGGGGGTCCGCCCGTCTCGGGCGGTGGTCGTGCGGGGGGGGCTTCTACTGAGTACGTCCTACAGAGGTAAAACGCCATGGTCAGAGCCTTGCGGTGCTGCCGGGCGGGCCGGGGCGGCGGGCCGCACTTCTCCCGCACTATGTATGTCCCCGTCGGGGGGAAACCAGCGGCGGACTACCTCTGTTGTCACTCAATACGTCCTACAAGGGGGGAAACCTGATCTTGACGGGGGCGGGCGCAGCGGGGGCGGCCCGACTACCTGCCAGGTGGTAAGTCCTCAGCGATGTAAGGGCGGCGGGGGTCGGACGCGGGCGCAGCGGGGCGGCCCAAGAATTACCCCCCGGATGGCGCACCCGGGGCCGGCGAGTGTCGGCACCCTGCCGTCACTTACCCCCCTGATAACGCACCCATCACCGGGCGCGGGCGCAGCAGGGGATGCCCAGGGACTACAGAGAGCCCTATAAGTAACTACAGTTAGTTATAGTAGAGGGTTACAAGGGGGAGGAAATAGGACAGATTGAATGGGGAAGGAAAGCGGGCGAGGAAGCAACGAGAGCCCGAACTCCATTACCCCCCGAATGGCGCACCCGCGTCGGCACCCCCTCGGCGGCGCTGCCGACCAGCGGGCGGGGGCTGCGGCGGGATGGCATCGGAAGCGGGCTGTACGCCACGCTGCCGGCCGTGCGGGCTGTCCGGGGGCATCGGACGGCGGACGCACAGCGGCCCGCTACGGGGCACGTAGCGGGCCACTTGTTGACACCGGGCGGGACGGGGCGTGCGACCTATGTAGTGCCGGCCCAATCCAGCGTTACGCGGGCGTTCACGGTGCCCCATGGGTCGGCCTTGGTCGGGCGGCCACCCTTGCGGGTCGCTCGGCGGACCGTGATCCGGTCAACGAACAGGGTCACGAAGTCGCGGCGCTCCCCCACCGTGGCGGCGTCCCACCATGTCCGCTCGTCGCCGTACGCGCTCGATGTCCAGAGGTCAAGCGGCAGCTTGGCGGTGGCCTGCTCGTCCAGCTCGGCCAGCCGGGCGGTAAGGGCATCGACGCGCGCACCGGTCACCGTGACGGCGCGGGTAAGCGCTGCGGCGGCGGCACCCGAGGCGGTACCCAGGGCCTCGGACTGCTGATCGAGGGCGGCGGATGCGTCGGCCAGCTCGGCGGCCACTGCGGCGCGTTGTACGGCGGTCTCCGGGGTTGCCGTCGCTGCGCCGTAGCGGCGGGTCGCCTCGGCCAGGATCGACGCGGTGGTCTGGTCCTCGTCGGCCGGATCGATGGAGTTGAGCAGGCGGTCGATTCGCATGCGGACCCAGCCATCGAGCGCGGTCAAGCTGATGGTGTTAGAGTGCCGGCCCGCCGGGGCGGTGCACATGTAGGCGTCGCGATTCGCCAGGGTGGCGTTTGCGACGAATCGACGCGCCTTCATCCGGTACCCGCACTCGCACCACAGGATGCCCAGACCGGAGAGTAGGGCCGGCTCGTCGGCGGACTGGATCGACCGGGCGGTGCCGGTGAGGATGGCTTGCAGACGCCAGAACTCATCGGTGGTGATGATCGGCTGTTCCGGGGGCGGCAGCACGCGGGCGTCTTCCAGGTCGTACGCGGTGCGGTAGCCGGTGATGTTGCCCCGGTCATCGAGCACGGCGACGGCCGGCAGGCCAGCGATGCGGGGGTCTCGCAGCCGCTTGTTTAGGTTCCGGTCCGACCAGGCACCCGACGCGCGAGAGCGGCCGACCGTTGCGCCGCGCGTACGGATGCCCCGGCGGTCAAAGTAGCGGGCCACGGCGTGCACGGCGTGACCGAACAGCACGGCGCGGGCGGCCACCCGCAGCGCGCGGGCCTCGGTCGGCTCGATGACCAGGACGCGGATGGCGACCGGCTCGCCTGCGGGGGTCTGCGCCATGCGCTCGACGGTGCGGAATCCGAACGGCGGGTTTCCGAGATGTCCCCCGGCGGCGTGCGCAAGGGCCTTTGCGGCTTTGATCGCGGCCGACTTGTTTTTGCTTTCGTTGTGCGCCGCATCCATTCGCAAAAGAAGGTGGATCAGATCCATCGTGTTATCCGGGCCGAATGTGCCTTCGGTGATGCTGACGATGGTCAGGCCACCGGCGAGCAGCGGCAGCCATTCGGCAAGGGCGATACGCGGATCTTGGCGGGTGAGGCGGGAGACGTAGAAGACATAGAGGTGCGTGATTTCACCGGCCTTGATCGCCGCCACCATCTGGTCGTACGCCTCACGGACCACGCCGACCTGATAGCCGGATCGGTCGATGTCCTCGAACATGCGGACGGTTGCGCCGGGGTGGTCGTGGTTGGCGCGCTCGGTGGTGGCGATGCGCTGCGTTGCCGGGGATGCCTCGGACTTGTTCGCACGGGCGGACGACTGCCGCACGTAGGCGGCGGGGCGAGCGGTAATCATGGCTCCATAGTAGTGCACGGTCCGTCAGGTTCCAAGAACCCGAACGGATACTGCAACCACGGCCCGAACGGGCTGAGCTGCCCCGTCGGCGTGGCCCGCACCTCCGGCTGAGCCGGCCGGGATCCGCGGCCGAGACGCGCGCCCCTCGCCGGCCCGCCGAGGGGCGGGCGGCGGCGGACCGGGTCTGCGGTGTTTGTCACACCGCAGGCCCGGTTCTGATCCGGTCACCGGGTCAGGAGGGGCGGAAACCCGCTGCGGCCCGCCCGCAGGCGTGGGAGAGCGCGCATGATAGCAACACACAACCCCTGCCGGAATCAGCTCAACGGGCGGACCCCGCCCGCCTCTGGCAGCATTGCCACGCATGTGCGGACTTGCGGGAGAGTTCCGTCGTGACGGCTCGCGCGCCGACGTGGCGGCGGTGGAGCGCATGGCGGCCACCATGAACGACCGGGGGCCTGACGACAGCGGCGTCTGGGCGCAGGGGCCGACGGCCCTCGGGCATCGGCGGCTGAAGATCATCGACCTCTCCGCCGCAAGCGGGCAGCCGCTGGTCGACCCCGGCGCGGGACTGACCGGCGTCTTCAACGGGTGCGTCTACAACTATCGCGAGCTGCGCGAGGAACTCCAGGCCAAGGGCCACCGGTTCTTCTCCTCCGGCGACAGCGAGGTCGTGCTCAAGGCGTACGCCGAGTGGGGTCTCGACTTCGTCGACCACCTGGTCGGCATGTTCGCCGTGGCGATCAGCGAGCGCGACACCGGCCGGCTGGTGCTGGCCCGCGACCGGCTCGGCGTCAAGCCCCTCTACCTGGCCGAGTCGCCCGGCGTGGTGCGTTTCGCCAGCACCCTGCCCGCCCTGCTGGCCGGCGGCGGCGTCGACACGAACATCGACCCGGTCGCCCTGGCCCACTACCTGAGCTTCCACAGCATCGTGCCGCCACCGCGCACGATCCTGCGCGGCGTCACCAAGCTGCCCCCGGCGACCGTACGGGTCTACGAGGCGGACGGCCGCACCTCCGAGCGGGTCTACTGGGACCCGGCCTTCACCCGCCGCACCGAGCGGGCCGGCTGGTCCGAGAAGGACTGGCAGGACGCCCTGCTGGAGTCGCTCACCACCGCCGTACGGCGACGGATGGTCGCCGACGTTCCGGTCGGCGTGCTGCTCTCCGGCGGCCTGGACTCCAGCCTGGTGGTCGCCCTGCTGGCCGGGGAGGGCCAGCGCGGGCTCTCCACCTTCTCCATCGGCTTCGACGCCGTCGGCGGCCGGGAGGGCGACGAGTTCCGCTACTCCGACCTCGTCGCGAAGAGGTTCGGCACCGACCACCACCAGATCCGGGTGGCCGCCGCCGACCTGGTGTCGCCCCTGGAGTCGGCCGTCGCCGCGATGTCCGAACCGATGGTCAGCCACGACTGTGTGGCGTTCTACCTGCTCAGCGAGGTGGTGTCGCAGCACGTCAAGGTCGTCCAGTCCGGCCAGGGCGCCGACGAGATCCTCGGCGGTTACCACTGGTACCCGCCGCTCGCCCGCATCGGCCGCGACCAGGCGCTCGACACGTACGCCGGGGCCTTCTTCGACCGGGACGCGGCCGGGCTGGCCCGGGTGCTGAACCCGGCCTGGCTGACCGACGGCGACCCGGCGCGGGAGTTCGTGGCCGCGCACCTGGGCCGTGCCGGCGCCGAGACCGCCGTCGACGCCGGCCTGCGCATCGACACCCAGGTGATGCTGACCGACGACCCGGTCAAGCGGGTGGACAACATGACGATGGCGCACGGGCTGGAGGCCCGGGTGCCGTTCCTCGACCACGAGTTCGTCGAACTCGCCGCGAGCTGCCCGCCGGAACTCAAGCTGGCGCAGGGCGGCAAGGGGGTGCTCAAGGAGATCGGCCGCCGGGTGCTGCCGCACGAGGTCATCGACCGACCGAAGGGCTACTTCCCCGTGCCGGGCCTCACCCACCTGGAGGGCAAGCTCCTCGACCGGGTACGCGACGCGCTCAGCGCCCCCGAGGCCCGCCGCCGCGACCTGTTCCGCGCCGACTACGTCGACACGCTGCTCGCCGACCCGAACGCCGAACTGACCCCGTTGAACGGAAACAAGCTGTGGCAACTCGGACTCCTGGAAATGTGGCTCCAGAGCCACGGAATCGACTGACCGTGACCGACACCCTGGCGACCGGCGCGGCCCGGCCCGACCGGTTCCGTGGCGGCCGGCGACGGGAGCGCGTCGGCCCCGGCGGTGACCCGATCGCGTCGGAACCGGCGGAGGCCCCGACCCGTGAGGGCGACACCGACGTGGTGCTGGACTGCGGCTGGGGGCGTCTCGTCTTCGGGCAGACCTTCGTCGACCAGGCCGCCGTCGCCGACGTGCTGCGTTCCGAGGCCGCCGGTTCCCGGGACATCTGCATCTACCTGCGCGACCCGCACGTGCTGGTATCCCGGCTGCCCGACGAGCTGTTCATCGACCCGTCGCTGACCTACCGGCTGCCGCTCGACGACGGCCGGCCGGGCGACGACGACGTGCCGGGGCTGACCATCCGCCCACTGGCCGACGCCGCCGACGCGGAAGCGGTCAACCGCATCTACGCCTGCAACGGCATGGTCACCGCCGGAGTCGACGTGCTGGTCGCCAACGCGCGTACCGACCGGTTCCTGCACCTCGTCGCCGAGGACGCCACCGGCGAGATCGTCGGCACCATCACCGGCGTCGACCACGTCGCGGTCTTCGACGACCCGGACAACGGGGCCAGCCTGTGGTGCCTCACGGTCGACTTCAACACCGCGCCGCCCGGCACCGGCCAGGCGCTGATCACCGCGCTGGCCGCCCGCCTGGTCGAGCGGGGTCGCGCGTACGTGGACCTGTCGGTGCTCGCCGAGAACGCCGGTGCGATCCGGCTCTACGAGCGGCTCGGCTTCTACCGGACGTCGACGCTCTGCGTGAAGCGGAAGAACCCGATCAACGAGCGGCTCTTCCTGCCCGCCACGCCCGAGGGGTACGACCGGCTCAACCCGTACGCGCGGATCGTCGCCGACGAGGCGATGCGGCGCGGCATCCGGGTGGAGGTCACCGACCCCGACTGGGGCGAGCTGCGGCTGAGCAGCGGCGGGCGGACGATCCTGACCCGCGAGTCGCTGTCGGAGCTGACCTCGGCGGTGGCGATGAGCCGCTGCGACGACAAGCGGGTCACCCGCCGGATCCTCACCGAGGCGGGGCTGTCGGTGCCGCACGGGCGCACCGCCACCGGTGACGACGGCGACGCCGCCTTCCTCGCCGACGCCGGCCGGGTGGTGGTCAAGCCGGCGCGGGGCGAGCAGGGCAACGGGATCACGGTGGGCGTACGCACCCCGGAGGCGCTGGCCGCGGCCGTCGAGGTGGCCGCCCGGTTCTGTCCCGACGTGCTGATCGAACGGATGTGCGCCGGCGAGGACCTGCGGGTCATCGTCATCGACCACGAGGTGGTGGCCGCCGCCGTCCGGCGTCCTGCCTCGATCACCGGGGACGGGGTGCACGACATCGCGGAGCTGATCGAGCGGCAGAGCCGCCGCCGGGCCGCCGCCACCGGGGGCGAGTCGCGGATCCCGCTCGACGACATGACCCGCGACGTGCTCGCCGAGGCCGGTCACGAGCTGCACGACGTGCTGCCCGAGGGGCAGGTGCTGGCCGTACGCCGGACCGCGAACCTGCACACCGGCGGCACCATCCACGACGTCACGGGGGAACTGCACCCGGCGATCGCGGAGGCGTGCGTGGCGGCCAGCCGCGCCCTGGACATCCCGGTCACCGGGCTGGACCTGCTGGTCGACGCCCCGGACCGCCCCGGGCACGTCTTCATCGAGGCCAACGAGCGGCCCGGCCTGGCCAACCACGAGCCGCAGCCCACCGCCGAGCGCTTCGTGGACCTCCTCTTCCCGGGCACCCGCGCGCCCCGGCGGCTCTGGACCCCGGCCGGGCCGGGAGGTGCCGCGTGAGCCCGAGGCCCCTGGAGATCGACCTGGAGTATCTGCGCCAGGTGCTGCTGGAGCTGCTGGAGATCCCGAGCCCGTCGGGGCGTACGGACCACGTGCAGCAGTACGTCGGCGAGCGCCTCTCCGCGCTCGGTATCGGCTCCACCCTGACCCGGCGCGGCGCGTTGAGCGCCCACCTGCCCGGCCCCCGTGCCACCGGCGCGGACCGGGCGATCGTGGTGCACACCGACACCATCGGCACCATGGTGAAGCGGCTCAAGGAGAACGGCCGGCTGGAGCTGAAGACGATCGGTACGCACAGCGCCCGGTTCGCCGAGGGCGCGCACGTGCGGATCTTCACCGACGACCTGGAGCGGGTGATCACCGGTCAGGTGCTGCCGCTGAAGGCCAGCGGCCACCGCTACAACGACGACGTGGACCTCCAGGGCGTCGGCTGGCAGCACGTCGAGGTGCGGGTCGACGAGCCGGTCTCCGACGTCGCCGGGCTGCGCGCGCTCGGCATCGACGTGGGCGACTTCGTGGCGTTCCTGCCCAACCCGACGATCACCCCGTCGGGCTACGTCAAGTCCCGGCACCTGGACGACAAGGCCGGCGTGGCGGCCGTCCTCACCGCCCTCAAGGCGATGGTCGACGCCGGCGTACGCCCGGCGGTCACCGCGCATCTGCTGGTCACCGTGACCGAGGAGATCGGGCACGGGGCGTCGCACGGGCTCGACCCGGACGTGGCGGAGATCGTCTCGGTGGACGCGGCGGTGGTGGCGCCCGGCCAGCAGTCCCGCGAGGACGCGGCCACGCTGGCGATGGGCGACGGGGTCGGGCCGTTCGACTACCACCTGACCCGCAACCTGTCCTCGATCGCCACCGAGCACGGGGTGGGCCTGGTCCGGGACGTCTTCGAGTACTACCGCTCGGACGTGGCGGCGGCCGTGGAGGCCGGCGCGCACGCCCGGGTGGCGCTGCTCGGTTTCGGCGTGGACGCCACCCACGGGCACGAGCGCACCCACCTCGAGGGCCTGCGCCAGCTCACCCAACTGCTCTGCCTCTATCTCCAGAGCGACCTGGTCTTCCCCGAGTGGGACGCCGAGCCGGAGGGCGACCTGGCGGACTTCCCGTCGCTGGCCGTGCAGCCGGCCAGCCCGGAGGGCCCCCGCGAGGGGCCGATCGGCATCGCCGAGACCGCCTGACGGCGACGAGGATATTCCCCGGCGCCCTGTGATCGAAATCCGTTGCCCGGCCCGCGCCGGCTGGATAGCGTGGCGGTACACGGGAAAGGAGGTGGTCCAGACTTGTATAGCAATCGGACTCGTGAGGTGGCTGTCCGCTAGCCGCTGTCCTCGACAGTAGATCGCCCGCCGCGAGGCGGGCACAGGCACCATCGTCGAGACCGTGTGGCAGCGGTGCGGCGAATCCACGACAGCCACCCGACCCCCGGGGTGCCGGCCCAGTCCAGCCGGTCCGCGCCAGCGCGGAAGCCCCGGGGGTCGACCCTTTCCGCAGCAGGCCGGGTGGTCCAGGCAGCCGGGAGTCACCGTGTCGATGCGCGAACTGGTGGTGCTCGGGACCGCCAGCCAGGCCCCGACCCGGCGGCGCAACCACAACGGGTACGTGCTGCGCTGGGACGACGAGGTGATCCTCTTCGACCCGGGCGAGGGCAGCCAGCGGCAGCTCCTGCACACCACTGTCACCGCCTCGGACCTGACCCGGATCTGCGTCACCCACTTCCACGGCGACCACTGCCTCGGCCTGCCCGGCACCATCCAGCGGCTCTCCCTGGACCGGGTGCCGCACCCGGTGGCGGTGCACTTCCCGGCCGGCGGCGCGGAATACTTCGCGCGCCTGCGGCACGCCACCAGCTTCCACGAGACCGCCGAGCTGCGCGTCGAGCCGATCGAGGCCGACGGGCAGCGGATCGCCCTGGCGACCGGCACGCTGGAGGCCCGCCGGCTGCGCCACCCCATCGAGACGTACGGCTACCGGCTCGTCGAGCCGGACGGCTGCCGGATGCTGCCGGGGAGGCTGGCCGCGTACGGCATCGCCGGCCCGGCCGTCGGGGAGCTGCTCCGCGTCGGGCACCTCGACGTCGGCGGGCGCCGCGTGACCCGCGACGAGGTGAGCGTCCCCCGGCCCGGGCAGCGCTTCGCGTTCGTGATGGACACGGGCCTCTGCGACGGCGTGTACGCCCTCGCCGAGCACGCCGACCTGCTGGTCATCGAGTCGACGTTCCTCGACTCGGAGGCCGCGCTCGCCGCCGAGGTCGGCCACCTCACGGCGGGCCAGGCCGCGCGGGTGGCGGCCGAGTCGGGCGTACGCCGGCTCGTGCTCACCCACTTCTCCCAGCGCTACGCCGACCCGTCCCGCTTCGCCGACGAGGCCCGCGCGCACTTCGACGGTGACCTGGTGATCGCCGAGGATCTGACGACCGTGCAGGTCCCACCCCGGCGGGTAGCCTCGGCCGGGTGATGATCACCCTGCGCCCCGCCACCGACGCCGACCTGATGGCGGTGGGCGGGCTGCACCAGCGTTCGCGGGTCGCCGCCTACTCGGCCTTCCTGCCGGCCCGGGCGCTGGCCGACCCGACGCCCGAGGCGATGGGCGCCTACTGGGTCGAGCGCTGGACGTGGGAGCGCGACGAGCACCGGATGACCGTGGCCGAGCGCGGCGGTCGGCTGGTCGGTTTCAGCTACCTGGGCCCCGACGACGAGGGCGACCCGGCGACCGCCCTGCTCAACGCCATCCACCTCGAACCCGCCGAGCGCGGCCGGGGCACCGGCCGGGCCCTGATCCTCGACGCGCTGGACGCCATGCGGGCGCGCGGCGCCTCCCGCGCGGTGCTCTGGGTGCTGCGGGACAACGCGCACGCGCGCCGCTTCTACGAGCACGGCGGCTGGGCCCCCACCGGCACCGAACGCGACGAGCACATCGGCGCGACGGTCGTGCCCCAGCTCCGGTACGCCCGCCGCCTCTGAGCGCCGGCGTGCCCGCCGTCCGGCGCGGGCGCGTCGGCGACACGGGCCGGTGCACGTCGGCGAGCCGGATACGGCGAGGGCCCTTCCCCCGGCCGGGGGAAGGGCCCTCGCGCGGACGTCGTGCCTGTCAGCGGGCGCCGAGGTGGGCCAGCAGGTCCTGCCGGGTGAGGACGCCCTTCGGCTTGCCGTCGACCAGCACCAGGGCGGCGTCGGACTTCTCCAGCAGGCCGACCGCCTCGCTCACCGGCTGCCCGCCACCGATCATCGGCAGCGGCTCGGCCATGTGCCGCTCGATGGTGTCGTGCAGGTGCGCCTGCCCGGTGAAGAGCGCGTCGAGCAGGTCCTTCTCGGCGATCGAGCCGGCCACCTCGCCGGTGACCACCGGAGGCTCGGCCTTGAGCACCGGGAGCTGCGAGACGCCGTACTCGCGCATGTAGTCGATCGCGTCGCGGACCGTCTCGGTCGGGTGCACGTGCACCAGCTCGGGCAGGGCGCCCGGCTTGCTGGCGAGCGCGTCGGCGACCGTCGGCTCGGTGCCGGAGTTGTCCAGGAAGCCGTACCGGGCCATCCAGGTGTCGTTGAAGATCTTGGACAGGTAGCCCTTGCCGCTGTCGGGCAGCAGCACCACGACCACGTCGTCCGGGCCGGCCCTGCGGGCCACCTCCAGGGCGGCCACCACGGCCATCCCGCAGGAGCCGCCGACCAGCAGCCCCTCCTCGCGGGCCAGGCGTCGGGTCATCTCGAAGGACGCCTTGTCGGAGACCTCGATGATCTCGTCGGCGACACCCCGGTCGTAGGTCTCCGGCCAGAAGTCCTCGCCGACGCCCTCGACGAGGTAGGGCCGGCCGGTGCCGCCGGAGTAGACCGAGCCCTCGGGGTCGGCGCCGACGATCCGGACCCGTCCCTCCGACGCCTCCTTGAGGTAGCGCCCGATGCCGGAGATGGTGCCGCCGGTGCCGACGCCCGTCACGAAGTGGGTCAGCTCGCCCCCGGTCTGCTCCCACAGCTCGGGGCCGGTGGTCTCGTAGTGCGAGCGCGGGTTGGCCGGGTTGCTGTACTGGTTGGGCTTCCAGGCGCCGGGGATCTCCCGGGCCAGCCGGTCGGAGACGTTGTAGTAGGAGCGCGGGTCCTCCGGGGCCACGGCGGTCGGACAGACCACCACCTCCGCGCCGTACGCCCGCAGCACGTCCTGCTTGTCCTGGCTGACCTTGTCGGGGCAGACGAAGACGCACCGGTAGCCGCGCAACTGCGCCACCAGCGCCAGGCCGACGCCGGTGTTGCCGCTGGTCGGCTCGACGATCGTGCCGCCGGGCTGGAGGATGCCGGCCTTCTCCGCGTCCTCCACCATCCGCAGCGCGATCCGGTCCTTCACGGAACCGCCCGGGTTGAGGTACTCCACCTTCGCCAGCACGGTGGCCTGGATGCCGGCCGTGACGTTGCGCAGCCGTACCAGCGGGGTGTTGCCGATCAACTCGACGACGTTGTCGTAGTACCGCACCTGGTTGTGCCTCTCTCCTGCGGCGCCGCCGGCGGCGGCCGGGCAGACGGTGTTCTCGACGCCCCAGGGTACGTGGGTTCAGGGGGCCACGTGCCCGGGGATCACCGAGCTGCGTCGTGCCTCCCACTCCAGGAACCGCTCGGTCTCGGCCAGCACGCTGCCGGCCAGCCAGGTCACCATCACCGCGTCGTCGGCCAGCCCGAACACCGCCAGCGGGATCTCCGGCAGCAGGTCGACCGGCGAGACGATGTACGCCGTCGCCGCGGTCATCAGGGCCAGCCGCAGGCCGCCGTCGTACTCCCCGCGGGTGGTGGCCCGGATCATCCGGGGCAGCGCGGCGAGCCGCGCCCCGAGTGACGGCCCGCCCCGCGACCCGGCCGTGAGCGCCCGGGCCAGCGCGCTGAACGCCGCGCCACGCTTCAATGTCTTAGCCATGTCCGACCCCTCTCCACGTGTCAGGGTGACGCGCCCGCGCAAACCGTCTCCCCGTCACCCGGACAGATACCCAGGAACGTCGGCTTCCAGGCACCCGCCGGCCGACACGACGACAGCGGCGTGTCGTGCCGGCGCGATAATGTCGCTGTATGGGGGTCGTTGGTTCCGTCGTCCCGGTTGGCCCGCGCTGGCAGCGCGCCCGCCAGCTAGCCCGCCTCGCGGCCATCGGCACTGGTGCCGCCGCCACGGCGGCGGTGGCGACCGGCGGCGTGCTCCTGGGGCAGGCCCGGCAGGCCCGGCGCACGATCCCGATGGCCGAGGCGCCGCCGCCGCGCTGCGACGGGATCTACGGCGCGAAGCTGCCCGGCCCACCCGTCACCGTGGTCGTGCTGGGTGACTCGACGGCAGCCGGCTACGGCGTGCACCGTCGCCGGGAGACGCCCGGCGCCCTGCTGGCCACCGGCCTGTCCCGTCGCCTGCAACGCCCCGTCCGGCTGCACCGCTTCGCCGTGGTCGGCGCGATCTCGGCCGTGCTGGGTCACCAGGTGGAGGCCGCGCTGGAGTTCCACCCCGACGTCGCGGTGATCCTCATCGGCGGCAACGACGTGACCAACCGCGCGCCGTTCGCCCTGGCCGTGCGCCACCTGGTCGACGCGGTCCGGACGCTGCGCGCCGCCGGCTGCGAGGTGGTCGTCGGCACCTGCCCGGACCTGGGCGCGATCCAGCCGATCCAGCCGCCGCTGCGGTGGCTGGCCCGGCGGTGGAGCCGGCAGCTCGCCGCCGCCCAGACGGTGGCCGTGGTCGAGGCCGACGGCTGGACGGTCTCCCTCGCCGATCTCCTCGGGCCCCGGTTCACGGCCGAGCCGACCCGGATGTTCGCCTGGGACCGGTTCCACCCCTCGGCCGAGGGTTACGCGATGGCCGCCGCCGCGCTGCTGCCGACCGTGCTCTCCGCGCTCGGCGCGGGGCAGGACCGGCGGCCGGCCCTCGGCCGGGGTGCGGGCGTACGGTCGTTGCCGCGGGCCGCCCAGGAGGCGGCCCGCCACGCGGGCACCGAGGTCAGCGGCACCCGCGTACGGGGGCGCGAGCGCGGCCCCGCCGGCCGGTGGGCGCAACTGCGCCGACGGGCCTTCTTCGGTGTCGGCACGACGGGGCAACCAGGCCCCGTCACCGACTCACCCACACTGGAGGGACTGGCATGAGCGAGCGGTTCACCCCCTCGGGGCTCGCCAACCGGCTGGGCCGGGCTGCGACGCTCAGTCTCGTCGCCGGCACGGTCGGCGGCGCCGCCGTCCTGGCCGGTCAGGCCTTCGCCGCCCGGCACCGCCGGTACGCCCAGCCCGAGCTGGCGCTCGCCCTGCGCGCCACGATCGGGCGCGCCGGTGCCCCGCCGCTGCGGCTGGTGCTGCTCGGCGACTCGTCCGCCCTCGGCGTCGGGGTCGCCCGCCTCGACGAGACCATCGGCGGGCAACTGGCCAACCTGCTCGCCGAGGGCCCGACCGGCCGCCGGGTGCACCTGTCCAGCGTCGGCGTCTCCGGTTCCCGGTCGACGGACCTGGCCACCCAGGTGGCCCGGGCGCTGCTCGGCGAGCGGCCCGACGTGGCGGTGATCCTGATCGGGGCCAATGACGCGACCACCCTGCGCCGCCCGGTCGACGCCGCCGCGTACCTGGGCGCGGCCGTGCACCGGCTCCACGAGGCCGGCGTGGAGGTCGTCGTCGGCACCTGCCCCGACCTGGGCGCCGTACGTGCGATCGCGCCGCCGCTGCGGCACCTGGTCGGCTGGTCGGGGCGGCGGGTCGCCCGCGCCCAGACGGCGGCGGTGCTCGACGCCGGCGGCACGGTGGTCGAGCTGGGCGCCGAGACCGGCCCGGTGTTCCGGGCCGACGCCGGGACGCTCTGCCACGACGGCTACCACCCCTCCGCCGACGGTTACCGGGTCTGGGCGCACGCCCTGCTCCCGGCCGTCGCCGCCGCGGCGGCGGTCGCCACCCGGCGCTGACCGCCCGGCGCGGGCGTGACATTTCCCGGGCGGCGGGCAGCTTCCGCCTGAAGTTACCGACGGGTTAACGTTGGTTCATGCCGACCGAGTCGTCCCGCGACGCCGTCATCGTCGCCACCACCCGCTCCCCCATCGGCCGGGCGCACAAGGGGTCCCTGCGCGACGTCCGCCCGGACGACCTCGCCGCGACCATCGTGCGGGCCGCCCTGGACAAGGTCCCCCAACTCGACCCGACCGAGATCGACGACCTCTACCTGGGGTGCGGTCTGCCCGGCGGCGAGCAGGGCTTCAACATGGCCCGGGTGGTCGCCACCCTCATGGGCCTGGACACCCTGCCCGGCGCGACCCTGACCCGCTACTGCGCGTCCTCGTTGCAGACCACCCGGATGGCGATGCACGCGATCCGGGCCGGCGAGGGCGACGTGTTCGTCTCCGCCGGCGTCGAGACCGTCTCCCGGTACGCCCGCGGCAGCTCGGACGGGCTGCCGAAGGAGGCGCAGGCGCTGGTCGGCGGCGGCTGGGAGAACCCGCGCTTCGCCGCCGCCGCCGAACGGTCGACGGCCCGCGCGCAGGGCGGGGCTCCGGTCTGGACCGACCCGCGCGAGGCCGGCGAGCTGCCGGACATCTACCTCAGCATGGGTCAGACCGCCGAGAACCTGGCCCAGGTGTACGACGTGTCCCGCGCCGACATGGACGAGTTCGGCGTACGCAGCCAGAACCTCGCCGAGAAGGCGATCACCGACGGCTTCTGGGCCCGGGAGATCACCCCGGTCAACACGCCGGACGGCACGCTCGTGGGCACCGACGACGGCCCGCGCGCCGGGGTCACCCTGGAGGCGGTCTCCGGGCTGAAGCCGGTGTTCCGCCCGGACGGCCGGATCACCGCCGGCAACTGCTGCCCCCTCAACGACGGCGCCGCCGCCGTGGTGATCATGAGCGCCCAGCGGGCCAGGGACCTTGGGATCACCCCACTGGCCCGGATCGTCTCCACCGGCGTGACCGCCCTCTCGCCGGAGATCATGGGTCTCGGCCCGGTCGAGGCGACCCGGCAGGCGCTCGATCGGGCCGGGATGACCATCGACGACGTCGACCTGGTGGAGATGAACGAGGCGTTCGCCGCGCAGGTGATCCCCTCCTACCGCCAGCTCGGCATCCCGCTGGAGAAGCTCAACGTGATGGGCGGCTCGATCGCCATCGGGCACCCGTTCGGCATGACCGGCGCCCGGATCACCGGCACCCTGCTCAACGCCCTGGACTGGCACGACAAGACGATCGGCCTGGAGACCATGTGCGTCGGCGGCGGCCAGGGCATGGCCATGGTCGTCGAACGCCTGAGCTGAGCGGCCCGGCCCGAGGGGCGCGGTCCGAGCGGGTCTCGCCGCCGGGGCGGAGTTCCGGCGGCCCGCGCGGGCGGATTGCGCTAGAGGGTCTCGCGGGTCGCCGTCACCTCGGCGGCGGCCCGCGCCAGCACCTCCGGGGGCGGGGCCGCGGCGACCAGGTCGGCGGCCACCACCCGGAGCTGGTCGGGCAGCGCCAGGTCGTTGCCGAGCCGGGGCACGGCCCTTCGCGGCCCGCCCTCCGCGTCGGCGGCGAGGTTGGCGATCTCCTGCACCAACCGGTGGACGAGGTCGGCGCGGGAGACGTTCCCCCCGGCGGCCGTGGCCGCCCAGCGCGGCTGCTGCCAGTGCCTGACCTGACGGACCAGCAACTCCACCGTCCGCCCCAACTCCACCACGCTCACCCCGCGAGTCTACGGACCACCCACCCCGGACGCCCTCACCCGGCGCCCCGCCGGAGGGGCTGGACGCGACGGCGCCCGCCCCCGCAGAGCGGGGGCGGGCGCCGTCGCGAACGGGGACGACGGGTCAGTCGTCGCCCTGGAAGTAGCTCAGCAGGCGCAGGATCTCGATGTAGAGCCAGACCAGGCTGACCAGGATGCCGAAAGCGGCCACCCAGGAGTAGCGCCGGGGCAGGCCCATCCGGACGCCGTCCTCGACCTCCTTGAAGCTGAGCACGAAGCTCAGCGAGGCCACCACGATGCAGACCAGGCTGAAGCCGATCGCCAGCGGGCTGCCGTCACGCAGGCCGGTGTTGACGTTGAACAGCGCCAGCACCAAGTTGATCAGCATGACGGCGAAGAGGCCCGCCATCACCGCGATCATGCCCTTGACGAACTTCGGGGTCGCCCGGATGACCTTCGCCTTGTAGAGCATGGCCATCACGAAGAAGACACCGAAGGTGGCGGTCACCGCCTGGAGCACGATGCCGTCGTAGAGCGACTCGAAGAACTTGCTGACCATGCCGACGAAGACGCCCTCGACGACGGCGTACGCGACGACCAGCGCCGGGTTCGCCATCCGGGAGAACGAGATGACCAGGCCGAGGACCAGACCGACCACCGCCGCGCCGATCCAGGCCGCGCCGAGCAGGGAGTCGGGTACGAGCACCCAGGCCGCCCCGGCGGAGATGCCGAGGATGCCGAGGAGCGTGACGGTCTTGACCACCACGTCGTCGATCGACATGGTGTCGACGGCCGGCGGGGCCACCGGGTAGCCGGCCTCCGTCGGGTACTGCTGCGGGTAGCCGGGCTGTCCGTACGGCCCGGTCGGGGCGTACCCGGCGGAGCGCTCCCGCTCGGCCGCCTGGCCGAGCCGGGCGAGCACCGGGTTCGAAGTCTTCACTGTCAGGCCTCCCTCAGGGGGTCGTTGCACGTGAACGTGCACCCTCAAGAGTAAACGCCCGCGCAGTTTCGTGGAGATCGCCGAGCTGAGCGGTAGCTGAGAGTGCGGCGTGCCCGGGGCGGGGCTCGAACCCGCACGCCTTGCGGCAGCCGCTTTTAAGGCGGCCGTGTCTGCCGTTCCACCACCCGGGCGGGTGACACCCACGCGGCTCGGAACACGAGGTGCAGTGTCACGGTAGCGGGTCGGCGGCGACCGGGCGTACCCCCGCGCCCGGGTCGCACTAGGGTCGAGGCCGTGAGCAGCGCAGCCCCCACGGCCCCCAACGCCGCCCCTGAGCAGGCTGTCCACGTCGCCGACCGGCCGCCGGGCCGGCTCCGGCCGGCGCGCCTGCTGACCGCCGTCCGCCGCCGCCGGACGGATGTCGCCGTCACCCTGCTCTTCGTGGCCCTGGCCGGTTGGCTCACCCACGGGCTCTGGCCCGATCCGGCGGCCCGCGTCCTGGCACTCAACCCGGCGGACCAGGCCCTCTACGAGTGGTTCCTCGCCGTCGACTCGCGGGCGCTGCTCGGCGACTTCGGCCTGCTCACCGGGCGGCTCAACGCGCCGGACGGGGTCAACCTGATGGCCAACACCACGGTCATCGCGCTCGGGGTGCTCCTCGCCCCGGTCAGCCTGCTCTTCGGTGCCCCGGTCACCTTCGCCCTGCTGGCGGCGGCGAACCTGGCCGGCACCGCCATCGCCTGGTACCTGCTCTTCACCCGGGTGCTGCGCGCCCGCCCGCTCGCCGCCACGCTGGGGGCGGCGCTCTGCGGCTTCGGCCCCGGCATGGTCTCGCAGACCAACAGCCACCTGCACATGACCGCGCAGTGGCTGGTCCCGGTGATCGTCTGGCTGGTGGTCCGCCTGCTGCGGGCGGCCGACCCGGCGGGCACCGCCGGTGGTCCGGACCGCCGGCGGGTGGTCAGCTCGGCCGTCGGCCTGGCGGCGGCGGTCACGGCGCAGGTCTTCATCGGCGAGGAGGTGCTCTTCCTCTGCGCGGTCACGCTGCTGGTGATGGCGGTCACCTACGCGGTGGCCGACCGCGACCTGGCCCGCCGCGCCCTGCCCGGCTTCGCCGCCGGGATGGCCCTCGCCACCGTGCTGGCCCTCGCCGTGCTGGCCTGGCCGCTCCGCTTCCAGTTCGCCGGTCCGCAGGGCGTCGCCGACGGCATGTTCAGCCCGCACTACTTCTCGGCGGACCTGCGCAGCTGGTGGACGCTCTCACCGCTGTCGGTCGCGGGCGGCGACGGGGCGGCCAGGCTGACCACCGGGCCCGCCGAATACAACACCTTCCTCGGCCTGCCGCTGCTGCTGGTCGCCGCCGCCTGCGCGTTCTGGCTGGGCCGTCGCCCGCTGGTCGTCGCGTGCGTGGCCGGCACGCTCGTCACGGGCGCGCTGTCACTCGGCCCCCGGGTGGTCGTCGACGGCGTACGCACCGGCGTGCCCGGCCCGTACACCCTGCTCTCGGGGTTGCCCGTGGTGGACGGCGCGCTGCCGATGCGGTTCGCCCTCGCGGTGCTCCCGCTGATCGCCACGCTGCTGGTGCTCGCGGTCGACCGGGCGCTGCGCGGCACCGGGCGCGCCCGCCGCCTGGCACCGGCGGCGGTCGCTCTGGCGCTGCTACCGCTGCTGCCGACCCCGCTGCCCACCGCCGAACGCCCACCGCTGCCCGAGTTCATCACCGGCGGGCACTGGCGCCAGTGCGTCGAGCCGGGCGGGGTGCTGGTGCCGGTGCCGTTGGCCACGCCCAGGGAACCCTGGCCGATGCGCTGGGCGACGGCCGCCGACGCCGCGTTCGGGATGCCGGAGGGCTTCTTCATCGGGCCGTACGGTCGCGGCGGCACGGCGGCGATGGGCACCTTCCAGCAGCCCACCTCGGCCCTGCTGACCGAGGTCGGCCGGACCGGCGGGCAACCGGTCGTCGACGACGCCCAGCGCCGGCAGGCCGCTGAGGACGCCGACTTCTGGGGTGCCTCGTGCGTGGCGCTGGCCGTCGACACCCCGCACGCCGACAGCCTGCGCGGCACGCTGGAGCAGCTCTACGGCCCCGCCACCCGCGTCGCCGACGCCTGGACCTGGCGGGTCTGACCCGCGCAACGGCGAACGCCCCCGCGCCCAGAGGCGCGGGGGCGTTCGCGAGCGCTCGGGTCAGGCGGCCCGGCCGGCGCCGACCGGCTGGGACGCCTCGACGAACTCCTCACGCGGGTCGTGCAGCTGCCCCAGGGCGACCACCTCGCGCTTGAGGACGAACGCCAGCGTCCAGTCGACCACGACCCGGACCTTGCGGTTGAACGACGGGATCCGGCTCATGTGGTACGTCCGGTGCATGAACCAGGCCGGCCAGCCCGTCATCTTGAACCCGTACACCTGGGCCACGCCCTTGTGCAGGCCGAGGCTGGCGACGCTGCCGGAGTGCTTGTGCTTGTAGTCCACCGGCTCCCGGCCGCGCACCACGTTGGCGATGTTGTCGGCCATCCGGGCGGCCTGCCGGACCGCGTGCTGGGCGCTCGGCGAGCAGTAGTTGCCGGGCTCCTTCGTCAGGTCCGGCACCGCCGCGCAGTCCCCGGCGCTCCAGGCGCCCTCGACCACCCGGTCGCCGTCGACGACCTGCAACGTCGGCAGGCAGGTGACCCGCCGGCGCTCGTCGCGGGGGAAGTCCGTCGCGTCCAGCATCGGCGACGGCTTCACGCCGGCCGTCCAGACGATGGTGTCGGAGCTGAAGCTGTCACCGTCGGAGAGCTTCACGACCCCGTCGACGCAGGACTCCAGGCGGGTGTCCAGCCGGATGTCCATGTTCCGCTTCAGCAACTGCTGCACCGTGTAGGCGCCCATGTCCCGATCCACCTCGGGAAGCACCCGCTGGGTCGCCTCGACCAGCACCCAGCGCATCTCCTCCGGCTTGAGCTCCGGGTAGTACTTCAGGGCGTCGCGGGCCATGTCCTCCATCTCGGCGAGCGCCTCGATGCCGGCGTAACCGCCACCCACGAAGGTGAAGGTCAACGCCGAGCGGCGCACCGCCGGATCCGGCGTCACGGCGGCCACGTCGAGCCGGTCCAGCACGTGGTTGCGCAGGTAGATGGCCTCACCGATGGTCTTGAAGCCGATGCCGTGCTCGTGCAGGCCGGGGATCGGCAGCGTGCGGGAGACCGAACCCGGGGCGACGATGACGTGATCGTACGAAATCTCCCGGGTCGGGCCGCTGATCGGCTGCACCACGGCGGTCTTGCGGTGGTGGTCGATCCGGGTCACGGCGCCCGCGACCACCTTGCACCGGCGCAACTCCCGTCGCAGCGGCACCACGGAGTGCCGCGGCGAGATGTTGCCGGCCGCCGCCTCCGGCAGGAAGGGCTGGTAGGTCATGTGGGGCTGAGGGTCCACCACGACGACCTCGGCCTCACGGGAGCTGAGCTTCTTCGACAGGCGCAGGGCGGCATAGAGACCGACGTGCCCGGCACCCACCACAAGGATCCGCTTCGGATTCACATCATCTATCTTTCCCCGCGCGCTGCGGCTAATCCCGTCCGCGCCCCTTCTCTGTGACGGAGCACAAGCGTGTGACCTGCACAACGTCGCACCCCCGCCGCGTCACCTGCGCCGCAGCAGCCACCCCAGCAACGCCGCCACCGCCACCGCCCCGAGCAGGCCGAGCACCGTGGCCGCCTGGTGCCCGGCCGCGTCACCGAGCCCCGCGAGCTCCACCAGCAGCACCCCCAGCACGAAGCTGGCCAGCAGCACCGCGCCCGCCCGGGTCAGCCACCGCACGATCAGATCCGGGTCGACCACGGCGTCGTACGGCAACACGGCGGCGAGCGCGCAGAGGGTGTGCGCGAGATAGAGCGCCGCCGCCACGGCGAGCAGCCGCCACAGGGCGCTCGGCCGGCCGTACCCGTCGGTGGCGACCAGCCAACCGCCGACCGTGACCAGCGCCGCGAAGGTCGGCCAGACCCGGCGTGGCCCCACCGCGGGCAGCACCGCCACCACCACCAGGGCCAGCAGCGGCCGGCCGAGGAGCACCTCCGACGGGTACGCCAGCACGAGGCCGACCAGCACGGTGAGGAAGATGCCGGCGCGCACCAGCAGGGGCGTCAGGCTGATCCGGGCGACGGCGTACCGCAGCCCCCGCACCCTCTCGGTGACGGCGTTCACCGGTGCCGCCCTTCGTTCGCGACCGCGGGACCCCGCCGCGCCGCATTCCTCGCGTTCACCTGTTGTTCACCCTCGGGGCGGTCGCCATCCGGGCCACGTCCCGCAACACCTCATCGAGGCTGCCCGCACCGGCCCAGCGCACCACCGGCACGCCGTGCTCCCGCAACTGCCCGATCATCGTCTCCCGGTCCAGCCGCCACAGCCGGTACGCCACCTCGGCCCAGCCCCGGTCCTTCGGCGGGGCCAGGTCGGCCGGCAGGGTGTCCACCGCGACCACGAACCGCCCGGAGCGGGCCAGTCGGGCCAGCATCTGCGCCGACCGCTCGTCGAGCAGCGGGGTCAGGACCACCACCAGCGCGTCCGCCGACAGCAACTGCGGGCCGAACACCTGGTCGTACGGCTCGTGCGGGGAGGACTCCGCCCGCACCTCCAGCAGCCACTCCAGGACGGTCAGGTACTGCCGCCGGCCGGCGGCCGGGCGCAGCCGACGGGCGGCGGGGCCGTATTCGAGCATCGACACCCGGTCGCCGCGGTGCAGGTAGTGCTCGGCGATCGCGGCGGCAGCCCGCACCGTGGTGTCCAGCACGGAGGCCGCCCCGGACACGCCCCCCGACCGGCCCGCCTCGGCGAGCACGTCCAGCAGCACCACCACCTCGGCGTCCCGGTCGGAGAGGGTGGCCGCCACGTGCAGTTGCCGGGCGCGCAGCGACACCCGCCAGTCGATCCGGCGCAGCCGGTCCCCCGGGGCGAAGACCCGTACGCCGGCCAGTTCGCCGCCCTCGCCGGGCCGGCGCGAGTGGTGGGCGCCGACCAGGCCGGCGGCCCGGGGCATCGCCTCGACCGCGTCGAACGGCTCGGTCCGCGGGTAGACCCGCAACTGGAACGGCTCGGTGACCACCGCACGGGAGAGCAGCAGGCCCTGCGCGGCGGCGACCCGGGCGCCGGCCGGCCCGATCTGGTGCCGGCCCCAGCGCAGCGCGGTGCCGGTCAGCTCCAGATCCACGGCCTCGCCCGTCGGGACGGCGGTCACGAACGGCCGCTCGGCGACGGACGGGGCGACGCCCGAACCCGCCCCGGACGCGGTGGTCGCCCCGGCGATCGTCACCCGCTCCACCCGCAGCCACGGTGAGACCCGGCTACGGACCGCCGCCACGTCGTAGTCGACCAGGTCGGGGTTGCCGACGGTGACGGTGCCGGTCAGTCCGCTCCCCTCAACCAGGCGACCCTCGTCGGCGGAGATCCAGACCTGCGGCAGGGCGGTCGGCCGACGGCGCAGCGCGTACGCGGTGCCGAGCGCGAACGGGACGGCCAGCACGATCAGGTCGACCCGGCCGAGCAGCACCCCGGCGATCAGCAGCAGGCCGGTGAGCAGCACCGCCCGGCCGAGCGCCCAGGTGGGCACCCAACCGGTCGACGGCCCCGGCGGCGGGGTCGGCGCGGCGGCGGTCATCAGTGCCCGGGCCGGCCGGCGGCGTAGCTGGGCAGCGCGCCGCTGGCGGGCGCGGGGGTCGCCTCCAGCACCTCGCCGACCACGAAGGACGGGTCGACGCGGCGCAGCCACATCTCCGGGCGCAGCGTGATCCGGTGGGCCAGGGCGGGCGCCGCGACCTCCTTGACGTCCTCCGGCACCACGTAGTCGCGGCCGGCCATGACGGCCCGTACGCGCGACAGCAACAGCAGCGCCAGCGAGCCGCGCGGGGACGCACCCACCAGCACCGACGGGTGTTCCCGGGTGGCGGCGGTCAACGCCACGATGTAGCGGCCGACGGAGTCCTCCACGACCACGTGCTCCAGCGCGGCCTGCATGGCGCGCAGGGTCTCGGCGTCGACCACCGGCTTGATCTCGGCCTCCTCGCGGCGACGGGCCATCCGCCGGCGCAGCACCTCCCACTCCTCCTCCTGCTCGGGGTAGCCGAACGAGACCCGCAGCAGGAACCGGTCGAGCTGCGCCTCCGGCAGCGGGTAGGTCCCCTCGTACTCGATGGGGTTGGCGGTGGCCAGCACGTGGAACGGTTCGTCCAGCTTGTAGGTGACGCCCTCCACCGAGACCTGCTTCTCCTGCATCGCCTCCAGCAGGGCCGACTGGGTCTTCGGCGGGGTCCGGTTGATCTCGTCGGCGAGCAGCAGGTTGGTGAAGACCGGCCCGGCCCGGAACGCGAACTCGCCGCTGCGCTGGTCGTACAGGAACGAGCCGGTCACGTCGGCCGGCAGCAGGTCGGGGGTGAACTGGAGCCGACGGAAGTCCAGCCCGAGCGCCTGCGCGAAGCAGCGCGCGGTCAGCGTCTTGCCGAGCCCCGGCAGGTCCTCGAGCAGCACGTGCCCGCCGGCCAGGATCCCGGCGAGGACCAGCTCCAACGCGTCCCGCTTGCCGACCACGACCTGACCGACCGCCTCCAGCACCGACCGGGCGAGGCGGCCGACCTCGGCGGCGGGCATGCTGCGGTCCACGTCGTTCATATCTTCTCCAGTTCGGCGACGATCGCCGCGAGGTCGCGCGGCGACGGGGTGCGGCGGGGCCGGCTCTCCAGGAACGTCCACAGCCGGTCACTGAGCAGGGCGCGGGCCCGGGCCGGATCCGACTCGCGGGTCACGCCGTGCCGCTGACGCAGCCGCTCGTCGGCCAGCTCACCGAGCCGGGGCAGGATCACCTTGGTGAAGCGTTCGGGCCGGGTGGCCGACCAGTCCAACGGCGCTTCCCAGCCGTTGACCGCGGTCCGCAGCGCGTCGCGGGCACCCCAGTTCCAGGTGCCGTCGTCGTCACCGGCCGAAGCCCGGCCGCCGGAGTTGGGCGGGGGCGGGGGCGTGAGGGCGGCGACGACCCGGCGTACCAGGAACAGCGCGACCACCCCGACGACGAGGACCGGCAGGGAAACCCGCAGGCCCACCACGCGCAGGCCGGCGACCAGCACGACCACGACGGCCGCGAGGGCCGCGAGGGCGCGGATCACCTGGCCGGCCCGCCCGCCCCGGGTCCGCGCGGCGGGCGCCGGCCGCGCCTCCTCGAAGGTCAGCAGGTCGTCGATGCTGGTGCTGCTCACCGCGGCACCCCGCCACGTCGGGCGGGGCACCGCGGCACCCCGGTCACGCCGGCACCTCGGAGTCCGCGGCGGTCAACTCGCCGCGCAGCCGGCGTAGCGCCGCACGGGCCTGGTCGCGGGTGCGTTCGTCGACCGGCCGGGTGGCGTACCGGGCCTCGCGGTAGACGTGGGCGAACTCGGCCAGCACGTCGCCGCTGGCGATCGCCGGCACCCCCGCCGCCGGGTCGCCCCGCAACAGCCGGGTGACCAGGTCGGTGGGGGTGTCGCCGGCCAGCCGGGGCACGCCGGCCCCGGCCGCGGTCTCCTCCAGCCGCACCCAGCAGGCGATGACCGCCGTGCGGGGGTCGGTGTCCTGGTCGTCCAGTTCCTCCAGGCCGGCGTCGAGGGCGGCGGCCACCTCGCGGGCCGTGCCCGCGGCCGTCCGGCGGGCCCGCTGGGGCGGCAGCGCCCTCGTGGTCCGGCGCAGGGCACCCTGGACCAGCGTCCAGACGAGGTAGGCGATCGCGGCCAGCAGGGCCAACCCGAGCAGTACGACGACGGCCACGCCGACCCACCGCGGGATCCGCGCCTGGGTGGCCTCGCCGGCGTCCCGCGGCTCGACGGGGATCGAGGCGGCCGGCTCGGCGCTCGGATACTCCGGGACGTAGGGGATGTTCTCCGCGGTGGGCGGGACCCGGCTGGCGCCGATCGACGAGTGGGCGGACGCCAGCGCGGCGACGGCGAGCAGGAGCACCACCGCCGCCATCGGCCACCACCTGCGCAGGACGCTGAGTTCCATCGAGGGCTACCTCCGGGCCACCCGGTCGGGTCGCACGGGTCGGCGCGTGCCATCCGTCATCGCCACCGCCCCGCGCCTCAGTCCACCCCGGCCAGCTTCTTCGCCCGGGCGAACACATCGTCCAGCATCTCTGGTGTCAGCCGTCCCGTGAAGGTGTTCTGCTGACTTACGTGGTAACAGCCGAGCAGTTCCGGCGCGCCCGTGCCGCAACAGTGTGCCCCATGACCGAAGGCCGGTCGCGGGCTGGGCGGGCGCAGGCCGTACACCTGACGCCGCACCGGCCACCACGAGGCCCAGGCGAACGCGCCCAGCGCGACCACGACGCGCAGGGTGGGCCGGATCAGCGCCACCTCGCGGTGCAGCCAGGGCGCGCAGGTGTCCCGCTCGCCGGGGGTGGGCTTGTTGTCCGGGGGCGCGCAGCGCACGGCGGAGAAGACCCGCACGTCGCGCAGGGTCAACCCGTCGTCGGCGGCGACGCTGGTCGGCTGGTTGGCGAGGCCGGCCCGGTGCAGCGCGGCGAACAGGACGTCGCCGGAACGGTCGCCGGTGAAGATCCGGCCGGTACGGTTGCCGCCGTGCGCCGCGGGCGCCAGGCCGAGGATGGCGATGCGCGCGTCGGGGGCGCCGAAGCCGGGCACCGGCCGGCCCCGGTACTCCTGGTCCCGGAAGGCCGCCCGGCGCGTGCGGGCCACCTCCTCCCGCCAGCGCACCAGCCGGGGGCAGGCGAAGCAGTCGGTGACGGCGGCGTCGAGGTCGGCGAGGTCGGTCGCCCGCGCGGCGCGGGCGACCACCTCCTCGGGCGTACGGGTCTCAGCCAAGCTTGGCCCGGAAGAGTTCGAGGGTGCGGGCCCAGGCGGTGGCGGCGGCGCGCTGGTCGAAGTGTTCCGGCCGGTCCTCGTTGAAGAAGGCGTGCGAGGTGCCGGGGTAGTCGTAGGGCTGGCAGGTGCCGCCGGAGGTCTCGATGGCGCGGCAGACGGTCCGCACGCCCTCGGCGGCGGAGGTGCCGTCCTCTTCGGAGCAGTGGATGAGCGCCGCCTTGCCCGCGTAGTCGGGCCACTCGGGGCGCATCCCGTCCCAGGGAAGCTGGGGGTAGAAGGCGGCGGTGGCGACGATGCGCTCGGAGCGGGTCGCCGCCCAGAGGGCCAGGCTCGCGCCCGCGCAGAAGCCCGCGCAGCCCACCTTGCCGGTGACCTCGGGCCGCCCCGCGAGGTAGTCCGCCGCGCCGGCGATGTCGGCCGCCGCCTCGTCCATCTGCGGGCTGTTCAGCATCTGGCGGGGCTCGCTGGGCTTGCTGGCCGGGCCACCGTGCCGGAAGTCCGGGGCGAGGGCGACGAAGCCGGCCTCGGCGAAGCGGTCCACCACCGCCCGCACGTGCGGCACGAGGCCCCACCAGTCCTGGATCACGATGACCGCGGGGCTGGTCGCACCGCCGGAGGGTATCGCGAGATACCCCTCGCCCGTCCCCCCGTTGCCGCGGTAGCTCACCATTTCGCCCATCGGCTCTCTCCTAGCGGTCAGTCATTGTTGGCTGGTCGCCCAGTGGTCCTACCTGCCGGTAGCCTGCCACGCGGTGAGCGCCCCGGGGAAGACGGCGACGCAGTGGCATTCACCTCTGTCCGCCGGCCTCACGAGCGGACGCCGACGGCGGCCCGGACGATGTCCGGGCCGCCGTCGGCGTCCGCGTCCCGCTCGGGGTCAGGCCTTCTTGGTGAGGCAGAGCAGGTAGCCGGTCTTGCCCGGCTCGATGCTGGAGAAGACGTAGCCGTCCTGGTCCGCCTTGAGGTACTGCGCGCACGCCTCGCCGGAGCGGGCCTGCTCCGCGGTCTGCCCCTCGACGCGGCCGACGACGTTGTAGACGGCGTCGGTCGAGGTGCACTCGACGACCTTCGCCCCGTCGACCTTCTTCTGCTCGGTGCCGATCGCCTCGGGCAGCTCGGCGATGCAGTCGCCGACCTTGGCCTCGGCCGTCTCGTCCTTGTTGAAGAAGTTGCCGATCGCCGAGCCGATGCCGAACTTGAGGCCCGCGACCACCAGGAACACGACGACGGCGCCCACGATGCCGAGCAACTTCTTGGAGCCGGACTTCTGCGCCTCGGGCTTGGCCGGAGGCGGCGCCTGGACGGCCGCCGGGGGTGGCCCCTGCGCGGCCGGCGTCGACTGTGCGGCGTCCGGGACGGGGGGCGGTGCGACCTGCTCTGACACGCGTTTTCCTTCCGGGGGTGGATGAGCAGACGACACCGTAGCGGCCGGTGGTCGGCAGCCGCTGTCCCGTGCGCCTCCACCGTTCAGCTATTTCCCAGCCTCACGGCATGATTCGCTTCACGTCCGGCTCGGGACCGGCGTGCCCGACGGCGCGGGCACCGTGCTCGGGGTGCCGCCCGGGGCGGGCGTGGGCTCGGCCGGCACGCTCGGCGCCGCGGGCGTGGGCAGCGGCGGCACGCCCGTCGACGGCACGGCACCGCCCGGCGCCCGCGGCGCGAACGGCGCCTGCCGGGGGCAGTACGGGTACGTGCGCAGCAACGGGTTGGCGGGCTCGTCCGGCAACCGCAGGTCGAGGCAGTCCGGATGGCCGAGGCGGATCGGGTCGCCGTTCTGGTCGAAGAGCCGGGCGTTCTCCACCAGCCGGCCCTCCCGGTCGTAGACGAAGACGTCCCGGATGTGGTCGTACCGGTCGTCGATCGAGATCTGCTCGTAGCCGAAGTCACCGTTGCCCACCCGGCCGTTCATGTCCGCCAGGCCGATCATCCCGAAGATCACCAGCACCGCGGTGCCGACGTGCAGCATCCGCCGCTTGGGCCGGGTCAGGCCCGGTGTGTGGTGGCCGAGCCAGATCGAGGCGAGCACCGTGCCGGCGAGCAGCACCAGCCCGGCCGGCGTGCTGCCGTTGAGCTCGGGCAGCACACCGAACGCCTCCCCGGTGGTGACCACCGTGACGAGCATGGCGGCCAGGTAGCCGCGCAGCACCCACCAGGCCGGCCGGAGCAGCCGGAGGAACTCGCTCGCGGAGGCGTACCCGAGGGGTGGCCCGAGCTGGACGTCCCAGCGGTGCGCCCGCGCGCGGAGCCGGTCCACGGCGACGCCGACACGGCGGTGGCCCAGGCGACGACGGCCGCCGTCGGCCGTGCCGACTCCGGCGGCGGCGCGCAGCTCGGCCGCGTACGCCTCGGGCTCGCCGAGCCGCTCGACCAGCGTGCCGCCGGCCTCGGCGGCGACCTCGGCGAGGTGTTCCGGCAGGTCCTCGGTCAACTCGTCGCGGTGCGCCGGCGGCAGGTCGGCCAGCGCGGCCCGCACCCGTGCGGCGTAGTCCGCGATTTCCTGCTCCGTGACGGTCATGCCGCCATCCCCCGATCCTCGAGCAGTGCGTCCATGGTGGTGGCGAACGAGCGCCAGAGCTTGCCGGAGCGGGTGAGCTGGTCCCGGCCTGCGGCGTTGAGTGAGTAGTACTTGCGGTGTGGGCCGGCCTCGCTCGGCACGACGTAGGTGGTCAGCAGGCCGGCGGCGTAGAGCCGGCGCAGCGTGCCGTAGACCGAGGCGTCGCCCACCTCCTGCAACCCGGCGTCGCGCAGCCGGCGCAGGATGTCGTAGCCGTAGCCGTCCTCCTCGCGGAGCACGGCGAGGACGGCGAGATCCAGCACGCCCTTCAACAACTGTGTGGTGTCCACGCAATGCACACTAGTGCGCATTGCGTAATACCGTCAACGCCCCGCGCCCGCCGCCCACCCCTCGCCTCGCGGCGAGCCGGGAAACATCACCGTTCGCGACGAGCGTCTGGGTCACGCAGGGTAATGAAGCGCGCGGATGGCGGATCCCCCGCGTCGCCCCTTTGCTCTGCAGCCATCGGCGCACCAGGCGAATGAGCTGGCAGTTCTTGTGGACCTTGGCGTCTCGGCCGGCAGGCGGCCGGAACGCACGGTGACCGGTGCGTCGGTGGCTGCAGAGCAAAGGGAGGCTGCGGGGTGGCGGTCGCGGCAGCAATTCGTTACTCCCCGTTGCCCCTACGGCCGCGCCCCCGGGCACCAGCGGACCAGCGCCGCCACCCGCCGCCTCCTGACCAACTGTCGACACTGGTCCTGTCGCGGTAGGTGGCGCGAAGGCACCCGACCGCCCGGTCCCGGCCCCGGCCCCGGTCCCGCCGCACCGGCCTCACGACCGGCGCGACCCGCTGAAGCTGGCCGGCCGTGAGCGACAATCGGGCCATGCGTTTCTGCGTCCTGGGCCCGACCCAGGTGCTGCTGGCCGACGGGCGCGAGATCCCCGTGGGCGGTCCGCGGCTGCGCGCCCTGCTGGCGCTACTCCTGCTCGACGCGGGCCGCGTGGTGTCCCCGGATCGGTTGATCGACGGCCTGTACGGCGAGCACCCGCCCCGCGCCGCCGCCAACGCACTCCAGTCCCAGGTGTCCCGGCTGCGGCAGGCCCTACCTGCGGAACACACGGTCGAGTTCCACCCGGCCGGCTACCGCCTCGCCGTGGATCCGGCTGACGTCGACGCCTACCGGTTCGAGGCGCTCGCCGAGGCGGGACGCCACGCCCTCGCCAGCGGCGACTGGCCCCGCGCCACGGCCCTGCTGCGGGAGGCGCTGGCCCTGTGGCGCGGTCCGGCCCTGGCCGACGTCATCGACGTGGCCGGTACGCCCGCGCAGGCGGCCCGGCTGGACGAGGTGCGGCTGGCCGCCGCCGAAGACCGCATCGAGGCGGAGCTGGCGCTGGGTGGGCATGCCGCCCTGGTCGCGGAGCTGCGGGAGCTGGTCACCGCGCATCCGTTTCGGGAGCGCCCACGGGGCCAGCTCATGCTCGCCCTCGCCGCCGCCGGCCGGCCCGCCGAGGCGCTCGCCGAGTTCGAGGACGCCCGGCGCACGCTGGCCGAGCAACTCGGCGCCGACCCGTCGGCCGCGCTGGCCGCGATCCACGTGGGCGTACTGCGCGGCGAGGAACGCCCCGCCCCGCCCGAGGACCCCGGACCCGGACTGCCGGGCCAGCTCACCACCTTCGTCGGGCGCGACGAGGAGCTCGAGCGCGTGGGCGAGTTGCTCGACGAGCGAAGGCTGGTCACTCTCGTCGGCCCCGGGGGAGCGGGCAAGACCCGGCTGGCGATCGAGGCCGCGAGCCGCCTCGACAGCCAGGTCCGTCTCGTCGAGCTGGCCTGGTTGACCCACGGTTCGGACGTACCACAGGCGGTGCTGAGCGCGCTCGGCCTGCGCGACGCGGGCCTGCGGACCCCGGCCGAGCCCAGCCGGGACTCGACCGACCGGCTGGTCACGGCACTGGCCGAGCGGCGGCTACTGCTCGTGCTCGACAACTGCGAGCACGTCATCGCCGAGGCGGCCCGGTTGGTCGCCCGGCTGCTGAGCGCCTGTCCGTCGCTGCGCGTCCTGGCCACGAGCCGCGAGCCACTCGGACTGGCCGGCGAGGCGTTGTGCCCGGTGTCCGGGCTCACCCTGCCGCCGCCCGACGCGTCGGCGCTGGCGGCCTGCGACTACCCCGCGGTCAGGCTGTTCACCCAGCGGGCCACCGACGTCGCGCCCGACTTCACCGTCACGTCGGCCAACGTCCAGACGGTGCTGCGGATCTGCCATACCCTCGACGGCCTGCCGCTGGCGATCGAACTGGCCGCCGCGCGGCTGCGGGCGCTGCCCGTCGCCGAGGTGGCCGCCCGGCTCGACGACCGGTTCCGGCTGCTGTCGATGAGCAGCCGGACGGCGACGCCACGGCACCGGACGCTCCGCGCGGTGGTCGAGTGGAGCTGGGACCTGCTCGATGACGCCGAACGGAAGCTGGCCCGCCGACTGACCGTGTTCGTCGGTGGCACCACGTTGGAGGCGGCCGAGCGGATCTGTGGCCTGCCTCGCGCCGAGTTAGTCGACGTGCTGACCGGCCTGGCCGACAAGTCCCTCGTGGAGTTGGGTGCCGGCCGGTACCGGATGCTGGAGACCGTGCGCACCTTCTGCGCGGAGCGACTCGCCGAAGCCGGTGAGGTCGACGAGCTGCACCGCGCGCACGCCGCGTACTTCCTGGAGTTCGCCTGGACCGCCGACGTCCACCTCCGCCGGGCGGAGCAGCTGGAATGGCTGCTACGGCTCGACGCCGAGCGGGAGAACCTGCACTCGGCGCTGCACCGCGCCGCCGGATCCGGTGACGCGCCTGGCGCGGCCGGGCTGGTCGCGGCCCTGTCGTTCTACTGGTGGCTGCGCGGCATGCGCGGCGAAGGGGCCAGGCTGGCCGGCGAGGTCCTCGACCTGCTCGGCACCGCGGCGCCACCCGACCTGCGCGAGGAGTTCGCCCTGTGCGTCTACCACGCCTCGCTCGGTGGTTCCGGCCGCCTGCCGTCCCTCGGGACGCAGCGCTCCCTGATCCGCAGCCTCGACCGGCCGCCCCGACAGCCCTTCCTGCTGTATCTGTCGGGAATCTCGACCGGACCGCCGGCCGGGGACGTGGAGGACGTCGACGAATTGACGCGCGAGCTGCACCGGATGGTCGGCCCCGACGTGTGGATCAATGCCCTCGGCGCGATGGGCAACGGCTCGGCGCGGATGTGGAGTGGCGAGTGGGACCGGGCGAAGACCGCGCTGGTCACCGCGCTCGACGGGTTCCAGAGCATCGGCGACCGATGGGGTTCGATGATCACGCTGGGCGCGCTGGCCGAACTCGCCGCCTGGCAGGGTGACCCGGAAGCGGCGAGCACGGCCATGGAGCGGGCCATGGGATTGGCCGAAGAACTCGGCTCCGCCGTCGACCAGGCCGACATGCTGCGTACCCGGGGCGAGATAAGGCTGCGCGCCGGTGACCTCGCCGCGGCCCAGGACGACTTCGCCCGCGCACTGCTCCTCGCCCAGCGCGGCGGCGCGCCGGAGTTCGTGTCCGGCGCCCGCCTCGGCCTCGCCCAGACAGCGCGGCTGCGTGGGGATCTCGCCGAGGCCAGGCGGATGTGCGAGGCGGCGTTGGCCGGCGGGCTCACCGGCTGGTACGTCGGCGAGGCGACGCGTACGGAGATCATCCTCGCCCTCGATCAGATCACCGAGGCGGAGCAGGCCAGGGACCGGGCCGCACCGTGCGGCGCGCCGCCGTCAGCCGCCGGTGCGTGAGCCGTCAGCGCCCGCGCGCACCGTGGGGGCATGACGACATTCGAGGTGATCGCGGAGGGACTGGGCAAGCGGTACGGCCCGACCCGCGCGCTCGACGACTTTCACCTGGCCGTGCCGACCGGCACGGTGTACGGGCTGCTGGGACCGAACGGCGCCGGGAAGACCACAGCCGTGCGGATCCTCGCCACGCTGCTGCGCTTCGACGCCGGCCGGGCCACCGTGGCCGGCTTCGACGTGGCGCGTCAGCCCGACGAGGTGCGGGCCCGCATCGGGCTGACCGGGCAGTACGCCGCGGTCGACGAGACCCTCAGCGGCCGGCAGAACCTGGAGATGTTCGGCCGGCTGTGGAAACTCGGCCGCCGGGCGGCCCGCCAGCGCGCCGGTGAACTGCTGGAACGGTTCGGGCTCGACGAGGCGGCGAGCCGCTCCGCGGGTGAGTACTCCGGTGGGATGCGCCGCCGGCTGGACCTCGCCGCCAGCCTCATCCGCCCGCCGCGCGTGCTCTTCCTCGACGAGCCGACCACCGGCCTGGACCCGCGCAGCCGCAACCAGGTGTGGGACATCGTCCGCACGCTGGTGGCGGACGGGGCCACGGTGCTGCTCACCACGCAGTACCTGGAGGAGGCCGATCAGCTCGCCGGCCGGATCTCGGTGATCGACGCCGGTCGGGTGGCCGCCGAGGGCACCCCGGACGAGCTGAAGTCGATGACCGGCGGCGACCGGATCGAGGTGGTCGTGCGCGACGCGGCCGACCTGACCCGGGCCGGCGGGATCGTCGCCCGGATCTGCGCCGCGGAACCCGAGCGCGATCCGGAGTTCCGGCGACTCAGCGCACCGGTGACCGACCGGGTCGCCGGGTTGGTCGACGTGGTGCGGGCGCTCGACGACGCGGGGATCGCGGTCGAGGACATCGGTCTGCGCCGCGCGACGCTGGACGAGGCGTTCCTGCACCTGACCGGGCGACGTCCCGACGAGGCCGGCGAGACCGTCGGCGCCGGACGAAAGGCGGCGGCATGACGAGCGCAACCCGATCCCGTCAGGCGACGACCGTCCCCGCTCCCCCGGTGTCCACGCGGACACCGCTGGCGCGGTGGCGCTCCGCGATCGCCGACGCCTCGACGATGACCAGGCGGAACATGACCCACGTGGTCCGTGCGCCGGAGGAACTGATCCTCTACTTCTCGCTGCCGATCATGTTCGTGCTGGTCTTCGGGTACGTGTTCGGCAGCGGCATGCAGGTGCCGGATGGCGGCAACTACCGCGAGTTCCTGCTGCCCGGAATCTTCGTGATGACGATGCTGAACGGCCTCGGCGCCACCGCGACCGGAGTGGCGCTCGACCTCAGCAGGGGTGTCGTCGACCGGTTCAGGTCGATGCCGATGGCGCGTTCCGCCCTGCTGACCGGCCGCAGCGCCGCGGATCTGCTTCGCGCCCTGCTGGAGATGTCCACCCTGCTGCTCTGTGGCCTGCTTGTCGGCTGGCAGTGGCGCGACGGCGTGGGCCGGGCGTTGCTCGCCGTCGGGCTGCTCCTGCTGCTGCGGGTCGCGATCACCTGGATGGGGATCTACCTGGCGCTGCTCGTCCGCAACCCGGACATGGTCGGCGTGATCGTCTTCCCGGCGGTGTTCCCGCTCACCGCGGTCTCCAACGTCTTCGTGTCGCCCGAGCTG
This sequence comes from Micromonospora sp. KLBMP9576, assembly GCF_050941805.1. Taxonomy (NCBI): domain Bacteria; kingdom Bacillati; phylum Actinomycetota; class Actinomycetes; order Micromonosporales; family Micromonosporaceae; genus Micromonospora; species Micromonospora sp. KLBMP9576. Next base: position 956,605 of record NZ_CP194567.1, on the reverse strand, counting down.
ATGCCGCCGTGGATCGGTGCGATCTCGCAGTGGAACCCGCTCTCCGCGACCGTCGCCGCGATCCGTCACCTGTTCGGCAATCCGGGCGTGGGTGGCGACTCGTGGCCGGCAGAGCACGCGGTGCTGTTGGCGGTGGCGTGGCCGGTGCTCCTGATCGCGACGTTCGCTCCGCTGGCGGTCCGCCGCTACCAGCGGCTGAGTCGCTGACTGCGGTCTCCGGTGGCCTCGACGGCCACCGGAGACCGGCTACAGAACGCTGTAGGCGATGCCGTCGAGGATGTCGTGCTCGGAGGCGACCACCGAGTCCATCCCCGCCCGCTCCATGATCACTCGAAGCACCAGAGCGCCCGCGCCGATGACGTCGGCCCGGCCCGGGTGCATCGCCGGGATCGCCAGCCGCTGCTCCCGGCTCTTGCCGAGCAGGTCGGCGGTCACGTCGGCCACCGCGTCCCGGGACACCCGGGCGTGGTGGATGCGGTCCGGGTCGTACTCCGTCAGGCCCCGGGCGATCGCGACCACTGTGGTGACCGACCCGGCGAGCCCGACCAGCGTGGCGGCCTGCCGGCCCGGCACCGCCGCCAGCGCCCGGTCCACCGCGACCGCGATGTCGGCCTGCGCGGCGGCGATTTCGTCCAGCCCCGGCGGGTCGCCGTGCAGGTGCCGCTCGGTCATCCGGACGCAGCCGATGTCCATCGAGATGGCCGCCTCGACGCCGCCCGCGCGGGTGCCGACGACGAACTCCGTCGAGCCGCCGCCGATGTCGACGACCAGGTACGGCTCGCGCGCGTCGGCCGGCAGCCCACGCACCGCGCCGATGAAGGAGAGCCGGGCCTCCTCGTCGCCGGTCACCACCTCGGGCGCGACCCCGAGGGTCCGCTCGACCATCTCGCGGAACTCGGCGGCGTTGGAGGCGTCCCGGGACGCCGACGTGGCGCACATCCGGACCCGGTCCACGCCCAGCTTCTCGATCTCGGCGGCGTACGAGGCCAGCGCGACCCGGGTGCGTTCGATCGCCTCCGGGGCCAGCCGACCCGTCCGGTCGACACCCTGGCCGAGGCGGACGATCTCCATCCGCCGGCTCAGGTCGGTCAGCGGCGCCTGCGGACCCGCGGAGGCGTCGGGCAGGTCCGCTACCAGCAGTCGGAGCGAGTTCGTCCCGCAGTCGATGGCGGCCACACGCGTCGTCACGGCAGCAACCCTACGTCAGGCGCGGCCGTCGAGGACTACAGGCGCAGCAGCATCCGGGTGTTGCCGAGGGTGTTGGGCTTGACCCGTTCCAGGTCGAGGAACTCGGCGACACCCTCGTCGTAGGAGCGCAGCAGCTGCTCGTAGACCACCTGCGGCACGGGCGCGCCGTCGATCTCGGTGAACCCGAACGAGCCGAAGAACCGGGTCTCGAAGGTGAGCACGAAGATCCGGGACACCCCCAGCTCGCGGGCGCCGTCGATCAGCTCCGTGACGATCCGGTGGCCGAGCTTGCGTCCCCGGCAGGACGGGTCGACCGCCACCGTCCGGATCTCGGCCAGGTCCTCCCACATCACGTGCAGCGCACCACAGCCGACGACCGCGCCGTCGCCGGCACGGACCGCGACCCGGAACTCCTGCACGTGTTCGTAGAGGGTGACGGTGGCCTTGCTGAGCAGCCGCCGGTCGTCGGTGTAGGTGTCGATCAGCCGCCGGATGCCACGCACGTCCGAGGTGCGGGCGGGCCGTACCACGACCTCGTCGGCCCCCGCCACGTCGCCGCCCGCGCCCGCCATGCTCAGTCCCCCGCCGGCACGTCCACGCAGGGCCCGGCCGCCCACCACTTCTCCACCAGCTCCAGCGTCTCGTCGCCGAACGGGTTCACCCCCGGCCCGGCCCCGAGCGCGTGCCCGAGGTGCACGTGCAGGCACTTGACCCGGCCGGGCATCCCGCCGGCCGAGATGCCGGCGATCTCCGGCACGTCGCCGATCGCGGCCCGGCGGGCCAGGTAGTCCTCGTGCGCGGCGCGGTAGCGCGCGGCCAGCTCCGGGTCGGCGGCCAGCCGGTCGGCCATCTCCTTCATCAGCCCGGCCGACTCCAGCCGGCTGCAGGCCGCCGTCGCCCGTGGGCAGGTCAGGTAGAACAACGTCGGGAAGGGGGTGCCGTCGGCCAGGCGCGGGGTCGTCTCCACGACGTCCGGCAGGCCGCACGGGCACCGGTGGGCGACGGCCTGGGTGCCCCGGGGCGGGCGTCCGAGCTGCGCGGCCACCGCGGCCAGGTCGGCCGCCGTGGCCGGTTCCCGCCGGGGCGGGGGTACGGAGTCCGCCGCCGGCTCCTGCGGTGGTACGACAGTCACGGTGCCCAGCTCTCGTTCGACGTTCGGGGGTCGCTCACTTGTCGGCGTGCTCGCCGTTGGCGGCCCGCACGCTCGACCAGAGGGTGTCATACCAGGAATCGGGCGTGGGGGGCGTCGACGGGGCCGCCGACGAACCGGCGTCACGGGCGGCGCCCTGCGGGTCGGAGAGCACCACCAGCAGCGTCTCGCCCGGCGGGCCCATGAAGAACCGCTCCCTGGCCTGGATCTTGATGTATTCCGGGTCCTGCCACTTGGCCGCCCGCTCGGAGAGCTCCTCGATAGCCTGCCGCTGCGCGGCCTGGGCGGCCTCCATCCGTTCGATGTCGGCCTGCTGGTCGAGGTAGACCCGTACCGGGTAGGTGTAGGCGAGGGCGAGGGCGATCAGCACCGCGAAGAGCACGGTGGCCCGCCCGGTGAGGCCCCGGGAGTGGGGTGCGGAGAGCCGCTTGACGGTGCCGGCGGCCGTACGCCGGGCCGCGGCGGGCCGGTTCGCGGACCGTACGCCCTCCGAGCCCCGGCCACCACCCGGGGCACGACCGGCGCTCGCCCGCGACTCGGCGCGGACGCCGCCCTCGCGGACCGACGCCCGGGCGCCCCGGGCCCCGCCCGGCCGGCCGGTGGGCCGGCGGGCGGGACGCTGACCGCCCGGTGTGCGGCGCTGCTGCATCCTCACACCCCTCCCCCGAGACCTCGCGCTTCTCAGGCGGAACGGTAACGCGGGAAGGCGCCCGCACCGGCGTACCGCGCCGCGTCGGCCAACTCCTCCTCGATCCGCAGGAGCTGGTTGTACTTCGCGACCCGGTCCGAGCGGGCCGGGGCGCCGGTCTTGATCTGCCCGCAGCCCGTGGCCACGGCCAGGTCGGCGATGGTGGTGTCCTCGGTCTCGCCGGAACGGTGGCTCATCATGCACTTGAAGCCGGCCCGGTGGGCCAGGTCGACCGCGTCCAGGGTCTCGGTCAGCGAACCGATCTGGTTGACCTTGACGAGCACCGCGTTGGCGGCCTTCTCGGCGATGCCCCGGGCGATGCGCTGCGGGTTGGTCACGAACAGGTCGTCGCCGACGATCTGGACGCGGTCCCCGAGCGAGGCCGTGAGCGTCTGCCAGCCGGTCCAGTCGTCCTCGGCCAGCGGGTCCTCGATCGACACGATCGGGTAGTCGCCGGCGAGCTTGGTGTAGTAGCTGCTCATCTCCTCGGCGGTCTTCGCGGCGCCCTCGAAGGTGTAGGTGCCGTTGTCGAAGAACTCCGTGGCCGCCACGTCGAGCGCCAGGACGATGTCGGTGCCGAGCCGGTAGCCGGCCTTCTGCACCGCCTCCGCGATCAGGTCCAGGGCGGCGGCGTTGGTCGGCAGGTTGGGCGCGAAGCCGCCCTCGTCGCCGAGGCCCGTGGAGAGGCCCTTCTTCTTCAGCACCGACTTCAGCGCGTGGTAGACCTCCGCGCCGGAGCGCAGCGCCTCCCGGAAGCTGGGGGCGCCGATCGGCGCGATCATGAATTCCTGGACGTCGACGTTCGAGTCCGCGTGCGCGCCACCGTTGAGGATGTTCATCATCGGCACGGGCAGCAGGTGCGCGTTCGGGCCGCCCAGGTAGCGGAAGAGGCTCAGCTCGGCGCTGCCGGCCGCCGCCTTCGCCACCGCCAGGGAGACGCCGAGGATCGCGTTCGCGCCCAGCTCGGACTTGCTGTCGGTGCCGTCGACGTCGAGCATCTTCTGGTCGATCAGCCGCTGCTCGCTGGCCTCGTACCCGATCAGCTCGTCGACGATCTTGTCCTCGATGTTCGAGACCGCCTTCTCGACGCCCTTGCCCTGGTAGCGGTCGGCGTCACCGTCACGCAGTTCGATCGCCTCGAAGGCGCCCGTGGAGGCGCCGGAGGGCACCGCCGCCCGGGCGATCGTGCCGTCGTCGAGCCCGACCTCGACCTCGACGGTCGGGTTGCCCCGCGAGTCCAGGATCTCGCGCGCGACGATTCCCTCGATGGTTGCCACTGAGTCGCTCCTCGTATGTGTGTCCGGTGCGGTATGGGCCGCGACGGTGCGGCTGAGGCAGGTGTTGAACGCAGCGTATCGGGCGGCGCTCGGGCCCGGGCGGCGCGGGCGCACGCCGGCCGCTTCCGAAACCTCCCCCGGGCGGACACTCCATCCGGACATTCCCGGATTCTCGGGCCCCAACCGGCAACGGGTTTGCGCGCGGTCGACCCGATCGGCCACGCTGGTCGTCATGCCCGCCGCCTCGACCACCCTTCGCATGCTCGCCGTGTCGGTCATCGCGTCGCTCACCGTGACCGGCTGTCAGACCCTCGACGACGCCGGCCGGACCATCGGGCGGGCCGACCTGGTGAACGACCTGGCCACCCGGCTCGACGGAGCCCTGGAGCTGACCTACTCCGCCGACTACCAGCTCCCCGGCGGGCAGACCGCCACCATCGTCCAGGCGCAGGATCCGGCCCGCTCCGCGTACACCTGGCCCGGCGGCAAGCTCACCGTCACCCCGGAGGCGACGAGCCGCTGCGAGACCCCCGCCGGCCGCGCGACCTGCACCCTGGAGGCCCCGCCCGCGCCCAACGCGAAGCCCACGGTGGCCCTGTTCGCCGAGGCCAGGCAGCGGGGCCTGATCACACCGCCGATCGTCGTGGGGCTGCTCACCGCCGCCGCGCTGGACCCGGACGCGGTGGTCGCGCAGAGCGACACCACCCTCGCCGGACACCACGCCACCTGCGTCGACGTGGACCAGTCCGGCGGCGACTTCACCGCGTGCGTGACCACCCAGGGGGTGCTGGGCAGCTTCACCGGGCAGCTCGACGGCGAGCAGGTCGAGGTGGCGCTGACCGGTTACCGCGACACGGTCGACGGCGCGGCCTTCGACCTTCCGCCCGGCGCCGGCGTCGTGGACCGCCGCCCGGCCGGTTCGTGACCGCTCCCGGGCCCCCGCCCGGTGCCGGCGGATCCGTGCCCGGTGCCGGCGGATCCGCGCCCGGTGCCGGCGGATCCGTGCCCGCTGCCAGCGGATTCGTGCCCGGTGCCGGCTCCGGCGTCGCCCCGGCGCCCGGCGACCTCGCGCTCCCGGTGACCGGGAACCGGCTCCTGACCGGAGACGACGGCACGGTGCTGCGGGTCGCCGACCTGCCCGCCGACACCGGATGGGTGCCGCTGGGCACCCTCGACGGCGTACCCGCCTGGGCCGCCGAGCCGGCCGGTGTCCCTGACCTGCCGGGCCGCTGGCGCGGCTGGGCGTCGCTCGCCGCCGAGGTGGCCGAACCGCTCGCCACCCTGGCCGGCCGCGCCCTGACCGTCGTCACCTGGCGGCGTACCCACCGCTGGTGCGGGGCCTGCCGCACGGAACTGGCCGACGTGCCCGGGGAGTCGGCCCGCCGCTGTCCCGGCTGCGAGCTGTACGTGCCGCTGCGGCTCTCCGCCGCCGTGCTGGTGGCGATCATCCGCCCGAGCCCGGCCGGCCGGGCCGACGAGCTGCTGCTGGTGCGGCACTCCTACGGGCCGACGGGACTGTGGGCGCTGGTCGCCGGCTTCGTCGAGGGCGGCGAGACGCTGGAGGCCGCCGCCCGCCGCGAGGTCGGCGAGGAGGTCGGGCTCGCCCTCGACCGGCTGACCTACTTCGGCAGCCAGCCCTGGGCGCTCTCCGGCCCCGGCGTCCTGCTCACCGGCTTCACGGCCACCGCCGCCGACCCCGGCGCCGAACCGGTGGTGGACGGGCGGGAGCTGACCGAGGCCCGCTGGTTTCCGCTCGACGGGCTGCCGGCGGAGCTGCCGCCCGCGTACTCCCTCTCGCGCTGGCTGATCGAAGCGTCGCGGGCGCGCCGACCGGCCAGCGGTGGTGCTACGAGCTGAGCGTGTCGCCCGACATCCGGTGACCCTCGCTCGTCACACCCCGAGCAGGGTGCGCAGGTGGCGCGGGGGCGGGCAGTCGTGGGCGAGCATCGCGTCGTGCCAGTCGCGCACCGACACCCCGGCCGGACGGGCGGCGGCGATCGCGGCCACCTCGCTGTAGCCGACGAAGTACGTCGAGAGCTGCGTCGAGGTGAGCAGCGAGCGCCGCCACTTGCCGGCCGCCTCCCCCTCCTCCTGGAAGCCCCGCCCCGTCATCAGCGCCAGCGCCTCGGCCTCCGGCAGCTCCTCGCAGTGCACGAGCTGGTCGAGCAGGGCGTTGATGGTCATCCGGAGCTGCATCTTGAGCTGCTGCAACCGCACCGGCAGGCCGCCGAAGCCGAGGCCCGCCATCAGCTCCTCCGTGTAGACCGCCCAGCCCTCGATGAAGGGCCCCGACTCCGTCAGCGCCCGGACCCGGGTGGAGCCGACGTGCCGGCGGGCGTGCGCGAGCTGGAGGAAGTGCCCCGGCATCGCCTCGTGCACCGTCAGGTTGCGGATCATGTGGTCGTTGTACTCCCGGTAGAACGACTCGACGCGGTGCGCGGGCCAGTCCGCCGGGGTGGGCGCGATGCAGTAGAAGGTCGGCACGTCCGCCGTCTCCAGCGGGCCGGGCGAGTCGCAGTAGGCGACCGCCACCCCCCGGGCGAACTGGGGCATCTCCTGGATCACGCACGGGTCGTCGACGAGGGTCACCAGGTCGTGGGCGCGCACGAAGTCACTCGCCTCGTCCAGGGTCACCGAGGCCAGCTCCACGATGGTGTGGTCGTCGGGGTGCTCGGCGGCCAGCAGGTCCAGCGCCCGGCGTACCGTCTCGTCGTCGGCCGGGCCACCGACCAGCTCGACGGCCGCCGCGCGGATCTCCTCGCCGACCCGGTCCAGGTTGGCCCAGGCACGGCGCTGGATCTCGGCGGCGCCCAGCTCCGTGTCGAGGGTGTGCCAGAGCCGCGCCTCCCAGCGGCGGCGACCCAGCCTCGGGTCCCGCCCCGGGCCGGCGTCGGCGGCCAGACCCCGGCGCAGCCACGCGACGAACTCCTCCAGCGCCGCGATCGCCGCCGTGGCGGCCGGCTCCACCCGGTCGAACAGCGCGGGGGCCTGCGCGAGCAGCGCCGGCACCTCGTCGCGGATCAGCGCCGCCGCGCCGGTGAACTGCCCCACCGCCGTCTCGGCATGGACCCGCGGCATGTCTCGCAGCGTCGCGCGCGCGGTCGCCAACGCGTCCGGTACGGCGGCGAGCCGACCCGCCAGGCTGGTCAGCCGGACCTCGACCGGGGCGTACGGGCGGGCGACCAGCGCGTGCAGCAGCGGCCCCGGGTTGTGCCGCAGCGGGTCCCACTCCTGCGCCCGGATCTCGTCGGCCTCGAACAACTCCCGGTCCACCAGCGCGCTGAGCAGCGCGTGGTCGACCTGGTCGGCGGTGTCGAGGGCGTCCGGGTCCAGCTCGGAGAGCGCGTCGGCTGCCTCCCGGAGCATCACCCGGTCGGCGGCGACGGCGTCGGCCGACAGGTCCGGCAACCGGTCGTCGCACCGGTGGTCGCCCGCCGTCGAGGCGAGCCCGGGGCGGCTCTCCAGCAGGGCGTCGACGATCCGCTCCGCGAGCGGCACAAACGATTCCACCCGCCGACCCTACCGGCCCGCCCGCCTCCGCCCCGCCCCGCCGATCCCGGCCGGACCTCGTCCGCTGCCGGGAACTCCGTTCCGCCCTCCGGGCCGGTGCGGGAGCCTGCCGGGAACATGGCCCCTGAACGGGCCCCTCCCCACCACTGTCGCCCCTGCGCTCAGGCGGAAGTCGCGGGGCGTTCGGCGGCGCGGACGGCCTCCGCGTAGGCGAGGGCGGCACGGCGCAGGGCCGCCTCCGGGTCCAGGCCCGCCTCGCGGGCCGCCGCGACAGTGGCGAGCAGGCCCGCACCGAGCCGGGCCTCCGGATCCACCTGCGACTGCGCGAGCGGCGGCGGCACGGCCAGGCCGACCCGGCCGGCGCGCTCCAGGATCTTGGCGGCCAGGGCGAGGGCGGGCTGGCTCAGCGCGATGCCGTCCAGCACCGAGTCACGCGCCTTCTCGGCCCGCTTGATCCGCTCCCAGCTGGCCTCGATCTCCTCGATGCTGCCCACCTCGGCGCCGGCGAAGACGTGGGGGTTGCGCCGGACCATCTTGTCGACCAACCCACCGGCCACGTCGTCGACGCTCCACCGTTGGCCCTCCGGCAGTTCCTCGGCGAGGCGGGCGTGCAGCACCACCTGGAGCAGCACGTCGCCCAGCTCCTCGCGCAGCGCGTCGGTGTCCCCGGCGCTGATCGCGTCGTACGCCTCGTAGCACTCCTCCAGCAGGAAGCCGGCGAGGCTGCGGTGGGTCTGCGCCCGCTTCCACGGGTCGCCGCCCGGGGAGACCAGCCGGTCCAGCACCGCCACCGCGTCGAGCAGCCGGGCGCCCGGCGGATCCCAGGAGCCGTACATCAGCTCCAGCTCGGCGAGGCCGGGCTCGCGGGCCAGCCGCAGGCCCAACTGCCGGGCCAGCGACTCGTCGCCGGCCGGGCCGGCCAGCCACACCACGACACCGTGCGCCGCCACCGCGTCGAGCAGCGCCTGGGTCGCCGGGCCGGCGACCACCGTGACCTCGCCGCCCGCCACCCGGATCGCCGTCGTCAGCTCGCTCTCGGCGCCCGCCAGCACCGGATGCCCGCGTACGACATCCCAGGCGGCGGCGGTCAGCAGCCCGGCCGGCAGCCGGGGCGAGGTGACGAGCAGGACGATCCGCGCCGACATGCTCAGCTGTCGGTCCCGCCCGCCGCCGGCGAGGCGCTGGGCAGCGGGTCCGGCGTGGAGACGTCGGTGACCGCGTCGGAGCCGGCCTCGCCCAGCGGCACGCTGACCGCCGGCGCGTTGCCCGCGAAGCTCAGCACCGGGAACTGCAGCGGACGGTAGCGGGGGTTGACCGTCACGTCGTACGCGGCGACCGCCTCCGCCAGCGACTTGCGGGTGGCCAGCGCCATGCGCAGTTGCTCGCCGTCGAGCTGGCCGGCGGCGGCCTCGTCGGTCACGTCGGCCGGGATGGCACCCGCCGCACGGCCCGCCGCCACCACGTCCTTCAGATCCTGGGCGCTCGGCTCGGCCGGCGTACCGGCCGGCACCCCGGACAGGCAACCGTAGAGAGCCGCCGCCTCGCGCACGTATTCGGTGTCGGGCGACAGGCCGAGCTGCTGGGCCACCTGCTCCGGACGCACCTGCGCGGACGACTGGTAGTTCCGCTCGGCGGAGACCCGCTCGCAGACCTCGGCCAGCACCAGCACGCTCACGACCTCGCCGCGGCCGGGAAGCTGCGCCGGCTGCGCCGGGGGCTGCCCCTCGGCGGGCGCCGCGGGCTGCCCCGTCGGCGTCGGGTTCTTGGCCCGGAGGTCGTCGACGAGGGCGGTGACGGCGTCCTCGGTGATCCGCTGGTCGCCGACGTAGGCGGCGACACCGGGCTCGGCACGGCAACCGGAGAGGGCGACGAGGCCGAGCACCACGCTGGCGACGGCGGCAAGACGGCGAGCACGCATGTCGGTCACTCTCTCATGCCGCCCACCACGCCGATGACGCCGCCCACCGGTGCCCCCGCTCACCGGGCCACGGCTTCCGCCAGGGCCGGCTCACCCAACACGTCCTTCAGCAGTTGGGCGCACCACTGGAGCAGGGCCTGGTCGCGCAGCGGCTCGCCACCCATCCGGCGGGTGCTCGGGCGCGGCACGCTGACCTGGTCGAGGGCCTGCTTGTAGACCGAGTCCGGGTGGTAGCGCTTGAGCCGTAGCTGCTTCGAGTCGGGCAGCGGCAACGGGCCGAAGCGGATGTGCTTGCCCTGCATGGAGACGTCCGTCAGGCCGTAGCGGCGGGCCAGCAACCGGAACCGGGCCACCGCGACCAGGTTCTGCACCGGGGCGGGCGGCTCGCCGTAGCGGTCGGTCATCTCGGCGACCACCTCGTCGAGCCGCTCCACGTCGCGCACCTCGGCCAGCTTGCGGTACATCTCCAGACGCAGCCGCTCCACGCCGACGTAGTCGTGCGGCAGGTGCGCGTCGATCGGCAGATCGACCTTGACCTCGGTCTCCTCCTCCGGACGCTCGCCCTTGAACGCGGAGACCGCCTCGCCGACCATCCGCACGTACAGGTCGAAGCCGACGCCCTCGATGTGCCCGGACTGCTCGCCGCCGAGCAGGTTGCCGGCGCCCCGGATCTCCAGGTCCTTCATCGCCACGTACATGCCGGCACCCAGCTCGGTGTGCTGGGCGATGGTGGCCAACCGCTCGTGGGCGTGCTCGGTGAGCGGCTTCTCCGGCGGATAGAGGAAGTAGGCGTACGCCCGCTCCCGGCCCCGGCCCACCCGGCCGCGGATCTGGTGCAGCTGGGCCAGGCCCAGCAGGTCGGCCCGCTCCACGATCAGGGTGTTGGCGTTGGGGATGTCGATGCCGGACTCCACGATCGTGGTGCAGACCAGCACGTCGAACTCCTTCTCCCAGAAGCCGACCATGACCTTCTCCAGGGCCTCCTCGCCCAGCTGGCCGTGCGCCACCGCGACCCGGGCCTCGGGCACCAGCTCACGCAGCCTGCGGGCCGTCCGGTCGATCGACTCGACCCGGTTGTGCAGGTAGAAGACCTGCCCGTCGCGCAGCAGCTCCCGGTGGATGGACGCGGCCACCTGCCGCTCGTCGTACGCGCCGACGAAGGTGAGCACCGGGTGGCGCTCCTCCGGCGGGGTGGCGATGGTGGACATCTCCCGGATGCCGGTGATCGCCATCTCCAGGGTCCGCGGGATCGGGGTGGCCGACATGCTCAGCACGTCGACCGAGGCGCGCATCGACTTCAGGTGCTCCTTGTGCTCGACGCCGAAGCGCTGCTCCTCGTCGACGATGACCAGCCCGAGCGACTTGAACCGGGTGGCCGCCTGGAGCAGCCGGTGGGTGCCGATGACGATGTCGGCGCTGCCCCCGGCGGCCATCTCCAGGGTGCGCTCGGCCTCCTTCGGCGTCTGGAAGCGGGAGAGCTGCCGGATGGTCACCGGGAACTGGCTCATCCGCTCGGCGAACGTGTTGTAGTGCTGCTGCACGAGCAGCGTGGTGGGGACCAGCACCACGACCTGCTTACCGTCCTGCACCGCCTTGAACGCCGCCCGGACCGCGATCTCCGTCTTGCCGTAGCCGACGTCGCCGCAGATCAGCCGGTCCATCGGGACGGTCTGCTCCATGTCCCGCTTGACCTCCTCGATCGCGGCGAGCTGGTCCGGCGTCTCCTGCCAGGGGAACGCGTCCTCCAGCTCCCGCTGCCACGGGGTGTCGGGGCCGAAGTTGTGCCCCTTGGAGGCCTTGCGGGCGGCGTAGAGCTGGATGAGCTGGGCGGCGATCTCCTTGACCGCCTTGCGGGCGCGGGCCTTGGACTTCTGCCAGTCCGAGCCGCCCATCTTGTGCAGGGTGGGCTGCTCGCCGCCCACGTAGCGGGAGAGCTGGTCGAGCTGGTCGGTCGGCACGAAGAGCCGGTCGCCGGGCTGGCCGCGCTTGCTAGGGGCGTACTCGATGACCAGGTATTCCCGGGACGCGCCGTTCACGGTGCGCTGCACCAGCTCGACGTAGCGGCCGATGCCGTGCTGCTCGTGCACGACGTGGTCGCCGGCCTTCAGCTCCAGCGGGTCGATGGTGTTGCGCCGTCGGCTCGGCATCTTGCGCATGTCGCGGGTCGAGCTGCCCCGCCCACCGGTGACGTCGTTGCCGGTGAGCAGCACGAACCGGGACGCCTCGTCGACGAAGCCGCCGGTGAGGCTGCCGCAGGAGACCAGCACCTCGCCGGGGACGGGCGCCGTCGGGATCTCCTCGGTCAGCCGGGCGCCGAGGCCGGCGTCGCGGAGCACCTCGACGGCCCGCTGGGCGGGGCCGTGCCCCTCGAAGACCAGCGCCACCGACCAACCCTCGCCCGCCCAGCGCTTGAGGTCGTCGACCACCCGGGTGGTCTCGCCGTGGTAGAGCGGGGCCGGCTGCGCGGCCAGGGTCACCGCGATCGCGTCGTCGGGGGTGACGTCGTACGCCTCCGGCCCGTCCTCCCAGGGCTGCCGGGCCGGGGCGGCGTCCGCCTCCACCAGGCCGAACGGCGACAGCGTCCACCAGGGCTGACGCAGCTTCGCGGCGACGGCGCGTACGTCGGCCAGGGTCCGGAAGGCGGCGGCGCCGAGGTCGACGGGGGCCTGGCCGCCGACGCCCGCCGCCGCCCAGCTCGCCTGGAGGAACTCGTCGGAGGTACGCACCAGGTCGTGCGCCCGGGTGCGGATGCGCTCCGGGTCGCACAACAGCACGTGGGTGCCGGCCGGCATGGCGTCCAGCAGCAGCTCCATCGAGTCGGCACCGATGAGCGCCGGTGCGAGGGACTCCATCCCCTCCACCGGGATGCCCTCCGCCAACTTGTCGAGGATCTCCACCAGCTCCGGGTGCTCCTCGGCGAGGGCAGCGGCCCGCTTGCGCACCGACGGGGTGAGCAGCAGCTCCCGGCAGGGTGGCGCCCACAGCCGCGGCACCTGCTCGATGGTGCGCTGGTCGGCGACGGCGAAGGTGCGGATCTCCTCCACCTCGTCACCCCAGAACTCGACCCGCGACGGGTGCTCGTCGGTGGGCGGGAAGATGTCGAGGATGCCGCCGCGCACGGCGAACTCGCCCCGCTTGGTGACCAGGTCGACCCGCGCGTACGCCATGTCGGTCAGCCGGCGGGCGACGTCCTCCAGGTCGGCCTCCTGCCGGGTGGCGAGCTGCACCGGCTCCAGGTCACCGAGCCCCTTGAGCTGCGGTTGCAGCAGCGACCGGACGGGCGCCACGACCACCCGCAGCGGACCGGTGCGACCGTGCGCGTCGGCGGCGGCGGGGTGCGCCAGCCGGCGCAGCACGGCCAGCCGCCGGCCGACGGTGTCGGAGCGGGGCGACAGCCGCTCGTGCGGCAGCGTCTCCCAGGACGGGAAGACCGTCACCTGCTCGGGCGGGAGGAGGCTGCCCAGCGCGGCGGCCAGGTCGTCGGCCTCCCGGGTGGTGGCGGTCACGGCGAGCACCGGGCGCCCCGCGCCGCCGGCCGGCCCGCCGTCGCCGGCGGGGTCGGCCGCGACGGCGGCGACCGCGAACGGACGCAGCGCGGCCGGCGCGGTGACATCCAGGCCGTCGACCTGCGCGGCACCGGAGCGGGCCAGGTCACGCGCCCGGGCCAGCCCGGGGTCGGCCAGGGCGGCGGAGAACAGACCGGTGAGCATGTCAATCACTTCCCGTGGAGTCGCCGGCCCGGCACCTGGCAGCGCCGCAGCACGACAGAAGCCCCGCGTCCGTTGGGACGGGGGGTGCACGCCCGCCAGCCTATCTCGCGGCGGGGACAATCTGGTCGCGGAGCCGCCGACGGCGCCGGCAGGACGGATCTTGACCGGGGCGGCGGTGGCGTGATCGGCTTCGACCATGGGCGAACAGTGGCGGGCACAGTTCGACGCGGAGGTCACCTTCGCCAACAGCGGCGGGCTACGCACGGACGGGTTCCGGCTGGACGTTCCCGACCGGGACATCACCGACGACGAGTTGGCGGCGCTGTTCGTCCGGCACCTCGGGCTGCTGATGGTGGCCGACGTGCGGATCAGCGGCCGGACGATGGTCGAGGAACCGCACAGGGGCGGCCGCGGCGTGACCCCCGCCGCCGGCTCTGGTGGCTCAGACGGGTCGGACAACTCGGGTCAGTCAGGCGGATCGGGCGGGTCGGGCGGCCGACGGCTGGTCGAGCTGAGCCACGTGGTCACCGACGGCATGACGACCCTGCCTGGCTGGCCGGCGCCGCGGATCACACAGTGGCTGACCCGGGAGGCGTCCCGGGCAAGCTACGCCCCCGGCACCGAGTTCCAGGTGGGGCGGATCGACATGATCGCCAACACCGGCACGTACGTGGACACGCCCGCCCACCGTTTCGCCGAGGGCGCCGACCTCGCCGCCACCCCGCTGGACCGCCTCGCCGACCTGCCCGGCGTCGTGGTCCGGGTGCCGGCCGGCACGCGCGCGGTGGACCGGCTGCTGCTGGCGCCGTACGACGTGGCCGGGCGCGCGGTGCTGCTGCACACCGGCTGGTCGGCGCACTTCGGCACGGACCGGTACGGCGCGCCGGAGGCGCCGTACCTCACCGGGGACGGCGCCCGGGCCCTGATCGACGCGGGCGCCGCACTGGTAGGCATCGACTCGATCAACATCGACGACATGAGTCCCGCCTCGGCCGGCGAGCGACCGGCGCACAGCACGCTACTGGCGCACGGCGTACCGGTCGTGGAACACCTGACCGGGCTCGACGCACTGCCCCCGACGGGCTTCCGGTTCACGGCCGCCCCGCCGATGGTGGCCGGCATGGGCACTTTCCCGGTCCGGGCCTTCGCGGTACTCGACGCCGCCTGACCGGTCGCCGGCGGCCGCCAGCAGCCGACTCCCGGACGGTGCGGTTCCCCAGCGACCGGCCCTAGAAGGTGCGATTCCCCAGCGACCACCATGCCGCGACCACGGGAGTCGCCGCGAGTTTCGGGGCAGCGGGGAAGCCGCCCGTGACGGCAAGCTGTCGGAATGTCACGGGCACCACGCATCCCCAGCGGGCTGGCGTTCCTCCCGTTCTCCGGCAGTCGGGCCGTCGCCGCCGGCCTGCTCACCTGGCGGATGCTGCGGGGTCCGTCCTGGTGCCGGCTGCTGCCCGACATCTACGTCCACATCGACGGTTACCGCGAGGACGACCACCGGATGTGGTGCGACGCCGCGGCCCTTACCCTGCCGGCGGGAGCCGCCATCAGCGGTCTCAGCGCGGCGTTCCTCTGGGGCGTGGACCTCCTGCCACGCGCGAGTCCGGTCTCCGTCGCGCTTCCGTCGGCGGCCCGCCGACGCTCCACCCAACGGGTGTCGGTCAACCAACTGTCGCTCTCCGCCCGGGAGATCACCCGGTTCGCCGGCCTGCCGGTAACCACCGGCGTCCGCACGGCCTTCGACCTCGGGCGGCAGTTGTCCCGGACGGACGCGCTGGTGGCGGTGGACGCGTTGCTGCATCGGCGGGTGGTCAAACCACCCGCGTTGAGCGGCTACCTGGACACGCACAACGGTTGGCCCGGCACCGCCCAACTGCGCGAGGTGCTGGCGCTGGCCGAGCCGCTGAGCGAGTCGCCGATGGAGACCCGGGTCCGGCTCGTCCTGCACGACGCCGGCCTGCCACCCCTCACCGCGCAGCACGACGTGCACGGCATCCGTCCGCAGCCAGGACGCGTCCTCCTCGGCCGCGTCGACCTCGCCTATCCCCGGTGGCGGATCGCCATCGAGTACGAGGGTGACCACCACCGGGAACGCAGCCACTTCCAGCGGGATGTGGCTCGCCTGAACGCGCTACGCGCGGCGGGCTGGTTGGTGCTGCGCTTCACGGCGGACGACGTACTGCGACACCCCGACCGAATTGTCCGCCTGGTCGTGGACGCGATCCACGAACGCAGCAACTGATCGCGGCCCAGCCAATGCTGATCAGGACGCCCATGGACCCTAAACCCGCCGAATAACGCCCATGGCGTCCTGATCACCGGGGCGCTCACGCGAGCGCACTTCCACGCGGCGGCAAGGCCCGCCGCGTGGGAGCGCCAGCGGGGGGTCGGCGTGGAGCGCCCGGGTCGTGGGGTACTCCACCGGCTTCAGGTCGAGTTCCTCGCGCGAACTATCCCCAAAGCCACGTCCGGGAGACCGGGTCGCGGTCGTCTCACCCTCCGCCGGCCTGCCGGCCCTCTTCCCCACGTGTACGAGCTGGGGGTGCGCCGGCGGCGACGTCATGACCGGACGCCACCGGCCGGCGGACCGGGTTTCTCCGGTCGCCGACCCGCCGCCGCGCCGGCCCAGCCGGCGGGCTGACGGGCTGGCGGGCTGACGGGCTGACGGGCTGGCGGGCTGGCGGGCTGACGGGCTGGCGGGCTGGCGGGCTGTTCCTAGGCTGGGGCTCCCGAGGTTGTTCGAGAACCTGGAGTCCTCATGACCACCCCGGCCCAACCCTCGTCGCGGCCCGCCGACGGCGGCCCGCCGCCCGGCCACCCCGGGGGAGCGCCGGTGATCAGGCGGATCCCCGAGGACCAGCCCTACGTGGTACGCCCCCACCTCGCGAAGCGCGCGCTGGCGTCCGTGGGGATCCTGCTCGTCGTCGTCCTTCCGTTCGCCTTCGTCTACCTCAGGGTGGTCAGCGCGGCGGGCCCGGAGATGCGCTACGAGGATGCCCTCTACCTGTTCGACGTGGTGGCCTACCCGCTGGTCCTGGTCGGCACACCGCTGGGGTGCCAGCTCTGGCTGGTCCGCTCCGTCGGCCCGGTGCTGGCGCTCGGGCCAGCCGGGCTCTGGGTCCGCACCCGGCCGACCTGGGGCCAGGCGGTCTGGCTGCCGTGGGAAGGTGTCGCACGCGTCTCCCGCCGCCGCCGGTGGAGCCGGGGGAAGATGCTGGTGGTCACGCCGCACGACACAGAGGTGCTCCACCGGTTCGGGGTGTCCACCCGGGTGGACGGCGAGGCACTCAGGTCCCTCCGGGACTTCGAGCTGACCGCCACGCTCGACTTCGCCGACCGGCCGGAATCGGAGATCATGGCGGCGGTCGCCCGCTACAGCAAGGGCCGCTGCCAGCTCGGCTGACCGGCACGGCCGCCAGCTCGGCTGACCGGCACGGCCGCCAGCTCGGCTGACCGGCACGGCCGCCAGCTCAGCGGACCGGCACGGCGCGGCCCCCGCCAGCTCGGCGGACCGGCGCGGGTCCGGGCGCCGGCGCCCCCGCCACGGGCCGAGAAAGACCACATTCCGGACACAGCGCACCCTAGGCTGGCGGCGTGGACCAGGAGATGCGCGACAGGCTCCCGCGGACGGCCGCGCTGCTGCTCGGCACCCTGGTGCTCGCCACCGCGTTCATCACCGCGTACGTCGGCGCGCTGCACCGGCCCACGCCCCGCGACGTGCCGGTCGGGGTGGTACGCGGGGATCAGAAGGCGCAGGCCCTCCTCACGGCCGTACGGAACCAGACCGACCTCCTCGAAGCGGTGGAGTACGACGACCCGACCGCCGCCGGGGAGGGCCTGCTCACCCGCGAGGTGTACGGGGTGCTCGCCACCACCGCCGAGGGCGGGTTGGGGCTCACCATCGCCAGCGCCGCCGCGCCGGCCGCGACCGACGTCGTCGTCCAGGTGCTCGGCACCGCCGCCCAGCAGGCGGAACTGCCGCTGCGGGTCACCGACGAGGTGCCGGTGGCGTCGACCGACCCGCGCGGGCTCGTACCGTTCTACCTGGCCGTCGGGTACGTGCTGGGCGGATACCTGGCCGCCACCGTCCTCGGCCTGGGCACCGGCACGGCCCCGCGCGGTCTCCGCCGCGCCTGGCTGCGGATGGCCGCGCTCGCCGTATACAGCCTGGCGCTCGGCGTCACCGGCGCGGTCGTGGTCGGGCCCCTCCTGAACGTCTGGGACCACGACCTGGTGGGTGTCGCCGCGGCGGGGGCGCTGGCGGTCCTCGCGGCAGCCATGATCGCCTCGGCGGTGCAGGCCTGGCTGGGGCTGTTCGGCACCGGGTTGGTGATACTGCTGCTGGTGGTGCTCGGCAACCCCGGTTCCGGCGGGATCTACGCCCCCGAGTTCCTGCCCACCTGGCTGCGCGGCATGCACCTGTGGAACGTGCCGGGGCTCGCCACCGACCTGCTCGAATCCGTCGTCTACTTCGACCGCCGGTCGACCGGCTGGCCCATCACCGGGCTCACCATCTGGACGGCGCTGGGCGTGGCGGGTGTGCTCAGCGCCACGCTGTTCCACGCCCGCCGCCGCGGGTTCCGCCGCCGCGCACCGGCCCCCACCAGCGCAGACGCGCCCACCGACGGCTGAGGTGTCGGAGGGGACCCCGTTTCCGTGGGGCAGGCGATCGCAAGGGTCACCTGCTCACCGGCGGGGGACGCGGATACGATCCAGGGAAGTCGGACAGCGCTGTCCTTCGTACTCACGTAAGGAGCGCACAGTGACCGACCACGACGGCCCCGACGCCGCCCTGCGGGCCGACATCCGCCGCCTCGGCACCCTCCTCGGGCAGACCCTCGCCCGCCAGGAGGGCCGGCCGCTGCTCGACCTGGTCGAGGAGATCAGGGCGCAGGTCCGCTCCGACGCCCCCGCCGCCGCGCAGCGCCTCGCCGGCCTGGACGTCACGACCGGCACCAAGCTGGCCCGCGCCTTCTCCACCTACTTCCACCTGGCCAACATCACCGAGCAGGTGCACCGGGGCCGCGAGCTGCGGCGCCGGCGAGCCGTCCAGGGCGGCTGGCTGGACCAGGCCGCCAAGATGATCGCCGAGCGGGGGGTGCCGGCCGAGGAGATCGCCGCGGCGGCCCGGCGGCTGGCGGTACGGCCCGTCTTCACCGCCCACCCGACCGAGGCGGCCCGCCGCTCGATCCTGTCCAAGCTGCGCGCCATCGCCGACGAACTGGACACCGAGACCGCCAACGCGATCCTCTACGGCGCCAGCGACGAGGGCCCCGCCAACCGCCGCCTCGCCGAGCTGCTCGACCTGATGTGGCAGACCGACGAGCTGCGGCTGGACCGGCCGGACCCGACCGACGAGGCCCGCAACGCCATCTACTACCTGCGCGACCTCTACGCCGAGGCCGCCCCGCAGGTCCTCGACGATCTCGCCGACACGCTGCGCGCCCTCGGCGTGGAGACGTCCCCGACCGCCCGGCCGTTGTCCTTCGGCACCTGGATCGGCGGTGACCGGGACGGCAACCCGTTCGTCACCCCGGCCGTGACCCGCGAGGTGCTGACCATCCAGCACGAGCACGGCATCGCGGCCACCGAGAAGGCCATGGACCACCTGATCAACGAGGTGTCGGTGTCCCGGCGGCTGCGGGGGGTGTCGCTCGACCTCTCCGCCAGCCTCGCCGCCGACCTGGACGCCCTGCCCGAGGTGGCGGCCCGGTTCCGCCGGGTCAACGCCGAGGAGCCCTACCGGCTCAAGGCCCGCTGCGTGAAGGCGAAACTCGCCAACACCCGGCAGCGGCTGCGCCAGGGCACCGCGCACGTGCCCGGCCGCGACTACCTGGGCTCCGCCGGCCTGGTCGCCGACCTGGAGCTGCTGCGCGCCTCGCTGGCCCGCAACTCCGGCCAGCTCACGGCCGTGGGCCGGCTCGCCTCGACCATCCGCACGGTCTCCGCGTTCGGGCTGCACCTGGCGACGATGGACGTGCGGGAGCACGCCGAGGCGCACCACGCGGTGCTCGCCCAGCTCTACTCGGCCGTCGGCGAGACCTCCGACTACCCGTCGCTGACCCGGGCGGAGCGGACGAAGCTGCTCGCCGAGGAGCTGACCGGTCGCCGGCCACTCTCCACGCTCGACACCCCGCTGACCGAGCCGGCCCGCAAGACGTTCGACGTCTTCGGCACCATCCGGGAGGCGCAGGACCGGTTCGGCAACGAGGTCATCGAGTCGTACATCGTGTCGATGACGCTCGGGGTGGACGACGTGCTCGCCGCCGTGGTGCTGGCCCGCGAGGCCGGCCTGTGCGACGTGCACACCGGCCGGTCGCGCATCGGCTTCGTGCCGCTGCTGGAGACCCCGGCCGAGCTGAACGCGGGCGGCGAGCTGCTCGACGAGTTGCTCTCGCTGCCGGCGTACCGGGCGCTCGTGGCGGCGCGGGGCGACGTGCAGGAGGTGATGCTGGGCTACTCGGACTCCAACAAGGAGGCCGGCATCACCACCAGCCAGTGGTCGATCCACCGGGCGCAGCGCGCGCTGCGCGACGTGGCGGCCCGGCACGGCGTGCACCTGCGGCTCTTCCACGGACGGGGCGGCACGGTGGGACGCGGCGGCGGGCCGACGCACGAGGCGATCCTCGCCCAGCCGTACGGCACGCTGGACGGCGCGATCAAGGTGACCGAACAGGGTGAGGTCATCTCCGACAAGTACTCGTTGCCGTCGCTGGCCCGGGAGAACCTGGAACTGACCCTGGCGGCGGTGCTCCAGGCGACCCTGCTGCACACCACGCCCCGGCAACCCGCCGAGCTGCTGGAACGCTGGGACGCGACGATGGAGCTGGTCTCCGGCTCGGCCTTCCGGTCGTACCGGTCCCTGGTCGAGGACCCGGACCTGCCCGCGTACTTCTGGGCGTCGACGCCGACGGAGCTGCTCGGGGCGCTCAACATCGGTTCCCGGCCGGCGAAGCGGCCGAACACCGGGGCCGGGCTCGCCGGGCTGCGCGCCATCCCGTGGGTGTTCGGCTGGACCCAGACCCGGCAGATCGTGCCCGGCTGGTTCGGCGTCGGCACCGGCCTGGCCGCCGCCCGGGAGGCGGGGCTGGCGGACGTGCTCGCGGAGATGCACCGCAACTGGCACTTCTTCCGCACGTTCCTGTCGAACGTGGAGATGATGCTCACCAAGACCGACCTCAGCATCGCCCGCCGCTACGTCGAGACGCTGGTGCCGAAGAAGCTGCACCCGATCTTCCACACGATCGAGCAGGAGTACGAGCTGACCAGGCGGGAGGTGCTGGCGGTGACCTCCTCGCCGGCCCTGCTGGAGGGCTCCCCGGTGCTCCAACGCACCCTGGCCGTCCGCGACACCTACCTGGAGCCGCTGCACCATCTCCAGGTGGCCCTGCTGCGCCAGTACCGGGAGTCCGGGGCGGCGGGCCGGGCGGTGGCCACCGCGCCGGGCGGCCGGCGGGCGCCCAGCGACGGTACGGCGCTGGAGCGGGCGCTGCTGACCACGGTCAACGGCATCGCCGCCGGCATGCGCAACACGGGCTGAGACGCCGAAAAGGGCACCTTCCTGGCGTTTTCACCCAGGTAGGTGCCCTTTTCCGACCCGGCAACCGCCGGGTCGGGCCGGCGGCGCCCCGCACCGGTCACGCCCGAGGTCGGCCTCACCAGTCACCCCCGCCGAAGTCGCCGCCCCCGAAGTCACCACCACCGAAGCCACCGCCCCCGAAGTCACCACCGCCGGCTTCGCCACCACCGAAGTCACCGCCCTGCTCGCCGTAGCCGGTGGCGTCCCCGAAGCCCTCCTGGCCGGCGGCCTCGTAGCCGTAGCCCGGGTCGGCGAAGGCGGGCGAGAAGAGCGCGTCGGCGATCAGCATGCCGCCGAGGACACCCGCGCCGGCGCCCAGCGCGGTCTTCCACCACGGGGTGGAGTACCAGCCCGCCGGCACCGGCCGGCCCTGGTAACGCCCACCCGGGTAGTAGTAGGGGGTGTCCCGGCCGGGCTGTGGGCCCGCCCTGAAGGTCTGCCCCTGCACGTCGACCTGGCGCTCCCGGGTGAGCTGCCCCGCGCCCTGGGCCGCGGCCAGCGGGGGCAGCTCCGGGCCGGGGTCGATGCCCAGCGCCACCCGGGCCGCCCGCGCGTAGGTCAGCCCCTCCAGCGCGGTCTCCCGGGCGAGGCGGTACTGCTCGACGCTGCGGGCCTGCTCCAGCTGGCTGCCGGCGGCGTTGTAGCGCTCCCCGGCGTCGACCAGCGCCTGGCGCACCGCCGGCTGGTCGCCGTGCAGGTTCATCACCTGGCCACCGAGCCGCTCGTACCAGCGCTGCGCGTCGGCCCGCACGTCGGCGAGGCGACGGGCCTCCCGGGCGACGCTCTCCCGACGCCACCAGAGGAACGCACCCACAAGCAGCACGACCAGGACCGCCACCAGCAGAAGTTCCATGTTCCGACGGTACCCCCGCCGGGCGGGTCGTAAGCTTCCGCCGGCCCCTGCACCCGCGGCATCCGACCTGGCTCCCTGCGGCGGCGCGACCTGGTCGGGCAGCGGCGCGGAAGCGCCCGGCCACCCGGCGCGACGGCGCGCGCCGTACCCGTCTGGCAAGCTCGGGGGGTGGACTTCTCGACGCTGGCCGTGGTGATCGTCTGCCTCACCGCCGGGGGTGCGGCGGGCTGGTACGCCGCCCACGCCCGCTCGGCGGCCGCGATCGCCCGGCTGGAGGCGACGCTCGCCGCCACCCGGGAGGGCGAGGGGCGGCTGGAGCAGTCCATGCGGGCGCTGAGCTACGAGGCCACCGCGCAGTCCCAGGAGGCGGTGGCCCGCGCCGTCGCCCCGCTGCACGACACCCTGCGCCGCTACGAGCAGCGGGTCACCGAGCTGGAGCACGACCGCGTCGACGCGTACGCCGAGCTGCGGGAGCAGGTCCGCGCCATGAACATGGTCTCGGGCGAGCTGCGCACGGAGACGAAGCAGCTGGTGGCGGCCCTGCGGGCACCCCAGGTGCGGGGCCGCTGGGGTGAGCACCAGTTGCGCCGGGTCGTGGAGGCCGCCGGCATGCTGGAGCACTGCGACTTCTCCGAGCAGGTCACCGCCGCCACCGAACACCAGGGGGTACGCCCCGACCTGGTGGTCCGGCTGCACGGGGGCCGTTCGGTGGTGGTGGACGCCAAGGCGCCGTTCGACGCGTACCTGACGGCGATGGAGGCCCGCGACGAGCGGGGCCGCGACACGCACCTCGACGCGCACGCGAGGCACCTGCGGGCGCACGTGGACGCGCTGGCCGCCAAGACCTACTGGGCCGCGTTCGACAACACCCCGGAGTTCGTGGTGCTCTTCGTGCCGGCCGACCCGTTCCTCGACGTGGCGTTGCAGCGCGACCCGACGCTGCTGGAGCACGCGTTCGCCCGCAACGTGGTGCTGGCCACCCCGGCCACCCTGGTCGCGCTGCTACGCACTGTCGCGTACTCGTGGCGGCAGGAGGCGCTGGCGCGCAACGCGGTGGCGGTGCACTCGCTGGCCCGGGAGCTCTACGGGCGACTGTCGACGCTGGGCGACCACGTCGGCAAGCTCGGATCGTCCCTCGGCGCGGCGGTCACCGCGTACAACCGGGCCGTGGGGTCGCTGGAGGCGCGCGTGCTGGTCAGCGCCCGCAAGCTCGCCGAGCTGGGGGTCTCCGACCAGGAGTTGGCCGCGCCGGCGCAGGTCGAGCTGGCGCCCCGTCAGCCGCAGGCCCCGGAGCTGCTCGAAACCGTCGACGGCGGAGCACCGACCGGCCGGTCGACACTGGACTGACGACCGATACCCGTCCTCGCCGATGTGACAACGGACATCCACCGACGTCACGAAGTGGTCACAACGAACTCGCCGGTAGTGACAGTGCCCGGCAACAGCGCGAAGGATTCGCTCACGCGCGCCCTGCATCTGAGGGCCCTGTTCTCTGGAGGAAAGAGAACGTGAGCAAACCCCGAAACCTGGGCCGGCGGACATCCGCCGCGCTCTTCGCGTCGGTCATGGCGGCCAGCGCCGTGACCGTGACGGGCGGTGCCGCCACGGCGAGCGCCGCCCCCGCCCCCGCACCGGACATGTCCCAGGCCACCGCGGTGGACGCGCTGGGCTCGCACGACGCCAAGCTGCTCGGCGAGGCGGAGGCCCGCAAGGCCCCGACCGTCACGCTGATCGTGGCCACCGAGAAGGGCGAGGCGAAGGACGTCGCCGCCGACCTCAAGAATCTGGGCGCGACCGTCACCGAGCGCTACGACAGCATCGGCTACGTCCTGGCCAAGGTCCCCACCGCCAAGGTGGTCAAGGCGGCCACGCTGCCCGGCGTCTCCGCCGTGGACCTGGACGAGACCATCCAGCTGCCCGACCCGACGCCCGAGGTCACCCCCTCCGGCAAGCGGACGGCGAAGCAGGCCGCCACGCTGCCCGGCCCCGGGGCCGGCACCCGGGCCGACAACCCCTACATGCCGACGAACGAGATCGGCGCCGTCGACTTCGTGGCGGACAACCCCCGGTGGGACGGCCGCGGCGTCACGATCGGCATCATGGACTCCGGTGTGGACCTCGGTCACCCGGCGCTGCAGAAGACCACCACCGGCGAGCGGAAGATCGTCGACTGGGTCACCGCCACGGACCCGTTCGAGGACGCCACCTGGCGCCCGATGCTGACCGAGGTGACCGGCCCGACGTTCACCTCCGGCGGCGCGACCTGGACCGCCCCGGCCGGCACCTACCGGTTCAACCGGTTCAGCGAGTCGATCACGGCGGCCAGCGACCCGGCCGGTGACGTCAACCGCGACGGCGACCGGACCGACACGTTCGGCATCCTCTACGACCCGGCCACCCACAACGTCTGGGTCGACGCCAACCAGAACAACAACTTCACCGACGACGCCGTGATGCGGCCGTACAAGGAGAAGTTCGACGTCGGGCACTTCGGCACCGACAACCCGGCCACCCCGGTGATCGAGCGGATCCCGTTCGTGGTCGAGTACCGCGAGGACGTGGACACCGCGCCCATCGGCGGTCCCGGCCTGGTGGACTACGTCAACATCGGCATCGTCGAGAGCACCCACGGCACCCACGTCGCCGGCATCACCGCCGCCAACGACATGCTCGGCAACGGCGCCTTCGACGGTGCCGCGCCCGGCGCCAAGCTGGTCTCCGCCCGCGCCTGCTCGTGGGGTGGTGGCTGCACCGCCGCCGCCCTCACCACCGGCATGGCCGACCTGGTGATCAACCGCAAGGTCGACGTGGTCAACATGTCGATCGGTGGCCTGCCGGCGCTCAACGACGGCAACAACGCCCGCGCCGAGCTCTACAACAACCTGATCACCACCTACGGCGTGCAGATGTTCATCTCGGCCGGCAACTCCGGCCCGGGCCTGAACACCATCGGCGACCCGTCGGTGGCCGCCAACGTGGTCAGCGTCGCGGCGAGCATCAGCAAGGACACCTGGCTGGCCAACTACGGCTCCGCGGTGAAGAAGAAGAACGCGCTGTTCAACTTCTCCTCCCGTGGCCCGCGTGAGGACGGCGGTTTCAAGCCGAACATCGCCGCCCCCGGCTCGGCCATCTCCACCGCGCCGACCTGGCAGCCCGGCAACCCGGCCCCCGAGGCCGGCTACCCGCTGCCGCCGGGCTACGCGATGCTGAACGGCACCTCGATGGCCTCCCCGCAGGCCGCCGGCGCCGCCGCGCTGCTGCTGTCGGCCGCCAAGGCGACCGACAAGGGCGTCACCCCGGCCGCGCTGCGCCGGGCGATCTACACGTCCGCGAAGGCGATCAAGGACGTTCCGACGTACGCGCAGGGCTACGGCATGTTCAACGTGCCGGGCGCGTGGAAGCTGCTGCGCAAGGGCGTCGAGACCCGCTCCTACACCTCCGACGCTCCCGTCTGCACCGTCCTGTCCGGCCAGCTTGGTACCCCGAACCGGGGCACCGGCCTCTACAACCGTTGCGCCGCCACCGACGGTGGGCAGCGGGTCGGCCAGTCGAAGAGCTACCAGGTCAAGCTCACCCGCACCAGCGGGCCGGCCGGCACCGTGAAGCACAACGTGGGCCTGCGCGGCAACGACGGCACCTTCAAGGCGCCGAAGACCGTCTCGCTCCCGCTGAACAGGACCGTCACCGTCTCGGTCACCGCCAAGGCGACCACCGCCGGTGCGCACGGCGCGATCATGACGATCGACGACCCGGCCACCTCGGTGGTCGACTTCGAGGTCGCCACCGTGGTCGTGGCCTCGAACGAGGTGAAGAAGCCCAACTTCTCCTTCTCGGCCGAGGGCTCGGTCGACCGGAACGGCTTCACCTCGTACTTCGTGACGGTGCCGCCGGGCACGGGCGCGCTCCAGGTGAACCTCGCCGGCATCGCCACCGGTTCGCAGACCCGGTTCATCGCCTTCAACCCGTACGGCGTCCCGGTGGAGAGCACCTCCAGCCTCGCCTGCTACACCAACTTCTCCGACATCAACGCCTGCAAGCCGCAGGAGCGCGACTACCAGAACCCGATCGCCGGGGTCTGGGAGATCGAGGTGGAGTCCCGGCGGACCTCGCCGTCGCTGAACAACCCGTTCCAGCTCACGGCGCGGGTGCAGGGCGTCGCGGTCGAGCCGGCCGTGGTCGAGCTGCCGGCGGTCGAGGCCGGCGCGGCGACCCCGGTGACCTGGTCGCTCGCCAACACCTTCGGCCCGGTCGCGGTGACCGGCCAGGGTGGCCCGCTCTCCAGCGTCCACGCCGAGCGGCCCACCATCGCCGAGGGCGCGTCGCAGGAATACACCGTGGAGGTGCCTGCGGGCGCGACCCGCTTCACCGCCCGGATCGGCAACACGGCCAGCGCCGCGGCCGACCTCGACCTCTTCGTCTTCCGTGGCGCCACGGAGGTCGGTCGGGCCGCCGACGGCGACTCGGAAGAGGCCGTGACCATCAACAACCCGCCGGCGGGCACCTACCGGGTGGTCGTCGAGGGCTACTCGGTGGACGGGGCCGGTGGCAGCACCGCCTACGACTACCGGGACTCGTTCTCCGCGGCGGCGCTGGGCAACCTCTCGGCGTCCGCCACCCCGCTCAACCTGGCCCACGGCGCCACCGCCAGCCTCACCGGCACGGTGACCGCCCAGTCCACCCCGGGCGCCGGTCGTGCGCTCTACGGTGAGCTCTCCGTGGTGACCACCGAGGGCGCGGTCGTCGGCCGCGGTGCCGTCTCCATCGGCGCCGTGAACTGACCTGTCCCGCACCGGAACACCGGAGCCCGCCCCCGACCGGGGGCGGGCTCCACCCGTTGACACGGGCTCTCTCGCGGGGGCGGCGTCCGCGACGCCGGGCGGTCTCGACCGTTTGCGCGGGCTCTCTCGCCCGGGGCGGGGTCAGCGACGCCGGGCGGTCTCGACCAGGAAGGGCGTTCCCTGCTGGCAGGTCGTGAGCAGGTCGCGCTGGACCCGGCCGGTGACCGTGACCTTCGCGCCCGGCGTCAGCACGTCACGCGGGCCGCCGACCAGCAGGTAGTTGTCCAACAGCAGGCAGTTTGGTTCCACCCCGGCCGTGACCGTCCCGGTGAGCGTGGTGCCGCCGGCCGGCGGCGACGCACTCGGCGCACCGGGGCTCTTCGGGGGCGGGGGCAGCACCGGGCCGGTCGGGTCGGCGGGGTCGGTGGGGGTCGGCGGGATGCTCGGATCCGGGCTGGGCGGGCTGGTCACCGGCTGCGCTCCCGTCGGGGTCGGGGTGGGGGTGTCGCCGCCGGCACCCTCCTGGCCGCCGCAGGCGCTCAGCGCCACGCAGACGGCCAGCGCGCTGACGGCGAGCCGAAGGGTCCTCATATCCGTGTTCGACGCAGCGGGGCCGCGCGCCGTTCCCGCCGGTCAGCCACGAACCGCCGCGGCGGCCTTCATGTCCCGCTTGAGCTCCTGCGGCAGCGAGAAGGTCAGCCGCTCGTTGGCGGTCACCACCTCGTCGACGTCGGTGAAGCCGCGGGCGGCGAGATGGGCGAGCACCTCCTGGACGAGTTCGTCGGGGACGCTGGCGCCCGAGGTCAAACCGACGGTGCGCGCTCCGGCCAGCCACGCGTCGTCGATCTCGTGCGCGAAGTCGACGAGGTGACCGGCGCGCGCCCCGGCGTCCAGGGCGACCTCGACGAGGCGTACGGAGTTGGAGGAGTTGGTCGATCCCACGACGATCATCACGTCGCACTCGGGTGCGATCTCCTTGACCACGTGCTGGCGGTTGGAGGTGGCGTAGCAGATGTCGTCGCTGGGCGGCGACTGGAGCATCGGCAGCCGCTTCTTGAGCCGGGCCACCGTCTCCAGCGTCTCGTCGACCGAGAGGGTGGTCTGGGAGAGCCAGACGACCTTCTCGGGGTCGCGGACGACGATGTTGTCGGCGTCCTCGGGGCCGTCCACGAGCTGGATGTGCTCGGGGGCCTCGCCGGAGGTGCCGACGACCTCCTCGTGCCCCTCGTGGCCGATCAGCAGGATGTCGTAGTCCTCGGCGGCGAACCGCTTCGCCTCCTGGTGCACCTTGGTGACCAGCGGGCAGGTCGCGTCGATCGCCCGCAGCGAGCGGGTGCGGGCCTGCTCGTAGACCTCCGGGGCCACCCCGTGCGCGGAGAAGACGACTGTGGCGCCCTCCGGCACCTCCTCGTTCTCCTCCACGAAGACTGCGCCCTGGGCCTCCAGGGTCTGCACGACGTGCTTGTTGTGCACGATCTGCTTGCGGACGTAGATCGGGGCACCGTAGAGCTTGAGCGCCTCCTCCACGGTCTGCACCGCGCGGTCCACGCCCGCGCAGTAGCCGCGGGGCTTGGCCAGGATCACGCGCTTGCCGGTCCGGGACGTCGCTTCAGCCTGAGTCACCCCCCCATCGTACGTCCCGCCCTCCGCCCCACCACCCCACGGCGCCCCCGCCCGGGGCGAGTTGATCATGAAGTTGTTGCCCGCGACACGCCGTCGGCGGCACAACAACTTCATGATCGACCCAGTGGGGGCGGGGGGTCGTAGGGTGGGCGGGTGAGTGTGGGTGAGGTGGGGCGGAGCACCGCTGAGGAACCGTGGCCGGTCCGGGTGGTCAGCCAGAAGGTGAGCGCCTGGATCGCCCGGCTGGGCTGGGTGTGGGTGGACGGGCAGGTGGCGCAGATCAGCCGGCGGCCGGGTGCCAGCACGGTCTTCCTCACCCTGCGGGACCCGTCGGCCGACCTGAGCCTGACCGTCACGACCAACCGCGACGTCCTCGACGCCGGCGCCCCCGAACTACGCGAGGGCGCCCGGGTGGTGCTGCACGCCAAGCCGGAGTTCTACGCCGCCCGGGGCACGTTGAGCCTGCGCGCCGACGAGGTCCGGCAGGTCGGCCTCGGCGAGCTGCTGGCCCGACTCGAGAAGCTCAAGAAGCTGCTCGCGGCCGAGGGCCTGTTCGACCGGGCCCGCAAGCGCCGGCCGCCGTTCCTGCCCAACCGGGTCGGGTTGATCACCGGCCGCGCCTCGGCCGCCGAGCGGGACGTGCTTACCAACGCGCGCCGGCGCTGGCCGGCGGTGGAGTTCCGCACGGTCAACGTGGCCGTGCAGGGGGCCGGCGCGGTCACGCAGATCGTCGACGCGCTCAAGGTGCTGGACGCCGACCCGACCATCGACGTGATCATCATCGCCCGGGGCGGCGGCGGCATCGAGGACCTGCTGCCCTTCTCCGACGAGGCCCTCTGCCGGGCCGTCTTCGCCTGCCGCACGCCGGTGGTCAGCGCGATCGGCCACGAGACCGACACGCCGCTGATCGACTACGTCGCCGACCTGCGGGCCTCCACGCCGACCGACGCGGCCAAGCGGGTGGTTCCGGACCTCACCGAGGAGGTGCGCCTCATCCGGCAGTCGCGGCACCGCCTCGAACGCGCGGTACGCAACCTGGTGGACCGCGAATCGCACCGGCTCGACGGGTTGCGCTCCCGCCCGGTGCTGGCCCGCCCGCGGGTGATGGTCGAGCAGCGGGCCGCCGACCTGACCGGGCTGCGGCAGCGCGCCGGCCGCTGCCTGGACCACCGGCTCGCCGCCGCCGACGACGACCTGCGGCACACCCTGGCCCGGCTGCGCGCCCTCTCCCCCGCCGCCACCCTCGACCGGGGTTACGCGATCGTCCAGCGCGCCGACGGCCATGTCGTGCGCGCCGCGTCCGAGGTCGGTGGGGGCGACCCGCTGCGGGTACGCCTGGCCGACGGCGAGCTGACCGCCACGGTCGACGGCTGAGCGGGGCACAGATCACGATGTGGTGGGATGGCAGCGATGACTGACGAGAAGAAGGACGAGCGGCCCAGCTACGAGCAGGCCCGCGCCGAGCTGGCGTCGGTGGTCGAGCGGTTGGAGGCCGGCGGCACCACGCTGGAGGAGTCGCTGGCGTTGTGGGAGCGCGGCGAGAGGCTCGCCGAGATCTGCCAGCACTGGCTCGACGGCGCCCGCGCCCGCATCGACGCCGCCCGCCAGGAGCCCGCCACCTGACCCGCGCGTCCACCACCGCTCGCGCCGATCATGCGGTCGTGCCAGGGCGGACAGGGCGTTTTCACGCCCGTTGTCGGCCCGGCACGACCGCATGGTCGGCGCGGCGGGAGCGGGCTCAGTTGAACAGGTTGTAGAGCTCGGCCGGCGCCTCGACCACCTGGTCCGCCGTCGGCTTCTGGGCGGCGGTGGCGGTGCCGTAGTCCGAGTAGGTGATCCGGATCTCCTGCGCCTTCGCCTGAGCGACGGCGGGGATCTGGAGGACCATCTCGCTCAGCCGGCCCTGCGGGTCGAGCTTCGCGGTGAACGGCACCGACTTCGCCTGCGCCCCGAGGGCGGTGATGATCGTCGGGTCGAGCGAACCCGCCTCCGCCGCCTTCGACACGTCGATGGTGCCGGCGTACGCGCCCTCGCCCGTCTGCCGCACCTCCGTGATGCCCTGCGTCAGCACCTCACTGCCGGCGGGGTCGACCTTCTCGAAGTCGAAGCCGAGGTTCCGGTTGCCCTTGATCCGGGTCTGGTCCAGGTGCTGGTACTTGCCGAGGTTGAGCTTCTGCACGCCCGGCACGCTCTTGGCGGTCGTGCCGCCCAGCTCGAGCTTCACCCAGCTGTCCGGCTTGTAGTGGACGACGTCGAGCTTCATGAACAGGTCGTCGGTCGGCTTGCCGATCGTCGCCCGGATCTCCGCGCTCTGGGTGGGTTCGTGCACCCGGCCCTCGGCCGTCGAGCCGACGCCGGACATGGTGAACCGGAAGTTGCCGTTGCTGATCTCACGGGTGGAGGCCAGCAACGCCTGCTTGGCGTCACCGGCAGCCGGGGCCGCGCTGCCGGAGGCCGCGGGCGTGCCGGAGGCCGAGACGCTCGGGGAGGCGGACGAGCCCGCCGTCGGGGTCCCGTCGGCGTTGCAGGCGGCCAGACCGGGGGTGAACAGGGCGGCGGCCACCAGGCCGGCGCTCAACCGTCGAACAGTCATTCGTGTCTCCCGAGTGGGTCACCCGACGCGCCTGGCGGCGGCCGGAAACCGGGCGGCGCACCCCGTCCGGCTGCGCCGCGCGAACCCGGGGGCCGGTTGCCGCAGCGCCCGGCCGGGTCCGCTACGACTCCTGTTCCCTGTCGCCACGTCCCACAATCACTGTGATGTCCGGTTGCCCCGCTCGGGTGACGCCACGACGCGAGAACGGGGCGGCCGAAGCCGCCCCGTCCCGTGTGCCGATGGTCAGCCCTTGAACATCTCGTAGATGTCGTCGGACGCCTCGATCACCTTGCCGGCGGCCGGCTTCTGGGCGGCGGTCGCCTTGCCGTAGTCCGCGTACGAGATCTTGATGTCGTGCGCCTTCGTCTCA
Source organism: Micromonospora sp. KLBMP9576 (assembly GCF_050941805.1). Lineage (NCBI taxonomy): Bacteria > Bacillati > Actinomycetota > Actinomycetes > Micromonosporales > Micromonosporaceae > Micromonospora > Micromonospora sp. KLBMP9576. Next base: position 925,368 of record NZ_CP194567.1, on the reverse strand, counting down.
CCGGCGGCCGGCACCGAGACGACCAGGTCGGTCAGCCGGCCCTCCGCGTCCAGCTTGGCGGTGAAGGGCAGCGCCTTGGCCTGCGCGCCGAGGGCCTTGACGGTCTCCTCGTCCAGGGCCGAGGAGTCGTTCGCCACGGAGGCGTCGATCTTGCCGGTGTAGCTGCCCTCGGCGGTCTTCTGCACGTCGGTGACGCCCTTGAGCAGTTCCGCGCTGCCGGCCGGGTCGACGTCCTCCATGTAGCGGCCGAGCTCACCGGCGTCCTTGACCTTGGACTGGTCGAGGTGCTGGTACTTGCCCTTCCACTTGGCCGCGCCCGGGATCATGGCGGACAGCTCGCCCAGGTCGAGCATGACCCAGCTGTCCGGCTTGATGAAGATCAACTCCATGCCCATGGCCATGCCGGAGCCGTCGTCGATCTTCATGGACATCTGGGCGCTGTCGCTGGGCTTGTGCACCAGGCCCGTGCCGCTGATCCCGTCACCGGCCAGCGTGAAGGTGAAGTTGCCCTTCTCGAGCTCCTTCGTGGAGGCGAGCAGGGCCTCCTTGGGGTCGGCGGGAACGGCCGCCGCCGGGGCCTTGCCGTCGGCCGGCTCGGCGGCGTCCGACTTGCATGCGGTCAGGCCCGGAACCAGCAGCGTGGCGGCGAGCACACCGACGGTCCACCGTCGAATGTTCACAGTTGTCTCTCTTCGCGAAGCGGGAGGCACCCGGCCGACCGTGTCGGTGGGCACTGAGCCGGGGCAGCGTAGCCGATCCGACCGACACCCGGGGGGCGGCGAACAGCCCGGCTAGCGGATCGATCCGGCCAGGTGGCGCAGCTCGTTGTCCCCGGCGTCGCCGATCACGATGAGGGTCCGGTCCGGTTCGAGCAGGACCAGCGCCTGCTCGTTGCCCCGGGCGGAATACCGCTGCCAGGTGCGTCCGCCCAGGTCGACCTGGCCCTGCGGCTGCCCCTCGGCGGTCAGCTCGCCCGGCAGCAGCCGCTCCGGCGGCACACTGCTCTGCACGAGCTGGGCGCCCCGCCCCTCCGGGGTGAGATATCCCAGCCGAAGGTTCGATCCGCCCTCCACCGTCTGGAACTTGGCGCTGACCGTGCGCCACCCGTCGCCCAGCTCCGCCGGCTCGCTCACCGGGAAGACGTTGGCGGCCCGCGCCGACTCGAGGGCGGGCGCGGCGTCGACGACCGTGGGCTGCTCGCCGCCGAGGAACCCCCGGTAGAAGGCGAGCAGCAGGGCGATCGGGACCAGCAGCACCAGCAGCGAGATCGCCATGTCCTTCGGCGACCGTTCCGACTTGCGGGTGTCGACCGGCGGCCCGGGCGGCCCGCCCCGCTCCGCCGCAGCCGTGGGCGGGGCCGCCCCGGGGGTGTCGGCGGCTTCGACAAGCGCCGGCTCCCCTCCGGGTGCGGCGGCCGGCCGGGTCGGGGCGACCGGCGGCTGGCCGTCCGGCGGCGTCGGGTCGGCGGGTACGCGATCGGCTTCCACCCCGCCATTCTCGCAGCTTCCCGACCGGCCGTATCCCGGCCATCACCGCCCCGCCCCCGCACCGGGTGCGCCATCGTGTGAGGATCAGCGACAAAGCCGGCAGCGGCGACGCCGCACCCTGCCGCCCCGCAACGTCGCGAGGAGGAGCAGTCATGACGAACACCAGGACGCGCATCCCGCAGGATCTCGACCGCAACCTCGCCCTGGACCTCGTCCGGGTCACCGAGGCCGCCGCGATGGCCGCCGGCCGCTGGGTCGGCCGGGGCGACAAGGAGGGCGGCGACGGCGCCGCTGTCGACGCCATGCGCAAGCTGATCAACTCGATCCAGATGCGCGGCGTCGTGGTGATCGGCGAGGGCGAGAAGGACAACGCCCCGATGCTCTTCAACGGCGAGCACGTCGGCGACGGCACCGGCCCGGCGGTGGACGTCGCCGTCGACCCCGTCGACGGCACCACGCTGATGAGCAAGGGCATGCCGAACGCGGTGGCGGTGCTCGCCGTCGCCGAGCGGGGTGCCATGTTCGACCCGAGCGCGGTCTTCTACATGGAGAAGCTCGCCGTCGGGCCGGCGTACGCCGACGTGGTGGACATCGACGCCGGGGTCGCCGAGAACCTGTGCCGGATCGCCAAGGTCAAGGGCACGGACGTCTCCGGGGTGACGGTCTGCGTGCTGGACCGCAGCCGCCACGAGGACCTGGTCGCCCAGATCCGCCGGGCCGGGGCCGGCATCCGGTTCATCTCTGACGGCGACATCGCGGGCTCCATCGCCGCGGCCCGGGGAGAGTCGGACGTCGACGTGCTGATGGGCATCGGCGGCACCCCCGAGGGCATCATCTCCGCCTGCGCCCTGAAGTGCATGGGCGGGGCGATGCAGGCCAAGCTCTGGCCGCGCGACGCCGCCGAGCGGGAGAAGGCGCTCGCCGCCGGGCACGACCTGGACCGGGTGCTGGGCACCGACGACCTGGTCACCGGCGACAACTGCTTCTTCGTGGCCACCGGCGTCACCTCCGGCGACCTGCTGAAGGGCGTCAGCTACCGGGCCGGCGGCGCGTACACGCAGTCGATCGTCATGCGCTCGAAGAGCGGGACGATCCGCGTCATCGACTCCTACCACCGGCTGGAGAAGCTCGCCCTCTACTCGGCGATCGACTTCGACGGCCGCCCCCTGGCCGAACAGGGGTGAGCCACACCGGGACGCTGGCCCCGCCGACCCCGCCCGCGACCCGCCGGATCGCCGGCGTGGGGCTCGCGACCGCCTCCGGGGTCGCCGTGGCCGTGCAGTCCCGGATCAACGGCGAGTTGGGCGTACGCCTGGCCGACGGGATCGCCGCGGCGGTCGTCTCGTTCGGGCTGGGTCTGCTGGTGTTGCTGGTGCTCGTCCCCGCGACCCGGGGCGGGCGGCGCGGGCTGGCCGCCCTGCGCGGCGCGCTCACGGACGGCACGTTGCGACCGTGGCAGTGCCTCGGCGGCGTGTGCGGTGCGTTCCTGGTCGCCGCGCAGGGACTGACCATCGGCACCCTGGGGGTGGCGGTCTTCACGGTCGCGGTGGTCGCCGGCCAGTCCGGCAGCAGCCTGGCCGTCGACCGGGCCGGGATCGGGCCCAGCGGCCCGCAGGCGGTCACCGGCCAACGGCTCGCCGGCGCGGCGCTGACCGTACTGGCGGTGCTGCTGGCCGTCGGCGACCGGCTCGGCGACCCGGGGACCCTCGGGTTGGCCCTGCTGCCCTTGCTCGCCGGGGTGGGCATCGCCTGGCAGCAGGCGGTAAACGGCCGGGTACGGATGGCCGCTGGCAGCGCGCTGACGGCCACGCTCGTCAACTTCACGGTCGGCACGGTGGCCCTGCTGGTCGCCTTCGCCGTCGACGTCGCGGTGCGGGGGTGGCCGGCGGGCGGCCCGCCGACCGAGCCCTGGCTCTACCTGGGCGGGCCGATCGGGATCGTGTTCATCGCGATCGCCGCCGCGATCGTCCGGTTCACCGGCGTACTGCTGCTCGGCCTGGCGACCATCGCCGGGCAGATCGTCGGCGCCGTGCTGCTGGACCTGCTGCTGCCCACGGCGGCCTCCCACCCCGGGCCCGTCACCCTGCTCGGCGCGGCGCTGACCCTGGCCGCGGTCCTCGTCGCCGCCCTCGCCCCGCCGCCGCGGCCCGGCCGCTGACCGCCCGACGCCCGGACGGCTCACGCCCCGGGAACGGGATCAACGGGGCGGCCGGGCAGCGGGCGGGAACGTCCGGCTGGCGCCTCCACCAACCTGGCCGCCCGCCAGCCGAGCAGCAGCCCCGGCAGCGTGGCCGCCACGGCGAGCAGCACCGCCGTGAGGGCGTACGCGGGCCGACCGTAGAGCCAGCCGACGAGCGGCAGTGCGGTCAACGCCAGGGTCAGGGCGGCGGCCAGCAGCACCTCCAGGGTCCACCGCCAGCGCACTGCGCGCAGCCCGTCCGGCGTCAGGCTGGACAGCAGCAGGGCAAGCAGGGTCGCGGCCAACCCGACGGACGCCACCTCGCCGACCAGCATGTCCGACCAGGCCATGGCCAGCAGTGTCCAGGCGGCGGCCCCGAAGACCACCAGGGGGACGGGCCACCGGCGGCCGTCGCCGCGCCGCCTCACCCGCGCGGCGGACGCGGCGAGGACCGACACGGCCAGCGTGAGCCACAGGGCCGTGGCCAGGAGCGGATCGTCCTGCCGGTCCGCCGGGCTGCTGTGGCCGAAGGCCGGCGGCCGGTCGTCGGGCGAGAAGCCGTCCCGCCCCACGGTGCCGATGAAGCCGAGGCGTTCCCAGGTCCCGTCGGGCCGGCGGATCGCGAACCCGTCGCGGCCGTTGGCCACCAGCACCACGTGCCGGCCGTCGCCGGTGTCCCGCACGGCAAGTTCCTGCGTGGCGATCCGCTCGCCACGTGCCGAATCCGGGTACTGCCGGCGCAGGATGGCCCGCTGTTCCTCGGTCGCGCCCCAGCTCCGGCGCCAGCTCCGACCCGAGTCGTCGCTCTGCTCGACGCCGAGTCGACCGGGGAGGGGCCGGTAACAGCGGGTCGGCGTGGCGGTCGCACAGCTACGGCTGCCGGGGCCGGCGGCCAGCCCCTTCGCACCGGCCAACGCCGCTTCCTCGTCCGGCGTCGGCGCGCGCCACGTCACCCCGGCGTCGTCGCTCATCAGCCAGGAGCGTGCGGTGCCGACGACGCGGGTGCCGTGGCCGTCGGCGGTGCCGGCCGCCAACCGTTCGCCGAGAACCACCGCCCGGACCGCGTCGCCGTAGTTGACCGGGCCGGTGGCCGCCACCGCCAGCGTCGCCGCCGGTAGCAGCACCACCAGCCGGACCAGCCGCGCCGGGTGCCCCCGCACCGGTTCGCGCCGCGCCCGGGACCAGGCCCACCAGGCGAGGGCCAGCGCCGGCAGGGTGAGCAGGTCGGTGCGGTCCGCCCGGATCAGCGACGGCCCGCTGACCACGCTCCAGGCCGCGGAGGCCACCGCGGCGGCGGACCCGCCGGACTTGACGAGGGTGAAGCCGACGCCGACGAGCGCGAGGCCGGTCGCGGCGGCGGCGCGGGCCGGCAGCCGCGGCGCCACCAGCGTGAGCAGCACGGCGACCAGCGGCGGCGCGAGGACCAGCCCGGCGACGTCGCTGAGCTTGCCGGTCACCACGCCGGGGACCGCCGCCTTGAGCAGGTGGTCGTTGATCACGAGCAGGACGAGGGCGGCGACCGTCGCGGGATGACCGAGCCAGGCCAGGGTCGCCGGGGCGCCGTCGCGGTGCCGGGGTGGGGTGCTCATCGGCCCACGGTCACAGCGATCGATATCGGTTCGGCCACGGCCGGGACAGCATCCGGTACCGGTGCGTCAGGTGCCGTCGGACGAGTGCCCGGGGAAGAGGTGCGCGCTCGGGTCGATGGCCACCGCCGCGTTGTTGACCGCCGTGGCGGCCTCGCCGAAGCCGGTCGCGATCAGCCGCACCTTGCCCGGGTACTCGGTGATGTCGCCGGCCGCGAATACCCGGGGCAGGTTCGTGGCCATCGCGCTGTCGACCACGATGTGCCGGCGGTCCAGCCGCAGCCCCCATGCGGTGAGCGGGCCGAGGTCGGCGGTGAAGCCGAGGGCGGCCACCACCGTGTCCACCGGCAGCAGCTCCGCCGCCCCGCCGCGTACGGTGATCTCGGCGCCGGTGACCGCGCCGTCGCCGTACAGCCCGGTCACCTCGGCGTTGACGATCACCCGCACCGGCAGGTCCAGCACCCGGGCGACGGTGGCGGCGTGCGCCCGGAACTTCTCCCGCCGGTGCACCATCGTCACGGAGCGGGCCAGCGGCTGGAGCGTCGAGGCCCAGTCGAAGGCGGAGTCGCCGCCCCCGACGATCAGCACGTCCCGGTCGGCCAGCTCCGTCGGCTGCGGCACGAAGTAGACGATGCCGGTGCCGACGAACTGCTGCGCCACCGGCAGCGGGCGGGGTGTGAAGCTGCCCAGCCCGCCGGTGACGACCACCGCCCCGCAGCGCAGCTGGTGCGAGTCGCCGGTCAGGCCGAGCACCGGCCGCCCGTCGGCGTACGAGAGCCGCTCCGCGCGGGTGCCGAGCAGGTAGCACGGGTCGAAGGGGGCGGCCTGGGCGACGAGGTTGGCGACCAGGTCCCGCCCCTTGACCGCCGGGAAACCGGCCACGTCGTGGATCAGCTTCTCCGGGTACATGGCGGTGATCTGGCCACCGGGCTCGGGCAGCGCGTCGACGACCGCGACGGAGAGCCCGCGGAATCCCGCGTAGTACGCCGCGAAGAGCCCGGCCGGGCCGGCCCCGATCACCGCCACATCGACCTCGCGCATGGGCGTACCGTCGCTTTCGCTCACGGATCAACGCGTGCTGATCCCGACGGTAGGCCCGGCGGTGCGCCCGGGCAAGGGTGTCCCACCCGGGATCGCCGGACGCGGCGACGCTCAGGGCATGGTGAGCGTGGACTCCGAGCGGTACGGCCCGCCGAGGTCGTCGCGGCGGCGCCGGAAGATGATCGCGGCGACCACCCCGCCGAGCAGCCCGAAGAGGTGCCCCTGCCAGGAGATCTGCTCGTCGGTCGGCAGGATGCCGACGAGCTGCCAGCCGTAGAGCAGGCCGACGAGCAGGAAGACCGCGAAGTTCCACCAGCTCCGCTCGACGATGCCCCGGGTCAGCAGAATGCCCAGGTAGCCGAAGATCACCCCGCTCGCGCCGACGACCACCGAGGTCGAGGAGCCGGTGAACCACACCCCGAGCCCGCTGACCAGGATGATGACGAGCGTCGACCAGAGGAACCGGCGGGCGCCGGCGGCGAGCACGAAGGTGCCGAGCAGGATCAGCGGGATGCTGTTGCTGTAGAGGTGGTCGAAGCCGTGGTGCAGGAACGGCGAGAAGAAGACCCCGTCGAGCCCGTCGATGCGCTTCGGGATGATCCCGGCGGTGGCGTCGAAGCCGGCGGCGAGCCCCTGGTCGAGGGCCTCGATGAGGAAGAGGAACGGCACCACCGCGCACATGGCGACGAAGGCCCGGCCGAGCGCGGCGTAGAACGCCTCGGTGCCGAACCGGTGCGGGTCGCCGCTGGCGGGGTGCAGAGTCACCCGTCAAGAGCTATCAGGTGAGGGGCCCGGCCGCCACTTCTGCGGCGATCCGTGACCGGAACGACGGGGGCGGGGCGGGTGGAGAACCACCCGCCCCGCCCTAGACCGTCGGTCAGTACCAGCCCACGTCCTGGGAGTGCGCCCAGGCCTTGCAGGGCGAACCGTAGCGGCCCTCGATGTAGCCGAGGCCCCACTTGATCTGGGTCGCCGGGTTGGTCTGCCAGTCGTCGGCGACGGAGCCCATCTTGCTGCCGGGCAGCGCCTGCGGGATGCCGTACGCCCCCGACGAGGAGTTGCGGGCCTTGTGGTTCCAGCCGCTCTCCTTGTTCCAGAGCTTGTTCAGGCAGGGGAACTGGTCCATCCCGAAGCCCGCCTGCACCATGAGCGCGCAGCCGGTCTTGCGGTTGCCGCTGAACTCGGCGCAGGAGGCCGGGACCGGCCCGTCGTACGGCTTGCTCGCGGCGGCCTTCTCGGCCGCCTTCTCGGCGGCCTCGCGGGCCTCGCGGGCCTTACGGGACGCGGCGGCGGCCTTGGCCTTGGCCGCGCGTGCGGCGGCCTCCTTGGCCGCCGCGGCGGCCTGCAGCTTCGCCTGGTAGTCGACGGTTCGCTGCTTCGCGGAGTGCACCTGCTGGGCGGCCTGCCGCTCGCGCCGGTGCTCGGTCTCCGCCTGCTCGGCAGCGGCGCCGACCTGAGCGGTCGGGCCCTGCTGCTGGGTCTGTCGGTCTTCGCCCAGGTAGACACCGCCGGCGACGCCCAAGGAGAGCAGCGCGACAGCGGCCGTACGGGCGCCTAACCGGCTCCACAGCCGACTCACGAAGTGGTCCCTTCGTCGGGTGCAAGGACGCGGCGCGGGGCGGCACCCCGGGTGGGATGCGGCCACGCCGCGAGCGCCCCGACCCGGTGCCGGTCGCAGCCGACGCACCTCGTGGGATGCTGGTCGCGTCCTGTGACGAACGATCACCAACGATCTTTTCGGTGCGTGGGCGCTCGTGGGACACGATCGCGCACAGTGTGACCAATGGGAAACCACCGCCCCGAATTGTGATCTGTGACACACTCAGAATGGGGACGAAAACCCGCATAACGGACGTCACTGCGGGATGTCCTCCAGCAGATCCGTCACCATGGCGGCGATCGGCGAACGCTCCGAACGGCTGAGGGTGACGTGGGCGAAGAGCGGATGACCCTTGAGCGCCTCGATCACCGCGGTCACCCCGTCGTGCCGACCGACGCGCAGGTTGTCCCGCTGGGCCACGTCGTGGGTGAGCACCACCCGCGAGCCCTGGCCGATGCGGGAGAGCACCGTCAGCAACACGCCGCGCTCCAACGACTGCGCCTCGTCCACGATCACGAAGGCGTCGTGCAGGCTGCGACCGCGGATGTGGGTCAGCGGCAGCACCTCCAACAGCCCCCGCGAGGTGACCTCCTCCAGCACGTTCTCGTGCACCACCGCGCCGAGGGTGTCGAAGACCGCCTGCGCCCAGGGCGACATCTTCTCCGACTCCGAGCCGGGGAGATAGCCCAGCTCCTGGCCCCCGACGGCGTAGAGCGGGCGGAACACGACCACCTTGCGGTGCCGACGGCGCTCCATCACGGCCTCCAGCCCGGCGCACAGGGCCAGCGCCGACTTGCCGGTGCCGGCCCGCCCGCCCAGCGAGACGATGCCCACCGACTCGTCCAGCAGCAGGTCCAGCGCGATCCGCTGCTCGGCCGAGCGGCCGTGCAGCCCGAACGCCTCCCGGTCGCCGCGGACCAGCCGCACGGTCTTGTCGGGTGACACCCGGCCCAGCGCCGAGCCCCGGGCCGAGTGCAGCACCAGACCGGTGTGGCAGGGCAGCGCGGCGGCGGCGTCCAGGTCGAGCGACTCACCGGCGTAGAGCTGGCCGATCTGCTCCTCGGCCAACTCCAGCTCGGCCATCCCGGTCCAGGTGGGGTCGCTGGCCTGGCCGTGCCGGTACTCGTCCGCCCGCAGACCCACCGAGGCGGCCTTGACCCGCAGCGGCATGTCCTTGCTGATGAGGGTCACCTCGCGACCCTCGGCGGCGAGGTTCAGCGCGACGGAGAGGATCCGGGCGTCGTTGGAGTCGGTGCGGAACCCCGGCGGCAGCACGCCGCCATCGGAGTGGTTCAGCTCCACCCGCAGCGTGCCGCCGGTGTCGTTGGCCGGCACCGGATGGTCCAGTCGCCCGTAGCGGACCCGCAGTTCGTCCAGCATGCGCAGCGACTGCCGCGCGAACCAGCCGAGTTCCGGGTGGTGCCGCTTGCCCTCCAACTCGGTGATGACCACGAGGGGAAGGACCACCTCGTGCTCGGCGAAGCGGTGGAAGGCCGCCGGGTCGGACAGCAGCACGGAGGTGTCCAGGACGAACGCCTGGCCTGCTGGTCCGGGCTCCTCGGTGCCGACCGGAGCGGCCGACGCGCCGCGGCGGCTCCGGGTGGCGCGGCGGGTCGTGGCAGTCGCGGCCGGGGTCTGGTCGGTCCCGGCGGGCTTACGGCGAGTCGTCACAGGCCTGCTCCGACGGATGGGCATCCGCCACCCGTGTTCCGCCTCCTCCGGTGCCCGGGGACACGGGGTCGGATGCGGTGCCCCGTGCGCGAGGTCGCAGATCCGGGCGGGCCGGCCGGCCCGGGAGAACCCCGCGCCATGCCTAGACGCTAGCCGCGTCGGACCCCGTGGGCTAGAGGGGATCTCCGCGCCCGGCGGGTGGCCGAGGTCGGCGGCGGGACCGGCCGGGATGCATGCCCCCTGCGCGCATCCCGGCCGGCGGGACCACCGTCACCGGTCTGAGGTGGTCCCGGCGGTGCGTGTCCGCCGCGGACGACGCACCACGCCTGGGTGCCGGCCGGTGGGGCCTCGGGCTCCCCGCCGGCCGGGGTTCAACCGGTCCGCCGGACCAGGGTGCCGGTCGTGTGCCGCCCGCCGACCGGGGCGGGCGGCGCCGAGAACGACGAGCCGGTGTACGTGGTGCCGGGCCGGCCCACAGTGGCGGTGACCCGGTCGGCGGCGGGCGACGGGCCGGCCAGGGCGGACGCGATGGCCGCCTGGGCGTCGCGGCGGCGCCGGTTCCAGGCGCCCCGGTCGCCGTCGAAGTAGCCCTGCCGGTAGCCGAAGCGGTAGCCGATCCGATAGCTGAGTTGACCGTGCAGCCGCCCGGCCGCGTAGCTCGTGGCACCGAGGACGAGGACGAGGACGATGGCGACGAAGGGGCTCATGCGGCGGCCCCGGTCCGCCTCGGCTGCCGGGTCATCGCTCCTCCGGCTCGGTCGGCACGGGCCCGTCGACCACCGGCGGGGCCTCGTCGACCAGCGGCGCGGGCCCGTCGACCACCGGCGTGGGTTCGGCGACGAGGAGCCGGTCCAGGTCGTCGGTGCTCACCTCCTCGAGCAGTTCGACGCTGATGCGGCAGCCGTCCAGGACGACCTCGGCCACGGACGAGCGGCGGATCTCCCCGCCGGCGTCGTACACCCGGACTGCGAGTTCGGGGCAGCCGAGGTGGGTCCGCCAGGCGTCCCACTCGGTGCGGTCGCCGACGCTCAGCGACAGGTGACGGCAGCCGCGGGCGAGGTAGAGCCGCCAGGGCGCGCTCAGGCCCGTGGCGACCCCCTCGGCGATCAGGCCGAAGGCCTGGGCACGGGTGGCCAGTTCGGTCACCACACCCTCCTCGCACCGGCGGCGTGACGCGAGTGAGCACCGATCGTCTCATGCACGTGACACACCGTAGAATGTCCCATGGGCGTGACAGTATCAGCTTTTCGTCTGCTTACCGCCGCCCCGAGGACACCCGGCACGAACAGGAAACTTACCCTCGAAAGAGGCGGTGGCCCGGTCGCCGGCACACGGATATTCACGTCACGTCCGCGTGACAAGAGCGTGCCAGGGCACGCGCCGAAGGCCCGGTGGTCGTACCGTCACCGGGTGACCGAGACGGCCAACGCGCGGAAGATCGCCTTCGCCACCTTCATCCGCAGGGCACTCGACGAGGCCCGCGCCACCCGGGCGTGGAGCGGCACCGAGGTGTCCCGGCGCACCGGCGTCTCCCGGCAGACCATCAACCGCTGGGTGCGGGGCGACTGGGCGAGCGACCCGGAGGCCGAGCGCGTGGTCGCGTTCTGCGAAGGCCTCGGCCTCAACCCCGCCACCGCCTTCGCCGCCCTGGGCTGGGAGCGGACGAACACCCCGCACGACGCCCCGACCGCGCCGCCGATGGACCCGGACGTGGCGGCGCTGCTACGCCGGCTCGTCGCCCCCGACGTCTCCGACGCGGAGAAGTTCCACATTAGGGAAACCATCAGATACCTCGCGTATCGCCCGACCCTGCCGGTCGATGTCCGAAATCGAGGGCAACAGGCCGGCTAGTTCCTCAGATGGCGAAAGAACGCCAGGTCAGACTCTTTCGTTTCGCTTCGGGGCCGGAACGGGCACGCTAGCGTCCGTATCCGTACTGCTTGGGCTCGTCGTCGGCGGGGGGACGGGACAAGGCCGAACCCAGCCCTGCGGGACAGAAGGAGGGGTCTGTCCATGACCCTGAAGTGGATGGCAGTCGTGATCGCCACCGTGTCGCTGACACTGGGCGTGACCGGAAACGTGGTGACCCTGGCGGTCAACGGCGGGCAGCTTCCCATGCTCGTCAACCTCCTCGCGCTCACCTGCGCCGGCACCGCGGTCGTCCTGGCCGTGGTCGCCGAGCTGCACGACCGGCTCGACAACCGGGTCAGCGCCCTGACCGACTTCCTCGTCGGCCGGTTGAAGGAGATCGAGGACCGCGCCGGTGACCGCAACAGCGGATTCGTCGAGGGCTACCTGCTCAACCACGGCCAGGAGGCGGCCGTCGTGCCGTTCGGCCGGCGGGGACGGGGAGCCGCCGAACGCTGACCGCCCGGCCCGCCGCACACCCGACCGGCACCCCCGTTGCGCCGGCCGGACGGCACCTGTCGACCGGGGAATGAGCGGCCCCGCCCGGGGTACGCTGACGCGCGTGCCGCCGTTGAATCTGGGAAGCCACCAGCCGAGGACCCCGTTGGACACCGACCGGGCCTGGCGGACAACCGCCGGCAGGTCGGCCGGGACCGTGCTCTTCTTCGACTTCGACGGCACCCTGGCGCCGGTCGACGACGATCCCACCGCCGTCGTCCTCGCTCCCAAGGTGCTGACCGCGATCGAGGCGCTCGCCCCGGTCGTCCGGCGGATCGCGATCGTCTCCGCCCGCCCGGTCGATTTCCTCCGCGCCCATCTCGGCGGCCTAGCCGGCGTCGACCTCTACGGCCTCTACGGCCTGGAGCACAGCCACTCCGGCGGCGAGACCGTGACGGAGCCGGCGGCCCTGCCCTGGGTGCCCACCATGGCCGAGCTGGCCGAGCTGGCCCGGGCCGAGCTCGCCGAGGGCGCGCTCGTGGAATACAAGCGGCTCTCCGTGGCCCTGCACTGGCGCACCGCGCCGCAGCTCGGCCCGAGCGTGGAGCGGTGGGGCCGGGCCCAGGCCGAACGGCTCGGGCTCCGGGTCCAGGCCGGGCGGATGGTGCTGGAACTCAAGCCCCCGGTCGACCGCGACAAGGGCATGGTCATCGACGAGATCGTCCGCGACGCCGAGGGCGCCTGGTACTTCGGCGACGACGTCTCCGACATCAAGGCGTTCGCCGCGCTGCGGGCCCGCGCCGCCGCCGATCCGCACTTCTTCGGCGTCTGCGTGGCCGTCGCCAACCCGGAGACGGGCCACGAGGTGGCGGAGGCCGCCGATCTCACCCTGGACTCCCCGGCCGCCCTCGGCGACTTCCTCACCGGAGCCACCCGCCACCTGACCTGAGCGCGGCCGTCAGGCCGCAACGGTCAGGCGCCGTAGCGGCGTTGGCGGTTGGCGTACGAGCGCAGGGCGCGCAGAAAGTCGATGTGCCGGAAATCCGGCCAGTTGAGTTCGCAGAAGTAGAACTCCGAGTGCGCCGACTGCCACAGCATGAAGCCGGAGAGGCGCTGCTCGCCGCTGGTCCGGATGACCAGGTCCGGGTCGGGCTGGCCCCGCGTGTAGAGGTGCTCGGCGATGTGCTCGACGTCGAGCACCTCGGCCAGTTCCTCCAGGGTGCCACCGGTGGCGGCGTACTCCAGCAGGAGCGAACGCACCGCGTCGGTGATCTCCCGCCGGCCGCCGTAGCCGACCGCGATGTTGACCTCGGCCCCGCCGCTGCGATCCCGGGTGCGTTCCTCGGCGGCCTTGAGCGCGGTGGCGGTCGAGGCCGGCAGCAGGTCGAGCGCACCGACCATCCGCAGCCGCCAGGGGTTGCCCTCCTCGGCCAGTTCGACCACCAGGTCCTCGATGATCTGGAGCAGCGGGTCGAGTTCCTTGGCCGGCCTGCGCAGGTTGTCGGTGGCCAGGAGATAGAGCGTGACGTGCCCGACGCCGGCCTGGTTGCACCAGCCGAGCATGTGCTTGATCTTGACGGCGCCCATCCGGTGCCCGTCGTTCGGGTCGACGTAGCCCATCTCCCGGGCCCACCTGCGGTTGCCGTCGCACATCACGCCCACGTGCCGGGGCACCGGCTTGCCCGCGAGCTTCGCCCTGAGGCGACGCTCGTACACGGAGTAGATCAGGTCCCGCAGAGTCATCACCTTGCAGCGTAGCGACCTGCGCGGCGGATCATCGCCTCGGACTGCGCTCCCACGCCGGCAGACCGATGCCGATCATGCCCAGCGTGCGGACGTCGAGCCGCCCGTCGCCCAGCCCCAGCTCCACCACCGTCCGGTATACCCGCTCGTCGCGGCGGGCCGCCCGGACCGCCGCGTCGACCACCCACCGGCGGCGGGCCAGCAACGCCGCGAACGAACTGTGCCGCAGGTGGGTGCCGAGGCGGCGGCCCAGCGTCGCCGCGTACCGCCGGGCGGCCTGCTCGGGCGAGCCGGCCGCCGCCGCGCCCGCGAGCGCGCCGGAGCGCAGCGCGTAGAAGATGCCCTCGCCGGTGAACGGATTGATCAGGGAGAGCGCGTCCCCGGCGAGCACCAGGCGTCCCCGCCCGGCGCGCGGGCGGTGCGTCGACAGCGGCAGGTGGTGGGCCCGCAGCCCGGTGACCGTGCCCGGGTCCGTGCCGGGCAGCAGCGCGCCGAGCCGGTCGACCAGGTGCGCCCTGGTCAGCGGCTCACCACGCAACACCTCCCCGTACCCGACGTTCGCCCGGCCGTCGCCGATCGGAAACGACCAGGCGTACGCCGGCCAGCGCGGCGCCGACGTGACGATGAGCTGCTCGGGCGGGCCGGGCAGCGCCGGGGCGTACCCGCGGATGGCGAGCGCCAGGTGACGGTCGGGATTCGGTCGGTGCCCGAGCGCCCGCCGCACGACGGACCCGGCGCCGTCCGCGCCGACCACCGCGCGTGCCGCCAGCGCGCCGTCGAGCAGCACCCGGTCGGCCAGGACCTCGACGTGGCGCACCGTGTGCCGGCGTAGCTGCGCGCCGGCCGCGACCGCCGCCGTCACCAGCCGGGCGTCGAAGACCCGCCGGGGCACGGTGTACGCCGGCCGGGGCAGTGCCCGGGCCACGCTGCCGCCGGCCGGGCCGACCAGGCGCAGCGCCGGCACCGGCGGATAGCCGGCCACCGCGTCGGGCACCCCCAGCTCGTCGAGCACGTCCAGCGCGTGCGCCGCGATGCCGTCCCCGCACGGCTTGTCCCGGGGGAAGTCGGACCGGTCCAGCAGCAGCACGCTCGCCCCCGCCCGCCGGGCCGCCAGCGCGGCGGCCGAGCCGGCCGGGCCGGCCCCGACCACCACCACGTCGAAGTCCTCGCTCACCGCGTCGCCTCCCACCGCCGGTCCGGCTCCTGGGGCCATCCTGCCGCCGGACGGGCCCGCCGCGCCGAAACCCGCCCGGCACGGCGGCCGGGTCGTCCCGGCGTCTCCACCCCGCACGCCCGCGCGGGGTGGAGACGCCGGCGACCCACCCCGCACTCCCTGAGGGCCGAGACGCCCGGCGACCTACGCCGCCGCGGCGGCGCGTTCGACGCGGGTCGCGCGCCACAGGCCGTAGAGCGTCAGGCCGGCGGCGGCCACCAGCGGCCCACCGTCGCGGATCAGGCCGTCGGCGCCCAGCAGCCACCAGCACAGCGGCAGGTCGACGGCGAGCACGGCCGCGGTGACCCCCACCAGCAGACCGCGCGCCCAGCCCTTGCCGCGCATGAGGAAGGCGGTGCAGAAGAGCACCGCGTAACTGGTCACGATCCCGGCGACGAACCAGAACAGCACGGCCGGCACGGCCGCCAGCCGGTCGTCGAGCACCGCTCCGCCGGCGACCAGCGCCGGGACCAGCATGAGCGGGCTGTAGGTGAACGCCGCGACCCGGCTGGTGAGCAGCCAACCGCTGACCTCCGGCCGGCGGGGCGGGGTCTCCCGCCAGAAGATGCCGCCGCGTTCGACGACCAGCCGGGGCCGGTGCCGGATCAGGTGCCCGGACACCGCGGGCGAGCGGTAGAGCAGCCAGAGCACGGCGGCGCAGAGCGCGGTGAGCAGGGCGAACCCGAGCAGCCCCGGCAGCGGCGGCACCCCCGCGCGGGGCACGATCAGCCGGCCGACCGCGAAGACCGTCGTTACCGTCAGGATCAGCCCGAACGGCCGGGCCGCCGTCCGGCCCCTGCGCACGTGCCCGATCAACAGCAGGAAGCCGAGCGACCGGAGCATCGCCCAGCCCGTCCGCACCGCCAGCCCGAAGCCCTGCTCCGGGGCGTACCACCAGTTGAGCAGCTCCACCACGACGGTGGCCGCCGCGGTCAGCGCGAGCAGCGTGGTCAGTGCCCGGACGGCGGACGGCCGCCGGACCTCGGTCGCGGCGGCCGTCCTCATGGGATCAGATCATGCCCGGTACGGGCCCCGATCACACCTGTCGTCAGCGCTGCGGCGCCGCGTCGAGCCGGGCACGCAGCGCGTCCAGCTCCGCCCAGAGCACGCCCGGCAGCTTGTCGCCGAACTTCTCGAACCACTCGGTGACCAGCGGAAGCTCCTTGCGCCACTCCTCCGGGTCGACCTTGAGCGCGATCCGGACGTCCTCCGGGGTCATGTCCAGGCCCTCGATGTCGAGCGCGTCCTGGGCCGGCACCATGCCGATCGGCGTCTCCACCGCCTCGGCGCGCCCCTCGATGCGCTCGACGACCCACTTGAGCACCCGGGAGTTCTCGCCGAAGCCCGGCCAGAGGAAGCTGCCCTCCGGGTCCTTGCGGAACCAGTTGACGTAGTAGATCTTCGGCAGCTTGGACTCGTCGCCGTCGCTGCCCTTGCCCATCTCGATCCAGTGCCGGAAGTAGTCGCCGGCGTGGTAGCCGATGAACGGCAGCATCGCCATCGGGTCGCGGCGCACGACGCCGACCGCGCCGGAGGCGGCGGCGGTGGTCTCCGAGGAGAGCGTCGCACCCATGTAGACGCCGTGCACCCAGTCGCGGGCCTCGGTCACCAGCGGGATGGTGTCCCGGCGGCGGCCGCCGAAGAGGATCGCGTCGATCGGCACCCCGTTGGGGTCGTAGTAGTCCTCCGAGAGGATCGGGCACTGGGTGATCGGGGTGCAGAACCGGCTGTTGGCGTGCGAGGAGAGGTTGTCGCTCTCCGGCGTCCAGTCGTTGCCCTTCCAGTCGATGAGGTGCGCCGGCGGCTCGCCCATGCCCTCCCACCAGATGTCACCGTCGTCGGTCAGGGCCACGTTGGTGAAGACGGAGTTGCCGCGGTCCAGCGTCCGCATGGCGTTGGCGTTGGTCTTCCAGTCGGTGCCGGGCGCGACGCCGAAGAGGCCGTACTCCGGGTTGACCGCGTAGAGGCGGCCGTCCGCACCGAAGCGCATCCAGGCGATGTCGTCGCCGATGGTCTCGACCTTCCAGCCCGGGATGGTCGGCTCCAGCATGGCCAGGTTGGTCTTGCCGCAGGCCGACGGGAAGGCGCCGGCGATGTGGTAGACCTTCCCCTCCGGGGAGGTGATCTTGAGGATCAGCATGTGCTCGGCGAGCCAGCCCTCGTCGCGGCCCATCACGCTGGCGATCCGCAGCGAGTAGCACTTCTTGCCGAGCAGCGAGTTGCCGCCGTAACCCGAGCCGAAGGACCAGATCTCCCGGGTCTCCGGGAAGTGCGAGATGTACTTCGTCTCGTTGCACGGCCACGCCACGTCCTGCTGGCCGGGGGCGAGCGGGGCGCCGATGGAGTGCAGCGCGTGCACGAAGTCCGCGTCGTCGCCCAGCGCCTCCAGGACCTTCGCACCCATCCGGGTCATGATGCGCATGGAGGCGACCACGTACGGGCTGTCGGTGATCTCGACGCCGAACATGGGGCTCTCGGCCTCGACGGGGCCCATGCAGAACGGAATGACGTACATGGTGCGCCCGCGCATGCAACCGCGGTACAGCTCCGTCATCGTCCGCTTCATCTCGGCCGGCGCCATCCAGTTGTTGGTGGGGCCGGCGTCCGCCTCGTCCACGGAGCAGATGTAGGTGCGCTCCTCGACCCGGGCGACGTCCGTCGGGTCGGTACGCGCGTAGAACGAGTTGGGCTTCTTCTCGGGGTTGAGCCGGATCAGGGTGCCGGCCTCGACCAGCTCGTCCGTGAGGCGGCGCCATTCCTCGTCGGACCCGTCCACCCAGACGACACGGTCGGGGGTGGTCAGTTCAGCGACCTCACGGACCCAGGCGAGCAGTTTGGGGTGGGACGTCGGGGCCTGATCGATACCCCGAACGGTAGCCGGAGCAACCATGACACATCTCCTTGTGGTCGACGCTGACCGATCTGTGGGATGCACGAGTCTTGACGGCGCCATACGTCGTCTTCGTGGAAACCTGGGATTGGCCTCAGCGTAAACCGGGTGCGGTCGCCAGTCAGTGGGACTGGTTGTGAAGAACTGCACAAGGTCCGGTCACGCTGCGGCATCACGAGCTAATACCCGCTTTCGCGCGCAGTTTCACGCAAATCCTGTGAGGAACCCACATGGGCCGTCGGCCCGCGTCGCCGGCACGAACCCGCGGAACCGGTCCGGCGTGCCACCGGACCCCGTTACCCTGTGTCCACCTGGCGCACACGCGGCGGGTGGTCCGTCGTTGCAACCCGTGCCGGGTGTCCGCAGCCGGTAGGCTCGCGTCGTGTCCGCGACGATGGCCGGGGAGCAAGGCTCCCGGCAGGCCCGCCCAGGTGTGGTCCGCTCGCTCGTGGACCGTTTCGGCCACCTCGTCCGCGAGCTGAGCAAGTTCGCCACCGTCGGCGGGATCGCCTTCCTGATCGACTTCGCGCTCTTCAACTACCTGACGAGCGTGCGGGGCGTCGAGCAGGTCACCGCGAAGACCATCTCGACGGTGATCGCGGCGACCGTCGCGTTCGTCGGCAACCGGTTCTGGACGTGGCGGCACCGCCGGGGCTCCAACCCGGCCCGCGAGTACGCGCTGTTCTTCCTCTTCAACGGCGTCGGCCTGGGGATCGCCGTGGCCTGCCTGGCGGTCAGCCGCTACGGCCTGGGCAGCATCTGGCCGCAGGTGTTCCAGACCCCGCTGGCCGACAACATCGCCAGCTTCATCGTCGGGACCGGGCTCGGGACGCTGTTCCGGTTCTGGTCCTACCGACGGTTCGTCTTCGTCGAAGCGGGAACTCCGGCTGTTCCGGAAGAGAAGCACGACCGAGACCGGGCGTGACCTGCCGCCCCATCCGTCCCGGCCGGAGCCTACCGGCCCCGCCCACTGCCCTAAGGTGTTCCGCATGCGTCTTGTCCGTCTGCTACCCGAGCGCTGGCAGAAGTTCATCCACGAGGCGGCCAAGTTCGGAATCGTCGGCGGCGTCAACACCGTAATCAATTACGCCGTGTTCAATGCCCTCGCACTGACCGTTTTCGTCGACGGGCAGCTCAAGGCGACGGCCATCGCGACCATTGTGGCGACCATCACGTCATATCTGATGAATCGTCACTGGACGTACCGGGACAGACCGAAATCGGCCATGCAGCGGGAATACGTCCTGTTTTTCCTTTTCAACGGTGCCGGCCTGCTCATCGAGCTGGGCGTCCTGGCCGCCGCCAAGTACGGACTGGGCCTGACCAGCCTGCTCGCCCTCAACGTGGCCAAGACCGGCGGCGTCCTGCTCGCGACGCTGTTCCGCTTCTGGTCCTACCGGACGTTCGTCTTCCAACCCGCGCCGGCACACGCCGCCGAGACGTGGCACGACATCCCACGCGACGAGTGGGACACCATGGCCGGGATGGACCCGGTGGCCGAGCTGGCCGAGTCGGTCTCCGAGTTGGAGGAGTCCGAGCGCCCACCGGGCGCCGCGCGACGCGCGACCGACCCCGGGCCGCCCGCGGCCCCGGCCCAGGGACGCCCCACCCCGCTCGGCGCGGCGCTCGACGGCGCCCTCGACCGGGAGCTGGAGACGGAACTCGCCGCCGAGCTGCACGTCACCAGCCGCCGCCCGCGGCGCCGCTGATCCCCGCGGCACACGCCCACCCCAGCTCCGCCCGACCCAGCCTGCGCCGGGCCGGTTCCGACCGGTCCGGCTCAGGCGGTGGGGTCCCGCAGCGACTTGCCCTCGTGCAGGTCCGCCAGGATGTCGCGCATCTCGGTGTCGCCGAGCGAGTGCTTGTCGTGGTGGGCCTCCACCAGCTCGTACAGCTTGGTCTGTACCTGACCGACCCTCGGCACGTCGGGCAGGACGGACTGACCGCGTTCGCCGGCGGACTCGATGGTCAGGGTGCCGCAGCCCAGCAGGCGCTCCACGAACCGCTGGTTCATCGCGTGGTCGTTGATCCGGGCCAGCGGGATGTCCCGCCGGTCTCGGGAGAGCACGCCCTGCTGGAGCAGCACCCGCTCGTCGGTGAAGAGGTAGTGGGTGCTCCGCCAGACCAGGAACGGCCAGAGCGTCAGCCACAGCACCACCAGCAGCGCCAGGCCGCCGATGACGGCGAGCGCGATGGAGCCGCCCCCGCCGGACGGCAACAGGACCACGCCGGCCACCACCGCCGCGACCGCGAGCACGAGCACCGCGACCGGCCGGATCAGCGCCTTCCAGTGCGGATGCAGGTGCAGTACGACGTGCTCGTCCTCGGTGAGCACGTCATCGGGGAACGCCACAGGAACCTCCTCGCAGAAACGGACGCGCTGACCGTAACCGCTCGCCAATCCCCTGGGGATCAGCCGCGCGGTGCCGTCTGCGCGATCTTGCCCTTACCGCGAGGGCCGGCGCGGGAACGTCAGCGGAGGTGGAGCACGTCGCCGGCCGCCAGGGCGCGGCTGCCGACGGCGGTGTCGACCAGGAGCTGGCCGTCGGCGTCCACGCCGGTCGCGGTGCCGGTCAGCTCCTCGCCGCCGGGCAGCAGCACGCGTACCTGCCGGCCGACCGTCGCGCAGGCCGCCAGGTAGGCGTCGCGCAGGCCGCTGGCGACCGCGTCCCCGCCGGCCGCGCGCCACTCGCCGTACCAGTCGGCGATCCCGCGCAGCAGCGCCCGCAGCAGCGGGTCCCGGTCGGTGGCCGCCGCGCCGGCCAGTTGCAGCGAGGTCGCCGGCAACCCCGTCGGGTTCACCGGCAACTCGTCGGCACGCAGCGTGACGTTCAGACCGATACCGAGCACGATCGCGGGCGGCCGGGCCGGCTCGGGCCCTGGCACCGCCTCGGCGAGGATCCCGGCGCACTTCGCGTCGCCGACGAGCAGGTCGTTGGGCCACTTCAGGCCCGCGTCCAGCTCCGCCAGCCGGGTCACCGTCTCGACCAGGGCCACCCCGGCCAGCAGCGGCAGCCAGCCGTACCCCGCCTGCGGCGCCGGCGGCCACCCGCGCTCGGCGACGGCCTCCCCCGGGCGCAGCAGCACGCTGGCGGCAATGCCCGCCCGGGCCGGCGACTGCCAGGCCCGGCCGCGCCGGCCACGCCCGGCGTGCTGCCGTTCCGCGACCACCACCAGGCCCTCCGGCTCGCCCGCCCGGGCCGCCTCGGCCACGTCGGCGTTGGTCGAGCCGGTCTCGACGCGCAGCTCCAGCCGGGACCAGGGCCCGGCCGGGGCGACCAGCGCCCGCCGCAGCCGCGCCGCCGACAGCGGCGGGCGGTCCAGATCGGTGTACGGCGAACCCGGCATCCCGCCAGCCTACGGCCAGCCCGTCCGGGCAGCCGGGGGCGGCGCCGGCCGGGCTGAGGCGAACTGCACAACGGCGGTGGCCTGAACCATCGTTATATTCCCAGGGTGACTACCGAGACCGGGACCAACATCCACAGCACCGCCGGCAAGCTGGCCGACCTGGAGCGACGGGTCGACGAGGCGGTG
This sequence comes from Micromonospora sp. KLBMP9576, assembly GCF_050941805.1. Lineage (NCBI taxonomy): Bacteria > Bacillati > Actinomycetota > Actinomycetes > Micromonosporales > Micromonosporaceae > Micromonospora > Micromonospora sp. KLBMP9576. The sequence continues at coordinate 904,078 of NZ_CP194567.1, read as the reverse complement.
CACGCCGGGTCCGCCCGCGCGGTCGAGAAGCAGCACACCAGGGGCAAGAAGACCGCCCGGGAGCGGATCGGCATGCTGCTCGACGAGGGGTCCTTCGTCGAGCTGGACGAGCTGGCCCGGCACCGGTCCACCAACTTCGGCCTCGCGAGCACCCGCCCGTACGGCGACGGCGTCATCACCGGCTACGGCACCATCGACGGCCGGCAGGTCTGCGTCTTCGCCCAGGACTTCACCGTCTTCGGCGGCTCCCTCGGCGAGGTCTTCGGCGAGAAGATCGTCAAGGTCATGGACCTGGCCATGAAGATCGGTTGCCCGGTCATCGGCATCAACGACTCCGGGGGCGCCCGCATCCAGGAGGGCGTCGCCTCGCTCGGCCTCTACGGCGAGATCTTCTTCCGCAACGTGCGGGCCAGCGGCGTCATCCCGCAGATCTCGCTGATCATGGGTCCGTGCGCCGGCGGCGCGGTCTACTCCCCGGCGGTCACCGACTTCACGGTGATGGTCGACCAGACCTCGCACATGTTCATCACCGGCCCGGACGTCATCAAGACGGTCACCGGCGAGGACGTGGGCATGGAGGAGCTGGGCGGCGCCCGCACGCACAACGCGCGCAGCGGCAACGCCCACTACCTCGCCACCGACGAGCAGGACGCCGTCGACTACGTCAAGGCGCTGCTGTCGTACCTGCCGTCGAACAACCTGGACGAGCCGCTGGTCTTCGACGCCCCGGCCGACCTCGACGTGAGCGGGGAGGACCGGGAGCTGGACACGCTGATCCCCGACTCCGCGAACCAGCCGTACGACATGCACCGGGTGATCGAGCACGTCCTCGACGACGGCGAGTTCCTGGAGGTCCAGCCCCTCTACGCGCAGAACATCGTCGTCGGCTACGGGCGGGTCGAGGGCCGGCCCGTCGGTGTGGTCGCCAACCAGCCGATGCACTTCGCCGGCACCCTGGACATCGCCGCCTCCGAGAAGGCCGCCCGGTTCGTGCGCACCTGCGACGCGTTCAACATCCCGGTGCTGACCTTCGTGGACGTTCCCGGTTTCCTGCCCGGCACCGGCCAGGAGTGGGACGGCATCATCCGCCGGGGCGCGAAGCTCATCTACGCGTACGCCGAGGCCACCGTCCCGAAGGTCACCGTGATCACCCGCAAGGCGTACGGCGGGGCGTACGACGTGATGGGCTCCAAGCACCTCGGCGCGGACCTGAACTTCGCCTGGCCGACCGCGCAGATCGCGGTGATGGGCGCGCAGGGCGCGGTGAACATCCTCTACCGCGCGGACCTGGCCGGCGCCGAGGACCCGGCCGCCGTGCGGGCCGAGAAGATCGCCGAGTACGAGGACACCTTCGCCAACCCGTACATCGCGGCCGAGCGCGGCTACGTGGACAGCGTCATCCCGCCGCACGAGACGCGCACCCAGATCGTCCGGGCGCTGCGGGTGCTGCGCACCAAGCGGGAGACCCTGCCCCCGAAGAAGCACGGCAACATCCCGCTGTAGGGCCTCCACCCGGATCCCCCGCGTTCCTGGCGACGCGGGGGATCTCCGCTCAGCAGCCGGGGTTCGACGCGACGCACATCCGGCGTGCCGCGGTCCGGCCGAGCGTTTCCAGGTAGGCGTTGCTGAGGCTTTGTCCGGGGCGGGCGTCGACCGTGTCCGCGACGGTGTCCGGGCCGGTCGCGACCACGGTGACCAGGTCGCCGACCCGCACCACCACGGTGACCTCCACCGACGGATTCGCGGCCACCGCCGGCCCGCCGACCGACCCGCGTGGCGTCAGCGACACGTGACGCAGCATCACGGACTCGTCCCCGGCGAAGCCGCTCACCGGTGCCTCCCAGCGATGCGTGTCGACGGTCCGCACGGGACGACCGTCCACGAGCGCGGACCCGGTGAGCTGCCACTGCGCGCAGGCGTTGAGCAGCATCCCGACGAAGCCGAAGACGAGCCTGCCCTGGCCCGGGTCGACCCGGTAGACGTCCTGGGTCAGCGCCGGGCGGCGCACCGCCGGATCCACCGACGCGCGCAGCAGGGTCCGGGACCGCGAGTAGCGGGACGTGGGCACCACCGACGGCACGCCCCGCTCGTGGCCGCAGGACTCCAGCAGGGGGTCGATCCGCACCGGCTCCGCCAGCCCCGTCTCACCGAGTTGCACGCCGGTCCGCAGGGGCACGTCCCCGGGGGCGAGCAGGGCCTCCTGCGGGATCTCGCTCGGCACGACGTGCGCCGGAGACACCGAGGCGGCAACGACGAGGGGCGCCGGAGACTCCGAGGCGGCGGTGATCAGGGGCGACGACGACCCCGACCGTCCGGCCGCCGCGTACGCGGAGCCCGACAGCACGGCCAGCGTCGCGACCGCCGCCGTCAGCGCCGTGCACCTGCTGCGCCGCCGGGCCCGGGCGCGGATCTCCGCCGGCTCCGGCCAGCGCACGTCGCGCAGGTCCCGGCGCACCTGTTCGACAAGCGTCACGTCGTCACGCATCGGCGGCCTCCTCCAGGTCCGAGACGGCGAGCAGCCCGGCCAGCGCGGCACGCCCCCGGAAGAGGCGGGCCTTGACGGTGCCCACCGGGGCGGCCGTCTGCCGGGCCACCTCGGCGACCGGCATGCCGACCAGGTAGTAGAGGGCGATGGCGGTGCGCTGTTCCTCGGGGAGCCGGCGCAGGGCGGTGACCACCTCGACGGTGACGGTGTCCGGCCCGGGCACACTGTCGTTGGCGCCGTGCCGCAGGTAGGCGCGGGCCCGGCTGCGCAGGCTGCGCCACCGGCTGACGGCGATGCGGCTGGCCACCACCCGCACCCACGCCTCCGGCTCCTCGTACGCGCTCACCGTCGCCCAGCGCTGCCAGGCCCGGATGTACGCCTCCTGCACGGCGTCCTGCGCCTCGGCGAGATCACCTGTGAGTGCGTAGACGAACCCGAGCAGCCGCTGCCGGCTGCCCCGGTAGAAATCGTCGAACCCGTCGACGTCCGGCACCCGCTACCTCCCCGTGACGCTCGCAGGGGACACGCGCCCGGTGGTGCCGCCGGTTGCCCGGCCGACCGATCATTCTCGCCGCCGGCCGGCGGGGTGTTGGACGACCGGGCCGGTACGCGGCCCGACTCAGGGCGTCAGGCCGGCCCCCGTCAGCATCGGGCCGGCGAGCAGCAGCGCACCGCCACCGAGGGCGACCAGGTTGACCAGGGCGAAGAGGGTGACCCAGAAGAACGCGGGCAGCGGGGTGAGGCCGGCGAGCTGGTCGGCGTCGGAGGCGGGCATCCGCCCCCGCGAACGCAGCCGTTGCAGTTCCACCACCGGGCGCACCCCGCCGAGCAGCAGGAACCACACCCCGGCGTACGCGAAGGCCGCCTGCACCTGTGGCGTGGCGTACCAGGAGACGGCGAGCACCACCCCGCCGGTGACCAGCAACGAAAGCACGCCGAAGACGTTGCGGATCATGACCAGCATGGCCAGCAGCAGCACCACGGCCACCCAGAGCAGCAGGGTGATCCGGTTGCCGCCGAGCAGCCACGCGCCGGCCAGCCCCACCAGCGGCGGCGCGACGTAGCCGGCGAGCAGGGTGAGGATCATCCCCGGCCCGGTGGGCCGGCCGGCGGAGAGGGTGAGCCCCGAGGTGTCCGAGTGCAGCCGGATGCCGTGCAGCCGGCGGCCGGTGAGCAGGGCGACCAGCGCGTGCCCGCCCTCGTGGGCGATGGTGATGGCGTTGCGGGCGATCCGCCAGGGCACCCGGGTGGAGACCACCACCAGTGCGACGGCGGCGGTCAGCAGCACCAGCAGGGGTGGCGGGTCCGGCTGCGCCGCGAACAGCTTGTCCCAGAGACCGCCGAGCCCGTCGATCGACACCATGGGGCGCGAGCCTACCGGCCCCGACCTGTGTCGCCGCGCCCCGCACGCGGCCGGGCACCTTCGGCGCCGCTTCCGGGTGTCGCGCCCCGAGGGTCAGGTAACCCTCCGAGGCGCTGGCGCCACGTCGACGGCGCGGGCGTCAGGCCTGCCGTCGGACAGCCACGGGCACCGCCTCTTCACGGGCGAGCGCGCTGCGTCGGGCGAACCGCCGGGCACCCACCACGGCGAGGGTGACGCTCACGACACTGAGCAGTGCGAACAGCACCGGCAGGCCGGCGGCGGCGAGCAGTAGGACGATGTCGCCGAGGGCCACGAGCATCCACAGTGCCACTCGGGGCCGGGCGTCCCTCCGTCGGTAACCCATGTCGTACCCTCCCTTCCGTCGTCGTGGAATGTGGATACCCCGTACGACGCAAGGTCATGCGAGTCGATCTCGCATGGGTACGAATCCCGCCGGTCAGTCCTGGCGGTCGGGCTTGAAGCCCTTGGCGATCCGGTCGAAGTTCGCCAGGTTGGCCTGCCAGTCCTTCGCGGCGACCTCCCAGCGCAGGGCGTAACCGCGATTCTTGGCCGTCACGAAGCCCCGGTTACGGACGTGGATCCGGGTGCCGTCACGGGTCTCCAGCCACTCCCAGTCCGCGCAGGTCTTCCAGTAGTCGCAGCGCTTGATGTCCAGGTACTGGTAGTTGTTGACGAACTTCCTGCGGTCCGGCTCGATCCGCTTCCAGTCGGCGTACGCGTCCGACTTCGGCGTCGAGGTCCACTGCACCAGCAGCTCACCCACCCCGCCGGGCTCCTGGAAGATGACGGTGTTCGCCCCGCTGCTGCTGCGCCTCCAGGTCGCCGGCAGCGGCAACGCGAAGCCGGCCGGGTCCTTGTGCAGCTTCCAGCCCGCCGGCAGCGCGTTCGGGTCCACCGACGGGCTGGCCGACGGTGTCGGGCTCGGCGCGGCGCTCGTCGGCGGGGCCGGTGCGGCGGACTGCGACTGCGTGGGCGCGGCACCGGTCGGTTCGGCCTGCGGGGCCCCGTCGTCGTCCCCGCCGTCGCCGCCCGTCAGCATCGGCACGACCAACACCAGGCCCAGCAGCAGCAACGCGACCAGCACACCGATCAACACGCTGCGCCGGGTGTTGTTCGGCTTCGTGCCGCCGGACGCGACGACCGTCGCCCTGCCGGACGGCGGGCTCACCGGCGCGGGCATCGTCGACGTGGGATGCGCCGGCCGTCGGCGCGCCGCGTCCACCGGCTCGGCCTTCGTGTCGTCCAGCGCCGGACGCGACGCGTCGACCTTCGCCGTCACCACCGCGTCCGAACCCGACGAGTCGACCTTGGCCGTCGGGGTGAGGTCCGCGGCGAGCGCCGCGGTCGCGTCCTCGACACCGGCGGCCTGCGCGGCCCGGGGCGCGGGCGGGCTGACCGGCTGGTCGGAGCGTCCCTCGGCGGGGCGCGGCGCCGGCACCACCGGCGGGCGCGGCTCACGCGGACCGTTCGGCCCCGGCCGGCGTACGCCGTCGAGCAGCGGGATGGTGCGGGTCCGCTTGCCGGCGGCGCGGCGCAGCAGCCGCTCCGCCACGTCGGCGTTGATCCGCTCGTTCGGGTCCTTGCGCAGCAGCCCGTTGAGCACCGGCTTGAGCGGCCCGGCGTTCTTCGGCGGCGGCATCGGCTCGGTGGCGAGCGCCGCCAGGGTGGCGATCGCCGACGGCCGGGCGTACGGCGACTTGCCCTCGACCGCCGCGTAGAGGGTGGCGCCCAGCGACCAGAGGTCGGCCTCCGGCCCGGCGGTGCCCTCGCGGGCCCGCTCCGGCGAGATGTACGCGGGCGAGCCGAGCACCATGCCGGTGCGGGTCACGTTCGGGTCGCCGGGAATCGTGGCGAGGCCGAAATCGGTCAACACCACCCGACCGTCGTCACCGAGCAGCACGTTGCCGGGCTTGACGTCGCGGTGCATCACCCCGGCCTTGTGCGCCGACTTCAGCGCGGCCAGCACACCCAGGCCGATCTCCACGGCACGCGCCGGCGTCACCGGGCCGTCCTGGGCGAGCGTGTCCTGCAACGACTTCGACGCCACGTACTCCATGACGATCCACGGGTCGCCGTCGGTGCGCAGCACGTCGAAGATGCGCACCACATTGATGTGGTTGAGCCGGGCGATGGCGCGGGCCTCGCGCAGCGAGCGCTCCCGCATCTCCCGGCGTTCCTCGTCGGTGAGGCTGGGCGGCGGGACGAGTTCCTTGATGGCCACGTCCCGGTGCAGCACCTCGTCGCGCGCCTTCCACACCCGACCCATGCCACCCTGACCGAGCGGCGAGAGAAGCCGGTATCGGTCAGCGACGAGTTGGGGCAGCGCGTTCGACATCGCCCAGACGGTACCCGGAGCCGGCGACGCTCACACCGCCGGCACGCCACTGCGTGACCCGACTCGGCCTCCCCCGCGCGTAGGCTGGCGCCATGTCTGCCGAAGAGCCGCTGTTCCGGGTCGTGCGCGGGGTTCCCACCGCCGAGGAACTGGCCGCGCTGGTGGGTGCGATCGTCGTCCGGTCCCGCCCGGTCGCGACCACCCCCGCGGCCTCCGTGTCCGCCTGGGCGCGCTCCGGCCGGCCCACCGCGGCAGCGCCCACCGGCCCCGGCGCGTGGCGCACCTCCGGCCTGCCCCGCTGACCTCTTCGGGCACCGCTCACCGCAGCTCGGTGCCGGCGCCTACCCCCGGGATGGCCGACGTGTGCCGGAGCGGGGCTGCCGGCAGGCCCAGGACCCATTAACCTCACTGAGGGAAATGACGCAGTGACGCGCAGGGAGGGCCATTGATCCCCGAGGAGGACCGTCCGGCGTCCTGGCTCCGCGGCTACGGCGGCATCGAGGCGGACATCCGCCAGCTCCGCGAGTTCGCCGACAAGCTCCAGGCCGAGGTCGAACGCAACTACGCCCCGAACCTGTCCTACATAGCCGAGGACATGAAGGTGCCGGTGCCGAACCCAGCCGACGCCTTCATCGAGCTGGTCAGCTTCCTACGCGCCCACCACGAGACCCAGCAGGCGACCGCCGACATGGTCTGGGGCGTCCGCGACGCCACCGGCCACCTCGCCGCCGCCGCCGGCACCGTCGCCAAGCGCTACTCCGAGGCCGACGCCTTCGCCTCCGCGAGGGTGACCGACGTCGAGCGGGCGCTCGCCAGCCCGGCCGCCACGCGGGGCGCGCCCCCGGCGCTACACGACCCCACCGGCCCCGAACCGACGCCGGGGCGGGGACCGGTGGTGCTGCCATGATCGAGCGGGGCACCGGCGGTCGCACGTCCGCCCTCACCGACTGGCGGCTGATGGACGTCGCCAGCATGTGGGCCTGCCTGCAGGACCACGACACCACCAACCACTGGAGACAGGTCACCGGCTGGCACAAGGTCTGCGACCTCGCCCGGGAGCACCTGGGCCGGCTCCAGCAGTACCGCCGAGGGCTGGCGGAGGCATGGCCACCGGAAACCAACCAGGCCGCCCGCGCGTACGTCCGCGAGCTGGACGAGCTGATCGACAAGGTGCAGCGCACCCACGACGCCGCCAGCGCCAACATCTCCGCGCTCTCCGCCGCCACGCGCGCCATCGGCGCCACCCGCGCCCAGCTCAAGACGATCTACGAGACGTACGCCACCAAGGTCCAGGAGAAGCGGACGTACGACGCGACGCTCGCCGACCCGAAAGCCGCCATGGGCAGCCGGGTCCCCGATCGCCCGGTGACCGACGCCGACCTGGAACGGCTCAACGTCCAGGCACGCGGCATCATGTACGGACTCAGCGGCGAACTCCAACATGCCCAAGCAATGCTCCGCCAGCCACCAGCGGCTAGACCGGCTAGGGACCCAGGAAGTTCAGACGCCTATGGAGGGTCGACTTCCGCTCCGGTAATACCGCCGATCCTTCCGATCCCGGTTGGGACGTCTACCGGCGCACCATCGGTTAGTCGGCCGTCAGGTTCCGCTCGACCGCCTCAAACCCCTCTTCCGCCGAACACCGGTCCGGTCTTGGGCGGGGCTGGCAGCGGATTGGCCCCGGCACCAATCCATCCGGGGCCGGCAGCCAACATGCCCCCGGCATCAGCCAATCCACCTCCGTCTGCCGGAATCACACCAGCGTTACCACCAGGACCGAGTCGAATGGGCGCTTCCGGGCCACTTGGTCGGCCCATCGCTGGGGCCGTCGGCAACGGCAGCCCAACGCACTCACCGCCGCCTGCTACCGGCCGGCCCATGGCACCTGGTGGGTTGATCGGAGGGAGTCCTGGAATGGGACTTGGTCAGCCTGCCACGAACAACAACCAGCCACGACGGGTAAATCCGATCGGAGGAGTAATAGGCGGGGGTGCAGGCACCGCGCCGGCAGGCGGCGCAGGATCTCGTCCCGGCGGCGCCCGCAGCAGCGGAGTGCACGGCGTACCTGCCATCGGAGGCGCTCCGCCTGCCGGCCGTGCAGCGCCGGGCATGAATGGAATGGCCCCCCAGTTCGGACAACGCGAGCGGAATACTGAAGACTCACGGCACTGGGACCCAGATCACCCTTGGCAGACAGATCAAGGCGTCGCTCCCATAGTTCGTCCACCAGACGAAGAAGGGCCTCTCGATCCGGGGCCAGCCATCGGAATAAATAGGTGAAGCTTCAAGCCGTCCGCAGCCTGCTGGCGCTTATAGTTGCCCCACTGGCGACTTTGCCACCCGCCCATTTCGGCATTGCGGAGGCAACTCCCACACGGGCTCTGCAACCCAATGAAGTCAATCGAATACGAGACGATCAGTGGCACCTACGCCAATTGAAAGTCAAAGAAGCCCACGAGATTACACAGGGAGAAGGGGTTACCGTCGCAATTCCGGATACCGGCGTTAGCCCACATCCTGACCTGCGTAAGAATCTTCTCACGGGCATCGATATCATTCCTGGCGGCGGTGGAAGTGGGCAGCAAGATCGAGACAGTCATGGCACCGGCATGGCAGGCCTGGTGGCCGCCCATGGCCAAAGTAAGAGGACTGGCGCACTCGGAATTGCCCCGAAGGCTAAGATCCTCCCCCTCTACGACACTCCCGCAGGGGGCGATGGCCATCCCGACAACCTGGCACAAAGTATCGAGTACGCAATAGATAACGGAGCCGACATAATCAGCATATCCAGTGTCGGCAGCACCAGCTCTCGCCTTAAACAAGCAGTCCTCACGGCTTTGGCTAGCAATATCGTCATTGTGGCGGCGGCCGGAAATAGGCCAGAGGACAGTCGCGTCGGCTACCCAGCGTCAGAGGAAGGCGTAATTGCAGTTGGCGGGATCGATCGCCTCAACCAACGCGCGTCAGTGTCAGTCGCGGGCCCTGAAATTGATGTAGTCGCACCGGCAGTTGAGATCTACAGCACCAGCATCGATGGCTTATATCGCAAAGGCACCGGCACGTCGAACTCGACCGCAATCGTTGCTGGGGCCGTAGCGCTCATCAGGTCCAAGTACCCCGACCTGCCAGCCTCCGAGGTGGCGCACAGGCTTACAGCTACCGCGATCGACAAGGGCCCGCCGGGGCGGGACGACGAGTACGGCTATGGGGTCATCGACCTGGTGGCGGCGCTGACGGCAGACGTACCCCCGCTGGGTTTCGGTTCGGCGACGGCGAGCGCCCCGACCCAGGCCGCCTCGACCACGGCGGCGGCAGCGGAGCCCGTAGGCGACGGGGACGACGGCTCGACGGCCCGTGGGCTGGCCACCCTCGGGGTGATCGTGGCCGCTGGCGGAGCCTGGGCGGTCATCGCCCGTCGGCGACGCCGTGGCGGCGATCCGCCTCCGCGCGTCAGTCGGTGATGACGGGGCGGGCTGCCGGAGACGCTTTCATTCCGGTGAGCCGGTAACGTCGGCGACGTGCCGAAGTCCATGCCGCTCCGCCTCGTGCTCGCCTCGGCGAGCCCCGCTCGTCGCAAGATTCTCCGGGCCGCCGGGATCGACCCCGACGTGCTGGTCAGTGGCGTCGATGAGTCACTTGTGGTCACGGAGCGCGCCGAGGAGCTCTGCCTGGAGCTGGCCCGGATGAAGGCACAGGCCGTTCTCACCCGGCTGCGCCCGGCCGACGACCAGCGGACGCTGGTGATCGGCTGTGATTCGGTGCTGGCCTTCGACGGGGAGATCCTCGGCAAGCCGGCTGACGCGGCGGACGCCACCCGGCGGTGGCAGCAGATGCGTGGGCGCAGCGGTGTGCTGCACAGCGGGCACTGCCTGATCGACGTCGTGGCGGGGCGGCGGGCCGAGGCGGTCGCCTCCACCGCCGTGCATTTCGCCGACATCAGCGACGACGAGATCGCCACGTACGTGGGCACGGGTGAGCCGTTGGCCGTGGCGGGGGCTTTCACGATCGACGGGCTCGGTGGGCCGTTCGTGGAGCGGATCGAGGGCGATCCGAGCACGGTCATCGGGCTTTCGCTGCCGGTGCTGCGCCGTCTCCTCGGCGAGCTCGACCTGCGGATCGCCGATTTGTGGACGAAGGTCGCGCCTGGCGATCAGATGGTCGAGCCGCTCAGCTAGCGTCCGTTCATGACCACCAAGTCGATTCCGCTCACCGCCGAGTTGCACGCGTACCTCGTCGCCCATGGTGCCCCGCCGGACGAGCTCATGCGGGACCTGGCCGAGGAGACCCGCGCGGCCCTGCCACGCGACGCGCAGATGCAGGTCGCGCCGGAGCAGGCGGCCTTCCTGACCTTTCTCACCCGGCTGCTCGGGGTGCGACAGGCCGTCGAGGTGGGCACCTTCACCGGCCTCTCGTCGCTGGCGATCGCCCGAGGGCTGGCCGAGGGCGGGCGGCTGACCTGCTTCGACATCTCGGAGGAGTTCACGGGCATCGCCCGGCGGTACTGGGCGCGGGCCGGCGTGGACGACCGGGTCGAGCTGCGTATCGGCCCGGCCGGCGACACCCTGCGGGAGTTGCCCCACGAGCGGTACCTGGACTTCGCGTTCATCGACGCCGACAAGGTCGGATATCCGGTCTACTGGGCGGAGCTGGTGCCCCGGATGCGTCCCGGCGGGGTGATCGCGGTCGACAACGTGCTGCGCGGCGGTCGGGTGATCGCCCCGCAGGGTGCCGACGACCGGGCCATCGCCGCGTTCAACGACGAGGTGCTCGCCGACGTCCGGGTGGACGCGGTGATGCTTCCGATCGCCGACGGCCTGACCCTGGCCCGGGTCCTCTGACCTCACCCGCACGCGTTTCAAGATCCGGCCGGCGGGGCGCCGCGCTTCCGGTCGCGGTCAGGCGTTGGCCATCGTGGGGGTGGCTGTCGGGCGCAGGGCACGGCCCAGCCGGGCGGCGAGCAGCGCCGCCACCGCGATGAAGCCCGGCAGCAGCAGGAACGCCAGGTGCGCGCCCACCCCGTCGGCCACCCAGCCGAGCGCGACGGGCGCGATCCCGAAGCCCACACCCATCGAGTACGACGCCCAGCCGGCCGCCCGGTCCGCAGCCGGCCCGGCGACGGCGAGCGCGATCGAGATGGCCAGCGGGTAGTGCAGGGCGTTGCCGAGGCCGAGGACGACCAGGCCGGTGACGGCGAGCCACCCGACCGGGGCGAGCCAGAAGATCGTGAACCCGGCCAGCGACACGCCCAGCGCGGTCAGCAGCAGCGGCACGGGCCGGTACCGCAGGGCGAACCGGCCGCCGACGAGGCGGCCCACGAACATGCCGCAGACGATCGCGGCGACGGCGGCCGAGGCGGTGCCGGCCGCCATTGCGGCGTGTGAACGCAGCACGTCGGCGGTCCAGAGCGACAGGCAGACCTCGATCGAGCCGGTGACCGCCATCAGCACCCACGCGATCCAGTACGCCGACGGCAGGCGTCCGGCCCGGCGGCCACCGGCTGTCGCACCGGCGTCGACAGTTGGGCCGGCACCGGCAGCCGGGCCGACACCGGCAGGCGCACCGACGTCGGCCCGGCTGCCGGCCGGCGACCCGCCGGGAGCCGCCCTGGCGGGGGCGGGCCGCGGCAGGCGTACGCGGAAGATCAGGGCGGCGAGCGCGACCAGGGCGATCAGGCCGACCTCGACGGCCAGCGCCGGTCGCCAACCCCAACCCGCGTCCACGCTCGCGCCGATGACCAGCGGGGCGAGGATGCCGGCGCCGGCGCAGACGGCGTTGGCCTCGATCAGCGCCGCCGGGGCGGTGCTGCCGTGCCGGTCGGTGAGCACCACGGACACGCCGCTGATCACCAGCATGCCGAAGGTGGCGATCACCGCGACGGCGGTGAGCGTGGCGGGCAGGGCGTGGACGACGCCCAGGGCGGTGACGCCCGCCGCCACGCCGCCCAGCCCGGTCCAGATCGCCCCGCCGCGGCCGAGCCGACGGGCCAGGGGTGCGAAGAGCGCCCCGCCGGCCAGCGCGCCGACGGCGATGCCGGTGCTGTGCAGGCCGGCCACGGCGGCCGAGGTGCCCTGCTCGTCGCGGAGCAGCGGCACGACCGGCCCGAAGCCGTAGAGGAAGAAGCCCCACAGCCCGAGCTGGGCGTAGGTCAGCCAGGTGATCCGGTCACGGGTTAGGCGGGGCACCGGCCCACGCTACAAGCGTGGGCCGATACCCCACCCGGGGTGAGAGCCAGCTCTCCCGAGGTGCCGGAAAGGCCCCCGACAGGGACCCGTTCCGACGGCTCAGCGGACGCTGCGGGCAAACTGGCGGGCGGCCCAGAAGACGGCGGCGGCGGCGAGGACCGCGATGATGCCCAGCCCCTGCCAGACCTTGTCGTTGCCGAGGTCGCCGACGAAGAGGGCGCGGGTGCCGTCGACCGCCCAGGCGAACGGGTTCCACCGGGCGACGCCCTGCAACCAGCCGGGGGCGAAGGTCAGCGGCAGCAGGATGCCGGAGAGCAACAGCACGGGCTGGGCCACGGTGTTCATGAGCGGGGCCAGCGCGTCCTCGCTCTTGACCTTGAGCGCGATGCCGTAGGAGACGGCCGACGTCATCAGCGCGATGAGGGCGAGCATGAGATACGCCAGCAGCAGGTGGACGAGGGAGACGCGCAGGTCGAACAGGAGCGCGAGCAGGGTGATGATGACCGCCTGCACGAGCAGCGACACCACGTCGCGCAGGGTGCGGCCGAGCAGCAGGGCGAGCCGGCTGACCGGGGTCACCCGGGAACGTTCGATGATCCCGGCACGGAGTTCCGCGATGAGGCCGAAGCCCTGGAACAGGCCGCCGAAGATGGCCAGCAGCACCAGCAGGCCCGGCACGAATATCTTGTAGGCCTCCGCCTGGGTGGGCGCGTTCAGCGCGGGCTTGAGCAGCGGGGCGAAGAGCAGCAGGTACATCACCGGCTGGAAGACGCCGACGAAGACCCAGACGGGGTTGCGCAACAGCAGGTGGAGCTGGCGCTGGAAGACCAGCCAGGTGTCACGGGCGAGTTTCATGGGGTCTCTCTCCGGTTGGATCAGGATTCGCGCAGCGAGCGGCCGGTCTTGGTGAGGAAGACGTCGTCGAGGCTCGGCCGGTGCAACTCGATGGAGTTGAGGCCGAGGCCGGCGGTGTCGACGCGACGCAGGATCTGCGGGATGGCGGTGGCGCCCTCGTCGACGTAGAGCCGCAGCCCGCCCTCGTCGACGGTCTCCAGCTTGTTGACGTACGGCTCGCCGTCGAGCAGTTGCGCGGCCTGCGGAGTGGCCCCGGCGGGAAGCCCGACGAGCACGACGTCGCCGGAGATCTCGCGCTTCAGTTCCGTCGGGGTGCCCTCCACGACCACCTCACCGTGGTCGGTGATGGCGATGCGGTCGCAGAGCGCGTCGGCCTCCTCCAGGTAGTGGGTGGTGATGAAGACGGTCATGCCGTCGGCGCGCAGCCGGCGGATCTCGTCCCACATGTGTGCCCGGCTCTGCGGGTCGAGGCCGGTCGTCGGCTCGTCGAGGAAGACGATCCGCGGCTCGTGGATGATGCCGAGGGCGATCTCCACGCGCCGGCGCTGACCGCCGGAGTAGGTCTTGCACTTGCGGTCGGCGTACTCGGTGAGTTGGAAGGCGTCGAGGGCGCGGGCGGCCCGCCGGTTGGCCTCGGCCTTGCCGATGCCGTACATCCGGGCGTGCAGCACGAGCTCCTCCCGGGCGGTGGACTCGTTCCAGGTGCTGCCACCCTGGGCGACGTAACCGATGCGGCGGCGCACCTCGGCCGGGTCCTTGCGCAGGTCGGCCCCCGCGACGGTGGCCTCGCCACCGTCCGGCTCGATGAGGGTGGCCAGCATCCGCAGGGTGGTGGTCTTACCGGCGCCGTTGGGGCCGAGGAAGCCGAAGATCTCCCCCTCGGCGACCTTCAGGTCGATGCCGCGTACCGCCTCGACGATCTTCGTCTGGCGCCCCTCCCGGGAGCGGTAGGACTTGCGCAGCCCTCTGGTCTCGATCATGTAGTGCTCCTGGTCGTCCGGGCCGGTGCCACCGGCCACCTGTCTGGCCCTCGGAGACGACGCCGGACGGCATTGCTCCCCCGTGGCGTCCCGGGCAGGCTAACGCGGCATCGCGGGCAGGAAGGAGAACGCCGCCGTGAACAAATCCGGTGGCTCGTGCAGCCGCCACCACGGGCCGCGCGGCAGCGACTCGAACTCCTCCTCGCCGCTCGGGGTCACCAGGGCGGCTGGCGGCAGTGCGGCATCCCACACTGAGCGATCGTCAGGGCCGCCGGGAGCGGCCGATACACTCCCGAGCAGTGACCCTCCGGGAGGAGCCAGCAAGGTGCGCAAGGTACTCATCGCCAACCGTGGCGAGATCGCCGTCCGCGTCATCCGCGCCTGCCGCGACGCCGGCCTCGGCAGCGTCGCCGTCTATGCCGACTCCGACCGCGACGCCCTGCACGCCACGCTGGCCGACGAGGCGTACGCGCTCGACGGGGACACCGCCACCGAGACGTACCTGCGCATCGACAAGCTGCTGGAGGTCGCCGCGAAGGCCGACGCCGACGCGGTCCACCCCGGCTACGGCTTCCTCGCCGAGAACGCCGACTTCGCCCAGGCCGTCATCGACGCCGGGCTGGTCTGGATCGGCCCCACCCCGCAGGCGATCCGGGACCTCGGCGACAAGGTCACCGCCCGGCACATCGCCCAACGCGCCGGCGCTCCCCTGGTGCCCGGCACCCCCGACCCGGTGGCCGGCCCCGACGAGGTGACGGCGTTCGCCGCCGCACACGGCCTGCCGGTCGCCATCAAGGCCGCGTTCGGCGGTGGCGGGCGCGGGCTCAAGGTGGCCCGCACGATGGAGGAGATCCCGCACCTGTTCGAGTCGGCCACCCGCGAGGCGGTCGCCGCGTTCGGCCGGGGCGAGTGCTTCGTCGAGCGCTACCTGGACAAGCCCCGGCACGTCGAGGCGCAGGTGCTGGCCGACCAGCACGGCAACGTCATCGTGGTCGGCACCCGTGACTGCTCGTTGCAGCGCCGGCACCAGAAGCTGGTCGAGGAGGCCCCCGCGCCGTTCCTCACCGCCGCGCAGCGCGCCCAGATCCACGACAGCGCCAAGGCGATCTGCCGGGAGGCGGGCTACCACGGCGCCGGCACTGTCGAATACCTGGTCGGCGCCGACGGCACCATCTCGTTCCTGGAGGTCAACACCCGCCTGCAGGTCGAGCACCCGGTCACCGAGGAGACCGCCGGCATCGACCTGGTCCGCGAGCAGTTCCGCATCGCCGACGGCGAGAAGCTGCGGTTCACCGCGGACCCGACGCCACGCGGGCACTCCATCGAGTTCCGCATCAACGGCGAGGACCCGGGCCGCAACTTCCTGCCCGCCCCCGGCACGGTCACCGCGCTGCGGCTCCCCACCGGCCCCGGCGTCCGGGTGGACGCCGGCATCAGCGCCGGCGACGTGATCGGCGGCAACTTCGACTCGCTGCTGGCCAAGGTGATCATCACGGGCGAAACGCGTACCGAGGCGCTGGAGCGGGCCCGCCGCGCCCTGGACGAGATGGTCGTCGAGGGCATGGCCACCGCGCTGCCGTTCCACCGGATGGTCGTCCGGGACGAGGCGTTCACCGCCGAGCCGTTCACCGTGCACACCCGGTGGATCGAGACCGAGTTCGACAACACCGTCGCGCCGTTCACCGCCATCGCCGGCCCCGCCGACGCGCCGGCCGAACGCGAGACCGTCGTGGTCGAGGTCGGCGGCAAGCGGATCGAGGTCCGCCTCCCCGCCAACCTCGCCGGGGGTACGACCGCAGCCGCGCCCGCCGCACGACGGCCGGCCCGCCGGGGCGGTGGGGCCAAGGCCGGCGTCGCGGTCAGCGGCGACGCCCTCGCCTCCCCGATGCAGGGCACCATCGTCAAGATCGCGGTGGCCGACGGCGACACCGTCGCCGAGGGTGACCTGGTCGTGGTGCTGGAGGCGATGAAGATGGAACAGCCGCTGCACGCCCACAAGGCGGGCACGGTCAGCGGCCTCGCGGCCGAGGTCGGCGCCGTCATCACCGCCGGCGCGGCGATCTGCACCATCGCCTGAGGCCGAGGCCCCATGGTCGGCTCGGCTGTCGCCGGCTTCTCCCTCACCATCGCGCTGATCGCCGCCATCGGCGCGCAGAACGCCTTCGTCCTGCGGCAGGGCCTGCGCCGGGAGCACGTCGTGCCGGTGGTCGCCATCTGCGCCGCCTCCGACGCGCTGCTCATCTCGCTCGGCATCGCCGGCATGGGCGCCGCCACGGCGGAGCACCCCGCCGCCATCACCGCCGTCCGTTGGCTCGGCGCCGCGTTCCTGCTCGGGTACGGCGCGCTGGCCGCCCGCCGCGCCCTGCGGCCCGCCGCGCTCTCCCCCGCCGACCGGCCACCGGCCACGCTCGGGGCGACGCTGATGGCCTGCCTCGCCTTCACCTACCTCAATCCGCACGTGTACCTCGACACCGTCGTCCTGCTCGGTGGGTTGGCCCGCCAGCACCCGCACCACTGGGTCTTCGGCGCGGGCGCCGCGTTCGCCAGCGCGCTCTGGTTCACCGTCCTGGGTTTCGCCGCCCACCGGCTCGCGCCCGTGCTGGCCCGCCCGGCGGCCTGGCGGCTCGTCGACGGCGTGGTCGCCGTCGTCATGGTGACGGTCGCGGTGACCCTGCTGCTGGGCTGACCGGGCCGGCTCCCAGGCGTGGCCGGAGTGTTTTCGGCTACCACCGGACGCGCCGGGGGCCACGGGCGGGAATGATGGCGACGTGCGCTTCCTTCACGGCGCGGTTCCCGCGCACGACCTGACCTACAACGACGTCTTCATGGCGCCCGCCCGCTCCGAGGTGGGTTCGCGGCTCGACGTCGACCTGTCCACCACCGACGGCACGGGCACCACCATTCCGCTGGTGGTGTCGAACATGACGGCGGTGTCGGGCCGCCGGATGGCCGAGACGGTCGCCCGGCGCGGCGGCATCGCGGTCATCCCGCAGGACATCCCGATCGAGGTGGTGGCCAACGTCGTCAGTTGGGTCAAGCGACGGCACCTCGTGCACGACACGGCGATCACGCTGGGTCCGACCGACACCGTGGGCGACGCCATCCACCTGCTGCCGAAGCGGTCACACGGCGCCGTGGTGGTGATCGACGAGGAGAGCCGGCCGCTGGGAGTGGTGACCGAGGCCGACACGGTCAGCGTGGACCGCTTCGCCCAGCTCCGGCACGTGATGTCCACCGAGTTGCACACCGTGCCGGCGGACGCGGACCCGCGTACCGGCTTCGACCGCCTCTCGGCCGGCCGCCGGCGGCTCGCCCCGGTCGTCGACGCCGAGGGCCGGCTGGTCGGGGTGCTGACCCGGCAGGGCGCGCTGCGGGCCACCCTCTACCGACCGGCGGTCGACGACCGGAACCGGCTGCGGATCGCCGCCGCCGTGGGCATCAACGGCGACGTGACCGGCAAGGCGGCGGCGCTGCTGGAGGCCGGGGTCGACACCCTGGTGGTGGACACCGCGCACGGTCACCAGGAACGGATGTTCACCGCGCTGCGCGCGGTCCGCTCGTTGGACCCGGGCGTCCCGGTCGCGGCCGGCAACGTGGTGACCGCCGAGGGCGTACGCGACCTCGTGGCGGCGGGCGCCGACATCGTCAAGGTCGGTGTCGGTCCGGGCGCGATGTGCACCACCCGGATGATGACCGGGGTGGGTCGGCCGCAGTTCTCCGCCGTGCTGGACTGCGCGGCGGCGGCCCGCCAGTTCGACCGGCACGTCTGGGCCGACGGCGGCGTACGCCACCCACGCGACGTGGCGCTGGCGTTGGCCGCCGGAGCCTCGAACGTGATGATCGGCTCCTGGTTCGCCGGCACCTACGAGTCGCCCGGTGACCTCTACACCGACGCCGACGGGCGGCGCTACAAGGAGAGCTTCGGCATGGCCTCGGCCCGGGCGGTCAGCGCGCGTACGGCCGACGACAGCGCCTACGACCGCGCCCGCAAGGCGGTCTTCGAGGAGGGCATCTCCTCGGCCCGGATGTACCTGGACCCGGTCCGTCCCGGCGTCGAGGACCTGATCGACGAGATCATCGCGGGGGTGCGGAGCGCCTTCACCTACGCGGGCGCGCGGGACCTCGCCGAGTTCCACGAGCGGGCCCTGGTCGGCGTGCAGAGCGCGGCCGGCTACACCGAGGGGATGCCGCTACCCACGAGTTGGTGACACCCGGGCTGGGCGATCCGAACACGTGCGGCCGGGCCTACTACCGCGCGGGTCCTTTCGAGCTGATGTCGTAAACGATTCAGCTCGAAAGGACCCCTGCGCGACGGCAGTGCCCCCAGGCCGCGCCCACTAGCTGGCCAGCGGGATCGGCGATCAGTGGGGCGGCCAGGCTGCGGCCAGCGGGTCTCGGGCTCCCGGTATTTCGTTTGGGCCCTGATGGTCAGGGAGCTAATGTGTCGCCATGCACCTTCTGACCCTACGGGACGTGCCGATCGGGCGACTGCTCGTGGTCGCCGGCCACGTCAACGGCCAGCGGTGGAACCGCTACCTCGCCGAGGCGCACGGCCTCACGCAGGCCGGGATGGTGACCCTGATGACCCTCGCCGAGCACGGCGAGCTGCCGCACCGCACGGTTGCCGAGCACTGCTTCGTCCGGCCGGCCACCCTGACCGGCATCGTCGACACCCTCGCACGCGACGGCCTCGTCGAGCGGCAACGCGACCAGGCCGACCGGCGCAGCGTCCGGATCGCGATCACGGCGGCCGGTCGGGCCCGGGTCGAGGCGCTGACCGCCGCGATCAGTTCCGGCGCCCCGCTCACCTCGGTCGACGCCGACCCGGCGAAGGCCGCGGTGATCCGCGAGTTCCTCCTCGAAGTCATCGGCAACGGCGGCGACCACTGCGCCCCGCAGGGAGAACCCACATGCTGACCCGGCTGCTGCGCACCCACCTGCGCCCGTACCACCGGCCGCTGGCCGCGGTGGTGTTGCTCCAGTTCGTCGGCACGATGGCGTCGCTCTACCTGCCCAGCCTCAACGCCGACATCATCGACCAGGGCGTGGCCGTGGGCGACACCGCCTACATCCTGCGTACCGGCGGGTGGATGCTCGCGGTGAGCCTGGTCCAGATCGCCTGCTCGATCGTGGCCGTCTACCTCGGCGCGCGGACGGCGATGGCCTTCGGCCGGGACGTCCGGTCGGCGCTCTTCGGGCACGTCAACCGCTTCTCCGCCCGCGAGGTCGGCCGCTTCGGCGCGCCCTCGCTGATCACCCGCAACACCAACGACGTGCAGCAGGTGCAGATGCTCGTGCTGCTGAGCTGCACGATGCTCGTCGCCGCGCCGATCATGTGTGTCGGCGGGGTGGTGATGGCGCTACGCGAGGACGTCGGGCTCTCCTGGCTGATGCTGGTCAGCGTGCCCGTCCTCGCCGTCGCCCTGTGGCTGATCATCCGGCGGATGGTGCCGGGCTTCCGGCTCATGCAGGCCCGCATCGACACGGTCAACCGGGTGCTGCGTGAGCAGATCACCGGCATCCGGGTGGTGCGGGCGTTCGTGCGGGAGCCGTACGAGACGCGACGCTTCGCCGTGGCGAACGCTGACCTCACGGCCACCGCCCTGCGCACCGGCCGCCTGATGGCGTTGATCTTCCCGGTGGTGATGCTGGTGCTCAACGTCTCCAGCGTCGCCGCGCTCTGGTTCGGCGCCCAGCGGGTCGACGACGGGGCGATCCAGATCGGCGCGCTCACCGCCTTCCTGCAGTACCTGATGCAGATCCTGATGGCCGTCATGATGGCCACCTTCATGCTGATGATGGTGCCGCGCGCGGCGGTCTGCGCCGAACGGATCGTCGAGGTGCTCGACACCGACTCCTCCGTGGTGCCCGCCACCGACCCGGTGACCGAGGTGACCAGCCGCGGCGAGTTGGAGCTACGCGACGTCGGGTTCCAGTATCCGGGTGCGGCCGAACCGGTGCTGCGCGACATGTCGTTCCGGGTGACGCCGGGAACGACGACGGCGATCATCGGCAGCACCGGCGCGGGCAAGACCACCCTGCTGTCGCTCGTCCCCCGCCTGGTCGACGTGACGGCCGGCGCGGTGCTGGTCGACGGCGTCGACGTGCGGGACCTGGCGCCGGACGAGCTGTGGCGCCGCATCGGGCTGGTGCCTCAGCGGCCGTACCTGTTCACCGGGACCGTGGCGAGCAACCTGCGCTACGGCAACCCGGACGCCACCGACGCCGAACTCTGGGATGCGCTGGAGATCGCCCAGGCCCGGGACTTCGTCGAGGCGATGCCCGACGGGCTGGAGTCACCGATCGCGCAGGGCGGCACGAACGTCTCCGGCGGGCAACGGCAGCGGCTGGCCATCGCGCGGGCCCTGGTCCGGCGGCCGGAGATCTACCTCTTCGACGACTCGTTCTCCGCGCTCGACCTCGGCACCGACGCGCGGCTGCGGGCGGCCCTGCGGCCGGTCACCTCTGACGCCGCCGTGGTGATCGTGGCGCAACGGGTCAGCACGATCATCGGCGCCGACCAGATCGTCGTACTGGAGAGCGGGGGCGTGGTGGGGATCGGCCGACACGACGAACTACTGAAGACCTGCCCAACGTACGCCGAGATCGTGGCGTCGCAGAACACGGCGGGGGTGGCCGCGTGAGCGCCGTACCGCAGCAGAAGCCGGCCGCCGACGCGCGCACGCCGAAGCGGTTGCCGTCCGGCGGGCACCGTGGCGGCCCGCACGGGGGTGTCGGGATGCCCGCCGAACGGTCGATGAACTTCGGTCCCTCGGCCCGGCGGCTGCTGGGCCGGCTGCGTCCGCAGCGCCCCCAGCTCGTCGCCGTGATCGCGCTGGCGGTGCTCAGCGTCGGGCTCAGTGTGGTCGGGCCGAAGGTGCTCGGCTGGGCCACAGACGTGATCTTCACGGGGGTGATCGGTCGGCAACTGCCGGCGGGCACCACCACCGACCAGGCGGTCGACGCCGCGCGGGCGGCCGGCAACGACAACTTCGCCGCCATGCTCGCCCGGATGGACGTGGTGCCCGGCGTGGGCATCGACTTCGCCGCGCTGGCGCGGGTGCTGCTGCTGGCGCTCGGCCTCTACGTGGCGTCCAGCCTGCTGATGTGGTGGCAGGGCTGGCTGCTCAACGGGGTGGTGCAGCGCACCGTGCTGCGGCTGCGCGCCGACGTGGAGGAGAAGCTCAACCGGCTGCCGCTGCCCTACTTCGACCGGCAACCCCGTGGCGAGCTGCTCAGCCGCGTCACCAACGACATCGACAACATCTCCACCAGCCTCCAACACACGCTGAGCCAGATGCTCACCTCGCTGCTCACAGTGGTCGGCGTGCTGGCCATGATGTTCTGGGTCTCGCCGCTGCTCGCCCTCGTGGCCCTGGTCGCGGTCCCGATCTCGGTGGTCGTCACCACCGCCATCGCCAAGCGGTCGCAGCGGCAGTTCATCGCCCAGTGGGCGCACACCGGCGAGCTGAACGGCCAGATCGAGGAGGCGTTCACGGGCCACGAGCTGGTCAAGGTCTTCGGCCGGCAGCGCGAGGTGGAGGCCGCGTTCGCCGCCAAGAACGACGAGCTGTTCCGGGCGAGCTTCGGCGCCCAGTTCATCTCCGGGATCATCATGCCGGCGATGATGTTCGTCGGGAACCTCAGCTATGTGGCGATCGCCGTGGTCGGCGGCCTCCGGGTGGCCTCGGGCTCGATGAGCCTCGGCGACGTGCAGGCGTTCATCCAGTACTCCCGGCAGTTCACCCAGCCGCTCACCCAGGTCGCCTCGATGGCGAACATGCTCCAGTCCGGGGTGGCCTCCGCCGAGCGGGTCTTCGCCGTGCTCGACGCCGAGGAGCAGAGCCCCGACCCGGCCGAACCGGCCCGCGTACGCGACCCGCACGGCCGGGTCGAGTTCGCCCACGCCTCCTTCCGGTACACCCCGGACAAGCCCCTGATCGAGGACCTCTCCCTGGTCGCCGAGCCGGGGCACACGGTGGCCATCGTCGGGCCGACCGGCGCCGGCAAGACCACGCTGGTCAACCTGGTCATGCGCTTCTACGAGCTGGACGCCGGCCGGATCACGCTCGACGGGGTGGATGTCACCACGATGCGCCGCGACGACCTGCGCGGCCGGATCGGCATGGTCCTGCAGGACACCTGGCTCTTCGGCGGCACCATCCGCGACAACATCGCGTACGGCCGGCCCGGGGCGAGCGAGGAGGAGATCGTGGCGGCGGCCCGCGCGACGTTCGTGGACCGCTTCGTGCGCAGCCTGCCCGACGGCTACGACACGGTGATCGACGAGGAGGCCAGCAACGTCAGCGCCGGAGAGAAGCAGCTCATCACGATCGCCCGCGCCTTCCTCGCCGAGCCGTCGCTGCTGATCCTCGACGAGGCGACCAGCTCGGTGGACACCCGCACCGAGGTGCTGCTCCAACGCGCGATGGCGGCGCTGCGGTCGGACCGGACGAGCTTCGTCATCGCGCACCGGCTCTCCACCATCCGCGACGCCGACCTGATCCTGATGATGGAGGACGGCCGGATCGTGGAGCAGGGCACGCACGACGAGTTGCTCGCCGCGCAGGGCGCGTACCACCGCCTCTACCGCTCGCAGTTCACCGCCGCCCTCCAGGCCGACCCCGAGCCCGCGCCGCTGGAGGGGTCGACCCGGTGACGAGGAGGTCGCCGGTGACGCCGGGCGGGCGGGCGCCGGGGTCGGGTGCGGGCTCAGCCGGCCGGCAGCAGGGCCGGGCTGCGCTCGGCCACCACCGCGCCGATCAGCCGCAGGGCGTCGGCTGCGGGCATCGGGTCCAGGGCCCGGCCGCCGCGCAACCGCAGCGAGACCGCGTCCTCGGCCGCCTCCCGGGGGCCGACGACGGCGGCGTACGGCACCCGGGCGCGGGCCGCGTCGCGGATGCGGGCGCCGAGCGAGCCGGCGCCGTCGACCTCGACGCGCAGCCCCTCGGCCAGCGCGTCGCGGGCGAGCCGGGCCGCCGCGTCGGCCTGCTCGTCCCCGACCGGCAGCACCACGAGCTGCACCGGGGCGTACCAGGCCGGGAAGGCGCCCTCGTGCACCTCGATCAGGTACGCGAAGAGCCGCTCCATGCTGCCGACGAGGCTGCGGTGCACCATCACCGGCCGACGCCGCGCCCCGGACGCGTCGGTGTAGGACAGGTCGAAGCGCTCCGGTTTGTCGAAGTCGAGCTGGACGGTGGAGAGGGTGAGCTCCCGCCCGGCGGCGTCCAGCACCTGGATGTCGATCTTCGGCCCGTAGAACGCGGCCTCTCCGGGGGCCTCGGTGAACGCCACCCCGTCGAGCGCGGCACGGAGCAGTTCCTCGGCCCGCGCCCACTGGTCGTCGTCCCCCACATACTTCTCCCCCGGCCCGCGCAGGGACAGCCGCAACCCCGCCGGCCGTACGCCGAGCGCGGCGTGCGCCTCGCGGATCAGCCGGAGGATCTCGACGACCTCCTCGCCCACCTGTTGCGGTGCACAGAAGTTGTGCGCGTCGTTGAGCGAGATGGCCCGCACCCGGGACAGCCCGCCGAGCACTCCCGAGCGTTCGGCCCGGTACATGCCGCCCAGCTCGGCGATCCGCAGCGGCAGTTCGCGGTAGGAGCGGCCCCGCGCCCGGAACACCAGGGCGTGGTGCGGGCAGAGCGCCGGGCGCAGCACCAACTCGTCGTCGGCACCGAGCGCCATCGGCGGGAACATGTCGTCGGCGAAGTAGCCGAGGTGCCCGGAGAGTTCGAAGAGTTCCCGCCTGCCCAGCGGTGGGGTGCACACGTGCCGGTAGCCGGCCCGGCGTTCCAGCTCACGGACGTACTCCTCGACGGCGTGCCGGGCGGCGGCGCCGGCCGGCAGCCAGAGCGGCAGCCCGGCGCCGGCCAGCGGGTCGGAGCCGAACAGTTCCAGTTCCCGGCCGAGCCTGCGGTGGTCGATCATGTCGCGCTCCTTGATCGGGTACGACCCGGAGGCGACCCCGTCACCGGACGCCACGAGGCCCCGGGGCGGATCGCCCCGGGGCCTCGTCGACGGTCAGGTCAGTGCGGCGCGCCGGGGTCTCCCGGCGTCGTGGTGGATACCGCACTGCGCATGCGGGCGACGGTACGCCCCGGCACCCGGGGGTCGCAGTCGGTTTTCCGGGCGGCCCGGTGCCCGGGTGGCGCGGGCGCGGACCGGGGTCGACCCGCCGTGCGGCGCGGGTGCGGGCCGCCGGCACGGGACCTGCCGGCGGCCCGCGGCGGCCGAGTCGTCGGGAACGGGGGACCCGACGGTCGTCAGCCGCGCGCCGCCAACGGTACGCCGGGCCACCCCGATCCGCCGACCCCCGGCCGCCCAGCGGGCCGTCACCTGCGTGCGGCTCCGTTCGTTGTCTCCGGTGGCCCGGCAGTGTCGATGGTCACCACTACCCAGGGTCGTGCCAGGTGACGCCGGATGACCCGGCAGGCTCGGTAGACCCAATCGGCCCCGTCCGGCGAGGTGGCAGTCGTGCCCGAACTACTCACTCACATCGCGTCGCCGGCCCTGGTGTACCTGGTGCTGCTCGCGCTGCTCGTCGCGGACGCCTTCGTGCCGGTGATCCCCACCCAGGTCGTGATGATCACGGGCGGCGCCCTCACCGTGTACGGCGGGCTGAGCCTGCCGGTGACCATCGCCGTCGGCGCGCTGGGCGTCTTCGTCGGGGACCTGGCCTGCTACCTGCTGGGGCGGGGCGCACCGGACCGGCGCAGGCCCCAGGCAGTGCCGGGACGGGCCCGGCAGGTCGCCAACCGGGTCACCCGGGGCCTGCGCAAGCCGGGGCCGATGGTGATCCTGCTCTGCCGTTTCGTGCCGGGTGGCCGGATGGCGGCGTGCTTCTCCGCCGGACGCAGCCGCTACCCGTACCGGCTGTTCCTGTTCTACGACGCCCTGGCGGCGCTGGGCTGGGCGACGTACGGCGGGTTGATCGGGCACCTCGGCGGGACGGCGCTCACCAGGTCGACGTGGCTGCTGGCGCTGGTCGCCGGCGGCGCGGCGGCCGGTTTCGCGGCGGCGGGCTGGGCCATGACCGCCGTCGGGGCGCGGCGGGCCGCGGGGGCGGCGCCGGTGGTCGGGGCCAGGGCGGAAGCGCCGGTGGCGGAGTGACCGGCCGCGCCGCCTAGGGGTGGTCCCGGGCATCGATCCGGGTGAGCTGCCCGGATCCGCCTGGGGTCCCTTCCGGGACAGGCTGAGCCATGCGTGAGAACCGGAACAGTGCACTGCTGGCCCTGGGCGGGATCGTCCTCGCGCCGCTGCTCGCCGTGGTCGGCCACGTCGAGGTGAACGAGAACCTCAACCCGTGGGAGCTGACCGTCAGCGACTACGCCGTCTCCGCCGGGGTGGCGTGATCGACGTCGCAATGGTGGTGCTCGCGGCGGCCAGCGCCGTGCTCCTGCCCGCCCTGTGGCACGCCCACCGCCCGGCCGCCGCCCGCCCGGGGCGGCTGGCGGAGGTGCTGCTGGCGACCTGGGTCGGCGGGCTGGTGCTCGCCGCGGTGGTCCCGACGAACGCGCCCGGCCTGCCCATGGACGCCGCCGCCTACGTCCACCGGTACGCCTCGGTGGTCGCCTTCCTGGCGTTGCCCGTCGCCGGCTGGCTGCTCGCCCGCCGGCTGCCGGCGGTCGCCGGCCGCCGGGTACGCGGTCTCGCCGTGGCCAGCGTGGCCCTGGCGGCGGCGATGGTCTGGTCGGCCTACCCCGGCGACCGGCTGCTGCTCGGCCTGGTCGAGCGGCTGCTGATCCTCACCGAGGTCGCCATGCTCGCCGTCGTCGCGGTCGCTCTGCTCCGCCGGATGGTCACTCCAGTTCGTGCAGCATGAGCTGCCGGGCGGCCTCGGTGATGGAACCGGAGAGACTCGGGTAGATCGTGATCGTCTGGGCCAGCTCGTTGACCGTGAGGTTGTTCTCCACCGCCATGGTGATGGGCAGGATCAGCTCGCTCGCCTTCGGCGCCACCACCACGCCGCCGATCACCTGCCCGCTGGCCGGGCGGCAGAAGAGCTTGACGAAGCCGTCGACGAGGTCGTCCATCTTGGCGCGGGCGTTGCCGTCCAGCGGCAGCATGACCTGCCGGGCCGGCACCTTGCCCGCATCGACCTCGTCCTGGGAGACGCCGACGGTGGCCAGCTCCGGGTCGGTGAACACGTTCGCCGCGACGGTACGCAGCCGCAGCGGTCGGACGGCCTCGCCGAGCGCGTGCCACATCGCGATCCGGCCCTGCATGGCGGCGACGCTGGCCAGCGGCAGCACGCCGGTGCAGTCGCCGGCGGCGTAGACGCCCGGCACGCTCGTGCGCGACACCCGGTCGACGGTGACGTAACCACCCCGGGCCAGCGCCACGCCGTACTCGGCGAGGCCCAGGTCGGCGGTGTTGGGAATGGAGCCGACCGCGATCAGCGCGTGCGACCCGGTCACCCGGCGGCCGTCGGAGAGCGCGACCTCCACCCCGTCGGCGGTGCGCTGGACCGTGTCCGCCCGGGAGTTGTTGAGGATGTTCATGCCCCGGTTGCGGAAGACCCGCTCGATGGCCATGGCCGCGTCGGCGTCCTCGTGCGGCATCACCCGGTCGCGGCTGGACACCAGCGTCACCTGCACGCCCATCGCCAGGTAGGCGCTGGCGAACTCCGCGCCGGTGACGCCGGAGCCGACCACGATCAGGTGCTCGGGCAGCTCCGGCAGGTCGTACACCTGACGCCAGGTCAGGATGCGCTCGCCGTCCGGCACTGCGGTGGGCAGTTGGCGCGGGGTGGCGCCGGTGGCGACCAGCACTGTCGACGCGGCGATCGACTGTTCCCCGCCGCCGTCGGTGGGGGTGACGAGCACGCGGTGGGTGTGGCCGAGGGTGTCCTCGCCGAGCCGGGCGGTGCCCGACACGAAGGTCACCCCGGCCTTGACGAGCTTGGCGTGGATGTCGGCGGACTGGGCGAGCGCGAGGCGCTTGACCCGCGAGTGCACCGCGCTGGCGTCGACCGTGACGGCCTCCAGCCCGTCGGAGTGCACCCCGAAGCCCTCGGTGTCCCGGTAGCCGGTGACCACCTCGGAGCTGGCGATGAAGGTCTTCGACGGTACGCAGTCGGACAGCACGCACGCCCCGCCGGCACCCTCGGCCTCCACGACGGTGACCTCGGCGTCCAGCTGCGCGGCGACCAGGGCCGCCTCGTAACCGGCCGGTCCACCGCCGATGATCACGATCCGGCTCACAACGCTCGCCCTTCGTCAGTGCTCACAGTGACTTTCTTCTCCCGAACGCGTCCGACACGCACTGTCGTATTCTCCCCCACCCGGCGGGCGGGCTATCGTCATCGCCGTGCGTCATCACGCCGCCTACGGCTCAAATCTCGATCCCGCCCGCATGCGCGCCTACTGCCCGCATTCCCCGATGGTCGGCACCGGCTGGCTGGAAGGCTGGCGGCTCACCTTCGCGGGCGAGGACGTGATCGGCTGGGAGGGTGCCGTCAGCACCGTCGTCGAGTCCCCCGGCGACCGGGTGTTCGTGGCGATCTACGACATCCACCCCTACGACGCCGCCCAGCTCGACGAGCTGGAGGGGGTGAGCGCCGGCACGTACCGCAAGCTGCACGTGCGCGTCTCCACCCTCGACGGGGACGTGACCGCGTGGATCTACGTCTTCGACGGGTACGAGGGCGGGCTGCCCACCGCGTGGTACCTCTCGGAGATCGCGAACGCCGCGGAGAAGGCGGGCGCACCGGACGACTACGTCACCGAACTGCGGTCCCGCCCCACCGGCACCGCGTCGGCCTAGCGCCTCTCGTCGGCCCAGCGCGTATCCCACGGCCCCCAGTCTGCTCCGGTGCCGGGGGGAGCCGGCAGCCGGCCCCGCCCGGCGTCGTCAATCACACACCGGCGGCACGACCCGGCGCGTAGCGGTCGGCCCGCTCGTCACCCCGGGCCGGACAGGTGGGCCCTGGTCGCGGTGAGCAGCTCCACCAGCTCGGTGCCGTCCGCCGGGCCGAGCGCCGCGAACGCCGGCGCGGCCAGCCGGTCGGTCACCGCCTCGGCCCAGAGCCGCCGCCGGACCAGCGGCCCGACCGGCGGGTACGGCGGCGTCCAGCCGCAGGCCACGGCGCCCGCCTCCCCCTCCGGCCCGGCGAGCACCGCCTCCAGCGGGGTCATTCCGGCGGCCCGGACCGCGATCAGGTGCGCGCCGGTGAAGTATTCCCGCAGCAGGCGCAGGCCGACGGCCGCCCGGGCACCGGCCGTGCGGACCGGCACCGGCATGGTCCGCCAGGCGGCGAAGAGCGGCATGCCGCTGGCGTCCGCGGCCTCGACCGCCCGGCCGAGCAGGGCGGCGAGCCGGCTCACCCCGGTGAGGGTGTCGAGCCGCTCCTCGCCCCAGCGGCAGCACTCGACGAGGGTCGCGGCGGCCACCTCGACCGGCGCGACGACCCGCCGGGCCGCGTCCCAGCCGTCGGCGACCGCGTCGGGGTCCAGGAAGCCGAGGGCCGCCGCGACGGTCTCGGCGCGTACGTCACCGAGGGCGCCGGCCCGGCCTGTCACGTAGAAGGCCCAGGCGGGGACGCCGAGCAGCCGTGCCCGACGCAGGGTGGTCGGGCAGCGGGTGAAGACGTCGCCGAGTTCCAACGCGGTCGGTTTGCTGGCCGCGGCGACCTGTTCCGGCGTCATCCGCCCGCTCCCCGGTCGACCCGTCCGTCCACAGCGGTCAGTCTGCCCCGCCGGCGGCCGGCTCGGCATCCCCCGCTCCGGTGTCGGGCGTCCCGGCCGCCGCCCCGGCCCGGTACGGCCTCCGGTCCGCCGCCGCGGCGGGCCGGCGTCGGCCCCGGGCGTCGGTCACCCTGCGGCGGCCGGGACGACCCGCTCGTACATGTCGGTCCAGCGCACCTCACGCAGCCCCACCGACCGGTAGAGCGTCACCGGGGCCGTCGGGTTCGCCAGGTCCACGCCCAGCCCGGCGCTCTGCCGGCCCTTGGCGGCGTAGCGGTGCAGCGCCCGCCACAGCAGTGCCGCGCCCACCCCGCGCCGCCGGTACGCGGGCAGCACCGACAGGGCGCGCACGAAGCCCTCGTTCTGCTCCAGCGCCTGGTCGGAGGATTGGAGCGCGCCGACCGGCACCCCGTCGACCTCGGCGACGAACCACTCGTCCCAGGTGGTGCCATGCTGGGTGAGGCGCTGCCGCCACAGGTCGAAGTCGACCGGCTCGTGGTCCGCGGTGTCCCGGAACGCCAGGTCGTAGATCCGGTGGAACTCCCGCAGGTCGGCCGCGTCGTCGGCGCGCAGCGGGCGGACGGTCACCCCGGCGGGGGGCGGCGGCTCGGCGGGCAGCCCGGCCAACGACCGGCTCATCCGCACGTACCGCTTGGCGCGGGTGAACCCGGCCTCGGCCAGCTCGGCCGCCCAGCGCGTCTCGGGGGCGAATACGGCGGTGCGGACGGTCAGCGCCGGCACGCCCCGCTCGCGCGCCCGTTCGGCGACCCGGTCGAGCTGGCGGGCGAGCAGCGGCGCGCGCAGTCCGTCGCCGCGCTCCGGGTCGACGTAGACCTCGACGAACTCGCGCCCCGTCCCGGTCGGGTTGTCCAGTGCCGCCCAGGCCACGATCGTGCCCTCGGGGTCGGTGACCACCCAGGAGTCGCGCGCCGGGTCGAAGAACGGCGCGGTCAGCGCCGCCGTGACGTCCTCGGCGGCGAAGTCGGGGTGGCCGACGGCGAAGGTGTCGGCGGCGTGCACCACGGCCAGGATCGCCGGTATGTCGTCCAGGGTGGGGCGGCGGGCGTGCCACCCGGCGGGGAGAGTCACGGGGGCGAGCATGGCAGGCGGGTCCGGTGGGGCGCCGCCGGTTTTCGCCGCCGGTCACCGCCCCGACGCCCACCTGCGGGTCGACCCGCCGCTGCGCAGCGAGGGCGGCGGTGAAGGCGTCCCGGTGGGGGTCAGTCCGTCCCGCCGTCCGGCTCGGCATCCCCCTCCTCGGCGTCGACCGCCTCCATCGCCGCCTCGACCTCGCCGGCGCGGCGGCGGGCGGCGGTCACCGTCCGTTCCACGCCGCGCCGCGCCAGCTTCGCCCGGCTCAGGTCCTGCTCGGCGACGGCCCGCCGTCGCTCCAGCTCGGCCAGCTCCGTCTCGATCGCGTCGAGGGCGGCGGCGCCGTCGCGCTCGGCCGCCGTCGCGTCGGCCAGTTCCGCCTCGGCCCGGTCCTGGTCGGTACGCGCCTTCGCCAGTTCCTTCTCCAGCGCCCGTCGGCGGCGGGCCCGCTCCGCGCGGGCGGCCCGTTGCGCCTGTTCGGCGCGGAGGGCGGCCCGGTCGGTACCGCCCGGTCTTCCTCCGGCGGGCCCGGGCCGGGGCGCCGTTCGCGGCTCATCCTCGCCGGTCACCAGGCGGAGCTGCGGGCGGGGCACCTCGCCGAAACCGGCGTAGGTGGCGGCCCGCAGCAGCCGGCCGGAGCGGACCTGTGCGGCGACGTCGGGGTCGGCGAGCGCGGCGTTGAGGGTGGACTCCACCTCGGCCAGCGGCAGCTTCCCGGCCGACGGGGCCCCCTCGGCTCCGGCCGCCAGCTCGCGTACCTCGGCGACGAGCGCGCCGAGGACCGCCCGCCGCTGGGCGGAGAGTTCCCGCAGCCGGGGCCCGCGCAGCTCGCGTTGGGCGGTGCGCAGCGCCTCCGCGAGCTGGGTCAGGTCGGCGACCAGTTCGGGGCGGCGGATGGCGAGCAGGTTGACCAACCAGGCGGCCACTGTGGGCCGGCGCAGCCGGGCGATCTCCCGGGCGGTCTTCGGGTCGCCGGTGCGGCGGGCCTCGGCGACGGCCTCGTCGCGGATCGCGACGAACCGGTCGGGCGCGGTGGTGTAGAGCCGGTGCAGCAGCTCTCGGGACGGGCCGGGCATCGGGCGTCAGGCGTCGATTCGGGTGCCCGGTTCGAGCCGGCGGTAGTCCACGTCGGACAGCCGGGTGAAGTTGGCGTCGAGCACGCCGAGCCCGTTGTCGTTGAGCAGCCCGTCGTGCAGCGCGTACGCGCGGCGCGGGGCGACCGCCCGGAGGAAGTCCAGCGACTCGGAGAACTTAGCCCAGGGCGCGTGGATCGGCAGGAAGAGCGTGTCGACCTGGATGCCCTCGGGGACGACGAGGCTGTCCCCCGGGTGGTAGACCACGTCGTTGAGCAGGTACGCCAGGTTGTCGATCACGGGGATGTCCGGGTGGATCACCGCGTGCCGGCCACCGTGGGCGCTGACCGGGACGCCGGCGGCCGTGAAGGACTGCCCGGGCCGGACCGGCTGGAGCGCCTCGGCGGCGTCGCCCAGGGCGGCGGCGAGCGAGGCCGGGCCGTGGATGACGAGGCGGCGCCGGTCGAGCTGCCGGGTGAGCGCCTCGACGTCCAGGTGGTCGGGGTGCTCGTGCGTGATCAGCACCGCGTCCGCCCCGTCGAGGGCGGTCGCCGTCTCGCTGAACACGCCCGGGTCGATGACCAGCACTGCCCCGTCGTGCTCCACCCGGAGGCAGGAGTGGGCGTACTTGGTGAGTTGCATCGTGACTCCAAGAATATCGAATCGTGATGTCCTGCGCGCAGTCTGCCGGAACCGACGTGGTCCCGCGCCGCGTCTGAGGTATCGCCCCACACGGGGGCTCGGACGATGGAGGCGGGATGGACGGACGGAAACGACGGGGCCGGCACGGACGGCTGACGGCCGTCGCGCTGGTCGCGCTGCTCGCGCTGGCGGGTTGCGGCAGTGACGCGGGCGACGAGTCCGCCAGCGCGCCTGCGGAGCGGGACCAGGCGGGCGGCGCGGCGCAGAGGGCGGACGGGGCACAGGGGGCGGACGGGGCACAGGGGGCGGAGCGGGGCGGGGCAGCCGAACAGGGCGGCGGTGCCGGCGCGCCTGATCTGCGGGTCGACCAGCGGTCCATCATCTACACCGGCACGATGCGCGTGCAGGTGGACGACGTGGACGATGCGGCCCGCAGCGCGATCGCCGCGGTCACGGCGGCCGGCGGTTTCGTCGGCGGCGATCAGCGGCGCAGCGTCGACGCGGACGCGCGGGCCGAGCTGGAACTGCGGGTGCCGGCGGCGAAGTTCCACGGCGTCGTGGAGGAGCTGGCGAAGCTGGGCCGGCAGCAACGGCGGGAGATCCGCACCGAGGACGTCACCGAGCAGGTGGTCGACCTGGACGCGCGGATCACCAGCCAGCGGGCCCGGGTGGAGAGCGCCCGCCGGCTGCTGGCGCGGGCCAGCTCGATCAGCGACCTGGTGTCGCTGGAGAACGAGCTGTCCCGCCGGGAGGCCGACCTCGCCTCGCTGGAGGCGAAGAAGGAGCGGCTGGCGGATCTGACGAGCCTGTCGACGATCACCGTGTCGCTGGTCGGTCCGGACGCGAGCACCGCCGACGAGGGGACGCGGACCGGTTTCCTGGTGGGGCTCAAGGGCGGCTGGCAGGTCTTCCTGACCTCGGTGAGCGTCCTGTTGACGGTGCTCGGCGCGGTACTGCCGTGGCTGCTGGTGTTCGGCGTACCGCTGACGGTGCTGCTGGTGGTGCTGCGCCGGCGGCGACGCACGGCCCCGACGCCGGTGCCGCCGGCCACGCCGCGACCGGCTACCGCGCCGCCGCCAGTGCCCGCAGCGCGGTCAGGACCATAAGCCGTACGCCGACCGGGATGGCCCGTTCGTCCACGTCGAACGAGGCCCGGTGCAGGTCCACGTTCGGGCCGGAGCGGCCGACACCGAGCCGGGCGAGCGCGCCGGGGACGTACTCCAGGTACCAGGAGAAGTCCTCGCCACCCATGCTCTGCGGGGTCTCGGCGACGCCCTCCGGCCCGAGCGCGGCGGTGGTGGCGGCGGTCAGGACCCCGATGGCCTGGGAGTCGTTGCACACCGGCGGGCGGCCCCGCAGGTATTCCAAATCGACAGTGGCGCCGGTCGGGGCGACGACGTCGCGGATCACCTGAGTAACGATCTTGGGGGCCAGCTCCCAGGTGTCGCGGTCCATCACCCGCAGGGTGCCCGACGCGTACGCCTCGGAGGGGATGACGTTGTTACGGGTGCCGGCCGTGGCGTGGCCGAACACCAGCAGCAGCCCGCTGTTGGCCGGCACCCGGCGGCTGACGAGCGACGGCACCTCGGTGATCAGGCGGCCCAGGGCGCCGACCAGGTCGACGGTCAGGTGCGGGCGGGCGGTGTGCCCGCCGGGGCCGGAGAGCCGGACGGTGACGTTGTCGGCCGCCGCGGTGATCGGGCCGACGCGCAGGCCGATCCGCCCGACCGGCAGGTTGGGGTCGCAGTGCAGGGCGAAGATCTGCACCACGTCGTCCAGGCCGCCGGCCTCGATGACCTCCAGCGAGCCGCAGGGCAGGATCTCCTCGGCCGGTTGGAAGATCAGCCGGACCCGCCCGGGCAGCTCACCGAGGCTGGCGAGCTGAGCCAGCAACGTGCCGACGCCGAGCATGACAGTCGTGTGCACGTCGTGACCGCAGGCGTGGCAGACGCCGTCCACGGTGGAGCGGTACGGCACGTCCTTCGAGTCGGTCAGCGGCAGGGCGTCGATGTCGGCGCGCAACGCGATCACCGGACCGTCGGGGCGGCCGTCGATGTCGCAGATGACCCCGTTGCCCTTCGGCAGCAGTCGCGGCCGCAGCCCGGCGGCGGTGAGTTCCCGGACGATCATGGCGGCCGTCTCGAACTCCTCGCCGGAGAGTTCCGGGTGCTGGTGGAGGCGGCGGCGGGTGGCGATCAGGTCGGGCAGCCGGTCGGCGAGCAGCCGGTCCAGTTCGAACGGCAGCGGCTGGGCGGGCCCGGACGGCGTCTCCGGCCAGGGGGCCGCCAGCAGGTTGCCGGTGGGCAGCGTCAACGCACTCGTCACGTCGAATTCTCGTTCGCTAGAGATGGATGGATCATGAGGAACCGCAGACAGCCTAGACCTCCGACGGTGACGCTGCGCAACCTCGTTCCGGTAGCGATCGGACCGCGTAGCGTCACGAATGTCCTGCTCGGAGCGCTCATAGAACTGCGGGACAGCAGGTAGATCGCGGTCGGACGCCGTCATCTGACCCACCTCTCCTACACCGCGTAACCGGCCCGGTGGGCTGCGGCACCGCTCGCCCCCCATAGCCGTCGTTTCGGAATTGTCGCATTAGTCGGTCAGGCCGACGGTCACTCCGACAATTACCCGACCGTCGTCCGTTCGGGGGCCCGAAGACGGTCACACACCCGGGCCGACGCCGACCGCACAGGGTGTGCGTCCACGTCCCCCCGGTCGGTTTACCCCCGAACCCGCCCGGCACACGCCACGGCCGGGCAGCCCACGCGCCGACGCCCGCCGGCGCGGCCGGGTCACCCGCGTTCCACGGCCCCGCGGCGGCGACCGCCCGTTCGGCGACCTGCGACAGCGCCGCCCCGACTGTAGCGTCCCCGCCGGACCCCTCACGGCCGACCGGAATGCACCGTGGGCCGGCCGTTACCGGCGCGTGGCCCGACCCGGCACGGCGCGGGCCGGGCCGGCGTGATCAGAACCGGTCGGTCGGGCGGTACGTCCCCCACACCTGGCGCAGGGTGCCGCAGACCTCGCCGACGGTGGCGCGGGCCCGCAGCGCCTCCCGCATCGGATAGAGCACGTTCCCGGTGCCCTCCGCGGCGGCGCGCAGCTCGGCCAGCCCCCGCTCGACCGCACCGGCGTCGCGTTCGGCGCGCAGCCGGGCCAGCCGCTCAGCCTGCGCCGCCTCGATCGTCGGGTCGACCCGCAGCGGCTCGTACGGCTCCTCCTCGTCGACAGTGAACCGGTTGAGGCCCACCACGACCCGCTCGCCGGCGTCGATCTCCTGCGCGATCAGGTACGCGGACTGCTCGATCTCCCGCTTCTGGAAGCCCGCCTCGATGGCGTCGACCGCCGAGCCGTGGTCGAAGACCCGGTCCATCAGCTCGTTCGTCGCCGCCTCGATCTCGGCGGTCATCGCCTCCACCACGTACGAGCCGGCGAACGGGTCGACGGTGGCGGTCAGGTCCGTCTCGTACGCCAGCACCTGCTGGGTGCGCAACGCCAGCCGGGCCGCCTTCTCGGTGGGCAGCGCGATCGCCTCGTCGAAGCTGTTGGTGTGCAGCGACTGGGTGCCACCGAGCACCGCGCCGAGCCCCTGCACCGCCACCCGGACCAGGTTGACCTCGGGCTGCTGCGCGGTGAGCTGCACGCCGGCGGTCTGGGTGTGGAACCGCAGCATCATCGACTTCGGGTTCTTGGCGCCGAAGTCGTCGCGCATCACCCGGGCCCAGATGCGGCGGGCGGCGCGGAACTTCGCGACCTCCTCCAGCAGGGTGGTGCGGGCGACGAAGAAGAACGACAGCCGGGGCGCGAAGTCGTCCACGGCCAGCCCGGCCGCCAGCGCCGCCCGCACATACTCGATGCCGTTGGCCAGGGTGAACGCGATCTCCTGCGCGGGCGACGCGCCGGCCTCGGCCATGTGGTAGCCGGAGATGGAGATGGTGTTCCACTTTGGCACCTCCTCGCGGCAGTAGCCGAAGGTGTCGGCGACCAGCCGCAGCGAGGGCTTCGGCGGGAAGATGTACGTCCCCCGGGCGATGTACTCCTTGAGGATGTCGTTCTGGATCGTGCCGTTGAGGGCCGAGCCGGCGACGCCGTTCTCCTCGGCGACGAGCTGGTAGAGCAGGAGCAGCACCGAGCCGGGCGCGTTGATCGTCATCGAGGTCGAGACCTTGTCGAGCGGGATGCCGTCGAAGAGCAGCCGCATGTCGTCGATCGAGTCGATGGCCACCCCGACCTTGCCCACCTCGCCGTGCGCGATCGGGTCGTCCGAGTCGTAGCCCATCTGCGTCGGCAGGTCGAAGGCGACGGAGAGACCCATGGTGCCGGCCCGCAACAGCTGGTGGTAGCGCGCGTTGGACTCGGTGGCGGTGCCGAAGCCGGCGTACTGGCGCATCGTCCAGGGGCGGGAGGTGTACATGGTGGGGTAGACGCCGCGCGCGTACGGGAACTCGCCCGGTCCGCCGAGCCGGGAGTCCAGATCCTCCGGAAGGTCCGCCGCCGTGTAGACGCCCTTGATCGGAAAACCGGACTCGCTTGACCGCGGTTCGCTCATTAGCGGATGGTAGGACGCGCGGCTGCGCCGACGGGAGTGGGATGCCGACACCGCTGGCGGTCATGACAAAAAGTGAGCATTCGCGTACGTACTGTCGAGTTTGGTAAAACGTCCGCCGCGTCGGGTTTCGCATCGGGCGTCGGAACCAGCAAGATAGGGGGGTTGTGTCCCAGCCCCCCTCGAAATCCCCCGGTGGCTTTTCTGTGACTCAGATCCCGACGTGGAGCGGCGGACAAGTCAGTCCCCCCAACGGACGCGCGACCCCCGGCACGACCATCGGTGGTCGTTACTCGCTGCGTTCGGCGGTGGGCAACGGCGGCATGGGCACGGTGTGGCGTGCCACGGACACCCTCCTGCGGCGGGACGTGGCCGTGAAGGAGGTCGTCCTGCCGCCGGGCCTCGCCCCGAGCGACCGCGACTCCATGTACGAACGCACCCTGCGGGAGGCCCGCGCCGCCGCCGCGATCCAGCACCCCGCCGTCGTCCAGGTCTACGACGTGGTGACCGACAGCGGCCGGCCGTGGATCGTGATGGAGCTGCTCGACGCCCGCAGCCTCGCCGACATGGTGATCGAGGACGGGCCGGTCGCGCAGCGGGTGGTCGCCAAGATCGGCATCGCGCTGCTCGGCGCGCTGGAGGTGGCGCACGCGATCGGCGTGCTGCACCGCGACGTCAAGCCGGCAAACGTGCTGATCTGCGCCGACGGCCGCTGCGTGCTGACCGACTTCGGCGTGGCCCGGATGCCCACCGACGTGCAGCTCACCACCCCCGGGATGGTGCTCGGCTCGCCGCACTTCATCTCCCCCGAGCGGGCGATGGGCCAGGAGTTCGGCCCCCCGAGCGACCTCTTCTCGCTCGGCGTCACGCTCTACACGGCGGTGGAGGGGCGGCCCCCGTTCGACAAGGGCGACCCGATCGAGACCATGCACGCCGTGGTCGAGGACCCGCCCGCCCCGCCGCAGCGCAGCGGGCCGCTGGCCCGGGTGCTGATGGGCCTGCTGGAGAAGGACCCGGCCCGCCGCCTCGACGTGCACACCGCCCGGGCCATGCTCCGCGAGCTGCTCGCCGGCCCGCTGACCAGCAACTCCGCCGCGGTGAACTCGGTGACCGATCCCTACTCGGTGGTTCCGGTCCAGCGGCCCGTGCCGGCCCCGCCGGCCGCCCAGCCGCAGGAGCCGAAGCCGAGCGGGCAGATCGGCGGGCGGGCGATGCTCAACCCCGGCGAGTCGCTGACCGACCGGCTGGCGGCGCTGCGCAGGGGCGAGCGTCCCGGGCAGGCCGCCCTGCCGGCCGGCACCGACGCGATGGAGGACACCAGCGCCGACGCGCTGTCCGGGCCGCTGCACACGCCCACCGGTGCGATGCCGGCGCCGAGCGCGCCGACGCCGGCCGGCCGCACCTACGGGGGCGCGGAGGCGACCCAGCGGGTGACGCCCGGCGGCAACGACGCCACCCAGCAGATGCGGACCAACGCCGCCGGACTTGTCGGTTTCAGCGGCCCCACGGAGATGACCCAGCGGGTGGGGGCGGCCAAGCCGACCTTCGGCGTCCCGGCCGAGACCACCCAGCGGATGAGCGCCGGAACTCCCGTCTTCGGCGGGCCGGCCCCGGAGGCGACCCAGCAGCTCGGCGGCACCTACGGCGGCGGCCAGTGGTCGGTGGCGGGCACCGGGCAGCCCTGGGCGACGCCGGCCACCGCGCCGGCCGCGAGCGGCTCGGGTGGCGGGTTCGCCGGCCGGGTGGGCGCCGCCGGCGGCCAACTCGTCGGCACGGTCAGGGGCTGGCCCCGCAAGGTGCAGCTCGCCGCCGCCGGCGGACTGGCCGTGGTGTTGCTGATCGCGGCGGTCGCCCTGTTCAGCGGCGGCGACGACGCGCCGCCGACCGCCCCGCAGGCCGCCCCGGCGGCGCCGGCACCGGCCGAGGGCGTGCCGGAGATGAAGGAACACTCGGGCAAGGGCGTACGGATCATGGTGCCGCAGGGCTGGGAGCTGAAGAGCGCCGGCAACTGGGTGGACTACGTCGACCCGCAGGACGAGGGCCGCAAGGTCCGGATCCTGGTGGAAGACTTCCGCACCACCTCGATGCGCTGGGCGGAGGTCGCCACCGACGGCCTCAAGAACCGCTCCAAGTCCTGCGCCAAGCCCTACGCCCAGCTCGCCATGGACGAGGTGCAGTGGGTCGGCAAGGCCGCGGCCCAGTTCGAATACACCTGCGGCGAGGGCGAGGCCAAGCGGCACGGGGTGTGGCGCGGCGTGGTGCACGAGGGCAAGAGCTACTCGTTCTACCTCACCTCGAACGACGCGAAGTTCGCCGAGAGCAAGCCGATCTTCGACGAGATGGTGCGGTCCTTCCAGCTCACCGAGGCCGGCTGAGCCCGGGTGAGGCGCGGTGGTGATCCGCCGGCGTGCTATCAAGAGACATGCCGGCGGAACCCACTGACATCGACGACATTCGCGAGCGAGCCCGGCGCTGGCTCGACGACGACCCCGACCCCGCCAGCCGGGACGAGCTGCGGGCGGTCCTCGACCGCCTGCCGGCGAGCGCCCCGGAGCTGGCCGACCGGTTCGCCGGCCCGCTGACCTTCGGCACCGCCGGGCTGCGTGGCCCGCTGCGCGCCGGCCCGAACGGGATGAACCTCGCGGTGGTCACCCAGGCCGCCGCCGGGCTGGTGGGCTGGCTCGCCGCCCAGGGCGGCTCCGGTCCGCTGGTGATCGGGTACGACGCCCGCTACGGCTCCCGCGAGTTCGCCCAGCGCACCGCCCAGGTCGCCACCGGCGCGGGGCGCCCGGCGTTGCTGCTGCCCCGCCCGCTGCCCACCCCCGTGCTCGCCTACGCGGTGCGCCACCTCGGAGCGGTCGCCGGGGTGATGGTGACCGCCAGCCACAACCCGCCGCAGGACAACGGCTACAAGGTCTACCTCGGCGCGGAACTGGGCGGAACGCTCGGCGCGGGCGCCCAGATCGTGCCGCCGGCCGACGCCGGCATCGAGGCCGCGATCCGCTCGGTCGGGCCGCTGGCCGAGGTGCCGCTCGGCGCGGACGGGCAGGTCCTCGGCGACGACCTGGTCTCCTCCTACGTGCAGCAGGCCACCGCCGTGATCGCCCCGGACGGGCCGCGCGACCTGCGGGTGGCGTACACGCCGTTGCACGGGGTCGGTGCGGCGGTGCTCACCGCGGTCTTCGCCCGGGCGGGCTTCCCCGTGCCCGGCGTGGTGCCCGAGCAGGCCGAGCCGGACCCGGCGTTCCCGACCGTCTCCTTTCCCAACCCGGAGGAGCCGGGGGCGGTGGACCGGCTGGTCGCCCTGGCCGAGTCGACCGGCGCGGACCTCGCCATCGCCAACGACCCGGACGCGGACCGCTGCGCGGTGGCCGTCCGCGACACCGGTCGGGCGGCGAGCGCGGACGGCGAGGTCGCCGGTCCGAGCCGGCCCGACGGGAACCCGCCCGGCTGGCGGATGCT
Source organism: Micromonospora sp. KLBMP9576 (assembly GCF_050941805.1). NCBI lineage: Bacteria > Bacillati > Actinomycetota > Actinomycetes > Micromonosporales > Micromonosporaceae > Micromonospora > Micromonospora sp. KLBMP9576. Next base: position 864,352 of record NZ_CP194567.1, on the reverse strand, counting down.
GCGCGGCGACGAGGTGGGTGTGCTGCTGGCCGACCATCTCATGCGGCGCGGCGTCACCGGCCTGTACGGCACCACCATCGTGTCGTCGTCCCTGCTGGGGGCGATGTGCGCCGCCCGGGGCCTGCCGTACGACGAGACGCTCACCGGGTTCAAGTGGATCGTGCGGGCCGGCGGCGGGGCCGCGCCGCTGGTCTTCGGCTACGAGGAGGCGCTCGGCTACTGCGTCGCCCCGGAACACGTACGCGACAAGGACGGCATCACCGCCGCCCTGACCGTGGCCGAGCTGGCCGCCGGGCTCAAGGCGCAGGGCCGCACCCTGACCGACCGGTTGGACGAGCTGGCCGCCGAGTTCGGTGTGCACCACACCGACCAGCTCTCCGTACGGGTGGACGACCTGCGGGTGATCGCGGACGCGATGGCCCGGATCCGGGCCGCCACCCCGACCGCCCTGCTCGGAGCGCCGGTCACCGAGGCGCGGGACCTGCTCCCCGAGGCCGATGTGGTGATCCTGCGCACCGACACCGCCCGGGTGGTGATCCGCCCCTCCGGCACCGAACCGAAGCTCAAGGCGTACCTGGAGGTGGTGGAGCCGGTGACGGATGGCGACGTGGCCGCAGCCCGCACCCGCGCCGCCGCCGCGATCACCACCCTCCGCACCGACCTCTCCCAAACCCTAGGCCTCTAACCCCACCCCCCACCCCGCCCCGCCCCACCACCCACCCCCGCCCCGTTGATCATGAAGTTGTTGCCAGCGGAAAACGCTCTCCCGAGCAATAACTTCATGATCAACGGGGCGGGGGGCAGAGGGTGGGGGGTGGGGCGGGGGTGGGGTGGGGTTAGGGGCGGGGGCCCAGGGCGGCGTTTACCGCGGTGGCGAGGGCGGCCACGACCAGGCCGACCGAGGGGCGGACGACGGAGTCGTCGAGGCTGACGGTGCCGGAGAAGCCGGCGCCGCCGGCGATCTCCTCCAGGCGGCGGCGGGCGTCCCGGGCCGCGTCGCCGCTCAGGCCGAGCGCCGGCTCCATCCGCAGCACCGCGACCAGCGTGGCCAGGGCGGCGGTCCGCTCGTCGGGGAGTTGCCCGCTGGCCAGCGCCTCCGCGAGCCGGCGGCGGACGTCCGTCTCGACGGCGGGGTCCACCGTCGGGTAGCGGTGCACGTGGATGAAGCCCAGTTCGGTCTCGTCGACGTCGCGCACCACGCCCAGGGCGCACAGTTCGCCGAGGATCCTGTCGCGCAGGCCGTGGCGCAGCCGCTGCACCCAGGACGACGGGCTGTGCGGTGTGTCAGCGGCGATGCGGGCGAGCACCCCGTCGACGAGCGGCTCGCCGGTGGGCGTCGGGTCGGTCACCACCAGGGAGCCGTCGGAATACCCGATCCGCCCGGCCAGGGCCAGCTCGACCAGCACCGCGGCGGCCATCCCCAGGTCGAGGCTGATCCGGGGCATGGTCGCCTTGCCCGTCTCGTCGTCGTACGCGAGGAGCAGCAGTTCCTCGGCGAGCGCAACACCAGTCATGGCCCGGAACGGTAGCGGCTGCGCGCATCCCGCGCACGCACTCGCGCGTGCCTCGGCGCGCAGCCGCCCTCGATGCGCCCTCAGAAACGGGGCATGCCGCCGAACTGCCGGTCGCCGGCGTCGCCGAGCCCCGGCACGATGAACATCTTGTCGTTGAGCCCCTCGTCGATGGAGGCGGTGACGAGGCGCACCGGCAGGCCGGAGCGTTCGAGCCGCGCGATGCCGACGGGCGCGGCGAGCACGCAGAGCACCGTGATGTCGGTGCAGCCCCGGTCGGCCAGCAGCCGGCAGCAGTGCTCCAGCGAGCCGCCGGTGGCGACCATCGGGTCGAGCAGCAGCACCGGCAGGCCGCTGAGGTCCCTCGGCAGCGACTCCATGTAGGCGCGCGGCTCGTAGGTCTCCTCGTCGCGGGCCAGGCCGACGAAGCCCATCGAGGACTCCGGCAGGAGGCCGAGCGCGGCGTCCGCCATGCCCAGGCCGGCCCGCAGGACCGGCACCAGCAGCGGCGGGTTGGCCAGCCGGGTGCCCTCGGCGCCGGTGACGGGGGTCTGCACCGGGTAGTTCTCGACGGGGAACGACCGCGCGGCCTCGTACACCAGCATGGTGGTGATCTCGTGCAGCGCCGCCCGGAACGAGGAGGAGTCGGTGCGCGCGTCCCGCATGGCGGTCAGCCGCGACTGGGCAAGCGGATGGTCAATGACGTGTACGTCCACGATCGCTCAACCTACCGGTCCGCCCGTTGCCGCATCGCCGGGTGCGGCCGGACCAGCGACGTCGCTCACCACCGGAGCGCGTCCGGGCCGTCGTGGGAGCTGTCGGCGGGGCCGTGATCAAGATCACTCGCCCGGCGGATGCGTAGACTTCGCGGCATGACGGCGACAGCGACGTCGGCCCGGTCGGAGCTCTCCGAGTTGGGACGATCCGAGACCGCTCTGCGGACCTTCCTGCACGGCCTGCCCGGCGTGGACCAGGTCGGCGTGGAGCAGCGGGCGGCCCAGCTCGGCACCCGCTCCATCAAGACCACGGCCAAGGCCCAGGCCATCGACCTGGCGATCCGGATGGTCGATCTGACCACCCTCGAAGGGGCGGACACCCCGGGCAAGGTGCGCGCCCTCGCGGCCAAGGCCCTGCGCCCCGATCCGGCCGACCCGACCTGCCCGCACGTCGGCGCGGTCTGCGTCTACCCGGCGATGGTGGGGCACGTGGCCGAGGTGCTGCGCGGCAGCGGCGTGCACCTGGCCAGCGTGGCGACCGCCTTCCCGTCGGGCCAGGCGCCGCTGGAGATCAAGCTCGCCGACACCCGGGCCGCCGTGGCGGCCGGCGCCGACGAGATCGACATGGTGATCAACCGGGGTGCCTTCCTGGCCGGCCGCTACCGCGAGGTCCACGACGAGATCGTGGCCACCAAGGAAGCCGCCGGGGACGCCCATCTCAAGGTCATCCTGGAGACCGGGGAGCTGGCCACCTACGACAACGTGCGGCGCGCCTCCTGGCTGGCAATGCTGGCCGGCGGCGACTTCATCAAGACCTCCACCGGCAAGGTGCCGGTCGCGGCAACGCTGCCGGTGACCCTGGTGATGCTGGAGGCGGTCCGCGACTTCCGGGCCGCCACCGGCCGGCAGGTCGGTGTGAAGCCGGCCGGCGGCATCAAGAACACCAAGGACGCGATCAAGTACCTGGTGATGGTCAACGAGACCGTCGGCGCGGACTGGCTCGACCCGGACTGGTTCCGCTTCGGCGCCTCCAGCCTCCTCAACGACCTGCTCATGCAGCGCACCAAGCTGACGACCGGCACCTACTCCGGTCCCGACTACTTCACCCTGGACTGAGAGCCGATGCTGTTCGAATACGCACCCGCCCCCGAGTCCCGCTCGGTGGTGGACCTCAAGGCCTCCTACGGGCTGTTCGTCGACGGGGAGTTCGTCGACCCGGCCGAGGGCGGCACGTTCAAGACGGTCAACCCCGCGTCGGAGGAGGTGCTGGCCGAGGTCGCCGAGGCCGGCGCGCAGGACGTGGAGCGGGCCGTCCGCGCCGCCCGGCAGGCGTACGAGAAGGTCTGGGGCCCGATGCCGGGCCGGGACCGGGCGAAGTACCTGTTCCGGATCGCCCGGATCATCCAGGAGCGCTCCCGCGAGCTGGCCGTGCTGGAGTCCCTGGACAACGGCAAGCCGATCAGGGAGTCCCGCGACGTCGACCTGCCCCTGGTCGCCGCGCACTTCTTCTACTACGCCGGCTGGGCCGACAAGCTCCCGTACGCCGGCTTCGGCCCCGATCCGAGGCCGCTGGGCGTGGCCGCGCAGGTCATCCCGTGGAACTTCCCGCTGCTGATGCTGGCGTGGAAGATCGCCCCGGCGCTGGCCGCCGGCAACACCGTGGTCCTGAAGCCGGCCGAGACGACCCCGCTGACCGCGCTGCTCTTCGCCGAGATCTGCCAGCAGGCCGACCTGCCCGCCGGCGTGGTCAACATCGTCACCGGCGCCGGCGACACCGGCCGGGCGCTGGTCGAGCACCCCGGCGTCGACAAGGTCGCCTTCACCGGCTCGACCGAGGTGGGCCGGGCCATCGCCCGCTCGGTCGCCGGCACCCGCAAGACGCTCACCCTGGAGCTGGGCGGCAAGGCCGCCAACATCGTCTTCGACGACGCCCCGATCGACCAGGCCGTCGAGGGCATCGTGAACGGCATCTTCTTCAACCAGGGGCACGTCTGCTGTGCCGGCTCCCGCCTGCTGGTGCAGGAGAACGTCGCCGAGGAGGTGCTCGGGTCGCTCAAGCGGCGGATGGCCCAGCTCCGGGTCGGGGACCCGCTGGACAAGAACACCGACGTCGGCGCGATCAACTCGGCCGCGCAGCTGGCGCGGATCCGCGAGCTGTCCGACGCCGGGTCCGCCGAGGGCGCGCAGCGCTGGTCGCCGCCGTGCGAGCTGCCGGAGCGCGGCTTCTGGTTCGCGCCGACGATCTTCACCGGGGTCACCCAGGCGCACCGGATCGCCCGCGAGGAGATCTTCGGCCCGGTGCTGTCGGTGCTGACGTTCCGCACCCCGGCCGAGGCCGTCGAGAAGGCCAACAACACGCCGTACGGGCTGTCGGCGGGAATCTGGTCCGACAAGGGCTCCCGGATCCTCTGGACGGCCGACCGGCTGCGTGCCGGCGTGGTCTGGGCCAACACGTTCAACAAGTTCGACCCCACCTCGCCGTTCGGTGGTTACAAGGAGTCGGGCTACGGTCGCGAGGGCGGCCGGCACGGGCTGGAGGGCTACCTCAATGGCTGAGCGGGTCGCGGTACGCAAGACGTACAAGCTCTTCGTCGGCGGGAAGTTCCCGCGCAGCGAGTCGGGACGGTCGTATCTCGTGCAGGACGCGAATGTCTCCCTGGCCTCCCGCAAGGACGCGCGGGACGCGGTCGTCGCCGCCCGGGCCGCCGTGAAGGGCTGGGCCGGGGCCACGGCGTACAACCGGGGCCAGATCCTCTACCGGGTCGCCGAGATGCTGGAGGGCCGGCGCGAGCAGTTCGTCGCCCTGGGCGTGCCCGGCGACGAGGTGGACGCGGCCGTGGACCGCTGGGTCTGGTACGCCGGCTGGTCCGACAAGCTGCCCCAGGTCTACGGCGGCGCCAACCCGGTGGCCGGGCCGTACTTCAACCTGTCGGCGCCCGAGCCGACCGGCGTGGTGGCCGTGGTGGCCCCCGAGTTGCCCGCGCTGCTCGGCCTGGTCAGCGTGATCGCCCCGGCGATCGTCACCGGCAACACCGTGGTGGTGGCGGCCTCGCCGACGCAGCCCCTGGCGGCGGTCACCCTGGCGGAGGTGCTTGCCACCTCCGACCTGCCCGGCGGAGTGGTCAACCTGCTCACCGGCCCGATCACCGAGACCGCGCCGACGCTGGCGGCCCACCTGGACGTCAACGCCATCGACCTGACCGGGGTGGCGGACGCCGACCTGGCGACGGACCTGGAGATCAGGGCGGCGCAGAACCTCAAGCGGGTGCTCCGGCCCGCCCCGGCCGGCCACGACTGGTCCGCCGATCCGGGCGTCACCCGGATGACCGTGCTGCTGGAGACGAAGACCGTCTGGCACCCCAAGGGCATGTGACGGCGGGTGCCGCCCCGGGCGGGAGTTCTACTACCAGGAGTAGGATTGCGGCGTGACTCGGCTTGGTGATCTTGAACGCGCGGTGATGGACGTGCTGTGGGACTCGGTCCCCGGCACGTCGGACGGGATCACCGTGCGGGAGGTGGCCGACGCGCTGAACGGCCGCGAGCTGGCGTACACGACGGTGATGACGGTGCTGGACCGGCTCGCCGGCAAGGGCATGGTGCAACGCGAGCGGGAGGGGCGCGCCTGGCGTTACCGCGCCGCCGCCAGCCGCGAGCAGTACATCGCCCAGCTCATGCTCGAGGCCCTCGACCTCGGTGGCAGCCGGGACGCCGCGCTGGTGCGCTTCGCCCGCTCGGTGACCGGCACCGAGGCCGAGGTGCTGCGCGCCGCCCTCGGGGCCGAGGCCGACGAGGCGGGCCCCGGCGGGGAGACGCTGACCGACCGGGTGGAGGCCCCGCCGGCCGGCGGGAACGGCCGACCGGACCGGGCCGAGAACGCAGCGGACCGGTAGGGCGGGCCCGTGGCGTACGCCCTGCACTTCGCCGCGTCGATGCTGGCCTGCTGGCTGACCGCGCAGGTGCTGGCCCGCTCCACCTGGACGTGGCGCAGCCCCCGGGTCGCGATCGTCTGCTGGCAGGCCGTCGGCCTGGCCCTCGGGCTCTCGGCCATGGGTGTGCCGATCGCGTTGGGCCTGACCGCCTACGACCGCCCGACCGGCAGCGCGCTGGTGGCCCTCGCCACCGACCTGGGCCACGGCACCCTGCCCGCCGGGCTCGGCGCGGCGCACCTGGGCGCCGTCGGGGTGGGCTTCGGCATCGGCGCGGTCCTGCTCGGCACGACCGCCCGCAGCGTCCACGGCACCGTACGCGCCCAGCGCCGGCACCGGGACCTGCTCGCCCTGGTCGCCCGCCGGGACCCGACGGTGCCCGGCGCGCTGGTGCTGGACCATCCGAGTGCGGCGGCGTACTGCCTGCCCGGGATGAAGCCCCGCGTGGTGGTCAGCGCGGGCACCCTCGACCTGCTGGACCGCGCCGAACTGGCGGCCGTGCTGGCCCACGAGCGGGCGCACGCCCAGGAACGGCACGACCTGGTGCTGCTGCCGTTCACCGCGCTCAGCCGGGCACTGCCCTGGTTCGCCTGGGTCCGCGAGGCGCACGACCGGGTCGCACTGCTGGTCGAGATGCGCGCCGACGACAAGGCCCGCGAGTCGCACGCGGACGCCCCGCTGGCCGGTGCGCTGCGCCGCTTCGCCGCGGCCGGCAGCCGGATCTCCCCGGCCGGCACCCTCGGCCTGGGCGATCGTGACCTCGACGTCCGGGTGCAGCGCCTCCTGGTCGCCGGCCGGCCGCCCCGGCTGCGCGGGGCAGTCGCGCTGGCCGTGGCGACCACCGTCGCCGCCCTGCCGGTCTCCCTCTTCCTGAGCTGACCGGACCGCCCGCCGCCTGAGGCGGCCCCTTTCCCCGGTGCCGCGCGCCCGCGTGCTCGCCCTCCGCGTCGACGCCGGAATTCCGCGTCTTTCGGGAGTTACCGGTGCGTGGAGCCCGGTGCGCCAGGCTTGGGCGGGCCGGCCACGGCCTCCCGGTGTGTCGATCCGCCCCCACGACTACTACAAGTCGTCGTAGCATTCCTCGCGACGGGCGACGCGGGTGATGCGTAGGCAATCTACGTGTAGGCTGCCTACCGTAGTGAGCCAACCGTTTGGAGAGCCGGCCATGGACACCCTGCTCCTCGCCCGCCTGCAGTTCGCCACCACCACCTCGATCCACTTCCTCTTCGTGGCGGTCACCCTGGGCCTGGTGACCCTGCTCGTCGGCCTCCAGACCGCCTGGGTGATCAGCGACAAGCCGGTCTACGAGCGGCTCACCCGCTTCTGGGGCCAGCTCTACGTGATCAACTACGTGCTCGGCATCGCCACCGGCATCGTGATGGAGTTCCAGTTCGGGCTCAACTGGAGCGGGCTGTCGCGCTACGTCGGCAACGTCTTCGGCGCACCGCTGGCCATCGAGACGCTTGTCGCCTTCTTCCTGGAGTCGACGTTCCTCGGCATGTGGATCTTCGGCTGGCACCGGCTGCGCCGGGGCGTGCACCTCGCCCTGCTCTGGGGCGTCGCGATCACCGCGTACGCCTCCGCGTTCTGGATCATGGTGGCCAACTCCTGGCTGCAGAACCCGGTCGGCTACGAGGTCCGCGACGGCGTGGCGCACCTCACCGACTTCTCCGCCCTGCTCGACAACCCCACCCTCCGGATGGCGCTCGGGCACGTCGTCACGGCGGCGCTGCTGGTGGGCGGGATGCTGATGGCGGCGGTCAGCGCGTGGCACCTGATCCGGCGCACCCCCGACTTCGCCCTGCACCGCAAGGGGCTGCGGATCGGCCTGATCACCTCGGCGGTGGCGATCTTCTTCGTGCAGGGCTTCGGCTTCGCCCAGTTCTTCGCCATCGGGGACGTGCAGCCCACCAAGTTCGGCGACGACCCCGCCGCCGAGGCGCTGATCGCCGACTGGACCGGGCGGTTCGGCCCCGGCGACTACACCCCGCCGGTCCTCGCCGACGTCGGCCTCGGCTTCATGATCCTGATCGGCTTCACCCTCGGCCTGCTCTGGCTGCTGCTCCCGCTGCTCTGGCGGGACTGGCTGATCCGGCTGCGCTTCCCGCTGTGGCTGCTCCTGCTCGGCCTGCCGCTGCCGTTCGTGGCGGTGATCCTCGGCTGGATCACCCGCGAGGTGGGCCGCCAGCCCTGGGCCGCGTACGGGCTGCTGCCCGTGCAGCAGGCGGTGTCGCCGGTCAGCCCCTGGCTGATGCTCGCCTCGCTGATCGGTTTCAGCCTGCTGCTCGGCGCCCTGGCCGTCGCCAACTGGGTGCTGCTGGCCCGGCACGCCGCCCGGGGCGCGCACGACCCGGCCCTGGGCCGCCGCCCGGACCAGCCGCCGGCCGACCCGCACCCCGAGCCCGCCTTCGCCTGAGGAGACGACCGTGGAACTCGCCTGGTACGCCCTGCTCGGGCTCTTCTTCGCCACCTACCTCGTGCTCGGCGGCTACGACTACGGCGTCGGCCTGCTGCTCGCCCGGGACACCCGACCCGCCCACCGCCGCGCCGCGCTCAACGCCGTCGGCCCGTTCTTCCTCGGCAACGAGGTCTGGCTGGTGGCCGCCGTCGGCATCCTGTTCGGCGCCTTCCCCCTGCTGGAGGGCGAGCTGCTCGCCGGCCTCTACCCGGCCTTCTTCGGCGCGGTGACCGGGGTGATCCTGGTGACCGCCGGCGTGCAACTGCGCAGCCGCCCCGACGGGCAGCGGGCCCGCGCCCGGTGGGACCGGGTCGTGCTCGTCGGCAGCGTGCTCGCCGCGCTCGGCTGGGGCGCCGTGCTGGCCGGGATGCTCCAGGGCGTACCGCTGCGTGCCGACGGGCACGTCGCCGGGGTGACCCACCTCCTCACCCCGTTCGTGGCCGCCGCCGGGCTCGCCCTCGTCGCGTTGGTCGCGCTGCACGGTGCGACATTCCTCACGCTGCGGCTGCCCGCGGCCGAGGCGGCGCCGCTCGGGCGGCTGGCCGCCCGGCTCGTCCCGGTGGCGCTCACCGCCGTCGGCGCCGCCACCGCCCTCGGCCTGCTCTCCGCCGACGTACGCGCCGGCGCGCGGCAGCCCCTGGTGGGCGTACTGCTGCTGGCGCTGCTGGTCGCGGCGCTGCTGGCGGCCCGCGCGGCGCTCGCGCGGCGGCGTCCGGGGCTGGCCTTCGCCGCCACCTGCGCGGCCCTGGCGCTGCCGGTGGCGCTGGTCGGCGCGACAAGATGGCCCTACGCGCTGATCTCCACGATCGAACCGGGCGCCTCACTGACCGTGGCCGACGCGGCGGCTAGCACCCCCACGTTACGGCTGCTCAACTGGCTCGTGCTGCCACTCCTGCCGGCCCTACTAGGCTTTCAGGCAATGTGCTGGTGGGTGTTCCGGGGACGGACCGACGGCAGGGCACCGGTGTACTGGTGAACCGCCGTCCCTTCGACCCGCGTCTGCTGCGCCGGGTCCCGGGGGCCCGGCGCGACCTCGCCGTGCTCGCACTGCTCGGCGTGCTGGCGGCGGCGCTGGTCGTCGCGCAGGCCACCACCCTGGCCGCGCTGCTGGCGACGGCGTTCGACGGGCGGCTCGACCGGCCCGCGCTGGCCGGCTTCGCCGCCGCGGTGGCCGCCCGCTCGCTGCTGGTCTGGGCGCAGGGCACGGTATCGGCACGGGCCGCGGCAACGGTCAAGGCGGCGCTGCGCGCGGACCTGCTCGGCGCGGTCGGCCGGCACGGCCCGAGCTGGGTCGCCGGCCAGCGCGCCGGGCAGCTCGCCACGCTGACCGGGCGCGGGCTCGACGCCCTGGACGCCTACTTCACCGGCTACCTGCCGCAGCTGGTGCTCAGCGTCACCGTGCCGGTCGCCGTGCTGGCCCGGATCTTCGTCGCCGACTGGGGCTCCGCGCTGATCATCGCGGCCACCCTGCCGCTCATCCCGATCTTCGGCGCGCTGCTCGGCTGGCAGGCGCAGGCCGCCACCGAGCGACAGTGGCGGCGGCTCTCCCTGCTCGGCGGGCACTTCCTCGACATGATCGCCGGGCTGCCCACACTGCGTGCGTTCGGTCGGGCCCGGAGCCAGACCGACGTGGTCCACCGGATGGCCGACGGCCACCGGGTGGCCACCATGAAGACGTTGCGCATCGCCTTCCTCTCCGCCCTGGTGCTGGAACTGGTCGCCACCCTCTCCGTGGCGCTGGTCGCCGTGCCGGTGGGCATCCGGCTGCTCGGCGGCGGGCTGACCCTGCAGACCGCGCTGCTGATCCTGCTGCTCACCCCGGAGGCCTACCTCCCGCTGCGGGCGGCCGGCGCCCGGTTCCACGCCAGCATGGAGGGGCTCACCGCACTGGACGAGGCGCTCAACCTGTCGGCGGGCGCCCCCGCCCCGCCGGCGCGCGGCGCGGCCCCGGCCACCCCCGACGGCCACGGCGAGATCCGGTTCGAGGCGGTGACCGTGGCGTACGAGCGGACCACCGCCCTGCGCGACGTCACGCTGACCATCCGGCCCGGCGAGCGCGTCGCCGTGATCGGGCCGAGCGGCGCCGGCAAGAGCACCCTGCTCGGCCTGCTGCTCGGCTTCGTCGCCCCCACCGCCGGCCGGGTCACCGTGGGCGGGGTGGACCTCGCCGACGCCGACGCCGACGGCTGGCGCCAGCAGGTCGCCTGGGTGCCGCAGCGGGCCCACCTCTTCGCCGCCACGCTGGCCGACAACATCCGGCTCGGCACCCCCGACACCCCGGACACCGCGCTCGCCACGGCGGTGCGCGACGCCGCCCTGGACGACGTCGTCGCCGGGCTGCCCGACGGGCTCGCCACGGTGCTCGGCGAACGCGGACACGGCCTGTCCAGCGGGCAACGGCAGCGGGTCGCGTTGGCCCGCGCGTTCCTGCGCGACGCCCCCGTCGTGCTGCTCGACGAGCCGACCGCCCGACTGGACACCGCCGCCGAGGCGGTCGTCCTCGACGCCACCCGCCGGCTGGTGGCCGGGCGGACGGCGCTGCTGGTGGCCCACCGGCCGGCGCTGCTCGCGGACGCGGACCGGATCCTGCGGATCGAGGACGGCCGGGTCACGGAGCTGACCCCGGCGGCCGGGGAGGTGCCCCGGTGACCGACCAGCCCACACCCCCCGCCACCCGGCCCGGGAAGGGCTTCGCCGGCTACCCCGAGCGGACCGTGCTGCGGCTGGCCCGGCCGTACCTGAACCGGCTGCTCGGCGCGGGGCTGCTCGCCGCCGCCACCGAGTTCGCCGCCCTCGCCCTGATGGCCACCGCCACCTGGCTGCTGATGAGCGCCGCCGGCCAACCCCCGCTCGACCGCCTCACCGTGGCGATCGTGGCGGTCCGGGCGCTGGCGATCAGCCGCGGCGTACTGCGCTACACCGAACGGCTCGCCGGACACGACGCCGTGCTGCGCCTCGTCACCGACGTGCGCGCCCGGGTCTTCGGCGCCCTCGCCGCGCAGCCGACCGCCCGGCAACGCTCCGGGGACGCGCTGAGCCGGCTCGTCTCCGACGTGGAGGCGGTCCAGGACCTGCTGCTGCGGGTGCTCGTGCCGGCCTCGGCCGCGGCCCTGGTCGGCGTGGTCGCGGTCGGCGCGGCAGCCCTCATGTCGCCGGCCGCCGCCGGGGTGCTCGCCATCGGGCTGCTGCTCGCCGGGGTCGCGCTGCCCGCGCTGGCCACCGTGCTGACCCGCCGTGCCGCCGCCGAGCTGGCACCGCTGCGCGGCGCCCTCGCCACGGACGCGGTCGACCTCACCCACGGCGCCGCCGACCTGGCCGCTTTCGGCGCCACCGGGCAGGCGCTGGAGGCGGCCGGTGCACGGGCCCGGCGGTTGGCCCGGTTGGAGCGGCGGCTCGCCGCCACCGGCTTCGCGGTCGACGCGGCCGGGGTCCTGGTGGCCGGGCTGACCGCCGGCGCGGTGGTGCTCGCCGCGCTCGCCGACGGCGTGGACGGCGTGCTGGTTGGAGTCCTCGCCGTCGGCACCCTCGCCGCCGTGGAGATCACGCTGGCGCTGGTCGGGGCCGCCCGGCAGTGGACCCAGCTACGCACCGGCCTGACCCGCGTCGCCGCGCTGCTCGACGCCCCCACCGGCCCGGCCTGCGCCGACGGCGCACCGGTCGGCCCCGGGCCACACGACGTGCGGTTCGAGCGGGTGACCGTCCGTTACCGGGAGGGTGCCCCGCCCGCCCTAGACGGGTTCGACCTGGCCCTGCCGCCCGGTCGCCGGGTGGCGGTGGTCGGGCCCAGCGGCGCCGGCAAGAGCACCCTGGCCGCCGTCCTCACCGGCGCGGTGCGCCCGGCATCCGGGCGGATCCTGCTCGACGGGCGGGAGCTGTCGGCGTACCGGGCCGACGAGCTGCCCCGCGCCGTCGGCGGGCTGCTCGCCGAGGCGTACGTCTTCCACGCCACCGTGCGGGAGAACCTGCTGCTCGGGCGGCCCGACGCCGGCGAGGACGAGCTGTCGGCGGCGACCGCCGCGGCCGGCCTGCTGGACTGGGTACGCGAGCAGCCGGACGGCTGGGACACCGTGGTCGGCGAGGAGGGCGGCCAGCTCTCCGGCGGCCAGCGGCAACGCCTCGCGCTGGCCCGGGCACTGCTCGCCGCGCCGGGGGTGCTGGTGCTCGACGAGCCCACCGAGGGGCTCGATCCCGCCGCCGCCGACGCGGTGCTCGCCTCCGCGCTGGCCGCCACCCCGGCCGGGCACAGCGTGCTGCTGATCAGCCACCGGCTCAGCGGGCTCGCCGAACTGGACGAGATCGTGGTCCTGGACGCCGGCCGGGTGGCCCAGCGCGGCCGGCACGCCGACCTGGTCGCCGCCCCCGGCTGGTACCGGGACCAGTGGCTGATCCAGGAGGCGGCCGAACGCGGCTACCTGGCGCTGCGCCCCTGACCGCGCCACCGCCGGGCTCCGGGTCGGGCCGGGGTTTGTCCCCGACGACACCCGCCCGCAGCCGTGACAGGGTGGGCCCATGCGGGGCGAGAACGACGCGGCGACGGTGGAGGAGCGCCTGCGCGAGCTGGACGCGCGCCTGCGCGGGCCGCGCCGGCTGAAGTCCGACCTGCTGACCGAGGCACGGCACGGGCTGCTCGACGCCGTCGACGCGTACCGGGAGGACGGGTTGTCGGCGCCGGAGGCGCAGCGCCGGGCGGTGGCCGAGTTCGGCTCGCCGACGCAGCTCGCCCCGGCCTACCAGGCGGAACTGGCGGCGGGTGCGCTGCGGGGACTGTCGCTGCGGGTCATCGCGGTCGCCGCTGTCGCGTCCGCCGCCGGCGACCTCACCTGGCGGGGGTCGAGCTGGGGCGGTTCCCGGCCGCCGGCCGCGTACCAGCTCCTGTCCGCGTCGGTGGGCTGGATCTGGGCGGCGGCGTTCGCGCTGGCCGCGGCCGGGCTGCTGGCGGCGGGCCGGTCGGCGGTGCGCGGTGGCACGGGCGACCGGGCGCTGGGGACGGCCCTGACCGGCGTCCTCGCCCTCGGGGTGCTGGCCTGCGCGGGCCTCTTCGGATGGTCGATCGGACTCTGGAGCGCCGCCCTCACCTGGCCGCCCATGATGATCGGCATGGGGGTGGCCGCCGCCGGCTGGCTCTGGCTCGGCCGGGCCGCCCGCACCTGGTTGCTGGCCACCCGCTGACCTGCGGTGTCCCGTCAGGCCGGCGCGGCCTCGGGCGGTCCCGCCAGGGCAATCGGCGGGCCTCGGGCGGTTGCCGTCAGGCCGGCGCGGTCGGCGGGGCCTCGGGGTCGAGGAACCGGCCGACGGTCCAGCGGAACTCGTGCCACCCGGACCGCTCACCGGCCAGCGCCCGCCGGCCCTCGTCGGTGAGCTGGTAGGTGCGCCGTTCCCGCCCGTTGACCGTGTTCCAGGCGCTGGCCACGTGCCCGGCCCGTTCCAGCCGCCGCAGCGCCGGGTAGACGGTGCCGGTCGGCAGGTCGAGCTGGCCGTCGCTGCGGTCGCGCAGCGCCTCGATGATCGCGTAGCCGTGCAGGGAGCCCCGCTCGAGCACCGCGAGCAGCAGCGCATCGAGGTGTCCGTGCAGCGCCTGGGCCTTCATACGTAGCAACGCTACTTGTCAGCGGACCGCCCCGCCACCGGGGTGCGGACACCGGCCTCCCGGAGCCGCCCACTAGGGTATGTGCCCAGAGTCACTCGTCGGCGGCGCACGCCGGCGGGTGGGCAACCCGAAGCACACGGAGGTCAGCGTGGCCCGCCAGTCGCCCCAACGGCCCGACGCCGACGAGCCCGAACTCGACGACGCCGCCGCCCCGGCCGAGTCCGACACCGACGACTCGGTCGAGTCCGACACCGCAACCGCCTCGGCCGAGGCCGCCCGCGCCCTCTGGGAAGAGCTGCGGATCGACCCGGTGGAGATCGCGTTGCCCGCCGGCACCGGCTACACGCTGCGCGCGTACCGGACGGCACGGGAGCTCACGCCCACCGACGTGACCGAGCGCGACCTGGACGACCCGTTCCTGGCCCGCCGCCAGGTCGCCCAGGACGACGAGGACGAGGACGACGAGGCCGTCGTCATCCTCGACGAAGACGTCGCGCAGGACTTTGCCGAGAGCGACGAGGACGAGGCCAAGGCCCGCCGCGACGCGACCGACGACGAGACGGACGACGAGCCCGACGAGGACGAGGCGGGCGACGAGGAGGTGCCGGTCTTCCTCAGTCACCGCGGGAAGCTGCTGCTCTTCAAGACGCCTGAGTCGCTGGTCAGTTTCGTCCGTTCCGGTGCGCCGAACGACCTTTCCCAACTGGACAGCTGGAATGAACTGTCCGAACGGGTGGAGCCGGCCGACATCGCGCCGCTCGACGAGGACGTCTACGAGCTCGACCTGGTGGTGGAGAACCTCCGCGGCGGGCACGACAGCTGGGACCCGACGCTGCTCATCGAGGCCGGCGAGGTGGCCCGCGACCTGGCGTACGCCCTGCGCCTGCCCGCCGTGCTGGACATGCTCTCCGCCGGTTCCAGCCTCGATGACCTGGACGAATCCCTGCGGGCCACGGTCAACGGCGGCGTCGGCGGGTTCTTCGGTCGACGCCGGCTGAGGAAAATCGGGGCGCAGACCGCGAGTTTGGGTTGGCGCACCATTGTCGGCAAGATCTCTGCGGTCGTGGACTGGCGCGACTGACCCTTTGCGGGGAGCATCAGTCTCTGGCAGTGAAAGCCCAGTGTCCCGGGAGGAGGACGACGCCGTGGCGCTCGTGCGCGTTTACTGCGGTCTGGCCTCGGTGGATTCGGCCGACCGGCCGGCCTCGGCCGGTTCGACGCTGACGTCCGCTGTGGTCGACGACGCAGGCCGTCTGCTGCATGTCTGCGAGATCGGCGACGACCCCGCCGGGTACGCCCAGCTCGTCGCGCTGCTCGTGGAGCGCTCCGGCGGGCCGAGTGGTGCGGCCATCGCCGCCGACAGCGACGACCACACGGTCACCTCACTGCTCAGCGCCGCCGGTCGGCCACTGGCGATCGCCGACGACGACTCCGTCGACGACTTCGCGGAGCGGTTCGCCGACGACGACTCCCTGGAGGAGATGCAGTCTCCCCCGGCCGAGCGACGCGCCGTCGGCCTGGCCCGCGCCCTGCAGGCCGGCGCGCTCTCCGCCGTCACCCTGCCCACCCCCCGGGACCTCGCCGGCTACAAGCAGGTCCTCGCCGCGCACGCCGCCCTCGCCAGCGGTCGGCACTCTGCCGCCGTCACGCTGCGCGAGGTGCTGCGTGAGCTCTATCCGGCGGCGTTGCGCGCGTACCCGGACCCGGCCGAGCCGGTCTCGCTCGCCGTGCTGGACGCGCTGCCCGAGCCCGGCATGCTGAGCGGCCACCTGGGTCACGGCGGCGAGGTCGAGGCGTCCGCCGAGGCGGTCGCGGCGCGGCTCGCCGCCGACGGGGTCGCCGACGGCGACGAGCTCACCGACGCGGTGACCGCCCTGCGGGTGGCCATCAGCGAGACGCCCCGACGGGCCACCGTCAACCGTGCCCTCACCGCCGCCGTGGCCGAGACCGTGCGGCAGGCTGTCGCCTCGGTGCGGGCCTGCGACACCGGCTGCCAGGCCCTGGTCGCCGCGCTCCACGACCGCGTCGGCACGCCCGCCACCGCAGCCCCGGGGCGCCGCGCCGCCAACCGACACGGTGAGGCGCCCGGCGACCTGCCCGGCCGCACCCCCGCCGCCCCCGCCGCCCCCGCCGGCGGTCTGCTTGGCAGCGCCGACGACCTGCCCGGTCGCGCGCCCACCGGCGTACGCGCCCTGCGGCCCGCCGAGCCCGAGCCCGCCCCATCCGTCGGCCGTCGGAGCCGGCCCGAGCCCGCCTCGGGTGCGATGCCGCCCCCGACCCCCCGGCCGCTCGGCCCGCCGCCGGTCGCGCCGGCCCCCGTGACCCCGCCCCCCGTCGCGCCGGCACCGGTGACGCCGGCCGCGGTCGCCCGCCCCCCGATCTCCGCACCCGGGTCACTGCCGAACCGGGGCGACGACCCGGCCGGCCGCCCGGCGTCCGCGCCGCCGCCCACGGGCATCAACCCTGTCCCCCCGGCGCAGCGGGGCGCCGTGCCGCCGGCCGAGGCGGGCGAGCCGTTCCGCCCCACCCTGACCACGGCGGCGATCCAGAGCGCCCGCGCCGAGCGCCAGCGCACCGTGATCCCGCCCCGTCCACAGACCAAGGGCGAGTCGGCCACGCCCACGGGCGGCTTCAGCGTCACCGACCTCAGCGTTCCCGTGCCCATGCCGCGCCCCGGCCAGGAGCCGGCCGCCCGGGCGGAGCCCGCGCCGCCCGGTTCCCGGGCCAACTGGCCGCTGGTCAACAACCCGGAGGACCCGGCCGAGAGTTCCGCGAACAACCCGGTCGTCGGCGCCTACGGCGGTCGGGGCGTCGACGCCCCGACCGACCCGGGGGCTGAGCGCCGGGTCACCCCGCCCTGGCTGGCCGACGACCTGCCCCAGGAGCCCCCGGCGCTGCGTCTGGTCGAGCCGCCGCCACTGGCCGACCGGGCGTTGCGCGACGGGACGGGCCCGGGTGCCGGGGCGCACCCCGAGACGACGCCCCCGCTGCGGCTGGTCGATCGCGAGGAGGCCGCGCGCGCGGCCCGGCCCGGCCCGACCAGCGAGCTGCCGAGCCGACGCGACGAACTGCCGGGCCGACGCGACGAACGACCGGCCCTGCGCGACGAACTGCCCAGCCGACCCGCCCTGCGCGACGAACTGCCCAGCCGACGCGACGAGCGACCCGCCCTGCGCGACGAACTGCCCAGCCGACGCGACGAACGACCGGCTCTGCGCGACGAGGTTCCGGTGGCCGATTACCGGCCCGCCCCGCCGATGGAGCGCCGGCCCCCGCCCGTGTCCGACGAGGGCGACGGCGACCTGCTGATCTTCGCCCAGGCCAAGTCCGCCTGGTTCGTGGGCGACGACAGCGAATCCGACCTGGACTGGTCCAGCACGGCGGACACCGGCTGGCAGGCCGCCGAGCAGGCGGCCCGCCCGGCGGTCGGCGCCGAGACCACGGCCGGGCTGCCCAAGCGGGTCCCCCAGGCCAACCTCGTCCCCGGCTCCCCCCTGCGCGAGGAGCGTCCTCTGCGGATCGTCCGCGACGCGGCCAGCCTCGCCGAGAACACCACCGGCTACTTCCGGGGCTGGCGCCGGGGGCAGGAGATCGGTGGGTTCGCGGTCGGTGGCCGGCCCGGCCGGGAGGCCGCCGGCGGCTGGGACTTCACCCGCGACACCGGGGACCGCGACGACGACGACCGCGAATACGAGTACCGCTCCGCCGGCTACCGCTCCTGACCGCCCGGAAACCGCCTCCCACCTGCGTGTTCCTGCCCACACCCGGATAATTTGACGCCGGGTCGCGGCGGCCGGAAACATACCGGCGGAACAGCCGGCGGCAGGGGCCGCCGGGTGGGAAGGCGACTCATGGCGACATCGGCAACCGGCCCCTCCGCGTACACCCGCCGTGGCCTGCTGGCCGCGGCGGCGGGCACGCTCCTGCTCAGCGCCTGCGGGCGCGGCGAGGAGGGCGAGGAGGCTCCCGCCGGGACGGTCACGCCGGCCGGTCAGGACCTGCTGATCGGGGTCAGCCTCGAACTGACCGGCCCCGGGGCCGCGCTCGGCGTGCTCCAGCAGCGGGCACTGGAGATCAGCCTCGAATCGCTCGGCACCACGGGCGTGCCGGTCGGCAACCTCCGCCGCTCCGTGCGGCTGGCCGTCCGGGACAACGCCGGCGATCCCGCGCTGGCCGCCCGGCAGGCCACCGAACTCGCCCGCGACGCCGGCGTGCACGCCCTGGTCGGCGGCACCCTCACCGAGACCTCGATGGCGCTGGTCGGGGTCGCGCAGAAGGAACGGGTGCCGTTCCTCTCCCTCGCCTACGGCGACGGGATCGTGCTGCCGCTGGCAGAGCGGACATACGTCTTCAAGATGACTCCCGACGCCGGCGACGTGGCCCGGCGGCTCGCCCGGCTCATCGCCTCGCAGCGGCTGTCCCGGGTGGCGCTGCTGGCCGAGGGCGGGCTGCACGGCGACTCCGGCGTACGGGCGATGACAGGCGCCCTGCGTACGGCCGGAGTGCGGCTGGCCTCCACGAACCGGCTGCCGGACACCGGCCAGGAACCCCGGCGGGCGGCCCGGTCGGCGACGGACGCCCGCCCGGACGCGGTGGTGGTGTGGGCGACCGCCCCGGACTCGGCCGCCGCCGTCGGGGCGCTACGGCGGTCCGGCTACGACGGGCCGGTGTTCCTCGACGCGGGCGCGGTCGCCGAACAGACCCTGGAGGGGTCGAACGCGGGCCTCCTGGAGGGCGCGTACGCCGTGCACCCGACCTCGCTGGGTGGGGCGATGCTCGCCAACACCACCATGTCGGGGCTGGAGCGCAAGGAGTTCGTCTACCGCTACGTCCAGCTGCACGGCGGGTTCAGCGGCTTCGCCCCGTACGCGTCCGACGCGGTGCGGCTGGTCGCCGACGGGGCGCGGCTGGGCAACAGCCTCGACCGTGGGCGGATCCGCGCGTTCCTGCAGAACCACGTCACCGAGGGAATGGCGGGAATGTACTCCTTCACCCCGATGCGACACGGCGGCATGGACCAGGGCTCGCTCGGCAACTACACGGTCAGCGCGGGCGCCTGGACGCGGATCTCCTGACCGTGCCCCCGGCCGGGGGCGCCACCACCGCGACGGCGCGACAGGCGCGGGCGAACGCGGACAGCGACGAGCGCCCGGTGGCGGCCAAGGCCGCCACCGGGCGCGATCGCGTCGATCAGGCCGGCGCCACGGCGCGCGAGCGCCGCATGGTCAGCACGTACTCGACCAGCGAGATCAGCACGTGCTTCGTCGACTCACGGTTGCGGGCGTCGCAGGCCACCACCGGCACGTCACCGGAGATCGCGAGCGCGTCGCGAACGTCCTGCGGGTCGTGGTACTGCATCCCGTCGAAGCAGTTGATGGCCACCAGGTACGGCAGCCGCCGGTGCTCGAAGAAGTCGATCGCCGCGAAGCAGTCGGCGAGCCGGCGGGTGTCCACCAGCACGACCGCGCCGATCGCACCACGGACCAACTCGTCCCACATGAACCAGAACCGGGTCTGACCCGGCGTACCGAACAGGTACAGGATCAGGTCACGGTCGATCGAGATGCGGCCGAAGTCCATCGCCACCGTGGTCGTCGTCTTGCCCGGCACCTGCCGGGTGTCGTCGACGCCCACGCCGGCGGACGTCATGATGGCCTCGGTCGTCAGCGGCGTGATCTCCGAGACCGAACCGACCAGCGTCGTCTTGCCGACGCCGAATCCACCGGCGATAACGATCTTCGCCGACGTCACGCGCCCACTCGGGGTCGGCGGCCGGTGCGACATGTCAGAGCCTGCGAAGTCCACTCAGCACCCTCTCCAGCAGTTCAGTGCCCACCGCGTCGTCCGAATCGTCCAAAATGGTCGGCTCGTGAACCGCGACCAGGCCGTCCGTCGCCATGTCGGCGATGAGCACCCGGGCCACGCCGAGCGGAAGCTGCATCCGCGCCGCGATCTCGGCGAGCGACTGCACACGTCCATCACACAGCGCGGCGATGTACTGGTGTTCGCGGCCCTGGCCGCCGTTGCCATTGGCAGCGGCGCGACCGCGCACCGTTGTCTCGACGAGCGCCTCCAGGGCGATGTCGAGGCGGGGACGGGTACGACCACGGGTCACGGCGTACGGACGGACCAACGCTCCGGTTGGTTCGTCACGATCGGACATGTCGCCGCTCACCTCCCTCGTACCCGGCACCGGCTCCGGCTGGAGCCCGTCGTTGTCGTTGTCGCCCCGCAGCACTCACGGGTCAACTGGTCGTCAGCCCAGCATGCCCGCAGCCGCACGCGGCTGCGGGGTCAACGCGTCGCCCACCCGGTCGACCAGCAGGGCCATCTCGTAGCCGACCTGTCCCACGTCGCTGCTGCGGGCAGCGAGCACCGCGAACGACGAACCGTCCGAGATGGACATGAGGAACAGGAAGCCATTGTCCATCTCCACCACTGTCTGCAGCACCGCGCCTCCCTCGAAGCAGCGGGCCGCACCCTGGGTGAGGCTGACCAGACCGGACGCGATCGCGGCCAGTTGATCGGCCCGGTCCCGCGGGAGGTCCCGTGACGACGCGAGGAGCAGTCCGTCCGCGGAGACGGCGACCGCGTGTGCGACACCGGGTACCCGGTCGGCGAAGTTGGCCAGCAGCCAACCGAGATCCTGCGTAGTTGTCATCGTTCTTGCTCCTTCTGCCCGCTCCCGGCCACCGGGCCTGAGCCAGACTGCGAGGATTGCTGCCCTCCCGGAGTCGCCTCCGGGTTGGTCGGGTTGCTGTCCGACGGGTTCGTACGCCCCCGTTGCACGCCCCGATGGTAGGCCGAAAGTAGGCCCCGGACAGCCTCCGGCGTCCGCTTCTGCACCGAGGTGGTGGGCTTCTCCACCGCACCGGGCACCAGCTGCGCCATCGGCGTGCGTTTGGGCAGCCCCGTCGAGGTGGTCGCCGCGACGGGCACCTCGGTCGCCGCCGAGGCGGCGCGCCATCCGTCGTCGGCCGCGGTCTGCCAGCCGTTGGTCTGCTGCTGTGACGGCCGCCGGTGACCGAAGCTGTCGGCGAAGGCGGGGCGGTTACCCCCGTTGACCGTCGGTCCGTTCCCGCGCGCGGTGTGCCGCCGGCCGCCGGTGTGTCTGCCATCGGTGCGCTACCTGTCGTCCCGGGTGGTGTCTGCTGCACGGCCCGACCGCCGGCGTCGGCCCGGGCGAACTGCTGGGTCGGCGCGTCGGTGGGCGTGTTCGCGGCGTCCGCCGCTTCCTCCGGCGCCGGACGGCGGGTACGGAACCAGGCCGACTCGAGCTCCCGGAAGATCGGTAGTTCCATCGTCTCGTCCGCGTACCGCTGCCGACCCTGCGCCGGCGGCGCGGCCGGCTGCGGTGCCGGTGCCGGGCTCTGGGCGGCCGGGGCCGGCGCGCCGGAGCGCGGCACCCGCGGCAGTTCGGTGGTCATGTCCAGCGCGGCGGCCAGCCGCTCGGGCACCGGCGGGGTGGCGGCGTCGCGGTCCGTACCGGCGACGGGCGGCCAGGCCGGCGGGGCCGGCGTGCTCGGGGCCGGCGTGCCGGGTGCCTGGCGCTGGGGCAGCGGGCCGGTCGGCGGCGCCGAGACCGGCGCACCGGAGTACGGGTGACCGGAGACGGGGGCACCGGGATACGGCGCGGCCGAGACCGGCGCACCGGGATACGGGTGACCCGAGACGGGGGACGCGGAAACCGGCAGGCCGGAGACCGGGGCCGCCGAGACCGGCAGACCGGAGACCGGCGGGGCGGAGTACGGCCGGGCTTCGGGGCTGCTCGGCAACTGCCGCGGGATCGCCGGCTGCCGACCCGTGGCGTCCTGGTCGTCGGCGGAGCGCCGCTGCGGCAGGGAGTCGGTCGGCTGGCCGGCCGACGGGCGCGGCCGGAAGGCCTCGCCGCCGTTGAACCCGCTGGCGCCGGTCAGGTCGGACCAGGCCGGCATGGACCGCGCCGCGCCCGCCGGGGCCGGCGTGCCGGCCCCGTTGCGCGGCGCCGGGTCGAACGGCCGGCCACCAAGGGTGACCTGGTTGCCGGACTCGCCGGAGCGCTGCGGGGGCTTCGGGCTGGCCGGGCGGTTGCCGAGGGCCGGCAGCGCGCCGAAGGCCGGCGGGCCGGACTGCTGAGGGCCGGGCGACTGCGGGCCGGGCGACGGCAGCGCGAACTGCTGCGAGCGCCCGGAGAGCCCCCGGGGTGCGAGCACCGAGGTCGGCATGACCACCTCGGCGACGGTCCCCCGGTCGGTGCCGGGACGCAGCTCGACCCGGACGCCGTGCCGGGACGCCAGCCGGGCGACCACGACCAGACCCATCATCCGCGAGACGGCCACGTCGACCTGCGGCGGCGTGGCGAGCCGCTGGTTGAGTTCGTGAAGCTGCTCGGCGCTGATCCCGATGCCCCGGTCCTCCACGTAGAGCGAGGCCCGATCACCGACGCGCCGGGCCTCCACCATGACGTGCGAGTCCGGCGGGGAGAACGCGGTGGCGTTGTCGAACAGCTCGGCGATCAGGTGGACCATGTCGTTGACGGCGTGCGCCGCCACCTCGATGTCCCGGTCGATCACGCCGAACTCGATGCGGGTGTAGTGCTCGACCTCGGACTGGGCCGCCCGGAGCACGTCGATCAGGGCGGCCGGCTCCCGCTGCACACGTGTCGAGTCGGCACCGGCGAGCACGAGGAGGTTCTCGTCGTTGCGGCGCATCCGGGTCGCCAGGTGGTCGAGCTGGAACAGCTCGGCCAGCCGGTCCGGATCCTCCTCGCCGCGCTCCAGCCGGTCGAGGTGACCGATCAGGCGGTCGACCAGGATCTGCGAGCGGCGGGCCAGGTTGACGAACATCGTCGCGACGGACGCGCGCAGCGCGGCCTGCTCGGCGGCCGTGCGGACGGCCTCCAGGTGGACCAGGTTGAACGCCTCGGTCACCTGGCCGAACTCGTCCTTGCTGCGCACCGGCAGCAGCTCGGCGATCTGGTTGGCGAGCTGTCCCGGGGAGTGCTGCCCGGTGAGCTTGGGATCGCGCAACCGGGCCACGGCCTCGGGCAGGCCGCGGTTGGCGATGTGGAGCGCGCCCATGCGGAGGTCACGCAGGGACCGGGCCATCGAGCGGGCGACCAGGTAGGCGAAGAGGATCGCCAGGAGCAGCATGCCGAGCAGCAGGCCGGTCTCCAGGAAGACCTGGCGCTGCACGTCCGAGCGCAGCTTCTCGGCGAGCGTGACGATGTCCCGGTCGATCTTCGTCTCGACCGTGCGGATCAGCTCGGCGTTGGCCACCATGGCCGCGTCCCACTCGTCGGCGTCGAACGGGGCGCCGGTGAGGGTGTCGGCGGTGGTGATGCCGTTGATCCAGCTGTTGTAGATGTTCGCTTCCCGCAGGTCGGGGCCGGCGACCACCTGGGAGTAGTACTCCCGCTCGGGCTGGCTGGCCACCACCTGGAAGCTCTGCAGCCACTGGCTGGAGCCGGTGCTGGTGGCGATGTACTCGTTACGCAGGCTCGGGGTGAGCCGCTGCTGGATGAACGCCCGGTGCACCACGTCCCGCCGCCGCGACAGGAACTCCTTGTTGCGGGCGGTGGCTGTCGACGCGCGCATCTTGTCGCTGAGCTCGTTGTCGCCGGCGAGCTGGGTGCTGGAGTCGCGCAGGCCGATCAGGCCGTCGATCAGGCCGTCGTACGCCTGCATGACCGGGACGAGCCCGAGCTTGCCGTTGATGACCTGGCTGCGGGTGCCGGGAAGCTCGGTCAGCGTCTTGTCGATCTCGCCCAGCAGGGTCTCGAAGTTGGCCGGGAGGTCCTCGACCTCGCTGCGTTGCCGCGAGTATGGGCCCTTGGCCTCGTCGACGCTCGCGTAGGCCTTCTCGTACGCCTGCTTGTAGCGGGCGTTGTCCTGGTTGCGCGGCACGCCCAGCAGGCGCAGCGCGTTGGTCCGCTCGTCCTGGAGGCTGTCGACCAGGTCACCCGAGTAGCCGGCGAGGTTGGCGAGGTCGCCGGCCCGGTTGGCGTTGTCGAGAGTGTCCAGGTGGTCGACCAGGCCGCTGGTCCCCACGACGACCGTGGCGATGGTCGGCACCACCATGATGAGACCGAGCTTGGACCAGATCGGCATGTCGCGGAGCCGACCGGCAGGCCGACGCAGACGCGACAGGAAGGAGCCCTCCGCCTTCGGCCGTTTGCTCACGTCACCGCCCTCGCGTTTTCCGGACTGCGCTGCCCCTTGGACAACGCCCAGCGGCCGACCCTACGGGCCGGACCATTCGAGATTCCACCACGCCACCCCCTGAAAGAGAAAGCCCAGGTTGGCCCCAGCGGGCGGTGTGATGAGATGTTGATGCAATTTGATAGCAATCCGTCTGGCCGGAGTCACTGAAGGTAATGAAGCATCCTCACCGCGTTGTCCTGCTCGCCGGCCCTTCCGGCTCCGGGAAGTCGTACATAGCCCATCGAACCGGCCTTCCGGTGCTCTGCTTGGACGATTTCTACAAGGAGGGCGATGACCCTACGTTGCCGCAGCAAAACGGCATGGTCGACTGGGACTCGCCCGGCTCCTGGGACGCCGCCGCAGCGGTGGCGACGATTGTCCGGTTGGCCAGGGAGGGTCGGGCCGATGTGCCGGTTTATGCCATCGGCGAGGATCGTCGAGTGGCCACCCGAACATTCGAGGTCGCCGATTCGCCACTTTTCGTGGCCGAAGGGATCTTCGCGGCCGAGATCGTCGAGGAGTGCCGCCGCCTCGGGGTCCTCGCCGGGGCGTACGCGCTGCGGCGGCCCCGGGGCGCGACCTTCGTCCGTCGGCTGGGCCGCGACCTCGCCGAACAGCGCAAGGCGCCCCGGGTGCTGGTGCGCCGCGGCCTGGCGCTGCTGCGCGCCGAGCCGGCGGTGCTGCGCCGGCAGACCGGCCTGGGCGCCGAGGCGGCCCGGGCGGGTGAGGTGCTGCGCGCGGTGGCCGGCCTGATCGCCGGCCACCCGCACCGCTCCTGACCACGGCGAGCCGCCGGGCGAGGGGTCAGCCCAGCAGCTTGCCGTACGCGGGCTTGATGACCTCGTCGATGATCTTCAGCCGCTCGTCGAACGGGATGAAGGCGCTCTTCATGGCGTTGACGGTGAACCACTGGAGTTCCTTCCAGCCGTAGCCGAAGGCGTCCACCAGCAGGGCCATCTCCCGTGACATCGACGTGCCGCTCATCAGCCGGTTGTCGGTGTTGACCGTCACCCGGAAGCGCAGGTCCCGCAGCAGCCCGATCGGGTGGTCGGCGATCGAGGCGACCGCCCCGGTCTGCACGTTCGAGGACGGGCACAGCTCCAGCGGGATCCGCTTGTCCCGCACGTACGCGGCCAGCCGGCCGAGCACCGGCTCCGGACCGGTCGCGATGTCGTCCACGATCCGCACCCCGTGGCCGAGCCGGTCCGCCCCGCACCACTGGATCGCCTGCCAGATCGACGGCAGGCCGAACGCCTCGCCGGCGTGGATGGTGAAGTGGAAGTTCTCCCGCTGGAGGTATTCGAAGGCGTCCAGGTGCCGGGTGGGCGGGAAGCCCGCCTCGGCGCCGGCGATGTCGAAGCCGACCACCCCGGCGTCCCGGTGCCGGACGGCCAGCTCGGCGATCTCCTGCGAGCGGGCGGCGTGCCGCATCGCGGTGAGCAGGGTGCCGACCCGGATCGGCCGGCCGGCCCCGGCGGCCGACGCGCTGCCCTCGGCGAAGCCGGCCAGCACCGCCTCGACCACCTCGTCCAGGGTGAGGTCCCGCTCCAGGTGCTGCTCGGGAGCGAACCGCACCTCCGCGTAGACCACCCCGTCGGCGGCCAGGTCCTCGGCGCACTCCCGGGCCACCCGCCGCAGCGCCGGCGCGGTCTGCATGACGGCGACGGTGTGCGCGAACGTCTCCAGGTAGCGTTCCAGGGAGCCGGAGTCGGCCGCCTCGACGAACCACCGGCCCAGCGCGTCCGGGTCGGTGGTGGGCAGCTCGTGACCCACCTCGGTCGCCAGCTCGACGATCGTCGCCGGGCGCAGGCCGCCATCCAGGTGATCATGCAGCAGCGCCTTCGGCACCTTGACGATGTCCTCGTAACGAATTGTCGCGACCATGCTCAGACCCTAATCGAGTGATTCCTGGGCGGTTGCGTCGTCCCCGGAACAGCGCTCGGGTGCGGCCCCACACCCCTGGGCGGCCGGCATGGCGACCGCCCGGGGCGGGAATCAGCGCAGGCCTTCCTCCTGGTGCTCGGTCAGAAGCTGGGGCTCGGTCTGGTCGGTGGGCGTAATCATGATCTTGCTGGTCTTGCCCTTCTCCTTCGATTTGGCGTAACACACCTGGCTGAGTTCCTTGCCGACCGGCACGACCGCCATCTCCGGCAGCTCCTCGCACCGGAGATTCGTCCAGCCGTCCCCGCCGAACCGGCCGTGCACCAGCGCGAGCAGCCCTTCCCTGGTCACCACCGTCTCCGTGGCCTTGCCGTCCCACTCGAAGCTGCGCTTGCCAGTGGGCCGGGTCGAGACCGTGTAGACGACGTCACGGCCGTCGTACGTGACCGTGCAGGTCAACGTCGCCGCCTGCCTGCCGGTGAAGCCCGGCTGGTCACACTTGCTGGTCATCGGCCGCACGGCTTTTGCGGAGGCGAGCACCCAGCTTTCCAACTGGTGCCGGATCTCCAACACCGGCTGCGGATTCACAAACTCGTTGTCCGGCTCCCATGAGGGCGTCGGCGAGGCGGCAAGCGTGTTCGCCGGGACCGGTTCGCCCAGGCCCTCCCAGTCGTCCTGGTTGAGGACGTTGGTGATCAGCTGACCGACGCCGCAGACGCCGGCACAGAGCACGACCACCACCACGATGGTGATGAGGATCCCGCGCTTCCCACGCTTCCGCGGGGATGCCGGTGTCTGATGTCCCTGGACCGGCTGGCCGGGAGGTGGTGGACCCGCTGCGGACGCGTCTGAGCGCGGCTGGTGGCCTTCCATGTGGTGCTCCCCGTTTTGATGGATCGATGAATCGAGGAGCTTAGGAGGAGAGACCGTCGGCTTCCACCCCGCCGGTCTTCAGCGAGCTGGCCGACGGGACGCTCTGGTCCGCAGCCGACCCCCGACCGCGCCCCGGACGCAGCAGCGTGGCCTGGTCACCCGGGAGGAGTGCGCGACGGACGGGCGGAGCGCTCCGGCCGGCATCCGGCAGCGGCTCGCCGTCTCCGACGGACGGGGCGCGGATCACCTCGCCGGCGGGTGGGCCTACGGTGGTTGCGTGGAGCTGCCGTGCGCGTCGTGATCGCCGAGGACCTGGACGCCTGACGTGGACCCCCGCATCGTCGACCGGCTCCGCTGCCCGGTCTGCGCCGAGCCGCTGGCCCAGGTCGCCACCGGCGGCGCCGGCGCACTGCGCTGCCCACGCCAGCACAGCTTCGACGTGGCCCGGCAGGGTTACGTGAACCTGCTCGCCGGTCGCGCCCCGCACGCCGGCGACACCGCCGAGATGGTGGCCGCCCGTGCCGACTTCCTGTCCGCCGGCCACTACGACCTGATCTCGACCGCCCTCGCCGCCGCCGCGACGCGGGCCGTACGGCACGCCACCGCGGCGCACGTGGCCGGGAAGCACGCCGTCGGGGCGTACCCCCTGGTGGTGGACGCCGGGGCGGGGACGGGCCGGCACCTCGCGGCGGTGCTGACGGCGCTCCCGGACGCCGCCGGCCTGGCGTTGGACGTGTCGAAGCCGGCGCTGCGCCGGGCCGCGCGGGCGCACCCGCGCGCGGCGGCGGCGCTCGCCGACACCTGGCAGCGGCTGCCGCTGGCCGACGCCAGCACCGCCGTGCTGCTGAACGTCTTCGCCCCCCGCAACGGCGCGGAGTTCCACCGGGTCCTCGACCCCGACGGGTCGCTGCTGGTGGTGACGCCCGCCGAGGACCACCTCGCCGAGCTCGTCGGCGCGCTCGGCCTGCTGCGCGTGGACCCGGCCAAGGCGGACCGGGTCGCGGACAGCCTCGGCGGGCACTTCGCGCCGGTCGCGGCCACCCTGCACCGGCGGGAGCTGGCGCTGACCGGCGTGGAGGTCGCGACGCTGGTCGGGATGGGCCCCAGCGCCTGGCACACCGACCCGGCGGGGCTCGCCGCCCGGGTCACCGCGATGCCCGAGCCGGTCCGGGTCACCGTCGCGGTCCGGCTGACCGTCTGGCGCCCGACGCCGCGCCAGGTGTCAGGAAGGGCGCCTTCCTGACACCTGAGCCGTTAGGAAGGTGCCCTTCCTGACGGCTCAGGAGTGGGTCAGGTGGAGAGGTCCACCTCTTCCCAGCCGGGGGGCTCGTCGTGGTACGGCCCGCGCAGGACCACCGCCCACTCCAGGGCCCACCGGCGCTGCCCGATCGCGTTCGCGTCCACCAGCCCGGGCGGCGTCCGGCCGGCCCGCTCCGTCTCCAGATACGCCCAGTCCAGGCAGTAGTGCAGGTCGAGCAGGGCCGCCGTGTCGGCGGGATGCTGCGGGGCGGTGAGGATCCGGGCCCGCCACTGGCCGAACGTCTCCCCGTCGGGGATCTGCGGCATCCGCTCCACCAGGCGCTCGTCGACCGGCAGCGTCGGGTCGAGCTGCTTGGTCAGGCCCAGCACCCAGGCCAGCGCGAAGAGCGCGTCGTGGTGCAGCACGAACGAGCGGTGGTCACCCTTGCCGCCGGTCACGAAGTCGAACTCCGGCGGCGTGACCATGTCGACCAGGTGCGAGGCGAGCAGCCAGCTCATCGCCCCCTGCGGGGGCATCCCGAAGCAGCGGGCCAGGATCAGGTGCAGCACCGCGATGCGGGCCTCGATCTCCACCGTGGGGCGCAGCTCGATGTGGTCGCCGGGCTCCCACACGAGCGGGAACTGGGCCGGCGGCAGCGGGAGACGCAGCCGGGACAACTCGTCCAGGCTCGCCTCACGCACCTCCCGCGGGTCAGGGGCAGGTACGGTCACGGCGGAAGATCCTGTCTGCTCGCGACGACTCGGCGCCGATTTCCCCCTGGCCAGGGAGGATAGCGCTCCGCGCGGGCCGGCACCATGCCGCCCCGCCCCGCCCGCCGCGCTCAGCCGATCCGCTCGATGACCAACGGCGTCGTGGCGGGCGCGGTCGGCGAGATCCGCACCGCCCGGGCGGCGTCGACCCGGGCCGCCGGGATCCGGGCGGCGTCGTCCGCGCGCAGTTCGTAGAGCGGATCGCCCGCCCGCACCGCCTCGCCCGGGCGCCGGTGCAGCACGACCCCCGCCGGCACGCTGACCTCGTCCTCCTTGCGGGCCCGCCCGGCGCCGAGCCGCCACGCCGCCAAGCCCATGGCGTACGCGTCGACCTGCGCGACGAAGCCGTCCTCGTCCGCGCGGACCACCTCGATCTCGTTCGCCGTCGGCATCGGGGCGTCCGGGTCACCGCCCTGGGCGCGGATCATCGCCCGCCACGAGTCCATCGCCCGGCCGTCGCGCAGGGCGGCCTCCGGGTCGGCGTCCGGCAGCCCGGCGGCGTCGAGCATCTCGCGGGCCAGCGCCAGGGTCAGCTCGACCACGTCGGCGGGGCCGCCACCGGCGAGCACCTCGACCGACTCGGTCACCTCGACGGAGTTGCCGATGGCCAGGCCGAGGGGGGTGGACATGTCGGTGAGCAGGGCGACGGTACGCACGCCGTGCGCGCCACCCAGCTCGACCATCGTCCGGGCCAGCTCGCGGGCCTGCTCGACGGACTTCATGAACGCGCCGGAGCCGACCTTCACGTCGAGCACCAGCGCGCCGGTGCCCTCGGCGATCTTCTTGCTCATGATGGAGCTGGCGATCAGCGGGATGGCCTCGACGGTCCCGGTCACGTCGCGCAGCGCGTACAGCTTGCGGTCGGCGGGCGCGAGGCCCGCGCCGGCGGCGCAGATCACCGCGCCGACGTCGCGGAGCTGGTCGGTGAACTCGTCGTTGCTCAGCGCCGCCCGCCAGCCGGGGATCGACTCCAGCTTGTCCAGGGTGCCGCCGGTGTGCCCGAGGCCCCGGCCGCTGAGCTGCGGCACGGCGGCGCCGCAGGCGGCGACCAGCGGGGTGAGCGGCAGGGTGATCTTGTCACCGACGCCGCCCGTGGAGTGCTTGTCGACGGTCGGCCGGGTGACCGTGGAGAGGTCGAGGCGCTCCCCGCTGGCGATCATCGCGGCGGTCCACCGGGCGATCTCCGGCCCGGTCATGCCGCGCAGCAGGATCGCCATGGCCAGCGCCGACATCTGCTCGTCGGCGATCACCCCCCGGGTGTACGCGTCCACCACCCAGTCGATCTGCGCGTCGGAGAGCACTCCCCCGTCCCGCTTCACCCGAATGACATCAACCGCCGCAAAACCACTCATCACAAAAGATCTTCCTCGTCGTCATGGCGATACCGGTTCGCGGACCGCGCCCACCGACCCCCAAAGCTCAACCCCAGCGGACCGGGATCTCCATCGGCGGCTCACCCTCGCCGGCCCAGAAAATCGCCCCCGAGGCGTCCACGACCACCACCCGGGGCGACCGGGCCAGTCCCCAGGCGATCGCCTCCGCCGGTTCGGCCCAACTCGGGCCCTCCTCCAGCACGCCCGTCTCGGCGTCCTCGCTGTCGCCCGCGGACCGCTCCCAGTACGCCGTCCAGACCTGCTGGCCGGCGGAGAGGTCGGGGTGCACGAAGACCGTGCCACGACCGCGCCACGCGGCGAGCCGGTCCGGGACCACGGGCAGCCGGTTCTCCCCGGTCACGGCCTCGATGTCGGTCACGTCGAAGGCGTGCGGCAGCAGCTCGGCCATCCGCAGCGGCCCGCCCCGGGCCTCGACGAGGCACTCCGGCCCGCCCTGTTCCCAGAGCAGCTGGCGGCACCGGCCGCACGGCATCAACGGCTCGCCGGTGGCGTCGACGCAGGACAGGGCCACGATCCGGCCGCCGCCGGTGGCGTGCAGCGAGGAGACCACCCCGCACTCGGCGCAGAGCACCACGCCGTACGCGGCGTTCTCCACGTTGCAGCCGACCACCACCCGGCCGTCGTCGACCAGGGCGGCGGCCCCGACCGGAAACTTCGAGTACGGCACGTACGCGTGCCGCATCACCTCGGTGGCGGCGGCCCGCAGCCGCTCCCAGTCGATCTCCACGGTGCTCCCCACTCAGCCCTTGACGTACGGCTTGCCGCTGGCGGCCGGCGCCCGGACCCGCCCGACCAGCCCCGCCACCGCCAGGATCGTCGCCAGGTAGGGCAGCATGGCCAGGAACTGGCTCGGGATCACACTGTTGATCGCGCCGAGGTAGGTGGCGAGCTGGTCGGCGAAGCCGAAGAAGAGCGCCGCGAGCAGCGCCCCCGTCGGGCTCCACCGGCCGAAGATCAGCGCGGCCAGGGCGATGAAGCCCTTGCCGCCGATCATGTTCTTGGTGAACGAGTAGAGCGCCAGCGTGTAGGAGGCTCCGCCGATGCCGGCGACCACCCCGGCGAGCAGCACGTTGCGGTAGCGCACCCGCAGCACCTTGACGCCCAGGGTGTCGGCGGCGGTGGGGTGCTCGCCGACCGAGCGGGTCCGCAGGCCCCACCGGGTGCGGAACAGCGCGATGTGCAGCACCAGCACCAGCACCAGGCCGAGGTAGAGGAAGATGTTGCCCCGGAACAGCGCCGGGCCGAGCAGCGGGATGTCCGACAGCAGCGGGATCTCCCAGTTGCTGAACCGGGGTGCGTTGTTGTATTTCTGCGCGTTGGTCTGCATCAGCCGCTCGTAGAGGAAGCCGGTGATGCCGACGGCCAGCAGGTTGAGCACGATGCCCATGACCACCTGGTCGACCAGGTAGCGGATGGAGAAGACGGCCAGCAGCAGCGAGATGAAGGCCCCGCCGATGGCGGCGGCGACCAGGCCCACCCAGACGCTGCCGGAGAGGCTGCCGAAGAGCGCGCCGCTGAAGGCGCCCATCAGCAACTGCCCCTCGATGGCCACGTTCACCACGCCGGAGCGCTCGCAGAGCACGCCGGCTAGGGCGCCGAAGACCAGCGGCAGGGCCAGGATGAACGTGCCGCGGAGGACGTTGACCAGCGGCATGAAGTTCTGCCCGGCCGGCGCGGCGGAGACCTGCCAGCAGAGGAACGACAGCACGAAGCCGACCAGACCGACGCCGAGCACGACGGTGAACCAGCGCTTCGGCAGCCCGGCGAGCATGGCGACGCCGGCGGCGATCGCGACGAGGCCGAATCCGATCGCGCCGATCGTGCCGTCGATCTTCAGCGCGGCGCCGGCGGCGTCCTCGCTGAGGGTGAAGCGGGCCTGCTCACCGGTGGCGAGCGCCCCGAACAGCACCGTCGCGAGCAGGCCGAGCGCGAGCAGCACGGCGCCGACCTTGCGGGTACGGGTCCAGAAGCCCTGATCGACTCCGGCGACAGCGACGTCTGCGACAGCCATGGTGGACATGAGTTACCAGCCCTTCGACAGGCTCGTCTGCAACCGGGCGGCGCGGGCGGCCCGGAGCTGGAAGATCGCCTTCACCAGGGCCGGCGCGGCGATGAAGATCACGATCAGCGCCTGGAGCACGGTGACCAGCTCCAGGGAGATCCCCGAGTACGACTGCATCCGGTTGCCGCCGGCCTGGAGTGCGCCGAAGAGCAGCGCCGCCATCGCGACGCCCCACGGCTTCACCCGGCCGAGCAGCGCCACCAGGATGCCGTCGAAGCCGATCTGCGCGACCACCAGCGGGGTCAGCGCGCTCGCGGTGGTGCCGAGCACCATGTTGGAGCCGCCGAGGCCGGCCAGGACCCCCGCGAAGACCATGATCAGGACGTACGTCCGGGTGACGCTGATGCCCGCGGTCCGCGCGGCGTCCGGGTTGGCGCCGACGGCGCGCAGCTCGAAGCCGAGCGTGGACCGGTTGAGCAGCCACCAGACCGCCCAGGTGGCCAGGACCGCCAGGATGATGCCGGCGTGCACCCGCAGCCCGTCGCCGAGCAGTCGGGGTAGCTGGGCCGAGCCGTTGACCGGCCGGCTGATGGCGTCCGAGCGGTTCGGGTCCTGGACGCCGTTCTGCACGATGATCCAGGTCAGGAAGTACGTGGCGATGTAGTTGAGCATGATCGTGTTGATCACCTCGTGGGCGCCGGTGCGCGCCTTCAGGATGCCCGGGATGAAGCCCCAGATCGCACCGCCGAGCGCGCCCGCGAGCACCGCGACGAGCAGGTGCAGGCCGGGCGGCAGCGGCAGCAGGAAGCCGGCCAGCGCGGCCAGCACCACGCCCATGATGGCCTGGCCCTGGGCGCCGATGTTGAACAGGCCGCCCCGGAAGGCCAACGCCACCGACAGGCCGGTGAAGACCAGCGGCGCGGTGTAGGTGAGCGTCTCCGAGATCGGACTCATCACCGCCTGGAAGCCGACCGCCTCGGGGTCGAAGATCGCGCCCTTGAACAGGTTGCCGTACGCCTCGCTGACCAGCGTCCAGCTCGCGTCGAGCGCGTCGGTCGGCCGGGCGGTGATGTAGCTGAAGGTGGCCAGCACGTCGGGGTCGGAGATGATCATCAGCAGCGCGCCGACGACCATCGCCAGCACCAGCGACAGCAGGGTCACCGTGAAGGTGTTGGCGGCCCAGAGGTTCTCCAGGAACAGCCGCCCCAGCGAGGGCTTCGGCTCCGGGGCCGGGGCCTTCGGGGTGGTGGCCGGCTCGGCGCGCTCGGTGTTCTCCAGCGCGGTCTCCGCCGCCTGCGCCTCGGTCGCCGGGTCCTTGTCGGGGGAGCCCGAGCCGGGGTTCGGGTTGGTCATGACTCTTCCTCGCTACCAGGGCCCTCGGCGGCCGGGGCCGCCGTGCCGTCGGCCGCCGCGCCGCCCGTGCTCGTGCCGGCGGCGGGGGCCGCGTCGGGGGTGATGCCGGCCATCAACAGGCCGATCTCCTCGCGCGGGGTGTCCGGGCCGACGATGCCGATGATCCGGCCGCGGTACATCACCGCGATCCGGTCGGCCAGGCCGATCACCTCGTCGAGTTCGCTGGAGACCACCATGACGGCGGTGCCGACGTCCCGCTCCCGGATGACCCGGCTGTGGATGAACTCGATGGACCCGACGTCGACGCCGCGGGTCGGCTGGGCGGCGATGAAGAGCTTCAGCGGCCGGGACAGCTCCCGGGCCACGATGACCTTCTGCTGGTTGCCGCCGGAGAGGGTGCCGACCGGCGCGTCGGCCGAGGAGGTACGGACGTCGAACTGCGCGATCCGTTCCTTCGCCGACTTGTCGATGGCCTCCGGCTTGAGCGCCAGTCCCCTGCCGAACGGCGGCCGGTCGTAGATGTCGAGCACCAGGTTCTCCGCGACGGAGAACTCCTTGACCAGGCCGTCGACGCTGCGGTCCTCGGGCACGTAGCCGACGCCGGCGCGCAGCACCTTCTTGGTCGACCAGCCGTGGACCGGCTGGCCGTCGAGCGCGACAGTGCCGGCGAGCGTCGGGCGCAGCCCCATGATCGCCTCGATCAGCTCGGTCTGGCCGTTGCCCTGCACGCCCGCGACCCCGAGCACCTCGCCCGCGTGCACGGTCAGGTCGACCCCGTCGACCGCCCGGATCTGCCGGTCGTCGTCGACGACCAGACCGGCGACCTCCAGGATCGGCTTGCCGGGGGTGGCGGGCCCCTTCTCCACGGTGAGCCGGACGTTACGGCCGACCATGAGCGCGGCCAGCTCGTCCCGGCTCGCCTCGGGGGAGGCGGTGCCGACCGTCCTGCCGCGCCGGATCACGGTGATCCGGTCGGCGATGGCCTTGACCTCGCCCAGCTTGTGGGTGATGAAGACGATCGACTTGCCGGCGGCCTTGAGCGACCGCATCACGGCGAGCAGTTCCTCGGTCTCCTGCGGGGTGAGCACCGCCGTCGGCTCGTCGAGGATCAGCAGGTCGACGTCGCGGGTGAGGGCCTTGACGATCTCCACCCGCTGCTGGATGCCGACCGGCAGGTCCTCGATCACCGCGTCCGGGTCGACCCGCAGGTTGTACCGCTCGGAGACCGCGGCCACCTCGCGCCGGGCCTTGCGGCGGTCCAGGAAGCCGGCGATGCCGCCGCGTACCTGCTCGGCGCCGAGCATGACGTTCTCGGTGACGGTGAAGACGGGCACCAGCATGAAGTGCTGGTGCACCATGCCGATCCCGGCCGCGATCGCGTCGGACGGGCCCCGCAGCCTCAGCGGCGCGCCGTCGACCAGGATCTCGCCCTCGTCGGGCTGGTAGAGCCCGTAGAGCACGTTCATCAGGGTCGACTTGCCCGCGCCGTTCTCGCCGAGCAGGGCGTGAATCTCTCCAGGCTCCACCGTCAGGTCGATGTGGTCGTTGGCGACCAGATCACCGAACCGCTTGGTGATGCCGCGCAGTTCGAGTCTCAGCGCAACCTCCTGGAGTGCGAAGCGATGGTGCAGCGTAGCTGCCGGGGGACCGCGCACGGCGTAGGGCCGTCGTCGGGGGGAGCGGATCGGCCGCCCCGCCGCCGCGGGGTCTTCCGCGACGGCGGGACGGCCGATCTTCGTGCTGCACCGCCCGCCGGCCTACCCGGGTGATCGTCTCACCGTGGACGGCCGGCGGTGCCTCACTTCGGCTGGGCCGCGGAGGTGACGGGGACGGTGCCGGCGGCGATGTCCGCCTTCAGCTTGTCGATCTCGGCCTTCAGCTCGGCCGGGACCTTGCTGTCGAACTCGTGGTACGGGGCGAGGCCGACACCGTTGTTGGAGAGGTTGCCGAGGTAGCCCGGGGTCGGGGACAGCTTCTCGCCGTTGGACGCCTTGACGACGGCCTCCTTGACGGCGTCCGGGATGTTCTTCTCGACGGT
Organism: Micromonospora sp. KLBMP9576; assembly: GCF_050941805.1. Taxonomy (NCBI): domain Bacteria; kingdom Bacillati; phylum Actinomycetota; class Actinomycetes; order Micromonosporales; family Micromonosporaceae; genus Micromonospora; species Micromonospora sp. KLBMP9576. Next base: position 828,422 of record NZ_CP194567.1, on the reverse strand, counting down.
GGTGAGGATCGCCGAGCAGTCCGAGGTGCTCTCGCAGCCGTCGACGTCGACCCAGATGGCGCTGTACTTGCCGCCCGAGGCCTTGGCCGCGGCGGTGGTGCCGAGGCCGGCGCCGCCGGCGACCGGCATGATGATGTCGGCGTTCTGGGCGACCAGGGTGTCGCTGACCTTCTTGCCCTCGTCCTGCTTCTCGAACGAGTTGGTGAAGGAGCCCTTCTGGGTGGCCTTGTCCCAGCCGATGGCCTTCACCGTCTTGCCCTTGGTCTTGTTGAAGTGCGCGACGCCGTCGGTGTAGCCGTCCATGAAGATGGTCACCGGCGGGATCGGCAGGGCGCCGTAGGTGCCCACCGTGCCGGTCTTCGTCATGCCCGCCGCCAGGTATCCGGCGAGGAAGCCGGCCTGGGCGGTGTCGAACTGCATCGGGTAGACGTTGGACTCCGCGGTCTTCGCGTCGACGATGCCGAACTGCTGGTTCGGGTTCGCCTTGGCGATCTTGGAGGTGGCGTCACCCATCAGGCCGCCGACGGCCAGGATGAAGTCGCACTTCTGGTTGACGTACTGGGTCAGGTTGACCTCGTAGTCCGCCTCGGCCTTCGACGCGACGTACTTGATGTCGATCTTGCCGTTGGCCTTCTTCGCCTCCTCCAGGCCCTTCCAGGCGGAGGTGTTGAACGACTTGTCGTCGATGCCGCCGACGTCGGTCACCATGCAGGCGCTGTACTTCTTGTCGCCGCTGCCGGCGCTGTTGTCGTCCTCGGGGGCCTCGCCACACGCGGCGGCGCTCAGCACGAGCCCACCCACCGCGAGGACCGAGGCGATCCGCATCCCACGCACAGAGCGCAAGACGTCTCCTTCCCATTGCACACCGCGTCCTGCACGGTGGCAGCCCTTGAGCCGGCCTGCGCTGCGCCGCCGGCGTCCCACGTTACGGACGGGAGCGTACGCCCGCACCCACCCACCGGCCGCCAATCGTGCACGACTGTTGGGTGCCCGTTACCCCTACGTAACCTCTGGGTGGGGCAGATCACTTTCCGTGCCGAAAACTGTGCGGTGAGGCGATGCGAAACGTCCCGTTTCCGCGCGTCGCTCCCGCCTGCGGCGTTACCGCCAGAAAACCGCTACCGCCGCGTTGACCAGGGTCAGGCCGACGATGGCGAGGAAATGCCCGCGATTGACCGCATCGCGCTTGCGGGAGAAGAAAACCATGACGAAGATCAGTACGGCGAGCACCAACTTGGTAACAAGTTTCGCGGGGTCCGGCTCGTTGCCGTCGCGCAGGGGCGCGGAGAGGCCGATCCCGGTCACCAGCATGATCACGGACCCCCAGAGCATGGCCGGGTTGATCCGCAGCTTGCCGCTGACGTACTGCACGATCGCCCCGCCGAGCAGCAGGGCGAAACCGATCAGATGGACGTAGCGAAGTATGAGTCTCAGGGCTTCCACCCCACCATCCTCCCCCATCAACGACGGATCGTAGTAGCGGCCCGGGTCAGCGCGTGTTCGGTGGCCGTCCGGCACGTCGGTGACAGCGCCGGCGGCGGGGCGACGCCAGCACCAGCGCGAGGGCCGACAAGCGTTCCCGGCCACGCCCCCGCCACCCACCTGGCGGCGTCCGCGCCCTCCTCCTCCGCCGCTGACCCAGCCACCCGCGCCCCGCGAGCCCGTCCCCGCGCTTCACGAGCCCGTCCCCGCGCTTCACCGCCCGGTTCCCGCGGGCAGGCAGTGCGGGGTCGCGGGGTGGAGGGCTAGGTCAGACGCCAGGCCTGGAAGGTGGGGCCGTCCGCCGGCAGGGTGATCGTGCCGGTCGCGTCCGGGTGGAGGGCGGGGGCCCCGCCGTGGATGTTCTCGCCGGCCGGCAGCCCGCCCAGACGCACCGGCGCACCGGCGGCGCGGCGGGCCAGCACCAGCACGCTCCCGGTCGGGGCCTCGCGCAGGAAGACCAGCGTGTCCGCGTCGGCGTGCAACCAGCGCAGGCCGCCGTGGCGCAGCGCCGGCTCCGCCCGCCGCAGCGCGATGAGCGACCGGTACGTGGCGAACGTCGAGGCGTCCCAGCTCTCCGGCCGGTGCCACGGCATCGGGGTACGCGAACCCTCGCCGTTGGCGCCGGTCAGCCCCAACTCGTCGCCCGCGAAGATCATCGGGGTGCCGGGCATCGTGGCGAGCAGCCCGGCGGCGACCTCCTGGCGGGCGGCGTCGCCGACCACGGTGCGGATCCGCGCGGAGTCGTGCGAGCCGAGCAGCTGCCACGAGTGGGTGTACGACCGCCAGGAGATCAGCGACCGGTACGCGTTCATGGTGGCGAGCACCGCGTCCGCGTCCCGCCGCACCACGCCGCCCGGGGTGCCGAGGAAGTTCGGCACGCTCTGCTCGCCGTGCCGCAGCCACGACCAGACCGGGTCGGTGAACCCGACGTAGTTCATGGTGCCGTGCCAGCCGTCGCGGTCCAGGTCACCCGTGTGGTCGTGGCCGTGCTCGGCCATCAGCAGCCCGTCGGCGCGGGTCCCGACGACCACCTCGCGCAGCAGCGCCGCCACCTCGTGGGTGTACGCGTCGGCCCCCCGCCGCCCGGTCATGTTCGCCACGTCCACCCGCCAGCCGTCCAGCCCGTACGGGGGCCGCAGCCAGCGGCGCAGCAGCGAGTCGTCGGCGGTGGCGAAGCGCCGGCGCAGCTCCGCACTGCCCCAGTTGAGCTTCGGCAGCGACCTGACCCCGTTCCACGACTCGTACGACAGCTCCGGGTCGCGGCCGGTCGCCTCGCCGAAGTAGTACAGCTCCCGCTCGGGCGCCGACCCGTCGGCGGCGGCCCGCGTGAACCACTCGTGCGCGTCGCCGGTGTGGTTGCTGGTGATGTCGCCGAGCAGCCGCCAGCCCCGGGCGCGTACGGCGTCGGCGAGGCGGGCCAGGGCGGCGTCCCCGCCGAGCAGCGGGTCGACGGTGTCGAAGCTGGCCGCGTCGTAGCGGTGGTTGGAGCGGGCCGGGAAGATCGGCGTCAGGTAGACGGTGTTCACGCCGAGGCGGTCCAGGTGGTCCAGCCGCCCGGTGACGCCGTCCAGGTCGCCGCCGTAGAACTGGTGCGGGGTCTGCGGGCCGCGCCCGATCACGGGGGTGTCCCAGTCGCACGGGATCGCCCAGTCCGGCAGCTCCCGGCCGTCGGCGGCGGCGGAGCGGGCGAACCGGTCCGGGAAGATCTGATAGATCACCGCGTCGCGCGCCCAGGCGGGCGGCGGGGCGTGGGTGACCAGCTTGAAGTCGCCGTTGTCGGGCACGTCGTGGGACACCACGCCAGCGGCGTTGAGCCAGCGGTGGCCGCGCCGGCCGGTGAGCATGAACCGGTAGTTGCTGACCGGGTTGCGGGCCTCGACGGGGACCCGCCACCAGACGCCGCCCGCATCGGTGCGGTCGACGACCGCCTCGGCGAAGTGCGGCTCGCCGTCGCCCGTGGTGCGTACGTGCACCTGCCGGACGTCGGCGCCGGCCGGCACCCGGACGAAGACGTCGACGGTGTCGCCGAGCGCGGGTTCCTGCTCGGGGACGTACAGGGCGGATCCGTCGTGGTGCGGCAACAGGGACATGGTGGTGCCTTTCGCGGCGGTCGGACGGGAGAAAAAGGGGTCGACCGCCGCGCCCGGTTGCCCGGCCGCGGCGGTCGATCCGTGACTGCTCCGGTACGTCGGACGCCGACGCCCCTCCGCATCAGCCCTTGACGGCCCCGGAGGTGAGACCGGAGACGATGTAGCGCTGTAGCAGTTGGAAGACCAGCACCGTGGGGATCGCGGTGAGCAGGGTGCCCGCCGCGAAGATCCCGAAGTTGTTGTTGCGCTCCCCCGCCACCAGGCCGAACATGCCGACCGCGAGGGTCTTCGACTCGGTGTCGGTGAGGAACACGTTGGCGATGATGAACTCGTTGATCGAGCCGATGAAGGCGAGCAGGCCGGTCACCGCCAGGATCGGTGCCACCAGCGGCAGCATGATCTTGAAGAAGACCTGGGCGTGCGAGGCGCCGTCCATGGTCGCCGACTCGTCCAGCTCCTTCGGCAGCGTGTCGAAGAAGCCCTTCATCAGCCAGGTGTTCGCCCCCAGCGCGGCACCCATGTAGAGCAGGAACAGGCCCCACGGGGTGTTGAAGCCGATCGCCGGCCACAGGTCGGTGACCGTGGTGAAGATCAGGAAGATCGCCACGATCGCGAGGAACTGCGGGAACATCTGGATCAGCAGCAGCGAGAGCAGGCCGACCCGCCGCCCGGCGAACCGCATCCGGGAGAAGGCGTACGCCGCCAGCGCCGAGAGGAAGATCGACGCGAACGTCGCCACCCCGGCGAGCAGCAGCGAGTTCAGGAACCAGTGCCCGAACGCCGTCTCGGAGAACAGGTTGGCGAAGTTGTCGAGCGACGCCCCGGTCGGCACCAACTCCGTCGAGGAGAGGGTGCCCAGCGGGTTGAACGCCGCCGAGACGACGAACAGGATCGGGAAGAGGCTGAACGCCACGGCCAGCACCCCGACCAGGTGCCGCCAGCCGACCTGCCTCAACCAGCGGCCCCTGCGCCGGCCCGTCGGTGTGCGGGCGGCGTCGGGCGCGTCGGTGCGGGTGCTCACGAGTACACCTCCTCCTGTCTGCGGGTACGCGCGAAGCTGACCGCGGACACGACCGCCACGATCGCGAAGATGAAGACCGAGACGGTGGCCGCCAGGCCGTACTCGGCGCCCTGTGCGCCGAAGGCCAGCCGGTACGTGTACGTGATCAGCAGGTCGGTGGCGCCGCTGCGCGGGTTGTCCGGCTCGAACGGCCCGCCCTCGGAGGTCATCCAGATCGCGTTGATGTTGTTGAAGTTGAACGCGAACGACGAGATCAGCAGCGGGGAGAGCGCGACCAGCAGCAGCGGCAGGGTGACCGAGCGGAACGACTGCCACGGTGACGCGCCGTCGACCGAGGTCGCCTCGGTCAGTTCCTTGGGAATGGCCTGGAGCGCGCCCGTGGCCACCAGGAACATGTACGGGTACCCGAGCCAGAGCTGCACCAGGATCACCGCCACCCGGGCCGACCACTCCTGGCCGAACCAGTCCACCCCGAGCCCGAACAGGTTGTTGATCAGCCCGAAGTCGGTGTTGAACATGTCCCGCCAGATCAGCAGCATCGCGAAGGACGGCATGGCGTACGGCAGGATCAACAGGATCCGGTAGAGGTTGGTGCCCCGCATCCGGGGCGAGTGCAGCGCCAGGGCGATCAACATGCCCAGCAGGAACGTGCCGCCGGTGGAGCCGATGGCGAAGGCGAAGTTCCACAGCAGCGTGCCGAAGAAGGGCCCGGAGATGGCCGGGTCGGTGAGCACCCGGGCGAAGTTCTTCAGCCCGACGTTGACCTGCCAGCCCTGGGCCAGTTGTTCGCCGTCGGGGGCGACGAAGGCGCCGATCTCCTCGTCGGCCGTCCAGGTCCTGCCGGTCTCGGTGTCCCGGACGCAGTCGCAGCCGGCGTCGTACGCCCGGATCGCCTTGCCCTCGTAGGCGCGGGACAGGCCGGCGGAGCGCAGCGCGCCGTCGGACGTCGGCACCACCAGGCCGGTGATGTCCTGGCTGCGGGAGCTGGCCTGGCCGAAGTTGAGGATGGTGTAGCCGTCGGCGGCGGTGACCTTGCCGCCCGGGGCCACTGTGACGTCGGCGGGGTCGAGCTGGCGCAGCCCTCCGGTGTCGCCGGCCGAGACCACGCCGGTGGCCGGGTCGCTGACCAGGAAGACGAGCGGGCCGGTGGCCGGGTCGCCCTCGGTCGCGACCGACAGGGCGTACTCGGCGGAGCCGGGCACCTGCTTGACCGAGCCGGTCTGGATGGCGACGACCGCGTCGTCCTTGGAGCCGCGGTGGCCGTCGCCGAAGTTCGTGAAGGCGGTGCTCGCCGTGTAGAGCACCGGGACCACCTGGAAGGCGATCAGGAAGAGCGTGCCCGGGACCAGGTACTTCGCCGGGATGTGCCGGCGGGTCAGGTAGAGGTAGAACAAGCCGGCGGTGGTGGCGGCCAGGATCGCCAGCCCGAGCCACATCTGCGCCTCGACGAGCGGGAACGCCGCCCAGATCGCGATCGCGGCGGTGAGGCCGAGCAGGATCACCTTGACGAGCAGACCGCTCACGCTGGTCAGCGCGTGGTGCCGCGCGGCGCGGGACTTGCCCGGGAGCCCGGTGGGCTCCCGGCCCGGGTCCTGTGTGACAGGACCCGGGCCGGACAGCGGCGTACTCATTACTTGATCTGGCCGGAGATGGTCTTGCCGGCCGCGGTGATCGTCGTGGTCGGGTCGGCACCGCCGATGACGGCGGCCTCGGCCTTACCGAACGGGTCCCAGATGGCGGCCATGGCGGGGATCGCCGGGAGCACCTGGCCGTTCTTGCCGGCCTCCTGGAACTTCGCCAGGTCCGGGTCACCGCCCTTGACCTGGTCGAGGGCTGCGGTCAGCGCCGGCGGGCGGGCCTCGGCGTTGTAGAGCGCCACGGCCAGCTCGGGGGTGGTGACGTGGTTGGCCACGAACTCCTGGGCCAGGGCCTTGTTCTGGCCCTTCGACGCCACGTAGAACGCCTGGACGCCCACGAACGGCTGGGCCTCCTTGCCACCGGCGAAGCCGGGGACCGGGGAGATGTCGTAGGAGATGTTGGCCTTCTTGGCGTCCGCGACGGCCCACGGGCCGGAGACCAGGAACGCGCACTTCTTGCTGGTGAAGGTGGCGATCGAGTTCTCGGGGGTGATGGAACGCTTCAGCGCGCCGTCGCCCTTCTCACCGAGCTTGCCGATCTTCTTGAACGCCTCGATCGACTCCGGCTTGCCCACGCCCAGGTCCTTCGGGTCGTAGTCGCCGTTGGGGGCGGTGCCGAAGAGGTAGCCGCCGGCCGAGCTGTAGAACGGGTAGATGTGGTACGCGTCGCCGTTCTGACCCGACTGGAGGCAGAGGATCTCGCTGGCCTTCTTCTCGGCCTTGAGCTTCTTGCCGGTGGCGACCAGTTCCTCGATCGTCTTCGGCGCCTGGGGTGCCAGCTCGGTGTTGCGGATCAGCGCCAGGTTCTCCATGGCGTAGGGAACGCCGTAGAGCTGGCCGTTGAAGGTGACGGCCTTGACGGCGGTCTCGTTGAAGCCGCTCTTCTGCTCGGCCGCGAGCTGGACCGGGTCGATGGCGCCGTTCTGGACGAGGTTGCCGATCCAGTCGTGCGCGCCGACCACGATGTCCGGGCCGCTGCCCTGCTGCGAGGCGGTCACGAAGTTGGTCTGGAGGTCCTTGGAGACGGCCTGGACCTCGACGGTGACGCCGTTCTCCTGGCCGAACTTCTCGGCGAACGGCTTGAGGGCGGCGGTGCGCTTGTCGTCGGCCCAGATCACCAGCTTGCCGCCGGTGGCGGCTCCGGTGGATTCCTTGGCGGCCGGCTCGTCGTTGCTGTCGCTGCCACAACCGGAGGCGGCGAGCGCCAGGCCGAGGACGGCGACCACACCCGCGGTACGGATGCGCATCGGTACTCCTGTCGTCATGGCGGCCCGCGGGGGAAGGCGGCCCGCCAGTGGGAACCTCTGAAATTCTTGCGAACCGGCGCCCGGCGTGCTGCGCCGCTGCTCTCGCGTGTTGCGGGGACGTTAGCAAGAGGTTGCAGAGGATGGAAGGGCTTGCAATAGTGTACGCAAGAACTTGCCGGTGGGCTAAAGTGCGCCCATGCGCGCTCGACTGTCCGACATCGCCCAGCAGGCCGAAGTCAGCGAGGCCACGGTGTCGCGGGTGCTCAACGACCGCCCGGGAGTGGCCCCCGAGACCCGGCAGGCGGTGCTGACCGCCCTCGACGTGCTCGGCTACGAGCGCCCGGCCCGCCTGCGCAAACGCAGCGCCGGCCTGGTGGGTCTGGTGGTCCCCGAGCTCGACAACCCGATCTTCCCCGCCTTCGCCCAGGTGATCGAGTCGACACTGGCGCAGAGCGGATTCACCCCCGTGCTGTGCACCCAGACCGCCGGCGGCGTCACCGAGGACGAGTACGTCGAGATGCTGCTGGACCGGCAGGTCTCCGGCATCGTCTTCGTCTCCGGCCTGCACGCCGACACCGCCGCCAACCACGACCGCTACCGGGCCCTGCTCGCCCGCCCGCTGCCGGTCGTGATGATCAACGGGTACGCGCCCGGTATCCAGGCGCCCTTCGTCTCCTGCGACGACGGCGAGGCCACCGAGCTGGCCGTGGCCCACCTGGTCGCGCTCGGACACCGTCGCATCGGCCTGATCACCGGCCCGGACCGGTTCGTACCGGTGCAGCGCCGGGTGGCCGGCTTCCGCGCCGCGATGGGTCGCCTCGTCGGCGTCGACGAGGCCGGCCTCGACGACCTGGCCGAGCTCTCCCTGTTCGGCGTGGAGGGCGGCGAGGCCGCCGCCGCCCGGTTGCTGGAGCGCGGCGTCACCGGCGTCGTCTGCGGCTCCGACCTGATGGCGCTCGGCGCGATCCGGGCGGCCCGGCAGCGCGGCCTGTCCGTCCCGGGGCAGGTCTCGGTGGTCGGCTACGACGACTCCCCGCTGATGGCCTTCACCGACCCGCCGCTGACCACCCTGCGGCAGCCGGTGGCCGCGATGGCGGTCGCCGCCGTCCGGGCCCTGGTCGACGAGATTAACGGGCATGCCGCCCCGCACTCGGAGTACGTGTTCCGGCCGGAACTGGTGGTGCGCGGCTCCTCCGCGGTCGCCCCCACCCGCCCCACCCCGGAGACCCCCACCCGCCCCACCCGGGAGACCCCCACCCGGCAACGCCCCGCGCCCCCCGCCACCATGGCCGTCCCGGCCTGACCCGCCCCGCCTGACCCGCCTCGCCTGACCCGCCCAGCCGGGCACGCCCCGCCGGGCACGCCCGATCCTGCGCCATCCCGCACGCCGCGTTACACCCAGCCTGGACGGCAGGCGACTCGCTGCCCTCGGCTCTGGGCCAGGGCCCAGGGGGCCGGGGTTCAGGGGCCTCGGCCGGTCAGCGGGCTTCGGGCCGGCGATCCGGATTGACAGGCCTTTACTACTCTGAGCAACCCTCCCCCCTGTCACGCAGAGTCACTGCGCTCGGGGGCACCGCACGCTACCCGCCGGCCCTTTGCTCTGCAGCCCTCACCGCACCACAGCCCTGAACTGCTGATTTGCGCCTCACCAGCACAGCACCCCGCTCACGCAACGTGTCCGGTGCGTCCATGGGTGCAGAGCAAAGGCACGGAGGACCAGCCCTGGCAGGCCAGAGGCAGCCACCCTTAGTGACGAATCGTGACGCCAGCGGAAGCCCCCAGGGACCAGGGACCAGGGACCGAGAACCGGGGGTTGAGGGCCGGGGGCCGGGGGTTGAGGGCCGAGGCCGGGGGCCGGGGGCCGGGGGCCGGGGGCCGGGGGCCGGGGGCCGGGGAAGCTGCGGGAGGTGTAGAGGTGGCGCGGCGAGGGCGGGGTAACGCAGGCGTGGGGCCGGTGGACCGCACTGGAGCAGAGCCGTTCCCTCACCTGGGCACGCTGCCCGGCGGCGCGGCCGGCGGCCGGGTCATCACGCCCGACAGCTCCAACGCCACCTCGACACATACCCCCGCCGCTCAGGTCAGAGGCGCGAGATCGCCGACGCCCGTGCGTGATCGATGTCATTCCTTGCGCAAGGAATGCTTGACTCTTGCAGCGCGAGGGCGGCATTCTGCTCAGATACCGCACTCGCCCCGCAGCGGGTGCCGCCGTCGCGCGCCACAGAACGGGGAAACGCCTCCGATGACCGCCAGCAACCCCACGCCGCCGGGCACCGACGACTGGTGGCGCTCCGCAGTCGTCTACCAGGTCTACGTACGCAGCTTCGCCGACTCCAACGGCGACGGGGTCGGTGACCTCCAGGGCATCCGTGAGCGCCTGCCGTACCTGCGTGACCTCGGGGTGGACGCGCTCTGGCTGACCCCCTTCTACACCTCACCGATGGTCGACGGCGGGTACGACGTCGCCGACTACCGCGACGTCGACCGGATGTTCGGCACCCTCGCCGACTTCGACGCGATGATCACCGACGCCCACGCCTTCGGCCTGCGGATCATCGTCGACCTGGTGCCGAACCACACCTCCGACCGGCACCCGTGGTTCCGGGCCGCGCTGGCCGCCGGGCCCGGCTCCGCCGAGCGCGAGCGCTACCTCTTCGCCGAGGGCCGCGGCGAGCAGGGCGAGGAGCCCCCGAACGACTGGGAGAGCATCTTCGGCGGCCCCGCCTGGACGCGGATCGACGACGGCCAGTGGTATCTGCACCTGTTCGACCCGGCCCAGCCGGACCTGAACTGGCGCCACCGGGAGGTGCGCGCCGAGTTCGAGGGCGTGCTGCGCTTCTGGCTCGACCGGGGCGTGGACGGCTTCCGCATCGACGTGGCGCACGGCATGATCAAGGCCGAAGGGTTCCCGGACGTCGGGTTCAGCACCATGACCACCGGCCAGCGCCAGTCGGAGATGCTCGGCAAGGGCCGGCTGCCCTACTTCGACCAGGACGAGGTGCACGACATCTACCGCGCCTGGCGGCCGATCCTGGACAGCTACCCCGGCGGCCGGATGGCGGTCGCCGAGGCGTGGGCCGAGACCCCGCAACGCCTCGCCCGCTACATCGGCCCGGACGAGCTGCACCAGGCGTTCAGCTTCGACTTCCTCGACGCCACCTGGTCGGCTGACTCCTTCCGCAAGGTCATCGACACCGCGCTCGCCGAGTCGACAATCGTGGGCGCCCCCACCACCTGGGTGCTCTCCAACCACGACAAGCAGCGACACGTCACCCGCTACGGCGACGGCGCCGAGGGGCTGCGCCGGGCCCGGGCGGCCACCCTGCTGATGCTCGCCCTGCCCGGCTGCGTCTACCTCTACCAGGGCGAGGAACTGGGCCTGCCGGAGGTGCTGGACCTGCCCGACGAACTGCGCCAGGACCCCGCGTTCCTGCGTACCGGCGAGAGCCGGGACGGTTGCCGGGTGCCGATCCCGTGGAGCGGCGAGCTGGCCCCGTACGGCTTCGGGCCGACCGGCAGCGAGCTGAGCTGGCTGCCGGCCCCGGCCACCTGGCGCGGCCTCTCGGTCGCCGCCCAGACCGGCGACCCCGGCTCCACGCTGGAGCACTACCGCACCGCGCTGCGGATCCGCCGGGAGCACCCGGCGCTGGCCGCCGACGCGGGCGCGGTCACCTGGCTGGAGGCCGGGCCGGGCCTGCTCGCCTTCAGCCGCACCGCCGGCGACACCGTGCTGACCTGCGTGGTCAACATCAGCGGTGCGCCGGCCCTGATCGACGGGTACGGCACCCCGATCGCCGCCAGCGAGCCGCTCACCGGGCAGGGCTCCGGCCACCTGCTCGGAGTCGACGCGGCTGCCTGGTTCGAACGGCGCTGAGCGGGTAACCCGTCATCGACCTGGTCGTCCGTTGTGCCCCGCGCCGACGGGCGACTGGGCTACCGACCCCTTGTGGTGGGGGGTGAGGTGGCGCCGGCGCCACCCGGAGTCCGCTCCGGTGGCGCCGGCGTCCATCGGGCAGGTGTCGCCCGCCACCCGTGCGGGTACGACGGGCCCATGGTGGTTCGTGTCGCGCAGTACACCCTCGACGTGGCCGATCTCGACCTGATGGCCGGCTTCTGGGCGGCGGCGCTCGGCTACACCGTCGACGCCGGTGGCGACGGCAGCGCGAAGCTCCGCCCCCCGCACGACCGGGCCGGGGCCCCCACCGTCTGGTTGCAGGGCTCCCGCACGCCGAAGCACGGAAAGAACCGGCTGCACCTGGACGTGGTGGCCGACGGCGACCCGGCGGACGAGGTGCATCGGTTGATCGGGCTCGGCGCCCGGCCCGCCGACGTGGGGCAGCGCGGCGACGAGGGCCTCACGGTGCTGGCCGACCCCGAGGGCAACGAGTTCTGCGTGCTGCACCTGTCGCCGCACCGCCCCTGACCGTCCGGGCCGCACGGGCCGCATCTGACTCATGGGCCGCGTGGCCAGGCCCCACCCGGACGGGCTCAGCCGCCACCGGTGAGCTTCGCGGCGATGCGCCCGAAGCCGGCCCGCAGCTCGGCCTCGCTGGGCGGGGCCAGCGGCTCGGCGTCGTCGGCCGCCGCGGCGGCCTCCAGCTCCTCGTCGATGGTGTCCTCGAAGTCACCGTAGAGGTCGGCCCCCTCGACCCGCGTCGTCTCGTCCTCGGCGGCGATCTGCGCGGCGGCGATCTCGCCCCGGATCTCCTCCGCCGACACCGCCGGCAGCAGCGGCTCGACCACCGCCATCAGCTGTTCCTCCGCGACGATCGCCTCGGCGAGCGCGAGCGCGTGCGGTCGCTCGTAGGGGCCGCAGACCACCGGCTCCCACTCGTCGGCGTCGCCGAGCGGGCCGAAGGTGATGATCCACGGCAGGCCCAACATCGGCGAGCCGTCCGGCAGGTCCAGCGTCACGAGTGCGCCCACGCGCTCATCATCGTCCGTCGCACCGCGAACGCGGGCGACATTCACCTAATCCGGCGTCGTCGCGTCCAGCGCCGCGCGGACCAGGGCCAGCGCCGTCGCCAGCGGCACGCCCAACCGGGCGGCCTCGGCGGCGTAGTCGGCCGCCGCCCGCTGCAACCTGTCGGCCGCGTCGTCGCGCCCGGGGGCGACGAAGGTGCCGTGCCGGCCCCGGGTCTCCAGCAGACCGGCCGCCTCCAACTCCCGGTAGGCCCGGGCCACCGTGTTGACCGCCAGCCCCAGGTCGGCCGCGAACCGTCGGACGGTGGGCAGCCGGGTGCCGACCGCCAGCCGCCCCGTCCCGATCTGCTCCGCGAGCTGCCCGCGCACCTGCTCGTACGGCGGCACCGCCGAGCCCTGGTCGATCGAGAGCCGCACGCCCGCTGCCTGACTCATCCGGCCCCGCCCGGGGTGCCGGGATCCGTGTCCGCGTCCAGGTCCGCCGGGGCCGGGGACTCCGCCAGGTCCACCACCCGGCCGCGCGGGCTGGTCGCGGCCAGCGCCGCACCGAAGAGCACCAACTGGTTGAGCAGGTAGAGGTAGAGCAGCAGCCCCACCGCGCCCGCCACCACCGTGTACGCCGGGTTCCGCTCGGTGCGCACCACGTAGTAGCGCCCCACGGTGTTCAGCAGCGTGATGCCGACCGCCACCAGCAGCACCACCGGGCGCAGCCGGGACCGGCTCATCCGCAGCCTCGGCACCGCCACCAGCAGCAGGGTCGCCAGCACCGCGTTGACCACGACGCTGAGCACGGCGCTGACCGTGGTCAGGCCGACCGAACCGGTGCTGCGCAGCAGGAAGCGCAGCAGCGACTCCAGGGCGTCCACCGCCGCCACCGAGACGCCGAGCAGCACGAAGATGACCACCAGCACACCGAGGTCGACCAGGCGGCGGACGACCAGGTTGCCGGGCTGCTGGTTGAGCCCGTGGACGAGCCGCTGGGACGACCGGATCGCCTCCACCCAGCCGATCCCGGTGAAGACCAGGATGATCAGGCCGACCACCCCGACCGTGCCGCTGCTCTCGGCGATCTGCACCGGATCGATGAACGGCAGGTTCTCCCGGAGGAACCCGGCCGCGGCGGCGCTGACCTCGTCGTTGCCCTCCAGGATCGCCCCGAAGATCGAGTATCCGACCAGTGCCAGCGCGAAGACCGCGAAGAACCCGTAGTAGGCGATGGCGGCGGCCAGCCGCCCGGCCAGCACGTCGTTGTAGCGCACGCCGGCCCGCCACAGGTGGTCGGCGGCGCCCCAACGGCGGCGCGCGGCGCTGATCCCACGGTCGATGCCCGCCTCGATGCGCCCCAGCACGTTCACGCCGTCATCCTCGCCGATCTTCGGCCCCCGTGGGGCGGTCGGGCGGCAGCCCACCCCGGGCGGGCCTCGGCCACCGGGCCGCCACCAGACGGCCGTGGCGCGACCGGGTGATCGCTCAGCCGCCGAGCTGGAAGTCCCGGCGCGGCTGCCACCGGGTCTGCCCGCTGTGCGAGAAGAGGGTGAACGCCTCGACCTCGAACATGGCGGAGAAGTCGGCCAGGTCCTCGTACGCCCGGTCCAGCGCCTCCGGCGCGACCTCCTGCGCCACCGTGACGTGCGGGTGGTAGGGGAAGCGGGTCTCCCGGTGCAGCTCGGGGGCGGCCCTGATCGCGGCGGCGAGCAGCTCGCACTCGCTGATCCCGGCCGCCACCGCCACGAAGACGACCTGGGTCACCGGCCGGAACGTGCCGGTGCCCCGCAGGTGCAGGGTGAACGGCAGGTGGGCGGCGGCGACCTCGCCGAGATGCCGCTCCACCGAGGGCAGCGTCGCCATCGGGATCTCGGTCGGCCCGAGCAGGGTCACGTGCGCGGGCACGACCCGCGGGTCGCCGGCCTCGACGCGGCGCCGGGTGAGCATGCCGCCCCACGGCTCCGGGATGTCGACCGCGATGCCGATCTCGATGGTCTCACCGGCGTCCGGCGCCCCGTCCCTGCGATCCACGCTGTGCGCCATCCCTCCGGCCGCCAACCCGTCCACCCTCACCCGCCGCGCCGGGGCGCTACTCGCCGCGCACCGGCGGGAAGAAGCCCACCCGCTCGTACACGCTGCGCAGCGTCGCGCCGGCGAGCACCCGGGCCTTCTCCGCACCGGTGGCGAGCAGCTTGTCGAGCTGCGCCGGGTCGTCGAGGTAGGTCCGGGTGCGCTCCTGGATCGGGCCGACGAACTCCCGCACCACCTCCGCGAGGTCCTTCTTGAGGTCGCCGTAGCCCTTGCCGGCGTACGCAGCGACCAGGTCGTCGATGCCCCGCCCGCTCAGGGCCGAGTAGATCGTCAGCAGGTTGGAGATGCCGGGCTTGGCCTGGGCGTCGAAGACGATCTCCCGCCCGGTGTCGGTGACCGCGGAGCGGATCTTCTTGGCCGAGCGGGCCGGGTCGTCCAGCAGGTTGACGATGCCGGCCGGCGACGAGGACGACTTCGACATCTTCGCCGTCGGGTCCTGCAGGTCCGTGATCTTCGCGGTGTCCTTGACGATGTGCGCGGCGGGCACCGTGAGGGTCTGCCCGAACAGCGAGTTGAACCGCTGGGCCAGGTCGCGCGACAGCTCCAGGTGCTGGCGCTGGTCCTCGCCCACCGGCACGGCGTTCGCCTGGTAGAGCAGGATGTCGGCGGCCTGCAGGACCGGGTAGGTGAACAGGCCGACACTGGCCCGGTCGCCACCCTGCTTCTGCGACTTGTCCTTGAACTGCGTCATCCGGCTCGCCTCGCCGAACCCGGTGATGCAGCCCAACACCCAGGCGAGCTGCGCGTGCTCGGGCACCTGCGACTGCACGAAGAGCGTGCTGCGCTCCTGGTCGAGGCCCACGGCGAAGAGCTGCGCCGCGGCCATCCGGGACCGCTGGGCCAGCGTCTTCGGGTCGTGCCCCGCCGTGATCGCGTGCAGGTCGACCACGCAGTAGTAGGCCTCGTGGGTGTCCTGCAACGCCACCCAGTGCCGCACGGCGCCCAGGTAGTTGCCGAGGTGGAACGAGTCGGCCGTCGGCTGGATGCCGGAGAAGACGCGGGGGCGGGCGGGAACGTCGGACATGCCGGCAATTCTGTCAGCAAGACCGGGCGCGCGTCATGACGGGCCGGCGGGTCGGCTCCGCCCCACCGGTGTCGGGGCGGCTGCCTCGCGTCGCGGTTCCGGCACGCGCCCGGCGGAGACCGTGAGCCGGGCCACCCGGCGCCCCTCGAGCGTGAGCACCCGCAGCAGCCAGCCGCCGGGCGGGTCGCCGGGTTCCGCGCCGCCGTCGCCGGCCGGGCCGGCGGTCACCGGCACCTCGTCGCCGGCGACCGGGAGGCGGCCCAGCGCCGCCATCACGAAACCGCCGACCGTCTCGTACGGGCCCGGCGGCAGGTGCACTCCGGTGTACTCGGCGAAGTCGGCGAGGTTGAGCCGGCCGTCCACCACGGCGGGCAGGCCCGCGTGCACCGGGTCGGGGGCGGTGTCGTACTCGTCGTGGATCTCCCCGATCAGCTCCTCGATCAGGTCCTCCAGGGTGACGATGCCGGCGGTGCCGCCGTACTCGTCGACGACCACGGCGAGGTGGTGGCGTTCCCGGCGCATCTCGCTGAGCGCGGCGAGCACCCGTTTGCTGCCAGGGAGCCGCTTCACCTCACGGGTCAGTTCGCCGACCGTGGTGCAGGGGTCGAGGTCGGGGCGGAGCAGCACGTCGCGCAGGTGCACGAAGCCGACCACGTCGTCGTGGGTGCCGTCGATCACCGGGTAACGGGTGTGCGTCTCGGCCCGGACCATCCGCGCCGCCTCGGCGAGGGGGAGCCGGGTGGAGAGGAAGACGACCTCGGTGCGCGGCATCATCACCTCGCGGACCAGGCTCGCGCCCGCCACCAGCACCTCGTCGATGATCCGCCGCTCGACCGGGTCGAGCCGGGTGTTGGCGGCGACCAGGTCACGCAGCTCCGCCTCGCTGATTTGTTCGCGGCCGGCGGCCGGGCTGGCGCCGAGCAGGGCCGTCACCGCCCGGGTGGCGCCGTCGGCGGCGCGGACCACCAGCCGGGCGACGGCCCGGGGCAACGGCCCCGGCTCGTGGCGTGGCCGGCTCGGGGCGCGTCGCCGCGGCCCGGGACCACCCGCTTCCCGCATGACAGTGATGGTAGACAGCACCGGGCCGGCCGGCTGCCTTTGTTCCACTCCGTGCGAAGTTGTGGCGGCACGCGCGACGCAAGGTGGCCGACGGTCGGCGGCCACCGGACGACCGGCCGTAGGGTGATCACGAGACGGGCCGCGACCGGGCGGCCCGGCGGGAGGAGACCGACGTGAAACTGCTAGTCACCGGCGGCGCCGGCTTCATCGGCAGCGTGGTGACCCGGATGCTGCTCGACGCCGGCCACGAGGTCGTGGTGCTCGACGACCTGCGCACCGGCCACCGGGAGGCGCTCGCCCCCGACGCGGCGTACGTCGACGCGCCCCTCCACGACGTCGCGCGGGTGCTCACCCCGGGCGCGGGCTTCGACGGGGTGCTGCACTTCGCCGCGCTGATCGCCGCCGGCGAGTCGATGATCAGGCCCGAGCTCTACTGGCACAACAACACGATCGGCTCGATCGCCCTGATCGACGCGGTCCGGGCCGCCGGGGTGCCCCGCCTGGTCTTCTCCTCCACCGCCGCGGTCTACGGCAACCCCACCGAGCTGCCGATCCCGGAGACCGCGGCGAAGGCCCCCACCAACACGTACGGCGCCAGCAAGCTCGCCGTCGACATGGTCCTCACCTCGGAGGCGGTCGCGCACGGTCTGGCCGCCGTCTCGCTGCGCTACTTCAACGTGGCCGGCGCGTACCTCGACGGCGACGTCGCGCTCGGCGAGCGGCACGACCCCGAGACCCACCTGATCCCGATCGCGCTGGAGGTCGCCGCCGGCCGGCGGGAGAAGCTCCAGCTCTTCGGCGACGACTACCCGACCGTCGACGGCACCTGCGTACGCGACTACATCCACGTCGCCGACCTGGCCCGCGCCCACCTGCTGGCGCTCGACGCCGCGACCGCCGGCCAGCACCGGATCTACAACCTGGGCAACGGCAACGGCTTCAGCAACCGGCAGGTGGTCGACGTGGTCCGCGAGGTCACCGGGCACCGGGTGCCGGTCGAGGTGGCGCCGCGGCGCGAGGGCGATCCCGCCGAGCTGGTCGCGTCGTCGGCGCTGGCCCGCGACGAGTTGGGCTGGGTGCCGCGGAAGCCGACCCTGCCCGACATCGTCGCCGACGCCTGGGCCTTCTACCGCACCCACGTCGCGGGGCCGCGGTGACCGAGGACGTCGCGGCCCGCGCCACCGCCGGCTTCCGCCAGGCGTACGGGCAGCCGCCCGCCGGCCGCTGGGCGGCTCCCGGCCGGGCGAACCTGATCGGCGAGCACACCGACTACAACGACGGTTTCGTGCTTCCCTTCGCCCTGCCGCTGCGCACGGTGGTGGCAGCCGCCCCGCAGCCCGGCGACGCCTGGACGGTCTGCTCCGAGCTCACCGGCGAGACGGTCGCCTTCGGCGCCGACGAGGTGGCCGCCCCCGGCGGGGTCACCGGCTGGGGCGCGTACGTGGCCGGGGTCGTCTGGGCGCTGCGCGAGGCCGGGCACGCGGTGCCCGGCGCGCGGCTGGCGATCGCCTCCGACGTGCCGCTGGGTGCGGGCCTGTCCTCGTCGGCCGCGCTGGAGGCCGCCGTGCTGGCCGCCCTGGTCGACCTGGGCGGGCTGGACCTGCCCGCCGAGCGGTGGCCCCGGCTGGCCCAGCGCGCGGAGAACGACTACGTGGGCGCGCCGACCGGGATCATGGACCAGTCGGCGGTGATCCGCTGCCGCGCCGGGCACGCGCTCTTCCTGGACTGCCGCGACGAGTCCGTCGAGCAGGTGCCGTTCGACCTGGCCGCCGCCGGCCTCGCCGTGCTGGTCGTCGACAGCCGGGCCCCGCACCGGCACGCCGACGGCGAGTACGCGGCCCGGCGCGCGGCCTGCGAACGGGCGGCCCGGCTGCTCGGCGTCGCGGCGCTGCGGGACATCCCGGTCGACGGGCTGGCCGACGCCCTGGCCCGGCTCGACGACGACGAGACCCGCCGCCGGGTGCGGCACGTCGTCACGGAGAACCAGCGGGTGCTCGACACCGTCGCGCTGCTGCGCGCCGGGCGGACGCCCGAGATCGGCCCGGTGCTGACCGCCTCGCACGTCTCCATGCGCGACGACTTCGAGATCACCGTCCCGGAGGTCGACACGGCCGTCGAGGCGGCCCTGGCCGCCGGGGCGCTCGGCGCCCGGATGACCGGCGGCGGCTTCGGCGGCTGCGTCCTCGCCCTGGTCGAGGCCCGGCGGGCCGACGCGGTCGCCGCCGCCGTCACGGCCGCGTACGCCGAGCGGGGTTTCGTCGCGCCCGGCCACGTCACCGTCCTGCCCGGCCCCGGGGCCACCCGGCTCGATTGACCCGGTGCACCGCCGGGCCGGCCGAACACAGAAGATCGTGGCAGAAAACGCCCCTCGAAGGGCACTTTCGCGCCGCCAGCCGGACGCAGAGGCCGCGACCACCCGACCGCCGGTGCGCGTTACTGCGCCTCGACGATCATCCCCGCGCCGACCGTCCGGTTGGTGGCCTCGTCGATGATCACAAAGCCCCCGGTGGTGCGGTTGCGGCGGTACTCGTCGGCGAGCAGCGGCACCGTGGTCCGCAGCCGCACCCGGCCGATCTCGTTGAGCCCCAGCTCGCCCGCCGCCTCGTCGCGGTGCAGCGAGTTGATGTCCAGCCGGTAGTGCAGCCCGCGCACGATGGCCCGGGCGGAACGGGTGGTGTGCTTGATGGCGTACCGGCCGCCGACCCGCAGCGGTCGGGTCTCGTCCATCCAGCACACCATCGCCTCGATGTCCTGGGACACCGCCGGGGAGTTGTTCGGGCGGCAGATCATGTCGCCCCGCGAGATGTCGATCTCGTCTTCGAGTCGTACGGTCACCGACATCGGCGGGAACGCCTCGGTGACCGGCCCGTCGGCGGTCTCCACGGCGGTGATCCGGCTGGTGAACCCGGACGGCAGCACCATCACCTCGTCGCCCGGCTTGAGCACGCCGGAGGCGACCTGACCGGCGTAGCCCCGGTAGTCGGTGACCGTGGTCGACTGCGGGCGGATCACGTACTGCACCGGGAACCGGACGTCGACCAGGTTGCGGTCGCTGGCGATGTGCACCCGCTCCAGGTGGTGCAGCAGCGACGGGCCCTCGTACCAGGGCATGCTCTCCGAGCGGCTGACGATGTTGTCGCCGCGCAGCGCGGAGACCGGCACCACCGTCAGGTCGGGCACGTCGAGCTTCGCCGCGAACGCGGTGAACTCGTCGGCGATCCGCTCGAAGACCTCCTGCGAGTAGTCCACCAGATCCATCTTGTTGACGCAGAGGACCAGGTGCGGCACCCGCAGCAGCGAGCAGAGGAACGCGTGCCGGCGGGACTGCTCGACCAGGCCCTTACGGGCGTCCACCAGGATCAGCGCCAGGTCGGCCGTCGACGCCCCGGTGACCATGTTGCGGGTGTACTGCAGGTGGCCGGGGGTGTCGGCGATGATGAACTTGCGCCGGGGCGTGGCGAAGTAGCGGTAAGCCACGTCGATGGTGATGCCCTGCTCGCGCTCGGCGCGCAGGCCGTCGGTGAGCAGCGCCAGGTTCGTGTACTCGTCGCCCCGCGCGGCACTGACCGCCTCGACGGCGGCGAGCTGGTCGGTGAAGAGCGACTTCGTGTCGTAGAGCAGCCGGCCGATCAGGGTCGACTTGCCGTCGTCGACGCTGCCGGCCGTGGCGAAGCGCAGCAGGTCCATCGGCCGGGCCTCGGCGTCGGCCCGGCCCGGCGTCGTGTTCGTGGTGGTGGTGCTCATCAGAAGTAGCCCTCCCGCTTGCGGTCCTCCATCGCGCCTCGCTGACCCGGTCATCGCCGCGGGTCGCGCCGCGCTCGGTGATCCGGGTCGCGGCGACCTCCTCGATGACCTTCTCGACCGTGTCGGCGTCGGAACGGACCGCCGCCGTGCAGGACGCGTCGCCCACCGTCCGGTAGCGCACCCGCGCCTTGACGCGTTCCTCGCCGGCGCGGGGCCGGAAGAACTCGTTGACCGCGTAGAGCATGCCGTCGCGCTCGACGACCTCGCGCTCGTGCGCGTAGTAGATCGACGGCAGCGCGATGCGTTCGCGGGCGATGTAGTGCCACACGTCCAGCTCGGTCCAGTTGGACAGCGGGAAGACCCGGATCGACTCGCCCGGGTGGTGGCGACCGTTGTAGAGCGCCCACAGCTCCGGACGCTGGTTCTTCGGGTCCCACTGGCCGAACTCGTCGCGGAAGCTGAACATCCGCTCCTTGGCGCGGGCCTTCTCCTCGTCGCGGCGGGCGCCGCCGAAGAGCGCGTCGAACCGGTGCTTCTCCACCGCGTCCAGCAGCACCGGCGTCTGGATCCGGTTGCGTGTCCCGTCGCCCGGCTCGCGTACCAACCCGCTGGCCAGCGCCTCCGGCACGCTCGCCACGACCAGTTGCAGCCCCAGCTCGGCGACCCGCTGGTCCCGGTATTCCAGGACCTCCGGGAAGTTGTGCCCGGTGTCCACGTGCATGACCGGGAACGGGACGTTGGCCGGGGCGAACGCCTTCTGGGCCAGCCGGAGCATCACGATCGAGTCCTTGCCGCCGGAGAAGAGCAGCACCGGCCGCTCCATCTCCGCGACCACCTCGCGCATCACGAAGATGCTCTCGGCCTCCAGCGCGTCGAGGTGCGACACCCGGTAGGCGGCGGGGGCGGTCATGACACGGGCTCGCATCGCTCGAATCCGCTCATCGCAATTCCAGACCTTTCCGGTCGGACATACCAAGAAGTGCCGCTCAGGCTACCCGGAATGACGCCGCAACGCTGCCAGCAACCGACTGGCGAGATCCTTGCGGCAGACCAGCAGATCGGGTAGGCGCGGATCCGCCTCGTTGTAGCTCAGCGGGGAACCGTCGATCCGGGAGGCGTGCAGCCCGGTGGCCGTCGCCACCGCCACCGGCGCCGCCGAGTCCCACTCGTACTGGCCGCCCGCGTGGATGTAGGCGTCCACCTCACCGGTGACCACCGCGGCGATCTTCGCACCGGCCGAGCCCATCGGCACCAGGTGCGCGCCGACGTCCTCGGCCAGGTCGGTCAGGAACACCGGCGGTCGGCTCCGGCTCGCCGCCAGGCGGATCGCCCGCTCCCCCGGCCCCGGCCGCCTCCACCGGCGGACGGGCCGGCGGCGAGTCGGTGCCCAGCAGCCGGTTCTGCGCCGGCAGCCCGACCGCGCCCGCGACCAGGCCGTGCGGCGTCGACGCGGTACGCGCCCAGAGCGCCACGTGCACCGCCCAGTCCGAACGACCCTCCTCGGCGAACTCCCGGGTGCCGTCCAGCGGGTCGATGATCCACACCCGCTCGGCGGTCAGCCGGGACACCGCCCCGGCGTTCACCTCCGCCGTCCAGGCCAGCCGCGAACCCTCGTCCTCCTCGGAGAGGACCGCGTCACCCGGGCGCCACCTCGCCAGCTCGGTGCGGAGCACGTCATGGGAGACCTTGTCGCCCGCCGACCGCAACGCCCCCGCGTCGTCGAAACCCATCTCGGCGCGCAGGCCGACCAGCGCCACACCGGCCCGCGCCGCCAGCCACCGGGCAAAAGCGCCGTCGTCCGTCGGAGGACTGCCCATAACTTCCGCTCCCGTCGCCTCGCTACGCGCCCGGCACGCCGCCGACGATCCGCGTGAACCGTCGGGTGCGCCCGGGAGCCGAAGAGTATCGGCCGTCGGCGCACGGCCCGCCGCTCACACCCCGTGATAGAGGTTCTGCGTCGGCTCCACGCCCCTGGTGATCACCGACTCCACCACATCCGCGGCCCGATCCACCAGGAACTCCAGCTCCTTGCGCTCGGCCGCGCCGAAATCCGACAGTACGTAGTCCGCCGGGTCCTGCCGCCCCGGCGGCCGGCCGATGCCGAACCGCACCCGGACGTACTCCTTCGTGCCGAGCGACTTCGACATCGACCGCAGGCCGTTGTGCCCGCCCTCGCCGCCGCCGCACTTCACCCGCACCTGGCCGTACTCGATGTCCAGCTCGTCGTGCACCGCGATCACCTGGCCGGGCGGCACCTTGTGGAACTGGGCCAGGCCGGCCACCGGACCGCCGGAGAGGTTCATGTACGTCAGCGGCTTGACCAGCACCAGCTTCGGTCCACCGAAGCCGAGCCGCCCCTCGGCAACCTCCGCCACCGCCCGCTTGTGCCGGCCGAAGCGCGCGCCGAGCCGGCCCGCCAGCAGGTCGGCCACCAGGAAGCCCACGTTGTGCCGGTTACCCGCGTACTCCCGGCCCGGGTTGCCCAGGCCGACCACCAGCCACGGCCCCGTCTCGTCCGTCACGCCCCGCCCCTCCCGCTGCTCGCCGGCACCCACCGGCCCCGGCACCGATACGCCGACAGGCGCCCCCGACCGCGCGGGGACGCCTGTCGCAACGATGCGAACCGATCAGGCCTGGGTCTTCGCCTCGGCGGTCTCGTCGCCCTCGGCGGCCGGCGCCTCGGCGGTCTCGTCGCCGACCTCGGCCTCGGCCTCGGCGGCGGTCTCCTCGACCTCGGGGAGGGTGGCCTCGAGCTGCTCGGCGGTCGGCGCGGCGGTCACCGAGGCGACCGTCTGGTCCGCGTCCGCGGCCAGCTCGACGCCGGCCGGCAACTGCACGTCGCTGGCGGTGACCTGGCTGCCGGCCTCCATGCCCTCGATCGAGGCCTCCAGGTGGTCCGGCACCTTGGTGGCGTCGGCGGTCACCGTCAGCGTGTCGTGGTCGTGCACGATCAGGGTGTCGCGCGCGGCGTCGCCGGTGAGCTGGACCGGGACCTCCACGGTGACCTTCTCGCCCCGGCGGACCAGCAGCAGGTCCACGTGCTCGAAGGAGTCCCTGATCGGGTCGCGCTGGATCGCCTTCGGCAGCGCCAGCACCTGGGTGCCGTCGCTCACGTCGATCGTGAAGAGCTGGTTGGCGCCGCCCTTACGGATCGCGGCCGCGAACTCGCGGGCCGGCAGCGCGATGTGCTTGGGCTTCTCGCCGTGGCCGTACAGCACGGCGGGCACCATGCCGGCCCGGCGGGTACGACGGGCACCACCCTTGCCGAACTCGGTACGGGGCTCGGCGCTGATCTTTACCTCGGACACGGGAAAACTCCTGATGCTTTCGCTGCGGCGGCTTTGTCGTCTAACGGTGCTGGGCGAGGGGCTCGCTGGGGCTCATGCGTCGAGAACGACTGCCCGGAGCACCGCGTCGATGACGGTGCCTCCGTGCGGCGCTTCTCAGCGGCCCGCCGGGCACCCTCGCCGTGGCAACCGCACCAGTCTACCCGAGCTGATTCCGTGGTTTCCGGCAGTACCCATATCACCGTTCCCACGCACCCGCAGGCGGTTTCGGAGCGGCTGAGCAGGGCCGCCGCCGGGTGGCGCCGCCGCCCCCGACGGCCGACGCCGGGTCCTGGCGGGGACGGACCCCGACCCGGACCCGGCGTCGGTCGGTCAGCTCAGGCCACCGAAGAGGGTGGTCACCGACCCGTCGTCGAAGACCTCGCGGATCGCCCGCGCCAGCAGCGGCGCGATCGACAGCACGGTGATCTTGTCGAGCTGCTTCTCCGGCGGCAGGGGCAGCGTGTTGGTCACCACGACCTCGCTGATCGGGGCGTTCTTCAACCGCTCGGTGGCGGGGTCGGAGAGCAGCGCGTGGGTCGAGGCGACGATCACGTCGGCCGCGCCGGCCTCGCGGAGGATGTCCGCCGCCCCGCAGATCGTGCCGCCCGTGTCGATCATGTCGTCGACGATCAGGCAGACCCGCCCCTCCACCTCGCCGACCACCCGGTTCGCCACCACCTGGTTCGGCTTCAGCGGGTCGCGGGTCTTGTGGATGAAGGCCAGCGGGCAGCCGCCCAGCCGGTCGGTCCACCGCTCGGCCACCCGCACCCGGCCCGAGTCCGGCGCGACCACTGTCATCGGGCGGCCGGCGTACTTGTGCTCGACGTACTCGGCGAGGATGTCCATCGCGAACAGGTGGTCCACGGGACCGTCGAAGAAGCCCTGGATCTGCGCGGTGTGCAGGTCGACCGTGAGGATCCGGTTGGCACCGGCGGTCTTGAGCAGGTCCGCCACCAGCCGGGCCGAGATCGGCTCCCGGCCCCGGTGCTTCTTGTCCTGCCGGGCGTACGGGTAGAACGGCAGGACCACGGTGATCCGCTTGGCCGAACCGCGCTTCAGCGCGTCGATCATGATGAGGGTCTCCATGACCCACGTGTTGACCCCGTGCGTGACGGACTGCACCACGAAGGCGTCCGAACCACGCACCGAGTCCTTGAACCGTACGAAGATCTCACCGTTGGCGAACTCGTACGCGTCGGCCGGCGTCGGCGCGACGCCGAGCACCTCACCGATCTCCTTGGCCAACTCCGGAAAACCACGTCCGGAGAAAAGCATCAGGCTCTTGCGGTTTTCGGCGACGATGCTGCCCATGGGCCCGTCTGCTCCCGTTGGTCGGTGATGCCCGGCGGCGGTGGTGGGCCGGGGACTATTCGGTTGCAGTATCCCCCGTGCCGGAGGCCGACCGGACTGGCTCGGCGTCCCCGTGGATTGCCTCACCTTCGGTTGCCGCGGGCCCCGGCTCCGACGCACCCTTCACCGCCGCGACCGCCCGCGCCGCGGCCTCGGCGGATGCCGTGCCGGCCCGCCTGCGGGCCACCCAGCCGTCCACGTTGCGCTGCGGCGCACGGGTCACCCCGAGCGCACCCGGCGGCACGTCCTGGGTGATCGCGCTGCCCGCCGCCACGTACGCCCCGGCACCCACCTCGACGGGCGCGATGAGGCTGCTGTCGCAGCCGACGAACGCGGCCTCGCCGACCGTGGTGCGGTGCTTGCTTGTTGACCCCGTCGTAGTTCACGAAGATCGTCGCCGCGCCGATGTTCGCCTTCGCGCCGATCGTCGCGTCACCCACGTACGTCAGGTGCGGCACCTTCGCGCCCGCACCCACCTCCGAGTTCTTCACCTCGACGAACGTGCCGACCTTGGCCCGCTCGGCCAGCCGGGCGGCCGGGCGCAGGTACGCGTACGGCCCGACGCTGGCGCCCGGGCCGACCTCCGCGCCCACGGCGTGGCTGCGCAGCACCGTGGCGCCCGGTCCGACGACGGTGTCGATCAGCGTCACGTCCGGCCCGATCACCGCGCCGGTGCCGACCACCGTCCCGCCGCGCAGCTGGGTGTTCTGGTCGATCACGGCGTCCCGGTCCAGCGCGACCGTCACGTCGATCCAGGTCGTGTCGGGGTCGAGCAGGCTGACCCCGGTGCGCATCCACGCCTCGTTGACCCGGTCGCGCAGCAGCCGGCGCAGCGCGGCCAGCTCGACGCGGTCGTTGCAGCCCAGCGTCTCCACGTGGTCCGCCGCGACGTGCACCGCCACCGGCTCACCGGCCGAACCCAGCAGTGCGAAGACGTCGGTCAGGTACTCCTCGCCCTGGTCGTTGTCGGTGGACAGCTTGCCGAGCGCGGCGCGCAGCCGGGCGACGTCGAACGCGTAGATGCCGGCGTTGATCTCCCGGATCGCCCGCTGTGCGGCGGTAGCGTCGCGCTCCTCGACGATCTGCTCCAGTCGCCCGTCGGCGTCGCGCACGATCCGGCCCAGGCCCGTCGGGTCGGGCACCTCGGCGGCGAGCACGGTCGCCGCCGCGCCCGCGCCCTCGTGCGCCCGCACCAGCGCGCCCACCGTCTCCGGGCGCAGCAGCGGGACGTCGCCGTTGATGACGATCACGGTGCCGGTGGCGTCCGGCACGGCGTCCAGGGCGATCCGCACGGCGTGCCCGGTGCCGAGCTGCTCGGCCTGGAGCACGGGGGTGGCCTCGGGGGCGATCTCCGCGAGGTGCGCGCGGACCTGGTCGGCGCCGTGCCCCACCACGACCACCGTGCGGTCCGCGGCCAGCGGCGCGGCGGCGGTGAGGACGTGGCCGACGAGGGTGCGGCCGAGCAGCGGGTGCAGCACCTTGGGCAGCGCCGACTTCATCCGCTTGCCCTCACCGGCGGCGAGCACGACAACGGTGCGGAGGTGGGGCTGGGACACGACAAGGGCTCCCGTCGGTACAGCGGACAGTCTCGCGGCCATGCTAACCAGACGACGAGCCGCCGTTCGGCATGGCCACACGAATGCGCTGTGAGCTGGGGTGCCTGGATTCGAACCAGGAGCTCAAGGCACCAAAGGCCCGTGGGTTGCCGTTACCCCACACCCCATCAACTGTCAAGCGTCGCGCGCCTTCGGCTGGCGTCGCCGACCGCCTGGAACAGCTCGGCGATCATACCTTCGATCCGCCGGCGGAGCAGGCGCTGCCCGGCACAGTGATCACCAGGCAGCCACGGTAGCCGCCCCACCGGTACGTCGCACCGTGACCGCACGGTGTTTCCTGCGATTGGCGCACTGTCCCCTGCGCGTCCCGGAAACCTAAGTTACGGTGACGTAGGCGTAACTTCGTGATCTTTCCGAGCGCTGCGAGGTGCCATGCCCGCCACGTCCCTCGATCCGTCGGCCGGCCCCAGACCACTCACCCAGGGCACCCAGTCACGGGGCATCCTCATCGCCCTCTGGGCGTTCGTGGTGATTCCCCTCCTGGCCCTCGTCGCCGCCGTGCCCGTCGCCTGGGGCGGCTGGTTGAGCTGGACCGACGTGACCGTCGCGGGGTTCTGGTACGTGCTCTCCGGGCTGGGCATCACGGTGGGCTACCACCGGTACTTCACGCACGGCTCGTTCAAGGCGAAGCGGTGGCTGCGGGTCGCGCTGGCGGTGTCCGGCTCGCTGGCGGTGCAGGGCGAGATCATCCAGTGGGTGGCCGATCACCGCCGCCACCACGCCTTCTCCGACCTGGAGGGTGACCCGCACTCCCCGTGGCGCTTCGGGGAGAGCGTCCGGGGCCTGACGAAGGGCCTGTTCCACGCGCACGTCGGCTGGCTCTTTCGCCGGGAGCTGTCCAACCGGCAGCGGTTCGCCCCGGACCTGCTCGCCGACCGGGACATGAGCCGGGTGGACCGGCTGTTCCCGCTGCTGGTGGTGGTCTCGTTGGTCGGTCCCGCGCTGCTGGGCGGCATGCTCACCTCGTCGTGGCGGGGGGCGCTCTCCGCGCTCTTCTGGGCCGGCCTCGTACGCATCGCGCTCCTGCACCACGTGACCTGGTCCATCAACTCGGTCTGCCACGTCTACGGGGAGCGGCCGTTCGCGATGCGCCAGGGCGACCGGGCGTCGAACTTCTGGCCGCTGGCGATCCTGTCGTTCGGCGAGAGCTGGCACAACCTGCACCACGCCGACCCGACCAGCGCCCGGCACGGCGTGCTGCGTGGGCAGGTGGACATCTCGGCCCGGGTGATCTGGCTGTTCGAGAAGGCCGGCGCGGCCTGGGACGTGCGGTGGCCGAAGCCGGAACGCATCGCCGCGAAGCTCGTCGAGCCGGCCGTCGAGCGGTAACGCGGGCGGTGCCCGCCGCCCTCGCCTGGCAGGATGGCCGGGTGACCGAGCGAAGCGGGTGCGGCGCCGGGCGGTCCGGCGGCACGGGGGCGAAGGCCGACGCGGATACGGTGGCCGGGGGCGGCGGCGCCACCCGACCGACGACGGGCGAGGGTTCGACGTGACCCCGGCCCGGCGGCGGCCCCATCGGACGACCGGGCGTCACCGAGCGCCGGCGGAGTGACGAGAACATGGCGAATGTCCCTGGCACCGACGGCACGGGCGGCCGGCGGCGGGCGGTTCCCGCCGCGGCCCCCAAGCCCTCCGCACGGGTACGCATGTCGGCCGCGCAACGTCGGGAGCAGTTGATCTCGACCGCCCGGCAGATCTTCGCCGAGCGCGGCTTCGACGCCACCTCCATCGAGGAGGTGGCGGCCCCGCGCGAAGGTCTCCAAGCCGGTGGTCTACGAGCACTTCGGCGGCAAGGAGGGGCTCTACGCGGTGGTGGTGGACCGGGAGGTCCGCGCCCTGCTGGAGCGGATCACCACGGCCCTGACCGCCGGCCATCCGCGCGAGCTGCTGGAGCAGGCGGCGCTGGCCCTGCTGACCTACATCGAGGAGGAGACCAGCGGCTTCCGGGTGCTGGTACGGGAGTCGCCGGTGTTGTCGGCGGCGGGCAACTTCAGCAGTGTGATGAACGACGTGGCGCACCAGGTGGAGCACATCCTGGGCGCCGAGTTCTCCAGCCGGGGCTACGACCCGAAGCTGGCCGAGCTCTACTCGCAGGCGTTGGTCGGGATGGTCGCCCTGACCGGTCGCTGGTGGCTGGAGGTGCGCAAGCCACGCAAGGAGACGGTGGCGGCCCACCTGGTCAACCTGGCCTGGAGCGGGCTGTCGCACCTGGAGGCGAAGCCGGGCCTGATCACGGTGCGGGGGCGCTGAACCCGGCGGGGGTCACCGGCTGTGCGCCTCCGAGACCGGGTGGTGGCGGCGCCGGCGCTCCTCCTCGGCGTGCTCGTCGCTGCCGACCTTGTCGTACAGGCCGGTGCCGAGCAGCAGGAGGCCGAAGAGCATCGACACGATGACCGTGGACATCGAGAAGTTGAGGAAGTTGGCCTCGGTCTGCAGCACGGCCATCATGAGGACGCTGGTGACCAGGAAGACGATCCCGGCGGTCAGGTTCATGTAGTGCCCGAGGTTGCCGCGCCGCGAGGCCCCGAAGACGAGCACGATGCCGAAGACCACGGAGGCCAGCGAGAAGGCCAGGTTGGTGCGGAGCCCGAGGGCCCAGTTGTCGCCCCGGTCGAAGAGCGGGTCGCCCCACGTCAGGACCACGCCCCAGAGCCCGAAGAGCAGGATGTAGAGCCCCACCACCCCGGCCAGGACCCGGTAGACGGGCCGCGCCGGATGGTTCACGGGAAAGTGCGGCATGACCCCCCTCCACCCCGAGTAGGACATTCACCCCGATTGTCCTACGACAGGACCGGCCTGTCCGCCGAACCGTCCGAAGGCACACCGACAACGGGCGGAACGAAGAAGGTCCCGCCCCACCGGGCCGCAACGGCCGGGTCGGAGCGGGACCACGTCGGTTGTCGCCGGAGCCCGGCCGCGCGCAGGGTTCGAACCCGACCGCCCGGAGCAGGTCGGCCCCGGCGACAACCCACCCGAGACCTCAGAGCACGAGCCGGGCCTTCTGCCAGGCCTCCTGCTCCTCGTTCGTGCCGACCTTGCCGTACATGCCGACCATCAGCAGGACCAGGCCGGCCACCATCAGCGCGATGACGGTAAAGATGCTGAAGTTGAAGATGTTGGCCTCGGTCTGGATGAAGGCGAGGCCGGCCAGGCTGATCGCCATCAGGGCGTACGCCAGCCACTGGTTGATCATCACGTCGATGTTGCGGCCGATCGCGGTGCCGGCCAGCACCACGATCCCCAGCAGGACGCTGACCACCGAGAAACCGAGGTTGGTGCCCTGGCCGAGGACCTGGGTGTCATCCTGGGCGAAGACCTCGTTGCCGGCGCTCGCGATGATGCCGATCGCGCCGAAGGCCACGAGGTACAGACCGGTCAGCCCGCCGATCGCCCGGTAGACCGGCCGCGCGGGGTGGTTGACGGGGGTGTGGGCCATGTCTGAGTCTCCAACGCCGTTCGGGTGAGGGTCGCAGATGATTGTCCCGCACGCCGACGTGTGACGCCGCACACGGGGGCCACCCGCGCGGCGCCGCGCGCACCACGGCTCAGCTCGCGGGGACCTCGTCCGCCAGCGCCAGCCAGGACTCCTCGGTCCGTTCCCGCTCCGCCCGCAACTCCTTGAGCTGCGCGTCGAGTTCGGCGACCTTGGCGTAGTCAGTGGCGTGCGTGGCGAGCCGGTCGAGCAGCGCCGCCTCCTTCTGTTCCAGCTTCGTGACCTGCCGTTCCAGCCGGGCCAGTTCCTTGCGGCCTGCCGCGCCTCGGCCGCGGACATGCCGGTCGCGGTGGAGGTGTCGGAGCCGGTCCGTGGGGAGGACGCCGCCGGCACGACCGGAGCGTCCTGCCCGGCGGCCCGGGCGAGGTACTCGTCGACGCCGCCGGGCAGGTGCACCAGCCGCCCGTCACCGAACATCCCGTACGCGACCTCGGTGACCCGCTCGATGAGATACCGGTCGTGGCTGGCCACGATGATGGTGCCGGGCCAGGAGTCGAGCAGGTCCTCCAGCGCGGCGAGGGTGTCGGTGTCCAGGTCGTTGGTGGGCTCGTCGAACAGGAGCACGTTCGGCTCCCCGGCGAGCAGCCGGAGCATCTGCAACCGGCGGCGCTCGCCACCGGAGAGGTCGCTGACCGGTGTCCAGAGCCGCCGGTCGTCGAAGCCGAAGACCTCGGCGAGTTGCGCCGCGGAGACCTCCCGGTCGCCGAGCTGCACCCGCCGGGCCACCTCCTCCACCGCTTCGAGCACCCGCAGGTGCCCCGGCAGCTCGGCCAGCTCCTGCGAGAGGAACGCCGGACGGACGGTCGAGCCGGTGGCGAAGCGCCCGCCGTCGGGGCGGGTGAGGCCGGCCAGCATCCGCAGCAGGGTGGTCTTGCCCGCCCCGTTGCGGCCGAGGATGGCAATCCGGTCGCCGGGGCCGACCTGCCAGGTGGTGTCGCGCAGGATCTCCTTCGGGCCGGCGTGCAGGGTGACCTGCGCCAGGTCGTACACCTGCTTGCCGAGCCGGGCGGTGGCGAGCCGTTGCAGCGACATGGTGTCGCGCGCCGGCGGCACGTCGGCGATCAGCGCGTTCGCGGCGTCGATGCGGAACTGCGGCTTGGAGGTCCGGGCGGGCGGGCCACGCCGCAACCAGGCGATCTCCTTGCGGAGCAGGTTCTGCCGGCGGGCCTCGGTGGCCGCGGCGACCCGGTCCCGCTCGACCCGGGCCAGCGTCCAGGCGGCGAAGCCGCCCTCGTACGCCCGGACGGTCTGGTCGGCGACCTCCCAGGTGTTGGTGCAGACGGCGTCGAGGAACCACCGGTCGTGGGTGACCACGACGAGCGCGCCCCTGCGGCCGACGAGGTGCTTCGCCAGCCAGTCGACGCCGCCGACGTCGAGGTGGTTGGTGGGCTCGTCGAGGATCAGCAGGTCGGACTCGCGGACCAGCAGCGCGGCCAGCGCCACCCGCCGCCGCTCGCCACCGGACATCGGGCCGACCGGCTGGTCGAGACCGAGGTGGGGCATGCCGAGGCCGTCGAGGATGGCCCTGACCCCGGCGTCGCCGGCCCACTCGTGCTCGGCGCCCATGCTCTCGCCGAGCCAGGCGGTGCCGAGCACCACGTCCCGGACGGTGGCCTCGGGGGCGAGCTGGAGGTTCTGCGGCAGCCAGGCGACCCGCAGGTCACGGCGGTGGGTCACCCGCCCGTCGTCCGGTTCCTCGATCCGGGTGAGCAGCCGCAGCAGGGTGGACTTGCCGGCGCCGTTGAGGCCCACCACGCCGATGCGGTCGGCGTCGTCCAGGCCGAGCGAGACGTCGGTGAGCAGCGGCCCGGCGGCCCCGTAGCCCTTGGACACCCGGTCCAGGTTGACGATGTTGGCCACGACCCCACCCTCCAGAATCAAGGCGTCCCGGTGCCGGCCGGCACCTGGAACGCCTGAGCCTCCCAGCGTACGCGGACCGCCCCGCACGGCCCTCCCGGGCGACCACCCCGCGCGTCCCGGAGGCCTGGGCGCACATCCCCACCAGGGGCCCCGCCCCGTCGACCGCCGGTCAGGTGACGCGGGCGCCGGGCATCGGGCCGCGGGCGGTGCGTGCCTCGCGGCACACGTCGGCGGACGCCAGTTCCGTGGCGATCCGCTCGGCGTCGGCGGCGTCCGAGGCGAGGAAGACGCAGGTCGGCCCCGAACCGGAGACGATGCCGGCCAGAGCGCCGGCCGCCTCCCCCGCCTTCAGCGTCTCCGCCAGCGACGGGCGCATGGCCAGGGCGGCGGCCTGCAGGTCGTTGCCGAGAGCCGCGGCGAGCACCCGCGGGTCCCGCTGGCGCAGCGCGGCGAAGAGCGCGTCGGTGCTGCCCAGCGGCTCACCGGCGGCGCCAGCCTCGCGCAGCCGGTCCAGTTCCCGGTAGGCGGCCGGGGTGGAGAGGCCGCCGTCGGCGACGGCGACCACCCAGTGCCAGGTGGTGGGGCGGGCCAGCACGGGGCTGACCGTCTCGCCCCGGCCGGTGCCCAGCGCGGTGCCCCCGTGGATCAGGAACGGCACGTCGGAGCCGAGGTCGGCGGCGAGGCCGGCCAACTCGTCGCGAGACAGCCCGGTCCCCCAGAGCGCGTCGCAGGCGACCAGCGCCGCAGCCGCGTCGGCGCTGCCCCCGGCGAGCCCGCCGGCCAGCGGAATCTGCTTGCGCAGGTGCAGCCGGGCGTGGGGTGGCACCCCGGCGTGGCCGGCGAGGGCGCGGGCCGCCCGGATGGCCAGGTTGGTGTCGTCCAGGGCCAGCTCACCGGTGCCCTCGCCCTCCATGGTGAGGGTGAGCGTGTCGCCCCGGCGGGCGGTCAGCTCGTCGTGGATGGAGATCGCGTGGTAGACGGTGTTCAGCTCGTGGTAGCCGTCGCGGCGCAGCGGTCCCACCCCGAGGTGCAGGTTGACCTTGGCGGGCACCCGGACCCGCACCGGCCCGCTGGCTCCGCGCCGCCGCTGCTCGTCCTCGTCGTCCGGTCCCCAGGCCTCCGTCACGGGCGTCAGCCTACTGGGCGGCGGGTGGGGTGGCCGGGGCCGACGCGGCGATGGCGGCGAACTGCGCGACGGTCAGCGCCTCGCCGCGCGCGCCGGGGTCGACGCCCGCCGCGACGAGCACGGCGGCGGCCCGGTCCGCGCCGCCGGCCCAGCCGGCCAGCGCGGCGCGCAGGGTCTTGCGGCGCTGCGCGAAGGCCGCGTCCACCACGGCGAAGACCCGCTGTCGGGGTACGTCGACGCGGGGCGGCTCGCGGCGGGTGAAGGCGACCAGCCCCGAGTCGACGTTCGGCACCGGCCAGAAGACGTTCGGCGGCACCTTCCCCGCGGCGCGGGCCGAGGCGTACCAGGCGAGCTTCACCGAGGGCACCCCGTACACCTTGGAGCCGGGGCCGGCGACGAGCCGGTCCGCGACCTCCTTCTGCACCATCACCAGCCCGTGTCGCAGGCTGGGCAGCTCGGCGAGCAGGTGCAGCACCACCGGCACCGCCACGTTGTAGGGCAGGTTCGCCACCAGCGCGGTCGGCGCCGGATCGGCCAGGTCACCGGCGCGTACGCGCAGCGCGTCGGCGTGGTGCACGGTCAGCCGGGCGGCGACGGGCCCGACGTGCCGGGCGGCGGTGGCCGGCAGCGCGCCGGCCAGCGTCGGGTCCAGTTCCACGGCGTGCACGTGCGCGGCGACCGGCAGCAGGGCCAGGGTGAGCGAGCCGAGACCGGGCCCGACCTCCAGCGCCACGTCGTCCGGGGTCAGCGCGGCGGCGGTGACGATGCGCCGGACGGTGTTGGGGTCGTGCACGAAGTTCTGGCCGAGCCTCTTGGTGGGGGTGACGCCCAACCGGGCGGCCAGTTCCCGGATCTCCGCCGGGCCGAGGAGACCAGTCACGCCCCGTACCCTATGCCGCCGCCCGTTGCGGGGCGGCGGGGACCCTTCCTGCTCACCACGGGCCGAAGGCGCGCTCGCCGTTGGCGGAGATGGCGGCGCAGAGCCCGTCGACGTCCGTCCCCGTCGTCGCGGCCAGCGACCGTACGGTCAGCGGGATCAGGTACGAGGCGTTCGGCCGGCCCCGGTGCGGCATCGGGGTCAGGTAGGGCGCGTCCGTCTCCACGAGGAGTTGCTCGACGGGGGTCAGCGCGGCGGCCTCCCGGAGCCCGGCGGCGCTGCCGAAGGTGACAGTGCCGGCGAAGCTGAGCAGGTAGCCCCGGCGGGCGCACTCGCGGGCGAAGTCGGCGTCGCCGGAGAAGCAGTGCAGCACCACGGTCTCCGGCGCGCCCTCGTCGTCGAGGATCCGCAGCACGTCGGCATGCGCGTCCCGGTCGTGGACGACCAGCGCCTTGCCGTACCGCTTGGCGATGGCGATGTGTGCCCGGAAGCTCTCCTCCTGTACGGCACGTCCCTCCTCGCCGGTGCGGAAGAAGTCCATCCCGGTCTCGCCGATCCCGCGTACCCGGTCCCGGGCGGCGAGCGTCTCGATCTCCCGCAGCGCCTCGTCCAGGTCGCCCAGGCGGGGAGCCTCGTTCGGGTGCAACGCCACGGTGGCCAGGACGGCGGTATGGGTGTCGGCGACGTCGGCGCCCCAACGGGAGGAGGCGACGTCCACCCCGACCTGCACCAACCGGTCCACGCCCACCGAGGCGGCGACGGCCACGGCCACGGCGACCGGGTCGTCGCCCGGCCCGCCGGCCGGAGCACCGTCCGCTCGTGGGGGCACGCCGGCCTCGCTCACGGTGATGTCGAGGTGCGTGTGGCTGTCCAGCACGGGACGGGGCAGCGGCTCGGGCACGGGCGGGAACTCGCCGGCCCGGCGGGCGGCGCGCTGCTTGCGGGTTTCGGTGGGCTCGCTCATCGCGGCCAGCATCACACACCGACGATGGCCCGTGCTCCGGGACCGCCACCGCCATGCCGCCGTGGTGCGGGTGCGGGTCATGAGGCGCGAATAGGCGGGCGGCGGGGGTGGTGGCTCGCGGCGGCCGGCGGTGACGGTGGTGGTGGTGGTGGTGGCGGTGGTGGTGGCGGTGGTGGCGGAAGGCGAGCCTCGGCGGCTGTCGGCGCTTTCGGAACCACCGCCGCCGTCAGCCGGGAACGCACCTACTGCGGCGAACGCCCTTTGGAGCTGATGTCATAAACGACTCACGTCCAACCTCCAGACCGAACGGCCCCCACCGAGCCACCCCTACCGGCCTACCCGCCGGGCCAGACCATCAGGCCGGGCCAGACCATCAGGCGGCAGGCCGGCCACCACGCCGTCCAAGCCGGCCGGGCCGCCGGGCCACCACGCCGCCCGGCCCAGGCCGCCAAGCCGCAACACCGCCGGGCACCCGGACCCCCAGGCCGCCGGACCCCCAGGCCGCCGGACCCCCAGGCCGCCGGACCCCCAGGCCGCCGGACCCCCGGCCACGAGTCCGCCACGTCACCGGGCAAACGGGCAAACCGGCCCGCCGGGCCACCGGGGGCCACCGGTCAGGTCACCGTCGCCGGGCCACCCGCACCTGCCACCCGCCCGATACCGGACTAAGGGGCATGCCGCCTACCGACGAGGGCCGAGGGCGGCGTGAATCGTTTACGACATCAGCTCCATAGGACGCCAGCGACCTGTCCGTGCTGCCGGGTTGGTGCCCACGTCCGTCGGGGTGTGTGGCCAGTGGCACCGCGAACGGGGAGATGAGGGCTGGCGGCGCGGGTGGGCGGGGCATGACCGCGTGCGGGCCGGGAAGGCGGGTACGTCCGACCGTCGACGTGACTGGGGAGACGCCCATGCCTTTCATCACCGTGGGGACGGAGAACTCCGCCCCCGTCGACCTGTACTACGAGGATCACGGCCGAGGTCAGCCGATCGTGCTGATCCATGGTTTCCCGTTCAACGGGGCGACCTGGGAGAAGATAAGCGGGCCGCTGCTGGCGGCGGGCTACCGGGTGATCACGTACGACCGGCGGGGCTTCGGCAACTCGGCGCAGCCCAGCTTCGGCTACGACTACAACACGTTCACCGGGGACCTCGACCTGCTGATGACCGAGTTGGATCTGCACGACGCGATCCTCGTCGGCCACTCGATGGGCACCGGCGAGGTGACCCGCTACCTGGGCGCGTACGGCTCGCAGCGGGTCGACCGGGCCGTGTTGCTGGCCCCGCTCGCGCCGTTCCTGCTGAAGACTCCCGACAATCCGGAGGGGGTCGACAAGAGCCTCTTCGACGGTTTCCAGCAGGCGATCCTCGACGACCGGTTCGCCTACCTCACCACCTTCTGCGAGGCCTTCTTCAACTACCAGGAGAACAAGGGCAGGCTGGTCAGCGAGGAGGCGTTCCGGGCGCACTGGGAGATCGGCGCCCGAGCCTCGGCGAAGGGCACCCACGACAGCGTGGACGCCTGGCAGACCGACTTCCGGGCCGACCTGCCCCGGATCGACGTGCCGGTGCTGATCGTGCAGGGCGACGCCGACGCGGTGTTGCCGTACCCGAAGACCGGTCAGCGACTCGCGGCCATGCTGCCCGGCAGCCGGCTGGTCACCCTGGAGGGCGCACCGCACGGCATCCCGTGGACGAACGCGACCGAGGTGAACCGCAGCATCATGGACTTCATCGGCGCACCGGCGGCGGCCCTGGCCTGACCTGCCACCGTGGCCCACGGCGACGGCGGGCGCGACCCTGTCGGGTCGCGCCCGCCGGCACGGGGTGGGCGGTCAGCCCGCCAGGCGGGCCAGTTCCTCGTCGACGATCGACGGGTCGAGCTTGCGGAAGACGGGCTTCGGCGCGGCCAGCGGCCGACCGGCCTCAAGTGGGACGGACTCCCAGCGCGCCCCGACGGTGTAGTCGCCGGTCAGCACCGGGTACGCCGGCCCGCCGTCGAGGTCCTCGACCTCCTCGACGACCGGCATCGGAGCGTGCACGCCGGTGCCCCCGAGCTGCTCGTGGACCTTCTGCGCGGAGTGCGGCAGGAACGGGGTGAGCAGCGTGTTGGCGTCGCTGACCACCTGGAGGGCCACGTGCAGGACGGTGCCCATCCGCGGCTTGTCGTCCTCGCCCTTGAGCTTCCAGGGCGCCTGCTCGGAGAGGTACCGGTTGGCTTCGGCGACCACCTTCATGGCCTCGCCGATGGCCTGCTTCTGGCGGTGCCGGGCGATCAGGTCACCGACCGTGGTGAAGCCGGCCCGGGCGACCGCGAGCAGTGCCTCGTCGGCCTCGGTGAGCCCGGCCGGGTCGACCGGCGGGATCGCGCCGAAGTTCTTCGCCGCCATGGAGACGGACCGGTTGACCAGGTTGCCCCAGCCGGCGACCAGCTCGTCGTTGTTGCGGCGGAGGAACTCGGCCCAGGTGAAGTCGGTGTCATTGCTCTCCGGGCCGGCGGCGGCGATGAAGTAGCGCAGCGCGTCGGCGTCGTAGCGCTCCAGGAAGTCCCGCACGTAGATGACGACCCGCCGGGACGAGGAGAACTTCTTCCCCTCCATGGTCAGGTATTCGCTGGAGACCACCTCGGTGGGCAGGTTGAGCCGGCCCAGCCGGCCCGGCTCGCCGTCCCGGCTGCCCTCGCCGGAGTAGCCGGAGAGCAGCGCCGGCCAGATCACCGAGTGGAAGACGATGTTGTCCTTGCCCATGAAGTAGTAGCCGCGGGCGTCCCTGCCCTCCCCGTCGGCGGACCAGTACTTCCGCCAGGCCTCGGGGTCCCCCGAGCGGCGGGCCCACTCGATGGAGGCGGACAGGTAGCCGATCACGGCGTCGAACCAGACGTAGATGCGCTTGTCGGGGCGTTCCCGCCAGCCGTCGAGCGGGATCGGCACCCCCCACTCCAGGTCGCGGGTGATGGCCCGGGGCTGGAGGTCGTCGAGCAGGTTCCTGGAGAAGCGCAGCACGTTGGTCCGCCAGCCCTCGCGGGTGTCGAGCCACTGTCGCAGCACGTCGGCCAGGGCGGGCAGGTCCAGGAAGAAGTGTTCGGTCTCGACGAACTTCGGGGTCTCCCCGTTGATCCGCGACTTCGGGTCGATCAGGTCGATCGGGTCGAGCTGGTTGCCGCAGTTGTCGCACTGGTCGCCGCGGGCGCTGTCGTAGCCGCAGATGGGGCAGGTGCCCTCGATGTAGCGGTCGGGCAGCGTCCGGCCGGTGGACGGCGAGATCGCCCCCATGGTGGTCTTCGGGACGATGTAGCCGTTGCGGTACATCCCCTCGAAGAGTTCCTGCACCACGGCGTAGTGGTTGCGGGTGGTGGTGCGGGTGAACAGGTCGTAGGAGAGGCCGAGGCCGTGCAGGTCCTCCACGATCACCCGGTTGTAGCGGTCGGCCAGCTCACGCGCGGTGACCCCGTCGGCGTCCGCCTGCACCTGGATGGGGGTGCCGTGCTCGTCGGTGCCCGACACCATGAGCACGTCGTGCCCGGCCATGCGCATGTACCGGCTGAAGACGTCGGAGGGAACGCCGAAACCGGAGACGTGGCCGATGTGGCGCGGGCCGTTGGCGTACGGCCAGGCGACTGCCGCGAGAACGTGACTCATGACCACCAAGCCTAGTGACCCGCCCGTGGTGACCGCGAACCAACTGCGGTGCGCGGGTCCCCGGCCCGACGACGCGCCGCTATTTGCCCGATTTGCGGCCGACACGCGGCCTGGGCTGCCACTCGGTGCCCCGGTAGCGGGGTGCAATGGACGTCGTGACTGGCAGACGAGCGGCCCAGGATCGTGACGACCACCCGTCCGGCGCCCCGGACGTCCCGGGTGGCGGCACGCGCGTCCCGGGTGGCGGCGTCGCGCCGCATCCCCGCGTCGTCCCGGCCGCCGCGCCGCCGGAGGCGCCCACCGCTGAGCCCGTCGCGCCCGCCGTCGAGGTGGAGGCCACGACCGGGGCGCCGGTCGACGCGCTGCCGCGCCGGGTCCCGGTCCGCCGGGGACGTCTCCCCACCGGGGGTACGCCGGGCGGCGGCACTCCGGAGGACGACGGGGGCGCGTGCTGGCTGCCGATCGAGGAGGTGCACTGGGACGGCACCCCGATCCGGGAGGAGCCGAAGCGGCGCCGGCCGCCCCGGCCCGGCGTTGACCGGCGTACCCCGCACCCGCCCGACCCGCTGCCGGGGCTGGCCGTGCTGCTGTCGTTGAGCCTGGTGGCGACCTTCTTCGCCTGGGTGAGCGCGGGGCCTTTCTGGTTGGCGGTGGGGCACGCCACGCGGGGCACGGCGGTGATCGTCGACTGCACCGGGGCGGGACTCGCCCAACGCTGCCAGGGCACCTTCACGCCCGCCGACCGTTCGTGGGTCGCGCCCGGCGTACGCGTCAGCGGGGTGGCGGCCGAGGACGCCGCGACCGGCACGAGGCTGCCGGCCCGGATGACGGGCCCGGACAGCGGCACCGCGTACACGGACACCGGCGCGACCGCGCACCTGCGCTGGCTGCTCGGGCTGCTGGTGGTGCTCGGCTGTGGGGTCGGGATCGCCCGGTGGACCGGGGCGACGCGGCTCGCCGACCCGGGCAACCGCCGGTGGGCGGTGGCCGGCGCGGTGGCCGGCCCGCTGGTGATCACCCTGGGTTTCCTCGTCGCCGCCTGGTGACCGCCCGGCTCGTCGTCCGCC
Organism: Micromonospora sp. KLBMP9576; assembly: GCF_050941805.1. Lineage (NCBI taxonomy): Bacteria > Bacillati > Actinomycetota > Actinomycetes > Micromonosporales > Micromonosporaceae > Micromonospora > Micromonospora sp. KLBMP9576. The sequence continues at coordinate 788,805 of NZ_CP194567.1, read as the reverse complement.
CCGGGAACCGCCGCCGTGGTTCCGCCCGGCTCGTCCGCCCCGGGAACCGCCGAAGGCTGCCGCCCGTCAGGCGTGCACGACCGTGTAGACGTCGCGTCGGCGCAGGCCGTACCCGGTGGCGACCTCGGTGATCGCGTCCCGGCGGGACAGACCGGCGGCCTCCCGGTCGGCGACGGCGGCCCGCAGCGTGTCATCGTCGGGTCGCTCCGGCGCCGACTCGGGGGCGCCGGCCACCACCAGGGTGATCTCGCCGCGCGGCTCCTTCTCGGCCGCCCAGTCGGCCAGCTCGCCGAGGGGGCGGCGGACGACCTCCTCGTAGGTTTTGGTCAGCTCACGGCACAGCGCGGCGGGCCGGTCGGGGCCGAACGCGGCGGCCAGGTCGACGAGTGCGGCGGCGATCCGGTGCGGCGCCTCGAAGAGGACCAGCGTCCGTGGTTCGGTCGCCAGCGCCCGCAGGCGGGAGCGGCGGGTGCCGGGGCTGCGCGGCAGGAACCCCTCGAAGCAGAACCGGTCGCAGGGCAGGCCGGACAGGGCCAGGGCGGTGGTGACGGCGCTGGGGCCGGGCGCGGCGGTGACCGGCACGCCGGCGTCCAGGGCGGCGGTGACGAGCCGGTAGCCCGGGTCGGAGACGCTCGGCATGCCGCCGTCGGTGACCAGGGCCACCAGGTAGCCGGCGGTCAGCACGTCGACCAGCTCGGGGGTGCGCCGCTCCTCGTTGCCCTCGAAGTAGGAGACGATCCGGCCGCCGACGGTGACGTCGAGGTCCCGGGCCAGCCGGGTGAGCCGGCGGGTGTCCTCGGCGGCCACCACGTCCGCGGCGGCGAGGACCTCGCGGAACCGGGCGGAGGCGTCGGCGGGGTTGCCGAGCGGCGCGCCGAGCAGGACCAGGCGCCCGGTGTCGGACATTTCACCCACGAGATGCAACTCCTTCGTCGACGGCGGCACCGGTATCGGAGGCGACGGGCGCCACCGGGCACCTTCGCAGCCTACGATCGCCGGGTGACGAGTGCGTCGACAGCACAGAGCGCGGAGCAGGCGGGAGCGGATCCCACGCACGGGAGCCCGCCCGTGGGGGCGGATCCCCGGCACGGGGTCCCGCCCACGGACGAAGGCCCGCCCTCGGCCGGCGGCGGGGTGCCCGGCGTGGTCCGGCGGCGGCTGGCCACCGTCGAGGCCCGGGTGGACGGCCGCTCCTGGCTGGCCACGGGCGTGATCGTGGCGATCGCGGCGATCCTCCGGTTCGTCGGCCTGAGCCACCCGCCGGGCAAGATCTTCGACGAGACCTACTACGCCCGGGACGCCTGGGCGCTGGTCGACAAGGGCGTCGAGTGGAACTTCAAGGACAACGGCCCGTCGTACGTGGTCCATCCGCCGCTGGGAAAGTGGCTGATCGGGCTGGGTGAGTGGGCCTTCGGCTACTCCGACGCCGAACACGGCATCTCGGTGCCGGGGCATTTGATGACGACCGCCCCGGAGTTCGGCTGGCGGTTCTCGGCGGCGGTCGTCGGCACCCTGTCGGTGCTGCTGCTCGTGCGCGTCGGGCGGCGGATGTTCCACTCGACCGTGCTCGGTTGCGCCGCCGGCCTGCTGCTCGCGCTGGACGGCTTCCACCTGGTGCTGTCCCGCACCGCGCTGCTCGACATCTTCCTGCTCTTCTTCGTGCTGGCCACGTTCGGGGCCCTGGTGCTCGACCGGGACGCCCGGCGCCGCCGGTGGGCCCGCGCGCTGGACGCCGGCCTGGACCCGAGCCGGCCGGGCCGGGCCGGGCGACCGGCGGGCGGCTGGCGGAACTGGCCGTGGTGGCGGCTCGCCGCCGGGGTCCTGTTCGGCTGCGCCTGCGCGGTGAAGTGGAACGCGCTCTACTTCCTGCCCGCCTTCGCGCTGCTGGTGGTCCTCTGGGAGGTGCGGCTCCGCCGTTCCGTCGGCGTACGCCGGCCGTGGCGCGACACCCTCCTCGACGAGATGCCGTGGTTGGTGCTGGCCGGGGTGCTGATGTTGCTCACCTACGTCGGCACCTGGTCCGGTTGGCTGCTCGGCGACGACGGCTACTACCGGCTCGCCGAGAACTACCCGAACGCCCCGCTGAGCGACACCCCGGTGATCGGCGCGCTGAACAACCTCATCGAATACCACAAGGCCGCGTACGGCTTCCACCGGACGCTGGACGAGCCGCACAAATACCAGTCGTGGCCGTGGCAGTGGCTGCTGCTCGGCCGGCCGGTCGCCTTCTACTACGTCGGCGAGGGGTCCTGCGGGGCGCCGAGCTGCGCCTCGGAGGTCCTGCTGCTGGGCACGCCGCTGCTCTGGTGGTCGTTCCTGCCGGCCCTGGTGGCGCTGGCCTGGCTGGGCCTGGCCCGGCGGGACTGGCGGGCGGGGGCGATCCTGCTGGTCGTGGCGGCCGGCCTGCTGCCCTGGTTCTTCTTCGCGCTCGACGGCCGGACGATGTTCTCCTTCTACACCGCCCCGGCCCTGCCGTTCCTGGTCCTGGCGGTGGTCTACGTGCTCGGCGCGATCGTCACACCGGCCGGTCCACCGGGGGCGACCGCCGGGTCGTCCGGCGGCACCGGTCCGTCCACGCAGGGCGGGGAGGTCGACGAGGCCCGGGAACGCCGGCTGGTCGGCGGCATCATCGCGGCGGCGTACGTGCTGCTGGTCGCGCTCTGCTTCGCATACTTCCACCCGATCTTCGTCGGGAAGGTGCTGCCGTACGCGGAGTGGTCGGCGCGGATGTGGCTGGACGGCCGCTGGATCTGACGGACGCGGCACCCGCCGCTCGCCCGGCGAGCGGGGCGGCGGGTGCACGGATACGGGCCCGCACGCGGTGGCGTGCGGGCCCGTACGACGAAGGTGCGCGCCCCGATCGCCTGCCACGGGGGAAGCGGGCGATTGGGGCGCGCATCAAGAGCTTAACCACCCCGTACCACCGGCACAATGGGTCGACTTCGGTCAGATTTCCGACTATGCCCCATAGAACAGATGGTTCACATCCGACATCTTACGGATCGTCATACGGCACAAACGGTACGGATTGCTGGCGCCTCCGGTTTCACAGTCCGCGGCCGGATCGTCACCGTGCGGCGCGCGTCGGCTCGCCACGGCCGGTGCGACGCCCCCGCCCGGAAAGCGGCCCGCTCTTCGGGGGACGGTCCCGCCGGCGCAGTTGCGCTACGTTCACCAACCATGGCCGTCGCGACGCTCACCGGGGACCGGATGCCGACCCCACCATCCCGGCAGCGCCGCCGCCGGGCGGCAACCGGGACGGGCCGGCGCCTGCCGCACCACCGGGCGGGCGCGTGGCCGCACCCGCGGGGAGGCCGCGATGCGTGACCTGCTGCCGCCGGCCGTGGCGGTGGCCGTGGCCGGGACGGCGGACTGGACGGGTGAGCTGCTGCCGGCCGAGCGGGCCTGCCTGAGCGAGCGCGCCGTCCAGAGCCGCCGCCGCGACTTCACCGCCGGGCGGGTCTGCGCCCGCCGGGCGCTGGCCTCGCTGGGCGTACCCCCGGTCGCGGTGCCCTCGGCGGCGGACCGGTCGCCGGTCTGGCCGGCGGGCGTGGTGGGCGCCATCACCCACACGCAGGGCTACTGCGCGGCCGTCGCGGCGCGCACCGACGAGATCCGGTCGGTCGGCGTCGACGCCGAGGGGCACCGGGAGCTCGACGCGGGCGTACGCCGGCTGATCTGCCTGCCCGAGGAGAACGAGCGGTTCGCGCGCCTGCCGGCGGGGGTCTCCTGGCCGGCGGTGGTGTTCAGCGCCAAGGAGACCGTCTACAAGGTGTGGCACCCGGTCGTCGGCACCTGGCTCGACTTCCACGACGCCCGGGTCGAGCTGGACCCGGACGCCGGCCTGTTCACGGCCCGGATCAACGCCGTCCGGTTGGACACGTCCCCGGTGCCCGACCCGCCCGCGACGATCAGCGGACGGTTCAGTGTCGACGCCGGCCTGATCCGCACCGCCGCCGTACTGCTGCCCCGCTGAGCAGTCCCTCGACGCCCGCACCGCGCTCCCGCCCGACGATCTGCGCGGGGTGCCCGGCTGCGCAAACCGGTCCGCCGCCGCCCCTTCGCCCCGGAGAAGGGATCCGAACAGGGGACAGCGCGGCGTCGCCCGACACGCAAGGATGGTCCGTTGTCCGCGCACGGTAGCGTCAGCCGCGTTTGCCGTCGTCGCCACGTGCCTAGGAGTCCGGTGAGTCACCCCCAGCCCCCGTACGGGCCGCAGGATCCGAACCAGCCGAACCCGGAGCCGCAGCCCTACCCGCCGGCCCCGATGCCGCAGTTCCCCGCCGAGCAGGGCGGCTACCCGTCGTCGGCGTCCGGCAACCCGCAGTCCGCGGGGGATCCGTGGGCCCCGCTCCCGCCCGTGCCGCCGCAGCCGCCGTCCGGTGATCCGTGGGCCGCCCCGCAGCCGCCGTCCGGTGACCCGTGGGCCGCCCCGCAGCCGCCGGTCTCCGGGGTCCCGCAGCCCCCGGTGTCGGGCGCGTCCGGCGAGGGGTGGGCGCAGCCGCCGGTCTCCGGGGGTCCGTGGTCCGCCCCGCACCAGCCGACCTCGGGCGTGCCGCAGCCGCCGGTGTCCGGCACGCCGTATCCGCCGGTGTCCGGCACGCCGTATCCGCCGGTGTCCGGCACGCCGTATCCGCCGGTGTCCGGGACGCCCGGCTACCCGCCCGCCGGGCCCGGTTACTCGTTCGGGCCGCCGCAGCCGGTCGCCCCGCAGAAGAAGAGCAACAAGACCGTCCTGATCATCGTGGCGGTGGTGGCCGTCCTGGCCCTGCTCTGCTGCGTCGGCGGCGTCATCGCGCTCGTCGCCGGGGCCAACAGGGCGGCCGACGACCTGGAGAAGGCCATCCCCGCCCCGGCGACCACCAACGTGGCGCCGCGTGGCTCCTCCGCGCCGGCCCGGGACGGCGAGACCTTCAACCTGAAGCCCGGCGCCACCCTGGTCGTCTCCGACGACGAGGGGACCATCGAGATCACGGTCACCCGGTTCACCACCGAGACCAAGGGCTGCCGGACGTACGCCCCGGACCCGGACAAGGGCATGTACCTGATCGCCCACGTCACCGCGACGGTGACCAAGGGCACGAGTTCCATCAACCCGTTCTACTTCCAGTGGGTGGCCGCCAACGGCACCACGGCCAACGGCCTGGCCAGCGCCCTCTCGGGCTGCGGCGACACACTGAACTCCGGCAACGACCTGCGCGAGGGCAGCAAGCGGGCCGGCACCGTGGTGTTCAACGTGGCCGACAAGAACGGCGCGCTGGAATACCAGCACAGGTTCAAGACGGCCGGCTCCTGGAAGCCGTGACCCGAGCCCGGTGACGGGAGGCCGGTCCCTGAGGGGGCCGGCCTCCCGTCTTTCCTCCCGGTGGTCACCGGCCGTCCCGGCTCGTCGTCACCGGCCCTGTTCGAGCAGGTCCGCGACCGTGCTCAGCGGCGTCACCAGGGACCACACCAGGGCGGGATCGTCCAGCCGGCCAGGCCGGTAGGTGATCAGTTCCGAGCCGCGCACGCTCCACGCCGGCACCGCCGCCGCCAGGTGCGCGGCGACCAGGGCCGGCCCGACCAGCGCCTGCTGCCCGGGGGTCGCCGCGCCCACCTTCCACTGCCGGTCGAACTCGGGGTTGCCGGTGGCGTAGGCGTCGCTGCCGAACAGCGCGCGGCCGAGCCGCGAGAACGCGCGGCGCGGCCCGACCGCGAGAGCCGGCAACGACCGCCGCAGCCACACGAAGGAGACGACGTACGTGTGGGTCTGCGAGTGAGTCGTCTGGTTGCCGTCCGCACCGGTCGAGGTGTGCGTCTCGGTGTACGCGTATTCGGCCACGCCGACCGGCCGTCCGTGCATCGTCCCGGTCAGCGCGAACCGCACGCCCCGACGGCTACGTCCCGGCACCCGGTCGATCCAGCCCACCTGCGGGTTCTCGGTGAAGGTCCACCCGTGTTGGGCGGCCCACCGGCGCCAGGAGTCACGCCGCTCACGCTCCCGGCGGTGGGCGAGCACCACCAGCGCGATCAGTCCCGCCCCGAGCAGGAGGGCGAGGCCGGCGCAGCCGCCCAGCCAGAACACGGTCGTCGCACGGTCCACGGGCGGCAGCGTAGCGACCGTCCACACCCGACCGGGCAGGTCCGCCCCGCCGCTTCGACGGGGCTGCCGGCGGCGGCGAGGACCCGAGCCGGGCACGCGGGGCGAGGTCGCGGGGTCGGGGTGGTGGTCGTACGCGGTGGGCGCCGAGCAGAGGCGCCCACGTCCCCGTCCGGCCCTGTCCGCATACTTGGCCGGCACCTCGGAGAACCTCCCGGCAAGAAGGCGACACACATGACGAAGCAGCGCAGGCTGTCGGTTCCGATCACCGCACTCGTCGCGGTGCTGGCCACCCCGGTCGCGTCCTGGTGGCTGGTCGGCGACCTGACCGACGACAGCATCGTCGCCGGGGAGACCGGCGTGAGTCACGTGATCCGGCCGGTGAGCCTCGGCCCGGTGGGCGATCCGCTCGTCGGCGTCCTGGCCTGCGTCGCCGTCGTCGTCGGCCTCGCCTGGCTGGTCCGGGCCACCTCGAAGCGCCGGCTGGACGCCCGCTGGTGGTGGGTGTTGGCGCCGCTTGTCGCGGCCGGCGTGCTCGTCGGTCTCGCCGGGCGGGTGCTGACCGCCGGGGTGGTGGACGCGAACATCGGCGCCGGCCTGGCGCTCATCGTCGGCGGCCCGGTGCTGCTCGTCCTGCTGACCGTGGCCGCGGCTGCCGCGCTGCACCTGCGCCGGAGCCGAGCCAGGCACGATCACAGCGGGACCGCCTGAGCCGGCGGTCCGCGCGGCTGAAGGCGCCAGCCGGCGTGTGCGGCCGGTGCCCGAGCCGGCGTACGTGCTCGGGCCGGCCCTGCCCCCGCGATGGACGTGGCGAGACATGTCGGTGCGTGCCGCCACACTGTGAGGCATGAGTTCACGTCTGGGCACGGTCGTCGTCACCGGCGCGGCAGGTCGGATCGGGTCGGTGGTCCGTCAACGGTTGCGCGCCGAGGTGCGCCAACTCGTGCTGGTCGACCGGCTTCCGTTGCGTCCGCAGTCGTCGGTGGAGCGGGCGGTCCGCCTCGACGTGGCAGATCTGGACGCGATGGTCGCCGCGTGCGAGGGTGCGGACGCCGTGGTGCATCTGGCGGGGCTGCCGGACGAGGCGCCCCTGGCAGACCTGCTCGACAGGAACGTGCTGGGCACCTACCACGTGCTGGAGGCTGCGCGCCGGCAGCATGTGGGACGAGTCGTACTGGCCAGCAGCAACCGGGTCACCGGCTGCTATCCGGTCGGGCAGGTCGTCGCGCCGGACGCGCCGGTCCGGCCCGACGGCTTCTACGGGGTCGGCAAGGTCGCCGTCGAGGCGCTCGGACGCCTGTACGCGGACAAGTTCGGGTTGTCGGTGGTGTGCCTGCGCATCGGCAGCTTCGAGGACGAACCAACCGAGCCCCGGCACCTCGCGACGTGGCTGAGCCCGCGTGACTGCGTCGGCTTCGTCCGCGCGGCCATCGTCGCCGCCGATGTCCGCTTCGTGACCGCCTATGCCGTCTCGGCCAACACCCGCAGGTTCTGGGACACCGCCGCCGGGGCTCAGCTCGGCTACCTGCCGGTGGACGACGCGGAGAGTTACGCCGGTCGGATGCCCGGTTCAGCCGTCCCGCACGACCCCGCCGCCTTGCAGGGCGGCGTCTACGCCAGCCCGGCATACTCCCTGCGACACGTCGTGGCGCCTCCTCCGGCCCTGCTGAAGGACGGCGGCACCGGCAGTGCGACACCCGCTTGAGCGTTTTGGCGGGGCTGCCGTGGGCTGGTGCCTCACGGGATCGGGAAAGGCCGTCCCCGACGAACGGAAACGGCCTTGAACTGGGTGGAGTTGAGGGGATTCGAACCCCTGACCCCCTCGATGCGAACGAGGTGCGCTACCAGACTGCGCCACAACCCCTCCGCCGGCGTACCGGCATCGGTCCCACCCGGCTTTCACCGGGCGGGCCGGCGCCAAGGTTAACAGGTGCGCCGGCCTCGCCGCGAATCCACCCCCGCGCGGCGAGATCTTGGCACGAATCGGCCCCTCCGGGGGCCGAAAATCACCAAGATCTCGCCAAACAAGATCCACAGCGCCGTCGGAGAAGATCCACGGCCGGGATCGGAGTCAGGGCGAGTGGGAGGTACGACCGGACTGGTAGGGGCGACCGCGCAGGCCGCCGGAGCGCCGGTAGGAGACCGAGCCGCCGTTGACCGCCGCCGGCAGGTCGGCCGGACGGTCCAGGCCCATCGCCGCGCGGCGTACCACCTCGCGCTGGGCCGCCAGGCGGCGCTGCGCGTCCCGGCGGGCCGCCTGACGGCGGGCCTGTTCCCGCCGCACCTCGGCCTGCCGGGCGGCCAGCCACGCCGCCTCGCGGGCGCGCGACCGACGCCGCCGGCGGTCCGCCACCGCCAGCCGCCGCAGGTGTACCACGTACGCGGCCAACAGGGCGGCGGTGACTCCGAAGCTGATCCAGAATCCGGGGCTGACCACGATCACGCCGATCAGTTCGACGAAGTTGAGCAGCAGCAGCGCGGCGAGCACCCGGCGGCGGCGATAGACGGCGGGGGTGTGCTGCCGGCGGGGCGGCGGGCGGCGACGCCCCTTCCTGGGGGCCGGCGGCACGGCGCGCAGCCGCTTCGAGCGGCGGGCGGCGGGGGGCGCGGAGACCGGCGCGGAGAGACCGCCCGTGTCCGCGTTCTCGCTCAACGTGATCACGAGGGTGCGGGGCGGATGCACCGGCTGCCGACCCGGCACAGTGCGGCGACGCCGGCGGCGCTGGAGTACCCGCGCCGTCGACTGCGCCCGCTCCGCCACCAGCCGCTCGGTGGCGTCGTACCGGCGGACCAGCGCCGGGGCGAGGGCGAGCAGGCCGGCGGCGGCGAGGACGGCGAGGAGCACCGAGGTCGGCACCCTCACCCCTCCCGTCACCGAATTCGGAGCAACCGCCATCCGGCCGCATGATCTTCCACCGGTGGTGGACGGGAACGCGGATCGTACGGATGGAGCAGCGCTTGCCACAGCTTGCAGTTACTTGAGGTTACGGGCCGCGGACGCGGATGCTGACACGCCGCGCCGATCCCGTGCGTGGGACGGCTCACCCGGCGGTGGTGCGGATCCGCCGCCAGCGGGCCAGCAGCCCACCCTCGGCGGCGGCCTCCTCGCTGGTCATCGCGTATCCGATGTGGTCCCGCCACGCACCGTCAATGTGCATGTACCGCACGTGGTACGCCTCCTCGCGGAAGCCCAGCTTCTCCACCACCCGGCGGGACGGCCGGTTCTCGGGGCGGATGTTCACCTCGACCCGGTGCAGCCCGGCCACGTCGAAGGCGTGGTCGACGGCGAGCGCCAGCGCGGTGGGCATGACGCCGCGACCGGCCACCCGGGAATCCACCCAGTACCCCACGTACCCGGAGCAGAACGCCCGCCGCACGATGTTGCCGACGTTGAGATGGCCGACCAGCCGCTCCCGGCCACCCTCGCGCAGGCAGACGGCGAACGGCAGCCCTTCGCCGGCACGCGCCGAGCGGCGCTGGTCGCGGTGCACCCAACGGAACGCGGCCGGCGAGTTCAGCTCGTGCCAGCCGCCCGGCACCGACGACTCCCACGGCGCCAACCACTCCCGGTTGGCCCGGCGCACCTCCGACCAGGCGGCGGCATCCGAACGCCGGTAGGGACGCAACAGCACCGGCCCGTCGACCAGCTCCGCCGGCCATCCCGGGACGTTTTCCGGATTGAACAGGCTCAACACGACGTCCGTTCCCCCCGCCTCGCGCTCACCGGCGCCGGTCCAGCAGGAGGACGTCGACCGTGGACCCGGCCGCCGCGCTGGTCACCCGCTCGCCGAGCACCATCAGCCCGTTCGCCTCGGCCAGCCCGGAAAGGGTGTACGGGCCACCGTTGAGCGGCTGCACAGTGTAGCCCCCGCCGCGCCGCTCGGCGACGTGCGCGGGGCGGAACTCGCGCAGCCCCGCCGGGGAGGAGATCGTCTCCAGCAGGTGCGCGCGGACGCTGGGCCGGAACACCGGCTCCGCCCCGGCCAGCAGGTTGATCGCCGGGCGGGCCAACACCTCGAAGCCGATCAGGGCCGAGCCCGTGTCACCGGGCAGGCAGACCACCGGCACCTCCTCCGCGCCGACCGTGCCGAAGCCGAGCGAGGTGCCGGGATAGAGCGCGACCTCGGTGAAGGTGACCGGGCCGGCCCGGCCGCCCTCCCGCCGGGAGAGGACCCGACGCACCATGTCCCCCGGGCCGGTGCCGGTGCCACCGGTGGTGATGATCAGATCGGCCCGCAGCGTCTGGTCCTCCAGCAGCCCGCGCAGCCCGTCCGGGTCGTCGTCGCAGATGCCCACCCGGTATGCCAGGGCCCCCACCTCGGCCGCGGCGGCGGTCAGCGCGTGCGAGTTGGCGTCGACCGTCTGGCCCGGCTGGCTGCCCCTGCCCACGTCGACCAGCTCGTCGCCGGTGGCCACGATGACCACCCGGGGGCTGGGCCGGACCACGACGTGCCCGATGCCGGTCGCGGCGAAGACCGCGACCAGCGCCGGCGACACGTAGGTGCCGGCCCGGGCCAGCAGGGTGCCGGCCGGCAGTTCCTCGCCGGCACGGCGCACCCCGTACCCCCGTTTGGGGACGCTGAAGATCTCCACCGCGGCCATGCCCTGGTCGGTCCACTCGACCGGGACGACCACGTCCGCGGTGAGCGGCAGCGGCGCACCGGCGGCGACGGAGAAGCACGCCCCGGGGGTGAGCCGGACGGGCCGCCAGCTCGCCGCGCCGAGGTCACCGACGACGTTGAGCCGCACGATGCGCCCGCCCGGCCCGCCGGACTGCGTCGGCACGTAGCCCATGCTGCGCCCGCCGCCGGAAATGTCCTCCCAGCGTGCCGCGTAGCCGTCCACGGCCGCCTGGTCGAAGGCCGGGAAGGAGTGCGGCGCGACGACGTCCTCGGCGAGGACGTTGCCGTGCGCCTGGGTGAGGTCGAGGTCGAGCGGAGGCAGCGCGCGTAACCTGCGCAGCACGCTGCCCAGGTAGTCGGCGAGCGGCGTCAACTCGTTCGCGGCCGCCTCGGCGTCGGCCGACGCCGTCATGTACCAGTCACGCCCGACGCGTCGGAGTTGACGAATCCGGTCAGCCAGGCGCGGAACTCGGCGCCGAGGTCGTCGCGCTCGACGGCGATCTGCACCACCGTCTGGAGGTAGCCCAGCGGCATGCCGGTGTCGTAGCGGGTGCCCCGGTAGACGATCGCGTGCACCGGGGTGCCCTCGCTGCGCAGCAGCTCCATCGCGTCGGTGAGCTGGATCTCTCCCCCGCTGCCGGGCTTCGTCCGCCGGATCGCGTCGAAGATGCTGGCCGGCAGCACGTAGCGGCCCAGCACCGCGAGGTTGCTCGGCGCGTCCTCCGGCTTGGGCTTCTCCACCATGCCGGTGACCCGCACCACCTCGCCGATGTCGGTCAGCTCGGACTCCGCCGGCTCCACCGAGGCGATGCCGTAGCGCTTCGTCTCGGCCGGGTCGACCTCGAAGAAGGCCAGGACCACACCGCCGGTGCGCGCCTGGAGCTCCAACATGGCCGGCAGCAGCGGCTCGGACTCCTTGACGAACTCGTCGCCCAGCAGGACCGCGAACGGCTGGTCACCGACGTGCGACTCGGCGTAGCCGACGGCGTGGCCCAGGCCGAGCTGCTCGGGCTGGCGGCAGGTGTAGATCTCGGCCAGCTCGCTGGGGGCGCGTACCGCGGCCAGCCGCTCGGCGTCGCCCTTCGCCTCCAGCCGCGCCTCCAGGTCGGGGCGGCGGTCGAAGTGGTCCACCATCGACGTCTTGCCCCGTCCGGTGATCAGCAGGACGTCACCGATGCCGGCCTGGGTGGCCTCCTCGACGATGTACTGCAACACCGGCCGGTCGACCACGGGGAGCAGCTCCTTGGGCACCGCCTTCGTGGCCGGGAGGAACCGGGTGGCCAGTCCGGCCGCCGGAATGACGGCCTTGACCGCGCGGGAGCGACCGGTTGCGGCGGTCGCCGTTGAGGGGTTCGCTGAGTGCTCCGACATGTCGCGAGACTATCGGCCACGGCTCTGCCGTGGCGGGTGAGGACCGGAAGACGCGCCGCCACAGGGACCTGGCCCCACCGGGCCGGGGCCGGTGGGCGCGCCCCCGGGGTCGGCGTCGGCCGGATCCACCGCTTCGGTACGGGCCCGCACCGGCTGGCGGGGCGCGCCGGCGCGCGGCATGCCGTCCTCGGGTGTGCTGGCCGAGGCGGGTACGGGAATCTCCCGCGCCGGCGTCTCGGCCCGCGCCCCGGCGAGGCGCCAGGTGTCACGACCCGCGGCCTTGGCGGCGTAGAGCGCGTCGTCGGCGGCATCCAGCACCTGCTGCCCGGTGCCGCCGTGATCGGGATGCACGGCGATGCCGATGGAGACGGTCACCGCGATGGCCACCGCGGCACCGCCGTGCCCGTCGGCGGTGATGGGGTTCTCCCGGATCGCCGCGCCGAGCCGCTCGGCGACGATCGCCGCCCCTCGGGCGTCGGTCTCCGGCAGCAGTAGCACGAACTCCTCCCCACCCTGCCGGAAGGCGAGGTCGACCTCGCGGATCTCGCCGCGCACCCGGCGCGCGAACTCGGCCAGCACGGCGTCGCCGGCCGTGTGCCCGTGCGTGTCGTTGACGTCCTTGAACCGGTCCAGGTCGAGGGCGAGGACGCTGAGCATCCGGCCGAACCGGCTCGCCCGCTCGACCTCCCGGCGGATCGACTCACGCAGGTAGCGGTAGTTCCACAGCCCGGTGAGCGGGTCCGTCAGCGAGAGCCGCTGCGCCTCCTCGTGCACCCGCACGTTGTCCACCGCCACCGCGGCGTGCCCGGCGAAGGTGCGCAGGGTGACCAGGTCGTCGTCGTCGAACTCGTCCGCGCCGAGGCGGTCGTAGAGGACCAGCACGCCGAGCGCACCGACCGGTTTGGCCGGCTCCGACCAGGGGCGGGCACCCGGCCCGTCCCCGTGGGGACCCGCCCCGTCGGTGCGGGCGGCCTCGGGCGGGCCGGCCGTGCCGGGGGCCGCGAACGGCACCGCGATGTACGTCCGGCAGTGCGGCTCCCCCGGCGGCCCGGTGGCGGGCTCCACCCGGCCCCGGCAGGGCTCGCCGGTCACCACGACGGCGCCCACCACGCCCCCGGCCAGCGGCACCTGTGGCGGCCCCGCCCGCTCGTCGGTCCCGGCGGGATCGGCCAGTCCCTCGGTGCACTGCGCGACGAGCACCCCGCCGTCGTCCACCAGCAGCACCGCCCCCGCGCGGGCGCCCGTCGCCGCGATCGCGCTGTGCAGGATCACCCGCATGATGCGTTGCAGGTCGTGCGTGCTGGCCAGGGTGTCCCCCAGCACCGCGAGGTGCCCGCGTAGCTGGTCGCGGCTGCTGGTCAGCGCCGCCACGTAGGTGCCCGTCTCTCGGGTCATCCGATTGAACGCGCCGGCCAGCCGGCCGATCTCGTCGCGGCTGCGCACCGGCACCCGGGCGGTCAGGTCACCGCGGGCCACCCGGTCCGCCGCGCCCGCCAGCTCGCCCAACGGCCGGGTGGTGACCCGGGCCAGCCGCCAGGCGGCCACCACGGCCAGCAGGGCCGCCACCAGCACCGCCGAGGCCAGGGCGGCGTAGAGCCCCGGCGGTCGTTCGCTGGGCACCGACAGCACCAGCGACAGGGGCTGCCCGCTGGACGGGCCGACCAGGCGGACGTACCGGCCACCGGGGGTCTCGGTGACCCGCTCGCCGTCGAGGGTGCCGGCGGCGGCGAGCACCGCGTCGCGTGCGGCGGTCGGCTCGGTGCTGTGGGCGAACCGGGTGGGCGCCCCGACATCGACGACGAGGGTGACCGCCACCCCCGTCACGGCCGCGAGGCGGGCCACGAAGGCCGGGTCGACCGGCTGCGCGGCGGTGATCGCGCCCAGCGGCCCGCCGGCCTGGTCACGCAGGTCGGCGCGGGCCGCGAGCGCCCACACCGGCCCGGGCGCCGGCGGGTCGGCGCAGTCCCGCCAGGGCGCCGGCGGGCCGCCGGGCGTGGCGTAGGTGACCCGCTCGTCGACGTCGGTGACCCGCACGGCGGCCGCCAGACCACGGCGGACCACCTGACTCGCGACGGCGGGCCGGTCCCCGGTGAGGGCGACCGCGTCTGCGGCGGCCCGCAACTGCTGGCAGAGGGCGTCGACGGAGGTGCGTACGGCTGCGGCGGCCACCGCGAGCCGCTCCGTCGACCGGCTCGCGTCGACCGCCGCCACGGTCGCCCCGACGAACATCACCGCGAGCACCACCGGGCCGAGCGCCACCGCCAGGAAGGCTGTGGTCAACCGCCCGCGTAGCGTCACTCGGTCCCCCCGGAAGTTCCGCCGCCGTTGCTTGCGATGCTGACACAGAGCCACCAGGTGACGAACGTTGCGTCAGGAGTGTTGCGTGCCCGATTTTTCTCATGGAGCGGAAGAAGCGAAACGGGCGGCGCGCGCCGCCGTCCTCGCCCGCCGTCGGGCGTTGGACGCGTCGCGGCGGGCCGACGCCGCCGGGCGCGTGCAGGCCGGGCTGGTGGCTCTCGTACGGCGGCTGCGCCCGCTCCGGATGACCGCGTACGTGCCGGTCGGCTCCGAACCGGGCGGGCCCGACCTGCCGGCGGTGCTGCACGCGGCGCTGCCGCCGGGCGGGGAGTTGCTGTTGCCGGTGCTTTGCGACGACCTCGACCTGGACTGGGCCGCCTGGAGCGGGCCCGCCGGACTGGTGGCTGCCGGACGGGGTATGCGCGAGCCGGCCGGGCCGCGACTGGGCCGCTCGGCGGTCGCCGGCGTGCCGCTGGTGGTGCTGCCGGCGCTGGCGGTGGACCGTCAGGGCCGACGGCTGGGCCGGGGCGGCGGCTCCTACGACCGGGCGCTGGCGCGGGTACCGGCGAGCACGCTGACCGTGGTGCCGCTGCACGACGGCGAGTTGGTGGAGGCCCTTCCCGCCGAGCCCCACGACCGGCCGGTACGCGCGGTCGTCACACCCGCCGACGGCCTGCGTACGCTGGACGACGCCTCGGGTGTCGCGCCACACACTTCCGCTGGACGAATCCGGGGGCGATGACGCACCATTGGCACTCGAATACGTCGAGTGCCAACCGGCCGTGCCAGATCCGGAGGAGAACGTGCCCACCTACCAGTACGCCTGCACCGCGTGCGGTCACCAACTCGAGGCGGTGCAGTCCTTCTCCGACGCGCCGCTGAGCGAGTGCCCCGCCTGTGAGGGGCGGCTGCGGAAGGTCTTCAACTCCGTCGGCGTCGTGTTCAAGGGTTCGGGCTTCTATCGCACCGACTCGCGCTCGTCCGCCTCCGAGGCCGCGAAGAGCGGTGGCGCCGCCAAGCCGGCCAAGTCCGACTCGTCCTCCGGCGGCGACTCCGGTTCGTCCGCCGCGTCCTCGGCCTCGTCGTCGGGGTCTTCGGGATCCTCCGGCTCCTCGTCGAGCACGGGGGGCTCCTCCTCCGGCAGCGGCGGGGGCAAGGCCCCGGCCGCCAGCACCACCGGCCCCTCCTGACCCACACCGCATCGGCCCGGGGCCGGGCTCAGCTCCGCCCCGGGACCGTGCGGGCAGCCAGCCCAGCCTCAACCTGCCCCTGCACGACGCCCCGGCTCCGCACCGGCCTTGATCCCGCCCGGCGGTTATCGCTCACTCCCAGTGCGGGGGACGCTCCGCGAGCAGCCAGTCGTCGTTGCCGCCTGGGCGCTCGCCCCAACCCCGATCCGTGTCGTCGGCCGTCTGCTCCGGCAGCACCACGAAGTCGTCGCTCAGGTCGACCGTGCGATCGTCGGCGTCGCGTACCGCCGCCAGGCCCGGATCCTCGCTGATACTCACGAGCGGCAACACTAGCGCAGCCGCGACCCGCTCAGCGGCCTCGGAACGGCAGGAGAGCAGGGCTCACTCGCACAGCACCCCGCGGCGCGGGGTCCACCGCGCAAGCCGCGAGAGTCCCGAGTGCGCTTTCACTGCGCTTTGGAGCTGATGTCGTAACCGACTCACGCACACTCGCCGTCGCGAGAGACGAATGACGTACCGCGCACCGCCCAGCGCATGATCGTGCACCGGTAGCAAGGCATCGAACGGGCGATGGCCCGCCGCCGCGAGCCGGCGGAAGCCTGACCCCGAGAAGGACGCCCCATGGTTGGTGTCGGAGCCCGGTCCCGGTGACCACGCGGTGAACGGCGGCCGGTTGGGCAGCCGCTGTCGTGAAAGTGCGTGGAACCGCGTCGCGTTGCGGTTCGACCGGGGCAGCAGCCGGCAGGCAACGACGACATCGGCGCCGGAGGGCCTGCGAGCAGCACGACGACAGGGCCTCCCAGCAGCATGGCGACCGGCGCACGACGACCGGTGGTGACGGTGGCGACAGGGCCGGAGCCCGAACCGTCGACCCGACGCGGCCCGGCAACCCACCCGCCGCGTCCAGCCGGCCGGCCGGCTTGCGCGTTGGTAGCGTCGGACGGCGTGACGACCCCCACCTCCGGCGGTTCCCCGGACGAGTACTGGCGGCGGCCCGACACCTCGCCCGAGCGGCCCGCCGCCGGGCCGGCGCCGGTCCCGGCTCGTGGAAGCGGCTATCCGGGTCCGCCCCCGAGCACCCCACCGCCGGCCGGTTGGCGTCCGCCCGTATACCTGCGGCCACCGCCGCCGCGCCGGCTACCGCCGCAGGACATGGCGGAACTCGACGTCGCGGAGCAGCGGGCGCAGCGACTCACGTACGGCGTGGGCACGCTCGCCGGGGTGGTGCTGGTGATCCTCGTCTGCGTGCTCTGTTCCCGGCTCCTGTTCTGACCGCCGAGAGTAGGAGGCCGGACGTCAGAGAGTGTTACCCCAGACGGTCTCGGCCCCGGAATGCCCGGTGAGGTAGACGTAGAGGAGGCTGACGACGCCGAGCGCCACCACCACGACGGAGAGCACCGGGGTCACCCAGGACGGCAGCTTCGGCACCCGTGGGTGCCCGCTGGTCGCCACGAGCAGCAGCAGCGCCGCCACGGCCAGCGGCAGCACCCAGCGGAACAGGATGTCGCCGTAGCGCGAGTGCGTCAGGATCTGCTCCAGGATCGGGCCCTGCATGCCCCGGGCCACGAAGGCGTCGTTCAGCTCCTCACCCGACTGGACCGCGACGAAGGCCGAGGCGGGCGCGACCACAGCGAGGATCGCCACCGCCCAGTCCAGCCGCGACCGGAACCGGGGCAGCGCCACGTACGCGGCGGAGAGCAGGGCCAGCAGCGGCACGAGCACCACGACCGCGTGCACCACCAGCACGTGGGCCGGCAGGCCCAGGATCTCCTTGAACATCGAACCTCCGGCGGTACGCGGTCGGGGGGATGCCAGCGTACGGCGCACCGGCCGCCGCGCCCAGCGCGTACCGCTCGGCCAGCGGCCCGGCAACCAGGCCCCGGAGGCCGGCCGGGTGGCCCCCTGTGTCCGGCGCCACCCCGGCCCGGAGGCCGGTTGTCGGTCCCCGGCCCGCGTGCTGTCATTGGCGCATGCCCGGTGGCGAGGAACTGCTGCGGTCGAGGGGCCTGCGGGTCACCCGGCCGCGCCTCGCCGTACTCGACGTGCTGGCCGGCGGCGGCCACCTTGAGGTCGACGAGATCACCCGCCGGGTCCGCGAGCGCCTCGACTCGGTCTCCACCCAGGCGGTCTACGACGTGTTGGGCGCGCTGTCGCTGGCCGGGTTGTCCCGGCGGATAGAGCCGGCCGGCAGTCCCGCCCGGTACGAGGCCCGGGCCGGGGACAACCACCACCACGTGGTCTGCCGGGGCTGTGGCGAGATCGCCGACATCGACTGCGCGGTCGGTAGCGCGCCCTGCCTGGACCCGGACGTCGCCCACGGCTTCGAGGTCGACGAGGCGGAAGTCACCTTCTGGGGCCGCTGCCCCGCCTGCCGGGCCCGCTGACGGCTGACAGCCTGCGGGAACCAGACCCCGCGCGGCTCACTGCCGGCACGCCGCGCCGGGCCGTGGCACGCTTGGTCGGTGGACTCCGATGACCTCGGTCTCTTCGGTCCGGGTTCGGTCACGTGGAAGGTGCACGAGGAGCCAATCCTGATCGTCGCCGGCCTGCGTTCGCTCTACCTTCAGTCGCTGCATCCCCGGGCCATGGCCGGGGTCGCCCAGAACAGCAACTACCGCTCCGACGCCTGGGGCCGCCTGGTACGCACCGCCACCTACGTGGGCACCACCATCCACGGCACCACGGCCGAGGCGGAGGCCGCCGGGCTGCGGGTGCGCCGCCGGCACGCCCGCCTGCGGGCCACCGACCTGTTCACCGGCGAGGAGTTCCGCGTCGACGACCCCGGGTTGCTGCGCTGGGTGCACGTCACCGAGGTCGAGTCGTTCCTCGACACGGCCCGCCGGGCCGGCCTGCCACTGACCCCCGCCGAGATCGACGGCTACTACACCGAGCAGCGGCGCTCCGCCGCCCTGGTCGGCCTCGACCCGGAGACGGTGCCCGGCACGGCCGCCGAGGTGGCCGACTACTACCGGCGGATCCGCCCGGAGCTGCGGATGACCCGCGAGGCCGCCGAGACGGCGGTATTCCTCACCGCGCCGCCGATCCCGTGGAAGCTCAGCATGCCCGCCCGGATCGGGCTCAACCTCGGGCCACCCCGATGGGCGTACTTCGGCATCGCCGCCACCGCCCTCGCCCTGCTACCAGCCTGGGCCCGACGGATGTACGGCGGACTGGGCCTGCCCACCACCGCCCTCTCCGCCGACCTGAGCGTGCGGGCGCTGCGGCTCACCCTCGCCACGGTGCCTCGCCGATGGCTGGAGGGACCGTTGCAGCAGGCCGCCAAGGAACGCGCCGCCCGCCTCACCGGCACCGCCGCCTGACCGCCCCGCCACGGGCCGGAGGGCCGCCGGCGGCCGTGCCACCCCGCCGGCGGAAGGCCTCGACGCGTTTCCGGGGAGGCGCCGGCAAGGCGGCCGGCACCGGGTCGACGATGCGGTCAGCCCTGGCCGGGCACCGGGTCGACGGCGCGTTCGACGGCCGCCCACGGCTCCTTGCCCGGCACCTGCGCCCCCGCCGGGCAGACGCGCCGGTAGTCGCACCAGCCGCAGCGCGGGCCCGGCGTGGTCGGGAACGCCTCGTCGGGGTCGCCCCCGTCGGCGACCGTCCGCTCGGCGGCCATGATGTCGCGGGCCGTCTCCTCCGCACGGCCGAGCTGCCGGGCCAACGACTCCACGGTGTGTTCGTGGGCGGCCACCGTGCCGGTCGGCAGGTGGTGCAGCTCCACCCGCCGGCAGGGCAGTCGGAACACCCGCTCGGCGGCGTACGCGTAGAGCGCCAGCGCCTGCGAGCCGCGCGCGTCGTCGGCGTCCGACCCGCTGCGGCCCGTCTTGTAGTCGACGATCACCAGCTCGCGACCGTCGGGCCCTGTGCGGGAGTCGATCCGGTCGGTCCGGCCGTTGAAGGCCAGCACGGCGGTCTTGACCGCCACCACCCGCTCCACGCCGAGCGGGTCGGACCCGGGCTCCAGGGTCTCGACGTAGGACTCCAGCCAGCCCAGAGCCCGCCGGTAGGCCGCCCGTTCCTGCTCGTCGTCGCGGTAGCCCTCGCGCACCCAGGTGCCCTTGAGCAACGCGGCGAGGGCCTCCGGCCGGCGCCGCTCGGGGCTCAGGGCGTACCAGTTCTTCAAGGCGGTGTGCACGCTCGCACCGAGCGAGTTGTGCGCCCACGGCGGGCCCTTCTGCGGGGCCGGACGATCGACGTAGGAGTAACGGTAGCGCCGGGGGCAGTCGGCGTAGGCGCCGAGCTTGCTGGGGGTGCACACGAAGAGCCGCTCCGGCATGCCGTCGAAGCCGAGCTGCTCGGGCTGGCCGCCCCGGGGCCGTGGCGCCCGGCCGCCGCCGGTGGAGGATCGTCCCGCTGAAGAGGCTCGTCGCACCCCTCGATCCTGCCATCCGCCCCCGACAGAACCGGCCGCGGTCAGGCCATGTCGACGTACTGCCGCACGAACGCGGCGACCGCGTCCGCGATGAGCTGCACCGCGATCGCGGCCAGCAGCAGCCCGGCGATGCGGGTCAGCACCTCGATCCCGCCGGGGCGCAGGATCTTGACGATCCCGCCGGAGAACCGCAGCACGACCCAGACGGTGGCCATCACCGCGATGATCGCGGCGGCGATGGCCGTGACGTCCGCCCCGCCGTCGGCCTGCTGGACGAAGAGCATGGTGGCCACGATCGCGCCGGGGCCGGCGAGCAGCGGCGTGCCCAGCGGCACCAGGGCGATGTTCGAGGTGGTCTGCTGGCTCGGGTCGTCGGCCTTGCCGGTCAGCAGCTCCAACGCCACCAGCACCAGCAGCAGGCCGCCGGCGGCCTGCAACGCCGGCAGGTCCACGTGCAGGTAGTCGAGCAGCGTCTGCCCCGCCACCGCGAAGATCACGATCACGCCCAGCGCCAGGGCGACGGCCTGCCAGGCCGCCCGGTGGCGGTCCCGCGCCGGCAGCGGCCCGGTCAACGCCAGGAAGATGGGCATCATGCCCGGCGGGTCGACGATCACCAGCAGGGTCACGAAGACCTCGCCGAACAGCTTGGCATCCACGTGATCAACGTAGTCGGGCCGCTGGCAGCGGAAACGCGGATCAGCCGGAAGCGACCCCCGTCACGCCGCGCGCCTCTGCGACGATCCGCTCGTACGCCTCCGGGGCGGTGGTGAACGCCCCGAGCCGGACGCTCTTGTGGGTGCCGTGGAAGTCCGACGACCCGGTCACCAGCAGCCCCAGCTCGCCGGCCAGGGCGTGTACGTGCGCCCGCTCGGCCGGGGAGTGGTCCTCGTGGTCGGCCTCCAGCCCCGCCAGTCCGATCGCGGCCAGCTCGGCGATCAGCTCGTCGGGGGCGACCCGGCCCCGACGGCTGGCCAGGGGGTGGGCGAGGACCGGCACGCCGCCCGCCGCGCGGACGAGCCGGACCGCGCGGAAGACGTCGATGTCCTCCTTCGGCAGCCGGTAACGCTCGCCCAGCCAGGCCGCCCCGAACGCCTCCGCGGTGGTGGTCACCAGGCCGGCCCGGATGAGCGCCTGCGCGATGTGCGGACGGCCCACGGTTCCGCCGGCCGCGCCGGTCAGGATCTGCGGCCAGCTCACGTCGATCCCGTCGGCGCGCAGCAGCGCCACGATCCGTTCGCCCCGCTCCTCCCGGGCGGCGCGCACCCGGGCCAGTTCCGCCACGAGTTCCGGGGCCTCCGGGTCGAACAGGTACGCGAGCAGGTGCAGCGACAGCGTCGACCGCTCGCCGTACCAGCGGCAGGAGAGTTCCGCGCCCCGGACCAGGCTGAGCCCGGTCGGCAGGGCCCGCAGGGCCGGCGCCCAGCCCGCGGTGGTGTCGTGGTCGGTGATCGCCACGACGTCCAGTCCCGACTCCGCCGCCGCCCGTACCAGCTCGGCCGGGCTCAGGGTGCCGTCGCTGGCGGTGGAGTGGGCGTGCAGGTCGATCCGCGGTGCCGCGCTCATCGGCCCGACGCTACCGGGCGGCCCACCCGGGCGCGCGGGCGCGGTCAGGGACGGTGGCCGTCGACGACCGGCACCGGGCGGTCCCCGGGAGGCAGGCCGGCCACGGGTGCGGGCAGGGCCGCCTCGCCGCCGAGCACCCGGCTCACCTCGACCCGCACCAGGGCGCCGGCGCCGTCGGAATAGTGGGCCGTCCCCCGCGGCGTCCAGGCCACCGGCCCGGCCACGGGCGGGCCGGCCGGGCGGCCCGTCGGCGTGGAGGCGAGCCGGTCCAGGTCGACAAGCAACGCCCGGTGCTTCCCGCCCGCCGTCCCGTTCGCCAGGAGCCACCGCCCGTCGACGGAGATCCCGCCGGGACCGTTCCCGTCCAGCCTCGGCCCGCAGCCCGTGCGCACCGGCGCGAGGTTGCGGGCCGGGTCGAGCAGGGCGACGCAGGGCCGGCGGGGGGTGCCGGCGGAAACCAGCGCGACAGCCAACCCGTCGGGGCGGGTGCCGTAGACGTGCAGGGCCTGGTCGTCCGCGTCCCGCGGCGGGCCGAGCGCCGGACGCCACAGGGCATGGCCGGGCCGGGCCGGATCGGGCCGGACCAGGACGGCGTCGCCGACGAAACCGACAGGCACCGCGCCGGGAGCAACCGGGGTGCGGGTCGCGGCGACCACCTGCGTGCCGACGACGCCCGCGAGGACCAGCTCCGTCCCCTCCCGCCAGGACACCTGCCGCCCGTCCGGGCTGAGGACGATGTCCCGGGCCCCGGCCAGGAGCAGGTTCTCCGCCCCGTACGGCAGCACGATCCACAGCGAGCGGCCGGCCGTCGTCGGCGCGCCCACCACCGCCCAGCCGGCCCCGCCGGGGAGCCGCTGGGCGCGCTCGGCGGCGGGGGCCACGTCGGGCAGCGCCAGCCGCCGCCCGTCGGCCGTCACCAGCGCGTCGTCGAGGATGAGATCCACCTCGCTCCGCCCCGGTCCGGGCCCCGGGCCGGCCGACAGCCGACCGGTCGGCCCCGGCAGCGGCGAGGCGTACGGGTCGCCGAGCACCACGGTGGGGGGGCCGGCCCGGCGGCCCGGCTGCCCCAGCTGCATCATCCCGGCGCTGACCGTCACGGTGGCCACGGCGGCGAGCGCCACCCCGACCAGCGCCCGCTGGCGCCGGGACCGGTCGGCCCGCCGGATCGCCAGTCCGGCCGGATCGGCGACGAGCGGACGGGCGAGGGCGACCCGGCGGGCGAACGTCTCCCGTACGGCCTGCTCCAGTTCGTCCTCGGTCACGGCGAGTGGACGCCTCGGGCCGTCCGTCCGGTTGTCAGCAGGGCCGGCCGGAGGGTTCACCGCTGCTCCCCGGCGCCGGTGCCGGCCGGTACGCCCGGGTAGGCGGCCTGCCGGCCGCGCCGCTCGTCGGGGTCGGCGCGTGGCGTCCCGCGCCCGGCCCGCGCCCCGGAGGCCGCGGACACCGGCTCTCGCGCCGGCTCGACGGCC
This sequence comes from Micromonospora sp. KLBMP9576, assembly GCF_050941805.1. Taxonomy (NCBI): domain Bacteria; kingdom Bacillati; phylum Actinomycetota; class Actinomycetes; order Micromonosporales; family Micromonosporaceae; genus Micromonospora; species Micromonospora sp. KLBMP9576. The sequence goes on along the minus strand of NZ_CP194567.1, from coordinate 765,838 downwards.
GGTTCGACGCCGGCAGGGGCGGCCGGGGCGGCGGTCGGCTCGGCGGTGGGCGCGTAACGCCCGGCGGCCGGCGTGGCAGGTGCCCCGTCCGCCACGGGCGCTGGCTGTGCCCCGTCCGGCGACGGCGCCGGCCGTGCCGCGTTCGCCGCCGGCGCCGGCCGTGCCGCGTTCGCCGCCGGCGCCGGCCGTGCCGCGTTCGCCGCCGCGACCACGGCCGCCGCGTCCGCGCCCACCACCATCGTCGGTGCCCCGTAGGCGGCCGGCGACCGGGCCGGCGTGCCGCCGGGGGCCGAGGCGGGCCGGGCGCCGCCGCCGGGCCGGCCGCCGCCGTCGCCGCGCCGCGGGGTCGGGTCGGCCGGGGTGGGAGCCGAGCCGAGCCGAGCCGGCAGGCCGGGGGCGGCCTCGGCGCCCATCCGGCGGCGCAGGGTGCCGAGGGCGCGCGAGGTCTGGCTCTTGACCGTGCCGGGCGAGATGTTGAGCAGGGCTGCGGTCTGCGCCTCGGACATGTCCTCGTAGAAGCGCAGCACGAGCACCGCCCGCTGCCGGCTGGGCAGCGCGCTCAGGTGTCGCCAGAGCAGGTCGCGGTCGAGTTGCCGCTCGATCTCGTCGACCCCGGCCCGCTCCGGCAGCACCTCCGTGGGGCGTTCACCGTGCCAACGCCGCCGCCACCAACTGGTCGAGGTATTGATCATGACCCGGCGGGCGTACGGCTCGATCGCCTCGATCCCGCCGAGCCGCTTCCAGGCCAGGTACGTCTTGGTCAGCGCGGTCTGCAGCAGGTCCTCGGCGGTGGCCCAGTCCCCGCTGAGCAGGTAGGCGGTGCGCAGCAGGACGCTGGAGCGGGCCGCGACGAAGTCGCGGAACTCCTCCTCCAGGGGGTCCCTGTTCACCACCGGCCACCTCCACGCCCTGTCCCCTGGCAGGTTGCCACGCCCGCAGCGGTCAGGTCGACGGCGAACGGTATCCAGTTGCTCGATGTTCGGACGAGAAGACCCGGGCACCGTTCGGACGAGAGGACTCAGGCACCGTCGTCGGCCTTGGCCTCGTCGGCCTCCTTGCCCAGCCGCGCCTCGACCGCCTGCGGCTCGTACATCTCCTCGACGACGCGCAGGTAGAGCTCGTTCGGGTTGGGCAGGTTCTTGACCTCGCGCAGCGCCTGTTCCTGGCCGGCGGACTCGAGCACGAACGTGCCGTAGTTGAGCGCCCGCCCGGTGGGCGTCTGCTCGTACTTCATGTCGGTGACCCGGACCAGCGGCATCATCGCGACCCGCCGGGTGATGATGCCGTTGACCACCATCACCCGCTTGTTGGTCAGGATGAAACGGTCGTACCACCAGTCGGCGACCTTCCAGGCCACCCATCCCATCACGGCGAACCAGAGCAGCACCGCGATCGTGGTCAGCGCGCCGACGTCCTGCCCGGCGAGGAAGCCGGCGAGGTAGCCGAGCACGAAGGTCGCCGCGACGCCGACCAGCAGTGGGGTGGTGAGGTGGATCCAGTGCCGCTTCCACTCGCCCCGGTAGCGCTCGGTGGGGAAGAGGTAGCGCGCCACCAGCGAGCTGGGCTCGTCCTCCAGGGGCAGCACCCGGCGGGGCGCCATGCCGGCGGAGTCGGCCCGCAGGCCGGCCAGCTCGTCCTCGGAGATCTGCGGCGGCTGGTAGCCGGCCTCCGGGTCACGGACCCAGGACCGCCCGGAGCGCCCCTCCCCCGCGTACGCCGGACCGTCGCCGAAGCCGGCGTCGTCCGAAAAGGAGGGGCCGTTGGAGAGGCCCGGACCGGTGCCGTAGCCCGGCCCGTCGTCGGGCCCGACCCGAGGGATCGGTTCCGTGTCCCGATCCCGGCGCTCCCGATCGGGATCGTCGGGATCGAAGGGTGGACCGGCGGGGTTTCCCATCGGCGGTTAGGCGACGAGACTCGTGAAGAAGTCGCCGAACCCCTGGGCGATGTCCATGATCCCTCCGCCCAGCGACTTGAACACGTCCGCCGCAGAGTTCGGCCGGTAGGCGACGAAAAAGATCAAGAATGCGATTCCGACCCAGGTGAGGACCTTCTTGACCATGGCGGGCCATCCTCTCGCGCGGCGCCGGGTCCCATTACCGCAGCGGCACCCAGAGTATCAGTGTGGTGTCGTACAGTGAATATCTGCGTCCGTTCTCCGACATTCCGGGACGCTTGTCAAGCACCGGAGCCCTGCGAGCTCCCGAACTGGTCAAGCCTTCCCGTGCAAATACGGACACGGTGCGCCGTACACGAGCTCGGGCGGAGTCCACTCGGTGAGGTCGCACAACGCGACGTCCTCCGCGAGCAGGTGACCCGCACTCGCCGGCCAGGCTATCGCATGAAGCCACAATCCCCGAGCCTCGCCGGCGTACGCGCTTCGATCCGTCGGCGAGTTAACAAGCCACAGTGGAGTCGGATGGCCGGCCACCCTGATCCTGGCCTGCCCGACGTGCTCCGGGTGCCCCGGTCCCGGGTCGGTCAGGGCCCGGGCGAGTTCGGGGCCCGGATCCGGCCCGGCCAGCCCCCCGAAGCGGGTGCCGAGGCCGACGCCCGGCTCCTCGGCCACGAAGATCAGGTCAGCGGGACCACCGCCGAGCGGCTCCGGCCCGGCGCAGGCGACCGCAGTGGCACGCACCCCGGTGCGGTCGTCGCCCGCGTACGCCACGCCGGTCATGGTCCAGCCCGGCGGCAGCGGCCACGGGCACCACAGCGGCGGGGCCGGCCGGTGCGGCGGCTCGGCGGCGGCCCTGATCAGCTCCACCACGCTGGCCACGATCTCGGCTCCGACGTGCTCGGGCACGTGCAGCGGGAAGACCGGCCCACAGTCGAGGCAACGCGACTCGGTGTGCATCAGGTCCGGCGCCCGCACCGGCCCACCACATTTTGGGCAACTCACCGCGACACTCACCTCCCCACCGTCGTCCCGTGCACCGCCGGCGTCAAGCGAAGCGCCGGTTTCGGTGGGCCGGGCGACTCAGTCGGGCGGCGGGCCGGCGTGCGTACGGATCCAGGCGTGCATGGCGATGCCGCTGGCCACCCCGGCGTTGATCGACCGGGTCGAGCCGTACTGGGCGATGGAGCAGAGCTGGTCGCAGGCCGCCCGCGCCGGGTCGGACAACCCCGGGCCCTCCTGCCCGAACAGCAGGACGCAGCGCCGGGGCAGGGTGGTGACCTCCAGCGGCCGCGATCCGGGCAGGTTGTCGATGCCGATGACCGGCAGCTTTCGGTCGGCCGCCCAGGCGACGAACTCCTCGATGGTCTCGTGGTGCCGGACGTGCTGGTAGCGGTCGGTCACCATGGCGCCGCGCCGGTTCCATCTGCGGCGGCCGACGACGTGCACCTCGGCGGCGAGGAAGGCGTTGGCGTTGCGGACCACCGTGCCGATGTTGAAGTCGTGCTGCCAGTTCTCGATCGCCACGTGGAAGTCGTGCCGGCGCCGGTCCAGGTCGGCGACCACGGCCTCGCGACGCCAGTAGCGGTACCGGTCGACGACGTTGCGCCGATCCCCCTCCGCGAGCAGCTCGGGGTCGTAGCGCGGATCGTCCGGCGGGTCCCCTGGCCACGGTCCCACACCGACGTCGAGCTGGTCACCGGTCACGGTCACGCAGGGTACGGCCCGCCGGCCGGCGCCGGGCCGCGACCCCGGCACCGACCCGCCGGATCCCCACCCCGCAGCGGCGCGGGGAGGATCGGCAGGGCGACGCGGGCGGGACGGCAGACGCCGCGGGCCGGGGTGGCATGGCCGACCGGCGAGGCAAGGCACGCAGCGGGACGGCGGGGCCGGGTCAGCGAAGCCCCAGCGCGCCGCCGAGCCGGTCGAGGAGGTGCCGGTCGGCGGGGGCCGGCGGCAGCCCCGCGGGGCCGGCCGTCGCGGCAGCGCAGACCCGGGCCGCGACCGACTGCACCCACTGCCGGTACGCGGCCGAGTCGGCGGGATCGGCGCGCCGGTGCAGCACCCGGGTCGCGGCCCGGCAGGCGGCGAGCAGGTCCATCACATCGGTACGGCGGTCGCCCGGGTCGGCCGCCTCGTCGTGGCGCGCGTAGATGGTGGCGACCACGGCGCGTACGAGATCGCTGTCGAAGGCCCGGCCGGCCGCCACCGCGTCCAGTCCGGCGAGGCCGGCAGCGACCCCCGGTGCGGGCCGACCCGGGGCGGGCGCGGCAGCGGCCACGATCACCCGCCCGGGCAGGCCGGTCAGCAGGTCCCACTCGGCGGCCGAGTAGACGGCGGTGGTCAGCGGCGCGGCGCGGCGGCCGGCAGAGGACGGCTCTCCGGCGACGGAGTGGCTCATGGGAACCTCCGGCGCCAGCATATGTCCCGAATCCGGGGAAAGGGCCCCTACCACCCGGAACGCGGATGAGAAGGGCCCCGCCGGTCAGCGCGGCTCGGGGAAGCTGGGCCGTTCCGGGTCGACTCCCTCGGGCACCGCCGTCGCCGCGTACTCCTTCTTCGGGACCATCACCCGGCGGCGGAAGACGCACACCATCGTGCCGTCCTGGTTGTAGCCCCGGGTCTCGACGGAGACCACCCCCCGGTCGGGCTTGGAGGACGACTCGCGCTTGTCGAGCACCGTGGTCTCGCCGTAGATCGTGTCGCCGTGGAAGGTCGGCGCCACGTGCCGCAGGGACTCGACCTCGAGGTTGGCGATGGCCTTACCGCTGACGTCGGGCACCGACATGCCCAGCAGCAGGGAGTAGATGTAGTTGCCGACCACCACGTTGCGCTTGAACTGGCTCGCCGTCGCGGCGTAGTGCGCGTCCATGTGCAGCGGATGGTGGTTCATGGTGAGCAGGCAGAAGAGGTGGTCGTCGTACTCGGTCACCGTCTTGCCCGGCCAGTGCCGGTAGACCGCGCCGACCTCGAACTCCTCGTAGTAGCGGCCGAACTGCATCCTTGTCCCCTTCGACGGGCGGCGATGGAGTTCGACACAGCATGCCTTATCGAGTGTTAAGGCGAGGTGCGGGACCCGGGGCGTGCGGAAATGTCACACACGCCACAACCGGGGGGAGACGCAATGAGCGGCGGGGCCCTCCCCGGCACCCGCCGCCCACGCTCTGATGGGGAAGATTCTGCCGCACGAGAAGGCGAACCGAACAGAGACCCACGTCACATTTACCTTTTTGTAACACTACCCTGAGTGACGGTCCGACCGGACCTCCGCGATCTCCGCACACCGAATCACCGCCTGTCAAGCCCTTGATTGCCCTTTCGCTCCACCCGATCGTGTCGATCTTGGTGGTAGCGCTCCCATCACGACCGGTCACGCAAATGCGTCATGCACTTGCGGACCGCAACGGCGGCCCGAAACCACGTCGATCGATGGCTTCGCGGCCCGCCCGAGGGCCTGACGAGCACGTTTCGGCGGCGGCGGGCCGGGAATTCCCCGTGGTACGCCCCGGTTCCACCAGACGTAGCTATTCCGCGCGCCGATCGGAGACTTCTCATGGCAACCGTAGAGCTGACCACGGCAAACTTCGACGAGGTGACCGGCAGCGACGGCATCGTGCTGGTCGACTTCTGGGCCGAATGGTGCGGCCCGTGCAAGCAGTTCGCCCCCGTCTACGAGCGGTCCTCCGCCAAGCACTCCGAGATCGTGTTCGGCAAGGTCGACACCGAGGCCCAGCAGGAGCTGGCCGCCAAGTTCGACATCCGCTCGATCCCGACGATCATGGCGATCCGCGACGGCGTCATCGTCTTCGCCCAGCCCGGCGCCCTGCCCGAGTCCGCCCTGGAGAACCTGATCGAACAGGTCGAGGGCCTCGACATGGAGGACGTCCGCCAGAAGATGGCCGGGCACAAGCACTGACCCGCGGTGCGTCACGAACGGCCGGGCCCGCACCGGGCCCGGCCGTCGTCGCGTCACGGGTGCACCCTGGCCCGCCGGGCAGCCGGCGGTGCCCGACGGAGGGAACCGGGGCAGGCAGGACATCCCGTATCGTCACGACGCGATGGAAACCTTGACCAGCCGCGGTCGCGCCGCCCGGCTCGCCGTCACCGCCGTCGGTCTGGCCGTCCTGCTGGCCGGCACGGCGTGGGGCACCGACGACCACTTCCCGTTCGGCCCCTTCCGGATGTACTCGACGTCCAACCCGCCGGACTCCCCCGCCCCGGACACCCGCGTCGAGGGCGTCGACAGCACCGGCGCCGTCGTCGACCTGGCCGAGGGCGCCACCGGCATCCGGCGGGCCGAGATCGAGGGCCAGCAGAGCCGGTACGCCGCCGACCCCGCGCTGCTCGCCGAGGTCGCCGACGCGTACGCCGATCGGCACCCTGACGCGGCGGAGCTGGTCGAGGTCCGCATCGTCATCCGCTGGCACGGCATCCGCGACGGGCGGCCCACCGGCGGCTGGACCGACGAGACCGTGGTCGCCTGGCAGGCCGTCCGATGAGCCGCTGGCTGGCACCGATCACCCGCTGGCTGACCGAGCCGGTGCCCCTCGGCCGGGTGGCCGCCTTCCGCACGCTCATCTACCTCTTCGTCGCCGCGGACCTGGTCGTCTTCACGCCCTGGGTACGCAGCCGGGTGGCGGTGCCCGGCGAGCTGTACCAGCCGCTGCTGATCGGCCGCCTGCTGCCGCTGCCCACGCCGACCCCGACCCTGGTCGCCGTGCTCTTCTGGGCCCTGCTGCTGCTCGCCCTGCTCGCCGCGGCCGGCCGCGCGCCGCGGCTGCTCGGCTGGACGGTCTTCGCGCTCTACTTCCAGTGGATGATCATCGCGATGAGCTACGGCAAGGTCGACCACGACCGGTTCGGGCTGCTCGTCGCGCTGGCCGTCCTGCCCACCGTGGGGCGGGCCCGGCACGGCGACGCCACCCGCACCGAGGCGGGCGGCTGGGCGCTACGGGTCACCCAGATCGCCGTGATCTGCACGTACTTCCTGGCCGCCTGGGCCAAGCTGCGCTTCGGCGGACTGGACTGGCTGACCGGCTCGGTGCTGGCCAGGGCCATCCTGCGGCGCGGCACCGAACTGGCCGACCTGGTCGCCTCGGTGCCGTACCTGCTGATCGTCGCCCAGTTCGGCATCGTCGCGTTCGAGCTGCTCTGCCCGGTGGTCTTCCTGGTCAGGGAGCGTTGGCGGATGGCGACGGTGGGCTTCTTCTACTCGTTCCACCTGGTCACCTTCGCGACCATCACGATCTCGTTCGCCCCGCACCTGGCCGCGATGGCCGCCTTCCTGCCGCTGGAGCGGGTCCGCCCGGTGCTCTGGGCGCGCCGACTGCTCACCCGGCGGGGGCGGGACGACCGACCGCCCGCCGGCACCGCGCCGGCGCTCGCCGGTCAGGCGTCCGGCGCCGGGCGCCCGGCCGGTCCGTAGAGACGCTCCCGCGCCTCCTGGGGCAGGGCGCAGGCGGCCGTGCCGCCGGGCAGCCGGTGCCGGTTGCGGGCCACCCAGCGGTACGCGGGCCAGGCGGCGGCGCGTACCGGGGGGAACCTGAGGCCGGCACCCGCGACCCGCCAGAGCGGACCGCTGTCGCCGAGGAGCCGCGCGATGGCGTCAGGGCCGGCCGCGCGGGAGCCGTCGGCGCCCACCCACTGCACCGCGTCCTCGCACTCGGCCTCGCTGAGGCCCAGCGCGCCGAGGTCGGCGAACTGCCACGGCACCACCCGGACGCCGGTGGGGATGCGCCGGTCGATGAACTCGGCGCAGCGGGTGCAGAACGCGCAGTCCCCGTCGTAGACGAACGTCGAGCTCTCCATTGCTCCATCCTCCACCCGCCGACCCCCGCGCGGGCCAGCGAGGTGCTCCGGAACACGGCGGGCCGCTTGCGACTCGCTCGTACGTGTGTTCGAATAGGGGCCATGCGCTGGGACAACCTCTCCGCTCCCCCGGACGAGGGAGTCTCCGGACGGGCAGCGCCGGCGACACCACCCCTGCCGCTGGCGCTGCCCGGCGCGGTCGCCCGCACCTTCGACACGCCGGGCTTCGCCGGTATGACGTTCTACGAGGTGCAGGCCAAATCGATCATCAACAAGGTGCCCGGCACCTCGCGGGTCCCGTTCGAGTGGACGATCAACCCCTACCGTGGCTGCAGTCATGCGTGCAAATACTGCTTCGCACGTAACACGCACACCTACCTCGACCTTGACGCCGGGGCGGACTTCGACCAGAAGGTCATTGTCAAGGTCAACGCCGGTGAGCTGGTCCGGCGGGAGCTGGCCGCGCCGCGCTGGCGGGGCGCGCACGTCGCGATGGGCACCAACGTCGACTGCTACCAGCGGGCCGAGGGGCGCTACCAGCTCATGCCGCAGATCATCGCGGCGCTGCGCGACTTCGCCAACCCGTTCTCGATCCTCACCAAGGGCACGCTGATCCTGCGTGACCTGCCGTTGCTGCGCCAGGCCGCCGAGGTCACCCGGGTCGGCGTGTCGTACTCGGTGGGCTTCGTCGACGAGCGGCTCTGGCGCGCGGTCGAGCCGGGCACCCCCAGCCCGAGGCGGCGGCTCGACGCCGTACGGGCGCTCGCCGACGCCGGCTTCGACGTCGACGTGCTGATGGCGCCGATCCTGCCCGGGCTCAGCGACGACGACGCCTCGATCGACGCGACGGTGGCAGCGATCGCCGCCGCCGGGGCGACCAGCGCCACGCCGCTGGCGCTGCACCTGCGGCCGGGAGCCCGGGAGTGGTACGCCCGCTGGCTCGGCCGCGAGTTCCCGCACCTGGTCCCCCGCTACCGCGAGCTCTACCGTTCCGGCGCGTACGCCCCCCAGTCCTACCAGCGGGAGCTGACAGCGCGGGTGCGGATCGCCGCGCGCCGGCACGGGCTGCACCAGGGCGGGCGCGGCGACGACCGCCGCCCGACCGAACCGGCCCCCGCGCCGCCGGCCACCGAGCAGCTCACTCTTCTGTAGACGGCCACCGATACGCTGCCGTCGTGCGAGAGACGATTGATGGGGCCGTGCGCCGGCAGCGCGTGGCGGTGGCGGTCGCGGTGGTCGTCGGGCTGCTCTGGGGCGCCGTGGCCGCATCGGCGCGCACCAGCGGTCCGGTCGCCCTGCTCACGCTGGTGCCGATAGCGGTGCTGTTGTGGGCGACGTTCCGCGTTTTCAGCCGGCACGGGGCCGGCGAGCTGCGGGCCGACGAGCCGGAGCGCGCCTTCTTCGCCCCACCCCCGAACCGGGCGAGTTACCTCTGGCTCCTGCTCTCCTTCCTCACCTACACGACGGCCTACCAGCTCATGGTGGAGCGGGAGGGCATGTGGTGGCTCTACCCCGTCCTCAGCGGTCCGTGCGCCCTGGTGCTGTCGATCGCTCTCTGGCGCCGCGTGTCGACAGTCGCGCTGACCCCGGACGGGATCGCCGCCGAGGGGCCGCTGCGGCAGCTCTGGGTGCCGTGGGAGGCCCTGGACCCGGCGGTGGCGGGCGCTTCCTACCGGCACTCCGGCCAGCTCCGGCTGCCGGTGCGGAAATGGGACCTGGTCCGGCTGCGGGGCATCGCCCCGCGCCGCAGCGCCATCGTCGAGACCGCTGAGCTGGACGTCACGCCGGGGCTGCTCGCGGGGGCGGTCGCGCACTACGCCGCGCACCCCGAGCACCGCGCGGCGATCGGCACGCCGCAGGAGTACGCCCGGCTGGGGCAGGCGCTCGCGGGCGAGGGCTGAGCGGCGGGGTTAGAGTCGGCGGGTGCGCTCCCCTGAGCAGATCCTCGCCGACTCCGCCGTGATCGCCGTCGTGGGCGCGTCCCGCGACCCGCGCAAGGCCGCGCACGGCGTGCCGGCGCAGATGCAGCGGTACGGCTGGCGGATCATCCCGGTCAACCCGACGGCCGACGAACTCTTCGGCGAGCGGGTCTACCGGTCCCTGGCCGACATCCCGCACCCGGTGGACCTGGTCGACGTGTTCCGGCCCGCCCACGACGCCGTCGACGTGGTGCGCGAGGCGGTGGCGATCGGCGCGCCGGCGGTCTGGTTGCAGCTCGGCATCGTCTCGGCCGAGGCGCGGCGGATCGCCACGGAGGCGGGCCTGGACTACGTCGAGGACCGCTGCCTGATCGTCGAGCGCGCCGCCGCCGGCCTCACCCGGCTGGGCTGACGACCCGCCCCGCGCCGGACCACCGCTGCCACCGGCCGGCGCTCTCCGGCATCGATCTCGGCGACCCCGACCGGTACCGGCGAGCCGCACCGACGGGCCCACCTGCCTCCCCGTCCGTTGCCGCCGTGGGATGGGTCGGTCGTCTCCTTTCGAGCTGATGTCGCAGACGACTCAGGCGCCCGCGCGTGATGTCGCAAACGGTTCAGCTCCGAAGGCGATGCGGGGCGACGTCCACCCGTCGCTGCCACCGGTCCCGTCAGAGCTTGTACTCCTTGAGCAGGCCCCGGGAGATGATCGTCTTCTGGATCTCCGAGGTGCCCTCGCCGATGAGCAGGAACGGGGCCTCGCGCATCAGGCGCTCGATCTCGTACTCCTTGGAGTAGCCGTAGCCACCGTGGATGCGGAAGGCCTCCTGGACGACCTCGGCGCAGTACTCCGAGGCCAGCAGCTTGGCCATGCCGGCCTCGACGTCGTTGCGCTGGCCGGCGTCCTTGAGCCGGGCGGCGTTGACCATGAGTGCGTGGGCGGCCTCGATCTTGGTGCCCATCTCGGCGAGCTTGAAGGCGATGGCCTGGTGCTTCGCCAGCGGCTGACCGAAGGTGCGGCGCTGCTGGGCGTACGCGACGGCGAGTTCGAAGGCGCGTAGCGAGATGCCGCAGGCGCGGGCGGCCACGTTGACCCGGCCGACCTCGATGCCGTCCATCATCTGGTAGAAACCGCGGCCGACCTGCTCCGCGCCGCCGAGGACGGCGGAGTCGGGGACGGTCACCCCGTCGAGCACCATCTCGGTCGTCTCGACGCCCTTGTAGCCCATCTTGTCGATCTTGCCGGGGATGGTCAGGCCGGGGGCGGTCTCGCCGAAGCCGGGCTCCTTCTCCAGCAGGAAGGTGCTCATGTTGCCGTAGACGGAGTCGGCGCCGGTGTCGGTGCGGACCAGAGTGGCCACCACGGAGGAGTACGCCCCGTTGGTCAGCCACATCTTCTGACCGTTGAGCACGTACCGGTCGCCGTCGCGGACGGCCTTCGACTTGATCGCGGAGACGTCGGAGCCGCACTCGGGCTCGGACATGGAGAAAGCGCCGCGCACCTCGCCGGTCGCCATCTTCGGCAGCAGCCGGGCCTGCTGCTCGGCGGAGCCGTGCTGGGAGATCAGATAGGCCACGATGAAGTGGGTGTTGACGATGCCGGAGATCGACATCCAGCCCCGCGACAGCTCCTCGACCACCAGCGCATAGGTGAGCAGGGACTCACCGAGACCGCCGTGCTCCTCGGCGATGGTGAGACCGAAGAGGCCCATCTCGCGCATCCCGGCGAGGATGTCGCTCGGGTACTCGTCGGCGTGCTCCAGCCGCTGCGCGTGCGGAATGATCTCCTTGTCGGCGAACTCCCGGACGGTCTCCAGGATCGACCGCTGCACATCGGTCAGGCCGGGTGTCTGGGCGAGTCGGGCCATCTCAGCCTCCGGTGGTCGGCGCCTTACTGATGGGTAACTGAACGCCTGGTCAGTATTGGCCGCGCGAGCGCCGAGGCCAAGGTGACCAGTCCACACAACCGCTGTGAAAAGGTTCACCGCTGCGGGTAGCGTCCGGCAAGAGGGACGCGATCCGCCAGCGGCAGGAGGAGATTGTGAGCCAGCCACCGTCGTCGGGCCCACCCGATCCGGACCGGCCGCCCTCGCCCTGGGAGCCCCCGTCGGGACACGACCCGTCGAGGCACGAGCCGTCCGCCCCCGAACCGCCGTCCTACGGTCACGAACCGCCGCCACCCGACCAGCCCGGCTACGACCAGCCGCCGTACGACCAGCCGCCGTACGACCAGCCCGGTCACAGCCAGCCCGGTTACGACCAGCCGGCGTACGACCAGCCGGCGTACGAGCGCCCCGGCGAGCCGACGCAGGGCCAGCAGTGGGGCCAGCAGCCCCCGTACACCCCGCAGGTGCCCTACGGGCAGTACGGCCCGCCGTCGGGTCAGCGGCCGGGCGGGACGAACGTGCTGGCCATCCTCTCGCTGGTCTTCGCATTCGTCTTCTCCCCGGCCGGCATCGTCCTCGGGCACCTGGCCAAGCGGCAGATCCGTCGCACGGGCGAGGAGGGCGACCAGCTCGCCACCTGGGGGCTGATCCTCAGCTACGTCTTCACCGGGATCGGCCTGCTCGCCTGCTGCGGATGGATCGCGCTGATCGCCATCGGCAGCAACAGCGGCACCAGCTACTGACCGCCCGGATCAGCGGAACTGGGCCTCCCGGACGCTGTTGCCGCCGTCCACCACCAGCATCTGCCCCGTGATGTACGAGGCGGCCGGCGCGCAGAGGAAGGTGATCGCCGCGGCCACCTCGTCGGGGGTGCCGGGGCGACCGACCGGGGTGCCCAGCCCCTGCCTGATCTCCGCCACCGTGGAGGCCGCCGTGTGGATGGTGCCCGGCGCGACCGCGTTGACTGTCACCCCGTCGGCGATCATCTCCATCGCCAGCGCCCGGGTGAGCCCGACCACGCCCGCCTTGGCCGCCGCGTAGGCCGCCTCGGTCGGCAGGGCGTTGACCGGCCCGGCGGTGGCCGCCAGGTTGACGATCCGGCCCCAGCCCCGCTCGGCCATGCCACCGATGAAGGCCCGGCTGCACAGGAACACGGTGCTCAGGTTGCGGTCGATCTCGCCGCGCCACTCGTTGTAGCTGAGCTGGGCGACGGGGCGCAGCACCTCGGGGCTGGCCCGGCTGGCGAGCCCGGCGTTGTTGACCAGCACCTCCACGTCGCCGAGTTGCTCGGCGACCGCGTCGGCGAGGGCACCCACCTCCGACTCGTCGGTGAGGTCCGCGACGAAGCCGGTCACGCCCAGCTCCTCGGCCCGCTCGTGGATGCGTCGGGTGGTGGAGACGATGGCGACCCGGGCGCCCAGGTCGGTCAGCCGCCGGGCCGTCGCGTACCCGATGCCGTCGGGGCTGCCCGCCCCGGTGACCAGGGCGACCCTCCCGTCGAGCCGCATGGTCACCGGGTCCGGCAGCGGCGCGGGCTCGTCGATTCCGGCGGCGCCCGCCGGACTGGCGGCGCGGGTGCGCCGGGCCAGGCCGGGGCGGCTCGCGTCCCGCCTGGGTCTGCTGCCGGAGCGGTCCGCGGCTCGCGCGTCAATCACCATGCCAGGATCCTGCCCGCTTCCCGGTGCCCGGGCAACGCGGCACACCCGGCGGCGAGGCCCCGGCATGTGTGCGGAGCTGACTACCCTGACGGGCGCACCCCGCACCCTACGGAGCTGACGAATGACATATCCCCCGCCCTACGACCCCAACCTCCCGGTGAGCGGTCAGCCCATCCCCGCCCAGCCCACCGGTGCCGACCCCTACGCCCCGGCCGACCCCTACGCGGGCGGTGACCCGTACGCCGGAACGCAGCATGCCTCCGGCCAGCCGGCGCCTGCCGCCTACCCGCCGCCCTACCCGGCCTACGGCTACGCCCCACCGCCGAGGACCAACGGCCTCGCCATCGCGGCCCTGGTGCTCGCCCTGGTCGGTATCACGTCCTGCATCACGGCGCCGGTCGGCGCGATCCTCGGGCACGTCGCGCAGAAGCAGATCCGGGAGACCGGCGAGGGCGGCGACGGCATGGCGAAGGCGGCCATCATCGTCGGCTGGATCGTCACCGGCCTGTTCGTGCTGGGGATCATCCTCTACGCGGCGCTCATCGCGTTCGTGATCAGCCAGTCCGGTCCGAGCAGCACCAGCTACTGACCGACGCGTGCCGCCCCGGCGAACGGGCCGGGGCGGCACGGGCGCGGGGCTACTCCCCCGGCGGGGTGAAGGACGAGGTGCGGGTCAGCCCCGCGGCCCGGCCCTTCGCCGCGACCACGAGGGCCATCTTGCGGGACGCCTCGTCGATCATCTCGTCGCCGAGCATCACCGCGCCGAGCCGCCCGCCCGCCTCCGACGTGTAGTGCTCGTACGCGTCGAGGATCAGCTCGGCGTGGTCGTAGTCGGCCTGGGCCGGCGAGTAGACCTCGTTCGCGGCGTCGAGCTGACCCGGGTGCAGCACCCACTTGCCGTCGAAGCCGAGCGCCGCCGAGCGCTTCGCCACCTCCCGGAACCCGTCCACGTCGCGGATCTGCAGGAACGGGCCGTCGATGGCCTGCTTGTCGTGCATCCGGGCGGCCATCAGGATGCGCATGAGGATGTAGTGGTAGGGGTCGCCCGGATAGTCGGGGATGAGGGCTCCCACCGCGAGGGACCTCATGTTGATCGACGCCATGAAGTCGGCCGGACCGAAGATGATGGTCTCGACGCGGGGCGAGGCGGCGGCGATGGCGTCGACGTTGACCAGCCCGGCGGCGTTCTCGATCTGCGCCTCGATGCCGATCCGGCCGACCTGGAGGCCGAGCGTCTTCTCCAGCTGGGTCAGCGTCATGTCGAGCCACTGCACCTGGGCCGCGTTCTGCACCTTCGGCAGCATGACGCAGTCGAGGTTGGCGCCGGCCCCCTCCACCACGTCGATGACGTCGCGGTAGGTCCACGGCGTGGTCAGGTCGTTGACCCGCACGACGCGGGCCTTGCCCGACCAGTCGCCCTCGTTGAGCGCCGCGACGATGTTCTTGCGGGCGTCGGGCTTGGCCAGCGGGGCGACCGCGTCCTCCAGGTCGAGGAAGACCTGGTCGGCCGGGAGGCCCTGGGCCTTGCCGAGCATCTTGACGCTGGAGCCGGGTACCGCGAGGCAGGACCGGCGGGGGCGACCGACTGCGGCCATGGATGCGCTCCTTCCAGCGTGCGCCGGGCACGCCGACGTCACCTGACGAGAACTTAACGATCCCAAAGGTCTTTGTGACGCCACGGTAACCTCGTGCCGTGACCGGGGTGAATGAACCTGTGGAAGATCTCACTGGACGCCGACTCGTGGTGGTGACCGGGGCCAGTTCGGGCATCGGCCTGGCCGCCGCCGTCGAGCTGGCGTGCCGCGGCGACCAGGTGGTGCTGGTCGGCCGGGACCCCGCCCGGCTCCAGGCCGCGGCGCAACAGGTCCGCGAGGCGTCCGGCGAACGGCCGGAGCTGTTCCGCGCCGACTTCGCGGCACTGGACGACGTACGCCGCCTGGCCGGCCAGCTTCGCGACGCGTACGACCGGATCGACGTGCTCGCCAACAACGCCGGGGCGATCGTGCTCCAGCCGCTCACCACGGTCGACGGATTCGAGCTGTCGATCCAGGCCAACCACCTGGCCCCGTTCCTGCTCAGCAACCTGCTGCGGGACCGGATCGGCCGGATGGTGGTCACCGCCTCCGGCGCGCACCGCAGTGGCGTGCTCGACCCGGCCGACCTGAACGCCCCGCTGCGCCGCTACCGGCCCGTGCAGGCGTACGGCACCAGCAAGCAGGCGAACATCCTGTTCACGGCCGAGGCGGCCCGGCGCTGGCCGGAGATTCCCGCGTACTCCTTCCACCCGGGGGTGGTGCGCAGCCGGTTCGGCAACGACAACCGGCTGGTCGCCCTCGGCATGCGGATCCTGCCGTTGCGCAGCCCCGAGAAGGGCGCCGAGACGCTGGTCTGGCTGGCCAACCAGGACCCGGCGCGGCTGGTGTCGGGCGGCTACCACGCCGACCGGCGACCGCGCCGCCCGCTGCCCCGGGCGGCCGACCCGCAGCTCGCCGCCCGGCTCTGGACAGCCAGCGCCGAGGCCGTCGGCATCGCCGGTTAGCGGGGTCGTCCGTCAGCGTCCGCCCGTTACGGGCGGACCGGTCGCCGCCGGCCTGCGCCACAGGACCAGGACGCCGGCGGCGATCAGGCCGAGGGCCGCGGTGGACGCGGCGCACAGCAGCAGCGTCTCGCGGGCACCGATGGTGGCCACCAGGGGGCCGCCGAGCATGGTGCCCAGTGGCACCGCCAGCACGGTGACGGCCCCGTTGGCCGCCAGGACCTGCGGGAGTGTCGTGATGGTGGTGCCGCGCTGGAACAGCGCCATCGTGGTCGACATGTACGGCGCCCAGATCAGGCCCGCGAGTGCGAATGCCGGCAACGACAGGCCGATGGGTGCGCCCAGGCCCAGTGGCAGCATGGCGGCGCCGAAACCGACGACGATGCCGACGATGGTGGGCCACAGCGGCAGGCGGTGCAGGTAGCCGGCGGCCAGTCCGCCGATGAGGCCGCCGACACCGAACGCCGTGTAGTAGATCCCGAGCAGCGTCGCCGAGCCGTGCAGATCCTCGGCCACGCGGATCGGCATGGCCACGTACACCGGGCCGAAGAGGAAGAAGAACACGAAGCTCAGTGTCAGCAGGCCGGACAGGGTCCGGTCGTGGCGGATGACGCTGAAGCCGGCGGAGCGGGGGGCTTCGCCCGCCTCGCGCGTCTCTCTGGCAGTCGGGCGAGATGATCACCGACAGGTTCCCCGAGAGGGGTTTGTTCACAGTGGACTTACTGATACCGTCGATGCGTTCCAGCGATCATCACCGATTAGTGAGGGAGACCCACATGACCGAGCAGGTTGAGGCCTTCGAGCCCGTGGCGTCCGACGACTACGACCAGGAACTGACCTGCCTGGAGCCCCCGGTCGAAGCCTGATCAATCATGCGCGCCCGTGTGTCGCGGCTGGTCGTCTTCCTGTGGCGGGATGGTCAGCTCGTCTGCGACGATCCGCTGCGGCACCGGCAGTTCGCGTTGACCGTCGAGGCGGAGAGGCTGCTGCGCGACCACGCCGACTGGGCCGAGCCCACCGGCCGGCTCGCGCAGCAGCTCCTCGACGCCCACGTCCTCGTCGCCGAGGGTTCGCCGGAACACGCCCAGGAGGAACGCCTCGGCGCCTGGCGCGACCTGGGGCCGGCGGCCACCTACTACCACCTGGCCAGCCGCACGCTCGGCAGCGACGTCTTCCGCTCCGCCGTCGAGGACGCCGCCGTGCTGCGCGCCAAGACCGCCCAGCCGGACCCGGTCAAGGAGCACGAGGGGCCGCGCATCGCCCTGCCCCTCGCCGACCCGCCCGCCGTCGACTTCACCCGGGTCCTCGACGCCCGCCGCTCGACGCGATGGTTCGACCCGGACGCCCCGGTGCCGCTGTCGGCGTTCGCCGCCCTCCTGCGCTGGACCGCCGGGGTGCGCCGCGAGGTCGATGTCGCGGGCGTCGGAACGGCGCTGCTCAAGACCGTGCCGTCCGGCGGTTCCCGCCATCCCGTCGAGGTCTATCCGGTGGTCCGTGACGTGGCGGGGCTGGAGCCCGGCGTCTACCACTATTCGGTGCGCCGCCACGAGTTGGTGCGACTCGCCGACGCGAGCGGCGAGGACCGGCTACGCGAGTGGTGCGGCGGGCAGCCGCACGCCGCCCAGGCCGGTTTCCTGCTGATGTACGCGGCGGTGCTCGACCGGACCGTGTGGAAATATCCGGCCGCGCGCGCGTACCGGGCGCTCCTGCTCGACGTCGGCCACCTCAGCCAGACCGTCTACCTCACCGCGACCGCGCTCGGTCTCGGCACGTTCTTCACCGCCGCCACCCGCGACGAGCCCGTCGAGGACGCCCTCGGGCTGTCCTGGCCGGACGAGGTCTTCCTCGGGGTGTCCGGCGTCGGCGTGCCGCATCCCACCGAGCGGGACCGCCAGGCGGCCATGCTCGCCGGCGGTGAGGCGGCGTTCTCCTTCCCTCCGGACGCCTGGCACGGGCGCGGCGAATGACGCCGAGGATCACCGTCGACCTGACCAGGCTGGACGCGAACATCGCGCGGTACGGCAAGGCCACGGCCGAGGCCGGTGTCGCGCTGCGCGCGCACGTCAAGGGACACCGGACGCCCGAGATCGCCGCCCGGCAGGTCGCCGCGGGCGCGGTGGGCGTCGCCGTCCACTCCGCCGCCGAGGCCGAGGCCTACCTGGCGGTGGGCGTGACGGACGTGGCGGTGGCGTGGCCGTGGCGCGACCCGTGGCGGTGGGCCAGGTTCGCCCGGCTCGCCCGGCGCTGCGCGGTGACCGTGCACGTGGACCACCCGGACGCGGTTACCGGCCTCGGCGCGGCGGCCGTGGCGCACGGCGTCGCCCTCGACGTACGGATCGAGATCGACACCGGCCTGCACCGGGTCGGCGTCCACCCCGACGCCGCCGGGGAGCTGGCCGCGTCGGTGGCGCGGACCGAGGGACTACGCCTGGCGGGTGTGACCGGGTACGTGGGGATCACCGACCCCGCCACCGCCCGCGACCGCGTCGATGCCGGCCGCCGCCAGGCGCACCTGCTGGTGTCGGTCGCGCAGCGCATCCGGGCCACCGGGGTGCCCTGCCCGACGGTGAGCGTCGGCGGCACACCCAGCCTCCTCGGCGCGCTGGGTGTCGCCGGCGTGACCGAGGTCTGCGCCGGCGCGTACGCCCTGCTCGACGGCGGGCTGGCCCGGCTGGGCGAGTGCGAGCCCGAGGCGGTCGCGATCGCCGTCACCACGACCGTCACCGGCATCGACGGGCAGGTGCCGCGCACCGACGCCGACGCGCTGCTCGCGGGCGCCGACCAGACCTGGATGAGCGGGGTCGTGATGACGGGCCTCGACGGCACGCCCCTCGACGCGGGCTCGGTGTCCGTGGGTGACGAGCTGCGGGTGCTGCCCGGGCACGTCTGCCCGGTGGTGGCCCGCCAGCCGCTGCTGCACGTGTTCGACTGCGGTGAGCCGGTCACGCGGTGGCAGGCGCTGGTCCGCCCGGACCGGGTATGACCGGCACGGTCACAGCCGTGGATCGTCCGGCGGATCCGCTGCGCGAGCGCCGGTTCGTCCTGTTCGCCACCGCCAGGACGGTCTCCGTCTTCGGCAACGCGATGGGTCCGCTCGCGCTGACCTTCGCCGTGCTCGACCTGCCCGACGGGTCGGCTCCGGCGCTGTCGCTCGTGCTCGCCGCGATCTCGGTGCCCAGGATCGCGCTGATGCTGCTCGGCGGCGTCATCGGCGACCGGCTGCCGCGCCACCGCGTCCTCGTGTGCGCGGAGCTGATGTGCGGCACGGCCTACGGCGCGATGACCGTCCTCGTCCTGACCGGGCGGGCGGGCGTCGCCACCCTCGCCGTCTGCGCGGCCGTCGCCGGCACCGCCTCCGCGCTGCTGCTGCCCTCGCTCAACGGGTTGACCGCCGAGCTGGTCGCGCCCGAGTCGCGGCAACGCGGCAACGCCGTGCTGCGGCTGGGCACGAACACCGCCACGGTGGCGGGCTTCGCCGCCGGCGGCACGCTGATCGCCTGGCTGGGGCCGGGCTGGGCGCTGGCCCTCGACACCGCGACGTTCGTCGTCGCCGCCGGACTCATCGCGCGGCTCCGCCTCGACCGGGCCCACCGGACGACCGGGCGGAACCTGCCGGCGCAGCTTCGCGACGGGTGGCGCGAGTTCGTCCGGCGGCGCTGGCTGTGGCAGATCGTGCTCGCCGCGGCCGTGGTCAACGCCGCCGTCGGGGTCACCCTCGGGCTCGCGGGGCCGCTGCTCGCCCGGACCCACCTCGGTGGCGCGGGCGCATGGTCCACGATCCTCGCCGGGTACGCGGTGGGCATGTTCGCCGGGGTGCTGGTCGCGATGCGGGTCCGCACGACCCGGCCGCTGCGCGTGGCCGTCCTCGCCGTGTCGATGCTGGGACTGCCGGCCCTGCTGCTCGGCTCCGGCGCCGCGCTGCCGTACGTGGTGCTGGCCGCCGTGCTGGCCGGGGTCGCGTTCGACGTCTTCGGGGTGCTGTGGGAGACGACCGTCCAGTCCGAGGTGCCGGCGGAGGCGATGTCCCGCGTGAGCGCGTACGAGTGGCTGGGGGCGGTGGGTCTCGGGCCACCGGTCATGATCGCCGCCGGCTTCGTCGTACCCGAGATCGGCGTCCGGCCGGCCCTGCTCTGCCTGGCCGCGGTGATTTTCGTCGCCGCGCTCGCCCCGTTGGCCAGTTCCTCCGTCCGGCACTACGAAAGGCAACTCGATGGCCGAGTACGTTGACGCCTTCGCCACGGCGTACGACCGCTTCTGGGCGCCGTACCCGCAACGGATGGGCGAGGCGTGGTTGCGCCTGCACGAGCGGGTGGCCCCCGGCGCCGAACGGAGCCTGCTCGACGTCGGCTGCGGCACCGGCATCGTGGCCGCCCGATTCGCCGCCGCCGGTTACCGGATCGTCGGCGTCGACATCTCGGCGGCGATGATCGCCCGCGCCCGCGAGCGGCTGGCCGGCACCGACGCGGTGCTGCTGACCGCGGACGCCACGGACTTCGAGGTGCCGCGCCCCTGCGCGTTCGCGCTCTCCACCTACGACATCGTCAACCACGTCGGCGAAATCGACCGGGTCCGGGCCTACCTGCGTCGCGTCCACGCGGCGGTCGCGCCGGGTGGCTGGTTCGGCTTCGACATGTCCACGCTGCGGGGACTGCGCGCCGACGTCCCCCCGGTCACCCGGGAGGACGGCGCAGCCTCCGTCGTGGCGGCCCGTGGCCCGCTCGACGGCGACCGCCGCCCGCTGCACATCACCGGCGAGCTGCGCACCGACGACGGCGAGGCGACCCCGTTCACCACGACGATCACCAACACCGCCCACCGGGTCGCCGACGTGCTCGCCGCCCTGGCGGACGCCGGCTGGGTGACCAGCCACGTCGCCGCCATCGACGACCTGCTCACCGGCGTACCGGACCCGGAGGCGCTGCCCCGGGTGGCGGTGGTCGCCCGGCGCGACTGACGGGCCGGCCGCGGGTGCACCGGGACCCACCGCTCACGCAGCCGCGCCTACCGCCGAGCCGGCCGCGCGGGCCCGCCTCGCGTCGGCGCGGCTGCCGGAGCCGCCCGCCGCCCGGCGCCGAGCACCACCACCGCGACGCCCGCGAGCAGCAGCGCCAGCCCGAGCAGGGTCGCCAGCCCCGGCAGTTGGCCCAGCCAGGCCCAGCCGAGCAGGGCCGCCCCCGGGGCCTCCAGCAGCACCAGCACGCTGACCGTGGTCGCCGAGACCCTCCGCAGCGCGTAGTTGAACATCGAGTGCCCGAGCAGTTGGGCGCCGGCCACCAGGGCCAGCACGACCAGCCAGGTGTCGATGTCGAAGCCGGTCAGCGGCACCCGACCGACCAGGCAGACCACGAGCAGGAGCAGCGCGCAGACGCCGTAGCAGATGGTGGTGTAGGTGGTCGTGCTGATCGTCGTGCGGGCCCGCTCGCCGAGCGCGGTGTAGACCGCCGCGAACACGCCGCCCGCCACCGCGAGCAGGTCCCCGGCCACGGCCCGGCCGGAGACGGCGAAGTCGGCACCGGTCGCCACGCCCGCCCCGGCGACCGCCACCGCGATGCCGACCCACACCACGCCCGGCAGGCGGTGGCCCTGGGCGCGGGCGATCAGCCCCTGCCAGACCGGCTGGGTGGCGCAGAGCGCGGTCGCCGCGGCGACCGAGGTGAGTCTGGTGCTGGGCATCCAGGTGGCGAAGTGCGCGGCGAGCGCCACGCCGGACAGGACGCAGTAGCGGCCCCCGCGCCGCCCTGCGCCGACCGTCAGCGACCGGAACTCGGCACGTCGCCGGGCCACCGCGAACGGGCCCAGCGCGGCGACCGAGAGCAGGTTGCGCCAGAACGCGACGGCCAGCGCGGGCGCCGCCGCGAAGGCCACCAGCGGCGCGGACGACGACACGGCGACGACGGCCAGGGCGAGCGCCCCGGTGGTCACGGGATCGAGCGGCGGGCGGTGCGGTGCGGTGGACACGGGGTGAAATCCTCACACGTCACGGGGCATCACGTACCGTCAACACCCCGTTACGATCATGGCTGTCCGCGCCGGCGATTCCCCTACCGCCCGGAGGCGCTCCTCCATGCCCACCTACCAGGCGGTGCTGTTCGACTTCTTCGGCACGCTTACCCGTTCCGTGCAGCGGGGCGCCGCCCACCGGTCGACCGCCGAGCTGCTCGGCTGCCCGCCGGGCGCGCTCGTCGACGTGCTCGACCGCACCTTCTACGAGCGCGCCTGCGGGCGGCTCGGCAACGCCGAGGCGACCCTGCGCTGGGTGTGCGAGCAGGCCGGCGTACGCCCCTCGGACGTCGCGATCCGCTCGGCGGTCGCCTCCCGCCACCGGGCCATCCGCGCCGACACCCGGCTGCGGGAGGAGGCGGTGCCCACGCTGGCCGCGCTGCGCCGACTCGGCCTGCGCACCGGCGTCATCAGCGACTGCACGCACGAGCTGCCGGCCTTCCTGCCGCAGCTGCCGATCGCTCCGCTGCTCGACGTGCGGGTCTTCTCCGTGCAGGTGGGGCGCTGCAAGCCCGATCCGGCGCTCTACCAGGCGGCGTGCCGACTGCTCGGCCTGGCGCCGGCGGACTGCCTCTACGTCGGCGACGGCGGCAGCCAGGAGCTGACCGGGGCGGAACGGGCCGGGATGACCGCCGTGCGGCTGGCCGCGCCGGACCTGGCCGGCCACATGGTGTTCAACGCCGACGCCACCTGGAGCGGGCCGGTGCTGCGCTCGCTGGACGAGGTGGTCGACCTGGTGCGGGCGGCGACGGTGCCGCCGGGAGCCGCGCTGTGGGCCGCCTCCTGCGGCCCCCGCTGATCCCGGCCCGCCCCCCGCTCAGCGGCGGCGGACCCGGTGCAGGCGGAACGGCTTGCGGGTCGCCCGGACCGCGGGCGTCTCCCGGGGCACCTCGGCGAGCGAGCCCGCGGGCAGCCCCGCGCCGGCGACCGGGTCGCCGGCCGGGGCCAGCCGGGTCACCGCGCAGCCGTCGGCCGCCCAGCGTGCCACCAGATCGGCGGTGGTCCCGGGTGCGTTCAGCCGCTTCGCGGCCACCAGCGGCGCGCTGGACTCCCACTGCTCGGTGCCCGGCACCAGGCGGCTCACCCGGGCCGGCCACGTCACGATCCGCCCGCCGTGGTCACCGCGCAGCGTGACCTGCGCCTCGGCGGCGTCGGCCAGCCCCGGCGCGGACTGCTCCCCCGGGCCGCTGACCACGAGGAGCGCCCCTTCCAGGGATACGCACCACAGCGCGAGCGCCGGCCCCCCGGCCACGCTCACCCAGGCCACGGCGGCCTTCTTCATCGCCTCGTCGACCAGTGGGGTGCTGGTCCGCTCCGCTTCGGTCACCCCCGCATCCTCCCGTACCGGGCGCTTCCCGTCAGCGCCACCCGCCGCCGCGCCGGCACCAACGGCCCCGGCCCTCGTCGTCAGCCGACGAACGGGGGAACGGCGATCTCCCCCCGGGCCACCGGCATCACCTGGCCGGCCACGGTGGCGCCCAGCACCTGACCACCGGCGGCGGTCACCGTGCAGGCCAGCAGCGACGGGCGGTTGATCTCGATGCCCTGGTGGACGGTGTACTCGGCCCGCCCGTCGGCGGGCAGCAGGCCGGTGGCGACCAGCCACACCCCGAGGCCCAGGGCGGCCGAGCCGGTGGCCGGGTCCTCCGGCACGCCGATCCCCGGGACGAAGACCCGGGCGTGCGCGGTCCGGGCGGCGGCGTCCCAGGAGAAGACGCTGACGTGTTCCACTCCGTACCGCTGTGCCGCCGCCACGTCGACCCGGGCGCGGGCCACCGCGTCCGGGCGGACGGGAAGGTACGGGAACTCCAGCCCGCAGCCGGCCACCCGGGGCGCCGGGCCGACGTGGTCGGCGGCGCTGAGCCCCGCCATCTCCAGCAGCGGCTCCGGGTCCAGCTCGGGGCCGAGGGTGGGTGCGCCGCCCGTCAGCGTCGCCCCGGCGGCCGTCACCTCGACCGACAGCACGCCCGCGCCGCACTCCTGGGTGACGTGCCCCACACCGAACATGCCGCGCCGGCTGGCGGTCACCGCCGCGCCCACGCTGGGATGCCCGGCGAAGGGCAACTCCTCGACGGGGGTGAAGATGCGGGCCCGGTAGGTGACGCCGACCTGGGTCGGGGGGAGCACGAACACCGTCTCGGAGAGGTTGAACTCCGACGCGAGTGCCTGCATCTGCTGGGTGGCCAGCCCTTCCGCACCGAACACCACCGCCAGCGGATTGCCGGCGAACGGACGGTCGGTGAAGACGTCCACGATCTCGTAGGCCAGGGTCGACATGTTGCTAGACACTAGGCGCTTAGGCTGGTGCCCGTGAGCACGCCGACCCGGGTCTACCTCGCCCGGCTCGCCGGAGTCGCCGTCTTCGATCCCAACGGCGACCAGGTGGGCCGGGTCCGCGACGCCGTGGCCCGGCTACGACCGACACAGCGCCCGCCCGAGGTGGTCGGCCTGGTCGCCGAGATGCCGATGCGCCGACGCATCTTCCTGTCGCTGAACCGGATCACCTCCATCGACGCCGACGCGGTCGTGCTCGGCAGCGGCACGCTCAACCTGCGGCGCTTCGAGAAGCGCCCGAACGAGTTGCTCGTGCTCCAGGAGCTGCTGGACCGGCGGGTGCAGGTCCAGCCCGGCGGGCAGGCCGGCAACGTGGTCGACGTGGCGATGGACTGCAGCCGGGGCGGCGAGTGGTCGCTGGCCCGCGTCGCCGTACGCGAGCAGACCGGCCGACTCAGCCGCCGGGGCCACCTGCACCAGGTCGAGTGGGAGCGCGTGCGCGGGCTCAGCGGCATCGCCGACAGCCGGGGCACGGCCAACCTGCTCGCGGTGCTGGAGGACATGCGCGCCGCCGACCTCGCCAACGCCCTGCAGGACCTCCCCGACGCCCGGCGCAACGAGATCGCCGCCGCCCTCGACGACGAGCGCCTGGCGGATGTCCTGGGTGAGCTGCCCGAACGCGACCAGGTGGAGATCCTGGCCGCGCTGGACCGGGAACGGGCCGCCGACGTGCTGGAGGAGATGGACCCGGACGACGCGGCCGACCTGCTCAGCGAGCTGCCGCCGCCCGAGCAGGACGTGCTGCTGGACCTGATGCAGCCGGACGAGGCCGACCCGGTGCGGCAGCTACTCAAGTACACGCCGGGCACGGCGGGCAGCGTGATGACCTCCGAGCCGGTCATCCTGCCGCCGGACGCCACCGTCGCCGAGGCGCTGGCCCGGATCCGGGAACCGCAGCTCTCCCCCGCGATCGCCGCGCAGGTCTTCGTGTCCCGGGCGCCGATGACCACGCCGACGGGCCGCTACCTCGGCATGGTGCACTTCCAGCGACTGCTGCGGGAACCGCCGGCCGACCTGCTCGGCGGGGTGGTGGTCAACGACATCGACCCGCTGCGGGCGACCACCCCGCTGCCGGAGATCACCCGCCGGATGGCCACGTACGACCTGGTCGCCATGCCGGTGATCGACCGCAGCAACCGGCTGGTCGGCGCGGTCACGGTCGACGACGTGCTGGATCATCTCCTGCCCCGTGACTGGCGGGACCGCGACGCCGTCGCCGCGGCCCCGGCCGCCACCGAGCCGGCCGCCACCGAGCCGGACGACGCCGAGCCGGACGACGCCGAGCCGGACGACGCCGAGCCGGACGACGCCGAGCCGGACGACGCCGAGCAGGACGACGAGAATGGCTGAACGGCGACGGGCGCAGCGGCTCGACCAGCCGCGCGAGCCCCGGGGCGTCAAGCTGCCCCGATTCGATCCGGAGGCCTTCGGCCGGTGGTCCGAGGGGATCGCCCGGGGAATGGGCACCGCCAACTTCATCGTCTACATGACGATCGTGATCGCGCTCTGGTTCGGCTGGAACACGCTGGCCCCGGCGCACCTGCGCTTCGACCCGTACACCTTCACGTTCCTGACCCTGGTGCTGTCCCTGCAGGCCAGCTACGCGGCCCCGCTGATCCTGCTGGCGCAGAACCGGCAGGCCGACCGGGACCGGGTCACCCAGGAGGAGGACCGCCGGCGGGCGACCATGCAGAAGGCCGACACGGAGTACCTGGCCCGGGAGATCGCCGCGTTGCGCAACGCGATGGGCGAGGTGGCGACCCGCGACTTCCTCCGCTCCGAGCTGGCCCGGCTGGCCGAGGAGCTGGACGAGGCGGGGCGGCGCCGGCAGCGGCTGGAGCGCCGGCAGCAGGGGCGGGTCGCGCAGTACGGGGACGGGCTGGACGAACCCCGCGACGACCTGGACGGCGACCCGGCCCACGGTGGCCTGCCGGGCGGCCGGGAACCGGCGGCCTGAGCGGCCAACCGCCCATCGACTCGCTCACACCGGCCCCGCTGCCCACGGCGGGGCACCGCCGCCGACGTAACATTGCCGGCATGTCAGCACCCGTCAGCACCGTCTCCGACGCGATCCAGGCCGCGCTGGCCACCGTCAACGACCCGGAGATCCGCCGGCCCATCACCGAACTGGGCATGGTCCGCTCCGCCGAGGTCGGCGACAACGGCGTCGTACGGGTCGAGCTGCTGCTCACCGTCGCCGGCTGCCCGCTGAAGGACAAGCTGCGCTCCGACATCACCGCCGCCGTCAGCGCGGTGCCCGGTGTGACCGGCGTGGAGATCGAGTTCGGCGTGATGAGCCCGGAGCAGCGCCAGGAGCTCCAGTCGAAGCTGCGTGGGGGCGGCGGCGCCTCCCAGGAGCCGGTCATCCCGTTCGCCCAGCCGGGCTCGCGCACCCGCGTGTACGCGGTCGCCAGCGGCAAGGGCGGCGTCGGCAAGTCCAGCGTGACGGTCAACCTGGCCGCCGCGCTGGCCGCCCGTGGGCTCTCCGTCGGCGTGGTCGACGCCGACATCTACGGCCACTCGGTGCCCCGGATGCTCGGCGCGGACGGGCGCCCGACCCGCGTCGAGGACATGATCATGCCGCCGCAGTCGCACGGCGTGAAGGTCATCTCCATCGGCATGTTCACCGCCGGCAACGCCGCCGTGGTGTGGCGCGGCCCGATGCTGCACCGGGCGTTGCAGCAGTTCCTCGCCGACGTCTACTGGGGTGAGCTGGACGTGCTCCTGCTCGACCTGCCCCCGGGCACCGGCGACGTGGCCATCTCCCTGGCCCAGCTGCTGCCCAACTCCGAGATCCTCATCGTGACCACCCCGCAGGCCGCCGCCGCCGAGGTGGCGGAGCGGGCCGGCGCGATCGCGTTGCAGACCCACCAGCGGGTCGTCGGCGTCATCGAGAACATGTCCTGGCTGGAACTGCCGGACGGCTCCCGGATGGAGGTCTTCGGCACCGGCGGCGGTCAGGCGGTGGCCGAGTCGCTGACGAAGACCATCGGTGCGCAGGTGCCGCTGCTCGGGCAGATCCCCCTCGACACCCGGGTCCGCGAGGCCGGCGACGTGGGCGTCCCGATCGTGCTGGCCGAGCCGCAGTCACCGGCCGCGAAGGCGCTGGGCCAGGTCGCCGACCGGCTCGCCGTGCGGCGGGAGTCGCTGCTGGGCAAGCCGCTGGGCCTCAAGCCCGCCGGCCGCTGACCGACCGCCGCCGACCTCACACCGCGCCACCGCACCGCACCGCGCCGGCCAATCTCCGCACCGCGCTGCACCGCACCGCACGCACCGCACGCACCGCACGCACCGCAGCACCGCAGCACCGCACGCACCGCAGCACCGCAGCACCGCAGCACCGCAGCACCGCAGCACCGCAGCACCGCAGCACCGCAGCACCGCAGCACCGCAGCACCGCAGCACCGCAGCACCGCAGCACCGCAGCACCGCAGCACCGCAGCACCGGCCAGTCTCCGCACAGCTCCACGGCCACGATCGTCTGACGGAAAACCGGCCGGATCCATCCCCCACTCCGGTTACCCGTCAACCAATCATGGTGACGATTGAACGGCAGCGGGAGCCGGCAACAGCACGAGCCGGAACCGGCAGCGGCAGCGGGCAGCGGCAGCGGGCAGCGGCCCGAGGGGCGGGCTCGCTGTCGCGACAGGCGGGCTCGGGTCGAGTCGGCCTGGCGGCGGGGGTCAGGTCGCGTCGTCGTAGCTGGCGCGGGGAGCCGGAGCCGGAGCGGGAGCGGTGACCGTGGAGCGGCTGCCGTTCGCGCGCGGGTCGACGGCGGCGGCGACGTCCTTCAGCTCGTCGTGCACGCCGGCGACGTCCGCCCGCAGGTTGTCGTAGACGCCCTGCAGGGGCTTCCGGATCGCCTGCTCCTCCTCTTCGCTGAGCAGGTGCTTGCGGATGAACGCCTTCGGGTGCAGGTCTTCCAGCTTGATGTCGGTGCCCAGCTCGCGGCTCAGGTCGGTGGTGGCGTTGCTGGCCATGGTGCGCAGGTTGCGCACCATGCGCAGGCCGTCGCCGATCACCGTGGGCAGCCGGTCACCGAAGATCAACAGTGCCAGCAGCAGCAGCGCTGCGATCTCCCACCAGTTCAGGTTCTCGAACACCGCACGAGCCTCCTCCGCCGTCGACAGCAAGACTACGCACGCCGGACGCTCTGCGGGGAGGGGGTGAACCACCCCTACTTGGCGTCGGCGGCCAGCCGCACCGAGGCGTTCTGCCGGTTCGTGCCCCGGCGGTACTCGACGGTCACCACCGCACCTGGCGCGAACTTCCGGACCAGCGCGATCAGGTCGGTCGGTTCCGTCATCGGTCGCCCGTCCAGCTTGAGGACCACGTCGCCGGTCCTCAGCCCCGCGCCGGCCGCCGGCCCGGACGGCTCCACGGCCGCCAGGCGCACGCCGGCGCCGCCGGTGCCCGAGGCGGTCCCGCCGACCGTGGCGCCGATCACCGTACGCCGGGCCTTCCCGGTGCCGATGATGTCCTGGGTGATCCGCTTGGCCTGGTTGATGGGGATCGCGAAGGCGAGACCGATGTTGCCCGCCTCCTGCCCCTCAGAGACCAGCGACTTGATGGTCGAGTTGACGCCGATGACCCGGCCCGCCCCGTCGACCAGTGGCCCACCCGAGTTGCCGTGGTTGACGGCCGCGTCGGTCTGGATCGCCGCGTAGTAGCGCGTGGGGCCGCCGGGCTCGCCGGCCCGCATCGTCCGGTCCAGGGCGCTGACGATGCCGGCCGTGACCGTGTTGGCCAGCGACAGCGGCGAGCCCATGGCCAGGACCGGGTCGCCGACGGCCAGCGCGTCGGAGTCGCCGAACTCGACCGGCCGCAGCCCCGACCGGGAGACCTTGATCACCGCGATGTCGGACTCCGGGTCCTGCCCGATGACCGTCGCCGGGGCCGAACTGCCGTCGTTGAAGACCACCGACGCCTTGCCGGTCGCCCCCGCCAGCACGTGATCGTTGGTGATCACGTGCCCGTCGGCGCTGGCGACGAAGCCGGAGCCCTCACTTGTGCCGCCGAGGCCGGCCACCCGTACGGTCACCACGCTGGGCAGCACCCGCTCGGCGACGCCGGCGAGCGACTCGGGCCGGCGCTGGGCCAGGCCGGGCGCCTGCGGGTCCGCGCCGAGCACAGTGCCCGCGGCACCCCCGCGCACCGCGAAGGCGTACCCGAGCGCGCCGCCGAGGCTGCCCGCGAGCAACGCGGTGATCAACGGGATGAGCAGCAGGTGGCGCAGTGTCGGCCGGCCCGGGGCGTCCGGGTCGCTGACCGGTTCCGGTTCGCTGCCCGGGCCGGGGGCGGCCGGCAGCACCACCGCGGCGGGCGCGCCCGGGTCGCGCCACGGGTCGGCCAGGGCGTCGGACCACCAGGGCGAAGTCGTGCCGCCCCCGCCGCCCTGAGGCGTCGGCGGCGACCCCACCGGTGGGTGTCCGGGCCCCGGCGGTCGCGCCGGTGCCGGAGTTCCCCCGGGCTGGCGCCAGTCCCAGCCGTCGGTCACGTCGGTGCCCTCCCAGTCCATCCCCGCGTCCCGCGATCCACCGACCCGGCGACAGGGTCGCCCACTCGCCCTCGACGGAACACCGCTTCCAGGATTACACGGATGCCGGACACACAGTCACCGGTTGCCGGCCGTGATCGTCGGGTGGCGGACGCCCGGCTGCGCCCGTTCGACGTCGCCTCTAGGCTCACAGTGCCCACTCGCCCCCGCACCACACGAGCCGCCCGGAGGTGTCCCATCGCCACGGTCGCCGGTTCCGGCACTTCGACGGCCCAGACCCTGCACTTCGCCGAGTCGTACGTGACCGAGGACCTCGTCCTGCGTACCGCCCGCAGCCTGGCCCACGAGGTCGGCCTCGACGCCGTGACCCCCGGTGCGGGGGCCGCGTTGCGGCTGCTCGCCGCCGCCGGCAGCGCCCGGGCGGTGGTGGAGATCGGCACCGGCACGGGAGTCAGCGGGGTCTGGCTGCTGCGCGGCATGCGCCCCGACGGCGTGCTGACCACCATCGACGTCGAGGTGGAGCACCAGCGGATCGCCCGACGCATCTTCACCCAGGCGGGCTTCGCCGCCGGCCGGACCCGGATCATCACCGGCCGCGCGCTGGACGTCCTCCCCCGGCTCGCCGACGGCGCGTACGACCTGGTCTTCGTGGACGCGCAGGCGACGAGCTTCGCCGCGTGCGTGGACGCTGCGCTGCGGCTGCTGCGGCCGGGCGGGGTGGTCGCGCTCAACGGCACGTTGGCCGGCGGCCGGATCGGCGACCCCGCCGCCCGCGACGTGGAGACGGTGACCGTCCGCGAGGCGCTCAAGGCGATCCGGGAGTCGGAGCACTGGATCCCGGCGCTGCTGCCGGTCGGCCAGGGGCTGCTCGCCGCCGTCAAGTGCTGACCCGCCGCCGCTGACCGGGCCCCCGCCGGGGACGGGCGCCGTCCGGCGGTCACCCCAACGAGCCAAGCCAGCGCAGCAGCGAGCGTACGCCCCAGCCGGTCGCGCCCCGGGTCAGCTCGGCGTCGTCGCCCTCGGCCCACGACGGCGCGGACATGTCCACGTGCAGCCACCGGTCGCGCAGCCCGCCGGTGAACTCGCGCAGGTAGAGCGCGGCCAGCACCGAACCGGCGCCCCGGTTCGGTGAGCTGTGCAGGTCGGCCAGTTCGCTGCCGAGGTGCTCGGTGTAGTCGGCGGGCAGCGGCATCCGCCAGGCGGCCTCCCCGGCGGTGGCGATCGCGGCCAGCATGTCCGCGGCGAGCTGCTCGTTGTCGCTGTAGAGGGCGCCGGTGCGCTTGCCCAGCGCGACCGCGTTCGCCCCGGTGAGGGTGGCCAGGTCGACCAGCAGGTCGGGTTCGAACTCGGCGACGGCGTACGCGAGCGCGTCGGCCAGCACCAGCCGGCCCTCCGCGTCGGAGTTGGTGGTCTCGCTGGTCGTGCCACCGTAGTGGCGCACGATGTCGCCGGGGCGGAACGCCGACCCGCTGAGCATGTTCTCCGCCAGCGGCGCGAGCGTGGTGACCCGCACCGGCAGGCCCAGGGCCGCCGCGCCGAGGGTCGCCGCGACCACCGCCGCCGCGCCGGCCATGTCCTTGCGCATCAGCTTCATCGACGCGACCGGCTTGATCGAGAGGCCGCCGGTGTCGAACGTGATCCCCTTGCCGACCAGCACCACGTGCACACGCGCGTCGGCCGGCCGCCAGTCCAGCTCGACCAGGCGCGGGCCGCTGGCCGAGCCGCCCCCGACGGCGAGGATCCCGCCGAAGCCCTCGGCAGCCAGCTCCTCCGGGCCGCGTACGCGCAGGTGCAGGTCCGGCACGCCGTCGGCGTGGGCGGCGACCTGGTCGGCGAACCACTGCGGGTTCTTGACCGATGACGGGGTGTTGGTGAGGTCGCGGGCGAACCGGGTCATCCGGGCCGTCGTACGGGCCGCCACCAGGGTCTCGGCGTGCGCGTCCGGGTCGGTCACCACGACGTCGACCCCGGCCAGGGCGGGCGCGGCGCCCGCGTCGGTCATCCGGAACCGGTACGACGCCAGCAGCAGCCCCTCGACCAGTCCGCGCACGGCCGCCGGGGCGACCTGCGCCGGCATGATCAACGTGACGTGTATCTCATCTTTCGCGGCCCGCGCCAGGGCCGCGCCGGCCGTCCGCCAGGCCGCCTCGTCGCCGTCGCCGATGCCGAGCAGCAGCAGCCGCCCGGGATCGCGCCCGGGCCGCAGGTGCGCGTGGACCTCGCCCGGCCGTCCGGCGAGCCGGGCCGCCGGCGTCAGGGCGGCGGCCTCCTCCCCCACGCCGTCGGGCAGCACCGCACCGGTCGGGGCCGGCCGGGCGGCACCGTCGTCACCCGGGACCGGCCGGACGGGCAGAACGAGGGTGTCGAGCCGGTCCGGCTCGGCGAGCAGACGGATGGCGAGCACGCGGAGCCGTACCTCCAGGAAAGCTCGCGGAGCGGGGCTCCGCGGGAGTTGAAGACCCTGAGCCACCGGCGGGGCCGGTGGCTCAGGGTGTGACGGAAGGGCCCACGCGGGCGCGGGGGCCGTTCCTTCGGTCAGCCGGCGGCTGCCTTCAGTGCGTCACCGAGTGCGTTGGCCTCGTCGGGAGTCATCTCGACGACAAGCCGGCCACCACCCTCCAGCGGGACGCGCATGACGATGCCCCGGCCCTCCTTGGTGACTTCCAGCGGACCGTCGCCCGTCCGCGGCTTCATCGCCGCCATGTTGTCTCCCCTCAGACCTACACCAGGGTCGGTGGGTTGCCCCACAGCCACTTCGTCTTGACCACCGCAACCTATGCGGAGGTGTCGACCAACGATTTTCCCTGATGAACACCGCCGGACCCAAACCGAAGCAGCATTGATGTAACAGTATCTAGCATATCCTGAGAAGGCCTGTCACAATGTGCGGTCATGCAGGCACGGTCGGCACTCTTCGACCTGTACGGCGACCACCTCCGGGCGAGGGGTGGCCGGGCACCCGTCGCCGCCCTGGTCAGGCTGCTCGCGCCGCTCGGGATCGCCCCGCCCGCCGTACGTACGGCGGTCTCCCGCATGGTCCGCCAGGGGTGGCTCGACCCGTGCCGGCTCACCCTGGGGCCGGGATATTCGATCACACCGAAGGCGGCCCGCCGATTGGACGAGGCGGCGGCCCGGATCTACCGGACCGGTCGGATCACCTGGGACGGACGGTTCGACCTCCTGGTGCTGGAGGCCCCCCTGTCCCGGCGGGACCGCCAGCGACTCGCCGCCAACCTGACCTTCCTCGGCTACGGCGCCCTGGGCGACTGCACCTGGGTCGCCACCCGGGCAGGCGAGGACGTGGACGTGCTGCTGCACGAGGCGGGCGTGCACTACGAGCGGTTCACCGCGGCGCACACCGCCGGCACCCCCGGCGCGATGGGGGTGGTCCGCCGGGCCTGGGACCTGGCCGAGATCGGCCAGGCGTACGAGCAGTTCGTCGCCGCGCAGCGCCCGCTGCTGTCCGGGGTCACCGTGCGCAGCGCCGACGAGGAGGCGTACGCTGCCCGGTTCCGGCTCGTGCACGCCTGGCGTACCTTCCTGTTCCGGGACCCGCAGCTACCGCCGGCGCTGCTCCCCGAGCGCTGGCCGGGCACCGCCGCGGCCAGCTTCTTCGACCGGCACGCGGCCCGGCTGCGGCCCGCCGCCGACCGGTACGTCGAGCAGTGCCTCGACGCCGGCAACCGCATCGCCCGACAGAAGGGTCCTGAGAAGTGACCGAGCCCCTGCTCGTCGACCGCACCGACGCCGTCGTCACCCTGACGCTGAACCGCCCCACGGCGATGAACGCGCTCGACGTGGCGCTCAAGGAGGCGCTGCGGGACACCCTCGCCGAGCTGGAGACCGACCGGTCCTGCCGGGCGGTGGTGCTCGCGGGCGCGGGTGGTGCGTTCAGTGCCGGCCAGGACCTGCGCGAGCACGTACGGGTCCTGGAGTCCACCGACAGCAACGCCCTGGACACCGTCCGGGCGCACTACAACCCGATCGCCGCCCGGCTGGCCAACCTGCCCAAGCCGGTCGTCGCGGCGGTGCGGGGGATGGCCGCCGGGGCGGGCGCGTCGCTGGCCTTCCTGGCCGACATCCGCATCGGCGGGCCGTCCACCAGCTTCCTGATGGCGTTCGCCAAGGTCGGGCTCGCCGCGGACACCGGCGCCTCCTGGACGCTGCCCCGGCTGGTCGGTCACGCCAAGGCCATCGAGCTGCTGCTGCTGGCCGAGCCGGTACGCGCCCAGGACGCCTGCCAGCTCGGGCTACTCAACCGCCTGATGCCGGACGACGAGCAGGTGCTGCCGGCCGCGCAGGAGCTGGCCGCCCGGCTGGCCGCCGGCCCGACCGTCGCGTACGGGGCGATCAAGCGGCAGCTCTCGATCGCCGACGCGGGCACGCTGGCCGACGCCCTGGCCGCCGAGGCCCAGGCACAGACGATCTGCGGTGGCACCGCCGACCACCGGGCCGCGACGGCGGCCTTCGTCAACAAGCAGAAGCCGGTCTTCGAGGGCCGCTGACGGTGGACCCCCGCCCGCCGGGCAGCCTGTCGTCGGGACGGCCGCCGCGAGGATCGCCGGTACCGACGCTCCTCCGGGTGTCGCCGCCGGGTCGGTCAGTCGTCCTCCTCCGGGTCCTGGTTGGCCTCCGCGCCGAGCACGAAGGCCTGCATGGCCAGCTCGTCGCCGAAGGGCGAGACGAAGGCGGGCAGCTCGCGGGGACCCAACTCCTGCACGTAGGCCCAGAACAGGCGGACCGCCTCGGCCGACGACGCGGCCTCGATCGGCAGGTCGAGGCTGACCAGCCAGGAGCGCCGCCGCGGCGGCGGGCCGAGCCGCTCCGCCAGCGCCGAGAAGGCCGCCGGGTCCAGCGCGGTCACCGGCCCGTCGAGCGTCAGCGTGTCGGCCGGCACCGGCTCGTCGAAGGCCCGCCGGGTGTACGCCACCACCAGCGGCGCCTGGGACCACCCGGACTGCGGATCGTCCGGGTCCTCCCGCTCCTGCCCGCCGGGCGCGGCGACCCGGCCCAGCGCCACCATCCGTGGCGGCGCGTCGACAAGCACGGCGACCCGGTCGCCGGGGCGGGGACGCGCGGCGTCGGTCAGGTCGGTCAGCTCGAGGGTGTCGTGGTGGACGAGTCGCTCGGCCTCGTAGCGCCCGGCGGGCAGCAGCAACGCCCAGGTGCCCGGGCCGTCGGCGGGGCGCGCGCCGTCCACCCGGTGCGCGGTGTCGGTCGTCATGGTCTCCATCCCATCACGCCGCCCGCCCCGCCACGACGTGGCAGCCCGCAAGGTGGTCGTCGACCATCCCGGTGGCCTGCATCAGCGCGTAGGCCGTGGTCGGACCGACGAAACGGAAACCCCGCTTCTTGAGCGCCTTGGCCATCGCGGTGGACTCCGGGGTCAACGCCGGCACCTGCGCGGCCGACGCGGGCCGGGCCACCCGGGGCGGCGGGGCGAAGGACCAGAGCAACGCGGAGATGCCCTCGGGCAGCTCCAGCGCCGCCCGGGCGTTGGCGATCGCCGCCTCGATCTTCGCCCGGTTGCGGACGATGCCGGCGTCGGCGAGCAGCCGGGCGACGTCCGAGTCGTCGTAGCCGGCCACGGTCTCGATGCGGAACTCGTCGAAGGCCAGCCGGAACGCGACACGTTTGCGCAGGATGGTCAGCCAGGACAGCCCCGATTGAAACGCCTCGAGCGTGAGCCGTTCGTAGAGCGCGTCGTCGCCGCGCAGGGGCCGACCCCACTCGGTGTCGTGGTAGGCGGCGTAGTCGGGGGTGCTCTGCCCCCAGCCGCATCGCGGCAGCCCGTCGGCGCCGATCACCAGGTCAGTCACGCGTCCACGCTAGGGCACCGCTCCGCCGAGGTCGGGGCCGCCGCATCGCACGACGCCCCGGCCGCCGCCGCCCGGTCCGCCCGGTGTCGACGACATCGGGTCGTCCCGGTCATGCGGTCGACCCGATGTCCGGGACGTCGAGTCGATCATGTGCGGCGCGGCTCAGGGCAGCCGGCCCTGCTCCACCAGCCGGCCGAACTTCCGCAGCGCCTGCGTCAGGCTGAACTTCGACCCCGGCCAGAGCACCGGCCAGGCCACCCGACCGGCGGGGCCGCCCGGCAGGTGGAACCACTCGTGCCAGACCACCTGGGTGCGGTTGCGCTCCAGCGGCGTGCAGCGCAGCACGCCGGGGCCGCGCAGCAGCTTCCCGCAGTGCACGACGCCCACCTCGTAGGGCGCGTCCACCCGGACCACCCGCATCTCGTCGCGCAGCACCGCGGGACCGAGCGTGGTGACCGCCTCGACCAGGCTGCCCTCGCCGCCGTCGCCCTCGACCACCCGGACGGTGGTGAAGGGGATCCAGTCCGACTGCCGTTCCCAGGCGGTGAGCGCCGCGAAGACCCGCTCCGCCGGCGCGTCGACGATCACCGTGGCGGTGACCTCGCCCGCGCCGGGTTGCGCCACCTCGCGCAGGACCTCGCCGTTGTCCGGGCCGCTCACTTGGGCTCCGACCAGGCCACCGGGCCGGGACCGCTCGCGTCGCCCGCCGGACGCGTCGCGGCGCCGGGCCGGTCCGCGACGCCGTCACCGCCCGCCGGGCCCGTGGCGTCGCCGGCCGGGCCCGTGGCGTCGCCCGCCGGGCCCGTGGCGTCGCCCGCCGGGCCCGTGGCGTCGCCCGCCGGGCCCGTGGCGTCGTCGGTGCTGCGGTGGACGACGATGTCGGGGCCGCGGTCCACGGCGCCGCCGGTGGGTGCGTCCGCCCCGCCGGCGGCGACCTGGACCGTCCCCCGGGCCGGCGGCGACGGCTCGGGGCCCGTCCGTTCCGCCTGCTCCCGGGCCTGACGCAGGGCGTCGGCGTCCGCCGTGCGCCCCGCACGCAGGGCGGCGACCTCCGCCTCCAGCACGCCGATCAGCTCGGACTTGTAGCCGATGTCGTAGGCCGCCCGGCGCAGCGCCTGGTCGACCTGGGTCATCCGGTAGCCCCGCAGCGCCGTGTCGAACCGGACCTCGCCCACGTCCGACTCGCGCAGCGGGCGGGCCCCCGGCAACGGCACCGCCCGTCCGTCCGGCTCGGCCGGCACCAGGCCGGGATCCCGGCCGGAGACCAGCACCGTCACCCCGAACACGACCGCCGCAACCGTCAACGCCACGACCAGCGGAAGCAGAACCTGACCCATACACAGATCGTGGCATGTCGAACGGTCCGGAGCGACCCCACCACCCGCCCGCGTTCCGATCCGTTCCGCCGGCACACCCGCGCACCCACCCCGCCGGCGGGGGCGGGGCCGGCGCGACCCCGGTGAACGGGGCCGGACCGGCAGGCGCCCGGTCCCGGCGGACCGGCTAGCGTCGTGAGCGGTCGGCGGCGGGACGCCGGCCGGCGGCGCGGACCCTAAGGAGGCGGCATGGCCGGGGCGCTTCGGCTCGGTGGGCGCACGTTCGGCCCGGACGAGCTGGTGGTGATGGCGATCGTCAACCGCACCCCGGACTCGTTCTTCGACCGGGGTGCCACCTTCGCCCACGACAGCGCGCTGCGCGCCGTGGAGCGGGCGGTCGGCGAGGGCGCCGAGATCATCGACATCGGCGGGGTCAAGGCCGGTCCGGGGGCCGAGGTGGACGTGGCCGAGGAGATCGGCCGCACGGTGGAGACCATCGCCGCCGTCCGGGCCGCCTTCCCCGAAGTGGTGATCTCGATCGACACCTGGCGGGCAGAGGTCGCCGTCGAGGCCGTCGCGGCGGGCGCGGACCTGCTCAACGACACCTGGTCGGGCGCCGACCCGGCGCTGGCCCGGGTGGCGGCCCAGACCGGTGCCGGCCTGGTCTGCTCGCACGCCGGCGGCCTGCCGCCCCGCACCCGGCCACACCGCGCGGCGTTCGCCGACGTGGTCGCCGACGTGGTCACGACGGTGACCGGGCTCGCCGAACGCGCGGTCTCGCTGGGCGTACGCGCCGACGGGATCCTGATCGACCCGGCGCACGACTTCGGCAAGAACACCCGCCACTCCCTGGAGCTGACCCGCCGCCTCGGCGAGCTCGCCGGCACCGGCTGGCCCCTGCTGGTCGCCCTGTCGAACAAGGACTTCATCGGCGAGACACTGGACCTGCCGGTCGCCGAGCGGCTGGAGGGCACGCTCGCCACCACCGCGGTCTCGGCCTGGCTGGGCGCCCGGGTGTTCCGCGCGCACCAGGTCCGCCCGACCCGCCGGGTGCTCGACATGGTCGCCTCGATCCGGGGCGACCGGCCGCCGACGCTGACCCGGCGCGGACTCGCCTGAGGGGTACGGGCTGCTCGTCGCCGCCCCGGCCGACCGGCGGGCGGTCAGGACCAGCGCAGGATGTTCTTCCGCCAGGCGTAGAGGATGCCGAGCGCCAGCACCGAGACGAAGACCGCCATCTCCACGACCGTGACCATGCCGAAGCCGGGCCGGTCGAAGACCACCGCCCAGGGGAAGAGGAACACCGACTCCACGGCGAACAACACGTAGAGGTACGCGTACACGTAGTAACGGATCTGCATCTGCGCCCAGTCGGCGCCGACCGGGTCGAGGCCGCACTCGTAGGTGGCGCGCTTGCCGAAGGGGTCCGCCGGGCGGGCGGGACGCAGCACCCGGTTGGCCGAGAACGCCACGACGAAGAAGAGGACGCCGGCGAGCAGCAGCAGCCCGAGCGTCGCGTACGAGCCCAGGTAACCGGTCACGGTCGCTGAGCCTACCGTCCCGACCCCGCGCCCCGCCCGGGTCGAACCTGTTACGGATTTGGTCCCCTGCGGGACTAGTGCCTCCGGGCAAGTGTTGTCGAATATGGGAATCTCACTCATCGTCACCGGAGGACAGATGGCCCGCGTGGACGTACGGCCCGACGGGCGGGCGCGTGACCGCCGCGCCGTGCCCCTACTGGCGATCTGCCTCGCGGTCGGGCTGACCGTCGTCGCCGTGCCGGTGCGGGCCACCGCCGCACCGGCGGCGACCCGGGTCGCCGCGACCGAACCGGCCGCCGAGCCCGGCGGGGACACCCCGACGGCGGAACCCACGGACGCCGGCCCGGTGCCCACCGAGGCGCCGCCGACCACGGCGCCACCGCCGCAGACGACGCCGCCGGCCGCGCCGACCGAACCGGCCGCGACGACCGCGGCCCCGCCGGAGACGGCCCCGACCACCGCCGCGCCCACCACCGCCGCGCCGCCGCCGGTCCGGCCGCCCGCGCCCGCCCCCGACCCACCGGCGTCCCCCGCCGGGGTCCGCGTCACCACCGACGACATCACCCTGACCCCCGCCTACTGGAACGCGCCCAGCACCGTGAGCACGCTGCGGGTGACGATCACGAACACCGGCACGACGCCCGCCCGGATCCGGCTGGCCTACACGCTGCCGGCGGGGCTGACCGACGCCGGCACCCGGGGCTGCGCCGCCGCCGGTGGCGACGGGGAGCACCGCTGCGGCGAGTGGGCCAGCGCCCCCGGCGCCCGGTTCAGCGCCCTGCTGCGCGTCCGCGTCGCCGGCGACGCGTGGCGACGGATGCCGCTCGGCGGCTCCGTGCGGGTCACCGCGAACGCACCCGGCGCGAACGCACCCGTGGGCGACGACGAGGGGTTCGCGGTGCTCTTCCCGCCCGGCCCGCCGGTGCCGGGGATCAGGGTGGACGCCGGCGAGGTCTCCTTCGACATCGGCGGCGTGGCGAGCGGCCTCGACGTAAGCCTGGACAACACCGGCCGGGTGGACGCCGACGGCCGGATCGAGGTGATCCTGCCGGCCGGCGTGACCGTGCCGGCGCCCCCGGCCGGCTGCGTTCCGGTCACCCCCGACCGTACGCGCTGCGAGCTGGGCACCGTCGCCGCCGGCCGGGGCGCGCGGCTACGGCTGCCGGTCTCCGCGACGCCGGAGGCCCAGCGGCGGGCCCCGCTGGCCGGCGCGGTGCTCGGGCAGCTCGACCCGCCCAGCGGCCGGACCAGGCAGGTGCAGATGAGCTTCCGGATCACCGCCGCCGCCGCGCTGGCGACGCCGGTGGCCGCACCGCCCGCGCCGACCGGGTCGCAGGGTGTGCTGGCGGCCGACGCCCCGGCGGGCGGCGCCGACGGCGGGGACGGCTCGGTGCGGCGCACCGCGGTCCTCCTGATCGTGATCTCCACCCTGTTGGTGGTGTTCGCCCTCGCGCTGGCGATCGCCTCGCTGCGGCGGCGGCTGGCCGCCCCCGGCGGCGGGCCGACCACGGCGCCGACGGAGTGAACGGGACCGTCCCGGGGGTCCGGCCGGGCCGGCCCGGCGTCCCGTCCGGTGATCTGGATTACGGCGGGCGGTCGGAAACGCCTCAAACCGGGGTGGAACATCGCTGGACCGCCTCCCACCAAGCGGTCTCCGAGGCGGTTGGGGCGGCGATTCGACGTAGGCTCTCAGGTGAGGTAACTACAGCGGACCGGGCCCGCCTCCGCGGGTCTGGCGCAGCGGTGCGTCAAGGAGGTCACGTGGCCGGGCAAGGCGAGGTCACCATCGTGTTCAGCCGCCCGCGCGACCGCGCCCAGCGAAGCGAGGTGCAGGCGTGACCAAGCAGATCCGTCAACTGGACCGGGTGATCATCCGGTTCGCCGGGGACTCCGGCGACGGCATGCAGCTCACCGGCGACCGGTTCACCTCGGAGACCGCGCAACTGGGCAACGACATCTCCACCCTGCCGAACTTCCCGGCGGAGATCCGGGCCCCCGCCGGCACCCTGCCCGGCGTGTCGAGCTTCCAGGTGCACTTCGCCGACTACGACATCCTCACCCCCGGCGACTCGCCGAACGTGCTGGTGGCGATGAACCCCGCGGCGCTCAAGGCGAACCTCGCCGATCTGCCGCGCGGGGCGGACATCATCGTCAACACCGACGAGTTCACCAAGCGCAACCTGGCCAAGGTCGGCTACCAGTCGAACCCGATCGAGGACGACTCCCTCGCCGGCTACGTGGTGCACCCGGTGGCGCTGACGTCGATGACGGTCGGTGCGCTCGCCGACCAGGCCGTATCCAAGAAGGACGCCGAACGGGCCAAGAACATGTTCGCCCTCGGCCTGCTCTCCTGGATGTACAGCCGGCCGTACGCCTCGACGCTGCGCTTCCTGGAGCGCAAGTTCGCCAAGCGCCCCGAGCTGGTCGCGGCGAACATCGCCGCGTTCCGGGCCGGCTGGAACTTCGGCGAGACGACCGAGGACTTCGCGGTGCGCTACGAGGTCAAGCCGGCGAAGATGCAGCCGGGCACCTACCGCAACATCACCGGTAACGCGGCGCTCTCGCTCGGCCTGGTGGCCGCCGGCGTCCGCTCCGGGCTGCCGGTCTTCCTGGGCGCCTACCCGATCACCCCGGCCTCGGACATCCTGCACGAGCTGAGCAAGCACAAGCGGCTCGGCGTGCTCACCATGCAGGCCGAGGACGAGATCGCGGCGGTCGGCGCGGCGCTGGGTGCGTCGTACGGCGGCTCGCTGGGCGTCACCACCACCAGCGGTCCCGGCGTGGCGCTCAAGAGCGAGACGATCTCCCTGGCGGTGGCGTTGGAGCTGCCGCTGGTCATCGTCGACGTGCAGCGGGCCGGCCCCTCCACGGGCATGCCCACGAAGACCGAACAGGCCGACCTCAACATGGCGCTGCACGGGCGCCACGGCGAGGCCCCGGTCGCGGTGATCGCGCCGAAGTCGCCGTCGGACTGCTTCCACGCGGCCATCGAGGCGGCCCGCATCGCGCTGACCTACCGCACCCCGGTCATCCTGCTCTCCGACAACTACGTCGCGAACGGCTCCGAGCCGTGGCTGCTGCCCGACGTCGAGTCGCTGCCCGACCTGCGCGTCGAGTTCGCCACGAAGCCCAACGACGTCGACGGCACCACCTTCCTGCCGTACCTGCGCGACCCGGAGACGCTGGCCCGGCCGTGGGCCGTACCGGGCACCGCCGGGCTGGAGCACCGCATCGGCGGGCTGGAGAAGGCCGACAAGACCGGCGACATCTCGTACGACCCGGCGAACCACGACTTCATGGTGCGTACCCGGGCCGCCCGGATCGAGACGATCCCCGTGCCGGACGTCGAGGTCGAGGACCCGGACGGCGACGCCCGGGTGCTTGTGCTCGGCTGGGGCTCCACGTACGGGCCGATCGGCGCGGCGTGCCGGGGCCTGCGCCAGCGCGGTCACGCTGTCGCGCAGGCGCACCTGCGGCACCTCGCCCCGA
Source organism: Micromonospora sp. KLBMP9576 (assembly GCF_050941805.1). NCBI lineage: Bacteria > Bacillati > Actinomycetota > Actinomycetes > Micromonosporales > Micromonosporaceae > Micromonospora > Micromonospora sp. KLBMP9576. The sequence continues at coordinate 724,147 of NZ_CP194567.1, read as the reverse complement.
TGCCCGCCAACCTCGGTGAGGTGCTGCGCGCCTACGACCGGGTGGTCATTCCCGAGATGAACCTCGGCCAGCTCGCCCACGTGCTCCGGGCGAAGTACCTGGTCGACGCTATCGGCTACAACCAGGTCCGCGGCCTGCCGTTCACGGCCAACGAGCTGGAGACGATGCTGGAAGAGGTCCTGAAGAATGTCTGAGCCCGTCGCCCTCAAGCTCACCACCAAGGACTTCAAGTCCGACCAGGAGGTGCGCTGGTGCCCCGGCTGCGGCGACTACGCGATCCTCGCCGCGATCCAGCAGTTCATGCCGGAGCTGAACATCCCGCGGGAGCGGATCGTCTTCGTCTCCGGCATCGGCTGCTCGTCCCGCTTCCCGTACTACATGAACACGTACGGGATGCACTCGATCCACGGCCGCGCCCCGGCGATCGCCACCGGCCTGTCGGTCAGCCGGCCCGACCTGTCGGTCTGGGTGGTCACGGGTGACGGTGACGCCCTCTCCATCGGCGGCAACCACCTGATCCACGCGCTGCGCCGCAACGTCAACCTGAAGATCCTGCTGTTCAACAACCGGATCTACGGCCTGACCAAGGGCCAGTATTCTCCGACCTCCGAGGTCGGGAAGGTCACGAAGTCGACGCCGGCCGGCTCGGCCGACGCGCCGTTCAACCCCCTGTCGCTGGCCCTCGGGGCCGAGGCCACCTTCGTGGGCCGCACCATCGACTCCGACCGCAAGCACCTCCAGTCGGTGCTGCGGGCCGCCGCGGAGCACCAGGGCTCGGCGTTCGTGGAGATCTACCAGAACTGCAACATCTTCAACGACGGCGCGTTCGAACAGCTCAAGGAGCCGGCCACCCGCGACGACTTCCTGATCCGGCTGGAGCACGGGCAGCCGATCACGTTCGGCCGGGACGGGCAGTTCTGCGTCGTGCACCCGCCGGGCGGTTTCGGCCTGGAGGTGCGGGAGACCACCTCGGTCGCCCCGGGGGAGATCGTCGTGCACGACGCGACGGTCAGCGACCCGGCGTACGCCTTCGCGCTGTCCCGGCTGCCCGGCCTGGACCTGCGCAACACCCCGATCGGTGTGTTCCGGTCGGTGGACCGGCCGTCGTACGACAGCGTGGTGCAGGCGCAGCTCGCCGCCGCGAAGGAGCAGGTCACCGAGACCCCCGAGCAGCAGCTCGCCGGCCTGCTCGCCAGCGGGGACACCTGGACGATCAGCTGACCGGTCCCCGCGGGGCGTACCGCCGGCGCGGGGCCGACCACCGGTGCTGCCAGGTCGGCTGACGAACGCGGCGGCCGCCGGCGGCCCGCGAGACACCCGAGACGCGAACAGGGCCCGTCACCGACCGGTGACGGGCCCTGTCGCGCAGGGTCAGAGCGCGCTGGTGGCCTGGGGACGGTCGTCGCGCACGTGCACCAGCATGTCGCCCGTCTCGATGACCGCGCCGGCCCGATCGGCCAGCGTGACCACCTTGCCCCGCCGCACCAGGGCGATGACCAGGGCATCCAGCTCCCGGGGGGAACGGCCCACCTCGGCGCGCTCGGCGGAACGCATCGCCAGCGCCATGCCCTGCCCGGGGGTGAGCAGATCCTCCACCACGTCGATCAGCGGCGGGGCCGAGGTGGAGAGGCCCAGCAGCCGGCCGGCGGTGGCCGACGAGACGATCACGTGGTGGGCGCCGCTCTGCTTGAGCAGCGGGGCGTTCTCGGCCTCCCGGGCGGCGGCGATGATCCGCACCTGCCCGGCGGTGAGCTGCCGCACGGTCAGCGCCACCAGGACGGAGGCGTCGTCGCTGTCGGTCGCGATGATCACCGCCTTGGCGTTGCGGACGTGCGCCTCGTTGAGCACCGACGAGCGGGTCGCCGAGCCCTCGATCGCCACCAGGCCGGCCGAGGTGGCCTGGCGCAGCGCCGCGCTGCTGCGCTCCACCACCACGATGCGGGACTTGTCGAGCCCGTTCTCCAGAAGGGCGGAAACCGCGCTGCGGCCCTTCGTGCCGTAGCCGCAGATGATGACGTGGTCCTTCACGGCTCTCCTCCACCGCGACAGGCGACGCCCGGTGCGGTACTGCTCGGTCAGCACTTCCAGGGTCGTGCCGACCAGGATGATCAGGAACAGCACCCGGGCCGGCGTGATGTAGATGACGTTGATCAGCCGGGCGCTCTGGCTGATCGGGGTGATGTCGCCGTAGCCGGTGGTCGAAAGGGTGACCACCGTGTAGTAGAAGCAGTCCAGGAGGGTCAGCGTGTCGTCGTTGACGTCGCGGTAGCCGTCCCGGTCGAGGTAGACCACGGCGACCGTGGCGAAGACCAGGCCGATGGCGGCGGCCAGCCGAAGACTCAACGCGCTGAGTGGGCCCCGGCGCTGCGCGGGAAAATGAATCACCTGTCGACCTGCCCCGACTCCGTCACCTGCACGTCCACAACATAGCGGCCTGGATAAATCTCGCACGGCGGGGTCGCCGACCCGGGGCCGGTGCGCCGGCGACGCGCACCCGGACGGGCAGACCACGCGCCCGGCAGGGGGCATGATGGAGGCTGTTCCCGGACGACGAGCCCGAGAGTGAGGCCGCATGTCGTTGCTGCGACGAGTCATCGGCGGGGTGCTGCGCCGGTTGCGGCTGCGGCAGGGCCGCACGCTGCGCGAGGTGGCCGAGGCCGCCGGGGTGTCGGTGCCCTACCTCTCCGAGGTCGAACGCGGCCGCAAGGAGGCCTCCTCGGAGGTGCTCGCGGCCATCTGCCGAGCCCTCGGCATCCACCTTTCCGACCTGCTGGAGGAGGCCCGCGACGACCTGCGCCGCGTGGAGCCGCGCATCCCCGCCGCGCCCCGGGCCGGCCTGGTCCGCCAGGACAGGGCGGGCATCACCCACCCCGACACCGCCAGCCCGACCGCCCGGGTCGGCCCCCGCACCGGCGGCCCCCTGCTGCACCTGGGGCCGCGGGCCGGCGGCCCGACCCTCCGCGTCGGGCGGCCCACCGCCCCAGCGCCTGCCCTGGCGCGTCGGGCCGCACCCGCTGCCCGACCGGGGCGCTTCGCGCCGGGCGCTCGCCCCGGCTTGCGTACCCGGGTCGCTCTCGGCTGCGCGCGGGCGCGGGCGGGCGCGCGACCGCTGACCGTCGGCTAGGCCGGCCGGTTCTGCTGTCGGCCGATCTGCCGCCGGCAGAATCGTTGGCGTCGCGTCCGCCGCCGCACGCAGGCTGGAGGCGCCGGTTCCCGGGCGCCCTTCGGCACCCGCCGGCACGGTCGGAAAGGCGGGCACGATGATCGGTATCGACGTGCGGATGTTGGACGGTGGGCAGCCGTCCTTCGGCGACCAGGTGTTCGAGCGGCTGCTGAGGGAGCGGATCATCTTCCTCGGCACCGAGGTCACCGACGCCTCGGCCAACCAGATCTGCGCCCAGATGCTCCTGCTCGCCGCCGAGGACCCGGAACGCGACATCGTGCTCTACATCAACTCGCCCGGCGGCTCGGTGAGCGCCGGCATGGCCGTCTACGACACGATGCGCTTCGTCCGCAACGACGTGGCCACGGTGGCGCTCGGCTTCGCCGGGTCGATGGGGCAGTTCCTGCTCTGCGCGGGCACGGCCGGCAAGCGTTACGCCCTGCCCCACTCACGGATCATGATGCACCAGCCGTCCGGCGGAATGGGCGGCACCGCCGCCGACATCAGGATCCAGGCGGAGAACATGCTGCACGTGAAGCGGACCATGCAGGAACTCATCGCGCGGCACAGCGGGCGCAGCCTGGCGGAGATCCAGCGGGACTGGGACCGCGACCGGTGGTTCACCGCCGAGGAGGCCCGCGAGTACGGCCTGATCGACCGGGTGGTCACCAGGGCCGAGCAGCTCCCGGCGAGCTGACGGCCCGGGACGGCACCCTGCGCTTCGAGGTGGATGCCGCCCGACGCCTCCCCCGCTCGTACCGACCTCGGCGGCCGCCGACCGCCCGCCACCGTCCCCGTCGACGGCCGTGCTTGCCCCGCCGGTCCGAGGGCCGATACAGTCGCGCGGGTGGACAGGGCACAGGTCCGGCAGGCGTACGCCGCCGTCGCAGACCTCTACATCGGGCTGTTCGGCACCCGGCAGCAGGTACACCCCGACGACCTCGCCTTCATCGGACGGCATCTGGCGGGCCGACCTGGCGCGGTGCTCGATCTGGGCTGCGGGCCCGGCCACCTCACCGACCACCTCCGGTCGCTCGGCGTCGACGCGACCGGAATCGACATGGTCCCCGAGTTCATCGCCCACGCGCAGGCGGCCCACCCGGGCGGAAGCTACCAGCTCGGCTCGTTTCAGGACCTCGCCGTCGCCAGCCACTCCATCGCCGGCATCCTGGCCTGGTTCTCGCTGATCCACCTGCCGCCGCAGGATCTCGACGGCGTGCTCGCCGGGTTCCGGCGAGCGATGGCCCCGGCCGGAAAGCTCGTGCTCGGCTTCTTCGACGGTGACGACGTCGCGGCCTTCGACCACAAGGTCGTGACCGCCTACCGCTGGCCCGTCGACGAGTTCTCCGAGCGGCTGACGGGGGCCGGCTTCGCGGAAGTGGAGCGCCTGCGGCCGCCGAGCGACGGCACCCATCGGCCCTACGCCGCGATCGCGGCAGTCGCGACCGGAGGAGGATGAGCTCAGGCGGCGAGCCGGGCACCCCCACCCTCGGCGGGTTCGTGCGTCCGGACGCGGCACGGCCTGTCGCCCGATTCCGGGCACACAAGGCCGTGCCGCGAGTGCGGTGGCGCGTCAGCACCAGCCGTTCACCTGGCTGGCCGCTCCGGTGTAGTGGTAGGCGTCGGGGATCCAGGTGCCGTCGGTGAGCCGGTTCCACAGGGCTGTGGTGCCCCAGCGGCCGGTGTGGGTGGTGCCGTTCGCCGAGCAGGCCACGGCCGCCGTGGCGCCGTCCGCGATCGAGCCGACGACGCCGTACCCGGTGCCGGGCCCGGACCGTCGGCTGATCGATGTGCCGCCGTTGCTGTCGACGATCCCCTCGGTGAGGCCGAGCGCGCCGTAGTTGTAGAGCGTCCCGCGGACGTTGACGCGGGTCGAGCCGTGCAGCGCGTAGCCCTCGTAGGCCGTGCTGCCCTCTCTCGGCACCCACTTGCCCAGGCTGTGGGTGGCGATCTTCACGTACGCGCTGTTCTGCCGCAACCCCAGGTGTACGTGCCGGCTGCTGGCGGAGCCGCCGCAGGTGATGTCGGTGCCGGTGTCGCCGAGGTAGGTGCCCGCCGAGACGGACGCGCCGTCGACGTTGATGTTGTTCCAGAGGTGGTAGTAGTCCGTGGCGTAGCCCCGGTCGTGGACCACCCGGATCCAGCCCTTGCACATCGTGTACGCGGTGCCGGCGCGCACGGCCAGCACCCGCTGGTCGCCGCCGAACAGGTCGATCGAGCTGTAGGGTCGCGGGGAGCCGGACCAGCCGTGTGGACCGCCCCTGAGGGTCCAGGACTGGCCGAGGGCGAACGGCAGGCGCATGCCGGTGCGGAAGTCCCCGTCGGCGGCCAGCGTGGTGGGTGCGGTGAAGGCGGCCCTTTCCCCTTCGGCGACGACGGAGGCGGGCGCGGCCAGGGCCAGCTCGGCGAAGGTTGCCTCGCCCTCGAAGGCGACCTGCCAGTCGTCGCGCTGCTGGCGGGCCACGAAGATCCAGCCGGACGGGAAGAGCCCCTCCGCCCTCGGGGCGACGAGCACGGCGGTGCCGAAGGCCCAGGCCCGGCCGTCCCGGCGGGTGACGGTCACCCGGGTGTCCGCCGCACCGGCGGCGCGGATTCCCGGGTCCGCCGCGACCGCGGCCTCCCCGAGTAGTTTGTGCTGCACGGCGGCGGTGACGTCGGTGGCCGGCGCGGCGTGGGCGCCGCTCGATGCGGTGCCGGTCAAGGTGATGCCGAGCAGGATCGCTGTGGCGGCACCGAGCCGGCGTCGAGTAATGATCATGTCCTACCCGGAGGGTCGAGGGGCTGACGCATACCCGAAGGACGATAGACCTTTAATTTACATACGTCTATTAGTGCCGACTGGACTCCCCCCAGGCGATTGGAGATTCGTTTCGTGACCACGATTATTGAGACGACGGGGCTTGTTCTCGTCGTCGCGGTCTCACTGATCCTCCTGGTGCTCATGGTGATCCACCTGCTGAAGCCACGAGCCTCCCGGCCCGACGACGATGCCGGCGATTACCCGCTTCACCCTCCACCAGACGGAGGCGCAGGCGGCGGGGACTAGTTCAAGCGGCTCGCGGGCCGTACCGTCGGTTCCGAAGATCGGTAGCGGGTGTGCTGGTCGACCCGGATCGCCTGGTCGACCGGGCAGCCGTCAGGCCCGATCATGACCGCTGCCGCGCCGGGGACACGGCTACCCGCAGGTGGCAGGCACGGCTGTCCGGCGGCGTACGACTCACCGCACCAGGCCTCGGGGCCGGGACGGCCTGCCGTGCCGCCGGCTTTCGTGGGACCGGGCTCGATGCCCGACGGCAAGCCGCGAAGCGGCGGGCCGACCGCCCGTCCGCGACCGGCTTGCGAAATCGAAGGCACTACACCCTGCGAAACTCGCTGAGCCACCCGCGCACCTGCGCATCGTCATGCAGGTACGGCTCATCCGGCCCATGGCGTAGGTCGATGCCGGCGAGGATCCCGAGTGCCCACCACACCGCCTCGTCAACCTCGACGCCTTCCAGGTCGAGCATGGTCCGGGTAGCCCAGCGGTCCACCTCGTCACGCGGCTGGCGGCCGGTGAGGATGGCGACGAACCGCGTCTCCAGGTCGGCGCGGCTGGGAGGGATCGGCTGCGGGATCATCACCGCGATCCTGTCAGACCGGCCCCCATACAACTCATCCAAGATCAGTCCGTGGATAGTCCGTGACGATTCGGGCCAACGTTGCTGGGCGGCGAACATGTGACCAGCGCGGTGGTCGACGTGGACGCGGTTTCACCCGCTGACCAGCGTCAGGCGCGGGCGGTGCGCCACTATCGCCGTGCTTGGCCTCAACCATTGTGGCGACGGGAGGCGTCTTACCTGACGAGGGGGTTGGCATGACCGAGACGTTCCACGAGTTCGTGGCGCACCGCTCACCAGCGTTGTCCCGGACGGCCTATCTGCTCACCGGCGATCACCATCTCGCCGAGGATCTGCTGCAGAGCGCGCTGGCGAAGACGTACCAGCACTGGCGGCGCATCCGCGGCGACCCGGATGCCTACGTACGGCGGGTGATGTACCACCATCAGGTCTCCTGGTGGCGGCGCCGCCGCCTCGCCGAACGGCTGGACCCGGAGCCCACCGACCGACCCGGCGACGACCACTCCGACGCGACCGCCCTGCGGCTCACCCTGGCGGCCGCGCTGCGCCAACTCACCCCGCGCCAACGCGCCGTGGTCGTGCTGCGGTTCTACGAGGACCTGACCGAGACGCAGGTCGCCGAGGTGCTGGGCTGCTCCGTCGGCACGGTGAAGCGGCACGGCCACGACGCGGTACGCCGGCTGCGCGCCATCGCCCCCGACCTGGTCGACCCCGCGGCGGAAAGGATCCCGCGATGACCGCCCGACTACGCGAGTCGCTGCACACTGCGGCGGCTGACGTCCCCGCGTACCCGGTCTACGAACGGGCGCTCGCCACCGCCCGCCGCTCCCGCCGCCGTACCGCAGTCGCGGCCGCGGCGGCGCTGGTGCTGGTCGCGCTGGCCGGGGCGGTGCTGCCGCCGGCGGGTACCCCCGCCGTCGACCCGGCAGCCGGTGCTAAGGCCGCGCTGCCCGACCGGGTCGGTGTACCGCCCCTCGGCAGCCTGCACGCCACCGATCGACCGCGCCTCGGTCCCGCCTCGGTGATCTTCACCGGTCAGGCCCCGCGCCTGACATACGGCGACGAGGGCAGCATCATCGCGGTCGTCGGTGCGGACGCCGACCGCTACCGGATCATCAAAGGTGAGATCGAGGCACAAGCCGGCGAGGAGACGGTACTGTCTCCCGACGGTCGCCTGATCGCCAGCAGATCAGCCGGCTACACGAATCCCGGAGTGAAGATCGTCGACCTGGTGACCGGGCGCAGCCGTACCGTGGCCAGCGGGGTCTTCGGCACCGTCATGGTCGAACCGGCGGGCTGGTCGCCGGACGGACGGGCGCTGGTCGTCCGAGACACTGTGCCGGCCAACCCGCAGCGCAGCGCCTACCGGCAGGTGCTCAGCATCGTCCGGATGGACGGCGACCGCCGGACCCGGCTGGCCGACGATCACGAGGGGAACAGGTCCCCGGTCGCATTCGCCCCGGACGGTGCACGGCTGGCCTTCCAAACCGGACGGACGGTCTCTGTCGCCGCCCTCGACGGCCAGCGGCTCTCCTCGTTCACCCTCGCGCCCGAGACGGAACTGGCTGGCAAGGGCGCCTGGAGCACAGACGGACGGGCGCTGACGGTAACCCGGCGGGACGGCGGCAGCTGGAGCCTGCGGCGGATCGACCCGGCCACGGGCAGGGACCTCGGCGCGATGGACACGCCGGCCGTCTCCGGGGTGACCGCCATTCGGCTGCTGGGGTGGGCGTTGGACGGGACGGCGCGCGTCGTCGCTTACCAACCAGCACCCCACGCTCCGGCCGCGTTCGACGCGCCCCTCGAGATGGATCAGCGACTGGCGTACGGCAACGTCGGCACTGTGCGGGTGCTGGCCCTCGGTCGTGGCGCGGATGCTCCCACCACCCTGCTCACCGCCCCAAAAGATGTCGTCGCGATCGACGTTTCCGACGACGTGGTCCGCAGCGGTCGCACCCGTGAGGCAAGCCCGCCCCACGGAGTGGGCCCCCGATTCTGGTTCTGGACCATCCTCATCATCGTCCTGGTGACCGGCATCGCGGCATACCGCTGCCGCGAAGGGATAGCGCTCTGGCTCGACGACCGGCGTGTCAGGCGTGCGCGCGGGCGAGGTGGGTGCTCCTGATCGCAGAGGTTGGAAGACTGGGTAGCGCTCGGCGGGTCTTCACCTGAGCAGGAAGACTGCTCACGGATGGACGACCCCGTGGGAGAAAGTGACCTGACGTAGCGTGGCGGCGATTCGCTGGGTCTCCGTGGACCCATGGGACGGCTACTACCGGGTCTCCCTACACACGGCACAAGACCCCGATGACGAGAACTTTCAGGACCTGCCAACCTGCGGCCCGTGAATCCAGCAGAAGAGGAGTACGTCGGAGAGGGGCGAGAGTTAGCACGCGTCGCCAACGAGGCAGCGGCCATCGAGCAAGCCGGGAGACCTACCGGCGCGAGTTCCGATCGCTGGGTGAACTCCGGCGTCGCGGATGAGGAGTACGCAGACCTTGTCCGTTCCCGACGCCCTCACAGCTAGGCGCGGCGCCGTCAGTTTGGAAGATCGTTCTCGACTGACCTGATCTGCCCGGATCGCCCGGTCAGCGGCGGTGCGCTGCCGGCATAGCTCGTCCTTTTCCCTGCCGTCTGCCTGGTCTGCGGCAAGCCGGGGCGGGTTGGCCCCGCGGTTGTTACTTCACATCGGTGCGAGCAGACGAGAGGATGCAGCATGCAGAAGAGCTGGCAGACTGTCGTTGGTGCGCTGTCGGGTGTCATCGGAGTGGTGGCCTGGGCGTTAGCCACAGCGATCTATCAGCCGTTCATGCAACCCGGTGGCACCTGGACCGACAGCAGCACCGGGCAGGTCTTTCCAGAGGTGGCGGGCAACAACACCTACTGGCCTCGGGACATCCGCCAGTTGGCGATCTTGCTGGCCTTCGGTGGAGTGATCCTGATCTGTCGCGCGAACGTTCGGGGCGTCGTGGCCGGCGCGATCGCCATGACCGGCTGGCTGGGCGTGGACATTTGGTTCGACCGGATCGACGTCGCCGGGGCCTCTGCCGTGCCTTGGCTCGCGGTCGGTGGTATCGCCATGTTCTCGGCAACCGCCGCCGTCGCTGTCCGGGTTTCGGCGGGTCAAGGTGGACCGCCTATCGCCCGGCATGTGTCCGCTGGCGTCATCGTGGTACTCGCGGCTGCCACGTTGCTGGTCACGACCCCCTGGGACGAGCCGGTCACCAACCCAGACCAGGTGCAGGTCGAGAACGCACTTTCGATGCTCAAGGCAGGACTGGTCGCGATGTTCATCGCTACGGCGATCGGCCTTGTCGCGGTTCAGCTCACCCGTGGCGGCACCCGCCGGGTGGCGGCTTTCATTGGCGTCGCCGCACTGGCCTCCTGGTTCGCTACGGCCAGTCCCGGGCCGCTCATGCCCTTCGGCCTGATCGGCATGCTCGTCGCAGCAATGCTCGCCGTGGTCGCAGCCCGAGAGGTCAACCCGATCCGGCTGCTTTCGGTCGCGATCGCCTGCTGTCTGGCTCAACTTCCGGCGATGATCGTCCTCTACATCGCCGGATCGGCGGTCGGCGGCGCAATGACCTCCCTGGCCGACAATCCACCGGTCAACGGGGCCGACACCGACCTTCCGATAGCCTTCACCGGCCTGGTCCTCGGCCTGCTGCTGGCCTCGATCAGTCACCTGATGACCCGGTCGGCAACTAGGCAGGCCAGCTCAAACCACGATTCCGACCTCTCGAGGAACCGCGCGTGAGCAGTCACTGACGACAAGCCGACGAAGCGCAGGGCCGTCAAGGGCACGAAGAGCGCGCGGCCGACACGTGAAACGGCCTCCCGGCTACCGCCCTGCCGCGAGAGACCGGAACTGCGGCTCGGCCTGACGCCAGATGCTGATGAACTCCAAGCGTGTAACGCTCAACCGCATCCGGCGGCAGCAGGTGCCCCGGCACCGGATGGCCCGCGACCACGAGCGCGTCGGCCACGGGTAGGCCGAGTCCAGCGGCGAGCGACTCTAGCTGCGGCGCGTCGTAGCCCCGGCCGTTGTGCAGGATATCGCGCAGAACCTCGGTCCGTGTCATGGCGATCACCGTACGACACTTCATCGCCACCGCTCTCCACAGTGTGGAACCGATTCACTTACAGCCTTGCCTCTGTTTACAAGTGCGTAGTCGCGGCGGCGGCCTCATCAGGCGGATCTTGGCGAGAACAGCCTGCCTGAGCTGGGAAAACGCCATCAAGATCAATCCGTGAAGTCCGTGGACAGCGACAAACGGCGACTCCGGGCGGCACACCACTGCACAGGTCAACCGATCGACGCGGACGCGCATCCGCAGGTCAGATGACGTTTCGGCTGATCTTCGAGGTGCCCCCGGCAGGATTCAGCGGCGACCTTGATCATTCCGCGCTTGTTCCGGATCTTGTCGCCAAGACTGCGGACCACGTCAGTCTCAAACTCTCCGGCCTCATGGCTCGGCCACGCTCGCGATGTAAATCACGGGACACCACCGCACTGGGAGCGGATGGTAGGCGGTGTGGAACTCACACTCCCCTGTCCGTGTTGCGGCTACCGGACGATGCAAGGAATGCCGGGCAGTTGCGACATCTGCCCGGTCTGCTGGTGGGAAGACGACATCCTCCAGCTACGTTGGCCACAGCTCGCCAGCGGTGCCAACAAGGTCTCACTCATCGAGGGCCAGCGGAACTTCGAACATACCGGTGCCTGCACCGAATTGCCGCTGGGCGTTGAGCTTGCCGACCCGGACGACTATGATCGCGAACCGCACTGGCGCCCGATCGACCTCGGTCGCGACACCTTCGAACCGACCCTCTGTCAACTCGCACCGTGGCCGGACGACCGGACCGTCTTGTACTGGTGGCGCTACCGTGACGCCGCCGCCTGGCGTAGGCGGTAACCAAAGCCCACGCCACGCCCCTTAGCCACTGTCGGAACGGCAGATACGAGCCGATGACCCCTTGACCCCCAGGCAACCAGCACCGCCACGTGAGCTGCTGTTCTTTGGCACTTGACCTGGAAACGCGGTCCGCCATCGTCCATGCTCGTCCGTTGGCGTCCGCTGCTCGCTTACGGCGGCCTTCGCATCGGCGAGGCTCTGCCGCTGCGCCGCCGTCACATCGATCTCACCAACGGCAGAGTGGTCATCACCGATGCAGTCAGCGAGCTGCCGGGCGGCCCTGTCATCGACACCCCGAAGAACCATCAGCGGCGGACACTGCTGGTGCCCGCGTTCGTCGCCGAGCTGGTCGGGGAACACCTCGCTACCCTCCCGGACGACCCCGACGCCTTCGCATTCCCTGGTCGGCAGACGCACACACCGCCCACCGGCAGCAGAGCTACTACGGCTTCCGACGTCGTTTCATTCAAGCCGTGGCCGCCGCCGGGCTCGCCGACGTCACTCCGCACGACCTACGCGCCACCCACGCAAGCTGGGTAGCTGACTCTCACGGCGTGCTCGTCGCCGCCCGACGGCTCGGACACGCCAACGCCAACGTCACCACCCGTCACTACGCCCGCGCCATCGACTCCCGCGACGCCGAGGTGGCTGCCCACCTGGACAACCTCGGTCGGACCGGATCGGGCACGCAACGGGCACGGAAGCGCCGAGAGGAAGAAAAATGATCGTTGATCAAGGGTCTGACCTGGTGCCCCCGGCAGGATTCGAACCTGCGACACGGTTTAGGAAGGCAGTTGCGCTGCAAGCTGCAATGGCACTCTGAGCAGCGGAAGCGTTGGTTGCCCGTCACCTACCATCCTTGATCGTTCCGCGCATAGTCCGGATCTTGGTCCGCTATCGCTGTGACGGGCCAGTGCGGTGCTCAGGGCCGGCGCTATCGTGACCCGATGACGACCGACAGGTGGGCACAGTGGCTGTTGACGCGCCGAGACGGCGGAAGCGCCACCCTGCGCGCCCGGCACGCCTCAGACCTGGCGTGGTTCCGCGACGGCGTCCTCGACCGAGCCGATCTGAAACCCGATGACGTTCTCCTCGACGTCGGATGCGGAACCGGCTTAATTGGGTTTGGTGCGCTCGACCGTCTCGGCCCGGACGGCCGTGTCATCTTCAGTGACGTGTCGCAGGACCTGCTTGACCAGTGCCGGCGGATCGCCGACGGCGATGAGCGGTGCAGCTTCGTACAGGCGCCGGCCGAGGACCTTGCCGGCGTTGCTGATGCCTCCGTCGACGTCGTCACCACCCGGTCGGTGCTCATCTACTCCGACCGCAAAGCCACGGCGTTCGCAGAGTTCTTACGAGTGCTGCGGCCAGGCGGAAGGCTCTCCCTCTTCGAGCCCATCAACCGCTTCGCGCGGCAGCACCGCCCCGACGACCTGTTCGGCTTGGGCGGCTCCCCGGTCGACGACCTGGTGGCCAAGGTCCGCAACGTGTACCGGGGACGCACAGAAGCGGCCGAGCAGCCGATGGTCGACTTCGACGAGCGCGACCTGATGACCTGGGCAGAGAGGTCGGGTTTCGAGGCGGTGGAGCTGGACTACCGCGCCCAGCTCGACGTACCCGCCGAGCCGATCAGCGACTGGGACGCGCTCAAGCGGGTCGCCCCCAACCCCCTGGTCCCGACGTATGGCGAAGCCATCGCCGCCGCACTGACCAACGACGAGCGCGAGCGCCTCGACGCGCACATGGCTGCCCTGACAGCGGCCAGGACGCCTACCCGCCGCACTACAGCCATAGCGTTCCTACGCGCGCTGCGGCCCTGAGGTCCAAGTCCGGGACTGTCCGCTCTTGCTCGCCGGTTTGGATGCCTGTCTGGCTGCTCGGGGAGCCCGGACGCCTCGTTTACAAGGCGCTTCCGGCAAGCGTCCCCGTGTCCGCTGACGGCCACTACGTCCGAGCTGAAGGGGAAATTCGTGCGAGCGCGTCCGGCCACGGCCTGGTCGCGTTCTTCGCCTGCCTGTACTTCGCCGCGCTCCGTCCGGCAGAGGCGTTGGCGCTGCGAGAGCAGGACTGCGACCTTCCCGAGACGGGATGGGGCCGGCTGACGCTGGCCAAGAGTCGACCCCAGGCGGGCAAGCGGTGGACCGACAGCGGCCAGGTCCATGACGACCGGGGGCTGAAGCACCGTGCCGAGGACGAGCCGCGCGGCGTGCCAATCCCACCCGCGCTCGTGGCGATCCTGCGCGCCCACATCGGACGGTTTGGCGTCGCCAAGGATGGCCGGCTATTCCAAAGTGAGCGGGGCAACGTCGTTGCGGCCTCAACGTACTCACGCGTGTGGGAAGAGGCACGTCGGCTAGCTTTGACGCCGCGCCAGGTCGACTCTCCGCTCGCTGGTCGGCCGTACGACCTGCGGCACGCCGCCGTGTCGCTGTGGCTCAACGCTGGCGTGCCGGCAACCGAGGTAGCCGACCGGGCCGGACACTCCGTGGACGTACTGCTGAAGGTCTACGCCAAGTGCATCGACGGCGCGGAGGCCACCGTCAACGACAGGATCTCTGAGGCTCTGACCAGGGTGGCGTGGCCCGTGTGATGGTCGCTGTTCCGGATCTTGCCTCGGTTGTGTCGGCTGACCTGGTCGGATGCCTTCAAGGTCATTCCACGCCCGTTCCGCGACCTACGACAAACGGCGGCTTCCGGTGGCCTACGGCTGCACATGTGTTCCAATTGAACGGCGTTTATATGGGCAGCTCAGGTGGCGTTTCGACCGCGTATTGAGGTGCCCCCGGCAGGATTCGAACCTGCGACACACGGTTTAGGAAGGCGACTGCGGCGGGTTGGCGAGCATGCCCTTGACCTGGACGTCCGCGTCGGTCATGCGCCGGACGAGTCAAGATCATTGCACGTACTCTGCACGGCCCCCGGTCCGGCGCCTTCGACTCCTGGGTCCGCCCGACCTGCCGTACCTGGATCCGTGAGCCAGCGATGGTCGTACCCGAGGTGGTCCCATCGGGAACGCATCCACTGCTGCTTCCGGGCAGAGGAGGTACGCCATAGGTACCTCAAGTTGTCGCTCAGCAGGTGCCGTCGCTCCGGAGCGACACAACCGGGTAACCCATGGCACAGGTCGGCGAGTTCGTTGATCTGCTTACGCCGCTTCAGCAAGGTCTCCAGCGACTCGTCGTCCACCGGAGCCGTGCAGAAGCGGATCTCCAGGAAGGCCAAGTGCAGGAGCTGCAAGACGGCCTGCTCTGTAACTACCTGCGGCGGCTCGACGATCGTCACTGGACGATTCTCTCCCGGGCTGCTGACGAGTCGACACGCGTGCAGTCGTCTTTCGGCAACCGCAGTTTGGAAGATCGTTTCCGGCTGACCTGATCTGTCCGGAACGCCTGGCCAGCGGTGTTGTCGTGCTGCCCGATCATGACCGCTACAGACCGTCTGGGACACCGGCTACTGGCACGTGGCTGGCACGGCGGCGCGGTGAGCGCGCGGCTGTCCGGCGGCGTACGGCTTACCGCCCCCGGCCTCTCGGGCCGGGGGCGGCTTGCCGTGTCGCCGGCTCGCCGCGCGCCTGGACCCAGGCATCCGATGGCAAGCCGCGTAGCGGCGCGGCAGCCGATCGCCCCACCCTCGACGGCGGCCGATCACCCCGCGATCGTCAAGGCCCTGTCGCTCTGCCACTTGGAAGGTCGGCGGATCAGCATGGCCCCGGCTATCCCTGCCACGGGCATGACCTGTCGTGGGAGGCGCATGCCTTGGTAGCGTGCCGGCCGTGCTGGACGAGCGTGTGCGGATCTACCGGTTCGAGCCCTACGCCGACCACCTGGCCGTCGTGCTCTCCGACGCAGAGGCGACCGAGGGTGTGTTTGACGGGGACACCTGGGACAAGGCCGATGAGGCGTGGCGGATTGCCGTAGAGCGTCACTGCGTCGTGATCGGCACAGCTCGCTATGACTACGTGCCGGTGAGGCTGGACATCTGGAGCGCCCCTCCTGTTTTCGATCCACTCGACGCCTATGACCATGTCGCGGAAGCCGACGTCGAGTTCCCGTCCGGGAAGCTGGCAGTCACGGGTGCTACGCAGCTTCCGGAGGAGGTGGAACCGATCCCTGTCCCGGCAGGGCGATACCGGGTGCGCGTGGGGTATGTCCCGACCGGGCAACGGCCGTCGAAGTTCTCTGAGACAGACCCGGGCGATCATCTGGAGTACCGGGTCACCATGTGGCCAACGGTTGAGGAGCGCGGGGTCCGGATTCTCAAGCAGGGCCAGTCGCCATGGGCCTACTGAGCGTCTGAACGGGGGAGGCCGGCGCGCCGGCCGATGCCGGCCGGAGGCCGCCAGCAGGCCGAGCGCGACCGGCCGCGCCGCGCTTGCGCGGCGCCTTGATCCTAAAGAGAGCGTTTCGGCAGCGTCACCGCCTTGGAGGCTGTCGTGTCCCGGGACATGCTTGACAGTCGCGTCCCACCAGATGCTTGACATGATCAAGAGCTGGCTTCTTCATCGCGTGGTGTTTGCGGGCATCACCGTGGTGGGAGGCCGGAATTGGCGCTGGTGGAGTTGTCGATCGTCGAACAGAGGTATCGGGCGGTGTTGGCGGTGCAGGCCGGTGATCCGGTGGTGGAGGTGGCAGCCCGTATGGGGGTGTCTCGCCAGACCGTTCATTCCTGGCTGGCCCGCTATGCCGAGGCGGGACTTGCTGGTCTGGAGGACCGGTCCCGTCGGCCGCAGAGGTGTGCTCATCAGGCGTCGCCGGAGGTGGAGGCGTTGGTGTGTGAACTGCGTCGGCATCATCCGCGGTGGGGTGCCCGGCGGATCGCCTTCGAGGTAGGCCGGCACGGGTGCCCGGAGCCGGTGCCGTCGCGGATGACGGTGTATCGGATCCTGGTCCGCCACGGGCTGATCGAGCCGGTCCCTCGCCGTCGGGGCCGGAAGGACTACCGGCGGTGGCAGCGGGCTCGACCGATGGAGTTGTGGCAGATGGACATCGTCGGCGGAGTGTTCCTCGCTGACGGGACGGAGGCGAAGGTCGTCACCGGAGTGGATGACCATTCCCGGTTCTGCGTCATCGCCCAAGTCGTGCGCAGGGCGACCGGCCGGGCGGTCTGTCTAGCCTTCGCCGACGGGCTGCGGCGCTTCGGGGTGCCCGAGGAAGTCCTGACCGACAACGGCAAGCAGTTCACCGACCGGTTCGGCAAGGGCGGGGAGGTGATGTTCGACCGGATCTGCCGGGAGAACGGCATCATCCACCGGCTGACCCAGCCGGCGTCGCCGACCACCACCGGGAAGGTGGAACGGTTCCACCAGACCCTACGCCGGGAGTTGTTGGACGGCGTGCCCGTGTGGCCGGACCTGGACACCGCCCAAGCCGCGATCGACGTGTTCCGCGACGAGTACAACACTGACCGACCCCACCAGTCTCTGGACATGGCCTTCCCCGCCGACCGGTTCACACCCGCCCTGACGGCGGAGCAGGTGGTGCCGGTGAAGCTACCGGCCAGACTCACCCAGCCGGTCGACCAGGCCCTCGTCTCACCGCCCCCGCCCGTCCCGGTTCCGGTGCAGGCAGTGCCGGGGGCGGTGGAGTTCGAGCGGGTCGTTCCCGCCTCGGGGAACATGCAGATCTGCGGGAAGCAGTTCTGGCTCGGCCCCGCCCGGTCCGGAGTGACGGTGACGTTCTGGGCCGACACCGACGTCATCCACCTCATGATCGCTGGCACCCGGATCAAGTCCGCGCGGTCACACCTGTCGGTCAACGACCTGGCCGCCCTGCACCGTGCCGGCGGCCGACCCGCCGGACCACCACCCCTGCCACCGGCACCAGCAGGGCGGCCCTCCGGGCCGGTGGAGGTCGACCGGACCGTGGGCGCCAACGGCTGCGTGTCACTGGGACAGCACCTGGTCCTGGCCGCCGAGATCCTTGCCGGCCGCCGCGTCGGGGTCCGCGTAGAGGAACACACCCTGGCCTTCTTCGACCTGGACACCCGCGAACTGCTGCGCACCCGCCCCAACCCACTGACCCCCGCCGAGGTGGCCCGACTGCGAAGCGCCCGTCCCGCCGGCCCACCACCACAACCGGCCACCGGACCGGTCCGGGTGCAGCGGCGGGCCTCCAACAGCGGCATGGTCATGGTCGTCGGCCAGAAGATCGCCCTCGGCCGTGTCCATGCCCACAAGACCCTCACCATCGACGTCACCGACACCGACCTGGCGATCCACTGCGACGACGGCACCCGCACCATCCGCCGCACCACCAACCAGCCGGTCCGCAACCTGAAAGCCAGCCGACCCCGGAAGATCGACTCCCACCACAGAACAGGCATGATGCACCCATGAGTAGCGGCTACGAGACCGGCAGATTCACCAACATCCGCCCCGACGAGGTCAACCACGTCACCACCCACACCGACGCCGCCGAGATCGTCGGCCGGATGCTCACCGACCTGCGCGCCCACCCCACCGAGTGGGAGAACCACACCCTCGAACGTTTCCTGGCAGCACTCCAGTCCTCGCTCAAAGCCCTCCCCGGCCTCTACCGCAACCGTGGAGACCACTTCCCCGACCCGCCAACCTGGAAGGAGTTCACCGAGGCCCTCATCATGGCCACCGGCCGCGAGTAGCCCCCACTCGAAGCAAGAGTCCTAGACCAACCGTCAAGCAACAGCTGGGACGGATCCGTCAAGCATCGGGTGGGACTAGACACACCGCCTTGGAGGCTGTCAGCCGACGGCTCCCGTGCTGGCTGAGTCCGTGAGGGACCCCAGCAGGGGATCCGGACACAAACTGTCGGTCGCTGGCGACCGGTCGCGACTCCCCTCGATGAGCAGGGCAAGCCTCATCAGTTGGCGTTCCGGACCGACCCAATCGAGGCTTCCGCTGCTCCTTGAGGCATAGCTGTCGGATGTCTCGCATACAAGTTCTGGGCGCTTATCCGGCGGAGTCCATCGGCGTCACTGGCCTCGAAGCACCATCCGGCATTGTTCACTACCGGGTAGCTCCGTCCGCACCGGCTGCTGTCACCGTTGCTGTCGACAGCCTCGCCCTGGGCAGGGTCAGTCCGGGCTGGTCGCGTCCACACTGCTGCCGTCGTCGAACCGTGATGGCGCGGTGTAGATGTCGGCAACCTGAGCTATGGTCACTGTGCTCGATCTCGTCACTTGGTCCGAGGCGTGCGGGCTACCTGATTGCGATCCTCGCTCAGATCGCTACGCTTCGGTTATGACCCTGCCGCGTGTGCCCTTGGGCCAGGCTCCCACCAGCAGCAGGCAACCGCGACAAGACGTCATCGCGCGCGCCTTGGCCGCCGTACGGGGCCCTTACATTGCCGTTGCGCTATACGGTAGCCAGGCGCGCGGCACGCAACGCATTGACAGTGATATCGACGTTCTGCAAGTAGTGCAAACGAGCCCCGGCAAGTACTCAGACGGAGACGTCAATGTAACCGCCTACAACGTCAACACGCTGAGGAAGATGTCGGCCCAGGGCAGCCTATTTATGCTTCACTTGCGCACCGACGGCTGCATTATTAGCGACCCTGAAGGCACGCTTGCGGATATTTTCGCCGGTTACCAACATCCCCCAAACTTCCAAAAGGCAATCTCGGAACTGGCTGCTGCCGCCAGGGCACTCACGGTTGAGGACGCCTCGCTCCATCAAGATGGGCTCCGGAAGCTCGGGATCTATGTTGCTCGGACCGCCTGTTACGCCGTCCTAGCCGAACGCGGCGAACCTGAGTTTGATCCAGATATTGTTGCGACGAAGCTGGGAATCCCTTCAGTAACGCGGGCACTCCGGATGCGTCTTGTGCCATCGCGCGCTGATGACCTAAGTGCCCTTTACCGGGCGATCAGTGACCTGTTAGGAGAGGTGCCTCCTGCAGAGACCACGCTCGACTCGCTGGCGGTCGCGCTCTTTCCCAATTTCCCCTATGCCTCGACGCTTATGGCGCAGGTGCTTGCCGGCCCGAATGAAGGGTTTGAATACACTGCCTTGGCTGCGCCGCCGATATGAGCTGGCCAGTCATGATTATCGGCGATGTGCACGGGTCGTACGACCAACTCGCAAGACTACTCGACTCGCAGTTCCCGCTCGGACGACATGTTGTCTTCATCGGAGATCTCATCGATCGCGGCCCCCGCAGCTCCAATGTTCTTGACCTCGTGATCCAGTTCGCCAGTGAGTGGCCTCAGGGCGCTTCAGTGCTTCGCGGCAATCACGAGCAGGCGCTTCTGGACTTCGTAGAGACTGGCGATGCGGCTAGGTTTTTGCGAAATGGAGGGGTATCGACCATTGCTAGCTATTACGTGCGTGTGCCGTCAAACGTAATTCAAGATTTCCGTGAGAACTTCCCAGAAGAACACCTTTCGTTGCTCAGAACGTCAATTACGCATCTTGAAACGAATGAAGTCCTGATCAGTCACATGGGATATGACCCTCAGCGACCGGACTCCAGAGACCTTCGGGCAATGGTGCTTGAACCCCACTATGAGCTATTTCGACATCCTGTGCCACCTCCGGTGCCGCTAACGGTATGTGGGCACTATGTTCAGACAGATGGGCGAGTCTTCGAGTCAGGCTCTCTTATCTGTGTCGATACGGGGTGTGGCGTCATCGAAGGTGCGCCCCTGAGCGCTGTTCTCCTTCCCGAGCGATTAATCGTGCAGTCGGACACCAAAGGCAGGGTCGAATGACAGAACCAGCGAAGCTACGGGAACTGCGAGGTGCCGTTCAGGCTGGGCGGGAGGTCATCTCCGTCCACTATGCCTGCGAGAGTTTGGCCGACGCCACGGATCACCCTGCAGCGATATCATGCATTGGTGTTGCGAGCTTGAATAACGGCACCCGCGAAGCCTTTTCTCTAGCCGACTTGCCGGCCACGATGGAACAGGTGGAACGGGAGATCGCGCTCCTCGACCGCTTCTACGATTACCTCATCGAGCATCGCGAGTCAGTGATAGTGCACTGGAATATGAATAGCTCCGTCTTCGGTTTCCCGGCACTTAATAAGCGCTACTGCTTCATTACCGGCAAGGATCATCCTCGGCATAAGCCATCCGAACATCTACTCTACGATCTTGACGACATTGTCGGGGAAATGTATGGCGATCAGTATGTGAAGCATCCCAAATTCTACAACCTCGCCTCGCTCAACCAGATCGGGCTTTTCTCCTACCTCTCGGGCAAGGATGAGGCAAGTCGTTTCAAGACTGGCGATTTCGGTGCCATCAGTAGTTCCGCTACCACAAAGGCTCGCGCCAATCTAGATATTCTACGTGCTCTTCTCTCGGGGCAGCTACGAACGCAAAAGAGTGCGGGTAGTATTGAATTTGCAGGGCAGCAAATAGATGCTGTTGACGCGGTTCTTGCGATTGGGCAGCGGATGCGTAACGCCGAGCGAGAACTCACGCGTAGGTATGGGACCCGAGAAACCCTTAGAATCGCAGATGAGTACGACGTTCAAGACCTTCTAAAGACTCTGTTCGCCCTCTTCTTCGATGACGTACGCCCGGAATCTTGGTCGCCGAACTATGCTGGCGGAGCGGCGCGTATAGACTTTCTCATTCCTGCATTTGAGCTGGCTATCGAGGTGAAGCGAGCGCGACCGAGTATGTCGGCGCGGGATCTTGCTGATGAGCTGATCGTGGATCGTGATCGCTATAAGGAGGAGCAACGCGCTAAGCATCTAATCTGCCTAGTCTTTGACTACGAGGGGCTTCTGTCCGGTCCCCGGGGGCTAGAAGCTGATCTCACGAGGGAATCTACGGTTGAAGGTCTGGCAGTAACGGTAAGGATCTTCGACCGGTGAGCCCATCCCGAGCTCTCATGGATTGTCAAGCTGGCACCTAATGGCAGGCAACCAGCTCGGGGTCGACTCGATCAACGCCATCCTTGCATGAGGAGGCGATCCCATCGCCGTCCACCGTTGTCCGTCCGAGTGCACCCCTTATCGGCACTCAGCCGTTCAGCCGTAAGCGCGGCCCTAGGCGGTGGCTGACAACCAGACCTCGCTGAGAGATCGAAGCGCAGGGCTGCTTGCTGTCGCCGAGGGGCGCAAACCCGAGAACCCTGATCTTCACCAAGAGTGGACCCAACGTACAGGCGCCACCCTGGCCATGCCGAGGAACTTGCGTATCGAGTAGCCTACGTTCGTGGATGTCGACTGGGGCGTTGAACAGCTGGAGCGATTCACTCAACTAATTAGCCTCCTTGATGATCTTCGTTTGGATTGGGCGAAAGTCCCTAGAAACTCTATCCAAGAAGTCAGTATTGAAAAGACCTTCAAGGAGACGCAGGAAATACTCCAAATGATGGACAGTGGCATCCGTGTCATCATTGCGGCCGCCGGGGAGTCATCCAACTATAACGTTGCAGTAAACCAAATTATTGAAAAAAATGGCTGGGAAGCGGCAAAGCGTCACGCCCTAATGGCTACCGGGCTGCTTACCCTCGGCGCTGAGGCGCGACGGCGGATGAAGCCAGACGCCCCCGAGTTAGCTGCCGATAATCTGCACCCCTGGGTTTGGGAGGCGGCACGCCCACTTTGGGAGTCGGGCAGTCAGAAAGAGGCAGTGAACGTTGCGTGTCGCTCCGTCAATGCGCGCTTACAGCAAAAGCTCGGTCGATCAAATTTGGGAGAAACCGCTCTTGTTCGAGAAGCCCTTACGCGCAACCCAGCCGAGCCTGGCAAGCCGCGGTTGCGCTTCCCGGGTGACCGCGATAGCGATACATGGAAGAGTCGACAAGACGGTTCCCGCGATTTCGGCGCTGGATGCTTTCTCGCGATCCGGAATCCTGTCGTTCACGATCACGGTGTAGAGCTAAGCGAACAGGAGGCTCTTGAGCAACTTGCCGCACTGAGCCTCCTCTCTCGTTGGATTGATATCTGCACTGTTGAATCAGCCGACGAGTCGGTTGAGAACGCCGCGCCCTAGCTACTTTCCTCACTTTCTGCCATCGACCCGCTCTTCTAGGGAGCGGACTGCCGGCCCGGCCCTCACGTCAAGCGTGCCTTGACTGCACGTATGCACGCTGGCGGGTCGGTCGGTGGCCTGCTCGGCTTATCGGCGACGATGGCAGGCGGACGGCCTACCGCAGTCACGCACGAACCGTGATCCGGCGGCGGAGGCGTCGGCCATCTTGGAGCCGGAGCGCCCGCCGGAGGCGCACTAGCCGCAACCCCGCGACCGCCGCCCGTTCGCCGACGAGGCCGGTGTCCGCTCTCCGTCACCGCGGCCCGGTAGGCTGCCAGCCCACCAGATCACCCATCACTGGCTGTCGTTCTGCGGCGGCCTATCGGACTTTCCGCTCTCCGCGTCAGCCGCCGGGCGTGTTGCGTGGCCCGCACTGGAGCGGCAGCGGAGTGTAGGTCACGCACCTAGGCGGCGGCGGGTGCGGCCCGTTTAGGGCCGCCTTGAAGACGTACAGAAGGTGTGGATCAGTTGATGGCAGTGCCGTGTTCTGCGTAGGCAGCGCTGTGCAGACTTCGTGCCGCCATAGCCGTACGAACGCGGCGTACGAGTCGCTGCGGGCCGTGATCTTCAAGCGCGTCAGCGGATACGTAGCGCCATTCTTGTAGCTCCCCGTCTAAAAACCGGATCGCCCTTTCCTGTTCGCGCGTAAGAGTGCCCGCATCGAAGACGAAGAGCAGCTTGTCGCCCTCGTTCTCGGCCGGCGCCCAGTCGACAACCAGCATGGGCCCGACATTGATGGCGAGACCGAGTTCTTCCTTGATCTCGCGTACGCACGCTGCACGCGGTGACTCGCCTGGTTCGACGTAGCCGCCGGGAATGTCCCAGTGCTTCTTGTAGGTCGGGCGTACAAGGAGCACGTGGCCTTCGTCGTTGAAGAAGAGGGCGCCTGCGGCGACGCGTGGGGTTGCCATGGGTGGCATCTCGTTGGCCGTCACCAGGGCAGCCTAGATGGGCTTGGTTCAGTCGAGCACCTTGAGTCGCCGGGCCAGTCCGACCAGTTCGGCGGAGGGCTTGCCGCGCTGTCGGCGGATCCAGGTGAGGGCGAGCTGGCGGCTAAGGAAGTGGTGGCGGACCTGCTCGGGTGCCATCTGTTCGGCGTCGAGCAGCACGGCCTGGGCGTCGTCAAGGCGGTTCCACGAGCTGTAGGCGCGGGCGACTTCGAGGGCGTGCCGTACCCGTCGTTCCATCGGTAGGCCGGCGGTGTCGACGCGTGGCCCGAGGTCGATGGCGACTTGCAGGTCGCCCAGCTCGGCGGCGGTGGCGACGCGGTGGATGGCGACGTTGGTCGGGCCGAACGCGGTCCAGAGGTGGTTGGCGTCGGGCCCGAGCTGGCCGGCGGCCTGGTCAGCGGCGGCGAGGAAGGCGCGGGTGGTGCCAGCGTCGTTGGACCGGGCTGCGGCCATCGAGCCAGACAGGAACAGGGTTCCGTAGACGGAGAGCAGCGCTGGTGTGGCCTGCTTGAGGTGGGGCTCAAGGTAGCCGGCGGCGTCCTCGGTGAGGCGTACGGCTTCGGCGTAACGGCCGGTCGCGTGCAGGGCGTGGCCGACGGAGCGGAACAGGGAACCGGTGACGAGGGGATCGCCAGTGGGTCGGACGGCGGCCAAGCCGCGGTCGGCGGCGATCCAGGCGAGGTCGCTTTCCCCAAGCTTGGTGAGCTGGGTCGCGGCGAGCTGGTACGCCAGACCGAGTAGCCGGCGGGCCTGGTCCTGGTCGTCGCCGTCGTGGTGGTCGGCGGCGGCCTGGGCGCGGTGGAGCAGGTCGGGCAGGCGGCCTGTGACGTACCCGAATCGTGAGTCCTGGTAGGCGTCCCAGAGAGCGCCGACCTCCTTCCTGAGCACGGCGACGCTCGGCGGCTCCGCGCCCGTGCCGCCGCCGAACGGACCGAGGGCGCGGTAGTTCATCAGTGCGGCGCGCAGCGTGGGCACGGTTTCGGTGCCGCTGTCGCCGGTCCAGTCGAGCAGCGAGGGTTCGCCGAGTAAGTCGCCGAGAGAGATGTCCAGGGTTTCGGCGAGTGACTTGATGACGGAGAGGCGGTCCAGCTCGATCCGGTTGTTCTCGATCTTGCCGAGCCAGTCGGCGGTGCGTCCGATGAGTCCGGCTAGGACTTCCTGGGACAGGCCGCGTCGTCTGCGGTACCAGGCGACGCGTTCGCCGATGGTCAGGGTGTTGGTAGTCCCGCGCACCGGTTCACTGTCTCCCCTCGGTCGGCTGCGACCCCGGAAGGATTTTCCGGGTCGCTGGGCGGTATGTGCCACAACCTGTCTGCATGACGGGGCTGAACGTATCGAGCAACTGCCAATCCTGCTCGGGCGCGGGATGGAAGTACACCCTTGCCCGCACCGCCATCCGGGGGATGGGGCGGGGGTCGGAGCGGACTCGCGCCATGGCCCGGCGGTCCTGCCTGGACTGCGCGGGTTCCGGTCGCTCGGCGACCTGCTGAGGCTGGCCCGGGGTGGGTGCCGGCGTGGGACCGCAACCCGAACGACGGCCCGTGAATGGCCCGCCCACCCCGGCGCCTCGCAAGCCCGCGCCGCCCCGGCCGGGCGTCCCGGCGCCGGGTGACCTGGTGCTGATCGACGGTCGGGGGTCGGTGCAGTTCGGCGGTGATCGCGCGTTGTGGCTACGGGTGACGTCGGTGTGCGACAAGCCGACCTACTACGGCTGGGTGTGGCTGACCGGCTACGCCATCGACTTGGCCACCGGTAAGGCGTTGGCGCGGCGTGAGGTCTTCGCGCAGATCGCCGGCCTTCAGATCCAGAGACGCACTACCGACAACGCGCCGCCTCGCAACGTGGCGCCGGTGATGAGGAGGCGCGGTGTTTGACGTTCGGGTACGACTCGGCGCGGTGCTGACGATCGATGCAGCAGATCGTCGCCTGCCGTCGGACGGGCCGGTGACGTTGTGGGTGACCGGGGTTCGGCTGGTGGCCAACCGTCCGCCGCAGGATGAGTGGATCTGGGTCGAGGGATTCAGGCTCGGTCCGTCCGGCCGGCATGGTCGGCAGGCGCAGATCCTGGTGCGCGCGAGCAAGCTCCCGCCGGATGGGGCGGCCCGGTGAGTACCTACCTGTCCAGGGCGGTGCGCGACCAGCTCCGGGCGGCACAGGCGCAGCTTGACCAGCACACCCCGTCGAGTGCGGACGGGCGCTGCGCCACCTGTGGGGAGGAGGGTCCGTGTCCGCAGCGTCAGGCAGCGTTGCGGGTGTTCGGCCGGTACGGCTGCCTGCCGCGTCGGTGGCCGGGTGCGACTCGTCCGGAGTCGGTGGGAGCGACGTCGTCGTGGTCGGGATGGTTGGCCGCAGCGGTGGAGCATGTGACGCCGAACGGCTGACCTTGCTTGTCCTGTCATGCAAACAACTCATAAGCTGCTGAGATTCATGCAGCGTTCCTAGGTGGGGTGGCCCGCGATGGCGTACGAGATTCCGACGCCGAAATACCTGCGCGTGTTGAACACGCTGCGGAAGCGCATCGAGGACGGCGACTACGCCCCCGGTGCGGCACTGCCGTCGGAGAACCAACTCTGTACGGAGTTCGGCGTCTCCCGCCCGACGGTGCTCAAGGCGCTGGGCATCCTCAAGCAGGACGGCTGGATCGAGTCGCAGCAGGGCAAGGGCAGCTTCGTACGCGGCCGGCCCGCCTCCGGCCGCACCTCTCCCGACTACGCCCGCGACGCGGTCGAGCTGGACGAGACCGGGGAGACGGAGATCCTGCATGTCGGCCCGGTGCTCGCCTCTCCGCGGATCGCGGCGGAGTTAAAGATCCCGGAGGGCACGCCGGTCTACGAGCGGCGCCGCCGGACCGTCTCGGAGGCGGGTCCGGTGGACCTGGTCGCCACGTTCGTGCCGGTGGATATCGCGGTCGGTACCGACATCACCAGGCCGGACCCGATCGCGGGTGGCCTGCTAGACCTCATCGCCCGTCACAAGGGCCTGCGACCCGACTACGCCACCGAGCGAATGACCGCCCGCCGGGTGAGCGACGTCGAGGCTGAGGCCCTGGAGGTGCCGGCCGACGAGTCGGTGATGAGCGTCGTCATCACCGTCCACCAGGCATCCGGCAACCCGATCATGACGTCGGTGCTGGTGATGCCTGGCAGCCGCCATGAGATCGAGGACACCTACGCGCTGTCCTGATTCGCCTGCGTCAACCTCGCTGGCGGCTCAGCGGCACATCTCGCCGGCAGTCCGCGTGACTCGCCCGTCTCCCCGATCGACGCACAGTTCGCTTGTCGTGCGGTCGATCCAGTAGGTCTGCCCGCGTCCGATGAGCACTGGCTGGTCCAGGTGGAACCATCGGCCAACGGTGTCCACCAGCATCAGGCGCTCGGCTGTCTCCCGCTGCGGCATCACGTCCTCCTCCTGCTGGTCCTGGCACCCCGGGGGCCGGCTCTTTACATTGTGCAATCGGTTCGCCTTCGACCTTGCTTGTACTTACAAGCTGACGTAGCTTGTTAGCTCAACCGGTTGTCAGGAAGACGACTGGTGAGGCTAGGAGGCTGCCGAAGTGGTTCCGATGACGTTGAAGGTGCCGGTCCCGTCCGAGTACGTGTTCCCTGCCGGGGCGTTGTGCCTCGGTGTGTCGCCGCAGATCGACTTTGAGCGGCGTGGTGAGGCGGATAACCAGGCGCGGGACAAGGAGACCGGGGAGCGGGTCTGGGTGGTGCGGGTGATGGACCTGGACCCCGAGGCCGGGAAGTTCGGTCGGTCGACCGAGGTGAAGGTGAAGGTGGTCGCAGCACAGCAGCCGGTGCCGCCGCCGTCGACGGTGCCGGGGTATCCGCCGGCGGTGGAGTTCGAGGGCTTGACCCTGACTCCGTACGTGGATTCGCAGCGGTGCAAGCCGGGACGCTCGTCGGGTGACTGCCGCTCCCGCATGGCGTACTCGCTGCGCGCTACCGCGATCCGTCCGGCCTCGGCCGTGCCCGGCTCGGTGGCGGCCTGACCGGTCGTAGTTGTGGCGCGCGGGGCGGGTCGTTTCCCCGCCAAGAGTCCCGGCCCGTCCCGCGCTCTCCCATCCCTCACGCGTGAAGGAGGGCGTGATGCCCACCGTAGTTCCCCCTGCCCTGAACTGCTCTGAGGGCCGCTGCTCGTCGGGGTGGTGGTCCTGATGTCTCGTACCCGTCTGATCGGCCTGCGCCACGCCTACCGGGAGGTGGAGGCGGTGGTCCGGTCCGTGCTGCGGTTGCCGCCGGCTTCGGCGCGGGTGTGCGCGATCCGCTGCCCCCGCTGCGAGCAGTGGGTGAAGCCGCGCCGGTTCGACCTGCGTCGTATGTCGTGCCGCTCGTGCATCGCCACCCTGGCCCGTCCTGATCGGGGTGGTGACCTGTGCCTCTGATCAACATCATTCCGGGCGAGAAGATCCCGGTGGCGCCGATGAACGTGCGCCTTCCGGCGTGGCGGGTTCCGGGTTGGCTGCTGGTGTTCTGGTGGCTGGCCCGGGGCCTGTTCCGCCTCACCGTGCTGGCGGTGCGGTACTGGTGGCTAACCGCCCCGACCGTGGCCGTTCTGTGGGTGCGGGCCGAGTATGGCGGCCGGGTCTTGGCCGGCGTCGTCCTGGCGGTCGCCGTCGGGTGTGCGGCCTGGTGGCGGTGGCATCCGTCGTCGTGGCTGCGCTTCGGCTGGTACCCGATCGTCAGCCGCATCCGCGCCCTAGTGATGTATCGGCGGCGGTGGACGTCAGTCATGGCCACCTGTGGGCTGGCGACCGCGTTTGCCGGTGACCGGTACGTGCCGCAACTGCTGCGGTTGCGCTGCGACCGCTACGGCGATGAGCTGACCGTCCGGATGCTGCCGGGGCAGATCCCGGACGACTGGGGGCAGGCTGCGGAACGCCTCGCCTACGCCTTCCGCCTGCGCACCGGCCAAGCCCGCTCCACCAACCGCCCGGATCAGGTAGTAATCCGGTTCCTACGCCGTGACCCCTTGGCCGACACGGTGGCGCCGTTGCCAATAACCGAGGTGCCGGACTTCGACGGGCTCACGCTCGGGGTGCGTGAGGACGGGCAGCCCTACCGGCTGCGGCTGACCGGCTCGCACCTGCTGATCGCGGGGGCCACGGGGTCGGGCAAGGGCTCGGTGCTGTGGTCGCTCATCCGCTCTCTGGCCGGCGGTGTGCGGTCGGGGTTGGTGGAGTTGTGGGCGTTCGACCCGAAGGGCGGGATGGAGTTGGCGGCCGGGGTGCCGCTGTTCGCCCGGTTCTCCTACGACGACCCTGACGGCATGGCTGGCGTCCTGGAAGAGGCCGTCAAACGAATGCGGCTGCGGGCGGCCCGACTGCGCGGCGTGGCCCGCCAGCACACGCCCACGCCTGAGGAACCGCTCCTCGTCCTGGTGGTCGACGAGCTGGCGGCGCTGACGGCCTACATCACTGACCGGAAGGTCCGCGACCGGATCAAGGAAGCCCTCGGCCTCCTCCTCAGCCAGGGGCGCGCGGTCGGGGTACACGTGGTCGCCGCACTCCAAGATCCGCGCAAGGACGTGCTGCCGTTCCGGGACCTGTTCCCGACCCGCATCGGGCTGCGGCTGACCGAGCCGGAGCAGGTGGACATGGTCCTCGGTGACAGTGCTCGTGACCGGGGAGCGCTGTGCGATCGCGTCCCCGAATCCGCCCCCGGCGTGGGGTTTGTCGTCCTCGACGGCGTCCGCGAGCCCGTCCGGGTCCGCTTCGCCTACCTCACCGACGACGACATCCGCCAACTCGGCCGCGAGTACCGCCGGCTTTGCGACGACACCAACGACGAGCAGGAGGTGACCAAGTGAAGGCCAACGCGAACGCGGACCGGGTGGAGGGCGTCGTCCTGGTCCTCATCGTCCTCACGGTTGGCGGGCTGGCTGGGGCGGCGTCGTTCACCCACGTGCACGACTGGACCATGGCCAATTCGCCCGCCGGTACGGGGGACTGGTTCGGCTGGGCCAACGCCGCCATCTCCGAACTGCTTCCCTTGGCGGCGTTGCTGACGATCCGGCGGCGGCGCCGCACCGGCGGGTCGGTCGGGTACCCGATGTTCCTGCTCGTCTGCGCCGTCGCCCTGTCCCTGTCGGCGCAACTCGCCGTGGCCAAGCCGGGCGTGTCCGGGTGGCTGCTGTCCGCCGTGCCCGCCCTGGCGTTCCTCGGCCTGTCCAAGCTCGTCTTCTCCACCACCCCCGCCCCGGCGGCGGTGCCCGTCGACAAGCCGGCAGACACCGACGGTTGGGGCGACGTCCCGCCCGGGTACAACCCGGTCGACGACCGGCCGCCCTTCGACGTCGTGGACGAGGGCCAGGCGGTGAACGTCGCCGTCGTCGACGAGCAGTCTCGCCCGGCGGCTCTCCGCCCGGTCCCCGTGATGCCGGTGGAGCGGCGGCCGGGACTGGTGCCCGTACCAGCGGCGGCGTTCGCGCCCCGCAACGGCAGCATCGTCGGCGGGGAGCGTGACCGGTGAGCCAACTTGAACTCGTCCCCACGGCTCCCGTCGAGCAGCCCCGACCGGGGTCGCGCGCGGACCGGATGCGCAAGCCCCTGGCCAAGGACGCGCTCAAGCAACTCGCCGAACAGAACGGCGTCTGCGTCCGGCCTCTCGCCCTGCGCCGGACCGACACCGCCACCGGCCTGACCGAGGTGGTGGAGGTGCCCTGCGGGGCGACCCTCGCCGTCAAGTGCAAGCCCTGCGCGGAGCGGGGCCGGCGGCTGCGCATCCAACAGATCCGCGAGGGCTGGCACCTCGTCGACGAACCCGCCGTCCGCCCCGACCAACCCGGGGAAGACGTCCTCGCCCTCGTCCGAGTCCGCGCACACCTGGAATTCGAACGCGAAGCGGCGCAGTACCAGCCGATGACCCCCGACGAGCGGGCCGCGCACCTCGCCGAAATCGGCGCCGCAATAGGCGAACTGGACGAAGCCCTCGCCGAAACCAGCCTGCGCGGCCACCTCACCCCGAAGGAACGCGACGAGCGGCCCCGACGCAAGCGGTCGACCAGGCGGCGGCAGGACTCCCCAGACCTCCCCCGCCTTCCCGTCGACCCACGCACCGTCGGCCGCGCCTACTCTGGAAAGGCAGGCAAGACACACCGGCCGTCAATGCTCATCACGCTCACCCTGGGCTCGCACGGGCCGGTGCACTCCCACCTGCGGCGCGGCGCCTACGTCGCCCCGTGCGAGTGCGGCCAACGGCACGGCCCGTATGACGACGTGCTCGGCACCCCCGTCGACCCGACCAGCTACGACTACCGGCGGGCGGCCCTGGATGCGATCCACTTCGCGCGGGTCCTCGACCGGTGGTGGCAGAACGTCCGCCGCGCCGCCGGCTGGAACGTCCAGTACGCGGGCGCGGTGGAGCTGCAACGCCGGCTCGCTCCGCACGCGCACTTCGCCATCCGCGGCACCCTGCCCCGCCGGCTGCTCAAGCAGATCGCGGCGGCCACCTACCACCAGGTGTGGTGGCCGCCCTTCGACGAGCTGACGTACCCGGTCGACAAGCCACCGGTCTGGGACGTCGATCGACAGGCATACGTCGACCCCAAGACGCGCGAGCCGCTGCCCACCTGGGGTGAAGCCCTCGACGCCCTGGAGGAGCCCGGCAGCCGGCCCGCGTACGTCGCCCGCCTCGGCCGGATCGACGCCCGAGGCATCGAGCAGGGCACCAAGGACGCCGAACGGTCCATCCGCTACGTGACCAAGTACGTCACCAAGGACCTGACCGACCAGGCTAAGCCGCGCTCCGACGCGCAGAAGGCACACTTCGACCGCCTCCACGCCGAACTGGCCGTCCTGCCGTGCTCGCCCACCTGCGCGAACTGGCTGCTGTACGGCGTCCAGCCGGACGGGGTCAAGGCGGGCTTGACCCCCGGCCGCTGCACGGGGAAGGTCCACCAGCGCTCCACCCTCGGCTTCACCGGCCGACGCGTCCTCGTCTCCCGCCAGTGGTCCGGCAAGACCCTCGCCGACCACCGCGCCGACAACCGGTCCTGGGTTCGGGCAATTTTGGCCGGCGGCATGGCCGACACCGACGAGCAGGACCAGGCCGCCGACGAGGCGGACGGGTCGAAGAGGTACCGGTTCGAACTCGCCCGCCCAGAAGACCCGGACGTGCCGCCCCTGGAACACCGCCTCCTGCGCGCGATATCCGCCCGCATCCGCTGGCGCGCTGACCTCGACACCGCCCGGATACGAACAGCCGCCGCCGTTTCGGCAACCGCTGCTCGCCTCTCCTCTGCTGCTTGATCCGAAGGAAAGAACCCCTCATGGAAAGTGAGCTGTTGACCGTTCCAGAAGTCCTCGCCGTGCTCAACGGTGTGTCACGGCGGACCTTCTACCGCTGGCGTGAGTTGGGCATCGCCCCGGAGTGCATCAAGCTGCCCAACGGTGAGCTGCGCATCGAACGGCGCGACCTGCGGTCGTGGCTGGAGCAGCACCGGGAGGCGGCGTGAAGTCCCGCGAGGTGCGGATACGCGGCATTCAGGTCAACGCCCTGGGTGGTCGCAAGAAGTCGTACACCGTCCGCTGGGTGGTGGGCAGAGGGCCGAAGTCTCGGACGTTCGGCACCCGGGCGCTGGCGGACAACTTCCGGTCGGACCTGATGCAGGCGGCGAACCGGGGTGAGGCGTTCGACGGCGACTCCGGGCTGCCTGAGTCGTTGATGGCGCCGGTGGAGTCGGTGAGCTGGCTCGGCTTCGTCCGCCGGTACGTCGACATGAAGTGGCCGGGTGCGGCAGCCAAGTCCCGGGAGAGCACGACGGACGCGCTGGCGACCGTGACGGCTGCGCTGGTGCATGACTTGGCCGGGCGGCCGAATCCGGCGTTGCTGCGGCGGGCGTTGCGGGAGTGGGAGTTTCCGCCCGCCTCTCGGCAACTCGACCGGCCGGCGGAGATCGCTGCGGCACTGCGGTGGCTCGGCAAGGCGTCCCTGCCGTTGTCGGCGCTGGCGGAAGCCGCGGTGGTGCGTCCGGCGCTGGAAACCCTGGGGCTGACGATGGACGGGCGGCCGGCGGCGGCGTCGACGACCAGGCGGCGGCGCTCGGTCTTCTACAACGTCCTTCAGTACGCCGTCGAGCTGGAGCTGTTGGACTTCAACCCGGTCGACAAGCTGCGGGTTCGGTCGTCCCGGCGGAAGGTGGCTGGCGAGGTGGACCGCCGTGTCGTGGTCAACATCCGTCAGGCGCGCGAGCTGCTGACCGGGGTGACGTACGTCGGCCAGCGCGGGAAGAACGGCCGGCGCGGTGAACGCCTGGTCGCCTTCTACGCCTGCCTCTACTTCGCTGCGCTGCGGCCGAGTGAGGCGCTGGGCCTGCGGGAGCGGGACTGCCATCTTCCGGCAACCGGGTGGGGTCTGCTGACGGTGGAGAAGTCACGGCCGGCGGCCGGGAAGCGCTACACCGACAGCGGCGAGGTGCACGACGATCGGGGACTCAAGCACCGGGGCGACACGGAAGCGCGGGAGGTGCCGATCCCGCCGGAGCTGGTGGCGATCCTGGGGGCGCACATCGACCGGTTCGGCGTCGGCGTCGACGGGCGGCTGTTCCGCAGCGACCGGGGCAATGTGGTCTCGTCGTCGACGTACTCCCGGGTCTGGGAAGAGGCGCGGACGCTGAGCCTGACCCCGGACCGGGTCGCGTCTCCCTTGGCCGGACGGCCCTACGACCTGCGGCACGCCGGGGTGTCGCTCTGGCTCAACGCCGGGCTGCCGGCGCCCGAGGTCGCGCAACGCGCCGGGCACTCGGTCGACGTGCTGCTCAAGGTGTACGCGAAGTGCCTCGACGGGGACCGTAGCCGGATGAACGAGCGGATTGAGGCGGCGCTGAGCCGATGATGATCACTAGTGGGTTGCGAGGGGCCGTGGCGACGCTGCGGCCCCTCCGCGTTGTAGCGGCTCTGAGCTGGGGAAACAGGGTCGCTCAACCGCCCAAGATCATTGCACGTATTTTGCACGGAGGGCTGCAAACGGCGGCTTCGGATGGCATCTGACTGCACAGGACGACCGATCGACGCGGAGGCGTATCCGCTGCTCAGATGGTGTTTTTGCTGATCTTCGAGGTGCCCCCGGCAGGATTCGAACCTGCGACACACGGTTTAGGAAACCGATGCTCTATCCCCTGAGCTACGAGGGCGCGAGGGCCTAGTCTAGCGACCTGCGGGTTCACCTGGGGTGGCAGGGAGTGGCCTACGTTCACCCACGTCACCCGAACCGTCGTTCGCCCAGCCCAGGACCACCCCTGGAGCACACGAACCCCGGTTTGCGACCGGCGGTCGGCCGCGGTGACCCGCGTTGGCACCGGTTCACCCGGGTCGGCATCCGCTGGAGAGCACACACCGCGCACATCATCGAAGATCATGTGGGCGGCCCGCTCCCCCGGCTGGGCGCCGCCTCCCACGGGGGATTCCGGCCAGGTCGCGATCAGCCGCGCGGCGGCCGGGTCGGCGTTGTCGCGAGTCAGGTCCGTCGGGTCGAGGAAGACGACGTCGACGTCGCCCACGGACGGCGGGTCGAAGCCGCGTCGTTCGTCAGCGGGTCACCCGCGCTCGGCTGGTTCATTGAGTGATGATGAGGTCGTCTATGCCGTAGTGGCTCCACCAGGTAGGCCGGTGTCTGCGGAGTTCGCCCGCGGTGCGGGTCAGCAGGAGCCAGTTGCCGTTCTGGACCAGCGCCGCGTCCTCCTGCCGGGCCGCCAACACCCGGGCCACGGCCTGCATCATGCTCGGGATCCCCTTGTCGACCAGGCCGTCTGCCCGCATGGAGAAGTCGATGTCGACGTACGTCTCCGGCTCCCACTCCCAGCGGGCACCGTCGTCGGCCTCGGCATCGAAATAGCCCTGGCTGCCTGAGGAGACGGTCAGCGCGTACCCGCGGGTGTCGTAGAGGCGGGCACTGAGCAGCCGTGGGCTGGTGCCGCTCGGCCTCGGCTTCTCGGCGGGTTCGGCTGCCACGAGATCAGCCATGTGATCCAGGGGCAGGTCACCCGCGAGGGTCAACCTGAACTCGACAGCCATCTCCGCGCCTCTCCTCAGTCTCGACGGACGATCTGCACGATCGCGCCGCTCGGCGTTACCGCGACGAGTTCTTTCAGCCTCTCGACGGGCCAGGTGTCAAACTGTGTTCGCAGGGCCGCGAGGTCTCCCTGCCAGTCGTGCAGGTTCAGCACCACGCGTTGGGTCTGTTCCTTGTCGACCTTGGCGCGGACCTCGCTCCAGACGCCCCGTACCGGCTTGCCGAGAGTGGGCGAATAGCAGTCGAACACGTGACCCTCGATCAGGTAGTCCGGGTCTTTGTTCGGGTTGCCGGAGTCGCCGGTACGGAGCCGGGCGTCGGCGATCTCCTGCCTGGTGGGGTTCTGGTGGACCCGGTAGCTCTTGCTGGCGACTATATCGGCGCATTCGTTCTCAAGCTCCAACGGACGCCGCCCGTCGTCGTCCAACCGGGGCGGAATCCTGGTTCTCGGACCGGTCGGCGTCCCGCCCGGGACACCGGTTGGCTGTCTGGTCCAGGGCGTACCGTGGCCGTGGTCAGCTGATGGGGTGTCGCCGGCGGCATGAGGTGTCGGCGGCGGGTCACCGCGCTCGGAAGGGGTAGGGCTGGCCGGTGGATGACCGCCAGCCCCTGCCAATTTCCCGACGACCCCAACTGCCGGGCCTGCGCGATCGCCGCTTCGATCGCCTGCCGGGCAGGGAGTGGCCCGCGTTCGCCCACGTCATCCGGACCCCTGTTCTCCCAGCCCAGGACCACACCCGGAGCACACGGACCCCAGGCTGCGACCGGCGGTCGGTCGCGGTGACCCCCGCTGGCAGCGGTCCACCCGGGTTGGCATCCGCCAGAGAGCACGCACCGCACACCTGATCCAAGATCATGCTGGCTGCCCGCTCCCCGCCGCCCGCCCCTGCGCGTCGACGAGCGTCATCGTCGGGCGGCGGTTCGAGACGCCGTGCGACGGTATGGCGCAGGAGCCGTGGAGGCCGGCTGGGGTGTCGCGGAGACCCCGAGCGGCCCGTTCGTCGACACACCGCCCCGGAAGGCGGCGGCCGAGTCTCAGCGAAGTGCCGCGGCGGCTTGAGTAACCAGCCAGTGTTCCGACTGCTCGTACGTCCAGCCGTTGTCATCGAGCAGAGTGAAATAGCCGGAGTATCCGAAGTAGAACCAGAGGATGTCGGTCGCCTCCGCGAGGGTCGTCCCCTCTCGCAGGCCGCCGACGTCCCGGAGCCGGGCGGCGACAGTTTCGAGTGCGTCGCGGTAGCGCTTCGTGGCCAGGCGGAGGCCCTCAGCCACCTCCGCGTGGTGTGGCGCGGTGGTCAGCATCAGCCGCATGATGTCGCCGTACGTCTCGCGCATTGACCGAGTCGCGGCTGCGGTGTCCCGCAGGATCTCGTCCGGGTCGGTGAGGGTCTCCTGCCGGGAGAGGGTCTGCGCCACGATCGGCGCTTGGCTCCACAGGTCGACCAGCGTCCGGATCAGCCCCTGCTTGCCGCCGGTCACCGCGTACACAGTGGCTGGTGCGACGCGGGCCTCCACGGCGATGTCCTCGATCTTTGTCGCGAAGTATCCCTTACGGGCGAAGAGCACGCGCGCCGCCTCGATTATGGCGGCGCGGGTGGCGGCGGCGTACTCGGCCCGGCGGCTCTTCGGTGGTCCGGTCATGGTCGCCCGAGTATAGCCCGCGCCACTCGTCAGAGTTGGACTCCAGCGAATAGACGAGTACTCTGGCGCCATGGGTGACACGCTGACGTCCGGCACTGAGTACGAAGCAGCTCGGACCATCTGGAACGGTGCGGTGACCAGCCGTCCGCTCGCCGTTCTTCGATGCGCCACCACGGCCGATGTCCAGGCCGGGATTCGGACCGCCCAGGAGAGAGGCATTCCGCTGTCGGTGCGCGGCGGCGGGCACGACTGGGCCGGCCGCGCGCTGGCCGACGGCGGCCTGACGCTCGACCTGAGCCCGATGCGGCAGGTGAGCGTCGACCCGGCCACCGCGATCGCCACCGTGGCCGGCGGTGCCACCTCGGCCGACGTGGCCGCGGCCGCGCAGCGGGCCGGTCTGGTCGCGGTGACCGGAACGGCCGGTTCGGTCGGCATGGCCGGCTTGACGCTCGGCGGTGGTTACGGTCCGCTGAGCGGCCGGTTCGGTCTCGCCGCCGACAACCTGCTGTCGGCCGACGTGGTGCTCGCCGACGGCACGCTGGTCACGGCCGACGAGGAGCGCGACCCCGGGTTGCTCTGGGCGCTGCGCGGTGGTGGCGGCAATTTCGGCGTGGTCACCACGATGCGGATCCGGCTGCACGCGGTGCCGGCGATCCTGGCCGGGATGATCATGTTCAGGTTCGACGTTCTGCCGGAGTTGGAGGAGTCGCTGCTGCGGGGGCCGGACGAGCTGACCGTGCAGGCGGGCTTCATCACCGCCCCGACCGGTGAGCCGGCGCTCTTCGCCGCACCGACCTGGTGCGGTGACCCCGAGGCCGGGACCCGGGTGCTGCAACAGCTC
Source organism: Micromonospora sp. KLBMP9576 (assembly GCF_050941805.1). Taxonomy (NCBI): domain Bacteria; kingdom Bacillati; phylum Actinomycetota; class Actinomycetes; order Micromonosporales; family Micromonosporaceae; genus Micromonospora; species Micromonospora sp. KLBMP9576. The sequence goes on along the minus strand of NZ_CP194567.1, from coordinate 687,042 downwards.
ACCGAACTCGGTGAGCCGCTGTCGGCGCAGGTCGGCCCGACCACGATGACCGACCAGCTCGCACAGATCGACGCGATGTTCCCCGCCGGCCGCCACGTCCAGATCGGGACGCGCACAGTCACCGGACTCGACCGTACGGTCCAGGAAACCCTGACCGACGCCGCGGGCGCCATGACCTCGCCGCTCTCCGCGATCTCGCTGCACAGCCTTCATGGGGCAGCCGCTCGCGTCCCCGCCGACGCCAGCGCGTTCCGCAACCGGACGCCGCACCTGATGGTCGAGACCATCGCGGTCTGGGAACCGGGAGATCCCGCTGAAGATCAGCACCGGGCCTGGGTGCGGGGAACCGACCGGCTTCCCGGCGGTTATCCCAACCTGCTCGGTCCGGGGGACACCGAGCGCACGGCCGCCGTCTTCGGGCCGAATGCCGAGCGCCTGCTCGCCGCCAAGAAGCGGTACGACCCGGACCTCGTGTTCCGCGCCCCGGGCGGGCTCTGACGGCGACATCGGCGGCATGGTGGCGGCCCGCCACCGCACTCCGGAACGGGCGTTGCGGGAGCTGGCTGGGCCATGCCGCCCCGACGTGGTCTCCACCGGACCGGGGCGGCGCCAGGGCGCCGAGGAACAGCCGTCGAAAGGAGGTACGCAATGGGGTGGAGCACTCGGGAGATCGCCCAACTCGCCGGCACCACCCTGCGAGCGGTGCGCCACTACCACGACATCGGCCTGCTGGCGGAACCGCACCGGCATGCCAACGGCTACAAGCAGTACGGGGTGGATCACCTCGTCCGGATCCTGCGCATCAGACGCTTGACGGACCTGGGGTTCTCGCTGTCCCAGATCGCGACGATGGATGACACCGACGACCATCCGGAGGAGGCGCTGCGCGCCCTCGACGCCGAACTCGCGGCCACCATCGAGCGCCTGCAACGCGCCCGCATCGAACTCGGCGTCATCCTGCGGCAGCCCACACCGGCGGAACTACCACCCGGCTTCGCCGCAGCCGACGCCGTGGCGGAAATGCCGCAGGCCGACCGTTCGTTCGTCGTCGTACTGACCCGGGTCCTGGGCGTCGAAACCATGCGGGCCTGGGCGGACATGCTGCGCAAGCCCGTCACCGACCCGGTCGCCGAGCGGTTCAACACGCTTCCCCCCGACGCCGACGAGCAGACCCGCGCCGCCGTGGCCCGGGACCTGGCCCCCTACGTACGCGCCCTGGGCGCGGAGCACCCCGGAGCGAAGATCACGAACGCCGGCACCCGGTACAGCGGGCGCTACGTCCAGCAGGCCGTCGGCAAGGCCCTCGCGGAGCTCTACAACCCCGCACAGCTGGACGTCCTCCGGCGCACCAACCGGCTGCTCACCGATCCGCACCACTGATCGTCCGGGCCGCTGGTGGCGGGTGACCTCGCCCGGCACCGGGAGGTTCACCGGTCGCCCGACACCTGGTCGTGCTGCTGACTGCGGTCACGGGCGAAGCGTTGCAGGATCCGGACGTACAGCATGGCCATGCAGCCGCTGAGAGTGGCGATGACGATCGCCGCCGGGGCACGTCCGGCGGCGACGATGTCCGCCACGACGAGCATCGACGCCATGAACGCGACGACGCCGAGCGCGGCGTAGACCCTGTCCTGCACCGCCGTCCAGCGTCGCATCGCGCCGCCGGCGGCCTGTCGGTCGGTGCCGCGGATATCGATGAACAGTGCGATCAACAGGACGGGAACCACCTGCATCGCCATCTCGTAGAGGGCCATTCATGCCTTTCCAGCTCGTTGGTCGGCGCGCCAGGCGACGCACCGGTGCCGCCGAGGGTGGGCGCCGTTGGGCGGGCATCCCGTCATGGGTTGGTCCGGATGAGGCGTCCCGTGCTGCGGCGGAAGGCCCACACGATGACCAGCGCGGCCAGCACGGTGAGCGGGGTGCCCATGACGACCCGGGCGATGCCCAACCCGCCGGTGCTGTCCGTCAGATATAGCCACTGCTGGATCGCGAACCGCGATCCGAACACCGACGCCGCGGCGAGGGTCGCGACGTCGTGCGCCACCCGGACGGCGGGGTCGGACCGCCACGCGTGCGTTCCACCGTGCAGGGCGTTCCAGACGACACCGGTCAGCGGCCGACGGGCCAGCACCGATGCGAGCGTGACGACGAAGCCGGCCAGCGACGCCCAGATGCCGATCACGAAGAAGTCCCGCGCGGAGCCGGTCCAGGCGACGATCCCGGCGGCCACTGCCACCCCGAGCAGGCTCCCGATCGCGGCAACGAAGCGCTCTCCCCGCAGCAGCCGGAAGGTGAACAACGCGAGCCCGGTCGCGACGGCGACGCCGATGGCGGCAGGGAGCGGCAGGAACGCGTTCGCCGTCACGAACACGATCACCGGAACAGTCGAGTAGGCGAACCCGGCGACGCCGCCCGTCCGGCTCAGGATGGTGGAACTGGTGGAACTGGTGGCCTGTTCAGCGGCGTCAGGGCGGGCGGACCCGCGATGGCGCCCCGGCGTCGCGCTCGGTTCTTCCTCGTCGGTAAGCATCGGGACAATTAGCAGGCATGCCCCAGCGGCACACTCAAGCCCGCACGGCAGGGGTGTGGTCGACCTCACGGGCCACGAGCCGGTCGCCTCGTGGCCGGGCAGGTTCACTCGGCGAAATCGTCCCGGTCGAGGATGACGTTGGCGCGCTGCAGGACATCGATCTGCGCGGGGTTGTACAGCTCAACGACCGCGTGGAGGAAGACCGACCAACTGCGTGGCTCCTGGCCCGCCGCACCCTGCTCCGCCAACTCCCGCAGCCGTGGATGTTTCTGCTGCTCGCGGTCGATTTCGGGGGCGAGCCGCTCGGCCAGGCCCTGCCGGGCCTGCTCGCTCGCGTCCTCGGTGAGGGCATGGAGATCCTTCTCGGCCGCGGTGGGGGTCGAGGTGCACGTCTCCCGCAGGGTCGCCAGCACCGACGGCTCGATGACCCGCGAGCAGACGAGCAGGAACGCCCGTTCGTCCTCGGCGAGGTCGCCGGCGAGGTCGCCGAAACCCGGCGGCAGGTCGGCGCGGCCGGGATGCTCCAGGATCCCGGCCAGCTCCTCGCGGATCCGCTGCTGGCGCTCGATGCTGGCCGCCAGCTCGGCGTCGAGGGCGCGGAACGTCCGTTCCGCGCCCTCGACCGAGTTGTCCATGGCGGCGATGTCGGCCAGGGGCACGCCCAGGTCCACCAGGCGTCGGATCCGCAGCAGTCGGACGAGATGCCGGATCCGGTACTGCTTGTAGCCGTTGGCCGCCCGCTGGGGCTCCTCCAGCAACCCGATCCGGTGGTAGTGCCGCACGGTCCTCAGCGTGGTCCCGGCGATCTCGGCCAGCTCACGCGTGCTCCAGCCGCCCCTGTTCCGCATGCCCCCATCGCACACCGTGCCCCTGGGGCACAGTCAACGTCAGCCGCGCCGGCAGGTCCGGTCGCCGGCCGGCATCTTGCCGTCGACCAGGTACGACGTGGTGAGGTTCAGCGCACAGGCGTTACCGCCGAGGACGTAGACGCCGTGTCCGCTCTCGTTGACGGTGACCAGCCGGGAGCGCTTCTCGAACTTCTTCCGCAGCAGCTTGCCACCGGCGAGCGGGGTGACCGGGTCGTGCCGGTTCTGCAGGATCAGCACGTTGCGCGGCCCCTTGTCGTTCACCGCGACGGGCGGCTCGGCCGGCTCGTGCATCCAGAAGGCGCAGGGCGTGATGTTGGCGCTGGCCGCGCCGAACAGGGGGAACCGCTCGCGGTCCTGCGCGACCGCCCGCCGGTAGGTGTCCACGTCCTCGGGCCACTGCACGTCGTTGCAGGTGACGGCGAGGAACACGGTAAGGGCGTTGTCCTGCGGATTGGGTGCGGCCGCCGCCTTCGCCCGCGGCGCCTCGCCGGGGTTCAGGCAGGTCTGCCAGATCTGCGCGAGGCTCGGATACTGGATCTCGTTGTAGAGGAAGCCGAAGGTGATCTGCCGGAAGAGGGGGCCGGTGAGCCCGTCGGGGGTGGGCGTCCTGTCGAGCCGTTCGGCGAGGGCGAGGTAGGTCCGGCGCACCTGCTGCGGGGTGCGGCCCAGACCGTAGGACTCGTGCCGCGCCGCCGCCCACTCCGCGAAGTCGGGGAACGTCTGCTCCATGCCGAGCGCGAACCGGCGCAGTCCGGCCTGGTCGAGGTGGGTGTCGCCGACGATGCTGTCCAGCACGACCCGGTCGGTGGTCGCCGGGAACATCGAGGTGTACGCGGCACCCAGTGCCGAGCCGTAGGACGCCCCGTAGTAGTTACCCTTCTTCTCGCCGAGCGCGGCACGGATCCGGTCCAGGTCACGGGCCATGTTGGCGGTGCTCAGGTGGCGCAGCCGCCCCTCGGTGTCGTTGGCCGCGCACCGCTCGGCGATGTCCTTGGCGATCTCCGCCTGCCGGATGACGGCCGCGTCGTCCGGCGCGTACGGCGGGATGTTGGCCCAGTAGGCGTCGTCGGCGGTGAAACCACAGCTCACCGGCGTCGAGTGCCCGACGCCCCGGGTGTCCATGCCGATCAGGTCGTAGGCGTCCGTGACGCCGGTCGGCAGCCCCTTCGAGACCAGGAACCCCGGCTGGTCCAGCCCGGTGCCGCCCGGTCCGCCCGGGTTGAGCATCAGCACGCCGCGTCGCTTCTCCGGTTTCGTGCTGGCGATCCGCGACACCATGATCTCGATCTGGGCGCCGTCCGGGTCGTCGTAGTCCAACGGAACCGGCACCTTCGCGCACTGCACCGGCAACTGCACCGTCGGCGGCACCACCACGTCCTCCGGGCACGCCGCCCAGGTCAGCCCTGCCGCCGATTCCCCGGCCGTCGCCGGGATCACCGCGACCAGGGTGCCGACCAGTCCCAGCGTCCCCACCAGGGCCATTCCAGTTCTTCGCAACATTCCCGCCTCCTGTCCGACCCGCCCTCTCAGCGGGCTCGCCCCATGTGAACCTGTGCCCCAGGGGCACAGTCAAATGGGGCGCGGACAGGTCTTTCGCGGGCGATCCCGGAATTGCCGTTCGCCGTCGACAGACGTCCCGGGCGTAGTCGCGGACCATTCCGGAATTCAACGACTAGATCACACCCCCACGGAGTTGAGTGTGCCGCTACGGCCGGGTGTCTCGTGGAACGCGCACTGTGTTGACCGAATCGATCTCGGAGGCTCCCATGGCCTTGTTCGACCCCGGTCCGCCCGCGGACCGGTCCAGCCCACCTGCCAATCGGCGCGCCACCCGTCGCATCGGCGCCGCCGCCGCGGCGACGGCGGTGCTCGCGTTGGCGGCGGCCTGCACCAGCACCCCGACCTCGGCGGAATCCGGGCCGCAGCCGTCCCCTGCCGGGCTGGAGGCCTACTACGGGCAGAAGCTGTCGTTCGGCTCGTGCGCGGGCTACGCCGCCACGCCCGGACAGAAGAAGCTCTACGTCGAGCCCTTCGAGTGCGCCCGGTTGAAGGTGCCGCTGGACTACCAGGACCCGAAGGGCAGGACCATTCAGGTCGCGGTGCTCCGGCTCGCCGCGCAGGGGAACCCCGGGCAGCGCATCGGGTCGCTGGTGCTCAACCCGGGCGGCCCGGGCGGCTCGGGCATGACCCAGGCCACGAGCTTCAGTGCCGCGCATGCGAAGAGCCCGCTGCTGCAACGCTTCGACGTGGTGGGGTTCGACCCGCGCGGGGTCGGATCGTCGACGCCCGCGATCAACTGTTTCACCGACGCCGAGCGCGATCGTGGCGAGGACCAGACCACGCTGCTGGCGTCGTCGGGGCAGTGGAGCGAGGACGACACCCGGCGGCTGGCGGAGCGCTGCGCGAAGGGCTCGGGCGGGACGGAGATCCTGTCCGCGGTCGGCACCCGCAACGCCGCCCGGGACCTCGACGTCCTGCGCTCGGCCCTCGGTGACGAGAAGTTGACCTTCGCGGGGCAGAGCTACGGCACCCGACTCGGCGCGGTCTACGCCGAGATGTTCGGCAAGAACGTCCGGGCGCTGGCGCTGGACGGGGTGACGGACCCGACCCTGAAGAACCCGCAGCGGCGGCTCACCCAGCAGGCCGGCTTCCAGCAGAACTTCGAGAAGCTGGCGGCCTCCTGCGCCGCCAGCAAGGACTGCCCGCTGGGCACCGACCCGGCCCAGGCCACGGCGGTCTTCCAGAAGCTGGTCCGGCCGCTGATCGACAAGCCCGTCCCCGCAGGCAAGGGGCGCACGCTGAACTTCACCCAGGCCGTCGGCGGCATCACCGCCGGCCTCTACCAACCCGAGGTCTGGCCCGTGCTCATCAAGGGCCTCACCGAGCTCAAGCAGGGCGACGGATCGCAGATCCTGAAGGTCGGCGACCTCTTCGGCGGCCGGGAGCCCTCCGGCGTGTGGAGCAACTTCCTCGAGGCCAATCTCGCCGTCAACTGCAACGACGAGGTACGCCGCACCCCGGAGGAGGAAGCCCGACTGCGCGCCGACATCAACACGACCAGCCCGTACGTGGCAAGCGGCGAGAAGGTCGACGGAGTCACCCGGGACGCCTGCGAAGCCTGGCCCGGCGAGCCCAGCCTCGGCATCCCCTACGCCCAGGACGTCAAGGGCCTGCCCGAAACCCTGATCATCTCCATCACCGGCGACCCGGCCACCCCCTACGCCGCCGGCAAGGTCCTGGCCGACGAGATCGGCGGCACCGTGCTCACCGTCGAGGGTGCACGGCACACCGTCGCACAGGATGGGGTCAACCCCTGCGTCAACGCCGCCTTCACCGCCTACCTCATCGATCTGAAGATCCCCGCGGAAGACCAGCACTGTCGGCTCTGATCAGGACCGGACCGATTCCCGGCACCGCCGGTCTGCTCCCGGCCGGCGGTTGCCCCCGCCGCGCCGTTGATGCCCGGTCGGCATGAATCGCGCGACTTCTGTCTTCGACCGCATACCGGATCACTGTCAGGGTCGAGTCCTGTCCGACCGGCACTGTCCGGTGCCTGGCCCACATACCGACAAGGAGTGATCATGGCCTTTCCGACACGCCGCTTGGTGGCCACGGCGGCATTGCTGTCCCTGACTGCCTGTAGTCCCGCCGGGGCCGCCGAACAGCCGAAGCGGGACAGCGCGGTGACGGCCCCCACGTCGTCCGCACCCGACCGGCGGCACGAGTTCCGGCAACTGGAGGAGAAGTTCGACGCGCGGCTGGGGGTCTACGCGATCGACACCGGCACCGGCCGCACCGTGCGGTACCGGCCCGACGAGCGGTTCGCGTACGCCTCGACCTTCAAGGCGTTGGCCGCCGCCGAGATCCTCGACGAGACCACGGACGCCGAGCTGGACCGGGTGGTGCGCTACTCGGCCGACGACCTGGTGAGCTACTCGCCGATCACGGAGCAGCACGTGGCCGAGGGCATGACACTGCGGGCCATCGCGGACGCGGCGGTGCGGTACAGCGACAACACCGCCGCCAACCTGATGTTGCGGCACCTCGGCGGACCGGAGCGGTTCGAGAAGGAGCTACGCAAGATCGGCGACAAGGTCACCGATCCGGCGCGTTACGAGACCGAGCTCAACGAGGGCACGCCGGGTGACCGGCGGGACACCAGCACCCCGCGGGCCATGGCCGGGTCCCTGCGGGCGTACACCGTCGGTGACGCCCTCGAACCCTCGGACCGCGACACCCTCAACGGTTGGCTGCGGGGGAACACCACCGGCGGTGCGCTGATCCGCGCCGGCGTTCCCGACGGTTGGGTCGTCGGGGACAAGACCGGGTCCGGCGGGTACGGCACCCGTAACGACATCGCGGTGATCTGGCCGCCGAACCGTGCGCCGATCGTCCTCGCGGTGCTGTCCAGCCGCGACGAGAAGGACGCCGACTATGACGACGCGCTCATCGCCGAGGCGACGAAGGTGGTGATGGCCAGCTGGTGACCGGTTGACCGGCACCCACTCGTGGCCGAGCGCCGTACGGACGTGTGGGAACCCGCAGGGCGGCAGCGATGGGAGGACCCGACCGGGGCGCGAAACGCCGGTCGGTGGCCCGCTGCCGCCCTGCACCCTGTGAATGGAGGTGACCTGGATGTGGAAACGTGACCGCAATGTCCATGCCGGCGCCGCATCGCTGCTGACCTGCGGCCTGCTGGCCGGTGTGGTGATCGCGGCAGCGGCCTTCCCCGCGGTGGCGCTGTCCGGCCTGGCGGCGAAGGCCGGCGCCGAGACGTTCGGCGCGCTGCCCAGCGAGCTGACGGTGGCCCGCGCGCCGCAGATCAGCTACCTGCTCGCCTCGGACGGCAAGACGCCGCTGGCGACGATGTACGACGAGAACCGGCGGGACGTGAAGCTCGCCAACGTGGCACCGTTGATGCAGAAGGCGATCGTCGCCGCCGAGGACCACGACTTCTACCGGCACAACGGGGTCGACCTCACCGGCGTCGTTCGGGCCTTCGTCAACAACCAGTCCGGCGGCGCCAACGGCCGGCAGGGCGCCTCGACGCTGACCATGCAGTACGTCCGGCTCGCCATCGCGTACTCGGCCACCCACCCGGCGGACGTGGTCGCCGCGACCGAGGACACCAGCGCCCGCAAGCTGCGCGAGATGCGCTACGCGCTGCAGATCGACAAGGAGTTCTCCAAGGACGAGATCCTGGAGCGCTACCTCAACATCGCCGCCTTCGGCAACGGCGCGTACGGCATCTTCGCCGCCAGCCAGGTCTACTTCGGCAAGCCGCCGAGCAAGCTCAAGCTGGAGGAGGCCGCGCTGCTGGCCGGCATGGTCAAGGCGCCGACCACCAACGACCCGACCACCCGCAGCGGCAGGGGCCTCGCCTTCGACCGGCGCAACTACGTCCTACAGAGCATGGTCACCATCGGGGCGATCAACCAGCAGCAGGCCGACGCGGCCAAGGCCACCAAGATGGTCGTGATGGACAGGCGCCCGGCGAACGGTTGCGTCTCCGCCGGCGAGAAGGGCTGGGGCTTCTTCTGCGACTACTTCTACCGCTGGTGGATGTCGCAGGAGGAGTTCGGCGCCACCGCCTACGACCGGGAGCGGCGGCTCAAGGGCGGCGGTTACCGGGTCGTCACGACCCTCGACGCCCAGGCGCAGCGCGGCGCCGACCGGGCGGTCCGCAAGGCCAAGGGCGAGACTGCGGAGGAGGCCGCCATGGTCGCCGTGGTGGAACCCGGCACCGGCCGCGTCCGGGCACTGGCCGTGAACCGCACCTTCGCGCTCGACGACCCGAGGGACCCGGTCAACGGGCCCCACAGCGACCCGGAGCAGCGATCAAAGGGAAGGCCGGGCAGCTATCCCCGCACCGTCAACCCGTTGCTCACCGGCGGGGACGGCATCACCGGTTACCAGGCCGGCTCGACCTTCAAGATCTTCACCGTGGTCGCAGCCCTGGAGAAGGGCATCCCGCTCAGCCACGCCATCGACGCGCCACAACGGTTCCGGTCGGAGTACGTCATCGACCGCGCCAGCCCCACCGCGTGTCCGGGAACCAATCTCTACTGCCCCACGAACTCGGACAAGAAGGCCGGTGGCGTGTTGAACATGTGGAGCGCGTTCGCCCGGTCGACCAACACCTACTTCGTGCCGCTGCAACAGCAGATCGGCGCGGAGAACGTGGTCGACGTGGCCAAGCGGCTCGGCATCCGGTTCCGGGTCGACCGGGAGGGCCGGTGGGCCGACGACCGGGAGGCCGCCCACGACTGGGGCGCGTTCACCCTGGGCGTCTCCGCCACGACCCCGCTGGAGCTGGCCAACGCGTACGCGACCCTGGCAGCGGACGGCACGTACTGTGTGCCGACTCCCGTGCAGGAGATCCGCGGCCCGGACGGCGCGACCTTGGACATCGCGCAGCCCCACTGCGAGAAGCGGGTGAGCACCGACGTGGCCCGCGCCGCCGTCGACGTCGCCCGCTGCCCCGTCGGCGACGACTCCGCCACCAGCCGGTGCGGCGGCAGCCGCACGGCCACGCAGGTGAAGGCCGCCGTGGACGCTCCGGTCGCCGGCAAGACCGGCACCACCGACGCGGAGAACTACGCCTCCATGGTCGCGATGACGAAGCAGTACGCCGTGGCCGGCATCCTGACCGACCCGGATTGGCCGCAGACCACCGTGAAGATGCGGCACCAGCAGCGCGACGGCATCAACCCGCCGGTCTACGAGAGCCTGGCGGCGGCGATGCGGGGCAAGCCACGCATCGATTTCGCACCGGCACCGACGAAACTGACCCGTTGAGCCACGCGACGCGTACGTCGGGGTGCGGCGGTGACGGGGGTGTCACTGCGCGAGCGGCGGGCCGGGCCACGAGCGCCGGCTAACCCCACCAGGGCAGGGTCCCCGTCCGCAGGTAGTCGTGCAGGCTCCGGGCGACCTGGGCCATCGTCGCCTCGCTGCCGGGCTGGGCGGCGGCGGGCACCCGGGAGGCGGTGAGCGCGGCGACGGCGTACGACTGCCCGTCGGCGTGGTCCACCACGCCCACCTCGTGGCGCAGGTGCAGCAGGGTGCCGGTCTTGGACGACCAGCGGGAGGCGTCGGAGGTGAAGTCGGGGGCGAGCCGCTGCCGGTGCAGGTTGTCGCCCATCAGGACGCGTACCCGCTCGGCGGTGGCCGCCAGGATCGCCGAGGGCCGCCAGAGAGCCTGCATCAGGTCGACGAAGGCCCGGGCCGATCCGGCGTTGGCGCGGGTGACGTCGAGCTGGACGACGGGGTGGCCCTGCCCGGGGGTCACCGCGCCGATGGCGAGGGAGTGGGCCAGGTGCACGTCGTCGGAGCCGAGACGTTCCGCCGGCGTGTCGGCAAGCTCGCCGACCCGGTGCCGCACGGCGATGCCGTCGACGCGCAGTCGCTGCAGCTCGGCGGCGACCGCGACCGGCGGGGTGAGGTCGAACAGGGCGTCGGAGGCGACCCCGTCGCTGACGGCGGTGCTCAGGTAGAGCAGATCGTCCACGGCGATCCGCGCCGGATGGCGGAAGCGGCTCAGCCCGGTCGGGCCCGGTGTGGTGATCCGACCGGGCCGGACGTCTACCGGCGCCGCCGGATCGAGTTCCCCGCGCGCGACCCGTTCCAGCACGGCGACCGCCAGCGGCACCTTCACCAGCGACGCCGCCGGGTACGGGGTCTCCGTGTCGAAGCCGATCTCCGCGCCGGTGTCGAGGTTGCGGACGAGGAAGGCGCCGTGCAGCCCCGCCTCGTCGAGCAGGTCCTGGGCGTTGCGTACGACCGCGGTGGCGCTCACGTCGGATCTCCGGTCGAAGGGTTGCCGGGTGGGGAACCCTCGGTCGGCCCCGAGTGGCCGTCGGAGGTGCCCAGGCATCGTGCGATGTCCGCGTACAGGACGGTGCTGAGCCGATCGAGATCCTCGCGTACGCCGGCGACGACGTCGTAGCCTCGCAGGAGCCGTGGGCCGCTGACGGGTCGCCAGTGCAGGTCGAAGTCCTCGGCCTGTTGACGGGAGCAGAGCAGCAGGTCGGGGGAGCCGAGGGCCGCTGCCGCGGCGTCGACCAGGGACGGCGCGACCGTCACCTGGGCCGGTGCCAGGCCGGCCGACTGGCCGGCCCGGGCCAGTGGGTCCCGCAGGTGCGCGACGTCGTCCTCGGGTTGGATCAGGATCCGCCGGCGCGCCTGCGTGCGGGCCCGGCCACTGCGCAGCGTCTCCAGGAACACCGTCGGCGCCGGAAACGGGGTCCGGGCGGCCAGCCCGAGCGGCACCCGCCAGGACGCCGCCGCATCCGGAACCGCCACGATCCCGGCACCGACCTCCAGGGTCTGGCAGAGCCGGGCGCGCTCCCCCGGGCCGGCCGGCCGTACCTCCAGGTGGATCCGCTGCCGTCGCGCCGCGACCACCAGATCGGCGAGGCGGCGCGGCGGGCAGATCTCGGGCACGGCGACCCGCAGCGGACGTAACCGGGCCCGCGCGGCGTCGTCGACCATGGCGTCGGTGAGGTCGACCAGGCGCCGAGCCGCCGGCAGCATGTCCTGCCCGAACGACGTCAACCGGACCGCCCGGGACGACCGGTCGAACAGCCGGGCTCCGAAGTGTTCCTCCAGGGCGGCGATGCGGCGACTGGCGACGGACTGGGGAATGCCCGCGGCGGCGGCGCCGGAGGTGAAACTGCCGTGGCCGCTGACCGCGACGAAGGCACGACAGGCGGCGACCACATCCACCCGACGAACCTATACCGGGGCACATGGGCGAACCGGCGCGGCACCTGTCCAGCATCAGTCCGGGTCGGCCTGAGACGAGCGCGATGCCCAGGCGACGCGGGGCGGTGACGCGGCGAGATCGAGGCGGGGCCGCCTGGACCGAACACCGGGCCGCCGGCCTCCGAGACGAGGATCACGCGGACGCCGGCTTGAGTATGCCGCTACGGCCGGGTGTCTCATCCAAGGCGCAACTTGTAGGACAAATCGATTCCGGGGTGTTCCGTCGCCCTGTCGGACGCCGTCCCGCGCGACCGCACCGGGGCCGAGCACTCTGAGCACTGAAGCGGCCCAACCGATCGACATATCGACGCAGAGGACAACATGCCCCACTCCCAAGGACATCCGGTCGTGCGCCCGCTGGGGGCGTTCGAGCACATCATCGACCTCTACATCAGCCGCAACCCCGTACAGTTCTCACTCGTCATCGAACTCGTCTCGGTCGTCTCGGCGCAGCAGCTGGAACGCGCGCTCGCGCACCTGCAGCAGACGCACCCGCTGCTCGCCGTCGCCATCGACCGCAACGGCGACCGCCCGGCCTTCCACGAGTCGACCGAACCCATCCCGGTCCGACAGGTCCGCGGGGACGACTGGCGCGAAGCGGCGGCGCAGGAGCAGACGCGTCCCGTCGATGCCGACGGGAGCCCGCTGGCGCGCGCGACGCTCGTAAGCGACGAATCCGGTGATCGGGGAAGGGTCGTCCTCCTGACGTTCTCCCACCAGATCACCGACGGACGCGGCGCGCTCCGCGCGGCACACGACCTCCTCGCGATCCTCGACGGGCAGACGCTTTCGGCCCGACCGGCACCCGTCGACCAGGAGAGCCTGCTCGCGGGCCTACCCCAGGCGGAACGGCCGGCCGATCAAGCCCCGGTTCCTTCTCCGGAGCCGGCGGTGGCCACGATACGTCCGTTCGACGCCACCGCACCCCACATCGAGATCGCCGAACTCGACCGGGCGACGACCGAACACCTTCGCTCCACCGCCCGTGCCCACGGGTCGACCGTCCAGGCTGCGCTCTGCGCCGCCGCCGCCCAGGCACTCTCCGCGCTCACCGGGGGCGAGAGCATCCGCATCAACGTTCCCATCGACCTCCGCTCTGCGCTGGGTCTCGAGGACGACGTCGTGAACCGCTTCACAGCGACGACCGTGGTGCTGCAGGCACCTGCGCAGAGCACGCTGTGGTCGCTTGCGCAGGACGCGACGGCGCAACTGCGAGCAGCACGGGACGGCGCCCGCGACGCGGCCCTGATGCTGGCTTCGCTCAAACCCGCCGATGCCGCGGTGGCAGAGGCGGCGATGCTCGCGGCCACCACCGCCGACCTGGAGATCACCAATCTGGGGACGTCCGAGCCCGGCACGTCGTCCGCGGTCGCGATCTGGGGACCGACGATGACGACGCAGGTCCGCGGCGAACGGATTCTCGGCGTCGTCACGCACGCCGGGTCACTCCGAATGGTATTGACGACGCACAGCGATACGACGGGTCTTCCCGCTGACATTGCCAGCCGCCTCACGCGCCTGCGAGGTTGAGGATCCGAGGAGCAGGCCCTGCCGCAGTCGTAACGGGCGCGCGCCGGCCGGGCCGATGGCTGCGGCCGAGTGCGGAGCCCTGGCGTGCGGCGTGGGATACCAGTCCAGGCAGCTCTGAACCGACGGTGGCGCGCCGTCCTGGGCCCGGCCCCTCGGTGACGGGTCGTTACGCCGATGCGTGGGGCGCATCAGAGCTCAGGCCGCTCGGCCCGGTGCTGCCGGTCGTGCCGGCCTCGACGGACATGCGGAGCGTGTCGGTCTCGAAACCGAGTCGCGGGGCGTTGGTCGGGAGTGCGCGCTCGGCGAACAGGCCGTTGACGACGGTAGTGATGCGGTGGTCGAAGACGGGAGATGCTCGGATGGCATTCAAAGGATTGCGCAACGGTCTCGCGGCACGGCGCGTGCGCCCGGGCAATGGTGAGCCGCTGCCGCGCTTCCGCTGGTGGCAGCTGCTGAGCAGGTCCGTGCGCACGCTGACACTTCGCGCACCGGACGGCACCACGTCCACCTACGCGGTCGACGTCCGCCAGTTGGGCGATCGCGACGACGGAGCGGTACGCGCGCGGCTCTACCTCGACGGTGCGCTCCATTCGCTCTCCACGATGCCGGCCCGCTTCCCCGTGCCGGGCGGTCACATCGAGGTCGCCGTCAACGTCTACGGACTGGGCCGCTGCCACTACGTGCGGGCCGACGGCACCGAATCACAGTTGACACCCCATCCCGCTTCCGCCGAGGGTCGACGCGCCCACCTTGACCGCACCCGCCCGAGATTGAGCCGCTTCGTCGGCGTCGTCTCGACACTGCTCGTGCTCATCGGGATCTGCGTGGTCCTGCCACAACTCGTCGAGACGATCTCGCACGTTCCGCCGGTGGCGGATTCCCTGGGCACGTTCGACCTTCCCGTGCGCGTCCCGCACGTGGTGAACCTCGCCGCCGGTGTCGCAGCGGTCGCGGGTAGCGCCGAGCGTGCACTGCGACTGCGTTCGAACTGGCTCGACGCTCTCGCGAGTTGACCACGAGGAGGGACGCCATGACGAACGCCCCCGGGCGTAGCTTCTGCGAGCCGACGAGCCCGCACGTCCGCACCGCCCCTGAGCTACGAGGGCGCGAGGGCCTGGAGCACACACCGCGCACATCGCGATGTGCCGCCCGCTCCACCGACCGGGGAGTCGCCGGCCGACAGGAGCGCGCCTGAGCGGCGTCCCGCCACGGGCTTCGAACGTCGGCTCAGGTCACGACGCGGACGCCGGCCCAGCGTTCGGTGGGGCGGTGGCGGGCGAGTCGCTGCCGGGAGATCTCCGGGCTGACCCTGCCCGGGTTGCACCGCCAGACGCCGTCGAGCAGGTCATCGAGGCCGTGCGGCGCGCACACCCTGATCTGGTCGTGCGCGTCGAGGCGGACCGCCACCGCGGTGGCGTACTCGGGCCAGGTGCCGACCGCCTCGGCGATGGTGCGCAACGGGGCCACCGGGCCGCCACCGAACTTCGCCGGATACCAGGTGTGCACGGCGGCCTGGTTCTTCGCCTCCCACAGCGGCTCCGGCCAGGCCGCGACCAGCCGCCGCGTGGCCCGGTCGTCGTTGTCGCGGCTCAGGTCCGCCGCATCGAGGAAGACGACATCGACGTCACGCACCGATGACGGGTCGAAGCCGTCGCCGTACCGCACGCCCCAGACCAGGTCCCGGACGGCGCCCGCACCGATCCAGGCGTCCGGCAGGCCGGAGTCCCGGACGACGCCCAGCGCCCGCACCAGCCACGGGCTGCGCCGGACCAGGCCCCGTAGTTCGTCCTCCCGCATGTGCCCACCATAGGCCCACCCGCCGGCGCGGCGGCGCCTCGTCGTTTGCGGGTCACCGTGCACCGGGTGCGTCTCCGGAGCCCGGGTGACGGATGCGTCGGGAGGTTAGGGCGTGCCGGTAGGCAGGTCGTCATTACGCCCGGTCAGGGGCAGCGCGGCGCTGGTGGCGATGCGGAGGATGGCCTCCTCCATCGACGTGACCTCGGGCAGGACGACTTCGTCGTCGTAGCCGAGGACGTCGTCAGGGGCGTACCAGTCACGCATGTTGTCCGCCGTGAACTCCGTCGCCTGCGGGCGCGTCCCGTGCCGACGCAGGGTCTCGGGCAGGGACACGTCGAGGTAGACGAACAGCGTCCGGCCGCGGTGGGCGTCGCGGAGTGACGTGAGCATCTGCCGGTACCGGGCGGTGTGCATGATCCCTTCGAGGATCACGTGGTAGCCGTGGTCGAGGGCGATGCGGACCGTCTGTTCGATGAGGGCGGGTGCGAGCCCGCCGGGCTTGTCCCGTTCCCGCAGGAGGACGCGTCGTAGGTAGTCCTGCTCGACGAGGGCGCAGCCGCGGCCGTGCCGCAGACGCAACTGTCGGGCGATGCTGCTCTTGCCTGCCCCGGAGCTTCCGCGGATGCAGATCAGGATCGTGTCAGGCTGGCCGGTAGGGATCACATCGTTCATGACGGCGGCCCTCCCAAGCGGTGATGGCCGGTCAGCGTCCAGGATCGCGTCGGATTCCGCAATCGCAGGCGTAGTGTCGCTGTTGCGAGACAGCTCATCGGACGGCTCTTCGGCTTCGTCGAGGCGTCGAGTCCGACTATGGTCTGCTCAACCTGGCCGCGACCGCATGTTAGGGGCATGGGTCGATGTTTGCGTCTGTCTCGTCCATGAGCCAGAGGCGTGCCTTGGGCGGCCGGCAGTCGACCTTGACAGACTAGCGCCCGAGCCTGATCGATCCACGGGAAGAACGCGGGGCAGTACTCAGCTGGCTCCACACCGATGGGCCAGCCTCTTGCCGATCAGACGATTTTCGCGATGCCACGGTAAGCGCGTGAGACGCCGAACGGCGGCCCGCTGAACCAGTCGGGCCGCCGTTCACAGAATGTGGATCAGAGCGGGCGGATGTTCTCCGCCTGAGGGCCCTTCTGGCCCTGGGTGATGTCGAACTCCACCTTCTGATTCTCGTCGAGGCTGCGGAAGCCGCTCGCCGAGATCGCCGAGAAGTGGGCGAAGACGTCGGCGCCGCCGTCGTCCGGGCTGATGAAGCCGAAGCCCTTGTCGGCGTTGAACCACTTCACGGTGCCTGTAGTCATGTCTGCTCCTTCGCAGGCTGTCAGAGACCGCACTGTGCGGACCCTTACGCCGCCGCGTTGATCACCCGCGTCGAAACGACACGAAAAACGAAAGGCGCCTGGATGGGTTTCAGATGCCCCATCAGGCGCCAGAAAACGTCTACGGAAATCAAAACTGCAACTCGGTTACCGTAGCACATGATCCGTCATCGATCCCATCGCGGTGAGTGGATCTGGCCACTGAGCTTGCTTCCCTCCGGAGGCCCACCCGGATCCACGCCGCGCTCGGCGACCCGGTGCCTGGGGATCGTGGACGCGCTCACCCTGGATGGTGTTTCAGACCCGTACCCCTGGGTTCCGACGCATGAGCGCCGGGGCCTCGACGTGGAGGTGACATAGGCCAAGATGGCGATGACATGTTCGGCGGCGAGGATTTCCCGCCTACACGATCGGTCGGGCCGCGGAGATCGTCGGTACCAGCAGGAGTTCCTACGCATGCTGGACGAGGCGAAGCTGATCGATCCATACCGCTCGCCCGGCGGGCACCGCCGTTTCTCCCGCTATCAACCGCGGCTGGCAGCGAGGGCCCGGAACATGGTGGACCAAGGTACGGCGCTGGAGGCCGCATGCCGGATCCTCATTCCCGAGGACCAGCTCGAGGAGGCCCTGCGGCAGAGTCAGCATCGCCAGCGCAAGTCACCGCCTCGCGCTCGTGGTGAGCTGTCGAGAGCCGAGGCGGACCCGCCGCCGTCTCAGGAGAGGACGAGGCCCCTCTCCCCAGCGCGGGTACGCCTCGGTCCGGTCTCACGGGTGGAGAAGGGCGCTCGCCCAGCGGGGATCGGCGCCGGCCCTGGTGGAACGGTCGTCGCCGTGGTCGCCGTGCCAGTCGAGGACGAGCATGCAGGCGTCGTCGGGCAGGGTCGAACCGACGACGTCGAGGATTGCGTCGCCGAGTACGCGGACGACCTCCCTGGGGTGCAAGTCACTGAGGCCCGGCAGCCGCGCGGGCAGGTCGAGGCGGGTCGCGCCGCGTTCCAGCATGCCGTCGGTGAGCAGGACCAGCCGATCACCCGGCCGTAGCGCGACGTCCGTCGTGCGGTAGCTGCCCTGGCGCAGGACACCGAACGGTGGGTCGACCGGTAGGGCGAGGGGTTGGACGTTTCCTTCGCGCACCAGCAGCGGGGTCGGGTGCCCGGCGTTGACCATCGCTAGCACCCCGGTACGTAGATCGAGACGGCCGAGAAGTCCGGTGGCGAAGGTGAACCCGCCTGGCGGGTTCTCGATCAGCGCGGAGTTCGCGGCCTGGGCCTGTTCCAGCAACGTGTGACCCCGGCGGCGGGTGTGGCGCAGGCTCCCGACGCAGAGCGTCGCGGTCAGGGCACTGTCGATGCCGTGGCCCACCGCGTCGGTGATGCTCAGGTGCAGCAGGTTGCGCGCGAGACTGTAGTCGAAGGTATCTCCGCCGATGCTGGCCGCCGGCTCCAGCCACGCCGAGAGGGTGAACGAGCCGGCTTCGCAGGTGAACGAGGAGGGCAGGAGCCGGCGCTGGATCTCCGCGGCCAGACTGAACGGAGTCGTCCGCTGTCCCCACTCGAACAGGTCGGTGTGCCGGCGAGCGGCAATCACCACGAACGCCAGCGCGTGCGCGGCCCGGGAGATCTCGGCCACCGCCGTGGCGTCGGGCGCGAACGGCAGGGAAACCTCCAACAGCCCGATGGCCTCGCCGCGCTGCGTGACGGGAGCCATCACGATGTGCTCGTCTCCGCTCGAACGGACCTGCACGCGCTGGGATCGCAGGGCCTGTTCCTGTGGTCCGCCGTCGAACGGCAACACGGTGGCGACGTCCTCGTCCTGCCGGCGTCGGTCAGGCCGGTCCGCGAAGGGAACGTCGTGGGTCAGCCGGACGAGAGCCCGGCCGCTCATGTCCGCGACGAGGAACGACACCCAATGCGCCCCGACGTCGACGCCGACGCCGCGGGCCACCGCCTCCACCGCGTCGACCGGGGCGGCATCCTCGACGGCGCGCAGCACCCTACCCAGGTCCACGCCGATCCACCGCTTCTCATTCACGCGCCGAAGCATAGGCCCGGCAACCCGACTGGTCGTTGAGCACGGCTTTCCCGGCTCCCACACCGTAGGGGTTCCTGGTGCCGGGAAACGCGGTCATCTGCGGCCGGACCCCCACCCGGCTCCACGACGTCGCACTGCTGGAGCATGACGAAACGCCCACCTTGCTGATCTTCAGCAAGCGATCGCAGCAACGCTGCTCGACCGCGCCCCCGGCGAGCCGATCCGCCGCTACGAGCACGACCGGCCCGGCGCGATGCTGCACGTCGACGTCAAGAAGTACGGCAGCATCCCCGACGGCGGGGGTTGGCGCTACGTCGGCCGAGCCCGGGGCGAGCGCCACCGGCGGGCCACCGGCCGACGCGCCAACGCCCGCAACACCCGCTACGACCCCGCATCGGCACGGACCACTGAGCGTAGGGTGCGGCAGCGTCCAGACTTGTCGCGCCAGCCCTGGCCGCAGTCGGTTGGCCTACCCAGAAAGCGGGGCAGACGTAGGAAGGTATCGCCAACCGATCTAGGTGCCGCGAGCGTAGGCGTAGTCGATGAGCGTCCGGCCGTAGGGTTCGGGCACCTGCGGCGCCAGTTCGGTGAGCGTGTTCAGGTCAGCGACCGATCCCGTCGAGCGGGCGCGGTACGCGGCGGCGGCCGCCCGCACCGTGACGTCGTCCGGCTCGAGTTCCTCGCCGCGAGTGGCCAGCGCAGCGGCCTCGGCGAAGTCGCCTTCCTCGGCGGCCAGATCGGCCAGGTCGAGGTGCAGCGACCAGTTGGCCGGATCGAGGGCCAGGGCGCGCCGGAAGGCCGCTGCCGTCTCGGCACGGTTGCCGATGTGGCGCCAGGTGCCCGCGCGGACGACCTCGGTAAACGGGACACGCCGCACGGCGTCGGCCTGGTCGCACAGGGCGAACGACGCGTCGGTGCGGCCGCACACGCGCAGCAAGATTGCCATGCGGGCCATCGCGTCAGGGTCCGCATGCCGGTCGCAGACCGCCTCGATCGCCTGGAACCACGGGGCCAGGCACTCGCGGACGGCGTCGGTGTCGAGGTCGCGGTCGTAGTCGTTGATGCGCATCGTGGCCTCGGCGACGGCGGCCGGGGTCACGGCACCGAGGAATCGCTCGTCGCCGAACCACGGTGCGGCCGCCCACGGTACGTCCGGCTGGTAGCCGGTGACCGCGCCGAGCGACATCGCGGCCTCGTCCATGTCGCCGTCGACGAAGGACAGGTAGGCGCGGGCCAGCATCGGTCCGATCGTGTTCGCCGCCGCGACGACGGCCGTGACCTCAGCGGGCAGCTCACGCCGCAGGTGCTCCAGCGCCGAGTACGGCTCCGGGTCACGCGGATCGGCGGCGACCGCTCGCGCGATGAAGCTCGTCGCCGCGGCGGGCGAGCCGCCGCAGTGGGCCATCACCTGGGCGAAGGCGAGCGCTCCTGTCGTCGACACGATCGACACTTTAGCGCCGGCCGGCAGCCCGGAGTCCCGAATGTGCTTCTCGGCCCACCCGACTCGTCCCGGCGACCGACGGAGTCGTGAGCGGTTGGCGGCGGGTGCCCCTGCCCGGCTGCTTGACCAAGGGCACCCCCCGGATCACCCCGGCAACGGCCCGAGCGGTGATCTACGTGCTGCATATCCGCAGCCGGGCTGTATCGCCATGGGAGAGGGCGGCGCACTACGCCTGCCGCGAAGGTGATGCGTATCGTGGATAGAACGTGGTCGCCCGGAGTACAGGGCGGAGGGGGGACATGACAGCTGGCACGGTCTACTCGGGCTCGCACTGGCAGCGCTACGCCACCGGCAACGCCGATGAGGCGCACGCCTACATCCGGCGAGCCTTCTTCGACGTCAAGGTGCGGTTCTCCGGCGTAGGCCGCGACGGAGCCGGCCTCTCCACCGTCTCCACCGGGCTCGCCGACATCGGCGTTACCCGCCTGCACTATTCGGCGCGTACCCAGCTGCAGACGGCCCCGGACGGGGACCTGAACATCACGCACATGATGAGCGGCCGCTTCACCATCGCCAGGGACAGGGACGAATACCGGCTACGGCCCGGCGACGTGGCGCTGATGCTGCCGGACCAGCCCGAGGATGCCGACTTCGACGACATCGACGCGTTCATCACCCGCCTTCCCCGCACCCTGCTCGAGGAGGTCGCCCACGCGCGGACCGGCATCAGCGGCGCAAGCCTGCGCTTCGACAGCTCCCGGCCGATCTCGGCGGCGCTCGGCCGTCACTGGACCCAGACCGTCTCCCACCTGACCCGCAGCGTGCTGTCAGATCCAGCTCTCCTGACCAACCCACTGATCATCGGGAACACCCGGCACCTGCTCGCGGCGACGGCCCTGGCCGTGTTCCCCAACACCGCCCACGACCTGGCCCTGGGGGCCGCCGGCGAGGTCACTCCGCGGGCGCTACGCCGAGCCGTGGCCTACGTCGACGACCACGCCGACCAGCCGATCACCGTCGATGAGATCGCCGCCGCGGCCGGTGTGCGTCCCCGAGCCCTGCAACTCGCGTTCCGCCGCCACCGCGGCACGACACCGACTCGGTACGTCCGCCAGGTCCGCCTCGAACGGGCGCACCGCGACCTACAGGCCGCGGACCCCGCCACGGGTGTGACCGTCACCTTGATCGCGAGGCGCTGGGGCTTCACCCACCTCGGACGGTTCAGCACCGACTACCGCGCCGCCTACGGCTGCAGTCCCAGCCACACCCTGCGCACCTGACGCAGCCGCAACGATCCGAGGGTGTTTCCGCGGGTGTGTTGGTCGAAGACGCGCCAGTGCGCGGCCCCGCCGCTACTCAGCCCTCCACTCCCGTGGCGGAGTGCGCGGCGCCGACCGGCTTGGACTGCGAGGACCCGCGCTGCCGGAGATAGATGGCCAGGACCACCATCGACGTCACGGCCAGCAGCTCGGACTGCCAGTTCTGCAGGGTGCGGTTCCAGAAGTCGGGTTGCCGCAGGTACTGACCCCAGGAGACCGGGTCCTGGAGGTTGCCGAGTTGTTCCTCGTTGTAGGCGGCGACCCCGGTGATGGACTGGGCCAGCCAGGACAGTAGGAAGATCGTTCCCATGACGAGGCCCAGCGAGTGCGAGAACAGGGCCTGGCGCGGACCGCCGACGCGGGCCCAGGCCGGGGACGTGTCGGTGGCGTGCGGGCCGACCATCTGGTCGGCGTCCGATTCGCGGCCGGCCTTGTCGAGTTCCTTCGACTCGGGTGAGCCCTTCTGCAGCAGCCAGACGGTGAGGAAGATGTAGAGGAAGAACTGCAGGTACTCCGACTGCCAGTTTTCGGTGACGTCGACGGCGAAGCTCGCCGACGTGACGTACCGGCCGAGCGAGACCGCGGGCAGGCCCTCGCTGAGTTGCCGCTGGTTGAAGTCGGCGTGCCCGGCGAACGCCTGCCCGACCAGCGAGAGGAGGAACAGCAGACCGAAGACCAGGCCGAGGGAGTTTTCGCGCAGGAATCTCTTCACCTGTGCAGCACCCCCAACGCGGTGAAGTAGACGAGGCCGGCGGCCACCACGAGCAGCAGCAGGACGAACTGGAATCGCACGGCTCAACCTCCCTGCAGCACGCAGTCGTAGGGCTTGTCCCCCCGGGCGGTGCAGCCGGCGGCGACCACGCGCCAGCCACCGGGGAAGACGGCGAGAAAGACGGTGTCGCCGCTGAGCCGCACCTGTGCCCGCTGCCCGAACACGTCGGTGGCGACGACCGGGCCGGGTTCGGGCAGGTCCTCGGCGAGGATCGCCTCCGCGCACGGTCTGTCGGCGGACTGTTCCAGCTCCGCGACGGTGTCGGGTGCCAGCAGGGCACAGGCGGCAGTTCCGTCGCGCCCCGCGACGGCGTTCAGCATCTGGGCGGTGACGGCCGCCGCAGCGTCACCCCGGTCGGTGACCGCCCCGCAGCCGGCCATGGCCGTCGCGGCCAGGGCTGCGCCAACCGCCGCACCTGGAAACCTCATGCGACGCTGCTTTCCCCTGTCCGGCGCTCCCCAACCGCGATCGGATCACCGCTTCGCTGCGCCGGCGCTGCCAGGTTGATCCGGGTGCCGGTTGCCGCCAGCAGGTGGGTGACGCACGGGGCGGCATCGCGCAGGATCAGCGCAACCCCGGCACACGCGGCGGCACGTCGCGTACGCAGCAGGGCGCTGATGCCGTGAGCGCTGAAGAAGGTCACCCGGGAGAGATCGAGTATCAACCGTACGGGGCGCCGGGCGATCACGTGTTCGGCCAGCTCGTCGATGAGGTGCGCGCTACTCATGTCGACCTCGCCCCGGACGGTGATGGATGGTTGCGGCCCTTCACCGTGCAGGGCCACCGTCATGATCGGCTTGTCGACCCGGGCATCGTGTCGGGTCGGTCGTTCGAGGATGGACATGGCGCCTCCCGATCTGGTGCATCGGTGAGTCGGATCCTCCCGCGGCGTCGAGGCGCGGGCGGCGGACCTGGGCACATGTCTTGACCCGCAGACCACCCTACCCACGATGACCGCCCTCGACACCGGCCCGGCCGTCGACGTCCTTCGATCCGTTGTCACGAGCGGGCAGTGGCAGGCGACCACCGACGAGCGGCAGTCGGAGAGAGGCGATGAACCCGATCAGATGCCGGCCGTCCGATTCGGCGTGCCGGCTCGGGGTACGGCCCATGCTGTGAGGGGCGAGGCGAGGAGGCGGCGGTGACGGACGTGACGGTGTCGGACCTGGTGGTGTCCCGGCTCGCGGACTGGGGCGTGGACCGGGTCTTCGGCTACTCCGGGGACGGCATCGACGGGGTGATGGGCGCCCTGCGTCGCGCGGGCCGGCCGGAGTTCGTGCAGGCCCGGCACGAGGAGACGGCCGCGTTCATGGCCTGCGGCCACGCGAAGTACACCGGTGGGCTGGGGGTGTGCCTGTCCACCCAGGGGCCGGGTGCGGTGCATCTGCTCAACGGCCTCTACGACGCACGGCTCGACTCCCAGCCGGTGCTCGCGATCGTCGGCCAACAGGTCACGTCGGTGCTGGGCAGCGGCTACCAGCAGGAGATCGACCTGGTGCGCCTCTACGGCGACGTGTGCGCCCAGTTCGTGCAGACCGCGTACACCCCGGAGCAGTTGCCGATGCTGCTCGACCGGGCGATCCGCACGGCCCTGGCCACGCGCAGCCCCACCTGCGTGATCCTGCCGCACGACGTGCAGACCGCCCCGGCCCCCGACCTCGGCGCCCACGAGCACGGGATCATGGTGACCAACCCCGGGCTGCCGGTGCCGGAGTTGCGGCCCCGCGCCGACGACCTGCGGGCCGCCGCGGAGCTGCTCGACGCCGGCCGGCGGGTGGCGGTCCTGGTCGGGCAGGGCGCCCGCGCCGCCGCGCCGGAGGTGGTCGAACTGGCTGAGGCGCTCGGTGCCGGGATCACCGCGTCGCTGCTGGGCAAGCCGGTGCTGGACGAGGCGCTGCCGTTCCACACCGGCGTGATGGGACACCTGGGCAGCACCGCCAGCAGCACGCTGATGAGCGAGTGCGACACGCTGCTGATCGTCGGCAGCAACGACCCCTGGTCGGAGTTCTACCCGGCACCGGGGCAGGCCCGGGCGGTGCAGATCGACATCGACGGCCGGCGCCTGGGCATGCGCTACCCGGTGGAGGTGCCGCTGCTCGGCGACGCCGCCGAGACCATCCGGGCGCTGCTGCCCCTGCTCACACCGAGGTCGGAACGGAGCTGGCGGGAGCGGATCGAGGGCGAGGTGACGCGCTGGCGGGACATCGCCCGGCGACGGGCCACCGCCGAGGCCGAGCCGCTCAACCCGCAGTACGTGCTGCACGCCCTCACCGACCGGCTGCCCGGCGACGCGCAGGTGGCGGTGGACGTCGGATCGGTGACCTACTGGTACGCGCGGCACCTGCGGCTGCCCGTCGGCGTCGACGCACACCTGTCCAGCACCCTGGCCTCCATGGGCTCGGCGATGCCGTACGGCCTTGCCGCGAAACTCGCCACCCCGCACCGCCCGGTGGTCGCCCTCGCCGGCGACGGGGCGATGCAGATGAACGGCCTGGCCGAACTGCTCACCGTCGCCCACCGCTGGCGGGACTGGGCCGACCCGAGGTTCGTGGTGCTGGTGCTGCACAACCGCGACCTGGCGGAGGTGAGCTGGGAGCAGCGGGAGATGGAGGGCGACCCCCGTTTCGTCGACTCCCAGCGCCTGCCCGACGCCCCGTACGCCCGCTGGGCGGAGCTGCTGGGCCTGCACGGCGTGCGGGTCACCAACCCGGCCGAGGTCGACGCCGCCTGGGACCAGGCCCTGTCGGCGGACCGGCCGACCCTGATCGAGGCGATCGTGGACCCGGCGATCCCGCTGCTGCCGCCTGCCCAGCCGTACGAGAAGGTCGCCACCATGTACGCCGCGCTCGGCCGGGAGGACACCGACCTGGGCCGGCGGGCGCTGGCGCACCTGCGCCGGGAACGGGCGACCGAGGGCTTCGACGATCCGCGGTGACGGCGGTCGCGGCCGGAAAAGCCTCATCGCCATCAGCGCCCGCTCGGCCGCCTCGGGCAGCCCCGGTGCGATCAGCGAGCCGCCGAGCACCTCGTGGTCGTGCGGGTGCCAGTATCCACGCTCGGCCTCCGCCAGCGTCCCGTACAACCGTTCCGAGACGATGCACTCGACGCCGATGAGGTTCGCCTCGGCAGTGTTGCCGTCGAACAGCACGCACTGCAGGAAGTCGTCGTTGACCTGGCGACAGTAGTGATGCGCCTCCATCTGCATCGACGGCTCGTCGCTCGCCGGATGGAACCCGACGACGTACGCGGCGAAGCCTTTCAGCGGCGTCGTCTCCTGCAACGCCTTGGACCCGGCCGACAGCCCCTGGTGCCACAGGCTCGTCGACTCTCCCGGCATCCGCGTTTCCGGCCGCCGCCCCGCGTTCGGGTGTCTACCCCTCCCGGGGTGGGCAGGCACAGAAGCGGCACCGACGGCCGCCGCACCTACCCCACGGTGGCGGCGGCGCGGGCGACCAGGTCGGCGAGGATCCCCGTGTCGTCGGCGTCGGCGACGGGGAAGCCCGCACCGGGTTCGCCCTCCCGGTGCATCGTGATGCCCGGGTCGTGGACCTGGTACCCGTCGGCCAGGAACAGGTGCGGGCTGCCCTGCACGTCGTCGCGGTTCCGCTGGTAGTCGCGCATCAGCCTGCCCGGCGGAACCGTACGAGCCCGAGCCGGACGTTTCCCCGGGCATCACTGGGTTACCTCTTGGACGGGACGAGGAACATCAGCCGACCGTTAAGGGGACCCGTCATGGCCCGACCCAGGATCGTCATCGTCGGCGCGGGGTTCGCCGGCTTCTACGCCGCCCGCCGCCTGGCCCGGGTGTCCCGCGGTGCCGCCGACGTGGTGTTGGTGAACCCGACCGACTACTTCCTCTACCTGCCGCTGCTGCCGGAGGTCTCCGGCGGGGTGCTCGACCCGCGTCGGGTCACGGTGCCGCTGGCCGACACCCTGCCGGGGGTGCAGGTGGTGCTCGGTGAGGTCGACGGCATCGACACCGACGCCCGGACGGTGTCCTACCTGGACCCCGAAGGACGCCCCGGTCGGCTGCCCTACCACCGCCTGGTCCTCGCCGCCGGCAGCGTCAACAAGCTCCTGCCGATCCCCGGTGTCGCCGACCACGCCCACGGCTTCCGCGGCATCCCAGAGGCGCTGCACCTGCGGGAACGACTGATCCAGCAGATCGAGATGGCCGACGCCGCCGACGACCCGGCCGAACGGGAGGCGCGCTGCACGTTCGTCGTCGTCGGCGCCGGCTACACCGGCACCGAGGTCGCCGCACAGGGGCAACTGTTCACCGACGAGATCGTCCGCCACCATCCGAGGCTCCACGGGATCCGCCCGCGCTGGCTGCTGCTGGACACCGCCGACCGGGTCCTGCCCGGCCTCGGCGACCGCATGTCCCGGGTGGCCGAGCGGGTGCTGCGCGAACGAGGAATCGAGGTGTGCCTGGGCACTTCCGTCGCCGAAGCCACCGCCGACGGGGTCCACCTCTCCGACGGCCGGGCCGTGCCGTCGCGCACCCTGGTGTGGTGCGTCGGCGTCCGGCCCGATCCGCTCGTCGAGGCGACCGGGCTGCCCACCACCAGGGGGCGGGTCACAGTCGACGAGTACCTGACCGTGCCCGGCCATCCGGAGATCCTCGCCTGCGGCGACGCCGCGGCCGTGCCGGATCCGGCCCGGCCCGGCGAGATCACCCCGATGACCGCCCAGCACGCCGTCCGGCAGGGCCGGCTGGCGGCCGACAACATCGCTGCCTCCTACGGCGTCGGCAGGCGTCGCCGCTACCGGCACCGTGACCTGGGGTTCGTGGTGGACCTGGGCGGGTGGCAGGCCACCGCGAACCCGCTGCACGTGCCGCTGTCGGACCACCGGCCCGCGTCGTGGCCCGCGGCTACCACCTGCTGTCGTTGCCCGCCAACCGCGCCCGTACCGTCGCCGACTGGCTCTTCGCGGCAGTCGGCTCCCGGCCGAGCGTGCAACTCGGCCTCGTGCCGGGTGCCGCCGTGCCACTGGACACCGCCGCCCCGGAACTCATCCACCGCTGATTGCTCCGTTGCCGAAGGCCACCGTCCGAGCCCTGAGCTGCCTGCCCGGCTGCCGCTGACCCGCCAGGCCAACTTCGGGCTCGCGACGGGGTCATCCCGCGATGCCGACCGGAGACCGCGCAGGGGCCCGACGGGGTACGCCGGCGACTCGGCCCGCGTCTGCGCATGAGCCCCGGCAGCAGCGGACCGGATCCGATCCAGGCGCGGTCGCCACGGGAATTCGTGCTTCTCCCGCGGCAGCTCGAGGAGCCGGCTCGCCGCCCGCCCCAACTGGTCGGCCAGCGACATGGTCGACCGTCTCGCCGACGAGGACCCCGGCGGAGATCCGTCATCGACGCCGGGGAGCCGGCGTGCAGAAGACGCTGCCGGTCGGCCCGTCGTCCGGCAGCGTCGCCAGCCACACCGGCGTCTCCGACTCGAACGGGTGGCCAGCGCCGCGACCGCCAGCCGGGACGCGACCGGTCGAGCCCGGGCAGCAGGCGTTCACCAGGATGCCGTGCGGCGCGAGCTCATCGGCGAGTTCCCGGGTCAGCGCGCTGACCGCGCGGCGCGAGACGCGGTGCGCCGGCCCGTCCTGACCACTCGACATGGTGACCACCCGCCCGTAGCGTGCCCGGCGCATCAGCGGCGCGACCGCCTGGGTCAGCAGCCGGACACCCCGCACGTTGGTCTCCAGCGCGGCCCGTACGGCGGAAAGGTCCGTCGCGGTGACGTCCCACCCGCGGGGAACCGATGTGGCCGCGGTGCTGACGAGCACGTCGCAGCGGCCGAGACGCTCCTCCATCCAGGTCGTCAGCCGTTCGACGCTCGCCGGGTCGAGCACGTCGAGTTGGCGCACCGCCACGCGGTCGGCGAGACCGCCCAGCAGGTCGAGGGCGGCCCGCCCGCGCTCCGGCGACCGGCTGCCCATCACCACCCGCATGCCGAGGCCGGCCAGGCGTTCCACCACGCGCAGGCCGAGGCCGCGGCTGCCGCCGCTGACGAGGGCGACCCGGCCGTCGCGCGGTGGCGGGGAGACACGGGCCGGGGGAGGGACGCCGGTGCGCAGCCGCACGACGACCTCGCGGCCGGTCTCTCCCCCGCCGGTCATTCCGCTCCCCTCGCCCGCCGAGGAACGGACGGACAGTCGATGGTCGAGTGCGCTCGCGTCGCCGTCTCGTGGCCCTGCCCTGCGGTGCAGCGACCGGCCCCGCCGCCCGCGCTCCCGATGGGGGTGACCGAGCATCCGTGACGCGTTGCGGATGACGTCCCGGAAGCACCGGACGCATTCCGCAATGAGTATGGACCAACACCGTGCTCGATGGGTTTGCCCTTACTCGCCGGACCCGCGTCGACTCTTCTCACTTTAGCGGGCAGGACGACGTGGCGGTGTAAGGGTTGGGGCCGGCTCTTCTTCGGGAATCGTCACGCCGCCGGCAAAGGATGGCCGCGGCAATGAATCGCGGCAGCCTGCGGGTGCGGCCCCGGGCCAGGACGTCCCGGCGACGAATCGCCTCGGGGGCACGAGAACGGACACCCGCTGGCGAATCCTGCGGGTGAGCGGGCACACACAGCCCGCGACACGGAAGCGGGTGCGGCGGCAGAACACAACCCCTATGACTTCCGCAACCCCGATAACCAGCCCCTACGTGCCCACCGCGGCACCACCCGCCTGACCTGCGGATTCCTTAACCCGGCGCAACTTCGGGGCCGACGCACGTCCCGCGAAGGAGGGACCCGTCTCGGCGACACCGCCGTTGTTAACTTCTCGAAGAACCGTAACTGATCAATTCGTCGCGGTGGTGGCGAGACACTGGAGAGTGCACGTGATTCGGACCGATCTCGTGGTGAGTTCGCCCATCTTCCTGCTCGGTCTCCTCACCATACTTGACAATGCCGGCGTCAGAGTCGTGGCAGTACGCGATTCTGCCGAGGAAGAACCCTCCTGGCTCGCCGACGTCGTCCTGCTCGACGTCGACGCGATGACGCAGGACGAACGCGTCAACGAGATCGGCCGGGCCGCCCGCAGCACCGCCGTACTGGTTCTCACCCACGACGACAAGGACGCCACCGCCTACCTGAGGGCCGGCGCCGCCGGCGTGGTCAGCAAGCGGGAGAGCGCGGAGCGACTCGTGGAGACCATCCGGTCGGTCACCGCCGGCGGCCACGCCTGCTACACCGAGCCCTCGCCCACCCCGGTCGCCGAGCGCCCCGAGGCGCCCGTCCAGCAACTCTCCGAGCGGGAGGAGCAGGTGCTGCGGCAGATCGCCCGCGGGCTGACCCACGGGCAGATCGCCACCCGCCTCGGCATCAGCCCGCACACCGTCGACACGTACGTCAAACGCATCCGGGCGAAGCTCGGCGTGGGCAACAAGGCCGAGCTGACGCGGGCCGCCCTGCTGGGCCACATGCTGCACGACCGTCCGTCCGGGCCGGCCGGCGGCCCACGCGGCCGGGTCGAGCCCGCGGCCTGAGCCGCGGGCCCGCACGGGCCGTCAGGCCGTCGCCGGCCGGCTCCGGTCGATCACCCCGGCCAGGTCCTCCACCACGCTGTTCTCGAACACCGCCTGCGGCGGCAGGCTCGCCCCGAGGTCACGCTGGATCCGCATGCGTCCCCGGGCGGCGAGCAGCGAGTGACCGCCCAGCCCGAAGAAGTCGTCGTGCACGCTGATGCCCTCGACCCGGAGCAACTCCTCCCAGAGCTGCACCAGGTAGTGCTCGGTGTCGGTGCGGGGCGGCTCGAACCGGCGGCGCCGGCCGGCCCGCTCGGCGGCGACGTCCCGCAGTTGCGCCCAGTCCCGCTTGCCGTGCGCGTCCAGGGGCATCGCCTCGAGCACGATGAACTCGGCCGGGACGTACGGCTCGGGCAGGCGCTCGGCCAGGAAGGACCGCAGCTTGGTGGGTGCGAGCCCCTCACCGGCCGGGATGACGAAGGCGACCAGCCGGAGCTCGCCCGCCTCGCCCAGCGAGGTCACCGCGACCTCGCTGACCTCCGGGTGGTCGTAGAGGGCGCGCTCCACCTCGGCCGGCTCGACCCGGTGGCCGGAGATCTTCACCTGGTTGTCGACGCGTCCGAGGTATTCCAGCACCCCGTCGTCGCCGACGCGGACCTTGTCGCCCGTCGCGTACATCCGGCTGCCGTCGCCCGCGAACGGATCGGCGACGAACCGCGCGGCGGTCAGGCCCGGCTGGTCCAGGTAGCCGCGGCCGACACCGGCGCCGCCGACGTAGAGCTCGCCCGTGCGCGCCGGGGACAGGCGGTCGTCGAGCACGTGCAGCCTGGCCGTCGCCACACGACGGCCGATCGGTACGCGGACACAGTCGTCGGGCAGGTCGCGGATCTCGTGACCGGAACAGGCCACAGTGGTCTCGGTCGGGCCGTACAGATTGCGCAGCTCCCCGGCGAAGCCCCCGGCCCGCAACTCCCGGCAGGTCTCGGCGAGCAGCACGTCACCGCCGGAGCACAACACCCGAAGCGACGCGAACGCCTCCCGGTCGTGCCGGGCCAGGTGGTTGAGCGCGATCGCCGGCGCCAGCATCGCCGTGATGCGGCTGCGGCGTAGCTGCCGCATGAGATCGGCGCCGATGAGGTCCGCCATGGCGGGCATCACGACCAGCTGCGCGCCCCCGGCGATGGTGCGCAGCAGCTCGAAGGTGAAGGTGTCGAACGACAGGCTCGACGCCTGCGCCATCCGGTCGCCGGGGCCGACCGCCGGAATCGCCGGGTCGAGCGCGAAGGCGGCCAGCTGGCGGTGTTCGAGCACGACGCCCTTGGGTTCACCGGTCGAGCCGGAGGTGAACAGCACGCAGGCCGCGTCCGCCGGCGCGATCGTGACGGGCGGTGCGGTGGCCGGTTCCGGCAGGTCGCGCCAGTCGAGCGTGGCGACCCGCACCGACAGGTGGGCGAGGCGGGTCTCCCAGCCGGGCTCGGTGAGCACCAGCCGCAGCCGGCCCGCGTTCACCATCTGGTCCCGCCGCCGCTTCGGGTAGCTCGTGTCGAGTGGCACGTACGCCGCGCCCGCCCGGAGCACGCCGAGGATCGTCACCACCGCCCCGACGCCCCGGCGCAGGTGCACACCGATCCGGTCCTCGGCCCGCACCCCCAGGGTGAGCAGCGCGGCGGCCATCGCGTCGACGCGCCCGGAGAGCTCCGCGTAGTCGAGCCGGGTCTGGTCGTCGGCCACCGCCGGCAGCTCCGGGTGGGCGCCGACGGTCCGGGCGAGCAGCTCCGCGAGGGTCGCCGGCGGGGTCGCGGGATCGGTCACAAGAATCCCCTTCTGTGGATCTCGTCAGTCAGAACTCGAAGTCGTCCTCGATGATCCGGCGCACGCCCGGCGGAGCCGCCAGGAACGTGAGTGGATCGCCGGGCAACAGGTAGGTCTGCGTCCTGCCGTACTCCGACCACTGCGCCAGGTCGTCGCCGTCGACGTCGACGTCACCGGCCCAGCCGATCGCGCTGATCGCGACGTCGACCGGCCGGGGTGGCGGGCGGTAGCCGAGGCACATCCCGACGTCGGCGCGCAGCACCCGGGTCGACAGCGACAGGAGTTCGGGCGGCAGGTCGCCGTCGCCGAGGTCGTGCGCGACCCGCTGGAGTTCCCCCGCGATGCGGCGGTCGGACATCCAGGGGTGGTAGAGGCCGTAGAACCCCCGGTACGGCACGAGCGAGGCGGACACGAACAGCCGGCGCGGCGGCGGCGCCCCCGAGTCCTCGGTGCGGGCGGCGAAGGCGTGCGCGAGCAGGGCGCCCATGCAGTGGCCGGCGACCGCGTACGGGCGGTCGAGATAGGGGTCCAGCGCCGCCACGGCCTCGCGCGCGAACCGGTCGAAATCCCGGTAGGGCTCCTCGCGGATGCGGTTCTCCCGGCCGGGTAGCTGCACCGGCTGCACCTCGACGTCACCGATCCGGCTGGGCCAGCGGCGCAGGGACGAGGCGCCGGCCCCGCCGTACGGGAAGACGAACAGCAACGGGCCGTCCCCGGGCGACGGCTCACGCAACAGCCAGTTCGTTGACGGTGGGGACACCTATCCTCCCGAGGTCGCGCCCGTGGCTTGGCGTGACCGTAGGCGGCCGGGGTTAGCCGGCGGTTACGCGTGCGGGGGCGTAACCGGGCGCTAACCGCCGTACGCGAGAGTTGAGGCCGTGCATGTGACCCGGCTGCCCCTCGTCGATCCCGCAGAGCTGGACGCCCTGGACCTGACCGCGCCCGCGGTCCACGCGGAGCGTGACCTCTCGGCCGTGTGGCGGCACCTGCGCTCGGAGCAGCCGCTGTACCGGCATCCCCCGGTCGACGGCGGGCCCCGGTTCTGGGTCGTCAGCCGGCACGCCGACGCGACAGCGGTCTTCCGGGACAACCGCTTCACCTCGACCTCCGGCAACGTGCTGGAGACGTTGCTGGTCGGCAGCGACTCGGCGGCCGGGAAGATGCTCGCGGTGACCGACGGGACGCGGCACACCGAGGTGCGGCGCGTCATCACCGGCGCACTGACCCCGGCGATGCTGAACCGGCTGGCCGCGCACATCCGGTCGCAGATCCGCGATCTCGTCGAGCGGGCGGTGGCGCGTGTCGACGGCGACTTCGGCCGGGACGTCGCGGCCGAGGTCCCCCTCACGACGATCTGCGACATGCTGGCCGTGCCGGACGCGGACCGCCCCTACGTGCACCGGCTCGGCTCGTCGGCGGTCAGCTCGCACGACCCGGAGCACGACAGCCTCGGCGCGTGGACCTCCAAGAACGAGCTGCTCGCCTACTTCCTCGACCTGGTCGAGCAGCGGCGCGCGGCACCCGGCGACGACCTCGTCAGTGTGCTCGCGACCGCGCGGATCAGGGGCCGGCTGCTGAGCACCGACGAGATCGTCTTCAACTGCTACAGCCTGATCCTGGGCGGTGACGAGACGACCCGGCTGGCGATGACGGGCGGCGTCCAGGCGCTGGCCGCCAACCCGCGACAGTGGCGGGCGTTGCGCGCGGGCGAGGTCGGCATCGACAGCGCGGTCGAGGAGGTGCTGCGCTGGACGACGCCGTCGCGGCACCTGGGCCGGCTCGCGGTCGAGCCCGTCGAGCTGGCCGGCGGCCGGATCGAGGCGGGCGACATCGTCACCGTCTGGCTGGCGTCGGCCAACTTCGACGAGCGCGAGTTCGCCGAACCGGACGAGTTCCGCCTGGACCGCACCCCCAACCGGCACCTGACGTTCGCCTACGGGCCGCACTTCTGCGTCGGCGCGCGACTCGCCCGCATCCAGCTTGAGGCGACCTTGACGGCGCTGCGCGACCTGGTGGCCGACATCGAGGTCACGGGCACGCCGCAGCGGGTCTACTCCAACTTCATCGGCGGCACGTTCACGCTCCCCGTCCGCCTGACGGCGGCCTGAGGGGCCGGCTCAGCGCGCCGCCAGCTCGTCCAGGTAGGCGGCGAAGCCGCGCAGCACCGGGTGGCGGAACACCGCGACCATCGGGATCGGCCGGCCGGCCGTGCGTCGCAGCCGCGCCACCAACCGGATCGCGAGCAGCGACTGCCCGCCGAGCGCGAAGAAGTCGTCCTGGGCGCCGACCCGGTCGAGACCGAGCACCTCGCACCACACGGCGGCCACCGCGTGTTCGGTCTCCGTCCGCAACTCGGCGTCCGCGCCGCGGCCGGCCTCGGGGCGGGCCGGCGCGGGCAGGGCGGCGCGGTCGACCTTGCCGTTGGCGGTCAGCGGCAGGCTGGCCAGCGGCACCAGCTCGCACGGCACCATGTACTCCGGCAGCCGGGCTGCCGCCGCACGCCGGACCGCGGCGGCGTCGAAGGCCGTGCCCGCCTCGGTGCGGCAGTACGCGACGAGACCGGCGCCGCCGGGCAGGTCGTCGCGCAGCAGCACCACCGCCTGCGCGACCCC
The DNA here is from genome assembly GCF_050941805.1 of Micromonospora sp. KLBMP9576. Classification (NCBI taxonomy): domain Bacteria; kingdom Bacillati; phylum Actinomycetota; class Actinomycetes; order Micromonosporales; family Micromonosporaceae; genus Micromonospora; species Micromonospora sp. KLBMP9576. The sequence goes on along the minus strand of NZ_CP194567.1, from coordinate 652,779 downwards.
GTCGCAGTGGTCGAGCACCGCCTCGATCTCGCCCAGCTCGATCCGGTATCCGCGCAGCTTCACCTGGTGGTCGAGGCGGCCGAGATACTCCAGCCGCCCGTGCGCCCCGACGCGCGCCCGGTCCCCGGTGCGGTACATCCGGCTCCCGTCGCCGGCGAAGGGGTCGGCCACGAAGCGCTGCGCGGTCAGGGCCGGCCGGCCGAGATAGCCACGGGAGACCCCGCCGCCGGCCACGTACAGCTCGCCCTCGACACCGGCGGGCACCGGGCGCAGCGCCTCGTCGAGCAGGTGCACGCGGGCGCCGGGCAGCGGGCCGCCGAGGTGCGGGCCGCCGGAGTCGACCGGGGTGTACGTCGTGTCGACGGTGCACTCCGTCGGGCCGTACAGGTTGAACGGCTCCAGCGTGCCCTCGTCGCGCAGCCGGACGAGGCGGCTCCACAGCCCGGGCGCGATGGCCTCGCCGCCGATCAGCAGCCGTAGCGGCCGGCCGGCGCGCTCGGGCAGGTGGTCCAGCAGCGCCACCAGGTGCGACGGGGTGATGTCCAGCTCGTCCAGGTGCTCGGACGCGACGAGCGCGGCCAGGGCCTGCGGGTCGACGCGGACCTTCTCGCCGACGAGGACCAGCGTGTCGCCGCGGCACAGTCGCAGCCACTGCTGCACGGAGGCGTCGAACGAGGGGCTGGCGTTCCAGCCGACCCGCGCCGGCACCGGGGCGGCCACCCGCTCCAGCCCGGCCAGCAGCGCGACGAGCGAGGCGTGCGTGACCTGGACGGCCTTGGGCTCACCCGTCGACCCGGAGGTGAAGATCGCGTACGCGGACTGGCCCGGCCGGATCTCCGCGCGCCGCAGGCCGGGCCGCGCCGTACGCGCGCAGGTGTCGACGGTCAGGACGCGGCGGGCGCGGGCGGGCTCCAGGCGGCGGCGGTTGGCGGCGTCGGAGAGCAGCAGCACCGGGGCGGCCTGCTCGCACATCCAGGCCAGCCGGTCCGCCGGCAGCGCCGGATCGAGCGGCAGGTACGCGGCGCCCGCGCGCAGGGTGCCGAGCAGGCCGGCGACCAGGTCGACCCCGCGCGGCAGCAGCAGGCCGACGATCGTCTCCGGGCCGGCGCCGCGACCCGCCAGCCCGGCGGCGATCGCGGCGGTGCGCTCCTCCAGCTCGCGGTAGCTGAGCACGAGCCCGTCGCAGACGAGCGCCGGCCGGTCCGGGTACGCCGCGGCGACCCGCTCGAACGCGTCGGCCACCGAGGCCACGGCCGGCACTGGCTGCGCGGCTGCGATCACCGTCATCGTGTGCTGTCCTCCGCCGTCAGAAGCTGAACCGGGCCGGCGCGACGTCCAGCTCGGCGATCTCGGCGCCGAAGCGCCGCTCCAGCGCCGCCAGGCCGGCCGGGTCCGTGCCGCTGTTGCGGGTGCCGATGATCTGCTGGGTGGTGCGCAGCAGGCGCATCAGCTCGGGCACGGACACCCCCTTGCCCTCCAGGTAGGGCAGCGACCAGAAGTCGAAGTCGTAGAGCGGCAGCCACACCGACTCCGTCACGCGCTCGAACATCTCGTCGGTCAGGGCGGCGGCCTCCCTCGACGACATGCTGAAGTGCGACCAGGTGTACCCCTCGCCCTCGATGCCGAGCAGTTCCTTCTGCTGGTAGACCGGCGAGCGGGGGTTGGCCCACCACGCCTGCGCGCGCCACAGGTCGGGTGCCGTCTCGTTGAGGAAGTCGACGGTGTTGCTCACCGTCTTCTCGGTCTCGCCGGGGAAACCGACGATCATCGAGGCGAACGTGGTGATGCCGCGCTCCTTGAGCCGGGCGATCCCGCTGCGGTACTGGCTGTCCTGCGCGAGCTTGTGCATGTTGGCCAGCACGTCGCTGTCACCGGACTCGATGCCGAGGAAGACGCCGGCGCATCCGCTGCGCGCCGCCAGGTCGAACGACTCCTCGTCGCGCGCGTTCGAGCAGCGGAAGTAGGAGTACCACGACAGGCCGAGGTCCTCCTCGATCATCATCCGGCACAGTTCCTTGAACCGCTTGGGCGGAACGTTGAACGTGTCGTCCACGAAGACCACGTTGCGCACGCCGAGTTCGGCCAGGGCACGCAACTCGCCGCGCACCGTGTCGACCGAGGCCGACGTGAGTGCCCCGGCGCGCGTCGGGTAGTCGCAGAAGCTGCACTTGAAGGCGCAGCTACGCGCCGTACGCACCTGGGCCGTCGTGCCGACGAGGTCGAGGCTGAAGCCGGACCAGTCGATGGAGCACGCGTCCAGGTCGTTGCTCTCCGGCCGGCGCCGGGTGCGGGTCCAGGTCCCCTCCGGGCAGTGGATCAGGTTGTCGACCGCCGAGAGGTCGCCGCCGTCGCGGAGCACCTGGCAGAGCTGGCCCAGGCTGCGCTCGCCCTGTGACTCCTGGATGTAGGAGTCGGCGCCCATCGCGTAGAAGAAGTCCTCCACGGCGGGGGTGAGGCCGGACAGCAGCAGGTTGTCGACCAGGGGGCCGCCGACCACGATGTGGCTCGACGGCGACAGCTCCCGGACCAGCTCGACGATCGGGCCGACCGGCAGGATGTTGACGTAGAACGTGGTGGTGATGGCGACGACGGCCGGCCGCTCGGCCAACAGCGCCTCGAGCCGGGCCCGCTCGCCGCTGAACAGCGAGATCGGCTCGGCCCGCAGGCCGGCGCGGCGCAGGTAGCTCGTCAGGTAGATCGCGGCGAGGTTGAAGACCTCGCCGACGTGGTAGCGATCGGTGCGGCCGGTGCCGCGGTTGCGTAACCGGCTGAAGGCGTCCAGCCACGGCATCGCGCGGTCGTCGACCACCAGGTGCTCGGAGCGCATGATCTGGTACTCGGGCGTGCCTGGGCCCGCCCGCTCACACATGGCCTGGTAGTCGCCGAAGTCGCCCTCGTTGTAGCCGATCACCACGCAGTCGAGACGATTCATAGAGTCGGCCTCCCGGGGCGTGTCACGGCGGAAGCAGAAGCTAGCCCGGCCGGGTTGGTTTCCGGTTACGTGCGAGCCCAGCGGCCCTATCCCTCCTTCCGGTGACATCACCGCCGCACCGGTGTCCCGGTAGGTTCGAGCTGCGAAGAGGAAGGTGCTAGGGACGGCGGCCACTGTGGATGGAACATCGGCGATCTCGGTCCGCACGTTGGGCGCCTTCGAGCTCTGCTTCCACGACCGACCGGTGGAACGGTGGAAGGCCGGCAAGTCCCGCAGCCTGCTCCAGTTCCTGCTGCTGCGGCCGGGCCGGATCGTGCCCCGTGGCGTCCTCTACGAGGCGTTGTGGCCCGACGCGCCCTGGTCGAAGAACTCCAGCTCCCTCAAGGTGGCGGCGCACATGCTGCGCAACGTCCTCGAGGAGAGCCGGCGCGAGTGGGGCGTCGAACCCGGGCTGCGACTGCTGACCCGCGAGTCGGGCTACCTGCTCGAGGCCGACGGGGTGGTGGTCGACTTCGAGGACTTCGTGCGGCTCGCCGACCGGGCACACGTGGCGCAGCTACGCGGCGACCGGGCCGAGGCCGCCGGGCTCTACCGCCAGGCCGTGGGCCTCTACCAGGGTGACTACCTGCCCGACGTCGGCTACGACTGGGCCGGCGTCGAACGGGAGTGGCTGCGCAGCCGCCTGCTGTGCGCGCTGGCGTTCCTGGTCGAGACGGACATCGCAAGCGGCGACCACGTCGGCGTGATCCGGTGGTGCCGGCGCGTCCTGGACGCCGAGCCGCTGCACGAGGAGACGTACCGGGCCCTGATCCTGGTGCACGCGCACCTCGGCCAGCTCAACCAGGCGCAGCGCTGGTACCGCCTCTGCGCCGGGCTCCTGCGCGACCGGTTGCAGACCGGCCCCGACCTGGCCACCCAGCGGCTGTACGCGCGGGCCGTGAGCGGCGAGTTCACCGGCCGGCGGATGGACCCGCGCTCGTGGCAGCACCCGGGCGCGGTCGGCTCGGCGGCCCCGCTGCGTACCCCCGCCTGAGCCGCCGGCCGCACAGCGGCGGCGACTCAGGCGACCGACGGGCCCTCAGGCCAGCTCGACCGGCAGGTGCTTGATGCCGAGCATGAAGTTCGACGCCAGCCGCTCGACCGGGCCGGCGAGCCGGAACCGCAGCCCCCGGGCGAGCAGCTCCTCCATCAGCAGGGTGATCTCCAGGCGGGCGGCCGACATGCCGACGCACCGGTGGTTGGCCACGCCGAACGCCACGTGGTGGTTCGGGGTGCGGCCCAGATCGAGCCGGTCGGCGTGCGGGAACGCCTCGGCGTCACGGTTCGCCGACGCGTTCCAGAGCGTCAGCGTCTCCCCCGCCGGGATCGGCACGCCGCGGATCGTCACGTCCCGGGTCGTGGTGCGGCAGACGTACGCGTTGGTGGAGGTCCACCGGAACAGCTCGTCGACGGCGGTGCCCAGCAGGCCCGGGTCCGCGTGCAGCCGGCTTTCCTGCCCGGGGTCGCCGATCAGCGTCTCGACGATCGCCGACGCGGTGAACGGCGTGGTCTCGTTCCCGCCCACCGCCACGTTCAGGGCGTTGTAGAGGATCTGGCTCTCGTTCAGCGCGCGCCCGTTGGTCCGCGCGGCGACCAGCATGCTGACCAGGTCGTCGCCCGGTTCCTGCCGGCGCCGGTCGAGCAGGTCGGCGAGCAGGTCGAAGATCTCCACCTGGGCGGCGACGAGCGCCATCGAGCTGGTGTTCGCGCCGACGTACTCGCCGTCGCGGTAGCCGATCATGGTGCGGGTTAGCCCGAGCAGCCGCATCGCGTCGTCGCGGCCGATGCCGAACATCGCGGCGAGCAGGCCGGCCGGCAGCAGCGGCGCGATGTCGACGGCGAAGTCGCCACCGCCGTCCGCGACGAGCCGGTCCAGCGCCGCACCCAGGTACCGCCGGACGAAACCGCCGGCCCGCTCCATCATCGGTGCCCCGAACGCCTTGTGCACGTGCTGGCGAAGCAGCCGGTGCTCGGGCGGGTCGGAGCAGATGAGCATCTGCCCGGACGCGGTGTCGGTCGCGCTGCGGTACGAGCCGCCGAGCACGGTGCCGTTCCTCGACGAGTAACTCGACGGGTCCCGGTAGACCTCGACCACGTCCTCGTACCTGGTCAGCGCCCAGTACCCGCCGCCGCCGGAGGTGGCGTTCCAGTAGACCGGGGCGTTCTCCCTCAGCCACGTCCAGGCGGCGTACGGGTCGCCTGAGACGAACAGGTCGAGGTCGTCCAGATCGATGACGGTTGTCGGCATCGCGCCACCCTTCCGCGGAGACGGCCTGACCGGAGGGTAGAGCGACCGGCCGGTCCGGGTCGTGTCACATGAACCGGTGCCAGGAGCCGGCACCCGCCGGTCGATAGCGTCGCCACCGGCGGGCCCACGCGCACAGTCACACTCACGTCGGGGACGGAGTTGCCACCATGAGCGACCTGCAGAGCCGGATCGCGGCACTCAGCCCCGAGCAGCGGGCGCGACTCGAGTCGCGCGTCGCCGGGCTGACCGACGGCCGCCCCGCCCGCGCGGACGGCATCCCACCCCGCGACCGGAGCCGTCCCACACCGCTCTCCTACGCGCAGCAGCGCGAGTGGGCCGTCGAACAGTTCCGGCCCTCCAACAACGTCACCGCCGCCCTGCGGCTTGACGGCAGGGTCGACCTCGACCTGCTCAGCCGGGTCCTCACCGCCGTCACCGAGCGGCACGAGGCGTTGCGCTCGACGGTCGAGATCGTCGACCGGCAGCCGGTGCAGGTGGTCCAGCCGGTCGAGCCGCTGCCGATCGCCGTCGTCGACCTCGGTCACCTCGACGCCGAGGGCCGCGAGGCGGCGATCCGCGAGCACTGCGACGCCGAGGTGACCAGGACCTTCCCCGCGAACCAGGTGCATCGGCTGCGGGCCACCGCGCTGCGGCTCGAGCAAGACGCGTACGTCATGGTGGTGACCCTCGACCACGCCGCCGCCGACGCCTGGTCCATGGCGATCCTGCTGCGCGAGGTGACGGCCCTCTACCCGGCCCTGCGCGGCGGCCTGCCCGCCGACCTGCCGCCGCTGCCGATCCAGTACGGCGACTTCGCCGTCTGGGAACGCGACTGGCTCGACGAGCGGCGGATGGCCGAGGAGCTGGCGCACTGGCGGCGGACCCTCGCCGACATCCCGCCCCGGCTCGCGCTGCCGACCGACCGCTCGCCGGCCGTCCGCCGCACCTTCGCCGGCGACCACCACACGCACGTGATGGGGCGCGAGCAGACCGAGGCGCTGCAACGGTTCGCCGAACGCGAGGGCGTGTCGCTGTCGATGGTCATGCTGGCTGCCTGTTCGGTGCTGCTGCACCGCTACACGCACCAGGACGACCTGGTCTTCGGTTCGGCCGTCGGTGGCCGGCTGCGGCCCGAGACCGAGCAGCTCATCGGCTGTTTCGCCAACGCCCTTCCGCTGCGGATGCGGCTGGCCGGGATCCGCACGCTGCGCGAGGCGCTGACCCAGGCGCGCGAGGTGGTGTCGACCGCGTTCGACCACCAGGGCGTGCCGTTCGACCGCCTCATCGAGGAACTCGCGCCGGCGGAGGCGGCCCAGACGCCGCTCATCCAGATGCTGATCAACGTGCTCTCGACGCCCGGCGCGATGCTGCACCCGGACCGCGCCCTGGAGCTGCCGGAGCTGCGGATCGGTCACGTGCCGATGGATCCGGGGCCGATCACCATCGACCTCATCCTGGTCGTGCAGGCTGCGCCGGACGCGCTGCACTTCGACTGGCACTACAGCACCGAACTGTTCGACCGCGGCACCGTCGAGCGGCTGGCCGCCCAGGTCCCGCACGTCCTGGCGCAGTTCGTCGCCGACCCGGACCGGCGCATCGGCGACGTGCGGCTGCTCGGCGCCACGCCCGCCCGGCCGCCGGCCGTGCGCGGCGCGGCCACGGCCACCGGCGTCGTCGAGCTGTTCGAGCGGCAGGCCGCCCGCTTCCCGGACGCCCCCGCCGTGGTCCGCGACCGCGTCGCCATGAGCTACGACCAGCTCAACCGGGAGGCCAACCGGCTCGCCCACCACCTGCGCGGCCTCGGCGTCGGGCCGGAGACGCCAGTGGGCGTGCTCGTCGAACGCTCCCCCGCGCTCGCCGTCGCCGTGCTCGGCGTCCTCAAGGCCGGCGGCGCGTTCCTGCCGATCGACCCGGCCTACCCGGCCGACCGGATCGCCTACCTGCTCGACGACGCCGAGGCGCCGGTGCTGGTGGCGACCGGCGCCCCCGACACGCTCACCGGCGTCACGGACGGCCGCAAGACCGTGCTGCTGGACGGCCCCGACCGGCTCGACGGCGGCCCCGAGCACGACCCGGCCGACGCGCCCCGGCCCGACTCGGCCGCGTACGTCATCTACACCTCGGGCTCGACCGGCCGCCCCAAGGGCGTGGTGATCCAGCACGACTCGCTGGTCACGTTCGCCCGCGAGGTGGCCGAGCACCTCCAGCTCGGCGCCGGGGACCGGTTCCTCCAGTTCGCCTCCCCCGGCTTCGACGTCATCATCGAGGAACTCTTCCCCATCTGGTACGCCGGCGGCGCCGTCGTCCTGCCACCCGAGCGGATGGCCGGCGCCGCGCTGGACCTCGTGGCGCTGACCGAGCAGGACCGGATCAGCGTGATGGAGCTGCCGGCGGCGTACTGGCACGAGTGGGTACGCGAACTCGACCGTGGTGTCGGCGTCGGCCGGCTCGGCTCGCTGCGCCTGGTGATCGTCGGCGCCGAGCGGGTGCTGCCCGAGCGCCTGGCGACCTGGCAGAAGTTCGGCGTCCCGCTGATGCACGTCTACGGCATCACCGAGACGACGGTCAGCTCGACGTTCTTCCGGCTGCCGGCCAACGCGCCGGAGGCCGACCTGCGGCACCTGCCGATCGGCACCGCCCTACCCTCGGCCGAGCTGCACATCCTCGACCCCGAGCTGCGGCCGGTGCCGGCGGGCGGCGTCGGCGAGCTGTACATCGGCGGGATCAGCGTGGGCCGCGGCTACCTGCGCCGGCCCGGCCTGACCGCCGAGCGCTTCGTCGCCTCGCCCGACCCCGACCGGCCCGGTGAACGCGTCTACCGCACCGGCGACCTCGTCCGCGTGCGCGCCGACGGCAACCTCGAGTTCCTGTCCCGGGTGGACACCCAGATCAAGATCCGCGGCTACCGGGTGGAGCCCGCCGAGATCGAGTCGGCGATCTGCCGGCACCCGCAGATCGCGCAGGCCGTGGTGACGGTCCACGAGCCGGCCCCGGACGACCGGCGGCTGGTGGCGCACGTGGTCACCCGCGACGGCGACGCGCCGAACATCACGGACCTGCGCCGCTTCCTCGCCCGTGAGCTGCCGCCGTACCTGGTGCCGGCCGCGTTCGTGCCGGTCGCCGAGATCCCGCTGACCGCCAACGGCAAGATCGACGTGACGCGGCTGCCGCAGCCCGGCGGTGAGCGGCCCAACCTGGCCGAGGAACTGGTCGAGCCGCAGTCACCGTTGCAGCGGCGGCTCGCGGAGATCGTCGCGGCCGTGCTCGGCGTCGACTCGGTCGGGGTCAACGACGACTTCTTCGAGCTCGGCGGCGACTCGATCCTGGCCATCATGGCCGTCTCGCGGGCGCAGGAGGAGGGCATCGGCCTCTCCCCGCTGGACATCTTCGAGCACCGTACGATCGCGGCCCTGGCCGGTACGGTCACGGTCGCCGAGCAGCCCCGGGTCATCGGCCGGCGCGGCACCGACGCCGCGCCGGTGCTCTCGTTCGACCAGGAACGACTCTGGCTCGAGGACCAGTTCGTGCACGGACCGGCCTACAACGTCGGCTGGCAGCAGCGGCTGCGCGGCCCGCTCGACCTCGGCCTGGTCGAGCGGTGCGTCCGGACGATCCTGGCCCGCCACGAGTCGCTGCGCTCGCGGTTCCCGACCGTCGACGGCCGCCCGATCCAGGTGGTGGACGAGATCGACGAGGAGTGGCGCCTGCGGGTCGAGGACCTCAGCGCCGTCGACGACCGCGAGGCCGTCGCGCGACGCCTCACCGGCGACGAGGTGAGCTGGACCTTCGACCTCGCCGCCGGCCCGCTCATCCGGTGCCTGGTGGTGCGGCTCGGCGAGACCGACCACCTGATCAGCATGATCTCGCACCACATCGTCGCGGACGTGGTGTCGGTCGGCCTGTTCGTCCGCGAGCTCGGCATGCTCTACCAGGCCGGCGGCGACCTGGCGGCGAGCGGCCTGCCCGAGCTGCCCGTGCAGTACCTCGACTACGCGGTCTGGCAGCGCGAGCGGCTGGCCGGCGAGGAGCTGGACCGGCAGGTCGACTACTGGCGCGACCACCTCGCCGGTGCGCCGCGTGCACTCACCATGCCGACCATCCAGCACACCCCCGCCGAGCAGGCACGCGGCGCCCGGGTCACCGACCGGCTGTCCGCGAAGGACACCGCCGCGCTGCACGAGCTGTGCCGCACCCGGGACGTGACGCCGTTCATGGTGGTGCTGTCGACGCTGACCACCGTCCTGGGCCGCTGGGCCGGCCAGCGCGACGTGGTGGTCGGGGTGTCGTTCAGCAGCCGCACCGAGTCCGGCACGGAGAGCCTGATCGGCTCGTTCATCAACACCCTGCCGATGCGGGTGGACCTCTCGGGCGAGCCGACCTTCGCCGAGCTGCTCCGGCGCGTACGCGACGTGGCGCTGGGCGGTTACGCACACGCCGACGCGCCGCTGGACGTCATCATGAAGCGGCTGAAGGTGACGCGCGACCCGCGCCGCACCCCGCTGTTCCAGGTCATGCTGAACGTGGTCGACGTGCCACCGATCCGGCGCTTCGGCGACATCGTCGTCGACGAGGTGGAGGCGCCCTCGCTGCCGCCGAGCTTCGACCTCGTGCTCACCACGAACGAGGTCGAGGGCGAGCTGACCTACACCCTCGAGTACGACGCCACCCGATTCCCCGCCGACCTGATGCGCGCACTCGCCGGGCACTTCGGCGGCTTCCTCGCCGCCGCCGTCGCCGACCCCCGCCGTGGTCTCCTCGACTACGTGCTGGACGGGGCGGTGAGCACCGCACCGGCCGCGCCCGCGCCGGACGCCGCGCCGCAGCGGGCCCTCGCGTGGCGTGCCGCGCACGCGGACGCGGTGGCGGTCTCCGACGGCAGCGGTTCGTGGACGTACCGCCGGCTCGCCGGCCCGGCCGAGCGGATCACCGAGCTGCTCGCCGGGCGGCCCGCCGGTCCCGTGGCCGTCGTCCGCCGTCCCAGCGCGGGATTCGTGGCGGCCGTGCTGGGCGTGCGGGGCGCCGGGCGTCCGCTGACGGTCATCGAGCCGGGTTCCGACCCGGGCGCGGCGGCGACGGTCCTGGACCCCGAGCAGGCCGACGTGCGCGAGCTGGTCGCCCGGCCCAGCGGGGTGACCGCCGCCCCGCCGCAGCGGCCGGGCACCGACTGGGCTGTCGAGCGGTTCGGTTTCGGCCCCGCCGACCGGTTCGCCGTGCTGTCCGCCCTGCCGGGTCACACGATGGCGGCGCTGTCGGCCGCGCTGCACGCCGGCGGGCGGCTGGTGCTGGCGGACCGCTCGCAGACCGCCGACGTCGAGGCGATCGCGGCCTGGCTGCGGATCGAACGGGTCAGCGTGCTGCACGCCGGGCCGCCGCTGCTGCGCGCCATCGCCGCGCGGGGCGAGCTGCCGGCCATCCGCCACGTGTTCGTCGAGAACACCGGGAGCCTGACCGGCCACGACGTGGCGGCGATCCGGGCGATCTCGCCGGGTTGCCAGGTGGTGGCCACCTACCGCACCATGCCCGACGGGCGGCCGGCCACCGCCTGTCTCCTGCCGCCGCACTGGCGGCCGGAGACCGCGCCGCTGCGGGTGCCGCTCGGCGTCGAGCTGCCCGGCCGGCCGGTCGTGCTGCGCCACCCCGGCGGGCAGCCGGCGGCGGTCGGGGAGGTGGCCGAGATCTGCCACGACGGGGACCGCACCGGGGACCTGGGTCGCCGGTGGCCCGACGGCACGCTGGAGTTCGTAGGCAAGGCGAGCGATCGCTCACGAGAGAATCGAGGATGACATGGTGAGCCGTGCCGACGAGGGCCGCGGCGCGGCCCCGGATCCCGTGGAGACCGTCGCCGCGCTTCGTGACATCCCGGAGGTCCGCGACGCGCTCGTCGTCGACCGGGCCGGCCCGGACGGCGTGCCGGTGGCCGTCGGCTACGTCACCGGCCCCGACCCGTCGCTCGGCACCGGCCGGCTCCGTCAGCAACTGCTCAGCCAGCTTCCCCGGGACATGGTGCCGCGACACTTCGTGGTGCTCGACGAGTTCCCGCTGACCCCGGCCGGCGAGTACGACCTGGCGGCCCTGCCCGACCCGGACCCGCAGACCGCACCGGTCCTCGGGCACGTCGAGCCGAGCAAGCCCATGGAGATCAAGCTGGCCGGCTGGTTCCGGCAGGTCCTGGGCGTCGACCGGGTGGGCATCCACGACAGCTTCTTCGCACTCGGCGGGTCGTCGCTCCAGGCGACCGTGCTGACCAGCCGCATCTTCGACGAGTTCGACATCAACCTGTCGTTGCAGGACATGTTCGCCAACGCGACGGTGGCCGAGCTGTCCGACATCGTCATCAGGACGCTCGGCGAGCGGACCAGCACCGAGAAGATCAAGGCCCGGCGGCGCAGCCTGAAGGGGATGGGCCTGGCGATCCACGGCAAGCTGCCGTTGCCGCTGCGCCGCGTGATCCCGCCGGGCGTGCCGTGCGGCGGATCCCCCGGCGACGGCAAGCGGCGGGCTCCCGCCGACCAGGGTCCGTCGGACTCCGCATCGAAGTGAGAGGCATCCACGCATGACGGACACGACCGATCAGGCGGTACCCGGCCCGCCCCCGGCCGCGGACGAGGTGACCACGCTCCTCGGCGCGCTCGAACGGCAGCGTGCGACCTTCGCCTGGAAGTGCGCCGGCCTGGACGACGCGGGCCTGCGGGCGGTCGTCGGCGCGTCGGCCGTGACGCTGGGCGGCCTCCTCAAGCACCTGGCCTTCGTCGAGGACTACAAGTTCGGCACCATGCTGCGCGGCAAGGACCTGCCCGCCCCGTGGGACACCGTCGACTGGGAACGGACCCCGGACCACCCGTGGTCCTCGGCCGCCGACGACTCCGCCGGGACGCTCTACGCGCTGTGGCACCAGGCCGTCCTGCGCTCGCGCGAGAGCGTGGCCGAGGCCCTGGCCGAGAAGGGGCTCGACGCCCGCACCGTCTACGGCCACGGCGACGACCCCGAAGACGCGTTGAGCCTGCGGCGGCTGCTGACCGACATCGTCGAGGAGTACGCGCGGCACAACGGGCACGCGGACCTCATCCGCGAGTCGGTCGACGGCCTCGTCGGCGAGGACCCGCCGGCGGCGGTCTTCCCCTACGAGAAGCCGGCCGCGCGGGAGTAGGGACCACGTGCGCCTCAACGACCGGGTGGTCGCGACGACCGACTCGCCGATCAGCACCGCCTACGACCTGCTCGACCTGCTGCCCGACGGCGGCGGCCTGCTCGACCTGGCGCAGGCCGCCCCCCGGTACCCGGCCGCGCCGGAGGTCGTCGCGCACGTCGCACGGGTCGCCCGGGACGCGCTCGGCGGCACGTACACCGACGTGCCCGGCCTGCCGAAACTGCGCGAGGCCTTCGCGGCGGAACTCTCCCGGGATTACGCCGGCACCCTCGGGCCGGCGAACGTGGTGGTGACGGCGGGCTGCAACCAGGCGTTCGCCCTCGCCGTCTCAGCCGTCGCCGGCCCGGGCGACGAGGTGATCGTCGGGTTGCCGTACTACTTCGACCACGACATGTGGCTGCGGGCCAACGGCATCGTCCCGGTCTACCTCGAACCCGGACCCGGCCTGGTGCCGCGCGCCGAGGACGCCGCCGCGCTCGTGACCGCCCGGACGCGCGCCATCACGCTTGTGACGCCGGGCAACCCCACCGGCGTGACCGTCGACCCGGCCGGCATCGCCGCGTTCGCCGAGGTCGCCCGCCGCCACGACGTCGCGCTGCTGCTCGACGAGACGTACCGGTCGTTCCGCGACACCACCGGGCCGGCCCACGACCTCTTCGCCGACCCCGCGTGGCAGGGGACGGTGGTGAGCCTGCACTCGTTCTCGAAGAGCCTCGCGATCCCCGGCTACCGCGTCGGCGCGCTCGTCGCCTCGCCCGAGTTCAACCGCCAGGTGTGCAAGCTGCTCGACTGCGTCGCGGTCTGCGCGCCGCGCATCGGGCAGGAGGCGGCCTGGGCGGGTCTGACCCGCGCCGACGCCTGGCGTACCGCCCGGGCGGGCGAACTCGCCCAGCAGCGCCGCTGGCTGGCCGAGGCCATGGCCGACCGGCCCGGCGGCTTCGAACTGCTCTCCGTCGGCGGGTTCTTCGCCTGGCTGCGGCACCCGTTCGCGCGGCCCACGGAGGACGTCGTGCGCGACCTCGTGGTCGAGCAGCGCCTGCTGCTGCTGCCGGGCACGGCGTTCGAGCCGGCCGACCGGGGCACGCTACGGGTCAGCGTCAGCAACGCCGACCGCGCGGCGATCGCCGCCCTCGCCGAGCGGTTGGGCCGCGCCGGTGGGCGCTCGACTCAGTAGATGATCCGGTTGTCCGGCGCCGGGCGCCACGCGCGTGACCCCCGCAGGTTCCGGGTGACGTTCAGCCGCTTGAGCCAGCGGTCGCTGCCGTCGTAGCGGGCGCGGAACGACCGGCGGCCGTGCACCGCCCGGAAGTTGTCGATGAAGACGCAGTCGCCCGGTTCCAGGCTGACGTCCTTCATCTTCGCCTCGATCTGGTCGCACAGGCCCGCGAACGCCTTCAGCGAGCGCTCCGGCCAGCCGTCCATCTTCATGTGGTACGGGTCGAGCGCCAGGTAGGGCGAGGTCCTGTCGCCGAAGAGCACCGGCCGCCTGACCGGGTCGTCGTTCCACGACTGGATCAGCGCGAAGCTGCGGGCGCGCAGCCGGTCGACGGTCGGGTCGCCGGTCGACTCCGAGGCGTTCTCCGGCCGGTGCGAGTTGTCCGGCATCTGGGTGAACACCGGCTCGAACAGCGCCTCGACGTCCAGGACGGACCAGTCGAGGTCGGCCGCGTCGCAGACCGTCGTCGCCACCTGGTCGGGGTTCTTCAGGCACATCAGTGCCACATAGTCGCCCCGGCACGGGTGGAACGCGTCCTCGGTGTGCCAGGACAGGTGTTGCAGGCTGTTCGAGCCGAGCTCGTAGTGCTCGTGCCCCCGGATCGGCAGGACGTCGTGCATGAGCCGGCCGTCCTGCTGGGTCGCCCAGCCGAAGACGTCGCCGAGCACCGAAGCGCAGAGCAGGAAGAAGATCTCCTGGTGGAACGCCGGCGAGTCGTGCTGGCTGTCCCGCCAGTGCGGCGGCGTCGGTCCGAGCGCCGCCTCGTCGACGGCGAGCCCGGAGACGCGGCACAGCGCCGACGGCTCGCCGAGGCGGTACTCCTCGAGGAACTCCAGTAGCCGCGGCGGCAGCGACCGGGCCAGCACCGGCGCCCGCCGGATCAGGCGGGGGTCCTCGATCGAGGCATGTTCCTTGGCGAGATCGGTCAGCAGAGGGCCGATCCCGGCGTTGTCCTCCGGCGTCAGCGCCAGGTGATGGATCACGTTTTCTCTCCCCTGCACACGAGCTGACGTCCGGCTCAGCCGGCCCGCCATGCGCAGTCTAGGAGCCGGTGAACAGGCTTTCGGTCCCCGTTAGAGGGGACAGGTAGGCCGGGGCGGGAGCGCCATAGTGTGGCACCGACCAGTGCTGTTCCCAGATCGCCGCGCGAGCGCGCCACCGGTTTGACGACGTAGGCGGACGACATGAGCGAGCTTGCCAACCTGACCACCATGGAAGTCGATGCCCTCACCGACGTCGAGGGCGGGCTCAACCTGACCGACGGGCACGCCCGGCTGGACCTCACCCCGCAGCAGAGCGCCGTGGTGGCGAGGATCCCCGAGATGTTCGTCGAGGCGACCAGGCGCCCCTTCCCCAGCATCGAACTCGCGGCACACACCGCGTTCCTGCGCGCCATCGGGCAGCACACCGCGCCGATCGGCACGGGACGCATCCTGAGCTGCTACTCCTCGACGCTGGCCACCGACATCGTGGCCCGGGCGTTGCCGGTCGGCACCACGGTGGCCGTCCTGCACCCGACGTTCGACAACATCGCCGACCTCTTCGTCACCCGCGGCCTGAAGCTGGTGCCGCTGTCGGAGGAGGCCCTGCTGGCGCAGGACTGGCCGGGCCCGCCGGTCGGCGCGATCGTCATCACCCACCCGAACAATCCGACCGGGCTGGTGACGCCGGAGGGACACCTGCGCTCGCTGGCCGAGCACGCCACCCGGCACGGGCAGATCGTCATCATCGACGCCAGCTTCCGGGGCCAGGTGCCGGACGCGCAGTACGACACGTACGCCGTCCTCGACGCCGCCGGGACGGACTGGATCACGATCGAGGACACCGGGAAGCTGTGGCCGACGCACGAGCTGAAGATCGGCCTGCTGGCGTACAGCGAGCGGACCCGGTTGCCGATCGAGCGGGCCTTCTCCGAGTCCCTGCTGGCCGCCTCGCCGGTGGTCCTCCAGCTCGTCGAGGCGCTCGCGCTCGACTGGGTCGACGGGGGCCGGGAACGGGCCAGCGCGCTGGTGGAACGTAACCGGGCGGTGGTGCGTGCCGCACTCGACACCGTCGGGCTGCGCCTGGCCGACCCGCACTCGCAGATCAGCGTGGCGCGGGTGGCCCTGCCCGAGGACGGTCCCGACTCCTCGCTGCTCTACAAGGAGCTGCTCGCACGCGGCGTCCACGTGCTCCCGTGCGCGCCGTTCCACTGGGCCGATCCGCAGAGCGGCCTGCGGTTCATCCGCATCTCGCTGGCCCGGCCGTACGCGACGGTCGAGGCCGCCGCCCGCACGCTCGCGGCGGCGTACCGCGAGCTGTCCCCGGCCGCCTGACGGTTCCACGACGACGCGTCGCGCGGCAGGTGCTGTTCCCGGCACCTGCCGCGCGACACCCGTCGACCGACCGCCGCCACACGGGCGCCGCTCGACCTCGTGCTGCCTGGCCTTGTGTCCTTCCGACCGACGCCGGTGGGACGCCCCCACGCGCGGTCGCGTTGCGGGCGTCCCGCCGGCGGTCACCGCCGCGGCTGTCGTTCCTCGCGCAGCAGGTGCTCCAGCCGGGACAGCCCGGCCGTCAGCTCGGCGGTAGTGCCGCCGTAGCCGAGGCGGGCATGACTCGCGTAGGCGTCGCCGAAGCAGTAGCCCGGCACGAGCAGGACGCGGTGCTCCTCGGCGAGACGCCGGCACATCCCGACCACGTCCGGCTGGCCCGGGAACTCGACGAACGCGGTCACCCCGCCGGCCGGCTGCGCGAACCGCACCAGCTCGGGCGCGCTGTCGGCCCACTGCCGCAGCAGCCGCAGGTTGCCGGCCGCGTGCTCGCGTTGCAACGCCACGATCCGGTCGGCGTGCCGTACCGCCTGCTCGGCGAAGAACTCGAGCACGGGCGACACGTAGAGAGCGATGTAGTCGCGCAGCAGGGCCATCCGTGCCTGCAACTCGGGCGGCGCCATGCACCAGCCCACCCGCAGGCCGGCGAGCCCGTAGCTCTTGGAAAAGGTGCCGAACGCGATGCTCCTGTCGTACCAGGTGGGCAGCGGCAGCGGCTCGGCGCCGTGGGTCAGCTCACCGAACGCGTGGTCCCAGACCAGCCAGGCGCCCGCCTCCGCGGCGATCTCGACGAGTTCCCGCTGCTCGGCGGGGGTGATCGACACGCCGGTGGGGTTGTGCGGGAAATTGACCACGATCATCCGCGGTCGGGAGGCCGCCAGCTCGCGCAGCCGGTCGAGGTCCACGGCGAACCCGTTGCTCGCGTCCAGGGGCCACCGGGTGACCCGGCAGCCCCGCCAGGCGGCGATGTCGTGCAACTGCTGGTAGGCCGGGTCGACCACGACGATCTCGTCGCCCGGCTCCACGGCCAGGTGCATCACCAGGTAGATCGCCTCGCTGGAACCGTGCGTGACCATGATGCGGTCGACGTCCCCGCCGGTCCAGCGGTCCGCGAGCGCGGCACGCAGCCGGGCGCCGCCGAAGCTCTCGCTGTCGTGGAAGATCATCGGATCCAGCTCGGCGAGGTCGAACCCGCACAGCCCCCGGAACTCGGCCATCGTGAGGTCCCGTACGCCGCTGCTGCCGATGTCGTGGTCGACCTCGTGGTAGTAGTCGCGCATCCACGCCTCGAGCCGGGCGGTGGTGATGTCCATGTCGCCTGCCCATCCCGTCGGTCGACCCACTCGCGCCAACGGTAGGTGGCCCCCCGCAGCGGCAAGCGTCCTGAGTTCATGTGACAGCAGGCACGACGCCGCCTTCGCTACCTTGCCGCAAGGAGCGGTCTCGGCCGCGGCTGATCTCTCCCGAAGGGCCAGGCATGCCCGGCAAAGCCCAACGACGCAACCCGTGGTTGCCCCATCCGCCGTCGGCCACGGCCACCGGCCGGATCTTCCTGATCCCGTACTCCGGGTGCGGTGCCAGCATGTACCGGCGCTGGCCCCGCCGCATCGACGGGGTCGAGTTCCTGCCGATTGAGCTGCCCGGGCACGAGAGACGCTTCGCCGAGCCGCACTTCGGGACGTACCAGGCGTTGGCCCGCGAGCTGGCCCGCGGGCTCGCGCCCCACCTCGACGTGCCGTTCGCCTTCTTCGGCCACTGCGCTTCCGCGCTGGCCGCCTACGAGGTGTCCGCCGAGCTGGTGCGCTCCGGGCTGCCGCACCCCACGAACCTGTACGTCTCCTCGCAGATCGCGCCGCAGGACGGCCCCGGCGGCCGGTTCCTCACGATGGACGACGCCGCCCTCGGCGCCGAGCTGTCCAGGCTGGTCACCGCGATGGGTGGGGTGCCGGACCCGGAGCTGATCGAGCTGCACCTGGAGGTGATGCGCGCCGACGTGGACGCCAACAAGCGTTACGTGCTGCCCGACCCGCCGCGCCTGCCGGGCCCGATCACGGTGATCGGTTGGAGCGACGACGTCGACATCCCGGCCCCGACGATGGCCGGCTGGAGCGTCTGCGGCGACACCACCTCCGTGCTGCTCCCGGGCGACCACCACCGCTTCACCGAGGGTCCCACCGAGCTGCTGGACCTGCTGCGCGCGGGCGTCGCCGGCAGGGCGCCCGCGGGCGCGCGGAAGCCCTGACCAGGACATGGATGGTCGGCCCCCGGTTCCGGTGACAGGACGTCCGCGCCGCCCGCCCATAGATTCGGCCCAGCCGCACTCGTCTTCCAAGGGACGGTCATGACTAGTGGCGACAACCCCTCGGCCATCCGCTGGTTCGTACCGCCACCCGCGCCGGACGGTCGGATCGTCTTCTGTTTCCCGTACGCCGGCGTCGGCGCCTCCTCCTACCGGCAGTGGCCGAGGAGGATCGACGACGTCCAGGTCTGCGGCCTGCAACCGCCCGGCCGGGAGAACCGGACGCGCGAGCAGCCACACCGCAGCCACGCCCGCTGGGCCGCCGACCTGGTCGACGCGTTGACCCCGCACCTCGACCGGGACTACTACTTCGCGGGGCACTGCGGCGCGATCCCGTACGCCCTGGACACCATCGCCGAGATCGAGCGGCGCGGCCTGCGGCTGCCCGTCCGGCTGATCGCGTCGTCCTGGGGCGCCCCCCAACGCGGCCTGTACGGGCCGCTGAACTTCGTCGACCTCGACGGCGTCGACCTGGTGGCCGAGACGATGGCCCTCTTCGGCCGGGCCGGCGCACCCATGCGACGGGACTTCGCCGAACTGGCCGCCGCCGTGCTCCGCACCGACCTGGAGGTGCAGCGCGGCTACCGGTTCGCACCCGGGCGTCGCGTGCCCTGCCCGGTCACCGTCGTCGCGTGGAGCCGCGACGACGTGGTGCCGCCCGAGCGGGTGACCCCCGGCTGGGACGAGTGCGCCGACGTGACCTTCGAGCTGCTCGACGGCGAACACCTCGATTTCCTGCACTGTCCCGACGTGCTGCGCGACGCGATGCGCCGATGGTTGTCCGCCACGGGCGAGGAACGGACCGGGGTACCGAGCGACCTGACGATGCGAGTAGGCGGTGATCGGTTTGTCTGAGAGCGCGGTCCGGTCGATGCGGCAGGACACCATCCACGCCCTGGTCCGGCAATGGAGCCGGAGCCAACCCGAGGCGCCGGCCATCGCCACCGGCACGACGACCCTGAGCTACGGCGAACTCGACGCCCGCGCCGAACGGCTGGCCGCCGTCCTGCGCGAGCGCGGGGTCGGCGTCGAGACCCGCGTCGCAGTGGCCCTGCCGCGGGGCGCGGCGATGATCGTGGCGTTCCTCGGCGTCCTGCGGGCCGGCGGGACCTACGTGCCGCTCGACCCGGCCTATCCCCGGCAACGGCGCGCGTTCATCCTCGACGACGCCGGGGTGCGGCTGGTGCTCACCGACGAGGCGGGGCGCGCCGGCCTGGACGGCCAACCGGTCGACGTCGTCACCCTCGACGAGGCGGAGGCCGCCGCGGGCCACGAACGGACCGCCCCGCCGGCCGAGGCCGGGGCGGCGAACGCGGCGTACGTCGTCTACACGTCCGGCTCGACCGGTACGCCGAAGGGCGTCGTCGTCGACCACGCCAGCGTGCTCCGCCTGATCGGGGACGACCCGCGTATCGCGGTGCTGCCCGGCCAGACGGTCGCGCACCTCGCGCCCGCCGCGTTCGACGCCTCGATCTTCGAGATCTGGGGCGCGCTGTGCCGGGGCGCCCGGGTGGTCGTGCTCGACCCGCAGGTCACCATCGCCCAGCTGGGCGGCGAACTGCGCCACTGGTCGCCGGACTGGCTGTTCCTGACCACCGGCCTGTTCCACCTGCTGGCGCAGCACGACCTGGCCGCGCTCGACTCGGTGGGCTGCCTGCTCACCGGTGGTGACGTGCTGTCGCCGGCGTACGTGCGGGCCGCGGCGGGGACGCGCTGCCGGGTCCACGCCGCGTACGGGCCGACCGAGACGACCGTCTTCGCCTCCCTGCACCGGATCACACCCCCGGTGGACGACGGCGCGGCGAAGCTGCCCCCGGTGCCGATCGGCACCGCGCTGACCGGCATGGCGCTGTACGTCCTCGGTCCCGACCTGCGCCCGTTGCCGGCCGGGCAGGTCGGCGAGATCTACGTGGGCGGTCACGGCGTCGCCCGCGGCTACCACCGGCGGGCCACGCTGACGGCCGAACGGTTCGTGGCCGACCCGTTCAGCGCCGCGCCGGGCCGGCGGATGTACCGCACCGGCGACCTGGGCTGCCTCGCCCCCGACGGCAGCGTGGACTTCCGTGGCCGCGTCGACCGGCAGGTCAAGGTCCGGGGCTTCCGCATCGAGCTGGGCGAGATCGAGAGCACGCTGCTCGGCCACCCGCACGTCGGCGGCGCGGCCGTGCTGGCGCTCGGCGAGGCCGGCCACGACAAGCGGCTCGTCGCCTACGTCGTGCCCGCACCCGGGCGGGTGCTCACCGTCGCCGCCATCCGCGACTGGCTCGACGAACGGCTGCCCGGCCACATGGTCCCGGCCACCTTCGTCGTCCTCGACAGCCTGCCGCTGGACCCCAACGGCAAACCGGACCGAGGGCTGCTGCCGAACCCCTTCCTGGCCCGCGCGGAACTCACCTTCCTCCCCCCGCTGGCGCCGCCGACGACCGAGACCGAACAGATCCTCGCCGCCGCCTGGGTCGACGTGCTCGAACTCGACGTGGTCGGGGTCGACGACGACTTCTTCCTGCTCGGCGGCGACTCGCTGCGCAGCGTGTCCATGCTGGAGCAGCTACGCCGCGCCGGCATCCACCTGGAGGCCGGGCAGTTCTTCGCCCACCCCACCATCCGGGAGCTGGCCGCGGCGGTCGACGCCGAGCTGCTGCCGATCCGGGTGGGCTGACGACGTGCAGCTCGACGCCGTACCGCCCGACGTGCTCGTGGACCTCGCCGACATCGACCTCTACGATCCGGCGACCTTCCGCACCGCCGACCAGCACCCGACGTGGCGCACACTGCGGGTGCAGGCGCCCGTGTGGTGGCACGCCGAGGGCGGCGGCACCGGCTTCTGGTGCGTCAGCCGATACGCCGACTGTGAGCGCGTGGTGAAGGACCACCGCACGTTCAGCTCGGAGGAGGGCACGATCCTGGCCTCCGTCGGGGTGGGCGACGCGGCCGGCGGCCAGACGATCACGCTGACCGACCCGCCGGAGCACGCGCTGATCCGGGTGCCGGCCATGCGTACGCTCGGTCACGCGATCGTGCAGCAGCGGTCGCAGGCGATCCGCGACCGGGTGGTCGAGCTGATCCGGCCGTGCGCCGACGGCGAGGTCGACTTCGCGGTGCTCATGCGGCGCCTGCCGATGGTGCTGGCCGGGGAGTTCATGGGCATCCCCGAGCGGTACTGGGACGACATCGCGCTCTGGGCTGGCGCCTGCATCGCGCCGGACGACCCGGCGTACGCCCTCGGCCGGACCCCGGCGCAGACCCTGCGGCTGGCCCACCACGAGTTGTTCGCCTGTTTCCGCGAGCTGGTCCGCCACCGCCGCGCCCACCCGGGCGACGACCTGATCTCCGTGCTGATCGGCGTCACCGACAACCTGTCGGGTCAGGGCCGCCCGCTCGACGACTGGCGCATCCTGCTCAACTGCTACAGCTTCATCCTCGGCGCGAACACCACCACGCCCAACGTGGCGAGCCACACGCTGCTGGCGCTCATCGAGCGGCCGGAGATCTGGGCGGGACTGGCCGCGCCGGGTGCGACGGCCGGCCTCGTCGAGGAGGGCATCCGCTGGACCTCGCCGACGCACCACCTCGTACGCCGGGCGAGCGCCGACACCGAACTCGGCGGCGTCCGGATCGCCAAGGGCGACTGGGTCGCGGCCTGGGTCGCGTCGGCCAACCGGGACGAGGCTGTCTTCGACGACCCGTTCACCTTCGACATCACGCGCAGCCCCAACAAGCACCTCGGCTTCGGCGGTGGCCCGCACTACTGCGTCGGGGCGCCCGTGTCGCGCCTGGCGCTCTCGGTGCTCTTCGAGGAGCTGACCGGCCGGTTCGCGGGGTTCGAGTCGACCGGACCCCTGGTGCACCTGCAATCGAACTGGATCAACGGGCTGGTGTCGATGCCGGTGCGGGGCACCCCGCGCCGGCAGCCGGCGCCCGGAAGGAGCGGGTCATGAGGATGACAGGTCCCCCCGACGACGAGCACGCCGACCCGCTCTCCGGCATCGACCTCGGCGATCCCGACCGGTACGCCTCGGGGGCCCAGCACGGCGCCTGGCACCGCCTGCGACGGGACGCGCCCCTCTGGCGGCAGGAGACCGGGGACGGCTTCCCGTTCTGGTCGGTCACCCGCTACCGGGACGTGGCGGCGGTGCTGATGGACGACAAGAGCTTCAGCTCGGCCCACGGCACGATCCTGGCCGTGGCCGGCGGGGACAGCGCCGGCGGCCGCACGATCAACCTCATGGACCAGCCGCGGCACGCCGACGTCCGGCTGCCGACCATGCGGCTGATGTCGACCCACGCCTCGCGGCAGCGCACGGGCCAGGTGCGGGCGAACGTCCGCCGGCTGGTGGCCGCGACGTTCGACGCCGGCGGCGTCGTCGACATCGCCCGGCTGATGCTGAACCTGCCGATGACGGCGGTCGGCGAGACCATCGGACTGCCCGTCGAGGTGTGGGACGAGGTGCCGCGCTGGGCGATGGCCGGCGTGGCGCCGGACGACCCGCACTACGCCGACGGCCCGGCGGCGGAGACACTGAAGAAGGCGCACCACCGCCTCATCGCGATCTTCTCCGACCTGATCCGGCAGAAGCAGGCCACACCCGGCGACGACGTCGTCTCGGTGCTGCTGAAGCTGGACTTCGGCGGGCGGCCGATGGACCACCGTGAGGTCCTGCTGAACTGCTACAGCTTCGCGATGGGTGCGGTCACCACCACCGCGCACGTCGCGTCGCACCTGGTCCTCGCGCTCGCCGAGCGCCCGGACGTCTGGCGGGACCTGCGGGAGAACCCGGACCTGGTGGCGGGCCTCGTCGAGGAGGGGCTCCGCTGGGCCTCGCCGACCAACCACCTGCTGCGCCGGGTGGTCAAGCCCGTCGACGTCGCCGGGACCCGCCTCGAGCCGGGCGAACTCGTCGCCGCCTGGGTCGCGTCGGCCAACCGCGACGACGCCGTGTTCGCCCGGCCCTACGAGTTCGACCCGCGCCGGTCGCCGAACCCGCACCTCGCCTTCGGGGTCGGCGCGCACCGCTGCATCGGCGGCCCGCCCGCGCAGGTGGTCCTGGGCGTGCTGATCGAGGAGATGATCGCGCGGCTGGAGAGCTTCGAGGTCGCCGGCCCGGTCACCCACCTGCGGTCGAACTTCATCAACGGCATCACGAGCCTGCCGATGGAGCTGCGCCCCGTGCCGGCCCGCCGACCGGCGGCGATCGCGTGAGCGCGCCGTCACCGGAGGTCGTCCCGCGTGCGGAGAAGGACCTCTCCTGCGACTACCGCGCCCCCAGCACCGAGGTGGAGCACACGCTCGTGCGGATGTGGCGCCAGCACCTGAACGTGGAACCGATCGGCGTGGACGACGACTTCTTCGAACTCGGCGGCCACTCGCTGCTCGCCGCCGACCTGCTGGTCGCGACGGAGGACGCGGTCGGCGTGCGGGTGCCCGCCCGCACGCTCTACCTCCAACCGACGATCGCGGAGCTGGCCGAGGCCATCGACCGCCTCCGCGGGCAGGCGGCGCCGGCGTGAGACTCCAGCCGCCCGGGGCGACCCCGGCCGACCTCGCGGCGGACCTGACCGACCCGCACCTGTACGCCGAGGGCGAACCCCACCTCATCTGGCACCATCTGCGCCTCACCGACCCGGTCTCCTGGCGCAGCACGGCGGCCGGGCAGGGTTACTGGTCGATCGCCCGTCACGCCGACGTCGACCGCGTACTGCGCGACCCCACGACCTTCACCTCGTCGCGCGGCACCTTCCTCAACGTCCTCGGGAAGGTGGACCCGGCCGCCGGCAGACAGCTCGCCACCACCGACCCGCCGCAGCACACCGTCATGCGCCGCTCGCTGCAACGTCCGCTCTCCATCCGCTCGGCGGCCGACCAGGAGGCGATGATCCGGCAGCTGGTCCGCGCCGCGCTCGGCCCCGCCCTGGCGACCGGTTCGACGGACCTCGCCAGCACGCTGGCCGGGCTCCCGGTGGCGACCCTCGGCACGATGATGGGGGTGCCCGAGGGGGACTGGCCGGAGCTGACCGAACTCTCCCTGCGGGCCGTGGCCCCCGACGAGTGGCCGCTGCCGCAGGGCCCGAAGGCCACGCTCCAGCGCGCCCACCGCGCCCTGTTCGCCTACTTCCAGGACCTGGCCGAGGAGCGCCGGCACCGACCCGGCACCGACCTGATGAGCGCGCTGCTGAGCATGCACTCCGGCGGCGGGCGCGACACCGGTTCCGTGGTGTCCAACTGCTACAGCCTCATGGTCGGCGCGGCGACCTGGTCGCACGCCCCCACCGGGGCGCTCGTCGAACTGGCCGCCAGCGGTCGCTACCGCGAGTGGGCACGGCAGCCGGAGCTGCTGGACCCGCTGGTCGAGGAGGCCGTGCGCTGGACCTCGCCGGCCAACCACTTCCTGCGCCACACCACGACCGAGACCGAGCTGGGCGGGCGGACGCTCCCGGCCGGCGCGCCCGTGGTGGTGTGGCTCGGTTCCGCCAACCGGGACGCGACGGTCTTCACCGACCCGTACACGTTCGACCCGACCCGACGCTCGAACAGCCACCTGGGGTTCGGCAGCGGCCCGCACAACTGCCTCGGCGCCGCACTGGCACGCCGGATGATCCGCATCGTGTTCGAGGAGCTGTTCGCCGCCGTCGACGACATCGCCCTGGCCGGCGAGGTCCGGCACATCGCCTCGAACTTCGTGGCGGGCTACCGCTCGGCTCCGCTGGACCTGCGGGTCCGCGAGGTTCCCCACCCGACAGGAGGTACGCCATGAGCAGGGTGACGGTGACCGTCGACGCGCAGCGGTGCGTCGGATCGGCGACGTGTTGCGTGGTCGCGCCCGGCAGCTTCGCCCTCGACGAGCACGACCGCTCCGCACCGACCACACCGGTGACCGCGCAGGTGGCAGCCGTCGAGGAGGCCGCGCGGCTCTGCCCCACCGGCGCCATCCTGGTCGCCCCGGTCGACGCACCGTGACCGCGGGGCGAGTTGTCGTACGTTCACGTGACACCCGGCCGTTCCCGGCGGCCGGTAGCTTCAGCCACATCACGGCCCGGGAGCCGTCCCGGCGTGCGCAGGTCAAGGAGGAGGCGGCATGAATCCCTTCGACGATCCCGAGGGAACCTTCGTGGTGCTCGTCAACGACGAGGACCAGCACTCGCTCTGGCCGGAGACCATCGACCTCCCGGCCGGTTGGCGCGTCGTGCACGAGCCGGACACCCGGGCAGCCTGCCTGGAGTACGTCGAGGAGAACTGGACGGACCTGCGCCCCCGCAGCGCGCGCGAGACCGTTCCCGGCTCCTGACCCGAGCGCGAGGAGAGCACTCATGCAGCGGTCGCTCGGTGTGGCCGGCGGCGCGGCGGGCTGCCCGATGGGTCCGGGCCGCGGCCTGGGCGAACCGGAACTCTACCGGGACCTCGGGTTCCGCTCGGTCTGGTCCCGCCTGCGCGCGGAGGAGCAACTCGCCTGGACCCCGGTCGGGAAGAGCGGTTTCTGGTCGGCGGTCCGGTACGCCGACGTCGACCGGGTGCTACGCGACTGCCGGACGTTCACGTCCGAGCGGGGTACGTTGCTCAACCTGCTCGGCACCGAGGACGCGGCCGGGGGCCGGCAGATCGCCGCCACCGACCCGCCCCGGCACACCGAGATGCGCGCCCGCCTGCAGAAGGCGCTCGGGATCAAGGCGATCGAACGGCGACAGGACACCATCACCGGGCTCGTCCGGGAGGCGCTCGCCCCGCTCGCCGACGGTGGGCCCTTCGACTTCGCGGCGGCGATGCTGGCCCTACCCGTGGCGGTCGCCGGCGAGGCGATGGGCCTGCCGCGCGCCGACTGGGACTGGCTGGGCCGGACGCTCACCACCGCCATCGCGGCGGAGGACCCGGAGTACCGCACCACCCGGCCCCCGCGACAGACGCTGAACCGCGCGCACCGGGAACTGTTCGCCTACTTCCAGGACGTCTGCGAGGAACGGCGGGGCGCCCTCGGCGACGACCTGGTCAGCGTGCTCATCACCAGCGAGGTCGACGGCCGGGCCATGTCGCCCGGCGAGGTGGTGTCCAACTGCTACAGCCTCCTGCTCGGCGCCGTGGTCACCACGGCGCACCCGCCGAACTACGTGCTGGCCGAGCACATCGGCGACGGCCTGCTCGACGCGTGGGCGGCCGACCTGGGCGGTACGCCGACCGCCGTGGAGGAGGTGTTGCGCCTCGCCTCGCCCGCCAATCACTTCATGCGGTACGCGGTGACCGACACCGAGATCCACGGCACCCGGATCGAGGCGGGTCAGGCGGTCATCGCCTGGATCGGGGCGGCCAACCGCGACGGCACGGTCTTCGCCGACCCGGACCGCTTCGATCCGCGCCGCAAGCCCAACAAGCACCTGGCGTTCGGTGTCGGCCCGCACTACTGCGTCGGCCACAGCGTCGCCCGGGTGACGCTGCGGATCGTCTTCGACGAACTGCTGTCCCGCTTCACCGCGTTCGAGCCCGCCGGGGAGCCCGTGCGACTGCAGTCGAACGTCATCTCCGGTTACAAGCACGTGCCGATCACCGCGAAACCGCGCCGAGTCGGATGAGCACCCACCAGGAGCTGGTCGATGTGAAGGCCTCGCCCGCCTATGACCCGTTCGACTACGACCTGCACGAGGATCCCTATCCGACGTACGCGTGGATGCGCGAGCACGCGCCGCTCTACCGCAACGAGGAGCGCGACTTCTGGGCGCTGTCGCGCCACGCCGACGTGCTCGCGGCCCTGCGTGCCCCCGCGACGTTCTCCAACCGCAACGGCATCTCGCTGGAACCGGACCTGTGGGGGCCCGACGCGGTCAAGACCAGCTCGTTCCTCGCCATGGACCCACCCGAGCACGGGGCGATGCGCAGGCTCACCGCGCCCGTCTTCAAGCCCGGCTGGGTCGCCTCGATGGAGCCGACCGTACGCCGCCTGGCCCGGGAGCGGCTCGCCCCGCTGCGCGACGGCGCGGACTTCGACTTCGCCGCCGACTTCGCCGCCGCGCTGCCCAACGACGTCATGTGCGAGGTGGTCGGCATCCCGGCGGCCGACCGCGACCTGATCCGCGCGGACAACGACCTGCTCAACGAGTGCGAGGACGGCACGCCGGAGCGGTCGGACGCGACCACCGGCGCGGGCCGCCGGCTCGCGTACTACTACGTCACGCTGATCAGCGACCGGCGCAAGCGACCGCGCGACGACCTCACGTCGGTGCTGGTGCAGGCGCGGATCGACGGGCGACCGCTGACCGACCAGCAGCTCGTCGCGTACCTGTTCCTGCTGGTCAGCGCCACCAACGAGTCGACCGGCAAGCTGATCGGCAATGCCCTCTACCACGGCTGGCGGCTGCCCGGGCTGCAGCGGGCGGGCCTCGACGGGCGGGCCGCGGACTGGGGCCGGGAGTCGCTGCGTTACGACTCCCCGAGCCAGATGATGGCCCGCACGCTCACCGCGGACACGGTCATCCACGGCACCGAGGTGCCCGCGGGCGCGCGGATCGCCCTGCTGCCCGCCTCGGGGAACCGCGACGAGCGGGTCTTCGCCGACCCGGACGTCTTCGACCTCGACCGGGACACCAGCGGGGAACTCAGCTTCGGGCACGGGCCGCACTTCTGCCAGGGCGCGCCACTCGCCCGCCTGGAGATCACGGTGGCGCTCGAGGAGCTGGGCGCGGTGGTGCACGCGTACGAGGTGGACACCTCCCGCGCCCGCCGCATCCACTCCCCGCATCAGCGCGGCTTCGCCTCGTTGCCGTGTTCGGTCTCGCTGCGCGGGCGGGTGACGCGATGACGGATCCGGTGTACGACCCGTTCGACTTCGCGGTCCAGGAGGACCCGCACCCGGTGTACGCGTGGATGCGCGAGCACGCCCCGCTCTACCGCAACGACGAGCGTGACTTCTGGGCGCTGTCGCGGTACGCGGACGTGTCGGCGGCGCTGCGCGACCCCTACCGGTATTCCAGCAGCAACGGCATCTCCCTCGAACCGGAGCTGTGGGGGCCGGACGCCAAGAAGACCAACTTCTTCCTCGCGATGGATCCGCCCGAGCACGGCGCCTACCGCAGCCTCGTGTCGTCCGCCTTCACCCCGCGCCGGGTGGCGGCCATGGAGCCGCGGATCCGGGAGCTCACCCGGGCCCGGCTGGCCGCCGTACGCGAGCGGGACACGTTCGACTTCGCCCACGACTACGCGGCGGCGCTGCCCAACGACGTGCTCTGCGAACTGCTCGGCATCCCCGCCGCCGACTGGGACCGGGTGCGCGCCGACGTCGACGGGCTCGTCCTGCGCGACGACGGCTCGGACGGACGCGGCCAGGTGGCGCTCGCCGCGATGCTCCGGCTCGCCGCGTTCCTCCTCGACCTCGTCGGCACCCTGCGCCGGCGTCCGGGCGAGGATCTGACCTCGGGGCTGATCCGGGCCGAGATCGACGGCCAGCGGCTCACCGACCGGCAGATCGTCGGCTTCCTGTTCATCATGCTCGGCGGGGGGAACGAGTCGACCGGCAAGACCATCGGCAACGCCTGGCACCGCGGGCATCTCGAGCGCGACGTGCAGCGGGCCGGGCTGAACGGGCGGGCGGCGGACTGGGCGTCCGAGGCGCTGCGGCACGAGTCGGCCAGCCAGATGGTGGCGCGGATCCTCACCGAGACCACGGTCCTGCACGGCACGCGGGTGCCGGCCGGCGCCCGGATCGCGCTGCTGCCCGCGTCGGCGAACCGGGACGAGCGCGTCTTCGCGGACCCCCACCGGTTCGACCTGGACCGCGACACCGGCAGGCTGATCAGCTTCGGCCTCGGACCGCACCACTGCCTCGGTGCCGCGCTGGCCCGGCTTGAGATGCGCGTCGTGCTGGAGGAGGTGGGGGCGCTGGTGGCCGAGTACGACGTGGACCTGGACAACAGCCGCCGCTGCCACTCGCCGCACCAGCACGGCTTCCTCAGCCTGCCGACGACTGTGCGCTGGCGGGACTGAGGCTCAGTTCGCGACGAGGCGGCGCAGCTCGCCGAGGTGGGGCAGCGAGGCGAGCACGTCGTCGGTTGGTACGCCGAAGTCGATCAGGCAGGCGAGTTCGTCGACGCCGAGGCGCTCGAACCGGCGGACCGTCTCGGCGGTCTCCGCCGGGGTGCCGAAGAGCGTGCTGGTGCGCACGTAGCGGTCGGCGGCCCGGCCGATCAGCATGTCCAGGTGGCGCTCCGGCAGCTCCTTGAGGTCGAGGCCGGGCGGGAACAGGCCGGGGGTCCGCGCGATCAGGTCCATGGAGCTACGCAGGTAGCGCCGGAACGGGTCCCGTACGACCCGCAGCACCTCGTCGCGGTCCTCGCCCAGCATCGTGTGGATCATGACGACGACCTGCCCGCGCGCGTCCTCGCCGTGCGCCGCCGCGAACTCCTCGCGGTAGGCGGCGATGTTGCCCGCGAGCGCCTCGTCGTCCTGCCCGATCAGGTACGTCAGCAGGCCGGCGCCGAGCCGACCGGCCAGCCTGCACGACTCGGGCGAGCCGGAGCTGGTGATCCAGACCGGCAGCTCGGCCTGCACGGGGGCCGGGAAGATGCGGACCGCGCGCTTCTCGCCCGCGCCGTCGGGAAACTCGACCTCCTCGCCACGCCAGAGCCGCCGGACCGTCTGCACGGCGTCGACCATCAGGTTCCTGCGGTCCGCGTAGTTCTCGGGCCGGATGACGTAGTCGCCCGCGTGCCAGCCGGAGGCGAACGAGACGCCGGCCCGGCCGCGCGAGATGTTGTCCACCACCGACCATTCCTCGGCGACGCGCACCGGGTGGTGCAGCGGACCGACGACGCTGCCGGCGCGCACCGCCACGCGTTCGGTCACCGCGGCGATGGCGGCGCCGGTCACCGCCGGGTTCGGGTACCGGCCGCCGAACGGGTGGAAGTGGCGCTCCGGGGTCCACACCGCGGCGAAGCCCTCGGCGTCGGCGAACCGCGCGCTCTCCAGCATCAGTCGATAGCCGTCGTCGGCGACGCCGCTGTCGTCGGCGAAGAAGAACAGGCTGAGCTCCATTGCCGCTCCCTCGCGCGACCGGCCGGTACGCGGTGCGCCCGGATCTACCGCACCACGGTAGGGGGCGCGACCCGGCGGCCGATGTCGTCATTTCACGTGACAGCGCCCTCCGTACGGCGTTGATAGCTTGCCAGAAGGTCGGCCCTGGCCATGGCCGCCGGCCCGACCGGCGACGCCACCATCGGCCAAGACCATCGTGCACAGAGCGGTGAAGGAGCCGAGGCGATGACGGACGCACTTCCGGACCAGGGCGCTCAGCGACAGGAGGCCGGTCCGGCCGCCTCCGGCTTTCGCACCTGGTCGATCATCCTGCTGGGGCAGTTCGCCTCGATGCTCGGATCGAACTTCACGAGCTTCGCGCTCGCGGTCCACGTCTACCGGACGACCGACTCGGCCACGGCGCTCGGCGTCATCCTCGCCCTCGGCCTGCTCCCCGCCGCGATCGCCTCGCCGTTCGCGGGTTCGCTCGTCGACCGGTGGGGTTCCAAGCGCACCCTGCTGATCAGCAGCGTCGGCAGCATGGTGGTGATGCTGGCGATGGCGCCGCTGCTCACCGGCGACGGCTTCCAGGTGTGGCAGGTCTACGTCATCGTGATCCTCACCTCGGCGCTGACCTCGCTCCAGATCCCGGCGCTCGGGGCGGTCACCCCGCTGCTGGTGCCGAAGAAGCACCTCGGCCGCGCCAACGGCCTGCGGATGGTCGCGATCGCGGTGAGCCAGGTGCTGGCACCGGTCAGCGCCGGCCTCCTGCTGACCGCCATCGACCTGCGCGGCATCATCATCCTGGACATCGTCTCGTACGGCCTCGCCATCGTGACGATCTCCCTGGTGCGGGTGCCGCGGTTGCGGCGCGTGCCGGCCGCGCCCGGCACCCGGTCGAACCTGCTCTCCGAGTTCGCCGAGGGCTGGCGCTACGTGGCCGCCCGCGGCGGGCTGCTGACGCTGCTGTTCTTCCTCGCCTCCATCAACTTCAGCGCCGGCTTCATGGAGCTGCTGATCAACCCTCTGGTGCTGTCGTTCGCGTCGACCGAGGCGCTCGGCGTCGTGCTGTCGGTCGGTGGCGTCGGCATGGTCGTCGCCGGTGCCGCGGTCAGCATCTGGGGCGGCCCGAAGCGGAAGATCCGCGGTGTCCTGCTGTTCGCGCTCGTCCTGGCCGTCTCGATCATCGTGGGTTCGACGCGGCCCAACGTCGCCCTGATCGCGGTGTCCGCCTTCGTCTTCCTCGGGGCGCTGGTCGCCCTCGCCACCGCCCACCAGGTGATCTGGCAGACCAAGGTCGAGCCGCACCTCCTGGGCCGTGTCATGGCGCTGATCACGATGGTCGGCCTGATCCCCCAGCTCTTCGCCAACCTCTTCGCCGGGCTGGCCGTCGACCATGTCTTCGAGCCGCTGGTCGGGCGGGACTCGGTCAGCTCGCCGGCGATCGCCGCGCTGGTCGGCGACGGTCCCGGGCGCGGTATCGCGCTGTGCATGATGCTCGTCGGCGTGCTGGTCGCGGTGTCGACGGCGATCGCGGCGCTGAGCCCGCGCCTGCGCCGCCTCGAGGACGACCTGCCGGACGTGATCGCCAAGACCGAGGACACCGACGACGACGCGGCCGTTGAGCCCGAGGCCGAGCGGGTCGTCGAGGAGGCATATCCCAGTAATCGGTGACGGTCGCCGGGCGGTGCCGCCGCTTAGCGTCGGCGCATGGCGCGTCCTTCAGATCCCGAGGTGCAGTTCCAGGATTCGGCGCTCGGCGGCACCCGCCACCCGACCGCCCCCGAGACGGCCGACCGGCAGCTCGCCCCACCATCCCCGCCGCGGACGCCGTACGAGGAGGTGGTCCACGGGATCTGGGGGGACGTGCTCGGCGACCTGCTGGAGCCGTCGAGGAGCTTCGGGGTGCACGACGACTTCTTCGAGCTGGGCGGCCACTCGCTGCTCGCTCCCAAGATCGTCGCCCGGATCCGCAGGACGCTCGGCGTGCAGATCCCCGTGCGGGAACTCTTCGGCTGCCGCACCGTGGCGGCCCTCGCCGCGGTGGCCGCCGCGCAGGCCTCGGGAGCGGCGCCGGCCGGGATCATCGAGCGGCAACCGCCTGGTACGCCGTCGGTGCTCTCGTTCGACCAGCAGCGGTTGTGGTTGGAGAACCAGCTACTGCCCAGCCTCGCCTACAACGTGCACGGACGACAGAAACTACGCGGCCCCCTCAACACCACCACACTCGAAACCAGCATCCGCGCCATCCTCCACCGACACGAATCACTACGCACCCGCTTCCCCACCATCAACGGCCAACCCATGCAGGTCGTCGACGACCCCGACCCCCACTGGACACTCGACGTCCACGACGTCAGCACCCACCCCGACCCCACCACCACCGCCCACCACCTCGCCGACACCCAAGCCACCACCCCCTTCAACCTCGCCACCGACAACCTCATCCGCTGCCAACTCATCAAAACCAACCACAACGAACACATCCTCACCCTCACCGCACACCACATCGTCTGCGACGACTGGTCCATCGGACTCTTCACCCGCGAACTCACCGCCCTCTACACCGCCAACGGCGACCCCCACCACGCAGGACTCGACCCCCTCCCCATCCAGTACCGCGACTACGCCACCTGGCAACGCCACCACCTCACCGGCCAACAACGCCAAAAAACCATCGACTACTGGCGCACCCACCTCACCGGAGCACCGCCCGTGCTGACCATGCCGGTCGCGCACCGGGGGGACGGCAAGCGGGTCAGCGGCCGGTGGGCGCGCGGCCGGTTGTCCGAGGAGGAGACGGCCGCGCTACGCGTGCTCTGCCGTACGCGCGGGGTCTCGCCGTTCATGGTGATGATGACGGCCCTGTCGGTCGTGCTGGCCCGCTGGTCCGGCCAGCGTGACCTGGTGATCGGGGTCCCGACGGCGGGACGTACGGAGGCCGGCACCGACACGCTCATCGGTTTCCTGGTGAACACGCTGCCGATCCGGGTCGACCTGAGCGGCGAGCCGACCTTCGCCGAACTGCTCACCCGGGTGCGCCAGGTCTGCCTCGACGGGTACGCGCACTCCGACGCGCCCCTGGACGTGCTCGTCCAGGAGGTGGAGCTGAGCCGGGACACGCGACACACGCCGCTGTTCCAGGTGGTGCTGAGCATGCTGAACACCGCGGGCGCGACGCCGCAGCTGCCGGGGATCGAGGTCGAGCAGGTGGACGGCGCGACCGAGCTGCCGGCCAAGCTGGACCTGACGGTCAACGTGCACGAGCAGGACCGTCGCTTCCACCTCCAGCTCGACTACAACCCGCGGCGCTACGACCCGGCCATGGTGGACGCCCTCGTGGGGCACCTGGAGACACTGCTGCGCACCGCGATCACCGACCCGGAACGCGGCATCCTCGACTACGAACTCGGCCCCACACCCACCACCGACACCCCACCCACACCGGACGTCACGACCCCCGAACCCCACCAGACGGCGATCGTCACCCCCACCGGCAGCACCACCTACGCCGAACTGACCGCACCCACCCTGCCCACCAACACCCACCTCGGCATCACCCGCGAAACCAGCACCACCTTCGTCACCACGGTCCTCACCGCCCTCACCACCGACACCCCCTTCACCATCCTCGACCCCCACGACACCCTCGACCCCGCCCTCCTCGGCGTCACCACCGTGCTCGACACCACCGAACCCGGCACCGAACCCCCACACCTCGACCGGCTCCGCCCCTGGATCGACGGCCTCACCCCCGGCGACCGCGTCGGCGTACTCACCCACGACCCGGACCTGCTGGTCGCCGCGATCACCAACACCTTCGCCGCCGGCGCCACCCTGTTCCTGGCCCCCGGTGCCGTCAACACCCTCTTCCTGAGCCCGCCCCAGCTGCGTGCCCTCACCGCCCCGCTGCCGGAACTCACCCACGCCTACCTCGGCAACACCCCCGACCTGCTCCCCCACGACATCGACCACCTGCGGCGACTCGCGCCGAACGCCACCATCACGACCCTGCACACCGCCGGTGCCCACCGGGCGGCCTGGACCGTCCCCGCCACCTGGACCCTCGCCGACGCACCCCCACGCGTACCCCTCGGCGT
This sequence comes from Micromonospora sp. KLBMP9576, assembly GCF_050941805.1. NCBI lineage: Bacteria > Bacillati > Actinomycetota > Actinomycetes > Micromonosporales > Micromonosporaceae > Micromonospora > Micromonospora sp. KLBMP9576. The sequence goes on along the minus strand of NZ_CP194567.1, from coordinate 618,500 downwards.
CGTCCCCGGGCACACCGCCGCCGTCGGCGAGGTCACCACACTCGGCAGCACCGGCGAGCCCGTCCGGCTCTGGGCCGACGGCGTCCTGCACCCCGCCACCGACCAGGTCGTCGACCCGGCCGAGACGGCGGGCGCGCTGCGCGACCTGCCGGACGTCAGGGACGCGGTGGTGCTGGAGAGCGCGGGGCCGGACGGCGAACCCTTCCTGGTCGCGTACGTCAGTGGCGCGGCGCTGACCCGGCGCGGCTCCGAGATCCGGCAGGAACTGGTCCTGCGGCTGCCCGACTACCTGACTCCGCAGCGGTTGTTCGTCCTCGACGAGCTGCCCCGGACCGCGTACGGCGACTACGACCTCGACGCGTTCCCGCAGGCGCTCGAGGGCACGTCGGCGGGCAAGGTCCCCCCGCGTACGCCGCACGAGGAGATCGTCCACGGCATCTGGTGCGACGTGCTGGGCGTGTCCGGCTTCGGGGTGCACGACGACTTCTTCGAGCTGGGCGGCCACTCGCTGCTCGTGCCGCGCATCGTGGGCAGGATCCGCGAGACGCTCGGCGTGCAGATCCCGGTGGGGGACTTCTTCGGCAGCCGCACCGTGGCGGCCCTCGCCTCCGTGGCGGCCGGGCAGTCCGTGGCGGCGGCGACGGTCATCGAACGCGGGCCGCGGGAGGCCGCGTCGGCGTTGTCGTTCGGCCAGCAGCGGTTGTGGTTGGAGAACCAGCTACTGCCCAGCCTCGCCTACAACGTGCACGGACGACAGAAACTACGCGGCCCCCTCAACACCACCACACTCGAAACCAGCATCCGCGCCATCCTCCACCGACACGAATCACTACGCACCCGCTTCCCCACCATCAACGGCCAACCCATGCAGGTCGTCGACGACCCCGACCCCCACTGGACACTCGACGTCCACGACGTCAGCACCCACCCCGACCCCACCACCACCGCCCACCACCTCGCCGACACCCAAGCCACCACCCCCTTCAACCTCGCCACCGACAACCTCATCCGCTGCCAACTCATCAAAACCAACCACAACGAACACATCCTCACCCTCACCGCACACCACATCGTCTGCGACGACTGGTCCATCGGACTCTTCACCCGCGAACTCACCGCCCTCTACACCGCCAACGGCGACCCCCACCACGCAGGACTCGACCCCCTCCCCATCCAGTACCGCGACTACGCCACCTGGCAACGCCACCACCTCACCGGCCAACAACGCCAAAAAACCATCGACTACTGGCGCACCCACCTCACCGGAGCACCGCCGGCGCTGGCGCTGCCGGTCGCCCGCGAGCGGGGGGCGGCACGCGAGGCGGGCGACCGGGTGCGGAGCTTCTTCGGCCCCGACGAGACGACCGCGCTGCTGGAGTTCTGCCGCGCGCGGGGCGTCTCGCCCTTCATGCTGGTGGCGGCGGCGCTGTCGACCGTGCTGGCCCGCTGGTCCGGCCAGCGCGACCTGGTGATCGGCGTTCCGGTCGCCGGCCGTACCGAGCCGGGGACCGACGCGCTCATCGGTTTCCTGCTCAACACGCTGCCGATCCGGATCGACCTGAGCGGCGAGCCGACCTTCGCCGAACTGCTCACCCGGGTGCGCCAGGTCTGCCTCGACGGGTACGCGCACTCCGACGCGCCCCTGGACGTGCTCGTCCAGGAGGTCGACGTGGTGCGTGACCCCCGGCGTACGCCGCTGTTCCAGGTCGTGCTGAACGTGGTCGGCGACGCCGTGCCGACGCAGCTCGCGGGCGTCACGGTCGAGCCGATGGAGACGTTGGGGAGCCTGCCGACGAAGTTCGACCTGAGCCTCAACGTCCAGCAGTCCGAGAGCCGGACGTACCTCCAGCTCGACTACGACCCGCGGCGCTACGACCCGGCCATGGTGGACGCCCTCGTGGGGCACCTGGAGACACTGCTGCGCACCGCGATCACCGACCCGGAACGCGGCATCCTCGACTACGAACTCGGCCCCACACCCACCACCGACACCCCACCCACACCCGCCGTCACGACCCCCGAACCCCACCAGACGGCGATCGTCACCCCCACCGGCAGCACCACCTACGCCGAACTGACCGCACCCACCCTGCCCACCAACACCCACCTCGGCATCACCCGCGAAACCAGCACCACCTTCGTCACCACGGTCCTCACCGCCCTCACCACCGACACCCCCTTCACCATCCTCGACCCCCACGACACCCTCGACCCCGCCCTCCTCGGCGTCACCACCGTGCTCGACACCACCGAACCCGGCACCGAACCCCCACACCTCGACCGGCTCCGCCCCTGGATCGACGGCCTCACCCCCGGCGACCGCGTCGGCGTACTCACCCACGACCCGGACCTGCTGGTCGCCGCGATCGTGCACACCCTGGCCGCCGGCGCGACCCTCGACCTCGCGGGCACCGACGTCACCGCCGTCTTCCTGAGCCCACCCCAGCTGCGCGCCCTCGACACGCCGCTGCCCCACCTCACCCGCGTCTACGTCGACAACACCCCCGACCTGCTCCCCCACGACATCGCCCACCTGCGCGGGCTGGCCCCCGGCGCCACCATCACCGCCGTCCACACCGCCGGCACCCACCGGGCCACCTGGACCGTCCCCGCCACCTGGACCCTCGCCGACGCACCCCCACGCGTACCCCTCGGCGTCGTCCCCGGGCACACCGCCGCCGTCGGCGAGGTCACCACACTCGGCGACACCGGCCGGCCCGCCCGGCTCTGGGCCGACGGCGTCCTGCACCGCGCGACCGGTCACACCGTCGACCCGGCCGAGACGGCGGGCGCGCTGCGCGACCTGCCGGACGTCACGGACGCGCTCGTCGTGCGCCGGACCGGCCCGGACGGCGAGGCCGTCTTCGTCGCCCACGTGGCCGGCCCCGAACCGGACGAGGACACCGGGATCGCGCTGCGCCAGAGCCTCGTTCCCCGCCTGCCGGAGTTCCTGGTCCCCGCCCACGTCTTCGTCCTCGACCGGCTTCCCCGGACGCCGCTCGGCGACTACGACCTCGACGCGCTGCCCCAGTGGGACCCCGACGGGGACGACGACGGCTACGTCGCCCCGCGCACCCCGCTCGAGCGCCGTCTCGTCGAGATCTTCGAGGAGGTGCTGGAGCTGGAGCGCATCGGCGTACACGACTCGTTCTTCGAGTTGAACGGGTTCTCCCTGCTGGCGACGCAGATGACCTCGCGGATCCGGGAGACGTTCGAGGTCGAGCTGCCGCTGCGCGAGGTGTTCGGCGCGCCGACGGTGCAGGGCCTGGCCCAGCTCATCCTCTGGAAGCAGAGCGAACGCTCGGACGCCGCGCAGCTCGAGGCGATCCTGGCCGGGATCGAGGCGCAGTGACCGGCGGGCGGCTGGCCGATCACCTCGCGCGCCGGCTCGACACGGACCGCGACGCGCCCGCCGTGACCGGGGAGACCACCCTGACGTACGGCGAACTGGCCGAGCACGTCGACACGGTGGCCACCTCCGTCGCGCCGTTCGTGTCGCCCGGCGACGTGGTCGCGCTCGAGGTGCGCTCGCCGGCCCTCGGCCTGATCGCGGCGCTGGCGGCCGACCGGCTCGGCGTGGCGTACCTGCCGCTCGACGTGTCCGCACCGCCGCCGCGCCGGCAGTGGGTGCTCGAGAGCTCGGCCGCCACCGCGCTGCTGCGGGAGACCGGCCCGCTGCGGCTGGCGGCGCAGCCGCTGGGCGCCGGGCGGCCCGTGGTCGCGCTGACCGACCCGGGGTACGTCATCTACACCTCCGGCACGACGGGACGACCCAAGGGCGTCCACGTGCCGAAGCGGTCGCTCGTCGAGCGCCTGGCGGGGTTGCTGGCGGTGCCGGGCTTCCCGCCCGGCGGCTCGTTGCTCGCGATGAGCGCGCTCTCGTTCGACATGTCGATCGTCGAGACGCTGCTGCCGCTGGTCGCCGGCGGGTCGATGGTCACACTCGACCTGGCGGCGCGCCGGGACGCGGAGGTCTTCGGCCGTGCGGTGCGGCGGTTCCGCCCCGGCGTCGTCCAGGCGACACCGTCGTTCTTCCGCCTGATGCTCGCCTCCGGCTGGGCGGGCGGCAGCGACCTGACCGTCTGGTGCGGCGGGGAGGCGATGACCCCGGAGGTGGCCGCCGCGCTGCACGGGTGCTGCCGCGAGGTGTGGAACCTCTACGGCCCGACCGAGGCGTGCGTCTGGGCCTCGGCCTGGCGGTTCGAGCCGGGGCGGCCGATCTCGCTCGGCACCGAACTGCCCGGCACCACGGTCGAGCTGGTCGGCGCGGGCGGCGCGGTGCTGACCGGCGTCGGCGCCGAGGGCGAGATCCGGATCAGCGGCGCCGGCATCGCGGACGGCTACCTGGCCGCCCCGCCCGGCGAGGACGACCGGTTCCGCAGCACGCCGGGGACGCGCAGCTATCTGACCGGGGACCGGGCCCGCCGCGGCCCCGACGGCTCCCTGACGTTCCTGGGCCGCAACGACAACCAGGTGAAGGTGCGCGGCCACCGGGTCGAACTCGGCGAGATCGAGTCGGCCCTGGAGTGCCACCCGGCGGTCACCGAGGCGATCGCCGTCCTGGTCGGCCGCGACGACCCGGAGACCGCCCGGCTGGCCGCCGTGGTGGTCTCGCGCCGCCGCGTCGCCGCGCGCGACCTGCGACGCTGGCTGGCCGACCGGTTGCCCGCGCCGATGATCCCGCAGAGCATCGAGATCGCGCCCGCGCTTCCCCGCACGTCGACCGGGAAGCTGGACCGGGTGCGTGTCCAGCAGGTGCTGGACGCCGGTCGCCTGCCGACCTGACGCCCGTCAGCGGCGTGCGGCCAGCGCGGAACGGTCGACCTTGCCCGAGGGGGTAAGCGGGATCGCCGGCAGGACGGTGTAGGTGGCCGGCAGCATGTGCGGCGGCAGGGTCCGCTCGCATCCGGCGCGGGCCCGGCCGACGACGTCGGTCGCGCCCTCCTCCGCCACCAGGTACGCCGCCAGGTAGTCGCCGACCTCCCGCCCCGACACCACCTCGACGGCCGCGTCGCGCACCCCGTCGCAGCGGCGCAGCGCGCCCTCGATCTCGGCCAGCTCGATGCGGAACCCGCGCAGCTTGACCTGCCGGTCGGCGCGGCCGAGGAACTCCAGGTCGCCGCCGGGCAGGCGTCGCGCCAGGTCGCCGGTGCGGTAGTGCCGCACGCCGTCCGAGGTCACGAACCGCTCGGCCGTCAGGTCGTCGCGACGCAGGTAGCCGCCGCACACCCCGGCACCGGAGATCCACATCTCGCCCGCCTCGCCGGCCGGCACCTCGACGCCGTCGGCGTCGCGCAGCGTGATGGAGAGGTGCCCCAGGGCGTGGCCGATCGGGGACCTGTTGGTCCGGCCGCTGAGCGCCTCCTCGTCGAGCAACTTGAAGGTCGCGTAGACGGTGGTCTCCGTCGGGCCGTACATGTTGACCAGCCGCACGTCCCCCGGCTGCCCCGCCACGAACGCGGCGGCCGTCTCCAGGTCCACGGCCTCGCCCGCGAAGACCACGTACCGCAGGGCGTGCCGGGGCCGGCCGGCCTCGACGTGCGCCTCGGCGACCAGGCGGAACACGGCCGGCACCTGCAACAGCACCGTCACCCGCCGGTCGAGCAGGAGGTCGAGGAAGAGCTCCGGGTCGTACGCCGCGTCGGCGTCCACGACGACGACGGTCCCCCCGGTCACGAGCGGCCCCCACATCTCCCACACCGAGACGTCGAAGTTGATCGAGTGGAACTGCGTCCACCGGTCGTCCGGACCGACGTCGAACAGCGGGAGCGCCGCCCGCAGCAGGCTCAGCACGTTGTGGTGGGTGACGACGCACCCCTTGGGCCGGCCACTCGAACCGGACGTGTAGATGACGTACGCCCGGTCGGACGCGGCCACCCGGGGCAGCACGGCGTCCGGGGCGGCGGGGTGGCCACGGGCCGGCACGTCCTCGCCGACCACCAGGCCGATGCCCGCCTCGTCGACGATGAAGCGCAGCCGCTCCGCCGGATACCCCGGGTCGAGCGGAACGTAGGCGGCGCCGGCCAGCATGATGCCGAGGATCGCGACGGGCACGTCGATCGAGCGGGCCACCCGCACGCCGACGAGGTCACCGGGAGCGACGCCACGGCGGAGCAGCTCGGCGGCCAGCGCCCGCGCCTCGGCGGCCAGGCCGGCGTACGTCAGGCTCTCCTCGCGGCACACGACGGCGGTCCGCTCCGGCTGCCGGGCGCACGTCTCGAGGAACCAGTCGGTCAGACAGTCCTGCACGGGCCGATCATCGCCGACGTGCCGGCCCCGGCGGCGTCCCCGCTTCCCGGGACGGCTCAGAAGTCGACGCGCACGACCGCGCGGCGGTTCGAGGGCCGGGAGACCTCCCGGAAGCCGGCCGCGACGAATGTGCTCGCCAGCCCGACGTGCAGCTCGTCGGCGACGGCACCCCCCGTCGTCAGCGGATAGCCCTCGACGGCCCGGGCACCGCGCTCACGGGCGTACCGGACGGCGGCGACGGTCAGCGCGCGGCTGATGCCCCGCCTGCGGAAACCGGGTCGGGTGAAGAAGCAGGTCACCGCCCAGACGCTGTCGTCGTGGCGGTCCTCCTGGCGGCCCGTCCAGGCGACCCGGCCGCCGCGCACCAGACCGACGTACGACGTGCGGGGCTCGACCGCGCACCAGCCGACCGGCTCGTCGTCGAGGTATGCCACCAGGCCCGTCGTCGACTCCGCGTCGGCGTGTCCCGGTTCCGTCTGCGTACGGAACCGGTCGGCCCGCACGTCGCTCGACAGCGAGACGACGCACTCCTTCGGCAGCAGCTTGTAGCGCTGGCACTGGCAGTGCGCCGGGGCGGTGGAACTGAGGACCGTGCGCAGGTCTGCCCAGCTCACCTCGTTGGCGGGCCGGATGGTGAGCGTGGCGTCCTCGAGTTGCCGGGTCCTGCCGGGCATGTCGCGCCACCGTCCTGTCCGGTCTCCGGTGTCTGAGGCACCGGGAATCGTATCGCGCGGCCACCCCGGTGCGGGTGGGCCGCTGTCACGGGAAAACCTGACAGGCGACGGCCCCGGCGGTGCGGTCCGATGAAGGTCACCGCCTCGGGGAGAGAACAGTCGTGGCCACACATGCCGGAACGGTCGGGGAACTGCTGCGGACCCGCGCGAAGGACCAGCCGGACCGGCTCGGCTACGCCTTCCTCGCGGACGGCGAACAGGAGCGGCTGCCCCTGACGTACGGCGGGGCCGACGAACGCGCCTCGGCGGTCGCGGCCGGCCTGCGCGCCGCCGGGTGTCTTCCCGGCAGCCGGGTGATCCTGGTCCTGCCACCCGGGCTGGACTACCTCACCGCCTTCTTCGGTTGCCTCTACGCCGGCGTCGTCGCGGTGCCGGTCTATCCGCCCGACCCGTTCCAGCTGGAACGCAGCCTCCCCCGCCTGCTGGCGATCGTCCGCGACGCCGGCCCGGTGGTGGCGCTGACCACCGCCCCGCTGCTCGGCTTCCTCGACGAGGTGACCCGTCTCGCCCCCGAACTCGGCGCGATGCGCTGGCTCGCCGTCGACGAGATGCCCGCCGCCGCCGACGGCGAGGGCGAGCCCGAGCCGCTGCGGCCCGACAGCACCGCGCTACTCCAGTACACCTCGGGATCGACCTCGTCGCCCCGGGGCGTGGTGCTGTCGCACCGGAACCTGCTGCACAACTCGTCCGTCATCCAGCGGCTCTTCCGCACCACGCCGGAGAGCCGGGGGCTGGTCTGGCTGCCGCCCTACCACGACATGGGCCTGATCGGCGGCCTGCTCCAACCCCTGTACGGCGGTCTGCCCGTCACGCTGATGTCCCCGCTGCACTTCCTCGAAGAACCGATGCGCTGGCTGCGGGCCATCCACCGGAACGGTGCCACGGTCAGCGGTGGGCCGAACTTCGCGTACGACCTGTGCGCCCGCCGGTTCGACCCGGAGCGCGACCCGGATCTCGACCTCAGCTCGTGGGAGGTGGCCTTCGACGGCGCCGAGCCGATCCGGCCGGCGACGCTGCGCCGCTTCGCCGAGACCTTCGCGCCGTTCGGGTTCCGGCCCGGGGCGTTCCTGCCCTGCTACGGGCTCGCCGAGGCGACGCTCATGGTGACCGGCACCGGCGGCATCGAGCCCGGACAACCGGCGGCAGCGCTGCCCGAACCCGTCGCGGTGGACCGCGACGCGCTCGAACGGCACGTCGCCGCGCCGCCCGGGGACGGGCCGGTCGCCCAGCTCACGAGCTGCGGCCGGAGCGTGCCGGAGCAGATCGTCGCGATCGTCGACCCGGCCACCGCCACGCGGTGCGGGCCGGGGCGGGTGGGTGAGATCTGGGTCGCCGGCCCGAGCGTCGCGTCCGGCTACTGGGGTCGCCCCGACGAGAGCGCCGAGGTGTTCGGCGCCCGGCTCGCCGGCCGTGACGAATCGTTCCTGCGGACCGGCGACCTCGGGTTCCTCCGGGACGGGCAGCTCGTCATCACCGGCCGCTCGAAGGACCTGATCATCGTCCGTGGGCGCAACCACTACCCGCAGGACATCGAGTTCACCGCCGAGCGTGCCGATCCGGTGCTGCGGCCCGGCTGCACGGCCGCGTTCCTGGCCGGCGACGACCGGCTGGTCCTCGTCCACGAGGCGCGGCGGCAGGCCGGGAGCGTCGACGTGGCCGCTGTGACGGCCCGGGTACGCGAGGCGGTCGCGCGCGAACACGGCCTCCAGGCGCACACCGTCGTGCTGATCCGGGCCGGCGGCCTGCCGAAGACGTCCAGCGGCAAGGTGCAGCGCCGGCTCTGCCGCAGCCTGCTGAGCGACGGCGCGCTGCCCGAAATCGGCCGGGACACCTCGACCGTCGCGCCCGACGCCGACCGGGTGCCCACCGCGTCGGCCGCGCCCGACCTGGCCGCCGACCGGGTGCGCGCCGCCGCGCCGGACGACCGGCCCGCGGCGCTGGAGAGCTACCTGCGCAGCCGCGTCGCCCCGCTCACCGGCACCGCGCCGGCCGACCTCGACCCGGCTGAGCCGCTGCTCGCGGCCGGCCTGGACTCCCTCGCCGTCGTGCAGCTCAAGAACGTGGTGGAGGCCGAGCTGGGGCTGCGGCTCCCGCTGCCCGACGTGCTCGGCGGCGCCACCCTGGGTGCGGTCGCGGCCGGGCTCGCCGACCAGCTCGCCGCCGCGCCGGACGGTGCGGCGGTGCCGCCGGCGCCCGACCGGGACGTCCCGGCGGCCGGGACGGTGGCACCGCTGTCGCACCAGCAGCGCCGCATGTGGATCCTGCACCGGCTCGCGCCGGAGAACACGGCGTACACGATCTCGGTCGCGCTGCGGCTGCCGGAGCCGGTCGACCGGGACGCGCTACGGCGCGCGTTCGACGCCCTGGTGGCCCGCCACGCCGCACTGCGCACCACGTTCCCGGTACGCGACGGTGAGCCGGTCCAGCTCGTCGCGCCCGACGGGCGGGCGGCGTACCAGGAGCACGACGCGCGCACGCTGGACGACCGGACGCTGACGCACTGGCTCACCCGGTCCGCGCGGCGGCCCTTCGACCTGGAGGCGGGGCCGTTGCTGCGGCTCGACCTCTACCGGGGCGCGGGCGGCGAGGTGCTGCTGCTCGCCGTGCACCACATCATCGCCGACTTCTGGTCGCTGTCGGTGCTGGGCCGCGACCTCGGGCTGCTCTACGACGGGTGCGCCGGCGGCCGGGAGGTGACGCTCCCGCCGCCCGCCGCCACGTTCGCCGACTTCGCCGCCTGGCAGCGGTCGCTGCTCGCGGATCCGGCGCAGGAGCGACGGCTCGGCACGTACTGGGACAGCGTGGTCGGTGACGGCGTGCCGCCGCTGTCCCTGCCGCCGCTCGGCGACCACCCGCCCGCGCGCGGCGGCAGCCGGTACTTCGCGCTGCCCGCCGACCTCGCCGCCCGGCTACCCGAACACGCCGCGGCGCAACGGGTGACCCGCTACGTGCTGATGCTCGCCGCCTTCCAGGCCGTGCTGCACGAGCTCACCGGCCGGCCGGACCTGGTCGTCGCCGCCAACGCGGCGGCGCGCAGCAGGGCCGAGTTCGCGCAGGTCGTCGGCTGCTTCCTCAACCCGCTGGTCATCCGCAGCGCACACACCCCCGGCGAGCCGTTCCGAGCGCTGCTGTCGCGCACGCGGGACGCGGTCATCGGCGCGCTGGAGCATCAGGACTATCCGATGACGATGGCGGCCGAGCGGCACGGCATCCAGCGCGTGCCGATGGCGGAGGCGCTGTTCTCGTTGAACCGCTCGCTGGAGCACGGCGACGACCTCGCGGCGGTGGGTTTCGTGGGGCGGCCCGGCGTACGCCGGTCGCTGGGCTCGCTGGCGATCGAGCGGTTCCCGCTGCCCGCCGCGGAGACCGGCCTCGCCGTCGAGATGGTGCTGGCCGAGATCGACTCGGTGCCGCACGGGGTGCTGCGCTACCGGGGCGACGCGCTCGACGCGGACGGCGCCGACCGGCTGGTGGCCCGGTTCGTGCGGAAGCTACGGGACGTGGTGACGGAGCCGGACGCCGTCAGCCCGCGCTGACGGTCGCCAGCGCCGCCTCGACGTGCCGGGCCAGCGCCGACGCGCCGTCACCCTCGAGCGCCCAGTGCCCGGCCGCAAGCTCGGCGGTGATCAGCTTCTGCGTGCTCTGTTCCTGCCACACGCGCAGGTCGGAGGCGTCGACGTTGCCGTCGTCCGCGCCCCGCACGGCCAGGATCGGCACGGGCAGCCGGGGCGCGGGGCGGTGGGTGTAGCCGTCGTACATCTCCCAGTCCGCGCGCAGCGGGCGCTCCAGCATGGCGACGAAGTCCGGGTCGGCGATCAGGCTCTCGTCGGTGCCGCCCATCGACATCGTCTGCGCGAGCAGCTCCCTGGTCGGCAGCCGGCCCATGCCGGTGTCGAAGACCACCCGCGGCGGCAGGCAGCCGCAGACGACCAGCAGGCGGGGGTTCCGGCACGGTGCGTGCACCAGCAGGCGGGCCGTCTCGTACGCGACGAGCGCGCCCGAGCAGTGGCCGAACAACGCGTAGTCCCCCTGGAACGCCGCGAAGCCGTCGCTGCGGGCCGCCGCCTCGAAGTCGGCGATCAGCGGCTCCATCCGGCGGTACGGCCGCTCCCGCAGCCGCCGGCCGTGCCCGGGCAGCACCGCGGCCGAGAGCGAGACGCCGCCGGGGCGCAGCTCCTCCCGCAGCTCGTTGAAGACGGTGGACGCGGCACCGGCGTGGGGGAAGGCGAAGAGCTCCAGCACCCCGCCCTCGCGGCGGTACGGGAACCAGTTGTCCACCGACGACATGGGTACGCCCCTCCTGCCTGATCTGCTACACCAGTCAAGCGGAGGACGGTGGGTGCTTCCTGTCCTGTGTATCGGCGACAGGGCCGTGCGCACCCGGTTCCTTAGCCTTCCGGTATGGCACATCCTGCCCGGGCCGAGGCCACGACCGGATCGGCCGACGGTGCCGCGAGCGGCACGATCAGCCGCCGGTCGGCGCCGCTCGTGCCACCGCGCACGCCCCACGAAGAGTCCATGGTCGCTATCTGGCGTGACGTCCTCGATCGGCCGGACATCGGCGTGCTCGACGACTTCTTCGACCTCGACGGCAACTCCATGCACGCGATCCGGGTGATCACCCAGATCCGGGAGACCTACGGGGTCAGCGTCCGGGCGATCGACTTCTTCGAGTCGCCGACCGTGGAGACCCTGGCGGCCTTCGTGGCCGCGCAGACGGCGCCGGAACGTCCCGTGGTCGGCCCCCGCCCGCCCGACGCCGAGCCGGTGCTCTCCCTCGACCAGCACCGGCTGTGGCTGGCCGACCAGCTCGTGCCGGGCGGCGCGTACAACGTGCACGGCCGCCGCCGGCTGCTCGGCCCGCTCGACGTCGGCGTCCTGGAGGCCAGCATCCGGGCGATCCGGGACCGCCACGAGACGCTGCGTACCCGGTTCCCGGACATCGACGGCGAGCCGCTGCAGATCGTCGACGACCCCGACCCCGGGTGGCGGCTGCGGATCGCCGACGTGTCCGACGCCGCCGATCCGCTCGCCGCCGCCGTCCGGGTGCTCGACGAGGACGCGATGACCTCGCTGAACCTGGCCGAGGGGCCGCTGTTCCTGAGCCTGCTGGTGAAGCTGAGCGACTCCGACCACGTGCTGGGCATCACCGCGCACCACACGGTCTGCGACAACGGGTCGGTCGCGCTCTTCGTCAAGGAGCTGTCGGCGCTGTACCGGGCCGGCGGCGACCCGGCGCGGGCGGAGCTGGCGCCGCTGACCATCCAGTACCGGGACTTCGCGGTGTGGCAGCGCCAGTGGCTGGCCGGCGACGCGATCAACCGGGAACTCGACTACTGGCGGGAGCACCTGGCCGGCGCGCCGAAGGAACTGACGCTGCCGGCGGCGGCACCACCTGCGGTCGGCTCGGCGGCGCGGGGCGGTCGCCTGCGTGCGGCGTTGCCCGTCGACGAGACAGCCGCCCTGCACGAGCTGGGCCGCACCCACGACGTCACCGTCTTCATGACGCTGCTGGCGCTGTTCACCTCGGTGCTGGCCCGCTGGTCGGGTCAGCGTGACGTGGTCGTCGGCGTGCCCATGACCGGCCGCACCGACGCCGGCACCCGCGGCCTCATCGGCCTGTTCTTCAACACCCTGCCCATCCGGGTACGCCTCGACGGGGACCCCACCGTCGCCGAGGTGCTCGGCCGGGCGCGCGAGGCGGCACTCGGCGGGTACGCCCACCCGGACGTGCCCCTCGACGTCATCGTCCGGCACGTCAGCCGTACCCGGGTGCGCGACCGCACGCCGCTGTTCCAGGTGATGCTCAACGTCGTCGACGTCAACCGGGGCGACACCGGCCTCGGCGACGTCGTGGACGAGCCGATGGACTCGCCGGTGCTGCCCAGCAAGCTCGACTTCCTGTTGACGGTCAGGGAGATGGACGGGTCCGTCCATCTCGAACTCGAGTTCGACGCCGACCGCTACGACGAGGCGCGGGCGCGAGACCTGGTCGAAGAGATGCGGACCCTGCTCCGCGCGGCGTGCGCGGACCCCGGCACCGCCGTGTTCGACGAGCGGACGGCGGCTCCCACCGCTTCAGCTCCACCCGCACCGAAGGAGACGCGGCCATGAACGAGCATGTCGAACCGATCGCCATCATCGGGTTGGGCGCGCGGCTGCCCGGCGCCCGCGACGTCGGCGAGTTCTGGTCGAACCTGCGCGCCGGCCGGGAGTCGATCTCCTACCTGAGCGACGCGGAGCTGCTCGAGAACGGCGTCACGCCGGCCGAGCTGGCCAACCCCGACTACGTCAAGGCCGTGCCGCTGGTGCCGGACGTCAAGCTCTTCGACGCCGAACTGTTCGGGATGACGGCCCGCGAGGCGGAGATCTGCGATCCGGCGCTGCGGCTCTTCCTGGAGGTGGCGCACGCCGCCATCGAGAACGCCGGCTACGACGTCAGCAAGGTGGGGGCCGGTTTCGGCGTCTTCTCCGCGTCCGGCCCGTGCGACTACCAGGATCTCTACCTGCGCCAGAGCATCAAGTACCGGTCGGCGGACATCTTCCAGATGTCGACGCTGAACAACACCGACTACTCGGCGACGCTCACGGCGTACAAGCTCAACCTGCGTGGCCCGGCGATGACGATCGTGACGGCGTGTTCGAGTTCGCTGGTCTCGCTGCACGTCGCCTGCCAGTCGCTGCGCTCCGGCGAGTGCGACGCGGCCGTCGTCGGCGGCGCCAACGTGGAGGCCCCGTACGGTCAGGGGCACATGTGGGTGCCCGGCGCGGTCCGCTCGGCCGACGGGCACTGCCGCCCCTTCGACGCGCACGCCACCGGGACGATGTTCGGCAACGGCAGCGCGGCCGTGGTCCTCAAGCGGCTCTCCGACGCCCAGCGCGACAACGACAACATCCGCGCGGTCGTCCGCGGCAGCGCGATCAACAACGACGGCTCCGACAAGGTCAGCTTCAGCGCGCCGAGCATCAACGGACAGTCCGCGGTGATCATGGAAGCGATGGCCATGGCCGGCTGCGATCCGCGGGACATCTCGTACGTCGAGGCGCACGGCACCGCCACCGCCCTCGGCGACCCGATCGAGGTGGCGGCGCTGGCCGACGCGTACCGCAGGCTCGCCGGCACCGACCTGCCGCGCGACTCCATCGGCATGGGGTCGGTGAAGTCGAACATCGGGCACCTCGTCTGGGCCGCCGGCATGTCCGAGGTGGTCAAGGTCGCGCTCTCGCTGGAGCACGAGGAGATCCCACCCACCGTCAACTTCACCGAGCCGAACCCGAAGCTCGAGCTCGAGCGGACGCCGCTGTTCGTCAACGACACGCTGCGGCCCTGGCCCCGCACCGACGGCCGGCCGCGCCGCGCCGGGGTCAGCTCTCTCGGCATCGGCGGCACCAACGCCCACGCCGTGCTGGAGGAGGCGCCGGCCCGCACCGTGGCCCCCGAGCCCGAGCGGCCGCGCATCGTGGTCTGGTCCGGCCGCAGCACGACGGCCGTGGACGACGGCAAGGCCCGGCTCATCGACTACTTCGAGGCCGACGACGCGGACACGTTCCCCGGCTCGGTGGCCACCCTGCAACGCGGCCGTACCACGCACAAGATCCGCGCGGCGGCGGTCGGGCGCACCCCGGCCGACGCCGCGGCCGCTCTGCGCTCGGGCCGCTTCGTCAGCGGCGGCGACTCCGGCACCGCGCCGCGCCCGCTCGCCTTCCTCCTGCCCGGCCAGGGTTCGCAGCGAGCCCGCATGGCGATGGCCCTGTACGAGCAGGAGCCGCACTTCGCGAAGCTCGTCGACCGCTGCCTGAGCGGCTTCGCCGAATTCGACCTGCGGCTGCGCGAACCGTGGGAGTCGGCCGATCCCGACGCGCTGACCGACACGCGCCTCGCCCAGCCGATGCTCTTCACCGTCGGATACGCCCTCGCCGAGACCCTGCGGCACTGGGGGCTGCGGCCGGACACGCTGGTCGGGCACAGCGTCGGCGAACTCACCGCGGCGGCCCTGGCCGGGGTCTTCTCCCTCGACGACGCCATCCGGCTGGTGGCCGCCCGCGCCCACGCGATGGCCGACGCGCCGCCCGGCGCCATGCTCGCCGTGCCCGCGCCGGCCGACGAGGTGGCCGCCTGGCTGTCCGGCTCGCTGGTCGTCAGCGTCCGCAACGCCCCGGACCGCGCGGTCGTCGGCGGGCCGTCCGACGAGGTGGCCGCGCTGGAGCGCGAGCTTTCCGCGAAGGGGCTGAACGTACGCCGGCTCGTCACGTCGCACGCCTTCCACAGCCCGATGATGGCGGAGGCGGCAGGCGCCTTCCTGGAGACGATGCGGACCGTCGAGCTGCGTCCCCCGCGCATCCCGGTCATCTCCGCCGCGACCGGCGCGCCGGTCGCCGACGACCAGGCCACCGACCCCGTGTTCTGGGCCGGCCAGGTCGCCGAACCCGTCAGGTTCGACCTCGCCCTGGACGCGCTGCTCGGCGAGCCGCGCACGCTGCTGGAGGTCGGCCCCGGGCACGTGCTCACCGGCCTGGCCCGGCGGCACCCCGCCGCGGGCGCGGCGGGCAGCGCGGTGCTGGCGTCGCTCGGCGTGCCCGAGGCCGACGGCCCCGACGACCTCGAGCGCGTCCTGGACGCCGTCGGTCGCCTCTGGGTCGCCGGACACGACGTGGACTGGGACGTCCTGGACGGAAACCGGCCCTGGCAGCGCCGGGCCGTGCCGGGCTACCCCTACCAGCGCAAGCTCCACTGGGTCACGCCCACGAGCGGCCCGGCCGCGCCGAAGCGGGCGGACGAGCCCGAGGCGGGCGAGGCCGACGCCGCGCTCTCCCCGGAGTCGCCGGCCGCCGTGGCTGCCGAGCCGGGGTCGCCGTTCTCGACCCTGACCTGGGTCGAGGCGACGGCCCGCCCCGAGGCGCGGACCGAATCGGAGGCGCTGGCGCTGGCGTTCCTGCCGGCCGACCGCGACGAGGCGCTGACAGTGCTCGGCCCGCTGCTGCAGACGGGCGCCCGGGTCGTCCGGGTCCGGCCGGGCCCGGCGTTCTCCGCCTCCGCCGACGAGTTCCGGATCCGGCCGGGTGAGCCCGCCGACGTGGAGCAGGTCTTCGCGCGGCTGGCCGCGGACGGGCGTCAACCCGAGCTGCTGCTGCACGCGTGGGGCGTGCCGCAGTGGTCCGCGCCGACCGCGCGCACCGTGGACGAGCAGCTCGACCTGGCCTTCACCAGCCTCCTCGGGCTGGTGCAGCACGGCACGCGGCACGCCGTGAAGGGCCGGTTCCCGCGGGTCGTGGTGCTGGCCGCCCGGATGGTGGACGTCTCCGGCGTGGAGCCGCTCGATCCGATCAAGGCGGCCCTGGTCGGTCTCACCCGCACGCTGGCGCGCGAGGCTCCCGGCGTCTCCTGCAAGGTCGTCGACGTCGGGCCGGGCACGACCGAGCAGGCGCTCGCCGCCGAGCTCCGTGCCGCCGACGGCCACGAACTGGTCGCCCTGCGGGGTCATCGCCGCTGGGTGCCGGACGAGCAGCCCCTCGACCTCGACGGCGTCCCCGGCTCCCCCGGCGCGGTGCGACCGGAGGGCGTCTACCTGATCACCGGCGGTCTGGGCGGGCTCGGGCTGGCCATGGGCAAGGCGCTGGCGCGCTCCGGTCTCCGGCCCCGGCTGGTGCTCGCCGGCCGCACGGCACTGCCCGACGACCCCGCGACGATCGCGCCGAACGACGAGCGGCTGCGGCACGCGCTCGCCGAGATCGAGGAGATGACCGAACTCGGCGCCCAGGTGCGGACGATGGCCTGCGACGTCGGCGACGCACGGCAGGTCAACCGGCTGCTGGACGTGGTGGGCGCGCAGTTCGGCCCGGTGCGGGGCGTCCTGCACCTGGCCGGCGTCGCCGGCGACGGCATGCTCCAGTTCCGATCGCCGGCCGACACCCGCGCCGTGCTGCACCCCAAGGTGCGCGGGACCGTGGTGCTCGAGGAGGCGCTGCGCGACCGGCCGCCGCTCGACTTCTTCGTCTCGTTCTCCAGCCGGGCCGCGCTGCGCGGGCTCGTCGGCAGCGGCGACTACGCGGCCGCCAACGCCGTCCTCGACGCGCTCGCCGTCTCCGGCCGCGACGGCCGTCGCCGGTTGAGCATCAACTGGCCGGCCTGGACGACCGTCGGCATGGCCGCCGAGCACCTGGGGCCGCCGCCGGGGACGCACGAGGTGCGCGGCACGCTCGACCCGGAGCGCGACTGGGTGCTCGACGAGCACCGGCTCGACGGGCGTGCGGTGCTGCCCGGCACGGGCCACCTCGATCTGGTCATGAACCAGTTCCGCGGCCTGGAACTGATCAGTCCCGACGACGCGATCCAGCTCGAGGACGCGGTGTTCCAGAACGCGCTCGTCGTCGACTCGCCCCGCGAGACGCTGGTGACCTTCACACCCGACGGCGACCAGTGGCGCTTCCAGGTCCGTTCCCGCGCGGCGGCCGGCCCCGCCGGCGACTGGACCACCCACGTCGACGGCCGGATCTCCGGTCGTGCCCGCAAGGACAGCGTGGTGCCGCCCGGCGAGATGTACGAGGCCCTGCCCGAGGTCGAGCCGCCGTCGTTGAAGCCCGGGCCGGGACGTCTCTTCACGCTCGGCGGCCGGTGGCAGAACATCGACCGTATGTGGCGCGACGAGTCGGGCCGGGAGCGGGTCGTGCAGCTGGTCCTGCCCGCGCAGTTCGCGGGCGACGTCGAGTCGCACCAGGCCCATCCGGCGCTGCTCGACGGCGCGACGGCGGCCGTCCGCGACGACGCCGACGACATCCACCTGCCCTTCATGTACCGGCGCGCGGTGTTCCACCGGCCGTTCCCGCCGATCATGTTCAGCCAGATCATGCGGGACCCGGACCGGCCCGGCGTCCTCTCCGCGGACATCACGGTGGTGGCGCCGGACGGCACGCTGCTGGCCGAGATCGAGGGCTTCACGATGCGCCACACCGGCCGCCAGGTGCACTTCCTGGAGGACGCTCCGCCGAGGGACGCACCCGCCGCGTCGCCGGCCCCGGCCGGCACCGACGGCATCGACCCGGACGAGGGCGGTCGCCTGCTGACCCTGCTGCTCGCCGCGCCGACGCCGAGCCAGGTGCTGATCCGGCCGTACGCGAACGGCAGCCCCGTGCCGATTCCGGCGCGCGCGCTCGCCCTGCCCGACCCGGCCGCCGCCGAGTCCCTCGCCGCGCCGGCGCAGCTCCCGTCCGCGCCGGCGCAGACCGCGCCGGCCGAGGGCGACGGCCAGGTGGACGCCGTGCAGGCGGCGATGTTCGAGATGTGGCAGGAGGCGCTGGGCGTCGAGACGCTCGGCCCGGACGACGAGTTCTTCGAGCTCGGCGGCGACTCGCTCAGCGCGGTGCAGCTCATGCGCCGGCTGCGGGAGCGGTTCGGGGTCCAGCTCAGCATCGGCGTCCTCTTCGACTGTCCGACGGTCCGCGCGCTCTCCGCCGAGGTCAGCCGGCAGGTCGCGGCAGCCTGACGCGTGAGCCGCGCGGGCCCTCGCCCGCGCGGCTCACGCGTCTTCCCGCCACGAGGCCGGCGGGGTCGGCCGGGGGTCCACGGCGACGAGGCGCAGCTCCGAGGTGTACGACCCGTCGGGCAGCCGCAGCCAGAGCTCGGACGGCGCCGGCAGCATCTCGCTCAGCTCCACCTCGCGTCCCGCGACGCCGTCGTCCCCGGCGGCGCGCCGGACCGCCCGGCACAGATTGTCGGCGAGCAGCGGGGCGGCCAGGTCCACGTAGAACGGCTTCGGGTCGCCCGGCACCCGGGCGAACGTGTGCCGCGGCACGCCGAGGTCGCCGATCAGGCCGCGGATCACCGTCTGGTCCGGGTCCCGGTCGCGCCCGGGCGTCGCGGCGAGCCGCTCCAGCGGCACCCGCCAGCTCTCCCGGCACACCGTCATCGCGCCGATCGTGACGCGGGGCGCGTGCTGCGCCGCCGGCCGCAACTTGAACAGGTTGACCGCGACGGAGCTCAGGTGCTCCCCGAAGCACTCCAGCACCGGCGCCGCCCAGCCCTCCGAGGGGCAGGTGGCGGTGAGCACGCCGGCCCGCTCGACAACTGTGATCGCCGTCGCCGGGGTGCCGCGCACCCCGGACGGATGCCCGTCGTCCGAGCCGAACGAGACGTACCGGTAGTGGCCGGGCGGGTCGAGCGAGAGCGGCGGGTAGCTGCGTGAACTCACGTCCCGCGCCGTGCTCGGATAGAGCGGCACGACCCGGCCGGGCGCCATGTCCGCGGCCATCGCCGCGACCAGCTCGGCCGGGTCGTCCGCCTGCTCGCTGAAGAACCGGCTCTCCAGCGTGTTGAGCGCCACGTGCAGCTCGCCCAGCACCCAGGACAGCGAGCCGTCCGGCCCGCGCCGCAACAGCACGTCCGGGCTGTGCGACCGCGCCGCCGCCCAGAGCCGTCGGGGTGCGGGGAACAACCCGTCGGACAGCCGCCGCGCGAGCGCCACGTCCACCTCGACGGGGCCGGCGCCGCCGGTGCCGATGATCTCCGCCCAGCGGAACTGGAAGTCCGCGACCACCTCCGCGAAGGCGGAGTTGCCCGGCTGCAGCAGGTCGGCGACCGCCATGTACAGGTCGGCCAGGGTCACCTCGGGCCGGGTGGCCGACAACCGCCGGAAGGCGTCGGCGAGGTGCTCCTCCGCGAGGTCGGCGACCTGGCCGCAGAGCCAGCGCGCGCTGTCCAGCAGCACGCCGAGGGGACGGCTCAGGTCGTCGAGCGCGGCGTCGCCGACGGTCGCGTCCAGGTCGCGCCGGCAGTCGAGGTAGTAGGGCGTACGGCCGCCGACGGCATGGGCGGGCCGCCGCACCGGTGCACCGGCCGCCTCGTCCAGAGTGGCGGTCGCCGCGACGAGCGCGGCGCGCAGCTCGCCCGGCCCGGCCGCCGCCTCGACCCGTCGGCAGGCGTCGCGGACCAGGTCCAGGCGCGCGGCCAGCTCGCCGCGCAGCGGCTCGTCCGGCACGCCGGCGAGCTGCGCCTCGAGCCCGTCCAGCGGATGGCTGGAGATCGGCACCCGGAAACCGACCTGCACCACACCGGCGGTACGCAGCCGCTCCAGCGTCGCGGTCGCACCCGGGAACGCGCCGGTGCGGTCGGCGCCCCGGGCGAGCCCGCGCAGCACGTCGGCCTCGTCGTCGGCGAGCACGTACGGCCGGCGGTAGGGCCGCAGCACGCAGCCGCCCCGTACCGCGCAGGAGGGATCGAGCCGGACGGGCAGGTGCTCGCCCAGCCGGGGGTCGACGTTCCACCCCGCCGCGATCGCCTGCACCGCCCACACCTCGACGTACACGGTGGCCCGCCGCACGCCGCCGGTGCCCTCCCAACCGGTCTCGGCGGCGCCGAACCTCGCCCACGCCACCGGTCCGAAGAAGCCGATGGTGTCGTTCTTCGTGCTGTACCGCTGCGCGTAGCGCGCGACGACGGCCAGGCGGTGCCCGAACCGGCTGCCCCGCACGTGCGGGGTGTCCCCGGCCCGCAGCGCCGCCGCGTGCGCGGCGGCCCAGGTGTCGACCGCCTCCGGGTTCTGCCAGGTCAGCGCGGCGAGGAAGACGTCGTCGGCGAGCAGCGCGTCGAAGGCGTCGCGGTGGGCGCGGCGGCGGTCCCCGTCGGCGTCTGCCGCGAAGACCTCCAGCCGCTCGATCGGCAGCCCGGCGGAGCGCAACGCGGCGAGCCGCCAGAGCGCCCAGCCGCGGTCCAGGCCGACCAGGTGCTCGCCGCTGGCGGCGCTACCGTCGTTCATCAGGGGGTTCCTTCCGGCTGGTCGCACGGGTGCCCGTCGTGCTGCGCCGCGGCGCCGATCAGGATCGTCCGCAGCCGTTGCTCCGTGCAGCCGCGCCGGGTCTTCGCGCCCAGGCCGCCGAGGCCGTAGTCGATGGACTCGATCCCCCGGCTCGCGGCCCGGCCGACCGGTTCGTAGAACAGCAGGTTGAAGTAGAGGAAGCTCCCGCCCGCCGTCGCGTAGTCGCAGCCCCACGCCTTCAGGATCCAGCGGTTGCCGCAGGCCAGCAGCAGCGAGCACGCGACGGGCTCGCCGTCGGCGTAGGCGACCAGCGCCGTGAAGTCCTCCCGGAGCCCCATCGCCAGCAGGGTGTAGTGGAACTCGACCTGCTGGACGTCGAGGTCGTTGCCGTGCCGCCGCTCGGTCTGCACGAGCAGCGGGGCGATCCGGCCCACGACCTCGGTCATCCGCTCCTCGCGCACCACCAGACCGGCGTCCAGGAACTCGCGTCGTTCCCGGCGCACCGACGTGCGCAGCCCCTGCGAGGGCAGCCAGGAGACGTACTCGTCGAAGGAGTCCCAGAGGATGGGCAGGACGGCCTTCGCCCGGGTGTCGGCGGCGAGCGCCCGGTAGCCGTGGGAGTCGAGCCAACCGGCCTGCGTCCCGTCCAGGTACGGCAGCAGGACGTGGCCGGAACCCTCCGCGCGGGCCATCGCCCGCGCCTCGTCGACCAGCGCGGCGGCGACGGTCGCGGCCCGGGCGGGGGGCACGTCGGCGGCGACGGTGAGGAAGTTGGCGTAGACGCCGTACGACCCGGCGAGGAAGAGGCGCTCCCCGCCCAGCGGCACGGCCGGCTCGAAGATCACGCCGGGGTCCACGGTGGGATGCCAGGGCGGCACGGCCGAGTACACCGGCGTCATGCCCAGCACCGTGCCGTCCGCCTCCCGGGCGACGAGGTAGCCGGTCGTGCCGTGACCGCGCTGGGCGAGCTGGATGCGTTCCAGCTCGGCGCCGTAGAACCGGGTCGAGGCGACGCCGAGCCGGTCGAGCAGGGCGTCGTCGAGCCGGTTCAACCGTTCCACCCTCATGCCTGTCTCCCGCTCACTGCGGCCCGGACGCGGACTCCTGGATCCACGTCCGCACCTGGCGACGGCTGGCGCGCATCCGGGCCAGCCGGTCCGACCGGTCGGCCACGGACACCGCCGCGCCGTCGGGGGCGGCCGGCGCCGCCTCGGGCGGGCCGAACAGGAACGTGCCCAGCGCCCGCAGGTTCGGATGGTGGAACAGGCTGACGGCGTCCACCGGGCGGCCGAGCAGGTCGCCCAGCTCGGCGCTCATCCGCAGCAGCGACACCGACGTGAAGCCCGCGTCGAAGAAGTTCGCCGCCGGGTCGAACGGCCGGCCGAGCACCGACTCGGCGAGCTGCCGCAGTCGCGCGTCGGTCGCCACCGGGCCCGCGCCGGCGGGGGCCGCCGGCTCGAACCGCGGCGCCTCGGGTTTGAGCGTCTCGCCGAGGTCCAGGCGGTCCACGACGACGACCCGGGCCGGCACGGTGCCGGGCGGCAGCATCGCGGCCAGGTGGGCGCGCAGGTCGTCGGCGACGACCACGGCCTCCGCGGACCGCTGCACCCAGACCCGGACGGCCTGCCCCCGGTCGTCGCCGACGACCTCGGCGACCGCGTCGGTGACCCCGGCGAAGCCGCGCGCCACCGACTCCAGTTCCTCCAGCATCACCCGGTAGCCGTTGACCAGCACCTGCCGGTCGGTGCGGCCGGCCAGGTGCAGCAGACCAGCCGCGTCGCGGCGGGCCAGGTCGCCGGTACGCAACCAGCGCCGGCCCTCGGCGTCGGTCACGAACCGGTCGATGGCGGCCCGGCCGACGTAGCCGTCCGCGAGGTGCGGCCCGGCGACCCACAGCTCGCCGAGGTGGCCGGCGTCGCAGCGCCGGCCGTCCGTGGCCCGCACCTCGACGTGCCGTCCGGGCAGCGGGACGCCGATCGGCACCTCGGCGGTCGGCGGCAGCGGCCCACCCGGCGCGATGGCGTGCGCGACCACGAGCTGCGGCGTCTCCGTGCAGCCGTAGCCGTTGAGGAGCGTGGCACCGGGCGCGCAGGCCCGCACGAGCGCGGCGGTGGTCGCGGACAGCGGCGACCCACCGCAGATCACCGCCCGCAGGTCGGGCATCGGCCTCGGGTCGGCGCCGAGGACGAGCGCGAGCAGCGCGGGCGTCGCGCTGAGCACCGTCACCCGCTCGGCGCGCAGCCAGGCGGCGACCCGGGCCGGGTGGCCGGCGACGCCGGGCGGGGGCACGCAGACCGTGGCGCCGAAGCGCAGCGCGAGGCCGAGGTCGCGCAGCACCGGGTCGTGCGCCGGCCCGCTGAGCATCGACACCCGGTCTCCGGCGTCCACGCCGAGCAGGGCGGCGAGGTCGTCGACGGCGGCCTCGGTGACCGGGGTGGGCACGCGCACCGGCAGCGGCTCGCCGGTGGTGCCGGAGGTGAACAGGACGTGCGCGGGACCGTCACCACGCGCGGCGGTCGCGGCGGGCACCGGTTCGGCCGGGCCGTCGGACGACCACGGGTAGGCCCAGGTCACGCCCGCCACCGCGAAGGCGCCGTCGCGGCGGCGGACCGGCCAGTCGGCGTCGACCGGCACGGCCGTCACCCCGGCCTGGCGACAACCGAGCAGACGTACGACGAACTGGCTGTCCCGCCGGGCGGGAAGCGCCACGACGGCACCCGGTCCGGCCTGTGCCCGCAGGTGCTCGGCCTCCCGGCGGACCAGGTCGTGCAACGCCCGGTAACCGAGCACCGTCGTCCCGTCGGTCAGCGCCACGGCGTCCGGCCGTTCCCCGGCCGTGCGCCGCAACCGCTCCGGCGTGGACTCCTCGGCGACCGGCGCCACCGGTGTGCCGGTGCCGCCCGGTGGGGCTTCGAGCAGGTCGCCGAGGGCGCGCTGCGGGTCGTCGGCCGCGGCGTGGGCGGTACGCACGACCTGGTCGAGCAGCGCGGCGGTGTCGGCCGGTGCCAGCAGCCCTCGGGGGCTCACCAGGTGCAGGCGGTAGCCGTCGGGGCCGCGCCGCAGGTACAGGCCCAGGTCGAAGAGCGACCACGCGGGCGGCAGGTCGTACTCGGTCACCTCGGCGGCACCGAACGTGGGCGGGGCGACGGCCTGCGTCAGGTCGCTGAACCACAGGCGGATCAGCGGGCTGAGCGACGTGCGGGGCAGGCGCAGCCGCTCGACGATCTCGTCGAACGGGGGCAGCGCGTGGTCGGTGGCGTCGGCGTACGCGTCGCGCACCATCGCGTACGCCCGCAGGAAGCTGCCCGCCCGGTCCGGCTCGATCGGCAGCGGGAGCGTGTCCAGCAGGAAACCGACGAGTCGCTCGTCCTCCGGCCGGCTGACCCGCACGCTGGGCAGGCCGACCACCTCGGCGCGGCCCGGGCCGGCCCAGGCGGAGAGCACCGCACCGGCGACGGTCAGGAAGAACAGCGCCGGGGTGAGCCGCCGGGTCCGCAGCGCCTCGTCCAGCGCCGCCGACCGGTCCCGGGGCAGCGCGACGCTGTGTGTCGAGGCGGCGTGCACGGTCTCGTCCCGCTCGGCGGCGGCCAGCGGCAGCGGCGCGGCGTTGCCCGCCCCCGCGAGCCGCCGCGACCACCAGTCCAGGTCGTCACGCCAGCGCGGGGTGCCGGCGAGCGCGGACTCGTGCCGCAGGTGGGCGAGCAGGCTCGGCGCGGCGGTGGCGAAGGCCGGGGCGGCGCCCGCGAGACGCTGCCGGTACGCCTCGGCCAGCTCGGCCAGGACGATGTCGGTCGAGCGCATGTCCGAGATGAGGTGGTGCATGACCAGGATCAGGTACGTCCGGTCGAGCGCCGGGACGTAGACGACCCCGACCCGCCACAGCGGTGCCGCGGCCATCGGGAACGGCTTGTCGGCCAGCCGGTGCAGGGCCTCGTCGACGGCCTGCTCCGCGTCGCCGCCCCCGGCCCGGAGCACCTCGACGGCCACGGGCACGCTCACCCGGTCGGCGACGACGATCTCGCAGCGGTCCGGTCGTGGCTCGGCCACCGAGCAGCGCAGCGCCTCGTGCCGTTCGCTGAGGTCGCCGAGCGCGGCCCGCAGCGCGGCCGGCTGCACCCGGCCGGCGACGGCCAGCACCCGCACCACGTTGTAGGCCGGCGACCCGGGGTGCAGCCGGTGCCAGGTCCAGATGCGCCGCAGGGTCGGGGCGAGCGGCGCGGAGACGACGGTCCTCGCCTCCGGTGCGGGCGCGACGGGTGTCGCGGGCGCGGGCGCGGGGGCCGGCTGCGCGCCGGCGCGGTCGGTCACCATCGTGACCAGCTGGGCCAGCGTCGGGTCGTCGCGCAGGATCGCCGACATCGGCACGTCGACCGCGACGTCGCCGCGCAACCGGGCGATCAGCCGCGCCGCGGCCAGCGAGTGGCCCCCGGCCGAGAGGAAGGCCTGGTCCTCGGGGACCGTGCCGTCGGGCCGCTGCCCGACGATCTCGGCCCACGCGAGCCGTACCCGGGCGGCAACCGACGTGGTGCCGTTGCCCTCGTCCACCTCGTGGGCGCGCATCAGGCACCGCCTCCCTGTGAGTGCGTGGCCCCCCGGGCAAGGGCCGTCTGCGCCAGCGCGGCCCGGTCCACCTTGCCGTTCGGCGTGAGCGGTAGCTCGTCGAGCAGGCACAGCCGGCTCGGCACCATGTATTCCGGAAGCCTGTCGACCAGCGCCGCCTGGACCAGCTCGACCGGCGCGCCCGGCGGCCGGCACGTGTAGAAGGCCGCCAGCGACCGCGCCCCGGCGAGGTCGACCGTCACCACGGCGGCCTCGCGCACCGAGCCGACCGCCGTGATGACCGACTCGATCTCGCCGAGTTCGACCCGGTAGCCGCGGATCTTGACCTGGTGGTCGACGCGGCCGAGGAACTGCAACTCGCCGTCGGGCCGCCAACGGCCACGGTCGCCGCACGCGTACATGCGCTCGCCCGGCACGAACGGGTCGGGCACGAAGCGCTGGGCGGTCTGCGCCGGGTCGCCGTGGTAGCCCAGCGCGAGGCAGTCGCCTGCGGCGTACAGCTCGCCCGGCACGTCGACGGGTGTCGGCTCGCGGTTCTCGTCGAGGACGTAGTAGCGCGCGTTCTGCATGGGCCGGCCGTACGGGATGCTCGCCCAGCCGGGATCCACCCGCTCGATGACGTGGTACGTCGACCAGACGGTCGTCTCGGTGGCGCCGCCGTAGTTGACGATCGAAACGTTCGGGAAGATCGTCTTGATCTCGTCGGGCATGGACAGCGCGACCCAGTCGCCGGCCAGGAACATCAGCCGCATCGACGTGCGGCCCGGCCCCTCGGTGCGGGCCGTCGACAGGAACGGCAGCACCCAGGCGAACAGCGGGGGCGCGGAGTTCCAGAAGGTGATGGGCTCGGAGAGCAGCAGGTGCGCGAGGCGGGCCGGCTCGGCCAGGTCCTCGTCGGTGGCCAGCCGGATCGAGCCTCCCGCCGAGAGCAGCCCGAAGATGTCGTAGATGGACAGGTCGAAGCAGAACGAGGTGACCTGGAGCATGCGGTCCGCCGGGCTCACCCCGAACGTCCTGGTCACCCATTCGAGCATGTTGACCAGCGCGGTGTTCGAGACGCTCACGCCCTTGGGCCGTCCGGTCGAGCCGGACGTGTAGATCACGTAGGCGACGTCGCCGGGCCGGGCCCGCAGCGGCCGGTCCTCGCCGGGCTGCCGGGCGACGTGCCAGCCGGTGGACACCCGGGGGCCGCCGTTGGCGCCCCCGATGATCGTCGCCGGCTCCTCGGCCCGGTGCAGGACCAGGTCGTAGCGCCGCGCCAGGTCGGCGGGCAACCCGTCGGCGTCGGCACGCGAGCGCACCTCCACCCGCGACCAGACGCCACCGCGCAGCGTCTCGGGAAACTCCGCGGGCAGCACCAGCAGCCCCGGGGCCGGTGCGACGCCGGGCGGCAGGAGGTCGGTGAGCACGACGCGACCGCCGGGCCGGACGACCTCGGCGAGCCGGTCGAGCACCACCCGCAGGTGGTACAGCCCGGGGAGGTGCCCGACGACGCCGGACACCAGCGCGGTGTCGAACGAGCCGGGCAGCAGGTCGGCGACCTCGTGCGCGTGGCCACGCACCAGGTCGACGAAGAGCCCCTCGTCCTCGGCCCAGGCCGAGGCGTCGCGCACGGCGCGGTCCGCCGGGTCGAGGCCGGCGTAGAGGTCGACGTGCGGGGCGACCTGCCGCAGCACCGCCCCGGAGCCGATGCCGATCTGGAGCACCGACGAGGGACGGTCGGCGAGCACGAGGCCGCTCACGTGCCGCGCGTACGCCGCCAGGTCCTCCCCGGTGGGCTGGTCGGGCCCGGCGGCGTCCCACCGGCGGGCCACCTCCTCGGCGTCGGGGAGCAGCGCCGGTTCCTCCTCGGCCACGTCGAGCAGCACGAGATCGGTCAGTCCCGGGGTGCCGTCGACCCGGGCCAGGTCGGCGGCGTTGCCGACGAGGCAGCGGGCGCCGGCGGAACCGAGCACGTACCCGAGGCGGTTGTCCGGCCAGTCGGGGTGGCAGGGCACGAAGGCGGCGCCGCTGAGGGCGACGCCGAGCAGGGCGACCACCGTGTCGGGCCGGTGCCGGCCCACCACGCCCACGTGGTCCCCCGGCCCCACGCCCCGCTCCTCGAGCAGGCGGGCCAGCCGGTTGGCCGCGGTCAGCAGCTCACCGTACGTGTATGCCGTGCCCTGCGCGGTCAGCACCGCCGGGGCGTCCGGGGCCCGGCGCGCGGCCTCGACGACGAGCCGGGCCGGCACGATGTCCCGCCGGTACGGGTACGCGGTCCGGTTCCAGGCCTCCGGCGGATAGTCGGTGAGCTGACTCACGGAACACCTTCCTCAGAGTACGGACGTGCTCGGCGTACGCCGGGCGGGCGGGCGCGGGGCGCTGCCGTCGCCGGTCGGGCCGAGCACGTGCTCCAGTGCCATGCCGACCGTCCGGCCGAACTCCTGTTCGCGCTCGTGCACGACCAGGTGGCCGCCCGCGACCCGCAGTTGCAGCGGCGGGCGCAGGAACAGCTCGTCCCAGGCGCGCAGCGCGGGCTCCGGCACGAGCCAGTCGCTGCCCATGCCGATGATCGCCGCCGGCACCTCCAGCGGCGCCCGCCGCGGATGGACCGGGAACCTCTCCACCATGGACAGGTCGGCCTGCAGGGGGCCGGCACACCAGTCCGCGAGCTCGGGCATCTCGATCATCTCGCGGGCCGCGAGGCCCATGGCGACGGCGGCGTGCAGGAACGAGCCGCCCTCGGTGAGATGCGCGATCGGCGGGTGACCGGCGCCCGTCTGCGGCGCACGGGTACCGCAGATCACGATGCCCTCGCAGGGAGCACCGGCCTCGGCGAGCCGCGCGGCCAGCTCGTACGCGATGGAGCCGCCGAGGCTGTAGCCGAAGATCACGAGCCGCCGCGACGGAAGCGACGGCAGCGCCTCGACGATGGCGTCCACGACCGCGTCGGCGTCGCGCAGGCACGGGCGCCCCATCCGTGCGCCGTGCCCGGGCAGGTCGACAAGCGCGAAGCCGCAGCCCTCCGGCAGGTGGTGGCGGAGCGACTGGAGCGCGCGGCCGGACCCGCCGGCATACGGCAGCGCCAGGACGAGCGGCCCCGGCCCGGGCTGCTCCAGCACGGTGATGGAACACGGGCTCTCGACCCTCGCCGGACGGCCATGGTGCGCCGTCGCCGCGACGAGCGGTCGCACCGGCTCCGGTGGCCCGGCGGAGACCGACGGGTAGGGGTAGGCCGGCAGGTCGATCCGGCGGCGCAGCGGCGCCTGCCCGACCGTCTCCCAGTCGATGTCGTGGCCCTCGGCCCAGAGCCGGGCCGCCGCGGCCAGCAGCGGCGCGCCGTCCGCCGGCACGCTGGCCTCGGCGGTCGGGAGCGTCCACGCGGGACCGGCCTCCACCAGCAGGCAGCCGGCGGGCAGGGCGCGCACCGCCGCCGCCAGGCGATCCGGCGCGGCCGGCACGGGCGTGCCGAGGTCGGGGCCGCCCGTCCCGGCCGCGGGGGCCGTGCCGTGCACCGGGAACGCGGGCGTCGCCGCGACCGGTCCGGCCGGCGCGGGCAGGTCGAGCACCCACGCGCGCACCAGGGCGGCGGCGTCGGCCGGGCGGAGCATGCCGGCGGTCGCGGCGGCGGCGAGCACACCGATCCCGTCGCCGAGCACGGCGGCCGGCCGTACCCCGGCCGCGACCCACAGCTCGGCGAGCGCGGCCTCCACCGCGAACAGCACGGCCGGGTCGTCGGCGCCGTCCCGCCAGCGCCGCCACACCGGCAGGTCCGGGGCGTCGAGCCGCCCGAGCCAGCCGTCGAGGGCGCGGGCGAACGCGGGCAGGTCGCGGTAGAGGCGGGAGGCGGCACGCGGCGACCCCGTGCCGGGGAAGAACAGCACGACCGGCCGGGGTCCGCCGGTCGGCCGGGTCGCGGTCAGCACGCGGGCGCCGTCCACCCGACCGAGCGCCGCGACGGCGTCCAGCGAGCCGGTGCAGACGGCGGCGGCGCGGACCGGGTGCCGGGCGCGGCCGTGCTGGAGCGTCGCCACCGCGTCGGCGAACACCTCCTCGCCGCGCCAGACGAAGTACTGGGCGAGCCTGTCGCGGACGAGGCGTTCGTCGGCGGCGTCGTGCGCGGACCAGAGCAGCACCCGGGGCTGCCCGTCGTGCGACACGGATGCCCGCGGCGGCGCCTCCGCCAGCACGACGTGCGCGGACGTGCCGCCGCCCGACGAGTTGACCGCCGCGACCCGGGTCCGTCCCGGTTCGCGCGGCCACGCCGCCACCCGGTCCTGCGGCAGGAACGGCGCGGCGTCGGCGAACGCGTCGGTCGCGCCGTCCGCCGGCAGTTGCTCGTGGTCGAGGGCCAGCACCACCTTCACCAGTGCGACGAGTCCGGTGAGCGGCCCGAGGTCGCCGACGGCGTCCCCGACGGAGCCGATGCCGCAGCCGCCGGCGGCCGGCGGGCGACCGGCGAGCCGGGTGTACGCCTCCGTCAGCGCCGCCACCTCGACGGCGTCCCCGGCGCACACCTCGACGTACGAGAGGTCGCCGGGCAGCGCCCCGGCCGTGGCCATCGCCTCGAGCACCGCGCCGGTCAGGGCCGCCCGGCCCGCGCCGTACCGGGCCGCGCCGTCGCTGGTCACCGCGAGGCCGCGGATCACCGCGCGGATCCGGTCCCGGTCGGTGACGGCATCGGCCAGGCGCTTGACCACCACCGCGCAGGCGGCGCCGGCCGGGAGGAAGACCCCACCGACGATCGCCACGTCGCAGTCCCCCACCCGCAACGACTGGCAGGCCGCCTGCAACGCGACCAGGGCGCCGGGGCCGGAGCTGAGCACGCTCAGGCTCGGGCCGTGCAGGTCCAGGTGGCGGGCGGCGTCCTCGGCGACCGGCAGGTCGCTCCCGGTCGCCGCGTAGACCGCGGCGCCGGGACCGATCGTCGCCGGGTCGTACCCCGCGTTCTCGACGGCGGCGTGCGCGACCTCCGGGAACAGCCGGCCGTCCTGCTGATCGGCCGGACGCCGGGCCGGGTCCGCACGGTGGCCGCGGATCAGGTTGAGCCAGAATTGGTCGACGGTGGCGGCACCGGGGACGCGGGCGGCGAGCCCGACGACCGCGATGGCGTCGTCCGAGTCCAGCACGTGTCCCCCTGGTCCGTGGCGTCGGGCCGCAGCACGGATCACGGCAAGCGCCGTCCCGGGCCGCCCTGCATGTGTCAGCGACGCTACGGGCGGGCCGGCGACAGGTCCTGTCGCCGGAACCGGCGACGCCCGGCCGGCGGCAACGGGCGCCGGCACGGCGTTCCCCGGCACCCGGTCGTCGCCGTGCTGGCGGCGTCACCCGCCCCGACCGCCGGTTCTGGTGCTAGCGTCCTCGAACGCGGGGCGGTGCCCACGGGACGAACTACGGGGGACTCGTGCTGAGAGCTGACATTCTCATCGCTTCGCCGATCTTCCTGGTCGGCCTGGTGCACACCCTGACGGAAGCGGGGATCACGGTCGTCGGGGCGCGCACCTCGGCCGCCGGCGAGCCGTCCTGGCTGGCGGACGTCCTGCTGCTCGACTCGGACGCGCTGCGCTCGCCGGACGACGTCGCCTCGGCGGTACGGACCTCCGGCCACACGCCGGTGCTCGTGCTGACCAGCGAGCGGGGCACCGGCGGCGACGACTACCTGCGGGCCGGCGCGGCCGGGGTGGTCAGCAGGTACGAGTCCGGCGAGCGGGTCGTGCAGGCGGTGCGGGCCGTCACGGCCGGTTCCCGGTCGCGCCCCGGCGACGCCGAGCCGCCGCCGGCCGGTGAGCAGACGGCTGCGGGCTGCCACCTCTCGGAGCGGGAGCAGCAGGTGCTGCGGCAGATCGCCCGCGGGCTGACCCACGGGCAGATCGCCACCCGCCTCGGCATCAGCCGGCACACCGTCGACACGTACGTCAAACGCATCCGGGCCAAGCTCGGCCCGGGCAACAAGGCCGAGCTGACCCGGGCCGCCCTGCTGGGCCGGATGCTCGACGCCCCGCCGCCGACGGTGGACCCGGCGGCCTGAGCGCCCGCCCGCGCGGCGCGGTGTCCCGGGAAGCGGGGAATCCCGCATCCCGGGCCGGTCTCCGACCATCGACAGGGTCGGTACTCCAGACGGGACGGCGGTCGCAGATGAGTCAGCTCCAGGCCGAACACGGGGTCGCCGAGCCGGCGCCGGGCGTGACCAGGGCGCCGGGGCACCGCCGCGCCGCCCTCGCCGCGCTGGTCCTGCTGTTGCTGGTCGGCGTGGCGTCCGCGCTCCAGCTACGCGCGCCCGCGCCCGTGCCGTCGTCCGCGCCCGCCGGCGAGTTCTCCGCCGACCGCGCCGTGGCGCTGCTCGACGGCATCGCGTCGGTGCCGCACCCGACCGGCTCCGCCGCGTCGGCGACCGTCCGCGCCTACCTGGTCGGCGAGCTGCGCGGGCTCGGCCTCGAACCGCGGACGGAGACCCGGGTGGCCACCCGGGCGTCCGGGTCGGGCCGTGCCACGGTCGGCACCGTCACCAACATCCACGCCGTGCTGCCCGGCTCGCGGCCCGGCGGCGGGCGGGTCCTGCTGGTCACGCACTACGACTCGGTGCCGACGGGCCCGGGTGCCGCCGACAGCGGCTCGAACGTCGCCACCGTCATCGAGGTGGCCCGTGCGCTGCTGGCCGGGCCGAGGCCCGCCAACGACGTCGAGGTGCTCTTCACCGACGGCGAGGAGCAGGGGCTGCTCGGTGCGCAGGCGTTCGTCGACTCCGGCGTGGCCGGGGATCCGCGACGCGTCGTCGCGCTCAACCTCGAAGCGCGCGGCAACTCCGGACCGGCCGTGATGTTCCAGGTCACCGGCGAGGGCCTGGCACCTGCGGTCCGGGCGGCCGGTGCGGTCACGACCTCGCTCGCCGATGCCGTCTACCAGGTGCTGCCCAACGACACCGATTTGACGGCGCTGCGGGCGGGCGGCATCCGGGGGCTCAACTTCGCCTTCATCGGGGGCGCCGCGAGCTACCACACGCCGCACGACGACATCGCGCACCTCGACCACCGCAGCGTGCAGTCGATGGGCGACGCCGTGCTGGCCGCCGCCCGCCACCTGGCCGCCGCAGAGATCCCGCAGCGCGCGCCCGAGGCCACGTACTTCTCGCTGTTCGGCGCGGTTGTCGCCTACCCGCAGTGGCTGACGCTTCCGCTGGCGGCCCTGGCCGTGGCGGGCTACGTGCTGCTCCTGTGGGTCGGCCGCCGGCGCGGGCTGCGACCGGGCGGAGCCGGACGCGCCGCCGCGGGGCTGGCGGTGGTCGTCCCCGGCGCGGCGATCGCCGGTTTCGGCGGCTGGTGGCTGCTGACCGTGGCCCGGCCGGACTTCCTGGTCGCGCTGGCCGGCATCCACCGTCCCGGCCGGTACGCCCTCGCGGAGGCGCTGCTCCTGCTCGTCCTGCTCGTCGCCTGGTATCGCTGGGCGCGGCGCAGGGCGACAGCCGCCGAGGTCGCCCTCGCCGTGCTCGGCTGGTTCGTCGTGCTCGGTCTCGTGCTCGCCCTGCTGCTGCCCGGCGGCGCCTACCTGTTCACCTGGCCGGCCCTGATCGGGGTGGCCGCCCACCTCGCGGCCCTGCGCTTCGCCGCCCCCGGTTCCCCCGTCCGGACGCTGGCGCCGTTCGCCGGCGCACTGCCGGCCGTGGCGCTGATGACGCCTGTCGGCCTGCTCCTGCTGCCGGCGCTCGGCCCCGGGCTGACCGTGGTGCCGCTGCTGCTCGGGGCGTTGCTGGCCGCCCTGCTGATTCCGGCGATCGAGCCGCTGCCGCGCCGCCGCACGCTCACCACCGCGATGGCGGTGCTCGCCGTGGCCTGCGTCGCGATCGCCGGTGCGGGGGTGGCGACCGACAGCTACGACCGGACCCGGCCGCAACCGGTGAGCCTCGCCTACGTCCTGGAGACCGACACCGGCACCGCCACCTGGGTGAGCGCCGGCGGGCCGGGGCAACCGGGGATCGGCCGGCTGGTCACGGCCGGTCCGGTCCGGCTCGACGAGCGGGTGCCGCCGTTCCTCGGCTGGTCGCTGCACGCCGGGCCGGCCCCGGTCGTGGCCAACCTGGCCCGGCCCGAGGTGACCGGGTCGCCCTCGGCGGAGAGCGGGGTCCGCACGCTGCGGGTGACGGCGCCGGCCGGCGCCTACCGCGTCGACGTGTACGCCGACACCTCGGCCCACGAGATCCTCGGCGCGACGGTGGACGGCGCCACCATCGCCGGTGGGCTGACCGTGCCGGCCGAGGCCGCGCCGTGGCGCTGGGGCTTCCGCTACACCGCGCCGCCCGCGGACGGCATCGACCTCACGCTGCGGGTACGCGGGGCCGGGCCGCTGCCCGTCCGGGTGGTGTCCACCTCGGCGACCCTGCCCGCCGCCGCCGGCGCGCCCGCCCTCCCGCCGGAGGCGAGCTGGTCGGGCTGGCCGGTGCTGGCCGGGGAGACGCTCGTCGTGCGCACCTTCCGGCTGTGACGACCGGGTCAGCCGTCGTCGCGGCAGAGGCAGAAGGGGTGCCCGACGGGGTCGAACAGGACGCGGACGTTCTCCTGCGGTTGGTATTCGGCGAGCGTCGCGCCGAGCGCGAGCGCCTCGGCCTGCGCGTCGTCGAGGTCGCCGACCTGGAAGTCGAGATGCATCATCGGACGTTGGTCGCCGGCGGCGGGCGGCCAGACCGGTGACCGGTAGTCGTCCGCCTGCTCGAAGACGAGGAACGCGTTGCCCGGCGTGCCGAGCACCGTCGTGCCCGGTTCCTCGTGCGTTATCGGCCAGCCCAGCAGCGAGGAGTAGAAGCGGGCGAGGGCCCCCGGGTCCGGGGCCTCGATCGCGGTACCCCACCACATTCCAGTCACTCGTGATCGCATACCGGACAGCATGCCAGCAACGCCCGCGCCACCACCGGTCCCGGCGGGGCCGATCGACGGGCCCCGCGCGGGTGGGCGGCTGGTCCACCGCGGCCGGCAACCGTCGGCGACACACCCATTTGGCCTGGCCGGTGCGCCTCGATGTGACGTCGACCAGCCTCGACGAGGGAGAGACGGGGCAAAATGCCAACCATTGCGGAACCCTCCGATCAGTCATCGCCGCGTCCGGGTGCGGGGTCGACCCCGCACTGGAACCCTCAGCGGCCCAGCCCCATGCGGTACGCCCGCTACCAGCCGGCGGACGAACGGATCGAGATTCCGCTGCGTGGACGCACCTGGCCGGACCGCCGGCTCGTACGGGCCCCGCTCTGGGCCTCGGTGGACCTGCGCGACGGCAACCAGGCGTTGGCCGAGCCGATGGATCCCGTACGCAAGCGGCGCATGTTCGACACGCTGCTCCGGATCGGATTCAAGGAGATCGAGGTCGGCTACCCGTCGGCCAGCCTGGCCGACTTCGAGTTCGCGCGTCATCTTGCCGACGAGGCCGCCATCCCCGACGACGTCACCCCTGTCGTCTTCACCCCGGGCCGCCGTGACCTGGTCGAGCGGACCTTCGAGGCCGTCGCCGGCTATCCCCGGGCGGTGATCCATCTCTGCGTGGCGACCGCGCCCGTCTGGCGGGAGGTCGTCCTCAGGGGAACCCGCGCCGAGGTGTTGAAGCTGATCGTCTCGGCCGGCGAGGACGTGCTGCGCTGCGCCGCGCGGTATCCGGGGGTGGACCTGCACTTCCAGTTCTCGCCGGAGGTCTTCAACCTGACCGAGCCGGACTACGTGCTGGAGGTCTGCGACGCGCTGACCGCGCTCTGGGACGCGTGCCCGCAGCGCCCCGTCCGGCTGAACCTGCCGACGACGGTGGAGACGACCACACCCAACCTCTTCGCCGACCAGATCGAGTACATGTCGCGCCAGCTCGCCCGCCGCGACGGCGTCATCCTCTCCGTGCATCCGCACAACGACCGGGGCACCGGGGTCGCCGCCGCGGAGTTGGCGTTGCTCGCCGGTGCCGAGCGGGTGGAGGGCTGCCTGTTCGGCAACGGGGAGCGGACCGGCAACGTCGACCTGGTCACCCTGGCGCTCAACCTGCACTCGCAGGGTGTCGACCCCATGCTGGACCTGAGCGACATCGACGAGGTGCGCCGTACCGCCGAGTACTGCAACCGGATGGTGGTGCCGGAGCGGCACCCCTACGGTGGCGACCTCGTCTACACGGCCTTCTCCGGCACCCACCAGGACGCGATCAGCAAGGGACTGGCCCGCCACCGTCGACGGGCCGAGGAGCTCGGGGTGCCGGCGCACGAGGTGCCCTGGGAGGTGCCGTACCTGCCGATCGACCCGTCGGACGTCGGCCGCGACTACGCGGCGGTGGTGCGCATCAACAGCCAGTCCGGCAAGGGCGGCATCGCCCATCTGCTGCACCAGACGCGGGGGCTGCGGCTGCCCCGGCGGTTGCAGATCGAGTTCTCCCGGTTCGTGCAGGACGTCAGCGACGCCAGCGGGGCGGAGGTCACCGCCAAGCAGCTCTGGGACCTCTTCCGGGGCCGTTACCTGGACCCGGACGGCCCGGTCACGGTCGACGACTGGCGGGTCGCCGGCGCGGCGGTGGAGGGCTACCGGTTCGTCGGCACCTTCACCTCGGCCGGCGGGAGCGGCGAACGGGTCGGCGTGGGACGCACTCCGTCGGCGGCGCTCGCCGCCGCGCTGGCCGGCGCGGGGCTCCCCGTCGAACTGCTCGAACAGCAGGAACAGCCACTCGCCGACGGCCAGGGTGGCGTCGCGGCCTACGTCGAGTGCCGGATCCGGGACCGCACGCTGTGGGGGGTCGGTGTGGACGACTCGTCGGCGGGTGCGCAGGTGCGTGCCGTCCTCTCCGCCTGCAACCGGTCCACCGCCGGCTGACCGGCGGGCGCCGACGCCGCGCGGTGTCGAACGGCCCGCCCGTCGGGGGCGGGTACGACGAACGGTCCCCCCTGCCGAGGGAGGACCGTAGGGCGACGGGACGGGAACCGGCCGCCTGCCGTCAGGTCTGGCGGTTCCGGTTGTGCCGGAGGGCCTCTTCGAGCTGGTCTTCGAGGATGATGATCCGGCAGGCGGCTTCCAGGGCGGTGCCCTGGTCGACCATCTCCCGGGCCCGCGCGGCGAGGCGCAACTGGTAACGGGAGTAGCGGCGGTGGCCGCCGGCCGATCGGAACGGGGTGATCAGTTTCGCCTCGTCGAGGCGACGCAGGAAGTCCTGCGAGGCTCCGGTGATCTCCGCGGCGCGGCCCATCGTGTAGGCGGGGTAGTCGTCGTCACCGAACATGTCGTCGGGTTGGGCCATGCACACACCTCTCCGTGACGAGGGCCCCGGCGCTGTTCGCGCCGGGGCCCAGGGTTACGGGTCAAAACACCATCTACCGACACTCTCGTCGGATTGTCGTATCCGCACCTGCCGCCAGCGGCGGGCTGGGGTGCGAGGATCGCATAAGCGTGACCGGAGACCACCTCTCGTTCGATGGAAACTGCGGTGTCCAGCTCCAGGGTCGAACTGCGTCCTGGAGACGGGCGATCCAACGGTGCTCGGCCCTCCCTTTCCTCTGCTTCCGGTTTCCTTGCCTGTCGTGCTGCCCGCCGGTGTCGGAGCCCCACGCGACTTCATGGCCCCGTCCACGTGCGACGGATTGTCCTGCCAGGCGAGCCCTGAACCAGCACTGGCCCACCCGCGTGCCCTGACCTGGAATTACGCCAGGGTCTTACGTGCCACTTCCACGTGCCTTTCCTTGCTGCGTGCGGTGGTCGACACTCCCCACCGCCGCGCCGAGCGGGCCACGACATGTTTCCGGGGCCCTGCGTATCGCTCGGTCTTGTCGTCTGCGTCCTTGACGATCTCTCTTGGCTACGACAGGAACACTAGCCGGGTGTGGAGAGAATGTCTAGCGGTTTGGACCCAGATTTTCTCGGCGGTCGCCCCCGCTTTCCTTCCCGCGCCGACGCCTGGCGGCAGGGCCGCCTCGTGGCTGATGGCAGGGCGTCCCGTGGCTGGCGGCAGGGCCGCCCCGTGGCTGATGGCACGGCCCGCCCGCGGCTGGGCGCCCGGCCCGCGCGCGGCGCTGGGGTGCCCGGCGCCGACGGGCCGCCGGGGCGTGTGGTGCGCCCCGGCGGCCCGCGCCTGTCAGCCGCTGGTCAGCCGTTGTCGATCAGGCTGGCGATCTCGTTGTAGATCAGGTGCGCCTTCGCGCCCTGGTTCGACGGGCAGCCGCCGAGGTGGTGCAGGGCGATCACCCGGTGGCTGGCGTTCAGCACCGGCGAACCCGAGTTACCGCCGGAGGTGTCGCAGCTGTAGCTGATGTTCCAGCTGTTGTAGTTCGAGTTCTTGACCGTGCACGTCGCGCCGTTCTGGGTGTCCTCGAAGATCGACAGCCGCTTCGGGCTGCCGTCGCCGTGCCCCGGGATGTACATCCGCGTGCCGGTGGTGGTGGCCGTCGTCGCCAGGTAGAGCGTGCCGAAGGTCTGGATGTTGGCGAAGTTGTTCACCGAGAACAGGGTGTAGTCCAGCTGGTTTGAGCCGCCGCTGCTCACCTTGTAGAGGGTGGCGCCGCTGACCTTGGTGCCGGCGCCGGGGTTCGCGCCGCCGCAGGTGGCGCACTGGTAGTTGAACTGCATCTCGCTGCCGGTGACGGCGGACTGGGTCGAGAAGCAGTGCTTGTTGGTCAGCATCCGGTTGGTGTCGCCGACCCGCCAGGTGGTGCACATCCCGCCGCCGCTGATCAGCAGCCGCGCGACCGCCCTGCCGCGGGCGTACTCGTTGGGGTGGCTGCTCTGGTAGCAGACCGCGTCGCGGCGGGCGTCGGTGCTGCAGACGGACTGCGTGGAGAAGTTGTGCTGGGCGATCTCCGCGCGGTCGTAGCCGCGCCAGAACCGGTCGATGGTCGCGACGTTGCCACGGGAGGAACGGCTGCCGTGCAGCGTCACCACCGCGGTGTCGCCCTCCACCGACATCGCCCAGAAGCCCGGCTGCCCGTCGGTGGTGTAGTCCGAGCCGGTCGCCCGGTTCAGGTAGCGGTCGTAGCGGTGGCTCTCCCGGCCGTCGGGGCTCGCCACCGTCACGTAGTCGCCGTGGGCCAGTCGCAGCGCACTGAAGTGCACCTTCACGTACGAGGCGCCGGGGTGGCTGATGACCTGCGTCCCGCCGTCGCTGGCGGCGGTCAGCGCGCCGTCGACGGTGCGCAGCTCGCCGACCGTCGTGACGCCCTCGGCCGAGAACTGCTCCGATTCGGGTGCCCGCTGGGACTGCGGTGCGAGAGGTCGGGCCGAGGACGCCTCGGCGGCCGGCACCGACAGCAGGCTCAGCCCGAGTGTGCAGGCACCGAGCGAGACCGCTGCCGTCCGTAGGCGGCGCAGGGCATGTTTCATCGTCGCTCCTCCCAGAAGCAAGCACCCAGAAGTGCTTTCCGCCTTCATACACGAGGACCGGCAACACATGCAAATATGTCGATGCCTGCCGTGAGGGTGGACGCGCCGGCCCCGGCGGGTCGGTTCAGGAGCGGTCGACGCTGATCCGGTCCAGGTGGGCCGCGAGCTCGTCGGTGATCAGCAGGTCCCGGCGGATCTCGTCGTGCGGGTAGCCGGCCCGCCCCACCATGTGCGCCGCGACGGGCGCGGTGGCGAGCTGGAAGGCGCCGACGAGCACGAGGGTCGTGATGTCCACGCCGGTACGCAGGCGCAGCGCGCAGCCGAGCATGACGAGCAGCAGGCCGAGCACCTGGGGCTTGGCCGCCGCGTGCATCCGGGTGAGCAGGTCGGGGAAGCGCACCAGGGCCGCACCGGCGGCCACGCAGAGCAGCGCGCCGGCGATCAGGCAGACCGCGGCGATGATGTCGAGGACGGCGTCGAGCGTCACTTGTCGGTCTTCCGGGCAGCGAACCGGGCGACGCTGACGGAGCCCACGAACCCGAGGATCGCGAGCACGACCAGCACGGGCAGCGCGGTCGCGTCGCGGCTGTAGGCGACCTCGGTGGCGATGGCGGCGACGACCACGGCGAGCAGGACGTCGGTGGCCACGGCACGGTCGAGGATGGACGGCCCGCGGATGATGCGGACGAGGGTGAGTCCGACGGCCAGGGCGAGCAGCGCGGCGACGGTCACGGCGACGACTGTCATCTGGATGCCCCTTCCGGTTGGGCCGGCTCCGACGGGCCGACGGGGTCAGGTTGGGTCACGAGGCGCAGTTCCTCGGTCGAGCCGACGGCGGCGACGATCCGCGCCTCGAGGTCCAGCACGCCCTGCCGGAACCGCTCGACCTCGTCGCGACTGCGGACGCCGATGACGTGCACGTAGAGGGTCCCGGTCGCCCGGTCGGCCTCGATGATGAGGCTGCCGGGCACCAGGGACAGGGCCTCGGCGGTCAGGGTGAGGTTGAGGTCGGTGTTGACCCGCAGCGGCACGGCGATGATCGCGCTGAGCGGGGGGTGCCCGAACCGCACCGCCAGCCGGGCGATCTGGACGGAGGCGACCACGAGGTCGCGCAGGAAACGCACCCAGAACCGCGCGAGCGGCACGGGGCGGATCCGCCCGGCGAAGGTCACCGGCGGCAGCGGGAACACCGCCAGCAGCCCCACGGAGATCACCAGCCCACCGATCAGGTTGGCCCAGGAGAACGTGCCCCACAGCAGCATCCAGACGATGGTCAGCCCGGTCACCGCGACGATCTTGTTGCGCCGGCGCGCCTGCCGGGTCAGCGCCGGGGCCGGCGGGCCGGCGGGGCTCGTCGGGGCCGGCGGGCCGGCGGGGCTCGTCGGGTTCGTCGGTTCGCTCGTCACGGGGCACCGTCCGGAAACACGGCCTCGACGTACGGGGTCCGGCGGAGCAGGTCGTCGGCGGCGTCGGTGCTGATGTCGAACAACGGCCCGGCCACCACCGTCAGCACCAGCCCGAGCACCACCAGGGCGGCGGTCGACCCGATCATCAGCCGGGGCAGCACGGCCCCCGACGGCTCGGACGACGTGTCCCGGTGCGGTTGTTCGGCACCGTCGGTGCGCGCGGCCCGGACGGTGTCGCCGGCATCGGGCATGTCCGGATGCGGGGCACGCCAGAAGGCCAGGTTCCACACGCGGGCGATGGCGTAGAGGGTGAGCAGGCTGGTGAGCAGCCCGCCGGCGACCAGCGTCCAGGCCAACGGGCTGCCGTCGGCCACGCCGGCCTGGACGAGACCGAGCTTGCCGAGGAAACCGGAGAACGGTGGGATGCCGGCGAGGTTGAGCGCCGGCAGGAAGAACAGCACGGCCAGCACCGGCGAGAGCCGGGCCAGCCCGCCGAGCCGGTCCAGCGCGGTGCTGCCGCCACGGCGTTCGACCAGGCCGGCGGCGAGGAACAGGGTCGTCTGGATGGTGATGTGGTGCACCACGTAGAAGATCGCCGCGGACAGCCCGAGGGAGGTGCTCAGGCCGACGCCGAAGAGCATGTAACCGATGTGGCTGATGAGGGTGAACGACAGCAGCCGTTTGACGTCGGACTGGGCGACCGCGCCGAGGATGCCCACCACCATGGTCAACGCCGCCACCACCAGCAGCAGGTCGGCGGTGCGACCGCCGGGGAACAGCAGCGTCTCGGTCCGGATGATCGCATACACGCCGACCTTGGTGAGCAGGCCGGCGAAGACCGCCGTCACCGGTGCCGGGGCCGTCGGATAGCTGTCCGGCAGCCAGGCCGACAGCGGGAACACCGCCGCCTTGATGCCGAAGGCGAGCAGGAGCATGCCCTGCAGCACCAACCGCAGGTCGTCCGGCAGCGCGTCGAGCCGGTCCACGAGCTGGGCCAGGTTGAGCGTGCCGGTGGCCGCGTAGACCAGGCCGATCGCGACCAGGAAGATCAGCGACGACAGCAGGCTGACCACGACGTACGTGGTGCCGGCCCGGATCCGGTTCTCCGTGCTGCCCAGGGTCAGCAGCACGTAGCTCGCCACCAGCAGGATCTCGAAGCCCACGTAGAGGTTGAACAGGTCGCCGGAGAGGAACGCGTTGCACACGCCCGCGGTGAGCACGAGGTAGGTCGGGTGGTAGACCGACAGCGGGGTCTCCTCGTTGCCGTCGGCCGTGCCCTGCCCGATCGAGTAGACCAGCACGCAGAGGGTGACGGCGGCGGAGACGACGAGCATCAGCGCGGCGAGCTGGTCGGCGACCAGGACGATGCCCAGCGGCGCGACCCAGCCGCCGACCTCGACGACCAGCGGCCCGTCGAGGGAGGAACGGACCAGCAGCGTGGCCGCGACGGCGACGGTGGCGGTGAGGACGGTGAGGCTGACCCAGCGCTGGGCGCGGGGCCGGGCGACGAGCAGCAGCGTCAGGGCCGCGCCGAGCAGCGGCATCACCACCGGCAGGGGTACGAGCCAGGTCACCGGCCGCTCCCCGCGTCGTCGCCGGCGGGGCTCGCCGACCGGTTGCCGGTGGCCACCGTGACGGGCCTGCCGTCGGTGGCCGGCTCACCGTCACCGGTGTCGGCGGTGCCCGGGCCCTCGTCCCGGTCGGCCAGCACCATGATGCGGCGGTCCTCGACGTCGTCCTGCACCTCGTCGTGCCCGTTGAGGTGCCAGCTGCGGTACGCGAGGGCGAGCAGGAACGCGGTCATGCCGAGGGTGATGACGATGGCGGTCAGCACCATGGCCTGGGGCAGCGGGTCGCTCATGTCCTCCGCGGCGGTGGTGCCGACGATCGGCGGGCCGCCGGCCCGGCCGCCGGTGAGCAGCAGGAGGTTGGCGCCGTTGCCGAGCAGGATCACGCCCATCAGCACCCGGGTGAGGCTGCGTTCCAGCAGCAGCGTCACCCCGGCGGCGAAGAGCACGCCGACCACGAGGACGTAGGTCAGGTTCGGGGTCACACCAGCTCCTTCGTCCGGACGTCGGTCAGTTCGCTCTCCTGCTGGTCCGTCTCCTGCTGGCGGTCCATCTCCGCGCCGAGGCTGCGCAGAATGTCCAGGACCAGGCCGACCACGATGAGATAGACGCCGACGTCGAAGAAGACCGACGTGACGAAGTGGACGTGCCCGAGGACCGGCACGTGGAAGTCCAACAGGGCGCTCTGGAGGAACTCGCCGCCCAGCAGCATCGCGGCGACACCCGTGCCGACCGCGACGAACAGCCCGGCGCCGAGCACCACGCCGGCGTCGACCGGGGCGGCCCCGTTCAGCTCGGTGCGCCCGCCCGCCAGGTAGCGCACGGCCAATGCGAGCCCGGCGACCAGCCCGGCGGCGAAACCGCCGCCGGGGGCGTTGTGCCCGGAGAAGAGCAGGTAGATCGAGAAGAGCACGATGGCGTGGAAGAGCAGCCGGGTGACGACCTGCAGGATGACCGACTGCTGGCGGGTGGTCGCGCCGGTGGTGAGCCAGCGTGGCCGTGCCGACTCGGTGCGACCGGCGCCGGGGATGCCCCCGCGCAGGTCGAGATGCCGGGACTGGCGGAAGATGAGGCTGGCCACGCCAGTGGCGGCCACCACCAGGACGGCGATCTCGCCCATGGTGTCCCAGGCGCGGATGTCCACCAGGGTCACGTTCACGATGTTCTTGCCGCCGCCGTAGGAGACGGCCTCGTCGGGGAAGCCGACGGAGATCGGGGTGGCCAGCCGCGCCCCCGCCGAGACGTACGCCATGCCGGCGGTGACCACGCCCACGGCGATGCCGAGCGCGACGCGACCCCGCCGGCTGGACCGGATGGGCCGCGCGGAGAACTTGGCCGGCAGGTGCCGCAGCACCAGCACGAACATGACGATCGTGACGGTCTCCACCAGGAACTGGGTCAGGGCCAGGTCCGGGGCGCCGTGCAGGATGAACAGCAGCGCGGTGCCGTAGCCGGCGACGCCGACGAGGATCATCGCGGTCAGGCGGCGCAGGGCGCGGGCGGCGGCCACGGCGGCCACGATCACCACCGCGGCGGCGACGGCCTGCAACGGGGTGTCCCACAGTTGGAATCGCCGCGGCCAGGGGAACCCGGTCAGCAGGGCCCCGCCCGGCAAGGCGATCATCACCAGCAGGATGACGCCGAGGTAGAACGGGAGCGAGCCACGCTGGGTGGCCCCGGTCAGCTCCACCGCCAGCCGGTCCACCCCGCCGATGAGCCGGTCGTAGACGGCGGCGCCGTCGAAGGGCAGGCGGAGCGTCGGACCCAGCCGTCCCCGGTGGCGCAGGAGGAACAGCCCGACGCCGGCGGCGACCGCCAGCACCGACAGGCCCAGCGCCAGGCTCGGCCCGTGCCACAGCGCGAGGTGGTAGCCGGGCTCGGCGCTGGGGTAGAGGTCCGCGTAAGGGGCGAGGACCTTGTCCACGGCGGGCGCGAGGAGCCCCACCGCCAGGCCGGCGACCGCGAGCACGCCGGCCGGCGCGAGGAAGGGCCACCGCACCGGCCCGCTGGAGACGGCGGGCACGTCGGGCTTGGCGGCGAACGCGCCCCAGAAGAAGCGCAACGTGTACGCCACGGTCAGCGTCGAGCCGAGCAGCACGCCGGCGAGCACCGCCAGGTCGGCGGCGCCGCCGCCCAGCAACGCCTCGACCGCCGCCTCCTTGGCGACGAACCCGGCCAGCGGCGGGAGGCCGGCCATGGAGGCCGCCGCGAGGCCGGCCACCACCGCGAGCGCCGGCGCCCGCCGACCCAGGCCGCTGAGTTCACGCAGGTCGCGGGTGCCGGCGACGTGGTCGACGATCCCCACGACGAGGAACAGGGTGGACTTGAACAGCGCGTGTGCCAGCACCATCGCCACGCCGGCCAGCGCGGTGTCGCGGGTGCCGGCGCCGAGGATCACCATCAGCAGGCCGAGCTGGCTGACGGTGCCGTAGGCCAGCAGCAGCTTCAGGTCGTCCTGGCGCAGCG
Source organism: Micromonospora sp. KLBMP9576 (assembly GCF_050941805.1). Taxonomy (NCBI): domain Bacteria; kingdom Bacillati; phylum Actinomycetota; class Actinomycetes; order Micromonosporales; family Micromonosporaceae; genus Micromonospora; species Micromonospora sp. KLBMP9576. The sequence goes on along the minus strand of NZ_CP194567.1, from coordinate 574,477 downwards.
CCGCCCACCCGCCGAGGAGCATGGTGAGCAGGCCGCCGACGAGCAGCACCGGCCGCCACGGCGTGACACCGACCACGGCCGGCCCCATCAGCGCGACGAGGAACACGCCGGCCTTGACCATCGCGGCGGCGTGCAGGTACGCGCTGACCGGGGTGGGCGCGGCCATCGCGCCGGGCAGCCAGAAGCTGAACGGGAAGATCGCCGACTTGCTCAGCGCGCCGAGCAGGATCAGCACCAGCGCGACGGCCAGGTAGCCGCCGCCCGGCAGGTCGGTGGCGATCTCGGACCAGCGGTAGGTGCCGGCGTGCTGCCCGAGCATGACGAACCCGGCGAGCATCGCCAGGCCGCCCAGGGTGGTGACCAGCAGCGCCTGCATGGCGGCCCGCCGGCTGGCCCGTCGGGTCGGGTCGCTGCCGATGAGCAGGTAGGAGAGGACGGTCGTCAGCTCCCAGAACACGTACAGCAGCAGCAGGTCGTCGGAGACCACCAGGCCGAGCATCGCACCGGCGAACGCGACGAAGACCGCCGCGAAGCGGCCCAGGCCGGGGTCGTCGGAGCGGAAGTAGCGGGCGCTGTAGGCGAGGACCAGCGCACCGACGCCGCCGACGAGCAGCACCATCAGCCAGGCCAAGGTGCCCATCCGCAGGGCGATCTCCAGGTCGAGCTGCGGCACCCAGGTGACCGTCTCGACGACGGGGGTGCCGCTGCGGACCGTCCCCGTCCGGGTCAGCGCCCAGACGAGGGTCGCCGCGGGGGCCAGGGCCACCAGGTAGAGGGCGCGCCGCCCCCAGATACGGATCAGTCCCGGGGCGATCACGGCTGCGAGCGCATGGATCGCCACCAGAACCAGCACATACCCTCCCCAGATTTTGGACGGCCGGTTACCACGTTCTGGACGGCCGGTTAGCAAATCCTAACCGGTAAGGACCGCATACGCCTATCGCGCGATACCGGCCGGGCGGTGGGCCAGCCCACCGGACCCGCACGACGAGACGTCGCCGGCCGGCCACGAACAGGCTCCGCGGCGACCGACGCGACGACCGCCCGCGCACCTACTGCCTATCATGATCAGCGGGTGATCGCCCACCGCCCGGTTACCCTTGACGCCGCTGGCGAGCAGGGTGGGGCACACGCCCCGGCAACGCGGGAATCGAAGCCGATGGATGGGTGGGCGATGCGGACAGGGGCACTGGTGTCGGCCCGGACGGCCCTCGCCGGGGCGACGGGCAACGCCGTCGTGATGGGCGTGGCCGAGGTGAGCACGCCGCTGGGCTGGGTGCTCCTGCCGGGGCTGCTCGGCGTGTCCACCCGCCCCCGGGTGGCCGCGCTGATCTCCGCCTGGGCGGCCACCCTGCTGGCGGCGTCCGTGGTCGTACCAGTCGTGCCCGGGCACCGGGCCGACCCGTGGGCGCTCGGCGTCTCCGCGGCGAGCCTGGCCGTCGTACCCCTGCTCGCCTGGGCCCGGCGACGCCGCGAGGAGCGCGCGATCGCCCGCGTGCCCGCGCCGCGCGACGTCGCCCTGTTCACCATGCCCGCCGGCACGGGACGCGCCGCGCTGGCCCTCTGCCGCGCGCCCGGTGAGGTCGCGGCGGCCGTGCCGCTACGACGGGGCGGCCTGTGCGTCCTGCTCGGCGTGACGCACGGCGCCACCCTGGCCCGCCCCGAGCACACCAGGGCGCTGGAGTCGGCCTTCCGCGGCGAGGCCCTGCGCGGTGCCGGACGTCCACTGCCGGAGATCGCCGGCACACTCGACCGCCTCGTGCGGGACATCGCCCCGGGCGGCTACCTCGCCGCCACCCTGGTGCGGGTCTCCGCAGCCGGGCACGTCACGATGCTGCGCTGCGGCGGCCCGGACGTCGCCGTGCACACCGGGGACCGGACCCGCGCCGGCGAACTGCCCGACGCGGGCCCGCTCGGCCTGGCCCGGACGGTGCCGGCAGCGACGCCGGCACCCGCCGACGCCCGGCGGCTGGCCGTCCCCCCGGCCGGCGAAGGGCCCGCCCGCGCCGCCGGGTCGCGCCCGCCGGCCGGCCCGGCACCGCACGTCGCGGGCACCGAGCAGGCCGTGCTGGCACTCACCCGGCGCCCGGCCGGCGGCCGCCGGGCCGGCCCGGCGCTGGTGGTCGACCTGCCGCCCGGCCGACCCCGCTGACCGCCGGGTCGGATCAGCGCTGCCAGCGCACGACCCCGCCGACCACGGTGAGCCCCACCGTGAGGTCACGCAGGCCCGCCGGCTCGACCTGGTACGGGTCGGTGGGCAGCGCGATGAAGTCCGCGAGCATGCCGGGGGTCAGCCGCCCCTTCAGGTGCTCCTCGTAGGAGGCGTACGCGCCGGCCTCGGTGAAGCAGCGCAGCGCCGTGTCCAGGTCCACCCGCTCGTGCGGGTCCACGCCGCCGGGCGGGGTGCCGTCGGGCTGCTGCCGGGTCACCGCGGCATGGATGCCGAAGAACGGATCCGGGTCCTCCACCGGGGCGTCCGAACCGAACGCCACGGTCGCGCCGGCGTCCAGCAGGCTGCGCCAGGCGTACGAGGCGAGGTCCCGACCGGCGAGCATCCCGCGGGTCAGCGGGATGTCGCTGGTGCAGTGGGTGGGCTGCATCGAGGCGGTCACGCCGAGGCGGGCGAGCAGCGACACGTCCGCCGGCCGCAGGTGCTGGGTGTGTTCGATCCGGTGCCGCAGCCGCCGTACCGCGCTCGGGCTGGTGCGCGCCGACTCCTGCCAGCGGGCATATGCCCGCAGCACCATCTGGTTCGCCGCGTCACCGATGGCGTGCGCCGCGACGGCGATGCCGGCACCGGCCGCCTTCGCCACCAACCGCTCGAACTCCTCCGCCGGGGTGACCGCGATGCCGTGGTTGCCCGGCTCGCCGTCGTACGGCTCGGTCATCAGGCAGGTGTGCGAGCCGAGCGCCCCGTCGGTGAAGATCTTGACCGGGCCGGTGCTGAGCCAGCGGTCCCCGTCGCCGGTCGCCCAGCCCCTGTCGATCGCCTCGTCCAGCGCGGTCGCCGGGATCGTCTTGTGCACCCGTAGCGGCAGCTCGCCCCGCGCGTACAGGGTCTCGTAGGCGGCCCGGCAGTCCTGTCCGTCGAGGTCGTGGATGCTGGTGAGCCCGACGGAGAGCAGCCGGGGCAGGTGGGTGCGCAACTGCGCGACCAGGTCACCGGCCTGCGGGGAGCGCAGCATGTCGTAGGCCGCGTCCCCGGCCGCCTCGCGCAGGATGCCGGTCGGTTCGCCACGCTCGTCGCGGACGATCTGCCCGCCGACGGGGTCGGGGGTGCCGGCGTCGATGCCGAGCCGGCGGAGGGCGGCGCTGTTGACCCAGGTGGTGTGCCCGTCGATGCTGGGCAGCACGGCGGGCCGGTCGGGGCAGACGCGGTCCAGGTCCGCCCGGGTGGGCTGCACGGGCCGGGTCCACTTGTGGCTGTCCCAGCGCCCGCCGAAGAGCCAGGCGTCGGGTGCCAGCGTGGCGGCGTGCCCGCCGATGCGCGCCAGCGCCTCGTCGAGGCTGGTCGTGCCGCGCAGGTCCACCTGTTGCAGGCCACGCACGTAGAGCGCGGAGTGCAGGTGGCTGTCGATCAGCCCGGGCAGCACGGTCATCCCGTCGAGGTCGACCCGGCGCGCCCCGGCGCCGGCCCGGTCGCGGCACTCGTCGAGACCTCCGACGGCGACGATGCGCTCGCCGCGCACCAGCATGGCCTCGGCGTGCGGGCGGGCGGGGTCGAGGGTGTGGATCCGGGCGTTCTCGAAAACCGTACCGGTCATGGGCTGCCTGCTTCGACGTTCGGGTGGGGGGCAACCATGCTAGACAGGCCCGGCGGCGGGCGCGGTGGACACCCGGGCGGCGTGGTGTCGGGAGTGGGCGGCCAGTGGATAGACAACGGTAAGCTACCGGCCAATTACTACTACGACCTGTCGTGGTTGCCGCCGGTTCCGCCCGCGACGGCCCGGGGCGGAGGTTCCGGATGGCTGACGACGACGCGGAGTTGACCGCGTGGGCGCTGGCCGCCGGCCGTGGCGACCGGGCCGCCGCCGCCGCGCTGGTCCGGGCGACGCAGCGGCAGATCCGGCGCTTCCTCGCCGCGTTGGTCTCGCCCCGCGAGGCGGACGACCTGGCCCAGGAGACCTTCCTGCGGGCGGTGCGGTCGTTGCCGTCGTACGCCGGGCGTTCCTCGGCCCGGACGTGGCTGCTCGCCATCGCCCGCCGGGTCGCGACGGACCACGTCCGCATCGTGTCGTCACGGCCGCGGACGGTGCCGATGCCGGACAGGTACGACACCCCGGACCCGGCGCACAGCGACTTCGACCGGCAGGTGGTGCTCGAACACCTCATCGCGGCGTTGCCGACGGACCGGCGGGAGGCGTTCGTCGCCACCCAGATCCTCGGCCTGTCCTACGCCGAGACCGCGCTGGTGTGCGGCTGCCCGGTGGGCACCGTGCGGTCCCGGGTGGCCCGCGCCCGACAGGAGCTGGTCGCCGCGGCGGGCGGCACGCGGCGCGGCGGCGCGGCCACCGGCTGATCCGCACCCCCGCTGAGCTGCGCGAAGACGATGATCGACGTAACCGCCGGCTCGCCGGGGCGGCGGCCGCTCCCGTCGCCGCAGCCCGGCTCCGCGCGCGTCCGCGACCGCCTGCGGCCTGACCGGGCTATCCCGGCGGCAGGTCGACTACCCGGGTCGCCCAACGCGTCATCAGCGCCGGGTCGTGGGTGATGAGCAGGACCCCGGCGGCGTGCTGCCGCTGGTAGTCGGTGATGACGCCCGCGAGGTGTGCCTGGGTGGAGGCGTCGAGCATGGCGGTGGCCTCGTCGCAGAGCAGGTAGTCCGGCCGGTGCACCAGCGCGCGGGCCAGGCAGGCGCGTTGCAGCTGGCCGTCGCTGACCGCGTGCGGGCGGCGGGCGAGCAGGTCGGGCGTGAGGCCGACGAGGTCGGCCAGCTCCGCCGCCCGGGCCCGCGCCGGCGCCTCGGGTGTGCCGGTGGCGCGCAGCGGTTCGGCGATGATGTCGGCGAGACCCAGCCGGGGATCGGTGGCGGCGCGGGGGCTCTGGAACAGGATCGCGACGCGGGTACGCAGGGCGGCGGGCAGCCGGTGCCGGGCGCCCGCCACCCGCTGGCCGTCGAGGGTGACGTGCCCGGCCTCGGGGGCGTGCAGCAGTGCCAGGACCCGGGCGAGGGTGGACTTGCCGCTGCCCGAGGGGCCGCGCAGCCCGACCGTCTCCCCGGGGGCGACGCGCAGGTCGACGCCGTCGAGGACACGTCGGCCACCGTAGGAGACGGCGACCTGGTGGGCGGCGAGCGCGGTGCTGGTCATGCCGGCTCTCCGGTGGTCAGCGGGTGGTGGCAGGCGACCCGGCCCGGGGGTGCGGGCGGGGTGCGGCAGACGTCGGTGGCGCGCGGGCAGCGCGGCGCGAAGGCGCAGCCGGCGGGCAGGTCGGTGAGCATCGGCGGGTGGCCGGGGACCGGCCGGAAGGCCCGTTCGGGCAGGGCGTCGAGCAGGCCGGCGGTGTAGGGGTGCGCGGGTGCGGCGAACAGCTCGCCGGTGGGCCGTCGTTCGACGATCCGGCTGGCGTACATGACGGCGACCGTGTCGGCCACCCGGCGGGCGGCGGCCAGGTCGTGGGTGATCAGCAGGACGGCACCGCCGGCGTCGCAGCGGCGGCGCAGCAGGTCGAGGGTGTGGTCCACCAGCGGCCGGTCCAGGCCGGTGGTGGGTTCGTCGGCGAGCAGCAGCGGCGGGTCGGGCGCGAGGGCGAGGGCGGTGGCGAGGCGTTGGGCCATGCCGCCGGACAGTTCGTGGGGGTAGCGGTCGAGGTCGGCGGGGTCGAGGCCGACGTCGGCGGCGACCCGCTCGGCCGCCGCGGGCGCCGCGCGCCGGGGGTGCCCGTGCGCGCGCAGGGTCTCCTCCAGCAGCCGCCGGCCCGTGCGCACCGGCGTCAGCGCGGTGGCGGGGCTCTGCGGCACCAGCCCGACGGCGCGTCCGCGTACGGCGCGGGCGAGGTGCCGCTCGGGGGCGCCGACCAGGTCGACGCCCGCCCCGGCGGCCGGGCGCAGCAGGGCGCGGCCCGTGACGGTGGCGTTGCCGGGCAGCAGCCCGAGCAGGGCGTGGGCGAGCACCGACTTGCCGCAGCCGGACTCCCCCACCACCGCCACCAGTTCGCCCGGGTGGACGGTCAGGTGCAGGTCCGTGACGGCCCGCACCACGGCGTCGCGGAGCTGGAAGCGGACGGTCAGCCCGTCGACCTCCAGCAGTGCGGGCCGACCATCGGCGCCGGCCCCGGCCGTACCGGCGGTGCCGCTCGTCGCGGCGGTGGCGGTGGCGTCGGCCGGTACGGCGGCGGGCTCGCGGGTGGTGGTCACAGGTGCAGCTCCGCTCGTACGCGCGGGTCGAGGCGGTCGCGCCACCGACCGGTGAGTACGGCCAGGGCCAGCGTGACGACGACCAGGAGCAGACCCGGCACGATGCTGGCCCACCAGGCGCCGGTGAGCAGCGAACGCTGCCCATCGTTGATCATGTTGCCGACGGAGGCCAGGTGCGGGGGCAGGCCGAGGCCGAGAAAGGACAACGCGGTCTCGTGCCAGACGGCGTGCGGCACCATCAGCGTGGTGGCCAGCGCCAGCCGGGGCAGCACGTGCGGCAGCAGGTGCCGGGTGATCACCCGGACCCGGCCGGCGCCGCCGGAGATCGCGGCGTCGACGAACGGGCGGTTGCGCAGGCTGAGCAGCTCGGAGCGGACGATGCGGGCGGTGGAGAGCCAGTGCGTCAGCCCGATGGAGAGGATCACCGCGCCCAGGCTCGGGCGCAGCATCGCGACGATGAAGATGCCCAGCAGCAGGTGCGGCAGCGCCGCGATGGTGTCGACCACCCGCATCAGCACCCGGTCGACCCAGCCGCCGAGGGTGCCGGCCACCGCGCCGACGAGGCCGCCGATCACGGTGGCGACGAGCGCGGCGACCGCGCCGACGAGCAGCGAGACCCGCAGCCCGTAGAGGCTGCGGTGGGCGACGTCGCGGCCCAGGTCGTCGGTGCCGGCCGGGTGTGCCCAGGAGGGCGCGAGCCGGGTGCGGGCCAGGTCCACCGCGCTCTCGTCGAGCGGCCAGAGGACGGGGGCGAGCAGGCAGGCCAGGCCCGCGCCGATCAGCACGCTCCAGGCGACGGCGGCCCCGAACCGGCCCGTACGCGGCTTCGGCCGCCCGATCCGGGCGGGCAGGGTGAGGTCAGTCATCGAGGCGTACCCGGGGATCGGCGGCGGCGTAGGCGAGGTCGGTGCCCAGGTTCGCGGCCAGCACCACGACGGTGGTGGCCAGGGTCGTGGCCGCCAGCAGCGGGAAGTCGCTGCCCAGCGCGGCCTGGACGGTGACCGCACCGAGGCCGGGCAGGGAGAACACGGTCTCCACCAGGACGGCCCCGCCGATCAGCTCGGGCAGGTGGGTGCCGACGAGGGTGAGGAACGGCAGCAGCGCGGTACGCAGGGCGTGGCCGAACAGGACGGTCCGGCCGGGCAGCCCCCGGGCCCGGGCGGCGAGGACGTGGTCGTCGCGGAGGCTGTCGGCGACGGCGTCCCGGATGAACAGCACGAACCACGGCGCCTGGGAGATCGCCAGCACGCCCACCGGCAGGATCAGGTGCCGGGCCACGTCGGCGGGGTCGGTGCCGGTGGCGGTGATGTCGGTGAGCCCGCCCGCCGGCAGCCACCCCAGGGTGAGGGCGAACACGGCGATCGCGGCCAGCCCGATCCAGAACACCGGCATCGACTGCACGGCGTACGCGGTGGCGCGCAGCGCCCGGTCGAACCAGCCGCCGCGCCGGTACGCGGCCAGCGTGCCCAGCAGCAGGCTCGCCACGAGGACGGCGGCGAGGGCGACGCCCACGAGCAGCAGGGTCCAGCCGGCGCGGGCGGCCAGCACGGAGGTGACGGGTTCGTGGCGGCTGGTGGACCAGCCCAGGTCGCCCTGGAGCAGGTTGCCCACCCAGCGCAGGTACTGCACCGGCAGCGGGTCGTCGACACCCCAGTTGGCGCGGATCTGCGCCAGGTTCTCCTCGCTGGCGGTGAAGGCCGCCGCGCCCGCGTACTGCTGGGCGGGGTCGATGGGCGAGGCCGCGCCGAGGGCGAACATGCCGGCGCTGGTGACGGCGAGGATGGGCACGGCCACCAGCAGCCGGCGGCGGATCACCGTGCCGGCTCCCGCCATCCGGCGCGTCCGACGCCGGGGGGTGGTCTTCGCCGGGGCCGGCGCGGCTGTCGGGGCGGGGGCCGTCACGACTTCCTCGTCCAGGTGTGGATGTTCCACCAGAGGCTGTTGGCGACGTCGTGCTCGTGCGGCTCGACCCGGGGGGTCACCCCCGCGACGCCGTCCTTCACCACGTAGGTGTGCTGCAGGTAGGTGAGGAAGATCCACGGCAGGTCGACGGCGAGCTGCTTCTGGAACGTGGCGTACGCGGCCCTGCGGGTGCCCGGGTCGGCGTTGGCCCGACCGTCCCGCAACGCCTCGTCGACCACGGCGGAGCGGTAGAAACCGGGGTTGAAGAAGCCCTGGCCGGCGAAGGCGGAGCCGAACAGCTTGTAGGAGACGAAGTCCGGGTCGTACGGGGTGCCGTAGCCCATGACCACCGCGTCGCTCTTCATCCGTGGGGTGATCGCGTCCCAGTTCAGGCCCTCGGGGGTGATCCTGATGCCGACCTTCTTCGCGTCGGCGGTCACCGCGAGGGCGAGTTCCTTGCGCAGGCTGTCGGCGGCCGGGTACATGAGCGCGAACTCCGCCTGCCGGCCGTCGCGCACGCGGATGCCGTCCGGGCCGGGTTTCCAGCCGGCGGCGTCGAGGGCGGCGGTCGCGGCGGCCGGGTCGGCGGCGGGCCTGCCGACGATCGACGGCTCGGCGTACTCCGAGGTGGGCGGGACCGGCCCGTACGCCGGCTCGCCCGCCCCGCCGAGCAGGCCGGTGACCATCGCCGCGCGGTCCACCGCCGCGTTCAGCGCGCGCCGCACCGCGGGGTCGGCGGTGACGGGGTTGCCGGCCGGCAGCATCACGCCCCGGTAGTCGGCGGTGGGCACCCGCTGCACCCGGTAGCCGGCCTGCCCGTCGAAGCCGGTGGCGAGCCTCGGTGCCAGCTCCGCGGCGTCGAACTCCCCCGTCCGCATCCGCTGCGCGCGCACGTTGTCGTCGGCGACGAACGCGACCACCACGCCGCTGTTGGCGGGCCTGCCGCCCCAGTGCTTCTCGTTGGCCGCGAGCACGAGCCGGTCGCCCGGGGTCCACGACGTCACCCGGTACGGGCCGGTGCCCACCGGCCTGCGGTTGAACTCGGCCTTGTTGATGTCCTGCCCGGCCAGGGCCTTAGCCGGCACGATGCCGAGGGCCAGGCGCTGCGGGAAGGGCGCGTAGGCGTACTTGAGGGTGAAGACCACCGTCGACGGGTCGGGCGCGGTGACCGAGGCGAGCATGTCCAGGTCGGAGCGGAGCGTGGAGTCGACCTTCGGGTCCAGCACCGCCTGGTAGGTGAAGACCACGTCCTGGGCGGTGAACGGGGTGCCGTCGTGGAACAGCACGCCGTCGCGCAGCTTCGCGGTGACCGTCCGGCCGTCCGCCGAGACGGTCGGCAGCTCCCGCGCCAGCGCCGGCACCAGTTGGTTGCCCGCGTCGCGGGCGACGAGCCCGTCGAAGATCAGGGAGCCGCCGTCGACACCGTAGTTGAGCACCGGGTTCAGCGCGTCCGGCTCGCCCGCGGTCGCCACGACGAGGGTGTCGGCGCCGCCCGCGCCCGTCGAGGTGCCCGCCGGCGACGAGCAGCCGGCGAGGACGAGGACGCCGGCGACGGCCAGCGCCGTCGCGCGCGTGCACACGTGCGTACCCATCACATGCTCCCGGGTCTGTTCATCGCACGACCGGTGGGCGCACGCCGGGTCGGCGTCCCGCGGTGACCGGTCGCGCCGCTGCGGTCACGGTCACGAGCGGGCGGACACCCGGAGATGGTCCGGAACATCACCACGGCAGCCAGCCACTAATAGCAGCATTACGCAGTTGCCATGCTTTTGCAACAAGCGCCCCGGCGTCCCGAGGCGACGGTCCGGCGCAGGCCCGACCGTTGATCGCCCGCGAGACGGTACGGGCCGACGCGGCACCCCCACCACACACTGTGGAGGCCATGTCGCCCACGTCACGTCCCGGCACCCCTCCTCCGGCCGGGGCGACCGCACGCCCCCGACCCCACCCGAACGCCCGGCGGGGCGGGCCCGCCGGGCGTTCCTGTCGTCGGGTCAGCCCACGGGAAGGGCGGTCAGCCAGTCCTGCCAGGCCCGCTCGGCCCGGGCCGGATCCGGCCCGGCGGCGAAGACGTGGTGGCCGAGGACCAGGGCGTCGCCCCGCTCCGCGCCCGAGTAGAGAAACCGGTAGAGCGCGTCGGCGGTGCGCACGCCGACGTAGGTCGGGAGGCCGGCCAGGTCGACGACGCCCTCGATCGGCGGCAGGCCGTCGACGGTGAACCGGACCCGGTCCCCCACGGCGATCGGCCCGCGCGCGCCGAAGGCGTCGGCCACGGCCGCCCACACCCGGTCCGCGCCGCCGGCGCCCGGGCGGAAGGCCGAGACCGGGGTCGCGGTCCGACCGGGGAAGTGCGCGAGGTACGCGGCCAGCGTCCCGAGGTACATGTCCCAACCGACCGCCATCGCCTCGTACTCGGCCTCCCAGTCGTCGCCGAGGACGCCGCTCTGGACGAGCCGCAGGGTCGTGGCGCCCCGATCGCGGCCCTCGATGAGGTATTCCATGGCCATGAAGGTGCCGTCCGGGGCCGGCTCGGTGCGGTCGGCGAACCGCTTGCCGGGCTCCCAGGCGGTGACGGTGGCCTCCTCGACGTGGCCGGCCATCGTCAGGCGGGTCCGGCCGCCCTCGCCCGGCTCGACCTCGCTGCGGCCCATGAACCAGGAGTCGATGCCCGGGCCGGTGGTGATGGCCTCCCACACCTGCTCGGGCGTGGCGTTCAGCTCGACGTCCTTGCGCAACTCGAAGTGGTGTCCCATGTCAGTGCTCCTCGCTCGGGTTGCTGTCGTCGGGGTCGGCGGCGGGGTGCAGGGCGACCACCAACCGGTGCTCGCGGCCGCCGGGGGCGTTCTCGTCGTGGTACCTGCCGACCAGGGCGCTGACGGTGGCCGCCAGTTCCTCGGCGAAGGCCGCCCGGTCGCGCGCCGAGGCGAAGCGGACGGTGCCGTCGACGGCGAACGTCGCCACCCGCCGCTTCGCCCGCTCCGAGCCGGTGATGAGCGCGCCGACGTCCTGCACGAGCCGGGCGGCGAGCGCCAGCAGCCAGCGCGCCGACAGCCGGTCCGGCGACACCGACGGATCGGGTCGTACGGCGGCGTGGGCCGCTGGCGAGATCACGTACGACGCCGCGGTGGCACGCATGACCCGCTCGGTGACGTTGCCCTTGCGGCGCTCCTGCACCAGCTCGACCAGGCCGTGCTGCTCCAGCGCCCGGAGGTGGTAGTTGACCTTCTGCCGGGGCAGCCCCACGCGGGCGGCGAGCATCGTCGCCGACGCCGGCTCGGCGAGCGCGGCCAGCAGCCGGGCCCGCATGGGGTCCAGCGACGCCTCGGCCGCCGCCGGATCCTCGATCACTGCGATCTCGAACATGGCCACAGCGTCCCACCGACAATTTTTATTGTCAAGACAATTCGTTTGTTCGGTGGAGTGCCGGACGGTCAGCGCCCGCCCGGCACTCCACCCTGCGCCGGGCTGCTCACCGCGCCGGACTCCGCGCCGCTCTGCTCCTGCGCCGGACGCAGGCGCACCCGGCGCAGGAGCTGGGCGTTGAGCGCCACCACGATCGTCGAGGCCGACATGAGAATCGCCCCGACCGCCGGGCTGAGCGTCACCCCGGCCCAGGCCAGCACCCCCGCGGCCAACGGCAGGGCCACCACGTTGTAGCCGGCGGCCCAGGCCAGGTTCTGGATCATCTTGCGGTACGACGCCCGGGAGAGCCGGATCACGCCGGTCACGCCGCGCGGGTCGGAGGAGGCGAGCACCACCCCGGCCGACTCGATCGCCACGTCGGTGCCGGCACCGATGGCGATGCCCACGTCGGCGCGGGCCAGGGCGGGGGCGTCGTTCACCCCGTCGCCGACCATCGCCACCCGCAGCCCGCGCCGTTGCAGGCCGGCCACCGCGTCGTCCTTGTCGGCCGGCAGCACCTCGGCGAAGACCTCGTCGACGCCGGGCCGGAAGCCGAGGTCGGCGGCGACCGCCTCGGCCACCGACCGGGCGTCCCCGGTGATCATCACGATCTTGCCGACGCCCTGCCGCCGCAGCTCGGCGATCGCCTCCCGGGCCTCGGGGCGCACCTGGTCCTCAAGCGCGAGCGCGCCGAGCACGGTGGCCGCGTCACCGTCGAGGCGCAGCAGGTGCAGCACCGCCGCGCCCCGGCGCGACCAGTCCTCCTGCCGCTCGACCAGCTCGCCCGGCACCTCGGCGCGCAGCTCGCGAAGCAGGGCGGGCCCACCGACGGCGTACGCCGTGCCGTCGACCTCGGCGCGGACGCCGCGCCCGGTCAGCGAGCGGAACCCCGTCGCCCGCCGGGCCACGCCGCGTTCCGCCCCGGCGGCCACGATGGCCCGCGCGAGGGGATGCTCGCTGTCCGCCTCCACCGCCGCCGCCAGGGCGAGCACGTCGTCCTCGCCGCCTCCCCCGGCGGCGACCACCCCGGACACCACGTGCTCGCCGCGGGTCAGGGTGCCGGTCTTGTCGAACAGCACCGCGTCGACAGTGCGCATCCGCTCCAGCGCCAGCCGGTCCTTGACCAGGATCCCGCCCCTGGCCGCCACGGCGGTGGACAGCGCGATCACCAAGGGGATGGCCAGGCCCAACGCGTGCGGGCAGGCGATCACCAGCACGGTGACGGTGCGCACCACGGCCTCGCCCGGGTCGCCCAGCAGGGCCCACGTCACCAGGGTCGCCAGGGCCACCGCGGTCGCGACGTAGAACAGCCAGGCGGCGAACCGGTCGGCGAGCACCTGCGCGCGACCGCTCGACTGTTGCGCCTGGGCCACCAGGCGCTGGATGCCGGCCAGCGCGGTGTCCGCGCCGACCGCCTCGACGCGCACCCGGATCGCCGCATCGGTGGCCACCGTGCCGGCGACCACCCGGTCCCCGACGCCGCGCGAGACCGGCCGCGACTCCCCGGTGACCATGGACTCGTCCAGCTCGGCGTCGCCCTCGGTGATCCGGCCGTCGGCCGGCACCCGGGCGCCGGGGCGGACCAGCACCAGGTCCTCGACCCGCAGGTCCGCCACGGAGACCCGTTCGACCCCACCGTCGGCGGTCACCCGTTCGGCGTCGTCGGGCAGCAGCGCCGCCAGGGCGGACAGGGCGCCCTGCGCCTGGCCGATGGCCTTCATCTCCTGCCAGTGCCCGAGCAGCATGATCGTGACCAGGGCCGCCAGCTCCCACCAGAAGTCCAGGTCGAAGGCACCGAGCGCGGTCGCCGCCGAGGCGACGTAGGCCACCGTGATGGCCATCGCGATCAGCAGCATCATGCCGGGCGCCCGGTCGCGCACCTCCCGCACCGCGCCCACCAGGAACGGCCAGCCGCCGTAGAGGAAGACGACCGTGCCGAGGACCGGGCCGACCCACGCCCTGCCCGGAAACTCCAGGTCGTAGCCGAACCAGTCCATCACCATGTGGCTGGTCAGCACGATCGGCACGCTCAGCGCCAGGCTGAGCCAGAACTTGCGGCGGAACATCTCCGGGTCGTGCCCGGCGTGCTTGTCGTGGCCGCCGTGCCCGCTCCCGTGTGCGTGGTCCTCGGCGGGCGGCGGCGCTTCACCGGTGGCTGGCGCGGGGGGCCGGTGGTCGTCGTGCGGGTGGTGCGGGTGCTGGGACATCGCTGTGCCTCCTCGCCACCACCATATACCCCCTCGGGGTATCCGCAAGGCCGGTCCTCGAAGGCGGGCAGCCCGGGCCGGCAGGCTCCCGACCGGCGCGGGCGGCCCGGTGGAGCGATCGGCTGACCGCGCCGAGGCCGGCTGCCCAGGTCGTGCCGGGGGTCGCGCGGGCGGCCGGGCCGGCGGCACGCCGGTTGCGGCGTTGACCGATGATCGGCCCCATGTTCCGACGCATCCGAGAACGCGCCCGCGAGAACCGCAGGCAACAGGACGCCTTCGCGAAGAGTTCTAGGTCGAAGAACCCGGACGGCTGCTGCGACTGTTGCGGCGCCGTCGGCCTGTTCGGCGCCCTGCTGACGATCGCCTCGGCGACCGCCGCCGCCACCCGCGCGCCGGCGCTCGACCGGGCCGGGCTGGCGGCGATCCGGGGCTACCGCCGGTGGCTCTCGCCGCGCTGGCCGGGGCGGTGCCGGTTCACCCCGACGTGCGGGGCGTACGGGTTGGTGGCGGTGCAGCGGTACGGCATGGCGGCGGGTGGCCGGATGGCCGCCGAGCGGGTGCGCCGCTGCCGACCCGGAACCCCCCGCGGCGGCCACGACCCGGTGCGCTGACCCGCCCGCCCCGGTATGAGCCGGCGGGAGATCGGGTATCACGAGACCATGGGCCAGCTGAGCAGTTCCCCACCGCCGCCGCAGGCCACCGAGCTGCGGCGATGGACGTTGTCCGAGGCGGCGGACCTGCGCGCCCTGCGGGCCTCCCTGCACGAGGAACTGACCGGCGACGTGCTCGGCCCGGACGAGGCCCTGGAGGCGGTCCCCGAGCTGATGGCGCTGATCGCCACCGAGCTCGCCACGAACGCCCTGCGCCACGGCATCCCGCCGACCCTCGTCCGGCTGCTCGCCACCGAGGACCACCTCGTCCTCGACGTCGCCGACCACGACCTGGGCTCCCTGCCGGAGCTGGCCGATCCCCGAGGCGACAGCGACAGCGACGGCGGGCGCGGCATGGAGCTGGCCCGCGCGCTCTCGCTCGACGTCGGCTGGTACGCCACGGGCAGCACCAAGAACATCTGGGCGTCCTTCCCCCGCACCACCCGACTGAGCGGGACACACCGCGCCTGACCGGTGACGCCCGGGCGCGACCGACGGAAGACCACCTCCCGCCGGCCGCCTACAATCGTCCACGTGAGGCACCCGGGTGTGGTCGACGGAGCACGGCGCAGCGTGCCGCCCGGCCACCTGTGCTGGTCGTACGACCACGTCGAGTCCCTCGCCGACCAGGCGGAACGCCACCTGGTCGCCAGCCTCGCCGCCGGCGAACGCTTCTGGTACATCACCCCGCGACCCGCCGACCCGGTCGCCGACCGACTGCGGGCCCTGCCCGACTTCGCCGCCGCCGCGCGCCGGGGCGCGGCGGCCGTGATCCCCCTCTTCTCGACCTACTCGCACGGCCAGATCGTCGACCCGGCGACGCAGGTCGCCGCCTACGCGGCCGCCACCGACGAGGCGCTCGGCGACGGCCACAGCGGGCTGCGCGTCGTCGCGGAGGCCACCGAGCTGGTCCGCAGCCCGGCCCAGCTCGACGCCTTCACCCGCTACGAGCACCAGATCGACCACTACATGCGCGCCCGACCGTTCTCCGCCATGTGCGCCTACCACCGGCCCACCCTGGGCGCGGCGGCGATCACGGAGCTGGCCTGCATGCACCCGGAGAGCAACGTCGAGGGCCTGCTGTTCCGGTTGTACGCCCCGGCGCCCGGCGACGGGCACGCCGCGCTCGCCGGCGAACTGGACATGTCGAACCACGAGCTGTTCCGCACCGCCCTGGCGCGCGCCGACCTGCGGCCCACCGGCGGCGAGCTGGTGCTGTCGGCGCCCGAGCTGCGGTTCCTCGACCACCGCGCCCTCGCCCACCTGGCCGAGTACGCGCACCGCCGCGGCGCGACGGCCGTGCTGCGCACCCCCCGCTCGGCGGCGGCCCGCCTGGTGGACCTGCTGGAGCTGCCCGGCGTCCGGGTGGAGATCGTGCCATGAGGACCGGCGCGGCCGCCGGCCACCGGGGCTACTTCCACGAGGCGGTCTCCTACGACCACGACGACGAGTTGCTGGCCGTGGCGGTGCCGTTCCTGCTCGGCGGCGTCGACGCGGGCGAGCCCACGTTCGTGGCCCTGGGCGAGCGCACCGGCGGGCTGGTCCGCGCGGCGCTGCCGGCCGACTGCGGGGTCGAGTACCTGGCCGGCGGCGACGTCTACGCCCGGCCCGCCGCCGCCATCCGGTCCTACCGTCAGCTCCTCGCCGAGCGGGTCGCCGCCGGCGCCACCCAGATCCGGATCATCGGCGAGGTGCCCGCCACCGAGTTCGGCGCGACCTGGGACTGGTGGGCCCGCTACGAGTCGGCGATAAACCACGCGTACGACGACTTCCCGCTGTGGAGCATGTGCGCGTACGACACCCGGATCACCCCGCCGTCGGTCATGGCGGACGTGGCCCGCACGCATCCCCGCTTCGCCACCGCAGACGGGCGGCACGTGCCCAGCCCGGCCTGGACCACGCCGGCGGAATACCTGCGGGAGAACCGGCCGATCGTGCCCGACCCCGTCCAGGCGCAGCCACCGGCCGTCGAGCTGGTCGACCCGACGGCGGCCGAGGCCCGCGCCGCGGTACACAAGGCCGACCACGGTCAGCTCCCGGTCGACGACGTGGAGGATCTCGTCGTCGCGGTGAGCGAGATCGTCACCAACGCCCTGCGCCACGGCCAGCCACCGGTGCGGTTGTGCGTCTGGGCCGGCGACGACCGCATCGTGGCGGCGGTCAGCGATCGCGGCCAGGGGCCGGGCGACCCGTTCTGCGGGCTGCTTCCCGCGTCCGGCTCCGCGCCGGGCGGGCTCGGGGTCTGGATCACCTACCAGTCGTGCAACCACGTGACCTGGCAGCGCGACGGCGACGGCTTCACGCTGCGGCTGACGGCCGGGCGGGCACACTCCGGCTGACGGCGATCCGCCCGGTCGCGCCTGCCACGGGCGGGCCGACGCCCGCGGCGGACACCGCCCGGCGCGGCCGGCGCCGGTGGTACCAGGCGGCGAAGAGGGCGGCGGCGAGCAGCAGTTCGGCGACGTCCCCGCCGTAGTACATGAGCCGGGCAGCCGCCCGCAGCGCCTCGACGTCCCGGTCCGGCAGCCCGGGCGGCAGCGTGTCGGCGTGCGCGTAGAGGTACTTGGCCAGCACGGCGTGCCCCGCTCCCGAGCCGAGCAGCGCAGCCGCCCGCACCACCAGGCCGGGCCGTCGCGGGGCCGGGTCGGGACCGGCCACCGCCCAGGCGAAGAGGTAACCGGCCGCGACGTAGTGCACGTGCAGGGCGTGGTGCAGCAACGGGTTCCGCTCGGCCGCCGCGTAGAGGCCGGTGAGCAGCACCAGCGCCAGCCCGCCGGTGCTGAGCAGCACCGCAGTCACCGGATGGGCCAGCAGGTGCACCGGCCGGGCCCGCAGGAAGCGGCCCACCCGGCGGCCGACCGGCGGCGGGACGACCCGCAGCAGCAGGGTCACCGGCGCGCCGAGGGCCAGCGCGAGCGGCGCGAACATACCGAGCAGCAGGTGCTGGGCCATGTGGGCGCGCGGGTCGCCCGGCCCGCCCGCCAGCGGGCCGAGGGCGACCGCCAGCACCGCGCAGCCGGTCAGCCAGGCCGCCGTACGCCGACGCCGCCAGCCGCGTCGGTCCCGCGACACCGCCAGCAGGTAGCCGGCGGCGAGCGACGCGACGACCGCGAGCGGCAGCGGATCGACCCCGCCGGCCGCGGGGCCGGCGTGGGCGAGCGCCGTCACCGGGTGGCGCGGCCGGAGCGGGACCGTGCCCGCCAGGTCAGCCACGCGCCGAGCAGCAGCAGCACGACCGCGGAGACGTTCCACACCACGTCGTACGGCAGCAGGTGCACCCCGTAGCGGATCTGGTGCAGCCGCAGCACCTTGTGGTCGACGATCCCGTCGAAGAGCTGGAACGCCCCGGCGCCGAGCAGGACCCCGCCCCAGGCGGCCAGCGGGACCAGGGCACCCCGGCGGCGCAGGTCGGCGTACCAGAAGAAGCCACCGACCAGGGCGATCAGCTCGGCCGAGTGCAGCAGCCCGTCGGAGAGCAGCCCGACGGCGGGGGTGGACCGGTCGTAGAAGTGGTGCCAGCCGAGGATCTGGTGGAAGACGATCTCGTCGACGGCCGCCATCACCGCCACCCCGATCACGGCGGCGGCGAGGACCGACCGGCGGAGATCAGGCACGCCGGCGGCGACGTTTCGGGACAATGAACTCACCATCGCACCTCGCATCGTGTGCCGTCGCACCACGAACTACCCCGGGTCGGGCCGAATCATGCGCGCGGCTCGGCGGGGTGCCGGTGGCACGGGTCACGCCCGGCGACCGGCGCGGCGGGGCCGGGGGTACCTTCGGCAGGTTGGCGACGATCGTTTCCCGGGTGCGGGAGAAGCAGACCCCAGGAGGAACGGCCGTGCCGGACGCCGAGGAACTGATCAGCGACGCCCTGGCGGCGGTGCGCGGCACCGACGTACGCCTCGCGGAGCGGCAGCTCGACCGGCTGATGATCGGGACGGGCGCCGCGGCCGGCGCGGCGGACGTGGACGCCGCGCTCCTGCGCCGCCTGGCCGGGGGCGTCGGGCGGTCGGCGCAGCGCGGCTGGCAGCCGGTGGACCTTGCCCGGCTCGCCACCCGCCGGCTCGCTCCCCCGTCGGCCGGGCTGGTCACCGACGCGCTCGCCGCGCACCGCCGCGACCTGACCGGGCCGGTGCCGCAGTGGTGGGACGACCAGCTCCGCGACCTGGGCGCGGGGGTGTGGTGGGACACCGACGAGGCACACCTGACCGCCTGGTCGGCCCGCGTCGGGTGCGACCGTTTCACCGCGCTGCGGGCGGCGGTCGACGCGTTGGCCCTGGTCGAGGGGCTTCCGCCCATCGCCGTGCTGCGCCCGCCGCCCGGCTCGTCCGGTGCGGGCGTCACGTCCGGCGGGTCGGGCGGCGGCTCCCGGATGCTGGGCCGGGTGCGGGCCCTGCTGGCCAAGGCGGAGTCGACCACCTATCCGGCCGAGGCGGAGGCACTGACCGGCAAGGCCCAGGAGCTGATCGCCCGGCACAGCATCGACCAGGCGCTGCTGGCCGGCGTGGCCGAGCACGGTGACCGGCCCGGCGGGGTGCGCCTCGGCACCGAGCCCCCGTACGCCGGCGCGAAGGCGCTGCTGGCACAGGAGGTGGCGGCGGCGAACCGCTGCGAGGCCGTGTGGTCCGACGACCTCGGTTTCACCACGGTGCTGGGCTGGCCGGCCGACCTGGAGGCCGTCGAGCTGCTCCACACCTCGCTGCTGGTGCAGGCCACCGCCGCGATGCTGCGCGGCCGGGGCGAGCGGCGGGCCAAGGGCGCCGGCCGGCGGACCCGGGACTACGACGAGTCCTTCCTCAACGCCTTCGCACTGCGGATCGGCGAGCGGTTGCGCTCCGCCACCGAGGAGGCGGACCGGGAGGCGGCGACGCAGGCGGGGCCCGAGCGGCTGCTGCCGGTGCTCGCCAGCCGCGCCGAGGCGGTGCGCGAACGCCTCGACACGCTCTTCCCCGGCGTCACCCGGGGTCGGCTCACCGTCCGCGACGCCGACGGCTGGTCGTCCGGCACCTCCGCCGCCGACCGCGCCTCGCTGGGCACCGCCGCCGCCCCGAAGCGTCAGGTGCGCGGCCGGCGCTGAGGCTCGCCCCGCGCCGGCCGGCTCCCCACGTCAGACCCCGGGCTCCGCGACGGCCGGGCAGCTGCTGCCGTCGGCGGGCACGTCGAGCGAGATCAGGTAGCTGTCGATCGCCGCGCCCATGCACGGGCTCCGGAGGTAGCTGCCGTGCCCGGCGCCCTCGTAGGTGAGCAGCACGCCGGAGCGGCCGAGCTGCCGCGACACGTTCGTCGCCCAGTTGTGGCCGCTCACCGGGTCGTACCGGCTGTTGGCGACCAGCAGCGGCATGTCGGTGCGGACCCGGAGCCGGTGCTGCGGGTTGGCGACCGGGGCCGGCGTGCCGAGGCAGGTCGCGATCGCCAGCACCGTCTGCGGGTAGCGCAGGTCGGGCGCGATCCGGGCCGTCCGGCGCAGGTGGGCCGCGTACTCGCGGTGGCTGCGCACGGGCAGGTGCCAGTCGGCGCAGAAGACCGCGAAGGGGTACGGCACGACGGTCTCCTGGCCGGCCGCGGCACGGGGCCCGGCGGCGGCGGGCGGGCTCGCCCGCATGGTGACGATGTGCCGGGCCAGGCCGGCCCGGTCGGGGCCCTTCAGCTTGTGCTGGGCGAACCGGCTCAGGTCGTACGGGGTGAGTGTCCTGCCGGGCTCCTCCGGATCGACCAGGTCGCCCCGCTGCGCCCGGGGGAACAGGCCGGCCCAGACGGCGCGCACGTCCTCGCCGTGCAGGGCGCAGCTCGGCGTACGGGCGCACCAGGCGACGAACTCGTCGAAGGAGCCCTGGGCGGCGGCGGCCTGGGTGTCGAGGAACGCCCGGGTGCCGAGGCTGTGGTCGACGGCGCTCTCCAGCACCGCCGCCCGCACCCGGTGCGGAAACTCCTCTGCGTACTGCGCGCCGAGCAGGGTGCCGTAGGAGCTGCCGTGGAAGGTGAGCCGGGACTCGCCGAGCGCCGCCCGGACGGCGTCCAGGTCCCGTACGGTGCTGCGGGTGTCGACGTGGTCGTAGAGCGGCCCGGTCCGCGCCCGGCAGTCGGCCCGCAGCAGCTCGTTGTCTGCCAGCAGGGCGTCGAACCGGGCCTGGTCGGCGATGATCCGGGGTTGCCGGCCGAGCAGTTCCGCCGAGCAGCGCACCGGGTTGCTGCGGCCGATGCCGCGCGGGTCGAAGCTGACGATGTCGAACCGGCGGCGCAGCTCCTCGCTGAACCTGTCGTTCGCGATGATCCGATCGACCCCGGAGTCCCCCGGTCCGCCCGGGCCGAAGATCAGCGAGCCGATCCGGGCCGGGTCGGTGGTGACGCGGCGGGCCAGGTGGAGCGTGAACCGGTGCCCGCTCGGCCGGTCCCAGTCCACGGGGAGCGAGAGGGTGCCGCACTGCGCGTCGCGGTCGTCGGCGCAGGCCTGCCAGGCGATACCCGGCAGTGCGGCGGCCGGGGCGGCCGAGACCGGCGCGGGCGACGGCATCCCGCTCGCCAGGACCGCGACGGCCGCGGCGACCGCCAGCCCCCGCAGACGGGCGGGGCGTCGGCGCGGGCCCACCCCGTCGGCGTCCTGCCGAGCCGGGTCGTCCGTGGCACCGGGGCCAGGGGGATGGTCGCCGTGGTGGGCGGCGGAGGTGCGTAGGTGGGGCACGGGACGTGTCCTCTCCGTCGAGAAAACGGTGCGGTGGGGCCGCCCTCGGGCGCGGTGACGCCGCCCCCCGCCGGTCCCCCGAGTCGGGGCTCGGCGGCCGGGGCCGGCTGCGTCGGGACTCGTCGCCGCCGGCCGGCGGATCGAGGGCCATGAGCGGCAGTCGCCCTCGGACGGAAGTTAGCGGGCCGGCGTTCGTGGGGTCACCAGTAGACGGACGATCTCAGGGACACGTGGGGGAGCCCCCCGACGCGTCCCGGAGCGGCTCGGACGGCGGCCCGGGGCCAACCGGTTCCGGCGGCCCGGGGCGCGACTGCCGGCGGGTGGCGCGGCAGCGGCGGGCCGGCAGCAGCGGCGGGCCGGCAGCGGGCCGGGGCGCGGCAGTAGCGGGCCGGGGGCGGCGGCGGGCCGGCAGCGGGCCGGGGCGCGGCAGTAGCGGGCCGGGGGCGGCAGTAGCGGGGTCAGGCGCGGCAGTGGCGGGTCAGCTCCGGGGGGATGGTGCTGAAGGTGGAGTCCACCCAGGCGGCGGGCCGGGGCGCCCGGGAGCCGGCGGCGATCCGGTCGGCGGTCTCCTCGATGAGGGCGCGGATCTGCGGGTCGGCGGCGCGGCGGGCCTGCGCGCGTACGTCGTCGGCCAGCTCCGCGAGGTCGCGTCGGAGCTGGTCGGCGGCCTGGTCCCCGGCGCGGTCGCGGGGGACGGCGACCGGGTGGGTGGCGATCTTGCGGCCGGCCGCGAGGATGACCTGGTCGGCCTGACGGCAGACCTCGACGGTGTTGGCGGCTGTCGCGGCGACCGGGGCCAGGGTGGCGTTCGCCGGGGGTGCCGGGCTCGGCTGGGTCGCGGCGGTACGGGCGGCCTGCTCCTGCGCGGCTTCCTGGCACCCGACGGCCAGCACCCCGAGCGCCACCGCGGCGGCGGCGCGCCGGGCGTAGAGGACGGACCGGGACACGGGACCTCCCGTTCGGGGTCTCCACCGTCCTGCGGGACGGCGCGGGTGCGGCCGATGTCGACGGCGGCGTTCGTCCTGTCAACGGGTGGCGTCACCCGCGGGACACGCCGGGCCGTTCACGCCCTCCGCCGGGTCGGCCCCAGGGGGCCGACCCGGCGGTGGCGACGCGTACGCGGGTCAGCTCTTGAAGGCGTCCTTGATCTTCTCGCCGGCCTGCTTGAGCTTGGCGCCGGCCTGGTCGTTGCGCCCCTCGGCCTCGAGCCGCTCGTTGTCGGTGGCCCGGCCGGCGCCTTCCTTCAGCTTGCCGGCCGCGTCCTCGGTCGTGTTGTTGATCTTATCGTCGAAACCCATGTCAACCTCCCGATTGGCGGTGCCGGTACGCCACCTGATGTACCCCGCTCCGCCGCCGCCCAACCATCCGGCCACGGCCGCCGGCTCGTAGCGGACATCCCGGCCGGAATCAGGCGACCGGGCGGAACCCGCGCAGCCGGAGGCTGTTGGCGACCACGAAGACCGAGGAGAAGGCCATCGCGGCACCGGCGATCATCGGGTTCAGCAGGCCGGCGGCGGCCAGCGGCAGGGCCGCCACGTTGTAGGCGAAGGCCCAGAACAGGTTGCCCTTGATGATGCCGAGGGTGCGCCGGGCGAGCCGGATCGCGTCCACGGCTGCCATCAGGTCGCCCCGGACCAGGGTGAGGTCGGACGCCTCGATCGCCACGTCCGTGCCCGTGCCCATGGCGAGACCGAGATCGGCCTGGGCCAGCGCGGCGGCGTCGTTGACCCCGTCGCCGACCATCGCCACCGCCCGCCCCTCGTCCTGGAGCCGCCGCACGACGTCGACCTTGTCGGCGGGCAGCACCTCGGCGATCACCTCGTCGATGCCCAGCTCGGCGGCCACCGCCTGGGCGACGGGGGTGTTGTCGCCGGTCAGCAGCACCGGCGTCAGGCCCAGCGCGCGGAGCTGCCCGATCGCCGCCCGGCTCGTCGGCCGGACCACGTCGGCGACCGCGAGGACCCCGCGGGCCCGGCCGTCCCAGCCGGCCAGCACCGCCGTCCGCCCCTCGGCCTCCGCCCCGGCCGCCGCCCGCGCGACCTCCTCCGGCACGTCGAGGCCGTGCTCGCGCAGCAGTCGGGGCCGGCCGATCAGCAGTTCCCGGCCGTCGACCGTCCCGCGCACGCCCATGCCCTCGGTGTTGGCGAAGCCGGTCACCGGCGGCAGCGCGCCCGCCTCGGCCGCCCCGGCGGCGATCGCCCGGGCGATCGGATGCTCCGACGCGGACTCCAGCGCCCCGGCGAGCCGGAGCAGCTCGGTCCGGTCCTCGCCGGCCGCCGGGAGGACGTCCACCAGGGTCATCCGGCCGGTGGTGACGGTGCCGGTCTTGTCCAGCACCACGGTGTCCACCCGCTTCGTGGACTCCAGCACCTCCGGCCCCTTGATCAGGACGCCGAGCTGCGCGCCCCGGCCGGTGCCGACCAGCAGGGCGGTCGGCGTGGCCAGCCCGAGGGCGCACGGGCAGGCGATGATCAGCACCGCCACGGCGGCGGTGAAGGCGGCGGTGGCGCCCGACCCGGTGCCGAACCACCAGCCGAGGGTGCCCACCGCGAGGGCGATCACGATCGGCACGAAGACGCCGGAGATCCGGTCCGCCAGGCGCTGCACCGCCGCCTTGCCGGACTGTGCCTGCTCGACCAGCCGGGCCATCTGGGCGAGCTGGGTGTCGCCGCCGATCCGGGTGGCGGTGACCACCAGCCGCCCGCCCGCGTTGACGGTCGCGCCGACCACGGCGTCGCCCGGACCGACCTCGACCGGGACGGACTCGCCGGTGAGCATGCTGGCGTCGACCGCCGACGTGCCCTCGTCGACGACCCCGTCCGTGGCGATCTTCTCGCCGGGCCGGACCACGAACCGGTCCCCCACGACGAGTTGGTCCACGGGGATCCGGGTCTCCGTGCCGCCGCGCAGCACCGCGACGTCCCTGGCGCCCAGCTCCAGCAGGGCGCGCAGGGCCGCGCCGGCGGTCCGCTTCGCCCGCGCCTCGAAGTAGCGGCCGGCGAGGATGAACACCGTCACCCCGGCCGCCGCCTCCAGGTAGATGTTGCCGGCGCCGTCCGTGCGGTCGATGGCGAGCGTGAACGGGTGGGTCATTCCCGGTGTCCCGGCGGTGCCGAGGAAGAGCGCCCACACCGACCAGCCGAACGCGGCCAGGGTGCCGAGCGAGACCAGGGTGTCCATGGTCGCCGCGCCGTGCCGCAGGTTGATCCAGGCGGCCCGGTGGAAGGGCAGCCCGCCGTAGACCACGACCGGGGCGGCCAGGGTCAGCGACAGCCACTGCCAGAAGTCGAACTGCCAGGCGGGCACCATCGCCAGCACGATCACCGGCACGGTGAGCACGGCCGAGACCCAGAGCCGGGTACGCAGGCCGCGCAGCTCGTCCACCGGCTCGGCGGCCGGTGCGCCGCCCGCGGGCGTGGGCGGGGGCGGCAGGGCCGCCGTGTAGCCGGTCTTCTCGACCGTGGAGATCAGCTCGTCCGGGGTGACCTCGTCGGCGTACCGGACGGTGGCCTTCTCCGTGGCGTAGTTGACGGTGGCGGTCACCCCGTCCAGCCGGTTCAGTTTCTTCTCGATCCGGGCGGCGCAGGAGGCGCAGGTCATTCCGCCGATCACCAGCTCTATCTGGTTCGGCGCGTACGGCAGGGGCTTGCTGGTCGTCATCACGGTCCCGTCAGTCGTGCCCGTGACCGGGGACGCCATGGCTGGCGTCGGCGGTCGGGGAGTTCGTGGCGGCGGGCGTGCCCGCCGCCGGGGCGGTCGGCGCGGCCGGGCCGCCCGCGACGACTGTGAACTCGGCGGTACGCACGACGCCGCCGTGCTTGAAGTCGAGATAAAGCCGGTAGGCGCCGGCCGACGGCACCTCGGCCGAGAAGCTCACGTCGGGGCCGGGGGCCGTGCGCCCGTCACCGGGCTCGCCGTTCGGGTGCACGTGCAGGTACGCCAGGTCGCCCTGGCGCAGCGCCACCAGGTGGCCGTACGCCCCCAGGTAGGGCTCCAGGTCGGTGACCGGCTGGCCGTCGCGGCGCACGGTCAGGTTCAGCTCGGCGGTGCGGCCGGGCTCGGGTGCGCCGGCGAGCGTGACCGTGTAGCCGTCGACCGTGGTGCTGGTCGCCGGGGCGGGCAGGGGCCGCCCGGTCAGCGCGCCGGGGACGGTCACGTCGACGCCGAGGGTCAGGGCCTCGGCACCGGTGGGGGTGAAGTCGGCGAACGCCCGCCAGACGCCGGGCCCGGCGAGCGGCGAGTCGACCCGCCAGGTGCCGTCCGGCGCCATCTCCGGGTGCACGTGCCGGAAGCCGGAGAGGTCGCGGCGGGCCACGATCAGGTGCATGCGCTTGTCGTGCGCCACGTCGTACGCGGTGACGGCCCGGCCGTCGGAACCGGTGACCTGGAAGGTGAACTGTCCGGCGGGTGCGTCGAGGAGCCGCAGGGTGTAGCCGCGGTCGGAGACGAGCAGGCCGCCGGGCAGGCGCTCCGTCGCGCCGTTGTCGCCCCCGTGTCCGGCCTCGCCGTCGGTCCCGTGGCCCCCGGTGGCGTCGTGCGGTGCTTCGACGGGCGGCGCCACGGGGTCGGCCACCCGGCCGACCCCGTACGTCGCGCCGAACACCACCGCGAGGCCGAGGGCGAAACCGCTCAGCTTCGTCGCCGTGTTCATTGTGTGCCTCGTTTCCCCGTGCCCGCCGTCAGGCGCCGACGAGGTCGTAGCCGGCCTCGTCGACGGCGGCGCGCACGGTGTCGGTGTCCAACGGGCCGTCGCTGGTGACGTCGACCCGACCGGCGGCGACGTCGACCTGGACGTCGCTGACGCCCGGGATCGCGCCGACCTCGGTGCTTACGGCGTTGGCGCAGTGCCCGCAGGTCATGCCCTGCACCTGGTACGTCGTGGTGACCATGGAATCTCTCCTCTCGACGTCGCCATCCTATACCCCCCTGGGGTAAATCGGAGGCGATCGGGCTCCCGCCCTCGGTACCGGTACCCGGTGGGGGTATCCCGGCCAGGGAGGAACCTACCATACCCCCGAGGGGTACGCTATCCTCGACCCCATGACCACACCGACGCCCGCCCCGACCAGGGGCTACACCGCCAGCAAGGATCAGCTGCTCGCGCGGCTGCGCCGCGTCGAGGGGCAGGTCCGTGGCATCGAGAAGATGGTCGACGACGACCGCTACTGCATCGACGTACTCACCCAGATCTCCGCGATCCAGGCCGCGCTGGACAAGGTCGCGCTCGGGCTGCTCGACGGGCACACCCGGCACTGCATGCACGAGGGCGCGGCCGACGGCCGGGCCGACGAGATGGCCACCGAGATGATGGCCGCGGTCGGCCGCCTGATGAAGCGCGGCTGACCGCCGGCCGAGCCCGCTCGCGTCGTCCCGGCGCCCCCACGGGGGGCGCCGGGACGACCGGTCACAAGCGGCCCAGCACCTCCCGCATCTGGTCGATCTCGACCTGCTGGCTGCTGACGATCTGCCCGGCCAGGGCCTTGGCCTCCCCGTTCACGCCCCGGGCCTGCTCGTCGCGGGCCATCGTGACCGCGCCCTCGTGGTGGGCGATCATCATGGTCAGGAACTGCCTGTCGAACTCCCGGCCGGAGGCCGCCGCCAGCTTCTTCATGTCGGCGTCGGACATCATGCCGGGCATGTCGTGATCCATGTGCGGCATTCCGGCTCCCGGCGACGGCACCGGCCGCCCCCACGCCGCCAACCAGCCGCTCATGGTCGCGATCTCGGGCGCCTGGGCCGCCTTGATCTCCGTGGCGAGCCGCTTGACCTCCGGGTCAGCCGCGCGGGTCGCGGCCAGGTCCGCCATCTCCACCGCCTGCCGGTGGTGCGGGATCATCATCTGGGCGAACATCGCGTCGGCGTCGCCGAACGCGGCCGCCCCGGTGGCCGTGGCGGCCGGCCCCCCGGTGCCGGGCGCGCCGTGGCCCGGTTCCGGGGACGAGTGGTCGTCGCCGCCGCAGGCGGTCATCGCGAGGGCGGCGGTCAGGGCGGCGCCGGCCAGGGCGGCACGGCGCGCAAGGATACGAGTGGTCACGTCTGAGGCCTTTCGGTGTCGGAACGCAGGCGGCACGACGAGGACGCGGAGCGGCGTGGAGCCGGACCGCGTCGGGGGGTCCTACGTGCGCAGCACCGAGACCGTGGCGAGCCGCAGACCGACCGCCCGGGGCGGCGGGGCCCGGGTCGACGGGATGGCGCCGACCGTGCGACGCCCCGGCGGGCCGACGGCGCGTACGCCCGCCGAGAGCAGCGCGGCGATCAGCAGGGTGACCGCGAAGGCACCCAGCACGGCCAGGCAGACACCCCAGCCGGGCAGTTCCCCGCCCGGGCCGCCGAACGGCAGCAGCCGCTCGGCCGCGCAGCCGCCGGAGCAGCCCGCCACGTCCCGAAGAGCCACCCCGACGGCGTACGGGACGGTGCCGCCGTGCCGGGGCGCGTCCGCGTGCGGGGCGGGCCCGGCGGGCGCGTTGGCGTGCGGGGCGGGCGCGTTGGCGTGCGGGGCGGGCGCGTTGGCGTGGGCGGCCGGATGCCCCGTCGGGTGCGAGTCGTGGCCGATGGTGTGCATCGCGGCCAGCCCGAGCAGCGTGCAGGCGAGCAGCAGGAGCCTCGCTCCCCACGCCGCCGGCACCGTCGTCCGCACACCCGACACGCTAGCGCGTCGGCCCGCCCGCCCGGGCGGCCACCACGCGGGGCGGCACCCGCCCGGGCGGGCGCCGACGGCGGGGCAGCCGGTGGCCCACGCCCCGACACCACGCGCACGACCTGCGCCCGGATACCGGGGTGGCTACCATTCGCCGGTGGCCCTCCGGATCCCGCACCGCCCGCCCCGCCCGCCCGCACGGGCAGCGGAACCGCCCACCCACCTCCGGGTGGGGACGCCGGCCGGCGCGTAACCCACCCCGGATTCGTTGGGAGGCACTCGATGGGCGCCGAGCACACCCACCCCACCCGATCCGCCCCACCGCGGGTGCGGCGGATCCTCGCCGCGACGGTGGTGCCCCTCTTCGTCGCCACGCTGATCGCGGCTCTGGTGCTGTGGCCCGGCGACACGTCGGATCCGGCGGCCGGTGCCGACTCCCCCCGCTACCACGGCACGGTGACGCGGGTGGTGACCGAGCCGTGCCCGCCGGCGCCGGAGATCCCGGAGGGGAGTCCCGACGGCCCGCCGGGCCCCTGCGGCACGGTCACGGCCCGGGTAGACGACGGTCCCGACGCCGGCCAGGAGGTACGCACACCGGTGCCGGCCGGCCCCGGGGCGCCGACCGTCGCCGTGGGCGACGAGGTCATCCTGGTCGTCCTCACCGACCCCGCCGACCCGACGACCAGCACCTACAACATCGCCGAGCACCAGCGCGGCACGCCGTTGATCTGGCTCGTGGCGCTCTTCGCCGCCGCGATCGTCGCCTTCGGCCGGTGGCGCGGGCTGGCGGCGCTGGCCGGCCTGGCGGCGAGCTTCGCCATCCTGCTGACGTTCGTGCTGCCCGGCATCGGCGCCGGAAGTCCGCCGCTGCTGGTCGCGATCGTCGGCGCCGCCCTGATCATGTTCGTGGTGCTCTACCTGACCCACGGGGTGACCGCGCAGACCTCGGTCGCCGTGCTCGGCACGCTGGGCAGCCTGGTGCTGACCGGGGTCCTCGGCACGATCGCCACCGCCGCGACCCACCTGACCGGGTTCGGCAGCGAGGACGCCACCACGTTGTCGATGCTCCAGGCCGACGTCGACCTGCACGGCCTGCTGCTGGCCGGGATCATCATCGGTTCCCTCGGCGTGCTCGACGACGTCACCGTCACACAGGCCGCCACGGTCACCGAGCTGGCGCACGCCAACCCCGGGCTGTCGCGTACGCAGCTCTACCGGGCGGCGACCCGGGTCGGCCGGGCGCACATCGCCTCGACGGTGAACACCATCGTGCTGGCGTACGCCGGCGCCTCGCTGCCGGTGCTGCTCCTGCTCACGGCCGACTCGCGGGCGGTGACCCAGATCCTGACCAGCGAGTTCCTGGCCCAGGAGATCGTCCGCAGCGCGGTCGCCACCCTCGGCCTGATCGCCGCCGTACCACTGACCACGGGGCTGGCGGCCCTGGTGACCACGGCCGGCCGGCGCGGCACGGGCACCGCCGGGGGCGACGCGACAGCGCACCGGCCGGCGGCCGACCGGTCCGAGGCCCTGGCGGCGCTCGCCGGGTCGCGCGCCGGGGAAGCGCCGACCGCCACCGGACGGCCGGGACGGGACGGAACCACGGACACCGCATGGTGACATCGCGCAGCGTGACCATTCGGGACGTCCGTCCTGATAATCGCGTCACTGGTCACCATGCGCTGTTACGAAATAACGCATTTAGTCGGCTTAGGGACGTAGATCCTCAGGCCCGCTCTCGGGTAACCTCGCTGCCGGTCACCGCCGAAGGCGCGCAGCGGCGCCTGCGGTGCCGCCGCCCAATCGCCGCCAGGCGAGCCGGGGACCCAGGCACGTGGGGTGAATCCGCGACAGCGGTAGGGGCCACTTCCGCCCCGAACCCGTCAGCTAACCCGGTCGGCGGTCGATGGAAGGGAAAACTGTGACGGCACCCCTACGCCGCTGGCTGACGCCCGTGGTGGCCGTGTTCGCCGCCCTCGCGGTCCTCGCCGGGCCGCTCCCGGCGGCGGCCGCACCCACCCCGCCCCAGCCCTCCGGGCACGGCGACGACGAGCCCAAGCTGCTCGACGACCTGATCGAGGCCCGGAACCGGGCTTACGTGCAGTCCCAGGCCAAGCTGAAGAAGTCGGAGAAGCGCCAGCGCGAGCTGGCCCTGGAGGTCGGCCGCGCACAGGCGGAGCTGGCGCTCCTGGCCCCACAGGTCAACGAGATCGCCGCCCAGTCCTACCGGACCGGGCGGATCGGCGCGGTGTCGATGCTGCTGGACACCGCCAACCCCGACTCGTTCGTCCGGCGTGCCGCCGCCCTCGACGAACTCAATCTGGTCAACTCGAAGAAGCTCGCCGAGGTGAACGCGGTCAAGGCCCGCGCCGAGCAGGCCAAGCTGGCGGCCGACGCCGAGGTCCGCGAGCAGCAGAAGCTGAGGAACGAGCTGGCCCGCGGCAAGCGCGAGGCGGAGAAGGCGCTCGCGCTGGTCGGCGGCAGGGGCCTCACCGGGGGCAAGGTCGTCGCCGAGTCACCGGTGGCCCGGCAGGCACCGGGCCGGACCGCCGACGGCGACTGGAAGCCGCAGGGCTGCACCGAGAGCGACCCCACCACCGCCGGCTGCGTCACCGCCCGCACCCTGCACATGTACAAGGAGGTCAAGCGGGCGGGCTTCGACCGGTTCGTCGGCTGCCACCGCACCGGCGGGCCGTACGAGCATCCGAAGGGCCGGGCCTGCGACTGGTCGCTGCAGAACCGAGGCTTCGCCCCCTGGCACAACGACGACACCTACCGGTACGGCAACGACCTGACCGCGTTCCTGGTCCGCAACGCCGAACTGCTCGGCATCTACTACGTGATCTGGAACCGGCAGATCTGGTTCCCCGCGACCGGCTGGAAGTCCTACAGCGGTCCCTCGAACCACACGGACCACGTCCACGTGTCACTGCTCTAGCCACGCCCCGCGCGAAAGGGCCGCCCCGCCGACGCGGGGGCGGCCCTTTCGCGTCGTGTTGGACGCGCGCCCGGCAGCGGTGTGCCGTGGACCGTCCGCAGGGCCGCGCCGGACGGCAGGCGGGCAGCCGGCTCGGGTCGTCGGCCCGAGAGCCGCGAGGGCGGCGGTCGGTCAGGCGAGCGCGGCGCTGGCGGGCTCCGCCGGCGCGGGTGCGCGGGCGGGCTCCGCGGCCACCGTCCGCGCCTCGCCGGCCGCCAGCCGGTACGACATGCCGACCACGCCGCAGCGACCGGC
This sequence comes from Micromonospora sp. KLBMP9576, assembly GCF_050941805.1. NCBI lineage: Bacteria > Bacillati > Actinomycetota > Actinomycetes > Micromonosporales > Micromonosporaceae > Micromonospora > Micromonospora sp. KLBMP9576. The sequence goes on along the minus strand of NZ_CP194567.1, from coordinate 543,413 downwards.
GGCCACCTCGGCCGCGAGCACGGCGGACCGGCCCAGCATCGCCTCGACGGTGTACGCGATGTGGATGTCGACGATCCGGTCGATGTCGTCCACACCCTCGGCGGCGGCCCGGCGCAGACTGGGCACCACGGCGTCCACCACGGCGCACAGGTGCCCGACCGGGCGGGTGCCCGTGGCAGCCGCCGTACGGGCCGCCTGGACGGCCCCGCAGGAGTCGTGCCCGAGCACCACCACCAGCGGCGTGCCCAGGACCGTCACGGCGTACTCCACGCTGCCCAGCACCTCGGGGCCGATGGTGTGGCCCGCGGTGCGCACCACGAACAGGTCACCGAGGCCCCGGTCGAAGATGATCTCGGCGGCGAGCCGGGAGTCGGAGCAGCCGACGATCACCGCGAAGGGGTGCTGGCCGTCGGCGACCGCCGCGCGGTGTCCGGCGTCCTGGTTGGGGTGGCGCGGGGCACCGGTCACGAACCGCCGGTTGCCGGCCTGCAACTCGGCGAGCGCCTGCCCCGGGTCGGTGGGGGCGGCCGGCGGCGTGCCGACGGGGACCGGGGCGCCACCCTCGGTCGGCGCCGGGAGCGCGCGCTCCGGGCCCGGTTGGGTGCCTGGTGCTCCGGGACGACTCATTGCCCACCCGCTTCCACACGTGTACGGCCTGGTCACCCGGGCCGACGGCGGACGCGGGCTGCCACCACCGTCACACGCAGCGCAAGGTACGTCAAGATATGCGTGATATGGATTTCATGTGTTTCCGGTCCCTGGCGGCGGTACGGCCCACCCCGCGGGGCCCGCGCCGGCACGAGGGCGTGCAGCGAACTCGCGGCGAGGGCCATACGATGACGGACATGGCGACGACAGGGGAGACCGGGAGCACCCGCAACTGGACCTTCCTCACCAACCACGGGCACGTGCTGCTCGCCATCGCCCGCAACCCCACCGCCCGGCTGCGCGACGTCGCCGACGAGGTGGGCGTCACCGAGCGGGCCGCCCAGGCGATCGTCGCCGACCTGGAGGCCGGCGGCTACCTGAACCGCACCCGGGTGGGCCGGCGCAACGAATACACGCTCAACCACGCCGGGCGGTTCCGGCACCCCGCCGAAGCCGACCGGCAGGTCGGTGACCTGCTCGCCCTCTTCGCCGACGAGCCGGAGCAGGCGGTCACCGAGCGTTCCTGACGGCGGTGCCAGTTGGCCAAACCCGGTCGAGTTCCCGGTCGCGGCTCCGGCCGGAGGCGGCGGCGCGCGCCCCCGGCCCTCGCGGCGGTAATCTCACCGCGTGCGCGAGAGTTTCCGACCGGGCGGGACCGAGCCGACCCGCCGATCCGGACGCGGGGTTCAGGCCGTCCTCAGTGGAGCCGCCGCGATCCTGCTCGGCGCCGCCGTCGTTCCCCCGTCACCCGCCGCGGCGGCAGCCCCCAACTGCGGCCCCCCGGGCAACCCCGCCCCCGCCGACATGCCATGGCCGCTGCGCAGACTCGAACCCTCGTCGGCCTGGCCCGTCTCCCGGGGCGCCGGCGTCACCGTGGCGGTCATCGACTCCGGCGTCTCCGCCAACCACCCCGTCCTGAAGGGACAGGTGCGGGTGGGGCGCGACTTCAACGGCCTGCCGCAGCAGGAGGGGCGCTGCGACCTCGCCGGACACGGCACCATCGTCGCCGGCATCATCGCCGGGAAGGAGGGCAACGGCGCGTCGTTCAGTGGCATCGCGCCGCAGGCCAGGATCCTTCCGGTACGTGTCCTGCCCGACACCAAGACCACAAGCGACGAGGGGCTGCCGGGCGAGATCGCCGCCGCGATCCGCTGGTCGGTGCAGAACGGCGCCGACGTGATCAACCTGTCCCTGGTGACCCAGGACCGCCAGGAGTTGGCCGACGCCGTCCGGTACGCCCTCGACGAGGGGGTGGTCGTGGTGGCCGCCGCCGGTAACCGGCAGGAGAACCAGCAGGACCGGCCCGCGTTCCCGGCCGCCTACCCGGGGGTGATCGCGGTCGCCGGGGTGGACGAGGAGGGCGGCCACGTGGGCAGCTCGGTGAGCGGCAACTACGTTGACCTGGCGGCGCCCGGGCTGAACATCCTCGGCCCGGCCCCCGGCGGCGACGGCTATCTCGCCGAGCCCCAGGGCGGCACCAGCTTCGCCGCCGCGTACGTCTCCGGGGTGGCCGCCCTGGTCCGGGCCGCCCACCCCGACCTCGACCCGGAGCAGGTCGCCGACCGGCTGGTCCGGACGGCGGACAGCCCACCCGAGGGGAAGAACGCCGAGGTCGGCTACGGGGTGGTCAGCCCCTACCGGGCGGTGACGGGGCTGCTCGGCACCCGCACCGACCCGCCGGCCGGCCGGCTGCCGCCGCCGCCCCCCACCACGGATCCGCTGGCCTGGCAGGGCACCGTCGCGGTCTGGGTCGCCGCCGTCGGCGCGATCGTCGCCGGTCTGTTGTTGTCCGTCAAGCCGATCCTGGTCCGCGGCCGGCGCCGGGGCTGGCGCCCGGGCCGCCGCCCGTCCGGCGCGGACGCCACGACCGGCTGACGCCCGCCCGCACCGTCCTGCGGAGCATCGGACGCGTGTCGGGCGGCCTGCCCGGCACCGGTGGGCCGGCGGCGTGTCAGGCGCGTGTCGGGCGGCCCGGCACCGGTGGGCCGGCCGCGTGTCGCGCCCCCGCAGCGCACCGGGCGCCGCCCACCGTGCGGTGGACGGCGCCCGGTCGGCGTCGTCAGCGCAGGATGCCGGGCGTACCGCCGCCGTCCGCGCCCCAGACGTCCTCGTCCTCTTCCAGCCAGGTGTTGCGGGCGCCCTCGTCCTCGCCGTAACCGGCGCCGCCACCCATGCCGGCCATGCCGCCGACGCCCCGGCCACCCGCGCCGGCGCCCTTGGCGCCCGCGCTGGCGGCGCCCGCGCGACCACCGCCCCCCCGACCGGCCCCGCCGGCCGCACCGCCCATCATCGGCGACATCCCGCCCGCGCCGAGCTTGCCGCCGGCACCGAGCTTGCCGCCGCCCCGGCCGCCGTTGCGGCCGGCGCCGGCCGCGCCCCCGCCGCCCATCATCGGGCCCATGTTGGGGCTCACGGGCCGGCCAAGTGAACCGCCGCCGGGAATGACCCCGCCGCCGATCCCGCCACCACCGGCACCCAGCCCGCCGCCACCAGCGCCGAGACCACTGGTGGCGGGCAGGCCGCCACCACCGCCGCCGAGGCCGGGACCGGTCGGGACGCCCGCACCGGCCAGACCGCTGCCGTAGTCGTCGGCGAGGCTGCCGGTGCTCGGCGAGTAACCACCGGGCGGGTCGTATTTCGGGCCGCCCAGGGCGGGGTGCGCACCGGAGCCCTCCCCGGCATTGCCGAGACCGGGGTTGCCGAACTCGGGGGTGCCGGCCCCGCTCAGCGACGGCGTCCCACCGCCCGGCAGGCCGCCGGTCGAGGGCGTACCGCCCATGCTCGGCGCGCCGCCGAGGCTGCCCGCGCCGGGACCACCGGTGAGGTCCGGTTTCTTCATGTCCGGCTGCTGCGTGGTGGCCGGGGTGGTCTGGCCGGGTGTTTCCGAGTCGATCACGGTGTATTCGCCGCTGACCCGGCTGTATACCTTCGCCGCATCGTCGGACTTGTCGTTGATCCAGTCGGCGAGCGAGGTGAGCGGGTCGAGCAGGCCCAGGAAGTCTGGCTTCACCTTCATCTCGAACAGGCCGGTGTCGATCACGAGGCGGCCGTTGCGCGCCTCGAGCACGTCGTTGACGCAGCTCGCCGGGATGGGGAAGTCGGCCTGGGCGGCGCTCAACTTGTCGGCCGCGCTCTTGAGCGACTGGACGATTCCGTTCTGGTTACCGTCGCCCTCGGCGTCCTCGACGATCCGGCCCGTGGCCGTGGCGATCTGCTTGACGTGGTTCTTGAAGGACTCGTACGCCGGGCCCTTCCAGACCTCACCGAGGTCGGTGACGTTCTTCTCCAGGCTCTCCTTCACGGAGTTCAGGTTCTTCAGCAGTTGCTCCCAGCCCAGGGCGGCACTGGTCACGTCACCCGGCCTGCCCGCGACCACGATCTGCTGGCACATCTCTTCCCAGCTCGGCATCTGTCACCCCTCCGTTCAGCCGTTGGATCCGCTGGAGGCCTGGCTGAAGGCGCGCTCCATCTCTTGTGCCGACATGGCGTTGGCCTTCTCTGCCGTTTCGTAGTTTTCCTTGACCTCACGCAGCGCCTTGGCGGCCGCGTAGAGGTCTTCGGCGAGCTTGCGCACGTTCTGCTGCGTGCTGGTGAAGAGACTGCCGTGCTTGCGGGCCAGGTCGCCCGCGCGGTCGAACGCGCCCAGTGGGCTCGACGCCCCGCCCGCGGCGTTCATGCCGCTCGCCGCCGCGGTGCCGCCCATCCGATCCTGGATCTCGACCATCGTGTACGACTGCTTGTTGACAAACGAGGCGTGCGACTCCAGCCACTCGATGGCGCTGTCCAGGCTGGACGCGTCCCACTCCGTGTTGTCGCCGCTCTCACCCGCACCCGGCACCAGGCCGGACGGGGTCTGCGCCCGCTGCACGTTGTCCATCGTGATGCCGCTGATGTGCACGCTGGGTGCCACCGGGCTGATGGGCATGTATGGAGTGTCCACCCGGATCTCCTCCGGCTGGTCCGTCCTGTCCACCTGTGGGCTCGTCCGGTCGTCCGTCATCGGTTCCTCCCCGTCGCCGATCGACAATCTGGCTTACTGCTGGTGTCCGCCGGGAGCCGGCGGGGGTGGGGGTGCCGCCGGCGCGGCGCCCGGCGGCCGTGCGGGGCCGGGCTGCGGTGCCGGCGGAACACCGTACGAGTGGGGTGCGCCGGTGGTCGGTGGACCGTAGCCGGGCGGCGCCTGCTGCGGCAGGCCTGCGGGCCTACCGCCAGATGGCGGATAGCCGGGGGCGCCGAACTGCGGGCTGCCCGGTGGCGGGTAACCGGGTGGCGGCGGGTAACCGGGTGGCGCAGGGTGACCGGGCGCAGGGTAGCCGGGCGGGCCACCGGGCGGCGGGGGCCCGAACGGGCCAGCCCCCGGGCCACCGGGCGAGGAGCTACCGGGCGGGCCGGCGGGCGTCCTACGCCGGGACCGGCGGACCAGCACGATCACGAGGATCAGCAGCGCGAGCGGCACCAGCAGGCAGAGCGCCCCCTGGACCAGCGCACCGGTGCCCTTCTTCATGCTGATCGACACCGCCGGCCCGTCGTCCTCGGAGGGTTTCGCCGCGCCCGCGGACGGGCCGCCGCCGCTGCTGGCACCGGCCAGCAACGGGTGCGCGTCCACCGCCGGCACGGAGCGGGTCAGCGCGGCGAGCGGATCGAGCGCACCGAAGCCGTACTGGTTGTCGCGGCCGGCCGGGCCCTCGTCGCGGGCGGTGCGGATCAGCCGGTTCACCACGTTGGCCGCGTCGAGGTCCGGATACTTCGCGCGGACCAGCGCCGCCACACCGGAGGTGATGGCGGCGGCGTCGCTGGTGCCGCTGGCGAGGCCGTAGCCGTTTGACGAGACCGACTTCGGCCGGGGGGAGATGATGTCCTCCATCGGCGAGGCGAGCACGGCCTCGCGGCCGTCGACGCTCCCGGCGAAGAACGCGCCCTTCTTCGTCAGGCCGGTCACCGCGATCACGCCGGGAATGTTCGCCGGGCTGCCGATCACCCGCTGGCCCTGCTCCCGGTTGCCGGCCGAGGAGATCAGCACGACGTCCTTGTCGAGGGCGTACCGGACGGCCGCGACCTCAGCCGGGGTGGGCTGCGCGTCGGAACCAACCGACAGGTTGATCACGTCGGCGCCCGCGTCGGCCGCCCACCGGATGCCCTGCGCCACGTCCGCCGAGTCGAAGGGCGTACCGAGCGCGACCGGAAGCACCCGGGCCTCCGGTGCGATGCCCAGGTGCCGCATCACGCCGCCGCCCCGGGACACGATGATCCCCGCCATGGCCGTGCCGTGTGCCAGCTTCTTGTCGTCGTCGCGCCGGCCGTCGGCGGCCGTGCCGGAGCTGACGCCCTTGCCCGGCAGGATCTGGCCCCGCAGGTCGGGCAGCGTCGCGTCGACGCCGCTGTCAATGACCGCGACGGTGACGCCCTTGCCCTTGGTCACCTTGTGGGCCTGCGGGATCTTCAGCGTGTCGAGGTACCACTGGAGACCACGGACCGTGTCGGCGTGTGCCGGAGCCGGCGCGGCCAGCGGGCCGGCGCCGACGCCGACGAACACCGCCAACGCGGCGACGGCCGCCCTGAGTTTGGGCCGCGAGGGCTTGCTCGCACGCATGATTCTCCCGGTACCTATCGGCGTACAACGCGACGCGGCTCCGGCCCGGTCGAACCGGACCGGAGCCGCGTCGGCGATTGTGTCAGTTCCAGGCCTTGGCGTTGCTCATCTCGGTGCTGACGTAGTTTTCCCGGGCGATGCCCACGGCGCCACCGATCTCGTTCAGGATCTTGTTGATGTCCCGAACGGCGGCGTCCCACTGCGCCTGGTGCTGCTCGTACGCGGCACGGTCCTCGCCGTCCCACTGGAGCTTCGCCAGCATCGAACGCAGCGTGTCCAGCTTCTCGTCGATGGTCCGCGAGATGGCCATCATCTGCTGGTTGCTGTTCTCGAGGACCGCGTAATCGACCTTGATGCTCATTAGTTCCTCCCCTGCTCGTGTCGGCGGATCACGGGTTGAGTGCAGAGTGGAACTTGTCCAGCATCTGCTGCTGCTCTTCGTCGTTGACCTGGTGCGTGGTACCCGACTTGTCGAGCAGGTCGGCGATGTTGTCCATCGCCGTCAGCAGCTTGCCCGTGTCTTCGTTCCAGCGCTGCATGAGCGACTGGAAGCCGGTGGACGCCTGCCCCTTCCAGGCCATGGCCAGGTCGTCGACCACGTTCCAGAGCTTCTTCAGCTCGCCGTCGACATCGCTGCGCGTGGAGCGCACGTCACCGGCGGCGGTATGGAGAGTCGCTGCTTCGACCTCGAACGCCATGCTTCACACCCTTCCGTCATCTTGTGGCGGCGCTGTCGCCGCGCCTCCCCCGTCGCAAGGCAATCACCCCACCGACGGACACTCAGTGACGACCGTAGCGGACGCCGTCCACTTCGCGCAGCCCTCGAACAGGGGGTGGAAACCGCCCCGCCGACCGGCGATCTAGGACGGGCGCGAGTAGGAGCGGACGTGCATGACCAGGCCGCCGACGAAGATGACAGCCAGTAACGAGGCCAGCGTCCACTGCAACGCGTCGTCCGCGAGAGAGCCCAGCGCCACCGCGAACGCCGCCGCGCAACTGAGCAGCACGATCTCCGCCGCCCTCCTGATCGGCCGCGAGCGGGTCAGCTGCGCGACCACCCCGAGCACGACGAAGACCGGCATGGCGACCAGTGCGTACACCATCGCGGCCGTCTGCCACGCCATGGCGCCACCCCTTCCGATCGGACCGATCAGGCCGCGTAGAACCCCGAGTCCTGGACCCAGTCGATTTTGATGTCCTTGATGTCGGGATCGGGGCCCGTGGCGAAACCGGGCTTCGACTCGGTCGTGAACTGGTGCGCGTCCGCGCCCCGGAACGAGCTGGCGATGGTGGAGAGCACCGAGCCGACGTCCTGGAACACGAGCGCGACGATCGCCATGCTGGCGGTCAGGCCAGCCACCCCGATCGCGTTCGCCAACGGGATGGTGGCCGGGAACGCCTGGAGCGCCACGGCCGCGATCACCGCGATCAGGATCGTCGTCAACACCGCGACCAACGCGTCGATCACCGCGTTGTAGTGGTCCTGGAGGCCCTGCAGGGCGTCCTTGTTGGCGTTGAGCGCCTCGGCGAGGGCGGCGACCTCCATGCCGAGCTGCTGCACGAACTTGTCGAACGCCTCGCGGTCCTCGAAGTTCCACTCCGTGGCCGAGGGGGGCACGCTCTCCATCGCCTTGCCGAACTGGTCCCCACCGAGGTAGGCGGCCGCGTCACCCCAGTTCTTGACGGCCTTCGAGATCTCCTCGTTGTCGAAGGACTCGAGGTGGAGAACCGCGGCGGTCAGGATGCCCGCGCCGGCCAACCACATCCAGTTGGCCCGCGCCGCACCCGCCAGCGCGCGCACCGGCGCGGTCCGCGCCGCGACGCTGTGCGTCCCCACCACCGAACCCGAGGAGTTGGCGATCAGAATCTCCGGCATCAGCTTCCTCCTGCGTCGTGCGCCAGCGAGCTCACTTGACCACCCAGGGCTGGTCCGACTTCTCCCAGTTGGCAGCGGTCTTCTCGAGGTTGTCGGCGGCCTTCTGCAGGTGCTCGATGCCCGTGCGCAGGTTGTCGACGTGCTCGTCGATCACCGCGTTGTGCCGGCTCACCGCCGAGATGCCCAGGACGGTCATGGACAGCCCGGAGAGCTGGACCTCGTCCAGCTTCTCCTTCGCGTTGCGCAGGAACGCCTTCGGGCCATCCTCGGCGGCCAGCTTCTTCGCGGCGCCCCGGATGGCGCCGACGTCGACCGTGTTCGCCACTGCCCTCCCCCTCCCTCGTCAGCCGCGCAGCCGGCGCAGCGGGTCGTCGATGTCCACCCCGAAGTGGCGGAACCAGTCCTGCGGGGTCACCTTCCCCGCCTCGGCCTGCCGGATGAGCTCCGGGCCGCCGACCATCTCCTCCACCAGCTCACGCTGTCGCTCGGCGTGCGCGTCGTACGCGGCGTCGATGGCCGCCTGGAGGGACTCGGCCAGGCCGAAGCTGTCGAGCCGCATGGCCCGGGCGTTGATCTCGATGTCGCCGACCTTCAGGTCACCGTCGACGGTGACCTGGACCAGGCCGTCCGGGCTCTCCCCGGTGGCCCGCAGCTCGGCGCGTTGCCGCTGGAAGTCCGCAAGCCGGCGCTGCTGTTCCTGCGCCTGCTGCAGCAGGCCCTGCAGGCCGGCCGTTCCCGCGCCGCCGGGCGTCCACGATGTGCTCAACACGGTCCTCTCATCGGCTGCGACGCTCGTGCCGCAGGTTACCGGATGCCGTCACGCCGGTCCGCCCCGTCGACCGGAGCGGACCGCCGATCGTCCCCTCAGGCCGGCTCCGACCAGGCCGTCTGGATGAGCTGCTGACCGTCGCGCCGGCGCACCAGGGTGCCCCGACCCGGCGGCTGGGGGCTCGGTCGCAACGTGCCGAAGACCGCGCCCTCCTCCCGGTTGCCGGACATCAGCAGGCCGGGCTGGTCCAGCTCGCGCAGGCGTTGCAGGACGGGCTCGTACAGCGCCCGGGCCACGCCACCCACCCGCCGGGTGATGATCAAATGCAGACCGATGTCGCGGGCCTGGGGCAGCAGCTCGTGCAGGGCGCTGAGCGGGTTGCTCCCGCCCGAGGCGACCAGGTCGTAGTCGTCGACCAGGACGTAGAGGTCCGGCCCCTTCCACCAGCTCCGGTCGCGGAGCTGGGCGGTGGTGACGTCCGGGCCGGGCAACCGGTTGGACAGGGCGCTGCGGATCGAGGCGAGCCCCTGCGCGAACACCTGGTTCGACGGCGCGTAGTCGAGCAGGTGGTCCCCCTCGACCGTGCCGAGCAGGCCGCGCCGGTAGTCGGCGATGACCAGCCGGGCCTGCGCCGGGGTGTACCGCTCCGTGATGCCCCGCGCGATCAGCCGCAACACGTTGGTCTTGCCGCACTCGGCGTCGCCGAAGATCGTCAGGTGCGGCTCGTTGGCGAGGTCGAGGTAGACCGGGGCCAGCGCCGACTCGTTGACGCCGATCGGCAGGCCCGGCGCCGACCGGTCGGCCACCCGGACCAGCTCGCTGACCGGCAGCAGGCGCGGCAGCAGGCGAACCTTCGGGGCCGGCTCGCCCTTCCACGCCTGCGCGACGTGCCGGGACAGCGCGATGGACGCCTCGGTGAGGTCGTCGATGTCGCGCCGGCCGTCGATCCGGGAGATGGCCGTGAGGAAGTGCAGCTTGTCGCGGGTCAGGCCACGCCCGGGCGAGCCGTTCGGGACGTTCGCCGCCGCCCGCCTGTCGATCTCCGACTCGTTGGGGTCGCCGAGCCGCAGCTCGAGCTTCGTGCCGAGCAGGTCCCGCATGTTGATCCGGATCTCCGCCCACCGCACGGCGGTCAGCACCACGTGCACGCCGAAGCCCAGGCCCCGGTTGGCCAGGGTGGTGATGGTCTGCTCCAGCTCCTCGTACTCCTGGCGCAGCGTGTTCCAGCCGTCGACGACGAGGAAGACGTCGCCGAACGGGTCGTCGGCGAACTCGCCGGCCGCCCGGCGGCGCCGGTAGCTCGCCACCGAGTCGATGCCGTGCTGGGCGAACCGGTTCTCGCGGTCGTCCAGCACGGCCACCACCTCGGCCACCGTGCGGCGTACCGCCTCGGTGTTCCGCCGCCCGGCCACGCCGGCCGTGTGCGGCAGCCCCTCCAGGCTGCGCAGCGCGCCACCGCCGAAGTCCAGGCAGAAGAACTGCGCCTCGCGCGGGGTGTGGGTGAGCGCGAGCGAGGCGAGCATGGAACGCAGCATCGTGCTCTTGCCGCTGAGCGAGGCGCCCACGATCACCACGTTGCCACCGGCGCCGGAGAGATCCACCAGCATCGGGTCGCGGCGCTGCTCGTACGGCCGGTCGACGACGCCGACCGGCGCGGCCAACCGCCCGCGACCGCCCCAGGAGGCGGTGCAGAGGCCCAGCTTGGGGTCGACGGTCAACGGCGGCAGCAGCTCACCCAGGCCCGGCGGCTCCGCCAGCGGCGGCAGCCAGACCTGGTGCGCCGGTCGGCCCCGCCCCTTCAGCCGGTCGATGAGCACGTCCAGCATCGCCACGGCCTTGCCGTCGGCGGGCTGCTCCGGCTCGGACGCGTCGGGCACCGCCAGGGTCGGGTTCTGCACCGGCACGAAGTCCACCCCGTACCGGACGATCCGGCGCTGCACCAGCGACCGCGACGCGGCGGCGGCCTGGCCCGGGGCCCGGTACGGCCCGGACACGTACGCGGCCCGGAACCGCAGCATCGTGCTGGTGTCGGTCTTCAGGTAGCCGTGGCCGGGGGCGCTGGGCAGTTCGTACGCGTCCGGCACACCCAGCACGATCCGGCTCTCCACCGCCGAGAAGGTACGCAGACCGATCCGGTACGACAGGTGGGTGTCCAGGCCCCGCAGCTTGCCCTCCTCCAGCCGCTGGCTGGCCAGCAGCAGGTGCACGCCGAGCGACCGGCCGAGCCGACCGATCATCACGAAGAGGTCGATGAAGTCGGGTTTCGCGGCGAGCAGCTCGCTGAACTCGTCACAGATGATCAGCAGGCTGGGCATCGGGTCCAGCGGCTCGCCGGCCGCCCGGGCCTTGTCGTAGTCGTAGCGGGAGACGTAGTTGCCGGCGGCCCGCAGCACCTCCTGGCGGCGGTTCATCTCGCCGGCCAGCGCGTCCTTCATGCGGTCGACGAGCGTCAGCTCGTCGGCCAGGTTGGTGATCACCGCGCTGGTGTGCGGCAGCGCGTCCAGCGAGGCGAAGGTGGCGCCGCCCTTGAAGTCGACCAGGACGAAGTTGAGTTCTTCCGAGGAGTGCGTCACCGCCAGCGCGCCGACGATCGTGCGCAGCAGCTCGCTCTTGCCGGAGCCGGTCGCGCCGATGATCAGGCCGTGCGGGCCCATGCCCTCGTGCGCGGACTCCTTGAAGTCCAGCTCGACGACGTTGCCGTCCGGCCCGAGCCCCACCGGGATGCGCAGCCGGTCGCGGTGGTTGCGCGGGCGCCAGGTCTGCTGCACGTCGACGGCCGCGGCGTCGCCGACCCCCAGCAGGTCCGGCAGTTCCATGCTCTTCGACAGCGGCTCGTCCGACGTGGTCTGCTGCTGCGACAGCCGGTACGGGGCGATCTGGCGGGCCAGCCCCTCGGCGGCGGCCGCCGTCAGCCGGTCCGGCCGGCCGAGCCGGGACGAGGACGTGCCACGGACCAGTTCGAGGGAGCTGCCGTCGCCCACGTCGAGGCAGAGCAGCCAGCGGCCGGCGTCGCGGGGCACGGTGCCGGAAAGGTCGATCACCGTCGCGCCGAGCAGCCCCGGGCCCATCAGCTGGCAGGTCGCCGAGACCTCACCGCCGTCGACCACCACCACGAGGTGCGCCGCCGTGGTCAGCGGCTTCGCCTCCGGCGCGAACCGGGGCCGGCCGGCCAGCTCGCCGGCCAGCGCCTCCTCGGCCTCCGCGAGGCTCGCGAAGACCATCCGGCGCGCGCCCGCCGCGTCGGTACGGGCGCTGTGGTGGTTGTGCGGCAGCCACTTCACCCAGTCCCAGGCCGCCTGCCGGTCGGGCGCGGCGACGACCACGACGACCATGTCGTCCGGGGCGTGGAAGGTGGCGAGCTGCCCGAGCGTGGCCCGGGTCAGGTCGAGCACCGGTTCCCGGTCGCCGCGCAGCGCCACCCGGCTGAACGCCCGGACCGAGAGCGCGGTCGGCAGGTCCGGCACCGTCGAGTGGGCGCGGACGAAGCGACGCAGCGCGATGGCGCTCATCGGCTCCAGGTCCTCGACCGGTTTGGTCTCCGGCGGGACGATCTCCACGGCCAGGCGCTGCGGGCCGGTGGCGATCCGGGTCTCGCCGAAGTCGTCCTCGGTGATCCGCCGCTCCCAGAGCCGACGGGAGGCCGCGATCGACCAGAGCGCGTCCGGTTCCGGGTGCCGCCACGCCATCGCCGCGCGCTGCTGCTCGGCGGCGCGCCGGGTGCGCTTGCGCATCTGGGCCAGGTAGCGCATGTAGTCGCGCCGGTCGGCGTTCAGCTCGGCCTTGTCGTTGTTGCCGTTGCTCAGCGACCCGATCGCCATGCCCAGCATGGAGACGCCGAAGAGGCCACCGGCGATGTAGGTCATCGTGCCGCCGCCCCGACCGGCGTAGAGGAACGCCATGGCGCCCACCCCGCACATCATGGGCAGGATCATCAGCAGCTGCCCCATCCCGCGGGGGGTCGGCTCGGGCAGCTCCGGAGGCGATTCCAGCACCACCTCGCCTCGCGGCAGCGCAGGTCCCGGCTGACGCGGGAGCCGGCGGAACACCACCGTGCTCACGGCTGTCTCCTCCCAGAAGTGGCCCTGATGAAGTTCGGCGAGCGGCCGGAGTAGTCGGGTGGGCATCGTACGTGCCCGCCATCGTAGGTAATCTCCCGTGGGCGTCAGGACCCCGTGCGTCGGCGTCGTCGGCCAGGGGTGATCGTAGAGACCGCGAGGAGGCCACTGTGGCGACGAAGACGGCGACCGGCGGCCTGAGCCGGATCACCATCGTGGCACCGCGCACCAGGATGGATCTCGCGCTGCCGTCGGACGTACCGCTCGCCGACCTGCTGCCGACCCTGCTCCGCTACGCGGGCGAGGACCTGGCCGACGAGGGGGTGCGGCACGGCGGTTGGAGTCTGGCCCGGCTCGGCGGCCAGCCGCTGGACGGCGGCCGGACGGCCACGCAGCTCGGCGTCCGCGACGGCGAGGTGCTCTACTTCAACCCCCGGTCCGCGACCGCGCCGGAGGTCGTCTTCGACGACGTGGTCGACGCCGTGGCCACCGCCACCAACCAGCGCCCGGGCGCCTGGCAGGTCGGCACCACCCGATCCTTCGCGGTGCTCTTCGCCGCCGCGGCGCTCGGCGCCGGCGCGGTGGCGGCGCTGTTCACCGGGCCGCCGCACCTGCCCGGCGCGCTGGCCGCGCTCGTCGTCGCGGTCGCCCTGGTGGTCACGGCCGCCGTGCTGTCCCGGGCCGCCGCCGACAGCGCGACCGGGTCGGTGCTGGGGGCCGTCGGCCTGGCGTACGCGGGGGTCGGCGGCCTGCTGCTGCTCGCCGGCGACCGCGCGTTGACCGAACTGGGCGCCCCGCACGTGCTCATCGGCGCCACGGCGGTGGTGCTCTGCGCGGCGGTGGCCGCGCTGGCCGTCGGCGACCGGATCCCACTCTTCTTCGGCGCGGTCGGCCTCGGCGCCGTCACCGGCCTCGGCGCGGTGGTCAGCCTGGCCTTCGACACCGACGCGCCGGCCGCCGCCGCGGTCGTCGCCGCGGTCGCGTTCGGCGCGGTGCCGGCACTGCCGATGGCGGCGTACCGCCTGGCCCGGCTGCCCGTGCCGTCCATCCCGACCGGTCCCGACGACCTGAAGAGCGACACCGAGTCGGTGGACGGCCGGCGGGTGCTCCAGCTCAGCGAGCGGGCGGACGAGTTCCTGACGGCTCTGCTCTGGACGGTGTCGCTGCTGGTGCTCGGCGCCCAGGTGGTGCTCGCGCTGCACGGCAGCCTGCCGGCGGTGCTGCTCTGCCTCGTGCTGGCCCTGCTGTCGCTGCTGCGGGCCCGGCCGGTCCTGGGCCGCGCCCAGCGCACCCCGGTGCTGTTCGCCGGCAGCGCGGGGCTCGGCCTGACCGCCGCGGCCACGTTCGGCAACAGCTCGACGGCGGTACGCCTCGGCCTGGTCCTCGGCGGCCTGGTGTTCGCCGCCGTGGTGAGCCTGATCTACGGGCTCACCACGGCCGGTAAGCGGATCTCCCCGGTCTGGGGCCGGCTGCTCGACATCGTCGAGATCATGCTGATCATCGCGCTGGTGCCGCTGGCCTTCTGGGTGGTGGGCCTCTACGGCTGGATCGTCAACCTCCGCCCCTGAGCCACCCGCCCGGCCCGCGCTGTCAGTCGGTCGGGCGCAGGGTCGTCACGGTGGTGGCGACCGGGGCGGTGGCGTACACCCCCGGCCCGTGCTGGCCGTCCACCGGGCGGGCCGGGGAACCGGACCGCCGGGCCACCTCCCGCACCGCCTTGACCAGCGCCTCCACGTGGTCGTCGAGCGCCGCCACCCGAAGCATCGGCGGGGCGACCCGCCCGCCCGGCAGGACCACGGCGGCCAGCGTGTGCGACGGGGCGGACGTCGCGGTCACCGCGTCCACCAGCGGGCCGAACGGCGCCTCGGCCCGGGGCCGCAGGACCAGGCAGCGCTGGGTCCAGCCGCCGCCACGCAGTCCCGTCCAGGTCTCCGCCGGAGGTGCCGGCGCCAGGTCCAGCCCGGCCGCCGAGACCACGGCCGCGCGCAGCTCGTCGCGGCCGAGCGGGCGGTGGGCGAGCCCGGCCGCCGTCAGCGCCTTGCCCAGCCGGCCGACGCCGGCGCTGAGGGTGCGGTGCACGCCGGGCAGGCCGCCGCCCCGGCTGACCGTCTCGGCGCGTGCGTCGCGCACGGAGAGCCGCAGCGCCAGCCAGACCGTCCGGTGGGCCGCGGGCGGCGCGCCCGGCGCCGGATACCAGACCAGGGTGTGCGAGACCACCTGGGTGCGGGTGACCGGCCCGGTGAAGTCGGCGAGCACCCGCAGGGCCCGGTCCATCACCGACGCCTCGACCGAGCCCGCCGGGGCCCCGGGACGGCCCTGCAACGCCACCGCCGCGAACCAGCCGTGCGCGTCCTGCCCGATGCCGAGCCGGGTGCCACGGTCGGTCAGCTCGGTGACGGTGAGCTCCGGCGCCAGGGCGGCCAGCCGCGGGTCCGCCCCGCCGTCCGCCGCGACGACGCCCCTGGCCCCCTCCCGCCGCCGCAGTCGCAGCCGCCGGCGCAGCAGCAGGTCCTCGTACCACCAGCGGCCGCCCCGGCGGGCGAAGACGGCGGCCACCACCGCCAGCGACAGCGTCCCGACGACGGCGGCCGCCCAGACCGGCCCGCCCAGCGCCGCCCAGACGGCCAGGGCGCAGAGTTCCAGCACCACGAGCTGTCCCACGGCCACCGGCCCGATCCGACCCCCCTCGCGCCGGTCGGCCGGGACGACCGGCCGCTGAGCTGCGCCGGACGGCTGCGGTGCCGGACGAGCGGGTGGCGCCTGAACCTGCGTCATCGCTGACAGTCCTCTCTGGACGGCGGGGCCGCCACGGCATCTCCCCGGGCGCTGGTCCCGGTGCCCCGTTGACGGCCCCTTATCGTAGGGAAGCCCGCGACACGACTCGGACCTGCTCGTCGCGGACCCACCCCCCGCCGGAGGTAAGTCATGCGGACCCGCCGCGACCAGGTGCAGGCGTACCGCTTCGTCACCCGCCGGATCGTCTCGGCGCTGCTGTCGGGCGACCCGGAGACCAGCAACCTGCCGATGCGGCGGCTCGGCATGGCGTTCTTCGGCAGCGTCATCGCCGCGGCCGTGGTGCTCGGCGGCGTCGGCGCGTACGGGCAGTTCACCGGCAACACGGCGCCGCTGGAGCCGAACACCCTGGTGATCGAGCGGGAGACCGGGGCAACCTACGTCTTCGTCGACGGGCAGTTGCATCCCACCCTCAACTACGCCTCGGCACGTCTGATCATCAACGAGCCCGCCCCGCCGGTGCGCACGATGTCCCAGGCGTCGATCCGGGACCGGCCCCGGGGACGCACCGTCGGCATCGTCGGCGCCCCGGACGCGCTGCCGGACCGCAAGTCGCTGACGGGCCTGCCCTGGTCCGTCTGCGACGTCCCGGACCCGGCCGACCCGCGCCGTTCCGGCACCCGGCTGGTGATCGACCGCCCGCTGCCCGGCGGGGTACCGCTGGGCGACCGGGCCGTGCTGGTCGAGGTCGACGGTCAGCGGCACCTGCTCACCGGCAACCACCGGTTGCAGGTGACCGGGGGCGACTCCGCGCTGGCCGCGCTGCGGATGGCGAACGCGCCACGCCTGCCGGTCGGGCAGCAGCTGCTCAACGCCGTGCCGTCCGGGCCGGTCCTGCGCGCGCCGGCCGTGGCCGGCGCGGACGAGGCCAGCACCCTGACCGAGCGCCCGGCCAGGGTCGGCCAGGTCTTCCGGGCGGCGGGCCAGCACTACGTGCTCACCCGGGACGGGCTCTCCGCGATCGGCGAGATGAGCGCCCTGCTGCTGCTGCGCGAGGGCGGCCAGGTCACCGACATCACCCCGGCGCAGGCCGGCAAGCTGCTGACCGACCGGCGGGCGGAGGAGGCCGGGATCCCGCAGACCCTGCCCGTGCTGCACCCGGTCGCCACCGGCCGGCCGGCGCTCTGCGCGACCTACCGGGCCGGCGCCGACGGCGGGCCGCCCACCACCACGCTGGAGGTCTTCGACCGCGTGCCGACGGAGCTGGCCGCGTCCGACGCCGTGCCGGTGCGGCAGGGCGCGCGCGACGGGGTGCGTACCGCCGAGGGCGTGCTGCTGCCCGGCGGCAAGGGCGTGCTCGTGCAGGCGACGCCCGGGACCGGCGGGAGCGGCGCGGCCGCCCCCGGGGCCACCGTCTACCTGATCAGCGCCCAGGGGGTCCGCTATCCGCTGGGTGTGGGTGCCGTGGCCGCGCTGGGCTACGAGGGGGTCGCCCCGCTGGCCGTGCCGGCGTCGCTGCTCGCCCTCGTGCCGACGGGGCCGACGCTGTCGCGCGACGACGCGCTCGACCACTTCGCGCCCGGTCCCGCGCCGTCGGCGGGCGCCCCGGCGAAGCCCTCGGGCAGCCCTTCCCCGGTGAAGCCGTCGGGCAGTCCTTCCCCGGCGCGTTCCGGCACCCCCGCGACGCCCTCCGGCGGGCCCTCCTCGGGGGCGCCGGCCTCGTCCGGCGGGTCGTCGTCGGCCCCGTCGGCGGACGGCTGAAGACGCGTCTGGCGCTTCGCCGCTCGCAGCGGGTCGCCCGAGTCGCACGGGTCGACTAGCCTGTGCCCAGCCAACGGTTATCGACGATGATGTACGGGGATGCTGCCATGACCGGGCGCACGACGATCGACCTCATGTCCCTGGAGGACTTCCAGCAGAAGTTGGCCGACCGGCTGACCGAGGCGGAGAAGGCGTTGCGGAAGCTGAGCACCGAGATGCAGTGCCGGCCCCCGGCGCTGGGCTCGTTCACCGACGCCACCCAGAACGCCCGCCGCTACTCCGAGATCCACCAGTCCTACGTGGATCAGGTCGGCCGGCTGCGTGCCGCGGTGGAGGCCGCGCGCGGTGCCACCGCGACGATCCTGTCCAACTACCAGACCACCGAGGAGCGCAACGCGGCCAACGCCGCCGACATCGCCGCCGTGCTGCACGGGGTGGACGACGCGTTGACGCGAAAGGATGAGCCGCGTGTCTGAATACACCCACCGCTACCAGCACGTCGGCCACCAGCAGCTCTACGACGGTGTGATGGCCGGCCAGCCCGGCCAGATCGAGGGCGTCGCCGCCCAGTGGACGGCCCTCAAGGGCATGCTCGACGGGCTGTCCCGAGCGCTCAGCGGCGACCTCGACAAGCTCGCCAACACCTGGACGGGCTCGGCCTCGCAGGAGTTCCAGCGCCGGTTGACGTTCGTCACCGACTACGCCGACAAGCTCGGCGAGGGCATGGCCGACGTGAGCCGGGGCCTGAACCTGATGGCCGGCGAGCTGCGCACCGCCCGCGCGCAGGCCGAGAGCCCGGCCGAGACCGACGACCACGACCAGACGGTCTCCGGCGCGGCCAAGGGCGCCGTGTTCGGCCTGCCGGGCGTGGTGATCGGTGGGCTGCTGGGCCACCAGCAGGACAAGGCCGAGCAGGAGAAGGCGCACAAGCGGATGGTCAAGGTGGTGTCCGAGCTGGCCGCCGGTTACGACCTCTCCGCGTACGGCCGGCTCGTCGCGCCGCCCCCGCCGCACCCCGAGACCCCCGGCCTGAACCGGCCCGATTCCTCGACGACCCCGCGCGGCGGCCCGGTCTCCAAGACGCCGACCGCCGCGCCGACCCTGACCGGCCTCGCCGGGCAGTCGGGCGGCGCCACCGTCGCGACCCCCGGCACGCCGGGTTCTGGGCCGGGCGGCGGGCACCCCGGCACGTTCACCCCGGGCGTCGGCGGCGGCGGGCACCCGGGCGGCGGCACGGGCGGCCCGCCCGGTGGCATCGGGGCCGGCACCTCCCTCGCCGGGGCCACGCTGCTGACCGGTGCGACCGGCGTGCGGGCGCCGGGCGCGCCGGGCGGGCCGGGCGGCACCTCGACGGCCTCGGCCGGCGGGCCGGGCCTCCAGTTCGGCGCGCAGAACAGCAACCCCGGCGTGCTCGGCACCGGGGCCCTCGCGGGGTCGGGTGGCAAGGCGCCGACCACGGTGGTCCGTTCCCCCGGCGGCAGTCCGCTGGCGGACAACCGGGCCGCGACCGGGATGGGCCGCCGCTTCGACAGCGCGCGACAGGGCACCGCCGGCGCCGGTGACCGGGCGGCCACCGGGACGGGTCGGCCGGGTGGCGCGCGTGGGGCGACCGGCGGGGCCAACCGTGCCGGTGTCCTCGGGGGCGCCGGCCAGGGAGCCCACGACGACGACACCGACGGTCGAATGACCTGGTTGACGGAGGACGACATGGTCTGGGGGGACGGCTCGGCCGCCGCTCCGCCCGTGCTCGGCAGCGACGACTGACACGCTCCCCGCACCTCGACGGCCCACCCGGCGGACACACCACCGGGTGGGCCGCCGCACGTCCCGCGTCGTGCCGCCGCACGTCCCGCACCGCGCCGGGCTGATCCACTTCGGACATCGTGGTAGCGGTCACCCGATCGCCGGCCGTCGCCGCCCTGCACGAACGGGTTCCGGGCGATAGGTTGGACGGGTGCCGTCCGTAGCGTCAGTCGACCCGTTCTGGTCGGTCACGCTGCGCTGGCTGCGTGAGCTGACCCGGCTGACGGTCGCCGCGCTGGTGCTCACCGTTGGCCTCGGCGGCGTGAGCGCCGCGTCCGCCCCGACGCCGTCCGCCGCCGCCGTTCCGAGCGTCGTCGCGACGGGCGCCGGAATCGGCCAGCCGCCGCGCCGCGAGCCCCCGGTCGAGCAGGTCGACGACGTCGCCCCGTCGGCGGCCCGTCCCGCCGACGCCCCCGCCGACACCTCAGCGGGTCCGGCCGTCCGCCCCGACGGCCCCGCCCGCGACCCCGGCCGGGGCGTCCCCGGCCGGCGCGGCCCGCCTCCCGCCTGACCCGTCGGCCACCGGCTGCGCCCGCGGGCACGCCGACACCGATCCCCGTCACGCGACGGCGATCCGCCCGGCCCGCCCCGACAGCACCGGCGTCCGCCCGTCGGCCTGCCGCACCGGCACCGTCCGCTGCCGCAGCGCTCACCGCCGCGGTACGCCCGCACACGCCAACGACACCCACCCGCCCGTACGCCGGGCACAGACCCTGTCGACGCCCCCGATCGACCGCGAGGTGCTGACCATGCAAACCCTCCTCTCCTCCGTCCTACTGGACGTGCCCCGGGCCGCAGCGATCTGGCTGGGCCTGCTCGGCGTCATCGTCGTCACCGTGGCGGGCCTGCTGTTGCGGCCCGGTCGGCTCCGGGTCGACGCCGACTCCCGGATCCGGCGGGCCGCGATGCCCAGCGAGCTGGAACGCACCGAGGAGGCGCGCGAGCGGTCCCGCTACGCCGAGGAGGTCTCGATCGCCGCCGAGCGGGCCGCCGCCACCGCCGCGCGACTCCGGGCCGAGTGGCTGACCGCGCAGGAGGAGGTCGAGGGGGCCTGGCAGGCGTACGAGGCCGCCGAGGCGGACGTCAAGCGGTTGGCGGTCGCCGAGGCGATGCCCCTGCCGCGTACCGTCCGGACACCCGCCGAGTACGCGGAGCGCGAACGCTTCCTGCACCGGGCCGCCCTCGACGCGTACTGGCGTAAGGAACTGTCGGTGGAGCAGCTCAGCGACATCTTCGCGTACCGCAACGGCTGGGACCCCCGGCTGCACCCGGTCGAGCAGGAACTGGTGCTGCGCCGGGCGGTACGTGACCACCTGCTCGCCCGGCAGCAGGCGGCCCGGGAGCGCGAGCAGGCCGCGTGGCGGGCCGCCGAGACCGCCGCCGAAGCGTCGCGCAGCCTCCGCGACGAGGCGTTCGCCGCGCTCAACCGCCGCCCCGAGGAGGCACCGGAGTTGCTGCCGCTGATGGAGGCCGCCGGTGGCACGGAGCAGACCCGCGAATTCCCGGCGGTGACCAGCCGGGAGACGCCGACGGTGGCCCGGGGGCGCGCGGCGGTTCCGGCGTACTGACCCGGCGGAGGAGGCGACGGACCCGGCGTACCGGCCAGCGGGGCCGCGCGCGACGGGTCTCGCTGGGCTAGCGTGGCGGTATGTCCAACGAGGCGTGGATCGTCGTCGGCATCATCGCGGTCGTGACGCTGGCCGGCGCGGTGTTCCTCGCCGTCCGCGTGATCCGCACCCGCCGGCTGCTTGGCACGCTCGGGGTCAGCGGCAAGGTGGCCTTCTACGGTGCGTTGGTCTACACCGTCCTGCCGGTGGACCTGCTTCCCGACCCCATCTACCTGGACGACATGGCGGTGCTGACCGGCGCGCTGCTCTACCTCGGGCGGCTGGTCCGGCAGCGCCGCGCCGCCAGCCCCCGGCTGCCCGCCGCGCCGTCCGACGCCGACCGGACCCCCCACGCGCCCTGACCGACGCCGCCCGCCCAGACAGGTGACGGCTGCCCGGTGACCACCGACGGAACGCGCGGACGACGGGCCGCTCGCGTTATGCCGGGACGGCCGGCTGCCCGCTGCCGGCTGCCCGGCTGCCCGGCTGCCCGCTTCCCGCTGCCCGGCTGCCCGCTGCCCGGCTGCCGGCGAACGGGGACGGCGGCGCTGCCCGCGACGATGGCTGCCTGCGGCGACGACGTGGCTGCCCGACGGCGGTAACACCGTGTCGGTGCGCGTCGTGCTGGTCAAGCCGCTCGGGGTCCGGCAACAACGTAGCTGCCGGCGGCGGTTACACCACCGACAACACGACCCCGATCAGGCAACCGCGGTAACGCCCCGCCCGGCCGCGCGCGGGGCCTCGGTGATCAGGACGCCATGGACGTTATCCGGCTGTTTTAAGGTCCATGGCGTCCTGATCACCATTCGCCGGACCGGCACGCACCCGGGCACGCACCCCCCGGACCGGCACTCATGGCACGCAACCCCCGGGACCGGCACGCACCCCCGCCCGACCGGCACGGCACCCCGCCCGACCGGCACGGCACCGCCGGACCGGCACGGCACCCCGCCGGACCGGCACAGCACCGCCGGACCGGCACAGCACCGGCACGGCACCCGCGCCGACCACTCTGGCGCGGACGGACACCGGGTGTCGTACCGGTGGGTCTCCCTCGGTGGGCGCGGCCCGGGTGACCACGGCAGCGCGGCCGGCAAGGCGCGGGCAGTCGCCGCCGGCCCCCCGGGGCGCCCGGTGACCGTCCGCCACCTCACCCGGGGCGCCGCCGGCGCGCCTTCGAGACCGCGCCGTTCGCGGGTCGGCCGGCTCGCGCTCGCCGGTGCCGAGCGCCGGTACGCCGAGGGTGGCCGCGCGCCCAGGGTGCGCCGCTCCGCCAGCTGCCGCCCGAGCGCCGAGCCAGCGCATCGAGATGGCGTCCACCGCCTGCCGAACCGTCTGCGACGTCTGACCGTTTTGCCCGAGAGTGAAGCAACCTGACGAGGGCTTGGGCCATCCGCGTCCCGCCGTCCCGACCCGTCCCGCAGGGGCGCCGGCGGCATGTCGGCCGCCCCGGAATGCCCGGCGGAGCAGGGCGGTTGCATCCCTGCGTACGGCCGCGAGCCGCGGGTCGTCGAGTCCCGAGCCGAGCGCCTCTCCCGGTGCTGCGCGCCCCCGTTCCCCCGGCGGGCGTCACCCCCCGATTGGAGCCCGACCCATGAATTCGATTGTGCAGAAGAGCGGCCTCTCCGTGGCGTGCCTGCTGGTGGCC
The DNA here is from genome assembly GCF_050941805.1 of Micromonospora sp. KLBMP9576. NCBI lineage: Bacteria > Bacillati > Actinomycetota > Actinomycetes > Micromonosporales > Micromonosporaceae > Micromonospora > Micromonospora sp. KLBMP9576. The sequence continues at coordinate 520,923 of NZ_CP194567.1, read as the reverse complement.
GGTGGCTGCCTCACGGGCCCGGCGGCGAGCGCCCAGGCGGCACCGGCGGCCACCATGGCCGGCGCGGCGCAGGTCGACAGCGATGGTCGCGCCGAGCGGCGGGCCGAGCGCGTGGTGGGCATCGAGTACCAGGCGCAGCCCAATTTCTACTACTGCGGCCCGGCCGCGACCCGGATCGCCCTGTCCGCGCTGGGCAAGGCGCTGCCCCAGGACGAGGTCGCGAGGAAGCTGGGCACCACCGAGGCCGGCACCGACTCGGCCCTGGACACCACGCGGGTACTCAACGAGCTGACCGGCGGCCGGTACCGGACCACGGAGATTCCGGACCCGGTGGCCAAGCCGGAGCAGGTCGACCGGCTGCGCTCCGACGTGCTCGCCGCGCTGGACGAGGGCCGGCCGGTGGTGGCCAACATCAGGGGCACGGCCGTCGACACCGCCGGCAGCCCGCACTCGTACGAGGGTGGGCACTACCTGACCCTGGTGGGCTACCGGGACGGCGGTGACCTGTTCCGGGTCGCCGACCCGGCGGCCCCGCAGGCCGAGTACTGGATGACCCTGGAGAAGGTCGCCAACTGGATCGCCGAGCGCGGCTACTCGTCCTGATCTGACGCAAGCCCGAGGGCCGGCCTCCCACACGGGAGGTCGGCCCTCACGCCTCCGCCCGCCCTTTCCGAACGGGGGAAGAGCCTGGGTTCGGCCGGTCGATCGCGGGTACCAGGGCCGCAACCGAGGTTCCGCAACCGGCAAGGGGCAGACATGACCGAGACACCGAACGCCGGTCAGGACGTCGTCAACGTCCTCACCGCTGACCACCGCGAGATCGAGGCGCTCTTCGTGGAGTTGGAGAGCCGGCAGGGCACCCCCGAGCACCGCCGCCATCTGGCGGACGTGATGATCGCCGAGTTGGTCCGCCACGCGGTCGCGGAGGAGATGTACGTCTACCCGGCCGCCCGCCGGGCGCTGCCGGACGGCGACCAGGTAGCCGACCACGAGATCTCCGAGCACGCCGACGCCGAGCGCACCCTGAAGGAGCTGGAGTCGCTCGACCCGTCGGAGTCGCGTTTCGACGAGGTGCTGGCCCACCTGACCCGGACCATCCGGCACCACGTCGAGGACGAGGAGTCGGACCTCTTCCCCCGGTTGCGGGCGGCGGTCGCCCACGAGGAACTGGTCGAGCTGGCCGGGAAGGTGGAGGCGGCCAAGAAGTCGGCTCCGACCCGACCGCACCCGGCCGCCCCGGACCGTCCGCCGGCGAACAAGCTGCTCGGCCCGGGGGCCGGCCTGGTGGACCGGATGCGCGATGCGCTCAGCGGCCGGCCCACCTCGATGGCGGAGCTGCGCGAGAAGCGGGACTGACCCCGCCGCGTGGGCTCACGGCTCCGGCGCGATGCGGCGCGGGCCGTCCGACTCGGACACGACGATCGCCTCCACGGGGCAGGAGTCGGCGGCGTCCACCAGCGTGTCGTCGGGCGCCACCCGCTCGGCCAGCGGGTGCGACAGCCCGTCGCGCAGCACGAAGTGCGCCGGGGCGGTGCCCGCGCAGATCCCCGACCCGATGCACCTGGTGCGGTCGACCTGCACCCGCCACCGCTCGCCCGTCGCGCTCATCGGCTCACCAGCTCACCGGCAGGGCCAGCAGCCCTCGGACCAGCAGGCCGCTCTTCCAGGCCAGCTCGGATTCCGGTACGGCCAGCCGCAGGCCGGGGGTGCGGGCGATCAGGGTCTCCAGGACGACCTGGAGTTCCATCCGGGCGAGCTGCGCGCCGACGCAGTGGTGCACGCCGTGCCCGAAGCCGAGGTGGGGGTTGGCCTGCCGGGTCAGGTCGAGTCGGTCCGGCTCGACGAAGACCGTCTCGTCCCGGTTGGCCGAGGAGATCGACACCAGCACCGGCTCACCGGCCCGCACCAGCACGCCGCCGAGTTCGACGTCCTCGAGGGCGTAGCGGGCGAAGGCCGAGGACGCGCCGAGGGGCACGAACCGCATCAGCTCCTCGACGGCGTCCGGCACCAGCTCCGGCCGCGCCCGCAGCCGGTCCCACTCGTCGGGGTGGGTGAGCAGCGCGTACACGAAGTTGGGGATCTGGGTCACCGTCGTCTCGTGCCCGGCCGCCAGCAGCCCGGCGGCCAGCCGGACCACCTCGTCCTCCGCGAGCCGGTCGTCGGCGTCGCGGGCCCGGACCATCGCGCCGATCAGGTCGTCGGTGGGTTGCTCCCGTCGCCGCGCGATCAGCTCCCCCATGTACGCGAAGAGGTTGTCGATGTAGTCCTGGACCCGTTCGGGGCTGAGCGAGGTGGTCGACACGATCGCCTCGGACCAGGTGTGGAAGAGGTCCTGGTCGGTCACGGGGACGCCGAGCAGGTCGCAGATGACCCGGATCGGCAGTGGGGTGGCCAGGTGGTGCACCAGGTCGGCCGGCGCACCGGCGGCGAGCATGCCGTCGACCAGCTCGGCGGTGACCTGCCTCGTCCGGGGGCGCAGTTCCTCGACCCGCCGCGCGGTGAACGCCTTAGCCACGAGCCGGCGCAGCCGGGTGTGCTCCGGCGGGTCCATGGCCAGGATCCCGCCCTCCTGCTGTCGTGGCGTGTTGCGGGGCTCGTCGCGGCCGACCGAGGCGGCCCGGCTGAACCGGGGGTCGCCGAGCACGGTGCGGACGTCGGCGTGCCGGGTGGCGAGCCAGGCCGGCTCGCCGAACGGCATCCGGATCCGGGTGAGCGGTTCCTCGCGGCGCAGCCGGGCGTAGTGCGGGTCGAGGTTGAGCCGGTCGGGGTCACCGAACGGGTAGCGCCGGACGGTCGTCTCGGGGGCCTCGGTCACCAGATGACTTCCTCTCGTCGCGGCACCCCGGGGTCGGGTGCCGGTCCGGTCGGGACAACTCCACACTGAGTCATTCTCCGACTGCGGATAGTAGCGAAAGGGGCCGATCCCTGACTAGTGGTGTGCGTCGATACGCAGACAAGGAAGCGCCCCGGGCCGCGGACTCGCGACCCGGGGCGGCTCGGACGACTCAGCGCGCCTGGTCGCCCTCACCGGTGCGCGCCTGGGCCTGGTCGACGCCCTTGTCGATCTGCTCGTCGTACTTGCCGCCCGTGCGCCGGTCGGCCATGTCGCCGCCCTTCTCCAGGCCCTGGTCGACCTGCTTGTCGTGCTTGTCGGCGAAGTCCTTGGCCTTGTCCATGAAGTCGCTCATCGGGGCCCTCCTCGAATCCGGGGTGTGACCTTCTGCGTTCCCCGAGGTCGGGACCACAAACGAAGATCATCCAAGCTCCGCCGGCGACCGGGTGACGCCGGGCGGCCCCCGGCTCCGGCGCGCCCATCTAGCGTGAAAGCGGACGAGGGTGTCGCGGCGGCGCCCAACGGGTACCGACTCGCCGGAGATCGAGGAGGACCGACGTGGTCGCAGACGATGGCGGGCGTACGCCCGAGAGGACGACGGGCCGCGGCGTGGGTCCCCGACAGACCTGGGCAGCGCTCCCCTGGCTGCTCCGCTCGGCCGTGGTGGGCAGCGCCTGCCTGGTGGTGATCGTCGCCGGGCTCTACCTGCTGGGGAAGATCGCGGTGCTGCTCGCGCCGCTGGCCATCGCGCTGGCCGTCACCGTGTTCCTCACGGCGCTGCTCGACCCGGTGCAGCTCGCGCTGCGCCGGCTCCGGCTGCCCGGCGCGTTGGCGGCGCTGCTCACCGTACTGCTGCTGCTCGGCATCCTGTTCGGCGCCGGAGCGCTGGTGTGGAGCCTCACCGCGGGCCAGTTCGACGAGCTGAGCCAGGAGCTGGGGCAGGGCCTGCAACGGACCCGGGACTTCGTGACCTCCACGTTGCCGGTCACCGACCAGCAGCTCGACCGGCTGGTCGACCAGGCCCGCCAGGGCCTCGGGCAGAGCTCGGTCGACCCGGTGTCCAGCGCCCGGACGGTCACGGAGGTGCTCGGCTCGACGCTGCTCGCGCTCGTCCTGCTGTTCTTCCTGCTCAAGGACGGCCGGCCGATGTGGCACTGGACGCTGTCCCGGATGACCGGGCCGAACCGGACGGTGACCACCGAGGCGGGCCGGGCGGGCTGGCGGACGCTCGGCGCCTACAGCCGGGGCACGATGTTGATCGCCGCGATCGACGCGATCGGCATCGGCGTGGCGCTTGTGGTGCTGCGGGTGCCGCTGGCCTTTCCACTCGCCCTCATCACCTTCCTGGGCGGCTTCGTCCCGATCATCGGGGCGACGGTGGCCGGTGCCGTGGCGGTGCTGGTCGCGCTCGCGGCGAAGGGTCCGGTGATCGCGCTGCTCGTCCTGGCCGCCGTGATCACCGTGCAGCAGGTCGAGGGCAACCTGCTGGAACCCCTGGTCATGAAGCGTCAGGTGCGCCTGCACCCGGCGGTGATCCTGGTGGCGGTCACCGCCGGCACCCTGATCGCCGGCGTCGCCGGGGCCTTCGTCTCGGTGCCGATCACCGCCGTCGTCTGGCGGGTCGTCGACACCGTCCAGCAGCACCGCCAGCGCCGCACGCCCGCGCCTCCCGCCTGAGGCGGCCCGCCCGGGGCGGGCCTAGCGCGGATCGGGCAGGTGCGCGGTGAACCAGTCGGCGGCGCAGTGGGCGACCTGGTCCAGGGTGCCGGGCTCCTCGAACAGGTGGGTCGCCCCGGGGATGACCGTCAGCTCGGCCGTCCCCGGCAGGGCGTCCTGCGCCTGCTCGTTGAGCGTGATCACCTGCTCGTCGAGGCCGCCGACCAGCAGCAGGGTGGGCGCGCGCACCTGGCCGAGGGCCGGACCGGCCAGGTCGGGCCGGCCGCCCCGCGACACCACCGCACCGACGAGTTCCGGTCGGGCCGCCGCCGCGACCAGGGCGGCGGCGGCCCCGGTGCTGGCCCCGAAGAGCCCGATCGGCACCGCGCCGAAGGGCCGCTCGGCCGCCAACCAGTCCACGACCGCCGCCAGCCGACCGGCCAGCAGGCCGATGTCGAAGCGCAGTTCGGCCGTGCGGGAGTCCACCTGGTCCTCCGCCGGGGTCAGCAGGTCGACCAGCACGGTGCCGAGGGCGGCCCGGTTGAGCACGTGCGCCACGGCCGTGTTGCGCGGGCTGTGCCGGGAACTGCCGCTGCCGTGTGCGAAGAGCACCACGCCGGCCGGCCGCGCCGGGATCAGCAGGTCGGCCGGGAGTTCCACGCCCCCCGCCGGGATCGTCGTCACACTGCCGCGCACGTCCATCTCGCCTCCGTACGTCCCTGGCCGTCGCCCCCCTCCGGCCGCATACCCGCCCGTGGTGCCGCCAAGCGGCCCGGCGTTTGTCGCCGGGGGGCCCGGGTAGGCGGCGGTGACGGCAGACCGTACCGGCGCGACCGCGCCCCGACGGATCGCGAGGAACGCCATGGCGCAGCAGCAGCGACAGTCCCGCCAGCAGACCGCCGAGGACGACCGGCGGGAACAGGACACCGAACGCGACCGGGACTGGGCGGACGACGCGGCCCAGGCGCGCACGGCCGACGACCCGCGGGCGATGGCGCCCCGGGACGCGGCCGGCCGCCCGTCCCAGGGCAAGCCCGTCTGACCGCTCCATCCGTCGCCGATCGGGGGTTCGCGGCCGGGGGAGAGCGTGCTCCCGGGACGCGAACCCCCCGGCCACCGGGCCCGGGCGCAAGCCGAAGGTGGTGTCCACCGCCTCGGCCGGCCACCTCGCCGGGTCTACAGCTCGTTCTCGGGTAGGCGGAGCAGGGGGGCACGGCCCGGGGCCTGCTCCGGGGGCGGCCCGGACACCTCAGCCGGGGGGATCGGCATCGTCACCGGCTCCGCGCAGGTGACCCGTACCAGCTCGCCGTGGTGACGCAGCTCCAGCACGTCGCCCGGGTCGCCGTGGCGCAGCGCGTACGTGGTCTGCTCCGGCCGGACGTCCACCCGCAGCCGCAGGCCGCGCCACCGCAGTGAGAACTCCAGCCGGCCGAGCCGGCTCGACAGCCGGGGCGCGAAGGACAGGTTGCCGTCGTGGTCGCGTAGCCCGCCGAACCCGGCCACCAGGGCGATCCACGCCCCGGCGAGCGAGGCCATGTGCACGCCGTCGCGGGTGTTCTCGTTGAGGTCGTGCAGGTCCATCAGCGCGGCCTCGCGCAGGTAGACGTGCGCCAGCTCCGGGTGTCCCACCTCGGCCGCCAGCACCGCCTGGGTGCAGGCCGACAGCGACGAGTCGCGTACCGTCCGCCGCTCGTAGTAGAGGAAGTTGCGCAGCTTCTGCTCCGGCGTGAAGGCGTCGCCCCGCCAGTGCATGGCCAGGACCAGGTCCGCCTGCTTCACGACCTGCTTGCGGTAGAGATCGAAGTACGGGTAGTGCAGCAGCAGCGGGTACTTCTCCGGTGGCGTGCCCTCGAAGTCCCACTCCTGGAGCCGGGTGAAGCCCTCCACCTGCTCGTGGACGTCGATCTCCTCGTCGTACGGGATGTGCATGGACGCCGCCGCGTCCCGCCAGGCGGCGGCCTCCTCGTCGGTCACCCCGAGGTGGACGGCCTCGTCCCGGAAGCGCAGCACCGCGTCGGCGGCGGTGACCAGGTTCCGCTGCGCCATCAGGTTGGTGTAGATGTTGTCGTTCTTCACCGCCGTGTACTCGTCGGGGCCGGTGACCCCGTCGATGTGGAACTGCCCGTGCCGGTCGTGGTGCCCCAGCGACCGCCACAACCGGGCGGTCTCCACCAGCAGCTCCAGCCCGCCCTCGCGGATCAGCTCGACGTCGCCGGTGACCTGCACGTAGCGCCGCAGCGCGTCGGCGATGTCGGCCGCGATGTGGAAGGCGGCGGTGCCCGCCGGCCAGTACGCCGACGACTCCGGGCCTTCGATGGTGCGCCAGGGGAAGGCCGCCCCCTCCAGGTTGAGCGTCTGGGCCCGCTCCTGGGCGGCGGCCAGCGTGCTGTGCCGCCACTGCAACGCGTCCCGCACGGCCGTCGGGTGGGTGTAGGTGAGCACCGGCAGGACGAACATCTCGGTGTCCCAGAAGGCGTGCCCGTCGTACCCGGGGCCGGTCAGGCCCTTCGCGGAGATCGGCCGCCGTTCCGCCCGCGCACCGGCCTGGAGCACGTGGAACATGCCGAACCGGACGGCCTGCTGGATCTCCGGGTCGCCCTCCACCACCACGTCGGCGGTGTCCCAGAACTCGTCGAGGTACTGCCGTTGCTCGCGGCGCAGCCCGTCCCAGCCGTCCAGCCGCGCCCCGGCCAGGGCCGCGCCGACCTGGTCGCGCAGCGCCGGCAGGGAGCGCCGGCTCGACCAGCCGTAGCTGAGGTACTTGACCACCCGCAACGTCTCGCCGGGCTTGAGCACGCAGGCGATGGTGGTACGGACCCAGTCCTCGTACCCCTCCGACTCGATGGTCTTGCGCGCCGGGGCGTACACCTCGTGCTCCATCGCGGCGGCGGCCCGCAGCCCGGAGACCTTGGTCCGGTGGATCAGCAGCCCACCGTCGTCGGTGGTGAGTTCCTCCTCGGCCTGCAACGGCGACTCCAGCACGGCGGCGACCCGGGGGTCGCGGCTCTGCGCGGGCAGCGTCTCGTTCGCCACCAGTTCCGACTGGATGATCAGCCGCAGCGGGCCGTCCACCGCCTCCACCTCGTAGTTGATCGCGGCGACGGAGCGCTGGGTGAACGAGACCAGCCGGGTGCTGCGGACCTTGACCTCGCGGCCGGCCGGGGAGCGCCAGTGCAGCTCCCGGTGCAGGGTGCCGGCGCGCAGGTCGAGGACCCGCTCGTGGGCGAGCAGCTCGCCGTAGCGGACGTCGAGCGGCTCGTCGTCGACCAGCAGCCGGATCAGCTTGCCGTTGGTCACGTTGACGAGCGTCTGGCCCGACTCGGGAAAGCCGAAGCCCGCCTCCGCGTACGGCAGCGGGCGCAGCTCGTAGAAGGAGTTGAGGTACGTGCCCGGCAGCCCGTGCGGTTCCCCCTCGTCCAGGTTGCCGCGCAACCCGACGTGCCCGTTGGAGAGGGCGAAGACCGACTCGGCCTGGGCCAGGACATCCACGTCCAGCCGCGTCTCCCGGACGTGCCAGGGCTCGACCGGATAGGCCCGTTCCCGGATCACCCGCGCCTCGCCGGGTCGAGCAGGTCCGCGAGGTCCGTCACCACGACGTCGGCGCCGTGGGCCCGCAGCTCGTCGGCCTGGCCGACCCGGTCCACCCCGACCACGTACCCGAACCCACCAGCCCGGCCCGCGGCGACCCCGGCGAGGGCGTCCTCGAAGACGGCCGCGTCGCCCGGGTCGACCCCGAGCAGCGCCGCGCCCGCCAGGAAGGTGTCCGGGTGCGGCTTGCCGCGCAGCCCCTCGGCGCGGGCGACGAGCCCGTCCACCCGGGCCTCCAGCAGGGGTTCCAGCCCGGCGGCGGCGACCACCTCCCGGCCGTTCGCGCTGGCCGTCACGACCGCGCGGCGCAGCCCGGCGGCCACGGCGGCCTCAAGGTAGGCGACCGAGCCGGGATAGACGTCCACGCCGTGTACGCGCAGCCGCTCCAGCAGCAGCACGTTCTTGCTGTTGCCGACCCCGTGGACGGTGTCGGCGTCCGGCGGGTCGTCGGGTGCCCCCTCGGGCAGCACGATCCCGCGCGAGGCGAGGAACGTACGCACCCCGTCGGCACGCGGCCGGCCGTCGACGAAGCGGTTGTAGTCCGGCCCCGGATCGAAGGGGCGGAACGCCTCGCCGGTGGCGGCGGCGCGGCGGCGCAGGAAGGCGTCGAACGTCTCGGCCCAGGCGGCGTTGTGCACCCGGGCGGTCTGCGTCAGCACACCATCCAGGTCGAAGAGGCAGGCGGTCACGTTCGCAGGAAGGCCCAACACGGTACGAATCTATCCACCGGTCACACCCGGCAAACCGGATTCACCCCAACAACGCCCGGCGCGCCGCGACGACGGCGCGACCAGCGCCCCGGCGGGGACGGCGGCGCGGCTGGGACGGCGGCGCGGCTGGGACGGCGGCGCGGCTGGGACGGCGGCGCGGCTGGGACGGTGGCACGGCCGTTCCGTCGGCGGCGCGGCCCCGAACCCGGCCGTTCCGTCGGCGGCGCGGCCCCGAACCCGGCCGTTCCGTCGGCGGCGCGGCCCCGAACGACGCGCACCGTCAGCGGTGCGGGCGTAGCGTCCAGATCACGGTCATCGTCGAGGTCGGCGTGCCGTCCTCGGTGCTGATCTCGACCTCGACGGGGAACTCGGGCCGCCGGCCGGCGGCCAGCTCGGCGATCACCTCGGGCGCGGCCCGACCGAGCCGTGCGGTGGCCCGCACCGGCCCCATCGCCAGCTTCCGGAAAGTGATCTCCGCGCGCACGGCCAGCGGCACCGCGCGGTCGAGGAGTTGGCCGAACGCGGCCAGCACCGCCGCGCCGGAGGCGGTCTCACCGAGGGCGAACATCGCCCCGGCGTGCGGACCGCCGACGTGGTTGTGGGTGGCCGGCGAGTCGGGCAGCCGGACCACGGCACGCACGCCGCCCTCCGCCTCGGGGGCCACCTCGACGAATTCGACGCCGAGGGTGCGCGCGAAGGGCACGGCTTCCAGCATGCCGGCGGCCACCTGACGGGAGTCCATGCTCATGCCCGAACATTACTCTCGGGTAACTTACGCCGGCAAGGCGTGCCGGCGGGAACCCGACGCCGCTCGAGCCGACTCCCACGGAACCTGCCGCTGTCGCCTTGGCGGCACGGACGGGCAGTTGAGTCCCGGGCAGGCACCGGCTTTGCGCCGAGGGCGCTTGGGGACGAGGCGGAATCCGGGCCGACAGCAGCAGCCGCCGACCCGGGGCACGCGCCGACTGCGGCGAGGCCCGGGACGGGCCGAAATCCGGGCCGGGAGGGCAGCCCTGGGGCGGCACCACCGCGGGGCCGAAATCCGGGCCGGGAGCGGCAGCCGCCGGGGCGGCACCACCGCGGCGGGCTGATTGCCGCCGCCCTCGGCGGCCGGTCGACGCACTGCGACGTGCCACCCGACCAACCAGCACGCACGCAAACCCGCGAACGCCGGTCCAGCCAATGGTGATCAGGACGCCATGGACGTTAAACCGGCCGAATAACGTCCATGGCGTCCTGATCACCAAGCGCCCTCCGCGTACGACAAGGGCGAGCGCCTCCGCTTACGGCACCCGGGCGCCCTCCGCGTACCGACACACCGGGCGCCTCCGCGTACGAGACACCGGGCGCCTCCGCGTATGACGCGCCAGGTGCCTCCGCGTATGACCACCAGGCGCCTCCGTATACGACACGCAGGCGGGCAAGTGGGATGCGGTTGGCGTCAAGCGGCGGTCGTCCCTTCGACGAAGTGGTGCTCGCCGTCGCACTCCGGCTCGTCTCCGTCGAGACGCCGCGCATGCTCGGTCGGCGTGCGGTGGATGCCCCACGCCTACGACGCCACGGCGTCAGCGCCAGCCGACGTCGATCCGGTCGCCGCGCTCGTCGAAGAAGTGCAGCGCGTCCATGCGTACGGCGACGGCCAGGGGGTGACCGGCGGAGACCCCGGGGTACGGGGCGAGGCGGACCGCGAGTTCGGCGGGGCGGCGGTGGTGCCGGCCCGGGTCGTTGAGGATGCTGGTCCGGGTGCCGGTGGCCGGCGCCGGGGCCGCCTCCTGCGCGGCACGGCCGGTCAGCCGCTGCACGGCGTGACCGAGACGGCGCAGGCCCCGCTGGGTGGTGGGCGGTTCGGCCGGGCCCCCCGCCTCGTCGAGCACGATCGCGGTGGCCCCGATGTGGAGGAAGGCCAGCGACTCGTGCCCGTGGTGTTCCAGGTAGCGGATGCGGCCACGCAGCACGGCGCCCGGGGTGTCCAGCGCGACGGGGGTAAGGCCGGAGATCTCCGCGCGTAGTTCGGCGCGCAGCCCGCTGTCGAGGTTGGACAGCGGCTCGTCCATCAGGAACAGGCCGGGGCGGCGGACGATCGCCCGGCCCATGGCGACCCGTTGGCGCTGCCCGCCGGAGAGTTGGCTGGGCCGGCGGCCGAGCACGTCGCCGATGCCGAGCGCCCCGGCCACGTCGGTGACCCGTTCGCCGCGCGGCTCGGGCTGCATCCCGGCCAGCCGGAGCGGAAAGGCGATGTTGTCGCCGACGGTCATGTGCGGGTAGAGCGCGAAGTCCTGGAAGACCATGGCGATCCGCCGGTCGCGCGGTGGCAGGTCGTTGGCCAACTCGCCGTCGAGCAGCACCGCGCCCGACGTCGGGTCCTCCAGCCCGGCGACCATCCTGAGCACCGTGGACTTGCCGCAGCCCGAGGGGCCGAGCAGCACCATGAACTCGCCGTCGTCGATGTCGAGGCTGACGTTGTCGACGGCGAGGGTGCCGTCCCTGAAGACCTTCGTGACGTCCCTGAGCGCGACGGTTGTCACCGTGCCCTCCCCCCACCTCGTCGGCCGGACACCGAATGACTGTGACGAGGATCATTCGATTGGAACATCGGGTAAACGTGCGATGTTCGGCCCGTGACGGCCCCGGTGCGGCCCGCCGGGTGGGAACCACCGCCGCGACCCGGCCGGCGTCAGCGGCCGGGTCGGGTCGGCTCCGGCTGTTCGCCGAGGAGTACCCGGCGGACCACGCGCTCGGCGGCGTGGCCGTCGTCGAGCGCGCAGAACCTGGCCCGGAACCGCTGCCGGGCCGCGCGGGCCGCCGCGGAGTCGGCCTCGCCGGCGCGGAACACCTCGAGCAGGCCGGCGAAGCTGGTGGCGACCGCGCCCGGCGGCTCGGCGGTCACGTCGAAGTGGTAGTACTCGCGCAGCAGGGCGTCCCGGGTCAGCAGGGCCGCCCGTCGGGCGCGGGGCGCGACCAGCCGCCGGGTGGCGCGGGCGGCGTCGCGCGCCCGGTGGGCGGTGCGCAGCGCGCTGAACGTACGCCAGCGGCCGGCGGCGACCAGTCGGTGCTTGAGTCCCTCGACGCCGGCCGGTCCGGGACAGTCGCCGGGGGGCCGCCAGCGGGCGTGATCGGCGGTGATCCGGGCGAAGAAGGCCGGCCGCAGCGCGGGGTCGATGCGCTCCCCGTTGCCGAGCACGGTGAGGTAGTGCCAGATCATCCGCTCGAAGATCGCGGGGCGCAGTTCGTCGGCCTCGGGGCCCCGGGCGTCCATCAGCCGGAACACCCGGTGCCACTGGTGGAAGACCTCGAAGTGCCGCTCGCCCCTGGTCCGGGTGATCGCCCCGGTCCGGCGCTGCCGGTAGTTGAGGCAGACCCGGTCCAGCACGCCGATCCGTTCGGCGGCCATCAGCACGGGGTAGCTGAAGGAGACGTCCTCGTACCAGCCGGGCGCGAAGCGCAGCCCCGCCTCGATCAGGAACCGCCGGCGGACCAGCCGGTTCCAGGCGGTGTGCAGCAGCCGCAGCGTCTCGGGCCGGTCGCGCAGCCGGAAGGTGGTCGCGCCGGGCGGTTGCGGGAACACCTCCGCCATGGCGCTGCGGCTGGTGGTGTCGTTCCAGTGCGCCCGGACGTGGTCGACCAGGAGCACGTCGGGGCGGGTGGCGCGCAGGCGCTCGGCCACCTCGGTGAGGCAGTCGGGGGTGAGCCAGTCGTCGCCGTCGACGAACCAGACGTACTCGCCGGTGGCCCGGTCCAGCCCGATGTTGCGGGCCGGACCGAGCCCCACGTTCTCGGTGAGCCGGACGGCGTGCACCCGCCGGTCGCGGGCCGCGTACTCGGCGAGGATGTCGCCGCTGCCGTCCGGCGAGCAGTCGTCGACGCCGATCACCTCGATGTCGGCGACCGGCTGCCCGAGGATGGAGTCCAGGCATTCACGCAGGTAGCCCTGCACCCGGTAGGCCGGCACGACGAAGCTGATCAAGGTCATCGGCCGGCCCCCGTCGTCAGCCCGGCGAGCGACCTCCCGCGCCGGTCAGGCCCGCCGACGCCCGCGCGGCGCGGGCGGGCAGGACGACCCAGGCGAGGACGACACTCCCCACGAAAAGCACGAGAAGGTACGTACCGAGTGTAGCCATCCCTATCCCCGCAAAACCGACGATCGCCGCCAGGGCCAGCAGCGCCGAGCGCCCCTCCCAGCCCAGCGTGGCGCCGTGCAGCGGCGGGGCGTCCTGCCGCTTCTCCAGCCGCGCCGTCAGGTCGTAGTGGTGCAGGGTCAGCACGAAGACGTACCCGAAGATCAGCCAGGCCGGCACCCCGCCGGCCACCCCGACCGCGATGGCGAACAGGAACTCGCCCGCCCGCAGCGCCGCCGGGACCAGCCAGTCCAGCGGACCGTCGTGCGCCGCGGGCGCCCCGCCGCCGGCGAGCAGCAGCCCCGCCAGCGCCAACAGCAGCGTCCACCGGGGCGCCGGGGCGGCATCGCCCGCACGCAGCGCGACGAGCAGCAGGATCGCCGTCGGCAGCACGGCCAGGACCGCCAACGTCAGCGGCCCGGGACGGCGCGCCAGCGGGAACCGGGCGGCCAGCGGCCCGTCGTCGCGGTACAGGGTGGCGTCGACCGTGCCCAGCACCGGCACCCGCATCCAGCGGGCCCGCAGCGTACGCAACGCACCCGTGTACGCGAAGGCCAGCACCCCCCAGGCCAGCACCGCGTACAGGCTGACCAGCGGGCCGAACAGCGCGGCGGTGATCGCGATCAGCGCCCACCGCTCCCCGATCGGGAAGACCACCGTCCGCTTCAGCCAGTACGACACCGAACCCGTGTCGGCCTGCACCCGGTTGGAGGCGGCGTTCAGCTTGTCGCCGATGCCCCCACCGGCGGTGCCGGCAGCCTTCGGCCGGCGGGCCGCCTCGTCGTGCAGCACCCCGTACCAGGTGTCCGTCATGTGCCGGACGGTCTGCAGGGTGATCGCGGCGATCGCCAGCGCCCACCCGTACCGGAACCCGGCCTGGGTCGCCCCGTAGCCGAGGCCGGCGTACACGACGTACTCCTTGGCCCGGTCGGCCATGGTGTCCAGCCAGCCGCCCCAGGCGCTGAAGTGCCGGGTGTAGCGGGCGAGCTGACCGTCCACGCAGTCCAGCACGAAACCGAGGTAGAGCAGCACCGCCCCGGCGATCAACGCCGCCCGCCCGCCCGTGCCGAAGAGCACGGCGGCGGCCACCGCGAAGGCCACCGAGATCATCGTGACGGCGGTCGGACCGAGCCCCAGCTTCGCCGACGCCTTCGTCACGTACGGCGACCAGGTGCTGACGAAGAACGTGGTGAAGAAGTCGTCGCGCTCCTTCACCGAGAGCTTCAGCTCGGCCCGGTCCTCGTCGACGGCGGCCACGGCCGCCTCCGCGGCGGCCAGCCCCGCCGCATCGCTCACCCGGTGCGCGACGAGCAGGCGTACGCGCTGGGCGAAGATCAAAACGCCGTGCCCGGCGAGGCCGGCGAAGAGCCGGTCCACGGCGGGCCCGGCCACCGGCGGCCCGGCCGCCGACCACGGCCCGGCAGCCTGCGGCCCGACGCCCTGCGGCATGACGCCCTGCGTCCCGACGCCCTGCGGCGCGCCGACGGGTGCCACCCCGGCGGTCGCCCGCGCGGCCGCGGCGAGCGCCGGCAGGTCGCCGACGCCGACGCGCAGCGCGCCACCGAAGACGCCGGTGGCCCCGCCGTCGAGCGTCTCCGGCGATCCCGCCCCGACCACCTGGCCGCGCTCCTCCCGCACGGCCGTGCGGCCGTGCCCGGGCGGGTCGGTCAGCACCAACGCCACCGTCGGCCCGACGGGGCTGGTGGCCAGGTGCCGCAGGACGGCGGTGTGCGCGACCAGGTCGGCACCGGTGACGAGCACCGGGCCGGTGGCCGCGTCGACGAGGGCGGCCAGCTCGGCCAGGTCGGCGGCGTGGCGCACCTCGCCCGCCCCGGCGCGGCGTAGCTGACCCGCCAGCCGGTCGGCGAGGGACTCGCCCGAGCGGGTGGGCAGGCTCGCGGCCGGGTCGTCGGCGGCGAGCACGATCGCGAGGGTCACCGTGCGACCGCGTCGTGGTAGGCGTGCAGCGCCTCGGCGATCGTGCCGTCGACGCTCAGCCGGCCCGCGTCGAGGTAGAGCCCCCGACGGCAGAACCGGGTCAGATCCTTTTCGTTGTGTGACACCAGCACCAGAGTGCGCCCCTCCCCGAGCAGACGGTCGATCGTCGCATAACACTTCTTGCGGAACTCGTCGTCCCCGACCGCGGTCACCTCGTCCATGAGCAGGATCGGGTGCGGCAGGTGCGAGATGATGGCGAAGCCGAGCCGGACCTTCATGCCCGACGAGTAGTGCCGCACCGAGGTGTCGACGGCCCGTTCGACCTGCTCGCCGGCGAACGAGACGATGTCGTCGAAGTGCCGCCGCAGGTAGCCCGACGAGAGCCCGTGCAGGCCGCCGACCAGGTAGAGGTTCTCCCGCCCGGTCAGGTCGTTGGAGAACCCGGCGGAGAGCTCCAGCAGCGGCGCGACGTCCCCGCGTACCCGGATCCGGCCCTCGTCGGGGATCAGCACGCCGGCGATCAGCCGCAGCAGGGTGCTCTTGCCGGTGCCGTTGCGGCCGACGACGCCGAGGGTGTCCCCGGCTCGCAGCGCGAACGACACGTCCCGCAGCGGCCAGAACCGGCCGTCGGCCTCGCCGCGCCGCCCCCGGTGGATGAACAGCTCCCGCAGCCGCAACTGCCGCCGCCGGTTGCGGACGAACCGGATGCCGAGCCCCTCCGCCTCGATGATCGCCTCGGCCATCCCTACAGTTCCTTCAGCACGGCGGGCTCGAGCCGGCGGAACGACCACCAGCCGGCGACCAGCACCAGCAGGCTGACGCCGACGGTGCTGGCCAGCAGCCGGGCGTCCGGGAACTCGTCCGGGTACCAGACCGCGTGGTGCAACTGGAAGATGCCGACCAGCGGGTTCAGCTCGTAGGCGACCCCCAGCCAGCCGGGCAGGCCCGCGTCGCGCACGAGGCTGAGCGGATAGATGATCGGAGTGGCGTAGAAGAGCACCCGGATGACCAGCCGCATGAGGCGCTCGACGTCGCGCATCAGCACGTTCGCCGCCGAGAGCAGCAACGCCGACCCGATCAGCAGGACGGCCTGCACCGCCACCGCCAGCGGCAGGGCCAGCAGCGACCAGCCCGGGTGGATCCGGCCGTACGCGGCGTACCCGACGGCCACGGCGGCCAGGATCGGCAGGCCGGCGGCGTACTCGGCGAAGCGGCCGGCGATCCGGCCGATCGGGAAGACCTGCCGCGGCAGGTTCATCGTGGTGATCAACCGGGCCTGGCCGGTCAGCGCGTTGGTGGCCTCGCTCAGGGCCGAGCTGGTCCACATCCAGGCGAAGATCCCGGTCAGCAGGAACAGCGGGTACGACTCGGCCGCCGCGCCGAGGTGACGGTTGGTGTCCCGGGAGTAGAGGACCCCGAAGACGAACCAGTAGATCGCCCCCATGCCGAGCGGCTCGATCAGCGACCAGAGATAGCCGAGCACGGACTGCTGGTACTTCACGGCGAGGTCGCGGCGCACGAGGATGCGCAGTGCGGTGCGGTGCGACCACAACGCCGCGATGCCAGAGGTCACCGCCGCCTCCCGCCTCACCGGACGGACGACAGGCTAGCAGCCGGTGAACGAACGCCCCCTCAGCACTCGATCACGTTGACGGCCAGTCCGCCGCGCGCCGTCTCCTTGTATTTCACCTTCATGTCCGCGCCTGTCTCGCGCATCGTCTTGATGACCTTGTCCAGCGAGACGTGGTGCACCCCGTCGCCGCGCAACGCCAGCCGGGCAGCCGTGATCGCCTTGATGCTAGCCACCGCGTTCCGCTCGATGCAGGGGATCTGCACCAGACCACCGACCGGGTCGCAGGTCAGCCCCAGGTTGTGCTCCATGCCGATCTCGGCGGCGTTCTCCACCTGCTCCGGGGTGCCGCCCATCGCCTCGGCCAGCCCGGCGGCGGCCATCGAGCAGGCCGAGCCCACCTCGCCCTGGCAGCCCACCTCCGCGCCGGAGATGGAGGCGTTCTCCTTGAACAGCACGCCGATCGCCCCGGCCGCCAGCAGGAACCGCACCACCCCATCCTCGGAGGCACCCGGCACGAACCGGGTGTAGTAGTGCAGCACCGCCGGGATGATCCCGGCCGCCCCGTTGGTCGGCGCGGTGACGACCCGACCGCCGGCCGCGTTCTCCTCGTTGACGGCGAGCGCGAAGAGCGTCACCCAGTCCATCACCCGCAGCGGGTCGGTGGGGTCGGCCTCCGTCTCCAGGCCGCGGCGCAGCTCGGCGGCGCGCCGGCGCACCTTCAGCCCACCGGGCAGCACCCCGTCGCGCGAGCAGCCCCGCTCGACGCACTCGCGCATCACCCGCCAGATCTCCGCCAGGGCGGCGCGCACCTCGCCCTCGCTGCGCCAGGACAGCTCGTTGGCGAGCATCACCTCACCTATCGACAACCCCGTCGACGCGGTCACGTCGAGCAGCTCCGCCCCACTGCGGAACGGGTGCCGCACCCGGGTGGCGTCGGGCTTGATCCGGTCGGCCCCGGCCGCCGCCTCGTCCACCACGAACCCGCCGCCGACGGAGTAGTACGTCCGGGCCCGCAGCTCGGCGCCCCCGTCGTCGTACGCGGCGAAGGTCATCCCGTTCGGGTGGTACGGAAGCGACCGGCGACGGTGCAGCACCAGGTCCCGGCCCGGGTCGAAGTCGATCTCGTGCGCGTCCAGCAGGCTCAGCCGGCCCGCCGCCCGGATCCGGGCGACCCGGGCCCCGACCGTGTCGGTGTCCACCGTCTCCGGGGACTCGCCGGCCAGCCCGAGCAGCACCGCCCGGTCGCTGCCGTGGCCGTGCCCGGTGGCGCCCAGCGAGCCGAAGAGCTCCGCCTGCACCCGTGCCGTGCCGGCCAGCAGCCCGTCGGCCTTCAGCCCCGCGGCGAAGGTGCGGGCGGCGCGCATCGGCCCCACCGTGTGCGAGCTGGACGGCCCGATGCCGACGCTGAACAGGTCGAAAACGCTGATCATGGCTGCACTTCCTCGCCGTCGTACCCTCGTGGGGTTCCGGCCCGGTCATGGCCGACCCGGTGCGGGCGGCCGTCCGGCACCCGGGGGTGATGGGTGCCCGACCGGCGAGCCTACCCGCCCAGCTCGGCGGTTGCCCCTCGTCGGGAGGCGTCGCGGGCCGACTCCCGGGTAACCACCTACGGGTACGGGCAGCGCCGGTCCTCCTCGCGACCGAGGGCGCGGTGGCCGCCCCTTCCTATCGTTGAGGGCAGACGCGGCGAATGCCGCAGAGTGGGAGTACGACGATGAGTCGCAAACTGGTCCGCCCCCGTCAAGGACGCATGATCGCCGGTGTCTGCGCCGGCCTGGCCCAGCGTTTCGGCAGGTCGGCCGGCTTCATCCGGCTGCTGTTCCTGCTGTCGCTGCTGCTGCCCGGCACCCAGGTGGTCGTCTACCTGGTCCTGTGGGTGCTGATGCCGAACGAGGACCGCCACGGATCGCGCTACTGACCCCGGCCCGTCCCCGCCACCGGGGCGCGCGCGACGGTGAGCACGCGGCGCCCGCCTCGACCGGTCGAGGCGGGCGCCGCCGCGTCTGCCGTCGCCGTCCGCCCGGTCGACGCCGCCGGCCGGGTCAGGGGGCGGTGTAGGTGACGGTGACCTTCTCGTAGCCGAGGGACCGCAGCAGGCCCTCCAGCATCTTGCGGGTGTTCTCCTCGGCCCGCTGGGTCAGGCCGCTGTCGCGGGCGGCGCCGGTGATCCGCTCCTCGGCGAGCTGGTAGACCTGCTGCTGCCGGTTGGGGTCGCCCTTCACCAGCTCGCCGACCCGGTTGAGCAGCCCGCGCTCCTCCGCGAAGACGTAGCTCTTCTCCAGGTCGAGGTTGGTCTTGGCGAGTTGCGGCGCCGGCAGCCTGATCTCCACCGACTTGCCGTCGGCCGACTCGACCACCGCGCCCTCGGAGATCTTGGCGAAGTCGACGTACGCCTCGACGCTGCCCGCCCCGACGAAGAGCGTGCGCTGGCTCAGCAGCCAGTCGGGCACGTTGCGCCGGTCGTTCTGGAGATCGACGACCACCTGGAAGTTGCCCTCGGCCGCGACGTAGCGGCTCAGGTCCTGGATCGACTTGAGCAGCGGCGGCTGGCTGCGGTCGGTCTGCTCCTTGGTGAACGGGTTGCGGAAGTCCGGCAGCAGACCGGTGGCCTGCACGCCGAGCAGCACCACCACCGCCATCGCCGCCGCGCCGAGCACCCAGAGCAGCCCGCGCGCGGGACCACCGGCCGCCGGCGGTGGCGCGCCCTGCTCCGGCTCGGTTGTGACAGCCGACCGGTCCTTGAGCGTCTCGCCGGTCGGGTAACCGGGGAACTCCCTCGTGGGCTCGTTGATGTCACCGTCGCCGGCCATGGCCCTCACCGTCCTTGTCAGACACGTCGCCTGGGCATGACGGTACGGCTACTGTGCGACAGCCGCTCGCTGAGCGACCCGACCGGGCCACCCGGCCAGGCCGATTCGGCGAAATCGCAGGTCAGTACGGGTCGGACGGTCGGCGGACCACGCTCACTCGATCGGCCCGGAGAGCACGAGCACCCGGGCGTGGATCTGGTTGCGCTGCTGCAGCGCCGCCCGCAGGGCGCGGTGCAGCCCGTCCTCCAGGTAGAGCCCGCCGTTCCACTGCACCACGTGCGGGAAGAGGTCGCCGTAGAAGGTGGAATCCTCGGCGAGGAGCTTGTCCAGCGCCAACTCGCGCTTGGTGGTGATCAACTGGTCCAGGCGCAGCGGTCGCGGCGGAATCTCCGCCCACTGCTTGAGCGTCAGGTTGTGCTCCGGATAGGGACGCCCGTCCCGGACCGCTCTGAAGATCACGACGGCACGCTCCCCTCCCCCTGGCCGGGCCGACCCGCGACACCGGGTCGGGTCGCACCGCGACCCACGGCACCGATGATCGTGCCAGCGTAGCCGGCTGCGCCACACCGCGTTCCGCTCCCCGATGTCGGGTTCACTACCCGCCGTCCGCTCCGCCAACCGGCGAACCCGCCGACGCCGGAGGGCTCCACCGCCCCCACCGGACCACCTCGTCCACCGGGCGGCGCCCCCGACGCAAGGACGACGACCGGTGATCGGACGCCCGGTAACCCACCGTCACGGCCCCGACGGGCTCGTACTCCACCGGCACCCCGAACGCCTCCCGGTACGCGTCGAGGCGCTGCGGCGCGATACCGAAGAAGCACGCCCCCAGCCCCTCGTCCACGGCCGTCAGCAGCATCAGCAGGGCCGCGAAGCCGGTGTCCACGTACCAGTAGGGCACCGGCCAGCGTTCCGTCGAGCGGTCCGCCCAGCCCTTGTCCGGTTCCGCGTACCGCTCCAGGTAGGCCGAGCGGTTGGCGTGCGGAACCACGATCAGCGGCGCCCGGCGCATCCCGGCCAGCCACCGCTGCCGGCCACCGCCGCCCGGCGTGGTCGCCGCCCAGAACCGCTCCCGGTCCGCCGCCGCCTCCAACACCAGGAAACCCCAGCCCTGGGCGAAACCGGCCGACGGCGCGCGCACCGCGTGGTCGAGCAACCGCCGCACCACGTCGGGCGGGACCTGACGCTCCGGGTCGTAGTTGCGCACCATCCGGCGCCGCCGGACCACCTCGCTGAACTCCATGCGATCCCCCCGCTCAGGCCACCGGCCGTACGCCCCAGACACCCCGCCAGGTCACGCCCGGCTCCAGGGTGATCACGTCCCGGCCCGAGCGGAACGCGTCCGGCGGGCAGGTCATCGGCTCCACCGCCACGGAGCGGCGCCGCCGCTCGCCCGGCAGGGCGTCGCCGGTAAACACCTGCCACCAGCCGAACTCCCGATCCGCCCAGATCCGGACGCCCGCCGCGCCGTCCGGGCCGACCAGGCTCACCACCGAGCCGCCGTCGTCATCGGGGATCACGTCGCCGAAGGTGAGGTCGAGGCGGGCGTCGCCGATGCGGCGGGGGCTCGTCCAGTCGTACTCGGTGCCGGCGACCGGGGTGCCCCCCACCGGCAGCAGCCGCCCGTCCACCTGCAACCGGGTGCGGGCCGGCAGCCGCAACGACAGGTCGTCCACCGCCACCCCGGGCACCCGCAGGTAGGGGTGCACGGCGAGACCGAACGGCGCGGCCCCGGTGCCGAGGTTCGTCGCCTCGTGCTCCGCGCGCAGCCCGTCCGGGCCGACGCTCCAGCGGGTGCGCAGCCGCAGCGGCCACGGGTAGCCCGGCTGCGGGGGCAGGTCGTAGCCGACTGTCACCGCGTCGGGCGAGGAGTCGACCAACCGCCACGGCACCCAGTTGACCAGCCCGTGGATGGCCACGCCCCGCTCCGGCTCGCTGAGCGTGAGCTGCAACGACTGGTCGCCGAAGGTGTACTGGCCGTCGCGGATCCGGTTCGGCCAGGGGGCCAGCACCTGCCCCGCGCAGCCGGGGCAGAGCTCGTCGGCGTCGTACCCGTCGAGCCGGTCGGTCCCGTCGACCCGGTACGTCCGGATCCCGCCGCCCACCTCCACGATGACGGCCTCGTGGCCGGCGGCGGAAATGGTCCACTGCGTGCCCGAGGGGGGACGCTGGTCGGGGATGTCCATGCGGGCGACCCTAACGGGTGCCCCCGCCGTCGCTCACCCCGATCGGGCCCGTCACGCCCGGTCACCACCGGCGGAGGTCGCCGCCGCCCGGTAGCGCAGCAGCACCGGGAACGCCACCGCGAGCAGCACCGCGAGCGCCGCCGAGAGCAGCCCGCCGCCGACCCAGGCGACGCCGCCGCCGAATCCGGCCGCCACCGCGCCGGCCCGCAGGTCGCCCAGGCGCGGCCCGCCGGCGATGACCACCGTGTTGACGCCCATCAACCGCCCGCGCATCCGGTCGGGCGCGTAGACCAGCAGCATCGACTGCCGCAGCACCGCGCTGACCAGGTCCGCCGCCCCGGCCACCGCCAGCAGCAGCACCATCAGCCAGAGCTGACCGGCCAACCCGGCCGCCGCCACCGCCAGCCCCCAGCCGACCACCGCCACCACCAGCACCAGGCCCTGCCGGCGCAGCCGGCCGATCCAGCCGGAGGTCAGCCCGCCGAGCATCGCGCCCGCCGCGATCGCGCTGTAGAGCCAGCCGACCGCCGCACCGCCGCCGAACCGTTGCTCCGCGATCTCGGGAAAGAGCGCCCGGGGCATCGCCAGCACCATCGCGATCAGGTCGATGACGAAGGAGAGCAGCAGCACCGGCGTGGTCGTCAGGTAGCGCAGCCCGTCGACGATGCTGCCCAGTCCGGCCCGCCGCGGGGCGCCCGCCCCGTCCGGGTCCGGCTCCGGCGGCATGGCCGGCAGCTTCGCGGTCGCCCAGACGGCGACCGTGAAGAGCACCGCGTCGGCCGCGTACGCGATCGGCAGGCCGACGTCGGTGCCCCACCAGGCGAAGATCAGGCCGGCGACCAGCGGGCCGAAGACCGAGGCGGCGGTGTGGGTGGTGAAGTTCAGCGTGCTCGCCGCCGGCACCAGCTCCGCCGGCACCAGCCGGGGCAGGATCGCGTTGCGGGTGGGCGAGCTGATCGCGAAGGCGATCGACTGCACCGCCACCAGCACGAGCAGCAGCACCGGGCTGCCGATCCCGAGCGCCGCCTGCACCGCCAGGCCGGCCGTGGCGACCCAGAGCACCGCCGCCGTCGCCAGCAGCACCTTGCGCCGGTCGTGCGCGTCGGCCACCGCGCCGCCCCACAACCCGAAGACCAGCAGCGGCAGGAACGCCGCGATCCCGATCAGGCCGACCCAGAGCGAGCTCTCCGTCAGCGCGTACATCTCCACCGGCACGGCGACCGCGGTGAGCTGGATGCCGAACATCGCGATGCCGTTGCCCAGCCACATCCGCCGGTACGCGGGCGCCGCCAGCGGGCTCAGGTCGATCGCGAACCGGCGCAGCCGCGACGCCCGGGCGTTCTCGATCCGGGTCACGGCGCCAACCGCTCCACGGCCCACCGCCCGGCCCCGGTGAGCCGGAACCGCAGCCGGTCGTGCAGCCGGCTGGTCCGGCCCTGCCAGAACTCCACCGACTCCGGCCGCACCCGCAGCCCGCCCCAGTGCGGCGGGGCGGGGATCGGGTCGGTCCCGGCGAACCGCCGCGCCACCGCCCCGTACGCCTCGTCCAGCACGGCCCGGTCCGGAATGACGCGGGACTGCGCGCTGGCCCAGGCGCCGAGCTGGGAGCCGCGCGGCCGGCTGGCGAAGTACGCCTCCGTCTCCGCCCGGTCGACCCGCTCCACCCGACCGGCCACCACCACCTGCCGGTGCATCGGGAACCAGGGGAAGACGAGGCTCGCGTACGGGTTGGCGGACGCGTCGGCGCCCTTACGGGACCCGTAGTTGGTGAAGAGCACGAAGCCCTCGGCGTCGTACCCCTTCAGCAGCACGGTCCGCGCGCTCGGGCGGCCCGCGGCGTCGGCGGTGCCGAACACCATCGCGTTCGGTTCGGGCAGCCGCGCGGCGACCGCGTCGGCGAACCACCGGGCGAACTGCTCGTGCCAGTCGGCCGCCAGGTCCGTCTCGGAAAGGCCCAGCTCGGGGGCGTACTCGTTACGCATCCCCGCCGGCCGGACTGTGTCCCCCGTCACTTTCCCTCTCCTCCTCGCCCGCCCGGCGCACCCCCTGCGGCGCAGGCCAGCCCGTAGCGCACAGTTTCACCGACGCCGCCCGGACGCGAGTGGGCGGGGATGTCGCGTGCGGCACAGTCGCTCTGGGTCGCAAATTCGGTTACCCAGCAGGCAAGATGTCACGAACACATCCCTGAGGGTCGCCTAAGGCGCTCGCCCGGCCGGGGCCGGGACCGAAGCCCCGGGCGGGCGCACGAGCAGATCCAGGAGAGCGACATGGCCGATTTCAAACCCGGACTCGAGGGCGTCGTGGCCTTCGAGACCGAGATCGCCGAACCCGACCGTGCGGGCGGGGCGCTGCGCTATCGCGGTGTCGACATCGAGGATCTGATCGGCCAGGTGTCCTTCGGCAACGTGTGGGCGCTGCTGGTCGACGGGCGGTTCGGCCCGGGTCTGCCGCCGGCGGAGCCGTTCCCGGTGCCGGTGCACTCCGGCGACATCCGGGTCGACGTGCAGTCGGCCGTGGCGATGCTGGCCCCGTACTGGGGTCTCGACCAGCTGCTGGACATCTCCGACGAGCAGGCCCGCGAGGACCTCGCCCGGGTGTCGGTCACCGCGCTGTCGTTCGTCGCCCAGTCGGCGCGCGGCCTGGGCCTGCCGGCGGTGCCGCAGAAGGAGATCGACAAGGCCTCCACCATCGTCGAGCGCTTCATGAAGCGCTGGCGGGGCGAGCCGGACCCGCGGCACGTCAAGGCCGTCGACGCATACTTCATCTCGGCCGCCGAGCACGGCCTGAACGCCTCCACCTTCACCGCCCGGATCGTCGCCTCCACCGGT
The DNA here is from genome assembly GCF_050941805.1 of Micromonospora sp. KLBMP9576. NCBI lineage: Bacteria > Bacillati > Actinomycetota > Actinomycetes > Micromonosporales > Micromonosporaceae > Micromonospora > Micromonospora sp. KLBMP9576. Next base: position 496,686 of record NZ_CP194567.1, on the reverse strand, counting down.
GCCGACGCCGCGGCCTGCATCTCCTCCGGCATCGGCGCCCTCTCGGGGCCGCTGCACGGCGGCGCACCGTCGCGCGTGCTGAGCATGCTGGAGGCCGTCGAGCGCAGCGGCGACGCCGAGGGATACGTCAAGGGCGTCCTCGACCGCGGCGAGCGGCTGATGGGCTTCGGCCACCGCGTCTACCGGGCCGAGGACCCGCGCGCCCGGGTGCTCCGTCGCACCGCCAAGGAGCTGGGCGCGCCGCGCTTCGAGATCGCCGAGGCGCTGGAGCGCGCCGCCCTGGCCGAGCTCCAGGCCCGCCGGCCGGACCGGGTTCTCGCCACAAACGTCGAGTTCTGGTCGGCCGTGGTGCTGGACTTCGCCGAGGTGCCGGCGCACATGTTCACGTCCATGTTCACCTGCGCCCGGATGGGCGGCTGGAGCGCGCACATTCTGGAGCAGAAGAAGCTCCAGCGGCTGGTCCGCCCGTCGGCCCACTACATGGGCCCGGGCACCCGCAAGCCCAGCGACGTCGAGGGCTGGACGGCCATCCCCCACGGCGTCTGAGGACGTACGCCCGCACCGCGATCCCCCGCCCGGTCCGCCGGGCGGGGGATCGCGTGTCTGCGGCCCGCCGCAACCGCCCGCCACGCGGCCATCGATCCGCGTCGTGGGCGGCACGCCGTGTGGTGGACGCCTCACCACCGGGCGTGGGACCAGCGGCCGGGGCGGCCGGCCCGGGTGCGAGGATGAGGGCCGGCAGTGTCGCCGGACCGGGCCCGGGTCCCGGCCACGTCGTGCGCCTCGGCGCGCGTCCGCCGTCGATCCGCGCCCGCCTGAACACCGGGCCCGTTCTCGCCCCTGCGGAAGGATCTCGACAACCGTGGCTGACGCACCGACCATCCGGATTCCCGACGACCTCAAGCCCGCCGACGGAAGGTTCGGCTGCGGGCCGTCCAAGGTCCGTCCGGCGGCGGTCTCCGCCCTCGCCGAGGTGGCGACCAGCTACCTGGGCACCTCGCACCGGCAGCGCACCGTCCGCGACCAGGTCGCCCGGCTGCGCCGCGGCATGGCCGACTTCTTCTCCCTTCCCGAGGGCTACGAGGTGGTGCTGGGCAACGGCGGCACCACGGCGTTCTGGGAGGTCGCGACGTTCGGCCTGGTCCGGGACCGGGCCCAGTTCGCCAGCTTCGGCGAGTTCGGCGCGAAGTTCGCGAAGTCCGTCAGGGACGCCCCGTTCCTCGGTGAGCCGACCATCCGCAAGTCGGCGGCCGGTAGCGCCCCCACCCTGGTCGCGGAGGCCGGGGTGGACGTCTACGCCACCCCGCACAACGAGACCTCGACGGGTGTCGCGGTGCCGATCAGCCGGGTGCCCGGCACCGACCCCGGCTCGCTGCTGCTGGTCGACGCCACCTCGGGCGCCGGCGGCCTCGACGTCAACGTCGGCGACACCGACGTCTACTACTTCGCCCCGCAGAAGTGCTTCGGCTCCGACGGCGGCCTGTGGCTGGCCCTGATGTCCCCGGCGGCCCTGGAGCGCGCCGGCGAGATCAAGGCGTCCGGCCGCTACATCCCGGCCTTCCTCGACCTGGTCACGGCGATCGACAACTCGCGGCTCGAGCAGACCTACAACACCCCGGCCCTGGCCACCATCTTCCTGGCCGCCGAGCAGACCGACTGGATGAACTCCCAGGGCGGGCTGGCCTGGGCGGCCAAGCGGACGGCCGAGAGCGCCGCGACCGTGTACGGCTGGGCGGAGCGCTCCGACGTGGCGACGCCGTTCGTCACCGACCCGGCGCTGCGCTCCAACGTGGTCGCCACCATCGACTTCGCCGATTCCGTCGACGCCGCCGCGATCGCCGGGGTGCTGCGCGCGAACGGCATCGTGGACACCGAGCCGTACCGGAAGCTGGGCCGCAACCAGCTTCGCGTCGCGCTCTTCCCGGCCGTCGAGCCGGCGGATGTCGAGGCCCTGACCGCGTCGATCGACTACGTGGTCGAGCGGCTCTGATCGCCGTCACGGTCGGTGGCCGGTGGGCGCGTCCCCGGCCACCGACCGTGATCATCGCCGCAGCTCAGTCGCGACTTGCGGGTGTCGCATCCCCCACCTGTGGGCAGATACGCGTACGGTGGTGCGAGGACGCCCGGGTGGCCGGCTCGTGGCGTGACGGCCAGCGAAGCGGGACGGAGGCAACGCATGCGCCCAGTACGCTTCGTCGCCCTCTCGGAGGACGGCCAGGCGATGGTCCTCGCCGACGAGGTCGGGCGACTGCTCGCCCTGCCCATCGACGAGCGCATCGCCGGCGCGTTGCATGCCGAGCCCGGCGCCCCGCCGCTCGCGGTGGCCCCCGGTGCCGGCGTCGACCCGGTGCCCTCACTCTCCCCTCGGGACATCCAGGCCAAGATCCGCTCCGGCGAGTCCGCTGAGGACGTCGCCCGGATCGCCGGCGTGCCGGTCGACCGGGTGCTGCGTTACGCCGGCCCGGTGCTCCAGGAGCGGGCCATGCTCGCCCAGCACGCCCGGCGCACCCGGCTGAAGGGCGCGGAGAAGCCCACCCCGCTCGCCGAGGTGGTCAACGGCCGGCTGGCCCAGCACGGCATCGACACCGAGAAGATCTCCTGGGACGCGTGGCGCCGCGACGACGGCACCTGGCGGATCGTGGCGACCTGGCCCTCGGGCAAGGCGACCGCGCAGGCCATCTGGAATCTCGACAAGACCCGCCAGGCGGTCGCCCCGCACGACGACATGGCGCAATACCTCTGCGCCGAACGCCCCACCCCGATCCTCGGCCAGGAGCCACCGGAGCGGGGCGGCCACGCGCTGCCCGGCCCCTCGCGCGGCGAGCCGAGCCGGGGCGGGCACGGCCTGCCGGCGGCGGCGGAGCACGGCCGGCCCGGCCGCGATCCGATCCGGGCCGGGCGGGACGCCCTGCTCGCCTCCCTCGACCGTCCACTCGGCTCGACGTCGGGTCGCGGGCTGGAACCGCGCACCCCGGCGGCCCTCGCCGGGCCGGACGCGCCACGCCAGCGGCCGGTCGGCGGCGGGGCGGCGGCGCTGCTCGGTGGCGGTCAGGGTTCCGCGTTCGACGACGATTCGGACGCGCCCAAGGAGGTGCCGGCCGTGCCGTCACTGGCGGTGCTCCGGCCCCGGCGCACGGGCGCGCCGGCGGCAGCGTCCGGCGAGTCGACCGACGCCAACGGCAAGCCGCGCAAACGCCTGCCGAGCTGGGACGACGTGCTCTTCGGCAGCGGGCCGGCAGCCCGCGAGTCCTCCTGACCGCTCGACCCCGACGGCCAACCGTCGTCGGGGTCGATGCCGGGCGCACGCGGTGCCGCCGTGGCAGGGTGACCTGATGGACTACACGAACCTCGGCCGCACCGGCCTGTCCGTCAGCCGCCTCTGCCTGGGCACGATGAACTTCGGGCCGCAGACCACCGAGCCGGACAGCTTCGCGATCATGGACCGGGCCCTCGAACACGGGATCAACTTCTTCGACACCGCCGACGTCTACGGCTGGCAGACCGGCGAGGGGATCACCGAGCAGATCATCGGACGCTGGTTCGCCCAGGGCGGCGGCCGGCGGGAGAAGGTCGTGCTGGCCACGAAGGTCTACGGCAAGATGGGCGACTGGCCCAACGAGCAGGGCCTCTCCGCCCGCCACATCGTCCGGGCCTGCGAGGCCTCGCTGCGCCGCCTGCGGACCGACACCATCGACCTGTACCAGATGCACCACGTCTCCCGGGCCACGCCGTGGGAGGAGATCTGGCAGGCCATGGAGACCCTGGTCGCCCAGGGCAAGGTCCTCTACGTCGGGTCGTCCAACTTCGCCGGCTGGCACCTGTCGGTGGCGCAGGAGGCGGCGGGGAGGCGCCACTTCCTCGGCCTCGTCTCCGAGCAGTGCATCTACAACCTGATGACCCGGTATGTCGAGTTGGAGGTGGTACCGGCCGCGCAGCACCACGGGCTGGGCATCATCCCCTGGTCGCCGCTGCACGGCGGGCTGCTCGCCGGCGTGCTGCGCAAGATGGCCGAGGGCGGGGCCGCGCGCGGGGCCAGCGGCCGTTCCGCCGACGCGCTCGCCGAGCACCGGCCGACCATCGAGGCGTACGAGAAACTCTGCGGGGACCTCGGTCACGACCCGGCGGACGTGGCCCTCGGCTGGCTGCTGTCCCGGCCGGGGGTGACCGCCCCGATCATCGGGCCGCGCACCACCGAGCAGCTCGACCGTTCCCTGGGCGCCCTCACCGTCGCCTTCGACGAGAGCACCCTCGCTCGCCTGGACGAACTCTTCCCACCCGTCGGCAACGGCGGTCCGGGTCCGGAGGCGTGGGCCTGGTAGGCCGCGCCGGTCAGAGGGGCCAGGCGGCCAGGCGGTCGTGGCTGCGGCGGGGCCCGGTCCGGCTGCGTACGAGCACCAGCTCGGCGGCCGGCCACCGCGGGCCCTCGTAGTCGTCGAGGGCGGCCACGTCGGCCGCCACGTCGGGCGGGGACATCCGGTCGCCGGGGCGGGCGATGGTCAGGTGCGCACGGAACGGCTTCTCGTCGTACGGCAGGCGGGCGTGGCGCAGCCGGGATCGGATCAGCCCGGCCAACGCCAGGAGGGGCTCCACCTCGCCCCGCAGGTCGACCCAGAGCACCGTGCACCGGCCCCGCCCGAACCGTCCGCCGCCGGCCAGCCGGAGCAGGGGCGCCGCCGCCCGGCCGGCCCGGAACGATTCGGCGGCGAGCCCGAGCGCGCTCTCCACGGCGACCAGCCGGTCCGCCTCGACGTCGCCGAGGAAGGCGAGTGTGACGTGGGCGTCGGCCGGGTCGGCGAGCCGGACGTCGATCCCGGCGGCGGCCGCCGCGCCGGTACGCAGCCGGGCCACCCGGGCGCCGAGGTGCGCGACCGCCCCGGGCGGCGGATACACCGCGACGAAGAGCCGCATCCCCCGCCCCCTCAGCGGTGACGCTGGCGGTGCTCGGCCCGCGCGGCCGGCAGGGTCAGCCCGGCGGCGTGCAGCAGGCCCTCCACCCGGATCCGTTCCAGCGCCAGGTCGACTCCCACCAGCTCGGTCAGGTGTTCGGTGATCCCGAGGGCCCGGCAGGCCAGCCGGAGCCGGTCGTCGTACGCCTGGAGGACCATGCCGTGCCAGACGGGCTGGCGTGCCTCGGCCCCGACCCGCTGGCCGCGCAGGCGGCGCAGGTCGGCGGCGAGTTCCTCCAGCGGGCGCCGGTCGGGCCGGTCGAGGGCGGTGAGGTCGATGTCGCGGGTGAGCACGTCGGCCTCGACGGCCCGGTCCAGCCGGGCGATGGTGCGCCGTTCCCGCCGGCGTTCACGCCACTCGGCATACCGGCAGGCCACCCGGTCGATGATCTCGTCGGCACAGAACACCACAGCGATGGCCGCCGGCAGGCTGGCCACGGCGACGAAGGCCAGGATCAGCAGTAGCGCGCGTCCGAGCTCCACGTATCGACGCTAAGCCACCTCCCGCCGGGTCGCCACCGCTTTCGTGGCATCCCCGGCGGCGCGGTCGGGACCGACCGGACGTTTCCGGGACGGCGGGAACGTTCAGCAGTCCGGGGAGACCACGTAGAAGCGCGGCATGGGCAGCACGCGGAAACGCAACCGGGCGCCGGAGCGGCGTAGCTGCCAGGCGAGCGCGATCAGGGCGGTGGCCAGCGAGAGCAGGCCGCCGATCCAGATGCTGGCGCCGGCGCCGTAGGTTTCGGCGACCCAGCCGATGAGCGGCGCCCCGACCGGGTTGGTGCCGAGGAAGACCAGCACCCACAGGGCCATCACCCGGCCGCGGAAGGCGGCGTCCGTGCCGAGCTGGACCCGCTGGTTGGCCGCCTGGGCGAAGAACACCATGAAGAAGCCGGTGGGCAGCAGCAGCGTCACCACCATCCAGTACGCGGGGGCGAGCCCCACCAGCGTGCCGAAGCCGGCGCAGCCGACCGCCGCGCCGAGCACCAGCCAGACCGACGGGCGGCTGCGCCGCCCGGTACCGGCGAGCGCCCCGACGAGCGCCCCGACGGCCAGCGCGGTGCTGAACAGTCCGAACGAGGCCGCCCCGGTCTTGAACACGGTCTTGGCCAGCGCGGCGAGGGTGAGCTGGAAGTTGAACAGCGACATACCGATCACCGACATGATCGCCATGGGCAGCAGCAGGTCGGGCCGGCGCCAGACGTAGCGCAGCCCGTCGATCACCTTGGCCGAGGCCCGCTCGTCGCGCGGTGGCAGTGCTTCCCGGTAGAGGTCGGCGGGGCGCATGCGGATCACGGTGACCAGTGGGGCGATGGAGCTGACCGCGGTGAACAGGAAGACCGGGCCGACGTCGAAGGCGGCGATGGCCAGGCCGGCGACGGCGGGGCCGACGATCCGGGCGGAGTTGAACACCGCCGCGTTCAGCGACAGGGCGTTCGGCAGCAGCGACGTGCCGACCAGCTCGGAGACGAACGCCTGCCGGACGGGGGTCTCCACGGCGTTGGCGACGCCGAGCAGGGCGGCGAAGGTGAAGACGTGCCAGAGCTGCACCATGCCGGTGATGACGAGCAGGCTCATGCCGAGCGCGAGCACCGTCCAGAACGCGTTCGCGACGAAGAGCAGCATCCGCTTGTCGTAGCGGTCCGCGAGTCGCCCGGAGAGCAGGGTGAGCAGCAGCACCGGGGTGAACTGGAGCGCGGTCACCACCCCGAGGGCGGTGGCGGAGTTGTCGGTGAGCTCGAGGACCAGCCAGTCCTGGGCGATGAACATCATCCAGACGCCGATCAGCTTGATCAGCTGCCCGGATGCGAAGAGCCGGTAGTTGCGGACCTGTAGGGACTGGAACATCGTGCTCAGCTTCGCCTGCACTCTTCGTGTGCCTCCTCGCGGTCGTACGCGTCATCGACGTCGGACGGCGCGGGCACGACGCGCGGGTCAGGCGCGGGCGACCTGCTGAAGGATCTCGGCCGCCTGCCGCAGGGTGTCCCGCTCGGCTTCGGTCAGCTCGGTCAGTCGGCGGGCCAGCCACTCGTCACGGACCCGCTCGAACTGGTCGAGCACCGCCCGTCCACCCTCGGTCGCCGCCAGGATGACCTGCCGGCCGTCGGTCGGATGGGGGGTCCGCTGCACGAGGCCGCGCTCCTCCAACTTCGCGACGATCTTGGTCATCGTCGGTGGCTGCACCCGCTCCGCGTCGGCCAGTTCCCGGGGCGTCAGCGCGCCCGCCAGCCGGAGGCTGGTGAGCGCGGAGAGCTGGGTGACCGTGAGGTCGCCGACCGGTCGGGCCTGGCGGACCCGCCGGTTGAGTCGGGTTATCGCATCCCGCAGCTGGGGTGCCAACTGCGCCGGTGGCACGCGTTTCGCCGTCACCGTCCGCTCCGTCACGATAGTTAGCCTAACTAATTAGCCTGGCGTAGGAGGTGCGGTATGACCATGCTCACGAGAAGTTCGTCCCGCTCCGGGCCGGGTACCCGACCTGCCGGCCCGGCCCGGAGCGGGGCGTGATCACAGCACCACGGACTCGATCGGCCCGCGCAGGAAGTAGAGCACGAACAGGGCGGCCACCCCGTACAGCAGCGGGTGGATCTCCCGGGCCTTGCCCTTGGCGAGCTTCACCACCACGTACGAGATGAGGCCGGCGCCGATGCCGTTCGAGATCGAGTACGTGAAGGGCATCAGCACGATCGTGAGGAACGCCGGGAGCGCGATCTCGTAGTCCGACCAGTCGATCGTGCGCACCGCGGTCATCATCAGGAAGCCCACCACCACCAGCGCGGTGGACGCCGCCTCGAACGGCACCACGAGCACCAGCGGCGCCACGAACATCGCCAGCAGGAACATCGCGCCGGTGACCAGGCTGGCCACACCCGTACGGGCGCCCTCCGCCACACCGGCGGCGCTCTCGGTGTACGACGTGTTGCTCGACGTGCTCGCCATGCCGCCGGCCGCCGCCGCGATCGAGTCGACCAGCAGGATCTCCTTCGCCCGCGGCGGCGTGCCCCGCTCGTCGAGCATGTTCCCCTCCTGGCCGACCGCGACCATCGTGCCCATGGTGTCGAAGAAGTCCGTGATCAACAGGGTGAACACGAACATCAGGACGACGACCCAGCCGGCCCGGCCCCACGAGTCGAACACGTTGAACTTGCCGAGCAGCGACAGGTCCGGCAGGTCCACCCAGCTCTTGGGCAGCTCGGGCACGTTCAGCGCCCAGCCCTTCGGGTTCGGCTTCCCGTCGACGACGGACGGCCCGATGTTCGCCACCGCCTCCACGACGATCGCCAGCACCGTGGAGGCGAGGATGCCGATCAGGATCGCGCCCCGGACCTTGCGCACCAGCAGCACCACGGTGAGCAGCAGGCCCACCACGAAGACCAGCATGGGCCAGCTACCCACGCTGCCGTCGATGCCCAGCCCGACGGGAACCGTGGTGTTGTCCGAGTCCGGCACCCGCCGGACGAAACCGGCGTCGACCAGGCCGATGATGGTCAGGAAGAGGCCGATGCCGACGCCGATCGCCGTCTTGAGCTGCGTCGGCACCGAACGGAACACCGCCGTACGCAGGCCCGTCAGCACCAGCACCGCGATGATCACACCCTCGATCACCACGAGGCCCATGGCGTCCGCCCAGGTCATCTCCGGGGCGATCTCGTACGCGACGAGCGCGTTGACGCCGAGGCCCGCGGCCAGCGCCAGCGGGAACCGGCCGACCACGCCCATCAGGATGGTCATCAGGCCGGCGACCAGGGCGGTGGCGGCGGCGAGCGCGGGGATGGGGAGCCGCTGGTCGTCGCCGTCGAGGGCACTGCCGAGGATGAGCGGGTTGAGCACCACGATGTACGCCATCGTGAAGAAGGTCGCCAGACCGCCGCGTACCTCGCGGCTCACCGTCGAGCCTCGGGCGGAGATCTCGAAGTACCTGTCGAAACCGTTGCGGGGGTAGGCGGAATCGGGCGGAGTGCCGTTCTCGGGTGACGCTGCTTTCATCGGGTCCTCGCAGGTGATCTTCCGTTTGTCGCGCGCATCGTCGCAGATCAGCGGCCAGCAGGAAAAGTTGATCGCGTACGCTTGCCGCGTGCCGAAGCAGCAGCCACCGCGGCCCGACCCGCTCGACCCGCCGATGGTGCCGTTCGCACTCGCCGGGATGGCCGCCTGGGCGCTCGCCGGGCTGGTGCTGCTCGTCTTCCGCGACTGGCTGACCGCGCACGATCACCAGGACTGGCTGTGGACCTGCCTGGCCGGTTTCCTGTGGGGGTTCCCCGGTCTGGCCGTGATGATGCGGCACGATGCCAACCGGCGCCGCCGCCGCGCCCACCACTGACCCGCGTCGACGCCGGCCCGCCAGGGCAGCGCCCCACCGGGCGCGCCAGGGGTGGACGTGCGGCTGCGTGCGTCAGGGATGGACGTACGGCTCCACCGGCTCGGCGGCCTCGACGGAACCCGACGCCCCGCTGACCGCCACGGGCTCGACCGCACTGTCGTCGTAGATCGTCGGCAACTCGTCGACCTGGCTCTCGGCCGCCTCGATCATGGTCTCCGAATGTGCCCCGCAGCCGTGGTCGGCGCTGACCACCCGGCCGTCGTCGGGGGCGTAGAAGTTGCCACAGGCGCCGAAGGCCTGCCGCAGGGCACCCGCGAGCGGAAGGTAGAAGCCGCAGGTCCCGCAGCGGGCGGCGGTGGGGGCGGCGGTCGAGATCGGGGCGGACGGGCCGTGGTCGCCGTCGTACCAGCGTTGCGCGGCGTCGGCGCGCCCCTCCCGGGAGAGCACCCGGGGCCGGCCCAGACCGAGCTCCCAGGCGGTCTCCTCGACCGCCGGGTCGTCGGAGAGCAGGTAACCGGGCTGGAGCCGGTCGTCGTCCGGTGCGGTGGGCAGCAGGTCGCCGGGGCCGAGGTCGCCCGGCTGGAGCCGCTCCTGCCACGGCAGCCACCCGGGCGCGAGCATCGCGTCGGGGCCGGGCAGCAGCACCGTCTCGCAGATGGTGACCTGCCGGCTGCGCGGCACCCGGGTCACGGTGACCGCCCACCGCCAGCCCCGGTAGCCGGCGAGCCGACACTCGAAGTAGTGGGTGACGAGCCGGTCGCCCTCCGCCACGGCCTGCAGGTGATCGCCGATGTCCGAGGCCTCGACCTCGGTGATGGCGTCACGTGCCACCTCGACGGCGGCGGCGCAGACCTGGTCGAGACGAGCGGCGCGGGCGGAGACGGGCCTGGTCACCAGACCATTGTTCCCCATGGGTACCGCCGACCGACAGGCACCCGCCGAGACGTTCTGAGACAGTGGTGCGGCGAGGACGTCGCGAATGGGTCAGGATGGTGGGCATGCCGCTGTTTTCCCGCCCCGAGCGGTCCCTGCTCGGGCGGACCGTCGGCACCGGCGTCAAGGCCGTCCGCCTGCTGTTCCGTGGCTCGGTCAGCGGTGGGCGCTGGATGACCCGCCGCGCGGGCCGGGCCCGCACGAAGGGCGCCGGGGGCGAGGTCGGCATGATCCGCCTCTTCGATCTGCACGCGGTCTCCTGCGCCGGCGACACGCTGATCGCCATCGGCCTGGCCGGGACGATCTTCTTCAACGTCCCGCTCGGCGAGGCCCGCAGCAAGGTCGCCCTCTACCTGCTGGTGACCATGGTGCCGTTCGCCATGCTCGCCCCGGTGGTGGGCCCGCTGCTCGACCACTTCCGCCACGGCCGCCGGTACGCGTTGGCCGCCACCATGCTCGGCCGGGCCTTCCTGGCCTGGCTGATCTCCGACTACATCCACGGTTTCGGCCTCTACCCGGCGGCCTTCGGCGTGCTCGCGCTCTCCCGCGCGTACGGGGTGGCCCGCTCGGCGGCCGTGCCACGGCTGCTACCGGAAGGGCTCGGGCTCTCCCAGGTGGGCGCCCGGGCCAGCGTCTACGGCACGGTGGCCGGCGCCCTGGTCGCCCCGATCGGGCTGGCCGCCTTCTGGTTCGGGCCGCAGTGGCCGTTGCGGGTCGCGTCGGTCATCTTCCTGGTCGGCATGGTGATCTCCCTGCGGCTGCCGCCGAAGGCCGACTCCGAGCCGCCGGAGCGGGTGCCCCGACCCCTGCGGGCGTTCGGCCGGCGCACCGGCGACCGCCCGTTGGGCCGGGGCCGACCGGCCGGGCGGCTCGTCATCGCCACCCTGATCGGCGCCGCGACGCTACGCGCGGTGTACGGCTTCCTGCTGCTCTTCCTGGCCTTCGCGATCAAGGCCGGCGACCTGACCACCGTCGTCTTCGGCCGGGACCTGGGCGACGAGGGGGCGCTGGGCCTCGTCGGCGCGGCGCTGGCGGTGGGCACCTTCCTCGCCACCGCGATCGGCACCCGGCTGCGCATCCACCGACCCGTCGCCATCCAGTCCAGCGGCATGATCATCGTCGGTGGGGTGGGTGTCCTCGCCGCGTTGCTGTTCTCGCTGCCGATGGTCGCCCTGCTCTGCCTGGTGGCGGCCCTGGGCAGCGGCGTCGCCAAGCTGACAGTGGACGCCTCGATCCAGGAACGCATCCCGGAACGGCTGCGGGCCAGTTCCTTCGCCCACTCGGAGACGGCGCTGATGCTCGCGTTCGTCGCCGGGGGCGGGCTGGGGCTCGTACCCTTCGACGGCCGGGTCGGCATCGCCGTCGTCGCCGGGGCGGGCACGTTGGCCGCCGTCCGGGGCGTGGTGGTGGCGGGCCGCCTGCGCGCCGAGCGTCTGGCCGGGCGCCCGCTCGGCGACGACGAACTGGCCGACGAGACGGCCGCCCCCGACCCGGAGCCCGCCGGCCGCACGGTCGGCCCCGAGGCGAGCCTCGCCGCCGAGGTCAGCCCCGAGACCGGGGTGGCGCCCGTATCGCCGGCCCCGGCGCAGGGCAGCTCCCCGCTGGACGACCCGACCCTGGCCCCGCCCGGCTACCACGTCTACCGGCCCTCGTCGTCCGTCGGCGGGCCCAGCGGCGCGGACGACGAGACCCGGCGGGAATCGAAGGGGCCCTTGTCGTGACGGGTCTGTTGGTACTCACGGCGGTGCCCGCCGAGGCCGAGGCGGTCCGCGCGGGCCTCACTGACCCGTCGAGGACCACGGTGCTGCCGGTGGGCGTCGGGCCGGCCGTGGCCGCCGCCGCGACCGCCCGGCTGCTGGTGCTCGCCGAGGCGGCCGGGCGCCCGTACCGAGGTGTGGTCAGCGCCGGCGTCGCGGGCGGCTTCGCCGGCCGGGCGGAGGTCGGCGCGACGGTGCTGGGCTCCGTGTCCGTCGCCGCCGACCTGGGTGCCGACTCACCGGAGGGTTTCCTACCGGTGGACGAGCTGGGCATGCCCCCGCAGTGGCTCGGCGGCGGCATCGCCCTCGCCGCCGACCCGGGGCTGCTGGCCGGACTACGGGCGGCGTTGCCGGCGGCAACCGTGGGCGCGGTGCTGACCGTCAGCACGGTGACCGGCACCGCCGCCGGCACCCAGGCCCTGCGCCGGCGGCACCCCGACGCGGTCGCCGAGGCCATGGAGGGGTACGGCGTGGCCGTCGCCGCCGCGCAGGCCGGCGTCCCGTTCGCCGAACTGCGTACCATCTCCAACCCGGTCGGCCCCCGCGACCGCGACGCCTGGCGCATGCGCGAGGCGCTCGCCGCCCTGGCCACCGCCGCTGCCGCCCTGACCTGACCCGGCCTGGCCCGGCCTGACCCGGCGGCCCGGCCCGGCCTCCAGGCCTCCTCCCCGCCGGGTCCGACGATCACCCGGTGCGCTCCGGCCGGCGGTCGAGCCGAAGCGCCCACGGACGGCTCGCCTCCAGCCGGTATCCGCAGGCGAGCACCAGATCGACCCCACCGGACTCGGCGATCGCGTGGGCGGTGCTGATGCCCGCGCGGTCCATCTCGTCCGCGAGCAGTTCGACCAGCCGGCGACCGATGCCGAGCCGTCGACACCTCCCGGCGACGAGGACACCGTCGATGACGACCTCGCGCTCCTCACTCGGGTCGTCGCCGTACGTCAGGTGAGGGCTGCGCTCGTGGGCCTCGCCCGGCGACGCAGGGCCCGCAGAATCGCGCCAAGGTCAACGGCATCCGTCGGCTCCGCCACGAGAACCATGTTCCCGGCGTCGCGCCGCGCTCTCAACAACCATCCGCCACCTGTGGATAAACCTGTGGACAACACCGGATGAGGGACGCCGTCGGCGACGTCCCGGACCTTCGCCCCGGCTCGTCGGACGGCGGAAACCGCCCGGCCGGGAGCGAGAGGAGACCTCTTCAGGACGCTTTGGAGCTGAATCGTCTACGACATCAGTCGCTCGAGCCGGCACGCGCCCACCGGGACGTCCAAGGCCACCACCGTGACCCCCACGGTCTTCGCTTTCCGGTCCTGGCCGGCAGTGGGGCAGCGGGTAAGGAGGATCGGCTGTGGCTGGCGGGCACCACGCCACCTGAATCGTTTACGACATCAGCTCGAAAGCGTCTGCCGGGTAGGTCCGTCCGGCAGCGCGGGCGGGCCTCGCCCTGCCGGGCGGGGGTCCGTGGCGCAGGGGCAGACGAGTGGACGGGCGGGCGGGCGGACAGGCGGGCGGCGGGCGGGCGGGACGGCTCGGCGGGACGGCTCCAGGTCACACCGAGGCTGGTGTGGTCGGGCGACCCGAACAGCGCGGGGATACGGTGGGGGCGTGGCGCTCTCGCTGGCGATCTCGCCCTGCCCCAACGACACGTTCGTCTTCCACGCCCTGGTGCACGGCCTCGTGTCCGGCGCCCCGCCGGTCGACGTCACGTACGCCGACGTGGACGTCACCAACACGGCCGCCGAGCGGGGGGCGTTCGACCTGGTCAAGGTCAGCTACGCGGCGCTGCCATGGTTGCTGGACGACTATCACCTGCTGCCCTGCGGTGGGGCGCTCGGCCGTGGCTGCGGCCCGCTGGTGCTGACCCGGGGCGGCGACGACCCCGACCGGGCCACGGAGGTCGGCCGGGGCACAGGCGTCGGCCCGGGCACAGGCGTCGGCCCCGGCACAGGCGTCGGCCGCGCCCTCGGCGCCGACCTGAGTGGTGCCACCGTGGCGGTGCCGGGCGACCGGACCACGGCCTACCTGCTCTTCCGGCTCTGGGCGGCCGAACGACCCCCGGCGCGGATCGAGGTCGTGCCGTTCCACGAGATCATGCCGGGGGTCGCGGCCGGCCGGTACGACGCCGGGCTGGTCATCCACGAGGCCCGGTTCACCTATCGCCGGCACGGCCTGACCGCCCTCGTCGACCTCGGCGAGTGGTGGGAGGGCGACACCGGGCTGCCCATCCCCCTCGGCGCCATCCTGGCCCGGCGCGGCACGGTCGACCCGGAGGCCGCCGCCGGGTGGATCCGCGAGTCGGTCCGGCAGGCCTGGGCCGACCCGGCCGCCAGCCGGAAGTACGTGCTGGCGCACGCGCAGGAGATGGAGCCCGACGTGGTGGACCGGCACATCGGCCTCTACGTCAACGAGTTCACCGCCGACCTGGGGGACGCGGGGTTCGCCGCCGTGAAGGCGCTGCTCGGCCGGGCCGCCGACGCCGGGCTGCTGCCTCAGACCTCCAGCTCGCTGGCGACCGCGTGGACGAGCTGAGCGACCTTCTGCGCCGTCTTGCGGTCCGGGAAGCGGCCCCGGCGCAGGTCCGGCTGGATCTTCGCCTCCAGCACCTTGATCATGTCTTCGACCAGGCCGTGCAGCTCCTCCGCCGGCCGACGCCGCAACTCCGCCATCGACGGTGGCGCGTCGAGCAGCTTGACCCCCATCGCCTGCGCGCCCCGGCGGCTGTCCACCACGCTGAAGTCGACCCGTTGGCCGCCCTTGAGCTCCGTGACGCCCGCCGGTAGCGCGCCCTTGGGCAGGAACACGTCGCCGCCCTCGTCGCTGGTGACGAATCCGTATCCCTTGGCCGTGTCAAACCACTTCACTCGACCCGTCGGCACCTGAGAACCCCTGCTTCGCTTGAGCTTTGAGACGTCTACCGTCCCAAGGCTAGCCGGGTCAGGCCGGCCAGTGCCTCCGGGAATCCGGTGAGATCGTCCAGCACCACCGCCGCGCCGGCCGCCCGCAACTCCTCGGCGGTGCACGGGCCGGTGGCGACAGCGATGCCGGGCACCTCCGCCGCGCCCGCCGCCACCATGTCGGCCACATGATCGCCGACGTAGTGGGTCG
Source organism: Micromonospora sp. KLBMP9576 (assembly GCF_050941805.1). Lineage (NCBI taxonomy): Bacteria > Bacillati > Actinomycetota > Actinomycetes > Micromonosporales > Micromonosporaceae > Micromonospora > Micromonospora sp. KLBMP9576. Next base: position 481,627 of record NZ_CP194567.1, on the reverse strand, counting down.
CCCCGTGTTGCCGCAGGGCGGTCGCCTTCTCCGCCGCGAACAGGTCGCCGGCCACCTCGTCAACCACCAGACCGAGATGATCCAGGTGCAGCCGGGCCAGGCGCCCCAACTTGGCGGTTACCACCAGCACCCGGCCGCCGCCTTCGCGGACCGCGTCGATCGCGGCGGCGGCCCCGGGCAGCGCGACGGCAGGCGTGATCGCGTACGCCGGATACAGCTCGCGGTACGTCCGGACGGCCGCGTCGACCTGCTCCGGCGGGAACCAACGGGCGATCTCGGTGCGCAGCGGCGGACCGAGCCGCGCCACGGCGGCCTCCGCGTCCACGTGTACCCCCGTCTCAGCCGTCAACGCGCGGAACGCCGCCGCGATGCCGGGACGCGAGTCGACCAGGGTCATGTCGAGGTCGAAGCCGACCGTGAGCGCTGCCATGCGGGAGAACCTACCCGCCGCCCCCGGTTCAGCCGGACGTCCGAGGGGCGGGAGGCCCCCCGATCGGGCTAGCGTGGAACGACGATGACCACCTCACTCGCCGATCACCTGCGGTCGCTGCCCGACGAGTCGCTCGCCGCCCTGCTCCAGCTGCGGCCGGACCTCGTCGTGCCGGTGCCGGCCGACGTCTCCGCGCTGGCCACCCGGGCCCAGTCCCGGGTCTCGGTGGCCCGCGCGCTCGACACGCTGGACCAGTTCACCCTGCTGATGCTGGACGCCGCCCGGCTGACCCGGGACCCGGCCGACGCCACCACCTCGGTCGACGTGGTGCTCGCCATGGCCACCGCCGGCCCGCACCCGCCCGCACCCACCACCGTCCGCGCCGCGATCGACCGGCTGCGCGCGCTCTTCCTGCTCCACGGCCCCGAGCACGCCCTGCGCGTGGTGGCCAGCGTCGACGAGGTCTCCCCGTACCCGGCGGGGCTGGGGCGACCGGCGGCGGAGCTGGACCCACGGGCGGCGCAACTCTGCGCGGACCCGGCGCGACTGCGGCGGACGCTGCTCGCGGCGCCGCCCTCGGCCCGGGCGATCCTGGACCGGTTGGCCGCCGGGCCACCGGTCGGCAGCGTGCCGCCGGGCGCGTTGCAGGCGCCCCCGGTCGGCGGCGAGGACGAACTCCCCCCGGATCCGACCAACGGCGGGGCACCCACCGGCTCGCCGGTGCGCTGGCTCGTCGACCATCACCTGCTGGTGCCGGTCACCGGCGTCCGGGCCGGCGCCACGGGCACCGTCGAGCTGCCCCGGGAGGTGGGCCTGCTGCTGCGCCGCGACACCGGCCCGCTGGGCCCGCTGCGCAGCAGCCCGCCGCCGGTGGTCACCCCGCCGCGCGAACCGAAGGCCGCCGACTCGGCCGGGGCCGGGCAGACCATGGAGGCGGTACGCCGCGCCGAGGCACTGCTGGAGCAGCTCGCCGCCGACCCGGCGCCGGTGCTCCGCTCGGGTGGCCTGGGCGTGCGCGACCTGCGCCGGCTGGCCCGGGTCGTCGGCGTGGACGAGCCGACGGCGGCCCTGCTGCTGGAGACGGCGTACGCGGGCGGGCTGATCGGCGAGGTCGACCTGTCCGGGGCCACCACCACCCGCTACGGCGCGGATCAGCAGGTCATGCCCACCGCCGGGTACGAGGTGTGGCGGGTCGGGACGCTCGCGCAACGCTGGGAGCAGCTCGCCCGGGCGTGGCTGGGCATGACCCGGCAGGCCGGCCTGGTCGGGCAGCGCGACGACCGGGACCGGCCGATCACGGTGCTCTCGGCCGAGGCGGAACGGGCCGGGGCGCCGGCCACCCGACGGGCCGTGCTCGAGGTGCTCGCCGACCTGGAACCGGCCACCGGTCCCACCGCCGACGAGGTGCTCGCCCTGCTCGACTGGCGGGCGCCGCGGCGCAGCCGGGGGCGGGAGACGGCGCACCGCGAGGTGCTGGCCGAGGCGGCCACGCTGGGCGTGACGGGGCTGGGGGCGCTCACCTCGTACGGGCGGCTGCTCCTCGCCGACGTGGCCGCCGCCGACGAGCGGGGCGGGGACGACCCGTTGGGGCTGCGGACGGACACCGCCGGCGGCGACGCGGCCGGCGCCGTACGCGCACTGGACGCGCTGCTGCCCGCCCCGGTCGACCACTTCCTCGTGCAGGCCGACCTGAGCGTCGTGGTGCCCGGCCCACCCGATCAGGCGCTCGCCGCCGAGTTGGAGGTGGTGGCGGAGCACGAGTCGGCCGGTGGGGCGAGTGTGCACCGGGTCACCCCGGCCAGCGTGCGCCGGGCGCTGGACGCCGGCTACTCGGCCGACGACCTGCACGCCCTGTTCCGGCGGCGCTCGCGTACCCCGGTGCCGCAGGGGTTGACGTACCTGGTGGACGACGTGGCCCGCAAGCACGGGGGGCTGCGGGTCGGCTCCGCCGGGGCGTACGTGCGCAGCGACGACGAGGCGTTGCTGACGGAGGTGCTCGCCGACCGGCGGTTGGCGTCGCTGGCGCTGCGCCGGCTCGCGCCCACGGTGCTGTCGACGCCGTACCAGGTTGGCCGGATGCTGACGGAGCTGCGCGACGCGGGGTACGCGCCGGTGCCGGAGGACGCGAGCGGGACGACTGTGCTCGCCCGTACGAAGACCCGGCGTGCCCCGGCCCGGGTGCCGGTGACCACCCGGGCGGTCGACCCGCTGGGCACCCCGAAGCTCTCCATGCCGCGGCTGCTCGGGGTGGTGGAGCAGATCCGGCGTGGCGACGCGGCGGCGCGGGTGGCCCGGCGGGCGTCGGACGTGCTGCGGGGTGGGGCGGGGCGTGCCGGTCCGGCGCCGGTGACGCCGCACAGTGACGCCCTGGCCGTGCTCCAGCAGGCGGTGCGGGACCGGGCGCGGGTCTGGGTGGGGTACGTCGACGCGCACGGGGCGACCGCGTCGCGGCTGGTGCGGCCGGTGTCGATCGGGGCGGGTTACCTGCGTGCCGAGGACGAACGGACGGAGATGCTGCACACCTTCGCCCTGCACCGGGTCACGGCGGCGGTGCTGGAGGACTGAGCGGCCCGGTCAGCGCCGGCTGCGGCGTACGGTCCCGACGACGGAGACGACCAGCAGGAGGGCGAACCCGGTGCCGGCCGCCTCGCCGATCGAAGCGACGAAGCCCTGCTGGAGCACCAGCCAACCGAAGAGGAACCAGCCGAAGAGCATGGCCGCCACCAGCGCGTACGCGATCACGGTGGCGGTGGAGACCTCCTCGGTGGGCGACCGGTTGAACTCGGGACTGTGCTCCGTGATCGCTTCACGGTCGACCGTCATCTCCAGCCTCCCCGTCCGGTTCGACGCCTGGCCGTCCAGCGTGTCATCCCGCAGCCGAAGGTGACAGGGGAGAAAACCCGGATTCGGACGGGATGTGCGACACCCTCCGGGTCAGGTGCCGGGGCGGCGGCCGACGAGCACCACCTTGCTGCCCACCTTGCCCAGTTCCCAGTAGCGCACGGCGTCGCGGGGCAGCAGGTTGACGCAGCCGTGTGAGCCGATCGACTTCTCGTGCAGGTAGGTGGTGGTCTGGTGGAAGCCCATCCCCTGGGTGAAGTGCTGCCAGTACGGCAGCCACACCTCGTACGGGTCGGACCATTCCTTCACGTTGCGATAGTTGATCTTGAACGTGCCGGCGGGCGTCCGGTAGCCGGGCATGCCCGTGCGGGTCACGGTGGGCTTGACGAGCACCTTGCCGTTGCGCATGACCCAGGTGGTCTGCCGGGTCAGGTCGATGCAGAAGGTGGTGCCGGAACCGGCCCGGCAGCGCGCCGTGTCGGTGGTGGCGAGCCGCTTCGCCACGTCGTGGGTGGTGGGCCCGGCGCGGCCGTGGGCGGGACGGATGTCGTACCGCTGCTGGAACCTCTTGATGGCGGCGCAGTCGGCGGCGGACTGGCGGCCGTCGACGGTCACCGCCCCGTACCCGCCCAGCCGGGCGAGGAACGCCTCCACCTCGCGCTGGTGCTCGCCCCGGGGGCAGCCGGCGGCCCTCGGTGCAGCGGTGGGCTTCGCCGCGGGGCTCGTCGGCTTCGCCGTGCCCGGTGTCGGCTCCGCCGTGTTCCGCGCCGGCTTCGTCGGCCGGGCCTTCGGCTTCGCCTTCGTCGTGCCGGGCTGCGCCCGCCGGCCCGGCCCGGGCGTGCCGCTCGCCCCCGTTGCCCGTTCCGCAGCCCCGGCCGCGGCGGGTCCCCCGCCGCCACCACCGCCGGCCTGCGGATCGAACGTGCACGCACCGGCGCCGACCAGTGTGACCACCGCCAGGGCGACGAACCGGGTGGTGATCCGGGCCTGTTTCATGGCGCCTCCCTGGCAGGTGTCCTCTTTGCTAGACGTTGCGAGTGCCGCTCCGGTTGCTCCTGGTGACCAATTTTCCTGCGGCGCCCTGCCCGCGTGCAACACTTGTGGGTCGGCCCGGGGCGGGCGGTCGCCTGCCGGACAGCCGACGACCCGAGGCGGAGGAGAGGCACTGGCGTGAGCGGTGGACCCCTGATCGTGCAGTCGGACAAGACCCTGCTGCTGGAGATCGACCACCCCGATTCCCAGGCATGCCGGATGGCCATCGCGCCCTTCGCCGAGCTGGAACGCTCCCCGGAACACATCCACACCTACCGGCTGACCCCGCTGGGGCTGTGGAACGCGCGGGCCGCCGGCCACGACGCCGAGGCCGTGGTCGACTCGCTGATCAAATACTCCCGCTACCCGGTGCCGCACGCGCTGCTGGTGGACGTGGCGGAGACGATGGACCGCTACGGCCGGCTCCAGCTCGCCAACGACCCCGCTCACGGCCTGGTGCTGCGGGCGCTCGACCGGCTGGTGCTGATCGAGGTCGCCAAGAGCAAGAAGCTCGCCGGGATGCTCGGCGCGAAACTCGACGACGACACGATCGCGGTGCACCCGTCGGAGCGGGGCAGACTCAAGCAGGCGCTGCTCAAGCTGGGCTGGCCGGCCGAGGACCTGGCCGGCTACGTGGACGGCGAGGCGCACCAGATCGAGCTGGCGGAGGCCGGCAAGGACGGCCGGAAGCCGTGGACGCTGCGGTCGTACCAGCGGGAGGCCGTGGAGGCGTTCTGGGCCGGCGGCTCGGGCGTCGTGGTGCTGCCCTGCGGCGCCGGCAAGACGCTGGTCGGGGCGGCGGCGATGGCCGAGGCGAAGGCGACCACCCTGATCCTCGTCACCAACACCGTCGCCGGCCGGCAGTGGAAGCGGGAGCTGATCGCCCGCACCTCGCTGACGGAGGAGGAGATCGGCGAGTACTCGGGCGAGCGCAAGGAGATCCGCCCGGTCACCATCGCCACGTACCAGGTGCTCACCTCGCGGCGCGGCGGCGCGTTCACCCACCTGGACCTCTTCGGGGCCCGCGACTGGGGCCTGGTCGTCTACGACGAGGTGCACCTGCTGCCCGCGCCGATCTTCCGTTTCACCGCGGACCTCCAGGCCCGCCGCCGGCTGGGCCTGACCGCCACCCTGGTCCGCGAGGACGGCCGGGAGGGCGACGTGTTCAGCCTGATCGGCCCGAAGCGGTACGACGCGCCGTGGAAGGACATCGAGTCGCAGGGCTGGATCGCCCCGGCCGAGTGCACCGAGGTACGCGTGACGCTCACCGACGCGGAGCGGATGTCGTACGCGACGGCGGAGGCGGAGGAGCGTTACCGGATGGCGGCGACCGCCCGCACGAAGCTGCCCGTGGTCCGCGCGCTCGTGGACCGCCACCCCGACGACCAGGTGCTCGTCATCGGCGGCTACATCGACCAGCTCCACCAGATCGGCGAATACCTGGACGCCCCGATCGTGCAGGGCTCCACCACCAACAAGGAGCGGGAGCGGCTCTTCGACGCGTTCCGCTCCGGGGAGGTGCGGACTCTGGTGATCTCGAAGGTCGGCAACTTCTCCATCGACCTGCCCGAGGCGGCCGTGGCGATCCAGGTGTCGGGCACGTTCGGGTCGCGACAGGAGGAGGCGCAGCGGCTCGGCCGGGTGCTGCGGCCGAAGGCCGACGGCCGGCAGGCGCACTTCTACACGGTCGTCTCCCGCGACACCATCGACACCGAGTACGCCGCCCACCGGCAGCGTTTCCTGGCCGAGCAGGGCTACGCGTACACGATCGTCGACGCCGACGACGTCCTCGGCCCGAAGCTGCCCACCGTCGACTGACCTCCCGGGAGGGGGCGGCCGATGTCCCTCGCGCTCGCTGTAGAGCTGATGTCGTAAACGACTCAGCCGTAAGTGCCTACGGCTGGACCTAGTCGTCGTGTACTGGCCGGAGGTGCTCCGTCTGTGAGTCGTAGCAGACAAGTCCGTGCCTGTCGGCCAGCCGGGCGGCCTCGGCCGACAACTTCCCAGCCAGCCCGTACGGCATGGTCAGGTAGATCATCGGGCCGGAGGCGTCATTGAGCAGCGACCCCCCGCCGGAGGATCTGCCTTCGGTCATGAAGGTCCGACGCTCAGCCAGCGCTTCGGCATAGGCAAGGGTGCTCGCTGTCGGGGCGCGCTCCTCACCCTCCATGTACTCCTCATAGAGCCTTTCGTAGACAACGCCACCCTCCCCGTCGTCGGCAGGCTGCACGCCCTCCCACATCGCCAGTCGTAGCTCATTTCGGCGGTCTGTCAGCCACGCGGCAGAAAGGCGACCGGTCAGGCGGCGCAGAGCTTCCGCATGACGTGCTGGGAGGCTCATGCCGTCCTCGGCGGCCTCATTGGCGAGTTCCCGAAAGCCATATGCTCCGTCCCTGGGCCTTGCGCATGTCTGCGCACCTTGGCGCTGGGCCGAGGCCGGCGGGCGGGCGAGCCGCGTACGGCTGGCCGCTACGGAGACCGCCCCCTCCACAACCGCGACCCCGACGAAGGGCGGTCACCCGTGCGCAACCTGATCCGTAGGCTGACGAGCCGACGCGAGCGACGACGTCCGGCGGACGTCGTCCGTCCGCCACGCGGGCTACGGCCGTGGCAGATCCGCGACCGGTGCTTCAACGTCCGCCGGCGCGGCCTCGATCCCGTCGAGATCCGCGCCTTCCTGCACCAGGTGGCCGACGAACTCGCCGTCGCGCAGACCGCCCTGGTCGCGGTGCAGGAGGAGAACGTACGGATCAAGAACGTGCTGCGTGCCTGGCAGAGCGCCCAGTCGGCGAACCACCGCTACCGATGACCGAACGCTGGGTAATCCACCTGCCGGCCACCGCGCCCGACCCTGCTCCGGGCCCGGATCCTCGCCCGGACCGCAGCCCGGGTGCTGGCCCGGCTCAGCGCCCGCGTCGAGCCCGGCGGGGTCACCGTGTCGGCCGAGGACCAGCAGGGCGTACGCCACTGGGTCTTCTGCGACCGGCCACTGCCCGGCGGCGCGCGGTGTGCGCTGCCCACCGACCACCTGTCGCCCTGCGCGAGGCGGGTACCCGACCGTCCGTGACTCGCCGATCAGGCCTTCCACGTGCCTGCGCAACTCGGCCCGGGGCCGAGGCCAGGCCGGCAGGCCGTGGAGTCGCCGCGTGCGGCTGGACCGTAAAACAGCAACCACGTTGCTGCGATCACCGTCAGAACCAGAGCGAGACCGGCGACGACCTCCGTCACGACAGCCCAGGCCGGGAACGGGCCACCGTCGTTCGGGACGCTCACGAGAAAGGCGCCATATGCCGATCGGACGAGGATCGGAACGATCCACACCTGAAGCAGGGCACGGCCGGGCCTGAGACGATGACGAACCAGCAGCCCGCCGGCGGCGATCAGAACGGCCGCGCTGGTCATTGAGGTGACCACCAACATCAGCGGCAGGGCGACGTCCATTCCGCCGCCGTACATCGCCTCCGCGTCGAGCGCGTCACGCAGGACGATGCGGGCTCCGCTTGCTGATTGTGCGAGACCCAACGCGCCACCGGCGAACAGCAGGAGGGAAGGACGCACGGGGCACGGTACCAAGCTGGACGGGGGACGAGTCGCGTCCGTGGTGGACGGGAAATTCCGGCTCAACGGCTCAGGACGGTCTCCCGTTCCATGTGGGACAGCTTCTCGGGATTGCGTACGGCGTAGATCCCGGTGATGAGGCCGCCGTCGATGCGCACGGCCAGGACCGTGTCCAGTTCGCCCTCGAGTTGGACGATCAGCGCCGGGTGACCGTTGACCTGCGCCGGTCGCCACGACGTGCTGCCGGCGACCCTGCCCCACCCGCCGGCCAGCAGGCGGGCCACCTTGTCGGCGCCGAGGATGGGCCGCGGGACCGCCTGCCTGACGCCGCCGCCGTCGCCGAGGAGGACCACGTCCGGCGCGAGGATGTCGAGCAGGCTCTGCAGGTCGCCGGTCTGGACCGCCCGTTGGAACGCGTCGAGCGCGTACCGGGTCTCGGTCGCGGAGACGGCCCGGCGGGGCCGGCGCGCCGCGACGTGCGCCCGTGCCCGGTGGGCGATCTGGCGGACGGCGGCGGGGCTCTTGTCGACAGCCTCGGCGATCTCGTCGTAACCGAGGTCGAACACCTCGCGCAGCACGAACACCGCCCGTTCGGTCGGTGCCAGCGTCTCCAGCACCAGCAGCATCGCCATCGAGACGCTGTCGGCCAACGCGACGTCCTCGGCGACGTCCGGAGCGGTGAGCAGCGGCTCGGGCAGCCAGGGGCCGACGTAGGACTCCCTGCGGCGGCTGAGCGTGCGCAACCGGATGAGCGCCTGACGGGTGGCGATGCGGACCAGGTAGGCGCGGCGGTCCCGGACCGTGCCCAGATCGACGCCCGCCCACCGCAGCCAGGTCTCCTGCAGGACGTCCTCCGCGTCGACGGCCGAACCGAGCAGTTCGTACGCGACGGTGAAGAGCAGATTGCGGTGGGCGAGGAACGCCCCGGTCGCCGGGTCCGGGCGGTCGTCGGCGGCGGTCTGCGGCGTACCCACCATGGGTGGCTCCTGTTCCCTCTCGACTGCGTCACCCATCAGATGCCGGACCCGGCCGTTCTGTGACACCTCCGGCTGTGGCAGTCGTCACCCGGCCCCACCGTCACAGGGCGCCGCCCGCCGGCATCTCGTGTTCGACCCACCGGACACCACGATGAAGGACGGAAGCATGGACACCCGATTCGACATGTTCGACAACGAGATCGCCGTGAGGTTCGCCAAGCGGTTCGCAAACGCCGGCCTGGTGATCCAGCAGTCACCGCTGCCCAGGACCACGCAGGAACTGGTGTCGCTGCGGGCCAGCCAGATCAACGGCTGCGGCTGGTGCATCGACATGCACACCAAGGAGGCCCTGGCGGACGGCGAGGGCGCGGTCCGGCTCAACCTGGTCGCCGCCTGGCGCGAGTCCACCGTCTTCACCGAGGCCGAGCAGGCCGCCCTGGCGCTCGCCGAGGAGGGCACCCGGCTCGCCGACGCCCACCAGGGTGTGTCCGACGAGACGTGGGCCCGGGTGCGCAGGCACTACGACGACGACCAGATCGCCGCGCTGGTCGCGCTGGTGGCCCTGATCAACGCGGCCAATCGGCTCGCCGTGATCGTGCACCAGCGGGGCGGTTCCTACCAGCCGGGCATGTTCGCCGCCGCGTTCGGCTGAGTCGGGCTACGGCCCGGCCTCGGGATCAGCCGGTGCCGGGCCGACGGTGGCGGCCGGCCGGCGACCGGCCGCCACCTGCGGCACCGCGTCAGCCGGCGCCGCCGGCCCGGAACGCCACCCAGGCGTCGCTCATCCGGTCCGCCTGCCCCGGCGTGAACATGTTCATGCAGGAGTCCTGCGTGTAGTCCATGAAGTTGTGGATCGGGTCCAGCCCGGGTGCGGTGCAGGTGTCCGCGCCGACCGGGCAGTTGAACTGCGGTTCGGCCTCCCGCGGGGTGTCCGCGACGAAGTCGCCGGACGCGGAGCAGCCGTGCGCGAAGGTGTGCTCCAGCATCAGCCAGTGCCCGACCTCGTGCGTCAGGGTGTCACCGAGGGCGTACTTGCCCGCCGTGCCGCCCGGCATCGACTCGTCGAGCATCACCACGCCGTCGATGTAGTCCCGGCCGTTGTTGTAACCCTTCGGGAAGTAGGCCCAGCCGAGCAGGCCGCCGCCGATGTTCGCCGCGTACACGTTGAGCGTCTCGGAGTCGCCGGTGTGCAGCGCCTTCTTCATGTCGCGCTCGTTCTTGCCCGGCACCACCGTGTACCAGTTGCTGTTCACCGTCCACGTGGTGTCGACGAGCGAGAACCGGAACGGCGTGTTGGCGGCGTCCGTGGCGGTGCCGCCCGCGAACGAGTCGTTGAGCACCCCCATCTGCGCCGCGATCAGGGTGTTCCACCTGGTCGTCTCGGCCGCCGTGAGCGGGTGGTCGGAGATCATGTGGAAGACCGTCGGCACGGTGACGCTGCCGTCGGGCAGGCGCGGGGCGTCCTTGATCACCCCGTAGGCCCTGGCCTCGTTCTTCGCGTACAGCGCGGGCTCCTGCGCGACGGCGCCCTCGGCGACGCGGGCCGCGCTGTGCCCGTCGGCGCCCGGCCCGCACTCGGCGGCCCCCGGGGAGACGGTCACGGGCGCAGCCGCTGCCGCGCCGTAGGTGCCACCGGACGCCAGCAACGTCGCGGCGGTGGCGGTGAGGACTGCGAGTCGGAAGATCGGTCTCCTGTGCATCGGTGCACCTTTCGGGGAAACGGAGGCGGTGCGGGATCGGCACGCGTTGCCTCGACCAGGTCGATGACGTCGTCTCCGGGTATGAGACCACGTCGATGCCACCGGCAACAGACCCGCGAAGGGAGCCGGGGTCGCCTGTAACGGCATAGGCCCGGCGAGCGCTGCTTTGCGGCGCTCTGGTCCTCGGCGGCCACGCCGAGCCTCCTCGGCACGTACCCCGTCCCGCGCCGTTACGGCCGGCGGACCCGGTGGTGGAGGTGGTCGAGGTGGTCGGAGCCGCTCCCGTCCGGGCCGGCGAGGTGGCCGTCCGGCGACGTGCACACTTCGGTGTGGAACCCGCCCGTCAGAGCACCCGGGTGATCTGCTCGGCCGCGATCCGGGCGTCGAGCCGCGCCGGGTCGAGGTTGGCGCAGAGCACCACCGACGCGCCGACGGCCAGCGGGGCCAGCAGCCAGTACACGGGCTGCTCGTGTTCGGCGACGTCCACCAGCAACCGGTCGCCGGCGCGCAGGTCGAGCCGTTCCGCCACGCCCAGCGCGACGGTGCCCCACTCGCGGTAGCTGGTGCCGTCCGGGCTGGCCGCGTCGGCGCTCGTCAGCGGGGCGGACGTGGGCAGGGCGTCGGTGTGCCGGCCCACCTCGGCCAGCCAGTCCAGGTAGCCCAGGGGCACCTCCCGGCGCGGGGTGGCGCCGAGGGAGAGCACGTAACGGTGCGTGGCCTCGGGTACGTCCTCCAGCCAGTCGTCGAGCCGTTCCGCGCTGACGAAGAGCGCGTCGAACGGCCCGGCGGACCCTGGCCCGACCTGCGGCAGCCCCGCCGTCGCCCGGGGGCGGAACGACACCGCCACCCCGGCCGACCAGGCACCCAGCAGCACGGCGGCGCTCTGCCAGTGTGCCGGGAGCAGCACCGCCGCCCGGTCGCCGACACCCAGCCCGCAGCCCTCGCGCAGCAGCCCGGCGGCCCGCGCCGCCCAGCCGCCCAGCTCCCTCGCGCTCAGGTCGACCCGCTCGCCGGTCGCGTCGTCGAGCCAGGTCAGCAGCGGCCGGTCCACCTCCGCCGCCCGACCACCGGTCAGCGGTTCGCGGACGAGGGCCTCGGTCGTGTTCATGTCGTACTCCTCGGGCCGGCTCCGATCACCCTACTCAACGGCCACCGGCCCGTCAGGGCACCCGCCGTCGCACCCGCGGCCCAGCTACGACGCCCACCCCGCGTCACCCGGCCGCCACCGCCTGCCGACGCGCCGACTCCCCGGTGTGGACGCTGCGCACCGGCCCGCTGACGCCGGCGCAGGACGGTGACGCGCGAGCGCCGGGGACAGGCGCGCGCCACCGTCGCCGGTCACGACGCGGACCCGACCGTCCGTCAGGGAGCTGGCAGTTCGGGGCCGGCGTCGAGCAACGGGGCCAGCAGGTCGCCGTGCTTCTCTACCCGCCGCAACACCTCCCCCGCCGGGTACGGCTTCGCCGACGGCCGCTTCCCCGCCGCACCCGCCTCGACCTCGTCCCAGGTCAGCGGGGTGGACACCGACGGCACGGACTGCGCCCGCAGCGAGTACGGCGACACGGTCGTCTTCGCGGCGCTGTTCTGGCTCCAGTCGATGAAGACCTTGCCGGGCCGCAGGTTCTTCGCCATCTTCGACACGATCAGCTTCGGGTGCGCCTGCTCCAACTCCCGCGCGATCCCCTTGGCGTAGTCGGAGACCACCTCGGCGGACTGCGTGCCGGCGACAGGGCAGCAGAGCTGCATGCCCTTCTTCCCCGAGGTCTTCGGATAGGAGTCGATCCCGTCGTCGGCGAGCCGGTCGCGCATCAGCAGCGCCACCTGGCAGCACTGGCGCAGCGCCGCCGGCGAACCGGGATCGAGGTCGACGACCATCAGGTCGGGGTGCTCGCCGACCTTCCACTGCGGTGTGTGCAGCTCCAGCGCGGCGAGGTTCGCCAGCCAGACCAGGGTGGGCAGGTCGTCGGCGACCACGTAGTCGATGGTCTCCCGGCCCTTGCTGGAGCCCGGCGCGGGCAGCGTCTCGGTGCGTACCCAGCCGGGGGTGGCGGCGGGGGCGTTCTTCTCGAAGAACGAGCCGCCGCTGACCCCGTTGGGAAAGCGGATGCGGGTCAGCGGGCGGTCGCGCAGGTGCGGCAGGAGCACCGGGGCGACCCGGGTGTAGTAGTCGATCACCTCGCCCTTGGTGAACCCGGCGTCCGGATAGAGCACCTTGTCGAGGTTCGACAGCTCCAGCGCGCGCCCCTCGACGTCCACCTTGAACCGCTCAGCCGGCATCGTCGACCTCCTCGGCGGGCTTGTCGGGCCGCAGCCGCAGCACCCGGGGAAACCGCAGCCGGCCGTCCGGGGTGCGCTGGCCGTACTTCACCTCCACCACGACCCGGGGTGTTACCCAGATCGCGCCCCGGGCATCCTCGCGCGGCACGTCGTCCGCGAACGGCGACACGCCGGTGCGCAGCGGCTCCAGCTCACGCAGCAGTTCCCGTTCGAGGGCCGCGCCGATGCCGCCGCCGACGCGCCCCCGGTAGGTGAGCCGCCCGTCCGGGCCCGGCACCCCGACCAGCAGACCGCCGACCTTGCGCACCCCGGGCCGCCAGCCCCCGATCACGAAGTCGCCGGTGACCTCGAGTTTGACCTTCACCCAGTCCGGTGAGCGCACTCCCGGCCGGTAGACCGAGCCGAGCCGCTTCGCCATCACCCCCTCCAGGCCGTGCTCGCCGGCCGCCTCGTAGGTGGCCGGGCCGTCGGCGAAGACCGGCGGCACCGCCCACCGGGCGCCGCCGAGTGCCAGGCCGTCCAGGGCCTCCCGCCGGTGGGCGTACGACCGGCCGGTGAGGTCCTCGCCGTCGAGGCGGAGCAGGTCGAAGATCATGTACGTGACGGGTGCGGCCGCCGCCAGCCGGGCCGCCCTGTGCCGGTCACGCACGTGCATCCGCTCGGCCAGGGCCGTGAACGAAGGCTGGCCGCTCGCGCCGAGCAGCACCACCTCGCCGTCGAGCAGCGCGTCACCCACCTGCTCGTGCAGGGCGCCCAGCTCGGGGTACGCGAGGGTGATCTCCACGCCGCTGCGGGCGTACAGGTGCTGCCGGCCGCCGGTGATGTCGGCCAGGGCGCGCACGCCGTCCCACTTGAACTCGTACGCCCAGCCGGCAGCCGCCGGGAGCTGCCCGGTGATCGCGAGCATCGGCTTGAGCGGCGCGCCGGGCACCTTCCGACTGTACTTGCGCACCGAAGCGCTCGCGTGGCCTTCGATCTTTTGCGATCCTGAGCAGTACCGGCGAGAGGAGCACGGGGATGCGGACCATCTGGAAGGGGGCCGTCTCGTTCGGGCTGGTCTCCATCGGGGTCAAGCTCTACTCGGCCACCGAGGAGAAGGACATCCGCTTCCACCAGGTGCACCGGGAGGACGGCGGGCGCATCCGTTACAAGCGCACCTGCCAGATCTGCGGCGAAGAGGTCACCTACGACGACATCGCCAAGGGCTACGACATCGGCGGCGGCGAGATGGTGATCCTCACCGACGAGGACTTCGCGGACCTGCCGCTGTCCAGCTCCCACACCATCGACGTGCTGGAGTTCGTGCCCGCCGAGCAGGTCGACCCGATCCTCTACAACAAGGCGTACTTCCTGGAGCCGGAGGGCACCGCCACCAAACCCTACGTGCTGCTGCGCGACGCGCTCACCGACTCGGAACGGGTGGCGATCGTCAAGGTGGCGATCCGCCAACGCGAACAGCTCGCCACGCTGCGGGTCCGCGAGGGCGTGCTGCTGCTCAACACCATGCTCTGGCCGGACGAGATCCGGAAGCCCGACTTCGGCTTCCTGGACGAGGACCTGAAGGTCCGGCCGCCGGAGCTGGCGATGGCCAGCTCGCTGATCGACTCGATGGCCGGCGAGTTCGACCCGGACGCTTTCACCGACGACTACCGGGCGGCCCTGCAGGAGGTCATCGACGCCAAGGTGGAGGGCCGCGAGGTCGTCCAGCCGGAGGAGGTCGAGGAGGCCCCCGCCGCGGCGGTGGACCTGATGGCGGCGTTGAAGGCGTCGGTGGAGCGGGCCAAGGCCGCGCGCGGTGAGGCCCCGGCGGGCGGGGGCGGGGCACCGACCCCGATCTCGTCGGCCCGCTCGGCGCAGAAGAAGGCCGCCGAGAAGAAGGCGGCGAAGGCCCCGGCCGGCAAGGCCGCCGAGAAGAAGGCGGCCCCGAAGAAGACGGCCGCCAAGAAGGCCGCCCCGAAGAAGGCCGCCGAGGGCGAGAAGAAGCCCGCCGCCAAGAAGGCCGCCCCGAAGAAGGCCGCCCGCAGGTCCGCCTGATCCCGTCGGGTCGCGTCCGCCGGCCGGGGCCGGGTCGTGGCGGTGGTCGAGATGCTCGCCGGCCGTCACGCTCAGGCAGATGCTCCGGCTCCGCGCGCCGAGGTTGCCTTGACGCCGGTGACAAGGTCTAGCGTCGGTCGGGCCGGACTAGGGAGGTCGGATGCTGATCGGCGAGCTGGCGCAGCGCGCCGGCACGAGCACCCGGGCCCTGCGCTACTACGAGACGCACGGCCTGCTCCGGGCGGCCCGCTCGGCCAACGGATACCGGGTCTACGACGAGGCGGAGCTGCCCGTCGTACGCGAGATCCGGGCGCTGCTCGCGGTGGGCTTCGGCCTGGACGACATCCGGCCGTTCGTCGCCTGCCTGCGCGCCGGCAACGCCTCAGGTCACGTCTGCCCCGACTCGGTGGCCGTGCTGCGGCGCAAGCTGGCCGAGGTCGACGCCGGCATCGACCGGCTGCACACGGTCCGCCGGGAACTGCGCGACCAACTCACCCAAGCCATCGCCCACCGGGAGGAAACATGCTCGAGACTGCGCCGGACGGCTCGCTGACCGTCGTCACCGACGACACCTTCGCCGCCGTGGTGCTCGCCGCCGACCAACCAGTGGTGGTCGACTTCTGGGCGGACTGGTGCCCGCCGTGCCGGGCCATCTCCCGCAGCCTCGCCGAACTCGCCGCGGAGTTCGCCGGGCGGCTGGTCGTCGCCACCGTCGACACCGACGCCAACCCCACGACAACCCGCGCCTACGGCGTGATGTCCCTACCCACCCTCCTGGTCTTCCGCCGCGGCGAGGTGGTCGGCTCGATCGTCGGATCCCGCCCGAAGCACCACCTGCGCCAGGCCCTGGCACGGCACCTCGACGGCTGAGCCGCCGGTCGGGGCGGTGCGGTCTCGCCCGACGGGGGCCGCCGCGGGTACGCTCCGCCGGCCCCCGCCGCGAGAGGAACCCCATGCCGTACACCCCCGACCTGCACCGGCTGCTGACACCTGGCGCCCGCTTCGCCGACCAGCACGCCACGTACGTCATGGAGGCGCACCCCGTGGGCGACGTCGTGCTGCCGACCGGGCAGGTGGTGGGCTGCGACCCGGTGGCCTGCCCCGAGGACGAACCGTTCACGGTCGGGGTGGCTCCCGGGCGCTATCCGGCGCGGGCGTGGGTCGCGGTGGTGCGGGGCGAGGACGCCGACGCGGACCGGCGGGTGGCCGCCCTCGAACTGGTCGTCCACGACGAGCCGACGGTCCGCTGGGAGATGGCGCTGGTCGGCGACCAGGACGTCTCGGACCTCAAGGCCGACGGTTGGTTCGGCTACGGGGTGGACACCGGCATCGGGACGCTCGCCGACCCGACCGCGCTGGCCGCCCTGGAGACCTGGGACGAGGACGCGGTGACGGACGTCTTCGTCGCGGACGGCCCCGGGGACGGGCCGGTGCCGGGGTACGTCGCCGCGGTGCTCGACGAGGCGACCGGGGCCAACGTGGTGACGGTCTGGTCGGGCTGGGGCGACGGCTGCTACGGCACCTGGATCGGGCGTGCCGCCGACGGCCGGGTCACCTCGTTCGTGACGGACTTCATGGTGGTGCCGGGGCCGCAGTGACAGGTGCGACCACGGCGACGACAGTCGAGGGGGCACGGCGGCCGGCCGGGCGGGTACCGTGTGCGTCGGCTTTCCCCCCGGCACTCCGTTGCCGGCCACCACCTTCGCAGCAGGGAGTCGACGCCGTGAGCGAGCGTACGCAGAACCGGTCTCAGAAGTCGGAGCGGCGGCTGGCCGCCCAGTTGGCGGAGCGCAAGGCCGCCGAGGCGAAGCGCCGCCGGCAGGCCTGGGCCGGCGGTCTCGCCGGCGTGGCCGTGGTCGCGGTGCTGATCACCGTCTTCGTGACGATCGGGCGCAACGCCGACGGCGACAAGGACCAGACGGCCGGTGCCCCGTCGGCGGGTGCGTCCGCCGGTGCCCCGTCGGCGCCCGCCCCGGGCGCCCCGCAGCTCCCGGAGGGTGCGGACCCGGCGCTGGGCAGCAAGCCGACGGTCGCCCCCGGCACCGGCGAGCTGAAGAAGCTCAGCGTCACCCCGCTGATCAAGGGCACCGGCCCGGCGGTGAAGGCCGGGCAGACGGTCACCGCCAACTACGTCGGCGTCTTCTTCAAGGACGGCAAGGAGTTCGACTCGTCGTGGAAGAACGGCGAGCCGGTGCCCTTCCCCATCGGCGTCGGCCAGGTCATCCCGGGCTGGGACCAGGGCCTGGTCGGGGTGACCGTCGGCAGCCGCGTGCAGCTCGACATCCCGACCGAGCTGGCGTACGGCGAGAACCCCGGCGGCGGCCGGCCGGCCGGCCCGCTGCGCTTCGTGGTGGACGTGCTCGCGGCACAGTGACCGGGTCCACCGGCCGGTTGACCCGCGATACCGGCCCGGTTCGCCCGGGTTGTCGTCCGCCGTGGATGCAGTACCCCACAGAGGGCTTCCGGCCGCTCACCCCCCGGCAGTAGGTTCAGCGTCACCCCGGACGGTCCGGCCGTCCGGGGTGCTGGCCGCACGGCCGCAGCGGACGTGGAGGTGCACGTGACGGCGCTGGACGACGCGGGGCGGACCGCCCGGGTGTTGTGGACGCACTTCGAACCGCTGCATGCGGTCACCTACTTCCATCCCCGGGCCCGGGCCGCCTTCGAGGCGGTCGGGCTGCGGGGCTTCTGGCGCGGCTACTTCGCCGGCCGGGCCGCGCCGCTCGGGCCCGCCGAGGCGGCGCCGGTGATCGCGGCGTTCTTCAACTTCGCCCCGCACATGGTGACGCGGGCGCTGCCGGCGGTCTGGCGGCTGGCCACTCCGCAGGAGGCGTTGCGCGCGCGGCTCACCGGCGCGGTGCAGGCGCTCGCCGAGCTGACCTATGAGCTGCCCGAGTCGCACCTCGTCGAGGCGGCCGAGTTGCTGGAGGCCGCCGCCGCCGAGGCGGAGCCCGCCGGCCGGGTGCTCGGTGCCGCCAACGCCGCCCTGCCGCGTGGGGAGTACCCGCTGGCCCGGCTCTGGCAGGCCGCCACGACGCTGCGGGAGCAGCGCGGCGACGGGCACGTGGCGGCGCTCGTCGCGGCCGACCTCGACCCGGTGGAGACGCTGGCCTGGCGGGTCGCGGACGGCATGTCCCCGCTGAACCTGCTCGGGCGGGGCTGGGCCGAACAGCAGTGGGCCGCCGCCCGCGCCCGGCTGGCCGGGCGCGGCTGGCTGACCCCGGACGGGGAGCCGACCGAGGACGGCCTGGCCCGGTTCCGGGCCGTCGAGGACGCCACCGACGCCGCCGCGGCCCGCCCGTGGCGGGTGTTGGGTCCGCGGCGCAGCGAGCGGCTGCGGGAACTGCTGGAACCGATCGCCCGCGCCGGCCACACGGTGATCCCGGCGGGCAACCCGATCGGCCTGCCCGCGCTGCGGAACTGACCACCCGGCGCGGCCATCGGCTCCGCCGCTCCCGCACCCGGCGCGCCAGCCACCGCCGCCGAGCGGCGGGGGCCGTCCCGGTGGGGCAGGATGGGTTCGTGGCGGATGCGGTGATCTTCGACCTGGACGGCGTGATCGTGGACTCCGAGCCGGTGTGGGAGGAGGTCCGGCGGGCGTACGTGGCGGCGCACGGCGGGACCTGGCAGCCCGACACCCAGCGCCGGCTGATGGGCATGAGCACCGGCGAGTGGGCGCGGTACCTCAGCGGGGAGCTGGGCGTCGACCGGAGCCCCACGCAGGTCGCCGCCGAGGTGGTCGAGGAGATGACCCGGCGGTACGCGGCGCGCGTACCGCTGATCGACGGGGCCGACGCGGTGGTGCGCCGGCTCGCCGGGCGGTGGCCGCTGGGGCTGGCCAGCTCGTCGCCGACGCGGTTGATCGCGGCGGCGCTGGCCGCGACGCGGCTGACCGACGCGTTCGCCGCCACCCTGTCGACGGAGGAGACCGAGCGGGGCAAGCCGGCCCCGGACGTCTACCTGGCGGTCGCGGAGCGGCTCGGCGTCGACCCGGCCCGCTGTGTCGCCGTGGAGGATTCGTCAAACGGCGTCCGGTCCGCCGCCGCAGCCGGGATGACGGTGGTGGCGGTGCCGCACGGCGCGTACCCGCTCGATCCGGACGCCGAGCGGCTCGCGGCCGTGCTGCTGCCGGCGGTGGGCGACCTGACCCCTGGGGTCGTCGCAGACGCGGCGGCTACTGGGTGTTGACGATCAGCCCGATGTGGGTGAAGTAGTTCAACGCGCCGAAGAGCAGGAACGCGAGCCCGGCGAGGCCCCAGGCCCAGCCCGCGACCAGCAGCAGGCCGCGCTGCAGGCGGCGCAGCCCGAACGGGAAGAGCACGGCGCCGATCCCGACCAGCACGTAGAGCCCGGAGATGAAGCTCGCCTCCAGCAGCGGGTAGTCGGCGAACTCGCCGGAGATCGGTTCCTCCGGAGGCGCCGCGAAGAGGGTGTACGTCCAGCCGGCGGCGGCGATGGCGAAGCAGGCGAGGCCGAGCCCGAAGACGAACACCGACATCGGCCCGAGGAGCCCGCGCGCGTACCGCAGCCGTGCGTCGCCGGCCGCCTCGTCGTCCGGGGCCGCCGACGCGAAGAGCGGTGCCCGGCGCCACAGCACGAAGCCGACCGCCACCATCAGGACGCCGAAGGCGAGCGCGGGTTCCCCGAAGATGATGTTGTCGAAGGCGAAGCCGCCGCTGGCCAGCGGCCAGGTGAGGGTCATGTGCAGACCGGTCGCGGCGAGGATGGCGCCGGGGACGATGAAGGCCATCGACCAGCCCTCGGGGGAGAGGTCCCGGCGCTGGAGCAGTTGCCGGCCGAAGCCGACGATCAGCAGCAGGCCGGCGCCGGCGGCGAGCGCCATGATCGTGTTGTAGGTGGGCATCTCCACCCAATTGATCTTCAGTCCGTCGTCCTGAGCGAGCAGCTCCGTCGCCATGCCGCCTCCAGTGCCGTCGATGTCCCACCGCTCGGAAGGGCGGTACTGGCCTCTCCCCGCCCTGCCGCGCGGGAAACCTCTGCACACGAAGTCGGCGCAGGTCACGGGGCATTTCACGGTGGGCCGGCGGGCGTAGCGGATTGATCGGGTCCCACCGGGGTAGGGCGCAACGCACGTCCCGACGTGAGGAGACGACCATGAGGGCGATCGTGTACGAGCGCACCGGCGACGCCTCGGTGCTGCGGCTGGTCGACCGGCCGGTCCCGGAGCCCGGCCCCGGTGAGGTGCTGGTGCGGGTAGCCGTGTCGGGGGTGAACCCGACGGACTGGAAGTCGCGCCAGCAGGGGCCGCTGCCGGCGGGCTGGCAGACGCCCGGGCAGGACGGCGCGGGGGTCATCGAGGCGGTCGGCGCGGGTGTCGACGACGGGCTGATCGGCGAGCGGGTCTGGCTGTGGGAGGCCGCGTGGCAGCGCCCGTGGGGCACCGCCGCCGATTACACGGTGGTGCCGGTGCGCCAGGCGGTGCCGCTGGGCGACGCCTCCTTCGAGCTGGGCGCCTGCCTCGGCATCCCCTTCCTCACCGCGCACCGCTGCCTGACGGCCGGCGAGTACACGCCGGACCGGCTGCACGCCGGCTCCCTCAGCGACCACACGGTGCTCGTGCAGGGCGGGGCGGGGGCGGTGGGCAACGCGGCCATCCAGCTCGCCCGGTGGGCGGACGCCTGCGTGGTCGCCACGGTCAGCAGCCCGGAGAAGGCGCGGCTCGCGGCGGCGGCCGGCGCGTCGTTCGTGGTCGACTACCGGACCCAGGACGTGGTCGAGGAGGTCCGCAAGATCGCACCCGACGGGGTGCACACCGTCGTCGAGGTCTCCGCGGCGCGCAACGCCGCCACCGACGTGCGGCTGCTCCGGCACGGCGGCGCGGTCTGCGTCTACGCCGACGACGGCGGGGACGAGCTGACCGTGCCGATCCGCCCGCTGATGGCGCCGAACGCGCGGTTCCAGTTCGTGCTCGTCTACACCGAACCGAAGGCGGCCAAGGCCCAGGCGGTGGTGGACGTGGCCGCCGCGGCGGCGCAGGGCGGCATCCGGGTGGGCGAGGACGCGGGGCTGCCGCTGCACCACCACCCGCTCTCGGCCGCCGCCGCGGCGCACCGCGCGGTCGAGAACTCGGTCGTCGGCAAGGTGCTCATCACCACCGGCGGGGAGGCGTGACGGCAGGTGGCGGGCCCGATCCGGGCGGGGCGCGCCGACCAGGAAACCGCCGCTGAGCTGGGCCGATTTCGCCGTCACCGGGACAGAGGCGAACAAATTTCGCAACAATGGCGGTGCGGGTTACCCCGCATGGAGCGGGCGGCCCCGGCGCGGTGCGAACGCCGGGGCCGCCCCTGGGGAGGGAGTTAGGAGTTGTCCCTACCCCAACAGGCGACGGTGCGCCTGAGAACGTTACGGGACGTGTAGCTCCCGCACACTGAGTTCGCCCCCGGCGTAGCGGGAACGGACGACCTTCTTGTCGAACTTGCCGACGCTGGTCTTCGGCACCGCGTCGATCACGGCCCAGCGCTCCGGCAACTGCCAACGGGCCACCGCCCCCGCCAGGAACTCCCGCAGCTCCTCGACCGTCGCCGACGCCCCCGCACGCAACACCACAGTGGCCAACGGGCGCTCACCCCACCGCTCGTCGGGCACCCCCACCACGCATGCCTCCAGCACCCCCGGGTGGCCCATCAGGGCGTTCTCCAGCTCGACCGAGGAGATCCACTCGCCGCCGGACTTGATGACGTCCTTGGCCCGGTCGGTGAGCGTGATGTAGCCGTCCGGGGACAGCGTGCCGACGTCCCCCGTACGCAGCCAGCCGTCGCGGAACTTCTCCTCGTCCGGCGCGTCGTCACCGACGTACCGGGCGGTCACCCACGGCCCGCGGACCTCCAGCTCACCGACCGACGTGCCGTCGGCGGGCAGCGGCTCGCCCAGCGGCCCGACGATCCGGGCCTCGACGCCGGCCGGCACCCGGCCCTGCGTGTAGCGGTAGCGCCAGGCCTCGTCGCCGTCCGCCCCGGCCGGCGGACGGGACACGGAGCCCAGCGGCGACATCTCCGTCATTCCCCAGGCGTGGATGACGTCGATCCCGTGCCGCTCGCCGAACGTGTGCATCAGCGCCGGCGGGCAGGCCGACCCGCCGACGATCACCTCCCGGAGCGAGGAGCTGTCGACGTCGTGCGCGTCGAGGTGGGCGAGCAGGTCGGTCCAGATGGTCGGCACCGCGCCGGCCAGGGTGGGCCGCTCGGCGGCGATCATCTCGGCGATCGGGGCAGCCTGGAGGAAGCGGTCCGGCATGATCAGCGACGCCCCGGAGAGGAAGGCCGCGTACGGCAGACCCCAGGACATCGCGTGGAACATCGGCACGATGGCCAGCTCCCGGTCGGTCGGCCGCAGGCCGAACCCCTCCGGCATGCAGACCTGCAGTGAGTGCAGATAGATCGAGCGGTGCGAGTATGCCACGCCCTTCGGCTCGCCGGTGGTCCCGGAGGTGTAGCAGAGGGCGGCGGCGTCGCGCTCGTCGACCACCGGCCAGTCGTAGGCGTCCGGGCGGTCGGCCAGCAGCGCGTCCCAGCGGTGCACCCGGATGCGGTCGCCCGCCGCCGCCGTCAGCGGGGCCGCGTCCCCGCCGCCGACCACCACCACGTGCCGCACGGTGGTCAGCTCCCCGATCACCCGGGCCAGCAGCGGGACGAGCGTCGAGTCGACCAGCACCACCCGGTCCTCGGCGTGGTTGACGACGTAGGCGAGCTGGTCGGGGAAGAGCCGGATGTTGAGGGTGTGCAGCACCGCGCCCATGCTGGGCACCGCGAAGTAGGCCACCAGGTGCTCGGCGTTGTTCCACATGAAGGTGGCGACCCGCTCGTCGCCGGCGACACCGCACTCGTCGCGCAGCGCGTGGGCCAGCCGGGCCGCCGCCCGCCCCACCTCCGCGTACGTCATCCGGCGCGGCTCGCCACCCGTCCAGGTGACCACCTCCGCCGCGCCGTGCACGGTGGCGCCGTGCCCGAGGATCCGGGCGATCTGGAGGGGCGCGTCCATCATGGTGCTACGCATGGGTAACAAGCTAGTGTCGCCGGTCACAGGTTGGGAACCCTGGAAATCCGGTCGGTCCCGGAACGGGCCCGTAAATTGTCCGGGTGAGTATCTCGTGGGCCGATTCGTACGTGGGAAAGTTGCGCGCCCTCGCCGGTGACCGCACGCTGATGTTCGTCGGAGCCCGCGCCGTCGTCCGCGACACCGCCGGACGCCTGCTGCTGATCCAGCGCTCCGACAACGGGCAGTGGGCCATGCCCGCCGGCGCGATGGAGCTGGGCGAGTCGATCGCCGACTGCGCCGTCCGCGAGGTACGCGAGGAGACGGGGCTGCGCGCGCTGCGGGTCAGCGCCTTCGCCCTCTACACCGGACCGGACCGCACCCACACCAACATGTACGGCCACACGTACCAGATCTTCACGACCGCGTTCCGCATCGACGAGTGGGACGGCCGGCTGGAGCGGATCACCGACGAGACGACCGACGCCGGCTTCTTCCACCGCGGGCAGCTCCCGGCCCCGCTCTCCCCGAGCGTCCCCGAGACCCTCGCCGACCTGGACGTCTTCGAGCAGACCAACCGGCTGATCCTCAAGTAGGCGGACCGCCCGCTCAGAACATCGTCTGGCTCTTCGCCTCCATCTCGGCGGCGGCCTCCTCCTTCGACTCCCTGTCCAGCGGCTTGCCGCCGGGCGCCGGGCCCTGACCGCCGAGGCCGTCCGTGCCACCGCCGGCGCCCTGCGGGCCCGCCCCGCGCAGCTCCTCGTTCGGCAGCACCAGGGTGACCAGCACCGCCACGATCGCGATCAGGCCGGCGGTCAGGAAGACCAGGTGCAGCGACTCGACGAACGCCACCTGCACGGCCGCGCGCACCGGGGCGGGCAGCGTCAGGATGGCGGCCGGATCGTTGACCGAGACGTCCGCCGCGCCGCCCGCCGCCACCACCGCCCGCTGCTGCGGCGGAAGCTGGGCGATCGCGCCCGGCAGCCGCCCGGCGAGTTCCGAGGTGAGCCGCGACGACAGCACCGCGCCGAGGACCGCGACGCCGAACGCACCCCCCAGCGACCGGAAGAACGTCGCCGAGGAGGTGCCCGCGCCCAGGTCCCGCATCGAGACGGAGTTCTGCACGGCCAGGATCAGCGACTGCATGCAGAGCCCCATGCCGACGCCGATCACGACCATGAAACCGAAGGCCGCCCAGAGCGAGGTGTCCACCTGTAGCCGGGTGAACAGCAGCATGCCGACCACCAGCATCGCCGCCCCGGCGACGGGGAACCACTTGTAGCGGCCGAGCCGGCTCATCGCCCGGCCGGTCAGCACCGAGGTCACGATGACGCCGGCCATCATCGGCAGCATCAGCAGGCCGCTGCGGGTCGGCGAGGCGCCCCGCACGATCTGCAGGTAGAGCGGGATGAAGATGATCGAGCCGAACATGACCAGGCCGAGCACGAAGCCGGCCGAGTTGGCCAACGCGAACGTGGCGCTGCGGAACAGCCGCAGCGGCAGGATCGGTTCCGCGACCCGGGCCTCCTGGAGCACGAAGAGCACCCCGAGCAGCACGCCCGCGACGAAGAGCCCGACGATCACGCCGGAGCCCCAGGCGTACTCGTTGCCGCCCCAGCTCAGCGCGAGCAGCAGGCAGCTCACCCCGGTGACCAGCAGCGCCGCGCCCACCCAGTCGATCGAGTGGTCGCGGCGGGTGAACGGGATCAACCGCAGCACCCGGGAGCAGACGGCGAGCGCCAGGATCCCCAGCGGCACGTTGACGTAGAAGATCCACCGCCAGTCGGTCTCGGCGAAGTAGCCGCCGACGAGCGGGCCGGCGACCGAGGAGACGCCGAAGACCGCCCCGAAGAGCCCCTGGTAGCGACCGCGCTCCCGAGGTGACACCACGTCCGAGATGATGGTGAACGCGAGGGTCATCAGGCCACCGGCGCCCAGACCCTGCACCCCCCGGGTGACGATGAGCTGGGTCATGTCCTGCGACAGGCCGGCCAGCAGCGAACCGAGCAGGAACATGCCGATGGAGAAGAGGAAGACGGGGCGGCGCCCGTACAGGTCGGCCATCTTGCCGTAGAGCGGTGTCGAGGCCGTGGAGGCGAGCAGGTACGCGGTCACCACCCACGAGTAGTGGTTGATCCCGCCCAGCTCGCCCACGATGGTCGGCAGGGCGGTGCCGACGATGGTCTGGTCGAGCGCGGCCAGCAGCATGCCGGTCATCAGGCCGAACATGAGCAGTCGGAGCTGCCGGCCGCCGAGCGCCGGGGCTTGCGTGGTCATCGCGCCCGCTTTCCCCGCCCACCCGAAACATGCCTGCCGTCCGGGTGCTTCTCGTCGCCGCCCGGTCGGGCCGTCAGCGCGACACGGTCAGCACGACCTTGCCCAGCGCCCGGCGTTCCTCCAGGTCGGCGTGCGCCGAGGCGGCGTCGGCCAGCGGGTAGGTCGAGACCAGGGGCCGCCACCAGCCCCGACCGGCCAGCTCCAGCGACCGGCCGGCCAGCGCCGGTATGCCGCCGGGCAGGGACCGCATCCGCTGACCCAGCCAGCCCACGGTCAGGCCCCGCCCGACGACGTCGCGGGTGTCGAACCGGGTCGCCTCGCCCGCCGACCAGCCGAACATCATGAACCGGCCGCCCGGCCCCGTCAGCTCCAGGGCGGCCCGGCCCACCGCGCCGCCCACCCCGTCGTACACCAGGCTGAGGGCGCCCGCGTGCTCGCGTACCCGGTCGGCCCAGTCCGGGCGGCCGTAGTCCACCACGAGGTCCGCGCCCAGCTCGCCCACCTTTGCGGTCCGCTCGGCCCCGCGGGCCGCGGCCACCACGGTGGCGCCGGTCGTCCGCGCGGCCTGCACGAGCAGCCAGCCGAGCCCGCCGGCGGCCGACGGCACGAAGACGACGTCGTCCGCCCCCGGCGGCTCCAGGTCGAAGATCCCGAGGGCGGTCCGGCCGGTGCCGACCGCGGCCACCGCCTCGGCGTCGGTCAGCTCCGGCGGTACGGCGTACAGGGCGTCGACGGCCGCGACCGCCTGCTCGGCGTACCCGCCCGGCACCATGCCCAGGTGCGCCACGACCCGCCGGCCGCGCCACGACCCGTCCACGCCGTCACCCAGCTCGTCCACGACGCCGGCGACCTCCCGGCCCGGGATGGTGGGCAGGTCGGGCAGCGGGAGCGGGCCGCCGGCCTCGCCCCGGCGCAGGGTCGTGTCGAGCAGGTGTACGCCGCTGGCCGACACGGCGATCCGCACCTGGCCGGGGCCGGGTGTCAGGTCGGGCAGGTCGTCGAGCCGCAGGTTGGCGGGGGAACCGAACTCGTGGAGCTGGATCGCGCGCATGCCCCCATCCGACTACCTCAACCACCCTTGAGGTCAATGCCCTCGCGGAGTCAGACGGTCGGCACCACCATCGGGGTGCCGGTGACCGGGTTCGGCAGCACCAGGCACGGCAGGCCGAAGACCTCCCGCATGAGGTCCGCGTCCACCACGTCGGCCGGCGGCCCCTGCGCGACGACCCGGCCACCCTTCATCGCCACCAGGTGGTCGGCGAAGCGGCACGCCTGGTTGATGTCGTGCAGCACCGCGACGATGGTGCGGCCCTCGTCGCGCAGCTTCGCGAAGAGCGCCAGCAGCTCGTACTGGTGGGTGATGTCGAGGAACGTGGTGGGCTCGTCGAGCAGCAGGTACGGCGTCTCCTGCGCCAGCACCATCGCGATCCACACCCGTTGCCGCTGTCCCCCGGACAGCTCCTCGACCCGGCGCTCGGCCAGGTCCGCCACGCCGGCCACCGCCATGGCCGAGCCAACCGCCTCGGAGTCGGCGGCCGACCCCGTGCCCAGCAGGGACTGGTGCGGGTAGCGCCCCCGGGCGACGAGCCGCCGCACGACGATGTCCTCCGGCGCGACCAGTCCCTGCGGCAGGAACCCGACCTCGCGGGCGAACCGCTTCGGACGGTGGTCGGCGACGTCGCGCCCGTCGAGACGGACCACCCCGGACGACGGCGTGAGCAGCCGGACGAGCGACTTCAGCAACGTCGACTTCCCGCACGCGTTGGGCCCGACGATCGCCGTGAAGGCGCCATCCGGCACGGCCAGGCTCACCCGCTCCGACACCACCCGCTCGCCGTAGCCGAGCGTCACGTCGTGCGCGGTCAGGCGGCTGCTCACCGTCGTTTCACCTCCATGCTCAACAACCAGATGAGATAGCAGCCGCCGATGGCCGTGGTGACCACCCCGACGGGCAGCGCGACCGGCGCCAGCAGCAGTTGCGCGACGAGGTCGGCGGCCAGCAGCAGCACCGCGCCGGTCAGCGCCGCCGGCACCAGGGGCACCCCCGCGGCCCGCGCCAGCCGCCGGCCGATCTGGGGCGCGGCGAGGGCGATGAACACGACCGGCCCGGCGACGGCCGTCACCGTGGCGGTGCAGCCCACGCCGGCCAGGACCATCAGCAGCCGGAGCCGACCCAGGCGTACGCCGCTGGTGCGGGCCATGTCGTCGCCCAGTGCCGCCTGGTGCATGGCGTGGGAGATCGCGAGGAGCAGCAGCACGAACAGGCCGATGACGGCTAACGGCAACCGCACCTCGGCCCAGTCCACCCCGTTGAGCGAGCCGGCGCTCCATCCGGTGGCGGCCATCGCCACGTCGAGTTCGGCCCGCAGCACGATCCAGGAGTTGAGCGCGGTGAGCATCGCGTTGACGGCGATGCCGACGACGACCAGCCGCAGGCCGCTGAGCCCGGAGTCCAGCGACAGCAGGTAGATGACCGCGGCGGCCAGCAGCCCGCCCGCCACCGAGCCCGCCGCGAGCTGCCCGGCGGTGCCGTTCAGCACCGTGATCGCCACCAGCGCACCCGTGTACGCGCCCGCGTCGAGGCCGATGACGTCCGGGCTGCCGAGCGCGTTGCGCGTCAGGTTCTGGAAGATCGCCCCGGCGAGCCCCAGTGCGGCGCCGAAGACCAGCGCGGCCGTGACCCGGGGCAACCGCCATTCCCTGATCACGAAGGCCGACCCGTCTGCCCCGGCCAGGGCGGTGAACACCTCCGCCGGGGTGGCCCAGTCCTGCCCCTGGCAGAGGCCCAGCACGGCGAGGCCCGCCGCGAGGACCACCAGCACCGACGACACGACGGCCGTCCGCCGCTCGACCTCGACCTCGACCGGTCCCGCCCGCAGCGTCAGTGTGCTCACAGCGCCGCCGTCCCGTAACGACGCACGGCCCAGATCAGCACCGGGCCGCCCAGGAACGCCGTGACGATCGACACCGGGACCTCGCCGGTGGGCAGCAGGACCCGCGAGCCGATGTCGGCGACGATCAGCAGGATCGGCCCGAGCAGCATCGAGTACGCCATGATCCACGGAATCGAGTCGGTCGCCAGCCGCCGTGCCAGGTGCGGCACCATGAGGCCGACGAACGCGATCGGGCCGGCGACCGCGGTCGCGACACCGGCGAGCACGGTGACGAGCACCAGGACGGTGATCCGGATCCGCGTCACGCGGGCGCCGAGCGTGTGGGCGACGTCCTCGCCGAGGGCCAGCGCGTTCAGCGGCCCGGTCGTGGCGAGCGCGGCGGCCAGGGCGAGCACGGTCACCAGCACGGGCACGGCCAGCGGGGTCTGCTCGGTGCCGGCCAGCGTTCCCACCGACCAGAACCGGTACCGGTCGAAGACGTCGGGGAAGCTGAGCCGCAGGCCGAGCGAGACGCCCATCAGGACCCAGCTCAGCGCGACGCCGGCCAGGATCAGCCGTAGCGGCGAGACCCGGCCGACGGCGTGGACCACGACCGCGGCGACGGCGGCACCGGCCACCGCGAGCCCGAGCTGCCCGGCCTGCGATCCGGCGATGCCCGCCAGGACACCCACGTTGATCGCGAAGCCCGCCCCGGCGGTCACGCCGAGGATGCCCGGCTCGGCCAGCGGGTTGCGGGTGAGCGTCTGGATCAGCACCCCGGCCACGCCCAGGGCGGCGCCGACGCAGCCGCCGACGATCGTGCGGGGCAGCCGGATGTCGCGTACGACGAGGTGGTCGGTGGTGCCGGCGAAGTCGGTGAGGGCCCGCCAGACCTCGACCAGCGCGACGGGCCGGGTGCCCACCGCCAGGCTCGCGCCCGCCGCGACGACGAGCAGCGCGGCGGACCCGAGCAGAAACGGCACCCGGCGGGACAGGTCGGTCCTCCGGTGGGACAGGTCAGTCTTCAAGCCCGGCGATCCCGCGTTTCCAGTAGCCGGTGACCAGCGCGTCGTCGCGCTCCGGACGCCAGGAGCGCAGCGCCCTGACGTCGGTCGCCTCGCCGGCGGCGAAGAGGAACGTCCGTCCGGCGGGCAGGCGCAGCGCCCGCACCGCCTCCGCCAGCGTCGACCGGTCGCCCTCGCGGACCAGCCAGGTCACGGCCACCGAGTCGCGCGACGCCAGCGGGTAGTCCCGTTCGGCGGCGTCGCCGACCTCGGCCACCACGTGCGCCGACACGTCGGCCGGCGCGTCCTCGAGCCACCGGCCCACCGCCGGCAGGGCGGTTTCGTCGACCGCGAAGACGTAGTGGTCGTAGTGGTGGGGGAACGCCTTCGCCCCGGGCGGGCCGGCGATCGTCACGTCGTCGCCGACCGCCGCCGACGCCGCCCAGGTGGAGGCGACGCCGCCGTCGTGCAGCACGAAGTCCAGGTCGATCTCGTGCGCGGCGGCGTCGTAGCGGCGCACCGTGTACTTGCGGGTGGTGGGCAGCGGACGCGGCCACCGCAGCATGTCCCGCGCGCCCGGGACAGGGTCGCGCCGGGTGCCGTCCGGATCGGGAAAGACGATCTTGACGTGGTCGTCGGCCTGGTAGGTGTGGAAGCCGTCGAGGCCCGGGCCGCCGAGGGTCAGCCGCAGCATGCGCGGGGTCAGCTGCCGCCGGGCGACGACCCGGACGCGGCGCACCCCGATCGGATACCCGATCCGGGCCGTGCCGCTGCCGGCACGGTGGTGCGCGGCGACCCGGGCAGCCGGGTCGTGCCGGTCCACGGTCATCGGGTGAGCAGCGGCGCGAACGCCTTGTCGACGGAGTCGAGGGTCATGAGGGCCGACTCGTACGTCGCCGCCTCCGTGTACCGCAGCGGGAACACCCGACCCGCCTGCACCGCGGGCAGGTTCTTCCACAGCGCGGAGTCGAGCACCTGCTTCACCGCCTCGGCCGGGGTGCCGTCGGGCTGGACCGTGTAGGTGATGGCGTCGGCCGCACCGAAGCTCTCCGGCAGTTCCTCGAGCGCGGGGTACTCGCTCACGTCGCGCCCACCGCCGGCCTTCTCCTTGACCTCGCCGTAGTAGGTGACGCCGGCGTCCTGGGCGATGTTCGTGCCCCACGCCTTGGCGAACTCACGCTGGAAGGTGCCCTTCGAGATGTCGCCGTAGGAGCCCAGGTGCCCGAACTTGAGGCCGGCGAGCGCGGTGCCGTACCTGGCCTTCAGCTCCCCCGCCTTCTTGTCGTACGCCTCCTTGGCGGCCTGGAAGTTGGCGGTGCGACCGGCGGCGTCGGACTGGCGGCGGGACAGCTCGCGCCAGGCGTCGGGCACGGTGGGGCCGATCGCCACGACGGGCGCGATGCTCTCGAGCCGCTTCAGGTCGATGTCGCCGAGGACGGGCTTCGGCACGCCGATCACGATGAGGTCCGGCTTGGCGGCGGCGATGGCCTCGTAGTTCGTCTCGGCGGCCGACTCGCCGGCGACCTTGGACAGCCGGTCGTAGGTGACGCGGTCCTGCTCGGTCATCATCGCCAGGCCGCGCTTCCAGGTCGAGATCCCCACCAGTGCGGCGTCGGCCTCGATGAGGACCGGGACCGCGTAGCCGGTGGCGACGACGCGCTTCGGGTCGACGGGGATGCGGATCTCGCCGTTGTCGGCGGCGAAGACGCGGGTCTCGGAGCCGCCGCCGGACGTCGCGGCTGATTCGTCGCCGTCCGACCCGCAGCCGCTCAGCACGGCGAGGGCCAGGACTGCGGCAACGGTCAGCCGCCGGTGCTGTCGTACGGACATCTACCAGTTCCTTCGAGGGGCGTGAGAGGGTGGCAACCCCGCTGGGCTGCGCAGGTTAGGTTAGCCTTACTTTCGGGTGTGGGATGTCGACGAGAGGTCAACCGATGTCGGGGAGAGGTCAGAGCGTGACGGTGACGGGCCCGACCACGGCGGATCCCGCCAGCTGCGACGAGTTCGGCTACGGCCTCGGCCACCCCGACGGCATCCTCGTCCTGCGGTACCGGTCGGTGACCCGCCTGGCCTTCGGCGAGAACCGGCAGGACTTCCTGCACCAGCTCTACTGGTCGCCCGACGGCCTGCTCTCGGCCCGCCACGGCCGGCACAGCACCTTCGTCGGCCCCGACGAGGTCTTCTGGGTCCACCGGGCGGTGACCCACGAGGTGCACGCGGCCGACCGGCAGTCCGTCTACCGCATCTGCCTGCGGGAGGTGCCGACCGCCCTGGCCGGGCTGCGTGCCGGCGCCGCCACCATCGACGCCGACGCGGCCCGGCTCGTCCTCGCGCTCACCGAGCGGGGGTACGACGAACGCGACGCACCCCACGCCCGCAGCCGCATCATGGCCGGGCTCACCCCCCTGGCCCGGCCGGCCGACGACCGGCCGGCCGGCGGACCGGGCGTCGCGGTGGCGGTCGCCACCGCGCTGGCCCACGACCCCGGCGACGCCACCGGCCTCGCCGAATGGGCCGAACGCCTGCACGTCAGCGTCAAGACGCTGCAACGCGACTTCGACCGCGAGTTCGGCATGTCGTACTCGCAGTGGCGCACGAGGTTACGCCTGCGCGCGTCGCTGGCGCTGCTGGAGACCCGACCGGTCGGCGAGGTCGCCCGACGCATCGGGTACGCCAGCCCGTCCGCCTTCATCTCCGCCTTCGCCCGCGAGTACGGCTGCACGCCCGGTCGCGCCGCCGCGCTGCGGCGCACCGACCTGTCCCCGCCGTCGCGCCCCCTGCCGGCGGCCACCCGTCCGTAGCCGCCCGGCCGGGCACCCGCTCAAGGACGGGCGGAAGCAACGAGGGGCCGGTGCCCCCGGCACCGGCCCCTCGCCTGCTGTCAGCGGTCAACGCGCCGGGTGGGCGCCCTCGGCGAACTCCTCGACGAGCTTGGCGCAGAAGGCGGGCAGGTCGTCCGGCTTCCGGCTGCTGACCAGGCCGTTGTCCGTCACGACCTGCTCGTCGACCCAGTCCGCGCCGGCGTTGGTCAGGTCGGTGCGCAGGCTCGGCCAGGAGGTCATCCGGCGTCCCCGCACCACGTCCGCCTCGATCAGCGTCCACGGGCCGTGACAGATCACCCCGACCGGCTTGCCGGCGTCGAAGAACGCCCTGACGAACCGCACCGCGTCCGCGTCGGTCCGCAGGAAGTCCGGGTTCGCCACCCCGCCGGGCAGCACCAACGCGTCGTAGCCGCCGGCGTCCGCGTCGGCCGCCGTCACGTCCACGTCGTACGTCTTGGACTGGTCCAGGTGGTTGAAGGACTGGATGCTGCCGGGCTTCAGCGAGACCAGCTCCACCGTGGCGCCGGCCCGCTCCACCGCCTCGCGGGGCTGGACGTACTCGACCTCCTCGACGCCGTCGGCGGCCAGGAACGCGATCCGCTTGCCCTGAAGTGTCGTCGCTGCCATCGTGGTGTCTCTCCTCTCGGGGGTACCCTCCGTCCCTTCCCGGCGGCAGGTGCCCGAAACCCCCGCCCGACGGCGTCACCCGCCCCGGAACCCCTGCCCGGGCGGCGTCAGGTTTGGCCCGGACCCCCCGGGGGACCCGGCACGCATGGCAGGAGGAGCAGCGGAACAGCGCCGGCTCGCCGCGGTGGTGGAGGGCTGGCTCGGGCGTCCCGTCCTGGTGATCGGCGACGCCATGCTCGACGACTGGCGGTTCGCCGAGTCCGACCGGCTCTGCCGGGAGGCGCCCGCCCCCGTCCTCACCCTGCGCCGGCGGATCTCCGCGGCCGGCGGGGCGGCGAACACCGCCGTCAACGTCGCCGCGCTCGGGGGCCGGGCGGCGCTCGTGGCGCCCGTCGGCGCGGACGTCGCCGGCGACGAACTGCACGACTGCCTGGACCGGGCGGGCGTCTGGGACCGCACGGTCAACCAGCCCGGCCGGCCCACGCCCGTGAAGCGGCGCATGCTGGCGGGCAACCAGATCCTGCTGCGGGAGGACTCCGGCGACGCCGACGACGCGCTCGACGACGACGGGGTGACCCGGCTGCTCACGGCGCTGGACTGCGCCACCGAGGAGCTGTGCGCCGCCGGCGGAGAACCCCCCACCCTGGTGGTCTGCGACTACGGTCTGGGTGCGCTGTCCGCGCCGGTACGCGCCTGGCTGGTCACCCACCGGCAGCGGTACGCCACCGTCGCGCTGGACGCCCACGACCTGGCCGACTGGCGGGGGCTGGCCCCGACCGTGGTGACCCCCAGCTTCGCCGAGGCGACCCGGCTGCTGGCCCGGGCCGCCGGCACCCGCCCGACGCCGGGGGGCGAACTGCACCTCGACCATCCGGACGGCGATCCGGCCGACGGCCCCTCCGAACTCACGGTCGGCGTCGCCCCCGGCGGCACCGGGCCCGGGATGACCGGCGAGCCGACCCCCGGCGAGGGGCGGGTGGCGATGACCGGGGACGGGCTCACCGTGACCGGCACCGGCGTCACCGTCAACGCCACCGTCGGCGAGGGGGTCGACAGGGCCGTGCTGGCCGAGTCCCGCCTCGCCGAGCTGCGCGCCCACACCGGCGCGGACGTGGTGGCCGTGACCCTGGACACCGACGGCGCGGTGGTCGGCGGGGCGGACGGCGAGCCCCGGCGCAGCCACAGCACCCCGGTGCCGGCCAGCCACGCCGTGGGGGCGGGCGACGCCTACCTGGCGGCGATGACGCTGGCGCTGGCCGCCGACGCGCCGCTGCCCACCGCCGCGCAACTGGCCCAGCTCGCCGCGACCATCACCGTCTCGGACACCGGCACCTGCGTGTGCACCCGGGAGGACCTGCTCGTCGCCCTGGACGCCCCGGTCGACGGGGCGGGGCACCGGGCGCTCGTCGGCACCGGCGAGCTGGCCGCCCTCGTCGCGGAGCACCGCCGGGCGGGCCGCGCGATCGTCTTCACCAACGGCTGCTTCGACGTGCTGCACCGTGGCCACGTGCGCTACCTGCAACAGGCCCGCGCGCTCGGCGACCTGCTGGTGGTGGCGGTCAACTCCGACGGCAGCGTACGGCGGCTGAAGGGCCCCGACCGGCCGGTGAACCCGGTCGAGGACCGCATCGCCCTGCTCGCCGCGCTGGCCTGCGTCGACCACGTGGTGGTCTTCGAGGAGGACTCCCCGGCCGGGCTGATCGAGACCGTCCGCCCCGACGTCTACGTCAAGGGCGGCGACTACCCGCCGGAGATGGTGCCGGAGGCGCCGCTGGTACGCCGCCTCGGCGGGCAGGTCCGCACCCTCGGGTACGTGCCGGACCGGTCCACCTCGGCGATCATCGACCGGATCCGGGCGCACGGCCAGGAACCCCAGGAGGACACCTCCCTGACGAGCAAGCCGTCGTGAACCGCCCGCTCGACCTCGGCACGGCCGGGCAGTTCCGCGCGGGGCGGCTGCTCGACGTGCTGATCCCGACCCGCAACCGCCCCGCCGAGCTGGCGGTCACCCTCGCCGGGCTGGCCGCCCAGGAGGGCGTTCCCGGTTTCGGCGTGGTGGTCAGCGACCAGTCCGACGGCGACGCCGCGTACCGGCATCCGGCGGCGGCCACCCTGGTCCGGGCGCTGCGCCACCGGGGGCACCCGGTGCTGCTGACCCGCCGGCTGCCCCGGCGCGGGCTGGCCGAACACCGGGCGTACCTGCTGGCCGCGTCCGCCGCCCGGTACGTGCTCTGCCTCGACGACGACGTCTGGCTGGAGCCGGGCACCCTGCACCGGCTGGTCACCGCCATCGGGGAGCTGGGCTGCGGCTTCGTCGGCAACGCGGTGCACGGGCTGTCGTACGCCGAGGACGTCCGGCCGGAGACGCACCGGCACTACGAGGAGTGGACGGGCCCACCCGCCCCGGAACGGATCCGCCCGGGCACCCCCGAGTGGGAGCGGGCGACGATCCACTCGGCGGCGAACCTGCTGCACGTCACCCGGCGGCTCGACCTGCCGGCCGGGGCCTGGCGCGCGTACCGGGTGTCCTGGGTGGGCGGTTGCGTGCTCTACGACCGGGCGAAGCTGCTCGACTCCGGCGGGTTCGACTTCTGGCGGCGGGTGCACGAGAAGCACCAGGGCGAGGACGTCGCCGCCCAGCTCGCCGTGCTGGCGCGGTTCGGCGGCGCCGGCGTCCTGCCCAGCGGCGCGTACCACCTGGAGTCGCCGACCACGGTCACGGACCGGGAGGTGGAGGCGTGGGAGGTCGTGCTCGCCGACGACGACGCGGCCCAGCGGGTCTGAGGCGGCGGCCACCGCGCTGTCGACCGGGTACCGCTGACCGCCGCCTTTCACGGCTTGGGCCCGGCAGCGGCGCGGCCGGGCCGCTCAGGGTGCGCCGGGCTCGGGGCGGAGCAGTTCCCGGGCGGCCTCCACGACCTCGACCACCGGCACGTCGGTGACGAAGGAGTCCCGGTGCGGGCACTCGCCGTCGCCGGGGCGGTGCGGATAGATGCCGGGGGTGCAGTCCACCGCGCAGACCGGGCAGCGCACCGTCCACGAGCTGATCGGCCGGTGCCGCCCGCGCAGCGGGTTCGCCACCGTGATCAGGTTGCCGACCCAGTAGATGCCGACGGTCGCGGTGCCCACGGCGGCGGCCAGGTGCAGCGGCCCGGTGTCGTTGGAGACCACCAGCTCACAGCCGGCGTAGCAGCCGGCCAGCCCGCCGAGGCCGAGCGTGCCCACCTGGGGGCGCACCGGCACCCCGGCCGCGGCGACCACCGCGTCCACCACCTCCCGTTCGGCGGGGGTGCCGGTGACCAGCACCTCGTACCCGTCGCCGACCAGCTCGCGGGCCACCTCGGCGAAGCGTTCGGCGGGCCAGCGCCGGCGGGTGTCCGTGGCCCCGGGATGCAGCGCCACCCTCGGCCGCGCCGCCGGCCCGAGCACCCCGGCCGCCTCGGCCCGGTCGGCGTCGGTCACGGCCAGCGCCGGCACGATCGTGGTGGCGCCCGCCCCGACCAGCCCGGCCACCTCCAGGTAGCGGATCACCTCGTGCTGGTAGTAGACGTACCGGATCCAACGGTCCAGCGGCGGCGCGTCCTCGGCGCGCAGCCCGGCGGTGACCCGCGCGCCGAGGGCACCGACGAACGGGTTGGAGTTGGCGCCCCCGCCGTGCAGCTGCAACGCCAGGTCGAAGCGTTCCGCGCGGGCGGCGGCGAGGAAGGCGTGCGGCGTGGACTCCGCCTCGCCCGGCTCCGGGTGCCGGATCCCCGGCGCGGGCGGCACCACCAGCACGCGGTCCACCGGGCCGGGCCGGTCGCGCCAGAGCTTCGCGTGCCACGGCGCACCGAGCAGCACGATCTCCGCCTCCGGGTACGCGGCCCGCAACGCCTCCAGCGCCGGCAGGACGAAGATGAAGTCGCCGAGCGCGTTGGCCCGCAGCACGGCGATCCGCGCGACGTCGGGCACGCGCCCGGCGACCGGCCCGAGCAGTTCCGGGATGATCACGCGGGCCCTACGGCCGGCCGGTCTCGCCGCCGGCGATGTCCGGGTGGTGCATCTCCCGGTCCGCGGCCGGGTCGACGGCGCTCGGCGTACCCCCGACGGGGCCGGCGGGGCGGGGGCCGGTGCGGCCGACGGTGATGGTGCGCGGCGCGGGCCGGGTGGCCCGGGGCAGCCGCACCCGCAGCAGGCCGTGGTCCATGACCGCGTCGATGGTGTCGGGATCCACCCGGGACGGCAGGTCGACCCGGTATTCGAAGCCCCGGGTCTCGAAGCCGCCGGGGATGCCGTGGTCGGCGTTGACCTCGGCCTCGGAGCGGGCCCGGACGCAGAGCTCCCGGTCGTCCAGCTCGACGGCCACCTCCTCCGGCGCAACCCCGGGCAGCCGCACGACGACCTCCCAGCCGTCGGCGATCTCGGCCAGTTCGACGTCCGGTGGCCCGGCCCGGCCGCCGACCAGCCGGCGCAGCTCCGTACGCAGGGACTGGAGTTCGCCCATCGGGTCCCAGCCCTGCTGCCGGCCGCGCCAGCCCCGGCCGGTCCCGCCGCTCTGCTCGCTCATGCCGCCCCTCCGCTCATGACCCGTGCGCTCACGCCGGCCCCCTGCCGACCGCTCGCTCACGCCGATCCTCTGCTGACCGCTCACCCACGCCGGCCCCTGCCGACCGCTCGCTCACGCCGATCCTCTGCTGACCGGTCACCCACGCCGATCCCTGCCGACCGCTCGCTCATGCCGGCCCGTCGAGGGTCGGCGGGGCACTGCCGTGCCGGAGCCGCTGGCCCGCCCGCTCACGCCGGGCCGCCGACCCGCTGGGTGGCCGCCGGGGGCCGCAGGGAGCTGGGCGCGTCCAGGCCGGCGTCGCGGTCCACGCCGACGCCGAGCCGGTCGACGAGTTCCCCGCCCAACCAGGCGCTGACGCCGAGGATGGCCAGCGCGACCACCTCGATGGCGATCAGTGCGCCGCCGGCGGCGCGGGAGTCGGCGTTGAGCCGGACCACCCAGATCGCGGCGAAGAGCAGGATCACCGCCACGTTGGCGGCGGCGTGGGTCAGCGCCACCCGCTTCGCGCGGGTGCCCGACGGAATGGCCAGCAGGTCGAACGTCCCGGCCGCCGCGGCCAGCAGGCCGCCGATCAGGCCGACGGTGATGTTCCAGTACGCGACCTCGCCGAGGAAGTCCGGCCCGCCGACGGTGTCCACCAGGTCGAACAGGACGGCGGTGACCAGCAGGCCGACGGGAAACATGACCAGCATGGGGTGGACGGGATGGCCCAGCACCTTGAGTCGGCTCTCCATCGGGCCTCCACTGCTCGGTCTTCCCGGGCGGTCGGGTGAGGCGGTACCCCCGCCCTCTTGGGACAAACCTCGTGCCGTCGTCCTCCGTAGGCTGGCGGAGGGTGGCACGCCGCCACCGGGGTTCAACGCGCGAGGGAGGATCACGTGACGGTGGAGATCACCTCACCGGAGGAGTTACGGGAGCTGCTGGGGCCCCCGATGCCACGGGCGGTGACCAAGGAGCGGCCCGTCCTGCACGCCCGGGACCGGGACTGGCTGGCCGCCTCGCCGTTCTGCCTGGTGGCGACGGCGGGCGCGGACGGCACCTGCGACGTCTCGCCGAAGGGCGACCCGCCCGGTCTCACGCTGGTGCTGGACGAGCAGACCATCGCGATCCCGGAGCGGCCGGGCAACAGGCGTGCCGACGGCTACCGCAACATCCTGGAGAACCCGCACGTCGGGCTGATCTTCCTGATCCCCGGGCGCACCGACACGCTGCGGATCAACGGCCGGGCCCGGCTGGTCCGCGACGCGCCGTGGTTCGACGACCTGGTGGTCGAGGGGCACCGACCGGTCCTCGCCGTGGTGGTGGAGATCGAGCAGATCTTCTACCACTGCGCCAAGGCGTTCCTGCGCTCCCGGCTCTGGCAGCCGGAGAGCTGGCAGCCGGACGCGCTGCCGTCCCGGGCCCGGCTCATCAAGGAGGTCGAGAGCCCGGCGCAGAGCCTGGCGGAGCTGGAGCGCCACTACGGCCCCGACTACGCCGCCACCATCTACGCCTGACATTCCCCGCCCGACCCCACGTGCCCCTCCCGCGGTCGCCGTGGTGATCAGGACGCCATGGGCGTCAAACCCACCGGTTGACGTCCATGGCGTCCTGATCACCTTTGGCGGCCCCTCCCGGTGGTCGCCACCCCGCAGCCCTCATTGCTAAAGGTGTCTTTATAAAGATAGCTTTAGGGTATGCCGCTGCCCGAGGTGAAGCTCTCCGACCCCAAGGCCCTGCGCGGCTACGCGCACCCGCTGCGGATGGCCCTGATCGGGCTGCTGCGCCAGCAGGGCCCGATGACCGCCACCCAGGCCGCCGAGCGGCTCGGCGAGACCGTACCCAACTGCTCGTTCCACCTCCGCCAGCTCGCCAAGTACGGGCTCGCCGAGCGGGCACCCGGCGCCGACGCCCGCGAGCGACCCTGGCGGGCCACCGCCCTCAACACCTCCTGGGACGACGCCTCGGACGACCCGCAGACCCGGGCGGCCGTCGACCAACTGGGCGCCGCCCAGCTCGCCCTCTACGTCCGCAAGGCCGAGGATTTCCTGGCCCGGCGTGCCGACGAGCCGACGGCCTGGCGGGCGGTCACCGGGTTCGGCGACCGGCAGGTGTACGTCACCGCCGACGAGATGGCCGAGCTGAGGGCGCGCATCGACGGCCTGCTCGCCGAGTACGACGACCGGATCGTCGACCCGACGAAGCGCCCGGCCGGCAGCCGGAAGGTAAGCCTCATCCGCCTGGCCGTCCCCGCCGACCCGCCGCCCGCCGCAGCCACCGGAACCGCCAGCACCACCGCCGGAAACGCCGTCGCCGCCGAAGCCGTCGGCGACGACGTGGGTCCCCGGTCGGCTGCCGGCCGACCGCACCGGACGGACGGCCCACGATGAGCGGCGAGGCGACCACCGCCCCGGCCCCGCCTGCCGGCCCGGCCCGACGCGGCCCGCTGCCCCGGCTGCTGCGCGAGCGGACGTTCCGCCGGTACTGGTCCGCGCAGACGGTGTCGTTCTTCGGCGACGACATCTCCACCCTGGCCCTGCCGCTGCTGGCCGTGCTGGTGTTCGACGCGACGCCGGCCGAGATGGGCTACCTGACCGCCGCCGTGCTCGCCCCGAACCTGCTCTTCTCGCTGCTCGCCGGCGCCTGGGTGGACCGGTACCGGCACAAGCGCCGGCTCATGATGCTCACCGACCTCGGCCGGGCGCTGCTGCTCACCGCCGTGCCGGCCGCCTACCTGCTGGACGTGCTCACAATGGCACAGCTCTACGTGGTCGCCTTCGCGGTCGGCACGCTCGCCGTGCTCTTCGAGGTCGCCCGGGGGCCACTCTTCGTGTCCATCGTGGCCCGTTCCGACTACGTCGAGGCGAACGTGCTGGTCAACGGCAGCCGGTCGCTGTCGCTGGTGGCCGGAAAGAGCATCGGCGGCGTCCTCGTGCAGTTGCTCACCGCCCCGTTCGCCCTGGTCGCCGGCACTCTGTCGTACCTGGTGTCCGCGTACTTCCTGGGGCGGATCCGGCCGACGGAGCCGGCGCCCGCCCGCGGCGGCGGGCTGGCCCTCGGCGCCGGGCTGGGCTTCATCGCGCGGACGCCGATGATGCGCGCGATCCTGCTCGGCACCACCACCGTCAACCTGTTCAACTACATGTTCGTCGCGCTCTTCGTGCTCTACGCCACGCAGCAACTCGGCCTCGCCCCCGGCCTGCTGGGCGTCGTGCTGGGCGCCGGCGCCGTGGGTGGCCTGATCGGCGCGGCGCTCACCGGCCGGCTGGTCCGCCGCTTCGGCGTCGGCCCGACGCTGCTGGCCGGGTTCGTCCTCTTCCCCGCCCCACTGCTGCTCATCCCGCTCGCCGGCGGGCCGACACCGCTGGTCGTCGGGATGCTCCTCGCCGCGGAGTTCCTCTCCGCCGTCGGGGTGATGTTGCTCGACATCTCGACCGGCTCGGTGCAGACCGCGCTCACCCCGCAGGCGCTGCTGGCCCGCGCGGCGGGGGCGCGGCGCACCGTCAGCTACGGCATCCGGCCGGTCGGGGCGCTGCTCGGCGGCGCGCTCGGCAGCGCCCTCGGCGTGCGGCCGGCGCTCTGGATCGCGACGACGGGGGCGCTC
Source organism: Micromonospora sp. KLBMP9576 (assembly GCF_050941805.1). Lineage (NCBI taxonomy): Bacteria > Bacillati > Actinomycetota > Actinomycetes > Micromonosporales > Micromonosporaceae > Micromonospora > Micromonospora sp. KLBMP9576. The sequence goes on along the minus strand of NZ_CP194567.1, from coordinate 441,054 downwards.
GCCGGGGTGCTGTGGGTGGCCTGCACGCCGCTGCGCCGCCTGCACGGGCTCCCCGAGCAGGCGAGCTGAGCGGGTGTGTGAGCGGGTGTGTGAGCGGGTGTCCCGTGTGGTGCACGGGGCCGAGCGGCGGTTGAGCTTCCCTGTCAGGGGTAGGAGTTGGTTGACGAGGACAGCTCTGACACGAGGAGAGCGGTTCGACCTGACGAGGAGGATTGCCCATGACCACGAAGGTCGAGAAGTCCATCGAAGTGCGGGTTCCCATCAGCACCGCCTACAACCAGTGGACGCAGTTCGAGGAGTTTCCCCGCTTCATGGGGGGCGTGCGTGAGGTCCGCCAGCTCGACGACATGCGCATGCACTGGGTGGCCGAGATAGCCGGCGTGCAACGCGAGTGGGACGCCCGGGTCCTGGAGCAGGTGCCCGACCAGAAGGTCGCCTGGGCCGCCACCGAGGGCGTGACCAACGCCGGGGCCGTCTATTTCCAGCCCGTCGACGCCGACCGCACCATGGTCCGGCTGCACCTCGAGTACGAGCCCGAGGGCCTGCTCGAGAAGGCCGGCGACAAGCTCAACATCATCGAGCGGCAGGCCGAATCCGACCTGCGGAAGTTCAAGTCGTACATCGAGGAGCGGGGCGTGGAGACCGGAGCCTGGCGCGGCACGGTCGACAGCGGCGTCGACGTCGGCACGCCGGGCGTCGAGGACGCCGCCGGCACCCTCGGCGACAGTGGCAACGCCGGCGTGTCCGGCAAGGCAGTGGCGGGCGCCGCGGTGGCGGGCACCGCCGTGGCCGGTGCGGCGGCCGGAGCCGCGGCAGCCGCCAGGAACAGCTCCGACGCGCACGCCCGACCGGTCGCCCCGACGGCCGACCCCGGTCACGTGGTCACCGACGTCGAGGACGTCCCCGCGACCGGCTACCCGCACCGCGACCTCTGATCGCTTCCCCTACCCACCCGGTCAGCGGACGGCCCCGGTCATCGCGACCCGGGCCGTCCGCTCAGTGCGGTGCCACCTGCACCGCCCAGAGGTGACCGTCCGGGTCGGCGAAGGTGCCGGTGTAGCCCCACGGCTGCTGGCCCGGCTCGACGACGACCTCCGCACCCGCCGCCCGCGCCCGCCCGACCACCTCGTCCACCTCGGCCGGCGTCTCGGCGGGCAGGTTGAGGACGCACTCGCTCTGCCCGCGCGGGGCCACCTCGCGGCCCCCGATGGCCCAACCGAAACCGCCCGTCGGCACCAGCATGAGGTGAAGGCCGTCGTTGAGCGCGAACTGAAGCGGCTCGGGGACGCCGTCCTCAGCCAGCTCGCCGAGGGCTTTCAGGCCCAGCGCCGCCGAGTAGAAACGGTACGAGGTCGGGCGGTCGGCGATCGGCAGGGCGACGACGACGGGTGTGTGCCGCATGGGCATGCCTCCTGGGAGTTCGGGCTTGGCGGGTCGTCCTTCCCGCCCAACGTTCGATGCGGGATTCAGAAGCTCCAGCCGGCCGGGTTGGTGCAGGACTCCCGGGAGATGCCGGAGCCGGTCTCCGGCCAGCCGCCGAACCGCTCCTCGTGCAGGTTGGCGAAGAAGTAGCACATGCCCTCACACTCGCCGTCGGGCACGGCCATGGCGGGATCGGCGCGCACCGCCTCGTAGAACTCGCGCCCGAGCGCGACGACGTGCCCCCGGCAGTAGAGGAACCCGTCGTCGGAGCCGTCGGTCACCGCCTGCACGTCGGCCCGGTCGATGTCGTACAGCTTGCGCTCGAGCACCCTGTCCAGGTCGGTCAGCTCCGGGCTGGACAGGCCGGCGGTGAGCTGGCGGAGACTGTCGAGGAACCGGTCGAGCCACGCGTCGATGGCGTAGACGTCCCCGCCGTTGGCCCCGGGGGCCCGGGTCAGGAGGGCCCGCCGGTGTGCCGCCGGCTCGTCGCCGAGCCGCTGCCACGCCGACTCGACGAGGGCCCAGAACCTCGCCTCGGCCTCGCCGCTCGGCATCCTCGCATCACCCGCAGGCCCGGTCATGGCGGGAGCGTAGCGACCACCACCGACATCGACGCCTGCCGCCGGCCCCCGGGGCGCGACGCCTGCGTCAACCGGCCTGCTCGCGGCCCGCCGACGGCAGCCGCCGGCGGGACCTCGCCCGCACCACGATCATGAGCACCGCGAGCGCGACGAACAGCGCCGCCGATCCGGCCACCAGGGGGTTGACGAGACCCGGCACCAGGTCCGGGCCGCACGTGGTGTCCCGCAGCGGCCACATCCGCAACGAGCCGTCCTCCGGGCCGCGGTGGTCGTAGCCGTAGAGGTCCGGTCGCGCGAACCCGCACCGGTCGCCGGGATCGGTGACCGCCCCGAAAGTCGTCGTCCTGAGCCCGTAGCCGTAACCGGCCGACGACGCCAGCGCCGCCGCGCCGGCCAGCAGCCATCCGGCCCGCGTCCGCGAGCCGGGCCGCCCGGCCCGACCGTCCCTGAGGGTGAGCGCCGCCAGGCTCGCGAGCACGGCAGCGCCCACGGCGACCAACGGCCAGGCAAGCGCCAACAGCAGCAGCGCGAGGAACACGAGGGCCATGGGAGGGCAACGTACCCGGGTCACCGGCCTGCCCGTGCCCCGGCCGCGGAAGAAACCGATTGTGGATACGGTGCGGCTCTGCTGAGGTACTGGCACACCTCCGACAGTGGATGGAGTCAGACATGCTCGCTGGCAATCTCGTTGGACTACGGCCGATGGAGCCGGACGACGCAGCAGCCCTCTGGCGGTGGCACAGCGACCCCGACGTGATGCGCTGGCTCGACGACGGGTACCCGGAGTCCCTGGCCCAGGTCACCGCCCGGTACGAGCAGCGTGAGCGGAACTCCTACGAACACGTCCTCTTCGGCATCGAGACGCTGGCGGAGAAGCGACTGATCGGCCTCGTCAAGCTGGGCGACGCGGCGCCCGAGACGGGCGACGCGGAGCTGGACATCTACATCGGCGAGAAGGAGTGCTGGGGGCGCGGCTACGGCACCGAGGCCACTCGCCTGATCTGCCGGTACGGATTCGACAAGATGCGCCTGCACCGCATCACGCTGTGGGTCGCGGACGAGAACGCCGCCGCGATCCACGTCTACCAGAAGGTCGGCTTCGTCGAGGAGGGCCGGGCCCGCGAGGCGTTCCGCCGTGACGGCCGGTGGCACGACATGATCATGATGGGGCTGCTGGAGGGCGAGCTCCGCCACTGAGTCCCGCCGGCCCCGCTGCGGGCAGGACCGCACGTGTCGCTCGTCGGGCCGGGAGCGCTACGCCAACGCGGCCCGGCGGGGTGACGACCGGTCGAGTCGTGAGGCGTGGCGGTGAGCGCGTCCGAAAACACAGCCGCACGGTTCCACCGGTCCTCGACGGCCCGATACTCGTCCGAGACGCCGTCGGCCTGGAAGTCCGCCATGGCGGCCGAGACGTCGGCGCCGCGCTGGGAGATCACGGCCTCCAGCCGGGCCACGATGCCCGCCAGGTCGCCCTGGACCTGCTGTGACGTGCCCGTGTCGAAACTGCGTCGGTCTGTGCTCATGACTGTCACTCCCTCCCGGGTCAACGGCCGCTCGAGAACCTGGCCGCGTCGAAGTTGGCGGTGCCCGCCGTCGACGAGGCGTTGTCGGCCATCTCGGTGTCGCCCTGACCGAACGCGGAGTCCATTCCGCTCTGGCCCCCCAGGATCGCCCCGAGTGCGGAGTTGAGGGCGGCGGTGATCGAGTCGGCGTTCGCCTTGAACGAGTCGAATGCCACCCGCCCCGCGCCGTTGAAGTTTCCCTGCAACGGCTCAGCCGCAGCGATCAACTGCTTGATCAGCGCCCCGAGATCATCCGACGAACCCTACGTGCCCTTGGTCAGGTTGGTGAGCGTCTGCGCTCCCATGTCAGACTTCATTACGTCCTCCCGCACGTGGCTAAGCCAACGTTCGACCTCAATGCCACGAGTCACCCGCAAGCCCGATACGCATCAACCTCAGCAAATAGACCAAGTATCACTCGCTGGTTCTTCGGACATCCTGCTCCTACGGGACCGGGCAGCGAACGGCGCAGTTTCCGATCAAGGCCAAGAACCCGTCGACGGATGCTCTGATCAATACCATCGCGGACGGGTGCGCGTCGTCGGCGGACGGAAATCCGACCGTCCACCCGCCATTTGCGGACCAGACGCGGACCCCGGGCCCCCGGGCGTCGCCGCCGGAGTTGCGGCTGGAGACCCGTGGACGACACAGGCATCATCGGTGGATGGAACCGGCAGCCTGGCGGGCGGTGGAACGGGCCATCCCAGGCCCGCTGGGAGTGGCGGCATGGATCGCGGCGACCCTGCCGGCCCCGTTGATGTTCTTCGAGGCCACCCACCGCTGGGAGGAACGCCAGGACGTGTCGGCGGCGCTCTGGTGGGTCCTGGGAGCGCTGCCCGTGCTCTCCGCCACGGTGGCCGCGAGGTGGACCTGGCACACCGGCCAGCGGCGTACCCTTCCGGCCTTTCTCACGGCCGTCGGCGCGGCGACGCTGATCGGTGCGGTCTTCCTGGTGGCCACCCTGGCCGCCTACCGGTGGGTCGTCCCGTTACAGGGCGCGGTCGACTGGCCGGACACCCTGCTCGGCGGCGTCCTGCTGGCGGTCGCCGGCGGGGCGGTCGGCCACCTCGTCGGACTGGGCAAGGTGCGCCGCGGGCGACTGGCCCATCGCCACGGTCACCTCGTCGGCGGGATCGTCGCCGTGCTGGGCGCTCTGCTCGCCCAGACGACTGTGCAGCTGGGCGCCGAGGGCAGCACGAGCCGTTACGACGTACTCGGCTACGGCGATGTAGGGCCGTACGCCGCGACAGCCACCGGGCCGGGGATGGTGGCCCTGCCAGCGGCAGGCCGGTACGCGATCCTGGCGGTGGGCTTCGCGCCGCAGAACCCTGACTGCCGGGTCACCGGCGGCGCGGTGGCCGGTCAGCCGGCGGAGTTGGTCACGATCGCACCCGGTGGCTACGGCACCGACGCCGCCTCGTACGCCTGGGTCGCCTCGTTCGACGTGCCCGGCCCCGGCACCTACTCGCTGGCCTGCCGCTCCTCCGATGAGGAGGCGTCCTACGTCGTCTGGGAGACGCCCGATGTCCGCGGCGTGGTCGGCGCAATGATCCACTGGCCGTTGGCGGCGATCTGGCTGCTCGGGGCGTTGCCCGGGCTGCTGGTCATCGCCAAGACCGCCGCCAGGCGACGCGCCGGACGACAGGAGACCCCCGCGTCCGCATGATCCGACCGCCAGGACCGGCGAGGCGGCGGCGCTGCGGGCGACCGGCGGCGCTGCGGGCGACCTCGGAAACGGCGAAGCCCAGGCCGATGACCTGGGCTTGCGTGCCGAGCCGCCTGACGGAATCGAACCGTCAACCTACGCTTACCGAATGTCACGGTCCGGAGTATGTCATTGATCATCAAAATCTACCGCTGACCTGCGCAGGCGAGGTCGTTGACCTATCAACGCCTGTCACTAATAGTTGACCCTTGGCAGGGATTTTCGGGGGGTAAACGGGGGCCATCGGGCGGGAAACCGAGACAACAGCCGCCGCGGGCATGGGCGACCGGTCCACCCACCGGCACCGCAGCCGGGCCAATCGAACGTCGAGCCCCTCATCACTGAACAGAACCAAGGGGCTTCCAATTAAGGGAGGCCTGGCTCGTTGGAAGGTTCATCAACCGACGGCGGGTACCTGAGGGACGCGAACGGTGGTCCACCGGAGGAGGACGTGGCAGATCGGGTACAGCAGGGCGCCGTCGAGGTAGTGGCAGAACATCGCCCCGAGGTAGGACGGACCGCCCCATGCGTTGCGGGTGAAGTTGGGGTCCAGCCCGGCGAAGACCTGTTCTCCGATGCGCCATGCCATGTACACCTCGAGCAGGACGAGGAAGGCGACGGCCAGGTAGCGCAGCGGGCTCAGAACGTCGAAGCGGGACCGGAATGTCGCCGTGACCCGGGCCGCGATCGGGCGGCCGAGCGGCGCGAATATCACTTTCCAGCCGAGCGGGCTCCGGCGGGATGCCACCACGAACCAGATTGCCACGACGGCGAGGACGGCCAGATGTGGAAGCCACGCCTCGGTACCTGGCACCTGCTGTTCGAGCTGTTCGGAGCGGTTGAGATACACCACGACGCCGCTGACCAGTCCGGCAAGGGCGAAAACGGTCGCGGTGATGACGGCGGGACGGGACAACTGCAGCCGGTGGTTTGTCATGGCCCTTACGCTCCGCCGGCCCTCCCGGTCCGGGCGTCATGCTCCCGCATGATCCGAAACGTCACTCGGAGGTCGCCTCCTCATTCTGGAGCATGACGCCGTGATCGATACGCCTCGCTAACGTGATCCACATGCGATTGCGCCGGACCGATCTGCCATCGCCCGACCTGCTCGACATCGCTCTCGCGCTCGGATCGTTCGGGCTGTTAACGCTGCCGGTGCTGATCCGCGGGTCCGGACATGGCCCAACGGCGGCGATCGTGGTGCTCGGTGCTGCTGCGGCCGTACCGTTGTCAGTGCGCCGGGTGGCCCCGGTGCCGGTACTCGTCACGGTGTCGCTGGTCCTCGTGGTGGCGGCGCTGACCGATGTCGGTTTCACTGTGTTCCAGAGCAACGCCGGCCCGGCGCTCGGCATTGCGGTGCTGACCGTGGCCGACCGGCTCCCGCGCGCCATGTCGCTGCGAGTCGCCGCGGCCGCGGTCGGGCTGGTCACCGTGGCCGAAGTGACCGCGATGCAGTTGCATCCGGCCACCGGACAGAACGCGATCCAACTGATGCTCGCGGTTCCCGCCTGGTTGATCGGATACGCATTCGGTACCCGCCGGCAGGCGGAACGCCGGCTGCGTATCGAGGCCGAAGAGCGGACGCGGGAGGCCGAGCGTCGGGTCCGCGCCGAGGAACGAGTGCGGGTGTCGGCCGACGTCCACGACATCGTGTCGCACACGCTGAGCATGATCGCGGTGCGGTCCGGTGTGGCCCGGATGGTGCTCAAGCAGCGGCCGGACGAGGCGCTGGTCGCCCTGTCGGCGATCGAGACCGCCAGCCGGAGCGCTCTGGACGAGCTGCGCGCGGTGCTGCACTCCTTGCGGGACGGTCCCGGCGAGCCGGTGGGCGCGGGCCATCCGCTGACAGCCGGCCCGGCCGTCGAGCGACCGACCCTCGCCCACATCCGGTCGTTGGTCGACGATCTGCGCTGCGCCGGTTATCCGATCTCGCTTGCGCTGGCCGAGGACGCCGGTGCACCGCCACCGGTGGCAGAGTCGGCCTATCGCGTCGTGCGGGAGGCGCTGACGAACGTGGTACGCCACGCAGGCCGGGTGCCGACATCCGTCGAAGTCGAACGCGGGCCGCAGGGGTTGACCATCTCGGTGCTCAACGACGTTCCGATCGCCGGTGTGCCCCCGGCCGGGCCGGGTGCCGGGCACGGCCTGGCCGGGATGCGGAACCGTGTCGCGTTGTACGAGGGCACCGTGGCGGCGGGGCCGCGTCCGGACGGCGGTTTTGCCGTCTGTGTTTCTTTCCCGCTGCCGCCGAAGGACGGCACGGAGCACGCTGACCAGAGCGGGGTGCGGCGCCGTGGCTGAGACCGGTGGCGGGCCTGCACCGATCCGGGTTCTGGTGGTGGACGACGAAGCGCTGGTACGAGCCGGATTCCGGGTGCTTCTGGAAACCGTGCCGGGGCTCACGGTCGTCGGCGAGGCCGCCGACGGTGCCACGGCGGTCCGGCAGTGCCGCACGCTGCAGCCGGACGTCCTGCTCATGGATATCCGCATGCCGGTCATGGACGGCCTCGAAGCCACCCGGCACATCGCAGACGACGACAGCATCGACGCCCGCGTACTGATGGTCACGACGTTCGGGGAGGACGAGCACGTCTTCGCGGCGCTGCGCGCCGGAGCGAGCGGTTTCGTCCTCAAGGACACACCACCGGAGGACCTGCTCAGCGCCATCCGGATCGTCGCTGGCGGAGAGGCGCTGCTGACCCCACGGGTGACCACCCGGCTGGTCGCGGAGTTCGTGCGAGGCAACTCCGGCCGGAACATGTCGGTGACCGCGCCGGACGGGCTCGACGAACTGACCGAGCGCGAACGTGAGGTGCTGGTCCAAGTCGCGGCGGGCCAGTCGAATGCGGAAATCGCCGATCACTTCATGGTCAGCCTCAACACGGTGAAGACCCACGTGAGCCGGCTGCTGTTCAAGCTGGCGGCACGCGACCGAGCTCAACTCGTCGTGTACGCCTATGAGTGCGGTTTGGTGATACCCGGGAGGTGACCTTGTTGGGTCTCGACCGCAAGGTGAAGGAGGCAGCGACAGCACGCTAAGCGGCGTATGGATCATCTGCGGCACCGATCCGCACCATGCCGACGACGATGCGCTTAGCCGCGGCCGTGGCGCTGACGTTGGCGTCCTCGCTCGGAGCGAGCCTGCCCCGACCAGCTCTTCGTAGAGCGGCCAAATTGGTCCGAACCGGGGGAGCTTTCGGGAGGTGACTGAAATCTTCATCAATGAAAATGAGGCCCTGACCTGCGTCTCCGCTGGTCAGGGCATCACTCTGAGCCGCCTGACGGAATCGAACCGTCGACCTACGCACTCGAACCCTGTGATCTTGGCGTGCGCGGCGGGCGGCGGCCGGCAGATCCTCAGCCCCTCCGACTGGGACGAGTGAGAAGCCGGCCCCACCGGATGGCCCTGTTCGCTGTCGACACCCCGCAAACGGGCGGCCTTCGACAATGACAGAGGGTACCGTCGATGGTGGCGGCCCGCCGAGGTAGAGGCCGGCGGGCGCCACTACTTGTCATTGGCGGTCAGAATCAACCCTTGAGCTGCTGATACCAGCCTTCGGTCGCCACGTCAGTAACTGACGTGGACTCTTTACAGTGGCTGGCGAGGGGTGAATGGGGAACTGATCCTGCTGGCAGGTCCGGACAATCCACCACGGCCCACGGGGACACGCCCACCACCAGTTGTCCCGCAACCGGGCTTGATGGAGACGTCGAAACCTGGGAAAAACGACAGCGATGCCGGCATGCGGAAGCGCAACGATGAGCGAAATTTATCGGGAGCCAGTGAGGTGTCAGCCAGCTCCTCGACTTCCAAGCGGGGGTTGACTATGATCGTTCCCTGATCTAGCTTGCCATCGATGAGTACTTCAAACGATCATGCTCGCGCCTGGCAGGACAGTTGGGATCGGCAGCAAGAGTCCTTTATGCCCGACCGCGAGCAACGCATCGCCCGAGTGCTCGACGCCGTCGAGGCGGCGGTGGAATCGGCGGAGCCTCGACTACTCGATCTGGCGGGTGGCACCGGCACAATCAGCCTGCGGGCGCTGGCGCGGCTTCCGCACGCTCGGGTGACTCTGCTGGACCTCGATCCCGTTCTGCTGGCCCTGGCGACTGCTTCACTCGGCGAACGCGCGGCCATCGTCTCGGCGGATCTCAACGAGCGCGAATGGCGGGCCACATTGCCGCACCAGGAATACGACGCCGTCCTCAGCAGCACAGCGCTGCATTGGCTCAGCGAAGGTCGTCTCGCTGAGGTGTACGCCGAAATCCGGGAAATCCTCCGGCCGGGCGGCCTCTTCGTCAACGTGGACTACATGCCCGATCCTGCTCTGCCGCGACTCTCCGAGAAGATGGAAAACAGGGCGGAGGCGGTGAGGGCAGCGTGGTACGCAACCGGCGCGGCGTTGTCGTGGCGCGAATGGTGGTCACGGGTCGGCGAGGATCCGGATCTCGCACCCCTGGCCGAAAAGCGCAAGGAAATCTATCCCGACGGCCACAGTCCTGAGTGGGCGCCGCCGGTGACCTGGCACCTCAAGGCTCTGCGCGATGCGGGCTTCCAGGAGGCCGGCACCGTCTGGCGAGGCGGCTCCGATGCCGCCGTGGCGGCGGTCAAGTAAGGCACAGAAACTCACTCGCAGGGCGAAGCGAATGTACGGGGGAAAGAATGCTGCACTCAAGGATTCCGCATGCCATGGCGAACCGCCGGGGAGAGGAACCCGAAGCGGAGGGCGCGCAGATGTCGCGGCCCGCACCCGCAACGAATCTTGTGGAGACGATCAACGGAACACCCAGCGTGCTCCTGGGCCGGACACCACGACCGGGTGACGCCCGCATGGTGGCCAAGCTGGAGTCGGTCAACCCCGGCGGAAGCCTCAAGGACCGTTCGGCATGGCATATCGTCAGGGAAGCCGAGCGAACCGGAGCGCTCCGACGCGGCGGGACACTGATCGAGTCGTCTTCCGGCAATTTCGGCGTCGCCCTGGCCATGATCGGCGCGAACCGGGGCTATCGGGTGATCGCGGTCGTCGACCCCAAGATCACAGAGACGAACCTCGGGCTCCTGCAGGCATATGGCGCGGAAGTCATCGTGGTTCATGAGCGCGACGACTCCGGGTCTTACCACAAAACACGCATCGCTCTCGCGAATGATCTGCACCGGGGGATCTCGAACTCGTTCCGCCCGGACCAGTGCTTCAACCTCAAGAACGGCGAGGCGCACTATCTGACGACCGGACCCGAACTCCTCGGTCAGGCCGGCGATAATCTGGCGGCGATCGTCTGCACGGTCAGCACCGGAGGCCAACTGGGCGGCATCTCCCGGTATGTCAAGCAGGTCGCGCCGGAGGTGGAAGTCGTCGGCGTCGACATCGCTGGCTCCACCGTCTTTGGCGGAGAACCGCATGCCTACCTGACGCCCGGCGTCGGTCTGAGTTGGACCCCGGCGAACCTCGACGACCTCGGCCGGATCGACAAGGTCTACATGGTGCAGGACGAAGACACCTTCGTCGGTTGCCGAGTGCTCGCGCGCAACGAAGGAATCCTAGCGGGACCGTCCACGGGTGCGGCCTACCTGGTGGCGACGAACATCGCCATGAGCCTGCCCGCCACCTCGCGCGTCGCCTTTCTCGCCAGTGACCGAGGCGAACGCTATCTGCACACGGCCTTCAGCGACGAATGGATGAAGTCCAAGGCCTTCAGCACCGTGACCAGCCTCGAAGCGTGGCGTGAGCGTGCACAGAAGGCAACCCCGCTGTCCGCCGACCCCGCTCGCGACTGTGCCAACTACGACGAGAAGCTGGCCGAGAAACTGGGCTCACCGAGCGCTGGACCTACTGTTCACCGGCACCTCAAGGAAGTCGAGCTGTGACGAACCGACCCCTCATCATTCTCCTGGGCAACGACTACGACGAGACGGACCACGCCGTCCTCTTCCCGGAAGTGCGCCGCCGCGGCGCCGATATCGAGCGGGTGCATCCAGACGAACTCGTCACGGAACTCACCGAGGACGGCGCGCGGTTCTTCTTCAAGGGTGAGGAAATCTCTCCCGACCTCGTCGTGGGCTGGGTTTACGAGGACATCCTCTACCGGGGTATGTACCAACTCGAGGCGTTCGAGCGTATGGGCGTCCCCGTCCTCAACACCGCGCGAACCCTGTTCTGCGGCCAGAACAAGTACCTCAACAGCGTGATGCTGCACGCCGCCGGTGTACCGCACCTGCGGGTGTTGAGTGGCCGGGACGGCGAAACGCTGCTGACGTGGGCGCGGAGCCAGAGTTTCCCGCTGGTGCTGAAGCCGATCGTTGGTTTCGGCGGCAACGGCTTGCAGAAGATCGAGTCCATGGAGCAACTCGCCAAGGTTGCTCCATCCCTGGCACCCGACGAGCACTACTACATCGTGCCGTTCGTCGACAATCCCGGCCGCGACATCCGCGTGTACTGCCTCAACTACGAGCCGGTCTACGCGCACTACCGCTACGCGCCCGAAGGACAGTGGATCACGAACTTCAGCGCCGGTGGCTCCATGGCTCCGTGCAACTTGACCCCGGAGCTCATGGAGATCGCCGCCCGGGCGTCCCGTTCCGTCGGTGCGCGCATGTCTGGCGTCGACGTGGTCGAGGACCAGGCGACGGGAACGCTTCGGATCTTCGAGGTGAACACGTGCCCGAGTAACGAGCCTCCGGTTCTGCCCGACTTCGCGCAGTTCCTCGTCGAGGCGGCCACCGACTACACCCGTACCTTGGACAGTTGGAAGCCCGAGCATGTGCTGTACGAGCCCAAGCCGACCGACAAGCTCTTCCACGACTATGCGTGAGACGGGCGGCGACGTGGCGGGCCGGGTTCTCGCCCTGAACTACGACGGCGACAACGACTACGCGTCGATGCTTCCGGAGCTGGCCGGCCAGATCGTGGTGCTCTCCCAGGAGCCGCTGGCCAATGTCGTCGGGCTGGCCCACTACGAGCAGATCGACGACCTGGAGAAGCTGCCGCTCGGCGCGGAGCGGGCCCACGCTCTGCACGCCGAGCAGCCCTTCTCCGCCGTGATCACGGATAACGAGTACGAGATCGTACGGTGCGGGCAACTGCGCGACGAGTGGGGCATCCGCGGCCAGTCAGCCGCGTCGGCCCTGGCTTTTCGGGACAAAGTCGCCATGAAGGATGCCGCGCGACTCGCCGTCGAGGTCCCGGCGTATGCACGAGCGGCGTCGCGGGCGGACGTGGAGAGCTTTGCTGACAAGTACGGCTTCCCGCTCATCCTGAAGCCGGTGGACCAGGGCGGTTCTCGCGGCATCCAGGTGCTCCGACGGCCGCAGGACTTGACCACGGTGTCCGCGCAGGCGTGGGCGTACGAAATGGAGATCGAGCAGTTCGTCGAGGGCGACATCTACCACGTCGATGCCTTGGTGACACCCGACATCGAGTTCGTCTCCGCAGCGCGCTACAGCTTGCCACCGTTGCAGTTCCTGCACGGGTCGCCGCTGGCGCACGTCCTGATCGAGCCGGACGCACCCATCACCCGGCGGTTGGGCGGCTTCCTTCGCGCGCTGCTCGACGTCATGCCCGCGCCGGAGTCCGCGGCCTACCACCTGGAAGTGGTGCGCACGCCGGACGACCGACTGGTGTTCTGCGAGATCGCCTGCCGGGTCGGCGGGGCGCAGATTCCGGAGCTCGTCCAGCGGACCTACGGCTTCGATCTCGTCGCCGCCTCCTTCCGGGCGTCCTGCGGTCTGTCCCTGCCACAGCGCCCAGAGTTCGCCGGCAGGGTCTATTCGTCCCTGATCGTGCCGTCGCCGGGCGGGTTCCTGCGGGACGCGCCGGCAGAGCTGCCCTTCGACTGGGTGGACAGGTACACCTTCCGGCGGGCCGTCGGGAAGGCGATCCCCGCGAGCCGCCACTCGAATGATCACGTCGTGTGCGTGGTGTTCCATGCCGAGGAACACGCGTCAGCTCTGCTGCGGCTCCAGGAACTGGAGGCGTTCCTCCTGCCCCGCATGATCTGGGCTCCGGTGGACGATGGCACGTAACCTGCTCGCCGCGGATTGGGCCGTGTTCCCGCTGAGGCTCAAGACGCTGCTGGTGGCCGTGTTCCTCACCGGCGTGACGACCTTCATGTTCATGCCGTTCCTGGCCGTGTCACTGACTCGCTCGGGTCTCAGCGTCGGTCAGGCCGGCATTTGCGTCGCGGTGCTTCTCTGCGGGCAGCAAGGGCTCGGCCACCTGGCCGGGGTCCTGGTCGACCGGTTCGGCACTCAATATGTGCTCACCGGCGGCCTCCTCGTGCGGGTAGCTGCGTTCGCCGGGCTGGCCACGCTGGACGGCTTCGTCGGCCTGCTCACGGTGTGCGCCATGATCGGCGTCGGTGGTTGCCTGGTGACCCTGCCAATCCGGGTGGAGTTCATCGGGCAGGATCCCGCGATCCGTCAGCGCAGCCTCGCCCTGCGGGGAGCCGCGGTCAACGGGGCGGCCATCCTGGGCCCTCCCTTCGGTACGTTGCTCCTCGCGGCGGACTTCCGATGGGTATGCCTCGCCGCCATGGCAACCCAGATTGGCGTGTTGCTTTTGCTGTCGCGTCGGTCGTTCCGCGCCGGCGCGCGTACGACGCGGCTACCCCGCGATCCCAGGGTGACCGAGGCTCCCCAGCCGTCGGCCTTCCTCCTCCTGAAGGATCGGCGCACCATCACGCTGCTCCTCGCCGCATTCACGTTCTGGTTCGGGTATTCGCAGCTGAACACCACGGTCGCCTTGGCCATCGTCCATGACACCGGCACCGAGGCGGTCCTCTCGGCGCTGTTCGTCGCCAATGCCGTCATCGTGCTCGCCCTCGAGTACCCGGTCATCCGAGGGCTGTCCTCCCGGCGTTCCTCCTCATACCTTGTCAAGCTGGGAATGGTCTCGATGAGCGCTGCCTTCGCGGTGCTCGCGATGGGCGTCTCGGTCTGGGTCTTGGCCGTCTTCATCGTCCTGTTCTCCACGGCTGAGATCTTCTACAGCAGCTCGGTGGACGACGTCATCGGCAGGATTTCACCACCGCAGGGCGGCGGGCGGTACGTCGGCCTGCTCAGCCTTGGTGACGCGGCGGGGAGCGTGTCGGGGAGTGCGCTCGGATCCACCCTGTTCGCCCTGGCCGGCTCCCACGATCTCACTCACACCTACTGGTGGGGGGTCGCCGCACTGATCGCCGCCGCCACCACCCTGTTCGTCCTTGGCCAGCGCCACGGTACGCCCGATCGGATTGCCGAGGCCCGCTCATGAATCCCCGTCCCGTCGTTGCGCTCATCGAGCCTCGCCCGACCGTCATCGAAGCGCTTCGGGCCCTCGCGGTGCGGTGCGTCGCCATCCGCTCCGAAACCGTCGAGCAGGACGCTCATGCGGAGACGCTGCACGTGCCCTGGGACGACCCCGCAGCATTCGAGGCCACGACGACCGCCTTGGCGCAGTGGGAGCCCTCGGTCGTGCTCGGTTTCGGGGAGACGTCGGTGGCCGTCGCAGCCGCCCTGGCTCAGCGCTTGGGCATCAGCGGGCCAGCACCGGAGCAGGTTCGCCTCACCACGGACAAGGTGCTCTTCCGGCGTCGGCTGGCAGCTTCGCGCCTGCCCGTCGTGGAGCAGCGGGTCTGCGCCGACGAAGCGGACCTGCTGAATGCCGCCGCCGCCCTAGGCATGCCGTTCATCGTCAAGCCGCGCTCCGGCGTGGGCAGCGAAGGTGTGCACCTTCTGACGGATCTCGACCACGTGCAGCATGGGGCCAGCCGGCTGGACTACGGCACGGGACTGGTTGCCGAGGAGTTCGTAGAGGGCCCCGAGTTCAGCGTCGAGTCGATCAGCCGGGAAGGCCGGCATGAAATCCTGGGCGTCACCCGCAAGTCGACCACCGGTGCTCCCGGTTTCGTGGAGACGGCACACGTCCACCCTGCACCGGGTGGTCCGCACAAAGAGTTGCGCGAAGCCGCTGCCGATGTCCTGGACGCCATCGGGATGAGGACCGGGCTCGCCCACACCGAATTCATCCTCGGGACCGACGGACCACGCGTCATCGAGAGCCACGCCCGGCCCGGCGGCGACCGGATCACCGACCTGTTCCGGCTCGCGACGGGGCGAGACATGTTCCTCGAAGTGGTGGCGGCGCACCTGGGAATCGCCGTCGAACCCGCGCGGCACTTCGGTAGGTACGCGGCGATCAAGTTCCTGGAAGTCCCGCCCGGGAAGATCGAGACCATCACCGGCCTCGCCGAGATCGCCGAACAAGAATGGGTGCATGAGGTCTCCTTCGACCTCGCGGTGGGCGATACGGTGCCACCGGTCGTGAGCTCCTCCACCAGGCCCGGATTCGTCGTGATCACCGGTGACACCCCGGCGGATATCGACGAACGCTTCCGGCAGGTCGAAGCGCTCGTGACTGTCACGGTGGCCTGACGATTGGCGCCGGTTGCCGCAACGCTCCGGATCATCGCCAGCGGCGGGGCCGTGATCTACCTGGGAGGCACGTCGGCGTCCGGGGTGGCGCGGTCAGCACCAAGGACTGACGTCGGGGCCGCTGACCGTCACCCGAGCCCGCCGCGGTTGCGAGGAAGCGGCGACTCACGCCGCCCAGCTCTGGCCGCCGGGTGGCCTGCGACCAAAAAACAGAATGACCCTGGTCAGACTTAGCGACCAGGGTCATTCGCCCACCGAGCCGCCTGACGGAATCGAACCGTCGACCTCAAGGGCAAGGGCTTCTTCCGACAGGACCAAGACCGACGCCGGTTTCCGATCGGTCGTCCTGCCTCGGTTCGCGGTCGGGATGCTGATGGGTCGCAAACTCAACGCCGCCGACAACCCTTACGACGCGATCTTCGCCTCCCGGCGCGGCACCTGGCTGTCACCGCAGAACGTGCGCCGCCAGTGGAGGCAAGCCCGCGCCGCCGCGCAGCTTGGGCACGCCACCGAGCAGGTCACCAACAAGCACTGCATCGTCAAGCCCGCCCTCGCCCCGGACAGCTCCGACATCCTCGAACAGCTTGGGGCAAGTCCAGAGACGGGCTCTGAGCCTCAAGATCGTAGGCTAAGCGCCGGGCCAAGTAGCCCCTGCACCCCCGCTGGTAGGTGCGCTGAACCTGATCGCGGGTAGGCGTTTGTGGGGGTTTTCGGGGGGCGATTCGAAACTGTATCGATGAAAACGAGGCCCTGACCAGCGCTGATGCTGGTCAGGGCCTCACCCTGAGCCGCCTGACGGAATCGAACCGTCGACCTACGCATTACGAGTGCGTCGCTCTAGCCGACTGAGCTAAGGCGGCAACGATCGTAAAGTGTACGGCACGACCCGCCCCGCGGCCGAACGGGATCACCCCCCGGCCCCGAGGACCGGACATCCACCCCCGAACCGTCGACTCCCGGACAGCGATCGCCGCCGGTCGGGACTACGCTGCCGCGGGTGAGCGACGATCGGGCCCCCCACCTGGATCCGCAGGACGGCGCCGCGGCAGGCCCGCACGGAAGCGAGGCGGCCGGCGGTCGGTCGGCACGCCGGCCACGCAGCCTCGATCCCCGGGAACTGGGCTTCACCCCGCGCAAGCCCGTGCCGTGGCTCGCGCCGTTCCTGCTGATCAGCACGGGCATCCGTACGCTGCTGGCGATGCTCTTCGGGGCGTACCTCGACAAGCGGGAGCTGCAGAACTCCCTCGACGGGGGCATCGCGCGGCAGGTCGGGCCGGACGGCGGCCTCTGGTTGGACTACGTGGCCGACCTGGGCGACGGTTTCAACGCCACCTACTCCGTCGCGTACCTGCTCGCCCAGCCCGAGCTGGAGGTCGACGGCCACCGGCTGCCCCGGGCGCAGACCCTGGTGATGGGCGGCGACCAGGTCTACCCGTCGGCGGCCTTCGAGGCGTACGAGGACCGGTGCAAGGGGCCCTACCAGGCCGCGCTGCCGGTCACCCCGCCCGAGCGGCCCACGCTCTTCGCGGTCCCCGGCAACCACGACTGGTACGACGGGCTGACGGCCTTCCTGCGGCTCTTCGTCCGCTCCCGCGACCGGCACTTCGGCGGCTGGGAGACGGGGCAGTCCCGCTCGTACTTCGCGGCCGAGTTGCCGGCCGGCTGGTGGCTGCTGGGCCTCGACGACCAGTCCGGTTCATACCTGGACGATCCCCAGCTCACCTACTTCGACCGGGTGGCCGAGCGGCTCGGCCCGCAGAGCCGGGTGATCCTGGCCGTGCCGGCCCCGACGTGGGTCAAGGCCGTCGACCATCCCACGGCGTACGACTCGGTGGACTACTTCATCCGTACGATCGTCGCGCCCACCGGGGCGCAGGTGCGGCTGCTCATCTCCGGCGACCTGCACCACTACGCCCGCTACGCCGGCCCGGACCGACAGTTGATCACCTGTGGGGGCGGCGGCGCGTACCTCTACCCGACGCACCATCTACCCGAACGGATCGAGGTCCCGCCGCGCGACACCCTCGCCCGGCGGGCCAGCGCCTCCCACCCGTACGAGTTGGCGGGCCGCTACCCGGACGCCGCCCGTTCCCGACGGTACGGCTGGGGGATCTTCCCCCGCCTGCCGCTGCGCAACCCGGGCTTCGCCACCCTGCTGGGCACCCTGCACACGCTGCTGATGCTGTCGATGGCCGGCGTCGCCAGCAACCCGGAGGGCACCGATCAGCGGCTGTTCAGCGTGCCGCTGGTGGCGATGCTGATCGTCACGATGCTCGGGGCCGGGTTCTTCGCCAAGCCACCCAGCTCCGGCGGCAAGCGGCACGCCCGGCACTGGATCCTCGGCGTGGGCCACGGGCTGGCCCAGATCGGGCTGGCCGCCGCCGGCACCTGGGCCTGGCTGGCCCTGCCCTTCTACGACTGGCCGTGGCCGCTGCCGGCCGTCGCCGCGGCGGTGCTCTACGGCCCGGCGAGCGGGCTGGTGGCGAGCCAGCTGGTGGCCGCGTACCTGCTGGTGGCCGGCGCCTTCGGGGTTAATGTCAACGAGCTCTTCGCCGGCCAGGGCATCGAGGACGCCAAGTCGTTCCTACGGCTGCGCATCGACCCCGACGGCACCCTGACGATCTACCCGATCGCCGTCGACCGGACAGCCCGTGACTGGCAGATCAACCCCGACCGGTCCCCCGCCTCCTCCTGGCTGACCCCGAAACACCCGCTGCGCCCCCGCCTGGCCGAACCCCCCACGACCCTCACCTAACGACAGTCCCGGTTGATCATGAAGTTATTGCCCGACACGCCGGCAGAAATTGGCAATAACTTCATGATCAACCGCGCGGTGGGGTTAGGGGTTGTAGTGGCGGTCGTGGGATTGGCGGGGGGCGCAGACCGAGGCGCGGGAGCAGGAGCAGCGGGAGCCGTCGGCGTCCAGCCGCACCGTGACGGCGTCCCTCGGGACGCTGTGGCCGACCACCCGGCCGTCGCCCTCCGGCGTCGACACCCGGGCGCCGACCGCCGGGGCCGACTCCTGGAACCGCTGGTAGAGCGGGTGCTCGTATTTGAGGCAGCACATCAACCGGCCGCAGGCGCCGGAGATGCGCAGCGGGTTGAGCGGCAGGTCCTGGTCCTTCGCCATCCGGATGGTGACCGGCTCGAAGTCGTTGAGGAAGGTGGCGCAGCAGAGGTCCCGGCCGCAGGAGCCGATGCCGCCCTGCACCCGCGCCGAGTCCCGGGCGGAGAGCTGACGCAGCTCCACCCGGCAGTGCAGGGTGGCGCCGAGGTCCCGGACCAGCGCGCGGAAGTCCACCCGGTGCGGTGCGGTGAAGTAGATGGTGCTCCGTTCCCCGCCGCCCTCGGCGGCGACGAGCACGTGGTCGATGGCGACCACCTTCATCGGCAGGCCGTGCTCCCGGATGAGCCGCTTCGCCGCGACCTTGGCCTCCGCCTTGCGGCGGCGCAGCCCTTCGTCGCGGCGCAGGTCCTCGTCGCCCGCCAGGCCGGCGACCCGGGGGAAGCCCTCCGTCTCCTCGGTGACCCACTGGGCCGCCCAGACGCACTCGGCCACCTCGGGGCCGTCGTCGGTCGGCACCAGCACCTTGTCGCCGACCTGGGGGCGCAGCTCGCCCGGATCCAGGTAGTAGAGGCGCCCGTACCGCTGGAAGCTGACCGCGCAGAGCATGCCCATGCCTCACACCCTACGACGCGCGGCGCGGCGCCGTAGTCGCCGTCCGGCTACGGTACGCAGCCATCGACATCTGTGCCTCACCAGCCGACCCTGGTGGGGGTGTCGTAGCGGGGGCGTTCGGCCGCCGGCGCCCGCCAGCGGGACTCGGCGAGGCTCGGCGCCCACTGTCGCAGCAGGGTCTCGGCTCCGTCGTACGCGACGCTGAGCACTGCCAGCACCCGGGCGGCGATCTCGGCGGCCTCGGTCGCGCCCGGCCCCGCGGCCTCCCCGTGCCCCCGCCCGCCGCCGGGCGCGGCCATCGCGGCGACCACGCGCACCGCCTCGGCGGAACGGACGACGTCGGCCAGGGCCCGGGCCAGCGCGAGCCGGCTGCCCTCCACCCAGTCGGCGAGCGCGTCGGCGTATCCGGCCGTCGACTCGAGCCGGCCGACCAGGCTGTCCGGCCCCTCGTCGAGGTGGCGCAGCAGCACCGCCCGGGCCTGCCCGTACGACGACGCGGCCGGGCCGGACCAGAGCACCGGGTCGGTGAGCGCGGCGCAGACGTCGTCGTAGCCCGGCATCAGGCGGCGCGTGGCGCGGCCGGCGGCGGCCAGCGGTGCCGGATGCAGGTCGAGGAAGTGCCGGACGGCCTCGCCGGGAAGCACCCGCATCCGGCGCAGCAGCGGCCAGACGCGGTGGCCCTCCGGGGCGCCTGCGGCGAGCAGCGTGTCGACCCGGCGGAGCAGGTCGAGGCCGGGCTCGGCGAGCCGGTCCAACGCGTCCATCACGCCCCCCCGGTGAGCCGGTGGCGCGCGGCGCGGTCGACGTCGGCGTAGTGGTCGGCGGCGGCCCGCAGCGCCGCCGCCGTGGCGGCCAGCCGCTGGGCGGCGCCGTGCGCCTCCCGGGCGCGGTCCCCGGTGGCGGTGGTCCACTGCCGGTGCAGAGCCCGCCCGATCTCACCGGGCCGGCCGGGGGCCTCGACGCCGAACGCGGCCTGCGCCGGGTCGCCGGCGGTGGCCGTGCGGGCCACGACGGTCATGGTCTCGCTCGCCTCGTCGAGCCGGGCGGCGAGGGCGCGCAGGCTCTCCATCTCAGGCTCCCGCCAGGGGCCGGTAGGCGGCGAAGGTCTCGTTGTGCAGCTTCTCCCGGGCCCACTCGGCGGCGTCGGCCGCCGCGGTGACCGCCGCCCGCACCGAGCTGGCGACGTCACGGGGACTGCGGGCGTGCAGCGGGCCGAGGAACCGGACGTCGGTGATCCGCCCGCCGGCGGTGACCACCACCTCGACCAGCCCGTCGGGCGAGCGGACGGTGACCTCGACGGTCGACACCGCCTGGTCGAACTCGGCCTGGAGGGACTCGATCCGGCGGTAGCCCCGCACCGCCTCCTCGATCCAGGCCTCGTCGATCTCCCCCCGCGGCATCGGCGGACTCCTCCCGACACAGGAAATCACTGCGCGTGCCGCCACCGTCACCACGGCACACCGGACCGTACCGCACAGCAATTGCACGTGTCGATGCCTGTGGACGGCCGGTCCGGCCGACGGGACCGGCCGGCGGGCTCAGCCCTTCCAGAGCGAGAGCATCATCGCCTCGACGGCGATGCGGGGCTTGACGTTCGCCTCGATCGCCGCCCGGCACTCCAGCACCGCCTCCAGCCGGCGCAGCGAACCCTCGGCGTCCCACTTCTGCGCGCCCGCCCCGGCCAGCGCTGCGGTGTCGGTGTGCACCGGCGCCACGGGGGCGCGCAGCGCCATGGTGAGCGCGTCACGGTAGAAGCCCGCCAG
This sequence comes from Micromonospora sp. KLBMP9576, assembly GCF_050941805.1. Lineage (NCBI taxonomy): Bacteria > Bacillati > Actinomycetota > Actinomycetes > Micromonosporales > Micromonosporaceae > Micromonospora > Micromonospora sp. KLBMP9576. The sequence continues at coordinate 419,934 of NZ_CP194567.1, read as the reverse complement.
GTCGACGAGCGCCCGGTCCAGCGCGTCGCGCTGCGCCCGGGTGGCCCGGGACTTCTGCCGCTTCTCCAGGTCCTTGAGCTGCCCGGCGGCGCCCCGGATGGCGCCGGTCGCCCCCCGCCCGGTGCCGCCCGCGCCGAGCGCGGTCTCCAGCGACGACCGCTCGGCCGCGTCGGTCTCCGCGACCGCGGCGTCGGCCTCCGCCTCGGCCGCCTCGATCAGGGCCGACGCCGCGTCGAACGCGGCGCCCACACCGGTCAGCCGGCGCGGCACCGCGAGCACGGCCTCCCGACGCCTACGCGCCTCCGGGTCACGGGCCAGCCGCCGGGCCCGCCCCACGTGCCCCTGCGCGGCCGCCGCCGCCCACCGCGCCAGGTCGGGCGCGCAGCCGTCGCGGCGTACCAGCATCTCGGCCACCGCGTCCGGCGCGGGCTGCCGCAGCGGTACGACGCGGCAGCGCGACCGGATGGTCACCGAGATGTCGTCCGGGTGGGTGGACGGGGCGCAGAGCAGGAAGACCGTACGCGGGGGCGGTTCCTCGATGGCCTTGAGCAGCGCGTTGCCGGCCGCCTCGGTGAGCCGGTCCGCATCCTCGATGACCACCACCTGCCAGCGCCCGCCGGCCGGGGTGCTGGCGGCGCGCAGTACCAGCGCCCGCATCTCGTTGACGCCGATGGAGAGCCCGTCGGGCACCACCATCCGGACGTCCGCGTGGGTGCCGCCCATCGTGGTGTGGCAGCCGGGGCACCCGCCACAGCCGGTGCCGTACGCGCACTGCAGGGCGGCGGCGAAGGCCCGCGCCGCCACCGACCGGCCCGACCCGGGCGGCCCGGTGAAGATCCAGGCGTGGGTCATCCCCGCCCCCGCGTTGACGGCGGCCGTCGGTTGACCGTCGTCGGACTCCTCGGCGGGCGCGTCGAGCCCGTCCCCGACGGCGTCGGTCGTGGGCGGGACGGCGGCGGCACGCAGCACGGCGGCCGCCGCGGCGGCGGCGCGACGCAGCGTGCCGACCGCCTCGTCCTGCCCGACCAGGTCGGCGAAGACGTCGGGCATCAGGTTCGATGCTCCATCGGTACCAGCTCCGATTCGGATAACTCCGGCTGCACCGAGGTGTCAGGCCCCTGGGCGGGACGCGGGTGCACGATGCCGCCGGGGCTGCCGAACATCTCCTCGACCCGGCGGGCCACCTGCCCGGCGATCTCCTCGACCGGGCGGGACGCGTCGAGCACCAGGTAGCGCTTCGGGTCGGCGGCGGCGAGGTCGAGGAAGGCGTACCGGACCCGCTCGTGGAAGCTGACCGACTCGGCCTCCAGGTGGTCCGCCGCCCCGGCGCGGGCCGCCACCCGGGACAGGCCGGTGCCCGGGTCGACGTCCAGCAGCACCACCAGGTCGGGCTTGAGCCCGCCGGTGGCCCAGGACGACAGCCAGGAGACCTCGTCGACGGGGAGCGTCCGCCCCGCCCCCTGGTACGCCAGGGACGAGTCGACGTACCGGTCGCTGATCACCGCCGCGCCCCGCACGAGCGCCGGCCGGACGACGGTGGCCACGTGGTGCGCCCGGTCGGCGGCGTAGAGCAGCGCCTCGGCGCGCGGTGACGGCACCTCGGAGCCGGGCGCGCCGAGCAGCAGCGACCGGATCCGTTCGCCGACGACGGTGGCCCCCGGCTCCCGGGTCACCACCACGTCGCGTCCCTGCCCGCGCAGCCGCTCGGCGAGCGCGGCGAGCTGGGTGGACTTGCCGGCGCCCTCGCCGCCCTCGAAGACCACGAAGAGGCCGGCGGAGACGAACGGCTCGGCCGGCATCAGCGGGCGCCCCCGGATCGAGCCCCAGAGGTCGGCCAGGACGGGCACGCCCTTCTTGTCGTCCATCTGCCCGAAAGCGCTGATCCCGGCGAAGATGCCGGCGGCACCGGCCGCGAGCAGCAGCAGTCGGGTGGACGAGATCGAGACGCCCAGGTCGGCGAGTTCCAGCCGGCGCGAGCCGCCGACGCCGGCGAGCAGGCTGCTCAGGCCGATCGCGAGGATCAGCACCAGCCGGGTGCCGATCTGCACCACGGCGAAGACCCGGCCGCGTACCTCGTCGGCGATCTCCCCGCCGAGCAGGGTGGTGCCGGAGAGGAAGGCCATGCCGGCGCCCGCGCCGACCAGGATCGCGCCGGCCATCGCCATGGAGAGGTGGATGGCGAAGGCCAGGGCCATCACCGAGGCGCTGGCCAGCACGATGCTCATGCCGAACCAGCGCCGCCGGGACATGTCCTTGACGATCAGCGGGCCGAGCCCGATGCCGAGCGCGAGGCCGACGAAGATCGCGCCGAAGAGGAGGTAGAAGGCGGCGTCGCCGGCGCCGAGCGAGGTGGCGAAGAACTTGGCGGTGCCGATCACGATGCCGCCGCCGGCGAACGCGCCGAAGATGCCGAGCACCAGGCCCCGCACCAACGGGGTCTGGCCGATGAAGCGCCAGCCCTCCTTGAACTGGCGCAGCATGCTCTGCTCGCCGGCGGCACCCCGCTCGGCGGCCTGCCCCTGGCTGATCTCCTTGATGCCGTACGCCACCACCAGCGCGGTGGCCAGCCGGGAGAACGCGTTGAACCAGAGCGCCAGTTGGGCCGGCTCGGCCCAGTCCGGCGTCGTGCCCCCGGTGGCCGCCCGTACGACGGCGTCGAGCGCGGCGAGGATCAGCGCGGCGAGGACGGGGGTGAGGCCGTACGTGGTGATGAGCGTGAGCTGGTTGGCGGCCTCCAGCCGGGCGCGCGGGATCAGGTTGGGGACCGCCGCCTCCTTGGCCGGGATCCACAGCAGGGTCAGCGACTCGATCAGGAAGGTGGCGATCGCCGCCCAGCCGACCACGACGCCGCCGGGGGCGCCGAGCAGCGCGACCAGCGGGATCGAGGCGAAGAGCAGGAAGCGCAGCACGTCGCAGATGACCATCGTCCAGCGCCTGTCGAACCGGTCGGCGAAGACGCCGGCGATCGGCCCGAGCACCAGCGCCGGCAGCAGCCGGATGGCGATTACGCCACCGAAGGCTGCGCCCTTGGCGGTGCTCCCCTCGACCTGCGCGGCGGCGAAGACCGACGTGGCGAGCAGGCCGAACCAGTCGCCGAACGACGCCGCGCCGAGCACGATCCAGAGGCGGCGGAACGGGGTGATCCGCAGCACGGATCGAATGCCCGCGTAACCGGACGGATCGGCCCCGGGCTGGTCGGCGGTGCCGGCGGGTTTGGACGAGGACGGCGACTCGCCGGGCGACTCGCCGTTGAACTGGCTTTCGATGGCCGTACCTCCACGTGCCGGCCCATCGCTGGGCAGTCCCGGTGGAACACTCTAGACCCGGCGGGGACCTGCCCCGCCGCGACATTCTCCTGTTCGCCGAGCCTAGGCCGCCGGCACCACCGCCCGCAGCCCGGACAGACGCGAGGGTATTTCGCATTGCCTCCCAGACAGTTAGCGTGCACACGTGGCCATCGAAAGCGACAAACTTCGTGATCGCCTCGACCGGGCGACCGCGCACCTCGACCCGCCGTACGCCGTCGTCGACCTCGCGGCCTTCGACGCCAACGCCGCCGCGCTGGTCGACCGGGCCGGCGGCAAGCCGCTGCGGATCGCCAGCAAGTCGGTCCGCGCCCGGGACCTGCTCGGCCGGGCGCTGGCCCGACCCGGCTGGCGGGGCGTGATGGCCTTCACCCTGGCCGAGGCGATCTGGCTGGTTCGCGCCGGCGTGACCGACGACGCCCTGGTGGCGTACCCCACGGTCGACCGGGCGGCGCTCGCCGAACTCGCCGCCGACCCGGCGCTCGCCGCGGCCGTCACGCTGATGGTCGACGGCACCGCGCAGCTCGACCTCGTCGACGCCGGGTGCCCGCCCGGCCGCCGCGCCGAGTTGCGGGTCTGCCTCGACCTGGACGCCTCCTGGCGACCGCTGGGCGGCCGGGTGCACGTCGGGGTGCGCCGCTCACCGCTGCACAGCGCCAGCGCGGCCGGTGCGCTCGCCGCCACAGTCGCCGGCCGGGCCGGCTTCCGGCTGGTCGGGCTGATGGCCTACGAGGCGCAGATCGCCGGCCTCGGCGACGCCCCGCCCGGGCGGGCGGTGCTCGGCTCCGCGATCCGACTGGCCCAGCGCCGGTCGTACCGCGAGCTGCTGGCCCGCCGGGGCGCGGCGGTGGCCGCCGTACGCGAACACGCCGACCTGGAGTTCGTCAACGGCGGCGGCACCGGCAGCGTGGCCGCCACCAGCGCCGATCCCGCGGTCACCGAGGTCACCGCGGGATCGGGCCTGTACGGGCCGACGCTGTTCGACGCCTACCGCGCCTGGCGTCCCACCCCGGCGGCGTCCTTCGCCTGCGCGGTGGTCCGCCGCCCGGCCCCCGGCCTGGCCACCGTGCTCGGCGGCGGCTGGGTGGCCTCCGGCCCGGCCGAGGACAGCCGGCTGCCCCGGCCGTGGCTGCCGGCCGGCCTGAAGCTGATCGGCACCGAGGGCGCCGGCGAGGTGCAGACCCCGCTGGCCGGCCCGGCGGCGGACAAGCTGCGGGTCGGCGACCGGGTCTGGTTCCGCCACGCCAAGGCCGGTGAGCTCTGCGAACACGTCAACGAGCTGCACCTGGTCGAGGGGGAGGCGGTCGTGGCCACCGTGCCCACCTACCGGGGGGAGGGCCACGCCTTCCTCTGACCTGCCGGCCCGGCCCGGCGTCAGCCGGGGCGGTTGGCCTCGGCCGAGCCGTCGACCTGGCGGTGCAGGTACTCCCGGATCAGCGCCTTGGCCTCGGCCAGCACCCGGTCGTCGCCCTCGGGTAGCTGGCGGAACGCCAACTTGATCAGCGCGTCGGCCACCTCCACGGCGATCTCCAGGTGGAACCGGAGGTCGGGGACGTCGGTCAGCCCGAAACGCTCGGCGAGCACGCGGGCCAACTGCTCCGCGATGACCCCGTTGTTGTCCCGCTGCTCGTCGAGCAGATGCAGATCGACCACGTCGCCGAAGTGCAGGGTACGGAATCCCGGGACGGTGCGGTGCATCGTGATGTACTCGTCGATGCCCGCGTCGACCCCGTCCCACCAGTGGGTCATGTCGTCCGAGGCGAACCGCTCGTCGAGTCGCTGGAGGTAGGACTCCATGGTGCGCAGCGTCAGCGCCTGCACGATGGCCCGTTTGTCCGGGAAGAACTGGTAGACCGACCCGATCGCCACCTCGGCCCGCTCGGCGAGCAGGGTGGTGGTCAGCCCCTCGTACCCCACCTCGTCGACGAGTTCGGCGCAGGCGTCCAGCATTCGCTGGACTCGCGCGACACTTCGACCCTGCACCGGTACCCGGCGCAGCGGCCCGGCTGTGGCGGCTGGTGTGGACACTCGCCACCCCCCTTCGACGGATGAACATATCTGCACGTCACGGGTTCGTGACTACCGGTACAACGAGCAACCCTCGATTGCGGTATTTACCTGCGACAACGTTCCTGATATGAAGACACTTCACGTATCAGATCGAGGAGGGCGCATGGCCGCCGGTACCGCCCCGCCGACGCAGGCCGCCTGGTCCAACTGGGCCGGCAACCAACGCGCCACCGCCACCGCCATCCTGCGTCCCACCTCTCTCACCGACGTCGCCGAGGCCGTACGCGCCGCCGCGTCGACCGGGGACCGGATCAGAGCCGTGGGCAGCGGCCACTCCTTCACCGCCGTCGCGGTCACCGACGGGCAACGGATGGAACTCGACCGCCTCGACACCGGCGTACGCGTCGACGTCGATCGCCGACTGGTCACCGTACCGGCCGGAACCACCCTGCGCGCGCTCAACGACCTACTCGCGACACACGGCCTGGCGCTGCCCAATCTGGGCGACATCGACGCCCAGACGATCGCCGGCGCGATCTCCACCGGCACCCACGGCACCGGCGCCGCCTACGGCTGCCTGTCGACGTTCGTCGAGGCGCTCACCCTCGTCACCGGCACCGGCGAGGTGCTGCGCTGCTCCGCCGACGAGCACCCCGACGTCTTCACCGCCGCCCGGGTGTCACTGGGCGCGCTCGGCGTGCTCGTCGAGGTGACCCTGCGCTGCGTGGACGCCTTCGTGCTCCGCGCCCACGAACGGCCCGCCCCACTGGAAGCCGTACTCGACGACCTGCCCGCCCTCGTCGCGGGACACGACCACGCCGAGTTCTACTGGTTCCCGTACACCGACCGGGTGCAGGTCAAGACCAACGACCGGGTGCCCGCCGACGACCGGCCGCTGCCCCGGTGGCGCGGCTGGCTGGACGACGAGTTCCTGTCCAACACCGTCTTCGCCGGCGCCTGCCGGCTCGGCCGCGCCGTGCCGGCCCTCGCCCCGGGCATCAGCGCCGTCTCCGCCCGCGCCCTCACCGAGCGCCGCTACACCGGCCGCTCCGACCAGGTCTTCTGCACCCCGCGCCGGGTCCGCTTCGTGGAGATGGAGTACGCGCTGCCGCGCGACGCCCTGCGCGAGGCGCTCGACGCACTGCGCCGGATCGTCGACGGGCTGCCGTTCAAGGTGCTCTTCCCGGTCGAGGTGCGCTTCACCGCCGCCGACGACATCTGGCTCTCCCACGGCTACGGGCGCGAGTCCGCGTACGTGGCGATCCACCAGTACGTCGGCATGCCTTACGAGCCGTACTTCCGCGCCTTCGAGCAGGTCGCCGCAGGACTCGGCGGCCGGCCCCACTGGGGCAAGCTGCACTGGCGCGACGCGGCGTCACTCGCGGCGGCCTACCCCCGCTTCGCGGACTTCCAGGCGCTACGCGCCCGCCTGGACCCGCACCACATCTTCACCACCCCCCACCTGACCCGAATCCTCGGCTGACCCCTCCCCCGTTCCCGGGCTCGGCCCGGCGCTCGGCGGGATCTTGGAACGGGTCCCACCAACCGGCGTGGGTGGAGGGCGGGCGTGGGGTCAGTCGGTGGCGGGGGTGGTGGCCTTCCTGGGGGCCGCCTTCTTCGGGGCCGCCTTCTTGGCCGTGGTGGTCTTGGCCGTGGTGGTCTTCTTCGCGGCCGTCGACCTGGTCGCCGCAGCCGTCTTCTTCGCCGCCGTGGTCGTCTTCTTCGCCGCCGTGGCCTTCTTCGCGGGCGCCTTCTTCGCGGCGGCCTTCTTCTTCGGCGCCGGCCCCTTCGCCCGCTTCTCGGCGAGCATCTCGGAGGCCTCCTCGATGGTCAGCGACTCCGGGCTCTGGGCCCGCCGCAGCGACGCGTTCGTCTCGCCGTCGGTCACGTACGGGCCGAACCGGCCGTCCTTGATGACCAGCGGCAGCTCGGTCAGCGGGTCGACGCCCATCTCCCGCAGCGGCGGCGCGGCGGCCCGACGCTGGCGGGATTTCGGCGTGGCCAGCAGGGCCAGCGCCTCGTCCAGCGTGACGGTGAACATCTTCTCTTCGGAGTCCAGCGAACGGAACTCCTCGCCCTGCTTGACGTAGGGGCCGAAGCGGCCGTTGGCGGCGAGGACCTCGGTGCCGTCGGGGGCCACGCCGACCACCCGGGGCAGGGTGAGCAGCTTGAGGGCGTCGTCGAGGGTGAGCGAGTCCGGCGACTGCGAGCGCAGCAGCGACGACTTGCGCTCGCCGCTGGCCACGTACGGGCCGAAGCGTCCCGACTTGAGCAGGATCGGCTCCCCGGTGGACGGGTCGTCGCCGAGCTTGCGCTCGCCCCCGCCGCCGAGGAACAGCTCGTGCACCTTCTCCGGGGTCAGCTCGTCCGGCGCCACCCCCTCGGGGATGGGTGCGGTCGGCGCCCGGTCGGCCTGGCCACCGCCCTCCTCGCCCTCGGTCTTCGGGGCCGGCTGCTCGCCGGGCAGCGTCCGTTGCAGGTAGGGCCCGTACTTGCCCACCCGGACGACGACCTCGCGGCCCTCCTCGTCGGTGAAGAGCGGGATCGAGTTGACGCTACGCGCGTCGATGTCGCTGAGGTTCTCGGTGACCAGCTTCTTGAGCCCGCCCGAGCGGGCGATGTCCCGGTCGCCGGCGCCGTTGGCGGTGCCGAAGTAGAACCCGGTGAGGAAGTCGACGGCGGCGTGGTCGCCACCGGCGATCTCGTCCAGCTCGTTCTCCATGCTGGCCGTGAAGTCGTAGTCGATCAGGCGCGGGTAGTGCTGCTCCATCAGGCCGATCACCGCGAACGCCAGGAAGGTCGGGATCATCGCCTGGCCGCGCTTGACCACGTAACCGCGGTCCTGGATGGTCTGCATGATCGACGCGTACGTCGAGGGGCGGCCGATGCCCAGTTCCTCCAGGGACTTGACCAGCGACGCCTCCGTGTAGCGCGACGGGGGCTGGGTGTGGTGACCCTGCGCGGCCAACTCGTCGGCGGTGAGCGGCTGGTCCTTGACCAGGGTGGGCAGCCGGCGTTCGGCGTCCTCGGCCTCGGCGTTCTCGTCGTCGCTGGACTCCACGTACGCCCGCAGGAAGCCCGGGTCGGTGATCGTCTTGCCGGTCGCGCCGAAGTCGGCCTCCTCCTGGGCGGAGGAGACGGCGCGGATGCGCACCGAGACGCTGGAGCCGACGGCGTCGGTCATCTGGGAGGCGATCGTGCGTCGCCAGATCAACTCGTAGAGTCGGTATTCCTCGGTCGACAGCTCACCGCGCACCTCGCCCGGGGTGCGGAAGTTGTCGCCCGCCGGGCGGATCGCCTCGTGCGCCTCCTGCGCGTTCTTCACCTTGCCGGTGTAGCGGCGCGGCTCCGGCGGCACGCTGCGCTCGCCGTACAGCTCGACGATCTGCCGGCGGGCCGCCGCGATGGCGGTCTCCGACAGGTTGACCGAGTCGGTACGCATGTAGGTGATGTAGCCGTTCTCGTAGAGGCGCTGCGCCGTGCGCATCGTCTGCTGCGACGAGAACCGCATCTTGCGGGCCGCCTCCTGCTGGAGGGTGGAGGTGATGAACGGCGCGTACGGGCGGCGGCGGTAGGGCTTCTCCTCCACCCGGGTGACGGTGAACGGGCGCCCCGCCAGGCGGGCCGCGAGCCCCCCGGCGCCACCGGAGTCGAGGTGGACCACGCCGGCGCCGGGCCTGACCCGGCCGGTGGTCGGCTCGAAGTCCTTGCCGGTGGCGATCCGGTCGCCGTTCAGCGCGACCAGGGTGGCGTTGAAGGTGCGCGGGCCCTCGCCGGCGTTCCCCACGGCCAGGGTCGCCAGGATGTCCCAGTATTCCGCCGTGCGGAAGGCCATCCGCTGCCGCTCGCGCTCGACCACGATCCGGGTCGCCACGGACTGCACCCGGCCCGCCGAGAGCTTCGGCATGACCTTCTTCCACAGCACCGGCGAGACCTCGTAGCCGTAGAGGCGGTCGAGGATGCGCCGGGCCTCCTGGGCGTCGACCAGGTCCCGGTCGATCTCGCGGGGGTTGGCCACCGCCGCCTGGATGGCCGGCTTGGTGATCTCGTGGAAGACCATCCGCTTGACCGGCACCTTGGGCTTGAGCGTCTCCACCAGGTGCCAGGCGATGGCCTCGCCCTCGCGGTCCTCGTCCGTCGCCAGGAAGATCTCGTCGACCTCCTTGGCCAGCTTCACCAGCTTGCTGATCTGCTGGCGGCGGTCGGCGGAGACCACGTAGAGGGCGTGGAAGCCGTTGTCGACGTCGACCCCGAGGCGGGCCCACGGCTCGCCCTTGTACTTCGCCGGCACGTCGGCGGCGTTGCGCGGGAGGTCCCGGACGTGGCCGAAGCTGGCCTCCACGACGTACCCCGGGCCGAGGTAGCCCGAGATCGTCTTGGCCTTCGCCGGTGACTCGACGATGACCAGACGGGTGGTTCCAGCTTTGCTCGGCACGTCTCTCTCCGACCTCACTCCTGCTCGTTGCCATCGGCGCCTGGCAAGGGCCGCTTCGGCCCGCCGACCCCCGACGGTCCGGACGTCCAACGTAACGCGCCGCCCTCGGTTCGGGTTTCACGGGCGGCAAACCGACCGGCGGGGCGGCCTTTTTCCGGCGGTGGCCGGGCTTGCCGGACGGCGCCACCGTACACCGTGCGTGTGCCGTCAGGCGGACACTGTGACGATGGCGGGCCTTCCGCCGGGGCCCCTGCCGGCCACTTTCCGCGAAATTGCGCACCTGCTGTCCCGCATCGGACAGCCACCCGGCGGGTCGGAAACGCACCGGAGCGAACGCTCGGCGCGCCAGGCACCCGACGGTCCAGGCACGCGGCGCGCAAGGCACCCCGACGGGGTCAGGCACACGGCGCGTCAGGTGCGCGGCGGCCAGGCGGACGCGGGGGCGGCGGTCGGCGGATCGCCGACCAGCTCGGCCAGGCGGACGAGCCGCCGGCGGCCGGTGATCAGGTAGGCGGGTCCGCCCTCGCCGGGCCCGAGCAGCGCCCCGGACAGGCCGATGGCGTCGAGCGCCCGGCCGACCGGCTCCCCGCACGCCTCGTCGGCGACGCCCAGCCGGAGCAGGAAGCCGGACGCCTCGGCGGCCCCCGCCGAGGCGAGCCAGAGCCGCAGCCGCCGGCCGTTGAGGTGGAAGCCGGCGGGTGGCCGCTTGTCGGGGCCGCGCGACCAGGCCGCCGCGAGCGGCTCCAGCGTGCGGGCGTACGAGGTGCGCACCGCGTGCCGCCCGTCGGCGGTGGCCTGCCAGGTGGCCGCCACCCCGCGCTGCGCCAGCTCGACGACGAGCACGTGCACCCGCCAGGCGGCGTCGACGACGACCGACAGCCGGGCGGTGCCACCCATCCGCACCGCCTCGGCCGGTCCGGCCAGCAGCCCGGCGAGGTCGGCGACGGACGGGTCGGCCGCCTCGGCGGCGAAGAAGGTGAGCTGCCGGGCGGCTGCCTCGGCGTCCGCAGGCGGGGTGGTGGCGGGGCGCCGGGCGGCCGGCGGGGTGGTGGCGGAACGCCGGTCGGCCGGCGGGGTGGTGGCGGAACGCCGGTCGGCCGGCGGGGTGGTGGCGGAACGCCGGTCGGCCGGCCCGACCCGGTCCGTGGGGGCCGGGAAGAGGACCGGCGGCTCGTCGCCGACGGGCGGGTCGCCGGTATCGCTCAGCGACACTCCGGCACCTCGTCGAAGGCGCGTTTCAACTCCTCGGAGCTGAGCCGGCTGGTGTCGAGCGCGCCGGCGTCGTACTCCTTGTTGAGGGTGTCGACGGCGGCCCGGACGCCGTCGTAGAAGACGGTGGGCCGCCCGACGCTCAGCCCGTCGACGGTGTCGCGCGCCCGGCCGTACGCGTCGCGCACCTTCGCCAGCGAGTCGCGGAAGCCGGCGGAGACCTCCGCGCCGTGCTCGGCCTTCGGGATGCCGGCCTCCTCGACCCTGCGCCGGGCGGTCTCGCTGGCCTGCTCCGCCCCGCTGAAGAGCCGCACCAGGTTCTCCTTCGCCTGCGCCGGGGTGGTCCGGGCGGTCATCTGCTCGCCGGTGCTGCCGGTCAGCTTGCTGATCTCGGCACGCCACGGTGTGAGCGCCGAGCAGACCGACGCCGCCCACGCCTGGGGGCTGGGGCCACCGCCGCATCCGGCGGCCAGGGGTACGAGCGTGGCCAGGAGCACCGCGAACCTTCCGGCGGTCGACACCCGGCGCATAGGCATGCGTTGCAGCGTACGGCCTCCGTCGAGCCCGGGCACCGGACAGGTTCACCGGTGGCGCGGGCGGTCCCCGGTCAGCCGTGCGGGCCGACCGGGGACCGGGACACCTGACGCGTCAGGCGCTGACCGTCTCCGGCCGCTGGCCGGGGCTGCCCGCGCCCGTGCCGGAACCGGAGTCGCCGTCGGACATCGCCACGCCCTTGCGCTTGCTGAACACCACCGCCGCGACGATGATCAGCGTCGCCGCCACGGCGATGCCCAACCGCAGGGGCGTGTTCCGCTCGTCGCCGACGCTCCAGGCCACCACGGCCGGGGCGATCAGCAGCGAGACCAGGTTCATCACCTTGATCAGCGGGTTGATCGCCGGACCGGCGGTGTCCTTGAACGGGTCGCCGACGGTGTCGCCGATGACCGTCGCCGCGTGCGACTCGGAGCCCTTGCCGCCGTACGCGCCGTCCTCGACGAGCTTCTTGGCGTTGTCCCAGGCGCCACCGGAGTTGGACAGGAAGACCGCCATCAGCGTGCCCGCCCCGATCGCCCCGGCCAGGTACGCGGCCAGCGCGCCCGGCCCGAGGCCGAAGCCCACCGCGATCGGCGCGAGGATGGCGAGCAGGCCGGGGGTCACCAGCTCGCGCTGCGCGTCGCGGGTGCAGATGTCGACGACCTTGCCGTACTCGGGGCGCTGGGTGCCGTCCATGATGCCGGGCAGTTCGCGGAACTGCCGGCGTACCTCCATCACGACCGCGCCCGCCGAGCGGGAGACCGCGTTGATGGCCAGGCCGGAGAAGAGGAAGACGACGGCCGCGCCGATGATCAGGCCGACCAGGTTGCGCGGGTTCGCCACGTTCAGCGAGTTGAGGATCTCGTTGCCGACGTCGCCCACCCCGGCGTCGGAGTACGCGGTGCTCAGCGTGTCGGTGTACGAGCCGAACAGCGCCGTCGCGGCGAGCACCGCCGTGGCGATCGCGATGCCCTTGGTGATCGCCTTGGTGGTGTTGCCCACCGCGTCCAGCTCGGTGAGCGTCCGGGCGCCGTGCTCGTCGATGTCCCCGGACATCTCCGCGATGCCCTGGGCGTTGTCGGAGATCGGCCCGAAGGTGTCCATCGCGACGATCACACCGACGGTGGTGAGCAGGCCGGTGCCGGCCAGCGCCACGGCGAACAGCGAGAGCGTGATGGAGCTGCCGCCGAGCAGGAACGCGCCGAACACGCCGGCACCGATCAGCAGCGCCGAGTAGACCGCCGACTCCAGGCCGATGCTGATGCCGGCGAGGATGACGGTGGCGGCGCCGGTCTGTGAACTCTTGCCGATGTCCTGCACCGGGCGCCGGTTGGTCTCGGTGAAGTAGCCGGTCAGCGCCTGGATCGCCGCCGCCAGCACGATGCCGATGACCACCGCGCCGATGGCTACCGTCCGCGGGTTCTCGCTGACGTCGGTCAGCCCGCCCTCCAGCTCGGCGAAGGTCGCCGGCAGGTACGCGTACGTGGCGATCGCCACCAGCACCGCGGAGAGCACCGCCGAGATGTAGAAGGCCCGGTTGATGGCGGTCAGGCCGCTGCGGTCGGAGGCGCGCAGCCGGGTGATGAAGACACCGATGATCGCGACGAGCACCCCGATGGTGGAGATGATCAGCGGGAAGACCAGGCCCTGCTCGCCGAAGGCGGCACGGCCGAGGATCAGCGCGGCGACCAGGGTCACCGCGTACGACTCGAAGAGGTCGGCGGCCATGCCGGCGCAGTCACCGACGTTGTCGCCCACGTTGTCGGCGATGGTGGCGGCGTTGCGGGGGTCGTCCTCGGGGATGCCCTGCTCGACCTTGCCGACCAGGTCGGCGCCGACGTCGGCGGCCTTGGTGAAGATGCCGCCGCCGACCCGCATGAACATGGCGAGCAGTGCGGCGCCGAAGCCGAAGCCCTCCAGCACGGTCGGCGCGTCGGCCCGGTAGAAGAGCACGACCAGCGCGGCGCCGAAGAGGCCGAGGCCGACGGTGAGGAAGCCGACCACGCCGCCGGTGCGGAAGGCGATCTTCATGGCGGCCTCCCGGCCGCCCTCGCGCTCCCGGGCGGCGGCGGCGACCCGCAGGTTGGCCCGGGTGGCCAGCCACATGCCGGCGCCGCCGATGAACGCGCTGAACAGCGCGCCGATGACGAAGAAGACGGAGCGGCCCAGCTTCACCGCCAGCTCGTTGCCGTCGGTGTCGTGCACCGGCAGCAGGAAGAGCAGCACCACGGCGATGACCACGAAGATCGCCAGGGTCCGGAACTGCCGGAGCAGGTAGGCCGAGGCGCCCTCCTGGACCGCGCCGGAAATCTCCTGCATTTTGTTGGTGCCCTTGCCGGCGGCCAGGACGGCCTTCGTCAGCGCGCCCGCGAAGGCGAGTGCCACCAGCGCGACGACCGCGGCGATGATGACGTACGTGACGTTGTTTCCGGTGAGGGAGATCCCGCCGCCCTCGGCGGCGAAGGTGTCGGACATCTGTGTCCTCCTGTACCGAACGCTCGCGCCGGCCGGTGGAGACGCACCGGCCCGGCGCCTGGATGCGGAGTCGCAAGCGCGCGCCGTCCCACCCCCGGCGGACCAGCGACAACCACCGTTCCCGATGGTTGCGGGATGCGATCACTTGCTGACAACCCGCGTACTGTAGCCCTCCGCAGTGTTGGAGGTCACACCCAGGGGGCACCGCGCCGAGATGATCTCCGTCGCTGTGTTATGAGCAGATTTCTGATATAGGGACCCGTCCATGGAAAGAGGCCGCGCCCCGGCGGGACACGGCCTCTCACGGCGTACGACGCCCCGCCGCGAGGACGGGGCGAGATCACTCAGCGGCCCACGGGCCACACCATCCGCACCTCGGTGCCGACACCCTCGTCGACCGGGCGGACCTGCAGATCCTCGACGAAACCGGCCAGCAGCGCGAAGCCGACGCCGGTCGTCAGGTCGTCCTCGTCGAGCGACTCGTTGGCGAGCTGGTTGGCGTCCAGCGCGGCCAGGCCCAGACCCGCCTCGATCGGCGCACGGTCCACGACCCGCACCGCGTACGCCCCCGTGTCGGACATCTCGACGAGCACGGGCTCGGGCACGCCGTACTGGCGGTGCAGGGCCACCGCGCGCGTGCACGCCTCGCCGATGGCCAGCCGTACCTCGTCCAGCAACTCCTCGCGGACCCCGGCCCGGCGGGCGACCGCCACGCCGACCAGACGCGCGGTGCGCACGTGCACCGGGGCCGGGGAGAAGGAGAGCTTGACCGTGGCCATCAGACGTCAGCGCCGGCCTGGTCGGCGCCGGTCGCCGCGTCGACCGTGGGATACAGCGGGAAGACCTGGTCGAGCGCGGTGATCCGGAAGATCTTGAGCAGCGGCTCCTTGCCGCAGACCAGCGCGAAGGAACCCTCCGCCGCCCGCAGCCGCTTGAGTGCGCCGACCAGCACACCCAGCCCGGTGGAGTCGAGGAAGTCCACCCGCCCCAGGTCGACCACGACGTGACGGGCCCCTCCGTCGATCAGCTCGAGGAGCCGCTCCCGCAGCCGGGGGGCGGTGTAGACATCCACCTCACCGCCGACCTCGAGCACCGTGTGCTCGCCCACGGTGCGGGTCGCCAGCGACAGCTCCATCAGTCCTCCCTCACCAGAGCCGTAAACTTCCCTGGGCATCTAACCATCCCCGCCAGATACCGGCTCTGTTCGGCGGCGAGGGCCTCCCCTTACCCCGGGGCCCGACTTTTCATCTCCGAACACCAGTGCGAGAGTGCAGGCCGTGACCTCCGACGACCTCAGTTCGGCGCGTCTGTCGCCGCGCGACGACCTGAAGCCGTCACCCGACAGCTTCAGCTCCGCGCGGCGCTCGGACCCCGACGAGCTGGAGCCGTCGTCCGGCGGTGTCGGCAGCGGGCGCGCACCGGCCGACCTGCTGGGCCGGCTGCGTGCCCGCACCGGCACCGACCCGGTCACCCACGTCGAGCGGGTGCCGGCGCGGGCCGGCGAGCCCGCACCCTGGCCGGACTGGGCGCCGGCGGAACTGCGCGCGGCGTTCGCCCGCCGCGGCGTGCTCACGCCCTGGCGGCACCAGGCAGAGGCGGCCACCCTGGCGTACGAGGGCCGGCACGTGGTGGTGGCCACCGGCACCGCGTCCGGCAAGTCCCTGGCGTACCAGCTTCCCGCCCTGGCCACCCTGCTCGCCGACCCCCGCGCCACCGTGCTCTACCTGGCGCCCACGAAGGCGCTCGCCGCCGACCAGTTGCGCGCCGTCGCCGCGCTGGAACTGGAGGGCGTACGCCCCGCCTGCTACGACGGGGACACCCCGCGCGCCGAGCGGGAGTGGATCCGGAAACACTCCCGGTTCGTGCTGACCAACCCGGACATGCTGCACCACGGCATCCTGCCCGGGCACGCCCAGTGGTCCGGTTTCCTGCGCCGGCTCACGTACGTGGTCATCGACGAGTGCCACACCTACCGGGGCGTCTTCGGCTCACACGTCGCGCACGTGCTGCGCCGGCTGCGCAGACTCAGCGGGCCACCGGGCCGGCCCACCTCCGCCGCGCTCCCCGGCTCGCGCGGGGCGCCGGTGTTCGTGCTGGCCTCGGCCACCTCCGGCGACCCGGCGACCACCGCCGGTCGGCTCACCGGGCTCCCCGTGACCGCCGTCACCGAGGACACCTCGCCGCGCGGCGGGGTCACGTTCGCGCTCTGGGAACCACCGCTGCTGCCGCGGGACGCCGCCGCCGACCCGCAGGACGACCTCACCCAGGTCCGCCGCTCGGCGCTGCGGGAGACGGCCGACCTGCTCGCCGACACGGTCGCCGAGGGGGTACGCACGCTCGCCTTCGTACGCTCCCGGCGCGGCGCCGAGGTGGTCGCCGCGAACGCCCGCCGCGCCCTCGACGAGGCGGCGCCGGGGCTCGGCGACCGGGTGGCCGCCTACCGGGCCGGCTACCTGCGCGAGGAACGACGCGAGCTGGAACGCGCCCTGTTGCACGGCGACCTGCTCGGGCTGGCCTCGACCAACGCGCTGGAGCTGGGCGTCGACCTGGTCGGCCTCGACGCGGTGCTGATCTGCGGCTACCCCGGCACCCGGGCCTCCGTGTGGCAGCAGGCCGGCCGGGCGGGACGCTCCGGGCAGGAGGCGCTCGCCGTGCTGGTCGCCCGGGACGACCCGCTCGACACCTACCTCGTGCACCACCCCGAGGCCCTGTTCGGGCGGCCGGTCGAGGCGACCGTGCTCGACCCGGCCAACCCGTACGTGCTGGCGCCGCAGCTCGCCTGCGCGGCGGTCGAGGCGCCGCTGACCCCCGCCGACCTGACCCTCTTCGGCGCCGGGACGAAGGAGGCGGTGGACCAACTGGTGGCGGCGGGGGCCCTGCGCGCCCGGCCGACCGGCTGGTACTGGCGGCACCGGGAACGCCCCGAGGTGGACCTGCGCGGCGAGGGCGGCGCACCGGTCTGCGTGGTGGAGGCGGCGACCGGGCGGCTGCTCGGCACCGTCGACGGCGGCTCGTCGCACTTCCTGCTCCACTCCGGCGCGGTCTACCTGCACCAGGGCGTCTCGTACGTGGTCGACTCGCTCGACCTGGCCGACGGGTGCGCGCTGGTGCACCCCGAGGAGCCGGACTGGTCCACCCACGCCCGCGACGTCACCTCGCTGTCGGTGGTGTCGGTCCGCTCGTACGTCGACGCCGGCCCCGTCGGGCTCTTCCTCGGCGAGGTCGACGTGACCAGCCAGGTGGTGTCGTACCAGCGGCGGCGCATCGCCACCGGCGAGGTCATCGACACCCGCCCGCTGGACCTGCCGGCCCGGGAACTGCGTACGGTCGCGGTCTGGTTCACCCTGTCGCCGCAGTCGCTGACGACCGCCGGCGTGGAGCCCGCCGACGTGCCGGGCGCGCTGCACGCCGCTGAGCACGCCGCGATCGGTCTGCTGCCGCTCACCGCCACCTGCGACCGCTGGGACATCGGCGGGCTCTCCACGGCTGTGCACGCGGACACCGAGGCCCCGACGGTCTTCGTCTACGACGGGCACCCGGGCGGGGCGGGTTTCGCCGAGCGCGCGTACTCGACGGCGACGGCCTGGCTGCGGGCCACCCGGGACGCGATCGCGGAGTGCGGTTGCGAGGCCGGCTGCCCGTCCTGCGTGCAGTCCCCGAAGTGCGGCAACGGCAACAACCCGCTCTCCAAGCCGGACGCGGTCCGGGTGCTGGACGTGGTGCTCGCCAACCTGCCCGACGGCATACCGGCCCCCCGCACGCCCGCCGACGCGGACCCGCCATCCCGGCACCCGGCCCGGTGACCCCGCCCCGGGCGACGGCCCCGTCCCGGGCGACGGCCCCGTCCCGGGCGACGGCCCCGTCCCGGGCGACGGCCCCGTCCCGGGCGACGGGAACAAGGCATAGAAGGCCTTCTTTCGGGGAAAGTCATCGGTGGGAGCGCTTCCATGCATGCTCCGACCCGACAGCCGCCCTTCCCGTGAAGGAGGAGCCGTGGCCGACACCATCGCCGAGACCGTCGACCTGCTCTACGCGATCGACCAGGAGAGCCTCACCCCCGACCAACAGATAGCCCTGGGCTGCGCGCTGGCCAGCCTGGCCCAGGCCGAACGCCTGGAGCAGATCAACGAGCGACTGCGGAGCATCCACCAGGTCCTCAACGCGTGGGCGCTCAAGGCCACCGTCGACGGGGGCCGGTGAACCGGTCGGCGCGTGGCGACAGGCTCGCGGACCAGCGGAACGGGACGGCGTCGTCGGTCTGCCCGCAAACCGCCACCGCCGGCTGGAAGCGCCTCGGCTGCGTCGAGGGGCGCCCGACCGCCGGTGGTCCGCACGACCGGGCGGGGGGCGGGTAGCGTGTCGGCTCGGAAGCGCCCCCGACCATGGTGGGCGGGGCCGTGTGCCTACGGGGAAGAGTCGCACGGCCTGTCGGCGGCGCGGTCGAGCTGTGCGACACTCCGGCACCCCCTCGAAGGAGACCTCCATGCACCCCGACAACTTGCAGGCCCAGCAGCAGTTCCACATCCGGCAGCGGATCCGGATGATGGTCAACCAGTACGAGGTCCACGCCGTCGCGCCGGACGGCTCCGAGGCCGGGCTGCTGGCCTTCGCGCAGCAGAAGCGGCTCGCCTTCAAGGAGCAGGTGACGCTCTACACCGACGACTCGAAGCAGCAGCCGTTGCTCGGGTTCAAGGCCCGCCAGCGTCTTGACCTCGGCGCCACGTACGACGTGACCGACCACGCCGGCAACCCGATCGGCCTGTTCCGCAAGGACTTCGCCCAGTCCCTGCTGCGCTCCACCTGGCACGTCGAGCAGCCCGGCCTGCCGCAGGTCACCGGCCAGGAGCGCAGCATGCCGGTCGCGTTGCTGCGCCGGTTCGTCGACTCGCTCTCCTGGCTGCCCTACCACTTCGACTTCGTCGCGGGCGGCCAGCCGGTCTTCTCCGTCATCAAGAAGTGGGGCCTGCGCGACCGGTACGTCGTGGAGATCCAGCACCCGCAGGTCGACCGCCGCCTCGTGATCGCGATGGCCATCGCCCTCGACGCCCTCCAGGGACGCTGATCCGCCCGGGTCGGGGTGTCGCTCCCGCCGCCCCGACCCGGTCCGCCACACCCAACGCCTCACGGCTGGACGGTCTTGCGCCAGGCACTGACTGTTCATCCGCAAACGCGCTCGCCACCTTAGGCTGCCCGCATGTCAGATCCGGCGCCCCACACGCGTTCGGCTCGTCAGCCGGAGTGGGCCTCCGACGACGCGACCGGCGGCAGCACGCAAGAGGTGCAGCCGCCGCCAAGCCTGCCGGACCCAAACCCGTTCACGACAGCGGTAAGGGCCTTCCTTCTGACCTGGCCGCCGACCCTCGTCGTGCTGGTGGCCGCGACAGTCGCCGTGCCCTCGGCGACCGACGACGCTGGCCCCGGTGCGGCAGCGATGTGGGCGCTGGATTTCGCCCTGCTGATCGCGATCGCGGCGTCGGTCAGCACGCTCCGGCACCGCGACCGCAAGCCCGGCGCAGACGGCACGGCCCGGCCAATTCAGCGGGTTCTGCTGCGCGTGGCGGCCCAGGTGGTCTGTGCCTGGCTGGTGCTGGCGCTGCACGGGCTCTCTGTCAGCCAGATCGCCTCGTTGGTGGTCGCGCTCATTGTCGTGCTGAACCTGCTGCACGTGACCGCCGCCCGGCTGTTGCATCGGCGTCGCGGGCGTAGCGGGACGCCGCCCACCCGGGCCTGAACCACTTGCCGCCTTGCTACGCGCCCTCGGCGCCGGCGATCCGGGCCGCCTCTTCGCGCGCCCGGTTCACGATCACCTCCGCCTCCCGCCGCGCGGTGTTGACGAGCTCCTCGGGTTCGCACCGCGCCGCGTCGCAGAGGTCGTCGGCCTGCTTCCCGGCGAGCCTGAGGACCTGTTCCACCCGGGTGCCGAGACCACTGAGCGTGGGACGCGGTCCTCCTCCAGCGCTGGATCAGGCCCTGAGCTTCCGATCCCGGCATGGCGACCTGGCCAACAAGGCCACAGCAGAGGTTCAGCCACGCACCGGGCCGGCGCGGGCGCTGGCCGTCGCCACCCGCGCCACCCTCGGCAGCGGGTTGACGGCAACCTCGACGGTCACCAGGACATCGAGGCCGTCGAGCCGACAGGCGAGCAGCCGGCCACCGTTGGCGGCGGCGATGTCGGCCGCCCGCCCGCAGGCGGCCGCCTCGCCCCACAACCCGCGGCCGGCGCCGGCCAGCGCGCCGAGATCCGCCGCCACCCGGGCCTGTTGCCGGGCGACCCGGGCCGCGCCGACGGCGGCACCGAACGACCCGACCACGACGAACACCAGCCCCACCGCCAGCAGACAGACGGTCGCCCCACCACGCTCCCCCGCGCTGCCGCCCGAGCCTCGGGGCGACCGGTCACCGAAACACCGGCGCCCGCTCACCGTCCACCCGCCGGAGCGCCCGGGACCGGTGTGGCAGCGCCCGCGACCCCGGGTTCGAGGGCCGCGACGGCCGTCGCGGTCACGACGATCCGGGGCAGCCGGGAACCAAGCGCGCGTACGGGTGCCCGAACGGTGGCGACGACGCGCTGACCGTCGAAGTTGACGGTCACCTCGGCACCCACCGGGGCCGCGTCGCCGGCAGCGGGCACCCCGTCGGCGCCCCGGGAGGCGGCGAGCGCCGCCTCCCGGGCCGCGTGCAGGCAGCCCGCTTTCGTGCCGACGGCGTTGACCGCCGACAACCCGGCGAACAGGAGCAGCAGGAGCGCCGGCAGGCCGGCCGCCAGTTCGGCTGTGAAGGAACCACGGTCACGGCCGGCCGACCGGCGCCGGGTCACTTGAGTGCCCGGTCGATGACGGCGGTCAAGGCGGACTGCACGTTGCCCGACGTCAGCACCTTCAGCAGGATTCCGGCGAAGGCGACGGCGGCGAGCGTGCCGACGGCGTACTCGGCGGTGTTCATTCCGGCGTCCCCGCGCAGGCGGGCGAGCAGTTTGCGCACGTTCCTGTCCTTTCCTCAAGGGTTGGTCAGAGCACGTCGCCGAGGACGGCGACGATCACCGGCACCAGGCCGGCGAGAATGAAGGCCGGCAGGAAACAGAGCCCCAGCGGCAGGACGATGAGCACGCCGGCGCGGCGGGCGGCGGCCTCGGCGGCCGTGGACCGGTCGGCGCGCAGGTCGTCGGCGAGCCGGGTCAGCGCGCCGGCCAGCGCGGCTCCGCTGTTCGCGCTGCGCAGCACGGCGGATGTCAGCCGCTCGGCCCCCGGGACCGCCGCGAGCGGGGCCCACGCCTCGGCGGGGCCGCCGCCGAGCCGAAGCAACCGGCCGACCCGGGCGAGCCGCTCGGCGAGCGGCCCGTCGAGCGCCTCCGCCACGGCCTGGATCGACCTGTCCACCGGCGCTCCCGCCCGCATCGCCGCCGCCAGCAGGTCGGCGGCCAGTGGGAGATCGGCCGCCTCCCGCAACCGCCGGTTACGCGCCGCCGGCGGCTCGATCCGGCGCAGCAGCCGGTCGAGCAGCAGCGCCGTCGGCGGGGCCGCCACCGCGCCGGGCCAACCGCCGACGACGACGGCCACCGCGACGCCACCCAGACCCGCCGCGACGCGGATGACGTCGGGCCGCCGCCGGGACCGCCCGGCGTCCGTCGCGCCGTCTTCGGCACCGCCTGGAGCGGTCGGGGCCGCCGGGTGTGCGCCGACCGGTGCCCTCCGCAGCGCACGCAGCCGGCGCAGGGGCCGCCGGCCCGCCGCCACCATCGCGGCGAGCAGGACCGCCACCACCACCAGGCCCGCGGCCAGCGCTGCCCGAGGCATCAGTTCACCCGTCCCGGCGTCGCGCCGAGCCGCTCGGCCCAGAACAGTCCCGTGACCTGGAGGGCGACGGCGACGAGCGCGCACACACCACCGACGGGGGTGTGCAGCAGCACCGCCACCGGATCGACGCCGATGCCGTATCCGAGCCCGATGCCGCCGAGTGGCAGGGCGGCGAGCAGCAGGGCGGTGGCCCGCGCCCCGGCTGCCTGGGCGTCCGCCGCAGCCAGCCCTCGGTCGCTGGACCGGGCGTCCGCCTCGATCCGTTCCAGCAATTCCGCCAACGGCGCGCCCGTCCGATCGGCGAGACGTACGGCCGCGCGGGCGAGTAGATCCAGTCGCCCGGTCCCGCCGTGCTCGTCGTCGGCCGCCGTGTCGTCGCCGGAGGACCCACCGGTTCGCGGCGGCCCGGGGGTGAGCCGCTCGGCGGCGACCGGCACCGGCAGCCCGGCCCGAAGGTCCGCCGCCAGACCGCAGAGCTGGTCCAGCCGGTGCCGCCGGGCCCGCACGGCGTACCGGCCGGCGTGCCGTCGCAGCAGCGCACGAGCGGCCAGCGTGCCGTAGGTGCCGACGGCCACCGCCGAGACCGGGCCGGCCAGCAGCAGTCCGGCGCCGGCACCGATCGACGCGGCGAGCAGCAGGGTGCGTCTGGGCGAGCGCGCGAGCGCGTCCGAGCGCGTCCACCCCGGTCGTCGGTCCCCGTGCACCGGGCCGGTCGACGCGCCGGGGCGTCGGGGTGGGGCAGCCGTTCCGCCGGGGCGTCGGCCGTCCCGCCGTGAGGGGGGCCGCAGCCGAGCGGGATCTGCGCCCTCGGGTCGCCCCGGCCCCGCCGCGCCACGGTGCCCGCCGGCCGGCCAGGCCGACCGGTCCGCCGTGTCCCGGAACGCCCACCCGTCCGCGCCGCCCGGCCCGCGCCCACTTGAGACGGCGTCGCCGACCGGTGCCGACGGTTTCTGCCGGTCCCGGAACTCGTCGGGTGCGCGGTCGCCGAACGGCGGACCCAGCGGTTCCGCCCGGCCCGGGTGGGGCCGGCCCAGGGCACCGTGACCGGGGATCCGGCGCAGCTCGGCGATCCACTCGACGAGCGGGTCCTCCGCACCGGTAACGCCGGCGGCCAGCACGCCCCGCCGGATCCGGCCACCGCGCAGCACCCCGACCGCCAGCACGGCCGCCAGGGCCACAAGCAGCGTCATCAGCGCGTACGGGGTGCTCACTTCGGCCCCGCCGACCCGGGCCACGGTTCGGTCAGCACCGGCGGCACCGGTACGGCCCGTTCCCGCAGCAGTGCGGCGAGCGCCCGCGCGGCGACGTCCGGGCCGTGCCCGCGTACCCACGCGGGAACCGCGGCGACCAACCGGTCCGGGCCCTCCGGCAGGAGCAGGCAGACCGACTCCAGCACCCGCCCATCGGTGCCCCGGCGCACCTGGAGCAGCACCTGCAACGCGGCGGCCACCTGTGCGTGCAGCGCGGGGCGGGGCAACCCGCCGAGCATGCCGAGGGCCTCCAGCCGCGCCGGCACGTCCGACGGGGCGTTGGCGTGCAGGGTGCCGGCGCCCCCGTCGTGGCCGGTGTTCAGGGCGGCCAGCAGGTCGACCACCTCCCCGCCCCGGCACTCGCCGACCACCAGCCGGTCGGGCCGCATCCGCAGGGCCTGCCGCACCAGGTCGGCCAGCCGTACCGCGCCGGAGCCCTCCACGTTGGCCGTCCTGGCCTGCAACCCGACGACGTGCGGATGCCGGGGCCGTAGCTCGGCCGCGTCCTCCACCAGCACAATCCGCTCGGTGGCCGGCACCAGCCCGAGCAGCGTGTTCAACAACGTCGTCTTGCCCGAGCCGGTGCCGCCGGTGACCAGGTATGCCAGCCGGGCCGCCACCACGGCGGAGAGCACCGGCGCCACCGGCCGGGGAATCGTCCCCTGACTCACCAACTCGTCGAGGGTGAAGGGGCGCTGCCGGAAGGTCCGCAGGGACAGGTAGGGCCCGTCGGTCGCCACCGGCGGCAGCACCGCGTGCAGCCGGGTGCCGTCGGGCAACCGGGCGTCCGCGTACGGCGAGCCGTCGTCGAGCCGCCGGCCCACGGCGGCGGTGAGCCGCTGCGCGAGCCGGCGTACGTCGTCCACGGTGCCGAGCGGCACCGCGACCTGGTGCAGGCCCTGCCCCCGGTCCACCCAGACCCGCACGCCGTTGACCAGCACGTCGGTGACCTCCGGGTCGGCCAGCAGCGGGGCGAGCGGACCGGCTCCCACCAGGTCGTCGTGCACCTGGTCGGCCATCCGCAGCACGGCGGTGTCACCGAGGACGGCCGCGGCGGGCTCCGCTCGTACGGCCGACACGATGGCGGCGGGGGTGACCGGGGCCGCCGCCGCCGCGATGCGCTGGCGCACCCGGGCGGCCAGGCTGTCGCCCTCGGACGGCCCCGTCATGCCGCACCCGCCACCGGTGTGCCGGTCAGCTCCGCGACGAGCCGCTGGCAGAGCGCGGCCAGCGGTCCCCGGCCGTGGGCGGCCGGGGCCTCGCCCCGCTCCAGCCCACGGGCCAGCGCCGGTTCCGGACGAAGCGTGCCGGTGAGCGGCAGTCCCAGGGCCCGCGCCACCTCCGCCGCACCCAACCGGCCCGGAGCCGGACCACGCACGATCACCGACATCGCGGCGCAGTGCGGGGCAGCCATCGCCACCACCCGCGCCGCCGCGGCGGTGGCCCGCAGCTCGGCCGGGACCACCACGTAGACCTGGTCGGCCGCCTGGAGTGCGGTGACGGCCGCGTCGTCCAACTGCCGGGGCAGGTCCACCACCACGAAATCCCGGCCCCGCCGGGCGGCGTCGACAGTTGCCGCCATCGCCTGCGCGGGCAGGGCGAGCAGGTCGCCCCGGTCCCACGAGAGCACCACCAGGTCGCCCCGGCTCGGCAGGGCACGCACCAGCGCTGGCGGGTCCACCCGGCCGTCGGCACCGGTCAGCGCCGGCCAGCGCAGCCCCTCCAACTGCTCCCAGCCGAGCACCAGGTCGAGCCCGCCGCCGAGCGGATCGGCGTCGACGAGCAGCGTGCGCAGCCGGGCCCGGGCGGCCGTGACGGCCAGCCCGCCGGCCAGGATGCTCGCCCCGGCACCGCCGCGCCCGCCCAGCACGGCGACGATCCGGGCGTCACCGCCCCCGGCGCCCTCCGGCCCGCACTCGGCGAACCGGTCGACCAGCCACGGCTCGGCTGCCGGCAGCGTCGCCACGTGCTCCGCGCCGATCAGCTCCGCGACCTGCCAGCCGGGGTCGAGCTCGCCGCAACGACCGACCAGCACCACCCGTGGCCGCTGCGGCAGCCGCGCCCGCAGGCAGGGCTGGGCCTGGTCGGCGCCGAGAAGCACCAGCGGGGCGGGCAGCCAGCGGGTGCGGGCCGCGGCGGGGTCGGCGGCGAGTTCCACCTCGACGCCGCCCGCCGCGGCGAGTCGGAGCAGGTCGTCGAGCAGGTCGCCGTCCGAGGTGACGAGCAGCGGCAGGCGTCGGTGTGGCGGGACGGAGGTACGGGGTGCCATCGAGGCCTCCAGCGGTCGGGCTCGGGGTTGCTGACCGAGACCCTGCTCGGGCACCGCCCTCGAACACCGCCCCGCCGGCAGCGCCTGTGGACAACCGGGTGCCCTGTGGACAACGCCCGCCGGGCGAGTCGATCTGCTATGCGGCGGGTACGGACGGTTCCCGCCGCCGCTGGCCCGCTCGATCCGATCGGCCGGTGACGCCCGTACCGAGCCCGCTTCGGGAGTTGGCACAGCGCCCGACGGACGCGCCGGCCGGCGCTTGACCTGAACCTCGGTTGACATCCGAGGATCGGGGCATGGTACGACGACAAGCGGAAGCTCCGATGACACAGCGCAGAATCCTGGTTACCGGCGCGTCGGGGAAGGTGGGCGGCGCGGTCGTGACCCAGCTGCACGCGGCGGGCGTGCCCGTGCGGGCGCTGGTGAGACGGGAGGCGCACTTCCCGGCGGGGGTGCGGGCGGTACGCGGCGATCTCGGTGCCCCCGCATCGCTGGACACGGCTCTGGAGGGCGTCGATACGGTCTTCCTGGTCTGGCCGTTCCTGAGCGCCGAGGGCGCGTCGGACGTGCTCGACACGATCGGGAAGCACGCCCGACGGGTGGTGTACCTGTCATCCCAAGGGGTCGGGAGCAAGGACCAGGAGCCGGGCGACGCGATCACCAGTTTCCACGCGGAGCTGGAGCGGCTGACCGAGGCATCGGGCTTGGAGTGGTCGGCGCTGCGGCCCACCGGGTTCGCGAGCAACACGCTGGGCTGGGCGGAGGACATCCGCACCACCGGTGTGGTGCGGGCGCCGCTGGCCAGGCTGGCCCGCCCGCTGATCCATGAGGCGGACATAGCCGCAGTCGCCGTACGGGCACTGACGACCGACGACCTGCTCGGCGCCCGCCCGCTGATCACCGGCCCCGAACTGATCACCCAGGAGCGGCAGGTGGCGCTGATCAGCGAGGCGATCGGGCGGCCGGTGCGGTTCGAGGAGATCGCGCTGGACGAGGCCATCGAGCAGATGACGGCCGCGGGCTACCCGGCGGAGCTGGTGGAGGCCGTGTTGCCGGCGCAGGCGAAGATGATCGACAGTCCGGAGCCGGTCAACGATGAGGTGCAGCGCATCACGGGCACCCCGGCCAGATCCTTCCGGGAGTGGGCGGCAGATCACGCGGCGGACTTCCGCTGAGGGGACGTCGACAACGCGAGGACGCGCAGAAAGGGGACGACCCCCGTCGGGGGGATGACGGGGGTCGCCGGAGGTCCGGCTCCGGGGGGGTCGAGCCGAACCCACTCGGCGGTCACGGGGGGTGCGACCGCCGAGGGTCTGCCTGTTGAACGAGAGGTGAACGCTCGTCGCGTCGACAAGTCTGCCTGAGCGGACCTGCATACGTCGAGTGGCGGCGTCTCCACTCTGTGCGAAATCAGATTCACAGAGTGTGACGCTCGTCACGATGTGTAGGGGTGAGGGGATCGGCCCGTGGCTCCTAGGGGTTGTCGGGCCCCGGGCACCCGCCGACCATAGACCATCCGGCTAGACTTTCGCGCCGTGGGCCGAAGCGCCGCTTTCTTCGATCTGGACAAGACCGTCATCGCCAAGTCGAGCGCCCTGGCGTTCGGTCGGCCGTTCTACCGGGACGGCCTGATCACCCGGCGTGACGTGGTCAAGTCGGCGTACGCGCAGCTGATGTTCCGGCTGGGCGGCACCGACGAGCAGACCATGGCCAGGACCCGGGACTACCTGGCCGCGCTCTGCAAGGGCTGGCCGGTGGAACAGGTCCGCCAGATCGTCGCGGAGACGCTGCACGAGCTGATCAACCCCTACGTGTACGCCGAGGCCGCCATCCTGATCGAGGAGCACCAGGCGGCCGGCCGGGACGTCGTCCTGGTCTCCGCGTCCGGCGAGGAGATGGTCCGGCCGATCGGCGTGCTGCTCGGGGTCACCGACGTGATCGCCACCCGGATGGGCGTGGTGGACGGCCGCTACAGCGGCGAGGTCGAGTTCTACGCGGCCGGCCCGAGCAAGGTCGACGCCGTCGGCGAGCTGGCCGCCGAGCGCGGCTACGACCTGGCCGACTCGTACGCCTACTCCGACTCGTACAGCGATCGACCGCTGTTGGAGTGCGTGGGGCACCCCTCGGTGGTCAATCCGGACCGGCAGCTACGCAGGCTCGCGATCGAGAACTCCTGGCCGGTGCTGGAGTTCCGGCACCCGATCCCCCTGGGCCGGCGGCTGCGGGAGCGCCCGGCGGTCCCGGTCGCCGCCGCGGCGCTGGGAGTGGGCGTCGGCGTCGCCATCGGCATCGCCTGGTACGGCCGCCACCGCCGCACCCGCACCGCCCCCGCGCCCGCCTGAGCCGCGGGTAGGGCGGCCCCGCCCCGACGCCCGCCCCGCGAAGCCCGGCAGGGCAGCCGGACGGACCAGACCGCCGCACAGGCCGGGGAGCCGGACGGACCAGGCCGCCGCACGGGCCGGGCAGCCAGGACCAGGATGCCGGGGGGCCGACGGGTCAGGCCGCCGCGAGGACCTCGTCGCCGATGGTGCCGAGCTGGTCGGCGCCGACCTCGACCGCCGCCATGTAGTGGCGCAGCCAGGAACGCAGGCCGTCCGGGGTGCCGGTGGCGAACGCGCCCGCCGCGCCCACGTACTCGGGCTCGCGCTCCTGGTGGCCGACGTCCACGGCGAGCAGGCCGCGCGGGTCGAGCCCGCTGGCGAGCAGCACCAGCCGGGCGGCGCCCCGGGCCACCAGGCCGGAGGGGCCGGCGAAGGGGCGCAGGTTCAGCAGTTCGCCGTGCACGACAGCGGCGAGCACCAGCGGCGGGACCCTGGTGCCGCCGGCGACGAGCCCGGCCAGGGCGTCCAGCCGGGCGGTGACGACCGGGTCGGCCACCGGCCGCCCCAGCTCGGCCTCGCCGACGATGTCGCGGGCGGCGAGCACGTGCAGCCGGGCCAGCGCCTGGCGGGGGGCCTTCGGCCACAGCTCGGACAGCCCGGGCAGCGCCCCGGCGACCCGCAGCGCGCCCTGCACCACCGGTTCGGTCACCGTGCCGGCGCGCACGGCCTCGCGCTCGCGGGCGTACCCCTCCAGGGCCGCGCTGGCCACCGCGGACCGGAGGCTGACCTCGGCCGCGACCTGGCCGCCGTGCCGGCGCAGCGCGCGGTGGCCGAGTGCCTGGTCGAACCGCTCGCGGGCCCGCTCGGCGGCGGGGGCGACATCGGCGAGCGCGAGCAGCGGGGCGAGCGGGTCTGCGGTCACCCCGTCACGCTATCGACTGCCCGGGGCGATCCGCCGACGAGCCGCCCGGAAGCGACCGTCGACACCTCGCGGCTCGCGTCGGCGGGGCCCTTCGGTCGGCAGATCGCGTCGCCACGGTGTGCCGGCCTGCGCGGTCGGTGCCGTCCGGCGCGCGACCGGGGCCGCTCGGCGCGCACCGCAGGGACCAGCGGTCGCCCGTGCCGGCCGCCCGGACTAACCTCGTGCCCTAGAGAGACGCAGGTCACCGAGGGACGAGGGAGCACGGCATGAGCGAGGCATTGGCCAACTTGCTGAACGAGACGCGCCAGTTCCCCCCGCCGGCCGGGCTCGCCGCGAACGCCAACGTCACCGCCGACGCGTACGCGGAGGCCGACGCCGACCGGCTGGCGTTCTGGGAGCGGCAGGCGGGCCGGCTGACCTGGGCGCGGCAGTGGGACGAGGTGCTCGACTGGTCGAGGCCGCCGTTCGCGAAGTGGTTCGTCGGCGGGCAGTTGAACGTGGCGTACAACTGCCTGGACCGGCACGTCGAAGCCGGGCTGGGCGACCGGGTGGCCATCCACTGGGAGGGCGAGCCGGGCGACACCCGCACCGTCACGTACGCCGACCTGCACCGGCTGACCTGTCAGGCGGCGAACGCGCTGACCGACCTGGGCGTCACCGCCGGCGACCGGGTGGCGATCTACCTGCCGATGGTCCCGGAGGCGGTGGTCGCGATGCTGGCCTGCGCCCGGATCGGCGCCACGCACAGCGTGGTGTTCGGCGGTTTCTCCGCCGACGCCC
This sequence comes from Micromonospora sp. KLBMP9576, assembly GCF_050941805.1. Lineage (NCBI taxonomy): Bacteria > Bacillati > Actinomycetota > Actinomycetes > Micromonosporales > Micromonosporaceae > Micromonospora > Micromonospora sp. KLBMP9576. Next base: position 390,631 of record NZ_CP194567.1, on the reverse strand, counting down.
TGTCCAACCGGATCCAGGACGCCAGCGCGAAGGTGGTGATCACCGCCGACGGCGGTTACCGCCGGGGCAAGCCGTCGGCGTTGAAGCCGACCGTGGACGCGGCGGTGGCGAGCTGCCCGTCGATCGAGCACGTGCTGGTGGTGCGCCGCACCGGCGAGGACGTCGCCTGGACGGGCAGGGACCGCTGGTGGCACGAGACGGTGGAGACCGCGCCGACCGAGCACACCGCGCAGCCGTTCGACGCCGAGCACCCGCTGTTCATCCTCTACACCAGCGGCACGACGGCCCGCCCGAAGGGCATCCTGCACACCACCGGCGGCTACCTGACCCAGACGGCGTACACGACGCACGCGGTCTTCGACCTGAAGCCGGAGTCCGACGTCTACTGGTGCACCGCCGACATCGGCTGGGTGACCGGGCATTCCTACATCGTGTACGGCCCGCTCGCCAGCGGCGCCACCCAGGTGATGTACGAGGGCACCCCGGACACCCCCCACCAGGGCCGGTTCTGGGAGATCGTCGACAAATACAAGGTGAGCATCCTCTACACCGCACCGACCCTGATCCGCACGATGATGAAGTGGGGCGAGGACATCCCCGCCGGCTACGACCTGTCGTCGCTGCGGCTGCTCGGCAGCGTCGGTGAGCCGATCAACCCCGAGGCGTGGATGTGGTACCGGCAGCACGTCGGCGGGGGCGAGCTGCCCATCGTGGACACCTGGTGGCAGACCGAGACCGGGGCGATGATGATCGCGCCGCTGCCCGGCGTGACGGCGACGAAGCCCGGTTCCGCGATGACGCCGCTGCCCGGCATCGTCGCCGACGTGGTCGATGACCAGGGCCAGTCGGTTCCCAACGGCGGTGGCGGCTACCTGGTGCTGCGTGAGCCGTGGCCGTCGATGCTGCGCACCATCTGGGGCGACGACGACCGGTTCATCGACACGTACTGGTCGCGGTTCGAGGGCATGTACTTCGCCGGGGACGGGGCGAAGAAGGACGACGACGGGCACATCTGGCTGCTCGGTCGCGTCGACGACGTGATGCTGGTGTCCGGGCACAACATCTCCACCACGGAGGTGGAGTCCGCGCTGGTCTCCCACCCGTCGGTGGCCGAGGCGGCGGTGGTCGGCGCGACCGACCCGACCACCGGGCAGGCCATCGTCGCGTTCGCCATCCCGCGCGGCACCACTGACATCGTCGGCGAGGCCGGCGAGAAGCTGATCGCCGACCTTCGCGACCACGTGTCGAAGACGCTCGGCCCGATCGCCAAGCCCCGGCAGATCATGCTGGTGCCGGAGCTGCCGAAGACCCGCTCGGGCAAGATCATGCGCCGGTTGCTGCGGGACGTCGCGGAGCACCGCTCGCTCGGCGACGTCACCACGCTGCAGGACTCCTCGGTGATGGACCTGATCTCCTCCGGCATGGGCGGCGGCAAGTCCGACGAGGACTGACGGCAGGCGTACGACCCGATGGGTGACGGTCCCGCGCGGGCCGTCACCCATCGCCGTTTCTTACTGACGGGCGACGGACCGGGTACGTGCTGTCACATCGGTCGGTCGGGTGAGCCGCGAGAAGCTGAACGGTCACAGGCGGGCGTCGGCCCTGTCGTTCGCCGCCTTTCTGTTTTAGGTTCACGCACGTCGGGTCGGTTCGATGGCCGTCACTGTCATGCGGGCCGGCGCGGCGTCCTCCTCCCATGCCCGAGAAACGGAGCGGCATGAACAGAAAACCGCAGTCCGGGTCGCGTCGACGCCTGTTCGTCGCGCTGCCCGCCATCGCTCTCGCCGCGGCGTCGCTGACCGTGCCGGGCGGCGCGGTGGCGGCGGAGCCCGGCCCCACCCGAGCCACGATCGGGGCGGACGAGCACTACATCAACTACGCGGAGCCCGCCGTCCAGCCGGACAGCAGCGGTCGCGAGGTCAAGGGCAAGGGCGGCGTCTACGCCCCGGCGGCCGACGAGGCGCGCGCCTACGACCGCAAGCACGCGCGCGGCAACCCGGTCGCGGCCGAGCAGCTCGCCAGGCACGAGGCCAAGTCGATCATGACGGGCAAGAGCCCGCGGCAGATCAAGAAGGCCCCGAGCACCCAGACCGCCACGCTGCTGACCCTGCTGGTGGAGTTCAACGACCAGGCCAACGACGACTTCACCGGCGTCATGGTTCCCAGGACGGTCTTCGAGGACCGGACCTGCGTCCCCGGCACCGTGCAGAACGGGCCGAAGCACAACAAGATCCCGAACCCGGCGAACCTGCCGCACGAGGACAACAACTCGATGTGGGTGCCGGACTTCTCGCCCACCCACTACGACAAGATGCTCTATTCGAAGAAGGGCATCACCGAGCGGGTCCGCAAGGACCTGAAGGGCCCCGACGGCAGGCGGGGCGTCGACCTGACCGGCCGCACGATGCACAACATGTACCTGGAGATGTCCAAGGGCGCGTACACGGTCGACGGGCAGGCCAGCCCGTGGGTCACCGTGCCGCACTCCGAGGGCTGGTACGCGGCCTCGCGCTGCTTCCAGGACGAGAACGGCAACTGGGTCCCCGGCCGCCAGCAGTCGATGAACGGCCACCCGGACAACCCGCAGGGCGCGGGCCGGCTCGCCACCGACGCGATCGGCGCCCTCGCGCAGGCGGACCCGAACTTCCCGTGGGCCGACTACGACATCGAGGACCAGGGCGACCGCGACGGCGACGGCAACCTCTTCGAGCCGGACGGCGTGATCGACCACCTGGTGCTGGTGCACGCCGGGCAGGGCAAGTCCCGCGGCGGCGGCGCCGAGGGCACGTACGCCGTCTGGGCGCACTCGTCGACGGTCACCGGCGGCTACACCATCCCCGGCACCAACCTCCAGGTCTCGAACTACATCGTGCAGCCGGAGGACGCCGGCGTCGGCGTCTTCGCCCACGAGTTCGGCCACGACCTGGGCCTGCCGGACCTCTACGACACCTCCGGCAACGCCGACTCCGACGTCGACTTCTGGGACCTGATGGCCTCGGGCTCGCACTCGGGTGAGATCTTCCAGGCGCTGCCGACGCACATGGGCCTGTGGGACAAGTGGGTGCTCGGCTGGGCCGACCCGCTGACCTTCGCGCCCGGCTCGAAGCCGCGTGCCGTCCAGCTCGGCCAGACCTCGCGGACCCCGCGCGGCACCGAGGACGGCATCAAGGTCGACCTGCCGGACAAGGTGATCACGCTGGCGACGCCGCACAGCGGCGCGAACATGTGGTACTCGGGCGCCGACCAGGACTGGGCGGACGTCAAGATCACCCGTCAGGTGGCCGTGCCGGCGGCGGCCGACGCGAAGTTCTGGATGTGGAACAACTACGTCATCGAGGCCGACTGGGACTTCGGCTTCGTCGAGCTCTCCACCGACGGCGGCGCCACCTGGACCGAGCAGAAGGTCTACGACGCGGCCGGCAACCTCGTCACCACGAACGACGGCTACGCCGACCCGAACGGCCGGATGGTGGACTTCGGCAACAAGAAGTACGGCCTGACCGGTGACACGCACGGCTGGCGGCACGACTACGTCGACCTGTCGGCACACGCCGGGCAGACCGTGCAGGTCCGGCTCCGCTACGCCACGGACGAGGCGTTCGCGGAGCGCGGCTGGTTCGCCGACGACTTCTCGGTGACCGGCGGCGGCGCCACCACGTGGAGCGACGACGTCGAGGGCGGGGCCAACGGCTGGACGGCGACCGGCGGCAGCTTCGTCGACACCACCGGCCAGGGCTGGCACATCGACACCGGCACCTCGACCCAGGCGCACTACTACCTGGCCGAGTGGCGCAACTTCGACGGCTTCGACAAGGGCCTCAAGTACACCTACGACACGATCTACTCGCGCGACGCGTGGAAGGTCGACCGGGTCTCCTACAACGCCCCGGGCATGCTGGTCTGGTACCGGGACACGGAGCGGGGCGACGTCAACCACACCACGGCGCAGATGACCGCGCTGCCCAGCTACGGCGCCAAGGGCGGTCTGCTGATCGTCGACTCGCACTTCGACCCGTACCGCCGCAAGGGCGAGGCGGCCGTGAAGGACCCGTCGGTGCTGGACAACCTGCCCAGCCGCCCGCAGTCCGCGAACGCGGCCTTCTCGCTGAAGCCCACGTACCCCTTCAAGGAGTGCCTGGAGGCGGCGGACGAGCCGTACAGCGAGTACTGCACCAGCTTCGGTCCGCAGGCGCCCGTGAAGGGCTTCACCGACGCGAAGACCTGGTACCCGGGCATCGAGATGCGTGACGGCTCGCCGTACGCGCGGGACAACGACGCCTCCGTGGTCATCCCGTCGAAGGGCAACGCGCCGTACACGACCCGGGTCACCAACCCGGACGGTACGCCGGCGACGTCCTACTACGGGGTCAGCCTGGGCAGCGGCATCGTGCTGGGCACCGGGAACCCCGGCGACCAGGGTGTGTCCTACGGCGTCACCATCACCATCAAGCGCGCCGCCCGGGACAACTCGTACGCCACGGTGTACGTCACCCCCGCGAGGAACTGACCCCAGGGTCGGCCGAACGGAAAACGGGCGGGGCCCGTCCGGAGAGCGGTCCGCTCTCCGGACGGGCCCCACCCTCCGCACAGTTCACCAAATCCCGTGTAAGAGCGCGTTTCACATTGCTGTCAGTCGGGCGTGTTGAAGGTACGGCGTTGTTGGCGGGTGGCGGCTTCGCCTCGGGTGAGGCGGCGGAGCATGCCGCCGAGGGCGGCCCATCGGATCATGGCCTCGGACGTTGCGCGGTGGGTTTCGTAGTCGCGGGCTAGGCGGCGGTGGGCGGTGATCCAGGCCAGGGTCCGCTCCACGACCCAGCGGCGGGGGTGCACGACGAACCCTTTCTGGTCGGCGGGTTTGCGGACGATCTCGACGGTGGTGCGTAGCAGGTCGCGGGCCCAGTCGACGAGGCGGCCGGCGAAGCCGGAGTCGGCGAATACGTGCCGGATCGGGGTCGCTGCGTAGGTGGCGAGCAGGGCGCCTTTGGCGCCGTCGCGGTCCTGCCAGGACGCGGCCAGGACCCAGACAGTGACCAGCAAGCCGAGGGTGTCGGTGACGATGAACCGCTTCCGGCCGTTGATCTTCTTCCCGGCGTCGTAGCCGCGGGAGTCGCGGGGCACAGTGTCGGCGCCTTTCACGCTCTGGGAGTCGATGATCCCGGCCGTCGGTTCGGGCTTGCGGCCGTGAGCCACCCGGATCTGCTCGCGTAGTTCGGTCAGGATCCGCTCGGTCACACCCCGGTTGTTCAGCCGGTTGAAGTGCGCGTACACGGTCTGCCACGGCGGGAAGTCGACCGGCAGGTACCGCCACGCGCAGCCGGTGCGCACCACGTACAAGATGGCGTCGATGATGGCCCGGCGGGGATGTTTTTCTGGTCTGCCCATCCACTGCGGGGACGGCAGCATCGGCTCGATGATCTCCCACTCGGCGTCGGTCAGGTCAGACGGGTACCGCCGCACTCGATCCATGCCTGTCTACCGACCGAGCTACGTCCATCGACCGGACCCACTGTGCGACACGCCCGGCCGACCCACAAACCAAACGCGCTCTTACGCAGGAAGGAGACGAACCATCGCTCAATCGCCCGAGACGAATTGGTCCGTAAAAAATGTGATGCGCGCAATTCGCACTCGAGGGTGGGAGTCTGCTGAGTTGCCGCGCGAGCAGTCGGGGGCCTGCCGCCGGATGTAGGGCAGCGATAGACAAGAGTTCATGCTGGCCGAAGCGACGCGACCTCCAGCGCCGACTACGGGCAGCGCAGTGAGGAGCGGGTCATACCCGCAATGACGCTGTTACATGGGCATGGGCCCCTCGCCGTGCGCCCGCCTCGTCAACATCCTGTCCAGACCAGCGCGAAACCATCAATCCTATCCCACTCCGATCGCCGTTTAACATCAGCCCGAATCCCGGGACCGCCGTCTCCTGCAGTACCAGCGCGGACCTGACCGGCACGGGCGGCGCCGACCAACGGTTCCGGGCGGGCGCAGTTCCAAGCGACACCCAGGTGCAGAGCCCGATCGACGCGAGGACACGTCGAGCTTGGATCCGTTAAACGTGACATAGGGCTGCTCTCGGCGCTGACGTCACCGCGCCCAGTTATGGATCGCCGTCTACGGAACCCTCAACCGCCGCGCGAGGCGGCACCAGAGCGCCACTGCACAAACCCCACGGCACCTGCCGATTCGTCCATATGGGACAAGTTACCTATATCGGGGCATCTCACACCACCGAGATACCCGGATAACGCAAGTCTGACCAGTAACGACATCCGCGTGCGCGGCAAGTCAGGCTGACACTTCGAGATCCATCCTTGACGCATCTGACATCACTTTGATCGATGCGCATCGTTCCGATCCCTCGCGGCGTTCGCGCTGCTAGCGGCGTCGATGCTCGCTGCGATGTGACGGCCAGAGCGCACTTCGGCAAGACTTTGCAACAAATCGACGCACGCATCTTCCCACCGGTCACACGAGTGTCTATGTTCACCATTGGTCCCACTAGTGGGATCGGTAGCACCGGCCCGTACCCCCGTTGGGCCGGTTCCCTCAAACCGGAGGTACCACGTGCGCAAAGTCGCAGTGGGTCTGCTCGGGCTTTCGCTGACGGCGACGGGACTGGCGTTCGGTTCGTCCGCCACCGCCGCGCCGCAGCCGAAGTTGCCGACGGCCGCTCCGTCGGTCGCCGAGCCAGCCCATGTCGACCACGACCTGCCGAACCCGCTGGAGGACAAGCGTCGCGCCCTGCGCCAGGAGGGCCTGAGCGACGTCCTCTCCGGCCGGGCCAAGCCGCAGAAGGTCAACGGCAGCACGGTCGTCAAGGTCGGCAAGACCCAGGCCGAGGGGGCTGCCGCCCGCTCGACCCGGGCCAACGCCGCCACCCAGACCGAGGACCAGTACGTCGAGCTCTCCCGGGAGAAGACGGACCGGATCTTCGTCATCCTCGCCGAGTTCGGCAACGAGCGGCACCCGAGCTACCCGGACCAGGACACCGACCCGGACACCGCGGGTCCGACCCGGTTCGACGGGCCGCTGCACAACGAGATCCCCCAGCCCAACCGGGCGGTGGACAACTCCACGGTGTGGCAGGCGGACTACAACGCCGACTACTACCGCAAGCTCTACTTCGGCACCAACCCCGGTGACGAGTCGGTGAAGCAGTACTACGAGGCCCAGTCCTCGGGTCGCTACAGCGTCGACGGCACCGTCACCGACTGGGTGAAGGTGAAGTACAACGAGGCTCGCTACGGCCGCTCCGGCGGCTACCCGTGCGCCTCGAACGTCTGCACCAACACCTGGGCGCTGGTCCGCGACGCCGCCAACCAGTGGGTCGCCGACCAGAAGGCCGCCGGCCGCACCGACGCCCAGATCACCGCCGACCTCAAGGCGATGGACCAGTGGGACCGGTACGACCACGACGGCGACGCCAACTTCAACGAGCCGGACGGCTACATCGACCACTTCCAGATCGTCCACTCCGGTGGCGACGAGGCCGACGGTGACCCGCACCAGGGCGAGGACGCCATCTGGAGCCACCGCTGGTACGCCTTCGCGTCCGACCAGAACTCGACCGGCCCGGTCGGCAACCTGGCCGGCGGCACCCAGATCGGCAACACCGGCATCTGGATCGGCGACTACACCATCCAGCCGGAGAACGGCGGCCGGAGCGTCTTCTACCACGAGTACGCGCACGACCTCGGTCTGCCGGACGACTACAACGTCACCAGTGGTGGGGACAACAACAACGAGCACTGGACCCTGATGGCCCAGAGCCGGCTCGGCGCCAAGACCGACGCCGGCATCGGTGACCGTGGCGGCGACCTCGGCGCGTGGAACAAGCTCCAGCTCGGCTGGCTCGACTACGAGGTGGTCGTCGCGGGGCAGAAGCGGACCATGACCCTCGGCCCGCAGGAGTACAACAGCGACGAGGCGCAGGCCGTCGTCGTGGTGCTCCCGAAGCGTGACTACACGTTCGAGCACGGCGCGCCCTTCGAGGGCAGCAAGCAGTTCTTCTCCGGCAACGCGGACGACCTCAACAGCACGATGACCCGGACCCTGGACTTCACCGGGAAGTCGTCGGCCGCACTGTCGATGAAGGGCCGCTACAACATCGAGGCCGACTACGACTACCTGTTCTTCGAGGCGTCGCTGGACGGCGGCCAGTCCTGGGTGACCCTGCCCGGCACGGCCAACGGCCAGCCGCTCAAGGAGATCTCCGCCGGTCGCTACGCGCTGGACGGCAGCAGCGGCGGCGAGTGGGTCGACGTCAACATCCCCATGGACGTGGCGGCGGGCAAGGTCGCGCAGTTCCGGCTGCGCTACCAGACCGACGGCGGCGTCTCCGAGGGTGGCTTCTACGGTGACGCGATCACCGTGACGGCCGACGGTCAGACCGTCCTCTCCGACGGCGCCGAGACCGGTGCCGCGGGCTGGACGCTCGCTGGTGGCTTCGAGACCGCCGAGAAGAGCTACACCAAGGCGTACGACAACTACTACATCGCGGGCACCCGGCAGTACATCTCGTACGACAAGTACCTGAAGACCGGCCCGTACTTCTTCGGCTACTCGAACACCCGCCCGGACTACGTGGACCACTACGCGTACCAGGAGGGTCTGCTGATCTCCTACTGGAACACCCGCTGGGCGGACAACGACACGTTCGCGCACCCGGGTGAGGGTCGCAACCTGATCATCGACGCGCACCCGCGGCCGATCTACAACCTGACCGGCCAGCCCTGGCGGTCCCGCGTCCAGGTCTACGACGCGCCGTTCAGCCTGAAGAAGGCCGACTCGTTCACGCTGCACCTCAACAGCCAGCCGCAGTACATCCGTGGCCAGGCGGCGCAGCCGCTGTTCGACGACACCCAGCAGTACTGGTTCCCGGAGCTGCCGAACCACGGCGTCAAGCTCCCGGCCACCGGCACCAAGATCAAGGTCCTGGAGAAGGACGGCAACAACACCAAGATCCGCATCTCCTGATCGCTGATCCCGCACCACCAGCACCACGCGATGCCCGGGCAGGTCACCTGCCCGGGCATCGCCCTTTCCGCCACCCACCGACCCGACGGCCAGGCGGCACGGTGGCCCCAGCGCCGCCAGCCGGGGCGGGGAGTCCCGCGAGCGATCCCGACCACGACGTGGGTCGGCGTCGGGGGTGACCGGCACCGGGGTCCTAGGCTGTCTGCCATGACCGAGCAGCGCGGCGGGCCCGTCGACGAGTCCTGCGTCCTCACCGAGGGGCCGTGGACGCACCGGTTCGTCGGCGCCAACGGCAGTCGCTTCCACGTCGTGGAGGCCGGCACCGGCCCGATGGTGCTCTTCCTGCACGGCTTCCCCGAGCACTGGTGGGCCTGGCACGAGATGCTGCCGGCCGTCGCCGACGCCGGCTTCCGGGCCGTCGCGGTCGACCTGCGCGGCTACGGCGCCAGCGACAAGCCGCCACGTGGGTACGACGGCTACACCCTCGCGGCCGACGTCGCCGGGCTGATCCGGGCCCTCGGCGAGCGCTCCGCCACCGTGGTGGGCACCGGCGTCGGCGGCATGATCGCGTGGACGGTGGCCTCGTTCCACCCGTCGTTGGTCCGCCGGCTGGTGGTGCTCGGCGCCCCCCACCCGCTGCGGCTGCGGGCCGCGATCTTCGCCGACCCGCGCGGACAGTTCGCCGCCGCCACGCCCACCCTGAAGTTCCAGCTGCCCCGCTACGAGCACGTGCTGACCCGCGACGACGCGGCGGCCGTCGAGGAGATGCTGCGCCGCTGGGGCGGGCCACGCTGGGTCGAGGGGCCGGGCTTCGAGGCGTACGCCCAGCGGTGCCGGGAGGCCATGCGCATCCCGCAGGCCGCGTTCTGCGCCCTGGAGGGCTACCGCTGGGCGTTCCGCTCGGTGCTCCGCCTGCACGGCTACCGCTTCGTCCGGCTGATGCAGAAGCCGCTGATCACGCCGACCCTCCAGCTGCACGGCGCGCTCGACGAGGCTTCCCTGCCGCGTACCGCCCAGGGGTCCGGCCGGTACGTGGTGGCGCCCTACGAGTGGCGGCTCCTGGACGACATCGGGCACTTCCCGCACGTGGAGGCCGGCGACCTGGTGCTGGGCGAGGTCCTGCGCTGGGCGAAGTCCTGAGTCAGACCCGCTGCTCGCGCAGGTCGGCGACCTCCGCGGCGGGCGCCCAACCCTGGTAGACGCCGAAGTCGAAGACCTCCAGCCCCATCGCCCGGGCCACCGGCCAGCGTCCGCCCGTGTACTCCACCCGCAGCCAGCCGTCGTGCTCACCGAGGACGATGAACGGCTGCCCCTGCCAGGTGCAGGTGGTCCGCACGTACGCCAGGTCGGCTATCTCGGTCGCCGGCAGCACCCGCACGTACCGGCCGGGGCGGATCTCCTCGAAGCCGTCGCCCGGCTCCGGCTGGTAGAGCCGGACGTCGTCGCCGTCGGGGCTCGCCAGGTATTCCCGGCCCTGCCAGCGGGCCACGTAACCGTCGCGGGTCACCGCTCACCGACCTGTCGCCAGCGCAGCGCGTCCGTGTCGAGGATGGCGACCACCCGCTCGGTGCCGTCCGCGCCGATCCGCCACAGTTGCGCCCCGTGCGGCAGGCGCGCGCTGTCCACCTTGAACTCCGCCACCACGTCACTGCTCTCGCCGGGCGCGAAGCCGTTGCCCCGGAACGGCGGGCGCTCGATGACCCAGCCCTCCATGGCCCGCATGGCGGGCTCGTTCTGCCCGCCGTACGGGATCCGGTAGAGGCTGGGCCGGTGCGCCGGCCAGCGCAGCACGTAGATCTCCGCGGCGTCGCGCGCGAAGGGGGATTCCGGGTAGCCCAGGCCCAGCGCGTCGTGCAGCTCAGCCGGGGTGCTGAGGTGGGCCAGCTCGCCGGCCCGGTGCACGAACCCGGAGACCCGGTCGTAGCCGCGCTCCAGGTAGTACGCGAGCTGGCTGGGGGCGACCGCCTTCTGCATCACGATGGGTCGGGTCGGGTCGGGCGCGGACGGGGCGTAGCGGGAGCGGCTGACCGGTTCCTCGGCGACCGGCGGCTCGGCCTCGACGTCGTCGCCGAGCCCCACCTCGGCCGCCCAGTTGGCCAGCCCGACGATCTGCTCACCGGGCAGCTTCGCCCCGACCGGGGTGCCCGGGTTGACGGCGAACGACCAGGACTCGTCCGGCCAGCGGCGGATCAGCCGGACGAACCTGACCTCGATGGTGTCGACCGGCGCGTCGGTGTGGTCGGCGAGCCGCTGCGGGGAGGTGTGCACCACCACGAACGTCTCGCCGTCCAGCTCCTGCGTACGCCAGACGAAGCCGGGCTCGCCGGGCTGGCTGCCCGGCGCCGAGTCGGCCGCCACCGGCAGCAGCACACGGGCCAGCAGCAGGGTGGACAGGAACGTGTCGGTGCTGCCGGCACCGGCGGCGTCGAGCAGGTTCTCCTCGACCTCGTTGGCGGGCTGGAAGTCGACCGGCCCGGCATCCGCCGGCACGTCCCCGCCGGCACGCCCGTCCCCGGCCGACGGCTCGGCGTCGCCCGGCGGCCCATGGTCCTCGCCGGTGGCGACCGGGCCGGGATCGGGGACGCCGGCAGCGGCCAGGGCGGCGGCACCGTCGGGCGTGGCGGCCGGCTCCCCCTGGGCGGCCGGGACGCCGGGCTCCACCAGCGGGCCGGGCCACGGGGCATCGCCGGGCGTAGCCGGCGCTCCGGCCCCGGTCGGCGCTGCGAACCCGGTCGACGCTGCGGCCGGTGCTGCGAACCCGGTCGACGCTGCGGGCCCGGTCGACGCTGCGGGCCCGGTCGACGCTGCGGGCCCGGTCGACGCTGCGGCCGGTAGTGCGGGCCCGGTCGGCGCTGCGGGTCCCGCCGAGGTGGCGGCCGCCGACACGCCGGGCCCGGTCGGCGCGGTGTCGGCCGGGTCGACGGACGCGGCCACCGGCGCCCGCTGACGCCGTACCGGCTCGAACAGCGAGACGGTGTCGTCGTCCGTCGGGGTGGGCTCGACGGCCGGCGACGCGGTCAGGTCCCGCGACTCGATGACGGTGCCCTCTATGACGATCGGCGTGAATCCGCGGCGGGAGACGGGCGGCCCGGACACCGGCTCCGCGTCCGAGGCCCGCGCCGCCGGCTCGGGCCCGAGGGGTTCGGTCGTGGGCCGCCCGCGGGGCAGCGCCTGGGTGACGTCCCCGGCCGGCTCCGGCCGGCGCCCGCCGTACGGCGGGGGTGGCCCGGGCTCGGGGGCGGGGGCCCGGAGGTCGCGGGTGGCGTCCTCGTGGGGACCGCGCGGCGGCAACACCTGGGTGGCCTCCGCGCCGGTCATCGGAAAGGCCCGGGTCGCCTCCTCGGCAGACACCGGGAAGGCCCGGGTCGCGTCCTCGACGGGCGTCACGAAGGCCCGGGTCGCCTCCTCGGCGGCAGGGCGCGGGATCGGCCGGGTCGGTTCCTCCGGCAGCGGCTCCGACAGTGGCCGGCGGCGAGGAAACGGCTGGCTGCCGGCCGCGAGCCGGGACGGCGGGGTGGCCCGCTCGCCGGAGCGCAGCGCCTCCTGGCGGTAGGCCGCCGACCGGCCGGACGAGGGCTCGAAGAACGACCGGTTCGGCCGCTCCGGGGCTTCCCCGCCCGGGCGGCCGTTGGCGGGCGGCGCGGGGTGGGCGTCGGGTGTCGGCAGGCCCCTCGGGCGCTCGGTGAGCGGGGCGGGGCGGGACGGAACGAGCCGGTCGGGGGCCGCCACGGTGTCGCCGGGCGGCGGGTTGCCGCGTCGCGGGTCGAGGTGCTCCGCCGGGAACGCCGTCGGGGCGGGCACGCGGGGTGGCTCGGCCGGCGGGGCCTGCCGGCCGGGTGCGGGAACGCGGCCGGCGGACGCGGGCCGCAGCGTGCCGTCGGGCCGGGTCAGGCCGGTGGTCGGCGGGTCCTGCCCGACGGTGTGGGCTCGGGCCCGGGCGGCCGTCTCCACCCGTTCCAGCCGCGCCCGCGCCCCCATGGTGCGGCCGGGCAGCCGGACGTCGCCCCGGGAGAGCTGCGCGACGAACCAGGCCGGCAGGTAGCCCTCGATGGGCAGGCCGGGGTTCACCGCCAGCCACCACTCGTGGTTGGGCCAGCCGTCGGCCAGGTCGGCGTACGCGACGCTGCGGACGGCACTGCCGTTCTCCCCGAGGCAGGCGCGCACGGCCGCGCCGGAGGTGAACGCCAGCACGTGGGTGCGGCCACCGGTGCTCCAGGTGCCCCACCCGATCGGCGCGGTCCCGGCGAGCGCCTCGGCGGAGACCGGCAGCAGCAGCTCGGTCCGGGCCAGGACACGGAAGTAGAGCTGTTGATCGTTGGCGCGCAGCGCGTCCCGCATCGCCGCTTCGACGTCGGTGGCCGGTTCCCACTCGGTCACGGCCACCTCTCCTCCCGCGAACAGGCCATAGGTATCGCGTACAACCTACAAGGTCAAAGCAAGATCACAATCGCTGGCCGGCGGCGGTGCGCCCGGTGCCGCCGCAGGCGCTAACATCCCGTTCCGGAGTCGACACGATACGGAGGCGGTCGATGTCCCGGTCCCCCGCGCACCCGATCCTCACCGTCCTGACGACGGCGTTACTCACCGCCGCGCCGGCCGTCCCCGCGGTCGCCGACCGCCCGGTGGCGGTCGCCGACCGCCCGGTGGCCGCCGCCGGTGGCCCGGTGCCCGCCGGCCGGTCGGCGTCCCTGCCGGCTGCCGCACGCGCGGCGCCCGACTGCGCCTCGCCCCTCGCCCCGGCCCGCCCGGTGTCCGCGCCGCCCTGGCCCCAGCAGCGGTACGCCCCGCAACGGTTGGCGCCCCTGGCCACCGGGTCCGGGGTGACCGTCGCGGTGATCGACTCGGGGGTGGACCGGGGGCACCCGCAACTGGCCGGTCGGGTGCTCGACGGCACCGACCTGCTCGATGCGGGCGGCGACGGCAGCCGCGACTGCGCCGGCCACGGCACCGGTGTGGCGAGCATCATCGCCGCCCTCCCCCGCGACGGGGTGGCGTTCCGAGGGTTGGCTCCCGGCGCCCGGATCCTGCCGGTACGCGTCAGCGAGCAGCAGGTGGTCGACGGGCGGGAGTCGGGGCGCACGGTCAGCGCCGGGGACTTCGCCCGGGCCATCCGCTGGGCGGTCGACCACGACGCCGACGTGCTCAACCTCTCAGTCGTCCTGTACGCCGACGCCCCGGCGGTGCGGGCCGCGATCGGCTACGCGGTCGACCGGGACGTCGTCGTGGTGGCCGCCGCCGGGAACCTGCACGACGCCGGGGATCCCCGGCCCTACCCGGCCGCGTACGACGGGGTGCTCGGGGTGGGCGCGATCGGGGCGGACGGGGTCCGCGCCCCGTTCTCCCAGACCGGCTCCCACGTGGATCTGGTCGCCCCGGGCAGCGACGTGCTGATGGCCGCCCCCGGCCAGGGCCACCACCGGGCCGAGGGCACCAGCTACGCGGCGCCCTTCGTGGCGGCCACCGCCGCGCTGCTGCGCGAATACCGACCGGAGTTGACTGCGGGGCAGGTGGCGCAGCGGATCGTGGCGACCGCCGATCCGGCACCGGGCGTCGGCCGGGGCGGCGGGTACGGCGCGGGGGTGCTGAACCCGTACCGGGCGGTCACCGAGACCGGGCAGGGCATTCCCGAGCGGGCGCGGCAGGTCGCCGCCCTCGCCGACGAGCGGGCCGATCCGGCGCTGGTGGCGCAGCGGGCCCGCCGGGCGGCGGCCCGGGACCGGGCGCTGCTGGTGGCGGGGGTCAGCGCGGCGGTGGTGGCCCTGGCGGCGCTGGCGGCGCTCGTGGCGCCGCGCGGCGCCCGCCGCCGCTGGCGGCCGGCCGGACCCGGATGACGCGGCCCGGGCGGGGGCCGATGGTGGCGCCGACCGGGTCAGGTCGACGCCACCGACGGGCGGGCGCTCACTGGAACAGGCCGACGTTCTTCTTTTCCGTGTCGAGATAGTCGGCGGCGGAGTCGTCCACCGCGAGCTTGATGTCGCGCAGCATGGCCTGGAGGTCCTGCGAGGCCGAACGCCAGCGGCCCTGCCGCTGCTCGTATGCCTGGCGGGCCTCGCCGGACCAGCTCGCCACGAGCGGGGCGGCGTCCCGCTCGAGCTGCCCGAGCTGCGATTCGAGCGCGTTCAGCGCCCGCTGGATGTCGGCGCTCGCCTGTTGCAGGGCGGCGAAGTTGACGACCAGTAGACCGTCCATCGGATTCTTCCTCCCCCGGGGTCGGGTCAGAGCGGCAGCTGGATGCCGCCGCGGTTGGTGGTGGACACGCGGCTGGCCGCCTCGGCGTCCGAGACGTCGTACTGCTGGCCGGCCGTGCGGATGGCGCCGGAGGTCTCCCGCAGCGCCCGCTGCAACGCCGCCTGGTCCTGCGCCCACTGCTGCTTGACCTGCTCGAACGAGCGCCCACCGGCGCCGCGCCAGGCCTGTTGCAACACCTCCAGCTCGGTCATCAGGCTGCTCAACATGGACTGCAGGGACTGGTCGACCTGCTCGAACTTCGCGGCGGTCTGCGTCATCACCGCTGCTTCTGCCTGGGTCTGGGACACCCGGGAAGTCACCTCGTCTCCTCGTCGTGGCTGGCCGCCGGCGCACCCGCTCACCGGGGCGCCGCTCGCGCCGCCCGGCCGTCGAACACCGCGGGCGCGGGGTCAGCGAACTCGTCGCTGACGGTAGCGGCCTGATTGCGGTTCTGCTACCCCGTGGCGATCCCCTGTGGACGACCACGGTCCCCGCCGCGTCGGAGGAAGCCCTTACGATGGGCGGCGTCGATGTCGCGGCGAGTGACCGGTCAAGGAGGCGCGGTGACGGTGACCACCGGCGCGGGACCGCACCGGCGGCCGGCCCCGGGCCCGACCGCCTCGGTCCCCGCGCCGCCCCCACCGGGCCCGCCCCACCCCGCCGACCAGCCGGGTCCGCCCGGCCCCGAGGCGAGCGAGTCGGCGTCCCGGCCCGCCCCGCAGCGGCTGCCGGCCGTCCGGCGGGGCGGCGCCGCGGTCCGGGCCGGTCAGGTCGTCGCCACGCAGGTGGCGGTGGCCGCCATGGTCGCTGCCACCGACGGCGGCCTGCCGGCCACGCTGGCCGCCGTGGCGGTGGCCGCGCTGCTGCTGCCCCTGGCGTGGGTGCGCCTGCGGGGGCGTTGGCTCTTCGAGTGGCTCACGACCGGCCTGGGCTACGCGACCCGCCGCCGCGCCCTCCCACCGGCCGCCGACCCGGCCGCCCTGCTGGACCTGGTCGCTCCGGGCGCGGTCGTCCGCCCCGCCGAGCTGGCCGGCACGCCGGCCGCCGTGCTGGACGACGCCGCGGGGATGGTGGCCCTGCTCGAGGTCGGCGACCCGGCCGAACTGCTCGGCGATGCCCCCCGTGCGCTGCCGGTCCCCGCGTCGCTGCTGTCGGCCGCCGCACCGGACGGCCCACCGGTGCGCCTCCAACTCCTGCTGACGGGCTCGCCGGCGCCGACGGTCGGCGCGGGTGGCGGCGCCGTCGCCACCTCCTACCGCCAGCTCACCGACGGGCGGCTCGCCGGCCGGGAACGGGTGGTGCTCGCCGTCCGGGTGCTCCGCGTCGAGGGCTGGACGGGGGAGGAGCTGCGGCGGGCGCTCTCCGGCACGGTGCGCCGGATCGTCCGCCGGATCAGGCCCGTCACCGCCCGCCCTCTCGGCGAGCACGCGACGCTGCGGGTGCTGGCGGAGCTGGCCCACCACGACGACCGGCCCGCCCGGGAGTCCTGGCAGGCGGTCCGGGCGGGCGGCCTGCTCCAGACCTCCTTCCGGCTGCGCCGCTGGCCCGAGGCGCGTACCGACGCCGGTCGGCGGCTGGTGGCCCGGCTGCTGGCGCTGCCCGCGACGGCGACCACGGTCTCGCTCGGCGCCGGTCCGTGGGCCGGCGCCGGCCCCGCGGCGGCGCCGACCGAGCTGGTCGTACGCCTGGCCGCCGGCACCGCGGCGGAGCTCTCCGTCGCGGCGCAGGCGTTGCGCCGGCTGGTGGGCGAGGCGGGCGGCGAGGTGCACCGGCTCGACGGCGCCCAGCTCGACGGGCTGGCCGGCACGCTGCCGCTGGCGACGGCGGGCGCGGCGGGTCCGGGCCCCGCGCCCGAGGGCCTGGAGCTGCCCCTCGGCGAAGCGGGGCTCATGGTCGGCACCAACCGGCACGGCGGCGCGGTGACGGTCCGGCTGTTCCGGCCGGAGAGCACCCGCGTGATGCTGATCGGCGGGTTGCGCGCGGCGCAGCTGCTGGCGATGCGGGCCATGGCGGTCGGTGCGCGGGTGGTGGTGCAGACGGCCCGCCCGCGCGGGTGGGAGCCGTTCGTCCGGGGGGTCGGCATCCCCGGCGCGGGGATCCTGGTGCTGCCGCCCGGCCGCCCGACGGACGAGCCCGCCTCGCCGCTGCGCCCCCTGCTGGTCGTGGTCGACGCCGGCCCGACTCCCGCCGACACCGAGCCGGGTTCCCCGTGGCGGACGACACTGCTGGTCCGCGACGAGCTGACCCCCGCCGACGCCGACGCGCTGGGCCGCGCCGACCTGGCCCTGCTCCAACCGCTCGACCCGACCGAGGCCGCCGTGGCGGGCGCCGCGCTGGGTCTCGGCGGGTCGGCGGAGTGGCTGACCCGGATCCGGGACGACATGGTCGCGGTGGTCAACCGCCGGGCGCTGCGCTGGGCGCTGCTCACCCCCACCCCGATCGAGTCGCAGCTGGTCGGCCGCCCGTCCCGCCGCTGAGCACAGGCGACGGTCGCGCGCCTTCCGCACGTTGTCCGTCCGTGGCACGATCCCCGCCATGGGTTTCCTCAAAGGGCTGCTGATCCGGCTGGGCAGCACGGCGCTCGCCTTCTGGCTGGCCACGCTGCTCATCCCGGGCATCACGCTGGACTCGGCGTCCGCCGGCGAGGCGGTCGTCACGCTGGTCCTCGTCGCGGTGATCTTCGGCGTGGTCAACGCGGTGCTCCAGCCGATCGTCAAGACCGTCGGCTGCGGCTTCTACCTGCTGACCCTCGGGTTGATCGCGCTGGTGGTCAACGGGCTGCTGTTCCTGCTCACGAGCTGGATCGCCGACCAGGCCGGGCTGCCCTTCCACGTCGACGGCTTCTGGCCGGAGGCGGTGCTCGGCGCGCTCCTCGTCGGCATCGTCACCTGGATCCTCGGCGCCGCCCTGGACCGGGACTGACCCGGACCCACCATCGGGCGGGCCGCGACCAGAGTGCGGGAATTGGCCGCTGATCGGGGCGGGTGGCCGGGTTAGCGTCGCGGTCATGTTCACCCTGACCCGCGACGACGGCTACCTGCTCAGCACCGACCCCGCCCGGATCGACCTGGGTCTGGTGCACCACTGGCTCTCCACGGACGCGTACTGGGCGATGGGGCGGGAGCGGGAGACGGTGGCGAGGGCGTTCGCCGGGTCGGTGCCGTTCGGCGTCTACCGACCCGGGGACGGCCGGCAGGTCGCCGTGGCCCGGGCGGTCACCGACCGGGCCACCTTCGCCTGGCTCTGCGACGTCTACGTCGACCCCGCCGAACGCGGTCACGGGCTGGGTACCTGGTTGGCCGGGACCGCCCGCGACCACCTCACCGGCCTGGGCGTACCCCGGATCCTGCTGGCCACCCACGACGCGCACCCGGTGTACGCGACGGTCGGCTTCGCCCCGCTGCCCCACCCGGGGCAGTGGATGCAGATCGACCTGCGGGACCAGCCGGTGAACCGGGTCACCGGCAAGGATCCGGCCGGCCATCCGCCCCTTACGGTTCAGGGGTGACGCCACTTCGCCTCGGCTATCTGTACGGCATCGCCGCGTACCTGCTCTGGGGGTTCTTCCCGCTCTATCTGAAGCTGCTGCGCCCGGCCGGTGCGCTGGAGATCCTGGCGCACCGGATCGTCTGGTCGGTGGTGTTCGTCGCCCTGCTGCTGGCCACGGTGCGCAACGTCGGCTTCCTCCGGGCGCTGCTGCGCCGGCCCCGGGCGCTGGCCGGCATGGGCGTGGCCGCCGCGCTGATCGCGGTGAACTGGGGTGTCTACATCTACGGCGTGACCAGCGAACGGGTGGTGGAGACCGCCCTCGGCTACTTCATCAACCCGCTGGTGGTGGTGCTGCTGGGTGTCACGGTGCTGCACGAGCGGCTGCGGCGCGCCCAGTGGGCGGCGCTCGGCGTCGGCGGGCTGGCCGTGGCCGTGCTGGCCGTCGACTACGGCCGGCCGCCGTACCTGGCACTGGTCCTGGCGGTGAGTTTCGGCGGGTACGGCCTGGTCAAGAAGCAGCTCGCGCTGCCCGCCGCGGAGGGGCTCTTCGTCGAGTCCGCGGTGCTGGCGCTGCCCGCGCTGGCGTACCTGGGGTGGCTGACCGCCGCCGGCGACGTCGCGTTCGGGCGGGTGTCGGTCGGGCACACCCTGCTGCTGGTGTCGGCCGGGGCCGCGACCGCGATCCCGCTGCTGCTCTTCGCCGGGGCGGCGAACCGGCTGCCGCTCACCGGTCTCGGCATGATCCAGTACATCGCGCCGATCCTCCAGCTCGGCTGCGGGGTGCTGATCTTCCATGAGCCGATGCCGCCGGCCCGCCTCGCCGGCTTCGCCCTGGTCTGGGCCGCGCTGATCGTCTTCACCGTCGACGCCGTGCGCCACTCCCGCCGTAACCGCCGCGCGGGCACCCCCGCCCGTGCGGTGGCCCCGGCCCACCACTGAGCCGTCCCGCTCCGGCCGGGCCGGGGACGCCGGAAGGCGTGCCGTGGACCGCTCAGCTGTCGGCGGCCAGGTTGTCGGCGATCGTCCGGGCCACCGCGAGCAGCTTCGCCCGGACCACCCGGGCGGAGGTCATCATCTCGCCAGCCGGCAGCACGCAGCCCAACACGACCCGGCGCTCCATGTCCTTGTCCGGGCTGACCAGCACCGCGGCGCAGGCCACGCCCTGCCGGAACTGCCCCAGCTCAAGCTGCATGCCCCGCCGCTCGCCGGCGGCCAGGTCGACCTCGAACGCCTCGGGGGTGCCCAGGGTCGCGGAGGTGAACGCGCGCATGCCGTAGTCGCGCAGGTAGCGGGAGCGCTGCTCGGCGGTGAGCGTGGCGAGCAGCGCCTTGCCGAGGGCGGTCGCGTGCGCCCCCTCGTCGAAACCGGGCACCAGTTCCTCCAGGTGCGGCGAGCGGGGCCCCTCGGCCACCGCCGTGACCGCCACCTGACCGCCCACGAACCGGCCGAGATAGTGGCTGTAGCCGGTGTCCAGCGCGGCGCGGCGCAGGTTCTCCCCGACCGCCGGCGGCCCCCGGAAAGCCGTCACCAACTCGCGGTAGCGGTCGGCCACCTCCAGGCCCACGATGTACGTGCCGTCCTCGCGCCGGATCACGTAGCCCTCGTAGGCGAGGGTGCGGACCAGGTGGTACGTCGTGGCCACGGTCAGCTCGCAGCGCCGGGCGATCTGCTTGACGGTCAACCCCTTCGGGGCGCGACCGACCGACTCGAGCACTCGTAGCGCGCGGGACACACTCCGGATGAGGTCCGAAGGTTCCGCCAAGGGGTCGCGCACAACCACCTCCGACGCCGGGGGCTTACACCATATGAAAAACAGGCCCGGTGCGAAATGCCTGTTCGGGTGGAGGATGCCAGACCGCCGACAGCGGGGCGTACTCCGACAGGCACGTTGCGTCACATAATCGCTGCTCGCGTAGGTTTGCCGGACCATGACCGACACCGCGCTCCGCCCCCCACCCGGCGGCGTCGCCCCCCGGCCGGTCCGGGCCGCCGCCGGGGCCGTCGCCGTCACCATCGCCTGCGTCCTGCCGGTCTTCCTGCTCGGCGGCCTCGCCGTGCAGATCGGCGACGACCTGGGCTTCTCCCCCGCCGGCCTGGGCCTGGCCGTGGCTGTCTACTTCGGGGTCAGCGCGCTCGCCTCGCTGCCCTCCGGTGCGCTCACCGAGCGGTACGGGTCGGCCCCGGTGGCCCGCGCCGGCATCCTGCTCTCCGCCGCCTGCCTGCTGGCCGTGGCGGCGCTCGCCCGCTCCTACCCGGTCCTGCTCGGGCTGCTCGCGCTCGCCGGCACCGCCAACGCCCTCGGCCAGCTCGCCAGCAACGCCGCCCTCGCCCGCCACGTGCCGGCCCGCCGGCAAGGGCTGTCGTTCGGGGTGAAGCAGGCCGCCATCCCCGTCGCCACCCTGCTGGCCGGCGCGGCGGTGCCGACCGTGGCGCTCACGGCCGGCTGGCGCTGGGCGTTCGTGGCCGCCGCCGGGGCGGCCCTGGCGACGCTGCCGGCCGCACCCGGGCGGGAGCCGCGTCCCGCCCGGACGCCCGCGCCCGCCCGCGCCGGCCGCGCCACGGCGGCCCTCGCGGTGGTGGGGGCCGGCGCGACCTTCGCCGCAGCCGCCGCGAACGCGCTCGGCACCTTCGTGGTCGACTCCGCCGCCGGCCGGGGACTGTCACCCGGGCTGGCCGGGCTCACCCTGACCCTGGGCAGCGCCGTCTGCATCGCCGCCCGGGTCGGCGCCGGCTGGCTCGCGGACCGCCGCGCCACCGGGCACGTCGCCCTCGTCGCCGGCATGCTCGTCGTCGGCGCGGCCGGGCTGGGCCTGCTCGCGGTTGCCGGGCCGGTGCCGCTGGTGGCGGGCGTGCTGCTCGGCTTCGGCCTGGGCTGGGCATGGCCGGGCCTGATGACCTTCGCGGTGGTCCGGCTGCATCCGCGGGCCCCGGCCGCCGCCACCTCGATCACCCAGACCGGGGTGTACGCGGGCGGCTGCCTCGGCCCGCTCGGGCTGGGTGCCGTGGCCGCCCACGCCGGCTACCCGGCAATGTGGATCGTGGCCGCCTGTTCGATGCTGCTGGCCGCCGCCCTGATGCTCACCGGCAGTCGGCTGCTCGCCCGCCGCTGAGCGGGCCGGCG
Source organism: Micromonospora sp. KLBMP9576 (assembly GCF_050941805.1). NCBI lineage: Bacteria > Bacillati > Actinomycetota > Actinomycetes > Micromonosporales > Micromonosporaceae > Micromonospora > Micromonospora sp. KLBMP9576. The sequence continues at coordinate 368,820 of NZ_CP194567.1, read as the reverse complement.
GCACCCGCCACGGCTCCGGGGGCCACCGTCGGCGCGCCGAGCCGGGCGGTCAGCTCGTGCGGTCGGCGATGTAGTCGCAGAGCGACTCGAGAGCGCGGCGGGCCGGGCCCTCCGGCAGCGGGGTGAGCTGGTCCCGGGCCTCCTCGGCGTAGCTGCGGACCGTCTCCCGGGCCCGCTTCAGCGCCGGGCTCTCGCGGAGCAGGCCGAGCGCCTCGGCGTGCAGGTCGTCGTCGGTCAGCGGGCCGGTCGCCAGGATCTCCCGCAGCCGCACCGAGGCGGCGTCGGCGTCGTCCGAGCCGAGCGCGTAGAGCACCGGCAGGGTCGGCACGCCCTCGCGCAGGTCGGTGCCGGGCGTCTTGCCCGACTCCACCGACTCGGAGGCGATGTCGAGCAGGTCGTCGGAGAGCTGGAAGGCGATGCCGATGGTCTCGCCGTAGCCGGCCAGCGCCTCGACGCGTTCCGGGGTGGCACCGCCGAACATGCCGCCGAATCGGGCCGAGGTGGCGATCAGCGAGCCGGTCTTGCCCGCGATCACGTCGAGGTAGTGGGCCACCGGGTCGTCACCGGGGCGGGGGCCGACGGTCTCGGCGATCTGGCCGTGCACCAGCCGGGCGAACGTGCGCGCCTGGAGGCGTACGGCCTCGATGCCGAGGTCCGCGGCGATGTCGGCGGCGCGGGCGAAGAGGTAGTCGCCGACGAGGATGGCGACGGAGTTGGTCCACCGGGAGTTGGCGCTCGGCGCCCCCCGCCGCACGGCGGCCTCGTCCATCACGTCGTCGTGGTAGAGCGTCGCCAGATGGGTGAGCTCCATCACCACGGCGGCCGGTACGATCTGCGCGCCGGTCGGGTCGCCGAACTGTGCGCCCAGCGCCACCAGCAGCGGCCGGAACCGCTTGCCGCCGGCCTCGACGAGGTGCCGGGCGGCCTCCGTGACGAACGGGTCGGCACTGGCCACGCTCGCCCGCAGTTCGGCCTCGACGCCGTCGAGCAGGCCCAGCACAGAAGCCTCGACGCCCGGGTCGGCGAGGTAGAGGCCGAGCGAGCCGAACCGACTCGTGCTCACCCTGGTCCGACGGCCGCCGGAACCGGGGGCATCTGAACGCTGGCCAGCCGGATTCACCACGCCATCAACCATGCCACACCCCTGCGACCTGCCCTGGAGGGGGGATACGGCGCGGGGGCCGGTACGCCATGGCGTACCGGCCCCCGCGGGCGACGAGCGTCGATCATCTGACGAAGTCGGCGGCGCCCGTGGCGAGGTCGAGCAGCGGCGCCGGTGCGACACCGAGCACCAGCGTGGCGAGCACGCCGATCATCAGCGCCGCCGAGGTCAGCCCGCCGGGCACGGCGACGGTCGGCGTCGACTCGCCCGGCTCGGAGAGCCACATCATCACCACGACCCGCAGGTACGGGAAGGCCAGCACCATGCTGGTCAGCACGCCGGCGATCACCAGCCACACCTGCCCGCCCTCGAGCGCCGGGCCGAAGACCGCGAACTTGCTGGTGAAGCCGCTGGTCAGCGGGATGCCGGCGAACGCCAGCAGGATGAAGGTGAACAGCCCGGCGTAGAACGGCGAGCGCCGCCCCAGCCCCGCCCAGCGGGACAGGTGGGTGGCCTCCCCGTCGGCGTCGCGCACCAGGGTCACCACCGCGAACGCGGCCAGCACCGAGAACCCGTACGCGACCAGGTAGAACATCGTCCCGGAGATGCCGGCGGAACCGGGTGCCAGCACGCCGACCAGCAGGTAGCCGGCGTTGGCGATCGAGGAGTAGGCCAACAGCCGCTTGATGTCGGTCTGGGTGACCGCCAGCACCGCGCCGACCAGCATGGTCAGCACCGCGACCGCGCCGAGCACGGGGGTGAAGTCCCACCGGGCCCCGTCGAAGGCGACGTGGAACACCCGCAGCAGGGCACCGAACGCGGCGACCTTGGTGCAGGCGGCCATGAGCCCGGTGACCGGGGTGGGCGCGCCCTGGTAGACGTCCGGCGTCCAGACGTGGAAGGGGGCGGCAGCCGCCTTGAAGAGCAGGCCGATGGCGAGCAGCGCCATGCCGGCGAAGAGCAGCACCGGGCTGGCCGGGGAGTCCGCGACGGCGGCGTCGATGGTGGCGAAGTCGACGCCCGCCGGCCGGCCGGGGATGCCCGCCGTGAAGCCGTAGATCAGGGCCACACCGAACAGGAAGAACGCCGAGGCGTACGCGCCGAGCATGAAGTACTTCAGCGCGGCCTCCTGGCTCAGCAGCCGCCGGCGACGGGCCAGCGCGCAGAGCAGGTACAGCGGCAGGGAGAAGACCTCGAGCGCGATGAACATCGTCAGCAGGTCGTTGGCCGCCACGAAGATCAGCATGCCGCCGATGGCGAACGTGGTCAGCGGGTAGACCTCGGTGAGGCCGTTGCTGCCCTGGGCCTGCCGCCGGTCGTCGGCCGACTCGGCGGTGACCGCGGCCTGGGCGACGAACGCCCCGCCCCGCTCCACCGAGCGCTCGCCGATGAGCAGCAGCGCCATCGCGGCGAGGACCAGGATCGCGCCCTGGAGGAAGAGCGTCGGCCCGTCCACCGCGATCGCCCCGCCGATGGTGATCTTCCGCTCGTCGGCGGCCAGCACCACCATGGTCAGCGCGGCGAGCACCGCCAGCAGGGCCATCGTGAGCTGGACCACGTGCCGGAGCCGGCGGGGCACGAAGGCCTCGACCAGCACTCCGAGCAGCGCGGCACCCAACATGATCAGGGTCGGAGCGAGCGCCGCGTAGTCGATCGAGGGGAGTTGCAACTCGCTCACTGGGTCAGCCTTTCGTTCGCGGCTGCGAGGCTCGCAAGCTCACTCCTCGCGCTCACTTTGCCGCCTCCTGGACGGTGCCGCCCGAGGTCGGGGCGGGGTCGGTTCGGCCGACGTCCTGCATCGTCGCCTGCACGGCCGGGTTGATCACGTCGATGACCGGCTTCGGGTAGAAGCCGAGCAGCAGGATCAGCGCGACCAGCGGGGCGACCACGAACTTCTCGCGCAGGTTCAGGTCACGTTTCATGCCGTCGATCTGGGTCAGGGCCGGGTTGAGCGTGCCCTGGGTGGTGCGCTGCACCATCCACAGCACGTACGCGGCGGCCAGGATGATGCCGAGCGTGGCGATCACCGCGACCGGCTTGTTCACCGTGAACGTGCCGATCAGCACCAGGAACTCGGAGACGAACGGCGCGGTGCCGGGCAGCGCGAGCGAGGCCAGACCGGCGAAGAAGAGCACCCCGGCCAGGAGCGGCACCAGCTTGCCGGCACCGCCGAAGTCGCTGATCAGGGCCGAGCCGCGGCGCGAGATGAGCATGCCCACCACCAGGAAGAGCAGGCCGGTGGCGAGGCCGTGGTTGACCATGTAGAGCACCGCGCCGGTGCCGGCCTGGGTGGTGAAGGCGAAGATGCCGACCCCGATGAAGCCGAAGTGCGCGATCGAGGTGTAAGACACCAGCCGCTTCAGGTCGTTCTGGCCGACCGCGAGCAGCGCGGCGTAGATGATCCCGATCACCCCCAGCGCCAGCGCCCACGGGGCGAACCACTTGGCGGCGTCCGGGAACAGCGGCAGGCAGTAGCGCAGGATGCCGAAGGTGCCGACCTTGTCGAGCACGCCGACCAGCAGCGCCGCCGCGCCCGCCGGGGCCGCACCACCGGCGTCCGGCAGCCAGGTGTGGAACGGGAAGAACGGTGCCTTGATCGCGAACGCGAGGAAGAAGCCGAGGAACAGCCAGCGCTCCGTGCCGGTGGAGATGTCCACCTGGGACAGCGCCTGCCAGTCGAAGGTCTTACCGCCGACCACCCACAGGCCGATCACCGCGGCGAGCATGAACAGGCCGCCGACCAGCGAGTACAGGAAGAACTTCACGGCCGCGTACTGCCGCTGGTGGCCGCCGTAGCTGCCGATGAGGAAGTACATCGGCACCAGCATGACCTCGAAGAACACGTAGAACAGGAAGACGTCGGCGGCGGCGAAGACGCCGATCATCGTGCACTCGAGGACGAGCAGCAGGGCGAAGTAGACCGGCACCGACCGCTTGGACGACTCGGCGTCGTGCCACGACGCCAGGATCACCAGCGGCACGAGCACCGCGATCAGCATCAGCATCACCAACGCGATGCCGTCGGCGGCGAAGGTGAAGCTGACGCCCCAGTTCGGGATCCACGCGTAGGACTCGCGGAACTGGAAGCGGTCGCCGCCGACCTTGAAGGTCACCCACATGACCACCGACAGCACCAGCACCAGCAGCGACCAGCCGAGCGCCACCTGCTTGGCCAGTTCGGGCCGGCTGCGTGGCAGGAAGGCCACCACCAGGGCGCCGACCAGCGGTGCCACGGTGAGCACCGAGAGGAACGGGAAGTCGGACATTATGCGGCCTTACCTCCGTCGTCACTGCGCGGTCCGCCGGTGACGGCCGCCTGGAAGAGGTCGATCACGCCAGCCACCCCGCCTCGACGGCGAGGAACGCCGCCAGGACCAGCAGCGCGCCGGTCAGGATCGAGGTGGCGTACGACCGGACGAAGCCCGTCTGGAGCCGCCGGAGCCGCCCGGAGCCGCCGCCGATGCCTGCGGCGAGGCCGTTGACCAGCCCGTCGATGCCCCGGTTGTCCAGGTAGACCAACGCCCGGGTCAGGAAGATGCCGGGCTTCTCGAAGACCGCCTCGTTGACCGCGTCCGTGTAGAGGTTGCGTCGGGCGGCGGTGACCAGCACCCCGGCCGGCTGCGGCGCGATCGCCGTGCCGCCGCGGAACAGGAACCAGGCCAGCCCGGCACCGAGCACGGTCACCAGGATCGACAAGATGTTGATCACGGCGTGCGGGAGGACCGAGTGGTGCTCGCCCTCCTGGCCGCCGAGCCCCGCGGTGGCCGCGAGCCAGTCCGGCACGGAGGTGGCGAGCAGCCAGCCCGCACCGACCGAGCCGACCGCCAGCAGGATCAGCGGGATGGTCATCAGCTTGGGCGACTCGTGCGGGTGCTCGATGTCGTCGGTCCAGCGCTTCGGCCCGTGGAAGGTGAGCACGAAGAGCCGGGTCATGTAGAACGCCGTCAACCCGGCGCCGAACAGGGCGGCGCCACCGAAGAGCCAGGCCGTCCAGTCGTCCCGCTCGAAGGCGGCCACGATGATCGGCTCCTTCGAGAAGTAGCCGGACAGCGGCGGGATGCCGATGATGGCGAGCCACCCCGCCATGAAGGTGAGCCAGGTGATCTTCATGTATTTCGCCAGCCCACCGAACCGGCGGATGTCGACCTGGTCCTTCATGCCGTGCATGACCGAGCCGGCACCGAGGAACATGTTGGCCTTGAAGAACCCGTGCGCCAGCAGGTGGATGATGGCCAGCGCGTACGCGCCGCCGCCGAGTCCGACGCCGACGAACATGTAGCCGATCTGGCTCACCGTCGACCAGGCCAGCACCCGCTTGATGTCGTCCTTGGCCGCGCCGATGATGCAGCCGATCAGCAGCGTCAGCGCGCCGACGCTCACCACCACGAGTTGGAGCGTGGAGTTGGCCGAGAAGATCGGGTTCGACCGGGCGATCAGGTAGACGCCGGCGGTGACCATCGTGGCGGCGTGGATGAGCGCCGACACCGGGGTCGGGCCCTCCATGGCGTCCGGCAACCACGCCTGGAGCGGGAACTGGCCGGACTTGCCGGTCGCGCCGAGCAGCAGCAGCAGGCCGAGCACCAGCACCGTGGTCGCGCCCAGCGCGCCGACGGAGTTGAAGACCTCGTCGTACTGGGTGGTGCCGAGGGTGGCGAACATGATGAAGATGCCGATCGCCAGGCCGGCGTCGCCGACCCGGTTCATCAGGAACGCCTTCTTGCCGGCGGTGGCGGCGCTGGGCCGCTCGTACCAGAAGGAGATCAGCAGGTACGACGCGACACCGACGCCCTCCCAGCCGAAGTAGAGCATCACGTAGTTGTTGCCGAGCACCAGCAGCAGCATGGCGGCGACGAACAGGTTGAAGTAGGCGAAGAAGCGCCGGCGTCCCGGGTCGTGCGCCATGTACTCGACCGCGTAGAGGTGGATCAGGAAGCCCACCCCGGTGATCAGCAGCACGAAGACCGCGGCCAGCGGGTCGAAGAGCAGGCCGAAGTCGACGCGCAGGTCACCGACCGTGATGAAGTCCCACAGGCTCAGCTCGACCGACTTGTTCTCCAGGCCACGAAGCTGGAAGAAGTAGGTGAGGCCCAGCACGAACGCGGCGCCGACGGCGCCCACCCCGAGCCAGTGCCCCCAGCGGTCAGCCCGCCGGCCGAGCAGCAGCAGGATCGCCGCGCTGACCAGCGGGATCGCCACCAGCAGCCAGACGCTGCCCAGCAGCCCGTCCGCCGTCGCGTAGGCGACGGCGCCCACCGGCTCAGCCGGGGCGTTCGTCAGAATCGTTCCCACCGCAGGACCCCTCAGTACTTCAGCAGGTTGGCGTCGTCGACACTCGCGGAGCGTCGGGTCCGGAAGATCGCCGTGATGATCGCGAGCCCGACCACGACCTCGGCCGCCGCCACCACCATCACGAAGAACGCCATGATCTGGCCGTTGAGGTCACCGTTGATCCGGCTGAAGGTGACCAGCGTCAGGTTGGCCGCGTTGAGCATCAGCTCGATGCACATGAACAGCACGATGGCGTTACGCCGGATGAGCACACCGACCGCGCCGATGGTGAAGAGCACCGCGGCCAGCACCAGGTAGTAGTCGGGCGTCATCGCTGCGCCAGCCTTTCGTTCGCGACTGCGGGGCTCGCAAGCTCACTCCTCGCGCTCACCGGTGCCAGCCTTTCGTTCGCGACTGCGGGGCTCGCAAGCTCACTCCTCGCGCTCACCGGTGCCAGCCTTTCGTTCGCGACTGCGGGGCTCGCAAGCTCACTCCTCGCGCTCACTTTTCCGTCCCCTTCAGGGTGGTCTCCCGGTCGGTCAGCTCGCGCACCGGCAGGATGGCCGGGGTGCTCCGCTCGGTCAGCCGACCGTCGGGCAGGCGGGCCGGGGTGGCCACGGAGGAGGAGGTCGCGAAGACACCCGGGCCGGGCTTCGGGCCCGGGTAGTTGCCCGGGGCGAAGCGCGCCCGCATCGTCTTCGGCTGGTCCATCTTGTCTTCCTTGCGCCGCTCAAGGTGGGCCAGCACCATCGCGCCGACCGCCGCCGTGATGAGCAGCGCCGAGGTGAGTTCGAAGGCGAAGACGTACTTGGTGAAGAGGAGCCGGGCGATGCCCTGCACGTTGCCCTCGGCGTTGGCCTGCTCCAGGCCGACCGCCGTGGTGCCCTCCATCGCGCGCCACAGCCCGCCGCCGGCCAGGCCGGCGAAGCCGAGACCGAGCACCACCGCCGCGACCCGCTGGCCCCGCAGCGTCTCGATCAACGAGTCCGAGGCGTCGCGGCCCACAAGCATCAGCACGAACAGGAACAGCATCATGATCGCGCCGGTGTAGACGATGATCTGCACCATGCCGATGAACGGCCCGGCCTGGAGCACGTAGAACACGCCCAGGCAGAGCATGGTCAGCACCAGCCAGAGGGCCGAGTGCACGGCGTTGCGCGCCACGACCATCCCGAGCGCGCCGATCAGCGCCAGCGGGGCCAGGATCCAGAACGTCACCTGCTCCCCACCGGAGACCCCGCCCGCCGCGGCGAGCACCGTCTGCGTGGTCATGCTCCGTCCCCCTTGGCTGCCGCTGCCCGCTGGGCCTGCTGCTCGGCGCCGGGGAAGGTCACACCGGGGTGCTCCTCCACCTGGTACCGGCCCGGGTTGTCGGCGGAGTGCTCCGCGCCGGCCGAGGTGCCCGGGTTGGTCAGCGCGCCGATGTAGTAGTCCTTCTCGCTGTCGCCCAGCCGCATCGGGTGCGGCGGCTGCTCCATGCCCGGCAGCAGCGGCGCGAGCAACTGCTCCTTCGTGAAGATCAGATCCTGCCGGTTGTCCCGGGCCAGTTCGTACTCGTTGCTCATGGTGAGCGAACGGGTCGGGCAGGCCTCGATGCAGAGCCCGCAGAAGATGCAGCGGGCGTAGTTGATCTGGTAGGTGCTGGCGTACCGCTCACCCGGCGAGAAGCGCTGCTCGTCGGTGTTGTCGCCGCCCTCGACGTAGATCGCGTCCGCCGGGCAGGCCCAGGCGCACAGCTCGCAGCCGATGCACTTCTCCAGCCCGTCCGGGTGCCGGTTGAGGATGTGCCGCCCGTGGTAGCGCGGCGCCGAGACCGGCGGCTTGAACGGGTAGTCGGTGGTGACGACCTTCTTGAACATGTGCGAGAAGGTGACACCGAAGCCCTTGAACGTTCCGGTGATCGCGCCCACGTCACACCTCCCTGGAGTCCGGGCCGGCGGCGATGTTGGCCGGTTCCCGCTCGGCGACCACGCGCCTCGTGCGCGGGCTCGGTGGTACCTGCAGATCCATCGGCGGCAGCGGGAAGCTGCCGTACGGCCGGTTGTTGACCTGCTCCTGGACCGTCGGCGTCGGCTGCCGCTTGCGGCTCGGCCAGAGCAGCGTGCCGAGCAGCAGGATGCCGGCGGGGATGCCGACGGCGATCAGCTTGCCGCGCGAGTCCCAGTCCTCGATGGAGCGCAGACCGGCCAGGACCAGGATCCAGGCCAGGTTGATCGGCAGCAGGACCTTCCAGCCGAGTCGCATGAACTGGTCGTAGCGCAGCCGGGGCAGCGTGCCCCGCAGCCAGACGAAGACGAAGACCAGCATGATGACCTTGGCGAAGAACCACAGCATCGGCCACCAGCCGGAGTTGGCGCCGGCCCAGAAGGTGGTGATCGGTGCCGGGGCCCGCCAGCCGCCCAGGAAGAGCGTCGTGGTGACCGCGGACATGGTGACCATGGCGACGTACTCGCTGAGCATGTAGAGCGCGAACCTCAGCGAGCTGTATTCGGTCATGTAGCCCGCGACCAGCTCGGACTCCGCCTCGGGCAGGTCGAACGGCGCGCGGTTGGTCTCGCCGACAGTGGAGATGAAGAAGATGATGAAGCTGGGCAGCAGCAGGAGCGCGTACCAGCCGGGGGCCGGCACTTCGAGACCCGCGATGCTCAGCCGGGTGCCGTCCCCCTGGGCGGCGACGATCCCGCTGGTCGACATCGTGCCGGCCGTCATGAAGACCGCCACGATGCTCAGGCCCATGGCGACCTCGTACGAGATCATCTGGGCGGTGGAGCGCAGGCCGCCGAGCAGCGGGTAGGTCGAGCCGGAGGCCCAACCGCCGAGCACGATGCCGTAGACGCCCATCGACGAGCAGGCGAGCAGCACCAGCACCGCCACCGGAACGTCGGTGACCTGCAACGGCGTCCAGTGGCCGAAGATGCTGACCATCGGGCCGAACGGGACCACCGACAGCGCGGTGACCGCGCAGATCACCGAGATGGTCGGCGCGAAGAAGAAGACGATCTTGTCGGACGCCTTCGGGAGGATGTCCTCCTTGAAGGCCATCTTCAGGCCGTCGGCGAGGGTCTGCAGCAGACCGAACGGGCCGGCCTGGTTGGGCCCGGGCCGCACCGCCATCCGGCCCACGACCCGCCGCTCGAACCAGACGCCGAGCAGCGTGGCGACCACGGCGACGGCGAAGGCGAAGACGACCTTGATGAGGACCAACCACCACGGGTCCCGGCCGAAGTCGGCCAGCGTCGGGTCCTGAGCCAGGTAGACCGCGTTCACTGGGTGACACCCCCTGAGTTGAGGAGCGGGCCCGGGCGGTCGGCCGCGTCGGCGGCGACCGCGGCGGCGGAGACCCGCACGACCGCTCCGGACGTCGCGCCGAGGCTGCGCCGCACGGTCGAGCCGGGCGAGTTCGTCGGCAGCCAGACCACGCCGTCCGGCATCTCGGTGATCGCCGCCGGCAGGGTCAGCGCCCCCCGGTCGGTGCCCACCGTCACCGCGTCGCCGTCGGCCACGCCGAGCGCCTCCGCGGTGCCCTTGCCCAACCGGACAACCGGCGGGCGGGCGGTGCCCGCGAGGTGCTCGTCGCCGTCGACGAGGCTGCCGAGGTCGATGAGCTGGTGCCAGGTGGCGAGGACCGCCTCACCGGCCGCCGGCTCCCGCACCGCGACCGGCTCCACCGACGGTGCGGCGGGGCGGTCGGTGCGGGTACGCGGCAACCCGCCCAGCTCGCGGCGCACGCTGAGCACGTCGCCGGTGCCGAGCTGCACGTCGAGCTGCGCGGCGAGCGCGTCCAACACCCGGCCGTCGGTCATCGCCGCGGTGGTCAGGACCGCCTCGAAGGTGCGCAGCCGGCCCTCCCAGTCCAGGAAGCTGCCGGCCTTCTCGGCCACCGGGGCCACCGGGAAGACCACGTCGGCCCGCCGGGCCACCGCGCTCATCCGCAGCTCCAGGCTGACCAGGAACGGCACCTCCGCCAGGGCCGCCTCGGCCAGCCGCGGGTCGGCCAGGTCGGCCGGGTCGACCCCGGCCACCACCAGCGCGCCGAGCTGGCCACCGGCGGCGGCGGCGAGGATGCCGTCGGTGTCCCGGCCGGCCTGGCTCGGGATCACCCCGGCCGCGATGTCCCACGCCTCGCCCAGCTCCGCCCGGGCGGCCGGCTCGTTGACGAGACGACCACCGGGCAGCAGGTTGGGCAGGCAGCCCGCGTCGACCGCGCCGCGGTCACCCGCGCGCCGTGGCACCCACGCCAGCTTCGCGCCGGTACGCCGGGCCACCTCGGCCGCCGCCGAGAGGCCACCCGGCACGCTGGCCAGCCGCTCGCCCACGATCAGGATCGCGCCCTCGGCGCTGAGCGCCTCGGCGACCGTGGCGTGCTCGGCGAGCACCGTCGCCTCCTCGCCCGGCACCACCCGGGCCAGCTTGGCGCCGAGCTTCTCCAGGCCACGGGTGGCGAACGGCGCGATCGCGTACACCGTCAGCTTCTTCTTCAGGTACGCCTTGCGCAGCCGCAGGAAGAGGATCGGGCACTCCTCCTCCGGCTCCAGCCCGACCAGCACCACGGCCGGCGCCTTCTCCACGTCGGCGTACGTGACGTCGGTGACCCCGGCCACCGAGCTGGCCAGGAAGTCGGTCTCCTCGCGGGAGACCGGCCGGGCCCGGAAGTCGATGTCGTTGGTGTTGAGCGCGACCCGGGCGAACTTCGCGTACGCGTAGGCGTCCTCGACGGTCAACCGACCGCCGGTCAGCACCGCCGTGCCCCGCCCGCCGTCACGCGCGGCGCGCAGCCCCTCGGCCGCGACGGCCAGCGCCTCGCTCCACGCCGCCGCACGCAGCTCGCCGGTCTGCTCGTCGCGGACCAGCGGCGTCGTGAGCCGGTCGAAGGCGCGGGTGTACTGGAAGCCCCACCGCCCCTTGTCGCAGTTCCACTCCTCGTTCACCGCCGGGTCGTCGCCGGCCAGCCGGCGCAGCACCTTGCCCCGCCGCCAGTCGGTGCGCTGGGCGCAGCCGGCCGAGCAGTGCTCGCAGACGCTCGGGCTGGAGACCAGGTCGAACGGGCGGGCCCGGAAGCGGTACTGGCTGCCGGTCAGCGCGCCGACCGGGCAGATCTGCACCGTGTTGCCGGAGAAGTACGAGTTGAAGGGCACGTCACCGGAGTCGCCCTCCGCGCCGTACGCCTCGTCCCGGTAGATGTTGATCTCCTCGGCGGACGAGCGGCCCATCAGGTCGATGAACTTGTCGCCGGCGATCTCCTCGGAGAACCGGGTGCAGCGCTGGCAGAGCACGCAACGCTCGCGGTCGAGCAGCACCTGCGTGCTGATCGGCAGCGGCTTCGGGTACTCCCGCTTGTGTTCGTGGAACCGCGAGTCCGTGCGCCCGGTGGACATCGCCTGGTTCTGTAGCGGGCACTCGCCGCCCTTGTCGCACATCGGGCAGTCGAGCGGGTGGTTCATGAGCAGCAGCTCCATCACCCCCTCCTGCGCCTTCTTGGCGACCGGGGAGGTGAGCTGGGTGCGGACCACCATGCCCTCGGCGACGGTCTGGGTGCAGGAGGCGACCGGCTTGCGCTGCCCCTCCACCTCGACCAGGCACTGCCGGCACGCGCCGGCCGGGGCCAGCAGCGGGTGGTCGCAGAACCGGGGGATCTCGGTGCCCAACTGCTCGGCGACCCGGATCAGCAGCGCACCCTTGGGGGCGGTGACCTCGACGCCGTCGATGGTGAGCGTGACGGTCTCGGTCTGCTTGACGACGTCAGTCATTAGTGCGCTCCAACCAGCTGCTTGTCCGACAGCCTCGGCGCGGTACGTCCCTCGATGTAGTCGAGGTAGTCCTGCTTGAAGTACTTGAGCGAGGAGGTCACCGAGCTGGTCGCGCCGTCACCCAGGCCGCAGAACGAGCGGCCGAGGATGTTGTCGCAGGTGTCCAGCAGGGTGTCCAGGTCCTCGTGGGTGCCCTGGCCGGCGAGGATCCGCCGGTAGACCCGGACCATCCAGTAGTTGCCCTCGCGGCACGGGGTGCACTTGCCGCACGACTCGTGGTGGTAGAACTCCAGCCACCGGTAGGTCGCGTAGACCGGGCAGTCCTGGTCGGAGAAGATCTGCGTGGCCGTGGTGCCGAGGATCGAGCCGGCCGCCGCCACCCCCTCGAAGTCCAGTGGCACGTCCAGGTGCTCGGCGGTGAGCAGCGGCGTCGACGAGCCGCCCGGCGTCCAGAACCTCAGCTCGTGGCCGGGGCGCATGCCGCCGGCCAGCTCGATCAGCTCCCGCAGGGTGACGCCCATGCCGCACTCGTACTGGCCCGGGTTGGCGATCCGGCCGGAGAGCGAGTAGATCATCGGACCGGACGACTTCTCCGTGCCCATGCTCTTCCACCAGTCGGCACCGCCCAGCACGACGTACGGGACGCTGGCGATGGTGCCGACGTTGTTGACCACTGTCGGGCTCGCGTACAGGCCGTGGGTGGCCGGGAACGGCGGGCGCAGCCGGGGCTGGCCCCGGAAGCCCTCCAGCGAGTCCAGCAGCGCGGTCTCCTCGCCGCAGATGTACGCCCCGGCACCCGAGTGCACCACCAGCTCCAGGTCGAACCCGGAGCCGAGGATGTTACGGCCGAGGTAGCCCTTGGCCGTGGCCTCCCGCACGGCGTTGCGCAGCCGCCGCGCGGCGTGCACCGCCTCGCCCCGGATGTAGATGTAGGCGCGGCTGGCCCGGATCGCGTACGACGCGATGATCACGCCCTCGACGAGGGCGTGCGGGTCGTGCGTCATCAACGGGAGGTCCTTGCAGGTGCCCGGCTCCCCCTCGTCGGCGTTGACCACGAGATAGTGCGGCTTGCCGTCGCCCTGCGGGATGAACCCCCACTTGAGACCGGTCGGGAAGCCCGCGCCGCCGCGACCGCGCAGGCCGGAGTCCTTGATGAGCTGGATGAGGTCGTCGGGGTGGGCCTTGAGCGCCTTGCGCAGCGCCGCGTAGCCGTCGAGCCTCTCGTAGGTGCCGATCCGCCAGGCGTCCGGCGACAGCCAGCGCTTGGTGAGCACCGGCGTCAGCTTGGCCAGGGTCTCCGGCCGGGGAGCGGTCACTTCTGGACCCCTGTCTCGCTCGCGGCGGCGGAGCCCGCGCCACCGGCGCCCGCCCTCGCCTCGGCTTCCTTGAGGTTGCGCTGTTGCGCACCGGCCTCGTCGCCGGCGGGCTTGCCGTCGCCGGCGGGCGGGTTGGCCGCCGTACCGGCGGCCGCCGCCTCCCGCGCGTCGCGGGGGGCCGGCGGCGTGGTGTCCACCGGAACCTTGGTGCCGGGTGCGTCCGGCACGGCGGTCGCCGCGTCGGGCTGCCGGGTCTCGGCGGCCCGCACCTCGGGCGACTTGTCGTCCGGGGCCGGCACGTCCCGGGTGGTGCTGCCGGCCGCCTCGGCGGCGGGCACCGGCTCGCCGGTGCCCGCGTTGCCGGCCGTGACCGTGGCGGGCCGGACGCCGTTGCCGCCCGCGACGGGGACCGGCTTCGCGGCGGCCTCGGCCTTCGCCTTCTCGGCCGCCTGCGCCTCGGCCTTCGCCTTCGCCTCGGCGGCGGCCCTGTCGGCCTCGGCCTTGCTCCGGATCGGGGTGTTCGGGTCGAAGCCCGGCACCGAGACGCCGTGCTCCTGCGCCAGCCGCAGCCCCCGCAGGGTGGGCTCCCCCGGCCCGCCGTCGGCGACCGCGCCCTCCCGCTCGTCGGCGAAGCCGGCGAGCTGGACCGCCATCTCCTTCAGCGTGCAGAGCCGGGCGCCCCGGGTCGGCATCGGCCGGCCACCGGCGCGCAGCTCGTCGACCACCCCGACCGCGGCCTGCGGGTCCACGCCGTCGAAGAAGTCGTAGTTGACTGTCATCACCGGGCCGTAGTCGCAGGCCGCCAGGCACTCGGCGTGCTCCAGGGTGATCTTCCCGTCGGCGGTGGTCTCGTCGTGCCCCACGCCGAGGTGCTCGGCGAGGGTGTCGTAGACCTGCTGCCCACCGAGCACGTCGCACATCGTGTTGGTGCAGACGCTGACCAGGAAGTCGCCGGTCGGCCGGCGCTTGTACATGGTGTAGAAGGTCGCGACCGCCCCGACCTGTGCCTTGTTCAGGCCCAGGACCTCGGCGCAGAACGCCACGCCGGCCGGGGAGACGTAGCCCTCCTCGGACTGCACGAGGTGCAGCAGCGGCAGCAGCGCCGACCGCGACCGGTCGGCCGGGTAGCGGGCGATGATCTCCCGCGCCCGCTCGCGGGTCTCGTCAGTGAAAGTCGTCATCGGTCACAACCACCCATCACGGGGTCCAGCGAAGCCCCACCGGCGATCACGTCGGCGATCAGGCCGCCCTCGGCCATCGCCGGGAGGGCCTGGAGGTTGACGAAACTCGGCTCCCGGTAGTGCACCCGGTACGGACGGGTGCCTCCGTCGGAGACGGCGTGCACGCCCAGCTCGCCGCGGGGCGACTCGATGCCGACGTAGACCTGGCCCGGCGGCACCCGGAAGCCCTCGGTGACGAGCTTGAAGTGGTGGATCAGCGACTCCATCGACTGACCCATGATCTTCGCGACGTGCTCCAGGGAGTTGCCCATGCCGTCCACGCCGATGGCGAGCTGCGCCGGCCAGGCGATCTTCTTGTCGGCCACCATCACCGGTCCCGGCTTCAGCCGGTCCAGCGCCTGCTCGACGAGCTTGAGCGACTCCCGGATCTCGGCGAGCCGGACCAGGTAGCGGCCCCACACGTCGCCGTCGGTGTGCGTCGGCACGTCGAACTCGTACGTCTCGTAGCCGCAGTACGGCATGGTCTTGCGCAGGTCCCAGGCCAGGCCGGCGGAGCGCAGCACCGGGCCCGTCACGCCGAGCGCGACGCAGCCCGTCACGTCCAGCACCCCGACGTTCTTCGTCCGCTCCAGCCAGATCGGCTGCTCGGAGAGGATGCTCTCGTATTCCTTGAGCTTCTTCGGCATCAGCTTCAGGAACTCGCGGATCTTGACGATCGCCTCGTCCGGCACGTCCTGGGCGACGCCGCCCGGCCGGACGTACGCGTGGTTCATCCGCAGGCCGGTGATGATCTCGAAGATCTCCAGGACGTACTCCCGCTCGCGGAAGCCGTAGAGCATGACGTTGATCGCGCCCAGCTCCATGCCGGTGGTGGCCACCCAGACCAGGTGCGACGAGATCCGGTTCAGCTCCATCATCAGGACCCGGATGGTGTTCGCCCGCTCGGTGATCTGCTCGGAGACGCCGAGCAGCTTCTCCACCGCCAGCGCGTACCCCGTCTCGTTGAAGATCGGGGCGAGGTAGTCCATGCGGGTCACGAAGGTGCTGCCCTGGACCCAGTTGCGGTATTCGAGGTTCTTCTCGATGCCGGTGTGCAGGTAGCCGACGACCGAGCGGGCCTCGCGGACCGTCTCGCCCTCGAGCTCCAGGATCAGCCGCAGCACACCGTGCGTCGACGGGTGCTGCGGACCCATGTTGACGACGATCCGCTCGTCGTTGAGCGGGTCGGTCCCCGAGACGATGCTGTCCCAGTCACCACCGGTGACGGTGAAGACCTTGCCCTCGGTGGTGTCGCGCTCGGCGGCGTAGTTCGACGTGGTCACTGGTACGACCTCCTCCGGTCCGGTGGCGGGATCACAGCGCCCTTGTACTCGACGGGCACGCCACCGAGCGGGTAGTCCTTGCGCTGCGGGTGCCCCTCCCAGTCGTCCGGCATGAGGATCCGGGTCAGGTTGGGGTGGCCGTCGAAGACGATGCCGAACATGTCGTACGCCTCGCGCTCCTGCCAGTCCGCCGTCGGGTAGACCGACGTGACGCTCGGCAGGTGCGGCTCCTCGACGGAGACCGCCGCCTCCAGCCGCACCGTGCGGCGGTAGGTCATCGAGGTGAGCTGGTAGACGACGTGCAGGCGGCGGGCGTCGGCGCCGAGGTAGTCCACCCCGGACACCGAGGAGCAGAGTTCGAAGCGCAGCGCCATGTCGTCGCGCATGACCTGGCAGACCTCGGCGATCCGCTCCGGGCGGATGTGCAGGGTCAGCTCGCCCCGGTCGACCACGACCTTCTCGACGGCGTCGGCGAAGTGCGGGTAGGCCTCCTCCAGCGCGTCGCGGACCTCGTCGAAGTAGCCCCCGTACGGGCGGGGGGCGTCCTCGATGGTCTGCCGCTGGCGGACGAGGCCGCCGAAACCGGAGACGTCACCGGAGCCCTGGTTGCCGAACATGCCCCGGCCCGCCGGGCTGGCCGGGGGGTACTCGGCGGGCGCGGTGGTGCTGGCGCCGGCCGGCGTGACCGGTACGGGCACGCCCCCGTCGTCTTTCCTGTCCTGCGGCGCGGTCACTTCTGGACACCCCCGTGCTGGTGCAGGTGGTTCTGGGCCTTCATCCAGTTCTCGATCCGCAACTGCTCCTCGCGGCCCTCACGGACCGCCTTGGTCCACTCGGCCCGCCGGGCCTTGTCGCTGCGGTACGACGACGGCATCGCGCCGTAGGGGACGATCGGGACGTCGCCGCGGGCCTGCCGCGCCTCGAGCATCTTGCGGCCGTTCGGGCCGAGCGGCTCATGCCCGATCTTCTCGCGCAGCTTGAGGACCGCGTCGATGAGCATCTCGGGGCGGGGCGGGCAGCCGGGCAGGTACATGTCGACCGGGACGATGTGGTCGACGCCCTGGACGATGGCGTAGTTGTTGAACATGCCGCCGCTGCTGGCGCAGACGCCCATCGAGATGACCCAGCGGGGCTCGGCCATCTGGTCGTAGATCTGGCGCAGCACCGGGGCCATCTTCTGGCTCACCCGGCCGGCCACGATCATCAGGTCGGCCTGCCGGGGCGAGGCCCGGAAGACCTCCATGCCCCAACGGCCCATGTCGTAGTGCGGTCCACCGGCGGCCATCATCTCGATCGCGCAGCACGCCAGGCCGAAGGTGGCGCCCCAGACGGACGTCTTGCGCGTCCAGTTGACCAGCTTCTCCACCGAGGTGAGCAGGACACCGGCGGGAAGCTTCTCCTCGATACCCATGTTGAGGTTCCTCCCTCAGTCCCAGTCCAGGCCGCCACGCCGCCAGACGTAGGCGTACGCAACGAAGACCGCGACGATGAACAGGACCATCTCCACGAAGCCGAAGATCGGCAGGGCGTCGAACGAGACCGCCCAGGGGTAGAGGAAGATGATCTCGATGTCGAAGACGATGAAGAGCATCGCCGTCAGGTAGAACTTGATCGGGAACCGGCCGCCGCCGACCGGCTGCGGGCTGGGCTCGATGCCGCACTCGTATGCCTCGAGCTTGGCCCTGTTGTAGCGCCGGGGGCCGACGAAGCGGGCGGCGGTCACAGAGAACAGCGCGAATCCCGCAGCGAGGGCGAACAACCCGATGATCGGTGCGTAAGGCGAGAGCGTCATCGTCTTCTCCTGCTCGTCCTTCCCTGCCCCTGGTCTTGACAAAAATCACACTATTCACGTCCCGCGCGACGGTCGTCAGCGGGGGTCGATCCGCCCTGGCCCGGGGCCGTTTCCGGCCCCGCACCCGGTCGTCACACGGCCGGCGCCACCTTCGTCATCGCGTTGATGACCCGGTCCATCGCGTCCCCGTCGCGGGGGTCGGTCAGGTTCGCCAGCAGCTTGAGCACGAAGCGCATCAGCATCGGGTGCGGCATGCCGTGCTTCGTGGCCATCCGCATGATCTCGGGACGGCCGATGAGCTTCACGAAGATGCCGCCGAGCCGGTAGTAGCCGCCGAAGCGGGCCTTCAGCTCCGTCGAGTACGCGGCCAGGGCCCGCTCCCGGTCCGCGCCGGCCGGCCGGGCGAGCGCCTGCACGATGACCTCCGCGGCCAGCTCGCCGGACTCCATCGCGTAGGCGATGCCCTCGCCGTTGAACGGGTTGACCATGCCGCCGGAGTCGCCGACCAGCAGCACGCCGCGGGTGTAGTGCGGCACCCGGTTGAACCCCATGGGCAGGGCGGCGCCGAGGATCGGCCCCTCCGCGTTGGTCTCGTCGGTCATGCCCCAGTCGGCGGGCGTGTTGGCCAGCCAGTCGGTGAGCAGCCGACGGTAGTTGGTCTTGCCGAACGCGGACGAGGAGTTGAGCACGCCGAGGCCCACGTTGACCCGGCCGTCGCCGAGCCCGAAGATCCAGCCGTACCCGGGCAGCAGGTTGTCGCCGCTGTCCTTGCTGCGCAGCTCCAGCCAGGACTCGAGGTAGTTGTCGTCGTGCTTGGCCGGCGAGCGGTAGTAGCGCCGGACGGCCACGCCGATCGGCCGGTCCTCGCGCTTGGCCAGCCCGAGGGCGAGCGGGAAGCGGCCGGAGACCCCGTCGGCCGCGACGACCAGCGGCGCGTGGAAGGTCGCGGGCCGCTTGTCGGGGCCGACCTCCGCCTCGACGCCGGTCACCCGGCCGTCCGGGCCCAGCACCGGGCCGACGACGTTCACGCCGGTGCGCAGGTCGGCGCCGGCCTCGACGGCCCGCCGGGCGAGCAGGTCGTCGAAGTCGAGCCGGGTGCGCACCAGGCCGTAGTTGGGGAAGCTCGCCAGGTCGGGCCAGTCCAGCTCCAGTCGGACGCCGCCGCCGATGACCCGCAGACCCCGGTTGTGCAGCCAGCCCGCCTCGGGCGAGGTGTCCACGCCCATCCGGATCAACTGGCGCACCGCGCGCGGGGTCAGCCCGTCGCCGCAGACCTTCTCCCGAGGAAACTCGGTCTTCTCCAGCAGCAGCACCCGTACGCCGTGCTGCGCCAGGTGGTACGCGGTCGCCGACCCACCGGGGCCGGCGCCCACGACGATCACGTCGGCGTCGTGCTCCACCGTGGTCATCCGCGCCTCCTCCCGAACGCTCGTGAAATGCTTCACAAGCCAGACGGTGGAAGTCTATGACCGACGCCCTGACCGGGCCGGCGCAGGGGTACCTAACTCGCCGGAGACCCCGGTGCCGGGGCGGCCGGGCGAGCCCTGGGCGGGGCCGGCAGGGCCGGCGCGGGGCCGGGTGGCGGGCGTCAGTGCCGGGCGGTGGCGGCGTCCAGGCCGGCGTCGTGGCGGATCGCCTCCGGCAGGTGGTCGCGCAGCGCGCCGCCGGCGGCGCGGTCCAGGGCGGCCAGCACCTCGGCCACCACCTGGCGGACGTCGGCGGGATCCGCGCCGGCCAGCTCCCTGAGCTGGGCGATGAGTTCGGCCGCGTCGTCGTCGGCGGTCCCCGCGCCGGCCGCCTGGTCTGCTCCGCTCATGGGGGGAGCTTACGGAACAAAGTGGAGCTAAAACGGATATTAGCGGAAGAAGGTCAGGCGGTGTCGACGCGGACCGCGCGGTGCAGCGCCGCGACCCCGCCCGTCAGGTTGCGCCAGGCCACCCCGCCCCAGCCCGCCGCGCCGATGCGCGCGGCCAGGGCCGGCTGGTCGGGCCAGGCCCGGATCGACTCGGCCAGGTAGACGTACGCGTCGGGGTTGCTGGACACCGCGCGCGCCACGCCCGGCAGCGAGCGCATCAGGTACGACAGGTAGACGGTCCGGAACGCCGGGTTGACCGGCGTGCTGAACTCGCACACCACCAGCCGGCCGCCCGGCCGGGTGACCCGGGCGAGCTCCCGCAGGGCGGCATCGGTGTCGTTCACGTTGCGCAGCGCAAACGAGATCGTCACCGCGTCGAAGCTCGCATCCGCGAAGGGCAGCCGCAACGCGTCCCCGGCCAGCAGCGGCACCCCGGGACGGGACCGCTTGCCGACCCGCAGCATCCCCAGCGAGAGGTCCGCGCCCACCGCGTACGCGCCGGACTGGGCCAGTTCCTCGGTGGAGACGCCGGTGCCGGCGCCCACGTCGAGCACCCGGTCGCCCGGCCGCAGGTCGAGCGCGGCCCGGGTGGCCCGCCGCCAGAACCGGTCCTGCCCGAAGGAGAGGACGGTGTTGGTCAGGTCGTAGCGAGCCGCCACGCCGTCGAACATCGCGGCGACCTCGTGCGGCTGCTTGTCCAGGCTGGCGCGCCGGCCCTGCGGGATGCTCACCCCTCCACTCTGCCAGCTCCGCCCCGGCTCGTGGCCGCAGGGTCGCCGCCCGCCGGGCACACCACCCGGCCGACGGGCGCGGGGCGGGTGCCGCCCGGGGCCGGGTACGACGCAGGGGCGGGATGGTCGCCCACCCCGCCCCTGCCCGACCGCACGTCAGTCGGTCGACTTCTCGTCCCCGGGGGCCACGAGGACGACCCGGCGCCGCCGCGAGAGCACCAGCAGCGCGCCGCCGGCCAGCAGCACGACCGCGCCGATGCCGACGATCAGCCCGACCTGCACACCGGTCACCGGCAGGCCGCCACCGGCACCGCCGCCACCGGTGCCCGGGGTCGAGGTCGGGGCCGACGTGGCCCCGCCGCTCGGAGTCGGAGTCGGAGTCGGCACCACGGTCGGGGTCGGGGTCGGGGTCGGCTGCGCCGACAGGTCGACGAAGGCCTCGAAGATGGTGTGGTTGTCCAGCTCGTCGGTCTCGCCGAAGGCCTTGCGCTGCGCCCGGTCGGCCGCCCGCGGCTGCGCCTCGGGCTCGCCCTCCGCGGCGTCCAGCCCGTACGCGAAGAGGTCGCCCTCGCGCAGCACCGGCTCGGTCACGCCGTCGCCGACCCGCACCGTGACGTCGGCGGTGTAGTACTGGCCCCGGCGGACGGTCACGCCGGCGTCCTCGCAGAACGCCTGCTCCTTGCCGAGGAACACCTGCTGGACGCAGCCAGGCGGCAACGTCACGAAGGTCACACCCGCGGGAAGCGTGATGCCGTAGAAGACGCCGGTCGCGGGCCGGCTGCCGTCGTTGTAGACCGCCCAGTCCAGCGGGACGGTCTCCCCCCGGCGCACCGGCCTCAGGTCCGGCTCGTCGGCCACCGCGCCGTTGACCACGACGTTGGCCTGGACGTCCTGCACCCAGGCGGTGAGGTCGTAGCCGGGCCTGGTCACGGCGACCGGCACCTCGACGATCTCGTCCTCGTCGTCGTGCTGGGGGGTCGTGGTGGCGACGCCGACGACCAGCGTGCCACCGTCGCCCCTGCCGCCCGTGCTGAACAGCGGCACCCCGAAGTCCTTGCTGGTGCCGGCGGGCAGGTCACCCAGGGAGCACTGGTAGAGGTGGCTCTCGATGAGGGTGCAGCCCTCGGGCACCACGAAGCCGACCCGCTTCTTCCTGAGTTCCCGGGTGCTCACCCGGTAGGAGACACCTTCCGCCGTGGCCGTGCCGACGTTGGTGACCGTGAACTTGAACGGCTTGCTCCGGGCCGCGTCGACGCCCTTCGCGAGCTGGGTGCTGATCGGGACGAGGGCGAGATCCGGCCCGGCCGCGGCGTGGGCGGGCACGGCGCCGGCGGTCAGGCCGCCCGCCGCGAGCAGGGCCACGGCGCCGGCGCGGGCCAGGGCCGAGCGGTGGAACAGGGTCATCGGTCCCCCGGGGGGTCAGAGAAAGAAGCGGATGATTGCGCAACCGGCCGGACGCTATCGAAGGCGGATGCGACACGCCAACGGGCGGAACGCGTGTCAGCCGTCCGGCCGATCGGTTCGCGCGGACGGCCCGACACACAGCGGGGGCGGAATGGTCACCCATTCCGCCCCCGCTGCCGTGCGTTATGTGAACGACCCTCGCGGGCCGGTGGAGGACGACCGTCAGACGGCCGACTTCTCGTCGCCCGGGGTCACCAGGACGACCCGGCGCCGCCGCGCCACCATGAACATGGCCGCGCCCGCGACCAGCACGGCGCCGCCGATCCCGACGACCAGGCCGGTCTGCGCGCCGGTCACCGGCAGACCGCCACCGTTGTCGTCACCGCCGCCCGCGCCGCCCTTGGCCGCCACG
Source organism: Micromonospora sp. KLBMP9576 (assembly GCF_050941805.1). Taxonomy (NCBI): domain Bacteria; kingdom Bacillati; phylum Actinomycetota; class Actinomycetes; order Micromonosporales; family Micromonosporaceae; genus Micromonospora; species Micromonospora sp. KLBMP9576. The sequence continues at coordinate 346,690 of NZ_CP194567.1, read as the reverse complement.
ATGACCGCGTAGCCATCGGAGTTGTCGCTGTTGTCCACGTCCTTGGCCTGCATGCCGGTGACGTTCGCCGGCAGGGTGACGGCCGCGGTACGCATCCCCTTCATGGACGCGGTACCGATCGGCTCGACGCTGACCAGGCCGCCCTTGAGGGTGCCCGGCTTCACGTCCGCCGCCACGTCGAACACGTGGTAGAAGCCGTAGGCCGAGTAGAGCTGGTCATCCGGGTTGGTGTCCTCGTCCTGCGGGATCAGCCCGAAGTTCTCGTACGTGCAGGTGAAGGCGGACTTGTCGGCGGCGTACTCGCAGCCCTTCTCCACCTCGATCGGCGTCACGCCCTTGGGCAGCTTGACGGTGATCTTGAGGCCGGCGGCGGCCTGGTCACCCTGGTTGCTGATGAAGTAGGTCAGCGCCGACCGGCCACCGGCGTACAGGTCGCCGGAGTAGGTCGGGTTGCCGTCGGTGATCTTCACGGCCTGCTTGACGTCCTCGGCGACGACCGAGAGGTCAGGGCCGCTCTGGTCCGAGAACTCCGCGGTCGCGTTCTTGGTGTTGTTGTCCGGGTTCGTGTCGTCCTTCGAGACGAGCTTGAAGGAGATCGGGGCCTTGTAGGTGCCCTTGGCCTCGAACCTGAACAGGACGAGCGGCAGGTCGATGGTCTCGCCCGCGCCCGGCAGGGCGTCCTTGGCGGCGTAGCAGACGAAGGCGGTGGGCTTGCTGTCGCTGCCCTCCACCTCGCAGCCGTCGTCGACGGCCGGCACGACGGCGACCTTGTCGAAGTCGACCTTGGAGACGTCGACCCGGACGGCCAGCTCGCTCGGGGTGTTCTTGCCGTTATTGGTGACCTTGGCGAAGGCGATCTTGCCCTGCGCGTTGGCCGCGACCCGCGTCCCGGCCACCTCGATCGCCAGGTCCGTCTCCGTGCCCGAGGCCTGGGCCGGGCTACCAAAGGCGGTCAACGCAGCGGAGGCGAGCAGCGCGCCAGCGCCGATACGCGCCAGCGAACGGTTACGGAAGATCATGGAAGAGGTCCCCCCCGTTGGGGTAGAGGAAAAGGTACGGCCCGGGACGTTAGCGGTAAGCGATCACCCTCGCCACCCCGGAATCGAGGGCCTTGAACAGCGCGGCTAAGAAACGCTTAAGGAATGCCCGAATTGATATCTATTGCTGCCCTGTTCCGCTCTGCCACCAATCTCGGACGGTAACCTAATCGAGATCAATGGCTGATCTACCCTCACCCGATCGGCCAGCCGGCGGGGCCGCCAGAGGTTACGCTGCGTCGATCGGGCCGCGACGCAACCGCCTCCACACGAAGGCACCCCACCGCCTCGGAGGCGGTGGGGTGCCTTCGCGCAGGACGATCGCCCTGCGCGGCGCGGAGGTGTCGTTCAGCGGGCCTCGACCAGCGGCAGGGACCTGCCGGCGCCGCCGCCCGGCATGGCGATCGAGGAGAAGTGCGAGACCACCCGCTCGTCGGTCGGGTCGTCGGCCGGGGTGTGGTGCACCGCCAGCCGGCGGTAGAGGGTGTCCCGCTGGGCCGGGATCCGGTCCGCCGAGCGGATCATGCCGATCAGCTCGTGCAGGTTGGAGCGGTGCCGCGCGCCGGCCGAGGAGATGACGTTCTCCTCCAGCATGATCGAACCGAGGTCGTCCACGCCCATGTGCAGGGAGAGCTGACCGACGTCCTTGCCGGTGGTCAGCCAGGACGCCTGCAGGTGCGGCACCGTCTCGAAGAAGAGCCGGGACACCGCGACCAGCCGCAGGTATTCCAGGGTGGTGGCCTGCGTGCGGCCCTTGAGGTGGTTGTTCTCCGGCTGGTACGTCCACGGGATGAACGCCCGGAAGCCCTTCGTGCGGTCCTGCACGTCGCGGATCATCCGCAGGTGCTCGATCCGCTCGGCGGCGGTCTCACCGGTGCCCATCATCATGGTGGCGGTCGACTCGAGGCCCTGCCGGTGCGCCAGCTCCATGACCTCGAGCCAGCGCTCGCCCGACTCCTTGAGCGGCGCGATCGCCTTGCGGGGGCGCGCGGGCAGCATCTCCGCGCCGGCGCCGGCGATCGAGTCCAGCCCGGCGGTCTTAATCCGCGAGATGGCCTCGTCGAGGCTGACGCCCGAGACCTTGGCCATGTGCAGGATCTCGCTGGGGCCGATCGAGTGGATGACCAGCTGGGGATAGGCCTTCTTGACCGAGGAGAACAGCTCCTCGTAGTACTCCACGCCGTAGTCGGGGTGGTGCCCGCCCTGGAGCATGACCTGGGTGGCGCCCAGCTCGACCGCCTCGCCGCAGCGGCGCAGGATCTCCTCGGTCGGGTGGGTCCAGCCCTCCCGGTGCTTGGGCGCCCGGTAGAACGCGCAGAACTTGCACGCCGTCACGCAGACGTTCGTGTAGTTGATGTTGCGGTCGATCAGGTACGTGACGACGTTGTCCGGGTAGCGTCGCCGGCGCACCGCGTCGGCGGCCTCGCCCAGGGCGTGCAACGGCGCCTCGGTGTAGAGCAGCAGGGCCTCCTCGGGCGTGATCCGCCCGCCGTCCGCGCCGCGCTGCAGGATGTCGTCGATCTCCCGGCTCACAGTCACCCCCCGAGCCTACGTCGCCCGCCCGGACGGCCGGCCGATGGCCGCCGGACAACCCGCCCGGCGGCCACACCTGTGACCTCGTTCACGCCCGCCGGCGGTACGGCGTCGCCCGTCGGACGACGCCGCACGAACCGGTCAGAAGACGCGCGGGATGCTGCCGAGCGTCCAGGCGTTGCCCACCTTGCTGGCGCTGGTGGCGTAGAGCTTGAAGTCGGCGCTCAGGTCCCCGGTCGCCCGGAAGCCGTACAGGTCGCCGTTGGCGTCCTGGCTGATCAGGTCGGCGCGCCCGTCGCCGGTCAGGTCCCCGACGAAGACGCGCGGCCGGTTCGTCGTGCCCCAGTTGGTGCCGACGTACGGGTACGGCCCCGGGAACAGGAGCCCGTCACCGGTCATCGCCCCCGACGACCGGTACGCCCGCAGCCGCCCGTCCGCGAGCTGGGCCACCAGGTCGGTGGTGCCGTCACCGTCGATGTCGGCCGGCAGCACCCTCGGCATCGAGGAGCTCCGCCAACCGGTGCCGACCACCTTCGCGTCGGCGGTCGCCGGGAAGAGCGCCTGGTCGCGGGAGAGGATGCCGCTGGACGGGTATCCCTTCATGGTGCCGTCGGCGTACTGGGCGATCAGGTCGGTCCGCCCGTCGCCGTTGAAGTCGCCGGTCAGGATGCGCGGCACGGCCGTGGTGGTGAAGCCGGTGCCGACATTCACCGTCAGCCCGGCGAACATCCGGGCGTCAGCGGAGAGGTCGCCCGTGGACGTCCAGACCCGCAGCGTGCCGTCGAGCAGTTGACCGAGCAGGTCGGTGCGGCCGTCGCCGTTGAAGTCACCGGGGATGAGTCGCGGGATCGAGCCGCTGGTGAAGGCGGTGCCGACGATCGCGGTCGCTCCGGAGAAGAGCCGGTAGTCGGCGGACAGGTCGCCGGTCGACTCCCAGGCGGTCAGGGTGCCGTTGCCGCTCTGCCCGATGATGTCCGTCCGGCCGTCCCCGGTGAAGTCACCGGTGAGCACCCGTGGCCGGTTGCCGTCGCCCCAGTTCGTCCCGACGTACGGGTAGGGCGCCGGGAAGAGCGGCGCCGTACCCGAGATGTCGCCGCTCGACGGGTAGACCCGCAGCCGGCCGTCGGCGAGCTGGGCGAGCACGTCGGTGCGGCAGTCGCCGGTCCAGTCGCCCAGGATCCCCACGCCCGCCTGCTCGGCCGGGCCGTGGCTCGCGCCACCGGCACCGCAGTTGGCGGGGGTGTTCTGGCGGATCCAGCCGGCCAGGTCGTCGGTGCGGGTCTCGACGGCGCCCCGCCGGGTCTCCGTCTCGGCGAGACAGCCGCCCTGCCAGGAGGTGTCGTGCACGGCGACCAGTTCGGGACGGCCGTCCACCACCCGCACCGCCGGTCCTCCGGCGTCGCCCTTGCAGGTGGTGGCCCCACCCTCCTCGTTGCTGATCGCGACCGAGGTCGCCGAGACCGTGCCGACCGTGACGGACGCGCCGTGCAGCTTGTCGGGCACCCACTCGGTGGCGGTGCGGCCGAAGCCGAGCGCCTGCAACGTCTCGCCCGGCACGGGTGCCCCGGTGGCGAGCGGGACCGGGGTGACGCCGACCACCGGCAGCGTGAGCCGGAGCAGCGCGAGGTTCCGGTTCGGGTGCTGCACCACGCGGTTGGCGCGCTGCACCCGGCCGTCGTTCGTGGTCAGATCCAGCCGGCCCACGGTGACCGTGGTGGGCAGCGTGGGCGCGCCCCCGGTCGAGCGCGGGTCCGGGACGGGGGGAAGGCAGGAACGGGCCGTCAACACCCACTGGGGCGCGACCAGGGCCCCGGAGCAGGCACCCGCCTCACCGAAGGTGACCTTCGCCGCGAAGGCGTACGCGCTGTCGGTGACCGGGCTGCCCCCGCTGACCGCCCGGGCCGGCGCAGCCGCGACGGCGCCTGCCGTCAGCGTGGCGGCGATACCGATGACGAGGGCTCTTCGCCGTCGTCGTACGAGTTGATCCATCAAGCTCTCCCGTTCCCCGGACCCGACAGCCGGTCGCTCGGCGCTCCCGGGCCGTCCTCGTCGACCCGCCGACCCGTGTCGAGGCACACCGGCCGGCGGCGTCACCTCCCGGTGACGGGTAGGAATATAGATGCCGACGTGCTGTCACACCGTCCCGCTCGAGCGCCCCCCGGCAGACCCATCGATCGATTAGCATTTCTGGATGACGTTGACGACGGGCCGCGCGGCGCACGCGGACACGACGCCCCCGGCACCGGAGTGCCCCGCCGCCCCGACGGCCGCCTGATGGCGACGATCCCCTGGCTCGCCGACGTGCTGCGCGCCGCCGGCGTCACGGTGGTCGAGCACGGCAACTGGCTCGGCCGGACCGCCGGCAGCTCGTTCGCGCCGATCGGGGTGCTGTGGCACCACACCGCCGCCACCTCCAGCGCCGCCAACCCGCACCCCGCCCTGAACATCTGCGTCAACGGCCGTGCGGATCTGCCCGGCCCGCTCTGCCAGGCCCTGGTCGACTACCACGGCGTTTTCCACGTGATCTCCGGCGGGCGGGCCAACCACGCCGGCGTCAGCCGGGGCAGCGGTCCCATCCCGGCCGGCGACGGCAACACCCTCATGGTCGGTTGGGAGATCGACTACAACGGGGTCGGCCAGGGGATGACCGGTGCCCAGTACAGCGCCTCGGTGCTGGCCACCGCCGCCGTGCTGCGCCGGCTCGGCCGCGACGCCAGCCACGCCCGGGGCCACCGCGAGACCAGCACCAGCGGCAAGATCGACCCGTCGTTCATCGACCTCGACTCCATGCGCGCCGACGTGGCCCGCCAGCTCACCGGCAACCCACCCCTCGACCTCACGGAGAACGACATGAAGTTGATCCAGTCACCCGGTCGCGGCATCGCCCTGGTCGGCGCCGGCTACTTCCGGCAGCTCAGCAACAACGAGGAGGTGCACGCCGCCGTCGCGCTCGTCGGCCAACCCCTGGTCGGCAACGACCGCCAGTTCGACCTGTGGCGCAGCATCGCGTACGACGGCCAGGTCAAGGCCCCGAGCTGACCGCCGGGGCCGGGGTCGACGCCACGCCCGGCCGCAGACCCCGCCCGCCCCTCAGGCGTCGTAGTCGACGGTGAGGGTGTCGGTGGTCGGGCTGGACTGGCAGGTCAGGACGTACCCGGCGGCGATCTCGTCCGGCTCCAGCGCATAGTTGCGGGCCATCGTCACCGCGCCGTCGACCACCCTGGCCCTGCAGGTCGAGCAGACCCCGCCCTTGCACGCGTAGGGCAGCTCGCCGCGGACCTTGAGCGCCGCGTCCAGCACCCGCTCGTCACGCCGCATCGTGAAGCGCGACGACCGGCCGTCCAGCAGGATCGTCACCTCGGCGCCACCCCCCGGCCCGTCGGCCGGCCGCCGCGGCGGGGCCGGGGCCTCGGCGACGTGGAACAGCTCCGTGTGCACCGCCGGCTCCGGCACGCCGCGCGCGCCGAGCACCTCCCGGGCGTCCACCACCATGTCGTACGGGCCGCAGAGGAACCACTCGTCGACGGCGTCGCCGGGAACGACGGTCTCCAGCAGCCGGCCCAGCCGGTCGGCGTCGATCCGACCGGAGAGCAACGGGGACTCGCCCTGCTCGCGGGAGAGCACGTGCACCAGGTGCAGCCGGGTCGGCCAGCGGTCCTTCAGGTCGGCCAGCTCCTCGGCGAACATCACCGTGTTGGCCGTGCGGTTGCCGTACACCAGCGTGAACGTGCTGGCCGGCTCGACGGCCAGCGCCGTCGCGACCAGCGCGAGCACCGGGGTGATGCCCGAGCCCGCGACCACCGCGCCGTAGTGGCGGACCCGGTCCGGGGCGAAGGCGGTGGTGAAGTTTCCGAGCGGCGGCAGCACCTCGATGGTGTCGCCGCCGCGCAACGCGCCGCAGGCGAACGCGGAGAAGGCGCCGCCGGGAATCTCCCGCACGCCGATCCGCAGCCGGCCGCGCCGGGCCAGGTCGTCGGGCGTGGAGCAGATGGAGTATGACCGCCGCACGTCCTCGCCGGCGGCACCGGGGCGCCGGACCGTGAGGTGCTGGCCGGCGGAGAACGCGAACGTCTCCCGCAGCTCCTCGGGCACGGCGAAGGTGACCGCCACGGCGTCGTCGGTGAGCCGGTCGACGGCGGCGACGGCAAGCGGATGGAAGACCGGCCGCCGGCGGACCGGGCGGGTGATCGTGACAGTCACAGCGCCTTCAGGTGGTCGAAGGGTTCACGGCAGGAGCGGCACCGCCAGAGTGCCTTGCACGCGGTCGAGCCGAAGCGGCTGACCTGCTCGGTCTCCGGGGAGCCGCAGCGCGGGCAGCGCACGGCGAGGGTCAGCGGCACCGCGGCGCCCGCGCGGACGGGCGACGGCGGGGCGATGCCGGCGGCGGCGAGGCTGGCCCGCCCCCGCTCGGAGATCCAGTCGGTGCTCCACGGCGGGCTCAGCACGGTGCGCACGTCCGCGTCGGGATACCCGGCGCCGGCCAGCGCCCGCCGGATGTCGGCCCGGATCACGTCCATCGCCGGACAGCCCGTGTAGGTGGGGGTGATGGTCACGACCACCCGACCGGTGGCCGGATCCTCGTCGACCGCCCGCAGGATGCCGAGGTCCTCGATGGTGACGACGCGGATCTCCGGATCCACCACCGCCGCCACGGCCGCCCGCGCGCTCACCGCAGCCGCCACCTCGGCGCTCACCAGTGCGCGCCGGGGTGGGCGCGGTGCAGCACCTGCATCTCGGCGAGCAGGTAGGACAGGTGCTCGGTGTGCCCGCCGGTCCGGCCGCCGTCCGGCACCCAACCGGACTCCGGCCGGCTCAGCGTGGCCTCGTCGAGCACGGCGGTGACGCTGGCCTCGAAGTCGGACCGCAGGGTGGCCGGGTCGACCGGCGCCGCCGGGTCGGGGGCGAACAGCTCGTGCGCGTACGGCCAGACCTGGTCGAGCGCCGCCTGCATGCGCCGGTGCGACTCCTCGGTGCCGTCGCCGAGCCGCCGCACCCAGAGCGAGGCGTGGTCGAGGTGGTAGGCCGACTCCTTGCGGGCCTTCGCCCCGATCGCGGCCAGCCGCTGGTCGGCGCACCCGGCCAGCGCGGTGTAGAGCGGGAGCTGGTAGGCCGCGAGGAGGAACAACTTGGCCATGGTGACCGCGAAGTCGCCGTTGGGCAGCTCCACCAGCAGGCAGTTGCGGAACTCCCGGTCGTCGCGGAGGAACGCCAGCGCGTCGGCGTCACGGCCGGCGCCCTCCAGCTCGCCCGCGTACGCCAGCAGGAGCCGGGCCGCGCCGAGCTGGTCGAGGGCGATGTTGGCCAGCGCGATGTCCTCCTCCATCTCCGGCGCGCGGGTGGTCCACTCGGCCAGCCGCTGGGCCGCGACGAGCGCGTCGTCGCCGAGGGCGAGGGCGAAGTCGAAGGGGCCGTTCACAGGTGCGCCACCCCGTCCGGCACCTCGTAGAAGGTGGGGTGGCGGTAGACCTTGTCGGCCGCCGGGTCGAAGAACGCGTCCTTCTCGTCGGGGCTGGACGCGGTGATCGCCGCCGCCGGCACCACCCAGATGGAGACGCCCTCCTGGCGGCGGGTGTAGAGGTCCCGCGCGTTGCGCAGGGCCAGCTCCGCGTCGGGGGCGTGCAGGCTGCCGACGTGGGTGTGCGACAGCCCGCGCCGCGCCCGCACGAAGACCTCCCACAGGGGTGAGAGCCCGCTCCCGCCGGGCTGCTCCGTTCGCTCGCTGCTCACGCGGCCACCCTCTCCTTGTCACCGGCCCGCTTGGCGGCGTACGCCGCGGCGGCCTCGCGCACCCAGGCGCCGTCGTCGTGGGCGCGGCGCCGGTGTGCCATCCGCTGCCGGTTGCACGGACCGTTTCCCTTGATCACCCGCATCAGCTCGTCGTAGTCGGGCTGGGTGAAGTCGTATGCCTGCCGGGCCTCGTTCCAGCGCAGGTCGGGGTCCGGGATCCGCAGACCGAGGATCTCGGCCTGCTGCACGCACATGTCCACGAAGCGCTGCCGCAGCTCGTCGTTCGAGAACCGCTTGATCTTCCAGGCCATGGACTGGGCCGAGTGGGTGGAGTCGGTGTCGGGCGGGCCGAACATCGCCAGCGACGGGTACCACCAGCGGTCGAGGGAGTCCTGCGCCATCGCCTTCTGCTCGGCGGTGCCGTGCGCCAGGGTGTGCAGGATCTCGTATCCCTGCCGCTGGTGGAACGACTCCTCCTTGCAGACCCGGATCATGGCCCGGGCGTACGGGCCGTAGGAGCAGCGGCACAGCGGGACCTGGTTGACGATGGCGGCGCCGTCGACCAGCCAGCCGATCGCGCCCACGTCGGCCCAGGTCAGGGTGGGGTAGTTGAAGATCGAGCTGTATTTCTGCCGGCCGTCGAGCAGCAGCTCGACCAGCTCGTCCCGGCTGATCCCGAGGGTCTCGGCGGCGGCGTAGAGATAGAGGCCGTGGCCGGCCTCGTCCTGGACCTTGGCCAGCAGGATCGCCTTGCGCTTGAGCGAGGGGGCGCGGCTGATCCAGTTGCCCTCCGGCTGCATGCCGATGATCTCGGAGTGCGCGTGCTGCGCGATCTGCCGGATCAGCGTCTTCCGGTAGGCCTCGGGCATCCAGTCGCGCGGCTCGATCTTCTGGTCGGCGGCGATGACCTCGGCGAAGTATGCCTCGAGGTCCTCGCCGGGGGCGGGGGCGTCGGCGTGGCGGCCCTTCTCGGCGGCCGCCCGGAGGGCCGCCTCCGCCGCTTCGACCTCGCCGAGCAGGCCGCCGCCGGGTGCGTCCTCGGCGGAGAAGTCGTTGCCATACATGGGGTCAAGTGTTACAGCTCGCCTTTTCCGGCACCAGAGGGTGTAACAGGTTTCCGGAGTCGGTTTCGGAACGGGCGCCCGGGCCGGTCGGCCTTTCGAAACATGACATGGGTCACGAAGATAAAGTGAATCCCCCCAAGGGCCGCAAAGCGGATTGATATCCCGCCACCACGGCGGGCCGCCGGGCGTCGGGTCCTGGCGTGTCGTCGATCCGCACGTAGACTTCCCCCGTCACACCGATCGGCTGCCGACGATCGCCCCGAGAAGCACGCCGGGGCGCATCCCCCGACCCTCGGCGACCCACCGATCCGTCCGACACCCAGCCGGTCCCCCGGCCCTGACCTCTGGAGTTCATCCACTCATGCGATCCCGCGTGACCCTGGTGCTCGCCGTCGTGGCGATCCTCCTCGGAGGCGGCCTGCTCGTCCCCACCGCGTACGCCCGGTTCGCCGGCGACGATGCCGCGAGCGGCGGAAGCGGCGGTGGGAGCGTCGCGGCCCCCACGCCGGCCCCGCCCCCACCCCCGACCCTGGCGGCCGGCGACGTGTCCGTGAACTTCAAGGGCGAGTTCTTCTCGTGGGCGCTGCTGGACCGGGAGACCGCCGAGATCTCCGGGTCGAAGAACCTGGCCTCGACCAGCTCCACCGAGTCGATGATCAAGGCCTGGTTCGCGGCGGACTACCTCCGCCAGCTCGGCGACAAGCCGGTGCCGGCCGACCGGAAGAAGCAGATCACCACCGCCATCCGGGACAGCAACGACGACGCCGCCAACGCCCTCTACAACGCGGTGGGCCGCGCCGCGACGATCAAGCGGATGACCAGCACCTGCAAGCTCACCGACACCAGGCCGGGCACCGTGCCGGGCTACGTGGGCTGGTGGAGCTTCACCCGGATGTCGCCGCGCGACGCCGTCCGGCTCGGCGACTGCATCGCCGACGGCACGGCCGCCGGCCAGAAGCACACCGGGTACCTGCTGACAGAGATGAGCAAGGTCAGGGGCAGCACGGCCGCCAAGGACCAGAAGGCCCGCTCCGGCGGCGGGCGCTGGGGCATCGTCGACGGCCTCCCCCAGTCGATCCTCAGCCAGGGCCCGGTCAGCATGAAGAACGGCTGGACCCCGCTCAACTACGACGGTAACTGGCACGTGAACTGCCTGGCGGTCACCGACAGGTGGAGCCTCGCGGTGATGCTGCGCTACCCGCAGAAGAGCGGCCTGGACTACGGCGCGCAGGTCTGCGCCTCGGTCGCCAGCCAGCTCGTCACCCCGCAGCCGGGCGCCGCGCTCAAGGTGCCGCAGCAGCTCACCGGGAAGCTCTGATGGCGCGAGAGCAGCGTCGGGCCGACGAGCCCGACGCCTCCCCCGTCAGGCTGATCGCGATCGCGGCGATCCTCATCGGCCTGGTCCTCGTGTCCCTGCGGCTGCTGCCGGGCTCGCCGTTCGAGTCGAAGGCCGCCGCGCAGTGGGGCGCCCCCGCCAGCCCGGCCCAGCGGGACGCGGCCGCCCCGAGCGACCGCAGCTCGCGGCCCTCGCCGACGCCGAGCCCCGCACCGGAGCCGCTGCCGTTCGAGGCGAAGGACCTCGACCTCGACATCGAGGGCTGGTACTCCTGGAGCGTCCTCGACCGCCGCAGCGGCGAGATCATCGGCTCGGACAACATGGACGAGACCAGCACCACCGCGTCGCTGATCAAGGCCTGGATCGTCGCCGACTACCTCCGGCGCGCCGACGACGCCGGCCAGCGGCCCAGCGACGCCAGGCTCGCCGACGCCACGAAGATCATCCGGGACAGCGACAACACCCGGGCCGAGCAGTTCTACGACACGGTCGGCCGGGCCGCCTCGATCAAGCGGCTGATCTCCCTGTGTGACCTGACCGACAGCAAGGTCGCCCCGGACGGCGGCTGGAGCCGCACCGCGCTCTCCCCCCGGGACACCGCCCGGATGGGCGCCTGCATCGCCGACGGCCGCGCCGCCGGACCCGAGTGGACCAAATGGCTCGTCGACGAGATGCGGTTGGTCCGGGGCGGCGGCGACTTCGGCATCCGCAAGGCGTTCCCGGCCGCGGAGCGCAAGACCATCGCCATCAAGAACGGCTGGATCGACCGCACGCGCGAGCAGGAGATGCACATCAACTGCCTGGCCATCGGCGACACCTGGACGATGGGCGTGATGGTCCGCTACCCGATCGGCAAGGGCTACGAGTACGGCATGAAGAACTGCCAGAAGATCACCGAAGCCCTCCTGCGCCCCACCACCTGAGGCCGGCCCGGGTCAGCCGGTGAAGAAGGCCGGGCCGCCCTCCGGGAGGGCGGGCGCCGCGCCCAGGGCGGCGGCACGACCGGCGAACTCGCGCAGGCCGGCGACCTGACGCTCGCCGAGGGAGAAGTCCAGCGCCCGGAAGTACGTCGCCAGCGTCGCGGCGTCGAACGGCTCCCAGCGCGCGGCAGCCTCGGCCACCTGGTCCAGCTCAGCCAGGCAGAGGTCCCGGGAGCGCAGGAACGCCTCGTGCACCTCCTTCACCAGGCCCGGGTGGGCGGCGGCGAAGTCGCGGCGTACCGCCCACACGGCGAAGACCATCGGCAGGCCGGTCCACTCCCGCCACGCCTGCCCGAGGTCGGTGACCTCCAACCCGCGCTTCGGCGCCTCGTAGAGGGCGCGCAGCGCCACGTCGCCGATGAGCACCCCGGCGTCGGCCTCCAGCAGCATCTGGGTCAGGTCCGGCGGGCAGCGGAAGTACTCGGGGTTCACCCCGTACCGCTCGCCGAGCAGGAGCTGGGCCAGCAGCACGCCGGTCCGCGACGTCGAGCCCAGCGCCACCTTTCCGTGGTCCAACTCGGTCAGCGGCCGGGTGGAGACGATGTTGACCGACAGCACCGGGCCGTCGCTGCCGACCGCCAGGTCGGGCAGGAGCAGCAGTTCGTCGGCATGGCGCAGGTATTCCACGTGGGAGATCGGGCCGATGTCCAGGTCGCCGGCGACCAGGGCGGCGCTGAGCCGGTCCGGGGAGTCCTTGTGCAGGTCGACGTCGATAAGCGCGCCGGAACGCATCAGCCCCCAGTAGATCGGCAGGCAGTTCAGAAACTGGATGTGACCGACCCGGGGCCGTGCGACGTGCTCAACCATGCCCCGACCGTATCCCCGTCGTCGCTCGTGGGCTCAGCGGGCCGGGGTGGGAGTGGCCAACCCCGCATCCGCCACCGGGACGCCGACCGCCCGCGCCCGCCGGTTCAGGCGGCAGCGGCCGGGCGCCGGCACCACTGTCGAAAACCGATGGAGCGTCACCCGCCCGGCGCGTACGCTGTCAGGTCGCTGACGGCCAGGGTGAGGTGACCACCGCATCGGACGTCCCGCGCCGGGGGCCGGCCCATCCGCCCGCCGGACACGCGAGCGACCGGCAGCTGACCCCGACGGGAATCACCGTGACCGACCTCGACCTCGATCTCGACGCCGAACGCGAGCACCTCGCCATCTCCCGGGCGGCACTGGCCCGGATGCGGGAACGCGCCCGGGCCCTCTTCAGCACCGGTGACCAGGTGGCCGGCGACGCGTACGCGGCCGAGACGCTCGGGCGCACCCTGGCCCGCCGGGTCGCCGAACTCGCCGACGACCCCGGTACGCCGCTCTTCTTCGGGCGCCTCGACTTCGGCGCGGCGACCGGGACCCCGCCCGGCGGGGAACGACCCGGCGACGAACCGGGCGGTTGGCACCCGGACCACGCCGGGCGCCGCTACCACGTCGGGCGGCGGCACGTCACCGACGACCGGGGCGAGCCGCTGGTGCTGGACTGGCGGGCCCCGGTCTCCCGGTCCTTCTACCGGGCCAGCGCACGTGACCCGCAGGGTGTGGCCGTGCGGCGCCGCTTCGGGTTCAGCGGCGGGACGCTGACCAGCTTCGAGGACGAGCGCCTCGACCGGGGCGAGGAACTCGGCACGACCAGCCGGATCCTGACCGCCGAGATCGAGCGGCCCCGTGTCGGGCCGATGCGCGACATCGTCGCCACGATCCAGCCGGAGCAGGACGAGCTGGTCCGGGCCGACCTGGCCGACTCGATCTGCGTGCAGGGCGCCCCCGGCACCGGCAAGACGGCCGTCGGCCTGCACCGGGCCGCGTACCTGCTCTACCTGCACCGGGAGCGGCTGCGCCGCTCGGGCGTGCTGATCGTGGGGCCGAACCGGACCTTCCTGTCATACATCGCTGCGGTGCTGCCGGCGCTCGGCGAGGTCGAGGTCGAGCAGGCGACGGTGGAGGACCTGGTCGGCGGCGGGGTGCCGGTGCGGGCGGTCGACGACCCGGCGGTCGCCCTGGTCAAGCACGACGCCCGGATGGCCGAGGTGCTGCGCCGGGCCGTCGACGCGTACATCGGCGAGCCGACCGAGCCGATCACGGTCTCGGACGGCTCCTTCCGCTGGCGGATCGGGCTGGACCCGCTGCACCGGCTGGTCGAGGAGGCCCGGCGGGAGCGGCTGCCGTACGCCACGGGGCGCGAGCGCGTCCGGGCCCGGGTGGTGTCGCTGCTGCAACGGCAGGCCGAGGCGCGGCGTGCCGAGTCACCGAGCGACGCCTGGCTGCGTCGGATGGGCCGGGCCACGCCGGTCACCGCCTTCCTCGACGCGGTCTGGCCGGCGCTCACCCCGCAGGGGCTGGTGCACGCCCTGCTCGCCGATCCGCAGCGGCTCGCCGCGGCGGCCGACGGGCTGCTCAGCGCCGAGGAGCAGGCGCGGCTGCGCGGCCTCGCCGACCCGGCCCAGTCGGCGGACGCCCCGCCCCCCGCGCGCCCTCGGGCGGCCGGCACGAAGCTCGGCCGGACGCCGAAGGCCACGAAGTGGACGGCGGCCGACGCGGTGCTGATCGACGAGGCGGCCGGGCTGATCGAGCGGCCGGGCGGCTTCGGGCACGTCGTCGTCGACGAGGCGCAGGACCTGTCGCCGATGCAGTGCCGGGTGATCGCCCGGCGCAGCGAACACGGCTCGATCACCCTCCTCGGCGACCTTGCCCAGGGCACCGCCCCGTGGGCGAGCGTCGACTGGCGGGAGTCCCTGCGCCACCTCGGCAAGCCGGACGCCGTCGTGGTGCCGCTCACGATCGGCTTCCGGGTGCCCGCCGTCGTGGTCGCGTTCGCCAACCGGCTGCTGCCGGCGCTCGCCGTCGACGTGCCCCCGGCCGAGTCGCTGCGCCGCGACGGCGCGCTCGACGTGCGTACCGTCGAGGACCTGACCGCCGCGACGGTGGCCGAGGTGCGCGCGGCGCTGGCCCACGACGGGTCGATCGGCGTGATCGTCCCGGACGCCGCGGTGGACGGGCTGCGCTCGGCGCTCGCCGACGCCGGCGTGAGCACCGCGACCGCCGACGACGTCGACGCCGCCGCCCGGGTCACCGTGGTGCCCGCCACCATGGTCAAGGGCCTGGAGTACGACCACGTGGTGGTCGTCGAGCCGGCCGCGATCGTGGCGGCCGAGCCGCGCGGCCTGCACCGGCTCTACGTGGTGCTGACCCGGGCCGTCTCCCGCCTGTCGGTGCTGCACCGGGAGCCGCTGCCGCCGCTGCTGGCCGACTGACCGGCGCGCCCGGCGCCGGCCCGCTCAGCGACGCGCCCGGCGCCGGTGGCGACCTGCTCAGCGGGACAGGGCGGCGGCGACCTCGCGCAGCGGCCGGCCCGACTCGGCGATCGGCACGGTGAAGGCCAGCCACGACCCGTCGGTGAAGTCGACGCGCAGCCGCTTCGGATTCAGCCGGTGCCAGCCCACCCGGGCAGCCGCCACCTCGGTGCGGGCCGCCGCGAACACGACCCGCGTCCCAGCCAGGGACCGCTCGTCGTCGGCCCGCCAGGCGAACAGCTTCACCGCACCGGTGAGGCAGACCAGCAGCCGCTGGTCGGTGGCCGCGATCAGCGTGTCCCGCACGGTCCCGGGCGACCGGGGCGGATGGAGTGCCCGGTGCAGGCGGGCGGCGACCGAGCCGGCGGCGCCGCGACCGGCGACCCCCCAGCAGACCCGGTCCACCAGCCGGTCGCCGGGCCCGAAGGTGACCACGGGGGCCAGCAGGTTGAGCAGCACCCCGCCGGCGGTCACCCGGACGGAGCCCTGCGGTGCCGTCGCGTCGGGCGCAGCCGCCGGCTGCGCGCCGTGCGCGGCCTCGGCCTTCGCGTACGCGAGCAGCCGCTCGCCGGGCTCGACGAGCTGGCCGAGCCGGTCCCGGTAGCCACTGTCCTGCATTGATCCAGTATCGGGCGTCGACGCCGTCACCGTCGGCCCGCGCCCGCCCCCGTGCCGCCCGCGGTGGGCGAACCGGCGCGACGACTGTCGACGGTTCAGCTGACGTTTCGCCCGATCCGCCACCCGGTGCGGCGGGTCGGTGCCACGATTCCGGCAGGGGCGTGCCACGTGGCCGTCCCCCGCCGAGAGGGGTCGACGTGAGCACCGTCCCGCCGGGCACACCCTGCTGGGCCGACCTCGCCACCCCGGGCCTCGCCGACGCGCGGCGGTTCTACCCTGAGCTGTTCGGCTGGACCGGCCGGGTCGACCCGGAGCCCGAGGCCGGCGGCTACACCGTCTTCCTGCTCGACGGGCGGGCGGTGGCGGGCGCGGGCCCCCCGGCCATCCCCGACCAGGTGCCGATCTGGTCGACGTACGTGGCGACCGACGACGCCGACCTGGTGGCGGGCCGGGTCGAACGGGCGGGCGGGCAGGTGGTGGTGCCCCCGTTCGAGGTCTTCGACAGGGGACGGATGGCGGTCTTCGCCGACCCCGCCGGGGCGGCGTTCAGCGTCTGGCAGCCGATGGCGATGCCCGGTGCCGAGGTCTTCGACACCCCGGGGGCGCTGACCTGGACGGAGCTCGTCACCCCCGACCCGGAGGGCGCGAAGGTCTTCTACGAGCTGGTCTTCGGCTGGCACCCGGACGACCAGCAGGTCGGCCCGGTCACCTACACGGGCTGGCGGATGGGCACCCGGATCGTGGCCGGCATGGTGCCGCCACTCGGCGACGGGTTCCCCACGGACACGCCCGCGTACTGGTCGGTGTACTTCGCGGTGGCCGACACCGACGCGGCCGCCGCCCGCGCCGCCGAACTCGGCGGCACCATCCTGGTTCCGCCGCAGACCGCCCCGGCGGGCCGCTTCGCCGCCCTCCGCGACCCACACGGCGCCCTCTTCAACGTCCTGGCCCGCCCCTGACCGGCGGGAACCGGGGTCAGGTGCGGGGACGCACGGGGACCACCAGCGGGCCGTGGTCGCCGGGGATGACGCGGACGGTGGCGCGGTACCAGGTGGCGAGGAGCTGCTCGGTCAGCACCTCGTGGGGGGTGCCGGCGGCCACCACCCGGCCGTCGGCGAGCAGCACCATGCGGTCGGCGTACTCGCCGGCGATGCAGAGGTCGTGCATGGTCGCGAGCACGGTCAGGCCGTGCTCACGGCGCAGCCGGTCGACCAGCTCCAGCACCTCCTGCTGGTGGCCGATGTCCAGGGCGCTGGTCGGCTCGTCCAGCAGCAGCAGGGTCGCGCCCTGGGCCAGCGCGCGGGCCAGGAAGACCCGCTGCCGCTCCCCGCCGGACAGGGTGGCCAGCTCCCGGCCGTGGAACCCGGCCAGATCCAGCCCGTCGAGCACCTCGTGCGCGGCGGCCAGGTCGGCGGCGGACTCCCGGCCCAGCGACGGGATGTAGGGGGTGCGGCCCAGCAGCACGTAGTCGAACACCGACATGCCGGCCGGCACGACCGGGGACTGGCCCACGGTGGCGACCACCCGGGCCCGGTCGCGGCGGCGCAGCGCCCCGCTCGGCGTACCGAAGAGGGAGACGGCGCCCGACGCGGGCAGCAGGCCGCCGACGGCCCGCAGCAGGGTCGACTTCCCGGCGCCGTTCGGGCCGATCACGGTGACCCACTCGCCCGGGGCGACGGTCAGGTCGACGCCGGCCAGGATCGGCGTGCCGTCCAGCCGCACGTGCAGGTCACGCACCTCGACGGCGGGGACCGCCGGGCGCGCCGCCCGGCCGTCGGCCGCCGCGGCCGGCAGGCGTGCCGCGCTCACCCGAGCATCCGGCGGGAGGTACGCAGGACCAGCACGAAGAACGGCCCGCCGAGCAGCGCGGTGACCACGCCGATCGGGATCTCCGACGGGGCGGCTGCGGTGCGGGCCACCACGTCGGTCAGGGCCAGGAAGGCCCCACCGAAGAGCAGTGAGAGCGGCAGGATCACCCGGTAGCTCGATCCGGCGAGCAGCCGGACGGTGTGCGGCACGATGATCCCGACGAAACCGATCAGGCCGGACGCGGAGACGGCGGCGGCGGTGCCGAGCGAGGCGGCGGCGATGAGCAGGTAGCGCGACCGCTGGGGGTGCAGCCCGAGGCTGGTGGCCTCCTCGTCGCCGACGGAGAGCACGTCGAGCTCCCGCCGGTGCAGCAGCACCACCAGGGCGGTGACCAGGAAGTACGGCAACACCAGCCGCACGTCGTGCCAGCCGGCGGTGGCGAGCCGCCCGAGCAGCCAGGAGTAGACCTGCTGGATGTTGTCGGACTCGCGTTGCAGCAGGTAGGTCTGCCCGGCCGAGAGGAACGCGGAGACGGCCACCCCGGCGAGGATCAGCGTGGCGGTGGAGCGGCCACGCCCGCCGGACGCACCGAGCAGGTACGTCATCGCCACCGCGCCGATCGAGCCGACGAACGCGGCCAGCGGGATGGTCAGCGGCAGCCCGGTCAGTGCCCCGCCCGCCCCGGCGCCGAGGGTGATCACCGCCGTGACCGCGAGCCCGGCACCGGCCGCCACGCCGAGCAGGTACGGGTCGGCCAGCGGGTTGCGGAACACCCCCTGGTAGCAGCCGCCGGCGAGGGCGAGCAGGCCGCCGACCAGCAGGCCGAGCACCACCCGGGGCAGCCGCAGCTCGGTGACGATGGCGATCTCGCGTTCGGTCAGCCCGCTGTCGAGGCTCACGCCGGGGACGAGGTTGAGCAGTTCGGCCGCGACGCTTCCCGGGGGCAGGCTGACCGGGCCGAGGGACACCCCGGCGACCAGGGCGACCAGCACGGCGGCGACGCCGGCGACCAGCCAGCGGGGCCGCAGCCCGGCGGGCCGGGACGCGGTGAGCGTCCCGGCCGGCCGGGCGGGCGGGGCCGGCGTGGAGTGGACCTTCATCGACCGGTGCGGGTCACGCGGGAACCTTGGCAATCGCGTCGACGATCACGCGGAGCAGGTCCACCACGCGGGGTCCCCAGCGGGAGGCCACATCGTCGTCGAGCGCGACGACCTGGTTGTTCTTGACGGCGGTGAGGCCGCCCCAGCCGCCGCGCGCCCCGACCGTCGCCCCGCTCTGCTGGCAGCACTTCGTGTCGGCGAGGAAGACGAAGTCCGGGTCGGCCTTGATGATGATCTCCGGGGAGAGCTGCGGGTAGCCGCCCTGCTTGCCGTCGGCGTCGGACGCGTCGGCGATGTTCTCGAGGCCGGCCAGCGCGTAGATCGAGCCGATGAAGGTCTTGCTGGTGGCGGTGTAGAGCTCCGGGCCCAGCTCGTGGAAGTAGGTCAGCTTCTCGGCCCGCTTCGGCAGGTCGGCGACCAACTTGGCGATGTCGTCCTTCATCCGCCCGGTCACGTCGGCGGCCTCGGTGACGTGACCGGTGAGGGTGCCCAGCTCGGTGAGCTGCCGGTAGGTGTCGTCGAGGGTGGTCGCCGCCGGGGTGCGGTAGACCGGGATCTTGAGCGCGCCGAGCTGCTCGACGATCTTGTTGCGGTCGTCGGAGAGCACCACCAGGTCGGGGTTCCTGCCGGCGATGGCCTCGGCGTTCGGCGAGAAGCTGGACAGGTCGCTCTTCGGCACGTCGGCCGGATGGTTCGACTGGTCGTCCACGGCGGTGACCTGCTTGCCGGCGCCGATGGCGAAGAGCATCTCGGTGGCCGCCGGTGAGAGCGAGACGATCTTCTCGGGCCGCTTCTGGAGCGTGAGCGGGCCGACGGTCGCCGGGAAGGCGACGCCCGCCGAGCTCGCGCCGGTGGCAGGGGTGTCGTCGGAGCTCTTCTCGGCGCACGCGCCGAGGGCGAGCGCGGCCACCACGAGGGTCGCCGCGAAGAGCCGGGGGGTACGTCTGAACATCGGTCCTCCTGTCGGTCGAGGAGCGTGGTGCTTCGCCGACAGGGTGCCCAGGCGCCCGTGGGCGAGGCGCCCTTCCTCGAGAGCGCGTGTCGCGACCACGGACGCAGGCGACCTGGCTCGTCCCCGCCGCCCCGGCGCTCGGCCGGAGGTGGTGGGGCATCACAGTTGCGGGACAGCGCCGGTTTCGCACCGACTTCGCTGCGCGTGGTCGGTAGAACCGTAGCGCACGCCCCGGACGTGCCTCGTCGATCCAGGGGGTATCGCCGCCCGTTGATGATCAACGGCAGCGACACGCCCTGGATCGACGCCTGCTGGCGGGTGGTGGGGCCCCGCCGGGGGTGGAACGGGGCCCCACCGGCTCAGGAACTGGTGATGGTGACGTTGTCCACAGCCGCCTCGACGAGGCTCGCGCCGGAGGCGTCCGCCGCCTCGACGAGGATCCGCACCGACTGACCGGCGTACGGGGTGAGGTTGGCGTTCGACACCGCCCACGCGCCGTTGCGGTTGCTGGCCGCCCCGGACTGGGTGAACAGGGCCGTGGTGCCGCCGCTGTGCACCACGCTCACCCGCAGGTAGTCGGCCGACGAGGCGTTCGAGCCGTGGGCCAGGTACCAGGCCAGCGAGAGGGTCAGCGTGCCGCTCGACGGCAGGGTCACCGCCGGCGACCGGGCGCTGGTGGTGCCGCCGTCCAGGTCGTGGTCGCCGGCCGCCGTGCCGGCGAGCCGGCCGGTGACCAGGTCGTTGGCGCCGGCGTACGGGGTGAGCTGCTTCGCCCCGCTGGAGTTGGTCGCCTGGGCGGCGCCCCGCTCCCACACCCCGAGGGTCGCGGTGTCGGTGCCGTTCGGGTTGATCGTCCAGCCGGTGGCCGTCTCGAAGGTGTCCGACCAGACCGTGGTGCCGCTGCCACCGCCGCAGTACTGCGTCTGCTTGCCGATGACCCGGTACGGGCAGTCGGCGTACTCGCTGATCAGCAGGACCGCCTCCCGGTTGCGGGAGGTCTGCGCGGGGATCACCTCGTCGGGCGGGTAGAAGCCGCCGCCGGAGGCCGAGCCGGGATACATCTCGAACGTGTACGCCCAGATGCCGTGCTGGCCCCACATCCAGTCGATGCTGTCCCCGTCGGTGATGTAGAGGTCGCTGGACTGCTGCGGGGTGTACCCGTTGGTGTTCGCCATCTGCTGGCCGAGCGTGGCGAAGGTGCTGTACTGGTCGGCGCTCATCCCCGTGCCGGTGTTGTTGTACGTGTAGCCGAACGGCCAGAGCACGAGCTGCGAGTACGTGTGGAAGTCGATGTTGGCCTTGATCTGCTGGGTGCCGCCGACCACCCGGCTGTTGACGAAGTTCCGCAGCGCCTGGGTCTCCGGCGCGGAGAACGCCGACGGGCCCCGGTAGGTCTCCGACGAGGTCGAGCCGGACGAGCCTCCGCAGCAACCCCACTGGTAGGACCAGTTGCGGTTCAGGTCGGTGCCGACGGCCGTCGAGCCGCTGTTGGGCTGCCGGTTCTTGCGCCAGGACCGGTAGGAGCCGGTCGCGATGTCGTACTCGCTGCCGTCGGGGTTGACGGTGGGCACGATCCAGATCTCCCGGGTGTTCACGATGCCGCTGATCCGGGAGTCCGTGCCGTAGCTGTCGGTGAAGAGGTTGAGCAGGTAGATCGCCATCTCGACGGTCAGGTGCTCGCGGGCGTGCTGCTGCGAGTTGAACAGGATCTCCGGTTCGTTCTCGTCGGTGGCGACGTTGTCGGAGATCTTCACCGCCATCAGGTCGCGGCCCTCGTACGAGGAACCGATGCTGATCTTGCGGGCGATCGACGGGTGGTCGGCGACCACCTTGTTGACCACCGCGGTCAGTTCGGCGTAGTCGTGGTAGTTGGAGTCGGCCGGCGGGAACGCGGCGGTGCCGACGTCGCCCTCGGCGTGACTGTGCCCGTCGGCGGGCGCGGCGGGGACCGCCTCCAGCCGGAAGCCGAGCCGGGTGATCGCCGCCGCCTCGGCCGGGGTGGCCGAGACGTTCAGCACACCGTGCTCGACGAGGTCGATGGCGGCCCCGGTGCCGGCGACGGCGGTGCGGTCGGCGACCGTGCGCGGGCCGAGCACCCGGTAGGACGCCGCCGCGGGTTCGGCGGCGCGGTCCGGGGCCGGTCGGGCGGCGGCCGGCGCGGCGGCGACCGTCAACAGGCCGAACCCGATGGCGACGGCGAGCGCCAGGCGACGGCGGAAGGCGGGCTTGCGGAGGGCCATGGACAACCTCCTCGGAGGGCGGGGAAGATCCCGCTCGGTGGAGGACACTCCACCATCCGTCACATGGTCATATCAACATTCGTCGCTGCCCAGTTGCATGTCATCCGGATCCTCACACCGGCAATGATTTTCCGGCTCCCGACCTCTGGCGAAAGTTCCTTCCGGACGGGACACTGACCGGCAAACGACGTCAGTCCCTGCGGAGGACCCATGGCCCAGACACGCCTGCGTACGGCCGCCCTCGCGGCCGCCACCGCGTTCACCCTGCTCGGCACCGCGGCCCCCGCCGTAGCCGCGCCCGCCGCGGCCCCGGCCGCCAACCGACAGGTGGTCCACGACGAGCAGATCACCTTCCAGGACTGGTCCCGCTACCCCGACTGGCGGCGCGGCACCCACGCCGGCACGCGGGCCGTCCCCGGCCGCCAGCCGGGCGTGACGCTGGACCGGCCGCTCGGCACCACGGACTACACCGACCCGCACACGGGCACGACCCGGAGCTGGGAGTACGCGACCTGGACCTCCCCGGTCACCCGGATCGGCTTCGACGCCACCGAGCTGATCGCCTCCTGGAACGCCGAGACCCCGGCCGGCACCTGGATCCAGGTCGAGATGCAGGGCACCTACAACACCGGCACCCAGACCAAGTGGTACGTGATGGGCCGCTGGGCCTCCGGTGACGCGGACATCAAGCGCACCAGCGTCGACAGGCAGGGCGACCCCTGGTCGACCATCTGGACCGACACGTTCAGCATCGACGACGCCTCCGCCGGCGTGCTGCTGCGCGACTACCAGCTCCGGCTCACCCTCTACCGGGCGCCGGGCCAGCGGGCCGCACCGGTCGTGCACACGGTGGGCGCGATGAGCTCGAACGTGCCCGACCGGTTCACCGTCACCCCGAGTGCCGGCCGCATCGCCTGGGGCAAGGAACTCGCCGTGCCCCGCTACTCCCAGAACGTCCACGCCGGCCACTACCCCGAGTACGACGGTGGCGGCCAGGCCTGGTGCTCCCCCACCTCCAGCACGATGGTGATCGAGTACTGGGGCCGGAAGGCGTCCGAGGAGGACACCTCCTGGGTCGACCCGACCTACCCGGACCCGACGGTCAACCACGCCGCCCGGATGACCTACGACTACCAGTACGACGGCGCCGGCAACTGGCCCTTCAACACCGCGTACGCGGCCAGCTACCCCGGCCTGGAGGCGCGGGTCACCCGGCTGCACTCGCTGGACGAGGTGGAGCGCTTCATCGCCGCCGGCATTCCGGTGGTGACCAGCCAGTCCTTCATGGCCAGCGAGCTGGACGGGGCGGGCTACGGCACCTCGGGGCACCTGTTCGTGGTGGTCGGCTTCACCGCCGACGGCGACGTGATCGTCAACGACCCGGCCTCGTCGAGCAACGACGCGGTGCGCAACGTCTACAAGCGCGAGCAGTTCGAGCAGATCTGGCTGCGGACCAAGCGGACCAACGCCAGCGGCGGGGTGTCCGGCGCGTCCGGCGGCGTCGTCTACCTGATCAAGCCCGACAAGCTCCCGTGGCCGAAGGTCTCCGGCTCCACCAACTGGTGACCTGACACCGACCAGAACGACCGGGGGTCCGCGTCGCCGGCTGAGCCGGGCGACGCGGACCCCCGGTCGGTTCAGGCCACCGGGCCCGGGCCGCCGGGCACTCGGTCGACGCTGCGGGCGCTGGCCGCCCGGCCCCCGGTCAGCGGCGCGGGCCGCCCGGCCCTCGGGTCACTTCGGCGCGTCGGGCGCCTGCGGGTCCTGGTCCTCGCCGGCGAGGGCGGAGCGCAGGCGCTCCTTCTCGCCGCGACGGCGCTCGGCGGCGGTGGCCATCTCCTCGGCCATCTCGTCCCGCCAGCCCTTGAGCAGGAAGAACGACAGGGCGGCCGAGAAGGCCAGCGCCACCATCAGCTTGATGAAGATGTTCAGCTCGACCAGCCAGAGGGCCGCCAGTACGGCGACGAACAACCCGAGCCGGCCCAGCGTGTACTTGACCGCCGCGCTCACGTTCCGCACTCCGTTCTCCGCCGCCGGACTCCCGGCGACAGGTTCAGCCCGTCCGGCGGGCCAGCCAGTGGACGCCGTGGAACCAGATCACCGCGTACCCGACGGTGAACGTCGCCGCGCCCAGCCCGCCGGAGACCAGCGGCGGCAGCCCGGCGGCGAGGCCCGCCACCACCAACCCGGCGAGCACGCCCACCGCGCCGGCCGCCAGCGCCGTCACCACCCGGGCCGCGCCGAACTCCCAGGCGCGGAAGTCGTCCCAGAACAGCCAGGCCGGCAGGATGATGGCCAGCCAGCCGTTGGCCTGCCCGAAGTCACCGCTGCCGATGAGCGCGAACGCCCAGTCGAACAACGCCACCGCCAGCACGCCGATGACCAGGCCGGCCAGGCTCACCCCGAGCAGGTCGCCCAGGGTGAGGATGCGCCCCTCGGCGTCCCGGCGGGGAAACCCGCCCTGCTGCTCGGTCATGGGCTTCGAGGATACGGGGCGGCTCAGGCCCAGACCTGCTGCGGCTCGGCCCGGCGCTCGGCCAGGGCCGGCGGGGCGTCGTACTCCCGGACCACCTCGTAGCGGGTGTTCCGCTCGACCGGCCGGAAACCGGCGTCCCAGATCAGGTGCAGCAGGTCGTCCCGGTGCATCGTGTTCGGGGTGCCGTACGAGTCGGCGTCGTGGGTGATCTTGTATTCGACGACGGAGCCGTCCAGGTCGTCCACGCCGAAGTTGAGCGAGAGCTGGGCCACCGAGAGCCCGTGCATCACCCAGAAGTTCTTCACGTGCGGGATGTTGTCGAAGAGCAGCCGGGAGACCGCGAAGGTCTTCAGCGACTCCGCCGGGGAGGCCATCGTGGTGCGGGCCTGGATCCGGTTACGGATCTTGCCGTCCGCCGAGTCGACGAAGTCGTGCTGGTAGCGCAGCGGAATGAAGACCGCGAAGCCGTTGGTCTCGTCCTGGAGCTCACGCAGCCGCAGCACGTGGTCGACCCGGTGCCGGGGCTCCTCGATGTGGCCGTAGAGCATCGTCGCCGGGGTCTTCATGCCCTTGCGGTGCGCCAGCGCGTGGATGCGCGACCAGTCCTCCCAGTGGCAGGCGTGGTCGACGATGTGCTGGCGGACCTCCCAGTCGAAGATCTCCGCGCCACCGCCCGTCAGCGACTCGAGGCCGGCGTCCATCAGCTCGTCGAGGATCTCGTCGGCGCTCAGCCCGCTGATCTTCTCGAACCACTGCACCTCGGTCGCGGTGAAGCACTTGAGCTTGACGTTCGGCAGCGCGGCCTTCAGCTCGCGCAGCACCTTCGGGTAGTAGCGCCACGGCAGGGTCGGGTGCAGGCCGTTGACGATGTGCAACTCGGTGAGCTGCTCGTCCTCCATCTCCTTGGCCTTGCGGACCGCCTCGTCGATGCGCATCGTGTAGGCGTCCTTCTCACCCGGCTTGCGCTGGAACGAGCAGTACGCGCACGAGGCGGAGCAGACGTTGGTCAGGTTGAGGTGCCGGTTGACGTTGAACATCACCCGGTCGCCGTTGAGCTCGGTGCGTCGGTGGTGCGCCAGCCGGCCCAGCCACGCGAGGTCGTCGCTGTCGTAGAGGGCGATCCCGTCCTCGCGGGTCAGCCGCTCGCCGGCGTACACCTTCGCTTCGAGCTCACGCTTGAGTCCGGCGTCCATCGAAAGCCACGTCCCTTCCACCTGCGGGTAGGAATCGAGCGTACGTCGGCCCGCCGACGCCGCCGCAGCACGGTCGGTCCCCGTGCGCGGGCTCACCGAACTCACAGCCTCCTGTTACCCGCCGACGCATCGACATCGCTGCCTGTATGCGGTAAGACAGGGTGGGACGTTCGCCACACGCTGGTAGCGTCCCACTGCCGCGCCCACCCGGCGCGGCGAGTCACGCCGGACGGGGAGCGGAATGGTCGACAGCGGGCGCGGGCCACATCAGCGACGACGGCACCCGGTGATCTCGCCGGTGCTCCGCCCGGCGCTCTGGTCGGCCCTCCTCGGTGCGATCGCCGCCACGGTGCTCGCCAACCCGGTCCAGGCCGACCCGTCGCTGCCCACGACCATTCCCGACACGGGGTCCCGCCCGGCCTACACCGGCCAGCTCCAGATCCCCGGCCAGCCCGGCACGGTCCCCGGCGTCCCCGGCACGGTGCCCGGCCTCCCGGGCACGGTGCCCGGCGTCCCCGGCCTCCCCGGGACGGTGCCCGGCGTGCCGGGGACGGTTCCCGGCCTGCCGGCCGGCAACGTCGGCACCGGCCCACTCGCGGCCCAGGTCTACGCCGCCGAGGCCCGGGTCGGGCAGCTCCGCGACCAGCAGCTCCTGCTGGAGCAGCAGCGCACCGAGGCCGAGGCCCAGCGCGCCACCGCCGAGCGCGACCTCGCCGCCGCGCGCGAGTCGCTGGCCCGCGCCCAGGACGGCGCCGACGCCGCCGCCGCGGGGGCGTTCAAGGCCGCCGCCGCGCTTCCGCCGGGCGAGTTCGCCAACGACCTGCACGAGCTGAGCCGGCTCTCCCGGCTCATCCGGGGAGAGAAGGCCGAGGGCGCCACCACCGCCGCCGAGGGCGGCCTGTCCCGGGCCCGTGCCGGCGAGCAGGCGGCCAGCCAGGCGCTGGCCTCGGCCGACGCCCGCCGCAACGGGGCGAGGGCGGCGTACACCGCCGGCGAGAAGGTGCTCCGCGAGGCCGAGAAGCAGCTCGACAAGCTGCGGCGGGACAACGCCGCGCAGCTCGTCCTGATCGAACGCCAGCAGGAGGCCGCCGAGCAGCGCCTCGGCGCCAGCTACCTCGGCAACGAGACCGCCAACGGCCTGGCCGCCCACCCCACGGCGCTGAAGGCCGTCGCGTACGCGAAGGCGCAGCTCGGCGACCGCTACCTCTGGGCCGCCGAGGGGCCGCACCGGTTCGACTGCTCCGGCCTCATCTACGCCGCCTACCGGTCGGCGGGCCACTACGGGCTGCCCCGAGTCTCCCGGGACCAGTACCGCGCCACCCGCTCGCGCTCCGTGCCCCGCACGGCGCTGCTCCCCGGTGACCTGCTCTTCTTCGCCTCCGGCAGCAGTTGGACCACGATCCACCACATCGGCATGTACGTCGGCGGCGGCAAGATGATCCACTCGCCCAACGCCCGCGACGTGGTCAAGATCTCCACCGTGCGCTGGTCCCGCCTCTACGCCGCCACCCGCGTCGTCGGTGCGGTGCCTGCGCCGGCCACCACGCCGACCGTGCCACCCGCCAGCCCCAAGCCACCCGCCAGCCCCAAGCCGCCGGCTAGCCCGAAGCCACCCGCCAGCCCCAAGCCGCCGGCCAGCCCCAAGCCGCCGGCGAGCCCGAAGCCCCCGGCCAGCCCGAAGCCGCCCGCCAGCCCCAGCCCCACCTCCCCGAGCCCGTCGACCTCGCCATCGCCCACCGGCTCCGCCACGGCCACGCCGACCACGCCGGCCACCACGTCCCCGGGCACCTCGACCGGCGGTGTGGCGCCGACCACGGCGACGAGCAGGTCCGCCCCGGCGGGCAGCGCCCCGGCGAACGCCGGTAGCTGACCGGGTCGCCAGGTCGTTCCCGGTGCCGCTGACCGGGTGACGCCGGAACCGGCCCCGGCGGGCCGGTCGAACATCCCGCGGTGACGCCGCCCGGAACGCACTCCGGCTGTGCCGCCGGGCCGGAATGTGGCACGGTGACAGTCAGGCACGCCCGGTCCGACGACTCGGACGCGGGCGCGAGCGTGCGCGGAGGGCGAGCATGGCCGAGCAAGAGGTTCCGGCAGAGCCGGTCGACCACGGATCCGCGCCCGACCGGAGCGGTGCCGAGGCACCGCATACCGCGACAGCCGTCGGCGGCCCGACGGGGACCGCCCCAGACGGCGGGGCGACGAAGGGGGCCGACTCCCCGGGTGCCCCGACGCCCGACGCCGACGTACGCCGACAGCCCGCCGCACCGGCCCGGGGCCGGGTCTCCGTGGCTTCCGCCGCCGCGCCCGGCGAGGGCGATGCCGCACCGCCGGCCGGCCCGGGAGCCAGCACCACCTACCGGGCGGCTGGCACGGCCACCCCGGCGGCGTCGCCCACCCCGGTCGCCGCCGCGGTTCCCGGCCAGCGGGGCGCGGCGGGGGCGCGGGCCAGTGCCGCCGTGCCCGGGATGAGGCGGATGTCGGCCGACGAGGCCGGGTCCGTCCGCTCCCGCACGGGCGAGGCCAGGATCTACCGGGCGGCGCCGGTCGACCCGGAGCCCACCCCGCCACCGACCCCGTCGGTCCCGGAGCCCGAGCCAGCCCCGGCCCCGGTGCCACCGGCCCCGGAGCCTGAACCCGTCCCGGTGCCCGGCCCGTACCCGCCGGTGCCGACGCCGCCCGGGCCCAGGCCGCCGGCACCGGTCCCGCCCATGCCCGGTCCGCCCGCGCCGCCACCCGGGCCACCGGTGCCCGCACCGCCACCCCCGCCCGGCCCGCCGCCGGCACCGCCGTTCCCGCCGCCACCCCTCACGGCCACCCGGGCCACCGACCCGGTGCCGACCCCGGTCACGAGCGCGCCGCCGTTCTCCGCACCGCCGGCCCCCGCACCGCCGGCCCCCGCACCGCCGGCCCCCGCACCGCCGGCTTCCATACCGCCGTTCCCGACAACGCCGGCCTCCGCACCTCCGGTCTCGGCGCCGGTCGTGCCCGCTCCCGCGCTGCCGGCCTGGCCGGCACCGGCCACCCCGGCCGACCGCCGGTCCGGCGGCGCCGGGCCGGCCGGCCGCTCCTACGGCACGGGTTCCGCCGCCGGAAACACCGGCGGCGGCACCCCGCGCGCCGGGAAGGCCGAGGGCAGCCGCGCGGGCCGCCCCGGCGGCAGGGGCGACCTCGGCACGATCTACGGCGCGGGCACCGGCAGCCCGGGCTTCAACACGATCTCGTTCCCCAGCGACCCGGTGGAGAACTCCGGGTCGCTGACCGGGCACATCCTGGCCCAGGGCTGGACGGAGACCCCCACCGAACGGCGGTCCAGCACGACCAAGGTGGTGGTCGTGCTGGCCGCCGCGCTGGGGGTGCTGGTGGCGATCGGCGTGCTGGTCGTCCTGCTCGCGAA
The DNA here is from genome assembly GCF_050941805.1 of Micromonospora sp. KLBMP9576. Taxonomy (NCBI): domain Bacteria; kingdom Bacillati; phylum Actinomycetota; class Actinomycetes; order Micromonosporales; family Micromonosporaceae; genus Micromonospora; species Micromonospora sp. KLBMP9576. Next base: position 317,953 of record NZ_CP194567.1, on the reverse strand, counting down.
CGACACGTTGGGCGAAGTGATCGGCGGTGCGCTGAACACGTGAGTCGGGTGATTCGACGGTGAGCCCGCCCACTACCCGTCGATGGCCCGGTGGCGGGTTCGGCCAATCGCCGTACACTGGTGCAGATCACTGACCCGGCGCGCCCTGCGCGCCCATGGGCGATCTTGCGGGCGATTCGGCGGCGTTCAGCTGCGGCAGGCCATCGCGAAGATGCGCCCCGCTCGAAAGGCATTTCTTGACGACCTTCGCTGAACCCAGCACGTTCCCGTCCGCCCACGACACCGCCGACGCGCAGACCGCCGCCGAGCGGGACGTCACCCCGCAGGACCCGGCCACCCCGGCCACGCCCGAGGCCATCGACTTCGCCGCGCTGGGCGTGCCCCAGCCGCTGGTCCAGGCGCTCGCCCGGCAGGGCATCACCGCCCCGTTCGAGATCCAACGCGCCACCATGCCGGACGCGCTCGCCGGCCGGGACGTCCTGGGTCGGGGCCAGACCGGCTCCGGCAAGACCCTGGCCTTCGGCCTGCCCCTGCTGGCCCTGGTGGCCGGCCGCAACCGGGCCCGGCCGCTGCACCCCCGGGCGCTGATCCTGGTGCCCACCCGGGAACTCGCGATGCAGGTCAACGACGCGCTGGTGCCGCTCGGCAAGGCCGTCGGCGTGTTCCTGAAGACCGCCGTCGGCGGCGTGCCCTACGACCGGCAGATCGACGCCCTGCGGCGCGGCGTGGAGATCATCGTCGCCACGCCGGGCCGGCTGGGAGACCTCATCGCCCGTGGCGTCTGCCGCCTGGACGACGTCGAGGTCACCGTGCTCGACGAGGCCGACCAGATGGCCGACATGGGCTTCCTGCCCGAGGTCACCGAGCTGCTGTCGAAGACGCCGGCCGGCACCCAGCGGCTGCTCTTCTCGGCCACCCTGGACGGCGACGTCGACGCGCTGGTCAAGCGGTTCATGACCGACCCGGTGACGCACTCCACCGCGCCGTCCACGGCCTCGGTGTCCACCATGGACCACCACATGCTGCTGATCCCGCCGCACGAGAAGTTCCCGGTCACGGCGTCCATCGCGGCCCGCGACGGGCGGACGATGGTCTTCGCCCGGACCCAGCTCGGCGTCGACCGGCTGGTCGAGCAGCTGGCCGCCGTCGGTGTGCGGGCGGGTGGGCTGCACGGCGGCAAGACCCAGCGGATGCGTACCCGCACGTTGGCCGAGTTCCGCGAGGGCCGGATGAACGTGCTGGTCGCCACGGACGTGGCGGCGCGGGGCATCCACGTCGACGGCGTCTCGTTGGTGCTGCACGTCGACCCGCCGAAGGACCCGAAGGACTACCTGCACCGCGCGGGGCGTACCGCCCGGGCCGGCGAGTCGGGCGCGGTGGCCACGCTGGTGCTGCCGAAGCAGCGGCGGACCACCCTCGCCATGCTGGAGAAGGCCGGCGTGGCGCCGGCCGAGACCCGGGTCCGCCTCGGCGATCCGGCGCTCGCCGAGCTGATCGGCGCCCGCGAGCCCAGCGGCGTCCCGGTCCGCCTCGAGCCCGAGGAGCCGCGCCGCAACGACCGGGCGGGCGGCCCGCGCCGCTACGGCGACCGGCCGCAGGGCGACCGCGGCTACGGCGGCCGGCCCAGCGAGAGCCGCGGCTACGGCGGCCGACCCACCGAGGGACGCAGCTACGGCGACCGGCCGCAGGGCGACCGCAGCTACGGCGGCCGACCCACCGAGGGACGCAGCTACGGCGACCGGCCGCAGGGCGACCGCAGCTACGGCGGCCGACCCACCGAGGGACGCGGCTACGGCGACCGGCCCGCCGAGGGACGCGGCTACGGCGAGCGGACCAGCGAGGCACGTGGCTACGGGGACCGGCCGCAGGGCGAGCGCCGCTACGGTGACCGGCCGGCCGAGGGCCGTGGCACCGGCGAGCGGGGCGGTTTCCGGTCCGACGACCGGGGACGCGACGAGCGGCGTGGCTTCGGCGGGCGTCCGCCGGCGCGTACCCACTGATCATTCAGCGTCACCTCCGAACGCCGTCGCGGGCCACGTCCCGCGGCGGCGTTCCGGCATCCGCTGCCGGCGCCCGCCGGGTCGCGTAACGTCCGGCTCATGCCGATGCCGAAGTCGCTCTTCTGGGCCCGGACCGACACCCCGGGCGCGGAACACGCCCTGCTCGACGACGCCCGGGGGCTGACCGCGCGGGGAACGGTGACGGCGGTCGACCCGATTCCCCACACCTGCCGCTACCAGCTCGCCACCGACCCCGGCTGGGCAACCACGCGGGTCGAGGTGGAGGCGGAGGGCGCCGGCTGGCTGCGGAGCGTACGCCTGGAGCGGTTGACCGACGGATGGCGGGTGAGTACGGCCGAGCAGGGTGACCTGGACGCGGCCCTGCGGGCGGCCGGGCATCCGCCGGTCGGGTTGCCCGGCACCGACGACCCGGACCGGCTGGCCGGGGCGCTGGACGTCGACCTCGGCGGCGCGGCGCTGTTCAACGCCCTGCCGGTGCGCCGGCTCGGGCTGGCCGGCGCTGCCGCCGACATGCCGCACCGGATCGACGTGGCCTGGGTGCTGGTGCCCAGCCTCGTGGTGGTGGCCGCCGAGCAGGTCTACACGCCGCGCGGCCCCGGCCGGGTCCGGTTCTCCAGCGACACCTTCACCGCCGACATCGACCTCGACGGCGACGGCTACGTGGTGCGCTACCCGGGTCTGGCCGAGCGCGTCGGCCCGCGCTGACCGGGCCCGGCCGCCGGCTCGGGCCGGGCCACGCTCAGGCCGGCCAGGCGCCGGTGGCGAGGAAACGCTCGATCGTCGCCAGGTGCGGGGCCAGGTCGAGCCCCTGGGCGGCCACCCAGTCGTCGGAGTAGTAGGTGTCGGCGTAGCGGTCACCGGCGTCGCAGATCAGGGTGACCACCGAGCCGGTGCGGCCCTCCGCGAGCAGCTCCGCGATCAGCCCGAAGGCGCCCCACAGGTTGGTGCCGGTCGAGCCGCCCACCTGGCGGCCGAGCACGGCCGAACCGGCGCGCATGGCGGCCAGCGACGCGGCGTCGGGCACCTGGACCATCCGGTCGACGACCGAGGGCAGGAACGACGCCTCCACGCTCGGCCGGCCGATCCCCTCGATGCGGGAGCCCCGGCCGGTGCGCACCGACCAGTCGGCGGCCAGCCAGGCGGGATAGAACGCGGAGTTCTCCGGGTCGACGACGCACAGCTTGGTGGGCAGCCGCTGGTAGCGGGCGTACCGGCCGATGGTGGCGCTGGTGCCGCCCGTGCCCGCGCCCACCACGACCCACACCGGCACCGGATGCCGTTCCAGGGCGAGCTGGGCGTAGATCGACTCGGCGATGTTGTTGTTGCCCCGCCAGTCGGTGGCCCGCTCGGCGTAGGTGAACTGGTCCATGAAGTGGCCGCCGGAGTCCTCCGCCAGCCAGCGGGCCTCGACGACCACCTTGGCCGGGTCGTCCACCAGGTGGCAGCGGGCGCCCTGGAACTCGATCTGGGCGATCTTCTCCGGCGAGGTGGAGGCGGGCATCACCGCGATGAACGGCAGCCCCAGCATCCGCGCGAAGTATGCCTCGGAGACCGCCGTCGACCCGGAGGACGCCTCCACGACCGTGGTGTCCGGGCCGATCCAGCCGTTGCAGAGCCCGTAGAGGAAGAGCGAGCGGGCGAGGCGGTGCTTCAGCGAGCCGGTCGGGTGCACCGACTCGTCCTTGAGATAGAGATCGATCCCCCAGGCCCGGGGCAGCGGGAACGGCAGCAGGTGGGTGTCGGCGGAGCGGTTGGCGTCCGCCTCGACCGCGGCGATCGCCTCGGTCACCCAGCGCCGGCTGGCCTCGTCGCACCGCTCGAGATGAGTCACGTCCGCAACCTAGCAAGCCCGCTCATCGCGGCTCGGCCCCCGTCCGCCGGCGCTGGCGGCGCTGACCGGCCCGGCCGGCGGCGAGGATCATTGGGGCGAGCCGCACCGCGACGCCGGGCAGCGCGTCGAGGAGCCGGACCTGCGCGCCGCGCCAGCGGGGGATGCTGACCACCGGGCGGGGCCGTCGGGCCAGCCGCGCGGCCCGGCGGGCCACCCGCTGCGGGGTCAGCAGCGTCCCCGTGAAGGACACCGCGGCGCCCGGCTCGTCGAGCCGGTCGTGCAGCATCGGCGTCCAGATCCCGTCCGGGCACAGGCACGACACGTGTACGCCCCGGTGCCCGGCCAGCCGCAGGTCGGCGAGGGTGCCGACGCTGAAGGCGAGCAGGGCGTGCTTGCTGGCCGCGTAGACGGTCTCGCCGGGCGCGGCCACCAGGCCGGCGAGCGACACGACGTTGAGCACGTGCCCGTGCCCCTGGGCCCGCATCACGGCCAGCGCGGCGAGGGTGCCGTTCATCGCGCCGTGGGAGTTGACCTCGAGCACCCGGCGGCGGGTCGCCGCGTCCTGCTCCCACGAGGGGCCGGTGACGAGGATCCCGGCGTTGTTCACCCAGAGGCCGAGCCCGCCCCGGGCGGCGGCCTCGGCGGCGACGGCCGCGCAGGCGTCCTCGTCGCGTACGTCGAGCTGGCGGGACCAGCCGCCCAGCGGCCCGGCGGCCCGGGCCGCCGCCGGGGCGTCGTGGTCGGTGAGCAGCACCGGCCAGCCGTCGGCGTGCAGGGCGGCGGCGATGGCCCGACCGAGGCCGCCGGCCGCGCCGGTGACCACCGCCGTTCCCGGTGCTGGCTTCGTCATCGGCGCACGCTATCGCCGCCGGACGACCGAGCGCCAGGGCCGCCGGCACGCGGATCACCGGCGGCCCGGCGGCCACCCCCGCGGCCGGGGCCGACGACGGCGGGTCACGCGGTCGGCGGCACCGGGGCCTGCGGCCGGTTCTCCCACTTGGTGGAGAGGGCGATGCCGGTGCGGGTGGAGGCGACGCCCGGGGTGCGGTTCAGTCGCACGATGAGCTGTTCCAACTCCGCGATGGTGCCGACCCGCGCCTTGAGCGTGAACGACTCGACGCCGGCCATGAAGTAGCAGGACTCGATCTCGGGCATCTGCCGGAACGCCTCCAACACGTCGTCGGTGTCCCCGCCGGAATCCTCGACGATCCCGATGAGCGCGGTGACGGCGAAGCCGATCGCCTCTGGCTCCACCTCCGCCCGGTAGGCCCGGATCACCCCGCTGGACTCCAGCTTGCCGACCCGCTCGTGCACGGCCGGCGGGGAGAGGCCGACCTGTCGGGCCAACTCGGCGTAGGAGAGGCGGGCGTTGCCGCGCAGCAGCTCCACGAGGCGCAGGTCGATGGCGTCCACGGAGTGTGACCCTAGCGGGCCGGACGTAACGTCGGGCACCGGGCGGGCGTTGAACATGACAGCGGGTAGTCGTTGACAAACCCCCGGTCAAGGGAGCCGTACGCAGGTAATATTTCCTAACTTCCCACTCAGTGCGTTTTTCGCGTTTGGCGGACAGCCCAGGTCGCTGGTGCTGTAATTGCCATACGTCCCTCATGACGGCTCTGGGCTCGCACCGGCCGGGGGCAGTGTGTTCAGCCGAGGGCTTCGTCGACGCGAGGAGGGGGCTGTGGACACTGGAGATCGCCTGCTGACACCGGGTGAAGTCGCCGCGCTGTTTCGGGTTGACCCGAAGACGGTGACGCGCTGGGCAGCGGCGGGCCGGATAGGCAGTATCCGGACTCCAGGCGGGCATCGCCGATTTCGGGAATCCGAGGTGCGGGCCCTGCTTGAGGGGGAGGGCATGTTGGACGAGGCGGAAGACGTCGGCAAGCCGCGCAACGCGGGGCCGGCCGCCTCGACCGGGCCGGGCCCGGCCAACGCGGGCATGTACTGATTGGTGCGGATCATCGCGCGGGCCGGACGCCAGCTCCGGTCCGCGTTCCGGTGGGCCGGACCGGGTCAGTCCCGCGCCGCGCCCAGCTCACCGGACCAGCGACGGAACAGCGTGTGCGCCACGCCGAGGGCGTCCAGCACCTTGCCGGCCACGAAGTCGACGAGCTGCGCGGCGGAGGCCGCCGCTCCCGCACCGTAGAAGCCGGGGCTGGCCGGCAGCACCACCGCCCCCGCGTCGTGCAGCGCGATGAGGTGCTCCAAGTGGCTGCGGGTCACCGGCGTCTCCCGGGGCACCACCACCACCGGCCGGCGCTCCTTGAGGTTCACCTCGGCGGCCCGTTGCAGCAGGTCCTTGGAGAGCCCGATCGCGATGCCGGCGCAGGCCGCCGTGCTCGCCGGCACCACCGCCATTCCACGTACCCGGTACGAGCCGCTGCTCGGGCCGGCCGCCAGGTCGCCGGCGGGCCAGTGCCGCACGTCGGCGTCGGCGAGGTCGCGGCCCAACCAGGCGGCGAGGTCGTCGGCCCAGTGCCCGTCCCGGAACGGGTGCCCCGTCTCGTCCAGGACGGTCAGCCGGGCGGCCCGGGACACGATCAGGTCCACCGGTTCGCCCGCGTCGAGCAGCGCCCGCACGACGGCCGCCGCGTACGGCGTGCCGGACGCCCCGGAGACTCCGATCACCCATGGTTCGCGCATGCCACCAGCCTGCCTGGTCGGGGCGCGCGCCGTGCCGCGACCCCCGCCCGTGCGCGTCGTCCCGGCCCACGGGGGACATCACCGGCACCCGATTTCTGACATGCTCGGACCGGAGGATCACCGCTGGGCAGCGACCGGAGGGGCGGTACGACCGATGACGGCGGCGGCAGCCCGCACCCTACGTGCCGAGTGTCCCCTCCCCGCCCGGTGTTCCCCGCACGCCCAGGCGACCCAGGAGTGGCTGGCCGGCTGGGTCCGCCGCTTCGACCTGCCGCTGGACGACCTCGCCCTGCGCCGGCTGGACGCCGGTCGGGTCGCCTGGTACACCGGCCGGCTCTACCCAGACGCCAGCGCCGCCGACCTGCGTACGGTCGCCGCCCTCTGGACCTGGTTCTTCCTGCTCGACGACGCCTGCGACGGGCCGCACGGCGCCAGCGGCGCGGAGGTCGCCGCGTTGCGGGCCGGGGTGCTGCGGGTGCTGCGTCACGGCCCCAGTGCCCGGCCGGCGGGGTTCCGGGGGCCGCTGCGCCGGATGCTCACGGACGCCTGGCAGGCGCCGCAGGCCCGGATGCCGCCGGCGTGGCAGCGGCGTTTCGTCGACGCCGTCGCCCACCACCTGGCGGGCAACCGGGTGGAGGCGGAGAACAAGTCCCGGGGTCACGCTCCCGGCGTCACCGAGTACGTCGCGCTGCGCCGGGCCACCTCGGCGGCGTACGTGTCGTACACGATGATCGAGTTCGTCACCGGTCAGGCGCTGCCGGACCCGGTCTACCACCACCCGGCGCTACGGGCACTGGCGGCCACCGGCAACGACCTGCTCTCCTGGTTCAACGACCTGGTGTCGCTGGAGACGGACCGGGCCACCTCGGGCGGGCACAACCTGGTGCTCGCCGTCGCCCGGGAGCAGCGCCTGTCGGACGAGGAGGCCGTGGCGGCGGTGGTGGCCCGCTGGCGCACGGCGATGCGGCGGTTCATGGAGTTGCGGGCCACGGTCCCGTCGTTCGGCCCGGAGCTGGACCCGGCGGTGGCCGCCCACGTGGAGGGGATCGGCCGCTCGGTGCGCGCGACGATCGACTGGTCACTGGAGAGCGACAGGTATCCGGCGTTCCGGAGCTGAACGCCGCGACGTCCAGCGCCGCGGGGCGCTAGGCGCGCAGCCCCAGCCGCACCACCAGGTCGAGCAGGGCGAAGGCGAACAGCGCGATGCCGACGAACCCGTTCGAGGTGAAGAACGCCCGGTTGACCTTGCTCAGGTCGGTCGGGCTGACCACCAGGTGCTGGTAGCCGAAGGCGAGCGCGGTCACCGCCAGCCCGATCCACCAGAGCCAGCCGAAGCCGACAAGCGCCCCGAACCAGACGAACAGCGCGAACGTCACCAAGTGCGCGACGGTGGAGGCGTGCAGCGCGAAGCGCAGCCCGTAGCGGGCCGGCACGCTGTGCACGCCGATCTCCCGGTCGACCTCCGCGTCCTGGCAGGCGTAGATGAGGTCGAAGCCGCCGATCCAGAGGCCCACGGCCACGCCGAGCAGCCAGGCCGGCCAGGAGCCGTCGAACGTGCCGGTGACCCCCAGCCAGGCGCCGACCGGGCCCACGGCCTGGGCGAGGGCGAGGATGGCGTGCGGCCAGTTGGTGAACCGCTTGCCGTACGGGTAGACGACCAGCGGCACCACGGCGAGCGGTGCGAGCACCAGGCAGAGCGGGTTGAGCAGGGCCGCGGCGGCGAGGAAGACCACGAGCGCGACGGCCGCGCCGGTCCAGGCCGTCCGGACGCTGACCGCCCCGGTCACCAGCTCCCGGGCGGCGGTACGCGGGTTGCGCGCGTCGATGCGCCGGTCCAGGATCCGGTTCGCGGCCATCGCGAACGTCCGCGCCCCGACCATCGCCACGGTGATCAGCAGCAGGTCCCCCCACCGCACCCGCCCCCCGTGTACCTGCATCGCGGTCAACGCCGACAGGTAGGCGAACGGCAGCGCGAACACGGAGTGCTCGATCGCCACCAGCTTGAGGAACGACTTGACCCGGCCCGGCCGTTGCACCGGTTCGACGGCGGTGGCCATCAGATTCCGTACTCCTTCCAGCGCTTGTCGACCAGGGAGACGACCTCGGGGGCCATGGTCATCGCCTCCGGCCAGCCCCGGGTGTAGCCCTCGGTCGGCAGCTTGCGGGTCGCGTCCACGCCCGCCTTGCCGCCCCAGAACTGCTGGTAGGACGCGTGGTCGAGGTGGTCTACCGGGCCCTCGGTGAGCAGCAGGTCGCGGGCGTAGTCGACGTTGCCGAAGGCGCGGAACGCCACCTCGTTGTAGTCGTGCACGTCGCAGTCCTCGTCGACGATCACGATCAGCTTGGTCAGCGACATCATGTGCGCCCCCCAGATCGCGTTCATCACCTTCTGCGCGTGCTTCGGGTAGCGCTTGCGGATCGACACGATCGCGCAGTTGTGGAAGACCCCGGCGGCGGGCAGGTCGTAGTCGACGATGTCCGGGATCAGGAAGCGCAGCAGCGGCGCGAAGATGCGTTCGGTGGCCTTGCCGAGGCCGTGGTCCTCCTGCGGCGGCTGCGACGTGACGATCGAGTGGTAGACCGGGTCGCGCTGCGTGGTCATGCACTCGATGTGCATCACCGGGAAGGGCTCCACCGGGGTGTAGAAGCCGGTGTGGTCGCCGAAGGGGCCCTCCGGGAGCCGCTCGCCCGGCTCGATGTAGCCCTCCAGGATGATCTGCGCGTGGGCCGGCACCTGCAACGGAACCGTCAGGCAGTCGACCATCTCGACCCGCTCACCGCTCAGGAACCCGGCGAACAGGTATTCGTCGATGTCGGCGGGCAGTGGCGCGCTGGCCGAGTAGGCGACCGCGGGGTCGGTGCCGATGGCGATCGCCACCGGCAACCGCTGCCCGAGCCGCTCGGCGACCGCGTGGTGCGCCGTGGAGTTCTTGTGGATCTGCCAGTGCATGCCGATGGTGTTCGGCGAGTGCTGCTGCAACCGGTAGAGCCCCAGGTTGCGTTTGCCGGTCTCCGGGTGCTTGGTGTGCGTCAGCCCGAAGTTGTGGAAGATCCCGCCGTCGCCCGGCCAGACCTGCAACCCCGGCAGCCGGTTGAGGTCGACGTCGTCGCCGCGGTAGACCACCTGCTGGCAGGGGGCGGTCTTGACCTTCTTCGGCGGCATCGACGTGAGCTGCCGGACCTTGCCGAGCCCGTCCATCATCCCGGAGAGACCCATCGGCAGTTCCGGCTTGAGCATGTTGCCGATGCGCGCGCCGATCTCGTCGAGGTTCTCGACGCCGAGCGCCATGGCCATCCGCTTCTCGGTGCCGAAGAGGTTGATCGCCACCGGCATCTCGCCCCGGGTCGGTCGTTCGAAGAGCAACGCCGGGCCGCCGGCGCGGACCGTCCGGGTGACGATCTCGCTCATCTCCAGGGTCGGGTCGACCGGCGCGCTCACCCGCCGCAGCTCGCCCGCGCGCTCCAGCGCCGCGAGGAAGTCCTTGAGGTCGGTGTAAGGGAAGCCACGGGCAGCCATGCCTGCCAGTCTCCCGCACCGACCTGGGCGGCGGCCACGCCGGGTGGTGTGACACCGGCGATCCACCGGCACGGAAGCGCCCGTTCGCTTCGGACGGCGGCGTCGCGCGCCGTCGCGACGGCGCTTCGACGGGCCGGCCGGGACGGCCGGCGATCACTAGGATCGATCCAGTCGACCGGGCCGGCGGTGATGCCCCGCCGTGGGTTTCCGGCCGACCAGAACCACGAGGGAGATCGATGACTTCTGTGCGCATTACGCGCAGCGGGGCGCTTCGCGCCCTGACCGTGCTGGCCGTGGTCGCGGCGGGCACCGGCGCGGCGGCCGGCCCGGCCGCCGCGCGGACCGACCCCGGCTGGGTCAGCGGGTGGTTCAACGACGTCACCGTCGGCGCGGCCGGCGCTCCCGGCCGGACGGCGCCGCTGGAGCTGAGCAGCAGCGGCGCGACCGCCCCCCGGGTCACCGTCGACCTGAGCGCGCTGGCCGGCGTCGCCACGGCCAGCTTCCCCGACTGGTGCGTCACCGCGGGCACCTCGGTGACCTGCCCGATGCCGCCGGGGGCGACCCCGGACGAGTACGGCACCGTCAACGGCACGGTGCCGGTGGTGTTCCGTGCCGCGCCCGGCGCCGCCGACGGCGCGACGGCGGTCCTGGACTACACGCTCGACGCCGAGGGGTTGGCGCCGTCCACCCAGCAGGCCACCGTCAGCGTGCGCTCCGGTCCCGACCTGCTCGACCTGGTAGACGAGTACGTCTCGGGCACCGAGGTCGGCGACGTCCGCAAGGTGCCCGTGGCCGTGGTCAACGCCGGTGACCAGCCCGCCGGGGACCTCCGGCTGACCGTCCGCTTTCCGGTGGGTCTGCAACCCGCCAGCTATCGGAACTGCCGGTACGGCACCGACACCGTGCTCGCCACGGTGGTGGTCTGCACCGTGCGGGGCACGTTCGCGCCCGGGATCCGGCACGAACTGCGCAACGGCTTCGCCACGACCATCGGTCCGGCCACCCTCGGCGACAAGCGCATCACCCAGTTCGTGGAGCCGCTGGCCACCGCCGGGCCGCTGCCCGGCGGCGTGTCGCTGACCCGCCGGGAGGCCGACCGCGCGCTCCGGCTGCGGCCGGTGGGCGAGCCGCTCGACCCGATCGCCGCCGGCAGCGCCTACGGCAGCACCTACCTGCGCGACATCCACGGCGCCTTCGACATAGCCGCCGTGGGCGCCACCGTCACCGGCGCCGTCGGTGACACCGTGCGGGTGACCGTGGGGGTCCGCAACGACGGTCCGGGGGTGCCGGACGGCACCGTCTCCGGTGGCGACGCGGGCGGGTTCCTCTTCACCCCGCCGGCCGGGGTGACCGTGCTGGCCGACCCGCCCGGCTGCGGGCCGACCAACGACGACGGGGGCGGCGCTCCGACGTCCTGGGTCTGCTGGCGGGGGGCGGTGTTCCCCGCCGGGCAGAGCTTCACGGTCCCGTTCGACCTGCGGATCGACGGGCCCGCGGGCGCCCCCGGCGTCGTCCGGCTGCAGGGCGACTACCCGCGTCCGGACGACGATCCGGCCAACGACTCCGCCCCGGTCACGCTCGGCTGACCGCATCCGGCCCCTCCCCGACCGGGGTGGGGCCGACGAGGAGGGCCGGCCCCGGGCGTACCGTGGCCGGCCCTCCCGGCCTCGGCGGTCCGGGCCGACCCGCCGCCGGGGTGCGGGCCGGATGCCGCACCCGCCCATGTTCGTCAGCGGGCGGCCGGCTCCCACGCGTACGCGGCCAGGGGCGGGTCGAGCGGGGCGCCGGTGAGCCGGTTGGCCAGGGTGGAGATGGTGTACGTGCCGACGCCGAGCACCACGTCCAGGGCGTGCCGGGGCTGGTAGCCGGCCGACAGGAAGGCGGTGAGCTGCGCCTCGGGCACCGCGCCCCGGTGGTCGAGCACGGCGACGGTGAAGCGCCGCAGCGCCTCCAGCCGGTCGTCGGGCAGGGGCGTGCCGGCGCGCAGCGCGCCGATCAGCTCCGGCGCGGCGTCCTGCCGGGTCAGGGTGGCGGTGTGCATGGCGACGCAGAGGTGGCACTCGTTGCGGGTGGCGACGGTCAGCACGACGACCTCCCGTTCGACGGGGCCGAGGGCGCAGGTGTCGAAGATGCCGTTGACGGTGAGGAACCCGGTGAGCAGTTCCGGGGACTCGGCCATCAGGCCGACGGCGGCGGGCAGGTGGCCGAGCCTGCGGCGCACCGCCTCGATGGTCGCCCGCGCGGCGGCGGGGGCGGTGTCGGCGGTGTGCGTGGTGAACGGGGGCACGGTGCACCTGCTCTCGGGGTCGGGAGGAGCGGCGCGGCCCGTTGGGCGTTGCGCCGCACACGGACGTAGGATCGTCAATGTGGTTGTCGAAACAGTAAACCAGGTTGTCGAACGTGGCAACGGCTGAACCCGACCGGCCCGGCTTCCTGCTGCCCCTGCTGCTGCTGGCCGGCTTCCGTACGCTCATCGACGACCTGCACGCCGAACTGGCCCGGCAGGGGCACCCGGAGCTTCGGCCGCTGCACGGCTTCGTCCTCCAGGCCGTCGGCGCCGAGGGCACCACCGCCACCGAGCTGGGCCAACGACTCGGCGTCTCCAAGCAGGCGGCCGGAAAGACCGTGGACCGGCTGGTCGCCCTCGGCTACCTCGAACGCGCCGACGACCCGCGCGACGCCCGACGCAAGCTGGTCCGGGTGACCCCGCACGGCCGGGACGGCCTGCGCCGCTCGGCGGCCGTCTTCGACCAACTCCGGCAGCGGTGGGCCACCACCCTCGGTCCCGACCGGGTCGCCGCCCTGGAGGACGACCTGCGCACCGTCACCCCGGCCAACCCGTTCCGCCTCGACGTGCCCGGCTGGTTCGGCGGCTGACCGCCCGGAGGCGACCGCCCGCGACAAATGTCACCCGGCCCTGGCGGCGGCCGCCGCAGGAGGGCAGGGTCGGACCATGTCGGACGCCTACGTCGTCGGCGACCCGGACGGGCTGTCGCCGCTACTGACCGAGCTGCGGGACACGGTCGCCCGCGAGTTGCACGCCCAGTACGCGCTGCGCGGCGAACGGATCGAGCTGGCCGACCTGCCGGAAGTCGCCCACCAGGTCACCCTCCGGGTGGACGAGATGCTCCGCCGACTCCGGTAGGGGCGGTGCGCGGGGCCGGCAGCCCCGCGACGACGAACGGGCGGTTCCCTCGTTAACCAGCCGTGTCCCGGCTGACGAACTGGTTCCGGACCGCCTGGGGTCGCCTGCACAGCGGTTGGCAACTGCTGGCGGAGGTGACCCTGGGGGCGACCGCGTCCTGGTTGGTCGCCAGCCGCCTCATCGGAGGCCCGCACGGCGGTGACGACAGTGCGGCGTTCTACGCACCGGCCGCCGCGCTCATCGTCCTGGCGCAGGCCCGGGGCGCACGACTCGGGCAGGCGATCCGGGTCCTGATCGGGATCGCGGTCGGGGTGCTGCTCGGCGAGGCCGCCATCTGGCTGCTCGGCGCCCGCTCCACCGCCGCCATCTTCGTCGTCATCCTCGTCGCGGCCGGGCTGTCGATCGCCGCCGGCGCCCCGGGCGTCGTCCGCAACCAGTTGACGACGTCCGCGCTCTTCCTGGTCGCCGTGGTCCCACCGGACAAGGAACTGGAACCGACCCGCCTCTACGACGCGCTGATCGGCGGCACCATCGCGTTGCTGATCACCCAGGTCGCCGGCGCACGCTCGCCGCTGGAGCCGCTCGACACCGAGGGCCGGCGGGCCTTCACCGAGCTGTCCGGGGTCCTGGACGGCATCCGCCAGGCACTGCGGCGACACGACGAGGAGGCCGCCCAGGCCGTGCTCGACCGGGCCCGGCAGTTGGACTCGCGCAGCGCCGCGCTCCGCAGAGCCGTGCTGGTGGCCGACGAGAACCTGCACCTCGCGATCTGGGCACGACACAGTCGCCCGCGCGTCGAGGCCGCGCGGGCCGCCGTGGACCAGGTCGACCACGCCGTGCGCAACATCCGGGCGCTGGCCCGCTCGGCAGTGGTGCTCACCCGGCTGCCGGACCCGCCGCCCCCACAGCTCGGCACCGCGCTTGCCTCGCTGAACCGGCTGACCGACTGTGCCGCGGCGGTGCTCGCCGCGGTCGTCTCCGGCGACGACGACCTGGCCGAACGGCACACCGACCAGGCGGGAAGGATCGCGATCGCCACCGCCCGGGCCGTGACGCCGCTGCTCCAGCACGAGCAGTCGTTGCCGGTCAGCACGATCCTCGGCCACATCCGGATGCTGATCATCGACCTGCTGCGCAGCGCCCGCGCGGACAGGCCGGCGGTGCTCGACGCCGTCGACCAGGCGCTCGACCTGCCTCCCGTCTGGCCGCGACGCTGACCGACGCGCTGCCGCCAAGACCCCCGATCAGAATTCCCGAACAACCGGCCGGACGCCCCCCACCAGGCCGTGAACGTGAATCTGGCTCTTCGCAGTTGAGAGGCAACCGCTGGCTGGATGTCGGCCGGCGCGTCGAGCCTCCGGCAGCGATGCGCAGACGCAGCCGGAGGCACGAACGTGTGTCACCGTTCGCAGTGGACTTCCTCGCGTATCGGCTGAGGTCGGTCAACGGCGCACCCGATAGCGCAGGTGAAGCACCCGGTTGCCCTGAATCACCACGTCAGGGTCCTCCAACAGGTGCTGCGCGTGGACCGACCCGAAGTAGCGCTTGCCGGACCCGAACACGACGGGTACGACGTCCATGCGTACCTCGTCGACCAGGCCTGCGGCAAGCACCTGGCCGCCGACCTCGCCAGCGGCGACCTCGACCGTGCGGTCACCCGCAAGCTCCTGCGCCTTGGCCACGGCTGCCTCGACGCCGTCGACGAAGTGGAACGGCGCCTCGGGGTCCCAGCCCGCGGGCTCCGGCCGGTGTGTCACGACGACCACGTGGTCGACCCCGCCCGGAGGCTTCCCGTCCCAGCCGTCCGTCATGTCGAAGACGTGGCGGCCGACGATTGTCGCCCCGATCTGATCCCAGTACGGCCGGGTGTAGTCGTAGGACGTCTGCGACACCTTCAAACCGCCGCTCTCCTCCAACGGCACGTCACCGCTGGACAACCAGTCGAACAGCGGTCCGGGCTGGTCATTCTCGTCCGCGACGAAGCCGTCCACCGACACCGAGCTGTACATGACTACCTTGCCCATGTGGCGCTCCTCTGCTCTGGGATGCCCCCATATTGGTGTGTCGCGGGCTGTTGCTCTTGTAGGAAATCAATCGGCCGGCAGCGGCCAGCTGTCCAGCACGTGGCCGGGATGCTCGCGCAGGAACTGCCGCCGGACTTCGACGTACCGGGTCGGCGTGAGCCCGGTGAACGCGCGGAACTCGTGGCCGAAATGGGCCTGTCGAAGTAGCCTGCGCGACCGGCGAGGTCGCTCCAGTCGATCGGTTCGGCGGGGTTGATCGAGAACACGGTGGCGGCGAAGCGGTAGGTGCGGGCCAGCCGCTTCGGCGTGACGCCGACGAGTTCCTTGAACCGCCGCGCCAGATGGGTGCTGCTGACACCGGCCGCCACGCTGAGGCCGCCGATCGCCACCGCCCCGCTGGTCGCCGCGATGACACTGCTCGTACGGCGGACCAGTCCCAGGCCGGCGCGGATGCGAAACGGCGCCCCGAGGTTGACGATGAGCAACGCCGCCGGCATCGGCGGCAGCGTCAGCCGGGCGTACGGCGACGCACCCTCCAGGTAGTAGAGGTCGTCGATCAGCCCGTCCAGCGGCGGCTGCGGCACTCTGGACACGTACTCCACGCCCGGAGTATCGCCGGTATCGCTCTCGGCTTCCGGCAACCTCACCCACGGCATCGCCAGGAACTGCTCGAAACCGGCGGGCCAGGCGCAGAACGCCGGAGCCGGCTGCTACGCACGGGCCTGCCCGGAGGCGGTCAGTCCAGCCCGCCGTACGAGTGCAGGCCCTCGAAGAAGATGTTCACGCCGAACAGGTTCATCAGCATGGTGAGGAAGCCGACGATGGCGAGCCAGGTCGCCACGTTGCGCTTCACGCTCGG
This sequence comes from Micromonospora sp. KLBMP9576, assembly GCF_050941805.1. Taxonomy (NCBI): domain Bacteria; kingdom Bacillati; phylum Actinomycetota; class Actinomycetes; order Micromonosporales; family Micromonosporaceae; genus Micromonospora; species Micromonospora sp. KLBMP9576. Next base: position 301,913 of record NZ_CP194567.1, on the reverse strand, counting down.
GGTGGCCCGGGCGTGCAGGTAGCCGGCGTAGATCACCCAGGAGATGAACGACCAGGTCTCCTTCGGGTCCCAGCCCCAGGGCCGCCCCCAGGCCGCCTCCGCCCAGATCGCCCCGGCGATCACCGCGAAGGTGAAGACCGGGAACGCGAACGCGTGCAGCACGAAGGTCAGCCGCTCCAGCGCCGCCGCCGTCGGCAGCCGCTTCGCCAACGTGTACGGGAAGCTCCGCCGGCCCTGCTCGTGGCCGGAGCGCATCAGGAACGCCACCGCCGGCACCGCGCCCAGCAGGAAGATGCCGGAGGCGAACACGATCGTCGAGACGTGGATGACGAACCAGTACGAGTTGAGCGCCGGCACCAGCGGCACGATCGGGGTGTAGAGCACCAGTTCGGCGGTCGCCACCAGCAGCACCATCACCAGCGACAGGAACAGCCCGAGGCCGCGCAGCTGCGGGCGCTTCCAGAGCACCACCAGCCAGGCGACGACACCGATCCACGAGCCCGTGAGCACGAACTCGTACATGTTGCCCCAGGGCATCCGGTCGGCGGCGAAGCCGCGCGTCACCAGCGCCCCCAGGTGCAGCAGCGCCCCGAGCGCGGTGGCCGCGACGGCCGCCAGGCCCGCGAGCCGGGCCCGCCGGGCCGTACGCTCGGCCGCCGTCGTGCCGGTCTCGGCGGGCGGCTGCGCGACGACCCCGCCGGGGCCGCCGACCCCCGCGCCGACCAACTCGCGCGCGGGCGCCGCGACCCGGGCCCGGGAGTTGCCGAGCGCGTACTCGACGGCGTGGCAGATCATCGCGACCAGGTACGCCAGGATCGCGAACGACACCAGTTGGTCGGAGAATGCGGACATCACTCGGCTCCTTCTCGCGCTCCGGCCCGATCGTCGTCGACACCGGCCTTCTCGTCCGGTCGCCCGTCGCCGCCGATCGCGGCCACGAGCTGCGCGAACTCGTCGGCGAACCCGGGATGGTCGGTGCGCGGCAGGCCACCGGCCTCGACCAAGCTACTACCGCTCGTCGGAGATCCACTCGTGGGGTCGGCCGACGACACCCGGAAGAAGACGCGGCGGCGCCGGCCGAACAGCGAGCCCATCAGCCCGACCAGCAGCACGCCGGAGCTGACCAGCAGCACCGTCGAGCCGGGATCGTGCCGGACCGTCAGGGTCACGTACGGCTTGGTGCCGAGGAACTCGACTGTGGTGCCGTCGTCCAGCCGCCACGTCTCGCCCTTGCGGAGCAGCTTCGTGCCGATCTCCTTGACCTTGCCGGCCTGCACCTGCCGTTGGTCCAGCTCGTAGACCGAACCGGGGATGCCGGCGTCCATGCCCAGGTTGCCCTGGTAGGCGACCAGGTTCAGCACGGGGTTGCGTTCCGTCGGGTGCTCGGAGCGGACGAACGGCGCGGTGGCCGGGGCCGTCGGCAGGTAGAGCCCGGAGAAGGCCACCTGGAGGTCCGGGGCCCGCTCGCCGGTGGCCGGGTCGACGTTGACGTCCGGGAAGGCCGCCAGCCCCTCGCTGGTCATCCCGACGTCGCCGGTGGTGAGGAACGGGAAGTTGCTGGTCTGGCTCTTGCCGAAGCGGTCGGTGTAGCGGATCACGGGGGCGTAGCCGTGGCCGAGCAGGTGGACGTTCGCGCCGTCGAGACGCAGCGGGGCGTTCACCGAGAAGTCGGCCGGCCGGCGCTCCCCGTCGGCTCCGTCCACGGTCACCGTGGCGTTGAAGAACTCCGGCTGCCCGGACTCCAGGAACCGGGCCTGGAAGTCGTCGAGCCGGACGCAGAAGCCGGGCAGGTCGGCGCTGCCCACCCGGGGGCCGATCTTGCTTTCGGCGTACTGCTGGCGGGTGTTGCAGAAGGCGTTCTCCTCGCCGGCCACCAGCAGCTTGTTGCCGCTCCAGCCGTACCAGGAGCCGACCGCGACCCCGATCAGCACGGCCACCAGCGAGCTGTGGAAGAACAGGTTGCCGGTCTCCTTGAGGTAGCCCTTCTCGGCGGAGACCTCGTCGCCGCGCACCGCCACCCGCCAGTGCCGCCGCCGCAGCGTCGCCGCGATCGCCGCCGCGCCGCCCTCCGGCCCGGCCAGCACCGCGTGCTGCGGCAGCCGGTCCAGCCGCTTCGGCGCGGCCGGCGGCTTCGACCGCAGCGCCCGCGCGTGGTCACGCAGCCGGGGCAGGATGCAGCCGATCAGTGAGGTGAAGAGCAGCAGGTAGATCGCGGAGAACCAGACCGAGTTGAACGCCTCGAAGGCGCCGATCCGGTCCAGCAGCGGGGCCAGGTCGGGGTGCGCGGTGAAGTAGTCCCGCACGTCCTCCGGGTTGACCCCGCGCTGCGGCAGCACCGAACCGGGAATGGCGGCCACCGCGAGCAGGAAGAGCAACACCAGGGCCGTACGCATGCTGGTGAGCTGCCGCCACGAGTTGCGCAGCAGGGCCACCAGCCGCCGGGGCCGGCGTCGGGGGGCCGCGGCCGGCGGTGCGGGGCGCTCGTCGACGACGCTCATCAGATGCTCACCTCGCCCACTCCCACGGTGGTCTGCAACCAGATCACGACGTTCGTCCAGCCGCCGGTGACCAGCGCGAGGCCGATCACGATCAGCAGCGCCCCGCCCACCCGGGTGACCCAGCGGCTGTTGCGCCGCACGGCCCGGAACACCCCGAGCAGGCGCTCGAAGCCCAGCCCGAAGACGACGAACGGAATCCCCAACCCGAGGCAGTACGCCACGGCGAGCACCACCGCCCGGTCGGTCTGCCCACCGACGGCGGCCATGCCGATCACCGCCCCGAGGGTCGGCCCGACGCACGGCACCCAACTGAGCGCGAAGACCGCGCCGAAGACCGGCGCCCCGAGCAGCCCGGCGGCGGGCAGCCGCTGGATCCGGAACTCCCGCTGCAACCCCGGGACCAGCCCGACGTAGCTCAACCCGAGTACGACGATCAGCGCGCCGATGACGATCTCCAGCGCCCGCTCGTACTCGAAGAAGACCCGGCCGACGCTCGCGAAGAGGATCGCGGTGGCGGTGAAGACGACGGTGAACCCGGCGATGAACAGCAGCGTGCCGGCGAGCACCCGGCCCTTGACCGCGCCCCTGGGCTGCTCGGTGCGCTCCCGCACCGCCACCGCACCGCCGCTGCCGACGACGCCGCCCGACGACGCGGCGACCTCCGTCGCCCCCGCCCGGCGGGTTTCCAGGTCGGCGCCGGCGAGGCCGGTGACGTACGACAGGTAGCCCGGCACCAGCGGGAGCACGCACGGCGAGAGGAAGCTGACCAGCCCGGCGAGCGCCGCCGCCCCGATGGCGAGCAGCAGCGGACCCGACTGGGCGAGTTCCCGGAACGTCTCGCCCATCAGCGCGAACCGGCGGGTGGCGGCTGCTCGGCCGCGATCCGCTCGACGATCGGCTGCAGGCCCTCCTGCTTGACCGCCGCCCGGATCACCACGGCGACCCGGCCGTCCCGGTCCAGCACGATGGTCGCCGGGATGGTGTTCGGCGCGATGTCCAGCGCGAGCGCCAGGCGGCTCGGCGGGTCGAACAGGCTCGGATAGGTGACCTTGAAGCTCTCCTCGAAGGCGAGCGCCTTGTCCCGCTGGTCCTGGATGTTGATGCCCAGGAAGGCGACCCCGGAGCCCTTCGTCGCCTGGTAGGTGTTCTCCAGGTCGTCCGCCTCGGCCCGGCACGGCGCGCACCACGAGCCCCAGAAGTTGACCACCACGACCTGGCCCCGGTCCTGCGCCACGTCGTGACTGCCGCCGGTGAGCAGCTCGCCGGCCAGCTTGGGGGCGGACGAACGCTGGTCGGGGGCGCACTCGATGATGCCGTCGCGGTTGCCGCACGCGTCCTCCCGGTCACGCGACGAGCAGCCGGCCAGCGTCACCGTCACGATGGCGGCGAGCAGGCCTGCGGTCCACCTCCGGACGTTCATCAGGCCCCCTTGGCCGTCCTGGCTGTCGACGACATGGCGATCAGGTGGGCGGCCGGCTCCGAGTAGCCGATGCCGGCCACCTTGGCGCCGTCGAAGTGGAAGGTGGTGAGGCTGGCGAGCCCGCACTGGCGCCGGCGCGGATCGTGCCAGAGCCGCTTCCGCTCGGCGTACCGGCGCAGCGTCCAGATCGGGAGCTGGTGCGAGACCAGCACGGCCTCACGCCCCTCGGCGGCCACCCGGGCGGCGTGCACGGCGGCGAACATCCGCTCCGCGATGGCCTGGTAGGCCTCCCCCCAGGAGGGGGTGACCGGGTCCCGCAGCACCCACCAGTTGCGCGGGTCACGGAACGAGCCGTCGCCGGGCGAGACCTTCTTGCCCTCGAACCAGTTGGCGCTCTCGATGAGCCGCTCGTCGACGCCGACCGGCAGGCCGAACTGCGCGGCGATCGGCTCGGCCGTCTGCTGGGCGCGCTCCAGCGGGCTGGCCACGACGTGCACGACGTCGCGGTCGGCCAGCCCCTGCGCGGCGGCCTTGGCCATCTGCACGCCGAGTTCGGAGAGCCGGAAGCCCGGCAGCCGGCCGTAGAGGATGCCGTCCGGGTTGTACACCTCGCCGTGCCGCAGCACGTGGACCACCGTCTTGCTCACCGCTGCGCCCCCTTCGTTCGCGACTGCGGGGCTCGCAAACCCGGCTCACTCCTCGCGCTCACCGCTACGCCCCCTTCGTTCGCGACTGCGGGGCTCGCAAACCCGGCTCACTCCTCGCGCTCACCGCTGCGCCCCCTTCGTTCGCGACTGCGGGGCTCGCAAACCCGGCTCACTCCTCGCGCTCACCGCTACCCCCCGTGACCCGCCGCTGCCGCCGCGTTGGCCGCCACCGGCAGTGCGGTGGCGATCTGCTCCAGAGCGGCGTCATCCAGCGCCGCCGACACGAACCACGCCTCGAACGCGCTCGGCGGGAGGTAGACGCCGCCGGCGAGCATCGCGTGGAAGAACGCCTTGAACGCCGGCACCCGCTGGGCGCGGGCGCTGTCGTAGTCGACCACGTCGGCGTCGGTGAAGAAGATCGAGAACATGTTGCCCGCGTACGACAGGCGGTGCGGGACCCCGGCGGCGGTGAGCGCGTCGGTGGCGAGCCGGCCCACGACGGCGGCCATCTCGTCGAGCCTGCGGTAGAGCGCGTCGTCGGCCAGCCGGAGGGTGGCCAGGCCGGCGGCGCAGGCCAACGGGTTACCGGAGAGGGTGCCGGCCTGGTAGACCGGGCCGGCGGGGGCCAGCCGCTGCATGATCTCCGCGCGCCCGCCGAACGCCGCGGCCGGCAGCCCACCCCCCATGACCTTGCCGTACGTCCACAGGTCCGCATCGGAGGGGTCGAGGCCGTGCCAACCGGCGCGGGAGACCCGGAACCCGGTCATCACCTCGTCGACGATGAGCAGGGCGCCGTGCGCGTGCGCGATCCGGGCGAGCTGCGCGTTGAAGCCGTCACGCGGGGCCACCACGCCCATGTTGCCGGCGGCGGCCTCGGTGATGATCGCCGCGATGTGCTGGCCCTCGGCGGCGAACGCCTGCTCAACGGCGGCGACGTCGTTGTACGGCAGCACGATCGTGTCGCCCGCCGCCGCGCCGGTGACCCCGGGCGAGTCGGGCAGGCCGAGGGTCGCCACCCCGGAGCCGGCGGCGGCCAGCAGGGCGTCGGAGTGCCCGTGGTAGCAGCCGGAGAACTTCACGATCCGGGGACGGCCGGTGAACCCGCGCGCCAGCCGGATCGCCGACATGGTGGCCTCGGTGCCGGAGTTGACCAGCCGGACCTGCTCGACCGGGGTGCGGTCGACGATCTCGGCGGCCAGCTCGACCTCACCCGGGGTGGGGGTGCCGAAGCTGGTGCCCCGGGTCGCGGCCGACCTGATGGCCGCCACGACCTCCGGGTGCGCGTGGCCGAGAATCAGCGGCCCCCAGGAGGAGACCAGGTCGACGTAGCGTCGGTCGTCGGCGTCGTGGAGCCAGGGCCCCTCCCCCCGGACCATGAAGCGCGGCGTGCCGCCGACGGCACGGAACGCGCGCACGGGGGAGTTCACCCCGCCGGGCACGATGGCCTTGGCGCGGTGGAACAGGGCCTCGGAGGCCGGTGCGTCGGCCGGGTAGCGGCCGGATCCGGCGGGCAACATATCGGTCACGATGCCGCCATTGTGTCAGCGTCGGGCGGCGAATCGGCAGGCACCCCGCGCCGGGGTTACCAGGCTCACGCGGGCCCGCCCCTCCCCGCCCTCCCGGCGCGCTCACCACGCGCCGCGTGCCCGGGGTCGCCGCCCTCGGCGGGAGCGGTCCGTCGCGCCCGGCGCGGACCCGGTCGACTTCCGCTCGACGCGCCGGGCCGCCCGGATCGCGCTAGGCTGACCGGGTGGATCGTGCCGAGCTGTCCATCACGCTACACCGGACGGGTGACGAAGCCGTGCTTCGCCTGGTCGGTGAGATCGACATGCTCTCGGCCGCCCAACTCTCGACCGTCGTCAACGAGGTCCTCGCCGAGCCGCCGCCGCGGATCATCCTCGATCTGGGCGGCGTCACCTTCTGCGACTCGCAGGGCCTGGGCACCCTGGTCGTACTCAGCCGCAAGGCCAGCCACGCGCAGAGCCTGCTGATGCTGGCCAACGTCGGCGACTTCCTGCTCCGCGTCCTCGACATCACCGGCCTGCGCAGCGCCCTGATGATCCGCAACGACCAGCCCACGGGCTGATCCCGCGGGTCAGGGGGTGTTGCCCCAGCGGGCCTGTTCCAGAAGCTGGACGGCGCGGTCGCGGGCGTCCCGGGCATCCGTGCGCAGCATCGCGGTGGCCTCGTCGACCGCGTCGGTCAGCACCCGCCACTGGACGTCGCGCTCCCGCACCAGATCCGACTGGGCCGCGAGCTGCCGGGTCTTCACCCACAGCTCCACGAAGACCGACACCTTGGCCCGCAGCACCCACGGGTCGAACGGCTTGGTCAGGTAGTCGACCGCGCCGACCGCGTAACCGCGCAGCGCGAGTTGGGCGTCCCGGTCGGCGGCGGTGAGGAAGATGATCGGTACGTGCCGCGTCCGCTCGCGCCGCTTGATGTGGCTGGCCGTCTCGAAGCCGTCCATGTTCGGCATCTGGGCGTCCAGCAGGATCACCGCGAAGTCGTCGACCAGCAGCTGCTTCAGGGCCGCCTCGCCGCTCTCGACGGCGACGGACTGGACCGGCAGGCCCTGGAGGATCGCCTCCAGGGCCATCAGGTTCTCCCGGCGGTCGTCGACCAGCAGCGCCTTCGCGATCTGGGTCACGAACTCTCCTCGGTTCGGCCGCCGCTGATCCAGGACGACATGAGTTCGATCAACTCGTCCAGGTCGACGGGCTTGGTGATGTAGTCACTTCCCCCGGCCGCCAGCGCCGACTCGCGGTCCCCGGGCATGGCCTTCGCGGTCAGGAAGACGATCGGCAGGTCGGCGAAGCGGTGGTTGCGCCGCATCTGCCGGGTCGTCTCGTACCCGTCCTGGTCGGGCATCATCGCATCCATCAGGACGATGTCCACCTCCGGATGCTCGGCCAGCAGCCGGACGCCGTCCGCCCCGTTGTCCGAGTAGAGCACGGTCAGCCCGTGCAGCTCCAACGCGCTGGTCAGCGCGAAGACGTTCCGGACGTCGTCGTCGACGATGAGCACGGTGCTCCCGTCCAGCCGCCGGGTGGCCGGGGTGGAGGTCAACTCCGGCAGCTCCGGCGGCGGCATCAGCAGCGACGGCGGCAGCCCCGCCCGCGCCGGTGACGGCGGCAGGGGCGTGATCACCGCGTCGGGGGCCAGCACCTCCGGCACGAAGAGGGTGAACGTCGAACCCTGGCCGGGCGCCGACGCCACCACGATGCTGCCGCCCAGCAGCCCGGCCAGGTCCCGGCTGATCGACAACCCCAGCCCCGTGCCGCCGTAGCGGCGGCTGGTGGTGCCGTCGGCCTGCTGGAACGCCTCGAAGATCAGCGACAGCTTGTCGTCGGAGATGCCGATGCCGGTGTCGACCACAGTGAACGCGATGACCTGCCGCGCGTTGGTCAGGGCCGGCAGGTCGAAGACCACGTTCTCGGGCGCCGGCGCGATCCGCAGCGTCACCGCACCGTTGTCGGTGAACTTGACGGCATTGGAGAGCAGGTTGCGCAGGATCTGCTGGAGCCGCTGGGCGTCGGTGACCAGCGCCTCCGGCAGGTCCCTGCTGATGCGCACCTGGAAGTCCAGGCCCTTCTCCTCGGCCTGCGGCGCGAACGCCTGCTCCACGTAGCCGCGGATCTCGTCGAACCGGACCTCGGTGGGCTCGACGTCCATCCGCCCCGCCTCGATCTTGGACAGGTCCAGGATGTCGTCGATCAGTGACAGCAGGTCGGAGCCGGCGCCGTGGATCGTGCGGGCGAACTCGATCTGCTTCGGCGTGAGGTTCTGCTCCGAGTTCTCGGCCAGCAGCCGGGCCAGCAGCAGCAGCGAGTTCAACGGCGTACGCAGCTCGTGGCTCATGTTGGCCAGGAACTCCGACTTGTATGCCGACGCCCTGGTGAGCTGCTGCGCCTTCTCCTCCAGGCCGAGCCGGGCCAGCTCGATCTCCCGGTTCTTCGTCTCGATGTTGCCCTTCTGCTCCGACAGCAGCTGCGCCTTGTCCTCCAGCTCCGCGTTGGTGCGCTGGAGTTCCGCCGACTGCTCCTGCAACTCGTGGGCGAGCCGCTGGGACTGCGCGAGCAGTTCCTCCGTACGCCGGTTGGCCTGGATGGTGTTGACCGCGATGCCGGTGGTGAGCACGAGCCGCTCAAGGAACGACAGGTGCAGCTCGGAGAAGGCCGCCACGCTGGCGAACTCGATGACCCCGAGCAGCTCGCCCTCGAAGAGCACCGGCAGCACGACCAGGTCGGCCGGCGGGGTCTCCGCGAGCCCGGAGCGGAGCATCAGCTTGCCGTCCGGTGCCCCGCTCATCCGGATCGTGCGGCGGGACAGGGCGGCCTGGCCGACCAGCCCCTCGCCGGGGCCGAAGGTGACCTCGTGCCCCCGGGCGACGTAGCCGTACGAGGCGGTCAACCGCAGCCGCATCACGCCCTCGGAGGTGTCGGCCAGGAAGAACGCGCCGAGCTGCGCGTCGACCAGCGGGGTCACCTCCATCATGATCATGCGGCAGACCTCGCCCAGGTCCCGCTGCCCCTGGAGCAGACCCCCGATCCGGGCCAGGTTGGAGTCGAGCCAGCCCTGCTCGGCGTTCTTCTTGGTCGTCTCCCGGAGGGTGACGATCATCTGGTTGATGTTGTCCTTCAGCTCGGCGACCTCGCCCTGCGCCTTGACCGCGATCCGCTGGGTCAGGTCGCCCCGGGTGACCGAGGTGGAGACCTGCGCGATGGCGCGTAGCTGGGTGGTGAGGGTCGAGGCGAGCTGGTTGACGTTCTCGGTGAGGTCTCGCCAGGTGCCGGAGACGCCCTTGACCTGGGCCTGACCGCCCAGCTTGCCCTCGCTGCCCACCTCCCGGGCCACCCGGGTGACCTCGTCGGCGAACGACGAGAGCTGGTCCACCATCGTGTTGACCGTCGACTTCAGCTCCAGGATCTCGCCCTGCGCGTCGACGGTGATCTTCTGCGACAGGTCGCCCTTCGCCACGGCCGTGGTGACCGAGGCGATGTTACGCACCTGCGACGTCAGGTTCGACGCCATCGAGTTGACGTTGTCGGTCAGGTCCCGCCACGTACCCGAGACGCCCTTCACCTGCGCCTGGCCGCCCAGCTTGCCCTCCGTGCCCACCTCGCGCGCGACGCGGGTCACCTCGTCGGCGAACGACGACAACTGGTCCACCATCGTGTTGACCGTCGACTTCAACTCCAGGATCTCGCCCCGGGCATCCACCGTGATCTTCTGCGACAGGTCACCCTTCGCCACCGCCGTGGAGACCTGGGCGATGTTGCGCACCTGGGCGGTCAGGTTCGACGCCATCGAGTTGACGTTGTCGGTCAGGTCCCGCCAGGTGCCGGCGACGCCGCGCACCTGGGCCTGGCCGCCCAGCTTGCCCTCCGTGCCCACCTCACGGGCCACCCGGGTCACCTCGTCGGCGAACGACGACAACTGGTCCACCATCGTGTTGACCGTCGACTTCAACTCCAGGATCTCGCCCCGGGCATCCACCGTGATCTTCTGCGACAGGTCGCCCTTCGCCACCGCCGTGGTGACCGAGGCGATGTTACGCACCTGCGACGTCAGGTTCGACGCCATGGAGTTGACGTTGTCGGTCAGGTCCCGCCACGTACCCGAGACGCCCTTGACCTGCGCCTGACCGCCGAGCTTGCCCTCCGTGCCCACCTCGCGCGCGACGCGGGTCACCTCGTCGGCGAACGACGACAGCTGATCCACCATCGTGTTGACGGTGTTCTTCAGCTCCAGGATCTCGCCCTGCGCGTCGACGGTGATCTTCTGCGACAGGTCGCCCTTGGCGACCGCCGTGGAGACCTGGGAGATGTTGCGGACCTGGCTGGTCAGGTTGCCGGCGAGCTGGTTGACGTTCTCGGTCAGGTCCCGCCAGGTGCCGGAGACGCCGCGCACCTGGGCCTGGCCGCCGAGCTTGCCCTCGATGCCCACCTCCCGCGCGACGCGGGTCACCTCGTCGGCGAACGACGAGAGCTGATCCACCATCGTGTTGACGGTGTCCTTCAGCTCCAGGATCTCGCCCTGCGCCGCCACGGTGATCTTCTGCGACAGGTCGCCCCGCGCCACCGCCGTGGAGACCTGGGCGATGTTGCGCACCTGGGCCGTCAGGTTCGACGCCATCGAGTTGACGCTGTCGGTGAGGTCCTTCCAGGTGCCCGCCACGTTCGGCACCTCGGCCTGCCCGCCGAGCTTGCCCTCGGTGCCCACCTCCCGGGCCACCCGGGTCACCTGCTCGGCGAAGAGCCGCAGGGTGTCGGTCAGGTAGTTCATGGTGTCGGCCAGCTCGGCGACCTCGCCCCGCGCGCCGACAGTGATCTTCTGCGACAGGTCGCCCTTCGCCACCGCCGTCGCCACCTGTGAGATCGACCTCACCTGGCCGGTCAGGTTCGACGCCATGGTGTTCACCGAGTCGGTGAGGTCCTTCCAGGTCCCCGCGACGCCCCGCACGTCGGCCTGACCGCCCAGCTTGCCCTCGGTGCCCACCTCGCGGGCCACCCGGGTGACCTCGTTGGAGAAGGACGAGAGCTGGTCGACCATCGTGTTGACCGTGCGACCGATCCGCAGGTACTCGCCGCGCAACGGCCGGCCGTCGATCTCCAGCGCCATGTGCTGGGTGAGGTCGCCGTCGGCCACCGCGACGATGACCCGGGCGATCTCGGTGGTGGGTCGGCCCAGGTCGTCGATCAGCGAGTTGACCGCCCGCTGCCCCTCCGCCCAGGAGCCGTCCAGGCCCTCGTCGTCGAGGCGCTCGGTGAGCCGGCCGTCACGGCCCACGATCCGGCTGATCCGCCGCAGGTCGAGGTACTGCCGCTCCTGCAGCGACACCACCTCGTTGAAGGCGTCCGCGACCTCACCGGCCTGGCCCGCCCGGCGGGGCAGCCGCACCTTCAGGTCACCCCGACCGATCCGCCGCAGCGCCTCGGTCAGCTCGCCGAGGAGCGCCTCGTGGTCGGGCGCGGACGCGTCCACGGCCGCCGACTGTCTCGTGGTCATCATTCCTCGCTCAGCTCGGGACCACCGGCTCCTGCCGACACCGGCCATCCCATCATTGTGCCCGTGGCCTCGCCCGCGCCATGCCTACGCGCCCGGCAGCCGGGGCCGGGATCACCCGGTACGTGCGGTTTCGGGGCGGCGTCGGCCACCCGTCCGGGCATCGGCTTGGCACCCGCACCGGCGGCGGTGGAGGATACGGGGATGTCAGCGGAGACGAGGCCCGCGACGATCGGGGGCCGAGACGAGCACGTCCGACGTGTCCGGCTCCCCGCAGACCGTCGCACGCCCGCCGCGGCGCGCGCCCTGGTGCGCTCGGTGCTGACCGAGGCCCACCTGGACGAGCTGGCCAACGAGGCCATGCTGCTGACCACCGAGCTCTCCACCAACGCGGTCGAGCACGCCCGCACGGAGCTGGACATCGAGGTGGTCGCCGACCCGGTCGGCCTCACCGTCACCGTGTCCGACTTCGCGGCCGGCCCGGTGGAGGAGCTGACCGTCGGGGTCCGCAACGACACCTGCGACATCGACGAGGTCGCCGAGCGCGGCCGGGGCCTGCTGCTGGTAGACCACTTCGCCAGCCGCTGGGGCACCACCTACCTGCCCACGGGCAAGGGCATCTGGTTCCGGCTGGACCTGCCGGGGCAGCCCGCGGGCGACGACGCGGGGACGACCCGCTGGCCGGGGCCCGTCGCGGCGACCGCCGGGGGCGGCTCGTCGGCGGCCCCGGAGAACTCCGCGCCGAGCGCCGCGGCGATGAGCGAACTGATGCAGACCACACCCGACCCGTACGCCGAGGATCCGCTGCCCGACTTCGCGGCCGGCCTGCTGACCCGGGTCGCGGAGATGGTCGGCGCGGCCGGCGGGGTCGTCCGGCTCGACCGGGGGGACGGGCAGGGCACCCAGGCGCTGGCCCGGTACGGCCGCCAGTCCCGCCCCGGCAACGAGCTGCTCCGGGTGCCGCTGGCAGTGCACCGGCCGTACGCCGGCGAGCTGGAACTGGACGCCGCCCCGTCGGCGTACGCGCGCCCGCTGGCCGTGCTGATGGCCGAGCGGCTCTCGCTGCACCTGGAGAACGACCGGCTGCGCCGGGCGGACGTCCGCCGGCAGGCCTGGCTGACGTTCCTCGCCGAAGCCAGCGAACTGCTCGCGCAGTCCCTGGACGTCGAGCTGACCATGGCGCTCGTCCCGCAGCTCGTGGTGCCCCGGCTCGGGCAGTGGTGCGCGGTGCACACGACCGACGAGTGGGGCCGGCTGCGTCTCGCGGCGACCAGCCACGCCGACGAGTCGGTGCTGCCCCAGCTGCACCAGGTGCTGGAGGAGACCGGCCCGGACTCGGTCCAGGCCCGGCTGCGCGAGGCCTCCCGCAACGGCACCCAGATGCCGATCGGCGCTCCCATGGAGGGCTTCGCCGTGCCGCTGATCGCCCGGGGGCAGCGGCTGGGCACCCTGGCCGTCGGCCGGCACCAGCGGCACCGGCACGACCCGGACGAGGTCGCCGTGCTGGAGGACGTCGCCCGGCGGGCGGCGCTGGCGATCGAGAACGCCCGGATCCACGCCGAGCGCCGCCGGATCGCGCACACGCTCCAGCAGTCGCTGCTGCCGCCGGTGCTGCCCGTCGTCGAGGGCATCGGCTTCGCCGCCGAGTACGTCCCGACCGGCGGCGACGTCGACGTCGGCGGGGACTTCTACGACGTGGTGCCCCTGCCCGACGGGCGCTGGCTGGTGGTGATCGGCGACGTCTCCGGCAAGGGGGTGCAGGCGGCGACGGTCACCGGCCTGGTCCGCGACGTCATCCGGGTGCTGGTGGGCGACGGCAAGCCGCTGCCGGAGGCGCTGGCCCGGGTCAACGAGACGCTGCTGGAGCGCGGTGGCGGGCGCTACTGCACGCTGGCCCTGGCGGCGGTGGGCCCGGGGGACGGCGACCAACTCGACGTTTCCCTGCATCTCGCCGGCCACGACCGGCCGGTGCTGCTGCCCGCCGGCGGCGGGGCGCGCTTCGTCGGCACCGGGGGCACCGCGCTGGGCCTGCTCGACTCGATCGCCTCGCCCACGGCCGAGGTGTCGCTCGACCCGGGCGACTCGTTGATCTTCTATACCGACGGGGTCACCGAGCGGCGGCGCGGCCGGGACCTGTTCGGCACCGAGCGGTTACGCGACGCCGCCGCCCCGCTGGCCGGTTACTCGGCCAACGTGATCGCGGCCCGGCTCCGCTCGACGGCGCTCGGCTTCTCGGCCGAGGCGCCCCGCGACGACATCGCCATCCTGGTGCTGCGCAACGACGCCACCTGAGCCCTGCCTGGAGCGGGCCCCGTCGGGTGTGGAGCACGAACTCGGACGGTGGGGTCGTGGCGGTCGGCGGGCCGGTGTGCGGCAAAGGCTCACCCGACGCGGTCGAGCCGGCGCTCGGGACACACCTGAAGCCCGAGCCGGGCGGCTTTGAATCGTCTACGACATCAGCTCCAAAGCGTCCTGCGGATCGCCCCGCCGCCCGGCGGGGCGCTGAAGACCGCCCACGAGGGCTGGAGGCCGCCCCGCCCACGAGGCCGCTGGAGACCGCCGCCCACAGGGCCGCTAGAGGCCGCCCGGCAGGCGGCCCGGGGCGAGGCGGTGGTGCGGGTCGAAGTGCTCCTTGGCCGCGCGCAGCCGGGCCAGCCCGCCCAGCTCGCCCCACAGGTCGACGGCCCGCCGGACGGCCGGCGGCGCGGAGACCACCACGCACCGGCCCTGGCGGGCGAGGAGCACGGCGCGGACGGCCGCCAGGATCGACGCCACCCGGTCGGGGGGCATCGCGGCGGGCAGGGCGGCGTGCACCACGCCGAGGCCGGCGGAGCCACGCACCGGGACGGGGCCACCGGCGGCGTCGCGCAGCGCGTAGACGGCGGCGTGCAGGTCGGCGATCGGCACCTCGATACGCAGCGCCGTGTCGCCCGGGCCGAACGGGTAGCGCCGCCACCACTGGGGCGGGGCGTGGCTGGCGGTCGCGCCGCCGTCGAGGAGCGCGAGCAGCCGGTCCGCCCGCTCGGCGACGTCGGCGGGACCGCCCTCCAGCAGCACCACCAGTCGCCCGGCGGCGGCCGGGCGGGCCCCCGTGCGCCCCGTCATGGCCGGGTGGCGGGCCATCGCCTCGGCCCGGGGGCCCTGACGCGGCCGGGATCCCGACCCGGCCGGCAGGTCCAGCTCGACCGCCGCCGGGTCGAGGCGCGCGGCGAGCACGCTACGGATCAGGTCGTGCACCTCCAGCGGGGTCCAGACCGGCCGGCTGACCCAGATCCGGCCGGCCGGCACTGCCTGCACCCGCAGGGTCGCGGAGACCAGCACGCCGAGCGCCCCCTGCGAGCCGCAGAGCAGCCGGGCCAGCTCCAGCCCGGCCGCGCCGCCCCCGGCGTCGACGAGCTCGCCGTCGGCGTCGAGGTAACGCACCCGGACGAGCTGATCGCAGGGGCTGCCGTGGCGGTGCCGCAGCGGCCCCGACTCACCGGCGGCGAGCACTCCACCGAGGGTGGCGCCGGGCGACGGGGCGTCGAGGGCCAGGCGCTGCCCGGTGCGGTCGAGCGTGGCCTGCACGGCGCGCAGCGGCGTGCCCGCCCCGACCTCGGCGGTGGGCGCCCCCGCCCACGCGTGCCCGATGCCGGCCAGCCGGCCGGTGTCGAGCATGATGTCGACCCGATCGGGGGCGGCACCCCAATCGATCTTCGTGCCGGCGCCGCGCGGCACCACCGAAAGGTCGTGCCGGGCCGCCAGCCGCAGCACCTCGGCCGCGGCGGGTGCGCCGCCCGGAACGGCGACCCAGCGGGCCGGTCGGCCGGCCACCTCGTCGGCGGGGCCGGCGAAGCGGGCGAACGGCGGGCCGCAGATCTCCGTGAGCCGCCGGGTGATGTCGAGGGCGCCGGGCCGATCGGTGGAACTCGTTGCAGCCGCCATGCCGGCCATCGTACACATGTTCGAAAGATGCGGCGGCGGGTCGTTGTCGAGGCCGCGCGACGGGCCGCGCCCGGCCGGTAACGTGGCGCCGTGACCACCGAGACCCCCGTGCCCGCGGCGAAGCGGGTGCCCCACGAGCGCACCCACCACGGCGACACCGTCGTCGACGAGTACGCCTGGCTCACCGTCAAGGACGACCCGGAGACGATCGCCCACCTGACCGCCGAGAACGCCTACACCACGGCCCGGACGGCGCATCTGGAAGGGCTGCGCGCCGACCTGTTCGAGGAGATCCGCCGGCGCACCCAGGAGACCGACCTGTCGGTGCCCGGCCGCAAGGGCGGCCACTGGTACTACACCCGCACCGTCGAGGGCCAGCAGTACGGCGTGCAGTGCCGCCGGGCGGTCCGCGACGGCGAGACCGAACCCCCGGTCAGCCTCGACGGCGCGCCGCTCGACGGCGAGGAGGTGCTGCTCGACGGCAACCTGCTCGCCGAGGGGCACGACTTCTTCTCGCTGGGCGCGTTCGACGTCAGCCCCGACGGGCGGTGGCTGGCCTACTCCACGGACTTCTCCGGCGACGAACGGTTCACGCTGCGGGTCAAGGACCTCGCCACCGGCGAACTGCTGCCCGACGAGGTGCCCGACACCTTCTACGGCACCGCCTGGTCCGCCGACGCCTCCGTGCTGTTCTACGTCACGGTCGACGAGACGTGGCGGCCCAACCGGGTCTGGCGGCACACCCTCGGCACGCCGGCCGCCGAGGACGTGGTGGCCTACCAGGAGGACGACGAGCGGTTCTGGGTCGGCGTCGAGCTGACCCGCTCGGAGCGGTTCATCCTCATCGACGTGCACAGCAAGCTCACCAGCGAGGTGCTGGTGATCCCGGCCGGCAACCCGACCGGCGCGCCGGCGTCCGTGGCGCCCCGGCGGCAGGGCGTGGAATACGCCGTGGAGCACCACGGGCACCGCTTCCTGATCCTGCACAACGACGGCGCGGAGGACTTCGCGCTGGCGTACACCTCGGCGGACGCGCCCGGCGACTGGGTGCCGCTGATCGAGCACTCGCCCGGCACCCGGCTGGAGGCGGTCGACGCCTTCGCCGACCACCTGGTCGTCTCGCTGCGCACCAACGGGCTGACCGGGCTGCGGGTGCTGCCCGTCGGCGGCGGCGACGCGTACGACATCGACTTTCCGGAGCCGCTCTACAGTGTCGGCCTGCGGGGCAACCCGGAATACCACACCGGGCAGATCCGGCTGGGCTACACCTCGCTGGTCACGCCCGACTCGGTCTACGACTTCGACCTGGTGACCCGGCAGCTGGTGCTGCGCCGGCGCAAGCCCGTGCTGCCCGCGCCGGACGGGCGGGCGTACGACCCGGCCGACTACGAGCAGCACCGCGACTGGGCGCTCGCCGACGACGGCACCCGGGTGCCGATCTCGCTGGTCTGCCGCAGGGACGTCCCGCGAGACGGCTCCGCGCCCTGCGTCATCTACGGCTACGGCTCGTACGAGGCGAGCATGGACCCGTGGTTCTCCGTCGCCCGGCTCTCCCTGCTGGACCGGGGTGTCGTCTTCGCCGTCGCGCACATCCGCGGCGGTGGCGAGCTGGGCCGCCGCTGGTACGACGAAGGCAAGCTGCTGGCCAAGAAGAACACCTTCACCGACTTCGTCGCCTGCGCCCGGCACCTGGTCAAGGCGGGCTGGACGACCAGCGACCGGCTCGTCGCCCGGGGTGCCTCGGCCGGTGGGCTGCTGATGGGCGCGGTCGCCAACCTCGCCCCCGAGGCGTTCACCGGCATCGTCGCGCAGGTGCCCTTCGTGGACGCGCTCACCTCGATCCTCGACCCGTCGCTGCCGCTGACCGTCACCGAGTGGGAGGAGTGGGGCAACCCGCTGGCCGACCCGGAGGTCTACGCGTACATGAAGTCCTACACCCCGTACGAGAACGTGCGGGCGGTGGACTATCCGGCGATCCTGGCGGTGACCAGCCTCAACGACACCCGGGTGCTCTACCACGAGCCGGCGAAGTGGGTCGCCCGCCTGCGGGCGGTGGCCCCGGGCGGCGACTACCTGCTGAAGACCGAGATGGGCGCCGGCCACGGCGGTCCCAGCGGCCGGTACGACTCCTGGCGGGAGGAGGCGTTCGTCAACGCCTGGATCCTGGACCGCGTCGGCCTCGCCTGAGCGGGAACGGGAAGGGCGCCCCCGTCGGGGGGGTGCCCTTCCGGACGCGTTCAGCGCAGCACGCCCGCCAGCACCGCCGGGTCGACGTTGCCGCCGGTGACCACGGCGACCGTACGACCGGGTGGCAGCTCGGTGGCGCGGAACAGCCGGGCGGCCACGGCCACCGCGCCGCTCGGCTCCACGACCAGCCGGGCGTCGCGGACGAGCCGCCCCATCGCGGCGCGGATCTCGTCCTCGGTCACCGTGACGATGCGGTCGAGCCGGGCCCGCAGGTGGGCGAGGGTCAGCTCGGACGGCGGCAGGCGCAGCCCGTCGGCCATCGTGCGGTAGGTGCGCTCCTCGCCCCACGCCACCACCGACCCGGCCGCCAGCGACTCCCGCGCGTCGGCGGCGAGTTCCGGCTCGACGCCGATCACCGCCGCCGCCGGACGCACCGCCGCGACGGCGGTCGCGACGCCGGAGGAGAGCCCGCCGCCGCCCACGGGCACCAGCACCACGTCGACGTCGGGCAGGTCTTCGACGATCTCCAGCCCGACGGTGCCCTGCCCGGCGATGATCCGCCGGTCGTCGAAGGGCGGCACCAGCACCGCGCCCGTGGTCGCCGCGATGCGCTCCGCCTCCGGGCCGCGCTGCGGGGGCGGCACCAGCAGCACCTCGACACCGAGCGCCCGGATCCGGTCCACCTTCACCGCGGGGGCACCCTCGGGCACCACGATGCGGCACGGCACGCCGGCCGCCCGGGCCGCGTACGCCAGGGCCAGGCCGTGGTTGCCCGAGGAGTGGGTGACCACGCCGCGCGCCCGCTCCTCGGCCGTCAGCCGGGCTACCGCGTGGGTCGCCCCGCGCAGCTTGAAGGACCCCACCGGTTGCAGGCTCTCCGGCTTGAGCCAGAGCTGCGCGTCCCAGCCGGTCGGCAGCAGCGGGGTACGCAGCACGGTGCCCGCGATGTCGGCGGCGGCGGCCCGGATGTCCGTCATCGATACCAGATCCATCGATCCATCCTGCCCGAACCGGGGGCGCGGTAGTTCAGTCGAGGCAGAACTCGTTGCCCTCGGGATCGGCCATCACGAGGTGGCCGCTGCCGAGCGGGGGATCCGGCTCGTGGCGGCTGAGCCGGGTGGCGCCGTGGGAGACGAGCCGCCCGGCCTCCGCCTCCAGGGCCGCCATCCGGGCCTCGCCCTCGACGCCGGGGGCGGCCCGCACATCGAGGTGCACGCGGTTCTTGGCCTGCTTGCCCTCCGGCACCCGCTGGAAGAACAACCGCGGCCGGGTGCCCTCGGGGTCGACCAGCCCCGAGGCGTCGTTGCGCCGCTCGGGCGGTACGCCCATCGCCGCCAGCGCCTCGTCCCACGACGGGAAGCCCCCGGGCGGGGCCTGCACCTGGTAGCCGAGGGCCTCGGCCCAGAAGGCCGCCAGCCCGGCCGGGTCGGCGCAGTCGAAGGTGATCTGGACGTCGCGGGCCATCTCAGCTCGCCTCCTGTCGGGTGTGCAGGTGAAGGTCGCGCAGCAGGCACACCTCGGCGAGGTGGTGGACCAGCTCGCGGTTGATGTGCAGCACCAGCGTCGCCAGGGGAAGCTCCGCGTACGGGCCCTCCGTCTCACCGCACCGTCGGGCGAGACCGGTCTCGCCGAGGGACTCGACCCCGGCCTGCCACAGGGCGTACTCCGTGTCGAGCTGGGCCAGCGCCTCGGCCGCTGTCGCGGCGTACTCGAACGACTGGTAGTCGGTGGGCGCGCGACCGAAGTGCGCGGCGTTGCGCACCGCGAGCACGCCGACGATCACGTGCCCGAGCCGCCAGGCGATCGTCGTGAACGGCTCCGGCTCGGGCGGCGGCATCGCGAAGTCGATGGTCATCGCGCCGGCCCCGCCCTGCATGGGTGCGGTGCCGGTGCCGCGCGGGCGCACGTTCCAGCAGCCCGGCGTCGGCTCCCAGAAGTACTCGTCGTCGGTGAGTCCGTCGAGGCGCTCGCGTAGCTGGTGGGTCCAGTGCCAGTCGATCTGTTGGCGGAGCAGGGGGTTCCAGTTCTGGTCGGTCATGACCCCAGCCTCTCGCGGATAGCGGACAGGATCGTTCCGTGATCGGTGCGACTATTGACGCGTGACCGTCGAGGCAACGATCGAGCGGGTGTTGCGGTTGCTGGCACTTTTGCAGCGGCGCGCCTCCTGGACCGCCGCCCAACTCGCCACCGAGCTGGGCGTCACCGACCGTTCGGTGCGCCGCGACGTGGAGCGGCTGCGCGCGGTCGGCTACCCGGTGCACGCCACGGCGGGCGTCGGCGGCGGCTACCAGCTCGGCGCGGGCACCCGGCTGCCGCCGCTGCTCCTCGACGACGAGGAGGCCATCGCGACGGCGGTCTCCCTGCGGCTGGCGTCGGGCGGCACCGTCGCCGGTGCGGGCGAGGCGGCACTGCGGGCACTCACGAAGCTCGACCAGGTGATGCCGGCCCGGCTGCGCGCCGAGGTGCGGGCGGTGCACGGCGCCACCGCGACCCTCGTCGACCCGGGCGTCGAGATCGACGCGGAACTGCTGGTGACGCTCGCGCGGGCCTGCCGCGACGCGGTGCGGGTGCGGTTCCGCTACGCCCGGCGCGACGGCGGCGAGCGCGAGCGCACCGTCGAGCCGGTACGGATGGTCACGACGGGCCGCCGCTGGTACCTGATGGCCTGGGACGTCGACCGCGACGACTGGCGCACCTTCCGGCTGGACCGGATGCGCGAGGCGGTCGCCACGACGTGGCGCTTCCGGGCCCGGGACCATCCGGACCCCGTCGCCCACGTGCAGCGGTCCGTGGCCGAGTCGCCGTACCGGTATCTCGCCCGGGTGCGGTTGCGCGCCCGGCCCGAACAGGTGCGGGAGCTGGTGCCGCCCCAGGTGGGGCGCGTCGAGGACGATCACGACGGGTGGTGCGTGCTCCTCGTCGGCGGGGACGACCTGGACTGGCTCGCCGCACACACGGCCCGGCTGGGCTTCGAGGCAGAGGTGCTGGGGCCGCCGGAGCTGCGACAGGCCGTCGTCCTGCTCGCCCGCCGCCTCACCGCCATGGTCGGGAAGGTCCCACCCCCGGCACCTAGACTGCCGGGGTGACCGGGGCCGACGAGGTGGACGACGAGCCGGCCGAGCGCGTACCAGCCTCGGGCTGGCGGGCGGCGGCGCGCGACCGGCGCGTCTGGGCGATCCTCGCGGTGGTCGCCTTCCTGCTGGTGTGCTGCTGCTCCGCAGCCGTCGGGACGCTGCTCGCGCTCTCCGCCGGCCTGCTGTCCGGCTGAGCCACCCGGCCGGGTGGTGCTCAGGCGACCGGGGACCAGCCCGGATCGCGGCCGGTACGGCAGAGCAGCAGCTCGAACTCCGTCAGGTCGGCGCCGGAGGTCACCGGCTCGGCGAAGACACCCATCCGCTGACCCTGCGGACCGAGCCGCTCCACCAGCGCCCGCAGCGGCTCCAGCACCTCGGGCGCGGGACGGTAGGGCTGGCCCGTGGCGACCGCCAGGTCCCAGCCGTGCACCGCCAGATCCAGGAGCACCATGTCACCGACGACGGTCTGCGGCATGCCCATCGTCTCCGAGACGCCCTCCAGGCTGGACGGGTCGGACCAGGCCCGCACCAGTCGCCGCGTCTCGGTGGCGAACCGGTCCCGCCAGCCGTCGGTGAGCAGGTCGGGTCCGTCCGCCCATTGGACGGCCTGCCGCGCCGCCAGGGCCTGGAAGTTGACCACCACCTGGAACAGGTGGTTCGTCAGATCGCGTACGGCGTACTCGCCGCAGGGCGTCGGCAGGTCGAGCTGGTCGTCGGCGATGCCATGGACCACCGCCACGGTGGGCGGGGCGGCCATCGTCAGCAGATCACTGGTACGGGTCGTCATCCGGTCAGCGTACGAGGGGGGACCCACACCTCAGTTGCGACGCAGGGCGACCACGGCGACGTCGTCGTGGATCTCCTGCGGGGCCAGCTCGACCAGGAGCCGCTCGCAGAACCGGTCCAGGTCGTCGTCGACCCGGGCGGCGGCCAACGCCAGGGCGGCCAGCCCGTCGTCGATCGTGGTGTCCCGCCGCTCGATGAGCCCGTCGGTGTAGAACACCAGCGTCGCCCCGGCCGGCAGCACGAACTCCAGGTCGACCGGCCGGGGCGCGCGGACGCCCAGCAGCGGGGCCGAATGCTGCACGAACTCCACCTTGCCGTGCAGGCTCAGCGCGGGCGGCAGATGACCGGCGCTGGCCAGCCGGACCCGACCGGTGGGCGGATGCAACAGCAGCACGCAGATCGTGGCCAACTCGTTCGGGAGCAGCGTGCACATGAGTTCGTTGACCCGCTCCAGGATCTCGCCCGGCTGGTGCCCCTCCACCGCGTACGCGCGCACCGCGTGCCGCAGCTCGGCCATCACCGTGGCGGCGTGCAACGAGTGGCCGGCCACGTCACCGATCGCCAACAGCAGGTGGCCGTCGAGCATCACCAGCTCGTAGAAGTCGCCGCCCACCTCGGTCTGTGCGCTCGCCGGCTCGTACCGGACCGCCAGGTCCAGCCCGTTGACCTCCGGTATCCGGCGCGGCAGCAGACTGCGCTGGAGGGTCACCGCGATGCGGTGCTCCTCGTCGAAGGAACGCTGGGCCTCCACCGCCGCCGCCACCGCCTGGGCGAGCTGCCGCAGCACGGGGGTGCGGTCGGTCTGCGTCGCGGTGGGCACGACGACGTAGAGCGGGGCGCGGTCCTCGCGCAGCCGGGCGGCGGCCACCGTGACCTTGTCGCCCGCCGGCCAGTCGACCAGGCCCCAGGCGGCCGGCTCGTCCACCCGCACCGTCGTCCCGGTCGGCACCCCGGTGTCGTCGACGATCCAACCGACGATCGTGCCCGTGGCGTCGGGGCCGCCCGCGATGCCGGCGAGGCAGTCACCGTCGAACGTCTCGGCGATCACCGCGGCGGGACTCTTGAAGATCTGTGCGGCGCCGGTCGCCGCCGCCTCCAGCAGCCGGGCGAAGTTCGGGGCCGCGTGCACCGCCACGGTCGTGTCGGCCAACCCGAGCAGCCGCTCGGCGAGCAGTTCCGCGTGCCGCCGGGCCCGGTAGTAGCGCAGCACCGCGTGGGAGGTGGCGACCAGTTCCTCGGGCTCGATCGGCTCCGCCAGGTAGGCGTCCGCGCCCCGGGTCAGCCCCTGCGCCCGGTCCACCACGTCCACGGCGTGCGCGGACACGTGGATCACCGGCGTCGCGGGGTGGGCGGCCTTGATCCGCTCGCAGACCTCGAACCCGCTCATGTCGGGCAGCCGCACGTCGAGCACCACGAGGTCGATCAGGTCCACCCCGATGCGGGCCAGGGCCTCGCCGCCGTTCTCCGCCTCCAGCACCTTGAAGCCGGCCCGGGAAAGCCAGCTCACGAGCAGGTAACGCTTGGTGCGACTGTCGTCGACCACCAGTACGGTCGCCGGGCGGTCCTCCACCGTCACGCTCCGCCAATGGGCAGGGTCACCGTGAACGTGCTGCCCCGCCCCGGTTCGCTGGACAGCTCCAGCGCGCCGCCGAGCAGGGTCACCAGCCGCCGCGCGTACGGCAGGCCGAGGCCGGTGCCACCGACCCGGGTCGCGCCGGGCACCTGGTAGAACTCCTCGAAGATCCGGTCGTGCAGCTCCTGGGCGATGCCCGCGCCGGTGTCGGAAACCGACAGCGACCAGACGTCCCCGTGCAGTTCCGCCCGCAACCGGACCTCGCCTCGCTCGGTGAACTTGAGCCCGTTGTGCAGCAGGTTGCGCAGCACCTGGGCGAGCAGCACCTCGTCGGTGCGCAACGTGGCCGGCACCGGCGGCTCCTCCACCACCAGCTCCACGTCGGCCCGGGTCGCCAGGGCCCGCAGCGTGCCGCGCAACTGCCCGAACACGGGCCGCAGGTCGACCTCGGCCCAGTCGGGCTCGATCCGGCCCGACTCGGCCTTGGCCAGGTCGAGCAGCTCGTTGACGAGCGTGAGCAGGTCGCTGGCCGAGGAGCGGATCAGCTCCACCTGGCGGGCCTGCTCGGCGGTGAGCGGATCGGAGGCCGAATCGTCCAGCAGGCGGCCCAGCCCCATGATCGCGGTGACCGGCGCCCGCAGCTCGTGGCTGACGTTCGCCAGGAACCGGCTCTTCGACTCGCTCGCCGCACGGAGCTGGGCGGACTTCTCGTCCAGCTCCGCGTAGAGGGCCACCACGCCCCGGTTCGTCTCCTCCAGCTCCTCGGTGAGCTGGTTGTAGAGCGCCATCACGCCCCGGTTGGTCTCGGCCAGCTCCTCGTTGAGGACGGCCAGCTCGTCGCGCTGGGTGCGTACCTCGTCGAGGGCGGAGATCAGTTGCGCGTTCTGGGCGGTCAACTCGTCCAGGGCGCTGGCCGGGGCGTTCCGATCGAGGTCGGAGCGCAGCTCGGCGAGCCGCTCGGGGGTCAACGCCGCTGCGGCGGCCGGCACACGTCGGGACATCCTCACGACCGTATCGCCTCCACCGGTCACCACGCCCAACTTGTCGACCAACCGCGCCACCGCGCCGGACTGCGGCTCGTACCGCCCGCCGGGCAGCGGACGCACCGGCACGAGGTCCACCCGCAGGTGCCGCCTACCGTCGACGACATCGTCGACGAGGGTGAATGTCACGTCCGCCCCGCCGACGGCACGCAGCAGATCCCGGGCGACCTCGCTGAGCGCCGTGGCGATGCGTACCTGGTCCTGGTGTTCCAATCCCACCCCGGCGGCGACCTCGCGGCCCCGCTGCCGGACCACGAAGATGTCGTGTTCGACCCGCAGCGCCATCTGTAGCAGCGGGGTCGTCCCGCCGGGCCCCGTCACGCCCCGGCCCGGGCGACCAGGACGCACGCGTCGTCGCGACGGGTGCCGGCGTCACGCAGCACCGTCGCGGCCACCACCAGGGGCGACCTGTCGACGAGACCGGGATAGTCGTCGAGCTGCCAGCGGTCCACCACCCCGTCACTGTGCATCACGAGCAGGGCGCCGTCGTCGAAGGGGTAGTCGTACTCGCGGATCGGGGGGCGCTGGTGCCCGGCGATGCCGGGCAACGAGACCATGCCCCGCCGCTTGCCGTCGACGCCGATCACGGCGGCGGAGATGTTGCCCAGCCCGGAGTAGCGCAGGGTCCCGGTCGACGGGACCGGCTCGGCGACGGCCAGCGCGGCGCCCCGCGTGTGTGACATCGAGCGGTGCAGGTGCCCGACGACCACCGCCGGTGGCCCCGCCGGCGCCTTGCGGAAGGCGGCGAGCGCGGCATCGGTGGCGGCGGCGGCGAGCGGGCCGTGCCCCAGGCCGTCGCAGACCAGCACCTGACGCCGGCCCTCCACGACCCGCCAGGCGTATCCGTCGCCGCTGACCGACTCTCCGGTCAGCGGTCTGGCGAGCGCACCCACCCAGGGGTGTTCGCGCTCGACCTGACCCCCGGGCCAGACCTGGACGGCGAGGACGGTGCCCCGCTCCGGCCGGGAGTAGCCGTCGAACCAGCTCGCCTGCCGCAGGATCGCGCCGAGGCCGATGCCGAGCGTGCCGGCCGTGGAGTGCCCGTCCTGCGAGGAGACCGTCAGGTCGGCCATTCCGGGGCCGGCGTCGACGGCGATCAGCTCCACCCCGGCCTCCCCGCCCCGGCGTACCGGGCGCAGCAGCAGGACGCCGTCGTCGGCGTGCTTGACCAGGTTGCTGGTCAGCTCGGCGGCGACGATGGCCAGGTCGGCGGTGCGGGCGTCGCCGAGGTCGAGTTGGATGCCGAGCCGCTCGGCGGCCCGCCGTACCGCGCTGGCCGCGCTGCCACTCTCGATCCGGAACCAGATTCCGCGGTCGGGGACGGGGTCATGGATCACCGGGACCACTTGGTGACCGTGATCCGGGTTCCCTCGCCCGCGGCGGTCTGGATGTCGAACTCGTCGACCAGCCGGCGTGCGCCGCTCAGGCCGAGGCCGAGCCCACCGCCGGTGGTGTAGCCGTCGGTGAGCGCCAGGTCGAGGTCGACGATGCCCGGACCGGAGTCGGCGAAGACGATCCGCACGCCACGCCGCCGGCCGTTGTCCACCGTGCTGACCTCGACCGCGCCGCCGCCGCCGTAGACCAGGGTGTTGCGGGCCAGCTCGCTCGCCGCGGTGACGACCTTGGTCTGGTCGACCAGCGAGAGCTTGACGGCGACCGCGACCGTACGCACCAACTGCCGGACGCGCACCACATCCTCGTCGCTGCGGATCGCCTGTGCCTGCGGCTGGCCCAGGTCGACTCCCGCGGTCACGACGACGCCGTCGTCTCGGCGTCCGGTTCGTCGTCGGACACGAAGTCGTGTTCGTCGGCGCGGGCCGCCGCGATCAGTTCCATGCCGCGCTCGACGTTGAGCGCCGTACGGATGCCGTTGAGCGACAGGCCCAGCTCGACCAGGGTGATGGCGACGGCGGGACGCATCCCGACCACGACCGTCTCCGCGTCGAGCACCTTGGAGATCGACGCGATGGTCGACAGCATCCGCCCCACGAAGGAGTCGACGATGTCCAGGGCGGTGATGTCGATGATCACGCCGTGGCAGCCGGTGGCGACGATCCGCTCCGCGAGGTCGTCCTGGAGCTGGATCGCCGTCTGGTCGGACATGTCGAGCTGGATGGAGACCAGCAGGATGTCGCCGATCTTGAGGATCGGCACCCGCTCCATCAGGCCTCCCGGCGCTGGCGGCGGCCGGTCTCGACGCCGGCGAGCCGCAGCACGTGGCGCAGGGCGTCGGCGAGGCTGGCCTTGGTGGCGATGTCACCGAACTCGATGCCCAGGGCCACGACGGTCTGCGCGATCTGCGGCCGGATGCCGGAGATGATGCACTCGGCGCCCATCAGCCGGGCGGCCACCACGGTCTTGAGGATGTGCTGGGCGACCTGGGTGTCCACCGCCGGCACGCCGGTGATGTCGATGATCGCGTAGGGCGAGCTGGTGTCGACCAGGGTCTGGAGCAGCCGCTCCATCACCACCTGGGCCCGGGCCGAGTCGAGGGTGCCGACCAGCGGCACGGCGACCACGCCCTCCCAGAGCTTGACCACCGGCGTGGAGAGCTCCAGCAGTTGCTCCGCCTGGTCGGCGATGAGGCTCTCGCGGGTGCGCACGAAGCTCTCGAAGGTGAACAGGCCCATCTGGTCGATGAGCCCGCAGAAGGCGACGTAGTCGCGGAGCGTGTCGGGGCCGCCCCGGGCCTCCAGCTCCTCCAGCAGCGCCTGCTTGAGCGCGAACACGCTGACGGCGGTCTCGGAGGCGGAGAAGCCCTGCCGGGCGCGCCCACGGGACAGCTCCGCGAGCACGGCACGCAGCTCGGTGGCGGCCTCGGAGTCGACGTCCAGGACCCCCTGCTCGCTGGCGACGACCATGCTCGCGTGCAGCTCATGCACCTGCCGGCGCAGCTCCCCCTGGCTGAGTCGCCCGCGCAGTGACGCAGCGGCGATCTCCGTCCAGCGCTGCATGATCCGCTCGGCCCCACCGGTCAGCAGACCCGCCAACCGGTTGCTCTCCTCGGCGCTCAGCGCCATGGCAAACCCCTCTCGACCTGGACCGGCGGACTGTATCACCGGAGGCCGACACACTACTTGCCGCAGGGCAAACGAATGATGACGGCCACCGGATACTGGATCCCGTTCTGCGTCACACCCCCATCGTGGGATACCGTTTCCCCGAAACCAGGAGGTCTGTCGAATGTCCCTGACGGTGCACACGGAACAGCGCGGCGACGTGGTAGTCGTGTCGGTCGCGGGCGAGCTGGACATGGCGACCGCACCGCAGTTGCAGGACCAGATCACGGACCTGCTCGACAAGGGCCGCAGCCGCCTCGTCTTCGACCTGGCGAACGTCTCGTTCTGCGACTCCACCGGCCTGTCGGTGTTCGTCCGGGCCAAGAACAGCTGCGACGAGGCCGGCGGCGTGGTGCGGCTGGCCGCTCCGCAGCGCGGCGTGCTCCGCATTCTCGAGGTCAGCGGTCTCGTCGAGGTGCTGCACACCTACCCGACGGTCGACCAGGCCGTGGCCGGCGACCCCGCCCCGGCCTCCTCCTGACGGTCGGGCCTCACGCCTCGTCCTCGATGTACCGGGGGCGGGCGATCACCATGCCCGCGCCGGTCTGCACGGCCAGGGCCACCAGCAGGAACCCGATCGGCACGGTCCATCCCCCGGTCGCCTCGTAGAGGATGCCTACGAGCAGCGGCCCCAGCGCGGCGATGACGTAGCCGGTGCTCTGCGCGAAGGCCGACAGCGCGACGGTTCCCTCCGCGGTCCTGGCGCGCAGGCCGATCACCGTCAGGATCAACGGAAACGCGCCCTGCCCGATCGCCAGCAGGGCCACCCAGAGCAGCGACGGGCCGGACGGGGCCAGGGCGAGCCCCAGGTAGGCCAGGGTCGACGCGGTGCTCAGCGCGAGCACCAGCGGGCGCAGCGTCCGCAGCCGGCCGGCCAGCGTCGGCATCAGCAGGGCCACGGGCACGCCGAGCGCGGTCACCCCGGCGAGCAGCAGCCCGGCCGTCTCCGGGCGGTAGCCGGCGTCCCGGAAGAGCTGCGCCAGCCAACCCATGATCGCGTACCCGCTGAGCGACTGCGCGCCGAAGTACACGGCCATCGCCCAGCCGAGCCGGGTGCGGCCGGGGCGGATCCGGATGCGCGGCGGCGCGGCGGCCGTCGTGGTCACCCGCCGCGCGGCGGCGCGGGCCCGCAACGCCAGCGGCACCCACGGCAGTACGGCCAACGCGGCCAGCCCGGCCCACACCCCCAGCCCGGCCCGCCACGAGCCGAAGGCGTGCGCCACCGGCACCGCTGACGCGGCGGCCACCGTCGTGCCCACGGTCAGCGCCATCGTGTACGCCCCGGTGACCAGCCCCGTACGGCCCGGGAAGTGCTGCTTGACCAGCATCGGCAGCAGGATGTTCGCCACCGCGATGCCGGCCAGCGCCAGCGCGCTGGTCAGCACGAAGACCAGCGCGGAGTCGGTGACCACCCGCAGCACCTGACCGGCGGCGAGCGCGAGCATCGCGACGACCAGCACCCGGGCCGGCGCGAACCGGCGGACCAGCCAGGGGGTGAGCGCCCCGACCCCCGCGAAGGCGATGGTGGGCAGGGTGGTGACGAGCCCGGCCATCGCCCCGGAGAGCCCCAGGCCGTCGCGTACCTCGTCGAGCAGCGCACCGAGGCTGGTCACGGCGGCCCGCAGGTTCACCGCGACCAGCAGCATCCCGACCAGGACCAGCGCGCCCCCGGTGGCCGGGTGCACGGGCCGGGCCGGCCGCGCCGGGGGGATGGCCGGGGCGGCGGTGGTCGTCGGCGTGCCGGCCGGCGTCGGGGGTGGCGGGGTCATGGGTCAGAACCTACAATCATGGGATGAATTCCAGGCGGGTGGTGTAACCAGTGCCACCGTCGGTTGATTCCCCCGCGACGCCGCCCCGCGGACACCGGGTGCGGCAGACCATCGCGCAGCTGAGGGAGCGGATCCTCGGCGGCGAGTGGCCCGTCGGCGGGCGGATCCCCACCGAGCCGCAACTGGTGGCGGCGCTCGGCGTGGGGCGCAACACGGTCCGCGAGGCGGTGCGGGCGCTGGTGCACGCCGGGGTGCTGGAGTGCCGGCAGGGTTCCGGGACGTACGTGGTGTCGACCGACGAGCTGGCCCCGGTGGTGGCCCGGATCAGCGTCGACCGGATGACCGAGGTGGTCGAGGTGCGGCGCGCCTTCGAGGTGGAGGCCGCCCGGCTCGCCGCGCTGCGGCGTACGGCCGAGGACCTGGCGGCCCTGGACGGCGCGCTCGCCGCCCGCGAGGCCGCCTGGCGCGGCGGCCGGGTCGACGAGTTCGTGGAGGCCGACGCGGCGCTGCACGTCGCCGTGGTCGCGGCGGCACACAACGGCATGCTCGCCGAGCTGTACGCCTCGGTCGGCACCGCGCTGCGCAGCACTGTCGCCCAGTCGATGGGCGGCGCGCTGGAGCCGGAGCGCCACGTCGACCACTCCCGGCTGGTCGAGGCGATCCGGGCCGGCGACCCGGGCCGGGCGGCGACCGAGGCCGGCGCTTTTCTGGAGCCCCCGCCCGGGGCATAGGTTGTGCCGGACGGAAGACCGGACACCTCGGGAGTACGGATGCTCAAGGGCTTCAAAGACTTCATCATGCGCGGAAACGTCGTCGACCTGGCGGTCGGTGTCGTCATCGGCGCCGCGTTCACGGGCGTGGTCACCCAGCTCACCAAGTCGTTCCTGGAACCGGTGGTGCGGGTGTTCATCGCCCTGCTCACCGGCAGCAAGGACGGGCTCGCCGGCTCTACGCCGAAGTTCCGGGGCATCCCGTTCGACTGGGTGGCCTTCGTCAACGCGCTGATCACCTTCCTGCTCACGGCGGCGGCGCTCTACTTCCTGGTCGTCTACCCGATGAACAGGCTCGCGGAGCGGCGCAGGCGGGGCGAGGAGCCCCCGCCGAAGTCGCCGAGCGAGGAGGTCAAGCTGCTCACCGAGATCCGGGACGCCCTGGTCGCCGCCGGCCACACCACCCCCGGGCAGCAGCGCGGCGCGCTCGACGACGTGCTCGGCCGCCGGGAGGAACCGCCCAGCCCGCGCTGAACCCGGCGCACGCACATCGGCCCCTGCGGGATTCCCGCAGGGGCCGCACTTTTTCGTACGCATGTTCGATAGAGTCGCCGCCATGGAGCAGCGGAAGCACTGGTGGAACGGGAAATGGGGCCGGCTGGCCCGGCGCGACGTCTTCCTCCGGGTGGACGCTGACCGGTGGCACGTCGAGCAGCGCGCCGGCGGCTCCGAGGGCGTCTCCCGCTTCTACGAGCACGGCACCGCCGAGGAGGCCGAGGAGACGGTCCGGGCGCTGCTCCAGGGCACCGACACGTGGCGTGAACTCTCCCCCCGCCCGCCGGGCGCCTGGTCCCCGCAGCTCTGAGGAACCCGCCACCACGAGGATCTTGGACAGTTGCCGTTCGGCCCGACCGACAACTGTCCAAGATCTCGACGATGGTTTAGCCGGAGCGGAGGCCGGGAACCGCGCCAGGATGGAGCGACAGGGCACCGAGCGGCAGGCGACAGTTTCCGGGATCACCACGGGCATGCGGGTGATCGACGTCGACGGCACCGAGGTGGGCACGGTCGACCTCGTCCAGCGGGGCGACCCGAACGCGGTGACCGTGCAGGCGCCGACCGCCGACCCGGGCAGCAGCCTGGACGAGCTGATCGAGTCGACGGCGGCCGAGGAGCCCGACGTGCCGGCCGACCTGGCGGCCCGGCTGCTGCACAGCGGCTACCTCAAGGTCTCCACCGACCAGGCCCGCACCGGCGCGGTCTACGTGCTCGCCGAGCAGATCACCGCCGTCACCGACGGCCAGGTACGCCTCGACGTCCCCGCCCGCGACCTGCCGCCGGAGGAGTGACCGCCGCCCACCCACCAGGCCGCCCGGGCATGAACCCGCACCCCGCCCGCTGCCACAGGTTGAACCCACGCATCTCGGACCCCACTCGCCGCCACAGGTAGCGCCCGCCACACGCA
Source organism: Micromonospora sp. KLBMP9576 (assembly GCF_050941805.1). Classification (NCBI taxonomy): domain Bacteria; kingdom Bacillati; phylum Actinomycetota; class Actinomycetes; order Micromonosporales; family Micromonosporaceae; genus Micromonospora; species Micromonospora sp. KLBMP9576. The sequence continues at coordinate 270,750 of NZ_CP194567.1, read as the reverse complement.
CGGCTGCCGGCCCTGAACAGCTTGCCCCGGGCGGGCCCCCGCCAGCGCCTGAACGTGCTGCCGGCCCTCGGGCTGCTGCCGCCGCTGGCCGAGCGGCGGCCAGCGACGCCGCCCCGGGAGCCCTCCGGCCGCGACGACCAGCCGGACGACAACGGGACCGGCATCGCGGCCGGGTCGCCGACACGCGCAACCGTGATGTCGTAAACGACTCAGCTCCAAAGCATGTGGGAGGTCAGTCGCCAACCGCCGGAACGCTTGAGGCGGTGGCGGCCGGAGACGCGGCGGCGGCCGGAGACGCGGTGGCGGCCGGAGAGGCAGGAGAGGCGGTGGAGGCGGCCGGGGTGGCGGGGGTCGCGGGGCGGTGGCGGAAGAGCATGAGCATCAGCCCGCCGGCGACCAGGCCCCAGAACGCGCCGCCCACGCCGGCCAGGGTCACGCCGGAGGCGGTGACGATGAAGGTGACCACCGCGGCCTCCCGGGCCGCTGGCTCCGCCAGCGCCGAGGTGAGCGCGGTGGCGAGCGCGCCGAGCAGCGCCAGCCCGGCGACTGCCTCGATCAGCACCGGCGGGGCGAGCGCGACCAGCGCGGTGGCGGCCCCGGCACCCAGCCCCAGCAGGGCCAGCCCGATTCCGGCGGTGACGGAGGCGATCCAGCGGCGGTCCGGGTCCGGGTGGGCGTCCGGGCCGGCGGCCAGGGCGGCGGTGATGGCGGCGAGGTTGACCGCGTGCCCGCCGGCGGGGGCGGCAGCCAGGGTGGTCAGACCGGTGGCCCGCAGCGCGGCGCCGAAGGGTGGCCGGTAGCCGTAGCCGACCAGCACCGCCATTCCCGGGACGTTCTGCGCGGCCATGGTGACCAGGAAGAGCGGCAACGCCAGGCCGATCAGGGCCGCGACGTTCCAGGCCGGGGCGGTCAGCTCGACCACCGGCAGCAGCCGCGTGCCGCCGAGGCCGGCGACCGGGGTGGTCACCGCGATCGCCACCACCGCCACGACCAGCGCACCCGGCACGGCCCAGCGCCGGGCGAAGCGGTGCAGCAGCAGCCAGACCGACACCACGGGTACGGCCAGTCGGGGCACCTCGACCAGCGCGCGGACGGGGGCCGTGCAGAGCGGCAACAGAACCCCGGCGAGCATCGCGCCCGCGATCGGTCGGGGAATCGCCGCGACGGCCCGCCCGAGCGCGGGGAACAGGCCGGCGGCCACGATCAGCGCGCCCGAGACGAGGAACGCCCCGACGGCGACTGGCCACCCGCCGGGCACCGCCCCGGTGGCGACGAGCAGCGCCGCGCCGGGGGTGGACCAGGCGATGCTGATCGGGATGCGGTGCCGCACGCCCAGCCAGACGGCGGAGATCCCGGCGGCGACGCACACCGCGAGCAGCCCGGAGGCGGCCTGCGCGTCGGAGGCGCCGACGGCCCGCAGGCCGGCCAGCACCACGGTGAACGAGCTGGCGAACCCGACGAGCGCGGTCACCACGCCCGCCAACACCGGCTGCGATCGCCCCGCCATCCTCGCCCCCGTCCATCCGTTCCATTTATGGAACGCCAGCGTGTAGCACGATAGCGGGGTGCCGCAGACGTCACCAATCCACCAAACGGCCCACGACCCGGGCGCCGAGGCCGTCGGTCGCCGGGTACGTGCCCTGCGCGAGAAGCGGGGAATGTCGCTGTCCACCCTCGCCCGGCTCGCCCGGGTGGGGAAGGCGACCCTCTCCGGCCTGGAGAACGGCACCCGCAATCCGACCCTGGAGACGCTCTACGCGATCACCGCGCAGCTCGGCGTACCGCTGACGGCCGTGTTCTCCACCCCGGCCACCGGGCTGACCGTTCGTGGGGCCGCGGTCAGCGCCACCCTGCTGGAGGCCTTCGAGGACACCGACGCCACCTACGAGCTGTACCGGATGCTCGTCGCGCCCGGCCCGGAGCAGCTCTCCCCCGCGCACCAGCGGGGCGTCACCGAGCACGTCACGGTCTTCGCGGGCGTGCTGCGCGCCGGCCCGGCCGACGCGCCGCTGACCGCCGCCGAGGGCGGACACCTACGCTGGGCGTCCGACGTGCCGCACGTCTACGCCGCCGTCGGCGACGAGCAGGTCGCCGCCAGCCTCCTGCTCCGCTACCCCCGCGCCTGACCCACCGACGCGGGCCGGCGGCAGATCCAGCCGACTCGTGTCCCGACCCGTGAGAACGCGGGCCGCCGGGAGGTGACCACGGTGGACCCACGCGCGGTCGAATTCGGCAGGCTCACCGGCACGCCCGACCAGGGACACCGGCATCATTGCCCAACCCCACCCAGCAGTGCGTAGAGACGGCGGGAGGGTGTTCTTGGCAAGCTTGACCCCATGACGCTGATCTTCCGCTCGGCCATCCTCAACGACATCGGTCTGGTCCGCACCAACAACGAGGACTCCGCCCTTGCCGGCGACCGCCTCACCGCGGTCGCGGACGGCATGGGTGGCCTGCCCGCGGGCGAGGTGGCGAGCGAGATCGTCATCCGCATCCTGGACGAGCTGAGCCCGCCGACCGACCCCGACGAGGCGGCCGACGCACTGCGGGCCGTCGTGAGCACCGCCAACCGGCGCATCCACGCCGCCATCACCGTCGACCCGGCGCGCGACGGCATGGGTACGACGCTGACCGCCGCCCTGCTCGCCGGGGACGCGCTGGTGCTGGCCCAGGTGGGTGACTCCCGCTGCTACCTGCTGCGCAACGGCATGCTGGCCCAGCTCACCCGGGACGACACCTTCGTGCAGGCGCTGGTCGACCAGGGGACCCTCCGGCCCGAGCAGGCGCGGCACCACCCGCAGCGGTCCCTGGTGACCCGGGCGGTGCAGGGCTCGGACACGCCCCCGGCGGTCGGGATGCTCACGGTGGTCGCCGGCGACCGGCTGCTGCTGTGCAGCGACGGGCTCTCCGACTATGTCGAGGACGAGACCATCGCCGCCGCGTTGAACACGTACGGTGACCGACACCAGTGCGGCGAGCAGCTCGTGAAGCTCGCCCACCAGGCCGGCGCGCCGGACAACGTGACAGTGGTGGTTTCCGACATCGTCGCCGTGTGAAACGTCCTACCGGCCCGGTAACCGGCGATTGCGGTTGCGGGGACCGCCGGGCCGGGATGGGATGGGTGCATGACCATCCGCCGCGTGAACGCCGAGGAACGACTGACCACCAGCTTTCCGCTCCAGGCGTACGCGTTCGAGACGTCGCCGCGCAGCGTCGCCCGGGCGGAGGAGTTCCGCGGCTACCTGCCCTACAACGAGGGCAACCGGACGCTCGTCGTCGAGGAGAACGGCGTCACGCTGGCCGCCGCGTCGGCGATCCCGATGCGGCAGAACCTGCGCGGCGAGGTGCTGCCGATGGCCGGCGTCGCCGGGGTCGCCACCCACCCGCTGGCCCGCCGGCAGGGGCACGTGCGCGCCCTGCTGCACCAGTTGCTCGACGAGATGCGCGACGAGGGGCACCAGCTCAGCGCCCTCTACCCGTTCCGACCGTCGTTCTACGCCCGGTTCGGCTACGTGGGCCTGCCGGCGCCGCGTACCGTCACGTTCTCGCCGGCCGACCTGGGCGGGCTGCTCCGCGTCGACCTGCCGGGCGAGGTGCGCTGGGAACGGGTCGGCGAGGGCTACCAGGACTGGCGGACGTTCACCGAGCGGTGCCTGGACGAGCGGCACGGCTTCGCGATCTTCCCCGGTTACCGGGACGTGGGGGTCCGCGACCGCGACGAGCACTGGCTGCTGACGGCCCGCTCCGGCGGCACCGTCACCGGCGCGGTGATCTACCGGATCGACGACCACGGCGGCACGCTGGCCGCGGGCGACCTGCTCGCCGCCGACCCGGTCGCCCGCATGCTGCTGTTGCAGTTCTTCGCCCGGCACGTCGACCAGGTGGAGCGGGTGCGCGTCCAGGTGCCCGTGGACGAGGTGCCGGAGCTGTGGCTGACCGACCTGGCGGTGCACGTCGAGGCACGGGTGGCCCGGCCGGCCTCCTCCGCGCCGATGGCCCGGCTGCTGTCGATCGACGCGTTGGACGGGCTGGCCGTCGGGCCGGGCCGGGTGCGGGTGGAGCTGACCGGTGACCGGTGGCTGGCCGGGTCGCACCTGCTGGACGGCACGACGGGCGCGTTGGAGGTGGTCACCGGCGCCGCCGTGACCGCCGCGCAGCCGCCGGCCGTCACGCTGACCGCCGCCGGGCTCTCCGCCCTGGCGTACGGGGTGCTGGACCCGGTGGAGATCGGCCTGCGGGGGCTGGGCGAGGTCCCGGCAGAGGCCCTGCCGGAACTCCGTACCCTCTTCCCCCGCCGGAACCCGTACCTCTTCTCCGACTTCTGACCGGGGGCCGGGCGAAGCGGGCCGGCGGTTCAGTAGGGGTTGCCGTGGCCGGCCCGGCGGCCCCGCAGCAGGGCGGCCGGGCGGCCGGGGCGGTCGGCCTCCGCCGTCATCGGCGGGCTGGTGGTGTGCGCCCCGTCGGCCATCCCGGCGAAGAGTTCCCGCAGCGCGCTGAGCGCGTCGTGGCGCGGGTGCCAGCCCAGTTCCGTCTCGGCGCGTTCGCTCGACATCAGCGGCGCGTGCAGCGCCAGTTCGACCCAGCCGGCGTCGACCGGTTGCAGCCGCGCCCGCCAGGTCAGCGCGGCGGCGGCGCGCAGCACCGGGGCGGCCACGGGCACCGTCCAGCCGTGGAAGTGCCGGGCCACCAGTTCCGGGGTCAGCACCGGGTCGGCGGCGACGTTGAACGCGCCGCGCGCGTCACCCAGGACCGCCCGGGCGTACGCGTCGGCGACGTCGTCGGTGTGCACCGCCTGCATCCGCAGCCGGGGATTCGTCGGCACCAGCGGGATCCGGCCGAAGCGCAGCAGCCGCACGGGCGCGAACGGGCCGAGGAAGTAGCGGGTGATCTCGGTCGCCGCCGCCCGCTGGAAGTTCAGCCCGGGGCGCAGCCGCACCACCCGCAGCCCGGGATGTTCCCGCTCGGCCCGGTCGAGCAGCGTCTCCACCTCGGCCTTGTCCCGGCTGTACGACGACCCGGGCACCCCCGTCGCCGGCCAGCGCTCGGAGATCGGGTGGTCCTTCGGGCCGGGCGCGTAGACGCCGACCGACGACGCGTACACCAGCGCCGGCACGCCCGCGCGGACGGTCGCCTCGACGACGGCCGCGCTGCCGCCGACGTTGGTGCGGTGCAGGACCCGCTGGTCGTGGCTGGGTTGGATCTGCCAGGCCAGGTGCACCACCGCGTCGGCCCCGGCGAAGACCTCGGTGAGCTGGCCGACCGCACCGGGCAGCCCGATGTCGCAGGAGTGCCACTCCACCTGGTCGTACGGTTCGCCGCAGTCCGGCCCGGGCAGCCGGCGGACCACCCCGGCGAGATCCACCGCGGGTTCCCGGCGCAGCCGGCGCAGCAGTGCGGTGCCCGCGTTGCCCGTCGCCCCCACCACCACGATGCGCATGTGCGGTCCCTACCCGGTCAGCGCCGAGTCATTCACGTGCCGGGCGGGCCGTCAGGGCCGGGGCGCGTGGCGGACCCAGTTCCTGTTGCCGTCGCGGCGTCGGCCCTCCGAGGCGGCCAGGCAGCGTGGGCAGATCCGCCCGACCGCATCCGTCCCGGTGAGCACGTCCGTCGAGGTGTACTCGAACCGCACGTGCGGGAAGCGGCGCAGCCTGGTGCGGCTGAGCGGGAGCCCGCAGACGGTCTGGTTCTGCCCCGGCAGCCAGGCGTGCACCTCGCCGGCCGGTTCCCGTACGCCGTCCGGGCCGGTCTCCTCGCCGGAGGCCGCCACGGCCGGTCTGCTGCTCATCCTCATCCGGCCACGGTTCCCCGCGCCGGCCCGCCCATGCCTGCCGGCCCGCGACTGACCCGGCCCGGGGCGGCGGTCAGCCGCGTGAGGTCGCCAGGGCGGCGATCAGGCAGGCGAACGCGGCCACCGACGAGAGCGTGCGGACGAGGTTCCCGCGTACCCAGGCCGCCTCGAAGAAGCCCCGCACGGCGGCCGGGTCGGCGATCCGGTCCACCGGTCCGGCCGCCTCCAACCGGTCGTTCAGCGGCACGTTGTGTCCCAGGGTGACCCCCACGGTGACCAGGTGGCAGGCCAGTGCGGCGGCGGTCCAGGCGAGGGTCGGGCCGCCCCGGCCCAGGTGCGTGGCGGCGGCCACGACGAGCAGCGGTACCGCGCCGAGGAAGGCGCCCAGGAACCAGCCGTTGAGGATCTTCCGGTTGATCGACTGCATGGTGCCGATCAGGGTCCGGTCGTCGGTCGCGGCCAGCCCGGGCATGACCGAGCAGGTGTACGCGAAGAACAGCCCCGCCGTCAGCCCGGTGGTCAGGGTCGCCCCGGCCAGGGCGGCGGTGCGGATCGACTCGTTCATGGTGGTCCTCCCCGTTGGTGCCCACCAGTCAACAGGCCGTTGCTCCTGCCGCCCATGGCCGAGCCGCTCGCTGCCATGCGCGGCCGTCCACCTCGGCAGGGGCGGCCCTACTCCGGGCGTTCCCAGAACGGGTCGTCGCCGTCGGCGGTGATCCGGGCCCGGGCCGCCAGCGCCTGCCGGTGCGCGCGGCGGCGGGCCACGCTCCCGGCCACCGCGCGGACCGGACGCGGCAGCAGGTACGCCAGCAGCACCAGGACGGCCAGCGTCACCCCGACCCAGGTCAGCACCCGGCTCAGCGTCTCCATGCCACTGGCCGGGTTCCTGGCCGCGGCCTGTACGCCCACGCCGTCGGGCAGCGGCGTCGTGACCGCGGCGACCGGGCTGACCAGCCCTTCGGCGGTCGTGCTCCGCACCTGCCTGGTCACCTCGGCGGCGTGCAGCTTGGGGTGGGCCGAGCGGACCAGGGCGACGGTGCCGGCCACGAACGCGGCGGCGTACTCGGCGCCGCTGCCGGAGCGGCCGATGGTCGCCACGTCGACGCCGGGGGCCAGCAGGTCCACCGAGCCGCCGGGGTAGTCCTGGACGGGCCTTCGGTCGGCCCCCACCACACCGACCCGGAGCAGCCCGTCCATCGGGGCGGTCGAGGCCGTCACCGGCACCACCACCACGACGTCCTGGCCGATCACGTCGCTGACCGCGGCGCGGATCGCCGGGTCGGCGGAGTCGACGTCGGCGCCGATGAGGACGACACGGGCGCCGGACTCCGCCGCGACGTGGATGGCGGTGGCCGCGCTGCGGGTCGCGGTGCCCGACCGGACGGGCACGATCCGCGCCTTCGGCGCCACCCCGAACTTCTTGCCGCCGGCACCGTCGTCGCCGGCGACGATTCCCGCCAGGGCCGTGCCGGCGCCCTCGCAGTCGGTGTCGCCGCGACCGGTGCCGGCGGCCACGTCGGCGCCGGTGGCGACCCGGTCGGCCAGTTCGGGGGCGGAACCGTCCACCCCGGAACCGATCACCGCGACCTTGACGCCCGAGCCGTCCGCCTCGGGCCAGGCCCGGTCGGGCGTCAGCAGGGCCTGGCCCCACGCGGCCGAGGCCGGAACGGACGCGTCGCGGGCACAGTCCGACGCTTCGCCCGCGCGCACCGGGGGCGGGCCGTACTGCAACTCGGCGCCCACCGCGTCCCACGGCAGCACCAGGTGCCAGCCGGCGCGCAGCCGGCTCGGGTCCGTGAGGCGCCGGCCGTCCGGCTGGACGCGGCCGGCGTTGAGGTCGAGGATCTCGCCGGCCCGGCCCGCGTCGCCGAGGAAGCGGGCCGAGATCTCCCAGAGGTTCTCCGCCGCCCCCTGGTAGGAGGGGGTCACCGTGTAGTAGAAGTGGTTCGCGGCGGTGCCGGGCGGCGGGGCCGCCACGGCCGGGACCGCGGTCACGCCGGCCGCCGCGACCGCCAGCACCGCCGTCAGTACGGCTCGTCGGAGCATCATCGTCGTCCGCACCTCACCAGTCGGATTTCTTGACGAGCGCCCACTCGTGGTTGTCCTTGGAACTGCAGTGGAAGAGCGTCAGGGGGGCCTTCGGGCTGACGTTGGTCCCGCCGGGCACGTCGAGGCAGAGCCCGGAGGCGACCGTGTTGCGCAGCCAGTAGTACTTCAGCCCGCCGGAGGTGGCCTTCAGCTCCAGCCGGAAATACTGGTTGTCGCCGTCGAGGCACACGAACTCCTGCAACTGGGTGTTCGCCTCGATCTTCCCCTGGCCGGGCACGTCCATGCAAAGACCGTCGTCGATGTTGCGGATCCAGTAGAGCTGGTTGCCGGAATCGTCGGTGCCCCGCGGCTCGAACGTCCATTCCTGGTTGTCGTCGCCGGTCTTCGTGCACGCGAAGAAGCCCACCCGGCCTTCCTCCGTGCCCGGCCCGTAGTCGGGCAGGTCGGCGCAGACCTGCTCGCGCCGGTTGACGATGAAGTACGGCCCGTAGCTGTCGCCCGACCCGTCGCCGTCGGCCGCCTTCACCGGTGGCTGGTCGCCCCGCTCGGGGGCCCTCGTGCCGGCCGGGCGCTCCGGCTTCGCCGTGGGGGCCGCCGGCGGCGGCGACGCGGCGGCGAGGGCCTTCGGCGCCTGCAGGCGGGTGTCCCTGGCGTACTCCGCCTGCGTCTTCGTCACGGTCTCGGCCAGCGGCGTGGCCCGCTCCCGGTCGCCGGTGAAGGTGGCCAGGGCCGCCGCGTACTGGCCGCCGGACTTCTCGACCAGCGTGCACATCGTGCGGCCGAGCGCGGGGATCGCCACCGACGGGTCCCACGGCGACCGCTTCGCGGCCGACTTCCCGGTGGTCGTCCAGACCCGGGGCAGGAACTGCGCGATGCCCTGCTCGCCGGCGGGACCGAGCTTGTTCGGGTCGAAGGCGGACGTCGCCATGATCTGTGCCGCGATCCGGGCGGGCGGCATCTCGGGGCACACCTTCCCGGCGGCGGCGACGGCGGCCAGGTACGCCTCGGGCACCGGGACCACCGCGCCGGCGGCCGGGGCGACGGCGGCCGGGGCCGGTGACGCCGGGGCGCCGCCGAACGCGGGCTGCAGGGCGTACCAGGCGGCGTACCGGTCGGCGGTGTCCACGTACTCGCGGGCGCCGGCCGGGATGCCGCCGGCCGCGATGACCTGGTCCACGCCGAGCCGGTGCGCCGCCAGCGCGACCCGCCACGGATCCTCGTCGATCTTCAGGGTCCGGGCCTGACCGACCAGTTGGCACATGCCGTGCGCGAGGGCGGTGACGGCGGCCTCGCGGTCGGTCGGGTCGGCGCCGGGCCATGGCGCGTACCTGCGCCACTGCTCGGGGGTCAGCGCGGCGACTCCGGTGGCGCCCCCCGTCCGCATCCCGTCCACCGGCTCGTCGCGGAAGTTCGAGGCGACCATGACCTGCCCGGCCAGCCGGGCCGGGGTGAGCGCCGGGCAGGACGCCGCCGCGCTCACGAGGATCCGCACGTCCGACGCGGTGACCCGGTTGCCCGCCAGGGGCTCGGCGGCGTTGGCCGCCTGCCGTGCCACGAAGGCGCCGACCCCGAGCAGCACGACCAGTGCCAGGGCGACGCCCAGGACCACCGGCCGACGCAACCTCAGCATCCCGAACATCAGTACCGCTTTCTTGTGTAGGGATCGGGACGTCAGTCGGCCGGCAGGGCGGCGAGCAACTCGTCCTCGGTCGGCACGGCGACCTCGTCAGCCCAGCGCAGCGTGCTGACGACCATGTCGAACAGCAGGACGATGGCCTGCACCGCTTCGGCCTCGACGTCCCCGTCGGTCAGCACGGTGAAGGTCAGCACGCCCCAGACGCCGGGCGCGTCGGGGGCCGCCACGAAGTAACCGACCCGCACCGAGGGCGCCTTGCGGTTGAGTGTCCTGCTGTCGATGACCTGGCTGACCCGGACGGCCGGGCAGCCGTCGATCTCCAACGCCGTACCGTCCGCGCCGGCGTCGGCCCGGATCGAGTCCAGCACCAGCTTCGGATCCTGTTTGTTCTCGCCGTCGTCGATCACCGACAGCAGCAGCGTGCCGGGCAGCCGCATGCCGTGCATCTCCTGGATGGGCAGCACCACCGCGCGGGCGCCCTGCCGCTGCGCCTCGTCGGTCGCCTCGGTGAGGTCCTTTCGCAGGATGCGCCGCCACGGTCCGGCCTTGTCCCGGGGCAGCGTGTCGGGCAGGGCCTGCCTGACGATCGCGTCGATGGTGCGTTCCCGGACCCGGCCGAGTTCGGGCGTGGTGGGGATGTGCGCCCAGCCCTCCGGGACGATGAGCTCGAAGTCGATCACTGAAGGTCCGTCCCGACGGCGGGTGCCGCGTCGGCCGGCACGAACCGCAGCGGCGCCCCGCCGTCCCCCGGCCGGGCCGCGAACTGGGCGGCGATCAGATGCATCACCGCTTCCACGCCGGGACCGATCACCGCCAGTTGCTCCATGTCGCTGACCCGCGTCGTGAGCAGCACGTCGATCTCCTGGTCCGGCCCTTCGAGGCGCAGGGCGGCGTTGACCCGGCCGTGCAGCCCCTCGGCCTCGGTGCGGGCCAGCGCCAGCACCCGGATGCCGTCGCCGTGGTCCGTGGAAACGTACTCGACGTGCGGTGGTCGCACGTCGTCGGGCAGGCCCTCAGCGCCGACCAGGGACATCAGGTAGGCCGGGTCGCCCGGTCCCGCCTCCCGGAACTCGGCCAGGACGAGCAGCGGCAGCCAGCGCACCCGGTCGTCGACGAACCCGGCACCCCAGACGAGGCGGCAGTTGCGGGGCAGCCCGTCGGCGCGCTCCAGCAGGTCGCGGGCCACCGCCGAGCCCACCTCGCCGGGGCGGAACGGGAACTCCTCGGCGGAGTCGTCGGGCCATGCCTCCCGGGCCGCCTCCACCTGCTCGCTCACCCACCCGTCGAGCAGTCGCGCCATGTGATCGATCCAGGGGAGCCGGTCGGCTTCGTCGGCCGGCACCCAGTCCCAGGCCCAGGAGACCTCGATCGGCATGGTGTCCGCCGTCATCAGGCGCCTTCGACCGAGGGGTGCTTGGTCGCCTGCAGGCCCGCCGCGACCAGGCCCGCGCCGAAGGCGAACGCCTGGTTGAGGCCGCCCCAGGTGGCGAACACCGCCTGCAACCTGGTGCCGGTCGTGTTGAAGAGGCCACCGAAGAGGGGCACGTTCTTCAGAGCGCCCAGGTTCTTCAGGGTGCCGATGCCGGCGAAGGCGTTCCACCACGTCTTCATCAGGCCGCCGAACCCGTTGCCGAACAGCTTGGCGTTGGTGCTGGCCAGGAAGTTGAAGAAGCCGGGCTTGGCGGCGTTGATGGCGAAGGGCTTGGCGAAGTTGGACATCTCGATGACCAGGCCGTTCGGCTTGAAGACCGTGTGCAGCTTGAAGTTCGCCGCCGGCTTGGAGAGCTTGCTGATCGCCGTGATCGACTTGCCGAAGGCGCCGAAGGCGGCTGCCAGCCCGCCGAACGCCACGCCGACCGCGCCGAGCACGACGGCGAGCACGCTGCCGTCGCCGCCGCCCAGCAGCACGCTGTCGGCTATCAGTGTGATGGCGCCGGCGACCACGCCGGCGAGCGCGAGCCAGCCCAGGCCCGGAATCAGGATGGCCAGCGCCGTCAGGATCATGGCGATGATCCCGAAGATCTCACTGATCTTCTTGAAGACGTTCATGATCCGCCAGCTGATCTTGTCAGTCAGGCCGTCGTCGTAGTTCTTGCAGTTCACCGCGTCGCCCAGCCGCTTGCCGGCCACGTCCAGCGCGTCGAGGGCGCCGGTGAGCCGGCTCTTCGCCGAGGAGAGCTGGGCGTCCGCGTCGTCCTGGGCACGCCGCTTGTCCTCGCCCTTCTGCTGCTCCTCCGGCGGAATGTTGCCGTCGGCGTCCCGCTGCGGGTCGGGCATCGCGGTCGCCCGGTTGAGCGAGGCGCTCGCGTCCGCCTCGTCACGCTCGGCCGCGTTCACGTCGGTGATCGCGCGCTCGAGCTCCGGCTCGTACTTCTTGATCTCCGAGGCGACATCGTGGTAGCGCACCGCGGCCTTGCCGAGGCTCTCCTTGAGGGAGCTGGCGTCCTTCTTGACTCCGTCCACCCACTTGCCCCGGAGGGCGTTCTCACCGGCATCGACGATCTTCTGCAGCTTGCTGACCGTGTCGTCGATGGTGTCGGAGATGAGCTGATAGCGCTTCTGCGCGGCCTCGATGTCGGCCGGGTTGGCCCTGCGGAGTCGTTCGAGGCGCTTGTCGCTCATTTGCCACCACTCTCAAGGCTCTTCAGCATCTCCAGGTCCGCGTCGGTCCAGGCCTGGTCGGCGCCCTCGATCGCCTTACGGAACTTCTTCATGGCCTCGACCATCTTGTCGCGGCTGCCGGTCCAGTTGTCGGCGAAGTCGCCCATCGACAGGTTGGCGTTGTGCTGTCCCCACTCCTTGTCGTACTCGTTCTCGAAGTCCAGCGCGCCCTCGAACTGGCTGATCAGCTCACTGAGGTTCCGAGCCAGGTCGGCCAGTCCCTTGACCACGATGTCGGCCATCACATCACCGTTTCCACAGTCGTCGTGTTCACCCGCCGGCCCCGGCCGGCTCCAGGAGCGGAATCTGAACGGTCTGGAGATCCCCGTCGCCCAGGTGCACCCGGGCGACGCCGGGCACCACCTTGTCGGCCAGGGCGGCCCGGGTCAGCCGGACCCCCACCAGATCACCGGCGCCCAGGGTGGGCGGGGAGAGCAGCGCGCCCCGCCGGTTCTTCTTGACCTCCACCTGCCAGCCGGAGAAGCCCATCGCCACCGAGGAGATCTCGCCGGCGATGACGACGGCCCGGCGCCTGCCGGACGCGGTACGGATCAGTTGGCGCAGGTAGTCCCGGCACGGGATGTCCCGCCACGCCTCGGCGTCGTCGACTAGCAGCGCGACCGGCTCGTCGCCGGTGTCGAGCAGGGCGGCGAAATCCTCCTCGGTGGGGCTCTCCCCGGTCACGGCGCCACGCACCCCGGGACGGCCCACGAGGTCGAGCAGCGGCGTACGCATGGGTGCGCCGACGACCAGTTGGACGCCCGATCGCAGCAGCGACTCCGCCATCACCCGCAACGCCGTGCTGCGGCCCGAGCGGGACGGCCCGGCGATCAGGAAGGTCGGTGCCTCGTCGAGCAGGTTCGTGCCGATGGGCGCCAACTCGTCACCGCCGACGCCGACCAGCGCCCAGCCCGGTCGCACCGTGCCGACGGACTCCCACGCCTGCTCGAAGGTGAGCTGGGTGGGCATAGCGGCGATCGTCCCGGGTCGCTGCGCACGGGGTACGTGTGCCTCGCGCTCGGTCAGCCGGGTCGCCAGGTTGTGCATCGCGGCCACCTGCGCCGGACCGCTCGGGTCGGCCGCCACCAGGGCGACCTGCACCTCGATCGCGCTGATCGCCCGGTAGCCCCGGCCGGCCGGCATGTTCTCCGGGATCTTCCGCGGGTTCAGCCCGGCCAGCGTGGCGTCACTGCGGTCGGAGAGCCGCAGCACCAGCTTCTCGTCGCAGAGCCCGGCCATCCGGCCGCTCAGCAGGCTGTGGTCGCCCGTCACGATCAGGTGCACGCCGGCGCTCGCGCCCTCACGCATCAGGATGTGCACGAGGTCGGTCAGCGCACCGTTGTCGTGCTCGCTGAGGGTGCCCACGAACCCCTCCCAGCGGTCGAGCAGCAGCAGGATGTGCGGCAGTCGCTCGGCGGCCGGGGCCGCCGCCCGCTGCTCCGTCAGGTCGGCGAACCCGCCCTGGCCGAGGATCCGCTGCCTGCGCTGCACCTCCTCGTGCAGGCGGCGCAGCAGGCGGTCGGCCCGCTCCACGTCCGTACGCTGCGCGACCGCCCCGCAGTGCGGGAACCGGGTGATCGGCAGGAGGGCCCCGTTGCCGCAGTCCAACCCGTACAGGTGAAGGTCGCTGACGCTCGCGGCGCTGGCCGCGGCGGTGGCGATGGTCCGCAGCGCCTGCGAACGCCCCGACCGGGGAGCCCCGACGATGTGCAGGTGGCCGAAGGTCGACAGGTCGATCGTCATCGGCGCCTGCTGCTGCCGCCGCGGCAGGTCCTGGATCGCCCAGGCGAACGACGGCTCGCCCCGCTCGTCGCAGGACGGCCCGGCCGGCAGGTCCACCACCGAGGCCGTCGGCAGCGCCGGCAGCCAGGGACGGCGCTGTGCCGGCACGCCCAGCAGGTCGTTGGCCTGCCGGATCGCCGACACCAGCACCGACAGGTCGGTGGCCTCGTCGACCTCGACCGCCGCGCGTGGCCGCTGCGGCACGGGCCGGCCCAGGTCGAGCCAGCCCACCGGGTGCAGGAACGGCGCGGCCACGGCCTCGGTCACGTTCTGCTGCGGGCGACGGCCACCGACCCGGCCGGTCTGGAAGGGGATGAGCGAGCTGTGGCCGAGCCGGGCGTACGCGCGGCCCGGGTTCGCGGCGGAGATGCTGGCCGCCTCCCGGGCGTCGATCACGTCCGCGCTCTCCCCGGCGTCGGTGACCCGCAGCGCGACCCGCAGGTTGGTGTTGGCCCGGATCTCGGCGGAGACCACGCCGTTCGGGCGCTGGGTGGCGAGGATCAGGTGGATGCCGAGCGACCGGCCCCGCTGCGCGATGTTGACCAGGCCGGTGACGAAGTCCGGCAGCTCACGCGCCATCGAGGCGAACTCGTCGATGACGATCAGCAGCCGCGGGATCGGCGCCGGCACGGGCCGCCGGGTCGCGTAGTCGACGTAGTCCTCGAGGTCCTTGGCGCCCACCGCGGCGAGCAGGTGCTCCCGGTGGGTCAGCTCCGCCCCGAGCGAGGTGAGGGCACGCTCGACCAGGTGGGTGTCGAGGTCGGTGACCATGCCGACGGTGTGTGGCAGGTCGACGCAGTCCTTGAACGCGGCCCCGCCCTTGTAGTCGACGAGCACGAAGTTCATCGCGTCCGGACGGTTCGCCAGGGCCAGCGAGGCCACCACCGTCTGCAGGAACTCCGACTTGCCGGAACCGGTGGTGCCCGCGACCAGGCCGTGCGGACCGTGCTGGACCAGGTCGAGCGCGAACGGGCCGTCGAGGCTGTAGCCGACGATGGCCCGGGTGCTGCGGGGCGAGGCGTTCCAGCGGGCCGAGATCGCGGCGACCGCCGGATCCTCCATCCCCAGCACCTCGAGCAGGCGCGCGGACGCCGGTAGCGCGGCGTCGCCGTGGGTGTCGCTGACGTCGCGGACCGGCGCCAGCCGCCGCCCGGTGGCCGGGAACCAGTCGTCGATCACCTCGTCGACCCGGATGCCGTCGACCTGCGCGGCCCGCTGCTGGCGCAGCGTCGTGGGCAGGCCGTCGCCCCCGGCCACCACTGTCGTGCACTCCTCCGGCAGGGTGCGTTCGTCGTTGTCGACGCAGATGAAGTAGACGCCGACGGCCGGACCGCCGAGCAGGATGGAGACGACACCGGGCAGGGCGCGCAGCCGCCGGGCGCCGTCCAGGACGACGACCACGTCCGGATCGGCGAACGCCGCGCCCGACCCGGCGTTGAGGCGGGCCTGCCGGCGGGCCTCGATCAGCTCGATCAGCTCGGCGATCCGGCGGGCGATGGTCTCGGTGTCCGTGCCCAGCAGGGTCAGGGTCTGCTGCCCCAGCAGGGGGCGGGTGTGCGGCAGCCAGGCGGCCCACTCCCACAGCGTGCTGCCACCCGGGTCGGTCAGCACGTAGAGCTGCAGGTCGCGCGGGCTCTGCGCGACGGCGAGCTGGCCGGTCATCCAGCGCGCCAGGCGGCGCGGCCAGTCGCCGCGGCCGGCCACGCCGACCACGCCCGCCTGCACCACCGAGAAGGAGACCGGCACGTCGTACAGGTGCCGGTCGGTCTGCCGGTCCTGGCCGGCCGCCTCGACGGTGATCTTGCTGGGCAGGTCGGCGATGCCGACCCGGACCACCAGGTGGTCCGGATCGGTGCGGCGCCGCTCCCACAGCCGGGCCCGCGGCCCGGTCGCGACGATCAGCAGCTCGGCCGGGTCGGGCGCGGCGACCCGGCGGTCGTGCCGCTCCAGGACCAGCGCCTCGGCGATGTCCGCCTCGATGGCGGCCACGCGCGCCTCGTGCTCGGCGATCTGCGTACGGTGGCTGGTCTTGCCCTGCCGGCGCCCGGTCCACCAGTTGGCCATCACCATGATCGGCGACATCGCGGCGAACATCAGGTACATCGGGTTGCGCAGCACCGTGGCCATGACGGCACCGAAGGCGGCGGGCAGCGCGGCGGCCAGCCACGGCAGGGCGTTCGGGGCCGGCGCCTTGGGCTCGGCCGGGATCTTGAACTTGTCCGGCCGGACCGGCGGGAGCAGCCGCGGCGGACGGTTGTAGTCGAGGTACTCGCTCTCCGGCGACGGCTCGACGACCGCGTCCGGGCAGCGGACCGGATGCGCCTCCAGCGTGGTGCCGCCCACCGTCAACTGCGTCGTCTCCCGCCACCGCACCTCGGTGCGGGGCAGCCCCTCGCGGTCCAGCAGCAGGTCGCCTTCGAGGCCGCGCACGTGCACCTCGGCGTCGAAGGTGACCCGGATGACGGCGGCCACCGGGGGCACCCCGTCCAGGCGCACCGGGCTGCCCTCGGCCGAACCGATCCGGTGCTCGCCCGGCCCGAACGACCAGATCCGGCCGGCGCCGGCGCCGGTCACCGCCCGGATGGTGACGAGGCCGCCGGCCGGGACGTACGGGGCCGGCCCCGGCCCACCGACCCACAACACCGAACCGTCGTGCACCCCGCTGGCGGACAGCGGAAGATCGAGGTCGAGTGGCCGGTGGTCGAGGAAGACCCGGTTGGATCCTGGGAACTGACCGTGCGCGATGGAGGACGGGTCGAGACTGTCCAACAGGTTCTTGACGATGTCCCGTACCGGAGTGGCGGGATCAGCCTCCACGACCACGTCCGTCGACCACGCCTGCGGCGACGCGAGGGTGATCAGCATGCGCACGGTGTGTCCCCGGTTACTTGTTCAGCGAACCGGCGAGCTGGGTGTCCATGTCGCGCAGCCCGGTAACGGCCTTGTCGAGCCACTCGGAGAGCAGGTCGAGGTTCTCCATCAGCTCGTTCGCGCTGGTCACGAACTCGGTGTGCACCTCGTCGAACTTGCCGGACGCCTGGTCGGTGACGAACCCGGAGGTGGTCAGGTTGTCCACGATCGACTTGCACTCGGTCAGCCGGGCGTCGATCTCGTTCTTGTTGTTGCGCATCCGGGTCGCGCTGTCCGACATCTCCGTGTAGGTGATGTTGAGGTTCGCCATCGGGTTGTCCCTTCAGTGGTGCGAGCCCGCGCTGCTCGCCCGGCCCGCGCTTGGCAGCGTGCATGATCATAGGAAGCGGGCCCGGCAGGGTCCAGTTCGGAATGGCCGCTGGGCCCACGGGCCCAGGTCCCTCGTTGACAGCCGCCCCCGCGCCAACGACGATGCCAGGGCCCGAGGACGAGGAGTGGACGATGAACAGGCTGGGCCGCCCCCCCGGGGACCTCCGCTCGCCGGAGCCGGGCGCCCACGAGCGGTCCGGCGCCTGGACCATAGACCGGGCCGTACGCACCCTCGCCACCGGCTGCGCCGAGTGGCAGCGCCCCGTGCCCGCGGTCGGCGCCGTGCTCCTGGCCCCCGAGTCCGTGGTGTTGCGGCTGACCAGCCCCGACGAGACGCCACCGCCCGGCTGGACGGTGGAGGACCACGGCCGCACCTGGCGGGCGTCCCTGCGGTGGCTGACGACCACGGCGGTGGACGGCCGCCTGCCGGTCCCGTTCCCGCTGCTGGTCTCACTCGGCGTCACCGACGGCGGCCGGCTGCTGCTCAATCTCGCCTGGGCGGGCGGGCTCATCGGCGTCGGGGGTGACCTCGAACTAGCCCGGGGCCTGGTCCGGTCGTGGTCGCGGCGGCTCACCACCGGCCCGTGGTCGACCGGTACGCGCGTGGTCCGGGTGGGCTTCGAGCCCGACCGCGACTTCGCCGGCCTGCACGTGGCGCGGCTGGTCGAGGCGACGCCGGTGCTGAACGACCCGGAGGGCGGCGTCCTGCTCTTCGCCGATCCACCGGCGGGCCACGACGCCTACCTGCTCGACCAACTGCTCGCCGATCCGGTGCCGCGCTGGGCGGTGGTGGCCGTCGGCGTCGAGCACGCGACCTGGCGGTTCACCGTGGGCATGGACGGCACCATCGACGCCAACATCCTGCCGGATCCGGTGCGGCTGCGCCCGTAGCGGGCCGGCTGAAGTCGGACGTGAAGGAATCGTGAAGCCGGCTACGCCAGACCGATCGTCATGATCACGATTCCTGCGCCGGGGGCGCCGGTGGTCAGCCGCGGCTCCCCGGGCGGCGCTTCCCCGGGCCGCGGCTCCCCCGGCGGCCCTTCCCCGCGCGGCGCTTCCCCGGCCCGACGGCCACGGGCGCTCCCGCGCAGAGGGCCAGCACGGCGAAGGCGGCCCGCCGCATGGGTGGGCCGACGTCGATCTCCTCGCCGTCGACGTACGCGCGCAGCGGCCCCAGCCCCTCGACGCTCAGCCGGCCGTCACTCACCGCGGACCACTCCGCCCAGGCCCGCCATCGTCGCTGCCAACAGGCACTCCTCGCGGTCGACGCCCGGTCGATCCCGATCCGTCCCGCGCCGCGCCGGTGTGGGACGAACCGCGGCGGTAACGTCGTACCGCCTTTCCCGGGCGGAGATACGGTTCCCGAGCCGGCGTACGCCGACTCGCGGACCGCGCCGTCCGCCGCCCTCGGGAAGGGTCGACGTGGTGTGGTTCGATGGCGCCCATGCTTCGACAACGGGTCCTCGCCGTGCTCCTGTTGCTGATCGCGTTCCTGACGCTGGCGCTCTCGCACACCTTTCCGTTCCTTGACGATCTCTCCGAACTGGCGGAGACGGCGATCGTGATCGTGGGCGTGGCGTGCGCGCTCGCGGGGGTCTCGCTGTGGTTGCGCGGGGCGCCGGAACGGCCATCGCCGCACGCCGCCGACGACGGCGACGGCCACTGACCGGCGTCGCATCGGCCGGCCGTGTTCGGGGAGGTCACCGAACCCGGCAGGACGCCTCGGGCCGGCCGTCCCCGCAGCCGGGCGCAAGCCGACCCGGGGGCGAACGATCGGGTAGCCTGATTGCCCGACGGGCCGCTAGCTCAATGGCAGAGCTGAGGACTTTTAATCCTTAGGTTCAGGGTTCGAGTCCCTGGCGGCCCACCATTTACCGCCTCTGAGCTGCGGAAACGCCGGGAATAGATCTTCGGGCACAACCAGGGCACAAACTAGCGGCGATCTTGGCTTCCGGGGATGCCGGGCTGGTTGGCGGCAGCCTGGCGTAGGAGCTGCCCGACGACGCCGCGCGGGCGATCCTTCTTCGGCAGCCAGTGGACGTAGGTCTCCAGCGTGATCCGTAGGTTCGCGTGCCGCGCTCTCGTGTCTCGCAGCTGCTCTCAACCGGTGTCCGGCCAGAGCGTGCGTTCCTTGGCGCGGGCAAGCTGACGGTCGCGATCGGCGGCAAGCAGGAAGCGAACCGGCACGATCCCGGCGAGGTGGTGTCGGTCGAGTCCTTCACCGCGTACGAGATGCTTGCCGAGCTGGCCCGCACCGTTGGTCTGGAGTCGGCCTACGAGGTGGTGCCACCGCCAGGGCATGTGCACCTGAACCGGTCGAACCTGATCGTGCTGACGAACCCACGGCTGCTGCCGTTCCTGGCGCAGGTCATGAAGGCGGACCCCGCTGCGCAGGGGCTGATCGTGGTCCTGGACGGTGCCACTGCGCGCACGGACACCGGTTGTGTCCACGGGGTGGCCTGGTACGCGGCGAAGCTGGGATCCACGATCACTGGCCTGGCTGCCGATGGTGATCGCAAGCTTGGTGACGTCCTGACCGATGCCATCGGGATCACCGCGAGGATGCACCCGGAGTGCGACCTTCACCATCCCGGCACCCCGTCGGCGACCACCGCCTTGATCCGGCTGACCGAGGACTCGTTGCAGTACCTCGTGCTGGGCGACACGACCGTAGTGGTCGACACCAGCGACGGCATCGAGGTCTTCAACGACGACCGGGTCGATACCACGGCGCAGGCAGAAAGAGCTGAGGCGAACCGCTACCCGTTCGGGTCCACGCAGAAGCAGGCAGCGCTGCTGCGGATGAAGCACGCTGAGTTGGCGTTGCGGAACCAGCCGGGAGGGTTCTGGGTGGCCGCTGCCGATCCCACGGTCGTCACGCATGCCATCAGCGGCCAGATCCCGCTCACAGCGGTCAAGCGGGTAGCGGTGCTGACCGATGGCGCCGCACGGCTGGTCACGATGTTCGACCTCCTCGACTGGCAAGGAGTGCTCGACGTCCTGGACCAACACGGCCCGACCGAGCTGATCCGCCGAGTCCGCGCCATCGAGGCAGCCGACCCGAACGGCACCAAATGGCCCCGCAACAAGGGCAGCGACGACGCCACGGCGGTCTACGCCAACTGACCGGCCGGCCGTCGGCGATGTCGGGTCTCAGGACCCGCGTGACAGATCAGTCTCGGGACGTTGGTGACACGTCCGGCTAGACAATCATCGGCCCCGCCCTGCCAGCTCCGTCAAAGCGTCGCTGGCTTCCAACCGAACGGACGCCTCTGGGTGGTTGAGGTACGGCGTGATGATTGGTCGGGCGGCAGGGTCGTGCGTCAGGCCGAGGATGAGCAGTACATACTCGGTGAGCTCGGCCGACAGGTCAGGCAACAGCGGCATCAGCGGCTCGAATAGCGCCAGCGGCAGCACATAGGCGGTGGCCGCGTCGGCGCACGCACTCAAGGCTGAGCTCCGCATCCGCTCATCAGTCTCGGCGACCGTCAGCGCGACCAGCCGTGTCACGGCGACCTCGGTGTTGTCCTGGTTACCGGCGTAGCGTCGGAAGCAATCGCCGACCTCAGCGGCACCGTGCTCACGGACCCGTGGGTCAGGCTCGCTGAGCAGAGCCAGTGCCCTCGTCAGCGCATCACGCCCGGCGTCCCGGTCCTCATACTCGTACGGCATCATCTCATGATCCTCGGCAGGGCAGGCCCCGCGACCGCCCAATCGCTCGGTGGAGTGTCAGGCAGGTCCTGAGACCGATGTGTTACGCAGGTCCTGAGACCGGACAGCCGGCTGCCGGTGATGTCCGGCTCCACTTGATGCGTGACGGATCGGTGTCAGATGTTGGGTGACACGTGGGGCTAGATGACCTTGTCGGGCTCTCACAACCGGGCGGCCGTCAGGTTCCACCGGTGAGCTGTCGGATGAGGGAGCGAAGCCATGTCTGGGCCAGGGTGGGCTCGCGGTTGATCGCGGATGCCAGGGCGCGGCGACCATGGGTGCTGCGGCCGTACGTCACCACGGCGACTGCCTCGGCGAGTGCTGCTGGTCAGTGGCATTGGACAGTGACGGGTCGCTTCGGCTCGCTCCCCGGCCTCGGCTTCGGCAGGGATTCTGGACGGATCAGTGCTCCGAAGAACCTGCCGCCCTCGCGGAGTACGAACAGGGCCGAGCCGCCCTTGCGGACCCGGCGGCAGACTGACCAGGTCGCCGGACGTCAACGCCAAGATCGGTTCCTCGGATCTACCGAGACGCGCGGTGTCGCGATCATGTAAAGCATCAGCTGAGGCCTCAGTGCCAACCATCAACCGGGGCAGGAGATCCGGCTTGAGCGGGGTGTGGCGCTCCTATTTCTGTCAACTCCCGGCCGGACCGGCGGGCATTTGACGTAGCGGTAGAGTCGGGCCGTGGCTGGGCCGACGGTGAGGGCGTGTGAGGCGGGCGGACAGGTTTGGGATGATCCGTCCGAGACGACGCTCTACGACGCTCTCGCGGACCTGAACCTGAGGTGGCGGTTTCTTATCGTCGAAAGGCTTGACCTGGAGCCGGCGGGGCAGCACTACATGCAGGTCTTCCTCAATGACGACTTGAGCTACCAGGTGGAATACCGCGAGGGCAGCGAGGACAACCACTTTCAGGCACATGTGCTGAAGCAGCCGGTGGTGATCGGGATCGATCCCATCGCGAAAGTCCTGGCGGACTGGACTTTCGGCCGACCAGGCTGGCGAGAGGCGCTGCCGTGGGAGGCTTGGCGGTAGAGCGCCGGCGGCGTTCACCACCCAGCTGTCAACGTTCTTCCCTGCTTTGCTCCGGCCTGTAGCCATGGTGGCGTCGGCCCGCTGAGACGGCTGAAGGCTTCGCGGGCGACGTAGCGCTTGAGGCACCGCATGATCTCGGGCTTGGACTTGCCCTCGGCGGTGCGCCGCGCGACGTAGTCCTTAGTGGGTGGTGGCATCGCATGCGGACCAGGATGATCCGCCACAGGGCACTGTTGGCGTCACGGTCTCCGCCGCGGTGGAGGCGGTGGCGGTCGGTCCGTCCTTAGCTGGCGGGGATGGGGGCGACGCCGCAGAGTCCGCCATCGGATGGGCGACCCGCCGGGCCGCGTCGGCGTACACCCGGGCTTGTCGAGCGGCCGGTGGAGGACCGCACGGGAACCTCGGGGGTATGCCTGGCCCTACCCCCGTTCGGGCGTCTGGTGGTAGTGCCTCGGGCCCTCGTCGGGTGATGTGCTGGCTGCTCCGCTATCACCCGACAGGAGCGAATGATGCGTGTTGCGCCGCTGCTATCCGTTGCAGCCGTTATGGCCGTTGCCGGCTGCGCCGACCTCCGGTCCATCAACGAGGCCCGCGACGACCGGCGGGAGTTCAGCCTCTCCGGAGACCGGCTGGTCATCGACAACGACGGCGTTGACTTGCGTCTGGTCGCCGGGGCCGGCGCCGCCGTCGAGGTGCAGCGGTCGCTGACCGGCAAGGCCACCGCCGACGACAACGCCTCCTGGGCCCTGGACGGCGGCACCCTGCGGCTGACCGTCACGTGCAGCGGCCTGGTGCCGGACTGCGGCGGCCGGCACGTCGTGCACGTGCCGGCCGGCGTCGCGGTCGAGGTGACCAGCGACGCCCCGGTTAGGGCCGTCGGGCTCGACGTCGACTTCTCCGCGACGGTGACCGACGCCTGGCTGCGGGTCGAGGATCCGACCGGCCCCCTGCGGCTGCACGCCGAGGAGGGCGTCGAGGTCACCGGGGCGCGTTCCGCCACCGTCAGCGCGACGTCGACCGGCCGGGGCGTCGACCTGGGCTTCACCAGCGCGCCCACCCGGGTCGAGGCGCGGGCCGGCGGATCGGTCGCGGTCACCCTGCCCGGCGGGCCGGAGACCTACCGCGTCACCGCGGCACCCGGCCGCCCCGGCCTGACCAGCGATCCCACCAGCGAGCGGACCGTCACCGCCACCGCCGGCGAGGGCCTCACCGCCACGGTACGGAAGGCGAGCTGATGTTCGAACTGATCGACGTGACGAAGGTCTACAGGGGGCGGAAGCTGGCCGTCGACGGGGTGACGATGCGCCTCGGCTTCGGTGTGGTGGGTCTGCTCGGCCCCAACGGCGCGGGCAAGTCGTCGCTGATGCGGATCGCCGCCACGGTCACCAGGCCCACGGGCGGACGGCTGCTGCTCGACGGGACCGACGTCGTCGCGAAGCCGAACGAGCTGCGCCGGCAGCTCGGCTACCTGCCGCAGGACTTCGGTGTCTACCCCAACCTGAGCGCCCGGGAGTTCCTGTCGTATCTGGCGGCCGTCAAGGGACTGTCGGCCCGCTCCGCCCGGGCCCGCATCGGCGAACTGCTGGAGCTGGTCAACCTGACCGAGGCGGCCAACCGCCCGATGGGCGGGTACTCGGGCGGCATGCTGCGCCGCGTCGGCATCGCGCAGACGCTGCTGGCCGACCCGCGGGTGCTCATCGTCGACGAGCCCACCGCCGGCCTGGACCCGCAGGAACGGGTGCGGTTCCGCAACCTGCTCAGCGACCTGGCCGCCGACCGGCTCGTGATGCTCTCCACCCACATCGTCTCGGACATCGAATCGGTGGCCGGGGACATCGCCATCGTGGCCCAGGGCCGGCTGCTGCGCCGCGGCACCCCGGAGGAGTTGCTGCGCACCGTGGCGGGGCACGTGTGGGAGACGGTCGTCGCCCCGGACGAGGTAGCCGCGGCGCAGGCCCGGCACATGGTCAGCCGGATGGTCCGCACCGCGGACGGCGTACGCCTGCGGTTGCTCTCGACGACACGGCCCGGTCCGGACGCGACGCAGGTCCCGCCCGACCTGGAGGACGCCTACCTCGGCGTGGTCGGCGGCGTCCGGGAGCTGACGCGATGAGGCCCCGCGTGCTGGGCGCGCTCGCCGTCGCGGACTTCCGCGAACGGGTACGCCGGCCGGGGTACCTGGTGGTCCTGCTGGCCGCCGTCGGCCTGGGTTACCTGGCCGCGCCGGCCGCCGGCGCACACTGGACGATCGTCAACGCGGGGATGCACCGGGGCGTCTACAACAGCGCCTACGTCGGCACGGTGACCGCGCTCGCCGGAGCGCTGTGGCTCTCCCTCGGTGGTTTCTACGTCGTCCGGACGGCGATCGCGCGGGACGAGCGGAGCGGCGTCGGGCAGCTCCTCGCCGCGACCCCGCTGCGGATGTCCGGTTACCTGGTCGGCAAGTTCCTCAGCAACCTGCTGGTGCTGGGATCGATGGCGGTGGCGCTGGCCGGTACGGCGGTGGTGATGCAGTTGGCCCGCGGCGAGTCGTACGCCGTCGACCCGGTCGCCATCCTCCTGCCGTTCGCGCTGTACACGGTGCCGGTGCTGGCGGTCACCGCGACCGCCGCGGTGCTGTTCGAGACCCTCCCGGTGCTCCGCGGCGGCTTCGGAAACGTGGTCTGGTTCTTCGTGGCGATGTTCGCCGTGTTGGCCGGGCAGTCGCCCGACGCCCCGCTGGGCGGCCTCGGCGTGCACGTGTTCGCCGAGTCCCTGCGCGACGCGTTCGCCGCCCAGGGGATCACGCTCACCGAGATCGCGTTGGGCCTGATGTACCTCGACGTCGCACCCCGCGCCGTCGTGTGGACGGGCGTGGACTTCACGGCGGGTTTCGTCGGCGACCGGATCCTCCTCGTGGTGCTGGCGACCGCCGTCGCGGTGCTGCCGGCCCTCTGGTTCGGCCGCTTCGACCCGGCCCGCTCGGTCCGGTCCGCCGGACCCGCGCCGGTCGTGCCGGTCGCCACCGCCCCGACGACGGCCCTCCCGGACCGCCCGGTGCTGCCGTCTCCGCAGACCATGCCGCGCCGCGGTCGCGCCTTCGGCCGCCTGCTCGTCGGCGAACTGCGCATCCTCACCCAGGGCGTCCCCTGGTGGTGGTGGCTCGGCGCTGCCGCGCTGATCGCCGTCGGCGCGGCGGTGCCCGCGAGCGCCTCCGGAACGACGCTGATCGTGACGTCGATCTGGCCGGTGCTCATCTGGTCACGGCTCGGCACCCAGTCCCACGAGTTCGGCGTCGAGGCGCTGCTCGGCGCCTGCCCCGCACCCGTACGCCGCGCGCTCACCCAGTGGCTGGCCGGGGTCGCGCTCACCGTGCTGGTCGGGCTGGCCCCCGGCGTACGGATGGCGATCGCGGGTGACCTGGCGGACTGGCTGGCCGGTGCGGCCTTCGTCCCCGCCCTCGCGCTGGCCCTGGGCGTGCTGACCCGCACGGCCCGGCTCTTCCAGGTCGGCTACCTGCTGCTGTGGTACGCCGTCCTCAACGGAGTGGCCGGTCTCGACTACCTGGGCGCGTTGGACGGTGGCCCGTCACCGGTCCTGGTGGGCGCCGCCACGGCGCTGCTGCTGGCGGCGGCCCTCTGCGTCGTCGCCGCCCGCCACGCGCGCCGGTAGGTGGCGCGGGGCCGGGCTGCGCCCGATCCGGCGGCGCACGCGGCCTGGTTTTCGCCAACCGATCGGCGCGCGTCCACAGCCACCACCACGACGGGCGGTAGCGGGTCGTCAGTGGCCGACGTTGAGCCGGCCGGCGAGGGTGTCGTGGATACGGGCGCTGGGCTGGTTCAGCCCGACGATCTCCACGGTCTTGCCGCGGGTCGCGTACTTCGTGGTGACGGCGTCGAGGGCGGCGACCGAGGAGGCGTCCCAGACGTGGGCGTGCCTCATGTCGATGACCACGTTGTCGGGGTCGTTGGCGTAGTCGAACCGGCCCACCAGGTCGTTGCTGGAGGCGAAGAAGAGCTCGCCGTGCACCGAGTAGACCCGCGTCGTCCCGTCGGGGTCGAGGACGCCGGTCACCTCCACCAGGTGGGCGACGCGGCGGGCGAAGATGACCATCGCGGTGAGCACGCCGACGACCACGCCGACGGCGAGGTTCCCGGTGGCCAGGGTGGTGACGACGGTGGCCAGCATGACGACGGTCTCGCCGTACGGCATCCGCCTGAGGGTGGCCGGGGCGACCGAGTGCCAGTCGAAGGTCGACACCGCGACGATGACCATCACGGCGACCAGGGCGGCCATCGGGATCACGGCCACCACGTCGCCGAGCGCCACCACCAGGATCAGCAGGAAGACGCCGGCCAGGAACGTCGACAGCCGGGTACGGGCGCCGGACGCCTTCACGTTGATCATCGTCTGGCCGATCATGGCGCAGCCACCCATGCCGCCGAAGAACCCGGTGACGATGTTCGCCACGCCCTGCCCCCACGACTCCCGGGTCTTGCTGGACGGGGTGTCGGTGATGTCGTCGACCAGCTTCGCGGTCATCAGCGACTCCAGCAGCCCGACCAGGGCGATGCCCAGGGCGTACGGGGCGATCAGGGTCAGGGTGTCCACGGTCCACGGGATCTGCGGCAGGCCGAGCGTGGGCAGGCTGTCCGGCAGCGCCCCCTCGTCGCCGACGGTCGGCACCGCCGCGTGGGTGGTCACCGTGACCACGGTCAGCACCACGATCGCGACCAGCGGCGCCGGTACGGCCCGGGTGAGCCGGGGCAGCCACACCATGATCGCCAGTGCCACCGCCACGAGCGGGTAGACCAGCCACGGCACACCGAGCAGGTGCGGCACCTGGGCGACGAAGATCAGGATGGCCAGGGCGTTGACGAACCCGACCATCACGCTGCGCGGGATGAACCGCATCAGCTTCGCCACCCCGAGCACCGCCAGCAGGATCTGGATCGCGCCGCCGAGGATCACCGCGGCGATCAGGTGATCGAGGCCGTACTCCTTGGCGAGCGGCGCCACGACCAGGGCGACCGCGCCGGTGGCCGCGGAGATCATCGCCGGCCGGCCGCCGCAGAACGCGATGGTCACCGCCATGGTGAACGAGGCGAAGATCCCCACCCGGGGGTCGACCCCGGCCAGGATCGAGAAGGAGATCGCCTCCGGGATCAACGCGAGGGCGACGACCAGACCCGCGAGGACCTCGGTGCGCAACACCTTCGGCGACAACCAGGACGGGCGGGGCAGACGCGGACGGGAGACCGCGGACAGCACAGACGACATACGGCCATTTCCACTCGGCAGCACGCCGACGGGCGCGTACGCCGCTCGGCGGGGTTGTTCGGTCGGGGAGGCCGCGACCACCCGGTCGTCCGGGCGTCGTTGCCCGATCGACGCGGACCTCGGTCGCGCGGCCCGGCGGACGCTACCCTCCCCGCGCCGGCGTCTCCCCATGGGCGTGGTGATCGTCACGGCCGGGGGGCCGGGCCGTCGGGCGGGGGAGGAAAAGGTGACCACTTCGCCACCTGTCGGGCCGCCCGGGCAGCTGGTTACCTGGTGCGTGGCCGGGCTCGGCCCGTTCACCGGCCGACCGCACGGGGTGTCGCCGGTCGCGTCACCCCGGCGGCGACCATGCCGCCGACAATGCGAAGGAACGTGATCGGTATGAAGGCACTGGCGCGTAGGGCGTCGGGTGTGGCAGAGGCGGCGGGGGCCCTCACGGTCGCACCGCCCCGCCCGCCCACGGCCACCGACCACACCACGAGCACCGTCGACGCGTGCGGCAGCGGGGGCGGTCGCCCCGGTTCCCACCTCCGCCGCGACGGAGCCGACCAGGAGTCGCGGTGCCGGGCCCACCGGTACCACGACGACGACTGACCGGCGGCAGGAGGCAGCGGCCCGGCGGGCGGGAAGGGGGGCGCCCGCCGGGCCGGCCTGTTCCGGCAGGTGATCGTCCGCACAATGGCCCCGACCGGCCGCTCGGTCATAATGAGCCGCCATGGTCCACTCAGCGCAGCAAGCGGCCGGCCGACCCGGGGAGTCCGTCCCCGGCGCGGGGCTGGACCTCGGCGTGGCCGGTTGCACCGACGCCGTCGAGATCGGGCGGGGCGGCTTCGGGGTGGTCTACCGGGCCTGGCAGCCCGACTTCTCCCGGCAGGTGGCCGTCAAGGTGCTCGCCGCCGACTGGCACGGCCCGTCCCGGGCCCGCTTCGAGCGGGAACTGAGCGTGCTGGGCCGGCTCTCCGACCATCCGCACATCGTGACCCTGCACCAGGCCGGGCGGACCACCACCGGCAACCCGTACCTGCTGATGGCGTACGAAGAGGGTGGCTCGCTGGCCGCCCGGCCGACCGCCGGCCGGGACGGCGGGTCGGCGGCGCGACGCTGGATCGGTGCGGTGGCCGACGGGATCGCCGTGGCGGGCGCGCTGGAGACCGCGCACTCGGCCGGCGTGCTGCACCGCGACGTGAAACCGGAGAACATCCTGGTCTCCCGGTACGGCGAGCCGAAGCTCGCCGACTTCGGGCTGGCCCGGCCCCGCTCGGCGGAACCCGGCCCCGGCCGGCGCCGGGTGACCACCAGCGTGCTGCACGCCGCGCCGGAGATCCTGCGGGGCGAGCCGGCCTCGGTGGCCTCGGACGTCTACGCGCTCGCCTCGACCGTGCTGCGCTGCATCCGCGGCACAGCCGCCTTCGCCGAGGACCCGTCGACCGCCGACGACGCGGGCCGCCCGTCCGGTGCGGGCGACGACACCGCTCGCCTGCTCCGCCGGATCGCCACCGAGCCGGTGCCCGACCTGCGACCCGCCGGTGTGCCGGCGGCGGTGTGCGCGGTCCTGGAACGGGCGATGGCGAAGGACCCGGCGCTGCGGCACCCGACGGCCGCGGCGTTCGCCGAGGACCTCCAGCGGGCGCAACGGGCCGCCGGCCAGCCGGTCACCCCGTTCGTGCTGGGCGGCGGGGACGGCGGCGGCTCCACCCCGTGGCCGGCCGCCGCACCCACCGACCGTCCCCGGCCCCGGTTCTCGCTCAGCGCCCACCGCCGCGCCGCCCTCGGGCTGGGCCTGACCGCCACCGTGCGGCGGGCGACCGGGACCCGGTGGGGACCGGCGGTGCGGGCCGCCGGGCTGCTCGGCGTGGCGGTTTCGGTGCTGGCCACCGGCGGGTCGGCGCCCCTTCCCGCCGGCACCCCGATCGCCGTGCCGGCGCAGCTCGCCTTCGGCGACCACGAGGTCAACGCGGAGTCGGCCGAGCAGTCGGTGGCCGTGCGCAACGTCAGCTCCCGGGAGGTACGCCTGACCGGCGTGACGACGACCGGCCCGCACGGCGACGACCTGCGGGTGATCAGCGAGGAGTGCACCACCCGCAGGCTGGCCCCCGGCCAGCGGTGCGAGGTGCGGCTGGTCTTCACGCCCCGCGCGCCCGGCCCGCGCCGGCCCGAGCTGGTGATGCACCTCGCCGACCGGGCCACCCCGGTCACCGTCACGGCCGTCGGCGCCGGGCAGCCGCGCCGGGCCAGCCGGGACTCCGCCCCACCCGGCCGCTGCTACGACGACGCCTACCAGGTCGGCCCGTCCGCCTACGGGTACGCCGGCGGGCTACGCGCGCTCTCCGTGAAGCAGTACTGGTCACCGAGCTGCCGGGCGACCATGGCGTACACCTGGGTCTGGAAGCAGTACCGCGACAACGCCGCACTCGACGGCGGCACCTGGGTCATCGACCTGGCGGTCCGGGACGCGACCGGCCCGGCCGGGCCCCGGCAGCGCGCCACCGGGCAACCGTTCGAGCTGTGGACCGAACCGTTCCCGCTCGCCGCGGGCTGCACCGTCGCCACCGCCACCGTCACCGGCGTGCGGGCCGGGGCGACGACCAGCGCGACGACCGAGCCGCACTGTGACCGCTGAGCCCGGGGGGAAGGCACCGTCGTGGACGGATACTTCGAGGTCTACGCCGGCGGCGGCGTCCGCCTGGTGCCGCTGACCGCCGACGCGCTGACCATCGGCCGGGCGCCCGCCAACGACCTGCCGATCGACAGCAAGCTGGTCTCCCGGCTGCACGCCCTGGTCGAGCGCTACCCCTCCGGCTGGTCCATCCGCGACCTGGGCAGCACCAACGGCACCTCGGTCAACGGCAGCCCGGTGCGGCAGGCGCAGATCCTCCGCGACGGGGACCGGGTCGAGATCGGCCCGACCCGGCTGCTCTTCCACGCCCCGGCGCAGCATCCCGGCACCCGGACCCTGCCGGTCGAGCCGCCGCCCCCGCCCCCCGCGCTGACCGCACGCGAGCAGGAGGTGATCACGCTGCTCTGCCGCCCGTTCGGCGAGGCGGGAGTGCCGTTCCCCGAACCGCTGTCGGTACGGGCCATCGCCACCACCCTGCGCATCAGCGAGAGCGCCGTGAAGAAGCACCTGTCCCGCCTGTACGACAAGTTCGGCCTCACCACCAACGAGGACCGGCGCCGCGCCCGGCTGGCCGGCGAGGCCATCCGCCGCGGCACGGGCGGCCCGCCGCCTCGTTGATCCGGTTGACACCGCCCCGCCGCCCGGGGGCGCCGACCGTGCAGGAGGTACGCCGATGTCCCGTCAGCGCGAGACCGTGGAGGTCGACCCGGTCCTGTTCCGTGCCGTCTACGACTCGCCCGCATCGCTGCCCGGCGCGCACCGGTGGACGACGCCCGAGTCGGACGTGCGGCGGATCGAGAAGCTGCTCGGCATGCCACTGCGCAGCATCGGCGCCCCGCTCTGGGTCAGCGGCGACGAGCCGGACTGCCCGAAGTGCGGCCGGCGGGTCAACTGGTACGACATCGTCTCCTCCGCCCTTTCCGGCGTACACGACCGTTTGATGATCGCAACGGTCATCCTCGGCGACCGCCGGTACGTCAACACCGAGGTCCCCG
The DNA here is from genome assembly GCF_050941805.1 of Micromonospora sp. KLBMP9576. Classification (NCBI taxonomy): domain Bacteria; kingdom Bacillati; phylum Actinomycetota; class Actinomycetes; order Micromonosporales; family Micromonosporaceae; genus Micromonospora; species Micromonospora sp. KLBMP9576. The sequence goes on along the minus strand of NZ_CP194567.1, from coordinate 239,975 downwards.
ACGCGATCGCCGGGGTGCGCTGCACCGACTGCCGCACCCCCATCGAGGGGCTGCGCAGCTTCAAGTGCCACAACTGGGCGTACGCCTTCGAGGCGCTGGAGGCCGTCCGGCAGCGGATGTCCGGCGCGTCAGTCGTCGGCCGCGAGCTCTCGGACGAACCGCAACCCGGGGCGCCCGTCGAGTGACACCCCCGCCGACCGGCGTGAACCCGGTGCGCCGGAGCACCGCCCGCGAGCCCGCGTTGTCCATCGTGGTCCGGGCGGTCAGCCGGCGCAGCCCGTACGCCTGGCGGGCGAGTGCCACGACGCGGCGGACGCCGTCGGTCGCCACCCCGCGCCCGACGGCCCGCTCGGCCACCCGGTAGCCCAGCTCGGCCTCGCCGTCGGCGACGTCGACCAGGTTGAACCGGCCCAGCACCGCCCCGTCGGACACCGCGCCACCTACCCAGGCGCCCCCGCACTCCTCAGCGTTCGCCGGCGGAGCGGCGGGTGGGGCGGCGGCCGGGCGGGGAGGGCGGTTCCGGGCCGGGGTCGGGCACCTCGGGCATCGGCCGGGTCACCGGGGCGGCCCCGGTGACGCGCAGCGGCTCGCCGTGGTGCCACAGCTCGACGCCGGTCCCCGGGTCGGCGTCCGGCAGCTCGTAGCGGGCCTCGTCGCGGGTCAGGGTGACCCGCAGGAGGTGGCCGTGCCAGCGCAGGCCGAAGTCGAGCCGGTCGATCGCCGCCGGCAGCCGGGGGTCGAAGGAGAGCACCCCCCGGTCGTCGCGCAGCCCGCCGAAGCCCTGCACCAGCGCCAGCCACGCCCCGCCCAGCGACGCCAGGTGCAGCCCGTCGCCGGTCTTGTCGCCCAGGTCCGCCAGGTCCTGGAGCACCGACTCGGCGAACAGGTCGTACGCCAGGTCGAGGTGCCCGACCTCGGCGGCGAGCACGGCCTGCGGGGACGCCGACAGCGACGAGTCCCGGACGGTGCGTGCCTCGTAGTAGGCGAAGTTGCGGGCCTTCTCGTCGGCCGTGAACTCCCCCGGGCAGCGCTGCATGGCGAGCACCAGGTCGGCCTGCTTGACCACCTGCCTGCGGTACAGCTCCAGGTAGGGAAAGTGCAGCAGCAGCGGGTAGTCGTCGTCGGAGGTGTGCGCGAAGTCCCACTCCGGCTGCTCGGTGAAGCCCGCCGCCTGCTGGTGCACCCCGCGCTTGCGGTCGTACGGGACGAAGACCGCGTCGGCCGCGGCCCGCCACGCCGACACCTCGGCCGGCTCGACCCCGAGCCGGGCCGCCGCCTCGGGGTGCCGCTCGGCGGCGTCGGCGGCGCCGCGCAGGTTGCGCCGGGCCATCAGGTTGGTGAAGACGTTGTCGTCGACAAGCGCGGCGTACTCGTCGGGGCCGGTCACGCCGGGCAGGTGGAAGGTGCCCGCGTCGGAGAAGTGGCCGAAGCCGTGCCAGAGCCGGGCGGTCTCGACAAGCAGTTCCAGCCCGGCCGCCGTCAGGAACTCCTCGTCGCCGGTGGCGGCGACGTAGCGCAGCACGGCGTCGGCGACGTCGGCGTTGACGTGCAGGGCGGCGGTGCCGGCCGGCCAGTAGCCGGAGCACTCCCGCCCGCCGATGGTGCGCCACGGGAAGGTCGCCCCGGTCAGCCGCAGCTCGGCCGCGCGCTCACGCGCCTGCGGCAGGTGGGCGTGCCGCCAGCGCAGTGCCGAGCGGGCCAGCGGCGGGTCAAGGTAGGTCAGCACGGGCAGCACGTAGCCCTCGGTGTCCCAGAGCACGTGCCCGTCGTAGCCGTTGCCGGTCAGTCCCTTGGCGGGAATGGTCCGGTCGCCGTCCGCCCGGCCCGCCTGGAGCAGGTGGAACACCGAGAACCGGATGGCCTGCTGGAGTTCGGCGTCGCCGTCGAGCCGCACGTCGGCGGTCCGCCAGGCGGCGTCGAGCGCCGCGCGTTGGCCGGCGAGCAGGGCCTCGAAGCCCTCCGCGCGGGCCGCGTCGGCCTCCGCGACGACGAGGCGGGCCAACTCGTCGGGGGGTGTGCCGTCCACAGGTGCGCACTCGTACGCGGCGAACTTGGCGAGCCGGAGCCGTTCGCCGGCGCGCAGCGTCCCGGTCAGCGTGAGGCGCAGCCGGTCCGGGGCGCAGTCGACGCCGGAGGCGAAGCCGTCCGGGGCCTGGACGTCGTGCGCGACGGCGACGGCGACCCGCTGCCCGCTCTGCGCGGTGCGGTGCACGAGGACGCCGTCGTGCCCGTCGGAGTGCCGGTGCTCGGCGGTCAGCGGATCGGTGATCACGGAGGCGGCGCGGGGGTCGTCGGCGCGCTCGGGCACCCGCTCGTTGGCGAGCAGGTCGGCGCTGACCCGCACCTCGACCGGCCCGTCCAGCGGCTCGACGGACCACCGGACGGCGGCCACCGCCCGCCGGGGCAGGGAGACCAGCCGGGTGCTGCGCACGCGTACGCCGTGCCCGCCCGGGGACGTCCACTCGGTGTGCCGCTCGACCACCCCGGCGCGCAGGTCGAGCACCCGCTCGTGGGTGCGCAGGGTGCCGGTGCGCACGTCCAGCGGCTCGCCGTCGACCCAGAGGCGGATCAGGGCGGCGTTCGGCGCGCTGATCACGGTGTCGCTGAACTGCGGGAAGGCGTACCCGTCCTCGGGGTGGTCGAGCTCGCGCCGCTCGTGGAAGCCGTTGAGGTAGCTGCCGGGCATGCCGTAGGGCGTGCCCTCGTCGAGCGTGCCGCGCCAGCCGACCCAGCCGTTGCCCAATGCGAAGATCGACTCGGTCTCGGCGAGGCGATCCAGGTCCGCCTCCGTCCGCCGGACCCGCCATGCCTCGGCATTCCCCGTGGCCTGTGCGGTGGGCGGTCGGTCGGCGGTGGGGGTGTCGTGCACGGCGCCTCCATGAACTGATACGTACCGGGTCAAGCCAAGCAGATCGGGCTGAGAGGTCGCTGAGACGAAAGTCGGGGTCGCCGCACGACCAATGCACACTGCGCCGGCCTTCCAGGTGTTCCAGGGTTGGCGGCGAGGTAAACGAGGTATGAACGATGGGTGAGGTGAATCATGATTGATGCGAACACGCCGGGCGTCCCGGAACTCAGCGTCGAGTGGTACCAGGACATCGTCGATTTTGCCGCGGACACCCCGGAGCCGGTGCAGTGGTTCGCCGGGCACTTCACCGAGGCGTCGATCCTGCTGCTCGGCGCGCTGTGGCTGATCGCGGCCGTGTCCCGGCTGCGCGGCGGGCCGCGCGACCGGGCGTACGTGCTGGTGTCGCCGGTGCCGGTGGTGCTCGCGTACGGGTGCAGTGAGCTGTGGAAGACGGTGGTGGACCAGGAACGCCCCTGCCGGGCGCTCGCCACCGAACTGGCGATCATCGCCAACGAGTGCCCCCCGACGGGCGACTGGTCGTTCCCCAGCAACCACTCGACGATCGCGGGCGGCCTGGCGGTGGCGATCCTGCTGCTGTCGCGCCGGCTCGGGCTGGTGGCGGTGCCGCTGGCGGCGCTGGCCGCGTTCTCCCGCACCTTCGTCGGCGTGCACTACCCGCACGACGTCCTCGCCGGCGTCCTGCTCGGCGCCCTGTTCGCGGCGGTGCTCACGCCGCTGTTCGCCCGCCCCGTCGCCGGCCTGCTGCGCCGCCGCGCCCGGCAGGCCGAGCGGCCCGTCCCCGACCACACCCCCGCCTCCCGCCGCTGACCGTGTCGGCGCCCGTCGCCGCCCTCGCCCGAGGTGCGGTGGTGACCGGCGGCGTCGAGCGGTCTCGCCGGGGACGCGGAGCAAACAGGGTCAGGGCAGGAGGAGGGCGCCGAGGACGCCGAGGACGAGGAACGGCCCGAAGGGGAGGTGGCTGCGCCAACCCACGCGGCGGGTGGCCAGCAGCGCTGCGCTGACCAGCCCCGAGAGCACCAGGGCGAGCAGCAGCCCGCACACCGCGACGGCCCAGCCGTGCCAGCCCAGCAGCGCGCCGACGCCGAGCGCCAACTTGGCGTCGCCGAGGCCGAAGCCACGCGGGCCGAGCAGCAGCGTGGTGGCGGCGAAGAAGGAACCCAGCGCGACGCCGGCGGCGGTGGCGCGCAGCCAGGGCGCCGGGCCGGCTCCGGCGAGGGCGGCCAGCCCGAGCAGCAGCCAGGTCCCGGCCGCCGCGGGCCAGGTGAGCCGGTCCGGCAGCCGGTGCACGGCCACGTCGACGAAGACCAGCGGGATGGCCCAGCCCAGCCACCAGGCGGTGGCCGCCAGCACCGCCGGCCCGCCCCCGGCCCACCCGCCGCCGGCACCGCCGCCCGCACCGCCGGCGAGGCCGAGCAGCACCAGCACCCCGAGTGCCGCCGCGACGGCCAACTCCACCGCGCCGGGCGCCGGGCCGACGCGCGCCCCGCACCGCCCGCAGCGCGCCGTCGGACCCAGCACCGGCCAGGGCCGACCCAGCCCGATCGGGGCCTCGCACGCCTCGCACGCGGCCCGGCTCGCCACCCCCGCCGGTACGGCGTGCCGGATCACGGCGAGCCGGAGCACCGGGGCGAGCCCGACCACGCAGGGTAGTGCCAGCCGCGCACGCCGGTGACCGGCGGACGGGCCGGCGACCCTCGCACCGAGAGCGCGGTACCGCGTATTCGAATGGCGCCCCCGAATAGACGGGAATCCCATTCTCAAGAAATGGCGATGCGCCGAACCGGGGGACGGATCCGACCAGATCCGGCGTCGTCCCCCCGCATCGACCGCCGCTTCGGCATCCCCGCCGCCAGGCTCGCCCACCGCGCCAACAGCCGCCCGGCGAACCCGCCGATCTTCGCCGGGTCGCCGGCCCCCGCCCACCGCGACCACCCGCCACCACCACCTGTCATCACTCACAGTGTTCGCGTGAATTGCCCCTGTTGCATCGGCGATCGTAAGCCTATGCTCGCCCCTTGGGTGCGGTGCAACCCCGCACCGGAAAGACGGGGCGACACAGCGCAACGCAATTTTTAAGATCCGCTCCGGTAAATGCGGTGAAGCTTTCCGGCAGGCCCGGACGACGCGCCACCGCATGCCCGAAGGCCGTGACGCCGGCCCGGGTGGCCACCGAGGAGGCACGACGTGCGCGGACGGCGGTTCGGCCGATGGACCACCACCTGCCTGCTCGCCATGGCGGCGATCGGCGCGACCCCGGCCTGCGGCGCCGACGAACCGGCGACCACCCGGGCGGCGACCGCCGACGACCCGCCCTCCCCCACCCGCGGCGCCGTCGACGAGCAGGCCGCACGGAAGGCGGCGCTGACCGCGTACGCCGGGTATCTCGCCGCCTCCCGCACGGCGAGCGGACGCAGCGACCCCCACCACCCGCAACTCTCCCGGTTCCTCGCCGACCCGCTGCTGACCCGGGTTCGGCTCTCCATCCGCGAGGCGAAGGAGCACGGCGCGATGCGTACCGGCACGTTGGTCTCAGATCCCACCGTGACCTCGGTGAGCCTGGACTCGAGCCCACCCACGGTGGAGATCCAGGACTGCCTGGACGCCACCGGCTACCGGCTGGTCTACGCCAAGGACAGGCGGGTCGTGCCCGGCAGCGGCGGAACACGGCACCTGGCCACCGCCACGGCCACCCGCTACCCGGACGGCCGCTGGCTGATCAACGCCGGCGCCGCCCACGAGGACCTGCCGTGCTGACCCGCCGGGAGCCCGGCGACCCGCCCGGGGCGGCCGGCCGGCACACCGCCGCGACGCCACGCACCCCCACCGGCGACGACGCCCGCGCCGCCGGCGGCGGGGTGACCCGGTGGTCGCTCGCCGGCGCCGGCCTGGCCCTGCTGCTGGCGCTCGGGGCGGCCATGCCCGCGGTGGCCGCCGGGCGCGCGGACCCCGGCGGGCAATGCCCGCCGGGGCAGAGCGACTGCAGCGTCTGGGACGACGACCCCGGCACGCCCGGCGACCCGGGCGGCGGTGGAAACGACGGCGGGGGTGGCGACTCCGGCGGCGGGGGTGGCGGCGGCAAGTGCCAGTGGAACGGCCGCACCGTCAAGTGCTACGACAACGTGCTCGGCTGGTTCAACAACGGCGACGGCTGCTACTACAAGCTCGCCGAGCCACAGCAGGAGGCCCCCGAGGGCAAGCAGTGGTATACGCGCACCTGCAACGGCGGGGACCTCGGCACCCAGACCCAGGTCCTGCGCGACGCCCCGCCGCCCGGTTTCGGCGCGCCGCCCGACCCGGAGGAACTCGCCCGGCGGGCGCTGGCCAAGATCACTATCGCGGCGCCCCGGATCGCGGTCGCCCCCCGCCGCGCCAACGGCCCCGGGCTGGTCGGGCTGCCGGTGTGGATGTGGGGCAGGAGCGACGATCCGAAGTACTTCGGGCCGACCCGGCAGGCGTCGGAGACCGACCGGGGGCTGACCGTGAGCATCACGGCGACGTTCGACCGGATCCTCTGGGACATGGGCAACGGCGACACGGTCCCCTGCGCCGGGGCCGGCACCCCGTACGAGGCCGGCGGCAGGCTCGCCGGGCGGCACTCCCCCGACTGCGGCTACCGCAGCGGCTACCCCGAGGCCGGCGACTACCGGGTACGGGCCACGACGTACTGGACGGTGACCTGGGAGGGCGGCGGCCAGAGCGGCGTCATCCCCCTCACCCGGACCACGGGGACGGTCCCGGTCCGGATCAACGAACTACAGGTGGTTGCCCAGTGAGCAGCCACGAAACGGAGGTCGGCCGGTGAGTGTCGTGACCCGCAACGGGACCGGGCCGGTCGACGCGCCGGTCGCCCCGCCCAGGGTGCTCCGGCAGCGCCGGATGCGACCCGGGCTGCTCGGCCTGGCCGTGCTGCTGATCGCCCTCGGCGGGCTGGGCTCGGCCTTCGCGGTCACCTCGGTACGCGCCGCCGGCAGCTACCTGGCCGTGGCCCGGCCCGTCGAGGTCGGCCGGCAGGTCAGCGCCGACGACCTGGCCCCGGTGCGGGTGGCCGGCGGGCAGGGGTTGTCCCCGGTGCCCGCCGGGCGGCTCGACGAGGTGGTCGGCAAGCGGGCCGCCGTGGCGCTGACCCCCGGCACGCTGCTGACCATGGCCCAGCTCACCGACGATCCGCTGCTCGGGCCCGGCCAGCAGCAGCTCGCACTGGGCCTGGGCCCCGCCGAGGTGCCCGCCCGCAGGCTGCACCCCGGCGACAAGGTCCTGCTGGTGAGCACACCGGGCGGCAACGACGACCGGCCGGCGGGCGCCGCCACCCGGTTCGAGGCGACGGTCGTCGACACCGTCACCACGGAGAACAACAACGAGGTGGTGGTCTACCTGGCGATCGCGGTGCGGGACGTCCCGGCCGTCGTCGCGTTGTCCCGCCAGGAGCGGATCGCCGTGGTACTGACCGAGGCGGCCTGACCATGGCGATCATCGCGCTGGTGTCGGCGAAGGGCTCCCCGGGCGTCACCACCGCCGCCCTGGCTTGCGCCCTGACCTGGCACCGGCGGCTGGTGCTGGCCGAGTGCGACCCGGCGGGCGGGTCGATCCTCGCCGGCTACCTGGGCGGTGCGCTGGACGGCCCCCGGGGCATCGGCGAGCTGGCCGTCGGCGAGTTGCGCGACGGCAACCTGGAGTCGGCGTTCTGGTCCCAACTGGTCGACCTGGACGCGCCGAAACGGGAACGGCTGCTGCTGCCCGGCGTGGTCGACCCCGCCCAGGCCGGCAGCGTCACCCCGCTCTGGCAGCGCTTCACCGACTTCTTCGGCACCCTGGGGGACGGCGACCCGCCGTACGACGTGGTGGTGGACTGCGGGCGGCTGCACGTCGTCGGCGCACCGTGGCCGATCCTGCGCGCCGCCTCGGTGGTGCTGCTGGTCAGCCGGGCCCGGCTGCCCGACCTCTCCGGCGCACGGGCCATGGCGAAGGCCATCGCGCGGGACTTCACCGAGCATCGGGTACCGCCGGGCACCCTGCGCCTGCTGCTGGTGGGCGACGGGCACGGCAACGGCGAGGTAAGCAAGGCGCTACGGCTGCCGGTGATCGCCCGGTTGCCGCACGACCCGCGTACGGCGGAGGTGCTCGGCCTCGGCGGCACCGTGCGGGCCGGGCGGCCCCTGATGCGCGCGGCCGGTGCCCTGGAGGTGCCCGTCGGGGCGCTGCTGGAGCGCCGGCACGCCCGGCTGGCCTGGCCCGTGTCGCAGGGGGTGCCGGATGCGGTTTGAACCCGTCTCCGGCGACCCCCGCCGGCCGCCGCCCGGCGCCACCTCGACCGCGCCGCCGCTGACCCCGCTCAACGGCCGGCACCACCAGCCCCTGCCGGCGGCGCCGTCGGTCACCGAGCCGACGCCACCGCCGGAGCCGCCACCCCGGCCCCGGGTCGACTTCCAGGTGGTACGCGAGCTGCGCCGGGAGCTCAGCGAGCGGCTCGCCCTGTGGCAGCGCGGCCGGGAGTTCACCGTCGACGAGGAGGACACCGAACGGGCCCGGCTCGCCGTGACGGTGGTGGCCGAGTACGCCGACGCGGTGCGCCGGGCCGGCACCCCGATGGTGGCCGGCGAGGAGCGGCTCCTGCTCGACCAGGTGACCGCCGAGCTGGCCGGGCTCGGCCGGCTCCAGACGCTGCTGGTCGACGACACCATCGAGGAGGTGCACATCCTCGGCTGCGACCAGGTGCGCGTCACCCGGCACGGCGGCGGCGTCGACTGGCGGGAGCCGATCGCCGACAGCGACGACGAGCTGGTGGAGATCCTCCAGGCTGCGGCCCGCCGGGCCGGGGCCACCGAGCGTTCGCTGTCGACCTCCAAGCCCACCCTCGACCTGCAACTGCCCGACGGCAGCCGGCTGGCGGCGGTGTTCCTGGTCAGCCACCGCCCGTACGCGGTGATCCGCAAGCACAACACGCTGGACGTCAGCCTCGACGACATCGCCGGGGCCCGGGGCGACCTGGACGAGATGATCGACCCGCTGGTGCGCGACTTCCTCCGCGCGTCCATGCGCGCCGGGCTGAACATCATGGTGGCCGGTCTCGCCGGGGCCGGGAAGAGCACCGTCATCCGGGCACTGATGGACGAGATCCCGGCCGACGAGCCGTACGTGCTGCTGGAGGAGAGCCGGGAGCTGCTGCCGGCCCGCCGCCGGCTCAAGCACCGCGCGGTGATGAGCTTCGAGGCCCGGGAGGGGCACGGCGAGCGCGGGGCGGACGGCCGCCCGGCCGGCGAGGTGAGCATCGCCGACCTGATCCCGGTCTCGCTGCGGATGGGCGTGCTGCGGATCATCGTCGGCGAGGTCCGGTCCCGGGAGATCGTCCCGATGTTGCAGGCCATGACGACCAGCCGCGGCTCGATGTGCACCATCCACGCGCGTACGCCCGCCGGGGTCAGCGAGCGGATCATCGAGCTGGCGCTCGCGCACGGCCGGGAGATGACCGTCGACCAGGCCCGCCGGATGGCCGGCAACGCGCTCGACCTGATCGTCTACGTCACGATCGAGGACGAGACCGCCATCGGCGGGCGCAAGCACCGCTTCGTCTCGCACGTCGAGGAGGTGATCGGCGTCGGCGACGGCAACCGGATCGTCACCACCCAGGTGTTCGGTCCGGGGCCGGACGGGCGGGCCGTACCCCGGCACCTGCCCGAGCGGATCCGCGCCCAACTCCTGCGGGTCGGCTACGACGCGCGGCTGCTCAGCCGGTGGATCGAGGCCGGCACCGGCGCGTGGCGGCGACCCCGGCAGACCCGGCTCGGGCGGCGGTGACGCCGGTGCTGGACAGCGTCGAACTCGTCGCGGTGGTCTCCGGGGCGGCCTGCGTGGCGGGGCTGCTGCTGGTGGTCGTCGCGGTGGTCGGCACCCGCCGGCCGCCCGGCAGGCCGGGCGTGGGCCGGTCACCCGCCCACCTGTGGAACGGCCGGGGCGCCACCCCGCGCGAACAGCGGACCCACCGGGCCATGCTGGGCGGCGCCCTGGTCGCGGGCGCGCTGGCGTTCCTGGTCACCGGCCTGCCGGTGGTGGGCCTGCTGGTGGCGGTGGCTGTCCCGGGCACCCCGTGGTTGTTCTCCGTCGGCAAGGCCGAGCAGCGGGCCATCGCCCGCATCGAGGCGGTCGGCGAGTGGACCCGCCGGCTCAAGGACGTCTCCGCCACCGGCCAGGGTCTCCAGCAGACGATCGTCGGCACCGTCGGCACCGCGCCCGACGAGATCCAGGAGGAGGTACGGCTGCTCGCCGCCCGCCTCCAGGCCGGCTGGCTGGCCCGTACCGCGCTGCTCGCCTTCGCCGACGAGATCGGCGACCCGGTCTGCGACCAGGTCGTCGCGGCGCTGATCCTGCACGTGACCGACCGGGGCGAGCGCCTCGGCGACGTGCTCGGCTCGATCGCGCAGGCGGCGGCCGCCGAGGTGGCGACCCGCCGGGAGATCGAGGCGAAGCGCACCCAGCCCCGCTTCGCGGTCCGCTTCCTCACCGGGATGACCCTGGCCACCGTCGCGTACGGGCTGCTCAACACCGAGTACGTCCGCCCGTACGGCACGCCCTTCGGGCAGCTCGTGATGGCGGCGCTCGGCGCGGCCTTCGTCGGCCTGCTGGCCTGGGTGCGGTCGATGAGCCAGCCCCGCCGCCCGGCGCGGTTCCTGCCCTCCCCGGACCCGCAGGAGGTGTTGCCGTGAGAGCGAGGAGTGAGCTTGCGAGCCCCGCAGTCGCGAACGAAAGGCCGGTCCCGTGAGCGCGAGGAGTGAGCTTGCGAGCCCCGCAGTCGCGAACGAAAGGCCGGTCCCGTGAGCGCGAGGAGTGAGCTTGCGAGCCCCGCAGTCGCGAACGAAAGGCCGGTCCCGTGATCCTCAACTGGCAGCTCGCGGTCGGGGTCGGTGGTGGGGCGGCGGTGGGGTTGGGCGCGTTCCTGGTGGTACGCGAGCTGGTGCCGGCCACTCCCGCGCTCGGGCCCGCGCTGCGCCGGCTGCACCAGCCGCCGGGCGGCGGGCAGCTCGCGGCTCCCGCCGACAGGCGGTTGGAGTGGCTCACCGGGGCGTCGCGCTGGCTGCGTCCGCCGCACCGGCAGCTCGCCCTGATCGACCGCAGCCCCGAGCAGTACGCCCTGTCGATGCTGCTCTCGGCGCTGATCGGGCTCGCCGCGCCGACGCTGCTCGGGGCCGCACTGTTCGCGGTCGGCGTCCGGTTGCCGGTGGTCGTGCCCGTGGTCGGCAGCCTCGGGCTGGCGCTGCTCTGTGCCCTGGTCGCGCACCGTTCGGTGCTGGACCGGGCGGACAAGGCGCGCGACGAGTTCCGCCAGGCGGTCTGCACCTACCTCGATCTGGTCGCCCTGCAACTCTCCGCCGCGCACGGGCCGGTGCAGTCGCTGGAGCGGGCGGCGGCGGTCTGCGACGGCTGGGTCTTCGACCGCGTCTCGGAGTCCCTGCGGATCGCCCAGATGCAGATGCACTCGCCGTGGGACGAGCTGCGCGATCTCGCGGAGCGCATCGGCATCCCGGAGCTGGGCGACGTGGGCGCGATCATGAGCTCCTCCGGGAGCGAGGGCGCGCAGGTGCACGAGACCCTGCGCAGCCGCGCCGACTCGCTGCGCGACCAGATCCGCACCGACAACCTGGCCCGTGCCGAGGGGGTGACCAGCCGGCTCGACATCCCCGGCTCGCTGCTCGTCTTCGTCCTGCTCGGCTTCGCCATCTATCCGTTCATCGCCCGCCTGTGATCCGCCGAGAGAAGGAGTACGTCGTGTCCGTAATCGTCTATCTGCATGTCGCGCTGAGGGCCCGCCTGGCCGAACTGCGTCACGACGGCGAGCGGGGCGACAGTCCGGTCCCCACCGCCGTGATCATCTTCGGTCTGGTCACCGTCGCGTTGGCGGTCACCGCCGCCGCCCTCGCCGCCGCCAACAACTGGATGGGCCGGATCCCGGGCCCTGCGGCCCCCTGATCCGTGGGCCGGGACGACTACGCGCCGGAGCGCCGGGCGGCCACCGTCGCCCGGCCCGCCGGCCTGGTCGCCGCCAGGCGGCTTACGGCCGGTGGGCTCGACCGGGGCGCCAACCCGGTCGAGCTGGCGGTGTTGCTGCCGGTGATCCTGGTGCTGCTCTTCGCCTCGATCCAGACCGCTGCCTGGTTCGTGGCCCGCGCCAGCGCGCTCAACGCCGCGCAGAGCGCGGTCAACGCGCAGCGGCTGCACCAGGCGCCCCCGGGGGCCGGGGAGGCCCGTGCCACCCGGTTCCTGCGGGCCGCCGGCGGCTGGCTCGTCGGCTGGGAGGACCCCGGCCCGAGCTGCCAGACCACCACGACCGAGGTGACCTGCACGGTGGGCGGGCGTTCGTTGTCGGTCGTGCCCGGCGTCAGCTTCCCGGTGCGTCAGACCGCCCACGGGACTGTGGAACGGTGGACCACCCCGTGAGCGCCGAGCGGGGCTCTGTCTCGATCGAGGTGGCGGTGCTCGCCCCGGCCTTCGTCGCGCTGATCGTGCTGGCCGGCGTCGCCGGCCGTACCGCCGTCGCGGCCGAGGCGATCGACACCGCCGCCCACGACGCCGCCCGGGCGGCCTCGATCTCCCGCGACGCCCGCACCGCCCGGGTGCAGGCCCGGGACGCGGCCCGCCGGCAGCTCGACTGGCGTGGCCTGGACTGCGCCGGCACCCCGCAGGTCACCTTCAGCGGCACGGTGGGCGGCACCCCGACCAGCTTCGACGCCGCGTTCCGCAGCCCGGCGGGGCAGGACGCCTCGGTGACCGTCGGGATCGCCTGCACCGTGTCCTTCCGCGACCTGCGCCTGGCCGTCCTGCCGGGAATGCCCGCCGGCAAGCGGGTGTCGGCGAGCTTCACGTCACCGCTGGACCGCTACCGCAGCAGAGCCCTCGGCCCCGGCACCACCCCGGCGGGTCCGGCGGCGCACCCGGGTGCGGGAGGTGGGTGATGGACGTGTCGACCGGGCCGGGTGCAGGAACCCACGCTCGAACACCACGGCGCCCCGGCGGGGGCCGCCGCGACCAGGGCCGGGTCAGCATCTTCCTCGCGGTGGCGATGGTCGGCGTCCTCGCCGTCATCGGCCTGGCCTTCGACGGTGCGGGTCAGTTGCGCACGTTGCAGCGGGCCGACAACCTCGCGGCCGAGGCCGCCCGCGCCGGCGGCCAGGCCATCGACCGGGCCACCGCCATCGAGGGCGGGCCGACCCGGATCGACCGCCCCCAGGCCCGCCGGGCCGTCGCCGGCTACCTCGCCGCCGCCGGGGCCGCCGGCCACACCGTCCGCTTCCCCGTCGTCGACGGGGAGACCCGGATCCGGGTACGCGTCACCGTCGCCTACCGCAGATCCATGCTCGGCCTGTTCGGCTTCGACGAGACCGTCACCGTCTCCGGCGAGGCGACCGCTCGACCGCTCACCGGGGCACCGTAGGAAGGGAAGGCAGCCATGGCCGCATCGGGGCGGTCCGCCGTACGGCGGACCGGACGTATCCTGGCCGGGTTCGGGGCGCTCGTCGTGCTCTGCGCGGTGCTGTTCGGCGCCCCGGTGGCGCTGCTCGCCCTCGCCGGCAACCCGTTACCCGATCACCTGCCGACCCTCACCGAGGTCGGCTCGACGCTGACCAGCCGCGACGACGGTCGGCTGTTCCTGCGGGCGCTGGCCCTGGCTGGCTGGTTCGGCTGGGCCACGTTCGCCTTCTCCGTGCTGGTCGAGCTGGGCGCGCAGGCGCTGCGCCGGCCGGCGCCCCGGCTGCCGGGGATGAGCCGCCAGCAGCGGGCCGCCGCCGCGCTGGTGGGTTCCGTCGCGCTGATCCTGACGGTCAGTCCGGCGGCCAGCGCGGCGGCGTACGCCGGCCCGTACGCCCAGGCGGCGACCGCGTCGAGAGGCCTGGAGACCACCCGGCCGGCACCGCTCGCGTACTCCGTGCCGGCGGTGACCGGCTCGGCCGCCACGGACGGCCCGGACGACGGCGTGGCGGTCTACCGGGTGGCCCGGGGCGACCACCTGGGCACCGTCGCCGAACGCTACCTGGACGAGTTCGCCGACTACCGGGAGCTGGCCGAGCTGAACCGGCTCGGCGACCCGGACCGGATCCATCCGGGCCAGTTGCTGAGGCTTCCCGGGGAGGCCGAGGACGGGGGCGCCCGTCGGCACGCCACCGGCCGCCTCGTCGCCCGCCCGGCCCCGCCCGCGTCCGACCGGCCGGCCCCGCAACCGGCACCCGGGCGGGCCGCGCCGCAGCCGCCCGGCGAGCCGGCCGGGGTCCCGGCCCCACCGCCGTCGGACGCGAACGCCGGTGAGGTCCCGACGGTGACGGTGGGAGCCGCCCGGGCCGGGGAACCCGACCGGATCAACCGGCCGCTCGCGGTCTCCGCCGTCCTGGCGGTCGCGAGCATCGTCGGCGCGCAGATCGGGGCGATCCTGGGCCGGCGTCGTCGCCCGGTCCCCGTACCGGCCGGATCGGGCCGGAGCACGGCCGCTGCCCGCCGCGGCACCACGGCGACCGGCGGCACGGGAAACGGGAGGGCCGCCGGCACCGCGCGGGCCCACGCCGTCGCGACGGGCCGGGACAGCGCGGACGCCGACCACCCGACCGGCCGCCACCGCCGCCCCTGACCGCCCACCGGAACCAGCCGGCCCCACGACCCGACCCGCCGTGCCCGCCCCGGTGACCGGGGGTCCGGTGGGTCCAGGAGATCCTGGCCTCGCGGTCGGCAGCGGGACCGGGGGCGCCGGGCGGGTCAGGGCAGGCGGGTCTCCAGGACGCCGTCGACGACCCTCGTCGGCAGGATCTGCTGGTCGTTGCCGGACGGGCCGCGTACGACCTCGCCGCCGTTGAGCCGGAACGCGCTGCCGTGCCACGGGCAGACCACGCACGCGTGACCGTCGATCTCCCGCACCTCGCCCTCGCCGAGCGGCCCGCTCTGGTGCGGGCAGCGCTCCAGCATGACGGTCACGTCGTCGCCGTGTCGGTAGAGGATCACCGAGACGTCGTCGACCTCCCGGGTGACCATGCTGCGCTGCGGCAGTGCCGCCAGGTCCGCGACCGGGTGCCAGCCGTCGCTCATCCGGTGCAGTTCGGAAACGCTCTGGTTGACCTGGGCGCCCTGCTTGTACGCCAGGTGCCCGCCGACGTACGCCCCCATGCCGGCGGCGGAGAGCCCGAGGAAGCCGAGCGTGCGGCCGAGGGTGTGCCGACCGGTCATCCGGGCGGCCACCGAGCCGGCGTAGAACGCCAGGCCGACACTGTTGGAGGCGGCGTGCACCAGGCCGACCCGCCGCTGGTCGCGCGCCAGTGCCGCCCAGTCGTTCAGGCCGGCCACCGCCGCCGGCAGGGCGCTGACGGTGCCCACCACGCACAGGGTGGTGGCCGCCCGTCGCTGCCCCGGCATCAGGTCCAGCACCGCCGTGCTGATCCAGGCGCCGACCGGAAGCTGCACCATCGCCGGGTGCAGCGGGTGGCCCAGCCAGACGCCGTGCAGCAGGTCGCGGACCCGCCGTGGACGGAGGGTGGACAGGACGGCGCGCTGCAACCGGTCGCCGAACCGGTCCAGGCCGGACGCCTGCTCGATCTTCGTCAAGAGTGCTCGCACGCGTACCGACTTCCCGGCAGCGGCCAGCCCAAACCGGTCGGCGGTGACGAAAGGACGGCGGTACGCGACGAGGCCCCAGCCGCAGCGAAAACGGGACACCTCGGGGCGTGCCACCCGCACCGGCACCCCTGGCGCCCCGGGCACCGCCGGGGGCATGCTGTCCCGATGGGCGTACGCGTCGAACGTGCCGCGGCGGTGACCACGGTGATCCTGGACCGCCCGGCGGCCCGCAACGCGGTCGACGGGCCGACGGCCCGGGCGCTGGCCGACGCCTTCCGTGCCTTCGAGGCCGACCCGGACGCGGCGGTGGCCGTGCTCTGGGGGGCCGGCGGCACGTTCTGCGCCGGGGCGGACCTGAAGGCCATCGGCACCCCGAGCGGCAACCGGGTCGAGGCGCAGGGCGACGGCCCGATGGGTCCGACCCGGATGACGCTCAGCAAGCCGGTGATCGCCGCGATCTCCGGTCACGCGGTGGCCGGTGGGCTGGAGCTGGCGCTCTGGTGCGACCTGCGGGTCGCCGAGTCCGACGCGGTGCTCGGGGTGTTCTGCCGCCGCTGGGGGGTGCCGCTGATCGACGGGGGGACGGTCCGGTTGCCCCGGCTGATCGGCGAGAGCCGGGCGCTGGACCTGATCCTCACCGGGCGGGCGGTGCCGGCCGAGGAGGCGTACGGCATGGGCCTGGTCAACCGGCTGGTCGCGCCGGGTGGATCCCGGGCGGCGGCCGAGCGGCTGGCGGCCGAGATCGCCCGGCACCCGCAGGCCTGCCTGCGCAACGACCGGGCGGCGGTGCTCGCGGGCGCCGGGCTGCCGGAGCCGGCGGCGTTGGAGGCGGAGTTGGCGTACGGGATGGCATCGCTGGCCGTCGACGCGTTGGCCGGGGCGGCCCGGTTCGCCGCCGGCGAAGGCCGGCACGGCAGCGACCTGCCGGCTCCCGGGTGACGGCTTCCCGCTGTCGTCCCACCGTGCGGCGGCACCGTCAGGACAGGTCGCGCAACGCGTCCTCGATCGTCCGGTGGAAGGTCGGGTACGCGTAGATCATGTGCCGGAGTTGGGCGAGCGGCACCGCCGCGTGCACCGCCACCACCAGCCCGGAGAGCACCTCGCCACCGGCCGGCCCGACGGAGGTGGCACCGATCAGCACCCCCTGGTCGGCGTCCGCGACGAGCTTGACGAAGCCCTCGTTGCCGCTCTTGTGGATCCAGCCCCGCGCCGACGACGGCAGCGCGGCGAGGCCGACCTGCACGTTGACGCCCCGCTCGCGAGCCTGCCGCTCGGTGAGGCCGACCGCGCCCACCTCGGGGTCGGTGAAGGTCACCCGGGGCAGCGCCCGGTAGTCGGCGCGGGGCACGGAGCCGGCGGAGCCGCTCGACCCGGTCGTGCCGAGTGCGCTGACCGCGCCGGCCGCCCCGCCCAGCACGCTCGCGGTGCCGCTGGGGTCGGCCCCGCCGTCGGCGCGCCGGGCGTGGTCGAGCACGTCGGCGACGACGATTCCCGCCTGGTACATCGCGACGTGGGTGAACGCGCCCTCGCCGGTGACGTCGCCGACCGCCCAGATCCCCGCGGTGACGTGCAACCGGTCGTTGACGGGCAGGTAGCGTCGGCCGGCGTCCACCCCGACGGTGTCCAGACCAAGTTCGTCCAGGTGGGCCCGGCGACCGGTGACCACCAGCAGCCGCTCGGCGGTGAGCGTCGTCCCGCCCGTCGCGTGCAGGGTGAAGCCTTGCCCGTCGTGGCTCACCCGTTCCGCCCGCACCCCGGTGTGGATCTCCACGCCGTCGGCGCGCAGCGCGGCGGCGGCCACCTCGGACGCCTCCGGCTCCTCGACGGCGAGCACCCGGTCCAGGGCCTCGACCACGGTGACCCGGACGCCGAACCGGGCGAACACCTGCGCCAGCTCCAGCCCGATCGCCCCGCCACCCAGCACCAGCAGCGACTCGGGCAGTTCCTCGACCTCGATCGCCTGCCGATTGGTCCAGTACGGGGTGTCGGCCAGCCCGTCGATCGGCGGCACGGACGGCTTGGTGCCGGTGCCGAGCACGATCCCGTGCCGGGCCTGGAAGACCCGCTCGCCGACCCGGACCCGGCCGGGGCCGTCGAGCCGGGCGCTGCCCCGGACGAACCGCCCGCCCTTGCCGGTGAACCGTTCGACCGCGACGGTGTCGTCCCAGGTGTCGGTGGCCTCGTCGCGGATCCGCTTCGCTACCGGCGCCCAGTCGGGCCGGACCTGGGCGCTGCCGGCGAGTCCGTCGACCCGGCGGGCCTCGGCGATCGCGTTGGCCGCCCGGATCATCATCTTGCTCGGGATGCACCCCCAGTACGGGCACTCGCCGCCGACGAGGTCGCGTTCCACGCCGACGACGCTCAGCCCCGCCTCGGCGAGCCGCCCGGCCACCTCCTCGCCGCCGACCCCGAGCCCGACCACGACCACGTCCACCAGTTCCGCCTCCGCCATTCCGCCAGCATCGCGTACCACCCGACGGCCGGCCAGCCGGTCGGCCCGAAAATCCGCTGCCCACCCGGCGCGCCCGTCTCCTACGGTGGCCGGATGCGCGCACGCTTCTCCGCCGTCCACGACTGCTTCGCCGAGTTGCTCGCCGCCGGTCGGGAGACCGGGGCCGGGCTGGCGATCTGGTACGACGGCGAGCCGGTCGTCGATGTCTTCGGCGGCGAACGGTCACCGGGGCGGCCGTGGCGGCCGGACACGCTGGTGAACGTCTACTCCGTCGCCAAGCCGGTCGCCGCGCTCTGCCTGCTGGCGCTTGTCGACCGGGGCCGGCTCGACCTCGACGATCCGGTCGCCGGGTACTGGGCGGGCTTCCGTGCCCCGGCCACCGTCCGCCACGTGTTGGCGCACACGGCGGGGCTGCCGGCCTTCCCGGTGCCCCGGCCGGCCGCCGCCGTCGCCGACTGGGACCTGCTCTGCGCCGATCTCGCCGCCGCGGAGCCGGAGTGGCCGCCGGGGTCCGTCGCGGGCGAGCACGCCTGGACGTACGGGCATCTGGTGGGCGAGCTGGTGCGGCGGGTCGACGGGCGGTCGGTGGGCCGGTTCCTGGCCGAGGAGATCGCCGGGCCGTGGCGGCTGGACCTCGGCTTCGGCCTCGGCGAGGCGGATCAGCGGCGCTGCGCCGAGCTGCGGTACGGCGATGCGGGGTGGCCGGAGCGGGTGGCCGGTGAGCCGGGTTCGCTCTGGGCGCGGGCGCTGGACAACCCGCCCGGCGGCCTGGACGTGGCGGTGGTCAACGGCCCGCTCTGGCGGGGCGCCGAGGTGCCGGCCGTCAACCTGCACTCGACCGCGGGCGCCCTGGCCCGCCTCTACACTGGCCTGCTCGCCGGCGGCGTCCTCGACGGCGTACGGCTGTTCAGCCGGGATCTGGTGGCCGAGGCGACCCGGGTCCAGTACGACGGCGACGACCTGCTGCTGGGTCGGCGGACCCGGTGGACGCTCGGCATGCAGTCGGAGGAGGACGGCAGTTGGGGCATGGGCGGGATCGGCGGCAGCGCCGCCTGGGCCGATCCCGTACGCGGCTACACCTTCGCCTACGCCACCTCGCACCTGGCCGAGCACGACCGGGTCGACGCCCTGGTGGACGCCCTGCACTCCTGCCTCTGATCCGTCACGAGCGGCCGGGGGCGGTCGGGCGGGACCGGTCGTGGACCGTCGGGCCGGACTGGTCGTGGACGGGGCCGGACCGGTCGGCGGTCGTCGGGCGGGCCTGGTCGGGCACGGCCACCGGGCCGGGCAGCAGGGCGGGCCCGGGGATCACCACGGGCGTGCCAGCCGGGGTCAGCAGGGCACGGGCGGCCACCGCCAGCCGGCGGCGCTGCGGCACCAGCGCCCGGGCGACGAAGACGTCGTAGTCGCGCGCGGCCACCTCGTCGAGGATGCCGCCGTAGAGCGCGTACGCGGTGCGCATGCACGCCTGCGAGGCGGGCGTGAGCAGGGTGATCCCGGCGGCGGCGGCGGCGTAGTGCGCCTGGGCGCGGGCCACCTCGTACGCGACGAGTTCCCGGATGGCGGCGGTGCCGCGTCCGGCCGCCCGGGCGGCCAGCAGGTCCGCGCGGGTGACGCCGAAGCGCGCCAGGTCCTCGTCGGGCAGGTAGGTGCGCCCCCGGCCGAGGTCCTCGGCCACGTCCCGGATGAAGTTGGTGAGCTGGAAGGCGAAGCCGAGCTGGCGGGCCGGCTCCCGGGCCGCCGCCGGGTCCGAGCTGCCCAGGATCGGCAGCATCATGGTGCCGATCACCGCCGCCGAGCCCTCCATGTAGTCGAGCAGGTGGTCGTAGGTCCGGTACGAGGTGACTGTCAGGTCCATCGCCATGCTCTTGAGAAACGACGCGAAGTCGTCCCGGTCGAGATCGAAGACGGCGATGGTGTGCAGTACGGCGGGGAGCAGCGGGTCGTGCACCGGTTCGCCGTGCAGTCCGGCGACGAAGCGGCCGGCCCAGTCGTCGAGTCGGACGGCACGCTCGGCCGGTGGCAGTTCCTCGGTGCGGTCGACGATCTCGTCGGCGTAGCGCGTGAATCCGTACAGGGCGTGCACATGTCGCCGTTTCCAGGCGGGTAGGAGCCGGGTGGCGAGATAGTAGGTGCGGCCGTGCCGTTTGTGCAGCTCACGGCAGCGGTCATAGGCAGCGGTGAGATCGGTGTCCACCGGCCCTCCTCAACAATCGACGCACAAATCGACGCAACTCGTAGAGCCTAGGGTACGCTCGGGCGCATGGCCAACGACGCAGTTGCGGGTAATTCGCTCCGCGTGGCCCCCGCCGGCCGGGCCGCCCACGGGGACGACCCGGTCCGCGCGGTCCTGGCCGCGTACACGAAGGACCTGGTCACGGCGGTGGAGGAAACCCTCGCCGCCTTCCTGGCCGACGAGGTCGACGCACTTGCCGAGATCGACTCGGCGATGGGCGGATTCGCCGCGACGGCGCGCGACTGCGTGCTGGCCGGCGGCAAGCGCGTCCGGCCCACGTTCGCCTACTGGGGCTGGCGCGGCGCGGCCGGCGGCGCGGAGCCGCTGCCGGCGGTGCTGCCGGCGTTCGCCGCCCTGGAGCTGCTGCACACCTTCGCCCTCGTGCACGACGACGTGATGGACGCCTCCGCCACCCGGCGGGGCCGGCCGACCGCGCACGTGTCGCTGGCCGCCCGGCACGCCGCCGCCGGCCACCGGGGCGACCCGCATCGGTTCGGCGAGACGGTCGCGGTGCTGATCGGCGACCTCTGCATGGTCTGGGCCGACCGGCTCCTCGCGCGGGCCACGGTCCCCCCGGCCCGCCTGCTGCACGTGCGCCGCTGCTACGACCAGATGCGCGTCGAGACGATCGCCGGGCAGTACCTCGACGTGCTCGGCGAGAGCGACGCGGCCAACTGGTCCGTCGACCGGGCGCTGCGCGTCGCCCGCTACAAGACCGCGAGCTACACCGTGCAGCGACCGCTGCTCTTCGGCGCCCGCCTCGCCGGCGTCGGTGGCGACGCACCGCTGACCACCGCCTACACGCGCTACGGGCTCGCCGTCGGGGAGGCGTTCCAGCTCTGCGACGACCTGCTCGACGTCTACGGCGACCCGGCGACCACCGGCAAGCCGACCGGCGACGACCTGCGCACCGGCAAGCCGACCGTGCTGCTCACGCTGGCCCGGCAGCTCGCCACGCCGAGCCAGCGGCGGGCGCTGGGGCAGCTCGGCGTCGGCGCGGGGGACGCGCAGGTCGCCCGCCTCGCCGAGCTGGTCGCCGACACCGGGGCCGTCGACCGGGTCGAGCGCATGATCTCCGACCGGGTCGCCGAGGCGCTGGACGCGCTCGACACCGTGTCGATCGACGAGACCACGCGCACAGCGCTGACCGGTCTCGCCACCGCCGCCACCAACCGGCGGGCATGATGGGCAACTTCGCAACGAGGAGGTGGTCGCGTGCGCACCGTTGACGGGCGTACGGACCGGGTGGTCGTCGTCGGCGCCGGTCTGGGCGGGCTGGCCTGCGCGCTGCACCTGGCGGGCAGCGGTCGGCAGGTGACCGTGCTGGAACGCGAGCCGGTGCCGGGTGGCCGGGCCGGTCGGCTCAGCGTGGACGGCTACGAGTTCGACACCGGGCCCACCGTGCTCACCATGCCCGACCTGATCGCCGAGGCCCTCGCCGCGGTGGGCGAGGAGCTGGACGACTGGCTCGACCTCACCCCGCTCGACCCGGCATACCGGGCGTACTACCCGGACGGGTCGACGATGGACGTGATCACCGACACCACCCGGATGGCGGCCGAGATCGCCCGGGTCTGCGGCCCCCGCGAGGCAGACGGCTACCTGCGTTTCGTCGACTACGCGCGCAAGCTCTGGCAGTGGGAACGCGCCGACTTCATCGAGCGCAACCTCGACGCGCCCACCGACCTGCTCACCGGCAACCTGCTGAAGCTGCTGGCGGGCGGCGCCTTCCGCCGGCTCCAGACGAAGATCAACCAGTTCTTCCGGGACCCCCGCACCCAGCGGATCTTCTCGTTCCAGGCGATGTACGCCGGCCTCGCGCCGCACGACGCGCTGGCCATCTACGCGGTCATCGCGTACCTCGACTCGGTGGCCGGGGTCTACTTCCCGCGCGGCGGCATCCACGCGGTCTCCCGGGGCATGGCCGGCGCCGCCGAGAAGCACGGCGTCGAGATCCGGTACGACACCACGGTGACCCGGGTGGAGACCGCGAACGGCCGGGCCACCGGCGTGCTGACCGCCGACGGCGAGCTGATCCCGGCCGACGTGGTCGTGCTCAACCCCGACCTGCCGGTGGCCTACCGCGACCTGCTGCCGCCCGCCCGCGCGCGCCGGCTCACCTACTCCCCGTCCTGCGTGGTCCTGCACGTCGGGTCGACGCAGGAATATGGCAAGATCGCCCACCACAACATCCACTTCGGACGGTCCTGGAAGGGCACCTTCGATGAGGTCATCCGGCGGGGCGAGCTGATGAGCGACCCGTCCCTGCTGGTCACCAACCCGAGCCGGACCGACCCGTCGGTGGCGCCCGCCGGGCGGCACACCTACTACGTGCTCGCCCCCGTGCCCAACCTCGAACGGGCGCCGTTCGACTGGCGGGGCGACCTCACCGGCCGCTACACCGACCAGCTCGTCGCGACCCTCGAGGAGCGCGGCTACGTCGGCTTCGGTGCCGGCGTCGAGGTGCTGCGGGCCGTGACCCCGGCCGAGTGGGCGGAGCAGGGCATAGCCGCCGGCACCCCGTTCGCCGCCGCCCACAACCTCTTCCAGACCGGCCCGTTCCGCCCGTCCAACCTGCACCGGACGCTGTCGAACGTCGTCTTCGTCGGCTCCGGCACCCAACCCGGCGTCGGCGTGCCGATGGTGCTCATCTCCGGCAAGCTCGCCGCCGGCCGCATCACCGGGGGAGCCTGATGGCCCGCCCTCTCGGACCTGGGAGACACCTGCCGTGACCATCCGCGAGCACCATCTCGTCGAGCTCGTCGACGACACCGGTCGGCCGCGGGGCGAGACCACCGTCTCCGTCGCCCACCAGCCCCCGGGCCAGCTCCACCGCGCCTTCTCGGTGCTGCTCGTCGACCCCGACGGCCGGGTGCTGCTGCAACGGCGGGCCCCGGTGAAGACCCGCTTCCCGCTGCGCTGGGCCAACGCGTGCTGCGGCCACCCGCTTCCCGGCGAATCCCTGGACGACGCCGCCAACCGCCGGCTGCGCGAGGAGCTCGGCGCCGACCCGGTCGAGCTGACCGAGGTCGGGGTGTACGTCTACTACGCCGAGGACCCGGCCACCGGCCGGGTGGAGTTCGAGTACGACCACGTCCTGCGGGGCGAGTTCCGGCCCGGCACCCCGCTGCGACCCGACCCGGACGAGGTGGCCGAGCTGCGCTGGGTAGACCCCGCCGCGCTGGCCGCCGACCTGGACGCCGACCCGCGCGCGTACGCGCCGTGGCTGGGCGGGGTGGTGGACCGGCTGCTGCGCGCCGCCGGGCCCACCGCCGGCCAGCCGGGGCCCGCCGGCACCTCGTCCGGCCCGCCGGCGAACGACGCGTCGGAGCGGTCGGGTGGCCGATGAGGCGCTGAGCGCGGGAGCCGTCGCCCGGCGGCTCGGCGTCGCCGTCACCACCCTGCGCACCTGGCACCAACGCTACGGGCTCGGCCCCAGCGAGCACGTCCCCGGGCAGCACCGGCGCTACACGCCGGCCGACCTCGCGCGGCTGGAGATCATGCGACGGCTCACCGCCCAGGGCGTCACCCCGGCCGAGGCGGCCCGCTGGGCCCGCCGGGCACCGGACGCCCCGACCGCCGACGCCGGCGTACGCCCGCGGGTGCGGGCCGTCGGTGGTCGCGACGGCGGTGGGACCACCATCCCCGTCGGTCGGGCCGGACCCGCGGCCCGGGGCCTGGCCCGCGCCGCCGCCCGGCTGGACGCGCGGGCGATCGGGGAGACGATCGCCCACGCCGTCCAGGCGGGCGGCGTGATCGCCACCTGGGACGGGCTGCTGCGCCCGGTGCTCCTCGGCATCGGGGAACGGCACGCCGCCACCGGTGGCCTGGTCGAGGTCGAGCACCTGATGTCCCGCTGCGTGTCGGAGGCCTTCGCGGTGGCCTCCCGGGCCGGCGCGTCCGCCGGACCGGCGCGCATCCTGCTCTCCTGCGCCGACGAGGAGCAGCACACGCTGCCCCTGGAGGCGCTCGCCGCGGCGCTCGCCGAGGCGGGCGTCGGCTACCGGATGCTCGGGGCCCGGGTGCCGCTGCCGGCCCTGCTGGAGGCCGTCAGCCGGACCGGGCCGGCCGCCGTGGTGATCTGGTCACACACCCGGGTCACCGCCGACCCCGCCCAGCTCAACGCCCTGCTCGCCGCGCCCCGCCGGCCGCTGCTGGTGCTCGCCGCCGGGCCGGGGTGGCTGGCCGACTCGCTGCCCGCCGGGGTGGTGCGGCCGGTCGACCTCACGGAGGCGGTCTCGCTGGCGCTCGCCGTACGCGACTCGCTGGACCAGGCCACGGCGGACTGACCCGGCCGACGGGCGACCGGAGGCCGTGGTCGGCCGCACCCGACCGGCGGCGAACGGGCCCGTGGTCGGCCGCACCCGACCGGCGGCGAACGGGCCCGTGGTCGGCCGCACCCGACCGGCGGCGCCCCGGGGGCGGGGGCGTCGGGAGGGAACGGCTCCACTAGCGTCGGGTGTCCGTCGAACCCGACCCCCTCCGGGAGCGAACGATGCGCCCACGCGCCGTACTGGCCTGTGCCCTGCCGCTGCTGCTCCTCCTCGGCGGCTGCGGCGACGGCACCCCGGCCGACGGGCGGGCCGCCGGTCCCAGTCCCGTCGCCTCGGCACCGCTGCCGCCCGAGCCGACGCCGTCGGTCGGCCCACGACCGACTCCACCCGCCCTGGTCCGCCCGCTGCCGGCCAGGCTGCCGGCGGGGCTGCGGCGCAAGACCGGCGTACGGACGGTGGCGTTGACCTTCGACGACGGGCCGCACCCGACCTGGACGCCGCAGATCCTCGACCGCCTGCGGGCGGCCAAGGTCACCGCCACGTTCTGCGTGCTCGGCACCAAGGCCCGGCGGCACCCCGACCTGATCCGGCGGATCGTGCGGGAGGGGCACCAGCTCTGCAACCACAGCTGGCGTCACGACCTGGACCTCGCCCGGCGGCCGGTCGCCGAGATCCGGCGGGACCTCGACCGCACCAACGAGGCGATCCGGGAGGCGGTGCCGGGCGCGAAGGTGCCGTTCTACCGGCAGCCGGGCGGCCGGTGGACGCGCGAGGTGGTGACGGTCGCCCGGCAGCTCGGCATGCGGTCGCTGCACTGGGAGGTCGACCCGCGGGACTGGAGCAAGCCGACCGCCGCGACGATCACCAAACGGGTACGCGCCGCCGCCCGGCCCGGTTCGGTCGTGCTGCTGCACGACGGGGGCGGCGACCGGGCGGCCACGCTGGCCGCCAGCCCGCACCTGATCGCTGACCTGAAGCGCCGCTACGGCGTCGCCCCACCCCGATAACGGCCCTGACCTGCGGTTTCGTGGGTCCGAGCGGCCATCGGTCACACCGGTTTGGTCGTGGGGCCGATCATCACGTAAGCTATCCAAGCCTCCGGCGGGGCCGGATGGGAGCAAGTCCGCTTGAAGTTGCGAGTGTGCAATGATGGCGGGGCCGCCCTCATCGTCTAGCGGCCCAGGACGCCGCCCTTTCAAGGCGGTAGCACGGGTTCGAATCCCGTTGGGGGCACGGTCCGGCTTCGGCCGGAGGCAACAAAGCTAGGTCCTGTGGAGCAGTTGGAGTGCTCGCCGCCCTGTCAAGGCGGAGGTCGCGGGTTCAAGTCCCGTCAGGACCGCCAGCGCAGAATGCCGCGCCTCGCGCGGCATTCTGCGTATCGGGGCATGTGACCCTCCCGGCGGAGCACCCGTCGTGCGGGTAGCATGAGCCGAGCAACACGGCCAGGTAGCTCAGTTGGTACGAGCGTCCGACTGAAAATCGGAAGGTCGGCGGTTCGACCCCGCCCCTGGCCACATAGCCTTTCGCCGGGCTACTGAAGCGCCGATCAGCGGAAACGCCGGTCGGCGCTTCTGCATGCAGGAGCTGCCTCATCTAACACGGTGTGGCCGTGGCTGATCCTGGCCGGCGATTGCGGGAGCCGCCGGCATTGTGTTCGGCCCTTTCGGCTTACGCGCAGACACACCGCTCTTCTGCCGCGCGCTGGCAACCCTGGGAGTTCTCGGCGGGTCACTATGCGTCGCATTGCAAGTCGTCGAACTCGCCCCCTCCATCCTTGACTGATGCGCTACGCCCCAACCTGCTGCCACCCCGCCTGCCGGAGGGCAGCCACAGTGCGCTTTAGCGGTGATCTTCCGGCAGGTGGAACGACTCGTCGCGGGCCATCGCGTAGCCGCAGGTCCCTCAAGGGCCCTGGAGATCTCCAGGCTGAGAGGCGCAGGGCGTCCCGATGGGCGGTGCCCGAGCCCTGTGGTCGCCAGGCCGGCGCGCCCGTCCCCTGAATCGGGAGCGGGCGCGCGAGCCACCGGTCAGCAGCAGACTGCGGCAGTCCCCTCGGTGGCCGGCTGCTGCGTGGTCGCCGGGGTGCAGCAGCCGCTCTCGGTGACCTTCTGAAGCTGGTCGGAGTCGCCCTTGACGGTGTAGACCTCCCAGGGCTCGTTGCCGGGGCCGCGCACCCAGACCTTGTCCTGGAGGGCGTAGCAGCACTCGGTGCTGTTCTCCTCCAGGGTGATCAGGCCGGCGTCGGCGAGCCGGCTGGTGGCGGCGTTGACCTCGTCGGTGCTGGACACCTCGACGCCGAGGTGGTCCATGACGGTGGGCTGGCCGGCCTCGCCCTCCAGGAGCACGAGCTTCAGCGGCGGGTTCTCGACGGCGAAGTTGGCGTAGCCGGGGCGGCGCTTGGCCGGCTCGACGCCGAACAGCTTGGCGTAGAAGGCGACGGAGCCTTCGAGGTCGGAGACACGCAGGGCGAGCTGGACACGGGACATGCTTCCCCTCCTGGCGGGTTCAGCGAATGTGGTGGTGGGGACGGTGCGAGCAACGACCCCGCCTTACCTAGACGGATATCTAAGTAGCGACTCCACTCTTGCACCCTGTTTCGTTATCCGTCAACCTAGAGAAATGTCGAAACAAGCGCTGCCGGTGGTGGACCTCGACGCGGTCGCCTGCTGCTCCCCGATCGCGGCCCGCCCGA
The DNA here is from genome assembly GCF_050941805.1 of Micromonospora sp. KLBMP9576. Taxonomy (NCBI): domain Bacteria; kingdom Bacillati; phylum Actinomycetota; class Actinomycetes; order Micromonosporales; family Micromonosporaceae; genus Micromonospora; species Micromonospora sp. KLBMP9576. Next base: position 212,870 of record NZ_CP194567.1, on the reverse strand, counting down.
TGGAGGCCGGTCAGGCGGCGGTGGTCGCGCCGATGTTCAAGGCCCTGGGCGAACCGGTCCGGCTGCGGCTGATGTCGATGATCGCCTCGGTGCCGGAGATCTGCGTCTGCGACCTGACCCCGGCGTTCGACCTCTCCGGGCCGACCATCTCCCACCACCTCAAGGTCCTGCGCGAGGCCGGTCTGGTCGACTCCGAGCGGCGCGGGACGTGGGTCTGGTACCGGGTCCGCCCGGAGGCGTTCCGGCAACTCGGCGAGCTGCTGCACATCGGCGGCTGAGTCCGGTTCACCTGGCGGTGGGGCAGCTGGCGGTGGTCGGGCCGGCTCGGGCCGAAGGGGTCAGCGCCGCTCCTGCCGATACTGGGTCACCCCACCCTGGATCGCCTCCCAGACGCTGCGCCCGGCCCGCTTCAGCGTCTCGCCCGCCTGCTCGGCGAGCTGGCTCGCGCTCGGCGTCCCCTCGGTGCCATCGTCCCGCCCCTCCGGGCCGCCGTCGGCCGGCGCGTCCGACGGCTGGCGTTGCCCGCCCTCCGACGCGGCAGCGCCACGATCCCCGCCGCCCGCACCGGGCCCACCGCTGCCCCCGGGCCCGCCGACCCGCTCGCCACCCGGCCGCTGCGCGCCCTGTTCCCGACGCCCCGGCCGCTGACCGCCCTCCACGTCACCGCCCGGCCGCTGACCGCCCGCTGCCTCACCGCCGGACCGCTGACCGCCCTCCGCTCCACCGCCCGGCCGCTGACCGCCGGATTCCGGGGTGCCCCGGCCGGGCTCCCGTTCCGTGGCGCCCGCGTCCGGCTCCCGGCGGGACGCCTCGTGCTCGGCCCGGTCGCGCCCCGCCGGCCCGGCGCCCGCCTGTTCGCGGGCGCGCTGCGCCCGGCCCTGTTCGCCACCGCCGCCCGACCCGCTGGCGAGGCCACCGCCCCCGTGGGCCCGCCCGGCCCCGGCCTGGGCCTCCCCGCCCCGCCCGGCCTGGGCCTCCGAGGCGCGCCCGACCCCGGGGCTCCGGCCCGGTCCGGGACCCGCCGGCTCCCGCCGGGGCTGGTCCGCGACCGCGCCGATCGCGCCAACCTGCTGGCCGAGGTCGTCGGTCGCGCCGCCGCTGCGCTCCACCGCGTCCGCGCGCTGCCCCACCGGGCCGCCGACCCACTGCGCCGCGCCGGTGGGCGGCCCGACCGGGCCGGCCACCTGCTGCGCCACCCGGTTCACGTCGTCGAGCCAGGCCGGCGCCGTACGCGACAGCGCATGGATGACCTGCGGGTTGCGGTCGATGGTGCTCAACGCCCGGTCGAGGATCTCCACCACCTTCTCCAGCCGCACCTTGAGCAGCGCCTCGGCGCGCACGCCGGCGAGGTCCAGGTCGACGCCCTCCAGGTGCACCCGGACCCCGGCATCGAGCTGGACGAGGTTGGCCACCCGGGCCCGCAGGGAGACGTCGGCGTCCAGCCCGTTCACGGCGAGCCGGATCGAATCGACCGACACCTGCGGAATGTCGAGCAGGACGTCCGGTTCGGCCTCCCCACCCCGGTGGGCAGCCGCAGCTTCCCTGTCCCGACGGGCGGGCTCCGCCTCCCCGTCGCGCCGGTTCGATCGACCGCCCGCCCGGTCCGGGTCCTGTTGCCGCGCGTTCTCGCTCATGATCCCCGCTCCGCATCCTCCGGCCGGCCGGCCGGGACCGTCCGGCGCGGGTACCCGCTATCCCCCGAATCATCCCGGCGCGGTGCGGCGCGTCGGCTCCGGCCGGGACGCCGCCGAGGACGCGCGGGAGGAGGTTTCCGCAGCGCGCGACGGAAGCTGCGCAGCCGGGCACCAGCCGGTATGGTCCGGACCCATGGGACAGGGGATGACCGACTCGGCCGGCTTCCGGCAGGAGTCCGAACAATTCTCGTTGCGCAGCGTCCTCCTCGTCCCCGCCTCCGCGCAGCGGGCGTTCGACGTGTTCACCGGCGCCCTGGCGCAGTGGTGGGTGGTGGAATACACCTGGTCCGGGCCGGAGCAGCTCGTCGACCTGGGGATGGAGCCACACGCCGGCGGCATGCTCTATGAGATCGGCCCGCACGGTTTCCGCTGTGACTGGGGGCGGGTGCTGACCTGGGAGCCCCCCGAGCGGCTGGTCTTCACCTGGCAGATCGGGGCGGACCGGGCACCGGTGCCGGATCCCGCGCAGGCGAGCGAGGTGGAGGTGCTCTTCCAGGCGGACGGGCCGGAACGCACCAGGGTGGCGGTCGAGCACCGGCACTTCGACCGGCACGGCGAAGCCGCGGAGGGCTACCGCCAGGCGCTGACAGCCGGCTGGCAGGAACTGCTCACCCGCTACGCCGCCAGGGTCTCCGACCGCGACGCCGGCTGACCGGCCCTCAACGGTCGATGCCGGGGCGTACGCCCGTCGTGGTGGTGACACCCCGACCGCCGAGGTCGGCGCGGTGGCCCGCCTCGGCACCCGAGCCGAACCCCCCGCCGGCCAGCCGACGCGGCGCGGCGGTACGCAACCGCGGGTACACCTCCGTGACGCGGTGCCGGACCCGGTCCGACCGGTCGGCCAGGACCAGCGCCACCGACGGGGCGCCCGCCTCGGCGACCGCCCCGGCCTCCGCCGCCCGCAGTCGCCCCCCGACCACCTGGGCGAAGCCGGCCAGCCAGGAGCGCCGGAAGGCGGCGACGTGCGCCCCGACCGGCACCCCGGCGCCGGCCAGCCCGTGCGCCGCCTGCACCAGCAGCGACGTGAAGAGCAACTCCACCCGTTCCAGGTCGCTGGCGAAGCCGAAGAGGTGCATGGCGAAGCCGGCGCCCGCCCGGCGGCGGACGCAGCGACAGCGCAGCGGATCGGCGACGGCGGCCAGCAGGCCGGCCTTGTCCCGGGCGTACGGGGCGACGACCTCGACCACCCGGTCGCCCACCGGGTCGGTTGCCGGGTCCCGGGCGGCCAGCAGCGCCCGGTCCACGCCGTAACGGGCGATCAACTCGGTCGCCTTGGCGGTGAAGGCGGCCGACTCGGCGGGGGTGCAGGCCGGGTCCTCGGCCTGGGCCAGCAGCTTGCGCACCTTGCTGAGCATGGCGTCGGACATGCCCGTCAGCCTGTCACGCCACGATGACCTCACGTCCACCCGCGCCCGGCGGGCGTAGGGGCGGTCAGCCGGCCCGGCTGCGCAGCGTCGCCACCGTCGAACCGGCGAGGGTGAGCAGGCACTCCGGCAGCAGCCCGTCGGCCGCCGCCGCCCCGAACAGTGCCTCGCCGGTGTCGACGTCGGCGTTGGCGTACGCGCTGACGAAACGGGCCACCCAGCGGGTGTCGTAGCCCGCCTCGTCGATGCCGGGGAAATCCAGGGCGCACGTGCCCGGGGGAGCCGGATCACCGACCATCGTCGCGGCGAGACACCAGGCCACGCCGTACGCTCCGGCCAGTCCCGACCGGTCGACGACCGTGTCGAAGGCCCCCGTCACCGCGTCGCCGTCCCCGGCCAGCGCCGAGCGGAGCACGGCGGTCGCGTCGTCGAACGTCTGCTGCGATGAGTCCGTCACGCAGAGCACGGTACGGGGGAGCGTCAAGCCGTCGACCCGGTGATGCCGTTTCGTGGTCAGCGCGGACGGGCTGCGGAATCGAGCGGCCACCGTGGTCCCGCCGCCCAGCCCGGCACGCTAATGTGCGCAGCGGACCTTCGCCGGAGGAAGGACGACCATGCTCAGATCACGCGCGTCGCGGGCGGCCACCCTGGCTGCCTGCGCGACGTTCCTGCTCGCCACGAGCGCCTGCGGGAACGACGAGCCCGAGGAGGCGGCCACCCGACAGGTGCACCTCTACGGTACCGACGGCACCATGCTGAACTCGTACCCCGCCGAGCTGAAGGACCGTGCCGGCCTGGTCGACGGGATGAAGGGCACCACGCCCCTCACCCCCCTGCCGGAGACGTTCAAGAACCGGCTCCGCTCCGTCGACCCGGAGCTGGCCGACTTCCTCTACGCCGCCGAGGCGTACGACGCGGTGGCCATCAGCGCGATCGCCGCCCAGCTCGCGGGCACCACGGACCCGGCCGCCATCGCGGCCCAGATCGTCGGGGTCACCAACGGCGGGCAGCGCTGCGAGACCGCGGCGAAGTGCCTGAGCCTGGCCCGGGCCGGCCAGGACGTGGAATACCGCAGCGTCTCGCTGACCAGAGCGGGTTTCACCGACACCGGCGAGCCCTCCACCGCCAGCTACGCGACCTTGCACTTCGACGGGCAGCAGCTCAACGACGGCAAGACGGAGTTCGTCGGGGCGGGGGACGAGTCGACGGCGAGCACGAAGGCCCCGCCGAAGGCGAGGAAGCAGGGCGACGCCGGCAGCAGCGACGCCCCCCTGGTCATCGGCGGCCTGCTGCCGCAGACCGGCGACCTGGCCCTCGCGTACCCGCCGATCTCCGCCGGCACCAAGCTGGCGCTCAGGGAGGTCAACGCGGCGGGCGGGGTGCTCGGCAAGCCGGTGGTCTGGATCGACGGTGACGACGGCACCAACCCGGCGATCGCCAAGGCCACGGTGGCCCGGCACGTCGCGCGCAAGGTCCACGTCATCATCGGCGCGGGCGCCTCCGGTATCTCCCGCGAGGTGCTGCCCGACGTGGTGGCGGCCGGAAAGGTGCTGTTCGCCCCGTCGAACACCGACGCCAGCCTGACCGAACTGGACGACAACGGCCTCTATTTCCGCACCGCCCCGCCGGACAGCCTCCAGGGCCGCGCGCTGGCCGACGTGATCCTCCGGGACGGGTCGCAGAAGATCGCCATCGTGGCCCGCGAGGACTCCTACGGCAAAGGCCTGCAGGGCGCCGTCCGGGCCGAGCTGGAACGCGCCGGCATCAGCGGCGACCGGCTCAAGCTGCTGACCTACGCCCCGCCGGCCGACGCCAAGGCCGACCCGGTGGACTTCACCGCCGGCGCGAAGGAGATCAAGGAGTTCGGTGCGGAGGCCGTGCTGATCATCGGCTTCGCCGAGTCCGCGCAGGTCATCCGTGCCCTCGCCGACGCCGGGGTGCAGACCCGACGCTGACCCACCTCCCGCCGACACGCGGCCGCACCGGTGACCGGTGCGGCCGTCGTCGTCCGGCGGCTCAGCGGGAGCTTCGCCGCTGGAGGAACTCCGTCATCCGCCGGTGCTTCTCCTCGTCCTCGAAGAGCACCGCCTGGCTGACCAGGTCGAGCTGCGGATGCGCGGCGGCCGGCGCGTCGACCGCCAGCTTGGTCAGCCGCAGCGCCAACGCCGACCCCTTCGCCATCTCGTCGAGCAGGCCGTTCGCGGTGGGCAGCAACTCGACGGGTTCGGCCACCACCCGGTTGACCAGGCCGATCCGCAGCGCCTCCTCGGCATCCACCCGGCGGCCCGTGAAGAGCAGTTCCTTGGCCCGGGCCTCCCCGATCAGCGCCGGCAGCCGGTGGGTCGCGCCGGCCCCGGCCAGGATCCCCAGCCGCACCTCCGGCTGGCCGAACACCGCCCGCGCCGTGCAGACCCGCAGATCGCAGGCGTACGCCAGCTCCGCGCCCCCACCCAGGGCGGGGCCGTCCACCGCAGCCACGGTCGGCATCGGCAGGGCCCGGATCCGGGCGAAGGCCGCCGAGTTGATGGCTGCGAGCGCGTCCAGCCGGCCCCGCTCGCGCAACTGGCCGATGTCGGCCCCACCGGCGAAGATGCCCTCGGTGCCGCCGGTGAGCAGCAGCAGCCGGGGCCGCGCCTCCAGCTCGGCGCAGACCTGGTGCAGCTCGGCGATCAGGTCGGCGTCGATGGCGTTGCGTTTCTCCGGCCGGTCCAGCGTCACCACGAGCCGGTCCGGGTGCTCCTCGACCCGCAGCCCGCTCATGAGCGGACGCCGCCTTCCCAGCGGTAGAAGCCCTGACCGGACTTCTTGCCCAGGTGGCCGGCGCCCACCATCTCCACCAGCAGCGGCGGCGGCGCGAACCGGTCACCGTAGGCGGCCTGGAGGGTGCGCGCGATGTCCAGCCGCACGTCCAGCCCCACGAGGTCGGTCAGTTCCAGCGGGCCGACCGGGTGCCGGTAGCCGAGCACCATCGCCTTGTCGATGTCGGCGGGGCTGGCCACCCCGTCCGCGACCATCCGGATCGCCTCCAACCCGAGGGTGACCCCGAGCCGGGAGGTGGCGAAGCCCGGCAGGTCGCGTACGACGACGGGGTCCTTGCCCAGCCGGCCGGCGAGCGCGACGGCCTCGGCGGTGGTCTCCTCGGCGGTGGCCGGGCCGACCACGACCTCCAGCAGGGCCATCGCCCAGACCGGGTTGAAGAAGTGCAGCCCGACGAAGCGTTCGGGCCGCGCCAGCCCTTCGGCCAGCGCCGCGATCGGGATGCTGGAGGTGTTGCTGCCCAGCAGCGCCGGCCGCAACGCCTCGGCCTCGCGCAGCACCGCCCGCTTCAGCTCCGGCCGCTCCGGTACGGCCTCCACCACCACGGCCGGTTCCCCGGCGACCTCGGCGAGCCCCGCCCGCAGCGCCACCCGCTGCCGGTTCGTGTCGGCCTGGTGGGCGCTGAGCTTGCCGCGCGTCACCGCCCGGTCCCACAGCTCGCCGAGCCGGTCCAGGGCCGCCGCGCCGCGGTCCCGGTCCACTTCGACCAGTTCGACGGCGTATCCGGCCCCGGCTGCCACGTACGCGATGCCGAGACCCATCGTGCCGGCCCCGACGACGACAAAGCGGTCGCTCATGACGCCTCCCAGTCTCCGGTGGCGGTACGGTGCTGGTCCGTGTCCCGCCGCCCGTTCCACTCGCTCATGGGGCCGACCCTATGCAGGGCCGTTCCCCCCGGTAGGCGTGGGGGCACGGCGGATCGGGTACCACGGGCACAACCGAGGGAAGGACGGGCCAGATGAGCCAGGCACCGGAGACCGCGCACACCACGGCAGCGGCGGAGACCGTGGAGACCCGTGGCGACGAGCGGGTCGACCTGCTGCGCGCCGACACGAACAACGACGGCCGCACCGACGTCTGGGTGGCCGACACCGACGGAGACGGCAAGCCCGACCTGTTCCAGTTCGACACCAACGGGGACGGCAAGGTGGACATCACCATGGTCGACCTCGACGAGGACGGCACCCCGGACGAGGTGGTCGACGGCGACGGCGGCCTGCCGCCCGAGCAGCTTCCCCCGACCGTCCAGGTCTGAGGGCCCCGGCCCGGGTCACCGCACCGGCGGGAACCCGGGCCGGCGCTTTCGCCGCCGCCCGCCGCGCCCCGGCGGGCCAGCGGCGTCGCACCCGCGTCGCGTCAGGCGGCCAGGCGCAGGGTGGCGAGATAGTACGGCGCGTCGGCGTCGTCCACGTCGGTCAGTCGCCAGCCGCTGCCCCGGACCAGTTCGGCGAGTTCGTCCGGGGAGCAGACCAGGTAGTCGAACCACTCGGTGCCCAGCTCGCGGTAGCGCAGTCGGAGCCGGAGCTGCCCGCCCAACCGTCCCCGGCGTCGGTTGCGCTCGTGGTAACCCGTGTGCACCGGGTCCCGGGTGCCGTACGGGTCGGTGCCCTGGGCGATGATCTGGGCCCCCGGCCGGGCCAGCGCGGCGAGCGCGGCCAGCAGGGCCGGTGCCCTCTCCCGCCCCTCCAGCAGGCCGACGTTGTTGCCGAGCAGCAGGAACGTGTCGTAGCGGTGGCCGTCGGCGACGTGCGCGTCGACAGTGGCGTGCACCAGGTCGCGTACGCCCCGGCGGCGGCACACGGCCAGCGCCCCGGCCGAGGTGTCCAGCCCGGTGACGGGCACGTCCCGTTCCTGGAGCAGCAGCGCGATCCGGCCGGCGCCGACCCCGACGTCCAGGGTGGCGCCCCGGACCCGGTCCACGGCCCGGTGGTCGTACGGCTGCCACTGCGCCGGCGGGTCCAGGTAGTGCGCGGCGGGTGCGCCGTTGATGAGCCCGTCGTCGCGTTCGATGATCTCGATGACGGGTCGCGGCAGCCGTCCGCCCGCCAGCGGCCGGGGGCCGACGCCGGTGGCCACGGCGTACGCGTCGCGCAGCATCTCCCCGAACACGTCGCCGATCTGTGGCTGTGCCGTCATCGCTTCACGCTATCCGTCCGGTCGGTCGTCCGCGCCGCCCGTATCCTTGCGGGGTGACCACCCTGGACCGCCTTGGCGCGGAGAAGTACGTCCTGCTGACGACGTTCCGCAAGGACGGGCGGGCGGTGCCCACCCCGGTCTGGACGGTGCGCGACGGTGACGCGCTGGCGGTCTGGTCGGCGGCGGACGCCGGCAAGGTGAAGCGGATCCGGCGCAGCGGCGAGGTCACCGTGGCGCCCTGCGACGTGCGGGGCCGGCCGCACGGCGAGGCGGTCCCCGCCCACGCGACCCTCTGCGATCCGGCCGAGACCCGGCGGGTACGCGATCTGATCAAGCGGAAGTACCGGCTGTTCGGGCGGCTCAGCCTGCTCGCCAGCCGCCTGCGTCGCGGCGAGGGCGGCACGATCGGCATCCGGGTCGTCCTGACGGACGGGCGGCCGACCGACGCCTGACCCGCGCGCACGGGTCCGGACATGACGGAGGGCGGCGGAACAGGTCCGCCGCCCTCCGTCCACTTCTTCCGACCGCCGGTGGTCAGTCCCCCTGACGCTGCTGGGGAATCTGCCCTTGCAGCAGAGCCCTGACCTCCGACTCGCGGTATCGACGGTGGCCACCCAGGGTGCGGATGGCGCTGAGCTTGCCCGCCTTGGCCCACCGGGTCACCGTCTTCGGGTCGACACGGAACATCGACGCCACCTCGGCCGGCGTGAGTAGCGGCTCTGGTTCGTGCGTTCGCGATGCCATCGGTCACTCCTCCACGTTTATAGACATCGGCCGGGGTCCCGCCGGTCGACGCGTCTCCCATGGTCCGGCTAGTCCCCGATGTCCGACATGGGCCGAACGGCCGGAGGTCCCTAGACGGACGGATGAACCATGCCCGATTTATGCGACTTTTACACGGCAGAAAGTACCTTATTCGGACTCATGATCACGGTTCGTGATGCGCCAACTACGAGCACGCTTCGAGTTGGGAGCGCTTCCTGGGCCGTTTTGGCCTCAGTTGCACCGTTCCAGTAGCTGCACGGCGCGCCAGCGCGCGACCAGCCGGTCGTACGCCGCCGAGGCCTCCTCCGCCTCGCCCTCGGAGAGGCCGGCGAGCCCTTTCGCCACCAACCCGGGCGAGTCGTCGGCGGCCAGCGTCTCGTCCGAGAGCAGGTCCACCAGGCCGCCGTAGTCCAGCTCCACCATCGACCGCGGGTGGAACTCCTCCAGCCAGCGGGCGGCCTCCTCGACGGCCTCGGTGATCGGCGCGTCGCCGATCGACTTGCGCAGCACCGCCAGGGCCAGGGCGCAGCGGCGCCGCGCCTTGGAGATCTCCGTGCGGTAGCGCAGAGCCCGCCGCTGCGGATGCGTCACGTGGTGGCGCTCCTCCGCGTCGAAGAGCACGAACCAGCGCAGCGGCACGCCCCACGTGGCGATCTGCTCGTGCACCCGCGGCACCCCGTGCTCCAGCACCCGGGCCCCGCTGCGCCAGTCCTCGACCACGGCCTTCGCCTGCCCGGCCAGCACCGGCGGGACGAAGGCGTCGGCAAGCACCGGCGGCACCCCGTCGCGCGCGCTCAGCGCCGCCTCGGCCACCCGGATGCGCAGGTTCCACGGGCACACCAGCAGGCTCTCGTCGGTCTCCAGGACGTACGCCTCGTCCGGCAGGTCGGGCAGCCTGGTCCAGCCGGCGCCGAGCGCCTCCAGCACCGACGTCCGTTGCCGGCCCGGCCCCTCCACCGGTGCCACCGCACGCCCCTGCTCGACGTAGCGCCGCCAGTACGACTGGCGGTCCCGGTCGAAGGCGGTCAGCGGCTCGTACACGCGCAGGTATGAAGCGAAGAGCGACGGCACGGCGCGATCCTCCCACGAATTGGAACTCGACCGTCGTCGGCGGCGCGATCGCGTGCGCCGTGAGCGGCCGGGCGGCGTCGGGGCCGATACTAGGCTCAGCGGCACCGGCACCATCCCGCCGGCGTCCACAGGTCGGCGCCCCACAAGGGCGCACCCCACAACAGGAGCGAGTCATGGGCGTATTCGCCACCAACGACGACGCTGGGTCCAGCGGTCACGAACAGGTCGTGTTCTGCCAGGACAAGCAGTCCGGCCTCAAGGCGATCATCGGCATCTACTCCACGGCGCTCGGCCCCGCGCTGGGTGGGACCCGGTTCTACCCGTACGCCACGGAGGAGGACGCCCTCGCCGACGTGCTGGACCTCTCCCGGGGCATGGCCTACAAGAACGCCCTGGCCGGGCTGGACCTGGGCGGCGGCAAGGCGGTCATCTGGGGTGACCCCGAGCGGATCAAGAGCGAGGCGCTGCTGCGCGCGTACGGCCGCTTCGTGGAGTCCCTCGCCGGGCGCTACTACACCGCCTGCGACGTCGGCACCTACGTCGCCGACATGGACGTGATCGCCCGCGAGACCTCGTACGTCACCGGCCGCAGCGTCGAGCACGGCGGCGCGGGCGACTCCTCGGTCCTCACCGCCTGGGGCGTGTTCCAGGGCATGCGGGCCGCGGCCGAGCACGTCTGGGGCGCACCGACCCTCGCCGGCCGGCGGGTCGGCGTGGCCGGCCTGGGCAAGGTGGGCAAGCACCTCGTCGGGCACCTGATCGACGACGGCGCCGAGGTGGTGGCGACCGACGTCAACCCGAAGACCCTGGACTGGGCGCGCACCGCGCACCCGCAGGTCGCGCTCGTCGACGACGCCACCGCGCTGGTGGCCGCCGACATCGACGTGTACGCGCCGTGCGCGCTGGGCGGCGCGCTCAACGACGACACGGTGCCGGCGCTGCGCGCGAAGGTGGTCGTGGGCGCGGCCAACAACCAGCTCGCGCACGGCGGCATCGAGAAGCTCCTCGCCGACCGGGGCGTCCTCTACGCCCCGGACTACGTGGTCAACGCCGGCGGCGTGATCCAGGTGGCGGACGAGATCCAGGGCTTCAACTTCGAGCGGGCCAAGCTGCGGGCGACCCGGATCTACGACACCACCCGGGAGATCCTGCGGCTGGCGGACGCCGAGGGCGTGCCGCCGGCGGTGGCGGCGGACCGGCTGGCGGAGCGGCGGATGGCCGACGTCGGGCGGCTGCGCACCATCCATCTGCGCTGAGCGCGACGCCGGGGCGGGGTGGAGGTTGGGCCCCCGACCCCGGCGCACGGCGCATCCCGTTAGGCTCGTTTCGCACGGCTTCGCCCGGTGTCACGGCCGGTCCCGCCACCACCCCTTACCGGGTACAATCGGTGACGGTCGGGTCACCGCGACGCGCGGCGCCGGTCGGCGGTAACCCGAGGTGCCGAACGCTGGCATCCCCATGTACCGTAAGAGCCACGAGAGATGCCTGACGTCATCGGGGCCCGCCTTCGGGCTGCCCCGCATTCTGTGCGAGGGGGTCGAGCCATGGGGCGCGGCCGTGCTAAGGCCAAGCAGACGAAGGTGGCCCGGGAGTTGAAGTACCACTCCCCGAACACCGACCTCACCGCCTTGCAGCGCGAACTGGCGAGTGCTGGTAAGTCTGAGCACAACTTCGACGACGACTACAAAGAGTATGTCGACGACGACGATGAGGATCATGCGGACGAAGACCCGGATCCCTGGGTACGTCCGACCCGCTGACCTCCGATAGCAAGCACGAGCACGCGGTCACGGCCCGCGTGCTCACGCATGTGCCCATCGAAGCAGCGCCTGGAACGCGATCAGGGACCTGCACCCGCCGGTGAATCCGCCGGCCGGCCCGGCAGGCCCCTGATCGCGTTCTTTCTCAGCGGGGCCGGTTGTTCCAGTTGTAGAACGTCGGGATGTTCTCGAAGTGGTTCCAGGCGCAGACCGCGTTGGCGCCGTCGCCGCCCGCCACCTCCGCCCGTAGCCGGCGCGCGGCCTCGGCCTCGCGCAGGAGTGTGGTGAGTCCCGGTGCGGCTTGCCGCACCCGATCGGCGACCTCGTCAGGGGCGCCCGCGCTCCGGTCGGGCCGCCGGTCACTGGTGGTCTCGGGCATGCTCCAACACTCCCTCCAGTAAGTGGATCTTGCTGTTGCGGCAGTGCGCGGTCTGCGTACCGTCGAAACGCCCCAGCTCGAAGTAGCGGTTGGCCGCGTGGCCGCCGCCGCAGAACCCGAAATAGGGGCAGGACGAACGGCACGCCTCGACACCGGCGAGGAACTCGCCGACCCAGGGCGTCCGACCCGCGTTGGCCAGGATCTCGGCCAGCGGGGCGGCCAGCACGTTGCCGCTGCTGAAATCGCCGTACCGGGCATCGGTGAAACCGGCCAGCTCGGGCGAGAGCACCGTCACCGAGCCGTCATGGGCGACGGTCGGGATCGGGTCAAGCCGCCGCGGGAGCAGGTCGTCGGCGCTGCCGTCCAGCACCGCGGCGGCGTACCGCAGCGACCACTCGACCTCGCGCAGGTGGATCCGCGGCTGCCGGCGCCAGGCCGCCACCAACTCCGCCCAGAAGGCGGTCACCAGGCGGGCGTCGTGGGAGTTGTCGCGGAGGTTGACCCCCTCGGTCTCCTCGATGTTGACACCGAGCACGTCGCAGCCGAGGTCGAGGAAGTAGTCGTACAACTCGGCGGCCAGGCCCGGTCCGGGCCGCGCCACCACCGCCAGCGCCGAGAACGGCAGGCCGTGCCGGCGCAGCGCCGCCACCCCGCGCACGATCCGGTCGTACGCCGGCCCGCCGCCCCGGGTGACCCGGTCGCCGTTGCGCTCCCGCGGGCCGTCGACGCTCACGCTCACCCGCACCCCGTGCTCGACGAAGAACGCGCACCAGGCGTCGTCGATCAACGTCGCGTTCGTCTGGACGTGGTGCTCCACGCCCGGCCCGAAGGGCGCGAGCAGCGCGGCCAGGTGCTCCCGGCCGGCCGCCAGCGGCTCGCCGCCGTGCCACACCACCGAGAAACGCCCCGCCGCCGCCCACGGGTTGACCGACTCGGCCACCGCCTCGGCCACCGGCACCGGCATCCGCCGGTCCAGCGCCCGCGACGGCAGGTAGCAGTAGGCGCAATCCAGGTTGCACAGGGTGGTGGGCTGCATGACCACGTACGAGGGGACGGCGGCCAGGCCGCGCATCCCACTGAACGAGCGTCCCCGAGCAGCCATTGCCCTCCTCACCTGAAGGGCTGCCGGGGAACCCGGGCGGGTCGCCCCGACAGCTTTGAGGGTGCCCTCAGGCTAGGCGGCGACGGCCACTCGGGTGAAGCCCTGATCAGGTGCCCGTACGATCACCGGGGGTACGATCAGCCCCGGGTGTGCTGGCCGACCATCTGCACGTGCCCGGAGCCCTCGATGATCTCGCCGGCCTGCCAGGCCTCGACGCCCCGGCCCGTCAGGGTGGCCAGTGCCCGGTCCGCGTCCTCGGCGGAGACGATCGCGAACATGCCGACGCCCATGTTGAAGGTCGCCTCCATCTCCGGGTCCTCGATCCGCCCCTTGGACTGGATCAGGTCGAAGATCGGCTGCGGCTTCCAGGTGGACCGGTTGACCACCGCGTCGACGTGCTCGGGAAGCACCCGGACCAGGTTGCCGGGGATGCCGCCGCCGGTCACGTGGGCGATGGAGCGCACCTCGGCCTCGGCGATCAGCTTCAGGCAGTCCTGCGCGTAGATCTTCGTCGGGGTGAGCAGTTCCTCGCCGAGGGTGCGCTGCCGGCCGAAGTCGTCGATCACCACGTCGAGCCGCATCCGGCCGGCGCCCAGCAACACGTGCCGCACCAGGGAGTAGCCGTTGGAGTGCAGGCCGGAGGAGCGCATCGCGATGACGACGTCGCCCACCTCGACCCGGTCCGGGCTGAGGATGTCGCTCTCCTCCACCACGCCGACGCCGGTGGCGGAGATGTCGTACTCGTCCGGGCGCAGCACGCCCGGGTGCTCGGCGGTCTCGCCGCCCAGCAGGGCGCAGCCGGCGTACCGGCAGCCGTCGGCGATCCCCGCGCCGATCTCGGCGACCCGGTCCGGCACGACCTCGCCGGTGGCGATGTAGTCGAGCAGGAAGAGCGGCTCCGCGCCGCAGGCCACCAGGTCGTCGACGACCATCGCGACCAGGTCGATGCCGACCGTGTCGTGGATGTCCATCTGCTGCGCGATCACCAGCTTGGTGCCGACGCCATCGGTGGAGGACGCCAGGATCGGGCTCTTGTATTTCTTCGTGTCCAGCCGGAACAGGCCGGCGAAGCCACCCAGGTCACCCATCACCTCGGGACGCCGGGTCTGCTTCACCTTCGACTTCAACAGCTCGACCGCGCGGTCACCCGCCTCGATCGAGACCCCGGCGTCCGCGTACGAGACCGAGCGTTTGCGCGCTTGACGGCCGGCGCCGGCCGTCCAGGGCTGGCGGTCACCGCCGGCGCCGGTCGGGCTGCTTCCTGCGCCGCTGCGCTCGGACACGTGCGTCACGGTTCTCCCCTTTGGTTCTGGCGCCGCGCCGGCGGTGACCGGCCCGTGCCGGGTGGTGCTACGGGCGGTGTGTGGTCACGCCGCCCGGAGTGGCGACGAGCGGGGCGGTGTGCTCCGGGGTGTCGGACGCCTCCGCGGCGACCCGTCGGCCCACCCCTTCGAGCACGTGCTTGCCGATCAGGTTGCCGGCGGGGAGCTCGATCGGGTATTCCCCGTCGAAGCACGCGCGGCACAGCCGGGTCTTCGGCTGCTCGGTGGCGGCGATCAGCCCCGGCAGCGACACGTAGCCGAGCGTGTCCGCACCGATGGAGCGCCGGATGCCGTCGTTGTCCAGCCCGTTGGCCAGCAGCTCGGCCCGGGTGGCGAAGTCGATGCCGTAGAAGCACGGCCAGCTGACCGGCGGCGAGGAGATGCGTACGTGCACCTCCAGCGCGCCGGCCTCGCGCAGCATCCGCACGATCGCCCGCTGGGTGTTGCCGCGCACGATCGAGTCGTCGACCACGACCAGCCGCTTGCCCCGCACGTTGGCCCGCAGCGGGTTGAGCTTGAGCCGGATGCCGAGCTGACGCAGGGTCTGCGACGGCTGGATGAAGGTGCGCCCGACGTACGTGTTCTTCATCAGGCCGGCGCCGTAGGTGATCCCGGACTGCTCGGCGTAGCCGATCGCGGCCGGGGTGCCCGACTCCGGCACCGGGATGACCAGGTCGGCCTCGACCGGGTGCTCCTTGGCGAGCTGGCGACCGATCTGCACCCGGGCGGAGTGCACGTTGCGGCCGGCGATGGTGGCGTCCGGCCGGGCGATGTAGACGTACTCGAAGAGGCAGCCCTTGGGCTCCGGCGCGGCGAACCGGCTCGAACGCAGCCCGTCCTCGTCGATCGCGATCAGCTCGCCGGGCTCGACCTCGCGGACCACGCTCGCGCCCACGATGTCCAGCGCGGCCGTCTCGCTGGCCACCACCCAGCCGCGCTCCAGCCGGCCCAGCACCAGCGGGCGTACGCCGTGCGGGTCGCGGGCCGCGTAGAGGGTCGACTCGTCCATGAACACGAAGCTGAACGCGCCGCGTAGCTGCGGCAGCACCTCCAGCGCCGCCGCCTCGACCGACAGGTCCGGGCGGCTGGCCAGCAGCATGGTCACCAGCGAGGTGTCGTTGGTCGAGCCGTCGGCGGTCAGCCCCCGCTGGGCGACGTCGCGCTGGAGCTCGGCGGTGTTGACCAGGTTGCCGTTGTGCGCCAGCGCGATCGTGGTGCCCGCCGTGGTGGACCGGATGGTCGGCTGGGCGTTCTCCCAGGTCGAGCCGCCGGTGGTGGAGTAACGGGCGTGCCCGATCGCCAGGTGCCCGCGCAGGCTCGCCAGGGTCGGCTCGTCGAAGACCTGGGAGACCAGGCCGAGATCCTTGTAGACCACCACGCCGGAGCCGTCGCTGACCGCGATGCCCGCGGCCTCCTGACCCCGGTGCTGCAGGGCGTAGAGCCCGAAGTAGGTGAGATTGGCGACCTCTTCCCCGGGCGCCCAGACGCCGAAGACGCCGCACGCGTCCTGGGGGCCGGGTCGTTGGGGGTCAAGGTCGTGGCTCAGCCGGCCGTCGCCTCGGGGCACCTGCGCTCCCTCATGCTGGTCTGGACCGGCCTTGCGGAATCACGCGGGGGCGGATCCGCACTCCCTCGGCCGGGACCACTGTCGTCGCCTGACAGTGTACGCGAATCGGTGTCGATACAGATAGTCACGATCTGGCTCCGCCGCGTCACTGATCTATCCGCATCACCGCAGCTAGAGCGGCAGGTACGTCGAGAGATCCGCTCGGATTCCGCTTACCCGTACGCGACCCTGGGTGATCGCGTCGGCCCAGCCGAGCCGTCCGGTGGCCACCGCCAGCCACGTCGCGGGCTCCATCTCCACGACGTTCGGCGGGGTGCCGCGGGTGTGTCGGGGACCCGGAACGCACTGAACTGCACCGTAAGGTGGGACGCGCACCTCCACCGATCGGCCGGGGGCGCGCTCCGCGAGGACAGCCAACAGGGCACGGACCGCCTCCCGGAGGACCGGCCGTTCGGGCGTACGCCCCTCGTCGAGCGCCGACAACGCCGCCGTAACCGCGGCGGACTTAATGTGCGGAGAGGACACGACGGGACGATACGGCTTCAGCACGCCGCGCCCGACGCTGGCCCTGGGTCGCGCTGATCCGGTCAGACAAGGCATAGTTGCCGACGGCGTATTCGTACCGTGATGATCCCCCCGGCCCGGCGCCCCGCCGGACAGAGGAAAGTCAGTCCCGGAAGGCGGTGGACGTGTCAACACACCGATGTGCCTGGAAGCAGCGGGCCGGTGTGGTCGTGGCGCTGGCTCTCGGCGCTCTGCTCGCCGCCCCCGCCACACCAGCCATGGCCGCGGACGTCAGCGTGTCGCCCGGCTCGGTCAACGTCAGCGCCGGCAGCGACGCCGTCGTGACCGCGCAGGTGACCCCCGGCGAGGACGACGAGAAGGTCCAGATCAGCCTCGCCGGCCTGCCGGGCGGCGTGACCTGCGGTGGCTGCGGAGAGATCCCCGGCGGCCGGCCGCAACTCCGACTGCTGCGCCTCAGGGCCAACGACAACGCCGGCGACGCGAACGTCACCGTGACGGTCGCGGTCGAGGGCGACAAGTCCGGGGCCGGGAAGACCGCCTCCTTCCAGCTCCGGGTCAAGGGCAAGGCGCAGCCGACCGAGCCCGCCCAGGTGCAGACCGTCAAGTCCGTCTCGGGCAAGGTGGTCGCCCAGGCGAACGGCAAGGCCGTGCCGAACGCCGTGGTCATGCTCCAGGACGGCGCCGGCAAGAAGATCGACACGATCAGCGACGACGGCGGCAACTTCCGTTTCAACGGCAGCAGCGAGAAGCCGATCGCGCCCGGGCGGCTCGCCGTGGGCGCCAGCGTCGGCACTGTCTACGCCACCAAGACCTTCGACGCGTCCGCCGGGCAGAGCATCAATGGCCAGCGCATCGCCCTGGCGGTCAAGGTCGAGACGACCCCGAGCCCCACCCCCTCGGTCAGCGAGGAGGCGCTCCCCACCGACGAGCCTGCCGAGGAGACGCCCGAGGCGACCGACGAGGCGACGCCGGCCGCGGCGACCAACGCCAGCAACGAGGACTCCGGCGGAATGCCGTGGCTGATCATCCTGCTGGGTGGGCTGCTCGTCGCCGCCGGTGTCGGCACCATGGTGCTGGTCCTGATGCGGCGCAAGGACGGCGGCGACGAGGCCGACGACGCCGCGGCGGGCGGCGCGACCCCGGCGGCGCGCGGAGCGTTCCGGGGCGCGGACGACCAGACCCGGGTGGTGAACCGGGTCGGCGTCACCCCGGACCCGACGATGGTCGGCGGCACCTCGCTCAGCGACGCCCCGACGATGATGCACCGGCCCGTGGTCGACGACGTGCCGCCGGACCCGTACGGCGCTCCCCCGCAGCCCTACGGCGCGGCGGGCCAGCAGGGCTGGGGCGGCGCGGGCTACGGCGACGAGCCGGCCGGCGCGGGTGGCTACGGCGCCGGCTACGGCAACGCGCCCGCCTCCGGCGGCGGCTACGGCAGCGGCGATGCCGGCTACGGCAACGCCCCGGCCTCCGGCAGCGGTTACGGCGCCAACGCCCCGGCCTCCGGCAGCGGTTACGGCGCCAACGCCCCGGCCTCGGGCAGCGGCTACGGCGGCAACGACTACGGCGCGGCGGGCGCGGCGGGTTACCCGCCGCAGGGCGGCGGCCGGGGCTACGGCGAGCGGTACGACGAGCCGACGGGCCGCTACACCGGCGACGCCACCCAGTACCCGGCCCCGGCCGACCCGTACGCGACCGGCGTCTACCAGCCGGAGCAGGGTCAGGGCTACGGTCAGCCCGAGCCCGGGGCGTACGGCCGGGGCGACGAGCCGGCCGGCGGCTACGACCCGCAGGGCGGCGGCTACGAGCGGGGCGGCTACGGCCAGGGCGGTGGCTACGGCCAGGAACCCGCGCCCCGCGGCGGCTACGGTCAGCCCGGCGGCTACGACCAGCCCACCTCGTACGACGACCAGGGCGGCTACGGCCAGTCGCCTCCCCCTCAGCGCGGCGGCTACGACGACCGTGGCGGCTACGGCCAGGGCGACTACGGCCAGCCAGGCGGCCACGACGATCCGGCGACCGGTCGGGGTCGTCCGGACGCCCCACCGCAGCAGGACCGGGCCGGCCGCCGGCTGGACTGGCTGGACGACTGACCGGCGACCTCGCCCGGCCCCGAACGACGAGAGCGGCTGCCCGATCCGGGCGGCCGCTCTCTCCGCTTCGACCCCCACCCGGCGAACTGAGCCCGCAACCTGGTCGACGGTGCCGGGCTCCGGCCGTCGCGGCGCTCAGGTAGCGGAGTAGACGCCCCGCCGCAGCACCGGGACGACCCCCGACACGCCCACCTGGACGGCCACCTCCACGTCGTCGGCGAACCCCCCCTCGGCGAGTTCCCGGCCGGAGACGCAGCCGCGCACGGCGGCCGGCACGTCCGGGGTGCTGGCCAGCGCGGCGAGCGCCATCGCCGCCTCCACCGACAGCCCGCCGGCGACGCCGGAGAGGGCATCGAGCACGTACGCCGCCCCGAGCTGGTCCTCCACGCACGGGCGCAGCGAGCCGTCCGGCCAGCGCTCTCCGGCGGCGACCACCCCGATGGGGGCGTCCACCGACCCGTACTCCCGGTCGGTCAGCCAACGCCCGACCGCGTGGGCGTTGCGTAGGCAGGCGGCGACCACCGGCAGGCCGGTGGCGCTGGCGGCGGCACTGATCGTCGAGCCGTTCGGTGACGGCAGCACCAGGTCGGCCACGCCCGGGGCGGTGCGCAGGGCCGCCGGGGAGAGCGACCACGGGTGCTCCGGGGTCGTCTGCCGGCGACCCACCGCGGCGACCGCGCCGACCCGGCGGGCGTACTCGGCCGCCTGCTCACCCCAGGGGAACGGGTGCACCCGCATGCCCCGGGCGACGGCCACCTCCACGGTGGTGGTGAACGAGAGCACGTCCACCACCACCAGCACCGCGCAGACCCGGCCGAGCTCGGCCGCGCCGGTCAGCCCCCAGTCGAACCGGGCGCCGGCGCCCGGTTGGACGTGGACGGCTGCGGCCAACGCCTCAGCGCTGACCCGGCTCGGTGTCACCCGGCTCGGGAGCCGACGCGGTGCCGGCCTCGGCCGGCTCGTCGGCGTTCTCGGTCGCCCCGGCCCGCGCCGGGACTGCCGCGCCCGTCTCCGCCGGAGCCGTCGGCACCGCTGCGGCGGCACCGCTCGGCGGGACCGGCGTGATCTGCTCGGGCCCGACGGCCGGCGGGCCAGCCTCCCCACGGCCCGTGGCCTCGACCGACGCGGCCTCGACCTCGGTCTGCACGACCTCGACCGGCACGGCCTCGACCGCGCCCGCCACGCCGGCGGCCGGGGCAGGCACCTCGACGACCCCCGCGCCCCCGAAGAGGCGCGGCAGCGTCTCGGTGTGCGCGGCGCGCAACTCGTCCAGGCCGATCCGGAACTGGCCGCGCACGTCCAGCGCGCCGCCGGCCGGGTCGGTCACACCGATCAGCTCGAACGGCACCCCGCGCTCCGCGCAGAGGGAGGTGAACGCCTTCTCGTGGCCGCGCGCGACCGACACCAGGACCCGCCCGGCGGACTCGCTGAACAGGTAGACGAACGGCATCGAGCCGCCGTCGAAGCGCTCCGGCACCGCGAGGCGGGCACCGACGCCGCGCCGCAGGCAGGACTCCACCAGGCTCTGCGCGAGGCCACCGTCGGAGAGGTCGTGCGCGGAGCTCAGGTGCCCGACCCGCGAAGCCTGCGCCAACAGGTCGGCCAGGAGCCGCTCGCGGGTCAGGTCGACCTGCGGGGGTACGCCACCGAGGTGCTGGTGGGTCACCCAGGCCCACTCCGAGCCGGAGAGTTCCACGTGCGTCTCGCCGAGCAGGAAGATCTGCTCGTGCTCGCCCTCCGGCCGCGGCACGAAGCCCATCGGCACCCGGTCGGCGACGTCGTCGAGCACGCCCAGCACGCCGACCACCGGGGTCGGGTGGATGGCCGCCGCGCCGGTCTGGTTGTAGAAGCTGACGTTGCCGCCGGTGACCGGGATGCCCAGCTCGGCGCAGCCGTCCGCCAGGCCGCGCACGGCCTCGGCGAACTGCCACATCACGCCCGGGTCCTCCGGCGAGCCGAAGTTGAGGCAGTTGGTGACGGCGATCGGCTTCGCGCCGGTGACGGCCACGTTCCGGTACGCCTCGGCCAGGGCGAGCTTCGTGCCGTGGTACGGGTCGAGGCGCGCGTACCGGCCGTTGCCGTCGACCGACAGCGCCACGCCGAGCCCGGTCCGCTCGTCGATGCGGATCACGCCGGAGTCCTCCGGCTGGGCCAGCACGGTGTTGCCCAGCACGTAACGGTCGTACTGCTCGGTGACCCAGGTCTTGTCGGCCAGGTTCGGCGACGCGATCATGCGCAGCACGGTCTCGCGCAGCGCCTCCGGGTCGGCCGGGCGGGGCAGCGTCTCCGCGCGGTCGGCCTGGAGCAGGATCAGGTCGGCCGGCTCGCGCATCGGGCGGGCGTAGACCGGGCCGTCGTCCACCAGCGAGCCCGGCGGCACGTCGACCACCAACTGGCCGCGCCACGTGACCAGCAGCCGGCCCGGCTGGCCGTCCGGCTCCGGCGGGGTCACCTCGCCGATCGCGGTGGCCCAGACGCCCCACTTCTCGGCGGTCTTCAGCACCGCGTCGAGCTTCTCCGGCTCGACCACCAGCAGCATCCGCTCCTGGGACTCGCTGGCCAGGATCTCGTGCGGCGTCATCGAGGGCTCACGCAGCGGCACCCGCTCCAGCCACACCCGCATGCCGGTGCCGGCCGCCGCGGCGGTCTCGGTCAGCGCGCAGGTCAGGCCGGCGCCGCCGAGATCCTGGATGCCGACGACCAGCCGGGCGTCGTAGAGCTCCAGGCACGCCTCGATGAGCAGCTTCTCCATGAACGGGTCGCCGACCTGCACCGACGGGCGGCGCTGCTCGCTGCCCTCGTCGAAGGAGGCACTGGCCAGCACCGACACGCCGCCGATGCCGTCGCGGCCCGTCCGGGCGCCCATCAGCACGACGACGTTGCCCGGGCCGGCGGCGGCCTTGTTCTGCAACCGGTCGACCGGCAGCACGCCGAGGCAGAGCGCGTTGACCAGCGGGTTGCCCTGGTAGCAGGGGTCGAAGACGACCTCGCCGCCGATGTTCGGCAGGCCCAGGCAGTTGCCGTAACCGCCCACACCGGCGACGACGCCGGGCAGCACCCGGGCGGTGTCGGGGTGGTCGGCGGCACCGAAGCGCAGCGGGTCCATCACCGCGATCGGGCGGGCACCCATCGCGAGGATGTCGCGGACGATGCCTCCGACGCCGGTGGCCGCGCCCTGGTAGGGCTCGACGAAGCTGGGGTGGTTGTGCGACTCGACCTTGAAGGTGACCGCCAGCTCGTCGGAGACCTGCACCACGCCGGCATTCTCGCCGATGCCGGCGAGCAGCCGGTCGCTCGGCGGGGCCTTCTCGCCGAACTGGCGCAGGTGCACCTTGCTCGACTTGTAGGAGCAGTGCTCGCTCCACATGATCGAGTACATCGCGAGCTCGGCCTGGGTGGGCCGCCGGTCGAGGATCTGCCGGATCCGCTCGTACTCGTCGTCGCGGAGCCCGAGCTCCGCGTACGGCTGGAGTTCGCCGGGGGTGTCACAGGCGTGCGGCACGGTGTCCAGGCCCTCGGCCCGGTCGGCGGTCGCCGAACCGGGACGCCCGGCGCGCGGCGCGACGGCGGCCGGACGCGGCTCCACCGGCTGCGCCGGGGCGGCCGGGAAGGCCTCCGGGTTCTCCCGTACCTCGTCCGGGTGGGTGGTCATGACCTCTCCTCGCTGCGCTCGCGTCCGCCCGGGGGGCGGGTGAGCCGACCGATGATGCCGCGCACGGTCACGCCGGCGCCCCCACCAGATGCTTGAGCACCGAGGTGAAGAAGCCGAGACCGTCCAGGGAGGGGCCCGTGAGCGCCTCCACCGCGTGCTCGGGATGCGGCATGATGCCGACCACGTTGCCGGCGGGGTTCGTGATCGCCGCGATGTCGCGCTGCGAACCGTTGGGGTTGCCGCCGACGTAACGGGCGACCACCCGGCCCTCGGCTTCGAGCTGGTCCAGCGTCGCGGTGTCGGCGACGTAGCGGCCCTCGCCGTTCTTGACCGGGATCAGCACCTCCTGGCCGGGCTGGAACGCGTTGGTCCAGGCGGTGCCGGCCGACTCGATGCGCAGGGCCTGGTCGCGGTTGCGGAAGTGCAGGTGCTGGTTGCGGGTGAGCGCGCCGGGCAGCAGGTGAGCCTCGCAGAGGATCTGGAAGCCGTTGCAGATGCCGAGCACGGGCAGGCCGCCCCGGGCCGCCTCCACGATCGTCCCCATCACCGGGGCGAACCGGGCGATGGCGCCGCAGCGCAGGTAGTCGCCGTAGGAGAAGCCGCCGGGCAGCACGATGGCGTCGACCCCGTGCAGGCGCGCGTCACCGTGCCATAGGCGGACCGGTTCGGCGCCCGCGATCCGGACGGCCCGGGCCGCGTCCCCGTCGTCGAGCGAGCCGGGGAAGGTGACCACACCGACCCGGGCGGTCACGAGCGGGCGTCCGCGGTCTCGTCGGCCTCGACCACGCGGACCGTGAAGTCCTCGATGACCGGGTTCGCGAGCAGCTTGTCGGCGATCTCCCGGGCCCGGTCCAGGTCCGGTTCACCGGTGAATTCGATCTCGATCCGCCTGCCGATCCGAACCGAGGCGACGTCGCTGACGCCGAGCCGGGGCAGCGCGTTTGCGACGGCCTGGCCCTGAGGATCAAGGATCTCGGGCTTGAGCATGACGTCGACGACGACGCGAGGCACTGGGCACTCCTGACTGTGTACGCAGTTGGGTGCCGACCCACAACGGGCGAGCGCAGCCAGCCTACCTGGCAGATATCGCCCCGGGCGCACCGGCCGGACGCGGTTCGGGCAGTGACCGGCATTCCCCGCGCGCACGACCGGGACCGATGCGGGTTCGTTGCGATCCCGATGCGCATCCGTTGCCGGCCGGCCCGTTTCGCCCCGCTCCGCCGCCGCGTCGGCGCCCGCCGGCCGGGGCCCGCGTCATACCGGCCCGCCCATCATTTTCGACCGAAACCTTGTGAACCACATCTCAGGAGCCCTACCGTACATCGTCGTACGTCGATTGGACGTGCCGACCGGCGCCCCACCCCACCCGCCGGCCGACAGCTGGTCCCGGTGAACCCGGGCCCCGCCCCCCGAAGGAGCCCCCATGCGCATCCGATCCATGATCGCGGTGCTGGCCACCGCAGCGGCCGGCCTGCTCGGCGCCAGCTCCGGCGCCCTCGCCGCCCCCGCCGAGCCGTTCATCATCGGCGGCAGCACCGTCTCGTCGGCGCCGTGGGTCGCCGCCGTGCTCAGCAACGGCTCGTTCACCTGCTCCGGCACCATCATCGCCCCGCAATGGGTCCTGACCGCCCGGCACTGCGTCAGCGGCACGATGTCCGTCCGGGTCGGCAGCGTCTACCGCTCCTCCGGCGGCCAGACCCGCACCGTCAGCGCCACCTACAGCCGGTACGACCTGGCGCTGATGCGCCTGTCCAGCTCCGTCAGCACCTCGTACGTGACGCTGGCCAGCAGCAACCCGCCCGTCAACTCCACCAACTCGATCTACGGCTGGGGCATGACCTGCTACAGCGGCTGCTCGGCGGCCACCCAGCTCAAGACCGCGTCGGTCCGGGTGACCAGCAACAGCGCCACCGACGCGTACGGCGGGCAGGCGATCCGGAGCACCCGGATCAACGGCAACGCCTGGCGGGGCGACTCGGGCGGCCCGCAGTTCTACAACGGCGCGCAGGTCGGCGTCGCCTCCACCGCCGACGGCCAGAGCATCCAGAACTACGGCAGCGTCGCGTACAACCGGGCCTGGATCACCCAGACGGCCGGTGTCTGACGGTTAGCGCCGCAGGCGGCGCGGATGGCCGGCCCCGCGCCGGCCGTCCGCGCCGCGCCGTTTTGCAGCATCCGATCAGGTGAACAGGGCCGCCGATCGGCGCCGGTCCGCCCTGACAGCATCGGAAGCGTGCTGGTCGTGACGACGGAGCAACTACCCGGGTACGAGATCCGCCAGATCCTCGGCGAAGTGGTGTCCTCGATGGCCAGGACCCGCAACCCGTACCGCGAGGGGGTCAAGAACCTGCGCGGCGGCGCGTACGACCCGATGGCCCCGGACAACCTGACCAGGTGGCGTACGGACTCGGTGGCCCGCCTCGGCGAGGAGGCCCGCCGCATCGGCGCGAACGCCGTGGTGGGCATGCGCTTCGACAGCCGCGACTGCGGCGAGATGTGGATGGAGATCTGCGCGTACGGCACGGCCGTGGTCGTGGCCGCCAAGACGCCCGACGTCATGCCCCCCGACCAGCCGCTGGTCGCCGCGGAGACCGCGAACGACCCCGCCATCACGGGGTCCCCGGGCGGCATCGCCGAACCGGCGAGCGCCCCCAACCTCCGCTCCGCCCCCGAAACCCCCACCCGACCTGATTGAGGCCGTTGATCATGAAGTTGTTGTCCGCATCCTCGGCGTGTCGCGACAACAACTTCATGATCAACCGGCGTGGTGGGTCAGAGGATGGGGGGTGGGGTGTAGGTGGCGGCTTGGGGGTGGGCCTGCACCACTGCGGCGACGCGGCGGGCGACCGCTGCCACCTGGGCCGGGGCGGCGCCGACGAAGGCGGTGCGGTCGGCGACCAGGGTGTCGATCTCGGCGCGGGTCAGGCCCAGGCGGTTGTCAGCCGCTAGGCGGTCGAAGAGGTCGTTCTCGGGGGCGCCCTTCTCGCGCATCGCCAGGGCCACCGCGACCGCGTGCTCCTTGATCACCTCGTGGGCGACCTCGCGGCCGACGCCGCGCCGGACCGCCGCGACCAGGATCTTCGTGGTGGCCAGGAACGGCAGGAAACGCTCCAGCTCGCGGTTGATCACCGCCGGGTACGCGCCGAACTCGTCAAGCACGGTGAGGAAGGTCTGGAACAGCCCGTCGGCGGCGAAGAACGCGTCCGGCAGGGCCACCCGGCGGACCACCGAGCAGGAGACGTCCCCCTCGTTCCACTGGTCGCCGGCCAGCTCGCCGACCATCGACAGGTAGCCCCGGATGATCACCGCGAAGCCGTTTACCCGCTCGCTGGAACGGGTGTTCATCTTGTGCGGCATCGCGCTGGAGCCGACCTGGCCCGGCTTGAAGCCCTCGGTCGCCAGCTCCTGGCCCACCATCAGCCGGATCGTGGTCGCCAGCGACGACGGCGCGGCGGCGACCTGCGCCAGCGTGGAGAGCACCGCCAGGTCGATCGAGCGCGGATAGACCTGGCCGACGCTGTCGAGCACCCGGCTGAAGCCGAGGTGCCCGGCGACCCGGCGCTCCAGCTCCGCCACCCGTTCGGCGTCGCCGTCGAAGAGGTCGAGCTGGTCGGCGGCGGTGCCGACCGGGCCCTTGATGCCCCGCAGCGGGTACCAGCCGATCAGGTCGTCCAGCCGCTCGTACGCGATGAGCAGCTCCTCCGCCGCCGACGCGAAGCGCTTGCCCAGCGTGGTGGCCTGCGCCGCGACGTTGTGCGAGCGACCCGTCATGACCAGGTCGGAGTGTTCGACGGCGAGCCGGGCGAGCCGGGCGAGGGTGGCGACCACCCGGTCGCGGATCAGCTCCAGCGAGCCGCGCACCTGGAGCTGCTCGACGTTCTCGGTGAGGTCCCGGGAGGTCATCCCCTTGTGCACGTGCTCGTGCCCGGCGAGCGCGCTGAACTCCTCGATCCGGGCCTTCACGTCGTGCCGGGTGACCCGCTCCCGCTCGGCGATCGACGCCAGGTCCACCTCGTTGAGCACCTGCTCGTACGCCTCGACCACACCGTCGGGCACGGGGATGCCGAGGTCCCGCTGGGCCCGGAGCACGGCGAGCCAGAGCCGCCGCTCCATCCGGATCTTCTCCTCCGGTGACCAGAGGGCGACCAGCTCGGGTGAGGCGTAGCGGTTGGCGAGCACGTTCGGGATCGTCACGTACCTCAGTCTGACACCACCCCGATCGGCCGGCCGTAGGTGGCCGGAGGTCACCTCACGCGGGCGCCGGGCCGGCGGCGCGGGCCCCGCGCCACCGTCAGCGCTCCAGGATCGCGGTCACTCCCTGGCCGCCTGCGGCGCAGATCGAGATGAGCCCGCGCCCGGAGCCCTTCTCCGCCAGCAGCTTCGCCAGGGTCGCCACGAGCCGGCCGCCGGTGGCCGCGAACGGGTGCCCGGCGGCCAGCGACGAGCCGTTGACGTTCAGCCTCTCCCGGTCGATCGCGCCGAGCGGGGCGTCCAACCCCAGCCGCTCCTTGCAGAACTCCGGGGACTCCCAGGCGGCCAGGGTCGCCAGCACCTGCGAGGCGAACGCCTCGTGGATCTCGTAGAAGTCGAAGTCCTGGAGGGTCAGCCCGGCCCGGGCCAGCAGCCGGGGCACCGCGTACGCGGGGGCCATCAGCAGCCCCTCGTCGCCGTGCACGAAGTCGACGGCGGCGGTCTCGGACCAGGAGAACCAGGCCAGCACGGGCAGGTTGTGCTCGCGGGCCCACTCCTCGCTGGCCAGCAGCACCGTCGAGGCCCCGTCGGTCAGCGGGGAGGAGTTGCCGGCCGTCATGGTCGCCCGGTCGGCGTCGGGCCCCTTCGCGCCGAAGGCGGGCCGCAGCGAGCCGAGCTTCTCCAGGGTGGTGTCGGGGCGCAGGTTCTGATCCCGGTTCAGTCCCAGGTACGGCGTCAGCAGGTCGTCGAAGAACCCCCGCTCGTACGCGGCGGCGAGGCGCTGGTGCGAGCGCAGCGCCAGCTCGTCCTGGGCCTGCCGCTCGATCTGCCAGCGCAGCGCCGTGCGGGCGGCGTGCTCCCCCATCGACAGCCCGGTACGCGGCTCCGCGTTGCGCGGGATCTCCGGCCGGAACGGCTGGGAGGGGCGCAGCTTCGCGGCGATCCTCAGCCGCTCGCCGAGGGTGCGGGCGGCGTTCAGCCGCAGCAGTGTGCGGCGCATCTCCTCGTTGACCGCGAGCGGCGCGTCGGAGGTGGTGTCCACGCCGCCGGCGATGCCGACGTCGAGCTGCCCGAGGGCGATCTTGTTGGCGACCAGGATGGCCGCCTCCAGCCCGGTGCCGCAGGCCTGCTGGATGTCGTACGCGGGGGTGTGCGGGTCGAGCTTCGAGCCGAGCACGACCTCGCGGGTCAGGTTGAAGTCCTTCGCGTGCTTGAGCACCGCGCCGGCCACCACCTCGCCGACGCGCTGCCCGGCCAGGCCGAACCGGGCGACGAGCCCGTCCAGCGCCGCGCCCAGCATGTCGGAGTTCGACGCGCTCGCGTACCGCGAGTTGGACCGCGCGAAGGGGATGCGATTGCCGCCGATGACCGCGACCCGCCGGATGCTCTGCACGATCCCGCCTCCTCGAAAGACTTGCCCTCAACCTACTCGCCAGTAGGCTACGCCTATGACCGACAGGTACGCGAGCTTCGTCCGATCGGGAGCCGGCCGGGCGCTGGTCAAGCGCCTCGGGCTGCCCGACCCACCGCGACTGCGCCGGCACACCCCCGGCGACCCCCTGGCCCCCGGGGCCGTCCTGCTCGGCGCCGCGACCGGCGGCCGGCTCGCCGAGCCGGTCGGCGGGTTCCTGACCGCCGCCGGGGTCGAGCTGCGCGAGCCCGACGCCGTGGAGCCCGCCGAGCGCTTCGCCGCCCTGGTGTACGACGCCACCGGCGTCACCGGCTCCACCGACCTGCGCCAGCTCTACGACTTCTTCCACCCGCAGGCCCGGTCGGTGCTGCCCAGCGGCCGGGTCGTCGTGCTCGGCACCCCGCCCGAGGAGTGCGCCTCCCCCCGCGAGGCGACCGCCCAGCGGGCCCTGGAGGGGCTGACCCGCAGCATCGGCAAGGAGTTCGGCCGGGGCGTCACCGCCCAGCTCGTGTACGTCACCAACCGTCCCGACGCCGGCACCTGGACCAGCCTGGAGGCGACCCTGCGGTTCCTGCTCTCGGGCCGCTCCGCGTACGTCTCGGGGCAGGTGGTGCGGGTCGGCGCCGGGGCGGCCGGGCCACCGGCCGACTGGGACCGCCCGCTGGACGGGCAGGTCGTCCTGGTCACCGGGGCGGCCCGGGGCATCGGCGCGGCGCTGGCCCGGGTGCTGGCCCGCGACGGCGCCCGGGTCGTCGCGCTGGACGTCCCGGCGGCCGGCGACGAGTTGGCGGCGGTCACGAACGAGATCGGCGGCACCGCCGTCCAGTTGGACCTGACCGCCCCCGACGCACCGACCCGGCTCGCCGAGCACCTGGCCGGGCGGCACGGGCGGGTCGACGTGGTCGTGCACAACGCCGGCATCACCCGCGACAAGACCCTCGGCCGGATGGACGCCGACCGCTGGGACTCGGTCATCGACGTCAACCTCTCCAGCCAGGAACGGATCAACGACGTGCTGCTGGAACGGGAACTGATCGGCGCCGGCGGCCGGATCGTCTCGGTCTCGTCGATCGCCGGCATCGCCGGCAACCGGGGCCAGACCAACTACGCCACCAGCAAGGCGGGCGTGGTCGGGCTGGTCGAGTCGCTCGCCCCGGTGCTGCGCGAGCGGCAGATCAGCGTCAACGCCGTCGCGCCCGGGTTCATCGAGACGCGGCTGACCGCCCGCGTCCCGCTGGTGATCCGCGAGGCCGGCCGGCGGATGAACAGCATGTCCCAGGGCGGGCTGCCGGTGGACGTCGCCGAGACCATCGGCTGGCTGGCCTGGCCGGCCTCCGGCGCGGTCAGCGGCAACGTCGTCCGGGTCTGCGGCCAGAGCCTGCTGGGGGCGTGATGACGACGGACGACACCCCCCGGCCCGCCCCGTCCGGCGAGGCCACCGGGCCCGGCCCGTCGGGCCAGGGCACGCACGAGCCCACCGAAGCCCGGGAGCGCGTCGAGCTGCCCCGGATGCCGGCGGCCGGGGCGCTCTACCGGCGGGCGCTGCGCGGCGCGCTGCCGGGCGGTCGGCGGCCCTCGACCGGCGTCCCGGCGGTCGAGCTGACCGTCGGCGGGATCACCGTCGACCTGGCGCACCTGGCCGACTACGACCGGGTCTGCGGGTTCCGGCTCGCCGACCGGCTGCCCGCCACGTTCCCGCACGTCATGGGCTTCCCGCTGGCCCTGCGCCTGATGACCCTGCCGGAGTTCCCCATCCCGCTGACCGGGGTGGTGCACGTCGGCAACCGGATCACCGTGCACCGCCCGATCGGCGCCGACGAGACCCTCGACTTCCGCGCGTACGCGGAGAACCTGCGCCCGCACGACCGGGGGCGGCAGGTCGACGTGGTGCTGGTCGGCTCGGTCGACGGGGCGGAGGTCTGGCGCGGCGTCTCGACGTACCTGGGCCGGGATGGCAAGCGGGGTGGCGGCGGGCGGCGCGACCGGGGCGGGTGGTCCCCGGCCCCGACCGGTCCGGCCCGCTGGCGGGTCGAACCCCGCGTCGGTACGGAGTACGCGCGGGTCTCCGGGGACCGCAACCCGATCCACACCTCCCGCCTCGGCGCCCGGCTGTTCGGCTTCGGCCGGCCCATCGCGCACGGGATGTGGAGCAAGGCCCGCTGCCTGGCCGCGCTGGAGAACCGGCTGCCGGACGCCTGCACGGTCGAGGTCGCCTTCAAGCTGCCCGTGCCGCTTCCCAGCACGGTGAGCTTCAGCCGGTTGCCCGGCGACGGGTTCGCCCTGCACGACCTGCGCGGCCGACCGCACCTGACGGGTCTCGTGCGCTGAGCGCCCCTGCCGAGCCCACCTGAGGGCTTGGCAGGGGCGGATCCGTGCGCTAGGTTGTTCTCACAACGAGATGTTCTCAGAATGAGAGAGACATGGTTGACGAGCAGGACTTCCTGGCCGCGTACGACCCCCGGGCCTACCCGTCCGTCGCCGTGACCGTCGACGTGGTGGCACTGACCATCCGGGACGGCGCACTGCACCTGCTGCTGATCCGGCGCGGCCAGCCGCCCTTCGAGGGGCACTGGGCACTGCCCGGCGGCTTCGTCCGCCCCGACGAGGACCTCACCAGCGGCGCCCGGCGGGAGCTGGCCGAGGAGACCGGGCTCGGCGGCGAACGGCTGCGCCGCGTACACCTGGAGCAGTTGGCCAGCTATGGCGCCCCCGGCCGCGACCCGCGGATGCGCGTCGTCTCGATCGCCCACCTCGCGTTCGCCCCCGACCTGCCGGACCCGGCCGCCGGCACCGACGCCGACGAGGCGATCTGGCTGCCGGTGACCGCGCTGGCCGGCCGGCAACTCGCCTTCGACCACGGCCGGATCATCGACGACGCGCTGGAGCGGGCCCGGTCCAAGCTGGAATACACCCCGCTCGCCACCCGCTTCCTGGCCGGCGAGTTCACGATCAGCGAGCTGCGCGCCGTCTACGAGACGGTCTGGGGCCAGCCGCTGCACGCCGGCAACTTCCACCGCAAGGTGCTCTCGGTGCCGGGCTTCGTGGCGGGCACGGGTGCCAGCACCGAGCGCGGCGGCGCCCGGGGTGGCCCCCGCGCCCGCCTCTACCGGGCCGGCGACGCCCGGCTGCTGCACCCGGCGCTGCTGCGCCCCGCCCGGGAGGAGCCGACACCGTGAGGACCGCAGAGGCAATCCGCCTGGTAGCGGCGGCCCGCACCGACGCCGACCTGTTCGGCACGGACCAGCCGGCCCGGCGTTACCGCGAGCTGGTCGCGGCCCTGCACCCCGACCGCCTGCCGGCCGACCCGGCGGTACGCGCCGAGGCCACCGACGCGTTCGTCCAGGTCACCACCCGGTGGCGGGCCCGGCAGGTGACCGTCCTCGGCGACTACCGCCTCGGGCGGCCGGCACACTCGGGTGACCTGGCCGATCTCTACGACGTCGGCGACGACCGGCTCCTCAAGCTGCCCCGCCGCCCCACCGACAACGACCTGATGGCCCGCGAAACCCACGCCCTGCGCACCATCGCCGAGCGCGGCGACCCGCGCTACCTGCCGTACGTGCCCCGGCTCGTCGACCAGTTCCGGCACCGGGACCAAGCGACCGGCGCCGAACGGCGGATCAACGTGCTCGCCACCGCGCCCGGCCTGCACGACCTCGACGAGGTCCGGCGCGCGTACCCGGACGGGCTGGACGCCCGCGACGTGGCCTGGATGTGGCGCCGACTGCTGGTGGCGCTCGGCCTCGCCCACCGGGCGGGCGTGGTGCACGGCGCGGTCCTGCCGCCGCACGTGCTGATCGAGCCGGACGGGCACGGCGTGGTGCTGGTCGACTGGTGCTTCTCCGCCCCCGTCGGCAGCACGGTCCCCGCGCTGGTGCCCGGCCACGACGCGAACTGGTACCCGGACGAGATCCCCCGGAAGAAGCCCTGCGGGCCGGGCACCGACATCGCGATGGCAAGCGTCTGCATGAGCTGGCTGATGGGGCCCCGCGCACCGCGCGAGCTGAACGACTTCGCGCAGGGCTGCCGGCAGCGGTCCCTGAGCGCCCGACCCGACGACGCCTGGCGTCTGCTGCGCGAACTGGACGAGGTGCTGGAACGGCTCTACGGCCCCCGCACCTTCCGACCCTTCACCCTCAACCCGTAAGGAGCTGTCATGGGCAGTGGAACCTGGTCCACCGACGTGTACGACGCCGCCGACCGTTACCGCCGCAAGACCGGCAAGAGCGCGTTCTCCTACAGCGACAGCGGGGCGCGCACCGTGCACCCCGCCCTCGACCCCCGCGACGCGACGCGCGAGAGCCGCGACTCCGACGAGCACCCCGAGACGACCGCCGTCGCGGTGCTGTTCGACGTGACCGGCTCCATGCGCAACGTGCCGCGCGCCCTGCAGACGAAGCTGCCGCAGCTGCTCGGGCTGCTGCAACGGCAGGGCTACGCCAGCGACCCGCAGATCATGTTCGGCGCGATCGGCGACGCCACCTGCGACCGGGTGCCGTTGCAGGTCGGCCAGTTCGAGTCGGACAACCGGATGGACGACGACCTCGGCCGGATCGTGCTGGAGGGCGGCGGCGGCGGACAGATGACCGAGTCGTACGAGCTGGCCATGTACTTCATGGCCCGGCACACCGTCACCGACTGCTGGGAGAAGCGCGGCCGGCGCGGCTACCTGTTCATCATCGGCGACGAGCTGGCGTACCCGCGGGTGAAGGCCGGGGAGGTCGCCAAGGTCATCGGCGCCGCCCCGGCCGAGGACGTGCCGCTGCGGCAGGTCGTCGACGAGGTGACCCGCCGCTGGGACACCTACTACCTGCTCCCCGCCGGCAGCCACTACTCCGGCAACGCGAAGGTGCTCGACTTCTGGCGGGACCTGCTCGGGCAGAACGCGGTCGTGCTGGACGATCTCGACGCGGTCTGCGAGACCATCGCGCTCACCATCGGCCTCGGCGAGCAGGCCATCGACCTGGACGCGGGCCTGCGCGACCTGGACCGTGCCGGCTCGGGTGCCACCGGCACCGTGTCGAAGGCGCTGGCCCGGCTCGGCCAGCGGCGGCGCGCCGAGGTCTCCACGCTGCCGGCCTTCCGCGACACCGGTGGTGAGGTGACCCGGCTGTGAGGCACCTGACGGTGGTCGACCCCGGTTCCGGCGAGGTGACCCGACGGTGAGGCATGTTTCGGTGGTCGACCTCGGCTACGGCGACGCCGGCAAGGGCACGGTGGTGGACTGGCTCTGCGCCACCCGGCCCGTGCACACGGTGGTCCGCTTCAACGGGGGCGCGCAGGCGGCACACAACGTCGTCCTGCGCGACGGGCGGCACCACACGTTCGCACAGTTCGGCGCCGGCACGTTCCACCCCGGGGTGCGCACGCACCTGTCCCGGCACGTGGTGGTGGACCCGCTGGCGCTGGCCGTCGAGGCCGACCACCTCGCCACGGTCGGCGTGCCCGACGCGCTCGACCGGTTGACCGTCGACGGGGAGGCCCTGCTCGCCACCCCGTACCACCGGGCCGCCAACCGGGCCCGGGAGATCGCCCGGGGAGCCGACCGGCACGGCTCCTGC
The DNA here is from genome assembly GCF_050941805.1 of Micromonospora sp. KLBMP9576. Classification (NCBI taxonomy): domain Bacteria; kingdom Bacillati; phylum Actinomycetota; class Actinomycetes; order Micromonosporales; family Micromonosporaceae; genus Micromonospora; species Micromonospora sp. KLBMP9576. The sequence goes on along the minus strand of NZ_CP194567.1, from coordinate 179,460 downwards.
GGGCTGGGGGTGGGCGAGACCGTCGCGTACGGCCTCGCCCACCCCGACGACGCGCCCCGGGTGGCCGACTGCCGCGACCCGGCGCTGCTGCGCCGCCGGCTCACCGCCCTGCGGGACCGGCTGACCGCCGAACTCGGCGATCTGGACGCCCCGCCCGTCGCCGACTGCCTGCCCGCGTTCACCGGCTTCGCCGGCCGGGTCGCGATCGTCGACCGGAGCTGGCTGGCCGGGAGCCTGCGCGCCGGGACCTGCGTCTTCGAGGGCGCGCAGGGGGTGCTGCTCGACGAGTGGCACGGCTTCCACCCGTACACGACGTGGAGCACCACCACCTTCGCCAACGTCGACACCCTGCTCGCCGAGGCGGGCCAGGCCGGCACGGCGACCCGGATCGGGGTGCTGCGGGTGGTCACCACCCGGCACGGGCCGGGGCCGCTGGTGACCGAGGATCCGGCCCTGCCGCTGACCGACCCGCACAACCCGACCAACCCCTGGCAGGGTCGCTTCCGGTTCGGCCACTTCGACGCGGTGGCCCACCGGTACGCCCTCGCCGCGGCCGGTGGCGTCGACGGCCTGGCCCTGACCCACCTCGACCTCGCCGGTCCGGGGCTGCGGCTCTGCCGCCGCTACGACACCACCGACCGGCTCGTCCCCGGCCCGCCCGGCGACCTGGACCGGCAGGCCGCGCTCACCGCCCGCCTGCTGCGCTCCCGCCCGGTGTACGACGATCCGCCCGCCGACTGGGCGGCGGCGGTGCGCGCGGAACTCGGGGTGCCGGTGGTACTCACCTCGCGTGGCCCCACCGCCGGGGACAAGACCCCGCACGGCCCGCTGCTCGTCCCGCCCGGAGCGCCGGCCCCGCACACCCTGCCGGCCCGGTCGGCGAGCGGCGGGTGATCCGGCGACTCGGCCACCCGGCCCGTCGCGCGCGGCGAGCATGGGAGGCATGGAGTCCGCGCTCGACCTGCTGCGGCAACTGGTCGCCTCGCCCTGGGTGTACCTGCTGATCTTCGGGCTCACCGCGGTCGACGCGTTCTTCCCGGCCGTACCCGGCGAGGCCGCCGTGATCACCGCCGCCGTGCTCGCCACCGGCGGCGACCCCAACCTGCTCACGGTGATCGTCGCCGCCGCGCTGGGCGCCTGCGTCGGCGACCACGTCTCGTACGCCATCGGGCGCGGCGGCGGGGCGAACCGGCTGGCCCGCCTGCCCCCGGACAGCCGGCGGCGGGCCAGCTCGGAATGGGCACGCCGGGCGTTGCAGCGGCGTGGCGGGCTGATCCTGACCACCTCCCGGTACATCCCCGGCGGTCGGACGGCGGTCACCCTCACCATGGGCGCGATCCGCTACCCGCGCCGCGCCTTCCTGCTCTTCGACGCCATCGCGGCGGTGAGCTGGGCGCTGTACTGCGCACTGCTCGGCTACTTCGGCGGGTTGGCCTTCGAACGCGACCCGATCAAGGGCATCCTCGCCGGCGTGGGCCTGTCGGTGGCGGTAACGCTGGTGCTGGAATCCGCCCGCTGGTTGCATCAGCGCAGGCGCCGCGCCCACCCTCGGCACCGCCCCTGACCTCCGCCGTGGCGCAACTGCCCCGCAACGCCACCGGCACGGTGCTGTCCGCGAACCGCCCCGCCACCACCGTGACGGGGCCACCCCCGTCAGCCGCCGCTCCGGGGTGCGCCGGGGAATCTCCCCGATGCTCCCGGACGGCGCCGGACGGCAGGCTCGAACTCATGCAGATCTCGAATAGCCGCACCGCTCTCGTCGCGACGGCGCTCGCCACCGCGCTGGCCGTCGTGGCCCCCGGCGCGGTTGCCGCAGCTTCACCGTCCCGTTCCACCGCCGACTGCCGCCCCGGCACCCTCGACCCCGGCCCCCTGCGGCAGGCGATCGCCGGCCTACCCGACGCCGACGCCACCAGCGCCCAGGTCCGGGTAACCACCCTGGACGGCTGCTGGACCGGCGTCACCGGCGTCCGGGACCTGCGCAGCCAGGCCCCGGTGCCGCAGCACGCACGGTTCCGCGTCGGCAGCATCACCAAGGTCTTCACCGCCGTACTGGTGCTGCAACTGGCCGCCGAGGGCCGCCTCGGCCTCGCCGATCCGGTGCAGCGTCACCTGCCGGGGCTGCTGCCCGCCGACTACCCGCCCGTCACCGTCCGCCAACTGCTCAATCACACCAGCGGCATCCCCAGCCCGACCATGCCGGCCGGCATCGAGTGGCAGCTCGCCCACCGGTACGACCGGTGGACCCCGGAGCAGATCGTGCGACTCGGCCTACGCAACCCCCGGGAGTTCGAACCCGGAACGAAGCAGCACTACAACAACATGGGCTACATCGTCGCCGGCCTGCTGGTGGAGAGGGTCACCGGCAACCCGTACGCGCGGGAACTGGACCGGCGGATCGTCCGGCCGCTCCGCCTGCGGAGCACGTACGCCCCCGGCGACGACCCGCGCATCCTCGGTCCGCACACCCACGGATACCAGTCCGTCGTGCGCGACGGGGCCACCGAGCTGGTGGACGTGACGACGTGGAGCCAGACCTTCACCCCGGCCGCCGGCAACGTCATCTCCAACCTCGCCGACCTGGACACGTTCATGACCGCGCTCTTCGCCGGCCGGGTCGTGCCGCCGGCCCAGCTGGCCGAGATGTTCACCCTGCCCGAGGTCACCGACGTCTCCGGCGGTCGGGCCCTGTACAGCGTCGGGCTCACCGCGTTCCCGCTGCCCGGCGGCGAACTCCTGTGGATCAAGACAGGCTCCCGGTTCGGCTACCTGGCCGGCGTGGCGTCCACGCGTGACGGTCGGTTCCGGATGCAGTACTCGATCACCGGGACCGACACCAGGAGTGCGGAGCTGGGCCGTACCACTCAGGCCGTCATCCGCGCCGCGCTCGGGATGCTCTGACGACGCTCCGTCGGGCGGGGATCTCCCTGCCCGACGGCGGGTCGCCTCGGGTCAGCCGGGAACCGGCGACCCCGCCCCTACCGCTCGGGTCGCCAGGTGGCGCCGAGGAGGAGCTGGCCGGCCCCCATCCAGGCCACGTTCATCATCCGGGTGGCCGTCTTCTCCGGGTCGGCCTCCGGGTGGTCGGCGAGCCAGTCCGCCAGGGACTCGGTCGCCCCCACCAGGGCGTACGCGACGACCTCCAGGTCGGTCTCGCCGATCTCGCGCCCCTCGGCGCGCAGCGCGTGGTCGAGCATCCCGGCGACGACCTCGACGAGCCGGGCCCGCATGCCGGCCAGTTCCCCGGCGAAGGGTTGCTCGCCCCGCGCCTGCCGGTAGAGCACCGCCCAGCCGTCGCGGTGTGCCCCGACGAAGCCGAAGAAGGCGCGCAGCCCGCGCCAGAGCCGCTCGTCGGCGGGCAGTTCGGGGGCGGCGGCCCCGGCGATGGCGTGCGTCATCCGGGTGCCCTCGCGGTGCAGGCAGGCGACGAAGAGTTCTTCCTTCGTGCCGAGGTACGCGTAGACCATGGGCTTGGAGATGCCGGCGTCCTCGGCGATCTCGTCCATGCTGGCGGCGTGAAAACCCCTGCGGGAGAACACTTTCACGGCCGCGTCGAGCATCTGTTGCTCGCGTACGGCGCGGGGGAGGCGCCGGAAGGCGGGTGCGGTGGACACCTTGCGAGCATACCTACCCGCCCGTAAGGTTACGCACGAGTAGCCAATTTGCGGAAGGTGCAGCCCCATGACTGACTTCGACCCGGCCAACTTCGCGAACGTCGGCCCCAAGGAGTTCGCCCAGCTGGTCAAGTCCACCCCGGACGACAAGATCGCCGAGGTGATGTCCGGCGACCTGCGCGACAAGGTCCTCCGCGAGGTCTTCGGCCGGATGCCGCAGCTCTTCCGCGCCGACCGGGCGGGCTCGACCAACGCCGTCATCCACTGGAACATCACCGGCCGTCCCGACGGTGGCACCGACACCTACGAGGTGGCCATCGCCGACGGCGCGTGCACCGTCAACGAGACCCCGCAGCACGACCCCAAGCTCAGCCTCACCATGGGCCCGGTCGAGTTCCTGAAGATCGTCTCCGGCGGCGCGAACCCGGTCATGATGTTCATGACCGGCAAGCTCAAGGCCAAGGGCGACCTGGGCCTGGCCGCCAACATCGCCAACCTGTTCGACATCCCGAAGGCCTGACATGGCCGAGTTCTCGCTAGACCTGAACGAGGAACAGCGGGATCTGCGCGACTGGGTGCACGGCTTCGCCGCCGAGGTCGTGCGCCCGGCCGCCGCCGAGTGGGACGCCCGGGAGGAGACCCCCTGGCCGATCATCCAGGAGGCGGCGAAGGTCGGCCTGTACGGCTTCGAGTTCCTCGCCACCTGCTGGGCCGACCCCACCGGCCTCTCCCTCCCGATCGCCAGCGAGGAACTCTTCTGGGGTGACGCCGGCATCGGGCTGGGCATCTTCGGCACCTCCCTCGCGGTGGCCGCCATCTACGGCGCCGGCACCCCCGACCAGCTCGTCGAATGGGTGCCGCAGTGCTTCGGCACGGTCGACGAGCCGGCCGTCGCCGCGTTCTGCACCAGCGAGCCCGAGGCCGGCTCCGACGTCGCCGCGATGCGCACCCGCGCGGTCTACGACGAGGCCACCGACGAGTGGGTGCTGAGCGGGCAGAAGGCGTACGCCACCAACGGCGGGATCGCCGGCGTGCACGTGGTCACCGCCTCGGTCGACCCGACGCTCGGCTCCCGCGGGCAGGCGGCGTTCGTCGTACCGCCGGGCACCGCCGGCCTGGCCGCGACCCGCAAGCTGCGCAAGCTGGGCCTGCGCGCGTCGCACACCGCCGACGTCTTCCTCGACGACGTACGCGTGCCGGGGCGCTGCCTGCTCGGCGGCCGGGACGCCCTGCTCGAACGGCTCGACCGCGCCCGCTCCGGCAGGCGCGCCTCGGGCCAGGCCGCGATGCGCACCTTCGAGCTCTCCCGGCCCACCGTCGGCGCGCAGGCGCTCGGCGTGGCCCGGGCCGCCTACGAGTACGCCCTGGACTACGCCAAGGGCCGGGTCCAGTTCGGCCGGCCGATCATTGAGAACCAGGCGGTCGCGTTCGCGCTGGCCGACATGAAGATGGAGATCGACGCCGCCCGGCTGCTGGTCTGGCGGGCGTCCTGGATGGGCCGCAACAACCGGCCCTTCACGGCCGGCGAGGGCTCGATGTCCAAGCTGAAGGCCGGCGAGGTGGCCGTCTCCGTCACCGACAAGGCCGTGCAACTGCTCGGCGGGGCCGGGTTCCTGCGGGACCACCCGGTCGAGCGTTGGTACCGGGACGCCAAGATCTACACCATCTTCGAGGGCACCTCCGAGATCCAGCGGCTGGTCATCTCGCGGGCCATCTCGGGCGTCCAGATCCGCTGACCGACCGCCGGCACCGAGAGGCTGCCGGCAGGGCCGAACGTGTCCCGCACCCCCGCACCACCCCGGCACATGATCTCCAGATCGTCCGCGCAGGGCCCCGGTCCCGGGGGCCCTCGCGGACCGCACGAGGAGCCCTCTCATGAACCTGCCGTTCACCGTCGCCACCCTCATCCGACGCGGACTGCTCACCCCCGGGCCTCCGCTCCGCGTCGCCGCCCAACTCCAGGCGCTGCACCGCTGGGGTTGGAACATCGCCGGCGAGCTGCGCCAGGCCGCCGCCCGCGACCCCGCCGACCGGACCGCCGAGCTTCCCGCCGACGTGCGGCGACTCGACGGGCCCGGCCGGGAGCAGCTCCTCGCCGGCGCGTCCCCCGGCGAGCTGCGTCCACCGCAACGCGACGGCCGGATCGTCGTGCTGACCTCCGGCACCACCGGCGCGCCGAAGGGCGCGCGGCGTCCCACGCCCAACGGCTTCGGCCCGCTGGTCTCGATCATCGGCCGCATCCCGCTGCGCACCCGGGACACCGTCATGATCGCCGCGCCGCTCTTCCACACCTGGGGGTACGCCGCCCTCCAGGTCTGCTTCGCCCTGCGTGCCACGATCGTGCTGCACCGCCGCTTCGACCCGGCCGACACGCTGGCCGCCCTGGCGCAACAGCGCTGCGATGCGCTCTTCGCCGTACCGGTGATGCTGCAACGACTGCTGGAGGTGCCGCCGCCGCACCCCCGTCCCCCGCTGAAGGCGGTCGCGGTCAGCGGGTCCGCGTTGCCGGGCGGGCTCCCCGCGAGGTTCATGGATGCCTACGGCGACGTGCTCTACAACCTCTACGGCTCCACCGAGGTCTCCTGGGCGTCCATCGCCGGCCCCGCCGACCTGCGCGCGGCGCCCACCACCGCCGGCCGGCCGCCGCACGGCACCCGGCTGAGGATCCTCGACGCGGCCGGCGAGCCGGTGCCGGCCGGCCAGGTCGGCCGGATCTTCGTCGGCAACGAGATGCTCTTCGAGGGCTACACCTCCGGCACCGGCCGGGAACGCCGCGACGGCCTGCTCGACACGGGCGATCTGGGACGGGTCGACGCGGGCGGGCTCCTCTTCGTCGACGGCCGGGCCGACGACATGATCGTCTCCGGTGGGGAGAACGTCTTCCCGTCCGAGGTGGAGGAGCTGCTCGCCCGGCTGCCGCAGGTACGCGAGGCCGCGGTGATCGGCGTACCCGACCCGGAGTACGGCCAGCGTCTCGCCGCGTTCCTCGCCCCGCAGCCCGGCGGGACGCTCGACCCGGAAGCGATCCGCGAGCACGTCCGGCAGCACCTGGCCCGGTTCTCCGTGCCCCGGGACGTGATCGTCGTGGAGCACCTACCCCGCAACGCCACCGGCAAGGTGCTGGCCCGCGAACTGCGCCGCCACTACGACTGACGTTCCCCGGCCGTTACCGCCGGGATGCCCGGCCGCCCCTACGCTGGCGACACCATGACGGGCTCCGGACCACGCCCCCGGCACCGGCCCCGGCGTCGGCGGCGTGCTCATCGCCGCGATCGGCCCCGGCTCGACGCTCTGGGTCACCGCCGCCGGCTTCGCGCTGGCCGTGGCGATGATCTCCGCCGTCCGGCTGCCCGGCGCCGGCCGCCCCGAACGCCCCCCGACCGGGCTGTGGCACGGCACCGCCGAGGGCCTGCGCTTCGTCTGGCGGGATCGGCTGCTGCGCACCATCGCGCTGCTCACGATGGTGCTGGCCGCGCTCTACCTGCCGGTCGAGGGCGTGCTGCTGCCGGCGTGGTTCGTCGGCCAGGGAGAGCCGGCGCGGCTCGGCGCGATCCTGATGGCGATGAGCGCCGGCGGAGTCGTCGGGGCACTCGCGTCCGGGGCGGCGGGTCGGCTGATCCGTCGCCGCACCCTCATGGTGATCGCCCTCGTCGTGATCGGGGTGGCCCTCGTCGGGTTGGCCACCCTGCCCCCGTTCCCCGCCATGATCGGCTTCGCCGTCGCGATCGGGCTCGCGTACGGGCCGGTCAACCCGCTGTCCAACTACGCCATGCAGACGCGCACGCCGGAACGGTTGCGGGGGCGCGTCGTCGGGGTGATGACCTCCTTCGCGTACGCCGCCGGCCCGGCGGGCTACCTGCTCGCCGGGCCGCTGGTGGAGTGGCTCGGGCTGCGTACCGCCTTCCTGGTGCTGGCCGGGGCGCTGCTGGTGGCCGCGCTGAGCGCCGCGCCGCTACCGGCGCTGCGGGCGCTGGACGAGCCGCCCCGCCACCCACCCGCCCCGCCCGGCGACCCGTCGGGTCGGCCGGCGGATCCCGCACCGCCCCGCGAACTGTCGCCACCCGTCACGCACCCGGACGTGCCCGTTCGGGGATGACCTTCCGGTCAGGGATAGAGCGTCAGCCCGGGCGTGGTGGCGATGGCCGCCAACTGCGCCACGGTGAGCACCGGTGGCGGACCGGAGCGGACCGTCGGCGTCGCGCCGCTCTCCGCGCCGACGATGTGGTGGTTGTCCGTCGTCACCGTCACGGTCGTACCGTCCGGCCGGCGCACCTGTGCCCAGCGTCGCTCGTGGCCCTCCCGGCCCGGTCCGGTGGCGCCGGTGGCGAGCGTGCCGCCGTCCGGCAGCTGGCTGCTGCCCGTGCAGGCACCAGGATCGGGGGTGGCGGCGCATCCGGCGGGCTCGTCCGGGGCCGTCGGAACCAGCGTCACCCTCAGGTCGTGGACCTGCCCGCCCCGGAGCAGCCGGGCGTGGGCGACGTAGTGCCAGTGGCTCTCCTCGTAGGTGAACTGCACCCGGTCGCAGCCCGGGATCGTGCCGTCGACCGCCAGCCCCGCCGGCACGACGGCCGCCAGCACCGGACGCAGCACGAGGGTCAGCCGGGCCACGCCGGCGTCGGGACGCTCGGTCGGCCGGTCGTACGACTGCCGGGACGCGGGGCCGCTGGGCTCCGGTCGTACCACCGGGCAGAGCGACGCGTCGGCGGACGGCGAGGCGGCAGCGGCCGGCAGGGTGAGCCCACCCGGTCCGGCAGCCGGGCCCGCGAGCAGCGCCGGGGTCACCCCGACCGCGGCGAGCACCGCAGTGACCCCGGCGCCCGCCATCGCCCACCCCCGATTGCGTCGGCGCCGCCGGTCGTCGGCGATCAGCCCGTCGACGTCGATGCGGGTGGGCGGCGACCACGCCACCGCGCTGCGCATCTGCTGGGCCATTTCATCCATCGGTGCGTGCCTCCTCGGCTCGGGCCGGCACGCTCACGAGGCGGCTGCGGAGCACCGCGATCGCCCGCGCCGACTGACTCTTGACGGTGCCGGTGGTACAGCCGAGTTCCCGGGCGGTCTCCTCCACGGACAGGTCGCAGAAGTAGCGCAGCACCAGGACCGCGCGACGGCGCGGCGGCAGCTCGGCCAGCAGGGCGAGAATGGTCAGCCGGTCCGCGGCACCATCGGTGGCGCAACGGGCGGCGGCGTCGGGCACCTCGGCCCAGGCCGCCTCGCGCCGCCACGGCCGCCGGCGCTCGTCCAGCCAGACCCGCAGCAGGGTACGCCGGACGTACGCGTCGGGACTGTCCATCATGGACACCCGTCGCCAGTGCCGCAGTAGCTTGACCAGCGCCGCCGACACCAGGTCGTCGGCCGTGTGCCAGTCACCACAGAGCAGGTACGCCGTGCGGCGCAACGGCTCCAGCCTCGCCCCGACGTACTCGCGGTAGCCCTCGATGTCGGCAGGCAATCCCGCCACCTCCTCGCCTCACCGCTCAAACGGAGACGAGGAGGGCGCGGGTTGCCCGACGGCCCGCACCAGTTTCCGGCCCGTCGCGCCGCCCCCGGCGCACGGCACCGCGCGGTCAGCGCACGGCACCGCGCGCGCGGTCAGGGCACGGCACGCGCGGTCAGGGCACGGCGCGCGGTCAGGGCACGGCACGGCGCGCGCGGTCAGCGCACGGCGCGGAACCGCGCGGTCAGGCCGGAATCGTGACGCGACCCTCGACGGCGGCGGAGGCGATGTCGGTGCGGTGCTGCGAACCGGCCAGCTCCACGCCGGCCACCAGCGCATACGCGGCGGCCCGGGCGGCGGGCAGGTCGGCACCGGTGGCGGTGGCGCAGAGCACCCGGCCACCGGCGGAGAGCAGCGCCCCGTCGGCGGCCCGTCGGGTGCCGGAGTGGATGATCCCCGGCCCCTGCGCCCCGGTGATCACGTCGCCGGTGCGTGGGGCGGCCGGGTAGCCCTCGGCGGCCACCACGACCGTGACGGCGGCGCCGTCGCGCCAGCGCAGCGGCGGGTGCCCGGCCAGCGTGCCGGTCGCGGCGGCGTGCAGCAGCCCGGCCAGCGGGGTCTCCAGCAGCGCGAGCACCACCTGGGTCTCCGGGTCACCGAAACGGGCGTTGAACTCGATCACCCGGGGGCCGTCGGCGGTGATCGCCAGCCCGACGTAGAGCAGGCCCGCGAACGGGGTGCCCCGCCGGGCCAGCTCCGCCAGGGTGGGGTGGACGACGTCGCGCATGACCTCGTCGACCAGGCCGGGCGGCGTCCAGGGCAGCGGCGCGTACGCTCCCATGCCGCCGGTGTTCGGGCCGGTGTCGCCGTCGCCGATCCGCTTGAAGTCCTGCGCCGGCAGCAGCGGCACCGCCGCCTCGCCGTCGGTGACCACGAAGAGGGAGACCTCCGGGCCGGCGAGGTATTCCTCGACGACGACCCGGCCGCACTCCTCGGCGTGCCGCAGCGCGGCGGCGCGGTCGTCGGTCACCACGACACCCTTGCCGGCGGCGAGCCCGTCGTTCTTCACCACGTACGGGGCACCGAACTCGTCCAGCGCCCGGCCGGTGCCCGCCGCGTCCGTGCAGGCGTACGCGCGGGCGGTCGGCACACCGGCGGCGGTCATCACGTCCTTGGCGAAGGCCTTCGAACCCTCCAGCCGGGCGGCCTCGGCGGACGGGCCGAACACGGCGATCCCCTTCGCGCGTACGGCATCGGCGACCCCGGCCACGAGCGGCGCCTCCGGCCCGATCACCACCAGGTCCGCGCCGCTGGCCACTGCCAGCGCGGTGACGGCCGCCGGATCACACGGATCGACGTCCCGCAGCGAGGCCAGCGAAGCGATGCCGGGATTCCCCGGCGCCGCGATCAGCTGCTCGACGGACGGATCACCGGCGAGGCCCAGCGCGAGCGCATGCTCCCGCCCCCCACCACCAAGAAGAAGAACCCGCACCCCCGCATCCTACTGACCCCCCACCCCCACCCCGTTGATCATGAAGTTGTTGTCACTGTCGCCGGCGTGTCGTGGCAATAACTTCATGATCAACAGGGCGAGGTGAGGGCTTTGTGGACGGTATGGGGGATGTAGTCGGGGTGGAGGGTGTCGGACCAGGTGAAGCGGAGGACGGTCCAGCCGGCGTTGACCAGACGGTTCTGTCTGCGCCGGTCGGCGAAGGCGGCCTCCGGGGTGCCGTGCGGGCCTCGGCCGTCGGCCTCGGCGATCAACCGGTGGGTGCGCCACCCCAGGTCGCCGATGCCGAGCAGGTAGCCGTCGCCGTCGCGCACCTCCACCTGGAGCGCGTCCGGCGGGACGTGGCCGTCGACACACCGCAGCCTGACGCGGGTCTCCAGCGGGGACTGCGCCCTGCCGTCCGCCTCGGCCAGGTGCCGGCGCGCCGCCACCGCGCCGCGACGGCCCCGGACGAGACGCGCGACGGACGACAGGTCGTCGTCGGCGACGAGCCCGCGGTTGAGCGCCGAGTCGAGGACGGCGACCGCCGCGTACCGGCCCTCCCGGAGGATGACGTCGGCAACCGTGCGAAGAGCTCCGGTGGCGGCGATGCCGTGCACCCGCACGAGTTGCCGGGGCGGGAGGACCAACTGGTGGACGATCACCTCCGGGTGGGCGAGCCGGGCCGGCCGGGCTGCCGGGCCGGGAACCGACAGATGGATCTCGTCCCCCACCCGGGAGCCCGCGATGCGGTGCAACTCGGCGGCCGTGCCGAGCACCGCGACCGCCGCCGGACCGAACGAGGCCACCGCCGCCCTGATCCGGGCCCGCCGGGGGACGCCGTCGTGCAGGTCGGCGTCGATGAGATAGCCGCCTCTCGCCACCGCCCGCCAGCGGCCCGCGCGGCACAGGCGGTGCACCTCGTGGACGGTGAGGCCGGCCGCCCGGGCCTGCCCCAACGTCACTATCCCGTCCCGCGCGACGGCGATCCGCCGAACAACAGCCAAAGCATCCACGCACCTGACTGTCCCCGACCCAGAAAGATCAGCTGCCCCCCTGTGGACAACTCCCGCCGCCCTGTGGAAAACCTCATCAGCCGTTGATCATGAAGTTATTGCCCGCCTCACCGGCGTGTCGCAGCAATAACTTCATGATCAACCAGCCGGGGGGTGAGGGGGTTAGGGGAGGAGGGGGTGGCGGAGGACGTTTTCTTCTCGGCCCGGGCCTACGCCCACGACGCTCACGCGGGTGGCGCAGAGTTCCTCGATGCGGGCTACGTAGCGCCTCGCGTTCTCCGGGAGTTCCGCTTCCGTCCTCGCCTTGGTGATGTCCTCCGACCAGCCGTCCAGCTCCTCGTAGATCGGAGTCGCGTGGTGGAAGTCGGTCTGGGTCATCGGCATGTCGTCGACGCGCTCGCCATTGATCTCGTACCCGACGCAGATCGGCACCTTCGGCAGGCCCGTGAGCACGTCCAGCTTGGTGATCACCAGGTCCGTGACGCCGTTGAGGCGGCAGGCGTACCGGGCCACGACGGCGTCGAACCAGCCGCAGCGGCGCTCCCGGCCGGTGGTGGTGCCGTACTCGTGGCCGACCTGGCGCAGGTGCTGCCCGTTGTCGTCGAAGAGCTCCGTCGGGAACGGCCCGGAACCGACCCGCGTCGTGTACGCCTTGCTGACCGCGATCACCTTGCTGATCGCGGTCGGCGGGATGCCGGCGCCCACGCAGGCCCCGCCGGCCGTCGGATTCGACGAGGTCACGAAGGGGTACGTGCCGTGGTCCATGTCGAGCATGGTGGCCTGGGCGCCCTCCAGCAGGACCGTCTCGCCGCGGTCCAGCGCGTCCCAGAGCATCACCCGGGTCTCGGCGATGTACGGCTTGAGCCGCTCCGCGTAGGCGAGGTATTCCTCGATCGTCGCGTCGACGTCGATGGCCTTGCGGTTGTAGATCTTGAACAGGAGCTGGTTCTTCTCGCGCAGCGCGAGTTCCAGCTTCTTGCGCAGGATGCCCGGGTCGAGCAGGTCCTGTAGCCGGATGCCCATCCGGGCGACCTTGTCGCCGTACGCCGGGCCGATGCCCCGGCCGGTGGTGCCGATCCGGGAGCTGCCGAGGTAGCGCTCGACGACCAGGTCCAGGGCCCGGTGGTGCGGCATGATCAGGTGCGCGTCGCCGGAGATCCGCAGCCGGCTGACGTCGACACCGCGCTCGGCCAGCCCGTCGATCTCGGCCAGCAGCACCTTCGGGTCGACCACCACGCCGTTGCCGATGACGATCATCGCGCTCGGTGAGAGCGCACCCGACGGCATCAGGTGCAGCGCGTACTTCTGCCCGTCCGGCGTGATCACCGTGTGGCCGGCGTTGTTGCCGCCGGAGTAGCGCACGACGTAGTCGACCCGCTCACCCAGCAGGTCGGTAACCTTGCCCTTGCCCTCGTCGCCCCACTGAGCGCCGAGGAGCACGATCGCTGGCATCTTCTCGCCTCCAGAAGGCTCGGGTGCCAGGTGGCGACCGGTCGGCGAGCCCGGGGTGTCAGGCTAACAAGTGTTGACGGCGTGGTCGGCAGGGGCCGCGTCGAGAGGCAGGAGGCCCTATCCGTGTACGACGTGGTGCTGCTCACCCTCGGCTCGGAGCGCGACGCGCCCGGCGGGGCCTGCGGCAGCGGCGGCGCCTGCTGCGGCGGCGCGACGACGCACGAGAGGGACGCCGGCAGCGCCGGGGAGCGCTGCGACACCCCACGGGTGCCGGTGCTGGCCTGCGCGGAGGCGCTCACCGCCCGGGGCGCCCGGGTCGAGATCGTGACCGCCCGTTCGGACGCCGAGATCGACGAGGTGCTGGCCCGGTTCGACGGCCCATCCCGCCCGGACGGCCTCACCTGGCCGGACCCGGACTCCAAGACCCGGCTCGTGGTCGCCACGGCCAGCGACGCCCAGTTGCGCGCAGTCGTGCGCCGGCTCGTCCGGCGGTACGCCCCACCGCCCAGCCGCCGCCCCGACGACCTGCCCGGCAACCGGACGGTGCCGGACCTGCCGCCGGTCGGCGTACTCCCGCTCGATCCGGCGCGCAGCACGACGCACCGTGACCTGGCGGCGCAGCTCGGGCTGCCCCGGGACCCGGCGGCGGTGGCCGCCGCGGTGCTGGACGGCAGGCCCCGCCGCCTCGACCTGCTGCGCAACGACGGCGGCTCGGTGACCCTGGACGGCGTGCTCGTCGGCGCCGCCGACGACAGCGGCCGACCGCTGCACTGGCGCGGCCGGGTGGAGGTGGACGACGCCGTGTTGTCGAACGGCGACGACCCGCTGGTGGCCTGCGCGATCGGCAACGCCGGCGGGTACGCCCGGCTCGACGACGTCGCCCTGCTCGACAGCCCCGACCCGACGGACGGGCTGGTCGAGGTGGCGGTCGCCGTTCCCGTGGTGACCCGCTCGACGTTGGGCAGGAAACGGGTCAGGCTGGAGGTACGCCGTGCCCGGGGGCGGGCCGTGGCCGTGCTGCCCCGCGAGGGGAGGCTCCCGTTCCTCGACGACGGCGCCGAGGGCGAGCTGACCCGCAAACGATCCTGGTGGACCGAACCGGGCGCCTGGGCGGTCTGGGCGGGCTGACCTCGACGTCCTCGACGCGACCGACCCGACGGGCCCACGACGGCCGGCCCGGCGCGGCCACTGGGCCTATCCTCGGCAGGAGGAATGGGGAGGAACCGTGGTGGACGAGAACGTCGACCGGGTCCACGTGCCCGGCCAGCAGCCGATTCCGGAGCGGGACATCGAACCACTCTGGCCACCGGACCAGATCGCCGGCAACGACGCGCCGCCCTGGGCGTCGACCGCCACGCCGCCGTCCTCCGTCCCGCCCCAGAGCCGGCCGGGTCACCCGCCCTCGCCGGCCGACTACCCGTCCCTAACCGGCGGGGTGCCGGCCCCGGCACCGGGCAGCGGCGGGGCGCCGGTCGACGGTCCGTCACCGAACGACGTCCCGATGCCGACACCCGGCCCGGGGGTGCCCGCGCCGCAGAACAACGGCGCCGGCTGGTCGCCGCCGTCCCTCGGCTGGGACCCGGCGGCCTCGGCCTGGGCGCCGCCGGCACCCGCCGCTCAGCCGCCGACCCCCGTGCCGCACACCACGACGGGCCCGGGACCGACGCCCCCGCCCGCCCCGGCGAACCCCGGACCTGCCGCCCCGCCCGCCCCGGCGAACCCCGGGCCGGCCGCCTCGGCAGGCCCGGGGGCGGCGGACCCGGGGGCGGCGGACCCGGGCGCACCTGTCCTGCGCCCCGGCGGCGACCGTACGACGGCCGGGAACCCGACGGGAGACGCCGCAGGCGGCGTACCCGGCCCCCGGCCTCCGCAGGCCGGTCCCGCCCGGGTCGACCTCAACCTGCCCTTCAGCCTCGACCAGCCGGCAGCGCCCGTCCCGGTCGCGGCGGCGCGGCCCCTGCCCATCGCCCGCACCGGCGAGGGGCCGGGAACGGAGTCCGCTGCGGGACAGCACGAGTCTCCACCGGCCACCGGCGCCGCCCCCTTGTCCGGTGACCGGCCGGCGCGCCCCGACCCCACCCCCGGCCCCGCGGTGGCCGCCGGGGACGGCGGCCCCCACCCGACCGGTGCTGCCCAGACGGCCGGAAACCCGACGGCGGGCGGGGCATCGTCGTCGGCCGACGACGGGACGACGGGCGGGGACGGGACGACGGGCGGGAGCCCGACGGGCAGGGACCAGACCGACGGCCCGACGAACGGCGGCCGGACGCACGGCGGCCCGGCGCACGGCGGCCCGGCGCACGGCGGCCCGGCGCACGGCGGCCCGGCGCACGGCGGCCCGGCGCACGGCGGCCCGGCGCACGGCAACCCGGGGAGCAGCGACCCGGCGCAGGGCAATCCGACGAGCAGCGCGGCGACGAACGGTGGCAGGGCGAACGGTGGGGTGCGGATGCCGGCGGAGTCGCCGTGGGCGCAGCCGCCGCAGCGGCCCACGCCGCCGGCTGCCGAGCCCGGGCCGGGGCACGGCGCCGCCGGCCCGGCGCCCCGACAGCACGATCCCGCCCGGCCGGGCCCGACCGACCACGGCCCACCCCAGCAGGAACCCTCGGAGCCGGTGCCGACTGACCTCGCCGCCGGCTCCGAGCCGGCCCGGGAGGCAGGTTCGGCGGCGGCCCAGGAATCCGCCGTCCCGCCCGGCCCCTACCCGACACAGCAGGCCGGCCCGTACCCGACGCAGCAGGCCGGGCCGTACCCACCGCAGCAGGCCAGCCCGTACCCACCGCAGCAGGCCGGGCCGTACCCGCCACCACAGGACGCGCCGTACCCACCGCAGCAGGCCGGGCCGTACCCGCAGCAGCAGGGTGCTGCGGCGCCGCCCGGGCCGTACCCGCCCGGCTGGTATCCGCCGCCCTGGCAGCAGGCGGTCCCGGGGGCGCCCGCCCCGGCTCCGCAGCAGGCGTACCAGCCGGCGGAGGGGGTCGTCGCGGTGCCGCCGGCGCAGCCCGACCCGAACTGGCACCCGGGGATCATGACCCCGCCGACGGCCGAGGACTTCGCCCGCCGCCGGCAGGTCCGGCCCGCCGACCCCGTGGCCGGGATGGGCGTACGGGCGGTGGCCAACCGGTTGGGGCTGCGGCTGCCGCCGGGGCGCCACGAGCAGGAGTTGCGCCGGGACATCGAGACGGTGCGCCGCAACTTCGGCGGGCTGCGCCAGGTCACCGTGGTGAACCCGAAGGGCGGCGCCGGCAAGACGGTGGCCATCCTGCTGCTGGCGATGACGTTCGGCCAGAAGCGCGGCGGCTACGTGCTGGCCTGGGACAACAACGAGACCCAGGGCACCCTCGGGATGCGCGCCCAGCAGGACTTCCACTCCCGTACGGTGCGGGACATGCTGCGGGACCTGGGCCAGTTCCAGGGCGCACACGGTCGGGTGGGTGACCTGTCGCAGTACGTCCGCTCGCAGGGCGAGGGGATGTTCGACGTCCTCGCCTCGGACGAGTCGGCCACCGGCGGCGAGATGCTCACCGCCGCGGCGTTCGCCGAGATCCGCGAGGTGGTCAGCCGGTTCTACAAGCTGATCTTCGTGGACACCGGCAACAACGTCCGGGCCCAGAACTGGCAGGCCGCGATGGACGCCACCGATCAGTTGCTGGTCACCATGTCGGCCCGGAACGACTCGGCGGAGACGGCGGCCCGGATGCTGGACCACCTGGAGCAGAGCGGCCGGCAGCGGCTGGTCCGGCAGGCGGTCACCGTGGTCTCCATGCCGCCGTCGCGCAAGGAGATCGACCTGCCGGCGATCCAGGAGCACTTCGCGGCCCGTACCCGGGCGGTGCTGCTCGCGCCCTACGAGCCCCTCATCGACACCGGCGAGCCGATCCGGTACGGGGGGCTCTCTTCAGCCACCCGGGACGCGTGGCTGAAGATCGCCGCCGCCGTCGCGGAGGGGTTGTAGGGCGTCGGGACGCCGCCCGGCACCACACGGGGTACGGGGCTCGACGAGCCGACGGCCGGACCGGACACCGGGCCGGTCGTCGGCTCGGACGTCAGTTGCTCGCCAGTGCGTCCGCGGCCGCCGGGTCGCAGTCGCGGAGGAACTGGGCGCAGCGGGCCGCCTCGTCGGCCTCGCCGATCTCGTCGGCGGCCCGGGTCAGCACGTAGAGGCAGCGCAGGAAGCCCCGGTTCGGCTCGTGCGACCACGGCACCGGACCGAACCCCTTCCAGCCGCTGCGGCGCAGCTGGTCCAGGCCACGGTGGTAGCCGGTGCGCGCGTACGCGTACGCCGGAACGACCTGGCCGGCGGCGAAGGCCCGCGCGGCCAGCGCACTCCAGCCGGCGCTGTAGGTCGGGAAGCGCGCCGCCACCTCGGCGTACGCCTCGTCACTGCCGGCCTGCTCGGCGGCGGCCAGGGCGGCGTCGGCCTCGTCGTGTGCGGGAAGGAGGGTGGCCGGTGGTTCAGGCAACAGGTTCTGCATCGCCCCATTCAACCCGCTTCGCACCGGGGCGCGCGAGGGGGGCGGCGAGCCGGCCGGCGCCACGCCCGGGAATCCGCCCACCGCCGCGGCCCGGGTCCCCGGCCGGCGCCTGCCCGGTCACGGCTCGACGGGGCCCGGCGGCGGGGCGCGGCGGGCTCGCAGGTTTGCGGTTGCCCCGGCGGGGCAGGATGGCCAGGTGCCGACCCCACCCCCCGCGGACGTCATCGAGCCGCACCCCTGCACCGAGATCGAGACGCGCGTCGAGTTCGACCGGCGGCTGAGCACCGGCAGCCTGGTCGGACTGACCGTGCAGGGGCTGCGCCTAGATCTCGAACCCGTCCCCGACTTCACCGCCGTCGAGGTCACCGGCACCCTGTTCGTGGGGTGCCGCTTCGCCTCCCGGGAGGTCGGCGCCGACCTGGTCCGGCGCGGCGCGAACGTGGTGCCGCCGTTCTCCGGGCTGCCCTACCCGACCCAACCGACGCACCTCTACACCCCGGAGGAGCTGGCCGCCGGCTTCGCCGAGGGCGGTTTCGCCGGGATGTACGACACCCGGGTCTACGGGCACTTCCGGGCGCACGGCGGGGCTCTGCCGGACGTCCGGGAGGCGCTCGGCCAGCGGCTGCACGACCACGGCGTGGACAACGCGCTGGCCGACGCCACCCGCGCCTGGCTGTCCACCCACGGGCCGCAGTCCGTGGTCGGCATCATGGGCGGGCACGCGGTGCGGCGCGGCAGCGTGTCGTACCGGATGGCGGCGGTGCTGGGTTGGGAGCTGGCCCGGGCCGACCGGTTGATCGTGACCGGCGGTGGTCCCGGGGTGATGGAGGCCGCCAACCTGGGCGCCTATCTCGCGCTGCGGCCGGTCGAGGACCTGGAGGCCGCGATCGACCTGCTCGCCGGGGCACCGGACTTCACCGACCACGACCGCTACACGGCGGCGGCGCTGCGGGTCCGGGAGCGCTACGGCCGGCCGGTGGCGGTGCCCCGCCCCCGGGCCGCCGACCCGGGCAGCGTGTTCAGCGTCGACGCGGCGGCACCGGCCGGGGGCGACGTGGACTGGGGCCGCGCCGGCGGGCTCGCCATCCCGACGTGGCTGTACGGCCACGAGCCGGCGAACCTCTTCGCCGGGCGGATCGCCAAGTACTTCTCGAACGCCATCCGGGAGGACACCATCCTGCGGCTGGCGCGCGGCGGCATCGTCTTCGCCCCCGGTCGGGCGGGCACGGTGCAGGAGGTGTTCCAGGCCGCCACCAAGACCTACTACGGCACCGACGGGGCCAGCGGCGCGTACGTCTTCCTGGACCGCGGCTACTGGACCGACGAGTTGCCGGTGGAGGCGCTGCTGCGCCCGCTGCTGGGTGCCTCGCCGTTCGGCGACCTGTCGGGCACCGTGCACCTCACCGACGACGTCCACGAGGCCGTCCGGGTGCTCACCGCGACGCCGTGAGCACCCGCGGAGTCGCCGACGGCCGGCCCCCGGGTGGGGAACCGGCCGTCGGCGGTACGGGTCAGCGTGTCACTTGTTCAGCGTGGTGCCGGTCGAGCGCAGGTGCTCGCAGGCCTCCGTGACGCGGGCGGCCATGCCGGCCTCGGCGGCCTTGCCCCAGGCCCGCGGGTCGTACAGCTTCTTGTTGCCGACCTCGCCGTCGACCTTCAGTACGCCGTCGTAGTTGCGGAGCATGTGGTCCGCGACCGGCCGGGTGAAGGTGTACTGGGTGTCGGTGTCGATGTTCATCTTCACCACGCCGTAGTCCAGCGCCTCGCGGATCTCCGACAGCAGCGAGCCGGAGCCGCCGTGGAAGACCAGGCTGAGCGGCTTCTCCCTGCCGTACTTGGCGCCGACCGCCTCCTGGATCTGGTTGAGGATCTCCGGGCGGAGCTTGACGTTGCCCGGCTTGTAGACGCCGTGCACGTTGCCGAAGGTCAGTGCCGCCATGTAGCGGCCCTTCTCGCCCAGGCCGAGCGCCTCGACCATGGCCAGGCCGTCCTCGACCGTGGTGTAGAGCTTGTCGTTGATGGCGTTCTCGACGCCGTCCTCCTCGCCGCCGACCACGCCGACCTCGATCTCGAGGACGATCTTGGCCTCGGCGGCCCGGTCGAGCAGCTCGGCCGCGATCCGCAGGTTCTCCGCCACCGGCACGGCGGAGCCGTCCCACATGTGCGACTGGAACAGCGGCTCCTGGCCGGCGGCCACCCGCTCCTTGGAGATCTGCATGAGCGGCCGGACGAACTTGTCCAGCTTCTCCTGCGGGCAGTGGTCGGTGTGCAGGGCGATGTTGACCGGGTAGTTCTTGGCCACCTCGTGCGCGTACGCCGCGAACGCCACCGAGCCGGCGACCATGTCCTTCACGGAGGGGCCGGAGAGGTATTCCGCGCCACCGGTCGAGACCTGGATGATGCCGTCGCTCTCCGCGTCGGCGAAGCCCTTGAGCGCCGCGTTCAGGGTCTGCGAGGAGGTCACGTTGATCGCGGGGTACGCGTACCGGCCGGCCTTGGCGCGGTCCAGCATCTCCGCGTAGGTCTCGGGGGAGGCGATGGGCATGTCAAACGCTCCTTACTTACCGCTGTCGACCGTCACCGGCCGCTGTTGTCCCTTGGTGCGCCGGACCGCGCTGTCCACCGTCGGCAGTATCCCGCAGAAGGGCGCGGCCGGCACAACCGGGCCGTGCGCGCCCGGTCACCGGTCGCCGCCTCACCGCCCGTCCCGCCGGTCGGGCACGACGACGCTGATCAGCCAGACCGCCACGGCCACCACGATGGCGCCCCAGAACGCCGCCCAGAACCCGTCCACCCGGAACGGCAGGTCCAGCGCTCGGGCGATCCGGTCGGTCAACAGGAACAGCAGGGCGTTGACGACCAACGCGAACAGGCCCAGGGTGAGCAGGTAGAAGACGCAGCCGAACACCTTGATGAGCGGCTTGAGCACCGCGTTCACCACACCGAAGATCAACGCCACGACGATGAGCGTGAGGGCGCTGGTGGTGCCGGACCGGCCGGTCACCTCCACCCCGGGCACGATCAGCGTGGTGATCCACAGTGCGACGGCGGTGATCGCCAACCGGAGCAGGAAACCCACGTTCCCATCCTCGCACCGGGGGCGGCGGCCGGTGGGTCGATTCGGTCGACTCGGCTTCCGAGCGGCGGGCGGGCGCAGCCCGTACGGTGTGTGGGGAACTGTCCGCCGAGATCCCGGGAGGGACTGATATGGGCCAGCCCGAAGAGGACTTCGCACCCGGCGACCACCTCAGCCCCGAGGAGCGCGACATGGAGGCGGAGCCGGCCGACGCCGTCGAGCAGGCCGCCGTGGTCGGCCCCGACGAGGCCGACGCCGAGCCGAGCCGCGGCCTGGAGGTCGACGACTGGGACGCGATGGAGCAGGCCCGGGTGGTCGGCGCCGACGAGGACGACTACCGCTGAGTCGTACGCGGGCCGGACGCCGCCGGACGACCCCGGCGGTGTCCGGCCCACGCGTCAGCGGATGCGGTTGACCCGGTCCGGATGCCGCGCCGCCCACTGCGCCAACCGGTCCTCCCGCAGTGCCGCGAGGAACGCCGGGGCGTGCTCCGGGTCCGGTGACAGCCGCCAGCCGAGGTCGTCCGGCGGCCCGACCGGGAGGCTGAGCCCGACCGGGTCGACGGACTTCAGATCCGCAAGCACCCTCAGCAGGTCCACGAGAGTCATGCTCCCGTCGTCCGTCATCAGGTGCGTGTCGACGATGTCGGCCAGGGTGAGGAGCCTGACGGGGTTGGTCAACAACCCCTGTTCACCTGCCTGCCGAATCAACCCGGCGGCGAAGAGCTGCGCGTGCCGGTCCCGGTCGAGCCCGCCCTCAGGCAGTCCCCGCCGCTGCCGCAGCAGGTCGAGGGAGGCGTCGCCGTCGAGCCGCTGGCAGCCGCTCGGGAAGACCCGCTTCGTGTGGGAGGAGCGCACCTCGCGCGGCAGGCAGACCTCCACGCCGCGCACCTCGTCGGTGAGCCGGCGCAGCACCGGGTAGGTGAGCACAGCTCCGGCGTGCACGCGTACGCCGGCCAGGTCGGCGACCACCCGGCGGGTCAGCTCGTAGCCGCGCCTCAGGTCGGGCCGGGGCTCGCCGGCGCCGTGCAGAAAGGCGGCGTTGAGCTTGTCGGTCCCGTGCCCGGGAATCGGCACGGCCAGGTCGCGGGGCAGGGAGATAAGGTACGGCCGGCTGCGGTCCGCCGGAATGTGCACCAGCAGGATCGTGTCCGCCATCCGGGCGGGGTCCTTCGCCGAGCCGTCCGCCCCGAGCAGCAGGAAGTTCAGCGCGTCCGTCGGTGCCGTTCCGGCGGGCTCGGCGAGCACGGTGGCGTCCCCGGCGGCCCGCTCGGACGCGAGCTGCGGCACTCCGATCCCCAGCACACCGAGCAGGGCCAACGCGGCACCGCCGGCCCGGAGCCGCAGCCGGCGACGGCGGCGGGCCGCCGCGCGCCGGTCGATGGCGGACCGCAGCGGGCCGACGGGCGGGGCCAGGGCTTCGTGCCGGGCGAAGGCGGCACGCAGGTCATCCTCGATCACGATCGGGCCTCCACATATTCGGCGCGCAGCGTGGCCAGGGCGCGGGAAATGGACGAACGTACGGTCCCGACGGCGCAGCCGAGAATGTCGGCGATCTCCGCGTCGGGCAGGTCCTCGTAGTAGCGCAGCACCAGCGTCGCCCGTTGCCGGCGTGGCAGACCGGACAGCCAGGACCAGACCTGGTCCCGGTCGACGGCGTGCTGGGCGTGGTCGGCCGGTGCGGGGACCGCGTCGTCGGGATCTGCGCGCAGCAGCACCCGACGCATCCAGGAGCCCCGTCGCCAGTCGACGTACTGGTTGGTCAGCATCCGGCGGACGTAACGCTCGGGTGAGTCGGCACGGGCCACCCGACGCCAGTTGAGCTGGACCCGCACCATGGTGTCCTGCACCAGGTCCTGCGCCTGGTGCGGGTCGCCGGTCAACATGACCGCGTACCGCAGCAGCGTGGCCAGCCGCGAGTCGGCGAACTCCTCGTATGTCACTGCACCTCCCGGACTCCTGCTCCTGATGACGGATACGGGCGGTCGGAACGTTGCGGTGGTCCTGTTCGGCCGTCGGTCGATGTTTGCCTGCCGGAGCCGACGAGCGCCGAAAACGGGACGACGCAAGATCGATGCGCCTGACACCATTGGCGGGTGCTGCTCACCCTGACCACCACGCACCGGCCGGCGACCGATCTCGGGCACCTGCTGGTCAAGCATCCGGACCGCGCGCACTCCTTCGACGTGCCGGTCGGGACCGCGCACGTGTTCTTCCCGGAGGCGGACGAGCAGCGTTGCACCGCCGCCCTGCTGCTGGACGTCGATCCGCTGCGGCTCGCCGGCGCGCGGGGCCGCGGCCGGCAGCAGGCCCCGGCCCCGGACAGCTTCACCCTCGGGCGGTACGTCAACGACCGGCCCTACGCGGCGTCCAGCCTGCTCTCCTCCGCGCTGTCCAAGGTGTACCGCTCGGCCCTGCGCGGCGAGTCCCGGGACCGCCCGGAGCTGGCCCGTACGCCGATTCCGCTCCAGGTGCGGGTGCCGGTGCTGCGCTGCCGGGGCGGCGCGGACGTGGCGGTGCGGGTGTTCGGCCCGCTCGGCTGGGCGGTGACCGCCACCCCGATCCCGCTCGACGAACGGCACCCGGAGTGGGGCGACAGCCGGTACGTCGACCTGACGCTGACCGGCACGCTGTGCGTCGCCGACGCGCTCAGCCACCTGTACGTCCTGCTGCCGGTGCTGGATGACGCGAAGCACTACTGGGTCGCTCCGGACGAGGTCGACAAGCTGCTGCGGGCCGGCGCGGGCTGGCTGGCCGACCACCCGGAACGGGATCTGATCACCCGCCGTTACCTGGCGCACCGGCGGGCGCTGGCCGGGCTGGCCCTGGCCCGCCTCGCCGAGCGGCAGCCGACCGACGAGCCGGCAGCCGACGAGCCGACCGAGGACGGGTCGACGGAGGACACTCCGATCGGCGGCGGGTCGACGGTGGCGGGCGGGTCGGACCCGGTCCGCCGGGCGTCGCTGGCCGCGCGGCGGCGCGAGGCGGTGCTCGGCGCGCTGGTCGAGGCGGGTGCGGGCCGAGTGCTGGACCTCGGCTGCGGCGGTGGCGCGCTGCTCGCCGCACTGGTGGGTGACCGCCGGTTCACCGAGATCGTCGGCACCGACGTCTCCGCGCACGCGCTGACCCTGGCCGCCCGGCGGCTGCGGCTGGAGCGGCTGCCCGAGCGGCAGCGGGACCGGATCCGGCTCTGGCAGTCCGCGCTGACCTACCGGGACGACCGGCTGCGCGGGTACGACGCTGCGGTGCTCATGGAGGTGATCGAGCACGTCGACCCGCCCCGGCTGCCGGCGCTGGAGGACGCCGTGTTCGGCCACGCCCGGCCGGCGACCGCCGTGGTGACCACGCCGAACTCGGAATACAACGTGCGCTACGAGGGGCTGGCCGCCGGGCGGTTCCGGCACGCCGACCACCGCTTCGAGTGGACCCGCGCCGAGTTCGGCGCCTGGGTCGACCGGGTGTGCGCCGCGTACGGCTACACCGCCGCCATCGGCGGGATCGGCGACGACGATCCCGAGGTCGGCAGCCCCACCCAGCTCGTCGTGCTGACCCGCAAGGAGAGCTCGTGACCACCCTCGACATCCCCGAGCTGGCCCTGGTCGCCCTGGTCGGCATCTCCGGCTCCGGTAAGTCCACCTTCGCCCGCCGGCACTTCGCCCCCAGCCAGGTGCTCTCCTCGGACATGTTCCGGGCGATGGTCGCCGACGACGAGAACGACCAGTCCGCCTCCGCCGACGCCTTCGAGGCGCTGCACCACGTCGCCGCCACGCGGCTGCGCCGGGGCCGGCTCACGGTGATCGACGCGACCAACCTCCAGCCGCACGCCCGCGCCGCCCTGGTGCGGGTGGCCCGCGAGCACGACGTGCTGCCGGTGGCCGTGGTGCTGGACGTGCCGGAGGCGCTGGCCTGGGAACGCACCGAGAGCCGCGCCGAGCGCGCCTTCGGCCGCCAGGTGCTCACCCGGATGCGGCGCGACCTGCGCCGCTCGTACGGGCAGTTGGCCCGCGAGGGTTTCCGCAAGGTGCACGTGCTGCGCGGCGTGGAGGAGATCGACGCCGCCGAGATCCGCTACGAGAAGATGTTCAACGACCGGCGCGAGCTGACCGGGCCGTTCGACATCGTCGGCGACGTGCACGGCTGCCGCGCCGAGTTGGAGGCGCTGCTCACCCGGCTCGGTTGGGCGCTGGTCCGCGACGAGCGGGGCCGGCCGGTGGACGCGACGCACCCGTCGGGGCGTACCGCCGTCTTCGTCGGTGACCTGGTGGACCGCGGCCCTGACTCCCCCGGCGTGCTCCGCCTGGTGATGGGCATGGTCGCCGCCGGGCACGCGATCTGCGTGCCCGGTAACCACGAGCAGAAGCTGCTGCGCCGGCTGCGGGGCCGCGAGGTGCGCCTCACCCACGGGCTGGCCGAGACGATGGCGCAGTTGGCGACGGAACCGGACGGCTTCGCGGCCGAGGTGGCCGGCTTCATCGACGGTCTGGTCAGCCACTTCGTGCTCGACGAGGGTCGGCTGGTGGTCGCGCACGCCGGGCTGAAGGAGGCCTACCAGGGCCGCGCGTCGGGCCGGGTGCGCTCCTTCGCGCTCTACGGCGAGACCACCGGCGAGACCGACGAGTACGGGCTGCCGGTGCGTTACCCGTGGGCGCGCGAATACCGTGGCGCGGCGATGGTGGTCTACGGCCACACCCCCACCCCCGTGCCGGAGTGGGTGAACAACACCCTCTGCGTCGACACCGGCTGCGTCTTCGGCGGCCGGCTCACCGCGCTGCGCTATCCGGAGAAGGAACTGGTCTCGGTGCCGGCGGAGCGCGAGTGGTACGCCCCGGTCCGCCCGCTGACCGCTTCTTCAGCCCGGCCGGACGAGGTGCTGGAACTGACCGACGTGGCCGGCCGGCGGCACATCGAGCACACGTACGGGTCGTTGACGGTGCCGGCGGAGAACGCCGCCGCCGCGCTGGAGGTGATGAGCCGTTTCGCGGTCGACCCGCGCCGGCTGGCCTGGTTGCCGCCGACGATGGCCCCCTGCTCGACGTCGACGGAGGGCGGTTTCCTGGAGCACCCGGCGCAGGCGTTCGCCGACTATCGCGCGGCGGGCGTGGACCGGGTGCTCTGCGAGGAGAAGCACATGGGTTCGCGGGCGGTGGTGCTCATCTGCCGCGACCCGGACGGCGGGCCCTTCGGGCCGGGCGGCGGCGTGGTGCACACCCGCACCGGCCGGCCGTTCTTCGGCGAGCCGCTCGACACGGAGCTACTGGACCGGGTGCGCGCGGCGGTCGGCGGGGCGGGCCTCTGGGCCGAGCTGGAGACGGACTGGCTGCTGCTCGACTGCGAGCTGCTGCCCTGGTCGGCGAAGGCGGGTGGCCTGATCCGGGAGCAGTACGCCGGGGTCGGCGCCGCCGGCCGGGCCGCCCTGCCGGCGGCGCTCGCCGCGTTGGAGGCGGCGGCCGGTCGGGGCCTGCCCGTGGCCGGGCTGCGCGACCGGATGGCCCGCCGCCGCGACGAGATCGTGGCCTACTCGGACGCCTACCGGGCGTACGTGGGGCCGACGGACGGGCTGCGCGGGGTGACCCTGGCCCCGTTCGCGGTGCTGGCCGGCGCGAAGGCCAGCTACGCCGACCGGGACCACGGCTGGCATCTCGGCCTGGCCGACCGGCTCTGCGCCGCCGACCCGGGGTTCTTCACGCCGACGCGGCGCCAGGTGGTGGACCTGGCCGACCCGGCCGCCGAGGCGGCGGCCACCGAGTGGTGGCTGGCGCTGACGGCCGCCGGGGGCGAGGGCATGGTGGTGAAGCCGTACGCCGGCCCGGCCGCCCGTACGGAGCGGGGTTCGCTGCTCCAGCCGGGCGTCAAGTGCCGGGGCAGGGAATACCTGCGGATCATCTACGGCCCGGGTTACGACGAGCCGGAGCAGCTCGCCGCGCTGCGCCGCCGGTCGCTGGGGCGCAAGCGGGGGCTGGCGCTGCGCGAGCACGGGTTGGGGCTGGCGGCGCTGGACGCGCTGGTCGCCGGTGCCCCGCTGTGGCGCCGGCACGCCCTGGTGTTCGCGATCCTGGCCTGCGAGTCGGAGCCGGTCGACCCCCGGCTGTAGGGGCGGGCTGTGACGTCGAGCACCGGCGCGGGCGGGTCCCACCTAGACTACGGACGTTCCGTCACCGACCGGCATACATCGGAGGTCGCCTCGTGCCGACGCCCACCACCACCCTGGCCCTGGGGCCGAGTTGGCTCGATCCAGAGGTGTTGATTTCCACATTCGGGCTGATCGGTATCCTGGTCATCGTCTTCGCCGAGTCCGGGCTGCTGATCGGGTTCTTCCTGCCGGGCGACTCGCTGCTGTTCACGGCGGGGCTGCTCACGGCCGACGGGAAATACATCACCCTCCCGCTGTGGCTGGTCTGCCTGCTCATCACCATCGCGGCGATCGCCGGCGACCAGGTCGGGTACGCGTTCGGCCGCAAGGTCGGCCCGGCGCTGTTCCGGCGGCCGAACTCGAAGCTCTTCAAGCAGGAGAACGTGCTCAAGGCGCACGACTTCTTCGAGAAGTACGGCCCGCGTTCGATCGTGCTGGCGCGCTTCGTGCCGATCGTGCGGACGTTCACGCCGATCGTGGCGGGGGTCAGCCGGATGAACTACCGCACGTTCGTGATCTACAACGTGATCGGCGGTGTCCTCTGGGGCACGGGCGTGACCGTGCTCGGCTATTTCCTCGGCCAGATCCCGTTCGTCAAGGCGAACATCGAGCTGATTCTGATCGGCATCGTGGGGATCTCGGTGATCCCGATCGCCGTCGAGTTGCTACGGGCGTGGCTCGCGGCCCGGCGTGGCACCACCGCGCAGGAGCGGGCCGCCGCCGAGGAGGCGATCCGGGAGACCCGGGAGCACTACGGCAAACACTGACCGCCCGGTCGTCCGGCGCCGTCCCTGGGCGGGGATGGCACCGGACGATCGGTGAAGGTCAGCGCGCCTTCTTGGTGGCGCGCTTACGCGGCGGGGTGAGCAGATCGGCGATCGTGGCGATCGCCGACGGCACCAGCCGGTAGTAGGCCCAGACACCGCGCTTCTCCCGTTCCAGCAAGCCGGCCTCGGTGAGGATACGCAGGTGGTGACTGACCGTCGGCTGCGAGAGGCCGAGAGGCGCGGTCAGGTCGCACACGCACGCCTCGCCCTCGGGAGCCGACTGGATCAGGCTGAGCAGCCGAAGTCGAGCGGGGTCGGCGAGGGCCTTGAGGACCCCCGCGAGACGCTCGGCATCGGCACGTTCGATCGGCTCGCCGGCAAGCGGCGAGATCTGAGGCATTGTCATTTCCGCCAACGCAGTTCCCACGAATTCCATCCTTCCACCAGCAGCATCGATCCGCCTACATATCGGCGGATCCGAATCGGCAGACTTTTACGCCACTAGGCCGAGGTCAGCCAACGTATAAGCTGCCCGATACGGCAATCCGGCGGCTCGCACCGCGTCGCCGGCGCCTCGATCAACAATAACCGCCACACCCACGATCTCGGCCCCTACCTCGCGAAGGGCCTCGACCGCCGTCAACACACTTCCCCCGGTGGTGGAGGTGTCCTCCACCGCCAGGACCTTCCGGCCAGCCACGTCCGGCCCCTCGACCCGACGCTGAAGCCCGTGCGCCTTGCCCGCCTTGCGGACCACGAACGCGTCCACCGGACGGTCCGTGCCCGACGCGGCGTGCACCATCGACAGTGCCACCGGGTCGGCGCCGAGGGTCAGCCCGCCCACCGCGTCGTACTGCCAGTCGGCGGTGAGGTCACGCATCACGCGCCCCACCAACGGAGCCGCCTGGTGATGGAGCGTGACGCGACGTAGATCGACGTACCAGTTGGCTTCGCGCCCCGAGGAGAGCACCACCCGGCCGTGGACCACCGCCAGGTCAGTGATGAATTTACGCAGGTCGTCGTGGTCCCCCATGCCGATAGAGGGTACTGCGCAAGTCTGTGAGCCGACTGTCGGGTCCACCCGCAACAGCCCCGGGGACGACCGATGGCTGGCGATGCCCGGCTACGCTGAGCGACCGCACAGCCCGGCACGGGCCCCGGTCGAGGGAAACCGACGGGCCGCACCGGCCCCGGTTCGGCGCTCAGCCGCCGTCGCGGCCGATCCGGCCGCGCGTGTCGCGGACCGCGGCCTCGACAAGCCGCCGGGGCGCGTGGCGCAGCGCGGCGACGGCGAGCTTGTACTTCCACGTGGGAACGCTGACCAGCCTGCCTTTGCGCAGGTCACGCAGGGCCTCGTCGACCACGTCGTCGGCCCGCAGCCACATCCACTCCGGTGTCTTCGACATGTTGATGCCGGCGCGGTCGTGGAATTCTGTGCGGGTGTAGCCGGGGCAGAGTGCCATCACGCGTACGCCGAAGGGCCGGGCGGACTGCCCGACGGACTCGCTGAAGTTGGTCACCCACGCCTTGCTGGCGGAGTATGTCGACCCCGGCATGACCACGCCGAAGCCCGCGACCGAAGAGACATTTATCACTGCCCCGCTCCGGCGGTCGGTCATCGTCCGCAGGGCCGCGAGGGTCAGCCGGAGCACGGCGTGCACGTTGAGCCGCAGCAGCCGCGCCTCGTCCTCGGCGGTCGAGCGCAGGAACGGGGTGTTCAGGCTGATGCCCGCGTTGTTGACGAGCAGCTCGACCGGCGGCCCCTCGGCCAGTCGCCGCTCGACACTCGCGCAGCCGTCGTCGGTGGACAGATCGGCCGGGATAGTCTCGACCTCGCCGCCGTGCCGCGCGGTCAGTTCAGCGGCCGTCACCGTCAGCCGGGCCGCGTCCCGGGCCACCAGCACCAGGTGCCAGCCGTCGGCGGCCAGCCGCCGGGCGAAGGCGGCGCCGATGCCGGCGGTCGCCCCGGTGATCAGGGCCCGCCGCTCGCTGGTCGGCTCCTCGATCGTCACGGGCTTTCCTCACCTCGGCGGGTACGGGGGCGCGGGCGGCTGGTGCGGGTGGAGTGGCGACGCCGGGGGCCGCTGCGGGAGGGGCGGCTCAGGCCGCCGACGGAACCAGCCCCGCGCTGCGGGCAGGGCCAGCAATACGGCTACCACAAGGTAACCGAGCACCTGGCCGACGGAAAGTCCCGTGCCCAGCGGGATCCACCAGGAGGGGTAGGAGCCGGCGAGCAGGTCGACCAGTTCCGCCGTCGCCCGGTCGTTCTCGTCCGGCCTCAGCGGGAGGGCGCGCTGGCCGACCACCAGCGTCAGAGCGCAGCAGCCGGCGATCAGCCCCAGCCCGGAGACCACCCAGGTCGCGGTGCGGGCGCCGTCCCGGCCGGCCCGCAGGCCGAGGGCCAGGGCGACGAGGAGCAGCCCCGCGAGCAGGCTCACCACCGCGGTCAGCACGGTGGCGGCTCCCAGCAGGGTGACCACGCGGTCGGTGTGGTCCTGGCGTGCCGAGATCCCGGCCGCGGCCGTGCGGAACCGGTCAACCGTGCCGCCGCGCGTCACCAACCCGGCGGCGGCGTACGCGAGGGCGGCGAGGGCCATCAGCGCCAGCACCGCCACGGCCGCCGTGACCACGGCCGGGCGGCGGGCCGGTGTCCACTGGGGGTACGACACGACGGGTCCCTCCGGTAGGCGTCGGCTTGCAACCTACTCGGAGGGACCGTCGGGCGTCGCTGTTGTCGGCCGTCAACTCACCGGCGGCGGGGTCGGGCCGGGACGGTCCGATCCGGGCTGCTCGCCACCGGGGGTCGATCCGGGCTGGCCCTGGTCCCCGCCGTACGGCGACTGACCACCCGGGGCCGGCTGGTCGGGCTGGCCCGGGGCCGGGTGACCCGGTGCCTGCTGCTGCTCCGGGCCATGCGGGTGACCCGGTGCCTGCGGATGGCCGGGCGCCTGCGGGTAGCCCTGGGACTGCGGGTAGCCGGGCGCCTGCGGGTAGCCGGGCTGGTTGGCCCCCTGGGGGTAGCCGGGGTATGACGCGCCCGGGACCGGCGGCTCCCACGCCTGCTTCGGCTTGCGGAAGAACTCGTTGGCCTTCGGCAGCGCCAGCAGGATCAGCGCGGCGAGCAGCGCCAGCACCCCGATCACGGCGAGCACCGTGCTGACCGGGGTGAGCCACGGCAGCGCGTCGTCCAGGCGGCGCTGGACCTCCTCCGGGCTCGGCGCGTTACCGGTCGTCTGACCGGTGCCCATGCCGCCACCCACGCCGCTGGCCAGCCCGCCGCCCGTGCAGCAGACCATGATGCCGCCGAGCACCCAGGTGGTGATCCGCGAGCCGTTGCTGCCCCGGTTGTTGAACACCCCGAGCACGGCCAGCACGACCGCGAGGAGGAGCAGGAACGCGGCGCTACCGATGGTGATCGCCATGGTGATGTCGGCGAGGTTCTGCACGCCGTTGGCGTCGGTGCCCCGGTAGGCGTCGTCGAGCACCTCCGAGATGGTGCCGACGGTGGCGAGCGTGACGATGAGCCCGATCACCTGGGTGAGCGCGAACAGCCACAGCAGGTACGTGGAAATCGTGACCACACCCGGTCGGGTGCGGGCCGGTGTGTCGTGGGATTCGACCATGATTCTCCTTTCCTGGATCGCGGTCACACCGTATCCAGGTCGGGCCAGTCGGGCACGTCGGAAGGACACCGACCCGCCGGGAGGGCGTCGGCCCGGCCGGGACGCCGACGGACGCGAGCCGGCAGCAGCCGGCAGGGCCGCCGCCGATCACGGCCGGGCCGGCGGACCTCAGGAATTCCGGGTCTTCACCAGGAACGAGTACCCGATCCGCTTCGAACCGTCCCAGTTGTACATGGGGTAGCACGCCTGCGGCGACGTCCACGACGAGACGTACGAGGGGCGGGCCGCGTTGCACGCCTTCAACGTCGAGTAGAGCGGGCTGTTGTAGTCCGCCTGCGCGGGCGCGGCCATCGTCAGCACGAGACCGCCGGCCACCGCGCCGACGGTCAGCAGGCCGCGGACGCGGGGGTGACGCAGGATGTTCGCCATGGTTCTCCCTACCTAGCAGCCCGATCTCCATGATCGGGCGACACCGGCAGTCTAGGGACGGCCTGCCACACCCACCCCCTGGCTAGTAGCCCCGCCACTCCGCGCGGGCGTACTCCAGCACCCGGGGGTGCAGCAGGGTGGAGGCCGGCACGGCCAACCGGCGGCGGTCGGCGGGGAAGGACCCCGCCGCCGCGAGCGTCGCCGCGTCGAGGAAGCGCAGCGCGGGCGCGTCCGGCGGCAGGGCCAGGGCTGGCGCGGTCGGGCCCGGGGCGGCCAGCAGGAAACCCCAGTTGCCGAAGGACGGCACGTCCACGTGGTACGGGCTGGTGGCGAAGCCCGCCGCACGCAACGAGGCCTCGATCGACCAGTACGAGCGGGGCGCGAAGTATGGCGAACCGGACTGCACGACCAGCCGGCCGCCCCCGGCGAGCACCGCCCGTACCAGCGCGTAGAACTCGACGGTGTAGAGCTTGGCGGTGGCCGTCTCGTCCGGGTCGGGCAGGTCCGCCACCACCGCGTCGAACCGGTCGGCGGCGGTACGCAGCCAGGCGAACGCGTCGGCGTGCACCACCCGCACCCGGGGGTCGTCGAGTGCCCCGCCGTTGAGCCGGCGTAGCTGCGGTTCGCTGCGGGCCAGCTCCACCACCGCCGGGTCCAGGTCCACCACCGTGATCCGCCGGACGTCGGGGTAGCGCAGCAGCTCGCGTACGGCGAGGCCGTCCCCGGCGCCCAGCACCAGCACCTCGCCGCGCGCGCCGTTCAGCACCGGATGCACCAGCGCCTCGTGGTAGCGGTACTCGTCGACCGAACTGAACTGGAGGTCGCCGTTGAGGAAGAGCCGCAGGTCGGTGCCGGCGCTGCCGGTCTCGGCGACCGAACGGGTCAGCACGATCTCCTGGTAGCGGCTGCGCTCGGCGTGCACCACCGGGTCCCGGTAGAGCTGCTGGCGGGCGGTCAGCTCGAAGTCGTGCGCGGTCACCCACGCGTACCCGAGGCCGAGGAAGACCACGACGGCGCCGGCGCCGAGCGCGACGCGCGACCGGCGGCCCAGCTCGCCCCGGAAGACCGTGCACACCAACGCGAGCCCGGCCACGGCGTTCACCGCCCCGACCACCAGCGAACCCTTGAGCAGACCGAAGACCGGCAGCAGCAGGAACGGGAACGCCAGCCCACCGAGCAGCGCGCCGACGTAGTCGGCGGCGAACAGGTCCGCCACCGCGCTGCCGGCGGACTGCTCGCGGATGCGTTGCAGCAGCACCATCAGCAGTGGAATCTCCGCGCCGATCAGCAGACCCAGCACGAAGGCGGTGGCGACGAGCGCCGGGCCGTAGAGGTCCAGCCACGCGAAGGCCGCGTAGAGGCCGAGCACGGAGAGCCCGCCGAGCAGGGCCAGGGCCAGCTCGATCACGGCGAACGCGACGGCGGAACGGGGCTGCAACGGCTTGGCGGCGAGCGCGCCGACGCCCATCGCGAACACCATCACGCCGAGCACGATCGACGTCTGCCCGACGGTGTCCCCGATCAGGTAGCTGCCGAGGGCGACCAGGGCCAGCTCGTAGACCAGGCCGCAGGCGGCGCAGACGAAGACCGCGACGAGCACCGCCGCCCGGGACAACCGCCACCGCGCGGGCGCCGGCCCGTCGGCGGTCACCGTCCTGGCGGCGGGCGCCGGCGCGTCGGCGGTCACCGCCCCTCCGGCGTACGCCCAGGGTCCTGCGCGACGGCCTGCCGGTCGGCCCTGGAGTCCTCCGTCCGCGCCTGCCGCTCGGCCTCCTTGCGGCGGTGCCGGTTGCGTTGCCGGAAGCCGATGGCGAGCATCAGCGCGCTGAACAACAGCAGGCCGGCGGTCGCGAGCAGGTAGCCCCAGCGGTCGCGCCAGAGGTCGTTACCGGCCTCGGGCAGCGGTGCCGGGGTGGCGGCCCCCGGTGCCGGGGTGGCGGCCGGCCCCACCAGGCCCGCCTCGGCGGCGAGCAGCGGCAGCGAGACGGCGGCCCGGGCGACGGCCCAGCCCGGCTCGTCCACGAAGGTGGCCTCGGTCAGCCCGAACCGGTCCAGCCCGCTCAGCATCTGGTCGCGGGCACTGTCGGGAATGTCCTCGGAGGCCTTCACAAGGATCGTGGCGTAGTCGTTGAACTCGCTGCTCTCCTCGGTGTATATGACCCGGGCGACCACCTGCACCCAGCGCGGGCACGCCGCGTTCTCCTCGACCCCCACCCCGTCGCCGAGGTTCGAGCCGACGCTGGTGCTCCCGTGTCTGACGTTGGTGTTGCTCATGGAGAAGTCGTATTCATCGAGCGACCAGCCGTAGCAGATGCCCTGGCTGGCGCTGGAGTGCTGAAGGATCGGCACGGTGTCGGCCCGTTCCTGCTTCGTCAGCGACGACACGTAGTCGCGGTTGGCGCTTCCGTCGGCGGTGAGCAGCACGAACGCGATAACGCCGCCGAGGAGCACGGCGCTGAGAAGCAACCCCAGCCACAGTTGCTTCCGGTTCTCCGTCGGCATCAGCTGATGGCGGCGGCGATTATCGCCCCGGTGGCGAGGTGCACGGTCGCGGAGACCCAGACCGCCGGGTGCGGCTGCGGGTCGACGAGCAACTCACCCAGCTTGCCGGGCGTGACCACGTCCAGCAGCACGAACGCCGCCGCCATGATGACCAGGCCGAGAATCCCGTACGCGGACGCGCCGATGATCCCCAGCACGAAGTCGTCGTCGCTGGCGACGATCGCGGCGACCACGATGATGCCGACGCCGGCCAGGTTGGAGGCGAGCAGCAGTGCCGCGTTGCGGTTGCGCTCGGTCCAGATCAACTGGTTGAGCTTGCCCGGGGTGGCGAGGTCCACCAGGACGTAGCCGACCCCCATGAGCAGGACGCCGACCACCCCGTAGGCGAGGGTGACCAGCAGATCGGTGACGAGGGTCTGCACAGGAGGCTCCAGGGTGAGGGGGATCGGGGCGTCACTTGCCGCTGCCGGGGCCGCCGCCCCGGACGGTGCTGCCACGGCCCCAGCCCCAGTAGGAGCCGACCGTGGAGTGGTAGCGGGGGTAGGCGGTGCTCATTCGCTCCAGCAGGATCACCGAGCCGGCGGCGATCGGCAGGATCACCACCGAGTCGTCGTCGTAGCGCAGGTAGACGCCGCTGCCGTCGACGTACTGGTCGGCGGGCTTCCACGCGTCGGTGACCTCCTTCGCCACCTGGCTGGGCGGGCGGGGCGAGGTGTAGGCGACGGCGTTCCCGGCGATGTCCCGGCTCGCCGCCCGGGTGTACCTGTCCTCGACGTAGCCGCGCGGGGAGAAGTTGCCGCTGAAGACGGCGAAGGCGGCGACCAGCGCACCGATGACGGCGAACGCCACCCCCACCACGAACCAGCGTCGGTACGTCATCGCAGTGCCACCACCGTCTCGGTCAGGACCAGCTCGTTGGTCTGGGGATAGGCGTGCCAGGTGCGCCAGGCGAGGGCGCCGGCCGGTGGGTCGGGTCGGACCGCCAGCGCAGTCACCGCGTCGGCGTCGCCGGGGAACACGCCCACCAGGGCGTACGGGTCGTCGGCCAGGTCGGCGCGCAGCGCGGCGACCTGTTCGCTGAGCCCGGTGCCGGCGGGGCGCAGCACCGTGGCGGTGAAGTGGTAGCCGCTCGCCTCGTCCCGCACGGCGGGCGGCAGCTCGGGCGGCCGGCCGGGCAGGCAGGCCACCGTCTCGGTCAGCGTGGTGCCGGGCGCGCGCAGGGCCACCTGGTGCGAGGCGCCGAGCAGTCGCAGCCGCAGCCGCACCCCGCCGGGCAGGTCCAGGTCGAGCACGTGCAGCGCGGGCCGCTCGACGTCGTCCAGCGCCAGGCTGAGGTCCGCCGCGCTGGTGTCGACGTACGGGGCGTCGAGGGTGACGAGCATCAGCTCGCTCCCGCCTGCGGGTAGATCATCACGTCGCCCCGGTGCAGCAGCTCGCCGAGCGCCACCTCCCAGCCGGCCTCGCCGTACGCCTCGAAGGAGAGCCTGGCCCCGCCGGGTGCCTGGTAGTCGTGGTACCGCATGGTGCCGGCCGGGTCGAGACCGGTGTTGCCGACGGCGGTGTAGCGGGCCTGGCCGGACTCCTTCCAGTCGTAGCGACGGCCGGCGAGCTCGATGGTCGGGGCGCCGGGGGTGACGGTGGCACCCTGCTCGGCCCCCCAGAGCACCAGCTCCAGCTCCGGGTCCTCCTCGACGGAGAGCCAACGTCGCATGCCGCCGGCGTCGTCCAGCAGGTGCTCGGCCCAGCTCCAGCCGCCCTCGACCAGCCGGATCGAGCCGCGCACCGCGTACGACACGCCCCGGATCTCGACGATGTCACCGGGCGCGAGGCGGCGCGGATCGCCGCGCAGCGCGTCGGCGTCGCGGTCGCGCAGCGGGTCGCCCGGCCCCTTGGCCGGTTGCTGCGGGCGGGACCGCGACCGGCGCAGGGCCACCGCGGCCACCACCACCCCGGCCACCCCGACCAGACAGCCCACCGCCGCCAGCAGGTACGCCATGGTTCCGTTCACACCGACCACCTCCCCAGGTATGTCGGCGAGGACGGTAACAACCCCGCGCACCAGGGGAAACTGCCTGGACAGGGAGTGAGTGCCCGGTTACGCCGCGCTTGGGGCGGGCGAGGGCGGTTCAGTCCTCCGTCTGCTCCGTCGCGCCGGTCTCCGCAGCGGGCGGTGGCGGCTGGTGCGCCGCGGGATCGGGGCAGATCAGGTAGCCGGGCGCGGCGTGGTAGCCGGGGCGCCCGGGCGACGACGGGTAGGCGACGGGGAAGACCGGAAAGCCGGCCGGCGGCATGGGCGCGGCGGTGCCCGCGGTCCTCGGCACGAACCACCGGTGGGCGGGCGGCAGCGCCAGCAGCAGCACCACCGCGAGAGTCAGCACCAGCACGGCCACCGCCCCGCCCCCGGCCAGGGGAAAGAACACCGCGTCGAACGGGTCGGACGTGGCGTAGAGGGTCTCGAAGAACTTCGACTCCGCCCAGATGTCGGCCGACGCGTCGGCGGGCGCCCCTTCGGGGTGTTCCCCCTCCGGGTACGGCTCGTCGTCGAAGCCGAAGGCGATCATGGGGAGCGCCAGCGCTCCCAGGAAGCTCGGGGCGCAGCAGGCGAGCAGTTGCAGGCCGCCGGCCACGAAGACCAGGATCCGCGCGGTGTTGCCGCCGCGGCGCACCGGCAGCGCCGTGGCCGCCAAGGAGGTCGCGAGCAGCAGAATGACCAGGCCGAAGACCACGGTCGTGCTGACGTTGCTCCAGCGCTCGCCACGTACCTCGTCGGGATCGGCGTCCGGGACCGCCCGCACCGCCCGGTCGATCTGGTTGTCCCACTGGATCGCCTCGATGGCCGCCAGGGCGACCAGCCCGAGCAGCACCAGCACGGTGACGAGCTGCAACCAGAAGGCGACAGTGACCGTGGCGGGTCGGGGTGGGCGTGCCGGGGCGTCGGCGGGCGGCGTCATGGCACGCAAGGTACGGCCCGCAGCCGGCTCCCGGCAGCCCCGATCGGGCGGCGTCGGGCCGGCGAACGGATCATGCTCCGGCGAGCCGCTCCGACGCGTACTCGCGCAGGGTGCTGCGGCCCATGACGCAGCCGGTGAAGGTGCCGAACTCGGCCGGGTCGTCGCGCAGCGCCGTCCAGGCGGCCCGCCCGGCCACCGGGTCGACGCCCTCCAGCAGCGTGGCGGCGTAGACCCGCCCGGCCGGTGTGCCCTCGTCGAGCAGCCGCTCCACCTGCGGCCGCAACTCCTCGCGGCCGTCGCCGAGCGCCGCCTCGACCCGCCGGTACGCCTCGGTCACGGGCAGCACCGTCCCCGCGATCCCCACCCCACCGAACGCCACCGTGTCGGCTCCCCGCAGCTCGTCCAGGGCCGCCGCGTTTTCCGGATCCCGCTTCCCACCACTCGCCACCATGCCCCGATCCTTCCCCCGCCGGCCCTTCTCCACCCTGTCGATCAAGAGGTTTGCGTCCTCGACCGGACGCTGCCGGGACGCAGACCTCCTGATCGACGCGGCACGCGTCCGGGATGTCAGGTTGTCGAGATGGTCAGGGTGTCCTTCCCCAGGTCGACCTTGACGGTGTCGCCGTCTCGGATCTGGGCCGACAGCAGGGCCTTCGCGAGCTGGTCGCCGATCGCCGTCTGCACCAGGCGGCGCAGCGGGCGGGCGCCGTAGATGGGGTCGTAGCCGTGCTCGGCCAGCCAGGTCCGGGCCGGTTCGGTGATCTCCAACCCGAGGCGGCGGTCGGCGAGGCGCCTGCGCAGCCGGTCGAGCTGGATGTCGACGATGGAACGCAGGTCGTCCCCGCGCAGCGCGGCGAAGACCACGATGTCGTCGAGCCGGTTGAGGAACTCCGGCTTGAAGTGCGACCGGACCACCGCGAGGACACCCTCCCGGCGCTGCTCGTCGGCCAGCGTCAGGTCGCCGATCACCGACGAGCCGAGGTTGGAGGTGAGGATCAGGATGGCGTTGCGGAAGTCGACCGTGCGGCCCTGCCCGTCGGTGAGCCGGCCGTCGTCGAGCACCTGGAGCAGGAGGTCGAAGACGTCCGGGTGGGCCTTCTCGACCTCGTCCAGCAGGATCACCGAGTATGGCCGGCGACGCACCGCCTCGGTGAGCTGGCCGCCCTCCTCGTAGCCGACGTAGCCGGGCGGCGCGCCGACCAGCCGGGCGACGGAGTGCTTCTCGCCGTACTCGCTCATGTCGATGCGGACCATGGCCCGCTCGTCGTCGAAGAGGAACTCGGCGAGCGCCTTGGCCAGCTCGGTCTTGCCGACACCGGTCGGGCCGAGGAAGAGGAAGCTGCCGGTGGGGCGGTCGGGGTCGGCGACGCCGGCCCGGGCGCGGCGGACCGCGTCGGAGACCGCACCGACCGCCTCGGCCTGACCGACCACGCGGGTGCCGAGCGACTCCTCCATCCGCAGCAGTTTCGCGGTCTCGCCTTCGAGCAGCCGGCCGGCGGGGATGCCGGTCCAGGAGGCGACCACTGTGGCGATGTCGTCCGCGCCGACCTCCTCCTTCAGCATCGCGCCCTCCGCCTGGAGGCGGGCCAGCTCCTCCTCGGCCTGCTTCAGTTCGACCTTGAGGGCGGGGATCCGGCCGTAGCGCAGCTCGGCGGCCCGTTCCAGCTCCCCGTCGCGCTCGGCCCGCTCGGCCTCGCCGCCGAGCCGTTCCAGCTCCTCCTTGGCCGTGGAGAGCTTGGTGATGTGGCTCTTCTCCAACTGCCAGCGCTCCGACAGGACGGTGAGCTGCTCGCGCTTGTCGGCCAGCTCCTTGCGCAGCCGCTCCAGCCGCTCGGCCGAGGCGGCGTCCGGCTCCTTGGCCAGCGCCATCTCCTCGATCTCCAGCCGGCGCACCGCCCGCTCGATCTCGTCCACCTCGACCGGCCGGGAGTCGATCTCCATGCGGAGCCGGGACGCGGACTCGTCGACCAGGTCGATCGCCTTGTCGGGCAGGAACCGGTCGGTGATGTAGCGGTCCGACAGGGCGGCGGCGGCGACCAGGGCCGCGTCGGTGATCCGTACGCCGTGGTGCACCTCGTAGCGTTCCTTGAGGCCGCGCAGGATGCCGATGGTGTCCTCGATGGTCGGCTCGCCGACCAGCACCGGCTGGAAGCGGCGCTCCAGGGCCGGATCCTTCTCGATGTGCTGGCGGTACTCGTCGAGCGTGGTCGCGCCGACCATCCGCAGCTCGCCGCGGGCCAGCATCGGCTTGAGCATGTTGCCGGCGTCCATCGAGCCCTCGCCCTTGCCGGCGCCGACGACTGTGTGCAGCTCGTCGAGGAAGGTGATGACCTGGCCGTCGGAGTTCTTGATCTCCTCCAGGACGGACTTCAGCCGCTCCTCGAACTGGCCCCGGTAGGACGCGCCGGCGACCATCGCGCCGAGGTCGAGCGAGACGAGCTTCTTGTCCCGCAGCGACTCCGGCACGTCGCCGGCGATGATCCGCTGGGCCAGGCCCTCCACGATGGCGGTCTTGCCGACGCCCGGCTCACCGATGAGGACCGGATTGTTCTTGGTGCGTCGGGACAGCACCTGGATCACCCTGCGGATCTCCGAGTCCCGGCCGATGACCGGGTCGATCTTGCCGTCGCGGGCGCTGGCGGTGAGGTCCACGCCGTACTTGGCCAGGGCCTGGTAGGTCTGCTCGGATTCGGCGCTGGTGACCCGCCGGTCCCCGCCGCGTACGGACGGGAACGCGGCGACGAGGGTCTCCTCGGTGGCCCCGGCCCCCTTCAGCGCCTGCGACACCGCGCCGCCCACCCGGGCCAGGCCGGCGAGCAGGTGCTCGGTGGAGGTGTATTCGTCGCCGAGCGGCCGGGCGATCTGCTCGGCGGCCCCGATGGCGTTGACGAACTCCCGGGCCAGGGTCGGCTCGGCGATGCTGGAACCCCGCGCGGCGGGCAGGGCGTCGACCGCGCGCTGGGCGCCCCGGCGCAGCTCGGCGGGGTCGGCCCCGACGGCGCGCAGCAGGCCGGCGGCGGTGGAGCCGTCGGTGTCGAGTAGCGACAGCAGCAGGTGCCAGGGCTCCACGGTGGCGTGTCCGCGCTGGTTCGCCAGCGCGACGGCACCGGTGATGGCCTCGCGGCTCTTGGTGGTGAGACGTTCCGTGTTCATGGGCTCCCCCGGATCGGCGTGTCCACTAGGACAGACACAACCAGAGTTGAGCCTATTCCGCTCAACCCTGACGAGGTGAGGTGGGTCACATCTGCCCCCCGCTGGCGCGCCAGCAACCATGCTTAGCACGCAAGGTGTTGGCCGACCGATCCCGCTCGTGGGAAGATCTTGGGGCCTACCAGGAGCGCCGTCACATGCCCCGAGTTTCCGACCGTCAACGCATCGCCCAGGACATCCGCGACAGGATCAGTTCAGGGGAGTACGCGCCCGGCCACAAGCTGCCGTCGCTGCGCGAGATGATCGCGCACTACGGGGTCTCGGCCGAGCCGGTGCGCTCCGCCCTCCTGATCCTGCAAGCCGAGGGCCTGATCGAGGGGCACCAAGGCAAGGGGAACTACGTCACGCCACGGTCCGCACCGCCGCAGCGGTGAACCGGCCACGACGCGCCTCTCCGTGACCGGGGAACGCTGGCTCAGTCACGAGGGGGAGCAGCCCCACCTGGGCGGAAGCCGCGCGAGACAGCGGGGAGTAGCCTGACCGCCGTGCGCGTACGTGTCGAACAGACCGCCCTGCCTGGCATCGGGGTCCGTCACGATCTGTTGACGGAATCCGGCCGCCGCCTCGGCGTCGTCTCCCACCGCAATGGCCGCCGTGACCTCGTCCTGTACGACCCGGACGATCCGGACTCATGTCAGCACGACATACCGCTGACCGACGACGAGGCGGAGGCGCTCGCTGACATTCTCGGCGCGTCGCTGATGCTCGGCCAGCTCGCCGGGCTGCGCGAGCAGGCCGCCGGGCTGCTCACCGAGCAGATCGCCATCTCGGCCGGGTCGAAGTACGTCAACCGGAGACTCGGTGACACACAGGCTCGTTCCCGCACCAGCGCGTCGATCGTCGCGGTGCTGCGCAACAGCGAGGTGATCGC
This sequence comes from Micromonospora sp. KLBMP9576, assembly GCF_050941805.1. Classification (NCBI taxonomy): domain Bacteria; kingdom Bacillati; phylum Actinomycetota; class Actinomycetes; order Micromonosporales; family Micromonosporaceae; genus Micromonospora; species Micromonospora sp. KLBMP9576. The sequence continues at coordinate 138,419 of NZ_CP194567.1, read as the reverse complement.
CTCGCCGGACCCGTCCTTCCGCTTCTCCGCCGGTGACGTGGTGGTCGTCGTCGGGACCCGCAAGGGGCTCGACGGGGTGACAGCCATTCTCGCCGACAGCGACCCGGACGGCTGAGGCGCGGATGCACGAAACGACAACCCTGCTCGTCGAGGTCGGCGCGCTGCTGTTCCTGCTGGGCCTTCTCGGCCGGCTCAGCCGCAGGATCGGCCTCTCCCCCATCCCCCTCTACCTGCTCGCCGGGCTCGCCTTCGGCCACGGCGGCCTGCTGCCGCTCAACGCCAGCGAGGAGTTCTTCGGGGTCGGCGCCGAGATCGGCGTCATCCTGCTACTGGTGATGCTCGGCCTGGAATACTCGGCCAACGAGCTCGTCGGCAACCTGCGCGCCGCGGCCCCCGCCGGGCTGATCGACGCGCTGCTCAACGCCCTGCCCGGGGCGATCTTCGCGCTCCTGCTCGGCTGGGGCTGGGTCGCCGCCCTCGTGCTGGCCGGCATCACCTGGGTCTCGTCCTCGGGCGTGATCGCGAAGGTGCTCGCCGACCTGGGTCGCCTCGGTAACCGGGAGACGCCGGTGGTGCTCTCGGTCCTGGTGATCGAGGACCTGGCCATGGCGTTCTACCTGCCCCTCGTGACGGCGGTGCTCGCCGGCAGCGGCCTGCTCGGCGGCGGGATCGCGCTCGGCGTCGCGGTCGGCACCGTGCTGCTGGTGCTGGTGGTCGCCATCCGGTACGGCAACCTGATCTCCACGGCCATGTCGGCCAAGGACCCGGAGGCGCTGCTGCTCGGCGTACTCGGGATGACCCTGCTGGTGGCGGGCATCGCGGCGAAGCTGCAGGTGTCGGCGGCCGTCGGCGCGTTCCTGGTCGGCATCGCGCTCTCCGGGCCGGTGGCGCACCACGCCACGGAGCTACTCACGCCGCTGCGGGACCTCTTCGCGGCGGTCTTCTTCGTCTTCTTCGGTCTGGTCACCGACCCCCGGGACATCCCGCCGGTGCTGCTGCCGGCCCTCGCGCTGGCCGTCGTCACCATGGCGACGAAGACGCTCACCGGTTACCTGGCGGCCCGTCGCGTCGGCATCGCCGAACCCGGTCGGTGGCGGGCCGGCCTGACCCTCGTACCCCGGGGTGAGTTCTCCATCGTCATCGCCGGCCTCGCGGTGGCCGCCGGCAGCGTCGAACCGGAACTGGCGGCGCTCGCCACGGCGTACGTGCTGATCACAGTGGTCACCGGGCCGATGCTGGCGCGACTGCCGGACTTCGCCTGGTTCAAGCGCTGGCTGCGCCAGCGCGGCACCGTCCACCGGGCCCAACCGGCACCCGTACCGGACTGACCGACACCGTCGGCGGGGGCCGGCTCGACCACACGGCCGGCCCGGCCCCCGGCCGACGGATGTTGGAATTGCGCCACACGGGGTCTACCGCCGGTGCACGCCGCGGGTTACCGTTTCGGCCCAACAGCCAGAGGTCGCGGGCGGCCCACGCCCCCGCGGACGCGAGAGCGGAAGGTTGGCCGGTGAGCGTGCAGGAGTCGACGTTCCACGGCTTCGCCAATCCCGTCGACCCGGCCCCCGCCGAGTTGCGGGCCTGGGCCTACCAGCCCGATTCGGTACCCCTGGCCTCGATGCCGCCGGACTGGGATCTGCTGGTCTCCGGCGACCGGCTGGTGGCGGTCCTCTTCGAACTGGCGATGGACCCGGCCTGCCCCGCCCGCCGGTTCGCGCTGCACTGCCTCTACATCTACGCCGCCGACGGCATCCGGACGAACTTCCGCGCCCACCCCAAGCGACGCTTCCGCAAGCTGGTCGAGCAGGCCGAGCGCACCGGCGACGACCTGATGCGCACCTGGGCGCACAACGGCCGGGCGCTGCTGGCCCGGCCGGAACTCTTCGTCTACCGGGACTGGTGCGAGGGCGGCCTGGTCCGGGAGAACCGGCGCATCGCCTGAACGGCACCCGCGAGCGGCCCTGACCCCGCTGGGCACCCTCGGCTCTCCCGGCCCGCACGGCGTACGGGCCGGGACCCCCCGTGGGTCCCGGCCCGTACGGCGGCGGATCGTCAGTGTTCCGGTCCGCCCGGTGCGCGGCGGCTCGCCTCGTCGCGTCCCTGGCCGGCGCTGTGGTCGACCGGTTCGGCGAACCTGCCCTTTTTGATCTTGTCGGTGAAACTGCCCTCGGCGACCCGGGCGAAGCCCTCCCGGGCGTTCTTCGCCACCTTTTCGAGCCGATCCTCCGCCTGTTGCGCTGCTTTTCGCGCCGCTTCCGTCATGGCTCCCCCCGCCACTCGAGTCCGAATTAAGGGTGGTTGTGCCTGATTCGGAGGCTAGCGGATTCGGTGCCGTCACGCGGACAAACCGGTCAACCGCGCTCGGTGGAACATCACGGGCTCTCCCGCAGCCGGTGCCACCCGCGGTGTTCCACCGACAGCGGCCACCACGGCCTGCCGCCAGTTCGTGGCGCGCGGGCGGTGGGGCGGCGGCCGCCCGGAACGCCCCGCGTCAGAGACCCTGAAGCCAGGGCGGGGCGCGCCCGGCCGGGGGAGGGCGGCCGGGCGCGGTGGGGGGTCGTCAGCGGTCGGGGTTGCGCCGGGGACGCCAGACCACCAGGGCGGTGGAGGTGCGGTTGGTCGGCACCAGGTCGCTGCCGGGAAAGCGGGCGAGGGCCTCCAGCTCGGCGATCCGGCGGTACGCGGCGTCGAGTTCCGCCTCCAGCCGGGCCACCCGCTGCTGCGCCTGCTCGAGCAGGCCCTCCAGTCCTATGATCCGCTTGACCCCGGCCAGGTTGATCCCGTCGTCCTGGCTGAGCCGCTGCACCTCGCGCAGCAGCACCACGTCGCGGACGCTGTACCGGCGCCCGCCACCGGCGGCCCGGCCCGGCTGGACCAGGCCCAACCGGTCGTACTGGCGCAGGGTCTGCGGGTGCATTCCCGCCATCCGTGCCGCCACCGAGATCATCAGCACCTTGGCCTCGTAGGCAGGGTCACCCGAGCCGACAATCCCGTTCGACATCCCGCTCACCTCCGTGTGCGCTCCACCGAGCCGACTGAACTCCGGGTCAACTGAATCGACGTACCCGCGTCTCGAGATGTTCCCGAGCGGCCGGCGGGGTCTGCGCGGCGAAGGTCTCCAACGCCGCACGCGCCTCGTCGGACACCCGCGCGGGCACCACCACGTCAAGCGTCACCAGCAGGTCGCCCGCCTGACCGTCGCGGCGTACCACTCCCTTGCCACGGGCCCGCAGGATCCGGCCGCTCGGTGTGCCCGGCGGCACCCGCAGGGTCACGGCACCGTCCAGGGTGGGCACCCGCAGGTCCGTGCCGAGCACGGCCTCCGCGAACGTGAGCGGCACCGTCAGCGTGAGGTCGTCGCCGCTGCGCCCGAACAGCTCGTCGGGCCGCACCTTGACGTGTACGAAGAGATCGCCCGCCGGGCCGCCCCGCTCGCCGGGCTCGCCCCGCCCGGCCAGCCGGATCTTCTGGCCGTCGGCTACCCCAGCGGGGAAACGGACGTTCAGGGTGCGGGTCTTGGTCACCCCGCCGGTGCCCTGGCACTCGGGGCACTTCTCCTCCACGACCGTGCCTACGCCCTGACAGTTGCGGCACGGCTCGGAGAAGCTGAACGATCCCTGGTCGCGGTTGGTCACCCCGGCCCCGTGGCACACCGGGCAGGTGCGCGGTTGGGTGCCGGGCTTGGCCCCGTTGCCGTGGCAGGTGTCGCAGACCCCCGGGGCGCGCAGCGTCAGCGGAAGCGTCACCCCGCGTACGGCGTCGTCGAAGTCGAGGGCCACCTCGGCCTCGACGTCGCGTCCCCGGGCCGGGCCACGGGCCGCCGCCTGGCCGCCGGGACCACCGGCGCCACCGGAGAAGATCGAACTGAACAGGTCCTGGAAGCCGGCCCCGGCGAAGCGGCGGTCGCCGCCCCCACCGCCCGCGCCTCCGAACAGGTCGGAGACGTCGAACGGCGCGCCGCCGGGCTGGCCGCCGCCGTGGGCGCCGCGCCGGAACGCGCCCGAGCCGAACAGCGACCGCAGTTCGTCGTACTCGCGCCGCTTGGCGTCGTCGCCGAGCACGGCGTACGCCTCGGAGGCCGCCTTGAAACGCTCCTCGGCCTTCGGATCGCCGGGGTTGTGGTCCGGGTGTGAATCCCGGGCCACCTTCCGGTACGCCTTCTTGACGTCGTCGGCGGAGGCGGCCTTGTCCACGCCCAGCACGGCGTAGAAGTCCTTCTCGATCCAGTCCTTGGAACTCACCGGTCCACCCCCTTCCTAGCTGGGTACCGACCGTCCCGCCCGCCCTTCGCGGGCGGGCGGGACGGTCCGGTCGTCGTACCTTGGCACTACTCCGGGTCGGCGACCGCGACCATCGCGGGCCGCAGCAGCCGCTCACCGACCTGGTAGCCCCGGCGCATCACCTGCACGCAGGTGGGCTCGGTGACGTCGGCGGAGGTCTGGTGCGCCACCGCCTCGTGCCGGGTCGGGTCGAACGGGTCGCCCTGCTCACCGAACGCGGTGAGCCCGAACTTGCCGAGCGCCGCGGTGAGCTGTTCGGCCACCGTGCCGAACGGCCCGACCAGGTCGCCGTGTTCGCGGGCCCGGTCCAGGTCGTCGAGGATCGGCAGCAGCGCGGCGAGCACCGCGCCGGTCGCCTGCTCGGTGACCAGACCCTTGTCGCGGTCCACCCGCTTGCGATAGTTGGCGTACTCCGCCGTCACCCGCTGCAGGTCCCGGGTCCGCTCGTCGAGGTCCTTGCGCAGCGTGTCCAGTTCGGCGTCGTGCGTGGTGCCGCCGCCGTCGGCGGGCCGCGCCGGGGCGTCCACCACCGCCGGGCCGGCGACCTCGCTCGCCTCGACCTCGATCTCGTCGACCACGACCTCGGCCTCCTCGACCAGGCCTTCGGCCGGGCTGTCCGAGGCGGCGTCGGCGGCGGCCGGCTCGCTGGCCTCGCTGATCTTGCGGTTGTTCCGGATGACCACCCGCGGCCCGTCGCCGGCCTGCTCGGCGGGCGCGGAGCCACCCGGCTCCGACCCGGTGGTGTCCGGGTCGGAGGCTCGCGGCTTCTCCGTCATGGGGCTACCTCATCCCTCTGCCGTGGTTGCGTGTCGGGGGACGGAACGTCACTTCTTGTCCTTGTCCTCGTCCACGATCTCCGCGTCGACCACGTCGTCCGCGCCACCGGCCTGCTGACCGCCGGCCGCTCCGGCGCCCGCGGCGCCCGGCCCGGCACCCGCGGCGCCCGGCCCGGCCTCGCCGGGCTGCTCGCCCTGCTGGCTGTAGAGCAGCGAGCCGGCCTGCTGGGAGACCTGCGCCAGCCGCTCGTGGGCGGACTTGATCTTCTCGATGTCCTGACCGCCGAGGGCGCCGCGCAGCTCGCCGAGCGCCTCGTTGATCTGGTCACGGGACTCCGCCGGCAGCTTGTCGCCGCTCTCGGCCAGGAACTTCTCGGTCTGCCACTGCAGCGCCTCGGCCAGGTTGCGGGTCTCGGCCTCGTCGCGGCGACGCTTGTCGTCCTCGGCGTGCTCCTCGGCGTCGCGGCGCATGCGCTCGATGTCGTCCTTCGGCAGCGAGGAGCCGCCGGTGATCGTCATCTTCTGTTCCTTGCCGGTGCCGAGGTCCTTGGCGTGGACGTTGACGATGCCGTTGGCGTCGATGTCGAAGGTGACCTCGACCTGCGGCACGCCGCGCGGCGCCGGCGGGAGGCCGGTCAGCTCGAAGGTGCCGAGCTTCTTGTTGTAGGCCGCGATCTCACGCTCGCCCTGGAACACCTGGATCAGCACCGACGGCTGGTTGTCGTCCGCCGTGGTGAAGACCTCGGAGCGCTTGGTCGGGATGGTCGTGTTGCGCTCGATCAGCTTGGTGAAGATGCCGCCCTTGGTCTCGATGCCCAGGCTCAGCGGGGTCACGTCGAGCAGCAGGACGTCCTTGACCTCGCCCTTGAGGACACCGGCCTGCAGGGCGGCGCCGACGGCGACGACCTCGTCCGGGTTGACGCCCTTGTTGGGCTCCTTGCCGGTGAGCTGCTTGACCAGGTCGGTCACGGCCGGCATCCGGGTCGAACCGCCGACCAGGATGACGTGCTCGACGTCGGGGACCTTGATGCCGGCGTCCTTCACGGCCTGCTCGAACGGGCCCTTGCAGCGGTCCAGCAGGTCCTGCGTCATCCGCTGGAACTCGGCCCGGCTGAGCGTCACGTCCAGGTGCAGCGGGCCGGCCGCACCGGCGGTGATGTACGGCAGGTTGATGTTGGTGGTGGTGGCGGCGGACAGCTCGATCTTGGCCTTCTCGGCCGCCTCGCGGAGCCGCTGCAGGGCCATCTTGTCCTGGCCCAGGTCGATGCCGTGCTCGCCGCGGAAGGTCTTCACCAGGTGGTCGATGATCCGCTGGTCCCAGTCGTCGCCACCGAGCTGGTTGTCGCCGCTGGTCGACTTGACCTCCACGACGCCCTCGGCCAGCTCCAGCAGCGAGACGTCGAAGGTGCCGCCACCGAGGTCGAAGACCAGGACGGTCTGCTCCTTGGAGCCCTTGTCCAGCCCGTAGGCCAGGGCCGCCGCGGTCGGCTCGTTCACGATCCGCAGCACGTTGAAGCCGGCGATCTCGCCGGCCTCCTTGGTGGCCTGACGCTGGCTGTCGTTGAAGTACGCCGGGACGGTGATCACCGCGTCGCTGATCTGCTCGCCCAGGTAAGCCTCGGCGTCCCGCTTCAGCTTCATCAGCGTGCGGGCCGAGATCTCCTGCGGGGTGTACTTCTTGCCGTCGATGTCGACGGACCAGTTGGTGCCGACCTCCCGCTTGACCGAACGGATCGTCCGGTCCGGGTTGGTCACCGCCTGACGCTTGGCGACCTCGCCGACGAGCACCTCGCCGTTGCGGGCGAACGCGACGATCGACGGGGTCGTCCGCGAGCCCTCAGCGTTGGCGATGACGGTTGGCTCACCGCCCTCCAGAACGCTGACGCAGGAGTTCGTCGTGCCGAGGTCGATACCGACCGCACGTGCCATCTTCGCTTCCTCGCTTCATCACGTTGTGGGCAGCCGACGGATGGTGCCCGTCCGGCCTGCCCGGCGGGCGTCGCCCGCAGCGACCCCACCACAAGTTGAGTGAACTTGACTCAATAGTGCCACGCCCCGCGAAATCGTCAAGTCGAGGTTGAGTCAACCCCACGCAACCCCCGAGTTGGGGCAGGCCGGTTGTCTTCCCTTGCGTCGGTCGGGCACGCTTTAGCGGTGACGACGCACGGCGATCCCGCCATCCCGGCCGGCACGCCCACCGTCGCTGCCCGCACCGGCCCCACGGACGCCGGGGAGGACCGGCCCGCCACCACCGGGGACGACAACCTGCCCGCCGCGCTGGCCGGCCTGCGCGCCGCGATCGGGGCGGCCCGGTTCCCGCTCGCGCTGCCCTCCGCCGACGCCGCCCGGCGGACCGGCGGCAGCCTCACCGACCAGCTCGACGACTACCTGCTGCCCCGGCTGCGCCGGCTCGACGCGCCGCTGCTCGTGGTGGTCGGCGGTTCCACCGGCGCGGGCAAGTCCACCCTCGTCAACAGCCTCGTGCAGGCCCGGGTGAGCGCCGCCGGGGTGCTCCGCCCGACCACCCGCTCCCCGGTGCTGGTCTGTAACCCGGCCGACTCGGGCTGGTTCCGCCAGGGCGAGCTGCTGCCCGGCCTCACCCGCACCACCGAGCCCAGCGAGGATCCGCGAGCCCTGCAACTGGTCACGGCCCCGGCCCTGCCCGCCGGGCTGGCCTTCCTCGACGCCCCCGACATCGACTCGGTGGTCGACGCCAACCGGGCCCTGGCCGGCCAGCTCCTGGCCGCCGCCGACCTCTGGCTCTTCGTCACCACCGCCGCCCGCTACGCCGACGCCGTCCCCTGGGAGCTGCTGCGCAGCGCCCGCGCCCGGGGCGCGGTCATCGCCATGGTGCTGGACCGGGTGCCCCCGGAGGCGGCCGACGAGATCGCCGCCCACCTGTCGGAGATGCTCACCGCGCAGGACCTGGGCGCGGCCCCGCTCTTCGTGCTGCCCGAGACCTGGGTCGACGGGCAGGGCCTGCTGCCCGAACGCGTCACCGCGCCGCTCGCCGACTGGTTCGCCCGGCTCGCCGCCGACGCCGACGCCCGCGCCGCCGTGGTCCGGCAGACCCTCGACGGCGCGCTCGGCGCGCTGCACCCGGCGGTCGAGGCCCTCGCTGACGCCGCCGAGGAGCAGGTCGCCGCCGCCGACGCACTCGACGAACGGGTGCTGGCCGCGTACCGGGGGGCGCACCGGACCGTCCAGCAGGGGCTCAAGGACGGTCGGCTGCTCCGCGGCGAGGTGCTGGCCCGCTGGCAGGAGTTCGTCGGCACCGGCGAGCTCTTCCGCACCATGGAGGCCCGGATCGGGCGGCTACGCGATCGGGTGGTGGCGGCGGTCACCGGTCGGCCCGCGCCCGCGTCCGAGCTGCGGGACGCGATCGAGTCCCAGCTGGTGACCCTGCTGCGGGGCGTCGCCGCCGAGGCGGCCGAGAACGCGTACACCGGGTGGAAGGCCCATCCCGCCGGGGCGGCACTGCTCGAACCGCAGCTCGCCCATCACGCCGCCGACCTGCCCGTACGGGCCGAGCGGCTGGTGCGCGAGTGGCAGCGGGGGGTGCTGGAGCTGGTCCGCGTTGAGGGCGGCGACCGCCGCTTCGTGGCCCGCACGGCCGCGTACGCGGTGAACGCCACCGGGCTCGCCGTGATGATCGCGGTGTTCGCCTCGACGGCGTTCATCCCCACCGGGCTGGAGGTGGCCACGGGGGCCGGCACCACGGTCGCCGCGCAGACCGTACTCCAGGCGATCTTCGGCGACCAGGCCGTGCGTACGCTGGCCGCCAAGGCCCGCGCCGACCTGCTGGAGCGGGTGCGGGTCCTGCTCGACGAGGAGGCCGCGCGCTACCTGGACCGCACGGCACAGGCCCGGCCCCCCACGCACACCGCGACCGCCCTGCGCGGGGCCGCCGACCGGGTGGAGAATGCCCGGCACGGCAGCGGCCTCGCCGACGCGGGCCCGCCCGGCACCGGAGGTGGGGGGGCATGACGAACATCGTCGGTCGGATGCGCGAGGCGTTCCGCGGCGACCAGCGCGTCGACGCCGACGCGCTGGTCGCCCGCCTCGACGCCGTACGCAGGTTCCTCACCGCCGTCGACGGCCACCTGCCGGACGCGCGGCTCGTGCCGGCGCACACCCTGGTCGAGCGGGCCGGCACCCGGCTGGCGCTCTCCCGCGACCACACCGTGGTGGCCCTCGCGGGCGCGACCGGCAGCGGCAAGTCCAGCCTGTTCAACGCGCTCGCCCGGATGGAACTCTCCCCGGTCGGCGTGCGCCGCCCCACCACCGGCGTCACGCACGCCTGCGTCTGGGGGCCCCTCGACGGCGGCAACCGGCTGCTCGACTGGGTCGGTGTGCTGCCCCGGCACCGGTTCGTGCGGGAGAGCGTGCTGGACGCCGACGACGAGTCCGCGCTACGCGGGCTGATCCTGCTCGACCTGCCCGACTTCGACTCGGTGCAGCGCTCGCACCGCTCGGAGGTGGACCGGCTGCTCGGCCTCGTCGACCTCGTGGTGTGGGTGGTCGATCCGCAGAAGTACGCCGACCGCGTCATCCACACCAGCTACCTGCGCGAGTTCCACCGGCACCGGGACGTCACCCTGGTCGTGCTCAACCAGGCCGACCGGCTGCCGCCGGCCGAGCTGCCCCGGGTGCTGGCCGACCTGCGCCGGCTGCTCGACACCGACGGCCTGGACGGCGTACCGCTGCTGGCCACCACCGCCGTCGACCCGGCGGGCACGCGCGCGCTGCGGGAGGCGCTGGAACGCACGGTGGCCGAGCGGCAGGCCGCGCTGCGGCGGCTGCGCGGCGACGTGGACGCGGTGGTGGCGGGGCTCGACGAGCTGGTCGGGGACGCCGCGCCGGCCGGCGGGCCGGACGACGCCGCCGTCGACGCGCTGCACCGGGCGCTCGCCGGGGCGGCGGGGGTGCCGGCGGTCGCCGACGCGGTCGAGGGGGCGTACCGGCACCGGGGCGGCGCGGCCACCGGCTGGCCGCTGGTGCGCGGCTGGCGACGGCTGCGGCCCGACCCGCTACGCCGGCTGCACCTGCCCGGCCCGGCCGCCGGCCGCGACGACGGGCCGGCGGAGAGCCTGGTCGCCGCGACCTCGGTGCCCGACCCGACCGCCGCGCAGCGCTCGGCGCTCGGGCTGGCGATCCGGACGGCGGCCGAACGGGCCGGGGCGGACCTGCCCGCCGCCTGGCCGACCGCCGTGACCGCCGCCGCCCGGTCCCGCCTCGGCGACCTGCCGGACGCCCTGGACCGCGCGGTGGCCGGCACGGATCTCGGCATGGACCGCCGGCCGCTCTGGTGGCGGTTCGTCGGCGGCCTCCAGTGGCTGGTGACCCTCACCGCGCTGGCCGGGTTGGGCTGGCTGGCGCTCGGCTACGCGCTGCGTGCGCTGGGCCTGCCGGCGCCGGAGCACCCGATGGTCGGTGAGGTGCCGCTGCCCACCCTGCTGTTCCTCGGCGGCCTGCTCGCCGGGCTGCTGGTGGCCGCCCTGACCAGGCCGGTCGTCCGCTGGGCGGCCCGTCGGGCCCGCCGGCGGGCCGAACGGCGGCTCACGGCCGCGGTCGCGGCGGTCGGCGAGGAGCACGTGCTGAGCCCGGTCCGGGCGGTGCTCGTCTCCTACACCGAGGCCCGCTCCGCGCTGCGGGAGGCCGCCGGCCGCTGAGTCGGGCAGGGCATCCCACCGCGACCCCGGCTCGGCGGGTGCCCGCGCACCCGGGGTCGCTCGTAGGGTCCCGAGCGAGGCGGCGGGGCGTAGGGTCGGTGGATGGGAACGCCTCAGACCCCGTACGACGCGGTGCTGCACGCCGCCCGCGACGTGGCCAAGCTTGACAACGCCCTCGACGCGGAGATGCTCGGCGCGGCCCTGCTGGGCAGCGTCTACTCCATCGCCGATACCGAGCGGGACGCCGCCGTCCGGGACTTCGTGGCCGGTTTCCTGGCCGCCACCTCCCGTCGCCGCTCGGCCGCGGCGACCACAATCCGTTCCGTCTTCGCCACCCTGGTGCCCGACGCCGAGGGCGCCGGCCGCGTCCGGCTGGGCGCCGCCACCCCCGCCTGGGCCGCCCAGCTCGGCCGCGTGCGCCTGACCGGCTGCTGGTCCTACGGCGACGTGTACGGCGACCAGACCTCCTACCTGGCGACCTTCGCCTACGACGACCCGGCCGGCGGTCCGACGCACGCCGTGGTGACGCTGCTCGACCACAACGTGGGCATCACCAAGGACATCTTCGTCGGCGGGCCGCCGGAACGGATCCTCGACCAGGTCCGGCAGATGTGCGCCGGCGACGAGCTGACCTGGTTCCGCGACGAGGAGCCGGGCCGGATGCGCGCCGAGGTGACCCGCCACCTCGCGATCACCGACGGCCTGTCCGAGCTGCCCGGGGAGGGCGCCCTCGCCACCGACCGCGCCCTGCTCGGCGCCCGGCTGGCGCGGCTGCCCCGGGAGGCCGGCGTGGCCCGGCCGGCGGCCGACGAACCGCTCTCCGCCGCGGAGCGTACGAAGCTGGTCCGCCAGTTCCTCGCCGCACCGGAGGCGGCCCGGTTCGGCCTGGACAGCGTCGACGGGCCGGAGCTGGCGTCGTTGCACTTCTGCCTCAGCCTGCTGCTGGACCACTCGGCCAGCTTCCCCGACGCCGACCCGTTGCGGTGGAGCCCGGCGGTGGCGGGGCTGTTCCTGCTCGACTGGGTGCACCGGCGCGCGGTGCTGGACATGGACGACGCCGCGCTGCTGCCCCGGGTGCTGCGGGCCTGGGCGGCGTACGCCGCCCGTGAGCGCGGGCTGCCCGAGCAGGCGGCGGCGCAGACCGACACGGCCATCGAGGAGATGGTGCCGGAGTTCGCCCGCCTCTACAGCACGGGCGAACGGCGCAGCCCGGCGACCGCCGCCGTGGCGCAGTTGATGGCCGACGGCGTCGACCCGGACGACCCGGCCGCCCTGGACGCGTGGATCGAGGCCAACCGCCACCGCCTGGCCGACGAGGGCGCCTGACAGCGCCGGTGGCCGTGGCGCGGGTCGCGCAGACCGTCCGGCAGTCGCCTCCGGGGGTGCCAGGCGGTCCGGCAGTCGCCTCCGGGATGCCGGGCGGTCCGGCGCGGCGGGGGCGGTTCAGCGGAGGACGGCGAAGACGAGCCCGGCGATCAGGGCACCGAGCCCGCCACCGGCCACCACCTGGGCGACCGTTTGGTCGCGCAGGCGGACCCGGGACCAGCCGACGAGCGCGAGCAGCGGCACGGTCGCCAGCAGCCCGGCCCCGAACGTGAGCACGAGCACGACCACCGTGCCGGCGGCCACCGCCGAGTGGATCGACAGCTTCCACCAGTGGCTCACCGCCACGGCGACGACCAGGCCGACGAGCCCGGCGGCGGCGAGCGCCAGCACCGGGCGCGGCGCGCCGAGGACCGCGAGCAGGGCCAGCCCGGCGGCGACCGAGCAGAGACCGAACAGCAGGGGGACGCGGCGCTGCTCGCGGACGCCCACGTGGTGGTCGGTCAGCCGCCCCCGGCGCACCCCGCCGACGATGTACGCGAACGGGATGCCGCTGACGAAGAGCGTGGCGAGCAGCCCCCAGGCCAGCCCGTGTGCGCCGCGGGAGCTGTGCCAGCCCACGGCCAGCGTCAGCGCGGAGACCAGCACCGCGGGTGCGGTCAGCTCGGTGACGAACCGGGCGAGCCGGAGGGTCCGGCCGGGTGGCGGCACGGCGGCCGGACTGCTGCGGGGTTGCCCGCCCGTACCGCCCGCTCCGTTCAGCGCCCCGCCTCTGCCGCACCCCGGGCCGCCGCCGGGAACCGTCGTACGTCCGCTCGGCGCACCGACCGGGCCGGGCCGGCGTGGATCACCTGCCCTCGACCGTCACCGTACCCGTGGTCGCCCGCCCTGGCGTCCGGCCTGCCCTGGTTTGCCGGTTCGCGTCGGCGGGCGGGCCCCAGGCCGTGGACACGCCGGGCGCGGGGGTCGCCGTGGGCTCGGGGGTGGCCGTGGGCTCGGGGGCAGCGGTGGGCTCGGGGGCGGCTGTGGGCCCCGGCGGTGCGCCGGGCTCCCCCGGCGGCAGTGAGCGGGTGCTCGTCGGCTCCGCCGAGGTCGGCTCGCCGGTCGGCGTGGCCGTCGCACTCACACTCGCACTGGGGCTCGGCGTGGGATGCGGGCTCGGTGAGGGCTCCGGGGACGGGCGCGGTGACGGCTCCGGGGTGGGACGCGGGGTGGGTGACGGGCGCGGGGTCGGGCTCACCGGGGGCGGTGGGACCGGCCCACCGCGCCTGGGCGGGGGCGGCGGTTTCGGATGCGTCACCGTGCCGGGGTCCGGCGGCGTACGCGGGGCCGCCACGCTCCACCAGTCGCCGGGGGTCACCACGGCGGGGGACGGTTTCGACCCGACGACCGGCGGCCGGTCGGTCGCGGGCGCCGGGATCACCACCGGGCCGACCGAGGGGGTCGGCAGGAACGGGGTGCCGCTGTCCGGCAGGGCCGTGCTGCCGACGGTGGCGGAGCCGGTGCTGATCGCGGCGAGCAGCGGCATCGACGCGGTGCCGGCGAGCAACGCCACGGTGAACAGGTAGCCCCGGGACGGCCCGCCCGAGCCCGGGGCGCGGTGCGCGCCCACCACCGGGCGGTAGCCGCCAGCGCGGTGCCGACCCAGGAAGGGAACGGCATGGTCTCGGCCTGGCTCGGACATCCCGTGCTCCTCCTCGGTTGGCTCGTCGGTGGACGGGCGGCACGGCGACCGGCCGAGCGTTCGGGGACACCGTCCGCACCCCGGGCGGCAAACCACCTCCGACACGGACGATCCCGCGCCAATCAGCCTGGACCAGTGACGCTGGGTCAGCCAACCCCGCACAGCGTGTCGACATGGGTATGTGGCCGAACGGTGACGAATCATCGCCGGATCGGCCGCGCGTCGATGCACCGGACATCGGGCGTCGCATGCCACGAAGCGGACCACCGCCGGGCCGCGGGACGGGCAGAGTGTGGGCGCGCTCACGTGTGATGCGAACATGGACCATGACGGCAACGCAGCCACGACCCCCGCGCACCCTCGCGGCAGGCGCGGCTGGCGCCGGCGCTCCCGAACCGGGTTCGGCCAAGAATCCGGCTCACGCCGCGCGGCAACCCCCACCGGGGCTAGGCGCGGCCGCCAGGAACCCGTCCGGCAGCAGCCGGACAGGCGCACGAGTTGCGCGGCCGGGTCACCCCCGGTGCCGACGCAGACAGACAGGGAGAGACGGATGGCAAAGGGCGACCCCGGGGTCTCCAGCCGCGGCCGACGGGCCGCACCCCGGTCCAAGAAGGGTGCGACCGGCGACCCGCAGTTGGTGCAGTTGCTCACCGCGGAGGGTGAGCGGATCGAGAGCGCGACCGGCCCGGACGGGACCGAGTACCGCGTCGACTTCACCGACGAGGAATACCGCGGCCTCTACCGCGACCTCGTGCTGGTCCGCAAGCTCGACGCCGAGGCCACCGCGCTGCAACGCCAGGGCGAGCTGGGCCTGTGGGCCAGCCTGCTGGGCCAGGAGGCCGCGCAGGTGGGCTCGGGGCGCGCGCTGCGTACGCAGGACATGGCCTTCCCGACCTACCGGGAGCACGGCGTCCTCTACTGCCGGGGCATCGACCCGATCATGCCGCTCGGCCTGTTCCGGGGCGTCGACCAGGGCGGCTGGGACCCGAACGAGTTCAAGTTCAACATGTACACCATCGTGATCGGGGCGCAGACCCTGCACGCGACCGGGTACGCCATGGGCGTCCACATGGACGGCAGGACCGGGACCGAGGACGGCGAGGCGGTGATCGCCTACTTCGGCGACGGCGCCACCAGCCAGGGCGACGTCAACGAGGCGTTCGTCTGGGCCAGCGTCTTCAACACCCCGCTGGTGTTCTTCTGCCAGAACAACCAGTACGCCATCTCGGAGCCGCTGGAGCGGCAGACCCGGGTGCCGCTCTACCAGCGGGCGGGCGGCTTCGGCTTCCCCGGCGTCCGGGTCGACGGCAACGACGTGCTGGCCTCGTACGCGGTGACCCGGCACGCGCTGGACAGCGCCCGGCTCGGCCAGGGCCCCAGCCTGATCGAGGCCTACACCTACCGGATGGGCGCGCACACCACCTCCGACGACCCGACCCGCTACCGGATCGCCAGCGAGGTCGAGGCGTGGCAGGCGAAGGACCCGATCGCCCGGATGAAGGCGTTCCTGACCAAGCAGCAGATCGCCGACGCGGACTTCTTCGCGGACGTCGACGCGCAGGCGCGTACCGAGTCGGTGCACCTGCGCGAGCGGGTGCTCGCCATGCCCGACCCGGAGCCGGTGACGATGTTCGACCACGTCTACCCCCACGGGTCCCCCGAGCTCGACGAGCAGCGGGCGCGGTTCAGCAGCTACCTGGAGTCGTTCGAGGGGAGCGCACACTGATGGCGACGGAGACGCTCAGCATGGGCAAGGCCCTCAACACGGGCCTGCGCAGGGCCCTGGAGGCCGACCCGAAGGTCGTCATCATGGGCGAGGACGTCGGCAAGCTCGGCGGCGTCTTCCGGATCACCGACGGCCTGCAGAAGGACTTCGGCGACCAGCGGGTCATCGACACGCCGCTCGCCGAGTCCGGCATCATCGGCACCGCTGTCGGCCTGGCCATCCGCGGCTACCGGCCGGTCTGCGAGATCCAGTTCGACGGCTTCGTCTATCCCGCGTACGACCAGATCGTGTCGCAGGTGGCGAAGATGCACTACCGCTCGCAGGGCAAGGTCAGGATCCCGATGGTGATCCGGATCCCGTTCGGCGGCGGCATCGGCGCGGTCGAGCACCACTCGGAGTCGCCGGAGGCGTATTTCTCCCACACCG
This sequence comes from Micromonospora sp. KLBMP9576, assembly GCF_050941805.1. Taxonomy (NCBI): domain Bacteria; kingdom Bacillati; phylum Actinomycetota; class Actinomycetes; order Micromonosporales; family Micromonosporaceae; genus Micromonospora; species Micromonospora sp. KLBMP9576. Next base: position 122,532 of record NZ_CP194567.1, on the reverse strand, counting down.
CCGGGCTGAAGGTGGTCTCCTGCGCCAACCCACAGGACGCCTACACGATGATCCAGCAGGCCATCGCCTCCGACGACCCGATCGTCTTCCTGGAGCCCAAGCGGCGCTACTGGGAGAAGGGTCCCGTCGACCTGGAGGCGCCGCTCTCCGGGGCGTACCCGCTGCACTCGGCCCGGGTCGTGCGGCCCGGCACGGACGCCACCGTGCTGGCGTACGGGCCGATGGTGCGGACGTGCCTGGACACGGCGACCGCCGCCGCCGAGGACGGCCGGGAGCTGGAGGTCATCGACCTGCGTTCGCTCTCCCCGCTGGACCTGGGCGCCGCGTACGAGTCGGTGCGGCGCACCGGGCGTTGCGTGGTCGTGCACGAGGCCCCGGGCAACCTGGGCCTGGGCTCGGAGATCGCGGCCCGGATCACCGAGGAGTGCTTCTACTCCCTGGAGTCCCCGGTGCTGCGGGTGACGGGCTTCGACACCCCCTACCCGGCCTCCCGGGTGGAGGAGGAGTACCTGCCCGACCTGGACCGGGTGCTCGACGCCGTCGACCGCACCTTCGGCTGGTGAGCGCCATGTCGCGGATCAAGGAGTTCAACCTGCCCGACCTGGGCGAGGGTCTGGCCGAGGGCGAGATCCTCGCCTGGCTGGTCAAGGTCGGTGACGTCATCGAGCTGAACCAGCCGATCGTCGAGGTGGAGACGGCCAAGGCGGCCGTCGAGATCCCGGCGAAGTGGGCCGGCCAGGTGCAGGCGATCTTCCATCCGGAGGGGAGCACGATCGAGGTCGGCACGCCGATCATCGCGATCGACACCGATCCGGGCGCCGGGCCGATCGAGGCGTCGACGACCGGTGCGCCGGCCTCCGCCCTGCCCACCCCGTCGGCGGCGTCGCTGGCCGCGGTCGAGGTGGCGCCGGCCGAGGGCGCGGTCGAGCCGGGCCTGATCGGCGGTCCCGCCCCGGGTGGGCGTACCGCCGTGCTGGTCGGCTACGGCCCGCGGACCGGGGCGGCCAAGCGGCGCCCACGCAAGGGCGGCACCCCGGTGCCGGCGCAGGCGACGGCCCCGGTCGCTGCCGCGACGGCCCCGGTCGCCCCGGCGCCGACGCCGGTCGCCGCCGCGCCGTCCGACGGCCACGGTCCGGGCGGTCACCCGGTGCTGGCCAAGCCGCCGGTACGCAAGCTCGCCCGGGACCTCGGCGTCGACCTGTCCACGCTGACCGGGTCGGGCCCGCTGGGCTCGATCACCCGGGAGGACGTGCAGCGGGCGGCGAGCGGGGCCACGGCGGCGGCCGAGCCGCTCGCGGTGTCGGCCCCGGCCACGGCGGTCGCCAGCTTCGGCGCGGACCGCGAGCAGCGCATCCCCGTCAAGGGGGTACGCAAGCTCACCGCCGAGAACATGTCCCGCTCGGCCTTCACCGCGCCGCACGTCACGGAGTTCCTCACCGTCGACGTGACCCGCTCGATGAAGGCCCTGGACCGGCTGCGCGGCCGGCGGGAGTGGCGCGACGTGCGGGTCTCGCCGCTGCTGCTGGTGGCCAAGGCGGTGCTGCTGGCGGTCCGGCGGCACCCGATGGTCAACTCGACGTGGGCCGGCGACGAGATCGTCGTCAAGGACTACGTCAACCTGGGCATCGCGGCGGCCACCGAGCGCGGCCTGATCGTGCCGAACATCAAGGACGCCGGCCGGCTCTCGCTGCGCGAGCTGGCGGACGCGATGACCAACCTGGTGCAGACGGCCAAGACCGGCAAGACCTCGCCGGCCGACATGTCGGGCGGCACCCTGACGATCACCAACGTCGGCGTGTTCGGGGTGGACACCGGTACGCCGATCCTGCCCCCGGGCGAGTCGGCGATCCTCGCCTTCGGCGCTGTCCGTGAGCTGCCGTGGGTGCACAAGGGCAAGGTCCGGCCGCGTCAGGTGACCACGCTGGGCCTGTCCTTCGACCACCGGATCATCGACGGCGAGCTGGGTTCGAAGTTCCTGCGCGACATCGGGGACTTCCTGGCGGATCCGGAGGCGGCGCTGCTCGCCTGGACCTGACCGGTCTCGACGCCAGCCACGGCCGGTGCGCACGGGCGGACGCCCCTGCGCACCGGCCGTCCCCGCAGGTGGGGGCGCCGAGACAACAAGGGCCGCCCCGCAGAAGAAACGTAGGCCGAAAGACCCTTTGGCCTTGGATCGTTCGGCTGGTGTCTCAGCTCACCTTCTAATCGATGGAAGTTCGGGCCGTTATGGAGTTCAATAGAGACATCACAAGGGGCTGACAACCGAATAGCCAGGAGGACACCCGTGAGCATGATCGAGCGATTCCGTACCCGCCGCGACGCCAACCGCCGCGCCCGTGCCATCGAGCACGCGCTGCGCTCCGCGAACTCGCCCGCGGTCCGCGAAGAGATCCTCGCCATCGCCCAGCGTCACGTGAGCTGATGCCCGGGAGTGCTTCTCACCTACTCCAGATCGACGACCCGCCCGGTCCGCCCGGGCGGGTCTTCCGTGTTTCACACCGGTTGACACCGGGATTCCACCTCGCCTCAGCGCCCGGTACGGTGGGCTTCGGTCGTCGCCCGCCGACCGGGAGCAGTCGAGTCGATAGAAGCCTCTCGACACCGTCCGGCCACGTGGAGTGACGACCGTGCTCCCCGAGCGCCCTTGGGCGGCCACCGGATACGGTGCGGGGAGCCGGCATGGCCGGTACACCGGCGACGCCGGCCACCCTGCCGGGCAGACCGATCGGCAGCGGCGGCCGACAGGTGATGGAGGAGGCGCACGCATGACGTCCGAGGGCACGCACCACCCCGGCCAGCAGCCGGACGAGGTGTCGCCGGGCGCCGGCGGACCGGCGCCGTACGGCGACCGCCCGGCACCGCAGGACCACGGCTACGGCGCCAACGCCCCCGACCTGGGCTGGGCACCTCCGCCGCCGTCGGGGCGACCGAACCCGCCCAACTGGGACGCCCAGGGTGAGCAGCAGGGGGCCCCCGCGTGGGCTGCCCCGGCACCGCAGCAGCCCGGCCCGGCCCAGCCCGGCCACTGGGGACCTGCCGGCGGCTCGCCGCAGTCGTCCTGGCCGGGCGCGCCGGAGCAGGCCGCTCCCGCCTGGGGCGTCGCCGCCCCGCAGGCCCCGCCCGCAGGGGCGCAGTCCCCGCACCCCACCCCGCAGCCACCACCCGCCGCCGAGCAGCCGCGCGCCGCCGCCGAGCAGCCCGGCTGGGGTCCGCCCGAGCAGGCCGCCCCCGCCTGGGCACCGTCCGAGCCCGCCGCCCGCGGCGCAGCCCGCGTACCGCAGAGCACCCCCGCCCCGCAGCAGTGGCCCGGGCAGGAGGATCCCGCCCGCTCCGACGGCTGGAACACCGGTTCCCCACCGGACGCCGCCGACGGTTGGGCACCGGCGGGCCAGGCCACGCCGGGCGCACCGGGTCATCCGGGTGCCGGGTCCGGACACCAGCAGGACGACCCCAACCGCTCCGGCGGCTGGACCAACGCCGAACAGCAGCAGGGCGAGCAGCCCGGCTGGGGCGCCGACGCGGAACAGCGGCCGAGTGAGCAGCCCGGCTGGGGCGCGGCCGAGCAGGCCGCCCCCGCCTGGGCACCGCCCGAGCCCGCCGCCCGCGGCGCAGCCCGCGTACCGCAGAGCACCCCCGCCCCGCAGAACGCGCCGGCCCCGCCGGCCTGGCCCGGGCAGGACGACCCCCACCGCTCCGGCGGCTGGACCAACGCCGAACAGCAGCAGGGCGAGCAGCCCGGCTGGGGCGGCGACGCGGAGCAACGCCCGGGCGAGCAGCCCGGCTGGGGCGCCGACCACGACGACGCTCCCCGGGGCGGCCAGCCGCAGGGCGACGATTGGCCGGCCCGCGACGAACGACCCCGGGGCGCCGCCGCGCCGCCCCAGCAGTCCGACGAGCGGGACGGGAGCGGCTGGGGCGCCGCAGCGCCCAGCGCCACCCCGCCCGGTCGGGCTTCCGTCGCGGTGCCCGGCGACGGCGGGCCGCCACCGTGGGGAGCCGCTTCGGAGCAGCCGCCGCAGTGGGCCGGCAGCGCCCCCGAGCGTCCGGCCGTACCGGATGTCGAGCCGTGGTCGGCGGACGAGGCGTGGGGCCAGGCCGAGACTGGCGGGCCCGCCCAGAGCCGGACCGGCAGCGGTTTCGAGCCGGAGCAGGCCGGGGAGCCACCGAGGTACCAGCCCGCGCCGGGGCCCGGCATCTCGCCAGCCAACGCGGTACCGCTGCCACCGCAGGAGCAGCGGGTGCCGGGCGCCAGCCTGACCGCCGCCCGCCCGGTCGACTACGACCCGCCGGCCCAGTTCGCCCCGCCGGCCCAGTTCCCTGCGCCGGCCCAACTCGCTGCGCCGGCACAGTTCGCTCCCGAGCAGTCCGGCCGCGACGCCGGTGTGCCGTCGTACGAGCAGGAGCAGCCGAGCTGGGCGCAGGCCGGCTCCCGGCACGACGAACCGCAGCCGTCCGCCGCTTCGGTGATCCCGGCACCGCGCACCTCGCCCGAGGCGGACGTACCCGCCTCGGCGGGCACCGGACCCGCCGCCGGCAGCGTCTCGGCGAGCGCCTCGGTGCCGCTGGCCAGCCGGGTGATGCCGCCGGCCGACCAGGCCCTGCGGCCCACCGGCGGGGCCACGCCGCAACCCCGCGTGTACGGCCGGCCGGCCCGCCCCGAGCCGGCGGACGAGCCGGAGCAGGACGGCCCGAGCGGGCACCAGCCGGAGGCGTCCCGGTTCGACCAGGCGCCGGACAACCGGTTCGACCAGAGCCCGGACAGCCGCTTCGGCCAGCGCCCCGACAACGGATTCGACCCGAGCCGGGACAACGGGTTCGACCAGGAGCCCCGCTTCGGCCAGGGGCCGGACAACCGGTTCGACCAGGAGCCCCGCCTCGGCCAGGGGCCGGAAGACCGGTTCGGCCACGCCCCGGACAACCGGTTCGACCAGGGCTCCGACGACCGGTTCGACCAGGGCCAGAGCAACCGCTCCGACCAGGGCGCGGAAAACCGGTTCGGCCACGCCCCGGACAACCGGTTCGACCAGGGCCCCGAGGCTCGCTTCGACGAATGGGACCGGGCACCGGGCGGCACGGCCGTCTTCGGCGCCGCCCCGGTGGCACCCGCCTCGCCGGACGCGCCGCCAGCCTTCCCGCCGGGCGTGCCGTCCTTCGTCGACGCGCCGGCCAACGACCGGCCCGTCAACGGGGTCCGGCCGCCCAGCGGCACGGACCGGCCCGCCGATCCCTTCGGTTCCCCGGCGGCCGGCGGCGCGCGGCCCGGCTACGGACCCAACCCGACAACCGAACACGCGCCCGGCGGCGCGTTCCCGTCGTCCCCGCAGCAGTCCGGGCCCGCCTGGAATCAGGGCGGCCCGGAGCAGGAGCAGAACCGGTTCGACTCGTTCAAGCCGGCTGCGGAGCCGAAGGCCGAGCCGCCCATTCCCAAGATCCGCAACGGCCGGGTGCTCGCCGCGGTGCTGGTCGCGGCCGTCCTCATCCTGGCTGTTCCGTTGGGCCTGCTCATGCTGCTCGGCAAGGTCAGCAACGACAACTCAGCGCCGGCCTTCGACCCGGCGGTCGGCAGCTGCGTCAAGAAGTCGGGCGAGGGCGCGACGGCGGCGGAGTGCGGCGATGCGGACGCCTTCACCGTGGTGTCCAGGGTGGACGCCAAGGAGAAGTGCGCCGACCTGACCCAGCCGCACGTGGTGCTCCAGGGCGGCGGGGCCAACCGGGTGCTCTGCCTCAAGCCGGCCGGTCAGTAACCAACAGCACGACGGCGGGGCCACGGGAGACCGTGGCCCCGCCGCGTTGGCCCCACCATACGGGCCCGACCATGCCCCGCCGCGCTGGCCTAGTCATGGGGACTGAACAGCCCACAGAGGGGCACTTCCGTACCAAGATCTCCGGTGCGCCTGTCGCGGCGACCACGCCGTCCCGGGGCACCCACCGAGGCGGGGCGCGGAATGAGGCGGCGGTCACGAAGGTCGGCCCGGTCACGGCGTCCGGCCCGGGCCCGCCCGGCATGGCAGGCTGGCGGGCATGGGAACGACACCGCGCGTACGAGCGCCGGAGCTACGCGGCCGGCAGTGGCTGAACACCGGCGGGCGAGAGCTTAAGCTGTCCGATCTGCGCGGCAAGATCGTAATCGCGGATTTCTGGACCTTCTGCTGCATCAACTGCCTGCACATACTCGACGAGCTGCGCCCGCTGGAGGAGAAGTACGGCGACGTGCTCGTCGTCATCGGCGTGCACTCGCCGAAGTTCGAGCACGAGAAGGACCCGGCCGCGCTCGCCGCCGCCGTGGAGCGGTACGGCGTGCACCACCCCGTGCTCGACGACGCCGAGCTGGACATGTGGCAGCAGTACGCGGCCCGCGCCTGGCCGACCCTGTCGGTGATCGATCCCGAGGGTTACGTGGTGGCCACGATGGCCGGCGAGGGTCACGCCGAGGGGCTCGCCCGTCTCCTCGACGAGCTGATCGACGTCCACGAAACCAAGGGCACCCTGCACCGGGGCGACGGCCCGTACGTCCCGCCGGCCGAGCCGGAGACCACGCTGCGCTTCCCCGGCAAGGCGGTGCTGCTGGAGAACGGCAACCTGCTGGTGTCGGATTCCGCCCGGCACTCGCTGGCGGAGCTGGCCGGCGACGGCGAGACGCTGCTGCGCCGGATCGGCGCGGGCACCCGGGGCCGGGCCGACGGTCCGGCCGGGGCGGCCACCTTCTCCGAGCCGCAGGGGCTGTGCCTGTTGCCGGCGCACACCGCCGAGGTGGCCGGCTACGACCTGGTCGTCGCCGACACCGTCAACCACCTGCTGCGCGGCGTACGGCTGGCGGACGGCGAGGTGGTGACGATCGCCGGCACCGGCCGGCAGTGGCGCTCCACGGTCGACGACCACCCGCACGACGCGCTCTCGGTCGACCTCTCCTCCCCGTGGGACCTGGCCTGGTACGACGACAGGGTGGTCGTCGCGATGGCCGGCATCCACCAGCTCTGGTGGTTCGACCCGGTGAAGCGCACCGCCGGCATGTACGCGGGCACCACCGTCGAGGCCCTGCGCGACGGCCCGCTGGCCGAGGCGTGGATGGCGCAGCCGTCCGGCCTGTCGGTCTCCGCCGACGGGCTCCGGCTCTGGGTCGCCGACAGCGAGACCAGTTCGGTCCGGTACGTCGAGGACGGCGTCCTGGGCACCGCCGTCGGGCAGGGGCTCTTCGACTTCGGGCACGTCGACGGGCCGGCGTCGCAGGCGCTGCTGCAGCACCCGCTGGGGGTGTGTGCGCTGCCGGACGGCTCGGCGCTGATCGCCGACACGTACAACGGTGCGGTCCGCCGCTTCGACCCGCGCAGCGACCGGGTCTCGACGGTCGCCGACGGGCTCGCCGAGCCGAGCGACCTGGTGCTCACCCCGGCGGGCGAGGTGCTGGTGGTGGAGTCCGCCGCACACCGGCTGACCCGGCTGGCGCCGGGTGCGCTCTCGGCGGCGGGCGCCAGCACGGTCGACGGCCCCCGGCACCGTACCGAGCGCAGACCCACCGACGTGGCGGCCGGCGAGGTGACCCTGGACGTGATCTTCACGCCCGCGCCGGGGCAGAAACTGGACGACACGTACGGTCCATCGACGCGGCTGGTGGTCTCCGCGTCGCCGCCGGAGCTGCTGGTGGAGGGGGCGGGGACGGGCACGGGACTGTCCCGCCGGCTGGTGGTCGACGGCACGGTGCCCGGCGGCGTACTCCAGGTGACCGCCCAGGCGGCCACCTGCGACGCGGACGTCGAGCACGCGGCCTGCCACCTGACCCGGCAGGACTGGGGCGTACCGGTCCGGGTCGTCGACGGTGCCGCCGCCCGGCTCCCACTGGTGCTCCGCGGCCTCGACGACGCCTGACGCCGGCCGGGCGGGTGCCCTCGGCGCCGAGGGCACCCGCCCGGTCAGGCGAACGGGGCGAGCGTGATGCCCGCGTCGACGAGGGCGGCACGCACCAGCTCGGCGCAGCGGACCGCGCCGGGGGTGTCGCCGTGCAGGCAGATCGACTCGACGGGGCACGGGACGACGGTGCCGTCGATCGCGACGACGGTCCGCTCGGTGGCCATCCGTACCGCCCGGGCGGCCATCTCCTCCGGGTCGGTCACCAGCGCGTCCGGGGCGGTGCGGGGGACCAACGAGCCGTTGGGCAGGTAACCCCGGTCGGCGAAGCCCTCGGCGACGACCCGCAGCCCGGCCCCGGCGGCGAGCTGGGCGAGCACCGAGCCGGGCGGGCAGAGCAGCGGCAGTTGGTCGTCGTACCCGTCGACGGCCGCGACCAGCGCCGCCGCCTGGGCCTCGTCGGTCGCGGCGGCGTGGTAGAGCGCCCCGTGCGGCTTCAGGTAGCGGACCCGGGTGCGGAACAGCCGGCAGAACGCGTCCAGGGCACCGAGCTGGTAGGTGACCTCGTCGCGCAGTTCCGCGTAGTCGTACGCGATGTGTCGCCGGCCGAAACCGGCGAGGTCCCGGTAGCCGACCTGGGCGCCGACGGCGACTCCGCGCTCGGCGGCGCCCTCGCAGACCCGGCGCATGGTGGACGCGTCGCCGGCGTGGAAACCGCAGGCGACGTTGGCGGAGGTGACGAGGTCCAGCAGGGCCGCGTCGTCGCCGAGCCGCCAGGTGCCGAATCCCTCGCCGAGATCAGCGTTGAGGTCCATGGAACCTGACCGTAGTCCCTGGCCGGGCCTGCGCGAGCAGGGTCACGTCGTCCACCACCCCGACGACGGGGTACCCGCCGGTGGTCGGGTGGTCGGCGAGGAAGATCAGCGGCTGGCCGTCCGCCGGCACCTGTACCGCGCCGAGCACGATGCCCTCGCTGGGCAGTTCCCCGGCGACCGCGCGGGGCAGGGCCGCGCCGGTGAGTCGCGCGCCGACCCGGTTGCCCACCGGACTCACCGTGTACGCGGTACCGAACAGCCGTTGCAGCGCGGCCGTCGTGAACCAGTCGTCGCGGGGGCCGAGCCGCAGCGTCAGCCGCAGTTCGGTCGGGGCGGGCGCCACGACTGTGCCGTCCACCGGGGCGGGCGGCCCGGTCGGCGCGCCCAGGGGCAGCCGGTCGCCGTCGCGCAGGGGCGGCGGGCCGAGCCCGGAGAGCGTGTCGGTGGCGCGGCTGCCGAGCACCGGCTCGACGGCGATCCCGCCGCCGACCGCGAGCCAGTTGCGCAGGCCGTCGGGGGGTGGGGCGATCCGCAGCACGGCGCCCGCCGGCACCGACAGGGGCCGGCCCACGTCACCTGGCCGGTCGCCGATCCGGACGGCGGCTGCGACCCCGGTCACCGCGACCGTCGCGGCGCGTGGGAACCGCAGCTCGCAGCCCGTCATCGTGATCTCCAGGCCGGCGGCGGACTCCGGGTTGCCGACGAGCCGGTTCGCCAGCCGCAGCGCCGCCGGGTCGAGCGCGCCGGACCGGGGTACGCCGAGGTGCGCCCAGCCGGGCCGGCCCTGGTCCTGGACGGTGGTCAGCGCCCCGGCGCGCAGCACCTCGACCGTCCCGCTCACGCGGGCACCAGGCGTACCCGGGTGCCCGGGGCGAGCCGGGCCGGCGGGTCGGCGCGCACGTCGAAGAGGACCAGGTCGGTGTGCCCGACCAGCAACCAGCCGCCGGGCGAGGCCGCCGGATAGATCCCGGCGTACGGGCCGGCCAGCGCGACGGAACCGGCCGGCACCCGGGGACGCGGGCTCGGCAGTCGGGGCACCGCCAGTTCGGCGGGGAGCCCGGTGAGGTACGCGAATCCGGGGGCGAAGCCGCAGAAGGCCACCTGGAACGGGGTCCGTCCCAGCCGGTCGACCACCGTCGGCACGTCGACGCCCCAGTGGGACGCGACGACCGGCAGGTCGGCACCGTCGAACGTCACGGGCACCTCGACGGTGCCGCCAACGGCCGGTACGTCCTCGCCGCCACCCGTCCCGCCCGCGGCGGCCCCGCCCGCCGCAACCGCCTGGCCCGTGACGGTGCCCTGGCCCGGGACGGTGGCCTTCTCGCCGGTCGGCGTGGGGGTGGGCGGTCCGGGTGTCCAGGCGGCGATCCGCGCGGCGGTCTCCACCGGGTCGGGCAGGCCGTCGAGCAGGACGGTGGTGGCCGCCGGCACGATCTCGACGGCGGTCAGCTCGCCGTGTTCGCGCCGCCGCCACAGCTCGGCCCACCACGCCTGCACCTGGTCGGCGTCCGCGCAGTCGATCAGCAGGGCGTGCGCCCCGACGGGCCGGATTCGCATTCCGCCATACTCCCCGAACCCGCGAGGCGCCAGTGTCGGCCGGCCGGGCATCCGGTTACCGATCGCACTACTTGAAAGTAACCTACGGTGCCGTAACCTGGTGGGGTGACCACCTCCGCACCGCTTCGACTCAAGCCTGTCGACATCGGTAAGCCCCGGATGCGCGGCTGGCTGCACACGTACGCGTTCTTCGTCGCGGGCGCCGGCGGCATCGTGCTCAGCTCGATCGCCGCCTCCCGACCGGGTTGGGCCCCCCTGGTCAGTTGCCTCATCTACAGCCTCACCGTCTGTGGGCTCTTCGGCACCAGCGCGCTCTACCACCGCCGGGTGTGGTCCGAGCGCGGCTACCAGATCATGCGCCGGATGGACCACTCGATGATCTTCGTATTCATCGCCGGCACCTACACACCGTTCTGCGTACTGCTGCTGGAGCCCCGGCCGGCCACGATCATGCTGACGGTGGTGTGGGGTGGGGCGCTCGCGGGGGTGGCGCTCAAACTGGTCTGGCCGCACGCCCCGCGCTGGGTCTCCGCACCGCTCTACCTGGCGCTCGGCTGGGTCTCGGTCGCGATAGTGCCCGACGTCCTGCACCGGGGTGGTGTCACCGCCCTGGTGCTGCTCGTGGTGGGCGGCGCGATCTACAGCGTCGGCGCGGTCTTCTACGCGCTCCGCCGGCCCAACCCCTGGCCCACCGTCTTCGGCCACCACGAGTTCTTCCACGCCTGCACCCTCGTGGCCGCGCTCTGCCACCACATCGCCATCTACTTCGCCCTCTTCGCCTGAGAAACGCGCGTCGGGGCCCCGCCGGATGGCGGGGCCCCGACGCGCGCAGGTGCCGGGTCAGGCGTGTCGACCGTCGAGCGCTGCGGCGTAGTTCAGGTGTCGGTGGTGCGGTCTCGGGTCAGACGGTACGGCCCGGCCGGCGCACCTCGCGGTACTCCTCCACCACCCGGTCGTCCTGCACCGGCACGACCTGCTCGGCGACCACGCGCTGTCCGCGCGCCGGTGCCGCGACCACGGTGCGGCGGCGCGAGTTCCAGAAGTGCAGGGTTATCAGCAGCGCGGCAACGCCGGCGAGCATCAGCACCCAGCCGACGACGGCCAGGTTGAGCCAGCCGAGATCCGCTTCCACCGCGAACGCGAAGATCGCACCCAACGCGATCAGGAAAATGCTGCCACCAAAGCCCATTTCGTCGCCTCCTCGGCTGTCCACTGGCGTTTCCGTCCGCCGCGGCCATCGGTGAGGTTGCGGCATCCATCGACTTACCCAGGCGGTGTGATCGCCAATCGGGCAAGCTGTGGACATGACGGACGCTGACACCCAGGGACGGACGTTGGTGCTGCTGAGGCACGCCAGGGCCGAACTGCCCGGGGAGACGCCGGACGTACGCCGTCCGCTGTCCGCCCGGGGCCGGGCCGACGCGGCTGCGGCGGGCGGGTGGCTGGCCCGCCACGACCTGCTGCCGGACGTGGTCGTCTGCTCGGCCGCCCGGCGCACGCGCGAAACCTGGCACGACGTGGCGATGGGCATGACCGGGTCGCCGACGGAGGGCGGTTCGGCCGGTCCCGCCCCCGTCGTGCGCTACGAGGCGGACGCGTACGAGGCGGACCCGGAGGACCTGCTCACGCTGCTCCGCAGCGTGGACCCGGCCGCCCGCACGGTGCTGCTGATCGCGCACAATCCGGGCATCTCGCTGCTCTCGGCCCTGCTCGATCCGGAGCGGGCTGACCAGAACGGGATGCGCACGAGCGACGTGGTGGTGCACCGCCTCAGCGTCGACTGGCCGGAAATCGGCCCCCGAAAGGCGCCGATCAGCGACCGCCACACCGCCCGCGGCTGACCTGCCCCGCTGACCACCCGCATTCGGCCACCCTCCCGACCAAAGCGGCCAGCACCGCCGGGGACGGCTCAGCGGCGGGGCACGGGCGGAGCCGGGCCGCCCTGCGGTGACGAGCCCGGGCCACCCGCCGGCTCGACGGTGGCCCGGGCTCGAATGGTCTCGCTTCGAATGGTCTCACTTCGAATGGCCTAGCTCGGATGATGCCGGCTCGCGGATGATGCCGGCTCGCGGATGATGCCGGCTCGCGCTGCGTCCGCCGGAGTGCGGGTCGCTCAGGACGGCGGCGCCGTCGGCGGCGGTGGGTCGGGCGGCGGTGGCATCATCGCGGTCGGATGCGAGAGCCGGTTCTCCTCGACGATCAGCGTCCGCGCCCGCTTGCGACGGTCCTGCCAGAACCAGAGCGTGGTGAGCAGGACGCCCAGGCCGGCCAGGATGAAGACCCAGCCGACGGCACGTAGGTCGATCCACCAGACGTTGGCTCTGATGGCGAAGGTGAGGATCGCGCCGATCGCGATCAGGAAGATTCCGCTACCAATGCCCATGTGCGCTGCACTCCCCCGTGCGGTGGCTCTGGGCGTTCTCTGACGTGGCCTCGCGACGGTTACCCGTCACGCCGCCGGGCTACCCGGATGATGTCCCCGAATAGCCAGCGCGGCTCACGTCGGCGAATCCCCAACGGCGCTTCGCACACCGCAGAGGGCGCAGCCACCACTGTCAGTAACCGCCCCCTCCTTCCGCATGGCGTAACCCTGCGTAGCTGCCGCCACAAGGCACCCAGGGCGCACCTGCACACCAAGATTCGGAGAATCATCATCAATTCGGGCATTACGCCGCGCTACGAGGCCTCGCCGCCCCACCCCCCTCAGGCCCTTTGCTCTGCACCCACGGACGCACCGGTTACTTCTGGTAGCTGTTGCGTCCGTGGGTGCAGAGCAAAGGGGGAGAGTGGTGGGTCGGCTGGGCGGAAGGCACACCACGTGGCGTGACCGCCGTATCGCCCGCGTGTATGGGGCGGGCAGACGGGAGGCCGGGCCGCGGGCGGACGACGACGGCCGGCGGGCTGCTGCGCCCACCGGCCGTCGTGCCGATCACTGCCGGGTCGTACCCGACTCCGCCGCGCCGTGGCGCGATGCGGCCTGCCTCAGAAGGCCTCCTCCGGGAGGTCCATGATGTCCAGCTCGGTGCCCTCGATGATCCGCCGATCGGAGCCGATGCGGGGCAGCACCTCGCGGGCGAAGAACCGGGCCGCGGCCACCTTGCCGGTGTAGAACGCCTTGTCGCTGGCGGAAACCTCGCCGGCGAGGGCCTTCAGCGCCACGTCGGCCTGCTTCTGGAGCAGCCAGCCGACGACGAGGTCGCCGATCGCCAGCAGGAAACGACGGCTGCTCAGGCCGACCTTGTAGAGCGCCCGGGTGTCGCCGGCCTGCGCCTCGCCCAGCCAGCCGGTCAGCACGCCGACCATGTTCTGGATCTCGGCGAGCGCCTTGCCCAGCGCCTGCCGCTCCTCCTTGAGCTGACCGTTGCCGGCCTCGGTCGTGATGAACTCCTGGATCTCGCCGGCGACCGCCATCAGGGCCTTGCCGTTGTCCCGGACGATCTTGCGGAAGATGAGGTCCAGGCTCTGGATCGCGGTCGTGCCCTCGTAGAGGGTGTCGATCTTCGCGTCCCGGACGTACTGCTCCAGCGGGTAGTCCTGCAGGAAGCCGGAGCCGCCGAAGGTCTGCAGCGACTCGTGGCCGAGCAGCTCGTACGCCCGCTCCGAACCGACGCCCTTGACCAGCGGAAGGAGCAGGTCGTTGACCCGCTTGGCAAGCTTGGTCGCCTTCTCGTCGCCCGCCGCCTCGGCGATGGCGACCTTGTCCTGCCAGGTGGCGGTGTAGCAGACCAGGGCGCGCAGACCCTCGGCGTACGACTTCTGCAGCATCAGCGAGCGGCGTACGTCCGGGTGGTGGGTGATCGTGACGCGCGGCGCGGTCTTGTCGGCCTGCATGGTCAGGTCGGCACCCTGCACCCGGCTCTTGGCGTACTCCAAGGCGTTGAGGTAGCCGGTCGAGAGCGTGGCGATGGCCTTCGTGCCGACCATCATCCGAGCGCTCTCGATGATCATGAACATCTGCCGGATGCCCTCGTGCTTCTCGCCCAGCAGCCAGCCCTTGGCCGGTACGCCGTGCTCACCGAAGGTCACCTCGCAGGTGTTGGAGACCTTCAGGCCCATCTTGTGCTCGACGTTGGTGGCGAAGACGCCGTTGCGCTCGCCCAGCTCGCCGGTGTTCTCGTCGAAGTGGTACTTCGGCACCACGAACAGGGACAGGCCCTTGGTGCCCGGGCCGCCGACGCCCTCGACGCCGACCGGGCGGGCCAGCACGTAGTGGATGATGTTGTCGCTCAGGTCGTGCTCAGCGGACGTGATGAAGCGCTTCACGCCCTCGATGTGCCAGGAGCCGTCGGGCTGCTGGACCGCCCGGGCGCGACCGGCGCCCACATCCGAGCCGGCGTCCGGCTCGGTGAGCACCATCGTGGAGCCCCACTGCTTGTCGACGAAGAGCTTCGCCCACTTCTTCTGCTGCTCGGTGCCCTCGACCTGCAGCACGTGCGCGAAGGACGGGCCGGAGGCGTACATCCAGACGGCGGCGTTGGCACCGACGATCAGCTCGGCGAGGGACCACACGAGCGCCCGGGGGGCGTTGCTGCCGTCCAGTTCGGCCGGGAGCTCCAGCCGCCAGAACTCGGAGTTCATGTACGCCCGGTAGGACTTCTTGAAAGATTCCGGCAGTGGCGCGGTGTGCGTGGCCGGGTCGAAGACCGGCGGGTTGCGGTCGCTGTCCGTGTAGCTGGCGGCCAGATCCTCCCGGGCCAGGCGGTCGACCTCGGCGAGGATGTCGCGTGCGGTGTCGACGTCCAGGTCCGAGTAGGGAGCCTGGCTGAACGTCTGGTCCGCCCCGAAGACCTCGAAGAGGTTGAACTCGAGGTCCCGAAGGTTGCTCTTGTAGTGGGTCATGCTCGCTGGCCCCGCTTCCGGACAGGTGTTACCGATCAGTAACCCCGACTCTATTACCAGTGGGTAGGCAGCGACAAGCCGCCGGTCGGAAGTGACGGCGATTACACACTTCCGGCTCAGCTCTCGGCCGCGCCGACCTCCCAGCTCGGTACGGCCACAGTCGTGGCGCCACGCGTGCCCGTGTACTCCATCAGGACCAGGGCGATGTCGTCGTCGAGGCGACCGTGCACCCACTCGACCAGGGCGGTCTCCAGGGAGGCGAGCCCGTCGCCGACGGTGCCGTGGCCGAGCAGCCGCCAGGCCCGGTCGGCCGTCGGGAAGAACTCGCCGTCCCGACGCGCCTCGCCGAGCCCGTCGGTGAAAAGCAGCAGCCGGTCGCCGGGCTCCAGCCGCTCGACCCGGGGGCGGACCACGGGCATGAAGCCCAACGGCGGGGCGGGGGCCGGCGGTTCGAGCGGGATGACGGCGCCCCGGCGCAGCAGCAACGGCGCGGGATGGCCACAGTTGACGATGGTGAGCGTCCCGCCCCGCTCCTCGACGAGCGCGGCGGTGACGAAGTCCTCGTCGCCCACGCTCCGCGCCACCGCCCGGTCCAGGTCGGTCACGACGGCCCGCAGGTCCGCCCGCTCGTACGCCACGTGCCGGTACGAGCCCAGCACGATGCTGGCGAGCCGGACCGCGTCGAGGCCCTTGCCCCGCACGTCACCGATGATCATCCGTACCCCGTACGGGGTGTCGACCGCCTCGTACAGGTCACCGCCGATCTCGGCCGTGGCGGTGGACGAGATGTAGCGGGCCGCCACCGACAGCGTGCCGACCTGCGGACCGAGCGGGCGCAGCACGGCCTGCTGGGCGACCGAGGCCAGCCGGGACAGCTCGGCGATCCGCTCGGCCTGGCGCTGCCGTACGGCTGCGGTGGCCACCGCGACCGCGCTGCCGAGCACGATGCACCCGACGGCCACCGCGGCGGGGAGCGCCGTGCTGGCCGTGGCCCGCATCGCGAAGCCGGCCCCGAGGGCCGTGGCCGCCAGTCCCACGCCGAGCGTGTTGCGCCACGACGCCAGCGCCGCGGTCAGGAACGGGGCGACCACCATCAGCGCGATGTAGTTGGCCGGCCGGCCGTCGGCCGACTCCACGGCCGAGACGATCGCGAGCAGCGCGAAGGCCGCGCCGAGGCCGGCGCGGGATCCTGGGCTCAGCGGGCCGAGGCCCGACTGGAAGGGTCGCGTGCGTACGAGGGACAGCATGCCTGATGGACCCCGATCGGGTGAATGAGCCGGGCCCGTCGGTCCGAGGATGTTTGCCCCCGGGGATGCCCGCGCCGGGTCGATCGTGTTCCCCGGCCGGGCGCCGCCGGGCGCGGTCAGCCGAGCACCTCGTACCGGACGTCGACGTGGCCGGCGCCGAGCGAGGCGATCTCGGCGAACGCGGCGCGGGACAGGTCCAGGCAGCGGCCCTCGATGAACGGGCCGCGGTCGTTGACACGTACCGTCACGGACCTGCCGTTCGCCGGGTTGGTGACCCGCACCCTCGTGTCGAAGGGCAGGGTCTTGTGGGCGGCGGTCAGCGCGGACGGGTCGAAGTTCTCGCCGTTGGCGGTGAGCTGCCCCTCGGCGTAGAACGACGCGCCGCACGAGCCGCTGTCGACCACCGGAGCGCTGCTCTTCTTCGGCGCGGTGGGCTTCGGCGCGGTGGTCTTCGGCGCGGTGGTGCGCGGCTTGCTCCGCGACGGGGCCTGGGTGGCGCGGGTGACCGTCGGGCTGGCGGTCGCGCTCGGCGACGCGCTGGCGCTCGGCGGGCCGGCCGGCGAGCTGGCAGCGGCGCTGCTCGGCGCGTCGGTGGGCGCGAGGTCGACGGCGGCCGGCCGGGTGGTCTGCGCGCCGGAGGTGAGTTGGACGGCGCCGAAGGTGCCGCCGACGGCGAGGGCGACCCCGACCGCCGCGGTCGCCGCGATGCCGGTGGGAGAGGAGAACATGCGGGTACGGGAGTGCCTGCCAGCCACCGGCCCGGTCCTTTCGTCGTCTGAACAAACCGGGTCGGACCGTAACGAGAGAAGCACATCCGAAGTCAACGTGATCATGGTGGTATGACCGTAATTGCAGTGATACGTGTAGCCGATCATCCGACCCTGGGTGGGCCGGGTGGGCACCGGCAGCGGGCGGCTGCCGGGCGGCTCGCCCGGGCCGGGCCACGTGGCGCAGGATGGGGCGCATGCCCGCCGAGCTGAGCGCACGTCTCGCGGCGCTGGTCCGGTGGATCGATCCCGGCCCCGGCGCCACCCACCTGATCAGCGACGTCTCCGGCTGGTGGCGGGACCCGGAGGTCCTTGCCCGGCTGGGGCCGGCCCTCGTGGAGCCGTTCCGGGCGGCCCGGCCGACGGTGGTCGTCTCGCCAGCGGTCACCGGATACCTGCTCGGTCCGCTCGCCGCGACGGCGCTCGGGGTGGGTTTCGTGCCGGCCCACAAGCCGGGCGACGGCCGGCTGCCCGCCGGGCCACTCACCTGGGCGCGGAGCCCGCCGGACTTCCGGGGCCGACGGGTCGACCTGGCCGTCCGGGACCACGGCCTCGGCCCGGGCGACCGGGTGCTGGTGGTGGACGACTGGGTCGCGACCGGAGCGCAGGTCCGCGCGCTCTACGAGATCTGCGTCGCGCGGGGTGCGGAGCCGGTCGGCACGGCCACGGTCGTACTCGACTGCCCCCCGCCGGTCGCCGCCGAGTTGCGCGTCCGGGGGCTCGTGGCCGGCGGGGACCTGCGGGCTTGACCCGGGGTGGAATTGCCGCGACGGGTGGTCGGCACCGGCGGTACCGTCGGCAGGATGTGGCCTCGGATCGGTGGACTGCGCACCCTCGCCCTCGGCACCCCCGGTGAGCTGCGGGCACGGCTCAACGCCCTGGTGCTCGCCGGGGTGAAGACGGCGACCGCCGGGCTGAGCACCGAGTACGCCGCGGAGGGCGAGGAACTGGAGCACGCCGGCGAGCGGCTGGCCCTCGTCGACGACGGGGACGTGTTGGTCGGCGTCGTGCAGGTCACCGGCGTCGAGGTGGTCCGCTTCGCGGACGTGCCGTGGGACTTCGCCCGCGCGGAAGGCGAGGGCGACCGCAGCATCGAGGAGTGGCGCGAGGGTCACGCCGCCTACTGGGCGCGGGTCGGCAGCCCCGTCACCGCCGACAGCGAGGTTGTCTGCATCCGGTTCCGGTTGGTCTCCGGCGCCTACGGCGGGATCACCACCGGCGACCTCGGCACCTGAACCCCTCGGCGCGACGCGCCCGTCCGCACGCTCGGCGCGACGCGCCCGCCGAGGCCGTCAGGCGCGACGCAGCTCGGGCAGCAGGCGGGTGGCGACGTCCGCCAGGACGGCCTCGTCGCCGGCGTACCAGCTGCTGACCCGGGGCCAGTGGGTGACCACGTCGGTGAAGCCGAGGGTGGCGGCCCGACCGACCTGGTCGGCGAAGAAGTCGGCGCTGCGCAGTGAGAAGACCGGCGCGGAGTCGAGCGAGAGATAGCGGTCCAGGGTGCCCGGGTCGCGTCCGGCCGCGGCGAGCGTCTTGTCCATCAGGGTGGCGGCCTGGGCCACCCCGTCCCACCATGCCCCCAGGTCGTCCACGCTGGGGCCGGTGGTGACCCAGCCCTGGCCGAACCGGGCCGCCAGCCGCATCGACCGGGGGCCGTTGGCGGCCATCACGAACGGCACCCGGGGCGTCTGTACGCAGCCCGGGTTGTTCCGCGCGTCCACGGCGCTGAACCACTCCCCGCGCCAGGTCGTGCCGTCCTCGCGCAGGACGAGATCGAGCAGCTCGGTGAACTCGGCGAAGCGGTCCACCCGCTGGCGTGGCGGCAAGGTCTCCCCGCCCAGCACGGCCGAGTCGAAGCCGATCCCGCCGGCGCCGAGGCCGAGCAGCAACCGCCCGCCGGAGACGTCGTCGAGCGCGGTGACCTGCCGGGCGAACGCCGCCGGGTGCCGGAAGTTCGGCGAGGCGACGAGCGTGCCGAGCCGGATGCGGGAGGTCACCGTCGCGGCGGCGGTCAGCGTGGTCACGGAGTCGAACCACGGCCCGTCGACCAGGTCCCGCCAGCCCAGATGGTCGTACGTCCAGGCGTGGTCGAAGCCCCAGTCGTCCGCCTGTTGCCAGCGGCGCCGGGAGTCGGACCAGCGCTGGTCGGGGAGGATCACGATGCCAATCCGCATGCCCGCCAGCCTAGGGACGCGGGCCGGCCCCACCCGCGCAGGGCCTTGACCTGGATGCTCGCGTCAGCCGACCCGGTCGAGGAACTCCAGCGTGCGCCGCATGAGCAGACCGGCAGCCTGCTCGTCGTGGTCGACGCTGCTGCTGTCGGTGAAGAGGTGCCCGGCCCCGGGGTAGCGGAAGAGCTCCGCTCCCTCGACCTCGCGGGCCACCTGCGCCATCACCGGTACGTCCGCCCAGTCGTCGTCGGCCATCGCGTGCATCTGCAGCGGGACGCCCGGCGGCCACGGGCCGTCGAAGTTCGCGATCGGCACGACGCCGTGCAGCAGGAGCGCACCGAGGGCACCGGGACGCGTCTGGGCGAGCGACTGCGCGGGCAGGGCACCGAGGGAGAGGCCGGCGTGGACGACGCGGGCCGGCAGGGCCTCGGCGGCGGTGGTGCCGCGCCGGACGATCTCGTCGAAGCCGATCGACTCGGCGTGCGCCACGCCCTCGTCGAGGGTCGGGAAGGTCGCGCCGTCGTAGAGGTCGGGGGTGTGCACCGTGTGCCCGGCCGCCCGCCACTGCTCGGCGAACTCCAGGAAGCCCGGCGTCTGTCCCTGACAGTGGTGGAACAACAGGATCTCCGTCATCGGGTCACCGTAAGGGCGGGGTCCGACGAGAAGGCGGCCGGCCCGCCACCAGGACAGTGCGACGGCCGCCCGACGGACCGTCCGGCCGGTACGACCGCCGGGCACGACCACGCTCGCCCGCGGCGGGGCATCGGATCGGCGTGACCGGTTTCCGCAGGAGGCGGTACGCGTCCACCGGAAACGGCGCAGGAACTACCGGAGGTATGGCGATGGGCTGGCAGGATCCAGGCCGTGTCCCCGCTGCCTCTACCCGCCGACCTCACGTCCCTCGTGTTCCGCACGGACTTCACCGACCACAGCGCCTGGAAGGCCATCAGGGATGAGTTCCGCAGGTGGGGTTGCTACTACAGCGCCACCTACATCGACGATCCCACCTACAGCGGGGCGACTGTCGAGCAGTTGATCAACGCAAACGCGCCCAGAGATGCTCCGGGCTGGCGACCCCACCTGTTCGTCGCCGACGCGACCACGATGACCGACGCCGAGCGTCCCCTCCTCGCCGTCGATCTGTCGCGGGAGCCTGGACGCACCTTCCGGGTCTCCCCCCGCTGGTACGCCAGCGTCTCGGACAACCTCACAATCGCGAACCTGGACTTCGCCAACTTCGCAGATTCCGTCGACGCTTCCGGCGCGTTCCGTGGCTTCGAGCGCTCGTAGAAACTTGCCGACCCCGCTGTATCGCCGGGGTAATTCCGATGACGGCCCCTGGGCGGCCGGCAAGGATGGCGCATCGAAGGGGGTGCGACCACGGATGGCGCGCATGGATGGCACGGATCAACAGCATCGACCTGTCGCCCTGGTGACCGGTGCCGGCCGCAGTGCTGGCATCGCGGCATCAGTGGTGCTGACGCTGGCACGGACCGGCTGGGATGTCGGCTTCACCTACTGGACCCCGTACGACGAGCGGATGCCCTGGGGAGCCGATCCCGACGCCGTGGCGCAGCTCAGCAGTCAAGCCGCCGAGCACGGGGCGAGAACTGCCGCCATCGAGGTGGACCTCGGTGATTCGCGGGCGGTGGCCGGCATCTTCGATGCCGTGGAGCGAGAGTTGGGCGCGGTCGGCGCGCTCGTTCTAGCGCACTGCGAGAGCGTCAGCTCGGGCCTGCTCGATACCAGCATCGAGAGCTTCGACCGTCACTTCGCGGTCAACACCCGGGCGAACTGGCTCTTGATCCGCGAGTACGCCCAACGGTTCCAAGGGCCACACGGCACGGGACGTATCGTCAGCCTGACCAGTGACGCGACCGTTGGCAACCTTCCGTACGGGGCCAGCAAGGGCGCTCTCGACCGGATCACCCGGGCGGCTGCTCAAGAGCTGGCCCACCTCGGCGTGACCGCCAACGCCATCGATCCGGGCCCAACCGATACCGGCTGGATGACCGCAGAGATCAAGGCTGCCGTCCTGCGGTCCACGCCGCTCGGTCGCCTCGGGCGCCCACAGGACTGCGCAAACCTCGTCGCGTTCCTGTGCTCACCTGACGGGGGCTGGATCAACGGCCAACTCTTACGCAGCGACGGCGGCATCGCCTGACCAACGCTGTGCCTTGAAGACGGCCAGGCGTCGAGGGTCCTCCGAGGCCATTTATTCGGCGCAATGAGTGAGGCCCAGGTCGGGAACGTGTCCTGACCTGGGCCTCAATCGTGGAGCGGGTGACGGGAATCGAACCCGCACTGTCAGCTTGGGAAGCTGATGTTCTGCCATTGAACTACACCCGCAGGCGCCACCACTGTACCTGAGTCGTCCCGCCTCCCGCACCCACGTACCCCTCCGCCGCCAAGCAGCGCCCCGACCTTGGCACGAAACGGCCCCCGAGGGGCCGCACCTCACCAAGATCCCACCCCGCGACGAGTTGGCGCATGAGCCGCCGAACGGACCTTCCATAGCCGTTCTCAAATGCGTCGATCGGTTGTAACGTCTGCCTCACGTTTCAGCCACGGCGTGACACACCCCCTGTCGCGCCGCCAGAAAGAGGTGGGCCCATGGGACCGCGTCCCAACCTGCTGACCCGGCGTACGGCCGGTGTCGCGTCGACGACCCTCGCGCTGCTGCTCAGCACCGCCGCGGTGGGTGTCGTGCCGGCCGCGTCGGCTTTCTCCGCCGCCCCGGCCGAGGTCTGCGCCGAGCCGGCCGACGTCCACTCGGACGCCCGCGTCCGGCCGGGCGGCGGAGCCAAGCACGAGCCGAACGAGCTGACCCTCGCGGAGACCCGCGAGCGTGAGGCCGACATGGCTGCGGCGCTGCGCGAGCGGGCCCGGTTCCGCACCGGCGCCGGCGCCACCGTGACGGCCACCGCCGTCACCATCCCAGTGGTGGTGCACGTGATCCAGGAGAACAGCACCCGGACCGGCGGCAACATACCCGACTCGATGATCAACTCGCAGATCAACGTGTTGAACCAGTCCTTCGGCGGGGCGACGGGCGGCGCTGCCACCGGGTTCAGCTTCCAGCTCCAGAGCATCAACCGGGTGACGAACCCGTCCTGGTACCCCATCGTGCAGGGCTCCTCGGCGGAGCGGTCGATGAAGTCCTCGCTGCGTACGGGCGGCAAGAACACCCTGAACATCTACCTGGGCGAGCTGAGCGACGACCTGCTCGGCTGGGCGACCTTCCCGACCCGGCGCCTCAGCAGCACGGACGGCGTCGTCGTGTTGAACGAGTCGCTGCCGGGCGGCACGGCCACCAACTACAACCAGGGCGACACGGGCACCCACGAGGTCGGTCACTGGCTGAACCTCTACCACACCTTCCAGGGTGGCTGCTCCGGCTCGGGCGACAGTGTCAGCGACACCGCCGCCGAGGCATCCCCGGCCTTCGAGTGCCCGACCGGGCGGGACACCTGCACCGCCTCGGGCGTCGACCCGATCACCAACTTCATGGACTACAGCTACGACTCCTGCATGTACCAGTTCACCCCAGGGCAGGCCAGCCGCATGCTGACCGCCTGGAACGCGTACCGCGCGGCGTAGGGCCGCCGTACGACCCGACCCGGTGCCGGCCTCGTTCGACGGGGCCGGCACCGGCGTCCACGCGGTCGGGTGGCACGCGGACGGGGCCCATTCGTGGTCACGGTGCGACGCCCCGGGACGGGGACGGCCCCGGGGCGTCGCACGGCGTCAGGCGGCCGGACGGGCGACGTGGCCGCCCGCGCTTCCCGACCGGGCCTCGGACATAGCGGCAGAGCCGGCGGCGACCGAACGGGGATCCGGCACCATCACGGAGCCGGCGGCGACCGACCGGGGATCCGGCACCGCGGTGGTGTCGACGGTGGCCGCGCGGGGATCGAGCCACACCTGGACCGCGGGCCGGACGTGCCCCTCGCCGGCGCCGCGCGCGCCGCCGGGCTCGCGGCGGGCCAGCATCGCCACGTCGACGGTGAACTCGAAGACCCGCCAGTCGACCTGCGGCGCGGCCCGCTGGGTGCGGGCCAGCCGGGCAACCCGGGCCGGGTCGGTCACCGGCCGGGCGTGCCCGGCGACGTATGCCTCGTCGTCGCTCTCCTCCGGCGGGAAGGAGTGCAGCGCGTAGCGGCCGTCGCGCTCCAGGTCGCGCCGCTTGGGCGAGTCGACGACGAAGCAGAAGAGCCCCTCTTCCGTGATCACCGGGGAGACCGGGTGCACCCGGGGACCGCCGTCGGCGCGGACGGTGGCCAGGTAGCCGAAGCCAGGCCCGTACTGCTGCATGAGGAGGCGGATCCCGTCGGCGAGGCGGGGCTCGTCGACGGCGAACTCGGACCAGGAAGCCATGCGGACATTCTATCGAACAGATGTACTAAGCCGCACTCCGACACGCAGGTCACGCGCGTACCTCGCTAAGGTGTTCGGATGCTGCTCTCCGACCGCGACCTGGCCTGCGAGATCGAGGCGGGCACGCTCGCGCTGGAGCCGTTCGAGCCCACACTGGTCCAGCCGTCCAGCATCGACGTACGCCTGGACAAGCTCTTCCGGGTCTTCAACAACCACCTCTACACCCACATCGACCCCGCACAGCAGCAGGACGATCTCACGTCGATGGTCGAGGTGCCCGACGGGGAGCCGTACGTGCTGCATCCCGGCGAGTTCGTGCTGGCCTCGACGCTGGAGGTGATCTCGCTCGGCGATCAGCTCGCCGGCCGCCTCGAGGGAAAGAGCTCGCTGGGCCGGCTCGGGCTGCTCACCCACTCCACGGCGGGCTTCATCGATCCGGGCTTCTCCGGTCACGTGACCCTCGAGCTGTCCAACGTGGCCAACCTGCCGATCACCCTCTGGCCGGGCATGAAGATCGGCCAGCTCTGCATCTTCCGGCTCTCCTCGCCGGCCGAGCACCCGTACGGATCGGCCGTCTACGGCTCGCGCTACCAGGGGCAGCGCGGCCCGACCCCGAGCCGCTCCTGGCAGCACTGGCGCACCTGGCCGACGAGCTGACCCGCTCGCCCTGAGGCAGTACGGGCCCCTTGCGCGGCCGACGGCGGCGCAAGGGGCCCTCCCGACTGCTCAGCCTGGGCGGCCGTAGCTGTGGATGGGGCCGTCGTCGACCTTCTTCATCTTGATCGGCACCCCGGCGCGCGAGGCGTGCACCACCCAGCCGCCGCCGACGTACATGCCGACGTGATGCAGGTCGCTGTAGTAGAAGACCAGGTCACCCGGGCGTAGCTCGCCCCGGCTCACGGACGCGGTGGCCCGGCGCTGCTGCGCCGCGTTGTGCGGCAGGGAGACCCCGGCCTTCGCCCAGGCGGCGAGCATCAGGCCGGAGCAGTCGTACGAGTTCGGCCCCTCGGCGCCCCAGACGTAGGGCTTGCCGATCTGGGCGCAGGCGAACTTCACCGCGGTGCCGGCCGCACCGCCGGGGTAGCTGGCCGGGCAGGGGGCGGGGCGCAGCGGCCCACCACCGCCGTTGCCGTAGACCCGCAGCCGCAGCTTCTGCAACCGGTCGATCTCGGCGTTGATCTGCTTCTTCCTGGCCGCGAGCTGGGCCTCCGTGCGGGCGAGCTGGACGACCATCTCGTCCAGGGGCGCCTTCTTGCCGGCCAGCCGGTCGCGCAGCACGGTCACCTGCCGCACGTCCTGCTGCTGATGCTGGGCGAACTGGTCGAGCAGTTCGAGCTGCCCCATCACCTCGCTCGGCGAGTGGCTGCCCAGCACGGCGTTCAGCGCGGACAACCGCTCGCCCTTGTAGGCGCGCACGGCGAGCACGCCGACCTTCTCCATCGCCTGGTCGACCTGCGCCTGCAACGGCGTGATCTGGGCGGCGAGCGCGTCGGCCTGCCGCCGCCTGGCGGCCAGGTCCTGCCGGGTGGCGTTGTGCCGTTCGATGATCGGTTCGAGCTTGTTCCAGTCCTCGTCGATCTGCCGCTCGATCTCGGCGACGGTCGGTTCGGCGTGGGCCGCCGTGGCGCCGCCGGTCAGGACGACGGCGAACGCGGTGAGGGCGGCGAGGGCGGTGGTGCGGCGGTGCCAGCGTTGGCGCGGCGCAGCCGTCGTCGGGTCGGCGAGGGCCGACCGGGCGGACGGTGGCCGCGGGGCATGGTGTGCCACCGGGGTCCGTACTCCTTCTTCCGTACCGCCTACCGGGTTAGCTGACGGGTTCGGGCGGGAAGGGACGCCCTACCGCAGGGACTGCGGATTCACCCCGGGGAACCTGGGTCCCCGGCTCGCTCGGGAGCGACTCGGCGGTGTCGGCCGTCATCGCCCTGGTTGGACGGATGGTCACCGGCCCACGGAGGACCAGAGTAGAGACGACAGTCGTCGATCCACAAGCCTCCGGGCCATGACACTCCGTGCCGGTCCCGGTGCGGCGGCGCGCCGCAACCCGGGCGACGAAGATTTCCTTCCTTTTGAAGTGTGCGGTGGAAAGGTATTGACCAAAGCTGGTGAGCGGGGTGAAGGTGACCCCAACTTCGCCCGTCCGAACTGGGGGTTCGATGCACCTGTCAGCGACAACGAGGAGCAGACGCGTCCTGCTGGCCGCCGCCGTGGCTGCCGCCATGGTGACGACGCCGTTCGCGGCCACCGGCCCCGCCGCCGCCGCGCCCGCCACCGACCGGCAGCAGCAGTACGCCGCCGCGGCGGCCGAGTACGGCGTACCGGAGAGCGTCCTGCTCGGGGTCTCCTACCTGCAGTCCCGCTGGGACACCAACGCCGGCACGCCGAGCACCAGCGCCGGCTACGGCCCGATGCACCTCACCGACGCCGAGCACGTCGCCACCCTGCCCGGCGGCACCCACCACGACGAGGGCACCGAGGACCCGCGCGGCGACGACTCCCGGCCCTCCCTGGCCGGCGCGGAACAGCCGCCAGCCGACCCGCCGCCCGCCGAGGCGGCTCTGCGCACCCTCGACGCCGCCGCCGACCTCACCGGCGTCGGCGAGGAGGCACTGCGGACGGACGTCGCCGCCAACATCCGCGGCGGCGCGGCGCTGCTGGCCGCGTACCAGAAGGAGATCGGCGCCCCGGTCGGCGCCGGCACCGACCCGGCGGCCTGGTACGGCGCGGTGGCCCGGTACTCCGGCGCGGACAGCGCCGACGCCGCGGCGGCCTTCGCCAACGAGGTGTACGCCACCATCGCCACGGGCGACAGCCGGCTCACCGACGACGGGCAGCGGGTCACGCTGGCCGGCAGCGCGGTCCAGCCGCAGCGCTCCTGGCTGGACCGGCTGCGCCTGCGCAAGCTCACCCGGCCCGACGGGCTGGAGTGCCCCAGCGACATCTCCTGCGAGTGGATCCCGGCGCCGTACGAGAACTACGGCCCCACCCTGGGCGACTACGGCAACCACGACCTGGCCGACCGGCCCGCGCAGCAGAAGATCGAATACATCGTCATCCACGACACCGAGGGCTACTTCGGCCCCAGCGTCAACCTGGTCAAGGACCCCAAGCGGGTGGGCTGGCACTACACCCTGCGTTCTGTCGACGGCCACATCGCCCAGCACATCAAGACCAAGAACGTCGGCTGGCACGCCGGCAACTGGTACGTGAACTCCAAGTCGATCGGCCTCGAACACGAGGGCTTCGCGGGGCACGGCACCTGGTACACGGAGGCGATGTACCGCACCTCCGCCAAACTGGTCCGCCACCTGGCGCGGCAGTACAACATCCCGCTGGACCGCAACCACATCATCGGGCACGACAACGTCCCCGGCACCGTCGCCGCGAACGTGCGCGGCATGCACTGGGACCCGGGACCGTACTGGAACTGGTCGCACTACTTCGACCTGCTCAAGGCGCCGTTGAGGTCGACCGGCACGCACCGCACGGGGCTGGTCACCATCGACCCGGACTTCGCCACCAACCAGCCGCAGTTCACCGGCTGCAACCGGCAGCCCCCGGGCGTGCCGAACCCGCCCCCGGAGACGGCCCCCTGCCCGCTGCGCGGCTCGTCCGCGCTGGCCCTGCACAACGCGCCCAGCCAGGACGCGCCGCTGGTCAACGACATCGCGCTGCGGCCCGACGGCACCCCCAACACCATGTACGTCTCCGACCACGGCGCCCGGGTGTCGGCCGGGCAG
Organism: Micromonospora sp. KLBMP9576; assembly: GCF_050941805.1. NCBI lineage: Bacteria > Bacillati > Actinomycetota > Actinomycetes > Micromonosporales > Micromonosporaceae > Micromonospora > Micromonospora sp. KLBMP9576. The sequence goes on along the minus strand of NZ_CP194567.1, from coordinate 95,180 downwards.
ACGTACGCGCTGGCCGAGGTGCGGGGCGACTGGACGGCCATCTGGTACCTCGGGCAGAAGGCGTGGTTCCACAACCCCGCCGGCGCCCGGACCGCCAACTGGGCCGTCGGCCTGGTCGCCACCCCGAAGGCCGGCAAGACCACGGTCCCGGTGTACGGGCGGGCGTACCCGGAGGAGGCGGCGTACCCGGCCGGCGTGCCGTACCAGCCGATCTCCCCCCTGCAGTACACCCTGTCGGCCGGCCAGCGGTACGCCGTCGGCGACGTGCTCCCCGGCGAGTACTACCGGGCCACCACGTTCGACGGCTCCGCCCCGGGTGACCGGACGGTCGTCCGCGGCGACAACCGGTACGTGCAGATCCAGTTCGGCCACCGCATCATGTACGTCAACCGCGACGACGTGAACCTGGTGCCGTCCCCGCTGGGCGCGCCCCGCTGATCCCACCGCACGACGAGGGCCCCCGGTCGATCCGACCGGGGGCCCTCTCGTTGCGCGCTGCGGGTCAGCCGGGCCTGCGGAACCCGGCCACCGGCATGGTGTTGATGCTGGAGACGTTGACCGGCTTGCTGGCCCGGGGCGCGTGCACCATCTTGTCGTTGCCGAGGTAGAGGCCGACGTGACTCAGGTCGGCGAAGAAGAAGACCAGGTCACCGGGGCGCGCCTCGGAGCGCGGGATGGCCTTGCCCTCCTTCCACTGCGCGCCCGTGAAGTGCGTCAGATGGATTCCCGCCGCCTTGTAGGCGTACTGGGTCAGGCCGGAGCAGTCGAACGAGTTCGGGCCGGTGGCACCCCAGACGTACGGGTCGCCGACCTGCGCGCAGGCGGTCCGGATCGCGGTGCGGGCCGCCTCGCTGACCACCCCGTTGATGGTCGGGCACTTCTCCGTCTTGACGGTCGTCACAGGCATCGACGCCTCGAGCTTCTTGATGTCGACGTCGATCTGCTTCTTCTTCGCCGCCAACTCGGTCTGCTGCTTCGTCTGGGTGGCGATCAGCGTGTCGAGCTTCCGCTTCTCCGCGTCGTACTTCTCGCGGACCCTGGTCACGCCCTGGAGCTGCCTGCGCTCGTTGGCGGCCAACCGGTCGAGCAGGGTCAGCTGCTCGGTGAGCGTGTCGGGCTTGGCGGTGAGCAGCAGCGCCCCGATGTCCTGGGACGGGCCGGAGATGTAGTAGCGGGCCGCGAGGTCGCCGACCCGGTCCATCGCCAGCTCGGTCTCCAGCGCCAACGGCTGGATCTTCTTCTCCAGGTCCGCCGCCTTCTTGGTGTTGGACTTCAGCTGCGCCCGCACCTTGTTGTACTGCTCGATGGTGGGCTCGAGCTGCCTCCACTTCTGGTCGATCGCGGCCTCGATCTCGTCGACCGAGGGCTCGGCGTACGCGGGCGCGGCCAGCATGCCGGCGCCCACCGCTGCCGCGGCGACCAGGGTGAGCAGACGGTGGGCGGCCCTACGCAGGCCACCCGGACGAGCAGACCGTCCCCGTGCGTGACGATGAGGGGGCGTGGTTGCCACCGGCACCGACTCCTTTTGCAACCCGGCCGCCGGGCGCCTCGCGTGAGGGAAGAGGGGCGAGACAGACGACCCACAGCGACCGGTGCCCAACATTAGGGAAGGCCAGCAGCGGAAGCAAGGCGACCAACGTCCACATCACACCTGTGCAATTCCGTCGGGCATCGGCAATTGTTGGTGGACGGCTCAGATCAATGGTTGCTGATAGCGGCGGGACAGTGACAGAAGGTCCGGCTCGCCGAACTTCTCCGCCAGCGCCGCGAACCGGGCCACCTTGTCCGCACCGAATTTCCGCACGCCGGCGGCGTACGACGCCGCGGTCAGGAACGTGGCCGGCGTCGTCTTGCTGTGGAACTTGTCGGCATACATGACCAGCTGTTCTTCCTCGGTCTCGGCCGTGTAGTCGGCCACCGGCAGCGGCAGGCGCTGCCGCAGCACATCTGCGCGGGTGAGCCCGACACCGGTGTGGTGGGAACAGAACCTGGCGAGGGACTCGGGAAGACCGAGTTCGCGTACCAACGCATGCCCCAGCACCCCGTGACGGATGTAGTTCTCCTGATCGAGTTGCCCCGCCGAGCCGTACAGGCGGTAGACGCCAATGTCGTGCAAAAGACTTCCCGCCCGCACCAGAGCCACGTCGAGAGCCGAGCGGCGCCGGTCGAGCAGTTGCTCCGCGAGGGCGCAGACGATCTGGCAGTGGCTGTGCACGAGTTCGAAGGCTTCCCCGGTCGGCGCGTACCGCTCGTGCAGCGCCCGGATCTGCTCGTCGGTCGGGATCATCACGCGATGATGATGGCCGTCGTGTCTCGCCGCCGCCATGGTCGGTCTGCTGAACGACGACGGCGGCGGCACCGGAGGGTGCCACCGCCGTCGAACGGCACAGGGGTACGCGTCAGTCGGCGACCGGCAACCGCTCGGTGTCGGTGCCGCCCGGCGTCTGCTCGGGCCGGACCGACCGGAGCAGCACGCTGGCCACGTCGACGACCTCGACCTGCTCGCCGGCGCCCTTGCCGTTCACCCCGTCGTTGAGCATCGTCGAGCAGAACGGGCAGCCGACGGCGACCGTCCTCGCCCCGGTGGCCATGGCCTCCTCGACCCGGTCCACGTTGATCCGCTTGCCGATCTTCTCCTCCATCCACATCCGGGCGCCGCCGGCGCCGCAGCAGAAGGAGCGCTCGCTGTTGCGGGGCATCTCGGTGAGCTCGCCGGCGATGGCCGTGCCCAGCACCTCGCGCGGCGGGGCGAAGACCCGGTTGTGTCGGCCCAGGTAGCAGGGGTCGTGGTAGGTGACGCCGCCGTCGACCGGCTGCACCGGGGTGAGCTTGCCGGTGGCGACCAGGTGGGCCAGGAGCTGGGTGTGGTGGACCACCTCGAACTCGCCGCCGAGCTGGCCGTACTCGTTGCCCAGGGTGTTGAAGCAGTGCGGGCAGGTGGCGACGATCTTCCGCTTGCTCTTCTCCCGGCCCTCGAACGCCTCGTTGAGGGTCTCGACGTTCTGCTGGGCGAGCATCTGGAAGACGAACTCGTTGCCGATGCGGCGGGCCGGGTCGCCGGAGCAGGTCTCGCCCTCGCCGAGGATCGCGAACTTCACGCCCGCCTCGTTGAGCAGCGTGGCGACCGCCCGGGTGGTCTTCTTGGCCCGGTCCTCGAACGCGCCGGCGCAGCCGACCCAGAAGAGGTATTCGAAGTCGTCGACCTCGCCGACCCGCGGCACCTCGAAGTCCAGGCCCTTGGTCCAGTCCTCGCGGGTGTTCTGCGGGGCGCCCCACGGGTTGCCCTTGTTCTCCAGGTTGCGCAGCATCACGCCGGCCTCCGACGGGAAGCTCGACTCGATGAGCACCTGGTAGCGGCGCATGTCGACGATGTGGTCGACGTGCTCGATGTCGACGGGGCACTGCTCGACGCAGGCACCGCAGGTGGTGCAGGACCAGAGCACGTCCGGGTCGATGATGCCGCCTTCCTCGGCGGTGCCGATCAAGGGCTTCTCGGCCTCGGCCAGCGCCAGCACGTCCAGGTGGGCGAGCTGGGCGGCGGTGGCCTTCTCCTCGCCGGTCAGGTCCTTGCCGCCGCCGGCCAGCAGGTACGGCGCCTTCGCGTACGCGTGGTCACGCAGGCTCAGCACCAACAGCTTCGGCGACAGCGGCTTGCCGGTGTTCCAGGCCGGGCACTGCGACTGGCAGCGGCCACACTCGGTGCAGGTGCTGAAGTCCAGCAGGCCCTTCCAGGTGAACTGCTCGACCTGGGCGACACCGAACTGGTCGGACTCGGGGTCGGCCTCCTCGAAGTCCAGCGGCTTGCCCTGGCTCGTCATCGGGCGCAGGGCGCCGAGGCCGGAGACGTTGGCGCCCGGGTCGCGCTTGAAGAAGATGTTGAAGAACGCCAGGAAGCGGTGCCAGGCGACGCCCATCGTGACGTTCAGGGCGATCACGATGAGCCAGGTCATCGAGATGACGATCTTGATTAGGGCGGCGACGCTGACGCCGGCGTCCCAGTCGGGCAGCAGCCCGCCGACGGCGTGGCTGAGCGGAGCGGCCCAGACGGGGTACTCGAAGTGGTCGGTGGCGACCTTGAAGCCCCGGATGACGAAGCCCATGATCAGCACCGCGAGGATGATGCCCTCGACGAAGTAGCCCTGCCACATGGTCGAGCCGGTGAACCGGGACTTGCCGCCCGGCCGGGTGGGCCGGTTGCGGAGCCGGATCGCGATCAGCACCAGGATGCTGACGATGCCGAGGATGGCGAGCCACTCGGTGACCAGGCCGTAGAGGGCCCATCCGCCCACCAGCGGCAGCCCGCCGGTCGGGGAGACGACCTCGAAGTACGCCTCCAGCACCAGCAGCGACAGCACGATGAAGCCGACCATCACGAACCAGTGCGCGGCGCCCACCACCCCCCAGCGGAGCATGCGGGTGTGCCCGGCGATCTCGGCGAGCATGGTCTTGGTGCGGGTGCCCTTGTCACCGAAGCGGGTCGGATCCGGCTGTCCCTGCCGGATGACGGCCACCATCTTCATGACCGCGCGTACCGCAAGCCACACCGCCACGGCGGTGATGGCGAACGCGAGGATCGTGGTGACGATCTGGACGCTGCCCATCGAGTTGGCCTCCCGGTCTGCTGCCTGTCGAGCGGCTCGGCGACCGGGAGCCGGATCAGGGCGCGACCGGCGAGCCGCCGCTGTCGCACCCTCGACCGGACCGGTCGATGACCTCGCTCCGCTCGGTCATGCAGTGCAGCTTACGCGCAAGGTTACTCAGCAGTAACGTGAAACATCTCGCACTCCGGCCGCGCCGCCCTGCGGACACCATAGGACGCGACCACCACGCGCGCCGGGTAGGGGCCGCGCCGAGTGACCTGGACTGCCGCCGGCCGGGCCCCACCGGCGGCGAGGCGGACGACGCCCGGGCGTCCCCGCCGCCGGGCCGGCGGCGGGGACGGCGGGACTCAGCGCCAGCGCGAGAGCAGGATCAGCGAGCCGACCATCGCGCCGAAGCCCACCGCGAGGTTCCAGTACCCCCACGCCATGACCGGGTATTCCTGCTCGGAGAGGTAGTAGACCACCAGCCACCCGATACCGAAGACGATGAGGGCGACCGCCGAGACCGGAAGCCATACCGGGCTAGGCTTGCGCGTCGCCGCCGTCGCCGTCGGACGGACGTCCGTCGGCGGGGTGTACACCTTCTTCTTGCGAACCTGAGACTTGGGCACGACGCTCTCCAGAGGGGGTTACGACCTCGTCCGGCCTGACAACCGGGCGCGGGGGCGACGGTCCATGGCCAATAATGTCCGACAGCTAGCGTAGTCCCGAAGGCCCGTTCAATCCACGAATGGGGTGAGGCCGATGCGCGCAGTGACCGAAAAAGGCGGGACTGTTCGGGTCGTCGCGGCGGCCCACGCCCCTGCGGGCTGAACCAGACACGGGAAGGAACGCGCGGTGGAGTACACGAGGGGCGCGACCTCCTGGCAGAAGGTGCTCCGGCGGGCGGTCGCCGGGCTGCTGCCGCGGCGATCCCGACAGCGACGATCGGGCTGGTCGATCGGGGTACCGCTGATCGCCGCCGCCGCCGGGCTGCTCTTCACCACCACCGCCACCACCGCTGGCGGCACCGCACTGCGTGAGGACCGCCGTCCCCAGCTCAACCAGTTGATCGAGGAACGCCGCGCCGAGGTGGCGACCAGCGAGCGACGGGCCGCCGCCCTGCGCGACGAGGTCGAGGGCCGCACCACCGCCCTGGCCAGGTCCGACGGCCCGATCAAGGAGCAGCAGGACCGGGCCGGCGCCAGCCGGGGCGACGCCGGCTTCACCGCGCTCGCGGGGCCGGGGGTGGCGGTGGAACTCGACGACGCCCCCCGACGTAACGACCAGGCCCTGCCGCCCGGAGTCACGAACGACGACCTGGTCGTCCACCAGGGGGACGTGCAGGCGGTGGTGAACGCCCTCTGGGCGGGTGGCGCCGAGGCCATGTCCATCATGAACGTCCGCGTGCTTTCGACCAGCGCGGTACGCTGCGTGGGTAACACACTGCTGCTGCACGGCAGGGTGTACTCCCCACCATTCAAGATCGTAGCAATCGGCGACCCCGCTGCCCTGCAGCGGGCCCTCGCCGACTCTCAGGGAGTCCGGTTGTTCAGGGACCTGGTCGACGACTACAAGCTCGGTTACCGGGAGTCGGTCTCCACGGTGACCGTACCCGCGTTTGAGGACTCGACGACGTTGCGCTCGGCGACGGTGCCCCGATGAACCGTGTGCCCGACGATCGGCCCGAGGAGCGCGACGGCCGCCACCGCGACCAGGACGACTGGCCGACCGCCTTCATTCCCAAGGTCGACCGGCCGGGCCGCGGCCCGGCCCGGTCCGCGCCGGGGGGCGCCTGGCCGGAGCCCACGCCGGCACCCCGCTCGCCGGCACCCCGCCCGCCCCACGGGTCGGACCCGGTCGCCGGCGGTCGCGGGCCCACCGGTCCCTCCGCCGGGCCGGGCCGCCCCGCCCGCCCGACGATCGACGCGCCGACCGCCCACATCCCGAAGATGGGCGCGTCGACCACCGGCCCGCCGGCCACGGCCTCCCCGGCCGGTCCCGGTCGCGGCGCGGATCCGGAGGCCACCGCCCTGATCCCGCCCGCCACCAGCCGCAGGCGGGACACCCCGGCCGCCCTCGTCGAGTCGACCGCCCTGATGGGCGCGGTGCCGCGTCCGCCCGTGCCGGACGAACCGGAGAGCTCCAGCGCTCCCACCGAGCAACCCCGGCCGCGTCGGGGCGAGCGGGTGGTCCAGCTCCGCCCGGAGCAGACGGGTGAGGGCTACAAGAGCGTCTACTCCGAGCTCACCCGGCCGTCGCTGGGCTCCCGGCTGCGCACCGGCATCCGGATCAGCGGCGAGGTGCTGATCACCTTCGGCCTGGTGGTGCTGCTCTTCGCCAGCTACGAGGTCTGGGGCAAGTCGGCGATCGTGGACGCCCACCAGAGCGACCTCAGCCAGCAGTTGGCGCAGGCCTGGGGTCCCGACGGCGACCCGACGGTCGCGCCGTCCGCGAGCACGTCCAGCAAGCCGAAACCGCCCGTGCCGGGCAAGCCCGTCGCGGGGCTGTACATCCCCAGGCTCGACAAGAACTGGGTGGTCGTCGAGGGCGTCACCCAGAAGGACATCCGGTACGCGCCCGGTCACTACCCCTCCAGCGCCATGCCGGGCCAGGTCGGCAACTTCTCCGTCGCCGGGCACCGCAACCGGGCCACCTTCTGGCGGCTCGACGAGCTGGCCGACGGCGACGCCATCGTGGTCGAGGGCAAGACCGACTGGCACGTCTACAAGGTGACCCAGAGCCGGATCGTCACGCCCAACCAGGTCGAGGTGGTGGCGCCCGTGCCGGGCCGGCCCGGGCAGAAGCCGACCACGTCGATGCTGACCCTGACCACCTGCAACCCGAAGTTCGACAACTACCAACGCCTGATCATCCACGCCGAGCTGACGCGCAGCCAGCCGAAGACGGCGGGTCGCCCGGCGGAACTGGGGGGCTGACCGTGTACGGCTGGATCTGGCGCAAGCTCCCCCTCGGCCTGCCCGGCAAGCTCGTCGGCAGCCTGCTGATCGCCAGCGCGATGGTGGCCCTGCTCTGGTACGTGGTCTTCCCCTGGGCCGAGCCCCTGCTGCCCTTCGACGACGTGCAGGTCACCCAGGAGTCCGGCGACCCCGGCGACGTGGTGCCGGGCGGCGGCGAAGGCGTGGGCGAGTCCGCCCCGCCCGGCGACGAGCACGACCTGCCGTACGAGACCGACCGCAACAACGCCCCTCCCTCCCCGGACGAGTGAGCCCACCGATGCGTGTCCTCGTGATCGACAACTACGACTCGTTCGTCTTCAACCTGGTGCAGTACCTCGGCCAGCTCGGCGTGGACTGCGAGGTCCGCCGCAACGACGAGGTCGACGTCGCCGAGGTGGGCCGGATCGGCGCGGCCGGGATCCTGTTGTCGCCCGGCCCCGGCAGCCCCGACCGCGCCGGCGTCTGCCTCGACGTCATCCGCGCGTACGCGGGCGAACTGCCGATCTTCGGCGTCTGCCTGGGGCACCAGGCGATCGGCGAGGCGTTCGGAGCGACCGTGGCCCGCGCCCCCGAGCTGCTGCACGGCAAGACCTCCGAGGTCAGCCACCGCGACGTCGGGGTGCTCGCCGGCCTGCCCGACCCGTTCACCGCCACCCGCTACCACTCGCTCACCGTGCTGCCCGAGACGCTGCCCGAGGAGCTGGAGGTCACCGGCTGGACGGGCTCTCAGGTGGTGATGGCGATGCGGCACCGTACGCTGCCGATCGAGGGGGTCCAGTTCCATCCGGAGTCGGTGCTGACCGAGGGTGGTCACCTGATGCTGGCCAACTGGCTGGCCACCTGCGGCCACCCGGAGGCGCTGGAGCGGGCCCCGGAGCTGGCCGCCGAGGTGGACGCCCGTCGTCGCGCCGCCTTCGCCACCGCCTGACGGGCCTTCGCCGCAGTGCGTCCCCTCAGCGGGGCCCGACGACGGGTCAGCGCCTCAGCGCGTCCTGGACCGCCGGGTCCGCCGGCGAACTGACCGCGGGCGACCTGCCTCGGACCGCGTCCCATGCCGCCTTGCCGCTGGCGAAGTAGTCCCGGACGGCCTTGCCGAAGAGCAGGGCGGGCCCGCAGCCGGAACAGCGGGCCGCCACCCCGTCGGCGTCGATGCCGAGATGGCGGCACAACGTCACCGCGCGCGGCAGGTGATAGGACTGGGTGACGACCAGGGCACGCTCGACGCCGTACACGTCACGGGCCCGGATGCAACTGTCGTAGGTGTCCAGGCCCTGGGGGTCGGCCACCACGCGACGCGGATCGACGCCGAGCCGCTGGGTCAGGTGGGCGGTCATCGCCGCCGTTTCGTCACCGGACGTCCCGCCCCCGTCGCCCGACACCAGCACCACCCGGGCCCGCCCGCTGTTCACCAGCGCGGCGGCGGTCTCCAGGCGGCCGGTGAGCCGGTCCCCGGGCTGACGCCGGTCCGCCGCCACCGCCGTGCCGAGCACGATCACGACGTCGGCGGCCGGCGCGCCGGCCTCGTCGTGCAGGTGACCGCGGGCGGCCGTCGTCGTCCACAGCCAGGGAAGGCTGGCGAGCAGCAGCACCGCCCCGCCCAGCGCCGCCGCCCGGAGCAGGCGCCGTCGCCACCGGCTCGTCGGGTCAGCCACGGTCGGCGTACCCACGCGGCGGCATCAGCGCTCGCTGAGCCGGGCCGGCGGGGTGGTCGGCTGCGGACGGCCACCGCCGCCACCAGGAGTGCTGGGCGACACGCTGGGCGTCGGGCTCGTCGAGTCGGTGGGCGTCGGTTCGGCCTGCGGCACCGTGACCACGATCGTCACGGTCTTGCCCCGCGCCAGGTTGCCACCCGCCCGCGGCGTCTGCTCGGTCACGCGGCCGGCCTCGTCCGCCGGCACCTCCCGGCCCCGCTTGACGTTGACCCGGTAGCCTGCCTCGTCCAACTCCTCCTTGGCGTCGTCCTCGCTGGAGCCGACCACGTTCGGCACCTGGCCGACGTTGCCCCGGGAGACGGTCACGACGACCTGGGTGTTCACGGCCACCTGAGAGCCCTGCGCCGGCGACACGTCCAGGACGATGCCCTCCTTCTCGGCGCTGTCCCTGGTCTCCTTCTTGACCCGGAAGCCCTCGCTCTTGAGCCGCTGCTCCACGTTTTCGAAGGTGGATCCCTCAAGGCCGGTCGGGATGGTCTTCATCTCCACGCCGCCGCAGACCTGGACGGTCACCTCCTGGTTCGGCTCCGACGTGGCGTTGGGGGCCGGGCTCTGGTTGACCACCTGACCCTTCTGGCAGGTGCCGAAGACCGGCTCACCCTCCTTGGGCACCAGGTTGGCCTGCTGGATGCGGGCGAACGCCTCCTGCTGGGTCAGGCCGGTCACCGTGGGAATCGTGACCTGCTCGTCGCCCCGCTGGCTCAGCAGGGCGGCGGCGAGGGCGATCACCGCGAGGACGCCCACCGCGGCGAACGTCGCGATCAGCCAGGACGACGCCTTGCGCCGGCGCGGATCGCCGACCCGGGCGGGCATCTGCCGGGTCTGGGGGGCCGCGGGGGCGCCCCCGTAGCCGGCGGCGGCCGGGGCGAGCTGCGCCGTCTCGTCCTGCGGCATCACCGGGGTCGCCATCACCGGGCGACCGGCGGCGGCGCGAAGCAGGTCGGCCCGCATCTCGCCGGCACTCTGGTAGCGGTTGAGCGGGTTCTTCGACAGCGCCTTGAGCACGATCGCGTCGACCGCGGGGGTGACGTCCGGGTTGATGTCGCTCGGGGTCGGAGGGGTCTCCCGCACATGCTGGTAGGCCACGCTGACGGGGCTGTCGCCGACGAAGGGCGGGTGCCCGCAGACCAGTTCGAAGAGCACGCAGCCGGCGGCGTAGACGTCGGAACGGGCGTCGACCGCCTCGCCGCGCGCCTGCTCGGGCGAGAGGTACTGCGCCGTACCGATGACCGCACTGGTCTGGGTCATCGTGGTGACGCCACTGGCGAGCGCCCGCGCGATGCCGAAGTCCATCACCTTGACCTGGCCGGTCTGGGTGAGCATCACGTTGCCGGGCTTGATGTCGCGGTGGATGATGCCGTGCCGGTGGCTGAACTCCAGGGCCGCGCACATGTCGGCGCAGATCTCCAGCGCCCGGCGCGGCTGGAGCCGCCCCTCGACGCCCAGCACCTCCTTCAGAGTCCGCCCGTTGACGAACTCCATCACGATGAACGGCAGGGTCTCGCCGGTCGGCGCGGTCTCCTCGCCGGTGTCGTAGACGGCGACGATCGCCGGGTGGTTGAGGGAGGCGGCGTTCTGCGCCTCCCGGCGGAACCGCATCTGGAAGGTGTCGTCCCGGGCGAGGTCGGTGCGGAGCATCTTGATCGCGACGTCCCGACCGAGCCGGAGGTCACGACCGCGATGCACCTCGGCCATGCCGCCGTAGCCGAGCAGCTCGCCGACCTGGTACCTGCCACCGAGCAGGCGGGCCTGCGCTGTCATCGCGTCTGTCGTCCTTCGCTCGTCGTCTCGTCGCCGCCCGTGCGGGGCGGTTCCTGTCGACGGTACGACCTCGCGGCCGGATCGTCTCGCCCGTCGGGCCGCAGCACGCCGGACGTCACCGTCGGTGCGGTGACCGCGGCCGACGTCGTGTTGTTCCGCACGTTGTAGGAAATCACGCCGGAGCAGACCAGGACCAGCACGGCGATCAGGATGGCGAGGAACACCATCCCCGGCCTGGTCCGCTGCCCGCCCGGCTGGTGCGGGGCAACGGGGTGTCCCGCGTACGGCATCGGGCGGGCCTGCGGCACGGGCGCCGCGCCCCGGGGGTACCCGGGCGGCACCGGCTGCGGGCGGGGAGCCGGCGTGGCGGGCGCGGCCGAGGTGGGACGGTACGGCGCGGTGGCCGGTCGGGGTGCCCCGACCGGGGGGCGGTGGGCCGTCATGGGCGGCTGGGGGGCGCCGGCCGGCGGGCGCTGCGGCGACATCGGCGGGCGCGGCGGCGGCACCTGGGCACGCCCCGGCGGGGCGGCCGGCGACGCCGGAGCCGCCGAGATCGGCTGGCCGGTGGCCCGAGCCTGCTGGGAGAGCTGCGCCTTCAGCTGGCGGGCCACCCCGGCCAGCGCGGCGGCGCTCGGCCAGCGGGCCGCAGGGTCCTTCGCCAGCGCCCGCTCGACCACCGTGCGGACCTGCGGCGGAATGTCGGCGGGCAGCGGCCGGGGAGTCTCCCGGACGTGCCGCATCGCGATCTCGAGGGGGTTCTCGCCCTCGAAGGGGCGTCGGCCGGCGAGGCACTGGTACGCCACCACACCGAGCGCATAGACGTCGGACGCGGGCGTGGCGACTCCGCCGGTGGCCTGCTCCGGCGAGATGTACGAGGCGGTGCCGAGCACCGAACCGGCCGCCGTGAGCTGCGCCACCAGCTCCGACCGGGCGATGCCGAAGTCGGTGAGCACCAGGGTGCCGTTGGGGCGGACCAGCAGGTTGCCGGGCTTCACGTCGCGGTGCACGATGCCCTTCACGTGCGCCGCGTGCAGCGCGTCGGCGGCCTGGGCGACGAGCGCCATCGTGCGGGCGGGGGTGAGGCGGCCGACCCGGGCGAGGGTGGCCGACAGCGCGTCGCCCTCGACGTACTCCATGACCAGGAAGGCGATCTGCTGGTCGTTGCCGAAGTCGTAGACGTCGACCACGCCGGGGTGGTTGATCGTGGCCATGGTGCGGGCCTCGCCACGGAAGCGCTCGGCGAAGTCGGGGTCGTCGAGCAGTGCGGGGAGCAGGCTCTTGACGGCGACCGTGCGGCCCAGCACCTGGTCGGTGCCGCGCCAGACGTCACCCATGCCGCCGCTGGCGATCCGCTCGTCCAGGCGGTAACGGTTGCTGAGCTGCACCCCGGGGCTGAGCATGTCAGCGGCCTCCCGGGTCGGCGATGGCGGCGCGCATGATCTGCCCGGCGATCCGGGCCGCCTCGGCGCTGCCGCCCGGCCCGGCCTGCTCCAGCACGACGCACACCGCGGAGACCGGGTTGCCGTTCTTGTCGAGGGCGAAGCCGATGAACCAGCCGTGGTCGGGCCGGTCCGGCGCGGACTGCGCGGTGCCGGTCTTGCCGCCGACCGTGTAGCCCTTGATCTCCGCGTTGCGGCCGGTGCCGTTCTTGACCACGCTGACCATCATGTCCCGCAGGTCGTTGGCGACCGGGCCGCTGACCGGCTGGCGCAGCTCCTTGGGCTTGGCCGTGTAGTGGCTGGTGGTGCGGTCCGGGGCGAGGAGCTGGCGGACCAGGTACGGCCGCATCTCGCTGCCGCCGTTGGCGACCGTTGCGGCGATCATGGCGCCCTGGAGCGGGGTCATCCGCACGTCGCGCTGCCCGATCGAGGACTGGGCCAGCGCGGCCGGGTCGGTGCCGCCGTCGGCGTTCTGCATGCTGCCGGTCCGGCTGGCCGCCACCGGGTGGCCGCCCTCCCCGAGCTGGCCGACCGTGAGGTCCTCCTGCTCGAAGCCGAACTGCCGGGCCTTCTCCTTGAGCTTCTCCGGGCCGAGCCGCACGCCGAGCTGCGCGAAGCCGGTGTTGCACGACTCCGTCACGGCCTCCATGAGGCTGACCTCGTCCTCGGGGCAGATCGACGGCGCCGCGTTGCGGATCGGCGCACCCGAGGTCGGCGGGGTGTAGCTGGACCCGGCCGGGATCATCGTCTCCTGGCCGATGCCGGCCTCCAACGCCGCGGCGGCCACCACGATCTTGAAGGTGGAGCCCGGCGGCAGCACCTCGCCGAGGGCCCGGTTCTTCAGCGGGCCGTCGGGGTCCTGCTCCAGCTTGTTGAACGCGGCCGTCGCCCCGCTGGTGCTGTGGCTGACCAGCGGGTTGGGGTCGAAGCTGGGCATCGAGACCAGCGCCTGCACCGCCCCCGTACGCGGGTCGATGGCGATCGCCGCGCCCTTGGCGGCGTCGACGCGGTTGTCCCCCAACTGCTCGTATGCCACGTCCTGGGCGCGCTTGGAGACCGTGAGCAGCACGTTGCCGCCGCCGCTCTGGTCGCCGGTGAACATGTCCTTCACCCGGTTGGCGATGAGCTGGTCGCTCGTGCCGGCCAGGAAGTCGTTCTCGAACTTCTCGATGCCGGACTCGGCGAGGTTGACCGGCTTGTAGCCCAGCACGTGCGCGTACTTCGCCCCGCCGGGGTAGCTGCGCTGGAACTTCAGCTCCCCTGAGGTCTCCTTGCTGAGCGCGAAGGCGGTCCCACCGGCCTCGATGTTGCCGCGACGGCGCTCGTACTCGGCGACCTGGACCCGGCCGTTGTAGTCGCTGGTGCGGTATTCGTCGGCCTTGTAGGCCTGGATCCAGTTCAGGTTCGCGAAGAGCAGCCCGAAAAGGACCATGACGACGATACCGACGCGGCGCAGGGGTGCGTTCACGGCCTGATCACCTCCGTGGGGGCACCGTGCAGCTGCTCCGGCGGGCCGCCGGACGGTCGGGCCGCCTTACCGCCCCCGCCGGCGACGGGCCGGCGGGCGCCGTCGGAGATCCGGAGCAGGACCGCGATGAGCAGCCAGTTCGCCATCAGCGAGGAACCGCCGGCGGAGAGGAACGGGGTGGTCTGGCCGGTCAGCGGGATGAGCTTGCTGATCCCGCCGACGATCACGAAGACCTGGAGCCCGAGGGTGAAGGCCAGGCCGCCGGCGAGCAGCTTGCCGAACGAGTCCCGGACCGCCAGCGCCGTCCGCAACCCCCGCTCGACGATGAGCAGGTAGATCACGAGCAGCGCGGAGAGGCCGAAGAGCCCGATCTCCTCGCCGATGCCCGCGAAGATGAAGTCGTTCTGCACCTCGGGCAGCAGGCCGGGCTGACCGCCACCGGGGCCCGCGCCGAAGAGGCCGCCCGTGCCGAGCGCGAGCAGCCCCTGCACGAGCTGGTAGCCGTCCTCGTACGGGTCGGCGAACGGGTCCAGCCAGATCTGCGCCCGCAGGTAGAAGTTGGCGAACGGCCCGCCGACGACGTCACCGAGCACGTACGCCAGGTAGACGCCGCCGAAGAAGAGCACCAGACCGATGAGCAGCCAACTGACCCGCTCGGTGGCGATGTAGAGCGTCACCACGAACATGCCGAAGTAGAGCAGCGAGGTGCCCAGGTCCTTCTCGAAGACGAGGACCAGGACGCTGATCAGCCAGACCACTACCACCGGGCCGAGGTCCCGCCCGCGGGGGAAGTCGATGCCCAGGAACCGGCGGCTCGCCAGCGACAGCACCTCGCGCTTGCGCACCAGGTAGTAGGCGAAGAAGACCAGCAGGGCCAACTTGGCGAACTCACCGGGCTGGATGGAGAAGCCGCCGACCCGGATCCACAGCTTCGCGCCGTTGATCTCGGAGAACCGGCTCGGCAGCACCGCCGGGATCATCACCAGCACGATGCCGGCCAGCCCCAGCGTGTATGCGTAGCGGGACACCGAGCGGTGGTCGCGCATGAGGGCGAGCAGGCCCGCGGCGAGGATGACCGAGGCGAGCGTCCAGGCGAGCTGCCGGCCGCCCGTACCGGCGAAGATGGCCAGCGTCTCCCGCTCGGCGGGGGCCGCGTCGCCCAGGTCGAGCCGGCGCAGGAAACCCACCCCGATCCCGTTGAGCAGGGCGACCGCCGGCAGCAGGGCCGGATCGGCGAAGGGTGCCAGGAACCGGATCACCAGGTGCAGGCCGAGGAACACGGCGGTGAGCGCCGCGGCCGGCATCCAGAAGTCGGCCGTGACCGTGTCGAGCACCTTCGCCTCGACCATCGCCCCGTACGCGGCCACCAGCACCATGGCGACCAGCAGCAGGGACAGTTCGGCGTTACGCCGGGAGCGGGCCAGGCGTACGCCGGACTGCTCGCCCGCGGTGGCGGGCGAGGGTGCCGGAATGGCCGCTGCGGTCACGGAACGTCCTCGGATCGAGCCGCGCCTACTCCGGCGACCGGCACGCGGCGGGATCGAGCGCCGGCGATTCGGTGTCGGAGGGCGGGGCGTCGGGGGTGGTGGACGGCATGGCCGGCGTGCCCGGCAGGCCGGTGACCGGCGCGCTCACGCTCGCGCTCGGCGTGGGCGCGACCCGGCTGGCGGCCGGTGACGGGGTGGTGACGGCCACCGCGCTCGGGCTCGGCGGGCAGACGGGCTTGAGGTTCGGGTTCATCGGGTCGTCGCTGGTCAGCTCGGCCAGCCGACGCTCGGCGTCCGGCTGACTCTTGGCCGGTATGCCCTGCTTGACCTGCTCCTGGGCGGCCAGGGTCAGGTCCTGCAACTCCGCCGGGCTGGTGGAGTGCACGCTGGACAGGTCGAGACCGGCGATCTCGCCCTGGATGCCCTGGAACACGGCGACCTGGCCGTCCTCGGTGGCGCCGACGTAGTACTGCCGCTGGGTGTAGCTCCAGCCGCCGAAGACCGCGCCGCCGACGAGTACCAGCACCGCCAGTGAGATCGCGGCGGCCCGGACCGGCCGCCGCTTCGGGCGCTCCGGCTCGTCGTCGCCGTTGGACGACGGCTCCTCCGGCGCGGGTGGCCGGGGCGCGGAGAGAGCGGACGCGCGCGCCGCCGGCGTGGACCCGTCGGCGGAGGTCGCCATGCCCCGGTCCCGGGCGGCGGCGCCGCCCACGATCGGGCTCGCCTCGACGATGTCCTGGTCGGTGGCGTCCGCGATGATCACCGTGATGTTGTCCGGGCCGCCGCCGCGCAGGGCGAGCTGCACCAGCCGCTCCACGCACTGCTGCGGGTCGGTGTATTCCCGCATGGTCTCGCCGATGGTCTCGGCGCTGACCACCCCGGAGAGGCCGTCGCTGCAGATCAGGTAGCGGTCACCGGGGAGCACCTGGCGGACGCTGTATTCCGGGTCGATGTCGCGGCCGTCGAGCGCCCGGGTGAGCAGCGAACGCTGCGGGTGGCTGCTCGCCTCCTCGGCGCTGATCCGGCCCTCGTCGACGAGCATCTGGACGTACGTGTCGTCCTTGGTGACCTGCGCGAACTCGCCGTTGCGCAGGAGATAGGCCCGCGAGTCACCGATGTGGACCATGCCCAGCTTGCTGCCGGAGAAGAGGGTCGCGGTGAGCGTGGTGCCCATCCCCTCCAGCTGGGGGTTGGCGTCCACGGTGTCGCGGAGCTGCTGGTTGGCGGTGCCCACGGCGGAACGCAACGCGTCGACGAGGGCGTCACCCGGGACGTCCTCGTCGAGCGGCGCCATGGCACCGATGACGATGTTGCTGGCGACGTCACCGGCGGCCATGCCGCCCATGCCGTCGGCGACGGCGAGAAGCCGCGGCCCGGCGTAGACGGAATCTTGATTGCCGTCTCGGATCAGACCGCGGTCGCTGTGGGCCGCATAGCGCAGGGTCAGAGTCATGGCCGTAATTCGAGAGAAGTGCGGCCGATCCGGATCGGCACGCCGAGGGGGACGGGGGTTGGTCCGGTGACCTTAGCGCGATCCAGGTAGGTGCCGTTAGTCGAGCCGAGGTCCTCGACGAACCACTGCCCTTCGCGTGGCAGGAGCCGGGCGTGCCGCGCCGAGGCGTAGTCGTCGGTGATGACGAGGGTCGAATCCTCGGCCCGGCCGATGGTGATCTGCGCTTCGCCGAGGGTGATCCGGGTCCCCGCCAGCTGACCGGCGGTGACGACGAGCTGGTGGGCGGCCCGGCCCCGCTTCGCCTTCGCCGGTTTCGCCGCCTGCCCGAGCGTCGCGCCGACCGCCCGGGGGGCGGCCACCAGCCGACCCGACCGGGCGCCCGCGAAGAGGTCCCGGCGGATGACGCCCACCACCGTGAACACGAAGATCCACAGCAGGATGAGGAACCCGAACCTGGCGACGGTGATGACGAGTTCCGGCAAGGCGGGTCAGCCGTCCACGCGGAAGGTCAGCGTCGTCGTGCCGAGCTGGATCATGTCGCCGGGGTTGAGCGCGACGGCGGAGACCCGCTGGCCGTTGACCATGGTGCCGTTGGTCGACCCGAGGTCGGTCAGCACGACCTGCCCGCCGTCGAAGTCCAGCCGGGCGTGTCGCCGCGAGATGCCGACGTCGGGCAGGCGCAGGTTGGCCTGGTCGCCGCGGCCGATCACGGTCGAGCCCATCTGGAGCGGGTAGGTGCGCCCGTCTCCGGAGACCAGCCGCACGTTGCGCCCGCCGCCGTGCCCGGCCGGCGGACCGTAGCCGCCGCCCTGGTCGTACGCGGGGTAGGCGGGCTGGCCCGAGTCGTAGCCGGGCGCCGAGACCGGGGCGACCTCGCCCCCGGTGTAGACCTCGGCGGTGACCCGGAACATACCGGTGTCCAGCCCCTCGCCGCGTTCGATCTCGACGATCACGTCGCCGTAGACCGTCCAGGCCTGCTCGCCGATGAACTCCGCCTGCGACTGGGCCAACTCCTGGGCCAGCGCGGCGGCGTACGGCGCCAGACGACTGTGGTCGTAGGGCGAGAGATCGATCACGTAGCGGTTGGGCACCAACGTGCGCCCACCGGCGAGGATCGCCTTGTGCGCCTCAGCCTCCCGCTGCATGGCGTTGAGGATCTCCACGGGGTGTACCACCCCTTTGAAGACCTTGGCGAAGGCTCCTTCGACCAGGCCTTCCAGACGCTTCTCGAAGCGTTGCAGCACGCTCACCGGCTCCTCCTCGGGTCCCGAGGACATGATGGTATCCGGCCGGCGGGCGCGCAGCTCACACGCCGCTCGGCCGTCGGATGGTGGCCCGCTCGGACGGGCCGATGTTGTCGTGCTAGTCTTTCGTCCGCCAAGAACGGTAACCGCTCCTCGGACGGTAACCGATCGACGCAACGATCACGAGCCTGGCAGGATGGCCACGACCCGCTGGAGACAGCGGAACGGGCACAGACTACAGTGTTCGTGGCAAGGCCACGGGGAAGTGGCGGAATGGCAGACGCGCACGGTTCAGGTCCGTGTGCCCGAAAGGGCGTGGGGGTTCAACTCCCCCCTTCCCCACCACATACGCAAGGGCTCCGCAGCGATGCGGGGCCCTTGCGCCGTGTCGGGGCGTACCGCACCTCACGCTATGCTCCGATGGTTTCTGCCTCCGATGGACCAGGAGTGGCGTGTGAGTGTCGCGTTCGTGACCGGGTCGGGCGGTCTGATCGGCTCCGAGGCGGTCCGGCACTTCGCCGGCCTCGGTCTCGAGGTCGTCGGCATCGACAACGACATGCGGCAGGAGTTCTTCGGCGCGGAGGCCTCCACCGCCTGGAACGTCCGGCGGCTGACCGACGAGCTGGGGTCCGCGTACTCGCACCACAGCATCGACATCCGCGACCGGGACGCGCTGGCCAAGCTGTTCGGGCGATACGCGACCGACATCGCCGTGGTGATCCACACGGCCGCCCAGCCGTCGCACGACTGGGCGGTGCGCGACCCGTTCACCGACTTCGACGTGAACGCCGGCGGCACGCTCAACGTCCTGCAGAACGTGCGCGAGCACTGCGCCGAGGCGCCGTTCATCCACTGCTCCACCAACAAGGTCTACGGCGACCGGCCGAACAGCCTGCCCCTGGTGGAGCTGGAGTCCCGCTGGGAGATCGAGCCCGGGCACCCGTACGAGCAGGGCATCCGCGAGGACATGTCCATCGACGCCTGCCTGCACTCGGTCTTCGGCGCCTCGAAGGTGGCGGCCGACGTCATGGTGCAGGAGTACGGCCGCTACTTCGACATGCGGACGGCCTGCTTCCGGGGCGGCACGCTCACCGGTCCCGCGCACTCCGCGACGGAGCTGCACGGGTTCCTCGGTTACGTGATGCGCGCAAACATGGAGCGCCGCACATACAAGATCTTCGGCTACCAGGGCAAGCAGGTACGCGACGCCATCCACAGCTCGGACGTGGTCTCCGCGTTCGAGGCGTTCTTCCGCGACCCGCGCCCGGCGGCGGTCTACAACCTCGGCGGCGGCCGGCACTCGAACACCTCCAACCGCGAGGCGTTCGCGCTGGCCGAGCAGATCACCGGGCAGGAGATGATCACCGAGTACGTCGACGCCAACCGGATCGGCGACCACAAGTGGTGGATCGGCTCGAACGAGGCGTTCCAGGCCGACTACCCCGAGTGGAAGCAGGTCTACGACGTGCCCATGATCATGCGGGAGATCCACGAGGCCAACGTGGACAAGTGGGTGCCGGGGGCATGACCGGGCAGCACAAGCGGAACGTCCTCGGGGTCCTGGTCGACGCCACCGACTACGCCGGGGCGACCGAGCAGGTGGTGGCCGCCGCGCAGGAGCGCCGCCCGCTGGCGTTGACCGCGCTGGCCGTGCACGGCGTGATGACCGGGGTGCTCGATCCGGCGCACAACGCCCGGCTGAACTCCTTCGACGTGGTCACCCCCGACGGCCAGCCGGTGCGCTGGGCGCTCAACCTGCTGCACGGCGCCGGGCTCACCGACCGGGTCTACGGTCCCACCCTGACCCTGCACGTGCTCTCCCGCTTCGCCGACGAGGGGCTGCCGGTCTACCTCTACGGCTCGACGGAGGAGACCCTGGCCAGGCTGATCCCGGCCCTGGAGCGGATGTTCCCGGCGCTGAAGATCGCCGGGGTGGAGCCGTCCAAGTTCCGGGCGGTGCAGCCGGGCGAGGACGTCGACATCGCCGACCGGATCCGGTCCAGCGGGGCCCGGCTCGTGCTGGTCGGGCTGGGCTGCCCGCGCCAGGAGGTCTTCGCGTACGCCATGCGGCCGCTACTGGACATGCCGCTGATGGCGGTCGGGGCGGCCTTCGACTACCACGCCGGGCTGCTGCGCCAGCCCCCGCCGTGGATGCAGCGGGCCGGCCTGGAGTGGTTCTGGCGCCTCGGGCTGGAACCGAAGCGGCTCTGGCGCCGCTACGTGATCCTCAACCCGGCCTACCTGACCCGCCTCGCCGGGCAGAAGACGGGCCTGTGGAAGGCCGCCCCGCCGGCTCCGGCCAGCGAACGCCCGGCCACGTTCGCCGTCTGACGCCTCCTCGGACGTCGAGAGGCCCCCTCCGGTCGCCTGGCGACCGGAGGGGGCCTCTCGCACGCTCCGTCAGAGGGTGAGGGTCCAGGTGTTGAGGTAGCCGGTGTCCCCGGCGTAGGCGTCCCGCACCCGCAGCTGCCAGGTGCCGTTCGCCGC
Source organism: Micromonospora sp. KLBMP9576 (assembly GCF_050941805.1). Classification (NCBI taxonomy): domain Bacteria; kingdom Bacillati; phylum Actinomycetota; class Actinomycetes; order Micromonosporales; family Micromonosporaceae; genus Micromonospora; species Micromonospora sp. KLBMP9576. Next base: position 74,589 of record NZ_CP194567.1, on the reverse strand, counting down.
CTCGCTCGACAGGTTCGCGGTGTAGGTGGTGTTGATGTTGTCCGCGCCGTCGAAGTAGCTGCTGTTCTTCAGCCGGTACGCAGAGCCGTCCGGGGCGATCAGGTCGATGACCAGGTCACCGCGGTAGGTGTGCACGATGTTCACCGCGACGGTGGAGGCCGACGAGGCGTTGCGGGCGCAGCCGGAGATCACGATCGGGCTGTTCACCGCGACGTTCGTGTCCGGGATCGCGAGGTCGGTGCCGTTGGTGCCGGAGCAGCCGCCACCACCGGTGCCGGTGACCGTCAACGAGTACGTCGCGGTCCTGCTGCCCGAGGTCGCGGTGCCCGTCACGGTCACCGCGTAGGTGCCGGGCGGCGTGCTCGCCGAGGTGCTGATGGTCAGCGTGGAGGAGGCACCCGAGGTGACGGTCGCCGGGCTGAACGAGGCGGTGGCCCCGGACGGCAGCCCGCTGGCCGAGAGGCTCACCGACTGGGCGGAGCCGTTGGTCGTGGCGGTGCCGACCGTGGCGGTCACCGAGCCGCCCGGCGCGGTCGAGCCGGAGGTCGGCGAGACCGAGACGGAGAAGTCGTTGGTCGGCGGCGGGGTGTCGCCGTTGACCACGTAGAGCAGCTTGTTGGGCGAGCCGGTGCCCGGGTTGGTCACCACGTTGCTGGTGGCGTTGTTCACCAGGTAGTCGCGGACCTGCTGCGGCGTCCAGGCCGGGTTGGCGCTGGCCACCAGGGCCGCGACGCCGACCACGTGCGGGGTCGCCATCGAGGTGCCGCTGATGGTGTTGGTCGAGGTGTCGTTGGTGTACCACGCCGAGGTGATCGACGAGCCGGGCGCGAAGATGTCCAGGCAGGTGCCGATGTTCGAGAACGACGACCGGGCGTCCGTGTTGGTCGTCGAGCCGACGGTGATGCCCTCGGCGGTCCGGGCGGGCGAGGTGTTGCAGGCGTTGCCGCCGGAGTCGTTGCCGGCCGCCAGGCCGTAGCTCACCCCCGAGTTGATGGAGTTGCGCACGGCGGTGTCGAGCGAGGCGTTCGCGCCGCCGCCGAGGCTCATGTTGGCCACGGCGGGCTTGACCGCGTTGGCCGTCACCCAGTCGACGCCGCCGATGACGCCGGCGTTCGTGCCGCTGCCCTGGCAGTTCAGCACCCGTACGCCGACCAGCTGGACGCCCTTGGCCACCCCGTACGCGGAGCCGCCGACCGTGCCGGCGACGTGCGTGCCGTGCCCGTTGCAGTCGTCGGCGGAGCCGCCGTCGACGGCGTCGTAGCCGGAGACGGCCCGGCCGCCGAAGTCGCTGTGGCTGAACCGGATGCCGGTGTCGATGATGTAGGCGTGCACGTTGCCGGCCGTGTTCGGGTACGTGTAGGAGCTGTTCAGCGGCAGGGCCCGCTGGTCGATGCGGTCCAGGCCCCAGGAGGGCGGGTTGGTCTGGGTGCCGGCGATGGAGACCGTGTGGTTCTGCTCGACGTAGGCCACGGCGGGATCCGCGGCGATGCGGGCGGCGGCCCTGGCGCCGACCCGGGCCTCGAAGCCGCGCAGGGCGGCGCCGTAGGTGCGGGCGACGGCTCCGCCGTGCCGGTCGGTCAGCCGCTGGGCGGTGTCACCGACGCTGGTCCGGGCGACCGTGCTGTCCTTGAAGACGACGATGTAACTGTCGGCCACGGCGGTGGCACCGCCCGCGGCGCGGATCGTGCCCACCGGTTCGGCGGCCATTGCTGGCGTGGCGGTGGCCGCCATGGCCAATGCCGCCACCCCGACGAGTACGGACCTGCGTGGAAGACCCATCTCCTACTCCCTCCGAACGGCACCGACCGTCCAACTGCCCGTGGCGAGTGGATCGATGAATGCCGATCAAGCTGAGGGTAGAGCGACGCGGAAGGATATTCAAACATGTCGAGTTCCCTATAACGCCGGGAAGATGGCCCCTAGGGGCGGCGGCTACGGGACGGCCCAGGGACCGGCCCGGATTCACGATCGTCGAAAAAGGGAAAGACTGTCCGCCATGGATAGTCATCTGACCGTGCTGCTGGCGCTGACGGCCGTCTGGCTCGCCGCCGGCTGGCTCGCGGACGGGCTGCCCCGGATGCACCGCGCCCGGGCGCTGCGCAGGCGTACCGGATGGGTGCTGGCGCTGACGCTGGCCGGCCTGGCACTGACGGCCGCCGTGCTGGGCGCGGGGCTCTCCAGCGCCGGCGCGACCGTGGCGGACCGGGCGGCGGCCGGGCTCACCCTGGCCGTCGCACCCGCGCTGGTCGTCGCGGCCTGCACGGTGCGCCGGGTACGCCGCCTGGGCGCGGGGGCCGCGGCCCTGGCCTCGACACCGGAAACCCCGGCGCCGTACGGCCTGCGCGCGTCTGCCGCACACCCCCTGATCGGCCTCCCGGTGCAGGTCACCGGGCTGGCGATCCTGCCGGCGGTGGCCGCGGCGAGCGCCCCGGAGCCGCTGTTCGGGCCTGGCGTGACCGGCCCGGCGATCACCCTGGGTGTGCTGGCTGTCGTCGCCATCGGTGTCCGTCACGCCCTGCGGCACAGCCGGCTCGTCGAGCGGGCCGCGCCGACGTCACCGCGTGCGGCCGGGGCCCTGCACGTATAGCAGTTCCAGGATCGCCCGGGTCGCCTCGAACCAGCGGTCGAGCCAGCCGGGCGGCGGGACGCTGCCCTTGGGCGGCAGCTCCATCAGCAGCCCGCGCAGCAGCGGGTGGTCGACCAGCGACTCGTTCGGCTCCGCCGACCAGCCGCCGGGCGGGAACGACGGCTCGGTCAGCGGGTTGGGGTCCAGCGAGGGCAGGGAGAGCGGCGGGCCGGCCTGCTCGGGCGGGACGCCCTGGGTGTCCCGGTCGTCGATCTCGTCGTCGGCCGACACCACCTCGGTCAGGACCGTGTCACGACGCGCCCCCCGGTACTTGCCGCCGAACCGTTCCGGTTTGCCCGGCCCGTTGGTGAGGTTCTCTGACCCGATCGTCGTCATCCGTCTCGCCTGCCTCGCTCGGTCGCCGTCCGTCGGCGGTTGTCGATCAACGCCGTACCGAGGGGTACAACGAGGCGGGCCCCGTTGGGGCGACGGGACGACCGGCCGTCTTTACGCACCGCCGGGCCCCGGCACGACGCTGCCCCCGTCCGGCACCATCGCCGGACGGGGGCAGCCCGTCAGATCACGGTCCATCAGCTCCTGTCGAACACACCGCCCCTGGTGCCGGCGACGAAGGCGTGCCAGCCACCCGGAGCGAAGACCAGGGCCGGGCCCGTCTTGTCCTTCGAGTCCCGCACACCGACCGCCCCCGTCACGTACGCCACCTCCACGCAGTTGTCACAGTTCGGCCCGCTCTTCGAGCTCTTGAACCATGTCGCCTGCGTCAGGTCCGCGGGGAACCCCTTGGTCGCCATTTCCACAACGGCTCCTCTGCCAGTTTCGCGATGTGTGCGATGGACTCCTCTGGACGCATGGCTGCCGCTCGGATGTGATCGAAGATGAAGCTGTACCTCTGCAGTTCGTCACTCTTCTCCAGGAAGAGCCCACCCGTGGCATTCTCCGCGTACACGACATCCGGATCACCGGGCTCAGGGAAGCTGAGGATCGTGAAGGTGCCGTCCATGCCGGCGTGCGCACCCACCTCGAAAGGCAGGATCTGAAGCGTCACGTTCGGCAGATCCGCCACCTCGACCAGCCGTTTGAGCTGGTCACGCATGACCTCGTCCCCGCCCACCGGACGGCTCACCACCGTCTCATCGAGCACCACCCACAGATCGACCGGATCTTCCTGGGTCAACAACGACTGACGGCCCAGACGGACACGCACCCGCTGGCGCACCTGTTCGGCCGTGAAGTCGGGCCGGGCGGCCCGGATCATCGCGCTCGCGTACTCCTCGGTCTCCAGCAGCCCGGGCACCACCTGCTGCTCGTACGCCCGCACGGAACTGGCCGCCGCCTCCAGCCCGACGTACGCCCCGACCAGGACGGTGCTGTAGGGGTGCCACCAGCCCTTCTGGCGCGCCTCCCGGGCGATCTGCACCAGCTCGTCGATCTCGGCCCCCACCACGCCGTAGATCCGCAGCATGTCCCGCACGTCGCGCGGGGTCGCCGTGGTGTGGCCGGTCTCGATCCGGGAGACCTTCGACGCCGAGCACTCCAACTGCTCGGCGACCACCTCGATGGTGATCCCGGCTGCCTCCCGCTGCCGCCGCAGCTCCGCACCGAGTCGGCGACGGCGGATGGTGGGACTACGCCGCTCACTCACGGGATCACCTCGACAGGCCGCACCCGGTCCACCTCCGCCTCGCCGTGCGCCACTGTCGTCACCCGCCAGGGGCGCGACCGTCGTACGGCGGGCATCGTTCGCGGCGTGGGGGGTGGTGCCGGTCATCGGCCGGCCGCGACGGCGAAACCGCCCCCAGTGTGCCGGGCGGACGCGAACGGCTTCAAGCGCCGCTTCGCGCGAGCCGCTCACGTATCAGCAAAAGTCAACGTGCAACTTGCATCCGGCACGTCGCTGATGCAGTCTGTCCGTATGGCTTGGGTTACTCACCGTCTTCACTCGCTTCCTCGCCGTGGTGATCCCACGGATGGCGGGACGCGTGGCGGTGGGTCCGCCCGACAGTCGACAACCAGACCTGCCCCGGGTTGATGACCCCGCCGCTGCACGCCAGTTGGCTGCGGCGGCGGGAGCGGTACCCGGAGCACCGGGTGTTGGTCGGGTGGCGGTCCGCCACCAGCGGGTACGGCCCGACCATCACCGCGCGCAGCAGCAGCCGGCCCACCTCGCCGCCGGCCATCGACGTCCCCCGCCCTGCACGCCGGCCCGTCCGCCGGCCGACTCTTTCCAGGAGCCAATGTGCTGCCCCGCTCCGGTGACGTACTGCACGTGACTCGCGCGGCGAGTATCCAGTTCCTCAGGCCCATCACGATCCGGGTCATCCGGGTCCTCGACTGGCCGACCTACGACGGCTGGATCTGGCTCGAAGGCTACGAGTTGAACGCGTCGGGGGACGCGGTCAACCGGCGGTCGATCTTCGTCCAGCGGGAGGGCCTTCGCCCCCTGCGGTCGGCTCCCGAGCCGCGCCCGCACACCGTGCGCGCCGTCCGCCGCAACGTCGCCCGCACCCCGGCCCGCGTGGGCTGACCTGCGCGATCGGCATCCGGGCGCGCCCCCATCGCCATAGAATGAGGTACGCCCACCCCGGCATGTTCCACCCCGCGCTTCCAGGACCCCGAACCTGGGATGGCCATGGTCGATCAGCCCGCCGCGCGGCGGCACCGCTCCCGTATCTCCTACGCCTTCGGACTCCTGGCGCTGGTCGGCGCCACCATCGCCCTGGTGGTGGCCCACGATCCCGCCCTCTCCGCGACCACGCGGCTCGCCACCCCGGTCCCCGCACCCGAGATCACCGTGGTGGACGAGGACCCGCCCGACGACGATTCCGACCCCTTCGGCACCCCGGACGCGCTGACCGGACCCGGCACACTGACCGGACCGGACGCGCTGACCGGACCGGATGAAACGGACGCGCTGGGTGCCGCCGGCCTTCCCGGGACGGCCGACGACGATTCCGGGACGGCCGACGAGCCCGGACCGGCCGCCGCCGGGGCCGGCGCTCCCACCGGTTCTCCGGGCCACCGGGCCGCCCGCCCCTCGCCCGACGACACCCGCCGCTCCCTCTTCTGGTCCGGCATCTTCGGCCTGGTGATCTCGCTGGCCGGGCTCGGCCTGGTCGGGACGAGACGACGCGGGTGGTGACATCGCGCGGCAGACGGGGACGCGGTGACGCGGTCAGCGGGGCGGTGACGCGGTCAGCGGGTGGCGGGCGGTTCGGCCGACGGGGTGATCCCATCCGTCGGCGCGGCGGCCTCGCGCGCCACCACCAGCGTGACCTCCGCGTCCTCGGATACGAACTCCCCCGCCTCCGGTTCGGTGCGGATCACCGTGCCGGCGGGACGGTCCGATGTCTCGTACTCCACCCGGTGGGCCAGCCCGACGTCGTCGAGGATCGCCTGCGCCGTCTCCAGCGGCAGGTTCACCACCGGCGGCATCGGCAACCGATCCGCCACGGAGGGCGTCGGCGACGCCGAGGGCGGCGAGGAGGTCGGGGCGGCCGAGGTCGCGCTGGCGGTGGTCGGCGACGCGCGGGTGACCGACGGCGAGGGCGACGGCGACGGCCCGCTCGGATCGTCGTCCGCCGAATCGAGGACCAGCCACAGCCCGACACCCAGCATGCCGAGCAGCAGCAGCACGATCACGCCCCACAGGATCGGCAGCCACCAGCGTCGCGTGCCCTGCTCCTCGGCGTACCAGTCGCCCTCCGGCTGGTCGGCGGGTTGGGCAGGGCGAACCTCCGCCCGGCCCGACCAGACCGCCGACCCGGGCCGCTCCGGCGGGCCTGAGGTGGCGCCCTCCGCCGGGGAGGTCCCGTCGCCGGGCGCCGGTCGGGCCGCCTCACCGGCGCCCGACAGACCCTGGCCGGGCAGCCGCTGCGTGCGGTCGGGTTCCGCCCCGGCCGAGGCGTCGCCCGGCGCAGGCAGCGGACGGGTCCGGTCGTCGGGTTCCCCGGCGGGCGGTTCCTGGCGGTCGTCGCTCATCGCACGTCCTCTCCCGGCCCGGGCGGGCGTCGTGGACCCTGACCGTCAACCTAGCGGTCGCGGGGGCCATCGGCCGGGATCAGCGTGCCGGACGCACCGTCACGGTGTCGGGGAAGCCGGTCCACCGGTCTCCGGCGCGTCACCGCACCAGATCGACACCTGGTCGTTCCACCGGCCCGCACCGTCGCCGGCCGGCTCCTGGCGGCCGACCTTGCCGACCTTGCCCGTGCGGTACCGCGGATAGAAGCCCTCGTCGACGAGTTCGTCCGCCGCGTCGTCGCAGTCCTCGCCCACCACGTCCGGCACCTCCGCGGCCGGCGCCGGACCGCTCACGTAGAGCGTCACGGTGCGCCCCGGCCGCACCTCGGTACCCACCTCCGGCGAGGTGCGCTCCACAGTCGTCCCCGTGCCGGCACCGAAGACGAGCCGCCAACCCAGCTTCCTCTCGCGCAGCTCGGCGCGGGCGTCCGTGAAGTCGTCGCCGACGACGGGCGGCACCGTCAGCCCGGCGGAACGGCTCGGCGCGGACGTCCGGGGGGCCGCCGGCGTGGACGCCTGCGGGGTCGTCCGGGCCGGGCCGGGCGTCGCCGTGGTGGACGTGCCCTCCGCCGCCGGCGGCGTGGTCACCGGGTCGCCCTCGCCGGCCAGGAACCATCCGCCGATCGCGCCCACGACGGCGAGCAGCACGACGGCCAACCCGCCCCGGAACAGCATCGTCGACCGGTCCGGGCCGTCGTCGCGCGCGCCCGTGTCCCCGTCCGTCATCCGTTCACCCCGCCTCGATCCCCGGCGACCGTACCGCCCCGCCGGCGCCCAGCACCATCGCGGTCGCCCTCCGGCCGACCGCCACGACTCGCCGCGCCGATGACGGGACGCTACGCTCCCCGGCATGGCCAGACGGGGCTGGGGAGGATCGATCGCGACCGCGGCCGGCGGCGCGGCCGGCGCGGGTGCCGCCCAACTGGGCTTCGGCTACGGGCTCGGCATCATCAACTGGGCGCCGGCGGATCCGGACGCCGGCTCGGCCGCCTGGGTGGCCGGCCTGATCTGGGCGACCTGGATCGCGGCCACCTCGACGGTCCTCGGCGCGGTCTGCGCGCAACGGCTACGCGACCGCGGCCCGGCACCGCACGCCGGCGGAGCCGAGGCGGTGCCGCCCGACGGGCCGCCCCGGGCCGCTCCCGCCGGCACCGCCCTGGTCTCCGTCGTGCTCGCCGTGGCCGCCGGGCTGGGCGCGCTGGTCACCGTGCTGCTGGTGGCCGTACCGGCGCGCGAGGCGGTGGCGGACAGCGGCTCACCCCGCGACGTCGCGGCGGGCTACGCCGCCCTCGGTGTGCTGGTCGGGGTGCTGAGCGCGATCTGGGCGCTGCGCTCGCGGGCCGCCGCCAACAACGTGATGGCCACCGTCGGCTGGCTCTGGCTGCTCGCCGTGATCGCCGTGGTGGACGGCGTACTGACCGGGCGGGGGCTGACCAGTGCGCAGCTCGGCATCTGGCAGCTCGGCCCCGACGACGGCCGCTACTGGATCCGCGACTACTTCTACTGGCCCGGGGCGCTGCTGTCCCTCGGTTCCGCGCTGGTGATCGGCGCCGTCGGCGCCCGCCGCGACGCCCGGCATCCCGACCACCGCGTCGGGGCGGCAGCCTCGGGCGCCGCCGGGCCGCTGCTCGTCGCGACCGCGTACTTCCTGGCGGTGCCGCGGCTGTCCGGGATCAGCCCGGAGCAGGTGTCGGCGCACCTGATCGCGCCGTACGCGGTGATCATCGGAATCGGCGGCGCCGTCGGGGTCACCGCGCTCACCCAGCGGGCCGCCCGCCGGGCCGCGTCCCGGGAGCCGGTGCGGGTGCCCCGCCAGCGCACCGGCGCAGCCGCCGAGCACCCGGCCGACCCGGCTCCGGGACCGCACGCCCACCCGGCCGACGTGCTCGACGCCGGCACCGCTGCGGCGCCGGTCGACGTGCCCTCCGCCCCCGCGCCGCCGGACGGCGCCGCGCCGGACCGGCACACCGACCCGGCGCAGAGCGTCGCGGCGGGCCGCCGGCACACCGACCCGGCGCAGAGCGCCGCTCCGGGCCGGGCCGGTGAGGCTCCGGACGATGGTGGTCCGGACGGGGACGCTCCGGACGGGGACGCTCCGGACGGGGACGCCGGCGCGGCGGGGGGCGCGACCGGGGAGTCGGCCCGCCCGGCTGCCGACGATCCGCCACGGCCCTCGCCCACCGGCCGTCGGCCCCGCTCCGGGGGCCGCAACCGCTGAGCCGCGAGCAGGTCGCGGCGGTATCCGCGTCAGTCGACGGACCAGGTGTGCACGGGTTCGTTGCCGCGTTGCAACTCGGCGTAGCGCTGCACCATGTGGTGCAGGGCGGCGCCCCGGTCCATGCCGCGCTGCCGTTCGGCCGCCCAGACCGCCTCGGTCTGCCAGACCGCGCCGTTGCGGCCCGTACGGCAGCGCTGTTCGATGATGCCGAGCAGCCGGTCGCGGTCGGCCGGGGTCACCCCGAACCGGTCGAGCCCGGCGGCGGCCGTGGGCAGCAGGACGTCCAGGACCAGCTTGGTCACCGGCACCTCGCCGAGGCGGGGCCAGTGCAGGACGGCGTCCATGCCCCGTCGGGCGGCGGCGTGGAAGTTCTCCTCGGCGGAGCTGAAGGTGAGCTGGCTCCAGATGGGCCGTTCCGCCTCCGCCAGCCCTCGGGCCAGCCCGAAGTAGAAGGCGGCGTTGGCCAGCATGTCGACCACGGTCGGGCCGGCCGGCAGCACCCGGTTCTCCACCCGCAGGTGCGGGCGGCCGTCCATGATGTCGTAGATCGGCCGGTTCCACCGGTAGACGGTGCCGTTGTGCAGGCGCAGTTCGCCCAGCTCCGGCACGCCGCCGCCGTGCAGCACCGCGACCGGGTCCTCGTCCTCGCAGATCGGCAGCAACGGCGGGAAGTAGCGGACGTTCTCCTCGAACAGGTCGAAGATCGAGGTGATCCACCGTTCGCCGAACCACACCCGGGGTCGTACGCCCTGCGCCTTCAGCTCGTCCGGCCGGGTGTCGGTGGCCTGTTCGAAGAGGGCGATCCGGGTCTCCGCCCAGAGTTGCCGGCCGTAGAGGAACGGCGAGTTGGCGCCGACGGCCACCTGCACGCCGGCGATGGCCTGGGAGGCGTTCCAGTAGTCGGCGAAGTTGTCCGGGGCGACCTGGAGGTGGAACTGGAGGCTGGTGCAGGCGGCCTCGGGCGCGATCGAGTCGGTGTGGGTCTGCAGGCGCTCGACGCCGCGGATGTCGAGCTCGATGTCCTCGCCCCGGGCGCCGACGATCTGGTCGTTGAGCACCCGGTAGCGCTCGTTGGTGGAGAGGTTGTCCTCGACGAGATGCCGCTCGGTGAGGGTGGGCAGGATCCCGACCAGCACGATCTTCGCGTCCGACTCGGCGGCCCGCTCGTCGGCCCGGGACAGGCTGCCGAGCAGGTCCCGCTCGTAGTCGGCGAACCCGTCGCCCTCGATCAGCCGGGGCGGCGCGTTCAGCTCCAGGTTGAACTGGCCCAGTTCCGTCTGGAAGAGCGGGTCGGCGATCGCGGCGAGGATCTGTTCGTTGCGCATCGCCGGCTCGGCCGACGAGTCGACCAGGTTCAGTTCGATCTCCAACCCGGTCATCGGCCGGTCGGCGTCGAAGTGGAAGTCGTCCAGCATCAGGGCGAAGACGTCCAGGCAACGCCGCACCTTCTGGCGGTAACGGACCCGGTCCTCCCGGGAGAAGGCGCCCTGCTCGACGTCCCTGCCCATGTTTCCTCCCGGCGCGAGGCGCAGTCGGACCGTGCCGGCCCGGGTAAGCGCGTGTGAACCCTCCACGTTAGGAGCGTCGGCATCGTCGGGACAGAGGCAGGCCCGGTGATCCTACGACCGGCACGACCGTACTCCGGCCGGCGGACGCGCTCCCGGCGGATCTCTACCCAGGCGGCGCGCTCCGGCACCGGGCCGGACCACACGGGGTTCGTGACAAATCGCACCCGGGCGGCGGACGCCGTGATGACCGCGTCGCAGAGGACCCCGTACGCGCCGCGGGCCCGCGCCGTGGTGCGGCGCGGGCCCGGAAGCGGTCCGGCGGATCAGGCCTGGCGGACGGCCTCGCCCTCGATCTCGATCTTGATCTTCCTGCCGACCAGCACGCCGCCGGTCTCCAGGGCCACGTTCCAGGTCAGGCCGAAGTCCTCGCGGTCGATCTCGGTGGCGGCGGAGAAGCCGAAGATGTCCTGCCCGAACGGGCTGCGCCCGACGCCCTCGAACTCGATCGCCAGCTCGACGGGGCGGGTGACGCCCTTGATCGTCAGCTCGCCCGAGAGGACGAAGTCGTTGCCGTCGCGCGACTTCACGGCCGTGCTGCGGAACTCGAGGGTCGGGAAGCTCTCGACGTCGAGGAACTCGGGGCTGCGCAGGTGCGCGTCCCGGTCGGCCTGGTTGGTGTTGATGGAGGCCGCCTGGATGGTGGCGCTGACCGAGGACCGCATCGGGTCCTCGGCGACGGTGATGGTGGCGCTCGCCTCGGCGAAGTCACCGCGCACCTTGCTGACCATCATGTGCCGGGCGGAGAAGCCCACGCGCTTGTGTGCGACGTCCAGCAGGTAGGTGCCGGCGGTCGGGATCGTGAGGCCTTCCCAGTCGCGGGTGACCGGTGCGGTGCTGCTGGTCATGGAACTGCCCTCCGTGGGGGAAGATTGTTTAGTAGCCCAACGGCTGCTGAAGCAACTATAGGCATAACAACATTCCCTGTGTCAAGGACTGCTAGGATGGTCGCGTGGACCAGAACGTTTTCGACGACCCCAGGATCACCGCCGTCGGCCTGCTCATCGAGGCGCACGCCGGGCTCTCGGCCCGGTTCGCCGCGCAGTTCGAGGAGCACGGTCTCTCACCCGTCGAGTTCGAGGTGCTGACCAGGCTGGCCCGGTCACCCGGCAACCAGTTGCGGATGACCGACCTGGCCGCGCAGACCTCGCTATCAACGAGCGGGGTCACCCGGGTGGTGGACCGGATGGAACGCGACGGGCTGCTCGCCCGCCGCGCGTGCCCCTCCGACCGGCGCAGTTCGTTCGCCGTGGTGACCGCCTCCGGCCTGCAACGGCTCGACGGGGTCCTGCCCGGGCACCTGCGGATCATCGAGCAGTGGTTCACCGGCCAGCTCGACGCGCCGGCGCTCGCCGCCCTGCTCGACGGGCTGCGCCGGGTCCGGGACGCGGTGCACCCCGGCGCCACCGCCGGAAGCACGGGCTCCGCCCCCGACCGGGACGGGTCCTGACCCGTCCCGCCGCCGTCACATGCCCAGGTCGCGAGCGATGATCATGCGCTGCACCTCGGACGTGCCCTCGCCGATCTCCAGGATCTTGGAGTCGCGCCAGAACCGGGCCACCGGATACTCGTTCATGAAGCCGTAGCCACCGTGGATCTGGGTGGCCTCGCGGGCGTTGTCCACCGCGATGGTGCTCGCGTGCAGCTTGGCGATGGCGGCCTGCCGCTTGAAGGGCTCGCCGGCGAGCATCCGCGCCGCCGCGTCGTAGTAGGCCAGGCGGGCGGTGTGCGCCTTCATCTCCATGTCGGCGATCTTGAACTGGATCGCCTGGTAGTTGCCGATCGGCTGGCCGAACGCCTGGCGTTCCCTCGCGTACCGGACCGACTCGTCGACGCAGCCCTGGGCGAGACCGACGGCCAGGGCGGCGATCGCGATACGCCCCTCGTCGAGGATCCGCAGGAACTGGGCGAAGCCCCGGCCGCGCTCACCGAGCAGGTTGGCCGCCGGCACGCGGCAGTCGTCGAAGGTCAGCTCGTGGGTGTCCGAGGCGTTCCAGCCGACCTTCGAGTAGCCCGGCGCGACGGTGAAGCCCGGGGTGCCGGAGGGCACGATGATGGTGGACAGCTCCTTGGCGCCATCCGGGCGGACGCCGGTGACCGCGGTGACGGTGACCAGCGCCGTGATGTCGGTGCCCGAGTTGGTGATGAACGCCTTCGAGCCGTTGATCACCCACTCGTCCGTGGCCTCGTCGAGCACTGCGCGGGTCTGGGTGCCACCCGCGTCCGATCCGGTGCCCGGCTCGGTCAGGCCGAAACCGGCGAGCGCCTCGCCGCTGAGCAGCCTCGGCAGCCACGTCGCCTTCTGCTCGGCCGTGCCGAAGCGGTAGATCGGCATCGCGCCCAGCGAAACCGCCGCCTCCAGGGTGATGGCGACGCTCGAATCGACCCGGGCCAGCTCCTCCAGCGCGAGGCAGAGCGCGAAGTAGTCGCCGCCCATCCCGCCGTACTCCTCGGCGAAGGGGAGGCCGAACAGGCCCATCTTGCCCATCTGCCGGATCACCTCGTACGGGAAGGTGTGCGCCTCGTAGTGCTCCGCGATGACCGGGGCGACCACCTCGCGCGCCAGCTCGCGCACGCTCTCCCGCAGCGCCTCTTGCTCCTCGGTGAGCCGGAAGTCCATGGAATCCTCCTGTGTGGATGACCGCCGGACGCTCGTGACGCCGGGGGAGATCGCTGGTGCGGCGCGGGCCCCGTGCCGGCCGGGTGGGGCCGGCGGCGGGATCAGACCGGGGTGACGCCGTGCCGGCGTCGGGAGAAGTGCCGATCCTTGGTGCGGGCGGCGGCGAACCGGCGGACCAGCTCGCCCCGCAGCTCGTGCGGCTCGACGATCGCGTCCACGACCAGCTCGCTGGCGAGCCGGACCACGTCGATGTCGCGCTCGTAGTCCGCGCGCTTCGCGGCGACGAACGCGGCCCGCTCGGCCTCGTCCTCGATCGCCGCGATCTTGTTGGCGTAGACGGCGTTGACCGCCGCCTCGGCGCCCATCACGGCGATCTTGGCGGTGGGCAGGGCGATCGTGGCGTCCGGCTCGAAGCCGGGGCCGGCCATCGCGTAGAGGCCGGCGCCGTACGCCTTGCGGACCACCACGCAGATCTTGGGTACGGTCGCCTCGGAGATCGCGGTGATCATCTTGGCGCCGTGCCGGATGATGCCCTGCTTCTCCACCACGCTGCCGACCATGAACCCGGGCACGTCGGAGAGGAACAGCAGCGGCACGTTGAACGCGTCGCAGAGCTGCACGAAGCGGGTCGCCTTGTCGGCCGAGTCGACGAAGAGCACGCCGCCCTTGAACATCGAGTTGTTGCCGACCACGCCGACGACCTCGCCGTTGAGCCGGCCGAAGCCGATGGTCAGCTCCTTGGCCCAGAGCGCCTGGATCTCGAAGAAGGAGCCGTCGTCGAGCAGGCCCTTGACGTACCGGCGCATGTCGAACGCCTGCCGCTCGCTCGCCGGCACGAGCGCCGCCAGGTCGGCCTTCTCCGGCGCCTCGACGGCGGGCGCGGCCGGTGGGGCCTGCGTCCAGTTCGCCGGCAGGTACGACAGGTAGCGACGGACCACGTCGAGCGCGTCCGCCTCGGTCTTGCAGAGGAAGTGCCCGACGCCGGACTCGGCGCAGTGCACCTTGGCGCCGCCCATCGCCTCCAGCGTGGTCTTCTCCCCGGTGACCATCTCGACCATCCGGTCGGAGCCGAGGTACATGCTGGCGTTGCCCTCGACCATGGCGACCACGTCGCAGAACGCCGGGATGTACGCCCCGCCGGCCGCGCTGGGCCCGAAGAGCGCGCAGACCTGCGGGATGGCCCCGGAGGCGCGGACCTGGTTCCAGAAGATCTTCCCGGCGCCGCGGCGGCCGGGGAAGAGGTCGACCTGGTCGGTGATCCGGGCGCCGGCCGAGTCGACCAGGTAGACCATCGGCACGCTGGTCGAGTAGGCCCGCTCGATGATCCGGATGATCTTCTCAACGGTACGCGCGCCCCAGCTGCCGGCCTTGACCGTGGAGTCGTTCGCCATCAGGCAGACCGGGCGGCCGTCGATGGTGGCGGTGCCGGTGATGACGCCGTCGGCCGGGAGGCCCTCGGCCATCGAGTTGGCGTAGAGGCCGTCCTCGACGAAGGACCCCTCGTCCACCAGGAGCGCGACCCGCTCCCGGGCGAAGAGCTTGCCCTTGGCCGCGTTCGCCGCATGGTATTTGTCCGCGCCGCCGGACCGGGCCCGCTTGTGGAGCTGCTCCAGTGCCTCACCGTCGAGCGTCACGCCGACCCCCTCGCCGTACGACCTGAACGATCGTTAGGCTAGCGCATCCGCGCCGCGGGCGGCGACTCCGGTGCGGGCCGGGCCGCAACCGGGTCACGACCCCTCCCGCAGACATTGAAAATCATGAATCGATGTGGCTACGCTCCTGACACCCGCTCCCTTCCGGATTGGAGTCAGCGATGACCTCACGGCTCAACCGGCTCGCGGTCGCGTTCGTCGCGACGGCGCTCGCCACCCTCGGCGTAACCGTCGCCAACCCGGCGCCCGCCTCCGCCGCCATGACCATCTGCTACAACACCAGCCAGGCGGGAAGCTACGCCGGCACCGCCAACCAGGCCGCCTCGATCTGGAACAACGCCACGTCGAACCTGACGCTCTCGGCGAACTGCGGCTCCAACCTGCGGATCTACCAGATCAACGGCGGCGGCTCGTACGCCGTCCGGACCAGCCTCGGCAACGGCCGGGTCTACATCGACACCCAGCAGGCCCAGCAGTACAGCCCGCTGCGGATCATGACCCACGAGATCGGGCATATCCTCGGCCTGCCCGACAACTACAACGGCAACTGCTCACTGCTGATGTCCGGCGGCAGCGCCGGCACCAGCTGCACCAACCCGTACCCGAGCACCACCGAGGCGAACCGGGTGACAAACCTCTTCGCCGGCACCCGCAGCACGGACCGCGCCAGCTCCGAAATCTTCCGCGACAGCTGGCCGAGCATGCTCACCACGGTGGGCTGACCGACCGGACACGTGGGAGGGGCCGGCACGACGCCGGCCCCTCCCCGCACGCGGTCAGCCCGGCAGCGGCGTCAGCCGGGTACGCGGCCCCGCGCGCAGCACCCCGGACGGGAGCCGCTTGCCGACCAGCTCCTCGGCCAGCTCGGCCGCCTCGATCAGGGCCGCCAGGTCGATGCCGGTGTCGACGCCCATGTCGTGCAGCATGTGCACCGCCTCCTCGGTGGCCAGGTTTCCGCTGGCCCCCGGCGCGTACGGGCAGCCGCCGAGACCGCCGACGCTGGCGTCGAACTCGGTCACCCCCAACTCCAGCGCCGTCAGCATGTTGGCCAGCGCGGTGCCCCGGGTGTTGTGGAAGTGCAGCAGCACGGGCACGTGCGCGTTGCGGTCGCGTACCGCGGTCAGCAGTTCCCGGACCCGACGCGGAGTGCCCATGCCGGTGGTGTCGCCGAAGGCCACCCGGTCGGCGCCGTCGCGGACCACCCGGTCCACGATGCCGGCCACCCGGGCCGGGTCGGTGTCCCCCTCGTAGGGGCAGCCGAAGCTGGTCGCCACGATCACCTCGGCCTGCGCGCCGGCACCGTGCAGCAGGTCGATCAGCTCGGCGATGTCGTCAAGCGACTCGTCCGTGGAGCGGTTCACGTTGCGCCGGTTGTGCGTGTCGCTGGCCGAGACCACCACCTCGATCTCGGTGAAGCCGGCGGCCAGGGCCCGCTGCGCGCCCCGGGTGTTCGGCACCAGCGCCGAGTAGCGCACCCCGTCGGCCTTCACGGCCCGCTGCCACACCTCGTCGGCGTCGGCCATCTGCGGGATCGCCTTCGGGTGCACGAACGAGACGGCCTCGATCCGCCGCACCCCGGTGCCGGAGAGGGCGTCGAGCAGCCGCACCTTGGCCTCGGTCGGGATCGGGTCCTCGTTCTGGAGCCCGTCGCGCGGCCCGACCTCACGGATCGACACCTCGGCTGGCAGTTGACTCATGGTCACCTCACTGTGACGTGGGATCGTCGGAAATGCCGACCACGCTGCGCGGCCCTCGTGGAGCGCCAGCGGGGGGCGCCGGCCGACCGGTGGTCCCCCCAGGGAACCAGACTGCCGGCATCGACCGCCAGGGCGCCGGCCCGGCTCGCCAGCAGCGGCGTGAACCCCGGCAACGAGGGGTGCATCCCGATGCGTCACGGGACCCAGGGGCGCGGCGACGCTGCTAGCCTGCCCGCCGTGGACGCTACCGAGCACGACGACCTGCGGCACGAGCTGCGACAAACACGCCATCGCGTCGCTCGGCTCGAAACAACCGTGCTGCACCTGGCCTCGCTGGCTGCCGCTGGCCTGGTCATCGTCGGCCTGTTCCTTCCCTACCTGGCCTTCGAGCAGTACGACGAGAGCATGCTGACCATCGGCTTCACGGCCGGCAGGGAGGACGCGTTCTTCGCCGTGGTCTTCATCGGTCTCCTCGTCGTCGCGGTCACGGCCCTGATCCTCCTCGTCGTGGCCGGCGAACGGGCCGGGAGCCCCGCACAGGAGCGCTTCGGGCGCATCGTCGGCTGGCTCATGCTGCTCTCGGCCGCAGGAGCGTCGCTGCTCGCGATGGCCCCCGACGAGGACCTTGACGCGGGGCCGGGCGCGTACGTGTACGCCTCGGGTGCGATCCTCACGTTCGTCATCCTCGCCGCCGAGCGGGGGCGCGACTTCTGGGTCGACGAGCGCCGCGAGAAGGTCTACCGCTGAGCAGACCCGCTCGCGCGCTGGCCCGCGCCGGTCAGCGCATCCGGCCGACGATGCCGGTGTCGTAGTCGCCGGAGAGGAACTCCTCGTTCTCCAGCAGCTCCGCGAAGAACGGGAGGTTGCACTTCGGGCCCGCGATCTCGAAACCCGCCACCGCCGCGCGGGCCCGCTCGATCGCCTCGGCCCGGGTCGCGCCGCTGACGATGAGCTTGGCCATCAGGCTGTCGTAGAACGGGGTGACGGTGTTGCCCTCGACGTAGCCCGAGTCCACCCGGACGCCCGCACCCGCCGGCTCCACCCAGGTCCTGATGACACCGGGCCCGGGCAGGAAGCGCTTCGGGTCCTCGGCGTTGATCCGCAGCTCGATGGCGTGCCCACGCGGGGCGAGCGCGTCCGGGTCGAAGGTCGGCGCCAGTCCCGACGCCACCCGCAACTGCTCCTCGACCAGGTCGACGCCGTAGACCAGCTCGGTGACCGGGTGCTCCACCTGGAGCCGCGTGTTCATCTCCAGGAAGAAGAACTCCTGCGTGGCGGGGTCAAGCAGACACTCGACAGTGCCCGCGTTGCGGTAGTTCACCGCCTCGCCGGCCCGCACGGCCGCCGCCAGGAAGCGCTCGCGCAACTCCGGGGAGACCGCCGGCGACGGGGACTCCTCGACCAGCTTCTGGTTACGGCGCTGCACCGAGCACTCCCGCTCACCGAGGGCCACCACCCGCCCGTCGGCCAGGCCGAGGATCTGCACCTCGACGTGGCGCACCCGGGGAAAGTACCGCTCGATCAGCACCGAGCCGTCGCCGAACATCCGCTCGGCGAAGGAGCGCACCTTGTCGTACTCGCTACGCAGCCCGGCCTCGTCGGTGGCGACGCCCATGCCCATGCCACCGCCGCCGGCCGCGGCCTTGACCATCACCGGGTAGCCGATCTCCGCCGCCGCCGCGACCGCCGCGTCGAGGTCGGCCGCCGGCTCGGTGGTGCCGGGCGCCACCGGCACCCCGGCCTTCGCCATCAGGTTCCGGGCGTTGATCTTGTCGCCCATCGCGGTGATCGCGTCCGCGCCGGGCCCGACCCAGACCAGCCCGCCCGCCTCGACGGTACGGGCGAAGCCGGCGTTCTCCGACAGGAAGCCGTAACCGGGGTGGATGGCCTGCGCACCTGTCGACCGGGCGGCGTCGAGAACGGCCTCGGCGTTGCGGTAGCTCTGGGCCGGGTTGGCCGGACCCACGCAGACCGCCTCGTCGGCCTCCAGCACGAACGGCAGGCCGGCGTCGACCTCGGAGTGCACCGCGATCGCGCGGATGCCGAGCCGCCTGGCGGTACGGATGATCCGGCGGGCGATCTCGCCCCGGTTGGCGACCAACAGCGACTCGATCATGTTTCCTCCCAGCGTCCGGGGTCTGGACGGGTGCCAGAGAACCACGGTCGGAAGGTTACTGACGAGTCGGCGGGGTCACGGGACGGGCCGCCGCCCGGAGCCGGATCAGGAACCGGGGTGGGCCAGGAGGGCGGCCAGGGTGGCGGCGCGCAGCAACTCGGCCCGCCGGTGCCGGTCCACCTCGCCGCCGAGGAACGGCGTCGAGTTCATCAGGCCGAAGGCGGCGTGGGCCAGTACCCGCGCCTCACCGTCGGGCATGCCCGGGTGCAACGTGGTCAGCACGGTCACCCACTGCTCGACGTAGAGCCGCTGGAGCCGGCGGATCCGGCGTCGGGGCTCGTCGGGGAGCCGATCCAGCTCGTGCAGGTGCAGGGCGATCACCGCCGGGTTGGCCAGCGCGAACTCGACGTGGAAGTCGATCAGCGACTCCAGCACCCCGCGCGGGTCGTCGGGATGACCGGTGGACCGCTCCTGGCCACCCGTGAGCAGCTCCTCGCTGACCGGGATCAGCGCCGCGACCAGCATGGCCTCCTTGCCGGCGAAGTGGTGGTAGAGCGCCGGGCCGGTGACCCCGGCGGCCGCGCCGATGTCGTCCATCGAGACGCCGTGGTAGCCCCGGGAGGCGAAGAGACCGACCGCGATCTCCAGGATCTCGTCCTTACGGGACCGGCGCCGACCCGACGCCGCGACACCGCCCGCCCTGCCCCTAGCCTGCTGTTCCACCCTCACCGGGCAAGCGTAGACCTCGACCGACCCGCCGGGGGCCCTCGGTTACCCGCCGGTCGGCTCATCTCGCGGCGGGCGGGGCGGGCCGCCTTGACCCTCGACCCGGTAGAGCCACCAGGGTCGTCGGCATGACCGCACCTCCGCTGGGCCGCGACTACCGGCTGCTCTGGTCCGCCGCCGTGTCGTCGCGGTTCGGCGACGCTCTGCGTACGCCCGCCCTGGCGCTGCTGGCCGCGACGCTGACGCGCGACCCCCGGGTGATCGCGGCGGTGACAGTGGCCGGGCAGCTCCCGCCGCTGCTGTTCGGCCTGCTCGGCGGCGTGTACGCGGACCGCTGGGACCGCCGCCGGACGATGGCGGTGGTGGACGGGCTGCGCGCCGCCGTGGTCGGTGGGCTCGCCCTCGCGGTGGCCCTGGACCGGGCCGGCGTCGCCGCGCTGGTGGCGGTGGCGTTCCTGCTCGCCGCGCTCGGCACCCTCTTCGACGCCGCCTCGTTCGCGATGCTGCCGGCGGTGGTGCCCCCGGCCGCGTTGACCCGGGCGAACGGCCGCCTACAGGCCGGCTCGGCAGTCGCGGGTGGATTCCTCGGCGCCCCCGCGGCCGGCGTGCTCTTCGCCCTCGCCGCGCCCCTGCCGTTCGCCGTGGACGCCCTCACCTTCGCCGCCGCCGCCCTCCTGACCCTCGCCCTCCACCCCCACCCCCGCCCTCTCCCCAGCTCCCCGCGATCTTGCACTTTGTGCCCGAACGAATCCGGCGAAAAGCCCCGGAGTGGGGGCCACAACTGCAAGATCGCGAAGGATGGCCGGGGGCGTGCCGCGCGGAGGGGGCGCGGGCGGGCGCGAGCGGTGTGGCGGGAGGGGGTCGAGGGGGTGCGGTGGGTACGCGGGGACGCGACGCTGTGGCGGCTGACCGTGGCGACCGCCGGGAGCAACCTCGCGATCAGCGGCCTGATGGCGGTGCTGGTGCTCTACGCGCTCGACGTGCTGCGGGTGCCGCCGGCCGGGTACGGGCTGTTCGCCGCGGCGGCGGTCCTCGGCGGGCTCGCCGGCGGGTTGTGGGCGGGCCGGCTGGCCGCCCGGCTCGGCACGGTCCCCACGCTCCGTCTCGTCCTCGCGGGCCAGGCCGTCGCGCTGACCGGGCTGGCGCTGGCCCGGCACCCGGTGCCCGGTGGGCTGGCGCTGGCGGTGTTCGCCGCCGGCACCACGGTGTGGAACGGCCTCTGGGCCTCGTACGGGCAGCGCCACGTCCCGGCCGCCCTGCTCGGCCGGGTGGGTGCCGCCCAGCGGATGGCCGGCCTGCTCACCGCGCCGATCGGCGCGGCCCTCGCCGGCCTGGCCGGCGCGGCGTACGGGGTGGCGCCGGTGGCGGTGGCGGTGGCCGGTGTCTTCGTGCTGGTCGCCCTCACGTCGTGGCGGGGGCTGGCGGCTGCCGGGCCACCGACCGGCACCGCCGAACCGTCGGCCACCGCCACGGCAGAAGTCAGGACGACGCCCCTGCGTTCCCCTCGCGACGGTTGAGGCCGGAGAGCCGCATCGCGAGGCCATGTCGGGCCGGTGGGACGGCGTTGGCCAGACGGATCAGCAGGTTGCGGGGCGCCCGGGCGGCCGGGGGCAGGGTGGCGAGCCGGGTCAGCCGGGCGGCGAAGGCGACCACCTCCTCGGCCATCGGCCGGCGGCGGGCCGCGTACCCGTCGAGCAGTCCTTCCGGGGCACCCGCCAGGACGTCGGCGAGGGTGTCGCCGACGTCGACCGCGTCCACGATGCCCAGGTTCATTCCCTGGCCGCCGGCGGGACTGTGCACGTGCCCGGCGTCTCCGGCGAGCAGCACCCGCCCGCTGCGGAAGGTGTCGGCGACCCGGTGGTGGATCCGGAACCGGGAGCCCCAGAGCACCTCGACCAACCGGTCGGGGCGACGGACCGGCCCGCGCTCGTCGAGGAGCGCCTGGAAGTAGGCGCGGTCGGGAGTGACGGGCGCCTCGGGTACGGCGGCGACCAGCCGGACGATCCCGTCGGGCAGCGGCGCCCAGACCAGCGGCCCGGAGCGGGCCAGGAAGAAGGAGACCCGGTCGCGGGGCAGCGCGCTCTCCACGCGCACGTCGGCGAGGGCGAACGACTCGCCGCCCGCCGGCCCGGAGAAGCCGATCCCGGCCCGTTCCCGCACCGCGCTGTGCATCCCGTCCGCGCCGACCAGGTAGCGGGCGCGGACCGTCGCGCCGTCCGCGAAGGTGGCAACGACGCCGGTCGCGTCCTGGGTCAGCCCCACCATCTCGTACGGTCGCAGCACCGGCACGCCGAGCGCGGCGAGCTGCCCGGCGAGCACCTCCTCGGTGACCGACTGGGAGATCATCAGCGCGTAGGCGTGCCGGGACGGCAGCGAGTCGAACGGCACGGCGAGCAGCGCCCGGTCGCGGTCGCGGACGGTGAACCCCCGCGACCGCAGCCCTCGGGCCACCAGCGGGGCGCCGGCGCCGATGCGGTCGAGCATCTCCAGGGTGTACGCGTGCACGACCGCCGCCCGAGAGGTCGTCAGCGGCCGGTCCAGCCGGTCGACCACGGCCACCCGGACCCCCCGCCCGCCCAGGGCCAGCGCGACGGTCAGACCGGTCGGGCCGGCCCCCACCACCAGTACGTCCGTGCTCGTGGGCAGCATGGCCGGCCTCCATGTCCATCAATGCCAACAAGTGTTGGCAACGCTAGGCCGCACCACGGTGGAGTGTCAACAGGTGTTGGCATACGGTGATGGATGTGACCGATGCCGCGCCGACCCGTAGCCGCCGTTCCGACGCGACCCGGGCGGCGATCCTCCGCGCTGCCCGGGAACGCTTCGCCGCCGACGGCTACGACCGCGCGACCATCCGGGCCATCGCGGCGGACGCCCGGATCGACCCGTCGATGGTGATGCGCTACTACGGCAGCAAGGAGGGGCTCTTCACGGCGGCGGCCGAGTTCGACCTGCGGCTGCCCGACCTCACCGAGGTGCCGCCCGAACGGCTCGGCGAAGTGCTGGTCCGACACTTCATCGACCGCTGGGAGAGCGACGGGACGATGGCCGCGCTGCTGCGTACGGCCGCCACCAACCCGGCGGCGGCCGAGCGGATGCGGGGCATCTTCGCCGACCAGCTCACCACGGCGGTGGCCCGGGTCGTACCGGCCCCGGCGGCGGCCCCCCGGCGCGCCGGGCTGGTCGCGAGCCAGATCCTCGGCCTGGCACTGACCCGGTACGTGCTCCGGTTGCCCCCGGTGGTCGACGCCGACCCGGCCGAACTGGTCGCCTGGGTCGCGCCGACCGTCCAGCGCTACCTGCGCGGCGCGCCCGACGCCTGACCGACCGACGCACGGCACCCAACCTTTCCCGGGTCCCCGTGCGTCTGCCTGGTGACGCGGTATGCGCGACGGCCGGCCGGAGGGAGGGCGGATGGGACCGCCGACGACCGACGACGGACGGGACGGTTACGTCACCTTCGTCGAATGCCACCAGCACCGGCTGCTGCGCGCGGCCTACCTGGTCTGCGGCAACCGGCACCAGGCCGAGGACCTGCTCCAGGAGGCGCTGCTGAAACTGGCCCTGCGCTGGCCCGCCGTGCGGCAGGGCGATCCGGCCGCGTACGTGCGGGCGATCCTCTACCGCGACGCCGTCTCCTGGTGGCGCCGACGCCGCCGGGAGTGGCTCAGCGCGTACCCGCCGGAACGGGCGACGGCCGAGGGGGACGGCGCGCTGCGGCTCGCCCTGCGCGACGCGCTCGACCACCTGCCGCC
Source organism: Micromonospora sp. KLBMP9576 (assembly GCF_050941805.1). Lineage (NCBI taxonomy): Bacteria > Bacillati > Actinomycetota > Actinomycetes > Micromonosporales > Micromonosporaceae > Micromonospora > Micromonospora sp. KLBMP9576. The sequence continues at coordinate 51,636 of NZ_CP194567.1, read as the reverse complement.
CCGGCAGCGCGCCGTGCTGGTGCTGCGCTACTTCGAGGACCTGACCGAGGTGGCCACCGCCGAGGCGCTCGGCGTCACCGTCGGCACCGTGAAGAGCCAGTGCCACGCGGCGCTACGGCGGCTCCGCGAGGTCGCGCCGGAGCTTGGTCACGACGAGGGACGGCCCGGCGACGGCCTGGTCACCGGGATGGAGGTGAACCCGTGAGGAAAGAGGAACTGCACCGGCTGCTCACCGTCGTCGCCGAGGACGTCCGGCCGGCGCACCCCGCGACGGCCGGCTGGGACCGGGCCCGCCGGGTGCGTCGCGCCCGCCGCGCCGCCGGTGCCGCCGGGCTCGCGGTCGCCCTGCTCACCGGTGGTACGGCGCTGGCCCTGCGCGCCGTCGACCCGCTGCCACCGGCGACCACCGCGACGCCGGACCGGAGCCCGGCAACCACCGCGACGCCGCGCCGAAGCGCGGTCCCGACCCCCGTGCCCGTGCAGACGGTCCCGGCCGACCTGGCCTATCCCGGAGGCCCACTGGGTCGCCTCGGCGACCCGGTCGCCGCGACCCTGTCGGCCCGCCCGGTCGGCAGGGCGCTGGCGCTCTACCAGCCAAGGGACCCGGAGACCGCCGCCGACGGGCGGATCCGGGTGCTCGGCGACGACGGCCTCGTCCGGGACCTCGACGTGGTCACCCCCGCCCCGACCCGCGACGCGGAGGGCAACGAGGCGCCGCCACTGAAGAACGGGAGTCTCTCCCCGGACGGGCGGAGGGCCGCCTTCGCCCAGACCGACGAGGTGATCGTGGTCGACCTGACCACCGCCGCCGTGCGCCGCCACCCGCTCAGGGGCTACCTGGAGCACGTCCTCTGGTCCGGCGACCGGCTGCTCGTCGGCGACAACGACACGACGTACGAAGTGGAGCCCGGTACGGGTGCCGCCCGGAAGCTGCCGGTGTCGCCCTGGGACGTGGTCGCTCCCGGCCCGGCCGCCCGGCCGGCCGCCCGGCCGGACGCCCTGTTCGAGTTGGACAGCACGCCGGCGAACGTGACACGGATCCGGTCGACCGGCGGCGTCACACAGCGCAGCAGCAGCCCGGTCGACTTCCGCGCGCTGCCACCGGGCAACCAGGTCGAAGAGTTCTACGGGCGGGGCTGGCAGCGCGGCGACCTGGTGGCCCGGGCCGGCTGGCTCGCCATCGGCACCACCAGCGGCCTGGAGGGGGTCGCGCTGTTGAACGCCGGCACGGGCGTGGTGACCCACCTGCTCAACCTGGGCCAGGGCCGCTGGAAGTCCTGCTGCGAGGTGCTCGGCTGGGACCCGGACGGAACGGTGCTGCTGCGCTACGACCCGGGCGGGCTGCTGCGCTGGCGGCCGGAGACCGGCGAGGTCACCGGCGTGGTCAAGAACCTGTACGGCGAGGTCTCCCTCGCCGCCGGCTGACCATCCCGGCCTGCCGCCGGGGCCGTCCGCTCCCCGTACTGTGGCCGCCATGACGGATGCCCTGGTCGGAGCCGGCGCTACGGCACCTATCAAGATCTTGCTGGCCGAGGATCAGGGGATGATGCGCGGGGCGCTCGCCCTCCTGCTGGACCTCGAAGAGGACATGCAGGTCGTGGCCCAGGTGGCGGAAGGCAACGAGATCGTGCCGGTCGCGCTGAAGATCCGGCCCGACGTGGCGGTGCTGGACATCGAACTGCCCGGTCGTAGCGGGCTGGACGCCGCCGACGAGCTGCGCACCGAGCTGCCCGACTGCAAGGTTCTCATCGTCACCACGTTCAGCCGGCCGGGTTACCTGCGCCGGGCGATGCAGGTCGGGGCGCGCGGGTTCCTGTCGAAGGACGGCCCGGTCGACCAGTTGGCCGCGTCGATCCGGCGGGTGCTCGACGGCGAGTCGGTGGTGGACCCCGCGCTGGCGGCTGCCGCACTCAGCGCCGGACCGAGCCCACTGACCGCCCGGGAGCGGGAGGTGCTGACGGCGGGGCAGGGCGGCGCGACGGTCGCGGACATCGCGGTGAGGCTCTGGCTGTCGGAAAGCACCGTCCGCAACTACCTGTCCTCGGCCATCGGCAAGACCGGCGCCCGCAACCGTACGGAGGCGGCCCGGTTCGCCGACGAACGCGGCTGGCTCTGAACGGGCCGCCGCACGAGCCGCCCTGCCGGTCGGTCCCCCGGGTGCCGGCAATGACATTTGTCCTGCCCGAGTCCGGACATTCTCTTCTACAGGTCCGCTGGGCAGCGCAATAGCGTTCTCGGCATGAAGAAGACACACGGGGTGGCACCGACGGTGACCTTTGCCGGCGCGGTCCGGACGTTCGGGGACGTGCAGGCGGTCGCCGGGCTGGATCTGACGATCGGGCCGGGCGAGCGGGTGGCCCTGCTGGGCCGCAACGGTGCGGGCAAGTCGACGTCGATCAGCCTGCTGCTGGGCCTCGACGAGCCGACCGCCGGCGAGGTACGGCTGTTCGGGGACGCGCCGCAGCGGGCGGTCCGCGCCGGGCGGGTCGGCGCGATGCTCCAGGACACCAAGCCCGTCCCCCGGGTAACGGTCCGTGAACTGGTGACCTTCGTGGCCAGCACGTACCCCAGGCCCATGCCGGTCGACGGGGCCCTGGGCCTCGCCGGGCTCGGTGAGCTCGCCAACCGACGGGTGGACCGGCTCTCCGGCGGTCAGGCGCAGCGGGTCAACTTCGCCGTCGCCCTCGTCGGCGACCCGGACCTGCTGGTCCTCGACGAGCCGACCGCCGCGCTCGACGTGGCGGCCCGCCGCTCGTTCTGGGAGTCGATGCACGCGTTCACCGAGCGGGGCAAGACCGTGCTCTTCTCCACCCACTACCTCGACGAGGCGGACCAGAACGCCGACCGGGTCGTCGTCATCGACCGGGGTCGGGTCATCGCCGACGGCAGCGGCGCCGACATCAAGCAGGCCGTCGGCGCCAGCCTGGTCTCCTTCGACCTCCAGGGCCAGCCGGCGCCCGAAGGCCTCGCGTCGCTGCCGGGCGTGCTCTCGGTGACGGTCGTCGACGGCCGGGTACGCCTGCGGACCGCCGACTCCGACGCGACCGTCCACGCCCTGACCCAACAGGGGCCGGTACGGGGCCTCGAAGTGACCTCCGCCGGCCTGGAGGACGCCTTCCTGGCCCTGACCTCCCCCACCGCCGTCCCCACCGCCCCGACCCAGAAGGCAGGTTCCTGATGCTCGGCCAGATCACCCCGGTCTACCAGTACGCCAGGCTGGAACTTCGCCGCACCTTCCGCGACCCCGGCTTCGTCATCTTCGGCATCGGCACGCCCCTGCTGATGTACCTGATGTTCACCAACATCGGCCCCAAGTCCGACGACGCCTCCGGCTGGGCGGTCACCGCGATGGTCGGCCTCGCCGCGTACGGTGCGTTGAGCGCCGGGCTGACGGGAGGCACGGCGGTCGCCGAGGACAAGGCGGCGGGCTGGCTCCGGCAACTGCGCGTCACCCCGCTGACCCCGGCCCAGGCTGTCGTCGGGCGGGCCGCGACCGGTTCACTGATAGTCCTGCCGACGATCACGGTGGTGCTGCTCGCCGGGGCGGTCGTCAACGGCGTACGGCTCGGGCTCGGTCAGTGGGTGGCGTTGATCCTGCTGCTGTGGGTCGGTTCGCTGCCCTTCACCATGCTCGGCCTCGCCAACGGCTACGCCTTCTCCGCCCAGACCACCAACGTGGCCAACGTGGTGACCAATCTGGCGCTCGCGTTCCTCGGCGGCCTGTGGTTCCCGGTCTCGGAGTTTCCTGGCTGGCTGGCCACCGTCGCCCGGTGGACGCCGGCACACCGGCTCGGGGAGTTGGGCTGGGACACCGTCCAGGGTGTCGTGCCGGGCTTCGACACGGTGCTGGTGCTGACCGCCTGGCTGGCGCTGTTCGGCGGGTACGCCGGCTACGCGTACCGTCGGGCCAGCCGCCGCGCCTGACGGTGCGCGATCAGGGCTGTCGCCCGACGGTGCCACCACGACGAGGCGGGAGAGGGCCGAACATGCGAACGTTCCGGTGGCCGAGCATGAACGTCGACGCCGACGAACTGCCGGAGCTGACCAGCGGGAAGGCGTTCCTCCCGTGGCTGATGCTGACCGTCGGTGCCGTCGCCGATCTCGTCCGCGGCGACGTGTCCCTGCCCTGGCTGGCCGGTGCCGGCCTGCTGACCTTCGTCGCGCTCTACGTCGCGGTGACGTTCCGGGCGTTGGGCCCCCGCCGCCACGCGAACCACACCACGCTGGGCCTGCTCGCCGCCCAGGCCGCCGTCACCTACCCGCTCGCCCTGGGCTACGGCGGCAGTTGGATCCAGTTGTTCATGCCGTTGGCCCTGGCGTGCGGTGTCGTACTTCGTGGCCAGCACCTCATCATGGCGCTGGTCGTCCTCGGTGGATCGGCCGGCGTGATCTCCGGCGAGCGGGACCACGACCCGCTGGCGGCGATGATCAACGGGTACGGGACCTTCGTCTCCGGCGTGGTGACGGCCGCGATCCTCGGTCTCGCGGCGACGACGGCGGAGCTGCGCCGTACCCGGGAGGAGCTGGCCCGGTCCGCGGTGGACCAGGAACGGTTGCGCTTCGCCCGCGACCTGCACGACCTGCTCGGCCACAGCATGTCGGTCATCGTCGTGAAGGCCGAGGCCACCCGACGGCTGATGGAGCGCAACCCGGCGCAGGCGGCGGCCCAGGCGGCCGACATCGAGACCGTCGGCCGCCAGGCCCTCACCGAGATCCGGGAAGCCGTCTCGGGCTACCGCGAGAGCAACCTGGCCACGGAACTGGACCGGGCCCGGTCGGCCCTGACCGCAGCGGGGGTGACGCAGCACGTCCAGCTCGCCGGTCCACCGCTCGATCCGGAGTCCGAGGCGGTGCTCAGCTGGGTGGTACGCGAGGCGACGACGAACGTCATCCGGCACAGCGGGGCCAGCCATGTCGAGATCGTCCTGGCGCACACCCCGCCGCAGATCCGGCTGGAGATCACGGACGACGGCGCCGGTCCGCCCCCGGCCCCTGCGGCGGGCCGGCGGGACGCGCCCGCCGGCAACGGGTTGCGGGGCCTGGCGGAGCGCCTCGCCGAGGCGGGCGGGTCGCTGCTGACCCGGCCGGGGCCGCGGGGCGGTCTCCAGGTGGTCGCCGAGCTACCGGGAACGTGACGAGCCGTCAGCCCGCCAGGCCGCCGGGCTGGTCGCCCTTCACGACGGGGGCCCGGACCAGGTTGCCCCACTCGGTCCACGAGCCGTCGTAGTTGCGCACCTGCGGGTAGCCCAGCAGGTGCCGCAGCACGAACCAGGTGTGACTCGACCGCTCGCCGATGCGGCAGTAGGCAACGATGTCGTCGTCGGGGGCGAGCCCGAGCTGGTCGGCGTAGATCGCGCGCAGCTCCTCCGCCGACTTGAACGTGCCGTCGTCGTTGGCGGCTGACTTCCACGGCTTGCTGACCGCGCCCGGGATGTGCCCACCGCGCAGCGCGCCCTCCTGCGGGTAGTCCGGCATGTGCAGCATCTCGCCGGTGTACTCGCCCGGTGACCGCACGTCGACCAGCGGGCGGCCCGCCGCCACGTGCGCCATGACCTGCTCCCGGTACGCCCGGACCGGCGCGTCGTCACGCTGGGGAACGGGGTAGTCGGCGCGGGACCGGACCGGCTTGTCGCGGGTCAGCTCACGGCCCTCGGCGACCCACTTCTGCCGCCCGCCGTCGAGCAGCCGCACGTCGGGGTGGCCGAAGAGCGAGAACACCCACAGGGCGTACGCGGCCCACCAGTTGAAGTTGTCGCCGTAGAAGACGACCGTGTCGCCCCGCCCGATGCCCTTGGCGGCGCACAGCTCGGCGAAGCTCCTCGCGTCGAGGTAGTCCCGACTCACCTGGTCGTTCAGCTCGGTGTGCCAGTCGACCTTCACCGCGCCCGGGATGTGGCCGGTGTCGTAGAGCAGCACGTCCTCGTCGCACTCGACCACGACGAGGCCCTCGTCGCCCAGGTGCGCGGCCAGCCACTCGGTGGTGACCAGCCGGCCCGGGTCCGCGTACGACTGGAGTCGGGGATCGGGATCGCTCGGCACAGACATGATCCCCAAGGTACGCCGGATCGCGGCCCACGGCCGGCCATCGGCGGCGCGTCGGCTGGGCAGTCGAGCGTGGGCGGCCGAGCGGTGCGGTCGAGCGGGGGCGTCGACGGCCGGAACCGGCGACAGTTCCGGCACGCCGGTGGACCGTCAGGCGCGGCGGTGGGCGATCCGGCCGGCGACGACCGTCACCAGGCAGGTGCCGTCGGCGTCGAGGACGGCCAGGTCGGCACGACCACCGGCGACCAGCGCCGCCGGCACCGCGGCGGGCAGCACCAGCAGGCCGCCCCGGTCCACGGCTGCCCGCAGCGCCGGATCTGTCACGTGGGCGGCCAGCACGGTGGTCACCCCCACCCGGAGCAGCGCGTGCACCCGCTCGCGGGGAAAGTCGGCGGCCGGCAGCGGCCCGTCGTGCACCAGCCCCGGCCCGAGCGTGCCCGGCCAACGGCGGAGGCGGGCCTCGGCGTACGCCCCGGTCAGCTCGGCCAGCGGGCCGACCGCGACGATCCGGTCGGCCCGGACCGCGACGGCGGCCCCGGCGGTGGGCGGTGCGTCGGGCGCGGTCCGCAGCAGCGGCGCGGTGTGCAGGGTGAGCACCGTCAGTCGGTGAACGGGCCGAGGAGCGGGCGCTTGGCGGTGACCGTGTCGCCGGAGGAGCGGCCGGTGAGCCGCCGTTTGATCCACGGGGCCAGGTGCTGCCCGGCCCAGCGCAGGTCGGCGGCGCGGGCGGCCAGCCAGGGCGTCGGCGCGGGGTGCTCCGGCACCATCAGCCACTCCTCCTCGCAGCCGACGCCCAGCGCGCCGAGCACCTGCGCGGCGACCCGCCGGTGCCCGACCTCCGAGAGGTGCAGCCGGTCGGTGCTCCAGAGCATGGGGTTGAGGTATGTGTCGTCGGCGTACAGGTCGACCAGGATCGCGCCGTGCCGCTCGGCCGTCTCGCCGACGGCCCGGTTGAGCCACTGCACACGGGGGGCGACGAGCCGCTGGCCGGGCAGCCGGGCCATCACGTCGGCGAACCGGAAGAGGACCACGTCGGCTCCCCCGGAGCGCAGCTTGCGCACCACGTCGTCGAAGCGGGTGGCCAGCGCGTCCGGGTCGAAGGTGCGGCGCAGCACGTCGTTGCCACCCGCGGCGAAACTGATCAGGTCGGGCTTCATGGCGAGCGCGGCGGGCACCTGCTCGGCCACCACGCCCGGGAAGAGCCGGCCCCGGATGGCCAGGTTCGCGTACCGGAAGTCGGGCCCCGCCTCGGCGGCCAGCCTGGTGGCCACCAGGTCGGCCCAGCCCCGGTAGCTGCCGTCCGGGTACGCGTCGTCCATGCCCTCGGTGAAGCTGTCCCCCACCGCCACGTAACTGCGCCAACGCACGTGATCATCCCTCCGACTCCGGCGTGGGGAAGGGCGCCCGCGCAACGCTTCCGGCAGAGGAAGGGGCCTTCCCGACGCGGGACAGTCTTCACCAGACTGCACCCCGTCGGGGGCACGCGCGGGCAAACGTGGCGGAGGTCATCGACCCGGATCAGGGGGCCCGGCTCGGCCCGCCGACGGCGTCCCGGCCCCGACGCGGGCGAACCGCTCGCACCGGCCGCGCGGTGCCGGCCGGCGTCCGGGCGCAGGCGGAACAGGTCGCGGCCGACCGGCCTATCAGGCGAAAGCGGTGCGGACCATCAGTCGAACCGTCCCACATCTGGGACAGTCCCGGCTGCATCCAAGATGCCGGTCAGCCGCATACGAGGCGGTTGGGGTGCATTGCGGCCTGCAATATGCGAGCCTCGACCGAGTCATCATCACGGGTCCGAATCACATGTCACCGTCAGGTGACACTCTGCCGAGCAGGGGTGACTCGGGCCAGTCCTGGGGAGAAACACTGTGTCGAACCTTGACCTGGCGCTGAAGAGTGCAATGAGCATCGACGGCGCGATCGGCGTCGCGCTCGTCGATTACCACAGCGGCATGACACTCGGCCTGGCCGGCGGCAACGGGGAGATCGATCTGAGCGTCGCCGCCGCCGGCAACACCGACGTCGTCCGCGCCAAGCTGCGCACCATCGAGATGCTCAACCTCAACGACGAGATCGAGGACATCCTCATCACGCTCGGCGCCCAGTACCACCTGATCCGCCCGTTGACCGGCCGCACCGGCAAGGGACTCTTCCTCTATCTGATGGTCAGCAAGAGCGGTGCCAACCTGGCGATGGCACGTCACCAGCTGCGCACCATCGAGAAGAGCCTGGAACTGTGAGCCTGCCCGACGACTCCGGCACGCCTCTTCCGCGCCGCACGGCGCGCGGCATGGACACCCTGCCGCCACCGCGCCGGCTACCCCCGTCGCTGGCCGGGAGCACGTCGCTGCCGTACCCGATGATCGGGCGGGAACTAGCGGAGTTGCGCCTGCAGATCCCCGGGGTGCACGGCTGCGTCCTCGGCGGGGTGGACGGCCTGCTCATCACCCACAACCTGCAGACCGACGTCGATCCGCACGACCTGGCGGCGCTCGCCGCCACCACGTACGGGCTGGGCCGGCAGGTCGGGCTCCGGCTGGGGCAGGGCGACTTCCGGCAGTCCACGGTCCGCAACACCGACGGCTACCTGAGCGTCTACGCCGTCAGCGCCCAGGCGCTGCTCGCCGTGGTCGGCGCGGACAGCGTCAACGTGGCCCGGCTGCACCTGCACGCCCCGGCGGTGGCGGAGCGGCTCGCCGCCCTGCTGGAGGAGTCCGTCCACGCCGGCCAAGGGTCCTGAGGGCAGGCCCTGGTCCGGCGGCGTGCAGGGCTGCCGGACCCGGTCGGGCGGAACGCGGGCCCGCCCCGCTCCGCCCGACCGGGTCCGGCAGGCCGTCGGCCCGGGCGCGGGCCGCGTCGACCGGTCAGGTCGCCGACGACCGCCGCCCGCCGCGCAGGCGAACGGCGAGCAGCGCCAGGGTGGCGCCGGCCAGCGCCGCCCCGGCCAGGAACGTGCCGCGCGTCGAGGTGGCCGCCTGGATCGACCCGAGCAGCAGCGGCGAGACGAACAGGCCGGCGAAGGTGGCGCTGGCCAGCAGCGCGGTGGCCTGACCGCGCCGGGCGGGCGGCGAGTGTTCGGCCACCAGCACGGTCAGCGCCGGCACGACCAGCCCCATGCCGATTCCGAACACGGCCGGCGCGACGAGCATCAGCGCCGGCGAACCAGTCAGCCCGAGGGTGACCAGCGCGACCGCGAAGACGGCGAGGGTGACCGCGAGCAGCCGCGCCTGCCCCAGGCGGGCCCGGGCCCGCGCATAGCCGAGACCGACGACGCTCATGGCCAGCGACGGGGCGGCCGTGAACAGCGCCACGGCGGCCGTCTCGGTGATGCCGACCTCGGCCAGCCGCTGCGGCAGGAACACCAGCACCCCGTACAGCAGCAGGCTGGTCACCGCCTGGAGGCCGTAGATCCCGACGAGTGGGGGGTGCTGGCGGAGCAGGTTCCACAGCGACCCCGACCGGCCCGGTGGCGCGCTGGCGCGGGCGGCGGCGCGACGGGCCGGGAGCACCCGGAGCGTGACCAGCCCCAGGGGCACCCCGACCAGGTAGACGCCGAAGGGGGCGTGCCAGGAGAGCCCGCCCAACACGCCGCCGAGCAGCGGGAAGAGCACCCCGCCGAGGCTGATCGCGGTGGACCGCCAGCCCATCGCCCGGTCGCGGGCCACCCCCGCGTAGAGGTCGAGCAGCCCGAGCGTGGTCCCCGCGAAGACCAGCGCCGCGCCGACGCCGAACAGCAGGCGGGTGGCGATCAGCAGGGGGTAGCTGTCGGTGACCAGACCCGCGCCGCCGGCGAGTCCGTACAGGACCAGCCCGAGAGCCAGGGGGGTGCGCACCCCCCATCGGTCGATGGCGCGGCCGACCAGCGGGCCGGCGAGGGCGAGGGAGAGTCCGTGCGCGGTGAGGACGAGCCCGGCGGCGGTGCCGGTGAGCCGGAGTTCGCCGCGGATCAGCTCGACCACCGGGGTCAGCACCGCGCCCGCGAGCACGGTCAGCAGGGAGCCGGCGAGCAGGACGGCAGTCGCCGCCCGGCGACCGGCGACGGGGGCGGCGGAGGCCGCGGCGACGCCCGTCACGAGCGGGTCGCCTGTTCCGCCCGCCGCCGGGCGGCGTCGGCCGCCGACGGCCGGGCCGGATTCGCCGTCACCGGCAGGGCCGGGGCCTCCGGCGTCGGACGGCGGACCGGGGCCAGGGCCACCGCCCAGGTGAGTAGTTCGTCGAGCATCGCGGCCAGGCTGCGTTCCTGGTGCGCGGCGGGGGTCGGGCGTTCCCCGGTGAAGTCGGTGGGCAGGGACAGCCCGACGGCGGTACGCACTCCGGCGACCCGGACCTCCGCCAGCACCAGGCGTAGCGCCTCGACGGCCCGCCAGCCCCCGGTCACGCCGTACCCGACGAAGCCGGCCGCCTTGTGGTGCCACTCGGCACACAGGTAGTCGATCGCGTTCTTGCAGGCGGCCGAGGTGGAGTGGTTGTACTCCGGGGTGACGAAGACGAACCCGTCGCACGGCTCGACGGCGGCGGCCCAGGCTCGGGTGTGCGGGTGGCGGTAGTCGCCGAACGCCGCCGGGACCGGCTCGTCCAGCAGGGGCAGGTTGAAGTCGGCGAGGTCGAGCATCCCGAACGCGACACCGGGGTGTCGCTCGCGGGCGAGGTGGTGCACCCAGTCGGCCACCGCCCTGCCCCGCCGTCCGGGCCGCGTCGACCCCACGACGATTCCGATCCGTGTCGGCTCCATGATGCGAGTCTTCAACCTCGACCATGGTCGAGGTCAAGCCGTTAGCATGCCGACATGGCGAGCCTCCCGCCCCACCACACCGAGCTGACCGTCGGCCAGGTCGCGGCCCGCACCGGCGTCGCCGTCACGGCCCTGCACTTCTACGAAACCAAGGGGCTGATCCACAGTCGACGCACCAGCGGCGGACAGCGCCGCTACCCCCGCGACGTGATCCGGCGGGTGTCCTTCATCCGGGTCGCCCAACGGGTCGGCATCCCGCTCCGGCTCGTCGCCGAGGCGCTGGCCGGTCTGCCGGACGGGCGTACCCCGACCCGGGAGGACTGGGCCCTGCTCTCCGTCACCTGGCAGGCCGAACTCGACCAGCGCATCGCCCAGCTCCAGCACCTGCGCGACGACCTGACCGACTGCATCGGGTGCGGCTGCCTCTCCATCGACCGCTGCCTCCTGCGCAACGCCGACGACCACCTCGGCGAGACCGGTCAGGGCCCGCGCCGCCTGCTCGGTCCGCGAGCCGTGCCGGACGACTGTTCCGGCACCTCTCCCACGCCCTCGGAGGCTGATCCGACCCGGAGCCGTCGTGTCCCGTGACACGACGGCTCCGGCGACAGGGGTCGGTCCGGGGAGCCGGGCGACGGCTCAGGGCGCGTACGCCAGCAACGCCCTGGGGCAGGCGGTGCATCATCGTGACGCCCTCCAGAGGTCATCGTGACGCGGCAGGGTTGCCGTGGACGGCAGTTTCCTGCCTCGCGTGGAAAATCAGATCGCCGGCCGCCAGTACCCGCCGTACGCTGCGCCGATGCTGCTACGCATGTCGACCCTGCTGCTCCGGACCCTGCGCGAGGCCCCGGCCGACGCGGAGGTGCCGAGCCACCGGCTCCTGCTGCGCGCCGGCTACATCCGTCGCGCCGCGCCGGGCGGCTACACCTGGCTGCCGCTGGGCAAGCTGGTGCTGGACCGGGTCACCGAGGTCATCCGGCGGGAGATGGCGGCGATCGGCGACCAGGAGGTGCACTTCCCGGCGCTGCTGCCGGCCGAGCCGTACCGCACCAGCGGCCGGTGGACGGAGTACGGCGACGACATCTTCACCCTGGCCGACCGGCGCGGCGCGGAGCACCTGCTCGCGCCCACCCACGAGGAGCTGGCCGCGCTGCTGGTCAAGGACATGTTCAGCTCGTACCGGGACTTCCCGGTGACGCTCTTCCGGATCCAGACGAAGTTCCGCGACGAGGCCCGGCCCCGCGCCGGCCTGCTGCGCGGGCGCGAGTTCCTGATGAAGGACGCCTACTCGTTCGACCTCGACGAGGCGGGCCTCGCGGCGGCGTACGCGCGGCACCGGGACGCGTACCGCCGGATCTTCGACCGGCTCGGGTTGGCACACGCGATCGTGCGCGCGACGTCCGGGGCGATGGGTGGTTCGGCGTCGGAGGAGTTCCTGGCGGCGACGCCCGTCGGCGAGGACACCTTCGTCGGCTGTGGTGCCTGCGACTACGCGGCCAACACCGAGGCGGTGACCACGCCCGCCCCACCGGCCGTCGACCCGGACCCGCAGCCGGCGGCCCAGACGCACGACACCCCCGAGACCCCGACCATCGCCAGCCTGGTCGAGCTGGCCAACGCCCGACGCCTGGGCGGGCGGGACGACTGGACGGCCGCCGACACCCTGAAGAACGTGGTGCTCGCCCTGCGCCGCCCCGGCGTGGCGGCGGCCGAGCCGCTGGTGGTCGGGCTGCCCGGCGACCGCGAGGTCGACCTGAAGCGGCTCGGTGCGGCGGTCGCCCCGGCCACCGTGGACATCTTCGACGGCTGGGACGCCCATCCCGAGCTGGTCCGGGGCTACCTCGGCCCGCAGGTCCTGGCGAAGCTCGGCATCCGCTACCTGGTCGACCCCCGGGTGGCGCCGGGCAGCGCGTGGCTGACCGGCGCCAACGAGCCGGGCCGGCACGCGACGGGGGTGGTCTGCGGCCGGGACTTCGTGCCCGACGGCACGATCGAGGCGGCCGAGGTGCGCGCCGGTGACCCCTGCCCGGCCTGCGGCGGCGGCGAGCTGACCATGCGGCGGGGCGTCGAGATCGGGCACATCTTCCAGCTCGGTCGCCGCTACACCGACGCCTTCGCCGTCGACGTGCTCGGCCCCGCCGGCAAGCCCGTCCGGCCGACGATGGGCTGCTACGGGATCGGGGTGTCCCGCGCCGTCGCGGCCATCGCCGAACAGCACCACGACGAGCGGGGGCTGCTCTGGCCGGCGGCGGTCGCGCCGTGCGACGTACACCTGGTGGCCGCCGGGAAGGGGCCGCAAGTGGCCGCGGCGCTGGAGCTCGGCGGGCGGCTCGCCGCCGCCGGCCTGCGGGTGCTCGTCGACGATCGGACGCACGTCTCCGCCGGGGTGAAGTTCACCGACGCCGAGCTGGTCGGTATCCCGCGCATCGTCGTGGTCGGCCGCCGTCTCGCCGACGGGTACGCGGAGCTGCGCGACCGGGCCTCCGGCGAACGCGTCGAGCTGCCGGTCGACGCGGTGGCGGACCGGCTCGTCGAGCGGGTACACCGGGAGCTCGGAAACCTGGTGTAGCGAACGCGTCACGGGGTACCGCAGTCTGATCGACCTGATGTGTTCTGGAGGCTCTCATGACCGGTTACCGGGTCAGCGACGTGATGACGAAGCAGGTCATCTACCTGCCCGCCGAGACCACCCTGGACGAAGCTGCCCGGGTGATGAAGGAGGCGGACATCGGCGACGTGGTGGTCACCGACGGCGCCACCCTCGCCGGCATGCTCACCGACCGGGACATCGTCGTGCGGGCGGTGGCCGAGTGCAGCGACCCGGCCACCACCACGATCGGCTCGATCGTCACCCGTGAGGTCGTGATGATCGAGCAGCACTCGACCGCGGCCGAGGCGGCGGCCCTGATGCGGGAGCGCGGCATCCGGCGGGTCCTGGTCTGCGACACCGACCGCAAGCTGGTCGGCATCGTCTCCCTCGGTGACCTCGCCATGCAGCTCGACCCCAACTCCGCGCTGGGCGAGATCAGCGAGCAGGCTCCCACGGTCTGAGGCGTCGGGAGGGGCCTTCCCGCCGTTTCCGGTGGCGCGGAAGGGTCCCTCCCGCACGGCGGTAGCCTCGGTGGCATGTCATCCATGCCGGCCAGGCTGTCCGAGATCGTCGACGAGTTCGCCGCCGCGCCCCGCGACGTGGTGCTGGAGATGCTGCTGGAATACGCCGACGTCATCCCGCCACTGCCCGTCGACGCCGCCGACCGGGAGGGCATGGAGCAGGTGCCGGAGTGCCAGACGGCGTTCTTCCTGCGCGCCCGGGTGACCCCGGACGGGACGGTGGAGACCCTCTTCGACTGCCCGCCGGAGGCGCCCACCACGCGCGCGTTCGCCGGCATCCTCGCCGAGGGGCTGGCCGGGGCGAGCGTGGACGACGTGCTCGCCGTGCCCGACGACCTCTACCAGCGGACGGGGCTGGCGCACGTGATCAGCCCGTTGCGGATACGCGGCGGCACCGCCATCCTGGCCCGGCTCAAGCGGCAGGTCCGGGAACAGATCGGCTGACCGGGGGGTTGCCAACGGGCATGGAGATCGAGATCTACGCCGACGTCGTGTGCCCCTGGTGCTACATCGGCAAGCGCCGGCTGGAGCAGGCCCTGGAGTCGTACGACGGCGAGGTGACGGTCCGCTACCGGCCGTTCCAGCTCGACCCGTCGCCGGTGCCGCAGCCGCGCCCGCTGGTCGAGGCGATGGCCGCACGCTTCGGCGGGGCGGACCAGGTCCGGCAGATGTTCGGGCAGGTGACCGAGGTGGCCTCGGCCGTCGGCCTCAAGCTCGACTTCGACCGCGCGGTCGCGGCCAACACCTTCGACGCGCACCGCCTGGTTTCCTGGGCCGAGGACCGGGGCCGGGCGGCCGAGACGGTGGATGTGCTCTACCGCGCCTACTTCACCGACGGCGTCGACGTGGGTTCCCGCGACGCGCTCGCCGCGCTCGCCGGCGAGGTGGGTCTGGACGCGGCGGAGGCGCGCGCCTTCCTCGACTCGGACGAGCGGGTGGCGGAACTAGCCGAGGAGTTGGCCGCCGCCCGGGAGATCGGGGTGACCAGCGTGCCCACCTTCGTGCTGGCCGGCCGCTACGCGGTCACCGGCGCCCAGGAGCCGGAGACGCTGCTCGCCGCCCTGGCCGAGGTGGGCCGCCGCGAGGCCGGGACCGACTGAGTCGCCGCACCCGGCGTCGACGCCTGCCGCCGGACCACCGCCGGGCGGGCGTCGACCCGGCGGACGGCATCGACGGACGTGATGTTTCACGTGCAACGGTATCGACACAGATGATTGGATCAGGCCGGCCTGGCCAGGCCCTCCAGCACGCGCGCGCCGGGCAGCGCGCCGAGCGCCGGCCCGGGCAGCGCGATCTTGCTGTGCCGTACGCCCGACCCGATGATCACATGCGGGGTGGCGATCACCCGCGCGTCGACCAGGATCGGCCACTGCTCGGGCAGGCCGATCGGGGTGATGCCGCCATACTCCATGCCGGTCAGCTCCACCGCGTCGGACATCGGCGCGAAGCTCGCCTTGCGGACGTCGAGTGCCCGGCGGGCCACCCCGTTGACGTCGACGCGGGTGGTGGCGAGCACCACGCAGGCCGCGTACCGGACGACCCCGTCGCGCTTGCCGGCCACCACCACGCAGTTGGCCGACTCGCCCAGCCCCACCTCGTACGCGGCGCAGAAGGCGGCCGTGTCGGCCAGCTCGGCATCGATCGGCGCCACCAGCACCTCGTCGACGTCCACCGGCGCCTCGGCGGGCCACTGCCCGACGGCGGCGGCGACCGGCGCGGCGAGCAGGTCGAGCCGGTCGCGGGCCGGTTCGGTCTTCAGCGTCCCCATCACGCCTGCGATCCTCGCACCCGGCGGCCCGGCCCGCCCGCTCGGCACACCACCCGATCCCGGCACCGGCAGCTTCCGCCCGCCCGGAGACCGGTCGCCGGGCGGGCGGGACGCGCCGGTCAGTTGCCGGTCAGGAAACCGTTGTCGCGCAGCATCGCGCGGTCCCGGGAGGCAGCCATCTCCTCCGCCCGCTCGACCAGGACCCGGCGCGTCTCCATCTCCTCAAGGGCGTGACGGACGGCGAGCCGGATCACCCCGTAGAGGAAGACGAACCCGGCGACGTACAGGATGACGGTGGTGACCATGGCGAACATGGCGTCACGGTAGGCCGGACATGAACGCGCGGGCCGCTCATCTTGCGCCGGTTCCCCCGTACGTGTCGGCCGGGCACGTACGGCGGGCTCACCGGAGCAGGTCGACCACCGTCACCAGCACGAAGAACCCGATGACGAGCTCGCTCACCACCCACGAATGCCCCTGGGCCCAGTCCCGCAACCGGGGCAGCACCGCCTCGGCACGACGGCCGAGCAGCAGCAACGCCAGCAGAGGCAGGCCCAACAACGTCAGGGTGAGTACGACGAACGGCAGCAGGTGCCACCAGGGCAGGCCGTGCCGGGCGGCGCTCGCCCCGACGGCGAGCATGGTGAGGTCGTCGGTCGGCATCGCCAGGAAGAGCAGCACGCCGAGCCGCAGCGCGTACCCCGGGCTGGCCCGTTGGAGGCCGCTCATCCACCCGGGGGTGCCGGTGGTGTGCCGGCGCAGGAGGACGACCACCGCCAGGACGGCCAACAGCGCCAGCACCGCCACATCGATCCAGCGGCCGAGGCTCCGGTGCCCGCCCGGGTCGGCCCCGACGTTGATGTTCACGACCCGGACGAGCAGCCAGCTCGCCGTTACCCCGCCCGCGACCACCATTCCCGCCCCGGCCAGGTAGCCCAGCGACGCGGCGCGCGGCCGGTCGGCCGAGGCGAGGAAGACCGCCGCGACCAGTTGCGTCCCGGCGACCATCACCACGGCCATCGGCAGGACGGTCAGGAAGTTCATCGCCCGTCATCCTCCCGGTCCGGCTGTCGACGCCCGGGCGAATCGGCACATCACGCCGGCCGCGCCGGAGGCGCCGCGAGGCGGTGGCACCCCACCCGCCAGCGTCGCCCGCCTGGGCGGGCCGGTCGTCAGCCGACGCGCAGTGCCGACCCGGCGGGCACCACCCGGCCGGCCAGCACGACGCCCAGCAGGGCCAACCCGCACGCCACCGCCAGTGTGCCGGCGTAACTGGCCGGTCCCGGGGCCGCGCCGGCGGCGAGCACCGAGCCGGTGAGCGCCAGCACGGTCGCCGCGAAGAGCGAATCGCCCAGTTGCAGCGAGGAGCTGTTACGCCCCTGCTCGCCGGGGGCCGACAGCTCCAGCGTGAGCACCGACAGCGAGGGGTAGAGCAGCCCCATGCCGAGGCCCGCGCCGGCCCAGCCCAGCACACCCACCCAGAGCGGCACCGCCGGCGCGACGGCGAGCGTGACCACGGCCGTGCCGGCGGCGATGCAGGTCAGACCCGCCCTCGGCAGCGTGGCCCGGGAACGCGGGACGGGCATCCGCCCCTGTAGCCAGGAGCCCGCCGACCAGGCGAGCGCGCCGGTGGTCAGGACCAGTCCGGCGGCGGTCGGCGACAGTCCGCGTTCCCGGGAGAGCATCAGCGGGATCACCACCTCCGCGCCGACGAACGCGGCCGAGGCGAGACCGCGCAGCCCGACCACCGTGGGCAGGCCCCGGCCGGCGCGCAGGAACCCGGCCGGCAGCAGCCGGGGAGCGCAGACCAGCAGCCCGACCAGCGCCGCGGCCACCAGCCAGACGGCGGTGGCACCGCGCTGCTGCCCCCCGATGTGCAACAGTGCGGCGCTCACCCCCGCCCCGCAGGCCCAGCCGATCCGGGCCACCGCCCCGGCCGCCGGCGCGCTCACCGTGGTCGCGCCGATCGCGCGCAGGCCGGGGTGGATCAGCAGCACCGCGGGGACCGCCACCACCGGCACCGCCAGGAAGACCCAGCGCCAACCGAGGTGTTCCACGACCAGGCCGGCGAGCACCGGCCCGACCAGCGACGGTACGACCCACGCCGCGGCGAACGCCGCGAAGATCCGCCGGTGCAGCGCCTCCGGGTACGCCTGCCCGACGATCACGTACAGCGCCACCGACAACAGACCCGACCCGAAGCCCTGCACGATCCGGCCGACGACCAGGGCGCCCATGCTCGTGGCGCCGCCGGCGATCGCCAGCCCCAGCACGAACCAGACGAGCCCGTGCCACATCGGGACCCGTGGCCCCCGTGAGTCGCACCAGATTCCCGAGACGACCATGGCGAGGACGCTCGCGGCGAACGGGCCGCCGAAGGCGATCCCGTAGAGGGCCAGCCCGTCCAGGCTGCGGGCGACGGTCGGCATCGCGGTGCCCACCGCCAGCGCCTCGAAGGCGAGCAACGAGATCAGCGCGACGCTACCCACTGTCATCGCCCGCAGCCGTGGCGCGAGGAGGCCCGTTTCCGCAGGAGGCACTTCGATCAGCATGGGGACAAGCCTCGGACCTCAAGCCGGATTGAAGTCAAGCGGGACCGGACCAACTTCCGCCCCCCGGACGGCATAACGGACGGCCCGTCGGGAAGCCAGGCCGCCGGAGCGGAACGTGGGAGGCGAGATGTCGTACGGCGGGAACAGCGGTAGCGGAGGGCCCGACCGGCGCCTGTCCGGTCGTACGCCTCGATGACCCTGCTGGGCCGCGCCGCCGGCCGGCTCCGTGCGCCGGTCGACGTGCCGCGCGTCGTCGAGGAGGCGTCGCGCGGTGTCGGCTCCGCCGCGGCCCGACTGGTCCGGGCCACCGGGCTGGCCCGGCGGCAGGTCTGGTCCCGGCCCGGCCGGCACCACATCGAGGTGCACGGGGTCTGCCAGGACGGCGGCGACGTCCTCGCCCGGCAGGTCGAGGCGACGCTGGAGCGGATGCCCGGCGTGCAGTGGGCCCGGGTCAACGCTCCGTCGGGCCGGGTGGTCGTCGCCGTCGGTACGCCGGAGCCGACCCTGCGGGACCTCGTCGCGGCTGTCGCCCGGGCCGAGCGCGCCTCCCCGCACGAGCCGGACCCGGACATCCCGCCGCCGCACCCGCCCGAGGAGGGGCCGCGCACGCCACGCACCCTCGGCGCGCTGGCCTCCGACGCCCTGGGCCTGACCATTTCCGCCGCCACCCGGATCCTGCCGCTCACGCCCGTGCCGGGGGAGGTCGCGGGGCTGCTCGTCGCGGTCGACCTGCACCCGAAGCTGCGCGCGCTGGCGGACCGGGGGCTGCGCGCCGACCCCCGCGCCGACCTGCTGTTCCCGCTCGCCGAAGCGGTCGTGCTGGGCCTGACGGGAAGCTGGGCCGGGCTGGTGCTCGACGGTGCCCAGCGGGTGGTGCAGTGGGGCGAGGCGCGGGCCCAGGCACACGCCTGGGCGGGGGCGGAGCACCGGCTGACCGGGCATCCGGAGCGGGCCGTGGCGCGGGTGCCGAAGGCTGACCGTCCCCGGCCGAAGCCAGCCGACCCCGTCGAGAAGTACGTCAGCCGGATGCTCAACGCGGGCGCCGCCGCAGTCGCCACGATCCCGGTCGTCGGCGCGAAGCGGGCCGCCGCGTTGGGACTCTCCACGCTGCCGAAGGCCCCCGGCAGCGGCCGGGAGGGGTACGCCGCCGAACTCGGCCGGATCCTCGCCCGGCGCGGCGTCGTCGCGATGGACCGCGCCGTGCTGCGCGAACTCGACCGGATCGACACCCTGGTGCTGGACGCCGCCGTCCTCGGCTCCGACCGGGGCGTGCTGACGGACCTGGCGCCGCTGGGCGGCGCGGACACCGGGCAGGTCGCGCAGCGCGCGTTCGCCCTCTTCGAACCGGCCGCGCCCCGGGAACTGCGGCACGCCGACGGGTGGCGACTCGGGCCGCTGGCCGCGCTGGACGTCGAGGAGCCGGTCGACACCGTGGACAGCCGGCGGCTGCGCGACGCGGGCGGATGCCTGCTCGGCCTGGCGGACGGCGACACCCTCACCGCCGTGGTGCGGGTCGAGCCGGAACCGGCACCGGGCGTCGACGCCCTGCCGGCGGCCGCCCGGCAGGCCGGCCTGCGACTGGTCGTGGCCGGCGACGACGAGCGGCGTCACGGCTTCGCCGACACCCACCTGCCCGGCCGCGACCGGCTGGCCGAGTCGGTGCGCACGCTGCAACGCGACGGGGCCGTGGTGATGGTGGTCTCCGGCGATCCCGCCGCGCTCGCCGCCGCCGACTGCGGGCTGGGGCTCTCCGCCCCCGAGGACCTGCCACCCTGGGGCGCGCACCTCCTGGTCGGCGCCGACCTGCGGGTCGCGGCGCTGCTGGTCGAGGCGGCCGGGGTGGCCCGCCGGATGACCCGGCAGAACATCGGACTGGCCGTCGCCGGCACCGGCCTCGGCGCGCTGAACGCGCTCACCGCGCCACCGGCCCGGCTGCCGGGGCGCGCCGTCACGGCCGTCAACGGGGCCGCCGCGCTGGCCTTCGCCCACGGCGTCCTGCGGGCGCACCGGCTGCCCGATCGGACGGACCGCCCCGCGCCGCCCGTCACCGCCTGGCACCTGATGCCGTCGCCGGCCGTGCTCGACCGGCTCGGTAGCGGCCCGGACGGGCTCACCACCGGCGAGGCCGAGCGCCGCCGGGGCGACGCGACCGCCGGGCCCTCGGGGGCGACGGGGCTGCTCGCCGCCTTCGTCGACGAGTTGGCCAACCCGCTCACCCCGGTGCTGGCCGCCGGGGCGGTGCTCTCCGCGACCTTCGGTTCGCTCGTCGACGCGGCCCTGGTCGGCGGCGTGGTGGGCGGGTCGGCGCTGCTCGGGGCCGTGCACCGGCACAACACGGAACGGTCGCTGGCCGAGCTGCTGGCGCGTTCGGCGGTGACCGCCCGGGTACGCCGGGACGGCGCGACCCGGGTGCTGCCGGCCGAGGACCTGGTGCCCGGGGACGTCGTGCTCCTCGAACCGGGGGACGCCGTGCCGGCGGACTGCCGGGTGCTGGAGTCCACCGGCCTGGAGACCGACGAGTCCTCGCTCACCGGCGAGTCGCTGCCGGTCGCCAAGACCGACCGGCCCGTCGTCGCGGCCGCCGTCGCCGACCGGCGGTCGATGCTCTACGAGAGCACCACCGTCGCCGCCGGCCACGGTACGGCGGTGGTCGTCGCCACCGGCGCGGACACCGAGGCCGGTCGGAGCCTGGCGATGGCCCGGCTGGCCCCGCCGTCGAGCGGCGTGGAGGCGCGGCTGGGCCGGTTGACCCGGGCGGCGATCCCGCTGGCCGCCGGCTCGGCGGTGGCGGTGGCGGGCGCGGGGCTGCTGCGGGGCGTACCGCTGGCGCAGACCGCCGCGACCGCCGCGAACCTGGCGGTCGCGTCGGTGCCCGAAGGGCTGCCGTTCCTGGTCAACGCCGCGCAGTTGGCCGCCGCGCGGCGGCTGGCGGAGCACGGCGCGCTGGTGCGCAACCCACGCACCATCGAGGCGCTCGGCCGGGTGGACGTGCTCTGCTTCGACAAGACCGGCACCCTCACCGAGGGGGAGCTGAAACTCGCCGGGGTCGGCGACGACGGCCGGTACACCCCCCTCGACCGGCTCGACGACGACCTGCGGCCCATCCTGGCGGTGGCGCTGCGCGCCACCCCGACCGCCGAGCCCGGCGACCTGGCCCAGCAGACCGACCGGGCGGTCCGCTCGGGCGCGCAGGCCGCCGGGGTGACGGAGCCGACCGGCGCCCGAGGGTGGGAGCCGGTCGGCGGGTTGCCGTTCGAGCCGTCGCGCGGCTACCACGCCACCGTCGGCCGGGCCGTGGACGGGCTGCTGCTCAGCGTGAAGGGGGCGCCGGAGTCCGTGCTGCCCCGCTGCTCCCGCCGGCGTACTGCGGGGGGACACGACGAGCCGCTCGACGACGCGGGACGCGCCGGGCTGCACGCCCTGCTCGCCGACCGGGCCGGGGCGGGGCACCGGATCCTCGCCGTGGCCGAGTGCCGGGTCGACGCCCCCGACGTCACGGACGAGCAGGTGCGGGGCCTGACCTTCGTCGGCTTCCTCGCCCTCGCCGACGGCGTACGCGAGAGCGCCGCGCCCGCCGTGCGCCGGATCCGTCAGGCCGGCGTGCACACCATCATGATCACCGGTGACCATCCGGCGACCGCCGAGGCGATCGCCGCCACCATCAGCGACCACGAGGACCAGCGGGTGGTCACCGCGGCGGAACTCGACCAGCTCGACGACGAGGCGATCGCGGCACGGCTCGCCGCCACCGACGTGGTCGCCCGGTGCACCCCCGCGCACAAGGTGCGCATCATCCAGGCGTTGCAGAAGTGCGGGCGTACCGTGGCGATGACCGGCGACGGCGCCAACGACGCCCCGGCGATCCGGCTCGCCGACGTGGGCATCGCCCTCGGCCGGCGGGGCACCCCGGCGGCCCGCGCGGCGGCCGACCTGGTGGTCACCGACGACCGGTTGGAGACCATCATCGCCACCCTCGTCGAGGGCCGGGCGATGTGGTCCTCGGTACGCCACGCGCTGAGCATCCTGGTCGGGGGGAACCTCGGCGAGATCGCGTTCAGCGTGCTGACCGCCGCGGCGACCGGCCGTTCGGCGCTGACGGGCCGGCAACTGCTGCTCGTCAACCTGCTCACCGACCTGGCGCCGGCGTTGGCGATCGCGGTCCGGCCACCGGCGGCGGACCACGCCGACGACCTGCTCCGGGAGGGCCCCGACACCTCGCTCGGCGAGACGATGACGCGGGAGATCGGGCTGCGCGCCGCCGCCACCACGCTGGGCGCCACCGCCGGCTGGACGTTGGCCCGCTACACCGGTCGGCGCCGGCGGGCCGGCACCGTGGCACTCGTCTCGCTGGTCGGCACCCAGCTCGGGCAGACGGTGCTGGCGGGCGGCACCAGCCCCAGCGTGCTGGCGTCCACCGCCGCGTCGGCCGGGGTGCTCGTGGCGGTCGTCCAGACGCCGGGGGTGAGCCAGTTCTTCGGCTGTACGCCCCTCGGCCCGGTCGCCTGGACCATCGCGACGGGCTCCGCGCTCGGCGCGACCTTCGCCAACGGGGCGCTCAGCCGACTGGTGGAGCACCTGCCCCGATCGGGCGGGCATGCCCCGACCGATCACGGGTAGGGATTTCCGCGGAGGTGGTCAGGTTGACGGCACAGCCGGAGGTCACGTTCGTCGGCACCGCCACGACGGTCCTGCGGATCGGCGGGTTCACCCTGCTGACCGACCCGAACTTCCTGCACCGGGGGCAGCGCGCGTACCTGGGCAAGGGGCTCTGGTCGCGCCGGCGCACCGACCCGGCGCTGCGGATCGCCCAGCTTCCGGCGCTGGACGCGGTGGTCCTGTCCCACCTGCACGGCGACCACTTCGACCGGGTGGCCCGCCGGGAACTCGACCGGGACCTGCCGATCGTCACCACTCCCGCCGCCGGACGCAAGCTGCGCCGCTGGGGCTTCCGGGCCGCCGACGGGCTGCCCACCTGGCACTCCCGGGAGCTGCACCGGCCCGGCGAGACGCTGCGCCTGACCTCGATGCCGGGCAGGCACGGGCCGGGCGCGCTGGACCTGCTGATGCCCGACGTGATGGGCACGATGATCGACCTGGAACGCGACGGCAGCCGCCGGTTCCGCCTCTACGTCACCGGCGACACGCTGAACCGGCCGATGCTCGCCGACATCCCCGAGCGGTACCCGGACATCGACGCGATGCTGATCCACCTCGGCGGCACCCGGATCGCCGGCATCCTGCTCACCATGGACGCGCGGCAGGGCAGCGACCTGGTCGAGCTGGTCCGGCCGAAGCTCACCGTGCCAATCCACTACGACGACTATCCGGTGTTCCGCTCACCGCTGAGCCACTTCGTCGCGGAGGCCCGGCGGCGCGGCCTGGCCGGGAGGATCCGCACCGTCGCCCGCGGCGAGACCGTCCCGCTCACCCCGCCCGGCTGAGCGCCCCGGCGGCGACGCCCGCCTCATCCCGCCGGGCGCCAGGTGGCCGCGGCGCGGCGCAGCCGGTCGTTGATCGCCCGGCCGACGCCGGCCTCGGGGACCGGCTCGGCCACGATCTCGTCGACCCCGGTGGCGTCCAGCTCGTGCAGCGCGTCGAACAACCGCGCCGCGGCCTCGGTCAGGTCACCGGCGGCGGAGAGCACCTCCACGGCCGCCCAGTCGCCCGCAGGCCGGCCCCGGAAGGCCAGGTAGCCGCGCCGCACCCCGTCGGCTGCCGGCGGCTCGCCCCCCGCCACCAGCCGCAGGGGCGTACGCGGGGCGTAGTGCGCCGCCAGCGTGCCCGGCGCGACCGGCTGCCCGGAACTGCCCGGGCGTACGGACACCGGGCCGACGGCCTCCTCCAGCGCCTCCAACGGCAGCGCGCCGAGGCGCAACACCACCGGCCGGGCCCCCCGGGCGTCGACGATCGTCGACTCGATCCCGCACCGGGTCGGCCCACCGTCGAGCACCACGTCCACGGCGGCGCCCAGGCCCCGCACCACGTGCTCGGCCCGAGTGGGACTGAGCTGGCCGAACCGGTTCGCGCTCGGCGCCGCCACCGGCACCCCGGCCTCGGCGATCAGGGCCCGCGCGTACCCGTTGTCGGGCACCCGCACCGCCATCGTCGCCAGCCCGGAGGTGACGATCGGCGGGATCGCCGCCGGCCGGTCCACGATCAACGTGAGTGGCCCCGGCCAGAACCGTTCGGCCAACGCCGCCACCGCCGCCGGCACCGTCCCGACCAGCTTCTCCAGCTCGGCCACGTCGGCGAGGTGCGTGATCAGGGGGTCGAAGCCGGGTCGCGCCTTCGCCGCGAAGATCCGGGCCGCGGCCAGCGCGTCCAGCGCGTTCGCGCCGAGCCCGTAGACGGTCTCGGTGGGGAAGGCCACCAACCCGCCGGTACGCAGGACGGAGGCGGCCTCGGCGATGCCGCTGCCGGCCGGGAGTACGCGTGGAGATCCGGTGGTCACGCCCCGACGCTAACCTGCCGGGGTGGGCGGCCGTGCGCAAGGATGGCGGCATGCTTCGTACCCCTCGGGCTCTCCTGCTGGACTTCGGCGGCGTCCTGGCCGACGCCCCGCCCCAACCGCCGGCCCCGCCGGGGCTGGTGCGGCGGCTGGCCGAGCTCGTCGACGGCGCGGTGCCGGACGAGCGGATCGCCCGGGACCTCGGCGACGGCGCGCGGGCGTACACCCGGTGGCGCGACGACGTGAGCGGGACGGGCGAGCCCGTCGAGCTGCCGCACGCCCGGGTGTGGGCCGACTTCGTGACCGGCTCCTGGCCGCGCGCGGCCCGCGACGCCGTCGAACGGGCGGCGACCCCGCTGGCGTACGCGTGGACCTGGCGCGAGCGGTGGGCGGTGCGGCCTGGCATCCCCGAGGCCCTGCGGCACGCCGTCGACGCCGGCCTGCCGCTGGCGGTGGTCAGCAACACGCTCTGCGGCGCCGCCCACCGGGACTTCCTCGCCGCCGCCGGGCTCTCCGGGCTGTTCGGGGCCGAGTTCTACAGCGACGAGGCCGGGCCCCGCAAACCGAATCCGGCGCTGGCGCACCTCGCGGCCCAGGCCATCGGGGTGCCGATCGGCGACTGCTGGTTCGTCGGCGACACCGTGCACCGCGACATCGCCTGCGCCCGGCGGGCCGGTGCCGGTGCCGCCATCCTGATGCGGTCGCCCCGCACCGACGCGGAAGCGGCGCTGCCGGGAGTCGAGCCGGACGCCCGGGTCGAGGACGGTCACGGACTTCTCGCACTGCTGCGCGAGCACGCCCCCGCGTGACCCCTCAGGCCCCGTGGCCTGGGGTCGCCGCCGGGTCGGCGGCGCGCTGGATGACCTCCTCGGCCGTCAGTGGGCTGCGGGGGTGGTGGCTCAGGCACATCGGCGCCTGCATCTTGACGAAACGGGCACCCTCGACCCCGGCGTAGAACTGCCCGGTACGCATCTTGCCGATATCCGGCACGTCGGTGCCCTTCGCCCTGGCCACGTCCCGGGCCGCCTCGATCTGCACCGGCACGGTCAGCAGGCCGAAGAACTGGGTGGCGGCGTTGCCGGGGATCTGGTTGTGCAGCGCCTTCGGCGCCTGCGTGGCGAAGACCAGGCCCAGCCCGTACTTGCGGGCCTGCGAGGTCAGCGCCAGGGTGCTCTCCGTGCAGGCGGTGAAGGCGCCGGACGGCGCCAGGGTCTGGGCCTCGTCCATCACGAACAACCCGCCCAGTGGCCGGTCGCCGGCCGGATGGCGCTTGATCCAGGTGAACAGGGCGAGCTGCAACTGGTTCACGAAGCTCGGGCGCTGGTCCTCGGGCAGCCCGACGAAGCTGATCACCGACACCCGGGCCCGCCGGCCGGGCGCCGGGGTGAGCAGCTCGCCGGGGTCGACGGGGGTGCCGACACCACCGAACAGCGGATCGTTGATCAGCGCGGCCTTGAGTAGCTGCGACATGCCGACCGCCAGCTTGGGTGCGCTGTCGAGCTGACTCACCCCGTCCGGCAGGTCGTTGAGCACCTCGGCGAACTCGCGCAGGTCGTTGGCGCCGGTGCGGGCGTAGCTGATCAGCGCCTCGCGCAGCACGGCCCGGCCGAGCCGGGCCTTGTCGGTGCCGCCGTCCACCCGGGCGTGCGGGGCGAGCGTGGCGACGGCGGCGTTCACCGCGGCGGCGAACCCGTCCGGGTCGTCGAGCACGTCGGCGAACTTCGGCAGCGGCTGGAAGGTCAGCGGCCGGCCGCTCTGCCGGCCGGGCGTCCAGATGACCACGTCTGTCCCGGTCAGGTACGCCTCGGCCCGATCCGCATCACCCGGCTCCCATCCCTGCGGCGGCGCCGGCCAGGCCTCGCCGAGGCGGGCCAGGTCGTTGTTCGGGTCGAGGACGATCGCCGAGACACCCCGCAGCGCGCACTCCTCGACCAGCCGGCGGATCAGGACGGTCTTGCCGGAGCCGGAGCCGGCGAAGATGACCGTGTGCCGCCGCAGTGACTCGAGGTCGATGCCCACCGGGTCCGGCCGCCCGGCGACGGTCCCGAGGGCCACGGCCCCCGGGTCGATCCCGGGGGCGGGCGTGCCGCCGGTGCCAGGTGCCACGGGTGTGGACGCCCGCGGCACCGAGCCGGGCGCGGGGTCGCCGGGACCCGGCGACGCCGGGACCGGTGCCCGTCCGACCACCCGCGCCGCCGGGGCCACCTGCGGCCCGGCCGGCGGCCCCGGCACGGCCGCCGGTCGCGGCTCGGGCACGGCCGCCGGTCGCGGCTCGGGCACGGCCGCCGGTCGCGACTCGGGCACGGCCGCGTCGCGCAGGGCGCCCAACGCCTCGTTCAGGCAGGTGATGGCCGAAGCTGGTCGCCGGTCGGCGAACCACGGTCGCAGCGTCTCCAGCCCGTACTGCTCGATGAGCTGCTCCAGGGCGGCCATCCGGCGGATGTCCTCGGCCGGAAAGGGCAGCGTCCGACCGCCGGCCCGGTCGAACGCCTCCAGCACCTCACGGGTACGGGCACCGGCCGACCAGGGCGCGCTGCGCAGCAGGAACAGTCGCCGCTTGGCGATCCCCTCGGTGAGCCCGGCGGTGGTGATGGCGTTGCGGATGCGGTTGAGCGCGGCGATGTGGTGCGATGCCGACACCGCCCGGAACGACCAGTGCTCCTCGTCCTCGCTCTCCTCGTCGAGGCTGTGGCGCAGCCGCGCGTGCAGGGCCGGCTTGCCGCCGGCCGGCAGCGGGTCGAGGCTGAAGGCCTCGACGGCGTTGCCCTGCTCGGCTATCCACGCGGTCAGCCCGGCTCGGAGCAGCGGTGGCACCCGGGCGTCCTCGGACTGCCGGGCAGCGGCCAGAGCGGGATCCGCCTGGGCGATCAGCTCCGCGTACCGGGTGTCGATCTTGCCGAACTCGTTTCCCTGGCCGGCGGCTGCCCGCCGGTGGACCACCGAGGCCGGGTCGGCCGCGAGGGCCTCCGGGTCGGCGGCCGATTGCAGCAGGTGGCGGAGTTCCCGCACCTCGCCGGCCGCCAGGCAGGCCCGGACGTGGGTGTCGATCCGGCGGAGCAGTTCGCGGGGCGTGAAGCCCACGACCTCCTCCACCGCCGACCGGTGGACGGGCCAGGTCGGGTAGGGCGGCTGGAAGCCCAACTCGTCGAAGATCACCGAGAACCGCTTCTCGATCAGCTCCCGCCCGACCTCGACGGTGGGGATCTCCTTGAGCGGGGCGGCCTCCCGGAACCGGTCCTGCACCGTGTCGGTGGCCTGCTCCTTGACGTTCTGCCAGGTCTGCGGCAGGCAGGACACCACGGAGAGCGATCGCCGGGTGGTTTCCCGCAACGCCATCAGCCCGCTGGCGACCTGCTCCAGCAGCAACGACGTCTGCCAGTCCGTCTCGCCCCGGACCTCCTGGTTGGTGGCCTTCACGGACTGGGCGACCATCAGGTCGATCTGGTCGACCGCGATCACCGTCGGACCGACCATGGCCAGCAGCCGCGACGCGTCCCGGACGACCTCCTGTGGGGCCCGCCGGCTGCGCCGCAGGCCCCACGCGGCCCGGGAGCCGGGGTCCTCCTCGTCGCTGGAACAGAGGAAGTCGTAGCCGACGTCCTGCATCGCGGTGGGCTCGGCGGCGTAGAGCGCGAGCGCCCGCGCCGTGTCCTGGCACTCGGTGCCGATCGGGCGGTTCGCCTTGCGGATCAGGTCGACGAACGCGTCGAGCGCGGGGCGGCTCAGTTCGGTCTCCCCGGTGACCGCCCGGCGCACCGCTCGCGGGGCGCCGACCAGGTCCGCCAGCCGGCGCAGGAAGGTACGCAGTTGCGTCGTTCCGTCGGGCATCGGCCTGGCGAAGTTCGCGAGCATCGACATCGCGGTGCTGTGCCAGAACGCGCGGGCCTCCAGCAGCTCGACCAGGAAGAAGAACCCGCCGCGCAGGTGCACCTCCTGGCGCACCGTGCCGAGCAGATGGGTCTTGCCGGTGCCCCGTTGACCCAGGATGGCGACGCCGACCGGGCTGGAGTCGGCGCTGCCGTCCGCCTCCCGGAAGCTCTCCAGCACCGTCTGCACCACATCGTGGTGCAGGCCCTCGACGTGGAACGGCGCCGGCTTCCAGACGTCGTCCGGGGTGGGGGCCCAGTTGAACCGCAGTGCGGCCAGGGCGCGCCGTTCCTCCTCGGTCATCATGACGAGATGGCGAGGAGGTGCTTGTCCTGGTTGCCGATGCTCACTGCGGCGGCCCGCTCCTCCGGCTTGAGAACCTTCTGGTTGGACTCGGGCACGAGGTGGACGTTCCGTTCCCGGTTGAGCTCGAGCAGGGCGGCGTCGACCTCCGCGCGGGACAGGTCATCGAGCGCGGAGCGCAGGTCGGCGAGCATGACGTAGTCGCCGGGCGCGGGAGCCAGCTCCCGGTACGCCTGCCGTACCAACGCGACCGGGTCGGCCTGCCGGCCCGGGGCCGGGGCCGGCGGGGTCGGGGCCGGGTCGGCCGGGCCCGGTGCGGCCACCGCCGAGGCGACGTCGGCACCGTTGGTCTGCAACCGGAACAGGTCGTCGGCGCGGATGCCGGAGTGGTCGATGAACCGGCGCAGGAAGTCCAGTGCGATGTAGAGCGTCCCGCCCGCACCACCGGCGCGCTTCGGGGGCTCCGCCCCCATTTCCTCGGCGGCCCGGCGCCATCCCGCGTCGGTCAGCGCCAGGATGATCCTCGGCTTCTCGGTGACCTCGATCAACCCTTGGGACGACAGCCGGCGGCGGTGCTCGGGCTTTATCCCGATCCCGGCGACATTTGTGAGGTAGGTCTGCTGCAGCGGGGTTGCCTTGATCATGAGGGTGATGAGAACGCACCGGTCAACGAGGGTGAGTTCCTTTTCCGACATGCGGATGCTCCTCTATGGCGCGCGTCTTCGCGCACCATGTTCACGGTGATCGTCGAAGACTCGAAGGGGTGGCCGTGCTTCCGGCAGCGGGGGCGGCCCGTGCCCGCGGCCGATTCTGCCGACGGCGCCCGGCGAACGCAAGGTCACGTATCGGCCTGCAAAAAGCCGACAGCACGATTGAGTGGATCTCCAGCGGTCCTGCTTGGACGGTGTAACTGAAACACCTGTTCGGGGCGTCAGCGGACGATCCGCCGTTCGACCGTTGCCAATTGTCGACGGCAGGGGGCAGCATGGTTGACCGGCGAGCGGGGCGTCGCCGTTCGCGCACCGGGACCTCCCACGCGCCCCTTTATCTGCGAAAACGTCACGGAGGCGACCGTGCAGTCCGAAGTGGTCCGTTACCAGGTCGACGACAAGACGGTCGCACTGATCGAGATCGAACCACCCGCCGGCTACCAGCCCGCCGGATTCGGCGACGTCGCCGGCTGGGTGCGGGAATCCGCCGCGCCGGCGGTCGCCGCCGCGAAAGAGCTGCTGGAGCAGGTGAAGACGGTCGCGCCGGACGCGGTCGAGGTGAAGTTCGGGGTCAAGGCGACCGGGACCGCGAGCTGGGTGGTCGCCAAGGCCACCGGCGAAGCCAACTTCGAGGTCACGCTCCACTGGCAGGCGGCCGGCTCCCCGGAGAGCGACGCGGGGCCGGGGCGTTGACGGACGGGATGGCCGGTGACCGCAGTCCCTGACGACAGCCCCTGGGCGGTCGCCCTCCACCGGGCGGACCCGCACGCGCCGGTCGGCACCGGCATAGTCATCGACACGAACCTCGTGCTCACCTGCCACCACGTGGCCTTCGCCGCCGACGGCACCCTCCACGCCGACCTCTCGGTCGCCTTCCCCTGCGCGCCGAAGGTCCACTACTTCGACCGGCGCGAGGTTCGTCAGTGCCTGCACGACGGTTGGCGGGCCGGGCACATCGATCTGGTCCTGCTCGAGCTCGTCGAGCCGGTGCCCGCCACCGTCGCGCCGGCGCGGCTGCGCTGCGTGGAGCCCAGGCCGCTGGTCGACCGCCCCTTCTGGGCGTACGGGCATCCGGTCGGCATAGCCGGCGGCGCCCCGGCCACCGGGACCGTCACCGAGATCGGCGGCTACGGCCGCGTCACGATCGACAGCGGCGACGGCGGCGCCCTGAGCAAGGGTTTCAGCGGCGGGGCCGTCTGGTCGCCGGAATACCAGGCGGTGGTCGGCGTCGTCGTCTCCGCCGACGGCAGGGGCAAGGGTCAGGCCGTGACGCTGCACCACGCCGACGAACAGCTCCCCGAGATGAAGCTCGGCGCCTTCTCCGCGTGGCGGGTCGAGGACGCCGACGACACCGCCCTCTCGGCCTGGGGATGGGCCCTCAGCACCGACGGCGAGGCGGGCCGGCACTGGTTACCCAGGGCCCGGGGCGTGGCGGTCGACACCGAGGGCGGTGCCCGGTTCCGCGGCCGGGCCACCGCCCTGGATCGCATCGTGGCCTGGCTCGACGCACCGGCGCCGGTCACCCGGCCACTGATCGTCACCGGCTCGCCCGGCGTCGGCAAGTCCGCTGTCCTCGGCCGGATCGTCACCACCGCCGACCGGCAGATCCGCGCGACCCTGCCCGCCGACGACGTCGCCGTACGGGCCACGCCCGGCTCGGTCTCGTGCGCCGTGCACGCCAAGGGCAAGACCACCATCGAGGTGGCGACCGAGATCGCCCGCGCGGTCGCCGTCGACCTGCCCGGCACGCCGGCCGACCTGGTGCCGGCGGTACGCGAGCAGCTCGCGCGCCGCCCCACGCACTTCGCCCTGGTCATCGACGCGCTCGACGAGGCCGCCGACCCCGACCACGCCCGGCAGGTCATCCGCGACATCCTGCGGCCGCTGGCCCGCGACTGCGGCCGGTACGGGGCCCGGGTGGTGGTCGGCACCCGGCGCTCCGACGACCACGGCGATCTGATCGCCTGCTTCGGCGAGGACGCCGAACTGATCGACCTGGACACACCGGAATACTTCGCCGAGTCCGATCTCGTCAACTATGCCCAGGCGACCCTGCGGCTGCTCGGTGCCGAACGACCGGCCAACCCCTACGCCGCCCCCACCGCCGCCGCGCCGCTGGCCCGGCGCATCGCCGCCCTGGCCAAGGGGAACTTCCTCGTCGCCGGCCTCGTCGCGCGGGCGCACGCGCTGCGCGACAACGAGCCGGTCGACCCGGCGGCGGTGTCGTTCACCGCGACCGTGGCGCACGCGCTGGACGCGTACCTCGCCGGCCTGCCGGCGACGGGCTCGACCTCCGCCCGGCTGGCCCTGACCGCCCTGGCGTACGCGGAGACACCGGGGCTGCCGCTGTCCCTGTGGCACGCCGCGGTGACGGCCCTCGGCGGAACGGTCACCGAGGCGGAACTCGGCGCCTTCGCCCGAACCTCGGCGGCGAACTTCCTCGTCGAGACGGGCGGCGGCGCGCAGCCCGCGTACCGGCTGTTCCACCAGGCCCTCAACGACGCGTTGCTGGCGGACCGCGACGCACGGGGGGCCCGCCGCGACGACCAGCGCCGGCTGGTGTCGGCCTGGATCGAGCTGGCCGGCGCGACCGGTTGGGCCGCCGCCCCCGACTACCTGCTCCGGTCGCTGCCCCAGCACGCCGCCCGGGCCGGGCTCGTCGAGCGGCTGCTCGCCGACGAGGACTACCTGTGTCACGCGCACCTGGACAGGTTGCTCACGGTCGTCGACGCGGAGCAGGAGCCGACGGCGCCGCTGCCGCGGGCGCGGGCCCGGCTGTTGCAGCGCACGCCGCTGGCCGTCGCGGCGGAACCGGCCGAGCGGGCAGCGCTCTTCTCCGTCGTCGACCGCCTCGACGGCCTGGGCAGCGGGATCGTTGCCGAGGCGGCACCGTACCGCGCGCGGTGGGCGCACACCCCGCCCCGACAGGAACGCAGCGTGCTCGACGGACACTCCCAGGCCGTCTACGACGTCGCCGCCATCGAGCTCGACGGCCGACGGTTGCTCGCCTCCGTCGGCGACGACGGCACCGTGCGGCTCTGGGATCCGCTGACGAACCAGGCCGAGCAGGTCTTCACCTGCCACGACGACACCATCCGTGGCGTGTGCGCCGTCCGGACCGGCGTCGGCGAGACGCTTGTCGCCACCGCCAGCCACGACGGCACCGTCGGCCTGTGGGATCCGCGGACCGGCCAGCGCCGGCACGAGCTGCGCGGTCACCACGACTGGGTACGCAACATCTGCGCCCTTCCGCTGCCCGGCGGCGACCTGCTGGCCTCGGCGGGCGACGACCGCACGGTACGGGTGTGGGACCCGAGCACCGGTGCCCAGCGGTACGCCCTGACCGGTCACGCCGGTTGGGTGACCGCCGTGACGTACGTGCCGGCCGCCGGCCACCACCTGCTGGCCTCCACCGGATACGACGGCGTGATCCGGATCTGGCCGCTGGACGCACCCGACCGGCCGCCGCTGATCCTCACCGGCCACGTCGGCTGGGTCACCACCCTCTGCGCGGTCCACACGCCCGACGGCACGCTGCTCGCCTCGGCGGGTTACGACGGCACGGTCCGCCTGTGGGATCCGCTGACCGGCCGGCCGGTCCGGGTCCTCGGGACCGGCGGACCGATCACCGACCTCTGCACGGTCGACGTCGAGGGTGGCTGCCTGCTGGCGTCCACGGGCGAGGACGGGCTCATCCGGTTGTGGGAGGTGCCGACCTGGGCGAGCCGACCCAGCCTGCGGGGGCACGCGGCCTGGATCCGTGCCGTCTGCGAGTTGCGGACCGCAAAGAACCGGATGCTGGCCACCGCCGGCGACGACGGGACGGTCCGGTTGTGGGACCCGGCCGGCGGCCAACCGGACACCGTCGCCGACCAGGACCGGTTCGGGCCGGTGCACGCGGTATGCGACGTGCCCGGCCAGCGGCCGGCCGTGCTGGCGTCGGGTGGTGCCGACGGCCAGGTGCGGTTCTGGGACGCCGTCACCGGTGAGCGGCTGCTGGAGTTCAAGACGCCGGGAGGCGCCGTCAACGCGATGTGCGCGGTCGTCGACGACGAGGAGCCGTTGCTCCTCACCACCCGCGACGACAACGTGATCGGTACGTGGGACGCGCGCGACGGCTCGCCGGTGCTGGAGATGACCGAACACCATGCCCCGGTCGCGGCGGTCTGCCCGGTCGTCGTCGACGGGGAGACCCTGATCGCCTCGGCCGGCGACGACCAGGCCATCCGGCTCTGGCATCCGCACACCGGTGGCGTACGGAGGGTGCTCCTCGGGCACGTGACCCGCGCCTGGGTGACGGCGCTGGCCACCGTCGCCTGTCCGGGCTTCGAGGCGCTCGCCTCGGCGGACAAGAGCGGCACGGTGATGCTCTGGGACGGCGCGGGCGGCGACACCCCGCTCTGGACCCAGCAGGGTCACCAGGATGCCGTCAACACGCTGTGCGGCGTGACGGTGGCGGGTCGGCCGGCGCTGGTGTCCGCCAGCGCGGACCACACGATCCGGATGTGGGACGCCGAGCGCGGTCAGCCGTTGCGGTGGTTCACCGGGCACTGCGGGCCGGTGACCGGGCTGAGCCTGGTGACCGTCGGCGGTCGCACCATGCTCGCCTCGACCAGCCGGGACCGTACGGTGCGGATCTGGGATCTGCTCACCGGACGGCTGGTGCGCACGATCCCCGTCTACCATCCGGCGCTCGCCTGCCGCACCGTCGGTGACACCCTGCTGGTGGGGCTGGACCAGGGCCTGCTGGCTCTCGCGATCACCGACTGATCCTGCTGTCGCTGGTCGGTTCGGCCTGCCGGCGGTGGCCGCCCGGCACCCGGCCATCCGCCTCCTGGCTCGACGATGGCCCGCACGGCGGGACCGTCCCGCACCGGCTTCGAGCCTCTCGGCCACGTGGTGCCCGTGAGTTTGTGTGACCTGGACGGGTGTTCGCCAGTCTCCACGGTGTACGAGGATGTCTCGTGAAGGCGAGGTTGTGAGCGTGGCCGATCACGCGTACCCGAACAGGACCGACATGTCGGCGGTGGTGGACGCGGCACGCCGCGGCGACCAGGCGGCGACGGACGAGCTGGTCTCGCACTATCTGCCACTGGTGTACAACATCGTGGGCCGGGCACTGAACCGGTCGGCGGATGTCGACGACGTGGTGCAGGAAACGATGTTGAGCGTCGTGCGCGGGCTGGCGGGCGTACGCGATCCGCGGCTCTTCCGGTCTTGGCTGGTGGCCGTCACCATGAACGAGGTCCGTGCCTACCAACGGCACCGGCACACCACACCCGCACCGCCGGAGGACATCGACCATCTGGTCGATCCGGGTTCCGACTTCGCGGACCTGACCCTGACCCGGCTCGGCCTGTCCGACCAGCGGCGGGAGGTCGCCCTGGCCACGCGCTGGCTGGACGACGACCACCGCCACCTGCTGTCCCTGTGGTGGCTGGTCGAGGCCGGTCATCTCTCCCGCGCCGACCTGGCCGATGCCGTGCAGCTGAACCCGCACCACGTGACCGTCCGCGTGGCCCGGATGAAGGCGCAGTTGGACACCGCCCGGCTGGTGGTGCGGGCCCTCGTCGCCCGGCCCGGCTGCGCCGGCCTGCTCGACACGGCCGCCGACTGGGATGGCCGGCCGGCGCCGGTGTGGCGCAAGCGGTTGGCGCGGCACATCCGGACCTGTCCGCACTGCCCGCACGTCACGTCGGATCTGGTTCCGGCCGAGCGGCTGCTGGCCGGCCTGGCGCTCACGCCGCTCCCGGTCGGCCTCGCCGGGCACGTCACGCGCCAGGTGCGCGCCGCCACCGATGCTGCGTGGGCCGTCGCACCGACGGGGGCGTACGCGAAGACCACCGGGGTGTTGCAGCAGGCCCGCGTCGCGGTCCTGTCCCTGCCCAAGGCCCTGGTCGGCATCATCGCGGCCGTGGCCGTGGTCGGCGGGGGAAGCCTCGCGCTCGCCGGCTACCGGGCCGGACCGGGCCAGCAGGCGACGAGCGCGAGCGGAGCGCAGCCCTCGACCGCGATCACCACCCCCGCCGCCGAGACGGCCGAATCCGCGCTCGCGTCGCCCTCCCCCTCGGCGGTCGAGGCGTCCCCGACCCCCGCCCGCTCGAGCCCCACCCCCACCAGGTCGCCGAGGACCACGACCAAGTCCCCGAGCCCGACCCCGACCAAGTCCGCCACCGGGTCCCCGAGCAAGTCCGCCAGCACGTCCACCGGCGTCTCCGCCACGGAACAGCGTCTGCTGGTGCTGCTCAACGAGCGACGCCGCGCGCTGGGGCTGCCCGAGGTCAAGCTGGGCACCACGCAGCAACGCGCCGCGGAATCCTGCGTGAAACAGAACCTGAACGCGGGCACCTTCGAGCACTGCGGCCACGAGGTCCTACACGCGTCCGGGGGAAGATCCTCACCCGAGCAGATGATCGAGGGCTGGTTCAACAGCCCTCCGCACAAGGCGGCGTTGACCTACCCCAGCTCTCGCTTCGCCGGCCCCGCAATCGTCTGGAACGGCACCCGCCAGATCTCCGCCATCAACATCGACTACTGAACCTCCCCCGCGTAGGGGTGGCGCAGGCGACGGAAGCGCCCCGGCCGGATATCCGGCCGGGGCGCGGGCGCGATGTGTGGGTCGGTGGGCAACGGCGTCTGGCCCCTGCCTCAAGAACATCAGATCAGGGCAACTTGCTCTCCGCGTCGAGCTATAAACCAAGATCCACATGCGATACCGCCGGGGATGGCCGCCTTTCTGACCGCGGTGTCGAATCGACCCTGTGCCCTGTCAAAGAACATCAGATCACGGATGTACAGTCATCCCACCTTCGTTGCTCTGCCCGCATGATGCAGGAGCGGCTGGACGGCACCGAGGATGATCTCCGCGCATTCCTCAAGGCGGACGTGCAAAAGGTCTTCATGTTTTGATCTTCAGCCGCAGAAGGTGGGAGCACCCAGCCCACACCGGCACCGACCGCCACGCCCAGCGCCACCACGACCGGTGCACCGCCCCCTGCCCCCTCCACCAGCCTGGGCGCCCCCGGCGGCGAGGGCGGCGGGCTGCCCGTGACCGGTGCCGAGACCGCCACCGCGGCCGGCATCGGCGCTGTGCTGCTGCTCCTCGGCGGCACGGGCTACCTGATCGGACGCCGACGCCGTTCCCGCTTCGTCGCATAGAGCACTCGACGCGCCCGGCCCGATGCCTCGTCGGGCCGGGCACGATCAGGCTGCCCGTGGCAAGGTACGTCACTCGACTGCTGCGGCCGGTCTGGAGAGGATCTACCGGTGACGACACCCGTGACCGGCTGGCAGCATCTCAACAGAGCCGAGTACGACCAGGTTTGGGACCGCTTCGACGAGCGCTTCAAGTTCCGGGCCAGTATGGACGCCTCGCAGTGGCCCGCCATCATCGAGCCTGCCCCGTCGCTGACCTGGGATCTCGCAATCAGCCGACACGACTTCGCTGAGCGATGGCGGTCCGGGCTGCGGCGCTTCGCGGTCGACGAAGACAGGCTCAACCGGCTGGTTATGGGCGCTCTGCAGGATTGCGTGGCCGAGGACGACTGGGTGTACGCCCTGGACTGGCAGCATCCGGCGTACCGCTGCTGGCCGCATCGCGTTGAGCGTGATTCGCGCACGGACATGTGGCCGGTAGAGGTCTTCCCGAACGGCGACTATCACATCTTCGCCAGCGGAGACCTGCGCTTCGGCACGTTCGGGCACCCCTGGGAGGCCACTCTCTGCGTGTGGGGAGCGGAGCTGATCGACGCTGTCGAGCTCCGCGACACAGGTGTGCTGGCCCGCCTGTATCGCCGTGACGGAAAGCCAGTCGACCGCCCGTAGCAGTTCACCTTCCACAAGTGCGGCGAGGCGCAAGAAGCACGGCGGTTTTCACGCACTGCGGCACCTCGTCGCCACGACGCTGATCACCAATCACGTCGAGCCGCGGGAGGTGCGGCGTCTGCTCCGGCACAGGACGTTGCGCGTCACGTTGGAGACGTACGTGCACTGGCTGCCGAAGCGAGAGAAACGGCCCAGCGGCGTCATCGGCTCGGCCCTGAGCGCCGCGGCGGAACCTGCCAACAGTGCGACCATCCGGCCGCAAGATCAAGAATGACCTACGCTCGGCATGCGCCCGTTGATCTTGCGATGAGGAATCGCCTGATCAGAGGCGATATTGGTGGAGCCCAGGGGACTCGAACCCCTAACCCCTGCCTTGCAAAGGCAGTGCTCTGCCAGTTGAGCTAGGGCCCCCGGGGCGGACGTGTTGCCGCCGGTGTCGGGAGGAAGATCAGCGCAGGTCGGGCGAGGTGGTCGCCTCGTGCCACAGGGCGCGCTCGTCGTTGGAGGCCTTGACCTTCCTGGCCACCACGGCTGCCACCCCGACGACACCGGCCAGGATGAGAAGCTTCTTGAACATGGGGCCTACCCCTCGTGCTCGACTGCCGTCGGACGACTGTGCGGTGGGGCTAGCTGGAATCGAACCAGCGACCTCAGAGTTATCAGCTCTGCGCTCTAACCGACTGAGCTATAGCCCCGTGTAGCGACGAGCAAGGTTAACCCATCCGTTCGTCCGGCCCCAAATCGGGGGTCGGCCGGGTCATCCGGGCCGTCGCCGCCACTCCGAACCTACCGGAGGCCGCGCGGCCGACCCAGTCGATTACGGCGCTCTCCCCGGCATCCGGAGCGCCCTCCGGGTGGCGGTGCGACGTGGCCGGGGCCCGGAAACAGACCCGGAGCGGACGGAAGCCGGGGCACCGCGTTCGGCGGTGCCCCGGCTTCCGGGGTGGTTCAGTCGCGCTCTGCGAGCGTCAGCTCGATGCCGCCGACCAGGTCGGCGCAGACGTTGTAGACGAACGCCCCGAGCGTGGCGAGCGCCGTGAACAGCACGACGTTGACCAGGCCGATCAGCGCCGAGCTGAGGATCACGCCCTTGGCGGTGATCTGGAAGCCGTTGGCGCTCTGGCCACCGCCGGCGCTGACCAGGTCGGTCAGGCTGTCGTTGACGCTGGTGAACACGCCCATCGCGTCGAGGGCCAGGTAGAGCACCGAGGTGGCCACCACCACGACGATGAAGAGCACCACCGAGACCGCGAACGCGAACTTCATGACCGACCAGGGGTCGATCCGCTTGAGGTTCAGCCGGGCCCGGCGGGGCCCGCGCGACGCGGCGGAACTGACCGACGTACGCGCGGCGCGTACCGCGTCACCGACGCGTGCCGCCCCGACGGCGGAGGCGCCGCTGACGCCCGGCGGCAGCCCGCCCCCGTTGGCCGGGCGACCCAGGCCGCCGGGACCGGCACCGTCCGGCTGCGGCTTCGCGGCACCGGTGACGCGGGGCTGGGTGCCGGTGGCGCCCGTGACCCGCGGCTGTGTCCCGGTCATGCCGGTCGGGTGGCCGGCACCGACCTTCAGCGGCTGTGTCGTCGTCGGTGCGGCGGCGGCCGGCTTGGCGGTGGGGGTCGGCTTGTCGGCCCCCACCGCTTCGCTCTTGGCAGCGGCGTCCCCGTCCTCGGAGGGCTTGTCCGGAGGCGGTGTCATTCCGGGAGCCCGGGTGAATTTCGGGGCAGGCGCGTCGGCGGGGACGGTTGCCCGGCCCACGGCCGCGCGGCCGGTCGCTGGTGTGCCACTCTTCGCGGCCTCCTCGTCGACCGGGGTGGCCGAGGGTCCCGTGTTCCCCGACTTCGCCTGTGTCTCCGTCATTCAACTAGTCCTGTTCGTCAGGCTCGTCGGCATTGCGAGCAATCGCCACGATAGTCACGCCGTCCGGAAGGTCCATCAGCTTGACCCCCATTGTGTTCCGGTCACGTGTACGGCGTACAGGCTTCACCGGAGTCCGGATGACACCACCGTTGCTGGTGATCGCGAACAACTCGTCGTCCTGGTCGATCACCACCGCGCCGACCAGACCACCGCGCCGCTCGGTGATCTTCGCGGTCAGCACGCCCTTACCTCCCCGGCCCTGCACGGGGTATTCCTCGATCGGGGTGCGTTTCGCGAACCCTCCGTTCGTGGCCACGAGGACGTCCAGGCCCTCGCGGACCACCTCCATGGCCAGCAGGACGTCGTCCTCGCTGAAGCGCATCCCGATCACGCCCGAGGTCGCCCGCCCCATCGGGCGCAGCGCCTCGTCGCTCGCGTTGAACCGGATCGCCTGGGCGTTCTTCGACACCAGCAGCAGGTCGTCGGAGGGGGCGACGAGCGCCGCCCCGACCAGCTCGTCCTCGTCGCGCAGGTTGATCGCGATGATGCCGCCGGACCGGGGGGAGTCGAACTCCTCAAGCCGAGTCTTCTTCACCAGGCCGTTCTTCGTGGCAAGTACCAGGTAGGGGGCCACCTGGTAGTTCGGAATCTCGATGATCTGCGCGATCTGCTCGTCGGGCTGGAACGCGAGCAGGTTGGCCACGTGCTGGCCCTTGGCCACCCTACTGGCCTCGGGAAGCTCGTACGCCTTGGCCCGATAGACGCGGCCCTTGTTGGTGAAGAAGAGCATCCAGTCGTGCGTCGAGCATACGAAGAAGTGGCTGACGATGTCGTCCTGCCGGAGAGTCGCCCCGCTGACACCCTTGCCGCCGCGCCGCTGGGACCGGTAGAGATCCACCTTGGTCCGCTTGGCGTAGCCCGTACGGGTGATGGTCACCACCACGTCCTCGCGGGCGATGAGGTCCTCCATGGAGACCTCGCCCTCGAACGGCATGATCTTGGTGCGGCGCTCGTCGCCCCACTTGGCGATGATCTCGCCCAGCTCCTCGGAGACGATCCTGCGCTGCCGCTCCGGCTTGGCGAGGATGTCCTTGAGGTCGGCGATCTCCACCTCCAGCTTGCCGAGGTCGTCGAGGATCCGCTGCCGCTCCAGGGCGGCGAGCCGGCGCAGCTGCATGTCGAGGATCGCGGTCGCCTGGATCTCGTCGATCTCGAGCAGCCGGATCAGGCCCTGCCGGGCGTCCTCCACCGTGGGCGAGCGCCGGATCAGGGCGATCACCTCGTCGAGGGCGTCCAACGCCTTGGACAGCCCGCGCAGGATGTGCGCCCGCTCCTCGGCCTTGCGCAGTCGGAACGCCGTCCGCCGGCGGATCACGTCGATCTGGTGCTCGACGTAGTAGCGGATGAACTGGGCCAGGTTGAGCGTGCGCGGCACCCCGTCGACCAGCGCCAGCATGTTGGCGCCGAAGGTCTCCTGGAGCTGGGTGTGCTTGTAGAGGTTGTTCAGGACCACCTTGGCGACCGCGTCGCGCTTGAGCACGAGCACGATCCGCATGCCGGTACGCCCGGAGGACTCGTCCCGGATGTCGGCGATGCCGGCGAGCTTGCCCTCCTTGATCAGCTCGGCGATCCGCTCGGCGAGGTTGTCCGGGTTGACCTGGTAGGGCAGCTCGCTGACCACCAGGCAGGGGCGGCCCCGCTTGTCCTCCTCGACCTCCACCACGGCGCGCATCCGGATCGAACCGCGCCCGGTGCGGTACGCGTCCTGGATCGCCTGGGTGCCCACGATCAGGCCGTAGGTCGGGAAGTCCGGCCCCTTGACGATCCCCATCAGGGCGTCGAGGGTGGTGGCCTCGTCCTCCTCCGGGTGCTCCAGGCACCACTGCACGGCCGCGCCGATCTCGCGCAGGTTGTGCGGCGGGATCTTGGTGGCCATGCCGACCGCGATACCCTCGGAGCCGTTGACCAGCAGGTTGGGAATCCGCGACGGCAGGATGGTGGGCTCCTTGGCCCGGCCGTCGTAGTTGTCCTGGAGGTCGACGGTGTCCTCGTCGATGTCCCGCAGCATCTCCATCGCCAGCGGGTCGAGCTTGCACTCGGTGTATCTCATCGCGGCGGCGGGGTCGTTGCCGGGCGAGCCGAAGTTGCCGTTGCCGTCGACCAGCGGGTAGCGCAGCGACCAGGGCTGCGCCATCCGGACCAGCGCGTCGTAGATCGCCGAGTCGCCGTGCGGGTGGAACTGGCCCATCACGTCGCCGACCACGCGGGAGCACTTGACGTAGCCCCGGTCCGGCCGGTAGCCGGAGTCGAACATGGCGTAGAGGATCTTGCGGTGGACCGGCTTCAGCCCGTCCCGGACGTCCGGCAGCGCCCGCCCGACGATGACGCTCATCGCGTAGTCGAGGTAGGAGCGCTGCATCTCCACCTCGAGCCCGACCGGTTCGACGCGGTCGTGCGCGACGACGGCGGCGAGGGTCTCGGGGGCCTCGGGGGCCTCGGGCTCGTTCGGTGTGGACTCGGGAATATCGGTCACTGTTAACCCTTATCAGACTCAGAGTCGTTTTCGTGCTGTGGATAACGGCTGTGGATACCGGCCATGCTGTGGATAACTCTGTGGATCGGCGGCCCGACCGGTGGACGACCGGCCGGCCCGCCGAGGCCCGTCAGATGTCCAGGAACCGGACGTCCTTGGCGTTGCGCTGGATGAACGAGCGGCGCGCCTCCACGTCCTCACCCATCAGCACGGTGAACAACTCGTCGGCGGTGGCCGCGTCGTCGAGCGTGACCTGACGCAGCGTACGCGTCGCCGGGTTCATCGTGGTCTCCCACAGTTCGGGGTAGTTCATCTCGCCGAGGCCCTTGAAGCGCTGGATGTCGTCCGGCTTCGCGTTCGGCTTCTTCTGCTGACGCAGCGCGATCAGGCCGTCCCGCTCGCGGTCCGAGTACGCGTACTGCGCGTCATCGCCCTTCTTGTTCCACTTGATCTTGTAGAGCGGCGGGGCGGCCAGGTAGACGTGCCCCAGCTCGACCAGCGGACGCATGAAGCGGAAGAGCAGCGTGAGCAGCAGCGTCTGGATGTGCTGGCCGTCCACGTCGGCGTCGGCCATCAGCACCGTCTTGTGGTAGCGCAGCTTCTCGATGTCGAAGTCGTCGTGGATGCCGGTGCCCAGCGCGGTGATCAGCGCCTGGACCTCGTTGTTCTTGAGCACCCGGTCGATCCGGGCCTTCTCCACGTTGAGGATCTTGCCTCGGATCGGCAGGATCGCCTGGGTCCGCGGGTCGCGACCCTGCTTGGCCGAGCCGCCGGCCGAGTCGCCCTCGACGATGAAGACCTCGGACTCACGCGGGTCGGTCGACTGGCAGTCGGCCAGCTTGCCCGGCATGGAGCCCGACTCCAGCAGCGACTTGCGCCGGGCCAGCTTGCGCGCCTGCTGCGCGGCGATCCGGGCCCGGGCGGCCTGGGACGCCTTCTGGATGATGATCTTCGCTTCGGCCGGGTTGCGGTCGAACCAGTCGACCAGCCACTCGTTGCAGACCCGCTGCACGAAGCTCTTGACGGGGGTGTTGCCCAGCTTCGTCTTGGTCTGGCCCTCGAACTGCGGGTTGGCCAGCTTGACCGAGATGATCGCGGCCAGGCCCTCGCGGATGTCCTCGCCGGAAAGCTTCTCGTCGCCCTTGAGCAGCTTCTTGTCGGCGCCGTAGCGGTTGACGACGGTCGTCAACGCGGCCCGGAAGCCCTCCTCGTGGGTGCCGCCCTCGTGGGTGTTGATCGTGTTGGCGAAGGTGTAGACCGACTCGCCGTACGACT
The DNA here is from genome assembly GCF_050941805.1 of Micromonospora sp. KLBMP9576. NCBI lineage: Bacteria > Bacillati > Actinomycetota > Actinomycetes > Micromonosporales > Micromonosporaceae > Micromonospora > Micromonospora sp. KLBMP9576. The sequence goes on along the minus strand of NZ_CP194567.1, from coordinate 8,614 downwards.
CGTTCCACTGCATGGCGATCTCGACCGACATGCCCTCCTCCTCGGCCCCGAACTCGACCACCGTCTTGTGCATCGGGGACTTGGAGGCGTTGAGGTGCCGGACGAAGTCGGCGATGCCGCCCCGGTAGCAGAAGGTGACCTCGCGCGGCTTGCCCTCCTCGTCCTCCGCCACCCGCTCGTCGAGCAGGTGGATGGTGAGGCCACGGTTGAGGAAGGCCATCTCCTGGATGCGCCGGTAGATGGTCTGGAAGTCGAAATCGACGGTCTCGAAGACCTCCGGGTCGGGCCAGAAGGAGACCGCGGAGCCCGTCCGGTCGGTCGTCTCGCCCTTCTCAAGGGTGCCCGGCTTGGAGTTGTGGTATTGCTGGCGCCAGACGAACCCCGACTTGTGGATCTCCACCGCCATCCGGGAGGAGAGCGCGTTCACCACGGAGACGCCGACGCCGTGCAGGCCGCCGGAGACCGCGTACGACTTGCCGTCGAACTTGCCGCCCGCGTGCAGCACGGTCAGCGCCACCTCGACACCCGGCTTCTTCAGCTTCGGGTGCAGGTCGACCGGGAAGCCCCGGCCGTTGTCGGTGACCTGGACCCCGCCGTCGGCCAGCAGCACCACGTCGATGGTGTCGCAGTGGCCGGCCAGCGCCTCGTCCACCGCGTTGTCGACGACCTCCCACACGAGGTGGTGCAGGCCGCGTTCGCCGGTCGACCCGATGTACATACCGGGGCGCTTCCGGACCGCCTCCAGCCCCTCGAGAACGGTGATCGACCCGGCGTCGTAATCCTGCTTGTCCTGCGCTGCCACCCTCGGCCACTTTCTCGCGCCGTACGCGCCTGGTGGCGCGTCGGGCGCGGGTTCGGCGGACAGGACGCGACGTCGACGCGCGGACCGACCCCGGACAGGACTTCCGGGGTACGGGTCGAACGCGCCGGTCGCCGCGGTTGCCCGCGGATCGCGATCGGCTCGACCCGAGGTGGACAATGATGGCGGGCCCCGCTCCGGGCCCCGTGTCTCGTCGCTCCGCACCGGGTCTTCGTCTCGGGGTCAATCTTACTGTGCGCGGACGACAGAAACACCACTCGGCACCCTTGCGGGCCGGCTGAGACCGACGTAGCCGGCCGAACCGCGCCGCCCGCGACTCCCCCTACACGCAAGGGGGCGATCGAGGGCGGCGCCGCCCGACGATCGGTGTCGGTCGGCCGGTCGGAAACACCACCCGCCGCGCCGACCGTCCGGCCTTGATCTTTTCCGGCCGGAACCGGACGATCGAGCCGATACGAACTACCCGTGCTCTCGGAGAGGTGACACAAGATGGGGCTGGACAACGTCGCGGTGCAGTGGCCGCGGACCGGCCGCTTCTACGATCCGGTCGCACCGGCCGAGTTCGTCGACTTCGGCGACATCGTCGACATGCCCCGCATCTCGGCGCCCACCGCGGCGCTCGCCGAGCTGATCGCCAAGACCGGCACCGTGCGGGCTACCGCCTACACGGAGCTGGTGGACCTGCTGCTCGGCCTGGAGGGTGTGCTCTACGCCACCGACGCGGCCGCCGAGGACGAGGACCCGGTGATCGACCCCGACGGCTGCGCCTGGGTCGCCGGCGGCATCGAGCGGTTCGTGACGGGCCACCGCCCGCACGGCGAGGCGATCACCTTCGACTCGGTGAGCCAGGTGCTGCGGTCGCTGCTCGCCGACGGGCGGCTGGCCGAGCAGCAGTTGCGCTGGCTCGACAACCGGCTGGAGGCGCTGCGCGACGAGAGCGGGGAGCCGCCGCAGTGGAACTTCACCTGCGCCGAACTGGCCGTGCTCGCCGCCTTCTACCGCCGCTGCGCCGACCGCGGCTTCGCCGTCTACGCCGACGCCTGAGTCCCCCAAGGCTGGCGGTACGTTTGGGCCACCGACGGAAAGGCTGGGCGATGAGCGAGGACAAGCCGACTTCGAAGGCCCCCGGTGAGGGCGGACGCCTGATGGCCTGGGCCTTCCGGCGCCTCGCGGGCCCACCCGAGGTGCAGGGCGCCGTGCAGGGCGGCTCGGTCCAGGCCCGCGAGGCGTGGAAGCAGGACCTGGAACGACGCAAGCAGTGGAGCCGCGAGCAGCGCGAACGCAAGCGCGCCGAGCGGGAGGCCCGGCGCGGCGGGCAGTGACCGTCAGCCGTAGGTGTCCCGGGGGCCGCGCCCCCGGACCCGGCGCGGGCCCTTCGACCAGGACGGCGCGGCGGGCCCGTGGATGTGCAGCTTGCGCACCACGTTGTGACCCACCTCGCTGGCGATCTGCTTCAGCAGCGAGCCGGCCAGCAGCCGCAACTGGGTGGCCCACGCCGTCGAGCGGGCCTCCACGGTCAGCTCGCCGTCCTCCAGCTTGACCGGCCGGCTGTGCTGGGCCACCTCCGCGCCGACCACCCGCTCCCAGGCGCCGAACACCGTCGCCTCGGCGGCCGGCTGCTGCCAGCCGCGCGCCTTGACGAGCCGGTTCAACACCGCGCCGAGCAGCTGCGGATCGCGCGGGTCCGGCCCCGGGCCGGAGTAACCCCGCAGGCGCCGCTGCTGGCCGCCCTCGCCGTCGCCGCCACCGGGGCCACGTCGGCGGGTGCGGGCCGCGGACTCCCGGCGGGCCCTCGCCGCGTCCAGCACCGCCCGGGCCAGCTCCGGTCCGGCCGCGGCACCGCTCCCCGCCGCTCCGTCGGCCGCCGCACCGTCACCGGCCGCCGCACCGTCATTGGCTGCGGCGCCGGAGTCCCCGCCCCTCGCCCCGGCCCCTCGTCGCGGGCCGAGTCGGGCCGGCGGAAGCTGCTCATCCGGCACGGCGCACCGCCCCTGAGCCCACGTCGTACCGGGCGCCGCGCAGGGACGCTGGCACGTCCTCGTCGACCGCGCACGTCACCAGCACCTGGCTCGCCCCGCCGACCAGCTCCGCCAGCCGCTCCCGCCGCCCGGCGTCCAACTCGGCGAAGACGTCGTCGAGCACCAGCACCGGTTCGATGCCGTCGGAGCGCAACAGGTCGTAACCGGCCAGCCGCAGAGCCAGGGCGTACGACCAGCACTCGCCGTGGCTGGCGTACCCCTTCGCGGGCAGCGGGCCCAGCGTCAACGCGAGCTCGTCGCGGTGCGGGCCGACCAGGGTGGTGCCCCGCTCGACCTCGGCGGTACGGGAGTCGGCCAGCGCGGCGGTCAACGCCGCCGCCAGCGCCTCCCGGTCGGTGGTGGGCTCCGCCAGCTCCACCGACGGCCGGTACGCGATCCCGGCGGCCCCCCGGCCCGCCGCCACCGCGTCGTACGCCTTCGTCACGTGCGGCCCCAGCGCGGCGACCAGCTCGAGGCGACCGGCGAGCAGTTCCGCGCCGTGTCGGGCCAGGTGCGTGTCCCAGACCGCCAGGGTCGACAGGTCCCCGCCCCGCGACCCGCCCGTCTTGCGGGCCAGGTACGCGGTGCGCAGCAACGCGTTGCGCTGCTTCACCACCCGCTCGTAGTCGGCCCGTACCCCGGCGAACCGGGGCTGGCGGCTGACCAGCAGGTCGTCGAGGTAGCGCCGCCGCTCGCCCGGGTCGCCCCGGATGAGTTCCAGGTCCTCCGGGGCGAACAGCACGAGCCGCAGCGCGCCGAGCACGTCCCGCGCGCGACGGGCCGGCGACCGTCCGAGCCGCGCCCGGTTGGCCTTGCCCGGGACGATCTCCAACTCGATCAGCAGCTCCCGCCCCTCGTGCACGACCACGCAGCGGATCACGGCCGAGGAGGCACCCATCCGGACGAGGGGGGCGTCCGTGGCGACCCGGTGCGAATCCAGGGTCGCCACGTAGCCCAGCGCCTCGACCAGGTTCGTCTTGCCGACGCCGTTGGCGCCGGTCAGCACGTTCGCCCCCGGCTCCAGGTCCACGCCGACCCGCTCGTACGAGCGGAAGTCGACCAGTTCGAGCCGGCGAACGTACACGGGTGCGTGTATTCCGGTCAGCGCTTGTGGACGGCGTGCCCGCCGAACTGCTGACGCAGGGCGGCGACGGCCTTCATGGCCGGCGAGTCGTCCTGCCGGGAGGCGAAGCGGGCAAAGAGCGAGGCGGTGATCACGTTCAGCGGCACGGCCAGCCGGACCGCCTCGTCGACCGTCCACCGGCCCTCGCCGGTGTCCTCCGTGTAGCCGCTCAGCTCCGCCAGCTCCGGGTCCTCGTCGAGGGCCCGGTCGAGCAGGTCGAGCAGCCACGAGCGGACCACGGTGCCCTCACGCCAGGACTTGAACACCCCCGGCACGTTGGTCACCAGCTCCGACTTGGCCATCAGCTCGTAGCCCTCGGCGTACGCGTGCATCAGGCCGTACTCGATGCCGTTGTGCACCATCTTGGCGTAGTGCCCGGCACCGACCGGCCCGGCGTGCACGAAGCCGAACTCGCCCTCCGGCTTGAGCGACTCGAAGATCGGCATGAGCCGGTCGACGTGCTCCTGGGCGCCGCCGACCATCAGCGCGTAGCCGTTCTGCCGGCCCCAGACGCCACCCGAGACACCGGCGTCGAGGTAGCCGATGCCGCGCTCGTTCAGCCGCTCGGCGCGGGGCGCGTCGTCGCTGAACCGGGAGTTGCCGCCGTCGATGATGATGTCGTCCGCGCCGAGGAAGCCCGCGAGCTCGTCGATGGTCGCGTCGGTGACGCCGGCGGGGACCATCACCCAGATCGCGCGGGGCGACTCCAGCTTCTCCGCCAGCTCCGCCAGGGTCGCGACGTCACTCAGCTCCGCGTTGTGGTCGAAGCCGACCACCTCGTGGCCGGCAGCGCGCAACCGCTCGCGCATGTTGCCGCCCATCCGGCCGAGCCCTACCAGGCCGAGCTGCATGTGTTCCTACCTCCGTGCGTCAGGGTCTTCTCGGGTGCGATCAGCGCGAGACGCGGATCGGCATGATGAGGTACCGGTACCCGGGGATGACCTCGCCATCCTCGCCGGCGGGTGAGATCACCGCGGGCTTGAAGGCGTCGACGAACGAGAGCACGGCAAACTGGGCACCCAGGTTGGTGAGGCCGTCGATCAGGTACTGGGGGTTGAAGCCGACGGTCAGCGGGTCACCCGTGAAGGTGGCCTCCATCGCCTCGCTGGCCCGTGCCTCCTCGGTGCCGCCGGCCTCGACCACCAGACCGTCGGTGCTGAAGCTGAGCAGCACCGGGGTCGTGCGCTCGGCGACCAGGGCGACGCGCTTGACGACCTCGATCAGGGTGCTGACCGCCACCCGGGCCTCGGCGTTGTGGGTGGCCGGGAAGAGCGAGCGCACCGGCGGGTAGTTCGCCCCGTCGAGCAGCCGGCTGGTGGTGCGCCGGGTGCCACCGGCGAAGCCGATCATCCCCTCGCCGGCCTTGCCCTGGGAGAGCGCCATCGTGACCTGGCCACCGATCGGGCCCAGGGCCTTGGCCGTGTCGTTGAGGGTGCGGGCCGGCACGAGGGCGTTGATGCTCACCTCGGGGTCGTCCGGGTTCCACTGCATCTCGCGCAGGGCCAGCCGGTAGCGGTCGGTCGCGAGCATGGCCAGCGTGCCACCGGAGAGCTCGATGCGTACGCCGGTCATCATCGGCAGCGTCTCGTCGCGGCCCGCGGCGATGGCGACTTGGGCGACCGCCGAGGCGAAGGCGGCGGCGTCGACGGTGCCGGTGCTCTCCGGCATGTCCGGCAGAGCCGGGTAGTCCTCGACCGGCATGGTCGGCAGGGTGAAGCGGGCGCTGCCGCAGACCAGTTCCAGGTGGGAACCGACGGCGGCGATGTCGACCGGTTTGGCGGGCAACGCCTTGGTGATCTCGGCCAGCAGTCGCCCCGAGACCAGGGCGGCGCCGTCGGCGTCGCCCTGCACCTCGACGGTGACCTGGCTGGAAACCTCGTAGTCGAAGCCGGAGACCTGCAGGTTGCCGTCGGTGACCCGCAGCATGGCGCCGGCGAGCACCGGTACGGACGGCCGGTTGGGCAGGCTCTTCGCGGTCCAGGCCACGGCCTCAGCGAGCGCGTCGCGCTCCACTCGGAACTTCATCAATGCCTCCGCGTCGACGTCAGCAACAACTCTCTCATGCCGACCGCTGCCCACCGACCCGCCTGTCCGTGCGGGTACCCATCGCACCTTAGGGCGCGCGGGCATCGGCTGTGCGTCCGACCCCGTGGATCCAGGTGCCCGGGCGACCGCCGACGGCAGCATCTGGCCCCATCCACAGAAAGCCCAACGGTGATGATTGGTTTTTGTTCTCTTAGAAGAGATAACCCGTCATCTTCGTAGCACCTGTGCAAACTGTGGAAAACCCGCGTTTGGGCAGCTCAGCCACGTTATCCACCGGTGGGTTACCTGTGGATGACGTGGGGTATAACCCCGGGGTTGGTCCACAGGCCCTCGGCGGCCCCCAGGTTGTCCACCGCCGTCCACCGGTTATCCACAGGTTGTCCACCTACTTTCTCCCCAGCGCTGTGGATAGCCGAAGGCCGTTCAGGTGGCGTCATCCCCAGAACCTTCAACAGGTTTCCCACAGGCCCACCGTCGGCTGTGGACAACCGGACCGGTCGTCCACAGCCATCCACAGGCGTCCACAGGCTTGTCCCCAGGGTTTTTCCACAACCTGTGGGTAACCGGGGCGTGGGCGGACGGTAGTTGTCCACAGGCTGTGGACGAAGGGATGTGGACAACGATCGGGTCGCCGGCCGGAAACGGGTCGGCCGCTGTGGCGCACGCCATGCCGACAGCCGCGCGCGGAGCACGAAAAAGCGCCCGGCCGGTGGTCCGGCCGGGCGCGTCGGGCACCCCTGTCCGCCACGGTCGGCGGCGTACGACTCAGGTGTTCTGCTTGATCCGGTTGGTCAGCTCCGCGATCTGGTTGTAGAGCGAGCGGCGCTCGGCCATCTGCTGGCGGATCTTGCGGTCGGCGTGCATGACCGTGGTGTGGTCGCGCCCGCCGAAGGCCTGCCCGATCCGGGGCAGCGAGAGGTCGGTCAGCTCCCGGCACAGGTACATGGCGACCTGGCGGGCGTTGACCAGCACCCGGGAGCGGGAGTGACCCCGCAGGTCCTCCAGGCTCACCCCGAAGTAGTCGGCGGTGGAGACCATGATCTGGTCCGCGGTGATCTCCGGCCCGGTGCCGTCCGGAATGAAGTCCCGCAGCACCTCCTCCGCCAGCGACAACTCGACCGTGGACCGGGTCAGGCTGGCGAACGCCGTCACCCGGATCAGCGCGCCCTCCAACTCCCGGATCGAGTTCGACACCCGGGAGGCGATGAACTCCAGCACGTCCGGCGGGGCGTAGAGCCGCTCCTGCGCCGCCTTCTTCTGCAGGATCGCGATCCGGGTCTCCAGGTCGGGCGGCTGGATGTCGGCCAGCAGCCCCCACTCGAAGCGGGTACGCAGCCGGTCCTCCAGGGTCGCGAGCTGCTTCGGGGACCGGTCGGAGGTGATCACGATCTGCTTGTTGGCGTTGTGCAGGGTGTTGAAGGTGTGGAAGAACTCCTCCTGCGTGCGCTCGCGGTTCTCCAGGAACTGGATGTCGTCGATCAGCAGGATGTCGACGTCGCGGTAGCGCCGCTGGAACGCGCTGGTCTTGTCGTCGCGTAGGGAGTTGATGAAGTCGTTGGTGAATTCCTCGGTCGAGACGTACCGGACCGAGCGCGCGTTGCCCAGTGTCGTGGCGTAGTGCCCGATGGCGTGCAGCAGGTGCGTCTTGCCCAGCCCCGAGCTGCCGTAGATGAACAGCGGGTTGTACGCCTTCGCCGGCGACTCCGCGACCGCGACGCTCGCCGCGTGGGCGAAGCGGTTGGACGAGCCGATGACGAACGTCTCGAACATGTACTTCGGGTTGAGCCGGTTGCCGCCGCCGTCCGCACCGGGCGGCCGACGGTCGTCGCGGCCACCGGGCCGGTGATCCCCGCCACCGCGCCCCGGCCCGCTGTCGGTGCCGGTGTCGCGGGGCAGGGCCCGGATCACGTGCTGGTCCCGGGGGGACGCGGCGTCCTCGCGGTAACGGGGCTCGTAGCCCCGGGTGTCGGTGCCCGGCTGGTCCAGCCGGGCGGCCCGCTCGTCGTAGCCGCGCTGGTCGAGCGGCTGCCGGCCCCGCACCGGGCGGTCGGCGCGCGGCGGCTCGGCGAAGGCCGTGCTGAACAGGGCCTCCTGCCCGTCGCGATCGCCCGGCCGGTGCCCGTCGTCGCCCGGCGACGCGTCGTGCTGCTGTCGCCGCTGCGGGTGGGCCTGCTCGGGGATGAGCGGCGACTGCCCGGCGTCGAGCGCCGCGTCGTCGCGCTGCCCGGCCGGGCCGTCGTAGCCCGCAGGAACGTCCGGGTAGCCGAGCGGCCCAGCGTCGTGCTCGACCGGCCCGGCCTCGGGGCCGCTGCGGTAGACGGTGCCCGCCGGGCGGCCGGAGCCGCCCTCGGGCGCACGCACGGTCACCGCCACCTGGATCGGCCGGCCCAGTCGGCGGGTGAGCGCCTCCGTGATCGCCGGGCGCAGCCGGGACTCGATGACGTCCCGGGTGAAGGCGTCCGGAACGGAGAGCAGCGCGGTGTCCTCGACGATGGCCCGCAGGCGGGTCAGCCGGAGGTAGGCCCGCTGCTGCGCGGAGATGATCTCGTCGGCGAGTTCGTCGGTCGTCGCCGCCCACATCGCGGCAAGGTCGGTCGTACCGGTCAC